>NZ_RSEC01000058.1 GCF_003937945.1 Amycolatopsis eburnea
TCACCACTCAAGCCTCGGTCACCATGCTGACAGGCCGGTCAGTGTCCGCGATGTCCTGAGACATCAACTGTCGGCGATGTCCTGAGACTCAACACCGGGTTCTAACCCGACTGAACACTCACGACCGGTCGTCATGCCAGGGTGAGCGCGTAGATCTCCACCCTCGGGTCGTTCGGCAGGCTCACCGACTGCACGGTCTTCCCGCCGTCCAGCGCGGCCGAAATCCCGAACAACCGCACCGGCGGCCCGTCGACCCCGCTACCCGCCTTGATCCGGTGCGGCATCTCGAGCACCACCGGCGACCCCGACCCAGCCCAGTCACCGAAGGTCACGGCCAAGTCGGCGCTCGTGCCGTCGGTGTAGTGCGCGGTCACCGTCGTCGAAACCGGCCCGTTGTGCGACGCCCCCACCAGCTTCAACGCGCCGTGCTGACCCGCCGGCAGCAGCAGCGACTGCCCGCGGGCCTCCACGAAGTTGGGCGAAGTGCCCGAAGCGTCCGGAGCCGCGTACGTGACGCCGTCCCACACCACTGGGCCCGCCGCCGGGAGGAGGGCGGCGTCGTAGCTCCAGCCGCTGCCGTCGAAGTTGCCCTCCGTGGACGCCGACACCGTCGCCGTTCCGTCGTGGTTGAGGTCGCGGGAAAGGTCCACCGCGCACTGCGCGCCGGAAGACGCGCACGCCGACGGCGTCCGGACCTCGACCGTCGCCGAGCGCGAAACGCTGTTCGCGCCCAGCCCGGCGACAGCGACCTCCACCGGGTACGTCCCGGTCGCGGTCCCGGCCGGCACCGAAACCGTGATCGGCACCGTCTTCTGCATCGGGAGCCGTCCCGACCAGATCAGCTGCACTGGCTGGACCTGAGCCTTCCAGCCAGGTGCGGACACCGAGACCGTCACCGGCTGCAGCGCCGGGTTCTGGGCCAGCACGTCCAGGTCGAGGTGCACCTGCTGCGCCGCCCCCGCCGGGATCACCACCGACGTCTGCCGCAGCGACGCGTCGACGTGCCGCCGCGCGTCACCGGCCGCGGTGTTCACCGACGGCGGTGTCGCGCTCGGCGACGTCCCCCACGAAGAAGGCCGAGACCCGAGCTTGTGCGAGAGCGTCCCGCCGTGGGCGACCGCGGACCAGTCCAGGGACGTCTGCCGGACGTCGCGGCCGTTGAGCGACACGCTCTGGATGTACCGGTTCGCGTCGGAAGCCCCCGGCGCGTTCACGGTCAGCGTGCCGCCCTGCGACCGCCCGTACTGTCCGATCCGGACGGTCGCCGACTCGAACTGCGGGCTCGACAGCGCGAGGAAGTTCGCGCCGCTCATAGTCGGGTACAGGCCGAGCGACGAGAAGACGTACCACGCGGACATCGTGCCGAGGTCGTCGTTGCCGGTCATGCCGTCGGGACCGGTGGTGAACAGCGTCATCGCCGCGCGGACGACGGTCGCCGTCTTCGCCGGCGCGCCGACCCAGTTGTACATGTAGGGCGCGAGCAGGTCGGGTTCGTTGTTCGGGTTGTAGGTCGCCTTGCCGTAGTAGTCGTACGGGCTGGCGATCCAGTCCTTCCGCGCGGTACCGGCGGGGTCCGAAAGCAGGTTGCCGTACGCGAAGAACGAGTCAAGCCGCTTCTCCGTCGACGTCCGGCCGCCCATCAGCGAGACCAGCCCGGCCGGGTCCTGCGGCACCAGCCACTGGTACTGGTAGGCGCCGCCTTCGTGGAACTGGTGGTCGGCGTCGACCGGGTTGTACGGCGTGAGGAACGTGCCCTCGGTCGTGCGCGGCCGGAACTGCTGGATCGAGGAGTCCCAAAGGTTCTTGTACCACTGGCCGCGGTCGGTGAACAGCTTCGCGTCGGCGTCGTGGCCGAGCCCGCGGGCCATCAGCGCGAGCGACGCGTCCGCCGCGGCGTACTCCATGGTCGCCGACGCCGGGTGCTCGCAGTCGTTGTCGCCGCCCTTGGCCGCGCAGTCCTTGCCCAGTTCGAGGCCGCCCGGGAGGTACCCGCGGTCGTTGTAGTAGTCGACGCCGGAGCGCCCGTTGTACGGCGAATCGGCGGGCGGCGTGCTCGTCGCGTTCTTCTTGAGCAGTGCGTACGCCTCTTCTTCGTGCCCGGCGAGCAGGCCCTTCGACCACGCCTCGACGAGGAACGGCGTCACCGGGTCGCCGGTCATGATGTTGGTTTCGCTCTCGGCCAGCGCCCAGCGCGGCAGCCACCCGCCGTCCCGCCCGATGGCCACGATCGACAGCGCGACGTCCCGCGCGACCTGCGGTTCCAGCATTTCAAGCAGCTGGTTCTGCGGCCGGTAGGTGTCCCACAGCGAGAAGTTCTGGTACGGCGTGTAGCCGCTCGCGGTGTGCACCTTGCCGTCGAAGCCGGTGTACGCGCCGTCGGTGTCACCGGCCAGGTTCGGGTGCAGTTGCGCGTGGTAGAGCGCGGTGTAGAACGCCGTCTGCCGCTCGGTCGTGCCGCCCGCGATCTTGATCGCGCCGAGGCGGTCGGCCCACTGTTGGTGCAGGGCAGCGCGCGTCGCGTCGAAGTCGTAGTCCGACGTCTCGGCGGCGAGGTTCTTCCGCGCGCCGTCGAGCCCGGTGTAGGACAGGCCGACCTTGAGGACGACGTCGTGGTCGGTGGTCGCGTCGAAGCTCGCCCACGCGCCGTTGCTCCCGGTGCCCGCGGCGTCGCGGCTGCCGGCGGTGCGCGTCGAACCGCGCCAGGTGCCGAACGAGCTGAACGGCCGGTCGAAGGTGGCGGTGAAGTAGACGGTGTGCTCGTCGTGCCCGGCGCAGAACCCGCCCGCCTTGACACGCCCTTCGAGCGTCCGGTCACCGACGACGTGGATTTCGGAGTCCTTGACGGACTGGTTGGCCTGGCCGGTGTTCAACAGGACGTTCGCCTGGCCGGTCGAGGGGAACGTGTAGCGCTGCCAGCCGGTGCGCGGGGTGGCCGTCAGCTCGGCGTTCACGCCGTACTTCTTCAGGCCGACGCGGTAGTAGCCGGGCTCGGCGTGCTCGTCGTCGTGGCTGTACTCGGACTTGTAGGCGTTCTTGTCGACGCTGTCGACGGCGCCCGTGGTCGGCATGATCGGCAGCTCGCCCATCACGCCGCAGCCGACGCCGGACAGGTGCGTCTGGCTGAAGCCGTAGATCGCGTTCTGCAGGTAGTCGTAGCCGCCCTGCCCGCCGGTGTCCGGGCTGACCTGCACCATGCCGAAGGGCGCGCTCGCGCCGGGGAACGTGTTCCCGAAGTTCTGCGTGCCGACGAACGGGTTGACCAGGCTGACCGGGTCCGCGGCGGCGGGCGCGGCCTGCGCCGCGGCGGGGGCCAGGCCGGCGACCACCACCCCCGCGGCCACCGCGGCGGCCAGCCGTCTGCTCTGCGACCACATGGGCGCACCTCCCAGGAGATGACAACGTTGTCAAACGTCGACCGACGGTCAGGCCCGCGGTCGGTGAGCCACCTTGCCACCTGGATGCGGCTTTTGGAAGACCTCAACCGGCCGCTTCGCGCATCTGTCCCTTGTGGACAAAGCCCGATCAGTCCAGCAGCCGCTGTTCCTTGGCGACCGCGACGGCCCCGGACCGCGTGTCGACTTCGAGCTTGCTGTAGATCCGGCTCAGGTGCGTCTTGACCGTTGCCTCGCTGATGAACAGCGCGCGGGCGATCTCGCGGTTGCCGAGCCCTTCGGCCAGCCGGCGCAGGATGTCCAGCTCCCGGGCGGTCAACGCGGGCCGCGGGGCGCGCAGCTGCGCCATCATCCGGTCGGCGACCGGCGGGGACACCGCGGTCCGCCCGGCCGCGGCGGCCTCGATCGCCGCGTACAGCTCGTTCGCCGACCCGGCTTTCAGCAGGTAGCCGGTGGCGCCGGCGGCGATCGCGCGGCTGATGTCCGCGTCGGTGTCGTACGTCGTCAGCACGAGGATCCGGGGCGCGCCGGCGGTGCTCCGGATCCGGCGGGTGGCCTCGATCCCGTCGATGCCGCTGCCGAGCTGGATGTCCATCAGGACGACGTCGGGGTGCACGGCGGCGGCGGTCGCGACGGCTTCTTCCCCGCTCGCCGCCTCGGCGACGACCTCGATGCCGTCGGCGCCCGCCAGCAAAGCGCGCAGGCCGGCGCGGACGACCGTGTGGTCGTCGCAGACGAGGACGCGGATGGTCACGGGGCCTCCAGCGGGATCGCAGCCGAAATGACCGTGCCCTGGCCGGGCTCGGACTCCACGGTCAGCCTGCCACCGAGCTGCTGGGCCCGGACGCGCATGGCGGGCAGCCCGTGTCCGCGGTCGCCTTCGGGCGCCCGCTCGACGAACCCGCGCCCGTCGTCGGCGACGTCCAAGACGACCTGGTCGTCGAGGTAGGTGAGGGTGAGCACGACGCTGCCGGCCTCGGCGTGCTCGCGCGCGTTGGCCAGCGCGCCCTGGGCGATCCGGACCACAGTGGACTGGACGCGTTCCGGCAGCGGCCGCTCGTCGCCGTCGATGCGGACGTCCACCGGCAGCCCGGCCCGGCCGGCGACCGCACGCAACGCTTCTTCGAGCGTGGCGTCGGCGAGGTCGGCGGGCGCCAGGTCCTGCACCAGCCGCCGGGCTTCCGAGAGGTTGCCCGCGCCGACGCGCTGGGCGGCGCGCAGGTGCTCGCGGGCCAGCTCGGGCCGGTCCCACGCCTGGTCGGCGGCCTGCAGCAGCATCGCCTGGCTGGACAGGCCCTGCGCGAGGGCGTCGTGGAGCTCCCGCGACACGCGGTGGCGCTCGGCGAGCACGCCGGCGCGGCGCTCGGACTCGCGCAGCCGCTCGGCCTGCCGCCGCATGAAGGTGATCACCGCGGCGGTGACCGCGGCGATGGCGATCGGCACGATGGTCAGGTTCGGGTCGAAGCCGTCGGCCAGCCGGTTCTGCGACACGACGACCAGCGCGGTGATCACGCCGACGAGCGCGAGCGCCTGCCCGGTCGGCAGCGTCCGCAGGCCGGTGACCAGCAGCGGGATCGCCGACCAGGCGAAGCTGGGGGCGAGCACCACCAGGACGATCCAGAGCGCCAGGACGACGGTCAGCCAGAGCAGGTGCCGCCCGGCGACCAGGCCGGCGCCGTACGCGACGACCAGCGCCGCGGTGAACCCGATCACCCACGGCTGCAGGGGCGTGCCTTCGTGGCGGGTCAGGAACCGCACCGCCGACGCGAGCACCAGCAGGAGGAACGCCGAGTGCATGACGGCGGCGAGCCACCGCGTATCGGCTTCGGCCATGCCCTCCATGCTGGCTCCTTCCTCGTCCGGCACCAGCGTCGACCCGGCCGGCGGGCCGCGCATCAGCCGATCGGATGACCCCGGTGTCGGCCGGGACGCCGATGAGAACCCCCTGGTCGCGGGGTGAAGCTGGAGCCATCGAACCCCGACCTGAGGAGCACGCCATGATCTCGACCCGCACCCGCATCGCCGCCGCCGTCGCCGGCCTCGCCGCGGTCGGCGCCACCACCGTCGGCGCCGTCTCGGCCACCGCGGCCCCGGCCACGCCCAAGAACACCTTCCAGACCTCGCACCTGACGATCGCGGCCGCGTCCACGGCCGCCCAGGCCGCGCTGGACGCCGCCACCAAGGCCGGCCAGCGCGTGTCGGTCGCCGTGGTGGACCGCGACGGCAACACCGTCCTGACCCTGCGCGGCGACGGCGCGGGCCCGCAGTCCTACAGCTCGGCGCAGCAGAAGGCGTTCACGGCGGTCTCGTGGAACGCGAAGACGTCCGAGCTGGCCGGCCGCCTCCAGCAGGCCCCGACGCTGAAGGACATCGACGGCACGCTGTTCCTGGCCGGCGCCGTCCCGGTGACCGCGGGCAACGCCCCGATCGCCGCGATCGGCGTCGCCGGCGCGCCCTCCGGCGCGCAGGACGAGGCGTTCGCCCAGGCCGGCGTGGACGCGCTCGGCAAGTGACTACCGTGGCTCCCATGTGGATCCGAGATGTCCGGCCATGGGGCGGCGAACGCAGTGACGTCGAGCTGAACGGCGACCGGATCGCGGCGGTCCGCCCGCACGATCCGGCGCCGGTCCCCGGTGCGGTCGAAGGCCGTGGCCGCCTGCTGTTCCCGGCGTTCAGCGACGTCCACGTGCACCTCGACTCGACGCGCATCGGGCTGCCGTTCCGGCCGCACACCGGCGGCCCGGGCGTCTGGGCGATGATGACGAACGACCGGGAGAACTGGCGCTCGGCGGAGGTCCCGCTGCCGGAACGGGTGGCGGGCACGCTGGAGCGGATGATCGCCAACGGCACCACGCGGGTGCGCAGCTACGCGCAGGTCGACGTCGATTGTGGACTGGAGAAGCTCGACGCCGTGCTGGCCGCGCGCGAGAAGTTCGCGAGCCAGGCGGAGGTGCACGTCATGGCGTTCGCGCAGGCGGGCATCCTGCGGGAGCCGGGCACGCTGGACGTCCTCGACGCGGCCATGCGGTCCGGTGCGACTGTGATCGGCGGCATCGATCCGTGCACTGTGGACAAGGACCCGAAGGGGCACCTGGACGCCGTGTTCGGCCTGGCCGAGAAGCACCAGGCGGAGATCGACATCCACCTGCACGAGCCGGGCCACCTCGGCCTGTTCTCGACGGACTTGGTGCTCGACCGCGTCCGCGCGCTCGACATGCGGGGCAAGGTCACGATGTCGCACGCCTACGACCTCGGCTCGATCTCCGAGTCGGTCAGCCGCCGGGTGATCGACGACTTCGCCGACCTGGACGTCGCGATGACCACGGTGGCGCCGTCCGCCGCCGGGCAGCTGTCCCTTTTGGACCTCGTGGCCGCCGGCGTGCGGATCGGGCTCGGCGAGGACGGCCAGCGCGACTACTGGAGCCCGTACGGCAACTGCGATCTGCTGGACCGGACGTGGCAGCTGGCGTTCACGCGCGGGTTCCGCCGCGACGCGGACATCGAGCTGGCGCTGGCGGTCGCCACGATGGGCGGCGCGTCGATCATGAGCCACGACGTCCCCCGCCTGGCCGGCCTCGACGACCGGCCGGGCCTGGCCGCCGGCGACCGCGCGGACCTGGTGCTGGTCGACGGCGAAACCCCGACCAGCGCGGTGATGGACCGCGGCCGCGACCGGACCGTGCTGCACGACGGCGTCGTGGTGGCCGACGGGCTCGAGGTGCTCAAGCCCTGACGCGGCGCGCGGTGGCGAGCAGCGCGGCGACGTTCGGCTTGTGCTCGTCCCGCCTGCGCCAGGTCATGGTGACGGCGGTCGTCTCCCCGGCGAGGGGCACGGCGACCGCGTCACCGTGATCGGCCAGCGCGGGCACGAGCGCGCACCCCATCCCGGCGGCCACGCACCGCCCGAGCGCGGCGATGCTGCCGACTTCCGCGTCGACGACGGGCCCGTCGATCCGGTCGAGCATTTCCCGGAAGCCGCACCCCTTCGGCGTGGCGAGGAAACCGACGCCCCGCAGATCGCCGGGTTCGAGGGTTTCCTTGCCCGACAACGGGTGCCCGGGCGGAACCAGGACGACGAGCGGCTCGTCCCCGAGGCTTTCACTCGCGAACGCCGGGTCGTCCGGCGGGCTGCCGAAGGTGAAGCAGACGTCCACTTCGGACTGTCGCACGGCCTGGTACAACTCACCGCGGCCGCCTTCTTTCAGCGTCAGCCGCACGCGCGGCCACTTGGCCCGGTACTCGCTCAAGACGTCCGGGATCCACTGCGCGCACAGGGTTTCCAGCGCGCCGGCGGTCAGTTCGCCTTCGGGTTCACCCCGGTTCTCCTCGACCGCGGCCTTGGCTTCCTCGGCGAGGGAAAGCATCCGGTCGGCGTACCCGAGCAGGCGTTCGCCGGCGGATGTGAGCCGCAGCTGCCGCCCGCGGTCGAACAGCTTCGAGCCGAGTTCCGCTTCCAGCGCCTGGATCTGCTCGGTGACGCTGGACTGCGCGTAGTGCAGTTCCGCGGCGGCGCGGGTGAAGTTGAGCGTCCGCGCGACCACGCGGAAGGTGCGCAGGTGGCGCAGTTCCATGGCATCCCCCATCGGAGTTCCCGATACCCGCCATCGTAACTCCCTGCTTCCGCCGGTGTCACGGAGAGTCCAGGGTTTCCGGTGTGGCAAGACTCCTCACCGGCCTCTCGCTGGGCTACTTCCTGGTCATGCTGGACACGACGATCGTGACGGTGGCGCTCCCGTCGCTGTCGCCCGCACTCGTGGACCAGCAATGGATTTCGAACGGCTACACGCTGACGTTCGCGGCGTTCCTCCTGACGGCGGGCGCGTGGTCCGATCGCTTCGGCGCCCGCCGCGTGTTCTTCACCGGCTTGGTCTCCTTCGCTTTGCTGTCGGGCCTTTCCGCGCTCGCGTCGCCGACGGTCTTGATCGGCCTGCGCGCCCTCCTGGGCGTGGCCGGAGCGCTGCTGGTGCCGTCGTCGCTGTCCCTGATCGCGACGGCCTACCCGGTGCCTGCCGCGCGTGCCAAGGCGATGGGGGTGTGGGCGGCGGTGAGTGGCACGGGCCTGGTGGCGGGCCCGCTGCTGGGCGGCGTGCTGACGGAGGCGTTCGGCTGGCGCGCGATCTTCGTGGTGAACGTCCCGGTGGCGCTGCTCGCGCTGGCGCTGTCCCGCTCGGCGCCGTCGACGCCACCCAAGCCGCGCCGGCTGGACGTGGTCAGCCAGGTGTCCGCCGTTATCGCTTTGTCGACATTGACGTATGCGCTGGTGGAAGCCGTCTTCTGGCCCCTGATCCCCGCCGCGGTGGCCGCGCTGGTGTTCCTCCGGGCCCAGCGCCGCCCGGACGCGATGCTCCCGCGACGGCTCGTTTCCTGGGGTCTCTTGGCCGGCGCGATCGTGAACTTCGGCCTGTCCGGCGTTCTGTTCGTCCTGTCGCTGTACTTCCAGCAAACCCGCGGCTACGCCCCTTCGGCGACGGGCCTGGCGTTCCTCCCGCTGACCATCCCGACGGCGTTCAACCCGATCTTCACCGGCCGCCTGGTCGCCCGCGTCGGCCCGCGCATTCCCGCGGTGTCGGGCTTTTCCCTGATGGCAATGGGAACGCTCATCGAGGCGTGCTCGCCAGTGCTTTCCGTGCTGGCGTTGGCGTTGCTGGGCTTCGGCGTCTCGCTCGCGATCCCGTCCCTGCTGACCGCGGTCGTCGGCTCGGCCCCGCCGGAACTGGCGGGGATCGCGGGCGGCGCGTTGAACGCGTCCCGCCAGACCGGCGCGGTGCTGGGGGTCGCCGTCCTCGGGGTGCTGGCGTCCGGGACATCGACGGCTTTCGCGCTGACCACGGCCGCCGTGCTCCTGTTCGCCGGCGGTGTTTCCTGTTTCCTGTTCCTGCGTGAAACGGGAAACCCCTAGTCGCGAAATGGCGCGTGACGAATCCTGGTTGCAGGGCCGGAAATCCTCCGGAATCCCCTGAAACAACCATTCCCGAGGAGGGACTCGTCATGTCCTTGCCCAGAAAGCTGGCCAGAATCGGTGGCCCGGTGCTCGCGCTCTGCATCGTCGCGGCGGCGCCGCTGATCGGCTCCACGACGGCGTTCGCGGACGGCGACGGCAGCACGCCGCCGCCGGTCACCACGACCACGCCGCCCCCGGCCGGTACCGACGGCAACCCCTGGCACGGCTGACGCGGACCGGGCCGGCCGGGCCAGGGGCGGCCGGCCCGGAACGCTTTTCAGCGGGAAGCGCAGGCGCATTCCCATTCCGCGCGTTCGGTGCGCAATTCCCCGGCCTCCGGCAAACCGAGTTCGGTGAACGCCTCGACGGCAGCGTCCCAATGCTCGACGGCGTCACCGTGTTCGCCCATCGCGTGCAGCGTTTCCGCGACCCGCTGGTGCGCCCGGGCCTGGTAGGTGCGGTTCCCGTCGCCGGCGGCCAGGTCCAGGGCGGCCCGGCCGGCGACGAGCGCGTCCCGGTGCGCACCCCTGGCGAGCGCGGTCGCGCCGCGGTCGAGGTAGAGCTGCGTGCGCAGGTCGGCGTCCGGCACGTTGGCCGCCACCTCCTTGGCCTTGTCGTGGTAGCGCACGGCTTCGGGGTAGCGCCCCAGCTCGCGGTGCACGTTGCCGATGTTGTTCAGCGCGTAGGCCTCGACGCAGTGGTCGCCGATTTCGGCGGCGTGGGCGTGCGCCTCGGTGTAGCTGCCCAGCGCCTCGGTGAGCCGGCCGAGGTTCTCCTGCACCGAACCGAGGTTGTTGAGCGCGTGCGCGACGCCTTGGACGTGCCCGATTTCCCGCAGGATCCGCGCCGCGGCGCCGTGCTGGCCCAGCGCCACTTCGAGGTTGCCGTGCAGTTCGTTGAGGTAGCCGAGCATGCTCAACGCGTGGGCTTCGCCCCGGCGGTCGTCGGTCTGTTCGTACTTCGCCAGCGCGGCCTCGAGGTGGGCGATCGCCTGCGCGTGCTTGCCCAGCTCCATCGTGGGGATCGCGAGCGCGCACAGCGTCGCCGCTTCGCCACGCACGTCGCCGAGCCGGTGCCACTTCGGCAGTGCCTGGGCGGCGAATTCCAGCGCTTCCGCAAGCCGCCCGCGCCGGTCGTTCGCGGTCGCCAGGCGGAGCAGCACGTGCGCCTGGCCGTAGTCGTTGCCGGGATCGGCCGACACGGTCCGCCACGCCAGCTCGAGCGTGCCGATCCAGTCCTCGAACTGGTTGGTGGTGTTGAAGTAGCGCCACAGCAGCACGGCCAGCCGCCACGTGTGCTCGGGCAGGTCGTGCCGGGCGGCGTAGCGGATCGCGGCCACGAGGTTGTCCCGCTCCGCGGCGATCCACCGCAGGCCGGCCGCCTCGTCGGCGAAGGCGGGCGCGACCGGGCAGGACCGGTCCGACGCCGGCTGCTGGGCCTGGTCGAACGGGTAGGCGGCGCCGACCGCGGCCGCGAGCGTGACCAGGTAGAAGTCGAGCAGGCGCACCAGGGCCTGCCGGGGCGCCGGTTCGGCGGCGGCGTACGCCTTGAGCGGGTCCAGCATCTGGTACCGCTCGGGCGCGGCCTCCTCCAGCAGGCTGACCTCGTGCAGCTCGTCGAGCAGCCGCCGGGCCTCGACGACGTCGCACCCGGCGAGCGCGGCGCCGCCTGCGACGTCGACGTCCGGCCCCGGCAGGCCGCCGAGCAGCCGGAACATCGCTCGCTGCGGCTCGCCGAGCTGCTGGTAGGACACCCGGACGGCGGCGATGCCGTCGTCCTCGGCCAGCGGGCCGCCCTGTTCGAGCAGGTGGAGCAGGTGCTCCAGCGGCCACTTGTCGTGCCGCCGGAACAGCGCCGCCGCCACCCGGATCGGCATCGGCAGGAACCCGCACCGCTTGACGACCAGCGCGACCTCGGCCGCACGCCCGCGCACCCGCGGCGCGTCGGTCAGCGCGGTGAACAGCTCGGCGGCCTCGTCCGGCGGCAACGGCGCCAGCCGGACCGGCTCGCCGGTGTCGCCCATCCGCCTGCTGGTGACGATCGCGAGGCAGCCGCCGTCTTCGGGCAGCAGCGGCCGGATCTGCTCCGCCGACGCGGCGTTGTCCAGCACGACCAGCGTGCGCGTGCCGTACAGGGTGGTCTGGTAGAGCGTGACCTTCCGGCCGACGGTGGCCGGGATCTGCTCGGCCGGCACCCCCAGCTCGAGCAGCAGCTCGGTGAGCGCGTCGCCGACGCTGGTCTCGGGCACGCCGGGGGTGAACCCGTTGAGCCGGGCCAGGAGCTGGCCGTCCGGGTACCGGTCGCGCAGCCGGTGCGCGGCTTCGACGGCGAGGCCGGTCTTGCCGACACCGGGCGCGCCGCTCACCCAGACCGCGCGCTTGCCGGAAGCGGCGGCCGTCTCGATCTTGGCGAGCTCGCGGTCCCGCCCCGTGAACGCCCCGGGCCGCGACGGCAGCGAGCTCGGCGGATCACCGTGCTCGGCGCGCGCGGCGAGGTTCCGCAGCACGGGCCCGGGTTCCATGCGCAGCTCGGCGAGCGCGGCCCGCGTGCTCTCGAACACGCGCAGCGCGCCCACCTGGTCACCCCCGGCGAGCAAGGCGCGCATGAGCAGCCCGGCGTGCTTCTGGCTGGCCGGATCGGTCCGCACGAGCGGCCGCAGCCGGTCGCGCGCCGGGCGGTGGTCGCCGATGCCCAGCTCCAGCTCGGCGAGGTCGCCCACGGCGTCGGAGAGGCTCTCCTCCGGGAAGCCGGCTTCGGGCCCGCCGACGCGGTCGATGTCGATGTCCTCGAGGAACCGTCCCCGCCACAGCCCGACGGCCTCCCGCAGCAGCTCGATCTTCCGCCGCGGGTCGTCGGCCCGCCCGGTCTCGGCGCGCAGCCGGTCGAACCGGGCGGTGTCGAGCTGGTCGTCGCCGAGCCGCAGGAGGTAACCGGTGGGGGTGGTCTCGATGCTCACGCCGATGTCGCGCAGCCGCTTGACGTAGCTGCGCACCAGGGTGGGCTTGGTTTCGCGGCCGGTCCAGACGATCTCGGCGAGGCGGGCGCTCGACACCGGCTTGTTCGCGTTCAGGAGCAGCACGACGAGGACGAACCGCTGCTGCTGGTCACCCAGCGGCACCGGCGCGCCGTCGTGCCACGCCTCGAGCGGGCCGAGCATCCGGAACTCCACGCGGCCTCCCCGCTGTCAGCTTGCTGTCCTCTTTTCACATCGCGCAAACGGCCGTCAAGGTTTCGAAAATCCGCATTTCTTCCACGTTCGATACACGCGCGCTTGCGAGGCTGCGCCCGGTCGAACCAGGGGTGAAGGAGAAACGGGTATGGGGTCCGACGTGTTGCCGTGTTACGTGGCGTGCGACCTCTCGCTGTCGATGGCCGACCACATCGACGAACTGAACGCCGGCCTGCGCGAGTTCCGCGGCGCGGTCCACGAGTCGCTGCTCGACCGGGTCCTCTGCAGCGTGATCGGCTTCGGCGCGGAGCCGTCCCTGGTCCAGCGCCTGCTGCCGATGGACGCGCTGGCCGACCTGCCCGCCCCCGGCGTCTCCGCGGGCACCGACTTCGGCCCGGTGTTCACGTTCCTGCGCGAGTCGATCGAGTCCGACACGCGCGTGCTGGCGGCCCACCGCCTGTGGGTCCACCGCCCGCTGGTGTTCTTCCTGTCCGACGGCCAGCCGACGGACCCGGTCACCTGGCCGTCGGCCTTCTCTTCGCTCGTCGATCCTTCGTGGGCCGACCGCCCCCGGATGGTGGCGTTCGGCGTGGGCGACGCGGACGAAGCCGCGTTGGGCCGAATCGGCACGTACCGCACCTACCTCAGCCGCGACGGCATCCGCCTGGGCACGGCCCTGACCGCCGCGGTGATGCACGTTCTGTCCACTTCTCGTCCACCGGCCGATCGCAGGCTGTCCTGAAGGGGGTGCCGGCCCATGGAAACGCACTGAAGGAGAACGATGGTGGAGCGCGCGGAGCTGATCCAGGAGCTGAAGACCCTGCGCAAGGGCCGCGGCCTGGCAGGCCGGCTGGAGGACCGCGTGGGCCCGTACCTGCGAACGGCCTGCGCGGTAGCGGCCGACGACGGCATGGTGGCGATCCGCGAGAAGGTCGCGGGCCGACTGTCGTCGCTGGCCTCGCACCTGCCGGAGGACCTGCGGGTAGCGGCGCTGGCGGCCTTCGCGATCTCGTCCGAGGCCCGCCAGCCCCTGTACCAGGACCGCGTCCGCTGGGCGGCTTCCCTCCTGGACCGAGACCCCCGAACGGTCCGCCGGAGGGTGGACGAGGCGATCGAGGTGCTGGCGGAGCTGGCTTCGTCTTCGCCGTCGGCTGCCCCGTCGGCCGACAGCTGGCACACGGCTTCGCTCGCGGTGTCGATGGTGCTGGACCAGGGAGCGCCGTTGATCCTCGAGCAGCGTCGGATCGTGGCCGACCGGGACGGCCTGCGGTCCTTGGACCTGGCTGTTTCGCTTCCGGCCGGTCGTTCGTCGTTGTCGACGACGGTGCTTTACGGCGGCCGCCTGGTGGACCGCGGGATGGAGGCGACCGACCGCTGGGGTTTTCGTCTGGACTTGCCCCGGCCATTGTCCCGAGGCGAGTCCTGGGAGTCGGCTCTGCTGTTCCGGCTGCCGTCGGTTGCGGCGTTGCGGCCGCACATGGTGTGCGTGCCTCGGCAGCCGTGCGAGTCGTTCGATCTGCGGGTTCGGTTCGAGGGGCAGCCGGAGGTGCGGGTGCTGGAGGGAGCGTTCCAGCGGGATGTGTCGGACCCGGGGTATCGGGGGCGCCCGCACGAGGTCGACCCGTCGGGGGAGATCCATTTGAGGTTCCAGCGCCTCACACCGGGGCTGGCGTACGGGGCGCGATGGGACGATCGGAGCTCTGCATGAGAGGGCAGCGCTCGACGTCAGGCATGTCGGCCGAAACTTGTCGGTGCTTGCGGTTACTTTGTCCACCATGGAGAAAGTCACCACGCTCGACATCGACCTCGACGAGCTCGAAGCAGTGGTGGGCAGCACTTTCTACGTCCGGGGCCTCGACTACGCGCGGCGGAACGCGGTCCTCCGCAGCCGATGGAGTTCCCGGGACAACGCGCTGCACGGAAAGGTACTGGGCCGGGGCGAAGTCTACGAGACGTCAGCCTACTTCGAGTCCGTCGACGGGTTGCCCTACGGGTTCGAGCACGGCGAATGCAGCTGCCCGGTCGGCTTCAACTGCAAACACGTCGCGGCACTGGTGATCGCGGCCATCGGGGCCGACCAGCCGCCGGTCACGAGGACGAGTCTCGCGGGGAAGACGCCGAGCTGGGAACAGTCTCTTGGTGCCCTCCTCGGAACCCCTGCTGCCGGGGCGTCGCACAGCCAGGAAGCCATTCCGCTGGCGATCGAGTTGTCGCTGTCCCCGGACGCCCGTACGCCGGCGGTGTCCGCCCGGCTCGCGCAGCCGGGCCGGACGGGCTGGGTCGGCGCTGCCCTGAGCTGGAGCAAGCTGAGTACGCTGACCTACCAGGGCTACCGCGCCGCCCAGGTGCGGGTGCTCAGCGAGCTCTACGCGGTCTACCGGTCGAACGACCGGAGTACCGGCTACTACTCCTATTCGGATGTGAAGTCGATCGACCTCACCGACTACCAGAGCAGCCGCCTCTGGCCGATCCTCGACGAAGTGGAAGCTGCCGGAATTCGCCTGGTGCACGCGAAGAAAGCACTCGGCGACGTGAAACCGTACAAGACCGCCGAGCTGTGCCTGGACGTCACCGAAGACACCGAGCCTGGTTCGCTCGCGGTGGCTCCGACGCTGACCATCGAGGGCAACACCGGCGTCGTCCCGGTGCGGTTCCTCGGTGCGGACGGCCACGGCCTCGTCTACACCGATCGGGCGGATGCCGAGGCAGGTAACGATCCCAGTCGCTGGCACATCCGGCTCGCCCGGCTGGCGACCCCGGCCGCGCCCCGGCTGCAACGCATGCTCTTGGCCGACGAGCGCCTGAAGATTCCCGCCGGCCAGGTCTCCCGTTTCCGGGACGAGTACTACCCGCGGCTGCGGCACATCGCGCCGGTCGTCTCATCCGACGAAACCTTTGTACCGCCGGCGATCTCCGCGCCGACGTTGACGCTGAACGCGTTCTATCACGACGGTCACGCCCTGGAACTCGGCTGGGAGTGGGCGTACCAGGTCGGCGAGTCCCGGGTACGGGCTCCACTGACGCCGGCCCGGCCGGAGGACGGCTTCCGCGACCCCGAGCGGGAACGCGCCGTTCTCGCCCGCCTCGACTTCCCGGCGGAGCAGCTCGGCCTGACGCCGACCGCGTCCGACGTCGTGCTCCGCGGCATCGAAACGATGCGATTCACCACCGAGCTGCTGCCCCTGCTGACCGACCTGCCCGATGTCGCGGTCGAGGTCAGCGGCAGCCCCGCCGATTATCGCGAAGCCGGCGACTCGCTGTCGGTCAGCATTTCGACCGATGACATCGCGGGCGAGACGGACTGGTTCGACCTCGGCATCACGATCAGCGTCGAGGGCAGGGAAGTCCCTTTCACCTCGGTTTTCGCGGCGTTGGCCACCGGCCAGTCGCATCTGCTCCTCGACGACGGCGCGTACTTCTCCCTCGAAAAGCCGGAACTGCGGACACTGCGTCAACTGATCGAGGAAGCCCGCGAATTGCAGGACCGGGACGGCGACTCACTCCGGATCAGCCGCTACCAGGTCGGCCTGTGGGACGAGCTGGCCGCGCTCGGGGTCGTCGGCCGACAGGCCACGGCCTGGCAACGCCAGCTCGCCGCACTGCGCTCGATCGACGAAGACGATGTGGCAGAGCCGCCTGCCACCCTCGACGCACAGCTGCGCCCGTACCAGCTGGAAGGCTTCCAATGGCTGGCCTTCCTCTGGAAGTTCCAGCTCGGCGGCATCCTCGCCGACGACATGGGCCTGGGCAAGACCCTGCAGTCCCTCGCTTTGATTTGCCACGCGAAGCGGGTCGACCCGGCATCGGCGCCCTTTGTCATCATCGCCCCGACGAGTGTGGTCTCGAACTGGGCAGCCGAGTCCGCCCGGTTCGCGCCGGAACTGTCCGTGGTGACGGTCGGCGACACGATGCGGCGGCGTGGCAGCACCCTGGCGGAGACGGTCGCGGGCGCCGACGTCGTCGTCACCTCACACACGCTCTTCCGGCTCGATTTCGACGAGTACGCCGAGCTTTCGTGGTCCGGCCTGATCATGGACGAAGCCCAGTTCGCCAAGAACCACCAGTCGAAGATCTACCAGTGCGTGCGCCGGCTCGCGACGCCGTTCAAACTCGCCATCACCGGAACGCCGATGGAGAACAACCTGATGGAGCTGTGGTCGCTGCTGTCGATCACTGCGCCCGGACTGTTCCCCAACCCGGCCCGATTCGCCGGGTACTACGCCCGCCCGATCGAAAAGCAGGACGACACCGACCTGCTCGCCCGGTTCCGCCGCCGGATCAAGCCGCTGGTCAAACGGCGCACCAAAGAACAGGTCGCCGCGGACCTGCCGGCGAAGCAGGAACAGGTGCTCGAAGTCGACCTCGCACCGCGGCACCGCAAGATCTACCAGACTCATCTGCAGCGTGAGCGGCAAAAGGTACTCGGCCTGATCGACGACCTGAACCGAAACCGCTTCACCATCCTGCGTTCGCTGACCTTGTTGCGCCAGCTCAGCCTGCATCCCGGGCTGATCGAAGAGAAACACGCGAACATCCCCAGCGCGAAGATCGACGCCCTGCTCGAACAGCTGCGGGAAGTCGCCGACGGCGGACATCGTGCCCTGGTATTCAGCCAGTTCACCGGCTTCCTCGACATCGTGCGCCAAAACCTGGAGAACGCCGACGTCGAATATTGTTATCTCGACGGCAAAACCCGGAACCGGGCCGCAGTGGTGAAGAAGTTCAGGAGCGGCACCGCACCGGTGTTCCTGATCAGCCTCAAGGCGGGCGGCTTCGGGCTCAACCTCACCGAGGCCGACTACTGCTTCCTCCTCGACCCGTGGTGGAACCCGGCGACCGAGGCCCAGGCCATCGACCGAACGCACCGGATCGGCCAGACCCGCAACGTCATGGTCTACCGGCTGATCGCCAAGGGCACCATCGAAGAGAAGGTTATGGAACTCAAAGCCCGCAAGGCCGCGCTGTTCGCCGGCGTCATGGACGAGGGAAACGCGTTCGGAGGCAGCCTGGACGCTGACGACATCCGCGGCCTGTTCGGCTGAGCGTGTGTGTAGCGCTCAGGGAAGGTCCGGGTCGGGGAGCTCGGCGACGAATCGGGCGGCGGTTTCACGGTCGACGAGCGCATTGTCGGCAAGCCATTCGACGGCGCGACGCTGCGCGCGCGTGTCCCGGAACTTGTACCAGGACTCGAGAAGCTCCGGGTACTCCTCGTGCAGCTCGTCCTTGAAGCGGCGGAACGCACCCCGGCCGCGGATGGCCCGCTCCAGCCGACGGCCTGCCCGCTCGTCGCTGATCCCGTCGGCGAAGTCCGCCATGTCCTCGTACCAGACGTAGGACGGCAGGGGCCGGATCGGGATCAGGTCCAGCTCGTCGAGGTCGACCGGGTGCTCGCCGTCGATCCCGCCTTCCCGGGTCCAGTACCCCATCTCACCCGTCCGCGGGTCGACCAGGTGGAAGTGCTCGTAGTCGGTCTGGTCCTCCAGAGCCCCCGCGATCTCTTCGAGGTCGAACTTCTCCAAGCCGAGCATGCGGAGAGCCTACGCCGAGCCGGCACTCCAGTTCCGGCAGGCCGCGACGACCGAAGAATCTTCCGGGTGCCACGGCGGTGGGCGCCGTGCGCGCAGGTCGATCACTCGTGGCGGTGCCTTCTGGGATGAGAGGCCGAGAAGCCTTCATCGCTGGTGGCATCGGCGGCCGGACTTGGCCGCCGACACCACCAGAGGGTTCATGCCGCGGCGGAATGGTGAGTGAGGGATTCTGTCAGTCGTCGCTCGGCTCGTGACAGTTGTTGCCGGAATTGGTAGGAGGAGACGCCGCGTTCGTGGGCGACGGATGCGGCGCCCTCGCCGTCGAGCCGTACTCGTCCGATGAGGCTGGCTTCGTCTTCGGTCAGGGTGTCGTCTTTGACGGCTTGCGCCAGGACGAGGTCCGGATGTCCGGTTGTCCGGGCTCGGTACCTGACGAACGTGCTCTCGTCGTACGTGGAGCGTGTTCCGTTGATCCGGTCTTCCTTTCCGCGAGCCTCCAGTCCGTAGCGGTGGGCCATGAACCGCAGTGACGAGTAGAGCATCGGCTTGTCGGGGTCCAGCGAGTTCAGTGCCTGGAGAAAACCTTCGACGATCTCGGCGTCGAAGTCGGCGATGTCACCGCGGAAGTTGCGGGCGATGCTGCCGGCGACCTTCTTCAGGCCCGGCATCATCAACCCGAGTGCCGCCGTGGTCCAGGGATCGCCCTGTTCCTGTGCGCGTCGCACGACCTCGCTCCAGACCGCGTTCTTCACGTGGTTGCTGGTCTGGCGCTTGAGGAGGGTGATCCGGAGCTCGTCCAGGGGAATCGGCCGGTCGGGGAGGCCGAATCCGATGACGCGTCCGTCGAGTGACAGTGCTGTCGGCTGCGCGGTCAGCTCGTTGAAGCGTCGTTCGATGATCTCCAGCGAGGTGAGCGACCGCTGATGGTCAGGCATTGCTTGCCTTCCTTGTCGGGGAGGTCGACACCCCCTAATACGGAATCTGCGGCGCGATCATGAAAGGAACCACTCGATTGTGCGACGCCTGTACGGCGTGTCGCTCCGCTGCATTGCTCGACCATCTGTCTACGTCAAGCGCGTTGAAGGAGAACGGTATGAAGAACAAGGCCCTGTTGGGCAACGTGCCCGAGGTGGATCTGAGCGCGCTCGATGCGGCGCAGCGCGAAGGACATACTTGCGTCCGCTGCGGACGCGTTCCGCTTCATCGAGTTGACCTGACGCAGGTCGGCGCGCCAGATCTGATCGCCTGCTCCGGCGAGGATGCCGCAATCTGCTCGCGGCCGGTGTTCTGGCTGGCGACACCCTGCCCACAGTGGTGCAACGGTCTACACGACGATCGCGACGCCGGCCCGGACCGTCGTCACTTCTCCAGCTGGGAGGAGCAGGTGCCCTTGACCTTGGAGGATGCCCAGGAGATGGGGCCGGGGTTGGGGTGGCAGCCCGAGTACGCGGTCGTGAGCCTCGACCAAGGCGTCCGCGAGGACGCGCCGCGGATCTGGTGCGGCAAGGGAGCGACCAATCAGGGCTGGCACCTGACCGAGGACGAGGCCCGTCGCCTCGCCGTGACGTTGACGGCCGCGGCTAACTTGGCTGCGGGTGAGCTGGCTGGTCAGCTGCAACTGCCGTTCGGCATCGTCGCGGCGTAGGACGACGAGCTGGCTCGGCATGTCGCGCGGCATCCCGAGCCAACTCAACGCCGGCACCGTCTGAATGTCCTCAGTGCGCGATTGAAGCGAGGAGAAGTTCGCCGACCAGGGCGACCGTGTCCGGCGTGGTGTCGGAGCCACTGGGTGTTGTCCTGATGAGGCGCAAGCTCCGCTCGGCGGCCGCCCGGAACCACCGGTCGACGTGCAGCGCTGCGTCCTGTTTCAGCACGAGATCGGCGGCTGTGAGCTGCGCGCGGACGACCGGTCCGGTCTCGTCGTCGAGGGCGAGCCGGACGATGTCGAGCAGGTCGGTCGCTTCCTTGTCGCGTGCCCGGTTCGGTAGCGCCTGCAACTTTGTCGCGACGAGCGGTCCCGGCTCGGCGACCTGGACGGTGTGTTCACTTGTGGTGCCCCCGCCGACGGCACGGATATGCAGTGGTGTCGCCGAACGTAGGGCCCAGTCGTGACTGAGCAGGTAGAGCCGATCGGTCGGATCTTCGGGGAGATCGTCGAGCTGCTCCTCGCTGACTTCGAGCACATCCACCCGAACATCGCCGGCGGGCGTGGCGACCATCGCGCCCGCTCCGTCGATTGCGGTAGCCCCGGTGGCGAGCAGGACATCGAGCTGACCCGGTTCCCCGCCGAGCCGCCGATTGACCGTGTCGACGTCACTGGTCACCCGATGCGCGGCCGAACCGAGACGGGACAGGACGGCGAGGCCGCCGACCACGGTGATCCTTCGAGCGAGTCGCCGTTCGATCTCCGGGAGTGCCTGGACCAGGGACGCCGTGACCGGACCGAAGAGCTCCACTACCCCGGGTCGATCACCAGACACGCGTTACCTCTTGCGGTGGATTCCATCCTTCGAGGATCTCCCGGCCGCGGCCGGGATCGGCGGCCAGATCGAGAGCCACGAACAGTGGATGTGCCAGGGGCCACGGCGGCCCATCCGGTGATGCCGGGAACCTCAGGGAACACACCTGGGGTACTGGCGCGATCCGGATGGTCGCCCCGCGGGCGGCGTCGGATGTCGGCACGCCCAGGAGGGTTTCGGCCCTGTGTGCCGTCGTCGTGTCGGGGACGTAGAAGTCCGGTGGATAGCCGGCCCGGACACCGGCGGGAGCGCCGTAGGCGGCAGCCGCCATCGTGTCTGTCAAGGCCCAGCCGACGCCGGTCAGCGGCTCATCCCAGCCAGTGTGCAACGCGCCTGCGATCGTGGCGTCGGCAAGGAGCGCCACACGCGCCACCGTTGTCTTTGCTGGTCGCCAGGCGCTCGCTGCTTCCCAGAACAGCTCCGGCGCCACCGGCAACCCCTCGGAGTCGATTAGCTGAGCTTCTCGTAGCGAGTTCATCACGACGGAGACCGAGCTGGGGGACCGGTTTAGTTCTCGCGCGAGTTGGCGTACTGACCCCGGACGTCCAGGGGTGAGGAGCAAAGCGCAGGCGACCTCCAGAGCGACTTTGCCAGCGAAGAGATCGACCGGGCGGGGGAGGTCGGGTGCTGGAGGGACTGCGGTATCGACCAGTACACCTGGGCCGGAAAGATGCAAGTGGCCCCGCAAGTCGAGCCAGCTCCAGCCGTGCTCCCGGAGCCTTTCGCGGGCGGCTGCCACGATCCGATCAGCGACGAGCAGGCGAGCCGGGACGGATTGAAGACTCGAGTCGGAATGCAGATGAAGCTGGTTCGTCAGAGACTCCGGCGTCACGGTCGCGGCAACTTCGACGTCGATGTTCAAGCGCACACCATTTACCTCAACCGTGAGGCTGGCGGCGAGGTCCTCCGCCGAACTTGCTGCCGTAACGCCAACAGCGGTAAACGCAGCGATCACGGCATCGATGGCTCGGCGCCGATCGACGGGCATGGTTCGATCATCTCAGGTGTTCGGTGTTCGGTCAAGCGAGAACGCCGAACAGTAACGCCGTGATCAACTAATAGTATGCTATAAGTTACTTTGGGTGACCCTGCGGTATGTCGCCAGCCTCGAGGAAGCTGTTCATGTGTAGTAGTAACATTCCGTCCTTGACCTGCGTAGATGTAACTATGGGCATGCGCAGAGTTGGGATACGCAATGATGTTTGTGTGACGTGCCAGCAGCTGCAGACTGTGCACCGCTTGCCCAGGCGGCGTGCACGGACGCGCGCTGGGCGGCCGACATTCAGCGTCGAGTGAGCCTCGTAAGGAGCCTTGTGAGCACCCTCGGTAGTTTCATCTGGTCGATCGCCGACCAGCTTCGGGGTCCCTACCGCCCTAACCAGTATGGCAACGTGGTCCTTCCGCTCACGATCCTGCGTCGCCTCGATTGCATCCTCGAACCCGACCGGGACATAGTGCGCGAACTGGCGGCGAAGTACGACAACCCGAACCGACTCAGGATCGAGGTCAAGAAGGCGACTGGCCGCTCGTTCTTCAACACCTCGAACTACTCCTTCGCCAACCTCCTCGCTGACGCCGACGGACTGGCTGACAACCTGACCGACTACATCGACCGGTTCTCACCCGATGTCGACGTGTTCGAGTACTTCGACTTCAAGAAGGAGGTCCTCGCTCTGGAGAAGGCAGAGCTCCTGCGCGAGGTCATCATGTCCTTCAAGCGCGTCGACCTACATCCGGACGTCGTCTCCAACGCTGACATGGGTGATGCGTTCGAGTACATCATCCGCAAGTTCAACGAGGCTGCGAACGAGACCTCCGGCGACCACTACACACCGCGGGACGCGATCCGGCTGCTGGTCGATCTGCTCTTCGCTGAGAAGGACGTCGATCTGAGCGAGGCTGGCATCGTCCGCACGCTGTACGACCCCACCGCAGGTACCGGCGGCATGCTCGCCCTGGCAGAGGAGCACCTACTCCTACAGAACCCCGACGCGAAGCTGAGCCTGTACGGCCAGGAATACAACCCGCAGTCGTATGCAATCTGCAAGTCCGACCTGCTAGCCAAGGGCCACGATGCGACCAACATCGCCTTCGGCAACACGCTTACAGATGACGCCTTCAAGGGCCGCCAGTTCGACTTCTGTATGTCCAACCCGCCGTACGGCGTCGACTGGAAGCAGTACGCCAAGGCGGTCACCAACGAGCGCGACGAAGCCGGCCCCTACGGCCGGTTCGCCCCCGGCCTCCCGTCGACCTCGGATGGGCAGATGCTTTTTCTGCTCCACCTGGCCCACAAGATGCGTGCCCCCGAGGACGGCGGCGGGCGGGCTGGCATCGTGATGAACGGCTCGCCGCTCTTCAACGGCGCCGCCGAGTCCGGCCCCTCCAACATCCGCAAGTGGCTGTTGGAGAACGACCTGGTCGATGCCATCGTCGCGTTGCCGACCAACATGTTCTTCAATACCGGCATCGCCACCTACATCTGGATTCTCGACAACACCAAACACCCTGACCGCAAGGACCTGGTTCAGCTCATCGACGGCACCGCGTTCTGGACCAAGATGCGCAAGAGTCTCGGCTCTAAGAATCGTGAGCTCAGCGAGGATGACCGCGCAAAGATCGTGCGTATGTACGCCGACTTCGCCGACGCCGACCCCGACTACTCCAAGCTGCTGCGTAACGACGAGTTTGGCTACTGGACTATCACTGTCGAACGCCCCCTTCTCGACGATGACGGTAACCCCATCGTCGACCGCAAGGGCAAGCCCAAGCCGGACCCCAAGAAGCGTGACACCGAGAACGTCCCGTTCAGCTACGGCGACTCGACCGCTGGTGCGGCTGGTAAGGCCGAGGTGATCCAGGCGTACATCGACGCCGAGGTGACGCCCCATGTCTCTGACGCCTGGATCGACTGGGCTAAGGTCAAAACCGGCTACGAGATCCCCTTCAGCCGCCACTTCCACAAATACGCTCCGCCGCGTCCTCTCGCGGAGATCGACGCCGACCTGGAGAAGCAGATCACCAAGATCCTCGACCTGCTCCATGAGGTGGAGGGATGACCAAAACGGTTCCACTCAGGCGACTCGTTGACGTCATCGATTGCGCTCACGTCACTGCGAAGTTCGTCGACGACGACCGCCGTTTCCCGGTCGCGAGTATCCGAGAGTGCCAAGGTCCGTATGTGGACCTGTCCGATTGCAACTACACGACTCAGGAGTTCTTTGATCACCTGCGAGCGGGAGACCGTGCACCGCGGGTCGGCGACTTGCTTTTCGTTCGCAACGTGTCGGTGGGCCTTGTATCAGAGGTAGCACCAGGTGTCCCTGAGTTCGCTATCGGCCAGGAAACGGTCCTTCTTCGCAGAACCTCGGACGTCGATCCTACATTCCTCCGATACGCACTGGTGGGGGCGGAAGCGGTCCACGCAATCGAGTCGGCGATGATTGGAAGTACGTTTCGCCGCATCAACGTGTCGGCGATTCGCGCTCTCCCCGTCATGCTGCCGTCACCGGAAAAGCAGCGTGCCATCGCTGGCTACCTCGATCGTGAGACCGCGCGCATCGACACGCTCATCGAGGAGCAGCAGCGCCTGATCGGGCTGCTCCGCGAGCGGCGCAACGCTGTCGTCGATCGGGCGCTTTCCCATGGCCTAGAAGCCGAGCTGGTTCAGACGGGCGACCCTTGGCTGCCTGTTCTGCCTGTCGGCTGGCTAGCTGTCGCGACTAAGCGGTTGCTATCCTTCGGTCCTTCGAATGGCATATCGCCAGAGGCCAGCTCAGTCGGCGATCTACGAACGCTGTCGTTGGGTGCGGTCCGGGACGGACGAGTCAGCATGGGACCCAACGTAACGAAGTTCGTCGACCGTGCCTCAGTGCCAAGGTTGAACGACCTTCGGCTGCGAGCCGGTGACGTCCTGCTCGTTCGGGGAAACGGAAATGTGAATCTTGTTGGCCGCGCGGGTCTGGTCGGATCAGAGTTCGATGACAAGGAGTACATCTATCCTGACCTGCTAATCCGCCTTCGGGTTGGTGCCTCGATGCTTCCCGAGTTCTTCGTGTGGGCGTTCAACTCCGCAGCGACTCGTGCGCAGATCGGGACTCGGGCCCGAACAGCTGTCGGCACGTACAAGGTGGCAGCTAGCGATGTCCGGGCGATCGTCTTGCCACTGCCGCCTCTCAGTGAGCAGGCGCGCATCGTCGCCTATCTTGACGAGCAGACTGCGAAGATCGACTCGCTTATCGCCGAGACCGAGCGGTTCATTGAGCTTTCGAGAGAGCGCAGGTCAGCGCTGATCACGGCGGCGGTAACAGGACAGATCGACGTGCGGGAGAGGGTGTGATGGCGGACCACCATGAGGGTGTCTTCGAGACCGAGATCTGCGAGTCCCTGGCCGACCACGGGTGGCTCTATTCGGCCGATGACACCGGGTACGACCGGGAGCGGGCGCTCTTCTCCGAGGACCTGTTCGCCTGGATAGAGGGGACACAGAAGGCGGCGTACGAGAAGGCTTTGAAGGCTGCCGGGTCGCAGGCGAAGTTCCTCGACGTGCTGACCACTGCGCTCGACAAGCCTCTCGAACACGGTGGCGGTACGCTAAACATCTTGCGCAACGGCGTGCAGTATATCGGTGGCGGCCGACTGAAGATGGCGCAGTTCCGCCCCGAGACCAGTCTCAACGCGACCACCAACGAGCAGTTCGCTGCGATGCGGGTGCGGGTGATGCGGCAGGTGCACTTCTCCACTGCTGACCAGCGCAGCGTCGACCTAGCCTTCTTCATCAATGGGCTCCCGGTCGCCACCGTCGAGTTAAAGACTGACTTCACCCAGTCGCTCGATGACGCGATCAACCAGTACCGCAAGAACCGGAACCCACTGACCAACGGGCGGCCGGAGCCGCTGTTGTCGTTCGGGCACCGGGCGCTGGTGCACTTCGCGGTCTCCAACGACCTGGCTGCTATGACCACCAAGTTGGAGGGTGAGAAGACGCATTTCCTGCCGTTCAACGTGGGCCACGACAGTGGCGCGGGGAACCCGCCCGGCGAGGGTGGGCGGTCGGCGACGGCGTACCTGTGGGAGCGCGTCTGGGAAAAGCACGCCTGGCTCAACATTATCGGCAGGCTGATGATTGTGGAGACCAAGGAAGAGTGGGACGTCGCGACTGGGACGTCCGTGCGGCGTACGAGCATGCTCTTCCCCCGGTTCCACCAGTGGGAGGCCGTGACGAAAATCGTGGCCGCGGTGCGTGAGGAGGGGGTGGGTCAGCGCTACCTGATCGAGCACTCGGCAGGGTCGGGGAAGACGAACACCATTGCCTGGACCGCGCACCGGCTGGCACGGCTACACGTGAACGACGAGAAGGTCTTCGACTCGGTGATCGTGGTCGTCGACCGCACTGTGCTCGACGGGCAGCTGCAGGAGGCGATCCGGCAGATCGACGGGTCCGGGAAGATCGTGGCCACGATCAGTCCGGAGGACGTGCGCAAGGCGGGGGCCAAGTCGAAGTCCGGGCTGCTGGCGACCGCATTGAAGAACGGGGAACTGATCATCGCGGTGACGGTGCAGACCTTCCCGTTCGCACTCGACGAGATCCGGGCCGACAAGGGGCTAAAGGGGAAACGATTCGCGGTGATCGCAGACGAGGCGCACTCATCGCAATCCGGGCAGATCTCATCCAAGCTCAAGGCCGTGCTGACCGCTGAGGAGGTCAAGGAGATCGAGGAGGGCGGCTCCGTCGCTGTCGAGTCGGTCCTGGCCTCGGAGATGACCGAGCGGGCTGAGTCGGAGAACATCTCCTACTTCGCGTTCACCGCGACGCCGAAGAACAAGACTCTGGAGCTTTTCGGCCGTAAGGGCCCGGACGGCAAGCCGATCGAGTTCCACCTCTACTCGATGCGGCAGGCGATCGAGGAGGGCTACATCCTCGACGTGCTCAAGGGCTACCAGTCCTACGACACCGCGCTGAAGATCGCCGGCCAGGCGGAGAGCGGCGACGGTGACGTGGTGGTGGACGAGGCCGCGGCGCGTAAGGGGCTGATGCGGTGGGTGAAGCTGCACCCGACCAACATCAGCCAGAAAGTGCAGATTATCGTCGAGCACTTCCACGCCAACGTCGCCCATCTGCTGGAGGGCAAGGCTAAGGCGATGGTCGTGACCGACTCCCGCAAGAGCGCGGTGAAGTACAAGAAGGCGATCGACGCCTACATCGCCAAGCGGGCCGCCAAGGACGCCTCGTACAACTACCGCACCCTGGTCGCCTTCTCCGGCTCGGTGACGATGGCCGAGGACGAGGAGTGGGTTTCGGATTGGGGGCCGCAGCCGAGCAAGGAGGACGAGTTCACCGAAGCCAACATGAACCCCGGCGCCGGCTCGGACTTGGCCGGTGCCTTCAAAGGCGCGACGTACAAGATCATGCTGGTCGCCAACAAGTACCAGACAGGGTTCGATCAGCCACTGCTCTCGGCGATGTACGTCGACAAGAAGCTCTCCGGGGTCACTGCTGTGCAGACGCTCTCGCGGCTCAACCGCACCCATCGCACTGCAGGCGGGGAGCAGAAGCGCAAGACGTTCGTTATCGACTTCGTGAACAAGCCCGAGGAGATCCGGACTGCGTTCGAGCCGTACTTCACCAACGCCACCCTGGAAACAGAGACCGACCCGTACGCCGTCTTCCACCTCTCCAATAAGCTCGCCCAGGCTGGGATCTACGCACCAGAGCACGTGCGCGAGGTCGCCGAACTGTGGGTCACCCGGAAGGGCAACAATGCGCTCTCGGCGGCGATCAGCCCAGCCAAGAACGAGTTCGCTCGCCGCTACGCGGCCGCGATCGAGGCCGACGACAAGGTCACTATCAACACCCTGGACCTGTTCCGCAAGGACGTCTCCACCCTCGTCCGGCTCTACGACTTCATGAGCCAGATCGTCGACTACGGCGATGCCTACATGGAGATGTTATCGATCTTCTTGCGGCTCCTGGAGAAGGTCATCGCAGACTCATCCTGGGCCGCGGAGGTCGATCTGTCCGATGTGGTCCTGGTCGGTGTTAAGCACACCAAGGGGACTGCGGTCGACATCTCGCTGACCGGCGATGGTGAGCTGAAGGGGATCAGCGCCGCGGGCACCGGCACCCGGAAGGAACCGAAGTACGTCGCACTCCAGGTCGTCATCGACAAGATGAATGACCTCTTCGGCGCCGAGTCCTTCACTGGGTCGCAGGTCCGAGAGTTTGTGCAGGGCTTGGTGCAGCGGCTGCTCGCCTACCCGGACTTGATCAACCAGACCAAGGTGAACTCGAAGAAGCAGTTCATGGAGTCGCAGGACTTCCAGGCGGCAGTCATTGAGGCCGTGGTTGAGAACCAGGAGGCCCACAACACCATGGCCGACTACTTCTTCAGCGACGGGCCTGCCATCAGCGCTGTCATCGTGGCCCTCGCGGACGCCTTCTACGAGGCCGCCATCGATCACGGGACGGCCGTGTGAGCAGCTTGGGTTCGGAACGGGATCGTGCGATACAGGTCGAGAGGTACGGCGACTGCAACGTAGCCGTCGCCAGCGAACGAGGCGCGCCGGCTCTTCGCCGGGGAGGAAGGCGTTGATCTGCTCGGCAGAGACGGGCAGGAGAGGCAGCCAGTTCAAGCCACCAAGCATGCCATCTGTGTGCATGATGTCCATGCCGGGCCGTCCGGGTCGAGAACCTGGTTACCGGATTTGATCTGGCAATCTGCGGAGTCGCACGTCACCCGAACAGCGGATGGGTGATGAGCTGTTGATGTGTTATGTCTTGACGCTGACGTAATTGATCGAGGGGTTGTAGATGCCGGACGCGCCGATTCAGGGATTCTCGAAGACCGTCCACCAGCTCTTTTCCGGCGCAAGTTTCCGGGTTGATAACTACCAGCGTGAGTTCACGTGGGAGCGCAAAGACGTCGCGACGCTGGTACTCGATCTGTATAAGAGCTTCTCGTCGTCGCGCAAGACCGGTGATGGCCGGAAGGAGACTGCGACTTATAAGCCGTACTTCCTTGGTCCCTACGTCTACGTTGAAGCGGATGACAACACCGTCCTGGTGGACGGCCAGCAGCGGATGACATCCCTGCACCTGCTGCTAATTCACCTGTACCGACTGCTGGACGAAGCCGAGGAGCGGGTCGATGCCACAAAGGTCGCGAATCTAATCTGGACTGTCAACTACGGCGAGACAACTTTCACCGTCAACGCGTCCGAGCGGAGGGAACTGCTCGAAGCGCTGGTTCATGGGCGTGACTACGACCTGCCTGCTAATCCGAGTCCGTCTGTTCGCAATCTTGCGCAACGAGCGCGGGACCTCGTGGAAGACTTTCCGGAAGATCTTCGCGGGGAAAGCCTGCTCCCGTTTACCGACTGGTTCCTGAATCGGGTTTGCCTGGTCGGCATCAAGGCAGAGAGTGAGCGGCATGGATGGGAAATCTTCGTCACGATGAATGATCGGGGCGTTCGGCTGGCGCCGATTGACCTCCTTAAAGGCCATCTCATCGAGATGGCTCGCTTGGATGCCACAGACCTCAATACGCAATGGCGCGAGATGCTCAGCAACCTGTCAACGCTGGGGGCCCGGGTTCCGGGTGAATTCCTGAGCACGCTGCTGCTCGCGAAGTATGCCGATGTTAACGATCGTTCCGAGCGTGACGAGGTCGACAATGCGGCGCACGAATGGGTGCGGGTCAATTCTGGCAAGATGGGACTGCATACGGCTGAGGATTACCGAAGGTTCTTGAAGGTTACCGTCGCTAAACTGTCCCAGCGTTATCAGTCGCTTGTTTGGGCGACAATGAATTTCACTTCTGAATTGCGGCCGGTTTACTATAACGCGGTCACCGGAATGGAAAAACAGCTGCTGCTGATCATTGCTGCAGTTAAGGCGGAAGACAACGAGTCGATCTTCTGGGAAAAGGCAAATCTGGTCGCGTATTTCTTGGATCTGACGTACATCAGAAAGCTGGTAAACGGCTCCGTTAGTAAGCCGGCTGACCTCGACGAAGATATTTACGAGTTGGTGCCCCTGGCCCGAAAAACGCAGTCTGTGGGCGAGCTGCGCACCTTGCTTTCGAGACGAATCGCAGAACTCGACGACGAGTTCACCGGTATGGTGAAGTTTGGGCTGCAGCCGGATAATTCGCGGCAAGTGAGGTATCTCCTTGCTAGGGTAACAGCCTTCGTGGAGGCCGAATGTGACGGCAGCAATGACTTTCCCGCATATGTGGATCGCGAACACCCCTATGAAATCGAACACATTTGGGCTAATAAGTTCGATCGTCATCAGGTCGAAGTGAAGACGCCGCAAGCGTTCAAGGCGACGCGGAACAGGTTGGGCGGTCTGCTATTGCTGCCGAAGTCTGACAATGCTAGCTATAATGCTGATAGCTACACTGATAAGTTGCCCTATTATTTTCGCCAGAACATGCTGGTCAAGTCGCTAAGCAAACATAGTTACTCAAAGTTTCCCGCTTATCGCAGATTTCTTGACAAGTATAATCTTAGAAAATTCATGAAACACTATGACCAGTTCACAAAAGAATCTATCGAAGAAAGACAGTTGCTCTACATAAAGCTATGTGAGATCATTTGGCGTCCTGAAACGTTGGGTTTCACGGTTCCTAAGACGGTTAGTCCTCAGCGCCGAGTAGCTCGTCGTACCCGTGCCCGGTACGATGTTACGATCGCGGAATTGCTTGCTGCTCGATTGCTTAGGTCGGGCGACAAGCTTGTCGGGCGCAACAAGGGAAATGACTACTCGGCGACGATCGAACGGGATGGCAGGATAAGTGTTCCCTCGGGGGAGTTGTTCCCGAACCCGTCTCGTGCCGCGATGTTCGTTATGGACCGCCAGTCGTGCAATGGATGGACGTTCTGGCGTCTTAACCGCGACGGGCAAAGCACGCTGCATGACCTTCGTGCCAAGCTCCTCGCGTCGGGGAGTCTGGAGCGGTCGGCTCAGCTGCCAATCGGCTGAGCCCGCCATGGTGGGGAGCCAGCCTGGTGGCCGGTTCGACCTCGCTATGCTCCGTATGTGTCGGCTGTTGGAGGTGCCGTGACCGGCGGAGGTCCGTCCGTCAAAGTGCCCCCGGCAGGATTCGAACCTGCGACACCCGCTTTAGGAGAGCGGTGCTCTATCCCCTGAGCTACGAGGGCTTGCATACCCCGGGCAGCCTACCCGACATGCGGTACGAGGTCAGCAAGGCCCGCAGGTGGGTGAACGCCGGGCCGCCGTGAGTCGCTTGGCCGGTCGGGTCGCTGCCCCGCTGCTCCCGGTATGGCTTCCGTCACTACCTTGTCGGTAAGCGACGATGGGATCCGGAGTGCGAACCTACTACGACGAGGACGACTACGAAGGCTACGAAGCGGGGCAGGACCTCCTGGTCCGCCGCTTCAGCACCTGGGCCGCCGGTAGGGGCCGGGAGATCGACCCCTACGCCGTGATCTCTGCGCTCCAGTTCCGGCACACCTCGATCGACGGGCGGCTTGCCTACTGGACCGGCGAGCTGGTCAGGGACTTCCTGCTGACGTACGTACCGCGCACGCTCTCGGCCACCGCAGACGACGCCGTTCTCGTGCCCGAAACGCTGCAGCTCTTCCTCCGCTACCTGCACGAGGCCGGGCTGGAAGATCCCATGAGCGAGGCGCCGGCGGATCTCGAGGGGGCGGTTGCCAAGGCGGCCGCCGAGTTCCCGGCCGCGATGGCCGATGAACGCAACTTCGGTGTCGGCAAGTACTGGGTCATGACCGCCCTCCGGAACGGTGTCGACGCTGAGGACTCGGACGCTATGAACACGTTCCTCGCCGAGGTGCGCGAGGGGAAGCATGCCTACGACGCCCAACTCCTCGCGGAAATCGCCGCCCGGCAGGCGGGCGAGCAGCCCGAACGCGCTCTTCCCCAGCTGCCGGTCTCGCTGCCGCCGGACTCGGAGCTCGAAGCCGCGGCGGAGCGCTCTTCGCTCGTGATCAAGCTCCGAAAGTTCGTCGAGTGGGTGGGTGAGGGCCGGGCGCTGACCGGGACCGGTGCCCTCAAGCTCGCCGACGCCCGTGAGCTCGTGTCGCTGCTGGACACCGGCGACGAATTCGAACGGGACCTTGCCGGCGAGGTCCAGACGGTGCGCACCAGCGCCGATCTGCCCAGCCTCGCCATCCTGTTCGAGCTGGCCAAACGCGCGCGCCTCGTGCGGGTGGTCAAGGGCAAGCTGGTGCGCGTGGCGAAGGCGGCGCCGCTGGTCAAGGACGCGCTCGCCTTGTGGACAGCCGCGTTCGACGCGGTCGCCGAACCGGGTCTGCTGGTGAAGGACAGCGTTGTGGCCCCGGGCTACGCCCTGTTGCTCGACGAGAACCTCGACATCGTGCTGCCGGACGTGCTCAACACGATCTACGGCATGCCGGAGCCGATTCCCGTGGTCCGGATTGCCGAAACTGTGTGGCTGGCCTGTACCGAGGACTACTACCTCGATCTCGAGCCGTCGATGGAGCCGCTCTGGCGGGACGGGCTCGCGGGTCAATTTCGCCGGTTGCTCACGAAGCTGGCCGAGTTCGGCGCTGTCGACCTGACCGTGGGGCCGCCCGACCCGATGTTCAGCATGGATCTGGTGCCGGAGAACCCCGAAATCCCACCGGACGTCCAGGAGCGCCTGCGGGTCGCGCTCGAGGCCCCGTCGGTCGATCTGGTCACCCTCACCCCACTGGCCACCCGGGCCGTCCGGGCCCGGCTGCTGCGGGAAGGCCGGTTCGCGCCCCTGGTGGGCGAGCTTTCCGGCGCAACCGCTGCGGCCGTGCTCGGCGTGGTCGCGGAGCACTACACCGAAGACGCCGCCGCGGCGGAGATCACCGGCTGGCTTGCCGCGCACGGCGGCCGGGATGCAGGACTGCCGTTGCTGCTGGACGCGGTCCGCGAGTGCCCGTTCCGCACGCGGGCGTCCGTCATGCTCGAAATTCTCACCGGTTCCCTTCCTGACGGTGACGCGGTGATGCACGGCCTACGCGCCGACCCGGCCTTGGGACCGATCGCGACACAACTGCTGGTGGAGCGCGGCGAGCTGGCTCCTGAAGGCCTCGATGGGCGCGAGGCCTTGCTCGGGATGGCCGAGCAGTTCCTCGTCCTGCTGGAGACGGCCGGACCGGAAGCGACCGCCGCGACGCTGATCGAGGTGCCCGACGGCGAACGCGCGCACCTGGCGGAAGCGATCCTCGGTTCGGGCCACCCGGATCACGTGGGGCTCGCCGAACTGGCCGAGGTGTTCGAGCAGGTTCGGCCGGTCCGCACCGTGCACCCGCTGGGTGGTTTGAAGCGGTCCGGCGGTGCCAAGGGAAAGAGCAAGAAACGCCGTAGGTGAGCCGGGTTTCCGGTGAGGCACAACCGGTCTCGGTGGCGTGCCCGGCATGGGCACGAAGAGCGAGCGGCGGGCAGCTCGTGAGAAGGTCGCCGCCTACCACGAGGCGCGGCTCGCCGAGTTGGTCGAGAGGGTCGACGAGGTGATCCACCAGTACCACCGCGCCACGCGGAAGCTGTGGACATTCTGCGAGCTGTCCGGTTCGCGCGCCGAGATCACCGCACATGCCATCGAGCTCATGGCTGACGAGGGCGAGACAATCGACTGGTGGGAGCGGGGCGCGTCTCGTCGTCATCGGTGATCCCGGCGGGTGGCCCGACTCTCGTCGTCACCCAGGTGAGTGGTTCTCCTCGCGCCCGAGCCAGCTCGGTACACCCCGCCGGACAGCCCACCGCACCTGACCTGGACGGACCAGTCGGTCACCTGGTCGTGTCTGGTTTCGAACTGCTGAACAACAGTAGGTAACCTTCGTTAACGGGACGCGGGGAGCCGCCTCCTACTGGCTGTTGCGGAGGGCTTCGTTGATCAAGCTCATGTTCGCCGACGACGAGGAACTGGTGCGCTCGGGGTTGCGCGCGATGATGTCCGGGGCCCAGGACATCGAGATCGTGGGCGAAGCCTCCGACGGGAGATCCGCGGTGGAGGTCGCGCGGCGGTACCACCCGGACGTTGCCCTGCTCGACATCAAGATGCGGGCCCCTGACGACGGCATTCGCGCGCTGCGGGCCATCCTCGCCCTGCCCGATCCGCCCACCGTGGCCATGCTGACCACTTTCGACATCGACGAGTACGTCAGCCTCGCGCTGCGGCTCGGGGCCAACGGCTTCCTCCTGAAGGACATCGATCCCGCCGCGCTGCTCCGGGCCGTCCGGGATCTGAGCCGGGGTGGGGCCGTTCTCGATCCGGGGGTGGCCGCTCGGATGGTTCAGTCCCACCGGGACGAACAACGCGCTGCTCAGCCCGCGCGGAAGCTGCTCGCCTCGCTGTCCGAACGGGAGCGTGAGGTCGTCGCGCTCATCGGGCAAGGGCTTTCCAACGCCGAGATCGGGGGGCGGCTCCACCTCTCCGAAGCCACCGTCAAGGGGTACGTCTCCGCCGTGCTCTCGAAGATCGGGGCCGCGAACCGGGTGCAGGCCGCGCTGCTGGCCTACCGCGGTGGGCTGCTCGACCAGTAGATGCTGCTCACGGCGCTTGAGTTCGTCGGGCTCGTCGCCTTCGCCGCGTCCGGGGCGCTCGCCGCCGTGCGGGCGCGGCTCGACGTCTTCGGGGTGGTCGTGGTCGGGCTGACCACCGCGCTCGGGGGTGGGGTCATCCGGGACGTGCTGCTCGGCATCCACCCGCCGACGACGCTGCGGAACTGGCCCTACCTCGCCGTCTGCGCCGGGACCGCGCTCGTCGTCTTCGCCTTCCACCCGCAGGTCGCGCGGTTGCGGCGGGGCGTCCTCCTGGCGGACGCGCTCGGGCTCGGTGTCTTCGCCACCGCCGGGACGACCATCGCGATCGACGCCGGCGCGACCGTTTACGCCGCGTGCCTGATCGGGATGACGACCGGGATCGGGGGCGGCGCCGTGCGCGATCTCCTGCTCCGGGAAATACCGCTCGTCCTGCGGAAGGAGATCTACGCCGTGGCCGCGCTGGCCGGGTCGGTGCTCGTTGCCGTCGGCCACGCTCTGCGACTGCCGGCCGGGCCGGTCACCGTGGTGTCGGCCGCCGTCGTGGTCGCCGTGCGGATGGTCGCGCTCTGGCGGCACTGGAACGCGCCGGTCGCGCGGGCGCCGGAGTGAGCATTCTCTTTGTGTGTTCTGTGTGTGTTCTTAGGCGAGTCTCAGCACGCTGAGTAAAACTATCGCCATGCGCATCCTTGTGGTGGACGACGACCGCGCCGTCCGTGAGTCGCTTCGGCGGTCCCTGGAGTTCAACGGCTACCAGGTCGAGCTGGCCAGCGACGGTGCGCAGGCGCTGGAGGCGATCATCGCCGACCGGCCGGACGCGATGGTCCTCGACGTCATGATGCCGCGGCTGGACGGGCTCGAGGTGGCCCGCCGGCTGCGCAGCACCGGTGATGACCTGCCAATCCTCGTGCTGACCGCGCGCGACACCGTCTCCGACCGGGTGTCCGGCTTGGACGCCGGCGCCGACGACTACCTGCCGAAGCCGTTCGCGCTGGAAGAGCTGCTGGCCCGGCTGCGGGCGCTGCTGCGCCGCGCTTCGCCGGACGCCCAGAACGGGCAGGCCTCGGAGATCCTGTCCTTCGCGGACCTGACGCTGGACCCGGGCACCCGGGAGGTCCGCCGCGGCGGCCGGGAGATCAGCCTGACCCGGACCGAGTTCGCCCTGCTCGAACTGTTCCTGTCCTACCCGAAGCACGTCCTCACGCGTGGCCGGATCCTGGAGGAAGTATGGGGTTACGACTTCCCGACGTCGGGCAACGCGCTGGAGGTCTACGTCGGCTACTTGCGCCGCAAGACGGAAGCCGAGGGGGAGCCGAGGCTGATCCACACGGTGCGGGGGGTGGGGTACGTCCTGAGGGAAACCCCGCCGTGATCGAGCCCGGCGATCCCCGGGGCACGCGCTGGGGGACGCGCCGGTTCTCCCTGCGCGGCCGGGTGACGCTGCTGGCCGCCGCTTGTGTCGCCGGTGCCGTCGCGCTGGTGTCGATCGGCGCGTACATGGTCGTGCGCAGCAACCTCTACCAGCAGCTCGACGACAGCCTGATGGCCCGCGCGCAGGCCGCCGCCGACTCGCCGCAGGTGCAGACCGAGCTGCGGCAGGTGCCCGGCGCGTTCCTCGCCAGCGCCGACCTGCAGATCGGGCAGCTCAGCGCCGCGCCCGACGTCGCGCACGCCGTGATGACGTACCCGCTGTCGAGCTCGGCGCCGCCGTTCGGCCAGGACGAGCTGGCCGTCGCGAACGGCGACTCGGCCGAGTCGATGCGGACGGACTTCCGCACCGACAGCCGCGTCGTCGCGCTGCCGACCGGGCACGGCGAAGCCATCGTGCTCGCGCAGTCGATGGGGCCGACCAAGCGCACGCTGAACGAGCTCGCGCTGGTGCTGTTCCTCATCGGCGGCGCCGGCATCCTGGTCGCGGCCGCGGCGGGCACCGCGGTGGCGCGGACCGGCCTGCGCCCGGTCGAGCGGCTGACGTCGGCCGCCGAGCGCGTCGCCAAGACCGGCGACCTGCGGCCGATCCCGGTCAGCGGCGACGACGAGCTCGCGCGCCTCACCACGAGCTTCAACACCATGCTCGGCACGGTCGCGGACTCGCAGGAACGCCAGCGTCAGCTCGTCGCGGACGCCGGCCACGAGCTGCGGACGCCGCTGACCTCGCTGCGCACCAACCTCGAGCTGCTGCTCGCCGCCAGCAAGCCGGGCGCGCCGCCGCTGCCGGACGCCGACCGGGCCGACATCGTCGCCGACATCAGCGGCCAGCTCGACGAGCTGACGCAGCTCATCGGCGACCTCGTCGAGCTCGCGCGCCAGGACGAGCCGCGTGAGCGCTTCGAGCGCGTCGAGCTGCTGGACGTCGTCGAGCGGGCGCTCGACCGGGCGCGGCGGCGCGCCGGCGAGATCCACTTCGACGTGTCGCTGCAGCCGTGGGTGCTCACCGGCGACAACAGCTCGATCGAGCGCGCGGTGCTGAACCTGCTCGACAACGCGGTGAAGTTCTCGCCGCCGGAGTCGACGGTCTGGGTGCGGCTGTACCCGCTCGGCGACGGCACGGCGGTCGTCGAGGTGGCCGACGCCGGCCCGGGCATCGCCGAAGAGGACCTGCCCAAGGTGTTCGACCGCTTCTACCGCTCGTCGGAGGCGCGGACGTTGCCCGGCTCGGGGCTCGGGCTGGCGATCGTGAAGCACGCGGCCGAGCGGCACGGTGGCGCGGTGTACGCCTCGCGGGCGCCGGAAGGCGGCGCGTTGATGACGATTCGGCTGCCGGGGGCGCCCGGCTGACCTGCGGTTCCGAAGTTCACCCCGATCTACCCAGCAGATCCTGTGTTGAATCGTGTAGGATTTTGTGTGGTTGGGCTAGACGGGGACGGAGTTGAACGGTGCTGGCGCGTCAGCGACAGGCGGTGATCCTGGAAGAGGCACGCCGGACCGGTGCGGTCCGGGTCAGCGACCTCGTGACCAGGCTGGGTGTGTCCGACATGACGGTGCGCCGCGACCTCGACGTGCTCGCCGGGCGCGGGCTGGTCGAGAAGGTCTACGGCGGCGCCACCTCGGTCGTCGGCAAGAGCACCGACGAACCCGGGTTCGAGGCCAAGTCCGTGCGCCAGCGCGCGCAGAAGGAAGCCATCGCCGAACTCGCCGCGACGCTCGTCCGGCCCGGCACCGCGATCGGCATCTCCGCCGGCACCACCACGTGGACGCTGGCGCGGGCGCTCGACGCCATCCCGGGGCTCACCATCGTGACCAACTCGATCCAGGTCGCCGACGTGCTCCGCGGCTCGACGCAGCCCGATCGCACCGTCGTGCTGACCGGCGGGGTGCGGACGCCGTCGGACGCGCTGGTCGGGCCGGTCGCCGTGCACAGCCTGCGGTCGCTGCACCTCGACGTCGTCTTCCTCGGCGTGCACGGGATGGCGGACGGGCCCGGGTTCACGACGCCGAACCTCACCGAGAGCGAGACCGACCGCGCGCTGGTCGAGGCCGGGCGCAAGCTGGTCGTGCTCGCCGACCACACCAAGTGGGGCACCGTCGGGATCTCCACGATCGCCGACCTGGACGAGGCCGACGTCGTCGTCACCGATGACGGGATCCCGGACGAGGCCAAGGAAAGGCTCGCCGAACGGGCGGGAGAACTCATGATCGCCGAGACGGCGGAGACGGACGAGGCCCAAGAAGCGTGAAGCGCACCGTACGACACCTGGCCGACGGCCGGGAGATCATCTACTTCGACCAGCCCGGCGCGCCCGACCGCGTCGCCGAGGACGCCCGCGACCTGCCGCCGGTTTCGGCGACGTCGGAGATCCGGCGCGACCCGCTGACCGGCGAATGGGTCGCGATGGCCGCGCACCGGCAGACGCGGACCTACAAGCCGCCGGCCGACCTGTGCCCGCTGTGCCCGACCAAGCCCGGCAAGCCGAGCGAGATCCCCGAAAGCGACTACGACGTCGTCGTCTTCGAGAACCGCTTCCCGTCCTTCGCCGAGGACGTCGTCGGCGAACCGTCCACTGTGGATGGTTTCGGGCTGGTGCCGGTGGCGCCCGGCCGCGGGCGCTGCGAGGTCGTCTGCTTCACCAGCGACCACGACGGTTCTTTCGCGCGGCTGAGCGCGAAGCAGGTGCGGGCCGTGGTGGACGCCTGGGCCGATCGCACGGCCGCGCTGTCCGAAGTGCCCGGTGTCGAACAGGTCTTCCCGTTCGAGAACCGCGGCGAGGAAATCGGCGTAACGCTTTCGCACCCGCACGGGCAGATCTACGGCTACCCGTTCGTCACGCCGAAGACCGCGCGCATGCTCGACGTCGCCCGCGCCTACCAGGCCGAGCACGGGCGCCCGGTGCTCGGCGACGTGCTGGCCGCCGAACAGAAGTCCGGTGCGCGCGTGGTGGCGTCCGGCGAGCACTGGACGGCGTACGTGCCGCCGGCCGCGCGCTGGCCGGTCGAGGTGCACGTGGTGCCGCACCGGCAGGTCGCGGACATCCCCGCGCTGACCGACGCCGAGCGCGACGACTTCGCCGAGGTCTACCTGGACGTGCTGCGCCGCTGCGACGCGCTGTACGACCGGCCGCTGCCGTACATCGCGGCGTGGCACCAGGCGCCGGTGCGCCAGGACCGCGAACTCGGCTGGCTCCACCTGGAACTGTTCTCCGTGCTGCGCGCGAAGGACAAGCTGAAGTACCTGGCGGGGTCCGAATCGGGCATGGCGGTCTGGATCAACGACGCGACGCCCGAGCAGATCGCGGAACGGCTCCGCGCGGCGGGCTGATCCCGGCCATACTCATCTCCGATGCACAGGTTCGGCTCAGGAACCTCTCAGGACCGTCCCGCAAGGTGATGACATGACCGAGAACGACCCCAGCACGCACGACCCCGCGGCGCCGCGGCAGCCCGAGACCGGCCAGCAGGCGGCTCAGGGCGGTTGGGCGGGGAACCCGTACGGTGAGCAGGCCAAGCCCGAGTCCGGCGGTGCGCCGCAGTACTCCGAGCCGTCCTACCACGCGGTGACCGGGGCCGATCCGTCGTACGGCGCGCAGAACGCGAACCCCTGGTCCGCCCAGGGCGCGCAGCTGCCGTCCGGCCAGACCCAGCAGAGCGTCTACCCGCCGGCGAACCCGTACGGGGCGCCCGGGACAGCCGCGTACGGCACGCCGGCCCCGCCGCAGCCGAAGCGATCCAGCGGGAAGCTGCTCGCCGGTGTCGCGCTGGTGGCGCTGCTGGTCGGCGGCATCGCGGGCGGTGCGGTCGGGTACCTGACCGGCGGCTCGTCCGGCCCGAGCAGCAACGCCCTCGACGCGCCGAAGCCGGCCCAGCAGACGGGCAACGCGCCCGCCGGCTCGGTCGAGGCCGTGGCGCAGAAGCTGTCGCCGAGCGTCGTCGAGCTGCAGGTGAGCGGGCAGCAGGGGGCAGGCGAGGGCTCCGGGTTCGTCATCAGCACCGACGGCTACATCCTGACCAACAACCACGTCGTCGAGGTCGCCGCGAACGGCGGTCAGATCCAGGCCGTGCTCCAGGACGGCCGGAAGGCGGCCGCCAAGGTCGTCGGCCGCGACCCGACGACCGACATCGCGGTCGTCAAGGTCACCGGCGTGAACAACCTGACCCCGGTGGAGCTCGGCCGCTCCGACGACCTGCGGGTCGGCCAGTCGGTCGTCGCCATCGGCTCGCCGTTCGAGCTGGCCGGCACGGTCACCTCGGGCATCGTCAGCTCGCTGCACCGGCCGGTGCGCGCGGGCGGCAGCACCGGCGACCAGACGACGGTGATGGACGCCGTCCAGACCGACGCGGCGATCAACCCCGGCAACTCGGGCGGCCCGCTGGCGAACATGGCGGGCCAGGTCATCGGCATCAACTCCGCGATCTACAGCCCGCAGTCCGGCCAGGGCGGCCAGGGCCAGGGCGCGTCCGAGGGCGGCAACGTCGGCATCGGCTTCGCCATCCCGATCGACCAGGCCCGCCGCACCGCGGACACGATCATCAAGACCGGCCAGGCGGTGCAGACCTACATCGGCGCCCAGGTCAAGGACGCCCCGCAGGGCGGCGCGCAGCTCGGCGCGATCACCGCGGGCAGCCCGGCGGAGAAGGCGGGCCTCAAGGAGGGCGACGTCGTCACGAAGATCGACGACCGCACCATCGACTCGGCCGACACGCTGGTCGCGGCGGTGCGCACCCGCGCCCCGGACGAGAAGGCGACCTTCACCCTCGCCGACGGCCGCACGGTCGAGGTCACGCTCGGCGGGCAGCCCGTCCAGCCCAACTGATCCCTTCCAGACGCTCGGCCGCCCTGGCGCGGCCGAGACCAGCTTCGGCTCGACTCCCGAAACCGGGGCCGGACCCACAAGGCCACGCGCGACCCAGGCATCCGATGCCGGTCGCGCGTGGCCGCATTTGCGGGGGCGGTCACTTGCCGGGAGGAGCTGGCGGCGTGCCGGGACGGTCGGCCGGGGTGTGGGGAGGCGCGGCCGGTGCGGCAGGTGATCTCGTGCGGGCGATGCGGATCGTCAAGCCGGTCACGATGACCACGAGCCAGACCGCCGCCACCGTGAGGGCCAGGCCCAGGGCCGGATCGCCGTCGTGGAGACCGGGCATCGGCGGGGTTCCGTACGGGCGCCAGAGCAAGGGGAACGCCAGGATCGCCAGTACGCCGGTGATCACCGTGCCCGCTACCACGGGGGCTTTCCACGGGCTCGGCACGACGCGGGCCAGCACGATGCCGAGTACCGCGGTGAGGGGCGCGATCACGCCGTCGTTGACGACCGGGCCGCCGACTATCCAGGTGGCCGTCGCGAGCACGTCCGGACGTACCGGGAGCGCGTACTCGGCGAACAGCACCACGCCCCACGCCAAGGCCGCGAGGCCCGGGAGGGCGAGGAGCGCACGGGCGGTCTTCACAGCGCCTCCAGCTTCGTGACCCACTTCGTCTGCAGCACGCCCGGGCGGTTCGGGGCGATGATCCGGCACGGGAAGCCGTGGTCGAGGTCGAGGACTTCGCCGTTCAGCTCCAGGGCCAGCAGGGTCAGCTCGTCGGCCGTGTGCTCGCCGGGGAGGGTGCTGACGCCGTAGAGCCCGGAACGCTCCATTGAGGACACTCGAAGCGCGGTGCCGGGTGGCGCGCCGGTGACTTTCAGGAGGGTGGGCAGGGAGATGCCGCGCCAGGTGGCCGACTGGCTCCAGCCCTCCACGCACGCGATCGGGAGTTCCGCCGTCGTCTGCGGCAACGCGCGCAGCTCGTCGAGGGAGAACTTCGTCGTGCCGCGCGGGGTTGTCACCGAGAGCCGCCAGGACGGGGACCACGCGATGCCCGCGGCCGCCGCGGTGCGGTTCACCGGGAGGTTCTGGGTGCCCTTGCCCGTCTTCCAGGACAAGCCGGAAACCCCGCGCAGGAACGGGACCGTCGCGCCCGCGGTGGCGACGACCGCGGTACCCGTCGCCAGGCCAGTGGTGAGGAGGAAGCCCCGGCGGGAGAGGCCGGTCCGCGGTGGGGGCTCCTCGGTGGCGGTGCGGGTCAGCGCGCGGCGGATGATCGGCAGCTTCACCGCCACGTGCACCAGGATCGAGCCGATCGCCAGCCACGCGACCGCGTAGTGCACCTGCGGGAAGTAGAACCCCCACGGGTAGTTCTGCGCCACGTTCAGCAGTCCGGTGCTCAGCTCGAAGAACGCCGCCCCCGACAGCACCAGGATCGACAGCCGCTCCAAGGCGTGCGGGAGCGAGCGGACGAGCGGCCTGCCGAACAGCTTCGGGTAGACGCTCCACAGTTTCGCCAGCAGCAACGGGATCGACGCCACGCCGGAGATCACGTGCAGGCCCTGGGTGACGCGGTAGAGGCCGACCGGGCGGCTGGGCCACCAGAACCAGCCCGGCGGGTGCTGGATCAGGTGGCTGATCAACCCGGTCACGAAGCACGTCGTGAACGTGATCGCGAGCGCCAGGCCGATCTTCGACGTCACGCGCTCGTCGTGCGCCGGCGCGCGGAACTGTTCTTCCTTCGGGATCGGCAGTTTCACCGGCGCTCCAATCGCGCGAACCAGCGGTGGCCGTGGCGGGTGGTCCAGTCGACGCGCAGGCCGGCGCGCACGGCGACTTCGGCGATGGCGTCCACGCCGACCCACGCCCAGGTGAACCACGCGACGTCGGCGTGACCCGGGCGCAGCCGGACGCGCTCGTGGCGCAGGCCGTGGCCGGGTGGCTCCAGTTCGACGAGGACGTCGCCGTCCGGTGCGATCAGCCGTGCCGTGCGTCGCAGCAGGGCCGCCGGGTCGCCGCCGATGCCGATGTTGCCGTCGGCGAGCAGGGCGTGCCGCCACCGGCCTTCGCCCGGCAGCCGGTCGAACACGTTGCGGTGCAACGCGCTTCCGCCGCGGTGGCGGGTCAGGCGGACCGCGGTGCGAGAGCTGTCCACGCCGAGCGCGACGACGCCGCGGCCGGCCAGCGCCGCGGTGAGCCGGCCCGGACCGCAGCCGAGGTCGATGGTCGGGCCGGAGCAGGCGTCGAGCAGGACGTCGTCACCTTCGGACGGCTCGGTCCAGCGTTCGACCGGCAGCTCGATCCGCTCGCCGGTCGCCAGTTCGAGCCAGCAGCGGTGGCCGAGCAGTCCGAGGTCGAACTCGTGGCCGGCGAGGGTCGGCATCACGCGACCGCCCGTCCGCCGACGGCCGCGACGGCGTGGGCGAACCGGCCGTCCGGGCACGCGGCCGCGACCGCGCGGGCGTCCGCCATGGTGTCCACATCGGACAGCCGGACAGCCGATGCCGGTCGCAGCCCGCATCTCCTGAGCGCGCGCAGCGTGCGTTCGCCGGTGTCGTCGCGGGACATCGGGACCCCCGCGAGGACTTGCGCGTGCCGCGGTTCGGCCAGCCCCAGCGCCCACCAGCCGCCGTCTTCGGCCGGGCCGAGCACCGAGTCGTGCTCGCCGTGCCGCACCGGCGCGATGGCCGCGGCGAGCGACGCCGGGGTGACCTGCGGGGTGTCCATGCCGATCTGCAGGATCGGCAGGCCCGCGTGCACCGCGGCGGCGTCGGCGTGGGCGTTCGCCAGCCGGGCGCCGAAGTCCCAGCCGCGCTGCGGGACGACGGTGGCGCGCCGCAGTGCCCGGCCGATCTCGGCGGACCGGGCCGCGGCGCCGAGGTCGCCGGTCATCGCGACGACCGGCTCGGCGCCGGGCACCGCGCACACGGCGTCGAGCGTGTCGAGCAGTGCCGCCGCGGCGATCTCCGCCGACTGGGCCGGCGTCGCCGGCGGGCAGAGCCGGGTCTTGGCGAGGCCGGGCACCGGCGCCTTGGCCACGACCAGCAGGACGAACGACGACGTCATCGGGCCAGCACCCGCCCGAAATCGCGGACCGCGCGCAGCGTGCCCCGCACCGAACCGGACACCTTCGACTTCGTGCCCTTGGCGCGCTCGCCGTAGCGGACGTCGAACTCGCGGACCTGCCAGCCGGCGCGCCGGGCCTTGATCAGCAGCTCGAGCGGGTAGCCGAACGCCCGGTCGGTGACGTCCAAGCCGAGCAGGGCCCGCCGGTCCGCGGCGCGCAGGGGCGCGATGTCCCGCACCGGCAGCCCCCGGGTGCGCAACAGCAGCGCCAGCACGACGTTGCCCGCTCTCGCGTGCCACGGCCACACGCCGGGGCCGGTCGGCACCCGGCGCCCGACGGCGAGGTCGGCGCCGCGCCCGACCTCGGCCACGAGCCGCGGCAGATCGCCGAGGTCGAGAGACCCGTCGGCGTCGGCGAAGCACACGATGTCCGCGGTGGCGGCTTCGAGGCCGGCGTGCACCGCCGCGCCGTAGCCGCGACGCGGTTCGTGGACGACCTTCGCGCCGAGCGAGGCCGCCACTTCGGGCGAGCCGTCGGCGGAACCGTTGTCGACCACGATCGCGCGGTAGCCCGGCGGCAGGCCGGCCAGTACGCCGGGCAGCGCGCCGGCTTCGTCGAGGCAAGGGAGGACGACGTCCACTCCTGAGTCAGTCACGGCGCCGACCGTAAGTCCGCGGTGGACGGCCGAAAACCCTTGCGGTCCTTACTGAATCATGACGGGTGACGAGGTTCTTACCGGGTCGTTACGGCCGCTTCCGCGGGAGCGCGCGCCGCGGCTCGCGGACCTATGGTGGACAGCGATGAGCGAGCCGAAATCGGCAGCCCGGCTCGCCGAGTCGCCTGCCCGCGAACCCGAAGCCCCGGTCACCGGGCGCCGCGCCGACCTCCTCGCCGTCGCGGCGGCGGTGGTGCTCGTCGCCGCGGCCACCGCGGTCGGCTTGTACTACAACCGGCCGGGTTCCGGCGTGGTCATCTTCGTTTCCTCGCCGCCGCTGTTCGCCGACTGGCTGCCGCACGTCGGCCCGGGCTCGGTGTTCGCCGTGCTCATCGCCGTCGCGGTGGTGCTGCACGGCCCGGCGCTGGCCGCCCGCCTGCCGTGGCGCCGCGCGCTGGCCGCCGGCTACCTGGCTTCGCTGGCCTGGATCTTCTCGCTGACCATGGTCGACGGCTGGCAACGCGGGTTCGCCGGGCACCTCACCATTCCGCAGGAATACCTCCACGAGGTACCCGGGATCACGGACATCCCGCGGATGCTGCGCGAGTTCTCCTCCCGCATCCTCGACTTCCAGCCGAATTCGTGGACGACGCACGTCTCCGGGCACCCGCCGGGCGCGACGCTCGTCTTCGTCTGGCTGGACCGGATCGGCCTGCACGGCGGCGCGTGGGCGGCCACTGCCGTGGTGCTCGCCGGCAGCCTGGTCGCGGTCGCCGTGCCCGCCACCGTCGCCCTGCTCGGCCGGGCCGAGGCCGCCCGCGCGGTGCTGCCGTTCGCCGTCCTCACGCCCGGCGCGGTGTGGATCGGCGTGTCCGCGGACGGCTTGTTCGCCGGGGTGACCGCCACCGGGCTGGCGTTGCTCGCGCTGTCCGGGCGCGGGTTCGCCGACGGCCGCCGGTACGCCGTGCCGGCCGGTGTGGCCGCCGGGCTCCTGCTCGGCTTCGGCATCTTCCTCTCCTACGGCCTGGTGCTGCTCGGCCTGCTCGCGGTGGCCGTGGCCGTCCTCGCGCGGCAGTGGCGCGCGGCGGCCCTCGCGATCGCCGGGGCGCTGGCGGTCGTCGGCCTCTTCGCCTGGGCGGGTTTCTGGTGGCTCGACGGCTACCACCTGGTCGTCGAGCGCTACTACCAAGGCGTCGCGCTGGTCCGGCCCTATTCGTACTGGGTGTGGGCGGACCTGGCCGCGGTGACCGTCGCTCTCGGCCCCGCGGTGGTGGCCGCCCTCCGCCGGGGTGTCGCCGGCGCGGGGCGCGGCCTGCTTTCCGACCCGGTGCTGCTCCTCGGCGCCGCCGCGCTGCTCGCGATCGTCTTCGCCGACGTCTCGGGCCTGTCGAAAGCCGAGACCGAACGGATCTGGCTACCGTTCGGGGTGTGGTTGCTGCCGCTGACGGCGTTGCTGCCGCGGCCCGGACGCCGGTGGTGGCTGGCCGCGCAAGCGGCGACGGCGCTGGCGGTCAACCACCTGCTGCTGACCGGCTGGTGAGGGAGACGTGATGAACGATCAGGCCGGGCGGGTGCTCGTGGTCGACGACGACGAGACGGTCCGCGACGTCGTCCGCCGCTACCTGGAGGTGGCCGGGTTCACCGTCGACCAGGCAGGCGACGGCGCGGACGGGCTGGCCAAGTTCGCCGCCCACGAGCCCGACCTCGTCGTGCTCGACGTCATGATGCCGGGCATCAACGGCCTCGAGGTGTGCAAGCGGCTGCGCCAGGTCAGCCAGGTGCCGATCGTCATGCTCACCGCGCTCGGCGAGGAGGAGAACCGGATCGCCGGGCTCCAGCTCGGCGCCGACGACTACGTGACGAAGCCGTTCAGCCCCAAGGAACTCGCGCTGCGCGTCGCCTCCGTGCTGCGCCGCGCGCGGATGCCCCGCCCGCAGCCGGCCGCCGCGGTGCTGGCCGACGGCGACCTCCGCCTGCAGATGAACGCGCGCACCGCGACGCTCGGCGGCGTCGAACTGCCGCTCACCACGCGGGAGTTCGACCTGCTGGCGTTCTTCCTCGCCCACCCCGGCGTCGCCTTCTCGCGCGCGGACCTGCTCGAGAAGGTGTGGGGCTGGGACTTCGGCGACCAGTCCACGGTGACCGTCCACGTGCGACGGTTGCGCGAGAAGATCGAGCGCGACCCGGCCAAGCCGGCCCGGGTGGCGACCGTCTGGGGTGTCGGCTACCGCTACGACCGGGAGCAGCCGTGATCGAACCCGGCGAGTCCTTCGACGAGATCGTCGCCCACCTCTGGCACATCCTGCCGCTCGCGCTGCTCTTCGCGCTCCCGGTGGCCGTGCTCGGCGGAGTGGTGCTCTACGTGCTGCGCCGCGGCTCGCTGGCCACCACGCTCACCGTGCTGGTGCTGATCCCGGTGGTCGCCACGCTGGTCGGCGTGCTGGGCATCAGCGGGTTCATGTTCACCCCGGCGCTGACCACGATGCTGCTGGTCTGCCTGCTCGTCGCCCTGGTCACCGTGCCCGCGGCGATCGTGTTCGGCCGGGCCGTCGCGCGCCGCAGCGTGTGGGAGCGGGAAGCGCGCGAACGCGAACGCGCGGCCGAGGCGTCCCGCCGCGAGCTGGTCGCCTGGATCAGCCACGACCTGCGCAGCCCGCTGGCGGGCATCCAGGCGATGGCCGAGGCGCTGGCCGACGGCGTGGTGTCCGAACGCGACGAGGTCGCCGACTACGCCCAGCGGATCACCGGCGAGACCACCCGGCTGTCCGCGATGGTCGGCGACCTGTTCGAGCTCTCGCGGATCACGGCCGGCGCCCTCGAACTCACCATGTCCGCGGTACCGCTGCAGGACGTCGTCAGCGACGCGGTCGCCGCGCAGGCCCCGGTGGCCGAGCGGAAGCGCGTGCGGGTGCTCGCCAACGCGTCGACCTGGCCGGTGGTGACCGGGAGCGACCCGGAGCTGGCGCGGATCGTGCGGAACCTGGTTTCCAACGCCATCCGGCACACCCCGCCCGACGGGACGGTCGCGGTGCAGATCGGCGTCGACGGCGACGAAGCCCTGCTCGCCGTCGACGACTCGTGCGGCGGCATCCCGGACGACGAGATCACCCGCGTTTTCGACGTCGCCTTCCGCGGGACGCAGGCGCGGACGCCGGAACGCGGCGGGACCACCAGCGGCGGCGGGCTCGGGCTGGCCATCGCCAAGGGCCTGGTCGAGGCCCACCGCGGGAAGATCGGCGTGCACAACCACGGGCCGGGGTGCCGGTTCGAGGTGCGGCTGCCGCTGGCGATGCCCTAGCGGTCGTCCGTGCGGTCCCGGCACGGCGGCTTCGACCGACTCGATGGGGATCTCGACCTCGGTCCAGCCCGTCGGGTCCGGCCCGGCCGTGGTCTCGGCTACGAGGACAGCCTTTCCGTCGCGGAGGCGTTCGCCGGTTGAGCCCGGACCGGGTCGCGCAGCTCCGCCGTCGCGAAGTCCGCCATGCCCTTCTCGAAGCCGATTTCCGCCGTGAAGCCCAGCAGCTCGCGGGCGCGGGCGGGGTCGGCCACCACGTGGCGGACGTCGGCCGCGCGGGCGCCGCCGACCACCTGGGGTGCCGGGCCGCCGCACGCCCTGGCCAGCTCGATCGCCAGCTCGCCCACCGTGTGCGGGGTGCCGGAGCAGACGTTCACCGGGGTGAGGTCGCCCGCCGGGCCGTCCGTCCTGAGTGCCAGGACGTTCGCCCTGGCGACGTCGTGGACGTGGACGAAGTCCCGCTGCTGGCGGCCGTCCTCCAGCACCCGCGGGGCTTCGCCGCGCACCAGCGACGAACGGAACAGCGACGCCACGCCGGCGTACGGGGTGTTCTGCGGCATCCGCGGGCCGTAGACGTTGTGGTAGCGCATCGCCCACACGCTGCCGCCCGTCTGCCGGGCCCACGCGCCGGCCAGGTGTTCCTGCGCGAGCTTCGTCGCCGCGTACGTGCTGCGGGGGTTCAGCGGCGCGTCTTCGGGCACCAGCTGCCACGCCAGCTCGGCCTCACAGGTTGGGCACCGCGGCTCGAAGCGGCCGGCGTCCACATCGGACGCACGGCGCGGCGACGGCGGCACCACGCCGTGGTCCGGGCAGGCGTACCGGCCTTCGCCGTAGACGACCATCGACGACGCCAGCACCAGCTTCCGCACGCCCGCCGCGTGCATCGCGGCCAGCAGCACCGCCGTGCCGTAGTCGTTGTGCAGGGCGTAGGACGGCGCGTCCGACGGGTCGACGCCGTGCCCGACCACCGCCGCCTGGTGGCACACCGCGTCGGCGCCGTCCAGCAGTTCCGCGACGATCTCGGTGTCGGTGACGTCGCCGCGCAGGAACCGGTGCCGCCCGGTGTACGGCGGCGGCGTCCGGGAGCCGTGCGCCGTCGGGAGCAGGTTGTCGAGCACGACGACGTCGTCACCGCCGTCGGCGAGCAGGTCGGCGATGTGTGATCCGATGAACCCGGCTCCGCCGGTGACCAGTACGCGCACACGGCCACGCTAGGGGGCCGCATGCGGGCTTGCCGAGGGCCGCGCGGTCACGTCACCGGATCGTCAGAACTCACCCGGCACCTCCCGCCGCCGGGTGGCCGAAACCGACTACGGTGGGCGCCATGGAACGGAGTGCACAACGGCTGGGCCGGGCCCTCGTGGTCATCGTGGACGATCGCGTGGCGCACGGCGAGCACGAGGACACCAGCGGCCCGCTGGTCACGGAGCTGCTCGAAGAAGCGGGCTTCATCGTCGACGGTGTCGTGGTCGTCGAGGCCGAGACCGCGGGTATCCGCAACGCGCTCAACACGGCCGTGATCGGCGGTGCCGACCTGGTGATCACCGTCGGCGGCACCGGCGTGCTGCCGCGCGACCGGACGCCCGACGCGACCGCCGGTGTGCTCGACCGCCCGATCCCGGGCATCAGCGAGGCGATCCGCGCGTCCGGCCTGGCCGCCGGCGCGGTGGACGCCGGGATCTCGCGGGGGCTCGCGGGGGTGTCCGGCAGCACGCTGGTGGTCAACCTCGCCGGGTCGCGGTCGGCGGTGCGCGACGGGATGGCGACGCTGACTTCGCTCGTGCCGCACGTGATCGACGAGCTTTCGGGCCTCGAAGAGGTTTGATCCACAGGTGACCGGGCCGGACCTGGGCGAGATCGAGGCCTGGTTCGACGGTGTCCTCGCCGGGCGGATCAGCCGCGACGCGGCTGACCGCTGGGCCATGAAGTGGCTCGGCGACGACTTCGGCGGTCAGGTCGATCTCGACGAACATCAGCTGTGGGCGCTCGACCTGCTCGGGGGCATCGACCTCACCCACGGGCCGGGTGCGGACTTCCTGCACAGCAAGGAACAGATCCGCGGGTGGCGGGACGAGGTGCGGGCGCGCCGCTTGTCGTTCGCTCTGGAGTTGTCAAAGAACAGGGCGTGGGACACTGGGGTCATGCCGGGCGAACAGCGGAAACCCCAGACCAGCAGCGAGCGGCGCCGCCGGGTCGACGAGATCTTCGGGGACGTCCTGCCCGAGACGACCTCCGACGAGCGCGATCCCGAGCGGCGCACCGGTCTCCCGGACGACTGGTACCGGGAGAACCGGCCACCGCACCACGACCGCTGAGCGGGCTCAGTCGCGGCCGTTGTCGCGCTGGGCCTGGGCGCGCAGCAGGTCGCGGATCTCGGTGAGCAGCTCGACGTCGGTGGGCTCGGACGGGCCCGGCTCCTGGCCGCGCTTGCGCCGCTCCTGCACGTGCTTCACCGGCAGCACGATCACGAAGTAGACGACCGCAGCGACCAGCACGAAGTTGATCGCCGCGTTGATCACGCCGCCGAAGTCCAGGAACGTGGCTTCGTTGTTGTCGAAGATCTGGTAGCCGAGGCCCTTGGCGGCGTTCGTGCCACCGATCGTGCTGATCAGCGGCTTGATGAGGCCGTTGGTGAAGGCCGTGACGATCGCCGTGAACGCCGAGCCGATGACCACCGCGACGGCGAGGTCGACGACGTTGCCGCGCATCAGGAAGTCTTTGAAACCCTTGAACACTTGCTCTCCTCGAGAACGGGCTGGTGGGGGCTAGCGGAGAGTAACCGTTACCGGTCGCTCCAGTGAAATCGTCGCCACCCTCGTCGCGATCGCCTCCGGCAGCCGCAACAGGACCAGTGGCCCCTTCGCCGCGGACGGTTCCTGGTGCCCGATCGCGACCACCGTGGCCCCGCCTGCCAGCACAGAAGCGGGTGCGCCCGCCTCCGGCGCCGCGACGACGTCCACGCGGCTGCCCGGCGTCAGGAGGCCGGCGATCGCCGCGTCGGCCAGCCGGACCGGCACGGTCGACGTCCCGGGATCACCCGGAGCGGGGATGGTGGCCAGCCGGAGGTCGGTCAACGGCTCGCCGGCGCGGACAGCACCCGCCAGCGAGCGTCCGTCGACGAGGTCGAGGGAGCTGAGCACGCCCGAAGGACGAGCGTCGTCGGGGAAGTCGGCCAGCCGGACGTCGGCGGCGCGCAAGGACGCGCCTGCCGGGAGGTCGTGCGCGGCGACGACGGTCGGATTCGTCGGCGCGCCCCGCGCGGAACCGGGGCTGGCGCACAGCAGCGCGCCGGCCAGCAGCAGGCAGGCGGCGAGCCAGCGGCGGATCAGCCGCGTCCGCCGGCCTCGCAGCCGGGACAAGTCGGGTGGGTGGAACCTCGCCAGTGCGTCCACGGTGCCCCCTCGGTCGGATCGGGTGCGGCGGCTTGCCGCACGAGATCGACGTTAGGGAAGCCGGACGGGCCGCCGGAAGGGCCTCGTCCGGCACCTGTGGACAACCGGGGCGTTGTGGATAACTCCGCGGCTCAGGAGGCCGCAGCGGTCGTTTTCGTCGTACCCGAGGAGGAGGATGCCGAGCTCGTGTCCGACTTCGACTCCGTCTTGGTCTCGGACTTCGCCGGCGTCGCGGCGGTGCTCGACTTCTTCGAGTCGCGCGAGTCCGTGCGGTAGAACCCGCTCCCCTTGAAGACGACGCCGACCGAGCTGAAGACCTTGCGCAGCGTGCCGGAGCACTGCGGGCAGACGGTCAGGCTGGGGTCCGAGAACGACTGCACGGCTTCGAACCGGTGGTCGCATTCTTTGCAGGCGTACTGGTACGTAGGCACTGACGGCTCCTTTGCTGGCACTCATCCGACCAGAGTGCTAACCCAATTGTGCTTGAAAGCATTCCCCGAAGGCAATTCCTCGTTGCTCACATCGGCAGCTCGAGCACGCCTCGACCGGGCGTCAAGGCCGCGCTCATGCGCACGTCGTGGGGTTCCCCCGGCAGCCGTTCGACCAGCTCTTCGTCCCGGACGACGGCCAGCAGCGCCGCACCGGGCGCCGCGAACACCAGCGAGCGATCGTAGTGGCCGGCGCCCCGGCCGAGCCGGATGCCCCGGCGGTCGACGGCCAGCGCGGGCACCAAGATCACCCCGGCCGCCCCTACGGCCTCGCTGCCCAGGCGTTTTCCGCCCGGTTCGCGGATCCCGCGGAACCGGCTCGGCACCAGATCGGCCTCGCCCGTGTACTCGGCCCAGTCGAGCGGATCGGTCCGCGACACGATGACCGGCAGCAACACGCGCGCGCCTCCGGCCGCGAGCGCGTCGACGAGCGCCACCGTGCCCGGTTCGGTGCCGAACGGCAGGTACGCGCACACCGTGTGGGATGTGACCTTCGACACCGCGCTGACCAGTGCCGATGCCTCCCGGGCGTGCGATTCGGCGGTCTGGTCCGCCCGCGCGCGGGTCAGCCGGTCACGCCACTCCGCCTTGCTCAGGTGCTCATTGCCCAGCGCGTGCATGACCTCACGTTAGGCTTTGCGCCCATGACGGGCGCCGCAACCACCCAGACGTTCAGAACCGCCATCGTGCCGGCCGCCGGCCTCGGGACCCGGTTCCTCCCGGCGACGAAGGCCGTGCCCAAGGAACTGCTGCCGGTGGTGGACACGCCGGGCATCGAGCTGGTCGCGGCCGAGGCCGCCGCCGCCGGGGCGGAACGCCTGGTCATCGTCACCTCGCCGGGCAAGGAAGCCGTCGTCAAGTACTTCGAGGCGCAGCCCGAGCTGGAGGAGAACCTCAAGGCCAAGGGCAAGGACGAGCTGCTCGAAAAGGTCCGCCGCGGACCCGCGTTGCTCGCCGTCGAGACCGCCATCCAGGAGCAGGCCCTCGGCCTCGGCCACGCCGTCGCGCAGGCCGAGCCGAACCTGACGCCCGACGACGAGGCCGTCGCCGTGCTGCTCCCGGACGACCTCGTGCTGCCGACCGGTGTCCTCGAGCGGATGAGCGCGGTCCGCGCCGAGCACGGTGGCAGCGTGCTCTGCGCGTTCGACATCCCGAAGGCGGAGATCTCGCCGTACGGCGTGTTCGACGTCAGCGACACCGACGACGAAGACGTCAAGCGCGTGCACGGGATGGTCGAGAAGCCGAAGCCGGAGGACGCGCCGTCGACCTACGCCGCGGCCGGGCGCTACCTGCTCGACCGGGCGATCTTCGACGCGCTGAAGCGGATCACGCCGGGCAGCGGCGGCGAGCTGCAGCTGACCGACGCGGTCGCGCTGCTGATCACCGAGGGGCACCCGGTGCACATCGTCGTTCACCGCGGCGGGCGCCACGACCTGGGGAATCCGGGTGGTTTCCTGCGCGCCGCGGTCGATTTCGCGCTTGAAACGCCCGAGTACGGTCCATCTTTACGGGCGTGGCTGACGGAACGGATCGGGACAGATCGCCCATGACGGAATCCCTCGACGCGGCACGGCCCGAAGTGGCCGAGGAGGAGGCCGAGTTCCGCTCGGTCGACGCGCAGATCTCCATGACGCTGGACGCCGCCGTCCGGCCCCGGCCGGTGCGGGTGGCGATCTCCGAGGCCCAGGGCCTGCTCTGCGCCGAGGAGGTCGTCGCCGAGCACGCGCTGCCCGGGTTCGACCAGGCCGCGATCGACGGGTACGCGGTGCGCAGCGTCGACGTGCGCACCGCCGGGCAGGAGCCGGTGCAGCTGCCGGTCGTCGGGGAGATCGCGGCGGGCTCGCGCCAGCCGCGGCGGCTCCAGCCCGGCCAGGCCGTGCGCGTCGACACCGGCGCGCCGCTGCCGACGCTCGCCGACGCCGTCGTCCCGCTCGCCTACACCGACGGGCACCAGGCCAAGGTCACCGTGCACCGCTCGGTGCCCTCCGCCGGGTACGTCCGGCGGGCGGGGGAGGACGTCCAGATCGGCGACGTCGCGGTGCGCAACGGCGACACCATCGGCTCGGCGCAGGTCGGCCTGCTCGCCGCGGTCGGCCGGGCGAAGGTGCTGGTCTACCCGCGGCCGCGCGTCTCGATCGTGTCGGTCGGCGACGAGCTGGTCGACATCGACCGGACGCCGTCGGTCGGGCAGGTCTACGACGTCAACTCCTACGCGCTGGCCGCGGCCGCGCGGGACGCGGGCGCCGAGGTCAGCCGGGTCGGCATCGTGTCGAGCGAGCCCAAGCGGCTGCGGGAGATCGTCGAGGGACGGCTCCTGATGTCGGAGATCGTGGTGGTCGCGGGCGGTGCCGGGGGCACCACCGGCGACGAGGTCCACGCCGCGCTGTCCGACCTCGGCCGGATCGACCTGACCCGCGTCGCGATGCACCCCGGCTCGGTCCAGGGGTTCGGCAGGCTGGGGCCCGATTCGGTGCCGACCTTCCTGCTGCCCGGCAACCCGATGAGCGCGCTGGTGGTGTTCGAGGTGCTCGTGCGGCCGCTGATCCGGGCGGCGCGCGGGACCCGCAACCCGCACCGGCGGATCGTCGGCGCGCGGCTGCTGTCGCCGATCACGTCGACCGAGGGACGGCGCGGTTTCCTGCGCGGCCAGCTGCTGCGCGACGAGGCCAACGGGGAGTACCTGGTCCAGCCGCTCGGCCAGTCCGGGGCGCACCTGCTCGCGTCGCTGGCCGAGGCGAACTGCCTGATCAACGTGCCGGAGGAGCTGACGGAGGTCGCGGCCGGCGAGCAGGTCCAGGTCACCTTCCTGGCGCAACGGGCCTGATGAACTCCGTGTCCGGCGTGTCCTACCCGGTCGAGAGCAGGCACCCGGGCTGGCCGGCACGGCTCGGCCCGCTGCGGGTGCCGGCCGGGGTGGTCGCGATCCGGCCGGTCCGGCTGCGCGACGCGGGCGAGTGGAGCCGGATCCGGCTCCGGGACCGGGCGCACCTCGAGATGTGGGAGCCGACCGGCGTCGGCCCGTGGCCGGAACGCAACGCCTTCTGGTCATGGCCGTCGCAGTGGGCGGCGCTGCGTTCGCTCGCTCGGCGTGGTCAGTGCCTGCCGTTCACGATCACCCTCGACGGGCGACTCGCCGGTCAGATCACTGTGGGTAACGTCATCCGGGCGTCGCTGCGGTCCGCCTGGATCGGCTACTGGGTGTCGTCCGAAGTGGTCCGCGGCGGGGTCGCGACAGCCGCCGTCGCGCTCGTCACCGACCATGCCTTCGGCCCGGCCGGGCTGCACCGGCTGGAGGCCACCGTGCGGCCGGAAAACACGGCCAGCCTGCGGGTGCTCACCAAGGCGGGCTACCGGCAAGAAGGCCTGTTCGAGCGCTACCTCGACGTCGCCGGCGCCTGGCGGGACCACTACTGCTTTGCCGTCACGCGCGAGGAGACCGGGCCAGGGCTGGTGTCCCGGCTGGTTGCCGCGGGCCGCGCCGACCACGCCTGACCGTGATTACCCACCTGGGTCAGTGGCCGCGTTACCACATGCTGTGAGATTCACCTAATCCGGTGAGGCATTTCCGTGATCGAACCCGGCGAGCCTCCGCCCGATCTGTTACTCCTGTGACTAGCGTGATTTCAGGTGAAGGATCGGGGGAGGTGACGGGAGATGCCCAGCTCCGTGATCATCGTCGCGCTCGCCGCGGCATGGCTCGTCGTTCTCGTGCCCATGGTCGCGCGCAAGCGGCAGCAGGTCGCGAGGACGGCCGACTCCGCGCTCGCGGCCAGGGTCGTGCGCAGTGGTGGTGGACGCAACGAAGACCGGGAGGAATTCGCCATGTCCGAGAGTCCCGAGAAGTCCCGGCCGTCGGTCGAGGACGACCTCGCGGAACTCGAAGCGGACCTCGAGCTCGAGGACGACTTCGAGGACCCGGAACCCGAGCCCGAGCCGCTCCCGCAGCCGAAGCGCGGCTCGCGGCCGGAACGCGACCGGCCCGGCTACCGCCCGGGCCGAGGCGGCTTCGACCCCGAAGCGGCGGAGATCGCGGCCCGCGCGAAGTACGGCTTCCGGCAGCGGGTCGTCGTCATCCTGCTCGTGATCGCGGTCGTGACGGCCGCGGTGGCCGGCTTCCTCGTCCCGCTGGTCTGGTGGGGCCACGCGCTCGTCGACGTCGCGCTCGTCGGGTACCTCGTGTACCTGCGCCGCCAGGTGCGCATCGAGGAGGAGATCCGGCAGCGCCGCCTGGCGCGGTTCAACAGCACTCGTGCGCCTCGTCGCGCTTCTTCGGCTTCGGTTCCGGTGGAGGAGTCCGCGCCGGTCGAAGAGGAGGAGGACCGCGCCGAAGCCGTCGAGGTCGTCGAGCCGGTCCGCCGCGAGGTCGTCGAGCGGCGCCCGTCCCCGACTTCGCGGATCCGGCGCAGCGCGGTGGTCGTGGACCTCGACGACGAGGACCCGGCGTTCGAGGAGCTGGACGAGCCCGGGACCGGGCCTTATCGGCGTGCGGTGGGAGAGTGACCCCCCTGCGGAAGGTGCTCGTAGGGCACTGCTAAGCTCTACGAGCACAACCAAGGGGCTGTAGCGCAGTTGGTAGCGCGTCTCGTTCGCATCGAGAAGGTCAGGGGTTCGATTCCCCTCAGCTCCACAGATTGCAGGCTCGTGCTCACGGAGAGCGCGAGCCTTTTCTGTTCCGCGTGTCTTGTGGGGGCAAGCCCCCGAACTCCCACGCGTGGTTGCGTTGATCTGATTGGTGTTCGGCAGCGAACGCGTGAGTACACCTCCGCGCCGCTGCTTTCCGGCGCCGTAACGCCCGTGCGGATCGGGGAGACTTTTCCCGAGAGGCGACGCGAAGGAGCGGGTGGTGGCGGTCGGGGAGTCTGCCGAGGGGCACGCGGGGAAGCCGCCGGCGCGGCGGGTTTTCCTCAGTCACACCAGTGAGCTGGACGAGTTGCCGAAGCCGCGGTCGTTCGTGGCGGCGGCGAAGGACGCGGTGGCCGCGGCCGGGGATGCGGTGGTGGACATGTCCGCGTTCACCGCCCGGGACGCGACTCCGGAGCAGCTGGACCGGGAGATGCTGGCCGAGGCTGACATCTACGTGCTGATCGCGGGTTTCCGGTACGGCATGCCGGTGCGTGGCCGTCCGGAGGTTTCCTACACCGAGCAGGAATTCGAGATCGCCACCGTCGCCGGTATGGAGCGGCTCGTTTTCGTGGTGGCCGAGGGGGCTGAGGGGCCGTCGGAGTTGTTCCGGGATCTGCAGTACGGGGCCCGGCAGGAAGCGTTTCGGAAACGGTTGCCGGACAGCGGTCTCACGATCACCATGGTGTCCTCGCCCGGCGAACTGGCCACCAAGCTGGAGCGGGCGCTGACCCGGGTGCGACGTCCCGGGCAGGAGTCGAAGCTCGTCGGGCGGATCTGGAACATTCCTGCCCGCAGGGTCAAGTTCACCGGTCGAGACGGATTGCTGACGCGGCTGCGGGAGTCGTTGTGCGCGGGGCAGCCGGCGGTGGTGCACGCGCTGAACGGGATGGGCGGGGTCGGCAAGACCACCACCGCCATCGAATACGCTCATCGCCACGCCGCGGACTACGACGTGGCCTGGTGGATTCCCGCCGAAGACCCCGACCTCGTCGCCGGCCACCTGGCCGACCTCGCCCGGGCCTTGGACCTGGCTGCCGGCCAGGACGCACCCGCTGTCCTGCTGGCTCGGTTGCGCGGGGCACTGCAGTCGCGCGGGCGGTGGCTGCTGGTCTTCGACAACGCCGAGGATCCCGCCGTCCTGCGGCCGCTGCTGCCCGGCGGCGACGGGCACGTCATCATCACCTCTCGCAACCCCGACTGGGACGACATCGGCACCGCGCTCCCGGTGCGGGAGTTCATCCGTTCCGAGTCGGTCGAGCTGTTGTGTACCCGCTGTCCCGGGCTTGCCCACTCCGACGCCGGACGCATCGCCGAGGCCCTCGGTGACTTGCCGCTGGCGGTCAACCAGGCAGCGCGCCTCATGGCGACCACCGGCTTGACCGCCAAGGACTACCTCGAACTACTCGACGAGCGCGTCCACGACTTGATGGCTCGCCGTGAGCAGGGCAGCAGCTACCCCGTCTCGCCGGCCGCGGCGTGGACGGTGTCGTTCGACCAGCTCGGCCGCGATCACCCCGCCGCATTGCACACGTTGACGTTGGTCGCGTGGCTGGCTCCCGAACCGGTTCCGTTCACCCTGCTCACGCACCAGAACGGCGACGCCAGGGTGATTCCGCGAGATCCACTGGCCTTCGCCGACATCACGACCACCCTGCGCACGCGCGGGATGGCCGAAGTCACCACCACGACGATCCAGCTCCACCGGGTCCCCGCCGCACTCTTGCGGGCACGCACCCGCGACGACGTCATCGCCGAGGGCGACCCGGACTCGACCTGGCCGGTCACCGCAGTCCGGCTGCTCTGCGCCGCCCTGCCCGACAACCCCTGGAGCAACCCGCCGAGCTGGCCGCGCTGGTGGGAGCTTCTCCCGCACCTGCTCCTCGTGTGCGACCCCGAACGCGCGTGGCAGCCGGTGACAGCGGAAGTCGCCTGGCTGCTCGATCGCACCGCGACCTTCCTGCAAACCCGTGGCGACCCGCGGGCCGCACTGCCCTTGTTCGAGCGGGCCTACGCACTGCGCAGGAACCTCCTTGGTGACGACCATCCCGACACCCTCAACTCCGCCAACAACCTCGCCGTCGACCACCAGGACTTGGGTGGGTTCCAGCGGGCGAGGGAATTGGATGAGGACACCCTTGAGCGTCGCAAACGCGTGCTGGGCGACGACGACCCCGACACCCTCAATTCCGCCACCAACCTCGCCATCGATCTCAGGGAGCTGGGTGAGCACCAGCGCGCCAGGGAATTGGATGAGGACACTTTCGAGCGTTCCAAGCGCCTTCTGGGCGATGACGACCCCAGCACCCTGAATTCCGCCTGCAACCTCGCCATCGATCTCAGCTGGCTGGGCGAGTACGAGCGGGCCAGGGAATTGGACGAGGACACCCTCGAGCGTTCCAAGCGCCTGCTGGGCGAAAACCATCCCGATACCTTGACTTCCGCGAGCAATCTGGCGCACGACCTCAGGGGGCTGGGCGAGTACCGGCAAGCTCGTGAGCTGGATGAGGACACGCTGGATCGCCGCCGGCGTGTCCTCGGCGACGACCATCCCGACACCTTGACTTCCGCGAGCAATCTGGCGCACGACCTCAGGGGGCTGGGCGAGTACCGGCAAGCTCGTGAGCTGGATGAGGACACGCTGGATCGCCGCCGGCGTGTCCTCGGCGACGACCATCCCGACACCCTGACTTCCGCGAACAATCTCGCGCATGACCTCAGGGCGCTGGACGAGGTCCGAGAATGACGAATCCGTGGAGACGGTGCGTCAGCTGGTGGCGGGTTGGAGGACCTTCGGATTCTCCGGTGGCTGCGTAGCCGTGTACGCACGGCCCACCCGGACCAGCCACTCGATGTCGTCGTCCAGGTCCGTTGCCTCCAGGCGCTCCAGGCGGCTCGCGCCGGATTCCTCGTTCGCCGCCCAGCCCGCCGACTTCGCGGCCAAGGCCGCGCGGAGGGACCAGGCCGCTTCGACCGCCAAGCGCCTCACGTCCGTGTCGACCCTCGTGTTGTTGTGCGGTACGTAAGGGCGCAACGCTCGCCAGGAGTCCCGGATTTCGATCACCCTGCGGCCCAGGAGGTAGCGCATCTCCTCGACGCGGAGGTAGGCGCGGCGGGGGACCTTGCCGGTCAGGAGGCTCACGTCGGGGAACGCTTGGTTGAGGTCCCGCCAGAGACTGCCCAGCGCCTGGTACGACCGGACGTCGCGCCACCAGGTCGTCACGTTCTTGCACTGGGCGGCCAGGGATGGGATCAGCAGGCCCAGGACGATCCCGATCGTGCCGAGGCGGCTGACGACGCCCAGGGCGACCTCCCAGGCCATCGGGTCGTAGCCCAGCATCAGGGCGGGGACCGAGATCAGGCGGCCGGCGATGACCAGGAGATCGGCGCCCGCGCCGATCATCGTCACGAACAGGCCGCGCCGGAGCCACGTGTCCCGGCTCAGGCGGGCGTAGGGCCAGCAGAGCCTGAGCAGCACCGTGAGGCCGTGGCCGAAGCCCAGCTCGAAGACCAGCAGGTACGCGATCACCATCGGGCGGTTCGCGTTCTGGACGAGGTATTCCGTGCCGTCCGGGGTCTTCACCGCCGCCGCGATCCAGAGGGCGATCATCACCGCTCCGACGGCCGAGCCGCGGGCGATCACCGCTCGGCGCTTGCGCCTGGCGTCCGCCGGGGAATTGGACCACGTGATCACCGCGACCAGGAGCGCCGGGCTCAGGACGACCGCGGCCAGGAGTTCCATGACCAGGGTCGACAGGTTCGGCAGGCCCGTGCGGAGCTCGAGGGCCTCGCTGATCCCCGGTGACGTCACGGTCCAGGCGATCGCGCCCGAGGCGAAGACGGCGAGCAGCGCCATCGTCGCCGGGTCGCGGCGGGCCTTGGACGAAGTCAGGAGCTTGTAGACGAGTGCGATGAAGCAGAACGCCGCCATCGCGGGTCTGGTGGCTTCCAGCAGATCCATCCCGAGCGTCCCCCAGCTGGTCGTCGAGCGCCGGTCCTCCAAACTACGGTGGGACGCTCAGTCGTGGTAGCCCTTCCCGGTCACGTGAGCGACCGCCGGATGCGGTCGAGGATGCCGTCGGCCGACGCCGGGTCCGCGGTCTCGGGCGCCTCGCGCAGGCGGTCCTGGATGATCGTGGCCATCATTTCCGCTTCCTGCTCCTGGCGTTCGGTGTACCCGGAGCGGCCGAGCAGGTCCTGGACGAGGCTCGGGTCCAGGTCGGGGAAGAGCAGCTGGGTCGTGACGCTGCTGGCGGCGGAAACCCCGCGGTGGCCGTAGATCATGTGCCCGAGCTCGTGCGCGATGATGTGGTGCTGGTGCGGCCGGCTCGCCGCCGCCTCGTAGGTGATGAAGTCGGCCTCCGGCGTGGACAGCCACAGCCCGCACGGGTCGGACGGCCGGATCGTCACCGGCAGCACGTGCAGCGGGATCCCCCGCTTGGCGCTCAGCGCGTCCGCGAACTCGACGACATCGCGGCACGGCGGCAGGTGCAGGGACTCGAGCTTGCGCTTGGCGGCCCGTCGCATCGCCGGCAGCGACACGACGTCGAACGGTTGATGGCGGCTTCGGCGGTCCACGTCTGCCCTCATGTCGGGTCCGGTGTTCGACGCACCCTCAGCGTCGCGTCTGCATTCGACCGATCTCTTCGATCATACGCGACATGAACTCCCGGCCGGAGCTGTCGAGTTCGAGCGCGCGCAGCGTGATGTTGCGGATGTCGGCATTGCGCAACGCGGCGATCAACGCCAGCTGCGAGTCCACCCGTTCGGACGTCTCGTCGTCGAAGAAATACGCGGGCGGCACCCGGAAGAAGGACGCCAGCGCCTCGAGGTGGCGCTTGGTCGGGTTGTCCCGCTGACCGGTCCGCAGTTGCCAGACGTAGGTCTTGGAAAACGTGCCGCCGACCATCTCCGCGCAGCCCTTGGCCACCTCGTCGTTGCTGTACTCGCGGCCGAGCGGCTGGACCGTCTCGAACAGCTTCTCGATCTTGGCTGCCAGGGAAGGAGCTGGGGTGGTCACGGCACTAACGCTCCTCTGGAGGTCGCTGTCATGGACAGAGCATAGCCTGCTGGTCACGATAGTTGACGCGAACCGAGGTGCGTCGTAGGCTCCAGGTGTTCGCTGGTGTGACCGACAGGGCAGCATCGGTCATCTGAGTTTACCCGGCCGTCGCCCTCGGGAGGATGCGTCTTGGCGGGGAACACCGGTTTTCCACACGATAGGTTCGTTCGGTCGCCGTGACAACGGAGTCGAGCAGAATCGGCACGCGGCGCGGTTGTCATCGGGCGGAGCGGCTTTCGCATCCGGGGGGATCCCATGACCGTATCTGCAGTTTCGGCGGAGGAAAACTTCGCCGACCCCTTGAATCGTGAATCTCGGTTCTATTCGAACGTCGTGAACGTCCCGATCCGGGACTTGACGCCCTTCGCGGCGGCGCCCCGGACGGCGGAGGACGCCGACCACGTCCGCGCGCTCGCGGAATCGGCGATCGCGCCGCCGCCGATCGTCGTCCACCGCGCGACGTCGCAGGTCGTCGACGGGCTGCACCGGCTCCGGGCGGCGCAGCTGCGCGGCGAGAAGACCATCGCCGCGGTGTACTTCGACGGTGACGTCAAAGAGGCGTACGTGCTGGCCGTGAAGCTGAACGCGACGCACGGCCTGCCGCTGACCCTGGCCGACCGGAAGGCCGCGGCGCGGGAAATCCTGTCCCTGTACCCGGAGTGGTCGGACCGGCGGATCGCGGGGGTCGCCGGGCTCTCGCCGAAAACGGTGGCCGCGATCCGGCGGCGGTCGGATGGGGAATTTCCCCGTTCGACCGGCCGGCTCGCGAGCAACGGGGTGCTGTACCGGTCCAACGAGCAGGCGAGGCGGCGTGCCGCCGAGCTGTTCGAGGCCGACCCGGACGCGTCGGCGCGCGAAGTGGCACTGGCGGCCGGGGTTTCGGTCACCACGGCCAAGGACGTGCGCAAACGGCTGCGCGACGGGGAAGAACCGGTGTCCCGCAAGGGAAGCAAGCCGGCTCGCGGCGCGGCGATCGGGACCGCCGGGCGGCGTGCGGACCCGGCCTACGTGCTGGACCGGATGCGCCGGGACCCCGCGCTGCGGTTCACCGAATCCGGCCGCGCGGTGCTGCGCTGGCTGGAGGTCCCGTTCGGCGGCGCCGACCTGCGGACCGTCGTGGACAAGATCCCGAGCCACTGCGCGCCCGGCCTCGCCGAGGTCGCCCGGCAGCGCTCGCGCGACTGGGACCAGCTGGCCGAGCTGCTCGACCACTGCACGTGAGCCGCGTCAGGCGCCGGACGCGCGCGAGCCGGCCGGCGCCCCCGGCGGGTCGAAGATCCAGTCGAGCCAGCGGCCGAAGACCTCTTCCTGGTTCATCCTCGGGACCTCTTCGTTGACCTGGCGCAGGGTGGGGAACCGTTCGGGGTCCAGCTCCCGGAAGAGGCCGCGGACGCGGTTCCAGCCGGGGACGTCCTCGGGATCGGTCCGGCGCGGGTACATCAGCGCGCTGCCGAGGACGAACCGCTGCAGGCCGCTGAACACCATGACGGCCGTCTCGATGTCGTAGCCGGCGTCGAGCATGCCCCGGTAGATCCGTTCCCCCATCAGGAGCTGGTGCGGGCTGTCGAGGGCGTGCTCGAGCGTGATGTTCACCAGTCCGGGGTGGGCGACCAGGACCCGGAAGTACTGCCGGGCGAGTTCCTTCGCCCCTTCGACGCCGGATTGCTCCGGCGGCCCGATCTCCGCGAAGACGTCGTCTACGAAGGCCGCGAGCAGTGCGTCCTTGTCCCGGAAGTGCCGGTAGAGCGCCATCGGGTCGACCTTGAGATCCGTGGCGATGGCGCGCATCGTGACCGCGTCGACGCCCTTCTCCGCGACCGTCGCCGCCACCGCGTCGAGGATCAGGCGGCGGTTGAGGGAGCCGCGCGGCGTTGCCGTCCGGGTGGTGTTCTTCGCGGGTTTTTCGGTCACGCGACCAGCCTAATCGACCTCGCGGGGGCTCGGATCGGGTAGTTGTCTACGGCGTAGACTATGCCGTATCGTCGCGCTCATGGAGCGCACCATTGCCGTCGAGGACTACCGGCGGGCGGAGCAGATGCTGCGGCCGCGCCGTTCTTCGCTGATCACCGGCGTGGTCGGGCCGCTGACGTGGTCGGCCCGGTCGGATTCGTTCTGGTACCCGACGTCGGGCGCGCACGGCGCGGAACACGTGCTGGTCGATCCGGCCGCGGGCACGCGGCAACCCGCCTTCGACCACGCCCGGATGGCCACCGCGCTGGCGGCCGCGACCGGGGAACCGGTCGAGCGCGTGATACCGCGGTTGTCGGTGCTCGACGTCGAAAGCGCCGCCGTGGTCGTCGAATCCGGTGGCCGCCGGTGGCGGGTTTCACTGGCGGACTACGCGTGCACGCCCGTCGAGGCGCCGGTTTCCGCGGCCCCCGGGGAATCCCGCTCGCCGGACGGGCGGTGGACGGTCTTCGTCCGCGACCACAACCTGTGGGTGCGCGACGAAACGGGCGCCGAGTCGGCGCTCACCCACGACGGCTCGGCCGACAACGCGTACGCGACCGAAACGACGTTCTGGCAGCACCGGTCGATCATGCGGAAGGCGGGGGCGGTCGCGCCCCCGGTGGTGCTGTGGGCCCCCGACGGCGCGAAGCTGGTGACGCACCGGATCGACGAACGCGAGGTCGGGCTGCTGCACCTGGTCGAGTCGGCGCCGGAGGGTGGCGGCCGCCCGGTTTCGCACGCCTACCGGTACGCCATGGCGGGCGAGGAAAACCAGCCGATGCTGCACCTGGTCGTCGTCGACCTGGAGCGCCGGACGGTGACGCCGTCGGACGCCGAGCCCTTCTACGCGTCGTTCCGCTCGCCGCTGGCGTGGGACCGGGCGTGGCTGTCGGCCGACGGCGGGACGCTCTTCTACCTCGACCCCGGCCGGTTCTACCTGCGCCTGCGGCTGATCGCGGTCGACCTGGCGACGGGCCGATCCCGGGTGGTCGTCGAAGAAACCGGCCAGACCCGGGTCGAGCCCAACCAGATGATCTTCCAGCCGCCGCTGGTGCGCACCCTGGCGAACGGGGAAGTGCTCTGGTACTCCCAGCGCGACGGCTGGGGGCACCTCTACCGGTATTCCGCTTCGGGGGTTCTGGTCAACCAGGTGACGAAGGGTGCCTGGGCGGTGCGGGAGATCGTCCACGTCGACGAGGACGACGGCGTCGTCTTCTTCACCGCGGCCGGCCTGGTCGACGCCGACCCGTACGTCCGGCAGCTGTGCCGGGCCGAGCTGGACGGCAGCGGCTTCACCCGGCTGACTGGCGACCTCGACGACCACGTCGTGCAGGCCGCGCCGTCGGGCCGCTACCTGGTCGACACCGCGTCCCTTGCGGACCGGCCGCCGGTCGCGGTGGTGCGCGACCGGACCGGCAAGGTGGTGGTGGAGCTGGAGCGAGCCGACGTCTCCGCGCTCGAACGGGCCGGCTGGACGCCCCCCGAGCGGTTCCGGGTCAAGGCGGCCGACGGCACCACCGACATCTACGGCCTGCTCTGGCGCCCGTACGGATTCGACCCGCAGCGGCGGTACCCGGTCGTCGACCGCATCTACCCCGGACCCCATTCCCAGCACGCGCCGCCCGGGTTCGACAACACCGGCACCGGCGACTTCGAGGCGTACGCGGCCTTGGGGTTCGCCGTGGTCTCGGTGGACGGCCGCGGCACACCGGGCCGGGACAAGGAGTTCCACGACCTGTCCTACGGGCACATCGACGACTTCGGCGGCCTCGACGACCACGTGGCGGCCATCACCGAGCTGGGCAGCCGGTACCCGTGGCTGGACACCGGGCGCGTCGGGATCACCGGCAACTCCGCCGGCGGATCCGCGTCTGTACGCGCCGTGCTCGCCTACCCGGAGTTCTACCGGGTGGCGATCGGGGTGTCCGGGTGCCACGACCCGCGGCTGCAGCTGCCGTGGTGGGGCGAGGTCTACCAGGGCCCGTACGAACCCGAGCGCTACCTCCGGTGCGTCAACGCCGAACTCGCCGGGAACCTGCGCGGAAAACTGCTGCTGATCCACGGCGAGCTCGACGACAACGCGCTGCCGTACCAAACACTGGGATTGGTGGACGCCTTGATCGAGGCGAACAAGGACTTCGATTTGCTGATGGTGCCCGGCGCCGGGCACACCATGTTCCACCGCGAGGCCTACGTCACCCGGCGGAAATGGGACTACTTCGTGCGCCACCTCATGGACGCCACGCCGCCCGCCGGGTACGAGCTGGCCGAAATCCCGTCGGGATCGCTGGCGTGGGGCCGTTCGCTGAGCCCCAAGGTTTGACGATCCGAAGCGGAGCGTGCCAAGGTGATTCCACTCGGAAAGTGCTCGATATAGCCGCCGAATTCCTCTTTCAAACAATTCCGCATCTGGGGGATGCTGTGCCCGCCACTGAAGCGCTCCGATTGTCCGCCGCCCAGCAGTCCATCTGGTTCGCGCAGAAACTGCGGCCGGAGCTCCCCAATCTGACCGCGGTGTATTGGGACGTCGACGGCGAGCTGGACCTGCCGGTGCTGCGCGCGGCGTTCCGCGACGTGCTGGCCGAAGCGCGGCCGTTCCTGACGAACTTCGACGAGGACGAGCACGGGCCGTACCAGTTCGTCCGCGACGACGTGACCACCGAGGCCGTCATCACCGACGTCAGCGCGGAACCGGACCCGGTCGCGGCGGCCCTCGCGGCCGTCGCCTGGAACCGGCGGGGCCCGCTCGACCTCGCGACGGACACCCTGTGCCGGGTGGGCGCGGTCAAGGTCGGGCCCGCCCGGTTCTTCGTGTTCGTCGCCATGCACCACCTGCTGAACGACGTGTTCGGCTACACCGTCTTCATGCGCCGGGTCGCGGCGGTCTACTCCGCGAAGCTGGCCGGCACCCCGGTCGGCCCGAGCGGGTTCACCGGCCCCGAAACCCTCACCGACGCCGATCGCGAGTACCGGGAGTCGGCGGCCGCGGCCGCCGACCGGGCGTTCTGGCAGGAGCGGCTGGCCGCCGTCGCGGCCCCGGTTTCGCTGGCGGGGCAGCGCGCACCGGGGCGCGTCGGCCTCGAACACCACGTGCTGCACGTCGAGGCCGCCGAACTCGACCGCTGGCGCGCCGCCGCCGACGCACTCGGGCTCCGGTTCTCCAGCTACTTCATCGCGGGCTTGTCGGTGCTGATCCAGCGGCTTTCCGGCGCGGACGACTTCGCCGTCCGGCTGACGATGGCCAACCGCACGGGCGCGACGAAGGCGGAGCCCGGGCTGCGCGCGGGGTTCGTCCCGCTCCGGGTTGCGATCCCGCAGCAGGCGCCGTTCGCCGAGGTCGCCGAGCGGATCGCCGGCGAGGTGCGCGAAGCGGTGCGGCACTCCGGGTGCTCGACGTCGGACGTGATCTCGGCCGCCGGCTGGTCGGTGAGCGAGCACCTCGGGCCGGTGCTGGGGATCCTGCCGTTCTCCGACGCGCTGGACTTCGGGGGCGCGCCGGGCGCGTTCGCCATCGAGTCGGCGGGAGTGGTCGACGACCTGGCGGTCACCGCGTACGAGGACAAGCGGACCGGCGGGCTGGTCGTGCGGTTCGACGCGAACGCGGCCCGGTACGCCGCCGCGGACCTGGCCGCGCTGGCCGGGCGCTTCGAGGCGGTGATGACGCAGATCGCCGCCGGCCCGCGGACCGCCGTCGGCCGGCTGAGCACGCTGCTGCCGGGCGAGTGGGACCGGCTGGCCGAGTGGGGCCGCGCGGGCGCGCCGCGGCCGGAAGCGGCGACGGCGACGGCCGCGTTCGCCGAGCGGGCGGCGTCGTGCCCGGACGCGGCGGCCGTGGCGCTCGGCGGGGAAACGCTTTCGTACGCGGAGCTGGACGAGCGGGCGAACCGGTGGGCGCGTTTCCTGTCCGGACGCGGGATCGGGCCGGAGTCGATCGTGGCGGTGGTGCTGCCGCGCTCGCTCGAGCTCGTCCCGGTGCTGCTGGGAATCTGGAAGGCGGGCGGGGCCTACCTGCCGATCGACGCGGGGTACCCGGCGGAGCGGATCGGGTTCGTGCTCGCCGACGCGGGTGCGCGGCTGGTGCTGACCACCGAAGAGCCCAGCGGCGCGACCGCCGGCTTCGACGTGCCCCAGGTCGTGATCGACGCCGAAGCCGTACGCGCCGAGGTGCGGGCCTGCCCGGGCGACGCGGTCGCGGACCGGTTGGAGCCGCTGAACGCGGCGTACGTGATCTACACGTCCGGGTCGACCGGAACGCCCAAGGGCGTGACGGTTTCCCAGGCGGCGGTCGCGGACCTGGCGGCCGCGCCGGTGTACGCGTCCGGCCGGCACCGCCGGGTGCTGGTGCATTCGCCCCTGGTGTTCGACGCTTCGACGTACGAGCTGTGGGTGCCGCTGCTGGGCGGCGGGACGGCGGTGCTGGCTCCGCCGGGGCGGCTGGACCCCGCGGTCATCGGGGAAGTCCTGGTGTCGCACCGGGTTTCGGCGTTGTTCATGACGACCCGGTTGTTCGAGCTGCTGGTCCGCGAGAGCCCCGGTGTCTTCGACGGGGTGGACGAGGTCTGGGTGGGCGGCGAGGAGATCCCGGCCGAAACGCTGTCCCGCGCGCTGGAAACCGTCTCGGCGACGATCACCAACGGCTACGGCCCGACGGAGGCGACGACGTTCGCGGTGACGCGGCCGTTCGCGGACCGGGACGGCGTGCCGGACGGCCCGGTGCCGATCGGCACGCCGCTGCCGGGGATGTCCGCGGTGGTGCTGGACCCGGGACTGAGCCCGGTGCCGCCGGGGGTGACCGGCGAGCTGTACGTCTCGGGGGACGGCGTGGCGCGCGGTTACCTGCGCCGCCCGGGCTTGACGGCGGCCCGGTTCGTGGCGAACCCGTTCGACCCCGGTGGTTCCCGCCTGTACCGGACCGGGGACCTGGTGCGGTGGACCGCTTCCGGTGAGCTGGTGTACCTCGGCCGGGTGGACGACCAGGTGAAGATCCGCGGGTTCCGGATCGAACCGGGGGAAGTCGAAGCGGTGCTGGCGGCCCACCCGTCGGTCGCCCAGGTCGCGGTCGTGGTGCACGGCCGCGCGGGCGAGCGGGACCGGGCGGACCGGCAGCTCGTGGCGTACGTGGTGGGCGACGCCGACCCGGCGGAGCTGCGCCGGTTCGCCGGTGCGCGGCTGCCGGAGTACATGGTCCCCGCCGCCGTGGTCGTCCTGGACAGCTTCCCCTTGACCGCCAACGGGAAGCTCGACCGGCGGGCGCTGCCGGAGCCGGAGATCGCGCGGGACCGCTACCGCGCGCCGCGCACCGAGCGGGAGAAGCTGCTGGCGGACGTGTTCGCCGAAGTGCTGGGGCTCGACCAGGTCGGGATCGACGACAACTTCTTCTCCCTCGGCGGGCAGTCGCTGCTCGCGGTCAAGCTGATCACCCGCATCCGGGCGCGGATGGGCGTCGAGGTGCCGATCCAGGTGGTCTTCGAAACCCCGACCGTGGCCGGCGTCTTCGCGAGCCTCGACTACCGGACCGAGGTCCGGCCCGCGCTGCTCGCCCGGCGCCGCCCGGACGCGCTGCCGCTGTCGTTCGCCCAGCGCCGCTTGTGGTTCCTGTCCCGCTTCCAGGGACCGTCTTCGACCTACAACGCGCCTTTGCTCATGCGCCTCTCGGGACAGCCGGACGTCCCGGCACTGCGGGCGGCCTGGGCGGACGTCGTCGCGCGGCACGAGAGCCTGCGCACGCTGATCGCCGAGGACGACCAGGGCGGGGCCGTCCAGCGCATCCTCCCGGCCCACGAGGCCGACGTGCCGTTCGCCGAGCTCACCGTGCCCGGCGGCGAGCTCGACGCCGCGATCGACGCGCAGGTGCGGCACAAGTTCGACCTGACGGCCGAGATCCCGCTGCGGGTGGCGCTGATCCGGCACGCCGACGACGAATACGTGCTCTTGGCCCTGCTGCACCACATCGCCGCCGACGGCTGGTCGACCGCACCGCTGGTGCGCGACCTGTCCGAGGCGTACACGGCCCGGCTGGCCGGGCACGCGCCCGGCTGGGCGCCGCTGCCGGTGCAGTACGCGGACTACGCGCTGTGGCAACGGGAACTGCTGGGTTCGCAGGCGGACCCGAAGAGCGTGCTGGCTCGGCAGTTCGAGTACTGGCGCACCGAGCTGGCGGGGGTGCCGCAGCCGCTGCAGCTGCCGCTCGACCGCCCGCGCCCGCAGAACATCTCCTACGACGGCGACTTCGTGCGGTTCGTGGTCGGCACGGCCGAGTTCCGGCTCATCGAGGAACTGGCGCGCAAGCACGACGCCACGGTGGCGATGGTGTGGCAGGCGGTGCTGGCCGTGGTGCTGCACCAGCTCGGCGCCGGCGACGACATCACGATCGGCTCGCCCATCGCCGGGCGCACCGACGACGCGCTCGACGACCTGGTCGGCATGTTCATCAACAACGTGGTGCTGCGGGCGGACCTGTCCGCCCACCCGACCTTCGCCGAAGTGCTCGACCAGGTGCGGGAAAAGGCGCTGGCGGCCTACGAGCACCAGGACACGCCGTTCGAGCTGCTGGTGGAACTGCTGAACCCGGAGCGTTCGACCGCGTACGCGCCGCTGTTCCAGGTGATGCTTTCGTGGCACAACACCGAGGCCGCGGAGCTTGAACTGCCCGGGCTGAAGGGCACGGTCCGGTGGATCGGGAACGGGTCGTCGAAGTTCGACCTGACGATCGACCTCGTCGAGGCGCTCGACGCCGCAGGCGACCGCGTGGTCGAAGGCCGCATCGAGTTCGCCACCGCCTTGTTCGACCGCGGGACCGTCGAGCGGCTGGCCGAGCGCTTCCGCGCGGTCGTGCGCCAGGTGACCGCCGATCCGGCGATCGTGGTCAGCCAGGTCGACGTGCTGGTGCCGGCGGAACGCGCGCTCGTCGCGGCCCGGGCCGCCGCGCCGGTCGAGCTGCCGGACGCCACGCTGCCGGACCTGTTCGCCGCGCAGGTGGACCGGACGCCGGACGCGCTCGCCGTGGTGTGCGACGACGTCGAGCTGACCTACCGGCAGCTGGCCGACCGGGTCGACGGGCTGGCGCGCGTGCTGCGCGGCCGGGGCGTCGGCGTGGAATCGGTCGTCGCGGTTTCGCTGCCGCGCACGGCGGAGCTGGTGGTGGCGCTGCTGGCCGTCCTGCGGGCCGGCGGCGCGTACCTGCCGCTGGACCCGGGTTATCCCGCTCAGCGCCTGGAGTTCGTGCTCGGCGACGCCCGGCCGGTCCTGCTCATCACCGACAAAGCGACCCGGGAGAAGCTGCCGCCGGACCTGCCGCCGACGCTCCTCGTGGAGGACGCCGGCGAGCCGCGGGCCGAAGCCGGCGCGCTCGAAGGCGGTGCCGGGCCGCGGAACCTCGCCTACGTGATCTACACGTCCGGGTCCACGGGCAAGCCCAAGGGCGTCGCCCTCGCGCACGCCAACGTCGTCGCGTTCGTCGCCCAGGTGGCCGAGCGGATGGGCGTGGCACCCGGCTCGCGGATGCTGGCCAGCACGTCGGTCAGCTTCGACGTCTCGGTGCTGGAGCTGTTCGGGGCGCTGAGCACCGGCGGCACCCTCGAGGTCGTCCGGGACGCGCTGGTCCTCGCCGAGCGCGGCGGCTGGTCGGGCGGGGTGATCAGCACGGTGCCGTCGGTCTTCGCGGAAATGGTCGACAGCCTCGAGGGCTCGGTCACCGCCGACACGATCGTCTTCATCGGCGAAGCACTTCCGACGTCGCTGGTCAAGCGGGTCCAGAAAGCGCTGCCGGGCACCACGATCGTCAACGGCTACGGCCCGACCGAAACCGCGGTCGCCTCGACCGAGCACGCCCTCGCCGAGCCGTGGGAATCCCGGCCGTGGACCGCGACGGACGCCTCGATGCCCATCGGCAGCGCGCTGGACGACGAGCGCGTCCACGTCCTCGGGCCCGGGTTGCGGCCGGTGCCGGTGGGGGTGGCCGGCGAGCTGTACATCGCCGGTGCCGGGGTCGCCCGCGGCTACCGCGGCCGGGCCGGCCTGACCGCCTCGCGGTTCGTCGCCGACCCGCTCGACCCGGCGGGCGGCCGGATGTACCGGACCGGCGACCTCGTGAAGTGGGGCGACGACGGGCTGCTGCGGTACCTCGGCCGGGTCGACCACCAGGTGAAGGTCCGCGGTTTCCGGATCGAACCGGGCGAGGTCGAAGCGGTCCTCCTGGAGCACCCCGCGGTCGCCCAGGCGGTCGTGGTGGCGCGCGGGGCCGGCGAAGGATCCGGCCTGCTGGTGGCCTACGTCGTCCCGGCCGAAGGCGCGTCGATCGGCGAGGTCGCGGAGCTGAGCCGCGTGGTGGCCGAGGAGGGCGCGGCCGTCCACGACGTCGCCGAGCTGCGCAGCCACGTGGGCGCCCGGCTGCCGGAGTACATGGTGCCCGCGGCCGTGGTCGTGCTGCCGCAGCTGCCGCTGACGGCGAACGGGAAGCTGGACCGGCGGGCCCTGCCCGACCCCGAGTTCGGCCAGGCGCGCTACCGCGCGGCCCGCACCCCCGAGGAACGGACGCTCGCCGAAGCGTTCGCCGAAGTGCTGGGGCTCGACCAGGTCGGGATCGACGACAACTTCTTCGAGCGCGGTGGCCAGTCGCTGCTGGCGGCCCGCCTGATCGCCCGGATCCGCTCGATGATGGGGGTCGAGGTGCCGATCCAGCTGATCTTCGAAGCACCCACCGTCGCCCGGTTGGCCCAGCGCTGGACCGAACTGCGGGCGTCCCACCGGCCTCAGCTCCGCCGCAGGAGTCAGGAAGCGGGCTGAGAAAACGCGGCAACGCCGCATCGGCCCCGGAAACCGAAGAAGAAAGATGGCATGAGTACAGCAACGAAATCCGTTCGATCGCCGGCGATGATCCTCGCCGTCCTGTGTGTCTGTGTGGTCGTGATCAACATGGACACCATGATCGTCACCGTGGCGCTGCCCGAGCTGGTGGACCAGCTGCACGCCAGTACCGTCGACCTGCAATGGGTTTCCGACGCCTTCAACCTCGTCTTCGCGGCGCTGGTGATCGCCGCCGGGAGCCTCAGCGACCGGTTCGGCCGCCGGGGCGCGCTGGTCTTCGGCCTGGCGGTGTTCACCCTGGCCTCCGGGCTGGGCGCCTACGCGAGCACCGCGGGCGAGCTGATCGCGGCGCGGGCCGTCATGGGCCTCGGCGCGGCCTTCATCTACCCGACGACCCTGTCCATCCTCACGACGGTCTTCGTCGAGCGGAAGGCACGGGCGGCCGCGATCGGGATCTGGGGCGCGTGCTCGGGGATCGGCATGGTCCTCGGCCCGCTCGCCGGCGGTGCGCTCCTGCAGGCGTTCTGGTGGGGCAGCATCTTCCTCGTGATGGCGCCGATCGGCCTGATCGCGCTCGGGCTGACCGCGGCGTTCGTGCCGACCTCGCGTGACCCGGAAACGCCCGCGCTCGACAAGAGCGGCCTGCTCCTGTCGTGCCTGGCGTTCGGCATCCTCGTCTACACCATCATCGAGGCACCCGCGTCGGGCTGGGACAGCGCCCGGGTGATCGCCGGCTTCGCCGCCGCCGTCGTGCTCTTCGTTTCGCTGTACGTGCGCGAGATCAAGGCCCGCACCCCGATGCTCGACGTCCGGCTGTTCCGCGACGCGCGCTTCTCGGCGGCCTGCGGGGCGATGACGATCGCGACGTTCACGTTGATGGGCCTGACCTTCCTCCTCACGCTGTACCTGCAGTTCCTGAAGCTGTACTCCCCGCTGGAGACCGGTTTGCGGTTCATCCCGGTCGCGGTCGGCATGGTGATCGGGTCGATCCTCGGCGGGAAGCTGGCCGTGCAGTGGGGTTCCCGGATCGTGATCACCGCCGGGCTCGGCGTGCTGACCCTCCTGTTCGTGTGGTTCACCGGCGAATCCAACGACACGAGCGCCGCGGTCCTCGCCCTCCAGATGACGCTCATCGGGGTCGGCCTCGGCACGGTCGGCGTCCCGGCGACCGACGCGATCATGCGGGTGGTCCCGGCGGCGAAGGCGAGCGTCGGCTCGGCGATGAACGACGCCACCCGCCTGCTCGGCGGCACGCTCGGCATCGCGATCGTCGGCAGCCTCTTCCAGTCGCTCTACACCCACCACCTGATCGGCGAGGCGGTGCCGGGGCTGCCGCCGGAGTCGCTGACCAAGGCCCAGGACTCGATCGGCAACGCGATCACCGAAGCCGCGCGGTACACCGCCGAGGGGCAGCCGGCGCTGGCGGACCGGCTGATCGGCGCCGCGCAGTCGAGTTTCTACGACGGCTTCCACACCGCGTCCTGGACCCTCGCCGGCTTGGCGGCGGCGATGGTCGTCGTCGCGTGGTTCTGGCTGCCCGCCGAGAAACCCGAGCAGCCGGCGGCCGCGGAACCGGCGGTGGAGCCGTCCGACGCCGAGGCCTGACCGACCGGAGCACGACGCGACCGTTCACGAATTCCATGGGGGCGAATCCGATGATCCCGTTGTCTTTCGCGCAACGCAGGCTGTGGTTCCTGCACCAGTTCGAAGGCGCTTCGGCGGCGTACAACATCCCGTTGATCATCCGGCTGTCGGGGGCGCTGGACGTACCGGCGCTGCGGAGCGCGGTCGGAGACGTCCTCGAGCGGCACGAAAGCCTGCGGACCGTCGTCGTGCAGGACGAGCGGGGTGAGTCCTTCCAGCGGGTGCGGCCGCTTTCCGAGCTGCCGCCCCCGCTCCCGGTCTCCGACGTGCCGCCGGACCGGGTGGACGCCGTGGCCGCGGAACTGGCCCGGCACGAGTTCGACCTGGCCGCGGAGACACCGCTGCGGGCGACGCTGCTGCGGTCCTCGGCGACCGAGCACGTGCTGGCACTGGTGCTGCACCACATCGCGGGCGACGGGTGGTCGACGCGGCCGCTGATCCGCGACCTCTCCGAGGCCTACGCCGCGCGGTGCGCCGGGCGGCCGCCGAGCTGGGAGCCGCTGCCGGTGCAGTACGCGGACTACACGCTGTGGCAACGGGAACTGCTGGGCGACGAGAACGACCCGGAGAGCGTGACGGCCAAGCAGCTCGAGCGCTGGCGGGCCGAGCTGGCGGACCTGCCGCAGCCGATCACGCTGCCGACGGACCGGCCGCGGCCGGCGTCGGCGGGCGGGGACGGCGGCACGGTGTGGTTCTCGATCGACGGGGAGCTGCTCGAAGCCGTCGAAGAGCTGGCGCGCAAGGAAGGCGTGACCCGGTCGATGGTCATGCAGACGGCGCTGGTGGTGCTGCTGCACCGGCTCGGCGCCGGCGACGACATCGCCGTCGGGGCGCCGACCGCGGGCCGGATCGACGAGGCGCTCTCGGAGCTGGTCGGGTTCTTCGTCAACAGCTGGGTGCTGCGCGTGCGGGTGGGCGAGCGGGACACCTTCGGCGACCTGCTCCAGCAGGTCCGCCGCCGGGCGCTGGCCGCGTACGCCGACCAGGACGCCCCCTTCGAACTGCTGGTGGAGCTGCTCAACCCGGAGCGCTCGACCGCCTACCACCCGCTGTTCCAGGTCATGTTCGCCTGGCACGACATCGAGCTGCCGGTGCTGGACTTCCCCGGGGTGCGGGGCAGCATCGAGATGGCCCAGACCGGCACCGCGAAGTTCGACCTCGACTTCAGCCTGACCGAGGTCGCACAGCTGCCGGAGACGGGACAGCGGGGGGTGCGGGGCAAGATCGAATACGCGACCGACCTCTTCGACCGGAGCACGGTCGAGGCGATCGGTGCCCGGTTCACCGCGGTGCTGCGGGCGATCGTCGCCGACGCCGGGGCCCCGGTGCGCCGGGTCAGCGTCCTGCTGCCGGGTGAGCAGGACCGGCTGGCCGGGTGGGGCCGCGTGGCCGCGACGCCGTCGGGTGCGCCGGTGACGGTGGACCGGGTGTTCGCGGAGCGGGTCAAGGCGGCGCCGGACGCGGTCGCGGTCGAGGCCGGCGCGGTGACCGTGTCGTACGCGGAGCTGGACGCGGCGTCGAACCGGTGGGCGCGGTTCCTCGCCGGGTGCGGGATCGGGCCGGAATCGGTGGTGGGCGTGGCGGTGCCGCGCTCGCCCGAACTGGTCGCGCTGCTGCTGGGGGTGCTGAAGGCCGGCGGTGCCTACCTGCCCATCGACGCCGGGTACCCGGCCGAGCGGATCGGCTTCATGCTGCGGGACGCCGGCGCGCGGCTGGCGGTCGCCACCGACGAGTCCGCCCCGGCGCTGGCGGGTTTCGACGTGCCGGTGGTGTCGATCGACGACCCGGTCACCGGCGCCGAGCTGGCGGCGTGCACGGACGGCGTGCTGACCGGCGCCGACCGGGCGGGCCGTCCCGATCCGGCGAACGTGGCGTACGTGATCTACACGTCCGGGTCGACGGGGACCCCGAAGGGCGTCGCGGTGCCGCAGGCGGCGATCGCGGACCTGGCGGCCGAGCCGGTGTACGCGAGCGGCCGGCACCGCCGGGTGCTGGTGCATTCGCCGCTGGTGTTCGACGCCTCGACGTACGAGCTGTGGGTGCCGCTGCTGGGCGGCGGGACGGCGGTGCTGGCCCCGCCCGGGCAGCCGGACCCGGTCGTCATCGGGGAGCTCCTGGTCTCGCGGCGCGTTTCGGCGCTGTTCCTGACGACCCGCCTGTTCGAGCTGCTGGTCCGGGAACGCCCCGAGGTCTTCGACGGCGTGGCCGAGGTCTGGGCCGGCGGCGAAGAGATCCCCGGCGAGACGCTGACCCGGGCGCTGAACACGGTCCGGGCCACGGTCACCAACGGCTACGGCCCGACGGAGACGACGACGTTCGCGGTGACGCGGCCGTTCGCGCCCGGGTCGGCGGTGGCGCCCGGCCCCGTGCCCATCGGCGTTCCGCTGGCCGGGATCTCGGCGGTGGTCCTCGACGACGGGCTGCGGCCGGTGCCGCAGGGGGTGACCGGTGAGCTGTACCTGTCCGGCGCCGGGGTGGCGCGCGGCTACCTGCGCCGTCCGGCGCTGACGGCCGGGCGGTTCGTGGCGAACCCGTTCGGCGTCCCGGGATCCCGGCTGTACCGGACCGGGGACCTGGTGCGGTGGAACGCTTCCGGTGAACTGGTGTACCTCGGCCGGGCGGACAACCAGGTGAAGCTCCGGGGGTTCCGGATCGAGCTCGGCGAGGTCGAAGCGGCGCTGGCGGCGCACCCCTCGGTCGCCCAGGTGGCGGTCGTGGTGCGGAGCCGGTCCGGCGAGCCGGACCGCCGGCTGGTGGCCTACGTGGTCCCCGCCGCGGGGAACCCGCCCGCCGGGCCGGACGAGCTGCGCCGGTTCGTCGGCGGGCGGCTGCCGGAGTACATGGTGCCGTCGGCCGTGGTCGAGCTGGACCGGTTGCCCCTGACCGTCAACGGCAAGCTGGACCGGCGGGCGCTGCCGGAGCCCGAATTCGCCCCGGAGCGCTACCGCGCGCCGCGGACCGAACAGGAGGAGCTGCTGGCCGGCGTGTTCGCCGAGGTGCTGGGGCTCGAGCGGGTGGGGATCGACGACAACTTCTTCGAGCTGGGTGGCGACAGCATCGCGTCCATGCAGGTGGTTTCGCGGGTGAAGGCGCTCGGCGTCGCGGTCACCCCGCGCCAGCTGTTCGAGCACCGCAGCATCGCGAGCCTCTTCGAGGCGCTGCCCGCGGACGCCGGCTCCGGCGAACGGGCGGCGGCGGCCGAGCCGGACGTCCGGGAACCGATCCCGCTGCTCCCGGCGGCCCGGTCGCTGCTGGAGTCCGGCCCGCACCCGCGGTTCGCGCAGTGGATGACGTTCGAACTGCCGGCCCGGACCGGCGAGAAGGTCTTCCACGACACCGTTTCCGCGCTCGTCGACCGGCACGAGCTGCTCCGCTCGCGGCTGGTGGTCAAGGGCAGCCAGGAAAAGTGGGGGCTGCTGCCCGTCGGCGCGGACGACCTGCCACTGGACCGGCTCGTCCACCGCGTGACCGGCGCCGGGCAGTGGGACGCCGAGCTGTCGGCCGCGCTCGAGCGCCTCGACCCGGAGAACGGCGTCATGGTCCAGTTCGTGTGGTTCACCTCGGTGGACGGCGAGCCGGACCGGCTCCTCGTCATCGCCCACCACCTGCTGATCGACGGTGCCTCCTGGCAGATCCTCGCCGAAGACCTCGGGACCGTGTCGGCGCAGGTGGCGCGCGGGGTGCTGCCGAGCGCCGTCCCTTCGGGAACGTCGATGCGGCGGTGGGCGACGGCGCTGGAGGCCGAAGCGCACAGCGCCTCGCGCACCGCCGAGCTGGCGGACTGGGTCGGCATCCTCAGCGGCCGGGACCCGCTCTTCGGCGCGCACCGGCCGGACCCGGAAAAGGACCTCTGCGGCGGCGAATCCATGCTGACGGTCGAGGTCCCGGTGGCGGTCACCAAGGCGGTGTCCAAGGCCCTGCCGAAGGCGCTGGGCGGCGGGCTCACCGACGGCCTGCTGGCGGCACTCGTGCTGGCGGTGGCGCGGTACCGCCGGGCCCGCGGTGACCACTACGAGTCGTTCCTGGTCCAGCTCACCGGGCACGGGCGCGAGGAGGAGCTGGTGCCGGGGGCCGACCTCTCGCAGGCGGTCGGTTGGTTTGCCAAGGTGTACCCGGCCCGGGTGGACATCGGCGGGATCGACCTCGACGACGCGCTGGCCGGCGGTCCCGCGGCGGGCGAGGTCGTCCGCGCGGTCGGGCGCCGGCTGCGTGCCGTGCCCGGCGGGGGCATCGGCTACGGCCTGCTGCGGTACTTCAACGAGGAGACCGCGGCGGAGCTGAAGAAGTTCGACGGCCCGCAGTTCGGGTTCAACTACATGGGCCGGTTCGCGGCCGGCGGACAGTCCGAACAGGACAGTGGCGGCGCGTGGCGCGCGGTGCCGGGGAGCCTCGGCGCGCAGCGGGACCCGGAAATGCCGGTGCCGCTCGCCGTGGACGTCAACGCGCTGATCGTGCAGTCGGGTGCCGGGCCGGTGCTGAAGGGCCTGTTCACGTTCCACGAAAACATCGTCGAACAATCCGTTGTCGAAGAATTGATGCGGATGTGGGTCGAAGAACTGACGATGCTCGCGCGGTTCGCGACGAAGGTCCCGGCCGTTTCCTGAACCGGCCGGCGGTCCGCGAAAAACCTGGGGGAAAACGATGTCGGTGACGACGCTGTTCCGCGGCGCGGCCGTTCTGGACGCCGAGCGCGGTGAACTCGAAGGTGACCGGTCCGTGCTGGTGGTCGGTGACCGGATCGCCGAGGTCGGGTCGGCGGCCGAAGTGCGGCCGCCGGACCCCGACCGGGTCGTCGACCTGCGCGGGCGCACGCTGATGCCGGGCCTGATCGACGCGCACGTGCACGTCTACGTGCAGAGCATGGATCTGTCCCAGGTGGAGTCGTGGTTGCCGTCCTACCTGGTGCCGAAGGCGGCCAAGGCGCTCGGCGAGATGCTCCGGCGCGGGTTCACCACCGTCCGCGACGTCGGGGGCGCGGACTTCGCGCTCGCCCAGTCGATCGAGGAAGGCCTGGTCACCGGGCCGCGGCTGATCCACGGCGGCCCGGCGCTGTCGCAGACGGGCGGGCACGGCGACTTCCGGTCCCGCGGCGACTTCGGCGGCCACGGCTGCCTGCGCTGCCCGACCATCTTCCGGCTCGCCGACGGCCCGGACGAGGTGCGCCGGGTCGTGCGGGACGTGCTGCGCGGCGGGGCGCACCACATCAAGCTCATGCTGTCCGGCGGGGTGCTTTCGCCGACCGACAGCATCACTTCGGTGCAGTACACCGCCGAGGAGATCGCCGTGGCGGTGCGCGAGGCGGACGCGGCCGGGAAGTACGTCACCGGCCACACCTTCCTGGCCGGTGCCATCAATTCCGCGCTGCGCCAGGGTGTCCGGTGCATCGAGCACGGCAACTTCATCGACGACACCTCGGTCGGGCTGTTCGCCGAACACGACGCCTTCCTGGTGCCGACCCTGACCATCGTGCGCGCCATCCAGGAGCTCGGGCCGGCCATGGGCCTGTCCGGCGACGTGCTCGCCAAGAGCGCCGAAGTCTTCGAGGCCGGGATGACGGCGCTGGAGCGCGCGCACCGCGGCGGCGTGAACCTCGTCTACGGCACCGATCTCCTGGGCGATCTGCAGACGCGGCAGCTGGAGGAGCTGACGCTGCGCGCGGAGGTCCAGCCCCCGGCCGACCTCATCCGCTCGGCCACCACCACCCCCGCGCGGCTGCTCGGCATGGCAGGCGAAATCGGCGTCGTCGCGCCGGGGGCGTACGCCGACCTCCTCGTCGTCGACGGCGATCCGCTGGCCGGCATCTCCGTCCTCGCCGCACCCGAACGGCATCTGAACCTCGTCATGAAGGCCGGAACCGTCTACCACGACACCATGTGAAGGCGCAGGGCGCCGGGTCGGTGTCTCGAAGGATGCAACGATGCCACCAACTGTCCGGAAGACCGTCTTCTTGTTGTTCGCCGCTTACGCCGTCGACCTGATCGACCGGCTCGCGATCGGCAACGCCCTGCCGCAGATCGGCACCGACCTCGACCTCGACCACGCGCAGCGCGGGCTCGCGGTGTCCGTGTTCTTCGTGGCCTACGCGCTGGTGCAGATCCCCGGCGGGGTGCTCGCGGACCGGTTCGGCGCGGTCCGGATGTGCGTCTTCGCGATGCTCGCGTGGTCGGTGTGCACCGGGCTCACCGCGGCGGCCTGGTCGTTCGCCGCGTTGCTCGCGACGCGGGCGGCGTTCGGCGTCATGCAGGGCATGTTCCCCGCCGCGTCGGTGAAAGCGCTCTCCGAGCGCACCCTGCCCGAGCAGCGCAACACCGCCAACGGCTGGGTCAACGCGTCGAGCTCCTTCGCGATCCTGGGGGCCGGCCTGCTCGCCGCGGCGATGCTGCCCGTGATCGGGTGGCGCGGGATGTTCCTCGCCATTTCCGGCCTCGGGGTTCTGGTGGCCCTCGCCTGGAAGTGGTGGCTGCCGCCCGCGTTGCCGGAGCCGGTGACGGCCGACCTCGGTCCCACGCCGTCGCGGTGGGCGTTCGTCCGGTCGCCCGCGATCCTCGGCTGCGCCACGCTTTCCTTCGGCTTCAACCTGCTGGCCTGGGGCGTCACCACGTGGGTGCCGAGCTACCTGACCGAGGAACGCGGGGTGCCGGTCGGGACCGCGGCCCTGCTGATGACCCTGCCGACGGTGCTGGGCGCGGGCACCATCATCCTCGGTGGCAGGCTGGCCGACCGCCTCGGCGGCCGGCCACGGGTGATCGTCGTGCCCGCGATGGCGGTCGTCGGCGGGCTCGAGCTCCTCCTGCCGAGGGCGGGCTCGGTCACCTGGTTCATGGTCGTGCTGACGTTGCTGTACTCGACGCTCGGGCTGTGCCTGACGTCCTCGTTCTCGGTTCCGTTGCGCGCCTTGCCCACCCGGTGGCTCGGGCTCGTGGCGGGCCTGGTGATGTCCGGGAGCCAGCTGGCCGGGATGGTCGCCCCGTACGCGTTCGGCTTCGTCGTCGACCACGCGTCCTACGGCGCCGGGTTCGCCATGCTGGCGGCCGGTCCGGTGATCGCCATTGTGGCTTCGATTCTGGTTCCGCAGAACGCCGAAGAATTCCGGTCGTCGATCCGGCGCCGGATTGGGACGACCTTGACTGCCCGCAGCGGGGCGTGACAGGATCGGAGATATCGGAAAGCACAGTTCATTGAATTTCTTCACTGTGCGACTGGGGTGCTTTTCATCGGGGATCTTCTCGTTCAGCGCGTGGTGCGCGCGGCGATTTCTAGTGCGGGAGTTGCATAGTCATGAGTGGCAATCCGTTCGATGACGAGAACGGCCGGTTCTACGTTCTGACCAACGACGAGGGGCAGCACTCGTTGTGGCCTGTGTTCGTCCCCGTGCCGAGCGGCTGGAAGGTCGTGTTCGGGGAGCACGGCCACGCGGAGTGCGTGGCGTACGTGGAGGAGAACTGGACGGACATGCGGCCCGAGAGCCTGCGGCTGGCGATGGAGGGCGGTGCGCGCTGATGGAGTTCGGACTGTTCTACTTCGCCAACGCGGACGACCACCGGCAGGGGTACGAACTGCTGCTGGAAGGGGCGCGGTTCGCCGACCGGAACGGGTTTTCGGCGGTGTGGACCCCGGAGCGGCACTTCCACGAGTTCGGCGGCATCTACCCGAACCCGGCGGTGACCGGGGCGGCGATCGCGGCGGTCACCGAGCACGTGGCGATCCGGGCCGGCAGCGTGGTCGCGCCGCTGCACAACCCGATCCGGATCGCCGAAGAGTGGTCGGTGGTCGACAACCTGTCCGGCGGGCGCGCCGGGATCGCGTTCGCCTCCGGCTGGCACGCGGGGGACTTCGTGTTCAGCCCCGGCCGCTACCACGACCGCCGCACGGACAACGTCGCCGCGCTGGAACAGGTTCGCCGGCTGTGGCGCGGCGAGTCCGTGACGGTGCCCGACGGCGTGGGCAACCCGGTCGAGATCCGGACCCTGCCGCGGCCGGTACAAGGCGAACTGCCGGTCTGGCTGACCACGAGCGGCAGCCTCGAGTCGTTCGAGTCCGCCGGCCGGCTCGGGGTGAACGTCCTGACGCACCTGCTGGGCCAGGAGCTCGCGGACATCGAGCAGAAGGTCAAGGCGTACCACGCCGCCTGGCAGCACGCCGGGCACGCCGGGCGCGGGCACGTCAGCCTGATGATCCACACCTTCCTCGGCACGGACCGGGCCGAGGTGAAGGAAGTCGTGCGGGAGCCGTTCAGCCAGTACCTGCTGAGCTCGTTCGACCTGATCGCGCGTGCGGTCGGGCGCACCGGCTCGGCGGGGATGGCGAGCGACATCGCCGCGCTCACCGACGCCGACCGCCGGTTCCTGATCGACGCCGCGTTCGACCGGTACTTCCTCACCAACGGCCTCTTCGGCAGCGTCGAGGACGGGGTGGAGATCTGCGCCCGCCTGGCGGACGCGGGCGTCGACGAGCTCGCGTGCCTCATCGACTTCGGCGTCGACGGCAAGCTGGTCCTCGACGGACTCGACCGGCTCGGCGAACTCCGCCAGGTGTGGGAGCAGAAGGTACCCGCGACGGCGAACTGAACTGCGTTGGGGGACAAGTGATGTCAGATCCGGTGGCGGTCGGCCAGGTGCCGGCGGCCGAAGACTTCCGCCTGGCCATGCGGTTCCACGCGGCGGGCGTCGCGATCGTCACGGTGGACTCCGGCCGCGCGACCGCGGGCTTCACGGTCAGCTCGCTGGCGTCGCTGTCGCTGCGGCCGCCGGCGGTGTCGTTCAACATCGCCCACCGCTCCTCGAGCATGCCGGTGCTGCGCGCGTCGGACACCGCGGTGATCCACCTGCTTTCGACCGGGCAGGAGGAGCTGGCGCGCCGCTTCTCCGGTCCGGCGGAAGAGCGCTTCGCCGACCCGTCGCTCTGGCACCGCCCGGCCGGTGGCGCGCCGGTGCTGCACGACGTCCCGGTCCGCTTCCACGTCAGCCTGGTGGACCGGATCCCGATCGGCGACCACAGCGTCGTGGTCTGCGCCGTCGAGCAGGTTTTCGCGGACCGCGCGCACCTGCCGGCGTCCCGCCCGCTCGTCTACCGCGACGGGTGTTATCAGGAGGTCTCGCCGCTGGTGCGGCAGAACCCCGGCCCGAACCGAACTTTGTGAGGAAGTGCATGGACAGCATGGAGAACCGGGTGTCGGCTGGGACACCCACCTGGCCGGACCGGCTCGCGGCGGAGTACACCGCCGCGGGGTACTGGCGGGGGAAGACGTTCGGAACCCTGATGTGGGAGTGGGCCGACGACCGCGGCGACGACACCGCCGTGGTCGACGGCGCGGTCACCTTGTCCTACTCCGACCTCGCCGTGCAGGCCGACGCCCTCGCCGAGAAGCTGCTCGGGACCGGGCTGGCGCGCGGGGACAAGATCGTCGTGCAGCTGCCCAACTGCTGGCAGTTCGTGGTCCTGTTCTTCGCCTGCGCGCGGATCGGCGTCGTGCCGATCATGACGCTGATGCCGCACCGGGACCACGAGCTGGTGCACATCGCGCGCCACGGCGGGGCGACGGCGCTGGCCACCCCGTCGACCTGGCGCGGGTACGAGCACGAGCAGCTCGCGCACCGGGTCGGCGAAGCCGTACCCGCCGTGCGCACGCTCCTGGTCGTCCGCGAGGACGGTGCGCCCGGGACGCCCTCGGACGGCTGCCTCGACCTGACGGCGATGTGCATCCCGGCCGGGGACGCCGACGAGCGCCGGAAGAAGCTCGACGAAAGCGCTGTCAGCAGCCGGGACGTCGTCACGTTCCTGCTTTCCGGCGGCACCACGGGGTTGCCGAAGCTGATCGGGCGCACCCACGACGACTACGAGTACAACGCCCGGCGCAGCGCGGAGGTCTGCGGGTTCACCGCCAAGACCGTGTACCTGGCCACGATGTCGGCGTCGCACAACTTCTCCCTCGCCTGCCCCGGGCTGCTGGGCACCTTCGCCGTCGGCGGGACCGCGGTCCTCGTACCCACCCCGAGCCCGCGCAACGCGTTCGCGGCGATCGAACGGGAACGCGTCACCGTGACGGCGCTCGCGCCGTCGGTGGCGAAGCACTGGATGGACACCCTCGCGGCCGACCCCGGCCGGTTCGACCTGAGCAGCCTGGAGACGCTGCAGATCGGGTCGGCGCGGCTGGCGACGGAGCTGGCCAAGCGGGTGCAGCCGATCTTCGGCTGCCGGCTGCAGCAGGTGTACGGGATGGCCGAGGGCCTGCTGTGCTACACGCGGCTGGACGACCCCGACGAGGTGGTGGACGCCACCCAGGGCCGCCCGATGAGCCCGGCCGACGAGATCCGCGTCGTCGACTCGAACGGGAATCCCGTGCCGCAGGGGGAAATGGGGCTGCTGGAGACGCGCGGCCCGTACACGATCCGCGGGTACTACGACGCCCGCGAAGTGAACGCGCAGTCGTTCACCCCGGACGGCTGGTTCCGCACCGGCGACATCGTGCGCGTGCACGAGTCGGGGAACCTCGTGGTCGAGGGCCGGTCGCGGGACATCATCAACCGGGCGGGCGAGAAGATCTCGGCCGAAGAGGTGGAGAACCACCTGTACCTGCTGGCCGCCGTGCAGCACGCGGCGGTGATCGCCGTCCCGGACGAGCGGACCGGCGAACGGATCTGCGCCTGCGTGGTCCTGCACCCCGGGACCGGGCTGGACCTGTCCGACGTCCGCGCGATCTTCGCCGAGATCGGCGTCGCGCAGTACAAGGTCCCGGCACAGCTGGAAATCCTGGACGCGCTGCCGCTGACGCCGGCGCGGAAGATCGACAAGAAGACCTTGCGCGAGCGGTTTTCCGAGAAGGTGAAGGCAGGATGACGACGTCGCGGTACATCGTGCCGGCGGCACGCAGAGGAAGCATTCTCGGTGGCGAGGAACTGGCCGCGCTGGCGGAGCTGATCGATTCCGGCGAGATCCTTTCGCAGGGGCGCCACCGGCAGCTGTTCGAACAGCGCTTCCGCGACCGGATCGGCTCGCGGTACGCCTTTTCGGTGACCAGCGGGACGGTCGCGCTCGACCTGGCGATCCACCTGCTCGGCCTGAGCCGCGGCGACGAAGTGATCGTCACCCCGCAGACCTACCGGGCGATGGCCCAGCCGCTGCTCGACCTCGACGTCAACGTCCGGTTCTGCGACATCGACCCGGACACGCTGAACATGGACCCCGAAGCGCTGCGGTCGATGATCAGCGAACGCACCCGCGCGGTCATCGTGGTGCACTACGGCGGGGCACCGGCGGCCATGCGGGAGATCGTCCGGATCGCCCACGACCACGGCAGCCTCGTGCTCGAAGACTGCGCGCACGCGCTGGGCGCGAGCTACCACGGCGAGCACCCCGGCGCGCTGGCCGACATCGGCTGCTTCAGCTTCCACTCGCTCAAGAACATCACGACGCTCGGCGAAGGCGGCATGATCACCTTCGCCCGGGACGACTGGGCCGAGCGGCTGAACCAGATCCGGTCCAACCGGGTCGACGGCTCGGTCCGGCCGAGCTGGGAGTACAGCCTGCCCGGCGGTTCGCTGCTGCCCTGGATGCGGGACGCCGACGACGTCTACACGTCGGACTACCTCCGCATCCTGCGGGCCGGCACGAACGCGACCCTGTCCGAGCCCGCGGCGGTCGTCGGCAGCGTCCAGCTGGACCGGCTCGACGACCTCGTGGAGCGGCGCCGGGCGATCGCGGCGAGCCTGGACGAGGTGATCGGGCTGAGCTCGGCGGCCCGGCCGCAGAGCCTTTCGGTGGACACCGAACACGCCTACCACCTGTACACGTTCATGGTGTCGGAAGGTGCGGAGGCCCGGGAACGCCTGGTCCGCTCGCTCGACCGGCAGGGCGTGCAGATCGAGCTCCGCTACTTCCCGCTGCACCTGCTGCCCGAGTGGCGGTGGCGCGGGCACGGGCCGGGCGAGTGCCCGGTCGCCGAGCGGTCCTGGTTCGGCGCGCAGGTCAACCTGCCCTGCTACCCCTCGCTGAGCGACGGGCAGGTCGAGCACATGACCCAGGCGCTGGCCACCGCCCTCGCCGAGACAGCCGGTGCCCTGACGGCCCGCTGACCAAGCTCCGACCGATTTTCGAGAGGTTGTCGTGGAATTCGGAATCAACTTCTTCCCCGTCGTCGACCCGGCGAGCAAGGGACCGGCGCAGTACTACGAAGAAAGCCTCCGCCTCGTCGAAGCCGCCGAGGCCGCCGGGTTCGCCCACGTCCAGACGGTCGAGCACTACTGCTCGCCCTACGGCGGCTACAGCCCGGACCCGGTGCTCTTCCTGACCGCCGCGGCCATGCGGACGAGCAGGATCCGCCTGATCACCGGCGCGGTGATCGCGGCGTTCGAGCACCCGGTGAAGCTGGCGTCCCGGCTCGCCGTGCTGGACAACCTGTCCCGCGGGCGCCTGGACGTCGGGTTCGGCCGCGGGTTCCTGCCCCGCGAGTTCGAGCTGTTCGGGTTCTCGATGGACGAAAGCCGGGCCCGGTTCCAGGAAGGCATCGAAGCGTGCCGGCGGCTGTGGAGCGAGACCGACGTGGTCTGGGACGGCAAGTTCCACAGCTTCGGCCCGGTCACCCTGCAGCCGCGGCCGTATTCGACGCCGCACCCGCGCGTCTACGTCGCTTCGGCGTCCACACCGGACTCCTGCGCCGCGGCCGGCCGCGAGGGCTACGGCGTGCAGGTCGTCCCGTCGGTCGTTTCGGTGGACCGGCTGCAGGAGATGGTGCGGCGCTACCGCGACGCGTGGGCCGAGGCCGGGCACGCCGAGCCGGCTCCCCGCGTGCAGATCAAGTACACCTGCTACGTCGCGGACGACCGCGAAACGGCGATGACGGTCGCGGACACCTGGGAGCGCAACTACATCGCGATGATGGCGCGGGAGGTCGCCGCGCTGGCGGAGGTCCGGAGCGCCGACTACCCGGGCTACGAAACCTTCGCCGACAAGGTGAAGAAGTACAGCCTGGGCAAGGCCCTCGCGGACAACAAGGTGCTCGTCGGCACCCCCGCGGAGGTGACGGCCCAGCTGGAAACCATCGCGCGGTGGTTCGGCCCGGACATCAGCGTCAGCCTGCAGTTCAACCCGGGTGCGATGCCGGAGGCGCAGTCGCGGCGCTCGTTCGACCTGTTCGTGCGGGACGTCATGCCGAAGTTCGCCGAGACCGCCTGACGCCGGGAGGAGCGACGATGCCGTACATCAACGTCAAGATCTACGAGCACCGGCTCGACGCCGACACCGAGCCGGCCCTGATCGAACGCCTCACCGAAGCCGTCGTCGCGGTCTACGGGGAGGAGATCCGGCCGACGACGTGGATCACGCTGGACCCGGTGCCGCCGCACCGCTGGGGGATCGGCGGTCGGCAGGGTGGCTGAGCACGACCGGGCCGCCGAGGTCGTCGTCGTCGGGCTGGGGGTGGTCGGTGCGGCCACGCTGTGGCGGCTGGCCGCCCGCGGCGTCGACGTCGTCGGCGTGGAACAGTTCACGGTCGGGCACCCGTGGGGGTCGTCGCACGGCTCGACGCGGATGTTCCGGACGACCTGCCTCGAGCACCCGGGTCTCGTTCCGCTGGCGCGGTTGTCCCGCCGGCTGTGGCGGGAGCTGGAGTCGGAAGCGGGCCGGCCGTTGCTGGCCGAGACCGGCGGGCTGCTGATCGGCCCGCCCGGCTGCCACCTGGTCGCCGGCACGCTCGAGGCGGCGCGCGTCCACGACGTGGCGGTCGAGGTGCTGGACGCCCCGGCCATCGCCCGCCGCTTCCCGGAGCACGGCGGCGTGCCGGACGACCACATCGCCGTCCTCGATTCCACCGCGGGGGTGCTCCGCGCCGAGGACGCCGTCCGCGCCGCCGCCGGCGCGGCCGGGCGGGCCGGTGCCGAAGTGCGGACCGGGGCCGCGGTGACCGGCATCGAGCTGGTCGACGGCGGGGTGGTCGTCACGACGGGCACCGGGACGATCCGCGCCCGGCAGGCCGTCGTGACGGCAGGCCCGTGGCTGCCGCGGCTCGTTCCGGAGCTGCCGCTGACCGTGGTGCGGACCCCGATGACGTGGTTCCGGCCGGCCGGCGGATCCGGCCGGTTCGGCGTCGAGCAGTTCCCCATCTTCCTGCGCGACCTGGGCGGGGCCGGCATCGTGTACGGCCACGGCACCCGGGACGGCGGCCTGGTCAAGTTCGCGCTCGAGTACGACGACGACGCCGCGGTGTTCCGCGAAACGTCGGCGGCGGACTGCGACCGGCGGATCGCGGAGCAGGACTGGAAGCGGATCGAAGCCATCGCGCGCTGGGCCGCACCGGGGCTGGTGATCGAACCCGCCGAGACGACCGTGTGCATGTACACGCTGACCCCCGACCGGCAGTTCCTCGTCGGCCGGCCGCACGGGGACCCGCGGCTGGTGCTCGGCGGCGGGGACAGCGGGCACGCGTTCAAGCACGCGCCCGGGCTGGGCGAGGTGCTCGCGGACACCGTCCTCGGCCGGCCACCGGCGGTCGCGCTGGACTTCGCCGACCCCGGCCGATTCGACCCCGGCGTTCCGAGGCGGGCATGACCGACGAAAACCACTGGACCATCGAAGAAACCCTGCCGGTGACCCCGCGGGCACTGGCGGAGCTGTACGCCCAGGTCCTCGGGCTCGACGACGTCGGGCCCGACGACAGCTTCTTCGACCTCGGCGGGGACGACGTGTCGGCGCTCCAGCTGGTCAGGCGGGCCCGCGCGGCCGGCGTGCTGCTGAAGCCGGACGACGTCGCCGAGCACGAGACCCCGGCCGCCCTGGCGCCCTTCGCCCGCCAGGGCGGGGCCTCGGCGGACCCGCTCGACGACGTCGGGGTGGGTGCGGTGGCCGTCACCCCGATCATCGAGGCGTTCCACGCCCACGGCGGGCTGGTCGACCGGTTCTTCCAGGCCATGCTGATCGCCACGCCGGCCGGGCTGGACCTGGCCGGGGTGTCCCGGTTGCTGCAGGCGGTCGTCGACCACCACGACGTGCTCCGCCTGCGGGTGGCGTTCGGCGACGACGGCGGCTTGGCGCTGACGGTGCGGCCCGCCGGAGCCGTTCCCGTCGCGCGGTACCTCGTGCGCGTCGACTGCCGGGGGCTGTCCGGCGAGCAGGCCGAGGCCGCGTTCGCGGCCGAATACGAAGCGGCCGGTGACCGGCTCCGGTTGACCGCGGACTCGCTGCTGCAGCCGGTCTGGTTCGACCACGGGCCGGACCGGCCCGGGACGTTGCTGGTGCTGATCCACCACGTTGCGGTCGACGGCGTGTCGTGGCGGATCCTGCTGCAGGACCTCGCGGCGGGCTGGGCGGCGATCAGCGCCGGCGAGCCGATCGGCCTGCCGGCCACCGGGACCTCGTTCCGGCGCTGGTCCCTGCTGCTGGCCGCGCAGGCCCACGCCCCGGCGCGGACGGCGGAACTGCCGGTGTGGGAAGGGATCCTGGCCCCGGCCGAGCCGCTGGTGAGCCGGGACCTCGACCCGGAGAAGGACGTCTACGCCACCGCCGCCAAGGTCTCGAAGCGCTTGTCGGTGGCGCGGACGGTTCCGCTGCTGGGGACGGTCCCGGCGGCGCTCGGCGCCGGGGTACAGGACGTCCTGCTGGCCGCGTTCGCGTTCGCGGCGGCGCGGTGGGCGCGCCTGCGTGGGCGGGCGAGCGGGCCCTTCGTGGTCGACGTCGAAGGGCACGGGCGCGACGAATCCGTGGCGCCGGGCGTCGACCTGTCCCGCACGCTGGGCTGGTTCACCAGCATGTACCCGGTCCGCCTCGACCCGGACGCGGTGGACTGGGACGACCTGCTCGCCGGCGGGGCCGGAGCCCGGCGCGGGGTCGAGCGGATCAAGGAGAACCTGCGTGCGGTCCCCGACGGCCTCGGGTTCGGGTTGCTGCGCCACCTCAACGCGCGGACGCGCGCGCGGCTGGAGCCGACGGTCCGGCCGGACACCGGGTTCAACTACCTGGGCCGGGTGTCGTCCTCGACCGGCGGCAGCCCGTGGACCCCGCTGCCCGGGCCCGGCGAAGGCGGCGGTTTCCTCGGTGGCGGCCAGGCCGACATGCCGCTGCTGCACGTGCTCGACCTCAACGCGATCACCTACGACACGCCCGACGGCCCGCAGCTGGTGGCGAACTGGACCTTCGCCGGCGGGCACCTGACCGAGCACGAAGTCGGCGAGCTGGCGGACCTGTGGTTCGCCGCGCTGGGCGCGATCGCCGCCGGCGCCGGGCACGGCCGGGGATGAGCGCGGCGCGGACGCTCCTGCGCGGCGGCCGGGTGATCGACCCGGCCGGCGGCTTCGACGGCGTCGCCGACGTCCTGGTGACCGGCGACCGGATCACCGCGGTCGGCGCGGTGCCGGCGCCGGAACCGGGGACCACGGTCGTCGACGTCGCGGGGCTCGTGGTCGGGCCGGGGTTCGTGGACCTGCACAGCCACGCGCAGTCGATCGCCGGGCTGCGGCTGCAGGCGATGGACGGGGTCACCACGGCACTGGAGCTGGAGGCCGGGCTGATGCCGCTGGCGCGGGCGTACGCCGAGGCGGCCGCGGCCGGGCGGCCGGTGAACTACGGCTTCTCCGCTTCGTGGGGTGCGGCCCGGGCGAGCGTGCTCGCCGGCGTCGAGCCCGACGCGCGGGTCCAGACCACCATGGCGGCGCTGGGCGACCCGCGGTGGCAACGGTCCTCGTCCCCGCCGGAGCTGGCCGCCTGGCTGTCCCTCCTGGACGACGAGCTGGCCGCCGGGGCACTGGGCATCGGGGTGCTGATGGGGTACGCGCCCTACTCGGCGCCGTCGGAGTTCCTCGCCGTCGCGCGGCTCGCCGCGAACGCCGGGGTGCCGGCCTACACGCACGTGCGCGAGCTGGCCGAGGTCGATCCGGCGATCCCGGTCGACGGGGCGGCGGAACTCGCGCTGGCCGCGGCGGAAACGGGCGCGGCGATGCACCACTGCCACGTCAACAGCACGTCCGGGCGGCACCTCGAGCGGGTGCTGGGCACGCTGGACGCGTCGCGGCGGGAAGGGTCGCGGGTGACCGTGGAGGCCTACCCGTACGGCGCGGGCAGCACGGCGGTCGGGGCCGCGTTCCTCGACCCGGAACGGCTGCGGCTGAAGGGGCTCGGCCCGGCCAGCGTGGTCATGCTCGAATCCGGTGAACGCGTCGCGGACGAGTCCCGCCTGCGCGAGCTGCGGCGCGCCGACCCGGGCGCGGCGTGCGTCCTGGAGTTCCTGGACGAGCGGGTCGCCGCCGACCGGGCGCTGCTGCACGCGGCTCTGGCCTTCCCCGGCGCCATCGTGGCCAGCGACGCCATGCCGGTCACCTGGCCCGGCGGCGTGCGGGAGAGCACGGACTGGCCCTTGCCGCCCGGTGGGTCCACCCACCCCCGCACCGCGGGCACCTTCGCCCGCGCGCTGCGGGTGATGGTGCGCGAGACGGGCACGTGGACGTGGCTGGAGGCCTTCCGCCGGTGCTCCCACCTGCCCGCGCGGGTTCTCGACGACGTCGCCCCCGCGGTGCGGCACAAGGGCAGGCTCGGCGTCGGCGCGGACGCCGACCTGGTGGTGCTCGACCCCGAGACGATCACCGACGCCGCCACCTTCGCCGATCCCACCCGGCCGTCGGCCGGGGTCCGGCACCTGTACGTCGCCGGGGTCCCGGTGGTCGCGGACGGGGAGCTGCGCTCCGACGTGCTGCCCGGGCGGCCGGTGCGAGGTGAGCCGCGATGACGGCGGAAAGGACGGTCCGATGGCCGAAGTGGTGACGGAGAACCCGGAACTGGTGGCGGGCGACGCCGCCGCGGCGGCCGGGGTGGTGGTCCGCGAGCTGGCCGGCGTACCGGAGCTGACCGCCGTGTGCGCGCTCTTCCAGTCGATCTGGGGCGGCACGCTGGTCACCGTCGAGCTGCTGAAGGCGATGGCGGCGGCCGGGAACTACGTGGCCGGGGCCTTCGACGGGGACCGGCTCCTCGGCGGCTGCCTCGGGTTCTTCGGCAACCCGGCCAAGGCCGGCCTGCACAGCCACATCGCCGGGGTCGCCCGCGCGGGGGCCGGCCGGGGCGTCGGCTTCGCGCTCAAGCTGCACCAGCGCGCCTGGGCGCTGCGCGCGGGCGCCACCCACGTCTCCTGGACGTTCGACCCGCTCGTGCGCCGCAACGCGCACTTCAACCTGGCCAAGCTGGCCGCCCGCCCGGTGCGCTACCTGCCGGACTTCTACGGCCCGATGGGGGACGCCATCAACGGCTCCGGCGCCACGGACCGGCTGATGACCACCTGGGACCTCACCAGCCCGGCGGTCGAAGCGGCGGCGCACGGCCAGTTGTCCATTGTGGACGGAACGGGCGGTGTGCCCGCGCTGTCCGTCGGCGCGGACGGCGGCCCGGTGCCCGGCCCGGCCGACGGGCCGGTCGTGCTGGTCGCGGTGCCACCCGACATCGAAGCCGTGCGGGCGAGCGACCCCGGGCTGGGCCGCGCCTGGCGGATCGCGCTGCGGGAAGTGCTGCACGGCCTGATGACCGGCGGCGCCCGGGTCACCGGGTTCGACCGGGCGGGCCGGTACGTGGTGTCGAAGGAGCGGCCGTGAAGCTCACCGGGGTCGAGATCCTGCGCGTGCGGATGCCCTTGGTGGCCCCGTTCCGGACCTCGTTCGGCTCGCAGGACGTGCGGGACCTGGTGCTGGTGCGGGCGGTGACTCCGGCCGCGGAGGGCTGGGGCGAGTGCGGCGCGATGGCCGCGCCGGTGTACTCCCCGGAGTACGCCGACGGCGTCGAGCACGTGCTGCGGACGTACCTGGTGCCGGCGTTGCTGGCGGCGGGCGAGCTCGCCGCCCACCGGGTCGGGCCGCTGCTGGCGGGGTGCAAGGGGCACCGGATGGCCAAGAGCGCCGTGGAGATGGCCGTCCTCGACGCCGAGCTGCGGGCGCACGGGACGTCGTTCGCGACCGCGCTCGGGTCCACGAAGGACAAGGTGCCGTGCGGGGTTTCGGTCGGGATCGCCGACTCCGTCCCGCGGCTGCTCGACGAGGTCGAGGGCTACCTCGCGGCGGGCTACCGGCGGATCAAGCTGAAGATCGAGCCGGGCTGGGACGTCGAGCCGGTCCGCGCGGTCCGGGAGCGGTTCGGCGACGACGTCCTGCTGCAGGTCGACGCGAACACGGCGTACACGCTGTCGGACGCGCCCCAGCTCGCCCGGCTCGACCCGTTCGGCCTGCTGCTGCTGGAACAGCCGCTGGACGAGGAGGACCTGCACGGCCACGCCGAGCTGGCCCGGCACGTGCGCACCCCGATCTGCCTGGACGAGTCGGTGGTGTCGGCCCGCTCGGCGGCGGACGCGATCCGGCTGGGCGCGTGCCGGATCGTGAACATCAAGCCCGGTCGCGTCGGCGGGTACCTGGAGGCGCGCCGGGTGCACGACGTGTGCGCGGCCAACGGCGTCCCGGTGTGGTGCGGCGGGATGCTCGAGTCCGGCCTCGGCCGCGCCGCCAACGTCGCGCTGGCGTCCCTGCCGGGCTTCACCCTGCCCGGGGACACGTCCGCGTCCGCGCGCTTCTACCGCACCGACATCACCGAGCCGTTCGTGCTCGAGGACGGGTACCTGCCGGTGCCGTCGGGCCCGGGCCTCGGCGTCACGCCGATCCCGGACCGGCTGGCCGAGGTGACCGGCGCGCGGACCTGGCTGGGCGCGTGACCACCCGGCCGGCTCAGATCGACTTCAGCCAGTCCGACACCACGCCGAAGTACGTCGGGGCGTTGGGGGCGTAGTTGATCGCGTGGCCGTAGCCGTCGAGGATGAACGTCCGCAGGGGGCCGCCGAAGAACGGGGCTTCCGATGCGCGCAGGGCTTCCGGGGATGAGCAGTCGCTGCCCAGGGTTCCGCAGAAGTGGGGGTCGTTGCCCAGCACCAGCAGGACCGGGACGGTGATCTGCTGGGAGGCCGGGGTGACCACCGTCGTCAACGTCAGGCTGTCCACCGCTTCCGTCGTCGCGAAGACGTCCTTTGTGGACTCGTCGTACGCGATCGCCGCCTCGTCGAGGGGGCCGGGGGCGTGGAACGCCGTGTAGCGGGTGCCGGGGCTCGTGGTCAGGTAGCCCGCGTCGCGGCCGGGGACGGCCGGGTCCAGCGGGGCCGGGATCATGTTGGCGAGGACCGGGATCACCGTGATCAGGTTCATCCGGTGGGTCATTCCCGTCACCAGGACGCCGTCGACGTCGTGGTAGCGGCCGGCTTCGATCATGGCCATCGCCGCGCCGATCGAGTGGCCGCCGATGATCACCTCGGGGAAGCGGGACCGGACGGACTGGATCACCTGGTGGGCCGCCGTGGCCTGGACCGAGGCGTTCAGCAGGGTGCTCAACGGCTTCGAACTTCCTCCGGTTCCCAGGCGGTCCAAGGCCAGGGTCGCGATGCCCGCGTTGTTCATCGCCAGCCGGAACGACCGGGTCTCCGGGGTGTAGCCGATGTCCCAATAGGACGCGTTGTACGTCCCGCCGGGGATGAGGACCACCACCGTGCGCGCTTCCGGTGGGGCGCACAGGCGGCCGTGCATCGTCTGGGGGAGCAGGGCCACCGTCACCGGGACGTTGAGGTCCTCGCACGTCGCCGTGGCCGCTCGCGCGGGGGCCGGGAGCAGGGTCAGCAGCAGGAAAACCGCAGCGCAAACACGTAGGCGGAACACGGGGGGTACGACCTCTCAGTCAGCGTCGGGGAACAGCCGTCATCGGCAGGCTGTCCGGGTAGGCGGCGGAGGTGAACTTCACGCGGACCGGGTGGCCCGGGAGCGGGACCAGCCGCCAGCGTGCGGCCACCGTGGCCACCGTGATGACGATTTCGTTCTGGGCGAAGCGGTTCCCGATGCACTGCCGGTTGCCCGCGCCGAACGGGATGAACGCGCCCTTCGGCGGTTCGGCGGCGCGGTCCGGGGCCCAGCGGCCGGGATCGAAGCGGGTGGGGTCGGGGAACGACGCGGGGTCGTGGTGCAGCGCGTGGGGGCTGACGATCACCTCGGCACCTTCCGGGAGCCGGACGCCGCCGAGGTCGACCTCCTCGAGGGTGCGGCGCATCAGCATCCACAGCGGGTACCGGCGCAGCACTTCGTCGACCACCTGGCGGACGTAGGTCAGCTGCCCGAGGTTCTCGGCCGTGACCGGATCGCCGCCCAGCACCTCGTCGACCTCGGCGTGCACCCGCGCCTCCACCTCCGGGTGGCGGCCGAGTTCGTGGAACGTCCAGGACAGCGCCAGCGCCGTCGTTTCGATGCCCGCGGTGAGCAGCGTGAGCACCTCGTCCCGCGCCTGCTCGTCGGTCATGCCGGCGAGCAGCAACGTCGAGAGCAGGTCGCCGTGGTCGGTGCCGTCGGCCCGCCACTCGCGGATCACCGCGAGCACGATCTCCCGCATCCTCGTGATCGCCTCGTCGAACCGCCGGTTCCCGGGCACCGGCAGCTTTTCGACGAACTTCGGCGACAACGCGCGAATCATTCCCTGCTGGATGATCAGGTAAATGGATCTCCGCGCTTCGGCGATCGCCTCTTTTCCCAGTTCCGTGGAGAACAACGCCTCGCCGACGATCGTCACCGCGAGGCGCTGCATGTCCTCGTCGACCGGCCGCACCTCGCCGGCCCGCCAGGAATCGCCCAGTGCGGCCGCCGCGCGCCGCATGATCTCCGCGTAGGCGATCAGGCGGTCGCGGTGGAACGCCGGCTGCATCAGCCGCCGCTGGCTCCGGTGGAAGTCGCCGTTCGAAAGCACCAAGCCGTTTCCGACGAACGGCCGGAACTTGTCGAACATGGCGCCCTTGCGGAACTTCGGGCCCGCGGTGACCAGCACTTCGTGTGCCAGGCGCGGGCTCGTGACGAAGTAGGTGGGTGCCGGGCCGAGGTAGAGTTTCACGATCTCGCCGTGTTCGTGCAATGAACTGGTGAACGCGAAGCGTTGCCTCAGCAGTGCCGGAGTGTGCCCGAGAAAAGGCCACCGGCCCGGTGCGACCGGGGCGGTCATGGGGACTCCTCGTTGCGCCATTGTGTGGATTTCCCAAGGAGACGGCCTACGGTAGGCGCGTCCGGGCGAACGGTACAGTGCCCGATCGGGTGGCGTGGGCTCACGCATATGGCGCAGTCGCCGAATCCGGGGGAATCGCTAAGCTCTTTCCGGTCCCGACAGACTGAGAAGGTGTTCTTCGTGACACGATCACCGGAATGGGTACCACCGGGTGTCGATATCTCCGTGCCGAGCATGGCTCGCACGTACGACTTCATGCTGGGCGGCGGGCACCACTTCGCCGTCGATCGCGCGGTCGGTGAGCAGATCGAACGCGCGATGCCCGGCTTGCGCGACGCGGCGCGCGTGAACCGCGCGTTCCTCGGCCGCGCCGTGCGGTTCATGACGGCGCAGGGGATCCGGCAGTTCCTCGACATCGGCTCGGGAATCCCGACGGTGGCGAACGTCCACGAGGTCGCCCAGGCGCAGGACCCGGACTGCCGCGTGGTGTACGTCGACCGCGACCCGGTGGCGGTCGCGCACAGCGAGTTGATGCTCGTCGGCAACGACCGTGCAGCGATCGTGCAGGCCGACATGCGGGATCCCGAGAAGATTTTCGATGCGCCGCAGGTGCGCGCTTTGCTCGATTTCGAGAAACCCGTCGGGTTGCTGATGCTCTTGATGCTGCATTGGGTACCGGACGAATCCGGCCCGCTCGAACTCGTCGGGCGCTACGGCGCGGCGCTCGCGCCCGGCAGTTTCCTCGCGATCACCCACGTCACCGGAGATCACCAAGGCGAAAACCTCGAAGAGGCGACCGAAGCGATCAAGGAAAGCCGGAGTCCCGACCAGGTGAACCTGCGGACGCACGCCCAGGTGACCGAACTCTTCACCGGTTTCGAAATCGTCGAACCGGGATTGGTCGGCTGCGGGGAATGGCGGCCGGCCGGGCCGGCGGACATCTCCGCCGCCGCGGCGATGAACATGCTGGTCTACGCCGGGATCGGCCGGAAGAACTGATCGGACGCGCCCGATGCCGATGCCCGACCCCCCAGTGAACCGGCCCGCGGCCCCCGACCCGGAACGCGCGCGGAACCTGCTCGCCCGCAAGTGGGCGTACCTCCTCAGCGGCGTCACCGTCGTTTCGCTGAACCGCGAGGAGCTCGACGTCGAACTGCGCGGCGTGCTCGGCACGTTGTGCGACGCGCTGCGCGGCGCCTCCGCCGACACCGCGCCCGCCGAGCGGATCGGCGCGCGGCTGGTCGGCCTGGGCTACGTCGGCGAGCCCGGGCTGCGGTGCACGCTCGACGTCCTCGCGAAGGGCCTGCCCGCGCTGCCCGAACTGCAAGCGGTGGACCGCTTGGCCGAGCGCGTCGCGCTGACGCTGGGCGCGCTCTCGTGCGGGTTCCTGCTCGCGCACGAGCGCAGCGTCCTCGACCAGCAGGAGATCATGCACCTCTCGCTGCTCAAGGCGGTGCGGGACGCGCAGTGGCACCTCAAGGAAAGCGAGGCGCGCTTCGAAGAGGTGGTGACGTCGTCGGCGAGCGGCATCGCGCTGGTCGCGCTCGACGGCCGGATCGTGCGGGCCAACGCGGCGCTGGCCGAGATGCTCGGGCACCAGCCCGGCGAGCTGACCGGGTCCGCGCTGTACGACGTCGTCCACCCCGAGACCGTCGGCGTCCTGCGCGAGGCGATGACGGCGCTGCTCGACGGCGGCAAGGAGCGGGTCCGGCAGTCGCAGCGGCTGCTGCGCAAGGACGGCGACGTCGCGCGCATCTCGCTCACCGCGTCCCTGCTGCGCGACGCCGAGGACCGGCCGGGGCACTTCGTCGTCGTGGTCGAGGACGGCACGGAACTCATGCTGCTGCAAGGGGAACTGAGCCGCCAGGCCCTCCACGACGTCCTCACCGGGCTGCCGAACCGGCAGTACTTCGGCACCCACCTGGAGACGGCGCTGCGGCGCGCGGACCCGGTGTACGGCGTGACGCTGTTCCACGTCGACCTCGACGCCTTCGGGATGGTCTGCAACAGCCTCGGCCGCCGGGTCGGCGAGCAGCTGCTGATCCACTTCGCCCAGCGGCTGAAGGCGGTGATGGCCGGGGAAAAGGCGATGATCGCGCGGTTCCACAGCGACGAGTTCGGCATCCTGGTCGAGAACACGGCGACGACGCCGGACATCGGCACCATCGTGCGCGCCATCAACGACGAGCTCGCCGAGCCGTTCTTCGTCGACGGGCACGGGCTCGCGCTGTCGGCCAGCGCGGGCGTGGTGCACCGGCCGTCGAAGGGCATCGACCCGGTCGAGCTGCTGCGCGCGGCGGACCAGACCCTGCGGCGCGCCAAGGAAAGACGGCGCGGCCAGTGGAAGATGTTCGACCGCGAGGCCGACGCCGAAGACCGGCGGACGCAGGCACTGGCCGTCGGCATGGCCGGGGCGTGGGAGCACGGCGAGATCAGCGTCCGGTACCGGCCGATGGCGCGGCTGGCCGACGGCGGGGTGGCCGGCGTCGAAGCCCGCCTGCACTGGGCCCGGCCGGACGAACCGGCGCCGGCCCACGAGCAGTGCGCCGAACTCGCCGAGTCGACCGGCCTGGTGCTGCCGCTCGGCGACTGGCTGCTGCGCGCGGCGGGCCGGCAGGGCGAGTGGTGGCGGCAGCGCGCGGGATTCGGCCTCCCGGTGGTCGCCGGCCTGACCGGGCACCAGGTTTCGGACGACGCGCTGGGCACGCGCGTGACGCGGCTGCTGGCCGACACCGGCCTGCCGCCGGAGCAGCTGATGCTCGGCGTGCCGGTCGGCGCGCTGCCGGTGTCCGGGGTGATCGAGAACGTCACCGCGCTGGCGGACCTCGGCGTCCACGTGATGCTCGACGACTTCGGGCTGGGTCCGGACGACCTGCGGGCCGTCCAGGACCTGCCGGTCGACATCGTGCGCGTCGACCGGCGTCTCGCCGAATGGCAGGCGTGGTCGGACTCGACGTTCCTCGGCGCGCTGGTGCCGCTGGTCCGGCAGGTCGGCGCGACGCTCGTCGTCGACGGCATCCACACCGAGGACCAGGCGAGCTGGTGGCGCACGGCGGGCGCCGACCTGGCCACGGGCGACTACTTCGGGGTCGCCGGCCCGGCCGCCGAGTTCGCCGGGCAGTTCGCCGGCGCCTGAGGCCGCAGCCGGGTGAGGGCGACGGCGAACAGGACGATCACCATGCCGCCGACCACCCGCGGCGTCAGGGGCTCGCCGAGGAAGAGCGTGCCGAGCCCGACCGACACGACCGGGAGGAGGTACCCGACCGTGGCGGCCGCGGTCGGGCCTTCGTCCGCGATCACGCGGTAGTTGAGGTAGAAGGTGATCCCGGTGCCGAAGACACCGAGGACGGTCACTGCGCCGAGCGCCGTCAGGTTCACGTGCGGCGCGGTCCCGGCCACCGGCAGGGCGAGGGCGGTCAACGCGGTGGCGGTCGTCAGCTGGGCGGCCGACAGGGCGAGCGGGGCGCCGTCCGGCGGCAGTTTCCGCGCCATGTAAGCGAACGCGATCGCGTAGCTGAGGCCGGCCGCGAGCAGCGCGAGGGCGCCGGTGCTCAGCAGGCCTGCCTGTTCCCACGGCGCGAAGATCACCACGATGCCGGCGAAGCCGAGGCCCAGCCCGAGCAGGCGCGCGGGGTTGAGGCGGCGTTCCGTCCCGAGCGCGACGCCGATCAGCAGCGACCACAACGGCGTCGTGGCGTTGATGACCCCGGCGACCCCGGAGTCCACCGTGCGCTCGCCGATGCCGAAGAGCGCGAACGGCAGCGCGTTGCAGAAGAACGCGGCGACGACCAGCCGTCCCCAGGTCCGGCGGTCGCGCGGAAGCCGTTGGCGGGCCGCGAAAGCCAGCACCAGCAGCGTAACCGCGCCGAGCGCGCAGCGGATCAGCGTGAGGTGGACGGGGCTCAGCCCGGTCAGAGCCAGCTTGATCCACAGGAACCCCGAGCCCCACAGCAGGGCCAGTACCGCGACGCGCACCCAACCAGTCACGGTTCCACGGTGCCCAAGGTGTCCTATCAGAACAAGCGAACGTTTCTGGATGAACCGTTAAGCATTGCTACATCGGGTGCTCCGCCGAGGCGAACACCGGGGCGATGCCGCCGGGGATGAAGTTCTCGCCGTCCTGGAGCTTCACGCCCGTCCACGCGCGCCAGTCGGCGAGCGAGCCGGCCAGTACCACGGCGAACGGGCACACCTTCACCACGCGGGCGCCCAGGCGTTCGTGGGTGCGCAGCCGGCGGTCGGCGAGCAGGCCGTCCGGGCGGCGGCGGGCCGCGTACTCCGGGACGGCGATAGCGGCAACCGTGCGAGTCAGCGCAAGGCCTTCTGACGGCGGGTCAGCGCCGAGGGGTCGAGGTTCGCCTTCGTGCCGGCGTCGTGGCCGTCGAGGTAGCCGCTGCCCGACAGCCGCCGCGGCGCGGCCGAGCGCAGGTCGCCGTACTCGGCGTCGAACGCGTGCTGCACCAGCTGCGCGCGGTCGCGGACGACCAGCTCCGCCGACCGCGCACCGGGCGCCGCCGTGCGGACGGCTTCCGATTCGGCGTGCGTGAGCCGCTCGTGCACCGCGCGGGCGAAGCCGTGCAGCCACGTGCGCCGGTACGCGGCCAGCGATTCGCCGGGGAAGAAGCCGTCCGGCCGGACGCGGGTCAGCTGGGTGCTCGCCTGCAGCAGCAGGCTGGTGAACAGCAGCTCCACGCGGCCGAGGTCGGAGTGGAAGCCGAACACCGTGACGCTGTCGACCTTCTGGCCGTAGCGGTGCAGCAGCGTCCGGCACCGCAGCGGGTACGCGACCGAGGTGAGCAGGCTCGCCTTGTCGCGGCTGTACGGGTCGTTCATCGGGATCTTGAGCGTGCCGATCTCGTCGGCGGTCGCGCCGGACGCGGCGAGCATCGCCTGGTCGATCCCGTACCGCGCGACGAGCTCGGCGGCCTTCCGGTTGTACGCCTCGGCTTCCGCCTCGGTGACCGCCGGGTCCTCGGCCTTCGCCAGCAGCTTGCGGATGCGCTCGAGCTGCGGGTCTGACTCGGTCATGGAGGCAGGGTATTCGATCAGGTGTTCGGGCGCGTGCACCGGGTCGCAGCGTGTCGCGGACCGGGACACTGGAGGGATGGTGACGATCGAACGCTTCGACCCGCTGTCGGCCGGCGAAGGCGGAATCGCCGCTTACCACGCCGTGTTCGCGGCGAGCCGGGAAACCGACCGGCCCGGCGAACCCGTGCTGCCGCTCGGCGAGCTGGCCGGACGGCTGACGAGGCCGCTGCCCGGGATGGGCGAGGCGGCGCAGTGGGTGGCGTACCGCGGCGACGAGCTCGTCGCGTTCGCCGAGGTGCACTTCCTCGACGCCGAAAACCGCGGGATCGGGCTGACCGACGTCGTCGTGCACCCGGCCGCGCGGCGCTCGGGAATCGGCACCGCGTTGCTGCGCGCGGTGCTGCCGGAACTGCGCGCGCGGGGCCGCCGGAGCGTCGAAGGCTGGCAGGTCGTCGCCGGGTCCGCCGGGGAGCCGTGGGCCGAGGCGCTCGGGTTCCGGCCGGTGCGGACGATCGTGCGCCAGGTCCTGGTCGTCGCCGAAGCGGAGCGGTCGCGCTGGGACGTGGCCGTCCCGCCGGGCTATCGGGTTGTGCGGTGGAAGGGCGCGGCCCCGGACGGCTTGCTCGAGTCCTACGCCCGCGCGCGGGCGGCGATCCACGACGCTCCGCTCGGGGATTCGGGCTTCCGGTGGCCGGAGTGGACGCCCGCGCGGGTGCGCGCGGCCGAAGCCGAGGCTCGGTCGCAGGGTCTCGACCAGCGGATCGTCGCCGCGGTTCACGAGGGAACCGGGGAGGTCGCCGGGTTCACCGAGGTGTGCGTACACCCGCGCCGACCGGACTGGGGCTACCAGCGGGACACCGCGGTGCTCGCCGCGCACCGCGGGCACGGGCTGGGGCGCTGCGTCAAGGCGCACATGATCCGGTGGCTGGTCGCCGAGCGGCCCGGGCTCCGGCGGATCAGCACGACGACGGGGGCGGAGAACGCGCACATGATCCGGGTCAACCGCGAACTCGGCCTCCGCTCGTTGCCGGCCCTGATCGCCGTTCGGCAGGACGTCGACGCGTTGCTCAGCCCAGGTAGGCGTCGAGCGTGACGGCCAGCGCAGCCTCCGGGGACGGCGCGAAGCTCGCCCCCGCCAGGCCGCCCCACAGCCACAGCTGGGCGAGGCCGTGCAGCGCGGCCCACAGCGACGCCGCGACCAGCCGCAGGTCGGCGCCCGAGCGCGCGACCGGGGTCGGCACCGCCGCGACCAGCACGGCGAAGGTGTCGAACACCGCGCTCGCCGCCGCCGAGAGGGCCGGGTCGTCCGCGTCGACCAGGTCGCGGCGGAACATCAGCTCGAACATCGCCGGGTTGGCCAGCGCGAAGTCGAGGTAGCTGTGGCAGGCGGCGGTGAGCCGCTCCCGCGGCGAGGTTCCGGGCAGCGTGTCGCGGCGGGCGAGCAGGTCGGCGTACCCGCGGGTCGCGACGGCGGACAGCAGCTCGGCGCGGCCGGAGAAGTGCCGCAGCGGCGCGCCGTGCGAGACACCGGCCGCCTTCGCGATTCCGCGCAGCGTCACGGCTTCGACGCCTTCGCCGGTCAGGAGCTCGGCCGCGGTGTCGATCAGGCGTTGCCGGGTGCCCACGCTTCGTCCCTCGTCATGGGGAGCAGCTCCGGGCGCTTCGGCCCGAAGCCGTCGCCCGGCTGGCGGCCGATGAGCCGGTTGCGCGTGCGCGTCACGGCGACCGGCAGCACCTCGCGCAGCAGCCAGTGCAGGTCGGCGCGCCAGCTCCCCGCGGCCGCGACACCCGGCAGCGGCGCCAGCCAGCCGGGATCGTGCTCGAGCCCGAGCCGCCCGAGGACGTACGCGGCGAGCCTGCGGTGCCCGTGCTCGGACAGGTGGAGCCGGTCGGCGCCGAAGTAGCGGGAGTCGGTGACGGCCTGGTCGGGCCACAGGTCGATGAGCAGTGCCCCGTAGCTGACGGCGGCTTCGCGGATGGCCTCGTTGAGCGCGACGATCCGCGGCCGCATCCGCCGCCCGAGCGGCATCCGGCTGGAGACGTCGCTGAGGGTGAACGTCACGACGGTCGGCGAGATTTCGGTGCACGCGCGGATGGCGGCATCGACGCGGCGGGCGACGGTCCGCGCGTCCCAGCCCCGGCTCATGACGTCGTTGCCGCCGCCGAAGAGTGCGATCAGGTCCGGCTCGAGGCGCGTGGCGGCCGGGACCTGTTCGGGGACGATCTGGTCGAGCCGCCGTCCCCGGACGGCGAGGTTGGCGTAGCGGAAGCCCGGTTCCCGCTCGGCGAGGTCGGCGGCGACGAAGTCGGCCCAGCCGCGGTAGTGGTCCTGGCCGGGGTACGGGTCGTCGAGACCTTCGGCGCAGCTGTCGCCGAGGACGACGAAACGGTGGTAACTCATTCCGATCTCCGTAACCCGCGGTTCACCTTGTGGACACTGTCTATCAAACTCATGTAGACGGTGTCTACTCGGGTTCAGCCGAGCCGGGGCCTGCCGTCGAACCCTGGCCGTCGTGCGGGAGCAGGTCACCCGAGCCAGGGGCGGAGCTTCTCCGGGTTCCGCATCGCCCAGATGCGGGTGATCCGCCCGTCGGCGACGTCGAACGCGTACACCGCCACAAGATCCCCGCCCCGCGTGAGCAGCAGGCCGGGCAGGCCGTTGACCGCGCGCTCCGCGAGCCGCAACGACCCGCCGGCGCCGGACGCCAGCGCCGCGACGTACCGGGCGACCGCCTCGCCGCCTTCGATCGGGGTCAGCGCCGCGCGGACCACGCCGCCGCCGTCGGCCGTGAGGGTTGCCGCGGGGTCGAGGAGGCCGACCAGCGCGGCGATGTCGCCCGCTTCCCACGCGTGCTTGAAGTCCCGGATCACGTCCGCGTGGCCGGTCGCCGGAGTGGCGGGGCGGGCGGCGCGGACGCGGCGGCGGGCCGACGACGCCAGTTCGCGGCACGCCGCCGGCGTGCGCCCGGTGATCTCCGCGACCTCCGCGAACGCGTAGCCGAACACGTCGTGCAGCACGAGCGCGACCCGCTGCGCCGGGGTCATCGCTTCGAGCGTCACCAGGAAGGCCATGGTGACCGACTCGTCGAGGGTGATCCGGTCGGCGACCGAGTCGGGCTGCTCGGGCACGGGCTCGGGCAGCCACTCGCCCACGTACTGCTCGCGCCGGGCCCGCGCCGAACCGAGGACGTCGAGGCAGACGCGGCCGGCGACCGTCGTCAGCCACGCGCCCGGCGAGGAGATCGCGGCCCGCTGGGACGGCGTGAGCGCGTACCAGCGGGCGTAGGTCTCCTGCACCGCGTCCTCGGCCTCGGCCAGCGACCCGAGCAGCCGGTAGGCGAGGTTGAGCAGGTGCCGGCGTTCGCCGACGACCGGTTCCGGTGGTGTCGTCATGCTCCCTCCGACGACACAGCCTCCCCGAACGTCAGGCCTGACATCCCGCCGGGCTGCTTCGTCGTACTCCTCGAAGCCGAACGAACAGGGGAGAAACGATGATCGAGATCGGAATCGTGCTGGGCAGCACCCGCGACGGCCGGGTGGGCGACCAGGTGGCCCGGTGGGTCCACGAGCGGGCGAGCGAGCGCGCCGACGCCCGGTTCACGCTGATCGACCTGCGTGACCACCCGCTGCCCCACCTCGAGCAGCCGCCGGGCTTCTCGGGGCAGTACCCGGACGAGCGCACGCGGGCCTGGGCCGCGACCGTCGCCGCGTGCGACGGGTTCGTGTTCGTCACGCCGGAGTACAACCACTCCGTTCCCGGCGTGCTCAAGAACGCCTTGGACCACGTGCACGTCGAGTGGAACACCAAGGCCGCCGGGTTCGTCTCCTACGGCGGCGTCGGCGGGGCCCGCTCGGTCGAGCAGCTGCGGCTGGTCTGCGGTGCCCTGCAGCTGGCGGACGTCGCCCCGCAGGTCACGCTGCCGCTGGCGACCGAGTTCGAAAACCGCGCCACCTTCGCGCCCGGCGAGTACCAGCTCGCCGCGCTGGACACGGTGCTCGACCACGTCGTCGCCTGGAGCACCGCGCTCGCGCCGCTGCGGCACGGGGACGCCGAAGCCGCGGTCCGGGCCCGGCTGGCCGCGATCGTCGACGGGCTCCGGAACAAGGACCTCGAGGCGCTGCGGCTGAGCTACGCCCCGGACGTCGTGTCCTTCGACGTCGAACCGCCGCTGCAGCACGTCGGCGTGGACGCGAAGCTGAAGAACTGGGCGCGGGTGTTCACCGTCTTCGAGGAGGTGGACTACGAGCTGCGCGACCTGACCGTCACCGTGCGCGGCGACCTCGCGGTCGGGCACGGCTTCGGCCGGGTCAGCGGGACCCTGAAGAACGGCGTCGTGACCGACGGCATGTGGGTCCGGGCCACGTTCGTCTTCCGGGACACCCCCGACGGCTGGGTGATCGTGCACGACCAGGCGTCGGTGCCGTTCGACATCGCGACCGGGCGGGGGTGCAGCGACCTGGAACCCTGACGGCTCAGCCGAGCCGGGCGCGGTGGGCCGTCACGGCGGCCCGCCGCGGATCGGCCGCGGGGAGCGTCTTCAGCAGCGCGTCGAGCACCGCGAAGTCGTCCACCCCGCACGCGGTTTCCCAGAACGACCACAGCACGCCCGGGTCGCCGCTGTTCAGCGCCACCTGGCGGACCTGCGCGGTGAGCGTTTCCCGTTCTTCGCGGATCGCCGGTGCCTCCGAGTCCGGCAGCAGCGGGCCGCGGAAGGCGCGCAGGACGTCGGCGGGCGTGCCGGTGCGCAACGCCGTGCGGGCGCGGGTGAAGTCCGCGTCGACGTCGGCCGCCAGCCGGTACGGCCGCGTCTGCACCACCGCCGCGCCCAGCTGGGAGCGCAGGCGGTGGATTTCCGCGCGGACGGTCACCGGGTTGCCCGACTCGCCGTAGAGCTGCAGCGCCAGCCGTTCCGCCGAGAGGCCGTTGGGGTGCAGGGTCAGCAGGGTCAGGATTTCCGCGTGCCGCAACGTGAGCGGGACCTCGCGACCGTCCACAGTGGTCGAGAACGCGCCGTCCGAGAGGTACTCCAGCGACAACCGGGGCCGCGGGCCGCCGCCCCCGGGAGCGGACAGCCGCAGCAGGTAGCCCTCGGCCAGCGGTTCGACCGTGGCGATGCGCCCGTCGGGCAGGTTCACCGCGCCGCCGCCGCGCCGGACGTCCACTGTGGACGGCAACAGGCACGCCTGCGCGGCGAGCACCCGGCCGCCCGCCGAAAGCAGGGCGCCGGGCCGGCCGCGCAACGCCTCCAGGTGCGGCATGTTCGCCCGCCGCAGCTGCTCGTCGCGGACCGCGAGCTGGGCCCGCAGCTGCCCTTCCGCGAGCTGCGCCGTCGCCGTGACCAGCGAAAGCATCGCCGGGTGCACGGTGCGCAGCGGCCCGCTGACGTCGATCGAGCCCAGCAGCACGCCGGTCTCGGGGTCGCGCACCGGCGCCGCCGCGCACGTCCACGCGTGGTAGCGGCGGACCAGGTGCTCGGCCGAGTAGATCTGCACCGGGTCGCCGGTCGCGAGCGCCGTGCCCATGGCGTTCGTGCCGATCGCGGCTTCGCTCCACCGGGTGCCCTCGGTGAGGCCGACGCGGTCGCCGCGCAGCAGCTGGCCCGCGGCGCCCTCGCGCCACAGGATCAGGCCGTCGGCGTCGGTCACGATCATCACGTGGTCGGCGTCGTCGGCGATGCTCACCAGCATCTGCCGCAGCACCGGCAGCACGGGCGCCAGCGGGTGGGCTTCGCGGAGCGCGGCGAGGTCGCCGGTGTCGTAGACGAACGGCGCTTCGCCCTGGTCCGGGTCGACCCGGGCGGCGAGCGAGCGGTTCCAGGAGTCGGAGACGACCGACCGCGGCGGCCGGGGCCCGGGCACGCCCTGGAGCACCGCTTCGCGGACGTGCTCCAGTAGCCGCGCGTAGGACTCGGGGTCGCGCAGCAGCTCCGGTTCGGGCGCCTCTGCCACGTCCACCAGCCTAGAGACCCAGCTCACAGCGTTGCAACGCGCGTGCAACGTTGCCGCACCTACCTTCGGCGGCCATCAGCCCAACCGTCACTCCGAGCAACGAGGCAGGGAAGATGGTCCAGTACGCCGCACCGAACACCGAAGGCAGCGTCGTCAGCTACGAAGCGCGCTACGACCACTACATCGGCGGCGAGTACGTGCCCCCGGCCGGCGGCCAGTACTTCGAGAACCCGACCCCGGTCACCGGCAAGACCTTCTGCGAGATCGCGCGGGGCAACGCCGAGGACGTCGAGAAGGCGCTCGACGCCGCCCACGGCGCCGCGCCGGCGTGGGGCCGGACCTCGCCCGAGGAACGCGCCAACATCCTGCTCAAGATCGCCGACCGGATGGAGCAGAACCTCGAAGCGATCGCCGTCGCCGAGGCCTGGGAGAACGGCAAGGCCGTCCGCGAGACCCTCGCCGCCGACATCCCGCTCGCGATCGACCACTTCCGCTACTTCGCCGGCGCCCTGCGCGCCCAGGAGGGCGGCATCTCGCAGGTCGACGAGAACACCGTCGCCTACCACTTCCACGAGCCGCTCGGCGTGGTCGCGCAGATCATCCCGTGGAACTTCCCGATCCTGATGGCGGTCTGGAAGCTCGCCCCGGCGCTGGCCGCGGGCAACGCGATCGTGCTCAAGCCGGCCGAGCAGACCCCGGCGTCGATCCACCTGCTGTTCTCGATCATCGGCGACCTGATCCCGCCGGGCGTGGTCAACATCGTCAACGGCTTCGGCGTCGAGGCCGGCAAGCCGCTGGCGTCGAGCAACCGCGTGCGCAAGGTGGCCTTCACCGGCGAGACCACGACCGGGCGGCTGATCCTGCAGTACGCCAGCGAGAACATCATCCCGGTGACCGTCGAGCTGGGCGGCAAGAGCCCGAACATCTTCTTCGACGACGTCGCCGCGCGCAACGACGACTTCTACAACAAGGCGCAGGAGGGCTTCGCGCTCTTCGCGCTCAACCAGGGCGAGGTCTGCACTTGCCCGTCGCGGGCGCTGATCCAGTCGGGCATCTACGACCGGTTCCTCGGCGACGGCGTCGAGCGCGTCCGCAAGATCAAGCAGGGCCACCCGCTCGACACCGAGACGATGATCGGCGCGCAGGCGTCCAACGACCAGCTCGAGAAGATCCTGTCCTACATCGACATCGGCAAGCAGGAAGGCGCCGAGATCCTCACCGGCGGCGTGCGGTCCGACCTCGGCGGCGAGCTGTCCGGCGGCTACTACGTCGAGCCGACCGTGTTCGCCGGCGACAACAAGATGCGGATCTTCCAGGAGGAGATCTTCGGCCCGGTGGTGTCCGTGGCGAAGTTCGACGACTACGACGACGCCATCAAGATCGCCAACGACACGCTGTACGGCCTCGGCGCCGGGGTCTGGTCGCGCGACGGCAACACGGCTTACCGCGCCGGCCGCGACATCCAGGCGGGCCGCGTCTGGGTGAACAACTACCACGCCTACCCGGCGCACGCGGCCTTCGGCGGCTACAAGGCGTCCGGCATCGGCCGCGAGAACCACAAGATGATGCTCGACCACTACCAGCAGACGAAGAACATGCTCGTCTCCTACTCCGACCAGGCGCTCGGATTCTTCTGATGACCCAACGAGTAGACCTGACACCGGCCGCCGCGGAGCTGCTGCGGCGGCTGGTGTCGCTCCACGGGCCGGTGATGTTCCACCAGTCCGGCGGGTGCTGCGACGGCAGCGCCCCGATGTGCTACCCGGCCGGGGAGTTCCGCACCGGCGCGTCCGACGTGAACCTCGGTTCGCTCGAAGTCGAGGGCATCGAGGACGTGCCGGTGTGGATGTCGGGGCCGCAGTTCGAGTACTGGAAGCACACGCACCTCACGATCGACGTCGTGCCCGGGCGCGGGAGCGGGTTTTCCCTGGAGGCGCCCGAAGGCGTGCGCTTCCTGATCCGCTCCCGGCTGCTCACCGACGAGGAGTCGGCGGCGTTGAACTGAGGGCGTCGAACAACGCCGTGGCGAGCACCAGTCCCTCCCGGGCGACCGGGGCGAGCAGGTGCTCGTCCGGCGCGTGCTGCAGGCAGCCCGGGTAGGAGTGCGGCAGCCAGAGCGTCGCCAGCCCGAGGACGTCGGTGAAGACGTGGTTGGGCAGGCCGCCGCCGAAGTTCGGCAGCAGGGCGACGGGCTTGTCCGTGACTGCGCTCAGCGCTTCGCGGGCCCAGGTCACCCACGGGTCGCCGACCGGGGTCCGGCTGGCGAGGAAGGTGGCGTCGGCACGCACGTCGACCATCGGGAACCCTTGCGCGGCAAGGTGCTTCCGGATGGCAGGTGCGACGCCGCCGACGTCGGTGCCGGCGACGTACCGCAGCTGGAGGACCGCTCGCGCCCGGCCGGGGATCGCGTTCACCGGGCGGGCGGGGTCACCCGCGCCGAGCGCGAGCACCTCCAGGGTGTTCCAGCCGTAGAGCCGCTCGGCGGGCGTCAGGTTTTGATCGCCCCAGCCCTCGTCCGCGTCGACGACCACGTCGGCCAGCGCGGTGCGCACGCTGTCCGGCAGTGCGGGCGGCAGCAGTTCCGGGACCTGGACGCGGCCGTGGCCGTCGACCAGGCTCGCGATCGCGGCGGCGAGCGTCGTCGCCGGGTTGCGCAGGATCCCGCCCCAGTTGCCGGAGTGGGCGGCGTCCGGGCGCAGGTCGGCGTCGAGGGTGATGCGGATGCCGCCGCGGGCGCCGAGGAACAACGTCGGGGTCGCCGCGTCGAGGCGCGGGCCGTCGGAGGCGATGAGGACGTCCGCGCTCAGCAGGTCCTTCTCCTGGGCCGCGAACTCGGTGAGACCGGGGGAGCCGATCTCTTCGCCGGTTTCGAAGAGGAACTTGAGGTTGAAGCCCAGCTTGCCGCGTGCGGCCAGCACCAGGCGCAACGCCGTGAGGTTGATCAGGTGCTGGCCCTTGTTGTCGGCGGTGCCGCGGCCGTACCAGCGGTCGCCGTCCGCGGTGAGCGTCCACGGGTCCAGCCCGTCGCGCCACTGCCCGGCTTCCCCGACGACGTCGGCATGGCCGTAGCACAGCAGCGTCGGCAGGTCTTCTCCCTCCGTGCGGACCCCGACGAGGAACGGGCCGCCCGCCGGGTCCGGGTTGGCGTGCTGGGTGACTTCGCAGCCGAGGCCGGTCAGTGCCGGGGTCAGGACCTCGTCGAGGTAGGCCTGGACGGCGGCGCGGCCTTCGGGGGCGTCGCTGACCGTGGGGTAGGCGACCAGCCGGGCCAGTTCGGTGAAGAGGGCGCCGGAGTCGACGTGGGCGCGGGCCTTGCCGAGCAGATCCATGGCGCCACTGTAAAGGCGGCAAACTATACGAACGGTCGTGCTATCTTCGGAGCATGAACGTCGACGGCGTGTACGTGGGGGAACCGAGCGTCCTGGGCTACCGGCGGGAGCGCCCGGTGCTGAGCGCGATCACGAAGGCGCGGGTCACGGCGCCGGAGCTGGCCTTGACCGAGCTGAACCTCGACGGCGACCGGCAGGCCGACCTGACCGTGCACGGCGGGGTCGACAAAGCGGTCTACGTCTACCCGGCCGAGCACTACCCGGCCTGGCGCGAGGACGGCTTCGACGCGGAGCCGGCCGGCTTCGGGGAGAACGTCTCGCTGTCCGGCGTCACCGAGGACGACGTCCGGATCGGGGACGTCTGGGCCTGGGGCGACGCGCTCGTGCAGGTGTCGCAGCCGCGGCAGCCGTGCTTCAAGCTGGCCATGAAGACCGGCCGGAAGGACGTCACGCCGCTGATGATCGACTCCGGGCGCAGCGGCTGGTACCTGCGCGTGCTGCGGCCCGGCACGGTACCGACGTCCGGCGCGATCGAGCTGGTGGAGCGCGCGGACGGGCCGACGATCGCCGAGGTGTACGTCGTTTCGTTCGCCAACTACGGGCAGCTGCCGGAGGACAAGGTCGAAGCGGCGCTGGACCTCGCGGACCGCGTGCTGGCGACACCCGCGCTTTCCGAGTCCTACCGCGACGGCGTCCAGTCCACAGTGGACCGCTGGCGGGCGCGGCGTGCCGGGTGACGGCCGCCTCGCCCGCGGCGACGCGACCCGCCGCCTGGTGCTGCGCCGGGCGGTGGACGTCGCGTCGGTCGACGGCCTGGAGGGGCTGTCCCTCGGCCGGCTGGCCACCGAACTGGAGCTGAGCAAGAGCGGTGTGTTCGCGTTGTTCGGCTCGAAGGAGGAACTGCAGCTCGCGACGATCGAGGCGGCCTTTTCCATCTTCGAGGCGCACGTCGTGACGCCGTCCCGCGACGTCGCGCCGGGGTTGCCGCGGTTACGCGCGATCTGCGAAAACTGGCTGGAGTACTCGGAAAAGCGGGTCTTTCCCGGCGGGTGCTTCTTCTTCAACGTCGGCGCGGAGTTCGACGCGCGGCCCGGCCGGGTCCACGACGCGGTGGCCGCGGCGAGCGGCTCGTTCGCCGCGTTCATCCGCGAGACGGCCGCCGAAGCCGTGTCCCTCGGTCACCTCGACGCGGACCCGGAGGTCCTGGCGTTCGAGCTGCACGCACTGGGCCGCGCGGCCAACGCCGACGCGGTCCTCAACGGCGGCACCCACGCCTACCGCCTGGCCCGCCGCGCCATCGAGTCCCGCCTCGCCTCCGCCGAAAAGCCGTGAAGGCCTCCTTACCGGCATTTATGCCCGTCAAGGAGGCCTTCACGGCTTTTGGCTACTTCCAGTCGACCTGCGGGCTGCGGTAGAAGTTGATGCTTTGGGTGACCCAGCGCGGGGACTGCTTCGCCAGGCGCGCCCGGTAGGCGTTCCAATCGTGGGTGGCGCGAGGCGACCAGCCGATCTCCGCGATGCCCGGCAGCCGGGGGAACGCCATGTACTCGATGTCGGCGCTCGTGCGGATCGTTTCTGTCCACAGCGGCGCTTCGACGCCCGCGACCTGGTTCTCGCCGACCCCGGTCACCAGCGACGCCGGGTCCCAGTTGTAGCCGTCGCGGACCTCGATCAACGCGGCCCAGTCCTGGCCCAGCGGTGTCGACGCGTCGTACTTCATGTCCAGGTACGCGTAGTTCGCCGGGGACATCAGGATCTTGCTGCCGCGCGCCGCGGCCGCCGCCACCGAGGGGTTGTCGCCGCCGAAGTCCCAGTACTGCGGAACGGCCGACGCGGGCGGGTTCGACTTCGCGATCTCGTGCCAGCCGGTGACCTTCTTGCCGTACTTCGCGACGATCGGCTGGACCTTCTGCTCGAACGCGATGTAGTCCGCGGGCGGCGTCGAGTGCGCCTCGTCGCCGCCGATGTGCAGGTACGGGCCGGGCGTGAGGGCCGCCAGTTCGCGCACGACGTCCTCGACGAACTTGTACGTGATCGGCGACGAGATGCACAGCGAGCTGTAGCCGACCTCGGTGTCCGTGCGGACCGGGACCGCCTTGCCGTCGCAGTTCAGCTCCGCGTACGTCGACTGCGCCGCGTTCGTGTGGCCCGGCATGTCGATCTCCGGGATCACCGTGATGTGCCGCGAAGCCGCGTACGCGACGATGTCCCGGTACTGCGCCTGCGTGTAGTAGCCACCCGGGTCGCCGTCGACCGCGGTCCTGCCGCCGACGGTCGCCAGCTTCGGCCAGCTCTTGATCTCGATGCGCCAGCCCTGGTCGTCCGCGAGGTGCAGGTGCAGGGTGTTGACCTTGTACTGGGCGATCTGGTCGACGTACCGCTTCACCTGGTCGGGCTTGAAGAAGTGCCGGGCGACGTCGAGCATCGCGCCGCGCTCGGCGAAGCGCGGGTAGTCGAGGATCGTGCCGCCGGCGACCGTCCACGTCCGGTGCTGGACGCGCTTCGCGTCGATGGCCGAGGGCAGCAGCTGCCGCAGCGACTGGACGCCTTCGAAGAGCCCGTCGGCGGTGTTGGCCTTCAAGGTGACGCCGTCGCGCGACACCTTCAGCTCGTAACCCTCGGTGCCGATCCGCGTGTCGTGGCCGAGCTGCAGCGAAATCGCGGGGACACCCCCAGCACGCGGCACGACCGGCAGCGGGTAGCCGGTGGCCGGGCGGAGCAGGCCGCGCAGGTAGTCCGCGACCTGGCCGGCGCCGCGATCGGCCGCGATCACGGTGGACGGCGTCAGCTTGAAAGCGCCGCGCGGGTCGGCCTTCGCCGAGACCGGCGCCGGGACGACGTCGGTCACGCTGCGTTCCGGCGCGGCGGGTGCCGCCACCGCGGCGGCGGGCACGCCGACGGCCGTGAGACTCACGATCGCCGCGGTCGAGACGGCTCTGGACAAGCGCATCAGGGCACCTCCGGTCGGGGACTCCTCCCAAAGGTACAGACCAGCCGGGGCATTTGGAACAGTTCTTAACGAAGGGCCGCGCGGATGGCTTCCAGCACGCTCGGGTCTTCGATCGTGGACGGCACGGCCTCGTCGCGGCCGTCGGCGATCGCGCGCATGGTCTTGCGCAGGATCTTGCCCGACCGCGTCTTCGGCAACGCGTCCACAATGGACACGTCGCGGAACGCGGCGACCGGCCCGATGTCCCGGCGCACCATGGCCACCAGCTCGTCCCGCAGCTGCTCCGCGTCGACGTCCGCGCCTGCCTTCAGCACCACGAACCCGCGCGGCAGCTGGCCCTTGAGCTGGTCGGCGACGCCGATCACGGCGCACTCGGCGACGGCCGGGTGCGAGGCGAGCACCGCCTCCATCGACCCGGTCGAGAGCCGGTGCCCGGCGACGTTGATGACGTCGTCGGTGCGGCCCATGACGAACAGGTAGCCGTCCTCGTCGACGTACCCGGAGTCGCCGGTGAGGTAGTAGCCGTCGTAGCGGGACAGGTAGGCCTCGCGGTAGCGCTCGTCGTCGCCCCACAGCGTCGGCAGCGAGCCCGGCGGCAGCGGCAGCCGCACCGTGATGGCGCCTTCGCGGCCCGGTGGCAGCTCCTCGCCCGCCTGGTCGAGGATCCGGACGTCCCAGCCGGGGACCGGCTTGGTGGCGGAGCCGGCCTTGACGGCCATCGGCTCCAGGCCGCGGGGGTTCGCGGCGATCGGCCAGCCGGTTTCGGTCTGCCACCAGTGGTCGATCACCGGCACGCCGAGCTTCTCGTGCGCCCAGTGCAGGGTCTCCGGGTCGAGCCGCTCGCCGGCCATGAACAGCGTTTTGAACGCCTTCAGGTCGTACTTCTCCAGCTCGCGCGCGTCCGGGTCCACCTTCTTGACGGCCCGCAGCGCGGTCGGCGCGGTGAACAGCGCCTCGACGCCGTGCTCGGCGATGACCCGCCAGAACGCGCCCGCGTCCGGCGTGCCGACCGGCTTGCCCTCGTACATCACCGTCGTCGCCCCGACCAGCAGCGGCGCGTAGACGATGTAGGAGTGCCCGACGACCCAGCCGACGTCGGACGCCGTCCACCAGACGTCGCCGGCGTGGACGTCGTAGACCGCGTCCATCGAGTACGCGAGCGCGACCGCGTGGCCGCCGGTGTCGCGCACGACGCCCTTCGGCTTCCCGGTCGTGCCGGACGTGTAGAGGATGTACAGCGGGTCGGTGGCCGCGACCGGCACCGGATCGGCGGGGTCGGCGCTCGCGGCCAGCTCGCGCCAGTCCCGCTCGCGCCCGGCCAGCGTCGCCGGCGCCTGCTCGCGCTGCAGCACGACGACGTGGTCGGGCTGGTGCTCGGTCTGCTCGAGCGCGGCCCGGATGATCGGCTGGTACTCGACCACCCGCGTCGGCTCGATGCCGCAGGACGCCGCCAGGATCACCTTGGGCTTGGCGTCCTCGATCCGCGCGGCCAGCTCCTTGGGCGCGAACCCGCCGAAGACCACCGAGTGCACCGCGCCGATCCGCGCGCAGGCCAGCATCGCGATCGCCGCCTCGGGCACCATCGGCAGGTAGACGATGACGCGGTCACCCTTCGTGACCCCCAGTGAGCGCAGCGCGCCGGCGAAGCGCGCGACCGTGTCCCGCAGTTCTTCGTAGGTGTAGGTGCGTTGCCGTCCGGTCACGGGAGAGTCCCAGATCAGCGCGGCCTGGTCCGCGCGCCCGGCCTCGACGTGCCGGTCCAGCGCGTTGTACGAGGTGTTCAGCTCGGCGTCCGGGAACCACCGGAAGAAGGGCGGGTTCGAGGCGTCCAGCGCCCGCTCCGGCGCCTTCGTCCAGCTGATCGCACCGGCCGCGGCCAGCCAGAACGCCTCCGGCTCCCGCAGGCTGCGCCGGTAGGCCTCGGAGTACGCACCCATGCCCGCTCCCTCGCGTCGAACGTCACGCCGCCCCCATCATGGCGCGGGATCGGCGGGCTCGCCGGATTCCGGGCAGGCTGAAGACCCGGCAACCTCACGGCGGCCGGCTGCGTCCTAAGCTGGACGGCGGGGAAACGCCGCAGCGCGGTACGAAGAGAACACGGACAGTGAGGGGAGCCCGGCGGTGAACGGACTCGCGAGCGCGTTGCTCTCGCTAGCCCATTCCTTGTTCGGCCCGGGCTTCTGCCCCGGCGACTGGGTCTGGGCCACGAGTGCGGCGGGCGCGCTCGTCGCACTGCTCCCGCCGATCGGCGCGCTGGCGATCTCGATCATCCGCAAGGGCACCGGCAACCGCTACGACGCCACGACGCTGTCGGTGTTCGGGGCGATCGGCCTGGTCACCGCGCTGATCCTGCCGTGGTTGCTGTCGAATGGCGTCTCGGGTGTCTTCCGCGCCGAGCGGGCGGGCACGAAGTCCGGGCTGACCGCCAGTGAGGCCTCGACGCTGACGAGCGGCTCGTGCTGGGTGGACACGCAGAAGGAGTACCTGGGCGGCGGACCGAACGTCTACGAGGTGCTGTTCTACAAGAACAACGCGGCGCTGCCGACCTTCGTCTACGTGGCCGCGTTCATCCTGCTGCCCGCCGGCTCGCTGCTGTTCGTCATCCTGCAGGGCCGCACCGCCTTCCGTCGCGGCCCGAAGTGGCCGTCCCGGTTCATCTGGATCCCGTTCGCCGCGATGCTCGCGTTCAGCGTCGGCATGGAGGCCAACACCGCGCTGCACTTCTGGCTCGGTTTCCTGCCGTTCAGCGTGCTGGGCCTGATCCCGGTCGCGATGGTCGGGCCACCGCCGTGGTCGGTGATCAACCGCTCGGACGCGCCGCCGCGCCGCGAACCCGAGCCGTACCGGCCGCCACCGCCGTCGGCGTCCCAGATGCAGCCCCGCCCGACCCCGCCTCCGCCTCCGCCGCCGGTCAACAAGCCGTACCCGAAGACGGCGCTGGCGTCGGCACCCGAACCCCCGCCGATGGCGGGCGCCCTGGCCGCGGCCCCCGGCCCGATCCCGCCGCCGCCCGGCTCCCGCAACGCCGGCGGCAGCCGCTACCGGCGCGTCAAGCAGCTCGGCGCGGGCGGTTTCGGCACGGTCTGGCAGGCCGTCGACACCCAGCTGAACCGCACGGTCGCGCTGAAGATCGCGCACGCGCCGGACCGCGACACGGCCGAGCGCATGCAGCGCGAAGCCCGCGCGCTGGCCGTGGTCAGCCACCCGAACTGCGTCAAGGTGTACGACCTGGCCGAGGAGCCGGACGGCCTCGCGCTGGTCATGGAGTACCTCGAAGGCCGCCCGCTGGCCGAGCTGGTCGACGGCCAGGGCCCGCTGGACGACGTCGCGGCCGGCCGCCTGTGGGCGACGATGGCCGGCGCGCTCGCCGCGGCGCACGAGAAGGGCGTCCTGCACCGCGACATCAAGCCGTCGAACATCGTGCTGGACCCGAGCGGCCTGGCCCACCTGATCGACTTCGGCATCGCCCGCAGCCAGGGCGACTCCAAGATGACGGCCACCGGCATGATGATCGGCACACCCGACTTCGTCGCCCCGGAGCAGGCCATGGGCTCGGCGGCCTCCCCGGCGTCCGACGCGTGGCAGCTGGCGGCGACGATCAGCTACGCGCTGTCCGGCCAGCCCCCGCGCGGCACGCGCGAGACCCCGATGGCGGCCCTGATGGCGGCGGCCCGCGCCGAACCGGTGTCGCGGCTGCCCCAACGCAGTGCGCACGCCCGCCTGCTGGCGGCGTCGCTGGACCCGGAGCCGCGCCGGCGTCCGACGTTGAACTCGGTGCGTCGCGAGGTCGAGGGCTGGTTGTCGCGCGCGGGCAAGTCCGCGGACGGCCCGGTGACCCGGGTGGTGCCGCGGCAGCCGGGTGGCCAGGCGCCCCGCCGCTAGCCGGGCTTGACCGCCGAGAAGATCACGAGCTGCCTCGGCTCCAAGCGGACGTCGACCTGCTCGAAGCCCGCCTTCTCGAGGCGGGCCGGGAACGTCGCCGCGTCGACGACGTTCATCGTGTCGCCCAGGTGCAGCAGGCGGAACCTGAGGTTGAGCTGGCCGTCGCTGCCGCAGTAGGTGCCGCCCGGGCGCAGGACCCGTGCCGCTTCGGCGAAGATCGCGTCCTGCAGCTCCTTCGTCGGGACGTGGTGCAGCATCGTGAAGCACACCACCGCCGAGAAGCGGCCGTCCTCGAACGGCATTTCGGCGCCGCTGCCCTCGACCACCTCGGCGCGGCTGCCGAACTTCGCACGCAGCAGCTCGGTCGACGCGGGGTCGATCTCCAGCACGGTGAGCTTCGGGACGGCGCCGAGCAGCACCTGCGTCGTGGCGCCGAAGCCGGGTCCGATCTCGAGCACGTCGTCGCCGAGGTCGCGCTGCGCCAGCCAGGGCGTCAGGCGCTCCTCGACGGTCGCGGCCCACTTCTCCGAGCTGCAGATCTTCCGGTGGATCAGGTTCATCGGCATGCGCCCGACGCTATTTCGGCGCCGCCGTGGCCGGAAGCCGATATCGTGCCACCTCATGTCGTCAACCGGACAGGCCATGCTGCTCGGCGAGTTCGACCTGCCCGCCGGCACCTGGTTCCCGTGGCACGAACACCCCGCGCACCAGCTGGTCTGGTCCGCGCGCGGGGTCGTCGCGGTCAAGTCGGGGGACGCGGGCTGGGTGCTGCCGCCGACGCGCGCGCTCTGGATGCCCGCCGGCGTCCGGCACCGCACGGGCGCGCTCGGCCGGGCGGCGCTGCGCGGCATCTACGCCGACCCGGCGCTGTCCCCGGTGTCGTGGCCGTCGCCGCGGATGGTCGTCGTCCGGCCGCTGCTGCGCGAGCTCCTGGAGTACCTGACCGCCGACGGCGTCGCGCCGGCCGCGCGGGTGCGGGCCGAAGCGGTGGCGTTCGACCTGCTGGAACCCCTCGACGTGGTGCCGATCGCGGTACCCGCCCCCACCGACCCGCGCGCCCGCGACGTCGAGCGCGCCCTGCTCGCGAACCCGGCGGACCCCCGCACGCTCGCGGAGTTCGGCCGGGCGGTCGGCGCGTCGGAGCGGACGCTGGCGCGGGTGTTCGCCGCCGAGTGCCGGATGCCGTTCGGCACCTGGCGCACCCAGGTCCGGCTGCGGGCGGCGCTGCCACTGCTGGCACAGGGGACACCGCTGGAGACGGTGGCGTACCGCGTGGGCTACAGCTCGGCGAGCGCGTTCGTGGCGGCCTTCCGACGGGCGGTCGGGGTTACGCCGGGGGCGTACTTCGCCGGGTGAGGCACCAGTAGCGGAGCCGTCCGGCCGCGCTGGTGTCCGCCAGGACCCCGCCATTGCGTTCGATGACGCGGCGCGAAGCGTGGTTGCCGGGAGCGCAGGTCAGCAACGCGTTCTCGATACCCGCCTCGCCGGCGACCCGGAGCACGGCGCGAAGCAGCGCGGTGGCGTGGCCGCGGCCGCGTGCCGACGGCCGGATGTCGTAGCCGATGTGGCCGCCGAACTCGGCCAGCTCGTCGTTGAGCCGCAGGTTGAGCCGGGCGCGCCCGAGGTATTCGTCGCCCTCGATCCACCAGAGGATCCGGTGCGGCACCCGGTCCCGCTCGAGCGGCGCCGTCCCGTGGACGCCGGCTTCCCGCACCTCGTCGAGCCAGCGCAGGAACCGCGACCGGTCCGCGAGCAGCCGCGGGTCGAGGTCGGTGTGCAGGCCTTCCCGGTGGTACTCGCGCAGCGCGTCGAGGAACGACCGGTGGTACCGCGGGCCGGGATCGGCCAGGGTCACCGCCAGGAGGGGAGCCAGCGTTCGGCTTCCCACTGGCCGTTCGTGATCGCGATGCCGTTCAGGATCGGCCACAGCCAGGCGAAGTTCGCCACCACCAGCCCGACGTACAGCGACACCACGAGCAGACCGGTCCCGCGTCTCTCGAACCCGCGCCGCGCGCTGCCCAGGATCTGGCCGAGGCACAACGTCAAGCCCAGCACCAGGAACGCCGCCAGCGGCGTCGCGTAGAAGAAGTACATCTGGCGGTCGATGTTCGTGTACCAGAAGACGTACCCGCCGAGGTAGCCGACCAGCACCGCCGCGTAGCGCCAGTCCGCGCGGAAGATCGAGCGCCAGGCCGCCCAGCCGAGCATCGGGATCGCCGCCCACCACATCGCGGGGGTGCCGATCAGCATCGTCGCGCTGATGCAGCGGGACTCGCCGCAGCCGGTGGCCTCGCCGTTGTAGCTGTAGAGCATCGGGCGCAGCCCCATCGGCCACGTCCACGGCTTCGACTCCCACGGGTGCGGGTTGTCCTTGGGCGTGACCAGCGTTTCGTGGAAGTGCAGCACGTTGCCCGTGTAGTCGGCGAGCGAGCGCAGCGCCGGCGGGACCCAGGCGAAGAAGCCCGGCGCGATGTCCTTGATCTCCGTGTAGTGCCGGTCGGTCGCGGTTTCGCTGGCGAACCACGCCCAGTACGCGGCGAAGTACATGAGGAACGGGATGACCAGGATCGCCCACAGCGCGGGCAGCACGTCCCGGCGGATCGTGCCCAGCCACGGCCGCTCGACGCCGGCCGCGCGCCGGGCCGCGACGTCGAAGAAGACGGTGAGCAGCCCGAACGCGACGATGTAGTACAGCGCCGACCACTTGACGCCGAACGTCAGGCCGATCATCAGGCCGGTGCCGAACCGCCACCAGCGGAACCCGAGCTTCGGGCCCCACACCGATTCGTTGACCCAGCCTTCGCGGACGGCGGTCGCGAGCCGCTCGCGCACCTGGTCGCGGTCGGCGAGCACGCAGGCGAACGCGGCGAGCACGAACAGCGCGATGAAGATGTCGAGCATGCCCATGCGCGACTGCAGGTGGAGCACGCCGTCGCTGATCACGAGGATGCCGGCGATGGCGCCGAGCAGCGTCGAGCGCGTGAGGCGGCGGGCGATGCGGATGGTCAGCAGCACGATCAGCGTGCCTGCCAGCGCGGGCATGATCCGCCAGCCCCAGCCGTTGTAGCCGAACAGCCATTCGCCGATCGCGATGAGCTGCTTCGCCAGCGGCGGGTGGACGACCAGCTCGTAGCCGTAGTTGTCCTCGTAACCGCCGTTGCGCAGCACCTGCCACGCCTGCGGCACGTAGTGCTTCTCGTCGAAGACCGGGCTGCCCTTGTCCGTCGGCACGCCGAGGTTCTGCAGCCGGACGATCCCGCCGATCAGCGTCAGCACGAGGGTGACGACCCAGCCGCGCAGCCGGTCGGTCGGCATGCCGCGGCCGAGCAGGGTCACTTCGCGGTCGGTCGGCGGCCGGAGCGCTTCGACCGGGTCCGGCCGGACGCTCTCGTCGTCGGGACGGGTCAGCACGGCGGTCACGGGGGCGATCCTACGGGCGGGACAGGGCGTCCGTCGTCCGGATCCGCTGATCAGCCTAGGCTGGCCGGGTGACCCAGGGCCGTCTCATCCTCGCTGCCACCCCGCTCGGCGACGTCCGCGACGCCTCGCCCCGTCTGGCCGAAGCGCTGACGGAAGCCGACGTCATCGCGGCCGAAGACACCCGCCGCCTGCGGTCGCTGGCGGCCGCGCTGGAGATCACCCCGCGCGGCCGGGTGGTGAGCTTCTACGAGGACGTCGAGACCGCCCGCCTGCCGAAGCTGCTCGAATCGTTACGCGCGGGCGAGACGGTCGTGCTGGTGACGGACGCCGGTATGCCCAGTGTGTCCGATCCGGGCTTCCGGCTGGTGTCGGCGTGCGTCGCCGCGGACCTCCCGGTGACGTGCCTGCCCGGCCCCTCCGCGGTGACGACGGCGCTCGCTTTGTCCGGTTTGCCGTGCGACCGCTTCTGCTTCGAGGGTTTCGCCCCGCGGAAGCCGGGCGAGCGCACGCGGTGGCTGACGTCGTTGCGCGACGAGCCGCGGACGGCGGTGCTCTTCGAATCCCCGCACCGCTTGGCGTCGTTGCTCGCGGACGCGGTTTCGGTGCTGGGTCCCGAGCGGCGGGCCGCGGTGTGCCGGGAGCTGACGAAGACGTACGAAGAGGTGAAGCGGGGAACGCTGGCGTCCTTGGCGGAGTGGGCGGCCGAGGGGGTGCGCGGGGAGATCACGGTGGTCGTCGCGGGTGCCGCGCCGCGGGAGGTGTCGGTGGCGGACCTGGTGTCCGAGGTGGCGGACCGGGTGGCTTCGGGCGAGCGCCTCAAGTCCGCGGCGGCGGAGGTCGCCGAGGCGGCGGGGGTGTCCAAAAAGGAGCTTTACGACGCCGTGCTGGCGGCGCGGAAGGCGTGATGACGCCGGAGCTGCGAGCGGCGCTGAGGAACCTTCGGCGGGTGCGGGCCGAGAAGCCCGGCGATGAACTCGGCACGGCGGCCTTCGCGGCCTGGCGGGTGGCGATCGCTGAAGCGCTCGAGGAGCTGGCACCCCGGCTGCTCTTCCCCGAGGACCGGCAGCGGGCCGAGGCGGAAGCGCGTGCGGCCCGGGCCGAAGCGGCCGCGCTCAGGTGAGCAGCGCCGTCACCGCGGCGTGTGCCTTCGCCGCGTCCGGGGCGTCACCCGTGATCACGTCCGTGTACACGAACGACTCGCCGATCCGCACCAGCAGGTAGGCCAGATCCGGCACCGGCAACGGCGGCACCAGCCGTCCCGCCGAGACCTCTCCCGACAGCAGCTCCGCCAGCTTCGCGGTCGTCCGCTGCTGGCACACGCTCGCGCGCGTCGTCAGCAGCCGCAGCGCGCGCTCGGGTTCGCGGCGCAGGAAATCGCGGAACGGCGGGGAGTCGTTCGCGAACCGGACGTACCCGCTCACGAAGTCCGCCACCCCCGCCGCGCCGCGCCCCGCGCACGTGGGCCACAAGCGGGCGATCGACGCCGACGATAGCGACCACAGGATCTCGCCCAGCAGCCGGTCGCGGGAGCCCACCCGGCGGTGCAGGGTGGCGCGGCTGATGGCCAGGTCCTCCGCCAGTTCGCCCATGTCGACGCGGCGGCCGGACAGGAACCACTCGCGGGCCCGTTCGAACTCCTGAGACATATGCCAGAATGTCTCACAGCCACGACGGAGAGGGAACACGACATGCGCGCAGTGCAGGTGACCGAGTTCGGCGGACCCGAGGTGCTCACGCCGGTCGAGCTGCCCGACCCGGTGGCCGGGCCCGGTGAGGTGCTCATCGACGTCGAGCGGATCGGCGTCAACTACGCCGACACCCACCAGGCCGAGAACAGCTACCTGGCGCCGTCGAAGCTGCCGCTCGTCCCCGGCGGCGAGGTGGTCGGGACCAGCGGCGGCAAGCGGGTCGTCGCGCTGCTGAACGGCGGGGGCGGGTACGCCGAGAAGGCCGTCGCGCCCGAGGCCACGACGTTCCCGGTGCCCGACGGCGTCGACGACCTCACCGCGCTGTCCATGCTGGTCCAGGGCACCACCGCGTGGGTCCTGCTGAAGAAGAACGCCCACCTCGAGCCGGGCGAGTCGGTCGTCGTGCACGCCGCCGCCGGCGGGGTCGGGACCATCGCCGTGCAGCTCGCCAAGGCCTGGGGCGCCGGCCGCGTCATCGCCACCGCCAGCAGCGACGAGAAGCGCGCGCTCGCCCTCGAACTCGGCGCCGACGTCGCGATCGACTCGCGCGCGGAGGACATGACCGCCGCGCTGGTCGAGGCGAACGGCGGCCGCCGCGTCGACGTCGTGCTGGACATGGTCGGCGGGACCACCACCGACCAGAGCATCGCCGCGCTGGCGCCGTTCGGCAGGCTGGCGTTCTACGGCATGGCCGGGCGCGAAAGCCCGAAGCCGGTCGAGCTGCGCAACCTCCTCGGGCACAGCACGACCATCAGCGGCATGTGGCTCCCGCACGTCTTCCGCCTGCCCGGCAACGTCTTCGGGACAGCGCTGACCGACCTCTTCGACCTGGTGCTGGCGGGCAAGCTCAAGGCGATCCCGGGCGGCGAGTACGCGCTCGCGGACGCCCGCGCCGCGCACGAAGCCCTGCGCTCCCGCAAGACCGTCGGCAAGCTACTGCTCGACCCCGGCAAGTAGGGCTTCCAGGGGTGCCGCCTTGTGGAGGCACTCCTGCCACTCCGCCTCCGGGTCCGAATCCGCCGTGATCCCGCCCCCGACGCCGAGGGCGATCGCGCCGGCCGCGATCTCGAACGTCCGGATCGCGACGTTCAGCTCCAGCCCGGCCGCGGGCGACAGCAGCCCGATCGCGCCGGTGTAGACGCCGCGGCCGCCGGGCTCCAGCGAAGCGATCAGGTCGAGCGCGCGGATCTTCGGCGCGCCCGTCACCGAGCCCGGCGGGAACGTCGCGGCCAGCAGGTCGGCGTCGGACACCGCCGGGCGCAGCGTGCCCGTCACCGTCGAGTCCAGGTGCCACACGCCCGGTGCCGGGCGGACCCGCAGCAGCGAAGGCACGGTCACCGACCCGACCTCGCACACCCGGCCGAGGTCGTTGCGCACCAGGTCGGTGATCATCACGTTCTCCGCGACGTCCTTGGCGGACCGGCGCAGCAGCTCGGCGTTGCCGTCGTCGGCGGGCCCGCGCCGGGGGAGCGTCCCCTTGATCGGCGTCGAGCGCACCGCCCGCCCGTGGCGCGCGAGGAACAGCTCCGGCGAGAACGAGACCACCGAGCCCCACGCGCCGGACAGGAAGGCCGCGCGGCGCGGGGCCAGCGACGAAACCCCGGCCGCGAACAACGCCGCGGGCGAGCCCGAGAACGTGCCCGTGAACCGCGAGCAGATGTTCGCCTGGAACAGCTCGCCCGCCTCGATCGCGTGCACGCACGCCTTCACCGCGTCCCGGTGCTCCGAGGGCAGCGGCCGCCGCAGCGGTCCCGCCGACCACGTCGACGCGGGCGGGGCGGACGCCAGCAGCGCCTCCATCGTGGACACCGGCGGGCCGCCGCCGTCCAGGGACTCGAGGTGGCAGGTGCCGGAACCGGACCACCGCAGCACGTGGTCCGCCCAGCCCCACGCCGACGGCGGCAGGAACCCGGTGCGGCCCGAGGGGTCCGCGAGGTCGTACCCGAGGTAGCCGAACCAGCCGCCGCCGATCACGTCCGGCGGGGCGTCGAGCACCGGCGCGACGGGGAAGGCGCCGGGGGACACGGTGAGCGAAGGCGCGATCACCGCCTGCGCGCCGAACCACTCGCCGGACAGCATCGCGGGCGGCGGCAGCCCGCGGGCGGCGGCGTGGCGGGCGAGCACCGCGAACGCGCGCGCGGGCGTGACGTCCGTCCGCAGTGGGGTGCTCGACACGCGCATGGCGCCATACCACCACAGGTCAGAGCAGCAAGTCGCCCAATGTGAACGGGTACACGACGGCGTTCTGCTCCACCGGCCCGGTGATGCCGGGGACGTCCGCGGCGCACGCGTGCTGGTGCAGGCCGAGCCGCGAGTGGAACCAGCCCGGCCGGCCGGGGATGCCGTTGTGCCGGGTCAGCCAGAGGATGACCTCGCTGTCGGCCCAGCGGTCCGGGTGCAGCCGGTTCGCCCAGCAGTCGTGGTCGGCGTAGACCAGCACCCGCTCGATGCGCGCCGCGTGCCGGACGTGCTTGATCCACGCCTTGATGAACCGGTCGTCGACGCTCGGCGCCGCCACCTCCAGCGCCGGCGCGAGCGACCCGGTGGCGAACGCGCCGAGCCTGCTGGCCGTGCGCACGAAGTGGTCGGCCTGGTCGTGCACCGCGCCGGGCCGCGCGTAGTGCCGCCCGCCGACGTGCAGCCCGGCCTCCTGCGCCCCGGCCAGGTTCCGCTCCGCGGCGCCGTTGCTCCAGTTGACGTTCTCGCTGATCGTCACCGACACGAACTTCGTGTCCGCCGCGCGGACGGCGTGCCAGTCGGACACCCGCTCACGGTGGGACAGCGAGATCCCGCGTTCGCTCTCCGGCTCCGTCACAGTCCCGCCCCCGCCACTTCGGTGGAGAGCACACCATACGTCGCGGACGGCGGACCCGCAGTGACACACACGCGGTTGATCAGGCGGTTTCCCGCTCCTCGGGTACCGCGGCACGGTCACAGCGGTCCGCGCGGCGCCACTCGCCGCGGCCGGCCGGGGGCGTGGCGCCCACCGGGCCTCCCTCCCGACAAAGCGCGTGACGGCCTCCGTAGGCTAATAAGGTATGAGCACCCCTGTGTTGACCGCGGTGGCCTGGCCCTACGCCAACGGCCCCCGCCACATCGGCCACGTGTCCGGATTCGGCGTCCCGTCCGACGTCTTCTCCCGCTACCAGCGAATGGCCGGCAACCGGGTGCTCATGGTGTCCGGCACCGACGAACACGGGACCCCGATCACCGTCCAGGCGGACAAGGAGGACTCGACCCCGCAGGAGACGGCGGACAAGTACACCCGCCAGATCGGCACCGACCTGCAGGGCCTCGGCCTCTCCTACGACCTGTTCACCCGGACCACGACCGGCAACCACGCCGAGGTGACGCAGCAGATCTTCCTGGCGCTGCACCGCAACGGCTACGTCGTCCCGAAGACGACCCGGGGCGCGATCAGCCCGTCCACCGGCCGCACGCTGCCCGACCGCTACGTCGAGGGCACCTGCCCGATCTGCGGGTACGACGGCGCGCGCGGCGACCAGTGCGACAACTGCGGCAACCAGCTCGACGCCGCGGAGCTGATCAACCCGAAGTCGCGGATCAACGGCGAGACGCCGAAGTTCGTCGAGACCGAGCACTACTTCCTGGACCTGCCGGCGTTCACCAAGACCCTCGGCGACTGGCTGGGCACCAAGACCGACTGGCGCCCGAACGTCCTCAACTTCACCAAGAACCTGATCGACGACATGCGGCCCCGGCCGATCACCCGCGACCTCGACTGGGGCGTCAAGATCCCCCTCGAAGGCTGGCGCGACCAGCCGCTGAAGCGGTTCTACGTCTGGTTCGACGCGGTGATCGGGTACTTCTCGGCCAGCGTCGAGTGGGCGCGGCGCTCCGGCAACCCGGACGCGTGGCAGGAGTGGTGGAACAACGCCGACGCCCGGTCGTACTACTTCATGGGCAAGGACAACATCACCTTCCACGCCCAGATCTGGCCGGCGCTGCTGTTCGGGCACAACGGCGAGGGCGACAAGGGCGGTGAGCCCGGCAAGTACGGCCGGCTGCACCTGCCGGACGAGATCGTCTCCAGCGAGTTCCTCACCATGAGCGGCTCGAAGTTCTCGACCTCGCGCGGGCGCGTGATCTACGTCGAGGACTTCCTGCGCGACTTCGGCCCGGACACGCTGCGGTACTTCATCTCGGTCGCCGGCCCGGAGACCCAGGACACCGACTTCACCTGGGACGAGTTCGTCCGCCGGACCAACTTCGAGCTGGCCAACGAGTGGGGCAACCTGGTCAACCGGTCCATCTCGATGGCGCACAAGAACGTCGGCGCCATCCCGCGGCCGGAGGCCCCGACGGCGGCCGACGAGGAGCTGAAGGCGCTTTCGCGCAAGGCGTTCGACACCGCGGGCGCACACCTGGCCCGGTCCCGGTTCAAGCTGGCGGCGGCCGAGGCGATGAAGGTGGTCACCGCGGCGAACAAGTACATCTCCGACCAGGAGCCGTGGAAGCTCAAGGACGACCCCACCCGGCGCGACACCGTGCTGCACACCGCGCTGCAGGTCGTCTCCGACGCCAACACGCTGCTGACGCCGTTCCTGCCGCACTCGGCCCAGAAGGTGCACGAGGCACTCGGCGGCACCGGCGTCTGGGCCGCCCAGCCGGAGCTCAAGGAGGTCGACGACCTCGACATCGACGGCCGGGTCAACCCGATCCTCACCGGCGACTACGCGGCCGAGCAGGCCAAGTGGGAGTCGACGCCGATCGAGGTCGGCAAGCCCCTGCAGAAGCCGTCGCCGCTGTTCACCAAGCTCGACCCGGCGCTCGGCGAGACCGGGCCGGAGTGGGCGCCGATCATCAAGGAGTAAGAGGTACTGCATGGGTGACGAGAAGCGCGAGCTGCCGCCTGTCCCGGACAGGCTCCCGGTGTCGGTGGTGGACGCGCACACTCATCTCGACGCGTGCGGCGCGGTCACCGCGGCCGATGTCACGGCCATGGTCGACCGCGCCGAGCGCGCCGGCGTCGCCCGCGTCGTCACGGTCGCGGACGACCTCGCCTCGGCCCGCTGGGCCACCGAGGCCGCCGGCTGGGACCCGCGCGTGTGGGCCGCCGTGGCCATCCACCCGACGCGGACCAAGGAGTTCGGCGAGGCCGAGAAGTCCGAAGTGGAGCGCCTGGCCGCCCAGGACCGCGTGGTCGCGGTCGGCGAGACCGGCCTCGACTACTACTGGGACTACTCGCCGCACGACGCCCAGCAGGAGGCGTTCCGCTGGCACATCGACCTCGCCAAGCGGCTGGACAAGCCGCTGATGATCCACGACCGCGAGGCCCACGACGACGTGCTGCGCATCCTGGCCGAAGAGAATGCGCCGAATGCCGTAATCTTCCATTGTTTTTCCGGGGACGCGGAAATGGCCCGTAAGTGCGTGGACGCGGGATACGTCCTTTCCTTCGCGGGCACGGTGACGTTCAAGAACGCGAAGGGCCTCCACGAGGCGGCGCGGCTCTGCCCGCCGGGTCAGTACCTCGTCGAGACCGACGCGCCGTTTCTGACCCCCCACCCGTTCCGTGGGCGGCCGAACGAGCCGTTCGGCGCCGCCTACACCGTCCGTCACCTCGCGGCGCTCAGGGGCGAAGCTGTCCACGAAGTCGCCGAATCGGTCCGGACCACTGCCGAGCGGGTGTACCGACTCCCCAGTGTCACAACGGGTTGAACGCATTGCGACATCAGGGTTCCTTGATCGTCCACCTGATGGAGTGACGGGGATCACGACACTCCGGGGGGTGTTTGCGCAACCCGGCGGGACCCGTTACTGTCCCGTGATCGTGCCGGTCGGACCTGCGCTCAGCAGTTTCCGATCGTCACGCCCAGTCGTAGAGACGGCGCCCCCGACCGCCGTCTCGTGAAAGGGAACGATCCCCGGTGACAGGTAGCAGACAGGCTGGAGCGCGCTCCGCCGTCCTCGAACGCAGTTACTTCGAGGACACCGCGTATGGCCAGCTCGACTTCTCCGACGACCCGAACATCACGCAGCAGGACATCCTCGCCGCGCTCGGCCCCGACGCCGACGCGATGATGGCCGAGATCGACGTCGACGTCGACGAACTGATCCGCCTCATCAACGCCGAGACGACGTACCTGCCCCCGATCGTCATCCCGGACGCCGTCGAGGCGGACCGCACGGCGTCGCCGCAGGCCAAGCGCGCCGCGCTGGACGAGGGCCTGCGCGAGACCACCAAGGTCTGGAAGCGCCGCTTCCTCAAGGGCGCCGTCCTGAGCGTCATGATCAGCATCGCCGGCGGCGGCGCGGCCGCGCTGGCGATGAACAAGAGCGTCACCGTCGACGTCGACGGCCAGCAGCAGACCGTGCACTCGTTCGGCGACACCGTCGGCGAGGTGCTGGAGGACGCGGGCCTGTCCGTCGGCGAGCACGACTCGCTGTCCCCCTCCCCGCAGGCGGAGGTCGGTGACGGCGGCGTCATCAAGCTCGAGCGCGGCCGCCAGCTGAAGATGATCGTCGACGGCGCGGAGCACACCTCCTGGGTGCGCGCGACCCACCTCGGCGACGCGCTGACCCAGCTGGGCATGGCCGGCGTCGACAAGCCCGGCACGTGGATGTCGATGCCGAAGGACGGCGAGCTGCCCCTGCAGGGCGCCACCGTCGAGATCAAGACCCTGAAGAACATCACCCTGTACGACGGCGCCAACGCGCCGAAGCAGGTGAAGACGACCGCGGTCACGACGAAGGAGTTCCTGGGCGAGTACAAGCTCACCCTGGGCCCGGAGGACCAGGCCGAGGGCGGCCTGGACGTCAAGCTGACCGACGGCGCCGAGGTGCACATCAGCCGCACCGGCGTCTCGACGGTCGTCCAGAAGGAGACCATCGACCCGCCCGAGCAGAAGGTCGACGACCCGAACCTCGACAAGGGCAAGACCTCGGTCGAGGACCCGGGCACCCCGGGCGAGAAGATGGTGACCTACAAGGTCACGCAGAAGAACGGCAAAGAGGTCTCCCGCGAGAGCATCTCCGAGCAGGTCATCACCGAGGCCAAGCCGAAGATCATCCACGTCGGCACCAAGAAGGCCCCGACCCCGGCCATCGGCGACGGCTCCGCGTGGGACCGCATCGCGCAGTGCGAGTCGGGCGGCAACTGGGCCATCAACACGGGCAACGGCTACTACGGCGGCCTCCAGTTCGACAAGCGCACGTGGGACGCCTACGGCGGCGACGCGTACGCGGCCTACCCGAACCAGGCGTCGCGCGAGCAGCAGATCGCGATCGCGGAGAAGGTCCGCGACGCTCGTGGCGGGTACAGCGCCTGGCCGGTCTGCGGCAAGAAGGCCTGAGTTTCGCTTCGGAACGGCCCCCGTCCTTCGTGGACGGGGGCCTTTTCGCGTGCGGAAAAGTCAGGTCGGCGCGGCCGATCCGGCTGCCGGAGTCCGGCAAGGTGCGCGGGTGGCGCGGCCCGGCTCGGCCACTGTGGTGCCGCGAATGACTCATTCGGGACCTCCGAGGCCCCCAATGAGTCATTCGCGACCTCGACCATGCGGCCCGCCCCTGACAGCGGCGGGCCAGGGATCCTGGCCGTGCTGGGTCCTCCCCGTGGGCGGGGGCTTTTTCGTGTGCGCTGAAGGGCGCGGCCGCGCGACACTGACCTCGTGGAGGACTACCAGCGGTACAAGCTCGGGTACTTCCGCGAGGCGCTCACCCGGCTGACGTGGCCCGCCGAGCGGCAGCAGGCCTGGCTGCGCGAAATCGGCATCCCCTACGCCGCCGACGAACTCGCGATGGAGTTCGACGATTTCTACGCGGACCTCGGTCGCAGCACCGGCCTCGGCGAGGCGACCCCCGCCCTGGCCGAGCTGGACGGCGTGCTCGATCGCATGAGCGGCGAGGTCAACGCGCACCTCTGGGACGCCGAAGCGCTCGTGACCGAACCGGACTGGCAGCGCGTGCGCGACCTGGCCACCGCCGCCCTCGGGGTGCTTCCTGACCACGGTCGGTAAGCTCGTCCGGTGGTTGAACTGCTGGGACCCGCCGAAATCCGCGGGCTGGCGGCCGAGCTGGACGTGCGGCCGACCAAGAAGCTCGGGCAGAACTTCGTGCACGATCCCAACACCGTCCGGCGGATCGTCGAGCTGGCGGGCGTCACCGCGGACGACGTCGTGCTCGAGGTCGGGCCCGGGCTCGGGTCGCTGACGCTGGGGCTGCTCGCGACCGGGGCGCGGGTGGTCGCCGTCGAGATCGATCCCAAGCTCGCCGCGCGGCTGCCCGAGACCGTGGCCGAGCGCGGGCCGGAAGCCGCGGAGCGGCTGACCGTCGTCGGGGCCGACGCGCTGCGGGTCGCGAACGACGACCTGCCGGGTGCGCCGACCGCCCTCGTGGCCAACCTGCCCTACAACGTCGCCGTGCCGGTCGTGCTGCACCTGCTCGCCGAGGTGCCGTCGCTGCGGTCCGGGCTCGTCATGGTGCAGACCGAGGTCGCCGACCGGATGGCGGCCGGGCCGGGCAGCCGGATCTACGGCGTCCCGAGCGTCAAGCTCGCTTGGTACGGCCCCGCACGGAAAGTCGCCGCGGTGCCACGTTCGGTGTTCTGGCCGGTGCCCAACGTGGACTCCGCGCTCGTCGCGTTCGAACGCGGCGACGCGCCCGCGTCCGAAGACCGGGACAGTCTCTTCTCCCTGGTGGACGCCGCTTTCTCACAACGCAGGAAAACGCTTCGCGCCGCGCTCGCCGGCTGGGCGGGCTCGGCCGAGCGGGCCGGCGAGCTCCTGGCGGCCGCGGGCATCGACCCGAAGACCCGCGGCGAGCAGCTCGACGTGCGCGACTTCGCCCGGATCGCCGCCAGTGCGCAGGTCGGCCGCTGAATCCACCACAGTGGAGACGGTGAAAAACGCACGTTTTCGCCGTCACCTCGTGACTGCGACACCTCCAGTCGTGTGATGTGGGCCAACGGGCTTGCTTTCGCTCCGTGGGATCGGCTTAACTCAGTACGTCCATCCCGAGCGACCGAGAGACCTGGCTCGTCGAAGTCGCAGCAACCACCCTCCGCAGGGCAGGTGCTACCGCCAGGACCGATGGAGGCCGTTTTCGATGAAGAGGGTAGCTCGCCCCCTGCTGCTGACCAGGCGTCGCGTCGTCGACGAAGGCCGCCGCTCCGTCTCCGCATGTCGCCGCTCGCGCTGAGCTTCGTCTGAGCCGAACCACCCTTCTCAACGCACCGTCCACTGCGGACGGACATTCGCTTGCGGCCGGGCGCGCCCTCGTGCGCTGCGCCCTGTTTTTCTGGAGCTGTCGTGATCACCGTCGAAAACCTGTCCAAATCCTTTGCCACCAACGGAAATTCGGTCGTCGCCCTGCGTGACGTGAGCGTCGACGTCCAGGCCGGCTCGCTGTTCGGCGTCGTCGGCCCGGCCGGTTCCGGCAAGTCCGTCCTGGCCCGTTGCATCGCGCTGCAGGAGCGCCCCGACCGCGGGGTCGTCCGGCTCGACGGCCTCAACACCGGCACCCTCGACGGCCGCCGCCTCCGCGAGATCCGCCGTCAGCTCGGCGTCGTCTCGTCGAAGCCGGAGCTGATCGCCGAGCGCACCATCGCCGGCAACATCGCTTCGCCGCTGGAGCAGCTCGGCGTCGACGGCCCGCAGCGCCGCAGCCGGGTCGGCTCGCTGCTCGACCTGGTCGGCCTGACCCCGCGCGCCGCGCAGCGTCCCGGTGAGCTCACCGCGGGGCAGCTCCGCCGCGTCGCGGTCGCCAAGGCGCTGGCCGCCGCGCCGGCCGTGCTGCTCGCCGACGACCCGACCGCCGGGATCGACCCGGAGGAGGCCGGCTCGGTGCTCACCGTGCTCGACCGCGCGCGCTCCGAACTCGGCACCACCGTCGTCGTCACCACGCCGGACGCGGGCGTCGTCCGGCGGCTGTGCGACGACGTCGCGGTGCTGGAAGACGGCACCGTCGTCGAGCGCGGCACCGTGCTCGACCTGATCTCGAACCCGGGCAGCCGCACCGCGCAGGCGCTGCTGCCGGCCATCGAGACCCCGCGCTCGCAGGGCGCGCGCTACGACCGCGCGGTCGACGTCGTGCTGGTCGGCTTCGCGTCGGTGGGCGCGCTGCTGCCCGAGGCCGCCGGCCGCTTCGACGTCGAGTTCGCCACCATCGGCGGCGGCCTGACCCGGATCGGCGACACCCCGGTCGGCCGCTTCCGCCTCGGCGTCCGCGGCGAGCGCGCCGACGCGGCGCTGGCGTGGGTCGCCGAGCGCGGCGGCCACGTCACCCAGACCGCCCGCGGCCCCCAGGCCGTCGTCGCCGCCTGACCCGAACATCCGTGAAGGCCTCCTTACCGGGCATAAAAGCCGGTAAGGAGGCCTTCACGGCCTTTACCGGGTGCCGCGCGGGAGGACCAGGAACGCGGTGAGGGCGGCCGCGCCGACGATCGCCGCCGCCCAGGCTGACGCCGTCGTGTAGCCGTGGACGATCGCCGACGGCGTGGTGAGGCCCGCCGAGGCCGCCGTCGCGATCGTGTTCAGGGCCGCGGTGCCGAGCGAGGCGCCCACCTGCTGCGACGTCGTCACGAACGCCGAGGCCGCGCCCGCGTCCCGGGCGCCGACGTCGCGGGTCGCGACGTTCAGCACCACTGGCATGCACAGCCCGGCCCCGACGCCGAGCAGCAGCTGCATCGGCAGGACGACCGCGGCGTAGGACGCGTCCGGCGTCAGCCGCGTGGCCGCCACGAGCCCGCAGGCCAGCACGAACAACCCGCCCGCCAGCAGCGGCCGCGGGCCGACGCGCGGGAGCAGCCGTCCCGACAGCTGCGTCGACGTCAGCATGTTCGCCCCCAGCGTCGGCAGGAACGCCAGCGCCGCGGCGAGCGCGCCGTAGCCCATCACGACCTGCAGCTGGTAGGTCAGGAACAGGAACATCCCGAACGCGCCGAACGACGCCGCCCCGACCGTCAGGTAGGCGACGGCGCGAGCGCGGTCGCGCACCACCGCGAGCGGCAGCAGCGGGTGCGGGTGCCGGGCCTGCCGGGCCACGAACCAGCCGAGCAGTGCCCCCGAAAGTGCGAGGAAACCGATTACTGGCCCCGAAAATCCCTGAGTGGCCACTTCGGACAGTGCGTGCACGAGCAGCACGACGCCGCCGCAGCTGAGCGCCGCACTGGTCCAGTCCAGCCGGGTTTCGCGGTGCGCGGCTGTCGGCGGCACGGCGAACCAGGCGCCCAGCCCGGCGAGCACGGCGATCGGCACGTTGACGTAGAGGCTCCAGCGCCAGTCGAGGAACTGCGTGAGCGCGCCGCCGACGGTGAGGCCCAGCGCGGAGCCGGACATCATGATGGCGCTGAAGATCCCGAACGCCTTCCCGCGTTCGCGCGGGTCGGTGAAGGTGAGCGTCAGCAGCGACATCGTCGACGGCGCCAGCAGCGCGGCGAACACGCCCTGCGCCGCCCGCGCCCCGATCAGCCAGCCGCCCGACGGGGCCGCGCCGCCCACCGCGGAGGCCACGGCGAACCCGGCGATGCCGGCGAGCAGGGTGGTGCGGCGGCCGAGCCGGTCGGCCAGCCGGCCGCCGAGCAGCAGCAGGCCGCCGAACGCCAGCGTGTACGCCGAAATCGTCCACTGGCGGCCGGTGTCGGACAGGCCCAGCGCGCGCTGGGCCGAGGGCAGGGCGATGTTCACGACGGTCGTGTCCAGCACGACCATCAGCTGGGCCAGGCCCAGCGCGGCGAGTGCGAGCCAGCGGCCCGCGACGCGCGGTGGCGCGATCGTGGTCATGGTGAACCCCCGGGTAAGCTGTGGATGCATTGCTTGTCGGCCGACAAGCAATGCCAAGCTAAGTGATTACTAGTCGGCCGTCAAGTAAGTTGAGGAGCAGGGCATGGCCGGGCGGCGCACCGACACGCGCGAACGCATCCAGCGCGTCGCGCTCGAACTGTTCGCCGAACAGGGGTACGAGGGCAGCTCGCTGCGGGAGATCGCCGAGCGCCTGGAAGTGACGAAAGCCGCGCTGTACTACCACTTCCGCACGAAGGAGGACATCGTCACCAGCCTCCTCGAGGACTGGGGCGCGGCGCTCGACGATCTCCTCGCACGCGAAACCCGGCCCGAGGCGCTGCTCACCGAGTACGCCGGGCTGGTCGAGCGCCGGTTCGGCCCGGTCATCGGCCTGGTGCAGCGCAACGCGACGGCGTTGAAGGCCATCGCCGCGGGCGCCGGCCTCGCGGACCGGATGCTCCGGCTCCACGACCTGCTGCGCGGCGGGTCCGACACCCCCGAAGCGAGCCTGCGCGCGCGGCTCGCGCTGGTCGCCGTGCAGCTCGCCGGCGCCGAAGACGGCCCGGAAACCCCGCCGGACGTCGCGCTGGCCGTCGGGCTCGACATCCTTTCTCCTGGTCGGAACGCGGACACGTAGGCTGGTCGGGTGCTCGCCGTAGTTCCGCCCCCAGTCACCGTCCGGGTCCCGGCCAAGGTCAACCTGCACCTTTCGGTCGACGACCTGCGCGAAGACGGTTACCACGAGCTGGTGACCGTGTTCCAGGCGCTGTCGCTGACCGACGAGGTGACCGTCGCGGTCACCGACGAGCCCGGCATCGAGGTCTACGGCGAGGGTGAGGGCGCCGTCCCGACCGGGCCGGAAAACCTGGCCTGGCGGGCGGTCGAAGCCCTGTCCGCGCACGTCGGGCGCACCGGCGAGCCCAAGGTCCGGGTGGTGCTGCGCAAGGGCATCCCGGTCGCCGGCGGCATGGCGGGCGGCAGCGCCGACGCGGCGGCGACCCTGGTCGGGCTCGCGTCGCTGTGGAACCTCGACGTCACGCGCGACGAGCTGGCCGGCATCGCGGCGGAACTGGGCAGCGACGTCCCGTTCGCGCTCTACGGCGGCACCGCGCTGGGCACCGGCCGCGGCGAGCACCTCGTCCCGGTGCTGTCGCGGCACACGTTCCACTGGGTGCTGGCGTTCGACTCCGAGGGCCTGTCGACGCCGAAGGTGTTCAAGGAGCTGGACCGGCTGCGCGAGGCGGGCAACCCGCCGCGGATCGGGTCGCACACGCCGGTCGTCGAGGCGCTGGCCTCGGGCGACCCGCGCCAGCTGGCGCTCCTGCTGGGCAACGACCTCCAGGCGGCGGCGGTTTCGCTGCGGCCCGAGCTGCGCCGCACGCTCCGGGCGGGCGTCAACGCGGGCGCGCTCGCGGGCACGGTCTCCGGCTCCGGCCCGACCTGCGCGTTCCTCTGCGAAGACGCGCAGTCGGCGGTGGAGGTCGCCGCGGAGCTCTCGGGTGCCGGCGTCTGCCGCACGGTCCGCGTGGCCCACGGCCCGGTCCCCGGCGCCCGGGTGGTCGGCGGCGACGACGCCCCGCGCCCGGCACCGCCGCGGGTGCACGCGTGAAGCACGCGGAATTCGCGTTCCCCGGCCCGCTGCGCGACAAGCTGGTCGCGGCGATCCTGGCCGGGGAAAAGACGACGACCTCCGCACTGCTGGTGGAATACGAGCGGGCGGGCGAAGCGTTGCCTTCCGTGGGCGAGCGCGAACTCGTGCTCGACTCCGCCGGCGCCGGGGTCGCGGTCATCGAGACCGCCGAGGTGCGTGTTCTCCCACTGTCCGAAGTGGACCTCCGGCACGCGCTCGGCGAAGGCGAGGGTTTCACGAGCGTCGCCGAGTGGCGCGCCGGGCACGAGGAGTTCTGGCAGAGCGCCGAAATGCGCGCCGCCGTGGAGGATCCGGAATTCACCGTGGACGACACGACGCAGGTCGTGGCGACGCGGTTTTCGATCGTGGAAAGGATCGGCTAGCGGATGGCCAACCTGGTCAACCTGGAGTCGGTGAGCAAGTCCTACGGGATTCGCCCGCTCCTGGACGGCGTGTCGCTCGGAGTCGCGGCCGGGCAGCGCATCGGCGTCGTCGGGCTCAACGGCGGTGGCAAGACCACGCTCCTGGAAGTCCTTTCCGGACTCGCCGAGCCGGATTCCGGGCGGGTGAGCCACGTCGGCGGCCTGCGGATGGCGGTCGTCACCCAGCGCACGGAGCTGCCGGACGGCAGCACGGTCGGCGACGTCGTCCTCGAACGCTACGGCGCCGAGCACGAGTGGGCCGCCGACGCGCGCGTGCGGTCCATTGTGGACGGACTGGGGATCACCGCGATCGGGCTCGACACCCCCACGAAGAACCTCTCCGGCGGCGAGCGGCGCCGCGTTTCGCTGGCCGCCGCGCTGACCGGGGAGCTCGACCTGGTCGTGCTCGACGAGCCGACCAACCACCTCGACGTCGAAGGTGTCCGCTGGCTCGCCGACCACCTGCTCTCGCGGCGGGTCGCGGTCGTGGTCGTCACGCACGACCGGTGGTTCCTCGACACCGTCGCGACGCTGACGTGGGAGGTCGCGAACGGCCGCGTCGAGCAGTACGAAGGCGGTTACGCCGACTGGATCTTCGCCCGCGCCGAGCGCGCGCGGCTGGCCGCGACGGCCGAGGAGAAGCGGCAGAACCTGGCCCGCAAGGAGCTGGCGTGGCTGCGCCGCGGCCCGCAGGCGCGCTCGTCGAAGCCGCGTTACCGCGTCGAAGCGGCCGAGGCGCTGATCGCCGACGTGCCGCCGCCGCGCGATTCCGTCGAGCTGCAGGCGTTCGCCAAGCGACGCCTCGGCAAAACGGTGCTGGAGCTGGAAGACACGACGTACGCGGTGGGCGAGCGGACGCTGCTCGACCACGTCACCTGGCGCATCGGCCCGGGCGACCGGATCGGCCTGGTCGGCGTGAACGGCTCGGGCAAGACGTCGCTGCTGAAGCTGCTCGGCGGCGACGTCGAGGCGTCGACCGGCCGCCGGATCGAGGGCAAGACGGTCGCGCTCGCGCACCTGCGCCAGGAGCTCGACGACCTGCCCGGCGACCTGCGCGTGCTGCAGGCGATCGAGCAGGTGGCCGGCCGCGTGGTGTTCGGCAAGCAGGAGATGACGGCGTCGCAGCTGGGCGAGAAGCTCGGCTTCCCCCAGGCCCGCCAGTGGACCCCGGTCGGCGACCTCTCGGGCGGCGAGCGGCGCCGGCTGCAGCTGTGCCGCCTGCTGATGGCCGAGCCGAACGTGCTGCTGCTGGACGAGCCGACGAACGACCTGGACATCGACACCCTGCAGCAGCTGGAAGACCTCCTGGACGGCTGGCCGGGCACGATGGTCGTGGTCTCGCACGACCGCTACCTGGTCGAACGTGTCTGCGACACGATCGTCGCCCTCTTCGGCGACGGCCGCATCACCCACCTCCCCGGCGGCATCGAGGAGTACCTGAACCGCCGCTCGGCCGCCAAGGAGGTCACGGGCCCGGCCCCCTCCGCGGCGAAGGTGGAGGCGAAGAAGTCCGCGGCGGATCTCCGGGCGGCGCAGAAGGAGCTTGGCCGGCTGGAGCGCAAGCTCGACCAGCTGCACGGCAAGGAGGAGAAGCTCCACGCGTCCTTGCTTGCGGCGGCGACGGATCCGGCGAAGCTGATGGAGCTGAACGCCGAGCTGAAGGGCGTGCAGGGCGAGATCGAGGACGTCGAAGCCCGCTGGCTGGAGACTTCCGAACTGCTGGAGTGACAGTTGTTCACGCGTTGGCACGCGAACCGTGCGGGTGTCCCAGTAATGTTCCCGCCATGAGCAGGTTCGTGGACACGCTGGTCGCCACCGCGACGGGGCGGGGACAGCAGCGGGGCATGGTCACGGGGGAGCCGACGGAGCCGGTCCGGCGGACCTGGGCCGAGGTGCACCAGGAGGCGCGGCGGATCGCCGGTGGGCTGGTGGCAGGCGGGTTCGAGCGCGGGGGTGCCGTCGCGGTGCTCGCCGCGGCGCCGGTGCTGATCGCGCCGACCGTGCAGGCCGTTTGGCTGGCCGGGGGCAGCGTCACCATGCTGCACCAGCCGACGCCGCGCACCGATCTGGCCGAGTGGGCCGAGGACACCGTGCGGGTGCTCGGGATGATCGGGTCGAACCTGGTGCTGCTGGGCGAGCCGTTCGACCAGCTCGCGCCGGTGCTGGCCGAGAAGGGCATCGGCTACCGGCTGATCAGCGACCTGACCGGCGCCGAGCCGCTCGAAGACGTCGTCGTCACCGACGAGGGCGAAACCGCGCTGCTGCAGCTGACCAGCGGGTCCACCGCCGACCCGAAGGCCGTGCGGATCACCTACGGCAACCTGTACTCCAACGTCAAGGCCATGGTCGACCGCGCGGAGTTCGACTTCGACGTCGACGTGATGGTGTCCTGGCTGCCGACCTTCCACGACATGGGCATGGTCGGCTTCCTGACCGTGCCGATGACCTTCGGCGTCGAGCTCGTCAAGATCACGCCGGTCGAGTTCCTGTCCGGGCCGTTGATCTGGCCCCGGCTGATCACCAAGTACCACGGCACCACGACCGCGGCGCCGAACTTCGCCTACGCGATCGTCGGGCGCCGGATGGCCCGCGTCGAGGACGACGACGAGTTCGACCTCTCGAAGCTGCGCATCGCCCTCAACGGCGCCGAGCCCATCGACGAAACCGCCGTCCAGACGTTCGTCGACGCCGGTGCCCGGTTCAAGATGCCGGCGGAATGCGTTTTCCCGGCCTACGGCATGGCCGAGGCGACCCTCGCGGTCTCGTTCGCGCCGCTGTTCACCGGGCTGACCCTCGACGTCGTCGAAGCCGACGCGCTCGAGGCCGACAACCGCGCGGTGCCGGTCCCCGAGGGCGACCCGCGGCGCGGCACCGACGACGTCCGGTCGTTCGCGCTGCTCGGCCGTCCGCTGGACGGGCTCGAAGCGGAGATCGTGAACGAGGCCGGTCAGCGCGTCGGCGACCGCGAAGTCGGCGAGATCCGGCTGCGCGGCGAGGCCGTGACGCCCGGCTACCTGACCATGGACGGGCCGCTGGCCACGCAGGACGAGAACGGCTGGCTCAACACCGGCGACCTCGGCTACCTGGTCGACGGCCAGATCGTCATCTGCGGCCGCCGCAAGGACGTCATCATCATGGGCGGCCGCAACCTCTACCCGACGGACATCGAGCGCGCGGCGACCTCGGTCGAAGGGGTGCGAGCCGGCAACGCGGTCGCGGTCCGGCTGGACGCGGGCAGCCGCCGCGAGCGGTTCGCGGTGGTCGTCGAGTCGAAGCTGGCGGGCGACGCCGAGGCCGAGAAGGACCTGATGAAGCAGGTCTCGGCCCGGGTCCGCGACGCGGTCGACATGCGCCCGTACGCGGTGGTCGTGCTCCCGGCGGGCAGCCTGCCGAAGACGCCGTCGGGCAAGGTCAAGCGCGCGGCCACGGCCACGCAGTTCGCGGACAAGATCAAGAAGAACGCGGACGCCTGACGCGTCGCTTTCACGTGAAAGCTCCCACCTGGAGGCGGAGCTTTCACGTGAAAGCTCCGCTCTAGCGCTGTTGGAGGCGTTCGGCTCGCAGGGTGGGCGGGGTGGCGCGCTCGGTCGTCGCCTCCGCGGGGGTGCGGGCGCCCGGCAGGTCCGGGGCGTGGCCGGTGCGCGAGGCGAGCTGGTCCTCGACCGCGTCGAGGAACTCGTCCACTTCGCGTTCGTCGTAGCCGCGCTTGCCGATCAGCGGCTTCGAGAACATCACGTGGTGCACTTCGGCGGCGGTCAGGTCGTCCTCCTCGGCGAACGTCTTGGCGATCCGCCGGACGAACTCGTCGACCTCGTGCTTCGCGTAGCCACGGCGGCCGATCGGGGCGTTACCGAAGGTGACCTCGGCGAGGTCTTCGGCGGTGAACGACATGCAACTCTCCGATTCCGGGGTTGGGCGGTGCGAACTGCCGTACACCGTCCTAGCCCGCGAACAGGCTCCCCCGGAAGGGGCGGACCCCGAAGCTCACCCCGACGGGCGGTCGCCGTCCGCCTGTGAGTGAGCCGGGACTACGCAGCGCTGTGTGGCCCGTTTCACACCGTTAGGTGCGCCCGAACCACTTCCGCGGGCCCTGCGGACGCGGCTCCTCGACCACCGGCCGCGGGTTGCGCAGCTCGACCAGCGCCGCCTCGGCCTCGTCCAGGAACAGGTCGACCTGGCCCTGGTCGTAACTGCGCATGCCGACCGGCATGATCGTGAACTCGACGTAGTGGATGTCGTCCGCGGTCAGGATGTTGCGGCCGGACAGCGCCTCGGCGATCAGGTCGAGGAACGCGTCGACCTCGTCCTCGTTGTAGCCGCGCCGGCCGAACCGGGGTTTGCCGAAAGCGATCGCCCGGACTTCGTCAGGGGTCATGGCTTCACCATCCCACCCATGTCAGCCCGCGTGGAAGGCGTTTTGCGCGGCCGCCAGGCCGGTGCCGACGAGTGCCTCGGTCGCGTCCGCGCACCGGTCCACCTCGAACGGGAGCTCCTTGCGCTCGACCGTCGAGAAGTCCTTCAGCACGAAGTCCGCCGGGTCCTGGCGGCCGGGCGGTCGGCCGATGCCGAACCGCACGCGGTAGTAGTCGCGGGTGCCGAGCGACTTCGTGATCGAGCGGAGTCCATTGTGGCCGTTGTCGCCGCCGCCGAACTTCAGCTTCAGCGCCCCGAAATCGACGTCCAGCTCGTCGTGCACCACCACGACGCCGGTCGGCGGCACCTTGTAGAACCGCGCCGCGCCGACCACCGGGCCGCCGGAGAGGTTCATGTACGACCGCGGCTTCACCAGCACGACGCGGCGGCCGGCCAGCCGGCCTTCGAGCACCTCGCCACCGGTCTTGTGCGCCTTGAACTTGCCGCCGATGCGGGAGGCGAGTTCGTCCAGCACCATGAACCCGACATTGTGCCGGTTTCCGGCGTACTGGGGTCCGGGATTGCCGAGGCCGGCGAGCAAGATCAGCTCGCCGGCCCCAGGCAGGTCTTCGGTCACGCGGTGATTCTATTATTCGGCCGCTTCGGCGGACTCTTCGCCCTCGGCGGCCTCGTCGTCGGCGGCCTCTTCACGCTGCGGCTCGTTGACGGCCACGACCAGCGCCTCCGGGTCGGTGACCAGGGTCGCGCCCTGGGGCAGCTCGACCTGGCCCGCGAGGATCTGGGTGCCGACCTCGGCGCCCTCGATCGAAACCTCGAACTGCTCCGGGATGTGCAGCGCCTCGACCTCGACCTGCAGGCTGTCGACGTCCTGGTTGACCAGGCCGCCGGGGCCGGGGTTGCCGGTGACGACGACGGGGACGTCGACGGTGACCTTCTCGCCGCGCTTGACGACCAGCAGGTCGACGTGCTCGATGTAGTTCTTCAGCGGGTGCACCACGATGGTCTTGGTCAGGGCCAGCTCGCTGGCGCCCTCCAGGTCCAGGGTGATGACGGCGTTCGAGCCGTTCTCGCGGACGACGCGGGCGAACTCGATGGCCGGCAGCGCGAAGTGCCGCGGGTCCGAGCCGTGGCCGTACAGCACGGCGGGGATCTTGCCGGCGCGACGCGTGCGACGCGCGGCGCCCTTGCCGAACTCGGTGCGCGGCTCGACGGACAGACGTACCTCGGACACGGTGTGGCACTCCTTCAAATCACGAACATGGTGCGGGAGACAGCATGCTGCGGCGGGGATGCTTGCGTTGTTCTGTTCAGGCGGTTGCGTTCGGCGGCGAGTTTCGGGCGTGCACGACAGCCGGGGCTACTCGAGCCGCCGCGTCGATCACGCCGGGCACCCCAGAAGGGCCCCGCCTCGCCGAGACAACCTCAAGAGTGTAAACCAACCTCATCACGGTGGGTTGCGGCGGGGGCACCGGCCAGGCTAGAACCCTCCTGAACCCCGGTGCGTGACGACACGAACCCGGCGGCGGGACTTCACCGGATTCAGGTGCGCTCGGGCACCGCGGGAGAGTGAGGGGCAATGCGGGCTGGACGGGGCACGGCGGTGGCCGTGCTGCTGCTGGGCGGACTGCTGGCGGGCTGCCAGGTGGCGGTCCCCGGCAGCGCCGGCGTCTCCGCGGCCGACCGGCAGACGGCGGAGCGCCGCGCCGAGCAGCGCACCGCGGTCGACGCCGCGCTGACCGCGCTGGGCCAGGCCCCCGCGGTCGCGCTCAAGGCCACGGTCAAGGGCGCCGAGCAGCAGTTCCGGGTCACCCGCGGCGGCACCGCCACCGGCGGCCTGCCGCTGGAAGGCGGGATCGTCCAGGTCACGGCCGCCGGCGGCCAGTTCTACCTCCAGGCCGACGCCGACTACTGGAAGGCGCACGCGATCGACGAGGGCACGCAGTTCGGCACGAGCTGGGTGCGCTCGCTCGGCTCCGAGCTGCCGCTGGACCCGGCGGCCCGGTTCGCCCCCGCCGCGCTCGCCGACGGCCTGCGCAAGGCGCTGCCCGGCCTCGACCGGCTGGGCGAGCCGGTCAAGCAGAAGCTCGCGGACGGGACCGAGGTCTACCAGCTCGGCGCCGCGCCGAGCGTCCTGCGCGTCACCGCGGCCAAGCCGAACCGCGTCGTCAGCTTCGCGCCGGCGCTGCTCGACCCGCAGGCCGGGCCGAAGTACGGCGCCGAGTTCCAGGTCGCCGCGCTCACCGGGGACGCGCTGAAGACGTTCCACACCGACCTCGACACCGCCGTCGGCGCGCTCGGCTCGCCGTTCGAGGGCCTGGTCCAGGCCAGCGCCGTGGTCACCAACGACAAGCTCGACTGCAAGGACTTCGTCGGCTCCTGCACGACGACGGTCGACGTCTCCACCAGCGTGGTCGGCTCGCCGGCGGGGGGCGAGAAGAGCGTCGTGCACATCAACCTCTCGGTCGAGGTGAGCGCCGACTCGCTCGGCGCGCAGACGTGCACGGCCGCGGCCGACGCCGAGCCGTACGCGACGGTCAAGATGTCCTGCACGGTCAAGTTCAAGCTGCCCAACAAGACGGCCAGCTACCAGGTGCTGTCCAAGCCGAACGCGACCGCGGAGGTCCGCGCGGCGCTCGACGCGAACGCCGTGAAGCAGAAGGTGGCCGCGGAGTTCGCCGGTCTCGGCGGCTGACCTGGACACCTACCCGGGGGTGCGTTGCTCCCGTTGAAGTACGTGATCTTCCGTTCTTAACATCGGCCGCGAAGGCCGAATTCGAACGAGGAGATTTCCATGGCCAAGCTGGTGGTTTTCGGGGCGACGGGGTACGCGGGCGGCAAGATCGGCGCCGAGGCGCTGCGCCGCGGGCACGAGGTCGTCGGGGTCTCGCGCCACGAGGGCGCGGTGCCCGAGGGCGTCGAGGCGCGGCAGGGTTCGCTGCACGACGAGGAGTTCGTCGCGCAGGTCGCGAAGGACGCCGACGTGATCGTGGTCGCGACGCCGGCCCGCGCGATCGACGGCAAGAAGCTCATCGACGCCGTGCCCGGGCTGGTCCGCGCCGCGCGCGAGCACGGCGCCCGGCTGTCGTTCGTGGGCGGGGCGTCGAGCCTGCTGGTCGCCGAGGGCGGCCCGCGGCTGTTCGACACCCCGGAGTTCCCGGCCGAGTACAAGGAAGAGGCCGGCAACCACGCCGAGGTGCTGTACCTGCTGCGCGAGCAGCCGGAAGACCTCGACTGGTTCTACGTCAGCCCCGCCGCCGAGTTCGGCGCCTGGGTCCCGGGCGAGCGCACGGAGAAGTTCCGCCTCGGCGGCGACGTCCTGCTGACGGACGAGAACGGCCGGTCCTTCATCGGCGGCGACGACTACGCGATCGCCTACGTCGACGAGATCGAGCGGCCGAAGCACAGCCGCGCGCGCTTCACGGTCGCTTACTGAGCTCCGCCAGCACCGGCGCGAACGTTTCGAGCGCCGGCTCGAACACGCTGATGTAGGTGAAGCCGTAGCGTTCGCGCCGCGCCACCAGCTGCCCGGCGATCTCCTCGACCGTGCCCAGCAACAGCTGCGGCGCGTCGAGGAGTTCGCCGGCGTCGGCGACGGTGCTCCGCTTCGTTTTTTCGTGCCACGCCTCGGCGGCCGCGCGCCGGTCGCCGGTGATTTCGACGTGCTGGACCAGCATGTTGAACTCGATTTCGCGGTGCGCTTTCCCTCGGACGTACGAAATCCGCTCGTCCATCGCTTCGGCGTTGTCGAACTTGAAGGTGCCCGGCGGTTTCCCGGGCTGCTGCCGGAGCCCGGAAAACCCGACGACGTCCGCGTGCTCCGCGGCCAGGCCGAGCACGCCGTCGCTGTTGCCCGCGATGAGCAGGCGGGGCAGCGGGATTCCCTCGGCTTCGAAGTGCTTCCGCAGGTGGACGAGGCTTTCGTCGAGGTAGTCGATCCGCTCGGACGCCTTGTGCCACGGCAGCCCGGCGGCGTCGAACTCGGCTTTCATGTGGCCGGCCCCGAGCCCCAGGTCGAGCCTGCCGTCGAGCAGCGCGGCCGTTGATGACGCTTCCCGCGCGAAGAGCGCGTGGTTGTAGAACGGCACGTTGGAAACGAGGGTCCCGAGCCGCGGCCGTTCCGTGATGGCCCCGGCCATCGCGAGCGCCGGAAACGGCGCCATTCTCCCGTTCCCGAGGTGGTCGGGCACGGTGATGACGTCGTAGCCGAGTTCTTCGGCCCGGCGGCACCGGTCGATCCACGATTTCCGGTCGCTGATTTCGCGGAGGCTGACCCCGAATGTGAATTTCCCCATGAATGGCACGTTAGCGGCGGGCGGGTGGCGGGGGGAACCGCCTTTCGCGGGCAGCGGAAAGCCCGCCCACCACGAAGGGTGAGCGGGCTTCCCGGCCGTTCTCTCAGGCGTTGCCGTCGAACAGCGAAGTCACCGAGCCGTCCTCGAAGACCTGCTGGATGGCCTCCGCCAGCATCGGGGCGATCGACAGGACCGTCAGGCCCGGGAACCGCTTCTCTTCCGGGATCGGCAGCGAGTTCGTCACGATGACCTCGCGCGCCTTGCACTGCGAGAGGCGCTCGGTCGCCGGGTCCGAGAGGATGCCGTGGGTCGTCGCGATGACGACGTCCGCCGCGCCCTCGTCGATCAGGGCCTCGGTGGCCTTCACGATCGTGCCGCCGGTGTCGATCATGTCGTCGATCAGGACGCAGAGCTTGCCCTCGACCTTGCCGACCACGCGGTTGGCCACGGCCTGGTTGGGCTTGTCCGGGTCGCGCGTCTTGTGGATGAACGCGATCGGCCGGTCGCCCAGCTGCTGCGCCCACTTCTCCGCCAGCCGCACGCGGCCCGAGTCCGGCGAGACGACCGTGATGTCGGCGTCGCCGTAGGTGGCCTTGATGTGGTCGGCCAGCACGGTCTGCGCCATCAGGTGGTCGACCGGGCCGTCGAAGAAGCCCTGGATCTGCGCGGTGTGCAGGTCGACCGTCATGATCCGGTCGGCGCCGGCGGTCTTGAACAGGTCCGCGATCAGCCGCGCCGAGATCGGCTCGCGGCCCTTGTGCTTCTTGTCCTGGCGCGCGTACGGGTAGAACGGCATCACCACGGTGATCCGTTTCGCGCTCGCCCGCTTGAGCGCGTCCACCATGATCAGCTGCTCCATCACGTACTCGTTGATGGGCGTGGTGTGCGCCTGGATGACGAAGGCGTCGGTGCCGCGGACGGACTCCTCGAACCGGACGAACAGCTCGCCGTTGGCGAACGTGTGCGCCGTCTGCGGGGTGATCGTCACGTTGAGGTGCTCGGCCACCTCTTCGGCGAGCTCCTGGTGCGCGCGTCCGGAGAAGAGCATCAGATTCTTCTTCGGCGTGCCTTGCTTCGGACTCATGCTGGCGACTCCCCGTCGGTTCCTGCTGCTGACTCGGCGTCGAGCGCGGCCTGGGCCGCTTCCGCCGCGGGCGTACCCGGCCTGCGCCGGATCGCCCAGCCTTCGATGTTGCGCTGCGGCGGCGCCGACACCGCGAGTGTGCCCGGCGGGACGTCTTCGCGGATCACGGCACCCGCTCCACTGTAAGCGCCGTCACCGACCTGCACCGGGGCGACGAACGTGTTGTCCGCGCCCAACCGGACATACGACCCGATAACGGTGCGGTGCTTGTTCACCCCGTCGTAGTTCACGAACACGCTGGAGCAGCCGATGTTGCTGTGCTCGCCGATCGTGGCGTCCCCGACGTAGGTCAGGTGCGGCACCTTCGTGCCGGCGCCGATGTCGGCGGACTTCGTCTCGACGAACGCGCCGAGCTTGCCCTTCTCGCCCAGCTTGGTGCCGGGCCGCAGGTAGGTGAACGGGCCGACGTTGACGCCGTCGCCGAGTTCGGAGTCCGACCCGTGCACGCGGACCACGGAGGCGCGGGCGCCGATGGTCATGTTCGTCAGCGTGCTGTCCGGGCCGACCGTCGTGCCCTCGCCGACCGACGTCGTGCCCTTGAGCTGCACGCCCGGCTCGATGACGACGTCACGCGAGAGGGTGACGCCGGCGTCGATCCACGTCGTGGCCGGGTCGACGACCGTGACGCCCTCGCGCTGCCAGCGCCGCACGATCCGGCGGTTGAGCTCGGCGCCGAGCACCGACAGCTGGACCCGGTCGTTGACGCCCTCGGTCAGCCACGGGTCGTCGACGACCAGCGCGCCGACGTGCAGGCCGTCGCCGTTCGCGATGCCCAGGACGTCGGTGAGGTACAGCTCGCCCTGCGCGTTGTCGGTCGAGAGCCGCGAGAGGCCGTCCCGCAGCACGGCGGCGTCGAACGCGTACACGCCGGAGTTGATCTCGGTGATCTCCGCCTGCTCCGGGGTGGCGTCCTTGTGCTCGACGATCCCGGTGACCTTGCCCGCCGCGTCGCGCACCATGCGGCCGTAGCCGGTCGGGTCGGCGACCACGGCGGTGAGCACGGTGACCGCGTTCTTCGCCTCGATGTGCTCCTCGAGCAGGGCGCGCAGGGTCTCGGTGTCGAGCAGCGGGACGTCGCCGTAGCTGACGAGCACGGTGCCGGTCAGGTCGGCGGGCAGGGTGGCGAGCGCGCAGGACACGGCGTGGCCGGTGCCCTTCTGCTGGTCCTGCACCGCGGTGCCCACCGCGCGGCCGAGGGCGCCTGCGACCTGGGCGAGGTGCTCGCCGACGGCTTCGCGGCCGTGGCCGACGACGACCACGAGGTGCTCGGGGTCCAGCCCGGCGGCGGCCCGGACGGCGTGCTCGACCAGGGGACGCCCGGCGATCGGGTGCAGCACCTTGGGCGTCGAGGAACGCATGCGGGTGCCCTCACCCGCGGCGAGGATCAACGTGCTCAGCGGGCCGGTCAACGGCGCTCCCAACGGTAACCAGAAAGTGGCTTCTGTCGGGCACCGATCCTAACTGTGCTCGTCGGCGTCCCACGCGGGGTCGGTCGGAGGGGCCTCGGCCGCCCACGCGGCCGCCGGGTCGGCGGCCATCGAGTTCGCCGACGCCACCTGGTTGCCGCCACCGCGTTTCGCCTGGTACATGGCCGCGTCCGCGCGGGCGAGGACCTGCTCGCCGCGCTCCTGCGGCCGCAGCGAAACGAGCCCGATCGACAGCGTGACGCCGTGCGAGAGGTGGTGCGGCAGGCCTGCGACGGACTTCACGGCCCGGCCCAGCGCCATCTTCGCCGCGGACGCCGGCGTGCCCGGCAGCAGCACGATGAACTCGTCGCCGCCGTAGCGCGCCACCAGGTCGTCCCCGCGCAGGGCGTCACGGAGCGTGCTCGCGACGACACGCAGCACGTTGTCGCCTTCGGCGTGCGACTGCTTGTCGTTGACGCCCTTGAAGCCGTCGAGGTCGACCAGCGCGACGGCGAGCGGCTGCGCGTCGGCCGACGAGGCGAGCTGGCGCAGCTTCTCGTCCAGCGCGCGCCGGTTCGGCAGGCCGGTGAGCGGGTCCTGCAGCGCCTGCTGGGTGATGGCGCCGTGCTCGGCGGACAGCCGTTCGTGCTCCCGGCGGGCGTTCAGCGTGGCGATCTGCGACTCGCGCAGGCTCCACATCTCGGTCTCGAGGCGGGTCGCGTAGTCGATCAGCGACTGGCTCGCGCCCGATGCGTAGTCCGGGCTCGTGTCGAGCCGGGCCAGCTCGCGGGCGATGTTGAGCCGCATCGACGGCTGCGAGGTGTCGTCGCCGAGGAATTCGCGGGCCGAGCGCAGCACGTCGAGGGCCTCTTCGCGGCGGCCGCCCTTGTCCAGGCAGCGGGCCAGCGCGATCGCGACGATCTCGCGTTCGCCCGGGTAGCCGGTGCCTTCGTGCAGCTGCCGGAGCCGGTCGATCTGGTCGGTGGTCGGGTTGTGCAGCGCCTGCGCGGCGGCGAGGACGCCCACCTGGTCGACGGCCGGGACGTTCGCCCGCCGCGGGAACAGCGACTCGGTGAACGGCCCCTCGGCGGCGACGGCCATGGACGCGGCCGTGCGGAACTTCTCGGCGCTCTCGTCGTACTCGTCGATCCGCTCCAGCCGCAGGCCCCAGCCCAGCAGCATCTTGACGCGGTTCATCAGCTGCAGCGTGATCTCGTGCGGGCTCGCGCTCTCGCGGATCGCGCTCGCGGCGCGGCCGATGACCTCTTCGGCGGCCTCGTAGACGCCGAGCTGGTTCAGCACGATCCAGCAGTCGTTCAGCGTCGACCACAGCATCCGGTTCCAGGCGCGGATGCCGACCTGCCGGTTCGGGATCGCGGAGTCGTCGAGGATCGCCAGCGCGCGGGCGATCTCGGTGAGCGCGGGGTCCTCCTGCGCGGCGATGACCAGCCGGCGCCCGCGCAACGCGTGCGCGTCGGCCCGCAGCAGCGCGAGGCCGTGCCGCCGGGTGTGCGCGAGCATCTCGTCGAGCCGCGGCTCGGCCTCGGCGGCCAGGCCCTTGGTGATCAGCCGCGCGATGGCGGACGCGCGCAGCAGCTGCGCGACCATGGTCGGCTCGCCGCGGCGCTGGGTCTCGTCGAGCAGCTCGTCCATCAGCTCGACGATCTGGAGCTGCTGCGTGTACTCCTGCCGCTGGACGGCGGCGATCAGCTCCCGCGCGCGCCCGACGAGCCAGGCGTCGGACATCTCGGCCAGGGCGGGACGCCTGGCCGCCACCGGGTCGGTCGCCTCGTCGGTCAGCGCCAACCTCCCGGTCTCGTGGGTTTCCGGTCCTTCTGCTGCTCCGCCGCCAGGATTCGAACCTGAACTGTCAGAACCAAAATCTGAAGTGCTGCCGATTACACTACGGCGGATCGATCCTGGTCAGGATAGCGACGATCGGGTGTCGTCCGCGCGGGGGATGCGTTAGCGGCCCGTCCGCCGGGTACCCGGGTTCGAACGACCGGTGTGTGGGTTCGGGCACTCCCCAGGGGCCCGAACCTCCTGTACCGTAACTTACGGCATCGTAGGTTAGGTCACCCTTCGTAAGGGCGCCAGTGTAGGAAGAAGTGAAGCGTATGACGGCCACGCTCGACCGTTCTCAGCCCGCCGGGGATCCGCCGGCGGCGAAGGGGCCCAAGCCCGTCATCGACGGCAAGCGCGGAATCGGCGTCCAGCTGTCGGTCTACTTCGGCGTGATCGCGCCGCTGGTGGCACTGCTGGTCGCGGTGCCGTTCGCCTGGGGCTGGGGACTGAGCTGGGTCGACGTCGGCATCTTCGTGGTGTTCTACGCGATCAGCGGGCTCGGCATCACGGTGTCGTACCACCGCTACTTCACGCACGGCTCCTTCAAGGCCAAGCAGTGGCTGCGCGTGTTCATGGCCATCGCGGGCAGCATCGCCCTGCAGGGCCCGGTGATCACCTGGGTCGCCGACCACCGCCGCCACCACGCGTTCTCCGACCGCGACGGCGACCCGCACTCGCCGTGGGCGTTCGGCACCTCGCCGTGGGCCATCGCGAAGGGCTTCTGGCACGCGCACATGGGCTGGCTGTTCGAGCGCGACCAGACCAACGCCGAGCGCTTCGCCCCGGACCTGGTCAAGGACCCGGCGATCAAGAAGGTCGACGACCTGTTCTGGCTGTGGTCGCTGGTCAGCCTGCTGCTGCCGGCGCTGCTGGGCGGGCTCATCTCGTGGTCGCTGTGGGGCGCGGTCACCGCGTTCTTCTGGGCGGGCCTGGTGCGCATCTGCGTGCTGCACCACGTGACCTGGTCGGTCAACTCGATCTGCCACATGATCGGCGAGCGCCCGTTCGCCGCCCGCGACAAGTCGGCCAACTTCTGGCCGCTGGCGATCTTCTCGTTCGGCGAGTCGTGGCACAACCTGCACCACGCCGACCCGACGTCGGCCCGCCACGGCGTCAAGCGCGGCCAGATCGACATCTCCGCGCGGCTCATCTGGATCTTCGAGAAGTTCGGCTGGGTGCACGACGTCCGCTGGCCGACGCCGCAGCGCCTGGCCCGTATCGCGACGGAAAAGGGCTAGTCAACTAGGCTGCCACGGTGGCGGGGAGACGACGTTCGAAGCGAGAGCAGCAGGTCACCGGGGCACGTCCGGCCGCCCCGGTGACGAGGGTGCGGATGACCGGCAGCGAACGGCGCCGTCAGCTGCTGAACGTGGCCAGGGCCCTGTTCGCCGAGAAGGGCTTCGACGGCACGTCGATCGAGGAGATCGCCCACCGCGCCAACGTGTCGAAGCCGGTGGTGTACGAGCACTTCGGCGGCAAAGAGGGCATCTACGCGGTGGTCGTCGACCGCGAAACCCAGCTCCTGCTGGACCGCATGGTGTCCACGTTGCACGGCGGCCACCCCCGCGTGATGCTCGAACAGGCGGCGACGGCGTTGCTGTCGTACGTCGAGGACTCCCACGACGGGTTCCGCATCCTGGTGCGGGATTCGCCGGTGGCGAGTTCGACGGGGACGTTTTCGACGGTGCTGAACGACATCGCGAGCCAGGTGGAGCACATCCTGGCCCAGCAGTTCGCGGCGCGGGGGTACGACGAGAAGCTGGCGGCGTTGTACGCCCAGGCGCTGGTGGGGATGGTCGCGCTGACCGGCCAGTGGTGGCTGGACGCGCGGAAGCCGAAGCGGGACGAGGTCGCGGCTCATCTGGTGAACCTGGCTTGGAACGGGCTGTCCCACCTGGAGCACAAGCCGAAGCTACGGCTGGGATGACGCTTGTCGTCCCGGGGGCGGGCGTGACGCTGACCCTCGTGGACTTGGACCGGTCCGAACGCGACCTGGTCTGGTTCACGGCCCGGGCGGAAGGCGACGGCCTGTCCGCCGAGGTGAGCGTGGAGACCCTCCACGGCGACAGCCTCGACACCTTCGCGGCGGGCCTCGACCGGGACTTCCGCGGCTGGACCGGCACGCGAACCTGGACGTCGTTCCGCAGCGACCTCGAACTGAGCGCGGCGCACACCGGGCGCGTGGTCGAACTCGTGTGGACGCTGCGCCGTCACGGGTGGGAGTGCACGGTCCGGACGCCTGTCACGCCGGGCGAGGAGCTGCGGCGGTTCAGCGCGGACGTGGCGGAGTTCCTCGTCAGCTGAGCCGGCCGGTGTCGTGCAGGTGGTCGAAGATCAGCTGGGCGACCAGGGAGACCCGCGGCCGGTCCGCGTGGGTGAGCCAGGCGATCTCCTCGATTTCGCTGCTGGCCTTGAGCGTGCCCGTGTACTCCGCCGTGTAGGCCGTCGTCCGGACCAGGGTGCCCGCCGCTTTGCCGTGGGCCTGGCCTTCGAACGTGCCGGCCGGGGTGATCGTCGACGGGGTGATCTCGACGTCCAGCTCTTCGCGGATTTCGCGGACCAGTGTTTCGGTGTCCGATTCGCCCGGCTCGCGTTTGCCGCCCGGCAGGTAGAACTTGTCCTTGCCCCGGGAACGCGCGGCCAGGACCCGGCCGTCCACGACGTGCAGCCAGGCGACCTTGTCGATCACGACAGCACCTCGTCGGTCGTCGTGACCGTGCCGAGGCGGGGGAAGATCTTCGTGATCGCGTTCTCGTGGGAGAGGTCGGAAAGCGCTGTCATCGCGTCGGAGACCGCCACCGTGTCGTAGCCGTGGTCGGAGGCCGCGCGCAGGGTCGACTCGACGCCGAACTCCGTCGCGATGCCGCCGAAGAACACCGTGCGGACGCCCTTGCCGCGCAGGTACTCGTCCAGGTCGGTGCCGGCGAAGCCGCCGATCGTGTACTTCGTGACGATCTTGTCGTCCTGCGCGTCGAAGACCAGCTCGCTGCCGGGCGGGTTGTCCGGGCGGGACACCTTCACGATCACCACCGGCGCGCCGGCTTCGCGGAAGGCGTTCCGCAGGCGCAGGGCGTTCCGCACCACGTCTTCGCCGCGGTGGGGCGTGGTCGGCAACGCCACGATCCGCTCCTGCAGGTCGACGAGCACGAGTGCGGACGTGGCCGGATCGATCTTGGTCATGCCCCGATCCTAGGCACTAGGGTCGGGGGCATGGGGAACACCAGGGAAGTCGTGGTGACCGGCGGCGGCACGGGCATCGGCTACGCGGTCGCGGCCGCGTTCGCCGGCGAGCGCGTCACCATCACCGGCCGCCGGGAGCAGGTGCTCAGCGAGGCCGCGACGCTGCTGGGCGCGCGGCCCGTCGTGTTCGACGCCGCCGATCCCGCGGCCGTCGAAGCCGCACTGGCGGAGTTGCCGGACCGCGTCGACGTGCTCGTCAACAACGCCGGCGGCAACACCGACTTCCTCGACGCCGGCGGAGAAGGCCTCGCCGGCTTCGCGGCCGCGTTCGAACGGAACCTCCGGTCCAATGTGGTCAGTGCGGCGCTGGTGACGCACGCGCTGCGCGAGCGCTTCGCCGACGGCGCGCGGATCGTGACGATCGGCTCGATCGCCGCCCACACCGGCGCGGGTTCCTACGGTGCCGCGAAGGCCGCGGTCGAGGGCTGGAACGTGAGCGTGGCCAGGGAGTTCGGCCCGCGCGGGATCACCGCGAACGTCGTCGCGCCCGGGCTGGTCGGGGACACCGAGTTCTTCCACGGCCAGCTCAGCGACCGCCGTCGCGAGTGGCTGATCGGCAACACGATGAACAAGCGACCGGGCACGCCGGAAGACGTGGCCGCGGTGGTGGCGTTTCTGGCGAGCCCCGCCGCCGGGCACGTCACCGGCCAAGTGGTGCACGTCAACGGCGGGGCTCACCTGGGTAACTAGCGGCTTCTCGTGCTCCCGGCCGGAGCCGGGGGTCGTGGCTGGAGGCCGGTCCCCGATCGCCAGGTCGGCGATGGCGCCCGGGGACCGGCGCGGTGCTGCCGCGGGAACGCTTTCTTCGGACCGCGTCCAACACGCGTCGGGGGCGGGCGAAAACTCTTGGTGCAAACCATGTTCCGCGATCGAACCCCCGGACGACAGTGTTCCGGGCACCGGCTCGGTGTGTTTTTTTCATGGTCACGCCGCCGTGACCCACCGGTCAGGCCGGCGTGACCTTCAGCAGCTTGTCGTCGGTGCCGTCGGACGTCGTCACGTACAGCGCGCCGTCGGGGCCGCTGCGGACCGCGCGGAGGCGGCCGAACTTGTCGTCGAACTCCGGGGGGAGCGTGACGTCGAGGACCTTGCCCGCCGGGTCCAAGTGGTACAGCAGGAGCTTCTGGCCCTTCAGCGCCACCACGACCAGCGCGCCGTCGTTCGGGCCCCACTGGGCGCCGGTCAGGAAGGCGTCGCCGCTGATCGCCTCGGTGATCTTGCCGGACGTCCACAGTGGACTCACCGCGTCCGGGAAGCGCTTGAGGTCGGTCATCGGGACGCTCTCGTCGTAGCTCGTGTCCGTGCCGCCCTTGGACGGGTCCCAGCCGTAGTTGGCACCCGGCTTGAGCAGGTTGACCTCGTCGTCGAACGTCGGCCCGTGCTCGGCCGTGATCACCTGCCCGTTGCCCGGGCGGATCGCCACGCCCTGGACGTTGCGGTGGCCGTAGGTGTAGATCAGCCGCTCGCGCGGGTCCGGCGAGGTGATGAACGGGTTGTCCGGCAGCGGGTTCCCGGTCTTCGCGTCCAGCCGCAGCACCTTGCCGCCGAGCGAGTGGCGGTCCTGCGAGATCGACGCGCGTGCGGTGTCGCCTGTGCCGACCAGCAGCGCCCCGTCCGGCGCGAACGTCGGGCGGCAGCCGGAGTGGCGGCCGCTGGGGTTCACCGGCAGGCCGGTGAGCAGGTTCTTCACCTTGGTCGCGCTTGCGCCGTCGTCGGCCAGCTTCCACGTGACCAGCCGGATGTCGACGGCCTTGCCGTCTTCCTGGTGGTCCTGGCAGGTGATGAACTCGCGGCTGGTGGCGAAGTCGGGGCTGACGACCATGCCGAGCAGCCCGCCTTCGCCCTTGACCAGGACGTCGGAGAAGTCGGCGCGGACTTCGGCCGCTTTCCCGTCGCGGACCAGCGCGAGCTTGCCGGGCCGCTGCGGCACGAGGATGCCCCCATCGGGCAGGAACCCGACGTCCCAGCCGTGCTCGAGCCCGGCCGTCACCGTCTCGACCTTGAACTTCCCGCTCGAGGCCGCCGGCGTCGCGGCGGGCGGCACGCTCTGGACCGGCTCGCTCGCGGCCCCCGAACAGCCCGCGACCAGCAGGGACACGACACCGATGAGACCCAGCACACGCCGCATAGGCCTCATCCTGCCACCAACCGGTGAAATCACCGTTCGCCACGGCGTGGGTCAGGAACTCCGGGGCCGCCTGCGCCCGGAGGTCATGAACGACCCGTTCACCGCTTCTGGCGACAGGGTGGCTGGCCGCGTGGTCTTCTCGGCGCCGCGGGATGTCATGAAAGGGTCGTTCATGTCGTCTGGTGAGGTGAACGACCCTTTCATGACGTTGGCGGCCGCCGGATCAGGAGCCAGGGCGTACCAGCCCGGACTCGTAGGCGAACACCACCGCGTGCACCCGGTCGCGCAGCCGCAGCTTGGCAAGGATGCGGCCCACGTGGGTCTTCACCGTCGTCTCGCCGATGTACAGCTTCGCCGCGATCTCGCCGTTCGAGAGGCCGCGGGCGACCAGGCCCAGAACGTCCTTCTCCCGTTCCGTCAACGCGTCGAGCCGGGCGGTGTCCACCGGGTCGCGCTCGTCGGCGAGGTAGCGGTCGAGCAGCCGGCGGGTGACCGACGGGGAGACCATCGAGTCGCCCCGCAGCACGCCGCGGATGGCCACGAGCATCTCCTCGGACGGCGCGTCCTTCACCAGGAACCCGCTGGCCCCGCCGCGCAACGCCGCGTACGCGTATTCGTCGAGGTCGAAGGTCGTGATGATCAGGACGCGCACCTCAGGCAGCTCGGCGCAGATGCGCGCGGTCGCCGCGACGCCGTCGAGGACCGGCATCCGGACGTCCATCAGCACCAGGTCGGGCCGCAGCTCCCGGGCCAGGGCGACGGCTTCCTCGCCGTTGGCCGCCTCGCCCGCGACTTCGAGGTCGTCCTGGCTTTCGACGATCATCCGCAGGCCGACGCGGACCAGCTGCTGGTCGTCGCAGAGCAGGATCCGGGTGGTCACGACCCGACCACCAGGCTCGCGCACACCCGGTAGCCGCCGTCGGGCAACGGGCCGGTGGTCAGGTCGCCGTGGTACATCTCGACGCGCTGGCGCATGCCGGTCAGGCCGTGGCCGGACGACGGCAAGGCCGGGGACGGCGACGCGCGGCCGCCGGTGTTCGTCACCTCGATCCGGACGCGGGGTGGTTCGAAGGCGACGCGGACCCGTCCGGTCGCGTCGGCCGGGGCGTGCTTGATCATGTTGGTCAGTGCCTCCTGGACGATCCGGTACGCCTGCAGCGCGGCGCTCGCGGGCAGCTCGCCCGGGTCGCCGGTGACGTCGAGGGTGACGTCCCGGCCGGACTGCCCGACGAGGTCGCGCAGCTCGTCGAGCGTCGGCTGCGGGCTGCGCGCCGCCTGGCCGGCGTGCAGGACTTCGAGGAGCCGCCGCAACTCGGCGAGTGCGTCGCGGCCCGTGTGGACGATCGTGTCGAGCGTGCGGTCGACGGCGTCGGGATCGCGGTGCCGGGCGAGCTTCGCGCCTTCGGCGTTCAGCACGATAACGCTCATGCTGTGCGCAACGACGTCGTGCAGCTCGCGCGCGATCCGCGTGCGCTCCTCGGCGACCGCGGCGCGCGAGCGGGCTTCGCCGAGTTTCGCCTCCTCCGCGGTCAGCTGCTCCTTGGCGCGGAAGAACTCCCCGAGCGCCCACGCGGCGATGTGCAGCGGCCAGATGCCGACGATGGTGATGGTCGGGTTTTCGGTGTAGGTGCCCCAGAGGAAGCCCCACTGCCAGCCTAGCGCGAACACCGCGACGGCGATCACCGCCGCGAACCGCCGGTCGCCCAGCTTGACCAGGTTGAACAGCACGACCGCCATGGCCAGCTCGGTGCGGCCGCGGTCGTACGCCCAGATCTCGTTGAGGTACACGCACGCGCCCCCGGCGACGATCAGCACCGCGGCCGTGCGCGGGAACCGCCGCCGCACGACCACCGGCAGCACGAAGACCATCGAGAGCGCGCGAACCGCCCAGGGGGTCTCCCCGGCCCAGTTCGGCATGAGGAACAGGAACACCGCGTACAGCGGGAGATCCACTGTCCACCGGTGTCCGCGCACCCACTTCACGAGTCGTTCCACGCCACCGAACGTAACGCGGCGACCCGGCCCGCGTCGTCATCACTTCGGTCCGACCGGGTCCTCCCGAAGGAGGACACGACCGGTCGATCCGACGGATTCGCGGCCACCCCCGCCGTTCCTACCGTCGGGATCATGTCGATCACCAGTGAATTCCTCCGCCACCCGCTGCTGACGGGCGCGATCGCGCCCAGCTCCCCGCGGCTGGCCGAACCGATGACGGCGGGCCTCGGCCTGGAACGCGCGACGCGCGTCGCCGAACTGGGCCCGGGCACCGGCGTCTTCACCGAAGCGGTCCTCGCGCTGCTTCGCCCCGAAGCGCACCTGACCGCCGTCGAGATCAACCCGCGTTTCGCCGAGGCCCTCCGCAAGCGCTTCCCGCAGGTCGACGTCGTCACCGGCAGCGCGGAACACCTCGACCAAGCCGGTCTCGACGTCGTCGTTTCCGGGCTGCCGTGGAGGGCCATGACCGCGGCCCGGCAGCACCGCATCCTCGACGCGGTCGTCGCGGCGCTCGCCCCGACCGGCCGGTTCACGACGTTCGCCTACGCCCACGCGGCCTGGACACCGCCCGCGCGCCGCTTCGCCGCTTCACTGCGAAGCCGTTTCGCGGTCGTGGAGCGCACTCCGGTGGTCTGGGGCAACCTGCCGCCCGCGTTCGTCTACCGCGCGGCGCTCCCGGTCGCGGTGGGGAGGGCCCGGCGTGGACAGCCTGCTGCGGCCGTTGCTTGACGCGCCCCCGGCGGTCGTCTACCTGGTCTGCGCGCTGGTGATCGCGGCGGAAACCGCGCTGCTGCCGGGCATCGTGCTGCCGACGCTGTCGACGTTGCTGCTCATGGGTTTCCTCGCCGAGCGCGGCACGCTCGACTTCGGGCTCGCTTTGGCGGTGGCGGTCGCTTCGGCGGTCTTCGGCGACCAGCTCGCCTACCTGGAAGGGCGGCACTGGGGACCGCGGCTCGCCCGCCGCGTCGGCCGGGATCGGTGGGACCGCGCGGAAAAGGCGGTTTCGCGCTACGGCGTCCCGGCTGTCATCGCGGGTCGCTGCCTGGTCGGGCTGCGGACGCTGGTGCCGCGCGTCGCGGGCTCGGCGGCCATGCCGTACCGCCGGTTCGCGGCGGGCAGCGTGACGGCGGCGGTGCTGTGGGCGGGCGCGGAACTGCTGGTCGGTCACACGACGGCGCTGGTGCTCTGAAGCCGTTCCGCGGTTTCGGCGTCCGCGGGCAGGAACGTCTCCAGCTTCAGCTCCGACACCGTCACGTCCGCCGCCGTCGCGAACGTGGTGATCGCCGTGATCAGCCGCAGCTCGCCGACCGAGCTGGCCAGCCGGACCGGCACCGCGAACCCGAGGTGCTCCGGCCCGGGCGCGGACGGCGGCGGCAGGTACCCCTCCAGCTCCGCGAGCTGGGCGGCCAGCCGCTCGTCGGGGATGCGGGCCAGGTCGTTGCGGAGGCGTTCGAGGATGTGCCGCGCCCAGTCGTCGAGGTTGCGCACGCGCGGCGCCATCCCGCGCGGGTGCAGCGCGAGCCGCAGCGTGTCCACCGGTTCTTCGAGCAGCTCCGGCGCGACGCCTTCGGTGAGCAGCGTGAAGGCGTCGTTCTTGGCGACCAGCACGCCGTAGCGGTCGACGACGATCGCGGGGTAGGGCCGGTGGCCGTCGAGCAGCCGGCGCAGCCCGTCGAGCACCGGGCGGATCGCGGGGTCGCCGAGCCGCGTCTCGGGGTACGTCGGCGCGTACCCGGCCGCGTGGAGCAGCCCGTTGCGCTCGCGCAGCGGCAGTTCGAGGGACTCGGCGACGCGCAGCACCATGCCGCGGCCGGGCACCGAGCGCCCGCTTTCCATGAAGCTCACGTGCCGCTGCGTCGTGCCCGCGCGCAGCGCCAGGTCGAGCTGGCTGAGCCGCCGCCGGGTGCGCCAGTCCTTGAGCGCCGTTCCGAAGTCCACGCGTCCATCTTCCCCATTCCCCGCGGGGAATTGAGCGGCTCCCCGGATTCGGCGAGGGTTCGGCCATGACGAAATACGGCCTGGTCGTCCCGACCTACCAGCCCATCCTCGACGCCGGGCGGACCGCGCCCGAGCTGGTCGGCGTCGCCGTCGAAGCGGAGCGCCTCGGTCTCGACTCGGTGTGGGTCGGCGACACCCTCGCGCGCGCTCCGCTGGACGCGTTGACCGTTCTTTCCGCTTTCGCGGCCCGCACCTCACGGGTGACGCTGGGGACGTCCGCCCTGCTCCCGGCGTTGCGCGACCCGATCCAGACGGCGAACCAGCTGCTGTCGGTCGACCTGCTCAGCGAAGGCAGGCTCACGGTGGCGGTCGGCGCCGGGTTCGCCGGGCGCAGCGAGCCGGAGTTCGCGTTCGTGGGGGTGCCTTGGGAGCGACGGCGTGCCCGCCTGGACGACATCGTGGGCCTGTGGCGGGCGGCGTGGCGCGGCGAGAAGTCGTTCCACGGCGAAGTGCTGCACCACGACTCGCTGCCCGCGTTCCCCTCGCCCGCGCGGGACGGCGGCCCGCCGGTGTGGCTGGCCGCGTACACGCCGGGGGCGCTGGAGCGGGTCGGCCGGCTCTACGACGGCTGGCTGCCGTACCCGCCGGACCCCGCGGACTACGGGTCCGGCCTGGCCCGGATCCGCGCGCGGGCGACGCGGCCGGTGACCCCGGCGCTGTTCGCGACGGTCCTGGTCGAGGACGACCCGGTGCGCGGGCGCGAGCTGCTGGAGCAGTACTGCCGGCGCAACTACGGGATGCCCGCCGACTTCGTCCAGGGCATCCAGATGCAGGTCACCGGGACCGCCGCGGAGGTCGCTTCGAAGCTGCGGGAGTACGAAGGCGCGGAGCACTTCCTGCTGCGCATCGCGAGCACCGAGCCGAAGGTGTTCGACGGGCAGCTGACCCGGGTCGCGGAGGTGGTGGAACTGCTGCGCGACCAGCCGTGATCGAAAACTTGTCGGGGGTGGCACGTAGGCTGGGAACGTGACCGAAGCTCCACTGTCCGGACTCCTCACCGCCATCCTTCCCGACCCGGCCCTGCGCGGCGTGGTCGAGCGCGCCGGCGCGCCGCTGCTCGAGCTGCAGGGCCCGATCGCCGCCCGGCAGCTCGTCGCGGCCGCCCTCGCGGCGGACGACGGGGCGGGCAAACCCGTGCTCGCCGTCACCGCCACCGGCCGCGAGGCCGACGAGCTGACCGCGTCCCTCGGCGCCATGCTCGGCAAGGGCCGGGTCGCCGACTTCCCGAGCTGGGAGACGCTCCCGCACGAGCGGCTCTCGCCGCGCGCGGACACCGTCGGCCGCCGCCTGGAGGTGCTGCACCGGCTCAAGACCGGCGACGACTCCCTGCGCGTCGTCGTCGCCACCGTCCGCAGCCTGATCCAGCCGATGGCGCCCGGCCTCGGCTCGCTGAAGCCGATCGACCTCGTGGTCGGCGAGGAGGAGCCGTTCGAGGAGCTGCTCGAACGGCTCGTCGAGCTGGCCTACACCCGCGTCGACATGGTCGAGAAGCGCGGCGAGTTCGCCGTCCGCGGCGGCATCCTCGACCTGTTCGGGCCGACCGCGCAGCACCCCGTGCGCGTCGAGTTCTGGGGTGACGAGGTCAGCGAGATCCGCGCGTTCGCCGTCTCCGACCAGCGGTCGCTGCCGGGCGAGATCCCGCGCGTCACCGCGCCGCCGTGCCGCGAGCTGCTGCTCACGGGGCCGGTCAAGGAGAAGGCCGCGGAGCTGGCGAAGACGTACGAAGCGGACGCGCACCTGGCCGAGATGCTCACCAAGCTCGCCGACGGCATCCCGGTCGAGGGCATGGAGGCGCTCATCCCGGTGCTCTGCGAAGGCGAGCTGGAGCTGCTCACCGACGCGATGCCGGTGGGCGCGCACGTGCTGCTCACCGACCCGGAGAAGATCCGCGCCCGCGCAGACGACCTGGTCCGCACCGGCCAGGAGTTCCTCGAAGCGTCCTGGACGACGGCCGCGGCGGGCGGGCAGGCCCCGATCGACCTCGGCGCGTCCGCCTACCGCGGGCTCGACGAGATCGCGTCGCACGCGCAGGACACCAAGCGCGCCTGGTGGACGCTGACCCAGCTGACCACCGAAGACCCGGACGTCCTGCGCGTCTCCGTCGAGGCCGCGCCGTCGTACCGGGGCGAGCTCGAGCGCGCGATGACGGACCTGCGCGCGCACACCGCGGCGGGCGGCACCGCGGTGCTCGTCGTCGCCGGCCAGGGCACCGCGTCCCGCGCCGTCGAGCAGCTGTCGGGCGCCGACGTCCCGGCGACGCAGGCCGGCGACGGGCTCACCGCGGCACCGGCGCCGGGCACTGTCACGGTCACCTGCGGCGGCCTCACCGACGGCTTCGTGTCGCCGGAGCTGGCCCTGGTCGTGCTGAGCGAGGCGGACCTCACCGGCCGCGGCGCGGGCGCCGGAACGTCCACAAAGGACCTGAACACGAAGATGCCGTCCCGGCGGCGCAACGCGGTCGACCCGCTGGCGCTCAAGGCGGGCGACTACGTCGTGCACGACCAGCACGGCATCGGCCGGTTCGTCGAGATGGTGCAGCGGACGGTCGCCGGCGCCACCCGCGAGTACCTCCTGCTGGAGTACGCGTCGTCGAAGCGCGGCCACCCGGGTGACCGGCTGTTCGTGCCCACCGACCAGCTGGACGAGGTTTCCCGCTACGTCGGCGGTGAGCTGCCCACGCTCAACAAGCTGGGCGGCTCGGACTGGAAGAACACCAAGGCCAAGGCGAAGAAGGCGGTCAAGGAGATCGCCGCCGAGCTGGTGCAGCTGTACGCGGCGCGCCAGGCCGCGCCCGGGCACGCGTTCGGCCCGGACACGCCGTGGCAGGGCGAGCTGGAAGACGCCTTCCCGTTCACGGAGACGAACGACCAGCTCGCGGCCATCGACGAGGTCAAGGCCGACATGGAGCGCGGCGTCCCGATGGACCGCGTCATCTGCGGCGACGTCGGCTACGGCAAGACGGAGATCGCCGTGCGCGCGGCGTTCAAGGCGGTCCAGGACGGCAAGCAGGTCGCGGTGCTCGTCCCGACCACGCTGCTCGCGCAGCAGCACCTGAACACCTTCACCGAGCGCATGCGCTCCTTCCCGGTGAAGATCAAGGGCCTGTCCCGGTTCACGAACAAGGCGGAGTCGGACGCCATCCTCGAGCAGCTCGCGAGCGGCGAGGTCGACATCGTCATCGGCACGCACCGCCTGCTGCAGACCGGTATCCGCTACAAGGACCTCGGCCTCGTGATCGTCGACGAGGAGCAGCGGTTCGGCGTCGAGCACAAGGAGCACATCAAGGCGCTGCGCACGCACGTCGACGTGCTGACCATGTCGGCGACGCCGATCCCGCGCACGCTGGAGATGTCGCTGGCCGGCATCCGCGAGATGTCCACGATCCTGACCCCGCCGGAAGACCGCCACCCGATCCTGACCTACGTCGGCGCGTACGATGACAAGCAGGTCGGCGCGGCCATCCGCCGCGAGCTGCTGCGTGACGGCCAGGTCTTCTACGTCCACAACCGCGTTTCCTCGATCGAGAAGGCGGCGCGGCGGATCCGGGAATTGGTGCCGGAGGCGCGGGTCGTCACCGCGCACGGGCAGATGAACGAGGAGAAGCTCGAAAAGATCATCCAGGGCTTCTGGGAAAACGAGTACGACGTCCTGGTGTGCACCACGATCGTCGAAACCGGGCTCGACATCTCGAACGCGAACACGCTGCTGGTCGAACGCGGCGACCTGCTCGGATTGGCTCAGCTGCACCAGTTGCGCGGCCGCGTCGGGCGCGGGCGCGAGCGCGGGTACGCGTACTTCCTGTACCCGCCGGAGGCCCCGCTGACGGAGACGGCGCACGACCGGCTGGCGACGATCGCGCAGAACACCGAGCTGGGCGCGGGCATGGCGGTCGCGATGAAGGACCTCGAAATCCGCGGCGCGGGCAACATCCTGGGCGCGGAGCAGTCCGGCCACATCGCGGGCGTCGGCTTCGACCTCTACGTGCGGCTGGTCGGCGAAGCGGTCGACGCGTTCCGGCGGCACGCGGGCGCCGAGCCGGCGGAAGACGAGGAACTGGCCGAAGTCCGCGTCGACCTCCCGATCGACGCCCACATCCCGCACGACTACGTCCCGGGCGAGCGGCTGCGGCTGGAGGCGTACCGCAAGATCGCGGCGGCACCGGACACCGAGGGCCTCGACGCGGTGCGCGAAGAGCTGATCGACCGCTACGGCCAGCCGCCGGCCCCGGTGAACCGGCTGCTGGCGGTGGCGAAGTTCCGGCACACGTGCCGCGAGGCGGGCGTGACGGAGGTTGCGGTCCAGGGGAACACGATCCGCTTCGCGCCGCTGCCGCTGGCCGATTCGCAGATGGTGCGCCTGAAGCGGCTGTACCCGAAGGCGGTGTACAAGGCGGTGACGAACACGGTGTCGGTGCCGAAGCCGACCGAGGGCCCGGCGGGCGGCCGGATCGGCGCGCCGACGCTGCGGGACGAGGAACTGCTGGACTGGTGCACGAAGCTGCTGCTACAGCTGACGAAGAAGCCTGCCGCGGTTTAGCGAACGTTCGTGAAGGCCACCTTGAGGAAGCACAACTTCCTCAAGGTGGCCTTCACGAAACGCGGGGTCAGCCGACTTCGCTGAACATCGGCGGGAGCGCCTCCGCCAGCCCCATCCGCACCTGCTCCTGGGGCACCGGGACCGCGCCGGCCCCGGCCATCGGCAGCGGCCGGGGCTTGCGCGGCATGCGCGAACCCGAACCCCCGCCCCGTCCGGGGTACACCAGCAACCCCCGCGCGGGATCCGGGACGGCGTCCAGCGCCGCCGTCACGACCGGCAGGCCCCGGAACGCGTCGCGCCGTTCCCCGCTCCCGAACTCGATTTCGAGCACCACACCCCATCGGTGCTCGTGCCACACCCACTGCTCGGCGCCGTTCGTCAGCGCCGCTTCGGTGAGTGCGTCACCATAGGCGAGCCGCCACTTCGTGGCCGTGTGCTCACCGTCGAAGACTTCGATGGTCAGCCAATGGTCCATAAGTCGACATTACGGCCGCCGGTACCCCAAGGGTGTTGCGTTTCGGCACCGATGGTGTGAGAGGGTATGCCCTGTGATGCGGATCATGGGGCGCCCTCGCGCGCTGGTCGCGGTCGTTGCCGGTGCTCTTCTGCTCGCCGGGTGCGGTGCCGGCCCCAGCCAGGTCGGCAGCGCCGTCATCGTCGGCGACCGGTCGGTGTCGATCGACTCGGTCCAGTCGATGATCGACCAGGCGGTCCGCGAACACCCGTACGCGAAGAAGCTCGCCGGTGAGCACAAGCTCGACCTGCTGGGCCGCGAGATCGTCCGGCAGACCGTCCTCCACGAGCTGACCGCGCGCGCCGGCAAGCAGGAGAACCTCGTCGCGGACCAGGCGAAGATCGCGGCGCTGGCCGCGCAGGTGACCCCGGCCCCGGTCACCGACACCGGGCAGGGCGACCAGGTCGCCGTCACGCAGATCGTTTCGAAGCTGCGCGACCGGAACGAGGTCGCGAGCGACGTCGTCCTGGAGCAGCAGCTCGCCCAGAAGACGCTGCCGAAGCTGTCCGTCGGCGCGGACTACATCGGCATCACCGCCACCGGGGACAACGACCAGGCGGCCCGCACCCGCGCGTTCGACCTCGCGAAGGAGTTCGCCGCCGACCCGGGCAAGGTGCAGGCCACCGTCCAGCAGGCGCAGCAGGAAGCCCAGCAGGCGCAGCAGGCTCAGCAGACCGGGATGCCGGCCCCGCAGAGCGGCTACTCCGCGGGCCAGACCGCCGAGCTCTTCGGTGCCGCGCAGTACCCGGGTCTCGCGCAGACCGCGCTGTTCGGCTCCGAAAAGAACAGCGTCGTCGTCTTCCAGGCGCAGAAGCCGCAGAGCGCGGACTGGTTCGTCTTCGTCATCCGCGCCCGCGGCACCGACCAGGCCGTGCCGGCCGACCAGGAAGCGCAGAAGCCGACGGACGCGCAGCTGACGTCGATCGGCACCCGGCTGCTGCAGCCGTACCTCGGCCAGAGCGGCCTGCGCGTCAACCCGCGTTACGGCGTGTGGGATGTTGTGGGCATGAACCTCGTGCCGAACTCCGACGCCACCCAGGGCATCGTGCTGCCCGTGCGCGGTGCCGCGCCCGCGCAGCAGTGACCACGGGTGTCGTCGTTGTCGTCCGCGGGACGACGCTGCCCGGCGCGGCACTGAAGCTCCTTCGCGAGTCCACGGAGGTCTACGCGGCCACCGACGTCGACCCGGCCGCGTTCGGGGTCCCGGCCGTCACCGAGGCGCCTTCGCTGAAGGACGTCGTGCTGCTGGCCGGGTCCCGGGACGAGCCCGCCGCGTCGCTGCTCATCGCGACCGGCGCGGTCGTCATCGAGACGCCGGCGCCGCCCCTGGTGCGGGCCGCGGAGGTGATGGACCGGCTCCGCTCGCCGGGCGGCTGCCCGTGGGACGCGGTCCAGACGCACGAATCGCTCCGGCAGTACCTGGTCGAGGAAACCTACGAGCTGCTCGACGCCATCGAAGACGGCGATCGTGAAGCGCTGCGCGAGGAACTCGGCGACGTCCTCCTGCAGGTGCTGTTCCACGCGCGCGTCGCGGCCGAGGACCCGGCCGACCCGTTCGGCATCGACGACGTCGCCACCGCGCTGGTCGAGAAGCTGGTCGGGCGGCACCCGAACGTCTTCGCCGACGCGGACGAGGTGCACACGGTCGAGCACCAGAACGTCAAGTGGGAAGAGCTGAAACAGCGCGAGAAGCAGCGCAAGTCCATTGTGGACGGCGTGGCGCTCGGCCAGCCCGCCGCCGCGCTGGCGGGCAAGCTGGGGCAGCGGTCCGGGCGGGCGGGCATCCCGCTCGACCTCTTCCCCGAAGGTTCGGGCGCCGCCGCCCAGCTGTTCCGCATCGCGGCGACTGCGCGCCGTGCGGGCGTCGACCCCGAAGACGAGCTGCGCGCGGTGGCGAAGCAGTTCGCGCGGGACGTCCGGAGCGCCGAGCAGGCCGCCCGCGACGCCGGCCTGGAGCCGACGACCCTCGAAGCCGACGGCTGGCGGAAATTCTGGCCCACCCGATCGGTGTGACGCAGCACACATCCGGGTGAGAACCGTTTCCGATCATCGGGCGTCTTGCCTGGTGTGAGACACCTGCCACTGGACAGCGCGGACGAGGAGCACCTCGTCCGGCGCACGGCCAAGGGCGACCGCGCGGCGTTCGAGGAGCTCTACCGCCGCACGTCGCCCTGGCTCGCCGTGCGCCTGCGCCGCCGGTGCGCGGACGACCAGATCGTCGCCGAGGTCATGCAGGAGACGTACCTGGCGGTCTGGCGCGCGGCGGGTTCGTTCGCGGGGGCCGTCACCGGCGGGAGCGCGGTCGGGTGGGTGTGGACGATCGCGGCGCGCCGGCTGGTCGACGCGTTCCGCCGCCGCGCGCACCACGCGCAGCCGCCGCCGGAGATCGCGTTCGACTGCGCGCCGGTGGCGGCCGCGGAAGACGAAGCGCTGTCGGTGGCGCTGGGCGACGAGATCGGCGACGCGCTGCGCGACCTCGCGCCCGAACTGCGGGCGGTCCTGCAGGCGATGGTGCTCGACGGGCTGACCGTCCGCGAGACCGCCGTCCTGCTGGGGCTGCCGGAAGGCACCGTCAAGACCCGCGCTCGCCGGGCACGGATCGCGATGCGGGAGGCACTGTCATGAACCACGCGCCGGACCGGCTCATCGCCGTGTACGTGACGGGCGGCGACCTCCCGGGCGACCAGCTGTGGGGCCTGGAGGCCCACCTCGAGAGCTGCCGGGTGTGCCGGGCGAAGGTCGCCGAGGTCGCGCCCGTCCAGCCGGTGGTGGACGTCGTGTGGAACCGGCTCGCACCCGAACTCGAGTTCCGGCTGTCACCGGTCCCGTTCCACGACTCGCCGGTGGCACGACCCCGGCGGCGGTTTCGCCGGCTCGGCACCTGGGTCACGCCGGCGATGGCGCCGTGGCTGGCGATGATCGTGGCGGTCACCCTGGTCGCGGTGCTGCTCGACGGGGTCGGGCACGCGGTGCTCCACGTGCCGGCGGTGCAGCTCTTCGCCCCGATCTTGCCGGTGCTCGGGGTCGCGGCGTCGTGGGCGCGGGGGCTCGACCCGGCATACGAGGTCGTCGCCGCGACGCCGCGGGCCGGGCTCTACCTGGTCGTCCGGCGGACGGTGGCGGTGCTCGCCGTCGTCCTGCCGGTGCTCGGCCTCGCCGGCTGGCTGACCGGCACCGCGCCGGCGCTCTGGCTGCTGCCGAGCCTGGCGTTCACCACCGGCACGCTCGCGCTCGGCGGGGTGTTCGGCGTCAGCCGGGCGGCGTACGCGCTGATCGCGGTGTGGGTGGCGATCGTCGTGCTGCCCGCGTTCGTCCAGCGGGGGCAAGCGTTTGCGCTCACCACCGGCGCGTTGCCGGTGTGGGCGGGGATCTTCGCGCTGACCACGGTGGTCGTCGCCCTGCACAAGGCGGCGTACACCCGGCTCGGCGCGCACCACTAGGGAGGCAAGCATGCGGGCAGTGGGGGCCGCCGAGGTCGCACCGGCGACCTACGCCTGGGAAATCCGGGCGCAGGGGCTGAAGGTGCGGGTGGGGCGGCGGAAGATGGCCGTGGACGGGCTGGACCTGTCCCTCGGCAAGGGGGTGCACGGCCTGCTCGGGCCCAACGGCGCGGGCAAGACGACCCTGATCAGGGCTTTGGCGACGGTGCTCCGGCCGGCGGCGGGCAGCCTGACGCTGCTGGGCACGCCGGCGGGCGGGCACGCCGGCCACCGCGGCCTGCGCCGCCGGATCGGGTACCTGCCGCAGAACTTCGGCTACTACAAGCGGTTCACGGTCCGGGAGTTCGTCGAGTACCTGGCGTGGCTCAAGGAGGTGTCCAAAGAGGACATCCCGGGCGCGGTTCAGCGCGCGATCGAGCGCGTCGGGCTCGCCGACCGGGCCGACGACCGGATGAAAACCCTGTCCGGCGGCATGGTGCGCCGGGTGGGCATCGCCCAGGCGATCGTCAACGACCCGGACATCCTCCTCCTCGACGAGCCGACGGCGGGCCTCGACCCGGCGCAGCGCGTGCGCTTCCGCGAGCTGGTGCAGGAGCTGGGCCGCGACTCGTGCGTGCTGATTTCGACGCACCTGGTCGAGGACGTCGCGACGGCGTGCTCGGACGTGGTGCTGTTCGCGGAGGGGAAACTGGTCTTCCAGGGGACGCCGGGCGAGCTGGCCGAAGCGGGCACGCCGGAGCACGTCGGCGACAGCCCCATCGAGCGCGGCTATTCGGCGCTGCTGAACCACGAACCGGGCAAGGGGGCGTGGTGATGTCCGTGGAACAGGCACTGGGTCGTGGCGGGGCCGGGCTTGCGGTGGGCCGTGGCGGGGCTGGACTCGCGCGGGGTCTCGGCGGGGGCGGACTGGCGCAGGGGCGTGAGGCTGCCGGACTTTCGCTGGGCCGTGGGGTGGCCGGGCTTGGGCTTGCCTGCCTTGCTGCCGGGTTTGCGGCGAGCCGCGGTGGGGCTGGGCTCGCGGTGGGTCATGGCGGGGCCGGGCTTGGGCTTGCCTGCCTTGCTGCCGGGTTTGCGGCGAGTCGTGGCGGACCCGGGCTTGCGGCGGGCCATGTCGGGCATGGACTCGCGCTCAGCTGCCGCCCGGTCGTGCTCGCGCGGGCCCGCGGCACGGTCGAACTCGTGCCTGCGGCCTCGATCACCCGGGCGGTGGCCCGATGATCCTCCGCACCGAACTCCGGCGCTCCATCGCGCCCTGGGCCGGGCTGGCGGTCGTCGTCTTCGCGGTCGGGTTCCTCTTCCTGCTCACCGGGCCGTGGTGGAAAGCGCCCGCGGCGTGGACCGCGCACAGCACCACCACCGCGTTGTGGCTGCGGTTCCTGCTGGTCTTCCTCTGGCCGATCGTCGTCGGCGCGGGGGCCATCCAGGGCATGCGTGACAGCCGCTCCGGGATGGTCGAGCTGCTTGCCACGACGTCGCGGCCCGGCTGGCAGCGGCTGGCGCGGCTGGCCGGGGCCGTCGGCGGGCTCAGCGTGGCCGGTTTCCTGGTCGTGTTCGCCGTGGGGGCCGTCGAGGTCCTCGCGCACGACGGGTTCTTCTCGCTCGGCTTCCTGCCGGTGCTGCTCGTCGGGGCGCTCGGGGTGCTCGCGGGCAGCTGGCTCGGGCTGGCGGTCGGGCGGCTGCTGCCGCACCCGCTGGCCGCGCCCGGGGTGGCCGTGCTGGCGTTCGTCCTGACGATCCTCTGCTGGATGTCGCTCGAGAGCGGGCTGGACCCGGTGTTCCCCGCCCGGGTGGGGCCGCTGGCGCCGTCGCTCGCGGAGCCGCGCGGGGAGATGGTGACGACCACCGCGTCGCTCGACCTCGGGCAGGGCGTGTGGTTCCTCGGGCTGGCCGTAACGTCGTTCCTGCTGCTGTCCGCGCGTTCCGTGCGGGCGCGGCTGCTCAGCCTGCTGCCGCTCGCCGCGGGGCTCGCCGTGGCCCTGCCGTTGTTCCCGGCGGTGCCCGCCGACGCGCTCACGACCGACAGCGTCGCCGGCCGGAAGGTCTGCGACGGGCCGATCTGCGTGTCCGAACTGCACCGGGACCGGCTCGCCGCGTTGCGGGACCCCGGTCGCGAAGCGCTCGCGATGCTGGCGAAACTGCCCGATCCGCCCACCCGGATCGAAGAGCAGGTGCTGGCGCCGCCGGTGACCGAGCCGCCGCGGCGTGATCCGCACGTCGTCTACCTGGACTTCCAGCGCAACGACCTGCTGCTCACCGCGGGCGCGGCCGATCTGCGGCTGGCCGTCCTATCCGGGGGCGGGGTGCCCAGCTGCGTGCGGCCGAGCGTCGGCAGCATCCCGGACCAGGCCGCCCGCGCGATCGCGGCGGGGTATTTCACCGGAAAGCTCGAACTGCTGCCCGAATACACCCGGAACTGGTTCAAGCGGGAATTGCCGTCGATCGAGCAGGTGTGGCGGCAGTTCCGCGCCCTGCCGCCCGACGTCCAAGCCACGCGGATCGCCGCACTGCGGCAGGCTCTTTTGACCTGCACGGGTGAACCGCTCGACACGCTCGTGCCCGGAGCGCTCAGATGAGGTGGGCGGCGCTGTACGCCCGCTCGCGCCAGCTGCCGGCGGCGGCCGCGGCGCTGCTCGCCGTGACGCTCGGGGTGTGGTTCCTCGGGCGGGGCTCCTGGAACCTCGTGCTGGTGGCCGTCACGCTGACGGCGGGCATCGCGGTGGCGGCGATCGGCCTGAGCGGGCAGGACGCCGACCTCGACCGGGCCGCGGCGCTCCCGTGGCCGCCGCGGCGGTTCGCGCACCTCGCGCTGGTGGCCGTGGCCGCCGGGGTGCTGGTGGCCGGCGTGCAGGAGCTGGGGACGGCGGCGGTCGACCTCGCGATCGTCATCCGGGACGCGGTGGGGCTGGCCGGGCTGGCGGGGCTGGCCGCCACGGTCGCGGGCGGGCAGTTCGGCTGGACGCTGCCGCTGGCCTGGTGCGCGATCAGCCCGTTCGTCCCGCGGGAGGACACGACGGCGGCCCGCGTCACGGCGTGGTTGCTGCAACCCCCGGGAACACCGGCGGCCACCTGGACGGCGGTAGTGCTGGCGGTGGCCGGTGCGGTGGCATACACGGCCTGGGGAGGGCGTCGCTGAAGGACCCCGGAAGTGTGAACGAGGGAAAACCAACTCCCTCCATGTTAAACGTATACCGCATTGGGGGGCTTGCCACAAGACCCCGGTCATCCCGCAAAATCGTCGCCCTGAGCCGGAAAACCCCGGCTCAGGGATCAAACGGGGGTTTTGCCAGTGCGTGTTTTGCTGTCGACGTACGGCTCGCGAGGGGACGTCGAACCGGTGGCGGGGTTCGGGGCGGCGCTGCGGGCCCGGGGCGCCGAGGTGCGGGTGTGCGCGCCGCCCGACGAGGACTTCGCCCGGCGGCTGGCCGAGGCCGGGGTGGAGTTCGTGCCTTACGGACCGTCGGCCAAGGCGCTGACCAAGGCGGCGCCCGCGCCGTCGTCGCTGCCGGAGCGGGCCGCGCAGCTGATCGCGGCGCAGTTCGACGTCGTGGCCGCGGCGGCGCGGGGCTGTGACGTGGTCGTGGCGACCGGCCTGCTGCCGACCATGGCCGGTGCGCTGTCGATCGCGGAAAAGCTGGGCATCCGGGCGGTGGCCGTCGCCTTCCAAAAGGTGGTCCTGCCGTCGCCGCACCACGCGCCGCTGGCGTACCCGGGCAAGCCGTTCCCGGCGGGGGTCACCGACAACCGGGTGCTGTGGGAGCACGACGCCGAGAACGTCAACGCGCTCTTCCGGGAGGGGCTCAACACCCACCGCGTCGCGAACGGCCTGCCGCCGGTCGGCGACGTCCGCGGGTACGTCTTCCGCAACCCGGTCTGGCTGGCCACGGACCCGGTGCTTGACCCGTGGGAGGCGGTGCCCGGCCTCGACGTCGTGCAGACCGGCGCGTGGCTCGTGCCGGACGAGCGGCCGCTGCCCGCCGCGCTGGAGGAGTTCCTGGCGGCGGGTGAGCCGCCCGTCTACGTCGGCTTCGGGAGCATGCCGATGGCCGCGGCGGCGGACGTCGCCCAGGTCGCCGTCGAGGCGGTCCGGGCGCGGGGGCGCCGCGTGGTCGTCTCGCGCGGCTGGGCCGACCTCGACCTGCTCGACGACGGCGACGACTGCTTCGTCGTCGGGGAGGTCAACCACCAGGAGCTGTTCGGCCGGGTCGCGGCCGTCGTGCACCACGGTGGCGCCGGCACGACGATGACCGCGACGCGGGCCGGCGCGGCCCAGGTCGTGGTGCCGCAGGCGACGGACCAGCCGTACTGGGCGGGCCGGGTGGCCGCGCTGGGCGCCGGGGTCGCCCACGACGGTCCGGTGCCGACCGTCGCTTCGCTGTCCGCCGCGCTCGAGACGGCGCTGGCGCCGGCGACCCGGGCGCGGGCGGCCGCGGTCGCCGCCGCGATCCGCGCCGACGGGGCGGGTGAAGCCGCGACGCTGCTGCTCGGCAGCCGCGAAACCCAGCCCGCCTGACCACCACCGACGAAGACGAACAGGGGATTTCATGATCGACGTGATCGTGGCCGGCGGCGGCCCGACCGGGACGATGCTGGCCGCCGAACTGCGGCTGCACGGCGTGCGGGTGGTCGTGCTGGAGCGGGAGGCGGAGCCGGTCAAGGAGGTCCGGTCGCTCGGCCTGCACGTGCGCAGCATCGAGGTGATGGCCCAGCGCGGCCTGCTGGACCGCTTCCTCGAAGAGGGGAAGCAGTTCCAGATGGCCGGGTACTTCGCCGGCATCGACAAGCCGTGGCCGGAACGGCTGGACAGCGCGCACGCCTACGTCCTCGGCATCCCGCAGCCGGTCACCCAGCGGCTGCTGACCGAGCACGCGCTCGAGGCCGGCGCCGAGGTCCGGCGCGGCGCCGAGGTGACCGGGCTGAGCCAGGACGACGAAGGCGTCACGGTCGAGCTGGCCGGGGGCGAGCGGCTGCGGGCGCGCTACCTCGTCGGCTGCGACGGCGGGCGCAGCACCGTCCGGAAGCTGCTCGGCATCGGCTTCCCCGGTGAACCGGCCAGCCACGAGACGCTCCTGGGCGAGATGGAGGTGACCGCGCCGGCCGAAGAGGTGGCCGCGATCGTGACCGAGATCCGCAAGACGGAGAAGTTCTTCGGGCTCGGCCCGCTCGGGCAGACGGGGCGGTACCGGGTGCTCGTGCCCGCCGCGCAGGTGAGCGAAGACCGTTCGGTCCCGCCGACCCTCGACGAGTTCAAGCAGCAGCTGCGCGCCTACGCGGGCACCGACTTCGGCGTGCATTCGCCGTTGTGGCTGTCGCGCTTCGGTGATGCGACGCGGCTCGCCGAGCGCTACCGGGACGGCCGGGTCTTCCTGGCCGGCGACGCGGCGCACATCCACCCGCCGCTGGGCGGGCAGGGCCTCAACCTCGGGCTCCAGGACGCGCTGAACCTCGGCTGGAAGCTGGCCGCCGAGCTCGGCGGGTGGGCCCCGGCCGGGCTGCTCGACACCTACCAGGCCGAGCGGCACCCGGTGGCCGCCGACGTGCTCGACAACACCCGCGCCCAGGGCGAGCTGATGCGGCCGGACGCCGGACCGCAGGCCGTGCGGCGGCTGCTGGCGAAGCTGATGGACTTCGAGGAGGTGAACCGGTACCTGATCGGGCGGATCGTCGGCATCGAGATCCGTTACGACTTCGGCGACGAGACCGACCTCGTCGGACGGCGGCTGCGCGACCTCACGCTGAAGCAAGGGCGCCTGTACGACCTCATGCACAGCGGCCGCGGCCTGCTGCTCGACCAGACCGGGAGCCTGTCGGTGGCCGGCTGGGCGGCCCGGGTCGACCACGTCGTGGACGTCAGCGAAGAGCTGGCCGCGCCGGCGGTGCTCGTGCGGCCGGACGGCCACGTCGCGTGGGTCGGCGAAGACCAGGAACAGCTGCAGGACCGGCTGGCGCGGTGGTTCGGCGCGCCGGCCGAGGCGTGAGGGGACGCATGACGGAACACGAAACGGAACTGCGCGCCGAACGCGCTCACGTCGCCGGGCTCTACGCCCGGCTCGACGCGGAACGCGAGCGCGTGCGGGCCGAGTACCAGGCGGCGCTCGGCGGCAACGACCTCGGCGCGATGGAACGGGACGTCCGGGTGCGGGCGCTGAGCCGGGAAGTGCGGCGGCTCGACGTCGTCGACAACGGGCTGTGCTTCGGGCGGCTCGACGCCGTTTCGGGGGAGCGCTCGTACATCGGCCGGATCGGCCTGTTCGACGAGGACCGCGACCACGAACCGGTGCTGCTGGACTGGCGGGCGCCGGCCGCGCGGCCGTTCTACACCGCGACCGGCGCGAACCCGGAGGGCATGCGGCGACGGCGGCAGTTCCACACCCACCGGCGGGACGTCGTCGACTTCACCGACGAGGACCTCGGCCGTCCGGGCGGGGACGCTTCGGGGGACGCGGCGCTGCTCGCGGCCGTCAACGCGCCGCGCGGCGAAGGCATGCGGGACATCGTCGCGACGATCCAGGCCGAGCAGGACGAGATCATCCGGCTCGACCACCCGGGCGTGCTGGTGATCGAAGGCGGGCCGGGCACCGGGAAGACGGTGGTGGCGCTGCACCGCGTCGCCTACCTGCTCTACACCCAGCGGGAGCGGATGGAACGCCACGGCGCGCTCGTGGTCGGGCCCAACCCGGCGTTCCTGAACCACATCGGGCGCGTGCTGCCGTCGCTCGGGGAGACCGACGTCGTCTTCACGACGACCGGCGACCTCGTGCCCGGCCTGCACGTCACGGCCGAGGACGGGCCGGAAGCCGCGCGGCTCAAGGGATCCCGGAAGATCCTGGACGTGCTCGCCGCCGCCATCGCCGACCGGCAGCGGCTGCCGGCCGAGCCCGTGGAGATCCAGCTGCGGGACGCCACCGTCCGGATCGACGCCGCGACCGCGGAGTGGGCCCGGCAGGAGGCGCGCGACAGCGGTCAGCCGCACAACGAAGCCCGCGCGGTGTTCGCCGACATCGTCACCTACGTGCTCACCGAACGGGCGATGAAGCGGATCGCCCAGGGCTGGCTGAGCCGCGACGACCGCGAGGAGTGGGAACGGTTCCGGGCCGAGCTGGTCAAGGACCTCAACGCCGACGCGGTGTTCACCCGCGCGCTCGACGAGCTGTGGCCGATCCTCACCCCGGAAACCCTGCTGGCGCAGCTGTATTCGTCGCCGGAACGGCTGCGCGCGGCGGGCGGCGACCCCGTGCTGGCGCGGGCCGAGGGGGACGCCTGGACGGTGTCGGACGTGCCGCTGCTCGACGAGCTGGTCGACCTGCTGGGCCGCGACCTCGCGGCCGAAAAGGCAGCGGAACGGGCGGCCGAGCGGGAGCGCAAGGCCAAGGCCGCCTACGCCGCCGACGTCCTGGACAACCTCATCGAACGCGAGGATGTCGACGAGGACGTCGGCCTGATCGCCAAGGACCTGCTCTTCGGGGAGGAGCTGGCGGACCGGTTCGTCGAAACCGACACCCGGACCCTCGTCGAACGCGCCTCGGCGGACCGGGACTGGACCTACCGGCACGTCGTGGTCGACGAGGCGCAGGAACTGTCCGAAATGGACTGGCGGGTGCTGATGCGGCGGTGCCCCGGCCGGTCCTTCACGGTGGTGGGCGACCTCGCGCAGCGCCGGTCGGAAGCCGGGGCGCGGTCGTGGGGCGCGATGCTCGACCCGTACGTGCCCGGCCGCTGGGTCTACCGCTCGCTGACGGTGAACTACCGCACCCCGGCGGAGATCATGAGCGTCGCCGCCGCGGTGCTGGCCGGGTTCGCGCCCGACGTGCGGCCGCCGGAATCGGTCCGCGCGTGCGGGGTCCCGCCGTGGGCGCGACGGGTCACCGACGACGAAGTCGCCGCGGCCGTCGCGGAATTCACCGATGCGGAAGCCGGGCGCGAGGGCACGAGCGTCGTGATCGGGCCGCCGGGGGTGCCCGGCGCCGTACCCGCGTCCGAGACGAAGGGCCTCGAGTACGACGCCGTGCTGGTCGTGGACCCGGACCGGATCCTCGCCGACGGGCCGCGCGGCGCGGCCGAGCTGTACGTCGCGCTCACCCGCGCCACCCAGCGCCTCGGCGTCCTGCACCGGGGCCCGCTGCCGCCGGAGCTGGCCGGGCTCGCCGCGGCCCCGGTGCCGGTGCCGTGACGCTCAGACGTTGCGGATGTTCGTCTCCAGCTCCAGCGGCTCCCGGTCCCAGTCCTCGACGCCGAAGGCGAGGATGCGCTCCGGGTGGATGCGGATCACGGCGTCGTCGAAGTGGTTGTCCGGGAGGTTGACGCCGGTCAGCGCCTCGGCGCGGCCGCGGATCTCCAGGCACCGCACGCGCCACGGGTTCGTCGAAGGGAGGTCGTCGACGACGAAGGCGACCTGGTCGTCGGTGGCGATGTTGCGGAACTTCTTGCTGTTCCGCAGGTTGTGCCCGGTGACGTCGATGGTCTTCTCGTCCGGGTTGTACCGGAAGCCGACGGGGTTGGCCTGCAGCGTCCCGTTCGGCTGCCGGGTGGCGAGGCGGCCCAGCGGCTGGGCGGCGAGGTAGGCGAGTTCTGCGTCCGTGAACATGCGGCCAGTCTCGGACTTCAAGCTCCCTTGAAGTCAAGGACCAGCCCGGCGAACCGCGCGCCGATCCGGCGGTGGGCCGCGGGGCACGGGTGGAGGGCGTCCGGCAGCGGCAGCTCGGCGAAGTCGGCTTCGCCGTACAGGGCGAGGCCGTCGAGGTAGCGCAGGTTCGCGTCCTCGGCCTGCCGCTGCGTGACGATCCGGGCCAGCTCGTCCCGGACGACCTCCAGGGTCAGCTTGCCCGCGGCGCGTTCGGCGGGGTCCCCGGTCGCCCGGAACCGGACCTCGCCGCGGGCCAGCGCCTCGTGGTCGAAGTCGCCCGGCCCCGGCGTCCGCTCGTGGATCGGGCAGTACAGCGGGGAGACGACGACCAGCGGCGTGTCCGGGTGGCCGTCGCGGATGGTGTCGAGGAAGCCGTGCACGGCCGGGCCGAACGCGCGCAGGCGCATCAGGTCGGCGTTGACGACGTTGATGCCGAGCTTGACGCTGATCAGGTCGGCGGGGGTGTCGCGCAGCGCGCGGGCGGTGAACGGGTCGAGCAGCGCGTTGCCGCCGAACCCGAGGTTGACCAGGTCGACGCCGGCCGCGGTGGCGGCCAGCGCGGGCCAGGTGCCCGCCGGGCTCGCGGCGTTGGAGCCGTGGCTGATCGAACTGCCGTGGTGCAGCCACACCCGGCGCTCCGGCAGGGCCTCGACGGGCGCGTCGGTGCGCAGGGCGAGCAGTTCGGTGATCTCGTGGTGCGGCAACCAGATCTCTACGTCCTTGGGGTGCGCGCCCAGCCCGCCGAACCGCACGGTCCCGGCTGATCCCGCACGCCGCTCGCCCGCTCCGGTGCGCGGGTCGACGGTGAGCGTGTTGCCGCCTTGGACGGTCCCTTGGGCGACGAGTTCGCCGTCGACCAGCAGGTCGTAGACGCCGTCCGGCCGCGGTGGCGCGCCCGTGTAGACGAGCTTGGTCGGCAACGTCTCCAGCTCGACGACGTCGGCGGCGGTCCGGAACCGCAGCCGGACACCGGCGGGCTGCGCTTCGGCCACGGCGAGCCGCGGGTCGGTGTTCTGCGCGCGGGCACGGGCGGGCAGCCGGTGCGGCGCGAGGCCCCGTCCGGTGTGCTCGAGTTCGAGGGCGCCGCGGACGAGATCGGCGGTGAGCGGGGTGGTGATCACGGGGCGGGCCAATCGCGGAGGACGGTGTCGAGCACCGTGAGGATCCGGTTCCAGGACTCTTGCGAGGACGGCGAGCTGTGGTCGAACCCGCCGTGGGCTTCGAGGTCGACGTACCCGTGGAAGACGCTGCCCAGCAGGCGCACGGCGTGCGTCTCGTCCGGCCCGGACACGGCGTAGCCGCGCAGGATCGCGCGCATCATCTCGGCGTGCCGGGGCCCCGCGCTCGCGGCGGCGGTTTCGGGGTCGAGCCGGAACCGCGTGGCGGCGTACCGGCCGGGGTGCTCGCGGGCGTAGTCGCGGTAGACGTCGGCGAACGCCACGAGCGCGTCCTTGCCCGCCCGGCCCGCCAGCGCGGCGGCGGCGCGGTCGGCGAGTTCGTCCAGCGCGAGCAGGGCGATCTTCGTCCGCAGGTCGTGTGCGTTCTTGACGTGCGAGTACAGGCTCGCGACCTTGACGTCGAAGCGCCGCGCCAGCTCCGACGGCGTCACGTTCTCGAAGCCGGCCTCGTCGGCCAGCTCCGCGCCCGCGCGCACCACGCGTTCGGTGGTCAACCCGGCTCGAACCATGAACTCACTCCCTCTTGCCTAAAGGGAGTGTAGCTCAGCCTAAAGTCTTTAGGAAAAGAGGGCGTCCGCCCAGCTCGACTCGCGGGTCACGCCCGGCGGGACCGCGAAGTGCGCCGAGCCGGTGTGCTGGACGTACTCCATCATCGCGTCCTTGGACGACAGCGCCTGCTGCATCGGCACGTACTGCTTGCGCGTGTCCCGGTTGAACGCCAGGAAGAACAGCCCCGCCTCCAGGTGCCCGACGCCGTCGGACCCGTCGACGAAGTTGTAGCCGCGGCGCAGGATCCGGACGCCGTTCAGCGCCTGGTGCGAGGCCAGCCGGACGTGCGCGTCCTCCGGGATCACCTTCTCGCCGCCCGCGCCGCCGACGTCCAGGTCCAGCTCGTCGAACTCCGCGGTCTGGCCGAGCGGGGCGCCGGTGCCCTTGGTGCGGCCGACGATCTTCTCCTGGCCGTCCAGCGACTCGCGGTCCCACGTCTCGATGTGCATCCGGATCCGGCGCGCCACCAGGTACGAGCCGCCCGCCATCCAGGCCTGGCCGTCGTCGGCCGAGGCCCACACCTGGTCGCGCAGGAAGTCCGCGTCCTCGGACTTGATGTTGTTCGTGCCGTCCTTGAAGCCGAACAGGTTCCGCGGCGTCGCCTGCGCCCGCGACGTCGACGAGCTGCGGCCGAAGCCCAGCTGCGACCAGCGGACCTCGGTGACGCCGAAGCCGAGCCGCACGAGGTTGCGGACCGCGTGCACCGCCACCTGCGGGTCGTCCGCGCAGGCCTGGATGCACAGGTCGCCGCCGCTGCGGGCCGGGTCGAGCTTGTCCTTCGGGAACAGCGGCAGGTCGATCAGCTGCGGCGGCCGCTTGCCCGCCAGGCCGAACCGGCCGTCGAACAGCGACGGCCCGAAGCCGATGGTCAGCGTCAGGTTCGACGGCGGCAGGTCGAGCGCCTCGCCGGTGTCGCCGGGCGGGGCGTACTGGCCGCCGTCGACCGCGCCGCCCGCCACGACCTCCTGGCCGGCGGTCATCCGGCGGGCGGCGTCGGTCCACGTCTTCAGCAGCTGCCGCAGCTTCTCCCGGTCCTTCGTGGTGACGTCGAGGGCCGCGAAGTGCAGGTTCGCCTGCGTCGGCGTGACGATCCCCGCCTGGTGCTCGCCGTGGAAGTCGACGGTGTTCACCGACGCCTCGGCGTTGCCGCTGGTCGCCTTGTCGATCCCGATGCCGGCGGCGGCCCCCGCCCCGGCGAGCGCGACCCCCGCGCCCGCCAGGCCGAAGAGCTTCCGCCGCGAGACCCGCGTGCCCTCTGCCGACGTCACTTCGAGACGACCTCCGCAACCTTGCTCAGCGGCTCGCTCAGCGCGTCGACCGCCGAGGCGAACTCCTTCACCTGGTCCTGGGACAGGTCGGTGTAGAGCTTGAACCCGTCGCCCGCGCGCTGCTTGTCCAGCAGGCCCTGGACGTTCGCGAACTCCTTGTCCAAAGTAGACACGAGTGCGGGGTCCTTCGCCTGCAGGATCGGGCGCAGGGACGTGATCGCGCCCTTCGAACCGTCCAGGTTGGCCTGGAAGTCCCACAGGTCGGTGTGCGAGAAGGTCTCCTCCTCGCCGGTGATCTTTCCGGTCGCGACCTCGTCGAGCAGGCCCTTGGCGCCGTTGGCGAGGTCCAGCGCGGACAGCTCCAGCGTCTTGGACTTGGCGACCAGGTCCTTGACGTCGGTCACCAGCTTGTCGGCGATCTGCGCGCTGTCGGCCTGCAGGCCGGTCTTGAACAGGTCCTTCTCCAGCCGGTGGAACCCGGTGAACTGCTGGCCCGGCTCGAGGTCGGCCTCGCGGACGTCGATGGCCGGGTCGAGGTCGCCGAACTTCTCGGCCACCGGCTCGATCCGCTCGTAGTAGACGCGGGTGCGCGCGTACGCGGCCTTCGCCTCGTCGACCTTGCCCGCCTTGACGAGGTCGGCGAACTTCGCCGTCTCGTCCTGCAGGGCCGCGGTGTTGTTGGCGACGTAGCTCGCGTAGCTCTTGGTCGCCTCGCCCTTCTGCGCGTTGGTGTCGTTCTGCTTCGCGACGCCGCCGGTGACGGTGAAGTCGCCGCGGATGCCGTTGCCCGCCATGCCCGGCTTGCACGCGGTCTGGTACTTGCCCGCGTTGGCGACCTCGACGATCAGCCTGCGGTTCAGCCCGGGCGCGATGTTCTCGACCTCGCCCATGATCCGGTCGCCCTCGGCGTAGAGGTAGAACTCGGTGACCTTGGTGCCCTTGTTGGTGATCTCGAACGTCACGTTGCCGGCGCCCGCGGTGGTCGCGGAGACCTCGCACGCGGTGTCGGTCGCGGAAACCTTGATCGGGCCGCCGTCCGCCGCGGCACCGGCGGTGTCGCTCTTGCTGTCGCAGGCCGACAGCGCCACCAGGGCGGCGGCGCCGGCCACGACGGCCAACGGGGTGGTCTTGCGCACGGTCACTCCTTCGGGGCGGCCGCGACGGCGGGTGCCGGCGCGGTCTTCTTGCTGGGCTTGAGGAACAGGGGCAGCACGATGGCGACGTAGGCGACCCACGCGACGGCCTGCAGCACCGTCGTCTGCTGCGAGTAGTTGAAGACGCCCTTGAGCAGGGCGCCGTACCAGGACGTCTCGGGCAGCGTCGCCGAAGCGTCGAAGGCGAGCGTGCCGATGCCCGGCAGGAACGCGGCTTCCTGCAGGTCGTGCAGGCCGTAGCCGAGCACGCCCGCGGCGACGAACACGAGCAGGACGCCGGTGATCGTGAAGAACTTGCCCAGGTTGAAGCGGACGGCGCCCTTGTAGAGCAGCCAGGCGAGCACCACGGCGGCCGCGATGCCGATGGCGAACCCGATCAGCGGCTGCACGGTGTCGGACTGCGCGGTCTGGACGGCGGAGTAGAAGAACACCGCGGTCTCGAGCCCTTCGCGCCCGACCGCGAGGAACGACAGCAGCAGCACGGCCGCCGGGCCGACGTCGAGCGCGTCGTCCATCTTCCCGCGCAGCTCGGCGGCGATGCTCTTCGACGCCTTGCGCATCCAGAAGATCATCGCGGTGACGAACACGACGGCGACGATCGACAGGCTCCCGCCGAGCAGCTCCTGGTGCTCGAACGACAGCTGCGCGGTCGTGTAGGTGAGGACCGCGCCGACGGCGACCGACAGCAGCACCGCGGCGCCGACGCCGGGCCACACCCAGCGCAGCGCGTGCCGCCGCTCGGTCTTCACGAGGAAGGCCACCAGGATGCTGACGACCAGCGCGGCTTCCAGGCCTTCGCGCAGCCCGATCAGCGCGCTCGAGAACAACACCGGTCCGCCTCCCTGAGTTCTGCTTCCGAGATGGTTTTAGGTAAGGCTCACCTGTAAGTCCAGGGGGCGGCCGCCGGCTCGAAACGATGCAATCGGACAAACAGGGCAGCGGATCGAAGTTAGGTTAGGGTAACCGCAGGTCAGGGGCCTGCGCGTCGACTCGATAACGAAATCTGTGATGTCGCTGGCAGTGGCGTTGTTTTAACCATCCGCTTGCCTGATCAGGCTCTCGGGTGACCCTCTTGAGTGGCTCCGTAACCTGATCGGGTGGCCGAAACCGCTCAGCCGACCGTCACGCCCCCGTCGTCGCCCCCGGGCGGCCCGCCCCGGCGGTACGTCGGGCGGATCGCGCTCTCGCTGGGCCTGGTGGTCACCGGCGTCGTCCTGGTCGTCACCATCGGTGTCCGGAACCCGGACGCGCCCGCCGCGCCGCCGGCCGTCCAGCCGGCGCTGGCCATCCCGGAACAGCGCCCGCAGCCCGGCGCCGAAGCGCCGCGGGCCGGCCTCGCCGCCCCGGTCGACCGGCCGCAGGTGTCCGATCAGGCCGAGCTGGACGCGTGGGCGACCCGGGTCGCGGACAAGACGCACATCCCCGCGCGCGTGCTCGCCGCGTACGGCCGGGCGGAGATGTGGATGCAGCGCCAGAAGCCGACGTGCCACCTCTCGTGGGCGACCCTGGCGGGCATCGGCCGGGTCGAGACCGAGCGCGGCGACTTCGACCTCGCGGCGATCGCGGCGAGCGGCCGCCTGGTGAAACCGGTGGTCGGCCCGCCGCTGGACGGCTCGCCGGGCGTCCCGGCGGTGCACGACTCCGACGGCGGCAAGCTCGACGGCGACAAGTCGTGGGACCACGCGATCGGCCCGATGCAGTTCCTGCCGTCGACGTGGAAGAAGTACCAGGAGCGGGCGAACGGCGACGGCGGCGCGCCGGACCCGCAGAACGTCGACGACGCGGCCTTCACGGCGGCCCGCTTCCTCTGTTCGGGCGGCGACGACCTCGGCACCCCGGCCGGCTGGTGGCGGGCGATCCTGTTCTACAACCAGGCGGTCGCCTACGGCCAGGACGTCTTCAGCGCGGCGGACGCCTACGCCGAAGCGAGTGTCGCGCCTTAAAGCTCGCGGTCGGCGAAGAACGGCGTCACGGCCGTCAGCACCAGCAGCAGCACCCCGGCGTACGCGCCCAACGTGGTGAAGATCGACATCTTGGTTCCTCCCTGTTCGGTCTGGAACCAGCTTCGCCGCCGGGAGGGGGTCCGCGGATCGGCCGACGGGCCCGCGTCGATCGGCCGAAAGTCTGATCGCCGAGGGGCCGAACGGCCCTGGTCTCAGGCGTCGCGCAGCGCGATGCGGGCCTTGACCTCGCTGGCCGCTTCGAGGTACTCGGGCACCGGGTTCATCGCCGACGCCATCCGGATCTGCGCCAGCGCCTCGACGAACCGGCCGAGGCGCTGCAGGGTCCGGCCCAGGACGAACCGTGCGTAGTGGTCGGTCGGGTCGAGTTCCAGCACCCGGGTGAACGCCTGCTCGGCGCGCCGCAGCTGGGCGGAGTGGAAGTACGCGCGCCCGGCCAGCAGGTGGACCGACGGCTTGTCCTCCTCGGCGTCCAGCAAGGGCTGGAGGACCTTCAGCGCGTCCAGCGGACGGCGGCGCGCGACCAGGTCTTCGGCCTGGCGGAAGGCGTGGAACCGCGACTCTTCGGGAGGCTGCGAAGCAGCTGCGGCGTCCGTCATGGTCACTCCCACGTTACCCCGGAGGAGGGGGTTGCACACGCCGCCGAACGGGACGTGATGGACTGTCCCGCCATGAGCAGCGGGTACCGGGGCCTGGCGCCCTACCTCTACTACGCCGACGCCACGGCGGCCCTCGCCTGGCTGACCAGGGTCTTCGGGTTCACCGAGGAAGTCCGCTTCTGCGACGCGGCGGGCGAGGTCTTCCAGGCGACGCTCCGCGTCGGCGACGCGAAGGTCCAGATCGCGGGCGTCGGAGCGGACTACTGGCAGGCCAAGGGCGTCGACGGGCCGGTCGGCCAGCTCAACATCGTCTACGTCGACGACGTCGACGAGCACTTCGGCCGGATCGAGGCCGCGCTCGGCGACGAGGGCGAGCTGGACCCGCCGCAGGACCAGCCCTACGGCGCCCGGGTGTTCACCGTCGCCGATCTCGGCGGCAACAGCTGGACGTTCTGGCAGCAGACGTCCGAGACCGTGGAGCTGCCGCCGGGCTGGCAGGCGATCCGCACCGACGGGTGAGCGACCGGCCGTGCCTCCAACGGGTGAACTGCGGCGACGGCTAGGCTGGGCGCGAACCCGCAGGCACGACGCACCGAGGAGCATGGCGTGGCTCTCATCGAGCAGGTAGGCGCGCGCGAGATTCTGGACTCGCGCGGCAACCCGACGGTCGAGGTGGAGGTGGCTCTCGACGACGGCACCCTGGCGCGGGCCGCGGTCCCGTCGGGTGCGTCGACCGGTGAGCACGAAGCGGTCGAGCTGCGGGACGGCGACACCGGCCGCTACAACGGCAAGGGCGTCGAGCGCGCGGTCGCCGCGGTGCTCGACGAGATCGGCCCGGAGATGGTCGGCATCGAGGCCGTCGACCAGCGGATCGTCGACCAGAAGCTGGTCGACCTCGACGGCACGCCGGCGAAGTCCCGCCTCGGCGCGAACGCCATCCTCGGCGTCTCGCTGGCCGTCGCGAAGGCCGCCGCGGAGTCGGCCGAGCTGGAGCTGTTCCGCTACCTGGGCGGGCCGAACGCGCACGTGCTGCCCGTTCCGATGCTGAACATCCTCAACGGCGGTTCGCACGCGGACAGCAACGTCGACGTGCAGGAGTTCATGATCGCGCCGATCGGCGCGGAGACCTTCCGCGAGGCCCTGCGCTGGGGCGCCGAGGTCTACCACTCGCTGAAGTCGGTCCTGAAGGGCCGTGGCCTGTCCACCGGCCTCGGCGACGAAGGCGGCTTCGCGCCGAACCTGGCGAACAACCGCGAGGCGCTCGACCTGATCCTGCAGGCCATCGAGAAGGCCGGCTACACCCCGGGCCGCGACGTGGCGCTCGCGCTCGACGTCGCCGCGACGGAGTTCTTCGCCGACGGCGCGTACACCTTCGAAGGCAGCAAGAAGAGCGCCGAGCAGATGTCGGCCTACTACGCCGAGCTGCTGCGCGACTACCCGCTCGTGTCCATCGAGGACCCGCTGAGCGAGGACGACTGGGACGGCTGGGTCACCCTGACCGCCGAGGTCGGCGAGAAGGTCCAGATCGTCGGCGACGACCTGTTCGTCACCAACCCGGACCGCCTCGAGGAGGGCATCACCCGCCGCGCCGCCAACGCGCTGCTGGTGAAGGTCAACCAGATCGGCACCCTGTCGGAGACGCTCGACGCGATCTCGCTGGCCACGTCGTTCGGCTACAAGTCGATGATGAGCCACCGCTCCGGCGAGACCGAGGACACGTTCATCGCGGACCTGGCGGTCGCCACCGGCGTCGGCCAGATCAAGACCGGTGCCCCGGCCCGCGGCGAGCGGATCGCCAAGTACAACCAGCTGCTGCGCATCGAGGAGACCCTCGGTGACGCCGCCCGGTACGCCGGCGAGCTGGCCTTCCCGCGGTTCAGCGCCGAGGGCTGACCCGCATGGCGGACCGGGGGAGGACGACGCGCAACCGCCGGGGCGGCGGCGGGGCTTCGCGGGTCGGCGGGCCGACGCGGACCCGCCGCCCCGAAGCGGCGCGCGCGCGTCGGCCCGCCGACGGCACGGCGGCCGCGCGGCGGCGCACCGGCGACGCGGACACCACCCGGGCCCGGCTGCGCCGGAGCCTGGCGGCGAAGCGCGCGTCGGGTGCGGCGAAGGTGCTCGGCATGTCCACCACCCGCCGCGCGGCGGTGGTGGCGATCGTGGTGTGCGCGCTGGCGTTCACCATCGCCGTGCCCCTGCGCACGTACCTCGCCCAGCGGACCGAGGTCCGCGAACAGCAGGCGCAGCAGGCACAGCTGCAGCAGGAGGTCGCTCAGCTCCAGGGCCGCAAGGCGGAGCTGAGCGACCCCGCGCAGGTCGAGGCCGAAGCCCGGCGGCGGCTGCGGTACGTCAAGCCGGGCGAGACGCCGTACATCGTCCAGCTGCCGGAGGACAAGGCCCCGGACGCGGCCCCGCCGCCGGGACAGCAGCAGGTCGCGGGCGGCTCCTGGTACGAGAACCTCTGGAACCAGGTCTCGGGCGGCTGAGTCCCGAGCGCCCCAAGGCCACATTGGTTGCGTCAGACGCACCGAAGGCCGCCTTGGGTGCGTCAGACGCACCGAAGGCCACATTGGGGCGCTTGGGGCGCGGGCCGGGTGGCGGTGGCCACGCATTAACCTTGGGCCCGTGAACAGCACGCAGCAGCACCGGTTCGAGCCCGTCACCGAAGCCGACCGCGAGGTCATCGCGGAGCAGCTCGGGCGGCCGCCGCGGGCGTTGCGCGCCGTCGCCGCGCGGTGCCCGAGCGGGCACCCGTCGGTGGTGCAGACCAGCCCGCGGCTGGAGAACGGCACCCCGTTCCCGACGCTGTACTACCTGACCTGCCCCAGGCTCAACTCCATGATCGGCACCATCGAGGCGTCCGGGATCATGAAGGAGATGACCGAGCGGCTCACCACCGATCCCGAGCTGGCCGCGCACTACCAGCGCACCCACGAGACGTACCTCGCCGAGCGCGACGCCATCGAGCCGCTCGGCCACCAGGTCACCGCCGGCGGCATGCCCGGGCGCGTCAAGTGCCTGCACGTGCACGTGGCCCACACGCTCGCCGTCGGTCCCGGCGTGAACCCGTTCGGTGACGAGACTCTCGCCATGCTTAAGGCGAACGGGTGGCCCTCGGGTGACTGCGCCGCGTAACACTCGCGCCGTGTGAAGAGATAACGGGGCTGGGTGAGCGAAAACCCCGATCGGGCCTCTCGAAGGGGTGAAACCTTGCCTCGGGTACGGCAGGCTGTCACCCGAGAGCGGGATCGATCCGGCCAGGAGGGCTCTGAGTCATGCGCGTGCGGCGGCTGCCAGACGCAGTCGGGAGCTACAGCCGAAGACTCGGGCTCCGCCACCGCACGGCGTACCCCCTGATCACCGGCATCTTCGCGGTGATCCCGGCCCTGCTCGCCGGCGGCGGCACCCTCGGCTGGCTCGGCGGGAGCGGTGACCACACCCGCGACGCCGCGCTCGGCCAGGGCTACGACCCCGGCCACGCCGCCATCCAGCAGATCGCCGTCGACGGGACCCTGCCCGGCGCGCCCACCCCGCTGCCCCTCCCGGCCTACGAGCTCCCCGACGGCCCGCTAGGCATCCCGGCCACCGCGCTCGCCGCGTACAAGAACGCCGCCGACATCCTCGGCCGCGAGCAGGCCGCGTGCCACATCGACTGGGCCCTGATCGCCAGCATCGGCCGCATCGAGTCCAACCACGCCCGCGGCGGCTACGTCGACGCGAACGGCACCACGCGCGAGCCGATCCTCGGCCCGCAGCTCAACGGCCAGGGCGGCTTCGCCGCGATCCCGGACACCGACCAGGGCCTGCTGGACACCGACCCGGTGTGGGACCGCGCGGTCGGCCCGACGCAGTTCATCCCGGGCACGTGGAAGGGCTACGCCTCGGACGGCAACGGCGACGGCAAGTCCGACCCGAACAACATCTACGACGCGGCGCTGGCCACCGGCCGCTACCTGTGCTCCGGCGGCTTCGACCTGGCCAAGCCGGACCAGCTGCGCGGCGCGATCTACCGGTACAACAACTCCGACACGTACGTGAACACGGTGATCCTCTGGGCCGACGCCTACCGCAACGGCATCATGCAGGTCCCGGACAGCACGGTCCCGATCGGCGCCCCGAACGCGGCGGCGCTCCCCGCGCCGCCGCCGATCCCGCCACCGCCGGTCCCGGCCACGACGGTCGCCACACCGCCGCCGACGACGACCACGCCGACCGTGCCGACGTCGAAGCCGACGGTGCCGTGCGCGCCGCCGACGACGACGGTGACCACGACGACGGTCACGAGCGTCACGACCGAGCCGTCGCCGACCGACCCGCCGTCCCCCAGTGGGACGACGTCCCAGCCGACGACCACCCCGCCGAAGCCGACTTGCGGCGCGGTGATCACCTCGGTGACGACGTCGACCACGCCGACGACCACGACCGTGGGGACGACGGCGGCCGCCGGTTAGGGTGATCGCATGCCTCGTGTTGCCGCGATCGACTGTGGGACCAACTCCATCCGCCTGCTCGTCGCCGAGCTGACGCCGCGCCACGACGGCACGGTCGACCTGCGCGACCTGCACCGCGAGATGCGGATCGTCCGGCTCGGCCAGGGTGTCGACGCCACCGGGCAGCTCGCGCCCGAGGCGCTCGAGCGCACGCGGGCCGCGCTCGCCGACTACACGATCGCCGCGCGGCGCAAGGGCGTGGAGAAGGTGCGCATGGTCGCCACCTCCGCCACCCGGGACGCGAAGAACCGCGACGACTTCTTCCGCATGACCCGCGAGACCCTCGGCGTCGAGGCCGAGGTGATCAGCGGCGACGAGGAAGCGCGGCTCAGCTTCACCGGCGCCGTCGGGGAGCAGGACCCGGACGACGGCCCCTTCGTGGTGGTCGACGTCGGCGGCGGCTCGACCGAGCTGGTCCTCGGCACCTGGGACGGCAGGCAGGCCGAGGTGCTCGCCGCGAAGTCCGTCGACATCGGCTGCGTCCGGATCACCGAGCGCGCGCTCAAGAGCGACCCGCCGACCGCCGACGAGATCGCCGCCGCCCGCGACCTGGCGGGCAAGGTCCTGACCGACGCGTTCGACGTCGTCGACGTCGCCCGCGCGCGCACGTGGGTGGGCGTCGCCGGCACGGTGACCACGCTGTCCGCGATCGCGCTGGGGCTGCCGGAGTACGACAGCGACCGGGTCCACCTGTCCAAGCTGAGCCCGGCGGACATCGACCGGCTGGCCTCGGAACTGCTCCAGAGCGACCACGCCACCCGCGCGGCCAACCCGGTCATCCACCCGGGCCGCGTCGACGTCATCGGCGGCGGCGCGGTAGTGGTCCAGACCCTCGCCGAGCAGCTCGCGGCCCGCGGCGGCCCGACGGAGCTGGTGGTGAGCGAGCACGACATCCTGGACGGCATCGCCCTGTCCCTCGCCTGAGCTTCCCGTTCCCGGATGTCATGAACGGGTCGTTCACCTCGCCGGGCGCCAGGGTCCCGGCAAAGTCGCGGCGGTTCGCCCGGCGGCGGCTGTGCCGTCGTCTTGAATGAGTCATTCAGGTCTTCGGAGGTCTTGAATGACTCATTCAAGACACCGCAGGACCGCCCGGCGCACTCGCCACGGTCCGCGCCGGTGGTTCAGACCGGGGGCGGTCGGCCCGGCGACTTTGCCGGAGCCCTGTCGCCGGGCGCGGGTGAACGACTCGTTCATGACGTCGGGTCCCCGCTCGTCCGCGTCGGCACCCCCAGCCTCCCGACCGACCGTTCGGCCGCCCCAAAGAGCTTGCGCCACAAGGGAAACCCAGGGTGAGCGCGTGATGACCAGCAGTCCGCGCTGGGCCGTCCGGAGCATCCCGTTTACTACCTTGGTTGTGCTCCAACCAGGTGGTCCTGACGGTCGTCACTGATTTGCAACACCGCAGTCCTGTGATCGGCTTCACCGCCCCCGATAGCGTGCGTCTCACCTTTCGGGCAGACGGAGATGGAGGGGATCATGCGTCGTTCGCGCAGGCTCTGGGGACCCACGGTGGTGATGACTTCGCTGGCGCTCGCGCTCGCCGCGTGCGGTGGCGGGTCGGGCAGTTCCGCGGGGGCCGGCGGGACGGACCCGGACGGCACGGTCAGCGTCTACGGCACCGAACCGCAGAACGCGCTGGTCCCGACCAACATCAACGACCTCGGCGGCACCAAGGCGATCCAGCCGATGTTCGCCACGCTCGTCGGCTTCAAGGGCGCGGACGCCAAGCCGTTCAACCTGATGGCGGACTCGATCACCACGACCGACTCCAAGGTCTACGACATCAAGATCAAGCAGGGCTGGAAGTTCCACGACGGCACCGAGGTGAAGGCGCACAACTTCATCGACGCCTGGAACTACGGCGCCTACGGCCCCAACGGCCAGCTCAACACCGACTTCTTCTCCAACATCCAGGGCTACAAGGACGTCCACCCCGAGGACGAGAACGCCAAGCCGGCCACGGACAAGATGTCCGGCCTGGTCGCGAAGGGCGACTACGAGTTCCAGGTGACGCTGAACGCGCCGTTCTCGGTGTTCGACATCAAGGTCGGCTACCAGGCCTTCGCGCCGCTGCCCGACTCGTTCTTCAAGGACCCCAAGGCCTTCGAGCAGCACCCGATCGGCAACGGCCCGCTGAAGTTCGTGTCGCGGACGCCGAACCAGGACATCAAGCTCACCCGCAACGACGACTACAAGGGTGAGGACAAGGTCAAGTTCAAGAACCTCGACATCAAGATCTACTCCAGCCAGGAGACCGCCTACCAGGACCTGCTGAGCGGGCGGCTCGACTTCATGGAGGCGCTGCCGCCGTCGGCGGTCGCGGGCGGCAAGTACAAGGCCGACCTCGGCGACCGGCTCGTCACCGGCCACCTGCTCGGCATCAGCACCATCGCCGTGCCGTACTACGTGCCGGGGTACGACAACCTCGAGCTGCGCAAGGCGATCTCGATGTCGATCGACCGCGCGCAGATCACCAAGACCGTCATGAACGACACCTACGTGCCGGCCGACGGCTACATCTCGCAGGGCATCCCGGGCGCGCGGGCCGGTGTCTGCCAGTTCTGCAAGTTCGACCCCGCGGCGGCCAAGGAGGCCTTCGCGAAGTCCGGGTTCAAGGGCAAGCTGACCATCGCGTCCAACGCGGACGGTGGCCGCAAGGAACCGCTGGTCGCGGCGTGCAACAGCATCAAGAACACCCTCGGCGTCGAGTGCGACTTCGTGCCCGCGACCGACTTCGGCCAGTGGCGCAGCATCGTGACCGGGCACAAGCTGACCGGCATGGGCCGCTCGGACTGGTCGGCGGACTACCCGTCCATCGAGGACTTCCTCAACCCGATCTACAAGACCGGCGGGTCCTCGAACGACTCGACCTACTCGAACCCGCAGGTCGACGCGATCCTCGCCCAGGCGGACGCCACGGCCGACAAGGACGCCGCGGTCAAGCTGTACCAGCAGGCCGAGGACCTGATCGCCAAGGACCTGCCCTCGATCCCGGTGTGGGACGAGAAGGGTGTCGCGGCGAAGTCGAAGAACCTCAAGTCGGCGGCGCTGGACTTCCGCCGCATGCCGGACTACCCGTCCATCGAGGTCCTGAAGAAGTGACGCGCTGACCGATCGCACCCACCACCACGCCGTCGTGAGTGTTTAGGGCGGTTCTAACCGCCCTAAACACTCACGACGGCCGGCGCGCACTAGGAACTCGTCATGATCCGCTATGTCCTGCGACGGCTGCTCCAGCTGATCCCGGTGTTCTTCGGCACCACGTTCCTGATCTACGTCCTCGTCTGGGCCGTGCCCGGCGACCCGTTCTCCGGCAAGTGCGGCCAGACCGCCTGCCCGCCGGCCTACATCGCCCAGATGACCGAGAAGTTCAACCTGAACGACAACGTCTTCGTCCAGTACTTCAAGTACCTCGGGAGCCTGTTCACCGGTGACTGGGGCGAAACCTTCAACGGCACCTCGGTCGGCGAGCTGATCGGCACCTCGTACCCGATCACGCTGCGCCTCGCGGTCGTCGCGGTGATCATCGAGGCGGTCATCGGCCTCACCGCCGGCGTGCTGACCGGCTTGCGCGGCAAGGGTTTCCTCGACAACCTCGTGCTGGTCTCGACCACGTTCCTGATCTCGCTGCCGGTGTTCGTGACGGCGATCGTGCTGCAGCTCGCCCTGGGCAGCAACGGGCTCGGCCTGATCGAAGCGAGCGTCTCCGACAACCCGGGCGTCGGCGAGCTGATCGTGCCGGGCATCGCGCTCGGCAGCCTGTCCATGGCCTACGTCGCGCGGCTGTCCAGGACGAGCATCGCCGAGAACCGCCGCGCCGACTACGTCCGGACGGCGATCGCCAAGGGCCAGCCGCAAAGCCGCGTCGTCGGTGTCCACCTGCTGCGCAACTCGGTGATCCCGGTGCTCACCTTCCTCGGCACCGACCTCGGCGCCCTGATGGGCGGCGCGATCGTCACCGAAGGCGTGTTCAACATCAACGGACTGGGCGGGCTCATCTTCCGCGGCATCCAGAACCGGGAGAGCGCGACCGTCGTCGGCGTCGTCGTCCTGCTGGTGCTGGTGTACCTGCTGATGAGCCTGATCGTCGACCTGCTCTACGCCGTTCTCGACCCGAGGATCCGCTATGACTGACCCGAACCTGGTGGGCGGCGGCGGGGCCGACGCGGCCGAGCTGTCCCGCGTCGACGACTCCGCCACCGGCCCGCACAAGCCCCGCAGCCTGTGGAACGACGCGTGGCGCCAGCTGCGGCGCAAGCCGGCGTTCGTCGCGTCCGCGGTGATCATCGCCCTGGTCGTGCTGATCGCGATCGCGCCCGGCCTGTTCAGCTCGCGCGACGCGGGCTTCAGCGATCTCACGCACGCCAACGAAGGCCCGTCCGCGGACGCCTGGTTCGGCTACGACAACCAGGGTTACGACGTCTACGCGCGCACCATCTACGGCGCCCGCGCGTCCTTGCTGGTCGGGGTGTTCTCGACACTGCTGACCGTCCTCATCGGATCGATCGTCGGCATCCTGGCCGGCTACTACGGCCGGCTCGTCGACAGCCTCTTGTCCCGCTTCGGCGATATCTTCGCCGGACTGCCGTTCGTGCTCGGCGCGATCGTCATCCTGACGACGTTCAACGCGCCCGGCACCAACCCCGGCGCGGTCACGATCATCGTCCAGGTGGTCTGCTCGATCGCGGTGCTGAGCTGGCCGGTGGCCATGCGCATCATGCGCTCGGCGACGCTGGTGGCCAAGCAGCTCGACTACGTCAAGGCCGCGCGCGGCCTCGGCGCGAGCACCCCGCGGATCATCTTCCGGCACCTGCTGCCGAACACGATCGCGCCGGTGCTGGTGTACGCGACCATCGCGCTCGGCGCGTTCATCGGCGCCGAAGCGACGCTGGCCTACCTCGGCATCGGGGTGCGCCCGCCGGTGATCTCGTGGGGCGTGATGATCAGCGACTCGCGGGACTACTTCCGCGTCGACCCGCACATGCTGCTGTTCCCCGGCGCCTTCGTCACCCTGACCGTGCTGGCCTTCGTGATGCTGGGCGACGGCATCCGCGACGCGCTCGATCCGAAGTCGAGGTAGATCCCCTTGTCCGACAACGAACTCCTGCTCGAAGTAGAGGATCTGCACGTCGAGTTCCGGACCTCCGACGGCGTGGCCAACGTCCTCAACGGCGTCGGCTACTCCGTGCACGCCGGGGAAACCCTGGCCGTGCTGGGCGAATCCGGCTCCGGGAAGAGCGTCACGGCGCAGACCGTGATGGGCATCCTGGACGTGCCGCCCGGCGTGATCACCGGCGGCGCCGTGCGCTGGCGCGGCGAGGACCTGCTGACGGCGTCCGAAGAACGCCGCCGCGAGGTTCGCGGCAGCGAGATCGCGATGATCTTCCAGGACGCGCTTTCCGCGCTGAACCCGGTGTTCACCGTGGGCTTCCAGATCGAGGAGCAGCTGCGCGTCCGGCTCGGGATGTCCAAAAAGGACGCCCGGAAGCGGGCGATCGAACTGCTCGACACCGTCCGCATCCCCGCCGCCGAGCGCCGGGTCAAGGACTACCCGCACCAGTTCTCCGGTGGCATGCGCCAGCGCGCGATGATCGCGATGTCGCTCGCGCTCGACCCCGACCTGCTCATCGCCGACGAGCCGACCACCGCGCTCGACGTCACCGTGCAGGCCCAGATCATGGACCTGCTGGCCGAGATCCAGGCCGAGCGGAAGATGGGGCTCGTCCTCATCACCCACGACCTCGGCGTCGTGGCGGAGGTCGCCGACCGGATCGCGGTGATGTACGCGGGCCGGATCGTCGAGCAGGCCGACGTCGGCGAGCTGTTCCGCGCCCCGGGCCACCCGTACACCGCCGCGCTGATGGACTCGCTGCCGCGGCTGGACCTCAAAGGACAGACACTGGAGACCATCAAGGGCCTGCCGCCGAGCCTGCTCGACATCCCGCCCGGCTGCGCGTTCCACCCGCGGTGCAAGCGCGCCGAAGCCCGTTGTGCGGAGGAAGTCCCGCCACCGCTCGGGATCGGCTTCGGCCGGACCAGCGCGTGCCACTTCGCCGAAGAGGTGGTGAACTCCCGTGCCTGAGCCCATCCTGTCGGTCACCGACCTGAAGAAGTACTTCCCCGTCCGCACCGGAATCCTGTTCAAGCGCACGATCGGCCAGGTCAAGGCGGTCGACGGTGTTTCGTTCGACCTGATGCCCGGCGAAACCCTCGGCGTCGTCGGCGAATCCGGCTGCGGCAAGTCCACCCTGGCCCAGGTGCTGATGCGGCTGGAGGAGCCGACCGCCGGCACCGCGAAGTTCGAGGGCCGTGACATCTTCTCGCTGCGCGGCGCCGAACTGCGCAGGCTGCGGCGCGAGATCCAGATCGTGCTGCAGGACCCGTACACCTCGCTCAACCCGCGGATGACGGTCGGCGACATCGTCGGCGAGCCCTTCGAGATCCACCCGGACGTCGCACCCAAGGGGTCGCGCGCGGCGAAGGTGCGTGAGCTGCTGGAGGTGGTCGGGCTCAACCCCGAGCACATCAACCGCTACCCGCACCAGTTCTCCGGCGGGCAGCGCCAGCGCATCGGCATCGCGCGGGCACTGGCCCTGCGGCCCAAGGTGATCATCTGCGACGAGCCGGTGTCCGCGTTGGACGTTTCGATCCAGGCGCAGGTGATGAACCTGCTCGGCGACCTGCAGAGCGAGTTCGGGCTGTCGTACGTGTTCATCGCGCACGACCTGTCGGTGGTGCGGCACCTGTCCAACCGGGTCGCGGTGATGTACCTCGGCAAGATCGTCGAGGTCGGCACCGACGAGGAGATCTACGAACGACCGTCCCACCCGTACACCCAGGCGCTGCTGTCCGCGGTACCGGTGGCGGACCCGGCCGTGCGCGGCCGCCGCCAGGTGATCCGGCTGACCGGCGACGTGCCGAGTCCCCTGGATCCCCCGTCCGGGTGCCGGTTCCGCACGCGGTGCTGGAAAGCGCAGGAGAAGTGCGCGGAGGAGGTACCTGCGCTCGCGCCCAGGACGGACGGGCACTTGTCAGCTTGTCACTTCGCGGAGCAGAAGTCGGTTGTTCCATAACGTACGTTTGGCCGTTGTTTGCGCAATGTCCGATCTATACGGTGCAGGAACCGCTTTCCCGAGGAGGAGAATCGTGAAGAGACCCAGGCTTCTCGCCGCGGCCATGGCCGTTCCGCTGTTCGGAGCGATCTCGGCCGTCGCGGTGCCGGCGGCCACGGCCCAGCCCGCGCTGGCCGGCCCGGCGACCGAGTTCACCGTGCTCGCCAAGGACGTCGGCAGCATCGCGACCGCGCAGCAGGCGATCCGGGCCGCGGGGGGCACGGTCCTGGAGACCAACTCCGCGGTCGGCCTGATCAAGGCCAGCGCCCCGGCCACCGGGTTCACCGAGCGCGTGTCCTCGAACCGCGCGGTGTTCGGCGCCGCCAAGGCGCAGGTCATCGGCTCGGTGCCGAAGGACGGCAAGAAGACCAAGAGCGACAACGTCGAGAAGGAAGGCCGCGGCGCCGCCGCGAAGAAGGCCGCGGCGAACCAGGCCGCCGGGATGGACCCGCTGGACGACCAGCTCTGGGGCCTCAAGTCCGTCCGCTCGGACCTGTCGCGCACCAAGCAGCCCGGCAGCAAGCAGGTGAAGGTCGGCGTCATCGACACCGGCGTCGACGGCACGCACCCGGACATCGCGCCGAACTTCGACGAGGCCGACTCGCGCAACTTCGTCAAGGACATCCCGTTCGACGTCAACGGCGTCGAGGTCGACGGCCCGTGCGAGTTCCGCGGCTGCGTCGACCCGGTCAACCACGACGACGGCGCGCACGGCACGCACGTCGCCGGCACGATCGCCGCGGCGGCCAACGGCTTCGGCATCTCCGGTGTCGCGCCGAACGTGACGCTGGTGAACATCCGCGCCGGCCAGGACTCGGGCTACTTCTTCCTGCAGCCGACCGTAGACGCGCTGACCTACGCCGGCGACGCCGGCATCGACGTGGTCAACATGTCGTTCTACACCGACCCGTGGCTGTACAACTGCACGGCGAACCCGGCCGACTCGGCCGCCGAGCAGGCCGAGCAGCGCACGATCATCGAGGCCACCCAGCGCGCGCTGAACTACGCGCACAAGAAGGGCGTCACCATGGTCGTCGCGCTGGGCAACCAGCACACCGACCTGGGCGCGCCGCAGCCGGACACCACCAGCCCGGACTACCCGGCCAACACGACGCACCCGCGCACGATCGACAACTCGAGCTGCCTCAACCTGCCGGTCGAGGGCAACCACACCATCGGCGTCAGCTCGTTCGGCCCGTCGCAGAAGAAGGCGGACTACTCGAACTACGGCACCGAGCAGATCTCGGTGTCCGCCCCGGGCGGCTTCTTCCGCGACGGCTTCGGCACGCCGTGGTACCGCACGGTCGAGAACGAGATCCTCTCGGCGTACCCGAAGAACGTCGGCATCGTCGACGGGAACATCGACGCGGACGGCAACATCACCGAGGCCGGCCTGGCCGCGGGCGTCAAGAAGGCCACCGCGCCGGACGGCCGCGTCGGCTACTACCAGTGGCTGCAGGGCACGTCGATGGCGACCCCGCACGCCGCGGGCGTCGCGGCGCTGATCGTTTCGCAGTACGGCAAGAAGTCGCACGGCGAATTCGGCCTGGACCCGGACAAGGTCCAGCGGGTCCTCGAGGGCACGGCGTCGGAGATCGCCTGCCCGGTCCCGCGGACGGTGGACTACCTCAAGGAAGGCCGCGACGCCACGTTCACCGCGACCTGCCAGGGTGACCCGTCGTTCAACGGCTTCTACGGCCACGGCGCGGTCGACGCCTACGCGGCGGTGACGCGCGGGTCGCAGTACCTGAAGTAGCGGAAGTTCCGGCAGCCGGCCCCGGGGAGGCAACCTCCCCGGGGCCGGCTGCGTGGTAGAGCCGAACGAGGGGGATTCGGCGTGGACGTGCGTGAACCGGCGCTCCCGGTCGATCCGCGGTGGCCGGGCGAGCCGACGGTGCTCGAAGTCGGCAAGGCGCGGGCGTGGCTGGCCCGGCGCGGGGTGGCGGTCTGGCTGCCGACCCGGGTGCTCGCGCTGCGCCTCGGCGGGCGGGGACTCGGTACCCGGGGAACACCGGTCTACGCGATCGTCTTCGCGGTGCTGTGGGCGCTGACCGGGGCCGTGTTCCGCCGGCACGACCTGCCGGGCGAAGCGGCGGCCCTCTCCGTGCTCTACGCCTCGTTCCAGGTGACGCGCTGGCGCCGGGCGCAGAGCCGCGAGCAGCTCGCCGAGGGCTTGACCGGCGCCGCGGTGCCGCCGCCGCTGCGGGTGGCGGCCGGGCAGGTCGGCTGGTGGTACCTGGTCTCGACGGGCCTCACGTTCCTCGGCGGTGCGGCGCTGTGCGCGGCGGCGTTCCTGACCGGGCCGCGGTTCACCTGGAAGCACTGGTACCCGCCGGAGGTCGCGATCGGGCTGAACACGTTCGCGCTGGCCTTCGGCGCCGGCGCGACGGCGCTGGTGCTCGGCCGGGTGCTGCGCGCGCCGGTGATCGCCGAGGACGCGGCATCGCACGCGGTCGACGGGGTGCTGCGCGCCGAGGACCCCTACCGGTTCGCCCCGAGCGCCGCGTACGCGGTGTTGGCGATGCCGATCTACGTGGTCGATTGGGCGTGGCCGGGCCCGCTGGGCTGGATTTCGCTCGCGTACCTGGTCGTCGTGCTGGTGCTGCAGCTGCTCGGCTGGCTGCTTGCCCGCCGTCGCCACCGCCGGCTGCCACCCGGCTGCTACGGCCGGTAAACCGGTTCGGCGTCTCGGGTGTGTCCTGGCGGGGAGGTTCGATGGTGACAACAGTGCGGACGACGCTCGCCGAGAGACAGGGCGCGCGGATGTGGCTGGCCCGGCACGGCGCCGAGGTGGACGAGCCGGCGCCGCTGCTCGCGCTGCGCGTCGGGGCCCCGGGTGCTGGCCACGTGGTCCTTCCCGGTCTACAGCGTGCTGTCCGGCGTGGTCTGGGCCTTTGCCGTGTTGCCGCAGGTCCCGGTGCTCGCCCGGTTCCTGGTCTTCACCGCGTTCGTCGTCGCTCATCCACTGCTGCGGTGGCGCCGGGTCCGCGATGCCGATCGCGCCGCCGTCCGGGTGGTTCCGGCGGGTGCGCGGCCGGCGGCGGGCCAGGTGGGCTGGTGGTACCTGGCCGCGGTGGCCACGACGTTCGCCGGCAGCGCGGTCCTGTGCGCGGGGATCGGCGTTCACCCGGTGGCCTGGGCCGCGGCGCTGGTGATCGGCGCCGCGTACTCCGTCCTCGGGGTGGCGGTCCACAGCTGCGCGCTGATCGAGGTCCGGCGCCACCGCCTGCCGCCCGGCCACTACGGAACGCAGGCCCGGTGAGCGGCGTGACGGACTGCCGCTCCGGACCGTTCCCGTTCTGGTCGACCCGCTGGTCGGCGCTACGTCAGCGGTTCGACGCCTTCTTGACGAACTTCGCCAGGTCCTTCGACTGCTGCACCCGGCTCGGCTCGTGGATGTACATCATGTGCCCGGCCGGGTAGTACGCCGTGTCGATGTTGTCGCGCAGTTCCTCCGGGATCTGCAGGTGGGCCAGCACGTGCTCGGCCGCGAAGTACGCCGTCGCGCCGTCGTAGTGGCCGAACGCCACGTGGACGCGCAGGTGCGGGTTCGCGCGCATCGCCGCGCCCAGCGAATCGGCCACCGACACCGAGCGGCCCTCGAACTCCTTGTACGACCAGGCCTTGAACGTGTCCTCGTGGATGATCTCGTACGGCAGGTCGTTCTCGTACCCGAGCTCCGCCCGCACGTAGTGGTTGAACGCCGCCGCGTAGGCGCCGACCACGCGGGAGATCGACGGGTCGTCGCTCATGTGCTCGCGGCCGCCGTCCGGCTCCCACGTCGTGAAGCGGCCGTCCATCCGGCCGACCGTCAGGCCGCGGTCGCGCAGCAGCTCGGTGAAGAACCGGACGTGCTCGATCCGCAGGTTCACCCGGTCCACGTAGGACTCGGTGAGCCCGGTCAGCGACGCCAGCGTGGCCACCGCCTCGGCCCGGTCCTGCGTCGACAGCCGCGCGCCGCGGGCGAGCGCCCACGGCAGCTCCTTCGCCGCGAAGTCCTCGGCGTCGGCCAGGACGTCGTCGAGCGGGCGGTCGCCGTGCAGGCCGTGGTAGTGCGCGATCGCCGCGTACGTCGGCACGTACAGCGAGTACGGCAGGTCGTTGCCCTCGGTGAACTGCAGCGTGCCCAGGTCGAGCACGGACGAGATGAGCAGCAGGCCGTTCAGGTAGAGCCCGTGCCGGTCCTGCAGGTGCGCGGCCAGCCCGGCGGCGCGCAGCGTGCCGTACGACTCGCCGGCCAGGAACTTCGGCGACAGCCAGCGCTGGTGCCGTGACACCCACAGCCGGACGATCTCGCCGACCGACTCGATGTCGCCCTGGTACCCGTGGAAGTCCTTGGTCTCCTCGCCGCCCGCGACCCGCGAGTAGCCGGTCGACACCGGGTCGATGAACACCAGGTCGCTGTGCGCCAGCAGCGTCTCGGGGTTGTCGGCCAGCCCGTACGGCGGCGGCTCCAGGTCGTCGACGTCGCCGGACAGCACCCGGCGCGGGCCCAGCAGGCCCAGGTGCAGCCAGATGCTCGACGAGCCGGGACCGCCGTTGAAGGCGAACGTCACCGGCCGCGTGCCCGGGTCGGCGTCGTCGAGGGTGTAGGAGGTGACGAACACCTCGGCCTTCGCCTTGAAGCCCTCCGACTTGCCGTCCTTGAAGACCTCCTTGCGGAGCACGACCCGGCCCGCCTTCGCCGTGTACGCGAGCTTCTTGCGCTTCACGGTGAGCGTGTGCTTGGTCGTGACGATGTCGTCGGTTGGCTCGGCCGGGATCTCCGTGGTTTCCGGCGCCTTCTGCTCGGGAGCCTCTTCGGGGGTCGTGTCCGCCATGGCCCCCAACTTAGTTGTGGCAGGGTGACTTGGTGCACACCGGGGACTGGCCGTCGACGGCCGAGGAGGCCCTCGCCGTCCAGGAAGCGCTGCGCGGGCGGGTCGAGCTCACCGACGACCTGCCGGAGCTGCCGCCGACGGTGACCGGTCTCGACGTCGCCTACGACGAGGACGACGGCATCGCCGCGGCGGTCGTCACCCTGGAGACCGCCGGGCTCACCGTGGTCGAGGAGCGGACGCACCGCGCGAAGGCCGTCTTCCCGTACGAGCCGGGCCTGTTCGCCTTCCGCGAGCTGCCACCGCTGCTGGCCGCCCTCTCGGACCTGGAACGCGAGCCGGACGTCCTGGTCTGCGACGGCCACGGCCTCGCCCACCCGCGGCGCTTCGGCCTGGCCTGCCACCTCGGCGTGCTGACCGGGCGGCCCGCGTTCGGCGTCGGCAAGACGCGGTTCGTCGGCACCCACGAGCCGCTCGGGCCCGCCCGCGGGGCGTCGGTGCCGCTGGTCGACGCCGGGGAGGAGGTCGGCGCGGTGCTGCGGACGCGGGACGGCGTCAAACCGGTGTACGTCTCGGCCGGGCACCGGATCGGCCTGGCCCACGCCTGCCGGCTGACCCTGGCGCTGACCCCGCGCTACCGCCTGCCCGAGACGACCCGCCGGGCCGACCGGCTGTCCCGGGCGGCGCTGCGATGAGGTCGCTCGCCGAGCTGGACGCGGCTGTCTCCGGCTGCCGGGCCTGCCCGCGGCTGGTGACCTGGCGCGAAGGCGTCGCGGGCACGAAGGCCGCGTTCCGGGACGAGGAGTACTGGGCCCGCCCGGTGCCGGGCTTCGGGCCGCCCGACGCGTCGCTCGCGGTCGTCGGCCTGGCGCCGTCGGCGCACGGCGCGAACCGCACCGGCCGCATGTTCACCGGCGACCCGTCGGGTGACTTCCTCTTCCGGGTGCTGCACGAGGTCGGGCTCGCGTCCCAGCCGACGTCCGAGCGCATCGGCGACGGCCTGGAGCTGTACGGCACGCGCCTCGTCTCGCCGGTGCGCTGCGCCCCGCCGGAGAACAAGCCGACGCCGGCCGAGCGCGACACGTGCCGTCCGTGGCTCGCGGAGGAGCTGACGCTGTTACGTCCGACACTGCGCTCGATCGTGGTGCTCGGCGCGTTCGGCTGGCAGGCGTTACTGCCCGTGCTCGCCGCGGCCGGCTGGCCGGTCCCGCAGCCGCGGCCGGCGTTCGCCCACGGCGCCGTCCTGAAGCTGGGCGACCTGCGTGTTTTCGGCTGTTACCACGTCTCGCCGCGCAATGTCCAGACACACCGCGTGACCCACGACATGGTGGCGGCCGTGTTCCGCGCCGCGACCTCGGTGACGGGCCACGACTGAATCGTTACGGAAACCGCCGCGACGCTGGTCACAGCCGGATGGGGTCCCCGAGCGGGCCGCCCGCGAAGGTGTCACCATGAGGACATGGCTGCTGCGAAGTCGAAGTCGGAACCGACTCGGATCCTCGTCCTCGGTGGTGGGTACGTCGGGCTCTACACGGCGTACGGCCTCCAGAAGATGCTCCGGGCCAACGAGGCCTCCGTGACCGTCGTTGACCCGCAGCCCCACATGACCTACGCGCCGTTCCTCCCGGAGGCCGCGGCCGGCGCGATCGAGCCCCGGCACGTGGTCGTGCCGCTGCGGCGGGTGCTGAAGCGCTGCCACGTGCTGACCGCGCGCGTCACCAAGATCGAGAACGACAAGAAGTCGGTCACGGTCGAGGCAGCCGACGGCCACATCGAGCAGCTGGGCTACGACGTCCTCGTGGTCGCGCTCGGCGCCGTCGCGCGCATCCTGCCGATCCCCGGCCTGGTCGAAGAGGGCATCGCCTTCAAGACCATCGGCGAGGCGATCTACCTGCGCAACCACATCATGACCAAGCTCGACGAGGCCGCCAGCACGCTCGACCCCGAGCTGCGCAAGCGCCTGCTGACCTTCACCGTCGTCGGCGGCGGCTTCGCCGGCATCGAGGCGCTGGCCGAGCTCGAGGACATGACCCGCTTCGCGGTGGAGAACTACTACCCGAACATCCAGCCGTCCGACGTCCGCTGGGTGCTCGTCGAGGCCGCCGGGCGCATCCTGCCCGAGGTCCGCGAGACCCTGGGCGTGTACACGGTCGAGCAGCTGGAGAAGCGCGGCATCGAGGTCTACCTCTCGACCGCGGCGAAGTCGTTCGAAAACGGCCACGTCGTGCTTTCGGACGGCACGGAGTTCGACACCGACACGCTGATCTGGACCGCGGGCGTGAAGGCCAACCCGGTCCTGGCCAACTCGGACCTCCCCCTCGACAAGCGCGGCCGCGTCGAGGCGACGGCCGCCATGCAGGTCGTCGGCCACCCGGACGTCTGGACCGCGGGCGACAACGCGGCGATCCCGGACCTCTCGCGCACCGAAGAGGACCCGACGGCGACCTGCCCGCCGAACGCGCAGCACGCGGTCCGCCAGGCAACCCTGCTGGCGAAGAACATCATCAAGGTGATCCGCGGCGGCAAGCCGAAGGACTACTACCACAAGAACCTCGGCGCGGTCGCCAGCCTGGGCCTGCACAAGGGCGTGGCCGACGCGCTGAACCTGAAGATCAAGGGCTTCCCGGCGTGGCTCTTCCACCGCGCGTACCACCTCAAGGCGATGCCGACCTGGAACCGCAAGATCCGCATCCTGTTCGACTGGATCCTCGGCGGGTTGTTCCGGCGTGAGGTGATTTCGCTGGGGCAGATCAACAACCCGAAGGACGAGTTCGCGCGGGTTTCGAAGTCCTGACGGTTCGCTTTCGAAGGCCTCCCGTTTTGGTGCGGGAGGTCTTCGGCGTTTCAGCGGTTGCCTTCCGGTTCGAGATCCGCGGGGTGGCGATCGGACTGGTGGCCGCGGGAGCGCTTCGTCAGGCGGAAGCCGAGCAGATCCTCGCCGACCTCGACGAGACTCTGCGGCGGTCCGGTCGGCTCACGGTCGTTCGACAGGAAGCCTCGGCTACGAGCAGTGGCGAGGTTGTGGCGAAGCGAGCGGGCATCGAGGCGTGGTCGACCTTCCTCGTGCTGAACCTCGCGCACGTCGGCATCGATGCGCGCCGGATGCGGGAACGGTTCGGACCGGGTGTGCGCTGGCGCGGGTGGGATGACGCCGGAACCCAGTACCGAGGCGGAAGCGGGGGTGGCTCGGGGTCGCATGCCCTGTTCGCCGAGAGGCGCACGTTCGAACCAGGTCCACCGGAGCAAGCACGCCTTCTCACCCTGGCCGTCGACCATCCCGGCGGGCAGATCACCCTCTCCATCCCATTGTTGTCAAGCTGACGATTACGACCGGCCGCGCAGCATAGCCGGGTGCAGCACGGTCGCCGGCCCCCGCCGGTACAACGCCGCCGGCCGCCCCGGCTGCCGCGAAACGCGCTCCCCGGTCGGGATCAAAAACCCCTCGACACCGGTGATCTTCCGGTGGAAGTTGCGCGGGTCGAGCTGCTCACCCCAGACGATCTCGTAAACCTCCCTCAGGTCCGTCATCGTGAACTCCGGCGCGCAGAACGCCGCCGCGAGCGTCGTGTACTCCAGCTTGGCGCGGGCGCGCTCCACCGCGTCGGCGATGATCTTCTTGTGGTCGAAGGCGATCTGCGTCCGGGGGCGGAGCACCTTCTCGACCGGCATCAGCACGGCGTCGCGCGCGTCGCCGCCCGCGATGGGGGCCGGGAGCTGGGGGGAGAACGCGACGTAGCAAACGGTGATCACGCGCTGCCGGGGGTCTCGTCCGGGTGCGCCGTACGTGCGCAGCTGCTCCAGGTGTAACGCATTCGCGTCGAGACCCGTTTCTTCGGACAGCTCACGAGTGGCGGCGCGGTCGAGGTCCTCGGACGTGGAGGCGAGGAAGCCGCCGGGGAGCGCGAGCATCCCCTCGTACGGGGGAATTCCCCGCCTGATCAACATGATCTGCAGGGAACCGTCGTGGATCGTCAAGACGGCGAGGTCGACGGCGAGCGCTACCTCGGGGATCGTCCACTCCTCGGGTTCAGGCATGTTCGACAACCGGGGAAGCGATCACGACGGAACTGTCCATAGTGCACAGTGTAGCGGGCGGTCAATATTCGTCTCGTTGACGAGAACGGTCCGTCAGGACTACTTTGCACCCGGCAAATCGCAACGAGGGAGGAAACGCCATGGTGGAACGCGGGGAAGTGGTGATCGCGTGATCGTCGTCCTGACCGCGCTGGAGGTCGAACGGTCCGCCGTGCTCGACCGGATGACCGGCGCCGCGGTCCGCGCGCACCGGGCCGGCACGTTGTTCCACGTCGGGCAGCTCGGCCGGCGCCGGGTCGCCCTCGGGCTGGTGGGGGCGGGCAACGCCCCGGCCGCCGCCATCGCCGAACGCGCCGTGGCGGAGTTCTCGCCGGCCGCGATGGTGTTCGTCGGCGTCGCGGGCGGGCTCCGCGACTGGACCAGGCTCGGCGACGTCGTCGTGGCGACCAAGGTCTACGGCTACCACGGCGGTCGCAGCACGGACGACGGCATGCGGAGCCGCCCGCAGGCGTGGGCGCCGTCGCACCGGCTGCTGGAGCTCGCCCGGTCGGTAGGGCGCGCGGGCGAATGGTGCGCGGCCGTGCCGCCGGACGGCCGTCCCGGTGTCCACTTCGAGCCCGTTGCCTCGGGCGAAGTCGTGCTCGACTCGCGGACGTCCGAGGTCGCGCGGTGGCTGCACGAGCACTACGCCGACGCCGTCGCGGTCGAAATGGAGAGCGCCGGCTTCGCGCTGGCCGGCCACCTCAACGACGACCTCCCGGCGATCAGCGTCCGCGGCGTCAGCGACCACGCGGGCGGCGCCAAGGAAGTCACCGACGGGGCCGGGTGGCAGCCCGTCGCGGCCGGCAACGCGGCCGCCTTCGCCGAAGCGCTCATCGCCGAGATCGACGACGAGGACGCGGAAGCCACCGCCGAGCCGGCGCGGGAGCCGCGCGGGTTCAGCAACCAGAACGTCGCCACCGGCCACGCGCGGGTGGGCCAGCAGATCGGCGCCGTGTACGGGGACTTGACCGTCGGGCCGCAGCGAGGAGACCGGAAATGACGTTCCCCCAAGGGTTCCCGGGAATGCACAACACCAACGAGGCGAGCGGTCAGGCGCACGTCGAGCAGCAGGTGGGCGCGATCTTCGGGGGCACCTTCCACCGCAACGAGACGATCTACAACATCCACGAGTCGGACCCTCCGGAGCGGAAGTTCGAAGTGGCGCTCAACCACCTGCAGGGCGGCACGTCCCGGATGGCGGAGTCGATCTTCCAGGACCTCCTGCACCACGGCGACGCGTCGACGCGGCTCGCCTACTACTACGCCCTCTCGGTGCTCAGCGACCGTTCGCTCAACGAGATCGGCGACGACGTCTACCTGCGGTTCCGTGCCGCCGACGTGACCGCGCGCCGGTTCCCGCACGACGGCTGGCGCACCGCGCTCAACGTCGTGTGGGAGCTGATCTCCTGCGTGTGGCGGCAGGAAATCGGCGAGACGCTCGACGCGGCCGACCTCGCGAAAGCGCTCTCGAACTTCCGCGAGCTGCCCAAGGACCGGCAGGGCGAGATCACCCGGCACCTCGCGATGGTCCTCGGCGGTGCGCTGCAGGACAGCCTCGACGCCGAGGACGCGCAGCGCGTCCGCGAGGAACGGCTGCAGCCGGACCGCGCGGGCCGGGCGTGGAAGTTCTTCGAGCCGGACCCGGCGGCGCCGCGGTACTTCACCACCCAGGCGACGGCGCTTTCGGCGTCGGAGTGGGCGAAGCCGGTGCTCGGCGGCCTCGGCGTGCTGCTCGGCCTGGTCGTCTTCCTCGGCGGCTTCGGCAGTGGCCGGCCCGGGATCGCCATCCCCGCGCTGCTGCTCTTCGCGGCCGGCGTCGCGGCCGCGTTCTGGGGTGGCGCGGAGCGGGAACTGGCCCTGCGCCGGCTCGTGCAGCGCGACCGCGAGCACGGGATCCCGTTGCAGTACCAGGCGGCCGCGTCGCCGGGCCACTGGGTGCGGACGGACTTCGTCCAGCAGATCCACAAGCTGGTGGAGGCCCGGTTCTGGGACGCGCGCCCGCACGTCGAGGGCAGCTGGCTGAACGACACCAAGGGGCTCTGCGAGTACTACAAGTGGCGTTTCGTGGCGCTGTTCGGGAACGCGCAGGTCGAGGCCAACGCCGTCGACTGGCTCATCCGGTGGCACGCGAAGCGGGCGGCGGCGCAGTGGCGCGCCGGGACGTTGTTCGCCTACCGGCAGGAGCTGCGGCCGTCGGGCACGGCGGTCGCCGTCCACCGGATCGGCCTCGGCACGGCGATCTTCGGCGCGCTCTTGATGCTGGGCGGGCAGAGCGGCTTCGCCGTGGCGGCGGTCTTCCTGGCGCTGGGCGGGTTCTTCGCGGTGAACGGCGCCATCAAGATCGTGGCGGAGCGGCGGCACCGCGCCGAGGAAGAGCTGCGCGGCCGGGAGCTGCTCGCGGAAGAGGAGCAGGGCTACGCGGAGTGGCTCGCGGTCCTGCGCGACCGGCCGGACGACGCGGAAATGGCCCGCTGGCTCGACCTGGACAAGACGTTCCTGAAGACCGAGGCGCTGCGCCGGCACGGGCTGAGCAACCGCGACCTGGTCACGCACGTGGTGCTGACCGAGGGCGCGGCGAACGCGCTGCGGGCGCGGGTCATCCACGGCCCGATGCGGTACTCGCGGTACGTCGTGCTGATCTTCCTGCTGTCCGAAAGCGGCGTGCGCGAGATCGAGGTCGAACTCGACTTCCTCACCGGGAACGTGCACAACGAGCAGCGGACGTCGTTCCAGTACACCTCGCTGGCCGCCGCGCGCGTGGCCGAAGTGGGCATCCGCTACGCCGACGGCTGGCGCTACCAGATCCTCAGCGGCGACCAGGCAACGCTCCTGCAGTCGGAATCCCTGCGCCGGCGCGCGTTGCGGCTCAGCCTGATCAGCGGCGAGCAGATTTCGGTGGTGGCGGAGAGCTTCGACGGCCTCACCGACACCAGCCTCGAGAGCGAGACGGCGCTCCAGCGCATCGCGCTCGAGGTCTCCGGAATCGCGGGCGCCCTGCACGTCCTGGAGGCGGTGTCCGCGGAAGGGCGCGACTGGATCACGCGCGAACAAGAGCGGCGCCGCCGCCGCTCGGAGGACTGGCGCCGCGAGCGCGGCCCGGGTCTCCTCGACGGTGGCGTCGTCGAGGTGTAGGGGAGGACTTCGCCGTGTTCACCGGTGAACCGAGCGCGTGACCTAGAGTGTGTGGTGCCCCCGTAGCCCAATCGGCAGAGGCAGTCGACTTAAAATCGACTCAGTGCGGGTTCGAGTCCCGTCGGGGGCACCATCCACCCAGGTCAGCGGGACGGAGATCGCCGAGGCGCGTGCGACGCTCAACCCCGGACGGTCACCGGGAACTTCGCCGGGCCGCGCAGGTTGATCCGGCCGTTCCACTCCAGCTTCCCCGCGAACTCCAGGTCCGGGAACCGCCGCACCAGCCGGCTGATCGCCACCTGACCCTCCAGCCGGGCCAGCGCCGCGCCCAGGCAGTGGTGGGGTCCGGCGCCGAAGGACACCTGGTGGCGGGCCTCCGCGCGGTCCAGGCGCAGGTCCGCCGCGTCCGGGCCGAAGAACCGCTCGTCGCGGTTGGCCGAAGCCAGGCAGGCCAGCACGAACGTGCCCGGCGGGATTTCCTTGCCCGCCACCGAATACGGCGAAGTCGTGATCCGCCGGGTCTGCTGCACCGGCGAGTCGTACCGCAGGAACTCCTCCACCGCGTTCGGCGCCAGCTCGGGCCGGGAACGCAGCAGCGCGAGCTGGTCCGGGTTCCGCAGCAACGCGTTCACGCCGTTGGCGATCAGGTTGACCGTCGTCTCGTGCCCGGCCACGTACAGCAGGACCACCTGGGCCACCAGCTCGTCGCCGTCGAGGACCTGGCCGTCGTGCTCCGCCGCGATCAGCGCCGTGAGGAGGTCGTCGGCCGGGTGGTCGCGCTTCCACTCGATCACCGAACGGGTGATCGCCGACAGCTCCGCGTCCGCCGCCGCGATCGCCCGCATCGTGTCGTCGTCGGCCACGATCTCCAGGGAGCGCACCAGGGTTCCGCTCAGCTCGCGGATGCGCGCGTGGTCGGTCGGCGGCATGCCGAGCATCGCCGAAATCACCGCGAACGGCAGCGGGAACGCCAGTTCCTCGACCAGGTCCGACGTGCCCTTCTCGGCCATCCGATCCAACGCGGCGTCGACCAGCGCGGCGATCTGCGGTTCGAGCGCCGCGACCGCGCGGCGGGTGAACACCTTCGTCACGAGCGAACGCAGGCGGGTGTGGTCGGGCGGGTCGCGGTCGAGCATCGACAGGTTCAGCGCGCCGGGTTCGCCGTCCGGGGTCAGCGCGGCCTGCTGGTCGAGGAACGGGCCCTCGGCCAGGTTCCGCATCTCCACCGAGAGCCCGGCGCGCAGCAGCGCCGAGACGTCTTCGTAGCGCGAGACGAACCAGAAACCCAGTGGGTGGCTCTGCACCGGATCCTCGTCGCGAAGCAGCTTGTACTGCGTGTACGGGTCTTCGAAGAACCCTGGCGCGAACGGGTTGAAGAGCAGCTCGTCGGTGTTCGTCATCGCAAACCCCCAGAGATACCTACGCCGTGTCGGTGACATACACAGTGTATGTCGTATGCTCTGCGCATGTCGACCGTCAAGAGCCGGCGGGAGCAGTACTCCGAGGCCACGCGGGCCGCTCTGCTGTCGGCGGCCACCCGCCGCTTCGCCGAACACGGCTTCGGCGGCACGGCGCTGGAGGACATTGCCACCGACATCCAGGCGACGCGCGGCGCGATCTACCACCACTTCGCGAACAAGACGGCGCTCTTCGAGGCGGTGTTCGAGCAGCTCGAAACCGAGGCGATGGAACTGTCCGCGGCCGCGGCGGCCGGCGCGGACGACCCTTGGGCGGCGGCCTTCGCCGCGCTCGACGCGTTCCTCGACCGCTGCTGCGACCCGGTGTACGGCAGGCTGGTCTGGCAGGAAGCCCCGATCGCCCTCGGCTGGCTGCGCTGGCAGGCGGCCGAGGAGCAGTTCGCGTACGGCCTCGTCGAGCAGCTGATCAAGGCGCTGGTGGACGACGGCGACCTCGACGGCCAGCCGCTGGAAACCACGACCCGGCTGGTGTTCGGCATGCTCGGCACGGCCGGGATGGCGCTGGCCGAAGCGTCCGATGTGGACAAAGCGCGGCTGAAGGCGGAATACGCGGCGGTCATCGGCCGGATGGCTTCGGGGTTGCGCCGTTCGGGGTAACGGCGATGAATCGACGCCGGGTCGCCGCCGGGGCCGGAAAGAACACTGTGAGCTGCCTTTTTCAAGGCAGCTTTCGCGGCCATTCGGGCACATTCGTGTTTAAGGGGGCACCCTGAGTAGTACTTGTGCGGTCTGTGTAAGCTCCGGACTCGCTTGACCGGGTGATCACTCACCCGAATCGGTGGCCGCAGCGATCGACGTCTGTCCTCTGCGCGGCCCCCACGTCGTGGTTCGGGCTCGGATAGGAGATTTATGCAGGTCAGGTCCACTCTCGTGCGTGGCGGGATCGCGGTGCTCGCCGCGGCCGCCGCGGTCATGGTCGGCGCCCCGTCGGCCCTCGCGGACGACGGCGCGGCGCGCGGCCGGGTCAGCGAAAACGCCGGTACCGTCGGCTACCGGCTCAACCTCGACGGCGGCGGCGACTACATCACCAAGCTGTTCTCGCTGAAGCTGTCCGACGGCAGCACGCTCAAGCTCTACTGCGTGCAGATCACCGTCGGCATGCGCACCGACGTCGACATGGTCGAGCGCCCGTGGAACAAGTACCCCGCCGAGAACTCGCCCTTCGAGAAGAACAGCGCGAAGATCAACTGGGTGCTGCACCACGGCTACCCGGGTGTCGGGCTGGACGCGCTGGGCAGCACGCTGTCGAAGGCCGGCGTCAAGGTCAACGACGGCATCTCCGAGCGCGAGGCCATCGCCGCGACGCAGGCCGCCGTGTGGCACTTCAGCGACGGCGTGAACCTGAACCTCACGAAGCCGCTGGCCGAGAACAACCCGGCCGAGACCAACGCCGACGTCGCCGCGCTGTACGGCTACCTGACCGGTGACGAGAACAAGGGCATCGCGCAGCAGCCGAAGCCGACCCTGAACATCGCCGCGGACAAGACCGAAGGTGCCGCGGGCACCAAGATCGGCCCGTTCAGCGTCGCCACCTCCGGTGACATCACGTCGCTGAGCACCGAGCTGCCCGACGGCGTCAAGGTCACCGACGCCGACGGCAAGGAGCTGAAGTCCACCGACGTCAAGGACGGCAGCAAGCTGTTCGTCGACGTCCCGGCGGACGCGAAGCCGGGCAACGGCTCGTTCTCGCTCAAGGTCACCGGCGAGCTGGACACCGGCCGCCTGTTCGTCGCCGACAACTACGCCAAGAAGCCGGCGCAGTCGCTGATCGTCGCCGACTCGGAGAAGACCCAGGTGACCGCGAAGGCGGCCGCGAGCTGGACCGAGGCGGGCGCCCCGGCCACCAGCCCGGCGCCGACCACCCCGGGTGGCGCCCAGTCCGGTGGCGGCGACCTGGCCAACACCGGTGTCGACGCCGCGGTTCCGTTCGGTGTCGGCGGCCTGCTGCTGGGCGGCGGCGCGCTGATGCTGCTGCTCAACCGGCGCCGCAGCCGCGCGTAGGCAAGACCCCGCGAACGGGGCCGGTCCACAGTGGACCGGCCCCGTTTCGTTTCCCCGACGTTCGGATTGCGATCATCGGGGTACAACCAGACGAATCACCCCGTAATTGGTCTAGACTTTTCGGCCATGCGCGGTACCACCGTTCCGCTGGGCACGCCCTGTCCGACGCCGCGGGCGGGCGAACTGCCGATGCACCGGCTGGAGGTGCCGGCCCCGCACGCGCCCCCGATCGCCGTCGGCACGTTCGACGCGCTCGGACCGCTGTCGCGCGCGGAGTTCCCGCACCGGCACACCTTCCACGAGCTCGTGCACGTCACCGGCGGCACCGGCGCGCACGTCGTCGAGCTGGCGCGCTGGCCGCTGCGGCCGCCGCACCTCGGCTTCATCGCGCCGGGCCAGGTGCACCAGTGGGCGGACGTCCGCGGCCTCGACGGGCACGTCGTCGTGTTCACCGACGACTTCCTCCTCGACTACCCGGCCGACCGCGAGCTGCTGCGCCGGCTGAGCGCGCGGCCGTGGCTGGAACTGGACGCACGCGCGAACGCCGGTGTCACCAGGCTGATCGCCGATCTGGAGGACGAATACCGGCGCGGTGGCGACGACACCGAGTCGGTGCTGCGCGCGCTGCTGCACGTCCTCGTCGTGCGCGCGGCACGGCTGCCGGGGACGCCAGAAGCGCCGCCCGCGCCCGCCGGCGCGGTGGCGGCGGAGTTCGCCCGGCTCGCCGCCCGCACCGAGCTCGGGCTGTGGTCGGTGACCGCGCACGCCGAACGCATCGGCGTCACCCCCGGCCACCTCACCGAAGCCGTGAAGGCGGCGACCGGCCGCACCGCCGCGCAGCTGCTGCGCGAAGCCCGGATCCGGGAGGCGCAACGGTTCCTGCTCCGGACGGACCTCACCGTGCGGCAGGTCGCGAGCCGCGTCGGGTTCGCCGATCCGGCCTACTTCTGCCGGTTCTTCCGCCGGGAAACCGGGCTGAGCCCCGGCGACTTCCGGCGCGGCGGGGAGATTCACCACGACTGACCGGTCCAGTCCATCGTCGCCCGGCCGGTGGGCTGCCTACGTTCGAGGGGATCCCCGACGCCCCCACGAGGAGCAAGGCATGGACGAAGAGAACAAGCTCAGCCGCAAGACGGTGCTCAAGGCCGCGCTCGCGGCGGGCGTCGCCGCGCCGGTCGCGCTGATCGGCGGCCCCGCGCTCGCCCGCACCACCGTCGCCAACGGCGCCGTCCCGGCGCTGACTCCCGAATGCCACGACGGCGACGAGCCGACGATCGAGCAGACCGAAGGCCCGTACTTCAAGCCGAACTCGCCCGAGCGGACCAACCTCGTCACGCCCGGCACCCAGGGCACCCGGCTCACCGTGACCGGGTACGTCTTCGGTCTCGCGTGCCAGCCGGTCAGCCGCGCTCTGCTGGACTTCTGGCAGGCGGACGTCAACGGCGCGTACGACAACGTCGGCTACACCTTCCGCGGGCACCAGTACACCAACGCACAGGGCGCGTTCACGCTGTCCACGATCGTGCCCGGCCTCTACCCGGGCCGGACGCGGCACATCCACGTCAAGGTGCAGGCCCCCGGCCGGCCGATCCTGACCACGCAGCTCTACTTCCCCAACGAGCCGCGCAACAACACCGACACGATCTTCGACGCGCGGCTGCTGATGACCGTGCGCGACAACGGTTCCGCGAAGGAGGCGGCGTTCGACTTCGTGCTCAACGTGCCGCAGACCGGCACCCCGACCCCGCCGACGTCGACGACGGGCGGGCCGACCTCCACGCCACCCGGGGGCACCACCTGGGCGGTGGGCACCAGTTACGCGGCGGGTGCCCGGGTCACCTACGGCGGGCAGGGGTACGTGTGCCTGCAGGGGCACACCGCCCAGCCGGGCTGGGAACCCCCGAACGTCCCGGCCCTGTGGCGGGCCGGGTGACCTCCCGTCAGAGGTGCTCCTGAGGAGGGAGGGAAGAACCGGCGGGTCCCGGTCCGCACACCGGGGCCCGCCGACCCCCCAGAATCCGCCGTTAGGGGTCGACGCGGGACGGTTCGCCTGCCAGATTGGCGAGCATGAGCATTTCCATCGAAGCCGCGGAGTGGATCCGGCGCTTCCACCCGGCGCCGGCCGCGCCGGCGCGGCTGGTGTGCTTCCCGCACGCCGGGGGATCGGCGAGCTACTTCCACCCCGTGTCGGCCGCGCTGGCGCCGTCGGTGGAGGTACTGGCCGTGCAGTACCCCGGCCGCCAGGACCGGTACGCCGAAGCGCCGGTGGACGACTTGTTCGTGCTCGCCGACCGGCTGGCCGACGTGCTGGCCGCGGAGCTCGGCGGGCCGGTCGCGTTCTTCGGCCACAGCATGGGCGCCAGCCTGGCGTTCGAGGTCGCGCGACGGCTCGAGGAGCGCGGCACGCGGCTGCTCGCCCTGTTCGCGTCCGGACGGCGCGCGCCTTCGGCGTTCCGCGACGAGCGGGTCCACGAGAAGGACGACGACGAGCTGCTGGCCGAGGTCAAGCGGCTCAGCGGCACCGATTCGCGGGTGCTGGAGGACGACGAGATCCTCCGCATGGTGCTGCCCGCGCTGCGCAGCGACTACAAGGCCGCCGAGCTCTACCGCTACCGCCCGGGCCCGGACGTGAGCTGCCCGGTGGTGGCCCTGATCGGCGACCGCGACCCGAAGGTCACCGAGGACGAGGCGCGGCAGTGGGCGGAGCGCACGTCCGGCGGGTTCGAGCTGCACACCTACCCGGGCGGGCACTTCTACCTCAACGACCACGCCCCGGCGGTCATCCGGCTGATCGGCGACCGGCTCGCCCGCTGAGCGAGCCGGCCGCCCCCGGGGTCAGCAGTACAGGTTCGCGCCCGGGTCGACGCCGAGGACCGACGCGATCTGGCGGTACTTCGAGACCCGGCTCTCGACCTGGGCGGGGTTGCCGCCGTTGCACTCGATCGAGCCGTTGATGCTGCGGATGGTTTCGCCGAAGCCGCGCTGGTTGACCATCGCGTTGTGCGGGGTCATCGTGCCGGGGCCGGTCTGGGTGTTCCAGTACCAGAGCCCGGTCTTCCACGCGATCGCGGAGTTCTGCTCGACCTGCCAGGGGTTGCCGAGCAGGTCGATGCCGAGTGCGTCGCCGGCGGCCTTGTAGTTGAAGTTCCAGCTGAGCTGGATGGGGCCGCGGCCGTAGTAGGCGGCCTGGCCGGCCGGGCAGCCGTAGGACTGGCTCGCGTCGCAGTAGTGCGGGTAGTTGGCGGTGTTCTGCTCGACGATGTAGACGAGGCCGCCGGTTTCGTGGTTGACGTTCGCGAGGAACGCGGCGGCTTCCTGCTTCTTCACGGTGTCGCTGCCCGTGTTCGCGAAGCCGGGGTACGCCGAGAGGGCCGCGGTCAGGCCGCTGTAGCTGTAGAAGCTGTTGCGGCCGGGGAATATCTGGTTGAACTGCGCCTCGCTGACGACGAACGAGCCGGGGTTGCCCGGGTTGGTGCCGCCGCCGCAGTTGTACGGCTCCCAGTACCAGGTGCTGATGATCGGGTCGTAGCCCGGGTTGGCGTTCTTGGCGCGGTAGTAGCCGCCGTTGGTGTACTTGACGATCGCACCGACGTCGTACCACTGGCCCGCGACCCAGTTCGGGTAGCTGCAGGTGGTGCCGCCGCCCCCGCCGTCACAGCTGTAGGGCTCCCAGTACCAGGTGCTGATGACGGGGTCGTAGCCCGGGTTGGCGTTCTTGGCGCGGTAGTAGCCGCCGTTGGTGTACTTGACGACCGCGCCCACGTCGTACCACTGGCCGGCGACCCAGTTGGGCGCGCTGCAGGCGGCGGCCGCGGCCCGCGGGGCCTGCCCGGTGGCGGCGGGCACGCCGAGCACGAGCCCGGCTGCGGCGGCGAACGCGGACAGGACCGCGACAAGACGTCTTCTCAAGACTGGCTCACTCCTTCGGCCACGACGGAGTCCGGACGCGGGGGCGCCCGGTGTCGGAGGGGTGTGCTCATCCGGCCGAGACGAGGGTGACACCGGTCACTAGAGCAGATTGGTCTAGTCCAGTCAAGAAACCCGGCGATCCGGGCAACGGGTCTGCGCGAACGTCCGCTCCGCCCCGGCTCCGGACGCGGTCTCGGAGCCGGTTCTTCACCGCGGGATCACGTGCTTCGCGGGGGAGTGGCCGGGCCCGGGCCCGGCCGTCCCCTCGTCACCGCGCTTGCGGGATCCGCACCTGTGCGGCCGGCGCGAACTGCAGGATGCGCTGCAGCCGCGCGCGGCCCAGCCGGTGGAGCATCTCCCCGAGCTCCTCCGGCGCGATGCTCCCTTCGAGGTCGACCCGCGTCACCTTGACGACGCGGTCGATCTCCGAGGCGGGGAGCCGCCCCGCGAACTCCCCGGCCAGCCACACCCCGACCTCGTCCACGACGTCGTCCGCCCGGTGGCTCCGTACGGTCATCGCTCTCCTCGTTTCGGATCGCCCTGCTTACCCAGGTCGGAGCCGGAAAATCCGGGTCCGACGCAGGTCGGACGACGCAGTCGGGGAGCCATGACGCGGAATCGGCGAAGTTCCGCGCACAAACGCTTTCCGTGTCGTGACCGGTCGGTACCGTGACCGCTTTTCACTCACACGGCGCGGATGCCTACTGCAGTTGTCCGCCGATCGGGTGGAAAACGGGGGAACCTCGCCGGTCGCGCGTCCCGGCCAGGACCCTGGAGACGTCCGGTAGTACGGGTGTTCCTTCGCGGGACGCGGAAACGGAGACGCGATCCATGGGCCGGTACGACCGGACCGACCTCGGGGCCTACAGCCTGGGGTTGCTCGAGACCGCCGAGGCGGCGCGCGTGGAGCGGCACCTGGCGGCGTGCCAGGACTGCCGCCGGGAGGTGCGCGAGTTCGAGGCCGTCCGCGGCCTGCTCGACCACCTCGTCCAAGCGAAGTCCACTTAGGACTCTGCCGGGAATTGTCGGTGCCCGCCGGTACGGTCCGGCACGTGACTGACGACCAGTTCCTGAACCCGACCCGGCACACGTACGCGATCGTGGCCGAGAGCTACGACGAGTTCGTGCCGCCGCTGGCCGAAGACGTCCAAGACCGCGGGCTGTTCACGGCGTTCGCCGACTTGGTGCGCGACGGCCCGGTCGCCGACCTCGGCTGCGGCACGGGTCGCGTGACGGCGTTCCTGGCCGAAGCGGGCCTGGACGTCGTCGGTGTCGACTTGTCGCCGGAGATGCTCGCCGTCGCCCGCCGCGAGCACCCCGGCCTGCGGTTTTCCGTGGGCTCGCTGCTGGCGCTCGACCTGCCGGACGGTGGTCTCGCGGGTGCGGTGGCGTGGTACTCGATCATCCACACGCCGCCGTCGCGGCTGCCTGCGGTGTGCGCCGAGCTGTTCCGGGTGCTGCGCCCGGGCGGCTACTTGCAGCTGGGGTTCCACGTCGGCGACAAGCGGCACCACCGCAGTGACGGCTACGGCAAGGAGGGGTTCTCGCTCGACATCTACTGGCTGCCCGTGGAGCGGGTCTGCGAGCTGGTGACCGGCGCCGGGTTCGAAGTCGTCACGCAGGTGCTGCGCGATCCGGCGGCCCGGGTGCCGCAGGGGAGGGTGCTGGCGCGGAAACCGGAGTGAGCTTCAGCGGGACGCGGCGGCCTTGATTGTCCGCAGCACGGGCGCGGTCTCCAGCGTCCGGATCGCGTCGAGCGCGCCCAGCCGGTGGGTCAGGTAGCGGTGCAGCGCGGCCGCGTCCGGGCAGAGGGCCAGCGCGACCAGGTTGGCCGGGCCGGTCGTCGCGGCGACGAGCGCGAGTTCTTCGTGCGTCGCGAGCGTCCTCGCGACGTGGTCGAGCCGCGCCGGCGCGACGGCCATCCAGAGCAGCGCCTGCGTCGTCGCGTCCAGCAGCGCCGGGTCGATCTCCAGGTCGAAGAACACCGTGCCCCCGGCCTGGAGGTCGGCCAGCCGGCGCGCGACGGTCGCCGCCGACCAGCCCGTCGCGGTGGCCAGCTCGGCGAGGCTCGCACGGCCGTCCCGCTGCAGCGCGGCCAGCAACGCGGCATCGTCCCCGGTCAGCGGCTTGCCCCCGCCCGGCGACGGCGGCGTCAACGCCGAGACCTGCGCGGCGTCGAGCGCGTTCGCCCGGCCGAGCCACGCGTTCGGGCCACCGAAGTAGCGGTGCAGCAGCTGGTGCGCCGACACCGCCGTGACGCTCGCCGTGCGCGGGATGTCCCGCAGCAGCAGCGAATGGTCGCTGGCGGCGGGCGTCTGGACGTTGACGCAGATTTCGGTACCGCCGGACATGAGCTTGATCCACGCGGTGTCCGCGCGGCGCGCGAGCGCGTGCGCGAGGTCTTGCGCGGCGTGCGGCGTCGCGATCAGCCGGACCATCCACTCGGCCTGCCCGGCGCGTTGCGGATCCGGCAACCCGACGACGCGTAGAGACGCCTCGGCGCGAAGCCGCCGATAGCGCCGCGCCACGGTCTGCGTCGAGACGCCGAGGACGTCCCCGATCTTCGTGAACGGCGCCCGCCCGTCGACGTGCAGCGCGTGGATCAGCGCGCGGTCGAGGTCGTCCATATCCGTCATTTTAGGGGTCTTGCCTGGAAGAAATCCGCAGTTTTCCGCTGGCAGCTGGAAGCCCGGTGGTGGCCGGCGAAAGGGTTGCCTCATGCCGATCACCACGTACCGCCTCCGCTGGGCCGCACTCGCCGTCCTGCTCACCGCCGAGGCGATGAACCTCCTCGACGCCACGATCGTGCAGGTCGCGGGCCCGGCGATCCCGGCCCCGGCCGCCGCCGTCCCGTGGTTCACCGCGGCGTACACACTGCCGTTCGCGGCCTTCCTGATCACCGGCGGCCGCTTGGGCGACGTGTTCGGGCGCGCCAAGGTGTTCAAGATCGGCGTGGCGGGTTTCGTGCTGGCTTCAGTGGCGTGCGCGGCCGCCCAGAACGCGGGAGTCCTGATCGGCGCGAGAGCAGCCCAGGGAGCGGCGGCGGCGTTGGTCATCCCGCAGACGATCGGCCTGATCCGAGCCCTCTTCGACGGCGCGGAGCTGGCGAAGGCCCTCGGCACGATCGGCCCGGTGATGGGCCTGTCGGCGGTGACGGGTCCGCTGCTCGGCGGATTGCTCACGGAGGCGGTGTCGTGGCGGGCGGCGTTCCTGGTGAACGTCCCGCTCGGCCTCACGGTGTTCTTCGCGGCGCGGCTGTTGCACGAGGACGGTGCTACGGCGGGGCCGCGGGTCGACCAGGCCGCGCTTGCCGGTGCGGGACCGGGCGGAGTGCAAGCCGCCCGGCCGCGGGTCGGTCCCGCTGCGGCGGGGTCGTGTGAGGAGCGGCCCGCCGCGCGGCCGCAGCTGGACCCCGCGGGCACCTCGGTTGCCGGGGCAGGGCTGCGCGGCGAGCGGGCCGCAGCCTGGCCGCAGATCGACTCAGCGGGTGCGGGGTCGTGCGAGGTCCGGGCCGTGGCGCGGCCGCAGCTGGACCTCGCGGGCACCTCGGTTGCCGGGGCAGGGCTGCGCGGCGAGCGGGCCGCAGCCTGGCCGCAGATCGACTCAGCGGGTGCGGGGTCGTGCGAGGACCGGCCCGCCGCGCGGCCGCAGCCGGACCCCGCGGGCACCGCGCTCGCCGCCGCTACGGGGTCGTGCGAGGACCAGGCCGCCGCGCGGCCGCAACCGGACCCGGCGCTTCCCGGTGCGAGGTCGCCCGAAGAGCAAGCCCGGCCCCGGATCGACCCCATCGGCACCGCGCTCGTCGTCGCGGGCACGGCCCTCCTCGTCTACCCGCTCCTCGACCCGGCCGGCCCGGATTGGCGCCTGCTCGCGGCCGGCGCCGCGGCCCTCGTCGCGTTCGGGTTCCACCAGCGCCGCTCGGCCGCACCCCTGGTCGAGCCGAGCCTGTTCACCCACCGCGGCTTCCCGGCGGCGCTCGCCGGGTCGCTGCTGTTCTTCGCGGCGATGACCGGGCTGATGCAGGTGGTCCCGATGCAGCTCCAGCTCGGTCTGGGCGCCGACGTCCGCACTGCGGGCCTGACCCTGCTGCCGCTCTCGGCCGGGCTCGCGGTTTCGTCGTGGTTCGCCGGCGCGCGGCTGGTGCCGCGGTTCGGCGCGCGCGTGATGTTCGGCGGGCTGGCGTTGCTGCTGCTCGGAATCCTCGCCGCGGTCGCGGTCTACGCCTCGGTGCCGGGCTACCCGTGGCCGCTGCCGGTCGCGCTGGCGCTGTGCGGGCTCGGGATGGGCACGTTCACCGTGCCGTTCTTCACCGCGGCGCTGGCCCGCGTCCGGCCGCACGAGACGGGCTCGGCGGCCGGACTGCTCAACGCCGTGCAGCAGCTGGGCGGCACCCTCGGCGTCGCCCTCCTCGGCGGGCTCTACCTGGGCAGCGGCACCGCGACGGCACCGCTCGGCCTCGGCGCCGGGCTGGTCGTCGCCGCGGCCGCCGCCGTGGTCCCGCTCAGTAGTCGTCGCGGCCGGTGAACTGCTGCTCCAGCAGCTCTGCCGCGCCGGCGACCAGCTCGAGCGGGTCGGTGAACTCGTTGATGTCGAGGTTGATCAGCGGCAGCGAGTGGCGCAGCACGAGGTGGTCGCCCATCACGGCGATCCCGCCCACCACGATCGCCTCGCCGACCTCGGTCAGCACGGCGAGGAGGTCGACCTCGTCGTGCCGCGCGAACGGCGTCGCGATCTGCACCCAGTCCTCGCGCTGGTCGAGGATTTCGCGGGCGATCACGACGATCTGCGCACGCTGTTCGGTGTCGGGCTCGTCGCCGAAGACCAGGCGGATGCGGATCTCGTCGGGCTCGTCGCGCACCACCCGGTACGACTCCCTGATGTAAGCGACCAGATCGCCCCACTGCGCCACGCTTTTCTCCGTTCTCGTGCCTGTGTGCGTGCTCAGCGTAGCGATCAGGGCGCGCCGATCCGGTCGAGATCGGCGAGAACGTCGCCGGGCAGTTCGAGTTCGGCGGCGGCGAGGTTCTCCCGCAGGTGTTCCGGCGAGGAGGTACCGGGAATCAGCAGCATCGACGGCGACCGCTGCAGCAGCCAGGCCAGCGCGACCTGCATCGGCGTGGCCCCGACCCGCGCGGCGCAGTCGTCGAGCAGCCCGGACTGCAGCGGGCTGAACCCGCCGAGCGGGAAGTACGGCACGAACGCGATCCCCTCGGCGGCGCACTTGTCGACGAGGGGATCGTTTTCCCGGTGCGCGAGGTTGTACTGGTTCTGCACGCACACGACGGGCGCGATGGCCTTGGCCTCGTCGAGCTGCTCGGCGGTGACGTGGCTGACGCCGAGCTGCCGGATGAGCCCCTGCGCCCGCAGGTCCGCGAGCACCCCGAACGGTTCGGCGAGCGACATCTCGACGGGGTAGTCCCCGGCGGCGTTGCTCAGCCGCAGGTTGACGACGTCGAGCGCGTCGACCCCGAGGTTCCGCAGGTTGTCGTGCACGGCCTGGGTGAGTTCCTCCGCCGACAACGCGGCCGGCCACGCCTTGTCCGCACTCCGCCGCGCGCCGACTTTCGTGACGATGCACAGGTTTTCGGGGTACGGGTGGAGCGCCTCCTTGATGAGCGCGTTGACGGTGTGCGGACCGTAGTAGTCACTGGTGTCGAGGTGGGTGACCCCGCTGTCGACGGCCTCCCGCAGCACGGCGACGGCGGTGTCGTGGTCCTTCGGCGGCCCCCAGACGCCGGGGCCGGCCAGTTGCATGGCGCCGTATCCCATGCGGGTGACCGTGAATTCGCCGCCGAGGGGGTAGGTGCCGCCCAGGTTCGCCATGCCGCTCCTTGCGTCGGGTGCTGTTGTGTGGAGTGTAGGCGGCACCTCGGCGCGACCGGTTTTGTCGGTGGTCGCCGGTAGGATGGAATTGGGGGCTGCTCACGTCGATTTCCGTTGCGGCGCAAGGGAAAACGACGGCTCGGTTTCACCCGATCCAGCGATGATCTTTCGCACGCTTGTTCGGTAGCGTTGGTGGTGTGGCCGGGAGAGCGGGCCCGCGAAAGGAGATCACTGTGAAGACTTGAACCTGTACGGGCCCGATCATGCCCCGCCCAACTGATCCCGCCGGCGAGTCAACGCGGCGGTCTCCGCGGTGTTGCCCGCCAAAGCAATGGCCTCGTCATAAGCCGCCCGCGCCTCCTCACCACGACCCAGCCGACGCAGCAAATCAGCCCGTGTGGCGTGGAAAGGGTGATAACCGGCCAAGCGGGACTCGAGACGACCCACAGCAGCCAGCGCCACCTCGGGCCCGTCGAGCTCGGCGACCGCCACAGCCCGGTTGAGCGCGACGACCGGCGACGGATCAAGACGGACGAGCTGATCGTAGAGAGCGAGGACTTGTGACCAATCGGTATCGCGCATGTCCCGAGCGGAGGTGTGCACGGCGTTGATCGCGGCAAGAACCTGATACCGCCCCGGGGCGACCCCGCTGGCAAGGCGTTCGCGCACCAGCCGATGCCCCTCGGCGATGAGCTCCGCGTCCCAGGCGCCGCGGTCCTGCTCGTCGAGGGCGACCAGTTCGCCGCTCGCCGAGAGACGAGCGGAACGGCGGGCTTCGGTGAGGAGCATCAACGCCAGCAGGCCGGTCACCTCGCCGTCCTCCGGGAGGAGGGCGCGGATCAGGCGGGTGAGGCGGATCGCCTCGGCCGTCAGGTCCTGGCGCACGGGATCGGTGTCCGGGCCGGTCGCCAGGTAGCCCTCGTTGAAGACCAGGAACAACACGGCGAGCACGCCGGAAACGCGGGAAGGGAGGTCCTCTGCGGACGGCACACGATACGGAATGCGAGCGGCCTTGATCTTGGCCTTCGCGCGGGTGATCCGTTGCCCCATGGTGGTTTCGGCGACCAGGAAGGCGCGGGCGATCTCGGGCACCGTCAGGCCGCCGACCATGCGGAGCGTCAGCGCCAGGCGGGCTTCGGTCGCCAGCGCCGGGTGGCAGCAGGTGAAGATCAGCCGGAGCCGGTCGTCGTCGATGGCGCCGAGGGGTTCGGGTGGGTCGTCGTCGTACACCAGCTGCGCCTCCTTCTGCTTGTCGTCGCGCTTGCTCTCGCGCCGGATGCGGTCGATGGCCTTGCGGTTGGCGGTGGTGGTCAGCCAGGCGCCGGGGTTGGGCGGCACGCCGTCGGACGGCCAGCGCTCGACGGCGGTCGCGAACGCCTCGGCCGCGGCCTCCTCGGCGATGTCGAGGTCGCCGAAGCGCCTGGTCAGTGCGGCCACGACCCGCGCCCACTCCTCGTGGTGAGCCTGGGTGATCGCTTCCTCGGCGTCGGTCACAGGAACGGCCGGACCTCGATCTTGCGGTCGCAGACCTTCGACGCCTCGGTGGCGAGCCGGAGGGCGACGTCCAGATCGGGGGCCTCCCACACCCAGACGCCGGCGAGGTACTCCTTCGACTCCACGAACGGCCCGTCCGTGACCACGGTCTGCTCGCCGCGGTTGTCGACGACCGTGGCGGCGTCGGTGGCCGCGAGGCCGCCCGCGAAGACCCAGTAGCCCTCGGCGATCAGGCGTTCGTTGAACTCGCTGATGGCGGGCTGGCGGTCCGTGCTGCCGGGGTTGTCCTTGTCGTCGATCACGGAAACCAGGTACTGCATCCGAAACTCCTCGTCTTGGGTGGTCGGGGGCGTCACGCGGTCGCGGGGTACTGGGGCCGGCCGGCGGGGCGGAGGACCTGGGTCGTCACGCCCTTCGAGTCCACTCGCGACTCGACCAGCTCGAGCGCGAGGTCGGGGCCGTCGGCCGGGAAGAGCCGCTTGCCCTGGCCGAGGACGACCGGGACCACGGTCAGGACCAGCTCGTCGACCAGGTCGTTCGCCAGCAGCCACCGGACCAGGGTGCCACTGCCGTGCACCTGCAGCTCGCCGCCGGGCTTGGCCTTCAGCTCGCCGATGGCCGCGGCGAGGTCGGCGGGCAGGACGGTGGTGCCCGGCCACGCCGGGTCGGTCAACGTCGTCGACGCGACGTACTTGGGGGCCTGCTCCAGGGCCACGCCGATCGGGTGCGCGCGCATCTGGTCGACCGTCCCCCAGGAGCTGAAGAACAGGTCGTAGGTGCGCCGGCCGAACAGGAAGGCGTCCGCGCGCTGGTAGGTCCGCGTGATGAACGCCCGGGTCTCGTCGTCGCCCCGGCCCAGGGCCCAGCCGCCGCGGTCGAAGCCGTTGCGGCGGTCCTCGTCGGACGCGCCGCCGTTGCCCTGGACGACTCCGTCGAGGGTCAGCTGGGTCACGGTCGTCAGCTTCATGGTGGGGCTCCTCCGTCTCGGCGCCGCCCCTCGCGGGCGGCCTCACCCCTGCTACGAACGCCACCGCGCCGATCCGACACCGCCGGCGAAATCTTTTCGGAGATTCGCGGCGGATGCCACGAGGGCCACCCCGGCTGGTCGGAGGCAAGCCGGGCGCCGGAGGCGATGCAGCGAACGACGAGGGCGCGGACCTCGTACGCCGTGGCCACCGCGCGCCAGACCTCCAGCGCCGCCAGCGCACGCAGCCCCGCGCGCTCGTGCCGCTGGTAGGGCCCGGCCAGCTCGGCGGGGAAGCGCCCGGTGCCCGATCGGGTGGTAGGGACCCACGCACGAACACAGGGCCGCGACCCGTCGCCCGTGCGCCAGGCACCCGGCGTGCCCGCTGTCCGAACCCCACCGGGCGACACTACCGAGCGCCGAGCGGGAAACTCAGCCGCAGAGGCCCTTGCCCCGCAGCACGCGCGTCACCGACTCCTGCACCCGCTGCTGCGGCAGCTCCCCGGACCGCACGGCCTTCACCAGCCGGTCCAGTACCTCGTCCACGCGGCCCCCGGAGGACCACAACGCCTGGTCGGCGCCGGCCTGCAGGGCCTTCAGCACCGCGTCCGGCAAGGAATACTGCGCCGTGATCGCCTTCATCGCCCCGAGGTCGTCCGTGAGGACCGGTCCGGTGAAGCCGAACTCGCCGCGCAGCAGCTGGTACGCCGGGGGTGCCAGGGACGCCGGGACGCCGGCGGTCAGGTCGGGTACGTCGAGGTGGCCGACCATCACCGCGACCGGGCCGTAGTCGGCGAGGTCGCGGTAGGGGACCAGGTCGACCGACCGCAGCCGCGCGAGCGGGGGTGTCACGACCGTGCCCTTGTGGGAGTCGCCCGAGCCGTGGCCGTGGCCGGGGAAGTGCTTCAGCACCGGCTGGACGCCCGCCTCGCGCAGACCCTCGGCGAACGCCTTCGCGTACGTCTTCACGCGCGCCGGGTCCGGGCTGAAGGAGCGGTCGCCGATCACGTCGTCGTCCGGGGAGTCGGTGACGTCGGTGTCCGGGGCGAAGTCGACCGTCACGCCGCGGGCGTGCAGCTGGCGGCCGCGCTCGGCGGCCAGGGCGCGGACCTGGTCCGGGGACTTCGTCGCGGCCATCGTCCGGGCCGAGGGGAGGTCGCCGTCGAGGTCGTCGATGCGCTGGACGCGGCCGCCCTCCTCGTCGACCGACACCGCCACCGGCACCCTGGCCACCGCCTGGACCGCGGCCAGGGCGCGGTCTTTCAACAACGCTGTTGCGTTACCGCCGATGAAGATCCCGCCGACCTGGTGCTCGCGCACCAGGGAAACCGTGGCGGCCGGGTTGTCGCCGGAGACGCCGACGACGACCAGCTGCGCGACCTGGGCGCGGGCGTCGAGGGTCCCGGCCAGCGACGCGCAGTCGCCCGGGCGGGCCAGCCTCGACGTCGGGGCCGGCGCCGCGGGCGGGACAGCCGCGCTGGCGGAAGAAGGGGGCGGGGAAGCCAGGGGCAACGCCAGTCCGGACACCGTCCGCGGCTGCAGGCCCACGACCAGCAGACACCCGGCCACGAGGGAGAACGCCACCCCGAAGGCGGCAAGACGTCGGCGGTTCATCGGTCCCTTCACTCGTCTGCGTGCCCCACGACCGTAGTCGACTTCACGGCGTGAAGAACGGCTCCACCGCGGTTAGAGAATTCGTGAAGGCGCCCCCAGCAGAGTGAGGCTGTCGGAAAATGGCTGAGGAGGGCTCGATGGACCAGGTGCGAGTGGCGGCGTGGGCGTCGGACCCGATCGCCCTGACCGGGCTGATCAACCACCTGAAGTCGCGTCCGGAGCTGCTGGTCGTCCCGCGGGCCCGCCGGGGTGAGGCTTCGGTCCTGGTGTTCGCCGTCGGGCAGGTGGACCGGGAGGTCGTCGCCGCGCTGCGGGCCGCGGCCGCCGAGTCGCCGGCCGCCATCGTGCTCGTCGCCGGGCACGTCGACCCGGCGCACCTGAGCGTGCTGGCCGACTGCCACGTCTCCGCCGTGCTGCCGCGGACCGCGCTCGACCGGCTCACCGAGAGCGTGCTCGCCGCCGCGCGGGGGCGCACGACGTCGCTGCGCGAGCAGGTCGAGGCGCTGGCGCAGGAGGGCAGCGGGGCCGCGCTGACGCCGCGCGAGGTGGATGTGCTTCGCTTGATGGCCGAAGGCTGGGACACTGCCGAGATCGCGGGCAAGCTCTGCTACTCGGAGCGGACCGTGAAGAACGTCATCTACGCCATGACCAACCGGCTCAACCTGCGCAACCGGCCGCACGCGGTCGCGTACGCCGTACGGGCCGGGGTGATCTGAGGGAGCCCGTGCCCACGACCGTTCGCCGGACCGCCGCCGCGGTCGCCGCGCTGACCCTGCTCGCCGCCTGCAGCCCCGCCGAGTCCGGTGACCGGACGAAGCTCACGATCGCGACCTTCGGCGAGTTCGGTTACGCGCCGCTGATCGCGGAGTACGAGAAGCTGCACCCCGACATCACGGTGCAGAACCGCGTCACCGATTTCGACACCCACCACAAGGGCCTCGCGACGCAGCTCGCCACCGGGCGCGGTGCCGCCGACGTCGTCGCGATCGAAGAGCAGTACATCCCGCAGTACCGGAAGGCGAAGGACAAGTTCACCGACCTCGCGTCCTTCGGTGCCCGTGACCTGGAAAAGCAGTGGGCGCCGTGGAAGTGGGCGCAGGGCACCGACGGGGACTTCGTGCTCGGGCTCGGCACCGACATGGGCAGCCTCGCCCTCTGCTACCGGCGCGACCTCTTCCAGGCCGCGGGCCTGCCGACCGACCGCGACGAGGTCGCGAAGCTCATCCCCGACTGGCCCGCCTACGCCGCCGCGGCCGATCGCTTCACGCAGAAGACGCCCGGCGTGAAGTTCGCCGACTCCGCCGGCACCGTCTACACGGCGATGCTCAACCAGTCGCCCGAGAACTACTTCTCCCAGCGGGACGACTCCTTCATCGCCGACACCAATCCCAGCGTCCGCACGGCTTTCGAGCTGTCCGGCGGCATCGCCGCGAAGGGGCAGACGGCGGCGGCGACCACGTTCACGCAGGCGTGGAACGTCGCGATCAAGCAGGGCTCGTTCGCCACCGTCGCGTGCCCGGCGTGGATGCTCAGCCAGATCAAGGAAGCCGGCGGGGACGCCAACAAGGGCAAGTGGGACGTCACGACCGTGCCGGGCAAGAGCGGCAACCAGGGCGGCTCGTTCCTGACCGTGCCGAAGCAGGGCACGCACCAGAAGGAGGCCTACGAGCTCGCGCGCTGGCTGACCGCGCCGGAGCAGCAGAAGAAACTGTTCCTCGCCGAAGGCATCCTGCCCAGCGAACCGTCCGTCTACGAAGACCCGCAGGTCATCGCGCACACCGATCCGTACTTCGGGGACGCGCCGACCGGGCGGATCTTCGCGGCCTCGGCCGACCGGCTGCGGCCGAACTACCGAGGCCTGCACGACGCCGACGTCCGGCCGGAGTTCGGCCGCGCGCTCGGGCGGATCGAGGACAAGACGCAGACCGTCGACCAGGCCTGGGCGCAAGCCGTCCAGCAAGCCCGAGCCCTGCTGAAATAGTGCGCCACCGGCTCGCCCGCTTCGACCGCAAGGTCACGCCGCTGCTGCTCGTCGCGCCGTTCTTCGGGCTGTTCGCCGTCTTCGGCGTCTACCCGCTGCTCTACACCGCGTGGGTTTCGCTGCACGACTGGAACCTGCTCGAAGGCGGCCAGGGCCGGCTCGGCCTCGCCAACTACGGCGAACTGCTCGCCGACCCGCACTTCTACAACGCGCTCGCCAACACCGTGAGCATCTTCCTGCTGGCCGCCGTCCCGGAATTCCTGCTGGCACTGGGCATCGCGGCGCTGCTCGACCGGCCGCTGCGCGCCGCGACCTGGTGGCGCACCGGGATCCTGCTGCCGAACGTCGTCTCCGTCGTCGCCATCGGGCTGGTGTTCGGGCAGCTGTTCAGCCGCGACTACGGCGTCGTCAACGAAGTGCTCGGCTGGTTCGGCGTCGCGCCGGTCAACTGGCAGGCGACGACCTGGACGTCGCACTTCGCCGTGGCGAGCATGGTGCTCTGGCGCTGGACCGGCTACAACGCGCTGATCTACCTGGCCGCGATGCAGGCCGTCCCGGGCGACCTCTACGAAGCCGCGGAGCTCGACGGCGCCTCGCGGTGGCGGACGTTCTGGTCGATCACCGTGCCGGGCATCCGGCCCGCGATCGCGTTCACCGCCGTCGCCGGCACGGTCAGCGGCCTCCAGCTCTTCGCCGAGCCGCAGCTGTTCGACGCCGGTGGCTCCGGCGCCACCGGCGGCAACGACCGCCAGTTCCAGACGCTCGTGATGTACCTCTACGAAAAGGGCTTCACGCAGTTCAACGCCGGGTACGCGGCGGCGCTGACGTGGGTGCTGTTCGTGGTCTGCGCGCTCTTCGCGCTGGTCAACTATCGGCTGGTGCGCCGGTTCGTGGGTGCGCCGTGACCGCGCGGCGCCGTCCGGGCGGCTGGGTGTACGCGGTGCTGACCGGCGTGCTCGGCGCGTCCGTCTTCCCGCTGTACTGGTCGTTCGTCGTGGCCACGCGCGACAACGCGGCGATCGGGGAGCCGGCGCCGGTGCTGGTGCCGGGCGGGCACCTCGTCGAAAACGTGCGCCGCGTCTTCGACACGGTCGACTTCTGGCTCGCCACCGGGAATTCGCTGATCGTCGCGACCACGGTCATGGCGGCCAACGTCGTGCTGGCCAGCCTCGCCGGGTTCGCCTTCGCCCGGCTGCGGTTCCCCGGCCGCAACACGCTTTTCCTGCTCGTCGTCGGTTCGGCGATGGTGCCGGCGCAGCTCGGGGTCATCCCGCTGTACCTCGTCGTCGGCGACCTCGGCTGGTACGGGCGGCTGGAAGCGGTGATCGTGCCGGCGCTGGTCAGCGCGTTCAGCGTGTTCTGGATGCGCCAGGCCTGCGAGAACGCGATCAGCGCCGACCTCGTCGACGCCGCCACCGTCGACGGCTGCTCGGTCCTGCGCACCTACTGGCACGTCGCCGTGCCCGCGTTGCGCGCGCCGGCCGCGGTGCTCGCGATGCTCACCTTCATGGCCACGTGGAACGACTACTTCTGGCCGCTCGTGGTACTCGACCCCAACGAAACACCGACCGTGCAGGTGGCCCTGTCACGGCTGGCGAGCGGCTACTACACCGACTACGCGCTGATGCTGACCGGCGCGACCCTCGGCGTCGTGCCCGTCATCGCGTTGTTCCTGCTGCTGGGGCGCTACATCGTCCAGGGAATCCTGAAAGGGGCGCCAGTGTGACCGGACCCGAATTCCCGCCGGGGTTCCTGTGGGGCGCGGCGACCGCGTCGTACCAGGTGGAAGGCGGCGTCGGCGAAGGCGGCCGCGGACCGTCCATTTGGGACACCTTCGCGGCCGCCGACGGCAAGGTGCTCGGCGGCGCGACCGGCGACGTCGCCTGCGACCACTACCACCGCTACCCCGAAGACATCGGCCTGCTGGCGGACCTCGGCCTCAACGCCTACCGCTTCTCGGTCGCCTGGCCGCGGGTGATGCCCGACGGGCGGACGAAGTCGGCGGCCGGCCTCGGCTTCTACGACCGGCTGGTCGACGAGCTGCTGAGCCGCGACGTCGTCCCGGTGCTGACGCTCTACCACTGGGACCTGCCGCAGGCGCTGGAAGACGACGGCGGCTGGCCGGAACGCGACACCGCCTCGCGGTTCGCCGACTACGCGGTGGCCGTGCACGACGCGCTCGGCGACCGCGTGAACCAGTGGACGACGGTCAACGAACCGTTCTGCGCGGCCTTCCTCGGCTACGGCAGCGGGGTGCACGCGCCGGGCGTCCAGGACTACGACACCGCGCTGGTCGCGGCGCACCACCTGCTGCTCGCGCACGGCCTGGCGACGCGCGCGCTCACCGAGCAGGCGCGGCCGGGGCACGAGTTCTCGCTGGCGCTGAACTTCGCCCCGGCGATCCCGGACGGCGACACCCCGGCCCACCGCGAGGCGGCGCGCAAGTTCGACGGCATCCACAACCGGTTCTTCCTGGACCCCGTGCTGGGCAAGGGATATCCCGAAGACGTCGTAGCGGACGTCGAGCACCACGGCGGCCGGTTCGCCGCGGCCGTGCGCGACGGCGACACCGACGTCATCGCGGCGGCGATCGACTGGCTGGGCGTGAACTACTACGCCCCCGCGCGCGTGACCCCGCTCGAAGACCCGGTTGGCCCCAGCAACTGTCCGCTGCCGGGCTTGCGCGGCCTGGACGTGCTGCCCGCGCCGCCGCCGCTGACCGCGTTCGGCTGGGAACAGTCGCCGGGCACGCTGACCGAGCTGCTCCGGTGGATCGACGAGCGGTCCGGCGGGCTTCCGTTGATCGTGGCGGAAAACGGTGCATCCTTTGTGGACGAGGTGGTCGACCGCCGGGTGCGCGACCACGACCGCGTCCACTACTTCGCCGAACACCTGGAAGCGGTGCACGACGCGATCCGCGGCGGCGCCGACGTCCGCGGGTACTTCGCCTGGTCGCTGCTCGACAACTTCGAGTGGGCGATGGGGTACACCCAGCGCTTCGGCCTGGTGCACGTCGACTTCGACACCCAGCGGCGGACCGTCAAGGACTCCGGCCGGTACCTCGGCCGGGTCGCGAAGGCCAACGCGCTAGGTGCGCCGCCGGACGGCGTCGGCGACGCCGGAGCGTGAGGGCGTCTCCAGTTTTCCGAGCAGGCGGGCCACGTGCGCCTGGACCGTCCGCCGCGGCAGCGAAAGCTCGGCCGCGATGTCCGGGTTGGAGCGGCCTTCGGCGACCAGGCCGGCGATGCGGACCTCGATCGGCGTGAGCGATTCCCAGCCGTGCCCGGGGCGGATCGGCGAGAACACCGCGCCGCGGCGGACCCCGAGGCGGCGCAGGCGGGTCTCCGCGCGCCGCAGGTCCCAGCGCGCGGACAACACCGTGTAGAGCTCGGCGGCCTCCTCGAACGCCGCCTGCGCCGCGTCCAGCCGGCCCGCGCGGGCCAGCAGCACGGCCGCGTCCTCCAGCGCCGTCGCCAGTTCCGGGCGGCGGCCGACCGCGCGGAAGTGCTCGGCCGTGGCCAGCACCGCGGCCGGGTCCTCCTCGATCAGGCCGCGGCACCACGACGCCGCCGCGTGCGCCCGCGCCGGACGCCGTTCCTTCGCCGCCTCTTCTTCGCAGACGTCGAGGGCGCGGCGCGCGCGCACGCGGTCGTCCTGCTCCATCGCCAGCCGCACGAACGCCGGCAACCATTGGTGGCGCAGCATCATCGCCGCGTACGTCGGGTTCAGGATCGGCTCGAGGACGGTCAGCGCGCGGACCCGGTCGCCGCGCTGTTCGGCCGCGAGGGCGTCGGCGACCAGCAGGAAGTCGAAGCTTTCGCGCTCGGCGCCGGTCGCCGGGGCGTACTCCTCCGCCGCGTCGAGGTGGGCGGCGGCCTGGGCCCGGTCGTCGCGGCGGCCGGCGATCAGCGCGGCGACGCCGTGCAGCAGCAGCGCGGCCGGACCGGGCTCGCGCAGGCCGTAGAACGTGATCGCCGGGCCGTCCTCGATGACCGTGTCCAGCTCGACCAGCGCCTCGTCCCAGCGGCCTTCCCAGTACCGGTGCACGGCCGCGGAAACCTGCAACCCGACGGGTAGCGCATGCCGTGCCGCGACTTCGCCCGCCGCGCGCAGGGCGTCGCCCGCTTCGGCGAGGCGGTCGAGGTTCTGCAGCGTGAAGACGCGGTTGTCGAGCAGGTCGAGGTGCAGGTCGGCCAGCTCGTGCTCGTCGCCGACGGCCTCGATCGCCGCGTCGACGTGGCCGAGCGCGCGGTCGTGCTCGCGGCGCACCGAATCGACCAGCCACAACGTCTGCAGCGCGTGCGCGGTCACGTACCGGTCGCCACCGGCGAGCGCTTTGGTCTCTCGTGCCGCCTTTTCCGCCGCGTCCAAATCGGACAGATCACCACGCCGGAAGTTGGCCAGCAGCTGCCGGTGCTTGACCCGCCAGATCTCGGGCACGGCCGGGTCGTCGACCACGCCGGCCAGCGTGGCGACCGCGCCTTCGGTGTCGCCGCGGCGGTGCCGCAGCGCCGCGACGATGTGCCGCATCTCCTCGACGGAATCCGGATCGGTGGCGACCTCGATGGCCTGCTGCGCTTGGGTTTCCGGGCTTCGCTCCAGCCGGAACAGCACCTTGACCAGCGCGACGAGCAGCACCTCCCGGCGCGACCCGGCCCCGGCGGCCAGCGCCCGTTCCAGCAGTTCGACGGCGATCAGCGGCGCCCGGTTGGAGACGGCGGCGTGGTGCCCGGCGAGCCAGTCCAGCACCCATTCGTCCACTGTGGCCGGTGCGGCCACCAGCTGTTCGGCGACCCGCTTCACCGGCGCGCCGATCCCGGCGAGCGCCTCGGCCGCCTGCCGGTGCAGCGCCGCCCGCGTCGCCCCCGGCAACCGGTCGTAAAGCGCTTGGCGCAGCAGGGGATGCCGGAACGCGAGCTGCGTGCCGGTGTCGATGAGGACGTTCGCCGAGACGGCTTCTTCGAGCGGCTCCAGCAGGTCCGACGGCCGGCTGCCGAGCACCGCGGCGACGTCCCCGACCGCGAACTCCATGCCCAGCAACGCACCCCAGCGCAGCACTTCCTGCGTCCGCGTGCTGAGGAAGTCCAACCGCCGGTCGACCGCGGCGACCAGCGAACTGGGTGCCTCGAACTCGGCCGGGTCGTCGACGTCGGCCTCGCCGCCGCTCACCTCGACCGCGCCGGCGCGCAGCAGGACGTCGACCATTTCCTTGACGTACAACGGGTTCCCGGCGCCACGGGCGGCCAGCTCGCGCAGCCCCGGCCCGGGCGGCGCCCCGATCCGGTCCTCGATCAGCCGTCCGACGTCGTCGCCGGTCAGCGGCGCGAGGTCGAGCACGACGCCGTCGCGCGCCTGGACGCCGCGGCGCAGCTGGGCGAGCTCGGCGCGGTCCGGCGCCGGGCGGGTCGCGGCCACCAGCAGCAGTGGCAGCTGCCGGGTCGCCGCGCAGAGCCGGTGCCAGACCAGCACGGACGCCTCGTCCGCCCACTGGAGGTCGTCGATCACCAGCACCTGCGGCGAGTGCGCGCAGAGCTCGTCGACCAGGGCCAGCAGCCGGTCGACGGCGCCGAGCACCGGGTCGGCCGGGCCCCAGCTGCGCCGCACCGGGCCTTCGCCGGCGAGTTCCTGCGCCACCCGCGCGCGCCGCGGGTCGGCCGAATGCACGTCGATCGCCAGGCACTCCAGGATGACCTGCAAGGGGAACCGGGTGCTCAGCTCGTCCGCGGCGGCGGAAAGCCGCTGGTAGCCGGGGCCGTCCGGCAGCGAACCGGCGAGCAGCTCGGACTTGCCGATGCCCGCCTCGCCCTCGATCCAGACGGCCCGCCCGCGGCCGGCGCGGACGTCGGCGACGAGTCCGGCGAGGGTCTTGGTTTCGGCTTCCCGCCCGAACAGCCGGTGCCCGGTGACCACGACCGGCGCCGCGGGTGCGTCGAGCCCGGGGTCCTGGGCGAGGATCCGCTGGTGCAGCTGTTGCAAGGCCGGGCCGGGCTCGACGCCGAGCTCCTCGACGAGCGTGGCGCGGGCGTCGCGGAAGACGTCGAGCGCCTCGGCGTGCCGCCCGCTGCGGTAGAGGGCGAGCATGAGCGACTCGCGCAGGGACTCCCGCAGAGGGTGCTCGCCGGCCAGCACGGCCAGCTCCGGCGCGAGGTCGAGGTGCCCGCCGAGGGCCAGCACCGCCTCGGCCCGCCGTTCGAGCGTGTCCAGCCGCAGCTCGGCGAGGTATTCGCGGTGCCGCTCGGCGAACCCGCCCGGCACCCCGGAAAGCGCTTCGCCCTGCCAGAGCGCGAGCGCGGCGTCGAGTTCTTCGACGGCGGCCCGCGGATCGCCCCCGTCGAGGTGGCGCCGGGCGTGCTCGCGGTGCCGTTCGAACAGCGCGGCATCGAGCGCGTCTTCCGCGAGCAGCAGCGAATACCCGGCCGGATCCGACACCAGGACACTCGCCGCCGACCAGCGCGAGCGGTCCGGTTCGAGCGCGCGGCGGAGCCCGGAGACGTAGGTGTGGACGCTGCCCTCGACGCTCGCGGGCGCGGCGTCACCCCAGACACCGGCGATCAGCTCGGCCCGGGGCACCGGCCGCCCGGCGTTGACCGCGAGCACGGCGAAGACGGCACGCTGACGCGCGGGGCCGAGGCCGATTTCGGCCGCCCCGCGCCAGGCCCGCAGCGGGCCGAGCACACCCACCCGCAGGCCGCTGTCCGCATCCCGTGGCATTCCACTGCCGTCCCCTCTGGGGCTCGGAGCCCCAGACCCCATTCCCCCAGGGACATCTCGGTTACACCGGTGACCTTACTGACGTGGCAACCCCCGCAGAGGTTGCGCGCACCCCAAGCGCCCCAATGTGGCGTTGGGTGCGTCAGACGCACCGAACGCCACATTGGGTGCGTTGAGCGCACCGAACGCCACATTGGGGGCGTGCGGACCGGAGGGTGGTCACTCGCCGGCGGCGGCTCGCTGGCGGACCGCGTGCGCGCGGCGGATGCCGAACGGCTGCATGCGGCCTTCCGCGCGCCGGACGTCCCACACCGCGCCCATCCCGGTGTACGCCGTCAACGCGCCCCGGAACGCCGCTCGTGCCTCGTCGAGCCGGTCGGACTCGGCCAGCAGGATCGCCGCGTCCTCCGTCGCCTTCGCCTGCTTGAGCAGCCGGCCGGCGACGCGGTAGTGGCCGGCGGCGGTGAGCACCGGCTCGGGGTCGCCGGTCACCAGGCCGCGGCAGTGCGCGGCGGCCGCCGCGTGGGCTGGTGGAGCGTCCTCGAGGTCCAGCAGGTGCAGGGCCTGGTGGGCGCGCTGCGGTTCGCCGAGCCGCAGCGCGAGCCGGACCAGGTCCGGGAGCCACTGGTGGCGGGCCGCGGGCGGGTAGTTCTCCTCCAGCAGCGGCAGGAGCGCGGCCAACGCGGCTTCCGGGCGGCCCTCCTGCTCGGCCAGCAACGCCCGGGCCGCCAGCAGGAAGTCGCCGCCGTCGGGCTCGAGGCCCGGTGGCCACTGCCGCCGGTCGGCCGCGTCCAGGTGCGTCCTGGCCCCGTCCGGGTCGCCACGGTGGCCGGCGATCAGCGCGCCGACGCCGTGCACCAGCAACGTCGACCCGGGGCTGCGCAACACGTACGACGCCGTTTCCGCGCCGTCGCGGATCACCGCGTCCAGCTCTTCGAGCGCTTCGGGCCAGCGGCCCAGCCAGTAGTAGTGCACCGCGCCGGCCAGGTGCATCTCGCCCGGCACCGCGCGGGTCGCGGCGATCCGGCGGGCGGCGTCGAGCGGCTCCGCGGCTTCGTCCAGGCTGTCGAGCTTCGGCACCGACAGCGCCGCGTCGTCCAGCGGGTGCAGCCCGGCCGGTGCCAACGCGGTCTGCTCGCCGAGGCGCTCCAGCGTGGCCAGCAGCGACTCGTGCCGCCCGCGCCACATCTCCGGGACGTCGGAGTCGTCGAGGGTCCGCTTCAGCTCGGCGGTCGCCTCGGCGAAGTCGCCGCGGCGGTAGTAGACGTAGGCCAGGATCCAGCGCATCTCGGCCGCGCGCCTGCTGTCGGCCGTCCGCGCCACGACCGAACGCGCCTCGGCCTCGGGCTCCCGGCCGAGCCAGAACAGCAGCCGGGCCAGGGTCGCGGTCAGCGTCTCGCGCGCATCCGGCGCCAGCGCGCCCTGCGTGATGGCGTGGCGCAGCAAGTCCACGGCGATCCGCGGGGTCTCGGTGGCGACCGTCCCGATGTGCTCCAGCAGCCACGTCGTCACCCACGGGTCCACCTGCGCGGGCGCGGCGGCGAGCTGTTCGGCGACCCGGACGGCGGGCGCCCCCGCGGCCGCGAACGCCTCGGCCAGCTGCCGGTGCAGCGCCACGCGCATCGCCGCCGGCGTCTTCTCGTAGAGCACCCGGCGCACCAGCGGGTGCCGGAACGCCAGCCGGTCGCCCGATTCGACGAGCACCCCGGACGCGATCGCTTCGTCGACCGCGCCGACCAGCGCCGTCGGCGGCCGTTCGGTGGCGACGGCGATGTCCGACAGCGAGAACTCGCGGCCCAGCATCGCGGCCCAGCGCAGGGTGTCGCGCGTGCCGCTGGAGAGGAAGCTCAGGTACAGCGTGATCCGTGACCCCAGCGGCGCCGGGATGCTCTGGCACGAGTTGCCGTCCAGGTGTGCGTGGACGCCGTCGAGCACGATCATCGACTGCGCCAGCAGCGTCTCGACGATTTCCCTGGTGTAGCGCGGGTTCCCGGCCGCGTAGGAGACCAGCAGCTGCAGGCCCGGCCCGGGTGGTGCCCCGACCAGCTCGGTGGCCAGCTCCCGGGCCGCGCTTTCCGGCAGCGGCGGCAGTGCCAGGACAGTCGTGTCATCGTTGTCAAGCTCGGCCCGCAGTTCGTCGAGCGCGGCCGGTCGTGGCACCGGGCGGCAGGCGCCGACGAGCAGCAGCGGCAGCTGCCGCGTCTCCCGGCTCAGGTACCGCCAGACCCGCAGGGTGGCGTCGTCGGCCCAGTGCAGGTCGTCGACCACGAGCACCAGCGGCCCTTCCGCGCACAGCTCGCGGACCAGCGCGAGCAGGCCGTCGACCGGGTCCTCGCCGGGTTGCTCGGCGAGCCGGGTGGCCAGCACGGCCCGCTGCCCGGCGGCGCCGGGGTGCACGCCCAGCGCGTCGAGCAACGGCCGCAGGGCGAACCGCTGGTCGAGCGCGTCCGCGGCCGCGAAGGCGGGGGTGTAGTCCGCGGCCTCGGCGAGCAGTTCGGCCAGCAGCGCCGTCCGGCCGCTGCCGGGCTCGCCTTCGACCCACACCGACCGGCCGGTCCCCGCGCCGAGCCCGTCGACGGCTTCGCGGAGCCGGGCCAGTTCGGCGTCCCGGCCGACGAACAGCTCGGCGCGCTCGGGCACCGCCGCGACCGGGAGCCGTGCCGGGCGCGCGGGCGGCGCGGGCTTCGGTTCCGGTGCGGCCGCGGGCTGTTCGCGCAGCTGGTCGTACAGCCGCCGCAGCGCCGGGCCGGGCTCGGTGCCGGACGACTCGACGAGCCGGTCGCGGACGTCGGTGTACACCGCGATCGCCTCGGTCCGCCGGTCGGCGCGCACCAGCGCCCGCATGAGCAGCCCGCGCAGCGTTTCGCGGAACGGGTGTTCGCGGGTCAGCGCGGTCAGCTCGGCGACGAGTTCGGTGTGCCCGCCCGATTCGAGGACGACTTCGGCGCGCCGCTCGACCGTCGCGAGCCGCAGTTCGGTGAGCCGCGCGCGCTGGGCGGCGGCGAACGGCCCGGGCAGGCCGGACAGCGGGACGCCGTGCCAGAGCCCGAGCGCTTCCTCGAGATCCTCGCGAGCGCCGCGGAGATCCCCGGCCGACTGCTTGCGCAGCGCCTGTTCGCGCAGGGCTTCGAAGCGGTGGACGTCGATCGCGCCGGCGTCGAGGCGCAGGGAGTAGCCGGACCCGATCGACGCGAGCAGCTGCGGGCCTTCACCCTTGGCGCGGCCGGGTTCGAGCGCCCGCCGCAGGCCGGAGACGTAGGTGTAGATGGAACCCTGGGCGCTCTGCGGCGGCGCCTCGCCCCAGACGGCGTCGATCAGCTCCTCGCGCGAGACCGTGCGGTTCGGGTTCACCGCGAGCGCGGCGAGGACCGTCCGCCGGTGCGCGGAGCCGAGGTCGAGCTCCACCTCGCCGTGCCACGCCTTGACCGGGCCGAGCAGCTGGAGTCTCGGTGCGGAGCGGTCCGCAGCCGACATCGGTCTCCCTTCGTGCGCTGACGAAACGTCACGCGCCGGATGCCTGACGTGAGCATACGCGGGTGTCGTGAACCGGCAGGCAAGGATGGCGGACATTCGGGCAACGGGCGGGGAGCGGGGTTCCGCCGGTGCCGCCGCGTTTGCCACCCTCGGAACGCCTCGAGAGGAGTTCCGCATGGCCACAGCCGCGCCGACGGACGAGATGCGGCGGGCGGCCGCCCGCTTCGCGCACACCATCGAAGCGGCCCGCGCCCGGCTCCGCGACGTCAACAGCGAGATGGCGATGGTGCAGGCGTCGTGGCGGGGCGAGTCCGCGGTGCGCTTCGGCCAGGCGATGAACGACTGGGAGCAGGAGTTCGACGTGATCCTCTCGCGGCTGGCCCGGCTGCTCGAGACGACCGGCGGCGGCCCGGTGCCGCGGCAGCGCGTGCCGTGACGCGGCGGGAACTCGAGTTCGGCTTCGCGGGCCTCGTGCTCGACCGGATGGGGTCGATCACCGGCGAGCTCGGCGAGCTGCTCGCCGAGCTGGAGACCGACGTCGAACCGGGCCTGGCCGGCTGGACCGGCGCCGCGCGGGAGGAGTACGCGCGGGCCAAGCGCGAATGGGCGCGCGCGGCCGAGCGGATGCCCGGCTCGCTGGCGCGGGCGCGGGCGGCGGTCGAGGAGCTGGAGACGTCTTCACGCGCGTGAAGACGGAATAGGGAAGGCGTGAAGGCGCGCCCGCCACACTGCGGTCATGAAGCCCGTGGAAGTGACCGTCCTCGCCTCGGACCCGATCACGCACGCCGGCGCCGAGAGCCTGCTGGAGTCGCATCCGGACGTCCGGGTGACCGACCTGGTGCCGGACGTCCTGCTGGTGATGGAGGAGCACGTCACCGAGGCGGTGCTGGGCGAGATCCGCGCGGCCAAGGCGTCCCACGTGGTGCTGGTCGTCGAGCACTTCCGCGAGAGCGACCTGATGGCGGTGCTGGAGTGCGGGGTCGTGGCGATCCTGCCGCGACGCGAGACGGGCGGCGCCGAGCTGGTGACGGCGGTGCTCGCGGCGGGCGACGGCACGGCCAACCTGCCGCCGCGGCTGCAAGGAGCGCTGCTTTCGCAGGTCCAGCGGATGCGCAAGGACGTCCTGGAGCCGAACGGGCTCACGCTGTCCGGGCTCGCCGCGCGCGAGTGCGACGTCCTGCGCCTGGTCGCCGAGGGGTTCGGGACCGAGGAGATCGCGGCGAAGCTGTGCTACTCCGAGCGGACCGTGAAGAACGTCCTCTACGGCCTGATGACCCGCTGCGGCCTCAACAACCGCGCGCACGCCGTCGCCTACGCGCTGCGAGCGGGCGCCATCTGAGCCGTTCCGTCGGCTAGGGTCGCGATCATGGTGCTGACGGCAGTGGAGATCGCGGCCTCCGTCCGCGCCGGGACCCTCGACCCGGTCCGGGTGACCCAGGAGGCGCTCGACCGGATCGCCGCGGCGGACGGCGTCGTCGGTGCCTTCCGGCGGGTGCGTGCCGAAGAGGCGCTGAAGGAGGCCGCGGCGGTCGCCGCGCGGCCCGACCTCGCGTCGCTGCCGCTGGCCGGGGTGCCCGTCGCGGTCAAGGACGTCACGGAGATCGAGGGCGAGTTCGCCTCGCACGGTTCGCTGGCCGGTCCGTCTTCGCCGGCCACCGCGGACGGCGTGGTCGCGGCGCGGCTGCGGGCCGCGGGCGCGGTGCTCGTCGGGCTGACGCGCGTGCCGGAGCTGTGCGTCTGGCCGATGAGCGACACCCCGGACGGCATCGCCCGCAACCCCTGGGACCCGACGTACGCCTCGGGCGGCTCGTCCGGCGGCAGCGCGGCGGCGGTGGCGGCCGGGCTGGTCCCGCTGGCCCACGGCTCCGACGGCATGGGCTCGGTCCGGCTGCCGGCGGCGATGTGCGGCCTGGTCGGCCTGAAGCCGAGCGCGCAGCTGCTGGCCGAGGGCGGCTGGTTCGGCATGTCGGTGCACGGCCCGCTGGCCACGACGGTCGCCGACACGGCGGTGCTGCTCTCGGTGCTGGCCGCGGACCCCTCGCTGGCTTCCGTCCCGACGCCGTCCGCGGTACGCATCGGCACGTCCACGACGGTGCCCCTGCTGCGCACGCCGGTCCCGAAGGAGCTGGTGGCGGCGGTCTCGACCGCGGCAGGACACCTGGCGTCCGCGGGCCACATGCTGACGGCGTCGGCCCCGCGCTACCCGGCGACGATGGTCCTGGGCATGACGGCCCGCTGGCTCGCCGGACCCGCCGTCCAGGCTCGCGACTTCGACTTTTCGCGGTTGCAGCGGCGGACCCGTGCGCACGTCCGAGCGGGACGGCTGATCCAGCGCGCGGGCCTGATCCGCGAGCGGACCCGCGAGAACTGGGTCGCGCGGGCGGCGGAGTTCTTCGAGGCGCACGACGTCCTGATGACGCCGACGCTGTCGCACTGGCCGGTGAAGGCGGGCCGCTGGCACGAGAAGCGGTGGCTGACGAACGTGTTCCCGTCGACGCGCCTGGCCGGGTTCACCGGCCAGTGGAACTTCGCGGGCTACCCGGCGATCACGGTCCCGGTGGGGCGATCGGTGGTCTCCGGCCTGCCGACGTCGGTCCAGCTGGTGACGCGTCCGGGCGGCGAGTCACTGCTGCTCGGCCTGGCCGCCCAGCTGGAGGCGGCCAACCCCTGGCCCCGCACGGCCCGCAAGTAAAAGCCGTGAAGGCCTCCTTACCGGCTTTTTTGCCCGGTAAGGAGGCCTTCACGGCTTTTGGAAGCGTCAGGAGCCGGGCTTGCTCGCCGTCGGGGAAAGCGGCTTGGCGCCGTTGCCGTTCGCGGGCTTCGTGGCCGGGCCGTTCGAGTTGCCCGGCTTCGCGACGGGCGTGGGCTTGGGAGCCGGGGCCGGCTTCGCGGCGGCCTTCGCCGGGATCTGCGGCTGCACCACCGGGACGACCGGCGCGGCGGGCGTCGTGGCCGATTCCGTGTCGCCGCCGACCAGCTTGGACGCCTGGGGGATCACCGCTTCCTCCGGCAACGTCGCCAGCTGCGTCTCGCTGCGGTTGAGGATTTCCTCCGCCATCGCCAGGCTCTTGCGTGCCTGCTCGCGGATCTCCGCCAGCCGCTCGACCTTGCGGTTCGCCACCGTCGTGCGCTGGGCCGCCTGCGTGGTCGCCTCGTCGAGGCGGCGCTTGGCCTCCGCCGTGGCCTCGTCGAGCCGCCGCTTGGCTTCCGCCGTCGCCTCGGCGATCCGGCGCTCGGCCTGGTTCTTGCTCGCCGTGCGCTGGTCGGCGATGTGCTTTTCCAGCGCCGTCCGCTGCGCCGTCTGCGACGCCTCGAACTCGCGCTCGAGCTTCCGCCGCTTCCGCTCCGCCTCGTTGTCCAGCAGCTCCCGCCGCTGAGCCGCCTCGACGGTCAGCCGCTGCACCTCGGCGCGCGTCTCCGCCAGCGCGTTCTCGTGCTCGGAGTGCAGCAGGTCGGCCTGCTTGTCCAGCTCCGCGACCAGCTTCGTGTACCGCTCACGCAGCTTCGTCGACGCCTCGGTCGAGCCCGCCCACGTCTTCTCCGCGGCGGCCTCGGCGCGCTTGATGATCTCGTCCGCGCGGGCCTGCGCGAGCGTCACCGTCCGCTGCATCCGCTCGTCGAGGTCCTCGAGCCGCTCCGGCGGTTTCTTGAGCTCCTCGACGCGCGCTTCCAGCGAAGCGACCTGCTGCCGGGCGGACTCCGCCTCCCGGGTCGCGGTCGCGGCCTGCGCCACGGCGGCGTCGCGCTCGCTGAGCACCCGGCGCAGCTGCGCCTCGACGTGGTCGAGGTACTGGCGGACTTCGTTGCGGTCGAAGCCGTGCCAAGCCTGGGTGTACTCACGACGGAGGGGGAGGAGGCCGTTGAGGGCGGTTGCGGCGGGGTCGCGCTCAGGAACCATGCGCCCGACCGTACCTGGGCACGGACCGCTTACGCCCTTCGGCTTAACAAATCACCAACACGTGTCGCCATCCGGGCGGCGCGTCGCCGGAACGGCCGCAGCGGGAAAACTCAGCGTCACCAGTGAAAGCCCCGCGACAACCGGGCGAGAGCCATCGCCGCCTTGGAAAGGTGTTTCTCGCCACGGCCGATCTTCAGCCCGCCCGAACCACCCGCCGCGGCCGAGTCCGGGAAGATCCGGAAACCCTGGTACGCGATGGCGTCGGTGAGGCCCGGCGTGAGCGTGTACGCCAGCCCGATCGCCTGCCCGGCGGGCGTGCCGATGTGCTTGGGCCGCTCGACGAGCGCCTTCAGCACCATGTCCGCGGCCTGTTCCGGCGACTTCGTCGGGAACGCGTCGTAGATCTTCGTCGGCCGGATCATCGGCGTGCGCACCAGCGGCATGTGGATGGTGGTGAACGTGATCCCGTCGCCGTGCGTCTCGGTCGCCGCGATCCGCGAGAAGTAGTCCAGCGCCGCCTTCGAAGCCGCGTACGCCGAGAAGCGCGGCGCGATGCCCTGGACGCCGATCGACGACACGTTGACGATGTGCCCGAACTTCCGCTCCGACATGTGCGGCAGCACCGCGAGGATCAGCCGGACCGCGCCGAAGTAGTTGATCGCCATCGCGCGCTCGTAGTCGTGCATCCGGTCGTAGGACAGCTTGATCGACCGGCGGATCGACCGGCCGGCGTTGTTGACCAGCATGTCGATCCGGCCGTGCTCGGCCAGCATCGCGTCGACGGCCTTGCGCACCGAGTCCTCGTCGGTCAGGTCGGCCGGGTACACCGACGCGGTGCCGCCGGCGGCGACGATCTCGTCGCGGACCTCTTCCAGCTCGTGCTGGCGCCGCGCGACGAGCAGCGGGACACCACCCGCGGCGGCGACCTTCAGCGCCGTCGCGCGCCCGATGCCCGAAGACGCGCCGGTGATGATCACGCGACGGCCGTCCAGCTCACCGCGCGGGCCGTGCTTGCGCGCGCGGAACGGGTCGAGGTGCTCGCGCCAGTAGCGCCACAGCGTCGGCGCGTACTCCTCCAGCCGCGGCACGTCGACGGTGCCCGCGAGGGCCTTGCGGGTCTCGGCCGAGGAGAACACCGACGGGAACGCCATGGTCTCCAGCAGCACCGGCGGGATGCCGAACCGCTCCATCACGGCGTCGCGGGCGATGGTGACGCCGGGGATGTGCTCGGTCAGCTTGACCAGCCCGACGATCCGCTTGGAGAGCCCTTCGCCCAGCTGCACGGAGATCGTCGGCGCGCCCGCGGCCCGCGCGAAGGCGTTGTAGACGGACACGACCGGCTGCGGCTCGGGGTTGACCAGGTGGAAGGCGTGCCCGTCGAGCCCGGGCTTGACGACCAGCTCGAGCAGCGCCTTGGCCACGTAGTCGACCGGCACGATGTTGGTGTCGCCGAGGTCGGGGCCGACGATCGGCAGCACGTCCGGCAGCCCGGCGAGCCGGTTGATCGCGGGGAAGAGGTAGTAGGGGCCGTCGACCTTGTCCATTTCGCCGGTCTCGGAGTGCCCGACGACGACCGCGGGCCGGTACACCCGCCACGGCACCTCGGTCTGCTCGCGGACGATCTTCTCGGCCTCGAACTTCGTCCGGTGGTACGGCGTGACCAGCCGCTGCCCGGCGTCGAACATCTCCTCGGTGAACACGCCTTCGTGGTCGCCCGCGACGGCGACGGAGGAGACGTGGTGCAGGCAGCCGGCGCGCAGGTCCGCGGCGAGGTCGACGACGGCCCGCGTGCCGTCCACATTGGCCTTGATGCTCGCCTCGTCGTCGGCGGTGAGGTCGTAGAGGGCGGCGAGGTGGACGACGTGGTCGACGTGCCCGCGCAGCTCGTCGCGGTCGGCCTCGGACACCCCGAGCAGCGGCTCGCCGAGGTCCCCGGTCACCAGCGTGACGCGGTCGGAGTGCGGCCACTGGTCGACGAGCGCGGCCAGCTTGGCCCGCGACGACGCGCGGACGAGCAGCGCGACGCGGTCGTCGTCGGGACGGGAGAGCAGCAGCCGGGTGAACTGGCGCCCGATCAGTCCGGTCGCCCCGGTCACCAAGAACGTCGCCATCGTCTTCACACCTCTCGCTCCACGCCCTGACCCTGGGCATTGTGCTGCATCGGGAGGTTCGTGACCACCGTGGCGGGACGTGAAGTTACTCACGAGTAACTTATTCGGGCTCCGCGATGACGATGCGGTTCTCCTCGTAGCCGTCCGAACCGCCGACCCACCGGCCACCGCAGGTCGCCAGCACCACGCGGTGCGGTCCGGACTGGCCGAACAGGTCGTCCGCCTGCGCGGGCAGGTCGTCCTTGTGCACGGTGAGCAGCTGGGAGATCCGGTAGCGCCAGGTCTTCCCGGCACCGTCCACAACGGTCACCGCCCCGCCGATCCGGGCGCTCCACAGCTCGGCGAACGGCCCGGTGGCACCCCGCCAGTTGACGTGCCCGGCGAAGACGCTGGCGCCCCCGGCGGCGTCGAGTTCCGCGCCCCACCAGGTGGCTTGCCCGAGATCGGCGGGGATGGGGAGTTCGCCGCCCGGGCCGAGGTCCTTGCGCACGAGGGTGGCGGTGGCGCCGGAGGGCAGCCGGACGGTCCCGGGCTGTTGCGCGGGCGGCGGCTGGACGGGCGACGACGGCTGGGCGGCGGGAGCGGCGGCGGTCGCGGTGCTCGTCGGCGGTGGCGTGGACGTCCGGGCCGCGGGGGCGGCGGCACCGGCGGCGGGCAGTGCGGTCCCGGCCACGACGGCCACGGGCGGTGAAGCGACCACGGAGGAGCCCAGCTGGACGGCGATCACGGTGGCGGCACCGAGCGCGAACCCGGCGAGCAACCGACCACGACGGGGTTTCGGCGCGCGCGGGTTCCGGTGGTCGCCGGACCACTCGTCGCCGCCGGGCACCCAGCTGCCGCGGTGCTGCTGGCCGCCGACCGCAGCCCAGCCGGTGGCGTGCTCGGCATCCGCGGCCGCCCAGCCGGTGCGGTGTTGCTGGTCGCCGGTTGCTGCCCAGCGGGTGCCGCCGGGCGAGGCGGCCTGGCCAGTGCCCTGGCGCTCGCCGCCGACCGCGGCCTGGCCGTAGTCACCGGCTGGTTCGTCGTCGGCCGCCGCCCAGCCGACACCCCGATGCCACTCCTCGACGAACCAGTCCTCGCCCCGCCAACCGGCGTCCCTCGCCACTCCGCTACCTCCGCGAAGCGCGCCGCGCGGCGAAGCCCGCCAAGCCCGCGCCCAGCACCACCAGCAACCCGATCCCGGCCAGCCCAAGCCCCGAATAGCTCGTCTCCACCGAGCCCCGCATCATCGCCACCGGCGCGTCCCCGGCCGGGATCGCGCGCGGGACCTCGTTCGGCTTGTTGGTCACCGTCAGCGCCAACGTCTCGCCCGGCTTCACCGTCCCGCAGGCCGACGGCGGGTTCTCCGGGTCGTACGCGTTCGTGTACCCCGGCGGCGGGCTCGCCTCCACGACGCAGATCTCCTGCGGCGCCCGCAGGTTCTCGACGACCACCCCGCCGGTCGCGCCGTCCGTGGTGACCACCGCGGGCTTGCCGTCGGCACCGAGGAGCGGTTTGCCGTCGTTGCCGGTCGCCGCCGACGTCTTGTCCGCGCCGGTGATCCGCAGGACCGCGCCGCCGACGCCCTTGCCCGTGTTCGCGTCGGTCTTCGTCACCTGCACCTTGCCCGGCTTCGCCACCTGGACGACGCCTTGCGCGGTCAGCTCCTGCTCGCCGCCGGTGGAGACGACGCGCTGCGCCGCGGTGTCGACCGGCACGCGGACGTAGGGCCGGGCCGCCGGCGCGGACAGCGAGGCCACCAGCTTCGGGCGCTCGCCGTCCGGGGTCAGCTTCACCTTCACCGTGCCGTCGGCGCCGGTCTTCAGCGTGACGCCCTTCGCGGCCGCCTGCGGGCTCGCGTTGCCCGCGGTGGCCGGCTCGCCCAGGGTGCCGTCCGTCGCCGTCAGCTTCACCGCGACGTCCGGGACGCCCTGGCCGCGCGCGTTCTTCACGGTGGCGGTCCACTCGGCCGCTTCGCCGAGGTGCTGGTCGCCCTTCGGCGCGGTCACCGAGGCGGTCCACGGCCCACGGTTGGTCTCGGCGTCCGTCGTCAGCCGCTCGACGGCGTCGGCCGAGCCTTTGCCCATCGCCTTCAGGTATCCGGGCGCGTCGTAGGCGATCTTGTCCGACGGCAGGTCGGGGTTCAGGTCGGCCGGGGTGCGCGGCGCCGCGGTCCACGAATGCAGCAGGTGCGCGAGCGCGGTCGCCTCGTCGGCGTCCTTGGTCCCGCCGTAGCGCATAAGCAGGTACGAGATGTTCGCGGCCTGGTCCGCGGGCAGCTTCGTGCCCCACTTCGTCAGCAGCTCGTCGCCGGGCCGGTACTGCTCGCCGGTGTCCGGCGCGCGGAGCCGGAAGCTCACGCAGAACACCTGCTGCCCGCCGACGACGTAGGACCCCAGCCAGACCGGCCGCGGCGCCGGCTCCGCGCCGACCCGGTGGCCGACGCCCTCCTGGCTCGCGGCCGACGCGGCGGGCGCGCCGGCGGTCACGGAGAGCACGCCGAGCAGTGCCGCGCCGGCGAGGGCGGTGAGCGCGCGGCGGACCGCGCGCGGGTGTGTCGACCACGTCATGGTGTGCAGGCTCCTTAGCCGGACGTGCGGCGACATCGCCGCAGGTCACACGATTGATCAACTCCCCGGCGCGCGTTCGGTGAACGACCGGGCACGCCCAGTGAGCGTCGCTCCGAACGGGCCCGGCTGTCTACCGCCCTTCGAGTGGCCGTCGCCGAACGGTCGTGATCTCCATCGCTTACCGTGTCTGCCGTGGCCACGGGCCCGCGGTCGAGTAAAGTCGTCTTTACTCGACGGGAACCGCACGTCCCCGGCGGTCGTTGAACCCGATGCAGCGTCGATCCACAAAGCAGCAGATCCAGGAGGATCAGGTGCGTTCCAGTAGCAACCCGGCGTTCCGCAACCTGCCCCACGGCGGAACCCAGACTTACGGGCAGTACGGGCCCCCGGTGGGCTTCAACCAACCCCAGGGCGGCGTGCCCGGGTACGGCCCCGGCCAGGCCGCCTCCGGCGAAGGCGACCGCCCCATGACGGTGGACGACGTCGTCGTCAAGACCGGCATGAGCCTCGGCCTCGCGCTGCTCGTCGGGATCGTCACCGCGATCTGGGCCCAGACCTCGCTGGCCGAGACGGGCCGGCTCTCCGGCGCCCTCGTCGGCGCGATGATCGGCGGCCTGATCGTCGGGCTCGTCATCTCCCTGGTGATCATCTTCCGCCAGAAGCCGAGCGGTCCGCTGACGCTGATCTACTCCGCTGCCGAAGGTCTCTTCCTCGGCGCGCTGAGCGGCGTCTTCGAGGTCGTCTACCCCGGCATCGCGCTGCAGGCGATCATCGGTACCGCGGGTGTCTTCATCGGCATGCTGGTGGTCTACAAGACCGGCGCGGTCAAGGTGACGCCGAAGCTGACCAAGTGGATCGTCGGCGCCGTCGTCGGGGTCGCGATCCTGATGCTGTTCAACCTGATCAGCTCCCTGATCTTCGGCTTCAACCCGCTGCGCGACGGCGGCCCGATCGCGATCATCTTCAGCCTCGTCTGCATCGGCATCGCGGCGTTCAGCTTCCTGCTCGACTTCGACCAGGCCGACCGGATGATCCGCGAGGGCATGCCGTCGAAGTGGGCCTGGTACACCGCGTTCGGCCTGATGACGACGCTGGTCTGGCTGTACCTGGAGATCCTGCGGCTGCTGTCGTACCTCCGCGAGTAACTTGGCTCACAGTCCCGCAGTGAAGGCGCTCCGTAATCAACGGGGCGCCTTTTCTGTGGGTAATTCATGCATTCGGGGACCCCGCTGCGGATCACGCTCACCCTGCGTGTTTGATGTCCCGGTCGGTTCTTCATTTCACATGTGTGAGGTTCACAGTGAGCGTTCCCCCTCCGGCCCCCGGGGGCCAGCAGCCGGTGGGTCAGCCCGATCCCTACGGGCCGCCTCCCGGCGGTCACCCGCAGCAGCAGTACGGCCAGCCCGGCACGCCGCCGCAGGGCCAGTACGGCCCGCCGCCCGGCCAGTTCCCGCCGGGTCAGTTCCCCCCGGGGCAGCAGGGCTTCCCGCCCGCGCCGCCGGTGCCGAAGAAGTCGAAGGCCGGCACCTTCATCAAGTTCGGCGTCATCGGCGTCGTCGTGATCGTCGCCGTCGTCGTGGGGATCGTGTCGTTCGCGAACTCGCCGGCCAGCTCCAAGGCCGGTGACTGCCTCACCATCACCGAGTTCACCCGCGGCGGGGACGACCCGGCGAAGGCGGACTGCAACGACCCGAAGGCCAACGTCAAGATCGCGGCCAAGCTCGACAGCTCGTCCCAGGACTGCCCGGGCGGCTCCGACGCCGGCTACGACACCTACTCCGTGAGCGGCCGCAGCTCGTACAAGCTGTGCCTGATGATCAACGCGAAGCAGGGCGACTGCCTCGCGAACTTCACGTCCACGACCAAGGGCTACGTGAAGGTCTCCTGCACCGACCCCACCAAGGACGGCGAACTGGTGAAGGTCATCTCGGGCCAGGCGGACAAGAACCTGTGCCAGGACACGGAAGCCACGCGCGTGGCCGTGTACCCGGAGCCCGCGACGACGATGTGCGTCAAGACGAACGAGTAGTCCCCGGCTCACCGCGGCTCGTCCCACAGTGTGCGACGAGCTGCGGTGAATCGATCACCGGATCTAACTTCAGCGGGTGGCGACGACCGAATCCCCAGCCGGTGACAAGAAGTTCCTCGATTTTCCGACCTCCTGCGCGGCGCCCGTGCCGCGGCCCGAGGAGCCCGTCCGCGTGGTTCCGCTGGCCGTCGCCGGCGTCCTCGCGGCCGGCCTGACCGCCTACGTCTGGGCGAGCTACGGCGCCAAGTTCGGCGTCCTGCTGCTGCTCGGCCTGGGCCTCGGGCTCGCGCTTTTCCATTCGCGCTTCGGTTTCACGTCGGCGTGGCGCCAGCTCATCGCCGTCGGCAACGGCCAGGGCCTGCGGGCCCACACCCTCCTGCTCGGCACCGCCGCGACGCTCATCGCGCTGATCGCGGGCACCGGCAGCGGCCTGTTCGGCAGCAAGCCGGCGCCGACGGCGGGTGCGCTCGGCCTCGCCCTCTTCGTCGGCGCGACGCTCTTCGCGATCGGCATGCAGCTCGGCGGCGCGTGCGCGTCCGGCACGCTGTTCGCGGTCGGGTCCGGCCAGTCCACGATCGTGCTGACCCTCGGCGGCTTCATCGCCGGGTCGGTGCTCTACACCTGGGCGTACCCGGTGCTGTCGGGCTGGCCCGAGGTCAAGGGCGTGCTGCTGGCCGACCACGTCGGCTGGTTCGGTTCCTGGGCGATCACGATCGCCGTGCTCGCCGCGATCGTCCTGGTCACGCGCGCGGTGCAGCGCCGCCGCACGCCACCGCCGGTCGACGTCGTGCCGACCGCCTGCGGCTTCGCCCGGGTCTTCCGCGGTTCGTGGCCGCTGCTCGTCGGCGCGGTCGTGCTGGGCGTGCTGGCCGGCGCGGTGTTCCTGGTGTCCGGCGGCATCTGGGGCGTCACGAGCGCGTTTTCCCTCTGGGGCGCGAAGATCCTGCAGGTGTTCGGGCTGCACCCGGAGACGTGGGAGTTCTGGCAGCAGAAGTCCAACGCGACGTCGCTGGCCAACCCGATCTGGAAGGACAAGACCAGCCTGACCGACATCGGGATCATGATCGGCGCCGCGGTGGCCGCCGCGGCCGCGGGCGCGTGGAAGATCCACAGCTCGATCCCGTGGCGCACGGCCGTCGCCGCAATCCTCGGCGGCGTCCTGATGGGCGTCGGCGCGCGCATGGCGGGCGGCTGCAACATCGGCGCGTACCTCGGCGGCATCTCCACCGGCAGCGTGCACGGCTGGCTGTGGGGCGTGTTCGCGCTCGGCGGCACGTGGGTCGGCCTGAAGCTGCGCCCGCTGTTCGGGCTGGCGAACCCGGTGCCGACCGACAGCGTCTGCTGACACACGAAGAAGGCCCCCGCTCGCGAGCGGGGGCCTTCTTCGTTTCCGGGATCAGGAAAGGCGCTCGATGATCAGCGCCATGCCCTGGCCGCCGCCGACGCACATCGTCTCGAGGCCGAACTGCTTGTCGTGGTGCTGCAGGGAGTTGATCAGCGTCGAGGTGATCCGGGCGCCGGTCATGCCGAACGGGTGGCCGACCGCGATCGCGCCGCCGTTGACGTTGAGCCGGTCGAGGTCGATGCCCAGGTCCTTGTAGGACGGGATGACCTGCGCCGCGAAGGCCTCGTTGATCTCGACCAGGTCGATGTCGCCGATGGACAGCCCCGCGCGCGAGAGCGCCTGCTTGGACGCCTCGACCGGGCCGTAGCCCATGATCTCCGGCGACAGGCCGGTCACGCCGGTGGACACGATCCGCGCCAGCGGCGTCAGGCCCAGCTCGCGCGCCTTGGTGTCGGACATGATCACCAGTGCCGCGGCGCCGTCGTTGAGCGCGCAGCAGTTGCCCGCGGTGACCCGGCCGTCCGGGCGGAAGACCGGCTTCAGGCCGGAGACGCCTTCGAGCGTGACGCCGGCGCGCGGGCCGTCGTCCTTCGAGACGACCGTGCCGTCGGCCAGCGTCACCGGGGTGATGTCCTTGGCCCAGAAGCCGTCCGCGATGGCCTTCTCGGCGAGGTTCTGCGAGCGGACGCCGAACTCGTCCATCTCCTCGCGGGACACGCCCTTGAGCCGCGCGAGGTTCTCCGCGGTCTGGCCCATCGCGATGTAGACGTCCGGCAGGTTGCCCTCGGTGCGCGGGTCGGTCCAGGTGTCGGTGCCGGACTCCGCGGTCGCCTGGGTGCGCCCTTCGGCGTCGGCGAAGAGCGGGTTGTGGGTGTCGGGCCAGGAGTCCGAGCTGCCCTTCGAGAACCGGGACACGGTCTCGACGCCGGCCGAGATGAAGACGTCGCCCTCGCCGGCCTTGATCGCGTGGAAGGCCATCCGGGTGGTCTGCAAGCTGGAGGAGCAGTACCGGGTGATGGTGCAGCCGGGCAGGTGGTCGTAGCCCAGCTCGACGGCGACCGCGCGGCCCATGTTGAACCCGGACTCGCCGCCGGGCAGGCCGCAGCCGAGCATCAGGTCGTCGATGTCGGCGGGGTCCAGCTGCGGCACCTTGGCCAGCGCGGCCTGGACCATCTGCACGGTCAGGTCGTCGGGCCGCAGGCTGACCAGCGAGCCCTTGTTGGCGCGGCCGATGGGCGAGCGCGCGGCGGAGACGATGACGGCTTCGGGCATGACGGACACATCCTCGTATCGACGGTCACTAAGCGGTTGCTCACATAGTGCCGCCTGGAGCGCGGCGCGCAAAGTCGAAGCCGGTGTGAGCTTGGCTGGGCCTACCGGATCCGGAACCGCTCCCGGTACTCGCCCGGCGTCGTGGTCAGCCGGCGGCGGAACGACCGGGTCAGCGTCGACACCGTGCCGAACCCGCAGGTCGTGGCGACGCGGGCGAGGGTGTCGTCGGTCGTTTCCAGCCGTTGGCGGGCGGCCTCGACCCGCGCGTGCTCGACGTACGCGGCGGGTGTCATGCCCAGCTCCGCCTTGAACACGCGCGTGAGCTGCCGGTCGGTGAGGTGGGCGTGCGCGGCCAGGTCGGTGACGGTCAGCGGCTCGGTGAGGTGGGTGGCGATGTGGTGGCGCAGCTGCTCGACCCGCCGGGTCGCCGACGCCGGTTCGAGGGACACGCTGAACTGGCTCTGCCCGCCGGGCCGGCGCAGGAACATGACGAGCTGGCGGGCGACGCGGGCCGCCGGTTCCGGGCCGAAGTCGTCCTCCACCAGCGCCAGCGCGAGGTCGAGGCAGGCGGTCAGGCCGGCCCCGGTCCACACGTCGCCGTCGCGGATGAAGATCGGGTCGGCGTCCACGGCGACCCCGGGGTGCTCCTCGGCGAGCTGCCGGGCGGTGGACCAGTGCGTGGTGGCGCGCTTGCCCTCGAGCAGCCCGGCGGCCGCGAGCACGTGCGCCCCGACGCAGACGGACGCCACCCGCCGCGCCCGCGCGGCCAGCTCGCGGACGGCGTCGACCACGGCGGGATCGCACTCGGCGACGATCTCCCGGTGCGGCCCGACGGTCACGGCGCCCGGCACGACCAGCGTGTCGATCGCCCGCCCGGCGAGGTCGTCGAAGGTGGTGTCCGGCAGCACGCGCACGCCGGCCGACGTCGTCACCGGGTCCGCCGCCCCGGCCGCGAGCACGACGCGGTAGCCGGACGGGCGGTCCAGCTCCCGTTGCAGCAGCGAGAAGACCTCGGCCGGGCCGGTCACGTCGAGCAGGTCGGCCCCGTCGAACAGGACCACGACGATCAGCCGTTCCACCGTGCGCACTCCCATGTCGGTTTCTGCGTCTCGCATGTCATTGCCGACACGCACGGCCGACTTTAGCGTCGGTGGGGCCGACGAAAGGAACGAGAAATGCCGAGGACGACGCTGCGGGAGCTGAGCGGGCTCGACCGGACCCCCGCCGCACTGGCCGGGTCGACGCTGATCCTGGTCGACTACCAGAACACGTACACGAGGGGAGTCATGGAGCTGGACGGCTGGCGGCCCGCGCTGACCGCCGCCAAGGACCTGCTGACCCGCGCCAGAACGGCCGGCGCGAAGGTTGTCCACGTCGCCCACGACGGCGGCGCGGGCAGCGCGTACGACGTCCGGACCGACATCGGCGCCATCCACCCGGACGTCGCCCCGGCCGAGGGAGAGCCGGTGGTCGTGAAGGCCGCTCCGAACGCCTTCGTGGGCACGGACCTGGGCGAGCTGGTGGACGCGGCGGGCAACGAGACCGTGGTGGTGGCCGGGTTCATGACCAACATGTGCGTCACGTTCACCGCGGAGGGCGCGTTCCTGCGCGGCAACACCCCGACGGTGGTGGCGGAAGCGTGCGCGACCCGGCCGCTGGCGACGGCGGTCGCGGAGGTGAGTGCCGAGCAGCTGCACCACAGCGCGCTGGCGACGATCGCGGACCTGTACGGGGTGGTCGTGGCGAGCGTCGGCGATTTGAGGTAGCCGAGGGCGGGTGGCCGGTGCCGGCCGTCCCGAACCCGGTGTGCGACCGCCCGGTGACTGGCAGGATCGGGGCCCGTGGCCAACGAACTCGAGCGCGTGCTGCGGACCAGGACGATCCTGCTGTGGGGCGCCGGGCTCCTGGTGCTCGCCGCGGTGTCGGCCACCCTGCTGCTCACCCTGCTGGGCGGCGGCCGTCCGGAGGATTCCGCGCGGCTGGACGCGCTCAAGACCGCCGCCAACATCGTCGTCGGGACCGGGGGTGCCGCCGCGCTGCTGCTCGCCGCGCGGCGGCAGCGGTCCGCCGAGCTGGACCTCGTGCAGAAGGACCACGACGCCACCGAGCGGCGGGTCACCGAGATCTACGGGAAGGCCGCCGACCAGCTCGGCAGCGACAAGGCGCCCGTGCGGCTCGCCGGGCTCTACGCGCTCGAACGGCTCGCCGGCGGGTACCCCGAGCACCGGCAGACGATCGTCAACGTCTTCTGCGCCTACCTGCGGATGCCGTACGAGCACGACGCCGAGCACCTCGAGGAGCTGCAGGTCCGCAAGACCGCGCAGCGCATCCTGCTGCTGCACCTGCGGCCCGGCAAGCCCGAGACCCCGAACGGCGGCTTCTGGCCCGACATCGACCTCGACTTCTCCGGGGCGAAGCTCGTCGGGCTGACGCTCACGCACTGCTCGATCCGGTCGATCGTCTGCTACGGCACGACGTTCTTCGAGCTGGCCGCGTTCCGCGGTACCGAATTCCGCACCAAAGCGGACTTCAACAAAGCCGAGTTCAAGGACCGCGCCGATTTCCGCGGAACCGTTTTCGGCGGCGAGCGCGATTCCTTCAACGGCGCCGTTTTCGCTGGTCCGGCCGATTTCGGCAGCAAGTCGGCGGCGCGGCTGGCCGGCTCGACCGCGCAACGCGGATTTCCCCGGACCTGGCCGCCGGGCTGGGAAGAACGGGCGCTCGCCGACCGGCCGGGCTGGGCGGAATTGACACGAAAGGATGAGCCGGGACAACCGGAGCGTCGCTAGGATCGTGTTCTCAGTGAAGTCGCCGTTCCACGACACGGGAGGTGAACTGGCGATGATCACCGGTCGGGTGTGCCTGGTTTTGCGGACGGGTTGCCGCGTGCCGATCGGCGCCGGGTGGACCCTCCGGGACGGGATGACGGCTCAGCGTGCGGCGGCCCTCGGGCCGGAACCGGTGCGGACGAGCGGCTTGGTGGCTGCCTGAGGAGTCCTCGCCGGGCCGTCCGACCTCGCTGCCGCTGCCCGGCATCACCGACGCGCACCCGGAGGCCCCCGGGCCCCGATCGCGCGTGAGGTGGACAACGCCACCGGTCGGCCGTTTAGGCTGGCAAGCGTGGAGTACGCAGAGCACATCGCAGACCTCGTGGGCAACACCCCGCTGGTCAAGCTGAACTCGTTGACCAAGGGGCTCAAGCCGCTCGTGCTGGCCAAGGTCGAGTACCTGAACCCGGGTGGCTCGGTCAAGGACCGCATCGCGCTGCGCATGATCGAAGCCGCCGAAGCCTCCGGCGAGCTGCGCCCGGGCGGCACGATCGTGGAACCGACGTCCGGGAACACCGGCGTCGGCCTGGCCATGGTCGCGCAGCGCAAGGGCTACCAGTGCGTGTTCGTCTGCCCGGACAAGGTCAGCGAAGACAAGCGCAACGTGCTCAAGGCGTACGGCGCCCGCGTCGTGGTGTGCCCGACGGCGGTCGCGCCCGAGCACCCCGACTCCTACTACAACGTCTCCGACCGCCTGGTCCGCGAGATCGACGGCGCCTGGAAGCCCAACCAGTACGCCAACCCGCAGAACCCGGAGAGCCACTACCTCTCCACCGGCCCGGAGCTGTGGAAGCAGACCGACGGGAAGATCACGCACTTCGTCGCCGGCGTCGGCACCGGCGGCACGATCTCCGGCACCGGCAAGTACCTCAAGGAGGTCAGCGACGGCCGCGTGCAGGTCGTCGGCGCCGACCCGGAGGGCTCGGTCTACTCCGGCGGCACCGGGCGGCCGTACCTGGTCGAGGGCGTCGGCGAGGACTTCTGGCCGGAGACCTACGACCGCAACATCGCCGACGAGATCATCCCGGTCTCCGACGCCGACTCGTTCCAGATCACCCGCCGGCTCGCGCTCGAAGAGGGGCTGCTGGTCGGCGGCTCCTGCGGGATGGCCGTCGCGGCCGCGCTCAAGCTCGCCGAACGGCTCACCGAGGACGACGTCGTGGTCGTGCTGCTGCCCGACGGCGGCCGCGGCTACCTGACCAAGGTGTTCAACGACACCTGGATGTCGTCCTTCGGCTTCCTGCCGCCCGACTCCTCCGGCGCGACGGTCGCCGACGTGCTCACCAAGAAGAGCGGCTCGCTGCCGAGCCTGGTGCACTCGCACCCGAACGAGACGGTCGCCGAGGCCATCGCGATCCTGGCCGAGTTCGGCGTCAGCCAGATGCCGGTGGTCAGCGCGGAGCCGCCGGTGATGGCCGCCGAGGTCGTCGGCGCGGTCAACGAGCGCGACCTGCTCGACGCGCTGTTCACCGGGAAGGCGCAGCCCGCCGACCGGCTCGACCGGCACATGTCCCCGCCGTTGCCGACGATCGGCGGCGGCGAGCAGGTGGGCTCGGCGATGACCGCGCTCGAGAGCGCCGACGGTGCCCTCGTGCTGATCGACGGCAAGCCCGCGGGCGTCGTCACCCGGCACGACCTCCTGGGCTTCCTGGCCGGGCGTTGAACAGAGCCTGAGAAGTGTCTTAATCGGCGGACCCGGCAGGGGCGTTACGAGCGCCCTGCCGGGTGATCCGATAGCGTGGGCGCGAGTAGAACACTTTCGCGTCCTCGTCAAGGGGGTTCAAGACCCACATGAGTGCACCGCAGCCACCGAACCAGCCGTGGGGTGGCGGCCAGCCACCTCAAGGCCCGCCGAGTGGCCCCCAGCCGCAGCAGGACCCGTTCGGCAGCCCGGAACCGACCCAGGTCGTCCAGCCCGCCCAGCCCCAGAGCGGTTCCCCGTTCGGGGAGACGCCGGAGCCGACCCAGGTCGTCCAGCCTGCCCAGCCGGGTGAGGGCGGGGCGGGCGCGACCCAGGCGATGCCGCCGGTCGACGCGAACGCGACCCAGATGGTGAACCCGGTCGGCGGCGGCGACGCCCCGGGCGCGGACTCCACCCAGCTGGTCCCGCCGGGCTCCCAGCCCCAGGGGATCCCGTACACCCCGCCGCCGAGCGCGGCCGACAACCCGGCCGCGGCGTTCGGCCAGCAGCCGGGCGGGTTCGGCCAGCCCGAGCAGCAGGGCGGCTTCGGCCAGCCCGGTCAGCCGGGCGGGTTCGGGCAGCAGCCGGGTGGCTTCGGCCAGCCGGGCCAGCCCCCGCAGGGCTTCGGCGCCCCCGGGTTCGGCGGCCCGCAGCAGCCCGGCTTCGGCGGGCAGCCGCAGCCGTTCGGCGCGGCTCCGGCGGGTGGCGGCAACGCCCTGTACGGCTACATCGCCGGCGGCGTCGTCGCGGTCATGGGCCTGATCGCGCTGATCATCTCCTTCGGCTACATGGGCGACGCGAGCGACTACTCCAAGCTCTTCGACAGCGCGCCCAGCCAGGAAGCGATCAAGGACGTCCTCGACCGGCTCGGCATCATCGGCCCGGGGACCGTCTGGTTCTACGTGATCATGATCCTGGTCGGCTCGCTGCTCTCCCTCGCCGGCGGTGTCGGCCTCGCCCTCGCGGGCAAGCTGGGCGGCATCAAGAAGCTCGTCCCGATCGTGGTCGTCGCGGGCGGTGCGCTGCTCACGCTGTTCGCGCTGCTGCTCAAGATCGGCATGACGCCGAAGGCCGAGGCGCTCGCGCAGGTTTCGGCGTCCGCGAAGGACACCTTCGGCCTCGGGCTCCCGCCGCTGATCCTCGGCGTGCTCATCCTCATCGCGGGTGTGCTCGGCCTGATCCCGGCGACCGCGCAGTTCGTCGGCCTCGGCGGCGGTACCGCGCCGGCCGGGCCGCAGGGCTTCGGTGGTCCGCCCCAGGGCTTCGGTGGCCCGCAGCAGCCGGGCGGCTTCGGCCAGCCGGGCCAGCCCGGTCCGCCGCAGGGCTTCGGGCAGCCGCCGCAGGGCTACGGCCAGCCCCCGGGCTACGGCCAGCCGGGCGGCACCAACCCGTCGAGCGGCGGGTTCCCGCAGCCGTCGAGCGGGGGCTTCCCCGGTCAGCCGCAGCAGCCGGGCGGGTACGGCCAGCCGGGTCAGCCCCCGCAGGGCTACCCGCAGCAGCCGGGCCAGCCGCCGCAGGGCTACGGCCAGCAGCCGGGCCAGCAGGGCCCGCCGAGCGGTGGGTTCGGCCAGCCCGGCCAGCCGCCGCAGCAGTGGTGAACTGAACGCCATCCCGTGCCCCGGAGCCCATTCGGCTCCGGGGCACGCTGCATTCACGGGCCGAATCCGCAATTGTCCGAAGAGGACAAAAGCTCGCGTGACATGATTTCCGCCGCTACCGCACAATAATGATCTTGGGTTCCGCCGTCCGGCCGAATTCCGTTCCGATTCCGGACTACTCCCGCCATTCCGGTCTAAGGTGAGCGCCGTCGTACTGGGCTTGCCTGATGGGGGACTTGTGACCGGCTTTCCGGTAGCGCGTTCGCATTCGTATTCATCGACTCGGCCATCCGGAGTAACGGCGGTGCTCGCCGGCCTGCTCGGTATTCCGGCCGCGGTCGCCGCGGGATACGTGCCGGTCAAGATGTTCCTCGACATGCCCGCGGAATTCAGCCTCGGCGCGTTGCCGGGCCTGGTGCTCGCGGACTTCGCCGGCTACCTCGTCGCGGGGCTCGTCCTGCTCCTCGGTTCGCTGTCGACGCTGTTCCGCGCGACGGCGGGCGCGGTCCTGCTCGGCGTCGGCGCGCTGCTGGCCATCGGGGCGCTGCTCACCGAACCGCTGTCGATGGGCGTGCCGCTCGGCCGCTTCGCCGACGCGATGTTCACGCACGGCGGCCTCGCCATGGTCGACCGCGTCGGCCTCGCCACGCTCTCGGTGCTCGTGCTGGTCCTGGCCTTCCTGCCGCCGACGTTCCGGTACCTGCGCTACCGCGCCGCGCTGCCCGTGCTGGCCGGTCAGGGCGCGTACTCGGCGTCGTCGCGGAGTTGGTGAGTTCCGCCGCCGCGGGACCGCGGTGGTCGCCGCCGTGCTGGCCCTGATCACCGGTCTGTGGTTCTTCGCGGGCATCCCGTGGAGCGGCTTCCACCCGATCCCGGAGGTCATCGCCGGCCAGTTCGCCGACGCGCTGCTCGGCCTGCTGCTGGTGCTCGGCGGCATCCTGCTGCTCGCCCGCAAGGGTGCGGGCCGCGTGCTGAGCGTCGTCGGCGCGGCGCTGGCGCTGCTCGCGCTGGTCGCCAGCACGGTGCTCGCCGAGTGGCACTTCTCCTTCTACGCGGGGGGCCCGGCGCCGTTCGACGTCGGCTCGGTGCTGCTGCGCCGCGCGCTGCCGATGCTGCCGTTCGTGCTGCTGCTGGTGTTCGCGGCGCTCCCGTCCACCGGCCGCTGGACCCGGCGGCAGCGGCCCCCGATGATCACGTACGGTCACCAGCCGTATCCTCAGCAGCAGTACCCGCCCCACCAGCAGGGCGGCCGACCCCCGGGCTGGTGACGCCGTGACCACCTCCACCGAAGGCCGCACAGCGCTCGCGGCGGCGGCCCTGTCCCTGCTGGGCGGCCTGCTCTACACGGCAGGGTTCGTGCTGGACGTGGTCACACTGGCCCGCTTCCCGGCCGACGCGGCCCGAGTCGGCCTGCACGCGGCGGTCGACGCGGTCTTGGCGTCGGCCCTGCTCCCCGGCGGCATCCTGCTGCTGCGCCGCCACCCGGTCGGCCGGATCGGCTGCGTGGCCGGCAGCTCGGCGGCGCTCCTGGCGACGCTGACGTCGCTGATATTGGCGGCTACCGGTCTCGCGGTGGTCGACCTCGGCGGCCCGGGCGACCTGGCCGCGGGCGGACTGGCGGCGCTCGCACTGGTGCTGCCGCCGTCGGTCGCCACCCTGGCGCTGGCCGCCTCCCGGCCGGCGGCCCGCTGGGTCGGGACGGCCTGATCTCCGCCCGTGCGGACTTGCGCCCGCCGAAGTCGATCGCGACGTGACCGGTGACCTGGCCACCAGCCGACCCGCCCGCCGCGGTGAGACCCATCCCACCTGACGGGAATGTTCGCGCCAGGCCTTACGCTGAACAGATGGTGGACGACTACTCCGAACTGGGCTTCGAGACCCGCGCGATCCACGCGGGACAGAAGCCCGACCCCCGCACCGGCGCGGTGATCGTGCCGATCTACCAGACCTCGACCTACGCGCAGGACGGCGTGGGCGGGACCCGCGAGGGCGACTACGAGTACTCGCGCACCGCGAACCCGACCCGTTCGGCGCTGGAGGAGGCGCTGGCCTCGCTGGAAGGCGGCCGGCACGCGCTGGCCTTCGCGTCCGGCATGGCCGCGTCCGACGTGGTGCTGCGCAGTACCCTGCGCCCGGGTGACCACCTCGTGCTCGGCAACGACGCGTACGGCGGCACGTTCCGGCTGATCGACAAGGTGCTCAGCCTCTGGGGCGTCGAGCACACCGTCGCGAACCTGGCCGACCTCGACGAGGTGCGCGCGGCGATCCGCCCCGAGACCAAGCTCATCTGGTGCGAGTCGCCCACCAACCCGATGCTCGGGATCGCCGACATCGCGGGGCTGGCCGGTGTCGCGCACGACGCCGGCGCCCGCCTGGTCGTCGACAACACCTTCGCGACGCCGTACCTGCAGAACCCGCTCGCGCTGGGCGCGGACATCGTCCTGCACTCGACGACCAAGTACCTCGGCGGGCACTCCGACGTCGTCGGCGGCGCGATCATCACGAACGAGGACGAGCTGCGCGAGCAGTTCTTCTTCCTCCGCAACTCCGCCGGCGCGGTGCCCGGCCCGTTCGACGCCTGGCTGACGCTGCGCGGCATCAAGACGCTGGCCCTGCGCATGGAGCGGCACAGCGACAACGCCGAGCGCATCGTCCAGGCGCTGGTCAACCACCCGAAGGTGGCCAAGGTCTACTACCCGGGCCTGCCGGAACACCCGGGCCACGAGATCGCGGCGAAGCAGATGCGCCGCTTCGGCGGCATGGTCTCGTTCAGCCACGCGGACGGCGAGCAGGCGGCGCTGGAAGTCGCTTCGCGCACGAAGCTGTTCATCCTCGCGGAGTCGCTCGGCGGCATCGAGTCGCTGATCGAGCACCCGGGCAAGATGACGCACGCGAGCACGGCGGGCTCGACCCTGCAGGTCCCGGCCGACCTGCTGCGCCTCTCGGTCGGCATCGAGGACGGCCGCGACCTGGTCGCCGACCTGCTGGCGGCGCTGGACTGACCCAAGCGCCCCAAGGCGGCCTTGGTTGCATCTGACGCACCGAAGGCCGCCTTGGGTGCGTCAGACGCACCGAAGGCCACATTGGGGCGCTTGAGACGGGAGCGGTCAGTTCAGCTCTTCGGCGAGCCCGACGACGATCCCCTCGGGACCGCGGACGTAGCACAGCCGGAAGATGCCCCCGTACGGCTCGATCTCGCCCACGAGCTCGGCGCCGTGCGGGCGCAGGCGGTCGAGGACGTCGTCGAGGTTCTCGTCGAGCGCGAACATGATGCGGCGGTAGCCCAGCGTGTTCGACGGCGCGATCTTCGGCTCCGGGACGACGGCCTTGGGCTGGTGGAACCGCGCCAGCTCGATGCCGCCGTTGCCGTCCGGCATCCGCAGCATGGCGATGTCCTGCTTGACGTCCTCGAGGCCGATCACGCGTTCCGCGAAGCGCCCCTCGAGCGGGCCTTTGCCTTCGAGGCGCATCCCGAGCTCGACGAAGAACGCGATGACGGCGTCCAGGTCTTCGACGACGATGAGGACGTTGTCCATCCGCTTGAGCGCCAACGGGGGTTCCTCAGGGGTTGTAGTTGCCGTGCACCACGCCGCCGGCCTGCTGCGTGCCCGTGGCCGGCAGCTTCGCGCCGTCGACGCAGCCGCCGACCAGCTCGACGTGGCTGTCGTGGCGGATGTACTGGGCTGGCGAGCCGCACGAGGCGCTGTCCACCGTGATGTACGCGGCTCCGGTGAGCGCCGCGGCCGAGGCCAGCCCGATCACGAGCGGGACCAGCCCGGCGGACCGGGTGGCGCGAGCCCGTCGAGCGTCGTTCCCCCGTGCCATGAGTTGCTCCCTGTTTACCGCGTGTTGACGCGTCCCAGGGTACCCGGACCGCGGTCCGGTCAACCTGTGGATCTCCTGAGTGGCATAGTCCGGCCCATGGAACTCGTCACCCTCGAGCGCGTCCAAGCCGCCCGGGAGCTCCTAAAAGGAGTAACCCGGGTGACGCCGATGGAGCACGCACGCGACCTGCGCAAACTCCACGGCGGTCCGGTCCACCTGAAGTGTGAAAACCTGCAGCGCACCGGCTCGTTCAAGATTCGCGGCGCCTACACCCGCATCGCCGGCCTGACCCCGGCCGAGCGCGAGCGCGGTGTCGTCGCGGCGAGCGCCGGCAACCACGCGCAGGGCGTCGCGCTGGCGTCGTCGCTGCTCGGCGCCAAGTCCACCGTCTTCATGCCGCTGCGCGCGCCGCTGCCGAAGCTGGCCGCGACCCGCGGGTACGGCGCCGACGTCCACCTCCACGGCGCGCTCCTGGAGGAGACGCTCCGCGCCGCGATCGAGTTCGGCGAGCGGACCGGTGCGGTGTTCATCCACCCCTTCGACCACCCGGACGTCATCGCCGGCCAGGGCACGGTCGGCCTCGAGATCCTCGAGCAGGTGCCGGGCGTGAAGACCGTCCTGGTCGCCACCGGCGGCGGCGGGCTGGTCGGCGGGGTCGCCTCGGCGGTCAAGGCGCTGCGCCCGGACGTGCGCGTCGTCGGCGTCCAGGCCGAGGAAGCCGCCGCATACCCGCCTTCGCTGGCCGCGGGCGCGCCGGTGCGGCTGGGCCAGACCTCGACCATGGCCGACGGGATCGCCGTCGGCGAGCCGGGCCTGGTCAGCTTCGCGCACGTCGAGTCGCTGGTCGACGACGTCGTGACGGTGTCCGAGCAGTCGCTGTCCCGCGCGGTGCTGCTCTGCCTGGAACGGCGGAAGCTGGTCGTCGAGCCGGCCGGCGCGGCGCCCGTCGCGGCGCTGCTGCAGCACGTCGGCGCCTTCGAGCCGCCGGTCGTGGCGATCCTCTCCGGCGGCAACGTCGACCCGGTGCTGCTCCTGCAGATCATCCAGCACGGCATGACCGCGGGCGGCCGCTACCTGCGGCTCCGCCTGCGCGTCCCGGACCGGCCGGGGTCCCTGGTCGGCGTGCTGTCCTGCGTCAGCGAGCTCGGCGCGAACGTCCTCGACGTCGAGCACTCGCGCATCTCCGGCACGCTCGACCTCGGCGAGGCCGACGTCGAGCTGGCGCTGGAGACCCGCGGGCCCGAGCACTGCAAGGACGTCGAGCGCGCGCTGGCCGACGCGGGTTACACGGTCGTCTGAGGCTGCTCGCCGGTGATCGCGGTGAGCGCGAGGTCCTTCGCGGCTTCCGGCACCTCGGCCGGCGCGGTGAAGCGCCGGGCCCGGATGTGGGCGACCAGGTCCGGGTCCGGTGGCACGCCGTGTTCGCGCAGGTAGTACGCGACCGCGCCGGGCCACGCCCATGCACCGTCGGTCCGGAAGTTCATCGGCACCGCGTCCGTGCGGTCGGGGGCGAACGCGTCCGGCCCGTTGCTGCGCGACGCCAGGATCACCGGCGCCGCGTCGAGGTAGGCGAGCACCCGCTCGATCTCGGCGGGCAGGAGCGGCTGACGGCGGATGAGCGGGCGCCCGGCGGCGTCGAGGCCGTCGTAGATGCGCGGGGTGCGCACCTCGCCGTCACCCGGCGGCGGCGTCAGCCCGGCCTTTTCTCGCAGCCACCCCGGGACGTGCTCGTCCGCGCGCGGGAAGAACCGCAGCTCGTCCTGGAACCCGATCGGCGGCGGCTGCTGCCGGAACGGCGGTTCGAGGTCCGGCCGCACGAAGTCGACGTCGGGCGCCTGCCCGGGCTCGAACACGAGGATCGCGCCCAGCCAGGTGCCGAAGCCGGGCTGGTACATGCCCGAGCGCAGCACGCCGAGCAGCCGCACGGCCTCCGGCGGCGGCTGCGCCACGCGCGGCCGCCCGTCCGGGCCGGTCACCAGCAGATCGGCCTCGACGTGCCGGCCCGCGGCGCGGTACTCGACCCGCAGCTGCCGCCACCCGGGCGGCACCGACGCGGTGAGCGCCGCGCCGATCTGCCGGACGATCTCCTGCTGCTGGTCCGGGCGCAGCGGCCCCGGTGGCTGGGTCATGGTCAGGCTCCTTCGGCGCCTTGGCGCAGCCACTCGGGCGTGCGCCGCTCGGAGCGCGGGTAGCGCCGCAGCTCTTCGGCGAACGCCGCCGCGGGCGGCCGCTCCTGGAAGCCCGGGTCCTCGGTCGCGTTGAACTGCGCTTTGACCGAGTCGGGGAACTTCATTTCGTACTTCAGGCTCACCCACGTGCCCCGGCCGTCGGACAGCGAGGCGGCGCGGTGGCGGCGGAGCAGGTCGAGCACCTGCTCCGGCGGGGTCCACGGGTAGACGGTGCCGGTGATCGAGTGGACGACCGCGCCGGACTCCTCGTGGTCGCCGAGCGCCCGGTACTGCAGCTGGACGTAGTCCCAGCCCGCGGGCAGGGTGAACTTCAGGTAGTCGGCGATGCCCTTCAGCAGCGCGTTGGGCTCGTCGGGTGTCCGCTTTCCGCCGCTTTCCCCCTTGATTCCTTCCCGGTACCAGGCCGGGATCCATTCGTCGTCGCGGGGGAACGCCTCGAAGTCCTGGTCCCAGACCGCGGTCTCGATCGGCGGGTCCCACAGCGGGTCCAGGTCGAAGTTGTAGGAGACGCGGTAGTCGCCGTCCGGCTCGATGACCAGCCGCAGCGACAGCCAGCTGCCGCGCTCGCGCATGTACTTCTTGTTCCGCAGCTCGAACAGCAGCGGGCTGACGTCGGGCGGCGGCTCCATGCGGGCGGCGGCGCCGTCCGGCATCACCACGGCCAGCGCGATCTCCTCGACCGCCACGGTCAGCCTGGCGGTCATGTCGATCCGCCGCCAGCCTTCGGGAGCGGCGTCCATGAGCCAGCCGCCGATCCAGCGGACCACCTGGTCCTCGTCCGCCTCCCGGAGGTCAGGTCCGGGTGGGGGGTACCACGGGGGCTGGGTTCGCGACATTCGGGAAGCTCCTGTAGTTGTACGTGCGGGTGCCGTCGGGGTGGATTCTCTCGGACATCACGTGCAGCCGGTCGGGTGTTTCCCCGGTCGACGGCGCGTCGGCGTAGACGCGCACCGGGCCGTGGTCCCCGCCGTGGCGTTCGAAGGTCTGGCGGTCGATTTCCATCCGCCGCCAGTTGTCCGGGTCCGCGCTCACGCTGTGGTTCTGGTAGTAGTCCTGCGGCACCATGCCGAGGCGCCCCTGCAGCCCGCCCGAGCGGTGGTCGGCGGTGTGTCCGCCGCGGTTGACGGTGCTGGTGCCGTCGTCCGCCTGGCCGATCTTGCCGACCCGGTCCTGGACGTCGGTGTTGACCCGCTTGGTCGCCGGGCTGGTGTAGTCGGGCTCCCACGAGACGGCGGCGTTCCCGTGCTCGTCGGCGTGGTAGTGCATGTCGCCGATTTCGTACTTGGCGCCGCGCACCGGCATGCCGTCGGTGTTGCCGTTGTGCGCGTGCTGGTCGTGCATCGTGTGCTTGTCGCCGGTCTCCGGGTTGATCATGCCGCGGTCGTTGTCGTGCCACGTCTTGATGTGCGTGAACTCCGGCGGGTTGTCCCCGCTGGTGTAGAAGGTGCCGTGCCACTGTTCGGTGCCGTCGGGCGCCGTCGAGTAGACCTCGTACCGGCTGTTCGGCTTGAGGTCCTCCGGCGGCGTGGCCCCGAACGGCCCGTCGCCGTTGTGACTCGGGTCGTACCCGGTGATCCGGCGCTCGACGGGCGGCGGCGTCATCGGCGGGTCGAAGTGGTCGATGTCCAGCTCGGGCCGCCCGTCCACGTCGGTGTGGAACTCGAAGTGGCCTTGGCCGGTGTTGACGCGGTAGTCGACGTCGCCGAGCAGGTGGGAGGCGTCGGGGTTGCCGACCTGGGTGTAGAGGTCGTTCCCGACCCGGGTGTTCGGCACGTCGGCGTCGACGTGCGTGATCCGCGGCGGCGTCTCGCCGTTCGTGTAGACCCGCGTGAACCGCCCGTCCGGATCGGTGATCTCGTAGCGCGTGTTCGGCTCGAGGTGCCGCGGGTTCGCGGGGTCGTAGAACCGCTCGTTCCGCCCGACCGTGACGTCCTCGTGCCGCTTGTACTCGGGTTCCTGCCACCCCTCGTCGAGGTCGTGCATGTCCGGGTGGTCCTTGCCCCGCGCGAGCGCGCTGTCGGCATCGACGTCGTGCGCGTCCCCGTGGTGGCTGTCCGGCGCGAACCCGTCCTCGCCGGCCCGGTGGGTGGAGCCGTCGGGGTGGTGGGAGTTCCACTCGCCGTCCGGCGGGATCCGGGGTCGCATGCGGCCGTCGGGTCCGATTTCGTAGTCGGAGGAGAAGACGCGGCCGTGGGAGTCGGTCCAGGCGGGTCGGGTGGGGGCGAGGACTTCGGTGTCGAGTTCGCGGGAGAGGCGGTGGGCGAAGTCGTTGGAACTCGCGTCGCAGCCGATGAGGCGGATGGGTCGTCCGTCGTAGTCGGCGTTGCGGCGGAGGACGTCGGCGAATTGTTCGGGGGTGTAGAGGCGGTCGCCGATGCGTGCGTGTCCGTCGGGGGTGACGTGGACGTCGACGGTGTAGCGGCCGTGGGGGTCGGGTTGGACGCGGTGGGGGAGGTCGCCCATGTGGGGGTCGCCGGCGTGGTAGGAGGTGCCGGCGGGGGTGTTTTCGGAGTGGCGGGTGTTGATTTCGTCGGGGGTGAGGGGGTCGTGGTGGGGGGTGTCGGGGTCGGTGGGGTCGTGGTGGCTGGGGCCGTTGTCGTGGGTGCTGTGGCCGTCGGGGGTGTGGCTGGTGCCGTCGGAGCCGGTGCCGTGGGGGCGGTGGGTGCCGGGGCCGTTGGGGCCGTGGCCGGGGGTGCCGGGCCGGGTGGCCGGGGTGTCGGCGCCGGGTGTGCGGGTGCCGGGTGTGCCTGCGTCGGAGCGAGGCCGGGTGCCAGGCGCGTTGCCGTCGGGGGCGTGGGTGCCGGGCCCGTAGCCGCCGCGGGCGGCCGGGGCGGGTGCCTCGGGCGTGCGAGGACGGCCCCCGGGCAGGTCGCCGCCGGGGCGGGGACGCCCGGGTGCGTCGACGTGCGCGCCGGGGCTGCCGGGGGTGCCGGTCCAGCCCCCGCCACCACCGGCGCGCGGGGAGCCCCCGCCGAGCCCGCCACCACCGGCGGCGGGTGCGCCACCGGGCGGCATCCCCCCGGCCATGGGCGCCCCGCCCTGCGGCGGGACACCGGGGGTGTCGGCGCCGCGGGGCGCGGGGACGGTCCCGGGGTCGGTGGTGCGGGGTGCGGTGGGGGCGGTGCCGCTGGCGGAGGTGGTGCCGTCGGCGCGGGGTGGGGCGGCGCTGCTGGGGGTGTCGGTGCCGGCGTGGGAGCCGGGGCTATCGGTGCGTGCGGCGGGGGAGGAGCCGGAGTGGGTGGGAGCGGGGTCGCTGCCTCGTGTCGGGGATGGGCTGGTGTCCCCGCCGGTGTGGGCGGGTTCGCCGCTGCGTGTCGGTGCGGGGCTGTCGCTGGCCCGGGCGGGGGTGCTGTCCCCGGTGTGCGACGGGGTGCTGTCGCTGCCCCGGGTCGGTGAGGGGCTGGAATCGCCGGTGTGGGAGGGCGTGCTGTCGCTGCCACGGGTGGGCGAGGGGCTGCCGTCCCCACCGTGCGACGGTGTGCTGTCGCTGCCACGAGTGGGCGACGGGCTGCTGTCGGTTGCCCGCGACGGCGTGCTGTCCCCACCGTGCGACGGTGTGCCGTCGGTGCCACGGGTGGGCGACGGGCTGCTGTCGGTTGCCCGCGACGGCGTGCTGTCCCCGGTGTGCGACGGTGTGCTGTCGCTGCCACGGGTGGGCGACGGGCTGCTGTCGGTTGCCCGCGACGGCGTGCTGTCCCCGGTGTGCGACGGTGTGCCGTCGCTGCCGCGGGCAGCCGAGGGACTGCTGTCGCTGGTCCGCGACGGCGTGCTGTCCCCACTGTGGGTGGGCGCACCATCGTCCGACCGCGCCGTCGAGGGGCTGCCGTCCGGTGCCTCGTCCCCGTTGTGGGTGGAGCTGTCCCGGTCCGAGCCGCGGCGGGATCCCGCATCGGGTGCGGAATCGGTGTTCATCGGGTCCGAACTCGGCGAATCCCCGTCCGCGCGGCCGGACTCGCCCGAATCGCCCCGCGACCCGTCGCCCTCACCGGAGTGAGAACCCTCGCCGTCCCCGGAGTGCGAGCCATCCCCGTCCGGGGAGTCCCCGTCCCCGCCGTGGGCGCGGGTGTGGACCCCGCCACCCTCCCCCTTGGGGATCTTGTGGACGAAGCCGCCCTCCTTGACCTTCAACCCGTCCAGACCCGAGACCTTGCCCAGGACCTTCCCGAACACCTTCGCGATCTTCTCGAAGACGTCCACCAGCTTCGACAGCAGCGGCGACACCTTCCGGATGGTGTCGGTGAGCTTCTTCAGCAGCTCCCCGATCTTCTTGCCCCACTTCGCGATCGCCGCCGAGGCCTGGGCGACCACCACCGGGGTGCCGAAACCGAGGGAGAAGACCTCCTCCATCACCCACGCGATCAGCTTGCCGACCAGGTCCGCGATCAGCTGCCGGACCGTCTCGCGGACGAACGACACGACCTGGCCCATGATCATCGTGACCGTGCTGATCGCCCCGGCCACCGTCGCCGCACCCGAGAGCGCCTCGGAATGCTCGGCGGCGAACTTGCGGTAGGCGTCCGCGCCGGCGCCGGTCCAGCCGGTGGTGCCGTTCTTGACCGCGTTGTCGAAGTCGGTCTTGCGCTCCCCGAGCGCTTTGGACACGTTGCCCCACGTGTCGGCATACGACTGGATCACCGGCGGGTTGCCCGCCACCGAGTCGAGCATGTCCTTCAACGGCTGCACGTGTTCCATCAGGAACGACGCCACCGACGACATCAGGTACCCGAACGGGTCGATCGCCGCCCCGGCGATTTCCCCGGCCAGCGACAGCATGCCGAGACCGCCGGAGACCCAGTCGCCGTCCTTGATGCCGTTGAAGGCGTCCATCGACGACTCGGCGATGCCGATGCCGCCGGCCCAGCCGTAGTCGCCGTTGCCGGCGGTGAACGCGCCCGGGCCGTCCGGGTCCTGCTTCGACTCCGCGACGAGCGGATTCCCCTCCGGCATCACGCGCCGCCGGCGGACTTGTTCAGGTCGTCGGCGACGCCCGTTTCGTACTTGTGGTACGCCAACGCGGCTTCGCGGACCTTGCCGGACACCGCCGTCATCGCTTCCACCGCGTCCTTCAGCGCGTCGATCCCGTACTGCTCCACCGGGTCGAGCATCATCCGGAACGGCTGGCAGAGGATGCCGTACGCGTCCGTCGGCATGCTGACCTGGTTCGCCGCGTCGACGGCCTGCTGCAACCCGTCACCGATGGTGTCGAGCTGGTGGGCGTGCGCGGTCAGGTCGGTGCTGAGTTCCACATCCGTCATCGGTTCCCCCTCAGGAAAGGATCGGTCCGCCGAAGTCGTCGTCATCGTCGTCGATCGGACGACGGCGCCGCGGCGGTTGCGGCGGCGCGGGCGGGGGCGGCGGGGTGCGCGGCGGCGCCGGCGGCTGCTCCTCGGTGTCCTCCGGCAGGAACCGGCGGACGCGGTCGGGCTCCGGGAACGCCGGTTCGGGCTCCGGCGGCGGCTCCGGGAAGGTGCTCTGCGCCTCGCGGACGATCTCCGCCGCGGCCTGGTCGCCGGTGCCCGTGGTCTCCGCCATGGCCTGCTGCAGCAGCTCCGGGATCCGGGCCTGCGCGCGCTGCACCAGCTGCATCACCTGCGCCGACACCTCGGCCATCCGCTTCCCGGCCGCCGTTTCGGCGATGACGAGGTTCTTCAGCAGCCCGCGCGAATCGATCGTCACCTGGACGGTGCCGTCCTTCGACCGCTCGGTGACCGTCTGGCCCTGCACGCGATCGGCCAGCGCCTGGTACCGCGCGGCGTTCTCCTCGAGCCGCTTGGTCCAGTTGTCGATCATCGCGTCGCTGGCGTCGATGCTGTCCGGCATCCCGGCCCCTTCTCTCTGCTCCACCACACTGACGGATCCGGGCCGCGCGCGGTTCCCGTAAACGCCGTGAAGGCCACCATAGGGAACATAGAGTTCCTCATGGTGGCCTTCACGGCACTTTGCGGTCAGAGGTTGCCGCGGCGCTCCTGCTCGCGCTCGATCGCCTCGAACAGGGCCTTGAAGTTGCCCTTGCCGAAGCCCAGCGAGCCGTGGCGCTCGATCAGCTCGTAGAAGACGGTCGGGCGGTCGCCGATCGGCTTCGTGAAGATCTGCAGCAGGTAGCCGTCCTCGTCGCGGTCGACCAGGATGCTGTGCTCCTTGAGCGTCTCGATCGACACGCGGACCTCGCCGATCCGGGCGCGCAGCTCGGGGTCGTCGTAGTAGGAGTCCGGGGTGTCCAGGAACTCGACGCCGGCGGCGCGCATCGCGGTGACCGTCGCGATGATGTCGTTGGTGGCCAGCGCGATGTGCTGGCAGCCCGCGCCGTCGTAGAACTCGAGGTACTCGTCGATCTGCGACTTCTTCTTCGCCACGGCGGGCTCGTTCAGCGGGAACTTGACCCGGTGGTTGCCGTTCGAGACGACCTTGCTCATCAGCGCCGAGTACTCGGTCGCGATGTCGTCGCCGACGAACTCCGCCATGTTCACGAAGCCCATGACGCGGTGGTACCAGTCGACCCAGTAGTCCATCTTGCCGAGCTCGACGTTGCCGACGCAGTGGTCGACGGCCTGGAACAGCCGCTTCGGCGCGCCCTCGGGCCGCTTGATCGTGCTCTCGCGCGGCTCGTAGCCGGGCAGGTAGACGCCGGTGTAGCGCGACCGGTCGACCAGCGAGTGGCGGGTTTCGCCGTAGGTCGCGATGGCCGCCACGCGGACCGTGCCGTGCTCGTCGGAGACGTCGTGCGGCTCCTCGAGGATGGTCGCGCCCTGCGCGCGGGCGTGTTCGACGCACTTGTCGACGTCGGTGGTCTCCAGCGCCAGGTCGATGACGCCGTCGCCGTGCTTGCGGTGGTGGTCGAGCAGCGGCGAGTCCGGCTTCACGCCACCGGTGATGACGAACCGGGCCGAGCCGGACTTCAGGACGTAGGACTTGCGCTCGAAGTCGCCGGTCTCGGGGCCGGAGTACGCGACGAGCTGCATCCCGAACGCGATCTGGTAGTACCAGGCCGTCTGGGTGGCGTTGCCCGCGATGAACACCACCGCGTCCATGGCCTTGACCGGGAACGGGTCGGTCGAGGCGTCGTGGTCGACAAGCCCGACGAGCTGACGCAGCTGGTCGTAGCTGACGTCGTCGAGGCCGCTCTGGGGTTCGGCAGTCTGGGTCATACCTCGAAGGATCAGCCCTGTGCGGCAAGATGAGCAATGGTTTGCATTTTGACTGGGCAATCTGCCAGGTGTTCGCCGGACATCGACGGTCATCATGGACAATCTGTGCATGCCGGAGAACCTCGATGCGCTGGATGCGCGACTGCTGCTGTTGCTCACCGACTCCCCGCGCCTCGGCGTGCTGGAGTGCGCGCGGCGGCTGGGGGTCGCGCGCGGCACGGTCCAGGCGCGCCTCGACCGCCTGACCGAGCGCGGCATCCTCGGCGGTTTCCCGCCCGAGCTGGACCTGGCGGCGATGGGCTACGGCCTGACGGCGTTCGCCTGGCTGGAGATCGCCCAGGGCCGCCGCGCGGAGGTGACGGAAGCGCTTTCGGCGATCGACGAGGTGTGCGAGGTCCACGCGACGACCGGGCAGGGCGACCTGTTCGTCCGGATGGTGGCGCGGGGCAACGACGACCTGCAGCGCGTGATCGACGAGGTGGTCGGCGTGCCGGACGTGCTGCGGACGTCGACGTCGATCGCGTTGTCGACGCCGGTGCCACCGCGGGTCCGCCCCCTGCTGGAGCGGACCGCGCGGAGCTGACCTGTGGACAACCGCCACTTTCACGTGAAAGCTCCGCCCCGCCCTGTGGACAAGCGGCACTTTCATGTGAAAGTGCCGCTCTTAGCCGACGTGGGTCAGGTAGCGGCGGGCTGAGCGCTGGACGACCTCGTGGCCGTCGGTGCGGACGATCGCGTCCCACCAGGCGCCGTAGATCGCCTCGAAGCGGTACCCGGCCAGCAGCTCGGCCGCCCGGCGGACGACGTGCGGGCGCTCCGGGATCAGGTTCGGGTAGCTGTACATGAAGCCCACGTGCGTCCGGTCGGGGATGACCTGCACGATGTCGCCGGACAGCAGCGCGCCCTGCCCGTCCTCGCCGTCCGGCCAGTGCAGGACCGTGCCGCCGGTGAAGTGCACGCCGAGGTTGATCAGGCGCAGGTCGTCGGCGACGTCGAGGGTCGTGCCCGACCAAAGCTTGATCGCCGGATCGGGCCGGCCGATCCACTCCTGGTCGCCTTCGTGCAGGTAGATCGGCACGTCGAACGCGTGCGCCCACTCCACCATCGTCGTGTAGTAGTGCGGGTGGCTGATCGCGATGCCGGTGATGCCGCCCAGGTCGCGGACCCGCGCCACCAGCGCGTCGTCGAGGTAGGCCGCGCAGTCCCAGAGGAAGTTGCCGGACCGCGCCTGGACCAGCAGCGCGCGTTCGCCGATCGCGAACCCGGGGTTCGAGCCGACGCCGATGATGCCGCGGCCCTGCTCTTCGATCCGCGGCGTGTATGTGCCGCTTTCGCGCAGGGAAGAAAGGTTCGTCCACTGCTGCCCGGACTGCGGGACGTACTGGCGTTCGTCCTCGCAGACCGGGCAGTCGTCGCGGGCGGTGGCGTACTGCATGCCGCACGCCAGGCAGATCGGTTCGGTGCTCACAGCGGTGTCCTCCCAGAATGTGGATCCTGGGAGGACACGCTATCCGCGGCTACTTCGCGTCGGTGTAGGGAACCGCCTTGACGAGGGTCACCTTCTGCAGCTTGCCGTTGGGCAGCTCGTACTCGCGGGACTCGCCCTCCTTGGCGCCGAGCAGGGCCTTGCCCAGCGGCGACTCCGGGGAGTACACGTCCAGTTCGCCCTCGGCGCCTTCTTCGCGGGTCGCGAGGAGGAACTTCTCGTCCTCGTCGTCGCCCTCGTAACGGACGGTGAGGACCTTGCCCGGGCCGGCGGTGCCGTCGTTCGCGGGCGCTTCGCCGACCTTGGCCGAGCGCAGCAGCTCCTGCAGGTGGCGGATGCGCGCTTCGGCCTGGCCCTGTTCCTCGCGGGCGGCGTGGTAGCCGCCGTTCTCCTTGAGGTCGCCCTCTTCGCGGCTGTCGTTGATGCGCGCGGCGATGACCGGACGATTCTCGATCATTTCGTCGAGCTCGTGCTTGAGCCGGTCGTAGGCATCCTGGGTCAGCCAGGTCACCTTGGTGTCGCTCACGGTCACCATCTCCTCGTCGGGCCTGCCAGGCTTGCGTGTTCAAGCCGGCCCACACGGGCGTAGTTGCCCGCGTGGCTGAGATAAAGGAAAAACACGGCCCGTCGTGGGCCGTGCTGAGGGGTCAGACTATCACGGCGCGACAGGTCGACGCCCGTTAATTCCGCTGGCCCCGGGCGTTGGGCGCGCGGTTCACCCCGTTGGCCGCTATGGGGTTGACAGATACCGTGGTATGTCGTACGAGCAGCCGTACACGTCGGCGGTCACCGGCTCCCCGATGCTCTTGATCGTGGTGCTCATCCTGCTGTACTTCGCGCCGGCGGGGATCAGGAGCTCTTTGCGGCCGCTCTCGGCGCCGGTCTTGTCGCGGGCCCGCACGATGCAGACACCCGGCTTGCTGTTGTCGTCCCGCGTCACGTTGATGGTGATTTCCATCGCGTTGCCCGGTTTGGCGCTGAAGGCGACGCGCTCGGCGTCGATCGGCGCGGCGCCGAGGTTGACGTACGCGACCCACGCGATCACGCCGCTGACCAGCAGGGCGACGGCCAGGAAGAGCCAGCGGCGCCACCGCCGCGACGGCGCGGCCCGCCGGGTGCCGTACCGGCCTTCGGGCAGCACGGGGGCTGCCGTTTCCGCCGGTCCGCCTGCCAACGCGGGGCCTCCTGCTCGTTCTTGTCGTACCCGCGGGGACAATGGTGGGGCGGGTACGGCTTCGAGTATCCGCCCGCTGGGTGGGCGGCCCGCAGGTGGGTCGCGGAATACGGGTAGAGAAGGAGTCGTTCGCAGCATGGTGGACCAGCTGACGAAGACCGCCAAGCCGCGCCTGCGCCTGATGGCCGTGCACGCGCACCCCGACGACGAGTCGAGCAAGGGCGCCGCCACGATGGCGCGCTACGCCGCCGAGGGCCACGAGGTGCTGGTCGTCACCTGCACCGGTGGCGAGGCGGGCAGCATCCTGAACCCCGCCATGGACCGCCCCGAGGTGCTGGCGAACATGGCCGAGATCCGCCGCGAGGAGATGGCCCGCGCGGCCAAGATCCTCGGCGTGAGCCAGCGCTGGCTCGGCTTCGTCGACTCGGGCCTGCCCGAGGGCGACCCGCTGCCGCCGGTGCCGGAGGGGTCGTTCGCGGTCGTGCCCCTGGAGGAGTCCACCGAGGCGCTGGTGCGCGTGATCCGGGAGTTCCGCCCGCACGTCATCACGACGTACGACGAGAACGGCGGCTACCCGCACCCCGACCACATCCGCACCCACGAGGTGTCGATGGCGGCGTGGGACGCGGCGCCGGACCCGGCCCGGTTCCCCGACGCCGGCGAGCCGTGGCAGCCGTTGAAGCTGTACTACGGCCACGGCTTCTCGCGGGCCCGGATGACGCTGTTCGACGAGGCGCTCAAGGAGGCCGGGCTCGAGTCGCCGTACACCGAGTGGCTGGCCAAGTGGGACCCGGACAAGGCCGATGTCATGGAGCGGGTGACGACCCGCGTCGAGTGCGGTGAATACTTCGAGGTGCGGGACGAGGCGCTCAAGGCGCACGCCACGCAGATCGACCCCACCAGCCGCTGGTTCGCGGTGCCGCTGGAAATCCAGCGCGAGGTCTGGCCGACCGAGGAGTACGAGCTGGTCAAGTCGCTGGTGGACAGCACGTTGCCGGAGGACGACCTGTTCGCCGGCATCAAGGAGAAGGTGAGTACATGAGTCTGACGCTGCCGGCCGGCGTGGCGCTTCCGGTGACCGCGTCGGCCCTGGTCTTGACGCAGCAGCCGGGCAACGGCGACAACGGCGGGCAGGGGGAGGACTTCGGCAAGTCCTCCCCGGTCGGCTTCCTGGTGCTGATCCTGTTCCTCGTGGCGGTGGCCTTCCTGGTCCGCTCGATGACGAAGCACCTGAAGCGGGTCCCGGCGAGCTTCGACGACCCGCCCGCCGCGCCCGGGCAGCCGGAAGCGAAGCCCGGCGAGCCGGAGGCGGCCGAGGAGCCCGCGAAGCCCGCGAAGGACTCCCCGGCCACCAAGGCCGACAGCTAGAGCCGCGGGTCGACCGGGTCCGACTCCAGGGCGAGCACCGCGAACACGCATTCGTGGACTCGCCAGAGCGGCTCGCCCCGCGCGACGCGCTCCAGCGCCTCCAGGCCGAGCGCGTACTCGCGCAGCGCGAGCGTCCGCTTCCGGTTCAGCCCGCGCTTGCGCAGCCGGTCCAGGTTCGGCGGCAGCGTGTAGTCCGGCCCGTAGACGATCCGCAGGTACTCGCGCCCGCGCACCTTCACGCCGGGCTGAACGAGGCCGCGCGCGCCCCGCGTCAGGTTGGCCGCCGGCTTGACGACCATGCCTTCACCGCCGCCGGCGGTCAGCTCCTCCCACCACGAGACGCCCCGGGCGACCGACGCGGCGTCCAGGAGGTCGACCTCGAGCGTCCGGGTCGGCTGGAACCGCGGCCCGGTCAGCCGCGCCAGCGTCGACAGGTGCCACGCGTGCGGCCGGTCGTGGTGGGTCGCCCCTTCGGACGCCAGCAGCTGGAACGGCGCCAGCCGGACGCCCTCCAGGCCCGACGTCGGCCAGCAGTAACGCCGGTAGGCCGCCCGGTAGGCGTCCACTGTGGACGAGCGGGCCGTCGTCCGCGCCAGCAGGTCCGCGACGTCGATGCCGCGGGACGCCGCCGTCGTCAGCGCCGACACCGCCGCCGGCAGCACCGCCTGGGCGGCCGCGCCCACCGACGCGTACTGCTCCGAGATGAGGGAGCCCGCCTTCGCGCTCCACGGCAGCAGCTCGGCGTCGAGCAGCAGCCAGCCCGTGTCCAGCTCCCGGAACAGCCCGGCCGCCGCCGTGCGCACGTCCGCCAGCAGCTCGTCGTTCTGCGCGGCCGGGAAGAACGGCCGCCCGGTCCGGGTGTACACCGCCCCGCCGCCCTCGATGCCGAACCGCTTGGCCGCGACGCCGTCCTGGCAGACCAGCACGACCGCCCGCGACCCCATGTGCTTCTCTTCGCACAGCACGGTTTCGACCCCGGCGGCCCGGTACTCGGCGAACGCCTCCTCCGGGCGCTCCAGGTAGTCCTCGCGCGCGGACGTCGAGCACGGCGCCATCGTCGGCGGCAGGTACGCGAGCCAGCGCGGGTCGACCGCGAACCGGCTCATCACCTCCAGCGCCGCCGCCGACTGCTCCGCCGAGACGCCGACCCGGCCGTGGTGCGCGGTCTGCACGATCCGCTTCCCGGTGACGTCACCCAGCTCCAGCACCGCCGGCTCGCGTCCGCCCAGCGGCCGCGAAGCGTCCAGCGGCCGGGCCGGTTCGTACCAGACGCGGTGCGCCTTCACCGAGACGACCTGCCGCTCCGGGTAGCGCAGCGCGGTCAGCTTCCCGCCGAAGACGCACCCGGTGTCCAGGCACATCGTGTTGTTGACCCACTCCGGTTCGAGCGTCGGCGTGTGGCCGTACAGGACCATCGCGGACCCGCGGTAGTCGCGCGCCCACGGCAGCCGCACCGGCAGGCCGTACTCGTCGGTCTCGCCGGTCGTGTCGCCGTACAGCGCCATGCTGCGCACCCGCCCGGACGCGCGCCCGTGGTACCGCTCGGGCAGCCCCGCGTGCGCGACGACGAGGTCGCCGCCATCGAGGACGTAGTGGGCGATCAGCCCGTCGCAGAACTCGTGCACCTGACGGCGGAACTCTTCGCTCTCCGCGCCGAGCTGCGCCAGCGACTCGGCGAGCCCGTGCGCGGCGTTGACCTTCCGCCCGTGCAGCGCGCGCACCAGCTTCTGCTCGTGGTTCCCGCACACGACCAGCGCGTTCCCGGACGACTCCATCGCCATCACGCGCCGCAGCACGCCCGGGGTGTCCGGGCCGCGGTCGACCAGGTCGCCGACGAACACCGCGGTCCGCCCCTCCGGGTGGACGCCGTCGACGTACCCCAGCTCGGCGAGCAGCTCGTCGAGCTCGGCCGCGCAGCCGTGGACGTCGCCGATCACGTCGAAGGGCCCGGTCAGCTCGCGCTTGTCGTTGCGCAGCGGCTCGAGGACGAGTTCCGCCTCGGCCACCTCGGCTTCCGAGCGCAGCACGTGCACGCGCCGGAATCCCTCGCGCTCCAGCGACTTCAGCGACCGCTGCAGCTCGCCGCGCTGCCGCCGGACGACGTGGTCGCCGAAGTCGCGGTCGGGCCGCGACGCGTTGCGCGCCACGCAGACGGCGAGCGGCAGGTCGAGCACGATCGCCACGGGCAGCACGTCGTGTTCCTTCGCGAGCTTCACCAGGCTCGCCCGCGAAGCGCGTTGGACGTTCGTCGCGTCGATGACGGTCGTCCGCCCGGCCGCGAGCCGCTTGCCCGCGACGTAGTGCAGCGCGTCGAAGGCGGCGGGCGACGCGGCCTGGTCGTTCTCGTCGTCGGCGACGAGCCCGCGGAAGAAGTCGCTGGAGAGCACCTGCGTCGGCGCGAAGTGGGTGCGCGCGAACGTCGACTTGCCGGAACCGGAAGCGCCGACGAGCACGACGAGCGCCATGTCGGGGACGGTCAGCTTCACGCGGCCACCTCCTCACTGGTCGAAAAGACCGCCATCTGGGTCGGCGGTCCCGATTCCTGGTCCACCGGTCCGATCGGCAGGTACCGGACTTCGTAGCCGCGCCGGGTCGCGACGCCGTCCGCCCAGGCGCGGAACTCGGCTCGCGTCCATTCGAACCGGTGGTCGGCGTGCCGGAAATGCCCCATCGGCAGGAACTCGAACAGCCGGTTGTACTCCGCGTTGGGCGTCGTGACGATCACCGTGCGCGGCGCCGCGACGCCGAACACCGCGTGCTCCAGCGCCGGCAGCCGGTCCGCGTCGACGTGTTCGACGACCTCCATCAGCACGGCGGCGTCGTACCCGGCCAGCGCCGGGTCGGCGTAGGTCAGCGCGGACTGCCGCAGCGTGACCCGGGTGTAGCCGCCCAGCCGCTTTTCGGCGATGGCGAGCGCGCCCGCGGAGACGTCGACGCCGACGATGTCGACGAAGGACCGCTCCTTCTCGAGCACGCGCAGCAGCGCGCCGGAGCCGCAGCCGAGGTCCAGCACGCGCCGCGCGCCCGCGGCCCGCAGCGCGGCGAGCACACTGCCGTGGCGCTGCGACGCGAGGCTTTCGGGCTGGTCCGGCAGCTCGGTGACCCGCGCTTCGGCCTCGGCCGGGACGTCGTCGGACTCGGCCAGCCGCGAAAGCGCGTAGTTCACCACCGGGCGGCGCCGGTCCAGGTAGCGGTTCGCGATCAGCTCCCGCTCGGGGTGCCCGGCGAGCCAGCCTTCGCCGGCGCGCAGCAGCTTGTCGGCCTCGTCCTGGCCGACCCAGTAGTGCTTGTCGCCGTCGAGCGCGGGCAGCAGCACGTAGAGGTGCCGCAGCGCGTCGCAAACGCGGTGGGTGCCGGACAGCGTCAGGTCGACGTAGCGGCTTTCGCCCCACTGCGGGAACTGCGGGTCGAGCGGGATCGGCGTGGCCGAAACGCGCCAGCCGAGCGGCTCGAACAGCTTGTGCACGGCCTCGGCCCCGCCGCGCGCGGACAGCGACGGCACGCGGACCTCGAGGTCGAAGAGCTCGTCGACCAGCTCCGGCCGCGCGGTGCAGCGCCCCGCGAGCGCCGTCGTGTACGCGGCCCGCAGCGCGACCGCCAGGTACGAGCCGCCGGCGTAGGGCCGGTCGTTGACGTACTGGGTCAGCGCCGTGCCGCCGCCGCGGACGAGCCCGACCGGGTCGATCTCCACGAACAGCGCGGCCGTGCACCGCTCCGCCCCGGCTTCCGGGTAGAAGACGTGCGCGGTGCCGGCCGAGAGCGCGACCGACTGCGCTTTCTCCGGGTGCTTGTGGAGGAGAAAGCCCAAGTCGGTGGCCGGGTTCCGGGTCGTGGTGATGGTCAGCAGCACCGGCCCAGTGTGGCGGACCACCCGGTGACCGCGCGTCCGCTTTTCCGGGGTGCGACCCTGAAGGCATGAACCGCCTCGCCAGTGCGACCAGCCCGTACCTGCTCCAGCACGCGGACAACCCGGTCGAGTGGTGGCAGTGGGGTCCGGACGCGCTCGCCGAGGCGCGGCGGCGGAACGTGCCGATCCTGCTTTCCGTCGGCTACGCCGCGTGCCACTGGTGCCACGTCATGGCGCACGAGTCGTTCGAGGACGCCGAAATCGCCGCGGTGATGAACGCGCACTTCGTCAACATCAAGGTCGACCGCGAGGAGCGGCCCGACATCGACGCCGTGTACATGGCCGCGACGCAGGCGATGACCGGCCAGGGCGGCTGGCCGATGACCTGCTTCCTGACCCCGGACGGCGAGCCGTTCCACTGCGGCACCTACTACCCGCCGACGCCGCGGCCGGGCATGCCGTCGTTCCGGCAGCTGCTGGCCGCCGTCGCCGAGGCGTGGGGCGAGCGGCCGGACGAGCTGCTCGAGGGCGCGAAGCAGATCGTCGCGCACCTCGCCGAGCAGACCGGCCCGCTCAAGGAGTCCGTTGTGGACGAAGCGGTGCTCGACGGCGCGGTCGCTAAGCTGGCGCAGGAGGCCGACCCGGTCAACGGCGGGTTCGGCCGCGCGCCGAAGTTCCCGCCGTCGATGGTGCTCGAGTTCCTGCTGCGCCACCACGAACGGACTGGGTCGCCGGCCGCGCTGTCCCTTGTGGACAAGACGGCGGAGGCGATGGCCCGTGGCGGCCTGTACGACCAGCTCGCCGGCGGGTTCGCGCGCTACTCCGTGGACGCCGAGTGGCTCGTGCCGCACTTCGAAAAGATGTTGTACGACAACGCGTTGCTGCTCGGCTTCTACGCGCACCTCTGGCGCCGGACCGGCTCGGCCACGGCGTCGCGGGTGGCCACCGGCACCGCGGAGTTCCTGTTCGACGGCCTGCGGACGCCGGAGGGCGGCTTCGCGTCGTCACTCGACGCGGACACCGACGGCGTCGAAGGCCTGACGTACGTCTGGACGCCGGAGCAGCTGCGGGAGGTGCTCGGCGACGACGCCGACGCGGCCGCCGAGCTGTTCGGCGTCACCGAGGAAGGGACCTTCGAGCACGGCACGTCGACGTTGCGCCTGTTCGGCGAGCTGCCGGAGTCGATCCGGGTCCCGCTGCTGGCGGCGCGGAACCGGCGGCCGCAGCCGGGCCGGGACGACAAGGTGATCGCGGCCTGGAACGGCCTGGCGATCAAGGCGCTGGCCGAGGCGGGCGTGGCGCTGGATCGTCCACAGTGGATCGACGGCGCGGTCGAGGCGGCCGAACTGCTGCTGCGGGTGCACGTCGTCGACGGGCGGCTGCGGCGCAGTTCGCGTGACGGCGTCGTCGGCGAGTCCGCCGGGGTCCTCGAGGACTACGCCTGCGTCGCCGACGGGTTCCTGGCCCTGCACCAGGCGACCGGCGCGGCGAAGTGGCTCACCGAGGCGACGCGGCTGCTCGACCTGGCGCTGGCGCGCTTCGCGTCCCCGGACGTCCCCGGCGCGTACTTCGACACCGCCGACGACGCCGAGACGCTGGTCCAGCGCCCGGCCGACCCGGGCGACAACGCGAGCCCGGCGGGGGCGTCCGCACTGGCCGGCGCGTTGCTGACGGCGTCCGCGCTGGCCGGGCACGCCGATTCCGCGCGCTACCGCGACGCCGCCGAGCAGGCGCTTCGCCGCGTCGGCGTGCTGGCCGCGCGGGTGCCGCGGTTCGCCGGGCACTGGCTGTCGGTCGCCGAGGCCCTGCAGGCCGGCCCGGTGCAGGTCGCGGTGGTCGGCGCGGATCCGGCGTTGCGCCTGGCGGCGGCGCGGGGCGTGCACGGCGGCGGCATCGTGCTGGCGGGCGAGCCGGACGCGCCCGGCGTCCCCCTGCTGGCGGACCGCCCGCTGGTCGGCGGCGCCGCGGCGGCCTACGTCTGCCGCGGGTACGTCTGCGACCGGCCGGTCACGTCGGCCGAGGCGCTGACCGCCCAGCTCTGATCGCCCTGGGTGAACGCGTCCCTGTTGCTCTTGTCTTCGGCGTAGCGTCAGTAGCGTTGTAATCATGTAATCGCGGAGGTGGCGAACATGGGACGAGGCTGGCGAGGTGGCCGGGGCTGGCAGCAGGCCGAGGTGCCTTCGGCGGACGACGCGGCGGCCTGGTTCGGCGGGCGCCTGCCCGACGGCTGGTTCACCGGCGCTCCGGAGGTGACGGTCGACCGCGAGGAGATCATCGTGGTCGGCGAGCTGCCGGCGTTGAGCGAAGAGCACGCCGACGACGCGGCCCGCGCGGCGGCGGAGGAAGGGCGGATCAGCCGGTTCCGCGAGGAGACGCGCGACGAGCGCATCGAAATCGCGCGCCAGGCGGAGCACCGCTACCAGCGCAAGGTGGCGTGGGGCGCCCGCCTCGGCGGGACGAAGGCGCTGTTCACGACGCATTCGGCCCCGGTGATGACCCGCTTGCGGCAGCCGGAGCGCCTGGTGCTGGACACGCTGGTCGACGCCGGTGTCGCGCGCTCCCGGTCGGACGCGCTCGCGTGGGCGGTCCGGCTGGTGGGCGAGCACGCCGACACGTGGCTGGGCGAGCTGCGCGAGGCGATGAGCAAGGTCGACGACCTGCGCTCGAAGGGCCCGGACCTGGCGTGAAGAAGTCCACGTTTAGGGGCCTCCCGCGGTTCTGAACCTGCGAGGCCGCCGGGGCTGCGGCAGGCTTACTACCAACGAGTAGGAAGCCTGCCGTCAGTCCTTCCGGAGGTAGCCGTGGACGTCCCCGAAGTGCCGTCGAAAGTGGACCCGGACTCGCTGACCGCCGTGCTCGACGGCCGCTGGGCCGAGCTGCGCCGCGGGGTGCGGGCGCAGATGGCGGGCACGGAGTTCCGGGACCCGATCGACCTCGCCACCGAGCCGCACCGCGCGCAGGTCCTCGACCAGCTGCGCGCGCTCGCCGCGACCGACCGGCCCGGCCTGGGCTTCGACCCGGCGTACGGCGGCGGTGGCGACGTCGGCGGTTCGGTGACGTCGTTCGAGATGCTGGGCTACGGCGACCTGTCCCTGATGGTCAAGGCCGGTGTCCAATGGGGACTGTTCGGCGGCGCCGTCCAGCTGCTCGGCACCGAGGGGCACCACGAGCGGTACCTGCGCTCGATCGTGAACCTCGACCTGCTCGGGTGCTTCGCGATGACCGAGCACGGGCACGGCTCCGACGTCCAGCACCTGCGCACGACCGCGACCTACGAGGACGGCGGGTTCGTCGTCCACACGCCGGACCCCATGGCGCAGAAGGAATACATCGGCAACGCGGCTCGCGACGGCCGGATGGCGGTGGTCTTCGCGCAGCTGATCACCGGTGGCGAGTCGCGAGGTGTGCACGCGTTCCTGGTGCCGATCCGCGACACCGAAGGGAACCCGCTGCCCGGGGTGTCCATCGAGGACTGCGGCCCGAAGGCCGGCCTCAACGGAGTCGACAATGGACGGTTGAGCTTCGACCACGTCCGCGTCCCGCGTGAGGCCTTGCTGAACCGCTTCGGCGACGTCGACGAGAACGGGACGTATTCGAGTCCGATCGAGAGCGACAGCCGCCGGTTCTTCACGATGCTGGGCACGCTGATCCGCGGCCGGGTGAGCGTCGGCGGCAGCGCGGGCAGCGCGACGAAACGCGCGCTGGCACTGGCGATCCGCTACGGCGAGCACCGCCGCCAGTTCGCGACCCCGGACGGCGAAGAGGTCGTCATCCTCGACTACCTGGCGCACCAGCGGAAACTGCTGCCGGCGCTGGCGAAGACGTACGCCCTCCACTTCGCGCAGGAAGAGCTGGTGTCGAAGCTGCACGACATCGACTCGTCGGCGCCCGAGGAGGAGCAGCGCGAGCTGGAGTCGCGCGCGGCCGGGCTGAAGGCCCTCAACACCTGGCACGCGACCGCGACGATCCAGGCGGCGCGCGAGGCCTGCGGCGGCGCGGGCTACCTGGCGGAGAACCTGCTGCCCGGGCTGAAGGCCGACACCGACGTCTTCACGACGTTCGAGGGCGACAACACGGTGCTGCTGCAGCTGGTCGCGAAGGGGCTCCTGACCAGTTACAAGCAGGACTTCCAAGATCTTTCGCCGCTGGCGACCGCGCGGTTCTTCGCCGAGCAGGTGGTCAGCGCGGTCCTGGAGCGCACGTCGGCGCGCAAGGCCGTCGAGGCGCTGACCGAGGGCTCCGACGCGGAGGTCTTCTTCCGCCGCGAGTGGCAGCTCCGGCTGTTCGAGGACCGCGAGGAACACGTCGTGGAGGGCGTGGCGAAACGCCTGCGCAAGGCGGCTTCGGACCCGTTCGGCGTGTTCAACTCGGCGCAGGACCACGTGCTGCGCGCCGGTCGCGTCCACGTCGAGCGCCTGGTGCTGACGGCGTTCGCGGCGGCGATAGAGCGCTGCGAAGACCCGGACGCCCGCACGCTGCTGGAGCGCGTCTGCGACCTGTACGCGTTGTCGGCGATCGAGGAGGACCTGGCGTGGTTCCTGGGCCACGGCCGCCTGACGGCGTCGCGCGGGAAGGCCGTCACCGCGGCGGTGAACGGCCTGTGCGCGCAGCTTCGGCCGCACGCGCGAGCCCTGGTGGACGCGTTCGCGATCCCGGAGCAGTTCCTGGCGGCGCCGATGCTCAAGTCCTGAATGGACGTTTTGCGCGGATCCTTCGGTGGGGCGGCGGAACCGGTGCGGTAGCGGGGATCTAGCCTTGCGCGTCCGCTTCCCGAACTCCCCGAAGGACCCGCGATGGGCGCACGCCGCGAAAGACGTTTGCTCGAAACCGCCGCACCGATGATGCAACCGGGCGAAACGCCCGAAGTGATCGCCATGGCCAAGGTCGGCTCGCTGCGGAAGGTGCTGGGCGAGCACTTCGCGCTCAGCGTCGCGACCGCGGTACTGAGCGGCGGGACGATGTTCTCGATCACTTCCCAGCGCGAGCTCTACCTGCTGCTGACCGACCGTCAGCTGCTGTTCTTCGAAGCCGACGTGCACACCGGCGGCCCCGGCAAGGCGCTCTTCGGCGTGCCGCGCACGCACGTCGCGATCACCGAGCCGAAAGGCGGCTTCCTGGTGAAGTTCGAGCTCCGCATCCACGGCTGGGACCAGGTGCTGGCCCTGTCGATGCCGCCGTTCCCGCCGTCGATGCGGAAGAAGGGGCTGCGGCTGATCGCGGGCCTGCCCCGCCTCCAGCACGCGAATTCGTGACCGCGGCGGGTGGCCGGCATCGGGGACCGGCCACCCGCCGCGGAGCTTCAGCGGCGGCGCTTGCCTTCGTCGTCGGTGACTTCGAACTGCTCCTTGCGCACCTTGCCGGACACGGTCTCCTCGTCGGTGACCGACTCGGTCCGCAGCCGCACCCGTTCGACCGGCACGGCTTCCTTGCGCACCACGGGTTTCTCGGCGTGGAGGGTGACGTCCTGCTCGGCCTCGCCGATCTCGACCTCCCCCTCGGCGTGCGTGATCGGCTCGCGTTCGACGCGCACTTCTTCGTGCCGCACCGGGACCGTGACCTGCTCGTCCTCGGTGACGACGTACTTGCGCAGCCGGACGTGCCCGGTCTCGACCTGCTCGGTCCCGACGTTCAGCCGTTCCTCGGACCGGATCATGCCCTCGTCGGCCGTGCCGCGGCCCGCGGTGTCCATGCCCGGTTTCCCGCGGCCCGCGGCGTCCATGCCGTGCTTGCCCCGGCTCGCGGCGTCGGTGCCGGCCTTGCCCCGGCCGGTGCCGCCCATGGCCGGATCGCGGCCCTGCGTCCGGTCGCCCATCCGGCCGTCGGGTGAGGTCCGCGGCACGGGCAGGCCGTAGTGCTGGTAGAGCCGCGTGCTTTCCTCGGGCGAGAGGTGCCCGTCGGCGTCGATGCGCGGCGCGTCGGAGACGGCGTCCTTGTCGACCTGGACGTGCACGCCGTCCTTGTCCGTGTGCGCACCGGAGAGCGGCACGAAGCTTTCCTTCGTGCCGAACAGACCGGTCTTGACGGTGATCCACTCCGGCTGGTGGGTGGCGTCGGCGAGGTAGACGGTGCCGACCTTGCCGAGCTTGTTGCCCGCCGGGTCGACCACGGCACTGTCGATGAGCTCCTGCGGCTGCATGGTCGTGGCTGCTCCTTTCGCGCGTTGGGTCCGTTGGCCAACGGTCTGCCCGCCCGGTGATCACGGCAACCATCGTGGTGTCCCCGTGGGTGACCCCCGAACGTGCTGGTTTGAGGCGCCGCCGGCGGGCCAGTGCGTGGTGCCCGCCGCGGCTTGACCCGGCATGCGGCGCGTGATCGACACGGCGCGCGTGACGCGAACGTGTGGATGTGACCGGCGCCACTCCGCCCGCTGTCACAACGCCCGGAGCCCCGTCGTCATGTCTGTGAACCGAACGAAAGGAAGAACGATGGAAGCGCGGCTCAACATGTTCGAGAACGAGGTCACCGCGAAGTTCGTCAAGCGGCTGATCGCGGCGTCCCACCCGGTCGAGGAGTCCTCGCTGCCGAAGGCGACGCAGGAGCTGGTGAAGATCCGGGCCAGCCAGATCAACGGCTGCGGCATGTGCCTCGACATGCACACGAAGGACGCGGCGGCCGCGGGCGAGACGGCGGTCCGCCTGGCGATGGTGGCGGCGTGGCGCGAAGCGGTGGTCTTCACCGAGGCCGAGCGCGCGGCCCTGGCGCTGACGGAGGAGGCGACCCGCCTGGCGGACGCGCACACGGGCGTCAGCGACACGACGTGGTCGGAGGTCCGCAAGCACTTCGACGACGAGCAGATCGGCGCGCTGATCTCGCTGATCGCGATGATCAACGCCTGGAACCGCCTGAACGTGATCGTCCAGAACCCGGCGGGCGAGTACCAGCCGGGCATGTTCGGCTGAAGCCGGCCGCCGAGGGGCTTCGTTCGCTGGGGAGTGCGAGCGAGGCCCTGCTCGGCGGGGCGGGCCTTAGGCGTACATGGCCAGCCAGATCGCGATGTAGTGCGAAACCGCCGCCAGCACCGTGCACGCGTGGAAGTACTCGTGGTACCCGAACGTCTCCGGCCAGTGGTTCGGCCACTTGAAGCCGTAGAACGCCGCCCCGAGCGTGTAGAACAGGCCGCCCACGCACAGCAGCACCAAGGCCGCGACGCCGGCGTGCGAGAGCAGTTCCGGGAAGACGAACACCGCGACCCAGCCCAGCGCGATGTAGATCGGCACGCCGAGCCAGCGCGGCGCGTGCGGCCACAGCATCTTCAGCGCCACGCCCGCGATCGCGCCGCCCCAGACGATGGACAGGATCACGTAGCCCGTCGGCTTGGACATCGCCAGCAGCGTGAACGGCGTGTACGTGCCCGCGATGAACAGGAAGATCATCGAGTGGTCCGCGCGCTTCATCCACTTGTACGCGCGGGGGCTCCACAACCGGCGGTGGTACAACGCGCTCACGCCGAACAGGCCGAGCACGGTCAGGCCGTAGACCGACGTCGCGAGCGCCGCCACCGGGGACACTGTGGACGCCGCCAGGCTGATCAGCGCCGCCGCCGCGGCGAGAGCGCCGAAGAAGGTCCAGAAGTGGATGTGGCCGCGCAGGCGCGGGCGGAGGTCCACTACCGGCTCGGGCGGTTCCGTCGTCAGGCTCACCCTTCCAGGTTACGGGACCGTAGGTTCTCCAGCAGTGCTCAGTCACGCGCCTCACATCGGGTGCGTAGGCTGCTTCGACGTGAGTGTGCGCTCCTTCTTGTCCGACGTCGTGTACAGCGTCTACGGCCGACGCCTCATCCAGCAGGCCGCGGGCCGGCATCCCCGGCACATCGCGATCATGCTCGACGGCAACCGCCGTTGGGCCCGTGAAGCGGGCTTCACGGACGTCGCGGACGGGCACCGGGCCGGCGCGAAGAAGATCGCGGACTTCCTGAGCTGGTGCCAGGAGGCCGACGTCGAGGTCGTCACCATGTGGCTGCTCTCGACCGACAACCTCAACCGCGATCCGGACGAGCTCACGCCGCTGCTGAAGATCATCACCGACGTCACCGACGAGCTCGCCGCGCCCGGGACGCCGTGGCGGCTGCGGATCGTCGGGGCGCTCGACCTGCTACCCGGCGAGGTCGCCAAGCGACTCAGCGAAGCCGCCGCGCGCACCGAGGGGCGGACCGGGATGGAGGTCAACGTCGCGGTCGGTTACGGCGGGCGCCAGGAAATCGCGGACGCCGTGCGCAAGCTGCTGCTCCAGCACGCCGACGAGGGCACGACCATTCACGAGCTCGCGAAAATCCTCGACGTCGACCACATCTCCGAGCACCTCTACACCTCGGGGCAGCCGGATCCGGACCTCATCATCCGCACTTCGGGAGAACAACGCCTTTCCGGATTCCTGCTCTGGCAATCCGCGCACTCGGAATTCTGGTTCACCGAAGCGTATTGGCCGGCATTTCGCCGGGTCGACTTCTTGCGTGCCATGCGCGACTACGCCTGGCGGCACCGGCGGTTCGGTTCCTGAACGCGGCGAAGGGCCCCGGAGCGGACTCCGGGGCCCTTCGCGCGCCACACTCAGTGGTGGTGGTGCTCCAGCGAGTGCAGGATCAGCGCCGGGGTGGTGGCGATGCCCGTGTAGGCGCCGGCGACCAGGGAGGCCGCACCGTAGCCCAGGGCGCCGCCGCCCTCGATGAACGTGGCGTAGGCGTCGCCGAACGTCGGGTCCGGCGTGCCCGTCGTGTCGCCCGTCGCGGCGAACGCGGTGCTGCCGATCATCATGAGACCCGCAGCGGTGGCGGCGACGAAACCAGCCTTCTTCAGCACTTCGCACACTCCTAGGTAGAACTGTTGGGATCCGGGGCACCGGGGGTCCGGTGGTGTGTCCCGCAGCAAGAAAATTACTCGCTTAACGGACGCCTCGTACGGCTTGTACGCCCATTGTGTGAGCCTGTAGCAGGCGCTTTCACCCGGACCGGTTCTCTCTGGGCGGCGTAAAATGCGCGGGGTACCCGAGCGTGGTAAAAGCCCGTCAATCGATCTTGTGAATACAACGGGTCAGCGATTTCGCCAAGATCATTCCGCCGGGTGTGCATCGATCGAGATGGCGGTGACCCACGGTAGTCGTCACGGGTCGTCGATGTCGGACGACCGACAGTGAGGTGACGATCTGGCGAATCACCGTGTTGGCTCCCTGCGCGTTCCGGCATTCGTGGGTACCGTCCGAAGAGAGGACGCGCGTTCCGTGCGGGTCCTCGCGGGAGGCCCTGGTCGTGACGGTGATCGAGGGGGCGGCGCAGCCGCCCACGAGACGCACGAGGGGGCCGGCACCCGGCCCTCGTGGCCGCGCCACCTGACCCAGGTCAGGAGGAGTGGTCCAGCCAGGGAGGTGCCCGGCCCAGCGAGTGCGGGCGTGAGGTGCACACGCCCTCGAGGGAGATGCCGTCGTGACTGCGCAGCGTTTGCCCCGTAAGGCCTCTGGCCACTCTTCGACCGGTGCCGTTCCTGGCCCGGAGAAAGCCTCGACCTCGCCCGAATCCCAGCAGCACATGTACGTGCTCGACACGTCGGTCCTCTTGTCGGACCCGTGGGCGGTCACCCGCTTCGCCGAGCATGCCGTCGTGCTTCCGCTGGTCGTGATCAGTGAACTGGAGGCCAAGCGCCACCACCCGGAGCTGGGCTGGTTCGCCAGGGAATCCCTGCGCATGCTCGACGACCTGCGCCGCCAGTACGGCCGGCTCGACGCGCCGCTCCCCATCGGGGACCACGGCGGCACGTTGCAGGTGGAGCTGAACCACTCGGACCCGTCGGTGCTCCCGTCGGGGTTCCGGACCGACTCCAACGACCACCGCATCCTCGCCTGCGCGCTCAACCTCGCGGCGGAGAACCAGGCGGTCACGCTGGTCACGAAGGACATCCCGCTGCGGGTCAAGGCCGGGGCCGTCGGTCTCGAGGCGGACGAGTACCGCGCGCAGGAGGTGACGCCGTCCGGCTGGACCGGCATGGCGGACGTCGACGTCCAGCAGGAGGTGCTGGACACGCTGTTCGGCGGCGCCACCGTCGACCCCGTCGAGTGGGGCATGGACGAGCTCGCGGCGCTGCCCTGCCACACCGGGCTGCGGCTGCTCGCGGGCACGTCCAGCGCGCTGGGGCGGATCACGGCGGACAAGCGCATCCGGCTGGTCCGCGGCGACCGCGAGGCGTTCGGCCTGCACGGCCGCAGCGCCGAGCAGCGCGTCGCGCTCGACCTGCTCCTCGACTCCGACGTCGGCATCGTGTCGCTCGGCGGCCGCGCCGGCACCGGCAAGTCGGCGCTCGCGCTGTGCGCCGGCCTGGAGGCGGTGATGGAACGCCGTCAGCACCGCAAGGTCGTGGTGTTCCGCCCGGTCTACGCGGTCGGCGGCCAGGACCTCGGCTACCTGCCCGGGTCCGAGAGCGAGAAGATGCAGCCGTGGGCGCAGGCGGTGTTCGACACCCTCGGCGCGCTGGTCAGCCAGGAGGTCCTCGACGAGGTCTTCGACCGCGGCATGCTCGAGGTGCTCCCGCTGACCCACATCCGCGGCCGCTCGCTGCACGACGCGTTCGTCATCGTCGACGAGGCGCAGTCACTGGAGCGCAACGTGCTCCTGACCGTGCTTTCGCGGCTCGGCACGGCGTCCCGGGTGGTGCTCACGCACGACGTCGCCCAGCGCGACAACCTGCGCGTCGGGCGCCACGACGGCGTCTCGGCGGTGATCGAGAAGCTGAAGGGCCACCCGCTGTTCGCGCACGTCACGCTGACGCGCTCCGAACGCTCCCCGATCGCCGCCCTGGTCACCGAAATGCTTGAAGACCACGGCTAGACCCCCAGTCCGTGAAGGCCTCCTTACCGGTCATAAATGCCGGTAAGGAGGCCTTCACGGCTTTTACCAGCCCGAGGGGAGGGGGCGGCCTTCGGCGAAACCGGCCGCCGACTGGACGCCCAGCAGCGCGCGCTCGTGGAACTCCTCCAGGGTGCGCGCGCCCGCGTAGGTGCACGACGAGCGGACGCCGGAGCCGATCGAGTCGAGCAGGTCCTCGACGCCCGGGCGCTGCGGGTCGAGCGACATCCGCGACGACGAGATGCCCTCCTCGAACAGCGCCTTCCGCGCGCGGTCGAACGAGTTGTCCGTGCGCGTCCGCGCGCCCACCGCGCGCTTCGACGCCATGCCGAACGACTCCTTGTAGGGCCGGCCCTGCTCGTCGAACCGCAGGTCGCCGGGGGATTCGTAGGTGCCGGCGAACCACGAGCCGACCATCGCCGCGGACGCGCCGGCGGCCAGCGCCAGCGCGACGTCGCGCGGGTGGCGGACCCCGCCGTCGGCCCAGACGTGCTTGCCCAGCTCGCGCGCGGCGGCCGCGCAGTCGGCGACCGCGGAGAACTGCGGGCGGCCGACGCCGGTCATCATCCGGGTCGTGCACATCGCGCCCGGCCCGACGCCGACCTTGACGACGTCCGCGCCGGCCTGGATCAGGTCGCGCGTCCCCTCCGCGGTGACCACGTTCCCGGCGACGACCGGGACCTGCGGCGACACCGACCGGACCGCCTTCAGCGCGGCGATCATCTTCTCCTGGTGGCCGTGCGCGGTGTCGACGACCAGCACGTCGACGCCGGCGTTCAGGACCGCTTCGGCCTTCGCCGCGACGTCGCCGTTGACGCCGATCGCGGCGGCGACGCGCAGCTTGCCCGCGCTGTCGACCGCCGGCGTGTAGATGTCCGCGCGCAGCGCCCCGACGGCGGTCAGCACGCCGGCGAGGCGGCCGTCGGCGTCCAAGCCGAGGGCCAGGTTCGCACCATTGGTGTGCAGCAGCTCGAAGACCTCGCGTGACGGCGTGCTCAGCGGCACCGCGACGGTGGCGGGCTGGGCGACGTCGGCGAGCCGCGCGAAGCGGTCGACGCCCGCGCAGGCGGCTTCGTCGACGATGCCGACCGGCCGGCCTTCGCCGTCCACGACCACGACAGCGCCGTGGGCGCGCTTGTGGACCAGGTTGAGGGCGTCGGCCACGGCGTCGCCGCCGGTCAGGACCAGCGGGGTGTCCCACACGGTGTGGCGGCTCTTGACCCAGCCGACGATCTCGGTGACGGCGTCGGGGTCGACGTCCTGGGGAAGGACGACGAGGCCGCCGCGCCGGGCGACGGTCTCGGCCATCCGGCGGCCGGCGACCGCGGTCATGTTGGCGACGACGATCGGGATGGTCGCGCCGGTGCCGTCCGCGGTGGAGAGGTCGACGTCGAAGCGGGACTCCACGTCCGAACGGTTCGGCAGCAGGAACACGTCGTCGTAGGTCAGGTCGTGGGCGGGCCGGTGGCCGTCGAGGAAACGCACGAGTCACCAGACTACCTGCCCGGCCCGTGGCAGGATCGAGGGCATGAGCCGCCGCGACCGGGACGACGAAGGACGGGCACGCAACGCGCGGCCGCGCGACGGCCTCGGGCGGCCCCTGCCGTACGGCTCCGACGGCGTCGAACGCCAGCCGGAGGGCATCGTGCGGACCCCGGCGCAAACGCTTGCGGAAGCCCAGCGGCTGCTGGACGACGGCAAGCCGTTCCACGCGCACGAGGTCTTCGAAGACGCGTGGAAGAGCGCCGACGGCCCCGACCGCGAACTCTGGCGCGGCCTCGCGCAGCTCGCGGTGGGCCTGACGCACGCGGCCCGCGGGAACAACGTCGGCGCGGCGTCCCTGCTGGAGCGCGGCGCGGCGAACATCGAGCCGTTCCGTGCCCAGCCGCCGCACCGGATCGACGTGGTGGGCCTGCGGGAGTGGGCGCTCAAGCTGGCCGAAGAGGCGAAGCAGCGCGTACGGGTGTCGCCGAGCGCGCCGCGGCTGACGGCTTAGGCCTGGTCCCAGCCGCTCGACGCGGTCTTCTCCGCGCCGATCGTCGTGCCGTCGCCGTGGCCCGTGTGGACCTTCGTCGACTCCGGGAGCGTGAAGAGCTTCTCCCGGATGGACTTCACGATCGTCGGGTAGTCCGAATAGGACCGTCCGGTGGCACCGGGGCCGCCGTGGAACAGGGTGTCGCCGGTGAACAGGACGCCGAGTTCCTCCGCGTAGAGGCAGACCGCGCCGGGGGCGTGGCCGGGCGTGTGGATGACGCGGAGCGCGGTGCCGGCGACGGTGATGACCTGGCCGTCGGACAGCTCGCCGTCCGGGGCGCGATCGGGGTGGGTCAGGTCCCAGACGACCCGGTCTTCGGGGTGGAGCAGGATCGGGGCGCCGGTCGCGTCGGCGAGGTCCGGGGCGGCGTTGACGTGGTCGTTGTGCGCGTGGGTGCAGACGATCGCGGCCAGCTTCCGCTCGCCGACGACGTTTTCGATCGCCTTGGCGTCGTGGGCCGCGTCGATCACGATCACTTCCGCGTCGTCGCCCACCAGCCACACGTTGTTGTCGACGTCCCAGCTGCCTCCGTCGAGCCGGAAGACACCGGACGTCACCAAGTTCTGCACGATCGCCGTCATGCGCCCGACCCTAACGGTCATTCGGCGGGTAGATGACATACCAACGGTATGCTACTGTCGCGTCACCTTACTCCGAGTAAGTTCGAGGAGTCATGCGATGACCGCGACCCGGGAACTCCTGGCGGAGCCGCTGAAACTGCGCTGCGGCGCGGAGCTGCCGAACCGCCTGGTCAAGTCGGCGCTGAGCGAGCAGCTCGGCGATCGCCGCAACGCCCCCACCCGCGAGCTGGCCGAGCTGTACCGCACCTGGGCCCGCGGCGGCGCCGGCGCGCTGATCACCGGGAACGTCATGGTCGACCCGGCCGCGCTCGGTGAGCCGCGCAACGTCGCCGCCACGCCGGATCCGGCCGGGTACCGGCCGTGGGCGCGGTCGGTCGAGGGCACCGGCACGCGGCTGTGGGTGCAGCTGAACCACCCGGGCCGGCAGAGCCCGCGGTACCTCTCGCGCGAGCCGGTGGCGCCGTCCGCCGTGCCCTTCGGCAACCGCGGCATCCGTACCGCCTTCGCCGCTCCGCGCGCGTTGACCGGCGAAGAGATCGAAGCGATCGTCGAACGCTTCGCCGTCGCGGCGCGCACGTTCGTCGAAGCGGGCTTCACCGGCGTGCAGATCCACGGCGCCCACGGCTACCTCGTGTCCCAGTTCCTTTCGCCGCTGACGAACCTGCGCACGGACGACTGGGGCGGCGACGCGGTCCGCCGGCGCCGCTTCCTGCTGGAGGTCGTGCGGCGCGTGCGCGCGGCGGTGGGCGACGACGTCCCGGTGGCGGTGAAGCTCAACAGCGCGGACTTCCAGCGCGGCGGCTTCACCGAGGAGGAGTCCCTGGAGGTCGTGCGCGAGCTCGGCGAAACCGGGCTGGACCTGCTCGAAGTGTCGGGCGGAACGTACGAGAAGGCCGCGATGATGGGTTCGGGCCGAGCCAGCTCGCAGGCGCGCGAAGCGTACTTCCTGGACTACGCGGCGAAGGCGCGTTCGGTGTCCGACGTCGCCCTGATGGTCACCGGCGGGTTCGCGACGCCGGGCGGGATGACCGAGGCACTGCGCTCCGGCGCGCTGGACGTCATCGGGCTCGGCCGGCCGCTGATCGTCGACCCGGACCTGCCCGGGCGGCTGCTCGCCGGTGAGGACGCCCGTGCCGAGCGGCGTTGCCCGAAGACCGGCGTCCGGCTGGCCGACAGCCTCCTCGAGATCCAGTGGCACACCCGGCAGATGCACCGGATCGCGGCGGGCAAGCCGGTCGACCGCCGCGGCGCGCTGCCGACGCTGGTGCAGGCCGGCCTGACCGACGGGCTCAACGCGTTTCGCCGGGTGCGAGGCTGAGCCGGCGGTCGTAGTAGCGCGCGCCCGCGGCGAGCGCGGTGAAGAAGAGCCCGATGAAGACGCAGTTGAGCGTCACCTGGCCGTAGCCGAGCACGCCGGCGTCGACGAACGGGTACGGGTAGAAGCCGGTGAGCGCGCCGCGCGGCAGGGTGAACGCGAGCCAGGCCAGCGGGTAGAGCAGCGACCACCAGACCGTGTTCCAGGTCAGGACGCCGCGTGGCGCCGCGAGCAGCCAGCCGAGCACGAAGACGATCGGCGTCACCTTGTGCAGCATGGTGTCGGCGAAGAACGCCAGGCCGTGCAGCTCGTACAGGCCGGCGAGGGCGACCTGGTAGACGATGCCGGTCACGATGATGCCGACCAGCGCGTCGAGCAGGAGCACGGTGAACACGCGCCCGCGCGCCCGGCCGAGCGCGACCAGCGCCGAGGTGAGCGCGACGAGAAGGTTCGAGTCGATGGTGAAGAAGCAGAGCACGTTCGTGGTGGGGGTGGCCACGACCTGGCTGACGAGCCCGGTCAGCGCGACCACGGCGGTGACCGCGAACCAGGCGCGGGTGAGCTTCTCGCTGCGCATTTCCGGAGCTTAGCTCCACAGTGGACCCCTCGATCGGGACCACTCGATCGGGGAGCGCCGGTCACCCGGTCCGCGTCCTATCCTCGGCGGCGATGGACGTCGAACGCACCCCCGGACGGCGCGGGCGGGTCGCGCAGGGCCCCGCGGAGGACACCGGCCCGGTCACGGCGTTCGCGCGCCGGCTGTGGGAGCTGAAGCGCGCGGCGGGCGACCCGTCCTACGACCGGATGCGCGACGAGCTGGGCGCGCTGGCCTCGAAGTCGGCGTTGTCGGCCGCGGCCCGAGGGAAGCACCTGCCCAGCTGGGAGACGACGTGGGAGTTCGTGCGCGTGCTCGCGGTGGGCGTGCTCGGGCAGGACGAGACGGCGGTGCGACTGGACTGGCGCGGCTGCTGGGAGCAGGCCCGCGAGCCGTCTGAGGCCGTCGAGGAGGTGGCCGAGCCCGGTCCGTCCCGCGGCCGGTGGGCGGCCTACGGGCTCGCGGCGGCCGTCGCGATCGTGCTCGTGGTCGCGCTGGCGCTCCTCTTCGGCGGCGCGTTCTCGGCCGAAGAGCCCGCGGCCGCCGGCGACGTGTCCGAGTTCGTCGCCGACGTGACCGTGCCCGACGGCACCGCGGTCCCGGCCGGCAGCCGGTTCGTCAAGACGTGGGAGCTGCGCAACGCCGGATCCGTCGGATGGATCGGGCGCTACCTCGTCCGCTCGGGCTCGTTCGGCAGCCCCGGCGAGTGCCGTACGCCCGCGCGCGTCCCGATCCCCTACACCGCGCCGGGCGAGCACGTGCGGATCTCCGTCGACGTGCAGGCGCCGCCCGCGGCCGGGCACTGCCAGGTGTACTGGAAGATGGCCGACTCCGAAGGGCACCTGCTGCTGCCGGACGCCCGCGCGGTCTTCTTCTCGGTCCGGATCGTGCCCTGAATTTGGCTTTCCCGCCCCGCTGGCCAAAGCGCTGACCTGCGTGAACGATCTTCGTTTGGCTCGCGCGCGGAGCTGGCCGGTGGAGGTCTTCCCCGGCGTCGTCACGGGTCCTTAACGTCGTCGGTGTCCGGATCTCCTGGGCGAATCCATTTCATCTTTTCTTGCAGGGGAAGGAAATCCATGCGTCCGTATCTGAGGATCGCGGCCGTCACGGGAGCCGCGCTCGCCGCGGGCCTGCTGCCGGCCGGCCCGGCGTCGGCGTCCGCTCCGGCGACGAGGACTGTCGCGAGTGATCCGATCATCACGTGCGAGTCCGGCTACCACGGCTGGATGCGCCGCGCCGGCAAGGACGCCATCTGCCTGTGGCCGGGGGAGCGCACGTGGGACATCCGCGTCTTCGAGTGCGCGGGCGACCTGACGCTCTACTTCAAGAACGGCAAGCACGCCTACTGCGGCGGCTCGATGAAGTTCGGCATCGACATCGCCGAGACGTCCAACGTGGTCAAGACGAAGGTGGGGAACCGATGATCCGCAGGCTCGTGGTCCCGGTCGTGGCACTGGTCGCGACGCTGGCGGTGGCGCCGTCGGCGTCCGCCGCGACGAAGGTGTGCGCCGGCGGACAGCTGATGGGTGGCGCGACGAAGGTCGTCGAGGTGAGCTCCGGGCAGAAGATCGACATCACGGTGCACAACAGCGACTACCGCGGGATGCTCGTCCAGATCATCGAAGACGTCTTCGACAAGGGCCTGTGGAGCGGCGCGATCGCCCCGGGCAAGGAGCACACGGTGTCCCACGGCGTGCTCGGCGACCCGCCCGTGTACCACAAGATCCGCTTCGAGGTGACGTCCAACCTGTCCAACAACTACACCTACGCGATCCGGTCGGATCGCTGCTACTGACCCCGGGGGGGTGCCCCGGTGTGGTGCACCGGGGCGCCGTCCTGCCAGGAACGTCCTGATCAGGACCTTCGTGGTCAGCTCCCTTCCGACCGGTCGCCGTGCAGGAGGCCGCGGACGGTGTCGATCGTGTCCGCGTCGGCCGGCTCCTTGTCCGGGCGGTAGCGGACGACCCGGGCGAACCGCAGCGCCAGCCCGCCGGGGTAGCGCGTCGAAACCTGGGCGCTGTCCAGCTCGATCTCCACCACCACCTCGGGCCGCACGTACACCGTCCAGTCGTCGCGGTGGGTCTCGATCTCCTGGAACCTCGTCGTCTGCCACGCCAGCAGCTCGTCGGTCATGCCCTTGAACGTCTTGCCCACCATGATCGGCGGGCCGCCGTCCGGGTCGCGGGCGCCGAGGTGGAGGTTGGACAGCTTGCCCGTGCGCCTGCCGTGCCCCCACTCCGCCGCGAGCACCACCAGGTCGATCGTGTGCACCGGCTTGACCTTCAGCCACGCCCGCCCGCGCCGCCCGGCCGCGTACGGCGACGCGAGGTCCTTGACCATCACCCCTTCGTGCCCGGCGTCCATCGCCGCCTCCAGTACTTCGGCGGCGCGCGAAACGCCCACCTCGCCCGGGATCACGTGCGCCCCGGCGACCTTCCGCAGCGCCGCGTTGCGTTCGGACAGCGGCGCGTCCAGCAGGTCGACGCCGTCGAGGTGCAGGCAGTCGAAGAAGTACGGCCGCAGCAGCAGCGCCTTCACCTGCTCCTCGCGGGTGCTGCCGAACCGGCTCATCGTGTCCTGGAACGGCCGCGGCCGCCCCGCGTCGGTCAGTGCGAGCGTTTCGCCGTCCAGCACCACCGATTCGCACGGCAGCGCCCGCACCAGCTCGACCAGCTCCTGGACGCTGCCGGTGATCTCGCGCAACGTCCGCGTCCAGACGTGCACCTCGTCACCCTGCCGGTGCACCTGGATCCGCGCACCGTCCATCTTGTACTCGACGATCGCTTCGGCGTGCTCGGCGACGGCCTCCTCCAGCGATTCCGCCGGCGACGCCAGCATCGGCTTGACCGGCGTACCGAGCGCGAGCCGGAACTCCGCCAGCGCGGCCTGCCCGCCGGTCATCGCCGCGACCCCGGTGACGCCCAGCTTCCCGGACAGCATGAACGCCCGCCGCACGTCCTCGGCGGGCACCTCGGCCGCGGCCGCGACGGCGTCGACCATCACGCCTTCGAGCGCGCCCTGCCGCAGCTCACCGGTGACCAGCCGGAACAGGAACTGCTGCTCCGCCTCGGTGAGCCGGACGAACAACGCCCGCAGGACGTCCTGCCGCCGTGTCGACGAGCCGGTGCCCGCCGCTACGCCCGCGGCCTCCGTCAAGGCCGCGTCCACCTCCAGCACCGTGATGGTGGGCTCCGGCGCGGGTGACGCGCCGAGCCCGGCCAGGGTGCGCCAGCCCGCACCCAGCCGGTCCTGCGCCGTCTGCCCGGTCAGGTACGCGATCACCGTGGCCAGCTCGGTGAACTCGGCCGCGCGCAGCACCGCGGCCAGGAGGGCGATCTTCGCCTTCCTGGACCTCGTCGCCGCCAGCTCGGCGGACACCCGGACCAACTCGCTCAGCAACACCCGGACATCATGACCCGAACCACCGACAATTTCCGGACGGCTAGATGTCTCCCCTGGTGCAGAGGGGGTCGAGCAGACCGTCCTTGGTCACGCAGGGGGTGTACCCGGCGTCCTGCAGCTCGGCTCGGGCGGTCGGGCCGGCCAGGTAGTCGAGGAACCGCTTCAGCACGCTCTCGCCGTCCGGGACGCCCTTCGTGTACAGGTACTCGACGGTCCAGAACCGGTAGCCGGCGGCGATCGTCGTGACGTCCGGGTAGTGCCCGTCGAGCTGCACGACGCCGACCTGCTGGTCACGGGCGGCTGCGATTTTGGCCGCCGGGACGTCGGCGTACCCGATCGCGCCGGGCACGTTCGCGACCTCGGTCAGCACCTCGGCGGTCGTGCCGCGCTCGCAGCGGGTGGTCGCCGCGGCCGGGTCGCGCTCCGGCTTGCGGCACGAGTCCGAGGTCAGCCGGTCCTCCGCGCCGCCGAGCACCTTCTGCTCGAACGTCTTGCGCGTGCCCGACTCCTGCCCGCGCCCGACGATCCCGATCGGCACCGACGGCCCCGGCCGCAGCTGGTCCCAGTTCCGCACCCGGCCGCTGAAGATGTCCTCGACCTGCTGGGTCGTCAGCTTGTCGACGCCGGCCGCGCGGTTGACGACCAGGCTGTAGACGACGACCGCGACGGCCTTCGCTTCCAGGTCGGGCCCGGCTTCCCCGGACCGGCCGTCCGACAGCACCGCCAGCCCGTTCCTGTTCGCGGCGTCGACCGGGGCGAGCGCGCGGACCCCGGTGACGCTGCCGGTCGCGCGCGTCGTGATGGCGGCCCCGTCGCACTGGCCGTGGTACTCGGCGGCGATGCTGTCGATGATCGGGACGAACGCGCTCGAGCCCTCGACCGACAGCTTCCCGGTGGCGCACTGCGCGGAGGTGCTCGGCCGGGACCACGAGACGAGCAGCGTGGCCAGCAGGGCGCCGGTCAGCAGCACACCGACGGCCGTCGTGATGACCGGCCAGCCGAACCGGCGCTGCTTGCGGTCGTCCTTGATCCGGCCGGCGGCGAGCCGCGCGTGGTGGTCGATCTCCTTGCTGATCTCGCCGTCGTGCTCGTCGGACTCGCGCAGCACGACGACCAGCTTGAACTTTTCCTTGCGCTTCAAGGAAAGCTTGGCGAGCCGGACGCCGTGCCAGTCCGGAGCCTCCGGCGGCGGTTCGGCCGCGGCCAGACCGGCGAACCGCTTCGGCAGCCACGCGCGCACGCGGGACAGCTTCACGGCTTCGACCGGCCGCTGCGGGGTCTCGCGCGTGAAGAACTCGAGGCCGTCGCGGACGTGCTGGCGCAGGCCGTCGTCGGTCGCGTCGGACACCCGCGCGTCCCAGACGATCCGGCTGCCGAAGGTGAACGACAGCGGGATCTCGAAGTCGCCGGGCGCGATGTCGAACCCGCCGGTGTTGTGGATCCGGATGACGACGATGCTCATCCGGTCGAGCAGCCGCCCGACCTGTTCGAGCTGCGGGGCCGCCTGCGCCGAGCCGTTTTCGCCGTCGTGCAGGTCGATCGGGGACAGCCCGATCTTGGAGTTGTAGAGCACCCGGAACGTCAGCCGGCGGCGGCGGATGAAGTAGCGGTCGATGAACGGCGCGGCGATCGCGACCAGCGCGGCGATGCCGAGGACGAGGCTGCCGGAGTCGGAGCTCAGGATTTCGGCGAGGGATTGCATGGTCGCGCCGACACCCACCGTGCTGCTCCTCTACCCCCGGCTCCCCAGGTAGAGCAGCGTAGGCAGGCCTCAGCCGGCGTGGGGTGACGACGACCGAGTGTTCACCGGCCGTTCATCGGTGGCGATCCAGCTGGCCAGCAGGCCGAGCGCGCGTTCGGTTTCGGACCCGGGTTCGGCGTGGTAGACGACTATCGCCTGGTCGGGGTCCTGGGGCAGCCGCAGTGTCTCGTAGCGCAACCGCAGCTCGCCGACGACGGGGTTCATCAGGACCTTCCAGCCCTGCGCCTTCTCCCGCACGGCGTGCTCGGCCCACAGCTTCCGGAACTGCTCGCTGGCCAGCGAAAGTTCGCCGATCAGCCGGGCGAACCGCGGGTCGCCGGGATGCCGGCCGCTCTCCGCGCGCAGGTTCGCGACGAGCTCGCGGCAGACCGCGTCGTACTCCGGGTGCAGCTGCCTCGCGCGTTCGTCGGTGAAGACGAGCTTCGGCATGTTGCGCTCTTCGAGGTCGGCGAAGGCGAACGCGACGGCGCCGCCGAGCGCGTTCCACGCGAGCACGTCCAGGTACCGCCCGAAGACGAACGCGGGCACCTGGATGGCGTCGAGCAACTGCTGCAGTTCGGGCCGGACCCGCTGCGGCGCGTGCCCGTCCCGGCGTTTCGGCGCGGCGAGATTGTGCAGGTAGGCCTCTTCGCCGGGGTTGAGCCGCAGCGCGCGGGCCAGCGCGTCGAGGACCGCGTCCGAGACGTTCTTCGCGCGGCCCTGCTCCAGCCGCGTGTAGTAGTCGACGCTGATCCCGGCCAGCTGCGCCAGCTCCTCACGGCGCAGGCCCTTGACCCGCCGCTGCGTGATCCCGGGCGGCAGGCCCAGGTCCGCGGGATCCAGTGCGGCGCGGCGCGCCTTCAGGAAGGCGCCCAGCTCGGCTGCGTCACTCATGCCCCCAGTATCCCCGGCTCGCGCGGCCCCGCCTGGTACTGCCGGACCCAGGTTGGGCGTGACCTGGTCCGGTGCTTCTTCCGCCAGCAGGGTGGAGCCCATGGAACGACGAATTCTGGGCGGCACGGGGATCTCGGTCAGCGAGTACGCGTTCGGCGCCATGATGCTCGGGCAGTGGGGCAACCCGGACCACGACGAGGGTGTCCGGATGCTGCGCACCGCGCTCGACGCGGGCGTCAACTTCTGGGACACCGCGGACATGTACAGCCACGGCGAGAACGAGCGGATCGTCGGCAAGGCGCTCAAGGGCCGCCGCGACGACGTCGTGCTGGCCACCAAGGGCTTCTTCCGGATGGGCGACGACCCCAACCAGGGCGGCCTGTCCCGGCGCTGGCTGACCCGGGCCCTCGACGACAGCCTGCGGCGGCTCGACACCGACTACATCGACCTCTACCAGGTGCACCGGCCGGATCCCACGACCGACATCGAGGAAACGCTTTCGGTGCTCACGGACTTCGTGCGGGCGGGGAAGGTGCGTGCGATCGGCTCGTCGGACTTCCCGGCCGAGCAGATCGTGGAAGCCCAGTGGGTGGCGGAAAAGCGCGGCCTGGCGCGGTTCCGGGCCGAGCAGCCGCCGTACTCCATCTTCAACCGCGCGATCGAGGCCGCGGTGCTGCCGACCGCGCAGAAGTACGGCATGGGCGTGCTCACCTGGAGCCCGCTGGCCAGCGGCTGGCTCTCCGGCCGGTACACCAAACCGTCCGATGTGGACCTTTCCGAGGGGCGCAAGACGCTGCAGGTGCACAAGTTCGACCCGGCGCTGCCCGCCAACGCCGTCAAGTTCGAGGCGATCGCGCAGCTGAAGAAGCTGGCCGACGACCTGGGCCGGCCGCTGACCCACCTGGCGACGGCGTTCGTCCGGGCACACCCGGGCGTGACGTCGGCGATCATCGGCCCGCGCACCCCGGCGCAGCTCGACGACCTGCTGGCGGGCGCGGACCTCGTCCTCGACGCCGAAGTGCTGGACCGGATCGACGAGATCGTCCCGCCGGGCACGGACCTGAACCCGGCCGAAAAGGACTACACCCCGCCGGCGCTGGCGGACAAGCACCTGCGCCGGCGGTAGCGGGTCCTGACCTGATTGCCACTTTCCCTAGGAAAGAAGCGTCTCGAGGGCCCGCCGACGCACTTTCCCTAGGAAAGATGCGTCACCTCACGGGAATTTCACTTGCCGCCGCGGGCCATGCGGAGGACGTCGAGGGCTTCGTCGAGCTGGGCTTCGGTCAGCTTGCCGTCCTTGACGTACCCGCGCTCGATGACGACCTCGCGGATCGTCTTCAGCTCCTTCAAGGCCTGCTTCGCGACCGCGGCGGCTTCTTCGTAACCGATGTACTTGTTCAGCGGCGTCACGATCGACGGCGAACCCTCGGCGTACGCGCGGGCGCGGTCCGCGTTGGCTTTCACGCCGTCGAAGACCTTGTCCGCCAGCAGCCGCGAGACGGCCGCGAGCAGGCGCGCCGATTCGAGGACGTTCCGCGCGATCACCGGCAGGTTGACGTTCAGCTGGAAGTTCCCCGCGGCGCCCGCGAACGCGACGGCCGCGTCGTTGCCGATCACCTGCGCGACGACCTGCAGCGTCGCCTCCGGGATCACCGGGTTCACCTTGCCCGGCATGATCGACGAGCCCGGCTGCAGGTCCGGCAGCGCCAGCTCGGCGAGGCCGGTGCGCGGGCCGGAACCCAGCCAGCGCAGGTCGTTCGCGATCTTGTTGAGCGACACGGCGATCGTGCGCAGGTGCCCGGACGTCTCGACGACGCTGTCCTGAGTGGCCTGTGCCTCGAAGTGGTCGCGGGCCTCGGTCAGCGGCAGCCCGGTCACCGTCGCGAGTTCGGCGGCGACGCTCGCGCCGAAGCCGTCCGGCGCGTTGAGGCCGGACCCGACGGCGGTGCCGCCGATCGGCAGCTCGCCCAGCCGCGGCAGCCCCGACTTCAGCCGCTCGACGCCGAACCGGACCTGGGACGCCCACGCGCCGGCCTCCTGGCCGAGCGTGATGGGCACGGCGTCCATCAGGTGCGTGCGCCCGGACTTGACGACGTCGGCCCACTCGGCGGCGCGGACCTCGATGGCGCCGGCGAGGTACTCGAGCGCCGGGATGACGTCCTTGAGCACGGCTTCGGTCGCGGCGACGTGGATGGTGGTCGGGAAGGTGTCGTTCGACGACTGCGACGCGTTGACGTGGTCGTTCGGGTGCACGTCCCGGCCGAGGGCCCGGGTGGCGAGGGTGGCGATGACCTCGTTGGCGTTCATGTTCGAGGACGTGCCCGAGCCGGTCTGGAAGACGTCGATCGGGAAGTGGGCGTCGTGCGCGCCCTCGGCGACCTCGTCGGCGGCCTTGGCGATGGCCTCCGCGACGTCGGCGTCGAGCACGCCCAGCTTCTGGTTCACGCGCGCGGCAGCGGCCTTGAGCAGGCCGAGCGCGCGGATCTGGGCGCGCTCCAGGCCCCGGCCGGAGATGGGGAAGTTCTCGACGGCCCGCTGGGTCTGCGCGCGGTAGAGCGCGTCGGCAGGCACGCGGACCTCGCCCATGGTGTCGTGTTCGATCCGGTATTCCTGATCAGCCATGACTCCGATTCTGGACCTGTTCGCGAGTCACCGCGTGGTGGCGTTGCGCACCCTGCGCCGTCCGGGTTCGCGGACCGGCCTGGCGGACAAGCGAACGTGACGTGGAGACAGCTGCGGGCCGCCGGGGACCAGCCCCCGCCCGTCCCTGGGGGGCGTCCCCTTGGCCAGTCTATCGGTGACCACCGGCAACACCCGGTGTTCGCGGCGCCGGGCCGCCGAGTTGTCCACAACCGCGCGAGGCTGTGGATCGAGCACCGAGGCCCACTCCGCGCTGGTGAGCGCTTCGGTGATTACCGCGGCTCGGACCTGCTTCCCCCGCGAGAGCAGGATTCCGTCACCCAGCGCCGGGCAGGACCGCGAGCACCGGCAGCACGAGCAACGCGCCCAGCCGGGCCGGCCAGCGGCCGAACACCAGCAGGAGCACGAAGGACACGGCCACGAAGAACACGAGACCTTCCGCCTCGGCCGACGGCAGCGCGAGCCGGACGGCCAGCGCGAACCAGCCGAGGAGCAGCACGACCGCTGCGGCCGCGCTCAGCACCGTCCGCCGCACGCCCCACGGCGGGCGACGGTCGTCAGGACGGCGGTGTCGCACGTCGTCGAGTGAACTCCGATCCGGCTAGGATCGAATGTGTTCTCGATCACCGCCATCCACCACTGGCTGGAGCGAGCATGACTGAAGTTCCTGGGGACGCGTACGACCTCGTGATCATCGGCGCGGGCCCGACCGGCCTGTTCGCCGCCTACTACGCCGGGTTCCGCGGCCTCTCGATGGCGGTGGTCGACTCGCTGCCCGAGCCCGGCGGCCAGGTCACCGCGATGTACCCCGAGAAGATGATCTACGACGTCGGCGGGTTCGCCGAGGTCCGCGGGCGCGACCTGATCGACGGCCTGGTCAAGCAGGCCGCGCCGTGGCAGCCGAAGTACCTGCTGGGCCGCAAGGCCGAAAAGCTCGAAAGTGTGGCGGACGGTGTCGAACTGACCTTGGACGGCGGCGAAACCCTGCGCGCGGGCGCCGTGCTGATCACCGCGGGCATCGGCGAGTTCACCCCGCGCCCGCTGCCCGCCGGCGACGGCTGGCTCGGCCGCGGCATGGTCCACTTCGTCCCGTCGCTGCAGGCGCACGCCGGGCAGCACGTCGTGGTCGTCGGCGGCGGGGACTCGGCCTTCGACTGGATCCTCGCGCTGCACCCGGTCGCCGCGAGCGTGACCCTCGTGCACCGCCGCGCCAAGTTCCGCGCCGCCGAGTCCATCGTCCGGCAGGCGCGCGAGCTCGGGACCCGGATCATCACCGACGCCGAGGTCACGCGGTTCGTCGAAAACGAGAGTGGCGCGCTCGAAGCGGTCGACGTCTCGATCAAGGGCGCCGATGACGAGCGGCTGCCGGCCAACGCGGTCGTCGCGGCGCTCGGGTTCACCGCCGACCTCGGGCCGATCGAGAGCTGGGGCCTGGAGATCGACCACCGCGCCATCGCCGTCGACTCGACCATGGCGACCGCGCGCGAACGGGTCTACGCCGCCGGCGACGTCGCCGCGTACCCCGGGAAGGTAAAGCTGATCGCGACCGGGTTCGGCGAGGCCGCGACGGCCGTCAACAACATCGCCGTCGCGCTCGACCCGGACGCCCACCTGTTCCCCGGGCATTCGAGCAACGCCGAGTAGTTCAGGCCTTCGTCTTCTCCGCGATCCACGGTGCGTACGCGACTACGGACGTGTAGATCGACGGCGCCGTCGCGCATTCCGGGTTGTCGTTGCCCGGCCGGCTGGTCACGCCGACGAGCGACCAGTGGTCGCCGTCGCGGACGATCTCGGGGCCGCCGGAGTCGCCGAAGCACGCTCCGGACTTGCCGCCGGGGTTGTCCGTGCACAGCTCGGCCGTGCCGTCGAACACCGACGTGCACTTCGCGCCTTCGACGATGTGCGTGTCGAGCTGCTGCAGCGTCTTCGGCACCTGGCCGCAGTTCAGCTTCGGGCACGTCTGGCCCCAGCCCAGGATGCGGGTCGCGGTGCCCGGCGCCGCCGCCGTCGCCAGCCCGACCGGGGCCGCCTTGACCGGCGTCGCCAGCCGCAGCAGCGCGATGTCGCCCGCCGGGCTCTGGGTGTTGAACGCGGGATTCACGACGATCGCGGCGAGCTTGGCGACTTCGCCGCCCTCACCCGCGTCGTTCGTCCCCGCCCGCACCGACACCGCGGACGGGGACTTGTCGAACGCGCAGTGCGCGGCGGTGACCACCCAGGTGGGGGCGATCAGCGCGCCGGCGCAGAACAGCTTCCCGGTCGAGGAGTGCAGCGACACCGCGAACGGGTACGGCTGATCGGCGTCGCCGCCCCCGACGATGGCGGGGTCGGCCGACGCGGTGGCGGGGACCAGGGCGAACACCAGAACCAGCAGGACCAGCAGTCGCCTGGGCACGGATCTCCTTACGGCAGCGGGGGCACGACGTCGTCGTCGGGCGTGTCCAGGTGGCCGTCGAAGTTGACCGAGGAGTACGCCCGCAGCTTCGTGAGCCGGTGGTAACCGTCGATCATTCTGACGGTCCCGGACTTGGACCGCATCACGATGGACTGCGTCGTCGCCCCGCCCTCGCGGTAGTGGACGCCGCGCAGCAGGTCGCCGTCGGTGACGCCGGTGGCGCAGAAGAAGACGTTGTCGCCGCGCACGAGGTCGTCGTTGAGCAGCACGCGGTCCAGGTCGTGCCCGGCGGCGATGGCCTTCTCGCGCTCGGCGTCGTCCTTCGGCCACAGCCGGCCCTGCAGCTCGCCGCCGAGGCACTTCATGGCGCAGGCCGCGATGATGCCTTCGGGGGTGCCGCCGATGCCGATCAGCATGTCGACACCGGTGGTCGGGCGGGCCGCGGCGATCGCGCCCGCGACGTCGCCGTCGGAGATGAAGCGGATCCGCGCGCCGGCCTCGCGGACCTCCTTGATGATCTGCTCGTGGCGCGGGCGGTCCAGGATGCACACGGTGACGTCGCCGACGCTGCTGTTCTTCGCCTTGGCGACGCGGCGGATGTTCTCCGCGATCGGCGCGCCGAGCTCGACCTTGCCCGCGGCTTCGGGCCCGACGGCCAGCTTCTCCATGTAGAACACCGCGGACGGGTCGAACATCGCGCCGCGCTCGGCGACCGCGAGGACCGCGAGCGCGTTCGGCATGCCCTTGGCCATCAGGGTGGTGCCGTCGACCGGGTCGACCGCGACGTCGCAGTCCGGGCCGTCGCCGTTGCCGACCTCTTCGCCGTTGAACAGCATCGGGGCTTCGTCCTTCTCGCCCTCGCCGATCACGACGACACCGCGCATCGACACGGTCGAGACGAGCTGGCGCATCGCGTCGACGGCCGCGCCGTCCCCGCCGATCTTGTCGCCGCGGCCGACCCAGCGACCGGCGGCCATGGCGGCGGCTTCGGTCACCCGGACCAGCTCCATCGCGAGGTTGCGGTCGGGTGCTTCACGACGACGCGGCTCGGTGGACATCAGGCCTCCCGGATCGTGGAACTGGCGGGTGCTCAGTCTGTCAGATCCCTGTCCGGTTTCCCGATGCTCAGAACATGGCAAACGTCACTGACCGTCGCCGGTTTCGTCCTCCACGGACGCCAGAGCAGCCTCGATGCGCTCGCGCGCGCCTTCGAGATGGCGCTCACAGACCTTCGCGAGCTTCTCGCCCTTCTCCCACAACGCGAGCGACTGCTCGAGGGACAGGCCACCGGCCTCGAGCTCGCGGACGACCTCGACGAGGCGGTCGCGGGCCTGCTCGTAGCCGAGTTCCCCGCTGGCTGCTTCACTCACGCTCGGTGCTCTCCGACCTTCCGGGCTTCCACGCTGTTCGCGCACACTACCGCGCTGGCCATGGCGTGGTCGTACCCGACGAAGGCGAGGGCGAACTCCTGGCCGTCACCGTCCGCGATCGCCTCTTCGAGGTTCTCCTGGGCGCCGGCCACGCGCTTGCGGTGCCCGGCGCCCTCGGCGAACCACCAGCGCGAACCGACCTGCATCGACGTCGCTTCGGACAGCCGGCGCAGCTGCGGGCCCAGGTCACGCCGGCCGGCGCTGTGGCAGCCGGCGAGCAGCGCCGTCCAGCACTCGGCGGCGGCCCGGTCGGTGCGCACCGCCTGGTCCAGCAGCGGCCGCGCGCCCAGGCGCCGGGCCGCGTCCACCGTGAGCGGGAGGAACGTCGCTCTCACTCCTTGGCCCCTTCCGCCACCGCGCCGATCGCACCGTCGCCCACGCGCACGCGCAGCTGGGCACCGGCCTCGACCTCGGAGACGGAGCGGAGTACCTGGAGGTTGCCTTCGGCGTCGACGAACTGCACGACCGCGTACCCGCGGGCCAGCGTCGCGGCCGGGCCGAGCGCGGTGAGCCGGGCCCGCGCGCTCGCGATCTCGGCCTGGTCCTTGGCCAGCAGAGTCAGCATGGCGCGGCGCGCGCGTTCGCGGTGGACGTCGACGTCGTCCTGGCGCCGCTGGACCGGTCCGAGCGGATCGGCCAGCGCCGGGCGGCTGCGGATCTGGTTCAGCAGCCGGGTCTGCGTGTCGACCCAGCCGTGCAGGGCGCGGCGCCCGCGGTCGCGCATCTGCCGGACGCGCTCGGTCTCCTCGCGCAGGTCCGGGACGATCCGCTTGCCGGCGTCGGTCGGCGTCGAGCAGCGCAGGTCGGCGACGTAGTCCAGCAGCGGCGTGTCCGGCTCGTGCCCGATCGCGCTGACCACCGGCGTGCCCGCGGCCGACACCGCGCGGCAGAGCGCCTCGTCGGAGAACGGCAGCAGGTCCTCGACGCTGCCGCCGCCGCGGGCGATCACGATGACGTCGATCTCGGGGTCGGCGTCGAAGATCCGCAGCGCGCGCATGACCTGCGGGACGGCCTGCGAGCCCTGCACGGCCGTGTTGAGCACCTTGATCCGGACGTGCGGCCACCGGCCCTGCGCGTTGGCCAATACGTCCCGCTCGGCCGCCGACGCGCGCCCGGTGATCAGCCCGACGCCCTTCGGCAGGAACGGGATCGGCCGCTTGCGCTGGGCCGAGAAGAGGCCTTCGGCCGTCAGGAGCTTCTTGAGGCGCTCGATCCGGGCCAGCAGCTCACCGATGCCGACCGCGCGGATCTGGTCGGCGCGCAGGCTGATCGTGCCGCGGCCGAAGAAGAACGACGGCTTCGCGTGCACCACGACGCTCGCGCCTTCGCGCAGCGGCGGCTCCATCTCGCGGATCAGCCAGTTCGGGCAGGTCACCGACATCGAGACGTCCGCGGACGGGTCGCGCAGGGTGAGGAACGCCGTCTGCGTGTTCGGGCGGGAGCTGACCTGCGTGACCTGGCCTTCGACCCAGACGGCGCCGAGGCGGTGGATCCAGTCGCCGATCTTGCGCGCGACTGTGCGCACCGGCCACGGCTTCTCGGCGGTGCTCGCTTCGGTATCGGTCACTGGCCTTCCGCGCCGTCGCCGGGTTCTTCGGGCGGCTCGGAACCGGCTCGCTCGGCCTTGCGCGCGTTGGCGATCCGCCGCGACAGCATCCCGGTGAACGACGAGCGGTCCGCGTTCGCGCGCTCGTACTCGAGGATCGTCTCGAGCTGCGGGATCGACAGCTGGCGCAAGCGGGCCCGCAGCTGCGGCAGGGTGAGCTGGTCGTAGCCGGTCAGCCCGGCCGGGCCGTCGTACCCGCCGGCGCTGGTCCGCGGCACCTCGTCCTTGGCCTTCTTGTCGAGCTTGGGCGTGCCCGGCCGCGGCTTGTTGTCCTCCGAGGCGTCGTTCTCGCCGTCGGCGTGGCTCTCGGCGAGCGCGCGCTCTTCGGCGGCCCACGGATCACCCAGTTCCGCTTCGAGATCGGAAAGTGACCCAGGGTGACCGTTCAGTTCCGAACGGGGTTCCGGCACGTCGGCGACCGTCGTCAGGTTCGGCCGCTGCGGCGTGACGTCGAGGTCTTCGTCGAACGTCGCCCAGCTCGGCGTGTCCTCGACCGGGCGGAGGCTCGAGAGCGCGTTGTCGCCCTTGATCGCCAGCTCGGTGACGTGCTGCTGGACCCGCATGGAGGCCTGCAGCACCTGGCTGACCACGGTCACCGGGAGCCCGGCGAGCTGGCGGGGGAGGTCACGAACCCGCTCGGCGGTGGAGACGGCGAGGCCCGCGGCGACCCGGAGGGGGAGCGGGAATGGCTTCATGCGTCCAGCCTGCCGCATCTACGCCGAACTGCCCAACCGAACGGGTGGAACCGGCCGCGTTGCGTGACCCCGGGCACAGCTCGTAAGGGGGACGAAGCTCACCCGAAAGGGACTTCGAGTTCGCCTCCGGCCTGCCCGTACCCTGGGTGCCATGAGTTCAGCGAGTCCCGGAATCGAGCCCGCGGGTACCCCGACGATCACCGGAACCGCTTCCGGCAAGCGGGTGCTGCTCGCCAAACCGCGTGGTTACTGCGCGGGCGTGGACCGGGCGGTGATCGCCGTCGAGAAGGCCCTCGAGGTCTACGGCGCCCCGGTGTACGTCCGCAAGGAGATCGTGCACAACAAGCACGTGGTCGAGACGCTGCGCGAGCGCGGCGCGATCTTCGTCGACGAGACCTCCGAGGTGCCCGAAGGCGCGCTCGTGGTGTTCTCCGCCCACGGCGTTTCGCCGATGGTGCACCAGGAGGCCGCGGACCGGAACCTGCGCACGATCGACGCGACCTGCCCCCTGGTGACGAAGGTGCACAAGGAGGTCAACCGGTTCGCGAAGGACGACTACGACATCCTGCTGATCGGCCACGAGGGCCACGAAGAGGTCGAGGGCACGGCCGGCGAGGCGCCCGACAAGGTCCAGCTGGTCGACAAGGCCGAGGACGTCGACAAGGTCGAGGTGCGCGACCCGTCGAAGGTCATCTGGCTGTCCCAGACGACCCTGTCGGTCGACGAGACGATGGAGCGCGTCGACCAGCTCCGCGAGCGCTTCCCGGGTTTGGCGGACCCGCCGAGCGACGACATCTGCTACGCGACGACGAACCGCCAGGTCGCGGTCAAGGCGATGGCCGCCGAGTGCGACCTGGTGCTGGTGGTCGGGTCGACGAACTCGTCCAACTCGAAGCGCCTGGTCGAGGTGGCGCTGAAGGCCGGCGCGCGGGCGTCGTACCTGGTCGACTTCGCGCACGAGGTCGACGAGGCGTGGCTGTCCGGGGTGACGACGGTGGGCGTGACGTCCGGGGCGTCGGTGCCGGACGAGCTGGTCATGCAGCTGCTGGAGTGGCTGGCCGAGCGCGGCTACGGCGACGTCAACGAGGTCACGACGGCCAACGAGAAGATCACCTTCGCGCCGCCCAAGGAACTGCGCAAGGTCTGAGGTACTGACGAGAAACGGCGGTTGCCTCCTTACCGGGGCAACCGCCGTTTCTGCTGTTCAGCGCTCTTCGCCGTCCCAGGGACGGTTCCGCCGCGGCGGCGCACCCCGCCCCCCGGCCGACCGGCGAGGCGGCGGCGCGTCCCGGCCGTCTTCGGCGGGCGGCCGCGGACGACGCCGCGGAGTGTCCCCGCGAGGCTCGCGACGGCGCGGGTCGGCATCTTCCGGCCGCGGCCGCCGGTTGGCCGGCGGCGGCTTCCGCGCACCCCGCGGGTCACGGTCCGCGGGCGGGCGCGGCGCACGGCGGTCACCCTCGGCGGGCGGCCGCGGCCGCCTCGGCGGCTCACCTTCCCGGCCACGTCGCGGCGGCACGGGCGTCTGACCGGTCCGGTTCGCTCCCGCCGGCCGCTGCCGGGCCGGGCGGGGCTGCTCGTCGTCCTCGTCGGGGCGCCGGTCGGCCTTGCCCTTCTTCGAGGCGTCCGGGTCGCGCTCGCGGAAGATGCGGACGAAGCCGATCAGCAGCGTGATGCCGGTGGTGATGGCCATCATGGGGAAGCTGTTGATCAGCGGGCTGCCGATGTTCAGTGCCTTCGACAGCAGGTCGTCGCCCTGCGACCCGGAGGTCAGCAGGATCACGCCGGGCACGGTGACGGCCAGCACGAGCGGCGGCATCACCATCGGCCCGAACAGCCCCCGCCGCCGCACCGCGCAGACCGCGATCACGGCCCCGGCGATGAAGCAGACGATGAAGACCACCGGGATGTTCGCCTGGCTCGGCTTGCCGAGGAGGGCGCCCACGATGGCCAGGCCGAGGCCGACCAGGACCGCCGCCCACCAGGGCAGTCCGCGCCTCGAACCGACGACAGGACGCTCATCCCACGGCACGGGGATGTCGTCGGCATCTGGATCGCTCTGGCGATCGCGAATCGCGGTCACAGGGCAACACCGTATCTCGTGGTTGTGAAGATCTTGCCAGCACCGCCGCCGACGTGGGCCGACAGCCACCCGGCAGCCTGACCCGGCAGCCGAGCGGAAGCGGACGGTGACGGTGGTGCCGACCTTCGCCACGAGTGTTCGGGTGACCGGTCCCGGAGGCGCGTGGTCCGGTGTCGGCGGCACGGACGCCCGCCGATCGCGCCTGGTCACGCGGCGGCCGAGCAGCTCGCCGGTGCCGCCTCGGCCGGGTGGTCCGGTGCCGAGCCGTCGGGTCGGAGGGCAGCCGCAGACTCGCCCGGTCGCCGCTGGCTCACACGACCGGTAGCCGCAGACCTGCCCGGCCGCCGGTGGCTCACGCGACCGGTAGCCGCAGAGCCCGCCCTGCCGAAGCAGGCTCGCACCGCCAACCACCCCGTCCGCCCTCAAGCCGTCCGAAGCCCGTACCGTCACCGCCCGCCGCGGTACCGGCGGAGCGGGGATTCTCAGCTGGCCGCCAGTTCGTCCCCCTTCCGCACCGTCGGCACCGGCGCCGGACTGCCCGACGCCTCCGACAACGGCGCCACCGTCGACCGGAACGTCTCCAGCGCCTCCAGCTCCCGTCGCCGGGCGGACAGGAACCGCTGGAGGTGCGTGCTCGACAGGTTCAGCGCCTCCACCGCCCCGCCGGCCGCGCGGTGGGCGGCCGCCGCCCCCGCCCGGACCTGCTCGACGTCCGCCTCCAGGGTGCGGTCGCTCGCCGCGAACAGGGCCGCCGACGCCAGGACGCCGAAGCCCGTCGGGCCGCACAGGAAGACCCGGCGGTCGATCAGCCAGCGCAGCAGCTCCGGGTCGGTGTCCAGCGCCGCGACCACCGCCGCGTCGGAGGGGACGAACATGATCGTGCCGTAGATCGCGTCCGCCCAGCGCTGGTAGCCCTTGCCCGCCAGCTCCGCCGCGCGCGAACGGATCTGGCGCACGTGCGCGCGCAACGCGTCGATCCGCTCGTCCGGGTCGTCGGTCTCGACCGCCTCCGACCACGTCGCCATGCTCGCCTTCGCGTCGACCGGCACCGTGCGGCCGCCGCCCACGCGCAGCACCATGTCCGGTTTCGCCGCGCCACCGCCCGCGAGGTCCGTCTGCAGCGTGAAGTGGAGGTCTTCGCGCAGCCCGAGCGCGCGGGCCGTCTCGACCAGGACCTGCTCGCCCAGCTCGCCGCGCCCGCTGATCGACGCGAACGCCACCTCGTAGCGCCGCAGCGCGAGCTGCTGCTGATCCGCCTTCGCGCGCTCGGCCGCCACCAGCCGGGCCGCGGCGTCCGCCCGGCGCATCCCGTCGTTGTACAGCCGCCACAGCACCGCGACGGCGACGAGCAGCAGGACCGCCAGCACGATCGCCGCGGTGGTCAGCACTGTCGCCACTTCGTCTCCTCCCTCCGGCCGGAATCGGACCGCGGGGACATCATGGCGGACCCCACCGACAAAAACCGCACCCGAACCGTCGCTCTGGGTAGCTGACCTGCGAACACATCGATTCCGCACAGGGCGTGTCCGATCCGGCACGCTCGTGTTAGTACACACGTTCGAGTGAGCGGGCGGCGAGCCTCCGGGTTTTCGTCGGACCCGGGTCGTACCTTGGCCCCCGTGAGAATCCTGCACACCTCCGACTGGCACGTCGGGCGCACGTTCCACGGCGCCGATCTGCTCGCGGAACAGGAAGCGGTGCTCGGGCACCTCGCCGACCTCGTGGCCGGCGAGGCGATCGACGCCGTCCTGGTGGCAGGCGACATCTACGACCGCGCGGTGCCTTCCGCCGAGGCCGTCCGGGTGGCCACCGCGGCCGTCGCCCGGATCCGCGCGGCCGGGGCCCAGCTGGTCGTCACGCCCGGCAACCACGACTCCGCGCCCCGGCTCGGCGCCTTCGCGGAGTTCGCCGCGGCGGGCGGCCTGCACCTGCGCACCACCGTCGGCGGGCTGGCCGAACCGGTGCTGTTCGAGGACGACCACGGGCCGGTGGCCGTCTACGGCATCCCCTACCTGGAACCGGAACCGGCCCGGCACGCGCTGGGCGTGCCGGAGGCGCGCGGCCACACCGGCGTGCTCACCGAGGCCATGCGCCGGATCCGCGCGGACCTCGCGACCCGGCCGGGCACGCGGTCGATCGTGCTCGCGCACGCGTTCGTCACCGGCGGCGAGCCGACGGATTCCGAGCGGACGATCGCGGTCGGCGGGGTCGAGCAGGTACCCGGTTCGGTCTTCGACGGCGTCGACTACGTGGCGCTGGGCCACCTCCACGGCCCGCAGACGCTCGCCGAGCACCTCCGCTACTCCGGCAGCCCGCTCGCGTACTCGTTTTCCGAAGCGCGCCAACGGAAATCCGTCTGGCTGATCGACCTGGACGCCGGCGGGCTCGGCGAGGTGCGCCGGCACGAGCTGCCGGTGCCGCGAGTGCTCGCCACGATCACCGGCGAGATCGAGGACCTCCTGGCGGACCCGGCGCACGAGGTCCACCTCGAGCACTTCCTCTCGATCACGGTCACCGACCGCGTCCGCCCGGTGGACGCGATGCGGCGCCTGCGCGAGCGGTTCCCGTACGCGGTCCACCTGGAGTGGGAGCCCGCCGGCGGCCACGACGGCGCCCCGCTGCGCTACTCCGAAGCCGTCCGCGGCCGGTCCGACATCGAGATCTCGCGCAGCTTCCTCGACGACTGCCGGGGCGCCCCGCCGACCGAGAGCGAGGAGCGGCTCCTGTTCAAGGCCCTGGAAGCGGCCGACCGGGGGGCCCTCGCGAAATGAGGCTGCACAGGCTGGAAGTCGAAGCCTTCGGGCCGTACTGCGCACGCGAAGTCGTCGACTTCGACGTGCTCGGCGCCGACGGCCTCTTCCTCCTGCACGGCGAAACCGGGGCGGGCAAGACGACGCTGCTCGACGCGATCGCGTTCGCGTTGTTCGGCGTGGTCCCCGGCGCCCGCAACGAAGCCAAGCGGCTGCGCTGCGACCTCGCCGACCCCGACCAGGTCACCGAGGTCGCGCTGGAGCTCACCGTGCAGGGGCACCGGCTGAAGATCGTGCGGAACCCGGAGTACCAGCGGCCGAAGCGGCGCGGCGAGGGCACGACCACCCAGCAGGCCCGGGTGTCGCTGAGCTGGGTCGGCACCGCACCCGCCGGGCTGGCCCCGGAGGGCCTGATCCGGATCGAGGAGGTCGCACGCACGGTCGAGCGGCTGCTCGGGATGACCGCGGCGCAGTTCTTCCAGGTGGTGCTGCTGCCGCAGGGCGAGTTCGCCCGGTTCCTGCGGTCGGACACCGCCGAGCGCGAGAAGCTCCTCGAGCGGCTGTTCGGCACCGAGCGCTTCGCCGACGTCGAACGCTGGTTCGCCGACCTGCGGGCCGAGCGCGGGCGCGAGCTGGACGGCCGCCGGCGGGACGTGCGGGAGCTGCTGGCCAGGTACGCGCAGGAGGCCCAGCAGGACCCACCGGAGACGGACGTCGCCGAGTGGGTCGGCGCGGTGCTCGCCGCGTCGGAAGAGCGCGTCGGGCAGGTCACCGCCGAGGAATTGCGGGCGCGGTCGGCCGCCCAGCGCGCGGACGCTTTCCTGCAGGAAGAACGCGCCGGTGCGGAGAAGATCCGCCGCGTCCGCACCGCACACCTGCGGCTGCTCGAGATCACCGAGCAGGCGCCGCAGCGGGCCGAGTGGGCGCGGGAGGTCGCGGCCGCCCGCCGCGCGGCCGGGGTCGCCGTCGAGGCCGACCTGCTCGACCGCCGGACCGCCGAACTCGCCGAGGCCGAGCGGGTGGAGCAGGCCCGTGGCGCGCACCTGCGGGAATTCGGCACCCGCGCGACCGGCGACCTGAAGGCACGGGCGGCGGCCGCGCGGGAAGAGGCCGGAGCCGTCGCCGAGCTGGTCGCCGAAGCCGAGCAGCAGCAGCTCGACGTCATGCGGCGCGACGACCGGAAGCTGGCCGCCGTCACGGCCCAGCAGCAGGTCGAGCAGCTGACCGCCGAGCTGGCCGCGCTGCCCGGTCAGCTGGCCAAGCTGCGCGCGGACGCGCTCGCGGCGGCCGAAGCGGAGGCGAAGCTCGACGGCGCCCGTGCCCGGGTCGAGGAGCTGAGGGCCGTGGCGCGCGACGCGGCCGAACTGCCCGAAGCGCGAGCGAAAGTCGGGCGGGGCGAAGCGAAGCTGCGCGAGGTGGTCGATGCGCACCAGGAAGCCCGGCAACGGCGGCTCGACCTGCGGGAGCGGCGGCTCGACGGGATGGCGGCCGAGCTGGCCGCCGCGCTGCCGGACGGCGCGCCGTGCCCGGTGTGCGGGTCGGCGGAGCACCCGGCGAAGGCGAACCGGGACGTCGAGCTGGTCGACCCGGCGGAGGAGCGCGCCGCCGAAGAAGCCGAGCAAGCGGCGGACGCGGTGCGGCAGCGGGTCGTGGTCGCGCTGGAAGAGGCGAAGGCGCGGCTGGCGGGCCTGGTGGAACGGCTGGCCGGGCGCACGGCCGAGTCGATCACCGCCGAGCTGGCGGAGGCGCGTTCGGCGGTCGCGGCGCTGACCGAGCAGGCGGCCGGGAAGGCGAAGCTGGGCCAGCAGGTCGTCCTCCTGGAGCGTGACCTCGAAGCGCGGACCGAACGCCGCCGGCAGGCGGAGCAGGCGGCGACCGAGGCGACGACCGACGTCCGCGCGCTGGAAGAACGGCTGGCCGAGCGCGAACGCCGCCTGGTCGCCGGCCGCGGCGGGTTCGCGGACGTCGGGGCGCGGCGTACGCACCTGATCGGCCTGGCCGAAGCCCTCGAAGCGGTCGCCGAAGCCCGGACGGCGGTGGCCGGCGCCAGGGAACGGGTGGCCGAGCAACGCTCGCTCGTCGAGCTGGCGGTCGAGGCGAAGGGGTTCACGTCGCTGAAGAAGGCGCGGGCCGCCATGCTGCCGGACGAGCAGATCGAGAAGCTCGAACAGGGCATCGCCGAGGCCGAGGCCGCTGCAGCCGGGGCACGGGCGCTGCTGTCCGAGCCGGACCTGTTCGGGATCTCGCCGGACGACGTCGCCGACGTCGACCGCGCGGCCGACGCGGCCGAGCTGGCGCGGGCGCGCGCCGATTCGGCGTACGCGTCGCTGCGCGCGGCCACCGCGCAGCACGAGGAACTGACCCGGCTGGCCGGCCTGCTGAAGAAGGCGCTCGCCGGGTTGGCGCCGGCCGAAGCGGCGTACGCCGAGCTGCGGGCGCTGGCGGAGGTCGTCAACGGGCGCGGGCAGAACAGCCGCAAGATGTCGCTGCGGTCGTACGTGCTGGCGGCGCGGCTGGAGGAAGTGGCGGTCGCCGCGACGCACCGGCTGCGCACGATGAGCCAGGGGCGCTACTCCTTCGTGCACACGGACGCCGCCGGGGCGCGCGGCACTCGCGGCGGGCTCGGCATCGACGTGCTGGACGACTATTCGGGCACCATCCGCCCGGCGAAGACGCTGTCCGGCGGCGAGTCGTTCCTCGCGTCGCTGGCCCTCGCGCTGGGGCTGGCCGACGTCGTCGCCGGGGAAACCGGCGGCGCGCTGCTCGACACGCTGTTCGTCGACGAGGGCTTCGGCACCCTGGACGCCGAAACGCTCGACGTCGTGATGAACATCCTCGACGAGCTGCGCGCCGGCGGCCGGGTGGTCGGGCTCGTGTCGCACGTCGAGGAGCTGCGGCAGCGCATCCCGACCCGGTTGCGCGTCCGCAAGTCCCGCACGGGCTCGACATTGGAGGTGCGCGCCGGCTGATCGCTCGGACAAGATGAAGCCATGACGGACCAGCCGCCGAACGGCCTGCCCCGCTACCGCCTGCTCACCGGCCCCGACGACGCGAAGTTCTGCCACCGCGTCAGCGAGGCGCTCGAACTCGGCTACCGCCTGCACGGCTCGCCGGCGGCGACGTTCGACGGCGACCAGGTGATCGTGGCCCAGGCCCTGCTGTGGCAGGGCGAGCAGGGCTGACGCGCCTCAGCCGGCGGCTTGCTGGAGGTACCGCCCGGCGTAGGAGCACCACGGCGTCCACTGCCGCGCGTGGTCCGGCAGCGACTCCGCAGCGATGCCCAGCGCCGCGGCGCCCTGCCGGAGGGCGGGGTCCTCGGCGAGCAGCACGTCGGGGGCGCCGAGGACGCGCATGACCACGTAGTCCGCGGTCGACGGGTCGACGCCCGGGCAGGCCAGCAGCTCCGTGCGCAGGTCGGCGGCGTCGCGGCCGACGTGCACGTCGAGCCGTCCCTCGGCGAGCGCGGTGGCGACGGGGTGGCCGGTGGCCGCGATGGCGGCCGTGGCCGGGAAGAGCCGCGTCACGCCCCACTCGCCGGGGACCTCCTCGCCGAGCGAGGCAGCCACCTGGTCGCCGAGCAGGGTGCGGAGCAGGAGCTCCTCGCCGTCCACCGCGCCCGGCACCCGGATCCCCGGTGTCGCCGTGACCAGCGGTGCCAGCGCCGGGTCGGCGCCGAGGACGCGGGTGACCGCCGCCGGGTCGGCGTCGAGGTCGAGCAGCCGGCGCACCCGGCTGACCGCGCTGCCGAGGTCGCGCAGGTCGGTGAGCACCAGCTCGCAGCGCACGTGGTCCGGTTGCGGCGTCAGCCGGACCACGCCGGTGCCGTGGGCGAGCCGCAAGGTCCGGGCGTAGGACTCCGACGTGACGGCCTCGACGCCCGGCAACGCGTCGTCGGCGAAGAAGCGAAGCAACCCCACGGCGTCGAACGGCGGCCGGAACGGCAACCGCAGGCTGAGCCGCGTCCCGCTCACGTCGCCGTGACGTCCTCGTCGTGAAGCCGCGAAGGCGCGAAGCTGCGAAGGCGTGGTCGCGAAGACTTCGCGGATCGTCTCGTTGAACTGCCGAACGCTGGAGAAACCCGCGGCGAACGCGACGTCGGTCAGCGGCAGCTCGGACAGCTCGATGAGCAGCCGCGCCGAGTGCGCGCGGTGCGCACGGGCCAGTGCGAGCGGGCCGGCGCCGAGTTCGGCGGTCAGGACCCGGCCGAGCTGGCGTTCCGAGTAGCCGAGCCGGCGCGCGAGGCCGGGGACGCCTTCGCGCTCCACGGTCCCGTCCGAGATCAGGCGCATCGCCCGCGCCGCGAGGTCGGCGCGCACGTTCCAGTCGGGCGAGCCGGGCACGGCGTCGGGCAGGCAGCGGCGGCAGGCGCGGAAGCCGTTGGCCTGCGCCGCCGCCGACGTCGGGAAGAAGCGGACGTTCTGCGCCTTGGGCGTCGACGCCGGGCACGACGGGCGGCAGTAGATGCCGGTGGTGCGGACGGCCATGATGAACTGGCCGTCGAAGCGCGAGTCGCGGGCGGTGACCACGCGGTAGCAGCGTTCGACGTCGCGCCAGAGTGCCGGCGGCTCGGTTGTCGTGACCATGTATCCGAGCATGTCAGCAGGTCAGCGCCGTGTCTGGCGGAAATCCGACGCGGCGTTGGGTGCGTGGGGCCGGGGCGGGGGAGACACGTAGACTGCGGGGTCGTGAGCCTCACCCTCGGTATCGTCGGCCTGCCCAACGTCGGCAAGTCCACCCTGTTCAACGCGCTGACCCGCAACGACGTGCTCGCCGCGAACTACCCGTTCGCGACGATCGAGCCGAACGTCGGCGTCGTGCCGCTGCCGGACCCGCGGCTGGACAAGCTGGCGGAGGTGTTCGGCTCGGAGAAGACGGTGCCCGCCGTCGTGTCCTTTGTGGACATCGCGGGCATCGTGAAGGGCGCCTCCGAGGGTGCCGGTCTGGGCAACAAGTTCCTCGCGAACATCCGTGAGGCCAACGCGATCTGCCAGGTCATCCGCGTGTTCGACGACCCCGATGTAGTGCACGTCGACGGCCGCATCGACCCGTCGAGCGACATCGAGACGATCAACACCGAGCTGATCCTCGCCGACCTGCAGACCCTGGACAAGGCGCTGCCGCGGCTGGAGAAGGAAGCGCGGACGAAGAAGGAGAACAAGCCCGCCCTGGACAACGCCCAGAAGGCGAAGGAGATCCTCGACGCCGGGCGCACGCTCTTCCAGGCCCAGAAGGAAGTCGACTTCGACGCGCTGCGCGAGCTGAGCCTGCTGACGACGAAGCCGTTCCTGTACGTCTTCAACGCGGACGAGTCGGTGCTGACCGACGAAGCCCGCCGCGAGGAGCTGACCAAGCTGGTCGCCCCGGCGGACGCGGTGTTCCTCGACGCGAAGGTCGAAGCGGAGCTGCTGGAACTGGACGACGAGGAGTCGGTCCGCGAGCTGCTCGAGTCCGTCGGCCAGCCGGAGCCGGGCCTCTATTCACTGGCCCGCGCGGGCTTCCACACGCTCGGCCTGCAGACGTACCTGACGGCGGGCCCCAAGGAATCCCGCGCCTGGACGATCCCCCAGGGCGCAACGGCCCCGCAAGCGGCGGGCGTGATCCACACGGACTTCGAGCGCGGCTTCATCAAGGCGGAAATCGTGTCGTTCGACGACCTGGTGGCGGCGGGCTCGATGGCGGCCGCCCGAGCGGCGGGCAAGGTCCGCATGGAGGGCAAGGACTACGTCATGGCCGACGGCGACGTGGTGGAGTTCCGCTTCAACGTGTGAGCCGGGAGCTCACCAATGCCGCATCAACGGGGATGCGAAGTCACTCGGCGAAGCGCGTTGGCGTCGCTGCGCCGCATTGTCAGGTCACAGCTCGGACTCACCAAGCGCTGACGAGCGACCTGGCTGCGACGTCGGCGTCATGGCCCGAAAGCCGCGCCGCGATGGCGGTCTTCAGCACTGCCGCAGTTTGGCCGAAGATCATTTCGGACGAGTTGATCAGGTCGAAACCCGCGCGGTCGATCGTGAGTGTCCCCGCGGGGAGATTGGGGCCTTCGGCCAGCGCACCGGCCACTGCTCGGGCGAACTCGCTGGGCAACCCGACTGTGAACGGTTCCTTCCACAACACGCTCGGGCAGGTTGGCTCGTCGTCGGCGTCGAACAGCCCGAAGGCCGCCACCGCAACGGCGAACTGCGTTCGGTCGCCCTGGCCGGGCACGAACTGCGCGCCGAGAAGGGCGCGCGGCGCTAGACCACCGAATCGTCGCAGGACTTCGACGTGCATCCGGAGGGGGTTCGCCGGGCCGGCGATGGCCGGTCGGGACGACGACCGCAGCCACTCCGCTGCCTGGTAAGCCGCTGAGTGATCGCCTTCGCCGATCGCGACGATGCCGTGCCGTTCCACTTCAACGATCGTCATCGCGGTCCCAACCCGTTCATCTTTCGCCACCACGGACCGAACAGGGGTTCCTGGTCGATCACGTCGGGATCATAATTCTTGCCGGGAGGATGGGTCTGCAAAGCCTCGGCATGCGCCTCCTCGTAGCTCATTCCGCCATCCATCAGCTTCGCCTCGAGTGATTCGTGGCGCATGAAGTTGGTCTGCGCCTCCGACAGCGGCTTACCTTCAGACAGGGCCTTCCCGATCCGGTCCAGCATCACGTCGTTCGGTCCGAAATGATCAAGGCCGGGCCGGGAAAGATGGTCCCTGACCTTGGACACGTCGGTAGGGGTGAACCTGGTGGACACGTCCGGGGTGCCGCTCTCTCCCGGGAGGCCGGGCTCCGAATCGGGCTCGTGCTCGCCGTGCCCGGGAGCGCGCTCCTTGAGCAGCTTTCCGGCGCCGAACGCGGTGAACCCGAGCAGCACGTTGCCGGTGATCTTGCCCAGTGCACGGTCGCCGTGGCCGTTGGCCCAGTCGTCCCAGGCGACCATCTCCTTGAAAGTGTCAACCGGATGTGCGATGTTGTGCGCCATCGATGCGACGACTTCAGCCGGATCCGCGAGGATCTGGTAGAGGCCCTCACCTGCCCCCTTGATGCTGTCCCAGATGCCGCCGAAGAAGTTCGCATCTGCCTGCTTTCGGGAGTCCTGCGGCGCTACTGCTCCCTCATAGCGGAGTGCGTCAGCCGTCAGGTTGCCTACGCTCGCCAATTGCTGCCGAGCGCGGTTCAGTATGTCCCGCGCGGCTTGCCGCTGAGCCTCGCCGGGGTCGGTGAACGGCGGGGCCTGCACCGCGGTCGGGTCACCGTGTTGTGCGTTCGCCCTGGTCTTCGCGTCGGCATCGGCAACAGCGCGATCATGGTCGGTCTTCGCTTGCTGGGTGGCGCTGTCACCCTGCTGCCACTGGGCGATGGCTTCGGCTGCCTGCCCTTGCGCCCAGGAGAGGCAGTTCGCGAAGTCCGTCAGCGCGAGAGCGGCGTTGTCCAACGAGTCGCCGGCCTGCCCCCAGCGAGGCACCTCGGTCTGATGGTCTTCGTGAAACTTGTCCGCCGCTGGTCCCTGCCAGGCGCCGGTGTCGATCCGCCGGAGCGCGTCCCCGACCGCGTGGGCCGTCTTGGCTCGTTCGCTCAGTACTCGGGCGTTCTCGAACACGGCTGGCGGATCGCCGGGGATCAAGGCCTTCGGATCGGCCGTCTGGCCCAGCTCCGCCATCAGACTGCGCCAATCGTCGGCTCGTCGGGCGAGACCGCGGCCCACCCGGGATCGGACTTCAGCGCCGCTGTGTTGGTGTGCTCGGTCGCCCGGTAGGCGGATGCTGCCTTGCCGAGTAGGTCCCCGAGGTCACCGGCGCGATCAGACAGCGCGTCGAGCCCGACACTCCATCGGCCACATAACTCCGCGAGTGCGTCGTGTACGCCGTTGTGGCCATACAGGCCTGGTTCACCGCAAAGGCCGCGAAGCTCGAAGCTGTCTTGGTCGTGTACTACGGCGCGCATGTTCTTCGATGCGTTTTCCAGCACGTCGACGTCGACGTGAAAGCCTGGACCATCCACCCCTCTTCGCCCCCTCTGCCGGCTGCGTCAGGCAACTACTCCGCCTTGCGTCCCCGCTCTCCCGCGTGTGCCCATGCCCGCGCGATCAATTCCGGAGGCGCCATCCGAGACAGGACCGGGAATCGGTGCGCATCGTCGGGGTCGACCATCAGACCCACGCCGGGTGGGACCAGTTCCAACAGATCCGCACCCGTTGTAGTGAAGTAGTCGCACTCGCCGACGTGTGCGGCCAGCCGTTCGAGTGTCGTGAAAACGGTCATCCATTTGCCGCGTTCGCCAAGATCGGTCGCCAGTAACGCTGGCTTCTCCGGTCGCTGCGCGTAGACCAACGCATTCACGAATGCCTCGACGAAGTCACCTGGACCCCGGTTGCCACTCCAAACCTGCTGCGCAACGATCGCCAGGCAAGCTTCAGCTGCCCCTTCGTCACGTTTCACGCTCGGTACCATACTTGCTGTAACCGGCCTGTTCAACGAGCGAACGCACTCGCCGGAACGCGCGCTGCCCGACGCGACTCTCGCTGCGTGGGACAGAAAGCGCCCGATTTGTCCTGACCCACTGGCAACGCGGGGCTTGGATCGAACGTCGCGGCCCGGAGGGTCGTGAGGCACGCTCGGTGCAGCAGGAAGAGCAAGAGCGAAGAGACCCAGGGTGCTTTGGCGGCGTCCGCTGCCCGGACATCGAGTGGTCTTCTTGGATTCAAGTCGGCGATCAAGTCGCTTTCGTCTGACGAGGCAGTGCCGCACACGCTGCGTAAGCGAGAACTACCGAGTGTTGCTTTCATTCGGCGCAGGGTATGCTGCGCCCAATGAAAGCTTCGCCGAGCCTGCTGCCCTTGCTGCGTTCGCGCATGCAGGGTGAGCTGCTGGCGCTGGTCCTGCTGCACCCGGAGCGCGAGTACAGCATCACCGAGCTCGCCGAGGCCTGCGGTGTCACGCCGACGGCCGTGCTGTGCGAGGTCGAACGGCTCGTCGTCGGCGGCATCCTGGAAGACCGGCGGGTCGGCCGCAGCCGGCTCGTCAAAGCCCGCACGGACACCCCTCTCTACCGGCCGTTGAGCGAGGTCATCGCGGTCACCTTCGGGCCGCGGCCGCTGCTCGCCGAGGCCTTGTCGGGTCTGGCGGGTGTGCGCGAGGCCTACATCTACGGGTCCTGGGCCGCGCGCTACAGCGGCGAACCGGGCCGGCCACCCGGGGACGTCGACGTGCTCGTCGTCGGCTCGCCTGCCCCGGACGCGCTCTTCGACCTGGCCGGGGGCGTGTCGCGCAGGCTGGGCCGCGAGGTCAACGTCCACCGGATCTCGCCGGCCTCGTGGGCGGCGAGCAGCACGGATCCGTTCCTCGTCAGCGTGCGTGAGCGTCCGCTGATCCCGTTGTCACTCGACCAGGAGACTTCCCGATGACCCGGTGGAACCAAGGGCGCGCGACGATCGACGCGCTCATCGCGCGCGGTTCCCTCGAACACGTCCCGGCTTCGCGGGAAGCCGCGGGGGTTGCGGAGAAGGCGATCCCCATCATGCCCCGCTACTGATGGAGAACACTTCGCCCCGCGAGCTGACGCCGGCCGAGCGGACGACACTGGACGTCCTTCTCGCCGGCGACTTCCCGGGCGCGGCAGAACTACGGGCGCAGGCCGCCACCGCGAAAGTGACCGGGAGCTGCGGTTGCGGGTGCCCGACCATCGACCTGGTGGTCGACGCGACCACGCCTCAGGCCGAGATCGCGGAACGGGTGGCGGTCGAAGCCGACGCGCCGGACGGCGGGCTCATCGTGTTCGTCGACGAAGGCCGGCTGTCGGGGCTGGAGTACTGGACGACGACCGGCGAGACCCCGGCGGGATTCCCGGCGCCGGACGAGATCCGTTGAAAACGCCGCCGCCCCTGGAATCGGAGCGGCGGCGTGACCGGACTCAGCCGAGCAGGCCCATCAGGGCGATGGCGATCAGCACCACCGCGGGGGCGAGGGCGTTGATCCAGGCGCGCTGCGCGGGGGTGAGGGCGGCGGTGCTGTTCATGGCGTTTCCTAGGGCCGAAACCGATGCTTCCGCCCTGCTCAGCGCGCTGATCATGCCCTTCGTTAGCGGCTGTGATCGAACTCACGGGCATCCGGGTGACGGCGGCCGCGGGCGGTGAACCAGAGGACGCCGCCCGCTGCTGCCACCATCGTTGCGAATGCTGCCGTGCCGACCACGATCGCCTGGGTCATAACCGTCCCTCCTAGCAAAGTCGTTTACTGGGAGACGTCGAAACCCCGGAAATGTGCACCCAGAGTAACCAGGATCACAGCGACGACAGCACCGCGTCGATCTGCTCGGCCAGGGCGAAGTCCTTCGACGTCAGGCCGCCCGCCGAGTGGGTGCTGAGGCGGAACGTCAGGGTGCGCCAGCGGATGTCGATGTCCGGGTGGTGGTCGGCCTCCTCCGCCAGCACCGCCACCCGGTCCACCACCTCGATCGCCTGGGGGAAGGAGGCGAGTTCCACCTCGCGGGAGATCACCGAGCCCGACCTGGTCCAGTTGCTGCCGAGGGCACGGTCGGCCTCGGCGTCGCTCAAGATTTCCGTCATGTCTCCATGGTCGTCCGTCCTGGACTACGCTGCACGGTTGCCACGGGAGTCCGGTCAGCCGGGCTGAGAGGCGGGTCACCCCGCGACCGTTCGCACCTGACCGGATCATGCCGGCGAAGGGAGGGCTTTCCTCCTCGTCCGGCGAAGTGCAGGAGGGGTAGATGAAACGCAGGGCTGTTCGCGCCGCGGCGGCCGTCGCCGTCGTCAGCGTCGTCGCCGCGGGGTGCTCGCTGTCGGACGGCGATGGTGGCACGCAGCAGACGCCCACCGTCACCCTCGTGACGCACGATTCCTTCCTGGTGCCGCAGGAGGTGCTCGACGCCTTCCAGAAGCAGTCGGGCATCAAGATCTCCGTGCTCAAGCAGGGCGACGCCGGATCGCTGACCAACAAGCTCGTGCTGACCAAGGCCAACCCGGTCGGCGACGTCGCGTTCGGCGTCGACTCGACCTTCGCCTCGCGCGCGCTCTCCGAAGGCGTCTTCGAGCCCTACACCAGCCCGGAGGCCGATCGCGGGCCGCAGCGGTACGCCGTCGATCCCGAGCACCGGCTGTCCGCCGTCGACGTCGGGGACGTCTGCGTCAACGTCGACACGAACTACTTCACCGCCAAGGGGATCCCGGCGCCCACCAGCTACGACGACCTGGCCGACCCGAAGTACAAGGACCTGCTCGTCGCCGAGGACCCGGCCACGGCGTCGCCGGGGCTCGCGTTCCTGCTCGGCACCATCGCGAAGTACGGCGAGGCCGGCTGGAAGGACTACTGGACGAAGCTGAAGGCCAACGGCCTCAAGGTGGTCAGCGGCTGGGAAGAGGCCTACACCAAGGAGTTCTCCGGCTCCTCCGGCAAGGGACCGCGGCCGATCGTCGTCTCGTACGCGTCTTCGCCTGCCGCCGAGGTCGGGGACGACGGGAAGCCGCGCACCAAGGCGCTGCTCGACACCTGCTACCGGCAGGTCGAGTACGCCGGGGTGCTGGCGGGCGGCAAGCAGACCGAGAGTGCGCGCAAGGTCGTCGACTTCCTGCTGTCGCAGCAGTTCCAGGCGACCGTCGCGGCCAACATGTACGTCTACCCGGCGCGCCAGGGCGTCGACCTGCCCGCGGGCTGGGCGCAGGTCGCGCCGCTGCCGCAGAAGCCGCAGACGCTGACACCGGACCAGGTGCAGGCCGGCCGGGAGAAGTGGATCGGCGAATGGCGCACGCTCGTGCAGTCCTAGCCCCGCCCCGGACCGCCCGCGGGCTCGGCCTCGCGCTGCTCGGGCTGGCCCCGATCGGGTTCCTGGTGGTGTTCTTCGCCTGGCCCGTGCTGGCGATCGTCGGCCGCGGGTTCGCCGAGGGCGGCCTCGACGTCGTCCTCGGCGACGCGCGGACCTGGCAGCTGGCCGGGTTCACCGTGGCGAGCGCGGCGGCGTCGACGGTGGTCGCCGTCGTGGCCGGGCTGCCGGTGGCGTTCCTGCTGGCCCGCGTGCGGCTGCCCGGCGTCGGCCTGGCGCGGACGCTGGTGCTGGTGCCGTTCGTGCTGCCGACGGTCGTCGTCGGGCTGGCGTTCCGCGCGCTCTGGCCGGACGGCGGCGTGCTGCCGATCGTGCTGGCCAACGCCTTCTTCAACGTCGCCGTCGTCGCGCGCACGGTCGCCGGGCTGTGGGCGCGGCTGGATTCGCGGACGGCCGACGCCGCCCGCGCGCTCGGCGCGTCGCCGTGGCGGGCCTTCCGCTCGGTGACGCTGCCCGCGCTGGCGCCGGCGGTCGCGTCCGCGGCGGCCGTGGTGTTCCTGTTCTGCGCCACCAGTTTCGGCGTCGTCCTGATCCTCGGCGGCGCCCGCTACCGGACGCTCGAAACCGAGATCTACCTCCGGACCGTCGACCTCCTCGACCTTTCGGGCGCGGCGGCGCTTTCGCTGATCCAGTTCGCGGCCGTGGTCGCCGCGTTGGTGCTCGGCGGGCTGGCCCGGCGGCGCAAGGAAGGGGCGAGGACCGGTTCCGGCGGCGCGAGGCGGCCGCGGGGCGGCGAGTGGTGGGGCGTCGGTGCCGCGGGGGTCGTCCTGGCGCTGCTGCTGACGCCGATCGTCGCGCTGCTCGCCGATTCGGTGTCCACTGAGGACGGCTGGAGCCTCGCGGGTTACCGCGCGCTGAGCGGCACCGGCGAGAAGGGTGCGCTGCAGGTGTCCGGTTGGGACGCCGCGGTCAACTCGCTGAAGGTCGCGATCGACGCGACGCTGCTCGCGGTGGTGGTCGGCGTGCTCGCGTCCGTGGTGCTGGTGGCGCTGCGGCGCTCGCCCGCGAAGCCCGCGCGCGGCCTCGGCGAGACGATGGACGCCGTCCTGATGCTGCCGCTGGGCGTATCCGCGGTGACCGTCGGCTTCGGCTACCTGGTCACGCTCGACGCGCTGCCCGGCGACCTGCGGACGTCGCCCTACCTCGTCCCGCTGGCCCAGGCGCTGGTGATCACGCCGCTGATCGTGCGGATGGTGCTGCCGGTGCTGCGCTCGGTCGACGTCCGGCTGAGGCAGGCCGCGTCGACGCTCGGCGCGAGCCCGCTGCGGGTGTGGCGCGAGATCGACCTGCCGCTCGCGCTGCGCCCGCTGGTCGCCGCCGCCGGGTTCGGCTTCGTCGTGGCGCTCGGCGAGTTCGGCGCGACCAGCTTCCTGGCCCGCCCGACCTCGCCGACGTTGCCGGTCGCGATCGCGTCGTTGATGGGACGGCCCGGGGAACTGAACAACCAGATGGCGTACGCCGCGTGCGCGCTGCTGATGCTCGTGACGGTGCTGGCGGTCGCGCTGATCGACCGGCTCGGCCGCGGCCGCGTGGGGGAGTTCTGATGGCGTTGTCGGTGCGGGACCTGACCGTCCACTACGGATCGTTCGCCGCGGTGCGCGACGCCCGGCTGGACATCGCCGACGGCGAGGTGCTGGCGCTGCTCGGCCCGTCGGGGTCGGGGAAGTCGACGCTGCTGCGCGCGATCACCGGGCTCGAGCCGTCCGCGCGCGGCTCGGTGAGCTGGGACGGCGAGGACCTCGGCGCGGTGCCGGTGCACCGGCGCGGGTTCGGGCTGGTCTTCCAGGACGGCCAGCTCTTCGGGCACCGCGACGTCGCCGCGAACATCGCGTTCGGCCTGCGCATGCACGGCGTTCCTCGCGCGCAGTGGGCGCCGCGGGTCGCCGAGCTGCTGGCGCTGGTCGGCTTGACCGGCTTCGAAAAGCGGCGGGTGACGGAGCTGTCCGGCGGTCAGGCCCAGCGGGTCGCGCTGGCTCGGGCGCTCGCGCCGAAGCCGCGGCTGCTGCTGCTCGACGAGCCGCTGTCCGGATTGGACGCCGGGCTGCGCGAGCAGCTGGCCATCGACCTCGCGGACCTGTTGCGGCGCAGCAAGATCACGACGCTGCTGGTGACGCATGACCAGGAAGAGGCGTTCACGCTCGCCGACCGGGTGGCGGTGCTCGACGCGGGCGAGGTCCGGCAGGAGGGCGCGGTCCGGCGCGTGTGGCGCAACCCGGCCGACGACGGCGTGGCCCGCTTCCTCGGCGTGACGACGTTCGTGGACGGCGTCGCGGCGAGCGGCGTGGTGCGCACGCCGCTGGGTGACGTCGGGCTCCCGGACGTCGGCAACGGCCCGGTCCGGCTCGGCCTGCGCCCGCACGCGCTGCGCGTCGCGGACTCCGGGGTGGCCGGGGAAGTGCTCGCGGCGGTGCACCGCCGCGAACACGTCCGCCTGGTCGTTCGCCTGTCCGAGTCCACTGTGGACGCGGTAGCGCCCGCGACGTCGGACCTGCGCGCCGGGGACCAGGTGCACCTCGCACTGGACCCCGACGGGCTGGCGGTGGTCGGGTTCCCAAGTTCGTGAAGGCCACCTTGAGGAACTTAGAGTTCCTGAAGGTGGCCTTCACGAAGGTCGCGTCAGCCGTCGCGGGTGGAGAGGCGGGCGTAGGCCAGTGAGAGGCCGATGACGATGTAGCAAGCGGCGCGGAGCGCGCCTTCGCCCAGCATCTGGGTGCCCATCGGGTCCTGCAGCACCTCGGCCGGTGCCAACGACCAGTTCCGCGTCAGCAGGAACGGGTGCAGCCAGTCCAAAGAGGACAGGAAGCCGAGGATGGTGAACACGATGTCCGCCGCCAGGACGGACGCCACCACCAGCATCGGGTGCTCGGTCCAGCTGGAGATCGCCAGCGCGACCGCGCCGACCGCCCACAGCTGGAGCACCACCCAGCCCGCCACCAACAGGAGCCGCGCCAGCGCGCCGCCGAGCGACAGCGTCGTCCCGGACAGCGTGAACAGCGAGTCCGTGCCGTTGATGATCAAGCCCGTCACGACGCCCGTGAAGCACATCGCGAGCACCGAGACCACCGACACGGTCGCGACGCCGAACGCCTTCACCGCCAGGAGCCGCCCGCGGCCGACCGGCGCGATCAGCCAGCCGCGCAGCGTGCCGTGGGCCGTCTCGCCGGCGATCGCGTCCGCGCCCGCCATGGCCGAGGCCAGCGGGAGCAGCAGCGCCAGCGACATCACGATCGCCGCGATCGGCAGCACGAACGCGTTGTTGACCGCGGACGCCAGCAGCGCGCCGCCGCCGTCGTCCGGGCCGCCGCCGCTGCCCGGCTGCTCGTCCACCAGCGTCAGACCGATGCCGATCACCACCGGGATCAGGGCCAGCAGCCCGAGCACGGCCAGCGTACGCGGCCGCCGGAAGATCCAGCGCAGCTCCGCGGCCAGCAGCCGGGGCAGCGGCACCGTGTCGTGGCCCGTGCGGGCCGCCGGTGCGTCGAGTACCGCGGTCATTCCGCCCCCTCCGTGAGCCGGGCGAACAGGTCTTCGAGACCGGTGCGCGCCCGCGTCGCCTCGTGGACCGCGACCCCCGCGCCCACCAGGACCTGCAGCACCCGCGGGGCTTCCGCCGCCGTGAGGTCGGCGCGGACCCCGTCCGGGGTGAGCCGGGCGCCGATCCGGTTCTCCCGCAGCACTTCCAGCGCCTGTTCCGCGTCCGGCGTGCGGACCAGCAGGGCCGCGTTCCCGGACTCCAGCAGTTCCGCCAGCTCGCCCTGCGCGACGACGTTCCCGCTCTGCAGCACGGCGACGTGCGTGCAGGTCGCTTCGACCTCGGCCAGCAGGTGCGACGACACCAGCACGGTGACGCCCTCGGCGTGCAGCTCGGCGACGATCCTGCGGATCTCCCTGGTACCCGCAGGATCGAGGCCGTTGGTCGGCTCGTCGAGCACGACCATCTTGCGCGGCACGAGCAGCGCCGAAGCGAGCCCGAGCCGTTGCTTCATGCCGAGCGAATAGCCCTTGTACCGCCGCCGCGCGGCGCCGGTCAGCCCGACGCGCTCCAGCGCGGCGTCCACGGCCGCCGGGATCCCCGCCGACGTCAGCCGCGGCTCCGCGGCGGCGAAGCGCAGCAGGTTGTCGCGCCCGGACAGGAACGGGTGGAAGCCCGGCCCTTCGACCAGCGCGCCGACGTCCGGCAGCGCGTGCGCGGCGGCGTCCGGCATCGGGCGGCCGAGCAGCTCGACCTCGCCCTCGGTCGGCCGGACCAGGCCGAGCAGCATCCGGATGGTGGTCGTCTTGCCCGAGCCGTTCGGCCCGAGCATCCCGACCACGGCGCCTTGGGGGATGTCGAGGTCGACGTGGTCCACTGCGACGGTGCTCCCGTACACCTTGCGCAACCCCCGCGTGCGCGCGGCGAGCGGGACCGCCGGGGCGGACGCCTCCGAAGAGACGTCCGCCCCGGACTGGACAGCCGTGCTGGTCACTTCTGACCCAGCGCTTCGTACAGGACCTGCTCCGGCACCGCGCCGGCGGCGAACCGGCCGTCGTCGGTCAGCACCGCGGTGCCGACCTTCGTGGTCACCAGGTAGCCGCTGCCCCAGGCGCCGCTGACCTTCTTGGCGAACCGCTCGAGCAGCGCCTTCGGGTCGGCGTTGCGGCCCTCACGGCCGGACTGCTGCTTCGGCGCCGCGTTCAGCGCGTCCGCCGGGACCTTGCCGGTGACGACGGTGTCCCACCCGTCGCCGACGACCTTGGTGTCCTGCTTGGCCTGCTCGGCGAGGTCCTTGTCCTTCTGGTCGATCGTCGGCGTCTTCTCCTCGACCTTCGCGCCCTTCGGCGGGGTGAAGGTGAAGAGGTCGGCCGGCTGCTGCGTGAACTCGATCTCGCTGAAGGCGACCTCGAGCGCCGGCGTCGACGTGCCGTTGCTCAGCACCGACAGCCGCAGCGGCATCCGCGTCTGCGAGTCGACCGCCACGCGGATCTCGCGCAGCAGCGTCCGCTCGGTCGGCTTCGGCGTCAGGACCAGCTCGTACGCGGGGCGGTCGGCGACGGTCGCGGTGCCGTCGACCGACACCGTGCTGCTCTCCCGGACCTTCGCCAGCAGCTCGGTGCTCGCGGCGATCGGGTCGGCCGTCTTCTCGCTGCCCGCGCCCTTCTGCTTGGCCACCTCGGCCGGGATGGTCACCTTGGTCGCGGTGTTCGTCTTGGAGCTGTAGTCCCAGACGGTCGTGCCGTCGTGGACCACGGTCTCCTGGCTGGCCCCCTGCGTGACCGCGAGGCGGCTCTTGCCCGCGCCGTCGCTGAAGATGTGCGCCGAGTCGATGTTCAGCGCCGACGCCCCCGGCAGCGCGCTCCCCACCGCGGGCAGGCCCAGGTCGTTGCTCACCTTGACCGTGCCGTCGAAGGCGCCCGGCTTCGCCTTGACCACCGACTGGACCAGGTCCTCGGCGCTCACCTGCGGCAGCGCCGGCTTGTCGTCCGCGCTGGCCGGCATCGCGACGAACGCGAGCCCGCCGGCGCCGAGCGCGGTGCCGACGACCGCGGCGGTGATGCCCTTCGTCTTCGGTTTCATGCGTCTCTCCCTGTGGTGTTCCCGGGCCGAGTGTGCCCGGTTCCCTGGCCACGACGCTTCCCTCTCGAGGCTGAGATACCCCTGAAGGTTCTCCCTCCCCGGCTGAGATCGTGCTGAGAGCCGCCGCACGACCTGCGCGAACCCGCCATGATGAACCTCGTGAAACCTCGGGTGCTGGTGGTCGACGACGAACCGGGCGTGCGGAAGGCGCTGCAGCGCGGGCTGCGCGCGGAGGACATGGACGTGGTCACCGCCGCGGACGGGCCCACCGGGCTGCAGCTGGCGAGCACGGGCTCCTTCGACGTCATCCTGCTCGACATCATGCTGCCGGGCCTGTCCGGCTACCGCGTGCTGGAGCGGCTGCGCAAGGACGGCGTCACGACGCCGGTGCTGCTCGTCTCGGCCAAGGACGGCGAGATCGACCAGGCCGACGGGCTCGACCTGGGTGCCGACGGCTACCTCGTCAAGCCGTTCTCCTTCGTGGTGCTGGTCGCGCAGGTCCGCGCGACGCTGCGCCGGGCAGGTCCGGACGCGAGCCGCGGCACGCTGCGGCTCGGCGCGCTGGCCGTGGACCGCGGGCTGCGGCAGGTGCACTGGAACGGCGTGGAGGTCGGGCTGAGCCCGCGGGAGTTCGCGCTGCTCGAAGTGCTCGTCGGGCGCGCCGGCACGGTCGTCACGAAGGACGAGCTGCTGCGCGCGGTCTGGGGCGAGGAGCAGGCCGTGACGCGCAACCTCGTCGAGGTCTACGTCGGATACGTACGCCGTAAGTTGGACGCGGTCGGCGCCGGCGCGTTGCTGCGGACCGTGCGCGGGCACGGCTACCTGGCCTCGGACGCGGAGCTCGACGAGGTCATCACCCCGTGACCGGGTGGTGGCGGGGCCGGTCCCTGCAGGTCCGGATCACCCTGCTGGCCGCGACGATCACCCTGGCCTGCCTGCTCGGGTTGGCCGCGCTGGCCGCGTCGAACCTGTCGCCGCTGCTCATCGGCTCGGTCGACCGCGAGCTGTCGGCCGCGCTCGGCCCGGCCGGCGCGGAGGTGAGCGCCGGGCGGCCGCTGTCCGGCGCGGCGCCGGTGACGCTGCGGGTGCTGGACACCGCGGGCGCGCCGGTGGACGGCGGGACACCCCCTGGCCTTACGTTGTACGACGTCTCGGCGCTGAAGGCCGGGCAGCCGGTGCAGCGCGACGGCGCGCGGTACCTCGGCACCGTCGTCAGCGCGCCGGACGGGGCGCAACGCCTGGTCGTCGCCGGTGCGGGCCTGGTCGGGTTCTCGGCCGCGGTGCACTACGGCGGGGTGTGGCTGGTCGTCGTCGCGTCGGTCGGGGCGCTGGTCGCGGGCTTCGCGACGTGGCTGGTGGTGCGCCTGTCGCTGCGGCCGGTCGCGCGCATGCGGGGCTCGGTGCGGGCGCTGCCGCCGGGCGCGCGGCTGGCGCTGCCGGACTCCCACGACGAGCTGCGCGCGCTGGCGGAGGAGTTCAACGCGCTGCTGGCGCGGCAGGAACAGGCGGCCGAGCGGCTCCGGCGGTTCACCGGCGACGCGGCGCACGAGCTGCGCTCGCCGGTCGCGTCGATCCGGGTGCAGGCCGAGGTCGCCGTCACGAACCCGGATCCGGAGCTGGCCCAGGAAACGCTGTCGGACATCCTCACCGAGGCCGAGCGGCTGTCGTCGTTGCTGGACGGGTTGCTGTCGCTGGCGCGGTCGGACGCGGGCGAAGTGCCGCCCGCGTCGCCGGTCGAGCTGGTGAGCGAGGTCCGCTCGGCCGTGGCCCGGCTGCCGGCGGAGGCACCGGAGACGCGCGTGAACACGGCGGTGGCGCAGGCCTGGGCGTCGGCCGCGCACGCCGAAGTGGAGCTGGTGCTGGACAACCTGCTGCGCAACGCCTGCCGCTACGCGCGCGCGGAGATCGTGGTGTCGGTGCTGGCGACCCGTTCGACGGTCCGGGTGGTGGTCGACGACGACGGTCCGGGCATCGCGCCGGAGCACCGCGAGAAGGTGTTCGACCGCTTCTACCGGATCGCCGACGACCGGGCCCGGTCGTCCGGCGGGACCGGGCTCGGGCTGGCGATGGTGGCGGAGACCGTCCGGCGGCGCGGCGGGCGGGTGCAGGTGGGCGAGTCCCCGGACGGCGGCGCGCGCTTCGTCGTGGTCTGGCGCGTGGCAGGCGGCGCTGGGGCTTCCGGGTAGATTCCGGGGCTGTGAACGGTGTGATCGTCGGTGCCGCCCTCGTGCGGGACGGGAAGCTGCTCGCCCAGCAGCGCGCCTGGCCCGCCGACCACGCGGGACAGTGGGAGCTGCCGGGTGGCCGGGTCGAAGCCGGCGAATCGGACGCCTTCGCACTCGCCCGGGAGTGCAGCGAGGAGCTCGACGTCGTCATCGAGGTCGGGGCACGCGTCGGGGAGGACGTCGCCCTGCCCGGCGGGAAGGTGCTTCGCATCTACGCGGCTTCGCTCGTTTCGCCCGGCGGGGAGCCGCGGGCCGTCGAGCACCGGGCCGTGCGCTGGCTCGGGCCCGACGACCTCGACGACGTCGACTGGCTGCCCGCCGACCGGATCCTGCTCCCTGACCTGCGCGCGCTGCTCAGTTAGCCCCGATCATCCGCAGGGCCGCGTCGAGCCGGTGGGAGCCGCGCTCGCGGGCGCGCTCGGCACCCGCCTTGCGGACCCGGTCCAGCTCCGCGACGTCGCCGAGCAGCGTTAACGCTCGTTCACGCAGTGGCCGCAGCTCGTCGATCACCGCGTCGGCGACGGCGTCCTTCACCGCGCCGTACGAGGTGAACTCCGAAGCCAGGTCCGCCGGCGAGCCGCCCCGGCAGGCGGCCAGGATCTCCAGCAGGTTCGCCATCCCCGGCCGGGTCTCCGGGTCGTGCTCCGGCACCGAACCGCCGTCGGTGACCGCGCGGCGGATCTTGCGGCGGATCTGGTCCGGCTCGTCCAGCGCGAACACCACGCCGGCCGCGTCGCGCGTCGACTTCGACATCTTGCGCGCCGGGTCGGCGAGGTCCTTCACCCGCGCGCCCGCCGGCGGGAGGACCGCCTCCGGGATGGTGAAGACCTCGCCGTACGTGCTGTTGAAGCGCTTGGCGAGCGTGCGCGTCAGCTCGACGTGCTGCCGCTGGTCCTCGCCAACCGGGACCTCGGCCGCGCCCTGGAGCAGGATGTCCGCGGCCATCAGCGCCGGGTAGGTCAGCAGCGACAGCCGCACCCCGGCCTGACCTTTGGACTTCTCCTTGAACTGGATCATCCGCGCGGCCTCGCCGTAGTTGCAGGTGCACTCCAGGACCCAGGTCAGCGCGCCCAGCTCGCGGGCCAGGTCGGACTGGACGAACACGCGCTCGGGCTCGATGCCGGCGGCGATCAGCACGGCCAGCTGCTCGTGCGCCAGTGATCGGAGTTTCGCCGGGTTGTGCGGGGTCGTCATGCCGTGCAGGTCGGCGACGAAGTACAGGTCGTCCGCGCCGCCCTCCAGCGCCCAGCGGCGAACCGCGCCGAGGTAGTTGCCGAGGTGGACGTGACCGGACGGCGTGATCCCGGACAGCTTGGTCATGTGTCTTCCTTTCGAGGTGGGACCACCCCGGAGAAGGCACGAAAAAGGCCGCCCGTCCGGGGCGGCCGCTGGGAGTTCAGCGCAGGACTAGACGGCCGCCGAGGGCGGCCACCAGCTGGAGGTCTGCGCGTGCACGGCACGACCATACCCCGGTCCGTCACCACTTCGCATCGTCCGGACGCGGACTCGCGCGAACGGGGTTACGGTCTTAGCCATGTATGTCGTCCTGCTGAACTACACGGCCCCGATCGAAGAAATCGACTTGGCACTCCCGGACCACGCCGAGTGGCTGAACAAGCAGTACGAGCACGGCCACTTCCTGGCGTCCGGGGCGCGGAACCCGCGCACCGGCGGCGTGATCATCACGCGGCCGATGTCACGCGGGAAGCTCGACGCCATCCTGGCGACCGACCCGTTCTGCGTGCAGCACCTCGCGAAGTACGAGGTCATCGAGTTCTCACCGACGAAGACCGCGCCGGAGCTCCGGCTGGTCAACGAGGCCATCCCGCACTAGGCGGCCAGGTCCAGCTTCGCCTTCTTCAGGGCCAATACCGGGCACTTCTTGCAGCGCGGCTTCGACCGGCAGCACTTCTTCTTGACCTTGCCGGCCTTCATCAGCTTGCGCACGACCTTCCGCGGGTCGTCGTGCTTCTTGCCCACGCGCACGCACCTTCCGGATCGGCGACCTTCACCGGGTTTCCACGTTAGGTCAGCCTAACCGCCAGGGGGGCGTGGGGCCGCTCACAATGGGGTGGCAGGTATCCTGGGTGAGGTCCGCGTGTGACCAGAGCCGGTCACGGGATGCCTGAACGGCTTGCGCGGCCACCCACCCCTTGAAGTTCAGGAGTTCTCGCGTGCCCGCAGCCAGCGCTACCGTCGAAACCGGCCGGCCGACCGGTAAGACCCGGCCCGACCTGCGCAACGTCGCGATCGTCGCCCACGTCGACCACGGCAAGACGACCCTGGTCGACGCCATGCTCCGCCAGTCCGGCGCCTTCGCCGAGCGGGCCGAGGTCGTCGACCGCGTGATGGACTCCGGTGAGCTCGAGCGGGAAAAGGGCATCACCATCCTCGCGAAGAACACCTCGATCCACCGCCAGACGCCCGAGGGCCAGGTGACGATCAACGTCATCGACACCCCCGGCCACGCCGACTTCGGCGGCGAGGTCGAGCGCGGCCTGGCCATGGTCGACGGCGTCGTCCTGCTGGTCGACGCGTCCGAGGGCCCGCTGCCGCAGACCCGTTTCGTACTGCGTAAGACGCTCGAGGCCCGGCTCCCGGTGATCCTGCTGGTCAACAAGACCGACCGGCCGGACGCGCGGATCTCCGAGGTCGTCGAGGAAACCCACGACCTGCTGCTCGAGCTGGCCAGCGACATCGAGGACGCCGACCACGACGCGATCCTCGACCTCCCGGTCGTCTACGCCTCCGCGCGCGCCGGCAAGGCGAGCCTCGAGCAGCCCGCCGACGGCGAGGTCCCCGAGAGCGAGAGCCTCGACCCGCTGTTCGACACGCTGCTCCGGCACGTGCCGCCGCCCGCCGCCGACCTCGACGCGCCGCTGCAGGCGCTGGTCACCAACCTCGACGCGTCGAACTTCCTCGGCCGCATCGCGCTGATCCGCATCCACGCCGGCAAGCTGCGCAAGGGCCAGACCGTGGCCTGGATGCGCGAAGACGGCACGGTGCAGAACGTCCGCATCTCCGAGCTGCTGGTCACCGAGGCGCTCACCCGCGTCCCGGCCACCGAGGCCAGCGCGGGCGAGCTCGTCGCCATCGCCGGCATCCCGGACATCACGATCGGCGACACCCTCGCCGACGTCGACAACCCGGTGGCGCTGCCCCGGATCACCGTCGACGAGCCCGCGATCTCGATGACCATCGGCGTCAACACCTCGCCGCTGGCGGGGCGCAACGGCGGCGACAAGGTCACCGCGCGGCTGGTCAAGGCGCGCCTCGACCAGGAGCTGATCGGCAACGTCTCGATCCGCGTCCTGCCGACCGAGCGCCCCGACACCTGGGAGGTCCAGGGCCGTGGCGAGCTGGCGCTGGCCATCCTCGTCGAGCAGATGCGCCGCGAGGGCTTCGAGCTGACCGTCGGCAAGCCGCAGGTGGTCCTGCGCACGATCGACGGCAAGCTGCACGAGCCGTTCGAGCGCCTCTACATCGACTCGCCGGAAGAGCACCTCGGCGCGATCACCCAGCTCCTGGCCGCCCGCAAGGGCCGCATGGAGGACATGAGCGGCAACGGCACCGGCCGGATCAAGCTCGAGTACGTGCTCCCGTCGCGCGGCCTGATCAGCTTCCGCACCGACTTCCTCACCGAGACCCGCGGCACCGGCATCGCGAACCACGTGTTCGAGGGCTACTTCCCGTGGGCGGGCGAGATCCGCACCCGCCACAGCGGCTCCTTGGTCGCCGACCGCACCGGCCCGGTCACCGCGTACGCGATGATCCAGCTGGCCGACCGCGGCACGTTCTTCGTCGAGCCGGGCGCCGAGGTGTACGAGGGCATGGTCGTGGGCGAGAACCCGCGCTTCGAGGACCTCGACATCAACATCACCAAGGAGAAGAAGCTGACCAACATGCGTCAGTCCTCCGCCGACGTGATGGAGACGCTGGCCCGGCCGCGCAAGATGGGCCTGGAAGAGGCGCTGGAGTTCTGCTCCGTCGACGAGTGCGTCGAGGTCGCGCCGGAGGTCGTCCGGGTCCGCAAGGTCACCCTGGACGTCAACACCCGCGCGAAGGAGCGTTCGCGCGCCAAGAGCCGCGACAACGGCTGATCCGCGAGACCGCGAAAAGCCTCCCGGCGCGTGCCGCCGGGAGGCTTTTTCGTGCCTTCTCCCGTCACCCCCGGTGGAAAGGCGGCGGACGCGTTGTCACGAAATCCGGTTGCCTTCTCCTTATATCTTTATAGGGCGTCGCACGGCGTCCCCGAGCGTTCCGCCGTTCCGGAACGGTCCGGGAACCCGGACGGTGGTCCGCGCGTCCTTTTCCATAGCGGCACGACGGGGCGGTGCGCCCGGCCGATCCGGGTATGGGAATCTCGGTTCCGGCCGCGAAGGCGGTCGTGGGAGCATGGCTGACCCGATCGGCTGAATCTGGGAGGAACGGGGCGTGCGGGTGAATCGCAAGGCGGTGCCGGTACTGGCACTCGCGGCCGTGCTGCTCACCGCGTGCTCCAACACCCCGCCACCCCCGGTGGTGTCCTCGTCGGTGACGCCGGTGTCCACCACCGGCAAGACGCCGTCGCAGATCGTCGTCGGCGTCGACGACGTGCTCGGCGGGTACAACCCGCACAACCTCGCGGACTCGTCCCAGGTGACCTCGGCGCTGTCGCAGCTGCTGCTGCCCTCGGTGTTCCGCCAGAAGGACGACGGCAGCACCCAACTCGACAAGAACCTCATGAAGTCCGCCGAGGTGGTCTCGCAGCAGCCGTTCGTGGTCGCCTACGAGATCCGGCCGGACGCGTCCTGGTCCGACGGCGCGCCCATCGCCGCCGAGGACTTCGACTACCTGCGCACGCAGATGCGCGACCAGCCCGGCGTCATCGAGCCCGCCGGCTACCGGCAGATCACCGACCTGCAGTCCCGCGAGGGCGGCAAGCGCGTCGAGGTCACCTTCGCCAAGCCGTACCCCGGCTGGCAGGCGCTGTTCTCCGGCCTGCTGCCCGCCCACCTGCTCAAGGACGCGCCCGACGGCTGGCGCGGCGCGCTCGCGGCGAACTTCCCGGCCGTGGCCGGCCCGTTCTCGATCAAGAGCATCGACACCGCCCGCGGCGAGGTCATCCTCGAGCGCAACGAGCGCTACTGGGAGAAGCCCGCGGCGATCGACCGGATCGTGCTGCGCCGGTCGGACCAGAACACCCTGCTGGCCGCGCTGCAGAGCGGCAACGACCAGTTCGCGCTGGCCCGGACCAGCGGCGACGAGCTCAAGCGGCTCGGCGAGCTGGGCGCGGCCGTGCGGCTGCACACGGTGGCCCGGCCGGTGGTGGCCGGCGTGCTGCTGCGCCCGGTCAGCGCCACCCTGCAGGACGCCCAGGTCCGCGCCGGGGTCGCCGCGTTCCTCGACCGGAACAAGCTGATCACCGAGGGCGTAGCCGGCGGCCCGTCGTCGACGCTGCACGCCGACGCCCAGGTCAAGGCGCCGTCGGAAGCCGGGTACGCGGCGACCATCCCGCCCGGCCCGCCGACCGCGCCCGACGTCGCCAAGGCCGAGCAGTCGCTGAAGGCGGCGGGTTACGCCAAGACGGCGGGCACCTGGCGCAAGAACGGCAAGGCGCTCTCGCTCGTGATCGCCTCCCCGGGCACCCAGGAGCCGTACGCGTCGATCGCCAAGGAGCTCACCGCCCAGCTCGTCGCGCAGGGCATCGAGGTCAACGCGATCACCCCGCAGCCGCGCGACCTGTTCGGCGGCCTGCTCGCGATGCCGGTCGTCAACGGCGTCCAGCAGCCGACCGGCGACTCGGCGGGCAACGTCGGGATCGACATCGCGGTCGTGCCGCAGGCGGTCGGCGGCGACCCGGCCTCGGTGCTCGCGTCGACCTTCGGCTGCCGCCCCGAGCAGACGGCCACCGGCGCCGACCCGGCCAAGCCCGTCGTTCCGGGCAATTCGGCCGGCTTCTGCGACCCGGCGCTGCAGCCGTCGATCGACGCGGCGCTGTCCGGATCGACGCCCGCCACCGAAGCCCTCACCACCCTTGAGCCTGAACTTTGGCGTCAGAACGTGGTGATCCCGTTGTTCCAATTGGCTGACACCCTGGCGATCGGATCGGGCATCTCGGGCGTCACACCAGGTCCCCCCATGGTGGGCCCATTCGGGTCCGCGGTGAACTGGACTCGCGGCCCGAAGTAATCACGCGACTACGCATTCAGTACTACCGGGTGATCTTCACCGACGCCTTCGAGTGGGTGGCCGTGAATCCGTGAGGTAACCGTCGTATTTCTGGATGTCCACTGGAAGTCACCCTTTGGTCACGATCGACCCTGAACTGGTGACTGTCGGTGCTTTTCCTTTCTAGCGTGCTCCCGCAGTGCGCCAGTTGAGTGTCGCTTGGCGTGTCGTAGGCTCCGGCCCATCCAAACCGGAGCGGTGTGGGCCCTTGTCCCGATATTCAAGGGCTCAGTGCTAGGAGGGCACACTTCATGAGGAGATCCAAAGCAGTCTCCGCTTTGTCGCTCGTCGCCGGCGCTTCGCTGCTGCTGAGCGCCTGCAGCGGTGGTGATTCGGGTTCGGGCAGCACCGATCAGAACGGATCGTCGACCGACGTCAAGTCGATGGCTGCCGGCAAGGCCGAGACCGGTGACCTGTTCAAGCTCGCGGACACCCCGGGGTACGACGGCACGGTCACGATCGGTATCGACGACGGGTACTCGGGGTACAACAACCAGACCCCGGACACCAACAGCTCGTACAACAACTACGTCCTGACCGCGGTGCTCTCCGGTACGTTGAAGCTCGACGGCAACAACAAGGTGCTGCTGAACAACGACGTCTTCGAGTCGTGGGACGTCACGCAGAAGGACCCGCAGCAGGTCACCTACAAGATCAAGCCGAACGTCAAGTGGTCGGACGGGCAGGCGTACGACTGCAAGGACCTGTACCTGGCGTGGCTGTCGCAGAGCGGCCTGGCCAAGGGCCCGGACGGCAAGAACCCGTTCAACTCGGCCTCGACCACCGGGTACTCGCTGATCAAGACCGCGACGTGCAAGGACAACCTGACCTTCGTCACGGACTACAGCGAGCCCTACCTGGACTACAAGGGCCTGTTCAACGCGCCGGCGATCATGCCCGCGCACGTCCTCGAGGCCAAGACCGGCATCGCGGACATCACGAAGCTGGCCCCGACCGGCGACCCGGCGCAGATCAAGGCCGCCGGTGACTTCTGGTCGAACGAGTGGAAGGGCTTCAAGGCGGACATCATGCCGTCGTCGGGCCCGTACAAGATCACCGCGTTCGACGCCAACCAGAAGGCCGTCACCCTCGAGAAGAACCCGATGTGGGTCGGCGGCAAGGGTGGCCCGTCGAAGATCATCGTCCGCGCCATGGAAGACACCAAGGCGATGGCGACCGCGCTGCAGAACGGTGAGATCGACGTCGCGGCGTCGACCCAGCCGGACGCCACCGCGGCCCAGACGATGAAGGGCCTCGCGGCCCAGGGCGTGACCTACGGTTCGGCCTCGCAGCTGACCTACGAGCACCTCGACCTGAACTTCAAGCGCATGTTCGCCGACAAGGACCTCCGCAAGGCGTTCCTCGAGTCGGTCAACCGCAAGGAGATCACGGACAAGCTGCTCAAGGAGGTCCAGGCGGACGCGGAGCCGCTGAACAGCGTCGTCTTCTTCCAGGGTGAAGAGGGCTACACCGACCTGTACAGCAGCAAGGCGGGCCTGGGCGCCGACGCGGCGGCCAAGACGCTGACCGACGCCGGCTGGGTCAAGGGTGCCGACGGCATCTTCGCGAAGAACGGTGTGCGTGCCTCGTTCAAGATCACGCACAACCAGAACGCGCGCCGCAGCCAGACCGTCGAGATCATCATCTCGCAGGCCAAGGCGGCCGGCATCGAGGTCAAGGACGAGACCGACGCCAACTTCCTCAAGGGTGGCCGCGTCTCGACCGGTGACTACGACGTCGCGCTGTTCGGCTGGTCGGCCCAGCCCTTCAAGGCGGAGTCGAAGTCGATCTACGTCTGCCCGGACAACGGTGGTGAGCAGAACTACCAGGCGCTGTGCGACAAGAAGATCGACGACGCCTACACCGCCGCCGTGAAGGCGACCGACGAGCAGGTCAAGCTGCAGAAGTACCAGGAGGCCGACAAGGCCATCGCGGACGACTACGCGACCCTGCCGCTGTTCCAGACGCCGAGCATGTGGGCGTTCAAGGGCATCGACCGCGTCTACATGCAGTCGTACGACGGTGTGCTGTGGAACGTCGGCGAGTGGGAGCAGAAGAAGTAGGGCTCGTCCCGCCTCTTCTTTCCCCTCGCTCCAGATGACCTGGGAGGTACCGGGGTCCGGCCACAAGCCGGGCCCCGGTACCCACCGGAAGTAGCTGTTGACCGTAGGGTTACCGCCACTACGGTAGACAACCGGGTAGCGGTCCAGCGCACTTCTGACGACCAGGCCCGGATGAGGAGCAGTTCGTTGAACCTGGTGATCTACATCCTTCGCCGTCTGGCGATATCGATTCCCGTCCTGCTGGTCGGGACTTTCTTGTGTTTCGTCATGGTCGCCGGCACCGGTGACCCGCTGGGCGAACTGCGCCAGAACCCGCAGATCAGCAAGGAAGCGCTGGCCGCGACGGCCGCCAAGCTCGGTCTCGACCAGGGCATCATCCCGCGCTACTTCACGTGGCTCGGTGACTTCCTGAGCGGCGACTGGGGCATCTCCATCGCGCAGGGCAACGCCCTCGCGCCGGTGGCCCCCAAGGTGATGGCCGCCTTCGGCGTCACCTTCAAGCTCGTCGTCGGCGCCGAGATCCTCGCGCTGATCATCGGCATCATCGTCGGCGTCCTGGCCGCCGTGAAGCAGTACTCGATCATCGACTACATCGCGACCACCCTCGCCTTCCTGCTCTTCTCGATGCCGATCTTCTGCGTCGCGATCGTGCTGAAGCGCTACGCGATCGAGATCAACGGCTGGGTGCGCGACCTGGGCCTGTCGGACGTCCTGGGCAACCCGTGGCTGCGCACGACCAGCCCGGAGCAGCTGCGGACCGACGGCGTCGGGGACTTCATAACCAGCACCATCGGCGCGTACCTGCTGCCGACGCTGTCGATCATGGCGATCAGCTTCGCCGCGTACAGCCGGTTCCAGCGCGCCTCGATGCTCGAGGTCATGGGCTCGGACTACGTGCGCACCGCGCGCGCCAAGGGGCTCGGCAACGGCCGCGTCATCTTCCGGCACGCGTTCCGCAACGCCCTGATCCCCGTGACGACCCTGTTTTCGGTGAACTTCGGCTCGGTCCTGGCCGGCGCCATCATCACCGAGACGGTGTTCAACTGGCACGGTATGGGCACATTGCTGGTGGAAGCCGTCACCAAGAACGACACTCAGGTGATGATGGGTTGGCTCGTGGTGATCGCCAGCAGTGTCATCGTCGCCAACCTGATCGCCGACCTGATGTACGGCATCCTGGACCCGAGGATTCGCGTTGGCTGACTTGAACTCTCTTCTCGCGACGGAAAAAGCGGCCGCCGACGGCACGCTCCCGCCGGACGCGCTGCCGGAGCCGCGCAGCCAGGGCAAGCTGGTCCTGCGGAAGTTCCTGCACCACAAGCTGGCGATGGCCTCGACGGCGGTGCTGCTGCTGATCGTGCTGATCAGCGTGATCATGCCGATCTTCTGGAAGCACAGCTACCAGGACAGCTCGTTCCCGTCCTTCGCCAAGCCGAGCGGGGACTTCCCGCTGGGCACGACCCAGGTCGGCAAGGACATGGTGTCCCAGGTGCTCCGCGGGACGCAGTACTCGCTGCTGATCGCGCTCACCGTGTCGATCCTCGCGACCGTCATCGGCGTCGTGTTCGGCGCGGTCGCCGGCTACCTGCGCGGGTTCTCCGACTCGGCGATCTCGCGGGTGACGGACCTGTTCCTGATCATCCCGCAGATCGCCGCGGCGGCCATCCTCGCCAAGGTGTTCGGCGGCGGTTCCTGGTACATCGTCGCGCTGGTCCTGGCGGCGTTCGGCTGGATGCAGATCGCCCGCATCACCCGCGCCGAAGCGATGTCGCTGTCCCAGCGCGAGTTCGTCGACGCGGCGCGCGCTTCGGGCGCCGGCACGTTCCGGATCATCTTCAAGCACCTGGTGCCGAACATGGTCGGCAGCATCACGGTCAACGCGACCCTCGCGGTCGCGCAGGCCGTGCTGGCGGAAGCCGCGCTGTCGTTCATCGGCCTCGGTGTCCAGCTGCCCGACACCTCGCTGGGCCGCGTCATCCTGGAGAACTACGCCCAGCTGCAGACGCGGCCGGCGCTGTTCTTCGGGCCGTTCATCGTGCTCGTGCTGATTTCACTGACGATCAACTTCATCGGTGACGGTCTTCGCGACGCCTTCGACCCGCGCCAGCGGAGAATGAAGGCCTGAACGCGCGACGCGGGGGTGACCGGGGTTCCGGTCACCCCCGCGCTCGTTCTCGCCGCGGGATCGCCGGACCTGGGGGTTTCGGATGAACCTTGTGCTCTACGTGCTCAGGCGGCTGGCCATCTCCATCCCGGTCCTGCTGGTCGGCACGTTCCTCTGCTTCGTCATGGTGGCCAACACCGGCGACCCGCTGGGCGAGCTCCGCAGCAAACCGGGCATCAGCGCGGCGGCGATCGCCGACACCGAGCACAAGCTCGGCCTCGACCAGAGCGTCATCGCCCGCTACTTCACCTGGCTCGGCCACTTCCTGACCGGCGACTGGGGCATCTCGATCGCCCAGGGCAACGCGTTCACGCCGGTGGCGCCGAAGGTCATGGCCGCGTTCAACGTGACGCTGGAGCTGGTGCTGGCGGCGTCCGTGCTGGCGCTGGTCTTCGGCGTGCTGGTCGGGGTCCTGGCGGCGGTCAAGCAGTACTCGATCTGGGACTACGCCGCGACGACGCTGGCGTTCCTGATGTTCTCGATGCCCATCTTCTGCGTGGCGATCGTGCTGAAGGGCTACGCGATCCGCGCCAACATCTGGGTCCGCGACCTCGGCCTGGCCGACGTCCTCGGCGACCCCTGGCTGCGCACGACGAGCCCGGAGAGCCTGTCGGCGACCGGGGTGGGCGACGCGCTCGCGAAGTACGTCGGCGCGTTCCTGCTGCCGACGCTGTCCATCATGGCCATCACGTTCGCCGCGTACAGCCGGTTTCAGCGCGCGTCGATGCTGGAGGTGCTGGGCGCCGATTACGTGCGCACAGCGCGCGCCAAGGGCGTCTCGAACAGCCGCGTGATCTGGCGCCACGCGTTCCGCAACGCGCTGATCCCGGTGATGACGCTGTTCTCGGTCAACTTCGGCGCCACGGTGACGGGCGCGATCATCACCGAGACGGTCTTCAACTGGCACGGCATGGGCACGCTGCTGGTCGAGGCGGTCAACAAGAACGACCCGCAGGTGCTGATGGGCTGGCTGGTGGTGATCGCGGCGAGCGTCGTGATCGCGAACCTGGTCGCGGACCTGCTGTACGGCATCCTGGACCCCCGCATCCGCGTGGGCTGAGCGCGGTCACCACAGCTCGGCCGCGGCGGCCACCCGTTCGCGGAAGGCTCGGGCGTCTTCGGCCGGCAGGGCGTGGGCGACGAGGTCCAGGACGTGGCGCAGCTCGTCGGGATCGGGGCAGCACTGAAGGACTCCGCACCCGGACGCCGGGTCCCACAGGCGGTGGAACGGGTGGCGCACGAACGCTTCCCACGCTCGCAGCGCCTCGGCCGCGGCCCCGGGCCACAGCCGCGTGCGTTCGAGGCGGACGAGGCTCGCCAGCCCCCGAGGTGAGAGGCCGCTGAGCGTGGGGACCCGCTCGCCCGCCGTGCGGCGGCGAGGGGAGTCCGCGCGGACCCGGGCCGGCGGTCTACGCGCCATTGCCCTTTCGCGTGGTCGACATGGGCCGATTTTCGCACAGCGAAGGGCCCCTGCCTGAAAGCCAGGCAGGGGCCCTTCAGCGCGTCAGGGCCTCAGTCGGCCACCGGGGCCAGCCGGCCGGCCTCCCAGGCCGCGCGGCGCTCGGCCTGCAGCACCGGGTCCGCCACGGGCGCCGCCGACAGCAGGCGCTTCGTGTACTCCTGCTGCGGCGAGTGCAGCACCTGGTCACGGGTACCGACCTCGACCAGCTTGCCGTGCTGCATCACCGCGACGCGGTCGGCGAGCAGGTCGACCACCGCGAGGTCGTGGCTGATGAACAGGCACGCGAACTGCAGCGACTGCTGCAGGTCGAGGAAGAGGTCCAGCACGCGGGCCTGCACCGACACGTCCAGCGCCGAGGTCGGCTCGTCCGCGATGAGCAGGGCCGGGTCGAGGGACAGCGCGCGGGCGATGGCCACGCGCTGGCGCTGGCCGCCGGAGAGCTCGTGCGGGTAGCGGTTCATGTAGTGCCCGCCCAGCTCGACCTTGTCGAGCAGCGAGCGCACGCGCGCCGACAGCTCCTTGCCGGAGAGCACCTTGTGCAGCACCATCGGCTCGGCGATCGACTCGCCGATCGTCATCTTCGGGTCCAGCGTGGACGCCGGGTCCTGGAACACGATCGAGAAGTACCGGCGAAGCGGGCGAAGCTCCTTCGCCGACATCTTCGTGATGTCCTTGCCCGCGATGGACACCGTGCCCTCGGTCGGGTCGAGCAGGCGGATCGCGCAGCGGCCGACCGTCGACTTGCCCGAACCCGACTCGCCCACCAGGCCGACGATCTCGCCCTTGGCGATGGTCAGCGACACGTCGTCCACCGCGCGGTTCTTGGCCTGGCCGCGGCGGCCCGGGTACTCGAGCACGAGGTTCTTGATCTCGAGGGCCGGCGCGGCCTCCTCGATCACGGCCTCCAGCTCGGCGTCGGCCAGCCGGATCTCCTCGGCGATCTTGGCGGCCTCGGTGCTGTCGGCGTCGATGCCCGTGTCGTCGAGCAGCCGGCGGCCCTCGGGGCGCTGGCCGAGCACCGGCACCGCGGCGAGCAGCCGCCGGGTGTAGTCCTCCTTCGGCGACGCGAACAGCTCGCGCACCGGCGCCTCTTCCACGATCTCGCCCTGGTACATGACGATGACGCGGTCGGCCATGTCGGCGACGACGCCCATGTCGTGGGTGATCAGCACGATCGCCGTGTCGAGCGTGTCGCGCAGCTTGCGCAGCAGGCCGAGGATCTCGGCCTGGACCGTGACGTCGAGCGCGGTGGTCGGCTCGTCGGCGATGATGACCTTCGGGTCGCAGGAGATCGCCATGGCGATCACGACGCGCTGGCGCAGACCGCCGGAGAGCTGGTGCGGGTACTGCTTGAACCGCAGCTCCGGGTTCGGGATGCCGACCATGTCGAGCAGCTCGACCGCGCGCTTGTCCGCGGCGGCCTTCGAGATGTCGAGGTGCGAGCGGAGGGACTCGCGCAGCTGCCAGCCGACCGTGTAGACCGGGTTCAGCGCGGTCATCGGCTCCTGGAAGATCATCGCGACCTGGTTGCCGCGGATCTTCTGCATTTCCTTCTCTTTGAGATCCGCCAGGTTGCGCTCGCCGAGGCGCAGCTCGCCGGCGATCCGGCTGGTCTTGGGCAGCAGGCCCAGCACCGACATCGACGTGACGGACTTGCCGGACCCGGACTCCCCGACCACGGCGACGATCTCGCCGGGCTGCACGTCGAACCCGATGCCCTTGACGGCGTTCACGACGCCGTCCTCGGTCTGGAACGACACGCTGAGGTCGGAGATCGACAGAACGGATCCGGACACGCCGGCGACGTCCGCCGAAGTTGCTTCAGTGCTCACCAAGATGCCCTTCGTGGGGGTACAGACGATCGCGACGCGGCGGTCGCGACTCGCGCGAGGATAACCGAGGGTGTCCCCGACGAAGGTCGGAGCACGGGAATTACGCTCAACCCGTGATCTCCCCGGTACCGCGCAGGCTGCTGCTCGTCCACGCCCATCCCGACGACGAGAGCATCACCACCGGCGCCACGATCGCACGATACGCCGCCGAAGGCGCCGAGGTGACCGTGGTGACCTGCACGTTGGGTGAGGAAGGCGAGATCATGCCCGGCCTGGCGGAGCTGTCCGGGCTGGGCGCCTGGGCCGCCGACCAGCTGGGTGGCTACCGCGTCAGCGAGCTGAAGGCCGCGTGCGCCGCGCTGGGGGTGACGCGGCACCGTTACCTCGGCGGGATCGGCCGGTGGCGCGATTCGGGCATGGCGGGCACGCCGTCGGCGTCGCACCCGCGGGCGTTCACCGGGGGCAGCGCCGAAGAGCAGGCCACGCAGCTGGCGGAGATCCTCGACGAGGTGCGCCCCCAGGTCGTCGTCACCTACGACGCGTTCGGCGGCTACGGCCACCCCGACCACATCCGCGCGCACGAGATCACGATGGCGGCGGCCCCGCGGGCGGAGTCGGTGGCGCGGGTGTTCCACACGGTGGCGTCGAAGAACGCGGTGCGCACCGGGTTGAGCGCGCTGCGTGCCGGCGCGCCCGAATACGGCGTCCCGGCCGACGAAGAGCTGCCCACGACGCCGGACGAAGAGATCACGACGGTGCTCGACGTCGCCGCGCACCTCCCGGCGAAGGTGGCGGCGCTGCGCGCGCACGCGACGCAGCTCGCCGTCGTCGACGGTCTCGTCCCGTACTTCGCGCTGACGAACGAGGTCGCCCAGCCGATCGCCGCGCAGGACTTCTTCGTCCTGGCGCACGGCCCCCGCGAGGGTGCGGCGGACGACCTGTTCGGCGGACTGTGACCGTGGAGCCGCTGACCTGGGAGCAACGGCTGTTCCTGCTGCTGCTCGGCTTCGACACGGTGCTGCTGGCGCTGCTCGAGCTGTTCTTCCTGCCGCTGCGGATCGGGGTCGTGCCGCTGCCGGTGACCGTCCTGGTCGGCGCCGTCACCACGCCGTGGCTGGTGTCGACCGCGGGGAAGCTGGTGCGGCCCGCTCTTTCGTGGGTACCCCTGGCCGTGTGGGTGCTCGTCGTGTTCGGGGTCGGCATGCTGGGGCCAGGCGGTGACCTGGTGCTGATCCAGGACTGGCGGGCGCTGCTGCTGCTCGGCGCGAGCGCGCTGCCGGGCGCGCTGGTGCTCGGCGGCGGGCTGGGCCGTGCGGTGGGAAGGGGAGCGGGACGTGGCTGAGGCGATCTCCGACAATCAGGTCGTGGCGGTGCTGCGGCCGTTCGTGCGCGCGTGCGGGCCGATGCTGGACGCGCTGCGCGAGTCCGACCCGTTCGGCCTCCAGGCTCGCGCGGCGGACGACCTGGTCGAGGTCGAGTCGGGCCTGAAGGCGAAGCTGATCCACGGCGTGACGTCGGTGAAGGTCCCCGGCACGGCGGCGTGGGCCCGGATGACGGGCTACGACCGGTCGAGCTGGTGGATGAACCGCGTCGGCCGCTTCACGGCGCTGCTGACGTCGATCCCGGGCCTGGGCGGCGCGCTGGCCGACCGGCTGCCGGTGCAGGACGCGCTGGGCGCGGCGTCGCAGGGGCTGCTGCTGTGCGCCATCGCGGGCGAGTACGGCGTCACGGACGTCGGTACGCGCGTGCGGCTCATCGCCTGGGTGCTCTTCGAGCGCGACATCGACGCGGACCTCGCGGCGGGCAAGCATGCGGAGCACGACGAAGCCGCCGAGGCGGACGAAGCCGCGAAGCTGACCGAGGAACTGACGGCGTCGGAGAAGAAGCACGGCAAGGCGACGATCAAGGCGGCCGGGCGCACGCTGTGGCGGCTCGGGCGGGGGCTGCTCGGGATCACCGGGGAACTGGAGAAGCGCCCGCGCGGCAACTTCCTGCACCGTGCGATCGGGATGTTGCCGGTCGTCGGCGCGGCGGGCGACTACCTCGGCGAGCGGTCGGGGTTGCGGGTGGCGTGGAAACGCGCGCACGTCTGGCTGACGGAGCACCGTGCCTGAGCTTCCCCGCGGGGTGGTGGGGTCGATGATGCCGCCTGCATCACGCGCCTCGCGGCGATGATCCGGCCTGTATCACCGAGCACTGGTCGCGGCGCACCGAGCTGACGGAGCACCGCACCTGAGCTTCCCGCGCGGTGCTCCCGCCAAACCTCAGTTCCAGAACTGGAAGACGCTGAACCCGATCTGCGCACCGTCCACATAGCCCCCGAAGGCGCCGAAGATCGAGTACGAGGCGTTCCACAGGAGCGCGTTCGCCGGCTTGATGAACCACAGGATCGCGAACAGGATGATCGGCGCCCACGGGCGGACCTGCGCGCCGATCTCCCGGGCGCGCGGGGGCAGGTACGGCTCGATCGCGCCCCAGCCGTCGAGGCCGGGGATCGGGAGGATGTTGAGGATGAACGTCACGATCTGCAGCAGCGCCAGGTAGGACATCGCGATCACCAGGCCGCCCGCCATCGGGACCAGCGCGACCACCAGTGCCAGCGCCGCGCCGACCGCGAGGTTGCTCAGCGGGCCCGCCAGCGACACCCACGACGACGTCCCGCGCGAGCGCAGCGCGCCGCGGTTGATCCAGACCGCGCCGCCGGGGAGCGGGATGCCGCCGATGATGAGGAAGATCAGCGGCAGGACGATCGACAGGACCGGGTCGGTGTACTTCCGCACGTCCAGGGTGAGGTAACCCTTGTGGGCGACGCTGTAGTCGCCGCCGCGGTAGGCGACCATCGCGTGGCCGAACTCGTGCAGCGACAGCGACGCCACCCAGCCGGCGGCGACGAAGATCACGACGCCCGCGATGAGCAGCGGGTCGCGGTCGCGGACGAAAACGGTGTTGATGTCACCGAACGCGGCCATCGCCCCGCCGGCGACGGTGAGCGCGAGGATGCCGAGGAAGACCGGGCTGGGGCGCACTGCTGACTTCTGCACGAGTCCCAGTCTTCCGTATGCCCGGTGTGAAGTTACCGGCGTGTCCCCTTGCGCGATCGGGCTCCGACGTCCCCCGAACTCGCTACTCCGCTTGACCTGACCGCACTACACGGGTGTAATCACAGTGATGTCATTCGCCGCCAGAGGGGGCGGCGAGTGTCGTTTCACCACCGCCAGCCTGGGGAGTGCTAGGGAGCGAGGAGGCGGACGTGCGGTTGGAAGCCGATGGTAAGGAATGGGGGCACGTCATGGGTTGGGGCGAGATCCCGGAGCAGGCTCTGGGAGATCTCACCGAGCTCATCGATGCCACCGAGGAAGAGCAGGATTGGCAGGAACGCGCTCTGTGCGCGCAGACGGACCCGGAGGCGTTCTTCCCCGAGAAGGGCGGCTCCACCCGTGAAGCCAAGCGGATCTGCCTGGGCTGCGAGGTCAAGGACGAGTGCCTTGAGTACGCGCTGGCCCACGACGAGCGCTTCGGCATCTGGGGCGGTCTGTCCGAGCGGGAGCGCCGCAAGCTGAAGAAACGCGTCGTTTGAGGGGGAGTCACCGGTGATGCGTCGCGTCACCGGTGATTCCACGTGGTGAACGCTCGGCGTGGGTTCACCACCGGGTGACGGACCGGGGCCGTAGGGTGGCCGCACCGACCCGCCGCCTGATCTGGAGCGTTCGTTGCCCCGCACCGCCGCGCCGCCCGTCCTGCGCACCGCGCCCGTTCTGGCCATTGTGGTCTGTCACAACGGTGAGAACTGGCTGCCGCTGGCGCTTTCTTCGTTGCGCCGCAGCACCGTCCGGCCCCGGCACGTGCTCGCCGTCGACACCGGATCCACCGACGCGACCCCGCGGCTGCTCGCCGAAGCGGCCGAGGACGCCGGGTCGGATTCTTCTCCCGTGCTGTCCGGGGTCATCACACTTTCGAGCGACACCGGCTTCGCCGCCGCGGTCGCCGAAGCCGTCGAGCACGCGACCGAACGCTGGGGCGACCCCGGGTCGTGGCTGTGGCTGCTGCACGACGACTGCGCGCCCGAGCCGGACTGCCTCGACGAACTCCTGCGCGTCGCCACGAAAACGCCGTCGGCGACCGTGCTCGGCGCGCTCGGGCTCGACTGGACCGATCCACGGCTGATCGTCGAAGCCGGCCTGTCCACCGACGCGTCCGGGCACCGCCAGCAGATCGCCGCGCTCGGCGACGAACCGGCCGAGGTGCTCGCCGTGCCCAGCGCGGGGTCCCTCGTGCGCCGCGACGCCTGGGACGACCTCGGCGGCTTCGACCCCGGATTCCCGTTGCTGCGCGAGGATCTCGACTTCGGCTGGCGCGCCAACGCCGCCGGCGGGCTCGTCCTCTCGGTGCCGACCGCGCGGGTGCGGCACGCGCGCGCCGTCACGACCGGCCGGCGCGCGGCGGACGCCGTCACCGCGTCCCTGTCCGCCACGAACCGCGCTCACGGCCTGCGCGTCTTCCTGGTGAACTGCTCGCCGTTTTCCTTCTGGCTGGGGATGATCCGGCTCCCGGTGCTCTCGGTGCTGCGCGCGCTCGCCTTCGTCCTGCTGCGCCGCACCGGCGAAGCGCGGGCCGAGTTCGCCGCGGCCGCGTACCTCCTCAGTGGACGCGGCGGATTGCGCGCCGCCCGTGCCCGCCGGCGGCGGAATCCGCGGCCGGGCACGGTTCGCGGGCTCTTCACCGGACGCGTCACCCGGCTCCGCAACGCTTTCCGCGCGGGTGTGGTCGGCCTGGTGCGCCGGGGCGTCGAGAGCGACGTCGCGCTCGGCCGGGTCCCCGAGACCGTCGAAACCGAGTCGGCGTGGGTGACGCCGGAGGCGCTCGATGCCCGCGAGACCCGTCCCGTCGGGCCCGGCGCGCTGCCGGCCGGCGCGCTGCGCGGGCTCAGCTCGCGCGGGTCCGGGCTGCGGCGGCCGGGCACGCTCGTCGCCGTCGCGCTGCCGGAAACCCCGGCGCCGGAACCGGTCTCCGCCGAACCGGCTTCCGACGGACCGGTTTCCGACGAAGCGGCCGAGCCCGAACTCGTCTTCGTCGAGGTGAACCGGCGGCGGGTGCTCGCGGCCACGATCTTCGCGCCGCCGGTGGTGCTGCTCGTCGTGATGACCGCGCTGGGGCTGGTCGTCAACCGCGCCCGGCTCGGCCTCGACCTCTTCGGCGGCAAGCTGCTCCCGGTCGGCGGGCTGGGCGAGCTGTGGTCGTCGTACCTCGCGCCGTGGCACGCGATCGCGGGCGGCACCGGCGCTCCGGCGTCGGCGACGCTGCCGGTGCTCGGCACGCTCGGCGCGGTCTTCGCCCCGCTCGGCTGCCCGGCCGCGCTCGTCGCGATCCTGCTCCTCGGCGACATCCCCCTGGCGGCGCTGAGCGCGTACGCGGCGACGAGGCGGCTTCGCGTCCGACGCTGGGTTCGCGCGGTCGTCGCGGCGACGTACGCGCTCCTGCCCGCCGCGACCGCCGGGGTGGCGCAGGGCCGGCTCGACGTCGTCGTGGTGCACCTGGTGCTGCCGCTGGTGGCCGCGGGCATCGCCGGGCTGCTCGTCCACGCGGACACGCGCTGGCTGCACGTGTCCGCGCTGTCGGCGTTCGGGGTGGCGCTGCTCGGCGCGTTTTCCCCGTTGGCGCACGGGCTCGCGCTCGCCGGGCTGCTGGTCGGGTTCGTCGTGCTGCCGGCCCCGACGGGACTGGCCCGGCGGATCGCGTCGGTCGGCATCGTCGTGCTGCTGCCGCTGGCGCTGCTGCTGCCGTGGCCGACCGTGCTGCTGCGGCACCCGGAACTGCTCGTCCAGGGCCTGGGCGGCGCGGCCGCGGCGGTGTCCGGCACCGACCTGGCCGGCCTCGACCCCGGCGGGCCCGGCGCGTGGCCGATCGGCGTCGCGGTGATCGCCGCGGCCCTCGTGGCGGTGGTCGTCCGCCCGACGAAGCTCGCCGCGGGCGGCCTCGCGCTGGCGGCGCTGGGCGCGGGCGGCCTGGTCCTGGTGCGGCTCGTGACGGCGCCCCCGATGCAGGGCGGCGCGGCGGCGCACGGCTACGCGGGCGTCCCGCTGCTGATCATCGGCGCCGGCCTGCTGTGGGTCGTGCTGGGTTCGTGGCAGCGCGGCGGTTCGGCGGGCGTGCCGTCGCCGTGGCTGCCGCAGGTGATGGCGGTGGCCGGCGTGGTGGTGTTCCTGGCGCTGGCGGGCGGCGCCGTCGCCGTCGGCGGCCAGGGCCCGCTGCGCGCGGGCTCGCGGCCCGCGCTGGCCCCCGAAGTCGCGGCGGAGCTGTCGGCGTCCGGCCGGTCGGTGCTCGACCTGGCGGCCGACGCGACCCGCCAGATCGGCGGCCGCCTGCCCCACTACGGCGACGACGAACTGGCCCCGACCCCCGGCACCCCGGCCCGCCTGGCGGCGTGGCGCCGCGACCTCGGCCAGGGCGACGCGGCGGCGGTCCAGCGCACGTTCGCGGCCGCGGCCGCCGCCGGCGTGGAGTACGTGGTGCTGCCGCCGGGCGCGGACCCGCGGGCGTACCCGCCACTGGCGAAGGACCTGGTGTCGGTGGCCGCCCCGACGTCGGACGGCCGCGGCGTGCTCCGCCTGCTCGCCCCGGCGGGCCAGGTGATCTTGATCTCGCCGGAGCAGGCGAAGGCAGCGGTCACGGGCGGCGGCGCACCGGGTCTGGCGCCGGGCGTGGCGCCGGTGCAGGCGGGTCTTCCGGACGTGCGCGTCCGGGTGTCGGACGGCCCGACCGGCCGCCTGCTGGTGCTGGCGGCGGAGCAGGAAGCGGGCTGGAAGGCTTCGGTCGGCGGCAAGAGCGTGCCGATCGTGCCGGCGTGGGGGCACCAGGTGTCGGTGTCGGTGCCGCCGGCGTCGTCGGAGGTGACGGTGGAGTACCCGGGGACGGAGCGGAACCTGCTGTTGCTGGCCCAGCTGGCGGCGGTCCTGTTCACGGTGCTGACGGCGGTCCCGGCCCGGCGCCGCCCTTGACCCGGCTCTGGGCCGGGCGCTACTCGCCTTCGATGACGTCCGGCTCCACGCCCAGGTACCCCGCCACCTGCTCCACCAGCACGTCGTGCACCAGCTCGGCCAGCTCCGACGGGTCCTTCGCCCGCGCCTCCAGCGGCCGCCGGTACAGCACGATCCGGGCGCGGGTCGGCAGGCCCGTGCGGTCCACACCGGCCGGGACCAGGCGCGACAGCGGCACCGCGCCGTCGTGGAGCACGCCGTCCGCCGGGGAGTGGCCGTTCTCGCGGATCTCCGGGACGTCGTCCACCGCCACGTCGAGCTTCGTCAGCTCGTGGCGCCAGCGGGCCTCGATCGGTTCGAGCGCGTCGAGCACCAGCGCGTCGAACCGCTCCGCGCGGCTCGCGGCGGCGGGCAGGGTCGCCGGGTACAGCGTCCCGCGCAGGCCCCGGCCGTGCCGGTCCCGTCGCAGGCGCCGCCGCTGTCGGTAGTCACGAGCCGTCGCCACTCCGGAAGTCTATGCGGTCGGCGCGTCCCAGCGCGTGTCGCTCCTCCTACCTTGCGGCGACGCGCTATCGTTTCGGATCGTGCGGAACGTACGGAAGTGTTCGCGTACCGGCTGCCTGGAGCCGGCTGTGGCCACGCTGACGTATGCCTACAGCGACTCCACCGCCGTCGTCGGCCCGCTGGCCACCGCCTCCGAGCCGCACTCCTACGACCTCTGCGAAGCCCACGCGCTGCGGCTGACCGTCCCGAAGGGCTGGGAAGTCGTCCGGCACGAAGGCGCGTTCGCCGCGCCGGACCCGTCGGCCGACGAGCTGACGGCGCTGGCCGAGGCCGTGCGTGAGGCCGGCCGTTCCGACAAACCCGCTCCCGCGCCCGAGCCGGACGGCCCCTCCGGGCGCCGCGGTCACCTGCGCGTGCTCCCGGGTCGCGCCTGAGCGCGTAACCCGCGACCACCGCCGGTAGGCTTTCCGCGCGGCGCAGCGGGCGCCAGGACGACTAATCGCGGGGAGACGGCGTGCCAGACCTTTCGGGCATCGTGAAGGCCTACGACATTCGCGGCGTGGTCGGCGAGCAGCTCGACGCGGACCTCGTTCGCGACTTCGGCGCCGCGTTCGCCCTGCTCATCAAGCCGGAGGCGCCGTCGGTGGTGATCGGCCACGACATGCGCGACTCCTCGCCGGGGCTGGCCGCGGCCTTCGCCGAGGGCGTCACCTCGCAGGGCCTCGACGTCGTCAGCATCGGCCTGGCCAGCACCGACCAGCTCTACTTCGCGTCGGGCTCGCTGAACCTGCCGGGCGCGATGTTCACCGCCAGCCACAACCCGGCGAAGTACAACGGCATCAAGCTCTGCCGCGCCGGCGCGTCCCCGGTCGGCCAGGACACCGGCCTCGCCGAGATCCGCGACACCGTCGAGCAGGGCGTCCCCGGCTTCGAGGGCCAGCGCGGTTCGGTGACCGAGCGGGACGTCCTCGCCGACTACGCCGCCTACCTGCGCAACCTGGTCGACCTGTCCGGCAGCCGGCCGCTGAAGATCGTGGTCGACGCCGGCAACGGCATGGGCGGGCACACCGTCCCGACCGTCTTCGCCGGGCTGCCGATCGACATCGTCCCGATGTACTTCGAGCTCGACGGCAGCTTCCCGAACCACGAAGCCAACCCGCTCGACCCGAAGAACATCGTCGACCTGCAGGCGAAGGTCCGCGAGGTCGGCGCCGACGCCGGGGTCGCCTTCGACGGCGACGCGGACCGCTGCTTCATCGTCGACGAGCGCGGCGAGCCGGTTTCGCCGAGCGCGATCACCGCGCTGGTCGCCGTCCGCGAGCTGGCCAAGGACCCGGGCGGCACGATCATCCACAACCTGATCACGTCCAAGGGCGTGCCGGAGATCGTCGCCGAGCACGGCGGCAAGCCGGTCCGCACCCGCGTCGGCCACTCGTTCATCAAGGCCGAGATGGCCAAGACCGGCGCCATCTTCGGCGGCGAGCACTCGGCGCACTACTACTTCCGCGACTTCTGGCGCGCCGACACCGGCATGCTGGCGGCGCTGCACGTCCTCGCCGCGCTCGGCGAGCAGAGCGGCCCGCTGAGCGAGCTGACCAGCGCGTACTCGCGCTACGCCGCCTCGGGCGAGATCAACTCCACGGTCGACGACCAGGTCGCGAAGATGATGGCGGTCAAGGACACCTTCGGCACCCGCTCCGGTGTCGAGGTCGACGAGCTGGACGGCCTCACCGTGCAGCTGCCGGGCGGCGCCTGGTTCAACCTGCGCCCGTCGAACACCGAACCGCTGCTCCGGCTGAACGTCGAGGCCGCGAACGCCGAGGCCGTGCAGGGCCTGGTGGACGAAGTGCTCGCGATCATCCGCAACTGACCCCACCCCACCCCTAAGAAGGGTGCGTAGGGGCCGAACTGTGTCCTGAAGTGCTCTTCACCACAGTCCCCCGCGTGGTATGGAGGAACCATGGCCATCACGCTCGACGCCCAGCTCCTCGAGATCTTGGCGTGCCCGTCGCCGGATCACGCCCCGTTGCGCCCCGGCGCACCGGACGATCCCGAGGCCGACGCGCTGACGTGCACGGAGTGCGGCCGGGTGTACCCGGTGCGTGACGGGATCCCGGTGCTGCTCCTCGACGAGGCGACGCAGCCCGGTACCAACGGAACTTCCGATGCCGACAGTGCTTGACGACACCCTGCTCGACGACCCGGCGCGGCTGGCCGAGGCCGACAGCGCGGGGCTGCTGCGGGCCGCCGCGATGGCCGGCGCCCAGGTGCGGGCGACCGCCGAGCTCGCCGCCGAGCTGGAGCTGTCCGAGCGGCTCGACATGGGGCGCCCGCGCGCCGTCGTGCTCCTCGACCGGCCGGGCGTGTCCCGCACGCTCACGCGGCTGCTGGCCGCGCTGCTGACGCCGTCGTGCCCGGTCCCGGTGGTCGTCGCCGAGGTCGTGCCGAGCTGGATCGGCGCGCTCGACGTCGTCTTCGCGCACACCGACGACCCCGGCGACCGCGAGCTCGCGGCGTCGCTGGAGCGCGCCGCCCGCTACGGCGCTTCGGTGGTGCTCTCCGCGCCGTCGGAGGGGCCGGTGGCGGCCGCGGTGGCGGGCAAGGGCCTGCTGCTGGCGCCGCGCGTCCCGGTGCCGCCGGAGCTGGCGTTCCCGCGCGGCCTGGCCGCCGGGCTGCTCACGGCGAACGCGCTGGGACTGCTGATCTCCGACGTCCAGGTGCTGGCCGACCAGCTCGACCTGGAGGCCGAGAAGGACTACCTGGCCCGGGAGTCGTTCGCGAACCCGGCGAAGGCGCTCGCGCTGCGCGTCGCCGAGCGGGTGCCGCTGCTGTGGGGGCTCGACCCGGTCGCGGTCGCGGTCGGCGAGCACGCGGCGCACGCGTTCGCCGCGCACGCGGCCATGGTCTGCGACGTCGAGGACTATCGTCAGGCCCTGGCGCGGCCCGCATTGCGGCGGGCGGCGCAATCAGGGGGTTCCGAGCGTGACATCTTCGCCGACCCGGACGATCCCTCTGGTGACATCCCCACCCGGGTGCTGCTGCTCTCGGTGCGCACCGGTCCCGCGACGGACGCGGCGCGGTACCAGGCCGAGGACCTGCTGCCGGGTGCGGACGTCATCGCACCGGCCGAGGAGATCGAGGCCGACGAAATCGTGCGGGCCGCGGTGCTGGCGCTGCGGTTCGAACTGGCGGCGGTCTATCTCGGGCTGGCGGCGGGCAGCATCGGCGGCGCAGGCCGCTACGCGCCCGCGACGGCGTGAGACCCGCCGAGCACCGGCCCCGGCCGGTGCCGAAGGAGTGGAGTTGAGGTGACAGTGGAGCTGCTGCGCAACGCGGTGCGGCCCTACGCCTGGGGATCGCGGACGGCGATCCCCGAGCTGCTGGGCCGCCCGGTACCCGCGCCGCACCCCGAGGCCGAGCTGTGGATGGGTGCCCACCCGGGCGACCCGTCCCACGTCATCGGCCCGGACGGCACCGAGCGAAGCCTGCTGGAGCTGGTGGACGCCGACCCGGTGACGCAGCTCGGCGAGAAGTGCGCGAAGCGGTGGGGCGGGCGGCTCCCGTTCCTGTTGAAGATCCTCGCGGCGGAGGAACCGCTGTCGATGCAGGCGCACCCGTCGGCGGCGCAGGCCGCGGAGGGGCACGCCCGCGAGGAGCAGCTGGGCATCCCGCGCGACGCCGCGAACCGCAACTACCCGGACCCGACGGCCAAGCCGGAGCTGGTCTGCGCGCTGACGGAGTTCCACGCGCTGGCCGGCTTCCGCGCCCCGGACCGCACGGTGAAACTGCTCAAGGCGATCGAGACGCCGGGGCTGGCGAAGTACACCGGGCTGATCGAGGCGCAGCCGGACCCGTCGGGACTGCGCGCGCTGTTCACGACGTGGATCACGCTGCCGCAGTCCGCGCTGGACTCGCTGCTGCCGGAGGTGCTCGACTCGTGCGTCCGGCACGTCCAGGAGCACGGCGAGTTCGCGGTCGAGTGCCGGACGATCCTGGAGCTGGGCGAAGCGCACCCGCGCGACGCGGGCGTGCTGGCGGCGCTGTTGTTGAACCGGCTGACGCTGCGCGCGGGCGAGGCGATCTACCTGCCGGCCGGCAACCTGCACCTGTACCTGCACGGAACGGCCGTGGAGATCCTGGCGAACTCGGACAACATCCTGCGCTGCGGGCTGACGCCGAAGCACGTGGACGTCCCGGAGCTGCTGCGCGTGGTCGACTTCGCGTGCGGCGAGATGCCGGTCCAGTGCGGCGACAGCGGCGAGCGGGTGTCGGTGTACCGCACGGACGCGCCGGAGTTCGAGCTGTCGCGCGTCGAGTGGGCTGCCGGGCAGGACGACGAAATCTCACTCGACAGCGCCGGCCCGCAGATCCTGCTGTGCACGGCGGGCGACCTGCTGGTGACGGCGGACGACGGCGAGAAGGTCGAGCTGCGCCGCGGCCAGTCGGTGTGGCTCCCGGCGGCGGACCCCCCGGTGCACGTGCGCGCGCTGGGCGGGGAGCGGGCCCAGCTGTTCCGCGCGACGGCGGGGACCTGCGAAGACTGAGGTAGCTGTAGTGGTTCGGCGGGGGCTCTTCGGGGCCCCCGCTGTTTTGTGTGCGTTCCGTGTGGCGGCGTGGGTGAGTATCAACCCGACGGGGGGACCCTGGTGCGGTGGCGCGCGCTGCCGGTCCGCTGGGGGTGGCGCCGGTCGGGTTTCCCGCCCGGCGCCCATGGGCCTGCCGGTGGTGCCGCGAGGGGGCGGCATCACCGGGCCCGGGGGACGCGCAGCCGAGCCGGGGAGGACTCGGGGCGCGGGTTTGAGGGGCGGGGCGGCGGTGCTGCCGGGGGGCGAGCACCGGCTGGGCGGGGGAGTTCGGCGGTGTGGCCGGGGCGAGCGGGCTCGGGTTGGGCGGGGCCTGGCGGTGTTGCCGGGGGCGAGCGTTGGCCGAGCGGGAGTTCGGTCGCTTACCAGCGCGAGCGCTGCCTGCGGAGGGGAGCCCGGCGGTGCCGCCGGGGCAAGCACAGCCGAGTGGGGAGCCTGACGGTGCGGCCCGGGGCGAGCACCGGTTGGCCCGGGAATCCGGCGGTGCTGCTGGGAGCGAGCGTCGGCTTGGCGGCGTTGGCGAGCGGACAGGGGTCGTCGGCGGCGAACCTGGCGAGCGGTGTTGGCGGCCAGGCCGCGGCGGCTCAAATTCGCTCGGTCAGTGCCAGCAACGCTCGCCTCACCGCCGCCGCGCTGGCGTCGCGGGGGTCGGTGTAGCGCGCCGCCTCCGCGGCCGCCGATGCCGCTCCCTCCACGTCGCCCACCGCTTCGCACGCGCGGCCCAGCACGAGCCACGTCAACCCCGTCGCGGAGCGGCCGCCCATCTCGCGGAACTCCGTCAAGCACTGCCGCAGGACCGGGATCGCCTGTGCCGCACGGCCTTCGCCGATCCAGCCCGCCGCCAGTGCTCGGGTGCAGGACAGCTCCCGTGGCCGCTCGTCCAGTTCACGGGCCAGCTCACGGGCTTCCCCGAACGCCGCCATCGCGCTCTCGCGATCGCCCGTCGCCGCGGCGATCGCGCCCGACGTACGCAGGGATTTCGCCAGCTCCGAGCGGGCCGGTGCCGGGCGGAGGTGGTCCACCGACTCCGCGATCGCCGCTGCCGCCTCGCGGTCGTCGCCGGTCAGGAGGGAGGACCACGCGAAGCCGTGCAGGGCGATGGCGATCTGGCGGGTGTCGCCGGTTTCGCGGGCCGCGGTCAGGGCGACGCGGTCGACGTCGCGGGCTTCCGCCACCCGGCCGAGCCGCAGCAGGGCCGCCGACTCCGCCGCGCGGACGCGGATCGGCTCCGGTTGACCGTCCACTTTGAACAGTTCGCGCGCGTGGGCCGCTGTCTCCAACGCTTCTTCGGCTTGGCCCAGCCCGATCAGGCAGTGTGCCAACCCGGCCGTCACCCAGGCGTGGGTGCGGTGGTCGCCACGCGCTTCCAGCTCCTTCGCGCACTGGCGGTACGCGGCCGCGGCTTCCTCGTACTGACCGCGTTCGTGCCGCAGCAGCGCGAGGTTCGCCTCGGCGAGCAGCGTGACCGCCGGGTCGTCCGCCTTGGCCAGCACCGTTTCGTACGCCGCGCGCATCTCCGCGTATTGGCCGTGCAGGTACAAGTACACGCTCAGCTTGTCCAGCAGCCGCAACGCTTCCGGTGCGGGCAGCCACCCGATCAGCAGGACGAGGTTGGCGCGCTCGGCGGCGAACCAGTCGTCCGGGCGGGCCAGCAGCCGCGCCACCAGCTCGTCGGGCAACGGCTGGGGCAGCGGCGCGGCGGCCGGCGGCGGGATCGGTACCGTGCGCGGCAAGCGGGCCGCGGCCGCGTCGGCGAGAGCGAGCGTCGCGGACAGCACCGTCCGGAGGCCGCCGGTGTCTTCGGCGAGTTCGGCGGCGTACAACCGGACGAGGTCGTGCATCCGGTAGCGGCCCTCGCCTGCCTCGTCCACGCCGCGCGCCTCCAGCAGGCTCGCCTCGACGAGCTCTTCGACGGCTTCGTCGGCGTCCGGGGTGCCGATCAGCGTCGTCACCGCCCAGGCCGGCAGGTCGGCGAGGCGGCAGCGGCCGAGCAGGCGGAACGCGCGCTGTGCGGGCGGCCGCAGGCCTTCGTAGCTCAGCGCGATGCTGCTGCGGACGGCCAGGTCGCTGACCGTCAGCTCGTCGAGCCGGCGGACCTCGTCTTCGAGGCGCCCGGCCAGCTCGCCGAGCCGCAGGTGCGGGCGGATGGCCAGCCGGCTGCCGGCGATCCGCAGGGCCAGCGGCAGCCGCGCGCACGCCGCGATGATCCGCTCCGCGTCGGCCCGCTCCCGGTCGACCCGCGCGCCGGCGAGCCGGTTCAGCAGCTCGGCGGCGTCGGCGCCGGACATCGGCCCGAGCGGGAGCCGGTACGCGCCGGCGAGCCCGCTCAACCGGCGCCGGCTCGTCACGAGCACCGCGCAGCCCGGCGTCCCCGGCAGCAGCGCGCGGACGTCGCCGGGGTCGGCGGCGTCGTCGAGCACCACCAGGACCCGCCGGTCGGTGAGCCGGCCGCGGAACACCGCCGCGCGTGCCCGGACGTCGTCGGGCACCGCCGGGCCAGGTACGCCCAGCGCGCGCAGGAGGTCGGCCAGCACCTCGCCGATGTCGCGGCCGGCGAGCGGGACGTACAGCTGCCCGTCCGGGAACCGCGCGCGCAGCCGGTGCGCGGCCCGCACGGCCAGGGTGCTCTTTCCCGCGCCCGGCTCGCCGCTGAGCACGGCGACGGGGACGCCCCGCTCGTCGCCCAGCACGCCGGTCAGCTCCGCGAGTTCGGCGTCGCGGCCGGTGAAGTCCCCGATGTCCGGCGGCAGCTGGCACACCGGCCAGACCGGCGGCGTCGAACCCGGCACGGGGTCTTCCCCGCGCAGGACGGCCGCGTGCACCCGGCGGGCCTCCGCGCCGGGTTCGACGCCGAGCTCTTCGATCAACGTCGCCCGCAGCCGCCGGTAGACCTCGAGCGCGTCGCCCTGCCGCCCCGCCCGGTGCAGCGCGATCATCAGCTGCGCGGCGAGCCGTTCGCGCAGCGGGTGCTCGGTGATCATGGCCTGCAGCTCGCCGGTCAGCTCCCCGTGCCGCCCGGCGGTGAGCTCGGCGTCGACGCAGTCCTCGAACACGGCCAGCCGCTCGGACTCCAGCCGCGCGACGTCGGCGTCGAGCCGCGGGACGTGCAGCCCGGCCAGCACCGGCCCCCGCCACTGCGCGAGCGCCCGCCGGTAGTGCCCCGCGGCCGCGACGGCGTCCCCGGCCCGCTTCCCCTCGGCGACGGCCGCCCGGAAGACCAGCAGGTCGAGCTCGCCGGGCTCGACGTGCAGCCGGTAGCCGAGCGGCCCGTGCTCGACGCGCAGGCCGTTGATCCGCTCCCGCAGCCGCGAGAGGTAGGTGTGCAGGTTGGACGCGTGGGACTTCGGCGGCCCGCCCGGCCACAGCGCTTCGACCAGCACGTCGACGTGGACGTGCTGGTTGGCGTTGACCAGCAGCACGGCCAGCAGCGTGCGCTGCCGCTCGCCGCGCAGCGCGACCCAGTGCCCGGGCGGCCCTTCGATGGCGAGCGGCCCGAGCACGCCGAAGTGAGCCATGTCCGCCCTCCCGAGTACCGGAACGGCCACCGTAGCGAAGGGGTCCGACAGAAACGGGCCGCCGCCGGCGGTCGGATCCAGGCTCTTGGGTGCGCTGGCGGAAGGTGGTCCCGGTCTGGATCGACCGCTGGTCGACACCATCGTCGGGTCGAAGATCCAGAACCTGAAGGAGCTGCGGCCGGGTAGCGTGCGAATCCTGTTCGTCTTCGACCCCTGGCGGTCGAGTGTGCTGCTTGTCGCCGGGGACAAAGCCGGGCAGTGGAACGCCTGGTACCGGGAAGCGATCCCGCTGGCCGAGGACCGGTACGACCGCTATTTGAAGGAACGTCAGGCAGAGGAGAGCCGACCGTGACGGAGTACAAGCGCTGGAAGGACGTTCGCGCGGCGCACGTCGAGCGGGCCGGCGGCGAGGAAGCGGTCGAGGCGGGAAAACAGGAGCTGCTCGCCACCGTCCAGGGCCACCGCCTCGCCGAGATCCGCCGCGGCCGTGGACTGACTCAGCAGCAGCTGGCCGAACGGATGGGGGTCACCAAGGGACGGGTGTCCCAGATCGAGCAGGGTCAGATCGCCGGCTTCGAGGTGCTCGCCCGCTACGCCGCTGCTTTGGGAGGGCGGCTGCACCAGGCGATCTCCTTCGACGACGGCGACGTCGCCACCATCGTCTGAACGGAACCGCGGGCGAAGGTACGGGCGGTGGGGACCCGGCCGGACCGCGCCCATTACGCTCCACCCGGACATTCAGGACCTACCAGGGGAGCGGTCGTGTCAGCTGGAGGCGGAACCAAGGCGATCATCGCGGCCCTCGGGGCGAACGCCGGGATCGCGGTCGCGAAGTTCGCCGGCTTCCTCGTCACCGGGTCGTCGTCGATGCTGGCCGAGTCGGTGCACTCGCTGGCCGACACCACCAACCAGGGCCTGCTGCTGCTCGGGCAGAAGACGTCCAAGCGGGAAGCCGACCAGGAGCACCCGTTCGGCTACGGCCGCGACCGGTACTTCTACTCCTTCATCGTCGCCCTGATGCTCTTCAGCCTGGGCGCCGCCTTCGCGATCTACGAAGGCATCCACAAGATCAGCCACCCCGAGCCGCTCGAATCGCCGATCGTCGCGGTGATCATCCTGGTCGTCGCGATCTGCCTCGAGGGCTACAGCTTCTACACCGCCATCGGCGAGTCGAGGAAGATCAAGGGTGACGCGAGCTGGTGGGGCTTCATCCGCCAGGCCAAGGAACCCGAGCTGCCGGTCGTGCTGCTGGAGGACGCCGGCGCGCTGCTCGGGCTCGTCTTCGCGCTCGCCGGCGTCGGGCTCGCGGTCGGCACCGGCGACCCGGTCTGGGACGGCATCGGCACCCTCGCCATCGGCGCGCTGCTCGGGGTCATCGCGATCATCCTGATCGTCGAGATGAAGAGCCTGCTCATCGGGGAAGGCGCCACCGCGCCGGTGCTCGCGACCATCGTCGACGAGCTCGCCGCCGGGAAGGTCGAGCGCGTCATCCACATCCGCACCCAGTACCTCGGCCCGGACGAGCTGCTCGTCGCGGCCAAGCTGGCGATGGTGCCCGGGCTCGACACGGCCGCGCTGGCCGCGGCCATCGACGACGCCGAGGCCCGCGTCCGCGCCAAGGTGCCGGTCGCGAAGCTCATCTACCTCGAGCCGGACCTCGACCGCAGCCTGGCGAACTAGCTCCAAGATCCACTTCCGGGCGCTCGGCGAGCCGTCACGGACGTGACCCGTTAGGGTGACGTACCGCGATACACGCAGTTCAGCCGCAGGAGGTCAACGGTGCCCGGAACGGGATTGTGGCGCACTAAATCGATCGAACAGTCCATTGCGGACACCGACGAGCCGGACACCAAGCTCCGGCGGAACCTCAGTGCGTGGGACCTCACGGTGTTCGGCGTCGCGGTCGTCATCGGCGCCGGCATCTTCACGCTGACCGCGCGCACCGCCGGTGACTACGCCGGCCCGTCGGTCTCGCTGGCCTTCGTGTTCGCCGCGATCGCCTGCGCGCTGGCGGCCCTCTGCTACGCGGAATTCGCTTCGACCGTGCCGGTCGCGGGCAGCGCGTACACGTTCTCCTACGCCACCTTCGGCGAGTTCATGGCGTGGATCATCGGCTGGGACCTGATCCTCGAGCTCGCCGTCGGCGCCGCCGCGGTGGCCAAGGGCTGGTCGGTCTACCTCGCGACGGTGCTCGGCTCCCTCTTCGGCAAGGGCGCCGCGACGACGTTCGACGTCGGCGGCGTGACCGTCGACTGGGGCGCGCTGCTCGTCGTCGCGGTCCTGACGACGCTGCTGGTGCTCGGCACGAAGCTGTCGTCGCGGGTGTCGATGGTGATCACCGGCATCAAGGTCGCCGTCGTGCTGTTCGTGATCATCCTCGGCCTCTTCTACATCAAGGGCGCCAACTACACGCCGTACCTCCCGCCGGGCGAGAGCGGCGGGGCCGGCCAGACCGGCGTCGACCAGTCGCTCTTCTCGCTGATCGCGGGCGGCGCGAGCAGCTCGTTCGGCGTGTTCGGCCTGCTCGCGGGCGCGTCGCTGGTGTTCTTCGCGTTCATCGGCTTCGACATCGTCGCGACCACCGCCGAGGAGACGAAGAACCCGCAGAAGGCCGTGCCGCGCGGGATCATGGGCTCGCTGGCCATCGTCACGGTGCTCTACGTCGCGGTGTCGCTGGTGGTCGTCGGCATGACGAACTACAAGCAGCTCGCGACCTCGGCCGGCGACGGCAGCCACAAGACGCTCGCCACGGCGTTCTCCGACAACGGCGTCGACTGGGCGGCCAACATCATCTCCTTCGGCGCGCTGGCCGGCCTGACCACCGTCGTCATGGTGCTGATGCTGGGGCAGGTCCGGATCATCTTCGCGATGTCGCGGGACGGCCTGATGCCGCGCGGGCTGGCGAAGACGGGCGAGCACGGGACGCCGAAGGGCGCGACGCTGATCGTCGGCGGCCTGGTCGCGCTCGCCGCCGGTTTCTTCCCGGCGGACAAGCTCGAAGAAATGGTCAACGTCGGCACGCTGTTCGCCTTCGTGCTCGTCTCGGCGGGGGTGCTGGTCCTGCGCCGGACGCGCCCGGACCTGCCGCGCGCGTTCAAGGTGCCGCTGATGCCGGTCATCCCGATCCTGGCGATCCTGGCCTGCCTGTGGCTGATGCTGAACCTGACCGTGCTGACCTGGCTGCGGTTCATCGCCTGGATGGTGCTGGGCGTGGTCATCTACTTCGCCTACAGCCGCCGTCATTCCCTGCTCGGCAAACGGCAGGCCGACGGAACCGGCGATCCCGTGAAGCCGGCCTGATTTCCCCAGGTCGCCGGCGGTAGGTCACGAACGGGTTAAAAAGGGGACCCCGGGTAAGCGGGGGAGTGACGTGCGATACCTTTCGTTCCTCCGCGTGCCACTGACGGGTGAATTACAGCAGTGTGGTTACACGCTCGGTGGTGCCGCGACCACGGATTTCGAAGTGCTGTCTCCCCCGCCGGTACAGGAGTTCCCCTATGCGCAGACGTACCTTCCGCGGCGCCGTTGCAGTCATGGCGCTGACCACCGCGGCCCTCATCGGCACCGCCGGCTCCGCGCTGGCCTGCTACCCGTCGGACGACCACGCCACCGCGGTGCCGAACCCGAAGATCCGCAACTGCGCGGACGCGAAGGTTCCCGGCGACACGCTGGTGAAGTCCGGGGACAAGACGGACCTGATCGAGTTCACCGGCGGGGTGCCGGACAAGGACAAGACCCTGACGATCACCAGCGTCGCCGAGGGCGTCACGATCACCGCGATCGTGGTCAAGGGCGGCGACGGGTACAACCTGTACGTGCCGGGCAAGAAGGGCCTGTCCGAGACCCCGCCGTGGCAGGACCTCAAGTCGCCGCTGAACGGCGGCCGCCAGGTCCCGACCATCAGCCACTGGTTCGTCTGCGGCAGCAAGAAGGACACCCCGCCGAGCGAGACGACGGCGCCGACGAAGCCGTCCACCCCGGCCACCGGGACCACGAAGCCGAGCGCTCCGGCGACCTCGGAGACCTCGGTCTCGCCGACCAGCACCACCGCTCCGGCCGCCGTCCCGGCGGGCAACGAGTCGGGCACTGGTGGCGGCCTGGCCAACACCGGCTTCGACAACAGCTGGCTGATCTGGGTCGCGGCCCTGCTGCTGGTCGCCGGTGGCGGTCTGCTCGCGCTCCTGAAGTTCCGCCGCAAGGCTTCCGAGTAAGCCTCAGCGAAGTTCCGTGAAGGCCTCCTTACCGGTCATAAAAGCCGGTAAGGAGGCCTTCACGGCTTTCCGGGGAAGTCGCCGAAGAGCAGGCCCTGTTCGCCGTTGGAAGGTTTGCCGAGGCCGGCGGCCATCGCGACGGCGTGGTCCCACTCCGCGTCGACCACGTAGTCCTGGTGCCGGAGCACCCCCGGCGCCCAACGGTGCCGTCCGGTCGGGCCGCGCAGCGGGTCCGGCAGCCAGTGGTCGCCGCCGAGGATGAGGACGCCGTTCTCGTCCGCCTTCGCCTTCAACGGCCCCGAACCGCCTTCCGGCTGGAAACCGACGCCGAAGAGCTGCCGGTCGGAGACCTCGTGCCGCCACGTCGTCACGCCGCCGCCGAAGATGTCGGTGCCGCGGCAGAGCGCGCGCCACCGGCCGTCGAGGTCGGCGAAGAGCTCTTCCAGCGCCTCCTGCGGCAGCAGCGCGGGGAACGCCCGCTGGTAACCCCACTGCAGCGGGGAGCCGGCGGTGAGCACGCCGACGCGTTCGAGGTCCGCCGCCGGCAGCTCGGCCGCGAGCCGGGCGGCCGCCATGATCGTGAGCAGGCTGCCGAGGTTGTAGCCGGACAGCACCACCCGCGTCCCCGGTTCGGCGAGGTGCTCGCGGGCCCGCGCCGCCAGCTCCGGAACCACCTTCAGCGCGTAGCACGGCGGGACCGTGGGGTGCGCGGCCCGCGGCCAGAAGCAGACGAGGTCGGCCAGCGCGCCGAGGTGGCGGCTGCGCTGCGGGGTCCGCGCGGCCGTGTAGACCACGCGCAGCAGGCCCGCGGCCAGCGCGCCGAGCGCGACCACGCCGATCGCGGACAGCGGCTTGAACCAGCCGGGGACCAGCCCGAACCCGAACCGCAGCACGAGCAGCGCCGCACCGCCCGCGGACATCGCCGACGCCACGGCGAGCGCGAGGTGGTGCAGGTGCCGCCGTTCCCACGCCGAGCGCGCCCACGCCGCCGCGGCTTGGGCCTCCTGGCGCTCGTCGTGCTCCATCAGCTCGACGATCTCCGGGATGCCCCGCCGCAGCCGGCGCAGCGGGACAGCCACCGCGAAGCCCAGCACGCCGAGCACCGCGGCCAGCGCGAGGCCAGCGCCCCAGAGCACCGTGACCAGCAAGTACGTGTCGGGCACCTGCAGCAGTTCCGCGCCGGACAGCCGCCGGAGCGCCTCGGCGAGACCGGCGCCGAACCCGCCGCCGAGCAGCCCGGCCAGCGCGAGCACGGGCGCGGCTGCCCAGCCGCCCAGCCACGGCCGCAGCCGGCGCGGCTTGTGCGCCCAGCCGGGCCGGGCCAGCAGCGCGGCCGGGAGCAGGAACAGCGCGAACAGGACCGTGACGGCGACCAGGGCCGCGCCGAGGCCTTCGACGACGCCGTTCGTGCCCGGCAGCGGGCCGGTGCCGGGCCGCAGCCGCACCGCGGCCACGACGACGAGCACGCTCGCGAAGGCGAGCACGCCGGGCCGGGCGAACCGGCCGGTGTCGACGCCGATCGCGGCCGCGACTACGACCGCGAGCACCACGGCGAGCGTGATGATCCAGACGACCAGGCCGAACGTGTCACCCGGCACGCGGAACGGCCCGCCGAGCAGCAGCAACGCGACCGACGCCAGCGCCGCGACGGTGTGCAGGCAGCGCAGCGCCGGCGTCTCCGGGTCGGCGCGCATCCGCAGCGGCCCGCCGGTGAGGTCGCCGTCGGCGTGCACCGCCCACGTCGCCGAGGAGATCCGGTGCAGCACGAAGATCACCACGAGCAGCGGGACGACGCCGAGCGCGATCCGCGCGGGCACCGTGCGGAGCACGTCGGGGACCACGGGCAGGCAGCCCGAGCCGGGCGCGAGGCACTGCGTGGCGAACAGGTCGAGCGCGATCGCCGCGAGCTGGCCCATCAGCAGCATGGTCAGCAGCAGGGCGCCGACGCGCAGCAGGCCGCGGCACACGGCGCCGAGGAAGCGCGGGAGGCGGCGGTCCGGCGGGATCGGGGGCAGCATCCAGAAGGCGACGTTGGCCAGCGAAAACGGGAACAGCAGCGCCCAGGTGGCCTTGGCGGCGCCGCCGGACGTCATGCCGTGCCACAGGTAGCCTTCGAGGGTCCGCGGGATCGTCCGGCCCAGTGCCGGCAGCACGGGCCCGGGGGCGGGCCGGCGCAGCCGGTCGGCCGGGCGGATCACCCGGCCCAGCCCGTCGCCGGCGACGTCGACGGTCGAAACCGCGTCGAGCAGGGTTTCCCCGCTGGTGCCCACGAGGCCGGCGACGCGGATTTCGACGACTCGGGTGTCCGGGCCGGGCATCGGCACGGTAAGGGTCTCCTAACCGCTCTAGGGAAGGTCGAGCGGACAACGGTAGTGTTCCGGTGTCATCGAGTCTTGGAGGAATCGCCACTATGCCCCCCGAAAGCGTTGCGAAGCGGCACGAGACCCGCAACGGCATCGAATTCGCCGTCGCCGACCTCGATGCCGCCGAGTTCGGCCGCAAGGAGATCCGCCTCGCCGAGCACGAGATGCCGGGGCTGATGGCGCTCCGGCGCGAATACGCCGAGGTCTACCCGCTGCGCGGGGCGCGCGTGTCGGGCTCGCTGCACATGACCGTGCAGACCGCGGTGCTGATCGAGACGCTGGTCGCGCTGGGTGCCGAGGTGCGCTGGGCCTCCTGCAACATCTTCTCGACCCAGGACCACGCGGCCGCCGCGGTCGTCGTCGGCCCGCACGGCACGCCCGAGGAGCCCAAGGGCGTCCCGGTGTTCGCGTGGAAGGGCGAGTCGCTCGAGGAGTACTGGTGGTGCACCGAGCGGATGCTCACCTGGGACGGCGAGGGTCCCAACATGATCCTCGACGACGGCGGTGACGCCACCATGCTGGTGCACAAGGGCACCGAGTACGAGAAGTCCGGCGTCGTGCCGACCCCGGACGAGAACACCTCGGACGAGTTCCGCGTGTTCCTCGAGCTGCTGCGCGCCTCGGTGGCGGCGGACAAGGACAAGTGGACGAAGATCGGTGAAGGCGTCCGCGGCGTCACCGAGGAGACCACGACCGGCGTCCTGCGGCTGTACCAGCTCGCGGCGGCGGGCGAGCTGCTGTTCCCGGCGATCAACGTCAACGACGCGGTGACGAAGTCGAAGTTCGACAACCGCTACGGCATCCGCCACTCCCTGATCGACGGCATCAACCGCGGCACCGACGTCCTGATCGGCGGCAAGGTCGCGGTCGTCTGCGGTTACGGCGACGTCGGCAAGGGCGCGGCCGAGTCCCTGCGCGGCCAGGGCGCCCGCGTGATCGTGACGGAGATCGACCCGATCTGCGCCCTGCAGGCGGCGATGGACGGCTACCAGGTCCGCACGCTGGAGAACGCGCTCCCCGAAGCCGACATCGTCATCACGACGACCGGCAACAAGGACGTCGTGCTGGTCGAGCACATGGCGAAGATGAAGCACCAGGCGATCCTGGGCAACATCGGCCACTTCGACAACGAGCTCGACATGGCGGGCCTGGCGCGCTACCCGGGCATCCGCAAGATCAACATCAAGCCGCAGGTCGACGAGTGGGTGTTCCCGAACGGCAACACGATCATCGTGCTGTCCGAGGGCCGGCTGCTCAACCTGGGCAACGCGACCGGGCACCCGTCGTTCGTGATGTCGAACAGCTTCTCCAACCAGGTGATCGCGCAGGTCGAGCTGTTCACCAAGCACGAGGAGTACGACAAGGAGGTGTTCCGGCTGCCGAAGAAGCTCGACGAGAAGGTCGCGAAGATCCACCTCGACGCGCTGGGCGGTGAGCTGACGAAGCTGACCAAGGAGCAGGCGGAGTACATCGACGTGGACGTCGAGGGGCCGTTCAAGCCGGAGCACTACCGGTACTGAGGTTTCCGCGTTTTCGCTGGTGAGGGCCGCCCCGAAAGTGTTCGGGGCGGCCCTTTGTTTTGCGCTCTGAACAGTGATAGCACGATTGGGTGACGTGTTATCATGGGGGTGTGAAGCAGTTGATCACGAGGATCGACGACGAGCTGCACGCCCGGCTGAAGGCACGAGCCGAAGCCGAAGGGCGCAGCATGAACGACCTGGTCACGGAAGCGTTGAGGGGCGTTGTGGCGAAGACCGAAACCCGCGCGGAATGGAAACGGCGACTGATCGCCGAAGGCAAGGTCGTGCACGTGGAGCCGCCGGCTCACGTGCCGACCCTGGACGAGATCGAAGACCTGTCCCGAGGCTGGGGCACGGCTGTGAGTGAAGCGCTCGACTGGACCCGAGGGGAGTGGTGACCGTGCTGTACGTCGACACCAGCGCGCTGGTCACGGCTTACCTGTCGGACGAGCCGGAGCACGACAAGTTCCGCAAGCTGCTGCTCGAAGGCGATTCCCCGGTCGTGAGCAGCGATTTCACCCGCATCGAGTTCGCCGGTGCCATGACGGCCGCCAAGCGGACCGGCCGGATTCCCGATCCCGCGGTGGCGCTGGCGCACTTCGATCACCTCGCCTCTCCGGACGGGGATCTGGTGCTCATCCCGTTCAACCCGAACCGGATCATTCCCGCCGCGCGGCGGCTGGTCACCGAGAACTACCCCGTGCGCACGCTCGACGCGATCCACATCGCCGTCGCCATGCACGACACCGCCGAGCTGACCGGCGGCGAGCCGGTCACCTTCGTCACCCGCGACGAGCGCCAGGCCGACGCCGCCAAGGCCAACGGGTTCGAGGTGCTGTGAGCGTCAACCTCTTCGCCGGCATCGCCGTCCGCGACTACCCCGCCGCGCTCGCCTGGTACGAGCGCCTCTTCGGCTCCCCGCCGACCTACGTCGTCAGTGACACCGAAGCCCTCTGGGAAATCACCCCGCACGGCTCGGTCGTCGTCGAACTGCGGCCCGATCGGGCCGGCCACGCCTTCCACACCCTCTTCGTCGACGACCTCGACGAGCGCGTCGCCGCGATCTCCGCCCGCGGCATCGAACCCACCGACCTCGAAACCTACGACAACGGCGTCCGCAAGTTCCTCTTCCACGACCCCGAAGGAAACGAACTCGGCATCGGCGGCGGACCCGCGTAACCTCGAACACGTTCTTGGCTTCACGAACCTCACGGCCCGGTAGGTAGTCCGGGCGGCCGATACAGGCTCGTTGTCCCGCAAGGGAAACCGGTGGCGCCAGGCTGATCCGTCACGCCTGGAGGTTTCCCGATGAGCGGGGTGTTCACGCTGTACCACGACGGCCGGTTCTGGGTCGGTGTCTACGAAATCCACGAGGACGGCCTGGTCCGGGCCGCGCGGCACGTCTTCGGCGCCGAGCCGAACAACGCCGAGCTGGCGGCCTTCGCGGCCGGGCGCGACTTCGTGCGGCTCGCCGACGAAGCCCGTGAAGCGCCGCCGGTTCCAGTGCACAAGCGGGCGAAGCGGAGCTACGACGACGAAGGCATCGGCACCGCCGCCCAGCGCGCGTTGAAGCACGCCGTCACCGAGCGGGCGACCGAAAACAAAGCGGCCCGCAAACGCCGTGCCGCCGCCGAAGCCGCCCGCCGCCGTGCCCTCGCCAAAGCCAAGTCACGCGCCAAGCACCGCGGCCGGTGATCAGCACTCCGCCGGGGCGCCCGGGGTCACGATGACGCTCCTGGTTCGGGTGCCCGCACCAGGCGGAAGCGGGCAGACGCGGACCACCGGCGGGCCGGCGTCTGCGCGGTTGCCGCTGTTGTCGAACGTGATCATCCCGCCCGCGCCGCGGACCGCCTGGCCCGTCGTGGAGAACCCGCTGATCGCCGTGTTGACCTGGCTGCGCTGCACGGCCTTGGCCGCGGGCAGGGTGCGCAACGCCTCGGACACCACCGACATCGCGTCGTACGCGTTGACCGCCCAGCCGTCGTCGGTGTGCGCGAGGTCGAACCCGGCGCCGGTGAACGCCTCTTCCAGGTCCGCGAACCCCGGGTTGTTCCCGAGCCGCTGGTCGGCGCCCGCGACGAGGGTCGTCAGCAGCCGGATCCGGCCGCTGGTGAAGCTCGCCGACCGCAGGCCGCGCAGCCGGAGGTCTTCGAGCATCGGGTTGTCCTCGACCGCGCGCACCCGCTGGCCGTCCGACGTGCTCACCACCGTCACCGACGTCGCCGCGCACTGCCCGCTGCCGAACGCCTCGTCGAGGCTGAACAGGAGCCGCGCCAGGTCGCTGCCGCGGGCGATGTACAACAGGGTCACGTCCTTGGCGGCGCCGCAGATCCGCCGCGCCGTCTGCAGCACCGTGCTGGACTCGTCGGCGTCGAACTTCACCTCGGTGACGTTCCCGCCGAACTGCCGTTGCATCATCGGCAGCGCGGTGCAGGTGTAGGGGTCGGACCCGCCGGTGGGCACCATGATGAAGTCCGGTCGCGCGGGGACCACGGCGGCGAGCCGGTCGATCTGCACGCGGTTGCGGTAGGCCACGCGGTAGAAGTAGTCCCGGCCGATCCCGCGCTGGTAGGTGGCCTCCGGGTCGCAGGAATCGAACTGCGGCTGGTCACCGCGGGAGCCGGTCTGGTCGAAGCCCTCCGCGGTGATCAGGTCGGACACCATCGGGATCTTCGCCGCGGCCAGCAGGTCCGCGGTCTCGGCGGCGCGCTGCTGGCTCAGGCCGAGGCCGACGACCGCGACGACGCCCCGGTCGGCCAGCTCCCGTGCGACGTCGAGCCCCTCGTTGTCCGGGCCGTAGGCGCCGATGTTCGCGACGACCAGGCGGATCGGGTGCACGCAGCCGGTGCCGTTGGCGCGCCGCTGCCCGGCTGCCATGCCCTCCAGTTCGTGCACCGCGCGGCCGCCGGTGTAGCGGTCGGTCATGGTGGTCAGCACGCCGACGGTCACGGCCGTGCCCTGCGGGTCGCAGCGGTCGGCGGCCGTCGTGTTCTGCTCGTCGATCACCTTCAGCACGGCGGTGAACCGGTCGAGGCCGAAGTCGTACTCGCCGTCGGACAGCCCGACGCACTCGCCGCCGGCGGACCAGGCGGAGTCGCCCGGCCAGCCGTCGTTGCAGGTGAGGAGCCGGCCGAGGCCCTGCCGGAACACGGCCACGCCGCCGGCGCCGACCAGCAGCGTGACCACCAGCGCGAGAGGGATCCAGTCGGTCCACAGTTTCGGGAACCGGGAGCGTCGGGGCCAGATGCCCGCGTAGTGGCGCGAGGACAAGGGAGTCCTTCCGGGAGGTGGGACGGTTCAGTAGCTCTTCGCCCGCAGGAGGAACGGACCGCGTTCGCGGGCGTGCTTGGACAGCCGGCGAAGGCTGTCCTTGGCCAGTTCGCGCAGCTCCGCCAAGGCGTGCTCGTCGGTGAAGCACGGGTCGTGGTCGAGCGCGGGGAGCACGCCGAGCAGGACGACGACGTGGTCGGCGGCCGTCGACGGCTGCTTCGGGCCGCGGACGCGCGCCAGGTCGCGCTCGCGCGGATCGGGCGTCGCGACGACCTCCTCGAGCAGGGCGAGCCACTCGGCCGGGGGCAGCTCGGGCAGCAGGCCGGCCAGCTCCTCCGCGACGCCTTCCTTGCCGCTCAGCAGGCGCTCGTGGTGCAGCTGCCCGGCGCGGTCGCCGGCGCGGTCCCGCAGCTTCCGGAACGCCGCCGTCCAGCCGGTGGCGGGATCGTCCCGCGCGGCGAGGGCCCGCAGGCCGAGGTAGCGGGCGAGCGGGTGCAGCCGCCCGTCGTCCGCCCCGGCGGGTGACCACAGCGTCCGCGAGGTGAACACGGGGGAGTCGTGCCGCACCGGGTGCGGCAGCAGCGGGAGCAGCCGTTCGGCCTCGAGCCGGTCGCGGGCGGCGGAAAGGGTGACGAGCGCTTCGAGCAGCGGCTCCTCGACGTGCTTGCGTGCGTTGAGGCCGCGGACGAACGGTTCCAGCAGCCGTCGCTCGACCGTGGTGCCCCCGGGCGCCGGGCGGCGCAGCAGGGCGTCGACGTCGGTGCCGGGCTCGCGGTCCTTGGCGAGTTCCGCCAGGACGATGGCCGTCCCTTCCGGGTGGCCCCGGGTGAGCCGGTGGGCCACCGGGCCGTGCAGGTGCCCGTTGCCCCACCTGGAGGACTCCGCCAGGTGGCGCACCTCGTCCGGACCGAGGTCGCCTGCCGGGATCCGCACCCACGGCCCGGCCCAGCCGGACTCGCCGGTGCAGCCGGTGGCGGTGGTGAGCGCGTCCGCCACCGCGCCCGTCGTGGCGACGACCAGGTTCAGCGGATCCGGCGGCAGCTCGGTCCGCGCGGCGGCCAGCTGGCCGCGAACGCGGATCAGCGAACTCGTGAACGCCGATGCGGCGGGCAGGTCGCCGTCGTCGACGAGCACCAGCACGGCCGGCGCGTCGCCACCCGCCTCCGCCCGGGCGCGCCGCAGGTCGGCCAGCAGGGCGGCGACCAGCAGGTCGTCCGCCTCCTCGCGCAGGGACGGGCGTTCGCTGCGCGCCCAGTCGCTGAGGTCGATCAGCGTCTGCAGGGGGTTGAAGTCGAAGCCCCGGTCCTGGTGGCCGAACCAGGCCACCGGGCCCGCCCAGTCGATCTGCTGCCACCACCGCCACCTGCGCAGGCCCGACACCACGGCTTCGGCGAGCTGGTCCACCACCTCGGGCGCGGCCGCCGAGACCGGCGGGCCCGCGATGGCCGCCGCCAGCCCGCCGGCCGCCCGCACCACGCTGCGGACGAAAGCGAGCAGCACGGCGGGATCGCGGTGGGCGGTCAGCACCTGCTTCAACCGGTTCAGCGCGTCGGTCGCGGTCAGCTTCGAGAAGTCCTCGCGGATCGCGAGGTGCGCGATCAGCGTGCGTTCGAATTTCAATGGATAACCGCGGATTCCGGGGGACAAACCGATCATTACCGCGGTCAGCACGCCGAGCACGGTGTTTTTCGCGGAATCGACGGTTTCCGAGGGGCGGACGAGCGCGGTCGGCGTCTCGCGCCGCCATTTCTCCAGTGCTTCGCGCAGCGATTCCGACTTGCCGGAACCGCCGGGCCCCTCCACGGCGAGGACCGGCGAGGTGGGCAGGCCGGTTGCCTGCACAGCCAACAGTTCGGTGATCGGTTCGGGCAGGTTCAGGCGCACGTTCGCTCCCTCGCGATCCGGTCACCCCCGACCGGAGGGCTGTACTGTAAACGCCTTCCTGTGACCCCGATCACGAGGGGTCGGAAACGAAGTCGGCTCCGGCGTCGATTCACTCGTTAGGGTGAGACAAAAAAGGGACACGCAAGGGGAGTTTCACGCGTTGTTCCGCCCGGGTTCACGGTGCGTGAAATCGAACCGTGATCCGCGTTTTCAGTTCCACTCCACCGCGACCCCGGCCAGCCCCGGCCCGGCGTCGCTGAAGAACGCGCTGCTCACCCCGCCCATGTCGCACGCCAGCTCCTCCGCCACCACCGGCAGGGCGTCGTCGCGCGCGCGGACCTGGCGGGTGCAGCGGGCCGGCAACGCGTTGCGGTCGAACCGCAGCTGGACCAGGTAGCTCGCGCACCGGTCGCGCAGCATCCGGTAGTAGCCCGGTGACGCCGAGCCGGAGTCGTCGCGGACCTCGAAGCAGAACACGTGGATGTCGCCCTCGGCGAGCTTGCGGTCGAACAGCAGCTCGGTCGCCATCGTGTCGGCGTCCGGGTTGCGGCGCATCCGCCCGACGCGGCAGCCCTCGTCGGTGATCAGCTCGACGTCGTCGATGCGGCAGCCCGGGTCGCCGTTGTACACCGTCAGGTACCGGTCCGGCCCGTGCCGCCGCGCCCGCGTCACCAAGCGCGTGCGCAGGCTGACCTGGCGGTGTTCCGCGTCGAACGTGATGGTGTCGTGCACCGACAGCAGTTCGAGGTCGGCGTTGTAGTGGTTCGACGACGGGTACGCGCCGAGCTCGGCGAGCAGGTCCTCCACGATCGAGCCCATGTCGCCGGAGCGCAGGTCGTGGAACGACGCCGCCGGCTGGTGGCCGCGCCGGACCAGGCGTGGCCCGATCAGCACCACGAGGGCGTCCGCGGGCAGCTGGAGGACCGATTCCAGGGCCCGGACCGCCGGCAGCGCCTTCGGCACCTCGGGCTGGCGGAGCCCGCGCTGCCAGTAGCTCAGCGTGGACTGTCCGATTTGGACGCCGCGCAGCGCCAGGTGCGCGCGCAGCCGGGCGAGCGAGAGGCCGCGGTAGGCGATCGCCAGTCTCAGCGCGTGGTGGAACTCGCCGGTGCGGAGCGCCTCGGTCAGCTCTTTCGGCAACTCGGCGACCGATGCCCGGGTCGTGCGGGCGCCATCGATGATCAGTGGGAGGTTCCCGTCTTGTGCCACCGCTCGTCCCTTCACCCGACCAGTGTGTGCGCTGGGCGTGAACACCGCGGAACGTTCACGTTAGCAGCGTAGAGTGCCCCCGCCGACCCCCGTTCAGGGTGGTTGGCCACGTAATGGTGGCTGTTCCGCGTTCCGGCTGTCCCCCGGAACGGTCCGTTCCGCCGGATGGCGTTCTTGCTCCGGGTGACCACGTTGTTCACCGTTGTGACCACCGCTGGTTCGCCCACGTTCGAGCAGGAGGCCGTCCGTGCTGGTGAAGTCGAGCCAGGTTCACGCCGTACTGGCTCTGAGCCTGATGATGTGCCTGGTCGCGCCGGTCACCGCCGGAGCCGCGCCCGGAGTGCCTTCGACCTACCGCAACCAGATCGTGATGCAGGCGCAGCAGAAGAACCAGTGGTGCTGGGCCGGCGCGGGCAACACCATCGCCGCCTACCACGGGGCCACCTCGAGCCAGCAGGAGTTCTGCCGGCTCGCGCACGGCGAGTCCGGCCAGGACTGCGCCAACCTCCCCGGCACGCTCGCCGACCCGCAGCGCGCCTTCGCCCGGCTCGGGTTCCGCTCGCCGGGCCGCTACCTCGAGCGCCCGATCACCTACGCGGCGATCCGGGCCCAGACCGCGGCCGGCCGGCCGCTCGAGACCCGGGTCGGCTTCCGCTCGGGTGGCGGGCACTCGCACGTCGTCTACGGCTACGACACCGGCGGCGACTGGGTGTTCTGGGGCGATCCGGGACCGGCCAAGCGCTACAACTGGTCGACCTACGGCTTCTACACGCGCAATTCGTCGTTCTCCTGGACGCACACGCTCACCGGGATCGCCCGATGAGCAGGCGAGTGGTGGTCCTCGCCGTGCTGACCGGCGCGGCGCTGCTGATGACGGCACCGGTGTCAGGCGCGGCCCAGTCCGCCGGCATCAGCAGCGCCGACGCCGCGGCCGCGCACACCGCGGCCGCGAACCTCCAGGACACCCTGGTCCGGTTCTTCGCGCAGGCCCCGGATTCGAGGGGCCCGGTCACGGTGCGGGTCGCGCCGGACGCCTACCCCGTCTACGAGCTGTCGGCGGACTTCGTCACGGGCAAGCCGGGCGCGGCGCCCGGTGACTTCGCCTACTTCGCCGTCCCCGCCCAGGCTTCGGACGGCCGGACCGCGACGCTCTGGTCGGTGCGCGGCGACGACGGCGCCTGGCAGGTGGGCAACATCGCTTCGGGCGACGTCGAAGGCGCGTACGCCCGGCAGCTGCCCGCGGGGGCCCAGCTCCTGCACGAACCCCAGGTCGACGCCTGGTACGCGGTGCGGGACGGCCGGCTCACCCCGCTGGACGGCGGGACCGCGGTCACCGTCGCCGACTACCAGCGGACCGTCGGCGCGCGCTACGCGGACAAGCTGCCCGGCTCGGCCTACGCCCGCAACGGCGAGGCAGGCGGCTACGACGCCACGTCCCAGGTGATGCCCCGCGGCGACGGCGGCCCGGCGGCGCCGAGCCACGACACCGGCTGGGTGCCGCTGCTGATCCTCGTCGGCGTGCTCGCGGTCAGCGGCGCCGGCTACGTCTTCCACCTGCGGCGGCACGCCGCGTAGACGAACCGGCGGGCTCGGCGTCGATCCCCTTCCACCGAGCCCGCCGGTCAACCACCCCGCTACTGTGACGCGCGTGGGTCGATTGGTGGTCATCGAAGGGCTCGACGGCGCGGGCAAGCGCACGCTGGCCGACGGGCTGACGGCGGCGCTGGGCGCCAAGGGCGCGAGCGTGGCGTCGCTGGCGTTCCCGCGCTACGGCAAGAGCGTGCACGCCGACCTCGTGCGGGAGGCGCTGCACCGCGGGCACGGCGACCTCGCCGATTCGGTGTACGGCATGGCCGTGCTCTACGCGCTGGACCGCAGCGGCGCCGCCGACGACATCCGCGCGCTGCGGGACACCCACGACGTCGTCCTGCTCGACCGGTACGTCGCTTCCAACGCCGCGTACGCCGCCGCGCGCCTGCGCCAGGACGCGACCGGCGACGTCGTGAAGTGGGTGTACGAGCTGGAAGTCGACCGCTTCGGGCTGCCCCGCCCGGACGCGCACCTGCTGCTGCGGGTCGCGCCCGCGGTGGCGGCCGAGCGCGCCGAACGCCGTGCCGTGACCGAAACCGGCCGGGAGCGCGACGCCTTCGAAACCGACGACGGCCTCCAGCGGCGCTGCGCCGCCGTGTACGACGAGCTGGCCGCGGCGGGCTGGCTCGCGCCGTGGCACGTCCTGGACGGCGTCGCGGGTGTCGACCACGAAGCCCTCGCGACGACGCTGCTAGGCCAGTAACCGGGCCGGGTCGAACCGCGCGATCGGGTGCGCGGTGGTGCCGTCGACGACGAGATCCGCGAGGACCTCGCCGACCACCGGCGCGAATTTGAAGCCGTGGCCGGAAAACCCGCAGGCGAGCACCACTCGCTCTTCGTCCGGGTGCGGCGCCAGCACGAAGCTTTCGTCGGCGGTGTCGGTGTACATGCACGTCGCCGCGCGGAGGAACGCGCCGGGCAGCGTCGGCAGGTGCCGCTCCACGACCGTCGCGATCTCGTGGACCTCGTCGCCGGTCACCGCGCGGTCGATGCCGTCGGGGGTGCACACGCGGCCCCCGCTGTGCAACGCCACCTTGACGCCGTCCGCGGGCGCGTTGTGCGCCGGGAAACCGTAAAACGTGTAGCCGTCGCCTTCCCAGATGTAGACCGGGTGCCGCTGGTACGGCGCGACCCCGCCCGACGGCGCGAACCAGTACTGCACCTGGCGCCGCACGGTGAAGGCGACGCCGAAGTCGCGCAGCAGCTCGCCGGCCCACGCGCCGGGGCACAGCACCAGCCGGTCCGCCGTGTAGTAGTTGTGCGAGGTCCCGACGCGCACGCCGCCGGCCATGGTGCTCCAGGTGAAGACCTTCTCCTCGTGGTGCAGTTCGGCACCGCGGCGCGCGGCGAGCTGCAGGTGCGCGGCGACGCTGCCTTCGGGCGACACCAGCCCGGCGCCCGGTTCGTACAGCGCGACTTCGTCCGGCGACGGCGCCATGGTGGGGAACCGCCGCCGGACTTCCCGCGCGTCCAGGAGTTCGTGCGGGATGTCGAAGGCCTCGGCCGAAGCCAGGCTGCCGGTGATCGTGCGCGAACCGGCCGTGCCGACCATGACCCCACCGCAGCGGGTGAACAGCCGCCGCCCGCTGTCGCGTTCGAGACCGGCCCAGAGTTCGTGCGCCCGCAGCAGGAGCGGCACGTACTCGGGGCCTTCGAGGTACGCCTGGCGCGTGATGCGCGAACCGCCGTGGCTCGACCCGCGGTTGTGCACCGGCGCGAACTGGTCGATGCCCAGCACCCGCTGCCCGCGCTGCGCGAGCCGGTACGCGGCGGCGCTGCCCATGCCGCCGAGCCCGACGACGATCACGTCGTAGTGCGTCATGGCACCCTCCGAAGTTGCGTCTTCGGCAGCAACGTGCGCGGAGAACCCGCCTAGTCCCGGAAGTACCCGAGCTGCGCGGAAAGTTCCTCCGCCGCCTCGGTCATCGGGCGCACGACCTGCTTCACCCGCTGCTTCGAAAGCCGGTACGCCGGACCGGAAGCGCTCATCGCGGCGACGACATCACCGCCGGGACCGTGGATCGGCACGGCGACCGCGTGCATGCCGAGTTCCAGCTCCTCGTAGCAAGCCGCGTAGCCGTCCGCGAGCACCCGCTCCAATTCGGACAGCAGCTCTTCGGGTTCGACCGTCGTGCGCGGCGTGTACTGCTCCAGCTTCCGCTTCAGCACGCGCTTTCGCTCGGCTTCGCCCATGTACGCCAGCAGGACCTTCCCACTGGACGTCGCGTGCAGCGGGGTGCGCTGGCCGGTCCAGTTCTGGGTGGTGATCGCGGCCGAACCGCGGGCCTGGCTGATGTTGATGGCGACGCCGTCGTCCGCGATGGCGATGTTCACCGTCTCGCCCAGTTCCTCGGCGAGCGACAGGCAGCTCGCGCGGCCGAGCTTCGCCAGGTCCATGCGCCCGGTCGCGGCGCCGGCCAGCCGGACGACCCCGAACCCGATCGCGTACTTCCCGCGTTCCCCGAGCTGTTCGACGAGGCCTCTGGACTCCAGGACGCTGAGCAGCCGCGACGCCGTCGACTTGTGGACGCCCAGCTCGCCCGCGATCTCGGTGATGCCGGTTTCGCCGTGGCGGGCGAGCAGTTCCAGCACGCTGATCGCCCGGTCGACCGACTGCACCTGGCTTTGAGTTGCGTTGCCCGAGTCCTGGTTCCGCATAGCGCAACACTATCCGTTTCGTGCGTTTCCCATCGGCTGAGTGGGCGAATCCCTTGACGGACCGGCCGCCAGGCCCGATTGTTGCGCACGGGGCACGGAGTAGCGCAGTGCGCAACCTTCACGCACTGCCGCGACATCCGGCCAGCCGTTTCCCTGAACTCGCCTCGCAGGTCCGTGGAGGCCGCGCCGGAAACCCGCGCGGCCTCCACGGACCGTCCAAAGCCGCCGGTACCGGCACCCGGATGGAGCAGGGGCGGGTCGCGATCTTGATCTTTCTGGTGGTCAAACACGCGGGTCGCGCGTGCGGGCGCCGGAACTAGTGCGAATATGTGGACATGAAGGCACGTGTTCTCGTGGTCGACGACGACCCCGCACTCGCGGAGATGCTCACCATCGTGCTCCGTGGGGAGGGGTTCGACACGGCGGTGGTCGCCGACGGCTCACGCGCGCTTCCGGCGCTGCGCGAGCTGAAGCCCGACCTCGTCCTGCTCGACCTGATGCTGCCCGGGATGAACGGGATCGACGTCTGCAAGGCGATCCGCGCCGAGTCCGGGGTGCCGATCGTCATGCTCACCGCCAAGAGCGACACCGTCGACATCGTCCTCGGCCTGGAGTCGGGCGCGGACGACTACGTCGTCAAGCCGTTCAAGCCGAAGGAGCTGGTCGCGCGGGTGCGCGCCCGGATGCGCCGCACCGAGGCCGAACCCGCGGAGTCGCTGACCATCGGGGACCTGGCGATCGACGTGCCCGGCCACGAGGTCACCCGCGAGGGCAAGGCCATCCCGCTGACCCCGCTGGAGTTCGACCTGCTGGTCGCGCTCGCCCGCAAGCCGCGCCAGGTGTTCACCCGCGAGGTGCTGCTGGAGCAGGTCTGGGGCTACCGGCACGCGGCCGACACCCGGCTGGTGAACGTGCACGTCCAGCGCCTGCGGTCCAAGGTGGAGAAGGACCCGGAGCACCCCGAGGTGGTGTTGACCGTTCGCGGCGTCGGGTACAAGGCCGGCCCCCCGTGATGAGTCGATGAGCACGGAGACCGGCAGACGGCTCCCCGCGTTCGCGCGTTCGACGGCACGCCTGGTGCGGCGTGTCGTCGTTTTCGCGCGCCGCCGCGCGGTCGCGTTCAACGAGCTGTGGAAGCACTCGCTGCAGTTCCGGGTCACCGTGTCGACCCTCGCGCTGTCCTCCGCCGTGGTGTTCGTGCTGGGCATGGTCCTGCAGAACCAGATCACCGAACGGCTGCTGGACACCAAGCGCGACGCGGCGATCGCGCAGACCCGCGCCGCGGCCGAGACGGCGGCCGGCGAGCTGGTCGGTCTCGGCGGCGAGACGCGCGACGCGATGAACAACCGGCTCGAGAACGCGCTGAAGAAGATCGCGATCACGCCGACCAGCCAGGACGCGGCCGGGTCGGCGGCGGGCACGTTCGTCCCGGTGCTCGCCAGCGGCGGCCACGACCAGTCCGGCGACGAGCCGGCGTCCGCGGGCCCGTACGAGAACGTGCCGCCGCGGCTGCGCCAGTTCGTCGAGGCCGACCAGATGAGCTGGCTCGAGCACACCGTCCCGGACACCGCGGGCGGGCGCACGACGTACCTGATCGTCGGCATCCCGCTGAACACCGTGGCGAGCCCGCTGCAGCTGTACTTGCTGTTCCCGCTGACGACCGAGCAGAACACCGTCGCGACCGTGCAGAACACGCTGCTCGTCGGCGGGCTGGTGCTGCTGCTCCTGCTCGCCGGCATCACGAACCTGGTGACCCGGCAGGTGGTGCGCCCGGTCCGCCAGGCCGCCGCGGCGGCCGAGCAGTTCGCGGGCGGCGACCTCGACCAGCGGCTCGCCGTGCTCGGCGAGGACGACCTGGCGAAGCTCGCCGTGTCCTACAACGGGATGGCCGCGAGCATCCAGCGCCAGATCCGCCAGCTCGAGGAGTTCGGCGGGCTGCAGCGCCGGTTCACCTCCGACGTCTCGCACGAGCTGCGCACGCCGCTGACCACCGTCCGGATGGCCGCGGACGTGCTGCACGCGTCCCGCGAGCAGTTCCCGGCCGGGCTGGCCCGTTCGACCGAGCTGCTGGTCGACGAGCTCGACCGGTTCGAAGCGCTGCTCGGCGACCTGCTGGAGATCAGCAGGCTGGACGCCGGTGTCGAGGAGCTGGCCGCGGAGTTCATCGACGTCCGCCCGATCGCGACCCGCGCGGTCGAGCAGGTGCGGGTCATCGCCGGCAACGCGGGCAGCTCGGTCGAGCTGGTGCTGCCCGACGACGAGGTGATCGCCGAGGTCGACGCGCGGCGCGTGGAACGGATCCTGCGCAACCTGCTCGCGAACGCCGTCGACCACAGCGAAGGCCGGCCGGTCGTGCTCACCGTCGGAGCGAACGAGACGGCCGTCGCCATCACGGTCCGGGACCACGGCGTCGGCCTGCGCCCCGGTGAGGCGGACCTGGTGTTCAACCGGTTCTGGCGCGCGGACCCGTCGCGCAACCGGCGCACCGGCGGCACCGGGCTCGGCCTGGCGATCAGCCAGGAGGACGCGCGCCTGCACGGCGGCGAGCTGGACGCGTGGGGCGAGCCGGGCTACGGCGCCTGCTTCCGGCTGGTGCTGCCGCGCCGCCAGGACGTGCCGGCCGGCGACCCGCCGCTGGCGCTGCCGCCACCGGACCACGTTTCGGGTGAGGTGCCGCTCGGGATCATCGAAGTCACGCCGGCTCCCGAGGCGATCTTGGCGGAACGTGAGGAAATCGGTCAGTGAAACGGCTTCTGGTGTCCTTGCTGTGTTTTGTGTTGCTCGCCGGCTGCGCGAACGTTCCGCTGGAATCGCAGCCCGTCGTGGTGCCCGGTGAACGCCAGGGACAGGGTTCGGGGGACGTCGTGGCCGAGCCGCGGCCGGACCTCGACCCGCTGACGCTGGTCCGGGAGTTCGTCCGCGCGACGCTCAAGCCGGGCCAGAACAACGCGGCCGCCCGCGCGTACCTCGATGACGCCGGCCGGGCGAGCTGGCGGCCGAGCCGCAGCCTGACGATCATCCAGAACACCTTCGGCACGGTCTACGACACGAACCCGCAGCCCGACCCGAACACCCAGGTCGTCAACGTGCGCGGGAGCGACATCGGCACGCTGGACCAGAACAACTCGTTCGTGCCGGACTTCAGCTCGGCGCTGTTGCAGGTCAAGGTGCGCAAGCAGCCGACCGGCCAGTGGCGGATCGTCGACCCGCCGGCCGACCTGTACGCGACCGAGTCCGACTTCAGCGAGAACTACACGCCGGTCCCGGTGAGCTTCTACTCGGAGTCGTCGAACACCTTCGTCCCCGACCGGCGCTACGTCGTCGCGAAACCGCAGTCCGGGCTGCCGGGGCGGGTGATGGACCTGCTGGTCAGCGGCCCGTCGACGAGCCTTTCCGGCGCGGTGAAGAACTTCCTCGGCGAGCCGGTCGAGATCGACACGAACGTCAAGAGCCTCGACGACGGCACGCTGGTGGTGCCGCTGACCGGGCTGGCCGGGGTGTCCGACGACACCCGGAACCTGATCGCCGCGCAGATCGTCCTTTCGCTCCAGTACGTCACGTCGGCGCGGATCCGGATCCTCGCCGACGGCGCCCCGCTGGTGCCGAACCACCCGGACTGGCGCCTGAACGACCTCCCGGCGTACGGCTCGACGCTGTCGCCGAGCCTGGAGCTGCAGGGCCTGATGACGGTCGGCGGCCGCGTCCGCTCCCTCGGCGACGGCTCCCCGGTCCCCGGCCCGGCGGGCAACGGCGGCTACGACGTGGTGAGCGCGGCCCAGTCCCTCGACGGCAAGCGCCTGGCGGTGGTGGAGCGCGAAGGCGGTGGTGTCCGCCTGCGGATCGGCGACATGGGGCACGACCTGTCCCAGGTGGCCCTCGGCGGCACGACGCTGAGCCGCCCGACGTGGCGCCCCGGCACCGGCGAGGTGTGGACGGTCGTCGACCAGCTGTCGGTGGGCCGGATGGTGGTCAACCAGAACGGCGTCTGGACGGCGCTGGGCGTGAACGCGACGGACCTGAACCAGCAGGGCGAGATCTCGGAGCTCAGGTTTTCCCGCGACGGCGCCCGCGTGGCCGCGGTGATCAAGGGCGAGCTGTGGGTGGCCTCGGTGGTCGGCGTCGGCGACTCGGTTTCGCTGCGCGAGCCCCGCCACCTCCAGCCCCATGACTTGGAGGACGTGGTCGACGTCGACTGGGTCGCCCAGGACAACCTGGTGGCGGTGACGAAGTCGACTTCCCAGCCGGTGGTCCGCGTGACGGTGGACGGCCAGCGCATGGACGCGTTCAACAGCTCCAACCTGACGCCACCGGTCCACGGCGTGACGGCGGCCCCGGGCCGCCAGATCGTGGTGGCCGACATGAGCGGCCTGTGGACGGCTTCGGTACTCGGCGAGGTGTGGCGGCCGCAGGCCCACACGATGAAGGACGCGGATCCGTTCTACCCGGGCTGATTTCACTCGTGTGGGTGGCGGCTGGGTGTTCGAAACTGTCGGTGGTGGTCGTGAGACTGTCCGTGTGCTGGAGAAACTGCTTGATCTGGTGATCCCCCGCCGCTGCGCCGCTTGCGGAGCGCGCGGCGAGCCGTGCTGTGCCCGGTGCGGGAGGGTTTGGGGTGCGGTCCGGGAAGTCTGGCGGGTGCCGACGGCGGGGGTGGTGCGGGTGTTCGCCCTGGCCCGGTACTCGGGCGTGGGGCGGAGGTTGCTGATCGCGTACAAGGAGCGCGGGCGGCGGGATCTGGCGCCTTCGCTGGGGCGGGCGTTGGCGGAGGCTTTGGTGGAGCTGCCGCTCGGTCCGGCCCGCGCGGAGGTGGCGGCTTCGGCCGGGGCCGCTCGGGTCGGCCCATCGGGTTCGGTCGCTCTCCCGGCGCGGGGGTCTGCGTCCGGCGGCTTGGCTCAGCTCGCGGCTCCATCCCGCTCGATCTGCCTGGTCCCGGCCCCGAGCCGCCCCTCGGCATCGCGAGTACGCGGCGGCCCGCACATCGAGCGCCTCGCGAACGCCACCGCGCGGATCCTGGCCACCCACGGCATCGAAGCATCAGTCGCCCCCGCCCTCGAACTCGCCGGCGGCGCAAGAGACGCAGTCGGCCTCAACCGCGCCGAACGACTCGCCAACCTCTCCGGCCGCCTGAGGTTCCGCGAAGCAGGCCGCCCGCCCCCGGGTCACCCCGTCGTGGTGCTGGACGACGTGGTGACGACCGGAGCCACCGCGGCAGCGTGCGCCCGCGCGCTGGCCGCGGCCGGCGTCACGGTCTCCGCCGTCCTGACCCTGCTCTCAGCCGGGTGAAGTCCCGGCCGAAGCAGCCACCCGGCGCCTCGGAGGGGTCCATGCCCCCACCATGGCACCGCGCCGGACAAACCGCACCCCGGTCGCGGTACCGGTTCCACCGGAACGACGTCCGCACCCGGGTGAACCCACCCATCACCTACACGAGTGATGTCACCCGGGAACGCGAACGCCCCGGCGCCCGTTGTCCGGGCATGAGGGTGCCGATCACGACCACTCGGCCGCCACACCACTCCACCGGGGTGGCGGCTGTGCCGGACGAGGCCGTCACCCTCGGCGTCCACCTGGAGGAAGCGATGCGCCGTCCGTGTGAAAGCACGCTCCGTGCACCGCGTCCGACCAGCGGGTGTTTTCTGGTGTTCACTCCGCGATCACTGCGCGGGGTGACGGAGTCTCATTCCTCGACATCCCCCGGCTCGGGGGCTGTTGCAACGGGCGTGAGGAAGCTAACGTGCTCCGCTATCAGCAATCCCCGCAGGCAGGGAGGTGACGAGCCCATGTCCCTGGCGCCGGAGGTGCGCTGAGTCCGCGCTCGGGCTCCCGGCACGAGACGTCGTGAACCGTTCCCGAGTTCCTTCTCAGCCCGCGATCCGGGCTTCCGTCCCCGCAATACCGGCGCCGTGTGAAAACACAACAGCTCGCAGTCATCGAAGCGAGGGAGGTCGTGTATGGACATCGTCGTTAAGGGCCGCAACGTGGAGGTGCCCGACCACTATCGGGCGCTTGTCAGCGAAAAGCTGGCCCGGCTCGAGCGCTACGACAGGAAAGTCATCCGGTACGACGTGGAACTGTTCCACGAACCCAACCGGCGCCAGGCCAAGAGCTGCCAGCGCGTCGAAATCACCGGAAAGGGGCGAGGCCCGGCCGTGCGCGCGGAAGCGTGTGCCGCCGACTTCTACGCAGCGCTTGATTCCGCAGTCACCAAGCTGGAAAACCGGCTGCGGAGGACACACGACCGGAGGCGTGTGCACTACGGGCGCAGCCGCCCGGAATCGGTCGCCGAAGCGACCTCGACGCTGCCCGGTGGTGGATCCCCGGCCGCAGCCAGTCCCGCCGCGCGTACCGCGGTGTTGGAGGCACCCGAAGCCCTGCCGCAGACGAACGGCTTCGCGAGTGCCGAGGAGATACACCTGCCCCAGCAGCAGAGCTGGGCCGACGACGACCTCGGTCACCAGCCCGGTCGCGTCGTTCGCGAGAAGCAGCACACCGCGGAGCCCATGACGGTGGACCAGGCTCTCTACGAGATGGAGCTGGTCGGCCACGACTTCTACCTCTTCAACGACTCCGAAGCGGGCCGGCCCAGCGTGGTCTACCGGCGGAAAGGCTTCGACTACGGCGTGATCCGGCTCGGCTGAGCCGCTCCTAAGGAGGCCTTCGCGGACGGCCCGCACGCGCTCGCGTGCGGGCCCTCCGCATGTCAGGACCTACGGCGTGTGCACACGGCGGCCCCTGTTCCCTACGATGGGGTGGGAAGGTGGCGCCGAACACGGCCGCCGCCGCGGGAGAACCTGCCCGGGACCGGCCCGGGCGCGCTCATATTCAGCTAGTGAGGTCGACCGGATGGTGCTGAACCGCCTGCTCCGCGCGGGTGAGGGCAAGATGGTGAAGCGGCTGCGCAACATCGCCGATCACATCAACACCCTCGAAGACGACGTCAAGGACCTGACCGACGCCGAGCTGCGGGCCAAGACCGAGGAGTTCCGCAAGCGGAACGGCGAAGGCGAGTCCCTCGACGAGCTGCTGCCGGGGGCCTTCGCGGTCGTCCGGGAGGCGGCCAAGCGGGTGCTCGGCCAGCGGCACTTCGACGTCCAGCTGATGGGTGGCGCCGCCCTGCACCTCGGTCAGGTCGCCGAGATGAAGACCGGTGAGGGCAAGACGCTCACCTGCGTCCTCCCGGCGTACCTCAACGCCATTCCCGGCAAGGGCGTCCACGTCGTCACGACGAACGACTACCTGGCCAAGCGCGACTCGGAGTGGATGGGCCGCATCCACCGCTTCCTCGGCCTCGAGGTCGGCGTGATCCTTTCGGAGCAGCAGCCGGACGTGCGGCGCTCCCAGTACAACGCCGACATCACCTACGGCACGAACAACGAGTTCGGCTTCGACTACCTGCGCGACAACATGGCGTGGAGCCTCGACGACTGCGTGCAGCGCGGGCACAACTTCGCCATCGTCGACGAGGTCGACTCGATCCTCATCGACGAGGCCAGGACCCCGCTGATCATCTCGGGCCCGGCGGACCAGTCGTCGCGCTGGTACGTCGAGTTCGCCCGGCTCGCGCCGCTGATGCAGGGCATCGACACCACCACGATGGGCTCGCGCGAGCGCACCGAGAAGACGAACCTGATCAACTCGAAGTACCACTACGAGGTCGACCAGCGGAAGCGCACCGTCGCCGTCACCGAGAAGGGCGTCCGGTTCGTCGAGGACCAGCTCGGCATCGACAACCTGTACGAGGCCGCGAACACGCCGCTGGTCGGGTACCTGAACAACGCGCTGAAGGTGCAGGAGCTCTTCCACCGCGACAAGGACTACATCGTCCGCAACGGCGAAGTCATGATCGTCGACGAGTTCACCGGGCGCATCCTGGTCGGCCGCCGCTACAACGAGGGCATGCACCAGGCGATCGAGGCCAAGGAAAAGGTCGAGATCAAGGCCGAGAACCAGACCCTCGCGACGATCACGCTGCAGAACTACTTCCGGCTCTACGACAAGCTTTCCGGCATGACCGGTACGGCCGAGACCGAGGCGGCGGAGTTCCACCAGACCTACAAGCTGGGTGTGGTGCCGATCCCGACGAACCGGCCGATGATCCGGGTCGACCAGGCCGACCTGATCTACAAGACCGAGCAGGCCAAGTTCGAGGCCGTCGCCGAGGACATCGCCGAGCGGCACGAGAAGGGCCAGCCGGTCCTGGTCGGCACGACGAGCGTCGAGAAGTCCGAGCACCTGTCGAAGCTGCTGGTGAAGCTGAGCGTGCCGCACGAGGTGCTGAACGCGAAGCACCACGACCGCGAGGCGCTGATCGTCGCGCGCGCCGGCCAGAAGGGCGCCGTCACGGTCGCCACGAACATGGCGGGCCGCGGTACCGACATCGTGCTCGGCGGCAACCCCGACCTGATCGCCGACCAGGTGCTGCGCGAGCGCGGCCTGGACCCGGTCGAGCACTCCGAGGAGTACGAGGCCGCCTGGCCCGAGGTCCTCGAGCAGGTCAAGGCGGAGTCGAAGGCCGAGGCCGAAGAGGTCCGCGAGGCCGGTGGGCTCTACGTGCTGGGCACCGAGCGGCACGAGTCGCGCCGCATCGACAACCAGCTGCGCGGTCGTTCCGGCCGCCAGGGCGACCCGGGCGAGTCCCGCTTCTACCTTTCGCTCGGTGACGAGCTCATGCGCCGCTTCAACGCGACCATGGTCGAGCGCGTCATGACGACCATGCGGCTGCCCGACGACGTGCCGATCGAGCACAAGATGGTCTCCAAGGCCATCAAGAGCGCGCAGACCCAGGTCGAGCAGATCAACATGGAGCAGCGCAAGGACGTCCTCAAGTACGACGAGGTCATGAACGAGCAGCGCAAGGTGATCTACGCCGAGCGCCACCGCGTCCTGGCCGGGGAGAACCTGCGCGACCAGATCGAGGGCATGCTCGAGGACGTCGTCAACGCCTATGTGGACGGTGCGACGGCCAACGGCTACGCCGAGGACTGGGACCACGAGAAGCTGTGGACGGCGTTGAAGCAGCTCTACCCGGTCAGCCTCGACTGGGACGACCTGATGGAGGACGGCGACCTCGACGCGCAGGGCCTGCGCGAGGCGCTGCTGCAGGACGCGCGCAACGCCTACGACAAGCGCGAAGCGGAGATCAACGCGCTCGTCGGGCCGGACGGCATGCGCACCCTGGAGCACCAGGTGATGCTGACGGTCCTCGACCGCAAGTGGCGTGAGCACCTCTACGAGATGGACTACCTCAAGCAGGGCATCGGCATGCGGGCGCTCGCGCAGCGCGACCCGCTGATCGAGTACCAGCGCGAGGGCTTCGACATGTTCCGCGCGATGCTCGACTCGCTGAAGGAGGAGGCCGTCGGCTTCCTGTTCAACCTGCAGGTCGAGCGGGCCGAGGCGCCGCCGGCGGAGGCCGCGGCCGCCGTTCCGACGGGCGTCGGCTCGGGCAACGGCCAGGCGACCGAAGGCCGTCACGCGCGGCCGGCGCCGCCGCAGCCGCCGACGACCGACACCGAGTCCGTCCCGGCCGCGCTGCGCGGCAAGGGCCTCGGCGGCGGTGGCCGGCAGCCGGGCGTGACGCTGTCCGGCCCGGGCGAGGACGGCGAGGTCGAGTCCCACGCCGAGGGCGGCGCGCAGGCCGCGGGCGGCGGCGGGGGCACCCGCCGGGATCGCCGCGCCGCGCAGCGCGACGCGCAGAAGAAGGGCAAGAAGGGCCCGCGTCGCTGACGTGGGTGAGCACAGCGGGGCGCGTGGCCGAGCCACGCGCCCCGCTGTCGTGAACGGGGGTTCTCATGACGCAGGTCGCGGCCGAGCCGCAGGAGTTCTTCGCGCTGTTCGGCGCCGACCGCCGGCCCGACCCGTACCCGCACTACGCGCGGTGGCGTGAGCGGTGGCCGGTCGCCGCGCTGGCCCCGCAGATGTTCGCGGTCAGCGGCCTCGCCGAAGCCACGCAGGTGCTGCGCGACCCGGCGTTCGGGCACCCGGAACCCGAGTACCTGGATCCGGCGGACCGCCTCCCGGACCAGCCGGTCGACGAGTCAGGACGCGTGGTCCGGGCGTTCCTCTCGCTGAACCCGCCCGACCACACGCGGCTGCGGCGCCTGGTGGCGAAGGCGTTCACGCCGCGGATGGTGGAGCGGCTGGCACCGCGGATCGAGGAGCTCACGGCGTCGCTCCTGGACAGCGCCGGCGATGCCTTCGACCTGATGACGTCGCTCGCGAAGCCGCTGCCGGTCGAGGTGATCGCCGAGCTGCTGGGCGTCCCGCTGGACGACCGCGAGCAGTTCGCGGCGTGGTCGCACGCGATGGCGCGGGCGCTGGACCCGCCGTTCCTGCAGCGCCCGGAGACGATCGAGCCCGCGGTGAAGGCCCGGCAGTCGTTCGTCGGCTACTTCCGCGAGCTGGCGACCCGGCGCCGGAGCGAGCCGGGGGAGGACCTGCTGTCCCCGCTGGTCGCGGTCTCGGACGCGGGCGACGTGCTCACCGAGGGCGAGCTGCTGGTGACGCTCACGCTCCTGCTGATCGCGGGCCACGAGACGACGACGAACCTGATCGGCAACGGCGTCCTGGCGCTCCTGCACCACCCGGACGGTCTCCGCGCCGCGGCGGACGCCCCGGACCGGGTGGTGGAGGAGGTGCTGCGCTACGACTCCCCGGTCCAGCTGACCGCGCGCACGGCCCTGCGCGACACGACGCTGGCCGAGGTCCCGATCCCGGCGGGCAGCCAGGCGATCGTCCTGCTCGGCGCGGCCAACCGCGACCCGGCGGCGAGCCCCGATCCCGACGAGTTCGACCCGTCCCGGCCGGCGGCCCGCCACCTGGCGTTCGGCCAGGGAATCCACTTCTGCCTGGGTGCGCCGCTGGCGAGATTGGAGGGCCGCATCGTGCTCCGCGAACTGGCCCGGCGCCTCCCGGACCTCCGGCTGGCAGGCACCCCGGAGTGGAACCCGACAACCACCCTGCGCGGCCTGGCCACCTTGCCGGTCGCACGCTGACGCGGAAAGTCGGGTCAGCGCGGACCCGCACTGGGGCACCTGCTTCCGACGCTGCCTGATCGCGGCTTGGTTCCCAGCGCCCCAATGTGGCGTTGGGTGCGTCTGACGCACCGAACGCCACATTGGGTGCGTCCAGCGCACCCAACGCCACATTGGGTGCGTTCACCGGGCCCGCCCTGCTCCGTCACCCCGGCGGCGGCCGCGCCACCCCCGCCTCCCTCACGCCGCGCGCCGCAGGGCTCGGCCCGGGCGCGGCTTCAGCAGCGCGAAGCGCACGCAACGCCACCCCGTCGGCGTCCGCGTGAAGCGGGCCGCCAGTGCGAACGAGCGGCCGTCCGCCTCCACGCGGGCGCACGCCTCGATCACGTCCGGGGCCGGGGTGCACGTGTGGATCGTCTGCGTGCGGTGGCGCGGTCGTGTCCGGCTGGGACTGCTGAACCCCGCGTACACCTCCGGGGCCACCAGCGCGCGGACCTGCGCCGCCGGGCGGCGGCCGTCGTAGGCCTCCAGCAGCATGTTCAGCACGCGGCCGACCTCGCTCGCCTCGAGCTGCCGCGGCTCTGGACACCGGGTGCCGCCGCGGCGGTGTTCCAGGGGTGTCACCGACGGCGGCGGGTCCGCCCGCCGCGCCGCTTCGCAGTGGATGAGCGTTCGCAGGCGGTGTTGCTCGATCATTTCGTCCCCTCCTGGACTCGGCATTTCCCCACCTCCGCCGCTTAGAGGCAGGAACGGGCCGGAAAGGCGACGGGAATCGCACAATCCGGGCGAGATCCGCCGAACCGTGGGATTCCCCGGCAGTGTTGCGCTATGCGAGACAGCGCGTTGCGGCCCGGCTATGGTGTGCCGGGTGCTGAAAGGGCTATTGGTCGATTTCGCCGGAGTTCTCACCGACCCCGACGCCGGCCGGTTCTACGACTACCTGGCGGCCGCGCGCGAGCGAGGCGTCCGCACCGCGCTCCTCTCGAACGCCCCGGGGGCGTCGCCCGAGGTCAAGAACACGATGTTCGACTATTTCGACGCTCTGGTGTTTTCCGGCGAGGTCGGCGTGGCCAAGCCGGACCCGGCGGTCTACCTGATCGCGGCGGACCGCCTCGGGCTGCCCGCCGTGCGGTGCGCGTTCGTCGACGACTCCGTGACGAACATCCGCGGCGCCGTGCAGGCGGGCATGGTCGGTGTGCACCACCGCTCGGTCGAAGAGACCCTGACGGAACTGAGCGTGTTGTTCCCTGACGGCTGAGTAGTCAGCGCGCGCGGCGCACCAATTCGAACGACAAGACCGCCGCGGCGGCCGAGACGTTCAGCGACTCGACCTCACCGGGCATGGGAATCGACACCCATTCCGTGACGAGCTCGCCGACTTCTTCGCCGACGCCCGCAGTCTCGCCGCCGAGGACGAACGCCGCGCGCTGCGGCAGGTCGACGTCGAACACCGTGGTGCGCGCCGAAGCGCCCAGCGCGTAAAGCGCGTAGCCCGCTTCGGTGAGCATCTCCGCCGCTTCGCGTGCCGAGCCGCAGCGCAGCACCGGGGCGCGGAACGCGACCCCGGCCGAAGCCTTGACCACCAGCGGGTCCAGCGCCGCGACGCCGCGGCGCGGCACGATCACGCCTTCGAGCCCGGCGGCGGTCGCCGTCCGCAGGATCATGCCGACGTTCGCGGGGGTGGTGATGCCGTCCAGCAGCAGCACCCGCGACGGCGGGCGCCGGTCGGCCAGCGCCGCGGAAAGCGCGCGCATCCGCGGCGCGACGACGTCGGCGAGCACACCCTGGTCCTGCTTGCCGTTGCCGGCGAGCACCTTGACCCGGTGCGCGCTGGCGCGCTGCACCACCACGCCGGCCGCCTTGGCCGCGCGCTGGATCTCGGCCGCGCCGGGGCCGCGCGCGGTGTCGGCGAGGATCACCTTGTCCACGCGCAGGGCGTCGTCCGCCAGCGCCTCGAGCACCGGCTTGCGCCCGTACACGGTCAGGAAGCGGTCTTTCGGCGAGACAGTCGACTCATCACCCACACCCGGCAGTCTCGCATTGTGTAAGGATCGGCCCATGCCCGACCGCCTTTCCGCGCTGGACGCCTCGTTCCTCTACCTCGAGGACCACGCGACGCCGATGCACGTCGGCGGGGTGGCGATCTTCGAGCGGCCCCGGTCCGGGTTCGGCTATGCGCAGCTGCTGGACCTCGTCGGCGCGCGGCTGGCGTACCTGCCGCGGTACCGGCAGCGGGTGGCGGAGGTGCCCGGGCACCTCGCGCGTCCGGTGTGGGTGGACGACGTCGACTTCGACCTGAACTACCACGTCCGGCGCTCGGCGCTGCCCCACCCGGGCAGCGACGAGCAGCTGTTCGACCTGGTCGCCCGGCTGATGTCGCGGCGGCTGGCGCCGGAGCGGCCGCTCTGGGAGGCGTACTTCATCGAGGGCCTGGCCGGCGACCGCGTCGCGCTGGTGACGAAGACCCACCAGTCCGTTGTGGACGGTGTCGGCACGATCGAGCTCGGCCAGCTCATCCTCGACCCGACGCCGGCCGAGCCGGAACCCTTCGAGGACATCTGGACGCCGCGGCGCGAGCCGAGCCGCACGCAGCTGGTGCTGGACGCGGTCAGCGAAGGCGTCCAGCGGCCGGGCGAGGTCGTCGAGAACGTCCGCTCGGCGGCGAACGACGCGTTCGCGGCGGCGGGCAAGTTCGCCGAGACGGTCGGCGGCGTGGCGTCGACGCTGCGCACGCTGGTGCGGCCGGCACCGACCGGCCCGCTGAACGTCCGCGTGTCCGGCGGCCGCGTGTTCTCCGTGGTCCGGACGCGGCTGGAGGACTTCCGCAAGATCCGCGCGGCGCACGGCGGCACGGTCAACGACGTCGTCCTCGCGGCCATCACCGGCGCGCTGCGCGAATGGCTGCTTTCGCGCGAGGAGCAACTGACCCCGAACACGACGGTCCGCGCGCTGGTGCCGCTGGCGGTCCGCGACGAGGAGACGCCCGGGTACTCGACGCCGGGGCTGGTCGGCAACCAGGTGGCCGCGTACCTGGTGGACCTGCCGGTCGGCGAGCCCAACCCGGTGCTGCGCCTGCAGCACATCGGCCACGCGATGGCCGAGCACCGGGATTCGGGCCGTTCGGTGGCGGCGCGCGGCCTGCTCAAGGTCGGCGGCTTCGCCCCCGCTACGCTTCATTCGCTCGGCGCGCGGGCGGCGGGGTCGCTGTCGGGGCGCATCTTCAACGTCATGGTGACCAATTCGCCGGGCCCGCAGGTGCCGATGTACGCGGGAGAGGCCAGACTGGTCGAGATGTTCCCGGTGATGCCGCTGATGCGCACCCAGGCGCTGGCGATCGGGGTGACGTCCTACCACGGCGGCGTCTACTTCGGACTGAACGGCGACCGCAAGGCCGCTTTCGACGTCGACCTGCTGGCCGGGATGATCGAAGAATCCTTGGAAGAGCTGAAGGGTGCGCACTGGTGAGGGTTTATCTGCCTGCGACCATCGCGATGCTTCGCGACCTCGAGTCCTCGGGGGAGTTCCGCGCCCGCAGCGGAACGGCGTTCGCGCTGACGCCGGCCTTGCGCGAGGCGTACGTGAGCGGGTCCGACGAGGAGCTGGAGTACGCGGCCCTGCTGGACGCGGCGCGCGCTTCGCTGCGGCTGATCGCGGCGGAGGAGAAGGGCGAGCCACGCCGGGTGGTGGTGTCGGCGGACGTCGAGGGCGTGACGCTGCGCCCGGACCTGGACGCCCCGGTCGTCCGCATCGGGGGCCCGATCCCGCTGAAGGCGGTGGCGGCGATCCACGTGGACGCGCCCGAGGCCGCCGAAGCGGTATCGGCGGCCGCCGCGGTGATCGACGCGGCGGATCTCGGTGACCCGGACGCGGAGTTCACCCTGGGCGACGCCGAGGACCACGAACTGGCTTGGTACGCGCCGCAGGAACTGCCGTTCTTGCTGGAGCTGCTCTGAGTTGTCCCCAGGTGGGTTCACCTGTGGGCAACCCGCGGAGCCGTGACTACCCCACTTCGCCCGGGGGCGGCGGCTGGACGTCGACCGGGCTGCCCCAGTCCGAATACCGCGTCGTGATGCGCGCGTCGGAGCCCTGGAGGATCGGGGTCAGGTCCAGCACGATCCGCAGCGGCCGGTGCGCGTCGTCGAGCCACAGCTCCACCGGGAACTTGCCCAGCCGCCCCGCGGACTCCGGGGGCAGGCCCGCGGGCAGGTCCGTGCCCAGGCGGGCGAGGTCCAGCTCGACGCGGTAGTGCTCCGCCGCCACGCCGTCCAGCTGCGCGCGCTCGGACGAGACGATCGTGCCCGCCGTCCGGATTTCGCCCAGCGTGTGCGCCGGGTCGTTCTGCGCCGCCAGCTGCGTCAGGCTGCCGCCGAGCACCTGGGAGAACGGGTCGCCGCCGTCCGCCGCGACCAGTACCCACGGCTTCCCCGTGCCGACCTCGTCGCGCGACCCCTCCGGCACCTTCGCGTACAGCTTGCCCGCCACCAGGCGCAGCTCCATCGGCTCGCCGATGAAGTCGGTCGTCATCACTTGGGACGTCCCGGCGGTGGCGAAGCGCGCCTGGCCGGTGCCCTTCGAGCGGACCTCGCCGACCGCGACGTCCGTGGCGAACTTCGCCGAGCCGCTGCCCGTGGTGGCCGCCGTCGCGGCGTCGGCCAGCGCCCGCGCGTCGGTGAACGCGGGCGGCGACGGTGGGCCGGAGCAGGCGGAGAGCAGGAGGAACAGCAGCACTACGGCGGCTTTGCGCATGGCGCCAACAAAAACACAGCGGCTCCCCCGAACCCGTTCGGGGGAGCCGCTGCTACTCAGAGTTTTCCGGTCAGCGACCGGCCTTCTTCATCAGCTCGCCGAGGTCCACGACCTGGTCGGCCGGCGGGGCCTCCACGTCGACCTGGGTGCCCCAGTCGCTGTACTTCATCGTGAACTTCGCGTCGCCGGCCGGCGCGCCCAGCGCCTGCATCATCGGGCCCTGGTCCATGGTGACCTGCACCGGCAGGTTGTCCTTGTTCAGCCACAGCTCGGCCGGGATCTTGAGGTCCTTGCCCTTGAGCTTCTCGTTGATCTGGTCGCGCGCGGCGGCCGGGACCTGGCCGGTGAACTGGTCGATGGCCTTGGCCACGTCGAGCTCGACCTTGTAGTGGTTGACCTGCTCGCCGTTCAGCTCGGTCTGGTCGGACGAGATGATCCGGCCCGCCTTGGAGACCTGCTCCAGGATCTTGCTCGGGTCGCTCTGCTCCGCCGACTGCGACAGCGCGCTCCCCATCGCCTGCGAGATCGGGTCCGTGCCGTCGGCCGAGATCTTGGCCCACGCCTTGTCGGTGCCCATCTGCTTCTGCTGGTCGGCGGGCAGCTTGAGGTACATGACCTTGTCGACCATGCGCATCTCGGTGGTCTGGCCGGCCGCGGTGCTGGTCATCGAGAACTTCGTGTTCGCGCCGTCGAAGGCCATCGCGCCGGTCGCGCTCAGGGACTGGCCGGCGGCGGCGCCCTCCATGGTGAACTTCGCCGACTTGGACTTCTCGGTGCCCTGCTTCGACGCCGACGCCAGCTGGAACGCGTCGGTGAACGGCGAAGCGAGGCCGCTGCTGCTGCCACCGGCCTGCTCGCCGGCCGGGGCGGCGGTGCCCGTGGTGGAGTTGCCGCTGCACGCCGTCAGCGTCAGAACCAGCGCGGCACCGGCCGCGACCAGGGTGGTCTTGCGCATGTACATCCCCTCAGGATTGGAGCTTCCGCTGGGCATATCGCCCGAACGGGCGAATCATTACCTCTGTGACGGTGACGATCCGCGATCGGTTCCCGTTGCCTCAGGACTCCGTGGGGCGGGTCACGTCGTGCCCGCCGCGCGAGGCCAGCAGGCGCCGCAGTGACGTGAGCCGCTCGGGGCTCGCCGTGCCGTCGGCGACGACGTCGTCGAGCGCGCAGTCCGGGTCCTCGGGCGGGCCGAGGTGGCCGCAGCCCGACGGGCACTCCTCGGCGGCCGCAGCGAACTCCTCGAAGGCGTCGACGATGTCGTCCGCGGTGACGTGGGCCAGCCCGAACGACCGCACGCCGGGAGTGTCGATCACCCAGCCGCCGTCCGGGAGCGGCAGCGCCACCGCCGCGACGGACGTGTGCCGGCCCTTGCCGACCGCGCTGACCACGCCGACGGCCAGTTCGGCGGCCGGCACCAGCCGGTTCACCAATGTCGACTTGCCGACACCGGAGTGCCCGACGAGCGCCGTCACGCGGTCTTTCAGCAGCTCGTCGAGGCCTTCGGGCTGTTCGTCGAACCGGCTGACGATCACCGGGACGTCGAGGCCCGCGTACCCGGCCAGGAGCTCGTCCGGGCTGGCCAGGTCGGCCTTCGTCAGGCAGAGCACGGGCTCGACGCCGCCCGCGTAGCAGGCGACCAGGCAGCGGTCGATGAAGCCGGTGCGCGGCGGCGGGTCGGCCAGCGCGGTGACGATCAGCAGGCGCTCGGCGTTGGCGACGACCAGCCGCTCGTACGGGTCGGTGTCGTCGGCCGTGCGCAGCAGGGAGCTGGTGCGCTCGTCGACGCGGACGATGCGCGCGAGCGTGTCCGGCTTGCCGGAGACGTCGCCGACGATGCCCACCCGGTCGCCGACGACCACCGGCGTCCGGCCCAGCTCCCGGGCCCGCATCGCGGTGACCACCCGTTCGGGATCGGCGTCGATCGCGCAGGTCCAGCGCCCGCGGTCCTTGCCGATGACCATGGCGGTGACGGCGTCGGCGTGCTCGGGACGGCGCTTGCTGCGGGGCCGGGTGCCCTTGCCCGGACGCACGCGGACGTCGGACTCGTCCAGCCTGCTCCAGTCGTTGCGCGCCAAACCCGCCGTCCTCTCGTGCTCCGGTGCCACTCGAATGATCCCACGCCGCTCGCCACGGCCCTGGCCTGCGTGTAACGATGGCGTCCCCGGACGTTTCCGGCACGAGGAGGTTGGCGCATGTGCGGCCGTTACGCCGCCACGAAGGACCCGGCGAAGCTGATCGAGGAGTTCGAGGCGATCGACCTCACCGAGGGGCACGCGCGCGCCGACCACAACGTCGCGCCGACGAAGAACGTCGTCACGGTCGTGCAGCGGCACCCGCGTGACGCGGACGGCCACGTCCTCGAGGACGAGCCGGCCGAGCGTTCGCTGCGGATCATGAAGTGGGGCCTGGTGCCGTTCTGGGCCAAGGACCCGTCGGTCGGCTCGCGGATGATCAACACCCGCGCCGAGACGGCCGCCGAGAAGCCCGCTTTCCGCCGCGCGCTGGTGTCCCGCCGCTGCCTGGTGCCGGCCGATGGCTGGTTCGAGTGGCGCCGGACCGGCAAGGAGAAGGAGCCGTTCTACATGACGGCGCCGGACGACTCGTCGATCGCGTTCGGCGGGATCTGGGAGAGCTGGCACCCGAAGGACGACAAGGACGCGCCGCCGCTGATCACGTTCTCGATCATCACGACCGACGCTGCCGGCCAGCTGACCGACGTCCACCACCGGATGCCGCTGATCGTGCCGAAGTCGCACTGGGACGGCTGGCTCGATCCGGACCGCGAGGACGTCACGGACCTGCTGGTGCCGACGCCGGACGACATCGTCGCGTCGCTGGAGCTGCGGCCGGTTTCGACGCTGGTCAACAACGTCCGCAACAACGGGCCCGAGCTGCTGGAGCGCGTCGAGCCGGCGCACGAGGGCACCCTCTTCTCATGACGGCCCTCGAGATCGACACCGCCTACGGCCCGGCGCGGGCCTACCTGCACTGCGCCGAGGAGGGCGCGGCGGTGCTGATGCTCGGCCACGGCGCGGGCGGCGGCCTCGGCGCGAAGGACCTGGTGGCGGTCACGCGCGCGGCCCAGGCGGCCGGCGTGCACGTGGCGCTGGTCGAGCAGCCGTACCGGGTGGCGGGCCGCCGCGCCCCGGCCCCGGCGAACCAGCTGGACACGGCGTGGCTGACGATCGCGGACGACCTGTCGGCGCGCTTCGACGACCTCCCGTTCGTGTTCGGCGGCCGCTCGTCGGGCGCCCGGGTCGCCTGCCGGACGGCGGCGCAGGGCCAGGCGGTGGCGGTGCTGTGCCTGGCGTTCCCGGAGCACCCGCCGGGCAAGCCGGAGAAGACGCGCCAGCCGGAGCTGGACGCGGTCGAGGTGCCGGTGCTGGTGGTGCAGGGGGAGAACGACCCGTTCGGGCGGCCCGCGGCGGGGCCGCACCACGAGATCGTGGTGGTCGAGGGCGACCACAGCCTGTCGAAGGACCTGGAGGGCGTCTCGCGGGCGGCGACGGAGTGGCTGTCGCGGGTGCTGCGCCCGCTGGCCTGACGCTGGTCGCCCCCATCGGCGGCATCTCGGCGAGGTCGGGCCGGTCCGGCGGTCCGCGATGTCATGAAAGGGTCGTTCACCTCGCCAGACGACATGAACGACCCTTTCACGACATCGCCGCGACGCCGGACAAACATACGGCCCAGCGACTCTGCCGCAGGTCACCCGCTCGCCGGCGCGAGTTTTGCCGGGTCCCGGCGCCGGATTCAAGAGGCGAGCGCAGCCGCTACTGAGAAAACCTCAAGGCCGCCTTGGGCCGCTGGCGACCGGTCAACACGCTGGTCAGGCCGCGATCGACGCCACCACCGCACCCGTCAGCCGGATCAGCTCACCCGGCGCCAGCTCCACCTCAAGCCCCCGGCGTCCCGCCGAACAGAACACCGTCTCGAACGCCGAAGCCGACGCGTCGATCACCACCGGTAACCGGCTCCGGTGGCCCAACGGCGAGATCCCGCCCAGCACGTACCCCGTCGCCCGCTGGGCCGCCGCCGGGTCGGCCATCTTCGCCTTCTTGCCGCCCGCCGCCGCGGCCAGTTTCTTCAGGTCCAGCTGGCCCGTGACCGGGACCACGCCCACCACGAGCCGGCCGTCGACTTCGGCGACCAGGGTCTTGAACACCCGCGCCCGGTCCAGGCCCAGCGCCTCGACCGCCTCCAGTCCGTACGACTCCGCGCGGGGGTCGTGGTCGTACGCGTGCAGCGTGTGCGCCACCTTCTGCTTGCCCAACAACGCCGTCGCCGGGGTGCCCTTGCCAGCCATGGGCCGGAAGTCTAGGGAATGCCCGCCTGCCCCGATCGGTTGTAGGGGACGTGACACCAACGCTCGCCACCACACGCTCTCGCAGCCGTCGTCGTCCCGATGCACCGGCGAACCGCGGCGTGCCCGGCCCCCGCGTAAACTCGGGTCTGCCGTATGCGCGCACGCGCATCGACGCCGAGCGGGAAGGGAACGGTTTGCCGAGCACGCAGAACTCAGCGCCGGAGGAAGCGACCGAGGCCGAGCGCGCCGAGCGCTTCGAGCGGGACGCCATGCCGCTGCTCGACCAGCTGTACTCGGCCGCGATGCGGATGACCCGCAACCCCGCTGACGCCGAAGACCTGGTCCAGGAGACCTACCTGAAGGCGTACGCCGCCTTCGCGTCCTTCAAGGCCGGTACGAACCTCAAGGCCTGGATGTACCGCATCCTGACCAACACCTACATCAACGGCTACCGCAAGCGGCAGCGGCAGCCCGTGCAGCAGCCCACCGAGGAGATCACCGACTGGCAGATCGCCAAGGCGGAGAGCCACACCTCCAGCGGGCTGCGTTCGGCCGAGGTCGAGGCGATGGACAACCTGCCCGACACCGACGTCAAGGCCGCGCTGCAGAAGCTGCCCGAGGAGTTCCGGCTGGCCGTCTACCTGGCCGACGTCGAGGGCTTCGCGTACAAGGAGATCGCCGAGATCATGGACACCCCCATCGGCACCGTGATGTCCCGCCTCCACCGCGGCCGCGCCCAGCTGCGCGACCTGCTCGCCGACGTCGCGAGGGAACGCGGCTTCATCCGGGGTGCCAAGGAGGAGGTGGCCGGGCGATGAGCGACATGTGCGAAGGCGCGTCCGACAAGGTCCGGTGCGAAGAAGCGCTCGCCGACATCTACCTGCTGCTCGACCGCGAGTGCAGCCCCGAGCGGGACGCCGCGCTGCGCGCCCACATCGACGACTGCCCGCCGTGCCTCGAGGAGTACGGCATCGACGAGCACATCAAGCAGCTCCTGGCCCGCAAGTGCGGTGGCGACCACGCCCCCGCCGAGCTGAAGAGCCGGCTGCGCGCGTCGATCCGCCAGACCGTCGCCTCCCGCGGCGGGGTGACGGTCGAACGCACCGAGATCACCCTCGAGCAGCGCTCCGAATAACGCGCCCGAGCACGACGAAGGCCCCCGCACCTCGGTGTGGGGGCCTTCGGCATGCCGAACGCTCAGGCGTTGGGCTTCTTGCCGTGGTTCGCGCCGTTCTTCTTCCGGTCGCGACGCTTGCGGGCGCGCTTCGACATGTTCACTCCTCGTCGGCGAAGCTGGTCAACCTCTCAAGTGTGTCATGACGTCCCGTTCTGGTTGGATGGGGTGGTCGGGCGAGCACGAGGAGGGGTGGCGATGGCCGAGATCCGGGCGGAGATGGTCGGCACCGTGCTCGAGGTCGTCGCGGCGCCCGGGGCCGCGCTGAACGCCGGCGACACCGTGCTGATCCTGGAGTCGATGAAGATGGAGCTGCCCGCCGTGAGCGAGAAGGCAGGCACGCTGACCAGCCTCGCCGTGGCGAAGGGCGACCGCGTCCAGCAGGGTGACGTGCTCGGGACGGTCGAGTAGCCGTGTCGACGCTCGCCGAACTGCTCGCCGAGAACACCGGCCTCCCCGGGGAGGCGGCGGACCACCTCCAGACCGTCGTCGCCGAGTGGCAGCTGCTGGCAGACCTGTCCTTCGCCGACTTCCTGCTCTGGGTCCCGGTGACCGAGGAGCTGCAGCCGGACGGCGGCGACTTCGTCTGCGTCGCGCACGCGCGGCCGACGACGGCGCCCACCGCGCACCCCGAGGACGTCGTCGGCACCCGGTTCACGGTGGAGGAGCACCCGCAGCTGGCGAAGGCCATGCGCGAGGTGCGGATCTGCCGCGAGGAAGACCCGCACTGGTACCGCGACCTGCCGATGCGGCGCGAGGCGATCCCGGTGCGCTTCCACGACGACGTCGTCGCCGTGATGAGCCGCGAGACGAACCTGGCCGCGCCGCGCGTGCCGTCGCCGCTGGAGATCGCCTACCTCGGCAGCGCCGGCGACCTGTGCCAGATGATCGTCGACGGCACGTTCCCGCCGAGCGGCAGCAACGCCACCGACACGCACACCTCGCCGCGGGTCGGGGACGGGCTGATCCGGCTCGACTCGAGCGGCACGGTCGTCTTCGCCAGCCCGAACGGCCTGTCCGCCTACCACCGGATGGGGCACGAGTCCGACCTGGTGGGCACCCGCCTGGCGCCGCTGACGCGCTCGCTGATCCGCGACCCGTTCGACGCGACCGAGGTGTCCCACCGGATCATCGAGGCGCTCGACGGGAAGCCGTCGAGCCGCACGGAGGCCGATTCGCGGCGCGGCGCCGTGGTGCTGTTCCGCGCGCTGCCGCTGCGCCCGGCCGGGCAGGCGGCGGGCGCGCTGGTGCTGGTCCGCGACGTCACCGAGGTGAAGCGGCGCGACCGCGCGCTTCTTTCGAAGGACGCGACGATCCGTGAGATCCACCACCGGGTGAAGAACAACCTGCAGACGGTAGCCGCGCTGCTGCGCCTGCAGTCCCGCCGGACGTCGTCGGAGGAGGCGCGGCTCGCGCTGGCCGAGTCGGTGCGCCGGGTGACGTCGATCGCGCTGGTGCACGAGGCGCTGTCGATTTCGGTGGACGAGCGCGTCGACCTCGACAAGCTGCTCGACAACGTGCTGCCGATGGTCGGCGAGGTCGCCACGGCGGAGTCGCAGGTCGGGCTGAAGCGCACGGGCTCGTTCGGCGTGGTCGTCGCGGAGATCGCGACGCCGCTGGTGATGGTGCTGGCCGAACTGGTGCAGAACGCCGTCGAGCACGCCTTCCCGGCGGGCCGCTCCGGCAAGGTCGAGCTGATCGTGGAGCGCTCGGCGCGCTGGCTGGACGTCGTGATCCGCGACAACGGCCGAGGGTTGCCCTCGGGGTTCTCGCTGGAGCGCTCGGACGGCCTCGGCCTGCAGATCGTGCGGACGCTGGTGGAATCCGAGCTGCGCGGATCGCTTTCGCTGCGGAAGGTGCGCGTGGAGGCGTCGTCGACCCGGGTGACGGGAACCGAAGCGGCGCTGCGCATCCCGCTCTCGCGTCGGCTTTAGACAGTCGCGTTCGGACCCGGACACGTTGAAGGCCCGGCACCAGGTGCACAGGTGCCGGGCCGTTCAACGTTTTGCGGGAGGACTTGAAGTCCCGGTGAGGTTTCAGCACACCCGTCGCCAGGTGGTTTCGCCTCGGTTGTTAAGCTTGAGCCGGGTAGGTATCGCCCCAGACGGCGTGGGCACGAGAAATGCCCGCCGGGTGAAATTCCTGCTCGGCTCGGGTGGATCCGTGGAACTTGGGGAAATCAGGCGTTGGTACGCGTGCCGATGTGCGTACGGCGGCGCTTGAGCGCGCGTCGCTCGTCCTCGCTCATGCCGCCCCACACGCCGGCGTCCTGACCGCTGGCCAGAGCCCAGGCCAGGCAGTCGGAAGCGACGGTGCAGCGGTGGCACACGGCCTTCGCCTGAGCAACCTGCGACAGAGCGGGCCCGCTGGTTCCCACCGGGAAGAACAGCTCGGGGTCCTCGTCTCGGCAGGCCGCGTCGTGGCGCCAGTCCATGTTCGTGAGCTCCTTCACATGACGCGGGAGGGCCGCGCCACAGTCGTCAATGGCGGTCGTGTTCTTGGGTGCTTGTGAATGCTTTCACGAAGCACCGCTTTCGACAAGGGTTTGCGGAAGATCGGTGAGTCAGCTCACCCGGCCGAGCTACGCTTCTGACCTGCGGTTTCTCTCCGAAACAGCCCGCCTGGGGGAAGGCTGATGCGCTGAGTGGAGCTTCTGCGTCGACGAACGGCAGATTGCACTTTGCCGCAGGCGATCAGCGGTCTCGAAGTCACACGATTACGGTGAGTGCATCCGGGACGCTGAAAAACTCCACGCGATTCCGCTGGCCGACGAGGTCGCCGTCCACCTGGAAGTTTACCGGTTCAGCTGCGTCGATGCGGATCATCGGCAGGTCATCGTGACGCACGAGACGTCGGCCTTTCTGGTTGCTCTTCGTAGCCAAAGCACGCCGTACATGCTTGAACACCGTGGGCAACCCCAGACCGTTCAACGCGAACAAGCCCAATCCCGTCTCGAACGAGCAGCCCGGGTTGAGGTGGACCGGACGCTCGCCCAGGTAGCTCCACGGATCGGTGTTCGACACGAAAGCGGTCAGCGCTTCGGCGGGTTCGTGACCGGGAACGCGGATCGTGAGGACCGGCCGGCCCAGCGGGGGCCGGAAGTAGGACCGGACGGCGGCCCGCAGGTAGAGGCCGGCGGTCGTCTGCTTGCCGCGGCGCTTCGCCACGCGGCCGACGACGTCGGCGTCCCAGCCGAGGCCGGCGTTGAAGGTGAACCAGTGCCCGTCGGCCAGGCCGAGGCCGACCCGGCGCGAGCCGTCGTGCTCCAGCGCGTACAGCAGCTGGTGGGTGGCTTCGACGGGGTCCGAGGAGATGCCGAGGGCGCGCGCGAACACGTTGGCCGAGCCGCCGGGCACGACGCCCAGCGCCGGCACCGGGCCGATCTGCGTGGGATCGCCGTCCGCGTCCGCCAGGAGGCCGTTGACGACCTCGTTGACCGTGCCGTCGCCGCCGTGCGCCACGACCAGGTCGATGCCGTCCCGCGCGGCCGAGCGCGCGACGGCCATCGCGTGGCCGCGGTAGTCCGTCTCGACCACGTCGAGCTTGACCTGGCTGGCGAGCGCGTGCGCCAGCACGTCCCGGCCACCGGCGGTGGTCGAGGTGGCCTGGGGGTTCACGACGAGGATTGCGCGCACTACCGCAGGGTAGGTGACTTCCGGCGGCCCGAGAACCTTCCGGACCCGCATGGTGACCGGCGCAACCCCGGCGAACAGCACCTTCTCGTCCCTGTGGCGGGCGGCCCTCCTTCACGTGCGGCGTCCGCTCGTCGTGACAAGTGCACCCGGGCCGACCGCCCGCTCATCGACGACCCTTGAATTCTCAGCGCCCGGGCGGTCCCGCGAAAACGGCCGACCGGGTGGCATACGATCGAATCAGCTCACGCACCGTGACCCGCCCTGGTCTGGTCCACTGTGCTCCCGCGAAAAGATCTTCCGGAAGGCGCCCTGTGAAGCTCTCGCCCGCTCCCCGTGAGGTCCGGCTGGCCGGCGTCGTCACCGCGGTGCCGTCGCTCGCCCTGCTGGTGTTCGGGGTGGTCGTGCTGGTGAACGGCCTGGGCTCGCCGACGCGGCCGGGCAACAACGTCTTCGTCGAGTCGGGCACGTTCATCGTGGTGGCGCTGGCGTTCCTGGCCGCGTCCGGCGGGCTGGTCCTCGGCCAGACGTGGGCGCGCTCGCCCGGCGTGGTGATCGCGCTGATCGTGATCGGGCTCGGCTGGTACCTGCTCGGCCCGTCCGGCGAGCCGGCGTGGGGCGTGCCGGTCGCGCTGTTCGGCATCGCCGCGCTGGCGCTGCTGTTCCGCCGCCCGGCCCGCGAGTGGGCACTGGGCCTGCGCGAGGGCGAGACGGAGACGGAAGCCGCCGAGCGCGGCGGCCTGGCCGGTCGCCGCGCCGAGCGTGAAGGCCGCGAAGAGGACTAAGCCTGCGCCGCCAGTGCCTGCAGGGGCGCGTCGGTGAGGCGGTTGACGGTCCACTCGTCCATCGGGACCGCGCCGAGCGCCTTGTAGAACTCCGTGGCCGGGTTCCAGTCCAGCACCGACCACTCGAGCCGCGCGTAGCCGTTCGCGACGCACTCGGCCGCCAGCGCCGCCAGCAGGGCCTTGCCCAGGCCGGAGCCGCGGTGCGCGGGGAGGACGAACAGGTCCTCCAGGTAGATCCCGTGCACCCCGCGCCAGGTGGAGAAGTTGAGGAACCACACGGCGAAGCCGACGATCTCGCCGTCCACTTCGGCCACGTGCCCGAACAGCTTCGGCGCCTCGCCGAACAACGCGGAATGCAACTGCTCGGAAGTCAGGTGGCACTCGTCGGGCGCGCGCTCGTACTCCGCCAGCGCGTACGCGAGGGCGACGGCGGCCTCGACGTCGTCGGGTCTGATCCGGCGGATGCGGTCGTCGGGCACGTCAGTCCTCCAGGGCGGGCAGCAGGTTGAGGTGTTCGATCTGCGGCTCGCCGCGCTCGTCGCCGAGCACCGCGATGCCGGCCGCGTCGAGTCCGAAGTGGACGCCCGCGGTCGCGGGGAGGGCGAGCCAGCGGGCCACCAGCACGCGGCTGAAGTGGCCGTGCCCGACCAGGATGACGTCGCCGGCTTCGCTGTCGCGGCGGGCTCGTGCCAGGACGCGGTCCGCACGCGCGGACACCTCGTCGGCGCTCTCGCCGCCGGGGATCGGGTGCGTCCAGACCGTCCAGCCCGGCACCGTCTCGCGGATCTGCGGCGTGGTGACGCCTTCGTAGTCGCCGTAGTCCCACTCGGCCAGGTCTTCGGTGACTTCGTCGACGCGCAGCCCGGCCAGCGCGGCGGTCCGCAGCGCGCGGGCGCGCGGGCTCGAGAGCACCAGCGACGGGCCGCCGACCAGGCTGCGCAGCGTGCCGCCGGCGGCCAGTGCCTGGCTTTCGCCTGCCGGGGTCAGCGGGATGTCGGTGCGGCCGGTGTGCCGCCCGTTCACCGACCATTCGGTCTGCCCGTGCCGGAGGAGGAAGAGACGGTTCGCCACGCGGCCGAACATACCCGGCCGTTTGCGCGCGAGCAGGTCGTCTGCTTAGCTACTGACCAGTAGCTTAGTTCGAGGAGAACCGCATGTCCGAGACGCCGTCGTTCGCGCTGTGGCACAAGCTGGCCGCGAAGCCGGGCGGGAAGCAGCTGTTCAGCGCCGCGATGTGCGTGCGCGTGCCGTACTTCCGCACGGTGCTGCCCTCGGTGCGCGAGCTGCGGCCCGGCCACTGCGAGGTGACCGCGCCGAAGTGGTGGGGTGTTTACAACCACATCCGCACGTTCCACGCCATCGCCGCCTGCAACCTCGCCGAGATCGCGATGGGCATGCTCGCCGAGGCGACCGTCCCGGCCACGCACCGCTGGCTGCCGAAGGGCATGAACGTCCAGTACGTCGCCAAGGCCGAAACGGGCCTGCGTGCGGTGGCGTCGCTGCCCGAGCTGCCGGACTTCGGGGACGAGGGCTTCGAGCTGCCCGTCCCGGTGACCATTTCGGACGCGAACGGCAAGGCCGTGGTCACCGGGACGATCACCATCTGGGTGACGCCGAAGAAGCGTTAGAGCGGCTTGTACCGCACGTACGTCGTCTGGTGGAACGTGTTCTCGCCAGACGGCGACGGCAGGCCGAGCCGCCGGTCGACGAGCCGGCCCAGCGGCCCGCAGCCGGTGGTCGCGGGCACGGCCAGATCCCGGTCCACGACGCCGAAGTGCACGGTCGTCGGGTTCGTCGAGAGCACCGTCGGCGGCACGGCCGGGTCGTCGTGGACGACGGTGTGGATGACCCCGATCCGGCAGTCCTTGCCCAGCAACGGGTGCCGCAGCGTGGCGTAGACGTCCAGCTCGCCGCGCCGCTCGTCGTTGCTCTGGAAGTCCGAATAGCCGCCGTAGTGCAGCTGGAGCGTCGTGCCCGCGAGGCCGGGGACGCGCACCGGCTCGTGCCGCAGCGCGCCGAACACCTGCGCGTACTCGCCGTTCACGCGGCCTTCGCTGAACGTCAGGCGCATTTCCCCGAGTGGCAGCTCGGTGCCGTGGATCGTCAGTTTCCCTTGCGAGACAAAGGCTTCGCAGCGCCACGTGCCCGGGTCGGCGTTCGCGGGCGGTGCCGGGCAGTCCGAGAAGTCGAACGTCGGCAGCTCGTCGGCGGACGCCGTCCCCGGCACGACCCCCAGTGCGGCGACAGCGGCCGCGGCCGCCCCCAGTGCGAGAAGTTTCATGCCGGTGAGCTTGCTCGCCCCGCGTGGCCGCGACATCCGGGATCGCCCCCAGGGGAGACCCGAGGATTTCCCTCGACTGGGTGAAACGTGTTCCAAATAGTTAACACTGTTCACTCAATTGGGTCATGATCGGGCGCATGTCTGCCTTCTCCCGCCGCCGCTTCCTCGGCCTCGCCGCACTGAACTCCGCCGCCGCACTGGGGCTCACGACGGTGTCGACCCGGCCCGCCGCCGCGACGACGCTGCCCGAGCACGTCCCGGCGGTGGTGATCGGCACCGGCTACGGCGCCGCCGTGACGGCGCTGCGCCTCGGCGAGGCCGGCGTCCCGACGCTGATGCTCGAGATGGGCAGGCTGTGGACCACGCCGGGCGCCGACGGCAAGGTGTTCTGCCCGATGCTCACCCCGGACGAGCGCTCGATGTGGTTCAAGGACCGCACCGAGGCGCCGCTCGCGTCCTTCCTCTGGCTCGACCTCGCCAACCGCGACATCGGGCGCTACGCCGGCGTGCTCGACCGGGTGAACTTCGGCGACATGGCGGTGTACCTCGGCCGCGGCGTCGGGGGCGGCTCGCTGGTCAACGGCGCGATGGCGGTGACGCCGAAGCGCGCCTACTTCGAGGAGATCCTGCCCGGGGTCGACGCCGACGAGATGTACGCCAAGTACTTCCCGCGGGCCCGCGCCCAGCTGGGCGTCAACGTCGTCGACCCGGAATGGTTCGAGACCTGCCGCTCCTACAAGTACGCCCGCGTTTCGCGCAAGGCCGCCCGCAAGGCGGGGTTCGAGACGGTGTTCGTGCCCAGCGTCTACGACATGGACTATCTGCGGCGCGAGGAGGCGGGCACGGTGCCGCGCTCGGCCGACGCGTCCGAGGTCATCTACGGCAACAACCACGGGAAGCGCTCGCTCGACAAGTCCTACCTCGCCGCCGCGCTCGGCACCGGCAACGTCACCATCCAGGCGCTGCACGAGGTCCGCGAGATCAGCCACCAGCCGGACGGGATGTACACGCTGGTCGTGCGCGAAATCGACGACCGCGGGACGGTCCTCGCCACCAAGCACGTGACGACCAAGCACCTGTTCCTCGGCGCGGGCAGCCTCGGCTCGACCGAGCTGCTGCTGCGCGCCCGCGAGACCGGCAGGCTGCCCGAGCTGACCGACGCGGTCGGCCGGGGCTGGGGGACCAACGGCAACGTCATGCTCGGCCGCGCCAACCACGTCTGGGACACCACCGGCAGCCTGCAGTCCGGCATGCCCGCGCTCGGCATCGACAACTGGGCCGACCCGGTGCACCCGGCCTTCGCCGAGATCGCGCCGGTGCCCGCCGGGCTCGAGACGTGGGTCAGCCTGTACCTGGCCATCACCAAGAACCCCGAACGCGGCCACTTCACGTACGACGCGGCGACCGACTCGGCGAAGCTGCGCTGGACGGCGTCGCAGGGCCAGCCGTCGATCGACGCCGCGAAAGCGCTGTTCGACAAGGTCAACCGGGCGAACAAGACGATCTACCGCTACGACCTCTTCGGCGACACGCGGACGTTCGAGAACCGCTTCACCTACCACCCGCTGGGCGGGCTGGTGCTCGGCGAGGCGACCGACGGCTACGGCCGGGTGAAGGGCTACCGGAACCTGTACGTCACGGACGGCTCGCTGATCCCCGGCAGCACCGGCGTCAACCCGTTCGTGACGATCACGGCGCTGGCCGAGCGCAACATCGAGCGCGTCCTCGCCGAAGACGTTAGGGGCTGAGCCGGGCCAGCGACTCGGTGAAGCCGTCGCCGACGCCCTCGAAGAAGGTCGCGTCGGCGGCCTCGACGTCCTTCAGCGCCTTCGCGACCAGCTCCAGGCCGGCCGGGGTGATTTCCAGGCGCTTCGCGCGGGCGTCGGCCGGGTCGTCGGCGCGGGCGAGCAGGCCGCGTTCGGCGAGCTTGCGGACGACCTGGCTGGTCATCATCGTGTCGGTGCCCGCCTGCTCGGCGAGCTGCCGCTGGGACGGTGGCTCGCCCGAGCGGGTGAGCCACCACGTCGTGGTCAGCAGCACGAACTGGACGTGCGTGAGGTCGTGCGGGGCCAGCGCGGCCCGCATCGCCCGCTGCCAGGCCAGCGTCACGCGCCACAGCAGGAAGCCGGGGCTGCGCTCGGGGCCGGGCAGGCGGGACTCGGGAGCCGTCATACCCGTGATCCTGCCCTTCGGGGGTTCCGGGTGGCGGAGCCCCCGGCCTGGGGCGAAGCCCCGGATGTATCAGCCTCAGCCAGCTTGGCCAGCGCGCGCATGGCGTCGGGAGTGTCCTCGGTGACCTGCGGGCCGAACCCCTCGGGACCGTCGATGGTGACGCGGTAGGTGATCTTCGTGCCGCCTTCGACGTCGGTCAGGAGGTGTTCGAACCGCAGGAACGCGTCGGGCAGCCGGGTCTCGTCGGTGAAGCCGCGGCCCTCGGTGACGTCGGTGAGCGTGAACGGGATCGGCGGCATCCCGTCCATCGTCATGGTGCCGCTGGTCCCGGCCGCGAACGGGCCGTCGAGGACGACCGACCGGACGCCGGCGTCCCACTCCGGCCAGCGCGCGGTGTCGGCCCAGAGCGGCCAGATCGCGGCGGCGGGCGCGGTGGAGGTCTCGCTGTGCTCGTACTCGTAAAGTGCCATGCGGACAGACTATATGCGCGCTTACTAAATGGGCAAGCGGCTTCGCGGCCGAGCCCGGCGGGCGGGCCTCAGTTCATCGAGCGCAGCTTGTCGTAGTAGGCGACGCAGTCCTCGTACACCGGCAGCAGGCCGCTCTCGCGGGCTTCGGCCAGCGTGGGCGCGGCGAGGTCCTTGGGGGAGAGGACGGGTTCCAGCTCGGCCGGCCACGGCAGGTCCAGCGCCGGGTCGAGCGGGCTGATCCCGTGCTCGCCCGTCGGCGTGTACGGCTCGGAGCAGAGGTAGGCCATCACCGTGTCGTCCTCGAGGGCGACGAAGCCGTGGCCGAGGCCCTCGGCGACGTAGACCGCGCGGTACTCGCTCGAGTCGAGCCGGACCGCGTCCCACTCGCCGAACGTCGGCGACCCGACGCGGAGGTCGACGACGACGTCGAGCAGCGACCCGCGTGGGCAGTAGATGTACTTGCCCTGGCCGGGTGGCGTGTCGGCGAAGTGGATCCCGCGGATCGTGCCGCGCCGGGACACGCTGTGGTTGGACTGGCCGAGGCGCAGCGGGTGGCCGACGGCGGCGCGGAAGCTCTCCTCCTGGAACGGCGCCACGAACAGGCCCCGCTCGTCGGGGAACGCCCGGGGGGAGAACTCGAAGGCGTCCGGGACGCGCAGCCGGCGGAATTGCATGAGTTCATCATATCGGGTGCCAAGAAAACCGGACAGACGTCTTGGGAATTGCCGGAATTGGGCTTCGGTGTGACATCAACCGCACCGAGGGGTCCACGGCACGACCGGACCTGTCACAATGACCGGACCGCCGCGTCCGCGGCCATCGCCAGACCCACGGCACCGATGGCCGACGTGACGCCTCGCCGACAGGCCGGCGCTACCGCGCTGGGCTGCCGTGCCGGGAATCACCACGGTGTCCCCCTGCAGCCGTGGTCCCCCGCTCGCAGGCCCAGGAGAAATTCCAGTGACACACGTTCGATCCGCGAGTTCCGTCATTCCCACTGGACGAATGACGGAAACGACGACAGGAAACCCCATGAGCGACCCCACCGGCGCCGTTGCGCCGGTCACCGACGAAGAGATCTTCACCGGGCACGAGGGCGGCAAGCTCTCGGTGGCGGCCACGCGCCCCATCTCCAGCCCGCGTGACCTTTCGATCGCCTACACCCCCGGGGTGGCGAAGGTGAGCCGCGCGATCGCCGAAGACGCGGCCAAGGCCAAGCGGTACACGTGGGCGGACCGGCTCGTCGTCGTGGTCAGCGACGGGACGGCGGTGCTCGGCCTCGGCGACATCGGCGCGAGCGCGTCGCTGCCGGTCATGGAGGGCAAGTCGGTCCTCTTCAAGACGTTCGGCGGGCTCGACTCGATCCCGCTGGTCCTGGACACCACCGACGTCGACGAGATCGTCGAGACGCTGGTGCGGCTGCGGCCGTCCTTCGGGGCCGTCAACCTGGAGGACGTCTCCGCGCCGCGGTGCTTCGAGCTGGAGGACAAGCTCAAGGAGGCGCTGGACTGCCCGGTCATGCACGACGACCAGCACGGCACGGCCATCGTCACGCTGGCCGCGCTGCGGGGCGCCAACCTGGTGCTCGACCGCGCGATCGCCGACCAGCGCGTCGTCGTCTCCGGGGCCGGCGCGGCGGGCGTCGCCTGCGCCAAGATCCTGCAGGAGGCCGGCATCGGCGACGTCACGGTCCTCGACTCGCGCGGCATCATCCACGACGGCCGCGACGGCCTGAACCCGGTCAAGCAGCGCCTGGCCGAGACGACGAACAAGGCCGGCCTGCGCGGTGGCCTGGCCGAGGCGCTCGAAGGCGCGGACGTCTTCCTGGGCCTGTCCGGCGCGACGATCGACGAGTCGCTGCTGGGCCGCATGGCGGGCGGCGGCATCGTGTTCGCGCTGTCGAACCCGGACCCGGAGGTCCACCCGGACGTCGCGGCGCGCTACGCGTCGATCGTGGCCACCGGCCGCAGCGACTTCCCGAACCAGATCAACAACGTGCTGGCGTTCCCGGGCGTCTTCCGCGGCGCGCTGGACTCCGGCGCGCGGGCGATCACGGAGAACATGAAGCTGGCGGCCGCCGAGGCGATCGTGTCGGTGGCGACGGACGACCTGGGCCCGGACCGCATCGTCCCCAGCCCCCTCGACCCGCGGGTGGCCCCGGAGGTCGCGGCGGCGGTGGCGAAGGCCGCAGAGGCCGACGGCGTCACCGACTGACCAATGCCGTTAAGGCCACCTTACGGGCGTCAGACGCCCGTAAGGTGGCCTTAACGGCACTTCAGCCCAGGAGCTGGGTGAGGCGGTGGCGGGGGACGTCGACCAGGCGCAGGTCCACGAGGTCTTCGGGGACGTCGAGGGAGACGTTCGCCAGCCGGGCGTGGGCGCGGGTGAGGACCTCGTCCTGGTGTTCCACCGCGTCCGCGACGACCACCGCGTGCCGGTTGTCCGGCGTGCTGCGCAGGTACCGCAGCGCGTACTTCCCCCGGACGAGTGACGCGAGCGCTTCTTGGGACGCCTGGTCCGCGAGGTCCGGGTGCGCGTTCGGGACGAGCAGGGCCAGCCGGCGGGCGTTCGTGCCCAGCAGCGTCCGCAGCAGCCACGGGCCCGGGTCGCCGGTGAGGTCCATCGCGACCGCGTCGCCCTCGGGACCGGAGATCGACCAGTCCACCGGCCGCGACTCCAGCGCGAGCCCGCCGGCGGCCGCGATCTCCTTCAGCTTCTCCAGCAGCGCCGGCTTCGTGCCCGCCGCTTCGACCGACTGCGGCCCGTGCGTGTAGATCGCCTTGGCCCCGCGCACCTTCTTCGCCTTCGCCGTCGGCTGGCAGACGTACAGGTCCGCCGCGCTGCCGATCGCCTGCGCGCCGAAGTAGCGGTTGAAGCCCGGCAGGATCGCCTCGAACGTCAGCCCGAGCGTGGCCAGCGCGCGCTGCACCTGCGCGCCCAGCGCCGGGTGGCGCGGGCTGTAGCCGTAGGCCAGCAGCAGCCGTCCCTCACTCGGCTCGCGCAGCGCCTGCACCCCGCGCGTGGCGAACAGCCCCATGCCTTCCGGCGTGTACGGCGGATCGCTGAACACCAGGTCGAACCGGCCGGCGAACGCCGGGGGCAGGCCGACGCGCAGGTCCGCGTGGGCCGTCGCGATCGCGCGCTCGCCGCGGTCGTCGAGGTAGGCGAGCACGCGCTCGTCGAGGTCGACGACCGTGAGCGACGCCGCCGGGCAGACCGCGCGCACCGCGAGCGACGTCAGGTCGTGGTCGCCGAGGAACAGCACCCGCGCGGAGGCGAGGTCGTACTGCGCGTCCAGCCACAGCGCGCGGCGCAGCGCGGTGCCCGGCGTGGCCTGCACGTGGTCGAGCGCGGCCAGCGGCGACGGCACCTCCGCCACCCACTCGGCGATCTTCGGCAGCAGTTCGTGCTTCTCGACGGCTTCGTCGAGCGGGTCGCCGTAGCGGGGAACGCTGTACCGCAGGTACGCCGCGGCGACGCCGGGGGCGATCCGCAGCCGGTCGCCGCTGCGGTCGAGGTCGTCGCCGAGCGCGGTCAGGACGTCCTCCACGCTGCGCCGCGGCGCCGCGGACAGCCGGACCAGCTCACCGAGGTCGTGGTCGCCGGTCCGCAGGAGGTCGATGACGCGGTACAGCGGGCGGACGCCGACGCCGTGCGCGGCGAGGACGTCGTCGAGTGCGCTCACGGACTCCGAGCCTAGTAGCCACGCTTCGGAACAGCGTGCCAACCACCGCCGACTCGGCTACGGTCGGACGGACCGGGACATGGGGAGTGGCAGTGACCATCGAATTCCGCGACGTGACCAAGCAGTACCCGGACGGGACGGTCGCCGTCGACAAGCTGAACCTGACGGTCGAGGACGGCACGATCACCGTGTTCGTCGGCCCGTCGGGCTGCGGCAAGACCACGTCGCTGCGGATGATCAACCGGATGGTCGAGCCGACCGGCGGCCAGGTGCTGCTCGACGGCAAGGACGTCGCCGAGGGCGACCCGGCGCTGCTGCGCCGCGGCATCGGCTACGTCATCCAGCACGCCGGGCTCTTTCCACATCGGACGGTGCTGGACAACATCGCCACCGTGCCCCTGTTGTCCGGCTGGGACAAGGGCAAGGCGCGCAAGCGGGCCGCCGAGCTGCTGGAGATCATCGGCCTGCCCGCGGAACTCGGCAAGCGGTACCCGGCGCAGCTTTCGGGCGGCCAGCAGCAGCGCGTCGGCGTCGCCCGCGCGCTCGCCGCGGATTCGCCGGTGCTGCTGATGGACGAGCCGTTCTCCGCGGTCGACCCGATCGTGCGCGAGGACCTGCAGAACGAGCTGCTGCGGCTGCAGTCCCAGCTGGGCAAGACCATCGTGTTCGTCACGCACGACATCGACGAGGCCGTCCGGCTCGGCGACAAGGTCGCGGTGATGCGCGTCGGCGGCAAGCTCGCCCAGTACGGCACCCCCGCCGACGTCCTGCGCCACCCGGTGGACGACTTCGTGGCGTCCTTCGTCGGCCGTGACCGCGGCTACCGCGGCCTGTCCTTCCTCTCCGCCGATGGCGTCGAGATCAAGGAACTCGACCTGGTCGAGATCGGCGCGCCGGCCCCGGCGAGCGACGGCTGGCGGCTCGGCGTCAACGCCGAAAAGCAGCCCCGCGGCTGGCTGCCGCCGAACTCCACAGTGGACGGCGCACTGTCCGAAACGGACCTCGTGGCGGGCGGCTCGCTGTGGGTCCACGGCACCCCGATCCGCGGCGCGCTCGACGCCGCCCTGTCGTCCCCGGCCAGCCTCGGCGTGGTCGTCGACGAAGACCACCGCGTGCTCGGCGGCGTCGTCGCCCGGCAGGTCCTGGACGTGATCGAGGCCACGCCGCAGGCGTCATGAGCTTCTTCGACGAGCTCGGGCAGTACCTGAGCAGCGCGAACACGCGCGTCGAAGTCCTCGGTGACCTGGGCGACCACGTCTACCTGGCGCTGCTCCCGCTGGTGCTCGGCATCGTGCTGGCGATCGCCGCGGGCTGGCTGGGCCACCGCTGGCAGCCCGCGCGGCAGGTCCTCATGGTGCTGGCGAACCTGCTCTACACGATCCCGTCGCTCGCGCTGTTCGTCGTCATCCCCGGCCTGATCGGGTCGAAGATCCTGGACAGCGTCAACGTCGTCGTGGCGCTGACGATCTACACCACCGCGCTGCTGGTCCGCCCGGTGCTCGACGCGCTGGACGCGGTGCCGCCGTCGGTGATCGCCGCGGCGACCGCTGTCGGGTACAAGCCGGCGCGCAAGTTCTTCGCCGTCGAGCTGCCGCTGTCGGTGCCGGTGCTCGCGGCCGGCGTGCGGGTGGCGTCGGTGAGCAACATCAGCCTGGTCAGCGTCGGCGCGCTGATCGGCACCGGCGGCCTCGGCGTGCTCTTCACCGACGGCTTCCAGCGCGAGTACTTCTCGCCGATCGTCGTCGGCATCGTGCTGACGCTGCTGCTCGCGCTCGTCGTCGACCTGGTCCTGGTGGGGATCCGCAACCTCCTGACGCCGTGGGAACGGGTGACCGCCGCATGATCACCGATCTCTTCCGCTGGTTCGGCGACCCGGCGCACTGGTCCGGTCCGGACGGTGTGCCGCAGCGGCTGCTGGAACACTTGGGCTACACCGCTTTTTCGCTGGTGATCGCGCTGGTCATCGCTGTCCCGTTAGGACTGTTCGTGGGCCACACCGGACGCGGTGGCGTCGCGCTGGTGAGCGTGGGCAACGCGATCCGCGCGCTCCCGACGCTGGGGCTCGTCACGTTCCTGTTCCTGCTCTTCACCGAAAGCGTCACCTCGACGATCATCGGGCTCGTCGTGCTGGCCGTGCCGCCGATCCTGGCCGGGACGTACGCCGGGCTGCAGGCGACCGACCACGGCGTGGTCGACGCGGCCCAGGGCATCGGGATGACCGGCTGGCAGCGGCTCTGGAAGGTCGAGGTGCCGATCTCGCTGCCGCTCGTGCTGGGCGGCGTCCGCAACGCCGTGCTGCAGCTCGTCGCGACCGCCGCGGTGGCCGCGTACGTCGGACTCGGTGGCCTGGGCCGGTTCCTGCTCGACGGACTGGCCATTTTGGACTATTCCCAGGTGATCGCGGGCGCACTACTGACGACGGCGCTGGCGATCGTGCTGGATCTCCTGTTCGCGCTGCTGAACCGCGCGTTGGTCCCGCGCGGCGTCCGGCTCGCGGCGGCCGTGAAGAAGGTGGCAGAGTGAAGCGTTTTCTGGCGGCTGCTGTCCTGCTCCTGGCCGCGGGGTGCGGCAACCCGCTCGCCGGCGGCGGCGAAGGCGGCGCGACCGGCGACATCATCATCGGCGCGTCCGACGTCGGCGAAAGCCTGCTGCTGGCCCAGATCTACGCCGGCGCGCTGCGCGACGCGGGCGCTTCGAACGTGACGGTCCGGCCGCCGGTGGGCAGCCGCGAGGTCGTCGTCAAGGCGCTGCAGGACAAATCGCTGTCGGTGGTGCCGGACTACAGCGGGAACCTGTTGCGGTACTTCGACAAGGACACGCAGGCGACGACCCCGCAGGACGTCTACGCGCAGCTCCGCCAGAAGATCCCGGCGGGGTTCGAGGTGCTGGACCAGGCGCCGGCCGAGGACAAGGACCTGCTCGTCGTCGGCCCGCAACTGGCGTCCACCGGCGTGAAGACGTTCTCGGACCTGGGGAAGCGCTGCGGTGAGCTGGTGTTCGGCGGGCCGGGGCAGTGGAGCAGCCGCTGGAAGGACAAGATCAAGTCATTGTACGGCTGCGAGTTCAAGGAGATCCGCACGACCGACACCGGCGGCCCGGTGACGGTGGCGGCCCTGAAGTCCGGCGACGTCCAGGTGGCGGACCTGTTCAGCACGTCGTCGACGATCGCCGCGAACGGCTTCGTGCCGCTGGTCGACGACAAGAACATGTTCCCGGCGCAGAACATCGTCCCCCTGGTGGCCCGCGGCACGCTGGCACCGGGCGAGGCCGCCGCGCTGAACCGCGTGTCGGCGGCGCTGACCACCGAACAGCTCACGCGGCTCAACGTCGAGTTCACCGAGGAGAAGCGCAACCCGCTCGACATCGCCGAAGACTTCCTGGCGCGCAACAACCTCAAGTCCTAGGCTCGTAGCGGTCGAACGCCGTTTCGAGCACGCCCTCGCCCCGGGTGAGCCCGGGCAGCCGGCGGCGCAGCTCGTGCACCGCGGCGGCCGGGAGATCACCCTCGACACGGGCTTCCGCACCGTCCGATGTGGTCTGGAGCGGCGTGCCGCGCAGGCGTGCCACGGCTTGCGTGACGGCGCTGATCGCGTCGGCGGGGACGTCGAGCCGGAACCGGTGCACGGGCTCGCACTCGACGGTCCCGGCCCGGTCCAGCGCCTCCCGGAGCACGATCGGCGTGAGGTCGCGGAAGTCGCCCGCGGTGCTCGACATGCTCTTGTCGAACGTGCCGTGGGAATGGCTTTGCCGCGCGTAGTAGCCGGAGTGCGTCATGGTGACGGCGCAGGCCGGGATCGACCAGCGGGCCAAGGTCGCCCGCACGGTCTCCTCGACGGCGCGGAAGAACGCGGCGGGCATCGACCCTGGTTCCACTTCGAGCCCGAAGGTCACGCCGTCCTCGGCCGGTGCGACGCGGAGCCCGACGGTGGCGAGGAACTCGTTCGGTGCTTCGCCGATGAGCCGTGCGGATTCGCCGGTGCCGGTGAGCCGCCGGACGTGGATCGTGGTCGTCTCGCCGAACTCGGCTTCGATGCCGTACTCGTCGGCGAGGGTCGCCTGGATGACCTCCTTCTGGACTTCGCCGTACAGGGAAAGGAAAAGCTCGGATCCGTCGACGCGCAGTGCGATGAACGGGTCCTGGTCGGCGAGCCGGACCAGCGCGGCGTGGAGCGCGCCCCGGTCGCCACGGGTGCGGACGACGGTTTCCAGCGTCGGCGGGGCGAACTGCCGCCCGGCGGACGTCCGCGCCGCCCCGATCGCGTCGCCGACCCGCGCGTCGAGGCCGGTGACCCGCGCGATCCGGCCGGCGGTGACCCGGTCGCGCCGGACGGCTTCGCCGTGCTCGAAGACGTGGATCGCGGTGACCTTGCCGGCCGGGAGCCGCTGCCGGACGCGCAGTGTGCCCGAGAACATCCGGACGTGCACGACGTTGCGGCGGTCCACTTTGAACACGGTGCCGGACAGCGGCCCACCGGAGTCCTCTTCGGACTTCGGGAGCAGCTCGACGAGGGCGCGCCGGAGCTCGTCGATGCCGTCGCCGGTGAGCGCCGACCCTTCGAAGACTGGCGCCGGCGGCAGCTTCGCGGCGATCTCCCGTCGCACGCGCCCGGGATCGGCGCCGCGGCGATCGGTCTTGTTGACGAAGTGCAGCACCGGGATGCCGAGCCGGTCCAGGGCCCTGGCCAGCAGCCGGGTCTGCGCCTGGACGCCTTCGACGGCGGAAACGACGAGCACGGCGCCGTCGAGGACTTCCAGGACCCGCTCGACCTCGGCGATGAAGTCCGGGTGGCCGGGGGTGTCGACGAGGTTGACGGTGGTTTCGCCGATTTCGAAGGAGACCACGGCGGATTTGATGGTGATGCCCCGCGCGCGTTCGAGCGCGAGGGTGTCAGTCCGCGTGGTGCCGTCGTCGACGCGGCCCAGCCGCTCGATCACCCCGGCGGCGAGCAGCAGCCGTTCGGTGAGGCTGGTTTTACCGGCGTCGACGTGCGCGAGAATTCCCAGGTTGAGTGCGGGCAATGAGCTTCATGTCCTCGGTGCGGGCGAATTCGGCCAACGGGAAGAACACGGAAGCTCCGCGCATGATCAGCTCCTGGGGGGTCGGTTCGGGCCAGTGCAGCAGAACCGCACCGGGCGAGGCAACCGATTTAGCGGTCGACGGCCAGCCGCACCCCGAGACCGATGAAGATGCCGCCGGTGGCGACCTCGATCCGGCGCAGGTTCCGCTTCCGCCGCACCCACCCGCAGATCCGGCCGGCGAGCACCCCGACGGCACCGTCGACGAGGAACTCGAAGACGATCAGGATCGCGCCGAGGACCGCGAACTGCAACCAGACGTGCCCGCGCGCCGGATCGATGAACTGCGGGAGGAAGGCGATGGTGAAGGTGACCATCTTGGGGTTGAGCAGGTTGGTGAGCAGCCCGCTGAGGTAGGCCCGTTCGGACTTCCGCTCGACGAGCGGCTTCCGGTTCCGGATGGCCTGCACGCCGAGGTAGATGAGGTAGCCGGCCCCGGCGATCCGCACCACGGTGAAGGCCACGGGCACCGCGGCGAACAGCGCGGCGAGCCCGGCCGCGGCGACGGCGACGTGGACGGCCTCGCTGGTGGCGACCCCGGCGGTGGCGAGCAGCCCGGCTTTCGGCCCGCCGCGCATGCCGCAGCCGAGGATGAAGAGCATGTCCGGCCCGGGTGTCACCATGGCGATGATCGTGGTGGCGACGAAGGCCAGGAGGAGGTGCGGATCGACCGGCATGGGCCGATCCTGACACGCTCCCCGCGGGCGGCGAACTCCTTTTCCGAGCTCAGCCGCAGCCTTGCGGTTGTCTTGAATGAGTCATTCAGGTCTTCGGAGGTCTTGAATGACTCATTCAAGACTTTTGCCGAGCCGCTGGTACTCAAGCCGAGGGCTGAGGACTGAGGACTGCGCGACCCTTCGTGGAGGCCCGGCCAGCCGGACCGCAAGCCCGGGCGGCCCCCGCCCTCCCTGGGGGCGTGCCCTTGGCCAGTCTATCGGCGCCGGCCGACGAAAAGCCGGGAACAGCGGCGATCGCGCTTGCTTGTCCACAGCCCTGCCGGGTTGTGGACAACGCCCTCAGCCGCGCAGAGCCGCCGCCACCCGGCCCGCGTCCTCGATGCCCCGCTCCGGCGGTTCCTCCGGCAACGGCAGCAGCACCACCGACCCGCTCCCGGCCTCGTGCAGCGCCCGCACCGACGCGACGCACTCCTCCAGTGAACCGCAGACGGCCAGCTTCCCCAGCCACTCCGGTTGCAGTCCGGCCGCCAATTCGTCCACTGTGGACGCAGAATCGACCAGCGCCAGCAGCTCCGCGGCGAACGGCAAACCCTCCACCTGCACCCGCGCGCCCGGGGTCAGCGACTCCGCCACCGTCCGGCGCGCGCGGTCGCGGTCGCCCAGTGCCAGCCAGTTGTACGTCGCCAGTGCGTGGGGACCGGTGGCCGCGATGTCCGCCAGTGCCGTGCGGACGAACTCCGGCGGGGACGGCTCGGCCAGGATCGTGCCGTCCGCCACCGCGCCGGCCAGCGCCAGGGACTTCGGGCGGCGGACCCCGGCCAGCAGCGGAGGCACGGAGGAAGGCGGGAACACCAGCTCGACCTCGTCCAGGGAGACGTGCCGCCCGGTCATCGAGACCCGCTCGCCCGCCAGCAGCCGGCGGACCGCGACCAGCGTTTCCTCCAGGGCCGCCAGCTGCGAAGCCGGGTACGCGCCGATCTGGCGCATCCACGACGCGACGCCGTGGCCGAAGCCGCCGATCAGGCGGCCCGGGTGCAGCTCGGCCAGCGCCGCGAGCTCCATCGCCGCGATCGCCGGGTTGCGCGCGACCGCCGGGAGCACGCCGATGCCGACCTTGATCGTCGACGTCACCGCCAGCGCGGTCGCAACCGTCGCGATGCCTGCCGCCCAGAAGCAGTCCTCGACGAGCCAGACCTCGTCGAGGCCGGCGGCTTCGGCCTGCCGGGCCAGCTCGACCAGCTTGGCCGGCGGCTGCTCACGGTTGATCCGGACGCCTACGGACGTCGTCGGTGCGTACATCGGGCGACTCCTGTTCAGATCCGCGAAAAAGCCGGCGCGTACTCGAACGCGCCGGCCTGGGTGGACTTGTACCCCGTCAGCGTCCGGGCCTGGAAGTACTTGCCCCAGGCCGGATCCGGCGCGGTGATCGAGAGCGTCGACGCGGTGACGAAGCCGAACCGCGCGTAGTACGCCGGGTTGCCGAGCAGGACGACGAGGCCGTGACCGAGCGCGTCCGCCGCGCCGAGGACCGCGTGCATCAGAGCCGACCCGACACCACGAGCCTGGTGCCCGGGCAGCACGCCGAGCGGGCCGAGGCCGACCGCGGCCGCCGGGTCGTCGCCGATCCGGGCGCGGCTGCAGCAGACGTGCCCGACGACCTCGCCGTCGTGGAGCGCGACCAGGGACAGCGCGTCGATCAGGTCGCCCTCGGCTCTCAGGTCGTCGACGAGCGGCGCCTCGATCGGCGTCACGCCCGCTTCGCGCCGGAAGGCTTCGCTGTGCACGCGGTGAATGGCGGACTGGTCGGCCGGGGTCTCGCGACGGATCAGCATGGCCGTCACCTTGCCGCGAACCGGGGCCGAGCGGAAATCGTTTTCGCGGGCAGACTTTGGTAGGGGACCGTTCGAGTGGTCTTGAACTGCCCAAACCGGACGATCTACCGATCTGGGTGAGGCCGACCTACAGTTCGTCCACGTTCCACGTGAACGCGCTTCACGTCTCACCCCTGGCGACCCGGCGGCCGTGCACCGCCCGGTCGACCCTGCCCAGAAAGGGACGAACCATGCGCCTGGTGACCAAGATCGGGGTCGTCGCCGCCGTTTCGGCGTTGACCGCCTTGAGCGGCAACGCCGTCGCGACGGCGAGCGAAGGAACGATCGTCGGGGCCGGCGGCGCCGATGCCGTCAAGGACAGCTACATCGTCGTGTTCAAGGACGGCACGGCGGCGGAAAGCAAGGCGAAGGAAGTCACGAGCCGCCACGGCGGCACGGTCGCGCGGACGTTCTCCGCGGCGCTGCGCGGCTTCACCGGCACGATGTCCGAGACCCAGGCCAAGCGCATCGCCGCCGACCCCGCGGTGTCCACTGTGGAGCAGAACAGGGTCGTGCGGGCGAGCGCCGACCAGCTGAACCCGCCGTCGTGGGGCCTGGACCGGGTCGACCAGCGGAACCTGCCGCTCGACCAGAAGTACAGCTACAGCACGACGGCGTCGAACGTGCACGCGTACGTGATCGACACCGGCATCAACCTCACGCACAGCACCTTCGGCGGCCGCGCGACGTCGGGCTACGACTTCGTCGACAACGACAGCAACGCCACCGACTGCCAGGGCCACGGCACGCACGTCGCCGGCACCATCGGCGGCTCGCAGTACGGCCTGGCCAAGGAGGTCAAGCTGGTCGCCGTGCGCGTGCTCAACTGCAGCGGCTCCGGCACGACCGCCGGCGTCATCTCCGGCGTCGACTGGGTGACGGCGAACGCGATCAAGCCCGCCGTCGCGAACATGAGCCTCGGCGGCGGCGCCTCGAGCACGCTCGACTCCGCCGTGCAGCGCTCGATCAACGCCGGCATCACCTACGGCCTCGCGGCGGGCAACGACAACGGCGCCAACGCCTGCAACGGCTCCCCGGGCCGCGTCGCGGCGGGCATCACCGTCGGCGCGACGACGTCCACCGACGCCCGCGCGAGCTACTCCAACATCGGCTCCTGCCTCGACATCTTCGCGCCGGGCAGCGGCATCACGTCGTCGTGGATCGGCAGCTCCACCGCCACCAACACGATCAGCGGCACGTCGATGGCGACCCCGCACGTCGTCGGCGCGGCGGCGCTGTACCTGGCCACCAACACCGGCGCGACGCCGCAGCAGGTCCGCGACGCCCTCGTCGCGAACGGCACCACGGGCAAGGTGACCAACGCCGGCACCGGTTCGCCGAACGTCCTGCTCTACACCGGCACCGGCACGACCCCGCCGCCGCCGACCTGCGGCACCGTCACCAACGGCACCGACGTCGCCATCCCCGACCGCGGCGCCGCGGTGACCAGCTCGGTGAGCGTCTCGGGCTGCAACCGCAACGCGTCCGCGACGACGGCCGTGGAAGTCCACATCGTCCACACCTACGTCGGCGACCTGGTGATCGACCTGGTCGCGCCGGACGGGTCGGCATACCGGCTGAAGAACTCCAGCAGCGACTCCTCCGACAACATCAACACGACCTACAGCGCGAACGTCTCCGGTGAAGCCGCGAACGGCACCTGGTCCCTGCGGGTCCAGGACGTCGCCTCGCTCGACACCGGGCGCATCGACAGCTGGTCGCTGACCGTCTGAGTGGTTTGTACCGAAAGGCCCGCCCCGGTAGCACGAATGGCCTAGTGTCCGGTTCGTGCAGCAAGGACCCCAGTACCCGTACCCGCAGCAGCCCTACCCCCAGCAGCAGTACCCCGGCTACCCGCCGCCGAAGTCCGGCGGGAAGACGGTGCTGGTGGTCGTGCTGGTCGCGGTCGGCGTGCTCGTCCTGGCCGGGGCGGGTGTCGGCGCGTTCTTCCTCCTGACGGCCGACGACAAGCCTTCGACCGCCGCACCGCCCACGACGTCGGCGACCGGCGAGCCGGACAAGTACACGTCGTTGCCGCGCTGCAGCGAGGTCGGCAGCCGGATGAAGAACCTGCCGCCGCTGACCCGCGACGACGCCCCGGAACCCGCGGGCGGCTCGGACGACCAGCTCGAGATGACCTCGCTGAGCTGCTCCTGGATGAAGTCCGGCTCGTCGTCGGGCACGGTGACGATGTACCTGTCGGAGTCGAAGCAGAAGGGCTCCGGCGCGGGTACCCGCTATGCGGCGGCGGGCTACGAAAACGCGGTCGAGGACGGCGCGAAGCCGATCACCGCGGGCATCGGCCAGGCGACCAAGGCGGCCGACGTCGACTTCGACAGCGGGCGGACCCTGCAGTGCGGGGTGCGGTTCTACCAGGGGAACGTCGACGTCATCGTGATCGTCTCGGCACCCGACGAGACGGACCGGGACATCGCCCGCTGCCGCCGCAACGCCCACAACCTGGCGAAGGCGGCTTCCGAATCGCTCAGCTGAACGGCGAAGGCCCCCGCACCGGAAGCGCGGGGGCCTTCGTCGTTCAAGCGATCAGTCGAACGCCTTCGCGATCAGCGCCTTCTGCTCGACCTCGTGCACCTTCGACGAACCCGCCGACGGGGCCGCCATCGGGCGGCGCGAGACGACCTGCAGGCCCGAGAGCAGCTCCGGGAACTTCCGGGGCAGGTTCAGGCCGAAGAACGGCCACGCGCCCTGGTTTTCCGGCTCCTCCTGGACCCACGCGACCTGCTGCGCGTTCGAGTACCGCTCCAGCGCCGCGACCAGCTTCTTCTTCGGCAGCGGGTAGTACTGCTCGATCCGCACGATCGCGACGTCGTGCGCCTCGCGCTTCGCCCGCTCCGCGACCAGCTCCCAGTACAGCTTCCCGGAGGTCAGCAGCACCTTGCGGATCTTCGCCGGGTCCGGCGTCGTGTCGTCGATGACCGACATGAACCGGCTCTCGCCGGTGAAGTCCTCGACCTGCGACGTCGCGGCCTTGTTGCGCAGCATCGACTTCGGCGTGAAGACGACCAGCGGGCGCTGGATGCCGTCGAGGGCGTGCCGGCGCAGCAGGTGGAAGTAGTTCGCCGGGGTCGACGGGACCGCCACCGTCATCGAGCCCTCCGCGCACAGCGAGAGGAACCGCTCGATGCGGCCGGAGGTGTGGTCCGGGCCCTGGCCCTCGTGGCCGTGCGGCAGCAGCAGCACGACGTCCGAGCGCTGGCCCCACTTCGCCTCGCCCGAGGAGATGTACTCGTCGATGACGGTCTGCGCGCCGTTGACGAAGTCACCGAACTGCGCTTCCCACATCACGAGCGACTCGGGGTTGGCGACCGAGTAGCCGTACTCGAAGCCGACGGCCGCGTACTCCGACAGCGCGGAGTCGTAGATCATCACGCGGCCCTGGCCCTCGGCCAGGTTCTGCAGCGGCGCGTACTCCTGGCCGGTCTTGCGGTCGATGAAGACCGAGTGCCGCTGGGTGAACGTGCCGCGGCGGGAGTCCTGGCCGGACAGCCGCACCAGGCGGCTCTCCATCGCCAGCGACCCGAACGCGAGCAGCTCGCCGAACGCCCAGTCGATGTCGCCCTCGCGGGACATCTTGTGGCGGCGCTCCATGACCGGCTTGACGCGCGGGTGCGGCGTGAAGCCCTCCGGCACGTTCACGAACGCGTCGCCGATGCGCTCGATGACCTCGTTGGTGACCGCGGTCGGCACCTTCGCCGGCACCTGCTGCTCCTCCTCGACCGAGGGGCTCGCCTTCGCCGGGTGCTTCTCCAGCTCCCGGACCTCGTTGAAGACGTGCTCCAGCTGGCTCGAGAAGTCGCGCAGCGCGGCCTCGGCCTCCTCGACGGAGATGTCGCCGCGGCCGATCAGCGACTCGGTGTAGGTCTTCCGCACCGAACGCTTGGTGTCGATGATGTCGTACATCGCCGGCTGCGTCATCGAGGGGTCGTCGCCCTCGTTGTGGCCGCGGCGGCGGTAGCAGATCAGGTCGATGACGACGTCCTTGTGGAACGCCTGCCGGTACTCGACGGCCAGCTTGGCCACCCAGTGCGCGGCCTCGGGGTCGTCGCCGTTCACGTGGAAGATCGGCGAGCCGATCATCTTCGCGACGTCGGTGGCGTACTGCGACGAGCGCGAGTGCTCCGGCGCGGTGGTGAAGCCGACCTGGTTGTTGACGATCACGTGCACGGTGCCGCCGGTGCGGTACCCGCGCAGCAGCGACAGGTTCAGCGTCTCGGCGACGACGCCCTGGCCCGCGAAGGCCGCGTCGCCGTGCATCAGGACCGGCAGCACGGTGTAGCCCTCGCCGCCCTTGTCCAGGAGGTCCTGCTTCGCGCGGACGATGCCCTCGAGGACCGGGTCCACGGTCTCCAGGTGCGACGGGTTCGCCGTCAGCGACACCTTCGTCTCGCCGTCGCCGAACATGCGGAAGTACTTGCCCTCGGCGCCGAGGTGGTACTTCACGTCACCGGAACCGTGCGCCTGGCCCGGGTCGAGGTTGCCCTCGAACTCCTGGAAGATCTGGCTGATCGGCTTGCCGACGATGTTGGCCAGCACGTTCAGCCGGCCGCGGTGCGGCATGCCGATGACGACCTCGTCGAGCTCGTGCTCGGCGGCCTTGTCGAGCAGCGTGTCGAGCAGCGGGATCGCCGTCTCGCCGCCCTCCAGCGAGAAGCGCTTCTGGCCGACGTACTTGGTCTGCAGGAACGTCTCGAACGCCTCGGCGGCGTTCAGCTTCGAGAGCACGTACTTCTGGACCGCGGGGTCCGGCTTCTCGTGCGGGATCTCGACGCGCTCCTGGATCCAGCGGCGCTCCTCGGGGTCGAGGATGTGCGTGTACTCGATGCCGACCGTGCGGCAGTACGAGTTGCGCAGCACGCCGAGGATGTCGCGCAGCTTCATCCGCTCCTGGCCGGCGAAGCCGCCGACCGGGAACTCGCGGTCGAGGTCCCACAGCGTCAGGCCGTGGGACAGCACGTCCAGGTCGGCGTGGCTGCGCTGGCGGTAGTTCAGCGGGTCGGTGTCGGCCATCAGGTGACCGCGCATCCGGAACGCGTCGATCAGCTCGATCACGCGCGCGGTCTTGTCGACCGGGCCCTCGGGGATGTCGGCGACCCAGCGGATCGGCTCGTACGGCAGGCGCAGGCTGGTGAAGACGTCGTCGTAGAAGCCGTCTTCGCCGAGCAGCAGCTGGTGGATGCGCTTGAGGAACTCGCCGGACTCCGCGCCCTGGATGATGCGGTGGTCGTAGGTCGAGGTCAGCGTCATGATCTTGCTGATGCCGAGGTCGACCAGCGTCTTCTCGCTGGTGCCCTCGAACGCCGCCGGGTACTGCATGGCGCCGACGCCGATGATGGCGCCCTGGCCGGCCTGCAGGCGCGGCACCGAGTGGTTGGTGCCGATGCCGCCCGGGTTGGTCAGCGAGATCGTGGTGCCCGCGAAGTCGTCCGCGGTGAGCTTGTTGTTGCGGGCCTTCTTGACGATGTCCTCGTAGGCCTGCCAGAACTGCAGGAACGTCATGTCCTCGACGCTCTTGACCGAGGCGACGACGAGGTTGCGGGACCCGTCCTTGCCCTTCATGTCGATGGCGAGCCCGAAGTTGACGTGCTCCGGCGTGATCGCGAACGGCTTGCCGTCGATCTGCTGGTAGTGCCGGTTGAGGTTCGGGAAGTCCTTCAGCGCGCGCACCATGGCGTAGCCGATGAGGTGCGTGAAGGAGATCTTGCCGCCGCGCGTGCGCTTGAGGTGGTTGTTGATGACGATGCGGTTGTCCGCCATCAGCTTGGCCGGGACCGCGCGCACGCTGGTCGCGGTGGGGACGCTCAGCGAAGCGTCCATGTTCTTCGCGATGGCGGCCGCGGCACCGCGCAGCTGCTTCGACTCCGGCTCTTCCTTCTTCGCGTCGGCCTTCGGCTCGGCCTTCGCCGCGGCGGGCTTCGCGGGCTCGGCCTTCGGCGCCGGCTTCGCGGGAGCCTTCGCGGGCGCGGCCTGCTTGGCCGCCGACTCCGCGTTCCGCACGGCCTTGGCCGACGGCTGCGCCGCCTGGCCGTTGGTGGCGGGCTTGGCTTCCGCCTGCTGCCGGGCGTTGTCCGCCTTGGCCTGCGCGTTCTGCGTCGGCTTGAAGTCCGCGAAGAAGTCGTGCCAGGCGGCATCGACTGAGGAAGGGTCGGCGAGGAACTGGTCGTACATCTCTTCGACCAGCCACTCGTTGGGGCCGAACTGTGACGCAGGGCTGCTGCTGGACACGGCTGGGGCTCGCCTCTATCCGTCTCGATCTCGATCTTGAATCCGCTGATGCGCCTACCAGGCTAACCCCCTCGGTGACCGCGATGTGATGGAACCGGCCTGTGTGAGGCGTGGCGCACTAGGGGATCGGTCACTGACTCGATCAAGATGTGCTAAGGGAACCTTAAGCGCTGGACCCGGTACAGCGTTCGCGGTGTCTTTTTTCCCGGTTCGCCCGGCTGCCGCCGGACGTTCACCGCCGCGGTTTCCACTGGAGGGATGTGGCTGGTCGAATGTCCTTCGTTCTGGGACCAGGGCCTGGTGCGGCCGCTGGTCACCGAGTCCGGGACCGTCGTGCTCCAGTGCGATTCGTGCCAGGCCGTCTGGCCGACGCTCGCCGACTTCGAGGAGATGGAGTGGGTCGAGCCCGACGAGCCGGACTGGCTGGTCGGGGCCGGCGTCCACGTCCGCCCGGGCACGGTCCGCTGGGCCTCCCGCCCGGACGTGGAGGCGGCCGGGCTGGGCGAGCTGAAGTGGCGGGCACTGCCCTAGCCGGTGGCGTCGACGGCGGCGGCCAGCTCGGGTGACAGCTCGTACGGCGGCTCGTGGGGGACGAGCTTCACCGCTTTGTGCAGCTGGTCGGTGGCCAGGAGGCCGGAGATGTCGCGCATCACCGGGGTGACGTCGGTGATGGCGGTGATCCACTCGTCGACGTAGTGGTCGACTGCCTCGCCGCTCAGGCCGATCTGGATGGCCCGGAAGTTCTGCGCGTTGTGGTGGAGGTCTCGCTCCGGATCCCACTGGATGCGCACCGGGCTCGTCTTGAGCTCTCGCTGCCAGGCGTCCTTGGCCTGGTCCCGGCGCGGGTGGCTCAGCGCGGCGTGCGCGAGGGCCCACTCGAAGCCTTCGCGGGTGATGTCGATCGCCAGGATGCGCTCCTGCCCCGGCTTCTTGCCGTAGCCGCAGCGGTAGGCCATCCACCGGAACGAGGGTTTGATCCACGTCATCCGGTCGCGCTTGAACGGCTCGACGAACGTCTGCTTCTCGAGCGCGGCTTCGGCGATCGACGGCGAGTACGCCTGGTAGACCCGGAGCGTGGTCTCGGTCTGGGCCGCTCGGATTTGCCGGTCGGGCACCCGCTGCTCTTCGAACATGCCCGCCATGCTCCCAGCGCCCCGGCCGGCCGGCCACGGACTTTCGGTGTTCAGCACGCCCGTGCCGGGCGTGCCTGTGGGGCTCAGGTGGCTGGTCGGCCGCGCGTGCGGTGTGGGCGGCGGCCGCGGGGCTCGTGGTCGTGAGGCTGCCTCCGTGAGGCTGGGCCGCGCCGACGTGGGCAGGAAAGCGCTTCCGGTCAGCCCAAGGCCCACAACCTCGCGTAGTGACCCTCCGCCGCCAGGAGTTCCTCGTGGGTTCCCGTCTCGACGATGCGGCCGTGGTCCAGGACCACGATGCGGTCCGCGCGGGCCGCGGTCGCGAGGCGGTGGGCCACCACGAACGTCGTGCGGCGGCGGGCGACCGTCTCCGTCGCGCGCAGGACCGCCGCCTCCGTCGAGGGGTCCAGGGCCGCCGTCGCCTCGTCCAGCAGCAGGACGTCCGGGTCCACCAGCTCCGCCCGGGCCAGTGCCACCAGCTGGCGCTGGCCCGCCGACAGGGAGCGGCCGCGTTCGCCGACCGGCTGCAGGAAGCCCGCCGGGAGCGCCGCCACGCCGTCGAAGGCGCCGACCGCGCGGACCGCTGCCTCCACCTCCGCGTCGGAGGCCGACGGGCGGCCGTAGCGGACGTTGTCGGCCACCGTGCCCGAGAACAGGTGGGCCTCCTGCGGGACCACGCCCATCCGGCGGCGCAGGCCGGCCAGCTCGTACTCGCGGACGTCCGTGCCGTCGATGCGGACCTCGCCGCCGGTGACGTCGTAGTAGCGCGCGACCAGCTTCACGACCGTCGACTTCCCGGCGCCGGTCGCGCCGACCAGCGCGATCGTCTCGCCGGCGCCGACGTCCAGCGAGAACTGCTCCAGCGCCTTCGCCTCGACGCCGGTGTAGGAGAAGTCGACGTCCTTGAACGCCACCTCGCCGCGCAGCCGGTCCGGCACCGCGACGGAACGCTCGGCGGCCGGGACCGACGTCGGCGTGCGCAGCAGGTCGCCGATGCGGCCGAGACCGACCCGGGCCTGCTGGTAGCCGTCGAACACCGACGAAAGCTGCTGGATCGGTGAGAAGAACTGCTGCAGGTACAGCAGGAACGCCAGCAGCACACCGGCCGACAGCGTGCCCGCCGCGACGCGGTTCGCGCCTGCCACCAGCACCGTCGTGGTCGCCAGGTCGGACAGCAGCGCCACCAGCGGGAAGTACGTGGCGACGTAGCGCTGGGCCCGCAGCCGCGAGCGCCGGTACGAGTCGCTCAGCGAGGCGAACGCCTCCGCGGAACGGTCTTCGCGCGAGTACGCCTGTGTGACGCGCAGCCCGCTGACGTTCTCCTGCATGTCCGCGTTGACGACGCTGACCCGCTCGCGGGCCTCGTTGTACGCCTTCGACGCCGCCCGCCGGAAGATCACCGTGGCCACCGCCAGCACCGGCACCATCGCGAGCGCGAACAGCGCCAGCCCGGCGTCGGTGACCAGCAGCGCGACCGCGATCCCGGCCAGCGTCAGCGCGCTGACCACCGCCGTCGCGAGCCCGGTCTGCAGGAACGTCGAGAGCGCGTCGACGTCCGTGGTCATCCGGGTCATGATCTTCCCGGACAGCTCCCGCTCGTAGTAGTCGAGCCCGAGCCGCTGCAGGTGCGCGTAGCTGCGGACGCGCAGCGAGTACAGCACCGTCTCGCCGACCCGCGAGGTCAGCCGGGTCTGCGCGAACACGACCAGCCAATCGGCCGCGATCACCAGCGCGCCGATGCCTGCCGCCAGCCAGACCAGCCACTCGACGCCGGTGCGGACGCCGTGGTCGACCCCGAACTGGTACAGCGACGGCAGCGCGATCGACGCCAGCGCGTCCGCCGCCACCAGCCCGATCACCACCGCCAGGGGCCAGCGGACCGGCCGCAGCAGCCGCGCCAGCCGGAAGCCGGGGTCGGGGGCCGTGACGTCCACATCGGACAGCCGCGGCTCGTCGACGGCCGGCGGCAGCGCCCGCACGCCCTCGATCAGTTCCGGCGTCGGCGGCAGGTCGAGGCCGGCGCCGCCGCGGCCGACGAAGCCGCTGCTGTTCGGGTCGCCGCTGCGCAGGCGCGCCGCGTCGGCCAGCTCGTCGACCTCGTCGCGCTCCTCGTCGCGCGGCCACAGCGCCGGCGTGACCCCGGCCGGCCCGAGATCCAGGCCCTCGCACCGGTGCTTCTCCTCGACGCCGTCGCCCGGGCCCGCGATCAGCTCGCGGAACAGCGGGCAGCGCGCCATCAGCTCGGCCTCGGTGCCGACGTCGACGACGTGGCCGTCGTCCAGCACCGCGATCCGGTCGGCCAGCGCCAGTGTCGAGCGGCGGTGCGCGATCAGCAGCGTCGTCCGGCTCGCCGTGACCGCACGCAAGGTGTCGTAGATCGCCGCCTCCGTGACGGTGTCGATCGCGGAGGTGGCGTCGTCGAGGATCAGGATCCGCGGGTCGGTGATCAGCGCCCTGGCCAGTCCGAGCCGCTGCCGCTGACCGCCCGAGAGCGTCAGCCCGCGTTCGCCGACCAGCGTCTCGTAGCCCTCCGGCAGCGCGCGGATGAACTCGTCCGCCTCCGCGGCGCGCGCGGCCGCGAAGACCTCCTCGTCGCTCGCGTCCGGCCTGCCGTACGCGATGTTGTCCCGGATCGTCGTGGAGAACAGGAACGCTTCTTCGAACACGACGCCGATCGCCTGGCGCAGCTGCCGCATCGGCACGTCCCGGACGTCGAGCCCGCCGACGCGCACCGCGCCCGCGTGCACGTCGTAGAACCGCGGCAGCAGCAGCGAGATCGTGGACTTCCCGGAGCCTGCGGTGCCGACCAGCGCGAGGGTCTCGCCCGGGTGCGCGGTGACCGAAAGCCCGTTCAGCACCGGTTCACTGCGCGTGTACCCGAAGCGGACGGCGTCGAGCTCCACGCCCAGCGGGCCGTCCGGCAGCGGCCGCGCGTCCGGCGCGTCGGTGACCTCCGGTTGCGCGTCGATCAGCTCGTACACGCGCTCGGCGCCCGCGCGGGTCAGCTGGGCCTGCACGACCAGGCTGGACAGCATCCGCGCCGGCCCGACCAGCGTCGCGAGGTAGGTCGCGAAGGCGAGGAACGTGCCGAGCGTGATGGCCCCGTTCATGGCGAGGACGCCGCCGATGCCGAGCACCGCGACCTGGCCGGCGGCGGGCAGGGACGCGGTCGTCGCCGTCGGTACCGCGGACAGCTTCGCCGCGCGAAGCCGCTCCGCGAACAACTTGCGCGCGGTCGCTTGCAGCCGCCCGACTTCCCGCGCCTCCTGGCCGAAACCCTTGACCACGCGGACGCCGGTGACGGTCTCCTCGACCTGCTGCGCGACGTCGCCCGCGCGCTGCTGCGCCGACCACGTCGCCGGGAAGAGCCGCTTGCGGCCGCGCGCCACGATGATCCCGACCGCCGGCGTGACGACCAGCGCGATCAGCGTCAGCACCGGGGACAGCCACAGCATCGCCGCGAACGAAAGCAGCGCGAAGAGCACCGAACCGAAGGACACCGGGATCTGCATCAGGATCCCGGTGACCAGCTGCAGGTCGGAGATCGCGCGCGAGACGATCTGGCCGGTGCGCATCGCGTCCTGCTTGCCGCCGTCCAGCCGCGAAACCGCGTTGAAGACCCGCTGCCGCAGGTCGTGCTGGACGCCGAGGGCGAGCTTCCCGCCGACGTACCGGCGCACGAACGCGGTGCCGAAGGCCACCAGCTGCAAAGAGATCAAGAAGGCGGCGACCGCGGGCAGCCCGCCCGTCCGCCCCGCCACCGCGTCGTCCACCGCCGTGCGCACCAGCAGCGGGCTCACGGCCTGCACGCCGACGCTGAAGACGGCGGCGGTCAGCGACAGCACGACGAGCGCGCGGTGCTCCCACGCCGCGGCGGACAGCCGTCGGACCCAGCCGGCTGTCCCGGCTGGTGGGAGCTCTTGACGGGAGCGGGGCGGAGCGGTGGTCACGTCAGGACAGTAAGCGCGGCCACCGACAATTTATTTCCGCGAACGCCGTGAAGGCCACCTCGGGCACGCCGGGGTGGCCTTCACGAACGAGTGAAAAACTAGGTGATGTCGCGCTTCTGGTTGCCCAGCCAGCCGAGGCCGAAGAAGAGCATGGTCCAGGCGAAGAAGATCAGCGCCGACGCCCACCACGAGATCACGCCGGGCGCGCCCGCCGCGAGCTGCAGGCCCAGCTGCGACCAGTGGTCGACCCCGCCGGGCAGGTTGAGCGTGTTGATCCCGAACGCGTCCGCCGCGATCCCGCCCACGATCCCGTTGGCGGTGCCGTTCGGCAGGATCCCGCCCAGGATGTCGACCGGCCCCCACAACGCGATGACCAGCACGTTCTCCACGATCAGGAACCACACCAGGAACAGCACGACGGCCAGCGGCACGCTGCGCAGCACCGCGCCGAACCCGATGCCGAACAACGTCACCAGCACCGACGCCAGGATCGTCCCGCCGAGCGCGGCCAGCCACTGGCCCGCACTGGGCCACCGGCCGGAGTCCACCGAAGCCATCACCGCGACCGCCGAGACGCCGAAGCTCACGAGGCCGTAGATCGCGCCCCACGCCACGTAGGTCAGCATCTTCGCGGTCAGCGCCGCGATCCGGTTCGGCGCGGTCAGGAACGTCGTCGTGATCGTCTTGCTGCGGTACTCGCCGGCCAGCGCGAAGACCCCGAACAGGCCGGGGATCAGCTGCGCGATGTTCACGCCGTGCGCGAACGCCAGCAACCCGACCGGCAGCTTGCTCGCGTCCAGGCCGACCGCGCCCGCGACCTCGCGGGCATCGCTCGAACCGATGAAGTCCGCGAAGTCGTTGGTGATCTTGCCCCAGACGAACGTCAGCCAGAACGCCACCAGCGCCAGCGGGATCAGCAGCACCCACCAGGTGTTCAGCGACAGCGTCTTGCGGAACTCCGCCTTGATCAGGTTGCCCATCACTGCTGCGGTCCTCCCCAGTGCTGCTGCTGGTGCTGCGGGCCCGAAGGCGGGTACTGCTGCGGCGGGTAACCGGGCGGCGGCCCCTGGTACTGCGGCTGCTGCGGCGGCGGGTAACCCGGCGCCCCCGTGTACTGGGCCTGCGTCAGCTGGAAGAACATCCGCTCCAGGTCGGCGTGGTCCTCCTGCATCCCGTAGACCGCGATCCCGGCCTTCGCGGCGATGTCACCGATCTGCTGGACGGTCGACCCGGCGACCGCCACCCGGCCGTCCGGCGTCGGCGAAACCCCGGTGATGCCGTTCTCCTGCAACGCCTTCACGAGCGCCGACGGGTCCGCCGGCTGCACCAGCACCCGCGACTGCTGGCTCTTGCGCAGCTGCTCCAGCGGGCCGTAGTAGCGCGTGACACCCTGGCTGATGATCACCACCTGGTCGATCAGCTGCTCGACCTCGTTCAGCAGGTGGCTCGACACCAGCACCGTCCGCCGCTGCTCCCGCGCGTAGGACCGCAGGAAGTTCCGCAGCCACAGGATGCCCTCGGGGTCGAGCCCGTTCGTCGGCTCGTCCAGCACCAGCACCTGCGGGTCGCCGAGCAGCGCGGTCGCGAGCGCCAGCCGCTGCCGCATGCCGAGCGAGAACCCGCCCGCCTTCCGGTCCGCGGCACTGCCCAGACCCACCAGGCCGAGCACCTCGTCCGCCCGCCGATCCGGCACGCCGATCGCCGCCGCGTAGACCCGAAGGTGGTTGCGGGCCGTCCGGCCCGGGTGAAAACCTTCGTTTTCCAGCACCGACCCGACCACCCGCGCCGGATTCCCCAGCTGCGAGTGCGGCCGCCCGTTGATCGTCGCCATCCCCGACGTGGGCGTCACCAACCCGAGCAGCATGCGCAACGTCGTCGTCTTCCCGGCGCCGTTCGGGCCCAGGAAGCCCGTCACCGACCCCGGTTCGACCGTGAAGCTGAGGTTCTGCACCGCGTTCACCGCGCCGAACTGCTTGCTCAGGTTCTGCACCACAATCCGGCCACTGCCGTCGTGCATACCGTCCCCTAACGTTCCCCGCTGATGCGGCGTCATCCTGCCCTACCGGTGCCGCTCGCGCGCACGGAACTCCCGAACCCGGACGGAGCGACGTTCGTCACGTTCCGCAACCGGCGAGCGTCGTGACCTGAGGATTTCCGGGACACGGCAGATCAACTTGGTAAAGAATTCGTTCGACTTGCCGACCCGGTGCAGCGAACTCGTGCAAAGACCTCTAAGCTAGGTATCGGCGACCCGCTCCCAGTGACCCCCAGGCTGGTTGAGCGGGTCGCCCCTTCGTCTCTGCTTCGGGCTTCGCCCCTTCGCTCGACTTTGTCCTCTTGCCCGGGGGCCGAGCCCCCGGAGCCCCCACGGTGCGGCGCGCGCCGGTCCCAGCGTGGTCTTGGGGTGGTCCCGTGGGTGCCGTCTGTGCCGGTTCCGCGTGGTTCCCTGGTGGTCCCGTCGGGTGGGTTGGTGGGGCTTGTTGTGTGGCATCGTTGCGCGATGCGGATCTTGCTCGTCGAGGATGAGCGGCGGCTGGCCGAGGCGCTGCGGGCCGGGTTGGGTGCTGAGGGGTATGCCGTTGATGTCGCGCACAACGGGCGGGACGCGCTTTGGCTGGCGGGGGAACATCCCTATGCCGCGATCGTGCTGGACATCATGTTGCCCGGGTTGAACGGGTATCGCGTCTGCCGGCGGCTGCGGGAGCGGGGGGACAGTACGCCGATTCTCATGCTCACCGCCAAGGACGGGGAGGATGACGAGATCGAGGCGCTCGATACCGGGGCCGACGACTTCCTGCCCAAGCCGTTCTCCTACGGGGTGCTGTTGTCGCGGTTGCGGGCGCTTATCCGGCGGGGTGGTGCTACCCGGCCGGGGGTGCTGCGGTTGGGGGACCTCGAGCTCGATCAGGCTGGGCGGACCTGTCGGCGGGGTGGGGTCGACGTTGCGCTCACCACCAAGGAGTTCGCGCTGCTCGCCTACCTCATGCAGCGGCCGGGGCAGGTGGTGGGCAAGGCCGAGTTGCTCGACAACCTGTGGGACTTCGCTTCGTCTGCTACTGCCAACCTCGTCGAGGTGCACGTCAGCGCCTTGCGGCGCAAGCTCGGTGCCGAGACCATCCGGACTGTTCGTGGGGCTGGGTACCACGTGGTGAGCGCGGGTGCCTAGGTTCTTCCGCTCGACCCGCTTCCGTGTCGCGGTTACGGCTTTCGCCGCCTCGGCCGTGGCGCTCGGGGCGGTCGCCGTGTGGTTCGTGCTCCAGGCGGAAAGCCGCCTCCGGAATACCGCCGCCCAGCTCGCCGACGCCCACGCCGACGCGATCGTCCAGCTGCTGAACACCGGTGCCGCGCCTGGCGACTTGACGCTGCTGGTGCGGGATTCGATCTACGAGGTCGTCGACCGCGCGGGCGCGTCCGTTGCGTCCTGTCCGGTGCTGCGCGGAGGCAGCCTTACAGTGTACGACACCGACGTCACCTTGCGGCCGTACGAGTTCGACCGCGCCGACGTCCGGTCGGTGGGGTGTGCTCCCGAGCTGCGTGGGCTCGATGACGATCTGACGCTGCACGTCGTGCACGCCACCAGTGGTGACAGCAGGTATCAGGTCTACGCCGGTGCGCAGCTCGATCCCGAGGGGCAGGCGGCTGTCGACTCGGTCCGGACCGTGCTCACGTTCGGGGTTCCCGCGGTCGCGGTGCTCATCGGCGTCATCGCCTGGCTCGCCGTGCGGCGGTCGCTGCGGCCGGTCGAGGCCATCCGCGGCGAGGTCGCCGAGATCGGCGCGCACGACCTCGGCCGCCGGGTGCCCGCCCCGCGCAGCGGTGACGAGATCGCGCGGCTGGCCGGGACGATGAACGACATGCTCGCCCGGCTCGACGAAGCCGTCACGCGGCAGAGCCGCTTCACCTCCGACGCCTCGCACGAGCTGCGCACTCCGCTCGCGTCGCTGCGGGCGCAGCTCGAAGTCCTGCTCGCGCACCCGGACCGGCTCGACTGGCGGCACGCCTGCGAGAACGCGCTGCTCGACGTCACCCGGCTGCAGGACCTCGTCGCCGACCTCGTGCTGCTCGGCAAGCTCGACCACGCCGGCCCCGACCGCCTCGAACCCGTGCCGCTGTCCGAAGTGGCCGAAGCCGTCGCGGCCGGGCGCGCCGAGGTCGAGGTGCGCGGGGCACCGGTGGTGCGCGGGCAGCGGTCGCGGCTCGAACGGCTCCTGCGCAACCTCGTCGACAACGCGCGGCGGCACGCCGTGTCCCGGGTCGTCGTCGAGGTGTCCGCTGTGGACGGATGGGCGGTGCTGGCGGTCACCGACGACGGCCCCGGCGTCCCCGAGGCGGACCGCCGGCGCGTGTTCGACCGGTTCGTCCGCCTCGACGACGCCCGCGCCCGCGACGACGGCGGGTCAGGCCTGGGCCTGGCGATCGTCGCGGACATCGCGCGGGCTCACGGCGGCACGGCCGAGGTCGAAGCCGGGAGCCGGTTCGTCGTCCGCCTCCCGGAGCTGAAGACGTCTTAAGCCGGCTTCAGGCTCGGTTCAGCGTGCGAGATCGACGCTGCCGTCATGATCATCTCTTGGCGGCCCCTCGACCACGCCGCGTACCGGTCGGCGTCGTGGTTCCCCGGCCTGACCGGCCTGCGCGCGCTCGCGGCGCTGGCCGTCGTGTTCTTCCACTACGGCGGCCCGGTGGTCGACCGGCTGCAGGGCTGGATCGCCGTCCAGCTGTTCTTCGTGCTGTCCGGCTTCCTCATCACGACGCTGGCGTTGCGCGAAGAGGACCGCACGGGCCGGATTTCGTTGCGGGACTTCTCCGTCCGCCGGGTTTTCCGGATCCTGCCGGTGTACTTCCTCCTGCTCGGCCTGACGGCGCTGGCGGTGACGCTCGCCGGGACGTACGGGAGCAGCCGGCTCGCCGACGCGATGCCGTACTACCTGACCTTCCTGAACGAGGTCGTCGACTTCAACACGCCGTACCCGACGTCGTGGTCGCTGGGCGTGGAGGAGAAGTTCTACCTCGCCTGGCCCGCGCTGCTCGTGCTGACGTCGTTCGCGAAGACCGGCAAGACCGCGCTGCGCCTGCTGATCGGCGCCGGCGCGGTCGGGTTCGTGCTCGGCGTCCTGCCGCTCGCGCCCGCGCACCAGTGGGCGAGCCTGTCCGTGCACTACGGCTCGCTGGTCGTCGGCTGCGTGCTCGCGCTGGCGCTGCACCACCCGCGCGGGTTCGCGGTGCTGTGCCCGTTGACCAGCCCGGCCGCGGCGGTGCTGGTGGCGCTCGGGTTCGGCGCGCTGCAGCTGTCGGTCAAGCCGCTGGGACGGGCGTTCGGCGGGAACTGGCAGTTCGTTGTCCCGGTCTACGCGGTGGGGGCGGCGCTTCTGCTCGTCGCGGTGGTGTCCGCGGGCCCGGTCCGGCGCGTGCTTTCGAGCCGGGTGCTGACGTTCATCGGTGACCGGTCCTACGCGCTCTACCTGGCCCAGACGGGCGCGGCGGGCGTGACCGGGCTGCTGTTCCCGACCGGGCTGGGCAAAGCGGTCGCGACTTCCGCCGTCGCGCTGCTCTTCGCGTGCGGTCTGCGGAAGTGGGTCGAGCTGCCGGCCATCGCGTACGGGCGCCGGCTGCTGCGAAAAGGGGAGCGGGCCCCTGCCGTGGAACGACAGGGACCCGCTCGGGTGGGATAGGTCAGGCGAGGACGGTGTCCAGCGGCGTGTGCACCAGGTCGTGGGCCACCGCGACCGGGCCGTTGGTCAGCGCGCCGGCGTGCGTGTTGAGGCCCTTCGCGAGCGCGGCGTCGGCCTGCAGCGCGGCCTTCCAGCCGTGCTCGGCCAGCTGTACAGCGTAAGGCAGCGTGACGTTGGTGAGGCCGTAGGTCGACGTGCGGGGCACCGCGCCCGGCATGTTCGCGACGCAGTAGAAGACGGACTCGTGCACGGTGTAAGTCGGGTCGTCGTGCGTGGTCGGGCGCGAGTCGGCGAAGCAGCCGCCCTGGTCGATCGCGATGTCGACGAGCACGCTGCCGGCCTTCATCCGGGACACGAGGTCGTTCGAGACCAGCTTCGGCGCCTTCGCACCCGGGACCAGCACCGCGCCGATGACCAGGTCGGCCTGCAGCACGGACTCCTCGACCGACAGGCGGTTCGACGTCACCGTGCGGATGCGGCCGCCGAAGTCGTTGTCGATCTGGCGGAGGCGGTCGACGTTGGTGTCCAGGATCTCGACGTCCGAGCCGAGGCCCAGCGCGACGCGGGCGGCGTTGAGGCCGGCCACGCCGCCGCCGATGACTACGACGCGCGCCGGGTGCACGCCGGGGATGCCGCCGGGCAGGACACCGCGCCCGCCGCTGGGCTTCATCAGCGAGAACGCGCCGACCTGCGGGGCCAGCCGGCCCGCGACCTCGGACATCGGGGCGAGCAGCGGGAGGGCGCCGTTGGCGGTCTGCACCGTCTCGTAGGCGATCGCGGTGGTGCCGGCGGCCAGCAGCGCGTCGGTCAGCGGCCGGTCGGCGGCGATGTGCAGGTAGGTGAAGAGGACCTGGTCGGCGCGCAGTCGCGGGTACTCCTCGGCGATCGGCTCCTTGACCTTGAGGACGAGCTCGCCCTCGGCCCAGGTCTCCTCGGCGGTGGCGAGGATCTTCGCGCCGGCGGCGACGTACTCCTCGTCGGCGATGGACGACCCGGTGCCCGCGCCGGTCTCGACGAAGACGTCGTGCCCGCGCCCGACCAGCTCGTGCACGCCGGCCGGGGTCAGCGCGACCCGGTACTCGTGCTTCTTGATCTCACGGGGAACGGCGATACGCACGGTCGGCCTCCTGGGTCGGTCTGCGTCGAAAATCGGTGCGGTGTTGCCACTCACGGTGAGCCACCCGGACGGCGGTGTCATCGTGCTATGCGGACATTTCTTCGCGGCTTTCGTGGTGCTCGGCGGACAACACCGTTGACTTCGACTTCACTTGAAGTTGCACCGTGGGCGCATGAGAGCTGTTTGGTTGCGCGAGTTCGGCGGCCCGGAGGTGCTCGTCCCGGGGGACGCGCCGGATCCCGTCCCCGGGCCCGGTCAGGTGCTGGTGGAAGTGGCCTTCGCGAACACCACGTTCGTCGAGACGCAGTTCCGGGCGGGCGCGCCCGGGCCGTTCCGGGCGGAGCCGCCGCTGATCCCCGGCAACGGCGTCGGCGGGGTGATCAGCGCGGTCGGCGAAGGGGTGGACCCGGGACTGGCCGGCCAGCGGGTGGTGACGTCGACCGGCGGCTCCGGCGGCTACGCCCAGCGCGTCGCGGTGGACGCGGCCGCGGTGTTCGCGGTCCCGCCGTCCCTGGAACTCGACGCGGCGGTGGCGGTCCTCGCGGACGGCCGCACCGCGACCGGCTTGGTGCATGCCACCAGGGTGCGCCCGGGCGATCGAGTCCTGGTCGAGGCGGCGGCGGGCGGCGTCGGCGGCCTGCTGGTCCAGCTGGCGAAGGCGGCGGGAGCATCCGTGACCGGCGCGGCGGGCGGCCCGGCGAAGGTGTCCCGGGTCCGCGGCGCCGACGCCGTCGTCGACTACCTGTCCCCGGACTGGACGGCATCGGTGGGCGAGGTCGACGTGGTCTTCGACGGCGTGGGCGGCGCGATCGGCGCGGCCGCGTTCGGCCTGCTGCGCCGAGGCGGCCGAATGGCGGTCTACGGCCTGGCGAGCGGCTCGTGGGCGGAAGTGTCCGAAGAGGACGCCGAGGCGCGCGGAGTCTCGCTGGTGCGCTCGATCGGCGGCGCGGCGGAGCTGCGCGCGTTCACGGAGTCGGCACTGGCGGAGGCGGCGGCGGGACGGCTGGTGCCGGTGATCGGCCAGCGCTTCCCGCTGGAGAAGGCCGCGGACGCGCACGCGGCGATCGAATCCCGGACCACGGTGGGAAAGACGTTGCTGGTCGCGTGAGCGAGCTGTTCCCCGCCCGGCAGCTGGCGTTCCCCGGTTTTCCGGCCGCCGCAACCCGATCACCGCGCCCCACCCTTCCCTGGGGGACGAGCCCCGCTCAGTCTATCGCCGGGCCCTGACAGTCCGGCGGTTTCGCGGGCTGCGCGGCCGAGTTGTCCACATCGGCCGGGGGTTGTGGACAGTTCGGCGGCGAGAGCGGCGTGCAGGCCGCGAAAGTCGAAGCCGCCGTGACTTCGCCGGCTGAGGGGCACCCTCGTGGACGCAAAGCCATGAAGGTGCCCCTCGGCAACCGAACGTCAGCCGCGGTAAGCGGACCAGGAGCTGTTCATCCGCGTGCCCTGGCCCGCGGTGAATTCGTACATGCACCCGTCGTAGCTGTAGTCCATGAAGTTGTGCACCGGGTCCTTGCCCGTCGACGTGCAGGTGTCCTTGTTCGTCGGGCACCCGGACGTCGCCGTCGCCTCGGCCGGGGTGTCGGAGACGTAGTCGCCCGAACCGGAGCAGCCGCCCTGGAACGTGTGGTAGAGGCCCATCCAGTGGCCGACCTCGTGGGTGGCCGTGTCGCCCTCGTTGTAGTTCGTCGCCGAGCGGCCCGGGAGGGACTCGTCGAGGATGACCACGCCGTCCATCTTGGGCTGGGAGTTGTAGTTCCAGGGGAACGTCGCCCAGCCGAGGAGGTCGTCGCCGAGGTTGGCGGTGTAGATGTTCAGCGCGTTCTTGCCGCCCTTGCGCAGCGCGTTCTTCATGTTGCGCTCGGCGGACGTGCCGTCGGTGATGCCGTTGTACCAGGTGGAGTTGTTCGTGTAGTCGGTGCTCACGAGCGAGAAGCTGAAGCCGCTCGAAGCGTACGCGCTGTTCAGCACCGAGATCTGCTTGGTGATCGTCGACGACGGCAGGTTGCCGGTCGAACCGCTCGTGATCACGTGGAAGTACACCGGGATCGAGACGGCCGCCGCGGCCTTGAACGACGTGCGCTTGCCCGCGAGCTTGCTCTGCATGTCCGCCTCGACGCGGGCCGCTTCCGCCGGGGACAGGCTGTCGGCGTGGCCGTCCTTGCTGCGGTCCGCGGCGTGCGTGGGCGTGAAGCAGTCGGCGGACGGCGCCGCGACCGCGCTGCCGGTGGTGGTGCCCGGGACGACCAGGGCGACCAGGGAGAGCGCGGACACCGCGCCCAGCTTGACGGCCCTGCGCAACCGCTCCGAACTGCTCATGGACACTCCTCTGCGACGACCCGGCGACCCCGGGTGATGCAGAGAAAAGTGCGTCAAGCGATCACCCGAATCCACCACCTTTCGGCTGGAAAACACAATCCGGACGATCGGCGCGATCCATGCGGAGCAACGCATGCGTCGGGTACTGGGCCGAACGGCGCAATCAGCTCCAGCGCAGTGCCACCAGCTGGATGAGCAGCGCCAGCCGGACGTCGGGGTCGTCGAGGTCCAGCGGGACCAGCTCCAGGAGCTTCCGCATCCGGTACCGCAGGGTGTTCGGGTGGATCCGCAGCTCCCGCGCCGCCGCGCGCGGGTCGCCGGGGTGGCGCAGCCATTCGTAGAGCGTCTCGACGTAGCCGGCCTTGCCCGTCTCGTCGTGCGCGCGCAGGGCGCCCAGCGGGCCGAGTTCGGCGACCTTCGCCCCGGCCGCCGCCGTCGCGCCGCGGTGCAGCGTCAACGCCGTCCAGGCTTCGTCGAACGTGATCACGCGCTCGCGGAGCAGCTCCGCGCGCAGTAGGCCGAGGGCTTCGTCGGCCTGGTCCCGCGACGCCGAGAGGTCGCCGATCTCGCCGGGCGCGCCCGCCGCGGCGCGCGGAGCACCGGTGCGACGAGACGGTCCCGTCGCGACGAGAGCCTGGCGCAGTTCCGCCCAGCCGCCGGGGCCCGGCCGGTCCGGGACCACGGCGTAGAGCAGCCCGCCCAGCTCGGTCGCCACCGGACGGCTGCCGATGCCCTGGGAGATCCGTTCGAGCAGGGCGAGCCGCAGGCCTTCGGCGTCGCGCCCGTCGCCGCCGGTGACCTCGATGACGACCACGCGGTGCGGCTCGTCGGACAGGTCCAGCTCCGCCATCGCCTTGCGCGGGTTCGCCCGGCCTTCGAGCACCCCGCGCAGCAGTTCCGCGGACGCGCGGCGCTGCGCGTCGGTGTGCGCGCGGCGCCGCAGCAGGTGCAGCGCGACGACCGGGGCGGCGTCGGCGAACGCGGCCGCGCGCTCGTCGGACACCGGCCCGGCGACCACCGCCCACATCGACCCGAGCAGCTCGCCGCCCATCCGGATCGGCACGATCAGCCGCGGCAGCGTGCCGTCGCGCTGCGCCGGGACGAAGATCGTCTGCCGGCCGCGGGACAGCTCGCGGAACACCCCGCGCGAGCGGAACCGCGCGAGGACGTCGTCGGGGATGCGGCGGCCCATGATCGTGGCGACGCGCGCGGGGTCGGTGAGGTCCTGGCGCGCGGAGTAGGCGAGCACGCGCGAGTTGGTGTCCTCGATGGTCACCGGCGCGTCCACGACGGACGCGACCGCGTCGGCGAGCCGGAAGAGGTCGCCGGAGCCGGGGTCGAGGTCTTCGGACTCGTCGGCGAGGGCGTCCAGGACCGTCCGCAACAGCCAGACGAGCTGCGCCCACGACGTCGCCGCGTGCACCTGCACCAGCGCGATCCCGCTCGCCTTCGCGGCCCGCTTCACCGGCGGCTTCGCAGCGAACGGCGGCTTGAGCAGCACGGCGGCGGCGCCCTGCGCGGCGCTCTGCCGCACCAGTTCTGCGGCGTCTTCGGGACCGGTCGTGGCGACGCCGAGCACAAGGTCCCCGGCCGACAGCGTGACCGCGCCGCCGGGCTCGGCGATGACGACGTCGGCGACCGCGGGGGAGTCGTCGGGCACCTGGAGCGCGTGGAGCAGCGTCGGCCCCACCCGGTCGACCACGCTGCGCACCGAGACCACGGGATCATTCTGGCCGAGAAACCGGTGGACGGCTCGGTAGGGTCGACGAGGTGAGCGAAGCCCGGCGGATCGTCGAATCCGGCTACGACAGCTCGGCGGAGCGGTACCTGGAGTGGAGCGCCCGCATCGAAGACGACCCGCGGATGCGCTTCCTGGGCGAGCTGACCGGCCGGCTCCCCGACGGCTCCCGCGTGCTGGACCTCGGGTGCGGCGCCGGTGTCCCCTGCACGGCGGTGCTGGCCGAACGCCACGACGTCGTCGGCGTCGACCTCTCCGCGACGCAGCTCGAACTGGCGCGGCGCAACGTCCCCGGTGGACGGTTCGAGAAGGGCGACATGACCGCGGTGTCCTTTCCCGACGGCAGCTTCGACGCGGTCACGGCGTTCTACTCCGTGCTGCACGTGCCTCGCGAGGAACAGGGCGCGCTCTTCGCGCGGATCGCCGGCTGGCTGCGCCCCGGCGGCTGGTTCCTGGCCGCGCTCGGCTGCAGCGAAGCGAACGGAGTCGAAGCAGACTGGCTGGGCACGCCGATGTTCTTCAGCAGCCACGCGCCTGCGGTTAACCGGCGTTTACTCGAAGCCGCGGGCTTCACGCTCGAGGTGGACGAGCCGGTGACGATCCAGGAACCGGAAGGGCCGGCGCGGTTCCACTGGGTGCTCGGCAGGCGGTGAGCCGGCAGGCGTTCAGGGGGTCAGCGCTCCACCGGAACACGTCTCCGCGCTCGCATTTCGCTCACCGCGCTCCTGGCTGTTTCCGGAAATGGCGGACCGAAAGACAGCCGAAAATTCCTGTCGCGACCGTCGGGTGGCCGAAAAGAACTGTCCGTCCGGCAGTGAATCTCCTTGCGGCACAACGGCATACCCCGGTGGAAGCGCCGCTTGATCTTGTGGCATTCTCTCGCGCCTGTCCGCGGAGACGGCTCGGGAAAGCGTGAGGTGATCGGCTTGTACGGACGTGACGTGGCGGAATGGAAAAAGATGATCGCGGCCGGGCGGACGATCCTGATCGCCAGGGCGGTGGCGGACCGGACCACGTCGTACGGCGAATTCGCGGCCGCGCTCGTGCGCGCCACGGGCGTCGCCGGGTTCGACTTCACGACCGGTGCCGGCCGCGCGAGCATGGCGTACCTGCTCGACCGCATCTCCGAGGCGGCGTACGCGGAGTCGGGCGGCCGGCTGCTCGGCGCGCTCGTCCGCAACCTCGGCGCGGACGACGCCGGACCCGGCTTCTACCGGCTCGCGAGCCGGAAGGGCCTGGCGGTGCCGCGCACCCGCGGCGGCCGCCAGGCGTTCTGGGCTCAGCACGTGCGGGAACTGCACGAGCACTTCGCCGGCGTCGCCCACCGGCCGGCCGCGGGTTAACGGCGGCTAACGCGACAGCACCGCGTCGAGCACGCGCTGCAGTTCGGCTCCCGGGTCCTCGACGGGCTCCGGGGCCCGCCACGCCACGATCCCGTCCGGCCGCACGAGCGACGCCCCGCCCCGCGAAAGGCCGTAGCGCGAAGCGAACACGGCGTCCTCGACGGCGTGGCAGTCGATGCCGGCGGCCGCCGCGGCCGGGGTCCACGCCGCGGCGTCACCCGCGCAGAGCAGCACCCACGACCGGCCCAGCAGGTCCAAAGTGGACTCCAGGCCCGGCGCCCGGAACCCGGGCCGCCCGGTCGGCGCGTGCACGTCCTCGACGCGCGCGCCGTCGTCCGGCTCCTCGGACAGGACGGCCGTCGAGCGGTAGCGGAAGCCGAGGAGGATGCCCAGCGGGTCCTCCGCCGGGGTGATCCCGGAAACGTCGAGGCCGGGGTGCATGCGCTGCTTCATGTTGTGCAGCGACGTGTCGATGACCATCCGCGCGATCGGCCGGCGCTCGGCTTCGTAGGTGTCGAGCAGCGCCGGACCCGCTTCGCCGCGCAGCACCGCGGCGAGCTTCCACGCGATGTCCGCGGCGTCGCCCACCGCTGTGTTGCCGCCCATCCCGCCGGTCGGCGGCGTCACCTTCGCCGCGTCGCCGACCAGGAAGACCCGCCCGTCGCGGAACCGGTCGGCCAGCCGCGCGGCGACCTCCCAGGAGCCGGTCCAGACGATTTCCGGTTCGAGATCGGGCAGGTCGGTGGCGGTGCGGATCATCGCGACCAGCCGCTCCGGGGTGAAGTCCGCCGGGCTTTCGCCCTTCTCCGGGAAGTAGTCCGGCGCGAAGACGTACCGGTCCGGCGTGTCGGTGTTGACCAGCCCGGCCGTGAATTCGGGGTGCTGCAGGTAGAACAGGTCGGTCACCCCGGCCTGCACGCGGTCGCCGAGGTCGGCGTCGAACACCACGCCGAGGCAGTGGCTCAGCGCGTCCATCCCGGTGGTCCCGATGCCGAGCCGGGCCCGGACGCCGCTGCGGCCGCCGTCCGCCGCGACGACGTAGTCCGCGCGCACCACCGTCTCCTCGCCCGAATCGCGGTGCCGCAGCGTCGCGGTGACGCCGTCGCCGTCCGGTGCCAGTTCGACCAGTTCCGTGCGGAAGCGGACCCGTGCGCCCGCCTTCTCCGCGTGCGCCAGCAGGATCGGCTCGACGACGTCCTGCCCGGCCATCCCGGCGGGCAGCGTGGTCGACGCCGAGACGTCGAACTCGCTGCCGTCCTCGATGATGCGGTGCAGCACGCGGCCGGCCAGGCTGGTCGCGACGGTGATCCGCAGCCCCTGCGACGCGCGCTGGCTCACCGCCAGCACTTCGCGGTCGATGCCCGCCCAGTGGAACAGCTCCATCGTGCGCCAGTTCTGCCCCGCGGCCCGCGAGTGGACCGACGTCCCGGCGTGCCGTTCGACGGTCAGCACGTCCACTCCGGCCTGCGCGAGGAACAGTGACGCCGACAGCCCGCCCAGCCCGGCCCCCACGACCAGCACTTGCACCCGTTCCGTCATGACTACCTCCATGCCTGTGAATCTCCCTGTCCAAGTATCTTAGCCACAGAGATATTAGTTTGCCAAGCCGGTGGTACTCCCAGGGCGTGGGAACGGTTGGGTGCTCCGTTCGGCCCAAGTAGCTTCGGGCTGGCAGTCCCCCGGAAGCCATTGAGCCGCAAGGAGAAACCGATGAGCGCGGACGACACCTCGGCGTGGTCCTTCGAGACCAAGCAGATCCACGCGGGCGCCGCGCCGGACCCGGCGACCGGCGCGCGGGCGACCCCGATCTACCAGACGACGTCGTACGTCTTCCGCGACAGCCAGCACGGCGCCGACCTGTTCAGCCTCGCCGAGCCCGGCAACATCTACACGCGGATCATGAACCCGACCCAGGACGTGCTGGAGCAGCGGCTCGCGGCGCTCGAAGGCGGTGTCGCGGCGCTGGCGTTCGCGTCCGGCTCGGCCGCGACCACGGCGGCGATCCTCAACCTCGCGGGCGCGGGCGACCACTTCGTCTCCAGCCCGTCGCTCTACGGCGGCACCTACAACCTCTTCCACTACACGCTGCCGAAGCTCGGCGTCGAGGTCACCTTCATCGACGACCAGGACGACCTGGAGCAGTGGCGCGCCGCCGTCCGGCCGAACACGAAGCTGTTCTTCGCCGAGACGCTGGCCAACCCGGGCAGCAACGTCCTCGACATCCGGGGCGTCGCCGACGTCGCGCACGAGGCCGGCGTCCCGCTCGTCGTCGACAACACGGTGCCGACGCCGTACCTGCTGCGCCCGATCGAGCACGGCGCCGACGTCGTCGTGCACTCCGCGACGAAGTACCTCGGCGGCCACGGCACGACGGTGGCCGGCGTCCTGGTCGACGGCGGCACCTTCGACTTCGGCAAGAACCCGGAGAAGTTCCCCGGCTTCACCGAGCCGGACCCGAGCTACCACGGCCTCAAGTACTGGGAGGCGCTCGGCCCGGGTGCGTACGCGGCCAAGGCGCGCGTCCAGATCCTGCGCGACACCGGCGCGGCGATCTCGCCATTGAACAGCTTCCTGATCCTGCAGGGCATCGAGACGCTGTCGCTGCGCCTCGAGCGGCACGTCTCGAACGCGCAGGCGCTGGCCGAGTGGCTGGAGCAGCGCGACGAGGTCGAGAAGGTGTACTACGCCGGCCTGCCGTCCAGCCCGTTCTACTCCGCCGCGCAGAAGTACCTGCCGCGCGGTGCGGGCGCGGTCCTGTCGTTCGACCTGCGCGGTGGCGTCGAGGCGGGCCGCAAGTTCGTCGACGGCACCGAACTGCACAGCCAGCTGGTGAACATCGGCGACGTCCGCAGCCTGATCGTGCACCCGGCGTCGACCACCCACAGCCAGCTCAGCCCGGAAGAGCAGCTCTCCAGCGGCGTCACGCCCGGCCTGGTCCGGCTCGCCGTCGGGCTGGAGGGGATCGAGGACCTCAAGGCAGACCTGGAGGCCGGATTCCGGGCGGCCAAGGCGGAACTGTGACGGTTGACCCCGTCACCGGGGCCTGGCGGATCGGTGATCCGCCAGGCCGCCGTCAGTTCGTCACCGGCCCCGGCGCGCTCGCGCTGGAGGCCGGTGGCGTGCTGCCGTCCTTCACGCTCGCGTACGAGACGTGGGGGACGCTGAACTCCAGTGCCTCCAACGCTGTTCTCGTCGAGCACGCGCTGACCGGCGACAGCCACGCGGCCGGCCCGGTCGAGCCCGGGCACCCGAACGCGGGCTGGTGGGACGCGCTGATCGGGCCGGGGAAGGCTTTGGACACCGACGAATACTTCGTCGTGGTGCCGAACGTGCTGGGCGGCTGCCAGGGTTCCACCGGCCCGTCGTCGGACTTCGACGGCAGGCCGTGGGGCAGCCGGTTCCCGGTCGTGACGGTGCGGGACCAGGTGGCGGCGGAGGCGGTGCTGGCCGACCACCTGGGCATCGACCGCTGGGCGGCCGTCGTCGGCGGCTCCATGGGCGGGATGCGCGCGCTCGAATGGGCGGTTTCGCTGCCCGGGCGGGTGGCTTCGGTGCTGGTGCTGGCTTCCACCGCGCGCGCGTCGGCCGAGCAGATCGCCTGGGCGGCCCCGCAGCTGCACGCGATCCGCAGCGACCCGCACTTCCACGGCGGCGACTACTACTCGGCGCCCGCCGGGCCGGTGGCCGGGCTCGGCATCGCGCGCCGGATCGCGCACGTCACCTACCGCAGCGAGCCGGAGCTGGCCCAGCGGTTCGGCCGGACCCACCAGGGCGACGAGGACCCGTTGCGCGGCGGGCGGTTCGCCGTCGAGTCCTATTTGGACCACCACGCCGACAAGCTGGTGCGCCGCTTCGACGCGAACAGCTACGTCGTGCTCACGGAGTCGATGAACACCCACGACGTCGGCCGTGACCGCGGTGGGGTGGCGGGCGCGCTGAGCCGGGTGACGGCCCGCGCGGTCATCGGCGGTGTCGACAGCGACCGGCTCTACCCGCTGTACCAGTCGGCGGAAATCGCTTCCGGGATACCGGGAACCGCGGAGCCGTCGGTGGTTTCGTCACCGTACGGCCACGATTCGTTCCTCATCGAGTCCGGTCAGATCGCTTCCCTGGTGAAGGCGCTGCTGGGGTAGTCACCCGCTCTCCCAGGCGCACCAAGGTGTCCGCGACCCGCCGGGACGTCTGGGCCGCGTAGTCGCCGAGCCGTTCCGCGGCGCGGTCGGACAGCTTGGCCACCCGCCAGGCGACGTCGTCCGCGCGGTCGCCGGCCTCGTCGCCCGCGGTGGCGATGCGGTCGGCGAGCCTGCCGGTGCCCGCGGCGAGCAAGTCCTTGAGCGCCATGGCTTTCCCTTCGTCTAGAGCATCCCCGCGCGGCGCCACAGCACCGCGCTCGGGCCGCCGATCAGGTCGTTCTCCTGGAGGAACCGGACGAGCTTCCGGGCCCCGAAGGCCAGCGTCGCCCGCCGGTGCGGGCTCGTCCGCGCGGCGGCCACCGCGACGCCGGGGTCGATCCCCGCGCGCAGGTACTGCCGCGGCCGGGACAGCAGCCGTGACATCAGCAGCGCGCCGATCGCGACCACCACCCGGGCGAACTCCTTGCGCCACCAGGGCGCCGCGGCCAGCGAGCGGACCAGGTCGTCCCGCGCGTACCGGACGTGCCGGGCCTCCTCGGTCACGTGGATCCGCATCACCGCGCGCACCACCGGCTGCACCGTTTCGTCGTCGAGGTGCTCGCGCTGCAGCGCGTCGAAGATCTCTTCCCCGATCAGCGTCGCCACCCACATCGCCGGGCCGTGCAGGATCGACGGCAGCGCCTGCGCGGACCGCTGCAGCCAGCGGTTGTTGCGGTACGGCCGCCCGTCGACGTGCTCGATCAGCCGGGCGAACATCGTGGAGTGCCGGCATTCGTCGGCGACCTCGGTCAGCGCGTAGTGCACGTGCCGGGTCGTCGGGTCCTGGTGGTAGGACGCGCGCAGCAGCATCTGCATGAGGATCAGCTCGAACCAGATCCCGACGCTGACGGTGTTCACCAGTTCCTGGCGCGACAGCTCGATCCGCTGCGCGCGGCTGAGCGCGTCCCACACCGGCGTGCCGTAGAGCGAGACGAGCTTTTCGGGGATGAAGAACCGGTCCTCGTCGAGCGGCGCGTCCCAGTGGACGTCGACGTCCGGGTCGTAGGAGAGCCGGGCGCTCGAGCGGAGCAGCCGTTCGGCGGTGGCTTCGCGGTCACCCATGCTGGCCTCCCTGTGTCGTGTAACACTAGAACGCATGAAACAATCTCCGTCAAGATGTAAAGTCGGGGCATGCGCGACCTCCTGAAGCACGCGCTCGAAGCCGAACTGCCCGGCGACGAGACCTCCGAACGGATCATGGGCGCGGCGCTCACCCAGGCCGAGGACTTCGGTCTGCGCCGGTTCACCGTCGACGACGTCGCGCGCCGCGTCGGGCTGTCGCGGGTGACGATCTACCGGTACTTCCCGAAGAAGGACCAGCTGCTGGGCGCGCTGATCCTGCGGGAGATGAAGCGGTTCCTGACGAAGGTCGACGCCGTCGTCGAGGCGCAGGCCACCCCGGAGGAGAAGCTCATCGAGGGGTTGAGCTTCTCCCTGGGGTACCTGCGCGGCCACCGGCTGCTCAACCGGCTGCTGCGCACCGAGCCGGAGCTGATCCTGCCGCACCTGACGGTCCAGGCCGGCGGCCTGTTCGCGGCCGCGCGTGCCCGGATCGCGGCGCACTTCCACGCGGAGATCGCCGCCGGGCGGCTCAGCCTGCCCGCCGAGGACATCGACGGGATGGCCGAGCTGCTGATCCGCATCGTGGTGTCGCTGGTGCTGACGCCGGACACGGTCCTGCCGGTCGACGACGACGTCCAGCGCCGCCGGCTCGCGGAGCTCTACCTCGCCCCGATCGTGCGGTCGCTGCGGCCGGCGTAGGGGCCCCTAGTCCGACACCGCTTCCGAGATCCAGGGAGCCACCGGCAGGTCGCGGTCCAGGCACTCCACCGACAGCCGGATCGTCCAGCGCAGCGCCTGCAGCACGAGGCTGTCGACCTCGTCCGGCGCCGCGTTGGCCAGTGCGATCTCCACCTGCTCCTGCGCCGCCTCCGTGTTGCCGTGCACCTCCGCCAGCAGCGTGCGCACGGCCGTCCGGACCGGCGGATCGGCCTGGTCGATCGAGACCTCTTCGCCGTCCTCGTCGAAGACCTGGACCTTGACCGGCGCGCTGCCGCCGTCGCCGAGGGTGGCGACCATCGTGCTGCACTCGCCGAACAGCAGCAGCATCAGCGCCTTGGTCTCGTCCGCGCGGGCCTGCGGCTCGGCGGCCGTCGGCGCGACCTCGACGAGGGCTTCCGCGTCGTCGCCGAGGCTCAGCGCGGTCAGTGCGCGCTGTGCCTTCTCGACGAGCTTTTGCTCGTTCCAGTCCGCTTCCACGTGCCCCATCAAACACCAGCCGCGCCGGTTGTGGGGATACCTTGATCCGGGACGGTCATCCCACCGCGCGAAGGGCACCCAGCGCGAGCCGCGCGAGCAGTTCGGCGAGTTCGCTGTCACCGAGATGGCGGTTGTACGGGGTCGAGTTGATCAAGCCGAACACGGCGTGTGCCGCCGAGCGCGCCTGCCGTTCTCCCAGCCCCGGCATGGCTTCCCGGATCGCGCGGACCCACACCTCGACGTACTGGCGCTGCAGCGCGCGCACCTGCTTGCGGTCGGCGTCGGTGAGGTTCGCGAGGTTGCGCTCCTGCACGGTGATCAGCGCCGGGTGCGTGAGCGCGAAGCCGACGTGGAACGCCACGAGCCCGGCCAGCGTGTCGTCCGGCGTGCCGGGCCGGGCCGCCCACTTCGTGCCGCCGTCGAGCAGGTAGCGGCTGATCGAGTGCAGCATCTCGCCGAGGATCGCGTCCTTGCTGCGGAAGTGCCGGTAGAGCGCCGGGCCGGAGATGCCGACCGCGGCCCCGATGTCGTCGATGCCCACGCCGTGGAAGCCGTGGTGGGCGAACAGCTCGGCGGCCGCGGACATGATCTGTTCGCGTCTGTTCGCCTTCTCGCCGTTCACGAGCGGGGTGGAGTTGGCCGGCATCTGGCCATATTAAGGCCCGAGGTTAGCGACCGCTAACACCCGTTCCATCCTTCCGACGTGGGCCGAGTGGGTTACCTACGGGTAACTAGGGGTTCCTTGTGGAGCCTCCACCTGCTGTCCTATTCGGGCTGGCCCTGTCACAAAGGAGTGACCCATGGCTGTTCCCACCCGTAAGTTACGGCGATCCCTTCTACGGTTGAGCACGGCCCTGGGGGCCGTTGTCCTTGCTTCTCTCGGCGTGACGGGCCTCGCCCAGGCCGCCGGGACCGTGTACGCCGCGGTCGGCGACTCCTACTCCTCGGGGGTCGGAGCCGGCAGCTACGGCAGTTCCGGGAGCTGTTACCGCAGCTCGAAGGCGTACCCGCAACTGTGGGCCAACGCCCACAGCGGCACCTCGTTCACGTTCCTGGCCTGCTCCGGCGCCAAGACCGGCGACGTGATCAACCAGGCGAACTCCATCCCGTCCAACGCGACCCTGGTCACCGTCACCGTCGGCGGCAACGACGCCGGCTTCAGCGACGTGATCCAGACCTGCACGCTCGGCAGCGACTCGGACTGCACCAACCGCGTCAACACGGCGAAGACCTACGTCAACAACACGCTGCCGGCGTTGCTGACCAACACCTACAACGCGATCAAGGCCAAGGCGCCGGGCGCGAAGCTCGTCGTCCTGTCCTACCCGCGCTTCTACACCGTGCCCGGCTCCTGCTGGGTCGGGCTGAGCGACACCAAGCGCACGGCGATCAACTCCGGCGCGGACACGCTGGCGTCGGTCATCCAGTCGCGCGCGTCCTCGGCGGGCGCGACGTTCGTCGACGTCCGGCCGTCGTTCGTCGGGCACAACATCTGCTCGTCGGCCGACGACTACCTGCACAGCCTGACCTGGCCGGTGATCGAGTCGTACCACCCGACCGTGGCCGGACAGTCCGGCGGTTACTACACGCCGCTGCGCGCCGCGATCGGCTGATCTCCCCGCGAGTTCGTGAAGGCCACCTTGCGGAAGCACAACTTCCGCAAGGTGGCCTTCACGGCATTCCGGCGACTGGACACCCGTGTTAGCGGTCGCTAACATCGGAGCGGAGGTTAACGCCTGCTAACTTCGAGGGAGCCCATGGACACGCCGGCACTGGGGACGTCTGCTGCCCCGGACAGCGAGGCCTACGCCCGCAACGCGACATCGCACGCGGAGCTGGTCGAGGACCTCCGCAAACGTTTGGGGAGCGCCCGGCTGGGCGGTCCGGAGAAGGCGCGCACGCGGCACGTCGAGCGCGGCAAGCTGCTGCCCCGCGACCGCGTCGACACGCTGCTGGACCCGGGATCGCCGTTCCTGGAGCTGTCGCCGCTGGCGGCGAACGGACTGTACGACGACGAAGCGCCGTCCGCCGGGATCATCACCGGGGTCGGGCGCGTCTCGGGGCGCGAGTGCGTGGTCGTCGCGAACGACGCCACCGTCAAGGGCGGCACGTACTACCCGATGACGGTCAAGAAGCACCTGCGCGCCCAGGAGGTCGCCCTTCACAACAACCTGCCGTGCGTCTACCTGGTGGACTCCGGCGGCGCGTTCCTGCCGAGGCAGGACGAGGTCTTCCCGGATCGTGAGCACTTCGGCCGCATCTTCTACAACCAGGCGACGATGTCCGCGCGCGGCATCCCGCAGATCGCCGCGGTGCTCGGCTCGTGCACCGCGGGCGGCGCGTACGTCCCGGCGATGAGCGACGAGGCCGTGATCGTCCGGAACCAGGGCACGATCTTCCTCGGCGGCCCGCCGCTGGTGAAGGCCGCGACCGGCGAGGTCGTCACGGCCGAGGAGCTCGGCGGCGGCGACGTCCACTCGCGCCAGTCCGGCGTCACCGACCACCTGGCCGACGACGACGCGCACGCGCTGCGGATCGTCCGGTCCATCGTGTCCACGCTGGGCCCGCGCGCGCCGCGGCCGTGGAACGTCCTGCCGACCGAAGAGCCGGCGGTCGACCCGGCGGAGCTGTACGGCGTGGTCCCGACCGACCCGCGCACCCCTTACGACGTAAGGGAGGTGATCGCGCGGATCGTCGACGGCAGCCGGTTCGGCGAGTTCAAGAAGGAGTACGGGGCCACCTTGGTCACCGGGTTCGCCCGGATCCACGGCCACCCGGTGGGCATCGTCGCGAACAACGGCGTGCTGTTCGCCGAGTCCGCGATGAAGGGCGCGCACTTCATCGAGCTGTGCGACAAGCGCTCGATCCCGCTGCTGTTCCTGCAGAACATCACCGGGTTCATGGTCGGGCGCGCGTACGAGGCAGGCGGCATCGCCAAGCACGGCGCGAAGATGGTCACCGCGGTGGCCTGCGCGCGCGTGCCGAAGTTAACAGTCGTTATCGGCGGCTCGTTCGGCGCCGGGAACTACTCGATGTGCGGCCGGGCGTACTCGCCGCGGTTCCTGTGGATGTGGCCGAACGCCCGGATCTCGGTGATGGGCGGTGAGCAGGCGGCGTCGGTGCTGTCGACGGTCCGCCGCGACGCGATCGAAGCGCGCGGCGGCGAATGGTCCGCCGAGGACGAAGAAGCGTTCAAGGACCCGATCCGCGAGCAGTACGAGGCCCAGGGCAGCCCGTACTACTCCACCGCGCGGCTGTGGGACGACGGCGTCATCGACCCGGCGGACACCCGCACGGTGCTCGGGCTCGCGCTCTCGACCGCGGCCAACGCACCCCTTTCCGATGTCAACTACGGCGTCTTCCGGATGTGATGATGTTCGACTCAGTACTGGTCGCGAACCGGGGCGAGATCGCGGTCCGCGTCATCCGCACGCTGCGGGACCTCGGCATCCGCGCGGTCGCGGTGTACAGCGACGCGGACGCCGAGGCCCGGCACGTCCGCGAGGCGCACACCGCGGTCCGCATCGGGCCCGCCGAAGCTTCGAAGAGCTACCTGTCCATCCCGGCCATCGTGGCCGCCGCCGTGTCGTCGGGCGCGCAGGCCGTGCACCCGGGATACGGCTTCCTGGCGGAGAACGCCGAGTTCGCGCGTGCCTGCGAGGCGGCCGGGCTGGTGTTCATCGGACCGCCGGTCGAGGCGATCGACGCCATGGGCGACAAGATCCGCGCCAAGGCGACGGTGTCGAAGGCCGGTGTGCCGGTCGTGCCCGGCGCGTCCGATGTGGACATCCCCGAGGGCGGGTTCGCGGAAGCCGCGGCTCGCGTGGGGTACCCGCTGCTGCTCAAGCCGTCCGCCGGTGGCGGCGGCAAGGGCATGCGACTGGTGCACGCGCCCGGGGAACTGGACGCCGCGATCGAGTCCGCGCGGCGCGAGGCCAAGGGTTCGTTCGGTGACGACACCCTGCTCATGGAGCGGTTCGTCACCACGCCGCGGCACATCGAGATCCAGGTCATGGCCGACCGGCACGGCAACGTCGTCCACCTCGGCGAGCGCGAGTGCAGCCTGCAGCGGCGGCACCAGAAGATCATCGAGGAAGCGCCGTCGGTGCTGCTCGACGAGGCCACCCGCGAGAAGATGGGCTCGGCCGCGGCCGAGGCCGCGCGGTCGGTGGGGTACGTCGGGGCGGGCACGGTCGAGTTCATCATGTCGGCGCACAACCCGGACGAGTTCTTCTTCATGGAGATGAACACCCGGCTGCAGGTGGAGCACCCGGTCACCGAGCTGGTCACCGGCCTCGACCTGGTCGAGTGGCAGGTCCGGGTCGCGGCGGGGGAACACCTGACCGTCAGGCAGGAAGACGTCGTCCTCAATGGACACGCCGTCGAAGCGCGCGTGTACGCCGAGGACCCGGCGCGCGGGTTCATCCCGACCGGCGGAACGGTGCTGGCGGTGCACGAACCGGCCGGCGACGGCGTCCGCGTCGACTCGTGGATGACGCGCGGCGCGGTGATCGGCTCGAACTACGACCCGATGCTGGCCAAGGTCATCGCGTGGGGCCCGGACCGCGCGGCGGCGCTGCACCGGCTCGACCTGGCGCTGGCGGACACGGCGTTGCTGGGCGTCGGCACGAACACGGCGTTCCTGCGCGGGCTGCTGGCCGACGCCGACGTGCGCGCCGGGCGGCTCGACACCGAGCTGGTCGACCGCCGGCTGGCCGACCTCGTGTCGTCGGACGTGCCCGCGGAGTTCTTCGTCGCGGCCGCCTTGGACCGGTTCCTGGAACTGCAGCCGTCGGGGTCCGTAGTGGACCCGTGGGACGTGCCGGACGGCTGGCGGATGGGCGGCTCCGGCGGCGTGACGTTCCGGCTGAAGTCCGGCGCGGCCCGCGCGGTGGTCCGCGTCCAGGGCACGCCGGCCGCGGCGACGGTGTTCGTCGACGACGCGGAGCCGGTCGAGGTCTCGGCCCGGCGCGACGGCGACGTCCTGGAGATCCGGCACGACGGCGGGTTCCACCGCTACCGCCAGGCCTGCGGGCCCGACCGGACCGTCTGGCTGGCCCGCGACGGCCTGAGCTTTCCCTTCGGGGAGCAGGAGTTCGTGCTCTCGTCGCGTGGCGAGGCCGCCGGGGCCGGGCCGGTCACCAGCCCGATGCCGGGCACGGTGCTCGTCGTGAAGGTCGCCGCCGGTGACGTCGTGAAGGCCGGGACCCCGTTGCTGGTGGTCGAAGCCATGAAGATGGAGCACACGGTCACCGCGCCGGTCGACGGCGTGGTCAGCGAACTCCCCGTCCGGGCCGGCCAACAGGTCGCGCTGGACGAAACCCTTGCCGTAGTGACGCCCCAAGAGGAGCAGCAGTGATCGACTTCCGCCTGGACGAGGAGTACGAAGCCCTCCGCAAGACGGTGGAGGACTTCGCGCACGCCGAAGTCGCGCCGGTGATCGGCGAGCTGTACGAGAAGGAAGAATTCCCGTACGAGATCGTCGCGAAGATGGCCGAGATGGGCCTGTTCGGCCTGCCGTTCCCCGAGGAGTTCGGCGGCATGGGCGGGGACTACTTCGCGCTGTGCCTGGCTTTGGAGGAGCTGGCGCGGGTCGACTCGTCGGTCGCGATCACCCTGGAGGCCGGGGTGTCGCTCGGCGCGATGCCGATCTTCCGGTTCGGCACCCAGGAGCAGAAGGAGAAGTGGCTCCCCGACCTCTGCGCCGGCACGGCGCTGGGCGGCTTCGGCCTGACCGAGCCGGGCGGCGGCTCGGACGCGGGCGCGACCCGCACCCGCGCCACCGAGGACGGCGACGAGTGGGTCATCAACGGCAGCAAGGCGTTCATCACGAACTCGGGCACCGACATCACGCGGCTGGTGACGGTCACGGCGGTGACGGACGTGATGGAGAACGGCCGCAAGGAGATCTCGGCGATCATCGTCCCGTCGGGCACACCGGGCTTCGAGGTGGCGCCGAAGTACTCGAAGGTCGGCTGGAACTGCTCCGACACGCACGAACTGTCCTTTTCGGACGTCCGGGTGCCGGTAGAGAACCTGGTCGGCACGCGGGGCCGCGGGTACGCGCAGTTCCTGTCCATCTTGGACGAAGGCCGCGTCGCGATCGCCGCGCTGTCCGTCGGCCTGGCGCAGGGCTGCGTCGACGAGTGCCTGAAGTACGTGAAGGACCGCGTCGCGTTCGGCAAGCGGATCGGGGAGTACCAGGCGATCCAGTTCAAGATCGCCGACATGGAGGTCCGCACGCACACCGCGCGCCTGGCGTACTACCAGGCGGCGTCGAAGATGCTGCGCGGCGAGCCGTTCAAGAAGGAGGCGTCGATCGCGAAGCTGGTCGCGTCGAACGCGGCGATGGACAACGCGCGCGACGCCACCCAGATCTTCGGCGGCTACGGCTTCATGAACGAGTTCCCGGTCAGCCGCTTCTACCGCGACGCCAAGATCCTCGAGATCGGTGAGGGGACGAGCGAGGTGCAGAAGATGCTGATCTCCCGGCACCTCGGCGTCGCCTGACGTAACGCCCGGGGCGTCGCCGGCGAAGTGGCGGCGGGGTGCTCGCCCGCCGCGCCGGTCGACGACGGCTCGGAGTTCGACGAGCCGTCGCCACCGGCCAGCACGGTCACCGTGCCCACGCCCAGCCCCACGCCGATGACGTTCCGGCCGGCTACACCTGCTGGTGACCGCTACTGCTGCTGCTGCTGTTCCTGCTGCTTCTTGTCCTCTTCGGCCCACGCGGCTTCGGCCTGCATCTGGATGTCGGTGAGGCCGCGGTCGACCTGCACGATGTCCTTGCCCGCCCAGCCGACGAAGTTCTTCGAGCTCTTGGCGTCGGACAGCGCCTTGAGCATCGGGTAGTAGTCCGGGTGGTTCTTCTTGATCCAGTCGTCGGCGAACTTCATCTTCTGGTAGCTGTCGCCGAACTTGGTCTTGAGCCAGTCCTCGTGCTTCTTGATCACAGAGATGTCGTGGTCGCTCAGGTGCGACTTCGGCGGCGTCGGCTTCGGCGGCTCGGGCGGCTTCGGCAGCGGCCGCGAGAAGTTCGGCGTGGTGCCGTCGCCGGGCGGACGCGTGCTCGGGGTGGCGCCACCACCGGGACCGTCGTGCGTGATCGCCGTGCCCGGCGGGGGCAGCGGCCGCGAGAAGTTCGGGGTCGTGCCGTCGCCCGGGGGTCGCGTGCTGGGGGTGGCGCCGCCACCGGGACGGTCGTGGGTGATCGCGGTGCCCGGTGGCGGCACCGGCGTCAGCTCGTGGCCCGCGCTCGAGGACGAACCCGGCTTGCCCTTGACCAGCTTCGACAGCCCGGTGAGCCGGGCCAGCGTGCGGCCGGCGTAGGCGACGACCTTGGCGAGCTTCGCCATCATCGCCGCGACCTGCACCGAGACGGTGGCGACGCACTTGGTCACGCCGACGGCGATCGACGCGCCGAAGGTCGGGATGGCGAGCGCGAGCGCGATCAGCATCGTGGAGATGATGTCGCCGAGGATCGTCGTGATGATGTCGCGCAGCAGCGCGCGGACCGCGCCGATCAGCGCCCCGGTGGTCTCGACCATGTAGCCGGCGACGTCGGCCGCCTTGGCGTTGGCGTCGATCCAGCCCTTCCGGTCGTTGATCGACTTGAGGAAGCTGTCGTAGCCCTTGCCCTGCCACTGGGTGATCGTCGACTTGAGCGTCTCGTCCAGCTCGGTGCCGGTGTTGCGCAGCGACTCGCCGATCTTGTGCAGCTCGTTGGCGACCTTCGTGACTTCCGACGGGTTGCCCGCGACCTGGTCGAGCGGCCACTTGAGGAACGAGACGTGCTCGATCAGCCAGCCCAGCCCCGCCGCGATCAGCTTCGCGAGCGGGTCCATCGCGAACGCGACGGTGTCGAGCACGGCGCTGATGACGTTGATGCCCAGTTCGACGCTGACGGCCGCGAGGTCGCCGCCGTGCTCGGTCTGGACCTTGCCGATCGAGTCGCCGACCTGCTTCCAGCTGTCGAAGACGCCGGCGCCCGTGGTGGAGTTCGCCGACGTGATGGGGACGGTCACTTGCCCAGCTCCGTTTCGAAGGTGCTCAAGCCCTGAGCCGTGTTCGAGTCGTGGGTCGCGTACGTCTCGGCGGCCTTCTTGACGTCGGCCGCGGACTTCCCGATGTCGCCGACGAGGTTGTTGATCTCCCCGGTGATCACGGCCATCGTGACCCGCGACGGCACGGCGAGGACCTGGGCGAGCAGGATGCCGAACGCGGCGTTGTCGAACCCGTTCGCGGCCTGCATCCGGTTCGCGGCCTCCTGCACCGCCGGCTGCGTGGTGCCCGACAGGAACTGGCTGAACTTCTGCAGCTCGGCCGGGTCGACCGAGAATCCTTCTCCGGTAACCACCGGTTCTCCTCCGTACTACCAGGGGTTGCTTTCGCCGTCGTCCTCGTCCGGCGCGGGCCGGGGACGGCGGCGCGGCGGGCCTTGCTGGGGCGGCGGTGGCGGTGGCGGGCGGTGCGGGGGCCGCGCCGGGCGGTCGTCGGCCTCCTGCTCCGGCATGAACACGTCGCTCTTGTCCGGGCCGGGTCCCGCGTCCGGCTCGGGGGCGGGCAGGAACTCGTCGAGCAGTTCGCGGGCGGCCGAGCTCTCGCCGACCATGCCCTCGAACGCGCCGGCGACCTGGGCCGAAACCTTCTGCTGCGCCTTGCCGATCAGCTGCAGCACCAGGCCGGACAGGGCTTGCGGGGGCCGTTCGTACGCGCGGGGCCCGAACCGGAGGTCCTGCAGCACGCCGCTGGGACCGACGGTCACCGAGACCGCGCCGTCCGGCGACTGCACGCTGGCGGTGGCGGACCGGAGCGTTTCCTGCGTGGCCGCGGCTTTTGCCCGGATTTCTTCGAGTTCGACGGTGAACGCGGCCAACGGATCGCCCGGGGGCACTGACTGAGTCAATTCGTCCTCGTCGCGGGAGAGGTGGGGAACGGCGAAAGTCAATCAGCGCTCTTTGAAGCTCGGATGACGCGCACCGAGCCACCGGCTTAACGAGGTGTGGATCGCCGAAGTCGGCCCGTGCGTACCCCGTGTGCGGTAAACAGGGGCATGGACAACACCGTCATCCGATCGGGCGATTCCGGGGACGCCGACATCCTCCTGGGCTTCTTCGACGAAGCCGTCGAATGGCTGGTCGCGCGAGGCAGCTCGAAGCAGTGGGGAACCGAGCCGTGGAGCCGCGTCCCGAAGCGCGTCGAACGCGTCAAGGGCATGGCCGCGGATCCGGGGCTGCGCATCGCGATGGTCGACGGCGAAGCGGCCGGCGCGCTGATCGTCTCGGAAGAGCACGACCCGCACGTGCCGCCGGTTGACGAGCGTGAACTGTACGTCCGGCTGCTGATCACGTCCCGGCGGTTCACCGGCAGGCGCGTCGGCGGGCGGCTCATCGAGTACGCGCTCGACGAGGCGCGGCGGCGCGGCATCGACCTCGTGCGCGTCGACTGCTGGGCCGGCGGCGACGGCGACCTGCAGCGCTACTACGAGAGCCAGGGCTTCAAGCCGACCGTGCGGTTCCACGTCGACGACTGGGTCGGGCAGGTCCTGGAGCAACGCGTGGGGTAGCGCGATCGCGGGCCAGGGGTGACACTGTTGACGCAGTGCCAACAGACGAAGGAGTCGCCATGGCCGAGGAGCTCGCGGGCAAGGTCGTCGTCATCACCGGTGGCGGGCAGGGGATCGGCGCGGCGACCGCGTCGGCGCTGTCCCGGCTGGGCGCGAAGGTGGTGATCGGCGACCTCGACCAGGTCAGGGCCGAGAAGACGGCAGGCGAGCTGGACGCCGAGGCGCTCCCGCTGGACGTCACCGACATCGCCGGCTTCACCGGGTTCCTCGACGAGGTCGAACGCCGCCACGGGCGCATCGACGTGCTGATCAACAACGCCGGGATCATGCCGCTGGCCCGCCTTGAAGAGGAGAGCGACGCGACCACGCGGCGGCAGCTGGAGATCAACCTGCACGCGGTCATCCACGGCACGCGCGAAGCGATCAAGCGGATGCGCCCGCGGCGGTCCGGGCACATCGTCAACGTCGCTTCCTTCGCGGGCAAGGCGGGTTTCCCGGGCGCGGCGACGTACTGCGCGACGAAGCACGCCGTCGTCGGGCTGTCCGAGGCGGTGCACCTGGAGCTGCACGGGTCCGGCGTGCACGTCTCGTGCGTGATGCCCGCCATCGTGCGGACGGAACTCGCGAGCGGCCTCGGCGAGGCGAAGCTGTTCAAGTCCTCGCGCCCGGAAGATGTGGCCGACGCCATCGTATCCACGCTGCGCAAGCCTCGTTTCGAGGTCTTCGTACCCCGGTCCGTGGGAACTATGGGCAAGCTCACCCGGCTGCTGCCGCGGCGGGCCGGTGAAGCGATCGCCCGCGCGCTCAAAGCGGACCAGCTTTTGGCTTCAGCGGCCCATTCCCCGGCTCGCGCGGAGTACGAGGCGCGCGCCGCCGAAAGCGCTCCCGGAGCGTCCCAGGAGTAACTCGGACGGCCTAGCGACTGTCCGATTTGGACGTGGGCGGTGTTGAGTCCACCGGGCTGACCGGGCAAGATTGGCCGGAAGTGCCCGGGGGACGTCGCAGGAGGCTTTCGAAATGGTTTCACCGCCCGCACGACTGGCCGCGGCGGCGTCGAACGTGGTCGGCAAGGTGCTGCACGGCGGTGTCGCCGACCTGCGCCCGATGCCGCGGGTGCTGGTCGACCAGGGCCCCAACCGCTCGCTGTACCGGATGACGCACAGCAGCCGCCCGGTGTCCGGGCCGCCGGTCCTGCTGGTGCCGCCGCTGGCCGCGCCGGCGATCTGCTTCGACCTGCGTCGCGGCTGCAGCCTCATCGAGCACCTGGTCGAGCGCGGCCGCAACGCCTACCTCGTCGACTACGGCATGGTGGCGTTCTCGGACCGGCGCCTGGGCATCGAGCACTGGATCGACGAGGTGCTGCCGCGCGCGATCCGGCGCGTGAGCCAGGATTCGGGCGGTCAGGACGTCCACTTGGTGTCGTGGTCGCTCGGCGGGATCTTCTCGCTGCTGGTGAACGCCGACCAGCCGGACCTCCCGATCGCGTCGATCACGGCGATCGGTTCCCCGGTGGACTTCACGGCGATCCCGATCGTGGCGCCGTTCCGCCCGCTGGTCGACCTGACGAACGGCCACCTGCTGACCCCGATCTACCGCGCGTTCGGCGGCGCACCGTCCTATTTGGTCAGCCGCGTGTTCCGCGCGACGGGCATCAGCAAGGAGATCACGAAGCCGATCGCGATCCTGAAGAACCTCGACGACCGCGACTACCTCGCGCAGATCGAGGCGGTCGACCACTTCATGAGCAACATGTACGCCTACCCCGGGCGCACGTTCGGCCAGCTGTACCACCGGCTGTTCCGCACGAACGACCTGGCCGAGGGCAAGGTCGACCTCAACGGGCGCATCATCTCGCTGTCCTCGGTGCGCGTCCCGACGCTGGTGGTGGCGGGCGAGAACGACACGATCGCGCCGCGCCCGTCGGTCGAGCGGGTCGTGGAACTGCTGGACAACGCCCCGGAAGTCCGCTTCAAGACCGCGCCGGGCGGCCACCTCGGCGTCCTGACCGGCCGCAAGGCGCGCGGCACGACGTGGCGCTACCTGGACGAGTTCCTCGACGACCAGGCCTCAGCCGACTAGGTCGATCTCGAACGGCTCGGCCGCGCTGTACCGGACGTCCGCCCACACCGCGCCGGGCACCTGGACGAGTTCCTCGACGACCAGGCCTCAGCCGACTAGGTCGATCTCGAACGGCTCGGCCGCGCTGTACCGGACGTCCGCCCACACCGCGCCGGGCACGCGGTAGCGCCGGTGCGTCGTCAGCTTCGGGTCGTAGCCCGGCAGCTCGCGCGGGTTGTGGCCGATGCCCGTCCGGTCGGAGCCCCACGCGAAGATGTCGGGCACCCACAAGGGTTTCGCGGAACCGTCGCCGCCCAGCCGCGGCCGCACGACGATCGCCGCGCCCGCGCTGCCGGACAGGAAGACGCGGACGGTGTGCTCGCCGTCGTCGGGCGGGGTGACGGTGATGCGTTCGAGGATTTCGACCTCCGCGCCGAGCGGCCCGGAGCCGGCGGGGTCGGCGGCGCGTTCGCGCAGCCACGCGGTGTCGATGCCGACGGGATCGATCTTGCGGCCGGTGGGCAGGCAGACGTCCTTGTGCCCGGCGTACCGCTCGACCCCGCGCGACATGTACCGCAACAGCGCGGCGACGAGCTTCGGGTAGGCGTCCCGCTGCGCGTCCGTCCAGCCACCGGCGCCGGCGGATTCCGCTTCGATGCCGAGGAATTCGTCGTTGACGTCGAGGAACCCGAGCCACTGCGACGCACCGGCGTGGTAAGCGCACCCGGCGGCGACGACGTAGACCGTCCCGCTGCGCCCGAGCCCGAGGTTGCACAACGGCCCGGCGAGATCGGCACGCCCGTTGGTGACGAGGTCGAGCGAGGGGTAGTCCCCGGGCGCGGAATCGGCGGTCGCGGTGTGGTGCCCGACGACGCCTTCGACGACGCGCATGCCGCCGTGCCCGCGGGTCTGCCACCCGGGCACCTCGACCACGGGGTATCCGGTGCTGCGAGCGGCGTCGACGAGCCAGGGAACGTACACGGCTCAGCCCTCCGCGACGTCGTCGTAGGCCCCGGACTCCGCTTCGGTGTCCGGCGCGTGGGGATCGGCGATCCGTTCGGCGAGCGCGATCCGGGCTTCGTCGACGTTCTTCGGGCCCTGCCGATCGGCGTCCCAGCCTTCGGCATCCCATTCCCGCGGCGACTTGATCGGGGTGTCATCCCCGGGCCGGTGCACGACGGCGCCGGCGAGGAGCGTGGTCTCGATGTGTTCGGTCACGATCGGCCTCCGGCACCCGAGGGTACCGGAGGCCGACCGCCTCGCGACCTACTTCAGTTCGGCGCTGGACTTGCCGAGGATGCGCCGGGCCACGATGAGCTGCTGGATCTGCTGTGTGCCCTCGAAGATGTCGAGGATCTTGGCGTCCCGGGCCCACTTTTCGAGCAAAGACTCTTCGCCGTACGCGCCGGTCAGCTCGACGCACTTCAGCGCGATCTCCACCACCGAACGCCCGGCTTTCGCCTTCGCCATCGAGGCCTGCAGCGAATTCGGCTTCCGGTTGTCCGCCATCCACGCGGATTCCAGCGTCAGGAGGTACGCGGACTCGTAATCCGCTTCCAGGCGGAGGAATTCCGCCGCGGCGGCGTGCTGGGTGTTCACCGGGCGGTCGTAGTCGATCGCAACCCCGGCGGCGGTGAGGATCTCGCGCGTCTCGTCCAGGGCCGCCCGTGCCACGCCGATCGCCATCGCCGCGACCAGGGGGCGGGTGTTGTCGAACGTCTGCATGACGCCCGCGAAGCCCTTGGCCGTGTCGATTTCCGGGGTGCCCAGCAGGTTTTCCTTCGGGACGCGGCAGTTCTCGAAGCGCAGCACCGCCGTGTCCGAGGCGCGGATGCCGAGCTTGTGCTCGACGCGCACCACCTCGAAGCCCGGCGTGCCCTTCTCCACCACGAACGACTTGATCGCCGCGCGGCCCTTGGACTTGTCCAGCGTCGCCCACACGACCACGGCGTCCGCGCGCTCGCCCGACGTCACGAAGATCTTCTCGCCGTTGAGGACGTAGTGGTCGCCGTCGAGGCGAGCTGTCGTGCTGACCGCCGCCGAGTCCGAACCGAACGCCGGCTCGGTGATCGCCATCGCCGCCCACATGCCGGAGAAGCGCTCCAGCTGCTCGTCCGTCGCGACCGAGCCGATCGCCGCGTTGCCGAGGCCCTGGCGGGGCATCGACAGCAGCAGGCCGACGTCGCCCCAGCACATCTCGATCGTGCCGAGGACGACGTTCAGGTTGGCGCCGTTGCGGTTGCCCTTCTCCTCCTTGTCGGAGGCGGACCGGCGGACGCCCGCCGCGCCCGCGCCGCCTTCGCCGGAGGAGTTGAGGCCGTCCAGCAGCGCCGCGAACATGTCCAGCTCGGCCGGGTAGGTGTGCTCCGCGCGGTCGTACTTGCGCGAGATCGGCCGGAACACCTCGGCCGCGGCCTGGTACGCCTGGTTGATCAGGGCGCCGGCCTTCTTGGGAGCTTCCAGGTTGATCATCGTTAACGCCTTTCGCGAAAGCCTAGAGAAGGACGGCGCCTTCCATGACGCCGATGGCACGCAGGTCGCGGTACCAGCGTTCGACCGGGTGCTCCTTGACGAAGCCGTGCCCGCCGAGCAGCTGCACGCCCGCGTTGCCGATCTGCATGCCCTTGTCCACCGCCAGCTTCCGGGCCAGCGCGACCTCTCGCGCGTACGGCTTGCCCTGTTCGGCGCGGGCCGCGGCGCGCAGCGTCACCAGGCGCAGGCCCTCCAGCTCGATCGCGATGTCGGCGACCGAGAACGCCACCGCCTGCCGGTGGCTGATCGGCTCGCCGAACGCGACCCGCTCGTTGACGTAGGGGACGACGTAGTCGAGGACGGCCTTGGAGGTGCCGGCCGCCAGTGCCGCCCAGCCCAGCCGCGAAAGCCGGACGAGGTCGGTGAAGACGTCGAGCTTGCCGCCGCCGAGCAGCGCGCCCGCCGGGAGGGACACCTTCTCGAGGTGCAGCTTGCCGGTCGCGGCGCCGCGCAGGCCCATCGCCGGCTCGGCCTCGATGGTCACCCCGGCGCTCGACGACTCGACCAGGAACAGCGCCGGGCCGCGGCCTTCGAGGTCGGCCGACACGATGAACAGCTCCGCCTGCGCCGCGCGCGGGACCAGCGACTTCACGCCGTCGAGCTGGTAGCCCTTCGGCGTGCGGCGTGCCTTCGTCGCGGGCTTGAACGGGTCGTAGAGCGCTTTCTGCTCCTGCAGCGCCAGCGCCGCGGCGGGGACGTTCTCGCCGACGAACGCGGGCAGGTAGTCGGCCTGCTGCTGCTCGTCGCCCCAGCTGACCAGCGCGGTGCTGACCGCGGACGGCGCGAGCACGGCAACGGCCAGGCCGAGGTCGCCGTGCGCCAGCGCCTCCGCGACGAGCGCGTTGGTCACCACCGAGCGTTCGGTCCCGACGCCGCCGAGCTCCTCGGGGATGCCGACCAGGCTGATGCCCAGCTCGGCGGCCCGGCTCAGCAAGCCCTCCGGCGCCTCGAGCTTCGCGTCGGCGTCCGCGGCGGCCGGCCGCAGCTGCTCGGCGGCGAACTCCGTCACCGTCTCGACGATGAGCTGCTGGTCCTCGCTCGGCGTGAGGTCGAACAGCCCCGTGTCGGCGGACGGCGCGAGCCGGGCGGGCTTGCCCAGCTTCTGCACCGACTTGAACGACCGGGTCGCCGCGCCGGCGACGCGGAAGCCGTTGCGGGTTCCCGCGGTGACCAGGTCCTCGAGGGGCTTGCGCAGCCCCGTGCGGTCGACGACCTTGCTCCCGGCCAGCCGGGTCAGCGCGGAAAGGCCCCAGCCCATCGCGTCCCGTTTCCTTGGCGCAGCCATGTGGCCCTCCATCCCGTTACCTACTCGCCAGTAGGTTAACCCGGGCGGCGGCGCGGCGCCAGTGCGGGGTTTACCTTACGACGTAAGTCACCCCGAGATCTCCCGCGGTGCACGCCCGCGCGCGGGCGTGCACCTTACGTTGTACGAGACCGCCCGCGCCGCCCGACGTGGCGGTTTCCCCGGGCAGCGAGTTCGCGCGCGGCGGTGGCGCCGGGACCGCCGTGCGGGGGATCGGCGATCCCTGGGTGCGCGTGCCCGGAACGTCGATAATCGGCCGGGTGAACCGCGCCGAGCTCGCCGACTTCCTGCGCCGCCGCCGGGAGGCACTCCGCCCGGACGACGTCGGGCTGCCGCCCGGGCAGCGCCGCCGCACCGCCGGGCTGCGCCGCGAGGAGGTCGCGACGCTCTCGGGGATGTCCACCGACTACTACACGCGGCTGGAGCAGCAGCGCGGGCCGCGGCCGTCGGAACAGATGCTCGCCGCGATCGCCCGAGGCCTGCGCCTGACGCTCGACGAGCGCGACCACCTGTTCCGGCTGGCCGGGCACACCGCGCCGAGCCGCGTGTCGCGCGCCGACCACGTCAGCCCCGCACTGATGCGCGTGCTGGACCGGCTGCACGACACTCCCGCGCAGGTCATGTCGCACCTCGGCGAAACACTCGTGCAGAACGCGCCGGCCCGGGCGCTGCTCGGCGACGAAACCGGCCACACCGGACCCGCGCGCAGCGCGGGTTATCGATGGTTCACCGACCCCGCGGAGCAGCTGCTCTACCCGCCGCCGGACCGCGCGCGCCACGGCCGGTTCCTGGTCGCGAGCCTGCGGGCGGCCAGTGCGAGCGACCCCCGGGCCGCCGACCTCGCGCGGCTGCTCGCGGCGAAGAGCGGCGACTTCGCGCGGCTCTGGGAAGCGCACGAAGTCGCGGTGCCGTTCGAGCGCCGCAAGACGCTGGTGCACCCGGCCCTCGGCGAGATCGCGCTCGACTGCCAGCTGCTCCTCACCGACGACCTCGCGCAGCTGCTGCTCGTCTTCACCGCCACGCCCGGCACCGAAGACGCCGAGAAGCTGCGGCTGCTGTCCGTCGTCGGCCCGGAGCTACTGTGAGTGCGCCGCGTGCACCTGCTTGCGCCACTCGGCGAACCGCAGGCGCTCGAACGCGATGAGCCCGAGCACGACCGCGGCGACGATCACCAGCAGCACGGCGGCGGGGACGTGCTCCAGCAACGGCGTCGCCGCGACCAGCAGCACGCCCACGACCAGCCGCTGGTGGTTCCAGCTGCCGAGGTTGCGCCGGCGCAGCGCGCTCAGCGCGACCAGGTAGAGCCCGAGCCCGCCGGTCAGCGTCCAGATCGGCACGCCGTGCAGCGCTTCGCCCGGCGAGTGGTGCTCGGTGTCGGCGAGGTAGAGGAACGCCTTCTTCAGGCCGAGCGCGACGAGCACGATCCCGGCGATCAACGGCAGGTGCAGGAACGTGTAGGAGTCGGTGGCGAGCTTCGTGCGCTCGGTGCCGGTGGCCTGGGTGAGCCGGTGCTCGGACACGCGCGCGACGACGTCGAAGTAGGTCCACCACATCCCCGCGGCGAGCGCCAGCCCGCACACGGCCCCGCCGGCCACCAGCCACGACATCGGCAGCGACCCGATCCCGATGCCGATCGCGACGATCGACTCGCCGAGCGCGATGATCACGATCAGCCCGAACCGCTCGGCGAAGTGCGCGGGCGCGTTCAGCCGCCACCCCTCGGGCCCGGCGAGGTAGACGTTCAGGTAGTCGGCCAGCAGCGCGGCGACCCACAGCCCGAGCTGCCACGGCCCGCTCAGGAAGGCCGCGACGGCGAGCAGCCCGACCGACGGCAGCAGGCCGACGAACATCTTGAGCAGGACCTTCCGCAACCCGGGGTCGTGCTTCGCGGCGCCGAGGTAGGCGACGAGGTGCAGCAGCCGCACGAGCGCGTAGCAGACGACGAACAGCGCGGGCGCGTACAGCCCGCCGGGGAAGTCGACAAACGCCTCGGGGATGGTCAGCGAAACGAGGAACATCACGGCCATCGCCCCGAACATCGCGAGCCGCGCGATCCCGTGGTCGACGTGGATGGTGTTCCCGAGCCAGGCGTAGGAACACCAGCACCACCACAGGACGGCGAGCATGGCCAGCCCCTGCCCGACCCCCGCCGGGCTCAGGTGGTCGGCCATCAGCTGGGTGGTCTGGGTGATGGCGTAGACGAAGACCAGGTCGAAGAAGAGCTCGATGGTGGAGACGCGGTGGTCCTCATCCGCGCTCACCAGGTGCAGGCGTCTCGTGGGCACGCCGAATTATGAACGGCGGCACCCCGGGCGCGTCGCGTTTCGGGTAACGCCCTGCGCGAACGTGGCCGAGCGTGCACACGTCTGGGACACTGAGTGCGGGACGCGGGGAGGTGGGTCGTGCATTCCTATGGGGCAGCGCTGCACCGGACGATCATGGCCGTGGACGTCGCGGGGTACAACAACCCGAACCGCACCCTGGCCCACCTGCGCGAAGTCCACGAAGGCCTCTGGCGCGTCCTGCGCACGACGTTCGCCGAAACGGGCATCCCCTGGGACTCCTGCTACGTGGAGAACACCGGCGACGGCGCGATGATCCTGCTGCCCCCGGACATCGCGAAGGCGGACCTGGTCGCCCAGTTCCCGGCCCGCATGCGCGACGAGCTCCGCCGCTACAACCACGTCCACGCGGAGGAAGCCCGGATCCGCCTCCGCCTGGCCCTCCACGCGGGCGAAGTGGCGGAGGGCAGCCACGGCCGCGTGAGCAAGGCGGCGAGCTTCACCTTCCGCATCCTCGACGCGCCGGCGGCGAAGGCGGCGCAGCAGGAGGCCGAGGCCGATCTCGTGCTGATCACGTCGACCTTGTTGTACGAGGACGTCGTCGTCCAGGACGCCGCCGCCGATCCGGGGGCGTTCCGGCGGATCCCGGTGAAGGTCAAGCCGGGGGAGAACCCCGCTTGGGCGTGGCTGCGCGTGTTCGGCCGGGTCAACGGCGTGGTGACCGCCGCGCCGAAGGTGCCGGCCCGCGGAAGATTCCCCGCGTTGATCGACGCGTTGCTCGCGGTGCCCTGCGTCCGCAAGCCCGACAGCCGCCGGCTGCTGCTGGAAGTGTTCCCCCGCCGGGAGATCGCCGACGTCGTGCCGTACCACGCCGAGGACCGGCTGCACGTGATCGCGCTGGCCCGCACGTGCCAGCGCTTCGACGGCGGCCTGGTCGACCTGCTCGACGCGGTCCGGACCATCGAGCCGGAATCCCCGCAGGTCACCGCGCTGGCCGCGATCATCGGCGACTGGCCGGAACAGCAAGCGCTGTAGGGCTTGTCCAGCTTTTGCCCCTTTTTCCCCCGGATCCGGTCGGTGAACTCACGTTCCCGAGCCACGCGCACGCCGGGGAGGTGGTTCGTCACGTGTCGGCCGGTGAACGGGTTTACGGGCCCGGACGCGGGTTCCGCTACCGGCCGGGCACCACGGTCTCGGTCCGGGAAGCGATCGTCAACGTCCTCGCCGGAGCGGGCCTCGCCGTCGACCCCGCCGGTCGCGCGTTGCTGCTGGAGCTGATCCACGACAACCTCGGCTTCCCGTTGACCGTCCCGGATCAGGTGACCGGCCGCGACCACCTGATCGAAGTCGTCAACGCCTGCGCGAAAACCGAAGGCGGAATGGTCGCGCTCGCCGACGCCGTCCGGCTGATGCGGCCGGAATCGCGGGAGTCGGATCAGGTGCGGCGGCTCGTGCACCAGCCGCGGATGCACGACCTGCTGCCCGAGCCGGAACTGTGGTGGCTCCGCGCGCGATTGACCGGCGTGGTTCCGCCGCGGCTGTCCGCGTTGCTCCGGAAAGCGGCCGGGCCGGCGGATCCACCGGCCGACATTCGTGACGCGTGGGACGCTTTCTGCGCCCTTTCGGACTTCAACACCACACCGGACGGCCTGCCGCCCGCACTCGCGTTCGTCGAGTTCGTGGCCGCGAAATGCGCGCCGGCGCTCGCCGGCGAACTGCGCCATTGGAACACCGAGCAAGCACGACGGCTGCAAGCCGAAGCGGGTTTGGCGGCGTTGCGCGCGGAGCGGGAGCCGGAATCGCCGGAACCGGCGCGGCTGCACCTCATGATCGTCGTCCAGCCCGACGGCATCGACCCGGGCAGGCACCTCGTTTCCTATTGGCGGCAGGACGATCCGGAAGAATGGCCGCCGGCGCGCGGCGGTCTCGACACGGTCACCGGTGACCAGCTCGAGCGCCACGTGGACATGCTCGTCGTCGAAGCGGAAAACGCGTGGGCGGAGTACCGCGGCGAAGTCCGCCTGGAGTTCGTGCTGCCGAGGTCGTTGCTGAACCTGCCGGTGCACCTCTGGTGCAAAGAACACGAAACCGGTGATCCGCGGCCGTTGTTCCTCGATTATCCGATTGTCGTGCGGTCGCTGGAACGGATGCGGTCCCGGCATTGGCACCGGGCCTGGCGGTTGCGGTGGGAAGCGATGATGACCGATCCCTCGGCCGAACGGGTGTATTTCTGCACTGCCGAAGACACCGGTGAACGGCATCGGCTCGACGCGATACTCAGCGAAGACCAATGGGTGGTCATGGTTCTCGCGGCCGCACCGGCATCACGGCCGAGGCCGGGGGAAGACGAACTCGCGGCGGGATTGCGGTCGGGGCTCCCCGCACTACTATGGCATCCCGAGGCGTCGCTGGATCTCTTGCGAGAGGTGGTCACGTGGCTGGTCGACGGCGGTGCTCTCGGAGACCTTCCCGCCCGGGTGCAGAAATCGCGGTGCGCCGCATTCCGGAAAATGACCATTCCTGTGGACCTGAGCGTCGTCCGGAATCTGGTCGTCCTCTGGGACGACCCGGCACGCGTGGTGTTCCTCGACAGCCCGCCGTTCCGGCCGGGCCCGCCACCCGGGAGCGCCGATGAGCGTGGACGAGCTTCCTGAGCCGCGGCCGGGCTGGTGGGTCTACTCCGGTACCGGGGTTCCCGCGGGCGGGCCGGAGAAGCCGCTCCCGCCACCGCCGCCGTGGCGGGAATTCGACGGCGGGCCGTTGCTCGACGACGTTCTGGTACCGCCCGAAGACGCGGAGATGAAACGGCGGCTCGGCGCGGCCAGCACCGAATCGGTGCCGCGAGCCGACGTGCACGAAGTCGACATGGTCAACGCGGCGATCTACCTGCGCCGTCCCCTGCTCGTCACCGGCCGGCCGGGCAGCGGGAAATCCAGTCTCGCGTTCCGGATCGCCCGGGAACTCGGCCTGGGCCGGGTCCTCCAGTGGCCGATCACTTCGCACACCACGCTGAAGACGGGAACGTACGGTTACGACGCCATCGGCCGGGCACAGGCCGCGGGCTCGCGATCGGCGGCCGCCGGCACCGGGACCGCGGAAGTGGCGGAGCCCCCGATCGGCGAGTTCGTGCGCCTCGGCGAGCTGGGCACCGCGTTCCTGCCCCGGCGCCGCCCCCGGGTGCTGCTCATCGACGAGCTGGACAAGTCCGAAGCCGACCTGCCCAACGACTTGCTCAGCCTGTTCGAGGACGGCGAGTTCGAGATCCCCGAGCTGGTCCGGATGGCCCGGCGGACGCCGGTCGTCGAGGTCTTCACCGCGGATCCCGACGCGACGGCGGAGATCGTCGCCGGCCGGGTCCGGTGCCACGCGTTCCCGATCGTCGTGATCACCAGCAACGGCGAACGGGATTTCCCGCCCGCGTTCCTGCGCCGCTGCCTGCGCTACGAAACCAAGGACCCGGACGTCGACCAGCTGGCCGCGATGGTCGCCGCGCACATGCTCGACCCGTCCGACGACCACCGTTCGCGCATCATCGGGGAGTTCGTCAGCCGGAGCGAAGCGTTCGGCGGGTTGCCGGTCGACAAGCTGCTCGAAGCCGTGTACCTCGCCACTTCCGGTGCCTACCGCGAAAACGACACCTCGTGGACGAGACTGGTGGACGCGCTGTGGCGGCAGCTGAACTCGCTGGTTCCCTGAGGTGGTCCAAGAGCCGCACGACGTTCCCACCGTCTCCGGGCTGAGCTGGAGCGAGGTCGGCGACGCGGTGTGGCTCGCGATGGCGATCGGGGACTCCGCACCGCGCGTGCACCCGGAGTTCGAATCGCCCGAAGCCGAGGACCACGACGACGAGCAAGCCCACGGTTTCCCGGAGCCGCCGGAAGAACCGGCCGGACCGGTGACGCCGTCGTTCGGCAGCGCACCCGACCGGATCGTCACCGCGCTGGCCAAGAGCGCGGAGCTCCTGGGGACCTCCGGCGCGGCCGTGCTCGGCCCGTCCAGGTACCTGCCGGAGGCCGCCGCGATCGTCCGCGCGCTCCGTCCGCTGAAGCAGACACGCCCTTCGGAGCACGAAGAAGACGTCGTCCTCGACGAGGAGGTGACGGCGGAAGACGCGGTGCAGGGCCAGCTCTGGCTGCCGAGGACGAAACCGGCGATGGTCCGCGGGCTGGACCTGACCGTCGTCGTCGATTCGAGCTCCTCGATGGCGCTGTGGCAGCCGACCGTGGCCGCTTTCCTCACCCTGCTCCGGCAGCTCGGCGCGTTCGGCTCGATCCAGGTGCGCTTGCTCGAAACCGACAAGCGCGGCGGCGACGGGATGCCCGGTCCGGTGTTGCGGGGCGGCACGCCCGGTGCGCCCGAACGGCAACCCGCCGAGCTGCTCGACCCGTCGGGGCGCCGCCTCTTGATCGTGCTGACGGACGGGATGGGCGAGGCCTGGCACCAGGACTCGGTCTCACCGCTGCTGGCCCAGTGGGGTCGGGCCATGCCGGTCGCGATCGTCCAGCTGCTTCCGCAGCGGCTCTGGGGCCGGGCCGGGCCGCAGCTGCACCACGCCAGGCTGACGACGCCGGGCCCGTTCCGGCCGAACCGGCGCTACGGCCTCGAACTGCCGGACGCCTGGCTGACCGGCGAAGACCCGGAGACGGCGGGTGCGGGCGCGGTCCCGATCCCGGTCGTCGAACTGGATCCGCGGTGGCTCGGCTGGTGGGCGCGGACGATCAGCCGCGCGCAGCCGGACCCGGTGCAGGCGGTCGTGCTGCTCGCCCGGACGCAGCCGCAGCCCGCCGAGCCGTGGGACGGGCCGGCACTGTCGGCACAGGACCAGGTCAAGCACTTCCACGGCGTCGCGTCGCCGCCCGCGTTCCGGCTGGCGACGTTGCTGGCCGCGGTCCCGGTCAGCCTGCCGATCGCCCGGTTCGTCCAGGCCGAAATGGTCCCCGAAGCGGACACTGCCGACCTCGCGGAGGTGCTGAGCAGCGGCCTCCTCGACGTGCCGCCGAACGTCGAAGCGGACGAGATCGTCTACGAATTCCCGCTCGCGGTGCGGGAAGCGCTGCTGGCCGCCGGCCGCCGGTCCGACACGGTCCAGGTCGTCCGCGCCACCGGCGGCCGCTTCGGCGACCGGCACCCGGTGCTGCTGCGGGTCGCCGAGGCACTGGACGACCCCGAACGCGCGCCGCTGCCGGCCGCCGACACCAGCCTGGCGGAAGGGGTCGCGCTCGAACGCGCCGTGATGCGGGCCCTGTCGGGACCGTACGCGGGACGCGCGGAACGCTTGCGGCACTGGGAATCCGCACTGGGCGCGCCGGTCCCGGCGGCGGAGCCGGGCGGTTCGACGACCGAGAGCCTGGTCGCCGACGTCCACGAAGAGGCGGCGGACTCCCGCCAGCGGGTCCGCCAGCTGACGACCGACGCGCCGACGGTCTGGGGAGCGGTCCCGGCCCGCAACCCGGACTTCACCGGCCGCCACCGGCTCTTGACCGCACTGGCCACCGACCTCCACCACGGCGGCCGCGCGGTGCTCCACGGCATGGGCGGCCTCGGCAAGACCCAGATCGCGACCGAGTACGTGTACCGCCACCTCGACCGCTACGACCTGGTGTGGTGGGTGAGTGCGGCGCAGGAGACGCAGATCCGCGCGTCCCTCACGGAATTGGCGCGCCAACTCGGTTTGCCCGGTGCCGCGGAGACGGTCACCGCGGTTCCGGAGGTCCTCGAAGCACTGGGCGAAGGTGAGCCCTACCGCCGGTGGCTGCTCGTGTTCGATTCGGCGGACGACCCGGGAACGGCCTTGCCGTTCCTCCCGGCCGAGGGACCGGGCGAAATCCTGGTGACGACGAGAAACCCGGGGTGGCCGGACGTCTTCCCCAGCCCCGTCGAGGTGGGCTCCTTCACCCGCGAGGAAAGCGTGGAGCTGCTGAGCCTCCACGACCCGCGGCTCGACGCGGACCAGGCCGACCGGATGGCCGGGCGGCTCGCCGATCTGCCGCTCGCACTCGCCCAGGCGGCCGCGCTGCGCACGGAAATCGCCCTGCCGGTGGACGAATACCTGCGCCGGTTCGACGAAAAGACCGCGGAAATCCTCGAATCCGCGACACCGACCGAGTACGAGGTGCCCGTCGCCGCCGCGTGGAACGTGTCGTTCGACGAGCTCGGCACCCGCAACCGCGCGGCGCACCAGCTGTTGCAGGTTTGCGCGTTCTTCGCCCCGGAGCCGATTTCCCGCAGTCTCTTCACCGGAGTCCGGCGGTTGTCGATCGCCCCGGAGCTCGACTCGGCGATGCGCGACCCCACCCTGCTCGACCAGGCCCTGCGCGACATCCACCGGTGGGGGCTGGCGAAGGTCGATCACCGGTCCGACACGATCCGGCTGCACTGGCTGGTCCAGCTGGTGCTGCGCAACCGGATGACCGAGCAGCACCGCCGCGACATCCGGCACGGCGCGCACCTGCTGCTCGCGAACCGGGACCCGGGTGATCCGGCCGAAGCCCGCCTCTGGCCGCAGTACCACCTGGCCCTGCCGCACATCGACGCCGCGGAGCTGATCGACTGCGGCGACGACGAGGTGCGCACGCTCGTCATCAACCTTTTCAAGTTCCTCTACCTCTGGGGTGACCACACCGGCGCGACGATGCTCGCCCGGCGGGTGGTGGACGCGTGGACGGACCGGTTCGGCGAAGCGGACGCGTTGACGCTGGAGGCGTCGGAACGGCTCGGCTTCTTCCTCTGGGCACTGGGCCGGTACGAAGAAGCGGAGGTGATCAACAACCGCACCCTCCGTCTCTACCAGCAGAAGGAAACCACCGGGCGGCGGTCGGAACAGACCCTGAACGCCCAGGTGGCCGTGGCCGCGGTGCTGAAGGCCCGTGGCGACTTCGCCGCCGCGCGCGAGCTCAACCTGGCGACCTACCACGAGGCCGCCGCCGTTCTGGGCGGGAACGAGCCGAAGACCTTGACCGCCGCCCACGACCTGGTCGTGTGCCTGCTCCTCACCGGCGAGTACGACGAAGCCCGGCGAATCGGCGAAGACACCTACGCCCGTCGCGCGGAAATCCTGGGGCCGGACAACGCCGCCACCATCAGCACCCTGAACATCCTGGCGATCTGCCGCCGGGAGATCGGCGACTACACCCTCGCGCGGCTCGAGCAGCAGAAGATCGTCGAGCGGGTCCGCCGCCTGGTGCGGGACGAGAACGCCGGCGTGGTCCGGCGGGAGCACCACCTCGCCGTGGCGCTGCGGAAAGACGGGCAGTACGAGGCCGCGCTGGCCCTGTCGCGGAGCACGTTGGAACGCTTCCGGTCCCGCTACGGTCTCGGCAACCCGAACACCCTGCCCTGCGTGCTGGCGCATTCGATCGATCTCCGCTGCGTCGGAGACCTCGAAGCGGCGAGGAACCTCGGGCAGCAGGCGGTCGACCTCTACCGGGCCAGCCTCGGCGACCGGCACCCGCACACCCTCGTCGCGCAGATCGATCTCGGCGTGACACTCCGGTTGCTGGGCGCCGTGTCGGCGGCGCGGGACCGGGACCGAGCCGCCTACGGCGAACTGCGGAAAGCCCTCGGCGCCGACCACCCGCACACGATCGCCGCGGCCATCGACCTCGCGAACGACCACGCCGCCGCCGGCTCGCCGAAGCTGTCGGCCGAGCGGCTGCTGGCCACCGGCACCGAATGCCTGGCGCGGGCCCGCCGCGTCCTGGGCGAAGACCACCCGGTCACCCTGGCGGCCCAGCTCAACCGGGCGCTCGACCTGCGCGCGGCCGGACGGAGCCGGGAAGCCGCGCTGCAGCACCAGGACGTCGTGGCCCGCTACCGCCGGGTGCTCCGCGCGGACCACCCGGTGACGGTGGCCGCCGAGCACGGGGTGCGTGCCGTGTGCGACATCGACCCGACACCCCTCTGACCGGTCAGCGGGCCGCGGCGAGCCAGCGCACTACTTCTTCGGGAGCGGGTTCCGGCGCCGGTCGCCGCCGGATGCCGCGGAGGACCGCGCGGACGACCTCGGGCCGGTCGAGCAGGACGGCCGCCGCGGGATCCCCGGTCGTCCGCAGCGCGAGGCCCAGTCCGATCAACGCCGGCGGCGCGTCCGGGTCGCCGCGCACGGCGGTCCGGTACGCCTCCAGTGCGTCCTGGTCACGGCCGTCCACGAGGGCGAAATCCGCCTCGGACGCGCCGGGCACTTCCCGCCAGAGGACATCGGCGCGACGGGCACCGTCCTCGCCGAGGCGGACCCGCAGCAGGTCGGCGCGCGCGTTGGTCCAGTCACCGTCCGGTTCGGTGACCAGTGTCGTGCCGACGCTGTCGGCACCGGGAGCGGGCGTTCCGCGCAGCCAGCTGTCGACGAGCAGCTCGATCGCTGCCGGCTCCGGCCGGAGGTGGCGGAGCCGCCAGCCCGCGCGGTGGTCGGCGGCCACCAGATCGGCCCAGCGCGCGGCGGTCGCGAGGACCTCGTCGTCCTGCCACGTTCCGGCGCGTTCGGAGACGAGCGCGAGGAACCGCCGTCCCGGCTCGGTCAGTGCCTCGTCCGCGCGGACCGTTTCGAGGGTCCGCGCGACCTGGTGCCGCCAGTGGGCGTACTCGAACGCCGCCAGCTCGTCGTCCGGCTGCTGAGCGCACAACGCCCGGTAGAACTCCGTGACGGCGAAGAAGGCGTAGATGCCGTGGACGACGCCGCCGAGCGGGCGGGGATCGTCACGCCACGGGGCGTAGAGCCGCTCGGTCCGGTCTTCGGTGTGGAGCCGCACGAACTGCAGCAAGCCCCCGAGCCGGATGTGCTGGAACTCGTGCACCAGCGCCGCGGCCAGCGTCACGGGGTCTTCCGGCCGGCAGATGAGCGCGCTGCCGAACGCTTCCCCGCTCGACGCGCTCGGCAGCCGGAACGGGAACCGCGGTCTCGGCACGATCGTGTCGAGACCGGCGGGCAGGGCGTCCGCGAACTCCGGGAGCAGCCGGACGATCAAGTCCCAGGCCTGGGCGAGGAGGCCGCGCCAGGCGGTCAGGTCCGCCGGGTCCAGCCGGTCGGGCGCCGAGGGGCCGAAGAGCCCGCGGTACGGGTCGACGTCGTCGAGCCGCACCGAGAACCGCCGCCCCCCGCTGCCCAGTTCCGCGGTGCGGATCCCGCGCCAGCCGGGTGCGTCGGCGGACGGGTCGGCGGGGACCACGACGACCCGGTCGCCGGTCACGATCTCGATCCGGCCGCCCGCGGACTTCAGCTCCGCCGTTTCGGCCTCCGGGTCACCGCCCAGCCGCGCGAGGCCGAGGGTGGGCAGCGCGACGTCACCGCGCCACACCGGCACCCGCACCTGGAAGGTGCCGATCCTGGCGCGCACCGCGGCGGCCGCGGCCAGGGCGTGGACGTGTCCGATGTGGACCCACAACGGCCGGGGATCGCTGGTCAACCGGCGGAGCAGGCGGGTGGTGTGCCCCGCCCAGCTGCCGGTGTACGGGTGCGCGAGCACCTCGTCGAGCGCGGCCGGGTCGGTTTCCTGGGCGAGCACGAGCAGGTCCCACGCCCGTTCGGGGGAAGGCAGCGGGCCACGGAGGGCCGGCACCGCCGCGACCCTGTCGATGATGTCGCGCAGGAGGAGCAGCCGCCGGCTGCGATCCGCCGTGCGCAGTCGCCGTACCAGGTCCGGGCCGCCTTCGGAACGCGCCAGGAGGTCGAACTCCGCCCACGTGAAGGTGTGCATGACGGATTCGGGTGTGTTGCTTGAGGGGAGCACGGTCAGTCCTTCGGGAAGCGGCTTACTCGACCCGTTTCGCTTCACTCCCGCTCGCCGTTACCGGGATGTGCGCGGCTCGTTCGGCGGCGCGACGCATCGACTTGCGCAAGGCCGCGGAGTCGAGTTTCCGCAGCTGGGACAGCGGAACCGCACTGAGGTCGAGGAGTTCGGACTCGATCTCCGGTCGCCTGGTGCCGCCCGGTGATCGCATCGCGATTTCCCCTCTCTCGAGAACCCGCTTGGAGGCGCGCGTAAGCTAGCACGCCCCTTCGATCACCCTTGCGAGGTGGCTCGGCGAACGCCACTTTACTCCGGACGGCTCAGGGGATCCGGCCCTTTTCACGAGCCGGAACGCCGGGCTCGGGAATGACGCGAAGTGGTTGCCCGGAGGTTGCCGTTCCCCCGGGCGGGACTCGTGAAGCTCGCTCGTGTGGTGGTCAGGCACGCGCTGTGTCATGTTTTTGCCCTTTTACGGTTAAGCCGAACAGGTAAACTCACGATCTTCGGTGCGCTTCTCGGGGGTGGGAGGTGGTGCGGCAGGTGGTGGCGAGGCAGGGGCAGCCCGGCCCGGGTATCGCGGTCCGCAGGGCGGTGGTGGACGTGCTGGTGGTGGCCGGCTTCGCCGATGACAAATCCATCCGCACCCTGATGGTCGGTGAACTGCGTGAGGCGCTCGACCACCCGTTCACCTTTTCGGACCAGCTGACCGGCCGTGACCAGCTGATCGAAATCGTCTCCGCGTGCTGCCGCCTCCGCGAAGGGCTGAACGTGCTCGCGGGCGTGATCGAGTTCCTGCGTCCCGGCAGCAAGGAATGCGCCGAGGTGCGCGCCCTCGTCTCGTCGGTGCGGATGCACGACGTCGTGCCGGAAGCCGAACAGGAGAAACTGCGCGAACGGCTGGCCGGTTTCGCGCCGCCGGGGCTCGCGAAGGCCGTGCGCCGTGCCGCCCGCTACGTCTCTCCGCCGCCGCGCTACGAAGACGCGTCGGCGGCCTTCTCCGGTCTTGCCGACCTGAACGCGGGACCCGGGGAATTGCCGCCGTTGCTGATGTTCGTCGAACTGATCGCCGCCGAGTGCGACCCCGCCCTCGCCGCGGAACTGCGCGCGTGGTCGGACGGGCAGGTCCGGCGGCTCCGCCTCCGTGACGCTCTCGATCAGCTGCGCGCGGAGCTGGCGGCGCCCCGGCCGGCCGCGGGCCGGCTGCACCTCGTCGTGGTCGTGCGCCCGGATCCCCTCGAAGACGACCTGTACGAGCTGTCTTCGTGGCGGCAGGACGATCCGGCGGACTGGCCGCCCGCCCGGGGTGAAACGGTCCTGGTCCGGGAGAGCCAGCTGGAGCGCCACGTCGACGTGCTGGTCGGCGAAGCCGAAGAAGCCTGGTCGGAGGTGGCGGCCGACGTGGTGGTCGAGTTCGTCCTGCCGCGGGAGCTGCTGAACCTGCCCGTGCACGCGTGGGCGACCGAGCGCGCTTCCGGTGCGCCCAAGCCGTTGTACCTCAGTTACCCGACCGTGGTGCGTTCGCTGGAGCGGATGAGCTCACCGCGCTGGCACCGCGTCTGGCGGCAGCGCTGGGAGTCGTGGACCCGTGATCCTTCGTTCGAACGGGTGTATTTCTGCGGTACGGGTGATAGTCCCGATCGACTCCGGCTCGAGGCTGTTTTGAGCAATCGGCAATGGGCGATGACGGTGCTCACCGAATCGCCGCCGGTCAGGGCGGCATCGGGTGACGACGAGCTTTTGCCCGCGTTGCGCGCGGGGGTCCCGGTCATCGTCTGGCACCCGTCGGCCCCTTCGGAAGTCGTTCGCGAAGTGGTAGCCTGGCTAGCCGAAAGCCGTGGCGGATTGGGGGATTTGCCCGCGGTGGCGAGGGAGTCTCGACTGGACGCTCTTCGGAATCCGCCGTCGTCGGGCGATGGTGGTGTACTCACGGACCTGGTGGTGCTATGGGACGACCCGAATCGGTTGCTTCCCCTCGGCGAAACCGGGATCATCGGGCACCTCGAAGGAGGTGCCGATTCGCGTGACCGAGCTTCCTGACACCCGGATCGGAGCGTCGCAGCATCCGGACAGTCCGCCCGATTGGTGGATTTACCGTGGTACTGGCCGCCCGTTGCACGACATAAGGCTGGCCGACCGGTTGCCGGACCCGCCGCCGTGGCGCACCTTCCGCGGAGCCACGCTCCCCGAGCGGGACGTCTTCCCGGCCGACGACGGGGAAATCGAGCGCAAGCTGGGCACCGAACTCAGCTACTCCGCGCGCAACGTCGACGAGCACGAAGTCGAGATGGTCAACGCGGCGCTGTACCTGCGCCGCCCGTTGCTGGTCACCGGGCGGCCGGGAAGCGGCAAGTCGAGCCTGGCCTACCGGATTTCCCGGGAACTGGGACTGGGCCGGGTGCTCCGCTGGCCGATCACCTCGCAGACCACGCTCAAGTCCGGCCTCTACGACTACGACGCGATCGGCCGGGTCCAGGCCGCTGCCGCGTGGAAGGAGCTGGCCGCCTCCGGCGCGGGAACCACGGCGGAGGTCCCGATCGGCGAATTCGTCCGGCTGGGTGAGCTGGGCACGGCGTTCCTCCCCCGGCGGCTGCCGCGGGTGCTGCTGATCGACGAGCTCGACAAGTCGGAATCGGACCTGCCGCACGACCTGCTCGGGCTGTTCGAGGACGGCGAATTCGCGGTCCCCGAGCTGGCCAGGGACGCGCGCCGCTCGGTGCGGGCCGAGGTGTTCACCGCGGATCCGGGGTACACCGCCGAAATCGAGCACGGCCGGGTCCGGTGCGCCGCGTTCCCCGTCGTCGTCATCACCAGCAACGGGGAACGGGAATTCCCGCCCGCGTTCCTCCGCCGGTGCCTGCGGCTGGAAACCCGGGACCCGGACGCCGGCCAGCTCGCGGCGATGGTCGCCGCGCACGCCATCGACCCGGACGGCAGCCGGGCCGCGCTGATCGAAGACTTCGTCACCCGCAGCGCGGGGGTGGGCGGGCTGCCGGCGGACAAGCTGCTCGACGCGATCTTCCTGGCCACCTCGGGTGCCTACCGGCCCGAGGACGACGCGTGGCCGCGCCTGGTCGATTCGCTGTGGCGCCAGCTCAATCCGCAGGGGCCCTGAGATGCAAGACCCCACCGCGGGCGAGCCCGACCTGACGTGGACCGAACTCGGCGACGGCCTGTGGCTCATGGCGGCGATCAACCGGACCGCGATCCCGGACGCCGCCCCCGCGGAGCGCCCGGCACGACCACCGGATCCGGTCGAGGACCGGCGGGACGGCCCCGGGCCGGTTTCCCGCGACAGCGACGAACCCGAGCTCGTACCGGCCGCCGGCGGCGCTGCTCCGGCCCCGGACCCGCCGCCGGACGAACGGGAATGGCTCACCGAGCAGGCCGCCGGAAACGGCGGTCTGCTCGCACCCGAGCCGGGTGCCGGCCGCGCGGACGCGGAACTCGCCGGCGTGGCGACCGCACCGGTCCTGCCCGGCGCGGCCCAGCTGGTCCGCGCGTTGCGGCCGTTCAAGCGGAAAGTCGCGTCGAGGAACGACGCCGACGTCGAACTGGACGAAGAACGCACCGCCGAGGAAGCGGCGCAGAGCGGGATGTGGCTGCCGGTCACCCGCCGCCGCCGCGACCGCTGGCTCGACCTCACGCTCGTGATCGACTCGACGCCGTCGATGGCGCTCTGGACCCCCACGGTGAACGCGTTCGTCCGCTTGGTCGAACGCGTCGGCGCTTTCCGGTCCGTCCGGGTGCGGCTGCTGGAAACCGGCAAGACCGGCCCCGCGGAAGGCGGTGCGGTCGTCGGTCCCACCTTGCGCGGCGGGACGGCCGACGCCCCGGCGCGGGGTGCGGGGGAGGTGATCGGCTCGGCCGGCCGGAGCCTGCTGCTGCTGGTGACCGACGGCGTCAGCGACGCGTGGCACCGGGACCTGGTGTCCCCGATGCTCGCCCGCTGGGGGCGGGCGATGCCGGTCGCGATCGTGCACCTGCTGCCGCACCGGCTCTGGTCACGCGGCGGGATGGGCGTCTGCCAGACGGTGCTCACCCCACCGGGACCGCTGCGGCCCAACGGAACCTACGACGTGCGGTCGGCTGACGTCCTGCTGGACCCGGACGAAGCCGAAGAGCTGACGGCGGGCGCGGTGCCGGTGCCGGTGCTGGAGCTGCAGGACCGCTGGCTCGGCTGGTGGGCGTCACTGGTGACGGGAGTGGGCGGCGTGGCGCGGAAAGCCGCGGTCGTGCTCGCCCGCGACCAGCCGCAGCCGGCCGACGCCGACACCGAGGCACCGGTGGAACGGTCCGCGCGGGAAAAGGTGCAGCAGTTCCACAGCTCCGCGTCACCACCGGCGTTCCGGCTGGCGACGCTGCTCGCCGCGGTCCCCGTGGACGTCGGCGTCGCCCGGACCCTGCAGGCGGAGCTCGTCCCGGGCTCCGGGCCCGACCACCTCGCCGAGGTGTTCACGAGCGGCCTGCTCGAGCGGGCCCGCGACGGAACACCGTGGGACCGCGCCCAATGGGAGTTCGCCGGCCACGTGCGTCAGCTCCTCCTGCGCGGCGCGCGGCGCTCGGACACGGCGCACGCGGTGATCAGCGCGTCGCGGCGCTTCGGCGACCAGAAGCCGGTACTGGTCCGGCTGCAAGCCGCGCTGGCGGCTCCGGACGCCACCCCGGACCCCGCGCTCCCGGCGGCGACGCCCGCGGAGATAGCACTGGAACGCGACCTGATGCGTGCGTTGTCCGGTCCGTATTTGTCCCGGGCGGATCGGTTGGAGAGTAGAATCGCCGGCATTGGTCAGCTCGGCGATCGAACCACTAACATCCCGGCGGTGAGTGACACGATGTCGCAGGAACTCAAGCCGATGGGTTCCCCGAGCGAACCTGAATCCGTCGTCCGCCCCGATGCCGGGACCGTGGACATATCCCCGTCGTCGAGCGACGCGCCTCCGGCCCTGCGGACGAAGGTTGTCCGGGAAGTCGCCGACATGACCAGCCGGAGCGTCCGCCGTTCCGGTGATGAAGCACCACCCGTTTGGGGTGTTGTTCCACCGAAGAACCCCAATTTCACCGGGAGGCGTGAACTCCTCGATCAATTGGGCGAACGGCTGGGCGCGGGGACCACCGCTGTCCTGCCCGCGGCGTTGCACGGAATGGGCGGCATTGGCAAGACGCAGATGGCGGTGGAATATATCTACCGGCACCTGCAGGACTACGACATCGTCTGGTGGATCCAGGCCACCCGGCCCACGCAGATCCGCAAATCGCTCACCGAACTCGCGCAGCACCTGAGGCTGCCGGGCGCCGACGAAGCCATCACCGCGGTACCGGCGGTCCGCGAAGCACTGCGGCTCGGCCGTCCGTACCGGCGTTGGCTGCTGGTCTTCGACTCCGCGGAAGACCCGGAGATGGTCCGGCCCTTCTTCCCGGTCGACGGGCCCGGCCAGATCCTGGTCACCTCTCGCAACGCCAGCTGGGCCGGGATCGCGCGGCCGCTGGAAGTCGCCGTCTTCCAGCGCGACGAAAGCAAGAACCTGCTCAGCCTCCGCCGCTCCGGGCTCGCGGACGAGGACTCCGACCTGATCGCGGAGAAGCTCGGAGACCTGCCGCTCGCCGTCGAGCAGGCGGCCGCGTGGCTCGCCGAAACCGGCATGCCGGCGCAGGAGTACCTGCGGCTGTTCGACGACAAGGTCACCGAAATCCTCGACACCTCCGCGCCGAGGGACTACGAGGTGTCGGTCGCGGCCGCGTGGAACGTGTCCTTCGACGAGCTGAGTTCCCGCAGTCCCGCTGCTCACCAGTTGCTGCAGGTCTGCGCGTTCTTCGCGCCCGAGCCGATTTCGCGGAGCTTGTTCGCCGGCGTCCGCGGGATCTCGGTTGCACCCGAGCTCGACTCGGCCCTGAAGGACCCGATGCGGCTCGGCCGCGCGATCCGCGACATCAACCGCTACAGCCTGGCCAAGATCGACCACCGCAGCGACACCCTCCTGCTGCACCGGTTGGTCCAGCTGGTGCTGCGCAACCGGATGGGCGACCAGGACCGCATGGAAATGCGCCACGGCGCGCACCTGCTGCTCGCGAACCTCGATCCGCGCGACCCGGCGTCACCGCAGACGTGGCCGCGGTACCAGGAAATCCTGCCCCACATCTACGACACCGAACTGACCGAGTGCACCGATCCCTGGGTGCGGCAGCTGGTCATCAACCTCTTCAAATTCCTTTACCACTGGGGTGACCACCAAGGAGCGCTCGCACTCGCCGAGAGGGCGGTCAAGGCGTGGGCGACGGATCGGGAGGAACGGCTCGCCCGAGGCGAGGAACCCGCTGAAGACCCGCCATTGCTGGAACTCAGTGCATCCGAGCGGTTGGCGTTCTTCTACTGGGTCGTCGGGCGCTACGACGAAGCTGCCGAAGTCGCGAAGGAGACGAGACGGCGCTACGTCGAGGTAGTCGGTCCGGACAATGAAGAGACCCTGAACGCACAACTCACTTACGCGTTGATTCTGAAGGCGCGCGGTGATTTCGCTGAGGCGCGTAACCGCAACAGGGAAATCTACGAAAAAGCTGCTGTCCTGTTTGGTGGCGATGATCCGGTCACGCTGGGTGCGGCCCATGAATTCATCGTGGCCTTGCTCCTGACCGGCGAATACGCTGAAGCTCACGAGCTGGCCGAGGCGACTTACAGCCGGCGTGTAGAAATTGTCGGACCCGACAACGACAACACGATCGGCACGCAGGTTGTGCTCGTGCTTGCCCGGCGAGAGCTGGGCCACTACCCGTGGGCCCGGATCGAAATGCAGCGCATCGCCGAGCGCGCCGAACAGCTTTACGGTGGCGACAGCGTCGGTACGCTTCGGCGTCGGTACTTCGAGTCGGTGGCTTGCCGCAAGGACGGCGACCACGTGGCGGCATTCGAGCTTTCCGGTGATGCGCTGAAGAGGTTCCGCGCTCGTTACGGCAACAACCACCCGAACGCGATGGCCTGTGCGCTCGGGCATTCCATCGACCTCCGGCACGCGCGGAGGTTTGCCGACGCCCGCACGCTCGGCGAGGAGGTCTACAACCTCTACCGCGAGAACCTCGGGGAAAAACACCCGCACACGTTGTCGGCTCAGCTCGACCTCGGGGTGACCCTCCGGCTCGGTGGCGACCCGGCCAGCGCCCGGGTCGTCGACGAGAAGGCGTTGGCGGGCATGCGGGAAACCCTCGGCGAGGACCATCCGAACACGATCGTCTGCGGGATCGACCTGGCGAGCGACCTGTTCGCACTGGATCGGGTTGCCGAGGCAGCGGCTCTGGACGCCGACCTGCTGGACCGTGCCCGTCGAGTCCTGGGCGAAGATCACCCGACCACTTTGGCCGTGCAGCTCAACCGCTCGCTGGACTTGCGGGCCCTCGGTGAGACGACCGAGGCGGACGCGCTCTACGACGATGCGCTCACGCGATACCGCTTGGTGCTCGGCGAAAACCACCCGGGTACGGAGTCGGCGTTGCGCGGCGTCCGCGCGGACTGCGACATCGACCCGATGCCGTTGTAGCCGGTCCTTTCTCGCGCAATTGTTCCAGCCGGTCACTCAGTGGGTGAACCGGCCCAGCCAGCCGGCGATCGCTTCGACCGACGGCGTCGATCTCGATTCTTCACGCAGGAGGCGATGCACCGCCCGGACCAGTTCCGGGCGGTGCAGCAATGCCCGGGCCGCCGGTCCGGTACTCCTGGCCGCCAAAGCCAGTCCCAGCCCTGTCAGAGCCGCGGGGTCGTCCGGGTTGGCGGCCAAGAGCTGCCGGTAGCCGGCCGCGGCTTCGTCCGCCCGCCCGGCCACGAAACGCAGATCGGCTTCCGTGGCACCAGGAACGGCGGACCCGTGTGCGGCGAACCGCGCGCGACCGTCCACGCCGAGGCGGAGCCGGATCAGGTCCGTGCGGGCGTCGTGCCAGTCACCGTCCGGCACCGGTGTCGGCGAGGGCTCCGACAAGGCCGCAGCTGCGGAATCCGGTCGTGCGACCCCGGCCCGCCAAGCAGCCGCCAAATCCGCCACCGTGCCGGGGTCGGGCCGCAAATGCCTGGTCCGCCAAGCCGCGTAGTGGTCCGCGGCTGCGAGACGCGCCCAAGTCCGAGGAGCACCGGCTACCGATTCCTTCTGCCACGGAAGGAGCTTCTCGGCGACACCGTCCAAGAACCGGCGGCCGGCCGCGGTGAGACTTTCGTCCGCGCGGACCACGGTCAGCGTGCGCCAGACTTGGCCACGCCACAAGGCGAATTCGAACGCCGCCAGTTCGTTGTCCGGTTCTGCCGCGGCGAGGGCACGCCAGAAGGACGTCACACCGAAAAAGGCGTAGATGCCGTGGAGCACACCTCCGAGGGGGCGTGGATCGTCTCGCCACGGCGCATACAACCGTTCTCTGGGGTCGTCGTGGTTCAGCCGTACGAGGTGGAGCAGGCCACCGAGCCGGATGTGCTGGAATTCGTGGACGAGCGCGGCGGCGAGAGGCGCGGGATCCTCGCCGTAGGAGATGATCGCGCTCCCGAAAGCCTCGCCGGTCGACGCACTCGGCAGCCGGAACGGTACAGCGGGCTCGGGGACCAGGGAGTCGAGGCCGACCGGCAGCGCTTCCGCGACCGCGGGCAGGTGCCTGGTGAGCAGCTGCCACGCGTCGGCGAGCACCGTTCGCCAGGATTCGATTTCGACGGGGCTCAGCCGTTCCGGCCGGATCGGCTCGTACAGCCCGCGGTACGGATCGAGGTCGTCGATGCGAACGAGGAGCCGCCGGTCGTCGGACCACGCCACGGCTTCGCGTACGCCGAGCCAGCCCGGCGTGTCGGCGGACAAGTTCGCCGGCAGGCGGACTCGTGACCGCGAGTTGCTGATTTCCACGCGTCCGCGGCTTCCCCGGATGCGGGCGACCGAAAACGGCGCCTCGGTGCGCAGTTGCGCGATACCGAGGGTCGGCAGGGCTGCTTTTCCCTGCCACACCGGTAGTTCTGCCTCGAAGGGAATTTCGCCGCGCACCGCCGCCGCCGCGGCCAGGCAGTGCAGGTGGCCGAGGTGCACCCAGAACGGGCAGACTCCGGTGATGTCCTGCCGGCAAAGCCGCGTGGTGTAGCCCGCCCACGTCCCCGTGTAGGGATGGGCGAGGATCGTTTCGAGCGCGTGCGGCGCCGTTCGTTCGACTCGCGCCAGCAATTCCCACGCGATTTCGGGCGACGGCAGCGGCCGGTATGAGTCTTCGGACTTCGCCGACACCTCGACCAGACCGCGCAGAAGCAGGAGGCGACGGCTCCGTTCGGCGGCACGCAGCTTGCGGACCGGTTCAGGACCCCCTTCGCCGCGTGCCACCGCGTCGAAATCCGTCCAGGGCAATTGGTGGCGAGACAAGCCGCCGGCGGACTCGATCGTTTCGTCGGCTGCCTCGCTGCGCCACATCAGTCGACCCGCTTGGCCTGACTGCCGCTGGCTGTGACTTGGATGTGCGAGACCCGTTCCACCGCATGCCGCAATGACTCGCGCAGTTCGCCGCCGTCCAGGGTGCGCAGTCTGGTGAGGGAGACGCCGCCGAGGTCGAGGAGTTCGGATTCGATTCCGTCTTCTGCGCCGGAACGAGCTGCTTGCATCGCGCTTTTCCCCTTCCGCAGGGAGAGCGGACCCCGTCGGCCCGGTTTCGATTGTCCCGCATTCCGGGCCGTTTCGACAGGGACGGACGCCGTGCGCCGATCAGGCTACGTCCAGCACCGTGTGCAGGAGGGTCGTCAGCTCGGCCGCGAAGTGGGGGCGGGCCGCCACGCGGCGGGTGCGCGCGAGGTCGTTTGCGATGGTCAGCGCCGCGTGGACGGTGATTTTCGCTTCCCGCGGCGGCAGCGAAGGACGTACCGCGGAAAGCAGGGTGACCCACTGGGCGACGTAATCGCGTTGCACGCGCAACAGATCCGCTTTGTCGCGGTCGGGCATCGTGACGCGGTCCGCCGAGAACGACACCAGCAGTTCCGGCGTGTGCAGAATCGTGTGCACGTACGACTCCGCCAGGCGGCGCAGGGCGGTGTGTTCGTCCGGGGCCTGGAGCGCGCGCTCGGCCGCCAGTGCCAGCCGGTCCGCGGCGCGGTGGCCGATCGCCACCATCAGGGCCGCCTTGCTCGGGAAGTGGCGGTAGACGCTCGGGCCCGCGATGCCCGCGGCCGCGCCGATGTCCTCCATGCTCACGTCGTGGAAGCCGCGCTGGGCGAACAGCGCCGTCGCCTCCGCCAGGACCTGCTCGCGGCGGGACGGCGTGCCCAGGCTCAGTGCCGGCGGAACCGGCGGCGTGGACGGCGACGGGAGTGTGGCGTTCAGCACATCGAGCGCCAGTTCGACCAGAAGTGCGGCGAAGCGGCGGCGCGCAACCGACGTGTGGTGCACCGAGACGCTGCCGAACACCGACAGCGCCGCCCAGCACAGCAGCTCCGCGTCCTCGCCGGGCAGATCGGGGCGGCGGGCGAGCAGTGCCTTCGACCACGCCGTGAGCGCCAGCGCCGAGCGGCGCGCGATCTCCCGCTGGTCCTCCTTGGGCAGGTGGCGGCCCTCCCAGCGCCAGAGCGCCGCGATTTCCCGGCGCTCGACGGCCTGCGTCGCGAGCCGGCGGAGAAGGGATTCCAGCTGGTCGGAAGGCTGAACGGAGTCCGACAGCGCTTCCGCCGTCGCCGTCTCCAGGTCCTCGAAGCCGCTGAGGACGACGTACGCCAGGATCGCCTGCTTGTCCGCGAAGTGGCGGTACAGCGCGGGGCCGGTGACGCCCGCCGCGTCCGCGATGTCCTTGATGCCGACCCCGGGGAAGCCGCGCGCGCGGAACAGCTCCGCCGCCACCGCGGCCAGCTGGGCCTTGCGGTCGCGGGGGCGCGTGGTGCGCTCGACGTCGGTCATGGTGAGTGAACGATAGCGGTTAACGGCACACCTGCAACCCATTGACACCATGGGGTTATCCGGCGATATGTTAATGGCCATTAGCCCTACTGGTCGGTATCATCGGCCACGGTACGAAGACGTCCCACACGCTCGCGAGGAGTTGTTCTGTGAGTAGCGAGGCCTACATCTACGAGGCGATCCGCACGCCTCGCGGCAAGAACAAGGGCGGTGCCCTGCACGGCACCAAGCCGGTCGACCTGGTGGTCGGCCTGATCGAAGAGCTCAAGGTCCGCCACCCGAACCTCGACCCCGCGGTGATCGACGACATCGTGCTCGGCGTCGTCTCCCCGGTCGGCGAGCAGGGCGCGGTCATCGCGCGCACCGCCGCGCTGAACGCCGGTCTCCCCGAGACCGTCGCCGGCGTGCAGCTCAACCGCTTCTGCGCCTCCGGCCTGGAAGCCACCAACACCGCTGCCCAGAAGATCCGCTCCGGCTGGGACAACCTCGTCATCGCCGGCGGCGTCGAGTCGATGTCGCGCGTGCCGATGGGCTCCGACGGCGGCGCGCTGTTCATGGACCCGGCCACCGCGTACGACAACTACATCGTCCCGCAGGGCACCGGCGCCGACCTGATCGCGACCATCGAGGGCTTCTCCCGCGAGGACGTCGACCGCTGGGCCGTCCGCTCGCAGGACCGCGCCGAGGCGGCCTGGTCCGGCGGCTACTTCGCCAAGTCCGTCGTCCCGGTCAAGGACATCAACGGCGTCACGGTGCTGGACCACGACGAGCACCGCCGTCCCGGATCGACCATCGAGGGCCTCGGCAAGCTCAAGCCGGCCTTCGCGGGCATCGGCGAGCTGGGTGGCTTCGACGCCGTCGCGCTGCAGAAGTACCACTCGGTCGAGAAGATCAACCACGTCCACACCGGCGGCAACTCCTCCGGCATCGTCGACGGCGCCGCGCTGGTGCTCGTCGGCTCGGAGCAGATCGGCAAGACCTTCGGGCTGACGCCGCGTGCCCGGATCGTGGCGACCGCGTCGATCGGCTCCGAGCCGACGATCATGCTCACCGGCCCCACGCCGGCCACGGAAAAGGTGCTGAAGACCGCGGGTCTCAAGCCCGAGGACATCGACCTGTGGGAGCTCAACGAGGCGTTCGCGTCCGTCGTGCTCAAGTGGATCAAGGACCTGCACCTCGACGAGGAGAAGGTCAACGTCAACGGCGGCGCGATCGCCATGGGCCACCCGCTCGGCGCCACCGGCGCGATGCTGGTCGGCACCGTGGTCGACGAGCTGGAACGCCGCCAGGCGCGCCGCGCCCTGGTGACCCTGTGCATCGGCGGCGGCATGGGCGTCGCGACCATCATCGAGCGGGTGTGAGGACCACAATGGCCGAGAGCAAGACCATCCGCTGGGAGCAGGACTCCGACGGCATCGTCACCCTGACCCTGGACGACCCGAACCAGTCGGCGAACACGATGAACGCCGACTTCCGCGAGTCGCTCGGCGTCACGGTCGACCGCCTGGAGGCGGAGAAGGACAACATCACCGGCGTCGTGATCACGTCGGCGAAGAAGACGTTCTTCGCCGGCGGCGACCTGAACGACCTCATCCAGGCGAAGCCGGAGAACGCGGTCGAGCTGACCGAGGGCAGCACCCTGATGAAGGGGCAGATGCGCCGCATCGAGCAGCTCGGCAAGCCGGTCGTCGCGGCGATCAACGGCGCCGCGCTCGGCGGTGGCCTGGAGATCGCGCTGGCGACGCACCACCGCATCGCCGCCGACGTCAAGGGCAGCCAGATCGGCCTGCCCGAGGTGACGCTGGGCCTGCTGCCCGGCGGCGGTGGCGTCGTGCGCACCGTGCGGCTGCTCGGCATCCAGAGCGCGCTGCTGAACGTCCTGCTGCAGGGCCAGCGCCACCGCCCGGCCAAGGCGCTGGAGCTGGGTCTCGTGCACGAGCTGGTCGGCACGGTCGAGGAGCTCGTCCCCGCCGCGAAGGCGTGGATCAAGGCGAACCCCGAGGGCGGCGTCCAGCCGTGGGACGTCAAGGGCTACAAGATCCCGGGCGGCACCCCGTCGAACCCGAGCTTCGCGGCCAACCTCCCGGCGTTCCCTGCGAACCTGCGCAAGCAGATCAAGGGTGCGAACATGCCGGCCCCGCGGGCGATCCTGGCCGCCGCGATCGAGGGCGCGCAGGTCGACTTCGACACCGCGATCACGATCGAGACGCGCTACTTCATCCACCTCGCGACCGGCCAGGTCTCGAAGAACATGACGAAGGCGTTCTTCTTCGACCTGCAGACCATCAACTCGGGCGGCTCGCGGCCGGACGGCTTCGAGAAGTACACGGCCAAGAAGGTCGGTGTGCTCGGTGCCGGGATGATGGGCGCCGCGATCGCGTACGTGTCGGCGAAGGCCGGCATCGACGTCGTCCTCAAGGACGTCTCGCTCGAGGCGGCCGAGAAGGGCAAGGGCTACGCGGAGAAGCTGGAGCAGAAGGCCCTTTCGCGCGGCAAGACCACGCAGGAGAAGTCGGACGCGCTGCTGGCCAAGATCAAGCCGACCGCCGACCCGGCCGACTTCGCGGGCGTCGACTTCGTCATCGAGGCCGTGTTCGAGAGCGTCGAGCTGAAGCACAAGGTGTTCGGCGAGATCGAGAGCATCGTCAACGCCGACGCGGTCCTGGGCTCCAACACGTCCACGCTGCCGATCACCACCCTCGCCGAGGGCGTGCAGCGGACCGAGGACTTCATCGGGATCCACTTCTTCTCGCCGGTGGACAAGATGCCGCTGGTCGAGATCATCTGCGGCGAGAAGACGTCGCCGGCGACGCTGGCGAAGGTCTTCGACTACACGCTGCAGATCAAGAAGACCCCGATCGTCGTCAACGACAGCCGCGGCTTCTTCACCTCGCGCGTCATCGGCACGTTCATCAACGAGGCCGTCGCCGCGCTGGGCGAGGGCGTCGAGCCGGCGTCGATCGAGCAGGCCGGTTCGCAGGCGGGCTACCCGGCGCCGCCGCTGCAGCTGATGGACGAGCTGACGCTCACCCTGCCGCGCAAGATCCGCAAGGAGACCCGCGAGGCGATCGAGGCCGCGGGCGGCACGTGGAAGGCGCACGCGTCCGAGGCGGTCATCGACCGGATGCTGGACGAGTACGACCGCAAGGGCCGCTCGACCGGCGCGGGCTTCTACGAGTACGACGCCGAGGGCAAGCGCGTCGGCCTGTGGCCGGGCCTGCGCGACGCGTTCAAGTCCGGCTCGACCGAGGTGCCGTTCGAGGACCTCAAGGAGCGGATGCTCTTCGCCGAGGCGCTCGAGACGGTGAAGTGCTTCGACGAAGGCGTGCTGACGTCGGTCGCGGACGCCAACATCGGCTCGATCTTCGGCATCGGCTTCCCGGCGTGGACCGGCGGTGTCATCCAGTACATCAACCAGTACGAGGGTGGTCTGCAGGGCTTCGTCGACCGGGCGCGTGAGCTCGCGGCCCGGTACGGCGACCACTTCGAGCCGCCGGCCTCGCTGGTCGAGAAGGCCGCCAAGGGCGAGATCTACGAATAAGGGCTGGACCGTCGAAGGCCGTCACTCCGGTGGCGGCCTTCGACGTGTCCGCCAGTTTGTCCGCTTGTGTTCGCCCAACGGTCACTGAACGCGGGTTAACCTCCGCCCATGCGCCGTTCCCTGACGGTGACGCTCGCCACCGCCCTGTTCGCCTCCGCGTTGACAACGATGTCAGCCGCCGCCGACCTGAGTCCCGCCGACTTCGTCGACCCGCTGATCGGCTCCGCCGGGGACGGCAACACCTATCCCGGCGCGGTCGCGCCGTTCGGGATGCTCTCCTGGAGCCCGACCAGCACGCGCGGCGACCAGACATCGACCGGCGCCGCCAACGGGTACCAGTACGACACCACCCGCCTCCGCGGCTTCGCGTTAACGCACGTTAATGGCGCCGGCTGCAACCCCGGCGCCGCCGGCGACGTGCCGATCCTGCCGTTCACCGGCGACGTCACCTCCTCGCCGACCGCGGACACGACTGACGCGGTGTACGCGAGCAACTTCAGCCACGCCGACGAGAGCGCGTCGCCGGGACGGTACCGTCTCGGCCTGGCCAACGGCGTCACGACCGACGTCGCGGCGACCGAACGAACCGCGATCGGCACGCTGGCCTACCCGGCGGGCAAGCCCGCCAGCCTGCTGTTCCGCACGTCGAACTCGCTCAACGGCAGCGAGGACGCCGAAACGCACCTCGACCCGGCGAACCGCCAGGTCACCGGCTCGGTGCTGACCGGGGCGTTCTGCGGACGCCGCGCGAACGGCGGGGTGAACAACCGCAAGTCCTACTACCGCCTGTACTTCACCGCGCGGTTCGACCAGCCCTTCACCGGCACCGGGACGTGGAAGGACGCGACGCTGCAGCCCGGCGGTCTCGACCAGACCGGCGGCGAGGGCTACGCGACGGGCAAGGACCGCGCGGGACGCGGCTCGGGCGGATACGTCACCTTCGCGCCCGGCAGCAAGGTCACCATGCGGATCGCGATCTCGTACGTCTCCCTCGAGGGCGCCGAACGCAACCTGCGCGCGGAGCAGCCGCCGAAGTCCACCGTGGACAGCGTCGCCGGCGCGACGAAGCGCGCGTGGAACACCGAGCTGAGCCGCATCGACGTCGGCGGCGGCACCGCCGGCCAGCGGATCGTCTTCACCACCGCGCTCTACCACAGCCTCCAGCAGCCCAACCTCGTCAGCGATGTCGACGGCCGGTACCTCGGGATGGATCGGCAGGTCCACCGCGTCGAACCGGGACAGGACGCGCAGTACTCCAACTTCTCCGGCTGGGACCAGTACCGCGCCCAGATCCAGCTGCTGGCGCTGCTCGAACCGCGCGTCGCCGGCAACTTCGCGCAGTCGCTCTACAACTACGCGAAGCAGAACGACGGCGTCTGGGACCGCTGGGTGCACATCAACGGCGCGACGCACGTGATGACCGGCGACCCATCGGCGGCGACGCTCGCGACGTTCTACGCCATGGGCGTCCGCAACTTCGACTACCGCGGCGCGTTCGACTCGCTGTACCGGCAGGCGACCGTCCCGCGGCCCGAAGGTCTGCAGGACGGCGGCTGTCCCGGTCAGTGCGTCGGCCAGCGGCCGAACCTTACGCAGTACGTCACGTCGCACTACGCGCCGAACGACGTCTGCCACTGCTGGGGTGGCGCCGCCGAGACGCTCGAAGACGCCGTCGCGGACTCCGCAATCGGACATTGGGCGGAACAGCTCGGGCGGACCGGCGAAGCCGCGGAGCTGCGCGCACGCGGCGCGTACTGGCGGAACGTCTTCAACCCGGAGACCGGCTACGCGCAGGCGCGCAATCTCGACGGCAGCTGGGTGACGCCGTTCGACCCGGCGAGCGACCGCGGGTTCGCGCAGGGCAGCGCGGCGGCCTACACGTGGATGATCCCGCAGGACGTTTCCGGCCTCGCCGACGCGATGGGCGGCAAGGCGAACGCGGTCACCCGGCTCGACGGGTTCTTCCACGACGCAAACGGCAACTGGCAGCTCAAAGGCGGCGGACCGCTCAAGTACGACCCGACGAACGAGCCCGACATCCACGCGCCGTGGTTGTACAACGAGCTCGGGCAGCCGGCGAAGACGCAGGAGACCGTCCGGCAGCTGGTGAACTCGGTCTACACGACCGGCCCGGCCGGCCTGCCCGGCAACGACGACCTCGGCACGATGTCCGCCTGGTACGTCTTCGCCGCGCTCGGGATCTACCCGCGCACGCCCGGCACGGGCGAGCTGCTGCTGTCGAGCCCGCTGTTCGCGACCGCCGTCGTGCGGCCGGCGGGCGGGGCGCCGATCCGGATCACGACGTCCGGGAGCGGGAAGTACGTCGCCGACGTCCGGCGCGGCGGGCGCCCGCAACGCGACTGGAAACTCGACGCGTCATTCCTGCGCACGGGTGGCACGCTGGAATTCCGCTTGTCCGAGACACCGACGGCCTGGGGGCGCTGATCACCCGATCGGGTTTACCGCTGACGCGGGTACGGTCTGCGGGGTGGTTTCGCCCGTTCACAGAACGATCTTCTTGATCGACGTCGAAAAGTACGGCGCCGCGGAGAGAACGACACCCGACCTGCTCGCGTTGCGGAGCGGTCTGTACGAGGCATTGGAAAAGGCCTTTCTCGACTGCGGCCTGCCCTGGCAGGAGTCACGGCTCGACGACGCGGGGGACGGCGTGTTCGTCCTCGTGCCCGCCACCGTGCCCAAATCCGCTTTCGTGGAGCGGTTTCCGACCGCGCTCGCGGAGGCCGTGCGTGCGCACAACGCCCGGCACCCGAAGCAGGCGCAGATCCGCGTGCGGGTCGCCCTGCACGCCGGCGAAATCGCCTACGACGAGCACGGAGTGGCGTCGCGGGCGATCATCAAGGCCTATCGGCTGCTCGACGCGAAGGTGCTGAAGAAAGCACTCGCCAAATCGGACGGCGTGCTGGCGCTCGTCATGTCCAAATGGTTTTTCGAAGAGGTGGTGAAACAGAGCGCGCACGCGAAGGCCGACACCTACCGGCGGGTCAAGGTGAAGGTCAAGGAGACCCGCGAAACCGCCTGGATCGCCCGTCCGGACGACCCCTACCCGCCGCTGGCCCGCCGGACCTGGGTGCGGTGGCTGGGCGTGGCGATCGCGGCCGCGCTCGTCGTCGCCGCCGCGGTCGTCCTGTGGCCCGGCGACGACACGTTCCTGGGCGACCCGCGCACCGCCGACCCGTGCGCGCTGACGTACGCCGAGGCGCTGACCGCCTACGGGACGGTCGAGACGTCCGAGGACTACGGCAACTTCAGCCGCTGCGACGCGCTCGTGTACCTGACGCAGGACCGCACGCAGTTCGTCGACGTCCGGGTCGAGTTCGCGAAGGGCGGCTCCGACCCGAGCCTGCCGGTGCAGCGGGAAGCGACGCTGGGGATCCAGCGCCCGCCCGCGCGGCCGGACAACTGCGTCCGGCTGGTGCTCCTGCCGGACGACGAACAGGTGATCTTCCAGGCTCGCGAGACCGGCGAGCGGCCGATCGACCTGTGCGGGATGACCGAGACGGTCCTGGCGAGCGCTCTGCTGAAGCTCCGGCAGGGCGAGATCGCGCGGCGCGAGCTGCCCGCCGGATCGCTCGCCGGGAAGGACGCCTGCGCGCTGATGGACGGCACCGCGGTGACGGCCGCCGTCGGCGCCGGGCCGCTGGAGCGGACGCCGGACTTCGGGAACTGGGGCTGCGACTGGGACTACACCGACCGGCCCGGGGTGGTGAAGGTGCTCTTCGACCGGACCGACGCCGAAGAACTCGACGGCACACCGGTCGAGCTGTCCGGCTTCGCGGCGCGGGTGCGAGCCGCGAAGCGCAGCGACACCAGCTGCACGGTCTCCATCGTCTACCGCCAGTACACCGACCTGAACCACGTGCTGACCGACGAACTCGTGCTCGTCGACGTCGAGAAGAGCGACGAGCCACCGGACCGGTTGTGCGCCCCGGCCCGGCAGCTGGCGTACACCGTCGCGCGGCGCTTGCGGGCCTAAGGCTCGAGCGCGAGGTGCGGGAGCCGCCGGTCCAGCCACTTCGGCAACCACCAGGCCCGCTCGCCGAGCAGCCGCATGATCGCCGGCACGACCAGGCAGCGGATCACCAGCGCGTCCAGCAGCACCGCGACCGCGAGGCCGAGACCGAACTGCGCCAGCATCCGCGACGGGTCGAGCAGGAACGCCCCGAACACCAGCACCATGATCGCGCCGGCCGCGGTGATCACGCCGCCGGTCGCGGCGAGCCCTTCGCGCACCGCGAGCCGCGCGTCGCCGGTGCGCCGCCACTCCTCGTGCATCCGCGACACCAGGAACACCTCGTAGTCCATGGACAGCCCGAACACGATCGCGAAGATCATCACCGGCACGAAGGCCTCGATCGGACCGGACTGCGCGCCGAACCAGCCGTCGCCGAACACCAGCGTCATCACGCCGAGCGAAGCGCCGATGCTCAGCAGGTTCAGCAGCGCCGCCTTGAGCGGGATGAGCACCGACCGGAACACGACCATCAGCAGCAGCGCGGACAACCCGACGACGACCAGCACGAACAGCGGCAGCCGGGCAGCGACGGCGTCCGCGAAGTCCGTCGCGGCCGCGACCTGCCCGCCGACCAGGTAGTGCCCCGGGAGCGCCGGCAGGACCTCGGTCCGCAGTCGCGTCACCAGCTCGGCGGTCGCCGCGTCCTGCGGTGACGTCGTCGGGAAGGTGATGACCGTCCGGCCCATCGGGGGTAGCGCGCGAGCGATCCCCGGCGTCGACGCCAGCCGTTGCTGCAGCGCGACGGCGTCGCCTGCTTCGGCGACAACCGCGAGAGGGCCGCTGAAGCCCGGGCCGAAGCCCTCCGCCAGCAGGTCGTACGCCTTGCGCGTGGTGGATCCGGCGGGGTCGGTGCTCGCGTCGGCGAACCCGAGCCGCATCCCCAGCGCCGGGATGGACAGTCCGACGAGGAGCAGCAGGCCGATCGCCAGCGGTGCCGCGGGCCGGCGCTGGACGCGGTCCGCGAGCCGGCGCCACGCCCGTCCGTGCTCGCGCTTCTCCGCGTGCCGCCGGATCCCGCGTTCGAGCCGCTTCCCGAACAGCGAAAGCAGCGCCGGGAGCAGCGTCACCGACGCGAGCATCGTCATCAGGACGGTCAGCGCGACCGACAGCGCGACGCCGCGAAGCCCGCCGAGCCCGAGCGCGAGCAGGCCGAGCAGCGCGATGATGACCGTCGTCCCGGCGAACAGCACCGAGCGCCCGGCGGTGTCGAGTGCGCGTCTCGCCGCCGCTTCGCGGTCGAGGCCGTTCAGGATCTCTGTGCGGTAGCGGGAGAAGACGAGCAGCGCGTAGTCGACGCCCACGCCGAAGCCGACCAGCATCATCAGCGGTGAGGTGTAGCTCGCGATGTCGACGTAGTGCGAGACGACCGTGATCACGCCGAGCGTGCTGCCGACGGCGAACACCGCGGTGATGACCGGCAGCCCGGCCGCGAGCAGCGAGCGGAACAGGAACACGAGGATGACCAGCGCGGCGAGTAGCCCGACGCCTTCCGCGGGCCCGCCGCCGCCGGAGATGCGCTCGATGGGCTCCCCGGCGAGCGCGGCCTCGACGGGACTGCGTTCGACGACGCCGGCGAACTTCACGATGTCGTCGTAGGGCAGGTCGGCCGAGGCCGCGTCGAACGCGACGGTCGCGTAGCCGATCCGGCCGTCGGCCGACAGCGTGTCGAACGGCCCGGTCACCGACCGGACGTGCGGCTGCAATCGGACATCGGCCAGAACAGCGTCGATTGCGCCGCGCCGCGTCTCGAGCCCGTTGTCGTCCCGGAACACGATCTGCGCGCTCGTGTCCGATTGCGCCGTGTTCCGCAGCAGGTCGACGACTTGCTGGGACTCGGTTCCGGGCAGCGAGTTGTCGTCGTGGAACGCGGCTCCGGTGAGCCGCGAGGTGAACGTGACGCCGATGAGGAGCAGCGCCCAGAGCGCGACGGCGAGCCACCGGTGGCGCTGCGCCCAGCCGGCCAGCTTCGCCAGGCTTCCCCCGGTGGGGCGAGTGATGGTGTCCATGGTGGACAAGGATTCGCGTCCGGGGGCCTGCTCCGCGTCGAGCACGGGAGGACACTTGCGCTGCTCCCGGCGGAGTCCCTTAAGGCTCGTCCCGTACTCCCGGGGGAGTACGGATCAGGGGTTCACCCAGCGGGGCGTCACGGCGCCGGACTCGTAGGCGAGCACGACGAGCTGCGCCCGGTCGCGCGCGCCGGTCTTGGTCATGATGCGGCTGACGTGGGTCTTCGCCGTCGCCGGGCTGAGCGTGAGCTCGCGCGCGATTTCGTCGTTCGACAGACCCGCCGCGACCAGGGACAGCACTTCGCGTTCGCGGTCGGTGAGCCGGTCCAGCGCCGGCGGCGGCGACGGACGCGTGCCGCGCGAAGCGAACTCCGAGATCAGCCGCCGCGTGATCGACGGTGCCAGCAGCGCGTCACCGCGGGCCACCACGCGCACCGCGTGGATCAGCTCCTCGGGCTCGGTGTCCTTGACCAGGAACCCGCTCGCGCCCGCGCGCAGGGCGCCGTAGACGTCCTCGTCGAGGTCGAACGTCGTAAGGATGACGACCTTACAGTGTACGGCCGGGTCTTCGAGGAGGTGCCGCGTCGCGGCCAGGCCGTCGAGCACCGGCATGCGGATGTCCATCAGCACGACGTCCGGACGGTGCTCGTGCGCGGCCTGCAGCGCCTCGCGGCCGTCCGCGGCTTCGGCAACGACGGTGATGTCGTCCTCGCCGTCCAAAATGGACCGGAAGCCGGCCCGCACCAGCCGCTGGTCGTCGACGAGCAGGACCCGGATCATCGGCCCATCATCGCACCGGCAGCCGTGCGCGCACCCGGTAACCGCCGCCTTCGCGCGGCGCGGCCGTCACTTCGCCGCCCAAGGCGCGGGTCCGCTCGGCCATTCCGCGGATCCCGTTCCCGGGCGGCGCGTCCCCGCCGCGGCCGTCGTCGTCGACCTGCACGGACAGCTCGTCGGCGCGGTACCCGAGCCGTACGACGACGGTCTTCGCGCCGGCGTGCTTGGCGACGTTGGTCAGCGCCTCCTGCACCACGCGGAACGCGGCGTGCTCGACGTCCGGCGGCAGTTCCCGGGCGACGCCGTCGATCTCGGTGCGCACGGTCAGCCCGGACGCACCGACCGACTCGGCCAGCTCCGCGACCCGGTCCAGCGCGGGGCGTGCGGTCCGGAGCATGCCGAGCGTCGCGCGCAACTCCTGGAGTGCGGTCTTGCTGGCGTCTTTGATGGTTCCTAGGGCTTCTTCGGCCTGCACGGGGTCCCGGCGGTGCAGCGCGGCGCCGGCCTGGACGTTGATCAGCGCGAGGTGGTGGCCCAGGACGTCGTGCAGCTCGCGCGCGATCCGGAGCCGCTCGTCGGTGGCCCGCGCCCGCGCTTCGGCTTCCTTCGTCCGCTCGGCCTCGGCCCGGTAGTGCGCGACGGCGCCGCCCGCGACCAGCGCGACGAACCAGCCGGTCATGAGGAAGAACGCGAAGTTGTCGACGTGCCGGCCGGTCCGCGAGCTGATCTCCCCGACCGCGACTCCGGCCATCGCGGCGACGGCGAGCAGCGCGGCGCCGCGGATCCGCCCGGCCGCGGCGGCGGCGAAGAGCGCGTACGCGAAGGCGAGGAGAACGAGCCCGTCCGGATCGGTCAGCGGGTAGTAGAGCGCGCAGCAAACGAGCGTTAACCCGGCGACGCTCAGCGGGTACGTCCGGCGGAAGAACAGCGCGGCGCAGCAGAGGACGGTCAGCACCCACCCGATCGCGGCGTGGTGCGGCGGCTTGGCGCCGTCGTTCAGGACGGCGAAGAGCGAGCCGACGAGCACGGCGACGGTGACCGCGAGCTCGGCCGCGTAGCGCCGCAACCAGGACATGCGCCGAGTTTAGGCGGCGTAACTGGAGTTGATCGTGGCCGCCGTCCTGCTGGTCGCGGGCTGTGGCGTCGGCTCGGTGCTGCCGAAGGACGCGGGGCCAGCACCGCTCGGGACCTGCTCCGGACACGGAGGCGTGCGCACCTGGCTGTGACGAAACCGCCACTCGGACGGAAACCCGCCACCCCGTAGGTACAGTGCATGAAGTTGCATGATGCGAACTAACTACACACCGTGGGGGTGCTGGTGTCCCGTCCCGAGCGGTCCGGCCGCGCGATCGTCGTCGTGCTCGCTTCGTGCGGGCTCGTCGCGTCGTTCATGCAGACGCTGGTCGTGCCGCTGATCCCGGTCTTCCCGCGGCTGCTGAACGCCTCGCCCGCCGACGCGTCCTGGGTGGTCACCGTGACGCTGCTGGCCGCCGCCGTCATCACCCCGGTCAGCGGGCGGCTCGGCGACCTCTACGGCAAGCGGCGGATGATCCTGGTCAGCCTCGCGCTGCTCATCGCCGGCTCGGTCGTGTCCGCGACGACGAGCGCGCTCGCGTTCCACATCATCGGGCGCGGGCTGCAGGGCTGCGCGATGGGCGTGATCCCGCTCGGCATCAGCATCATGCGCGACGAGCTCCCGCCCGAACGCGTCGGCGGCGCGATCTCGCTGATGAGCGCGACGCTCGGGGTGGGCGGCGCGATCGGGCTGCCGGTCGCGGCCGTCGTCGCCGAGAACGCCGACTGGCACGTGCTGTTCTGGATGGCCGCCGGCCTCGGGCTCTTCTTCGCGCTGCTGATCCTCAAGTTCGTCCCGGAGTCGCCGCTGCGCACCCCCGCGCCGTTCGACTACTTCGGCGCCTTCGGGCTCGCCGCGGGTCTGGTCTGCCTGCTGCTGCCGGTGGTGAAGGGAGCCGCCTGGGGCTGGACCAGCACGCCGACGCTGGGGTTCGCCGCGGCGGCCGTCGTCGTGCTGCTCGCCTGGGGCACCTACCAGCTGCGCCGGCGCGACCCGCTCGTCGACCTGCGGGTGTCCGCGCGCCGCCCGGTGCTGTTCACGAACCTCGCGTCGATCATGGTCGGGTTCTCGATGTACGCCATGGCGTTGTCGTTCCCGCAGCTGCTGCAGGCGTCGGCGTCGACCGGGTACGGCCTGGGCCAGACGATGGTGCAGTCCGGGCTGTCCCTGGCGCCGAACGGCCTCGTGATGATGCTGCTGTCGCCCGTCTCGGCACGGCTCATCACCCGCTTCGGCCCGCGCCCGACCCTGATGACCGGCGCGCTGGTGATCGCCGCCGGGTACGTGTTCGCGATCCTGCTGATGGGCAACGCCTTCGAGCTGATCACGGCGTCGGTGATCATCGGCGCGGGCGTCGGCATCGCGTACGCGGCGATGCCCGCGTTGATCATGGGTTCGGTGCCGGTCACCGAAACGGCGTCGGCGAACGGCCTGAACTCCCTGATGCGCTCGGTCGGCACGGCGGTCTCCAGCGCGGTGATGGCCGCGATGCTGGCCCAGCTGACGATCACCGTCGGCGGGCTCGCGGTGCCGTCGCTGTTCGGTTTCCGGGCCACGTTCGCGGTGGCCGCGCTCGCCGCGCTGACCGGCGTGCTGCTCGCCGGGCTGGTGCCGAAGACGCGCACCGCGCCGGAGCTGGTCCCCGCCTAGTTCTTGCGCGCCACCAGCGCCAGCCCGCCGCACTCGGCCGGGTCGGCCGGCACGTCCGCGGGGTCGTCCGGCCGCCACTCGGGGATGAACACGACGCCCGGGTCGAGGATCTCGAAGCCGTCGACCAGCGCGCGCAGTTCGTCGGCCGAGCGCGGGGTCACGGGGTTCGCGCTCTTCTGGTACATCGCGACCGCGCGGGCAGTGCCGTCGCTCTGCTGCTCGTACGTCGCGGACGACAGCGCGAGGTAGCTGCCGGGCGCGAGCGCGTCGCGGTAGGCGGCGATCAGCCGGGCCGGGTCCCGTTCGTCCGGGATGAAGTGCACGAACAGCGCCATCACGACCATCACCGGCTGGTCCAGGTCCAGCATCGTCTCGGTGATGTCGTGTTCGAGGACGTCATCGGGGAACTCGGCGTCGGCGTGCACCATCGCGGCGTTCTCGTTGTCCTCGAGGACGATCTCGCTGTGCGCGACGGCGATCGGTTCGTTGTCGACGTAGACGATCCGCGCGGTGGGGTCGACCGCGTGCGCCACCTCGTGCACGTGCCCGACGGTCGGCATGCCCGACCCGATGTCGAGGAACTGCCGGATGCCCTGGTCCATCCCGAACCGGATGGCCCGGCGCAGCCACTGCCGGTTCAGCCGCGCCCGCTCCCGCGCGTTCGGCTGCGCGGTCAGCACTTGCTCGGCGAACATCCGGTCCACGGCGTAGTTCAGCTGGCCGCCGAGGATGTAGTCGTACACCCGCGCGGGGTTCGGCTTGTCGAGGTCGATACCCCGTCTGGCGTACTCGTCTTCGCTCACTGCGGCTCCCGTGATCAGGGTGTGCGGCCGAGGATAACCGGACCGCGCCGCCTAGATCTTCCGCGCCACCAGCGCCAGCCCGCCCGAGCGCTCCGGCGGGTCCTCGAGCGGCTCGTCCGGGCGCCACTCCGGCGTGAACACCACGCCCGGCGGCAGGATCTCGAAGCCCTTCACGAGCGCGCTCAGCTCGTCGGGGGAGCGCAGCGTCAACGGCGTCCCGCTCTTTTCGTACAGCGCAACCGAGCGCTGCGTCTCCTCGCCCTGCCCTTCCCACGTCCCCGACGACAGCGCCAGGTAGCTGCCCGGCGCGAGCACGTCCCGGTAGCGGCCGATCAGGCCGGCCGGGTCGCGGGAGTCCGGGATGAAGTGCACGAACGCGGCCATGATGACCATGACCGGCTCGCTGAAGTCGATCATCGCCTCGGTCGTCGGGTGCTCCAGCACCTCGTCCGCGTACTCGGCGTCGGCCTGGACCATCGCCGCGTTGTCGTTGTTCTCGAGGACGATTTCGCTGTGCGCGACGGCGATCGGCTCGTTGTCGACGTACACCACCCGCGACGCCGGATCGACCGCCTGGACGACCTCGTGCACGTGCCCGACGGTCGGCATGCCCGACCCGATGTCGAGGAACTGCCGGATGCCCTGCTCCGCGCCGAACCGCGCGGCCCGGCGCAGCCACGCCCGGTTGGTCAGCGCCATGTGCTGCGCGTTCGGCAGCACCCCGAGGATCTGGTCGGCGAACATCCGGTCGACGGCGTAGTTGAGCCTCCCGCCGATCATGTAGTCGTACACGCGTGCCGCGTTCGGTCTCTCGAGGTCGATGCCCCGCTTCGCGTGTTCGTCTTCGCTCATCCGCCGCTCCCGGGCTCAGGGTGTGACGGGAGAATAGTCCGGTTCTACAGCAGCGGCGGCACCGCGGCGTCGATGAGGTGCGGACCGGGTTCGGCGAAGGCGCGCTGCAACTGCTCGGCGAGCTCCTCGGCGGTCGTCGCCCGCGTCGCGGGAACGCCCATGCCTTCCGCGATCTTCACGAAGTCCATGTCCGGGCGCGAAAGGTCGAGCAGCTCGTTCGCCTTCGGGCCGCCCGACGCCGCACCGACGCGCTGCAGCTCCAGCCGCAGGATCGCGTACGCGCGGTTGTTGAGCACCACTGTCGTGACGTTCAGGTTCTCGCGCGCCTGCGTCCAGAGCGCCGAGATCGTGTACAACGCGCTGCCGTCCGATTGCAGGTTCAGGACGGGACGGTCCCGTCCCGCCACCGCCGCGCCGGTCGCGACCGGCATGCCGTAGCCGATCGCGCCGCCGGTGAGCGTCAGGACGTCGTGGCGCGGCGCGCCCGCGGTCGCCGCCGGCAGCATCAGGCCGGACGTGTTGGCTTCGTCGGCGATGATCGCGTTCTCCGGCAGCAGCGCGCCGATGACGTCGACCCAGTTCTGCGGAGTCAGCGGCCCGGTCGGCAGCGCGGGCCGGGACGGCTCCTGCAGCACCGGTTCGGTGTCCGCGGCGACGAGCTCCGCGACCTCGTTCAGCGCGCGCGTGACGTCCTGGCCGACGGACGCGAGCGTGTGCACCTGCGCACCTTCCGGCGTAAGGTCGCTCGCCTTACCCGGGTAGGCGAAGAACGACACCGGCGCCTTCGTGCCCGCGACGACGAGGTGCTTGATCCCGTCGAGCTGGTACGCGACCTGTTCGGCGAGGTAGCCCAGGCGCTCGATGTTCGGCAGGCCCGCGCCGCGCTCCAGACGAGACGGGAACGTCTCGACGAAAGTCTTCGCACCGGTCGCGGCGGCGATCCGGCTTGCCGCGCGCAGCCCCTCCTCGCGGCACGCGCCACCGCCGATGAGCAGCGCGACCGGCTCTCCGGTGCCGAACACCGCGGCGACGTCCTTGACCGTCGTGACGTCGACGGCCTGCGGCACGCGCGGCGGGATCGGAGCGCAGGTCTCGCCGCCGTCACCCCACGACGCGTCCGCGGGCAGGATCAGCGTCGCGACGCGGCCGGGCGCGTCCTGGGCCGCGGCGACCGCGGCGGCGGCGTCGGCCCCGACGTCCTTGGTGTGTTCCGAGCGCCGCACCCAGCCTTCCAGCGAGCCCGCGACCGCCTCGATGTCCGACTCCAGCGGGGCGTCGTACTGCTTGTGGTAGGTCGCGTGGTCGCCGACGACGTTGACGATCGGCGTGTGCGCGCGCCGCGCGTTGTGCAGGTTCGCCAGGCCGTTGCCCAGGCCCGGGCCGAGGTGCAGCAGCGTCGCGGCCGGCTTGTCCGCGATGCGCGCGTAGCCGTCCGCGGCACCCGTGACGACGCCTTCGAACAGCGCGAGCACGCCCCGCATCTCCGGGACGGTGTCGAGCGCGGCGACGAAGTGCATCTCCGACGTGCCGGGGTTCGCGAAGCACACCTCGACGCCGGAGTCGACCAGCGTGCGGATCAGGGACTGGGCGCCGTTCAACTCACTCATGCGGTTCCTTCGGGGAAGAGAACGCCGGGGTTGAGGATCCCGGCGGGGTCGAAGCTCTGCTTGATCCGGCGCATCAGCTCGATCTTCGCCGGGTCTTCGAGTTCCTGGTGGTAGCTCGCCTTGGTGCGGCCGAGGCCGTGCTCGCCGGAGATCGCGCCGCCGAGTTCCATCGCGTAGGCGAAGATGTCGGTGAGCAGCTGCTTCCGCTTGTCCGCGTCCTTGCAGAAGATCCCGAGGTGGACGTTGCCGTCGCCGGCGTGCCCGCAGCCGAGCGCGCCGCCGCCGGCCGCCATCGCCAGCTCGCGTGCCTTCGAGATGAACTGCGGCATCGCCGTCCGCGGCACGACGACGTCGATCACGTCGTCGGCGCCCGCCGCCTTCGCGGTCCAGAACGCCTTCTCACGGGCTTCGATGAGCTTGCGCGCGGCGCTGCCTTCGAGGACGTAGACGTCGGTGGCGCCGAGTTCGCCGAGCAGCTCGCCGACCGTCTCGACGTCTTCGGCCAGGCGGCCGGCCTCGCGGTTCTCCAGCGCGACGACGAGGTAGGCCTCGCTGGTCTCGCGGATCTTGTCGGGTACACCCAGCTCGAGCTTCTCGTTGTAGACGATCGCCGCCATCGTCAGGTTGTCGATGTACTCGAGGATGTGCGGCCCGAGCCCGCTGGACAGGATCTCCGGCACCGCTGCCATGACCTGCCCGAAGTCGCCGAACGGAGCGAGCACGGTGGCACCGTGGGTCAGCCGCGGGTGCAGCTTGACGGTGATCTCGGTGGCCAGCGCGAGGGTGCCTTCGGAGCCGATGATCAGCTGCGTGAGGTCGTAGCCGGTGGAGATCTTCGACGTCTTGCCGCCGGTCCGGACGATCTCGCCGGTGGGCAGGACGGCTTGCAGGCCGAGCACGTTGTTCCGGGTGACGCCGTACTTGACCGCGCGCATCCCGCCGGCGTTGGTCCCGACGTTCCCGCCGACGCTCGCGCTCAGCTCGCCGGGGTAGACGGTGTAGCTCAGCCCGGCTTCGGCGGTCTTGGCGTCGAGTTCGGCGAGCGTGACGCCGGGCTGCACGACGGCGACGTGGTTCCCGGTGTCGACCTCCAGGACTGCGTTCATGCGCTCGAACGAGATCAGCAGCCCGTCTTCGCGAGGGCGTGCGGCGCCGGACAGGCCGCTTCCGGAGCCGCGCGCGGTCACGGGGACGTTGTGCTCCGAAGCCGCTTTCAGCAGCTCCGCGACTTCCTCGGCGGTTGCCGGCTTCGCGACGTACGCGGGCTTCTGCGGCTTCGCCGTCAGTGCCTCGTCGTGCGCGTAGTCCTCGGAGATCGCCTCGCCCGTGAGCAGGTTCTTGTCCCCGACGATCCCGGCCAGCTGTGCCGCCACGTCGCCCATCGAGAGTTTCTCCTCCGCGCCGTTGCTGTGGTTACCGCAGCGTAGTACGTACCGCCGGTACGCCGCCATGAAGGTTTTTCACATTACGGACGCGCTCGGTGATCGACCGGTTACACCTGCCTGGATTTAGCTCAGGCTAAATCTCTGGTGGGTGACGCGGGCGGCGGCGAAGCTTCTCCCATGACCTCGACGTACACCTTCGAAGACGGCTTTTCCGTGCACCGCCTCGGTTTCGGCGCCATGCGGCTCACCGAGTGGGACCGCGCGCGCGACGGCGCGGAGGCGGTCGCCCGCCGCGCGGCCGAACTCGGCGTGACGTTCTTCGACACCGCCGACGCCTACGACCTCGGCTTGAACGAAGAGCTGCTCGCCCGCGCGCTGCACCCGTACCCGGGGCTGCTCGTGGCGACGAAGTGCGGGCACGCGCGGCCGAGCCGCGGTGAGTGGGTACCGCTCGGCCGGCCCGAATACCTGCGGCAGCAGGCCGAACTTTCGTTGAGACGCCTCCGTATCGACCGCCTCGAACTGCTGCAGCTGCACCGGCTCGACCCGCAGGTGCCGCTCGCCGACCAGATCGGCGCGCTCGCCCGGCTGCGGGAGGAAGGCAAGGTCGCCCGGATCGGGCTTTCGGAGGTGACGGTCGCGCAACTGGCCGAGGCGCGGGCCATCGCGCCGATCGCCAGCGTGCAGAACCGCTACAACCTGACCGACCGGGCGTCCGAAGACGTCCTCGCGTACTGCGAGCGCGAGGGGATCGCGTTCGTGCCGTGGCTGCCGATCGCGCGCGGTGACCACGCGACGGGCGGCGGGGTACTCGGAAAGGTCGCGGCCGGGCTCGGCGCGACACCCGCCCAGGTGTCCCTCGCCTGGTTGCTGCGCCGTTCGCCCGTGGTGATCCCCATTCCCGGCACGTCGTCGATCGCGCACCTCGAAGAAAACTGCGGTGCCGCAGGAATCGAGCTTTCCGACGACGATTTCGCGAGGCTGGGTGAGCTGAGCTGAAAACGGTCAGGCCGCGGTTTCCCGCGGCCTGACCGTCCGGTTCGGGCCTGGATCAGACGAGCCAGCCGATGAGGTGCGCGAGGTGCGCCAGCGCGCCCGAGATGATGTCGTGGCAGTAGTGCGCGTGCTGGGCGAACGTCTGCATGGAATGGCTCCTTCAGTGACTCAAAATGATTTCCCTGGAGATGCTCCGGTAAGAGCGGAGTCAGGTTTTCACCGTGCTGGCGAGCTGTCAAAGAGCCGTTTCCGGGCGGTTCCGGTATCGCGGAATCTTCCTACTCTAAACACGTAATCCCTTCGTGTTTGACGCCGGGGTGCTCATTTCGGCGGTCAGCCACTCTGGGTAGCGGGCGAGTCGATCATCACTGTCGGTGATTCCGGTCTTGATCCGGCATCCCGGGTATGCGGCTAGCTCGATCCGGTGATCGCCGGACACGAAAGGTGAGATTCCGACGATCACCCATTCGAGTGGCGCCAAGCAGGGAAAAGGGGACGCCGGGCGCGGTGATCCGCACCCGGCGTCCCCTTGGGGGAGAAGGGAATCAGGCTCGCGCGAACGAGAGCGTCTCGCCCTCCACGCCCCGCAGCCACAGGTCTTGCGCGGCCGCCGCCATCTCGGTCAGGCCCTCCTCGATCGTGGCGAACACGTTGCCGGGCACCCAGCCCGCGTCGCCGTTGATCAGCAGGTTGTTGCGCCCGTAGAAGATCGCGAGGTCGGTCGCGCCCTGGTCGCTGTGTGCTTCGCTGGCTTCGTCGTAGCCGTACGCGGGATTGCCGATCTCCCAGGCTTCGAAGCCGAAGTACACGACGTCGCCCGGGATCGGCGTGATGGTCGGGTTCTCCCGCCCCGGCTTCGGCTCCGCGAACGGCGGCACGAGCGTGTAGACCTCGTTGCGCGCGTACTTCGCGTGGTAGGCGGAACCGCTCTGCGGCAACGCGTCCCACACCGCTTTGCAGGTGCGCGGCGCCTCGTCGTCGAGCAGCCGGGCCCGGCAGGAGACCCCGCGCTTGTCGAGCGTGATCGTGATGTACCGCGCCATGCTCAGCTCCCCGTGACCGACGCGACGACCTCGCCCCAGATGCGCAGCGCGTCGTCGACCTGCTCGGCGTTGACGACCAGCGGCGGCACCATGCGGACGACGTTCATGTACGGCCCGCAGGTGAGCAGCAGCAGGCCGTTCTTCGACGCGGTCTGCTGCGCGGCCGCCGCCGTCGCCGCGTCGGGCTCGCCGTCCGCAGTGGTGAACTCCGAGCCGACCAGCAGCCCGAGGCCGCGCACCTCGCCGATCGCCGGCGTCTTGTCCGCGATCACCCGCGCCCCTTCGAGCAGCTGACGCCCGCGCTCGGCGGCGTTCTCCACCAGGTTCTCCCGCTGGATGACCTCGAGCGTCGCGATCGCCGCCGCGCACGAGACGGCGTTGCCGCCGTACGTGCCGCCCTGCGATCCCGGGAACGCCTTCGCCATCAGCTCCTGCGAAGCGGCGATGCCGGACAGCGGGAAGCCGCTCGCCAGTCCCTTCGCGATGAGCACGATGTCGGGGGAGACGTCGAAGTGGTCGTGGCCCCAGAACTTGCCGGTGCGGCCGAAGCCGGTCTGGATCTCGTCGACGACCAGCAGGATGCCGTGCCGGTCGGCGCGCTCGCGCAGGCCCGCCATGAACTCGGTGTTCGCCGGGACGTAGCCGCCCTCGCCGAGCACCGGCTCGACGAAGATCGCGGCGGTCTCGTTGGGCGCGCTGACCGTCTGGAACAGGAAGTCCAGCTCGCGCAGCGCGAACTTCGTCGCGGTCTGCTCGTCCCAGCCGTAGTGGTAGGCGTAGGGGAACGGCGCGACGTGCACGCCCGCCATCAGCGGGCCGATGCCGGCGCTGAACCGCGTCCCGGACGTGGTCATCGACGCCGCCGCGACCGTCCGGCCGTGGAAGCCGCCCTGCATGACGACGACGTTCGGGCGCTTCGTCGCTTGCCGCGCAAGGCGCAACGCCGCTTCGACGGCTTCGCTGCCCGAGTTCGCGTAGAAGAGCGAGTCCAGTCCGTTCGGCAGGACGGCGCCGAGGCGCTCGGTGAGCTCGAGCAGGGGCCGGTGCATCACCGTCGTGTACTGCCCGTGGACGAGCTTGCCGATCTGCTCCTGCGCCGCGCGCACGACGTGCGGGTGGCAGTGCCCGGTGCTCGTGACGCCGATGCCGGCGGTGAAGTCGAGGTGGCGTTTGCCGTCGACGTCGTAGAGGTAAACCCCTTCACCGTGGTCGACCACGACGGGCGTTGCCTGCTTGAGCAGCGGAGATAGCTGGGCCATGGCAGCGTGCTCCTAGGTCGGTTGAGCGGGTTGTCGATTGTTGACAATATCCATAGCATGGCCCTCGGGACAACACGTGAGGAGCAGTCGGGATGAGCGTGAGCACCGAGTCCGGCGTCGTCGACGCGGTCGGCAAGGAACTGTTCATCGGCGGCAAGTGGGTCGCCGCCGAGTCCGGGAAGACGTTCCCGGTGGTCGACCCGGCCACCGGCAAGGAGCTGTGCCAGGTCGCCGACGCCTCCCCGGCGGACGGCCTCGCCGCGCTGGACGCCGCCGTCGCCGCGCAAGCGGATTTCGCGAAGATGGCGCCGCGGGAGCGCGGTGAGATCCTGCGCCGGGGGTACGAGCTGCTGATGCAGCGCCAGGAGGAGCTGGCGCTGCTCATGACGCTCGAGATGGGCAAGCCGCTCGCGGAGTCGAAGGGGGAAATCGCCTACGCGGCGGAGTTCTTCCGGTGGTTCGCCGAAGAGGCCGTCCGCATCGACGGCGGCTTCGCGACCGCCCCGAACGGCGTGGGCCGGTTCCTCATCACGAAGCAGCCGGTCGGCCCGACGCTGCTGATCACGCCGTGGAACTTCCCGATGGCGATGGGCACCCGCAAGATCGGCCCGGCGATCGCCGCGGGCTGCACGTCGGTGATCAAGCCCGCCGCGCAGACTCCGCTGTCGATGCTCGCGCTGGCCGGCATCCTCGCCGAAGCCGGGCTGCCCGAAGGCGTGCTCAACGTCATCACGACCAGCGACTCCGGCGGCGTGATGGAACCGCTGATCCGCGACGGCCGGGCCCGCAAGCTCTCGTTCACCGGGTCCACCGGCGTCGGCCGCAAGCTGCTGGAGCAGTGCGCCGACAAGATCCTCCGCACATCGATGGAGCTGGGCGGCAACGCGCCGTTCCTGGTCTTCGACGACGCCGACATGGACGCGGCGATCGACGGCGCGATGCAGGCGAAGATGCGCAACATCGGCGAGGCGTGCACCGCGGCGAACCGGTTCTACGTGCAGCGCGGCGTCGTCGAGGAGTTTTCGCGGCGGCTGACCGAGCGCATGCAGGCGCTGCCGATGGGCCGCGGCACCGAGAAGGACGTCGTGGTCGGCCCGCTGATCGACGACAAGGCCGTCGACAAGGTGACGGAGCTGGTCAAGGACGCCACCGACCGCGGCGCGCGGGTGCTCACCGGCGGCGCCGGCGTCGACGGGCCCGGTCACTTCTACCAGGCCACCGTGCTCACCGACGTCCCGCAGGAGGCGCGGTTGACGCACGAGGAGATCTTCGGGCCGGTCGCGCCGATCACCCCGTTCGACACCGAGGAAGAGGCGGTGGCGAAGGCGAACGACACCGAATTCGGTCTCGTCTCCTACGTCTTCACCAGCGACCTCAAGCGCGCGCTGCGCGTGTCCGAGGCCCTCGAAGCCGGCATGATCGGGCTCAACCAGGGCATCGTCTCGAACCCGGCGGCGCCGTTCGGCGGGATCAAGGCGTCCGGCCTCGGCCGCGAGGGCGGCACGGTCGGCATCGAGGAGTTCCTGGAGACCAAGTACATCGCGGTGGCCCTGTGACGACCTACCGCTTGGCGAGCATCCCGGGCGACGGGATCGGTGTCGACGTCACGGTCGAGGCCCGCAAGGTCCTCGACCGGGTGTCCGCCCGCTTCGGCTTTTCCTTGGAGTGGACCGAATTCGACTGGAGTTGCGAACGGTACGCGCAACTCGGCGCGATGATGCCGGAAGACGGCGTCGCGCAGCTTTCGGCCTACGACGGGATCCTGCTCGGCGCGGTCGGCTTCCCCGGCGTCCCGGACCACGTTTCGCTGTGGGGCCTGCTGATCCCGCTGCGGCGCGCGTTCCAGCAGTACGTCAACCTGCGCCCGGTGCGGCTGCTCCCGGGCACGACGTCCGTGCTGGCCGGGCGCAAGGCCGAGGAGCTGGAGCTGGTCATCGTCCGCGAGAACTCCGAAGGGGAGTACTCGGCGATCGGCGGGCGGCACAACGCCGGGCGGCCGGACGAATTCGTGCTGCAGGAATCGGTTTTCACGCGCGTCGGCGTCGAACGGATCATCCGGTACGCGTTCGAGTTGGCGCGTACGCGGTCTTCGCGCGTCTGCTCGGCGACGAAGTCCAACGGCCTGATCCACTCGATGCCGTTCTGGGACGAGATCTTCGCCGAGGTGGCCGCGGAGTTCCCGGATGTGCGCAGTGAACGGATGCACGTGGACGCGTTGGCCGCGCGGATGGTTCAGGCGCCGGACCGGCTCGACGTCGTGGTGGCGTCGAACCTCTTCGGGGACATCCTGAGCGACCTGGCGGCCGCGATCACGGGCGGGCTCGGCATGGCGCCGTCCGGCAACATCAACCCATCGGGTGAATCCCCGTCGATGTTCGAGGCGGTCCACGGGAGCGCCCCGGACATCGCCGGACAGGGGATCGCGAACCCCGTGGCGCAGATCCTGGCGGCCGCGATGCTGGTCGAACACCTGGGTGAAACCGTTGCCGCGCAAGCGATCCGCGCCGCCGTGGACCGGGTCCTCGACGAGGGCCGCGTCCGCACCCCCGACCTCGGCGGCACGGATACCACAGAACGGCTCGGCACGGCGGTGGCCGAAGCGCTGGGCTGAGTTTTTGTCGGTGCCCTCCGGCACGGTGGCCCCAAGCCCACCGAGGGGGAGGAGAAACCGATGTGCTGGCAATGTGAAAACCCGGATCGGCCACAGTCCGACTACCTGACGATGCTCCAGGAGAAGGTGGCCGACCGGGGCTGGCTCGTGCAAGGCGTGGAGGGCAACGAGCTTTATCCGCCGTGGGCCTACACGATCGGGCTCAGCGGGTACGGCCTGCCCGAACTGGTCACGACCGGCTTGCCGCTCGAAGAAGCCGCCGAACTGCTCAACGACCTGGCGTCGCACACGCTGCACGCGTCGCCACCCGAGCCGGGGGAACGGATTCCGCTGCGGGACGGTCCCGTGGTCGAGGTCGTCCCGCTGACGGAGCCGTCGGCGCACCTGGTGTTCGCGGTCGCCCTGTACGGCCCGGAAATCCGTGCGCTGCAACTGGTCCACGCGGACGAGCAGGGCCGCTGGCCGTGGTCGCCCGACTTCCGCGACGGCCGGGGCGGCCAGCCGGTGCTGGGGGTGCGCCGTGCCGGCTGACTGCGCGTGCAGAGTGCCCAGGAACTGTTTCCCGATACCCGTGCCCGCCGTCCACGCACGCGTGCCGTCCGGCCGGGCGGGCATGGTGACCGTCCGGCTGGACGAGCCGACCTGGCTGGACGAGCGGGGCGTCTGGGCGGACGAAATGCCCGGCTGGGCGGACGAGTCCGCCGTCGGGCCGGGCAAGCGGGCCGCACCCGTGGCCGAGCCGGCGGCGGATGAACCGGCGGCGGACGAGCCCGCGGCGTGGGCGGACGAGCGGGCCGCGGCGGCGGGCGAATCGGCGGCGTGGGCGGACGAGCCTGTCACCGGGGTGCGCGGGCCGTCCGTCACGGTCCGCGTGTCACCCCTGCGGTCGCGCTTGGCGGCCTTCCGGTCAAGCGTTTCCCGGTACTGGCGGCGCGTGCCCGTCCCGGAGGCTGGTGCCGGGCGCGAGCCGCTGCACCGCGTCCTCCATGTGCGCCTCGAGGAGCGCAAGCGCCGTCTCCTCGTCGCCGTCCCGCAGCGCCTGGATGAGCTTCGTGTGCTCTTCCACGCGCTCTTCGACCCGCTGGTAAGTGCCCTGCAGCGCGGTGAGGCACATCCGCGTCTCGATGAGGAGCGTCCGGGCCATCCGGACGAGCCGCTTGCTGCCCGAAGCGTCGATGAGGGCCTCGTGGAACTTGAGGTCCGCGGTGGAGAGCGCGTTCGGATCGTCTTCACTCGCGGCGGTCGCCATCTCCGCGACGGTGTGTTCGAGCAGGTCCGCGATCCGGTCGCGGTCCCCGCCCCGAAGCGCGCGAAGCATCGCGGCGCGTTCGATCGCCGTTCGAGCTGCGTAAATGTCGTAAACGTCGCCGGGCTCGAGGTCGATCACGAACAGCCCGCGGTGCCGCTCACTGCGGAGGAGCCCCTCGGAGACCAGGTGCTGCATGGCCTCCCGGAGCGGCCCCCGTGACACCTGGAACCGTGCGGCCAGCTCGGTTTCGCCGAGCTGGGTCCCGGGCGGGAGGGCGCCGGTCATGATCGCGTCACGCAGCTGGCGGGCGATGACGGCGGCCGTCGACTCGCGGCTGACCGGCTCGATCTCGGGCAGCGTGCCCGGCGGCAGGGCCATGTCAGGCGCTCCCGTCCGGCAGATGGCGGAAGAGGGCGCCGAGCGAGCGGACGAGGCGGTGCTGCCCGGTCAGGCGCAGCCCCTCCCACACCGTGACCTGGTTGGCGGTCAGCACGGGCTTCTTCAACGCGGCTTCGATGGCGTTGATCTCGGCGAGGGTCCGCATCGCGGTGTCCGGCACGAGGACGGCGTCGGCGTCCGGGTGGTCGTGGCGCACGGCGAGCTCGACGACGGCCTCCGGGCTCATGGCGCCGACCTCGGCAGCCGTGATGATGTCCGCGCTCGCCATGGACACGACCTCGACGCCGCCGGCCTTGAGGAAGTCGACGAACAGCCGGGCGATGTCGTCCGGGTAGCTGGCGGCCACGGCGACGCGCTTGACGCCCAGGGCGCGCGCGGCGTGCACGAACGCGAAGGAGGTGCTGGAGGCCGGAACCCCGGCGACGGCGGCCAGGCGGTCGGCCTGGTCGCGGGCGCCGTCCCAGCCGTAGACGAAGCTGCCGCTGGTGCAGGCCCAGATGACCGCGTCGGGCTCGTGCTTCTTGAGCAGCCCGGCGCCGTCGGCGAGTCGGCTTTCGCTGCCGAGGTCGAGCAGTTCGGCCACCGCGTGCTTGTCGGTGCCGTAGATGTGCTCGACCGCGAGCCGGATGTCGCCTTCATCGGCGGCCATCCCGCCGAGCAGCTGCTCGGCCAGCGGGTAGTCGTCTTCGGCCGCGTGGTCGGGGTAGATGAAGCCGATCGTGGTCACGGAACCTCCGGAGGGACGCAAATTGTCGACAATGCTAGAGGGGTGGTCAAGGAAAGCCTTCACGACCTGCCGGGCGCTCCCCGACATGTTCGTCCACGTCGGGGTCGCTCCGGGCGCCGGGCGGGCGCGCTCTCTCACGACACGTCACGGAGCCACTTCCCGGGTCCGACGATCGGGAGGCCCATCCGTTGCAGGCACGCCCACATCGTCAGCTGGTTGGCGGTGAGCACCGGCTTGCCGAGCGCGGTCTCCAGCGGCTCGATCAGGTCGTAGGTGGGGAGGTTGGTGCAGCTGACGAAGATCGCTTCGGCGGCGCCGTGGTCGGCGGCGAGGATGCGCTCGGCGATGGTCCGGTAGCTGACCTTCCAGATGCCGCCGCCCAGGCCGAGGTGGTCGCTGGCGACGGTCTCGACGTTCAGCTCGCCGAGGAAGTCGTGCAGGGCCTGGGTGAGGTCGCCGTCGTACGGCGTAAGCACCGAGACCCGGTGGAGGTCGAGCTGGTGCAGCACCTCGGCCAGCGCGCCCGAAGTGGTGACGGCGTCCGGCGCGCCGGCGTCGCAGATCGCCTTCGTCAGCGAGCGCTCGTAGTCGACGCCGTTGACGAAGCTGCCGGACGTGCAGAGGTAGGCGACGACCTCGGGCTCGACGTGCAGGACGTCGCGGGTGGCGCTGGCCAGGTGGTGGCTGTCGCTGACGAGGCGTGCCATCTCCATGCTGACCGGCACCGGTTCGTACGGCGTTCGGGCCAGGTGGAGGGACACCTCCATCGGCACCCACCGCCAGAGTTCGCGCTCCAGCGCGAGGTCGAACGGGGCGATCACACCGATGCCCCGCTGGGCGAGCGGGCCGTCGAACGCCAGGAAGTCGAAATCCAAGGCTCAGCCTCCGGAATACGTCTGCACTTGATGACACGTCCGGTGCTCCGGGGGGCGTTCCTCGGATTGTTGACAATCATACGAGCCGCTTTTACCGTGTCAACGTGATCGCCTCGGAAAACCAGGAAGCTCCGGTCCTGGCAGTGCTCTGTGGCGAGCACCGCCCACCGGACATGCGTGCTGTCGAATCCGGGGCGGTCGTGCGTTACACGGACGCGGCGGGCCTGGCCGAAGCGCTGGCCGGAGCCGACGCGTTGTTCGTCTACGACTTCCTCTCCACGGCCGTGCCGGGGGCCTGGCACGCAGCCGACCGCCTGCGCTGGCTGCACATCGCGAGCGCGGGCGTCGACCCGGTGCTGTTCCCCGGGCTGGTGGAGAGCGACGTGGTCCTCACGAACTCGCGGGGAGTCTTCGACGGCGCCATCGCGGAGTACGTGCTGGGCGTCGTCCTCGCGTTCGCGAAGGACTTCGCGCGCTCGCACGACCTGCAGCGCGAGCGCCGCTGGCAGCACCGCGAGAGCGAGCGCATCGCCGGGCGTGAGGTGCTGGTCGTCGGCACAGGGCCGATCGGCCGGGCCATCGCGCGGCTGCTGCGCGCCGCCGGAATGCGGGTGAGCGGTGCCGGGCGCCGGGAGCGCACCGGGGATCCCGACTTCGGTGTCGTGCACGAGTCCGCGCGGCTCACCGAGGTGCTGCCGCACGCCGACTACGTCGTCGCCGTGGCGCCGCTGACCGAGCACACCAAAGGCATGTTCGACGCGCGCGCGTTCGCCGCGATGAAGCCGTCGGCGCGGTTCGTCAACGTCGGCCGGGGCGAGCTGGTCGTGACGTCCGACCTGGTCGACGCGCTGCGGAGCGGGTCCATCGCCGGCGCCGCGCTCGACGTGTTCGACACCGAGCCGCTGCCGCCGGAAAGCCCGCTGTGGAGCATGGCGGACGTGCTGGTCTCGCCGCACATGTCCGGTGACTTCGCCGGCTGGCGGAACACGCTCGTCGAGGTGTTCTCCGAGAACTTCCGCCGCTGGCAGGCTGGGGAGCCGCTGCGCAATGTCGTCGACAAGACGCTCGGCTACGTGCCGTCGGGGAACCAGGGAGCCGGATGAACGACAGGATGCTGACCGCCAGTGAGCTCGTCGCCGCCTACGCGACCGGCGAGCTTTCGCCGATCGAGGCGACGCAGAACGCGCTGCAGGCCATCGAAGCCCGGGACGGCGAGTGCAATGCCTACTGCCTCGTCGACGCCGACCAGGCGCTCGAGCAGGCCAAGGCGTCCGAGATCCGCTGGCGGGACGGGAACCCGATCGGCTGGCTCGACGGCGTGCCCGCGTCGATCAAGGACATGTTCCTCACGCAGGGCTGGCCGACCGTCCGCGGCTCGCGGAGCATCAGCCCGGATCAGCCGTGGGACGTCGACAGCCCGGTCGCCGCGCGGATGCGCGAGGCGGGACTGGTGCTGCTGGGCAAGACGACCACGCCCGAGATCGCGTGGAAGGGCGTCACGGACAGCCCGCTGTGCGGCATCACGCGCAACCCCGTCGACCCCTCGAAGACGGCCGGCGGGTCGAGCGGTGGCAGCGCCGCGGCGGTCGCGGCCGGGATGGGCGAGCTGTCGGTCGGCACCGACGGCGGCGGCTCGGTGCGGATCCCGGCGTCGTTCTGCGGCATCGTCGGGCTCAAGCCGACGCACGGGCGCATCCCGCTGTACCCGGCGAGCCCGTTCGGGCCGCTCTCGCACGCCGGGCCGATGGCGCGCTCGGTGGACGACACCGCGCTGCTGCTGGACGTCCTGTCGATTCCGGACCACCGCGACCCGGCCGCGCTGGCGCCGCCGGTGGCGTCGTACCGCGAGGCCGTCCGGCGGGACGTGCGCGGCCTGATCGCGGCGTTCTCGCCGACGCTCGGCTACGTCGACGTCGACCCGGAGGTGGCGGCGATCGTCGCCGCGGCGGTGCGCGCGCTGGGGGACGCGGGACTGCACATCGAGGAGACCGATCCCGGGTTCGCGGACCCGAAACCGGCGTTCGACATCCTGTGGTCGTCGGGCGCGGCGAAGCTGCTCGGCACGTTCCCGCCGGGTTCCGAGGAGCGGACCGACCCGGGCCTGCGCGAGGTCTGGGAGCTCGGCAAGACGTGGAGCGCGAGCGACTACCTCGACGCGACGGCCGAACGCGCGGCGCTCGGCATCCTGATGGGCGAGTTCCACACGCGCTACGACGTGCTGATCACCCCGACCGTCCCGATCGCGGCGTTCGAGGCGGGCCACAACGTGCCGCCGGGCAGCGGGCTGAGCGAGTGGCCGGAGTGGACGCCGTTCACGTACCCGTTCAACATGACGCAGCAGCCGGCGATCAGCGTCCCGGCGGGGCGGACGTCGGCGGGGCTGCCGGTGGGCTTGCAGATCGTCGGCCCGCGCCATTCGGACGACCTCGTGCTCGCCGTGGCGAAGCTGCTGGAGGAAGTGCGGCCCTGGTCGCCCAGCTGACCCCCTTAGGGTGAAACGGCGGCCGGAGCGGGGAAAGCTGTGCCACTGTCGGCCGGGTGACCGCTGAAGTCTGGCGCTACGAACGAGCCATCCCGACCACCGACGCGACCGGGCGGCCCACCCGGGTCGTGGTCGGGCTGGTCGAGCAGGGCAACCGCTTGTCGGCGGCCCTGCGCGTGGACGACGGCAAGGCCGCTCTCGTGCCCCTGGAAACGGGTGGCGAGCTGCTGAAGGCGCTGCGCGAAACGCTGGAGAGCTGGTGGCGTCTCGACGGCCACCGCGATCTGACCCCGGAGCCCCGCGCGAGCCGTTAACCCACGTCCGCCGGGCTCCGGCGCCGGCGGACCAGGCCGCGGACCTGGGGGTGGACGGCGACGAGTGCGGTCGCCGCGACGACCAGGGTCGCGCCGCCGAGCAGGGTCGCTTCGCGGCCGGCGTGCTCGGCCAGCGGGCCCGCGGCGATCTGGCCGAGCGGCATCGCGATGAACGAGCCGAGCATGTCGTAGGAGTACACCCGGGCGAGCTTCTCGGGCGGGATGTTCTCCTGCAGGGAGACGTCCCACGCGACGGCGAACTGCTCGATCGCGACGCCCGCGAGGAACATCGCGAACAGCAGCGGCAGCAGGTACGGGGTCTGGCCGAGGGCGAACATCGGCAGCGCGTCGACCGCGGTCAGCGCGACGCCGATCAGGAGCATCCGCCGCGGTTGCCAGTGCGCCGCGACGACGCCGCCGAGCAGCGACCCGGCCGTCTGGACGGCCAGCGCGAGCCCCCAGCCGGTGCGGCCGAAGGCGTCGTCGGCGACCAGCGGGCCGATCACCAGCAGCGCGCCCGCGTTCACGGCGTTGACGATCATGAACTGCAGCACCACCAGCCACACCCAGGACCGCGCGCGGAACTCCCGCCAGCCTTCGCCGAGTTCGGCGAGGGGGCGGCTGCCGGGAACCCGTTCGCCGCGCGGCAGCCGGATCCGGCGGTACGCCACCGCGGCGGCGAGGAAGAGCACGGCGTTGCCGCCGAGCGCCCAGCCGGACCCGGCGAAGGCGACGAGGACCCCGGCGAGCCCGGCGCCGGCGATGCGGCCGGCGTTGGAGAGCAGCCGGACCAGCGCGTTCGCCTGCGCGAGCTGCGACGCCGGGACGGTCAACGGCGTCAGCGAAGCGGCGGCGGGCAGCGAGATGGCCGAGACCGCGCCGTTGACCAGGCTGAGCCCGACCAGCAGCGGGATGGACGCGAAGCCGCAGAGCACACTCGCGGCGATGGCGGCCTGCGTGAGCGCGGCGGCGGTTTCGGTGCCCTGCAGGATCACCGACCGCGGCAGCCGGTCGGCCAGCATCCCGCCGAACAGCACGAGCAGCACGTTGGCCAGCGACCGCGCGCCGACGACGATGCCGAGGTCCACGGCCGAGCCGGTCAGATCGACGACGGCGAAGGCGAGCGCGAAGGGCGCGACGGCGTTGGCGAAGTCGGCGAACGTCCGGCCGGTGACGAGGGCGCGGAAGCGGTTTTCGCGCAGCGGGGCGAGCAGTGGGAGCACGGGACTGGTCCGATTCTGGGAGCGGGTGGTCGGGGACGGGGCGTTCAGGAGCGGGAACAGCGGTTGCCGGACAGTGCGCTCACTGCGGTTCCGCCGAACCGGCCGTCAGTTCGAACAGGGCGACGCTGGCGCTGATCCGGACCGTCCCCGGCGTCCGGGGTGGCTGGGCCGCGTCGTGCAGCTCCTGGCTCAGCTCGGTCGCCTGCTTCAGCAACCGCGCCCACACCTCCGGGGCCACCCACAGCTCGGCGTCGGTCAGGGACGCCGGTCGCTGCGCGGCGCGCGAGTCCGCGCGGCGCAACAGCTCTGCCGCGATCGCCTTCGTCAGCAACCGCTCTTCGCCCGGGTCGCGGCTCGTGAGGCGCCTGCCCGACTCCGGGTTGTGCCGGTAGCGCTTCGCGCGGCCGCCGCGGATCTCGACCTCCTCGGCCACCTCGAGCAGGCCGGCGTCGTGCAGGCGGCGGAGGTGGTAGCTGGTGTTCGCCTGCGTCTCGCCGAGTTCGCGCGCGGCTTCGGCGGCGCTCATCGCCGTCCCCGTCAGGAGGGACAGGATGCGCATGCGGAGCGGGTGGGCCAGTACCCGGAGGTGGTCGTGGGGCATGGGGATCAGTCTGCCACAACCGTCAAAGAGTTATTTGGGGGTCTCGCCTAGAGCGAAAACTCCGCTCCGTCCGCGGGCAGCAGGGCGCCCGCGGCGAGCACGGCGGCGTGTTCGGCGGACGCCGGGTCCAGCACCGGGTTCGTGTTGTTGAGGTGGGTGAACGCCCAGGGCCGCCCGGCGATGCGGGCCAGGCTCGCGGTGATCGGCAGGTGACCCATCGCGAGCTGGTCCGGTCCGCCGACCCCGGCCATCTCGTCCGGTGCGTAGAACGTCCCGTCCAGCAGCACGAGATCCGCGTCCGCGACGAACGCGTCGAAGCCGGCGGGCCAGCTCTTCAGGCACGGCGCGTAAACCAGCACACCGCCGGTCGCGCCGTCTTCGATCCGGTAGGCGACCACCGACGGCCCGGCCTCGGCGGCGGACACGTACTTCGGCTTCTTGTCGCTCACCGGCAGCACCCGGACGTGCAGCCCCGGCAGGTCCGCCGGGGACGACCAGGTCCAGTCCCCGTAGCTGTCGGCGATCTCGCGGAACGGCGTCAGCGCACGCAGCACCGCGTCCGGCGCCCACACCGGGAGCCCGCCCGCCTCGCGGAGCATCAGCAGGCCGAGCGCGTGGTCGAGTTCGGCGTCGGTGAGCAGCACCCCGCGCAACGGGATGTCCCGCGGGCCCGGTCCGGCGCGCAGCGCCGGTGTTCCGAGGATCTGCGCGCGGATGTCCGGCGAGCAGTTGAGCAGGAACCAGCCGTCGCCGTCCGCGCTGATCGCGACGCAGTCCTGCGTCCGCGGCGGCAGCCCGGCCGTGCACCGGCGGCACGCGCAGTTCCACTGCGGACAGCCGCCGCCCGCCGCGGTGCCGAGCAGGATCACCTTCACCCGCGCATCACCACGTCCGCGACCGGAGGCCGGGTCAGCACCAGGTCGACAACCTCACGCTGCGGCGACCGCGAGCACACCGGGTCGGTCGCCGCGGCGTCGCCGGTGAGCAGGAACGCCTGGCAGCGGCAGCCGCCGAAGTCGAGCCCGCGGCGATCGCAGGTGCGGCACGGCTCGGTCATCCAGTCCTCGCCGCGGTAGGCGTTGAACGACTCCGAGCGGTACCAGATGTCGGCCAGCGGCGTGTCCCGCACCGAGGACAACCGCAGGGTCGAGATCGCCGAAGCCGCCGGGCACGGCAGCACCGTCCCGTCCGGCGCGACGGTCAGCTGCCGCGCGCCCCAGCCGTACATGCACGGCTTCGGGTACGGCTCGTGGTAGTCCGCGACGACGTAGACGATCTCCATCGTGCCGCCCAGCCGGGCGACGGCCGCGCGCACGATCGGCTCGGCGGCCGCGAGTTGCTCGGCCGTCGGCATCAGCGCGTCGCGGTTGCGCAGCGCCCAGCCGTAGTACTGCGTGTTCGCGAGCTCCAGGCGGTCCGCGCCCATCCGCTCGGCCAGTTCGATGATCCCGGCGAGCTGGTCGTGGTTGCGCCGGTGCAGGACGACGTTGAGCGACAGCGGCAGTCCGGCGGCCTTGATCGCGGCGGCCGCGGCGAGCTTGTGGTCGAACGCCCGCGCGCCGGCCAGTTCGTCGGAACGCTCCCGTATCGACCCTTGCGCGGACAGCTGGACGTGCGCCAGCCCGCGTTCGACGAGCCCGGACAGCCGCGCGGACGTCAGCCCGAGCCCGGAGGTGACCAGGTTGACGTAGCAGCCGAGCGAACTCGCGTGCGCGACCAGCTCGGGCAGGTCCGGGCGGAGCAGCGGTTCACCGCCGGACAAGTGCACCTGCAGCACGCCCAGCTCGCGTGCCTGGGACAGCACCGACAGCCAGTCCGCGGTGGACAGTTCGGCGTCCCGCTTGGTCAGCTCCACCGGGTTGGAGCAATAAGGACAGTGCAGCGGACAGCGGTGGGTCAGCTCGGCCAGGAGTCCGAGCGGCGGGGTCACGTCCACGCGACGACCCGCCGTTCGCCCAGCCGCGCCAGCACGTCGAGGACGTCCTGCTCGCGGACGCCGGTGTAGCGCCGCTCCAGCACCGCGGTGATGTCGGAGACGCGGCGGGCGCCGTCGCAGAGTTCGAGCACCGCGGCCGCGGTCGCGTTCGGCACCAGGACGCCTTCCGGGAACAGCAGCACGTGGGTCTCCCGGACGTGGTCGAACGACAATCGGACACCCCGCCGGAGCTGCGGTACCGAACCCGCGGTGATCACCGCGCCGCCCGCTCGACGGCGTCCAGCACGGACCACAGCACGTCGCACTTGAACGACAGCGCGGCGATCGCGCGGTCCTGCTGCTCGCGCGTCACGCAGTGGCGGACGACGATGTCGAGCGTGTCCTTGCCTTCGCCGGCGACCTTGTCGATGCGGTTGGTGAAGTAGGCGAGGTCGGCAGGCGCGATCCAGGAGTAGTGCGCGAGCATGTCCGCGACGCGCTGCCGCATCAGGTGGCCGGCGAACATCTCGGTCAGTCCCGAAGCCACCGCTTCCCACCACGGCTTCGTGCGCGCGAAAGTCACATACGCGTCGACGGCGAACCGGACCCCGGGGGCGACGTGCCGCTCGTCGAGCACTTCTTCGCGGTCGAGGCCGACCGCTTCGCAGAGCCGCAGCCAGCGTTCGGTTCCGCTGCTGCCGGCGCTCGTCCCGTCGTGGTAGACGATCCGGTCGAGCCACTGGCGCCGGATCTCCGGGAGCGGGCAGTTGCTGATGATCGCCGCGTCCTTCTGCGGCAGCGCCTGCTGGTAGTACCACCGGTTCGCGGCCCAGAGCCGCAGTTCGTGCGCGTCGAGCTCGCCCGCGTGCAGCCGGTGGTGGAACGGGTGCGTGCCCCAGTACCGGTGCGAAAGACCGCGCAGGGCCGCGATGAAGGCGCTTTCCGCGAGCGGCTCGACGAGCACGTCAGTCCGCCATGCGAGCCGCGTAGGCGGTGACCTCCATGGGGGTTTCGTATTCGACGAAGTCGGGAGTCGTCCACACCTCGGTCATTTCCTGCTCCTCTCCCGGGAACTGATCGCCGTCACGGTAAGAGCGCGGCCGGGCGGCTGACCAGGGTTTGGCCGGGGAGTTCGGAAAGTTTCCTTCCGATGGCGCAGTGCGGTGCCGGTCAGCGGGCTACCGGACCGCCGCTTCCAGTTCGACCAGCGCCGTGTCGAGGTGCGTCAGGATCCGCTGCAGGTGCGGCACGCTCCGGCGGCAGCCCGTGACGCCGAAGTCGAGGTTGTCGCCGTTGCTGGTGAGCGTGATGTTCACGGCCTGGCCGTCGAGCAGCACCGACGCCGGGTAGATGCCGTCGAGCTGCGCGCCGTTCCAGTACATCTGCTTGCGCGGGCCGGGCACGTTCGAGATCACCAGGTTGAACGGCGGCCGCGTGTTGTTGACGACGCCCGGGATCGGCGAGACGCCGAGCTGCGCGACGTTAACCGCCGATAACAACAGCGTCTGCAACGGAGTCAGCTCCGAGAACAGCCGCTTGCCGTTGCGCATCGACTGGTGGATCGTGACCAGCCGCTTGCCCGCGTCCGGCAGGTCGGTGGCGAGGTTGCAGAGCAGCGCGCCGATGTTGTTGCCCGCCGCTTCGCCGGGATCGTTCTGGCGGCGCAGCGACACCGGCACCATCGCGATGAGCGGCGCGTCCGGCAGCGCGCGCTGCTCGATGAGGTAGTCCCGCAGCGCGCCGGAGCACATCGCGAGCACGACGTCGTTGCGCGACACCCCGGCGGCGGTCGCCACCTTCCGGACCCGCTCCAGCGACCACGACTGCGCCGCGAACCGGCGCGCGCCGCCGATCGGGACGTTGAGCATCGTGCGCGGTGCTTGTCCGGGCAGCGTTAACGTGTGTTCACCGAACGCTTCGCGCGCGACCTTCATCGCCGCCGGCGCCAGGCTCGCGAGCTGGTTGGCCGTCTTGCTCGCGGTCTGCAGCAACGAGCGCGGGCGCTTGACGCGGCCCTCGCCGGGCTTGCGCCGGCTGCCCCACCACGGCGGGCAATCCAGGTCCGCGGGGTCGTCCGAGAGCGTGCCCTGCAGCTGGCGCAGCGCGGAGACGCCGTCCATCAGCGCGTGGTGAACCTTGGTGTAGACGGCGAACCGGCCGTCGGCGAGACCTTCGATGAGGTGGGTCTCCCAGAGCGGCCGGTGCCGGTCGAGCAGGGTGCTGTGCCAGCGGCTGGTGAGTTCCAGCAGTTCGCGGATGCGGCCCGGCTGGGGCAGCGCGGAGTGCCGGAAGTGGTAGTCGAGTTCGAGGTCGGCGTCGGTGGACCAGGCCACGTGGCCCATCGTGTTGACCGGACGGGCCGGGCGGCGCCGGAAGACCGAGCGCATGTTGTCGGATTCGAGCAGGTTCCGGCGGACGTCGCGCAGGTACTCCGGACCGGCGCCGTCGGGTTTCTTGAACAGCTGCAGACCGCCCACGTGCATCGGATGCTCGCGCGTTTCGACGAGGAGGAACATCGAGTCGGTCACGGGCATCATCGCCATGGGACATCACCTTCCGCACTCGGCACGCCGACTCTACGCGCTCGGCGGCCGTGGGTGGATCACGTTCTACATTGGCGAGTATGACCGTCCGCGGGCCTGGGGAAACGTCCTTGCCACCGATGGCCGAGTGCGTCGTGATCGGCGGTGGTGTCATCGGCCTGAGCTGCGCGTTCCGGTTGGCGGAAGCCGGCGTCGACGTCCTGCTCCTGGAGCGCGGCGGGCTCGGCGAAGGCTCGACGGCGAAGGCCGCGGGCGGCATCCGGTCGTCGTTCACCAGCCGTGTGAACGTCGAGCTGGGGCTGCGCGGGCTCGCCGCGTACAGCGCGTTCTCGCGCGACTTCGGCGTCGAGATCGACTTCCGGCGCGACGGGTACCTGTACCTGCTCACCGATCCCGCGGACGTCAGCGCAATCGGACAGTGCGCGGAGCTGCAGCGGGAGCACGGCGTGCGCAGCCACCTGCTCGACCCCGCGGAAGCGAAGCGGCTGCTCCCGCTGCTCGAAACCGACGGGATCGTCGCCGCGCTCTGGTCCCCGGACGACGCGAAGGCGACGCCGGACGCCGTCGTGCAGGGCTACGCGAAAGCCGCGCGGGCGTGCGGTGCGCGGCTGCGGACCGGCGTCGAAGTGACCGGCGTGGAACGGGACGGTGGCGTCCTGACGGGCGTCGCAACGACCGCGGGGTTCGTCCGGACCGGTGCGGTGGTCTGCGCGGCCGGCGCGTGGTCGGGGCGGGTCGGCGAGCTGGCCGGGCTGGACCTGCCGGTGCGGCCGTTCCGGCGGCAGGTCGTGTTCACCGGGCCGGTGCCCGGCCTGCCGGAATCGCTGCCCCTGACCATCGAGCTGCCCTCGGCGTTCTACTTCCACCGCGAAGGCGCAGGTCTGGCGATGTCCGTTTGCGAGGACGACGGCTTCCCCGGGTTCGACACGCGCTACGAGGCGGGCGAGTGGCTGCCCCGGCTGGCCGAGGTGGCGGGACGGCGGATCCCGGCCGTGCTCGACGCGGGCATCCGCACGGCATGGGCCGGGTTGTACGAAGTGACGCCCGACCGCAACCAGATCGTGGGGGAAAGCGTCCTGCTGTCGCGGTTCCTCTACGCGACCGGCTTCTCCGGGCACGGGTTCCAGATGGGCCCGGCGGCCGGAGAGCTGATCCGGGACCTCTACCTGGGCCGGCCGACGTCGGTGGACATCGCGGGCCTGGACGTCCGGCGGTTCGAGGGCGCCGGTACCGCACCGGTCGAGCGCCACATCGTCTAGGGGTCGATTGCCCGATCGTTCAACGATCTGGCAGTATCCGCGCCGTGGCTGTGAGTGGTGCTCGGGAGCTGGTGGACGCGCTTGAAGCGCTCGGAACGGAGATCGTCTTCGGCCTCCCGGGCGTGCACAACCTGCCGTTGTGGGAGGCGCTGGCCGAGACCCGCATCAAGCTCGTCGGGGTGCGCCACGAACAGACCGCGGGCTACGCCGCAGACGGGTACGCGCGCGCGACCGGAAAGCTCGGTGTCGCGCTCGTGACGACCGGGCCGGGCGCCGCGAACACGCTCGGCGCGGTCGGCGAAGCGATGGCCTCCGCGGCTCCGGTGCTGGTCGTCGCCACCGACATCCCCTCGACGCTGCGGCGGCCCGGCGTCGTCCGGGGTGTGCTGCACGAAACCTCGGACCAGCAGGCCATGTTCGCCCCGGTGACCAAGGGCGGCTTCACCGTGCGGGCCGCCGACCAGATCGGCACCACCGTGCACCGCGCGGCGCGGCTCGCGCTGCAGCCGCAGAGCGGGCCCGTCTACCTCGGCGTGCCCACCGACTACCTGCGCGAGACGGTCCCGCACCGCCGTCCGCCCGCGCCGCACCGCAAGCCCGACGTCGACGTTCCCGATCTCGCGCGGGCCGAGGCGATGCTGTCCGACGCGCGGCAGCCACTGATCTGGGCCGGCGGCGGCGCGCTGCGCTCCGGGGCCGGCGACGCGATCGGCGCGCTCGCGGAGAAGCTCGCCGCGCCCGTGATCACGACGTTCGGCGCGCGCGGGCTGCTGCCGCTGGACCACCCGTGCCTGGCGCCGAACCCGGTGCACACGCCGGAGGTCGGCGAGCTGTGGGACGAGGCCGACGTCGTGCTCGCCATCGGTACCGACTTCGACGGCCTGATGACGCAGAACTGGCGGATGCCGAAGCCGCCCAAGCTGATCGCGGTCAACGTCGACGCCGACGACGCCGCCAAGAACTACCCGCCGGACCTGACGCTGGTCGGGGACGCGCGGTCGATCGTCGAACGGCTGTTGCCGAAGCAGCGGCCGGGCCTCGACGACATCACGCTCCGGCTGGCCGGCATCGGCCGCCGCGTGCGCCAGCGGATCCGCGACGAAGAGCCGCAGGCCTACGACTTCCTGTCCACTTTGGACGAAGTGCTGCCGACCGACGCCGTGCTGGTGTCCGACATGTGCGTCGCCGGGTACTGGGTCGGCGGCTTCCACCGGGTGCGGGCGCCGCGCAAGCTCGCGTACCCGATGGGCTGGGGCACGCTCGGCTACGGCTTCCCGGCGTCGCTCGGCGCGGCGGCGGCCGGCACCGGGCGGGCCGTCTGCATCACCGGCGACGGCGGTTTCCTCTACGGCTGCGGCGACCTTGCGACGCTCGCGCAGGAGCAGCTGCCGGTCACCGTCGTGCTGGTCGACGACGGCGGCTACGGGATGCTGCGCTACGACCAGGACCGCGCCGGTCTGCAACGCCGCGGGGTCGACTGGGACAGCCCGGACTTCGTCGGTCTCGCGCGGTCCTTCGGCGTGCACGCCGACCGCGTGTCCGGGTTCGGGCGGGCGTTCCGGCGGCTGCTCGGCGAGTTCGTCGAGTCGGACGAGCCGAACGTGCTGGTGGTGAAGGCCAAGCTGAAGCCGCCGTTGAACACGTCGCCGCGGTGGTACCGGACATGAGGATCGGCGTCGACATCGGCGGCACGTTCACCGACCTCTGCGCGGTGGACGACGCCGGCATCGCCGCCGTCGGCAAGGTTCTGACCACGCACGACGAGCCGGCGCGCGCGGTCGAGGAGGGGCTGGCCGCGCTGCTCGCGGACGCCGGGATCGCCGCTTCCGCGGTGACGCAGGTGGTGCACGGGACGACGCTGGTGACCAACGCGCTGATCGAGCGCACGGGCTCGCGCACCGCACTGCTCGCCACCGCCGGCTTCCGCGACGTCCTGGAGATGCGCCGCGAGCACCGCTACGAGCTGTACGACCTGCACCTCGAACTGCCCGCGCCGCTGGTCCCGCGGCACCTGCGCTTCGACGTTCCGGAGCGGATCCTCGCGGACGGGTCCGTCCGGACCGCGCTCGACGAGACTTACGTTGTAAGGCTCGGCCGGGAACTGGCCGCCCGCGGGATCGAAGCCGTCGCGGTCTGCTTCCTGCACGCCTTCACGAACCCCGCGCACGAACGGCGGGTGGCGGAAATCCTCGCCGAGGTCGCGCCCGGTCTGCGTGTCGCGCTCTCCTCCGACGTCGTGCCCGAGATCCGCGAGTTCGAGCGCGCGTCGACGACGGTCGCGAACGTCTACGTCCAGGACCTCACCGAGCGCTACCTGCGCGACCTCGAACGCCGGTTGCGGCGGCTCGGGATCGCCGGCGCGCCGCACATCATGCTGTCCAACGGCGGGCTGGCGACCGTCGGCACCGCGGCCCGGTACCCGATCCGCATCCTGGAGTCCGGTCCGGCGGGCGGAGCACTCGCCGCGGCCGCTGCTGGCCCGCCCGACCTGCTGGCCTTCGACATGGGCGGCACCACGGCGAAGCTGTGCCTGATCGCGGGCGGCGCGCCGCTGGTCACGCACCAGTTCGAGGTGGACCGGAAGTACCGGCTGCTGCCCGGCTCGGGGCTGCCGGTGCGGGTGCCGGTCACGGACATGATCGAGATCGGTGTCGGCGGCGGGTCGATCGCGCGCATCGACACGCTCGGGCTGCTGACCGTCGGGCCCGGCTCGGCGGGGTCCGAGCCCGGTCCGGTCTGCTACGGCCGGGGCGGCACCGAACCCACCGTCACCGACGCCGATCTGGTGCTCGGCTACCTTGACCCGGGCTACTTCCTCGGTGGCAGCATGCCTCTGGACGCCGAGGCCGCGAGAGCGGTGCTCCGGAAGGCGATCGCCGATCCGCTCGGGGTGAGCGTCGAAGAGGCCGCTTGGGGCATCCACACCAGCGTCAACGAGGACATGGCCAACGCCGCGCGGGTGCACGCGGTCGAGCGCGGGCACGACCCCGCGAAGCTGCCGATGTACACCTTCGGCGGCGCGGGCCCGGTGCACGGCGCCGGGGTCGCGCGGGCACTCGGGGCGCCGTCGGTCGTCGCGCCGCCCGCGGCCGGCGTGCTGAGCGCGGCCGGGTTCCTCACCGCGCCGCTGGCGTTCGACTTCGTGCGGTCCGCCCGCGCGGCCGTGCACGAACTCGCCTGGGAGCAGGTCGACGCGCTGTTCGCCGAGATGGAAGCCGAGGGCGAAGCGCTGCTGGCGAAGTCCGGGGTCACCGACGTGACGCACCGCCGGATCGCCGAGATGCGCTACGCCGGGCAGGGCTACGAAATCCGCGTCCCCGTCCGAACCGGCAGCTGGCCCGAGACCCTGATCGGCGAGTTCACCCGCACCTACCGCGAGCTCTACCGGCGGACCGGTCCCGAGGTCGGCGTCGAGGTGCTGAACTGGCGGGTCGTCTCGAGCGGGCCGGCGCCGGACGTCACCTTACGGCTTAAGGTGCAGGCCGCAGGAGGCGCGGCGCGCAGGGGCACGCGCAAGGCGTACTTCCCGGCCGCCGGTGGATTTGTCGACACGGCGATCTTCGACCGGTACCGGCTCCGGCCGGGGACGCGGATCGACGGGCCGGCCATCGTGGAGGAACGCGAGTCCACCGTGGTCATCCCGCCGGGCGCGCACTGCGTCGCCCGGGACGACGCCGCGCTGGAGGTGACGGTGTGAGCGTCGACCCCATCCTGGTCGGGCTGTTCGGCAACCGGCTGCATTCGATCCTCGCCGAGCAGCAGAACGCGCTCGTCAACACGGCTTTCTCCGCCGTGGTGCGGGAATCGCTCGACCTGGCCTGCGCGGTGTTCGACTCGCGCGGCGAGATGATCGGTCAGTCCGTCGGCGGCACGCCGGGGCACATCAACGCGATGGCGACCGGCATGCACCACTTCGTCGCGGCGTACCCGCCGGAGACGCTCGAACCCGGCGACGTCCTGCTCACCAACGACCCGTGGCAGACGGCCGGGCAGATCAACGACATCACAGTCGCGACGCCGGTGTTCCGCGAGGGCAGGCTGGTGGCCTGGTTCGCGTCCTGCTGCCACGCGCCCGACATCGGCGGGCGGCTGGTGTCCGCCGAGGCCCACGAAGTCTTCGAAGAGGGTCTTCGGCTGCCGATCCTCAAGTTCCTGCGCGCGGGCGAGGTCAACACCGATCTCGAACGGCTGATCCGGGCCAACGTGCGGACGCCGGAGGAGACCATCGGTGACCTGTACGCGCAGGTCACCGGCAACGAGGTCGGTGCCGCGAGCCTGCTGCGGCTGCTGGACGAGTTCGGTCTCGACTCGCTCGACGAAGTCGCCGCCGAGCTCATGAACCGGTCCGAGAAGGCGCTGCGGGACGCGCTGCGCGCACTGCCGGACGGCATCTACACCAACGAAATCGCCACCGACGGGTTCGACGACGAAGAAGTCGTCCTGCGCGTGACGGCCACTGTGGACGGTGACGAGATCCACCTCGACTTCGCGGGCTCGTCGCCGCAGAGCCGGCGCGGGATCAACGTCGTGCTGAACTACACGCGGGCGTACGCGTCGTTCGCGGTCAAGGCGGCGATCTCGCCGGAGGTGCCGCACAACGCCGGGTCGTTCCGGCCGGTGCACGTCACCGCGCCCGAAGGGTCCGTGCTGAACTGCCTGCCGCCCGCGCCGGTCGCGTCGCGGCACCTCATCGGGCACTTCCTGCCGTCGCTGCTGATCGGCGCGCTGCCCGGCGCCGTGATCGCGCCGAGCGCGGACGCGCTGTGGATGACCATCTGGCGGGGGCCCGGGTTCATGCTCAACGTCTTCCAGACCGGCGGCATGGGCGCCCGGGTGGGCAAGGACGGGCTCAGCACCACGGGATTCCCCAGCGGCCTGCGGTCGACGCCGACCGAGGTCATCGAGACGATGGCGCCGCTGGTCCAGTTTTCCCGGGAACTCCGGCCGGATTCGGGCGGCGCGGGCCGGTGGCGCGGCGGACTCGGACAGGTGACCACGATGGGGTCACGCGGCGGGGATTCCTGGAGCGTGAACGGGAACGTCGACCGCGTGCGGGCCGCCGCGTCCGGAGTGGACGGCGGCGGAGCGGGGACACCCGGACGGTTCGGGTTGCACGAAGGTGCCGACCTGCCCGCGAAAAGCCGGGTGCCACTGGCCCCTGAGTCTATTGTGGACGTCACGCTGCCCGGTGGCGGCGGCTACGGGCCGCCGCGCGAACGGCCGGTGGCGGCGGTCCTCGCCGACGTCGTCGAGGGGTACGTCTCGGTGGCGGCGGCGCGCGAGGTGTACGGCGTCGCCGTGCGGTACCTCGGGAGCCCGGACGCGCTCGTCCGGCTGCCGGCGGACTACGCGGTCGACGAAGAGCGGACAGCACGACTGAGAGCGGGGAAGTGACATGGGTCGGTTGGCCGGCAAGGTGGCGGTCGTCTTCGGTGGCGCGCGGGGCATTGGTCTCGCGACGGTCAAGGAGTTCCTCGCCGAAGGCGCGACGGTGTACGCCTCCGACATCCGCGAGCCCGCGGAAGAGCTGAGCGGGTACCGGCACTCCATAGTGGATGCCACCGACGAGGCCGCCGTGGCCGCGTTCGTCGACGGCGTCATCGCCGAAGCGGGCCGCGTCGACGTGCTGTTCAACAACGTCGGCATCCACCTCGGCAAGCCGCTGGCCGACACGACGCTGGCCGAGTTCGACCACATCTTCGCGCTGAACGTCCGCGCCGCCTTCCTCGGCACCCGCGCCGTGCTGCCGCACATGATCGCGCAGCGGGCCGGGAGCATCGTCACGACGTCGTCCAACGGCGGTGTCATGGGCCGTCCCGGCGACCCGGTGTACAACGCCACCAAGCACGCGCTGGTCGGGCTGATGAAGTCGATCGCCGTCGCCCACGCGCACCAGGGCGTCCGGGCCAACACGGTGAACCCGGGCGCGATCGACACCGACATGCTGCGCAGCACCCTGAACTCGCCCGAGGAGTTCGAAACCAAGCAGCACCAGCTGGTCGCGAGCACGCCGGCGGCGCGCGTGGGCGAGGCGTGGGAAGTCGCCAAGGCGGTCGTGTTCCTGGCGAGCGACGAGTCGCGGTTCGTCAACGGCGTCGTCCTGCCGATCGACGGCGCGAAGGCGGCGGGCGCCATGCCGGGCAACCGGTACAGCCTCGACTTCGACCTCGGCGTCGGGTAGCGCCGTGACGGTCGATGCCTCGGGGCTGGGGAGCGAGCGGCACCTGCTGGAACGCAGCGGGACCGCCGAACGGGTCGCGGCGATCCTGCGCCAGTACATCACCGACGGCGTCTTCGCCCCCGGTGAACGCCTGTCCGAGCCGGTGATCAGCTCGGCGCTGGGCGTCTCCCGCAACACGCTGCGCGAGTCGTTCCAGCTGCTGGCCCACGAACGGCTGGCGGTGCACGAACTGAACCGCGGGGTGTTCGTGCGCGAACTGACCACCGACGACATCGAGGACCTCTACGTCGTCCGCCGCGCCACCGAGTGCGGTGCCCTGCGCCGCGCCGCCGAACTGCCCACTGTGGACCTTTCCGGGCTGCAACGCGCGCTGGAGGACGGGCGGGCCGCGGCGGAAGCCGAGGACTGGCCCGCGGTCGGCACCGCCAGCATCCACTTCCACCAGGCGCTGGCGGACCTGGCGGGCAGCGAGCGGCTGTCCGCGACGATGCGCCAGGTGCTCGCCGAGACACGGCTGTTCTTCGTGCTCAACGAGAACACGCGGGAGTTCTACGAGCCGTTCCTCGACTGCCACGAGCGGATCCTGCGCGACCTGCGCCGCGGCCGGTTCGACGCCGCGGCGGTCTCGCTCGACCGCTACCTGCGCGACGCCGAAGCGCGGCTGCTGGAGCTGAGCTCGTAGGGGAGCACGACGGTGATCGTGTACGGCCGCTGGTACGCCGTGACGCGGTAGATCCCGTCGGCGCCGGCCGACCAGCCGAGCCGGGCGACCGTCCGGACGACGGAACACACGGTGTAACCCGGGCCGGCCGCCGCGGGCGGCGCGACGGCGAGCAGCACGGCGGCCACGGCCGCGGTCGTCGGGAACACCCAGCCACTCAACCGCGCGGACCGGCCGCGGCGGAAAGGATTCGAGCCGGTTCAAATCCGCCGCCACCGCTGTTAACGTCGGTTGATGTTCACGCTGCGGGCCGATGCCGAGACGGTGGCCAGGACGCGGTTCTCGCCCTCCCTCGCCGCGGAGTCGCTGGCTTGGCTGAAGCTCACCGCCGACGCCGGACGGCACCCGGTGTTCGGCGATCCCGGCCCGCTCGCCCGCGCGTCGCTCGCCCACCCGGACGTCGCCCTGCTGCTGGACCTGCTGCCGCGCGCCGGCGAGGTCTACACGCCGGACCTGCTGACGCCGCCGCCCGGAACGGCGGCCCGGCCCGCCGACCTGCTCGACGAGCAGCTCGCGCGGATCGAGGCGACCACGCAGGACGAGCTCGAGGAACAGGTCTTCGGCTACACGGCGGTCCACTGGCACCGGCCGCTGCCGATCGGGGCCCGCCGGGTCGTCGAGTCGGGCTCGATGCCGCGGCGGCTGGCCGACGGCCTCGCGCGGTTCTGGCGGGACGCGCTGGCCGACGACTGGGCCGTCCTGCACGCGGTCGCCGAGCGCGACATCGCCCACCGCGCGAAGACCATCGCCACCCACGGCGTCGGCGCGGCGCTCGCGTCGCTGCACCCCGCGATCGGCTGGGCCGGCGACGCGATCACCCTCGCCGCGCCGTTCGACGGCGAGGTCGACATCGCCGGCCGCGAGCTGGTGCTCGCCCCGGGCGTGCTCAGCTGGCCCGGCACGAGCGTCCAGGTCGACGTACCCGGCCAGGTCGTGCTCGGCTACCCCGCGCTCGGGATCGGCACGGGCGCGGACCGGCCGCCCGGGCGGCTCGCGCCGGTGGTCGGCACCGCACGGGCCGCGCTGCTGGCCGACCTCGAAACCGCGCGGCCGACCGCCGAGCTCGCCACCCGGACCGGGTACAGCCCGGCCACCGTCTCCTACCACCTGAACGCGCTGCACCGCGCCGGGCTCGTCAGCAAGGTCCGGGACGGGCGCTACGTGCTGTACCGCCGGACCGCGCAGGCCGTCGTCCTCCTGGAAGGGGCGCTCAGCAGGTGACGTTCGGCGCGATCCAGTCGGCGTACTCGCCGGCCGAGCCGTCCCCGCCGTCGTCGACCGCGATGGCCAGCTGCTGGACCCCGGTGACCGGGAGCGTCAGCCTCTGCGGCTTCACGCCCGGCCGGACGATGCCGGTCGCGAACAGCTCGCGGCCGTCTCCCAGGACGCGGAACGCCACCGTGGCCTGCGGGCTCGAGACGTCGTCGACGCCGTACTGCACCGAGAACGACTTGCACGCGCCGCCGAGGTACAGCCGGATCACCGACGGCGCGTGCACGCCGACGCCGCTGTTCGGCTGGTAGCCGACGCCGCCGATCGACATCGCCCGTCCGTTGGCGACGCTGCCGCGTTCCACCGGGCCGGAGCCGTTCTCCGAGTAGAGCCACGGCCGCGTCGACAGGTACGTCGTCGTGCCCGCCGGCGGCGCGGTCACCAGCGGCGCTTCGGCCGAACCGGCCGCGGTGCGCGTCCCGAGCGCGTTCGTGTAGCCGCCGCTCGCGCCGACCAGCAGCTTCGCGGCCGGAGCGGCGGTGGGCCGCAGCGTGATCTCCCGCGTGACCGTGCTGCCCGGCGAGACGCGCGGGACGTCGACCTGCGCGGACCCGTCGAGCTGCCACCCGGCGGGGACGGTGATCGTGTACCGCGCGTCGGTGATCGGGGTGTCGCCGTCGTTGGTCAGCGTGACCGTGCCGTCGACCTGCTGGCCCGCCAGGAAGCCTTCCGGCAGCTGCACGCCCAGCGTCACCAGCGGATCCGCCGTCGACGGCTGCCCCGGCCACGCGCGGTAGAACACGCTGCTCAGCGCGGGCACGGACGCGCGCAGGGTGCCGGTGCTGGTCAGTTCGGTGCCGGCCCAGAGGTCGCGGACGCGGTAGGCGGGCGCCGCCGCGATGCCGGCTTCGGCGAGGTCGAACGGGATCGTCTGCGCGTACGAGCCGCGGTTGAGCAGCAGCACCGCGACCGAGCCGTCGGACATCGGCTTCGCCCAGACCTCGGCGTCGGACAGGTCGCGGACCTTGTACCCCGGGGTGCCGGACCAGTCCTGGTCGACCGCGATCACGTCCCGGTTGGCGATCGTGTCCAGCGGGAACGACTCGTTCGGGATGAGCGGCGCGTTCATCAGCGCCCACAGCGAGAACTGCGTCCGCCGCGGGGCGGGGTCGAGGTAGCTGAAGTTGAGGTAGCCGGGATCGCTCCAGCCGCCGGGACCGGTGAGCCCGGCGAGCGACGGCTGCCTGTCCACCGCCTGCATCACGCTCGCGAGCGGCTCCGCGAGGTCGCTCGCGAGCTGCCAGGTGTGCGCGCCCGCGCCGGGGGCCCACTCCCACTGGTGGTAGTTGTTCGACATCGTGTCGATCATCGCGAGCAGGATCGGCCGCCCGCTGGCCTTGAGCGCGTCGCTCATCTTCTTGGCCGCCGCCGCGACGCCGTTCTCGCCGCCGCACGTGTCGTACGCGAGGTAGTCGACACCCCAGGCCGCGAACGTTTGCGCGTCCTGCTGCTCGTGGTCGCGCGAGCCGGGCATGGCGCCGCCGCACGTCTGCGCGCCGGTTCCGCTGTACAGCCCGAACTTCAGCCCGTTGGCGTGCACGTACGCGATCAGTCCCGGCAGGTCCGGGTACTTGGCGGTGTCCGGGCGCAGCGAACCGTCGGCGGCGCGCGTCGGCTGCGCCCAGCACCCGGCGATGTTGACGTAGGTGTAGCCCGCGTCGCGCAGGCCGGTGCTGACCAGCATGTCGACGGCGGCGCGGACCTTCGCGTCGTCGATGCGCGGGCATTGGTTCCAGCCGCGGGACCACGAGATCCCCATCGGCGGCTTCGCGGCGAGCACGGGCTCGTCGGCCGCCGCGGGCGCGGCGACGGCCGTGGCGAGACCGAGGAGCGTGAGCAGCAGGACACCGAGTCTTCGCACGGTTTCCCTCCCCCAAGGAGCGCGGACAAGAGCTCCAGGGTGCATCGGGGACGAACCGGGCATGAGGGGATAACTGCCGTCCCCGGCCGGGTGGCCGGGGACGGCGGGTGGTGCGTGATTTTCCCTTGCTCAGCAGGTGATCGCGGCGTCCGCCCAGTCGGCGTGGTCGTCGGTGTTGCCGTCGCCGCCGTCGGTCACGGCCAGCTCCAGCACCTGCACGCCGGCCAGCGGGGCTTCCAGCGGCTGCGCCTTGTCACCGGGGTGCATGACGCCGGTGGCGGCGAGCTCCTTGCCGTCACCGAGGATGCGGAACCCCGCGCTGCCACCGGAGTTCTCGTCGTCCAGGCCGACGAGCGCGCGGACCGACGTGCAGGCCGCGCCGACGTAGACGCGCACGCTCGACGGGGCGTGTGCGCCGATCCCGTCGTCGTAGCCCACGCCGGCGATCGTGATCCGGTGCCCGTCGCCCGCCGCGCTCTCGCCGTTGCTGGTCCCGCGCTCGACCGGGCCCCAGCCGTTGTCCGACGACATCCACGCGGCCTTCGACAACGCCGTCGTGCCCGCGGACGGGCGGGTGACCAGCGGTGAGCTGCCTTCGGCTGTAAGGCTGCGCTGGCCGTACAGCGTAAGGTAGCTCGCCCGCGCGGTGAGCGTGACGCGCTCGCCCGCGGGCGCGACCGGGTCGAACGTGACGTCCTGCTGCCACGTCTTGCCGGGCGCCACGACCGGTGCGGTGAACGCGCCGGGGCCGCGCAGCCGCCAGCCCGCGGGGGCCGCGATGCTCGCGCGCACCTGCGCGATCGGCGTGCTGCCGTCGTTGGTGACCTTCAGCGTGGTGGTGAGCGGCCGGTCGGCGGGCACGTAGTCGGGGTTCGGCAGGGCGAGCGTCGTCAGCGGCGCGGCGGACGGCTTCTTCTCCGGCCAGACGCGGAACGTGGCCGAGCCGTGCGCCGCGACGGCCGCCCGGACGGTGCCCGCGGTCTCGGTCTCGGTGCCGGTCCAGAGGTCGCGGACGCGGAAGCTGTGCCCCGCGAGGTTCAGCTCCTTCGCCGTCGTGGTCATCGCCGTGCTCGCGGAACCGCGGTTGAACAGCACGACCGCGGCCGAGCCGTCGGACATCGGCTTCGCCCAGACCTCGGTGTCACCGTCGTCGCGGACCTTGTGGCCCTGCACGCCGGCCCAGTCCTGGTCCAGCGCGATGACTTCCTTGTTCTCCAGGATCTTCTTCGTGGCCGGGGTCATCGCGGGCAGGTCGTTGCCGGCCAGCAGCGGCGCGTTCAGCAGCGCCCACAACGCGAAGTGCGAGCGGTACTCGGCGTCGGTCATGCCGCCGTTGCCGACTTCGAGCATGTCCGGGTCGTTCCAGCCGCCGGGCCCGCTGTACTTCTCCAGGCCGACCTGCTGGTCGAGGATGCCGGTCAGGCTGCCCCAGTTGTCGCTGATGTCGCCGGTGGTCCGCCACAGCTGCGCGCCGGCGTCGCGGCCCCAGGTCCACGGGTCGTTCTCGCCCCACTCGCAGAGCGCGTAGACCATCGGGCGGCCGGCCTTCTCGATCGCGTCGCCCATCTTCGTGTAGCGCTCGATCGCCGGGCGGCCCTGGTTGTTGCAGTTGTCGTACTTGAGGTAGTCGACGCCCCAGTCGGCGAACGACTGCGCGTCTGCCTCTTCGTGGTCGAGGGCGCCGGGCATGGTCTTCTGGCAGGTCAGCGTGCCCGCGCTGGTGTAGATGCCGAGCTTGAGACCCTTGCCGTGGACGTAGTCGGCGAGCGCCTTGATGCCGTGCGGGAAGCGTTCGTGGTTCGGCTCGAGCTTGCCGTCGGCCGTGCGGTTCTGTTCGGCCCAGCAGTCGTCGATGTTGACGTACTGGTAGCCCGCGTCCTTCATGCCGGTCGACACGAGCGCGTCGGCGGCGCCGCGGATCAGGTTTTCGTCGATCTCGCAGCCGAACTTGTTCCAGCTGTTCCAGCCCATCGGCGGCCGGTCGCCGACGCGCTGGGCGGCGAAGTACTGGGGTTCGGCGGCGGCGGGGGTGGCCGGCACGACCGTGACCACCGTGGTGCAGGCGGCTACCGCGGCCGCCATTCCAACAAGACGACGCATAAGTCCCTCCAGGAGTGCGCAACTCTGCACAAACTCACTCAGCAATCAACAGGACGGGAGTGACTGTCGTCTACGTCCGTTAGTAGGTAATCCATTTCCGGGGGTGCGCGGGGTAGAAAGGGGGCGCCGCCCAGCTCGACGAGGAGCCGCTGATGCCCGAAGGATTCCGCCCGCTCGACGGGATCAAGGTCGTCGACCTGTCCCGCATCCTGGCCGGCCCGTACTGCACCCAGTACCTCGGCGAGATGGGCGCGGACGTCGTGAAGGTCGAGCCACCGGGCCACGGAGACGACACCCGCGGCTGGGGCCCGCCGTTCGTCGGCGGCGAAGCCGTCTACTACCTGGCGGCGAACCGGAACAAGCGCGGGATCGTCCTCGACCTCAAGAGCGACCGCGGCCGCGAGGCGCTGCGCCGGCTCGTCGCGGATGCCGACGTGCTCATCGAGAACTTTCGGCCGGGAACGCTGGAGAAGTGGGGGATCGGCTACTCGTCGCTCGCCGAGCTGAACCCGCGGCTGATCCACGTGTCGATCACCGGGTTCGGGCAGACCGGCCCGTACCGCGACCGCGCGGGCTACGACCTGGTCGCGCAGGCCCTCGGCGGCGTGATGTCCCTGACCGGCGAGCCGGACGGCGCGCCGGCGAAGGTCGGGCTGCCGGTGGCGGACCTGAACGCGGGGACGTGGGCGATCATCGCCGTGCTGATGGCGCTGCAGGCGCGGCACACCACCGGCCGCGGGCAGTACCTCGACGTGTCCCTTTTGGACAGTCAGCTGGCGTGGCACGTCTACGCGGCGGGCGCGCACTTCTACGACGCACCCCGCCCGCGGCGCATGGGCTCGGCGCACCCGAGCATCGTCCCGTACCAGGCCTACCACGCGGCCGACGGCTGGCTGATCATCGCGGTGGGTAGCGAGAAGCTGTGGCACGCGTTCTGCGGGGTGCTGGACCTGGACATCGCCGCGGACCCGCGGTTTTCGTCGAACGCTTCGCGGGCCGCGCACCGGGACGCGTTGAACGCGCTGCTGGAACCGGTGGTGCTGACGCGCACGGTGGCGGAGTGGTCGAAGTCCTTCGACGCGGCGGGCATCCCGGCGGCCCCGATCAACGAGATCGACGACGTGTACGCGGACCCGTGGACGGCGGCGCGCGACCAGGTGGTGCGGCTGCCGCACCCGACGGTGGGGACGTACGTGGGGACGGGGTTCCCGGTGAAGGCGTCCGACACCCCGGCGCGGCCTTCGTCGGCGCCGCCGACGTTGGGGCAGCACACGGCGGAGGTGCTCGGGGAGCTGGGTTACTCGCCGGAGGAGATCGCGGAGTTCCTGGACTGACCGGCCAGTCCGGGGGCGCCGACTGTGCACGATGGAGTGGTCGCGCTCGCCGCTTCGCCCTGGTAGGGATGGGGGCAGGACTGAGGAGGACCGATGTCAGCACAGCACGCCCTGTGGCACCCGTTCGCCGACATGGGCGCGGTCGACGGCGACCGGATGGTCATCACGCGCGGCGAGGGCTCGTACGTCTGGGACGACGCCGGGCGGCGGTACTTCGACGCGACCGCGTCGCTCTGGTACGCGAACTTCGGGCACGGGCGCCCGGAAATCACCGACGCCGTCGCGGAGCAGCTGCGGACGCTCGACTCGTACAACCTGTTCGGCTACAACGCCAACCAGCCGGCGATCGAGCTGGCGGACCGCGTCGCCGCGCTGGCGCCGGAGCAGGGGTCGAAGGTGTTCTTCGGCTCGGGTGGCGGTGACGTCATCGACACCGCCGTCAAGCTGGCGCGGGCGTACTTCGCGCACACCGGGCGGCCGGAGAAGGTGCACGTGATCGGCCGGGCGCAGGGGTACCACGGCACGCACGGCTTCGGCACCGCGGTCGGCGGCATCCCGGCCAACGCGGCCGGCTTCGGGCCGCAGCCGCCGGACTTCTCGCACATCCCGTACGACAGCGCGGCGGCGCTGGAGGCGGAGATCGAGCGTGTCGGGTCGGCGCGCGTGGCGGCGTTCTTCTGCGAGCCGGTGATCGGCGCGGGCGGCGTGCTGCTGCCGCCGGACGGGTACATCGAAGAGGTCGCGGCGATCTGCCGCCGCCACGACGTGCTGTTCGTCGCGGACTGCGTGATCGCCGCCTGGGGCCGGCTCGGCACGTGGTTCGGCATCGACCGCTGGGCCGTGCGGCCCGACATGATCACGACGGCGAAGGGCATCACCGGCGGCACGATCCCGCTGGGCGCGCTGATCGTGGCCCCGCGGGTGGCGGAACCGTTCTTCACCGGCGCGCCGGGCGCTCCGATCTTCCGCCACGGCGCGACGTACGCGGGCCACCCGGTGGCGTGCGCGGCCGGCCTGGCGACGCTGGACATCTACGAGCGCGACGGCCTGATCCCGCGCGGCCGCGAACTCGAGAAGCCGTTGGCCGACGCGGTTTCGGGCGTGAGCGGGCACCCGCTGGTGGCGGAGGTCCGCGCGGGACTCGGCTTCCTGGCGGCCGTCGAGCTGACGGCGGACGTCATGGACGCCGACCCGGGCGCCCCGGTGAAGCTGCAGCGCGCCTGCCGGGACGAGGGCGTGATCGTGCGCAACCTCGGACGCGGGGTCGCGGTGTCACCGCCGTTGATCGCCGTTGAGCCGGAGCTGGACCTGCTGGCGGCGGCGCTGCCGAAGGCCTTGGACCGCTTGGCCGCCCAGAGCTGAGGTCGCGGCCGGCGGCGACCCCCGGGCTCGCCGCCGGCTCCACGCCTCACGAAACGCAGAACTCGTTCCCCTCCGGATCCGCCACGGTCACCCAGCTGTGCGGCCCCTGCCGCCCCCGGTGCAGGTACGTCGCCCCGCGGGCCGTCAGCTTCTCCAGCGTCGCCTCGACGTTGTCCGCGCCCACCCAGACGTCGATGTGGAGCCGGTTCTTCCCCGCCTTCCCCTCCGGGACCTCCTGGAACAGGATCCGCCGCGGCGGCCCGTCCGGTGGCGAGTCCGGGTGCCGGATCGCCGCGCCGCTCTTCCAGACCAGCGATCCCCGGTACGTCCGGGTTTCCTCCTCCTTCGCGTACCCCTTCGCGATCATCTCGCGGATGAAGCCTTCGTCCGTCGGTTCCACGGACCAGCCGAGCGTCTCGGCCCACCAGTCGGCCTGCACGTGCGGGTCGGCCGAATCCACCACTACCTGGAAGTCATGCGCCATACGGGCACGTTAACGACCGAGTCCGACATTTTCCGGAGCGCCGGGTCCTCGGGGACGACCGTGAAGCGCCACTTGTCCACGCCGCCGCCCATGATTTCGGCGTACCGGCGGGCGCCGTCGGCGTTGGCGAAGCGGACCTGCTGGCCGTTCGTCAGGTGGGTGATCTTGACCGCCACAACAACCTCCCGAAGTCTGTGGGCCGGCCCGCGGAGCTTCCCCCTCCGGGACCGGCCCGCACAGTAGAACACATGTTCGACCGTGTGCGCCAGTGCCTCCCCCGGGCAGGGGAGAAATCCACAAAACTCCAGGTCAGAGCGGTCGGATCATCGCCACGCGCGGCCAGGCGTCCAGGCCGCGGGCCGCCTCGGCGCGGCGGATCGCGCGCAGCCCGTCGCCGATTTCACCGTCCAGGAGGACCCGGAACCGCAGCCGCTCGTAGTACGGCGCGTTCCACGGGACGGCGGCGAACGTCGTGAGCGTCAGCGCCGGGAGACCGCGGGCGAGGGCCCACTCCGCGAGCGTCTCGATCAGCGCGCGGCCCAGCCCGCGCCGGGCGTGGCCGGGGCGGACCGAGACCTGCTCGATGTGCGCGTGCCCGTCGACGACCTCCGCGACCAGGTAGGCGACCGGCCGGTCGTCCTCGTCGACGCTCACCCACGCGCGGCCGTCGGCCTGGTACACCGCCAGTTCCGCGACCGACCCGGGGTCGTCGTCGGCGATCGCCGTCATGCCGATGTCGCGGAAGAGGCTGCCCGCCTCGCGTTCGACGTCGATCAACGCGGGCAGGTCGTCGGGGCGCGCGAGCCGGATCACCCCGCCATTCCTACGGGCTCGCGCGGGATTCTCACAGCGAATAAGACGAGATCGCCCGCTGGATCCGGGTCGCGTACTCCTGGAGGGCGGTGATCGCGGTCTGCCGCGCCTCGTCGGTGATCCGCGCGGCCGGGCCGGCCAGGCTGAGCACCGTCGGCCGCCGTCCGTAGGCGTGCACCGGGACCGAACACGCCCAGACGCCTTCGTCGATTTCCCCCGAGCTGACCGAATACCGGTTCTCCAGCGCGCGCTTCAGCTCGTCGCGGATCGCCGTCCCGCGCTGGTCGACGATCGAGGGCAGCCGCCGGTCGCGTTCCATCTCCGGCAGCAGCGCGAGCAGCATCTTGCCGGACGCCCCGAGCCCGAGCGGCATCGAATGCCCGGGCTCGAACGTGAACCGCATGGCGCGGTCGCACTCGACGCGGTCCGCGCACACGGCGGCGTCGCCGAACTGCTGGAACAGCATCACCGTTTCGCCCAGCTCCCGCGCGGCCTCCTCCATCGACGGCCGCGCCAGCCGGACGAGGTCGTTCGCCAGCTGCGCGGCCCGCGCCAGCGGCATCACCTGGCTGGTCAGGTGGTAGTGCCCGGCGCGGCCTTCTTCGAGCAGCTGCAGCTCCTTGAGCAGCGCCACGTAGCGGTAGGTCGTCGCGACCGGGGTGCCGATCGTCGCGGCGAGCTCGGCGACGCTGGCCTCCCAGCGACTTTCGGAGAAGGCGAGCAGCAGCTGCAGGACCTTGCGGGAACTGCTGGCACCGGGGGTGCGGCGCGGCGCGGAGGTGGCGGGACCGTCGACGGCACTGACGGCAGGCGTCATCATGACCTCTCGGTGAGACAAAAACGACCTTCGCTATCACACGGGGTGAATAAATTAGCACGTTGTGTTAAACGAAAGCCAGCATTCCCACCGTTCGGGGAAACCGCAGTCACTGAGTAATGAACTCGCCCGGTTCGGTCACCACGGGTGACTCGACGTAGAGACCGCGGTACTCGTCCTGGATCCCGGAGTTGTGCACCTGCAGCGCCAGCGGGCCGACGCGGCCGGCGGTCTTGTCGGTGAACCGCAGGACCTCGACGCCCTTGCACGTGACGGCCGTTCCGGTGAGCGGGCAGCACGCCATCCGCGCCACCCCGGTGGCCGCGTCCCCGATCAGCTCGCACTGCGCCCACTTCTTGATGTCGATGCTGGGGTGGGGCAGCTGCTTGAACAGTTTCCCGCCGCCGTCGTTGTGGCCCGGCCGGTAGTCCCAGTGCCCGCCGTTCGGCGGCTGGAACTGGATGGCGCTCAGCGCGTCGCGGATCGGGTCGGTGGTGCCCCAGATCAGCACGGTCGGTTTGTGGTTGCCCTTGACCTGCCGCACATTGAATATCCACCGAAACGTGCCGACCTGCTGTTTGTTGTAGTACAACCAGCCGCGCGCGGTGCCGTTTCCGTGGATGACGCCGTTTTTCGCCGACCACAGACCGGGCTTGGACGACGTCCAGGCGGTCAAATCGGCGCCGTCGAACATCGAGACCAGATTCGGGTCGCCATACGGGTTTTCCGCGGCCGCCGCGGAGGGCGCGAACGACGACGCCGCGACGATCGCCGCGGCGAGCACGCCGAACAACTTCCGGAACATCCTGCCGTCCTCTCGTGGGTGCGAATCGAGGGTTCGGACGGCGGATTTCACGCTACGAGCCGCGGCCGTCAGGCGTCAACCGCGGTCCCGGTCACCGGTGAGGAACGGCGTCAGCAGTCCCGGGACGGCCTGGTCGGCCAGCGCCAGCCCGTCGGCCTCCCCGACGTCGAGCACCACGTACTTGCCCTTGCCCGCGGCGACCGGCGCGATCACCGTGACGAGCCCGGCGCGGCGCTGGAAGTACGAGCGCTCGACGACGATCCCGGTCATCCCGTCGCGGCGGACGGCCGCCGTGCCGCGGTCCAGCGAGCCCGAGCGCGTCACCAGGTAGCGGCCGGCGAGCGCGTGCCCGAGACCGCGGTAGCGGTCCCAGCCGACGAGCGCGGCGAACGGCAGCAGCACGAGCGCGGCCTGCCACGGCCAGTCCGGCAGCGCGCCGAGCCACGCCAGGCCGTACAGCGCCGCGGCGAGCAGCAGCACGCCGACGACGGCGCGGGAGATCCGCCGGTACAGCGCCCGGCGCGGGTGGCGGGTCAGCGGTGTCGCGGCAGGGTCTTCGCCGAGCACCTCCGCGACGACTTCGTGCGCCTTCGCCAGCGGCGCGGGCGGCAGCAGCAGGCCACCGCCCTTGTCCGCGCCCTTGCCCTCCCGCAGGCCGCCCGCGATGGCGACGACGCGGGCGCCGCCGGCCAGCCGCAGCGGCAGCGGCTCGCGGACCTCGACGCCGCGCAGGCGCTCCTCCTCGATCGACACCGAGCGCGTCGTGATCAGCCCGCGCCGGATGTGCAGCGTCCCGGCGGGCTCGCGGGTGAGCCGGTGGTTCCAGAACGAGAGCACGTACCCGCCGACCGACAGCATCGACACGAGCACCAGCAGCCCGGCGGCGGCCAGCACCAGGCTCAGCCACGCCGGCGTGTCCGTGAAGTGCCCGACGACGGTCTGGACCAGCGAGAACTGGATCGGGTCGAAGTGCAGTTCGTGCGCGAAGTGGTAGACGGTGCCGACCACGGCGCCGACCACCGCGAGGCCGGAGAGCGTGAAGGGCGCGTACCGCAGCCACTTCTTGTCGACCGCGGCCACGAGCTGCTCCGGCGGCGCGGCGGCGACCGCTTCGGCCTTACGGTGTAAGAGCAGTGTCCGCAGCCGCTGTGCCTCGGCGACGGTGACGGCGTCGAGGACGAGTTCGTCCTTGCCCGGACCCTTGCCGTGCGAGTGCCGCCCGGTGCCGATCCGCGCCGCGGCGAGGGAGAACAGCCGGTGCTTCGGCTCGGAGGTGACGTCGACCGTGCGGATCCGGTCGCGGGGGATCGCGCGCTGCTTGCGCAGCAGCAGCCCGGTGTGCCACTCGACCTGCGTCGCGGTGATCCGGTAGCGCGAGGTCAGCACGTGCGAGACGCCGGTGCACACGGCGATCGCGGTGAACGCCAGCCCGATCCACTGCCACGGCTCGCCGTGGCCGAACAGCAGCGCGCCCAGCAGCACCGGCAGCGACTTCGCCAGGTCCAGCACCGGCCGGATGAGCAGCATGCGCCGGTCGAGGCGGTGCCAGGGCGCGTCCTGCGTGCCTTCTGCGGGCGGCGTCACGACCGTCTCGGTGCTCACGTCGCGTCCCCGCGCACGGCCTGGGTCGTCTTCGTCAGCTCGTCGGCCAGCTCCAGCGCGCGATCGTGCGCCAGGCCCGAGATGCGCAGCGGCCCCGCCGCGGACGCCGTCGTCACGGTGATCTTCGCCAGGCCGAACAGCTGCTCGAACGGGTCGCGCTCGATGTCGACGGTCTGGATCCGCGAGACCGGCGCGATCCGCCACTCCTGCTTCAGCCAGCCGGCCTGGGTGTAGACGGCCTCGTCGGTGACCTCCCAGCGGTGCACGCGGTAGCGCCATTGCGGCATCACGAGCAGGTGCAGCGGCGCGAGCACGCACGAGACCACCAGCGTCACGGTCAGGAACGACGGCGGGTCGTCGCTGGTCACCACGATGACGGTCTGCAGCCCGACCAGCACGATCCAGAGGATGGCGGCGGTCGCCGTCCAGTAGCCGATGGCCCGGCGGCTGACCCGGTGCGCCGGCGGCCGCAGCCGCAGCGCCGTGTTCGCGGTGTGTTCGGTCACGGTTCAAGCGTGCCCGATCAGGGACTTGCGCGCCCACGACAGACGTCACGATGCCGATCCGGTCCGGCCTCGATCGCGTGCCGTTACGATCGGCGCCACCGTCCGTGGAATGGAATCCCCGCGCGCGTGTGTTGTGCTTGAAGGATTGTCCTATGAGCAAGCAGGAGGACCCGGTGGGACTCGATCCCGACGACCTGTACGAGGTGGACTCGGACGTCCCCGACCTGACCGGAGCGGTGCTCATGCACCACTTCGAAGGGTTCATGGACGCCGGCTCGGCGGGCCGTCTGCTGGCGGAGCACCTGCTGGCCGGCGAGCACCGGGTGGTCGCCCGCTTCGACGTCGACCGGCTGATCGACTACCGCTCGCGGCGGCCGACCATGACCTACGCGGTCGACCACTGGGAGGACTACGACGCGCCCGAGCTGGTCGTGCACCTGCTGCACGACACCGACGGCACGCCCTTCCTGCTGCTCTCCGGCCCGGAGCCGGACCACGACTGGGAGCGGTTCTGCCGCGCGGTCCGCAACCTGATCGAGCGCTGGGGCGTCCGGCTGACCGCCGGCTTCCACGGCATCCCGATGGGCGCGCCGCACACCCGCCCGCTCGGCGTCACCGCGCACGCCACCCGCCAGGACCTGGTCGGCGAGCACCAGCCGCTGCCGAACCGGCTGCAGGTCCCGGGCAGCCTCGCCGCGCTGCTGGAGTACCGGCTCGGTGAGTGGGGCCACGACGCCGTCGGCTTCGCCGCGCACGTGCCGCACTACCTGGCGCAGTCGACGTACCCGGCGGCTTCTCTGATCGTGCTCGACGCGCTGAGCCGCGCGACCGGGCTGAGCCTGGCCGAGGGCGAGCTGCGCGAGGCCGCGGAGCTGGCCGACGCGGAGATCAACCGGCAGGTCGCGGAGTCCGACGAGGTCGCCGACGTCGTCCGCGCGCTGGAGCGGCAGTACGACACGTTCGTCGAAGCTTCGGAGAAGGGGTCGCTGCTCGCGGAGTCGGTCGAGCACATGCCGACCGCGGAGGAGCTCGGCTCGCAGTTCGAGCGGTTCCTGGCCGAGCAGAACGGCGGCGACGGCACCGAGCGCTGATGGCCCGCTACGACGAGATCGGGATCGGGTACGCGCTGGGGCGCCGCACCGACCCGCGCTGGCTCGCGCCGGTCGTCGACGCACTGGGTGCCGCGCGTTCCGTGCTCGACGTCGGTTCCGGGACGGGGTCCTACGAGCCGCCGGGCCGCCGCGTGGTCGCCGTCGAACCGTCGGCGGAGATGATCCGGCAACGCCGTCCCGGTGCCGCGCCGGTCGTGCGGGCGGTCGCGGAGGCGCTGCCGTTCGCGGCCGGGACGTTCGACGCCGCGCTGGCGGTGCTGACCGTGCACCACTGGCCGGACTGGCGCCGGGGCCTCGACGAGCTGCGCCGCGTAGCGCCCCGGCAGGTCGTCCTGGCCTACGACACCGCGCTGCACAACGACTTCTGGCTCGTGCGGGAGTACGTGCCGGAGGTGGCGGCGCTCGAGCGGTCGCGCCCGTCGGCGGCGGAGATCGCGGACCACCTCGGCGCGTCGTCGGTGCTCCCGCTGCCGGTGCCGTGGGACTTCACCGACGGGGTGTTCCCGGCGCATTGGCGGCGGCCAGAGGCCTACCTGGACCCGGCGGTGCGGCGGGCCTGCTCGGCGCTCGCGCAGACGGCGCCCTCGGCCGTCGAGCGCGGGATGAAGCGCCTGCGGGCCGACCTCGAGTCCGGCCGGTGGCACGCCGACCACGCGGAGCTGCTGGCCCTCCCGGAGTGGGACGCGGGCTTCCGGCTCATGGTGGCGGCCAGCTAGCCAGCTTCCCGACCCCCTCGGCCGTCCGGCGGAAGCCGTCCTCGCCCAGCACCGCCCGCAGCCGCGCGTTGAACTCTTCGACTTCGGGCGCGACGCGGGCCAGCGCGGCCTCGCCCGCCGCGGTCAGCTCCAGGACGATCGCGCGGTGCTCGCGCGGGTGCGCGCGCTTGGCGACCAGGCCGGCGCCGGTGAGCCGGGTGACCATCGCGGTCACCGCCGACTCGCGCTGGCCGAGGCGGACGGCGAGGTCCCGCTGGGTCAAGCCGCCTTCGCGGATCGCGAAGAGGGCGCCGAGCTGGGCCGAGGTGATGCCCGCCGCGGCGGCCAGCCGGCGGTCGGCGTCCACGCGCAGGCGGTGGGCGGCCTGCTGGAGCAGGAAGAACAGGCGCTGGTCGGGTTCGGGCACGCCCCGATCTTGACAGGCGGAGGCGTCCCGCGCCATCCTCACTTCACTAGTGAAGTGAGGGGCCATGCTCGACATCGAAGCCGCCCGGCGGGGCCTGGAGAGCCAGCCGTTCAGCCGCCTCCTCGGCGCCCGGCTGACCGAGTTCGGCGACGGCGCCGCCACGCTGGAGCTGGACATCCGCGCCGAGCTCGAGCAGCAGAACGGCTACCTCCACGGCGGGGTGCTCGCCTACGCCGCCGACAACGCGCTCACCTTCGCCGCGGGCACGGTGCTCGGCCCGGCGCTGCTCACCGCCGGCTTCACGATCGACTACCTGCGCCCGGCGGTGGGGGCCACGCTGCGGGCCCGCGCCGTCGTCGTGCAGGCCGGCCGGTCGCGGGCCACCTGCCGGTGCGAGGTGTACACAGTGGACGGCGACGGTGCGGCCACGCTGTGCGCCGCCGCGCAGGGGAGTGCCCGCCTGGCGCCGGCGCGTCAGGTACCGTCCCGGGATGAACCGCGCGAAAAACCGTTCACCGGTAAGGAAAACCCTGGGCAAGCTGCTGCACGCGCTGGCCTCGAAAATGCATGACCCGTACACCGATCAGCTGAACCGGATGGCCGTCGAGCTCCGGGAAGAGATCGTCCGCCAGGGTGACCGGGTCCTCGATCGGGTGGTGGAGTTCGAGATCCGCAGCCGCCGCGACATCGTCTACGCCGGTGATCAGGACGCCGCCCTCGAGAGCAACGTCTTCGCCCGCGAGCACCTCGTCGGCGCCCGGCACTTCGGCAAGCCGAAGGAAACGCTCGAGTACGCGCTTTCCCTGGCGCCGCAAGGAGGCATGGCGCTGGAGTTCGGGGTCGCGTCCGGCAACACGCTGCGGACCATCGCCGGCGCCCGCGGCGGCCGCGAGGTCTACGGCTTCGACTCCTTCGAGGGGCTGCCCGAGGCGTGGCTCAACGGCATGCCCGCCGGCGCCTTCGCCCGCGACGACCTGCCCGACGTCCCCGGCGCCGAACTCGTCGTCGGGCTGTTCCACGACAGCCTGCCCGGGTTCCTGGCCGAGCACCCCGGGCACGTCGACTTCCTGCACGTCGACGGCGACCTCTACAGCTCCGCGAAGACCGTGCTCGACCTCTGCGGGCCGCGGCTGCGCGCGGGCAGCATCGTGCACTTCGACGAGTTCTTCAACTTCCCCGGCTGGAAGCGGCACGAGTACCGCGCCTGGACGGAGTACGTCGAGCGCACCGGCGTCGAGTTCGAGTACGTCGCCTACACCTACAGCGACAACCAGGTGACGGTGAAGATCACGAAGCCCTAGCCGTGGCAGCCTTCCTCGTTGAGCGGGCCGATCGAAGGCAGGATCAGCCCGCACAGGTAGCCGTCGATGAAGCGGCCGCTTCCTGCGATGTTGGTGCCGAGCCGGACCAGCGGCGCGAACCCCTTGATGCCGGCGGCGAGCGCGTCCTGGTTGCGCTGCAGCATCGACGTCAGCTGGTCGAGCTGGGTGAGCAGCGGGCCGACCTGTGCCTCGTTCTCGTCGATCAGCCCGGAAAGCTCGGTGGCGAGCTGCCGCGACCCGTCGAGCAGCGACGTGATGGCCTGTTCGCGGTTGCTCACCTCGGAGAGCAGCTGGTTGCCGTCGTCGAAGAGCCGCTGGACGGCGGCGTCGCGGTCGACGAGCGTCTTCGACACCACCCTGGTGTTGGCGAGCAGCGTGGCGAGCTGGTGGTCGCGGGACGCGAGGGAATCCGACAGCCGCGACAGCCCGGTGAGCGCGGCGCGGACGTCCTGCGGCGTGTTCGCGAGCGTCGCGGAAAGCGTGTCGAAGCTCTTCGCCAGCTGCCCCGTGTCGATCTTGTCCACAGTGGACGAAAGCTGGCCGAAGGCGGTGAGGATGTCGTACGGGACGCTGGTGCGGGACCGCGGGATCGGCCGCCCGGGGTCGAGCGTGGCTTCGCCTTCCGGGTCGAGCGCGAGGTACTTCTGGCCCAGCACGGTCTTGAGCCGGATCGCCGCGCCCGTCGCGTCGCCGAGCCAGGCGCCCTTGGCCTTGAAGGAAACCAGCACGTGGTCGCCGCTCAGCTCCAGGTCCGTGACGCGGCCGACCTTGACCCCGGCGATCCGGACGTCGTTGCCCGCGAACAGGCCGGCCGCTTCGCTGAATTCGGCGGAGTAGGTGGTGCCGTCGCCGAGCACGGGCAGGGACCGGACGTTCAGCGCCGTCACGACGCCCAGCGCCAGCACGGCCAGCCCGGCGATCGCCGTCCTGACGGGGGCGTCGGCGGCCCGGCGCGGTGACATGGCGTCGAGGGTGACGCACGCCACGCCGGGCCGCCAGCCGAGTCCCCCGATGAGACGAAGATCGCCGGCTCACGCGGCGGTGAGCGCGGGGTAGTCCCGGTATTCGAGCGCGTTGGCCGCGCGGTCGGTCATCCAGGTGAACACCCTGCCGAACAGCCGGGTGCTGATCATCCGGTAGGCGCGGTTGCGGCCGCGGATCTTCTCGGCGGTCAGCGGGGCCAGGAAGTTGCCCGAGCCCTTGCCGTTCTTCTGCCCGATCGTCGCCGGCTTGCGCAGCCGCTGCTCGTACTTCGCGAACGCCGTCACGTGGTCGCCGCCCGCCGCCGCGAGCTCGCCGGCCAGCACCTGCGCGCCCATCATCCCGAGCCCGGTTCCGGAGCCGCCCGGCCCGGCGCACCACGCGGCGTCGCCGAGCAGCACGACCCGGCCCTTCGCCCAGCGGTCGAGGTGGATCTGGCTGATCGAGTCGACGTAGAGGTCGTCGGCCGCGGGCAGCGCTTCGAGCAGCTTCGGCACCTCCCACCCGGTGTTCGCGAACAACCGCGTGACGAGAGCGCGCTGCTCGTCCGGGGAGCGGCGGAACTCGACGCCGTCGGCGGCGAAGACCAGGCTGACGTGCAGCTTGCCGGCCAGCCGGTGGCTGCCGACCGTCACGCCGCGGCCGGGCTCGTTGTACATGACGCTGGTGTGGTCGAGCCCGAGGTGGTTGGGCGCGGTGAAGCCGGCGATGCCGAAGCCGAGGTCGCGGCGGAAGTCCCGCTCCGGGCCGAACGCGGCGGCGCGGACGCCGGAGTGCACGCCGTCGGCGCCGACGACCAGGTCGAACTTCCGCGGCGCGCCGTGGCGGAAGGTCACCTCGACGCCGTCGGCGGTTTCGCGCAGCGCGGTGACGCGGTCGCCGAAGACGTATTCGGCGTCGTCCTTCGTGTGTTCGTAGAGGATCCGCGCGAGGTCGCCGCGGAGGATCTCGACCTCGCCGCTCCAGGCGGCGCCGGGCACGGTCAGCGCGGGCCGCGCGTCGAGGCCGAGCACGGTCTGGTCGCCCATCGCCGTCTCACAGCGGCGGATGTCGGCCAGCACGCCCATCGCGGCCAGCAGCTTGACCTGTTCGCCGCGGAAGTCGACGGCCTGGCCGCCGGGACGCAGCCCGGGAGCGGCCTCGACGACGGTGACGCGGTAGCCGCCGCGGTGCAGCCACCAGGCGGCGGACGGGCCGGCGATGCCGGCGCCGGAGACGAGCACGGTCTTCATCGGGGGTTCCTCTCGGTCGTGGTGACCCGAGGGTGCGCGGCGCCGCTGACGGTCCGCGCACGGTTCGCTGACCGTTCGCCCGGTGGGGCCGGGTTCGAGTGGCTAGCATGGCGCGGTGGACCGCTCCACCGCAGACCGGGCCCCGCAGGACGGCGACGAAGCCGTCGAGGCGCGCATCCTGGGTGCCGCCGCGCACCTCATCGCCGAGGAAGGGTTCGGCAGGCTGAAGATCGGCGCCGTCTGCGCGCGCTCCGGCTACGCGCGATCGGTCGTCTTCCAGCACTTCGGCGACAAGGAAGGGCTGGGGCGGCGGCTCGTCGAGTTCGCCGTCGAAGAGTTCACCAACTCCTACAGCGAGGCCGTCGCGGCCCGGACCGGGGCGGCCACCGCGACGCCGATGGACATGCTGCGCGCCCTGCTCGACATCATCTTCGAGCTGATCCGCACGATGCCGACGCTCAACCAGGCGTTCCTCGCGCTGTGGGGCGACGGCGCCGCGGAGTACTCGGCCCTGCGCGGCACGCTGACCGAGGCCGACCGCCGGTTCCGCTTCGCCATCGCCCAGACCGTGGCCAGTGGTGTCGCGGACGGCTCCATCACCGGCGTGCGCGACGCCGACGCGTACGCCTCGGCGCTGCTCGCCCAGCTGCGCGGCATCTCGATGCAGGCGCTGATCGACCCGGACGGCATCGACCTGCGCGGCCTGCGCGCGGAGCTGGAGAGCGGCGTCGACCGGCTGTCCGCGGGGTTCCGCGGCACGCTCTAGAGCGCGAACACGATGCTCCGCAGCACGATGACGCCGATGAAGACCAGCGTGAAGGCGAGGTCGAGCGAGATCCCGCCGATCCGCACCGGCCGCACGACCCGCCGGACCGGCCCGATCACCGGCTCGGTGGCGGCGTAGGCGAGCCCCCGCGCCCGCCGCGCCCACGGCGGCGTGTCGGCGACCACCGCGACCCAGTCCAGCACCATCCGCGCGACCAGTACCAGCAGGTACAGGCTCAGCGCGAAGCCGATCAGCGACCACAGGGCACCCATGGTTCCTCCGTTCTCCCTACCCGGAGAACGCACGGACGGACCCGGAAAGTGCCGGATCCGTCCGTTTCACAGCTTTTCACCAGGAACGTGTCACCCGAAGGTGACGACCAACCGGCCGTCCGAGGCGAAGGACCACCGCAGCGTCCCGCCGTACGACGCGCACCGGGAGCCGTTCGAGCCGGTCCAGAACTGGTTCGAGCTGTCGGCGTTCCCGGCGGTCTTGTCGTTCGACCCGTCGACGGTGAACCGGCACGAGGTGTTCGTGCGGAACACCGAGGTGCCGGTGTCGAAGGAGAAGTTGCGCTCGGCGTTGTCGATGCCGACGTTGTCGGAGACGGTCATCGTGCCGGGGTTGCTGTTGTAGGTGAACCCGTGGTGCCCGTTCCGGTAGGCGATGTCGCGCCGCACGACGTGGTTGACGGCGATCTTGTCCCCGCCGAGCTTGAAGCCGTTGCGGTCGCCGTTCGTGTTCACCGTGCCGTCGCTGAGGGTCCCGTTCGAGTAGGCGAGCGAGTCTTCGATGGTCACCGGGCCGATCGGGCCGGTGTCGGTCTTGGTGTAGAGGTCCCAGCCGTCGTCGATGTTGTGGTGCGAGACGTCGTAGCGGAAGACGTTGCCGGTGCCGGAGGTGAGCTTCGAGGCGAACCCGTCGGCGTCCTCACCGTCGGAGTCGGCGTTGTCGTGCGATTCGGAGCTGACGACGAGGTTGTTCGACGGCCACTGCTCCTTGGGGGTGTCCGACGCGATCCGCGAGATCTGCAGCCCGGAGTCGCGGTTGAAGCGGGTCACCACGCGTTCGATCACGTTGTTGCTGCCCCCGACGAAGATCCCGTTGTCCCCGGCCCGTTCGACGACGATGCCGGCGACCCTCCAGTACGACCCGTTCAGCGCGAGGCCGCGGTTGGCGGGGTCTTCGGCCATGGCGGAGAAGTTCAGGACGGGTGTCTCGCCGGCGTAGGCGGAGAGGGTCTTGCGGGCGCTCGAGGTCCCGCTGTTGGCGGGCGGGATCGTGACGGTCTGGGAGTAGCGGTAGGTGCCACCCCGCAGCGAAATCGTGCCGCCCGCGCCGATCCTGGCGATCGCGGCGGGCAGCGTCAGCGGATCGGCGAGCGTGCCGGCGGCGGAGTCCTTGCCGTCGGGGGCGGCGTAGAGGGTGGTGCCCGCCTCGGTGCCGCCGGTGGTGAACTCGGCGTAGTCGATGTTGGGCAGCCCGCCCGAGGTGGTCGGGCTGAGCCGGACGGTGCTGCTGGTGGCGGGCAGCGTGAGGGTCTGTGACGCCCAGGTCGACCAGGAGCCGGTGGCGGGGAAGGAGAGCGACTGGGTCTTGACCCCGTCGACGAGCAGGTCGGCGGCCCGGGCGCCGGTGGTGCCGTTGGCGAACCGGACGGTGACGCTTCCGGCGCTTCCGGTGGGGAACTGGACGTAGGCGCCGATGGCGTTGTCGCCGTTGCAGAACCCGGTGCCGGAGTAGCCGCTCCAGTTGCTGTCGATCGTGCCGGTGCAGGTGGCCGCTTCGGCTTCGACGCGGTGGGTGGCGGCGGCCGCGGGGGTGGCCGAGGCCGTCGCGGCGAGGAGGGCCGCGGTGGCCGCCAGTGTTGCGTATGAACTCATGCACGCCTCCTGGTGAGTGTGGTTTCAGCAGGTGAGAGCGCTCCCAGGAAACGACGGTTTCCGTTGAGGCGTACGGTATCACCGGCAATGCGGGGCTGGGGTGGGCCAACTGGGTTGTGCTGGATGAAAACGCTTTCAGCGGCGTGGTGAAAGCGCTTTCTGGACACTGCGGCGATGGCGTGAGACCCAGGTCACTTGATACGGGTACCCCCTAGGGGTACCTTGAAGGCGTGAACGGATACAGTCACGACAAGGAAGCCTTGCTGCAGCGCATGCGGCGCGTCGAGGGGCAGGTCCGCGGCATCGCCAAGATGATCGACGACGACAAGTACTGCATCGACGTCCTGACCCAGGTTTCGGCGGCGACCAAGGCCCTCGAAGCCGTCGCGCTGGGACTGCTCGACGACCACCTGCGGCACTGCGTCGCCGACGCGGCCGCGCAAGGCGGCGACGTCGCGGCCACGAAGGTCGCCGAAGCCAGCGCCGCCATCGCCCGCCTCGTCAAGTCCTGACCCCGCACACACCACGGAGGAGAACGCCATGAGCCAGACCACCTACACCGTCACCGGCATGACCTGCTCGCACTGCGTCGCCTCGGTCACCGAGGAGGTCGGCGCGATCGACGGCGTCACCGACGTCGCGGTCGACCTGCCCACCGGGGCCGTCACCGTCACCAGTGCCGAGCTCGTCGACGAAGCGCGGGTCCGCGCCGCCGTCGAGGAGGCCGGTTACACCCTCGCCGGCTAGACCGGCGACCCGGAACCGAGGGAAATTGCCATGAACACCACAGCACGGCTGGCCGTGTTCGGCGGAGCGCTCGCCCTGCTCGCGGCCGGCGGATTCGCCGTCGGGAAGACGGCAGGCCCGGTCTCGGCCGCGACCAGCGACGCCGGCCACGGCGAGACCCACGAAGGCGCCATGCCGAACCACGCGGAGATGGCGGCCGCGGACGCCTTGCCGGGCGGGCTCGCCGCCAGCAAGGACGGCTACACCTTCACCGTCGCCGACCCGGCGCCGGAACCCGGCCGGTTCTCGTTCACCATCACCGGCCCGGACGGCAAGCCCGTCACCGCCTACGACGTCGAGCACGAGAAGCGGCTCCACCTGATCGTGGTCCGGCGCGACACCGCCGGCTTCCAGCACGTCCACCCCGAGCTGGCGCCGGACGGCACCTGGAGCGTCCCGCTGACGCTGCCCGCAGCGGGCTCGTACCGGGCGTTCGCGGACTTCGCGCCCACCGGCGGGAAGCCGATGACCCTCGGCGCCGACCTGTCGGTCGCGGGGAACTACCAGCCGTCGACCCACCCGCTCAGCCGCACGGCCCAGGTCGACGGCTACACCGTCCAGCTCACCGGCGACTTGACCGCGGGGAAGACCTCGCCCCTGACCTTGAGCGTGAGCCGCGGCGGCGTTCCGGTCACCGACCTGCAGCCGTACCTCGGCGCCTACGGGCACCTGGTCGCGCTGCGCGAAGGCGACCTCGCCTACCTGCACGTCCACCCCGACGGCGAACCGGGCGACGGCAGGACGCCCGCCGGACCGCAGGTGAAGTTCGCCGCCGAGGTCCCCAGCGCCGGGACCTACCGGTTGTTCCTCGACTTCAAGCACGGCGACGTCGTCCGGACCGCCGAGTTCACCCTCACGACCGCCGGCACCCCGGCGCCGGCTTCGGCGCCCGCCGACGGCCACGGCCACTGACCGCGGAAGGAGACGATCATGACCAGCACCACGGCCGCACCCGGCCCGGTGACCGAGATCGAACTCGCGATCGGTGGCATGACCTGCGCGTCCTGCGCCAACCGCGTCGAACGCAAGCTCAACAAGCTCGAGGGCGTCACGGCTTCGGTCAACTACGCCACGGAGAAGGCGCGCGTGCACGCGCCCGAGGGCGTCGACCCGGCCACCCTGGTGGCCACGGTCGAGGCCGCCGGGTACCGCGCGACGCTGCCCCAGCCCGAGAAGGCCGCCAGCGAGCCCGAGTCCGAAGAGGATCCGACGCGGCCGTTGCGGCAGCGCCTGCTCACCAGCGCGCTGCTCGCGGTCCCGGTGATCCTCCTGGCCATGGTGCCTGCGCTGCAGTTCACGTACTGGCAGTGGATTTCGCTGACGCTGGCCGCGCCGGTGGTCACCTGGGGCGCGTGGCCGTTCCACCGGGCGGCGTGGACGAACCTCCGGCACGGCGCCGCGACCATGGACACGCTGGTGTCGATGGGCGTGCTGGCCGCGTTCGCGTGGTCGCTGTGGGCGCTGCTGTTCGGCACCGCGGGCACCCCGGGGATGGTGCACCCGTTCGAGCTGACGATCGCGCCCTCGGACGGCGCGGGCAACATCTACCTCGAGGTCGCCGCCGGCGTCACGACGTTCATCCTGGCCGGGCGCTACTTCGAGGCACGCTCGAAGCGCCGCGCCGGGGCCGCGCTGCGGGCGCTGCTGGAGCTGGGAGCGAAGGAAGTCGCCGTGCTGCGCGACGGCCGCGAAGTCCGGATCCCGACGGCCGAACTGGCCGTGGGCGACCGGTTCGTCGTGCGGCCCGGCGAAAAGATCGCCACCGACGGCGTCGTCGAAGAGGGCAAGTCCGCCGTGGACGCCTCGATGCTCACCGGCGAATCGGTGCCGGTCGAAGTCGGTGAAGGCGACGCCGTCACCGGCGCGACCGTCAACGCCGGCGGACGGCTGGTCGTGCGGGCCACCCGGGTCGGGGCGGACACGCAGCTGGCGCAGATGGCCAAGCTCGTCGAGGACGCCCAAAGCGGCAAGGCGGACGTGCAGCGCCTGGCCGACCGCGTGTCCGGGGTGTTCGTGCCCATCGTCATCGGCCTGGCCGTGGCGACGCTCGGGTTCTGGCTCGGCAGCGGCGTCGGAACCGCGGCGGCGTTCACGGCCGCGGTCGCGGTGCTGATCATCGCCTGCCCGTGCGCGCTCGGCCTGGCGACGCCGACGGCGTTGCTGGTCGGCACCGGCCGGGGTGCCCAGCTCGGCGTGCTGATCAAGGGCCCGGAGGTGCTGGAGTCGACCCGCCGCGTCGACACCGTCGTGCTCGACAAGACCGGCACGGTCACCGCCGGGCGGATGACCCTGGTCGGCGTCCACGTCGCCGAGGGCGTCGACGAGGCGGAGCTGCTGCGGCTGGCCGGGGCGTTGGAAAACGCTTCCGAGCACCCGATCGCCGCGGCCATCGCCCGGGGCGCGCGGGAACGCGTCGAGCTGCCCGCCGTCGAGGACTTCACGAACGTGGAAGGTCTTGGCGTGCAAGGGATCGTCGACGGGCACGCGGTCCTCGTCGGCCGCACGGCGTTGCTGGAGGACTGGAGCCAGCCGGTGCCGCCGGACCTCGCCGCGGCGAAGGCCGAGGCCGAATCGCGGGGCCACACCGCGGTGGCGGTGGCCTGGGACGGCGCGGCCCGCGGCGTCCTGGTGGTCGCCGACACGGTCAAGCCGACGTCGGCTGAAGCGATCGCGCAGCTGCGTCGGCTTGGCCTGACCCCGGTGCTGCTGACCGGCGACAACGCGGCGGTGGCCGCGGCGGTCGCGGCCGAGGTCGGGATCGACGAGGTGATCGCGGAGGTGCTGCCCGCGGACAAGCTCGACGTCGTCAAGCGGCTGCAGGACGAGGGCAAGGTCGTCGCGATGGTCGGCGACGGCGTCAACGACGCACCCGCACTCGCACAGGCCGACCTCGGGCTGGCCATGGGCACCGGCACGGACGTCGCGATCGAGGCGAGCGACATCACGCTGGTCCGCGGCGACCTGCGCGCGGTGGCCGACGCGATCCGGCTGTCCCGGCGGACGTTGCGCACGATCAAGGGCAACCTGTTCTGGGCGTTCGCGTACAACCTGGCGGCGCTGCCGCTGGCCGCGGCCGGGCTGCTGAACCCGATGATCGCGGGCGCGGCGATGGCGTTCAGCTCGGTGTTCGTCGTGGGCAACAGCTTGCGGCTGCGGGGGTTCAGGTCCGAATCAGCGGCGACGGCGAGCTGACCGCTACCGCGAGCACCCGGTCCTCGCCGGGGCGGCAGCTCACCGCCCCGGCGAGCCGTGATCAGCCCTGGGTGAGCAGGCCCCGCATCTCGGTGATCTCCGCCTGCTGGGCGTCGACGATCTTCTGGGCCAGCGCCTTCGCGTCGGCGTTGCTGCCCTGGGAAAGCTCGGTCCTGGCCATGTCGACCGCGCCCTGGTGGTGCTTGATCATCATGTCCAGCCACATCTTGTCGAACTCCGCGCCCTTGGCGGCTTCGAGCTTCTTCACGTCGTCGCCGGACATCATCCCGGGCATCGACTCGTGGCTCATGCCCGGCATGCCCGCGCCCCAGCTGCTCAGCCAGCCCTGCATCTGCTGGATCTCGGGGTCCTGAGCCTTCGCGATGCGGCTCGCGAGATCGACCACCTTCGGGTTGGTGCTCCGCGATGGGACCAGCTTCGCCATGTCCAGCGCCTGGCTGTGGTGCGGGACCATCTGCTGGGCGAAGGTCACGTCGCCGGCGTTGTGGCCGGCGGCCGCCTGTGCGGAGGTGTGGTCCATCCCGGACATGGAGTCGTTGCTGCTGCAGGCGCCGAGAAGCAGGGCGGAGGCGAGGGCGATGACGATTTTGCGCATGACAAATCCTTCTCTGTGTTGCGTGGGTGAATTCGACGAAGCCGTTGACGGGCCGGGTCGATCACGTGCGCAAGATGCAGAGGGACGTCAGGATTCCGCGGCCGCCTCTGTCCGGCGGACGCCCGCGGCGCGGCGAGCCGCGAAGGCCCGTGAACCGGGGGAAGGTCGTGTTCAGCCACGAAAGCCCGAGGAACGCGGCCAGGGCGAGCAGGAGTGCCCCGGCCGCGTACAGCACGGCCAGGCACAGGTGGAGCAGGTCGTTCGGCATGCCCGGATGGTGCTCACCGGCTCCGCCGTCCGGCGCGGCGACTGCCATTTCCGGCTCGAAGCCGGGAGCGACGTGCGCGGTGGCGGTCGCCGCGGCGTCACCCATGCCGTGGGACAGGCTGACGTGGTGCATGGCGAGGACGCACACGGCGAGGGCGCACAGCAGGAGGACCTGCTGCACGTTGCCGAGCCGGGTCTTCGTCACCGCGCCACCGTAGCAATCGAGTTCGCAGGTGCGAGCAGACCCGAACCGTGAAAACAAGAAAGGGAGGACGTCGTGTCCGACATCTCTCCCGTTCTTGCGGTGCCCTCGGCAGGATTGCCGGAGGATGGGAACGGGTCTGACCAGGGGCTTTACGTCGGCACCCTGGTGGTCGAGGCGAGCTTCGAGCTTCCGGCCGCCGGTGGGAGTTCGACGTGAACGCCAACTCGCAGGCAGTTGCTCGGTTTGTCACGACCACGATGGGCCTGGTCATCGGGCTGACCTTCCTGTTCGGGTTCGGGAACGTGCTGAACCTGGCGTTGAAGCTGCAGGTGCCGGTGTTCGTGGCGCCACTGGTGGCACCCGCTGTCGACTTGACGGTGCTGGGGTTGCTCGTCGGTACACGGCATCTGGCCCTGTCCGGGGCTGGCGATGATGTTCTGCGGTCGGCGCGGCGGCTGCTGCTGGCGGCGAGCGCCGTGACCCTGCTGTTGAACGTTGCCGACCCGGTGTTCGCTGGTCAGTGGGGTAAGGCCGCGTTCGACTCGGTCGGCCCGCTCCTGCTGATCGGTTGGGCAGAAGCTGGTCCGGGCCTCCTCCGTGCGCTGGCCGCGGCGAGTGCCGATCTGCGATCAACGCCGGTAGTCGGGTCTTCTCCCAGGAACCTGGTGAGTGGCAGCCTCGAGCAGGAGGCACCGGAAGCACGCGGGGGCGCCGACCTTCGCGGAGAACTCATCGAGCGCGCCCGGCAGGCGGACGCCGAACACTGGCGGCGTTACCGGCGCCCGATCTCTGCGGAGAATCTGCGGAAGCAGCTTCGGGTCGGCGCGGTGACGTCGCGGGATCTTGTCGCGGTGGTGCGGCTGGAGAACGCGCCAGCAGGTGCGACTTGCCATCCGTGATCGGTTACCGGGAGGCCTCGGATCGGTGTCCCGGTGTACGTGGAACCGCTGGTGGCGCTCGCTGTCGATTCCCAGGTGACGAGGGCGGCAGTCATGATCCGAGGATTGCGTTGAGCGCCGCTCGGATGGTCGCTTCCTGTTCGACGGGGTAACCGCGGTCGAGGCACGCTCCGGCGAACCGGGCGATCGGATCCGGCCCTTCGGCCAGCGCGGTGAGGCCATCGATGCTTGCTCTGCCGAATGGTGATCGCGCAGGGTGGGCATGAGCGCCGGCATCGACGATCAGCACATCCGGCTGGCCGGTCAACGCCGTGACGATCCGGTTCGCGATGCGGACACCGCCGAGGTCGGCATCGGTCGCCACGATCACGTGCTCGACACCGGCGGCGAGCTTCGCGATGAGGCCGACGACCACCTCAGCGGGCTGCCCCGCACACCACGTCACCGCGACCTCGGGGAAGCGGTCGCACACCGCCTCGGCCGCCTGCAGGTTTTCGATCACGGCCATCGTCGGGGTGCCGCCGACGATCGCGGGAGCGAGCAGAGACAAGCCGGTGGCGCGGAACCGGACCGGTCCGGCCAGGCCCGCAAGAGAGAACTCCTGTCCGTTCGGGTCCTGAACGACCATCGGGCCGCCGAGACCGAGGTACGGGCTCCGGAGCACGCCGAGTGCCAGCAGGGTGCTCTGCTGGACGCCGCACGCGGCCAGGATGTCCGCGGCGTCCTCGCGGTCCTTCGTGCCGTCGAAGTGGGCTTGGCTGAAGGCGCGCGGGCCGTCGTGGGTGATGCCGTCGGCGAGGTCTTCAGCGGCGTGGACGAGGACGGCCAACCGCGCGTTCGCCGACGGATTGCTCGTCAGCGCCTGCGCCAGCCCCGGATCGATCGCCACGACACGCCCGGCCGCGGCTTCCGCGCGAGACCGCCAAGTTTCAACGCGGTTCTGTTCGTGATCCTCGCGGGTTCGCCGGTGGGTGTCCCAGGCAGCTGTGAGATCCCAGCGTCGTACGGCGTCGATGCGGAGGTCTTCGCCGACCGAGCACAGGACGTCAACGACTCCTGCCGCCGTCAGGTGCAGCACCATGTCTCGCGCAGCGGCTCCGAAGCGCCGCTCGAGGGAACTCCAGTACCTCCGGGAGCTGGCGAGGACCCACTTCAGGTCGTTGGCCGCGATGCCGTCGATGGGCGTTCCCGGCGTGACGCCGGTACCGCCGGACGTGAGCCGGACGTGCGTCGTTTTCGTCCGGCCGCGCCGGTCTCGGGGAATGCTGCCGTCTTTGCGTGCGAAGGCCGTGGCGACGACTCCGGCAGGCAGACCGCCGATCGGGATGCGCTGGTCAGACAAGGGACCGTCCGGCGGTGAGCCAGTCGCGCACGAGCTCGACGCGTTCGCCGTTCGCGTCGTAGCCCCAGACGCGGGTCGGCTGGTTGTAGGCCTCAGTGTGTGCTTGGTGGCAGAACCAGAGGATCTCCCCGCACACCCCGGCGGCGTCGCCGATCACCGAGTCCTGGCACGTGCCGAGGATCGTGACCTGCTGCTGCGCGGCCACTTCGTTGAGGTCCCGCAGCACGTCCTTGCGGTTGACGTCGCCGAGGCTGTTGCCGAGTTCGTCCAGTACCAGGACCCGGCCCCGGGCGCCGTCCGCGGCGAGGAGCGCGGCCAGCACGAGCTGGATGGCGAAGACCTTCACCTGCGCCCCGTTCGCGACTTCGCGGTAGGAGACCATCCCGCCGGAGGGCGACCGCCGCCATCGGGGTGAGACCTCCCAGGTCCACGGGGAGGTGGCAGTCGGCGGTCGGATCTGGGTGACGCGCAGCTCGGCACCGAAGCCACCGCGAGCTCGGTTGAGCCGGTCGAGGGCCTTGCTGATCTTGTCGAGGGAGGCTTCGAGCCGGCTGCTGATCGCGTCCTGGAGCCGTTCCATCTCCTCGTCCAGTGCCGTGGTTTCGGCGGTCATCTCCTCGATCTGGGTGGCTCGTTCCCGCTGCGACCGCACGATGCGGTCTTCCAGGATGCGGTCCGAGTCCTTGCGCGAGTCGAGCAGGTCCCGCAGCGGCTGGGCGATGCTCGTGAAGTCCGAGTCGCGCGCGGCGACCCCTGACTCGCCGTCGGCGAAGCGCTGTCGCCGTTCCTTGGCTTCGGCAAGCTCGGCTGGGACGCGCGGAGACGCATCCAGGTAGGCGTCGAGGGCTTCTTTGAGCTTTTCCGCCGCACGGTGCCGCAGGGATCGTGGCCGCAATGCCCGGACGCGGTCCGGTTGTGCGTCCAGCAATTCCGCAGCGGCATCCGGGGTATCAGCCCACCCAACCAGCCAATAGGAGACGTTGAGGTTGTCCCGTTCGGTTCGCCGCTGCCCGAGTTTGTCCCGGATCCCACGCAGCTCCCGGTCGAGCTGGTCCACTGCTGCCGCTGCGGCATTGACCTGCAGCTGATGGCTTTGCACGGCAGTCGCGGCCGCGAGCCACGCTTTTTGCGCCTCGTCGACGGCCGAGTGCAACGCCTCCAGAGCGGTATCCAGCTCGGCAATGACTGCTTGCAAGGCGCGTTCTTCTTCAGCCATCGAGTCCAGTTCGGCGGCGGCTTTGGCGGCGCCGAGGGCTTCGCGTGCTGCGTCGAGGGCCAGCGCCGCCGTCCCTTGCGCGATGCGGGCTTCCTCGAGTTCTGCCGTGGTGCGTTGGACTTTTCGTTCCGCTGCGGCGACGCGAGCGGCTCGTCCGGCGATTTCTTCGTCGAAGCGGCCGATGACGGCTTCGCCGAGTGCCGAGTCGACCGCTCGTTCGGGTGCGGTCACGAAGTCGGTCCTGGCCTCGAGGGTGTTCAGGAACCGGGCCACCGGCACGTCGGCGGTGACGCCCTCGGGCAGCCGCGCCGGGAGTGCGGTGAGCGCCGCGTCGGCAACGACGACGCTGATGCCGGGGAAAGTCCCGATCAGTCCCAGCGCCGCTGCCTCGTCATCCGGGCCGACCACCACGGCATGACGGTGCGGCCACAAGCGCGGCTCCCACGATGCACGTACTTCCGAAGCCAGCGTGATCTCGTCGAGCAGCAACGCCGCCGGGATGTCCCGCGAGCGCAGCCGGGCGAGCGCCGCGCCGGCCGGGCCGCCGTCGCCCGCCCGTGCCGCATTCAGCTCCGCTTCTGCCTCGCGGACCCGTTGCTCGGCCTCTCGGCGATCGACCCGCGCCTGGGCGAGATCTTCTTCAGCCGCACCGACGGCTTCCGCGGCGACCTCGACGGTAATGCCGGTCCACGCGTCTCTGAGCGGTAGAAGTTCACCCCGCCGGTCCGCCAGGGCACGAAGCTTCGAAGCGGTTTCCCCGCGCTCGTCCCGGCGAACACCGAGGCGCTCTTGCGCCTGCCCGAGTGCGGATTGGGCGTCCTCCAACTGTTCCGCGAGGTTCTGCCGGCCACGGAGGGTGTCCAGCTCGTCTTGTGCCGTCTCTCGCTGCCCATCGAGCTCCTCGACGCTCTGCTCGAGTTCCCCGATCATCTCGGCCAGTTCGGCGTCCTTCGTGCTCACCTCCAGGAAGCCGCGAGCGAAATGCAGCCGCCACATGTGCTCGCCTTCGGCCAGGTGCTGCCGTGACCGCTCGCGGTCTTGGACGGCTTCGAGGTCGGCTTGCTCGTCCACGCGAGCCCGTGCATCAGCCTCTTGGCGTTCCGCGAGGGAAGACTTCTGCTCGGCGAGCCGTCGACGCTGTTCGGCCTCGGTTTCCAGGAGACGCTGCCGTCCGGTGAGTTCGATGAGGGCTTCGCCGATTCTGGCCGGCGTCATTTCCGTCATCTGCTGGGACAGCAGGGACGGAGCTGACGGTCGCATGGGGGTGTCGAGGTAGGCCATGCAGCGCGGTGCGTCGCCGTAGAGGTCCGTGGCGAACCGCTTGGGTCCCAGCTCCTGAGCCCGGGGCATGGCCTCCCAAAGACCGTCGGCCAGTACGTCGCGTTCGAGGTCGCTGTCCGCGATCGCGACGTGCAACCCGGATGTCCAGCGCACCTTGAGGTACGGCGTCATCGCGGCGATGCGGACCCAGACGGTCAGCGCGGTCCGCGCGGGATCGGCGGGGTCGGCGAAGACACCCACGACGTAGCCGCGGTCGGCTTGGGCGTACCTGTGCGTCGGGTCCAGGCCCGCCGATTCGGGCTTGAACAGCAGGTTGGCGGCGTACTGCGAGCCGTTCGCCTCCAGCCGCCACTGGGCCTCGCCGAGCAGCAGGGACACGGCGGCGAGGAAGGACGTCTTGCCCGAGCCGTTGGAATCGCCCTTGGGGCCCTGGCCGGATACCGCGACGAACGTCCCCGGAACCAGCGGCATCGCGTGCGTGGTCAGCCGCGCGATGTCGAAGGTCTGCACGGCGACCAGGTGCCGATCGCCGACGATGCCGGTCCCTGCCGTGGGTGCGTCGGTCATGGCTTCTCCTGCTTCGTGTGCTCGTTCCGGGCGACCCGGCGACGTCGGATGACGTCCCCCATGACGCCGTCGGGCTGGGCCAGGAGAATGAGGTTCTCCCACAGTTGCGCGGAAACCCGGGGGGTGAGCCGGGCGAACTGGGGTCCCGGGAGGATGCTCCGGCGGGCGCCGTAGCGCAGGATCCCGGCGTTGCGCAGCCGCTGGACGGAGCCGCGGATCCTCGACTCGGGGACCTGGGACAGCACGAGGTCCTGCTTGCGGACGGGTTCGGCGTCGAGCCAGGAGTCGCTTCGCAGGCGTCCGGCCGCGCGGGGGATCGCGACGCAGTGCAGCAGGACCAAGGCCAGTACCGCGCGGTCGTCCGGAGGCAGGACTCCTGCGCCTTCGGCGGCCAGCTGCCGTCCGATGTCGTCCTCGTACCCGGAGAGGAACCCGTCTCCGACCTTCAGCAGGACGCGACCCTGGGCGCGCAGGCACCGGTCCAGGGTCGCGCGCAGCGCCGGGTCGAGGAGGCCGCGGAACCCATCGGGCGGCACCGGCTGGTCGGCGGTCTCCACCGCCGCGAGCGCGGCCAAGACGTCGACCTGCCGACCGACCGGCAGGTCGCTCAGCGCCATCCCGGTCATTGGGGCTCCTCGAGCCGCGGGAGGCGGTCGTACACCGATCGCACCGCCGTGACCTGCTCCTCCGACCAGAGCGCGACCGCGGGGCCGAGCCGGACTTCCGAACCGTCGATGGAGAGCAGGCGCGCATCGTCGAGTCGTCGGAGCGCGCCCTTGCTGTGGCGGCGGGCGGCGGCCCCACCCTCGACCGCGGACGCGGTGATGGGGCCTAGGGCGGCGACGGCGGCGAGAATGATGTCCTCCTCGGCTGCGCTGCCGGGAAAAGGGTGCTCGGATCGGTCCGGCCAGCACGCGCCGAGCACCGCGGCGAAGGTCAGCAGGACGACCTGCGACGTCTTCGTCCGTTCGACACCGGTGTCCCCGCCCGCCACGGGTTCGACGCCGTCCCACCAGCCGAGCATGACCACCGGGAGCCGGCCGGGTACCACGGCTTCCACCAGTCGTCGTCCGGCATCAGCGGCTTGCCGGTGCCAGGCAGCCGGCACCTGCGCGGTCAGCGGTATCTGCCCGGTTGCCCGCATCCGGGCCAAGGCCAGCGCTCCCGGCTCAGCCATGGTCGGCCTCCTCCGCGAGTTCGACAGCTTGCTCCAGGGGCTCGGTGAGGCGGTAGGCCGTCACCGGTGTCAGGTGCGTGACCGGACCATCGGGCTCGACGAGGAGCTCATCACTCAACCGCACGCGGTAGGGCAGGTCCGGGTCGGCGTGGATGGCGAGCAGCTCGACGAGGATGGTGGCGAGCCCGGGCCAGCCAGCCGCTCGGAGACTGCTGGTCAAGTCGACCTCCGCGCGGCCCTGCAGGTGCAGCTCGGCCGCCCGTGCTCGCCGGGTCCGGGCCGCTTCCGCTCGCTCTTCGACCCGAAGCATCGGATCCGGACCAGGTGGCGGATCGGCCGGCCGGGGCGGACGGCGCCGGATCGCCGCGCGGGGCCGGAACCCGGCGACGCCCTCGGCGACCACAGCGGGATCCAGCCACGGGGCCGGCGGGTCGAACACCGCGCTTGCGAAGACCTCGGCCAGCTCGTCGAGCGACGCCACGCGAGCGGCTTCCAGGTACTCCTCCGGATCGAGCAACGAGAAGTCGCGCGCCGCGGCACCTTCGTCGAGCAACCGGCCCACGAACTGCTCGCGGGCGCCGACGTAGCGCTGGGTTTCCACGACGAGCCGGTATGCCTCCGGATCCAGAGCTGGGAACGCGTCTTTGACCTGCTCGTTCAGGGTGAAGACGTCGTCCATCAGGGCGGCGTGCCGGTGGTGCTTGCGTTCGGAGATGAGCTCGGACAGCGGGCTGGCGACGACCATTCTGAGCAGTTCGTCCGCCGAGATCGTCATCATGCGGCGTGCTTGGAGCAGTGCGTTCCGGATCTCGGTGACGGTGGCGCGCCCGGACGCCAGTGCGGCCCGGGTCCGGTCCAGCAAGGTGACCAGTTCGTCGACCCCGCCGCGCTCGCTGAGGCGCTCGAACACCAGCAAGCCGGCGGCGCTCGTCGGGTTGAACACGTAACGTTGCTGGTGCGACTTTTCGAAGTGCGGACGCAGCATTCCGAGCTTGCAGAACAGCTCGAACCGGCTCTGGAACGCGCTTTCGGAGCAGACTTCCGCGCACGCGTCCGCCAGCTGGGCGCGCGTGAGCCCGCCGATCGCGTCTTGGTCGCCGAAGGCCGCGTACACCGCGCGCGCGACCTCGATCAGCTCTGCCTCGTCGACGACCGCGCCGGCGTTCGCGGCGATCGGTGCGACTAACGCGGAAACGCGGAGCAAGAAAGCTGCTTGCTCCGCGTCGTCATGGTGATCGAACAACGAGGTCGCCACGCCCTCCGGAGTCGGAGCCAACGGACGCGGTGTTACGGGACGACACGAAAAAGTGGATCGGGTTGTTCGATCGCCGATGCCCGGATTCTGTCGGTGGTGTGGGGCATCCTGGGAACGTGCACGAAGCCGTATTGGGTGCCCTGGCCGGGATTCCGTCGTTGTCCGAGTCGCAGTTGAGCGGCGTGATCACCACGCTCGCGACCATGCGACCGCACCTGCTGCGCCAGGTGGCGCTCCGGGATGACCTCACCGACGAAACACGGCTCCGTCTCGTCGAGGTGGCCGAAGGCTACCTGGTCGTCGACCTTCTCGAACTGCTGCCGGCCGATCCGGGGCTGATCGATGCGGCGGCTCGGCACCCGCGCGAGCTGCCGGGGTTGATCGGGTTGTGCGGTAAACGCGGCTGGGACGGAAAGGCGATCGAGCTCGCCGGCGGCGTGGAAGCGGCGGAAGTCGGTTCGGTCGCCACCCGCTGGAGTCGGGCCGTCGGCTCGGAGCTCCCGGAGCCGCTCGTGGTGGCTCTCGTCAACTCGGCGTTGACCGACCGAGGTGAACCGCCGGAACTGGAAGGCCTGAACAGGTGGGAGCACAACCGCCTGATGGAGCGGCTCAGGACCGAGCGGGAACAGCGGGAGCAGGCAGCATGGTCTCTGCTCGAAGAACGGCCGGCCGTGTGGAGGGTGCTGGTCGCTGGACCGCATGGAGAGACGGTTCGGCGGATGCTGCTGGAGCGAGCGGGCACTCTGTCCGACGAACTGCTCATGGCCTGCTTGCCGGTCGTGACCCGCGACTTCGGGGCCGGCGGAAAATACGTTCAAGGCATTCGGTTGCAGTCGGCTGCGGACCACGTCCGCCGGTGGCCCCGGCTCAGGCAGATCGCCGCCGTCCCGCTCGCCGAATTCGTTCGTGACGTCGTGGCCCGCGGTTGGGAGCCGGTGAGCCGGTACAGCGGGCCGGACTGGGACGACATCGCCGCACTGGCCGAGCTCACGGACGACGGTGACCTCCTGCGTTCTGTGGTCGTGTCCATTCGGGAAAGCTGCCGCGGCTCCGACCGTGATCGAGCCCTTTCCGCGAAGGACGCCGACGTGCGAGCGAGCGCGATCGAGCTGTTGGTGGCGAACCCCCGGACGCCGCGCGATGCCCTCCTGGACCTCGTTCCGCTGCTCGACGAGCCTTCGCTCCTCGCGGTTGAACGTCGTAGCGAAGACGAATTGACCTCGGCCAGCCGGTCTCGCCGAGAACAGCTCGCCTGGCAGGCGCAGACGAAGAAGCCGCCACTAATCCGGGTGCCGACCGACGCCGAACTGGCGGGTGAACAGGATCCGGCGGCGATTCTGGCAGGGCACCTGCGGAATCTCCGTGGTCGCGCGGCGCAACGCGACCTCACCACAGCTGGCCTGCTCCAGTCCCGGTACAGCACGCCTGAGCTGCTGCGTGCTCTGCCTGCGCGGCAAGTGCTCGACAGTCCTGGTCAGGTGAAACAAGTCGCGAAGATGATCGCCGAGGTGTGCGGCGACGATGAGAAAAGCTGGTTGTCGCTCGCTTCGGTGAGCGACGAGAACATTTCTCGTACTCTTGCGTTCGGAAAATGGCTGGACGGTCTAAAGTAACTCGGCAACCGAATGATGGTCAGGCGGCGTGGAGGGCTTCGTCGACGCTGCTGAAGGTGGGAAATTCTTCATCCAGACCGGTGATGAGCACGACCTTCCGCGCAATCGTGCCGGTGGTCGCGACGATGTGGTGGCGGAGCCCGCGGTTATCGCAAGACCGGCCGAAGCCCGCCAACAAATGCACACCGGCAGCCGAAAAGAAGCCGACCGTGGTCAAGTCGACGACGACCAGTGCGGGTTGAGGTCGCGGCTCGATTGCTGTCCGGAGTCCGGCGTCCGCGCCGCGGCTGGTCGACACGTCGATCTCGCCGCTAATACCGAGCACAACGGCGTCGGCTATCGAGTTTCGCGTGATGGTGAAGCGCGCCGTGCCTTGCTTGTCCATGGCCGTGCTCCGCTCCGGTCGGTGACCCGCCTTCACAACGGTAGTCCTGTACGGCGCCGGGGTGCAGGTCGAAGCCCTGGTTGGTCAGAATTCTGGGCCGGACCAGGGCGTCGTCGCCTGAAGGACCGCTTCGGTCAGCGCTTCGGTGCGCAGGTGAGTGACCTGCTGGTACTCCGGGTCGGCGACCATCCGGCTGAACGCTTCGCGGCTCGGGTAGCGCACGAGCAGCACGGCGTCCCAGTCCTGGCCTTGCTCGGCGACGAGCGAGGTGGAGCCGTCGCCCGCGTAGAGAACCTCGGCGCCGTAGCGGGGCAAGAAGGTCTTCTCGAGCGCGGCGGCGTACTGGGCGTAGCTGTCGCGGCCGTCTTCGCGGAACCGCAGGAGGTTCAGCATCACGACCGGGCCGCCGGGGTCTTCGGCGAGGTAGCGCTTGAGGTCCTTGCCGCGGGGATCCACCGCCATGTCGTGCCTCATCTCGAACGGGTCGTACGGGTGCTGAACGAGCGCTTGCTCACCCTAGTCGACGTCGAGCCGCTCGTCATCGGTCGTGGTCAGCTCGGTTCCACCACATGGTCGTGCCAGCGGTTCCGAGGACGGCGACGAGCACGACCAGGGCGTACCCGACGGGACCGGGCAGTTCACCTTCGGAGCCGGCAGTCCCGGCGAAAAGGGCCGGGACCGACCAGGGGAAGAACCGGCCGTAGCCGAGCAGGGCCACGACCTGGGCCAGGAAAGTCGCCGCGAACATGGCAGCCACTCCGGCCAGGTAGCCGCGCCCGGCGCTGGCGCCCAGCGCGAACGGCGTCACCAGCGCGATCGTCATCACCGTGGTGAGCACCAGCTTCACGAGACCGCCGGCCGCAACCGGCAGGGACCAGCCGGGCAAGCCGATCGCCGCGCCGATCGCCAGCCCGAGGCCATAGGTGTAAAGCGAGAGCAGGAGGCACCAGACCGCGGTGACCTCGAACTTGGCGGCGACGATCGCGGCGCGCGGGGTCGGCAGGGCCAGCAGGTCCTTGGCCGTGTCCTGGCTGAACTCCCGGCCGAATACCCACACCACTACGAGCCCGAATAGCAGCGTGCCGCCGACCGCGACGGTCTGGGACAGCAGGGCGAAGTAGCCGGGCCAGTCCGCGGTGCCGCCGGTGAGCGCGGCTTTGGTGCCGAGCAGGCCGAGGGCTCGGGCGCGGCCGACGTCCTGGAGGATGAACATGACCAGGCCGCCGAAGCAGGCCGCGATCGTGAATGCGATCCCGGTCGTCCACTGCAGCCGTGACCGGCGGGCTTTGAGCACTTCGGCCCAGATGGCGGCGTTCACGCCGCGCCGACCAGGCGGAGGAAGCACGTTTCCAGGTCTTCTTGGTCGACGGCGAGCCGGATGGGCGGGCAGCCCGCTTCGACGAGCAGCGTGGCGACTTCGTCCGGGTGGCGGATCGCCCGGTCGCCCGCGAGCGCGAGTCCGTGGTCGTCTTCCTCGGTGGGGTGCCCGGCCGCGCGGAGCACCGCGGCGGCTCGGTCGTGGTCGCGGACGCCGACGCGCAGCCGGGGGCGGGCCTGGGCGATCAGGTCGGCGGCGGCGCCGGCCCAGACGAGCCGGCCGCGGTCGAGTACGCCGATCCGGGTCGCGAGGCGGGCGACTTCGGTCAGGATGTGGCTGGACAGCAGCACCGTGACGCCGTCGCGGTGGGCGAGGTCGTGCAGCAGCTGCCGGATCTCGACGACGCCGGCCGGGTCGAGGCCGTTCGCCGGTTCGTCGAGTACGAGCAGTTCGGGCCGGTGGACCAGCGCTTTGGCGAGGCTGAGACGCTGCTTGTTGCCGAGCGACAGCGTCCGTGCGCGGTGCCGGCGGTGGTGGTCGAGGCCCAGCCGTGAGATGACTTCGGCGACGGCCGTCTCGTCGCGCACGGCGTGCAGGCGCGCGGCCAGCCGGACGTTCTCTTCGACGGTGAGGTCGGGATAGGCGGACGGAGTTTCGACGAGGTGGCCGACCCGGGACCAGACCGAGTACGCGCCGGGCCGGACCGCCGTACCCAGCACCGACACCCGGCCGCTGGTGGGGCGGACCATGCCGAGCAGCATCCGGATGGTGGTCGTCTTGCCCGCGCCGTTGAGACCGAGCAGGGCGTGGATTTCGCCGGGTGCCACGTGCAGGTCGAGCTCGTCGACCGCGACCACGTCGCGGTAGTTCTTGGTCAGGCCGATCGCGTCGATCGTCATGGGAAGCCTCCGCGTTCGATGACGACGCCGACCAGGCTTCCCGGCACTCCACCGGTGAGCTTACTCCGTTGAGAGCCGGTGTCGCTCGTGCAGATACAGCGCTTGGCCGACCGCGCCGAGCAGCATCCCGAACGAGCCGACGATGAACAGCCAGATCGCGAGCAGCTCGGTGCTGTGCCAGACGAACAAGACACTGCCGACGAAGAAGACCAGGTTGCCGGCCACGCCGATCACCAGGTGCACGGTCGGGAACTCGCGGACGAACGCCTTGATCATGGTGACTCAGCGAATCCTTTCGAAGTACGGCGGTCAGGCCGGGTGCACGGTCTTGACGGAGAGCTGGTTGCCGGGGAGATCGTCGTTCGCGCAGCCCGTTCCCGGCATGGGCACGAAGTTCGAGTCGGTTTCCTGTGGCAGGTAGATGCGCAGGCCGCGTACCGGTGTCGGCCGGCAGATGTCGTCCGGGTAGTTGTGGACGTTCACGAACTGGATGACCGCAGCCGCGGTCTGTCCTGGCTTCAGCCGGACCGGATCTCCCTTCGTTCCGATGCGGTAAGCGGCTTCACCTACCTGGTGACCGTCGTCACCGGCCACATAGGACACTCCGGGGAATCCCTGCACGGTGCACGGTTGCGCCTTCGCGTTGGTGATCAGCAGGGGACGGTAGAGCGATCCCGCCGCGGCGTCCCCCTTGCCGAGAGCCAACTCGACGTCGCCTGCGCCGCAAAGGTTGTTTCCGCTGGGTACCGCGGGCGTCGATGGTGGCGGCGAAGTTGATTCCGTCGTACTCGCGGTGACGGTGTACGTCGGTGATGCGGTCGACGACGGCGCGGATGTGCTCGGAGCGGTCGCGGCGGGCTCGCTGCTGCCGCAGCCGACCAGTCCCAGAATACCGGCTGATGTGGCGACGAGGGGCAATAGGCGTGAACTATTCGGGCGAGGCAAGGGTTCTCTCCCTAGGTCGGTCGTTCGGGGCTTACGAAGGAGGAGTACCCGGTCCGTGACGCCGGATGCGCAGCTTGACCTGACGGTCCTCTTACGATCAGGGCCGCGAATCGTAAGGTGATCGTCAGGTGGGATGGTGCGGATTTCGGTGACACTGAAAGGTTGTTCGGCAAGTACTAGTCACGTTCGAGTAACAGCATTCGCCGTTTTCTTTGTGGCAGAAGAAATTCGCGCCTAGGTTCGTGGCCACTCGGATCGTGAAGGGGTGCGAATGACGCACGGAGGATGGACTCGCCGCGACATGCTGCGGCGGACGGCGCTCACCACGGCGGTCGTGCTCGGTGGGGCCGGGGCGCTGTCGGCGTGCGAGAGCACCGGTGGTGCCGGCGATGGCAAGGATGCCTTGCAAGCGGCCAAGGACGCCAAGACGATCAGGATCGGCATCGCGAACGAAGCGCCGTACGGATTCGCCGACAGCTCGGGGAAGACGACCGGCGAAGCGCCGGAAGTGGCCCGCGCGGTGTTCAAGGCGCTGGGCATCGACGGCGTCCAGGCCAGCGTGGTCCCGTTCGACCAGCTCATCCCCGCGCTCACTGCGAAGCAGTTCGACGTCGTCGCCGCGGGCATGAACATCACCGGGAAGCGCTGCCAAGCCGCGGACTTCTCGGCGCCCGACTATTCGGCGCTCACGGCCTTGCTGGTGCCGAAGGGGAATCCGCAGGGCGTGCTGAAGCTCGAAGACGTGGCCGCGAAGAAGGTCAAGGTGGCGGTGCTCTCGGCCGCGGTCGAGAAGGGCTACCTCACCGGCGCCGGCGTGGCCGAGGACCAGATCCAGACGCTCGACACGCAGGACAACATGCTGCGCGCGGTCGCCGACGGCCGCGTCTACGCCGCCGCACTCACCGACATCTCGCTCAAGTGGCTGGTCAAGCAGAACCCGGCCGCCGCGGTCGAGGTGACGCCCGGATTCGTCCCGATGGCGGACGGGAAGCCCGTGATCTCGGCCGGTGGTTTCGTCTTCCGGAAGGAGGACGACACGCTGCGCACGGCGTTCGACGCGGAGCTGAAGAAGCTGCACGACAGCGGCGAGTGGGTGAAGATCGCGTCGCCGTTCGGGTTCGACGAGAGCAACCTGCCGAAGCCGGACGTCACGACCGAGAAGCTGTGCACCGCGTGATGCGAGATCGCCTTGCCTGACTCCTTCGGCACGATCCTGTCGTCGATCCTGCAGGGCCTGACGACGACGGTGTCCGCCGCGGCCGGCGGGATCGCCCTGACGGTCGTGCTGGCGTTCGCCGCGGGGCTGGCGCTGGTCTCGCGTTCGCGGGTGGTCCGGGCGGTCAGCCGGGTCTACGTCGAAGTCTTCCGGGGCACCTCCGAAGTGGTCCAGCTGTTCTGGCTCTACTTCGTGCTGCCGGCCCTGGTGGGCTTCAAACTCGTCCCGCTGTTCGCCGGCATCCTCGTGCTGGGCCTGAACCACGGCGCCTACGGCGCGGAGATCGTCCGCGGCGCCGTGAACTCCATCCCCCGGGCCCAGTACGAGGGGGCGATCGCGCTGAACCTGTCCCCGTCACAGCGGATGTGGCGGGTCCTGCTGCCGCAAGCCGTGGTCGAGATGCTGCCGCCGTTCACGAACCTGTTCATCCAGCTGCTGAAGAGCACCGCGCTGCTGTCGTTCATCTCGGCCGGCGACATCGCCGAACACGGTGAGCTGCTCCGGCCGGTCTTCGGGCAGGACATCGTCTGGATCTACGGCACCGAGCTGGTGCTGTACCTCGTGCTGGCGTTGCTGATCAAGTACGGCATGCGGGTGCTCGAGCGCGCCGGGGCGCGTCGGCTCGGGCGCCGGACCGCGGGGGTGTGACGTGGACTGGGACTGGGACAGCGCGGCCGCGTCGGTGCCGCTGCTGCTGGACGGTTTGCTCACCACCGTCGAATTGACCTTGCTCGGTTCGGTGCTCGCCTACGCGCTGGGCATCGTGTTCGCCCTGCTGCGCCGGGCTCGCGTCCCGGTGCTGAGCCCGGTCGTGGCGGGCGTGGTCGAGTTCATCCGGAGCACGCCGCTGCTCATCCAGGTGTTCGCGCTCTACTACCTGATCGAGCCGGCCATCGGGCTGAAGCTGTCCGGGTTCGTGACCGGTGTGATCGCCCTGGGTGTGCACTACGCCTGCTACACCGCCGACGTCTACCGCGCCGGGATCGAAGCGGTCCCGGCCGGTCAGTGGGAGGCGGCGGTGGCGCTGAACCTGCCTCGGCGGCGGGTCTGGACGGGCGTGGTGCTGCCGCAGGCGATCCCGCGGGTCCTGCCCGCGCTGGGCAACTACACGATCTCGATGTTCAAGGAGGTTCCGCTGTTGCTCGCCATCGGCGTGCTCGACGTGCTCAACCGGGCCAAGGAAGTCGGCGCCGAGACCTTCCGCGTCATCGAGCCCTACACGCTCGCCGGAGTGTTGTTCCTCCTGGTGAGCCTGCCCGCGTCGATCCTCGTGCGGAAGGTGGAGCGTCGTGTCGGACACCTCTGAGATGATCCGGTTCGACCACGTGGTCAAGCGGTTCGGCGACCACGTCGTGCTCGACGAGTTGAGCTTCCGCGTCGGCCGCGGCGAGTTCGTCTCGCTGATCGGGCCGAGCGGATCGGGCAAGACCACCATCCTGCGGCTGCTGATGACCCTGGAACGCGTGGACGGCGGCACCATCCACGTCGGCGGGCAGTGCCTGAGCCATCGGCTGAAGGACGGCGGCCTCGTTCCAGCCGACGAGCGTCATCTCCGGGCGGCGCGCAAGCGCATCGGCATGGTCTTCCAGCACTTCAACCTCTTCCCGAACATGAACGTCCGGCAGAACATCGTCGAGGCGCCGCTGCGGGTACTAGGTCTGTCCAAAGAGGAGGCCGACGCGCGCGCGGCGCAGCTGCTGCAGCTGGTGGGTCTCGCCGACAAGATGGACGCCCACCCGGCGCGGTTGTCGGGCGGCCAGCAGCAGCGCGTGGCGATCGCGCGCGCTCTCGCGATGCGGCCGCAGGTGCTGCTGCTCGACGAGGTCACCTCGGCGCTGGACCCCGAGCTGGTCGCCGAAGTCCTGGCGGTGCTCAAGGAGATCGCCGCGAGCACCGACATCACGATCCTGTGCGTGACGCACGAGATGGAGTTCGCCCGGCACGTCTCCGACCGGGTCCTCATGTTCGACCACGGCCGGATCCTCGAAGACGCCCCGCCGGAAAAGCTGTTCACCGCACCCACCCAGGAGCGTACGAGGACCTTCCTGAAGGCGGTGCTCGAACGCGGCTGAGGCGGATCGCAAGCTGATCGTCAGGTGCAGCGACGTCCTCCCGCGAGAGGGTGGAGCCGCACGCGCGACGAAAGGAGCCGAGGACCCATGAGGACCCGGACCCTGTCCCGGACGAGCGTGGCCGCGCACAGCCTGGCGCTGGCCACCGTGAACGCCCTGACCTTCCTGACCGGGTTGTGGCTGGCGCTGTCCCCGTTCCAGCTGGACCAACAGCTGAGCGGCGGTGGCTTCAACGGCTACTGGAACGATGTGCTCGTCGGCACGATCGTGCTGCTGTGCGGCGCCGCACAGCTGGTGGCGCCGGCGGCCGCGCACGTCTGGCGGCCGGTGCTCCCGCTCGCCGGGGCCTGGCTGATCGTGGCACCGACCGCCCTCGGCTACAACGCCGGGACTCCGGCGCCGGCGACGACCACGAGCGATGTCGCCGCCGGCGCCGTGATCCTCACGCTCTGGGCGATCGGCGTGGCCGTCCTGGGCCGGGCACTGCGCGATCGGAGCGAGCGGTGACCACGACGGAGCCGGGGGTCATCGTTTCCGGATACGACGGCACGCCCCAGTCGCTGCGCGCGGTGTTCTGGGCCGCGGCGGAGGCCGATCGCCGGCACGGCGCGCTCGTCCTCGCTCGCGCCGTCGGGTGGAGCTGGCCGCGGGCGAGCTACCCCGAGGTGGCGCTTTTGCCGCCGAGCGGGGGAACGGACCGGCTGCGCGAGGAGGCTGAGGCGCAGACAGGGGAGGCCGTGCGGGAGATCGGCCACTCTCATCCCGACCTCGAGGTGCGGACGGTCCTGCTCGAAGACGTACCCACGCAGGCGCTGGCTCGCGTGGCCGCCCGGGCCGGAGCGGTAATGGTGGTGGTGGGCCCACCGGGGCCTGGGTCGCTGGGACGGTCGGTCTTCGGGTCGGCCACGGCGGCGCTCGCGCGGTCGTCCGGGCGCCCGCTGGTCGTCGTCAGAGGAAAGGATCCGGTCGAAGGGAGCGCGGGCCTCCCCGTGGTCGTCGGTCTCGACCCGGCAGCCGACAATTCCGCCGCCCTGGCCTTCGCGCTGGACTTCGCCCAGCGGCACGCGGTCCCGGTGCGCCTCGTCCACGCCGTGACCGGCCGGCCCCGCAGGCACGCCGGTCCGTCGGAGACGATGGTGAACGAGCTGGCGGACTGGCTGTCCGCCTACCCCGAGGTTCCCTTCGAGCACGAGCTGGTCCGGGACTTCCCCGAGCGGGCGTTGCTCGACCGCGCGAGCCAAGCCACGCTGCTCGTGGTCGGCGACAGCCGGCACAACCCGCTCCGGCGGGTGCTGTGCGGCTCGGTGAGCCGGACCGTCCTGCACTACGCGCCGTGCCCGGTGAGCGTCGTCGGAGCCAGGACGTAGCCGTGTTCGACTACGTGGAAGCCATTGTCATCGCGGCTCCGGTGCCGGCGGTTCGTGAGACGCTACGGACCATCGAAGGAGAGTGGCTCGGCCGGCCTGCGCTGTCCGATGAGCGGGCCGAGTCTTCCTGCTTGCGGCCGGCTCCGGTCCTGAACCGCAGTTCGTTCGCGCGCTACCGCTGGCTGGGGCTGCCGGTGGACGTCGCCGAGAGCGTCACGTGGAGCGTCGAGCGGTACGGGTACGACAGCACGGTGGTCCGCGCCCACGTCTGGGCGGAATTCCGAGCGGGGCTGCGCGCGCGGCTCATGGAGCTGGCCTTCGCCCGCTTGCTCGGCGGCGTCGCCCGAGACCGCGAGCACACACGTTCGCAGCTGCGCTACCTGAAGCGGATGAGCGAGGGGCTGAAACGTGGAACGCGCTGACGAAGAGGCGGAGGTGTCGCGGCTGCAGGGTGTCGTCGAGCTGATGTGGCGCACCGCGTCCGTGCACCGGGCCCGGGCGGCGAGGCTGGTGACGGCCGCCGAGCCGGGCGGCGAATTCCAGGCCCGCGTCGAACGCGGACTGGCGAAGGTCGCGGCCGAGCACGCGATGGCTTTCCAGGAGCTGGCGGACGCCGCCGAAGCACGGCATACGGCGGCGGGCATGCCGGTTACGTCGCCGGAGTGGAACGCGGCGATGACGCGGTCGGTTGCGGCGCTTCGCCGGGCCGAGGCCCACCACCACCGGGCCGCGGCCGTGCCCGCACACGACGAGCCGCCTCGGTGACCATCGTGTTCGCCGCGGCGCTGGCGATGGTCGCGCTCGTCCTCGTCCCGGCACGCCACCGGTACTGGCGTCTGGCCGCGGTCCTCGGCTGGACGGCCGTCTGGCTCGACGGGCACGCCGGGCTGAACCCGGTCGATCTGACCGGTCTGGGCATCGCCGTGGGCAGCCTGGTCGTCGTGCTGGTGCGGCAGCAGCGGACGCGGTCCGGCGAGGGCGGCTGAGCGGGCGGAATCGCAAGGTAATCGTCAGGTGCAACTGTTCACGGATGCGGAACGCTGGCAGTGGCACCGGCGACCGCCGGACCGTGGTGGACGACGGCCGGTGGCGCACGAAGAGCTGATCGACCTGGAACAGCAAGGCTGGCAGGCGCTCATGGCGACGCCTGCGGCTGCACGGAAGTTCTATGAGAACGTCTTCGATGAGCGGAAAGTCGTGCTGCTGTCCGACCTGCCGCCGATCCGGACCCGCGACGAGGCGCTCGACGCGTTGTGCGGTCCGGTCTGAGAAGAGTTCCGGTTGCACGGCCTGCGTTGCGTCCAGCTCAGCAAGGGCACCGGAGTGGTCCGCTACAGCATCGCGGCGGCGCGCTCGGCGCTGCCGTACTCGGCGCAGGTGAGCAGCGTCTACGCGCGCGCCGGCCGGGCGGCTGGATGCTCACCTTCCACCAGCGGACCCGCCGGTGAGCCGTGCGGCCGCCACCGGCGCGTGGCGGCGGCCGCACGAGTATCAGAGGCCGGTGAAGGCCTGGTCGACGAACGCCTTGTTCCGGTCGATCCACTTCTGGGCGGCGGCCTTCTCCTGACCCTTGGGCGCCTGCTGGATCAGGTCCTCCAACGAGCCGAGCTGCTCGTCGGTGAGCTTCAGCCCCTTGGCGACCTTGGCCAGGGCCGGGAAGTCGGTCCCGAAGCTCTTGCGGCCGATGGCGTGCAGCTGCTCGCCCTTGCCCATCGCGCCCTCGGGGTCCTTCAGGTCCTTGAGCGGGTAGCGCGAGTACGCCCAATGCGGGTGCCACAGCGTCACCACGATCGGCTTCTTGTCCTTGATGGACGAATCGAGCGCGGCGAGCATCGCCGTCGTCGACGAGTTCTGCAGCGTGATCGTGCCGTCGAGGCCATACTTGGGGATCGTGGTCTTCTCGACGATCCCGGTTTCGCCCGCGCTGGCCTCGATGCCGGTGATCTTGCCGCCGAAGTCGGCGGCGTGCGCCTTGAGGTCGGCGATGCTGTCGACGCCCTGGACGTAGTCGGGCACCGCGAGGTTCAGGGTCGCGTTGTCGTACCAGGTGCCGAGGTCTTCGAGCTGGCTGGAGTACTGCTTCCAGTACTGCTCGTGCGTGGCCGGGAGCCAGGCGTCGAGGAACAGGTCGACGTCGCCCTTGGCCAGGCCGGCGTAGATCGGGCCGACGTCCAGCAGCTGGGTCTTGACCTGGTAGCCCTTGCTTTCCAGCACGGCATGGTAGAGGTTCGTCAGCGCGACGTCCTCGTCCCAGTTGATGTAGCCGATGGTGACCGACTTCGAGCCCTGGTCGTTACCCGACTGCGCTTCGCGGCCACCGCAGGCGGTGAGCGCCAGCGCCGACAGCACCGCGGTCCCGAGGGCGGCGATCCGGCGGATCTTCGGAGTTTTCCGCACGTTTCTTCCTTTCTCTAGCGGTCTTTTCGTTCCGGCGGCGCGCTGCTGAGCCGGTCGAGGTAGATCGCCAGGACGACCACGCCGAGGCCGGCCTCGAAGCCGGAGCCGAGTTTCAGGCTGGTGACCGCGGCGTAGACCTCGGCGCCGAGACCTGGCGCGCCGACCATGCCGGAGATCACGACCATCGACAGCGACAGCATGATGATCTGGTTGACCCCGGCCAGGATCGTCGGCAGCGCCAAGGGAAGCTGGATCTCGGTCAGGATCTTCCGCGGTGGCGAACCGAACGCCTCGCCGGCCTCGACCATCTCCGGGTCCACCTGGCGGATGCCCAGTTCGGTCAGCCGCACTCCGGGCGGCAACGCGAACACCACGGTCGCGACGACGCCGGGGACCGGGCCGATCGAGAAGAAGAAGATTACCGGGATCAGGTAGACGAACGCCGGGAGTGTCTGCATGAAGTCCAGCACTGGCCGCACGACCCGGCTCACGGTCGCGTTGCGCGCGGCCAGGATCCCGATCGGCACGGCGATCGCCACGGCCACGACGCCGGCGACGAGCACCTGGGCGAGCGTCTCCATGGCGGACGGGAAGCGGTCCAGGCTGTCGATGAGGGCGAAGCCGACCGCCGACCCCACGCCGAAGCGCCAGCCTCTTTGCCACCAGCCGAGTGCGGCGAACAGCACGATCAGCACTGGCGCCGGTGGCGCTTGCAGGGCGTCGGAGAGCCCTTCGACGACGCCCTTGATGATGGTGTCGATCGCGTCGAAGAACGGACCGATGTTGTTCTGGAGCCAGTCGACGACGGCTTGGAACCCGTCGCCGACCGGAATTCGCGGCACTTGCCAGGCGGTTTCACGCACCTGAGCTCACCTCCGGCTTGCCGGCCAGCGCTTCCAGTACCGAGCTGCCCGTCACGGCGCCGAGTAGCCGGCGACGTTCGTCGACCACCGCGATCGGGCGCCCCGCGGCTGCATCCGAGAAGAGTTCGGAGATCGGTGTGCCGGGCGGGACTTCGGGAAAGCCGTTGCTCACCGCGGTCGTGACGGTGTTCGCGCCGCGGGCAGCGGCGGCGACGGCGTCGGCCATGGTGACGATACCGACGAGGCCGCCGTCGGGGTCGACGGCGAACATCTCGGTGACCTCGAGCTTGCGCATGGTGTGGATCGAGGCACGAGGGCCGGACGACGTCGCCAGCGTCTTGCCCGGCGGGCGCATCACTGAACCTGCGGTGAGCACGCGGGACCGGTCGACGTCCCGCACGAACCGGGCGATGTGCTCGTCGGCGGGCGTGGTGAGGATCTCGTCGGCCGTGCCGAGCTGGACGATGCGGCCGTCGCGCATTATCGCGATCCGGTCGCCGAGGCGCATGGCTTCGTTCAGGTCGTGGGTGATGAACACGATCGTCTTGCCGAGCGTGGCCTGCAGCTGCAGGAGCTGGTCCTGCATTTCCTTGCGGATCAACGGGTCCAGCGCGCTGAACGCCTCGTCCATCAGCAGGATGTCGGTGTCGGCGGCCAGTGCGCGGGCAAGGCCGACGCGCTGGCGCATACCGCCGGAAAGCTGCTTCGGCAGGCGGTCGCCCCAGCCGTCCAAGCCCACGAGCCGCAACGCCTCTTCGGCGCGCTGGGTGCGTTCGTCGCGAGCCACGCCTTGCACACGCAGTCCGTAGGCGGTGTTCTCGAGCACCGTTCGGTGCGGGAAGAGAGCGAAGTGCTGGAACACCATGCTCATCCGCTTGCTGCGCAGCTGCCGGACGTCGCTCTTGGACAGTGCGGTGAGGTCCTGGCCGTCCACGAGCACGCGTCCCGCGGTGGCCGGCAACAGGCCGTTGAGCATCCGCAGCAGCGTCGATTTCCCCGAGCCGGACAGGCCCATCACGACGAAGATCTCGCCGTCGCGGACCTCGAACGAGGCGTCAACGACGGCGGCGGTGGCGCCGTCCAGCTCATCGCGTGGCGTGCCGCTCTCGAGGCGGCGGACGGCTTCTTGGGCGCGCCTGCCGAACACCTTGTACAGCTTCTCGGCTCTGACTGTCGGCAATGGACTCCCGACTTTCCTTGAGGGAACGGAACACGGGGCAACGTTGACCAGCGGCATCATTGCACATGGCAATATTTACTCAATCTCAGGTTGAAGCGATTACAGTCCGGTAAAGTCCGTTGTGTCCGGGTCGTCGATGTGTTCGGCTGGCGAGATTCACGACCGTGCCGGTGAAGGGGATGGATGACGTTCTTCCTGTCTCGGCTGCTCGCTCGCTGGGTGTTCACGCGAGGCTGGCTGTTGCCGGTGACTGTTGTCGTGGTCGTGTTCGCGACGAGCTGGCCGCTGATGGCGCTCGCCGAACCGGCGGGCAGCGACTTGGTGAGTCCGGGCAACTACTGGTGGTACTTCGTCGTGACGGCCGCCACTGTCGGCTACGGCGACTACTCGCCTGTGACAACCGCGGGGCACTTCGTCGGCGGCTACGTCATCATCGGTGGGATCGCGACCCTCACGACGGTGTTCACCCGGCTCGCCACCGCGCTGGAGCAAGCGAAAGGACGTCGGATGCAGGGGACGGAACCGGTGCGCGCGACCGGGCACACGGTGCTGATCGGCTACACGGCCGGCCGGACCGAGCGGATCGTGGCCCAGCTCCTGGCCGACGACGTGACCGGGCTCGTCCTCTGCACGGGCGAGGAGGTGCCGGTGCACCCGATGCCCGGGGAACCGGTGGACTTCGTCCGGGGCGACCCGACGGCGGCCGACGTGCTGGCGCGGGCGGCCGTGCACCGGGCGGCGACCGTGCTGGTGGACATGGCCGACGACAACGAAGCACTGGCCGTCGCGGTCACCGTCGACCACGCGAACCCCTCGGCGCACGTCGTGGTGGCGTTGCGGGACATGGAACGTGCCGAACTGGTCCGGTACGTCGACCCGAAGATCAAGTGCGTGCAGTGGCACACCCCGCGGATGGTCACCGAAGAGCTGACTTCACCCGGGATTGCGGACGTCTACGCCGAGCTGATGACCGCCGGTGGCGCGAGCACGTACTCCGTGGCGCTGCCGGAGTCGCTCGGCGCCCTGCGGACCGAGCGGTGCCGGGTCGCGCTCGGCCGGGCGTTCGGCGCTACGATCCTGGCCGCTCGCGCGGCCGACGGGCTCGTGGTCAATCCCGGCTGGGACGGCGAGGTGCCTGCCGGTGCGGTGCTGTACTACGTCGGCCCGCGGCGGCTCACCGAAGCCGAGGTCACAGCGGAGTTGCGCGCGTCACGCTGAGGGATCCCGGTTTGCCCCACGCGGGTCTTTGCGGCATCTTTACGCGTGGAGTGCCGGGAAGTCTGGTCGGCCCTTCGTCCGGTGCGGGCGGAGGTGGCGACTCGAGGACGGAATTTTCATGGCGCTCGTACTGGCGTTCGGCGTCGTCCTGCTCATCAGTGTGTCCCTCTCCGGCGTTGCCGCGAGAACGGTGCTGTCGACGGCCTTGCTCTTCCTGCTCGCCGGCGCCCTGATCGGTCAGGGCGGCTTCGGTCTGGCGAAGATCGCGCCGCACGACCCGCTGGTCACCGCGTTGGCCGATATCGCGCTCTTCACGGTGTTGTTCACCGACGGGCAGCGCGCGAACGTGCGCGCTTTGAAGGAAGGCTGGCGGCTGTCCGGCCGGGCCCTCGGGCTGGGGATGCCGCTGACGATGGTCGGCATCGCGGTACCGGCGCACTTCCTGGTCGGTCTGGACTGGCCGACGGCGTTGCTGCTCGGGGCGATCCTCTCGCCGACCGACCCGGTGTTCGCGGCCGCGATCGTCGGTCGCGACGACGTCCCGCTGCGATTGCGGCGGCTGCTCAACGTCGAGTCCGGCCTCAACGACGGGCTCGCGCTGCCGTTCGTGCTGATCTTCCTGGCCACCGCTGCGCACGCCGACTCCGACCTGGGCACGGTCGGCATCGAGCTGGTGCTCGGCCTGGTCCTGGGTATCGCGATCCCGGCCCTGGTCACCTTGGCGTGGCGGTTGAAGGTGCTGACCGCCGAGCCGCGGCTGCAGGCGCTCGGTCCGCTCGCGATCGCGGTGATGCTCTACGCCGCCTGCCACCTGACCCACGCCAACCCCTACCTGGCCGCCTTCGCTGCCGGGTCGACGCTGGCCACGATGGACAAGATGGCCGCCGAGCACTTCGAACCGCTCGGCGGCCTGCTCTCGGAGATCACGAAGTTCGCCGCGCTGCTGGTCTTCGGTGCGCTGGTCACCCCCGAGCGGCTCGGCCACCTGAGCGTGGGTGGCTGGGTACTGGCCGTGCTCGCGATCATCCTGGTCCGCCCGGCCGCGATGCTGCTGTCGCTGCTGCGGACGAAGATGTCCGGCCGCGAACGCGCCGCGGCCGCGTGGTTCGGGCCGAAGGGGTTCGCGTCGGTGGTATACGGGCTGCTGGCCCTGCAGTCCGGCATCCCGGACGCCGAGCTGGTGTTCGACCTGGTCACCGTCACGATCGCGCTGTCGATCGTGCTGCATTCCTCGACCGACGTCCCGGTGGCGAAGGCACTGAGCTTCGAGCCGCCGGACAACCTGCCGACCGGCCGTCAAGAAATCGACAGGAGGACCGGATAGTGCGCCACGAACCAGCCCGAAGGGTCGTACGCTGGGCTGATGCACGCTGTGGAGATGGCCGAGGAGTACCCGGTCGTGGACGTCGATTCCGACGCGCTCGCCGCGGCGAAGCTGCTGGCCGAGCGGCGGCTGCCCGGCATCGTCGTGACCGATGCCTCCGGGTGCCCGTGTTCGATCCTGCCGGCGTCGCAGGTGGTGCAGTTCCTGGTGCCGGGATACGTGCGGGACGATCCGTCGCTGGCCGGGGTGCTGGACGAGTCGATGGCCGACCGGGCCGCGGACAAGCTCGGTGGCAAGACCGTCCGGTCGCTGCTGCCCGAAAAACCCTCGGAGCTGCCGCGGGTGCAGGGCGACGACACGATCGTGGAGGTCGCGGCGATCATGGCCCGCCTGCGCTGCCCGCTGGTCGCGGTGATGGAGGACAAGCACCTGCTCGGCGTGATCTCGGCGTCGCGGCTGCTCGAGCTGGCGCTCACGCCGCGCTGATCCCGGGGGCGGTGTGATGAGCACCGTGCTCGCCGTCGCGGTCTTCGTCGTCGCGTACGTCTTCATCGCCACCGAGAAGATCCCGAAGATGGTCGCCGCGCTGGCCGGCGCGGGGGTGGTGCTGGCGTTCGGGGTGACCGGCGCCGAGGACGCGTTCTACTCCCACGACACCGGCATCGACTGGGATGTCATCTTCCTGCTGCTCGGGATGATGATCATCGTCGGGGTGCTGCGGCGCACCGGGGTGTTCGAGTTCCTGGCGATCTGGGCGGCCAAGCGCGCCCAGGGCTCGCCGCTGCGGATCATGGTGCTGCTGGTGCTGATCACGGCGGTCGCGTCGGCGTTCCTGGACAACGTCACGACGGTGTTGCTGATCGCGCCGGTGACGCTGCTGGTCTGCGACCGGCTCGACATCAAGCCGACGCCGTTCCTCATCGCCGAGGTGCTGGCGTCGAACATCGGGGGCGCGGCGACGCTGATCGGAGATCCGCCGAACATCATCATCGGCAGCCGGGCGGGGCTGTCGTTCAACGACTTCCTGGTCAACATGGCCCCGATCGTCGTGATCGAGCTGGTGGCGTTCGTGCTGGCGCTGCGTTGGTTCTTCCGCGGCTCGTTCGCCGTCGATCCGGCACGGGTGGCCGACGTGATGCGGCTGAACGAGCGGGAGGCGATCCGGGACCGCGGGTTGCTGGTCAAGTGCGGCGTCGTGCTGCTGGCCGTCTTCGCCGGCTTTGTGGGGCATTCGGTGTTCCACATCGAGCCGTCGGTGGTGGCCCTCCTCGGTGCCGGGGTGCTGGTGCTGATTTCGCGGGCCGAGCCGAAGGACTTCCTCGCCGGGGTCGAGTGGGAGACGCTGCTGTTCTTCGCCGGGCTGTTCGTGATGATCGGCGCGCTGGTCAAGACGGGTGTCATCGGGAACCTGGCGAAGCTCGCCGCCGACGCCACCGGCGGAAACGCGCTGTTTGCCGTGATGCTGATCCTCGTCGTGTCCACCCTGCTGTCGGGGGTGATCGACAACATTCCGTACGTGGCCACGATGAGCCCGCTCGTGCTGGCCCTCACGCAGGACATTCCGGACCCGGGGCACTCGGAGGCGCTTTGGTGGTCACTGGCTCTCGGTGCGGACTTCGGCGGCAACATGACGGCCATCGGCGCCAGCGCGAATGTTGTAATGCTGGGGATCGCGGCGCGGTCGGGGAGCCCGATCTCGTTCTGGGAGTTCACCCGCAAGGGCGCCCAGGTCACGCTGCTGACGGTGCTGATCGCGGCGCCCTACCTCTGGCTGCGCTATTTCGTGCTCGGCTGAGGATTGCAAGGCAATCGTCAGGTCTGCCGGCCGCCGCGTGCGGGACAGTGGAGTCCGGCGCCGGCAGGCCGGGGCGGCCGTCGTGACCGAGGAACGCGTCATGGGTTTGGGGGCGCGGACTTCAGGGTGCTGAACGGCTTCGGCCTGGGCGGAAGCGGCGTCGTGACGCGGTGGCGGAGTACAGAGTCGTGCTCCGTCGCCGCGCCAGTTCTTCGTCAGAGGAGTAAACTGTTGTCTTGTGCAACGGTAACGACGAGGAATGCCGGAGGGATCATGGTCACTCGTGGTGGCGAACAGCACTTCTGGATCGGTCCGGGCACCGAAGGCGCGCTGACGCCCAGCCTGCCCAGCTCGCTGGCCTTCGTGGCGGCGCTGTGGCTCGGGTTCGCGCCCTACGTGCTGCACTTCAGTCAGGTGCGGGGCGGCCTCGCTGACGGCATCGACGTACTGGTGGCGCTGGTGGTCGCCGCTCTGGCGCTGGTCCGGACGGTCGTGCCCCGGGACTATCCGGCGTTCAGTGTGGTCAACGCCGTACTTGGCCTGTGGCTGATCGTCGCGCCCTTCGTGCTGGGGTACGACCTTGCCCGCGTGATCGTCACCGACCTTGTCGTGGGGGTTCTGCTCCTGGGGCTGGGCGGGCTCAGCGCGTTGCTGACCTATCGGCAGCGCGCGAAAGCGCAGGCGCGGGACGCCGCTGCCGCGTGACACAACCAAGTGTTGCATAATGCAATAGTGTCTTCGAGTAATAGCATTTCGGTCAGGCGCGTTCCGGTCCCGGTCCGGCAGCCGATCGGGAGGTGGCTGCGGGAGAGCCGGAGCGGCCTGGTCGGCTTGGCCGTGCTCATCGGCGCCGGCGCCGGGCTCGGCGCGATCGTCTTCCGCTGGCTGATCACGACCTTCACCCACCTATTCTCCGGGCAGGCCGACTACGCGGACGCAGGGCGGGCCGCGCACCCCTGGTTCCCCGAGCTAGGGCCGTGGTTCCTGCTGCTCGCGCCGGTCGTGGCCGGGCTGATCTACGGGCCGCTGGTGTACAAGTTCGCGCCAGAGGCCCGCGGGCACGGTGTGCCCGAGGTGATGTACGCGGTCGCCGAGCGGGGTGGCCGCATTCCGGCCCAGGTGAGCGCGGTGAAGGCACTGGCCTCGGCGCTGACCATCGGCTCCGGCGGGTCGGTCGGGCGGGAGGGCCCGATCGTGCAGATCGGCTCCGCCCTGGGGTCGACACTCGGACGAATCACGAAGCTGCCTGAGTCCCGTCTGCGGGTGCTGGTCGCCTGCGGGGCGGCGGGCGGCATCGCGGCGACGTTCAACGCGCCGCTGGCCGGTCCGTTCTTCGCGATGGAGCTGATCCTGCGCGACTTCGCCGCGGAGTCGTTCGGCGCGGTCGTGCTGGCGAGCGTGACCGCGAGCGTCGTCGGCCGGGCAGCGTTCGGGAACACGCCGTTCCTGGACCTGCCGCCGTTCACCTTGCGCAACCCGGTGGAGTACCTCCTGTTCGTGGTGCTCGGGGTCGTGGTGGGTGCGTGCGGGGTTTTGTTCACCCGGGTGCTGTACCGGATCGAGGACTTCTGCGATTGGGTATGGCGCGGGCCGGAATGGCTGCGCCCGGCCGTCGGCGGGCTGTTCCTCGGCGGGCTGTTGCTGCTGTTGCCGCAGATGTACGGGGTCGGGTACCCGGTGCTGCAGAACGCCGTCGAAGGCAAGTACGTCATCGGGTTCCTGCTGCTGTTGCTGGTCGGCAAGATCGTCGCGACGAGCTTGACGATCGGGATCGGCGGTTCGGGTGGGGTGTTCGCGCCGTCGTTGTTCATCGGGGCGATGGGCGGGACGGCGTTCGGGATCGTGGTGCACGCGTGGCTGCCGTCGCTGACGGCGTCGCCGGGGGTGTACGGGCTGATCGGGATGGGCGCGGCCTTCGCGGGCGCGGCGCGGGCGCCGATCACGGCGGTGATCGTGCTGTTCGAGCTGACCGGCCAGTACACGATCATCCTGCCGATGCTGACCGCGATCGTGATCGCGACCGCGACGAGCCGGACGTTGTCGCGGGACACGATCTACACGCTCAAGCTGCGCCGTCGCGGGGTCGACCTCGACCGGCATCCGCAGGAACGCCGGCTGGCTGCCACCATGATCGAAAGCGTCGCCGAGCCCCTGCCCGAACCGCTTCCTGCCGGCACGCCGCTCGAGCGGGCCGCGCACGCCTTGGCGGTGTCCGGGCACGGCATCTTGCCCGTGACCGACGAACAAGGGCGCTACCAGGGTTGCGTCACGGCGCAGGCGGTGGCCGAGGCCCTCGGTGACGACCACGACGGCACCGTTGGAGACCTGGCCGAGCTGCCGCCCCTGGTGACCTGCGAGACGTCGCTCGCCGACGCCCTGACCGCCTTGACGAACGCGCCCGGCACCGGTTTGCCCGTCCTTGATGGCGACCACCAGCTGACCGGATGGCTCACCCACCAAGCGGTGCTCTCCGCGCTCGCCCGGCAGTGACCGAACCACGGAAGGAACTTGAGGAGCGATGGCGAAGCGCAAGCGAAACCCGTTGACGGTGAAGAAAGGACTGTCCGCGAACGCGTGGACCACGATCGCCGTGCTGGTGGTCGCTGTGCTGGTGATCGGGGGCGTGCTGGTGTTCCAGTACAAGGATTCACCTGCGACGGGTGAGGACACGGTCGCCGCGGACGTGCTGCGGCACCCGGACAGTCACACGGTGACCGAGGCGAAGAACGGAAAGGTCACCGTGGTCGAGTTCATCGACTACCAATGCCCGGTGTGCGAGGCCTACTACCAGAACGTCACCGGCAAGCTCGCGAACGACTACTCTGGCCGGATCACGCTGGTGACCCGGAACTTCCCGCTGCCGATGCACCCGCTCGCCGTGCCCGCGGCGCGTGCGGCCGAAGCCGCCGCGCTGCAGGGGAAGTACCGGGAGATGTACGACAAGCTCTACGGCGACTACCGCACGTGGGCTCTCCAGCCGGACGGTCAGAACGTCAGCAGCGACGAGAAGCGCGCACAGGACCGCTTCGACGCGTACGCGAAGGAACTCGGCCTCGACCTCGACCGCTTCCACCGCGACCAGGCCTCACCGGCGGTCCAGCAACGGATCGACCAGGGCAAGGCCGACGGGCAGCAGGCCGGGGTCACCGGCACCCCGACCCTGTTCGTCAACGGGACCCAGTTCCGGCCGACCGGCAACACCTACCCGATGATCAGCCAGGAGCTGCGCACCCTGCTCGACAAGGACCTCGACCTGTGACCGCCGCAGTCCGCTCGCCCCGTGGCCTGGCCTGGCTCTACATCATCGGTGGCGCACTCGGCCTGTTCGCCGCGATCACCCTGACCATCGAGAAGATCGAGAAACTCCGCAATCCGGACTACGTCCCGAGCTGCTCGCTCAACCCGGTCGTGTCCTGCGGCTCGGTGATGGACAGCCCGCAGGCTGCCGCCTTCGGATTCCCGAACCCGCTCATCGGCATCGCGGCGTTCGCCGTCGTCGTGACGGCGGGCGTCGCCCTGCTGACCGGGTACCGGCCGCCGCGCTGGGTGTGGTCGGGGCTGCAGCTCGGGGTCACGTTCGGCGTGGTGTTCGTGCACTGGCTGGTGTTCCAGAGCCTGTACCGTATCCACGCCCTGTGCCCGTACTGCATGATCGTGTGGATCGTGACCATCGCGATCTTCTGGTACACCACGCTGCACAACCTCGACGGCACCCGGGTCGGCACCGGTCTGCGCCGCGTCCACACCGGCCTGCTGGCGCTGTGGTACGTGGTCATCGCCGGGCTGATCGCGCAGGCGTTCTGGGACTACTGGGTGTCGGTGGTCTGAGCCCGCGCCGCGTCGAAGGAGCGCAGGCGGAGGCTGTTCGAGACGACGAACAACGACGACGCCGCCATCGCGGCGGCCGAGATCAACGGGTTCAGCAGCCCGGCGGCCGCGACCGGGATGGCGGCGACGTTGTACCCGAACGCCCACCACAGGTTCCCGCGAATCGTGCGCAGCGTCGCCCGGGCCAACCGGACGGCCCGGGCGAGAACGCGCAGGTCGGTGCCGACGAGCACGACGTCGGCGGCGTTCGCCGCGACGTCGGTTCCGGTGACGAGGGCGAACCCGAGATCGGCGCCGGCCAGCGCGGGCGCGTCGTTGATCCCGTCCCCGACCATGGCGACCGTCCGGCCTTCCCGGCGCAGGCGCTGGATCACAGCGGCCTTCTCGTCCGGCAGGACCTCGGCGATCACCTCGTCGATCCCGAGCTCGGCGGCGATCGCGCGGGCGGTCGGCTCGCGGTCCCCGGTCAGCAGGATCGTGCGCAGTCCCAGGGCGTGCAGTTCGGCCACTGCCTCGGCCGAGCCGCGCCGGAGGGTGTCGGCGATGGCCAGGACGCCGATCGCGACGCCGTCGCGGGCCACCGCGACGACCCCCGATCCCTCTCCCTCGGAGCGGGCTGCCTCGGTGCGCACTTCCGGCGGCACTGTGACGCCGGAATCGGCGAGCAGCCGCAGCGAGCCGACCACGACGTCGTGGCCCTCGACTTCGCCTCGCGCGCCCAGCCCGGCCAGCGCGTGGAAGCCGGTCACCATCGGGACGGCGCCGATCGTCCGGTCGGCCTCGGTGACGATCGCGGTGGCGATGAGGTGTTCGGACGCCTGCTCGACGGCGGCCGTGAGGCGCAGCACCTCGTCGGCCTCGACTCCGTGCGGATGGATACCGGTCACCGCGATCCGGCCGGTCGTCACGGTGCCGGTCTTGTCCAGTACCACGGTGTCGACCGCCCGGGCCGCTTCGATCGCCTGGTGGCCTTTCAGAAACACGCCGAGCTGTGCCCCGCGGCCGGACGCGACGAGCATCGCGGTCGGCGTGGCCAGCCCGAGCGCGCACGGGCAGGCGATGATCAGCACCGCCAGCCCGGCACCGAAGGCGGGTTCGGCCGCGCCGCCGACGGCGTACCAGACCACAAAAGTACCGGCTGCCAGGGCGAGGACGACCGGCACGAACACCGCGGAGATCCGGTCGGCGACCCGCTGCACCCGCGCCTTCTCGAACAGCGCGTTCTCGACGAGCCGGGTGAGCCGGCCCAGCCGGGTGTCCTCGCCCACCGACGTGGCGCGGACGACGATCCGCCCGCCGATCGCGACCGTGGCGCCGAGCACCGGGTCGCCCGCCGTCGCCTCGCGGGGAACCGATTCGCCGGTCATCGCGCTGCCGTCGACGGCGCACGAGCCGGACACGACGACTCCGTCGGTGGCCACCGTCTCGCCGGGCCGCACGACGAAGTGGTCACCCGGCCGCAGGTCTCCGGCGGGGATGAGCTTTTCCCGGCCGTCGGCGCCGACGATGGTGACGTCCTTGACGCCCAGTTCCCCCAGCGCACGTAGCGCATCACCCGAGGCGTGCTTGACCTTCGCCTCGTAGAGCCGCCCGGCGAGCACGAAGATGGTCACCCCGACGGCGACATCGAGGTAGAGCGAGCCGGACGGCCGCAGCAGCAGGCCCCAGCCGCCGTCCAGGACGGCGGACGGCGCGGGCCGGGTCATCGCGTACCCGGACCAGAGGGTGGCGGCGATGATCCCGGTCGACACGAGGGTGTCCATGGAAGTCGTCCGCTGCTTCAGCGCGGCCGCGGCTTTCGCGTGGAACGGCCAGGCACACCAGGTCACCACCGGCAGTCCCAGAGCCAGGACGACCAACTGCCAGCCAGGAAAGCGCAGTGAGGGCACCAGCGCGAGGGTGAACGAGAGGTCCGCGGCCGGGACGCCCAGCAGCAACGCGATCACCAGCCGCTGCCAGATCCGGCGAACATCGGCGGCAGGCCCGTCGGTCGGCCGATCGCGGCCGAGAACTTCGGCGCGGTAGCCGGCGCGCGTCACCTCGGCCACCAGCATCTCGTCCGGGACAGCGGTGTGCACGACCGCTCGTTCGGTGGCGTAGTTGACGCTCGCGGTGACGCCCTCGAGCTTGTTCAGCTTCCGTTCGACCCGCGTCGCACAAGCCGCGCAGGTCATGCCGCCGACGACGAGCTCGGCTCGTCGCACGGCCGGGGAGGCCGTCGTCATCGTCGGATCGCCTCCGTCGAGTAGCATGGTGCAAATGTTGCTTATGGCAATTGTGCTCTCGCGGTGCGAGCGCCGAGGAAGTGGGGTGCGATGCCCCCGCTGACCTGGTCGGCGCTGCTCACCGAATGGGACTTGCCGGTACCGGCGGTGATCTTGCTCGGTGCCATCGCGGCCGGCTACCTCGTCGCCGCGGTCCGGCGACCCGGGTGGCCGTGGGGCCGGACCGGCACGTTCCTGGCCGGCATCGGGCTGGCGGTGTTCGCAATCGGCGGCGCCGTGAACGCCTACAGCGACGTCCTGTTTTCGATGCACATGGCCCAGCATCTGCTGCTGATCATGGTGGTACCGGCGTTGCTGCTGCTGGGTCGTCCGTTCGACCTGGTCCAGGGCCGGCTGCGCCGAGCCGGGCGAACGCTGGGGGTGGTCACGCACCCGGCGGTGGGCTTCGCGGGCTACACCGCGGTCGTCGTCGGAACCCACCTGACCCCGTTCCTGCAGCACGCGCTCATCTCGCCGCTCGTGCACGGCATCGAAGAGCTGCTCTACCTCGGGTCCGGGCTGCTCCTGCTGCTGCCCTTGGTCGGAGTTCGGCCAGGGCGTCCGCCGCTGTCCCATCTCGCCCGGCTGGTCGTGTTGTTCGGCGCGATGGTCGTCGACGCCGTGGTCGGCGTCGTGCTGATGATGACGCCGAGCGAGCCGTTCCCGGCCTACGCGGCCGTCGTCCGCGATTGGGGGCCTGGACTGGTGGAGGACCTGCACTGGGGCGGCGCGGCGATGTGGGTGGGCGGCGACGCGCTGATGGCGGCGCTGGCGGTGTTCGTCATCGGCCGCTGGATGTCGGCCATGGACCGCGGCGACGACCTGGGAACGTGGCTGGAGTCGGCTCGCCGGTCGGCCCTCGACCTCGGCGAAGGCACCGCGGTCGACGATGACGAGGAAGCACTGCGATCCTACAACGCCATGCTGGCCAGGCTCGCCGCCCGCGAAGGGGGACGATGATGCTCGATCACGACGCATCGCGCGAGGCGTTCGGCTTGGCCGGCTACGTGCGAGCGGTCGCGGCGGCTGTGGCGGTGCCCTGGTCCGACGCGGCCTGGGAGGTGGGCGACCATCCGGCCGCCTACCTCGCGTTACCCGCTCGGTGCGTCGACCACCCCGGCCGGGACCTGATCCTCATCTGGTCGTCCCGGCGCGGGTGGAAGCTCTGCATGGAAAGCACCCTCCACGACCCGCCGGCGGTGGTCGCCCGGCTGGGAACGCAGGTCGTTCCGGCGCCGGCCGAGGTCGAGAGCTTCGTCGGCGAGGTGCTCGCCGGACGTCGCAAGGGTGGTCGTTCGGCGCCGTCCTTGCCCAAGGAAGGGCCGGGGCTCACCGAGCTCCTGTCCGGCTACGCCGTCGGGCGAGAAGCGCCGCGGCTGTAGCCGGTCGCGATCAGGTCCAGACGGCTTCGGGGGCGACGGTCGAGGCGGGAGGTTCGCCGCCGGCCTCGGCGAAGGCGGTGAGGCTGTCGACGAGGCCGTGGCGGACTTCATCGGGCATCCGGGCGACGATCTTCGCGATCTCCTTGCGGCGCCGCGCGGTCACCTGGCGGACCACCTTCGTGCCCTCACGGGTCAATGCCAGCACGATCTCCCGCCGGGAGACGGTGCTGTGCTGGCGATCGACCATGCCGACGGTGACCAGGCGGTCGACCATCCGGCTCGCGGTCGACGGTGTGACCTGCAGGTACTCGGCGAGGTCGGCGTGCTTGAGCGGGCCTCGGGTCTGCAGGACCACCAGCAGCCGGAACTGCGGCAGCGTGATCGCGTCACCGGCGGCGGCGATGGACCGCGCCGACACGGCGACCAGCAGACGGGAGGCGGTCAGCACGGCGTCGGTGACAGCGTCGACGTCCGTCGCGTCGAGGGCAGGGGAGCTGCGAGGCATGTCCACCAGTGTGCCCGATGGGGGCTTGGGCGCGCCGATCAACCAGGCGAGTGTCGCGGCGAGGTGTCTGATTCATCCGGAAGGTCCGGGTGATCGACCTCACTGGCACGAGGCCGCAAAGTATTGCATACTGCAACAATGAGTGGAGGAAACATATTCCGGCGGAACGCCCATGAGCCGGCGTAAGGGTGCGCCACGGCGGATGTTCGGGCCGATCGACCCGTACTGCCTGCTCGCGGTGCTGCCGATGCTGCTCGTCGCCGGCATGGTGGCCGCATTGGTCAGCGTGCCGGTGGGACTCGTCGTCGCGGTGTTCGCCGGGCTGATCGTCGTGTTCGACTCGTGGGCGAACCGGCCCGGCCCGGTGGCGCCGGTCCGGCACCCGCGGCCGCAGCCGAGGCCCGTGGTGGTACGCCGGCCGCGACCGCCCGCAGCGAGGCCCACCGGGTACCGGCCGCGGCCGGGGGTGTGGCAGCCGGCGCCTGGAGCGCCGTACCGCCGCTGACCCCGCGGCTTCACAAGCTCGGCACCGGCAGCTGCGCGTAGTCGACGTCGCCGGTCTTCTCCAGCAGGTTGATGTGGGTCTTGATGTAGTCGCCCGCGAGGTCCGCGAACGGCCGGACCAAGGAGTTGCGCGTGTCGGCGCGAACGGTCGAGACGAGGATCAGTGCCTCGGCGTGCGCCTTGCGCAAGGTGTTGACGTAATCCCGGTCGAACTCCTCCCCGAACTCCCCGCGCATGCGGTCGATACCGACCTGCATGTCCGGGGCCGGCTGGGTCGGCACGGTCAGGTGCATCCGGGTGCTGATGTCCGTGTCGCGGGATTCGAGGTCCTTGTGCTGGTTGATGATCACCCGGGCGGCCTCCTGGACGGCGGGGTTGGCCGAGCGTTCGATGGCCCAGTTCGAGGTGGTGATTTCGCGCAGGCTGGTCTGCTCCACGATGGTCAGCAGCTTCCGTCCGGTGGGGCTGATCGGCCCGAACGGTGTCTCGGTGAGGTTCGCTTCGGTGAGCGTCGCAGGCGGGGCCGCGGCCGCTTGGCCGGGCACTGCGGGCGCCTGGGGAGCCGTCACGACCTGGGCGTTGGGTGGCGCGCAGGCCGTCACGGCGAGAGCGAGCGCGCCGCAGAGCGCGAGCCACGGTTTCCGGGACTTCATCGTCGGCCTCCAGGGGAGTTCGGTGTCTTCTCTCGAAAACACGGCTCCCGGGAGCGGCTGGTTCAGTCAAACTGTTGTGCCATCGATCTGTTTGATGCGGAAACCGACAAGGTGAACCGGTTGCGACCGAGCCAGCCGATCGTGTTCCGGACCGCTTCGCGAGTTCCCTCGAACCGGATCGCCCGGTCGTCCAGTGCTTCCCGCCAGGTCCGGTGGCCGAGCCAGACGCCGGCCAGTGCGGAAACGGTGCAGTCGATCCGGGCCGCCGTGGGCAGGCGGGGATCGGTTTCGGTGGCCGACGCGCCTTCGGGGGAGAGGACGAGCCACCACCACCGCGGTGGCGGTGTTTCGGCGAATCTCAGATGCAGCGAGACTTTCTCTCGGGGCAGCCGGGCCGGGTCCATCCCGCGGCAGATGTCGAGCAGCAGCAGGTTCGGCTTCAGGTCGCCGCTGCGCGGTGGCGGCAGCCACCGACGACCCCAGCGGCCCAGCTGCTCGACCACCGGCGCGAGATCACGGCCCGCGGGAGTCAGTGCGAAGCGTCCTTCACCGGTGGACGAGAGCCGCGTCACGACGCCGGCTTCGGCGAGCTGTTTGAGCCGCCGGGCCAGCAGCGCCGACGACATCCCCGGCACCCCACGGGCGATCTCGCTGACGCGGCTGTTGCCGTGCAGCAGTTCGCGGACGACCAGCAAGGTCCACGTGTGTCCGAGCACTTCGGTCGCGCTCGCGACCGGGCAGTGCTGGCGGTAGGCCGTCACGAGCGCTCGAGCGTGCGCAGGACGCGGAACCGGGCCAGCCGGTGCAGCATCTCGCCCATCGCTTCGGGCACGATCTGGCCTTCGAGGTCGGTTCGGGCCGACCGGACGATCGCGGTGATGTCGGACGCCGGCAGCATTGAGGCGAATTCGCCGGTCAGCCAGGTGCTGACCTCGTCGGTGATGGAGTCGGCCGGGTGGGTTTCGACGCTCATGCCCTCATTCTGTGGGCGACGGCGGCGGCTGCACCTGACGACTGGCTGACGATTCGGGCGGGCAGGGCGTCGGTGTCGCGGGCCTGCTGGTGACCGTCGGGGTCGCGGTCGGAACCGGCGTGGTGATCGGTTCCGGCTCGTCTTCGGTGGTCACGCCGCAGGCGGCCAGGCAGAGCACGGCCAGCAGGGCGAGAGCGATCTTCATGTCGTGGCCTCCGGGAGTTCGACGACGAAGCGGGCGCCGCCGCCGGGACGGTCTTCGACCCAAACCCGGCCTTCGTGGCGGTGGACGTGGTCGGCGACGATCGCCAGGCCGAGGCCGCTGCCGGTGTCCTGGTCGCGGCGGGCGGCGTGCAGGCCGCGGGCGAACCGTTCGAAGATGCGTTCGCGCAACGCGGGCGGCACTCCGCTGCCGGCGTCGTCGACCTCGATGCGGGCGTGGTCGTCGTGGCGGCGAACGGTGACCGCGACGGCCCCGCCGCCGTAGTGGTCGGCGTTATCGAGCAGGTTGGCGACCACGCGGTCGATGCGGCGGCGATCGGCGGAGACCAGCGGAGTGTCAGGCTCGGTCTCGATGCGTACGTCGCAGCCAGGCCGGCTGTCGACGATGTTGCGGACCAGCTCGCCGAGGTCGACCAGTTCGACGGTGCTGTCGGCTTCGTCCTGGTCGGCGCGCGAGATCTCGAGGAGGTCGACGACCATCCGCTGGAACCGTCGCAGTTCCGCGCGCAGCAGCCGCAGGGCTCGCTGGGCCGTCGCGGGCATGGCTTCCTGCCGGCGTTCGAGCACCTCGGTGACGTTGACCATGGTGGTCAGGGGTGAGCGCAGTTCGTGGCTGACGTCGGAGGCGAACCGGGCGTCGCGGCGCACGCGCTGTTCCAGGTTGCCGGCAGTGGTGTTGAAGCTGGTGGCCAGGGGGGCGAGATCGGGGTCGGACTGGTCGGGAAGCCGCGCCGTCAGGTCTCCGCGCGCGACGCGGGACGCGGCCGCGGTCAAGGCGGTCAACGGGCGCAACGCCCGGCGGGCGGTCCAGGCGCCGAGGCCCACGCCGAAGAGCGCGGCGACGACGGTGCCGGCGATGAGGAGGGTGCTGAGGTAGCGGAAGGTGCGGTCCAGCTCCAGCAGCGGATAGAGCTCGACGTAGACGGCGTCGGAGCCGACCGGGGTCGCCACGCCCAGCACGGGAATCCCGTCGGCGGAGAACCGCTGCCGGGCGGACACGCCGTGCCGGGCCTGCTCCAGCAGGCCGCCGGGCACGATGGCCGGATCGACTTGCCGGCCGCTGGTGAGCCAGCCGGCCGGGCGCGACAGCAGGATGGACGAGTCGGGGCCGGTGGCCAGACCGGTGAGGAGTTCGTCGAGGTCGTCGGCGTGTTCGGCCAGCGCGGTGGTGACGAGGCGGACGTTGACCTCGGACTGGCGGGTGACGCTCTGCTCGCGCTGGTCGAGCATGTAGCCGGTGGTGAGGTTCCAGGTCGCGACCGCGAGGATGGTCATCACCAGCGCGAGACCGATGCCGAAGGCCGCCGCGACCCGCCAGCGCAGCGAGAGGCGGCGGATCACAGTTCGGGGGCGATGCGGTAGCCGCTGCCGCGCACGGTCAGCACCAGGCTGGGTGCGTCGGGATCGGGTTCGACCTTGCGCCGCAGTCTTCTGATGTGGACGTCGAGCAGGCGGGTGTCACCGAAGTAGTCGTGGCCCCAGACGCGCTGCAGGAGCTGTTCGCGGGTGACGACTTTGCCCTCGGCCGCGACGAGTTCGGCCAGCAGCCGGAATTCGGTGCGGGTCAGGTGCACGGGGACGCCGTCGCGGTGGACGGCCTCTTCGTCCGGACGGATCTCGAGCCCGCCGAGACTGACCCGGGCCGGCCGCTCCGGGGACGCCCGGCGCAGCAGCGCGCGGATGCGGGCCGCGAGCTCGCCCGCGACCAGGGGTTTGGTGACGTAGTCGTCGGCACCGGCTTCGAGGCCGGCGATGACGTCCTGGGTGTCGGTGCGGGCGGTGATCACGATGATCGGCAGGTCGCCGCGTTCGCGTACCGACCGGCAGACGGTGAGCCCGTCGATGCCCGGGAGCATGAGGTCGAGCAGCACGACGTCGATTGTCGTGGACTCCAGCAGCTCCAGGCCGTCCTCGCCGGTGGCCGCGGTGGTCACCGCGAAGTCTTCGTCTTCCAGCGCGAGGCTCAAGGCTTCGCTGATCATGGCGTCGTCTTCGACGAGCAGTACCCGCGTCGGCATCTTCAAGACCTTATCAGCAGTCAAATTGTTGCATAGACGAATAGTTGTGCTAGCCTTCTCTGGTAAGGGTAGGACGACTGTTCAGGGCGATCGCCCTGATGGAGGTTGCGATGCGGTCTCCGTCCGCTGCTCGCGGTGAAGCGGTCCGGCAGCGACTGCTTGCCGCCGCTGCCGAGCTGATCCCGGAACGCGGGTGGACGGCGGTGAGCACCCGGGTGCTGGCCGAGCGGGCCGGTGTCACCCCGAGCGTGGTGCACTACCACTTCTCGTCCGTGCAAGCCGTGCTGGTGGAAGCGGTGCTGGGGGCGATGCGCGCGGTGGCGGGTGAGCTGGGTCCCGCGCTCGGCGCGGCGGCCACTGCGGACGAGGTGGTCGACGCCATGGTGACGGCGGTGGAGCAGTACACCGGCACCGACCCGATGTCGCTGCTGTTCGTCGAGGGCTATCTGGCCGCGACGCGGGACGACACGTTGCGCGCGGGAATCGCGGCGGTCCTGGCCGACCTCAAGAGCGTGATCGGCGCTCGTTTCCGGCAGTGCGGGGTCGCCGACCCCGAGGGAACGGCCGCGGTGCTCGGCGCCGCGATCGACGGGTTGGTCATGCACCGCGCGGTGGCGCCGGACGACGCCCCGGCCGGAGCGGCCGCCGTCCTGCGACGGCTGGTCTGAAACGAAGGAGGCAAAGCAGTGAAAGTCGCGGTGTGCGGGGCCGGGATCACCGGCTTGGCGGTGGCGAACAAGCTCGCGGGTGACGGTGCCGAGGTGGTCGTGCTGGAGCGGGCCCCGGCGCCCCGTGAGCAGGGGTACATGATCGATTTCTTCGGTGCCGGGTTCGACGCCGCCGAGGAGCTGGGAGTGCTGCCGCGGATCCGGGAGCTGGCCTACCGGGTGGACGAGGCGAGCTTGCTCGACGAACAAGGCCGCCGCCGCGCGTCAGCGCGGTACACGACCTTCGCCCGCGCTATGCGGGACCGGCTCTGCGGCATCATGCGCCCCGACCTCGAACAGGCGCTGCGCGAGCATCTACCGCCCACAGTGGACTTGCGATTCGGCGCGGGGGTGACGGCGGTCGAGGACCTGGGCGACCGGGTGCGGGTGACCGCCGGTGACCAGGTGATCGAGGCGGACGTGCTCGTCGGCGCCGACGGGATCCACTCCGCCGTGCGTCGGCTGGTGTTCGGCGAGGACGGCGATTTCCAGCGGTACCTCGGGTTCCACACCGCGGCGTTCGTGTTCACCGATCCCGAGATCCACCACGCGATCGGTGACCGGTTCTGCCTCACCGACACCATCGGCCGTCAGATGGGGTTCTACGGCCTGCGCGACGGCCGGGTCGCCGCCTTCGCCGTCCACCGCACCGACGACCCCCGGCTCCCCGAAGACACCCGGACGGCGTTGCGCGAGGAATACGGTTCGCTGGGCTGGCTCGTTCCCCGCGCGCTGCGGCGGTGCCCGCCGAGCGAGGCCGTGTACTACGACCAGGTTGCCCAGATCGTCATGCCCCGCTGGAGCCGCGGGCGGGTCATACTGGCCGGCGACGCGTGCTCCGCTGTCTCTCTGATCGCCGGGCAGGGCGCGTCCCTCGGCGTCGCCGGCGCCTTCGTCCTCGGCGAACAACTGCAGAACCGTTCGATCACCGAAGCGTTCACCGAATACGAGCGGCTGATGCGGCCGGTGGCCGAGGAGAAGCAGGCAGTGGCGCGGCGGAGTGCCCGCTGGTTCCTGCCGGAAAGCCCGCTCCAGCTGGGGATCCGTCGCGCGGCGCTGAGGCTGTCCCGGTTGCCGGTGGTCGACCGCTACGTCGCCGCGGTGCTCGCGGGTAAATCCACCGCGGTGGTCACGAACCTCCGTCGTTCCGCCGCCGGAGCTGCGCGGTGAACCGGGTCGCCAGGTTCGTCTTCCGCGCGCCGGTCCGCTTGTACGACAACGGTTTCGGCTGGCTGCTCGGTCACCGGTTCCTTTGCCTGACCCACCTCGGGCGGCGCTCCGGGCGGATGTACCGCACTGTGCTGGAAGTCGTCGGCGGGAGCGGCGACGAATACGTCGTGGTAGCCGGGTTGGGTGCCGGAGCCGACTGGTTCCGCAACATCGAGGTCCGGCCGCCGGTCGAGGTGGTCGTCGGACGGCGCCGGTTCCCTGCCGCACATCGCGTCCTCGGCGAAGAGGAGGCCGTCGCGGTCATCGCCGGCTACGAGCACCGCAACCGGTTCGCCGGGCCGGTCGTGCGGTTCGCGCTGGGGAAGCTGCTGAAGTGGCGCTACGACGGCAGCGACCTCGCCCGTCGCCGGATGGCGCGGCAACTACCGTTGGTCGGGCTGCGGCCGCGATCGTAAGGCAGTCGTCAGTTGAAACCTCTTCTTCCCGTGTCAGGGTGGAACCCGAGCGAGGAAGAAGAAGGTGATTACGACATGACGACCGACGTAGCGGTGAAGGAGACCTCCGGAACCTGGGAGCTTCCGGAGGTCCGCCGGCTGCGCTTGGACGCGGAACGGGTCTGGGAAGCCGCGGAAACACACCGCAGCTTGGCGGTCGAGCTGGAGACGGGAGCCGACTCCGACGGCCTCTACCGGGGCAAGCAGCAGCGTTGGCTCGCGGATGTCGCCGACTGCCACGCGATGGCGTACCAGGAGCTGGCCGCGGCCGCCGAGGCTCGTGGTGAAGCGCGGCGGTACCCGCGCCACACTCCACAGTGGGCACGGTTGGTGGAGGAGTCCTTCGCGGCGATCCGCCGCGCGGAAGCCCACCACGAACGAGCCGCCGCGCAGTCAGCCCGGGCAGCCGGAGACGAAGCCGCGGCGCACAGGCACGAGACCGCCGCCGCAGAGGCCGACCAGCGCGCCTTGGCGCCGATGAAGCGCAGCGCCTGAACCGCGGATGCGTCGATTCCGAGCCGCACGGCTGGCCGGGTTGTACGCGGTTGCCGGTGTCCTGCTGGCCGGCGTACTGGCGCCGCCGGCCCTCGGTGCCGGGCTGCTGTCCAATCAGGTCGGTGACTCGGTCGCGGCGATCGAAGCCGATCTCGCGGCCGAGAAACCGCCGTTGACGACCACCGTGACCGATCGCGACGGCCACCCGATCGCCGTGCTGTACGACCAGTACCGGCTCCCGGTCACCGCCGACGGGATTTCGCCCGCGATGAAGGCGGCGATCATCGCCATCGAGGACCGGCGGTTCTACGACGAAGGAGCGGTCGATCCGCGGGGCGTGCTCCGGGCTGTGGTCAACAACGCCGCCGGAGGTGACACCCAGGGCGCCTCGACGATCACGCAGCAGTACGTGAAGAACTTCCTCATCAATGTCGTGCACCGCGGCGACCCCGCCGCGCAGCAGCGCGACCGCGAGAACTCGGTGGCCCGCAAGCTCCGGGAAGCGAAGCTGGCCGTTCAGGTCGATCGCGCGATGACCAAGGACCAGATCCTGGCCGCGTACCTGAACGTCGTCCAGTTCAGCCGGGCGGTCTACGGGGTCGCCGCCGCGGCCGAGGCCTACTTCGGGACGAGCGCCGCGAAGCTCACGGTCCCGCAGGCGGCCTTGCTCGCCGGTATGGTGAACAGCCCGTCCCGCTTCGACCCTTATGCCCATCCGGACGCGGCCAAGGCCCGGCGCGACGTCGTCCTGGACGCGATGGCCGATGCGGGCTCGCTTCCCGTTTCCGCCGCACGCGAGGCGAAAGCCGCCGCACTGGGTGTACTTCCCGGCGGCCCTCGGACGCCGGCCCCGAACTGCCTGAGCGCCAAGCCCGAGGCCGGGTTTTTCTGCGCGTACGCGGTGGACTACCTCGAAAGACATGGCTTCACGCCGGACCGGCTCGCCACCGCGGGACTGACCGTCCGCACCACCCTGGACCCGAAGGTCGCCGAGGTGACCAAACAGGCCGTGTCGAAGAACGTGCACACCCGCGAACCGGGGGTTGCCGGCACCATGGCGGTCATCCGCCCGGGGGAGCAGCGGCACGAGGTCCTGGCTATGGTCGCGAACCGCGACTACGGCGTCGACGCCGACGAAGGCGAGCGATCCACGGACGTCGTCGGCGGGGTCAGCGATCCCTTCGGCGCCGGCTCGGTCTTCAAGATCTTCACCGCCGCCGCGGCCCTCGAAGCCGGCGAGGCCGGACTCCGCACACCGCTGCCCAATCCGCACAGCGGCTGCTTCACGCCACCCGGGGCAGACCGGCACACGAGCTGCTACCCGGTCACCAACCTCGGTACTTACCCCGATCCGATCACGCTCGCCGACGCCCTCGCCACGTCACCCAACGTAGCGTTCGTCGGGCTCGAGCAGCGCGTCGGCGTCCCGGTAGTGCTCGACATGGCCCGCCGGCTCGGTCTCCGCCGCACCCTCACGACCAACGCCGCGGGCGGCGCGCCGATCACCGATCCCGGAGACGTGCGTTCGAAGGATCCCCGTTACAACCAGCCACAAGCGGAGTACTTCCGCGGACTGCTGTCGTTCACCCTCGGCACCAGCCCGGTGAGCCCGCTGGAGCTGGCGAACGTGTCGGCGACGCTGATGAGTGGCGGCGTCTGGTGTCCGCCGGACCCGATCCTGGCGGTGACCGGACGCGACGGCGCTCCGGTCCCGCTCGAGGGGGAACCGTGCGAACGCGTCGTCCCCAAGGATCTCGCCGACACGCTGCGCCAAGGGCTGAGCGAAGACACCGTCTCCGGCACGTCGGCGCGCGCGGCCCGGGCCGCCGGGTGGGACCGCCCGGACTTCGGCAAGACCGGCACGACGCAGGACAGCAGGTCGGTCGCCTTCGTCGGCGGCGTGAACGACTTCGCCGTCTCCTCGCTGGTGTTCGCCGATGGCCCGACACCACGGACGGTGTGCCCGGGGCCGCCGGTGCATCTCGGCCGGTGTGGGCACGGGGCCTTCGGCGGGACGGTCGCTGCGCCGCCGTACTTCCACGCGATGGAGCGGCTGCTCGCGGGAGAACCGGACCAGCCCGTTCCCCCGGCCGACCCCCGTTACCTGAGGGCGCGATGACCGGCGACGGCGTGAGCCCGCCACCCGGGCCCGCGCAGGAGCAACTGCTGACTCTGGCGGTCGACGAGCACGATGACGCCGTCGTGCTCACCCTCACGGGCGAGGTCGACGGCCTGACCGCGGCCCGGCTGCGCGGCGCCGTAACCTGGGCGCTCGCCGAGCTGGGCGGCCGCGTGCTGGTCGTCGACCTGACCGCGGTCGGCTTCCTGGGCGCGCCCGGCCTGCGCCTGCTGTTCGACACTGCGGCACTGGCCGCGATGGTGCCCGGCTACCGGACCCTGCGCGTCGTGGTCGACCGGAACCGGCCGGTGCCGGGCCCGCTCGAGATCACCGGGCTCGACAAGGTGCTCGCGCTGTACCACGCGGTGAGCGATGCGCTCGCCGGGTGACACGTGCTGGTCGAAGGAAAGGTGACGAACCGGTGCCATCGACATCCGGGCAGGAAGACGACGCGGTCAACCGGCGGCCGGCGCGACCGTTCCGCGCCGGCCCGGCTCTCCGACTCGTGCTCGCCGCCGACTGGATTTCCCCATCCGTCGCCCGGAGCCGGTTCCGGGACTGGCTCGGGGCGCACCGCTGGCCGGAGGACGAGGTGGACGACCTCGTGCTCGCTGTCAGTGAAGCGGTGAGCAACAGCATCGAACACGGTTACGGCGTCCCCGTGGACTCGGCGCTGCTGCCCCACCCCGGACAGATCGAAGTCACCGCCTCTGTGAAGCAATCGGCTGTCGGGGCGCGCCACATCGAGCTGACGGTCCGGGACGCGGGAACCTGGCGGGAACCTGGCGGGAACCGGGGCGGGGGCCGGTTCCCCGCGGGTTCGGGCTTGACCTGATGCGCGCGGCCGGGCTCTACTTCGTGGTCGAACGCTCCGCCGAGGGAACGCGGATCCGGTTCACCAGCAGACCGGTGGCCGACATCGCCGCCTCGCCGCCGGACGAGCAGTAGTCCCGGTCACTGCCCAGCTCGGCGCAGTCCGAGCCGCGTCAGCGGCGTTCGGCGAAGACGGACCGTTCGACCTCCGACACGGGGAGCGTGCGTCCGTTCGGCCGGAGGTAGCGGTCGGTGAACTCGGCCGGGCCGCAGTGCTCGACCACCTGCCAGCCGTACTCGGCCAGGAAGGCGCCGACCTCGCCGGGGTTCAGCCCGAAATGCCACAGCCGGCGCTTCACCACGAACTCGTCGTAAGCGGCTTGGGCGCCGAACGTCTCGGTTCCGTCGAGGAAATCCCGGCGGATGTAGGTGAACGCCAGCTTGCTGCCGACCGGGGCGGCGGACAGCGTCTCGAGGGTGTGGCGCACGGCGGCCTCGGTCAGGTACTGGGTCACGGCCTCCCAGACGTAGAAGGTCCGCTGATCCCGCCGACACCCATGCTTGCCGAGCTCTTCGGCCAGATCCTGGTTTTCGAAGTCGACGGGAACCAGCGTGACGGCCTCGGGTGCCCGGCCGAAGGCTTTCCGCAGGGCGGCCTTTTTGCGGGAGATGTTCGCGGGCAGGTCCACCTCGTACACGGGGACGCCGGGGAGTGCAGGAAGCCGGTACGCGCGGGTGTCGAAGCCCGCGCCGAGGATGACCACCGCTTTGATGCCCGCTTCGGTGGCCGCCGACAGTTTGTCGTCGATGAACCGCTTACGGCACAACATGCTCGCCCACAGGCCCGGCATCTTCGTTTCCGTCGCCGAGAAGAGGAGCCTCCGGATCGGCCGCCACGCGGTCAGCGCGACGGTGACCCGGCCGGCCGCGGGGAGAATCCTGCGGGCGAGGTCGTCGGTGATCAGCGGCGAAGTCTCGTGCTGGTCCGCGGCGACGATGACCATCGGTCCGAGCGCGGTTCCCTCCGGGCCCTGCGGCATGGTCTGCTCCCGGTGTCGACGACAGAGTGGCGCCGGGGATTCATTTACCGCCGAGCCGGCGGTGCGCGAGCCGGAGTGCCCCTGCGAGCACGAGGAATACCACGATGAGACCGATCGCGTCGACCAGACCGGGCACGCCGTCCTCCTCGAGCAGGGTGGTCCTGGTGGTCCAACCGTACGCCCCTGGCACCGTATCCGCGCCTGAACTACACGGCAGCTGCTTCGAGCGGCTTGTCGGCCGCGCGCGGCACGTCCGCGGCGGGCGGGGCGCTCCGGCCGAGGAAGCCGTAGCCCGCGCCGACGAGCAGGCCGCCACCGACCAGGTTGCCCAGGCCGACCAGTGCCAGGTTGAGCGCGAAGGCCCCGGCGGCGGCGCCCGGGACGTCCTCGAACATGCCCAGAGAGAACACCGTCATGTTGGCCACGACGTGCTCGAACCCGGAGCCGATGAAGGCCAGCAAGCACCAGAAGATCAGCGCCAGCTTCGCGCCGTCCGACTTCGTCCTGGCCGCCATCCAGACGGCGAGGCAGACGAGGAAGTTGCACAGCACACCACGGAAGAACAGCATCCCGGCCGATTCCGCGGCCTTCGCCTTCACCGTCGCGGCCAGCAGCGCGGCCGCGGGAGCCGCGTGCCCGGGCGTCGCACCGGCCTGCAAGATCCCGCTTTCGTGGACCAGCCAGGCGAACACCACCGAACCGGCCAGGTTCCCCACGAACGACCCCGCGATCACGGCGAGCCCGGCTCCGGCACCCCGTCGGCGGGCGAGCGCACCCTGGACCATGGTCATCATGTTGCCCGTCGACAACTCGGCGCCCGCGAACACCACCGCCGTCAACGCGATCCCGAACACCAGCCCCTGCACGAGCTTCGTCCACGGCGACTGCGCCGCGTTCAACGGACCCGTCACGGCGAGCAGCAGTACCACGGCGATGCCGATGTAGGCGCCAGCCAGTGCCGAGCTCAGCAAGTACCGTCCGGGCCGTCGCAGCTCGGCGATCTTGCTCCGGGCGGAGTCGGCTTGGGCGGTGAGGGCTTCCGAGATCGGAACGGGCACGTTTGCTCCTCGTGGCGGCATCGACTGTGGCGATCACGTGATCACTTGACCAGTCGAACTGTTGCCTGATGCGTGCCGATGACCTCGCCATCACGGCTGGATGAGCGGAACCGCACGTCGGCATCCGATCACGGTGAGATCACCTAATCGCCTCGAAACGGGCAAAGCGGGTCGCGTCCGTTCTTGAGTGCCGACAGGGTCGGTCCGACCATGGCAGCGCCGATCGCGTCGGCGTAGGCGCGTGCCGCGGCCAGCGAGCTCTCGGGAGGCCCTGTTCGGGCTGAGCCGCCGGGTGTCGAAGCGGACCGCGCTCGCGACCGCGCCCCTGGCGTCGCGCAGCGGCGCCGACCGGGACCGCTGCGTGTGGTGCCGCGATGCTGATCCTTTCGGTGAAATCGAACATCAGCGCTCTCCTTCGGTAGCGGCTGTGCGGCCGGCGCGCCGCGATCCGAATCGCAAGGTTTTCGTCAGGTTCGTCCGGCCGGTCGTCCGGCAAACTGTGACGCGGTGGCCGGATGCGGCACATCCGTCCGCTGTTCGGTTCGCGGAACCACGGCCTGGAACCGGAAGGGAAGCAGGTGCTCCAGCGCGGACTTCAGTCGTGGGAGGTCGGCTTGGCCGGGTACCTCCGCGCGGTCTCCGAGGCGGTGGGCGTGCTTCCGGGCGGCACCGCCCGGGACTTCGACCCCCCGGCTGCCTACCTGGCGCTGCGCCGCAAATCCCCGCGTCATCCCGGACGGGACCTGCTGCTGGTCTGGTCGGCCGCGGATGGCTGGGAAGTTCTGCTCGAACACAGCGAACAGCGATCGGCCGAGTCCCTGGCACGGTTCGGCGACCCGTTGGTCCCAGCCCCGGCATCGGTGGCGCAGTTCGTCGACGAGGTCGTGACCGGCGAGCGCGCGGGTGGGAGCCCCGCGCGCGGGGCTTCGGCCGGTCTCGATGATTTGCTTCGCCCTTACGCGGTCATCGCGCTGCCGCCCGGCAGCGTTCGCGTGTGCGGCCCCAGCCCTGGCTGAGGCGCAGAGCCCGAGGCTGCGTCGCCTTCACCCCCGTGCTCCTGCCGGAAGGGTCCTCTGCGAGCTGTTCCTGGATTGATGCCGATGTAGAGGAAGAAGGCTCCGGGCTGCGAGTCCGGTCACCGAAGAGGGCGAATGCGAAGAGGTCCGGCACGGCAGCGGAGGAACCAGCTCGGCTTGGCCCGCGGTGTTGCTGATCTACACCGACGGTCTCGTCGAGCAGTCCGGCCAGGGCGCCGATGCTCGGGTCGTCGGGCGACCCCGGTTGCTGGCGGTGCACGGAGCCCGGCCGCTGCCGGAGCTGCCGGCCGAGCTTGCCGACCGGTTGGCCTGCCCGGATCCGGACGAGGACGTTGCCCTCCTTGCGATCCGGATTCCCGCCGAGGGCGCGTAACGAGAGCGGGCGGGGCACTGGTTTCCCAGTGCCCCGCCCGGTGTTCTGCCCGCGTCCGTCAGACGGTGTGCGGGCTGTGCGCGGCGGTGTTCCAGCCGGTGGCGATGACGCCGGCGTCGCCGCCGTTGCCCGCCCAGCCGGAGTTCCCGCCGGTGGTGGTGCTGTCGTTCCAGGCGTCACCGGTCGAGCCGGTGGCGCCGGTGTCACCCGAGTTGCCCGAGGTCACCGCGGTGTGCGACTTCGTGCCGTTCTCGTGGTTCCAGCCACCGTGGTGGCGGCCCTGCTGCTCGTGCCCGCGGGTCGACGTGACGGCGGTGTTGCCGCCGGCCGAGCCCGAGCTGCCCGAGTTGCCGGACTTGCCGCTCACGGCGTTGTTCTTGCTGGTGGCGTTCCCGGCGTCGCCGGAGTTGCCACCGTTGCCGCCCTTGGCGGTGCCGGTCACGACACCCAGGACGCTGGTGCGGCCGCCCTGCTCGTGCCGCTTCCAGCTGTGCCCACCGTTGTTCATGGCGGAGTTCTGGCCGGTGCCGACCACGGTGGCGTCGCCGCCGTTGCCCGCCGAGCCGGAGTTGCCGCCGGTGGTGGTGCTGGTGTTCCAGGCGTCGCCGGTCGAGCCGGTGGCGCCGGTGTCACCCGAGTTGCCCGAGGTCACCGTGGCGTGCGACTTCGTGCCCTCGTGGTTCCAGCTGCCGTGGTGGTTCCAGGTGCTGCCGTGGTTGCCACCGCAGTACTGGTGCCCGCCGTGGCCGCGGCCCTTGTCCTGGCCGCCGAGCGTCCACACGATGGCGGAGTTGCCGCCGGTGGAGCCCGAGTTGCCCGAGTTGCCGGAGTTCCCGGTCACCGCGTTGTTGCGGCTGGTGGCGTTCCCGGCGTCGCCGGAGTTGCCACCGTTGCCGCCCTTGGCGGTGCCGGTCACGACACCCAGGACGCCGGTGCGGCCGCCCTGCTCGTGCCGGTTCCAGCCCCAGCTGTGCCCACCGTTGTTCATGGCGGAGTTCTGGCCGGACGCGACCGTGGTGGCGTCGCCGCCGTGGCCCGCGTTGCCGGAGTTGCCGCCGGTGGTGGTGCTGGTGTTCCAGGCGTCGCCGGTCGAGCCGGTGGCGCCGGTGTCACCCGAGTTGCCCGAGGTCACCGTGGTGGAGCACTGGGCCAGCAGACAGAGGCCGTAGGCGCTGTTGCCGCCGGTGGAGCCGGAGTTCCCGGAGTTGCCCGAGTTCCCCGACGTCGCGGTGTTGGAGTTGGTGGCGTTCCCGGCGTCGCCGGAGTTGCCGCCGTTACCGCCCTTGGCCGTACCGGTCACGGCACCCACGACACCGAGGATCCCGCCACGCGAGGAGTGCCCACCGGCGGTGTTCTTGCCGGAGGACGCCGCGGTCCCGGACCCGCCGTTGCCGGCGTTACCCGAGTTGCCACCCGTGGTGGTGCTGGTGTTCGAGGCGTCGCCGGTCGAGCCGGTCGCGCCCGTGTTCCCGGAGTTGCCCGAGGACACCGAGGTGCTGCACTTCGCGAGCACGCAGACGCCGTAAGCGCTGTTGTGCCCGGTGGATCCGGAGTTGCCCGAGTTGCCGGAGTTCCCGCTGACAGCGTTGTTGCTGCTGCTCGCGTTCCCGCCGGAGCCCGAGTCGCCGCCGTTACCGCCGGAGGCGGTTCCGGAGACGACCGAGTGCAGGGTGTTCCCGAGCCCGCCCAGCGGGCCCGAGTTCCCGGTGTCCGCACTGGCCACCGCTGAACCCAGCAGGACGAACCCGCCGGAGATGAACGCGGCGGTCAGGCCGCGTCGCACGTACTTGTGCATGACTTCCCTTTCCTAGCTCTCTGTCCAATGTGGATTTTGAGGTGGAAGGGGTTGGTCAGCTCGGATGGTCGTTGCCGTAGTACTCCAGCCAGTGCAACGACCACGCGCCGGCGGGCGGTGCCCGCCACGTGCGATCCGTACCCGGTATGCCCGAACCGGCAGCGGTCACGGCGAACTCACCGCCGTGCTGCGCACCGGCTCCCGCCGACATCGCCCCGCTCACGCCGGAGACGTCAGCAGGCAGCCCGCCGCCACCGGATCCGGACAGTGGATCGGCGACACCGATCCACGAACCGGAATGGCCGGCAGCCGACCGGACAGCAGCGTGCACGACACGCGAACGCTGCGAATCGGTCGAGGTGACCGTCACCGGAGTACCGCCCCCGGCAGGCGCGGTCACGCTCGGCGAAGACGCGATGTCTTCACGCGGCGCGGGCTTCGCCGGCTGTTGGCTCTCCGGGTGCCCGGTCACCGCCGAGACCGCGTGCTCGGCTCCGACCGCCCGCACCACCGGCTCGGTCAGGGGTGCCGTGGCCCGGAGCACCGGCGAGGTCACCGGGGACACCGCGTGCAGCACGGGCTCGGTGACCGGCCGCAAGGCCGACAATACCGGCTCCGCCGCGCGCAGCACCGGTCGCGTGACCGGCGCGAGAACGGGCTCGAGCCCGTTCGTCACCGGCTTCACAACCCGTGCCACCTGCGACGTCACCTCTTGCACGGGCTTGGTGACCGGCTTGAGCACCGGTTCGACCGGCTTGAGCACGCCGTGAGCCGTGCTCGCGACGTGATCAAGCAGCCCGGGCCGATCCGGGGGCGGACCCTCGGACGCGTCCGCGGCCTCCGACACGGCCAAGGCCAGCAGGGTGAACCCGAACAACGCACCGGCCACGACCAGCACCCGAAGAAGCAGCGGGTGCCGGGCCGGTGTGTCGTCCGTCAGGGAAGTATCCATCTATCTCACCCCCCTTCGAGTGTGGACTTCACTGTCAGTCGTAGTTCGGGCCGTCGGCCATCACCGGATTGGGGGTAGATCGAAGTTTTTTCTTTCACTCCAATAAGGTTTGCTACCACTGAGTAGCGGGTAAACTCGCCGATTTTCTTGCCGCGAAAGCGGAAATCACTCCTGCGGTGACTGCAGTCACCCGGTTGGCCACTCTTGGTCGCCGGGCCCTGTTCGCCGTCGGCCACCCGGTTGGGGAATCGACCCATCCGCGCCGTGATCGGCCCCGAACGTGAACTGTCCACGAAGGATCCATCCCCCAGCGCCGGGAGCCGGTGGTGGGTGTCGCCCGCCGCCTTCGCGCGCGGGCGGGGAGGAGTTCGTCCGTGTTTGGCAAGCGCTATGCCGCGTCGATGATCAATCGGAGCGCGGAAAACGACCAGGACCGGCGCCGGTTCCTCAAGGCGGCCGGGATGACCGGGCTCGGCGTCGTCGGCGCGGGAGCGCTCGGCGGGCTCGCCACCGGGACCGCGTCCGCCGCTACGGCCCGGCCCACGGCGGCGGCAGCTGCCGCGTCCGCCGAGGTCAGCGACGGCGCCGTCCTCAACTTCGCCCTCAACCTCGAGTACCTCGAAGCCGAGTTCTACCTGCACGCCGTCACCGGCAAGGGCCTCGCCGACTCGATGACCACCGGGACCGGCACCCGCGGGGGCGTCACCGGCGGCCGCGCGGTGAAGTTCAAGACGAAGGCGGCGCGCCAGTACGCCCAGGAGATCGCGGGTGACGAGAAGGCGCACGTGCAGTTCCTGCGTTCGGCGCTGGGCTCGGCCGCGGTCAGCCGGCCGGCGATCGACCTGCAGTCCAGCTTCACCGCCGCCGCGCAGGCTGCCGGTCTGGTGAAGCCGGGGCGTAGCTTCGACGCGTTCGCGTGCGAGGAGAACTTCCTGCTCGCGGCGTTCCTGTTCGAGGACGTCGGCGTGACGGCCTACAAGGGCGCGGCGCCGCTGATCAGCAACAAGACCTACCTCGAAGCCGCGGCCGGGATCCTGGCCGTGGAGGCGTACCACGCGGGCAACATCCGCAGCGCGCTCTACCAGCACACCGACGGCATCCTGGGGCTCGGTCTGCTGGGCCGTGACCTGCGGGAGGCCAGTGTCAAGCTGTCCAACGCCCGTGACAGCCTCGACGGCCCGGCCGACGACGACCAGGGCGTCATCGACAGCCACGGCAACGCCAACATCGTCCCGACGGACGCGAACGGCATCGCCTACAGTCGCTCACCCGGCCAGGTGCTGAACATCGTGTACCTGACGAACAAGGCCGCCAAGTCCGGCGGGTTCTTCCCCAAGGGCGTCAACGGCGACGTGAACACCAGCGCCGCCAACTGATCCGCCAGGGGGTGCGGGACCGCCGTCGGGGCGGTCCCGCACCCCCGTCGCCGGAGAGGCACCATGCTCGGACTCAGCCCGGAACACCTGCTCGTCCTGCTGGTCGCCGCCTTGTTCATCCTCGGCCCGGAACGCCTGCCCGGCGCCATCGCGACCGTCCGCAGGACCGCGCAGAAGGCCAAGGACGCCCTCGCGAACGCCCACGAGCAGATCAGCAGCGAAATCGGCCCCGAGTTCGAGCAGCTGCGCAAGCCGCTCGGCGAGCTCAACCAGCTCCGCAATCTCGATCCCCGCACCGCCTTGACGCGGTTCGTGCTCGACCCGCCGTCCACTCCGGAGCTGTCGCCGAGCAGGAGAGCGGCCGGTGTGGACATGGAAGCCACCTGACACAACCGAAAGGACCTGCCCATGACTGTCGACCGTGGACTTCTCGCGACCCTCAAAGCCAAGCCCGGCAAGGGCGATGAGCTCGCCGCGTTCCTCGAGCAGGGCCGCGCGCTCGCCGCCGCCGAGACCGGGACCGTCACCTGGTACGCGTTCAAGATCGACGACACCACCTATGGCATCTTCGACACCTTCGAGACCGAGCAAGCCCGCCAAGCCCACCTCGGTGGGCAGATCCCGGTCGCGCTCGGACAGGTCGCCGAAGACCTGCTTGCGGCCGACCCGGACATCCGCCCCGTGGACGTCATCGCGCTGACGTGACCGTCGCTCCTCGGCGAAGCAACCTTTCGGCACGTCCACCGGCTCTGTAGTGGGTGTCAAGGTCGAGAGGGGCCGGATGTTGCCGAGGTCGGACAAGCGGTTCGAGGTGTTCGTCGAGCAGCACTACGGCGAACTGCTGCGCTACGCGATGGTGCTGACCGGCAACCGAGATGAGGCCGGTGACGTCGTGCACGACACCCTGCTGAAGCTGGTCCGGCACGTCGGACGCGGCGATATCGAGCACCTCGGCGCCTACGCCCGCCGGACGCTGTTCCGGGTCTTCCTGCGCCACCGCGACCGCACCCGCCGGGAACCACCGGTACCCGAGATCCCCCGGGCCGGCGCCGACGCCACGGAGGCGTGGGCCGGGCGCAGCGACATGCTGACGTTGCTCTTGCGGCTGCCGCCGCGGACGCGGGCCGTGCTGGCGCCCGGTTCTACCTCGATCTCGGTGAAGCGGACACCGCGCGGTTGCTCGGCTGCGGCACCGGCACGGTCAAGTCGACCACCTCGCGTGGCCTGCAGCGGCTACGCGAGCTGTGGGAAGCCGAATCACGGTCCCCGCAGACCCCGGCGACGCCGACGTCGAAGGGACGACGATGAACCAGCACCCACCGGACTTCGCCACACTCTTGCGGACCGAGCTCGCGGCCGTCTCCCCACCCCGCCCCGCGGCCGGTGAGGCCGCCGCGGTCGCGCACCGGGTGCTGCGGACGCGGGCACGACGACGGCGGCGGACTCTGACGGGAGTCGCGGTCACCGCGGTCGTCCTGGCCGGCGGTGCCGCCGCGCTCGCGACGGCCCCAAGCGGTGGCGAAGCCCCGGCCCAGCCCGTGGCCGTGACCCAGTGGCCGGCGCGTGGCCCGCTGACCGGGGACACCGCGCTCGTCGGCCGCGCGAAGCTGGCTTGGGCGAACGCCAGCCCCGCCGCAGCGCCCGGATCGGAAGCCGCCGTGCTCTACGCCGGTCCGCTCGGCGGGCAGAACGCGACGCTGGTCGTCCTGCGCCGCGACGACGCCGCCGGAAGGACGTCGCTGGGCTTCATGACCACGCCGTCGACCACCGGCACGCCGGACACCACGACGCTGAGGGTGCGGGCCCAGGTGACCGTCTCCACGAGCGCACCCGCCCCGGCGGCTTACGGCTTCGTCGTCTCCAGGCCGGCGCCCGGGGACCAAGCCCCTGGCAGCTGGGCGGTCGCCCTGGTCGCGCCGGGCATGCCGACCGCCCGGTTCGGCACCAGCGCCGTGGAGCACGAGATCGCCGGCACCGCTGCCTCGTCCCGCGACGGGTTGCTCACCGTGGACCTGCCGCCTCAGGCAGCGGCGTGGAACACCGAGCTCGCGTTCGGCGACCGCGGGGAACGCGGTATCGCTTCCTTGGCCGCGGCCGCCGACGATCCGGCTACTCGCGCCGTCACCGCGACTCCGCGTCTCGACGGCACCTTCACGGTCACCGGTGCAGCGGACGCGCAACCGGGCGACCTGCTGACGCTCCACGATGGACTGATCGGCGTCGTCACCAGCGGCGGCACCAGCGCCTCCGCCGGCACCGACCTGACGATGCTGCGGACATCAGGACTGAGCGCCAGGACGGCGACCGCCGGTCGTCCGGTCAGTCTCACCACCGGCCCCGGCAAGCAGACGACGGTCACCGCCGGCCCCGGCGTGCTGCGCGAGGGCGACCGGATCGTCGCCGGCGGATTCCCCGGCACCGCGGCTGTCATCAACCTCGGCACCGTCCACTTGACCCCGGACGGTACCTGGATCCTGCGGCGGGACCTGTGGTTCCCGGTGACTCCCACTCAGGCCACCCTGATCCGGCACCCGTGAACGGGACGTGGGGACCTCGTGACCCGGTGGGGAGTCCTCACCCGCTGAGGCCCGTCGCTGCTGGCCTGGCCGAATCGGCCACCACTTCGGCGGCGAGCGCCCCGTGGCCCTGTCGAAGCTCCTCTGACGACGCGAAATCCCCACGGGACGCCGGTTCTTCGGGGCCGGGCCCAGCTACCCCGGGCGAGGTGCGGCCGAACGAGTGGACGCCGTCACTCACCAGCATGGCGGCGCCGATCTTCCGATCTCGTGGACGCGAACGTCTCATGACAGCGCCGACGAGCAGTGGAGGTCGCAGTGCACACGTTTCGCGCCACAACCATGGTCGCCCACGACCTCCTGGCCGGTTTGGCGGCACGGCACGGGTTGACACTGCTGCGAATCAGCATGGGCCTGGTGTTCCTGGGATTCGGCGTGCTCAAGTTCTTTCCCGGCGTCAGTCCCGCCGAGAACCTGGTCGAGGCCACGATCCACGAGCTGACCGGGGGAGCGGTGCCGGCGTTGGTCCCCTTTGCCGTCGCGCTGGCCGGGACGGCGGCGCTCGAATGCGTGATCGGGCTGTCGCTGGTGTCCGGCTGGTGGTTCCACCGGGTCCGGTACCTGCTGGCGCTGGAGCTGGCCGGGATCCTCTCCCCGCTCGTGCTGCTTCCCGGCCGGTTGTTCAGCGGTCCCGGGCACGCACCGACCCTCGAGGGCCAATACGTGCTCAAGGACATCGTGTTGCTCGCTGCGGCGATCGTGCTCGCCGCACGAGCGTCCACAGCGGACAGCTGCACCGTTCCCGCCGTCCCCGCGCAACGAGACCATCGGGCAGCTGCGGCGCCCGGACGGGCGACCGCTCCGGTGGCGGCCGGGTTCCGAACCACCCGGGAACGGTAGAGGAGGAGCGTCATTTCCGGGAGCACGATCGCGATCGTCACCGGCGGAACCGCCGGGGCGGCGATCGGCTGTGTGCAACGAGCGCAGCTGTGCTTTCACACGACCTTCGAGGCCACCCACAGCGGACGTTTCCTGCTCGCCCGGAGCTGGCTGCCATTCACGCTGGTCGCCGACGTCGTCGGCGGGCTGGTGCTCGGCGTGGGCATGGCGGTGGCCGGAATCACGGTCGTCTTCGCCCTGATCGTGGCCGGCGGCGCGAAAGTCGTGTTCGACCTCAGCAGCACCATGATGATGCATCTCGCGATCGTGGGCGCCTGGATGATGTTCGCGTGAAGGGGGCCGCCGCGGCCCGGTCAACAGAAAGCCGCGGCGGCCACTCGATACCGGGCCACCCGCAAGGGAACGGTCAGCGGCCCGGAGCTCGTGCTACTTGGTGGTGCCGGGAGTCAGCACCTTGTCGATCACGAAGACCGTGGCGTTCTTCGTGGGGATGTTGCCGCAGAGGATCTTCGCGCCGTTGACGGTCATGTTCTCGCCCGAGCCCTCGATCTTGATCGGGCCGCCTGCCGTGTTCAGTGTGCTGGCCGAGCCGGCCGTGGCGAGGCCCTTGGCGTCGTAGCGTTCGCCGACGACGTGGTATTGCAGGATCGGCGCCAGTTCGGCCGGCTTGCCCGCCAGCTCGGTGAACTTCGCGTCGCCCAGCGCCGCGAACGCCGGGTCGGCCGGCGCGAACACGGTGATGGCCGGGGCGCTGTTGAGCGTGTCGACCAGGTTGGTGGCCTTCACCGCGGCGACGAGTTTGGTCAGCAGCGGGTTCGTCGACGCCGCCGAGGCGATCGGCTGCGGACCCATGGAGTCGAGCGAACCCGGCGCGGACCCCTGCGGCAGCTGGCTGCACGCGGGGCCGAACACGTCGGCGTGGTGACGCCGTCCGGGGATCCGGTCATGCCTGCTGCGCTCGCCGACATCGAAGTTGACGGGGTCGTCGAACTGCTGGAGTTCGAGGCAGAGCCGCCGCTGCCGCATGCGGTCAGGGTCAGCGCGGCGGCGGCGGTCAGGCCGATTCCGGCAGCACGAAGCTTGTTCACGACAGATCACTCCGAATCAAGTGACCAGGGCGGTCCACCGTGGACTCACGACGTCGCCGCCTGGTGTTGGTCGTTCGGCGTCGACGCCGAACCGGGCTCGGGGACTTCACGGATGCTTTCGCTGCCGCCGCGGGTACGGATGGCCGCACGTTCTCGGTTGGCCCGATCGAGTGAGTACGGCCGACTCGAGGCAGCACCGAACCGGTCGCCGGCACTCCGGCCATGCCTGAACCGCCGGGTCGTCACCCACAGGGCTGGTCCGTACCCCGTGGCCCTGTCCGCTGTGGCCGGTCGCCTCGAATGGTCCGTGATCCCGCCGGGATCGGGTCCGATGTTCGTTCGAGGAGAAGGAGATCCACCGTGAGCACACTCCGCCGTCGCATTCTGGCGACCGCCGCGCTGCCCGCCGCGGCACTCGGCTTCCTGCTGGCCGCCCCCGCCGCGGCTTCGGCCTCCACCGCGGCTCCGCAGCCGAGCGCGTCGGTCGCCGACCACGAACCCGGCCACCACCACTCCCACGGCCTACACCTGAGCATCCTGCTCGGGCTGCACATCACCGGCAGTTACCACCACGACGACGAGGGCGACTGCTATGACGGCCTCCTCGGCGGCGGCCTGCTCGACCTCGGCTGACCGCACCCTTAGGTTGCCGGGAAAGCGGGGCACCGGACGTACCCGGTGTCCCGCTTCGCCACGTCCGAGACTTCACCCGCCGTCGCCGGGCACGATCATGAGTGTGAGTCGGTCGGCGACGTTCAGATCCGCTGCTGCACGTTCGGCTGATCCGGTGAACCCGGTTCCCGGCACCAATCCGGACGGCAAGCCGGCCCGAATGCCGAACCTGGGGAAAGCGCCGAGGGAAAGCCAGGTTGCAGCAATGGATTTCGATCAGGAGTTGGCGCGACTCACCGATCGGCTCGCCGCGGCGGCCGAAACGACGGTCGCGTTGAGCGATCGGCCGGATCTCCGCCAGGTCCGGTCCGTGGTTGCCGAAGCTCTCACCTTCGGGGCGTGCCCGGACGATCGGTACGGCGGGGTCCTGCTCGTGATCGACGAGCTGGTCGGCAACGCCTACCAGCACACCACCGCGGTCCACGAGCTGCGGGTCACCCGCACCGCCGAGAACCTGCTGGTCGAAGTGAGCGACGCGGACCCGGACATCACGCCGGTGCACGCCTGCGGGCCTGGGTCTGGGCGATTCGGGCTGCGGCTCGTGGGCCAGCTGACCGTGGACTGGGGTGTGCGCGCCGACAGCGTGGGCAAGGTGGTGTGGGCCCTGATACCGCTCAAGGTCTTTCCCGCTGTTCCCTGATCGGGTGAATCAGGTTGGTGGAGATCAACCTGCCCGCCGGGTCAGCCGTGTCTGCCGCGTCGTGAAGAGCGACAGCCGGATTTGTCCGCTGGGCAGCCGGTGGAGGGCAGACAGGGGAGGGGATTTCGATGAGCGTGCGTACATCTCTGGTGGCCGTGGCCGTCATGATCGGCGGAGGGCTGGCGGTCACCGCGGGGGTTGCCGCGGCCGGTACCACGTCCGATTGCACGTACAACACCAGCGCAAGCGGGGTGAACTTCCACGTGAAGTGCTCCCGGCTTCCCGCCGGGTACGGCCAGTACCGCGCGTACGCGCAGTGCGGGAACGGCGCGATCAGCTACGGGATCTGGACGACCGTGGCGGACAGCAAGTACATCGGCTCGGTGGCCGACTGCAGCGGCCGGGGAAACGTTGCCGCTGGTGGCATTCAGCTGCGCTGAGCGCAGAAGCCGGGGTTGGGCCGGCCGCCGTCAGCGCCCTGGAGTGAACCAGCGGTGACGACGACCGGCGGGACGCCGCCGCTTCGGCGTCCCCCGGTAGCGGAGCCACCTGCACTCCGCTACCAGACCAGAAGGACGGCCGCCCCGGCTCCAGGAGGTAGTGGAGCCGAGACGGCCGTACAGGGTCGGGTCACCCTTCGGCGACCGGACGTCGTGTTACTTGTTGCTGCCGGGGGTCAGCACCTTGTCGATCACGAAGACGGTGGCGTTCTTGGTGGGGATGTTGCCGCACAGGATCTTCGCGCCGTTGACGGTCATGTTCTCGCCCGAGCCCTCGATCTTCAGCGGGCCGCCGGCGGTGTTCAGCGAGTCCAGCGTGCCGGCGCCTTCGAGGCCCTTGGCGTTGTAGCGCTTGCCGACGACGTGGTACTGCAGGATCGGGGCCAGCTGGTCCGGCTTGCCCGCCAGCTCCTTGAACTTCGCGTCACCGAGGGCCTCGAACGCCGGGTCGGCCGGCGCGAACACCGTGATGGCCGGCGCGCTGTTGAGCGTGTCGACCAGGTTGGTGGCCTTCACGGCCGCGACGAGCTTGGTCAGCAGCGGGTTCGTCGAGGCGGCGGAGGCGACCGGCTGCGGGCCCATCGAGTCGAGCGAGCCGGGAGCGGAGCCCTGCGGCAGCTGGGAGCAGGCGGGGCCGAAGACGTCGGCGTTGGTGGTCATGCCGTCCGAAGCACCCGCGTCGGCGCTGGAGGAAGGGGCGGCCGCGGACGAGGAGGGCGCGGGTGCACTGCTGGACGAGGAGGAAGCGGAGTCGCTGCCGCTGCACGCGGTGAGCGTGAGCGCGGCGGCCGCGGTCAGACCAATACCGGCAATACGAAGATTACGCACGGGAATTCACTCCAATTGATTACGCGGCTGAGGCCGCCGAGTCGGCGAGAACCTCTTGTTGCTGATGATTCGGCGCCCGACCGGAGCCGGATTGGTCGATCGGGAAGAAATTCTCAGGCTGCGGTGAACGTGACGTTGTGCCACCCTGTAGCGCCGTTCGGGACGGTTCCCGCTCGCTGGTCGGTCTGGGTGTAGCCGGACTTGTCGGTGGCCCGGCAAAACACCTGGTGCACCCCCGCCGGAAGATCGATCTCGGTCCACCACATCCGCCACGTGTTCAGGTTGACCTCCTTCGACAGCGTGGTTTGCTGCCACGGCCCCTGGTCGATGCGGACTTCGACCTTCTCGATCCCGGTGTGCTGGGCCCACGCGACCCCGGCGACGCGGACCTTTCCTTTTTGGACGTTGGCGAACCCGCGGTGGGTGTCGATCCGGGATTCGGTCTTGATCGGTGCCTCCTGGCTCCAGCTGCGCTTGAGCCAGTACGCTTGCCGCGCCGCCCAGGTCGTGACCTCGATGTCGACGACCCACTTCGTCGCCGACACGTACCCGTACAACCCGGGGGTGACCAGCCGGGCCGGGAACCCGTGTTCCAGCGGCAGCGGCTCGCCGTTCATTCCGATGGCGAGCATCGCGCCCCGGCCGCGGTCCTGGGCCGCGGCGACCGGTGTGCCGGAGGTCCAGCCGTCGACGCTGGTGCAGAACAGCTGCTCGGCGCCGGGTTTCACGCCGGCTTCGGCGAGCAGGTCGGCGAGGTCGACGCCGATGAAGTTCGATGTCGAGACGTAGTCGCCGCCGACCTCGTTGGACACGCAGGTCATCGTGACGGTGCGTTCGACCAGGGGCCGGTTGCGGATGTCGTTGTAGCTGTAGCGGACTTCGCGGTCGACCATGCCGTGCAGCCGCAGGCTCCAGTCCTCGGTGCGCACCTGCGGCACCGACAGAGCGGTGTCGACGCGGTAGAACTTGTCGTTCGGTGTCAGGAACGGCGGCGTCCCCAGCTTGGCGAAGTCCGCGTCGGCGGGGATCATCGGCGCGGTCCGGGCCGGGACCAGCTTGCCGACCGCCTCCCGCGACGCCGTCGCGTCCCGTGTTGTGCTGATCAGCTGCCCGCCGAGCCCCAGAGCTCCCGCGCCGACGGCCACCCCGGCGCCGCCGAGCAGGAAGGACCGTCGCGAGGTCCCGGTCTTCTCGTCCGACTCCGGTTCCCGCCACACGCGGGGCGCGATCCGGTGCAGGAGGAGGAAGACGGCTACGCCGACGACGAGGCTCGCGATCGGCGCGAGCAGCGCGACGACCGTCAGGTCGGGGCGCTGGGACACGGCAAAGCCACCGATCAGTCCGAACAGGACGATGACGATCGTCCCGGGGATCGGTGAGCGCCGTGACAGCACGCCGGCGAGCGCCGCGGCCAGCACCATCACCACGGCCATGCTGCCGAGAAGCACGAGCTTGTCGTAGGTGCCGAAGGTGCGGACGGCGAAGTCCTTCAGTTCCACCGGCGTCAGGTCGATCGCGCCGTTGCCCACCGCGAGGTAGGGCGAGGCGTTGATGCTGATGAACCCGGCCACCAGGTGCCCGGCCGCCAGCGCGGCGGCCAACGCCAGGACTCCGGTGAACGCGGCGGCGAAGAATCGCGGCCGGGCGCGCGGCGGTGCTGACGGAGCTTCCGGAGTGTCGAGTTCGGTGGCGGTCATACCAGGAGTTCGAGACGGTCCGGTCGCGGTATTGGTCGCGCTGTCTCCGTCACACCGGATCGGGCGACAAAGCCGGAATTCCCGGGCAGCTGATGACCTGGCCGCCGTAGGTCAGCCCGGCGCCGAAACCGAACAGCAGCACGGGAGCGCCGGGCGCGATCTCACGGCGCTCGATCAGCTTCGACAACGCCAGCGGGATACTGGCGGCCGAGGTGTTGCCGGACTCGGCCACGTCCGTCGCGATCACCGCGCCGGTCGCCCCGATCTTGCGGGCGAGCGTCTCGATGATGCGGATGTTGGCTTGGTGGGTCACGACACCGCCGAGGTCGGCCGGGTCGACGCTGGCGCGAAGGCACGCCTCCCGCGCGATCGGCGCCAGCGCGGTGGTGGCCCAGCGGAACACCGCCTGACCTTCCTGCCGGAACACCGCGGGCAGGGCGCCGGGCCCGGCGGTCTCGAGGGTGATGCAGCGGCCCTTCGCCGGGTCCGAGCCCCACACCACCGGCCCGATCCCGCCCGCGGCGCGCTCGACGACGGCGGCCGCCGCGGCGTCGCCGAAGATCACGCAGGTCGAGCGGTCCGTCCAGTCGAGGAAGTCGCTCATCTTGTCGACGCCGACCACGATCGCCCGGGAGGCAGCGTCCGCCCGGATGGCATGGTCGGCCGCGGCGAGCGCGTAGGAGAAGCCCGAGCACGCCGCGTTGAGGTCGAACGCACCGGGCGCGGTGATCCCGAGCCGCTCGGCGACCCGGCAGGCGACGCTGGGCATCCGGTCGAACGCGGTGCACGTCGCGACGATCACCAAGTCGACGTCCGCGGCGCGGTGACCGGACCGCCGCAACGCGGCGTCCGCGGCGGCCGCCGCCATGTCGGCGACCGACTCGCCGGGGGCCGCGAGCCGGCGGCGGCGCACGCCCACGCGCTCGCGGATCCACGTGTCGGACGTGCCGAGCCGCTCCGCGAGTTGCTCGTTCGTGACCGTCCGGTTCGGCTGGTAGTGCCCGAACGAGATCGCTGTCGAGCCGGTCATCACATTCTCCTCGTCGAGTCCACCTGCTGTTCGGACCGACCGGCACCGCGGCTTGGCTGATCCACTGTGGACAGCACCGGACACTCCTCCAGGTGGGTGACCAGCTTGGTTTCTCGTCACACCACCAATCCGCGCGGGCCCACCGAGACGAACTCCTGTCATGACCGCCCGCGCCGTCGCGCTCCGCACCGTCCCCGGCGCGGAGTCCGAACCAGAGCCGGAACAGCTGCTCGCCCGCGCCGCCCTCGGTGACGAGCAGGCCTTCGCCGCGCTCTACGACCGGCTGGCCGCGCCGATTTTCGGCACCGTCCTCCAGGTGCTGCGATCCCGACCGCACGCGGAAGAGGTCACGCAGGAGGTCCTGCTCGAGATCTGGCGCAAGGCGGCGACGTTCGACGCCGGCCGCGGGCGTGTCCAGACCTGGGCGCTGACCATCGCCCACCGGCGCGCGATCGACCGCGTCCGCTCCGAGCAGGCGGGCGTCAACCGGGAGGAACGAGCCGAGCGGCTGGACCTGCGCCGCCCGTACGACGACGTCACCGAGACCACGCTGGACCGCTTCGACCGGGCGCAGGTTCGCGCCGCTTTGGCGGTTCTGACCGATCTCCAGCGGGAGTCGATCCTGCTCGCCTACTTTCAGGGTTACACCTGCCGGGAGGTTTCCGAGAAACTCGGTGTCGCGGTCGGCACCGTCAAGACCCGCATGCGGGACGGGCTCGTCCGCCTGCGCGACGCTCTGGGAGTGCACCGATGACCACCGCCGACGTCCACATCCTCGCCGGTGCGTATGCCCTCGAAGCGGTCGACGACCTCGAACGCGCCGCCTTCGTCCGGCACCTGAGCGAATGCTCCGCGTGCGCGGACGAGGTTGCCGGGTTCCGGGAGACCGCTGCCCTGCTGGGCACCGCGGCCGCTGCCAGCCCGGACGACGACTTCCGCCGGCGGGTCCTCGTCGAGATCTCCCAGACTCGGCAGTTGCCGCCCCTCGTCCCGGCCGAGGCCGCGGTCCCTGCGCGACGGAGCCCGTGGCACAAGCGGGCGTGGATCGGGATCGTGGCCGTCGCGGCCGTGGCGGCGGTCCTCGTCGGCGGGATCAGCATCGGGGTGGACCAGTCGGTCCCCGGCAGCCCGGTGCCGGTGGCCGCCGGCGCGGTGACGTCCGCGCCCGACGCGACCACCGTGCGCGCTACCGTCGCCGGCGGCGGCTCGGTTTCGGCCACGGTCTCCCGGCAGCTGGGCAAGGTTCTCATTGCCGCCCATTCCCTGCCGGCGCTGGACGTCGGCCACGCCTACGAGGTGTGGCTGACGGGACCGGGCGCGCCGCGGTCGGCGGGACTGGTTGGGCCCGGAGGAGGTACCATCCAGGCCGTTCTGCCTGCCGAGACCGACGGTGTTTCGGTGACCGTCGAACCTGCTACCGGTTCGCTGCAGCCGACCACACCGTCGGTTGCGGACCTCGCGGTCGGCTGAGCCCAGGTGTTACGGGGAACATAGGTTCTTGCGTTTGAACGTTGCGCCGTGGGGGGAGATGGCGAATAGTCAGTCGGGCGAAGGGATGTGTCCGTGGTCGCCGATGGTCAGGTGTTCCCGCAAGATCTGCTGCGCATCACGGCGCACCGTCCCGACGGCGCTCCCGCGCTCGTCCTGGAAGTCACCGGCGAGCTCGATCTGCTCACCGCGCCGCAGCTCGAGGGCGCATTCGCCACGGCATTCGCCGACAAGCCGGACCTGCTCGTAATCGACCTGACCGGCGTGTCCTTCATGGCCTCCCTGGGCATGACGGTCTTGCTCAAGGCTCAGCGATCTGCCGCGCCTTCGGCGAAGGTTCGCGTAGTCGCGCCTGAAGGAAGCGTCGTGGCCCGCACGTTGCAGCTGACGGGCCTGCTCGAAGTGCTGGCCGTCGCCCCCACCGTCCCCGCTGCGCTTTCCCGGTGATCTGTCACTGATGCCGGACGGGCTAGGAAGGAGCAGCGGCGGAACCGGCGTGTGCCGAAACGGTTTTCAGGCCGGCGCGCAGCAGGTTGTGCACCTGACCGCGAGTCCAGCTGGTGTGCACGGCGATGTCGGAGACCGACCAGCGGCGGGTCACCGCCGAACGGACAGCGAACCGCTGCCGGGGAGGCAGCGACAGCATCGCGTCGAGCAGCAGCGCTTCGCCGACCGCCACGTCGAAGTCGACTGGCCGTCGCTTGCGCCCCAGCACGAGGCGGAGGGCCGCGAAGTCCTCCCGCCGGATCCGACGGTCTACAGAGCGGTCTTCGGCAGCCGATTGGCGGAGCACCTTCCGGCAGGTCCGGCGGCAGGTTCGCGCTCGCAGCCCCGAGCGACGGAGCACGAGGTAAGTCGTAGCCAGCAGGCGGTCACCGACTGGCACGTGGACCGGTCGTACCCATTCAGGTGAACCTGTGGCGGTCACCGCGTGCCGGCCGGAAGTTCCGCGCGCGCGATTCCGGCTTGGCTCAGCGCGGTCACGACGTCGGGTTCATCGACGAGCACCCGGACCTGGCAACGGGAGCTCGTCGCCCGCAGGGCGGCGTCGCGGATCATCGCGATGAGGAGTTCGCTGTCGATGTCGCACCGAGTGACGTCGAGGAGGACCATCCCGCAGCACAGTCCGCAGGCTTCGGTGAGCTCGTCGACCACGGATGTGGCGTCGTCGCCTGAGCTCACGGAGCCGGTGATGCGGAGGCAAATCGCGCCGTCGGCGACCTGGACGTGGCAAACCAACGGCGAAAGCCGGCGTAGCGGCTCGTGGACTTGCACTGCCGTCATCGACCCGCCCCGTTCGCTTCACCCGTCCTTGACATCGCCGCATACCCTTCGTCGGAGTATTCAAACGTCGGTCGACCGGCCGTGCGCGACCGTACACCGGCGAAGTGCCTCTGGCTCAGAACCGCCCACCAAGGCCCGCTCCAGCATGCGGGGGTGGCGGCCGCGCACGAGCCGCCGAGCTGAAGGTGGCCCCGCACCGGCTCGACGACGCCTTCACACAGCTGCCCGAGCGGCTGCGCGGCCTGCTGGCCGGGCTGGTCGGTGCCGAGCCGGAGCAGATCGTGCTCGGCAATAGCACCTCCCACGGCCTGCACCTGATCGCCAACGGCCTTCACCTGGAGCGAGGGCAGTCGTTTCGTGCTTGGGTCGCCACGCGTCGGAACGGCTCGCCCTGTAGTCATCGCGGCGGATGAACTTCAGAGGTCTAGCCGGAAGCGAGCCCAGGATCGGGCGGCCGCAGTGAGAGCTGGGCGGTGGGCCAGCGGCTGGTGGCGCTCGAGGTATCCCCAGATGCCCCAGATCGCGACCGCGAACGCTGTCTTGGTTTCGGCGGGGGTTTGCTGCCAGAGCGGGAGTTGTCCGGCCCAGGTCTCTGCAGCCGCGGGATCGTGGCCGGCCTCGATGAGGCGGGTGATTAGGAAGGCCGGATCGACTGCCGGGTTGGCGTTTCGTGACCAGGCCCAGTCGACGATGTGAACCTTGCCGTCGTTGCTGAGCAAGTTCAAGGCGTGCAGGTCGGTGTGAGTGAGCGTGTTGCCCGTGACGTGCTCGAACGCAGTGGTCTCCCAGCTCGTCAGCTCGTTGATGTGGTCGCGGGCCCACGGATCGAGATCGTCAGGAGCGTCCTTGGCGAGACGTCGCCAGGCGGCCAGTCTCGCCCACTGCTCCGCCAGGGACGGCGCGTCGACGGACACCGTGCTCAGGCCCGCTGCCATCGCTGTGACGACGTCCCGCACCGGGTCCAGGTCGGTGGACCCCGGGGAGAGGTCGACGTGGTGGCCAGGAGAGTGCTCGAAGCCCAGCAAAAGCCAGCCGTCGACCTCGGTGCGCCACAGCAGCCGAGGAGCGACCTCGGGCGGGAGGAACCGGTTGACGGCGGCTTCGTGGCGGTGCATGCGGCCGCGCTTGCCGTCCGCGTCGGCGATGCCCTTGGAGAAGATGGTGCCCGTCTCGGTGTGCAGGGTGGCGGAGAAGTCGGAGTTGCGGCCTGCGTCGGGAAGTACGGCGCTGTGTACGTGGCCGGTTTCGCGCTCGATCGCGGTTCGCACCGCGACGGGCAAGGCTTCCCAGGTGCTGCGCAGCATCGCGTCCGTCCTCTTAGGCCGCGACCGGCGGCGGGTCCTCGTGGCAGCCATTGTGACAGCCCGTGCAACCGCCGAGCGCGGTACGTGGCCACAGCGCCTCGTCGAGGCAGAAGCCGAGCCGCCGCATTGCCGTGGTCGTCCGGGCGAAGACGGCCGCGGGTGACTCCCCATCGTTCTTGCCGTCGGTGGGCACGTGGTGGAGGAATCGGCCGGCGACGCGGTCGCAGAAGGCGGCGTACTCGTGGGTGGCGAGGATGAAGGTGTGCCAGCCGATGTCGACGAGTTCGCTCGGGGCGAGCGGGGCACCGGCGTTGGAGCCGCAGGCGGCGAGGAACGCCAACGCCTGGTCCAGGATGCGTTCGGCGAGGTCGCGCTCGAACCGTTCCGTCGTGACGATGCGGCTGGTCAGGCGGTGGAAGAGGTCGGCGGAGACCAGGGACCGCCCGGTTCGGTACGTGCTGATGGTGATCGACATCGAGTTCTCCTCGGATTCGGATCGCTGTACTAATTCAGCTTCGGCGGCTCTGCTGCCAGGCGGGAGGCCAACCTGGAGGGCGTCGTGGGGAGGCACAGGGCAGATCGGGGCAGATGACCTTCACGCGGTGACTCAACGCGCAGGCGTGGCTACACTCGGCGTGACCGGGGAGGGAACGTGCCAGAGCCGAATCGCCTTTTGCGGGCAGCACGGGAACAGCTGCCCTCGCCGAGCGTGCCCGGTGAATACGCATCCCGAGCCGACGTCGCCGACGGGGTGACGCGCTGGTTGTGGGAGACGACCCGTACCCGGTATCCCTTCGACGCGCACTACGTGGCGAAGCTCGAGCGTGGCGTGGTCCGGTGGCCGAGCTCGGCGTATCGAGCCGCTCTTCGGCACGTCCTGGGCGCGTCGGACGATGCCGCGCTTGGCTTTGCCACGCCTGCGAGTTCTTCCGGCCCGGCCGTACCGTCGTCGTTCAGCGCGTGGCAGGCCGACGCCGTCGTCGACAGGGCGGTCACCGCGACCGAACAGGACCTCGTGCCGACCTCCCGCCGGAGCCTGCTCGCGACGGCTGCGGTCCTGGCCGGTTCGGCGCTGGCCGCCGAGCTGACTCCGTTTCTCTGGCCGGCCGCTGCCGCTTCGCCGCGGCGGACGTCGATCGCGTTTACCTTGGCCGAGCTGACCTCGGCAGAAGAATTCGTTCAGTTCGTTCGTCGTTGGCGTTCGGCCAGCGGCTCTGTCGCACGCTCGACCGCCGTGGCGCAGCTCGACTTCCACCTTCGCCGTCTGAAGGAGGCTCCGTCCGGTACCGCGGAGACGCGTCGCGCATTCCGTATCGGTGCTGAGCTCGCCGACATCGTCGCGACGATGGCTTGGGACGAAGCTGCGCACGGCGCGGCGCAGCGTTACTTCCGGCTCGCAGCTCAGTTGGCCCACGTCGCCGGCGATGACGCCCTTGCCGCGGTCGCTCTCGCCTCGCTGGCCCGCCAGTGCTTCGACCTCAATCAGCCGGCCGACGGCCTGGAGGTTGTGCAGCTGGCGCAGTACGCCACGCGCCGGACGGCCAGCCCGCGGCTGCGAGCTGTCCTGGCCACCCGCGAGGCATGGGCGCACGCCCAGCTCGGTGACGCGCCCGCGTTCAGACGATCCGTCCACCTCGCCGAGGACTACTTCAGCGAAGGGCTCCGGGACGGCGACGCAGCAACCCCTTCGGTCCGGAGCTTGGACGAAGCCGAGCTGATGGGCGTCATCGGCGCCCGTTACCGCGACCTGTCACGGCACGATGCCCGGCACGCTGGCCAAGCTCAGCACTACATCGGCCGCGCGATCGCCCTACGCGACCTCGACCGGGTCCGCAACCGCGTCTTCGACCTCATCGGGCTCGCTCGCGTCCACCTGATCACCCGCCAGCCGGAACGCGCCGCCGAGCTGATCAGCATGGCCCTGCCCGACGCTGCGCCGTGGACGTCCGGCCGGGTTGGGGCCAAACTTCGGGACTTCCATCGAGAAGCAGGGGCGTTCGCTACGGTTCCTGCCGTGCGCGACGTTCGCGAGGTCGTCGCAGCAAAGCTTGCCGTCTAGGAAGAGGACACTCCGTGGTGCGCATCGGAATGACCGGCCACTCCAACCTGACCGACGACACCGCCGAGCTCGTCGCCGTCGAGCTCCGCGAGATCCTGAAGGAACAGCGCGACGATCTCGTAGGGGTCACCTGCTTGGCCCGGGGCGCCGACCAGGTCTTCGCCCGAGTCGTTCTGGAGTTGGGTGGGACGCTCGAAGTCGTGCTGCCGGCGGCGGACTACCGCGAGCGCAAGGTCAAGCCGGACAACGCGGCCGAGTTCGACAGCCTTATCGCGAACGCGAGCGTCCACACGATGCCGTTCGCCGAATCGAACCGCGACGCCTACATGGCCGCCAGCGAGCACGTTCTGTCCATCGTGGACAAGGTGGTGGCGGTGTGGGACGGTGGTCCGTCCGGCGGCCACGGCGGAACCGCGGATGTCGTTGATGCCGCGAGGGAGAGGGGGCTGGGCGTCACGGTCGTCTGGCCAGAGCATGCTGCCCGACTCTGAAAGTCCCTCAGCGACGGCCGATCCGATCGTGCCGTGACGGAATTCCCTTCCTTTGCCGGAGGGCATCGTCACAGGGCTCGCACTGTTGGTGGACGCGGTTGTTTCGACCCTCACCGGAGAGCTTGAACTCCGCCTCGCCGGATTCGCCGCAGAGCATGGTGACGGCTTCTCCCGGCTGGGGCACCGCGGTGAGGTCCATTCGATGCCACTTGCCGTTGAGGACCGGCTGGATCGTCTGCGGGTCGACGTAGATGACGGCGGCGACCATCACGACGCCCGAGCTTGGAGGGAATCGAGCCAGGCCTCGATCGTGACCGGCTTGGCGAAGGCGTGCCCCAGCAGTGCCCTCGCGGTGTCGTGGTACTTGTTCAGCACGTCCTTGTCCGTGCCGTACGTCGTGCAATGGCTGTGCTTGAGCGCGACGGCGATCGGCCTGGGGCCGTCCTCGAAGAGCGTGAAGGCTGCCGCGGAATTGGGGCCGGACGGGACAATCTGAATCGTGACGTCGAGGCGGCGCCCGGCTTCGCGGAGCTGCCTGATCTGCTCGGCGCCGTCGGGTTCGTCGCGGGCCATGCGTAAGGCCTCGTCGCCGATCAGGAAGACGTACCGGCGTCCGCCTTGCTCCATCGTCTGCCGACGACACTGGCGCTGAAACAGCTCCTGGTCGTGGCGTTCGGACTGCTCCGCGGTCTCGTCCCGAGCTGCAGTGGGCGGCGGTGGTGGCAGCAGGAGGTCCGGGATGCAGAATGGCGCCCACTCCACGATCCGGCTCGAAAGCTGCTCGTAAGTCCACAAAAGATCGATCAGTGGCGACGCGGTGTGGTCGACGAAGTTCGGGACGTCGAGCTGCTTGGCGATCTTCATGACCTGCTCGAATTCGGCGCGGCTGACTCGGAGGCACCCGAGGATCTGGGCGACCAGCGTGTCCTCGGGGACGTTGGTCCCCAGTTCCACGTTCGACAGCTTCTGCGCGCTGATTCCCAGCAGGCGAGCCAACTCGCGGAGCCCCATCTTCTGGCGCTCACGCGCATCGCGCAGTCCGACGCTCACGGCGAGTACAGCAGGTTTGCGAGTTGCGTTCATCGTTCGGTCCTTGCTTTTACGTTGGTCAGCTGAAGAAACTTCAGGAAGGTGACGAAGCCCGTGAAGTACGCGGCTGAGCAACACGTACAGAGCCAGGTCTTCCTCGTTCGGCCATTCGGGACCGCACGCTGGCTCGTCTTCTGATTTCGGTTTCGAGGTCATGGTTTTCAGTTGCCGCCGGTCTTGGGTGGCACCCCTGGTGACCGGGGCTCACATCGGAGGGGGAAGCGAGGTGGTCGACCAGCCACCGGGGTGCCGAAATCGACCTTCGCGGGTCGTCCAGCTGAATCACCAGGGCGTACATCCGGGGCGAATCTGTAGGAGATCTTGCGTGCAGCCTTCTGACCTGCGGTAATCTGATGACCTCAGGCGGTGATCTAGGGAGTGAATCATGGGAACGCGGCGCCACGGGCTCATCCGCGCTCGTAAGGCAGCTGGCTACACCCAGGAGACGCTGGCCATCGAACTGGGCCTCGACACAACTACCGTCGGGCAGTGGGAACGCGGCAAATCGGAGCCGCTGCCTTACAAACGGCCGAAACTCGCAAGGGCGCTCGGCGTCACGTCGCGCGGCCTCGAAGAGCTGCTGGCCGAAGGCGCCGCCGTGGTGTCGGGTCCGAGCGCTGACTACGAAACCTGGGCCGACGACCTGGACCGAGTCGCCGTCTGCCTTGGCCGCCAGGAGTTCGACCTGGCGAAGCTCCTGCTGGATCGCTGGACCGGCCGGCTGGTCCCCGGCGACGATGACCGCGGGCTGTACCTCTACGGCCGGTCGCTACGGCTCCTCGGTGATTTGCGCCAGGACCAAGGCGTCCTCACCGGACCGATGTCCGCCCGGCAGAGTTACGGCCGCGCCATGGCGGTCTTCCGCGAGCTCGGTGCCGACCGGCGGGTCGCGCAGCTCGAACTCCAGCTGGCTGTCCTCGACGAGATGGGCGGCAACCACGAGCCTGCCGCCGAGCAGTACCGGCAGCTGGCCACGGACACCCGCCTCGACGCCCGCGACCGCACCCGCGCCCAGCTCTGGGTCGGGACCGCGCTCAGCAAGGCGGGCCGGAACGCGGACGCCATCACCTTCATCAAGCCCGCCATCCGGCAGTTCGAGGCTCTCGAAGAGCCGCAGGACTGGTCGGTGGCGTTCCAGAAGCTGGCCCTGGCGCACCGTGGTGATGGCGACCTAAGCCAAGCCGGCGTCGCCTTCCAGGTGGCGCTCGACCACCGGCCCGGCGACGCACCCATGCAGCGCGTCCGCCTCGACACCGCGCACGGCCACCTCCTGCTGTCCGACCCCGCCACTGCCGACAACGGGCTGAAGCTGCTGGAGGGCGCCGCCGCGACCTCGACGCAGTACGGGATGATGCATCAGCTACAGGCCATCTCGGGCATTCGCCGCGCGTACGAACGCCAGGCGTAAGCCCGGCATCTACCCAGCGCGCCAGCGTTGCTCGTCGCTGCCAGCGCACCTCCGCGCCGGAATTGGTCCGTCTCGTGCTGAAGCCGCTCGACACGACCCTCGCCGAATTAGACATCGTGTAGCGGGCCACGTCGAACGCGTCCGAAGTTTCACTCGGACGAGTCAATGTTCGTGACGGTCGGATCACGCGTCGAATTGGTCCGTAACACGTCGCAAACGTGCCGCGACCTGTACGGCATTCACCACCCTGGCGGCCGGAGACCAGAGAGGACACGCGGATGATCGATGCGCCCACCCGGGCAGAGCTCCCGCTGATCCCGTGGCGAGACCTCGCGCCGTACCTGTCCGTCGTCGTCATCGAGGCGACCGCCGACGACCCGGCCCTCACGTTCGGGGCCGTCGTCCGCGAGCTTCGGAAACTTCCCCCGGCGAACAGCAAGAGACGCACGAAACTGGTGGCCGCAGACGAAGCCGCAGCGTCCGAACACCGGCAACTCGAAGGGCTCGGCACCCTGATCGCCGCGGGTGTTGACCAGCTGGCGGGGTATATCAACGAAGTGGGCGCCGTGCCGAGCTGGCTCAGCGAGCGCACCGAGCTGCTCAACACAACCTACGAGCTCGGCCTGGTGGTGCGGCGCGGCAATCTGATCGCGGTCAAGCCGGACGGCCCGTCGGCGGAGCGGCTCCAGCGGTGGATCGACGCATCGCCTCGCCTGGCCCAGCGGATCTCACCGCTGATCCTCGAGTGCACCTTCCTGATGGGTCGCGCGCGAGGCCTCTGGCTGCAGAGCGCCACCGGGAGGAACGCCCGGCACCCCGACGCCAAGACGAGCGTGGGGATCGATCTCAAAGAAACCCTGAACGTCTTCGCCGACAGTGGCTACTCGCTCGGGTCGGCGCGGTGCGAACTACCCGCCGACCTCGAACTCGACCAGCTCAGGGGGACGATCGGCGCGACCATCAGGTCGTCGCAGCTCTGGCTGAAGCCGATGTCGACGATCGGGGACTTCCTCGCGACAGTGGGCGAGATCTTCGACCTCATCAAGAAAGTCGCCGCCGAAGAAGACAGCCTCATCGAGGCTTTCCCCGAACTCGCCCGCGACGTCACGGACCTTTCGGAGGTCCACGGCGCCTATGACGTCGCGGCCATCGACGTCGATCACCTCCCAGCGGCCGACGTCGCCGGCGAGGAGACCTACGACGCCGCCTCGATCCTGGAGTCGGCGGCGCTCATCGTGATGCCGGACTCCCGGTCGGCCCGGTTCAAGCTCAAGATCGGCCTCGACGGCGTCGAGGGCGGCGTCGTCTCCGTGACCCCCAAGCCGAAGCCGCACGGATTCCTCCTGGACATCGGTCAGTCCGGCAGCTTTTCGCGGGATGCCATCGCACAGCCGGTCCTCGACGCACTGCGCTCGACGGACCTGCTCACGGTCTTCTACGAGTCCGGTCACGTCTACTCCCGCGGGCGCATCACCAAGAAGAACACCGCGATCTTCCCCTTCAAGAACTGGCAGTTCCGGAGTTTTGCCGGATTCGACGTCGAGACCGAGAAGCCTTTCGACCACCGGTCGACGGAGAAGATCCACAAATCCATTGGGGACCCAACCGACACCTCGCTCTTCGGCTGGGTGCTCGAGAACTTCTCCGACGGCTGGCTGATCTGCGACGACGGAGCCGGCGAGTCCGCGGACTTCCTCCAGATCAACGCGAAAGGCACGCTGCGGTTCATCCATGTCAAGGGCGCCGAAAGCTCTTCGTCGGGGCGCGGTATTTCGGCGAAGTCCTACGAGGTCGTGGCTGGCCAAGCCGCGAAGAACTTGGTTTTCATGGAGAAGGAGAGGTTGGCCGAGCATCTTCGGTCGACAGACGCGCCCTACAAGGCCAGCTGGGTGGATCGGGTCAAGGTGGGCGACCGGCGGGAGTTCATCGAGATGCTCCTGGCCAGGTCCGAAGAGGACGCTCGCGAAGTCGTCATCGTGCAGCCACATGTGCTCGAGAAGAAGCACAAGGCGCTGAGAGCCCTCGAACCGGGAACCAAGCCACCTCAGGATCTCCTGCGACTGCAGCGGCTGGAGACGTTGCTGAACTCAACCCGGTCATCGGTCGTCAACTCCAACGCGGAGCTCTGGGTGATCAGCAGCAGCGACAAGTAGCAGGCCGGCGTCCCGGCGTTCGCTCCAACGCGAGGTCATCCACAGGGCCGGAAGGCAGCTGTTGATGTTCAAGGCGCACGGGTATGGGCGCGGGACGACGTGACCAGCGCCGGTAAACTGTCAATTGATCAGCTGCCAAGACGGGGCTTGTCGCGGAAGGGACCTCTGACGCACGAACGCCATCTCGAGGAGTACGAACGCGCCGTGACGCGGCAACTTACCGATGTGGAGTGGCACGACGCCGAGCTCGTGTGGGACTTCCACCAGGTCCACCACGAGATTTCTGCGTGCGACGTCGCCATCGCACTGGGATGCAACGACATCGGCGTCGCCGAGTACGCGGCCGAGCTGTACCACCGCGGCATGTTCCAGACTGTCGTCTTCACCGGTGCGACCAGCCGGGACACCGCCGCCATCTTCCCGCGCGGCGAAGCCGTCCACTTCCGCGAGCGCGCCCTGGAGCTGGGCGTGCCGGACGCCGCCATCCTGGTCGAGCCTGAGGCCGCGAACACCGGCGCCAACATCACGCTCTCCCGCGGCGTGCTCATCGGGGCCGGGCTGACGCCGGACTCCGTTCTCCTCATCTCGATGCCGTACATGGAGCGCCGGGCGTTCGCAACTTGCCGGCGCCTGTGGCCTGAAGTCGCGGTGACGTGCACGTCGGCGCCGCTGACGCTGGAGGAGTACGTCAAGACGATCGGCGACGCCGCCGAGGTCGTCGACATGATGATCGGCGATCTCCAGCGGGTGATGGTCTACCCCGAACGCGGCTTCGCCATCGAGCAGCCGGTGCCGCCCGCCGTGGCCGCCGCGTTCGATCGCTTGGTCGCGGCGGGATTCAACAGCCGCCTGCTCTGAACGGCGGAAGTCGATCAAGTCGGTAGCGGACCGTCACGGCCGTGCTGCGATTGGGTGATCTGTCGCTACTTGTGTCCACATGGACACGGAGCGGGCATACCGTGGTTCTTCCAGGTAGGGGGGCCTGCCGGGCGAGTTTCGACGGCGGTGGGGAGGGCCGATGACCGAAACCGGATCCCGCGGTTTTGCGGCGGCGCTGCGAGGTCGTGAGTTCCGAGCGCTGTGGCTCGCCGAAGCCTTGTCGGTCTTCGGCGATCAGGTTGCGCGGGTGGCGCTCGCGCTGCTGGTCTACGCGCGCACGGACTCCGCGGCGCTGACGGCGCTCACCTACGCCCTGACCTTTGTGCCTGCGATCCTGGGCGGCTTCTTGCTCTCCGGTCTGGCGGACCGCTATCCGCGCCGTACGGTGATCGTCGTGACCGACGTCGTGCGCGCCGTGCTGGCGGCGGCGATGGCCGTGCCGGGGATGCCGCTCTGGATCCTTTGGGCGTTGATCGGCTGCCTGACTATGGCCGCGGCGCCGTTCAAGGCCGCTCAGCTCGCGCTCCTGCCGGACGTGCTTCCGAACGGGCTGTACCAGGCCGGTCTCGGCCTCCGGCAGATCAGCACACAAACGGCCCAGGTGGCCGGCTTCGGGCTCGGCGGCCTGCTCGTGACGAGCTTGAGCACCAGCGGCGCGCTGCTGGTGAACGCCGCGACGTTCCTGGTCAGCGCCGTTGTGGTCGCCGCGGTGGTCCGAACTCGTCCCGTCAGCCGAGCCGAGACCAAGACGACGCCGCGGTCAGCTGCGGCGGCCAGCGACCCGCGCATGGTCGCCATCTACATGCTGGCCGCGATGATCGGATTTCTTGTCGTACCTGAAGGCTTGGCGGCGCCGTACGCGAACGCGGTGGGTCTGACGTCGATCGGGGTCGGCGTCCTGATGGCGGCCGATCCCGTCGGCAGCGTGCTCGGCGGCTGGCTGGCCAGCCGGCTCCGGCCCGATACCGCGCTCACGGCGAAGCTGGTCGTCGTGCCGGCAGCGGCGTCCGGCCTGCCCCTGATCGCTTGCCTCGCGCTACCAGGCGCGTGGTGGGCCGCAGGCCTCTGGGCGGTCTCGGGTGCGCTGTCCACCATCTACCTGATCCGGCTGCAGGCGGTCGTCGTCGAGCTGGTGCCGGACGCGCGCCGCGGCACCACGATGGGACGGCTGAGCACCTGCCTCTACAGCTCGCAGGGCGTCGCGATCCTCGGCGCCGGCGTGGTCGCCGAGCGGGTCGATTCTGTCTTCGTCGTCGCCGGTTCGGGCGCGGTGGCGTCACTCTCCGCAGTTGCAGCCGGGTTCGTCTGGTGGGCGGCTCGACCTCGGCAGGCGAGAACTGTCGAGGACGAGCCCGCACCGGTGGATTCAGCGCGCTCAGAAGTCCTTGTTACGCATAGTGACCCCCTCCCGGAGCGTCCGGCGGCGGGAGGTGCCGAGGCGCGGCAGCCGGAGCTCGAGGACCTCGGGTCCTCCCCTGGGAACGGAAGCGAGATCAGTATGCCGAACGATGGGGTCGCTGAGCGCTCCGGTTGGTCACGATGGGCTATCTGGTTGCTACCGCGGCCCGCGGCGGTGTTTCTGCTGGTCATCGACGCCATCGCGGTAGCGGCCATCGTCTTCGACGTGAGGGCCCCGATGGCCTGGCGAGATGTCGTGTCCTGCGGGTTGATCGTCGGGCTCGGCATCCTGGCTGCGGAGATGACCCGCCGGGTCGAACGGCGTCGACGGCGGTTTTCGGACACCCCGCACGTCAACTTCTCGTCCGTGTGGACCCTGGCCGCCGCGCTGACCCTCCCAACTGCCTTGGCCGCCCTCGTCGCCGTGCTGCTGTACCTACACCTGTGGCTGCGCAGCTGGCGGGGCGTCGCCGGAATCCACGCGCATCGCGTCATCTTCAGCACGGCGAACGTGATCCTGTCCTGCCAGATCGCCGGGTGGGCTGCCAAGCAGCTGCACGTCGTGCCGCCCGGCCAGGAAGCCGGCATCTGGACCGCGGTCGGCTTGGCCTCGGTCATCGCGATCTACTTCGCCGCGAACTCGACGATCGTCGGGGTGGCGATCGCCCTCGCCAGGCGGAGCCTTTCGTTCAGGCGGCTGCTCGGCGCGCTCAACGAGAACATCCTCGAGCTGGCGACGTTGTGCATGGGCGCGCTGACCGCGGTCCTCCTGACCCTGCGTCCGTGGCTCGTAATCGTGTTGTTCCTGCCGCTCTACGCGCTCCACCGGAGCGTCCTGATCCGTCAGTTCGAGCACGCTTCGACCACCGATTCGAAGACCGGACTTCTCAACGCCGCGACCTGGCACGCGATCGCGGCGAAGGAGATCGACCGTGCTCGTCAGCACGGCTTCAGCGTCGGTGTCCTGATGATCGACATCGACCACTTCCGCGACGTGAACAACGTTCACGGACACCTGACCGGCGACAGAGCGCTCGTCCTCGTCGGCAACGCCATCCGGAGCGAAGTCCGGAGCGACGACCTCTGCGGGCGGTTCGGTGGCGAGGAGTTCGTCGTCCTGCTGCCGGGCAGCTCTCCGGACGCGATTCACGCCATCGCGGACCGCATCCGCGAGCACGTCGAACGCACCGTCATCGAGCCGGATTCCGGACCCGGCTTCCACGTCAGCGTGTCGATCGGCGCAGCTGCGTTCCCCGCGGCGGGCAGTTCGCTGGAAGAGGTCCTGATCTCCGCCGACAACGCGCTGTTCGCGGCCAAGGACGCCGGGCGCAATCAGGTCCGAGTCGTCAAGTCGACCGCCTAGCGATGACCGCGGCTGTCGGCTCGTGTCTGGTCGCGACGCTGCTGCGACCACGTGGCCAAGGGACGCAACGCGCGCAGAAGCGCACGGCCGTCGGGTGACAGCTTGTACCAGACATTGGAGAAGGCGCTGCCTTCCGCGCGTCGTTCGACGAGCCCGTCCTGCTCCAGCCGTCGGAGCGTGTCGGTCAGCGTGCGAGCCGTCAGCGGCTTCGAGTGCGCCGTCCAGCCGGAGCGCTCCTCGGCCTCGTTCACCTCGTTCCGCAGCTTGGTGAACTCCAGCTCGCCGAGCGCGAGGGTCGCGAGGACGGCGACGGTCCAGTCACCTCGCAGCAGGGCAAGTACCTCGTACACGCTCTGCCGGTACGGCACGTCCCAGTCATCCACACCTGCAGACCTATCACGAAGTGCCGCCCGGCTTGCCCCAGTCGAGCCCTTGACGTCCCGACGGCAGGACACCTTCGTCCGAACGAGTGAAGATCCGTCGACTGAGTCCAGACTCACCCGTCGACTTACCTTGCACTCAGCCGAGGTCAGGCCGCTAAACCGGAAGTCACCCGGGCTCCGGCGCCTGGGAACGGAAGAGGAATCGAAGGGGACGGTGGCCGGCCGTGTCTGGCGAGAAGGCTGGCCGGTCACCGCGACCTACAGGGGGAGGGAAGCTGCGATGACGACTTGCTCGCTTGAGCCGATCAGTCGGCTACCCGTTCGCGAGGAGCATGGCGGCCAGCGTGCCGGCGATCAGGAACGGCCCCATCGGGATCGCGGTCCGACGCCGACCGAGACGCATGATCGTCACCGCGATCGCGGCGGCCAGCCAGGGCAGCAGACTGCCGAGAACGAGCGTTGGCCATCCGAACCACACAAGCGCCGCGCCGAGAGGTACGGCCAGCTTCACGTCCCCGCCACCGAGGTGGCCGGGCGCCATGAAGTACACGGCGAGGAAGAACGCGGCGGTCACGGCCGCACCGGCGAGTGCGCGAGCCAGCGAACCGCCGTCGTGGTCGACGACAGCGGTAGCGATGACGGCGGCGCCGACCGAACCGGCGAGTCCGAGAACAAGCAGGTTCGGCAGGCGACGGTGTCGCGCGTCGGCGAAGGCGAGTGGCACGCCGAACGCCGCCACGCTCTCGGAAATCGCGAACGGCGCCACGTCGTGAACGCGCCAGGCGAGCGCGCCGACGAGTGCGGCCGCGATCACCAGCTGCGCCGCTACCTGCCGGCGGGGAGAACGGACCACGAGCGCACCGCCCATCACGACCGCGACGGCGGCCGTGATGCCGGTCAGGATGAACAGGGGTAGCGGAATGATGTCGACTCCGTCAGGTGCGGTTCGTCCATCATGGACGAAGGTGTCAACCCACGCGATCTTGCTTAGCTTCGCCGCGCTCACGCTCAGCGCGTGCTCCGGCGGCGGTTCTTCCGCACCGTCGGCCTCTGCGTCGAACCCGCCAGCGACCAGCTCGACCTCGGTTCCGCAGCCGACTCCTGCGCCCCAGCTGGCGACCGATGCCTACGTCGGCATGTGGCGGGCGATGGCAAAGGCCGGTGAGACGGCGGACTGGCAATCACCCGAAGTGGCGAAGTACGCGACCGGTGACGCGCTCGGCGTGATCAACCGCAGCCTTTACACCGACCACCTCAACGGCGTGGTGTCGAAGGGAGCGCCGGTGACGAGCCCGAAGGTCACCGAGGAGAAGCCGCCGAGCAAGCCCACGACGATCATGATCTCCGACTGCGGGGACAGCGCGAACTGGCTGAAGTACAAGAAGGATGGTTCACCCTTCACCGACTCGCCGGGCGGGCACCGCGCGATCACCGCGGAGGTCAAGAAGCAGGCGGACGGCTCGTGGAAGGTCACCAGGTTCGCGGTCGAGGGGCTGGGGACATGCTGAACCGTGCGGCGCCCGCGGCCGTGCTGGCGGCGGCCATCGTGGTGATCGGCGCCGCGCCCGCGCTCGCCGACGGCTACGGCTACACCGACTGCAGCCAGTACCCGAACCCCGGCTGCGAACTCGGCGCGGGCAAGGGCGGGCAGCAGGGCGGCGACCACGGCAACCAGCCGAACAAGCCCGGAGGCCCAGGGCACCACAACTCCGGCGGCGGACCTTCGGATCCCGGCGGCGACACGATCATCGGCGGCGGCAACCTCGCCCAGTGCGGCTACGAGCGCAGCGGATACCAGGGACCGCCACCTGGAAGCGCTCAGCCGGCAGCGTTCCATGTCCCACCGAGGACTGTACCGGCCACGGCGGTGCCCGCTGCCTATCGGCAACTGGCGGGCGCGCAGCCGCCGTCCGGCGCCTGGTACGTCTACAAGTGCACCGGGGCCGGCTTCCGGGACGCGCTGTACCGGCCACCCGTCTGGATCGCGGACGGTGAACCAGGTCCGGCGCCGCTACCATCGCCAGCTGAGCTCGCCGCGCAGGCGCGGAACCAGCTGCGTCTGCCCGCGCCGAAGATCAAAGCGAATCCGGCCGGCGACCAGCTGGTCACCTTGCCGACCTGGTTGTGGCTGGACCCGAGCAGCTGGGGCGACGTCTCGGCCACCGCGTCGGTGCCGGGGGTCTCGGTGACCGCGGTCGCCAAGCCGACCTCGGTGACCTGGTCGATGGGCGAAGGCGGTTCGGTGACCTGCACCGGCCCCGGCTCGCCGTTTCCCGGAGGCGGTGACCCGAAGAGCGCGTCGCCGGACTGCGGCTACACGTACAAGACGTCCTCGGCTGGCCAGCGCTCGGACGCGTTCCCGGTGACCGCCACGGTGAACTGGACCGTGACGTGGTCGGGCGCAGGCACGGGCGGCACGTTCCCGAACATGACGACGTCGGCCTCGGCGGCGTTCCGAGTGGCGGAGAGCCAGGGAATCGCGACCGGCTGAGGCCCGGCACGCACAACACAACCCCCCGTTGAGAAAAGGCACGTCGAACACCCGAGTTGACGCGTCGCGATGGCGTCATGCCTTGAGGAGGTCGGTGGTGACAACTACCGCAAGTTCAACCAGCCTGGACGCGAAACCCGCGTCGCTGAACTCGTGGGCGAGCCGTGATGGCAAGACGCCCACACGCCTGAGTGGCGGGGGCCGGCGCCGCAGCGTGCCCCACCTGCTGCTCGGCGTCCTGCTGGTCGCCGTGTGCTCGGCCGGAGGCGTGTTCGCCGGGATGCAGCTTGGCGACCGCGAGAGCGTCATCGCTCTGGCCCGTGCCGTTGCCGTGGGCCAACTTCTCGAGGTTCAGGATCTCAAGCAGGTCAGCATGGCGGTGGACTCCGGAATGGACGTGCTGCCCGCGTCGGCAGCATCCACAGTGGTCGGCCGTCCGGTGGCATTCAGCCTGCCCGTCGGCTCGCTGGTGACCCGCTCGGTCCTCGGCGTTCCTCAGATTCCTGCGTCCGGCAAGGGTGTAGCGGCGGTTGGGCTCAAACCGGGACAGTTTCCGCCCGACCTGGCGCCCGGCACCACGGTGGCGGTCCTCGCGACGCCAGGGCAAAGCCCAGCCGTCGGAACGCCGCTCGGCCAGACGTCGTCATGGACTGCGGTAGTGACCGCAGTTGCCGCCCGGGAGACCGAGCAGATCACCGTGGTCTCCTTGCAGCTGCCCGAATCGGACGCTCGCGCGTTGGCTTCGGCCCCGGCGGGTCAGCTCAGTCTCGTCGCTATTGCCGGGGGAGGACGCTGATGCTGATCGCCGTCTGCTCCCTCAAGGGCTCACCCGGCGCGACCACCCTGGCGACCGCGCTCGGCGCCTGCTGGCCGCCCCAGCAGAGTCTGATAGTCGTCGAAGCCGACCCGGCCGGCGGTGACCTGATGGCCCGCTTCCGGCTGCCCGACACACCGGGCCTGGTCAGCTGGGCCGCAGCGGCCCGAGGCCGTGGAGGTGCCGACCCGAGCCTGCTCGTTCAGCACGCACAGTCTCTGCTGGGCGGCTTGCGGGTCGTGTCTGGCCCGGTCGGCGCTGAACAAGCTCGTGCAGCGCTCGCCGTGCTGGCCTCCGGAGTCTCGTCGCCGCTGCGTCGAGCGGCCGACCAGCCGGACACCGTGGTCATCGCTGACTGCGGCCGGGTCGATCCCGGTTCTCCCGCGCTGCCGATCGTCCGTGGTGCGGACGCGATGCTGCTGCTCTCCCGCCCGCGCGACGACGAGCTCGCCCACGTCGCGCTCAAGCTGCAGGCCGCCCAGCAGTGGTCACGCCGACCGTGCCTCGTCCTGGTGGGCGACGGCTACCCGACTGCGGAGGTCTCGCAGACGCTGCAGATCCCGGTGATGGGCCGGGTGCCTGCCGACACCAAGGGCGCGGCGATGTTCAGCGGCCAGGGCACAGGCTGGCGCGGGGCGGATAAGTCCGCGCTCGGTCGGGCCGCGGCAGCGATCGCCGTGAACCTCCACGCGCACGGGCGCCAGCCGACCACCACCGACGGAAGCCGGCCACTGCACCTGCGGCTGGCGGTTGTTGGCGATTCGGTCCCAGGCGTACCCCCACAGCGGGTCGGCCCGCACATCCGGAACGGGGCGACGCCATGACGCGCCCCGACCTGGCCGCGCCGGTCAACGGCCGCCCGCACTTGCCTGGACCGACAGACCTTCCGCACCGGCCCGCCGGTGAGACCGCGGCGGTGGAACGGCTGCGGCAGCACCTGCGCGACGAGCTGTCCAGCCAGCTCAGCCACCGCGTCCGGGCCGACGAGTCCGCCGGCCGGCCGCCGATGGACGCACTCGAAGGCGCCCGGCCGTACATCGATGCTCTGTGGACGGACACGGGCACGGTGGGGGAGAACCGGCCGCTCAAGTCGCGGGCCGCGGGCGACGTGCGAGAGGTGCCGTGCCCGCCGGAGCTGACTGCCATCCTGTGGCGCCATGTCGAGCGGTTCGGGTACGGCCCGGACGGGCGCCTGTTCGTCGGGGAGCGCGGGGGACCGGTCTCGAAGGTCACCTACACCAAGGTGTTCCGCGCGGCCCGTGAGGCGACGTTCACGCCCCAAGTGGCGCGGGGTCCGCTCGCCGGCCGACCGTACGACCTCCGGCACGCTGCCGTGAGCACGTGGCTTGCCGCCGGAGTTCCGGCCGCGACGGTCGCCCAATGGGCAGGCCAGTCGATCGCCGTCCTGCTTGAGGTCTACGCCAGCTTCCTCGACGGCGGGGAGCAGGCCGCCCGGCGGCAGGTTGAGACGGCGCTCGGCACGCGCCGGTGAGCGTGGCCGTACATTGGCCGCTGGCACCCGGATTCGGCCGTAGTCCGCCGGGGTTGGCCGGGTAAGACGCGAATCGGCCCCTACCGCGTTCTCGCTGGTAGGGGCCGGTTTTGTGTGTTCAGACGGGGTGCCCTCGGCAGGATTCGAACCTGCGACACCTGCCTCCGGAGGGCAGTGCTCTATCCCCTGAGCTACGAGGGCCCATCGCTGGGCGACCTCGAAAGCTTAGCGCATCCCCCAGCCCCCTCGCGCGCAGGTTCCCCCACCCGCATTTCCCCAGGTCAGCAGTATGAAGTTGATCGGCTGCGCGGACCGTCGCTAGCGTGGGGAACCCCACCCGAAGGAGCCGTGATGGCCGAGCCGTTTCAGGTAGCTCTCGACGAGGGCGATATCGCCGACCTGCGGGAGCGGTTGCGGCGGACCCGGTGGCCCGAGGCCGAAACCGTGGGGGACTGGTCGCAGGGTGTGCCGCTGGCCTACGTCAAGGAGCTCTGCCGGGACTGGGGTGAGGAGTACGACTTCGGGTTCGCGCGGCGGCTGAACGCCTTTCCGCAGTTCCGGGCCACGATCGACGGGGTCGGGGTGCACTTCCTGCACGTCCGCTCCGAGCAGCCGGACGCGCTGCCGCTCGTGCTCACCCACGGGTGGCCCGGGTCCGTGCTGGAGTTCCTCGACGTCGTCGGGCCGCTCACCGATCCCGGGGCGCACGGGGGTGATCCGGCCGACGCGTTCCACGTGGTCGTGCCGTCGCTGCCCGGGTTCGGGTGGAGCGACAAGCCCGCGTTGAAGATCCCGCGCGTCGCCGCGCTGTGGGACGAGCTGATGGTGTCGCTCGGCTACGACCGCTACGGCGCCCAAGGTGGCGATTGGGGTGCCGCCATCACCAACGCGCTCGCGAAGGTCGCGCCGGAGCGGGTCGCCGGGGTGCACGTCAACTTCGCGCCCGTGCGGCTGGACCAGGGCGAGCTGACGGCGTCCGAACAGCGGGCGCTGGACGACCTGCAGGAGTTCCGGCGGACCGGGAGCGGCTACTCCGCCGAGCAGGGCACGCGGCCGCAGACGCTCGGTTACGGGCTCACCGACTCGCCCGTCGGGCAGGCCGCCTGGATCGCCGAGAAGTTCTGGGCCTGGACCGACCACAAGGGGAACCCCGAGGACGCCGTCGACCGGCAGAAGATCCTCGACGACATCTCCGTCTACTGGTTCACCGCGACCGCGGCCTCCTCGGCGCGGATGTACTGGGAGAACAACGACCGTGATCTGTCCACGGTGGACGTTCCGGCCGGGGTTTCGGTGTTCCCCAAGGAGATCGTGCGGCCGTCGCGGCGGCAGGCCGAGCAGCGCTACACCGATCTGCGCTGGTTCGAGGAATTGCCCGTCGGCGGGCACTTCGCCGCGCTCGAGCAGCCGCGGCTGTTCGTCGAGCAGGTTCGCGGGTTCTTCCGGCTGGTTCGCGAAGCGTGACGGGTCCACCAGGCGGGACACCCCGCCTGGTGGATTGGTCGTGACCGTCCGCCGGGGTAGCTTTCCGGGTGGGTGAACTTAGGCTGCCCTCTGTTGCACATATGCGCATCCCACTATATGTTTGCGGCGAAGGTGAACCGGGAACGGAGGCGGTATGGGGCAGGGACACGGCCACGGGCACGCGATCGCGCCGGCGAGCGCGTCGGGCCGGTACGTGCGCGGCCTGACCATCGCCCTGGCCGTCGGCGCCGGCTTCATGGTGCTCGAGTTCGTCGTCGGCTTCGCGACCGGCTCGCTGGCCCTGATCTCGGACGCGGCGCACATGTTCACCGACGTCCTCGGCGTCGGCATGGCACTTGCCGCGATCATCCTGGCGCGCCGCAGCGGTCCCACGGTCAGCCGCACCTTCGGCCTCTACCGCGCGGAGGTGCTGGCCGCGCTCGGCAACGCGATCCTGCTGTTCGGCGTCGCGGGCTACGTCCTCGTCGAGGCCGTCGGCCGCATCGGCGACCCGCCCGCGGTCCCCGGCCTACCCGTGTTGCTCGCCGCGGCGGCCGGCCTGGTGGCCAACGTGGTGTCGTTCACGGTGCTGCGCTCAGGGGCGAAGGAGAGCCTCAACGTCCGCGGCGCGTACCTCGAAGTGGTCGCGGACCTGATCGGCTCGGTCGGCGTCCTGATCAGCGGCGCGCTGACGCTCCTGACGGGCTGGCGCTACGCCGACCCGATCATCGGTGTCGCGATCGGCCTGTTCGTGCTGCCCCGCACGTGGGTGCTGGCCCGCCGGGCGCTGCGCATCCTCTTCCAGCACGCACCTCAGGGCGTCGACGTCGGGGCGATCAACGCCGAACTGGCCGCGCTGCCCGGCGTGGCGGACGTGCACGACCTGCACATCTGGACGTTGACCTCGGGCATGGAGGTGGCTTCGGCGCACTTGACGCTGGCGCCGCCCGCGCAGCAGTCGGACGTGCTGACGGAGGCGCAGAACCTGCTGGCGTCGCGGTACGCGATCGAGCACGCGACGTTGCAGGTCGAGGCGCCGCAGTGCGCACGTCGTTGTCAAGAACTGTCCTGGTGACGGAATCCGCAGTCTGCTTGATCACCGATTCCCCGGAATGCAAGACCCAGGAGCAATCGCGCAAGAATGAGGAATAGCTCGGCCTAATGGCGGTACTACCGTCGGTCCATGACGGAAATCGTGACGAAGACCACGACGGTAAGAACGCGGGCGATGGGGGTGCTGTTCACCGGCGCCGCGGCGCTGAACACCGCCGTCACCGGGGCGACCACGGTCAGCACGCTCATCGCTTCCGACGCGCACGGGGACGGGTGGAGCGGAATTCCCAACGCGGCGGTCGTCGCCGGTACCGCTTTCGGGGCGCTCTACCTCGGGGTGCTCATCGGGAAAAAGGGTGCGCGGACCTCGTTGAAACTGGTTTACGGCGTCGCCGCGTTCGGGGGGCTCGTCGCATTCCTCGGCGGGGTGTTCGCCAATCTCCTGCTCCTGCTGCCCGGCCTCGCCATGCTCGGGATCGGGAACGGCGCCGCGGGGCTGGTGCGGTACACCGCGGCCGAGCTGTACCCCGACAACCGCAAGGGGTTCGCGCTCTCCATCATCGTCTGGGCGGGCACCATCGGCGCCATCGCCGGGCCCGCGCTGCTCGAGCCGGCCGCCGCCACCGCGGGGTTCTTCGGGCTGCCGAGCACCTCCGGCGCGATCGGCTTCGCGGCGCTGCTGTGCACCATCGCGCTCCTGGCCAGCGCGACCATGCCGAAGACGGCCTTCCCCGCCCAAGGCCCGAAGCGCCCGCCACTGACGCTCGCCCGCGTGGCCGCCGCCTTGAAGCGGCGGGTCGTGCTGGTTCCGCTGGTGTCGATGACCGCGGCGCACGTGACCATGGTGACCGTCATGACGATGACGCCGCTGCAGCTGCACCGCCAAGGACACGGCCTCGAGGTCGTCGGCTACGTGCTCAGCGCGCACATGATCGGCATGTTCGCGCTGGCGCCGCTGTCCGGGAAGATCGCCGACCGGATCGGCGGGCGGGCCACGATCACGGCGGGGGTCGGCGTGCTGGTGCTCGCCGCCGTGACGGTGATCGCCGCGCCGACGTCGCACACCGCCGGGCTGCCGCTGGCGCTGTTCCTGCTGGGCTACGGCTGGAACCTGGTGTTCGTCGGGTCGAGCGCGCTGCTGAGCCGCAGCCTCGCCGACGACGAGCGCACCCAGTTGCAGGGGGTCATCGACGCGCTGGTGTGGAGCGCCTCCGGGCTCGGCGGCATCATCGCCGGCGGCCTGTTCGGGCTGGGCGGGTACGCGCTCGTGGCCGGCGTCGCGGCGGTGCTCGCGCTCACGCCGCTCGCGCTGGTGGCCCGGCGGAGCTGAGTCAGGGGAGGGGCTGCGCGCCCCGGGCCGAAAGCATCAGCTTCATCTGGTCCATCTCGGCCCCCTGCGAAGTCAAGATGCTCCGCACCAGCGCCTGCAACGCCGTGAGGTTCGAATGGGCCGTCGCGTACTGGGCCATCGCCGTGCCGCCCTGGTGGTGGCGGAGCATCAGCTGGAGGAAGAACACGTCCAGCTGCTTGCCCGACAGCGAGCGCAGCTTGGCCAGCTCGGCCTCGGTCGCCATGCCCGGCATCAGCGGGCCGGCGCCGGGGTTGACCGACCCGGTGCCCATCGCCATGCCGTCGTGGCCCGGCATCGGCTCCGTCATCCACTTCATCGGGGCGCCGATCGGCTGCTCGGGCTGGTCCCACAGCATGAGCCAGCCCTTCATGCGGCCGACCTGCTCCAGCTGGGTGCGCTCGATGTCGAACGCGAGCTGGCGGATCTCCGGGTCGGTCGAGTGGTCGCGGGCCCAGCCGGCCATCGTCACGGCTTGCAGGTGGTGCGTCGACATGTCCTGGGCGAAGCCGACCTCGACGGACCCGGCTGCCGGGGTGGCAGCCGGGGCGTCGTCGATCGCGCGGGTCAGGAACATGCCCGCGGTCGCGCCGATCAGCAGGACCGCGAGGAGCGTCCCGCCGATGATCACCCAGCGCGACCACGTGGGTTGTTCTTCGGAACTCACTTGGTGGGCGTGCCCGACGCGGGTGCCGACGGCTGCTGGCTCATGCCGCCGTTCTGGTCGGCCTGGGCGTTCGGCGTGCCCTTGTAGTCCATCGGCTTGGCGTCCGGGCCCGGCTTCGACGGGTCGAACGGCGGCGGGTTGTCCGGGTCGAACTGGCCCGGGCCGAGCGCGTCGCAGGAGGCGCCGACCTCGGGGTAGACGCCGTTCGGGTTGCTCCGCAGCGCCGCGATGAACTCGTCGATGCGCGGGTCGTCGGCCTTGTCCAGCTTCAGCTGGTGGCCCCAGGACTGCAGCGAGATCGGCTTGTCCAGGCCCGGGTACGGCGACATCATCGTGTACGGCTTGCCCTCGACGCGGACCTTGAGCAGGTTCAGCGCGTCGCCGGTGACCTGGTCCGGGTTGTAGGCGATCCAGACGGCGCCGTGCTCGAGGCCGTGGACCATGTTCTCGGTGCGGACGGCGTTCGGGTACACCGTGCCGGTGCAGGTGGCCCAGTACCCGTCGTGCGGGCCGCCGAACGGCGGGGTCTTGTCGTAGGCGACGCGCTCGGTCGGGAGCACGTGCACGCTGCCGGTGTAGGTCGCGGTCACCACGCCGGGGATGCGCTTGGAGGGGTCCGGGTCGGACGCCGTCGGCGCGAAGGACGCGGCCGCCGCCTCGCGGTCGGACTGCTCGCGCTTCGGCGCGGACGCCACCATGTAGTAGGTGATCACGGCGCCGGCCAGTGCGACGATGGCCACGACGGCGATGATCGTGCCCCAGGGCGTGCCCTTCTTGCTCACCACGGAACCGCGGGCCGCCTTCACCGCCGAACCCTTTTTCCGAGTTGTCCCGTTCGCCATGGCTCCCGCGTTCTCCCTCTGGTGGCTGCGGACGGATTCCCGCCCGGGCCAGTGTAGAGACCACGCGTCTGATCACCGTTAACGCCTCACGCGGACGCCGACCGTGATGTGGCCGAGACCGATGCAAGCGCCCCACCAGGGCACACCTAGAATTCGACGAGTGACTCCCGCCGCTCTCGCCGACCTGGTCCGCAGCTCCGCCGTGCAGGTGCTCGCCGCACGCGGCATCGACGACGCCGTGCTGCCGGAGCAGGTGACCATCGAACGCCCGCGCAACCCCGAACACGGCGATTACGCGACGAACATCGCCCTCCAAGTGGCCAAGAAGGCCGGGCTGAAGCCGCGCGACTTCGCCGAGGCGCTGGCCGAGGCGGTCTCGGCGGACGACGGCGTCGCCTCGGCCGAGGTGGCCGGTCCGGGCTTCCTCAACTTCCGGCTCGCCGCCGCCGCCCAGGGCGACATCGTGCGCCAGGTCCTCGACGCCGGTGCCGCGTACGGCCGCGGGGACGCGCTGGCCGGCACCAAGATCAACCTCGAGTTCGTCTCGGCGAACCCGACCGGCCCGATCCACCTCGGCGGCACCCGCTGGGCCGCGGTCGGCGACGCGCTCGGCCGCGTGCTGGCCGCGCAGGGCGGCGACGTCACGCGCGAGTACTACTTCAACGACGCCGGTGCCCAGATCGACCGGTTCGTCCGGTCGCTGATCGCCGCCGCGAAGGGCGAGCCCGCGCCGGAGGACGGGTACGCGGGCGGCTACATCAACGACATCGCCGCCGAGGTCATCAAGGCCGAGCCGAGCGCGCTCTCGCTGCCGGAGGAGCAGCGGCACGAGACGTTCCGCCGGATCGGCATCGAGCTGATGTTCGGCGAGATCAAGTCCAGCCTGCACGAGTTCGGCACCGACTTCGACGTCTACTTCCACGAGGACTCGCTGCACAAGTCCGGCGCGGTCGACGCGGCGGTGCAGGAGCTGAAGGACTCCGGGAACCTCTACTTCGAAGACGGCGCCTGGTGGCTGAAGTCGAAGGAGTACGGCGACGACAAGGACCGCGTCGTCATCAAGCAGGACGGCAACCCGGCCTACATCGCCGGTGACCTGGCCTACTTCAAGGACAAGCGCAACCGCGGCTTCGACCTGTGCATCTACATGCTCGGCGCGGACCACCACGGCTACATCGCCCGCCTGAAGGCCGCCGCCGCGGCGTTCGGCGACGACCCGGCCACCGTCGAGGTGCTGATCGGCCAGATGGTCAACCTGGTCAGCGACGGCAAGCCGGTCCGGATGTCCAAGCGCGCGGGCACCGTGATCACCATGGAGGACCTCGTCGAGGCCGTCGGCGTCGACCCGGCCCGCTACGAGCTGATCCGCTACTCGGTCGACTCCACTTTGGACGTCGACCTGGACCTGCTGCGCAAGCACTCCAACGACAACCCGGTCTACTACGTCCAGTACGCGCACGCGCGGCTGGCGTCCCTGCAGCGCAACGCCGCCGATCTCGGCATCAAGTCCACTTCGGACGTCGACTTCGGACTCTTGACCCTGCCCGCCGAGGGCGACCTGATCCGCACCATCGGCGAGTTCCCGGAAACCGTGCGCCGCGCCGCCGAAATGCGGGAGCCGCACCGGATCGCGCGCTACCTCGAAGAACTCGCGGGCGCCTACCACAAGTTCTACACCGTGGGCCGCGTGCTGCCCATGGGCGACGAAGAGGCGACCCCTCTGACGTACGCCCGGCTCGCGCTGTGCGAGGCCGCCCGCCAGGTGCTGGCGAACGGCCTGGCCCTCCTCGGTGTCTCCGCTCCGGAACGGATGTAAGAAATGGCGCACCCCGCGGGCCCCAGGCACGCCGACGTCTACCCCCACGCCGACACCTCCGGGCTCCAGCCGTCCGGGGCCGAGGAGCTCGACAAGCTGCCCGCGAAAGTGTGGCCGCGCAACACCTTCCGCGCCGCCGACGGCGTCGTCCGGATCGCCGGCGTCGACGTCCGCGAGCTGGCCGAGCAGCACGGCACGCCGCTGTTCGTCGTCGACGAGGCCGACTTCAAGTCCCGCTGCGCGGACTACGCCGAGGCGTTCGACGACCCCTCGCTCGTGCACTACGCGTCCAAGGCGTTCCTCTCCATCGAGATCGCCCGCTGGGTGGCCGAGCAGGGGCTGAGCCTGGACGTCTGCAGCGGCGGCGAGCTCGCCGTGGCGCAGCGCGCGAACTTCCCGGCCGAGCGGATCACCTTCCACGGCAACAACAAGTCGCCCGCGGAACTGGAAGCCGCGGTCGTCGCGGGCGTCGGCACGGTCGTGCTCGACTCCTACTACGAGATCGCGCGGCTGAGCGACATCGCCGCGCGCCACGACGTCGTGCAGCCGGTGCTGATCCGGGTGACCGTCGGCGTCGAGGCGCACACCCACGAGTTCATCGCGACCGCCCACGAGGACCAGAAGTTCGGCTTCTCCCTGGCGTCGGGTGACGCCGCCGAAGCGGTCCGCCGGGTGCTCAACGCGTCCTCGCTCAAGCTCGTCGGCCTGCACAGCCACATCGGTTCGCAGATCTTCGACGCCGACGGCTTCGAGGTGGCCGCCCGCCGCGTCGTCGGGCTGCTCGCCGACCTGGCCAAGGAGCACGGCACCGAGCTGCTCGACCAGCTGAGCCTGGTCGACCTCGGCGGCGGGTTCGGCATCGCCTACACCGAGAAGGACAACCCGCCGCCGCCGGCGCAGATGATCACGCAGATCCGCGAGATCGTCCGCAAGGAGTGCGCGTACGCGGGCCTGCCGGTGCCCCGCATCGCGGGCGAGCCGGGCCGCGCGATCGCCGGTCCGGGCACGATCACGCTGTACGAGGTCGGCACCATCAAGGACGTCTCGCTCGGCGACGAGTCGGCGCGGCGGTACGTCAGCGTCGACGGCGGGATGAGCGACAACATCCGGACCGCCCTCTACGACGCGGTGTACGACGTCCGCGTCGTTTCCCGGTCCGCGGGCGACAACGAGCAGCCGGTGCAGGCCGTGCTGTCCCGGGTCGTGGGAAAACACTGTGAGTCCGGCGACATCGTCGTACGAGACTGCTGGCTGCCCGACACCCTGGCTCCCGGCGACCTGCTGGCGGTCGCGGCGACCGGCGCCTACTGCTACTCGATGGCGAGCAGCTACAACCGGCAGCCGCGCCCGGCCGTGGTCGCGGTGCGCAACGGCAGCTCCCGGCTGCTGCTGCGGCGGGAGACGACCGACGACATGCTCCGCCTGGAGGTCTGAACACAGTGGCTGCCCCTGAGGAACGCCCCGCCATCCGCGTCGCCCTGCTCGGCTGCGGGACGGTCGGCGGCGAGGTCGCCCGGCTGCTCACCGAGCAGGCCGAGGAGCTGGCGGCGCGGGCGGGCGCGCCGGTCGAACTGGCCGGCATCGCCGTGCGCCGCCCGGACAAGCACCCCGAGCTGCCGCCGGAGCTGCTGACCGCGGACGCCGAGAAGCTCGTGACGTCCGACGACGTCGACGTCGTGGTCGAGCTGGTCGGCGGGATCGAGCCGGTGCGCGGCTGGCTGCTGGCCGCGCTGAAGGCCGGGAAGTCCGTGGTCACCGCGAACAAGGCGCTGCTCGCCGAGCACTCGGCCGACCTGTTCGAGGCCGCCGACGCGGCGGGCGCCGACCTCTACTTCGAGGCCGCGGTGGCCGGCGCCATCCCGCTGCTGCGCCCGCTGCGCGAATCGCTGGCCGGCGACCGCATCACGCGGGTGATGGGCATCGTCAACGGCACCACGAACTACATCCTGTCCGCGATGGACTCCACCGGCGCCGGCTACGCCGAGACGCTCGACGAGGCCAGCCGCCTCGGGTACGCCGAGGCCGACCCGACCGCCGACGTCGACGGCTACGACGCCGCGTCGAAGGCCGCGATCCTCGCGTCGCTGGCGTTCCACACCCGCGTGACGGCGTCGGACGTGCACCGCGAAGGCATCGCCGACGTCACCGCGTCCGACCTCGCCGCGGCGCGGGGGCTCGGCCGCACGGTCAAGCTCCTGGCGATCTGCGAGCGCGTCACCGACGACGACGGCGTCGAGTCCGTCTCGGCCCGCGTGCACCCGGTGATGATCCCGCGCAGCCACCAGCTGGCGGGCGTCGGCGGCGCGTTCAACGCCGTCTACGTCGAGGCGGACGCGGCAGGCGAGCTGATGTTCTACGGCCAGGGCGCGGGCGGCGCGCCGACCGCGAGCGCGGTGCTCGGCGACCTCGTCGCGGTGGCCCGCAACCGGGTGGCAGGCGGCCGCGGCCCGCGCGAATCCGCGCACGCGGCGCTGCCGGTGCGGCCGATGGGCCAGACGCCGACCCGGTACCACGTAAGCCTTTCCGTCGCCGACCGCGCCGGCGTGCTCGCGCAGGTGGCGCAGGCGTTCGCCGGGCACGGGGTGAGCATCGCGGCCGTGCGGCAGAGCGACGTCGGCGACCGCGCGAGCCTCGTCGTGGTGACGCACCAGGCGCCCGACGCGGCGCTGCAGTCCACTGTGGACGAGATCGCGAAGCTCGACGTCGTCCACGAAGTTGTCAGCGTCATGCGCGTGGAAGGCGAAGACCAGTGATCAGGCACCCCTGGCCCGGACTCATCGAGGCTTATCGGGACCGCGTCCCGGTGCCGGACGGCGCGCGGGTCGTCACGCTCGGCGAGGGCAACACGCCGCTGCTGCCCGCCCACCACCTGTCCGAGCTGACCGGCTGCGAGGTGCACCTCAAGGTCGAGGGCGCCAACCCGACCGGCTCGTTCAAGGACCGCGGGATGACCGTGGCCATCACGCACGCGCTCGCCAGCGGGCTCAAGGCGGTGATCTGCGCGTCGACCGGGAACACGTCCGCGTCGGCCGCCGCCTACGCCGCGCGCGCCGGCCTCACCTGCGCCGTGCTGGTGCCGCAGGGCAAGATCGCGATGGGCAAGCTCGCCCAGGCCGTGCTGCACGGCGCCCGGATCCTGCAGGTCGACGGCAACTTCGACGACTGCCTCGAGCTGGCCCGCAAGACCGCGGCCGACTACCCGGTCACGCTGGTCAACTCGGTCAACCCGGTGCGCATCGCCGGCCAGAAGACCGCCGCGTTCGAGATCTGTGACGTGCTCGGCACCGCGCCGGACATCCACTGCCTGCCGGTCGGCAACGCGGGGAACATCACCGCCTACTGGGCGGGGTATTCGGAGTACGCGGCCGACGGTGTGGTGAAGAACACGCCGCGGATGTTCGGCTTCCAGGCGGCCGGCGCGGCGCCGCTCGTGCACGGCGAACCGGTGTCGGACCCGGAGACGGTCGCGACCGCGATCCGGATCGGCAGCCCGGCGTCGTGGACCGCCGCGGTGAAGGCGAAGGAAGCGTCCGACGGGCTCTTCGAAGCCGTCACCGACGAGAAGATCCTCGAGGCCTACCGGCTGCTGGCCGGGCGCGAGGGCGTGTTCGTCGAGCCGGCGTCCGCCACCAGCGTGGCCGGCCTGCTGGCCACCGCCGCCGACGGACGGCTCCCGAAGGGGTCCCGCGTGGTGTGCACGGTGACCGGCCACGGCCTGAAGGACCCGCAGACGGCGCTGGCGGGCAACGTCGAGGTCGAGCCGCTGGCGGTGGACCCCTCGGCCGTCGCGGCGGCACTGGACCTGCGGTGACCGGCCCACAAGCGCCCCAATGTGGCGTTCGGTGCGTCCAACGCACCGAACGCCACATTGGGTGCGCTGGACGCAACCAACGCCACATTGGGGCGCTCCGGTGACCGGCGGCTTCAAGGTCACCGTCCCGGCGTCCACGGCGAACCTCGGGCCGGGGTTCGACGCCTTCGGCATGGCGCTGGGCCTGCACGACGTCGTCGAGGTGTCGGTCACCGGCAGCGGGCTGAAGGTGGAGGTCGTCGACGCCGGAGCCGGTGGGGTCGCGGACGTCCCCACCGACGAAACCCACCTCGTGTACCGCGCGATCGAGCGGACCTGCGCGCACCTCGGCCTCGAGGTCCCGGGCCTGCACCTGCGCTGCTTCAACGCGATTCCGCACGCGCGCGGCCTCGGCTCGTCCGCGGCCGCGGTGGTGTCCGGGGTGGCCGCCGGGTACGCGCTGGCGGGCCGCGAGCTCGACGCGGCCGAGGCGCTGCAGCTGGCCGCGGGCTTCGAAGGCCACGCCGACAACGCCGCCGCGAGCCTGTTCGGCGGGCTCGTCCTGGCCTGGTGCGAAGGCGGCGTGTTCCACGCCGAGCGGCTCACGCCGCACCCGGCGATCCGGCCGGTCGTGGCGGTCCCGTCGGTGCGCTCGGCCACCGCGACCACCCGCGGCCTGCTGCCCGCCGTCGTGCCGCACGCGGACGCGGCGCACAACGCCGGCCGCGCCGCGCTCGCCGTGCACGCGCTGACGGCCAAGCCGGAGCTGCTGCTCGCGGCCACCGACGACCGGCTGCACCAGAGCTACCGGGCGCCCGCGTACCCGGCCAGCACCGAGCTGGTGGCGACGCTGCGTGCACGGGGAGTGGCCGCCGCCGTGTCCGGCGCGGGGCCGACGGTGCTCGCGCTGACCACCGCGGGAATACTCCCGGCGGGCGCCGGCGTTGAGGGGTTCGACGTCTTCGAGCTGCCCGTGGATCTCGCGGGTGTGCAGGTTGCGGCTCAGTGAAGGCCGGGTCACGTGCCTGCCACCGGGACCGCCACGCGGGGGGTGGTTGTTGCACCCGGCACCCGCGCGGTCTACCCGCGGGGGCGTTCGATCACCGTGCGTTTCCGCACCCGATGCCGGTCCTCCGGGATCGCATCCTTCGTTGATCCGCCGAATCCGCACCGCCTGGCGAGCGGGGTAACGCGGATGAACGCAGGCGGGTTTTCGGTTTCGGCGGTGCCGAATTCCGTGTCCTCCGTTTGGAGGACGCAAACCCCTGTGGTGGAGGCGCTCCAGCTGTGTTTCGCACGGCCGAAGAGCTCGTCTCGCGTATCGGGGAGCAGATACGCCGGTTCGCGATCAGAAGCGAGCGGCAGTCCGCTGATCCACCTGGAGGCGTGGATCGGTCAGGAAGGACATGTGTGAGCAACACCGATCTTTTGAGCGACGTGAGCGGCACGGCCGAGACGAACGGCACCGCCCCCGCTCCCAAGCGGACGGTCGGCGGGCTGACCGGTAAGACCGTCGCCGAGCTACGTTCGCTGGCTGGGGAACTCGGCGTCGGCGAGACGACGGGCATGCGCAAGGGCGATCTGATCGCCGCGATCCGCGAGCGCCAGGGCAAGTCGCGCAAGCCGCGTGCGGCGGCCGAGACGCTGCCCCTGGAGGGCGTCGGCGACGCCCCCAAGGCCGCGGCCCCGAAGGCCGAGGCGCCCGCCGCCCCGGTCGAGACCAAGCCGGAGCCGAAGGCCGAAGCGCCGTCCGCGCCGTCTTCGGACGCGCAGCCGCAGGCCGAGCGCCCGCAGCAGGACAAGCAGGACGCCCCGCAGGGCCAGGACGGCCAGCCCGAGGAGGGCGGCCGCAGCCGGCGTCGCCGCGGCTCCAACCGCGCCGCCGGAGCCCCGGACGGCCAGCAGCAGGGCCAGGGTGACCGCCAGCAGGGCGGCGACCGCCAGCAGGGCGGCAACCGCGACCAGCAGCGCCAGGGCGGTGGCAACCGCGGCGACAACCGCCAGGACGGCAACCGCCAGCGCAACCAGCAGGACGGCGGCAACCGCGGCGGCCAGGACAACCGCAACCAGCAGCCGGACGACGACGAGGAAGGCGGCCGTCGCGGCCGTCGCTTCCGCGACCGTCGTCGCCGCGGCAGCGGTGGCGGCCAGCGCGACGGCGGTTCGCCGGACACCGAGATCCGCGAGGACGACGTCCTGCTGCCCGTCGCGGGCATCCTGGACGTGCTCGACAACTACGCTTTCGTGCGCACTTCCGGCTACCTCGCCGGCCCGAACGACGTCTACGTGTCGCTGTCGCTGGTCCGCAAGTACGGCCTGCGCCGCGGTGACGCCATCACCGGTGTCGTGCGCCAGCCGCGCGAGGGCGAGCAGCAGCGGCAGAAGTTCAACCCGCTGGTGCGCGTCGACTCGATCAACGGCCTGGAGCCGGACGAGGCCAAGCGCCGCCCGGACTTCACCAAGCTGACCCCGCTGTACCCGAACGAGCGGCTGCGCCTCGAGACCGAGTCGCACAAGCTCACCACCCGCGTGATCGACCTGATCATGCCGGTCGGCAAGGGGCAGCGCGCCCTGATCGTGTCGCCGCCGAAGGCCGGTAAGACCACGATCATGCAGGACATCGCGAACGCGATCTCCACGAACAACCCCGAGTGCCACCTGATGGTCGTCCTGGTCGACGAGCGTCCGGAAGAGGTCACCGACATGCAGCGCTCGGTGAAGGGCGAGGTCATCGCCTCGACCTTCGACCGGCCGCCGTCCGACCACACGTCGGTCGCGGAGCTGTCGATCGAGCGGGCCAAGCGCCTGGTCGAGATGGGCCACGACGTCGTCGTGCTGCTCGACTCGATCACCCGCCTCGGCCGCGCGTACAACCTGGCGGCCCCGGCGTCCGGCCGGATCCTGTCCGGTGGTGTCGACTCGACCGCGCTGTACCCGCCGAAGCGGTTCCTGGGCGCGGCGCGCAACATCGAGAACGGCGGCTCGCTGACCATCTTCGCCACGGCGATGGTCGAGACCGGTTCGACGATGGACACGGTCATCTTCGAGGAGTTCAAGGGCACCGGTAACGCGGAGCTCAAGCTCGACCGCAAGATCGCCGAGCGCCGCGTGTTCCCGGCCGTCGACGTCAACCCGTCGGGCACCCGCAAGGACGAGCTGCTGCTCTCGCCGGACGAGCTGGCCGTGACCGTGAAGCTGAGCCGGGTGCTGCACGCGCTCGACTCGCAGCAGGCCATCGACCTGCTGATCTCGCGGCTGCGGAAGACGAAGACGAACGTCGAGTTCCTCATGCAGGTCTCGAAGACGGCCCTCGGCGGCAGCGAAGACGACTGAGCTGTCCGTGAAGGCCTCCTTACCGGCGCCGGAAGCCGGTAAGGAGGCCTTCACGGCGTTCGGAATACCTGGTCAGCGGGGTGCGTTCCAGTGAGCGTCTGCCCGTCTGGCAGAATTACCCGCTGAAGTCCGGCGCCGGTTCACCCCGCGAGAACGACTGGGGACCCGGAGCCAACGAGAGAGGACACCATGAAGAGCGGTATTCACCCCGAGTACGTGGTCACGAACGTGAACTGCGACTGCGGCAACAGCTTCACCACGCGCAGCACCAAGACCAGCGGCAACATCCACGTCGAGATCTGCTCGAACTGCCACCCGTTCTACACGGGCAAGCAGAAGATCATGGACACCGGTGGCCGGGTCGCGCGCTTCGAGGCTCGCTACGGCAAGCGCCAGAAGAAGGCCGACGCCAAGTAGCTTTTCCGACGACGCCCACTCGCCTGCGCGGGTGGGCGTCGTTTTTTGTCTTTCTTACCCGGGCTGAGAGGTGGCAGAGGTGGATTCGAGCTCGCTCAAGGGGCTGCTCGCCGAGCACGCGGAGCTGGAGCAGCAGCTGGCGGACCCCGCGGTGCACGCCGACCAGGCGCGCGCCCGCAAGCTCGGCCGCCGCTACGCCGAGCTGACGCCGGTGGTGCGCGCGGTCCACGAGCTCGACACCGCACGCGACGACCTCGCGGCCGCCCGGGAGATGTCCGCGGAGGACGCGGAGTTCGCCGCGGAGGCCGACGAGCTGGCCGCGAAGATCCCCGAGCTGGAGTCGAAGCTCACCGAACTGCTGCTCCCGCGCGACCCGTACGACGGCTCCGACGTCGTGATGGAGATCAAGTCCGGCGAGGGCGGCGAGGAGTCGGCCCTGTTCGCCGGCGATCTCCTGCGCATGTACCTGCGCTACGCCGAGCGCCACGGCTGGAAGGCGGAGGTCCTCGACTCGGTGGACTCCGACCTGGGCGGCTTCAAAGACGTCACGCTGTCGATCAAGACGAAGTCGGCGGAGGTCGACGGCGTGTGGTCGCGGCTGAAGTTCGAGGGCGGCGTCCACCGCGTCCAGCGCGTGCCGGCGACGGAGTCCCAGGGCCGCATCCACACGTCCGCGTCCGGCGTGCTGATCTACCCGGAACCGGAGGAGGTCGAGGTCGAGATCGACCCGAACGACCTGCGCATCGACGTCTTCCGCTCGTCCGGCCCCGGCGGCCAGAGCGTCAACACGACCGACTCCGCGGTCCGGATCACGCACCTGCCGACCGGCATCGTCGTGTCCTGCCAGAACGAGAAGTCCCAGATCCAGAACCGCGCCCGCGCCCTGCAGGTCCTGCAGGCCCGGCTGCAGGCGATCGCGGAGGAAGAGGCGGCGGCGAAGGCGTCGGACGCCCGCAAGTCCCAGGTCCGCACGGTCGACCGCTCCGAGCGGATCCGGACGTACAACTTCCCGGAGAACCGCATTTCGGACCACCGGGTGAACTACAAGGCGTACAACCTGGACCAGGTCCTCGACGGCGACCTGGACGGCGTCCTCGACGCGCTTGCGACGGCGGACCGCGAAGAGCGGCTGGCCGCTTCGGCCGGCTAAGCCTTCGGCACCAGCCAGCACAGGCAGAACGGGTGCCCGGCCGGGTCGGCGTAGACCTGGAAGTCGTCGCCGGCCGTGGCGCCGCTCGCCGGCTTCAGCACCCGCGCGCCCAGCGCCATGACGTGTTCGTGCGCCTCGGGGAAGTCCTCGACCCACAGGTCCAGGTGCACCTGCTGCTTCGTGCCGCCGTCGGGCCACTCCGGCGCCACGTGGTCGGGCGCGAGCTGCACGCCGACCCGCGGGGCGCCGTCGACCACGACCATGTGCCAGTCGCCGTCTTCGTCGACCTCGCCGCCGAGCACGCCCGCCCAGAAGCGGCTCTCGGCCGCGAGGTCGGCGGCGTCGAACGTGACGACCTGGTGCATGATCCGCATCATCGGACGGCCGGCTCCTCCGGCTCGCGGAACGCCTCGAACACCTCGGTCACCGGCTCCTCGTCCGGCTCCGGCTCCGGCTCCGGACGGGCGGGGCGCGGGAAGAGGCTCAGCACCCCGAACACGAACGCCAGCACCGTCGGGAACAGCGTCAGCAGCTGGTGCTTCACGCCCTCCACGCCCTCGCCGAGCGCCGACAGCCCGAACTGGCCCACCGCGAACAGCAGCAGGAAGAACACCACGATCCCGTACTCGCGCTTCGACCGGCGGAACGCGCGCCCGCCGGCCCAGCCGATCAGCAGCCAGAACGGGACCAGCAGGTACAGCCCCAGCGGCGCCGCCAGCGCGGACAGGCCCGAGAACACCGGGACGCGGAACTCCTGCGCCATCGGCGGCAGCCCGGACGTGTCGGCGAAGCTGCCCAGCCGGGACGGGCGGGCGGTCAGCGTGTCGACCGCGCCCTGCTGGAGGATCTGCAGCGTGCGCTGCGGGTGCGAGGCGTAGTAGCTCACGACGTTGCGGCGGCTGATCTTGTCACGGAAGCCGTTGTAGTCCGCGTCCTTCCACGGGCTCGCTTCCCACCAGCCCGTGCCGATGAACTTCTTCGCGCTCGGCGGCAGGCCCAGCGCCGCCAGGTCGGCGTCCGTGTCGTGCTTGCCGTCGACGATGCTGTCGAACACCACGTGGTACATGTTCGCTTCGCGGTACTCGGCGTTGGCCGGGTCGCCGTGGGACTGCACCGCCGCCGTCCCCGCGCCCACGACCACCAGCACGCCCAGCGGCAGCAGCCACCGCGCCCACCCGCGCGCGCCGAGCGGCTTGACCAGCACCAGCGCCAGCACGAACAGCGGGATCAGCAGCAGCGTCTGCGACTTGGCGTTGATGCCGATCAGCGCGCCCACGACGGTCAGCGCCGCGCCCCAGTACCGCCACGCGCCCGTCCGGTGCATCAGCAGCAGCCCGCCGGCCATCAGGAGCATCCCCAGGAACCCGGCGCCCTCGCTGAGCACCGAGGCGAAGTAGCCGAAGAACGCCGAATCGGCCATCACGAGCAGCAGCAGGAGCGTGGCGATGAGGCGGTTGCGCACGCTGAGGTCGAGCGCCAGGACGGTCGCCGCGATGCCCACCGCGACCAGCACGGCCGTGATCGAGCCGAGCACCAGCAGGTTGAGCTCCGCCGACGAGCCGAGCACCTTCCCGAGCTTGCTCGCGAACCAGTCGAGCCACGCCTGGCTCGAGATGTAGTCGCTCTTGCAGCCCTGGCCCGGCCCGTAGCTGAAGTGCACGTAGAACTCGGGCTTGATCTCGGTGTGCCGGCCGCCGAGGTCGCACAGCAGGCGCCAGCCGTCGCCGTTGTCGGCCATCCCGACCGGCCTCGGCACGAGGAACCTGATCAGCAGGACGCCCAGGGAAAGGACGAAGACGCCCAGGCCGAAGCGCAGTTCACGGGTTCGCACCCGGAACAGCGTACGAGATCACGCAGAGTCGGCGGGCGCTGCACCGGGAACGGGCGAAACCGGGCGGTGCCGGAACACGACGTAGTGGTAGAGCAGGTAGTTCCAGAACAGCCCGACGACGATCGCCGCGCCCTTCGGCACCAGCAGGTTGATGCCCGGGAACAGGTGGCTGACCAGCGTGATGACGCCGAACTGCACCACCCAGAGCCCGAACGCCGTCACGCCGAAGAACAGCAACGCCTGTTTCCGGACGTCGCCGTCCTTCGCACGGAACGTGAAGTTCCGGTTCAGCGTGAACGACAGCAGCATGCCCGCCGTCGTCGAAAGGAAGTTGGCGACGAACGCCGGGACGCCGAGCGTCGCCAGCAGCGCGTAGCCGAGGGCGTCGACCAGGGTGTTGCCGATGCCGACGATCCCGAAGCGGACCTGCGTGGCCGTGACGAACCTCATCGGACGGCGCTCCGGTCGGCGGCGCCGGTGCGCACCGACGCGACGGTGTACAGCGGCCGGTTCTGCACCTGCGAGTACGTGCGGCCGATGTAGCTGCCGAGCACGCCGAGCATGATGATCTGGATGCCGCCGAGGAAGAACATCGCGATGGTGATGAACGCCCAGCCGGGCACCGCGGTCTCCGGCGCGAACACCTTCACGCCGACGACGTAGAGCACGCCGAGGAAGCTCAGCAGCGAGATCAGGTACCCCATCCGCGTGATCATCCGCAGCGGCGTCGTGGAGAACCCGAGGATGCCGTCGGCGGCGAAGCGCAGCATCTTCGTCAGCGGGTAGCCGGTGACACCGGCGTGGCGCTTGTCGCGGTCGAACAGCACCGCGGTCTGCCGGAACCCGACGTAGCTGACGAGGCCGCGCAGGAACCGGTCGCGTTCGCGGTACTTGCGCAGCTCGTCGACGACCTTGCGGTCGATCAGCCGGAAGTCCCCGGTGTTCTTCGGGATGTCGACCGCGGCCATCTTCCGCAGGAACCAGTAGAACGCGCTCGCGGTGTAGCGCTTGAACGGCGGGTCCCGCCGCGACCGGCGCTGCGCGTAGACGACGTCGTAGCCCTCTTCCCACTTCTCGAGCAGTTCGAGGGCCACGCGCGGCGGGTCCTGCAGGTCGCTGTCCATGATCACCACGGCGTCCGCGTCGACCAGGTCGAGCCCGGCGGTCACGGCCATCTGGTGCCCGAAGTTGCGGGACAGCTCGACGACGGTGACCCGCGCGTCACGGGCGGACAGCTCGGTCAGCCGCTCCAGCGAGGCGTCCCGGCTGCCGTCGTCGACGTAGAGGAAGCTGAAGTCGTACCGCCCGGCCAGCGGCGCCGTGACCTCGTCGACCGTGCGGTGCAGCAGGTCGATGTTCGCTTCCTCGTTGTAGATCGGGAAGACGAACGCGACCCGGCGGCGAGTGGTCGGCTCGGTCGGCACTGGCGCTCCCGTGGGTCGGCGTCTCGGGCATCCTAGGGTCCGGCGACGGCCTCGGCGAACGTGGTCATCCGCTGCTCGAAGGTCTCCGCCGGGCCGAAGTGGACGGCCACCGCGTCCGCCCCCGCCAGGATATACGCGCGGAATCGCGCGGTCGCGGAGTCGAGATCGGTCCCGTCCCAATCCATTCTGGCGGTGACCCGTGTTTCGCGGCCGTTTGTCATCGCCGTGAGCTTTCCGGCGCGCTCGCCGACCTCGGCGGGGGAGAGCCCCGCGCTGAACCAGCCCGCCCCGACCCGGACGGCCCGGCGCAGCGCCGCCGCGGAGTTGCCGCCGACGGTCAGGGGCACCGGCCGGTCCGGCCGCGGCTCGAAGTAGCCGCCGCCGGGACCGCGGCCGGTGCGGAACAGCCCGGCGAGCAGGTCCAGTGCCTCGTCGGTCCGCTTGCCGCGCGTGGCGAAGTCGACGCCGACCTCGGCGAACTCCGGCTCGTTCCAGCCGGCGCCGACCCCGAGGTCGAACCGGTTCCCGGACAGCCTCGCCAGTGTCGCGGCCTGCTTGGCTAGCGCGAACGGCTCCCGCAGCGGCAGGATGACCACCGCCGTCCCGAGCCGGATCCGGCTGGTCACGGCGGCGAGGTGGGCGAGGGTGACCAGCGGCTCGTGGACCCCGCCGAACACCTCGCCGAACGGGCCGGGCGGGATCAGGTGGTCGGGCAGCCAGGCGGCGCGGTAGCCGAGCTCTTCGGCGCGCCGGGCCAGCTCGGCGATCCGCGCCGGCTCGACGTGCGGCTGTTCGTTCGGCAGGACGACTTCGAGGTCCGGGAAATGTTCGGTCATGCCGGCGACGTTAGGCATTCACATCGGTGTGAAGGTCAACCTTTCAGGGGGTGGGAGTGCGGATCGGCGAACTCGCGGAACGCACCGGCGTCAGCACGCGGCTGCTGCGCTACTACGAGGAGCAGGGCCTGCTCGCGGCGTCGCGCGACGGCAACGGCTACCGCGCCTACGACGAGGGCGCCGTCGTCCGGGTCCGGCAGATCCGGCGCCTGCTCGCGGCGGGGCTGAACACCGAGGTGATCTCGTCGGCGCTGCAGTGCGCGAGCGGCGAGGAGGCGCACCTCGACCTCTGCCCGGAGCTGGCCGGCCTGCTGCACCGCGAGCTGAGCGCGATGGACGACCGGATCAGCGCGCTCCAGCGGCGGCGCGGCGCGCTGGCCGGGTACTTGTCCGCCGAGCGCTGAGGGCGCCTCGATACGCTGGACGGCGTAGGACCGGCGCGTGTCCTCACGGGGGAGTTCCGCCTGGTGTGCCAGGCTTGACGAGGTGAAGGACGACGAGTGAACCGGCAGCCGCTGCGCCTGGCCATCATCGAGGCCACCCGCATCCTCGAGCGCGCGGGCGTCGCCTCGCCGCGCTTCGACGCCGAGGTGATCGCCGCGCACGTGCTCGGCGTCGACCGCGGCCGCCTGCCGATGGTGCCGCTGGTCGACCCCCCGGTCATCGAGGCCATCGGCCAGCTCGTCCAGCAGCGCGCGAAGCGGATCCCGCTGCAGTACCTGACCGGCTGGGCCGCGCTCGGCGACATCACCGTCGCGGTCGGCGCCGGCGTGTTCGTCCCGCGGCCGGAGACCGAGCTGCTCCTCGAATGGGGCGTCAAGTTCCTGCAGGGCCGCGAGTTCCCGGTGGTGGTGGACCTGTGCACCGGCTCCGCGGCACTGGCGCTGGCGGTCGCGCACGCCCGCCCGGACGCGGTGGTCTACGCGGTGGACGTCGACCCGCAGGCGCTGGCCTGGGCCCGCCACAACGCGGACGTCCACGCCGACGCGGGCAACACCCCGATCCGGCTGTACTCGGGCGACATCAGCGATCCGACGATGTTCGCCGAGCTCGACGGCCTGGTCGACCTGGTGCTCTGCAACCCGCCGTACGTCCCGGAGGGCACCCCGGTGCCCCCGGAGGTGGCCGAGCACGATCCCCCGCGCGCGGTGTTCGCGGAGGAGAGCGGCCTGGCGGTGATCCGCCACGCGATCGCGGCGGGGGCCCGGTTGCTGCGCCCGGGCGGCGGGCTGGCGATCGAGCACGACGACACGCACGGGTCGGCGGTGCCGGCGCTGGTGCGGGCGCGGCGGGTGCTGACGGGGGTGGAGGACCACGCCGACCTGACGGGCCGGGCGCGGTTCGTCACCGCGCGCCGGCTGGGCTGACCGCCGCGGCAAAGGTCTTGAATGAGTCATTCAGGACCGCCGAGGACCTGAATGACTCATTCAAGACGTCACCGGCGCGTCCTCAGAAGCCGAACGCCGTGCAGCTCGCCGTCGCCGTCTTCGACGGGTCGCCGATCGAGGTCGCCGTCAGCTTCACCCGGGCCGTGAGGTCGCCGCCCTGGCTTCGCTTCGCGTACGCCGGGACCTTCACGTGGCCGCCGAACTTCGCCGTCGTCAGCTCGTTCGGCAGGCGGACCGCCCAGCCGCGCGCGTCCGTCGAGACGCTCAGCCGGTAGGTGTCCGTGTCGTACGGCGCCTGCGCGCCGCGGGCCGAACCCGTGTTGAGCAGGCCGAAGTCGCAGGTCGCGAGGCCGCCGCGGGCGAACGCCGGCGGGGCCGGGGTCAGCGCGGCGCCGCGCGCCTGGCTGCCGGAGCCGTCCAGCGAAGCGACCGTGACCGTGTACGACAGGATGCCGCGGCGGTCCCGGGCCAGGTCGGTGATCAGGAACCGCAGCCGGTTGGCCTGGTCGGTGTACTCGTACGGGCTCGCCGCCTCCGTGCCCGCCTTGAACAGGGCGTCGTTGAGCTGGCGGTAGTCGCCGATGGTGATCTTCACCGGCGTGCCGTCCGGCTTGGTGTAGTCGGTGATGCCGATGTCCTGCGGGTTCGCGTCGATCACCCAGTCGAAGGGCGCGTTGTCCTTGTTCTTCGTCTTGGTGATCATGACGCCGGAGTCCGGGGCGAACGAGTCCGCGCCCATCCGGTCGACGACCTCGACGGTGTAGTTGTCGTAGCCGCCGCCGTCGCAGAACGGGTCCGTCGCCCGGTCGCACTTCGGCGCCTTGTCCCCGCCGGTGAGCTTGATGTTCAGCCCGGTGAACGCGCCCGGCTGCGCTTCGGCCTCCCGCGCGGTGATGCGCGCCGACACCGGACCGGTCTTGGCGAGGTCGTTGCGGTCGAGCTGCAGGACGTCCGCCGGGTCGACGATGCCGAGCTTCAGCTTGTTGCGCAGCTGGTGCTGGGCACCCATCGAGCTGCCCTGCGTCGCCGGGATCTGCCAGCGCGTGTGCGGGCCGCCGGGACCGTTGAACGTGCCGCGCGACAGCATGTCCCACGGTCCGCTGTAGCTGCGGGACGGCGGGACGCCGAACGGGTTGTTGTAGTTGTCGCCGATGCCCAGGATGTGGCTGAACTCGTGGGCGTAGGTCGACTGGCCGGAGCTTTCGGCCTGCACCGAGCTGCCGTCCTGGGCGTTGGGCCAGATGCTGGCGGCCGACGCCCACGACGTCCACGGCACGTACCGCGTCGCCGCGTAGTTGGGCAGGTCGTGGTTGGGCGGGCCGAACGCGTCGGGCACGTTCTCCTTGGTGCCGAACTTCATCTCGCCGAACTCCTGCCAGGTCGAGCTCTCGTCCTGGCCGGCGGAGAGGTAGAAGACGAAGTCGAACTGCTTCGCGGTGTCGCCGACGTCGGCGCGCCAGGCGTCGCCGGCGTCCTTGCGGATGTCCCGCGTGCAGTTCGCGCCGGGCGGGCACGCGCTCGGCTGGAACTCCATGCCGTACTCGTAGGACTTCCCGGGCATCCGGTACGGCCCGAACGCGGTCAGCTGCACGCCGAACCGGCCGCCGGAGTCCTCCATCCAGTACTCGTTGATCGTGTGCCCGTTGTTGAGGGCTTCGGGCTTGTTGAGGAAGTCCTGGTAGTACTGCGCCACGTTCGCCCGGGGGATGCCGGCCGCGGTGGGGGCGGGGTTGCCGAACACGGTCGAGCGGGCGGGGCGGGTGACGACGAAGTCCTGGTCCGGGTAGTCGGCGAGGACGACGGCGCCCTTGAAGGTGCGCTGGGTGGGCTTCAGCGAGGGGTCGGCCCAGTTCGTGCCCGGGACCTTCTTGTAGTCGGACCAGGTCATGTGGTCCTGGTTCTCCCACTGCGCGGCGTCGATGGGGGCGGGCCAGCCACGGGTGAGCGGCTCGGCCGCGGCGGTGCCCGCGCCGAGCCCGGCCAGCAGGGCGGCCGCGGCGAGCACGGCGAGCGCCTTCGGGGTTCTGGAACGCATCTGCGGCTCCTTCACTGGGAACCCACGGGGGTTGGTGGTTCCCGGTGATCGACCGTATTGAGCCGCGCTGTCCCGGTTCTGCCTCGCGGCGAGGTTTACCCGCTTGCCCCACGACGAAAGTCTGGCCGGTTGTCATGGCGCGCGGCCGGATGTCGCGAACGGCGGCTTCGCCGACACCGCAGGCCCGCGCCGGCCGGATGTCATGAAAGAGTCGTTCACCTCACCAGACGTCATGAACGAGTCGTTCATGACGCCGGACGCCGACCGCCCTCGGTCCGAACCCACCGGCGCCGGCCGTGGCGAGTGCGCCGGGCTGCCCGACCAAGCCGCCGCGGGGCAGACCGCCGCGACTTCGCCGGGGCCCTGACGTCCGGCGAGGTGAACCCGTTCATGACATCGCGGCCCGCGACGGCAGCGGCCTGTGGACAACTCCGGCCGACCGCGCCGCGAGCGCCGGGACCTGTCGGTGCTCGCCGGTAGCGTGGAAGACGGGGGGCGCCCCCCGGCGGCGGGGGTGTGACGCGGCGAACGTCCCTATCTGCGGCCGGACTACTCTTGGGCGCCATGAGCGTGGTCTACGACTGCAGCAAGCGCGACACCCGGGCCGACGGGCTGGCCGCCGCGGCGGGTGCGGTGCGGTCGAGCAGGCTGGTCGTCCTGCCGACCGACACGGTCTACGGCATCGGCGCCGACGCGTTCGACGCCGGCGCCGTCCAGGCGCTGCTGCGCGCCAAGAACCGGGGCCCGGACATGCCGGTCGGCGTGCTCGTCGGGTCCTGGTCCACTGTGGACGGCCTGGTCCTCGGCGTCCCGCCGCAGGCGCGCGCGCTCATCGAAGCCTTCTGGCCCGGCGACCTGTCCATCGTGCTGCCGCACGCGCCGAGCCTGCAGTGGAACCTCGGCGACGCCCGCGGCACCGTGATGCTCCGGATGCCGCTGCACCCGGTGGCGCTGGAGCTGCTGCGCGACGTCGGCCCGATGGCCGTGTCGAGCGCCAACGTCTCCGGGCGGCCGCCTGCGAGCACCGCGCAGGAGGCGCAGGAGCAGCTCGGCGACTCGGTCGCGGTGTACCTCGACGGCGGGTCGAGCGGCGAGCCCGTCGCATCGACCATTGTGGACCTCACCGGTACCGAACCGGTCGTGCTGCGCGAGGGTTCGGTCTCGAAGACGGCGGTCGCGGAGGTGCTCGGTGTGCCCGCGGAAACGTTGGCCTGAAGCCGGATCACGGCGGGAACCGCGGCACGATAGCGTGTCGCGGGTGACCCCGACCCCGCGAGCGTGACGCACCCGTGCCGCCCACATCCGGTCTCCTCCCCATCCGGGAATACATCCTCGTCGCGCTGACCGCGACGGCCGTGACCTACCTGCTGACCGGCCTCGTCCGCCGGCTCGCCATCCGCGTCGGCGCGATCGCCAACCCGCGGGCGCGCGACGTCCACGTCGCCCCGATCCCGCGGATGGGCGGCGTCGGCATCTACCTCGGCGTCGCCGGCGCGATGGGCCTCGCCCACCAGCTGCCCGCGCTGTCGCACGGGTTCGACGCCTCGTTCGACTCGGTCGGCGTGCTGCTCGCGGCGGGCGTGATCTCGCTGATCGGCGCGCTCGACGACCGGTTCGAGCTGGACGCCTGGACGAAGCTGGCCGGCCAGGTCATGTGCGCCGGGATCCTGGTCATCTTCGGCGTGCAGTGGGTGTCGTTCTGGGTGCCGTGGGGCGGCAGCGGCGACTCGTTCGGCTCGGTGCTGGTGCTCGACAAGAACCAGGGCGCGCTGCTGACGGTCGTGATGGTCGTGGTGATGGTCAACGCGATGAACTTCGTCGACGGCCTCGACGGCCTGGCCGGCGGGCTCGGCTTCATCGCGGCGGCGGCGACGTGCGCGTTCTCGCTGGGTCTGCTGGACAGCTCCGGCGGCGACGTCGGCACCTACCCGCCGGCGCTGATCGCGGCCACGCTCGCCGGCGCCTGTCTGGGCTTCCTGCCGTACAACTTCCAACCGGCGAAGATCTTCATGGGCGACTCGGGCTCGATGATGATCGGCCTGATGCTCGCGGGAGCGACGACGTCGGCGTCCGGCCGCGTGCCGTACCCGCAGTTCAGCGGCAAGGACGCGATCGCGCTGCTGTCGCCGCTGGTGGTCGTGGCGGCGGTGCTGTTCGTGCCGATGCTGGACCTGATCATGGCGGTCGTCCGCCGCACGCGCCGCGGCGAAAGCCCGTTCGCGGCCGACAAGATGCACCTGCACCACCGCCTGCTGGAGATCGGCCACTCCCAGCGCCGCGCGGTCCTGCTGATCTACTTGTGGGCCGGGATCCTGGCGTTCGGCGCGGTGTCGGTGACGCTGTTCGACGACGCCGCGGCGCTGTGGATCATCGGGGCGGGCCTGGTGTTCGCGGTGGTGGTTTCGATCGTGCCGCGGCTGCGCTCGCGCAACCAGCCGGGCACCTGACCGGCGGGGTTCTCTACACTCGGTGGCTGAACCGAGCAGGGAGCCAGCCGTGAGCGAGACCGAAACCGAAGCGCAGGAGAACCCGCACGCCAAGGTGGTGCTGCAGGCCGCCCGCGCGATGACGAAGGCTTCGCTGCTCGTCACCCCGCCCGCGGTGCTCGTCTGCATCGTGCTCTTCAGCATCCTCAACGGCCTGCCCGGCTTCCTCGGCTCGCTCGTCGGCGCGGTCCTCGCGATGGTCGCGTCGCTGTCGACGCTGGGCCTGATGCGCTTCAGCGCGGGCCAGGACCCGATGTTCGTCATGGTCATCGCGCTCGGCGGGTACGTCGTGAAGGTCGTCCTGCTGTTCGGCGCGCTGACGCTGCTGAAGGGCGTCACCGCGCTGCACCCGATGTCGCTCGGCATCACGATGATCGTCGCCATCCTGGTGGCCGCCGCGGCCGAGTTCGCGGCCTTCCGCAAGACCAAGATCCCGACGATCATCCCCTCCTGACGCCGTCCGTTTTGCCGGACAGTTCCGTTACGCTCGGTGAACCCCCGTGCGGCCGCCAGAGTGTGACCGGTGCCACATAGCGTGTCGGCCGAACACCGGCCCGGGACCCTTCAGCAGGGCCGTTCCGGAGCGGGTCCCGTACCGCTCCGGACCTCGGTCCCTGGTGGACCCGGGACCTAAGTCCTGGGCTGATCGGTGGGTATGGAGTACGCGTGTACGGCACTGATTGACCTGCTGGTATGGTCCGCGTCAAGGGTGGCGGCCTCGTCCGCGCACTCCCTAAGACGAACCGCGATCAGCAGTGTGGCGACCGTGTAGTTCCGCCTCGTCCACCTCTGGTCCGAAGTAGACCGCAGGGCAGTGTTCACGCGAGAGAACCCCGTGTGCAGAACGTGAAGCCGTGTTCTGCGGACAGTGGGGTAGCCGCCTCCGACGTCCCGATACGTATCGGGTACGTTAAGTCCAGATCGTGACGATTCCCCCGGCGGAGTGAACGCCGGCCGGGAGAACCGGAAGGAGCCCAGTGGGCGCGCTGGTTTTGGCCGAGGGTGCGGTATTCGCGCCGCCCGGCGCCGAAAGCTTCGAGTTGCCGGCGTTGTTCGGCGGGGTCACCAAGCCGATGCTGCTCGTCGTGGCTTCGGTGGTCATCATCGCGACGTACTTCCTGCTGGCGACCCGCAAACTCCAGGTCGTACCGAGCAAGGGGCAGTTCGTAGCGGAGTCGATCTACGACTTCAGCCGCAACAACATCGCGCGCGAGCAGATCGGCTCGAAGGACTTCAAGCCGTTCGTACCCCTCGTTTTCGCACTGTTCACCTTCGTGCTGGTGAACAACCTCTACGGGATCATCCCCGTCCTGCAGTTCCCGACCATGGCGCGCTTCGGTTTCCCGGTCGCCCTGTCGGTCCTCGTCGTCTACCCGGTCTACCACTTCGTCGGGTTCAAGCGGCACGGTTTCGCGGGCTACTTCAAGAAGGAACTGGCCCCGCCGGGCGTGCCGAAGGCGGTGCTGCCGCTCTTCTCGCTGATCGAGTTCGCGGAGAAGTTCTTCCTCAACCCGCTGACGCTCGCCATCCGTGTTTTCGCCGCCATGTTCGCGGGTCACCTGATCCTGGCGGTCTTCACCCTCGGCGGCACCTTCCTGCTGACCGAGACGTCGAGCTGGGCGCTGAAGCCGGTCTCCCTGGTGGCGTGGATCTTCGCCATCGGGATGACCTTCCTCGAGGCCTTCATCCAGGTGCTGCAGGCCTACATCTTCGCCCTGCTGTCGGCTGGGTACATCGGCGCCGCGCTGGCGTCGGAGCACTGAGAACACAAGCCCCCGATCCACGCGAGCGCGTGGACCGAAGTGAAGGGAAATGCACGTGAGCAACATCGTTCTGGCCCAGGCCGCCGAGCAGGCTGTCAACATCAACCCCGGCCTCGCCGCGATCGGCTACGGCCTGGGCGCGATCGGCCCGGGCATCGGTGTGGGTCTGATCTTCGCCGCCGTCATCAACGGCACCGCGCGCCAGCCGGAGGCGCAGGGCAAGCTGCAGGGCATCGGCTTCTCGACCTTCGTGCTTACCGAGGTGCTCGCCCTGATCGGCATCGTCATCTACTTCATCGCCTCCGCCGCCTGAGTTTCGGCTCATCGCTTTAAGGAGACGCCGTGCTGAACAGTGCCTTGGTCCTCGCCGCAGAGGGCGAAACGCACAACCCGATCATCCCCGACATCTCGGAGCTGATCCTCGGCATCGTCGCCTTCCTCATCCTGCTGTTCATCCTCAAGAAGTACGTCGTCCCTCGCTTCGAGGCCGCGTACGAAGAGCGTGCGCAGAAGATCGAGGGTGGCATCGAGAAGGCCGAGAAGGCCCAGGCCGAGGCCGAAGAGGCCCTGGCCACGTACAAGGCCCAGCTGCAGGAGGCCCGGACCGAGGCCGCCAAGATCCGCGACGACGCGCGGCTCGAAGCCGAGCAGATCAAGGCGGAGCTGCGGGCCGAGGCCGAGGCCGAGTCCCAGCGCATCGTCGCCCAGGGGCAGGCCCAGCTGCAGGCCCAGAAGGCGCAGATCATCGCCGAGCTGCGGGCCGACATGGGCCGCAACGCCGTCGAGCTGGCGAGCCGCATCGTCGGCGAGTCGCTCGAGGACGAGGCGCGCCGTCGCGGCACCGTCGACCGGTTCCTCGCGGAGCTGGAGACCGCCGGTGCCTCCAACGGAGCGGGGAAGTAGCCAGAAATGACGCTGCATGCTGCGAGCCGTGAAGCGCTCGGCCTCGCCGAGGAACGCCTCGGCGAGGTCCTGGCCGACGCGGGAGCCGACGCGGCCACGGTCGGCGACGAGCTGCTCTCGGTCGTCGACCTGCTGGACCGGGAAATCGGCCTGCGCCGGGCGGTGAGCGACGCTTCGACGTCGCCGGAGGCGCGCACCGCGCTGGTGCGCCGGCTGTTCGACGGGAAGCTTTCCGAACCGGCCCTCAAGGTGCTCGACGCCGTGGCGGGCAGCCGCTGGTCCAGCCCTCGCGAGCTGGTCGACGGGCTCGAAGAGCTCGGCCGCTCGGCGCTGCTCACCGCCGCCGAGAAGACCGGGAACGTCGACACCGTCGAGTCCCAGCTGTTCCAGGTCGCGCGGGTCGTGGCCGGCGCTCCGGAGCTGGAGGCCGCGCTCTCCGACCTGGCCGGCCCCGCCGACGCCAAGCGCACGCTGGTGCGCGGGCTGTTCGCCGACAAGGTGGACGTGGTCACCGAGACACTCGTCGAGCAGGTCGTGCGCCGGGCCAAGGGCCGCGGCGTCGGCGTCGGGCTCGACAAGCTGGTCAAGCTGGCCGCGGAACGGCGCCAGCGTTCGGTCGCCTACGTGACCAGCGCGAACGCCCTGACCGACGAGCAGACCGCCCAGCTGGGCGCGAAGCTCGACGCCATCTACGGGCGGCCGATCGCGCTGCACGTCGAGGTCGACCCCCGGCTCGGCGGCGGTCTCGTCGTCCGCGTCGGCGACGAGGTCATCGACGGGAGCGCGGCGGGCCAGCTGGCGGCGCTGCGCAGGCGGCTGGCCCGGGCATAGCCCAGGTCACACAAGACTTTGCATACTGGCAAGAACGAAGCGAGAGCGGGAAAGACATGGCCGAGCTGACGATCTCCTCGGATGAGATCCGTAGCGCGATCGAGAACTACGTCTCGAGTTACGCCCCGGACGTGAGCCGGGAAGAAGTTGGCGTCGTGGTCGACGCCGGTGACGGCATCGCCCACGTCGAGGGGCTCCCCTCGGCCATGGCGAACGAGCTGCTCGAGTTCCCCGGCGGTGTGCTGGGTGTCGCCCTGAACCTCGACGCCCGCGAAATCGGTGCCGCGATCCTCGGCGACTTCGAGAGCATCGAAGAGGGCCAGCAGGTCAAGCGCACCGGCCAGGTCCTTTCGGTGCCGGTCGGCGACGGCTACCTCGGCCGCGTCGTCAACCCGCTGGGTGCGGCCATCGACGGCCTCGGCGAGATCGAGACCACCGAGCGCCGCGCGCTGGAGCTGAAGGCCGCTTCGGTCGTCGAGCGCCAGCCGGTGTCGGAGCCGCTGCAGACCGGCATCACCGCCATCGACGCGATGACCCCGATCGGCCGCGGCCAGCGCCAGCTGATCATCGGTGACCGCAAGACGGGCAAGACCGCCGTCGCCGTGGACACGATCATCAACCAGAAGGCCAACTGGGAGACCGGCGACCCGAAGAAGCAGGTCCGCTGCATCTACGTCGCCGTCGGCCAGAAGGGCTCGACGATCGCCGCGGTCAAGAAGTCCCTCGAGGACGCGGGCGCGATGGAGTACACCACCATCGTCGCCGCCCCGGCGTCCGACTCGGCCGGCTTCAAGTGGATCGCGCCGTACACCGGCTCGGCCATCGGCCAGCACTGGATGTACGAGGGCAAGCACGTCCTCATCGTGTTCGACGACCTGACCAAGCAGGCCGACGCCTACCGCGCGATCTCGCTGCTGCTGCGCCGCCCGCCGGGCCGCGAGGCGTTCCCCGGCGACGTCTTCTACTTGCACTCCCGTCTCCTCGAGCGCTGCGCGAAGCTGTCGGACGAGCTGGGCGCCGGCTCGCTGACCGGTCTCCCGATCATCGAGACCAAGGCGAACGACGTGTCGGCCTACATCCCGACCAACGTCATCTCGATCACCGACGGCCAGTGCTTCTTCCAGTCGGACCTGTTCAACGCCGGTCAGCGCCCGGCCATCGACGTGGGTATCTCGGTGTCCCGCGTGGGTGGTGCCGCGCAGGTCAAGGCGATGAAGTCGGTCTCCGGCTCGCTCCGGATCGACCTGTCGCAGTACCGCGAGCTGGAGGCCTTCGCGGCCTTCGCCTCGGACCTCGACGACGCCTCCAAGGCGCAGCTCGAGCGCGGTGCCCGGCTGTACGAGGTGCTCAAGCAGCCGCAGTACTCGCCGATCCCGGTCGAGGAGCAGGTCGCCACGGTGTACCTGGGCACGAACGGCCACTACGACTCGGTCCCGACCGAGGACGTGCGCCGCTTCAACCACGAGTTCCTGGACTCGGCCCGCCGCAAGCACGCCGACGTCCTCGCCGCGATCCGCGACACCGGCAAGTTCGAGGACGAGACCGCGGACAAGCTGGTCGCCGCCGTGAACGAGTTCAAGAAGGAGTTCACGACCTCCGAGGGCAAGCCGCTCGAGGAGAACGCGGACGCCATGGAAGCCGACAAGGTCGGGCAGGAGACCGTCAAGGTCAACAAGCCCGCCCCGAAGAAGTGAGCTGGTAGCTCATGGCCGCACAACTCCGGGAACTCCGGTCGCGCATCAAGGCGACCAAGTCCATCGGCAAGATCACGAAGGCGATGGAGCTCATCGCCACCGCGCGCATCACCAAGGCGCGGGCGCGGGTCGCCGCCTCCCGGCCGTACGCGGACGAGATCACGAAGGTGCTCTCGGCGCTGGCCGGCGCGGCCACCACGCTCGACCACCCCATGCTGGTCGAGCGCCCGAACCCGAAGCGGGCCGCGGTCCTGGTCGTGACCAGTGACAAGGGCCAGTGCGGTGGGTACAACTCCAACGTGCTGCGCGCGACCGAAGAGCTGCTCGCCCTCCTGCGTTCGGAGGGCAAGGAGCCGCAGGTCTACGTCACCGGCAACAAGGGGCTGAACTACTACCGGTTCCGGGGCCGCGAGGTCGTGGACGGCTGGACGGGCTTCTCCGACCAGCCGGGCTACGCGAACGCGGTCGCGGCCGGTGACGCCCTGGTCGAGTCGTTCATGCGGGGCGTCGACGACGAGCACGGCAACGCCGACGGCATCGCGGGTGTCGACGAGATCCACATCGTCTACACCGAGTTCGTGTCGATGCTGACCCAGCGGCCGACGGCCAAGCGCGTCGCGCCGCTCGAGGTCGAGTACTCCGAAGGCGAAGAGGAGAAGCCCGCCGGGCTGCTCCCCAGCTACGAGTTCGAGCCGAGCGCCGACAAGCTGCTGGACGCCCTGCTGCCGAAGTACATCAACACGCGGCTCTACGCGGCGTTGCTCGAGTCGGCGGCGTCCGAGCTGGCCGCCCGCCGGACGGCGATGAAGGCCGCGTCGGACAACGCGAACGAGCTGGTGGGCAACCTGACGCGGGAGATGAACCAGGCCCGCCAGGCGCAGATCACTCAGGAGATCTCCGAAATCGTCGGTGGCGCGAACGCGCTCACCGCAGCAGGAAGTGATGATTGATGACCAGTACTGAAGCCCCGCGCGCCAAGGGGCGCATCGTCTCGGTGACCGGGCCGGTCGTCGACGTCGAGTTCCCGCGCGGTTCCGTTCCCGACCAGTTCAACGCGCTCAAGGTCGACATCGAGTTCGAGCAGCTGCGCAAGACGGTGACCCTCGAGGTCGCCAGCCACCTGGGCGACAACCTCGTCCGCACGATCTCGCTCCAGCCGCAGGACGGCCTGGTCCGGGGCGCCGAGGTCACCGACACCGGCGGCCCGATCACGGTCCCGGTCGGCGACAAGGTCAAGGGCCACGTCTACAACGCCCTCGGCGAGTGCCTCGACGAGCCCGGCTACGGCGAGGACCTCGAGCGCTGGGGCATCCACCGCAGCGCCCCGTCCTTCGACCAGCTCGAAGGCAAGACCGAGATGCTGGAGACCGGCCTCAAGGTCGTCGACCTGCTCACCCCGTACGTCCAGGGTGGCAAGATCGGCCTGTTCGGCGGTGCCGGCGTGGGCAAGACGGTGCTCATCAAGGAGATGATCACCCGCGTCGCCCGGAACTTCGGTGGTACCTCGGTGTTCGCGGGCGTCGGCGAGCGCACCCGTGAGGGCAACGACCTCTTCCTGGAGATGTCCGAGGACGGCGTCATCAACGACACCGCCCTCATCTTCGGCCAGATGGACGAGCCGCCGGGCACCCGCATGCGCGTCGCGCTGTCGGCGCTGACCATGGCGGAGTACTTCCGCGACGTCCAGAACCAGGACGTGCTGCTGTTCATCGACAACATCTTCCGGTTCACCCAGGCGGGTTCCGAGGTGTCGACCCTGCTGGGCCGCATGCCTTCCGCGGTGGGTTACCAGCCGACGCTGGCCGACGAGATGGGGCAGCTGCAGGAGCGGATCACCTCGACCCGGGGTCGTTCGATCACCTCGATGCAGGCGATCTACGTCCCCGCGGACGACTACACCGACCCGGCTCCGGCCGCGACGTTCGCCCACCTGGACGCCACCACCGAGCTCTCCCGGTCGGTGTTCCAGAAGGGCATCTTCCCGGCGGTGGACCCGCTGGCGTCGACGTCGACGATCCTCGACCCGGCCATCGTCGGTGAGGACCACTACCGCGTGGCCTCCGAGGTCATCCGGATCCTGCAGAAGTACAAGGAGCTGCAGGACATCATCGCGATCCTCGGTATGGACGAGCTCTCGGAAGAGGACAAGCTGACCGTTCAGCGCGCGCGCCGCATCGAGCGGTTCCTGTCGCAGAACATGCTGGTCGCCGAGGCGTTCACGCAGATCCCGGGCTCGACGGTGCCGCTGTCGGAGACCATCGAGTCGTTCGACCGCATCACCAAGGGTGACTTCGACCACTACCCGGAGCAGGCGTTCCTGGGTATCGGTGGCCTCGAAGACCTCGAGAAGAAGTACAAGGAAATCACCAAGAAGTGAGTCATATTCGGATCAGGCCGGCGCGACGGACCGCAGGTTCACCACCCGCCGCACTTTGCGCCGGCCGACGTCTGAATATGGCTCACCTGACTTCCTGAGCACGGCGGGGGCAGTGTCCTATGTGGACTCGGGCCCCCGCCGTTCTCATAGCTTCAGACAGACCTATTACACTCGGTGGTAACACCCCGAGCGAAGGAGTGCTACGTGGCTGAGATGTCCGTGGAGCTGGTGGCCGTCGAGCGCCGTCTCTGGTCGGGTACCGCCACTTTCGTGGTGGCGCAGACCACCGAGGGCGAGATCGGCATCATGGCCGGCCACGAGCCCGTGCTCGGGCAGCTCGTCGAGGGTGGCGTGGTCAAGGTGACGACCACCGACGGCGAGACGGTCTGCGCGGCCGTGCACGGCGGGTTCCTGTCGGTCACCGGCACCGGGGTCAGCATCCTCGCCGAGAGCGCCGAGCTGTCCGACGAGATCGACGTCGACGCGGCGAAGGCGGCACTGAGCGCCGACGACGAGACCGAGCGGACGAGGGCCACGGCCCAGCTCCGCGCGGCAGGTCAGTCGGCCTGAGCGGGAGACGGGCAGGAGCCGGGCCGTGAAGATCACCGTGGTCGTAGTCGGGCTCCTGATCGTGCTCGCCGTGCTGGCCGCCTGGTACGGCCAGCGGTGGATCCGGATGCGCCGCGGTGGCGGCGTGAGCGTCGCGCTGCGGTGGCGTCCGGACGCCGCGCGGTCCAGCTGGCACCTGGGGCTGGGCCGCTACGAGGGCGACGAGTTCGTCTGGTATCGCGTGTGGAGCCTGCGGACCGGCCCGGACCGCGTCTTCCAGCGGGAAAGCATGCAGATCGCCGACCGACGGGACCCGTCCGGGAGCGAGGCCTACGCCGTTCCCGAGGGCTCGACCGTGCTGCGCTGCGAGTCCGAGACCCAGGAGGCGATCGAGATCGCCATGGGCCCGGGCGCGCTGACCGGCTTCCTCTCCTGGCTCGAATCCGCCCCGCCCGGGCGACGCCTCCCGCGCGCCTCCTGACTGTCTCGCTGTGTTTGTCTCAAACTGGGACAGCCACGGCTCCGGATTTGGCCTACGGTTGAGCGCATGATCTTCATCGTGGTCAAGTTCCCGGTCAAGCCCGAGCACGCCGAAGCCTGGCCGGAAATCGTCGCCGACTACACCCGGGACACCCGCGCCGAAGCGGGCAACCGGTTCTTCGAATGGTCCCGCAGCCTCGAGGACAAGAACACCTACGTGCTGGTCGAGGGCTTCGACGGCCAGGACGCGGCCGTCGCGCACGTCGGGTCCGACCACTTCAAGTGGGCCGTCGAGAACCTGGGTGCCTACATCAGCGACAACCCGCGGATCATCAACGTCCAGGACGCCTCCGACTGGGGCCCGATGGCCGAGATCCAGCCGCACTAAACTGGGGTCCGTGACCCTCGTCGAGATCCCCGGCTCCAAGTCCGTCACCGCCCGCGGCCTGTTCCTGGCCGCCGCCGCGCACGGCACCACGACCCTCGGCCGTCCGCTGCACTCGGACGACACCGAGGGCTTCGCCGAGGGGCTCGTCAAGCTCGGCTACCGCGTCGACCGGCAGCCGGGCGCGTGGACGATCGAGGGCCGCCCGTCCGGCCCCGGCGTCGCTTCCGCCGAGGTCTTCTGCCGCGACGGCGCCACGACGGCCCGGTTCCTGCCCGCGTTGGCCGCGGCCGGTAACGGGACGTTCCACTTCGACGCCTCCGACCAGATGCGCCGGCGCCCGCTCGGGCCGCTGACCGACGCGCTGCAGGAGCTGGGCGTCGACCTCGAGTTCGGCGGCGAGCCGGGCCACCACCCGCTGACCGTCCGCGCGGACGGCGTCAAGGGCGGCGAGCTGACCCTGGACGCGGGGCTGTCGTCGCAGTTCCTGACCGCGTTGCTGCTGCTCGGGCCGCTGACCGCGGAGGGGCTGCGGATCACGGTGACCGACCTGGTGTCGGTGCCCTACGTCGAGATCACGCTCGAGATGATGCGGCGCTTCGGCGTCGACGTCCGGCGCGAGGGGAAGACGTTCGTCGTCCCGCCGGCGCCGTACCAGGCCTGCGAGTACCCGGTGGAGCCGGACGCGTCGACGGCCAGCTACTTCCTCGCCGCGGCGGCCGTCACGGGCCGCACGGTGACCATCCCCGGGCTCGGGTCTTCGGCACTGCAGGGCGACGTGAAGTTCGTCGACGTGCTGCGCGAGATGGGTGCGCACGTGGAACTTGCTGAGGACTCGGTGACCGTCGCGGGCCCGTCGGAAGGCCTGCGTGGCGTCACGGTCACCATGCGCGACATCTCGGACACCGTCCCGACGCTGGCGGCGATCGCGCCGTTCGCCTCGGGCCCGGTGCGCATCGAGGACGTCTACAACACGCGCATCAAGGAGAGCGACCGGCTCGACGCGTGCGAAGAGAACCTGCGCGCGTTGGGCATCGAGGTGGAGACGGGCCGCGACTGGATCGAAATCCAGCCCGGCACGCCGACGGGCGCGCTGGTCAAGTGCCGCCGCGACCACCGGATCGCGATGGCGTTCAGCATCACCGGCCTGCGCACGCCGGGCATCACGCTGGACGACCCGGACTGCGTGAAGAAGACGTTCCCCGGCTTCCACCAGGCGCTGGGGACCCTGCGAGAGAGCTGGGGTATCTGATGGCCGAAGAGAACCGCTTCGCGAAGCTCCCGGAGCGCGTGAAGCCGGAGGACATGGTCACGACGCAGGCCGTGGACCCGGCGTTCGACGGGACACCGGAGGTCGACCTCGAGCGCTACTGGGCCGCTCAGGAACAGGGCAGGCTGGGCTAGGGCTGCCCGCCCGGCTGCCACAGCACGTCACCCTCGGGGTTGGCCAGCCGGGCCAGGATGAACAGCAGGTCCGAGAGCCGGTTCAGGTACTTCACCGCGATCGGGTTCGTCGTCTCCGGCTCGGCCTCGTACAGCGCCCACGCGCTGCGCTCCGCGCGCCGGGACACCGTGCGCGCCTGGTGCAGGAAGGCCGCGCCCGGGGTGCCGCCCGGCAGGATGAACGACGTCAGCTTCGGCAGGCGCTCGTTGAACTCGTCGCACCAGCCTTCGAGCCGCTCGACGTACTTCTCCGTGATCCGCAGCGGCGGGTACGGCGGGTCGTCGGAAATCGGCAGGCACAGGTCCGCGCCGACGTCGAAGAGATCGTTCTGCACCACACGCAGGACGTCCGCGACTTCGGTGGTCAGCTGCCCGACGGCGATCGCGAGCCCCAGCACGGAGTTCGTCTCGTCGGTGTCCGCGTACGCGCCCAGCCGCGGGGACGTCTTGGGCACGCGGGACCCGTCGCCGAGCGCGGTCGTGCCGTTGTCGCCGACCTTCGTGTAGACGCGGTTGATGCGAACGACCATGAACCCACCATAGCGGCCCCCGCCCGGGCCGAATCCGGGCGAGAGGGCATGATTGGCGGCCATGAGCGAGCACTTCGACGTGCATGGCGGAGCCCGGCTGGTCGGCGAGGTCGACGTGGTCGGCGCCAAGAACAGCGTGCTGAAGCTGATGGCCGCGGCCCTCCTCGCGGAGGGCACCACGACCATCACGAACTGCCCGCAGATCCTCGACGTCCCGCTGATGGGCGACGTGCTGCGGAGCGTCGGCTGCGAGGTCGTCATCGAGGGCGACACCGCCACGATCACGACGCCTGCCGAGCTGTCGCACCGCGCGGACTCCGCGGCGATGGGCAAGCTGCGCGCGTCCGTCTGCGTGCTGGGGCCGCTGGTCGGGCGGCTGAAGCAGGCCGTCGTGGCGCTGCCGGGCGGCGACGCGATCGGCTCGCGCCCGCTGGACATGCACCAGAACGGCCTGCGCAAGCTGGGCGCGACGAGCACGATCGAGCACGGCTGCGTCGTCGCGAAGGCCGAGACGCTGGTCGGCGCGCAGATCTGGCTGGACTTCCCGAGCGTCGGCGCGACCGAGAACATCCTGATGGCGGCCGTGCTGGCCGAGGGCACCACGGTCATCGACAACTGCGCGCGCGAGCCCGAGATCGCCGACATCTGCACGATGCTCACCGAGATGGGCGCGAAGATCGAAGGTGCCGGGACGTCGACGCTCACGGTGCACGGCGTCGAGAAGCTGCACCCGACCACCCACAGCGTGATCGGCGACCGGATCGTCGGCGCGACCTGGGCGTTCGCCGCCTCGATGACCCGCGGCGACATCACCGTCCGCGGCGTCAACCCGCACCACCTCGACCTGGTGCTGAACAAGCTGGAACTGGCCGGCGCCGAGGTCGAGACGTTCGACGACAAGGGCTTCCGCGTGATCCAGCCCGAGCGCCCGAAGGCGGTCGACTGGGTGACGCTGCCGTACCCCGGCTTCGCGACCGACCTGCAGCCCTTCGCGGTGGCGCTGTCGGCGGTGTCCGAGGGCACGTCGATGATCACGGAGAACGTCTACGAGGCGCGCTTCCGCTTCATCGAGGAGATGGTCCGCCTGTCCGGCGACGCCCGCACGGACGGCCACCACGCGGTGGTCCGCGGCGTCTCCCAGCTGTCGAGCGCCCCGGTGTGGGCCTCCGACATCCGCGCGGGCGCCGGCCTGGTGCTGGCGGGCCTGTGCGCGGACGGCGTCACGGAGGTCTGGGACGTCTTCCACATCGACCGCGGCTACCCCCACTTCGTGGAGAACCTGAACCGGCTGGGCGCGCGCATCGAGCGGGTCAGCGGCGAGCCCGAGCGGAACTGAGTCCGGAACGCGTATCGTAAACTTCTGTAAACCGCGGACAGGGGGTTGCGATGACGGCGCTGCCCGACTGGATGGTGCTCCCGCCCGAGGGCCTTTCGGCCGAAGGATACGAAGCGCTGCCCGAAGAAGTCTGCCGTGTCATCGAGATCGTCGATGGAGCGATTGTCGTGAACCCGGCCCCGCGCCGCCCGCACCAGAAGATCATCCGGCGGATGTCCTACGCACTCGAAGAGGCGTGCGGGGCCGAGCTGGCGGTGGAGTTCGCCGTCGATCTCCGCTTGCGGGACGTGCCGTTGCTCAACCGCCGCCCCGATCTGGTGGTCTACGACGCGTCGCTGGACGCCGACACCGTACTGCGGCCCGAGCACTGCTCGCTGGTGATCGAAGTGATGTCCCCGGGCTCGATCACCGCCGACCAGACGGACAAGCCCGCGGAGTACGCGGCCGCCGGGATCCCGCACTTCTGGCGCGTCGAGAACGAGACCGACGACGTCCGCGGGCTCACGATCTTCTGCTACCGGCTGGATCCGACGACCCGCGTGTACACCTCGACCGGCGCGCACAAGGGCAAGCTGGCGGTGTCGGATCCGTTCGACTTCGCGATGGATCTGGCCGACCTGCTCTGAGTCAAGCGTCCTGCGCGCCGAGTGCGCGCAGGGCGTACGCCACCAGGCGGTCCACGTAGTCCGGCTCCGCCTCGGCCTGCCGGACCACCAGCCGCCAGTAGATGGGCGCGGCAAGGGCGTCGAGCGCCATTTCCATGTCCAGGTCCGCGGGTAGCTCGCCGCGGGTGATCGCGCGGCGCAGCATCGTCTCGCCGACCTCGCGGCGCGGGCCGCCGATGGCTCCGCGCAGGCCGGCGCCGTGGCCCGGGTTGCGGGCGTCCTCCGCGACCAGGTCCGGCAGGATCCGCGAGAACAGCGGGTGCGTGAGCCAGTCGATCAGCGCCTGCATCGTCTCGCGCAGGTCGCCGCGCAGCGAGCCCGTGTCGGCCTCCGCCGCGCGGGTCACGCTGAACTCCGTCACCACGGAGGCGATCATGTGCTCCTTCGACGCCCACCGCCGGTACAGCGCGCTCTTGCCGACGCCGGCGCGTTTCGCCACGGCTTCCATCGACAGCCGCCCGTAGCCCTGCTCGGCGAGTTCCCACATGACGGCTTCGCTGATGGCCTGCGTGACCTCGGGCTGGAGGACCGCGGCGCCGGTCGGGGTGCGTGCCATGGCGGCAGTGTAGCGGGTGGACGGAACGGTACCGTCCCGTCTATCCTGACGTCGGGACGGTACCGTATCGTCCAAACGTTCAAGGAGGCTGCGATGCGCGACTTCGTCGAGCACGCGCTCGATCTGCTGCTCAAGCACGACATGGCCGGGTTCGCCGGGCTCTGGGCCGAGGACGGCGTCCTCGAGTTCCCGTTCGCCGCTCCGGGCTACCCGGCGCGCGTCGAAGGCCGGGACGCCATCCGCGAGTACCTGCGCGACTACCCGAACCTCCTGGACATCCGGGAGGTCACGGCGAAGACCGTGCACGAGACCACCGACCCGGCCGTGGTCGTCGCCGAGTTCACCGTCGCCGGCGTCGTCGTCGCGACACAGAAGCCGTACGAGCTGTCGTACATCGCCGTGATCACCGTCGAGGACGGCGAGATCCGCCGCTACCGCGACTACTGGAGCCCGCAGGCCGCGGCGGACCTGCTCGGCGGCGCGGACGAGCTGACCGCGGCCTTCACCGGCGGCGACCGTGGCTGACGTCCTGGTCGTCGGCGGCACCGGCACCACCGGCCGCCGGGTCGTCGCGGGGCTGCGCGCGAACGGCGTCGCGGCGCGCGCGGCCACTCGCAAGCCCGGCGAGGCCGGTCAGGTCCGGTTCGACTGGGCCGACCGCACCACCCACGCCGGCGCGCTGCGCGGCGCGTCCGCCGTCTACCTGGTCGCGCCGATCGGCGAGGCCGCGCCGGCGGGGCTGGTGGCGCCGTTCGTGGCGGACGCGCTCGAGGCCGGGGTCCGCCGGATCGTGCTGCTCAGCTCGTCCGCCGTCACCGACGACACCCCCGGCCTCGGCGAGCTGCCGCGGCTGGTGCGGACGGCGCCGGAGTGGGCCGTGCTGCGGCCGTCGTGGTTCATGCAGAACTTCACCGGCGAGCACCTGGTGGCACAGGGCGTGCGGAACGGCGAGGTCGTCACCGCCACCGGGGACGGCCGGGTCGCGTTCGTCGACGCCGCCGACATCGCGGCGGTCGCCGTCCGCGCGCTGACCGACGCCGAACCGCACAACACCGAACACGTGCTGACCGGCCCTGGTGCTTTGAGCTATTCCGAAGCCACATCGATCATCGCCGCCCGCACCGGCCGCCCGGTGCGCCACCGCGCGGTCGGCACGGCCGAGTTCGCGGCGCACCTGACCGCGTCCGGCATCCCCGCCGGCTTCGCGCGCGTGCTCGCCGCGCTCGACGAGGACATCCGCCGTGGCACCGAAGACCGCGTAACGCCCGTCGTCGAGCGGGTCACCGGGCGGCCCGCCCGGTCGTTCGAAACCTTCGTGGAGGAAGAGATCCGATGAAGCAGCTCATGTTCGAAGAAGACGCGCAGTTCTGGTTCGAGACCCTGCGCCTGTTCGGCCACGCGTCCTACGGCGGCTCGGACTTCGGCGAGGTCCTGGCGGCGGCGTCGACGGTCAAGCCCGGTGACTACGACAGCTGGCACGACGCCTACCGCGGCCTGGCCGACCGCCTGTACGCCGAAGCGGCCGACGCGAGCCCGGTGACCGCGCGCGACCTGCTGCTGCGCGCGTCGACGTACTACTTCTCGTCGGAGTTCTTCCTGCACGGCGACCCGGCGGACCCGCGCATCGCGGCGGCCTACGACCGCAGCGTCGAGTGCTTCCGGCGGGCCGCCGTCGCCGAACCGGTCGAAATCCCCTACGAGGGAACGGTTCTGCGCGGTTATTTCTACCGCGCGCCGGGCGACGGCCCGAAGCCGCTGCTGCTGATGCACAGCGGTTTCGACGGCAGCGCCGAGGAGTGCCACTTCATGGGCGCGGCGGGCGGCGCCGAGCGCGGCTACCACGTGCTGACCTTCGACGGCCCGGGCCAGCCGAGCGCGATCCGGGACGGCGGCCTGGTGTTCCGGCCGGACTGGGAACACGTCGTCACGCCGGTGCTGGACTTCGCCCTCGGCCTCGACGGCGTCGATCCGGACCGCGTCGCACTGCTGGGCGTCAGCCTCGGCGGCGTACTGGCCCCGCGCGCGGCGGCGTTCGAACACCGCCTGGCGGCGGTCGTCGCGGTGGACGGCGTGTACGACGCGGGTGCGGCCGTGGTCGGCGCCCTGCCCTGGGACCGCGCGGAGATCGTCCGCCGGGCGAACGCCGCGGAAGACCCGGAGTTCGACGCCTTGCTCGCCGCCGGCCGCGAGGCGAACCCGACCCTGCGCTGGGCCTGCGACCACGGCCGCTACGTCCTGGGCGCGGCGACCGACCGCGAGTTCGTCGCGAAGTTCCTGGAGTACACGCTGGAGGGCGGCGTCGCGGAGAAGATCACCTGCCCGGTGCTGGTCTGCGAAGCGGCGGACGACCTGTTCTTCGGCGGCGAGCGGGAGACCGAGCCGCGCCGGCTGTACGCGCACCTGAACGCGCCGAAGACGCTGCTGACGTTCACCGCCGAGGAGGGCGCGGACGCGCACTGCCACGTCGGCGCCCAGCGCCTGGCGACCGGCCGGATCTACGACTGGCTGGACCGGACGCTCTAGCCTTCGAGCGCGAGCGCGGCCCCGAAGCCGACGAGCGCGGTGCCGGTGACGCCGTCGAGGGCGCGGCGGACCCGGCGCCGCTGCAGCCAGCCGCGGACGCGGTGGACGAAGAACAGCAGCAGCACCTGCCACACCAGTCCCAGCGCCGCGACCGTGTACGCCAGCAGCAGCGAATCGGCGAAGGTCGACGACGGGGTCAGGAACTGCGGCAGCACCGACAGGTACAGCACGATCACCTTGGGGTTGGTGATGTTGGAGAGGAACCCCTCGCGGAACCGGCGGCCGCGGGAGGCGCGGGCGCGGCGGACGTCGTCCAGCGCCGCGTAGTCACCGCGCCAGGCGCCGCGCAGGGCCTGGACGCCCAGGAAGACCAGGTAGGCCGCGCCGAGCCACTTCACCGTTTCGAACACCGGCTGGGAGCGGGTGAGCACCGCGCCCAGGCCGAGGGCCGCCGCGGTGCCCTGGAGGAAGTTCGCGGCCGTGATGCCGCCGCACGCCCACGCGCCGCCGCGCGCGCCGCCGGTCAACGCGTTCTTCAGCACGACCATCGTGTCCGGCCCCGGCATCATCGCCAGGAACGCCATCATCGCGGCGAACCCCGCGTACGTGCTCAGGGACATCAGGACTCCAGTGCGAGTGCGGCTCCGAAGCCGAGCAGCGCGGTGCCGGTGACGCCGTCCAGCGTACGGCGGACCCGGCGGCGCGCGAGCCACGCCCGCACGCGGTGCACGAACGCCAGCAGCACCAGGAGCCAGACCACGCCGAGCACCGCGACGGTGTAGGCCAGCGCCAGCGCGTCCCACGTCGTCGTGCGCACCGGGTCGAGGAACTGCGGCAGCACGGACAGGTACAGCACCAGCACCTTCGGGTTGGTGATGTTGGAGAGGAAGCCTTCGCGGAACCGCCGGAAGCCGCCGCCCTTGCGGCGCTGCGCCTGCTCCACGACGTCGTAGTTGCCGCGCCACGCCCCGCGCAGCGCCTGGAAGCCGAGGAAGACGAGGTAGGCCGCGCCGGCCCACTTCAGCGCGAGGAACACCGGCTGCGACCGCGCGATGAGGACGCCGAGCCCGAGCGCCGCGGCGCTGCCCTGCACGGCGTTGCCGGTGAAGATGCCGAGCGAAGCGAGCAGCCCGCCGCGGAACCCGCCGGACAGCGCGTTCTTCAGCATCACCATCGTGTCGGGCCCCGGCGCGAGCACGATCAGGACCACGATGACCAGGTAAGACCCGTACACACTCCACGTCACGGGCGCCACGCTAATCGACGGGAACGCCCTGGTCTCGCGGATTTCCGTCACAGCGCCGGTGCTCCGCGCGATCGACCGTCCACGCAGGGTGCGCGGCGCGCTCGAGGCTCGGCGGGAGGGGTCCCGGCGGAGTAGTGTTCGGCCATGTCAGCAGGGGAAATCGAGCTTCTGCCCGGTGAGCGCGTGCTCTGGGCGGGAGAACCGGTCCAGCGCCCGCTCTACGTCGCCGCGGACGGGGTGGTCGCCCCTGCCGGGCTCGTCGTCACCGCCGCCGCGGTCTGGTTCCTGCTCACCCAGCGGCCGTCCGGTGCCACCGCGGTCGTGGCCGTGGTCGTGCTGGCCCTCGGGCTCTACGGCGCGGTCGGCCGCTCCCTCGTCCGCTACCTCGCGCTCGGCCGGACGACGTACGCGGTGACCGACAGCCGGATCATCGCGCGCTCGGGCCTGTTCCGGCAGAAGGAGCGCGCCAGCGAACTGGCCGGCCTGGCGGCGCCGGTCCTCAAGCCCGGACCGTCGCGCACCGGCACGCTCACGTTCGGCACGCCCGGCGCCGTGACGCTGATCGGCGTCGGGGAGCCGAAGCGCGTGCGCGACCTGCTGACCAAGGCCATCGACGAGGCGAAGGCCCGCCAAGCGCCGCCGGAACCGGGTGCTCCGGCCGGTTGACGGCAGCGCGTGCGAAGTCACCCGGACGTGTTCGATTCCACTGCCACCGCAAGTTACCGGTCGGTACACTCGACGAAACGTCCACCGCCGGAGGTGCCCAGTGCCGTACCCAACGGACCGCGAGCGAGACCGACCGTGGGTGATGCGCACGTACGCGGGGCATTCGTCCGCCGCCGCGTCGAACGAGCTGTACCGGCGCAACCTCGCCAAGGGGCAGACCGGGCTCTCGGTCGCCTTCGACCTGCCCACCCAGACCGGCTACGACCCGGACCACCAGCTCTCGCGCGGTGAGGTCGGCAAGGTCGGCGTGCCGGTGTCGCACATCGGCGACATGCGGCGCCTCTTCGACGGCATCCCGCTCGCCGAGGCGAACACGTCGATGACGATCAACGCGCCGGCCATGTGGCTGCTCGCGCTGTACGTCTCCGTGGCGCGCGAGCAGGCCGAAGCCGAGGGGCGCGACGTCGACGAGGTCCTCGCGAAGCTCACCGGTACCACGCAGAACGACATCATCAAGGAGTACCTGTCCCGCGGGACGTACATCTTCCCGCCGGGGCCGAGCCTGCGGCTGATCACCGACATGATCGCGTGGACCGTGCACCACGTGCCGAAGTGGAACCCGATCAACATCTGCAGCTACCACCTGCAGGAAGCCGGCGCGACGCCGACGCAGGAGGTCGCCTACGCGCTGTGCACCGCGATCGCCGTGCTCGACGCCGTCCGCGACTCCGGGCAGGTCGACCAGGCCGACATGGCCAAGGTCGTCGCGCGGATCTCGTTCTTCGTCAACGCCGGCGTGCGGTTCGTCGAGGAGATGTCCAAGATGCGCGCGTTCACCGCGCTCTGGGACGAGATCACGCGGGACCGGTACGGCGTAACGGATCCCAAGGCGCGCCGGCTGCGCTACGGCGTCCAGGTCAACTCGCTCGGTCTCACCGAAGCCCAGCCGGAGAACAACGTCCAGCGGATCGTGCTGGAGATGCTCGCGGTGTCGCTGTCCCGCGGCGCCCGCGCCCGCGCGATCCAGCTGCCCGCCTGGAACGAGGCCCTCGGGCTGCCCCGGCCGTGGGACCAGCAGTGGGCGCTGCGGATGCAGCAGGTGCTCGCGTTCGAGACCGACCTGCTGGAGTACGAGGACATCTTCGACGGCTCGCACGTCATCCAGGCCAAGGTCGACGAGATCATGACCGGCGCGCGCGAGGAGATCGCGCGCGTGCAGGACCTCGGCGGCGCGGTCGCCGCGGTCGAAAGCGGCTACATGAAGTCGCAGCTGGTCACCTCGCTGGCCGAATTCCGCCGCGGGGTGGAGAACGGCGAGCGGGTCCTGGTCGGGGTCAACAAGTTCGAGACGACCGAGCCGTCGCCGCTGCAGGCCGAAGGCGCCAAGGCGATCGAGACCATCGACCCCGCCGTCGAAAAGGCCGCCGTCACCGCGATCGAGGAGTGGCGCACCGGGCGTGACAACGACGCCGTCGAGCGCTCGCTGGCCGCGCTCAAGGAACGCGCGCGCACCACGGAAAACCTCTTCGAGGCCACTGTGGACTGTGCGCGGGCCGGCGTGACCACCGGCGAGTGGGCCGGCGCGCTGCGCGAGGTGTTCGGCGAATACCGGGCGCCCACCGGGGTTTCCGCGGCGCCCGGCGGCAGCGGCGACCCGGGGATCGAGCGGGTGCGCGAACGCGTCCGCGCCACCGAAGCGGAACTGGGTGAGCGACTGCGGATCCTGGTCGGCAAGCCGGGCCTCGACGGGCACTCCAACGGCGCCGAGCAGGTCGCGGTCCGGGCGCGCGACGTCGGCTTCGAGGTCGTCTACCAGGGCATCCGGCTGACGCCGGAGCAGATCGTCGCGGCCGCCGTGCAGGAGGGCGTGCACGTGGTCGGGCTGTCCGTGCTGTCCGGCTCGCACCTGGAAGTCGTCCCGAACGTCGTCGACGGCCTGCGCGCCGCGGGCGCGGGCGACGTGCCGGTGATCGTCGGCGGGATCATCCCGCCGGACGACGCCGCGCTGCTCACCGAACGCGGCATCGCCCGGGTGTTCACGCCCAAGGACTACGAGCTGACCGACATCATGGACGGCATCGTCTCGCTGGTCCGGGAGCGCAACGGGCTCAGCTGAGCGCCGCCAGGATGTCCTTTGTGGACTTGACGGTGGCGAACTGGTTCGCCAGGTTCGCCGCCGTCACGCGGTACAGCTCGTCGGCGGTCACCTCGGGGAGGTCGAACGTGAACGTCGCGTCGAGGGCGAAAGTCACGTCGTAGCCCAGGTTCCCGCCCATCCGCGCGGTGGTTTCGCAGCAGAAGTTCGTCTGGATCCCCGCCAGGACGAAGCTCGTGATGCCGCGCTTGCGCAGCCACGCGTCGAGGTCGACGTCGCCGATGAAGGCCGAGTTGACCTTCTTGCCGAACACCAGGTCCGGCCGCGCGCCGTCGAGTTCGGGCTTGAAGTCGTTGCCGGGCTGGCCGGGCCGCAGGGGCGAATCCGGTTTCGTCGAGTCGTGGTGCACGAGCACGACGGGCAGCCGCCGCTCCTGCCACGCGTCGAGCAGCGCCTTCATGTTGGCTTCGGCGCCGGGATTGTTGCGGGGGCCCCAGAAAGCCGCGTCGTCGAACCCGCGCTGGACGTCGATCAGGATGAGTGCCGTTTCGGTCATGCCGTCGAGTTTCGCGGGCGGTACCCACGCAGGGGAGTGGCAGAAGACGCGCGATGCGGTACTTTCCTGCCATGCGCACGATCGGCGTTCTGCTGCTGCCCGGCACCCGGGCGTTCGACCTCGCGGTGATCGGCGAGGTCTGGGGCCAGGACCGGACCGACAGCGGGATCGGCCCGTTCACCGTGCGGCTGTGCAGCGCGGGCCGCGTGCGCACGGCTCTTTCGCCGTTCGGTGACGTCGCGGCGACGCACGGCCTGGCCGGGCTCGACGGCTGCGACCTCGTGCTGGCGCCGGGCCGTGACGACCCCCTCGCGCCGGTGCCGTCCGCCGCCGTCACGGCGCTGCGCCGGGCGCACCGGGACGGGCGCACGGTCGCGGGGCTGTGTTCCGGCGCGTTCACCCTGGCCGCCGCGGGCCTGCTCGACGGCCGCCCGGCCACCACCCACTGGCGCGACCTCGACGCCTTGGCGCGCTTCGCGCCGCGGGCCGACCTCCAGCGGGACGTGCTCTACACCGACGACGGTGGCGTCCTGACGTCCGCGGGTGTCGTCGGCGGCCTCGACCTCTGCCTGTACCTGGTCCGCCGCGACCACGGCGCCGACGTCGCCGCCGCGCTGGCGCGCCGCCTGGTGATGCCGCCGGCGCGGGAAGGCGGGCAGCGGCAGTACGTCGACACCCCGGTGCCCGCGGCGTCGCGCCCCGGCCTGACGTCCACAATGGACTGGGCGCTGGCCCGGCTCGGCTCCGGGATCGGCGTGGAGGACCTCTTCGAGCACGCGCGGATGAGCGAGCGGACGTTCCACCGCGAGTTCGCCGCGGCCACCGGCGTCACCCCGGGGCGCTGGCTGCGCGTCCAGCGCGTCCGGCTCGCTCAGCGGTTGCTGGAGACGACGTCGCTGCCGGTCGAGCGCGTCGCCGAGCGGTCCGGCCTGGGGACGGCGGCGAACCTGCGGCGCCGGATGCGCGCCGAGGTCGGCGTCGGACCGGACAGCTATCGGCGTACGTTCCGAGGAGTTACCGTCGGGGCATGACCGAGTACGAACACATCCTGGTCAAGCGGGACGGCGACACCGTCACGATCACCATGAACCGGGCGGCGCGGCGCAATTCGCTGTCCGCGGACCACCTGGCCGAGCTGCTCGCCGCGTTCCACGAGGCGGGGACGTCCGACGCGACCGGCATCGTCCTGGCCGGCGCGGGCCCGGTGTTCTCCGCCGGCCACGACTTCGGCGACGTCGCCGCGCGTGACCTGATGGGTGTGCGCGAGCTGCTGACGCTGTGCACGGACCTGATGAAGACGATGGAGTCCGTGCCGCAGGTGGTCATCGCGCGGGTGCACGGCCTGGCCACCGCGGCGGGCTGCCAGCTCGTGGCGTCGTGCGACCTCGCGATCGCCGCCGAGTCCGCGGGCTTCGCGCTGCCGGGCGGCAAGGGCGGCTGGTTCTGCCACACGCCGGCGGTGCCGGTGGCGCGCTCCATCGGCCGCAAGCGGCTGATGGAGCTGGCGCTGACCGGCGACGTCATCGACGCGCCCACCGCGCTGGAGTGGGGCCTGGTCAACCGCGTCGTGCCGGACGACCAGCTCGACGACGCCGTCGCGGAACTGCTGGCGCGGGCGACCCGCGGCAGCCGCGCGAGCAAGGCGATGGGCAAGGTGACGCTCTACGCCCAGCTCGACCGGCCCGAGGCCGACGCGTACGCCGTCGCGCTCGAGGTGATGGCCGCGGCGTCGCAGCTGCCCGGCGCCCGCGAAGGCATGGCGGCGTTCCTGGAAAAGCGCAAGCCTTCCTGGCCCGACTGAGCGGAGCTTTCGTAGGGAAAGTTCCGTTTCTCGCTGCCCGCGAGCCGTACCATACGGTATGGTATGGCCATGGCGGGCAAACGGGACTGGCTGGACGCGGGGCTGGTGCTGCTGGCGGAGCAGGGGGCGCCGTCGGTGACCATCGAGCGGCTGACCGAGCGGCTCGGCCTGTCGAAGGGCTCGTTCTACCACCACTTCAAGGGCATCACCGGCTACCGGACCGCTCTGCTGGCGCACTTCGAAACCGAGCGCACGACCCGGTTCATGGAGCAGGCCGACGCCGCGGGTGCCGACCGGCTGGGCGCGCTGCTGAAGCTCGTCCTGGCGCCGGGACCGGGTCTGGGCCTCGAGATCGCCGTCCGGGCGTGGGCCTTGCAGGACGCCGAAGCGCGGGCGGTCCAGGAGCGCGTCGACCGGACCCGCGTCGGCTACCTGACCGAGATCAGCGGCGACGCCGGCCTCGCGCAGGCGCTGTACCTGGTCGTCGTCGGCGCCGGGCAGGTCGTGCCGCCGCTGTCCGGCCGTCAGCTCAAAAGCGCGTTGGAACTCGTACTGGGGAGACGGACATGACCGAACCGTTCGCCAAGGGCGCGGACTACGTCGAGTTCAAGGAGATCGCGAGCGAGAACAGCCTGCGCGAGTTCGTCGCGGGCGTGTTCGGCTGGTCGCCGTGGTGGGTGAAGGGGCTCTTCGGCGTCCGCTACCTGCTCGCCAAGGCCCTGCGACTGGACACCGCGTCGGTGCCGCGGACCGGCCGGCTTCGCCCCGAGGACGTCGGGTTCGCGCCCGGCGACCGGGTCGCGTTCTTCACCGTCCGCGCCGGCGATCCGGAGCGCTACCTGGTCGCGGGCGTGGACGACAGTCACCTGACCGGGTACCTGACGGTCGAAGCGGTGCCCCGCGGGTACCGGCTCGGCACGATCGTGCACTTCCACAACCGCGTCGGGCCGGCCTACTTCGCGGTGATCAAGCCGTTCCACCACCTCGTCATCCGCGGGATGCTCAGGGCCGGAGCCGCTCGTACAGCATGAGCTGGGCCCACGCGGCGACCGACTGCGCGTCGGTGATCTCGCCGGCGAGGATCATCTTCTCGACGTCCGCGCGCGGGAACCACGCGCTGCGCATGTCCTGCTCTTCGAGCTCGCGCTCGGGTTCGCCCTCGGTGATGTCCGTGGCGAGGAACACCCAGCCGCGCTGGCTGCTCATGCCGGGCGCGACGTCCAGCTTGCCGAGCGCGACCATCGACCCGGCCCGCAGCCCGGTTTCCTCGCGCAGCTCGCGCGCGGCGAGCTCGGCGGGCGGCACGTCGGCGCGGCCGGGCGCGGTGCCCTGCGGGAACTCCCAGCGGCGCTCGCCGACCGGGTAGCGGAACTGCTCGACCAGCCGGAACCGGTCGCCGTCCTGGGGGATGACGAGCGCGTACGCGGGTTTGTCGATCACGCCGAAGATGCCCGGCGAGCCGTCCGGGCGGCGGATTTCGTCCTCCCGCACGGTCATCCAGTTGTTCCGGTACACCTCGCGGGACGCGACACGCTGAATGGGGTCCACCCGCCCAGTATCCCGGACCTGTCCTACCCTCCTCGGGTGCGTCTCGTGATCGCGCGGTGCCAGGTCGACTACGCCGGCCGGCTCACCGCCCACCTGCCGATGGCCACCCGCCTGCTGCTCGTGAAGTCCGACGGCTCGGTGTCGGTCCACTCCGACGACCGCGCGTACAAGCCGTTGAACTGGATGAGCCCGCCCTGCTGGCTGATCGAGGACGGCAAGCTCTGGATCGTCGAGAACAAGCAGGGCGAAAAGCTGGTGATCTCGATCGACGAGGTCTTCCACGACTACACCCAGGCCCTCGGCGCGGAACCGGGCCTGCAGAAGGACGGCGTCGAGGCGCACCTGCAGGAACTGCTGGCCGAGCACATCAAGACCCTCGGCGACGGCTACACCCTGGTCCGCCGCGAGTTCCCGACGGCGATCGGCCCGGTCGACATCATGGCCCGCGACGCCGACGGCCGTTCGGTGGCGGTGGAGATCAAGCGCCGCGGCGAAATCGACGGCGTCGAGCAGCTGACGCGGTACCTGGAACTGCTCAACCGCGACCCGCTGCTGGCCCCGGTGCAGGGCGTGTTCGCGGCCCAGATCATCAAGCCGCAGGCCAGGACGCTGGCGGAGGACCGCGGGATCCGCTGCCTGACCCTGGACTACGACGAGCTGCGCGGCATCGAATCCGACGAGTTCAGGCTGTTCTGAGGTGCTCCCGGGGCGGTACGTCCACTACAAGGGCGGGGAGTACGAGGTGCTGGGCGTGGCGCGGCACAGCGAGACCGAGGAGGAGCTCGTGGTGTACCGGGCTCTGTACGGCGAGCGCGGGCTGTGGGTGCGGCCGAAGGTGATGTTCACCGAGACGGTGGAGACGGACGGTGGGCCGGTGCCGCGGTTCCGCCGGGTGGACTGAGCTTCACCGGACGTCGAACGAGATGGCGTAGGTGCTGGGTTCGGTCAGTCCTCCCAGGATGAGAAGCCCGTGGTCGGCGAGCCCGAAGCCTCCGGTGAACGTGCTTCGCGACTTCTTGATCTCGGTGATCGTGCCGGTCGCCGTCGCCGGTCCCTTCGCCGAGCCCTGGGCGCCGGGGTAGATGCCCATCTCCTCGCCGATCTGCTTGGTGATCCGACCTGTCGAGGCCGGTGCGGCCGCTTCGGCCGTCGAAGGCTCGACGATCGACCGGGTGACGGTGACGGTCGTCGTGGTGGTCGTGCCCCTTGTGGCCGATCCGGCTGAGCAGCCGGCCAGCAAGACTGCGGCGGCGGTCAGGACGGGCCCTTGCCGGCAGGTGCGGTAATCGTTCTCCGCGCCGATACCGGATCGATGCCGAATTCCGGTATCTGATTCCGGGTCGATTACTCCGCAAGGAAATCATTGACGTGATCGGCCGCGGCGCTGTGACCAGGTCTTTTTTGCGCCTGATTCCTGCGCTGTTCGGGTGAGTTCGGGATCTTATTCCCCGGGCTCGTGGGACACTCGATTCGAGGGGTTCCGCCGGTGCGTCCGGCGTGGCCGGAGGGTGGTGCGCTCGGCCGTCTTTCTTCGTCGTGCCAACGTTTCAGTCCGCCTTCGAGCTCGGTGTGCGCGTGCCAGCCGGCCGGTGCGCGCGCGTTTTTCGGCTGCACGGAGGAGGAAGTCATGCGTTATCGCCCACTCGGTTCCGATCCGGTCGACCCGCGGCTGGGGCGGTTCATTCCGGACGACTGGCGGCACGTCGAAAGGTATCCGCTGTCCGCGCTGGCCGACGACGACCGGCCCACGCGGGCGCCCGTCGTGATCGGGGTCAACTGGTACTCCGCGTTCGACGAGCCGGAGCAGGACGAGACCTCCGGGGAGTTCTTCATCGCCAAGGCCGGCGTCAAGAAGCTCGGCCGGGTGCGCGGCGGGCACTGCGTGTGCCTCGAGCCGGGCGGGACGCCGGACACCGACGCCTGGTACGCGTTCTACGACCAGGGCCGCGAGGGTGCCTGTGTCGGGTTCGGGTGGTCGCGGTGCATGTCGATCTTCAACGGCAGCGAGTACGCCGCCCGCTGGCTGTGGGACTCGGCCAAGAAGCGCGACGAGTGGCCCGAGACCAACCCCGGCGACGACAACGGCACGTCCGTCCGCGCCGCGGCCGAGGTGCTCGCCGAAACCGGGCACGTCCTGTGGGACGACTCCTACGCCGGCGACGACTGGCAGCAGCGCGAGCAGTACGCGCCGGAAGCCAAGCAGGGCATCAAGGCGTTCCGCTGGGCCAAGTCGGTCGACGACGTGCACGCCGTGCTCGGCAACCCGCGGGCCGACGAGCTGGGCGCCGTGCCGATCCTCAACTCCTGGGGCCCGGGCTACCCGCACCGGACCTACCTGCCCGACGCCGTGCTCGCGCGGCTGATCGACGAGGAAGGCGAGATCGCCGTCCCGACCGACCGGTGACCGGCCGCCGCTCCCGCGGCGTGTGAACGAGGGCGCGTTTCCCCTGGTAGCAGCCAGGGGGACGCGCCCTCTGGCCACTGTGGACAGGTCAACGTGCCGACCCTGAATCCATGCAGTACTGTCCGGAACCGACAGGACAGTGGTGATTCCTGTGGGTTGTTGTCCAGTTTGAAATGAGGTGGGTCGGGTGCTCGTCCTAGCCGATGCGAACCTGCGACTCGATGCCAGCGCGATCGACTACATCGAGCTGGCGTTCTACTTCGTGCTGGTGCTCGGCATCGGGTACCTGGCACGGCGGCAGGTGTCCAGCAGCCTCGACTTCTTCCTGTCCGGCCGCTCCCTGCCCGCGTGGGTCACCGGCCTGGCGTTCATCTCCGCGAACCTCGGCGCGGTCGAAGTGATGGGCATGTCGGCCAACGGCGCCCAGTACGGCCTGCCGACCGTGCACTACTTCTGGATCGGCGCCATCCCGGCGATGCTGTTCCTCGGCATCGTGATGATGCCGTTCTACTACGGCTCGAAGGTGCGCAGCGTCCCCGAGTTCATGCGGCGGCGCTTCGGCAAGCCGGCCCACCTGGTCAACGGCATCAGCTTCGCCGCCGCTCAGATCCTGATCGCGGGCGCGAACCTGTTCCTGCTGGCCAGCGTCGTGAACCTGCTGCTCGGCTGGCCGCTGTGGGTGTCGATCATCGTCGCCGCCGCGATCGTGCTCTCCTACACCGCGCTCGGCGGCCTTTCCGCGGCCATCTACAACGAGGTCCTGCAGTTCTTCGTGATCGTCATCGCGCTGGTGCCGCTGACGATCGTCGGCCTGGTCAAGGTCGGCGGCTGGGAGGGCCTGGTCGACAAGGTCACCAACAGCCCCGGCGGCTCGGCGCAGCTGCACTCCTGGCCCGGCGACAACCTGACCGGCTTCGGCAACAGCATCCTGTCGGTGCTGGGCATCGTGTTCGGGCTCGGCTTCGTCCTCTCGTTCGGCTACTGGACGACGAACTTCGTCGAGGTCCAGCGCGCGATGGCGTCGAAGAGCATGTCCGCCGCCCGCCGGACGCCGATCATCGGCGCGTTCCCGAAGATGCTGGTGCCGTTCATCGTCATCATCCCCGGCATGATCGCCGCGGTCAGCGTGTCCGAGTACGTCAAGGACAAGCAGGTGCTGCTCGACGGTGGCAAGGCCGAAAGCGGCGTCACGTTCAACAACGCCCTGCTCCTGCTGATGCGCGACCTGCTCCCGAACGGCATGCTCGGCATCGCCATCGCCGGTCTGCTCGCGTCCTTCATGGCCGGCATGGCGGCCAACCTCAGCTCGTTCAACACCGTGTTCACGTACGACATCTGGCAGACGTACGTGAAGAAGGACAAGCCGGACCACTACTACCTGAACCTGGGCCGCGTCGTGACGTCGGCCGGCACGATCCTCGCCATCGGCACCGCGTTCATCGCGTCGAACTCCGGCAACATCCTGAACTACCTGCAGGACCTGTTCTCGTTCTTCAACGCGCCGCTGTTCGCGACGTTCATCCTCGGCATGTTCTGGAAGCGGATGACCCCGCACGCCGGCTGGGTGGGCCTCGTGCTCGGGACGGCGTCGGCGATCACCGTCTGGAGCCTCTCGCAGGCCGGGGTGCTCGGCCTCACCGGGCAGGGCATCAGCTTCGTCGCCGCCGGGACCGCGTTCGTCGTCGACATCGTCGCGAGCGTCGTGGTGTCGCTGGCCACCAGGCCGAAGCCGGACGAGGAGCTCGTCGGGCTGGTCTACTCGCTCACCCCGCGCGACTCGCTCAAGCACGACGACACCGGCGAGAACGCGGGCTGGTACCGCAAGCCGGGCCTGCTCGCGGGCATCGTGCTCATCCTGACCATCGCCCTCAACGCCATCTTCTAGGAGGTCGGAATGGCTACCGAGTCCGGCGCGCGGCCCCACAAGGCGGGCGCCTTCGACATCCGGCTGATCATCGCCCTGCTGATCGGCGTCTACGGCGTGATCCTCACGGTGATGGGCATCGGCTTCACCTCCGACGCGGAGATCCAGAAGGCGGCGGGCGTCAACATCAACCTGTGGGCCGGCATCGGAATGCTGGTCGTCGCCGTGCTCTTCGTCGTCTGGGCGAAGGTGCGGCCGCTCGTCGTCCCGGCGTCGACCGAGACGGAAGACACGGCGCCCGCCGCGGGCGAATAGCCGGGTTGTCCGGACAACGGCGCGAGGGTGCGGCTACCGTGCATCGCGTGTTCCTTGACGCTCGGCGCCGCCGTCTCCCGAAGCTGTTCCTGCTGGTCACCGCGCTCGCCCTGCCGCTGACCGCGTGCGGGCCGGACCTCGGCCGGTCCAACTTCGGCCGCACCACGGTCCCCGCGGCGGCCGGCGGCACCGGGCAGCAGACCGACGGCCCGATCACCGACGCCGCCGTGGCGGCGAACGTGCTGCGCACGATCAAGCCGTGCCAGTTCCTGACCAAGGACGCCCTCGGCGCGCTCGGCCTCGGCACGATCGAAGACGACCCGAGGCAGTCGTCGATCGCCTTCGACACCTGCCGGAACGAGCTGAAGGACCCCGGCGGCAAGACGATCCGGCTCGAGGTCGAACTCGGGAACGCCCTGCTGCCCGGCATCGACAAGACGACCGGCCAGGTCGGCGGGCTCCCGCTGCGCGTGAACAAGTCCGGCGACACCGACTGCACGCTCGCGGCGATGACGGCGCTGAACCCGGACCTGGGGATCACCGTGTCGGCCACCTATGCCGGCGACGACCCGTGCCGGCCCGGGCGGGCGCTGCTGGAGGCGGCCGTCCAGAAGGTGCACAACTCGCCGGAGAAGTACTCGACGCCGCCGGGCACCGTGCTGACGGCCGACCCGTGCGCGATGGCCGACACCTCGGCCGTGTCCGCCGTCGCGCCGTCGGCGAAGTCCACGCCCGCGGGCCTGCACTCCTGTGAGTGGAAGGGCAAGGACCCGAAGGTCACCGTCAAGTTCCTGCCGGGGCTGCCCCCGATCGTCGGCGACGGTTACTCCAAGGTGGACATCGGCGGCGGGGTCACGGCGTTCCAGAAGCAGACGAGCGCGAGCGCGTCGCGGTGCGCGGTGCAGTGGCAGCACCGGCCGTGGGAGGGCGACGACGTCGAACTGGCCCAGGTGGAGTACGAGAACTACGCCGCCGAAGCGAGCAGCGACGACCCGTGCGGCAAAGCGGTGACCGTCGCGAAAAACGTCGTCACGAAGCTCCCCAAACCCTGACCTGGCGGTGGGCCGCGCGGGGAGGTAGGAAGGGGGCACCCCACCCGCCGATGTGCCGGAGGTTGCCGTGAAGAAGATCATCAACGATCCGGCGAACGTGGTCGCGGAGTCACTGCGGGGGCTCGCCGCCGCGCACTCCGACGTCCTGCGCGTCCAGTACGACCCCGATGTCGTGGTCCGGGCCGACGCGCCGGTCGCGGGCAAGGTCGCCGTCATCTCCGGGGGCGGGTCCGGGCACGAGCCGCTGCACGGCGGGTTCGTCGGCCCCGGCATGCTCGCCGCCGCCGTCCCGGGCGCGGTGTTCACCTCCCCGACGCCGGACGCCGTGCAGGCCGCCGTCACCGCGACCACCGGTGACGCGGGCGCGCTGCTCATCGTGAAGAACTACACCGGTGACGTGCTGAACTTCGAGACCGCCGCCGAGCTGGCCGCGGCCGAGGGCCTCGACGTGCGCAGCGTCGTGATCGACGACGACGTCGCGGTCAAGGACTCGACCTACACCGCCGGCCGCCGCGGGGTCGGCGGGACGGTGCTGCTGGAGAAGCTCACCGGCGCCGCCGCCGAGCGCGGGGACTCGCTCGACGCCGTGACCGCGCTGGCGCAGAAGGTGATCGGCCAGGTGCGCTCGATCGGCGTCGCGCTGACGGCGCCGACCGTGCCGCACGCCGGCACCCCGAGCTTCGACCTCGGCGACGGCGAGATCGAGTTCGGCATCGGCATCCACGGCGAGCCCGGCCGCGAGCGCATCCCGCTCGAACCGGCCGACGCCCTGGTGGCGCGGATGGTCGAGGCCGTCGTCACGGACCTGCCGTTCGCCTCGGGCGACCGCGTCCTGCTGTTCACCAACTCGATGGGCGGCACCCCGCTCGTCGAGCTGTACCTGGCCCACGGCATCGCCGAGCGGCTGCTGGCCGAGCGTGGGATCGTGGTCGAACGCCGGCTGGTCGGCCCGTACATCACCAGCCTCGAGATGCAGGGGATGAGTCTGACGTTGCTCAAACTGGACGACGAGCTGACCGAGCTCTGGGACGCCCCGGTGAACACCCCGGCGCTGCGGTGGGGGCGCTGATGACCTGCAAGGCCGAAGGGGTCGAGGCGGCCGTGCGCGCCGCCGCCGCGGTGGTCGCCGAGCACCGGGTGGAACTGATCGACCTCGACCGCGCGATCGGCGACGGCGACCACGGCGAGAACCTGAACCGCGGGTTCGCGGCCGTCGTCGCGGCGCTCGACGCGGGCGCGCCGGACACGCCGGGCGGGGTGCTGAAGCTCGTCGCGACGACGTTGATCTCCAAGGTCGGCGGCGCCGCGGGGCCGTTGTACGGCACGGCTTTCCTGCGCGCGTCGGCCAAGCTGGGCGCCGCGGGCGAACTCGACGTCCCGGCGCTGCTGGACGCGCTGCGCGCCGGTCTCGAAGGCGTCCAGGCCCGCGGGAAGGCCGTCGGCGGCGACGCGACCATGGTCGATGCCCTGATCCCGGCGGTCGCGGCCGCGGAGAAGGCGGCCGAGGAGGGCGGCGACATCGCCGCCGTGCTGACCGCGGCGGCCGACGCGGCCGACCGCGGTGCGGAGTCCACAGTGGAGCTGGTACCGCGCAAGGGCCGGGCGTCCTACCTCGGCGAGCGCGCGGTCGGGCACATGGACCCCGGTGCCCGGTCGTCGGCGCTGCTGCTGCGCGCGTTCGCGGAGGCCGCCCGGTGAGCGTGGGGATCGTGCTCGTTTCGCACAGCGCCAAACTCGCCGAAGGACTGGCCGAACTGGCCGCCCAGATGGCACCGGACGTCACCATCGTGCCCGCCGGCGGCCTCGCCGACGGCTCGATCGGCACGGACTACGACGAGGTCGTCGCGGCCACCCAGCGCGCCGACCGCGGCGACGGCGTCGTGCTGCTCTACGACCTCGGCAGCGCGCAGATGACCGCCGAGCTCGCCGTCGAATCGCTGGCCGATCCCTCGTCCGCCGTCGTCGCGGACGGCCCGCTGGTCGAGGGCGCCATCGCCGCGGCCGTCGCGGCCCAGGCGGGCGAAGGGCGGCAGGCGGTGGCCGAGGCCGCCGCGGCGGCCGGGATCCCCGAGGACCTCGAACCCGCCGAGCCCACGGCGGGCGGCGCCGAGGTCGAGCTGGAGCTGCGCAACGACGTCGGGCTGCACGCGCGGCCGGCCGCGGTGCTGGTGCGCACGCTCAGCGAGTTCGACGCCGAAGTCACCGTCCGGCTCGGTGACCAGGAGGCCGACGGCCGCAGCGTGCTGGCCCTGATGTCGCTCGGCGCCCGGCAGGGCGACCGGATCCTCCTGCGGGCGACGGGCCCGCAGGCTTCGGCGGCCTTGACGAAGGCGAAAGAGCTGGTGGACGGCAATTTCGGCGAATGAGGCGGGTTCGCCGACCGGGTGACTTGAGCGGTACTGACTCGATTCCGTCTGGGCTTCGCGCGGTCCCGCGTGGCAGTATCGGGGCAATTACCAGCGAGTAACATCTCTGGAGGCCTCGATGACGCGGGACATCTCGACGGTCGGAGTGATCGGCCTGGGCACGATGGGGGCCGGGATCGCCGAAGTGCTCGCGCGCAGCGGGCTCGACGTCGTCACGGTCGAGCTCGACGAGGCGGGGGTGGCGCGGGGCCGCGGGCACCTGCGGCACTCCACCGAGCGGGCGCTCTCCGGTGGCAAGCTGGACGCGCCCGGTCGTGACGCGCTCCTCGGCCGGATCCGGTACAGCACCTCGCTTTCCGATCTGTCCGATGTGGACCTGGTGATCGAGGCGATCCCGGAGAGCCTCGAGCTGAAGGCCGACGTCTTCACCGAGCTCGACAAGATCACCCGGCCCGAGGTCGTGTTCGCCTCCAACACGTCGTCGCTGTCGATCACCGAGATCGGCGTGCACACCACGCGTCCCGGCAAGGTCGTCGGCATGCACTTCTTCAACCCGGCGCCGGTGCAGAAGCTCGTCGAAATCGTCAAGACCGTGGTGACCGAGCCCGAGGTGGTCACCGAGGTGGTCGAGTTCGCCGAGCGGCTCGGCAAGGTGCCGGTGGTGATCGGCGACCGGGCCGGGTTCATCGCGAACGCGCTGCTGTTCGGCTACCTCAACCACGCGGTGCGGATGTACGAGCAGCGCTACGCCACGCGCGAAGACCTCGACGCCGCGATGCGCTTCGGCTGCGGCTACCCGATGGGCCCGCTCGCGCTGCTCGACCTGATCGGGCTGGACACGGCGAACGAAATCCTCGACACGATGTACCACCAGTCCCGCAACCGCCTGCACGCCCCGGCGCCGCTGCTCAAGCAGATGATCACGGCCGGCCTGCTCGGCCGCAAGACCGGCCGCGGCTTCTACACCTACGACGCCCCGGACTCGCCGAACGTGGTCGCTTCCGACGTCGCGTCCACTGTGGACGCCACGCCGCCGCGGCCGGTGTCGCGGGTCGGCGTGGTCGGCACCGGGACGATGGCCACGGGCATCGCGGAGGTGTTCGCGAAGCGCGGCCTCGACGTCGTGCTGCGCGCCCGGAGCCTGGAGAAGGCCCAGGCGTCCGTGGCGAAGGTGAAGAAGTCGCTCGACAAGGCCGTGGTCCGCGGCAAGCTGTCCGAAGAGGACGCTTCGGCGGCGCTGGCCAGGATTACCCCGGTGACGGACTTCGAGGCGCTGGCCGACGTCGACCTGGTCGTGGAGGCGGTCGCCGAGGAGCTTTCGGTGAAGCAGGCGGTGTTCTCGGCACTGGACGAGGTCGTCCGCCCGGGCGCGGTGCTCGCCACGACGACGTCTTCGCTGCCGGTGATCGAGTGCGCGGCGGCGACGTCCCGGCCGTCCGATGTGGTCGGTCTCCACTTCTTCAACCCGGCACCGGTGATGAAGCTCGTCGAGGTGGTGTCGACGATCGCGACCGCGCCGGACGTGGTCTCGACGGCGAGCGCGGTCTGCGCGGCGGTCGGCAAGCACGCCGTCCACTGCGGCGACCGAGCCGGCTTCATCGTGAACGCGCTGCTGTTCCCGTACCTCAACGACGCGGTCAAGATGCTGGAGGCCCACTACGCGGAAGCGGACGACATCGACACGGCCATGAAGGTCGGCTGCGGCCTGCCGATGGGGCCGTTCGAGCTGCTGGACGTCGTCGGGCTGGACGTGTCGCTGGCGATTCAGCGGACGCTGTACAACGAGTTCCGCGAGGAGGGCTTCGCGCCGGCACCACTGCTGGAGCACCTCGTGACGGCCGGGCGGCTGGGGCGGAAGACCGGGAAGGGCTTCAAGACCTACTGATCATTGCCCCAGGCTGAGTGCGACGCGCCCGTATCGCGCGTCGTCGGAGTGCCCGGTTCCCAGCGCGCCTTGGGAGAGCACGGTTCCCGCCGCGTTGTAGACGGCGCGGGCCAAGTCGAGGCCGACCCACAAGGCACCGACCAAGCCGCGCCCCGCGGCACCCGCGAGAAGCAGGTGCCAGAAGTTCGTCCGTGGCCGCGCCGGCGGCGTTTGCGGCTGCGGCCACGAATCGGGGACGGTTCGAACGCGTCGGTCAGCGCTCGGCCACCTCGCCCAGGGCCGGCTTGACGTCCAGGATCGGCGTGCCGTCGATCGCTTCCAGGCCGGTCACCGTCAGGACACCCGGCTCGGCCGCGGTCACGGTGACCGGGTGGAGGCCGATCGGGTTCGGGCGGTCCGGGGAGCGGGTCGAGAACACCCCGGTGCTCGGGCGGGCCGGGTCGCCGCGGGGGTGGACCGATTGAACTTCGCGGTCGGCTTCGTGCAGCCACGTGAGCAGGACCAGGCGGTCGCCCGGTCGCAGGTCGGCCGCCGCCGCGTGGAAGCCGGGCGCGAAGACCACGCGGGCCGGTGGGGCGCCCTCGTCGCCTTGTTTCGGGGCCGTGCCGCGGTCGGTCAGGGGCGACTCCACGTGGGCCACCGGGCGGACCTCGTAGCTCGTCACGTGTAGTACCCCTCGACCGGTACGCGGGCCTCGTCGAACAGGGCGGGGCCGTCGAGTTCGTAGCCCCACTTCACCGGCGGGCGCAGGGTGAGGAACTGCTCGGTCGAGAGCGCGTACACCACGCGGCCCAGGCCGGAGCGCTCGATCGCGCCCGTGCACATGCCGCAGGGCTGGGTGCTGGTGTACATCGTCGTCGCCGCCGCGGTTTCCGGGTCGAGGTTCTGGGCCGCCCAGCGGGCCAGCTTCAGCTCCGGGTGGGCCGTGATGTCGTTGTCGGTCAACGACGTGTTGCGGTCTTCGGCGATGATCTTGCCGTCGGCATCGGCCAGCAGCGAGCCGAACGGCGGGTTGCCGTGTTCCTCGCGTGCTTCGCGGGCGAGCTCGATGGCCCGCCGCAGCAGGGCTTCTTCGGTGTCCTTCACCGGTTCTCCTTCCAGGACGCGGCGACCGCCGCGAGGTCTCGCCACGCCACTTCGGGGTGGAGGGTTTCGGCCGGGTCCGCGTCGAACGGGTCGAGCACGACGGTCTCCGCGCCCAGCGCCCGCAGCTGCGCTAGATCGCCGAGAACCTGGTCGAGGGTCCCTTCGCCGGCCCGCCGGTCCGGCCCGGTCGCCGGCGATCCGGTCACCCGCAGCAGGATCCGCGGCGCGAAGGCGGGCACCGGCCGGTCGCCGGCCAGTTTTTCCAAGCGGGACAGGCCTTCCCGGAAGCTGTCCATGGTCAGCCGCAGCGGGTGCCACGCGTCGCCGAGGTCGATCGCCCGGCGCAGGCCGGCGTCGCTGTGGCCGCCCAGCCAGAGCGGGATCGGGCCTGCGCGGTAGTCGTCGTGGTCGGCCCACGCCGCGCGGATCGTCCGGAGGTACTCGGTCGTGAGCTTTCCCCGCCGCTCGAACGGCACGCCCAGCGCTTCGAACTCCTGTTTCGCCCAGCCGATGCCGGCGCCGAGGACCAGCCGGCCGCCGCTCAGCGCGTCGAGGTTCGCCGCCATCCGGGCCACCAGCAGGGGATGCCGGTACGGCACGACCAGCACGGTGGTGCCGAGCCGCACCCGCTCGGTGACCCCGGCCAGCCACGACAGCGTCGTGAACGGCTCGTAGAACGGCGCCGGGTACTGGACGGCTACGTCCGGTGTGATCGCGACGTGGTCGGACACCATCAGCAGGTCGTAGCCCAGGCCTTCCACCGTCCGCGCCCACGCGCGCAGGACGCCCGGATCCGTGCCGGGGCCGAAGTTGGGGACGTTCACGCCGATCTTCACCGGGAAAGGCTATCGGCGCTCCAGCCGTGATCGGAAGGGAACAATCACGGCGTTGACCGGCTCGGGCCGTGGATCTCGCGGTACATTCGGCGAATGACCGAGAGTCTCGACCAGACGGACTGGGCCATCCTCGTCGAGCTCCAGCGCGACGCCCGGCTGCCGCTCACCGAGCTGGGCCGCCGGGTGAACCTCAGCGCGTCCGCGGCGACCGAACGGCTCCGCCGGCTCGAGGCCGCCGGGGTGATCACCGGCTACCGCGCGCAGGTCGACCTCGGCAAGGTCGGCTACCCGGTGCTCGCCGTCGTCCGGCTCAAGTACCCCGGCAGCCGGCACGAAGCACTGCACAAGCTGCTCGCCGAGCGCCTCGAGATCCTCGAATGCCTGCGCACCACCGGCGACGACTGCTACACGCTCAAGGTCGCCGCCGCCTCCATGGCCCACCTCGAGCACACCATGGACGAGCTCGCCCAGTTCGGCAGCACGACCACGAACGTCGTCTACAGCCAGACCCTGCCCTACCGCGGCCCGCAGGAGCCCGCCCGTGACCCCGGTGCCTGAGCGCGTCGTCGTCTACGGCGTGACCGGCTCGGGCAAGTCGACACTCGCCGCCCGCATCGCCGAGCGCACCGGCCTGCCCTACGTTTCGGCGGACGACCTGAGCTGGCAGCCGGGCTGGGTGCCGGTGCCCGACGAAGAACAGCGCCGCCGCATCGCCGAGGTCTGCGCGGGGGAGCGGTGGGTCCTCGACGCCGCCTACGGGAAGTGGCGCGATGTCGTGCTGGCGCGCACCCAGCTCGTGGTCGGGCTCGACTACCCGCGCTGGCTTTCGCTGAGCCGGCTGGTGCGCCGGACGCTGTGGCGCTCGGTGACCCGCGAGCGGATCTGCAACGGCAACGTCGAGTCGTTCCGGCAGATGTTCTCGGCGGATTCGATCATCCGGTGGCACTTCACGTCGTTCGCGGCGAAGCGGGCGCGGATCCGGGCCTGGGCCGCCGAGTCGCCGGGGCCGGTCGTCGTCCGGCACACGTCCCCGCGCGAGACGCGCCGCTGGCTCGAGAACCTCTGACGTCAGGACCTCGGCGGCAGGAGCGGGCCGCCGCTCCAGTGCTGGAACACCAGGTTCGTGTGGACGCGGGCCACCTCGTCCCGGGCGGTCAGCTCGTCGAGCACCAGGCGCTGCAGCTCGCCCGCCGAGCTGGTGGCCACGTGCGCGAGGAAGTCGTCCGGGCCGGTCAGGTGGTAGACCGCGCGCACCTCGGGCAGGGACAGCAGGTGCTCGATGAACGGGTCGACCAGCGGCCGCCGGTGTGGGCGGACCTGGACGAACAGGAAGGCTTCCAGCGGGCGGCCCAGCTTGGCCGCGTCGACCGAGGCGTGCTGGCCGGTGATCACGCCCGTGTCGCGCAGCCGGGCCACGCGGTCGAGGCACGTCGAGGGGGCGATGCCGACCGCGGCCGCCAGGTCCTTGTTCGTGATCCGGGCATCGTTCTGCAGCAGGCGCAGAATCTCGAGGTCCACCGGACTCAGTTCGACGGAAACGGACATCGGCGAATCATATCCGAGGGTGTTGCCCTCGATCCGGGGAAAGATCGAGCATGCTCGCATGACTTCCGCGCTGCGAACCCGAGCCGTCCACGCCGGCCGTGACGATCTCACGGACCTGGGCGTGCACGCCGCTCCGCTCGACCTGTCCACGACCTACCCGTCCCGCGACAGCGCCGCCGAAGCCTCCCGGATCGACGACTTCGCCGCGGGCGCCGAGCTCGACGGCCCGCCGATCTACGGCCGGGTGGGCAACCCGACCGTCGAACGGTTCGAGCGGGCCCTCGCCGAGCTCGAAGGCTTCGACCACGGCGTCGCGTTCGCCAGCGGGATGGCCGCCGTCTCGGCCTGCCTGCTTTCCGCGGTGGCGCAGGGGAAGCGGCACGTCGTCGCCGTGCGCCCGCTGTACGGCTGCAGTGACCACCTGCTCGAGTCCGGGCTGCTCGGCACCGAGGTCACGTGGGCCGCGCCCGACGCCGTCGCAGCCGCGATCCGGCCGGACACCGGGCTGGTGTTCGTCGAGACGCCGGCGAACCCGACGCTGGCCGAGGTGGACCTCGCCGGGCTGGCGGCGGCCTGCGGGGACGTGCCGCTGGCCGTGGACAACACCTTCGCCACGCCCGTGCTGCAGCGCCCCGGCCGCCACGGCGCCCGGATGGTGCTGCACAGCGCGACGAAGTTCCTCGGCGGCCACGGCGACGTGATGGGCGGGGTCGTCGCGTGCGACGCCGAAGAAGCCGCGCGCCTGCGGCAGATCCGCTTCGCCACCGGCGGCGTGCTGCACCCGCTCGCCGGATACCTGTTGCTGCGCGGGCTTTCCACGCTGCCGCTGCGCGTCAACGCCGCCTCCGCGACCGCGGCGACGCTGGCTTCACGGCTCGCCGAGCACCCGGCCGTGACCGCCGTCCACTACCCGCGGATCGGCGGGCCGCTGGTGGCGTTCGAGGTCGACGGCGACCCGCACGCCCTGATCGCGGCGGTCCGGCTGATCACGCCTGCCGTCAGCCTCGGCAGCGTCGACACGCTGATCCAGCACCCCGGCTCGATCAGCCACCGGATCGTCGACGAGGACGACCGCCGCGGCGCCGGGGTGTCCGACCAGCTGATCCGGATGTCCGTCGGCCTCGAGGACGTCGAGGACCTGTGGGCCGACCTGGAGCAGGCGCTGAAGGCGCTCTAGCCGCAGCAGCCGCCACCGCAGCAGCCGCCACCGCCCGCCGGGGCCGCGGGACCGCTCGCGGCCCCGGTGAGGGCGACCGTGGTGAGCAGCTTGACGGTGTCGGAGTGCCCCTCCGGGCAGGGCGCCGGCGCACCGGATTCGCTCATCGGGCGCAGGAGCTCGAACGTCTCGGTGCACTCGCGGCAGCGGTAGGCGTAGGTCGGCATGCCCCGATTATCGCCGGAGGGCCGGGCCGGGGGAAGCCGGACCGCCGCCCGCGGTGATCGGTGGGAAGCTGGGCGCGTGCAGCCGCCTTCGCTCGCCGACGTCCCGCACCTCGGCCAGGTCGTCCCGTCCCTGCTCGCCGCGCTGGGGGTGCCCGGCTGCGGGAACACCCTGGCACTGCCGGAGGCACGCAGCGCCGCCGTGCTGCTCGTCGACGGGCTCGGCTCGGAACTGCTCGCCGAGCACGCCGCGGACGCCCCGGTCCTGACCGAGCTCGCCCGCGCCTCCCTGCGCGTGGGTTTCCCCTCGACGACGGCCGCCGGAGTCGCCGCGATCGGCACCGGGCTCGCGTCGGGCGAACACGGCATGGTCGGCTACACCTTCGAAATGCCGGGCACCGGTGTGCTCAACGCGTTGCGCTGGTGCAGCCACGAGGACGGCGGCGACCTGCGCGGCGCCCTCCCGCCCCGCGACGTGCAGCCGCTGCCGACGACGTTCGAGCGGGCCGCCGCGGCCGGGATCGACGCCGCGGTGGTGTCGGCCGGGAAGTTCGCCGATACGGCGCTGACCCGCGCCACCCAGAGCGGAGCGCGCTACGCCGGGGTGCACGCGCTGGGCGACCTCGCCGCGCGGACGGTGGACGTGCTCGGCGGGCGCGCGTTCTGCTACGCCTACCACAGCGAACTCGACCTGCTCGGCCACGTCTACGGGCCCGGCTCGGCGGCCTGGCGGATGCAGCTGCGGCAGGTCGACCGGCTCGTCGAGTCCATTGTGGAGGGTTTGCCGGCCGGTGCCCTGCTCGCCGTGGTGGCCGACCACGGGATGGTGGCCGTCGACGACCCGCTCGACCTCGAAGACACCCCGGAGCTGCTGGCGGGTGTCCGGACGTTCGGCGGCGAGGTGCGGGCCCGGCACGTCTACACCGAGCCGGGCGCGGCCGCGGACGTCCTCGCGGCCTGGCGGGCGGTGCTCGGCGAGCGGGCCTGGGTGCGTTCGCGGGAGGAAGCCGTCGCCGAGGGCTGGTTCGGCCACACGGTCAGCGACCGGGTGCTGCCCCGCATCGGCGACGTCGTCGCCGCGGCCCGGGACCGGTTCGGGATGGTGCGCGGGCTCGCGGAGGCCGTCGAGACGTCGCTGATCGGGCAGCACGGGTCGCTGACCACCGCCGAGCAGCTGGTTCCGCTCGCACTCGCCCAGGGCTGACCGGCGCCCGGTTTCCGGGAACGTGCGCAGGCGGGAACTTTCCCCCTTCCGGTGCCGACCTGTCCACTGCGTACCGGACTGACGGGAGTGGGCGGAATGAGCGTGCTGGACGGGATCGGGGTCGTCGGGGCGGGCGGCGAGGGACGGGCCGTGGCCGCCCACCTGGCCGCGCGGGGGCTGCCCGTGCACCTGTACACGCGGGATCTCGCTGCCGTGGCGGGGATTGCGCGCCGGCGAGAGATCGTCGCGCGCGGCGCGCTCGAAGGCCGGTTTCCGCTGCGGGAGGTGACCTCGGATCCCGCCGGGCTGGGCGGACGCGCCGTCGTGCTGATCGCCACCGTGACCACCGCCTACCCGGAGGTCGCCGCCCGCCTCGCACCGCACCTGCGCGCCGGGCAGGTCGTGGTGCTGTTCTCCAGCAAGCTCTGCGGGAGCGTCGAGTTCGCGCACGCGCTCGCCGCCGCCGGGGCGCCGGAGGTCGACGTCGTCGAGACCGACGCGCTCTTCGCCGCCCGGCCGGCCGGGACCGACGGGGTGACCGTGCTGGGCGCCAAGGGCTGGAACCTGATCTCCGGGAGCACGCCGGACGCCGTCGCCCGGCAGGCGGGGCTGCTGCGCGAGTGGTTCCCGATGCTCGAGATCGCGCGCAACCCGGTGGAACGCGGGCTGCACGACTTCGGCGCGGTCGCGCACGTGCCGATCGCGCTCGCCAACCTCGGGACCATCGACCGTGCCGAGGAGCTGCTCTTCTACGTCGACGGGGTCTCGGCGCGCACGATCGCGTTGCTGGAGCGGACCGAGGCCGAGTTCGCGCTGGTCGCGCGGGCTTACGGCGCCCGGCTGATGCCGATGACCGAGGTGCTCGACCGGTACTACGGCTGCCCGGCCACGACCTTGCTGGACGCGTTGCGGACGGTGGAGCCGTACCGGACGATCGCCGCGCCGACGAGTCTCGATCACCGGTTCCTGACCGAGGACATCCGGTCGACGCTGGTGCCGCTGCAGGCGCTCGCGCGGTGCGCCGGGGTGGCGACGCCGGTGGTGGATGCCGCGATCACGATCATGTCCGTGCTGGGCGGGGAGGATTTCCGGCGGACCGGGCGGACGTTGGGGCGGCTCGGGTGGGAGGGGCTCGGGCACGAGGGGATCGTGCGGCGGCTGGGGGTGGGTGACGGGGTGGTGGAGCGGGCCGCTTGAAGGGGCGCGGGGTGTGCTCGCGGATCGGGGACGTTGGGCGCCGTGCCGGGCGGTTCGCTGCCGGGCGTGGGGATCGCGCCGGTTCGGGGTGGCCGGCCGGCTGCGCGGGCGGGGCTGCCGGGCGGGCTTGCGCGGGTGGGAGTGGCTCGGCCGTGCGGACCGGGATCGCGTGGGCGGGCTGCCGTCTGGGCCGGGGGCGGGTGGCCGGACCCCGGGCCGTTACCGTGGGTTCGTGCCTCGACGCAACCGTCCCGGCCGCCGCTCGGACGGTGGGCCGTCGCCTGAACGGGAGCTCGGTGCCGCTACCGGGTGGGCTCGGTCGGAGGCCGGGGCCGACGGGGAGTGGCTCGTGCGGAGCGTGCCCGGGGCGCAGGCCACCAAGTTCTACCGCTGTCCCGGCTGCGACCACGAGATCCGGCCCGGGACGCCGCACGTCGTGGTCTGGCCCGCCGACGAGACCGGGTCCGTCGCCGACCGGCGGCACTGGCACCGGGCCTGCTGGGACGCGCGGGCCCGGCGGCGGCCGACCCGGCGCCGGTGACCCTTTCACTCTGGAGTTGTCAAACACCAAGCCCAGCTCAGCGCCGGTAGTGCCGTGACATCGCGCCGTCGTACATCTCCTCCGTGTACTCCGTGAAGCCGAGGCGCTCGGCCACCCGCAGCGACGGCTTGTTCGCGATGCTCACGCTCGCCAGCACCGGCACGGACGTGAGCTCGCGGGCGCACCACTCGAGGACCGCCTGCCCGGCCTCGACCGCGTACCCCTTCCCCCACGCCGACGGCCGGAAGCGGTAGCCGAGGTTCAGCACCTTCTCGCCGTGGAACTCCCGCATGCGGACGCCGCACATGCCGAGCACCTCGGTGCCGCCGCGTTCGAGGACCGCGGGGTAGCCGAAGCCGTGGTCGGCCCAGTGCGCCAGCCAGTCCGAGAACATCGCCGACGCGCGCGGGACGTCGGGCGGGTCCGGGTTGAAGCGGTTGGTGCGCGGGTCCGTGTGGATGTCGACCATCGCCTGCCGGTCCGCCTCGTGGAGCGGACGCAGCAGCAGCCGGTCGGTTTCGATGTCGGTGAACACAACGGCGAAGCTAGCGCGGGGGTCCGACAAAATGGCTCGCATGACCGAACTGCCGCTGGTCCTCCTCCACGCCTTTCCCCTGGACGCCCGCATGTGGAACGCGGTGCGCGAACCCCTCGCTTCACACCTTCGGGTGATCACCCCGGACCAGCGCGGGCTCGGTCGCTCGCCGCTGCCGGAGTCCGATCGCGAGCCGAGCCTCGAAGACGCCGCGCGGGACGTCGTCGTCCTGCTCGACCGGCTGGAGCTGGACCGCGTCGTGCTCGGCGGCTGCTCGATGGGCGGCTACCTCGCGATGGCCGTGCTGCGGCTGGCGCCGGAGCGGGTCGGCGGGCTCGTGCTCGTCGACACCAAGGCGGCGCCCGACACGCCCGAGGCCGCGCAGAGCCGGCTCGACGTCGCCGAGCGCGTCGGTCGGGAAGGCACCGGCACCTGGCTGGCCGAGGCCAACCTGCCGAACCTGCTGGCGGAATCGACCCGGACGCGGCGGCCCGAGCTGGTCGAGACCGTCCGCGAGATCATCGAGTCCCAGCCGCCCGCGGGCATCTCGTGGACGGCGCTGGCGCTGCGGACGCGGCCCGATTCCCTCGCGCTGCTGCGGGAATCGCGGGTGCCGACGCTGGTCATCGTGGGTGAAGAGGACCCGATCACCCCGGTCGAAGCCGCGAGCGAGATGGCCGAAGCCGTCGACGGCGCGACGCTCGTCGTGCTGCCGGAAGCCGGGCACCTGACGCCGCTGGAAGACCCCGCGGGCGTCGTCGAGGCGATCCTGTCCTGGTACCCCGCGACTCACGAGAAGTAGGCGGCCAGCGCGGTGCGGGCTTCGGGGAGCCGGTGCGGGAACCGCTTGGCGATGACGTAGCGCCACGCGACGGCGAACAGCTCCCGCAACCGCGTGCACACCTCTAGTTCCGATTCGGGAACCGAGCCGGGGTACGCGGCCAGGTACTCGGGACCGCCCTGCCGGGCCAGGATGGCGAGGTCCCAAGCCAGCGGCCCGTGCCAGGTGTCCTCGAAGTCCAGCCAGCACGGCCCGCCGGGCGTCGCGATCAGGTTGCCGGGGTGCGCGTCCCCGTGCAGCGGGCGGCCGCCGGAACCGGGCAGCTCGGCCGCGATTCGCGTGGCTTCGGCCGCCAGCCGGGGCGCCGCGCCGTCCATCGCGTCGCCGTGGCGGACGAGGATGCGCTCCAGGTCGTCGAGGGGCCCGCGGCGGGGCAGCTCGCCGGGGAACCCGCGCAACGCCGAGTGCACCTCGGCGAGGGAACCCGCGACCGTGTCCGGTGCGTACCGGTGGCCCGGATCGTGCGGGGTGTGGTGCCAGAGCGTGACCGGCAGCCCGGCCGCGAAATGCGGTCCGGCCGGGGGATCCGTGGTGGGTGAGACGACGCGCACACCACACTCGGTGAGGAACCGCGAGACCGCGACGTCCCGGGCCAGCCAGGCCGACGGCTCCGGCCGCGCGAGGGCCGTCGTCGCCGGCACCCTCGCCACCACCGGACCCAGTCTCACCAGCACGTTCGAGCGCTCGTGGAGCACTTCCGGGACGTGCTCGGACAGCCCGAGCCGGGCGGTCACGGCCAGTGCCGCGCGGACCGCGTTCCGCGTGTGTTCGTCGGCCACGGCCCGATCTTGCCAGCCGGTGCGCGCGACTGTCGGTAGCGAGGGCTACGATCCCCCTAAGCCGCCGGACCGGGTGTTCCCTGGCCCCGGCGGCCGGACGATGACCACCACAAGGTTTCAGTGTTGGAGGCAGGAGTGACGGCCGTAGCCCCCAAGCCGATCGCGACGCGCCCGTACCCCGCGCGCGAGTCGGTCAAGGGTTCGTACCTGCTGCGGTTGTTCCGCACGACGGACCACAAGCAGATCGGGATCATGTACCTGGTCACGTCGTTCGCCTTCTTCATGGCGGGCGGCGCGATGGCCATGCTGATCCGCACCGAGCTGGCGCGGCCCGGGCAGCAGTTCCTCTCGCAGGAGCAGTACAACCAGCTGTTCACCATGCACGGCACGGTGATGCTGCTGCTGTACGCGACCCCGATCCTCTTCGGGTTCGCGAACTTCATCCTGCCGCTGCAGATCGGCTCGCCGGACGTCGCGTTCCCGCGGTTGAACGCGTTCTCGTACTGGCTGTACCTCTTCGGCGGCCTGATCGTGCTGTCGGGCTTCCTGACCCCGGGTGGCGCCGCCGACTTCGGCTGGTTCGCCTACACCCCGCTGTCGGACGCGATCCACTCGCCGGGCGTCGGCGCGGACCTGTGGATCTCCGGCCTGGTGGTCTCCGGTCTCGGCACCATCCTCGGCGCGGTCAACATGGTCACCACCGTGGTCTGCCTCCGCGCGCCCGGCATGACGATGTACCGGATGCCGATCTTCACCTGGAACATCCTGGTGACGTCGATCCTGATCCTGCTCGCCTTCCCGATCCTGACCGCGGCGCTGATGGGCCTGCTGGCGGACCGGCACCTCGGGGCGCACGTGTTCGACCCCGAAAACGGCGGCGTGATCCTCTGGCAGCACCTGTTCTGGTTCTTCGGCCATCCCGAGGTCTACATCGTCGCGCTCCCGTTCTTCGGGATCGTGTCGGAGATCTTCCCGGTGTTCAGCCGCAAGCCCATGTTCGGCTACAAGAGCCTGGTCTGGGCGACGCTGGCCATCGCGGCGCTGTCGGTCGCGGTGTGGGCGCACCACATGTACGCCACAGGCGCCGTGCTGCTGCCGTTCTTCTCCTTCATGACCTTCCTGATCGCGGTCCCGACCGGGGTGAAGTTCTTCAACTGGATCGGCACGATGTGGAAGGGCCAGCTGTCCTTCGAGACGCCGATGATCTTCTCGATGGGCTTCATCGTCACGTTCCTCTTCGGCGGCCTGACCGGCATCCTGCTGGCCGCGCCGGCGATCGACTTCCACGTGTCGGACAGCTACTTCGTCGTCGCGCACTTCCACTACGTGCTCTACGGCACGATCGTGTTCGCCACCTTCGCCGGCATCTACTTCTGGTTCCCGAAGATCACCGGCCGGATGATGGACGAGAAGCTCGGGAAGTGGCACTTCTGGACCACGTTCATCGGCTTCCACGGCACGTTCCTCGTCCAGCACTGGCTGGGTGCCGAGGGCATGCCGCGCCGGTACGCGGACTACCTGACCAGCGACGGCTTCACGACGCTGAACACGATCTCCACGATCGGCGCGTACATCCTCGGTGCCTCGACGCTGCCGTTCATCTGGAACGTCTTCAAGAGCTACCGGTACGGCGAGATCGTCACGGTGGACGACCCGTGGGGCTACGGCAACTCGCTGGAGTGGGCGACGTCCTGCCCGCCGCCGCGGCACAACTTCACCGAGCTGCCCCGGATCCGCTCCGAGCGGCCCGCGTTCGAGCTGCACTACCCGCACATGATCGAGCGCATCCACACCGAGGGCGAGATCGGCTTCTTCGGGAAGCAGCGGGTCAACAGCCACGCGGCGCCGTCGCAGCTGCTGACCGAAGCGGTGATCCCGGGGGACCACTCCAAGGACAACGCGAGCGAGCAGGGCGACAAGTAGGTACCTGATCGTGTGAGCGCGTGCCCGGCTTTTGTGAAGCCGGGCACGCGCTCTACTTATGTCCGGCCCCGGAGCGGCAGACTGGCCGTGCAGCGTTGCCGAACGAGGGATGACCAGTGACCCAGACCCCCGTCCTGATCACGACGACCGGCCCCGACAAGCCGGGCGTCTCGTCCGTGCTGTTCGCCGTGCTGACGCGGCACGACGTCGACGTCCTCGACGTCGAGCAGGTCGTGATCCGCGGGCAGCTCGTGCTCGGCGTGCTCGCCGGCGTGTACCGCGACCCGGAGGGCCTGCAGGAGTACGTCGAGCAGGCGATGGCGTCCGTCGGCATGCAGGTCGACGTCAAGATCGGGTCGGCGATCGGGGAGGACCCGTTCGCGCTGGGCCGCCGCGACTCCACGCACGTGCTGGTGGTGCTCGGGCGTCCGGTCACCGCTCGGGGCTTCTCCGAGGTCGCGCGCCGGCTGGCGTCGCTCGGGGCCAACATCGACGCGATCCGCAGCGTCGCCGACTACCCCGTGACCGGCCTGGAGCTGTACGTCTCGGTCGACCAGGACACCCCCGAAGCCGACACCGCGCTGCGCTCGGAGCTCGCCGACGCCGCCGTCGAGGCCGGGGTCGACATCGCCGTCGAGCGGGCCGGGATCACGCGCCGGGCGAAGCGGCTGGTCGTCTTCGACGTCGACTCGACCCTCATCCAGGGCGAGGTCATCGAGATGCTGGGCGCGCACGCCGGGGTCGAGCCGGAGATCCGCGAGATCACCGAGGCGGCCATGCGCGGCGAGCTCAACTTCAGCGAGTCCCTCGAACGGCGGGTCGCGCTGCTGGAAGGGCTCCCCGCCACGGCGATCGACGAGGTCGCCGCGTCCATCGAGCTGACCCCGGGCGCCCGCACGACGATCCGCACGCTCAAGCGGATGGGGTTCAAGACCGGGGTGGTGTCCGGCGGGTTCACGCAGGTCATCGGCGGTCTGGTGGCGGAGCTCGGCCTCGACTTCGCGGCGGCGAACGAGCTGGAGATCGTGGACGGCAAGCTCACCGGGAAGGTCGTTGGCGACGTCGTCGACCGGGCCGGCAAGGCGAAGGTGCTTCGCCGCGTCGCGGGCGAGTACGACATCCCGCTGGAGCAGTGCGTCGCGGTCGGGGACGGCGCCAACGACATCGACATGCTTTCGGCGGCGGGCATGGGCGTCGCGTTCAACGCCAAGCCCGCGCTGCGCGAGGTGGCCGACACCGCGCTGTCGCACCCCTACCTCGACGCCGTGCTGTTCGTCCTCGGGCTGACCCGCGGCGAGGTCGAAGCGGCCGACGCCGCCGACGGGCTCGAGCTGATGCGCCCGTGAGCAGCGTTCTCGACCCCCTGGGCGCCCGCTACGCCTTCTGGCTGGGGCTCCCGGCCGAAGACACGTCGGACACCTCCGACGAGCTCCCGGAGGAAGTCCGGGCGATGCCGGTCATCCTGCGCATCGAACGGGCCGAGCCGCCGGGCCGCACGCCGTTGCTGGAGGCCGCGGCGGCGGCCGCGCTGGCCGTGTGCCTCGACGAGCGCGCCAAGCCCGGCGGCGAGTGGGCCGAGCCGATGCACGCGTGGCTCGACAACCGGATCCGGAAGGTCGCGCGGCGGGCCCGCGGCGCGCACTGGGCGGCCGTCCAGGAGCTGCCGGGCATCACCGTCGAGGTCGACGGCGCCGAGGCGCGGGCGCTCGTCCCGGGCCTGGTCACCGAGACGCCCAAGGACGTCGCGCGGCTGCAGATCTCGGGCAGCGAGCTGCCGCCCGACGAGCCGGGCCCGATCCCGGACGGCGTGCCGCTGCTGCTGCTCAACCCGCACGTACCGATGACCGTCGGCAAGGCCTCCGCCCAGGTCGGCCACGCGACGATGATCCTCGCCGCGCTGCTGGACGACGCCGCGCTGGCCGGCTGGGCCGCGCGGGGCTACCGGACGGCGGTGCGCACCGCGAGCCCCGTGCAGTGGAAGGAGCTGCACCCCGGGGACGACCCGGAGGGCGCGTGGCGGCGCGACCGCGTCATCGCCGTGCGCGACGCCGGGTTCACCGAGGTGGACCCGGGCACGATCACGGTTCTTGCCCAGTGGGAGCCGGAACAAGGCGCTTCCTGAGCCGGTTGGAGCGGGCATGGGACTCGAAGTTCAGCGCGACGGGCAGCACGCGTTCGTGGGGCGCAACGACCGGGGTGCGGAGGTCCGGCTGGGCCGGGCGGGCGCCGAAGGGGCGTTCTCGCCCGCCGAGCTACTGCAGATCGCGGCCGCGGGCTGCAGCGCGGTGACCGCCGAGCAGCTGATCACCCGGCGGGTCGGCGAAGACGCGAAGTTCCGCGTGACTGTCAGCGCCGACCGGCGTGAAGGGGCTTCGGAACTGGACGCCGTGCACGTCGCGTTCGACGTCGACGTGTCGACATTGGCCGCGGAGGAACGGGAGGCGCTGGCCGGCGCCGTGGACCGCGCGATCGAGCGGCTGTGCACGGTGAGCCGGACGCTCAAGAAGGGCATCCCGGTGACGGAGAGCTTCCCGCGGGCCTAGTTCTGGGCGGATTCCCAGACGACGTACGCCTGGTCGGCGTCGGTCGTCATGGCTTCGATGAACTTCTCGTTGTCGAAGCCGGGCAGGGCCTGCAGGCGCTCGATGAGCGCGTCGGCCGCCGGATCGCCGCTCGGGACCGCGGTGCCCTTGCCGTCGGTGCCGACCAGCATGAAGAACACGTCTTCGTTCCACGGGCCGTCGGGGATCACCCGGACCATCACCGACGACAGGCCGGCCCACGTGACAGCCTCTTCGCTGCCGTCCGCGAGGCGCCGCCGCACGCCGGTGTCGTCGACACTGACGGTCCGGGACTGTGCGCTGGACGAATCCTGGGTCAACCGGTGCTCCCTTTATTGCTTCGGTTGCTTCACCGTACCGGTCGGTGCTGTGGACCGCGTCACGCGGGCGCGGCAGCGTCCAGCCGGCGGAGTGCTTCGCGCACCACCTTCGGGTCCATCGTCGGCCAGAACGGGGGCAGGGAAGCACGGAGGAATCCGCCGTAGCGGGCGTTCGCCAGCCGCGAATCCAGCACCGCGACCACCCCCCGGTCGGTGACCGAACGGTGCAGCCGGCCGGTGCCCTGCGCGAGCAGCAGCGCGGCGTGCGTGGCCGCCACGGTGAGAAACCCGTTGCCGCCGCGGGCTTCCACCGCGCGCTGGCGGGCCGAGGACACCGGGTCGTCCGGGCGCGGGAACGGGATCCGGTCGACGACCACGAGCTGCAGCGACGGCCCCGGCACGTCCACGCCCTGCCACAGGGACAGCGTGCCGAACAGGCAGGTGCGGACGTCTTCGGAGAACTTCTGGACCAGCAGCGACGTCGAATCCTCGCCCTGGCAGAGGATCGGGAAGTCGAGCCGCTCGCGCATCGCCTCGGTGGCCTGCTTGGCCGCCCGCATCGAGGAGAACAGCCCCAGCGTGCGCCCGCCCGCGGCCTCGATCAGCTCGGCCAGCTCGTCCATTGTGGACGACGCGAGGCCGTCGCGGCCCGGCGGCGGCAGGTGCTTGGCCAGGTAGAGGATGCCGTTGCGCTTGTGGTCGAACGGCGAGCCGACGTCCAGCCCGGTCCACTTGGGGCCGGCGTCGACGTCCGACGGCGCTTCCTTCTCCGTCGCGGCGCCCGGCGCCTGCTCGACGCGGGCCGCGCCCGGCGGGAGACCCCATTGGCGCGCCATGGTGTCGAACGTGCCGCCGAGGGTGAGCGTCGCCGAGGTCAGGATCGTCGTGTGCTGGTTGAACACGCGCTCGCGCAGCAGGCCGGCGACGCCGAGCGGCGCGACCTTCAGCGCCGGCGGGCGCGGGTTCGACGAGAACTTGTCGCCGGACAGCCAGACGACGTCGCGCTGGTGCGCCTGGTCGTCCTCGAACGCCTCCAGCAGCCGGACCGCGGTGTCGTGCACCTCGTCGAGCAGTGACCGCGCCAGCTTGCGCGCGGTGGCCTCCTCGACGTCCTCCTTGCGGTCGGAGCCGAGCGCGGTGATGCACGCGTGCGCGGCGTCGCGGATCGCCGGGATCGCGCCCTGGAGCGGCCGCGGCAGCTCGTCCATCCGGCCCGGGGGCAGGTCGTCCACGATCAGCGCCAGCCCGTCACCCGCCTCCAGCAGGCGGTCGGCGACGTCGGCGTCGATGAGCTTGCCGCAGCGGCGCGCGGCCGACGCGCACATCGCGCTGGTCAGCTCGCCGGTGGCGACCGAGGTGACCCGGTCGACCAGGTCGTGGGCCTCGTCGATGATCACCACGTCGTGGTCCGGCAGCACCTGGTAGCCCTGCAGCGCGTCGATCGCCAGCAGCGCGTGGTTGGTCACGATGACATCGGCGCGGCCCGCCTCGGCACGGGCTTTCTCGGCGAAGCAGTCCGTGCCGATCGGGCAGCGTGAAGCGCCGAGACATTCCTTCGCCGTCACGGAAACCTGGCGCCACGCCTGGTCGGTGACGCCGGGGACCAGTTCGTCGCGGTCGCCGGTTTCGGTGTCCGACGCCCACTCCCGCAGCCGCGTGACCTCCTTGCCCAGCCGCGACACCGCGAACGGGTCGAAGAGCTGGGCGTCCTCCGGCTCGTCCGGCGCGCCGGAATCCAGCCGGTGCAGGCACATGTAGTTGCGGCGGCCCTTGAGGATGGCGAAGGTCGGTTCGCGGCCCAGCGGCTTCTTCAGCGCCTTCGCCAGGCGCGGGAGGTCGCGGTCGACCAGCTGGCGCTGCAGCGCGATGGTCGCCGTCGAGACGACGACCGTGGCTTCCTTCTGGACGGCGTGGCGGATCGCGGGCACCAGGTAGGCCAGCGACTTGCCGGTGCCGGTGCCCGCCTGCACGGCCAGGTGCTCGCCGGTGCGGATGGCGCGCCCGACGGCGTCGGCCATTTCGACCTGCCCTGGGCGTTCGGCACCGCCGACGGACTCCACCGCGTGGGTGAGGAGTTCGAGGACGCCGGGGAAATCAGTTCGGGCGGGCACAGCGACACACATTAGCCGCCGGGACCGACAGGATCGGTGATCCGTCGCGAACGGGCCGTTCGCGCCGGACCACCGAGGGCATCAGTCCTGTTCGCGGCCCGAGAGGAGCTTCCAGGTGAGCGGCAGCAGGCCGGCCGCCACGACGATCTTGATCGCGTCGCCGACGAGGAACGGCGTGACGCCCTTGGCGAACGCCGTCGACAGGTCGAACCCGGTCGACGCCATCAGCCACGGCACGCCGAACGCGTAGATCACGACGTTGCCGAGCACCATGGTGCCCGCGGTGCGCACCGGCGTCCGGTCGCCGCCGCGGCCGGCCAGGGCGCCGACCAGCGCGCCGGCGAAGACGAACCCGACGATGTAGCCAGCGCTCGCGCCGGACAGGCCCGCGGTGCCGTGCTGGAACCACGGCACGCCGACGGCGCCGACCAGCAGGTACACCAGCATCGACGCGGCACCGCGCGACATGCCCAGCGACGCGCCGACGAGCAGCGCGGCGAACGTCTGGCCGGTCATCGGCACCGGGCTACCCGGCACCGGGATGGTCAGCTGCGCGGCGGCGCCGGTGAGCACGGCACCGCCGGCGACCAGCGCGATGTCCCGGACGAGCGAGCCGGGGACGAGGTCGGCCAGCACGGGCCGCTTGCCGGCGAAGGACAGCGAAGACACGAAACCTCCCTGGGTGAGCAAGTCGATCGAGGTTAACGCTCGTTACCGCCGCAAAACCCGCGAAGTTGCGTTCCTCACCGGCCACCCGACCGGGTGGACCCGATCAGGGACGGCGGCCGGGCTGCCGATGACGAAGTGGGTAGCTACGAACTGTCACGACGACCGGGAGGCCAGTGCATGCGAAACGCCAGGAAGAGGACATTCCGGTTGCTGGCGGTGACGACGCTGAGCGTGCCGCTCCTGGCCGCCGCGGCACCCGGGACGTCCACCGGATGGGCGTCTTCGGGATCGCTGGACGTGACGGTCGACAACGAGCACGTCGTCACCGGCGAGCTGGCGAAGTGCACTGCCGACGGGCCGTACCGCGCGCAGACGCAGGGCGGCGCGACGGGCGATGTGGCCGCGTTCGGGCTGGGCGAATCCGGCTGCGGGCGCTCGGGGGACGTCGCGGTCGCGCAGGCGTCCGGGCACCGGTTCGAGGCCACGGTGCTCAAGCGCTACGGCGGTCCGGTGATCACCGTGCGCACGTACTCGGCGAAGTGCGCGACGAGCGAGAACGGCAGCGGTGGCGAGGTGTCGATCGGCGCCGTCCAGGGGATCACCGTGCCCGCGGAGATCCCGCCGAACCACCGGATCGTCATCCCCGGCGGGGCCGCGGGGACGGCGCTGGCGACGGTCGTCCTCAACGAGACCGTGACGCCGCAGCCGCCGGACGGCAGCCTGGTGACGCACGCGGTGCACATCCGGCTGTTCCCGCAGGGCGGCCCGGCGAGCGGCGACATCTACCTGGGCACGGCGGCCTGCGACCCCTTCGGGAAGAAGTGACGGCGCCACTTTCCCCAGGAAAGATGCGAGTCCGGGGCGCCAGGACGCATCTTTCCCTACGAAAGTGACGCCTCAGACCGTCGTGAAGCGGGCGGCGGCCGCGACGAACTCGCTCGCGCGGGTGGCCAGGTCCGGGAGGCTGCCGCCGGACGACAGCGCGTCGCCCAGCAGGGGCGTCGCCGCCGCGACCGCGATCGCGCCCGAGCGCAGGTAGGCCTCGACGTCGGCCAGGTGGACGCCGCCGGTCGGGACCAGCGGGACGTCCGGCAGCGGGGCCCGCACCGCGCGCAGGTACGCGACGCCGCCCGCGGCCGCGATCGGGAACACCTTCACCGCGGCCGCGCCGAGGCGCCACGCCTGGTCGATCTCGGTCGGCGTGAGCGCGCCGCAGACCACCGGGGTGTCCAGCTCCGCGGCGCGCTCCAGCACCGCGGGGTTGACCGTCGGGGTGATCAGGTACGCCGCGCCCGCGTCGACCGCGGTGTCCACATCGGACGGTTCGCGGACGCTGCCCGCGCCGATCAGCGCGTCTTCGCCGAGCGCCAGGCGCAGCGCGGTGATCGCCGCGGGCGCGCCCGGCGTCGTCAGCGTCGCTTCGAGCAGGCGGACGCCCGCCGCGTGCAGCACCATCGCCGCGTCGGCGAACCGCGACGCGTCCGAGGCACGCAGGATCGCCACGAGCCGGTGTTCGGCCAGCGCGGCCCGGAGGTCCCTCACGAGGCCGGCGGCACGGCCGCGGTGCCGGTGTAGGCCACGCCCGCCTCGTCGAAGTCCTTCAGCGTCGCGTCGACCGCCGGCTGCGAGCCGCCGACCGTCAGGTCCAGCAGCACCCGCACGCCGAAGCCCGCCTTCGCCGCGTCGAGCGCCGTCGCGCGGACGCAGAAGTCCGTCGCGATGCCGACGACGTCGACGTCGGTGACGTCGTGCTCGCGCAGCCACGCCTCCAGGGACTTCCCGTCGCGGGCCGCGCCCTCGAAGCCGGAGTACGCGGCGCTGTACTCGCCCTTCGAGAACACCTCGGTGATCGGGACGACGTCGAGCGCGGGGTGGAACGACGCGCCCGGCGTGCCGGCGACGCAGTGCACCGGCCAGCTGTCCTTGAAGTCCGGCGTCTCGCTGAAGTGGTCGCCGGGGTCGATGTGGTTGTCCCGGGTGGCCACCACGTGGCTGTAGCCCCCTTCGGCGGCCTGCTTCGAGATGCCGGCGGCCGCGGCGGCCCCGCCCGGCAGACCGAGCGAACCCCCTTCGCAGAAGTCGTTCTGCACGTCCACCACGATCAGCGCGGTCCCCATGGTCGAACTCCGTTCAGACAAACAGCGTCGGGATGGCGGGCTCGCCGTGCGAGAGCTTGAGACCCTCCCACGGCAGGCTGACCAGGCCGCGGCGCAGCCGTTGCCTGGCGTCGTCGAGCGTAGGCAGGTCCGCCTCGGCGCGGCCACCGCGGATCAGCGGGATCTGCAGCGGCCGGTCGTTCGCCTCCGGCTCGGGCGCCTTGCCCGCCGTGGTCCAGACGACCTCCTCGACCGCCGTGCCGGTGCCGCGGTGGCGCCGCAGCGCGGACTTGCGGCCGCCGCGGGACTCCTTGTGCGCGCTGCGCTTGGCGACCGGCTTGCCGTCCACCTCGACCAGCTTGTAGACCATCCCGGCGGTCGGCGCGCCGGACCCGGTGACCACCGAGGTGCCGACGCCGTACGCGTCCACCGGCTCCGCGCGCAGCGCCGCGATGGCGTGCTCGTCGAGGTCGCCGGAGACGACGATCCGGGTGTCCTTCGCGCCGAGGGAGTCCAGCTGCTCGCGGGCGCGACGGGCGAGCGGGCCGACGTCGCCGGAGTCGATCCGGATCGCGCCCAGCTCGGGCCCGGCGACGCGGACCGCCGTCTCGATGCCTGCGGTGATGTCGTAGGTGTCGACCAGCAGCGTCGTGTCCGCGCCCATCTTCTCGACCTGCGCGCGGAACGCCGCTTCTTCGCTGTCGTGCAGCAGCATGAAGGCGTGCGCGACGGTGCCGCGCGTCGGGATGCCGTAGCGGCGGCCCGCTTCGAGGTTGGACGTCGTCGCGAAGCCGGCCAGGTAGGCGGCGCGCGCGGCCGCGACCGCCGCGTACTCGTGCGTCCGGCGGCCGCCCATCTCGATGATCGGGCGGCCGTGCGCGGCGCCGGACATCCGGGCCGCCGCCGACGCGATCGCGCTGTCGTGGTTGAGGATCGATAGCACCAGCGTCTCGAGCAGCACGCACTCGGCGAACGAGCCGGTGACGGTCAGGATCGGCGAGCCGGGGAAGTACAGCTCGCCCTCGGCGTACCCGTCGACGTCACCCGAGAACTCGTAGCCGGCGAGCCAGGACAGCGTCGCGTCGTCGACGACCGCGGTCGCTTCCAGCTGCGCCAGTTCGGCGTCGGTGAAGCGGAAGTCCGCGATGGCGTCGAGCACGCGCGCGGTGCCCGCGACGACGCCGTAGCGCCGGCCGTCCGGTAGCCGCCGGGCGAACACCTCGAACACGCAGGGCCGCTCCGCCGTTCCGTCGGCGAGCGCGCTGCCCAGCATGGTCAGCTCGTAGTGGTCGGTGAGCAGCGCAGTGCTGGCCGTCGCCGGCTCCGGTGAACCCATGGGGTAAGCCTATTCACCCACATGGCCGGACCTGGCGCGGCGTACCCCGTGACCCCCGTGACACCATGGGGTGCATGTCCACGCCTGTCGCATCCGAACAGACGCAGGTCGAACCGGCCGGTGCGGAAGTAGCCGAGTCGGACACCCCCTGGCGGACCGTGGTCTGGAACGACCCGGTGAACCTGATGTCGTACGTGACGTACGTCTTCCAGAAGTTGTTCGGCTACAGCCGCGACCACGCCACCAAGCTGATGCTCGACGTGCACCACAAGGGCAAGGCGATCGTGTCTTCCGGCAGCAAGGAGAAGGTGGAGACGGACGTGGCGAAACTCCACGCGGCCGGCCTCTGGGCCACCATGGAGCAGACCTCGTGAACGGCTGGCGGCGCAAGGGCGCGGTCATCCACGCCGGGTTCGAGCAGCAGGAGGCGGCCGTCCTGCGCGGGCTGGTCAGCCAGCTCGAGGACATGCTCACCGCGCGCGCCGAGGAGGCGCCCCAGGACGAGCTCGCCGAGCTGACCGGCATCCGGACCGGGCCCACCGAATCCCCGGACGACCCGGTGCTCTCGCGGCTGCTCCCGGACTTCCACAAGCTCGACCCGGACAACCCGACCCGCGAAGACCTCGACTCGGCGTCGGCGATGCGCTCGCTGCACGAGCCGGAGCTGCTGGACATCAAGGTCGGCGTGGCGAAGATCGTGCTCGACACGCTGCCCCGCGACGGCGGCCACGTCCGGCTCACCGAGGAGCAGGCCGACGCCTGGCTGGGCGCGCTCAACGACGTCCGGCTGGCGCTGGGCACCGCGCTCGACGTCACCGAGGACATGCCCGACGAGCTGCCCGAGGACGACCCGCGGGCGCCGCACCTGGGCGTCTACCACTGGCTGACCTGGGTGCAGGAGACGCTGATCCAGGCGCTGACCGGATGATCACCGACGTCCCCGGGGTGCTGGTCGGGCACCACGAGCGGGTCGGCGACGGCTGGGCCACCGGGACGACGGTGGTGCTGGTCCCCGGCGGCGCGGTCGGGGCCGTCGACCAGCGCGGCGGCGCACCCGGCACGCGGGAGACCAACCTGCTGGAGCCGGAGAACCTGGTCCAGCGGGTCAACGCGGTCTGCCTGTCGGGCGGGTCGGCGTACGGCCTGGCCGCGGCCGACGGCGTCATGCGGTGGCTGTCCGAGCGGAACCTCGGGTTCCCGGTCGGCGCGCAGCCGCACGAGGTGGTGCCGATCGTGCCCGCGGCGGTGCTGTTCGACCTGCCGCGCAGCGAGTGGGGCAACCGGCCGGACGCGTCCTTCGGCTACGCGGCCTGCGACGCGGCTGCCGCTTCGTTCGCGGAGGGGACCGTCGGGGCCGGCGCGGGGGCCGCCGTGGGTTCGTTGAAGGGTGGCATCGGCTCGGCGAGCGAGGTCGTCAGCGGGTTCACCGTGGGCGCGCTGGCGGCGGTCAACGCGGCAGGCGAGGCCGTGGACCTCTCGACCGGGCGGGCGTACGCGGCCGACCACGGGGACTTCGGCGTGACGTGGCCTTCGCGGGCCGCTTCGCTGCCGTCCCGGCGGACCGACCTGAACACGACGATCGGGGTGGTCGCGGTCGACGCGGCGCTGTCGAAGGCCGAGGCGCGGCGGATCGCGGTCGCGGCACAGGACGGCCTGGCCCGCGCGGTGCGCCCGGCGCACACGATGTTCGACGGCGACACGGTGTTCGCGCTGGCCACGGGCGAGCGCGAGCTGCCGGAGGCGAGCGGCCCGTTCGGTGCGGCGGCGCGGCCGCTGGCGTTGGACGCGCTCTGCTCGGCGGCGGCGCGGGTGTTCGCGCGGGCGATGGTGCGCGGCCTGCTGGCGGCGACGGCCGCGGGCGGGGTGCCGGCGTACCGGGACGTGTGGCCGGAGGCGTTCGGCTGAAACCCGCTCGGCTCGGAGCCTCGGGCACGGTGATCGGCTGGGTCAGAGGTCGGGGAGCGGGTCCGGCGGCAGGTCGTGGGCGCCTTCGAGGTTGGCCGCGCGGACGGCGCTGACGTACTCCTCGTCGATCTCGAGGTGCAGTTCGGCGACGGTCAGCACCGGGCCGAGCGACGGGTGGACCTCGACCGGGCCGATTTCGGTGCGCCGGGGGAGCCGGTCGTAGACGGCCTTCGGCGTGTAGCGCCGGAAGCGGCCGCCGTAGAGGATGGTGATGCTGCGGTCGGTGACCACGACGAAGAAGGCGGCGCGCGTGCGGACGCCGTTGACGTACAGCGAGATCCCGGGGATGAGGTACTGGATCCGCTCGCCGTCCCGGAGGAACTTCCGGCAGCGTTCGCGGGCGATCGACGGCATCGGCATGACCCCAGTGTGCTCTCCAGCACAGCATCTCAAGATATGGATCGCTTGTGTCCACGACCTAAGATGTCGATGTGCTCCGGATTCGCCGTGAACTCGTCGACGAGATCGTCGCCCACGCCCGTCGTGACCACCCCGACGAGGCGTGCGGGGTGATCGCCGGGCCCGAGGGGTCCGATTCGCCCGAGCGGTTCATCCCCATGCTGAACGCGGCCCGCTCGCCGACGTTCTACGAATTCGACTCCGCCGACCTGCTGAAGCTCTACCGCGAGCTGGACGCGAACGGCGAGGCGCCGGTCGTCATCTACCACTCGCACACCGCGACCGAGGCGTACCCGTCGCGGACCGACGCGAACATCGCGGCCGAGCCGGACGCGCACTACGTGCTCGTCTCCACCCGCGACCCCGAAGTGCACGAGTTCCGGTCGTACCGGATCGTGGACGCCGAGATCACCGAGGAGCCGGTCGAGATCATCGACTGACGACCGGAATAAAGCGCCGCGCCGAGTGCGTCTGCGTCTAGGAAACCACCGGAGGTAAGAACCCATGGCCGTGACCGTCTCCATCCCGACGATCCTGCGCACCCACACCGGCGGCGAGAAGTCCGTCGAGGCGAAGGGCGCGACCGTGCTCGAGATCATCGACGACGTCGAGTCCCGGCACGCCGGCATCAAGGCGCGCCTGGTCAAGGAGGAGAAGCTGCACCGCTTCATCAACGTCTACGTCAACGACGAGGACGTGCGCTTCTCCGGTGGCCTCGAGGCCGAGGTCAAGGACGGCGACACCCTGACCATCCTCCCCGCCGTGGCCGGTGGCTGATCGATGGCTCGCTTCGAGTCCCTGCTCGACGCACTCGGCGGCACCCCGCTGGTCGGGCTGCCCCGGCTCTCCCCGACGCACGACGTGCGCCTGTGGGCGAAGCTCGAGGACCGCAACCCGACCGGCTCGATCAAGGACCGCCCCGCGCTGGCCATGATCGAAGCCGCCGAGCGCGAGGGCAAGCTGCGGCGCGGCTCCACGATCCTGGAGCCGACGTCGGGCAACACCGGCATCGCGCTGGCCATGGCCGCGAAGCTCAAGGGCTACGGGCTGGTCTGCGTCATGCCGGAGAACACCTCGACCGAGCGCAAGCAGCTGCTGCAGGCCTACGGCGCGCGGATCGTCTTCTCGCCCGCCGCGGGCGGCTCGAACGAGGCCGTCCGGCGGGCGAAGGAACTGGCCGAGGCCAACCCGGACTGGGTGATGCTCTACCAGTACGGCAACCCGGCCAACGCCGACGCGCACTACCGCGGCACCGGTCCCGAGCTGCTCAAGGACCTGCCGACGCTGACGCACTTCGTCGGCGGCCTCGGCACGACCGGCACGCTGGTCGGCGTCGGGCGGTACCTGCACGAGGCCAAGCCGGAGGTCCAGATCATCGCGGCCGAGCCGCGCTACGGCGAGCTGGTGTACGGCCTGCGCAACCTCGACGAGGGGTTCGTGCCGGAGCTGTACGACCCCAGCGTGCTGAACGGGCGGTACTCGGTGGGCGCGTACGACGCGCTGCGCCGCACGCGTGAGCTGCTGGAGCACGAAGGCATCTTCGCGGGCATCTCGACGGGCGCGGTGCTGCACGCCGCGCTGGCCGTCGCCGAGAAGGCCGCGGCGCGCGGCGAAGCGGCCGACGTCGCCTTCGTCGTCGCCGACGCCGGGTGGAAGTACCTGTCGACGGGCGCGTACGCCGGTTCGCTCGACGAAGCGGCGGAGCGGCTCGACGGGCAGCTCTGGGCCTGAGCTACTCCGCTTTCCAGAGTTCGGGCAGGGCGAGGCCGACGCCGTCGGCCTCGGCCAGCCGCTCGAAGGTGGCCATCGTCGTGTCCAGGTCGTCGAAGACCTTCGGCAGGAGCTTGAGCGGCTTGCTCAGCGGCCGCCAGAAGGCGTCCCAGTGCACCGGCCGGACGGCCCGCGCGCCGACCGCGCCGACGGTCTCCCGCCAGTACTCCTCCCGCCACCGCTCGGTCTTCTTCCCCGCCGCGCCGATGCCGAGGTAGACGACGTCCGCGGCATGGCAGGCCAGCGCACCCGGCACGAAGTTCGCCGACGCGTGGACCAGGACGCTGCCCGCCGCGTGCGCGATGTGGAACGAGTAGCACCGCCCGGTCTTGAACGCCTTGGCCTTCGCCGGCAGCCGCACCGGCTCGGTGATCTCGCCGGGCACCCGGTCGCCGTCGCTGTGGCGCGCGTCGACGGGCGTCACGGTGAACGAGCCGAACGCCACGGGTTTGCCGGGGACCAGCTCTTCGAACGGCTCGGCCGCCAGGTCGTAGCCCTCTTGGATCTTGCGCGTCGACGGCGAGCCAGCCAGTGTGGCGCCGGTCAGCTTCGCGACCACCGGGGCGTCCAGGGCGTGGTCGACGTGCGAATGCGCGACCAGGACGGCCTCCAGTTCCGTGACGCCGAGCCGGCGCAGGGCCTCGCCGATCCGCCCGCGGTCCGGGGCCACCCGCGTCGCCAGCTTCAGCGGCGACGGCCGCGAGAAGAAGCCGTCGACCAGCACGGCCGACGCACCGTCGCTGACCAGCACGTTCGATACTCCGGCGAACGCCGTGCGCAGTTCGGGCATGCTGTCACTATGAAGGTCATCGGGCTGCTCGGCGGGATGAGCTGGGAATCTTCCGCCGAGTACTACCGGCTCGTCAACGAACGGGTGAAAGCCGTGCGCGGCGGGTTCCACTCCGCGCACACCGTGCTCTACTCCGTCGACTTCGCCGCGATCGAGCGCATGCAGGCCGACGGCCGCTGGGACGACGCCGGCGCGGAGCTGAACCGCGCCGCCAAGGCCCTCGAAGCGGCCGGCGCGGACTTCGTCGTGCTCTGCACCAACACCATGCACAAGGTCGCCGACCGGCTCGAAGACGGCCTGGGCATCCCGCTGCTGCACCTCGGCGACGCCACCGCCGCGGCCGTGAAGGCCGCGGGGATCCACCGGATCGGCCTGCTCGGCACCGGCTTCACCATGGGACAGCCCTTCTACCGCGAGCGCCTCGTCGCGCACGGCCTCGACGTGCTCGTGCCGCCCGCCGAAGACCGCGAGCTCGTGCACCGCGTGATCTACGACGAGCTGGTGCTCGGGGTCGTCGAGCCCGCCTCCCGCGAGGCCTACCGCGGGGTGATCGCGCGGCTCGCCGAGGCCGGCGCCGAGGGCGTCATCTACGGCTGCACGGAGATCGAGCTGCTGGTCGGCCCCGAGGACTCGCCGGTGCCGACCTTTCCCACGACCCGCCTGCACGCCGAAGCGGCGGTGGACTACGCGCTGGGCACCACCTCGCTGCCCGTGCCGCCGACGTGAGCCTCGTGCTGGGCGACGCACTGCCGCCACAGCCGCTCGCGTTCTTCTTCGGTGAACAGCGCCTGCCGGATGCCGAACACGTCCCCGGCGGCCGCCCACCAGTCGCCGGGTGACTCGATCAGCTCCTTCGCGCCGTGGCGGTCGAGCGTCAGCGCGCGCAGGGTGTCGACGCCCGCCGCGTCCCGCCGTTGCACCACGCAGACCCGCACGAACCCGGACTCCGGGGCGCTCGACAGCCAGGCGTGCTTCTCGGCGAAGTCGGCCATCTCCGCGACACCGGGCGCGAAGTCCATGCCGGTGAAGCTGCCCGAGGGGTCGTGCTCGAACCGCCAGCCGCCCGGCGCCACCTCCGACGGCCGCAGCCGGTAGGTGTGCGGGCCCTGCACGTAGGTGCCTTCCCGGAGGGGGAGCGGCTCGTGCGGGCCGTCGCCGAGCCCCGCGTCGGCCAGCCAGGCCGTCTCCAGGGCGTCCGGCAGCCCGGTGACGGTCAGCGCCAGGTGGTTGCGGTCGATGTTCGGCGCGTCCGCCGCGCTGCCCTGCACCCCGCCGATGTGCCGCGTGACCTGGTAGCCGAGGGCGTGCAGCAACTCCGAGAATGCGCCGTTGAGGTGGTAGCAGTACCCGCCGCGGCCCCGCAGGATCCGGGCCAGCGAAGCCTGCGGGTCGAGCGGGGTCGGCCGCCCGAGCTGGACCTCCAGCGCTTCGTAGGGCACGCGTTCGACGTGCGCCGCGTGCAGCCGCCGCAGGGCGGCAAGGCTCGGCGGCTCGGCTTCGAGGCCGAGCCGCGCGAGGTAACCGGTGACGTCCATGCCGGCCACGCTAGCGGCGACCCCCGACAAAACCGCGGGATCAGGGATTTCACCCGAGGTGCGGGTGCCCGGCCCGGACGTAGCCTCGACAACGTGAGCACACCGATCCCCGCCCAGGAAACCGACGCCGCCAAGCGCGTGCTGCCGCCGCGACCGAAGGCGGCCGCGCTCGTCGCGCTGTCGTTCACCCTGCTGCTCTACCTGGTCGAGCTGGTGGACGTGATCCTGCCCGGCGACCTGGACCAGGGCGGCATCCACTCCCGCGAGCTCTCCGGGCTGGACGGCGTGCTGTTCGCGCCGGTGCTGCACGCCGGCTGGTCGCACCTGTTCGCCAACACCGTGCCCGTGCTGCTGTTCTCCTTCCTCGCGATGGCCGCCGGGATCGGCCGGTTCGCGCTGGTCACGGCCATCATCTGGGTGGTGTCCGGGCTCGGCGTGTGGCTGATCGGGCCGGCCAACGCCGTCACCGTCGGCGCGTCCGGGCTGGCCTTCGGCTGGCTCGCCTACCTGCTGGTCCGCGGCATCTTCAACCGCGCGGCCGGGCAGATCCTCGTCGCCGTCGTCCTGCTCGGGGTGTGGAGCGGCATGCTGGCCGGGCTGCTGCCGGGCAACCCCGGCGTCTCCTGGCAGGGCCACGTGTTCGGCGCGCTGGCCGGTGTCCTGGCGGCGTGGCTGACGAGCCGCCGGTCGCGCAAGGCCGCGCCGGCCGCGACGGGTAACCTCGAGGTGTGACGTCTCCGCCCGCTGATGCCCCGGTCGGCGTGTTCGATTCCGGCGTCGGCGGGCTGACGGTCGCGAGGGCGATCCTCGAGCAGCTCCCCGCCGAGCAGCTCCGCTACGTCGGCGACACGGCGCACAACCCGTACGGCCCGCTCCCGATCGCCACCGCGCGCAGCTACGCGCTCGCGGCGCTCGACGAACTCGTCGAGAGCGGCGTGAAGGCCTTGGTGATCGCCTGCAACACCGCGTCCGCGGCCTGCCTGCGCGACGCTCGCGAGCGCTACGACGTCCCGGTGATCGAGGTCGTGCTGCCCGCCGCGCGCCGCGCCGTCGTCGCGACGCACACCCGGCGTGTCGGCGTCATCGGCACCGAGGGCACCGTGCGGTCGCGGGCCTACGAGGACGCGTTCGCCGCGGCGCCCGACATCACCCTCACCAGCGTCGCCTGCCCGCGGTTCGTGGACTTCGTCGAACGCGGCATCACCTCCGGCCGCCAGGTGCTCGGGCTCGCGCAGGGCTACCTGCAGCCGCTGCTCGACGCGCAGGTCGACACGCTCGTGCTCGGCTGCACGCACTACCCGCTGCTGCAGGGCGTGCTGCAGATCGTGATGGGCCAGGAGGTGACGCTGGTTTCGAGCGCCGAGGAGACCGCGAAGGACCTCGTCCGCGTGCTCACCGAACTCGACCTGCTGACCACCCGGGACACCCCGCCGCGGCACGAGTTCGTGGCCACCGGTTCGGCCGAGCCGTTCGCCCGGCTCGCCCAGCGGTTCATGGGCTTCGCTCCGGGTGTCCTCGCTCCCACCACCGCGTGATCGGCGCGGCGGGCGCTTAGGGTGTCGAGGTGCGACTGACCATCCTCGGGTGCTCCGGCAGCATCCCCGGGCCGAACGCGGCCGCGTCCGGTTACCTGGTCGAGGCCGAGGGCTTCCTGCTCGGCCTCGAACTCGGCAACGGCACGCTGGCGCAGCTGCAGGCCGTGGCCGACCCGTTCGACCTCGACGCGCTCGTGCTCACCCACCTGCACCCCGACCACTGCGCCGACGTCAGCGCGCTCACCGTCCTGCGGCGCTACCACCCGGCGCCGCCGTACCCCGCGCGGCCGCGCCTGCTGCCGCTGTACGCGCCGCCGGACGCGCCCACGCGGCTGGCGAACGCGTATGCGCCCAACGAGACCGAGCGCGCCGTCACCGACCTTTCGGACGTCTACGCCTTCCACCCGCTGCGGCCGGAGCCGTTCCGGATCGGGCCGTTCGACGTCGTCGCGGTCGAGGTCGACCACCCGACCCCGGCATACGGCCTGCGGATCTCCTACGGCGGCCGGATCCTCGCGTTCACCGGCGACACCGGCCCGTGCACGGCGCTGAACGAGCTGGCCGACGGCGTCGATCTGCTGCTCGCGGAGGCGTCCTGGACGGATTCGGCGGAGCGGCCACCGGGTGTGCACCTGTCCGGCAAGCAGGCGGGCGAGCTGGCCCGCGACGCCGGGGTCGGCCGCCTGCTGCTGACGCACATCGCGCCGTGGACCGACGCGGGCGCGGTTCTCGCGGAGGCCTCGGCCGAGTTCGCCGGAGCCGAGGTCGTCAAGCAGGGTGCCGTCTACGACGTGTGAGCGGCGCGGTCCTAGAGTGCTCCCGTGGCTCGAAAAGATGGCAGGAACGACGACCAGCTCCGTGACATCAAGATCACCCGGGGGTTCCAGCAGTGGCCGGCGGGTTCGGTCCTGATCGAATTCGGCAACACGCGGGTGCTGTGCGCGGCGAGCGTCACCGAAGGCGTCCCGCGCTGGCGGGCCGGCTCCGGCCTCGGCTGGGTGACGGCCGAGTACGCGATGCTGCCGTCCGCGACCAACACCCGCGGTGACCGCGAGTCGGTGAAGGGCCGGATCGGCGGCCGCACGCACGAGATTTCGCGGCTGATCGGCCGTTCGCTGCGCGCCTGCATCGACCTGGCGGCGCTGGGCGAGAACACGATCGTCATCGACTGCGACGTCATCCAGGCCGACGGCGGCACCCGCACGGCGGCGGTGACCGGTGGCTACGTGGCGCTGGCGGACGCGATCACGTGGCTGGGCGCGGCCAACCGCCTCAACGACCCGCAGCCGCTGTCGTCTTCGGTGGCCGCGGTGAGCGTGGGTGTCGTGGACGGCCGGGTCCGGCTGGACCTGCCGTACGAGGAGGACTCGCGCGCCGAGGTCGACATGAACGTCGTCGCGACGGACGCGGGCACGCTGATCGAGGTCCAGGGCACCGGCGAGGGCGCGACCTTCGCCCGGTCCACTTTGGACAAGATGCTGGACATCGCGCTCGCGGGGTGCGCGGAGCTGACCCGGCTGCAGAACGAGGCGCTGGCGCTGCCGTACCCCGGTGAGCTGCCGGAGCCGCGGCCGGACAAGAAGAAGGGGTCGAAGTGACGAAGCTGCTTCTGGCCACGAGGAACGCGAAGAAGCTGGGCGAGCTTCGGCGGATCCTTTCCGCCGAGGGGATTTCCGGTATCGAGGTGCTCGGTCTCGCCGACGTCCCCGAGTTCCCCGAGGCGCCCGAGACGGCTCCGGACTTCGAGGGCAATGCGGTCGCGAAGGCCCGGGATGCGGTTGCGGCTACCGGGTTGCCCGCGATCGCGGACGACTCGGGGCTCGCCGTCGACGCGTTGAACGGGATGCCCGGGGTCTTGTCGGCTCGGTGGTCGGGTCGTCATGGCGACGACGAGGCGAACCTGGATCTGGTGCTGGGGCAGCTCGGGGATGTCCCGGACGAGCGCCGCGGCGCCCAGTTCGTCTGCGCGGCGGCGCTGGTGCTGGCGTCGGGTGAGGAGACCGTGGTCCGCGGCGAGTGGCGTGGATCGCTCGTGCGCGCGCGGCGGGGGACGAACGGGTTCGGGTACGACCCGATCTTCCAGCCGGACGGCGAATCGCGGACGTCGGCGGAGATGGAACCGGCGGAGAAGGACGCGCTTTCCCACCGGGGACGCGCTTTGCGGGCGCTGCTGCCGGCGTTGCGGGAACTGGCCTAGCTCAGCTTGACGCCGGGGCCGAGCTTCTCCGTGCCGAGGAGTTCGGTCCCGGTGACCTGGACGGTCACGTCGAGGTCGGCCAGCGAGCTCACGTCGACCGGCGAAGTGATGCCGTCGAGGGTGAGCTTGCGCAACCGCGGGGTGGCGAGCGGGCGGAGGTCGTCGATCTCCACTTCGCTGAAGAAGAAGCTGGTGGCGCCGGGGAAGCACGCGGCGAACCGCGCGCCGGCCACCCGGTTCGCGGTGATCCCCGGCTGGCCGAACACGACGACGTGGTTCGGTGCCGCAAGGGGTTCCGAGGCGGCCAGTGCGGCAGGCTGGATGCCGCGGAGGAAGAGCGTGTTCAGGTTTTCCAGCGCGCACAACGGATCCAGCGTTTCGACCTCCTGCAGCTGATCGACGGCCAGGAAGTCGAGGTCCGCCAGTCCGGCGAAGCCGTCGAGGTTCCGCCACGGCGTGTTGCCGGTCAGGGCCAGGAATACCAGCCGGTCGAGGTGCTTCAGGTGCTGGACGTTGGTGTACCCGCGGGCGAAGTTCAGCGAGAGGGACGTGACCGCGGGGTGCTCGCGCAGCGGGGCGAGGTCGACGATCGTCTCGCCGTCGAAGCACAACCGGACGTGGCCCAGGTGCGGCAGGCCGTCGAGCACGCCGAGGTCGCTCAGCTCGTCCGCCGGGGACAGCTTGACCTTCGCCCGGGTCAGGTTCCGCAACCGGTGCAGGTGCGGGAGGAGCCGCGCGCTCCGGACGGTGGCCTGTCCCTCGTCCAACGGGGAATCGGCCAGGACGTCGACGGCGAAGCGTTCCGGGTCGAAGTACTGCCACGCCTCGGTCAGCTGTTCCTGCACCGCCCGGCGCGGGTCCTGGGCGTAGCCGTGCAGCAGCGTCAGCGCCTCGGTTCCCGCGGTGAGCGCCGCGGCCCGGACGGTGGCCGCCGCGACCGCGTCCGAGAGGCCGTCCAGCGTCGGGGGCAGGTACCGCAGCACGCGGTGCCCGATCGACGCCAGTGACTGCGTCTCCCGCAGGCTCCGCGGCGGCACCAGCTGCTCCCGGATCACCGCCTCGACCCGGGCGATGACGTCCGGGGACGCGTTGCTCACCGTCTCCAGGGACGCCGCCGCCAGCAGGCGCAAGTGCCGGGCGTGGCGGGGTTCCTCGTCCGCCCGGTCCAGGATCCCGGTCAGCAGCGTCCCGGCTTGGTGGTGCTTCGCGTGGCCGCACGCCATCACGAACGTCTCCCACCACGTGTCCAGGTGGGCCTTCGCGATCAACGTCTCCAGGTGGTCCTGTTCGGTGGCTTCGTTGGCGGCCAAGCACTCCTGGAACGTCCGGTGCACGAAGTCGACCCGGTCCCGCACCGGCTCGCGCAGCACGCCACTGCGTTCCAGCAGGTGGTCCAGGACTTCCGACGGCGAATGGTCGACGTGCGGCAGCGAAGGCAGCCGGCGGGTGAGGTGGGCGAGCACCCGCTCCTTCGGCAGTTCCACCTTCGACGCCAGGGAAAGCCGCCACGCCAGGTCGCCCAGCAGGACTTCCTTCTGGGACTCGGTGAGGATCACGTCGATCCGCCGTTCCGCGTCGCGCAGGTGCAGCAGCATCGACAACGCCTTGCGGTACAGGTCCATCCGGTCGCGCGGCAGTTCCGACCGGTGCGCCAGGTTCAGCGCGCACAACATCGCGCACAGCAGCGGGCTCGCGGCCAGCGTCCGCAGGTGCGGCCGGCTGTCGAGCTGGTTCAGCAGCCGCCGCTGGACCGCGGCGACGTCGGTGCCCGGGCGGACCGTGCCGCCCGCCGCGGCCGCCTGGTGCCAGCGGGTCACCAGCGCGTCGATGTCGGCCGCGTTCATCGGTTCCAGCAGGACGCAGCCGAAACCCTCCTGCGCCAGCCAGCGCCGGTCGGCCGCCGCCGTGCGGGAGGTCACCACGATCAGGGTGTCCGGGAACGCCGTCGACAGCTTGCGCAGCCACGCCTTCACCTCGCGGCGGTGCCCGGTCCCCACCTCGTCGACGCCGTCGACCAGGACCATCGCCCGGCCGCTTTCGAGCACCCGGCGGGCCCAGCCGTCCGGTGGGGCCTGCATCGGCGCGATGTGCGCGAGGAAGTCCTCCGGCCGCGGCAACGGCTCCGCGGCGAAGCTGCGCAGCCGGATCGGGAACGGGACCCGGCCGTTCCAGCCCTCGAGCTTGCCCGTGAACCGGCCGCGGGCCGCCGTCACCGCCAGCCAGTCCAGCAGCGTCGTCTTGCCCGAGCCGGCCTCGCCGCGCACCAGGACGCGGGTGGCGCCGCTCAACGCCGTCTCGACCCGCATGTTCGCGCTGCCCGCGCCGTTCCCGCGCTTCTCGAACCACAGCTCGTCCGTGCGCCGGTCCGCCCGGCGTGGCTCGCCTTCGGGGGAGACGCTCAAGCTCAGGTAGGCGACCGTCAGCGGCAGCGCCGGCTGGTCGTCCACGGTCAGGCCGAGCAGTTCGAGCCGGTCGAGGTCGCGGGCGAGCAGCCGCAGGTACGCCGCTTCGAACTCGGCGTCGTGGTCGACACCCTCGGGGGTCGCGAGGCTGGTCTTCGGCACCCTCGCCAGCAGTTCGTCGAGCTGGTCGCTCTGGCGGCTCAGCCGGGCGAGCACCTCGGCCAGCGCGCGGGGCTGGAAGGACGGCAGGTGGCGGACCACCTGCACGAGGTGGCGGCACGACAGGTCCAGCGCCAGCTCGTACAGCGCGGCCGCCTGCGGGGCGAGCAGCCGCTCGCGGGCCAGGCCGCCCCGCAGCGTCCTGGCCAGCTGCTCGGGGTCCGCGTCCGCGGCCAGGAAGGCATCGTCGGACAGGTCCGCGCTGGTCAGGGCGTCTTCCACGGCCAGGAAGGCGGCATCGACCTCGTTCTGCGGCAAGGCCGAAAACCGGTCGGCGAGGACCTCCTCCAGCTGCTCGGCCACCTGCGTGCCGATCGTCCGGACGAGGTTCTCCAGCTTCCGCCGTTCCAGCGGTCCCTTGAGCTCGCCTGCCGCCAGGTCGGTCAGGTCGGCGGAGCGTTCGAAGCCCGCCTTGCGCCGCCGCAGCCACGACTGGGCGGCCGCGGAGGCGATCTGGCCGCCCAGCTTGAGCGCCGGCCCCTCCAGGCTCGTCAACGCGTCAGGAGGCGAGGCCGAGGTCGCGGATCAGCTTCGCCACGTGGCCGGCCGCCCGGACGTTGTACCAGGCGTGCGCGATCTTGCCCTCGGCGTCGACGACGAACGTCGAGCGGATGACGCCCAGGTACGTCTTGCCGTAGTTCTTCTTCTCGCCGTACGCGGCCCACGCCTCGATGACCGACTTCTCCGGGTCGCCCAGGATCGGGAACGTCAGCTTCTCGGTTTCCGCGAACTTCGCCAGTTTCGCCTGCGTGTCCGGGGAAATGCCGATCACGCGGTAGCCGGCGTCGTTCAGCTGGGCCAGGTTGTCGCGGAAGTCGCAGGCCTGCTTCGTGCAGCCCGGGGTGCTCGCCGCCGGGTAGAAGTAGACGACCACGGACTCGCCGCGGAAGTCGCGCAGGGAGACGTCGTTGCCCTCGCTGTCGGGCAGGGTGAAGTCCGGGGCTTCGTCACCCGGGGAAAGACGCTCGGTCATGGGCCGAGCCTAACGTCACGCGGGGCCGCAGTAGGTGACCGCGGCGGGTTCGGTCGCGCTCGGGCGGAGCTGCAGCCGCAGCTGCACCTGCTCGCGCGGGACGGCGAACGCCAGCGCGATGTGCACCGAGCGCCCCGGCAGCACGTCCTTGCCCGCGTCGGTGATGCCGGTGAAGCCCTGCGTCGTGTCCACGATCTGCTTGACCGCGGTGCCCGACGCCGTCGCGGTGACGGTGAGGCCCGACAGCTTGTACGTCGTCGCGCCCTCGTTCGTGAGCTGGATGTCGAACGCCGCGCCGCGCGGGCTCTGCGGGTACGCCGACGAGCTGGGGCGGAACGACTTCGGGGAGCCGACCGAGAGGGTGAGGCCGCTGGCGAACCGGTGGTCGGCGCCGAACTTGAGGTCGTTGCCCGCCTGGGAGGCCGAGGCGCCGGCACCCGCCGGGGAGCCGGCGGCGCCCAGCGCCGCGGTACCGCCCTGCGTCGAAGGGACCCCGCACGCCACCGCCAGGCCGAGCAGTCCTGAGGTGAACATGATCTTGCACGTGCGCGCGAGCGCCATCGCGGGTACTCCAGTCGGCGGGTCGGGGGTGCCGTCGGCAACGGGGGATTGCCGGGCGAACCCGCTCCACTCTGGCCGTGATCGCGCGCGGTTACGAGGCGCGACCGGGGGTTGTCGCGCACCTGGTGCCACCCCGTGGCCAATCCGTGACCGGAACGGCACCGCTCGTGACAATCACTGCCCACATGCCACTTAAACGGCGAGCGCGAACAGCAGGATGAAGATCGCCACGCCGGCCACCCACGCGGCCATCAGCCAGCCGAAATCCCGGATCGGGTCGACCGCGCGGCTCTCTTCGCCGGGCACGTAGACGCCGCGTTCCTCGAACCAGTCCGCCCAGCGGGCGAACCAGCCCAACGGGTTGCGCGACGACATGTTCCACCTCCGGCCCGGGCACCTGGAGTCACAGTACGGGTTCGGCCTCGGCCACCGAAAGGCGTGTAACCGCTTACCGCGTGTGACCCGACGTGCCACGGCCGAGTGAACGTGGTCGGCGCCCGTGTAGATCTTCAGACGACGCCGTTGCGCTGGAGCACCGACACCGCGCGGACGGTCGCGTACCCCCGCCATTCGAGCTCCGCGGCGGGCGAAAAGTTCGCGAAATCCACCCGCCAGCCGCCGTCGTCCCGCTGCTCGCCGGCGAGCCGCCGCAGCTCGCTCTCGATGACGTCGTCGGTGAACAACGCGCGGGCGGGGCGGTCCGGCAGGGGCGCGAAGTCCAGGGCGCGCAGGGTCTCGCCGTCCGAGCCGCCGGCCACCGGGGCCAGGCCGTCGGGCGGGACGAACGCGGCCAGGTGCGCCAGCAGCTCGGGCGCCTCCGCGTGGAGGTCGTGCGCGGCGTCCACGAACCGCACGGCGAACGAGAGCGCGATCGCGTGCGGCGCCTCGGAAAGCTCGCGGATGGCGCGGAAGCAGTACTGGGTCGCGGCCGCCAGCCACGGGTGCTCGCGCACCGCGCGGTCGTGGCGGGCGACGCGCAGGGCCACGCCGGCGGTGAACGCGGTGCTCTGCAGAGTGGCGACCGCGGGATCGGCCTGCGCCCAGAACGGCGCGCAGCCCGCCGGGTCGGCCACGGGCACGGCGAAGGGGAGGCCACCGTCCGGCAGCGAGACCGACGCCAGCCAGTCGCACAGCTTCGCCGCGTGCGGCGACGTGCCGGGCGCGATGTCTTCGAAGACCTCGAAGGCGTGCAGCGCGCCGCCGGGCTGGCTTTCCGGCGCTCGCAGGTCCGGTTCGAGGCCCCAGCCGTAGCCGCCGTCGGGGTTGCGGTACCCGTCGACGGCGGCCAGCACGGCGCTGACGTCGGTCTGGCCGCTCAACAGCTCGAAGCGGCGGCGGTCGAGGAGGCGGGCGTGCGTCGCCATGAACGACGCCGCCGCGGAGAGGTTCACAGGCATGCCGCCAGCGTCGCACCCGGCGGGGGTCGCGGTCTTGAACGGATCGGCGCCTCGGGGCAGCTGCGGTCCCGCGAGCGCCGCGGCGTCCCGCAGGCGGGCGGCGTCCTGGCCGGGTGGGGCGCCGAACAGGCGGCGGTAAGCGCGGTGACCGCGCTGACGTGGGACAGGCCGCTGTCGGCCAGCCCGATCTGGCGCACCAGGGGCGCCGTGCGGGCCGGTCAGCAGGCGCCAGAGGATCTCGCGCCCGGGTGGTCGAGCAGCCGCAGCACGGCGTCGAGCAGTTCCGGGCCGGGAGGGCGCGGGACGCGCGGCTCGCTACTGTCCACTTCGGACAGGAGTGGTCCGGGTGCCGCGGTGCGCAGGTCCGCTCGCGCGTGCGTCGCGACGTGCGCTATTGACCTTTCACGCGGGCGAGCACGTCGTCGAGGGTCTTGCGTACCCGCGCGGGGTCCCGCACCGCCGTCCGGAACTGTTCGTTGATCCCGCCGGGTGTCTCGTGCTTGCGGGCCAGCTCGCCGAGGGTGCCGTCGAACCCGGCCAGGGTGCGGCCGAGTTCGCCGAAGACGTGGGCGAGGTAGCCGTTGGCGTCCTCGGGGGCGACACCGTGCTCGGCCATCCAGCCCGCGATCGTCGCCAGCTGGTCCAGGTGCGCGGCGAAGGTCGCGGTGGCGGCGCTGAACGTCGCCAGCGTCGGCTCGTCCGCGGGGACGACGACGTCGCCGACGCGCTCGAACAGGGCGCGCGCGACGGAGTCGTCGGGGTACATCGCGGTGCGGCTCGCGCGCCGGCTCGCCGTCGGCAGCGGGATGGACCGGACGATCCGCTCCGCGGGGGCGGTCAGCTCGCGCAGCTCGGCGAGCGAGACGGCGGCGACCGCGCTCACCACCACGTGCTCCGGCCGGAACGCCAGCTCCGCCAGCACGTCCCGGGCGATCTGCGGGCGCACAGCGATGACGACGGTCGTCGTGCGGTCGAGCACTTCCTGGTTGCTGCCGCAGACGCGCGCGCTCGGGAAGCGGGCGGCGAGGTCGTGCGCGATCTTTGCGTTGCGCGGAGAGAGGAAGACCTCGGGCGAGTCCGCGCCGAGACCTTCGACGATGGCGGCGGTGAGCTCACCGGTGCCCACGAACCCGTACGACCGCATGGCCGAACCCTAACCGCGGAAGGTGCGGCGGTAGGTGTCCGGGGGCACACCGACCGCGCGGTTGAAGTGGCGGCGCAACGTCGTCGCCGTGCCCATGCCGACCGCTTCGGCGATGGCCTCGACGCCGTTGTCGGTGTTTTCCAGCAGTTCCTGCGCGCGCCGGATGCGCTGGGTGAGCAGCCACTGCAACGGCGTCGTGCCGGTGGCCGCGCGGAAGTGGCGGCCGAGGTGGCGGGAGCTCATGTTCGCCTGGCGGGCCAGGTCTTCGACGGTGAGCGGCCGGTCGAGGCGGGCGGTGATCCACGGGAGCAGCGCCGCGAGCGGGTGGTCGTCGCGGGTGGGGACCGGGGTGGCGACGAACTGGGCCTGTCCGCCGGCGCGGTGCGGTGGGACGACCAGGCGCCGGGCGACCGCGTTGGCGACCGACGGGCCGTGGTCGGCGCGCACCAGGTGCAGGCAGAGGTCCATCGCCGCGGCCTTGCCCGCGGAGGTGAGCACCTGGCCGTTGTCGACGTAGAGCACGTCCGGGTCCACGGTCACCCGCGGGTAGCGGGCGGCGAGGACGTCGGTGTGCGCCCAGTGCGTGGTCGCGCGCAGCCCGTCCAGCAGGCCGGCGGCGGCCAGCACGAACGCGCCCGTGCAGAGGGACGCCACCCGCGCGCCCCGCGCGTGGGCCGCCCGCACCGCGTCGACGAGGTCCGCGGGCGGCGGCGCGTCGACGTCCGCCCAGCCCGGGACGATCACCGTGCCGGCACGCGCCAGCCGGTCCAGGCCCGCGTCGGGCTCCAGCAGGAACCGGCCGACGCGGACGGGTTCGCTGCCGCAGACGGCGAAGTCGTAGCGGGGGTTCTCGCCGAAGACCTCGGTGGCGATGGTCAGCTCGAACGAGAGCATCCCGTCGGTGGCGGCCAGCGCGACAGCGTGCATGTCCGAAAGTGTACGCATCGCGTCGTTCCGGACACTGTTCCGAGCGCGAGGACGTCGCGAAGATTGCCGCATGACTTCGGTACTGGTTTACGGCGCTTACGGACTCACCGGCCGCTACGTGGTGGCCGAGCTGCGCGAACGCGGCTTCACCCCGGTCCTTTCCGGCCGCGACGCGGCGAAGCTGCCGGGCGGGCGGCCCGCGTCGGTCGACGACCCGGCGGCCCTCGACCGCGCGCTCGACGGCGTGGCGGCCGTGATCAACTGCGCGGGCCCGTTCGCCGCGACGGCCCTCCCGGTGGCTTCGGCGGCGATCCGCGCCGGCGTCCCGTACGTCGACGTCGCCGCGGAGATCGAAGCCAACCTCGACACCTTCGCGCTGACGGCGGACACCGCGGTGGTGCCCGCGATGGCGTTCTTCGGCGGCCTGGCCGATCTGCTGGCCACGGCGGCGCTGGGCGACTGGCCGGCGGCCGACGAGGTGCACGTCGCCTACGGCCTGAGCGGCTGGCACCCGACGCCGGGCACCCTCGCGGCCGGCCAGGTCTCCCGCGAACGCCGCGGCGGCAAGCGCGTCCGGTTCGCGGGCGGCCGCCTGGAGCACCGCGACGACGCCCTGCCGTCCCTGGACTGGGCCTTCCCCGAGCCGCTCGGCACCCGGCCGGTGCTCGGCGAGTTCTCGATGGCCGACATCGTGACGATCCCGCGGCACCTGGCGGTCCCGTCGGTGACGTCGTACATGACGGTGGCCGCGGCCCAGGGCCTGGCCGCGGCGGCCGAGCGCGACTCGGCGGAGACGTTCGTGGTGGACGTCCGGGTGCGGCGCGGCGGGGAAGAGCGCCGGGCGGTGGCGCGCGGCGAGGACATCTACGCGGTCAGCGCGCCGCTGGCGGTGGAGGCGGTCGAGCGGATCCTGACCGGGCGGACGCGCGTGAAGGGCGTCGCGCCGGCGGGGGAGATCTTCGACGCGCCGGACTTCCTGCGCGCGCTGGCGCCGCGCGTCACGGTCGACTTCAGCTGAGGGAGCGGTAGCGCCGCGCACGCTGGCGGCGGAGAAGTGGTGCCCGACGTCGCGGAGGTGACCACGGCGGGGGTCCGGGGGCGAAGCCCGCCGGGCGGGGCCCGGGGGTTGCACCCCCGGAAGAAACGACGAGCGAGTCCGGCGAAGGCGCGAAGCGCCGAGCAGGACTCACCCAACTCGCTCGTGGGCCCGGAGAGACTCGAACTCTCACTGGCATGGACCTAAACCATGTGCCTCTGCCAATTGGGCTACGGGCCCCCAGCACGGGGAAGCGTAGCGTGCGGCGTGGCCCGTGCGGAGGCGGTGGGGCGGTCGACTAAGTTGGGGCCCGGAAGACCCACCCGGCGAGGAGGACACGTGGCTCGCGACCCCGAGACGATCGAGCGTGAGATCGAGCAGGCCAGGACCGCTCTGGCGGCGACGCTCGACCAGCTCACCGTCAAGGCCGACCCCAAGAAGCTCGCCGACGCGGCCAAGGACGGCGTGCGCGCCAAGCTGGACAACCCGAAGGTGAAGTACCCGCTGATCGGTGGCGGGATCCTCGTGCTCGTCCTGCTGGTGCGCAAGCTCCTCAAGTAGCGCTCAGGCCTGTTTGGCCGGCGCCTTGCTCTCCGCGGCGGGCGCCGGCTCGGCGGGGGCCTTGCGGTCCTCGACGGCCTTGGGGAGCTGCTTGCTCGGCGGCAGCTGCGGCTTCTTCTCCGCGGCCTCCGTGGTCTGCTGCTTCGGCACGCTGCCGGGCGGCGGGACCTCGAGCGGCGGGAGCTTGGGGAGCGTCAGCCGCGCGGTCATGTAGGCGCTCGTGAAGTCCAGCGCACTGCCGTTGAGCAGGTGCACCACCGTCGCCTTGCCGTCGCCGAGCTCCTCGACCAGCTGGTCCGCCCGGTCGCGCGCGGCGATGATGCCCGGTGCCCTGGCGGTCAGCTCCTTGCCGTGGCCGCTGACCGTGATCGCCCAGTCGGCGTCCTCTTGGACGTACGTCGCCGTGATCGCTTCCACCATCTGCCTCACGCCCCTCTCCTCCACCACCATGCTTTACACAACCGTGACGCGGCTACCGCATTCCCATGACGCGGAACCCACGCCCCCTCTCGGCTGCGAAAAGTCCAGCACACTTTCTACCGTGACTTCGATACCGTAGAGCAACTCTGTGTCACAGGACACGACAGCAGCGAGTAACGACCGAATGGCCTAATGCACTTGCAGGCTACCGTGCACGGTGCCGCAGGCCGCTCCACAGCACGTCCATGGCGTATTCGGTGGCCGTCGCGGGGTCCACTTCGTCGTGCTTTTCGCACCAGATCGCGAGCCGTTCGCAGGCGCCGACCACGAATTCCGCGGCCGCTTCGGCCCGTAGCTCGTCCTCGCTGTCGAAGTAGCCGCTCATCAGCGCGGCGATCAGGTCGGTCTGCTGGCGGCGGGTCTCCTCGACCTCGTCCGCGGCCGGCGTGCCGATCAGCGCCATCTCGTGGCGCAGCAGCGACCACGCCTGGCGCCGCTCCCGGATGAAGACGAAGAACGCGAGCAGGCCGCGGCGCAGCGCGTCTTCGGCCGTCGTCGCGCCGACCGTCGCCTGCTCGGTGACCGTGCGCAGCACCGCGCGCGACTCGCGGATGCAGGCCAGCAGCAGGCCTTCCTTCGAGTTGAAGTACTCGTAGAGCATCGGCTTCGAGACGCCCACCAGTTCCGCGATCTCGTCCATCGACGCCGCCGCGTAGCCGCGTGCCGCGAAGACCTCTTCGGCGACCTCGATCATCTGCCGTTCGCGCTCGGCCCGGGGCATGCGCTTGCGCTTCGCGGTCGTCATGGGCAACACTCTACCGGCAGTAACCTACTCTGAGTAAGATGGACGACGGGTAACAGGAACCGGGAGGCGCCATGGGCAACCGCACCGAGACCGGCGTCGTCATCGTCGGGACGGGCTTCTCCGGTCTCGGCATGGCGATCCAGCTGCGCAAGGAGGGGCGCGACGACTTCGTCATCCTCGAAAAGGCCCACGACGTCGGCGGCACCTGGCGGGACAACAGCTACCCCGGGTGCGCCTGCGACATCCCGTCGCACATGTACTCGTTCTCCTTCGAGCAGAACCCGGGCTGGTCGCGGGCGTACTCGCCGCAGCCGGAGATCTGGCGCTACATGCGCGAGGTCGCCGACAAGCACGACCTGCGCCGCTTCATCCGGTTCGGCCAGGAGATGACCGGCGCCCGCTGGGACGCCGAAGGGAACCGCTGGCACGTCGCCACGAGGGGCGGCGACGAGTTCGTGGGGAACGCGCTGGTCGCCGGGGTCGGCGCGCTGCACCTGCCGATGATCCCGGAGCTGCCGGGCATCGAGAAGTTCGACGGCCCGGCCTACCACTCCGCGCGGTGGCGCCACGACGTCGACCTGAAGGGCAAGAAGGTCGCCGTGATCGGCACCGGCGCCAGCGCGGTCCAGTTCGTGCCGAAGATCGCGCCCGAGGTCGAGGAGCTGACGCTCTTCCAGCGGACGCCGCCGTGGATCATGCCCAAGGCCGACCACGAGATGTCCGGGCGCACCCGCGCGCTGTTCAAGGCGTTCCCGCCGGCCCAGCGCGCCTACCGGAACCTGCTGTACTGGCTGCTCGAAGCGCGCGCGATCGGCTTCAACGGCCAGTCGTGGGTGATGAAGCTCGGGCAGCGGCTGGCCAAGCGCAACATCGACCGCGCGATCACCGACCCGGTCTTACGGCGTAAGGTCACGCCGGACTACACCATGGGCTGCAAGCGCGTGCTCATCTCGAACGACTACTACCCGGCGCTCGCGCGGGACAACGTCGACGTGGTGACCGACGGCGTGCGCGAGGTGCGCGAGCACAGCGTCGTCGACGCGGCCGGGGTGGAGCACGAAGCCGACGTCATCATCTACGGCACCGGCTTCCACGTCACCGACGCCTTCGACGACCTGGAGATCGTCGGCCGCGACGGGCGCAACCTCGGCAAGGAGTGGGCGACCGAGGGGATGCGGACGCACCTCGGGATCACCGTCGCCGGCTTCCCGAACCTGTTCTTCCTGCTCGGCCCGAACACCGGTCTCGGGCACAACTCGGTCGTGTTCATGATCGAGGCCCAGGTCTCCTACGTCGCGGAGGCGCTGCGGCTGGCCCGCGGGAAGGCCATCGAACCCAAGCCCGAGGTGCAGGAGCGGTTCAACACCGCGATCCAGCGCAAGCTGGCGAAGGGCATCTGGACGCGCGGCGGCTGCAAGAGCTGGTACCTGGACGCCAAGGGCGTCAACCGGACGATCTGGCCGGGCTTCACCTGGCGCTACTGGCTGGACACCCGGAAGGTGCGGCGCGAGGACTTCCTGGTCGGCTGACGCTGCGCCGGTCGTGAGTGTTTAGGCGGGTTAGAACCCGACTGAACACTCACGACCGGGCGGGATCAGCGGGAGACGTAGCGGCGGAGGCGGGCGATCAGCTCGACGGTCGGCAGCTCGCACAGCTCGGCCATGCGCTCCAGGGCGGGGAGGTCGAGCGCGATCTCGGCGCCGCCGTGGTCGCCGGCCTGCCGCAGCCGGTCCTCCGCCCAGCGGCGCAGCGGAAGCAGCTCGACGGACTCGTCGGCGACGACCTTGCGCAGGTCGACGCGGACCCGGCCGGGCTCGTCGACGAACACCCGGCGGTGCACCTTGGCCAGCAGGTCCTGGGGCAGCTCGTCCATCGCGACGCACAGCTCGACCAGCCGCACGACGGAGCACTGTCTGGTACCCAGCTCGTAGGTGGCCAGCGTCTGCAGCGAAATCTCGCTCTGCAGGTGCTGGTTGAGCTCCTTGCGCGTCCAACCGCGGCTGCGCCGCAGCTTGCGGAGCTCGTCCCCGAGGATCCGCTGGTACTCCTCGCCGTCGATCAGCACATCAATTTCCCCTGCCGTGCGCTCCCACGGCACCCGTACGGTTGTGACAACTTTCCCGTGCAGGTGCACCCTCACGTGTATGTAAGTGCGCGGGAGCTCGGCCCTTACGCGAATTCGGGCATGTCTTTGATACCGATTGCGCGAGTTAGGCCGAACGGGTTAACGGGGTCCCGGCGAGCGGGTCAGTTGACGCAGGGCACGCCTTCGGCGGTGATCGGCTTCTCCGTGTCGGCCGGCGGCGCCGCTGCCTGCGACGATGGCGCGCTGGAGGCGCCGGCACCGGCGCCCGAGTTCGCCTCGCCGGCCGGGCCTTCGTAGTCGGCGCCGAGGAAGACCATCACGTGCCCGGCCTGGACGCTCTTGTCCTCTTGGATCGTCGGCGAGCCGCCCAGCGCGTCCGCGACGGCCTGGCCCTTGTCCTTGCCGCCCTTCGGCACCCAGATGACCGTCGTCTTGCGCGCGGTCGCGTTCGCCGTGTCGCCGGAGGTGAAGCCCTTGCCTTCGAGGGTCTTGGCGACGCTCGCGGCCAGTCCGGTCTTGCCGGAGGCGTTGCGGACGTCGACCGTGGTCGCCTTGTTCGCGGGGTCGGCCTGCTGCGCCGGCGGCGCGGTCTGGCCCGGCTGCGGCCCGGCGAGGCTCTGGACGAACTGCTTCACCTCGGCCGGGTCGACCTGGATGGCCGTGCCGTCTTCGGGGGTCTTGTACTCGATGTTCTTCACCGGGATGGTGCGGAACTCGAGCTGGCCGCCGGTCAGGCCCTTCATCTGCTGGGCGAACCCGAAGATGTCCCAGTTCTGGTTGAGCACGACCGACTTCTTGATGGCGTCGATCAGGTCGTTGAGCTTCGACGGGTTGGTCAGCGTGCCCGCCGACAGCACCTTGCGCGCCATGCCCGCCATGAACACCTGCTGGCGCACGACGCGGTCGAGGTCGCCGTTGGGCAGGCCGTGGCGCTGCCGGACGAACTCGAGCGCCTCGACGCCGGAGATCGTGTGCTGGCCCTTGCTGAAGTTCGCGCCGGAGTACTGGTCCTTGACGTCGTTGTTCAGGCAGACGTCGACGCCGCCGATGGCCTTCGTGATGTCGCTGAAGCCGAGCAGGTTGACCGCGGCGTAGTTGTCGATGGTCGACCCGGTGAGCTTCTCGATGGTCGCGATGAGCTCCTTCGCCCCGGCCTGGTTGGCCTTGACGTCGAGCTCCTTCGGATCGGTGACGCCCTCCTTCTGCAGGTCCTTGCGGGCCTGCAGCATCGCCCTGGCGTAGGCGGAGTTGATCTTGTGCTTGCCGTAGCCGGGGATTTCGACGTAGGAGTCGCGCGGCAGCGACATCGCGACGGCCTTGCTGCCGTCGTTCGGGATGTGCACGAAGATCAGCGAGTCGGTGTTGAGCTCGCCGTCGGAGTCGCCGGCGCGCAGCTCGTCGAGCACCTCGCGCGAGAGCGGGTTGCCCTGGGCGTCGGTGCGGCTGTCGAGGCCGACCAGCAGGATGTCGCGCGCGCCGTCGGCGGGCTTGTCGCCACCGCCGCCGTCGCTGATCACGTTCGCGTAGTTCAGGCCGTTGACCAGGCCCTGCATGGCCGCCCACGCGTACCCGGTCAGGCCCATCACCAGCAGCGAGACGACGGCCAGCGCGATCTTCGCGCCGCGGAACGAGTTGCGGCGGCCCCGCGCGACCGGGCGCGGCTGGGGACGGCGCGGCGGCGGTCCGGCCCGGCGGGCGTCCGCGGGCTCGCGGCGGGGCGCGGGGCGGCGGGACGGCGGTGGGGTGCGCCGGCCGGGCTCGTCCTGCCAGGGCCGGGCGGGGCGGCGGCCGCCTTGCCCGTTCCGAGGCGGGTGATCCACGCGGGCGACTCCTCACTGCTTCGATCGGTGGTCCTGGGGTTGGGACGCATGGTGCCCGCCCCGGGTTGCCGTAGCGTTACACATCCCCCTGCGAATGTGTCATGCACCACCCAGTTTCCCGCAGGTGCGATGCTTTCGCCTGGTCAGGACGCCGCGCTCGCCGGACGTCTGGCGGGCAGCAGCGTGCCGGCCGCCGCGAGCAGGGCGAACGCCGCCGTCACCGCGTGCAGCGTGACGCCGGGGAAGCCCGGCGTGCTGCCGTCGGCGGCGAAGAGCAGGGAGGGCGCGCAGGCGAGCGCCGTCGCCAGCCAGGTGCCGGTCGCCGCGCCCGCGCCGATCCGGATCGTGTGCAGCAGGAACACCCCGAGCAGCAGGTGCACCAGGCTCTGGATCGGGTCGAGCCGCAGGCCGAGCAGGTCGGCGTCGGCGGCCACCCCGCCGAACCGGGTCAGCGCGAAGCCGAACACGCCGAGCGTCGCGTAGCCGATGCCGAGCGCGGCCGCGGCGCGCGTGAGCACCGCCGTCCGGCGGCCGGGCAGCTCGGCGGCGCGCGGGGCCCGTGCCCCGTGGGTGTGCCGCTCGAACCACCAGAAGACCAGGGTGGCGGGCACGGCGAGCAGCCCGACCGCGACCAGCGTCCGCGGCCGGATCAGCCAGCTCAGACCGTCGGCGATCCGCCCCGGCAGGTACACGACCGCGACGAGCAGCAGCATCGCGGCGAGGAACGCCAGGTAGAGGCTCATCGGCGCGCGCAGGACGAACCGGCAGGCGGTGACGACGCCGGGACGGCGGCCGAGCCGGGCCAGCGGGACGGCGAAGAGCCCGAGCAGGCCCAGCTGGACCAGGCCGAGGAGCAGCACGCCCCACGGCGGCGCCGACAACGCCGCCGGGGCGCCGGGGCTGCCGAGCAGGACGGGTGGCCCGGCTCGCAGGACGCTCGCCACGACCAGGCCCGCGACGCCGGTCGCGGCGGCCAGTGCGAGCACCCGCCGCGACGGGCGCACGCCGTCCGCGTGCGCGAAGGCGAGCTGCTGGGCGAGGAGGGCGAGGGCGAACGTCGCCGCGTAGCGGGGCAGGGGCGAACCCGTGGCGTTCGCCAGCACTTCGCCGCCGACGACCAGGGCGAGCAGGCCGGCGGCCGCGGTCACCGGCACCCGGCGGTGCAGCGCCAGCAGCGCGGGCGCGCAGACGATCGTCAGCAGGTAGACCCCGAGCAGCCAGAGCGGGTGCAGCGCGATCCGCATGACCGTGGCCGTCGTCCCGGCCGGGCTGCCGAGCAGCTCGAGCGCGAGCGGCGTCAGCAGCGCGACGACGGCGAAGATCAGCGCCGGGCGCAGCAGCGGGCTGGCGCGCTCGGCCAGGAAGTGGCGGTAGCCGCCGCCCCGTTCGCGTTCGGCGCGCCAGCCGGCGGCGTTGGCGTGGCCGCCGGCGAAGAAGATCAGCGGGGCGAGCTGGGTGAGCCAGGTGAGTGGCCACCACGCCGTCTCGGCGGCGCCTGCCCAGTGCGCCAGCGCCGTCACGGACTCGCCGAGCAGCAGCAGGACGACCCCGGCGGCGCCGAGCAGCGCCCACCGGCTGACGTCGGCCGGTGCCGCGGCGGGCGCGGTCCGGCGCGGTTCCCGGCGGGCCCGCAGCCAGCCGCGCAACCGGAAGACCAGCAGGCAGCCGATCACCAGCACCCCGGCGACCATCGGCCCGATCGGGTCGCCGACCGGCGGGCCCCAGCGCTGGTGCCACGAGTTGACGACCAGACCGGCCGAGTAGAGCGACGCGACCACCCGGCAGGTGAACGCGGAGTTCATCGGGTTGAGGTCGCAGGCGTGGTGCATGTCGGAGGAGAGCCGGTCGTCCAGCGCCTCCCTGGCCTCCGGGCCGAGCGGGTGGCCCTTGCGGTCGGCGTAGCGCAGCAGGTCGTAGCCCAGGTCGTGCGCCTTGCACGGCACGGCGTAGTCCCACTTGGTGTTGTCGTCGCCCCACGGCGTCGAGCAGCCGCCGTCGGTGTGGACGGCGCGGACGGTGCCGTCGCGCGCGGTCATCGCGCCCGGGGTGACGCCGCTGAGGGCGGTGAAGTCCTTCGGCAGCAGCGCGAGGGCGTCGGGGTGCGGGCCGGGGTGCACGAGCGCGTCGACGGCGTTCTGCGCGGCGAGCACGTCCCCGGTCGGCGGCCCCTGGTCGGGCGGCGACGGCGGCCGCGAGGCGATCAGCCCGAACGCGAAGACGACCAGCAGCACCAGCAGCAGCCACCCGGACGTCGACCAGGGTCGGCGGCGACGCGGCGGCTCGGGCTCGGCTGGCATGGGTCCAGGGTGCCAGCCCGGGTGCCGGCCCGGGATGGGGACAACCCCAGTGTGCGGGCGCGGGTTTCCCCTAAGCTGCCCGATCGGCCGCCCGATCTCCCCTTCCCCGCCCGCCCCCGGATCGGTGACGCTGGTGCCAGGGGGACGAGGAGGGCGTGCGGTGACCTCGACCGATCCCGGCCTGCCGGTGGAGAACACGGTGCGAGCGTTGCGCCGGCTGGCTCCCGGCGCGGAATTGCGTGAACCCCGGAACCCGGACCTGCGCGCGCTGGCGCGGGCCCTGCGGTCGCGGTCGCCGGCCGAGCTGGCGCGGGCGTACCCGGGCGCGGTCGCGCGGGTGGTGCTCGCGGGGCAGCTAAGCGCGCTAGGCCGGGCGATGACGGGTGTGTACGGGCCGGACGGGCGGTGTCCGGAAGCGGCTCGGCTGGTGCGGGCGGCCCGGTACAGCCGAGGGCGCGGGAGGTTGCTGGACCGGCTCCGGAGGGAGCCGGGGTTGCGGGCGGCGGCGCTGGGGTGGGCTGGGGCGAGCGGGTGCCGGCTGCTGGTGGATGAGCTGCTCGGGGTGCCGTTGGTGCCGGGGCCGGAGGACGGCCGGCGGGCGGCGGAGCTGGTGGTGGCGGCGGTGGTGCCGCGGCTGGATCCAGGGCTGGGGTGGCCTGCCGAGAGCATCGGGCCAAAACCGAATCGAGACGCTGTTCTCCAAGTCCGCTCGCTCCACCTCGGCCGGCTCGGCTTCCGGGTCGACATCGAGGCCGATCCGCCCGTCGACCTCTCCCTCGACGACGACGGGCTGACCCTCCGCGCGCTCTGGTGGAACGGGCTCGGCCGCGTAACCGACGACCTCGGGCACGAGTACCTCCTCCTCGCCAAGGACGCCGCCGGGACCGGGGTCGTGCGGCACTGGTGCCACCCGCGGCCCGCGCCCGCGGCGAGCGTGCTGCGGCTCGAGTCGGCCGGTTACCGCGGGGAGCTGCTGCGGCTCGCGCCCACCGCGGCTCGGGCCTGCGCCGATGTGCTCGTCAAGCTCGAGCTCACGGTGCGGCTGGGGGCGTGAGCGTGTCCGGGGCGAAGCAGACCTGGTCGCGGCCGTTCTCCTTGGCCAGGTAGACCGCCGCGTCCGCCGACTGGAGGAGGCGGTCGAGGGTGTCGCCGTGGCGGGGGTGGCGGGCGACGCCGATCGAGGTCGTGCGGTCGGCGATCGTCGCCGGGTCGCCGCGTTTGTCCGTGGTCACGATGTGCAACTTGGCAATCGCGACGCGTATCCGCTCGGCCGCGTCCCAGGTGGCCTCTTCGTCGATGTCCGGGAGCAGAATGAGGAATTCCTCACCGCCGAAACGGCCGACCAAGTCGCTCGGTCTCGTCACTTCGTCCAGCGTTTGCGCAACGGTGCGGAGCACGTCGTCACCCGCCGGATGTCCATAGGTGTCGTTAATCCACTTGAAGTGGTCGAGATCGACCATCAGGAGTGCCAGCTGATCACTCGATCGAGCGGTCCGTTCGAGCGCACGCTGCGCCGACTCTGACCAGCCGCGCATGTTGAGAATGCCCGTTTTCGGGTCGGTCCGGACGTCGTTCTGCAGCTGGTCCAGTTCCGCGAGCCGATTGAAGACCACGGTGGCGACCGCCATCACCACGACCATCGGCGGGACGACGGCGAGCAGAATCGCGGTCACCGCGCCGAGGCCGACGGTGATCGCTTCCAGCATGTTGTCGGCCGGGCTGCCCAGGACGTTACGCAGCGTCGGTTCGGAGGACATGCCGAGCGCCAGTGCCCCGCCGACGTAGCAGATCTGGATCGCCTCGTAGATCGCGGCGGTGAGCACGATCGCGCCGAACTCGGCGAGGAAGTCGCCCCAGCCGGTGCCCAGGAAATGGGGGCCGAGCGCGGTGTAGGTGAGGTGCGCCAGCACGGCCGCGAAACCGTGCGTGATCGACGAGAAAATGAAGTTGTGGGCCGGGCGGCGGGCGATGAACCAATGCTGGATCCGGACGACCACGATAACCAGGAGGGTCAGCGGAACCGGCAGGATCATCGCCGCGGAAAACGTCCACACGGCGGTGAGGTCGATGAGCACCGTCTTTTTGCGGTTCCGGCGCCTTTCCTCCTGGCGCTGGGTCAGCTGGATGTGCACCGTCGCGCCGGCGGCGAGGATTCCGAAATTCAGCCAATCGCGCGAAACGAGCGCCTGTGAATAGGCGAGTGAAATCGCGATAACGGCGACGGCGAGCGCCTCGGTGCCCAGCATGAACGCCACGACGCGCGGCCGGCGCCGCCAGAGCGCCCAGTTCCGCGGCGAGTACGGGTGGTCACGCCAGACCGTCCCGGGTGGACCACCGGGCGTGGTCACCTGGTCCGGCTGTTCGGGCGGCGAGGGCGGCCGCGGCCGGTCGCCCGCCGCCGGTTCGCCGCCGCCCGTCGCGGCGTCGTCTGGTCCGGGATGCAATTGGTCACCTCCTTTCCAGCCTACTTCGGGTGTTGAGTAATCTCATCGGTACCTGCCAGAGTGTTCACGCATTCCGTTGGCGGGTACCATCCCACTGCAACGGAACTGCCGAGTCCTCGGTGGAACTGCCGGGAACGCGGACCAAAAGCATCTTCAGGCTCCCCACACGGAGGTGGCACCGTTGACCAACCGCGATCTCTGATGCGTCGTCGAATTGTCCTCCCCGTTTACCCAGAGAGGTGGCAACCGTGCGCAACCGCGACCTGTGACCGGCTGAATACCATTCATGATCTTGACCGCACGGAGAGGTGGCTCCCGATGGCCAACCGTGACCTCTGAACCCCCGGCTCATAGCAGCCGTCGTCCCGGCTCGCCGCCGCCCACCCGGCGCCAGGCGAACCCGACCGGGACGGCCAGCAGCAGTCCCACCGCGCCGGCGAGCGCGATCGTCGCGTTCGCGGAACCGAGGGCCTGGGCGACCAGCCCGCCGATGCCGACGCCCACCCCCTGGGCGACGCGCAGCCCGGTCCGGTACAGCCCGCCGGCGCTGCCCCGGATGTCGTTGGGCACCCACGTGATGAACGTGGCCGACACCGTGATGACGTACGCGCCGGTCGCACCGGCCAGCGCGAGCAGGACCAGCGCGAGCACCAGGTTCGGGTGCAGCGCGAACGCCGCCAGCGCGGCCAGCGGCAACGCGGCCAGCACACCCAGCAGCTTGCGGCGGTGCTCCGTCGAGACGAACCGCGACAGCAGGAACGTCCCGAGCACGAAACCCAGCGGATCGGCGGCCAGCAGCCAGCCGACCGCCTGGTCACCCGCGCCCAGCTGCGCCGCGAGCGGCGCGGCGAGGCCCTCCGGGATCACCGCCAGCCCGACGAGCCAGGACAGGTAGAGCAGCACCCGCAGCCGTTCGTCGCCGAAAACCTGCCTCACGGCGCCGAACCAGGGCGCGTTCCCGTTCCCCGCGGCCGGGCGCCGCAGCACCATCAGCCGCACGGCGACGGCGGCGACCAGGAACGTCAGCGCGTCGATCGCCAGCGCCCACGACGTCCCGATGCCGGTGACCAGCAGCCCGCCCGCGGCGAGCCCGGCCAGCATGGCCGTGTTGTTCGTGATCCCGCGCAGGTCCTGGCTCTGCAGGTAGACGTCGTCGTCGGTGAAGATCTCCCGGCCGAGCGCGTTCTGCGCCGCGTTGCACGGCGCGTTCGCCAGCCGGGCGAAGACGAACAGGACGAACAGCCAGCCCATCGGCATGCCGGGCACGGCCATCAGCCCGATCAGCGCGGCCTGGGCGAGCGAGCCGGTCACCAGCACCGCGCGGCGCGGGAACCGGTCGGCGAGCTGGGACAGGCCGAGCCCGCCGGCGAGCGCGGGCAGGAACGTCAGCGAGTAGACGACGGCCGACAGCAGCGGCGAGCCGGTCCGGTCGAAGATCAGGATGGCGAGCGCGACGATGGTGAGCTGGTCGCCGAGCATCGACTGGGTTTCGGCGAACCACAGCGCGCGGAACTCGCGGTTGGCCAGAACGGCCCGCAGCCGCGGTGTCGCGCGCGTCGTCACCTCGTAACCACCGTCCCCCGATCGAGTGAATATGGATCGTCCGCATTGTGCCTCGCCAGTGACGACCCCGTCCGGCGGTGTCACCGCTGACCTCCCGGAAGCACTAACAGTATGGCGCCGGCTACGCCCCGATGTCCTCGGAACGCACGTCACTCACCCCGTCGAGGGGCCGGTCGGTCACACCCCGGAGAGGCGGCGGACGGTGACCGTGACCGGCCCGCGGGTACCTCCGGACTGATCGAACCGGATTCGCTCGGCGCAGGGCGGCCGCCGCTCGTCGTCGGGACGCTGCCCGGCTGGGCCGGATGGGCCAACACTGGAGCCAGAGCCGGCCGGGGTGGACGGGACGCGCGCCGCCGGCGCCGCAGAGCGGGGAGTGGACGATGGACGGGTTGATGCAGGGCAAGGCGGTCGTGGTGACCGGCGCCGGCCGGGGCCTCGGCGAGGCGTTCGCGGTGCACGTCGCCCGTGCGGGCGGCGCGGTGGTCGTCAACGACATCGACGTCGAACTGGCCGAGCGGACCGCGGAGAACATCCGCGCGCACGGCGGCCGGGCCGTCGCCAGCGGGCACAGCGTGGCCGACGCGGGGCAGGCGCAGGAGATCGTCGACCTGTGCGTCAAGGAGTTCGGCGGGATCGACGGGCTGGTCAACAACGCCGGGCTGAACTACGAGGCGCTGCCCTGGGAAGACGACGCCGAACAGGCGCGCGACCTCGTCGCCGTCAACGTCATGGGCGTGGTGAACACCGGGCTGGCCGCGATCAAGGCGATGGTCGGCGCGGGCACCGGCGGCTCGATCGTCAACATCTCGTCGGGCGCTTCGCTCGGCCAGCGCAAGCTCGGCGTGTACGCGGCGAGCAAGGGCGCGGTCGCGTCGCTGACCTACTCGTGGGCGCTCGACCTCGAAGAGCAGGGCATCCGCGTCAACGCCGTCTGCCCGCTCGCGCACACGCGGATGGTGTGGAAGTCCGAGCGCTCCCTGCGCGCCTGCCCGCCGGACCGCACGCCGGCCCGGATCGCGCCGGTCGTGCTCTTCCTGCTCGGCGACGGTTCGCACGGCATCACCGGCCAGATGATCCGGTGCAACGGCCCGCAGCTGCACGTCATGGGCCAGCCGTTCCTCAAGCAGCCGATCCTGGAGCGGCCGGTGTGGGACACCGAGACCGTGCAGAAGGCGTTCGACGAGGTCTTCTCAGCGCACCTGGAGAACTACGGCCTGGAGAAGCGCGTCCCGCCGCGGCTGCGCAAGTGGACCGACACTTCGCCCCGCACCGCCTGACCACTTTGCGTTCCAAAGCCGAGCTTTCCCTAGGAAAGATGCGTCCGAGGGCCCCTCGGACGCATCTTTCTCAGGGAAAGTGGCGGGTCGGTCAGGCGCCGGCGGCAGGTTCTGGGTCGCGGGTTGCCGCGTACAGGGCCTCGATGTTCGTCGCGTAGCGGTCGTTGATGACCCGGCGCTTGAGCTTGAGCGTCGGGGTCAGCTCGCCGGACTCGGGCGTCCACGCCTTCGGGAGCACGTGGTAGCGCTTGATCTGCTCGATCCGGGCCAGCCTGCTGTTCGCCGACTCGACCGCGCGCTCCAGTTCCGCGCGGACCGCCGGGTGGGTGGCCAGCTCCTCCGGCGTCGCCTCGACGCCGTTCGCCGCGGCCCAGCCGGGGGCGATTTCGTCGTCGAGGACGATCAGGGCCGTCACGTACGGGCGGTCGTCGCCGATCGCGACCGCCTGGCCGATCAGCGGGTGCTCCTTGAGGAGGCCCTCGATGCGGGTCGGCGCGATGTTCTTGCCGCTCGAGGTGATGATCAGTTCCTTCTTGCGGTCGGTGATCGTCACGAAGCCGTCTTCGTCGATCGTGCCGATGTCGCCGGTCGCGTACCAGCCGTCGGCGTCGGTCGCGTCCTGGATCGTCCCGTCCTCCTGCAGGTAGCCGAGGAAGACGATCGGGCCGCGGACCAGCAGCTCGCCGTCGTCGGCGACCTTCACCTCGATGCCGTCGAGCGGCTTGCCGACCGAACCCGCCCGGAAGGCCGTGGCCGAGTTCGACGTCGCCGCGCCGGTGGTTTCCGACAGGCCCCAGACCTCGCAGATCTCGACGCCGAGGCCGGCCAGGAAGTAGATGATCTCCACCGGGAGGGCGGCCGCGCCGCTGGAGGCGACCAGCAGCTTGTCGAGCCCGAGCAGGCCGCGCACCGGCGCCAGCACGGTTTCGTCGGCCTGCCGGATCTTTTCGGCGAGCTCGGCGGGCACCTCCTGGCCGGCGCTGCGCAGCTTGTAGCCCTGCTGCAGCAGCTCGTTCGCCTGCAGCAACGCCGTCCGCCGGTCTTCGGGGACGCTGCCGAGCATGTTCTTGAGGCCGGCGACCATCTTCTCCCACACGCGCGGGACGCCGAAGAAGCTCTGCGGGTGCACCTCGCCGAGCGCGCCGGCGACAGCGGTCGGGTCGGCGAGCGTGTGCACGTGGCCGGCCCACACGATCGGCAGGTAGACCGACAGCTCGCGCTCGGCGATGTGCGCCAGCGGCAGGTACGCGATGTTGGTCGCGTGCATCGGCGGGTGGTGCAGCTCGGTGACCGCGTACGCCTGGTGGATCGCGTTGCGGTGCGACAGCACGACGCCCTTCGGGTCGCCGGTGGTGCCCGAGGTGTAGATCATCGACAGCGGGTCGTCCGGCTTGATGCCCTGCCACGACCGCTCGAACGCCTCCGGGTCGGCGGCAAGCGCTTCCCGGCCCCACGTCCGCACGTCGGCGAGCGAGACGAACCGGCCGTCGCCTTCCGGAATCGCGGTTTCGTCCATCACCACTACGCGGCGCAGCGCCGGAAGGTCGTCGAGCACCGGGCGCCAGCGCGCCAGCTCGGTCTCGCCGCCGAGCACCACGACCGGCGCCGCGCTGTGCCGCGCGACGAACCGGATCTGCTCCGGGCTGAGCGTGGCGTAGGCGGTGCACGGGATCGCGGACAGGTGCGTCGCGGCGAGGTCGGCGATGATGTGGTCGGGGCAGCCGGGCGCCATGATCAGCATGCGGTCGCCCGCGTCGAGGCCGAGGCCCGCCAGCCCGCGGGAGACCTCCGCGATCGCGGTGCGGAACTCCAGCCAGCTCAGCGTCGGCCGGCCTTCGATGTCGAGCGAGGTGATCGCCGGCAGGTCCGGGTATTCGGCCGCGTTGCGGTGCAGCAACCGCGGGATCGTCTGGCCTTCGGTCTGCTCGGCGACGGACGGGGTGGTCAACGCTGGCCTCCTCGGTGCTCCGGATGGCCACACTGTAGGGGCTCCCGGCCGAGGTGGATAGAGAATCGCGGCCACGTCAACCGTCGCCGTCGGAACGGACATCCCGGTCAGGCGCCCACGACCGTCCACTGTGTACACGGGCGGCCGCGCGCGAACCGCGCTTCAATGGAGGGACCACGGACTCCAGGGGGAAGCGATGACGCGGTCCGCTCGTGAACTGCTCGACAGGATCCAAGCCGAACTCGCGCCGCGCGACGGCGACAACCGGCTCGTCCCGCTGATCGCCTCGGGACGCGCGCCGCGCGCGGTGTTCGCCGCGCTCGCCGCCGAAGAAAAGCTGATCACGCTATCCGACTGGCGGAGCTTCCACGCGCTCGCCGCCCGCGCGGACGAGCCGAACGCGCGCGCGTTCTTCGGCGGTCTCGCGCCGGGGGAGCAGCAGGCGAACGCGATGCTGGACCCGTTGCTCGCGGCGACAGGTCCGGACCACGGGAAGGAGCTGCCGCGCGCGGGCTGCCAGGCGTACCCGGCGTACGTCGCGTGGCTCGCGCTCAACGGCGAATCGGCGGCGGCGGTGGCCGGGATCTTCGCGAACTTCGCCGCCTTCGGCCGGTACTGCCGGGACGTCGCCACCGCGATGCGCGGGCACTACGGCTTCACCGACACCGAGTGCGCGTTCTTCGACTTTTTCGCTGCGGACGTTCCTGAAATCGAAGAACAAGCGCTCGCGGCCGTCCAGGCGGGCCTCGACGCGCACCGGCTCGACAAGGCCGAGGCCCGCCGTTACGCGCGGCTGTTCCAGAGTTACGAACTGCTCTTCTGGAACACCCTCGCGGACGAGTTCCCGGGCTGACGGCACGCGGAACCGGTACCGGCGCCACGGGGCGTGTTCGTGCGAGCGCGGATGCGGAATTGCGGAAATTCCGGCGCGCGGTCCGGGGAATCCGCGGCGTGCTCCGCCGGCGCCGTGCATTTCCGCTTTGGGGAAGCCATCCCGCCCGGATGAAGTGGTGGTGCGCCGCCGGCCGCGCGCGGCCGTGACCTTTCTCACCGAACCGTCCGGCGGATTCGTACGTAGCGGACCCGGCCGGGCCCGGCGCGGGGATCGCAACCGGTACCAGCGTGCATCCCTGCGGTGGAACGGAAGTCGACCTGGGACGAACGTCACGACTTTCGGTGGTGGACTTTCCAAGCGCAGGCAGCAAGTGTGGACGGGTCACCGTCTCAAGATCACGTTCTCGCCACGGACTTGACGCGCCCTGAGCGGCTGCATACCGTCGTCGCGGGCGAAGCAGACCACGGTGATGTTGATCCGGCTGGTCGGAATCCGGGTGTTGACCGCCTCGGGCGACCCGAAACCATGTACTGCCGGAAGGAAAACGGACCCAGGTGAAGCAGATTTCTCTTCGACGCAACCGGGGATCCTCGATTCGGAAGCGCGTGCTCACGATCGCGCTCATCCCCAGTGTGGCCTTGCTGCTGGTCGGCGTGGCCCTCGCGGGCTACCTGATCTACGACGCGGTCACCGCACGCGACTACACCACGCGCATCCGGAATTCGGAAGCCCCGGCGATCCCGTTCTTCGCCGCGCTCCAGCAGGAGCGCCAAGCGACGCTGAGCCTCCTCGCCGGGCAGGGCAACCAGCGGGCCGTGCTCGCGGCCGTCCGCCCGAAGGTCGACTCGACCGCCGCGAAGGAGATCGAGAACCTCCGGGACAACTTCGCGGACTACAGCGACACCCCGCCGAGCGTCCAGAAGAACATCGCCACGTTCTTCGGGGTCTTCCAGCAGCTGCCGCAGACGCGCCAGGCGGTCGACAGCGGCCAGATCCAGATCAGCCAGGCCTTCGCCTTCTACAACAAGATGCTCGACCAGTTCACCGACGGGGTGGCCGGGCTGGCGCAGAACGCCCGCGGCGCGCAGAACGCGTTCGACCGGCTGACCGCCATCCCGCTGTTCACCGCGGCCGACGCGATGCAGCGCAGTGACGCGCTCGCCGCCGCCGGGCTCGCCGCGGGCGGGCTGACGAACGACGACTTCCGCGCCTACGTCGGCCAGGTCGGTGCCTACCACGCCCAGCTCGACGCGTCGGCGCCGAAGATGATCCCCGACGTCAAGGCCAAGTACGACCAGCTGCTGGCCAGCCAGCCGTGGCAGACGGTGACCCAGGTGGAAACCGCTTTCCTGCGCGGTGACCTGACGAAGCTGCCGGTGGCGCAGGACCAGTGGCGCACCGCCGCCCGCCAGGTCGGCGACGCGCTGATGGGCATCTTCGTCGCGCAGAGCTCGAACGCGAGCCAGGCCGCCATCGAGGACGCCGACTCGACGTTCACCGAGTCGCTGATCGCCGGTGTGATCGCGGTCCTGTTCGCGGTCTTCGTGGTGTTCGTCGCCGTCCGGCTGTCCAACCGGCTCATCGGCAGGCTGCACCGGCTGCGCGAGGACACCCTCGACGCCGCCGAAGTCCGGTTGCCCGAGCTGGTCGCCCGGGTCCAGGCCGGCGAGCCGGTCGACCTCGAAGAGGGCGGGCACTTCCTCGACCACGGCACCGACGAGATCGGCCAGGTCGCCGACGCGTTCAACAAGGCGCAGCAGACCGCCATCGCGGCCGCCATCGACGAGGCGAAGGTCAAGGAGGGCACCAAGACGGTGTTCCTCAACATCGCCCACCGCAGCCAGGTCATCGTGCACCGCCAGCTCAAGGTGCTCGACCAGGCCGAGCGCAAGCAGGAGGACCCGGAGCAGCTGGACACCCTGTTCCAGCTCGACCACCTCTCCACCCGCGCCCGCCGCAACGCCGAGAACCTGATCATCCTCGGCGGCGGGCAGCCGGGCCGGCAGTGGCGCAACCCGGTCGGGCTGGCCGAGCTGGTCCGCGGCGCGTCCGCCGAGACCGAGGACTTCGCCCGCGTGAAGACGGCGGCGCTGCCGCAGATCGCCATCCGCGGCCCGGTCGTCGGCGACCTCGTGCACCTGCTCGCCGAGCTGATCGACAACGCGACGTCGTTCTCGCCGCCGCAGTCGCGGGTCGAGATCCGCGGCAACGTGGTCGGCAAGGGCGTCGTGATCGAGGTCGAGGACCAGGGCCTCGGGCTCGAGCCGGACCAGACCGAAGAGATCAACGGGATGCTGGCCGACCCGCCGGACTTCGGGATCATGGCGCTGTCGGACGAGCCGCGCCTCGGCCTGTTCGTGGTCGCGCGGCTGGCCGCGCGGCACGGCATCCAGGTGCACCTGCGCGAGTCCGCGTACGGCGGCACCCGGGCCATCGTGCTCGTGCGCACCGACCTGCTGGCCCCGCTCGCCGAGACCGAGCCGGAGCAGCCGATCACCCCGCCGAAGCCGGAGCTGGTCCCGAACCCGGTCGAACCGGAGCAGGGCAACGACGAGGTCGCGCCGCTCATGCGGCCGCAGCGCCGCCCGGCCCGGCACCGCACCGAGCCGCCCGCCGCGGCCCCGGCGACACCTCCGATCCAGCCCGTCGCCGTGCCGCCGTCCGCCCCGGCCCAGCCGCCGTCCGCGCCGACGCCGGTCCCGGTCGGGTCCGTCTCGGAGCCGGTGAGCCAGCCGACCCAGGCGCAGCCGGTGGCCCCGGTCCGCCCGCCGTCCCCGCCGAACCGCACCGCGCGCCCGGCCCGCCCGGCCGCGCAGCAGCCGGCGTGGCCGCCGCAGGAACCGCGGGCCGCCGTGCCGGAAGGACGGCCGCAGCAGCCGCGCCGCCCGGAGGCGCCCGGCCGCCCGCCGCTGCCCCAACGGCGACGCCAGCAGAACCTCGTTCCGCAGTTGCGGGAAGATAAGCCCGCACAGGAACGCGAAGAGGTGCGGCTGGACTCCCCGGAGGCCGCCCGCAGCAGGCTGTCCGCCTTCCAGCAGGGCACCCGCCGGGCCCGTGACGAAGAGTTTCCCGAGAACGACGACAGGTACGGAGAGCGCGAGTAATGGTCAACTCAGGCGCCCACGAGCTCGACTGGCTGCTGGACGACCTCGTCAAACGGGTCGCCGGGGCGGACCGGGCGGTGGTCCTGTCCTCGGACGGCCTGCTCATCGGGCGATCGGGGAACCTCTCCGAGGAGGACGCCGAACACCTGTCCGCCGTGGCTTCGGCGTTCCAGAGCCTGGCGCGCGGGACCGGGCGGCACTTCGGCGGGGGCAACGTCCGCCAGACGATGGTCGAGATGGACCACGCGTTCCTGTTCGTGACGGCGGCCGGGCGGGGCGCGTGCCTGGCCCTGCTCGCCCGCGAGGACGCGGACATGGGCCTCGTCGCGTACGAGATGAACTTGATGGTGAAGCGGGTCGGGCAGGTACTCACCTCGGCCCCGCGGGCCGGCGTCCAGCCCACGTCGTCGTGAGCGCGCGGCACGAGGCCTGGTTCGACGACGAGGCCGGGCCCCTGGTCCGGTCCTACGCGGTCACGGGCGGCCGCACCCGGTCGGACACGCTCGGGCTCGACCTCATCACGCTCGTCGTCGCCCTGCGCACCGCGCACGAAGCGGGCATGCTCGAACCGGAGTACGCGCGCATCATCGCCTTGTGCCAGCGGCCGGTCTCGGTGGCCGAGGTGGCCGCCCGGGTCGACCTCCCGCTGCCCGTGGTGAAGGTGATGCTGAGCGACCTCATCGAGCAGAACCTGGTGCTGTTCCGTACCGCGGCACCGGTCCAGGAAACCCCCAACCGACACGTATTGCAGGCGGTCCTTGATGGCATCCGGAAACTCTGATCCCCGGCGGAACCTGACCGCGACCGCGGTCAAGGTACTCATCGCCGGCGGGTTCGGGGTCGGCAAGACCACGATGGTCGGCTCGGTGAGCGAAGTGCCGCCGCTGCGGACCGAAGAGGTCATCACGACCGCGTCCGAGGGGGTCGACGACCTCTCGGGCGTCGAGCAGAAGACCACGACGACGGTCGCGCTCGACTTCGGCCGCATCACGATCAACCCGGACCTGATCCTGTACCTGTTCGGCACCCCGGGGCAGGACCGGTTCTGGTTCATGTGGGACGAGCTGGCCGAAGGCGCGCTCGGCGCCGTCGTGCTGGCCGACACCCGGCGGCTCGACAGCTGCTTCGCGGCGGTGGACTTCTTCGAGCGCCGCAATCTGCCGTTCGTCGTCGGCGTGAACTGCTTCGACGGCGCGTACCGCTACGGCACCGAGGAGGTCCGGCAGGCGCTCGACGTCGGCATGGACGTCCCGCTGCTGCTGTGCGACGCCCGTGAGCGCGAGTCGACGAAGCAGGTGCTGACCAGCCTGATGGAACACGTGATGGCGCGGTCCGATCTCGCAGCCGCCCAGGGTGGCTACTGACCGGACCGCGCTCCTTCGGTCAGCGCTTGCGCAGGTTGTCGAGCGCGAACCGGCCCGGGCCGATCGCGGCGAACAGCAGGAAGATCCACGAGTAGACCGCGGCGGGCTCGCCCATGTTCTGCAGCGGCAGCAGGCCCATCGGGGCGTGCACGGTGAAGTAGGCGTAGGCCATCACGCCCGAGAGCAGGATGGCGGCCGGCCTGCTGGCGAGCCCGACGAGCAGCAGCAGGGCGCCGGCGAGTTCGAGGACGCTGCCCCACCAGCCGGGGAACGAGCCGAACGGGACGCCGCCGCCCTGGCCGTCGATCCCGCCGAAGAAGCCGAACCCCTGCAGGCCGTGGAAGCCGAACAGGAACGAGATCACGATCCGGCTCACGCCGGTGACGATGCCGGTGACCTGGGTCTTCGCGGTGGTGGCGGGCTGGGTTTCGCGGGCGGTGGTGGTGGTCATCGCGGGGTTCCTTCCCTGGGTTCTTCCTTGCCTTCTGCCTACGCGTCGAGTGGCTTCTCCCCGGATCGACAACCCCGGCGGATTTTTTTTCGGCGGGTTTCGGCAGACTGGGCCGATGGCGGGCAAACGCAGTGCCGGGCTCCTGGTCCACCGCGGCCGGGGCGAGACCCTCGAAGTGCTCCTCGCGCACATGGGCGGGCCGTTCTGGGCGAAGAAGGACGCGGCGGCGTGGTCGCTGCCGAAGGGTGAGCTGGATCCGGACGAGGAGCCGGAGGCCGCGGCGCGGCGCGAGTTCACGGAGGAGCTGGGCCTGCCGGCGCCGTCCGGGGAGTACGTCCCGCTCGGCGAGGTGAAGCAGTCCGGCGGCAAGGTCGTCACGGCGTGGGCGGTGGCGGGCGACGTCGACCCGGCGGCGGTCGTGCCGGGGACGTTCACCATGGAGTGGCCGCCGCGCTCGGGTCGTCAGCAGGAGTTCCCCGAGGTGGACCGGGTGGCGTGGTTTTCGCTGGCGGTAGCCCGCGAGAAGCTGGTGAAGGGCCAGCTGCCGTTCCTCGACCGCCTGCTGGCGTCAGTCGCCGAGTAGCGCCTCGAGGGGTTTCGCGGCGAAGGACGGCAGCACGACGTCGGCCTGCCCGAAGTCGAGGCTCTCGGTGATGGCGTTCGGCACGGCGACGCAGGTCAGCCCGGCGGCCTTGGCGGCGGTGACCCCGTGCGGGGTGTCCTCGAAGGCGATCGTCTCTTTCGCGTTTGTCTTGAGAGCCTCGAGCGCCGCGAGGTAGAGGTCGGGGTCGGGCTTGGCCTTGTGCCGGTCCCCGGTGAGGACGGCGTCGAAGTAGCGGGCGATGCCGAGCCGTTCGAGGTGCGGGTTGACCCAGGCCCCGGACGAGCTGGAGGCGACGGCGAGCTTGAGGCCGTGGTCCTTGGCGGCCTCGAGGTAGGTCTCGACGCCTTCGCGCGGGCCGAGGGTCTCGAGCAGCTCGAAGACCCGGGCTTTGGACTTCGGCCGCAGCGCCTCGGGGTCGATGCCGGGCGCGTGCTCGGCGAGCAGGGCGAACATGGCGGGCGTGGTGTGCTGGGTGCCGATGACGGCGTACCAGGCGTCCAGCGGCAGCTCGGTCCCGTGTGCGCGGAAGACCTCCTGCCAGGACTGGAGGACGGCGGACTCGGTGTCGGCGAGCGTGCCGTCGAAGTCGAAAACCAGGGCGCGGGTGGGCACGGTTGCACCCTGCCCGGTCGGTGATCGCTCAGGCAAGTGGGGTGTGACGAGCCTCGAAGGCGCGGAGCGCTTGTTCGCCGCGGAGGGCGAAGACGACCTCCTGGATGCCGCCGGGGTCGGCGGCGCGGACCGTGGTGAGCGCGATCTCGGCGGCCGACTCGAGGGGCCAGCGGTAGATGCCGGTGGAGATGGCGGGGAAGGCGACGGTCTTGGCACCCAGGTCGTTCGCGGCTTTCAGGGCGTTGCGGTGGCAGTCGGCGAGCAGTTCCGAGCGGTCCTCGGTCGAGGACCAGACCGGGCCGACGGTGTGCACGACCCACTTGGCGGGCAGGTTCCCGGCGGTGGTGGTGACGGCCTGCCCGGTCTTGAGTCCCTTCCCGTAGTGCCCGGCCCGCAGCTTCCGGCACTCGGCGAGGATTTCGGGGCCACCCTTGCGGTGGATGGCCCCGTCGACCCCGCCCCCGCCGAGCAGCGAGGAGTTGGCGGCGTTGACGACGACGTCGACCTCGAGCCGGATTCCGTCGCCTAGCCGGCCCGCCCCTGGGCCCGGCCGACGGACCGCGAGGTCTGTCAGAGAGACTGGGGGCCAGTGCCCGCCCTCTCGACCTGGAGCTGTTGATGCCGCAAGGGACCGTCCGTTGGTTCGACGCCGAACGGGGTTTCGGCTTCCTCGCGCCCGAGGACGGCTCGCCGGACGTGTTCGTGCACGCCTCCGAGATCGTCGGGGACGGCGGCGCGAAACTGCTCCGCGAGGGTCAGGCCGTCGTGTTCGAGGTCGGCGAGAACGACCGCGGGCCCCAGGCGCTGCGCGTTCGCGTCACCGCCGATGCGGCCACCGGCAGCGCCGTGGGCCTGCTCGGCACCATCAACTGGTACGAGCCGGGCAAGGGGTACGGCTTCGCGTCGCCGGACGGCGGCGGCGCCGACATCTTCGTGCACAGCTCCGCCATCGTGACCGGCGGCGTGGTCACCGAGGGGCAGCGGGTGGCCTTCCTGATCGTCGAAGGCGAGCGCGGCCCGCAGGCCGGGCACGTGATCCCGCTGGGAGCAGGGGCCGGCTCACCCGCTGCGGCCGGTATCGCGGATGGTGCCGACGGCACGGTGGCCTGGTACGACGAGGACAAGGGCTTCGGCTTCATCAACCCCGACTCCGGCGCCGGGGACGTCTTCGTGCACGTCCGGGCCCTGGCCGAGGGGCTGACGTGGCTCGCGGAGGGCGACCGCGTCGCCTACGAGGTGGCCAGTGGGGACAAGGGCCCGCAGGCCCGCGACGTGCACCTGGTCCGGGGCGCCGAGCCCCAGACGGCGCCGGCGGCGCGGGACGTGCCCGTACGAGGCGGCGAGGGCGTCGTCGCGCGCTACGACGCCGACCGCGGCTTCGGCTTCATCACCCCGGACGCAGGCGGCGACGATCTCTTCGCCCACGCGTCCGTGATCATGGGGTCGGAGCCGCTGCGGAAGGGTGACCGGGTCCGGTACGCGGTGCGTCAGAGCGACCGGGGCCCGCAGGCCGACCGCATCGAACGCCTCTGAAGAGGCGGCCCCACCGACGGCTGATCGCCGCTCAGCCCAGGTAGAACTTCGTCAGCACCGGGGCCAGCGCCGCCGCCTTCACGATGTGGGTCTGGCCCGGCAGGGTCGCGTACTCCGCCGACGGCAGCACCTTCGCCAGCGACGACACCCCGTTGCGCATCCACTCCGGGCTCCGGCCGCCGTCGACCACCAGGGTCGGGATCGTCACCTCCGGCCACGACGGCGTCAAGGGCTCGCCCGCCTGGCGGTCGCCCACCACCGCCGTGTCGTACGGGATCGTGTGGGCGACCTTCTTGAGCTTCGACCAGAACGGCATGATCCGCATCATCGCCACCGTCGCGCCGCCGAGGCCGACGCCTTCGGTCATGAACAGCTTGACCGCCTTGCCGCGCTTGCCCTCGGCGAGCGCCGCGTCGAGGCGGGCCGGGTAGTCGGCGGGGACGCGGGGGCGGGTGGCGTCCACCACGAACGGGGGTTCGTACAGCGCCAGCTTCGGCGCCGGGAGGGTGCGGGCCGCTTCGAGGGCCAGCGCCGCGCCCGAGGAGATGCCGAACAAGAACGCTTCGCCGCCCGCTTCCTTCAGCAGGGCCGCGAGGTCCTCGACCTCGCGCTCGACCGCGTACGGGCCGGTGTCGGTGCTTTCGCCCCGGCCGCGGCGGTCGTAGGTGTACACCGTGAAGTGCGCGGACAGCTCCTTCGCCAGCGCGTCGTTCGGGGACGAGCCGCGGTAGCACATCGCGCCGTCGACCAGGACGAGCGCGGGGCCGGTGCCCGTGCGGGTGTACGCGATCTTCGTGCCGTCGGCGGAAATCGTCGTGGTCATCGGGACTCTCCTCGCGGCATCAGGTGGGCGGACGTCGTGGCGAGCCAGGTCCAGGCGAGCACCACGGCCGCCCAGAAGCCGAGCGTGACGACCGGGCTCGCCGAGCCGGACGCTACGCCGCCGAAGCCTACGAGGAACAACACGCCGGTGAGCCGCGAGTACCACGCACGGGCCGGCGGCAGGTGCGAGCCGATCGCGAAGCAGGCCGCGACCAGTGCGGCGAAGCCGACGCCGCCGCAGGCGAAGTGCAGCACTCCGTGCCAGCTCACCGACGCCGGCGGGCCGGCGGGCGTGCCCAGCGGGAAGCCGTCCTGCGGGTCGGCGCGGAAGATGCCCGCGCAGATCAGGCTGACGCCGTAGACCGCCAGCAGCCTCGGTCCCCATCTGCCGGGCAGGACACGGCGGAGGCCGGCCGCGGCGGCGAGGGTCAGCAGGCCGGTGACGAGGAAGTTCGCGACCTGGACGAAGCCGATCGAGCCGTTCGCCAGGATGCTCGCCGGGTGACGCGTGAAGTCGAAGCCCGCGCGGGTCAGGCCTTGGAGCACGCCGGTGCCGACGAACACGGGTCCGGCGAGGATTCCGCAGGTCAGCAGCGTGCGGGTGGGCGTGGTGACGGGGGTGGGAAGCGTGGTGGTGGTCATGCGGGACAGCGTGCCATCCGATCGTTCAAACTGTCAAGACAGAAAAAATTGTCGGTAGGCTCTGCCTCGGTCGAGGGCGACCGAAGGTGGCTCAGGCCGAGCGCAGGGTGAGGAGCGTGATCTCGCTGGGGGCGAAGACGCGGAACGGCGGGCCCCAGAACCCGGTGCCGCGGCTGTTGTACAGCTGGGTCGGGCCGTGCCGGGTCAGGCCGGAGAGCGTCGGCTGGTCGAGGCGCACCAGGAGGTGGAACGGCCAGATCTGGCCGCCGTGCGTGTGGCCCGAGATCTGCAGGTCGACGTCGGCCTCGCGGGCCTCGCGCACCTGCTTCGGCTGGTGCGCCAGCAGCACCACCGGGACGTCGTCGGGGCGGCCGGCCAGCGCGGCGGCCAGGTCGGGGCCGTGGCCGGGCAGGCCCGACGCGGTGCCGGTCGGGTCGTCGATGCCGGCGAACAGGATCCGGTCGCCGTCGCGCTCGATCAGCGTCGAGCGGTTGTGCAGCGTGTCCCAGCCGAGCCCTGCCATGTGGTCGAGCCACGCCTGGGCTTCGCCGAAGTACTCGTGGTTGCCGGTGATGTAGAAGCGCCCGAGCGCGGCCTGGACGCCGCCGAGCGGGTCGACCTGCTTGCGGCGCTTGGCCACCGCGCCGTCGGCGAGGTCGCCGGCGTGGCAGACGACGTCCGCCTCCAGCGCGTTCACCGCCGCGACGACCTGCTCGGACCACTTCGTCCGGTCGATCGGGCCGAAGTGGGTGTCGGTCAGCACGGCGATGGTCAGGCCGTCGAGCCCCGGTCCGAGGCGCGGGATGACGACGTCGGTCCGCTTCACCGGCGGCACGCGCATGGCGACGCGGTTGCCGTGCACGAGCAGGCCGGCGGCCACCAGCACGGTCGCGCCCGCGACGATCCGCGACCGCAGCGGGTCTTCGACGCCGAGCAGCGCGAGCCGCAGGACCAGGCTCAGGATCGACCAGCTGAACAGCACCCAGATCACGGCGAGCAGCGAGTCGCCGAGGCGCGCGGAGGCGTCGCTCTGGCGCTTGGCGTGACCGCGGAACATGGCGACCGGCATCGTGACCAGTCCCGCCGCCAGCACGACGGTGCCGGCGATCGTGCCCGCCAGGCCCCACTCCGGCGCCAGGACGAGCGTCCACCACGGGACGCCGTACAGCAGGAGCATGGCCAGGATCGGCACGACGACGAGTTGCCCTCTCATCGAACCAGGTTACAGCCCATCGGGCTGTTACCAATCCGGCCCAAAAGTAGGCCGGCCTTCGAGCGGGACGTGCCGTTGCCGCGAAAGTCATCCGGCCGTGACTGTGGTCGGATTGGTAACGAGCGGCACAGCAGCTTTTCGCTACTCTGGTGGGGAAGGAAGGGGGCGTTGTGCACACACTGCTGCAGCTGGCGTTCCCCGTCGTGACCGGCCCGAGCGCGCTGGTCGCCTTCGCCTCCCTCGCCGCCGCCAGCCTCCTGGTCGTGCTGCTGGTGAGCAGCACGCACCGCAGCGAGCTGGCGCTGTGGTCGGCGCCGGTGCGCAGCCGCGTCACCGCGTTGCGACGCCGGGCCCGTCGCGCCGAGTCGATCCGGCTCCGCGATCCCGGCCGTCCCGGCCGCAGCAGGCCACGAGCACCCGGGTTCCGCAGCACGGCTGCGTGACCCCCAGCGCAGCCATTCCGCCTGCCCCCATTCCTTCCACTCGTGCGGAGTGCTGCCCGTGTTCGGTTTCCTCGACGTGCCCGTTTCCGGCGCGTACCACCTGATCCACGCCCTCACCGGCCCGCTTTCGACGGCGCTGGCCATCGTCGTGTTCACCCTCGGCGTGCGGCTCCTGCTGCACCCGCTCGCCCGGTCGGCGGCCCGCGGCGAGCGCGCCAGGGCCACCCTGCTGCCGCAGCTGCGGACCTTGCAGGAGAAACACGGCAAGGACCGCGACCGGCTGGCCGCGGAGATGGCGAAGCTGCAGCAGGAGTCCGGGACGTCGCTGTTCACCGGCTGCCTGCCGATGCTGCTGCAGCTGCCGTTCTTCACGATCATGTACCGGCTCTTCACGACGCCGGTGATCGGCGGCGAGCCCAACTCGCTGCTCGGCGCGACGCTGCTCGGGACGCCGCTGGGCGCGCACGGCCTGTCCGGCAGCCCGCTGGTGTTCGTGATCGCGGCCGGGCTCGCGGTCGTGGCGTGGTTCTCGGTCCGCCTGCAAGCGCCGCAGCCGGACGCGCCGGGTGGCAAGCTCTTGCGGCTGCTGCCCTACGGGACGGTGCTCGCGATTCTGGTCCTGCCCCAGGCCGCGGGCCTCTACCTGCTCACGACGACGGCGTGGACCGCGGCCGAACGCGCGTTGCTACGACGCCGCTCGTGACCGGCGCCAGTCCCGGACCGCTTCTTCGGCGTCCACCAGCGCGACCGTCAGCGGCGGGCCGGTGTGGTGGTTGAGGTAGGCCTGCCGGATCCGCTCGTTGAGGTCGGCCACGACCTCCCGCACCCGCGCTTCGGTGCGCTCGGCGGCGAGCGTCTCCGGCAGGTCCTGGACCTCGCGCTTGAGCGCGAGCGCCGGCGGCAGCAGCGCCTTCGTGTCGTGGCCGCCCTTGCGGACTTCGCGCAGGACCCAGTCGGTCGCGGCGTCGTTGCCGGTCGGTTTCGGCAGCGGCTTGCCGGTGCCGGGCAGGTCGTCGAAGTCGCCGCGGTCGCGGGCCTCGTCGATCTGCCGGTCGACCCACCAGCGGAAAGAGACCTTGGGCGGCTTGCGTCGGTCCATCGGCTCACACCCCCTCGCTGCTCTCCAGGGTAATCTCCGGGGGAGGAGCGAGGGGACCGCATGACCGTCGAACGCAGTGGCGCCGATGACGTCGACCGCACACTCGCGCTGCTCTGGCGCGCCCGGGGAAGTAGCGCCGAGCCGACCAGAGGACGCCGGCCGACGCTGACGGTCGAGCGGATCGTCGCCGCCGCGATCGCGGTCGCGGACGCCGACGGGCTGGCCGCGGCGTCGATGCACCGGGTCGCGAAGGAACTCGGCGCCGGCACCATGACGCTGTACACGTACGTACCCGGCAAGGCCGAGCTGGTGGACCTGATGGTCGACGACGTGCTCGTCGAGCGCCGGCTGCCGGGGCCGGGCGAACCGCGCTCCGGGGACTGGCGCGAGCAGGTGGCGCTCTACGCCGAACGGACCAGGGCGGCCTACCGCGCCCACCCGTGGCTGTGCGAGGTGTCGCGGGTCCGGCCGCCGCTGGGGCCGGGGCAGCTGGCAGGCCAGGAGTACCTGCTGTCCATTGTGGACGCGCTGGGGCTGCCGCCGCGGCAGGCGGTCGCCGCGGCCAACGCGATCGGCACGTACGTCGACGCGAACGCCGCGCTCGGCGCGGAGAACACCCGTCTCGAGCGCAGCACCGGCCAGTCGACCGAGGCCTGGTGGCACCAGCGGTCGTCGTTCTGGGAGGACTACTTCGTGGTCGACGCCCACCCGGCGATGAACCGGATCTGGCTCGGCGGCGGGTTCGACCAGAGCGCCGAGGTTCAGGGGGAGAAGGGGTACGAGTTCGGGCTGAACCGGATGCTGGACGGGATCGAGGCTTTGGTCGGTTAGCGGCGGCTGCGCCACCGCAGCCGGCGTCGCTCCTGCCGGGGCACCTCGGCCGTCGAGTCGCCGCGCAGCAAATCGCGGCACACCGGGTCGAAGCGGCCGGGTGCCTCGATCATCGGCGCCGCCAGCACCAGGTGCCCGCAGACCGCGCGGAACCGGCCGTCGTGCCGGCCCGCCGCGAACTCGTCCTCGGTGACCGCGTGGGTGTAACCGTCGGTGTCGCAGCGGATGTGCACCAGGAACGGCTCCACCGCGCTCACCCCGCCGGGGTCGTCGAGGTGGTTTCGGTCGGGGTGGCCGCCGAGTCGGCCGGGGTGGTGCTCGACGTCGACGGCGCCGGGGTGGTGCTCGTCGTCGACGGCGGCGGCGTGGTGGTGGACGTCGGCGGCGGCGTCGTCGGGTCCGTGGTCGGGGTGGTCGGCTTGGTGGTCGGGCTGGTCGGCGACGTCGTCGGGCTGGTCGGGCTGGTCGTGCTGCCCGGCGGCGTCGACGTGCCCGGCAGCGAGCCCGGCGGCTGGGCGGTCACCGGGGGCGCGGGCGGCGCCGGGACGCCGACCGGGGCACCGGCCGCGGCGGCGTCCGGGGCGTCGGGCGCGCCGATCGGCACCTGGCTGTCGGGGAGCTGGGCGACCCCGCCCCGGTAGGCCGCGGCCCACGCCATCACCGTGTCCACATAGGACTGCGAGTTGTTGTAGCGGCGCACGGCGATGCGCTGCCCGGCGTCGGTGGAGAGGTCCAGCCCGCCCGAGCACAGGTAGCGCGCGGTGGCCAGCGCCTCGTCGTAGGCGTTGTTCGGGTTCGACACGCCGTCGCCGTTGCCGTCGGAGGCGTAACCGCGCCACGTCGACGGGATGAACTGCGTCGGGCCGACCGCGCGGTCCCACACCGCGTCGCCGTCGTACTTGCCGCCGTCGGTGTCCGGGATCGCCGCGAACGCGCCGGCGCCGTTGAGCACCGGGCCGAGGATGGGTTCGAGGGTGTCACCGTTCGCGTTGACGTACCCGCCGCGGGCGTGGTTCGACTCGATCCGGCCGATGCTCGCGATCAGCGCCCAGTCCAGGTGGCAGTTCGGCTGCTCCTTGGCCAGGATGTCGGCGGCGTTCTGGTACGCCTTCAGCATGCTGCCCGGGATGCCGAGCGGGCCGGAGATGCCCGCCGAGCCGGCCCGCCCGCCCGGCACGACCAGCGGCGTGGGCAGCGGGGGCTGGGGCAGGCTGCCGTCGACGGCGATGGGCGGCATGACGATGTTCGGCGGCTGCAGCGGCGCGGCCTGGTCCGGGAGGAGGGCGTTGCCGGTGTCGGCGACCACGACCGGCGCGGGCTGGCCGGTGGTCAGCGTCGGCAGCACGACGAGTGCGCCGCCCGCGAGCGCGGCCGCGGCGCGGCGGACCGCTCGCGAGCTCTTGCGACGTGGCCGGTGCTTCGGCATGGTCGTCCCCGCTTCCCTCGATCTTCGCTGATCGCCTCACCCGATCGGCCTCACCCACCGGTACTGACCGGTAGGAGCAAGCTATCCGATGGAAGCAAACTTTGGCGAATGGCACAGCGAAATCCGGCCTGCGCGGAGAAGTTCGTCCTGATGGCACAAAACCTTCGTAGGGAATCTGTCACATTCACCAGGACTTAACGGGTCGCTGAGGACAGTTTGTCGAGCAGGGCGCCGGGGACGGTGATCCCGCGCTGCGCCACGTCCGAGGAAAACCGCCGGACGAGCGAATCCGACGGCGTCGCCGTGAACACCACGACTTCGCGGTGCAGGGCCGGCTTCAGCCGCCGCAGCGCTCCGGCGAAGGTCCGGGTGAGCGCGGTCGTCGGCACCAGTGCCAGGCCGAGGCCCGCCGCGGCGAGCTGAGCCGCCGTCGACGCCTGTTTCGTCCGCATCACCGCGGTCAGCACCGCCCCGCGTTGAGCGGCTTGGTCGTCGAGCCAGCCGCCGAGGCCGTTGGAGGGGTGGTAGTGCACCACCGGCAGCCCGGCGAGGTCGGACATCGCCACCGCCGCCCGGGTGGCGAGCGGGTGGTCCGGGGCCAGCGCGACGACGACCTCTTCGCGCCCGACCACCTCGACCGGCCCGGTCCAGCGGCTCGGCCGCGGCCCGGCGGCGACGTCCGCTTCGCCCGATTCCAGGGCGCTGACCAGCGCGTCCGCGCTCGTGGTCTCGGTCAGCGTGATCAGCACTTCCGGGCGGTGGCGGTGCCAGGCCCGCAGCACGGGGGCGAGGAGCCCGGCGGTCATGGTCTCCGCGCACGCGACGCGCAAGGTGCCCACGCCGCCGCCGGCCACCGCGCGCCCGGTCCGGACCACCCGTTCCGCGGCGGCGATGGCGGCTCGCGCGTCGGTCAGGATCGCGCGCCCCGCGGCGGTCGGGCGCACCCCGCGCGGCAGCCGTTCGAGCACCGGCGCGCCCAGCTCGCGTTCCAGCGCGCCGATCTGGTGGGACAACGCGGGTTGCGAAAGGTGCAGCCGCGCGGCCGCCTCGGTGATCGACCCCGCGTCCACGACGGCGACCAGGCACTCGAGCGCGCGCAACGTAGGCATTCGCCGATTTTATCGCAACCATCGGAAACATCGGGATCAGGACGGGATTGCCCGAGCCTCCGCGAGCGCTGAACGACGTGTGCGAGACGAAAGGAGCACGGAAATGTCGTTCGAGGGAAAGCGCTTGGTCGTCGTGGGCGGCGGTTCGGGAATCGGCCGCCGGATCGCGGCGGACGCGCGCGCGGCGGGCGCCGAAGTCACGCTGGCCGGGCGGAACCCGGCGCGGCTCACCGAACCCGGGGTGCGGGCCGCATTCGCGGACCTGACCGAGGAATCGTCGTTGAAAGCGCTTGCCGAGGAAGCCGGCGAAGTCGATTACCTCGTCACGCTCGGGTCGGCCCCGGCGAACGGCCCGGTCGCGACGCTGGAGCGGGACGCCGTCGCGCGGGCGTTCGACGCGAAGGTGATCGGGCCGCTGCTGCTGGCCAAGCACTTCGCCCCGCGGTTCCGCGACGGCGGCGCGATGGTGCTGTTCTCCGGGGTCGCGGCCTGGCGGCCCGCCCTGGAGCGGACGGTCATGGCCACGACGAACGGCGCGGTGGCGTTCCTCGCGGAGGCGCTCGCAGTCGAGCTGGCGCCGGTCCGGGTCAACGCCGTCTCACCGGGCATTGTGGACTCGGGCGCGTGGGATCGCCTCGGGGAAGCGAAGGACGAGCTGTTCCGCCGGACGGCGGCCGCGAACCCGGCCCGCCGGGTGGGCGCGGTGGAAGACGTCTCGGCGGCCACTCTCCAGCTGCTGCGGAACCCGTTCGTCACCGGCACGGTGCTGCATGTGGACGGTGGCGGCCGGCTCGCCTGAACTCAGGGTGAGCAAGCCTTTACACGGCGGTTCGCCATTCCTATGATCGCACCGACCGGACGCGCCGCCGCGGTCCGGTCGGCCCGAGGTGGAGGGTTTGATGGCACGTAGGGCGCCGCGCCGGGAGCACGTCACCGTCGCCGAGCTGCTGGTCCGGACCACCGCGCCGCACGACCGGGGAGCGCCCGCGCGGCACCGGGAGAAACCGCAGGCCTTGCGTTCGCTCGCCCGGCTGCGGGTCGTGTCGGTGGTCGCCGGGGCGCTGGCGCTGACCGGCGGCGTCGGCGCGGCGGTGACGATGCCGGTGCAGCGGGGCGCGGGCCCGTCCTGGCCCCCGGCTGGCCTGGAACCGCCGCCGGTCGCGCTGATCCCGCTGCCGGCCGACGTCGTGGTGCCGGCCGCCCGGCCGGAGGGGGAATCCGTGGCGCCTCCGGTCAATCCCGCCGATATTGCTCCGGTGGTGGCGGCGCCGAATCCGAATTCCGGAATTTCGCCGGGGCGTCGGGGAACTCTCGCGCGGGCGGTCAAAGTCGTCTCGAAGGCGAAACCGAAACCCCGGCACGCGGCGCCGGTGCGCCACGAAATCCCGGACGTGCCAACGTGGTCCCGCGGCCGCGCGCCGGAGCGGCAACCGGCGTGGACCGGCCGTCACCACGGCGGCGGGCACCACGAGTGCGGTGGCGGCGGGCGGCACCGCCGCGGAAGCTAGGCGTCCAACGGGATCTGGTACTGCATGAATCCCTTGTCGACGGCGACCTGGTCGTAAAGCCGCCGGGCCGTGGCGTTCGACGTCTGCGTGTGCCAGTAGACGCGAACGCATCCCCGCGCCCTGGCCCACTGGACGACGGCTTCGATCAACGCCCGGCCGGCACCGCGCCCGCGGGCTTTCTCGTCGGTGAACAGGTCTTGCAGGTAGCAGACGTCGTCCGAGGTGGTGCTGACGTGGGTGAAGAAGTGGACGATGCCGACGAGTTCGCCATCGAGCCGCGCGCCGAGGGCGTGCATGCGCTCGCCGGCCGCGAACTCGCGCCACGCGCGGTCCATTCGTTCGGGCGGGAGTGTCCTGCCGTAGAACGTGTTGTAGCCGGCGAACAGGTTTTCCCAGGTCGCGCGGTCGCTTTCGGTGAGGCCCCCAATGGTGATCATCGAATCAGGTTAGTCCACCGGACACAACTGGCCAGTAAGGTGACGGACCCGAAACAAATTCATAGAATTGGGGCGCTCGGTCGGCGGCATTCACGCGGAGGTTCCTGATGGCGCGCACAGCGCACCGTGGCAGTGGCAGACCCGTCTCGGTGGGCGAGCTGATGCTCCGATCGGACGTCCACGGCAGGCGCCGTCCCGAGGATCTCGAGGTGCTGGAAATGGCGTACCGGATGCGCCGCCGCACCGGGCCGGCCGCGGATCGCGCCGCGGTGAAGAGCGGGGGCTGGTGGCAGGTGCTGCGCCGCGGGTTCCGGCGGGGCTGACCTCATCTCCGGCTCCTTCCGCGCACCAGTGCGGGGCCGGAACCGATCCTGCCGGTTCCGGCCACGCGGTGGAAGGCGTCAGAAGGCGATCGTCGACGGCGGCTTCGGGCCGGCGATCCGCGCCTCGGCCGACCCCGGCTCGACCGCGGCGCAGTGCGTGCCCTTGGCCGGCAGCTTGCCGCTGATCAGGTAGTCGTCGGTGGCCTTGGTGACGCACTGGCTGTTCTTGAAGTACGCGCCGTGGCCCCAGCCGTCGTAGGTGAGCAGCGTGCTGCCGCTCTGCCGGGCCGCCGTCCGCGACCACGCGTACGGCGTCGCCGGGTCGTGCTTGCTGCTGACCATCAGCAGCGGCGGCGCGCCGTGGACCTGCAGCGGGTGCTGCGGGTTGCTCGCCCGCTCCGGCCAGCCGATGCAGCCGGTGACGGCGGTCCAGCCCAGCGAGTTGACCTTGACGTCGGGCGCGAGCGCCGCGGCGGTCCGGCGGTAGGCCTCCAGCTCGGCGAAGTTGTGCACCGGCAGGCGCCAGTCGTCGCAGAACACGCTCTGGAAGACGTTGTTGACCGGGGTGTCCTCGCGCAGCCGCGCCGACGCGGGCGGCGGCGTGCCGTCCTTGAAGGACTTCAGCACCGTCGCGAGCCGATCCCAGCTGGGGCCGTAGAAACTGCCCTGGAAGATCGACGCGAGGTCCAGCGGCGTGATCGCCTCACCGCTCTGCGGGTCCTTCAGCTCGCCGCGAGCGGCCTTGTCCTGCAGGTCCCGCGTCACCTTCGAGACGTCCTGGCCGTGCAGCGCGCAGCTCGCCGTCCGGTCGCACCAGGCGGCGAATTCGCCGAATTCCGCTTGCACGGACTGGGTTTCGCTGTTCAGGAACTCCCACGCGGTGTACTGCGAGTGGTCCATGTTGCTGTCGAGGACGAGCGCGCGGACCTTGTCCGGGAACAGTTCCGCGTACTGCTGGCCCATCAGCGTGCCGTATGAAACGCCGTAGTACGTCAGCTTCGCCTCGCCGAGCGCGGCGCGGATGGCGTCCATGTCGCGTGCGACGCTCTTGGTGTCGCCGAACCGCGCCAGCGGGCCGGTGAGCCGGCCGCAGCTTTCGCCGAGATTCCGGTTGTACCGCGCGAGCTCCTCGAACTCGGCCTGGTTCTCCGGCACCTTCGGGTGGTCGGCGATCAGCTCGTCGAGCCCGCACTTGATCTGCGTGCTGTCGCCGACGCCGCGCGGGTCGAACCCGACGGTGTCGAACCGCTTGGTGATCTCGGCCGAAAGCGTCCAGCCGGCCTTGACCTCACCCGCGCCCGCGCCGCCGGGCCCGCCCGGGTCCATCAGGATCGAGCCGATCCTGGCTTGCGGATCCGTTGCCTTGCGCCGCGCGAGCGCGATGGACGTGGTGCCGCGGTCCGGGTGTGCCCAGTCGATCGGCACGGTGACCGTGCCGCAGTCGACGTCCGGCGCGTCCGCGCACGGTTTCCAGTCGACGGCGCCCGCCGCCGAGGCGGGCGCCGCGAACAGGCTTCCCAGTACCGCTGTGGTCGCCGCGGCCGTCAGCAGCCGCCTCACTACCCCCGACATTGCCAGCCCTTCCCCTCACCGACAGTGTTTGCTCGGCTCCAGGAAATCACCGATCCGGTGATCGCGCCAGCTTCCCAGGTGGATCAGGCCGTGACGTCCATTGTGGACATACGCTCAGCGCGCCGGAGCCACGCGGTGGCCAGCACGCTGAGCACGCAGAGTGCCGCCAGCACCCCGAACGCCCAGCCGAATCCGGTCGACGGAGCCGCGGACAGGCCGCGGGACAGCACGATCACACACGCCGCGCCGCCGACCGCGCCCCCCACGCGCATGACGATGTTGACCAGCGCGGTGGCGTGCCCCAGCTCGTCGGCGGCGACCGACGCGTAGGCCGCCGTCGACGCGGGCATGATCGACAGGCCCAGCCCGGCGCCGCGGACGAGGAGCAGCGCCTGGATCAGCCACATCGGCGTGTCCGGGCCGAACCACGGCAGCGGCACCGTGCTCGCCAGCACCACCAGCGCCCCGGTGAGCGAGACGGTGCCGCCGCCGTAGCGGTCGGTCAGCCGGCCGGCCACGAGTACGAACACCGTGGTGGCCAGTCCCATCGGCGCGAGCAGGACGCCGGCTTCGGCGGGCCCGGCGCCGAGCCGGACCTGGAACCACAGCGGCAGCAGCAGGACCGCGCCGAACATGCCGGCCCCGGCGAGCAGCACGGCCGCCAGCGCCGAGCCCAGCACCGGCCGCGCGGCGAGCCGCAGCCGCAGCACCGGGTGCCGCACGCGCAGCGACCACCACGTGAAGACCGCGAGCGCGCCGGCGCCGACGGCCGCGAGCACGCCGTTCAGCTCGGTCAGCGCGTAGACCAGCAGCGGCAGGCCGAGGGACACCAGCGTGAGCCCCGGCCAGTCCATCGGCGGTGGTTGCGCCCGCTCGCCGCGCGGCACGTACCGCAGGGCCAGTCCGAACGCGACCAGCCCGATCGGCACGTTCAGCCAGAACAGCACCGGCCACGAGAAGTGCGCGAGCAGGAACCCGCCGACGCTCGGCCCGACGACCGGCGCGAGGCCGACGACCAGCCCGAGCGTGCCCATGGTGCGGCCCAGCCGGTCCGGGCCCACGGCCAGCCCGATCACGGTCTGCCCCGCGGTGACCATGATGCCGGTGGCCATGCCCTGCACCGCCCGGAAGGCGATCAGCGTGACCGCGTCCGGTGCGAGGGCGCAGGCCACCGACGTCAGGAGGAACGCGGCGAGCGCCCACAGCCACAGGCGGCCGGCCCCGAGCTTCCGCACGAGCCACGGCGTGAGCGGGAGGGCGGCGGCGAGCCCGAGCAGGAAAGCCGTGGCCACCCACTGGATTTCGATGAGGCCGACCCCCAGGCGCAGTCTCATCGATTCCAGCCCGACGGCGACGATCGAGCCGTCCATGTTGCCGAGGAACCCGCCCAGCGCCATCACGCCGGAGGCGAGCCAGACGGTGCGGGGGATGGGTGGTGCGGTGGTCATGCCGACGACGGTAAAAGCTCAAGGAAGGTCGAAGTCAACCCGCCGGTTCGAGCTGCCCCGGACGACGAGCCGCGCCGTCAGCGTCGTCGTGGTGGCGGGCCGGGGCCCGCCGTCGGCGATGCGGGCGAGGAGCAGCCGTGCCGCACGTTGGCCCATCGCGTAGGCCGGCTGGTCGAGCACCGTCAGCGCCGGCGTGATCAGCGTGGCCCAGGGCACTTCGTCGAAGGAGACGATCCCGACGTCGCGGCCCGGCCGCAGGCCCAGTTCGGCCAGCACCTGCAGCACGCCGGCCGCCATCGGGCTGCCGGACACCAGGAGCGCGTCCGGCGGATCGGGTGCCGCCAGCAGCCGGGCCGCGGCTTCCCGGCCGCCCGCCTCGCGGAACCCGCAGCGGTGCACCAGGTCCGCGGCGTACTCCCGGCGGGCCGCGCGGAGCCCGTCGCGGTAGCCGTCGAGGCGCGCGTCCGCGGTCGTGACGCCCGGCGGGTCGGCGACGCACCCGATCCGCCGGTAGCCCTGCGCAATCAGGTGCCGCACGGCTTCGGCGGCCGACTCGCGGGAGTTGACGAGGACCGCGTCGCAGTCGGCCGAGGTGAGCCGCCGGTCGACCGCCACGATCGGCGTCCGGTGCGCGAGCAGCGGCTCGACGTCGCTGCCGGGCGTCGGCGAAAGGATCACGCCCGCGAGCCGCTCCTGCGCGGCGACTTCGACGTACCGGCGCTCCTTGGCCGGGTTTTCGTCGGAATTGCAGAGCATCACCGAAAACCCGGCGGCCTGCGCGGTGTCCTCGACGCCGCGCGCGATCGCCGTGAAGAACGGGTTTTCGACGTCGGCGATGATGAGCGCCAGCACCGCGGTCTCGCGGCGGCGCAGGCTGCGGGCCAGCCCGTTCGGCGTGTACCCGAGCTGTTGGACCGCGTGCGCGACGCGTTCGGCGAGCATCGGGTCCACAGTGGACTTGCCGTTGAGTGCCCGCGAAACGGTCGCGGTCGAGACCCCGGCCAGCGCCGCCACGTCGGAGATCGTCGCCACCGCGCTAACCCCGGAGGCCCTGCCGCCGGGTGGCCGCGCCCCGCCACCCGCGGCCGGCGGCCAGCCCCCGGTAGTGCTCCAGCGCCGCCACGGACTCGGTGACCTGCTCGAAGCTGGGCAGGGCGCGCACGTTGGCCACGAGCGTCATGTCCTTGCGCGGGATCTCGATGAAGCAGACCTCGATGCCGGACCGCTCGGCCGCGGCGGCCACCTGGTCCCGCCAGCTGGGCAGGTCGTAGTCGTCGCCGAGCCATTCGTGCAGGTAGACGCACCACTTGCCGCGCTGCAACTCGCCCGCGATGGCTTCGAGGTCGACCAGGTACGGCTCGGTCACGCGTTCGGCCATGACCGTTCCCCGCAACACCAAGGCACTACTTCCCTCCTGCACTCCGGCGGCGACCCGTACCGGCCGGAAAGCGCTTCCCGCAGTGGTCACCTCCCCGCTTCCACCGTGCAGCGCGCCGTCAATTTACCGGGGGAACTCCGGCCGCGGCAACCGACGGCCCGGATCTTGACATCCCGTGCACGACTCGCGTGCGGATGCACGTGCCGATGACTGACTGCTTGAATTTTCAGTGAACGAGCAGGAGATTCGGGGAGCCGCCGAAGTACGCGCTGTCCGTGACGTACAGTGCACCGCCGCGGACGGCGACCGCCGTCGGGTTGGCCAACCCGTCCGAAGTGGACAGGATGGTGCGGACGCCGTCGCGGCCGGCCGTGACGACGCGGTTCTCCTGGTTGATCGCCGCGACGACGGTGGTACCGCGGAAGGCGAAGTCGTCGACCGGCCCGAGCCCGGTGAAAGCCACCCGGCCCGGCGCACCGTCCAGCGGGAACCGGACGAGCGTGCCGCGGTCCAGGTTGGACACCCAGACGGCGCCGTCGTGGACCTGCACGCCGTTGGCGCCGAAGCCGCTCACCGGGGCGAGCAGGTCGCCGGTGGCCCAGTCGGTCACCTGCCCGGTGCGCGGCGAGACGCGCCGGACGACCGAGCCGAACGAGTCGGCGACGAAGAGGTCGCCGCTGGCGGGATCGCGCGCGACGCCGTTCTGGAACCCGGACGGCGGCAGGGAAGCCACCTTGACCGGGGTGCCGCCGGGCCGCACCCGGTAGAGGCCGGTCGCCGCCGTGCCGGTGGAAACGGCGACGTAGAGGTTGCCGGCCGGGTCCCGCGCGATGCCGCCGAGGAACAGTTTCTTGTGGACGACCGGGACGTCGCCGTCGGCGGGCACGGGGACGCGGGCGATGACGCGGACCCGCCCGCCGGGCGTGACCCGGCCGATTTCGCCGGTGTAGGCGAAGGTGAGGTCGGCCGAACCGTCGGGTTCGAGCGCGATGTTTTCCGGCTGCTGCCCGGCGGCGAGGTCGAGGGGAACGATCCTCGTGGCCGCCTGGGCGGGCGCGGCCGGGAGGACGAGGGCGGCGGCCGCGGTCAGCGCGACGCCGATGTGCTTGATGCGCAAGGGAACTCCGTCTCGGTGGGGATGTTCGCACTTTCGACGGTAGGGCGGCGCGCACCGCGGCCGCCAATAGCTCAGCCTGGGCCGTCCATCGGAAAACCGATCACAGGTCGCGCGCGAAACACCGCGAGAGCGGCTCGCCGGCGTACGGCCCGTAGGCCTCGATCGGTTCGTAGCCCTCGCGCTGGTAGAAGCGGATCGCGTCCGGCTGCCCGGTGCCGGTTTCCAGCAGCAGCCGGGCGATGCCGAATTCCCGCGCGCGGTCTTCGAGCGCGCGCAGCAGGGCGGTCGCGACGCCGGTGCCGCGGGCCGCCGGCTCGACGTACATGCGCTTGACCTCGCCGGACCCCGGCCCGAGCAGCCGCAGCCCACCGCAGCCGAGCGCCGCTCCGGCCGCGTCCCGCGCGACGAGGAACACGGCGACCGTCTCGGCGGTCGGGACCGCGCCGGGCTCGTGGTCGTCGGTGCCGTAGCGGGCGTCGAGTTCGGTGCGCTGGGCCGCGCGCAGGCGGACGGCGTCGGGGTCGTCCCAGGTCACCGGGGTGATGGCGAACGTGCAGTCGAGCATGAGGTGGTACCCCCTTATCCGTAACAGTTGTTACCGTAGCATCTGTTACGCTTCCCGGGAAGGAGGCGAACTTGCCCAAGCAGCGCGATGTCCGGGCGCAACGGGACCTGCTGTCCAACGCGACGTGGCAGGTGCTCGCCGAGCACGGCCTCCCGGGGCTGACCCTGCGCGCGGTCGCCGAGCGCGCCGGCTGCACGACGGGCCTGGTCATGCACGCGTTCCCGACCAAGAAGGCGCTGCTGCTGCACGCGCGAGACCTGCTCTACGACCGCACGGCCGTCCGCGCGGACGCGGCCGAGGCGGCGAGCGCGGACGCCTTCGGTGCGCTGCAAGCGGTTCTCGGCCAAGCGGTCGACCTCCCGCACGGCCACCACGACGAATCCCGCGTGTGGGTGGGCTTCCTGGCGGCGGCACTGGCCGACGACGACCTGGCCGAGCGCCACCGCGCGGCGAACCGCTCGTTCCTCGCCAGGGTGGGCCGGCTGGTGGCGGCGTGCCGTCCTGAGTGGACGGACGAGCGGCTCGAGCTGACCACGAAGAGCCTGGTGGCGTTGGTGGAAGGCCTGAACGTCCTGGCGGCGGCCGACCCGCGGGGCTACCCGGCGCGGCTGCAGCAGAACGCGCTGGCGGCGGCGCTCGCCCCGCTGCGTTAGCTCCCGGAGTGGTGCACGTCCCCGTGCACGCGGCCGATCTGGATCGCGGTGCCGCCGTGCATCCCGGAAATGACGTTCGTCGTCCCTTCGGACCGGGCTTCCTCGGTGGCGGCCAGCTTCTTTTCGTATTCCGTTCCGATGCCGGTCCGCAGCAATTCCCCGCTGGGGTTCGGCACGTAGAGGTAGACCGTCCCGCGGTATTCCTTCACCTCGACGTCGGCCGGCACGACCCGCGATTTCGGCAGCGTCGCGAAACCGCTGGAGAGCACGTCCTCGAAGATCCGCTGCGACAGCACGACGGACAGGAAGGTCTGATCGGGATCGGATTGGGTGAGCACGTCCCGCACCGGCGCGGAATCGAGCAGCCGGTGGGTGGTGATCACGGCGGCCCCGATGGCGACGGCGGAACTTTCGCCGTCCGCTTCCCGGATCGGCCCGACGTTCAGGCTGGCCCGCATCCGCATCCGCAGGTACCGGCTGGTGGCCCGCAACCGCGCGTCCCGCTCGGCGAGCACGTTTTCGAGCGCGTCGAACAACTTCGAGACGACGGCGGGCAGGAACCGCGGCTCGAACCCGACGCCGTACCCGTCCCCGGTCCCGTGCGGGAACAGCGCGTTCTGCCAGACTTCGCCGAGCCCGGCCCGTTCGAAAGCCTGCGCGAGAACATCCGGAACCAGCGCGGCGAGCACCCCTTGCCCGGCATCGGAATTGCTCCCGAACCCCTTGGTGTCCACCACCAGCAAAGCCCGGTACGGCGGCAACTCCGGCTCGGCCGTCATGTCGTCCTCCCCTGTCCGTCATCACCGGGTGTGGTTCGGCCGAGCGGGTGAGGTTTCCGCTTTTCACCCGATCCGCCGGTTCCGCAGAATACGCCGCGGAGGGCGGGTCGGCGGCCAGGCGGTCCAGGTGCGGAACGTGTACGTGGGTGCCGCACGCCCACGTTGCCCGGCTCCCGAGGCTCGCTCATCGTCCCGCGACGACGGCAGGGTCGCCTGGCCGTGTGGTCTGTCGGGCGCGGCGGGGATGTCGTGAAAGGGTCGTTCATGTCGTCTGGCGAGATGAACGACCCTTTCATGACATCGCGGATGGCCGGATCTGCCGTGCTGCGCGACCTGATCGAACGGCCTCAGGCCGCCGGGCCGAAGCGGCGGCGGTAGGCGCTCGGGCTCAACCCCGTGTGCCGCCGCAACTGCAGCCGTAGATTCGCCGCCGTTCCGAAGCCGCTTGCCTCGGCCACCCGGTCCAGCCGCAGCTCGCCGCGCTCGATCAGGCGGCAGGCCAGCGTCACGCGTTCCGTCGTCAGCCACGCCAACGGTGTCGTTCCCAGCTCCGCCCGGAACTTGCGATGCAAGGTCGCCGGGCTGGTCGCGGCGCGAGCCGCGAGGTCGGTGACGGTCAGGGGCTGGTCCAGGTGAGCCAGCGCCCAAGCGAGCACAGGGGCAAGCGAGGTGTCCGGCACCGTGGGCACCGGCCGGGCGATGAACTGCTGCTGGCCGCCGTCGCGGTGGCCCGTGAACACCAACCGCCGGCTGACCGCGTTGACGACTTCGGCGCCGTGGTCGCGGTGGATGATGTGCAGGCCCAGGTCGAGGGAAGCCGCGCTGCCGGCCGCCGTCAGCACATCGCCCTCGTCGACGAACAGGACGTCCGGCTCCCACTGGACCGCCGGGAAGCGCGCCGCGAACTCCGCCGCCCACTGCCAGTGCGTCGTCGCGCGGCGGCCGTCCAAGACGCCCGCTTCGGCCAGGGCGAACGCGCCCGTGCAGAAGCTCACCAGGCGCGCGCCCCGTGCTGCCGCGCGGCGGATGGCCGCGATGATCGCCGGGTCGGTCGGGACGCCGGTGTCCGGGCGGGCCGGGGCGATGAGGGTGTCCGCCGTCTCCGCCGCTTCCAGGCCGGCGACGCCGGACAGCGTGAACATGCCCAGGTTCATCCGCACGTCCGGGGTCGCCGAGCAGAGCGTGAAGTCGTACCACGGCCGGTTCAGCTCCGGGCGGCGCAGGCCGAACAGCTCCGTCGCCACGCCCAGCTCGAACGGGTTCGACTGCGCCGTCACGAGCGCCACGACGCGGTGCGAGAATTCTTGCGGCATGTGCGATTCCTAGCACTCGCGGCCGGGAAACGCCAGGTGAAACCTAGGACGCATGAACCCGATCGACCTCAACGAAGTCCTCGCGAGCTTCGACGCCGCCTGGAGCCCGCGGATCGTCAGCCGTGTCAACGACTACGACATCCGGCTCGCTCGCTTCGCCGGTGAGCACGTCTGGCACGTCCACACCGACACCGACGAGTTCTTCCTCGTCCTCGACGGCGAGATCGAGATCGGGCTGCGTGATCCGGGCGAACGGGTCGTGACGCTGGGCAAGGGGCAGGTCTTCGTCGTGCCGAAGGGCACCTTCCACAAGCCGTCGTCGAAGGCGGGGGCGAGCGTGCTGCTGGTCGAGCCAGCCGGGACGCTGTCGGTCGGGGACGACCACGACGAGGTGCCCGACCACGTCGACGTCACCACCGGGCACCTGGTCTAACGTCGGGGAATGCTGACTGTCCGACCCGTCGACCAGGTGGCCTGGACCGACCTGCAGGCGATCTTCGGCGACCGCGGGGACCCCGCCCGGTGCCGGTGCCAGTACTTCAAGGACACGCCCGCCGAGTGGCGGTCCGGGACTCCCGACGAACGCGCGGAGCGGCTGCGGGAGCAGACCGCCGAGCGCGCCACCGGGATCGTCGCCTTCCTCGACGGGGAGCCCGCCGGGTGGTGCGCGGTCGAGCCGCGCACCGCCTACCGGCGGCTGCTCAAGAGCCGCGTCGTCTGGGACGGGCGGGCCGAGGACCCCGCGGACGACGGCGTCTGGGCCGTCACCTGCTTCGTCACCCGCAAGGGGTTCCGGCGGCGCGGGGTGAGCGCCGCGCTCGCCAAGGCCGCCGTGGACTTCGCGCGGGAGCGGGGCGCGAAAGCGGTCGAGGGGTACCCGATCGTCGTCGAGGCCGGGGAGAAGCTCGCGTGGCCGGGCGAACTGTTCGTCGGCACCCGCAAGACGTTCGCCGACGCCGGGTTCGAGGAAGTCAGCCGGCCGACCGCCCGGCGGGTGGTCATGCGGCTGACCTGCTGAGTCTCTCTGCGAGACGGCGTACCCTCGGCCGCATGAAACGGACATCGTTCGCGCAGTGGCCGTGCTCGATCGCGCGCACCATGGATCTGCTGGGGGACTGGTGGACGCCGCTGGTGCTGCGGGACGCCTTCTACGGCGTGCGCCGCTTCGACGAGTTCCAGCAGGCGCTCGGCATCGCGCGCAACACCCTCGCCGACCGGCTCAAGCGGCTGGTCGAGGAGGGCTTGCTGGAGAAGGTCGCCTACCAGACCGAGCCGGTGCGCTACGACTACGTGCTCACCGAAAAGGGCCGCGACTTCTACCCGGTGCTGCTCGCGATGACCCGCTGGGGCGACAAGTGGCTCGCCGGCGAGGACGGCCCGCCGATCACCGTCCACCACCTCGCCTGCGGGCACGACACGCACGCCGAAATCGTCTGCGCGGAGTGCGGCGAGCCGATGACGCCGGCGGAAACGCGGATGCGCCGCGGCCCCGGGTTCCCGCCCCGGCTGGCGCGGCGCCCGGACGTCGAGGCGCGCTTCGCCCGGCAGGAGTGACGTTGACAGGGTAGGTCTATCTACGCAACTATCGTGGTCAGACGCCTTCGAAAGGGGTGCGAGCACGATGGAGTGGACCGGCGCGAGGTACGCCGACCTGCCGACGGCCGAGGTCTCGACCTGGATCGACGCCGTGCCCGAGGACGTCTGGCCGGTCGTTTCGGACATCACGCTGATGCCCGAGCTGAGCGCGGAACTGCAGTCCGTCGAGTGGTGCGAAGCCGGGCGCAAGTTCGTCGGCCGCAGCAAGCACGACGCTTTCGGCGAGTGGGAGACCACCTCGTACGTCGTGGAGTGCGAAGCCCCGCGCGTGTTCTCGTGGGCCGTCGCCGACCCGGCCGAGCCGAGCGCGGTCTGGAAGTTCACCCTCGAACCCGACGGCGGCGGCACCCGGCTGAGCCAGTGGGTGCGGATGGGCCCCGGCCGGTCCGGGCTGTCGTTCGCCATCGACCGGATGCCGGAGAAGGAACAGAAGATCGTCTTCGTCCGGATGCGCGAGTTCGAAACGGCGATGACCGCCAACCTGGCCGCGATCAAGGACCGCGTGGAGCACCGGTGAAGACCGCCACGACCGTCGAGTTCTCGAAGGACACGCGTACGACCCTGGACTTCGTGCTGGAGGCGGAAAAGCTCGGCCTCGACGTCTGCTGGGTCGCCGAAGCCTGGGGCGCCGACGCGCCGTCCGCGCTCGGCTACCTCGCCGCGCGCACCGACCGGATCCGGCTCGGCTCCGGCATCATCCAGCTCGGCACGCGCACGCCGGTCGCGATCGCGCAGGCCGCGTTGACGCTGGCCGACCTGTCCGGCGGCCGGTTCGCGCTGGGGCTCGGCCCGTCCGGGCCGCAGGTCATCGAGGGCTTGCACGGCGTCCCGTTCGCGAAGCCGTTGACGCGCATGCGCGAGACCGTCGAGATCATCCGCCAGGCGTTCGCGGGGGAGAAGATCTCCTTCTCCGGCAAGGCGTTCGAGATCCCGCTGCCCGGCGAGGCGCGCCCGATGCGGCTGTCCACCGCGCCGAACCCGGACATCCCGATCTACCTCGCGACGCTGTCGCCGAAGCTCCTGGAACTCACCGGCGAGGTCGCGGACGGCTGGCTCGGCACCAGCTTCGTCCCGGAGGGCGCTTCCGCGTACTTCGAGCCCCTCGACGCCGGGCTCGCGAAGGCGGGCCGCAAGCGTGCGGACATCGACGTCTGCCAGGGCGCCGAAGTCGCCTTCGCGGACAACGAAGACGAGCTGCGCACCCTGGTCGGCAGCCGCAAGAAGGAACTCGCGTTCAGCCTCGGCGGGATGGGCTCGGCCACCACGAACTTCTACAACAACGCCTACAGCCGCCAGGGCTGGGCGGACGTCGCCGCCGAGGTCCGCGAGCGCTGGCAGGCCGGGGACCGGGACGGCGCCGCCGCGCTCGTCACGGACGAGATGGTGCTGGGCACGACGTTGATCGGCACCGAAGAGATGGTCCGCGAACGCCTGCGCGTCTGGCGCGACGCCGGGATCGACACCGTCCGGCTGTACCCGGCCGGCGAAACGCTGGAAGCGCGTCTCACGACGCTCGGCCGCGCATTGGAGCTGATATGAGCTGGCAGCGCACCGCGTGCAGCCTCTGCTACCTCAACTGCGGCCTGGAAGTGCAGGTCGAGGGGCGGAAGATCACCCGCGTCCGCGGGGACAAGGCGCACCCGCGCTCCGGCGGGTACCTGTGCCAGAAGGCGCAGCGCCTGACCTGGTACGGCGACCACGAAGACCGCCTGACGACGCCGCTGCGCCGCCGTCCGGACGGCACGCACGAGCCGATCGGCTGGGACACCGCGCTCGCCGAGATCGCCGCCAAGCTGCACGCGATCCGCGACGCCGACACCGAGGCCGGGCGGCCCGGTTCGTTCGCCTACGTCGGAGGGGGCGGCCAGGGCAACCACTCCGGCGGCGCGTACGGCGCGTCGCTGCTGAAGTGGATGAACTCGACGCGCCACTTCAACGCGCTTTCGCAGGAGAAGACCGGCGACTTCTGGGTCAACGGGCAGCTGTTCGGGTCGGCGCTCGTGCACACCGCCGAGGACGTCGAGCACTGCGACCTGCTGGTCGTGCTCGGCTGCAACCCCTGGCAGGCACACGGTTTCAGCAACGCGCGGCACGCGTTGAACACGCTCAAGAACGACCCGGCGCGCCGGATGATCGTGATCGACCCGCGGCGCACCGAGACCGCCGAACTGGCCGACCTGCACCTGCCGCTGCGGCCGGGTACCGACGCCTACCTGCTGGGCGCGATCCTGGCGTTGCTGCTCGAACGCGGTGGCGCGGACGAGGAATTCCTCGCCCGGCGCACCGAAGGGTTCGACGAGGTCGCCGCCGTGCTCGCGAAAGTGCCGGTGGACGAGTGGATCGCGCACGCGGAAGTGTCCCGGGTGGACGTCGAGCGGGCGGTCGAGCTGATCCTGGCGGCGGAAGCGATGACCGTGCGCGTCGAGCTGGGCATCCAGCAGGGGCGGCACTCGACGCTCAACAGCTACCTCGAGAAGCTGCTTTACCTGCTCACCGGGCACTTCGGGCGGCGCGGGACGAACAACCTGCACTCCTGGCTGCTGCCGCTGTGGGGCTCGGCGAGCGGGCAGCGGTCGGAGATCACCGGGTTCGAGTACATCGGCGGCCTGCTGCCGGCGAACACGCTGGCCGAGGAGATCCTCGCCGACCACCCGAACCGCGTCCGCGCGCTCTGGGTCGAGTCGTCGAACCCCGCCAACACCTTCGCGGGCACGCGCGACGTCGAACGCGCGATCCGCGCCGCCGAGCTGTCCGTGGTGGTCGACGTCGCCTACACCGAAACGGCCGCGCTGGCGGACTACGTGCTGCCGGCGGCTTCGCAGCACGAGAAGTGGGAGTTCACGCTCTTCACGTTCGAATGGCCGACGAACTACTTCCAGCTGCGGCGCCCGTTGCTCGACCCGCTGCCGGGCACGCTCGTCGAAGCGGAGATCTACACGCGGCTGTTCGACGCGCTCGGCGTGCTGCCGCCGTCGGACGTGCTCGCTTCGCTGGCCGAGGGACCGCGGTCGGAGCTGCAGGCGGGGATCGGCGCGCTGGTCCAGGCGATGCCCGAGCGGGCGGCGATCCTGCCGGTGCTGCTCTACCGGACGCTGGGGGCGTCGCTGCCCGACGGCGCCGCGTCGATCGCGCCGCTGTGGGCGGGGTGCCACCGCGCGGCGAAGACGATGACCGTGCCGGTGCAGCGCGCGCTGGGGAGTTCCGCGGTGGGCGTGGACCTCGGCGAGGAGCTGTTCGAGCGGGTGCTGGCCGGCCCGACGCCGTTCTCGGCGCACGAGCAGGACGAAGTGTGGAGCCTGATGCGCCGCTCGAAGGTCCGGTTGGCCGTGCCCGAACTGCTGGACTGGCTGACCGCGCTCGACCCGGCGGCCGAACAGGCCGATCCGGCGTTTCCGTTTTCGCTGCTCAACGGGCAGCGCCGGGCGCACAACGCGAACCAGATCCTGCGCGACCCGCGCTGGCGCCGCACCGACCCCGACGGCGCGTTGCGGGCGCGGCCGGAGGAGCTGGCGTCGATCGGTGCTGAGCCGGGGGACTGGGTGGCGGTCGTGACGTCGGCGGGGCGCGTCGTCGTGCGCGCCGAAGCCGACCCGGGGTTGCGGCCGGGCCAGCTGGCGCTGCCGCACGGGTACGGCATGGCGCACCCGGCTGCCGACGGCGGCCGGGTGGTGAGCGGGCCGCGGATCAACCTGCTCACCGACGCGCTGGACCGGGACCCGATCGCCGGGACGCCGCACCACAAGGACGTCCCGGCGCGGCTGGAGGCCGTGACGGAGGAGGAACGGGCGCTGGCGGAGGCGAACAGCGTGCGGGTGCGTGCGACCGTCGCGAGTGGACGGTCCTGATCGTTCGCCGGTGGCTCAGCCCTCTGGCAGGTTTTCGAGGTTGTCCTTCTGCGTGCTGCGCCGTGCAGGTGGAGTCCGGGCAGTACGTCATCGCGCGGATGGTCGCTCTGTAGCCGTCGCAGCCGGTTTCCCAGGTGTGACCGGCCCGGATGCTGAGGACCACCGCCTGCCTGGTGTAGTGGGTCCCCGCACTCGTGATCACGGTGTAGTCGGCCATGTTCAGCTACTCGGTGGGCGTTGCGAGGCGGTTATCGGGGCCTGCGGACGGTCCGGGGCGCGGGGTAGGCTCCCGATCATGGCTGCCGCGACGGACGCAGCCGAGACCGGAGGCGAGCCGAGGGAGCCGTACGTGCGCAAGATCGTCGCGAACCTGTTCACCTCGCTCGACGGCGTGGTCGAAGCGCCGGACAAGTGGTCGCTCCGGTACTGGAACGACGAAATCGGCCGGGCCGTCGGGGCCGGGATGGCCGCGGCCGACGCGATGCTGCTCGGGCGCGTCACCTACGAAGGGTTCGCCGAGGCGTGGCCCGGGCGGACCGTCGAGGACGACGAAGGCGCCGAGTTCATGAACAGCGTGCGCAAGTACGTGCTGTCGTCGACGCTGACCGAGGTCACCTGGAACAACTCGACGCTGCTGACCGGCGACCCGGCCGAGGCGATCCGGGCGCTGAAGGCCGAGCCGGGTGGGTCGATCATGACCAGTGGCAGCACCACGGCCGTGCGGTGGCTGCTCACGGAAGGCCTGATCGACGAGCTGAACCTGCTGCTGTACCCGATCGTCGTGGGGCGGGGGAAGCGGTTGTTCCCGGCGGAGGGGCCGTCGTTCCCGCTGGTGCTGGCGAAATCCGCCACGTTCTCCAACGGCGTCGTCCAGCTGACCTACGTGCCCGCGTGATCTCGCCGTTCCGGATCGACGTTCCCGAGGCCGAGCTGGCGGACCTGCGCTCGCGCCTGCGCCGGACGCGCTGGCCCGAGGCGGGGCCCGGTGACTGGAGCCAGGGCACGCCGCTGGACTACCTGCGCCCGTTGTGCGAGTACTGGGCGGAGGCGTACGACTGGCGGCGGGTGGAGGCGCGGTTCAACCGGTTTCCGCAGTACCGCACGGAAATCGACGGCTTGGGCCTCCACTTCCTGCACGTGCGCTCGGCCCGGGAAGACGCGCTGCCGCTGCTGCTGACGCACGGCTGGCCGGGGTCGTTCCTCGAGTTCGGCAAGGTGATCGAGCCGCTCGCGGCGGAGTTTCACCTGGTGATCCCGTCGCTGCCGGGCTACGGCTTCAGCGACAAGCCGTCCTCGCCGGGCTGGGGCATCGAACGGATCGCCGCCGCGTGGGCGGAACTGATGGCCCGGCTCGGCTACGCGCGGTACGGCGCCCAGGGCGGCGACTGGGGGACGTCGATCACGACGTCGCTGGCCCAGCAGGACGCCGCGCACCTGGCGGGCATCCACCTGAACCCGCCGATCGCCGCCCCCGACCCGGCCACGTTCGACGACCTGACGCCGGCCGAGCGCGCGGCGCTCGACGCGCTCGAGCACGCGCAGCGCTGGGAAGACGGGTACTCGGTGCTGCAGTCGACCCGCCCGCAGACGATCGGCTACAGCCTGCTCGATTCGCCGGCGGGGCTGTGCGGGTGGCTGGTGGAGAAGTTCCACGCCTGGTCCGACGGCTTCCCGTTCACGCGCGACGAGCTGCTCGACGACGTGACGCTGTACTGGCTCACCGGAACGGCGGCGTCGTCGGCGCGGTTGTACTGGGAGAGCATCCGGCAGGTGCAGCGCTGGTTCTCGGAGGCGACGGACGACACGGTCGACGTGCCGACGGGGTGTTCGATCTTCCCGAAGGAGATGCCGCGGCCCTCACGGCGATGGGCGGCGAAGCGGTACACCGACATCCGGCAGTGGCACGAGCTGGAGCGGGGCGGGCACTTCGCGGCTTACGAGCAGCCGGAGCTGTTCGTGGACGAGGTGCGGACGTTCTTCCGGCTGGTCCGTTAGCGTCGCGAGTTGATCGACGCTCGGGGCAAGCGCCCCAATGTGGCGTTCGGTGCGTCAGACGCACCGAACGCCACATTGGGTGCGTCTGACGCAACCAAGGCCACATTGGGGCGCACTGTCGGGCCCCGAGCCGGTGTCGAAGGTGAACCTCAGTTCACCTGGCGGGACTGGCCCTGCCAAAACGGCTCCCGCAGCTTGAACTTCTGGATCTTCCCGGTCGCCGTCCGGGGCAGCTCGTCCAGGAACTCCACCCGCTTCGGGCACTTGTACCCCGCCAGGTACTCCCGGCAGTGCTTGATCAGCTCCTCCGCCGAAACCTCCGCCGAAGTGACGACCAGCGCCGTCACCAGCTCGCCCCACTTCTCGTCCGGGATGCCGATCACCGCGGCCTCGCGGACCGCCGGGTGGGAGTTGAGCGCGTCCTCCACCTCGATCGACGAGACGTTCTCGCCGCCGGAGATGATCACGTCCTTCTTGCGGTCCGCGATCGTCAGGTAACCATCCTCGAACGTGCCGCCGTCGCCCGTGTGGAACCAGTTGCCCTCCTGCACGCGGGCGGTCTCCGACGGGTTCTCCCAGTAGCCGTCCAGGTTGTGGTTCGACCGCGCGAGGACCTCGCCGTCGGTGTCGACGTCGATGCGGACGCCCAGTGCCGGCGTGCCCGCGCGGCCGAGCAGGCGGGCCTGCTCGTGCGGGTCGAGGCCGTCCCACTCGCTGCGCATCCGGTTGACCGTCAGCAGCGGCGCCGTCTCGGTCAGGCCGTAGATCTGGATGAACTCCCAGCCCAGCTCGGCGCGCACCCGCTCGATCGTGCGGGTCGGCGGGGGTGCGCCGGCCACGACGATGCGGACGCGGTCGCGGCCCGGGATCTCGCCTTCCCAAGTCGCGGCGCCGTCGAGGGCCGCCGTGACCACCGCGGGGGCGGCGCACAGGATCGTCACGCCGTGCTCCTCGATCCGCCGGAGGATCTCGGTGCCGTCGACCTTGCGCAGCACGATGTGCCGCCCGCCGAGGCCGGTCACCGCGTACGGCATGCCCCAGCCGTTGCAGTGGAACATCGGCAGCGTGTGCAACAGGACGTCGTGGTCGCTCAACGTCGTGTGCAGGCCGAACACGACCGCGTTCAGCCAGATGTTGCGGTGGGTCAGCTGGACGCCCTTGGGCCGCGCGGTCGTGCCGGAGGTGTAGTTGATCGTCGCCGTGGCCGACTCGTCGCCGTCCCAGGGCTCGGGGGTGCCGTCGCCGCCCCAGATGGCGTCGTCGTCGCGGCCGAGGACGAACACGTGCTTCGCCGTCACCGTGTCGAGCAGGTGTTCCAGCTCCGGGTCGACGATCAGGACCTCGGCGCCGGAGTGCTCCACGATGTACTTGACCTCGGCCGGTGCCAGCCGGAAGTTCACCGGCACCAGGATCCGGCCCCAGCCGGACACGCCGAAGAACGACACGAGCAGCCGCGCGGCGTTGTGGGACACCATCGCGACGCGCCCGCCGGCCGGCACGCCCAGCGCGTCGAGGTGGGCGGCCTGCGCGCGGGCCCGGCGGGCCACCTCGCGGTAGGTGAGGGAACCCCAGCTCGGCGCCGGCTGGTCCGGCTCGTCGACCACCGCGACGCGGTCCGGGTACACCGTTTCCGCGCGGTCGAGGAAGTCCCGGACACCCAGATCGAAGAACATGCCCCCGATGATGACTCCTCGCAGGTGCTCGCACCAGTCCGATGTGGTTCGCTGGAGCACGATGGACCTGGACACGGTGGCCGGCGAGCTCTACGGGGGTGACCTCGCGGAGTTCGTCAGCGCGCGCAACGCGGCGGCGAAAGCGGCGAAGGCCGAGGGGAACGCCGAGCTCGCGAAGCAGATCAAGGAGCTGCGGAAGCCGACCACGGCCGCCGCGATCGTCAACCGGCTGGCCCGGGAGGACGACGGCGGGTTGCGGGAGCTGGCCGAGCTGGGCGACGAGCTGCGGGACGCGCACACCCGCCTGGCCGGGGACGACCTGCGCGCGCTGACCCGCCGCCGCGGCGAGCTCGTGCGGCGGATCATGCACGAGCTGCCGTCGATGAGCGACACCGTGTCCCGCGAGGTCGAGGCCACTTTGGAGGCCGTCGCGGCCGACCCGGGCACCGCCGCGCTCGCGGTCGCCGGGCGCCTGACGTCGGTCGCGCACCAGGACACCGACCAGTGGTTCACCCTCGCCGCCACCGTGCCGCCCGCCACCGGGAAGCGCCCGGCGAAGCTGGTCGACAAGGCCGAGCCGGCGAAGCCCAAGCGCGATCACCGCCGTGAGGAAGAGGAACGCGCCCGGGCCCGCGCGGAACGCGACCGCCTGCGCAAGGAGGCCGCCGAGCTGGCGAAGGAACGCGCGGTCGTCGAACGCGACCTCGTCCGCACCCAGCGGGCCGCCGAGCAGGCCACCGCGCGCGTCGAGGACCTGCGCAGCCGCCTCGCCGAGGCCGAGGAACGCGCCGAGCGCGCGACGGCGGAGTTCGAGCAGGCGAAGGAAAGCTACGAACAGGCCGACCACGCCGCCAACGAGGCGCAGAAAGCCGCCGACGCCGCGCGCTGATTCCGTGCTACTGTGCGGATGCGCCCCGGATGGGCCTATCGCACGGAGGTAGTGGCTACTCAGCCCCCTTGAGTTCGACACGTTCTGCCGTTCCTGGCAGGAGTGTGCCCTCCGCGCGCCCGTTCCGTGTCGGCTCACGGCCTCCGGCGACCACCTTCGTCGCCAAAGGAGCAGCTTGATCCACCTCACCACCACCGGCGCCCGCACCGGCCGCCCGCACCGGGTTCCCTTGGGGGACTTGGACATCGACGGCCGCCTGGTCGTCGTCGCTTCGGCGATGGGTTCGCCGAAGCACCCCGCGTGGTACCACAACATCCGCCGGAACCCGCTGGTCACCGTGGAAACGGCCGCGGAGACCTTCGAGGCGATGGCCGCGCTCCCGCCGGACCGCGACGCGCTGTTCGCCGCCGTGGCCGAGCGGGAGCCGGGCTTCGCGGCGTACCAGGCGCGCACGACCCGGATCCTGCCCGTGGTCGAGCTGCACCGGCTCGACCACGGGCGCCGCATGGGCGATTGGCTCGTCCAGGTGCACGACTGGCTCCGCGCCGAACTGCGGGACCTGCGCGCCGGGGAAACGCGGCGGCTGAGCGCGAAGTGTTCCGGCTTCTGCGCCGCGCTCACCCGCCACCACACCGGGGAAGGCGGCGCGATCTTCCCCATGCTCGCGGCGCGCTTCCCGGCGCTCGCCCCCGCGCTGGCGAAGCTGGAGGAAGAACACGGCGTCGTCGCGCAGCTACAAGAGGAGATCCAGCGGCTGGCCGACGGGGAAACCGATCCGGTCCGGCTGCGCGCGGAGTTCGACCGGCTGGCGTCCGCATTGGACGCTCACTTCGCCTACGAGGAACGCACGATCGTCACCGCCCTGAACGCGCTGGCCCCGGCGCCGGACTGATCAGAGCAGCACCTCGGCGAGTTGCCGCTGGTGGACCAGTTCGACGTCGGGTGACGGGCCGAGCACCTGCACCGCCACGTGGTCCGCCCCGGCGTCCACATGGGACTGAAGACCCTTCGCGATCGTTTCGGCCGTGCCGTGGAGCACCAGGTCGTCGATGAGGCGGTCGCTGCCCCCGCCGTCGACGTCGGCTTCGGTGTAGCCGTGCCGCAGCAGGTTGTTCACGTAGTTCCGCAGCCCCAGGTACGGGTTCCGGACGTACGGGCGGCCGATGGCGCGCGCGGCCACCGGGTCGTCGTCGACGACCACTTTCTGTTCGGGGGCGAGGAGTTTGCCCGCGCCGAGGATCGACCGGGCGTGCCGCGTGTGCGCCACCGGGACGAGGTACGGGTGCGCGCCCGCGGTGCGTTCGGCGGCCAGCTTCAGCACGCGGTCGCCGAGCGCGGCGAGGATCCGGGCGTCCGACGGCACACCGGCCGCGTCGAGCCGGTCGAGGTAGTCGACGATCTTGTCGTAGGGGCTGCGGTATTCGGTGACCGACTCGGGGTGCCCGACGCCGATGCCGAGCAGCAAGCGCTTTCCGTAGCGGCCGGCGAGCCGGTGGTAGGACGCCGCGAGGGTTTCCGGCTCGTCGACCCACATGTTGACGATCGCCGTCGCCACGGTGATCCGCTCGGTCGACGCGAGCAGGTCTTCGACGAAGGCGAGGTCGCCGACCGAGTTCCGGCCGGTGCCGAGCCAGACCGTGCCGTAGCCGAGCGCGTCCGCCGCGATCGCCTGCTCCTTCCGGGCCGCGTCGTCGCGGTGCGGGGCGAGGAACAGGCCGAACTGGTTCACTACACTTGTCATAGACGTCAATGTAGCAAATGTAGCGCCCGGCGTCAGCCCGCGATCCGGTGCAGCCACTCCCGCAGCATCTGGCGCTCGGTGGTCGTCAGGGCGTCGACGTCGTCGGCGAGCGCGGTCGACAAAGCGACCGCGAGTGCCCCGACGGACGAGCCGCCGGCCGGTTCTTCGGCGAGCAGCCCGGCCAGCACGGACTCCCTGACCTGCGCGGACATCCCCGTGTCGCGGCTGTCTTCCGGCTGGGCGATGAGGCTGAGGGTGACCCCGCTGTTGGCCGCCGCGAACTGCCGCGCGGCCTCCGCGGCCTCGACGCGCAGCCGTCCTTCGCGCGCGAGCGGTGTGAACAGCTCCAGCAGCATCGCTTCCGCGCTCGACGTGAGGTTGCAGGGCACGCCGGGCTCGATCTGGCCGTAGAGCAGCACGTAGAACGCGGGGTGCGCGAGGCCGTATTCGACGTGCCGGTCCCAGCCTTCGCGGATCCGGTCCACCGGGTCGCCGCCGGCGTCCGGGGCCTGGACGTACTGCGTGAAGCCGTAGTTCACGACGGCGTCGAGCAGGCCCTGCTTGCTGCCGAAGTGGTGGTACAGCGTGGGGGCCTGGACGCCGGCGCGCTCGCAGATCGCCCGCGTCGACACCGGCCCGTCGCCGGCCTCGTGCAGGAGCTGGCCGGCGGCCAGCAGCAGCCGGTCCCGGGTACTGGTGGCGTTGCTCGATCGTCCAGCCATGTAGCAATTGTAACGCCAAGCTGTAACACGTCGCTTTCACGTGAAAGCGGCGACCTGGGGGCGTAGCTTTCACGTGAAAGCGACGCGTCAGCGGAGGCGGAGCTGGACGCGGCGGAGGGTGGCGAACGCGGCCAGGACCCGCGGGTCGGTCGTGGCGGGGGCGGGGCGGACCGAGCGGTAGCCGTCCAGCAGGGCCTCGCGCAGTTCTTCCCGCTGCGGCAGGTGCCGGAGCGCGCCGAGGGTCACCGCGAGGTCGTACGCGTAGTGCCCGAAGCCGCAGTCGTCGAAGTCGATCGCCCGCACGCGGCCGCGGTGGAACAGGTAGTTCACCTGCCGCAGGTCGCCGTGCACCAGGCCGAACGCGTCGGCGCCGAAGCCCAGCTCGGCCCGCACCGCGCGGACGCGCGCCACCGCGTCCCGGATCCGCTCGTCGCCGGTCCGCGCGACCGCCCGGTCGACGACCGCCGCGGAGAAGCCGTCCACCTGCGTGCGGCCGAACTCGGTGAGGTCGTCGACGCGGCCGCGGTCGAGGCCGTTCATCCGGGCGCCGTGCAGGTGCAGCCGCGCGGTGAACTCGCCGACCGCGTACAGCTGCGGCGCGCTGAGCCGCTCGTCGACGAACCGGCCGTCGACCCAGTGGCAGAGCACGCACGTGCGCGGCTCCGGCACCGCCGGGTCGGCGACCACGGCGACCAGGTCCCGCTCGCGCGTCGGCACCGGCCGCGGGACGACGAGGTCGGTTTCGCGGCGCAGCGCGGAAAGCCAGGCCATTTCCGAGCGCACCCGCGCCGGTCCCGGCCCGTCCGGGCGCTGCACCCGCAGGACGTACCGGTGGCCGTCCGCGCCGTCGACGCGGAACGCCGTGTTGAGCCCGTGCGCCAGCGGGGTCAGCCGGGCCACCGGCACGTCGTAGGCGGTCAGCGCCGCTTCGGCGAGCCGGCGCAGGCGGCGCGTGCGGCCGGCGCGGTCGAGTTCGGCGAACGGCCGGGTGTTCGCCTGGAAGTCGGCCATCGCCCAGGTGCTCAGCTGATCGACCGTTCCGGTTCGCGGGAGTGCGAGACGAGCTCGATCGCCGGCGTCGCGTGCCGCCCGCCGCCGAGCCGCTCGACCCCGCGCAGCCCTTCGACCAGCCGCTCGACCTCGGTGTCCGGCCGCACCCCGAAGCGCATGAACTGGCTGGTCATGCCGATCTTGTTGCCGCACTGGCGCACCAGCAGGTGGTGCTCGGCGAGCAGGTAGTCGCACAGCTCGGCGCCGTCGACCGAACCGGGCAGCTTGACGAGCAGGAAGTTCGCCTGCGACGGGTAGACCGTCAGTTCCGGGAACTGGTTCAGCTGCGAATTCATCATGAACCGGTCGAGCGCGAGCTTCTTGAGGCTTTCCTCGTATTCCGCGCGGTGCTCGGCGAGCATGAAGATCACGGTTTCGGCGAGCGAGTTCAGGTTCCACTTCGGCAGCGCGGCCGACAGTTTGCGCGTCAGCGCCGGGTTCGACACCTGGTAGCCGAAGCGGATGCCGTGCAGCCCGAAGTTCTTGCCGAGGCTCTTCAGCACGATCACGTTGGGCCGCACGACGGCTTCGGCCGCCACCGACGCGTTCATCTCCACTTCGACGAAGTCGACGAACGATTCGTCGATCACCACGAGGTCCAGGTCCTCGAGGGCGTCCATGAACCGGATCACCTCGCGCCGCGGGAGGTAGCCGCCGTCGGGGTTGTTCGGGTTGCACAGCACCGCGACCCGGGAGCCGCGGCGCTTGATGAACTCGACGTACTCGTCCACCCGGAGCTCGAAGTTGTTCGCTTCCTTGAGCACGAACATGTCCACGCGCTTGCCGGTCTCCAGCGGCTGGTCGGTCCAGCGGCCGAACGTCGGGATCGGGACGGCGACACTGGAATCGACCAGCAGCTGGTCGATCCAGGTGATCAGCTCGGTCGAGCCGTTGGCGAGCGAGATCGTCGACGGGTTGAGCCGCAGCACGCTCGCCAGCTGCGCGGTGATCGCGCCGGCGTCGCTCGGGTAGAACTTGAGGATCGTGCGGAGGTTGCGCTCCAGCTCGCCGAACATCCCGTCGGTCGGGAAGTAGGGGTTACAGGGGATGCAGAAGTCCGCGAGGTCGTCGGCGTGCGGCCCCATCGCCCTGGCCACGGAGAAGAACGACGGGCTGTGGGCCGCGCTCTGCTGGAAGAGGCCCCTGGTGGTCATACCGTGCCGCACGCGTGTTCTCCGTCCGCCGCTTTACCGGCCCCTTGCCTTCCCATCGCGAACACGTACGAATCGGAAACGCGGTTCAACACCGCTGAGCGCGTAGGCGCCGGTGCCGGCCAGTGCGAGGGCGGCCAGCGCGGACAGGGCCGTGACCGGCAGCGGCGCGGCGAGCGGGTCGACGCCGGTGAAGGACTCGACGCCGACGACGGCGGTCAGCACGGCGTCGGCGGCGACGGCGACCTTGACCACGAGCAGCCGGTGCGCCTCGGGCCAGCGGGTGAACCGCAGCAGCCAGGCCAGCGCGGGCAGCACGAGGATCGCGTGCATCGCCACCGCGTGCAGCGGCTTGAGCGACCCCGCCGTCGTGTAGGCCAGCTGCGGGTCGCCGCCACGGGCCGCCACGACCCCGCGGCCGATCATCACCGCGCCGGTGGCCAGCGCGACGAGCAGGACGGCGAGACCGGCCCGGACGGCCAGGCGCAGGCTCGGCGCGGCCGGCCCCGGCTCGACCAGCGCGGCCGCCGTGAAGCCGATGACGGTCACGATGAGCACCCCGCCGCCCGCGGCGAGCGTCATCGAAACGACGTTGTCGAACGGCGTCTCGAAGTTGAAGTGCGACGGCACCCCGCGCCAGGCCTGCATGCTGACCAGCAGCACTTCGACGACGCTCGCGGCGGTGAACGCGCCGAGCAGCGCGGTGCGCCACCGGTCGCGGACGGTCAGGAACGACGTCGCCCAGGCCACCGACGCCAGCGTCAGCCCGAAGGACAGGCCGAACGTGACGGCCTTGCGCAGCGACAGCGGCCCCAGCCACGAGCCGCCGGTGGCGAGCAGGACGGCCGCGTGCACCACGCCGCTGAGGAACAGCGCCGCGCCGACGGCGTAGGCGACGCGCTCGGCCCGCCGCCCGTCGTGCCAGATCCTCGTCAGTGCGTTCATGGCCTCGAGTGTCGCGCCGTCCGTCCTCCGCCGCGTCGGCCCGGCGGCGACACCGGGACGTACGACGACGGGCGTACGGCAATGCGGGAGAATGTCGAAAAAGTGTTGGTAAAGGAATTGTCGTTTTCTTGACCGGAACTTCGGGTGCGAAGTGGTCGCGGGAGTTCTACCATCGAATCATGTACCTCGCACTGCTGACCTACACAGCGCCCGAAACAGAAGTCGACTACGCGCTCCCGGACCATTCGGAGTGGGTGCGCAAACAATTCACGAAAGGACTATTTCTGGTTTGCGGTAAGGGCAACGGCGCGGCCGACCACGTGATCCTGACCCGCTCGATGCTGCGGGGCAAGCTCGACGCCGTGCTCGCCAGTGACCCGTTCGTGGTCCAGCGCCTCGCCCGGTACGACGTCATCGAGTTCACCGCCACCCGCACGGCACGGGAACTGCAGGCGATCAACGAGGCGCTCGCCTCCTGAGGACACCGTCGAGAGTCGGGTGGCCCGGCGACGGTGCCCCGCCACCTGACGGCGAACAGCTCTCCCCTCGATGGCCTCGCTTATGATCGCGAGGCACGGACGTCCAGCAGGGAGAGCGCGATGAAAACCCCCGACCTCGTCTTCCGGGGCCGCCGGTTGAGCAGTGACCACGCGCTGGTGCTGGCCGTGGTGCAGGTGCTCCCGGAGCCCGACGCGGCGCGGGCGGCGGTGTCCGGCGCCGTCGCGGACGGCGCCGATCTGGTGGGTTTCGCCGGAACCGGCGCCGAACCCCTGGTCGCGTGGGCGCGTGCGACTTTCCCCGACTTGGTCCTGGCGGTCGACACCGCGGACGTCTCGGTCGCGTCGGCTTGTTGCGCGGCGGGCGCCGACCTGATCCTCGCCCGCGCCGACCTCGTCGACGTCGCGGCCCGCTTCGGCGCCGGGTACGCCGGGCCGTCGGTGTCCGACGCGGTGGCCCGCGGGGTGCCGGCCGAAGGAGCCGTCCTGGACGTGGGGGTCGTGCGGTCGGCGCCTTCACTGCCCGCGGACGTGCCGGTGCTGGCCGAGCCGGCCGGCGACGGAACCCCGGCGGGCCTGGCGCTGGCGGCGCTGACGGCGTCGGCCGGGGCGGCGATCATCCGCACCGCGCACCCGCGTTCGACGCGGCACGTGGCCGAGATGGCGGCGAGCATCGCGGGCACCCGCCCGCCGGCGAAGGCGCTCCGGTGGGAGTGATCCGGCAGGTCTGGCCGGTCGAGCGGGACCTGGCCGACGCGGACCTCGAGCAGCTCTACGCCTACCCGGCCGGCCCCCGGTGGCTGGCGGTGAACTTCGTGTCCAGCGCGGACGGCGCGATCACCGTCGACGGCGTGTCGGGCGGCCTCTCGACCCCGGCCGACCGGATCGTCTACCGGCTCGGCAACGACCTGGCCGACGTCGTCCTGGTCGGCGCGGGAACGGCGATGGCGGAAGGGTTCGAGGGCATGCGCCCGGACGAGCGCACGGCGGAGCGCCGGCGTCGTTTCGGGCTGGCGCCGATCGCCCCGGTGGCGGTGGTGACCTCGGGCCGCTCCCTGCCGGCCGACGCCCCGGTGATCACGAAGGCGGCGGTCCCGACGCTGGTGTTCACCTCCGCGGCGGCTCCCGAGCCGTTGCGCGACGCTTGGGCGGCCAACGGCGCGCGGGTGTTCGTGGTGGGCGAGACCGACGTGCCGGGCGCCGCGGTGGTTTCCACGTTGGTGGCCGAGGGCCTGGGACGCATCGACTGCGAGGGCGGGCCGAAGCTGTTCGGCTCGCTGATCGAGGCGGGCGTGGTCGACGAGTTCCGCTTGACGGTGGCGCCGTTCCTGGTGGCGGGGACAGCGAGCCGCGCGGCGCTGGGCGGGGTGGTGGACCCGGCGGCGCTGGAGCTGGCTTCGGTGCTCACGGACGGCGAGAGCGTGCTGCTGCGGTACCTGCGGAGCATCAACCGGTGAGGGCCTCGGTGATCTGGCGGGTCGTCTGCGCGGCGACGCGGGAATCGACCGCGGCATAAGCCGTGTAGGCGTTCAAGCCCGTGGCCAACGCCCACCCGCGACCCCGGACCCAGGTCGCGTCGTCGACCCCCAGCGCGGCCCGGAAGGTGGCCCGCGTCCCGGCCGACATCAGTGTGAACGCGATGATCAGGTCGCAGGCCGGATCGCCCACGCCCAGCTCGCCGAAGTCGATGACGGCGCTGAGGCGGCCGCCGGTCGTGAGCAGGTTGCCCGTGTGGAAGTCGCCGTGGCACCACGCCGGGCGGCCCGCGGGCGCGGCGAGGGCCGCGTCCCACAGGTCGGTCATCGCCGCCGCGTCGAACACGCCGGCGGTTTTCGCGATGGCGGACCGGGTTGCCGGATCCCGCGCGGCCAAGGGCGAGCGCGTGAGGTCCGCGGCCGGTTCGGCGTCGAACCGGTGCAGCGCGGTCAGGAACCCGGCCAGCGCGCGAGCGGCGTCGTGGGAGTCCGAAAGGGCTTCGACGGTCGCCACCTCGCCGTCCAGCCAGCGCGACACCGCCCACGGCCACGGGTAGCCGAAGCCGGGTTCGCCCACCGCCACCGGGACGGGGACGGCGAGCGGCAGGTGCGGGGCGAGCCGGGGCAGCCACTCGGCTTCCTTCTCCGCCTGCCCGATCGCGCCCGGGTGGCGGGGCAGCCGCACGGAAAGGTCTTCGCCCAGCCGGTGGATCACGTGGTCGGACCCGGCCGGCGCGAACCGGCGCAGCGGCAGCCCGGCCCACCGCGGGAACTGCGCGTCGACCAGCCGCCTCGCCAGCGCGGTGGGGAACGGGGTGGCCACTTCGGGAGCGTGGCACGCGCTCGCCGGGGTGCTCAACGGGTTATCGCAGCACGGCCGCCAGCAGGTCGGTGCCCAGCGCCTGCAGCTCGGGCAGGTTGACGGAGTAGCGGACGTACCGGCCCTGCCGCCGGGGCGTGAGCAGGCCCGCGCGGCGCAGGACGGCGAGGTGGCGGGAAACCTCCGGCGCCGAAAGCTCCCACGCGACGGCCAGCTCGCCGGTCGTGTGCGGGCCGCGGGCCAGGGTGCGCAGCAGGCGCAGCCGCACCGGGTGGGCCAGTGCCGACAGCCGGAGCGTGACCGTCTCCAGCGGCACCGGATCCGGCGCCGCGATCGGGTACTGCACCGCCGGCCGCCGCCCGGGCGCATGGATCGCCACCAGGTGCGGGTGGCCGAAGACGCTCGGGATCAGGACGACGTCGGCAGCCGCGGTCGCGTGGTCCAGGAGCTTGTCCACGACGAGGGTGTCGCCGTCGGGGGACAGGGTGACCGAGCCGGAGACGGCGGCGAGGGCCGCCGGGATGCCCTGGCGGCGAAGGAGGTCGTTCTTCAGGCGCAGATCTCCGGCGAGCTGCGCGGCGATGCCGGTCCAAGCGGCGTCGAAGAAGGCTTCCGCGCACTGTTCGAGGGTGTCGCGCACCCGCGCGCGCACGGCCGCCGGGTCCGCGAGCAGCCGCTCCGCGAACGCCTCCTGGCGTGCGCCGCGGGCTTGGGCGAGGTCCAGGGCCCGCTCGCGCGCCGTCGCGTCGGACAGGGGCGACGGCGTTCCGAAGTGGACGCGGTTGTTGCCGCACGTCGTGATCAGCGCGGCCGTCACGTAGGTTTCGTCGTCGAGGCGGTCGACGTCGTCCAGTTCCTCGGCGAGGGTCGGCCGGGGGTGGGCCGGGACCAGGAAGTCGGCCCGCGACGAACGCCAGAGGAACTCCGCCTCCCGGAGCCGCTCGGCCGGCTCCGGCCGCAAGCCGGCCCAGACGTCCGCGGCCCAGCCGGCGAGGCGCGGGTGGTGGGCCGGCTCGGCCAGCACGTGCAGCATCGCGGTCAGCTCGGCCAGCGGCGAAGCGGCGAACCGCAGCCGCTCGGCAGGCGGGCCGCCGAGGGCGATCCTCAACGTCATCCCCGCATTCTCACCGGCTCGACGCGTCCCGGCGGCACCGGTTGACGGTGTTCGTCAATCGGCACGGCGAGCCCGGCGGCCGGCCGCACGGTGGACGTCATGACGACCCAGATCCGGCCGCGCGCCCTCCTCCGGGCTTCCGGCGGTCCCCGCTACGCCGCCGCCGTGGTGGTGGACGCGCTCGGCACCGGCCTGCTGCGGCCCTTCTTGCTGCTGTACGGGGTGACGGTGCTCGGGCTGTCCGCGCCGGTCACCGGCATCGCGATGACGGCGGGGATCGTCGTGGGCCTGTGCTGCGTACCGGTGGTGGGCCGCTGGCTGGACGGCGGCGCGCGCAGCACGGTCGTGGCGGCGTCGATGCTGGTCCGGGTCGCGGGCGTGGCGCTGCTGCTGATCGCCCCGGCCGGGCACACCGGGCTGTTCGCGGCGGCGGCGCTCTTCCTCGGCATCGGCAACCAGGCGTGGCCGGCCGCGCACGCGGCTCTCGTGGCCACCGTCGCTCACGGCCGGGAACGCGACGCGGCTCTCGCGGGCGGCCGCGCGCTGCGCAACGCCGGTCTGGGCGTGGGCGCGCTTCTGGCCACCGCGTGCCTGGCGGGCGGCACCACGGCGTTGCGGGCGATGGCGTTCGGCACCGGCTTGGTCTACCTCGTCGCGGCGGCGCTGGCCTGGTCGGTCCGCCTCCGCGCGGACCTGGCCGCCACTCCGGGCACGGCCGCCGGGCCCGCACCGCGGATGCGTTCGCTCCTGGCCGCCAACGTGGTCTACGCGTTCTGCCTCACCGTCCCCGAAATCGCGGTGCCGCTGGTCCTGGTGACCCGGCTGCACGCGTCCCCGGTGTGGCCGGCGGCCGTCTTCGTGGCCAACACGGTGCTGGTGGTCACGCTGCAGGTGCCGGTCACCGGCTGGCTGTCCCGCATCCCGCGCCGGACCGCGCTGGCGCTCGCCGGCGTGGTGCTTGCCGCGTCCTACCTCGGCTTCCTCGCGGCGACCGCACTGGGCGCCCCGGCCGTCGCCGCGGTGTCCGTGGTCTGCACGCTGGGCGAGATCGCGTACGCGGGCAGCGCCACCGCGCTCGTCACCGCCCTCGCGCCGGCCCACCTCCTGGGCCGCGCGCTCGCCCGTTTCCAGCTCTCGACGGGCTTCGGCCTCGCCGTCTCCCCGGCGGTCATCACCGCGCTCGCCGCCCGCGGCCCCGGCGTGCTCTGGGGCGGTCTCACCGCCGCGACGCTGCTGTCCGCGTCCGCCGTGGCCGCGGAAAAGGACCGGTGACGGACCGCGCGGGTAGCGCGGCGGGACCACCCCGGCGATGCTGGGGGCGTGGAGTACGTGTCCAGAGCGCCGCGACCGCCGCTGGACGGGCTGATCGACGACCTGTACTACCTGGCGGGCGCGCCGCCGTACGCCCGGCTGACGCTGCCGCCGGCGCCGTCGGCGTTGCTCATCGTCAACCTCGGGGCGCCGTTCCGCATCCGTGCCGGCACCGACGTCGAGACGGCCGAGTACGCCGACGGCTGCGTGGTCGCCATGCGCACCCGCGCGATGGACTTCGGCTACCCGCACCCGACCCGGTCGGTCGGCGTGCACCTCAAGCCGTGGGGCCTGGCGCCGTTCCTGCCGATGCCCGCCGCGGAGCTGTGCGACCGGCCGGTGACGGTGGAGCAGGTCTGGGGCCGGCCCGCCGTCGCCGAGCTGCGAGACCGGCTGGCGACCGCGGACCGGCCGCGGGAGATGCTCGCGCTGCTCGAGGACGAACTGGTGCGACGGCTGGCCGAGACCAGCGGCCTGGGGCTGGTCCGCCACACGAGCGGCGTCATCGCGGCGGCCGGCGGGGCGGTGGCGATCGGCGACCTGAGCGCGGCTGCCGGGGTCAGCACCACGCACCTGGCGCAGCGGTTCAAGGCGCTCGTCGGCGTCACGCCGAAACGGCTGGCCCGCACCTACCGCTTCACCGCCACCGTGTTCGCGCTCGACCCCGCCGGGCCGGTCGACTGGGGTCACCTCGCCGGGAGCGCGGGCTACTTCGACCAAGCCCACTTCGGCCACGAATTCCGGGCGTTCACCGGGCTCACGCCGACCCGGTACGTCGAAGTCCGGCGGCGGTTCCTGCGCGAACACCCCGGCCACGCGCTGGACGGCTGGCCGTTGCCCGCCGATTGATTTCTTACAAGAACGACGGCGCACGACCCGCTATTTTCCGGGGCATCCCGAACCAGAGGAGGGCTCCGTGGGCGAAGTGGTGCTGTACAGCTCGGTGTCGGTGGACGGCTTCGTCGCGGACGAGAACGACCAGCCCGGACCGCTGTTCGACTGGCTGTCCGGCGGTGACGTCCCGCTGGACGGGAGCGGCGCGGTGAAGGTGTCGCAGGCGTCCTACGACTACACCCGGCCGTACTGGGACCGGATCGGGGCGACGATCGTCGGCCGCCACGTGTTCGACCTGACGGACGGCTGGGACGGCAAGCCCCCGGCCGGCGTCGACCACGTGGTCGTCGTGACGCACCGGCCGCCGCCCGCGGGCTGGGACCCCGGGGCGCCGTTCCACTTCGTCGGCGGAGTCGAGGCGGCCGTGGCCAAGGCGCAGGAGCTCGCGGGTGACCGCGTGGTCGAGGTCGCCGCCGGCGACGTCGGGGGCCAGGTGCTGGCCGCGGGCTTGGTCGACGAGGTGCGGATGGACGTCGTCCCCGTCGTGTTCGGGTCCGGCAAGCGCTACTTCGGTTCGGTCCACGCGCAGCACCTGCTGGCAGACCCCGCCGAAGTGGTTCAGGGCGACCGGGTGCTGCACGTGCGCTATCGGGTGCAGCGGCCGGAGTGAGCCGCCCAGCTCAGAACAACGTCGCCGGCTCGATCGGGTCCGGTTCCGGCAGTGCCTCCAGATCCGGGACCAGCGCGCGCACCTCCGCGTGGAACCGCCGGGCCAGCGCCGGTGCCTCGTCGTTGTCCGGCGTGTGCACGAAAACGGTCGGCGACCGGCCCTCGCGCAGCCAAGCGGCGGCCGCCTCGACCCAAGGCCGCCAGCCTTCCACCGTCTCCTCGACCGAATCCCGGCCCAGGTAGCGGACGATCGGCTGGTCCGTCAACGCCCGGGTGCGCCGGGGCAGCCGGGGTTTCTTCGCCCACGCCTCCTGCTCCGCCGCACTGACCGGCGGGCTCTGGAAGAACACCGTGGTGTCGAACGGAACCCACTCCGCGTCCGCGCCGGCCAGGGTTCCCTCCAGCAACGACGTCGACGCGGCGTCGGTGAAGAACGACGGGTGACGCACCTCCACCGCCCGGCGGAGGCCGGCCGGGAGCCGACGCAGGAAGCGGGCGAGGGCGTCGACGTCCGAGGGAGCGAACGAGCCGGGGAGCTGGGTCCACAGGACCGCGCGGTCGCCGAGCGGCTCGATCGCGTCCAGGAACGCGCGCATCTCGGCCTCGACGCCGGTGAAGCGGCGCTCGTGCGTGACGACCTTGGGGAGCTTGACCACGAACCGGAAGCCGGGCCCGGTCTGCTCGGACCACGTCTCGACCGTAGTGCGGGCGGGAGTCGCGTAGAACGTCGTGTTGCCTTCGACCGCGTTGCACCAGCCCGCGTAGGCGCGCAGGCGTTCCTTGGGCGGCAACGCCGGCGGCAGGAACCGGCCGGGCCACGCCTTGTGGGTCCACATCGCACAGCCGACGTGCAGTCGGGCCAACGGTTTCAGCTCCCTTCGCCCGTGAGCCGGTCGATGCGGTCCTGCAGCGCTCTCGTCTGCGGGTCAGCGGGCCCCATGATCTTCTCGAAGCCGTCCCGCGCGCGCCGCAGCAGGGTGAGTGCGGTGGCGGTGTCGCCTTCGGACAGCCGGGCCGAGCCCAGGTCCGCAAGGGACACGAGGGTGTCGGGGTGCTCGTCACCCAGGGTGCGCCGTCGATCCGCGAGGACGCCGGTCAGCAGCTGCGCCGCCCGGGCGGGATCGCCGCCCAGCAAGCAGGTCCGGGCGAGGGTGTTCCGGGCGACGAGCGTGTCGGGGTGGTCGGCGCCCAGGACCCGGGTCAGGTCGGCGGTCACCGCCTCGGCCATCGCCGCGGCTTCGCCGAGGCGACCGGCGGTCAGGTAGGCGTTGGCGAGGTTGCTTCTCGTGCTCATGGTGTCCGGGTTTTCGTTTCCCAGCAACCGGATCCGGTCGGCCAGGAGAGCCTCGTGCAACGGGATGGCCGTGGCCACGTCGCCGGCCGATTCGTGGGCGTTCGCGACGTTGTTGCGCAGGGTGAGGGTGGTGGGGTGGTCCGCGCCGAGGACGCGCTCCGCGTCCGCGAGCGCGGCCCGGTGGTTCCGGAGCGCACCGGTGACGTCGCCGGACTGCTCCTGAGCGGCGGCGAGTTCGCTCAGGTACCCGATCGCGTCCGTGTGGTCGACGCCGAGCACCCGGACCGCGTCGGCGCGGACGTCTTGGCTGAGGGCGAGCGCTTTCGCCCTTTCGCCGGCGGTGAGCCAGGCAGACGCGAGTTGGCTCCGGGCGCTCAAGGTCGACGGGTGGGCGGGTCCCAGCACCCGCTCGAAGCCGGCCGCGGTGGCGTCCAGCAGCGTGATCGCGTTCGGGAGATCTCCCGCGGCGGCCAGTGTGTGCGCGAAGGCCTTGCGGCACGCGAGCGTGCTCGGGTGGTCCGGGCCGAGGATCCGTTCGGCGTCGGGCAGCAGCCGCCGGTACTCGCTGACGGCGCCCGTGAGGTCGCCGGACCGGCGCAGGGCGGCGGCCAGCACCGCCCGGGCGTTCACCGTCGTCGGGTGGTCGCTGCCCAGCGCCCGTTCGCAGTCCGCGACGATCTTCCGGTGCTCGGCGAGCCCGTCCCCCGTCCGTCCCGCCGACACGATGGCCGCCGCGAGCCGCATCCGGGTGTCGAGCGTCTCGGGGTGCACGGGCCCGGCGGTCCGGGTGCGGACTTCGAGCGTCGCCTCGTAGCTCGCGATCGCTTCCGCGAGCTCGCCCATCGAGCGCTGGAAGTCGGCGAGCTCGTCGCGGGCGGCGAGGGTCTGCGGGTGGTCCTCGCCCACCGTCCGCGCCAAGGCGGCGATGGTCGTCCGGTGGAGTTCGGCGGCGCGGGCCGGGTTACCGGTGTTGGCCTGCGCCGACGCGAGCTTGGCGCGGGACCGCAGGGTGTCGCGGTGCTCGGGACCCAGGATCCGGACGCGTTGCTCGAGCGTGGCCTCGTAGAGCGCGATGGCGCGCGCGAGATCGCCTGCCGACTCGTAACAGGCGGCGAGGCTGCTGCGGCACGTGATCGTGTTCGGGTGGTCGATGCCGAGGACCTGCTCGTGCCGGGCGGCGGCGGCTTCGGAAAGCGGCAGGGCTTCCCGCAGGTTCCCGGTCGCCGTGCAGGCGATCGCCAGGTTGCTGCGCACGGCCAGGAGGTCGGGGTGGTCCGGCCCGAGCACGCGCTCGCCGTCGGCGAGGACCGCTTCGAACATCCGGATGGCGCGGTCCGGCCTGCCGGTCTCGCGGTACGCGCCGGCCAGGTTGCTGCGCGCCGCCAGCGTCGACCGGTCCTGGTCGCCGAACACCCGGCCGCTGCCGCGCACGCAGCGTTCCAGGAGCTCGACGGCGCCCGCGTAGTCGCCTTGGTCGCGCAGGAAGCTCCCGGCGTCGTTCAGGAGCCGGAGGGTGCCAGCGGAGTCGGTCTCCGGTGGGGCGAAGCCGAGCAGCGCCCTCGCGTGCGGCAGCACGGCCGTGTACCGCGGCCAGGCGCGCGGATCGCGGCAGCTGTGGTCGGTGAGGTGGCCCGCCAGCCGGCCGGTGGCCGCGACGAGCGCGGTCGCGATCAGGTCGGGCCGCCGGTGGGGATCGGCCGGGTCCGGCGTGCGCGTGACGCTCTGGACCAGGCGGTGGACGGCGATCTCGGCGGTGGACAGCTTGATCATGCTGAAGGCGTGGAGCTTGCCCAGCGCGTCGAGGGTGTCCGGGCCCTCGTCGTCGAACAGCCGCCGCGCGATGCCGTCGGGGGCGTACCAGGCCAGCTGGCGCAGCACGGCCGGCGCCGGGGTGTCCGCGAGGCGGTCGAGGGTGACGTGCCACACCCGCGCCATGGTGCGCTGCGCGTCGCCGCCTTCCGCGGTCGCGGCGAACACCCGCGCGGGGTACCTGGCGAGCAGGTCGAGGTAGGCGGACGGGGTGATGCGCGTCTGCGCGAGGTACGCGCCGGCCTGCTCCACCGCCAGCGGCAGCCGGCCCAGCTCCTCGCACAACCGCGCGGCGTCCGGGACGTCGGCGTCGGGCCAGTCCTCGGCGACGACGCGTGTCAGCAGTTCTTCCGCGTCGCCGGCCGGGAGGACGTCCACGGCGAGGGACGGCGTGCCGCGCCAGCCCGTGCGCTGCCTGCTGGTGAGCACGATCGTGCCGGTGGACACCCGCGTGAGCACTTCGTCGGCGTCGGCGGGCGTGGTCAGGTTGTCCAGGACGAGCAGCCAGCCGTCGGTGCCGGCGAGCCGGCGGAGCGCCACCTCGACGCGCTCGCGCACCGGCAGCCCGGCGGTGCCCGGGTCGACGGCCACCGCGAGGTCGGCGAGCCCGGCCCGCAGCGCGGCGGGGGTGTCGGCGGTGATCCACCAGGTGAAGCCGAACCGCTCGGCGTTGAGGCGGGCGAACCGCGCCACGAGCGTGCTCTTGCCGACGCCGCCCATCCCGTGCACCACCGCGACCGACGGCCGTCCGGGCTCACGCAGGAGCCGCTCCAGCCGGTCCAGCTCGCCGGTGCGGCCCACGAAGAGCCCGGACGCGGGTATCCGGCCGGCCGGCGGTGTCGCGCCGGAAACCGGGTGGTGCTCGTGGAAATGCACGTCGCCGGTGATCGTGCCCGCCTGGAGCACGGATCCCGAAACGACGCCGCCGACGGCGTTCACCACACCCGGATCCCCGCTCACCGGCCGATTATGGCGGAGGGGGAGCTACCGATCCAGGACCTCACGGAAGTGGTCCGGCAACGGCAGTTCCAGCGCTTGCGCCCGCGTCAGCCAAGCGAAGTCGTCGTGTTCCGCCGGGTTGAGCACGACGTCGGCCGGCCCGGTTTCTTCGGCCGCGTAGACGACCGCGTGGATCCGCAGGTCGCGGCCCGCGATGTCCGGCCACTCGGCGCGCCCCAGCTCACCCGTGACCCGGACGCGCAATCCCGTTTCCTCGGCCGCTTCCCGGACCGCGGTCGTCTGGAAGGGCTCGCCCGGCTCGGCGGTTCCGCCCGGCAGTTCCCACTGGCCCGCGCGGAACACGCCGGCCGCGCGGCGGAGGAACAGCACCCGCTCGCCGCGCGCGATCCAGCAGTACGCCAGGTGTTTCTCCGTCATGCGCGCGATTCTCGCTCAGTTGGTCTTCGACGTCGGCAGGTGGGCGCCCAGGTACCCGACGTACACCGTGCCGGTGCGGTCGGTGTCGTCGAGGAAGTGCAGGCGCGGCGCGGGTGCTTTGAAGCGCTCCAAGGCGATGTGCGCGCCGAAGTAGTCGCGGCCCGCCGGGTTGGTGCGGGGGGCGACGCGGAACGTCCTGGCCTGGCGGAGCCGTTCGTTCGTGGTCACCGTGTCCGACTCGGCCAGCGCGATGATGTTGGCGCTGATCAGCGAACCCGGCTGGCCGGTGCGGGCGAACGCGAGCACGTCCGACAGCTCGGGGCCCGGATCCTGGCCCGCGTCGAGCGACGACGTGCGCGCGCCCGCGTACGCGTCGAGCGTCCGGAGCGCGTCCCACGCCTTGCGGCGCCAGGCGGCGGCTTTCGGGTGGTGGTCGAGGATCGCGGCCGGCGCCGGGTCGGCGGTGATCGCGAGGTGCTTCAGCGACGCCGTCGCCGCGGCGATCAGCTCGGCGAAGCTGGGGAACTCCTCCGGCGGGCGGCCGGCGGCGGCCACTTCGTCGTCCGCGTCGTGGTGGCGGGCGAGGCGGCCGGCCAGCAAGCCGTTGACGCGCCTGAGTTCGTCGCGCTCGGCCTCGGTTTCCTCGAACGCGCGCGCGCAGTCGTCCACCTCCTCCTGCAGCTGCGCGAGCTGCTCGCGCAGGCACACGACGTCCGTCGCGGAGACGTCCTCGAGCCGGCCGCGCAACGCCTTCACCTCGCAGGCGTGGCGATCGCGCTCTTCGGCGTGGGCCTTCGCCTTCTTCCGCAGGATCGTGATCACCCGGCGGGCCTCGGCCAGTTCCCGCTCGGCGCGGCCGAGCTTCCCGGTCAGCTCGGCGTCCGGCCCCCGGTCCGGCGCGACGAACGGATCGGCCGCGTACCAGGCGCGCACGCTCGCCACCCCGGCCCACTCCTCGGGCAGCGGCGTCCGGCCGCGCGCCTGGAGCAGCTGCGTGATCGCGCCTTCGAGCGCTTCGCCGGACACCGGGCTGGCCGTCTCGACGAAGTCCGGCAGCTGGTCGCACGGCGGCGCGTACAGCCGCGCGCCCGCCGGGACCGCGCAGCCGAGCGGGAGGTTCCGGTTGAGCGTGCGGCGGAAGCGGTCGTCGACGTCGAAGACGTTGACCAGCCCCGGCCAGCCCGAGACGGGCACCGTCGGCGGCTCGGCGAGCACCAGCACCGCCGACGTCCGCCAGGGCGCCACCAGCGCTTCGCCCAGCAGGTCGGCGAGGTGGTCGCACTCCTCGCGGGACCAGCCGCGCATGGCCAGCACCGGCGTTTCGATGGGGATTTCGTCGTGCCCGCTGGCGCCCAGTTCCTCCAGCCCGATCCGGTGCGCGGGCGCGACGTGGCAGCTGCGCCACGGCCGCGTGCACGCCGCGGCCAGCAGCCACGTCACCCGGTCTTCGCCCGCGCGGTAGCAAAGCGAGAGGAATACCTGAACGGAGTAGCGGCCTTCCCCGTCGCCGTAAGCGAATTCGAGATCGCACCGGCGCGACCCGCCGTCGTCGGACGAGCCGAGATCGGTGACGGTGTAGTCGTCGTGCTGCCGCTGGCGGCTGATCAGCCTGCTGCGCAAGGCGTCGAGGGGGCGTTTTCCTTCGGTGGGGACCAGGCCGTGGTGCCAGATCCGGTGCACCCCCACAGGACTCAACTCCGTTCGCCGCGACGCCGACCTCAGCCGAACATAGCGGATCCTGTGACCGCCCGAACGCGGGGCGTCACCTCGTCCAGAGGCAGAACGGGTGCCCGGCGGGGTCGAAGCAGACCCGCACGTCGTCCTGCGGCTGGAAGTCCGCGACGACGGCTCCGGCGGCCACCGCGGTCCGGGTGGCTTCGTCGAGGTCGTCCACTTCGACGTCGAGGTGCAGCTGCATCTGCTGGGCGCCGTCGACGGGCGGCCAGGTGGGCGGGACGTGCCCGGTTTCGAGCTGGAACGAGAGCCCGGCGCTCCCGTCCTCGGGGCGCAGCGTCACCCACTCCGGTTCATCGGTCCGGATCGGCCAGCCGAGCAGCTCCGAGTAGAACGCCGCGAGCGCGTGCGGGTCCGGCGCGCCGAGCACCGTGGAGGTCAGTTTCATGATCGAGTGGTACCCGCGGGGCTGAGGGTCGATGCACGTCCGGTGTGGACGTCGTTACAGACTTCACTCTTTAGGACGGTCCACTCGGAGCGTCTAGCCTGATCACAGCGGTGGAGCTGACTTTCCGTAGCGAAAACCCTCCCGATCATTGCTCCGTTGTGGAACTATTGGGCCGTTCGCGAGGAGAGGGCCTCGCGAGGGGGACTCACCGTCACGGCCAGCGTCCCCAGGCAGATCCCCAGGGGAGAGGAGATCGACCATGTCGACGCCCACGGACACGAAGCCCGACGAGACGCCGGAACCGATCGAGAAGGCCGGCCCGGTGGTCCCGCACCCGGAGCCCGACGAGCACGGCTGGGTGCACATCGACCACGAGCACATCACGGTCCCGAAGACCGACGGTCCGGTCGTGACGCCGAACTGCGGTCCGCCCTGCTACCAGGTCGCCCGCTGAGCTTCATCGAAACGTGATCGCCCGCCCGCCGATCTTCTTCCGGTGGGCGGGCTTCTTTCTGCTACGGGCTGTGCTGTCATAGTGGGGTGCCCGTGACAAAGCTCGACCCGACCGAAGTCATCGAGAAGGTCCGACAGCTTCACCGGACGGCCGCGGACAAGTCCTGCCTCGCGCGCTACCACGAAGGTGTCCGGCTCCTCCGGCGAGCGGTGGGCCTGCTCGACTCGATCTATCCCGTGCCGGACGAGCACTACACCGACTGGCTCGTGGTGCGCATCCGCGTGTCGAGCCTGCTCGCCGCGCTGTCCTCGGAGATCACCGGGGACGTGGGAGCCGGCCTCGCCGCGCTCGACGACGTGCGGTTGCTGACCGGTGCGATCGATGATCTCGTGCTCAAGGCGGAGCTCAACGGCGCCCTCGACCACAACTACGCCGCGAAGCTGACCACCGTCGGGCGCAACGAGGACAGTCTCCAGTACTTCGATCTGTCGCTGGAGCACCAGGAATACCGGCTGCGGCACGGGAGCGCGCCGGAGTCGCGGATCGAGGCGTTCGCCCAGACTCTGACCATGCGCGCCTCCAGCCACATCCGGCTGGGCAACGTCCAGCAGGCTCGCGCCGACCTGAACCGGTCGCTGGAGCTGGCCGAAAAGCACGAGCTGCGTGCCCAGGCCGCCGACATCCACCGGAACCTGGGCACGCTGGCGCTCCGGACGGGTGACGTTCCGGAAGCCCTCCGGCTCTACGAGCTGAGCGAGCGCAGCTATCGCGCGCTGGGCCGGGACGCGCCGCCGTGGCTCTGGCTCGAGCAGGCCCAGGCCCTGCTCGCCGCCGGGCTGGCCGATGAGGCCGGTGCCCACCTCGACAGCCACATGGAGGTGATGGCCGATCAGGACAGCGTCACCCGCGACCTGGGGTTCGTCGAGCTGCACCGGGCCTCCGCCGCGCTGCTGAGCGACGACCTCGCCCTCGCCCGGCAGATGGCGGCCGCGGCGCGCAGGCGGATGCTCAAGGTCGGCTGCAAGACGTGCGTCGCGAACGCCACCGTCATCGGCTTGCAGGCCGACACCCGTGAAGCGCTGCGGACCGGGGTGTTCACGGCGGCTTTGCCGGGCCGGGCGTTGCGGGCGGCCGAGAAGATGCCGGTGCCGCGTTTGACCGACCAGGCCGCCACCGCGCGGATGCTCGCCGTGCGGCTCGACATCCGGCGGGGGAACCTCAAGCGCGCCGTCGAGACCCTCGGGAAGGTCCCCCGTCCCGGGCAGCTCACCCCGATCGACTACCGGATGCTGCGCCGCCTCTGCCGGGCCGAGCTGGCCGTCGCGCAGGGGAGCCGGGCGAAGGCGCTCACCGAAATCCGGTCCGGGCTCACCGAACTCGACGCCGTGCGGGACCGGATGGGCGGGCTCGACCTCGTCTCCGGGACCGCGCTGCACGGCCAGGAGCTCGCCGATCTCGCCGTCAAGCTCGTGCTCGAACGCAACGACGCGCGGCGGCTGTTCGTCTGGCTCGAACGCACGCGCGCGCAGACCTACCGGTACGAGCCGCTCTCCGCCGGGACCGATCCCGAGCTGGCCGCGAGCGTCGCCGAGGTGCGGGGGCTCGGGCAGGCCATCCAGGAGGCCCAGCACGACGGGCACCCGATCGCCGGGCTGCGGGCCAAGTACAACGAACGGCTTCGCGAAGCCCAGCGGCTCGGGTGGCACACCGGGCGCTGGGGGCGGCCGCGGCCGGTGGCCGGGCTCGGGGAGGTCGTCGCGCGGCTCGGGGAGCGGGCCATGGTCAGCTTCGCCGCTTCCGGGGACGAGCTCGTCGCCGTGGTCGTGGCCGGGGGCGAATGCCGGCTGGTGCGGCTCGGGTCGGCCGGGGCCGCCGCCGAGTCCGCGCGGGTGCTCAACGTCGACCTCGACGCGCTCGCGCCGGACAACCTGCCCGAGCGGCTGGCCGAGGTCGTCATGGCGTCCGCGCGCAAGCAGGCCGACAAGCTCGACGCGCAGCTCATCCAGCCCCTCGCCGAGCTGTTCGGCGAGCGGGAGCTGGTCATCGTCCCGACCGGGCCGCTCTACGCCGTGCCGTGGGGCGTGCTGCCGGGGCTGCGGGGGCGGCCGACCGTGGTCGCGCCCTCGGCGACCGCGTGGCTCGCCGCCGAGCTCACCAAGCTGACCCGGGCGCGGAAGATCGTGCTCGTCCGCGGGCCGGGGCTGGCCGGGGCGCGCGGTGAGCTCGAGAAGCTGACCACGCACTACCGCACCGCGACGACCATGACCGGCGCCAAGGCCACGGTGAAGTCCGTCCTGCGCGCGATGGACGGCGCGAAGCTCGCGCACTTCGCCGCGCACGGCGCGCACGAGCCGGAGAACGCCCTCTTCTCCCGCCTCGAACTCGCCGACGGCGCGCTTTTCGGCCACGAGATGGCCGGGCTGCGGCAGCCGCCGCGGCAAGTCGTGTTCGCCGCGTGCGAGCTGGCGCTCAACCGCATCCGGCCCGGCGACGAGGCGCTGGGGTTCGCCAGCGCGTTGCTGGCCAGCGGCTCGCGGACGGTGATCGCACCGCTGTCCCGCGTCGGAGACCTGGCGTCGGCGGCGGCGATGGACGACTACTACCGGGCGCTGGCGGAGCGGGAGAGCCCCGCGCTGGCGCTGGCGGACGCGATCGCGGTGGACCCGTTCCGCCGCCCGTTCGTCTGCCTCGGCGCCGGCTGACGTCCGGGCGTCGTGAACGACTCTTTCATGGCGTCCGGCGAGGTGAACGACTCTTTCATGACATCGCGGGCCGCTACGTCCGTGCCGGTGCGGGCTGAGCGGGCGGGGACCACACCAGTCGCGGGTCGGTCTGGACGAAGCTGCCGAGCAGGTGGTCGATCCGCGTCAGGACGTCGAGGTCCAGCCGCACACCACTCGCCTTCGCGTTCTCCGTGACCTGCTCCGGCGTGCTCGCCCCGGCCACCGTCGCGGCGACGCCCTCGTGCTGCAGCGTCCACGCCAGCGCGAGCTGCGCCATCGTCAGGCCCGCGTCGTCGGCGACGCCGCGCAGCAGCTCCACCCGCTCCAGCAGCTCCGGCATCAGCAACGGCCGCGCGTACGCCGGGCCGGCCGCGCGGGAGCCCGCCTGGATGCGGCCGTCGTGGTACTTGCCCGTGAGGACGCCCTGGGCGAGCGGCACCGACGCGAACTGGCCGACGCCGATCCGGTCGCACACCGGCATCACCTGCGCCTCCGCCACCCGCCACAGCATCGAGTAGTGCGGCTGGTTGGCGATCAGCGGGACGTCGTAGCGCTGCGCGGCTTCGTGGGCCTGCAGCAGCTGCTCGGCCGTCCACTCCGACGTGCCCACGTACCGGACCTTCCCCTGCCGCACCAGGTCGGACAACGCTAGGAACGTCTCCGCGACCGGGGTGCGGAAGTCGAAGCGCAGCAGCTGGTAGACGTCGATGTGGTCGGTCCGCAGCCGTCGCAGGGAGCCCTCGCACGACGCGATGACGTGCTTGCGGCTCAGGCCGGCGGCGTTCGGGCCCGGGCCCTCCGGCCAGAAGACGCCGGTGCACAGGACCAGTTCGTCGCGCAGCGCACCGGAAAACGCCGCGCCGTAGGCCTCTTCGGCCGCGCCGCCGTCCCACGCGGCCGCGGTGTGGAACGTCGTGATGCCGGCGTCCAGTGCCGCCGCGACACAGCCGGGTTCGTGGTGCGTCAGCCAGTTGCCGTACGCGATGTCGCTGACGGCGAGCCCGCTCGCGCCGACCCTGCGGTACTCCACTTCAGCCTCCCACGGCCATCTCGTCGATCCACGCGTCGACCGCGCCCGCCTTGCGCGCGAACGACTCCCGCACCGATTCGTGCGGCAGGATCAGGAACTCCTCCTTGCCGAGCCCGCGCACGACGGCTTCGGCGACGTCCTCGGGTTCGAGCAGCGGCGCCGCCGCCGCGATCGCCAGCGCGGCCGGGTGGCCGGCGGCGATGCCGGGTTCGAGCAGCGCCGTGCGGACGCCGAGCGGGCACAGCGCGCTGACCCGGATCCCGCGGGGCCGGTAGGTGATCGCCAGCCACTCCGCGAGGCCGACCGCCGCGTGCTTGGTCACCGAGTACGGCGCGTCGCCCGGGGTGCCGAGCAGGCCGGCGGCCGACGCCGTGAGCAGCAGGTGGCCTTCGCCGCGCGCGAGCATCGACGGCAGCACGGCTTGGGCGGCGTGCACGTGCTGCAGCACGTTGATCTCCCACGACTTCTGCCACTGCTCGTCGGACGCGTGGACGCCGGTGCCGAACGCCGCGCCGGCGTTGGCGCAGAACAGGTCCACCGGGCCGAACTCGGCGCGGGCGGTCGCGACCAGCGCCTTCAGGTCCTTTTTGGACGTCGCGTCGGCGGTCGCCGCGACGGCCCGCCCGCCGGCGGTGGCGATCTCGTCCGCCACCCGGGCCGCGCCCGCGGTGTCCACGTCGGACACCACCACGCCCGCCGCGCCCTCGGCGGCGAAGCGGCGGGCCATGGCGGCCCCGATCCCGTGGGCCGCGCCGGTCAGCACGACGACCCGTCCAGTCAGTTCCACGCGGGCTCCAGGTATTTCACGGTCGAATTGTCACTTGCGTGCGGGAAATGCATTCCTCGGTTGCGATCCAGGTGATAAAAGTGCTGGTCAGGGGTGTGATCGCGGGGTGTTCCGCGGTTTCGTACTCTAGCACGAGTATTGCTTTTCACCGGTCCGGTGCGTTATTTCTGAAGATCGCCCCACCCCGCGCTCAGGAGGTCCGCCGATGGCCGAGCTCGTCCCGCCGTCGCACGTTCGACGGCTGCGTTGCCTCGGGTTCGGCGACCCGGACGCCGTCGCCGCGGTCGCCCGCGGTGGCGGCCTCGGCGTGCTCGACGGCGCCGATCCGGCGGCCGTGGCGCTGGTCGCCGACCGGGTCCGGGTGCCCCACGGGGTGCGCACCGACGGCCCGTTGCCCGCGGGCGCGGCCTTCGCCGTCCGGACGAAAGCGCCGTGGGCCGGTGCGCTCGCGGAAGTCGGTGACGTCGCCACGGCCGCCGAGGCGGTGGCGCACGGCGCGCTGGGGCTGGTCGCGCGCGGCGGCGAGCTGAGCGACTTCGTGCTGCTGCAACAACTCCTGAACGCCTTCGACGTCCCGGTCTGGGGGACCGTGGCCGGGCCGCGGACCGCCGTCGGCGCACTGGCCGGTGGCGCGGCGGGCGTGGTCACGACGTCCACAGTGGAATCGGACGTGCGCCGGATCACCGGTGCCACCGTTCCCGAGGTGGCCGCACCGGACCGGCTCCTGCGGACGCTGGGCACCACGCTCCCGGTCGTCCAGGGGCCGATGACGCGGGTGAGCGACCAGCCCGCGTTCGCCGCCGCGGTCGCCGAAGCGGGCGGCTTCCCGTTCGTCGCCGTCGCCACGTCGAACGGCGCGCGCACCACCGAACTCCTGACCCGCACGGCCGAACTGCTCGGCGACCGGCCGTGGGGCGCGGGGATCCTCGGCTTCGTGCCGGACGACCTGCGGGCCGCGCAGCTCGCCGCGATCCGCGCCGCCCGGCCGCGGTGCGTGCTGATCGCGGGCGGGAAACCCGGGCAGGCCAAGGCCCTCGAAGCCGAGGGGATCGCGACCTTCGTGCACGTGCCGTCGCCGATCCTGCTCGGCCAGTACCTCGACGCCGGGGTCCGCCGGTTCGTCTTCGAAGGCGCCGAATGCGGCGGGCACGTCGGCCCACGCGCGAGTTTCGAGCTGTGGGAAGAACAACTGGCCGTGCTGGGCGCGGCGAAGGACGTCGAAGTGCTGTTCGCCGGCGGGATCCACGACGCGCGCTCGGCCGCGGTGGTCCGGGCGATGGCGGCGCCGCTCGACGCCGTCGGGGTTCTGATGGGCACCGCGTACCTCTTCACCGAAGAAGCCGTGACGCACGGCGCGATCACCGATCTGTTCCAGCGGCGCGCGCTCGAAGCCGCCACCACCGTCACGCTGGAGACCGCGCCCGGTCACCGCACGCGCTGCCTGCCCAGCCCGTACACCGCCGAATTCGAGCGGGTCAAAGCGAGCCTGCGGGACGTGCCCGCGCAGGAAGCCTGGCAGCGGCTGGAGGAGCTGAACACCGGACGGCTGCGCGTCGCGAGCAAGGGTCTCCGCCACGGCGGGGAAACCCTCGACGAGGAAACCCAGCTGGCCGAAGGGATGTTCATGGCCGGGGAGGTCGCCGTGCTGCGCGACCGGAGGACGACGATCGCCGAGCTGCACCGCGAAGTCTCGGCCGGGAAAACGTTCACCCGCGCCGAAGAACCCGTACCACCGGGGGAAACCCGGGACATCGCCGTCATCGGGATGGCCTGCGCGTTCCCCGGCGCGCCGGACCTCGAAGCGTTCTGGTCGAACGTCCTGCGCGGCGAGGACGCCGTCACCGAGGTGCCGCCGGAGCGCTGGGACCCGGAGGTCTACTTCGGACAGTCGACGTCCAAGTGGGGCGGGTTCCTGCCCCCGGTGGCGGTCGACCCGCTCGACTTCGGCATCCCGCCGTCCGCGATGGGGAGCATCGACCCGGCCCAGCTGGTTTCGCTGGAGATCGCGCGCCGCGCCCTCGAAGACGCCGGGTACGCGCACCGGGACTTCGACCGCGAGCGCACGAGCGTCGTGTTCGGCGCGGAGGCGGGCGGCGACCTGGCCAACGCGGGCACCCTGCGGTCCCTGCTCGACGGCTACCTCGACGAGGTACCGCCGGAACTCCTGGCGCAGCTGCCCGAACCGACCGAGGACACCTTCCCGGGCACGCTCGCCAACGTCATCTCCGGCCGGATCGCCAACCGGCTCGACCTCGGCGGCGCCAACTACACGGTCGACGCCGCCTGCGGTTCCTCGCTGGCCGCGCTGGACCTCGCCGCCAAGGAACTGCGCGCCGGGACGAGCGAACTGGTCCTCTGCGGCGCGGTCGACCTGCACAACGGCATCCACGACTACCTCATGTTCACCTCGGCCGGCGCGCTCTCGCCGACCGGCCGCTGCCGCCCGTTCGACGCCGCCGCCGACGGGATCGCGCTCGGCGAGGGCGTCGCCTGCCTGGTGCTCAAGCGCCTCGCCGACGCCGAGCGCGACGGCGACCGGGTCTACGCCGTGGTCAAGGGTGTCGGCGCGGCCAGCGACGGCAAGGCGCTCGGCCTGACCGCGCCCCGCCCGGAAGGCCAGTACCGCGCCCTGGAACGCGCTTACCGCGACGCCGGGGTGTCCCCTGTGGACGTCGGTCTCGTCGAAGCGCACGGCACGGGAACGGTGGTCGGGGACGCGACCGAACTGCGGACGCTGACCGGGTTCTTCGCCGCCGCGGGCGCCGCGCCCGGCAGCTGCGCGCTCGGCTCGGTCAAGAGCCAGATCGGCCACACGAAGTGCGCGGCCGGGCTGGCCGGGCTGATCAAGGCGGCGCTGGCGCTCTGGCACGAAGTCGTCCCGCCGACGCTGCACCTGAGCGAGCCGAACACCGCCTGGGACCCGGTCGCCAGCCCGTTCACGTTCACCACCGCGGCGCGCCCGTGGGCGGAACCGGCCCGGCTGGCCGGGGTCAGCGCGTTCGGCTTCGGCGGCACCAACTTCCACGCCGTGCTCGGCGCCGGTCCGGTCGCCCCGGACCGCCGGCACGGCCCGCGCGACTGGCCGGCCGTCGCCGAGAAAGCCCTTGCCGGGATCCGGCGCGCCGACGCCGACCCGGGGAAGATCGCCTTCCTGTTCCCCGGCCAGGGCAGCCAGCGCCCCGGCATGCTCGCCGAGCTGTTCGTGCACTTCCCGGAGCTGGCCGAGCTGCTCAAGCTCGCCCCCGACGTCGCCGCGAAAGCGTTCCCGCCCCGGGTGTTCGCGTCGGCCGCCGTCCAGGAGCAAGAGAAAGCCCTTACCGACACGCAGGTGGCCCAGCCCGCGCTCGGGCTCGTCGAGACGGCGGTCGCCCGGCTGCTGGATCAGGTCGGCGTCCGCCCGGACTTCCTGGCCGGGCACAGCTACGGCGAGCTGGTCGCGCTGTCGGTCGCGGGCGCGTTCGACACCGGGACGTTGCTGCGGCTCAGCCGGGCCCGCGCGCGGGCCATCGCCGAGGTCACCGAGCCCGGTGCGATGGCCGCGGTCAAAGCACCGCGGGACGCGCTGACGTCCACCCTGATCGGCCCGGACGTCGTGGTGGCCAACCACAACGCGCCCGAGCAGGTCGTCCTTTCCGGACCGGTGGCGGCGGTCGAACGCGCGATCCGGCGGCTGCGGGAGACCGGGTTCGCCGCCAAGCGGATCCCGGTCGCCTGCGCGTTCCACAGCCCGCTGGTCGCCGCCGCTGGTGCCGTCTTCGCGGCGGAACTCGCGGCGGAGTCCCTTGTGGACCCGGAATTGCCGGTCTGGGCGAACCGCACCGCGGCGCCCTACACCGATGACGTCGCGGCCGAACTCGCCGCGCAGATCGGTTCCCCGGTGCGGTTCCTCGACCAGATCGAGTCGATGTACGCGGCGGGCGCGCGGACGTTCGTCGAAGCCGGACCCGGCCGGGTGCTGTCCCGGCTGGTCGGGGAGATCCTCGGCGACCGCCCGCACACCGTCGTCGCTTGTGGACCCGACCTGACCGGGTTCCTGGCCGCGCTGGCCAAACTCGCTTCCGCTGGGGTCGACGTCCGCACCGAACGCCTGGTGCGCGCGAAGCCCCCGGCGCCGTCCCCCACCGCCTGGGCCGTGGACGGGCGGTCCGCCCGCGCGCCCGGTGCCGAGGTCCCCGCCCTGCCCCCGGCCCGACGAATCCGGAGTACCGCCATGACCCAGCCCGCTCCCGGCCGCGACCAGGCCGTCGTCGACTTCCTGCGCACCACCCGCGAACTCGTGGCGGCGCAACGGGAAGTGATGCTCGGCTACCTCGGCAGCGCGCCCGCCCCGGCGCCCGCGGCGCCCGCTCCGATACCGGTGGTGCACGCGGAACCGGAACCCGAACCGGTCACCGAGACACCGGCCGACGTCCTGGGCACCGTGATCGGCGTGATCAGCGAACGCACCGGCTACCCGGCCGAGATGATCGCCGGCGACCTCGACCTCGAAGCCGACCTGTCGATCGACTCGATCAAGCGCACCGAAATCGCGGGCACGCTGCTGTCCCGGCTGGGGCTGCCCGCCGACGACCGCACCGACCAGCTCAGCCGCGACCGGACGGCCGACGCGCTGACCGCGCACCTGGAGAGCTGGCTGAGTCCCACCCCGGCGGCCGCCGCGCCGACCCGGTACCGGCTCGACCGGGTGCCGGTGCCGCTCGACCCGGATCCCGCGCGGCTGCACGGGAAATCCGTGGCGGTGCTCGGCGAGGACGACTCCGTCAGTACCGCCTTCGCCGCGGCCGGGGCGGAAGTCGTCGAGGGCGACGCGGACATCACCGTGCTCCTCGCCCGCGACCTGACCGACGTGTTCGGCCGGCTCAAGGCCCTGCGCGGGACCGTGCTCGTGGCCGCCGCGCCGGACGCGGTGCCGGGCCTGCGCGGCCTGGTCCGGTCGGCCGCGCTCGAACGCGACGGCGTCACCCGGCTCGTCGAGGTCACGCGGGACGTCGCCAAGGTGCTGGTCGACGAGGCCCTCAGTGACGGGCCCGCGGTGGTCGGCCACGACGACGGCGGCCGGTTCACGATCGAACCCCGGCCCGCGGACCTGGGTTCGATCGCCTACTCCGGCGCAGGTCCGGGCGGCGGCGAGCTGGCCGCGCTGGGCCTCGGCCCGGAGTCCGTGGTCCTCCTGATCGGCGGCGCCCGCGGGATCACCGCCCGCGCGGCCGTCGCCTTCGCCGCCTCCGGCTGCCGGATCGAGCTGGCCGGGCGCACGCCGTGGCCGGGCGAGCCGGACGACCTGCCCGCCGACCCCGCCGCGATGCGGGCGGTGCTGGCCGGCCGCGGTGGTTCGGTCGCCGACATCGAACGCCGGGTGCGGACCGTGCTGGCCCAGCGCGAGATCGGCCGGACACTCGGCGAGATCCGCGCCGCGGGCGGGAACCCGGCCTACACCGAACTCGACGTGCGGGACCCGGAGGCCGTGCACCACCTGGTCAAGGGCCTCCGCGGCCGGGTCGACGGCGTCGTCTTCGCCGCGGGGGTCATCGACGACAAGCTCATGGCGGACAAGGACGAGCAGTCGTTCCGGACGGTCTTCGAGACCAAAGCGGACGGTGCCCGCACCCTGCTCGCCGCGCTGGCGGAGACCGGCGCCGAGCCCGGGTTCGTCACCTTCTTCGGCAGCATCGCTGCGGTGCTCGGCAATCGCGGCCAGACCGACTACGCCGCGGCGAACGACGCGCTGGCGACACTGGCGAAGACCTGGCCGGGCCGCGCGGTGACCGTCCACTGGGGACCGTGGGCGCCCGCCGCCGACCACAGCGGCATGGTCTCGCCGGAGCTGGCCCGCGAGTACGAACGCCGGGACGTCGGGCTGCTCGACGCGGACGAGGGCGTCGCGGCCCTGCTGCGCGAACTCGCCTACGGCACGGACCGCGCGGTCCTGTACACGGCGTCGTTGTGGTGAGCCAGGAGCCGGTGGCGATCACCGGCATGGGCGTGTTCCTGCCCGGCGCGTCCACAGTGGACCAGTACTGGCGGAACCTGGTGGCCGGGACCGACGCCGTCACGGACGTCCCGCCGCACCGCCGCGATCCGGCGTTCCACGGCCACGACGGCGCCGCGCCCGACCGGACCCACGGCCGGCGCGGCGGCTTCACCGCGGACACCCTGGACTTCGACCCGATCGCGCACGGCGTGCCGCCGACGTCCCTCGACGGCACCGAGCCGGACCAGCTCACCGCGCTGGCCGTCGCCGTGACCGCGGTCGAGGACGCCGGCGGCCTCGGCAGGCTCGGTCACCCCGAACGGATCGGCGTCGTGCTCGGCCGCGGCGGGTACCTCTCGCCGGGCCTGCAGGGCTTCGACCAGCGCGTCCGCACCGTCCGGCAGATCACCCGCACGGTCGGCGAGCTGCTGCCCGCGGCCGGTCAGGACGTCCTCGACCGGCTGCGCGCGGCCCTCCTCGAACCGCTGGGCGAGTTCCGCCCGGAGACCGCGGCCGGGCTGGTGCCGAACCTCGCCGCGGCCCGCGTCGCGAACCGGCTCGACCTCGGCGGCCCGGCGTACACAGTGGACGCCGCGTGCGCGTCCTCGCTGGTCGCGGTCGACCAGGCGATCGGCGAGCTGGCCCGCGGCCGCTGCGACGTCGTGCTGGCCGGCGGGGCCCACCAGACGCAGGACGACACGCTGTGGGCGCTGTTCACCCAGCTCGGCGCGTTGTCGCCGAGCCAGCGGATCAGCCCGCTGTCCCGCGCCGCGGACGGCATGCTCATCGGCGAGGGCACCGCGATCGTCGTGCTCAAGCGGCTGGCCGACGCCCGCCGCGACGGCGACCGCGTCTACGCCGTGATCCGCGGCAGCGGCACGTCGAGCGACGGGCGGGGCGCGAGCCTGCTCAGCCCGTCCGTCGCCGGGCAGACCCTCGCCCTGCGGCGCGCCTGGGCCGGGCTGGACCTGGCGGAAATCGGCCTGCTGGAGGCGCACGGCACCGCTACGCCGGCCGGCGACGCGGCCGAGCTGACCACCGTCGCCGACGTCTTCGGCCAGGCGAGCGGGCCGCGCTCGGTAATCGGCTCGGTCAAGTCGATGATCGGCCACACGCTGCCGACCGCCGGGGTCGCCGGGCTGGTGAAGGTCGCGCTCGCGCTGCACCACGGGGTCCTGCCGCCGACGCTCAACTGCGCCGACCCGAACCCGCTGCTCGACAAGACCCGGTTCCGGGTGCTGGCCGAGGCCGAGCCGTGGGGCGACCTGCCGCGGGTGGCCGCGGTCAACGCGTTCGGCTTCGGCGGGGTGAACGCGCACGTCGTGCTCGAAGCCGGGGATCCGGCGCCGAAGCGACGGGTCCGCGTCGACGAACCGGAACGCGTGCTGCGGCTGGCCGCGGCCACCCCGGAAGCGCTGCTGGAGCAGCTCGAGAAGCCCGGCGAGGGCGCCGGGCCGTGCCGCCTCGGGATCGTCGGCCCGGACGAGCGCAAGCTCGCCACGGCCCGCCGCGTGCTCGCGAAGGTCGCGGCCGAGGGCCGGTCGTGGCACGGCGGCGGGGACATCTGGTGCACGACCGACCCGTTGCTGCCCGCCGCTAAGACCGCGTTCCTCTACCCGGGCCTGGAGGCCGACGCCGAGCCGCGCCTCGACGACGTGGCCCGGCACTTCGGCCTCGACCGTCCACAGTGGTCGACGGTGACCGTGCCCGCCCGCGCCACGAGCGTGTCGTCGACCGGGCTGCTGCTCGACCACGCCCTGCGGCGGCTGGGGATCCGCCCGGACGCGCTCGCCGGGCACAGCGCGGGCGAGTGGACGGCCATGCAGGCCGCCGGGATGTACCGGGCCGAGCCGGACCTGCTGGAAAAGTACTGGCCCGGCGGGTTCGAGCTGCCGGAGGCGGACTACCTGGTGCTGGGTTGTGCCGCCGCGCGGGTCACCGAGCTGCTCCCCGGCGATCTGGTGATCTCGCACGAGAACGCGGCTCAGCAGACCATCGTGTGCGGCCCGCCGGACGTCGTCGCGGAATTCGCGGTGACCTGCCGCGGGCTCGGCATCGTGGCCCGGACCCTGCCGTTCCGGTCCGGCTTCCACACCCCGCTGATGGAACCGCACCTCGCGCCGTTCGCCCGGCTCGTCGCGGACCTGGACCTGCTGGCGCCCGCGGTGCCGGTGTGGTCGGCGACGACGACGCGGCCGTACCCGGCGGCCGCGGCGGACGTCCGGCGCCTCTACCTCGACCACCTGCTGCGCCCGGTCCGCTTCCGGCAGCTGACCGAGGCGCTGCACGACGCCGGGTTCCGGGCGTTCGTGCAGGTCGGCGCCGGGCAGCTCGGCTCGTTCGTCACCGATACCCTCGGCGAGCGGCGGCACCTGGTGGTCGCGGCCGCGTCGGGTACGCGATCCGGGCTCGCGCAGCTGCGGCGGGTCGCGACCGCGTTGTGGACCGAGGGCGGCGACCCCGACTTCGCGGCGCTCGAACCGCGGCGGATCCGGCTCAACACCGGGAAACCCCTGCTGTCACTGGGAGAATCGGCCCGGGGCCTGCTGGACACCGCGGCGCCGCCCGAGCTGCCCGCGGGGGTTCCGGACGCCATCGTCGCCGAGTTCACCGCGCTGCTCACCGAGACGCGCCGGAGCGCGGCGGACGTCGTCGCGGCGGCCGCGCGACGCCGTACCGAGTCCACAGTGGACGTATCGCTGGCCGCGATGCCTTATCTGCGCGACCACCGGTTCTTCCGCCAGCGCGACGACTGGCCCGACGAGGACGACTTCCGCCCGGTGGTGCCCGCGACGACGCTCGTCGACCTCGCCTGCCGGGCCGTCGAACGCACCTGGCCGGGCACGAAGGCGGTGACCGTGCGGGACGCCGTCTTCTCGCGCTGGCTGATCGCGTCGCCCGCCCAGCGGGTGCCGTTGTCGCTGAGCCGCGAGGGCGACCGCGTGACCGTCGAGATCGGACCGTACGCGCTGCTGACCGTCGAGGTCGGGGTGTTCGCACCACCGCCGTCGCCGGCCGGGGTGCCCGGGCCGGAGACCGCGCCGCCGCTGAGCGCGGCCGAGATCTACGAGCGGCGCGAGATGTTCCACGGCCCGGCCTACCAGGGCCTGGCCCGGCTGACCGGGCTCGGCGAGCAGCACATCCGCGGCGAACTGGTCGTGCCGCCGGCGCCCGGCGGGCTGCTCGACAACGTCGGCCAGCTGCTCGGCTGCTGGCTGATGGCGACCCGGTCCGACGGCCTGCTCGCGTTCCCGCGCTCGATCGGCAAGCTCACCTGGTACGGCCCCGAACCGCCGCCAGGCACCCGCGTGACCTGCCAGGCGCGGGTCCGGCTGCCGCGGCCCGACGTCCTGGAGATGGACGCCGAGCTGGTGCGCGACGGCCGGGTGCTGGCGAGCGTCGAGGGCTGGCGGGACGTCCGGTTCCCGTGCGACCGCGCGGCCCACCGCGTCTACGCCTTCCCCGCGGAAAACCTGCTGTCCGAACGGCGGGAGGACGGCTCGGTCGCGGTCACCGACCGCTGGCCGACGGTCGCCGCGCGGGACATCTACGCCGGCGTCTACCTCAGCGCGGAGGAACGCGCCGAGTTCGCCGCCGTGCCACCGCGGCAGCAGCGCGGCTGGCTGCTGCGGCAGATCGCCGCGAAGGACGCCGTGCGGGCCCGGCTCGCCGAGCCCGTGTACCCCGCGGAAATCCGCGTCCACGACGACGGCACGGTGTCCGGCAGGCACCGGGAGCTGCCGGGTCACGCCGTCACGGTCGAGCTGACCGGGGAGACCGCCATCGCACACCACAGGAGCACGCCATGACCATCGACCACGCGTCCGCGACGTTCGACGTCGTCGCCGAGCTGCTCGCCGAGCTCGTCGGCGACGCCGAGGTGCTCGGGATCGAGATCACGCCCGACACGACGTTCCACGAGGACCTGCAACTGGAGAGCATCGACCTGGTGACCTTCGCGAGCATCCTCGCCGAGCACTTCGGCGCGGACGTCAACCTCGCCGAGCACTTGGCGGAGAAGGACCTCGACGACGTCATCGGCCTGACCGTCGGCGACATCGCCCGGTTCGTGGGGGAGCGCACGTGCCCACGATGACCGTCAACGGGCTGCGCACGAACGTGCAGCTCGTGCCCGCCGGCGGCACCGAGACCGTGGTGTTCCTGCACGGCATGGGCACCGACAGCCTGGCGAGCTTCTACCTGACGCTGGCGCCGCCGGTCGCGGCCGCGGGCATCGACGTGATCAGCTACGACCTGCGCGGGCACGGCAAGACCGAGCGCCCGGTGCGCGGCTACACGCTCGGGGACTTCGTCGCCGACCTCGACGACCTGCTCGTGCAGCTGGCCGTCGACCGGCCGGTGCACCTGGTGGGCAACAGCTTCGGCGGCACGCTCGCCTACAGCTACGCCGTGGCGAACCCTTCCCGGGTCCGCAGCATCGTGTGCATCGAGTCCGAGCCGGCCACCGAGGTCTGGGCCGGGAAGATGGGCGAGATCCTCGCGCACACCGTGCGGTTCCTGCAGGTGGAGGAGAGCTTCGACTGGATCGAGGCGAACTTCAGCGCGCACCACCGGCGGCTGGCGCGGCTGGCGGCCGAGCGGATCACGTCGACGAAGATGGCGGAGGAGGTACCGCTCGGGCCGTTGCTCACCTGGGAGCAGGTGGCGGCGATCGGCTGCCCGGTACTGTCCATTTTGGGCAGTCACGGCTACCAGGCCGACGACCTCGAAGCCCTGACGTCGTTGCTGCCGCACGGCGAGCTGCACGTCTTCGAAGGACAAGGGCACTCGGTGCTGGTGGAGCAGCACCGCGAAGTGCGCGAGCTGGTGCTCAAGTGGATCGATCGGCACGCGGCGTGAGGTTCCTGCTGGTCGTCCCGCCGCTGGCCGGGCACGTGGCGCCGCTGCAGGGGGTGGCCGCGGTGCTCGAAGCGCGCGGGCACTCGGTGGCCTGGTGCGGTCCGGTGCCCGCACTGTCCACAGTGGTCGCCGGGCGGGTCTACCCGGCGGGGGACTCCGCGCCGTTTTCGGTGGCCCTGCGCCCGCCGGAGCTGCGCGGGTTCGCGGCGCTGAAGTACCTGTGGGAGTCGTACCTGGTGCCGCTGGCGGACGCGATGGTGCCCGGCGTGCTGGCGGCCGTCGCGGCGTTCGAACCGGACGTCGTCGTCGTGGACCAGCAGGCGATGGCGGGCGCGCTGGTGGCCGCGCGGTGCGGGCTGCCGTGGGCGACGTCGGCGTCGACGTCCACCGAGCTGGCCGACCCGCTGGGCTCGCTGCCGAAGATCGCGTCCTGGGTGGACGAACTGCAGGCGGGCCTGCGCGCGCGGCACGGCGTCCTGCTCGGCGACCTGCGGTTCTCCCCGCACCTGGTGCTGGCGTTCACGACCCGGGCGCTGGCCGGCGAGTCCCGGCTGGCGGTACCGGTGTCCTACGTCGGCCCGGCGCTGCCTCCGGCGCCCGGTGACTGGTCCCCTGTGGACGATCGGCCGCTGGTCGTGGTGACGCTGGGAACGTCGAACGCGACGGCGGGGGCCCGGTTCCTCGCCGAGAGCGTGGACGCGCTGGCGGGGATGCCGGACGTGCAGGGCCTGGTGGTGGACCCGAGCGGTCACTTGATCAGCGAAAGTGTCGCCCTGGCCCGGCGGATCCCGCAGGTGGCGGTGTTCGCGCACGCGTCGGTGGTGGTCTGCCACGGCGGGCACAACACGGTGTGCGAGGCGCTCGCGGCCGGGGTGCCGCTGGTGGTGGCGCCGATCCGGGACGACCAGTCGATGCTGGCCCAGCAGGTGGTCGCGGCGTCGGCGGGCGTGCGCGTGCGGTTCGACCGCGCCAAGGCGGCCGACCTCCGGACGGCGATCGAATCGGCCGGGCACTACCGGCCCGGGGCCGAACAGATCCGCGACTCCTTCGCGGCGGCGGGCGGCGCGGAAGAAGCGGCGACGCACCTGGAGGCGCTGGGCTGAAGTCCCGGTCTAGATCCGGCCATGCGCCCCAATGTGGCGTTCGGTGCGTCCAGCGCACCCAATGTGGCGTTCGGTGCTCCATCCATGCCCCCGCCACCACCCTCAACGGAGGCGCTCCGCGCCGCAGTGCTGATTCAACGCAACCAACGCCACATTGGGGCGCTTTGCCCGCCGCCCCCTCAAGCGCGGTTGCGGAAGGTGCGGGCCGCCAATGTCGAACCCGCCACCGCGGCCACCGCCGCGATCACCAGTGCCGTGAGGACCGACCAGCCGATCGGGCGGGCCAGCGCCAGCGCCCGGGTCGCGTCGATCGCGTACGTCAGCGGGTTGACCTCCGACACCACCCGCACCCACGCCGGCATCGTGTCCAGCGGCATGTACGCGCTGGAGGAGAACATAAGCGGGAACATCACCACGAACGACGCCGCCTGCAGGGTTTCCGCCTTGCGCAGCCACGTCGTGATCGCGACGAACACCCAGCTCAGGCACCAGCCGACCACGAGCGTCAGCAGCAGCGCCAGCCCCAGGCCGAGCACGCCGCCCGCGGGGCGGAAACCGAGGAACAGCACGCTCGCCAGCGCCGTCACCACGAGCTGGACGGCGAGCCGCGCGGAGTCCGCCAGTGTGCGGGCGACCAGTACCGAGACCAGGGAGATCGGCAGGCAGCGGAGGCGGCCGGTGAAGCCGCCGTAGATCTCCGCGAGCAGGCCCGCGCCCGAGCTCATCGCCGTCGTCATCGCGATGTTCACCAACGTCGCCGGTACCAGGAAGTTCACGTAACCCTGGTACGCCGCCACGCCCGGCAGGGCGCCGACGCCGCTGAACACCTGGCTGAACAACAGGAGCAGCACCACCGGCTGCAACAGTCCGAAGAAGACCAGCCGGCGGTCGCCGAACGCCGTGCGCAGCGAACGGCCCGCCAGCACGCGAACCTGGGTCCAGAACCCGGATTCCGGCCACGCCGCGGGGTCGCCGAGCGCGGAGACGGCCGCCCGGTGCCGCGCCTGCGTCACCAGCCGACCGCCGTCCGGTGCAGGGACAGGTAGACGTCGTCGAGCGTCGGCTCGGTCACCGTGAGGTCCCGCAGCGGCGCGCCCGCCGTGTCGAGCGCGCGCACCAGCACCGGGATGTCGCCGGGCCCGGTCAGCGGCACGGCGAGGACGAGCCCGGTGCGCCCGGCCGCCATTCCCAAGCGGGACAACGCGTCCACGGCCCGTTGCAGTGCCAGCTCGGTGCCGAAGGTCAGCGTCGCGGTCCGGTTGCCCAGCCGTCCCTTGAGCTGTGCGGGCGTCCCGGACACCGTGATGTGCCCGAGGCCGAGGACGACGACGTGGTCGGCCAGCCGGTCCGCCTCCTCGAGGTACTGCGTGGTGAGCACGACGGTCGTGCCGCGCGCCGCGAGCCCTTCGACGACCGACCACAGCCCGGACCGGCTCACCGGGTCCAGTCCCGTCGTCGGCTCGTCGAGGAACAGCACCTGCGGCGCGCCGACGAGGCCCGCGGCCAGGTCCAGCCGCCGCTTCATCCCGCCGGAGTAGGTCGCGGCGGGCCGGTCGGCCGCGTCTTCGAGACCGAAGGCCGCGATCAGCTCCGCGGCCCGGGCCTGCGCCTGGCGGGGCTTCGCGCCCAGCAGCCGGGCGATCAGCACGAGGTTCCCGCGCCCGGACAGGGCGTCGTCGACCGCGGCGAACTGCCCGGTCACCCCGATCCGCCGCCGCACCGCGCGCCCGCGCTGCACGACGTCGTAGCCGCACACCCGGGCGGTGCCCGCGCTCGGCCGGACGCGCGTGCTGAGGATGTCGATCAGCGTGGTCTTCCCGGCGCCGTTGTGGCCCAGGACCGCGAGCACCGCGCCGCGGGCGACGGTCAGGCTGATCCCGGCGAGCGCGGTGACTTCGCCGTACTGCTTCGCGAGGTCGGTCACGGCGATGACCGGCTGGTTCATGGCCGCTCCTTCCCCTAACTTTGGAAAAGGTAACGGGACAGCCGCACCGCGAGCAAGAAGATCGCGACCACTCCCCGTGCGCGTGACAATTTTCGACGGCGCGCATCGCACCCGTGTGACAACCGCTGACCTGCGTGACCCTTCCCGCTGAGGGTGATCCCCCGCGGGTGACAAAGAATTCACGGTCGCTTGTTCGCCCGGAAACACGGAGGTACTTTTCGCTGAAATTCCCCCATTCCCTGAGGTGACGACCCGTGAGATTTTCGTGGAAGTCGAGAAAGCCCGCGTTCGGCCTGGCCGCCGCCACCGCCGCGGGGGTCGCGGCGACCGTGGCGCTCGTCGGGGCCGGGCCGACCGAGGCCGCGCCGGTGACCCTGACGTTGAACTACAACTGCCCGTTCCCGTTGATCGGCGACCAGGTCCTGTCGGTGAAGATCGACACGAACCTGCCCGACAACGCCGTCGCGGGCGCGTCGTCGACGCCGATCACCTTCGACGTCGACGTCACCGTGCCGGAGACCGCCGCCGAGGGCCTCGCCCTGGTCGGCGCCACCTCGCTCGACGGCTCGGCGAAGGCCGCGGCGCAGCTCAAGTACCCGGTCGACAAGACGCTGAACCTGAACCTGCCGCTGACCATCGCGTCGACGCCGGTGCCGCCCTCGGGCGCGTTCCACGTCAAGAGCAGCGGCAAGGCGCCGGCGGTGACGTTCCCCAGCCCCGGCACCGCCTCGGTGACGGTCGGGAACTTCAGCACCACGATGACCCCGCGCACCGCGGACGGCCAGCCGACCGACCTGGGCACGTTCACGTCGGACTGCGTCGCCGTCCCGGGCCAGAACCAGCTGCTCGGCACGTTCGAGATCAAGCCGGCCGGCGGCACCACGACGCCGACCACGCCGACCACGCCGACGACCCCCACCACCCCGACGACTCCGACGACCGAGCCGACGACCCCGACGACGGAGCCCACGACTCCGACCACCGAGCCGACCACGCCGACGACGGAGCCCACGACTCCGACCACCGAGCCGACCACGCCGACGACGGAACCGACGACCCCGACCACGGAGCCGACGACCCCGACGACCGAGCCGACGACTCCCACGACGGAGCCGACCACGCCGACGACCGAGCCGACGACTCCGACCACGGAGCCGACGACCCCGACGACGGAACCGACGACTCCCACGACCGAGCCGACGACCCCGACCACGGAGCCGACGACTCCCACCACGGAACCCACCACCCCGACGACGGAACCGACGCCCCCCACCACCGAGCCGACCACGCCGACGACCCAGCCGACCACACCGCCGGGCAGCGTCGACGTCAAGTACTCGGTCAAGGGCAAGTCGTTCCTCAAGCAGCTGCACGCCACGCTGCCGCTCGGCCCGGGCAGCCTGGACGCGAAGCTCGACGCCGCGTCCGGCGGGTTCGGCGCCCAGCTCGCGCTGCCGAAGTCGGACGTGGACTTCCGCGTCCTCGGCTTCATCCCGGCGTCGGCGACCGTGAAGCTCGACCAGGTCGGCGCCATCAACGGCACGCTCACCGGCGGGGCGGTCAAGGCGGACGCGCGGATCGACGTCCAGCTGACCAAGGTGCGGGTCTTCGGGTTCCCGATCCTGCAGTCGAAGTCGTGCCACACGGTGCAGCCGGCCGACGTGCCGCTCGCTTCGGCTCCCGGCTTCGACCCGCTCAAGGGCGGCAAGCTGACCGCGACCTACGGCATCCCGCAGTTCACCGGCTGCGGCTTCCTGACCGGGTTGATCAGCGGTCTCGCCTCCGGCCCGGGCAACAAGCTGGAAGTGACCCTCACCAAGAAGTGAGGTAGGGCCGCGAAAACGCAGACCCGCGTGACAAGAACGTGAAGAACCCTTGTCCCGCAACGAGAATCGTCAGTAGCTTCGGAAAGGATCTCCTTCGATGAGGAAGGCTGGACGTCCGTGCTGACCCGGTTCTCGCTGCCGCTCGTGCTGGTGCTGGTCGCGTTCTCGTTGGGTGCCGCGGAAGCCGCGCCCAACGAGGACGCGCCGCAGCCGCAAGCGGCCACGCAGATCCCCTTCGGGTTCACCCTGGGGGACGCGCAGCAGCCGACCACGAGCCACGTCGCCAAGCTCGGGTCGGACATCGCCTTCCCGCCGGGCACGTTCGACGGCGCGCTGGGCGGTCTCACCAACACGGTGCCGATCACCGGCAAGCTGACCATCCCGCCGACCGACGGCTACTTCGTCGCGTTCCGGTTCATGGGCACCACGGGCCGGGTCGAGATCGTGCCGGACGGCGACGCCACCGGCACCGCCACCGTGAAGACCGGCAAGGACACCAACTGCAAGACCACGCAGACGAACATCTGCGCCGACACCGACGTGACCGCGAAGGTGTTCATCAAGCTCTCGAACGTGAAGGTGGACGGCAAGGCCCTCGACGTCGGCCCGGACTGCCGGACGGCCCAGCCCGCGTCCGTGAACATCAAGGCACTGGTGCCGATTTCGCTGCCGGCCCCGCCGGTGAAGGTGACGTCGACGTTCACCACGCCCGCGTTCGCCGGGTGCACCGGGCGGGAGGACCTGAGCCGGCTGCTCACCGGCCTGGTTTCGGGGCCGGGCAACACCTTCGTCTCCAACCTCACCCTGCGTTGCTTCAGCTCCGGGTGCAAGCAAGCATGACCACCCTGCTCAGCGAAGCTCCCCGGAAAGCGGCGAACGGCCTGCGCGAGTTCGGCCGCATGTGCGCGATGGGCCTCGACATCATCCTGGCGATGTTCCGCCGCCCGTACCAGCTGCGCGAGTTCGTCCAGCAGTTCTGGTTCATCGCCAGCGTGTCCATCACGCCGGCGATCCTGGTGTCCATCCCGTTCGGCGCGGTCATCTCGCTGCAGCTCGGCTCGCTCACCAGCCAGATCGGCGCCCAGCAGTTCAACGGCGCGGCCAGCGTCCTGGCCGTCGTGCAGCAGGCCAGCCCGATCGTGACGACGCTGATCATCGCCGGCGCGGGCGGCAGCGCCATCTGCGCCGACCTCGGCGCGCGCAGCATCCGCGAGGAGATCGCCGCGATGGAGGTGCTCGGCGTCTCGCCGATCCACCGGCTGATCGTGCCGCGGGTGCAGGCCGCCGTCGGGGTGTCCGTGCTGCTCAACGGGCTCGTCAGCGTGGTCGGCGTGCTGGGCGGCTACTTCTTCAACGTCATCGTCCAGGGCGGCACGCCCGGCGCGTACCTGGCCAGCTTCAACGCCCTCGCGCAGCTGCCGGACCTCGTCGTCAGCTCCGTGAAGGCGGTGATCTTCGGTTACCTCGCCGGGGTGGTCGCGTCCTACCGCGGCCTGAACCCGAAGGGCGGCCCCAAGGGCGTCGGCGACGTCGTCAACCAGTCCGTCGTCATCACCTTCCTGCTGCTGTTCTTCGTCAACACCGTGCTGACCGCGCTGTACCTGCAGCTCGTCCCGGCGAAGGGAACCTGAGTGGCCATCCTCGGCAAACCCGGCGACCGGCTGTTCGAACTCGGCGACCAGCTGATGTTCTACGTCCGGGCGATCGCCGCCGTCCCGCTCGCGGTGACCCGCTACTTCCGCGAGGTGGTGCGGCTGCTGGCGGAGGTGACGTTCGGCAGCGGCGCGCTCGCGGTCATCGGCGGCACGATCGGCGTGATGGTCGGGCTGTGCGTGTTCACCGGCGTCACCGTGGGCCTGCAGGGGTTCAGCGCGCTGAACCAGATCAACATCTCGGCCATGACCGGATTCCTGACCGCGTACTTCAACACCCGCGAGATCGCGCCGCTGGTCGCCGGGCTCGCGCTGTCGTCCACAGTGGGCAGCGGGTTCACCGCGCAGCTCGGCGCGATGCGGATCTCCGAGGAGATCGACGCCCTCGAAGTGATGGCCGTGCGGAGCATGCCGTACCTGGTCACCACCCGGATCGTGGCCGGGTTCATCGCGATCATCCCGCTGTACGTCGTCGGGCTGCTGATCTCCTACCTCGGCTCCCGGCTGACGACCGTCGTCTTCTTCGGACAGTCCGGCGGCACCTACGACCACTACTTCACGCTGTTCCTGCCGCCCGGCGACGTGCTGTGGTCGTTCGGCAAGGTGCTCGTCTTCAGCGTCGGCGTGATCCTGACGCACTGCTTCTACGGCTACCGCGCCAGCGGCGGGCCGGCGGGCGTCGGCGTCGCGGTCGGCCGGGCCGTGCGGACGTCGATCGTGCTGATCAGCGTGCTCGACCTGTTCCTGTCGCTGGCCATCTGGGGCGCGACGACCACGGTGAAGGTGTCCGGATGAGCCGCTTCGCCACGCAGCTCGCCGGGGTCGCCTTCCTCGGCGTGCTCGTGCTGCTCGGCTACCTCGCGGTCGCCATCTACGACAAGGACTTCGACGACTCGGAGCTGGTGACGTTGCGGGCGGACCGCGTCGGCAACCAGCTCGCGCCGACCGCCGAGGTGAAGGTCAAGGGCGTGCCGTTCGGCGAGGTCCGCGCGGTCCGCAGCACGCGCACCGGCGCCGAGATCGACCTGGCGCTCGACCCGGCCAAGATCGGCCAGCTGCCGGGCAACGTCTCCGCGCGGTTGCTGCCGAAGACCGTCTTCGGCGAGCGGTACGTCAACCTCGTGCTGCCGGACCATCCACAAGGGACGCTGCAGGCGGGGGACGTCATCGCGCAGGACCGCTCGTCGAGCGCGATCGAACTCGAACGCGTCCTCGGCGACCTGCTGCCGCTGTTGCGCGCGGTGCAGCCGCAGAAGCTGAACAGCTCCCTCGGCGCGATCTCCCAAGCCCTCGACAACCGGGGGCAGCCGATCGGCGACAGCATCGTCAAGCTGCAGGACCTGCTGGCCCAGGTGAACCCGCTGATGCCGCAGTTCAAGGCGGACATCACCGGGCTGGCGAACGCGGCCGACGTCTACACCACCGCCGCGCCGGACATCCTGCAGGCGCTGACCGACCTGTCGACGACCGCGAAGACCATTGTGGACACCCGCGCGGACCTCGACAACCTCTACACGAGCGTCACCAGCGCGACCGGTCACCTGAACGACTTCCTCCGGAAGAACAAGGACAACATCATCGGCGTCTCCGTTGAAAGCCGCCCGTCGCTGGAGCTGCTTTCGCAGTACTCACCCGAGTTCCCGTGCCTGTTCGACGCGGTGAACCGGCTCAAGCCGCTGATGGAGAAAGCGCTGGGCAAGGGCACGAACGAGCCGGGCCTGCACGTGACGCTCACCGTCCAGGACCCGCGGGACAAGTACGTCCCCGGCCGCGACACCCCGCGGTTCGACGCCACCGGCGGCCCGAAGTGCTACGGCGGGGGAGCCGCGGCTCCGGGAGTCACCGACGGCGACCTCGGCCCGGCCAACTCGCCGGGCGAGCGGCAGCTGGTCGCGGAGCTGCTGAAGCCTGCGCTGGGGGACGTCCCGGACTGGAGCAGTGTCCTGATCGGACCCGCCCTGCGCGGCACGGAGGTGACCGTCCGATGAGGAGCGTCGCGGGACCCGCCGTCAAGGGCCTGATCTTCTTCCTGGTGACCGCGGTCGCCACCGCGATCCTCGCGATCACCATCGCCAACTCCAGCGTCGGTGCCACCATCGGCTACACGGCCCGCTTCACCGACGCCACCTCGGTCAACCCCGGTGACGAGGTCCGCATGGCCGGGGTCCGGATCGGCCAGGTCGACTCGGTGCGGGTCGTCGAGCACCGCCTGGCCGACGTCGACTTCTCGGTCGACCGCACGCACCGGCTCACGGCGTCGGCCGCGGTGACGATCCGCTACCGCAACCTGGTCGGGCAGCGCTACCTCTCGGTCGACCCCGGCGCCACCGACACCTCGCCGACGCTGGCCGAAGGCGCGCAGATCCCGTTGGACCGGACCACCCCGGCGCTCGACCTCACCGCGTTGTTCAACGGTTTCAAGCCGCTCTTCCAGGCGCTGTCGCCCAACGACGTCAACCAGCTGTCGTTCGAGATCATCCAGGTGCTGCAGGGCGAGGGCAGCACGATCGAAAGCCTGCTGCGGCACACGGCGTCGCTGACGTCCACTTTGGCCGGCAAGGACGCCGTCATCGGGCAGGTGATCGGCAACCTCAACACCGTGCTCGACACCGTGAACGCCCAGGGCGACCAGTTCGACGCGCTCGTCGACACCACCGCCCAGCTGGTCACCGGCCTGGCCGCGGACGCGAAGCCGATCGGGCAGGCGATCGGCGGCCTCGGCGAGCTGACCACCGCCACCGCCGGGCTGCTGGAGCAAGGACGTCAGCCGCTCAAGGACAGCATCACCGCGCTCGGCGACCTGTCGAAGAACCTGGCGGACAACACCCCGGTGTTCCAGCAGTTCATCGACAACCTGCCGAAGAAGCTCGACCGGATCGGCACGCTGTTCTCCTACGGCTCCTGGGCGAACTTCTACCTCTGCGCGGTGGAGACCGACGCGAAACCGGCGCCCGGCGGCCCGCCGCCCGGCATCCCCGTCACGGCCGGGAGGTGCCGGTGAAACCCCCTCGCATCAAGCCGTTCCGCAGCCGGAACCCGATCGCCGTCGGCGCGGCGACCGCGCTGGTGATGGCGCTGATCGGCGGCGCCACGTTCTTCTCCGACGACCTGCCGCTGGTCGGCGGCGGTACGACCTACAAGGCGGAGTTCCACGAGGCCGCCGGGCTCAAGCCGAACGACGAGGTCCGGGTGGCCGGGGTGAAGGTCGGCGAGGTCACCGACGTGCGGCTGGCCGGCGACCACGTCGAAGTGCTGTTCCGCGTCAAGGACACCTGGGTCGGGAACCGGACGACCGCGGCGATCAAGATCAAGACGTTGCTGGGTCAGAAGAACCTCGTACTCGACCCGGTCGGCAACGGCGAGCTGGACCCGGACCAGCCGATCCCGCCCGAGCGCACCAGCTCGCCCTACGACGTCACCACGGTCTTCAACGACCTGGCCGGCACGGTCGGGGCGATCGACACCGACCAGCTCGCGCAGGCGTTCCGCACGCTGTCCGACACGCTCGGCGAGTCGGCACCGCAGGACGTGCGGACCGCGTTCGACGGCATCGCCGCGCTGTCGCAAACGCTGGCCTCGCGCGACGAAGAGCTGGTCAAACTGTTCCAGAACACCAACGAGGTCTCGAAGACGCTCGGCGAGCGGTCGGACCAGATCCAGGCGCTGATCCGCGACGGCAACACGCTGCTCACCGAGCTGAACGCGCGCAAGGACGCGATCGCGCAGCTGTTCAGCGGCATCAAGAACCTGGCGATCCAGCTGCGCGGGCTGGTCGCGGACAACCAGAAGACGCTCGGCCCGGCGCTCGACCAGCTCGACCGCGTCGCGACCGTGCTGCAGCAGAACCAGGGGAAGCTCGAGGACAGCCTGCGCCTGGCCGGGCCGTTCTACCGGCTGCTCGGCAACGCCGTCGGCAACGGCCGGTGGATCGACACCTACATCTGCGGGCTGATCCCCACCGGCACCACGCCGGGAAGCTGCCTGCCGCCGAAGAACGGGGGACGCTGATGGCGCACCAGCTGACCGACCTGGGAGCACAGGCGCGACGGCGGGCGAGACTGCGCGCCCTCACCGTCGGCGTCGTGCTCGCGCTCGTCGTCTCGGCGGCGTGGCCGGTCGTGACCGCGCCCGCCGAGCGGACGCTGACCGCGTACTTCACCGCCGCCGTCGGCATCTACCCCAACTCCGACGTCCGCGTGCTCGGCGTCGCCATCGGGTCGGTGTCCGAAGTGGAACCGAACGGCACCGACGTCAAGGTGACGATGACGCTGAAGCCGGATGCGCGGCTGCCCGCCGACGCCGGTGCCGTGGTGATCACGCCGAGCCTGGTCGCGGACCGGTACGTGCAGATCACGCCCGTCTACCGCGGCGGACCGCAGCTGCCCGACGGCGCTTCGATCCCGCGCGAGCGCACCGCGACCCCGGTCGAGGTCGACGACCTGCTGCACAGCCTCAACCAGCTGATGTCCGCGCTGGGACCGCAGGGCGCCAACAAGGACGGCGCCGTCAGCGAGGTGCTGACCAAGTCGGCCGAGTACCTCAGCGGTAACGGGCAGACCATCGGCACGGCGATCAAGAACCTCGGCGAGTTCGCCCGCGCCGCCAGCGACTCGAAGGACGACCTGTTCGGTTCGGTCGACAACATCAGCAAGTTCACCGCCATGCTCGCCGCCAACGACGGGCAGGTGAAGCAGGCGATCTCGCAGATCGCGTCGCTGAGCAAGGTGCTGGCCGACCAGCGCGACCAGTTCTCCGGCGCGCTGACCGAGCTGACCCAGGCGCTGACCGTCGTGCAGGGGTTCATCAAGGACAACCGCGGCAAGGTGCAGTCCGATGTGGACAAGGTCGCCGACGTCACGAAGATCCTGGTCAACCAGAAGGATTCACTCGCCGAAGCGCTGCAAGCGGCGCCGAACGCGTTGACGAACCTCCTGGGCGCCTACGACCAGGCGAACGGGACCATCGACGGCCGCGGCAACCTCCTCGAGTTCCCGGAGGGGAAATGAAGTCCCTGGTCAAGCTCGCCGCGGTGGTGACGCTCGCGCTCGTCACCACCGGCTGCGGGCGCGGGGTCAGCGTCTACGACATCCCGCTGCCCGGCGGTGCCGCGCTCGGCGACCACCCGATCCACGTCACCGCGAGCTTCACCAACGTGCTCGACCTGGTGCCGCAGTCCGGCGTCAAGGTCAACGACGTCCCGGTCGGGCAGGTCGTCAAGGTGGAGCTGGCGCCGGACGGGCACAGCGCGATCGTGGACATGCTGCTCAACAGCGACGTCGACCTGCCGGGCAACGCCGTCGCCCGGCTGCGGCAGGCCAGCATCCTCGGCGAGAAGTTCGTCGAGCTGGCCGCGCCGCCCGACGCGACGCCGTCGGGCCGGCTGCTGGACGGGGCGACCATCCCGCTGGACCAGTCCACGCTGACGCCGGAGATCGAGGAGGTCTTCGGGGCGTTGTCCCTGCTGCTCAACGGTGGTGGGGTGGCGCAGGTCCAGAACATCAGCCACCAGCTCAACGAAGCCCTCGGCGGGCGCGAGACCGCCGCCCGCAGCCTGTTGTCCAGTTTGGACGCGTTCGTGCGCGGGCTCGACGAGCACCGCACCGAAATCACGCGGGCGATCGAGAGCGTCAACAAGCTCGCGCAGACGCTGAACGCGCACACCGGCCAGATCACCACGACGCTCAACGGCCTCACGCCCGGCATCGGCGTGCTCAACCAGCAGCGGGAGGCGCTGGTCGGGATGCTCAAGTCCCTCGACGGCCTGACTTCGGTCGCCGTCGACACGGTGAACAGGAGCAAGGACGACCTGGTCGCCGACCTCAAGGCGCTCGAACCGCTGCTTCGGCGGCTGGCGGATTCCGGTGACAAGCTGCCGAAGGCGATGGAGATGATCTTCACCTTCCCCTTCCCGGACGCGGCGCTCGACGCCATCCGCGGCGACTACCTCAACGGCTTCCTCAAGGTGGGTCACTGATGCTGACCCGGTTCGTGCGCGTCCAGGTGACCCTCTTCGTGGTCATCGCCGTCCTCGGCGTGGCCTACGTCGGGGCCACCTACGCCGGTCTGGACAAGGTGTTCTTCGACCGCGGCTACACCGTGCAGGCGCAGTTCCCGACCGGCGGCGGCATCTTCACCAACGCGGAGGTCACCTACCGCGGGGTGCCGATCGGCCGGGTCGGCGAGCTGCGCCTGACCCCGGCCGGGATGGAAGCCGACCTCGAAATCGACGCCGGCACCGCGCCGGTCCCGGCCGACACCGAGGCGATCGTCGCCGACCGCTCGGCCGTCGGCGAGCAGTACGTCGACCTCCGACCGCGCAGCGACGGCGGGCCGAAGCTGCACGACGGCTCGGTGATCACGCAGGCGGACACGAAGATCCCGCTGCCGGTCGACGTCGTCTTGTCGACAGTGGACACCTTCGCCAACTCGGTGCCGAAGCCCGCGCTGCGCACGGTCGTCGACGAGCTGTACAAGGCGACGACTGACGCCGGCCCGGCGCTGGACCAGCTGGTCGGCCGCGGCATCGAGTTCGTGCAGGCGGCGAGCGCGCACGTGGCGCCGCTGACCCGGTTCGTCACCGACGCCCACGTCGTGCTCGACACCCAGGTGCAGCAGGCCGGCGCGATCCGCGAGTTCGGCGCGAACGCCAAGCTGCTCGCGTCGACGCTGAAGGAGTCCGACGGCGACCTGCGCACGCTGATCCCGGCGGTGCCGGCCGCGGCGAACGAGGTGAGCGAGCTGATCCGCGGCTCGGGGCCGCAGCTGGGGGTGCTGCTGGCGAACCTGCTGACCACCGCGGACGTCCTGGAGAACCGGCGGGACGGGCTGCGGCAGCTGCTGATCACCGCACCGCGGGCGGTCGCGGCGGGAAGCGCGGTGGTGCGCCCGGACGGTGCCCACTTCGGGCTGTCGCTGACCTTCTTCGACCCGCCGCCGTGCACGACCGGGTACTCGACGCCGTACCGCGACGGCCTGGACACCTCGACCCGCCCGCTCAACACGGCCGCGCGCTGCGCGCTGCCGAAGGGCGACCCGACGAACGTGCGGGGCTCGCAGAACGCACCGGGAGGACGGCCGTGAAGATCCTGACGTGGCTGGCCCCGGCGGCCGCGGTCCTGGCGACCGCGGCGGCCGGGTGGTCCGGGTTCACCTGGTGGCAGGCGGCGCACGACGACGGCGTCGCGCGCGCGGTCGTCCGGGAGGACGCGTTGCAGGCCGGGCGAACCGCCGTCGCCGGACTGACCACTTTGGACTACCGGCAGGCGGCGCCGGGGTACCAGCACTGGCTCGATCTGTCGGGCGGCGCGCTGCACGACGAGCTGGCGGCCGACCGGCAGGGGAGCCTCGACCGGATCGCGCAGGCGAAGACCGTCACCACCGGCAAGGTCACCGACGCCGCGGTGACCGAAGTGGACACCGGCGCGGGGACGGCGAAGCTGATCGCGTCGGTCGAGCTGGTCGTCGCACCCGACGGCGGCGACGCCGTGACCAAGCGCAACCGGTTCCAGGCCGACCTGACCCGCGGCCCGGACGGCTGGCGCGTCACCGGGCTCGGCCAGGTCCCGACCGGGGAGGCACCGTGACCGTTCCGACGAAGAAGCGAGCCGTCAAGGTGGCCGGTCGCCACCACGACCCGGAACCCGGACCGGACGCCGAACCGGACCCGCCCGCCGCCCCGCGCCGGCGTTCGTGGCTCGTGTTCGCGGTGGTCGCCGTGGTCATGGCGGGCGTCGCCGGGTGGTGCGCGATCGAAGCGCGGCAGACGAACGCCGTTGTGGCGCACAACAGCGCGCTCGCCGACGCCTCGGGCACCGCGGACGCGGCGAAGCAGATCAGCGCCGCGCTCGGCACGGTCTTCTCCTACCGCTTCGACAACCCGGCCAAGAGCGAGCAGGCGGCGAAGGCCGTTCTCACCGGTCCCGCGCTGGCCCAGTACGACCAGCTCTTCGGCCAGGTGCGCAAGCTCGCCGCGGACCAGAAGCTGGTGGTCACCTCGACCGCCGTCGCGTCCGGCGTGAAGCTCCTGGACGGCGACCGCGCGGCGCTGCTGGTGTTCCTCGACCAGACCGGGACGCGGGGCGACGGGCAGCGCAGCACCGGTGCCGCGCAGCTGAGCGTCACGGCCGAGCGCGTCGGCGGGAAGTGGCGCGTCACCGGGATGTCCGCCGCCTGAGAATGCACGAGGGACCGATGCTCACGAGTTCAGAACCGGCCGCCGGCGGGCTGACCACCGCGGCCGGGGCCACCACGCTCTCGACGCTCCTGACCGCGCGCGCCGCGGCCACGGGGACCGAGAGAGCGCTTACCCGCCTCGGCGCCGGAAGGCGGACGGTGACCTGGGCCGGGCTGGACCACCGGGTGACCGCCGTCGCCGCGGCCCTGCGCCAGGTCACCGAACCCGGGCAGCGCGCGGCGATCCTCGTCGCGGATCCGGTGGAGCACGTCGTGGCGTTCCTCGGCGTGCTCCGGGCCGGGCTGGTCGCGATCTCCGTCGGCCCGGACCGCGCCCGTGTCCTGGCGGACGCGGAACCGGTGATCCTGCTGGCGACGTCGGCGACGGTCGCCGACACCCGGCGGTTCTTGTCTACTTTGGACACGTGCGGGCACCGCGTGCTCGCGGTGGACGCCGTTCCCGATGCGCCGGGCTTCACCGAGGACCCGGTCGCCGCCGAAGACGTGGCGTACTTGCAGTACCCGGGCGCGGTGATGGTCACGCACGCGAACATCGTCGCCAACGCCCGGCAGGCGGCGGCCGTGCTGGGACCGGGTGAGCTGGTGAGCCGTTCGCCGCTCAGCGATCCACTCGGCCTGCTGCTCGCGGTCGCCGTGCCGCTCGCGACGGGCCGTCCCGTGGTGCTCGTCGAGCGGCCGGCGGCACTCGGGCCCGTGACCACGCTCGTGAGCAGCGCCGACCCGGATCTGGACCGGGTGCGTGCGGCGTTCGGCGCGTCCGGGCAGCTGCGGGTGTGCTACGTCGTGGCCGAAGCGACGGCGCTGGTCGCATGTGGACGGCCGGCGGGCCAGCGCGTCGCGATCGTCGGCCCCGACGGACGGCGGCTGCCCGCGGGCGAGCCCGGCGAGATCTGGGTGAGCGGTCCGAACGTCGCCCGCGGCTACCGGAACCGGCCCGGTGAGTCCGCCCGCGTGTTCTGCGCGTTCCTCACGGGGGACGACGAGCCGCGGTGGTGGCTGCGCACCGGCCACCTCGGGGTGCTCGACGAGTCGGGTGAGCTGTCCGTCCTCGACGACGACTTCGCCGCTGGGCATCACCTGCGGGGCCTTGAAGCGGCGGCCGGGGGTGCCGATCCGGCGGTGCGGGACGGGGCCGCGTTCGCGGCCGGGCATCACCTGCGGGATCTCGAAGCGGCGGCCGGGGGTGCCGATTCGGCGGTGCGGGACGGGGCCGCGTTCGCGGCCGGGCATCACCTGCGGGATCTCGAAGCGGCGGCCGGGGGTGCCGATTCGGCGGTGCGGGACGCGGTCGCGTTCGCGGCCAGGCATCCGCGGGACCTTGAAGCGACGGCCGGGGGTGCCGATTCGGCGGTGCGGGACGGGGCCGCGTTCGCCGCCGGGCATCACCCGAGGGACCTGGAAATGACCGCCAGGGGCGCCCATCCGGCGGTCCGGGACGCCGCCGCGTTCGCCGTCCCCGGGGCGCAGGTCGTGCTCGTCGTCGAGCTGGCCGCGGGGAGCCTCCCGCCGCGCGGAGCGGTCGAGCGGGCCGTGCGTGGCGCGTTGTCGGAGCGGCACGGGCTCACGCCGCGCCGGGTCGTCGTGCTGGGCGCGGGCGAGCTGCCGCCGACCCGGGCCGAGTGCCGGGAGCGCTACCTGGCCGGCCTGCCCACCCCGGACGGCCTGCGGTGACCGGGCCGCTGGAGGACGCGCGCGCGGTGTCGCCGGGCGTCCCGTTCGCCACCCGGGCGTTCGAAGTGACCTGGCCCGAAGCGCCCCTGCCACCGGCGCCGCCGGTACCGCCCGGGTCGTGGCTGCTGCTCACCGACGAGCACCCGGCCGCGCTCGGCCGGGCCGTCGCGCTCGCACTGGCGCTGGCCGAAACCGGCGACGAAGCCCTTTCCCTGCCCCAGGACGACTTCGGCGAGCTGCCCGCGTTCCTGGCCGGGCGGCCGGTGCGCGGCGTCGTGTTCCTCACCGGCGCCCCGCACGCCTACCACGACCCCGAAGACGCGCGCGAGCTCCTGCGCACGATCTCGTCGGTGGTCGCCCGGCTCGACCGCGGGGTCCGCTTCCACCTGGTGACGCAGGCGCACGACGAGCCGGGGCTGGTGTGCCTGCGCGGGCTGATCCGGGTGCTCGCCTGCGAACGCCCGGACCTGCGGGCGAGCATCGCCGACTTCGACGCCCGGTCCGATGTGGACGCACTCGCCCGCGAGCTGCGGGCGGACGCGTCCGAGGACGAAGTCCGCTGGCGCCACGACGTCCGGTACGCAGCGCGGCTGACCCGCGTCCCGCTCGCTCCCGAAGTCCCGGCCGGCCCGGGGGCGTACGTGGTGACGGGTGCGTTCGGCCCGCTCGGCCTGGCCACCGCCCGCTGGCTGGCCGACCACGGCGCCACCCGGATCGTCCTTTCCGGACGGAACGGCGGGATGGCCGACCTCCCTGGCGCGGACGTCGTGGTCGTTGCCGGTGACCTCGCCGAGCGTGGTGTCGCGGACCGGTTGATCGCCGAGGCGACGGCGGGCGGGCTGCCGTTGCGGGGGATCGTGCACGCGGCGGGGGTGTTCGCGGAAGACGCCGACACCGCGTGGCGCGCGAGGGTGCTGGGCGCACGGCGGCTGCACGAAGCGACCGCGGAAACCCCGCCGGTCTGGTGGCTGCTGTGCTCCCCGGCCACGGCGCTGTTCGGCGCACCGGGCCGGGCGGGCGGCGCGACGGCGGACGCGTGGCTGGACGCGTTCGCGGCCTGGCGGCGCGCCCGTGGGCTGCCCGCGGCGGTGACCCGGGTGGGGAGCAGGGAGCTTTCGCCCGCGGTCTGGCGGCCGTACTTTTCGGCGGTGCTCGAGGAGATCGTGCACGACGCGGAGGTGTTCGGGGAGGACGCGTCAGGCGTCTGAGGGCAGCCGTTCGGCCAGCAGGCCGCGGAAGTGGGGGCAGGTCATGATGTCGTCGTGCGGGCACGGTCCGCCGGCGAGCAGGTCGAGCGCCGCCTGTGTCCGGGCGAGCCGGGCTTCCAGCCGCCGCCGGTGGGCGGCCAGCAGTTCTTCGCGGGCCGGCGCCGACCCGGCCGCCAGCACCGCCCGGATGTCCGCGAGGCCGAGGCCCGCCTCCTTCGAGACCAGGATCGCCGCCACCCGGTGCTCGTCGGTGTCGGTGTAGCGGCGGCGGTTGCCGGCGCGCGCGGGCGTCAGCAGCCCCTCCGCCTCCCAGTGGCGCAGCACGTGCGCGGGGACCCCGAACCGGGCCGCCACCTCGCCTATTGACTTCATGCCGACATTAAGTCGCAGGATGGCGGCCATGTCCACGCTGCTTGCTCTCCTGGATGCCTTCGACGACCGGCCCGAGGCCCGTGACCTGCGCGAACTCACCTACCGCGACCTGGGGACGACCGTGGTCGACGTCGGCTGCGGCGGCGGCCGCGCGGTCGGCGAGCTGGCCGCCCGCGGGGTGCGCGCGATCGGCGTCGACCTGAACGCGGCCATGGTCGAGGCTGCCGCCGAGCGCTGGCCCGCCGGCGAATTCCACGTCGCCGACGCGGCTTCGCTGCCGCTGCCCGACGGTTCGGTCACCGGCTACCGCGCCGACAAGGTGCTGCACACCCTCGCCGATCCCGGCCAGGCGGTCGGCGAAGCGCGCCGGGTGCTGGCGCCCGGCGGCCGCGCGGTGCTCACCGGGCAGGACTGGGACACCGTCCTGATCGACTCCGACGACCCGGCGCGCACCCGCGCGCTCGTCCACGCCCGCGCGGACCGGGTGCCGAGCCCGCGGGTCGCGCGCCGCTACCGGAACCTGTTGCTGGACAACGGGTTCACCGACGTCACGGTCGAGGTCCGCACCGCGGTCTGGACCGACGGCGCGTGCCTGCCGATGCTCGCCGACCTCGGCGGCGACGGGGCGTGGCTCGACGAGCAGGCCACGAGGGCGCGCGAGGACCGGCTGTTCGTGGCGATCCCGTTCGTGGTGGCGGCCGGCGTCCGCCGCCAGTGACATGACCGGCCCCAGCGCCCCAATGTGGCGTTCGGTGCGTCAGACGCACCGAAGGCCACATTGGGTGCGTCTCACGCAACCAAGGCCACATTGGGGCGCTCCAGCCCGGGCTGGCGGGCCCCGGACGTGCGAGCTACGTCAACGTCGCGCGGAGGGCGAGGATCATCTCGAAGCGGTCGTCCGGGTTGCGGAGGTGGTCCGCGAACAGGGTTTCCAGCTCCTGCGCCCGCGCGCGGACCGTCTGCGGGTGGATCGCCAGGCGATCGGCGACCTCCCGGACGTTGCCGCACGTCTCCAGCCACGCCAGCAGCGTGCCCGCGAGACGGTTGTACTGCTTCGGCGTCAACGCCGTCAGCGGGGCCAGCCGCCGCCGGCACGCCTCCGTGGCGAGGAACGGCTCCTTGCGCAGCCACAGCGTCGCGAGGTGGTCTTCGCACCAGGTCAGCGGTTCGTCGGGGAGGACGTCGGCGGCCACCAGGCGCAGGGCTTCCTGCGCCGTCGCCAGCGACCGGCCCGCCTGGCGCGGCGGCACCGGCGGCCCGACCGCGGCGCGGTGCCCGGCCAGCGCGGCCGTCAGTGCGCCGCGGTCCTCGGGCGCGGCCAGCAGCAGCCGCGGCGTCCCGTCTTCGAAGTCCTCCAGCGCGTCGAGGCCGCTGACGTCGCCGGCCCCGTCGAGCGCCACCGCGACGAGCCGGTGCGGCAGCGGCCACTGCGCCGCCGCCGCGGCTTCCTGCACCGTCCGCGACGGCGACGGCGGGTCCGCCAGCAGCAGGTCCAGCAGCCGGCGCCGCCGCCGTTCCAGCGCGCCCGCCGCCCGGGCCTGCGCCGCCGCGTGCCCTTCGATCGACAACGCGGACAGCTCGTCGATGTAGGCGAAGATCGCCTCGGCCAGCAGGCACAGCGTCGCCGACGGCACACCGGCGCGCGTCCCGACCTCCGCCATCCGCCGCCACGTCACCCGCGCGCCGACCCGGTAGGCCGCCTGCAGGACGTCGAGGTTGCGGCCCTGCGCGAGCTCGTGCACGCCGAGCCCGACGAACAGCTTCCGCCGGTCGTCCGGCGCCGGGCCGGAAGCGGCGATCCGGTCGACGAACTGCAGGATCGCCGCCTGCACGCCGGCCCGCAGCGCCTTGCCGAACGCGCCGTCGAGCGGCCGCGCGTAGTCCGGGATCGTCCGCTGGATCTCGCGCAGCACCTCGTCGGCGACGTCCAGCAGCCGCGGCCGGAACACCGCGGCCAGCTCACGGGGGAGCAGGGCCCACAGCCGGCCCGGCCGTCCGTCGCCGCCGAGCATCGGCCCGTACGTCGTTTCGACGGGTGGTCCCGTCATCCGCCCACCTCATCGTGGTCAGGAACCGAGGAGTGCCTCCGCGCGCAGGGCGATCTCCATGTCGAGCCGGTCGTCGGCGTTGTTCAGCCGGTCGCCGAACAGGTCGATCAGCTGGTGCATGCGGTACCGCACGGTCTGCGGGTGCACCTTGAGCTTCTTCGCGATCTCGGGCGCGCTGCCGCGCGACTGCAGCCAGATCAGCAGCGTCTCGCCGAGGCGCGCCCGCTGCTTCGGGGTGAGGTCCTTGAACGGCTCCAGGCTGCGCGAACACAGCTCGCGGACCAGGAACTCGTCGGCGAGCAGCCACAGCGTGGACAGGTGGTCGGTGCAGCGCGTCACCGGAGCGTCCGGCAGCACGCCGCGCTGGACGAGCTTCAACGTCCGGCGCGCCCAGAGCAGCGACCGCGGCGCGTCGGTGAGCCGCACGGTCGGGCCGACCACCGCGCGCCAGCCGCGCAGCCGTTCGGAGAGGTTGGTCAGGTGCTTGGCCGGGTCGCCGGTGACCAGGCACGGCTCGCTGCCCTCGAGATCGACGAGGACGTCGGAGTGCAGGTCCGGCGCGGCGAGGCTGTGCTGGTCGGCCCGGGGTTCGAGGGCGACGACGGTGACCTCGGCCGGCAGCGGCCACTGCGCCGTGGCGGCCTGCGCGGTGATGGTCTGCGGTGCGGACGGCGGATCGGCGAGCAGCAGGTCGAGCAACCGTCTCCGGCGGCGCGCGCGGGTGCCCGCGGCCCGCGTCTGGGCCGCCGTGTAGCCCTCGATCGACAACGCGGAGATTTCGTCGACGTAGGCGAAAATCGCCTCGGCGCTCGTGCACAGCGTGTCGGCGGAGACGCCGGCGGCCTGCCCGAACTCCGAGATGTGCCGCCACGCGACCCGCCCGCCGACGCGGTACGCGGTCTGCAGGCAGTCGAGGCTGCGGCCCTCGTTGAACTCGATCTTGCCGAGGTTGCGGAACACGGTCGTCCACGTCTCGAGCGGGACGGCACCGGGGGTGCCGACACTGTCGAGGCACTGGATGATCGACTGCCGCACACCCTGCGTGATGATGTGCCCGAACGCGCCCTCGAGCGGCTGGCGGTACTCGGGCACCGCCCGCTGGACCTCCTGCAGGATGGCGCGGGCGAGCGGGTCGACGCGCGGCTTGAACCGCACGGCCAGTTCGCGGGGCAGCGAAGCCCACAGCCCGATGGCGCCGGATGCGCGCCCGTGCTGGGGTTCCGCCGGGGTCCGGGGGACGGGTGGGTAGGCGGGCCGGGGCCGGTCGGCCGACACGGACTGCTGCCGGTAAGCCGGTCCGGAAGGGCGCTCGCCGGGCTGGGGCCGGTTCGCCCGCAGGGCGGGGCCGGCGAACCCGGTGTCCACGTCGGTCATGTGTTTTATCCTTGCTGGCAACAAAATCGGCCTCTTCGTCGTCGAAGCCGATCCGATTTTTGTGGCTCAGGCAACATAATTTCGCGCGAACTGCACTGTCAACGGGTTCTCCGCTGACTTCCGGGTAACCCGTCCGGACTACACCCGAACGGGTGGAACGGCGCGAGGGGAGGTGACACTTCCGCCGTCGGGCGATGGTGCGCGGATGACAACTTTTCCGGCGGCCGTTTCGCGGGGTTCAGCCGGCCAGGAGGCGGGCGACGACGTCGTCGAGCGTCAGCCGCGCGGGCGTGGTCCCGGAGACGAACTCGTTGAGCAGCAGGCAGAACCCGTCCGGATCGGCCACGTGCGGAAAGTGTTTCACGTTTCCCAGCACCGTCAAGCGGCTGTCCGGCAGCAGTTCGGCGGTCCGGCGTCCGTGCGCGGCGGGGATCAGCGGGTCGCGTGCGCCCCAGACCAGCAGCATCGGCACGGATTCGGCCAGGTAGAGCTTCTCCACGGCGCTCGCGCGCTGCCCGCGCAGGTCGATCAGGCTGCGGGCGATCGCGAGGAACGCACGCCGCCGTCCGGGGTCGGCCAGCGAGCCGAAATGCCTGGCCAGCTCCCGTGTTTCAGGTTTCAACGATCCCCCGAGCCGGCGTCCCGCGCGGGCGGCGGCTCGCGCGATCGCGAGCGTCCACCGGTTCACCGCGAGCGCCACGGCGACCCGCGCGCCGGGCAGTGCGGTGGCGCGCAGCACGGGACTCACCTCGGGACCGAGGCCGGCGCTGCCGACCAGGACGAGCCGGTCGCACATTTCCGGGAACTGGTAGGCGAACTGCATTGCGATACCGCCGCCGAGCGAGTGCCCCGCGATGGTCGCGTGCCGCACGCCGGACACCGCGAGGACGTCCCGCACGATGCTCGCCATCGCGCCGAGACCGTAGTCGGTCCGCGGCGCGTCGGATTCCCCGTGGCCGGGCAGATCCGGGGCGAGCACGCGGCAGCCGGTCCAGCGTTCGAGGACCGGGGCCCAGGTCTCGGCGCTGCCCGCGATCCCGTGCAGCAGCACGATCGTTTCGTCGGCGGCGTCCGTGCCGGGCAGGTACTCGTGCAGCCGGACGCGCCGGCCGTGCAAGGTGAGGTCGTGCGTGTGGAGTGTCATCGGCGGCCTTTCTCGCGAGGCTGAAAATAGGGCATCCGACTACTTGCGCCGGTGTGGTGAACACCACGGCGGGGGAATCCACGCCGAGCATGACAAGAAGCTTTGCGGAAAGACGTGCGCGCGTGCGGGTTTTACCGGGGCGCGGGTAAAGTGTATCGACATTCCGGCGGTATCCGAGTAATTCTCGACGGCATGGTCGCAATGACGCACCGGACGCGCTGATGTCCTGCCGCGCGAGTATTCATTTCGGTCCGCCGCTGCCGCGGGCCCGGCCTGGGCGCCGCCCCTGGCGGCGGGTGCTGCCGATGCCGGTGCGCGCGCTGGACCGGGTGCTCAGTGGCCCCGCCCATACCCGTGGCGGCACGCCCGCGGGGACGCGGCGTTGAGCTGGTGCCCCGAGCGCCCCAATGTGGCCTTCGGTGCTCCATCCATGCCCCCGCCACCACCCTCAACGGAGGCGCTGCGCGCCGCAGTGCTGATTCAACGCAACCAAGGCCGCCTTGGGGCGCTTGCTGGGCGGCCGCGGGGGCTGGGCTGGGGTTGCGGCCATGTCCGGGGCCGGCCACCTCCGCAGGCGGGCTGCTGGCTCGGCAGTGCGCTCGGGCAGCTGGTGCGAGCGGCGGGCGCGGCGGGTGCCGGTCAAATCCCCATCGCCGCTGCGAGGCGCGGGCTCAGCGCTCCGACGGGCGGTGTGCCCGCATCAGCCGTTGCGCTCGCAGGGCCAGCTGCATCCCCAGCCGGTCGTCCGCGTCCTTCAACCGGTCGCCGAACAGCTCCTCCAGCTGGCGCAAGCGGTTGCGGACCGTCTGCGGGTGCACCCCCAGGCGCTGGGCGATCTCGGGCGCTCCGCCGCGGGTCTCCAGCCAGGCCAGGAGCGTCTCGCCGAGCCGGTCGCGCTGCTTTTCGCTCAGGGAGGCGAACGGGTCGAGGCTCTGGCGGGCCAGCTCCGCGGCCAGGAAGTCCTCGGCCAGCAGCCAGAGCGTGGCCAGGTGGTCGCGGCACCAGATGATCGGGCCGGGGATGTCCGGGCCGGACAGGGACAGCGCGCGGCGGGCCGTGCGCAGGGCGGCCGGGGCGTCGGCCAGCGGGACCGTCGGGGAGACCGCCGCGCGCCAGCCGTCGAGCTTGGCCTCCAGGGGCCTCAGCTCGGTGTCCGGGTCGCGGGTCAGCAGGTGCGGCTCGGGGCCGTCGAGGTCGGCCAGGACGCCGTCGCCGAGCAGGTCGGCCGGGAAGTCGGCCGCGTCCGGGCCGCGCTCGAGGGCGACCATCGCCGCGGTCTCCGGCAGGGGCCAGCCCGCGCCGCCTGCCAGCTCCGCGATGCTGCTCGGGGCGCCTTCCGGGCCCTGGACGATCAGCTCCAGCAGGCGCCGCCGCCGGACCGGGACGGCGCCCTCGGCCTTGGCCTGCGCGTCCTGGTAGCCCTCGATCGCGGTGGCGCACAGCTCGTCGACGTAGGCGAAGATGGCCTCCGCCGCGACCGAAATCACGGCCGGGTCGACACCCGCCGCGACGACGCCGGGGTGCATCGCCCGCCAGGCCACCCGCGCCCCGATCGTGGCGCTGTCCTGCAGCGCGTCGAGGTTGCGGCCTTCGGTGAACTCGATCCGGCCGCGGCCGCGGTAGAACTCGACCCAGTGCTCGTGGGACAGCTCCGGTTCGCCCATCGAGTCGACGCAGTGCTGCACCGCGTACTCGACGCTCTTGACCAGCACCTTCCCGAAGACGCCCTTGAGCGGCTGGCCGTAGGCCGGGACCGTGCGCTGGACCTCCTGGATCATCGACGCCGCGGCGTGCTTGACGTGCGGGCGCAGGCCCGCGCCGAGCGCGCGTGGCAGCGAGGCCAGCAGGCGGAAGCTGCGGTACTCGACCACCAAATCCCCCTTCGAGTCCGGTGTGGGCTGAGCGTATCCGACCGGTGCGTGACGGATTAATCAACGACGGGTTCCCTGAAAGGGTGACGCGGACACGTCCTTTTGACACGGACGGGTGCGCGTTCTACGCTCCGTGTCAGGTGGCGGGGGTTATTTCTGAGGCGCCAATTCCCAGTGGAGGACTGAATTCCCCATGCGCGTTCCCGCTGCCTCGGACGGCTCGGTGTGGGCCCGGCTGCCGCACGAGCTCGGCGACGCCGTGCGCCCGCGGATCCCGGAGATCGCCCGCGCCTGCGTCGACGCCATCGCCGCCGAAGTTCCGGAATATTCCGTGGGTTTCGGTTCCGGCCCGGCGCGCGCCGCCGCGATCGAGCAGGCGCGGCGCGGGATCGAGCGGGACATCGACCGCGTCGGCACGCCCGCGATGTGGCAGGCCGACCGGCTCGCCGAGTTCCGCGGGCACGGGCGCGCGGCGTTCCACAATGGCCTGAGCCGCGAGTCCGTGCAGGCGGCCGTGCGCGTGTCGAGCCGGGTGACCTGGCGGTGGATCGCCGACATCGCACGGGAAGCCGGCCTGTCCGGCGACGTCCTCTACGGCGCGGCCGAGGGCATGTTCGCCGACGTCGAGACGTCGATGGCGGCGGTCGCGGAGGGGTACAGCGCGGCCGAAGCGGCGGTGTCCGGCACCGGCGAACGCCACCGCCGCCTGCTGCGCGCCCTCCTCGGCGGCCGCACACCGGCCGAAGTGGACGGTCTGGTCGCCGCCTCCGCGCTCCCGGTGCCTTCGCGGGTGGCCGCGGTGGCGTTCCGGGCGCTGCCGGGCGCCCCGGAGTTCCCGCCCGGGCTGCTGCCCGAGCACGTCCCGGCCGACCCGTCGGGCGACCCGCCCGCCGCGCTGACCCCGGCCCCGGACACGGACCTGGCGGGCCTGACCGCGCTCCCGGCCGGCTGGACGGCGGCGGTCGGCCCGCTGGTCCCGCTCGCGTCGGCCCCCGAGTCGTTCCGGGTGGCCCGCCGCGCGGTCGACCTGGCCGCGCGCGGGCTGCTGGACGCGCCGGGCCCGGTGGTCTGGTGCCGCGACCACGTGACGACGCTGCTCCTGCTGGCGGACGAGTTCCTGGTCGCGCAGCTCGCGGAGACGACGCTGGAGCCGCTGTCGGGCCTGTCCGGGCGGCGCCGGGAGCAGCTGGCGGAGACGTTGCTGGCGCTGGTCCAGACCCGGGGCAGCGCGCCCGAGCTGGGCCGGCTGCTCGACCTGCACCCGCAGACGATCCGCGCCCGGCTGAAGAAGCTGGGCGAGCTGTTCGGGGAGCGGCTGGACGACCCGGGCGAGCGGCTGCGGCTGGAGCTGGCGCTGCTGGCGGAGCGGGCGCTGCCGGACCGCGGCTGACCTGGCCGTGCGGTCTGCCCGGGCCGCGGGGATGTCATGAAAGGGTCGTTCATGGCGTCTGGCGAGGTGAACGACCCTTTCATGACATCGCGGACCGCCCGACCGGGCCGGGAAGCCGCTCTACGGCAAGCTCGGGTTCACCACCTCGGGGGACGCCGGCTGGGGGCGTTGACCGCGGGAACACCCACCGCCGGTAGCCGTACCAGCGGAACGCCGTCCCGGCCAGCGTGCCCAGCACCATCCCCGCCACGAAGTCCGCGACCTCCTGCGCCACGAACCCCACGTGCGGGACGGCCAGCAGCAGCACGTACCGCGACACCAGCGGCGGCACCAGGTTCACGGCCACCGCACCCGCGTTGACCACGAAGAACAGCGTCGCCTCGCGCAGCCGGTGGTGCCCGCCGCGGCCCGCGAACGACCAGCGCCGGGACAGCAGGTACGCGAACGCCGTCGAGGCGATGGTGGCGATCGCGAGCGCCGTCACGGGCTTGTCCCGGAACACGGTGAGCTTCAGGCTGTAGTCGCCCAGTAGGGTGACTCCGTACGCGGCCGAGCCGACGACGGCGAAGCGGAGCAGCTCTCGCGGCTCGGGCATGGTTCCTCCAGGTGACGCCGACAGGGTGGAGGTCTTTCGATGGCACGCAAGGGCGAGGGGAGCGAGCTGCCCTCGGTCGCCGAACTGGTGAACCTCTCGCAGACGAAACCGCTGATGATCCGCGGTGAACTCGACGCGAAGCTCGCCGAGGAACCCGAACCCGCGCCCGAACCCCAGCCCGATCCGCTCGCCATCCTCGACGCCGAACTCGCGGCGCCGGAGCCCGAGGACGAACGCCCGCGGGACACGCCGCCCGCCGACACCTCGCGCCGGACGAAGCCGTTCATCCTCGCCGCGGGCGGGGTGGTCGCGCTCGGGCTGGCCGCCGTCGTGCTGCTCCAGCCGCACCAGGTCGGCGGGACGGCCGTGCCGCCGCCCGGTGCGTCCGCCTCCGTTCCGCCGCCGGCCTCCAGCGAGGCGGTGGAGACGCTGAGCGCGTCCGCGGCGCCGCCGCCGCTCACCGCCGAGGTGCGCGACTCCCCGGCCAAGAAGCCGAGCGCGCCGGCCGGCGCGGGCCGCAAGCCCGCGGGTCCCGCGACGGCGGCGCCGCCACCGGACCCGCAGGACCAGTGGCGCGAGTACGTCAGCTCGGTGATCAGCTCCTGGCAGCAGCGCCCCCACGGCGGGCGCGACCGCTGATCAGCAGTTCGAGCTCGCCGGTTTGCCCTCGATCCGGTCCTTGACGAAGGCCAGGACGTCGGCGTTGCCGGTGTAGACCAGCGTGATGTGGTCGGTGTCGTAGGTCTTCCACGTCTCCGCCACGCCGGCCGCGCAGTACGCCTGGTGCAGCGCGTCGGCCTGCGCGAACTGCACCAGCTGGTCGCCGGTGGCGTGGTACTGGAACACCGGCACCTTCGGCGGGGTGCCGCCGAGCTTGTTCTCGTTCAGCCGGGCCACCCACGCGGGCTTGATGTAGCCCGGGCCGGTCGTGTAGTCCGCGATCTTCTGGTTCGCGTACGTCGTGAGCAGCTCGAACGTGCACGCGCTCTGCTTCATCTCGGCGAGCTTCGCGCGGCCGTTGTCGCTGAGGAACGAGTCGAGCTGGAGTTCGGGGTAGGCCTGGTCGAGCCCCACCAGCGCGTAGGCGAACACGCCGAACCCGAACTTCCCGTCCAGCTGCAGCGTCACCTGGACCAGGTCCGAAGGCACGCCGCCGGCCGCGATCCCGACGAGGTTCAGCTCGGGCGCGTACGTCGGCTGCAGCTCCCCGGCCCACGCCGCGGCCCCGCCGCCCTGGGAGTAGCCGCGGAAGACGACCTTCGACGTCGAAGACAGCCCGGCCGCGGTGAGCCGCTGGGCCGCGCGGACCCCGTCGATCACCGCCGGGCCTTCGGAGCGGCCCACGACGTAGGTCGTCTTCGGCGTGCTCTGGTAGCCCTCGTAGTCCGGGACGGTGACGGCGTACCCGGCGTCGAGCAGGTCGTCGAGCCCCGGCTGCTCGTAGAACGCGCCGATGTCGATCATCTTCGACGGCGTGCAGCCGAACGCCGGCCCGTGCGTGCCCGGGTCGAACGAGACGATCGGGGCGGTGGCGCGGTTCGCGGTCTTGGGCACCAGCACGGTGCCGGTGACCGCGTCGGGCTGCCCGAGCGCGTTCGTCGACAGGTACATCACCTGCCACGCGTCGACCGACGCCTTGCGCGGGCCCGCGTTCGACGGGCGCCAGCGGAGCACGTCGCCCGGCTTGCCCGCGGGCAGCGGCGACGGCGGCGTGTAGAACGAGTCGTCGAAGGGACCGGCCGCCGGCGCCGCCGACGCCGCGGGTGCGAACACGCCGGCGAGCGCCAGCGCCAGGAAGACGGCGAGCACGCGGCGGGCGGTCACGCGCCGCTCCCGTAGACGCGCTTGCAGGTCGCGGACTCGCTGAAGGCCAGGTCCAGCTCGGGGTTCGCCTTGAGGTCCTTGATCGGGCCCTCCGGGTCGGCGAGCTGGCCCATGGTGGCGTCGGCTTCGGCGATGACCTTCCGCAGGCTGGCGTCGTCGGTGACCTTCGCCTGCTCCATCTTGGTCTTCGTCTCGCCGACCTTGGCCTTGGTCTCGGTGAGGTTGCCGGTGGCCTTGTCCACTGCGGACTGTCCATCCGGGACCGGCGGGACGCCCGCCCCGCGGATGCCGCCCGCCATGTCGTCGAGGGCGGAGCCGAGCCGGGCCAGGAAGCCGACCATCGCGTCGCGGGTCTTCACCGGGTCGGCGTTGTCGACGGCGGGCGGCTGGGCCAGCTTCGCCGAGCCCGCGGCGACGCCGGTGCACACCTTGTCGACCCAGGCGAGGGCCGCCGGGTCGGCGTGGCGGCCGGGGTCGGCGGGGGCGTCGGAGCCACAGGCAGCGCACGACAGAAGTGCGGTCGCCGCCAATGCGAGCACCGCGCTGTGCATTCTTTTCATGGGTTTCGAAGCTACGCGGCGCGGTTGTGCGCGAGCAAGGAGAGAATGACCGGTTGGCACGTGCGTCAACATTCCGCGGCGGGGAGTTGTCACGCGCGTCAGCGGTTCGCCGACCGCGCTGTACTGGGGAAACCTTCCTCGGCCTGCTAGGAACCTGTGCCGCGTGACGTGCCGGTGTGACAATTTGCCGGTGTGGCGTGGCGTTTTCACCAAAAGCTCTTGATTGACGCCATCGGCACTCGTTAGCTTACGGTCGGTCGCGATTCTCGCTGAATGTGCGCGCCGTTTCGTATCACTGTTGATACACGGAAGGACCATCGTGAGTCACCCAAGAGGCAAGAAGAAGACGGCGGTCGCGGCCGCCGCGGCCACGGCGGCGGTGGGGCTGGTCGCCAGTGCGCTGGTGCTCGGGGCGCAGGCCAGTGCTGCCGACCCGATCTCGCTGACGCTGAACTACCACTGCACCTTCCCGCTGGTGGGTTCGCAGGGGCTGAAGGTGGTGATCAACACCGATCTGCCGACCACGGTGAACACCGGGCAGCCGACCGGCGCCTTCGACATCAAGGCCGTGTCCACGATCAACGCGGACACCGTCAGCGGCCTCAGCCTGATCGGCGCCACGACGCTCGAGGGCACCGCGGCGGCGGCGGCGACCGTGGCCGCCCCGGGGCTGAACCTCCCGGTCAACGTCCCGATCACGCTGGACAAGACGAACATCCCGGCCTCGGGTGAGATGAACATCAACGCGGCGGGCAAGACGCCGTCGCTGACGTTCACCCAGCCCGGCCAGGCGAAGATCACCGTCGGTGACCTGAACCTCAAGGTCACCCCGCGCAAGGCCGACGGCTCGGTCACCGGCATCACGCCGGACGGCACCATCGACGCGCCCTGCACGCAGGACGCCGGCCAGAACAACACCCTGGCCACCATCACCATCAACGGCGGCGGTGGCGGCACGACGACTCCGCCGCCGCCCACCTCGACCACCCCGCCGCCGCCCACCTCGACGACCCCGCCGCCCACTTCGACGACCCCGCCGCCGGGCGGGGGCATCAAGTACTCCTTCGGCATCACCGGCCAGACCGCGCTGAAGTCCCTCGGCAGCACCGCGCCGATCAAGGGCTCGTTCGACGCGGACGTCGACCTGGCGGCCAAGAAGTTCACCGGCAACCTGGTCCTGGAACCGACGCACACCGACTTCAAGCTGTTCGGCTTCCTGCAGGGCAGCTCGGACGTCAAGGTCGTGCAGAACGGCCCGCAGACCGGTGAGCTCGTCGGCACCGGCTTCAAGGCGCACATCAAGTTCGACACGTTCCTCACCACGGTCAACCTGTTCGGCATCCCGATCAGCACCGACCCGAAGTGCGGCACGACGACCCCGTCGACCAGCGAGATGACCACCGGCGCCGACTTCGACCTGCTCAAGGGCGGGAAGCTGTCGGGCACCTACTCGCTGTCCGCGCTGCAGAACTGCGGCTCGTTCAACGACATCATCAGCGCGTTCGCCAAGAGCGACGGCAACTCGCTGGACCTGGTGCTCGCCAAGAAGTAGCCCGATCTGCCGGCCCCCGTCGCGCCGCGGCGGGGGCCGGTGCCATGCCCCCGAAGGGAAATCCCGTGCCGAACGCCCGGTCGTTGCTCGCGGCGGCCCTCGCCTGCCTGGTGCTGCCGCTCGCGGCCGTGCCCGCGCACGCGTCGACGCCGATCACGAAGAAGCTGACCTACACCTGCCCGTTCCCGTTGATCGGGCTGCAGAAGCTGGACGTGGAGATCAAGGCGTCGTTCGACGTGCCGTCCGCGCCGGGCGGCACGTTCACGACGACGGACCTCGGGGTCTCGGTGACCGTGCCCGACAAGTCCACCCGCGGCCTGGCCCTGGTCGGCGCGGCGAGCATCGAAGGGACGGCGTCCGCAGGGGTGACGCTGACCAACGGCCCGCTGACGCTGCCCTTGACCTTGCCGCTGACGGTGGCGAAGACGGCGGTGCCGGCGTCGGGGCCGTTCACCACGCAGGCGTCGGGCACGGTCCCGCCGGTGCAGCTGCCGAACGCGGGCAAGACGGCGCTGACGATCGGCGGCTTCAGCACCCGCCTCACGCCGAAGAAGGCCGACGGCTCGTTCACCGGGCTCGGCTCGTTCACCTCGGACTGCACGCTCGACGCCGGCCAGGACCCGGTGCTGCTGTCGTTCGACCTGGGCAGCACCCAGACCGTGCGCGACTACGGCGTCACCGGCACGACGACGCTCAAGGCGCTGGGCGCGACCGCGCCGGTCACCGGCTCGTTCACCGGGTTCACCCCGGCGTTCGACCGGACGCGCGCGGAGTTCAAGGTCTTCGGGTTCGTGCCCGGGACGGCCGACCTGAAGTTCAGCCCGGACGGCCCGCAGACCGGCGAACTCACCGGTGACGGCTTCGTCGCGCACGCGAAGCTGGCGCTGACGCTCCCGCAGGTGACGCTGTTCGGCCTGCCGGTCGCCGACGCGGGGTGCCGGGCGAGCGCGCCGATCCCGGTGGACCTGCGCACCGGCGGCGGGTTCGCGCTCGCCACCGGCGGGCCGGTGACCGGGACGTACGCGATCCCGGTGCTGACCGGCTGCGGGACGTTCACCGCGTACCTGAGTTCACTGTTCCAGAGTGACGGCAACACGTTCGCCGTCACGTTGGCCGCACGCTGACCGGGATTCACCTCGGCCCGGTAACTCTGTTCGGATGCGCCGAACCACTGTGGGGACCCTGGTCGTAGTCACGCTGCTCGCCACCGCCGCGCCCGGGGAGGCGGCCGGGCTCGCCCGCGACCCGGTCGCGGTGGTGTACGACCGCGACCACGCGCTGCACGTGCTGAACGCCGGCGCGACCGACGACGAACTGACGCTGCGGACGCAGGCGCTCGCGTCGAGCGCGTGGGCGTTCTTCCGCGGCACTTCGCCGCTCTACTACCGGGATCTCGGCGAACTGGCGCCGTCCGCGTACGCCACCGCGGGCGGCGACGTGTGGCTGACCGGTGACGCCCACCTCGAGAACACCGGCGCCGACCGCGGGGCCGACAACGAAGAGCAGTTCGCGATCAACGACACCGACGACGCCTGGCGCGGTTCGTGGACGTGGGAGCTGCGCCGCGAGGCCGTCTCGATCGTGCTCGCCGGGCGCGCGGACGGCCGCAGCGCGAGCCAGATCGCCACCGACGTCGACACGTTCGTCGCCGAGTACGCCCAGTGGATCGGGAAGTTCCACGGGACGAACGACGAAGCGAGCTGGCGGCTGACCGCGGGCAACACCTCCGACCTCGTCGGCGACCTCATCGACGCGTCCGCGGCGGACAAGCGGGCCGACCTCGTCGCGAAGTGGACCACCGGCGGGCACTTCAAGGCCGACCCCGAGCTGCAGACCGTGTCCGCGGCGACCCGGACGCAGCTGGTCGACGCGGTCGCGGCCTACCGGACCACCGCGGGCAAGCCGCTGAAGGCGGCCGAAGCCGTCGTTAAGGACGTCCGGCGGCGGACCGGCGCGGGCACCGGCAGCCTGGGCCGGTTCCGCTGGTACGTGCTCGTCGAAGGCGACACGACGTCGGCGTCCGACGACCGGATCCTGGAGCTCAAGCAGGAGGTCGACCCGGCGCCGAAGCAGCTCGCGCCGAACGCCACCACGCTGACCGGCGGGCAGCGGCCGGCACTGGCGCTGCGGTGGCTCGCGAACCAGTCCGAACCCCTGGCCGGCTGGGCGAGCGTCGGGACCACCCCGGTGCTGGTGAAGGAGAAGTCGCCGTTCGCCGAAGACCTGGAGATCGGCGACCTGACGTCGTCGGCGATCTGGGACGACACCGTCCGCGACGTCGGCCGCCTGCTCGCCGCCGCGCACGCCCGCGCCGACCAGGACATCCCCGGCACCGGCCTCGGCTACTCCGCGGACGCGGCCATCGACGGCGCGATCACGTCGGTGCCGGGCCTGCAGGCCGAGACCCGCGCCTTCGCGACGAGCTACGCCGACCAGGTCACCACCGACTGGCGCGCGTACGTCGCCGCGAAGGATTCCGGACGTCCGTTGTTCTGAGCTGTCGATTTCGCCTCCGCTCGCGTGACGGGGTAGGAAAGGACCACGACGAGAGGAACCGGACATGGCGCAGTACGCGGTGCTGATCTACGAGCGCGTCCCGCCCGAAGACCTGCCGAAGGAGATCATGGACCGGCACATCGGGCTGCCGGAGCGGATCGGCGAGCTGGGCGGGAAGGTGACCGCCGGCCTGGCGCTGCAGCCCAACGAGACGGCCACCGCGATCCGCGGCGACCTCGTCACCGACGGGCCGTTCGTCGAGACCAAGGAGGTGCTGGCCGGGGTGTACCTGCTCGAAGCCCGCGACCTCGACCACGCGCTGGCCTGCGCGAAGCTGACGCCGGTCGTCGAGGGCGGCGTCGAGGTCCGGCCGCTGATCGACTTCCAGGTGGTGCCGGACTGAGCTCCGCCGCGGACGCCGTCGCCGAGGCGCACCGGCGCGAGTGGGCCGCCGTGCTCGCCGCGACGGTGCGCGTCACCCGCGACCTCGACGAGGCCGAGGAGGCCGTGCAGGACGCCTACCTGCAGGCCCTCGAACGCTGGGCGCGCGACGGCGTCCCGGATCGGCCCGGCGCGTGGCTGACCACGGTCGCGCGCCGGACCGCGCTCAACGGCGTCCGGCACCGGGAGGTGCTGCGGCGCAAGCTGCCGCTGCTGGTCGAGCCCGAGGCCGCCGACGTGCCGGAGCCGGCCGGGCCGATCCCGGACGACCGGCTGCGGCTGGTCTTCACCTGCTGCCACCCGGCGCTGGCGCAGGAGGCGCAGATCGCGCTGACGCTGCGCCTGGTCTGCGGGGTCGCGACCGCCGACATCGCGCACGCGTTCCTGGTGCCGGAGCCGACCATGGCCGCCCGGCTCACGCGGGCGAAGAAGAAGATCGCGGCCGCGCGCATCCCGTACGCGGTGCCGTCCGCCGCCGACCTGCCCGCGCGGGTGTCGGTCGTGCTGACCGTCGTCCACCTGCTCTTCTCGGCCGGGCACACCGCGCCCACCGGCGCCGGCCTGGTCCGCGACGAGCTGACCGGGCGCGCCCTCGACCTCGCGCGGCTGCTGCGTGCCCTGCTGCCCGCCGACACCGAGGTCGCAGGGCTGCTGGCGCTGCTGCTGGTCCACCAGGCCCGCCGTGCCACCCGGACCGACGCCGCGGGACGGCTGCTGCGGCTGGAAGACCAGGACCGCGCTCGCTGGGACACCGGGCTGATCGCCGAGGCCGACCGGCTCGTCGTCGAGGCGCTGAAGGCCGGCCCGCCCGGGCGGTTCAGTGTCCAGGCCGCCATCGCCGCGCTGCACGCGCAGGCACCGAGCTACGCCGAGACGGACTGGCCGCAGATCCTCGTCCTGTACGACGTGCTGCTGGGCCTGTGGCCGTCGCCGGTGGTGGCGCTCAACCGCGCGGTCGCACTGTCCATGGTGGACGGTCCGGCGGCGGCGCTCGCCGAGGTCGGCAGGCTGGAAGCCGCCGGCAGGCTGGCCGGCTACCGCTACTTGCCCGCCACCAAGGCGGACCTGCTGCACCGCCTCGGCCGAGACGCCGAAGCGGCCGAGGCCTACCGGGCCGCGCTGGAGCTGAGCGACAACGCCGTCGAGCAGGAGTTCCTCGCCGCGCGGCTCAGCGGGGCCTGAACAGCAGGACGAACCCGCGCCCGAAAGGACCAGCGCGGCCGTCCGCTGTCCGCCGGTGCCGGGATCGCGGCTCGGTCTCATGCGCCCCAATGTGGCGTTGGGTGCGTCCAACGCACCGAATGCCACATTGGGTGCGCTCAACGCACCGAACGCCACATTGGGGTGCTTTGGACGCGGCGTACCTTCACGCTGCCGAGACCGGTGTCAGCTGGGCCTGAACAGCAGGACGAACCCCGCGCCCGAAAGGACCAGCGCGGCCAGGAAGAACGCGCCGTGCCCGTACGCGCGGGTCACGACGTCGCCGACCAGCTGCACCACGAGGTCGACGATGCCGAGCGCGCCGACGACCGCCAGCGCGACGCGCGTTCCCTTCACCCCGCGGTACACGCCGTACACCAGCAACGCCCACAGCCCCGCGCAAACGGCGTACACCAGCACCGCGACCGGCGGCGGGACGGCCGCTTCCACGGGTGTCCGGCGCCCGCCCAGCAACGTCCCGAGGAACCAGCACGCCGTCGCGCCCCACCAGGCGAAAGCGGCGTGGCGGGCGGGCATGGCCGGAGCGTAGGCCGGGAACGACCGGATCCGGCACGGCCGTGCACCGAACTGTTACCCGCCCGGTGTCACACCGGAGTGCTATAAAGCGCTACCCCGGTGAGACCGGTTCCGCGGCCGTAGGCGGCCGACGCCGGTGCCGCTAGGGTTGATCGTCTGGATGTGCTGGCCGAGGGCAGCCGAACGGGAGAAGCCGGTGACCGCCGCGCACGACTCATCGTGGGATCCCGGCACCCGCCTGCGGGTGCTGCTGGTCGAGGACGACGACGGCGACGCGCTGCTGGTCGAGGAGATGCTGGCGGACACGGCCGTGCCGTTCTCCCTCGAACGCGTCGAGACGCTCTCCGCCGCGCTGACCGGCCCGCTCACCGCCGACTGCGTCGTGCTCGACCTGCAGCTGCCCGACGCGATGGGCCTCAGCGGCCTGACGAAACTCGGCCAGCACGCGCCCGGCGTCGCGATCGTCGTGCTGACCGGCGGGCACGACCAGGCCACCGGCGTCGCCGCGGTCGCCGCCGGCGCGCAGGACTACCTCGTCAAGGACCAGGTGGACGGGCCCCTGCTGGTGAAGGCGCTGCGCTTCGCCCGCGAGCGCAAGCGTGCCGAGCAGGTCGAGCAGCAGTTCCTCCAGCAACAGCTGCTCGCGCGGGAGAACGCGCGGCTCGAACGCGGCCTGCTGCCCAGCCCGCTGCTGCGCGACCCCCACCTCGACCTGGCCGCCCGCTACCGGCCCGGCCGCAACGGATCCCTGCTGGGCGGCGACTTCTACGACGCCATCGAACTCGCCGACGGCAGCGTGCACATGATGATCGGCGACGTCTGCGGCCACGGCCCGGACGAGGCCGCGCTCGGCGTCGCGCTGCGGATCGCGTGGCGCTCGCTCGTGATGGCCGGCCTGCCGATGGCCGACGTGCTGGGCATGGTCGAGCGGGTGCTGGTGCACGAGCGGATCGAGCCGCTGTTCGCCACGGTGTGCATGGTCGTCGTCGCGCCGGACCGAAGATCCTTGCGCCTGTCGCTGGCCGGGCACCTGCCGCCGCTGCTGCTCACCCCCGGCGACGGGCACCTGCTCTCCGGCGGCCGCGTAGGCGTCCCGCTCGGCATCGTCGAGGGCGCGAAGTGGGAGGCCCTCGACGTCCCGCTGGAGCCGGGGTGGTCGCTGCTGCTCTACACCGACGGCGTCTTCGAGGGCCGCGTCGGCGCCGGGTCCGAACGGCTCGGCCACGAGCGGATGGCCGAGCTCGTGCTCGACATCCGCCACCGCGGCGGCCTGGACGGCACCGACCTGCTCGACGAGCTGATCGCCCGCGCCGAGCGGTTCAACTCCGGGCCGCTCGACGACGACGTCGCCCTCGCCCTGCTCCGCCACGAACCCGGGGAGCCCGCCCGATGACCGCCGGAGCGCGCGGCTGGTCGATCGGCCGCTGGCTGACCCTGCTCGCCGTCGCCGAGACCGCGCTGCTCCTCGCCGCGCTGATCGGCGGCGGGATCGCGCTGCACAACCTCACCGCCTCCCGCAACCGCCTGCTCGACGTGATCGGCCCGCAGCGCCTGTCCGCCCTCCAGCTGTCGACGGCGCTGCTGAACCAGGAAACCGGCGTCCGCGGCTACCAGCTCGGCCGCCGGCCGGACTTCCTCGCGCCCTACACCGACGGCGTCCAGGCGCAGGCCGTCGCCGTCACCCAGCTGCGGCAGGCCGGTGCGGTCCCGGGCACGGAGCTCGGTGACGACCTCGAAGCCGTGCTGCGGGCCGCCACGACGTGGCAGGCCGCCGCCGCGCCGGCCATCGCGCCCGGCGCGCCGCCGGTGACCCCGGCCGAGGTCGCGCGCGGCCAGGAGCTGTTCAACGCGGTGCGCTCGGCGCTCGACACCCAGCTCGGCCACCTCGCCGCGGTCCGGGACGCCGGCCGGGCCCGGCTCGACGCCGCGGCGAGCCTGCTGAACGAGATGCTCGTCGTCATCGGCGTCCTGCTCGTGGTGCTGTTCGCGTTGCTGTCCTTCGGGCTGCGGCGGATCATCACCCGGCCGATCCTCGGGCTGGCCGACGAGGTCCGCCAGGTCGCCGACCAGGACGTCCACCTGCCGGTGCACGGCAGCGGGCCGCGGGAGATCGCGCAGCTCGGCGCCGACGTCGAAGCCATGCGGCAGCGCATCCTCGACGAGGTCGCCGAGCTGGAGCGCGCGCACGCGCTGCTCGACCGGCGGACGCGCGAGCTGGAGCGGTCCAACGCCGACCTGGAACAGTTCGCCTACGTCGCTTCGCACGACCTGCAGGAGCCGCTGCGGAAGGTCGCCAGCTTCTGCCAGCTGCTCCAGCGGCGCTACCAGGGCCTGCTCGACGAGCGCGGCGAGCAGTACATCGAGTACGCCGTCGACGGCGCGAAGCGGATGCAGATCCTGATCAACGACCTGCTGGCGTTTTCGCGCGTCGGCCGGAAACCGGGCGAGCACGTGCTGGTCGGCGCCGACCGGCTGGTCGACGACGCGCTGGCGAACCTCGAAGTCGCGCTGTCCCTGAGCGGCGGCAAGGTCACCCACGTCGACCTCCCCGAGGTGCGCGTCGAGCCTGCCCTGATGACGGCGGTGTTCCAGAACCTGATCGGCAACGCGCTGAAGTTCAAGGGCGAGACCCCGCCGGAAGTCCGGGTCACCGCGGAGCGCGACGGCGACGACTGGGTGTTTTCGGTGTCGGACAACGGCATCGGCATCGACGCCGAATACGCCGAACGGGTGTTCGCGCTGTTCCAGCGCCTCCACACGCGCTCGGCCTACCCGGGCACGGGCATCGGGCTCGCCCTGTGCCGCCGGATCGTCGAGTACCACGGCGGCCGGATCTGGCTCGACACCGCGGCCACCGACACGACGTTCCGCTTCACGCTGCCGGCGCGAGAGGACAATGGGGAAGTATGACGCAGGCGCCTGCCCCGATCGACATCCTGCTCGTCGAGGACGACCCCGGCGACGTGCTGATGACGCGGGAAGCGTTCGAGCACCACAAGATCCGCAACGCGCTGCACGTCGCGGCCGACGGCGTCGAGGCGCTCGAGTTCCTCAACCGGGAGGGGCGGTTCCGGGCGGCACCGCGGCCCGGGCTGATCCTGCTCGACCTCAACCTGCCCCGCAAGGACGGCCGGGAGCTGCTCGGCGAGATCAAGCAGGACCCGCAGCTGCGCACGATCCCGGTCGTCGTGCTGACGACCTCCGAGGCGCAGGAGGACATCGTGCGCAGCTACGAGCTGCACGCGAACGCCTACGTCACCAAGCCGGTCGACTTCGAGAAGTTCACCGAGGTGGTCCGGAAGATCGACGACTTCTGGGTCTCGGTGGTGCAGCTCCCGCACCGGTAGCCGTTTGCCGGGGAGTGGGGCACGATAAGGGGCCGTGACGTCTTCATCACGGGACCTGCCCGCCACCGAGCTGGCGGTCACGCTCGATTGGCGGGGCCGCGCCGCGGTGCTGGGCGTGGCGGGGGAGATCGACCTGCTCAGCGCGCCGGAGTTCGAGGACGTCGTGGCCGCGGTGCTGGCCGACGAGCCGGAGAAGCTGGTGGTCGACCTGCGGTCGGTGACGTTCTTCTGCTCGGCGGGCCTGCAGGTGCTGGCGTCGGCGCACCGCAGGATGACCGAGCACGCGCTGCGGGTGGTCAGCGATTCCCCGGTGACGTCCGGCCCGCTGAAGACCACCGGCCTCGACACGTGGGTCAGCGTCCACCCGACGGTCGACGAAGCACTCACGTGACGGCCCCCGGCACGGAAGAAGGGCGAGCCCCGATGCGCGAACCGGCCGGTTCGTTCCGCTGCCACGGCGTCGAAGCGGTCCCCGAGGCGCTGCGCAAGCTCCGGCACGACCTGATGGCGTGGGTGCGGGCGGCGGGCGTCGACGAGGCACGGGCGCACGACATCGTGCTGGCGGCGTACGAAGCGCTGGCGAACGTCGCCGACCACGCCTACGACGGCGCGGGTTCCGGGCTGGTCGACCTGGACGCGGCGGCGTACGAGGACCGGGTCGAAGTGGTGATCACCGACCACGGCCGGTGGCGGACCCCGGTGGTCGACCCGCGCCCGGTCTCCCCGCGCGGCCGCGGCCTGCTCCTGCTGCGCGCCAGCGCCGACCGCGCGGACATCTCCGCCGGCGAGAGCGGCACGGTGGTCACCCTGACCTGGGACCTCGACCCCGTCGGCTGAAGCGCCCCAATGTGGCCTTCGGTGCGTCTGACGCACCCAAGGCGGCCTTCGGTGCGTCAGACGCAACCAAGGCCGCCTTGGGGCGCTTGGGCTAGCTGTGCGTCACCGCGCCCGTCTTCGGGTCCAAGGTGACCTTCTTCGCCTGCGGGTGCCAGAAGTCGAACATCCCGGTCAGCGAGCCGGCCCGCGTGTCGAACGACGAGTCGCCGATCCGGCCGGTGAACCAGTTGTCTTCGACGAACTTCAGCACCGACGTCTGGTCCGTCAGCGTGTGGTCGACGTGGTTCACCTTGCTGAACGGCGAAACCACCAGCAGCGGCAGCCGCGGGCCGTAGCCGCAGCGGTCCGCGTAGCCGCCCAGGACGGCCGGCTTGCCCGTGCAGACCGCCTGGTCCTGCGAAGCGTCGTGGGAACCGTTGACGATCGGCGAGCGCTGGTGGTCGTACCAGCCGTCCGAGTCGTCGTAGGCCAGCACGATCGCGGTCGACTTCCAGTCCGGGGACTGCTGGATCTTGTTGATCTCGTTGACCACGAACTGCTGCTCGTCCAGCGGGTCCGAGTAGCCCGCGTGGCCGTCCTGGTACTCCGGGGCCTTCAGGAAGCTCACCGCGGGCATCGAGCCGGCCGCCAGCGAGTCGTTGAAGTCCGAGATGTCGTACTGGTGGTTCGCTCGGTCGGTCTGCCCGATCGCCTGCACCGAGGACGGCGGGAGGTGCTTCGGGTTCGCCGTCGACGGGTAGTACTGGAACGGCTCGTGGTGCGGGCTGTAGTCGACGACCGCGTTGCCGCCGACGTTCGTGTGGGTCTGGCCGCACACCGCGTAGCCGTTGGCCGAACCGGTCGGGCGGAAACCGCCCTGGAACCAGCCCCACGTCACGTGGCGCTGGTTGAGCAGGTCACCGATGTTCCGGCCGTGCATCGTGGCCAGGTTGTCCTTGCTCGTGTGGTTCTTGCCGGAGCAGTCGTCCCACGCCGGGTCCGGGTCGTTGATCATCGTGCCGACGCCGTTGGCGTCCGGTGACTGCACCGCGTACGCGTCGCTGACCGGCTCGTGCGTGACGGGGTCGACCGCCTGGACGCCGTGGGTGTTGCCCGAGATCAGGTCGATCGCGCCCGGGCTGGAGGGGCCGAACACCGTGTTGAACGAGTTGTCGTTCAACGCGTAGTGCTGGGCGTAGTTCCACATGCCGGTGACGGTGTTGCCGTCGTAGTAGTCCATCACCAGGCCGGGCTCGCCGAACAGGACGGGCTGGCCGGTGCACTTGTCCGTCTCGGTCTTCTCGACGAACTCGTCCATCTTGCCGCCGTTGAACGCGGCCTGCTCGGCGCCGTAGTTGTGGTTCTGGTCGCAGGTCATCGCCTGCTCGTGCGTGAGCCGCTTCGGGTTGTACGCGTTCGGGTTGTCGGTCAGCAGCTTCTTGTCGAGGCCGTTGACCTTCGGGGTGCCGTGCGCGGCCTGGAACGGCGTGCCGTCGGTGTTGGCCGCGTTCGGGTACGTGCCGAAGTAGTGGTCGAACGAGATGTTCTCGCCGAAGATGACCACGACGTGCTTGATCGGCGTGGCCGTCGGGATCCAGTGGGCGGGGAAGAGGTTCAGCGGCTGGGCGTCCGCGGTGGTCGCCGCGGAGCCGGTGACGATGGCCAGCGTGGCCACCGAGGCGAGGGCCCCGGCACCGAGCAGGCCGCGCCGTCGCCGGCGGGTTCTGGTGTCCACAGTGGAGATTCCTTTCGTGGTGGGATCGCCAGTCAGGCGAGCAATGCGCGGCCGAAGTGGTCGTCCGGCCCGGTGACGCCCGGCAGCGCGAAGAAGTAGCCGCCGCCGAACGGGGAGATGTAGTCGGTCAGGGGTTCGTCGGCCAGCCGCGTCTGGACCGCCTCGAACTGGCGCTCGAGGTCCTGCTGGTAGCAGACGAAGATCAGGCCCATGTCGAGGTTGCCGTTGCTGTCGACACCGCGGTCGTAGTTCACCGCGCGGCGCAGGATCCGGCTCGGGTCGGTCTCCGGGGTGCGCGGGTTGGCCTTGCGGATGTGGCTGGTCAGCGGGATCACCGTGCCGATCGGGTCGTCGGCGTAGCGGGGGACGTCGGTCTCCTCGGTCCCGTCGAGCGGAGCGCCGGTGTCGCGGCGGCGGCCGAACATGTTCTCCTGCTCGGCCAGCGAAACCCGGTCCCAGAACTCCACCAGCATCCGGATCAGCCGGACCACCTGGTAACTGCCGCCCGCGGTCCACGCGGGTTCGCCGGCGCCGGTCGTCCACACCAGACGGTCCACTTCGGACCCGGTCGGGTTGGCCGTGCCGTCCTTGAACCCCATCAGGTTCCGCGGGGTGCCCGCCGGGCGCGGCGGGGAGCTGAAGCCGGTCAGCTTCCAGCGCGGCTGCATGCCGCCGCGGGTCGCGCGGGCGATGTCGCGCAGGGCGTGCAGCACGGTGTCGGTGCTGTTCGCCGACAGGGTCAGGCTGAGGTCGCCGTGGCACTGCGCGGGGTCGAGCGCGTCGTTCGGGAACGTCGGCATCGGCTTGAGCTTGGACGGTTTGAGCTTCGCCAGGCCGTACCGGTCGTCGAAGAGCGACGCGCCGGCCCCGAGGATGACGCCGAGGTCGCCGCCGGGCACCACCGGCCCGAGCACCCCGGAGTCGGCGGGCGGCGCGCTGATGCCCAGCGCCGCGGGAGCGCCGCCGGCGGTGAGGAAGCGGGCCCGATCGGTGATCGCGCGGAAGAGCTCGGTCAGCTCGGCCTTGGACTCCGCGACGACGTCGAAGGAGGCGACGATCGTCTGCGTCGGCGGGTTCCGCAGGATCGCGGCCTGGTTCTTGCCGTGGAAGGGAACGGGCGCCGCGCTGTCGATGACGGAGGAGGCACCGAGCCCGGCCCCGGCGGCGACGGTCAGGCCGGCGCCCATCGCGGCGCGGCGCAGGAACGAACGACGAGGCAGGCCGGTCACGAAACCCTCCTCGGCTCGGCGATGGCGGCGATCGGGGCCAGCAGCTCGGTCAGCTCGCCGACGTCGGCGTTGAGCTTTTGCCGCTGCGGCTGGGAAAGCTGCGCCAGCGGAGTCCAGCTGCCGTCCGGTCGGTGTGCGGCGTCCAAAGCGGACTGCGTGCGCGTCAGCCAGCTGTCCACCTTGGACAGGTCGGGGTAGCGCGGGGCCAGCAGCGGGCGGAGGACGTCGAGCACCGCGCGCGTGCCGTCGAGGTTCGCGCGGGCCGTGGCGAGGGTGGTGCCGCTGCCGTAGTCGGTGCGGCCGGTGAGTTCGAACTGCAGCGTGTTCTCCATGATCTCGTGCGCGCGCAGCCCGAGGTCGTTGCCGTCGACCTGGCTCTCGCCGAAGGACGACTGCAGCGCGCGGGCGTCGGTGTCCAGCCGGTCGGCGACGGCGGCGAGCGCGCCGAGGTCCTCGCCGTGCCACAGGCCCTGCTCCAGGCGGTGGAAGCCGGTGAACCCGGGATCGGCCGGGCCGGCGGGCAGGCCGTCGGCGGTGCCGTTGAGGGCGCCGTCGGAGTCGCCGAACGCGTCGTAGGCGGCGCCGAGGCGTTCGTAGGTCAGGTGCGCGGTCAGCCAGGCGGCCCGGCTCGCCGCGCGGTCCCCGCCGTGCACGGCGGCCTTCAGCGCGCCGGTGTCCGCGACCAGTTCGCCGAGCCCGGTCGTGACGTGCTGCTGGTAGGCCTTGAGCGGGCCGAGCAGGTCGTTGTGCGTCACCGGCGCGACGCCCGGCCCGGTCCGGTCGGCCCCACCGCTGATCCGCACGGCGGGCCCGACGATCGCGCCCGCGTCCTCGGGCAGGCAGCGGAACGCGTAGCTGCCGTTGCCCAGGTTGACCTGGAGCGGGCGGGTGGTGTCCGGGCCGAGGCCCTCGACCTCGCCGTAGATCACGCCGGTCGCCGGGTCGATCAGGTCGACCTCGGCGGTCACCGAGCCGGTGTTGTGCAGCCGGAACGTCTGCGGGCCGGGCTTCGGCTCGGACCAGCCGGTGCCGCACGCCGAGCGCGAAACCGCGATCTCCGGATCGCCGGCGGCGGCCCGGTCGGGCCAGAACACCACGGCAGCGCCCGCCACGACGACGAGCACGACCGCCGCCGCGATCCAGCGAGCACGTACTGACCCCGGCACGCGCACTCTCCCGTCACTCGATCGGACCATCACCGGTCACGGATTATGCGAGCCTAACGCCCGCGAAACCGCATCGGATGGCGTCGATCGGCGGGAATTCACCCGGACTTCAGCCTGCCGCCCACGAAAGGGGAGGATTCAGACTTTTCCCTGTGCCAGATGTGTCGCGTTCAGGAGGATCGACCGATTGGCCGGGATCACGGAAGGGGGACACCGGTCTCCAGCAGCGTTTTCAGGCTCGACAGCAGGGCGGGCCAGCCCTGGCTGCACATCGCCAGCGTCGTGCTGTCGTCGTCGAAACCGTCGTGCAGCACGGTCAGCTTCACCATTTCCCCCTGCGGTTCGAGGGTGAACGTGACCTTGGTGCGGCTTTCGCCCTGCAGTTTTGCGAGCGTTTCGGCATCGATCTCGTTGCCGGCCGCCCATTCCGCGGTGAAGGTGTGCCAGGTGTAGGAAAGCCGGCGGTACGGATCTGATTCCAGGACGACCTGGTCCGGGTGTTCCGTTTTCGCGCCGCTTTCGTCCCAGATCATCGGCGAGCCCTTTTTCCAGTCGGTTTCGAAGGAAACGCCCCAGTACTGGCGGGTGAAGGCCGGGTCGGTAAGCGCTTGCCAGAGCTTTTCCGGCGTCGTGTTGATGTAGGTCGTGTAGGCGAATTCGTTCATCGGTGCGGACTCCAGTGCTCGTTTCAGGTCGGCCAGCGCGCCGGCCCGCCTGCGGTCGTAGCGGGTCATCCAGCGGTCGGCGATCGCGTTGATCGGCGCGGCGTCGAGGTGGTGCAGCTTTTCCCGGCCGCGCCGGGTGGTCGTCACCAGCCCGGCCGCCTCGAGCACGGCCAGGTGCTTGCTCACCGACTGGCGGGCCATGTCCAGTCCCGCGCAGAGCTCGCGCAGGGTCTGGCCGTTGCGCTCGTTGAGCACGTCCAGCAGCCGTCGCCGGCTGGGGTCGGCCAGCGCTTTGAAGACCTCGTCCATCGCGCCTTCCTCGGCTGTGCCCCTTCAAACATGCAGCCGTCTGGCTGCCTTTTGACGATAGGCAGCCACACGGCTGCCTGTCAACCGGGGATCACCGGAAGCGGATCACCGTGATGCCGGCGAGGACGAAGAACACGAGGACGACCAGCGTGCCGGTCTGGCCGCCGGAGGAGCGGGTGACGACCTGGTCGACGGCCCCGGTCAGCCGCACCCCGCACTCGGCGACGACGGTGTGCCGCCCGGCCTCGATCCGGGTGAACTCGACGGGCGCGGTGAACGCGCCGGAGCCGTCGGTGACGGCCGAGCCGACCTCGGCGCCGTCGGAGGTGAGCGTCACGACCCGGCCCGGCTGGCACCCCCGCCCGGACGCGGCGAGCGACTCGCCGGGCTGGATGCTCGGCCGGTCGAGCACCAGTTCCCCGGGCTTGGGCTCGGTGCTGGTGGTGGTGGGGGTGCCGGGCGTGGTGGGCGGCGTCGTTGTCGTCGGCGGGGTGGTCGTGGTGGACGGCGGGGTGGTGATCGTCGGGGGCGGGGTCGTGGTGGTGCCCGGCCGGGTCGGCCGCGTGGTGACGACCGGCGGGGTGGTCGTCGTGGGTGGGGGCGGGGTCGTGGTGGGCGTCGCGGTCACCGTGAACCGGCTGCTCGCGGTGAGCGGCAGCTTGGTCCGCGCGTTGGTGCAGGTGCCGGTGACGGGGTAGGTGCCCGGCTGGGCGCCCGCGGGCACGGTGGCCGCGACCGTTCCGCTCGTCTGGTCGAGGCTCGCGTTCGCCGTCCACATCGGCGTGCCGTTCCAGGAAAAGGTGATCGCCGTGGCGCACGGGTAGAAATTCCAGGAAATGGTGAAAGAACTCCCGGCCTTGCCGCTCGACGGTTTCAAACCAACCGACGATGTGTATTGTGCGTTGGCGTTGCCCGCGAAGGTGAGCAAGAGCAACGTTCCGGCCACGGCGACCGAAAACAGCCGAACCACGAATCGCATCGGACGTCCCTCCCCGGTGTGTGCTCGCTGTAGCATTCCGGACGAGTTGGATAACGCAAGTAGGGGATGCCCAATGGGACGTGTCATCGCGGCGGGGGTTGCGTTGGGTTTGTGCGCGGTGGTGCTCGGCGCGCCGGCCGCGTCGGCCGAATCCGGCTCGCTCGGGGTGCAGGTGTCGATCGACCAGCGGCCGATCGAGGACGCCACCGTCCCGATCGACCCGGCGAGCCAGGTCGAGCTGAAGGTCGTGGCCACCAACACCGGCACCGCGCCGGTGAAGGTCCGCAGCGTGCGGCTGTCGGGGGTCGCCCTCGCGCTGACGTTCTTCGCCTACGACACGACAGCGCCGTTCGAGGTGCCGGCCCGCGGCTCGGCGACCCGGACGTTCGTGCTCGACCTCGGTGACCTCAGCGGGCAGGCGACCGGGCTGCTGCCGTCGTCGGTGGAGCTGCTCGACGCGCAGCGCGCCACGCTCGGTGAAGCGACGACGGTCGCCGACGTCCGCGGCTCCGTCTGGTCGGTGTACGGCGTCTTCGGACTGGCGATGCTCGTGCTGACGGTCCTCGCCTGGGCGGCCACGCTGCTCGCGCTGGCCCGGCACCGGCTGGCGCCCAACCGCTGGCGCCGCGGCCTGCGCTTCCTGCCCGCCGGGTTCGGCACCGGGCTGGTCGCGGTGATCAGCCTGTCGGTGCTGCGGCTCGTCCCGCCGGAGCCGGCGATCGAGCTCCCGGTGGTGCTGGGCGCCGCGGCGATCGCGTTCCTGCTCGGCTACCTCACCCCGCATCCGGCACCGCCGGCGGTCACGCCCGCCGAAGACGGCGTCACGACCCGGCTGCCGCTGCCGTCGACGCAGGAATTCACCCGATGAGCGCACCGGCCGAGCTGATCGCCGCCCTGCCGCAGTACGACATCGGGGCGGAAATCGGCGAAGGCGGCATGGGCGTGGTGTTCGCCGGCGTGCACCGGACGCTCGGCCGCAGCGTCGCGATCAAGCAGCTGCCCTGGGACGTCCTCAACCACGCGACGAGCAGCGAGCTCTTCGACCGCGAGGCGCGGGTGCTGGCGAGCCTGGACCACCCGCACATCGTTCCGGTGTACGACTACGTCCGCACGGGCCGCGAGCACCTGCTGGTGATGGAACGCCTCGACGGCGGCACGGTCCACAGCCGCTTCCACGGCGACGGCGTCAGCGGCGAGCAGGCGTGCGCGATCGGCCTGGCGATGCTGGCCGGCCTGCACGCGGCGCACCTGGCGGGGGTGCTGCACCTCGACGTCAAGCCGCGGAACCTGCTGTTCAGCACGCAGGGCGTGGTGAAGGTGGCCGACTTCGGCATCGCCCGCGTGATCAGCGAAGGCGCCACCCTGGTGACCCACGGCGGCGAGATCCTCGGCACCCCGGCGTACATCGCACCCGAGCAGGCGATGGGCAACGCGCTGAGCCCGGCGGCGGACGTCTACGCGGCGGGCACGGTGCTGTACGAGCTGCTGTCGGGCCGCCTGCCGTTCGACAACACCCGCGGCGCGATCAGCATGATGCGCCAGCACATGTTCACCGACCCGATGCCGATCGCGGGCGTCCCGATGCCGATCGCGGGCGTGGTGATGCGAAGCCTGGCGCGTGAACTGGACTCGCGTTATCGCGAGGCGGAGTCGTTCGCGGCCGACCTGGCCGCGGCGGCGACGGCGGTGTACGGACCCGGGTGGCTGGAGCGGTCCGGGGTGCCGGTGCTGCACCTGCCGCCGAGGGTGATCGCGGGGTTGAACGCACCGACGGCCCCGGCCGCGCAGGTGGCCGGGCCCGGGTCGGCGGCCCTCGATCCCGCTCGTACCCGCCCGGTCCAGCGGCCCGGCGCCCCGAACCCCACCTTGGCCGCGCCACATCCCCACCTGGACCCGAACCCCGCCCAACAGCCGGGGAGTTCGGCCGCGCCCGTGATCTGGCTGCGCGTCGGCGCGGCGCTCGCGGGCCTCGCGCTGATCGTCCTCGCGCTGCTCAACCCCGAACGGCTGCCGCACTCGGCGTCGCCGACGCTGAACCTCGGCGGGACGGCCGTCTCGGCGCCGGTCGAGGTGGACCTCAGCAAGCCGCTCATCTTCAGCGGTTCCGGGAACCCCGGGCCGGTCGCGATCGACCTGTCCGCGGCCGGGATCCCGCTCGGCTCGGCGGAAACCACCGCGAAACCCGAGGGCAACGGCTTCACCGCGGAGCTCACCCTGCCGGGGATCGCGCGGTGGATCGTCGGCGGCGCGGTCACGGCGACCGTCCGGACCGGCCCGATCACCCAGACGTTCACGCTCCTCACCAGCCAGCACCCGCTGGCCAGCGCGATGGGCGCGGGCAGCCTCATCTTGGCGTTGTTCGCGCTCGCCTACCTCGAATCCGGGCTGCGCACCATCCGCAACGGCCACCGCTGGCGCGGCGCGCCGGTCGGCGGCCCGGTGCTGGGCATCCTGTTCGGCGCGGCGGTCTGGCTGTGCGTGTCGGTGCTGCGCCTGCACGAGCCGTCGCCCGGGTTCGGCGCCGGGTGCGCGGTGGCGGGGGCGCTCGCGGCCGGGCTGGTCGTCGCGGCGGCGCGGCGCCGGGCGTCCACAATGAGACTTATTCGGCCGTCGGCCGCCACATGACTTTCGCGGTGACCAGCGGTATCCGGTGGGGGCGTGGCGGCCTAACCAGAATAAGCCTCAATGGTCAGTCGACCATCCGGACGGTGACGTGCGGGCTGTAGCTCTTGCGCCGGCTCCACCCGGATTCGGCGCAGAGGCTCAGCTGGATGGCGCGGTCGGCGGGCGCCCAGTAACCCGTCCGGACGAAGTAGCCCTCCATCGTGTTGAGTGCGGCCAGGCGTTTGCGGGCCGAGCACATCTCCCAGCCCCACTGCCGCCCCGTCTTCTCGACGCCGTTGCGCCGCACGGACAGGCACGGGTTGCCGACCGCGCGGATGTCGGCGTCACCCTCCGTGACGTAGACGACGCCGTCGATCTTGTAGAACCGGTTGTTGTCGAGCAGCGACACCTGCCCGCTGAGGGTGACCGCGACCTTGCTTCCTTCGTCGCCCGTGAGTGTCCAATCGAGACAGAATTCCTGGACCGGGAGTTCCAGCGACTGGGTCATGACGAGGTCCCCTGTTCTAGCGGTGTCCCCTTCAGAAGATAAGCGTTTTCCGGGCACAAGGAAGGGGCGCGCGGCAACTTCACCCGAAGTGGCCGTCGTCGGATGCGTTGTCCTGCATGGGTTTCCGGCCTCACGGCACGGCGCGTGATGACCGCGCGTCCGGCCGGGTGGCACACACCCCGCGAAAGATGTTCCCATTACTGTCCGTGAGTCGATAGTAAAGGAACCATTACCTTCGGCCGGGCGTTGAGGGTGCATGAGCGAGCCCACTGTCATCGAACTCGGGCCACGCGACATGCTGGTCGTGGCGGGCCTCCCGGGCGCGGGCAAGACGACGATGCTCCGCCACGCGGCGACGGGCCTGCCGGTGCTGGACTCCGACCAGGTCCGCGAGCGGCTCGGGGCGGTGGCCCCCGCGGTGCCGTACCGCTGCTACCGGCCGGTGGTGCACGCCTGGCACCGCGCGCGGATCGTCGGCCGCGCGCTCGGGGCGGCGGGCCCGATCGTGGTGCACGAACCGTCGACGAGGGCTTCGACCCGCGCGCTGCTGGCCCTGGTCGGCGCGGTGAGCGGCCGTCCGGTCCGGCTGCTGTTCCTCGACGTCCCGGCGGAGCAGGCGCTGGAAGGGCAACGCCGCCGCGGCCGGGTCGTGCGGCCGCGGTCGTTCGCGCGCCACGTGCGGCGGGTGGGGAAGTGGCGCGAGGAGCTGCTCGCGGAGCGGGTTCCGGCGGGGTGGCGCAGCGTCCAGGTGATCGACCGCTCGCGCGCGGGGCGGACCCGGCTGGTGGCCAAGGTGCTCGCGGAGCTTCGTTCTTGATCGCGGCCGCGGGGATGTCGTGAAAGGGTCGTTCACCTCGTCGGACGCCATGAACGACTCTTTCATGACATTGCCGCAGCGCCGGGCAGACTGCGCGGCCGCCGTGCTGACCTGACTTCGTCGGGGCGCAGGCCGGCTCGCCCGCGATGGGCTGGCCCTTCTTTCCCGGCTGGTGGTCAAGGGTGCTCGCGGAGCTTCGTTCTTGATCGTGGCCGCGGGGGATGTCATGAAAGGGTCGTTCATCTCGTCAGGCGCCATGAACGACCCTTTCATGACATCGCCGCACCGCCGGCCGGCTCGCCCGCGACGGTCCCACCCTCATTTGGTCTGGACATTTTACATATTGGTCTAGACAATACCGGGTATCTCCCCGACTGGAGGACCCGATGAGGCGTTCCAGACTGTCCGCAACCCTCGCCGCCCTGGTACTGGCGTTCTCCGGTCTCCTGACCGGCAACGCCGAAGCGGCCAACCTCCTCGCCAACCCCGGTTTCGAAGCCGGCTCGCTCTCCGGCTGGACCTGCTCCGGTGCCACCACCGTCAGCACCCCCGTGCACGGCGGCAGCTACGCCCTCGCCGCCACGCCCGTCGGTGCCGACTACGCCCAGTGCTCCCAAACCGTGTCCGTTCAGCCGAACACGACCTACACCGTCTCCGCCTGGGTGCGCGGGAACCCCGTCTACCTCGGCATCACCGGCGGCGCCTCCACCTGGTCCGGCAACGCGAGCGCGTACAACCAGCTGCAGCTCACCTTCACCACCGGCAACCAGACCTCCGCCCAGCTCTACCTCCACGGCTGGTACGGCGCCGGCACCTACTACGCCGACGACGTCGTCCTCGACGGCCCCGGCGGGAACACCCCCGGCACGCCCGGTGCGCCCGGCGTACCGGCCACCGGCAGCATCACGGCGAACTCCATCGCCCTCAGCTGGGGCGCGAGCGCCGGCACCGTGACCGGGTACCGCGTCTACGAAGGCAGCACCGTCGTCGCCACGACGACCGGGACCAGCGCCACCATCTCGGGACTGAAGGCCTGCGAAACCCACAGCTACGCCGTCGCCGCCTACAACAGTGCCGGTGAGTCGCCGAAATCCGCCACCACCAGTGCCACCACCACCGGGTGCGTCGACACCGGGCTGCCCAAGCACGCGCTCGTCGGCTACCTGCACGCCAGCTTCGCGAACGGCTCCGGCTACGTGCGGATGGCCGACGTGCCCGCCGCCTGGGACATCATCGACCTCGCCTTCGGGGAGCCGACTTCCGTGACCTCGGGCGACATCCGCTTCACCCGGTGCCCGGTCGCCGAATGCCCGAACGTCGAGAGCGACGCCGACTTCATCGCCGCCATCAAGGCGAAGCAGGCGCAGGGCAAGAAGGTCGTCATCTCCATCGGCGGGCAGAACGGCCAGGTGCAGCTGACCTCCACCGCCGCGCGGGACAAGTTCGTCAGCTCCGTCTCCGCGATCATCGACAAGTACGGGCTCGACGGCCTCGACATCGACTTCGAGGGTCACTCGCTGTCGCTCAACGCCGGGGACACCGACTTCCGCAACCCGACCACGCCGGTCATCGTCAACCTGATCTCCGCGCTGAAGACGCTCAAGGCCAAGTACGGCTCGGGTTTCGTGCTGACGATGGCGCCGGAGACCTTCTTCGTGCAGGTCGGCTACCAGTTCTACGGCGGCACGAGCGCCGGGGACGCGCGGACCGGCGCCTACCTGCCGGTCATCCACGCGCTGCGGGACTCGCTCACCGTGCTGCACGTCCAGGACTACAACTCTGGGCCGGTCATGGGCCTGGACAACCAGTACCACAACATGGGCGGCGCCGACTTCCACATCGCGATGACGGACATGCTCAAGGCCGGGTTCAGCGTCGCGAACACCGGCCAGTTCTTCCCCGGGCTGCGGCCGGACCAGATCGCGATCGGCCTGCCCGCCGCGGTCAGCGCGGGCAACGGCTACACCTCGCCCGCGGACGTCCAGACGGCCGTCAACTGCCTGGTCAAGGGCAGCGGCTGCGGCTCGTACACGCTGCGCGGCGGCACCTCGCCCGCGCTGCGCGGGTTGATGACCTGGTCGATCAACTGGGACAAGTACTACAACTGGGAGTTCCAGAACAGCCACGAGCCGTTCCTGAACTCTCTGCCGTGATCACGGGAGCGTGCCCCGCCGCGAAAGGTGGGGCACACTGCCTGACGTGGTGAAACGCGACTCCGTGCTGACGCGGGTCGTCCGGATCTTCGAGACCTTCGAGCCGGACGCGCCCGCGCTGCGCGTCACCGACATCGCGCGGCGGACCGGGCTGCACGTCGCGACCGCGTCGCGGCTGATCGAGGAGCTGGTCGGGCACGGCTGGCTCCGGCGCGACACCGATCGGAGGGTCCGGGTGGGCGTCCGGCTGTGGGAGCTGGCTTCGCGCGCTTCTCCGACGCTGGGGCTGCGGGAGGCGGCGCTGCCGTTCATGGAGGACCTGCACGCCGTCGTCGGGCACCACACGCAGCTCGCCGTGCTGGAGGACCGCGAAGTCCTGTTCGTCGAACGGCTTTCCGCGCCCGGGGCGGTCGTCAACGTGACGCGCGTGGCCGGGCGGCTGCCGCTGCACGCGTCGTCGTCCGGGCTCGTGCTGCTCGCCCACGCACCCGCCGACCTGCAGGAACAGGTGCTGGCCGGCCCGCTCGGCGCGTTCCGCCGGACCACGCTGACCGAGCCGGCGCGGCTGCGGCGCTTCCTCGCCGACGTCCGGCGGGACGGCTACGCGTACTGCGCGGGCTTCATCGACGAGGAGACCACCGGGATCGCCGTCCCGCTGCGGGGGCGCGGCGGCGACGTCGTCGCGGCGCTGTCGGTGATCGTCCCCAACGACGACTCGGCGCGGATGCAGATCCCGGCGCTGCGCGCGGCGGCCCGCGGAATCTCGCGGACACTCTCTCATTGAATGAGAGTCCGGTGGTGGGCGCCGGGCCGGGCGGGGGATGCTCGGGGCCTCCTCCACGCGAAAGGACGTTGCCGTGCGCACCCAGGTCGCCATCGTCGGCGCCGGCCCGGCCGGGCTGCTGCTGTCCCACCTGCTCGGCCTCGAAGGCATCGACTCGGTGCTGCTCGAACGGCAGACCCCGGACTACGTCCAGGCCCGCATCCGCGCGGGCATGCTCGAGGCGGGCACGGTCGGTCTCCTGCGCGACACCGGGCTCGGCGCCCGGCTCGACGTCGAGGGCATGGAGCACCGGGGCATCCACCTGCAGTGGCCCGGCGAGCGCCACCACCTGGACTTCGTGGACCTCGTCGGCCGGTCGGTGACGATCTACGGGCAGACCGAGATCACCAAGGACCTCATGGCGGCGCGGGAGAAGGCCGGTCGCCCGGCGTACTACTCGGCCACCGACGTCACCCTGCACGACGTCACCGGGCAGCCGCACGTGACCTTCGTGGACGAGGCCGGCCGGGCGCAGCGCGTCGACGCGGACGTCGTCGTCGGCTGCGACGGCTTCCACGGACCGAGCCGGGCGTCGATCCCGGACGCCGAGGTCTGGGAGCGCGCTTACCCGTTCGCCTGGCTGGGGGTGCTGGCCGACGTCGCGCCGTCGGCCGACGAGCTGATCTACGCCTGGCACCCGGACGGGTTCGCGATGCACAGCATGCGCTCGCCGCGGGTGAGCCGGTTCTACCTGCAGGTGGCGCCGGACGAGGACATCGCCGCGTGGAGCGACGACCGGATCTGGGACGCGCTCGCCACCCGGCTGGGGCACCCCGGGTGGGCGCTGGAGACCGGGCCGATCACCGAGAAGAGCGTGCTGCCGATGCGCAGCTTCGTCGCGACGCCGATGCGGCACGGGAACCTCTACCTCGCCGGGGACGCCGCGCACATCGTGCCGCCGACCGGGGCGAAGGGCCTGAACCTGGCGGTCGCGGACGTCGCCCTGCTGGCGAAGGCGCTCACCGCTTCGCTGAAGGACGGCCGCGACGAACTGGTCGACGCGTACTCGGACACCGCCCTGCGGCGGGTCTGGCGCTGCACGCACTTCTCGTGGTGGATGACGTCGATGCTGCACCGCCACGGCGACGACTTCGACGCCCAGCTCCAGCTGGCCCAGCTCCGCCGCACGGTGACGTCGGCGGCCGCCGCGACCGAGCTCGCGGACAACTATTCGGGGTTGCCCCTCTAGGCACCGATTCCTTTTCGGTTCGCGCGGTGTCCATCTCATGGAAGCACCGCAACCGAGCCGCGAGGAGTCCCGAGTGCGTGTCGAAACCCCGCCCACACCGGCGGTACCCGAGGTAGGAACCGCGAAGCGCAGGTGGGTCCTGGCGATCACCTCCGTCGCTTCGATGATGGTCGTGCTCGACGCGCTCGTCGTGGCGACCGCGTTGACCGCGATCAAGGCCGGCACCGGCGCGTCGGTCGCCGAACTCGAATGGACGGTCAACGCCTACGGCCTGAGCTTCGCCGTCCTGCTCATGACGGCCGCGGCCGCCGGCGACCGGTGGGGACGGCGGCGGGTGTTCGTGGCCGGCGTCAGCGTGTTCGCGCTGGCCTCGCTGGTCTGCGCCCTCGCGCCGGACGCCGGCACCCTGATCGCCGGCCGGGTGCTGCAGGGCGCCGGCGCCGCGTTCGTCATGCCGCTCGCGCTGGCGCTGCTGGGTGCCGCGTTCCCGCCGGAGCTGCGGCCGAAGGCGCTCGGCGTCTTCGCGAGCGTGAGCGGGGTGGCGGTCCCGCTCGGGCCGCTGCTGGGCGGTGCCGTGGTGGCGGGCATCTCGTGGCCGTGGATCTTCTGGATCAACGTCCCCGTCGGCGCGGTGCTCGCCGTGCTCGCCCTGACCCGGATCGAGGAGAGCCACGGGCCCGATCGCGCCCTCGACGTGCCGGGCCTGCTGCTGGCGGGCGCTGGTTCGTTCGGGGTCGTGTGGGGCTTGGCGCAGGTCGGCACCGCGAGCTGGGTGGGCGTCGCCGGACCGCTCGTGGCCGGGCTGGCCGCGTTCGGCGGGTTCGTCGCCTGGCAGCGGCGGGCGGCGCACCCGATGCTCCCGCTGGGGCTGTTCCGCTCGCGCCGGTTCTCGGCGGGCAACGCGGTGATCTTCTTCCACTGGGCCTCCGCGCTGGGCGCCACGTTCTTCATGGCCCAGTTCCTGCAGGAAGGGCTCGGGTACGGGCCGCTCGCCGCCGGGGCCGGGCTGGCGCCGTGGGGCCTGACCACCGTGGTCGTCCCGCAGCTGGCGGGGCGCCTGGTCGGCCGGTTCGGCGAGCGGCCGTTCATCGTCGCCGGCCTGGGCCTGCACGGGCTCGCCATGCTCTGGATCGCCGCGGTCGCCGGCCCGGCGAGCACGTACTGGGCGCTCGCCGCGCCGCTGGTGCTGTCGGGCACCGGCATCGCGATGTGCCTGCCCGCCGTGCAGAGCGCGGTGCTGACCTCGGCCGGGCCGCGGTTCCTCGGCAAGGCTTCCGGTGCGTTCAGCGCGATGCGCCAGCTCGGCGGGGCCTTCGGCGTGGCCGTCCTGGTCGCCGGGTTCTCGCTGGCCGGCGGCTACGACGCGTTCACCGGCGGGTTCACCGCCGCCGTCGTCCTCAGCGCCGCCCTCGCCGCCGCCGGCGTGCTGGCCGGCTGTTTCGTCCCGAGTCGCGAACCGAAGGAGAACTGAGCCATGACCGACCTGAAAGCCCACGCCGACCTGCTGCGCGAGCTGCACCACGGCGAGCTGCTGGTGCTGCCGAACGCCTGGGACGAAGCCAGCGCGGAACTGGTCGTCGAGACCGGGTTCCCCGTGGTGGCGACGTCCAGTGCCGCCGTGGCCGACGTGCTCGGGTACCAGGACGGCGAAGCGGCGCCGTGGCAAGAGATGTTCGCGGCGGCCGCGCGGATCGCGCGTGCGGTGCCCGTCCCGGTGACCGTCGATGCCGAGGCCGGCTACGGCTTGGCGCCTCGTGAACTCGTGGACCGGCTCGTCGAAGCCGGGGTGGCCGGCTGCAACCTCGAGGACACCGACCACCGCGCCGGGCGGCTGCGGGACGCGGAAGCGCACGCGGACTGGCTGGCCGAAGTGCGCGCGGCCGCCGACGCGAGCGGGGTCCCGCTGGTCGTCAACGCGCGGATCGACGTCTTCCTGCCGCCCGCCGGGGTGCCCGAGGCGGACCGGGTGGCGGAGGCCGTCCGGCGCGGCCGCGGTTACCGGGAGGCCGGCGCGGATTGCGTGTACCCGATCGGGGCACCCGGCGACGCGCTCGGCCGGCTCGTCGCCGACGTCGGCGGGCCGGTCAACGGCAACACGAATCCGGCGCTGGACCTCGACGGCCTGGCGGCGTTGGGCGTGGCGCGGGTGTCGTTCGGACCCCGGTTCTACCGCTCGGGCTTCGCCGGGATGAGGGATGCTTTGGAGGCCATCCAGGAGCGGGGAGTGCGCGATGTCAGCTGAGGCGATGCCACTGGCCGGGAGCGCGCGGCTGCGGGACGAGTTCGACGCGCTCCGCCCCGCGCTGCTCGCCCACTGCTACCGGATGACGGGGTCCTACCAGGACGCCGAAGACGTCGTCCAGGAGACGTACCTCCGGGCCGCGCGCGGGGTCGGCGCGTTCGAGGGGCGGTCGTCGCTCAAGACGTGGCTGTACCGGATCGCGACCAACACGTGCCTCACCGAGCTGAAGCACCACAGCCGTCGGATGCTGCCCGCCGGGCTGGGGGCGCCGTCGGGCGATCCCGACGTCCGGGAGTTCGGGGCCGGCGCGCTCGCGTGGCTCGAGCCGCTGCCCGACGCGGTGCTGGGCGACCCCGGGGAGGTCGTCGTCCGGCGCGAGTCGGTGCGGCTGGCGCTGATCGCGGCGCTGCAGCACCTGCCAGCGCGGCAACGGGCGGCGTTCCTGCTCCGGGAGGTGCTGTCGTGGTCCGCCGCCGAAATCGCGGAAACGCTCGACGTCAGCGTGCCCGCGGTGAAGAGCCTGCTGCAGCGGGCCCGGCAGCGGCTCGACGAGCTGGACCTCGACGCGGCGCCCCCGGACCAGGAAGTCGAACGGGCGTTGCTCGACCGCTACGTCGCGGCGTTCGAGGCGCAGGACACCGCGGCCATCCGGACCGTCATCCACGACGACTTCAGCCTCGAAGCCGTGCCGCACCCGGTGTGGTTCAAGGGCGTGAGCGTGTGCCTGCCGTTCCTGGAGCGCTACGCCTTCCGGGCGGACAAGGGGATCCGGCTGCGGCCCACGCGCGCCAACGGCCAGCCCGCCGCGGGCAGCTACCGCCCGGACGACGCGGGCGTCCTGCGCGCGGAGGGGCTGTGGGTGTTCACGGTGACCGGGGACCGCTTGTCGCGCGCGGTCAAGTTCCCCGGCCCGGCGTTGGTCACGGCCGCGGGTCTGCCGGCGTCGCTGGCTTGAACCACGGGGTCCACGCGAGGAGAGCGACCAGACCGGTCAGTATGAACACCGGTCCGAGCCCGATGCCCGCGGCGGCCGCGCCGGCCAGCGGGCCGGCCGCGGTCTGCCCGGCGCCGAGCCCGACGTAGGACCAGGTGACGCCGCGGGCGGGCCGCTCGGGTGACACCCGGGCGGCCCAGACGATGCACAGGCCGGTCAACGCCATGTACGTGCTGCCGAAGAGCGCGCTGGACACCAGCGCGCCGGCCGGCCCGAGGCCGGGCACGGCGAGGAGGGCGAGCCCGGCCGCGGCGAGCGTCCAGGTCGCGAGGTTGGCGGCCGTCAGCCCGGCGCGTTCGACGACCCGGCCGGCCAGGCCGCCTGCCAGCCCGGCGACGCCGATCGCGAACCAGCACCAGGTCACGGCCACCGGGCTCAGTCCGCTTTCGGCGAGCCGGGAGCCGGAGAACGTCCAGTAGGGCGCGCTCGTGACCCCGATGAGCACGGCGTTGAGCACCAGCGGCCGGAGGCCGTGCCCGCCGCCGGTGGTGACGACGGCGGGCCGGGTGCGGGGGAGCGTCCGCCAGGCGAGCAGCGTCACGACCGCGCCGAGCCCGGCGAACGCCGCCCAGACCACCGGCCAGCCGAGGGCGAGCAACGGCGTGAACGCGGACGCGGCGAGCCCGAGCCCGGTGCCGGTGTTGGCCCAGGTCTGGGCACGAGCCTGGCCGGTGGTCTCGCCGATGAGCTGGGCGACACCGGGCGACACGAGCCCCGCGCTGGCGCCCGCGACCACGATGCCGGCGGCGAACGCGGCGACGCCCGGGGCCAGCGCCATGAGCGCGAGCCCGGTCGTGGCGGCCGCGCCGGCGAGCAGCACGGTGCCGCGCGCCGAGCGCGCCGACGTCCGCGGGGCCAGGAGCAGCCCGGCCGCGTAGCCGGCGGTCGAGAGCCCGCCGAGCACGCCGATGCCGACGGTGGTCAGCCCGAACGTCTCGCTGAACCGCGGCACGAACAGCCCGTAGGCGTACCGCGCGAACCCGTAGCAGAGGGCGATGACCCCGGCGCCGGCCGCGGCGAGGGGCCACCAGGACGTCGTCGCTTCCGCCTTGGTCGCCATGCCACCATCAGACAGACCGGTCTGTTGGCTGTCAAGGGCTGGTACGGTTGTGGCAGGTGGAGCGGCAGACCGGGAGGTGTGATGGGCCGGACTCGCCCCGGTGACGCGCGGGGGAAGGTGCTCAAGGCCGCGTCGACGCTGTTCTACCGGGACGGCATCCACGTCGTCGGCGTCGACGCGGTGGCGGCGGAGGCGGGTGTCACGAAGGCGGCCCTGTACGGCAACTTCGGTTCGAAGAGCCGGCTCGTGGTGGCGTACCTGCGCGAGCGCGACCGGGCGTGGCAGGAGCAGGTCGACGAGATCACGGCGGCGCACCCGGACCCGCGCCAGCGGGTGCTGGCGGTGTTCGACGCGTACGAGGAGTGGCTGTCCCGGGACGGGTATCGAGGGTGCGCGTTCCTCAACGCGACTTCGGAGTTCCCCGACCCGGCCGACCCGGTCCGCGAGGTGGTCCGCCACCACAAGACGGCACTGCACGGGTACCTGCGGGCCCAGCTCGCGCGGGCGGGGGCCGCTGGGGCTGACCGGCTGGCCGATGAGCTGATGCTGGTGCTCGAGGGGGCCGCGGTGCAGTCCGTGGTGGCCCAGGACGCAGGCCCGTTCCGCACGGCGAAGCGGCTGGCCACGTCGATGCTCGCCGCCTGACCGGCTAGGCATCGGTCCTGCGACGGCTTGCCCGACGTCTTGAATGACTCATTCAGGACCTCCGAAGACCTGAATGAGTCATTCAAGACACCGCCGGACCGCCCGACGCGACCCGCCGCGCCCCTGGGCGGCGACCGCACCTGACCGCACACTGTCCGGTTCTGTCCCTTGACTCCCCACCACATCCACCCGCACCATACCCGCGTAGTAATTCGAATTATCACCGCGCGGGGAAGGCTTCATGAAGGAACTGGGCACCGAGATCCTCATCGTCGGCGGCGGGCTCGGCGGGGTCGCCGCCGCGCTGGCCGCCGCTTCCCGCGGCCGGCGGGTCGTCCTCACCGAGGAGACCGACTGGCTCGGCGGCCAGCTCACCGCGCAAGCCGTTCCACCGGACGAAAACCCGTGGATCGAGCGGTTCGGGTCCACCCGCACCTACCGCGAGCTGCGCGCCGGCATCCGCGACCACTACCGCCGCCACTACCCGCTCCGCGCCGAAGCCGCGAAGCACGCCGAACTCAACCCCGGGGCCGGGAAGGTCAGCAAGCTCTGCCACGAGCCGCGGGTGGCGCTCGCCGTCATCGAAGCCATGCTCGCGCCGCACGTCAGCGCCGGGCGGATCCACGTCCTGCGCCGCCACCGGCCGGTCGCGGTGCACACCGACGGCGACCGGGTCGACGCCGTGGTCGTCGAGAACGGCGAAGACCGCGTCACCGTCAAAGCCCAGTACGTCCTCGACGCCACCGAGAACGGCGACCTCCTGCCGCTCGCCGGCGCCGAGCACGTCACCGGGGCCGAATCCCGGGCCGAGCACGGCGAGCCGCACGCGCCGGAGAAAGCCGACCCGGCCAACCTGCAGGGCATCACCTACTGCTTCGCCGTTTCGCACCACGAAGGCGAAAACCACGTCATCGACAAGCCCGAGATGTACGGCTTCTGGCGCGACTACCAGCCGGACTTCTGGCCCGGCCCGCTGCTCGGCTTCGTCGCCCCCGACCCGCGGACCCTCGAGCCGGTCAAGCGCACGTTCGTGCCGAACCCGCCCGGCGACCCCCTGGCCGTCAGCGCCGACCAGAGCGCCGATGCCGGCGACAAGGAACTGTGGACGTTCCGCCGCATCCTCGCGCGCAACCTCCACACCGCAGGCGCGTTCGACTCCGACGTCACCCTGGTCAACTGGCCGCTCAACGACTACTGGCTCAAGCCCGCCCTCACGATCCCCGGCCACACCACCGACGCCGACGTCGAAACCGCGCACCGCGAAGCCAAGCAGCTCAGCCTGTCGGTCCTCTACTGGCTGCAGACCGAGGCACCCCGCGCGGACGGCGGGACCGGCTTCCCCGGGCTCAGGCTCCGCCCCGACGTCACCGACACCGCGGACGGGCTCGCGAAGTCCGCGTACGTCCGCGAAGCGCGCCGCATCAAGGCCGTCACGACGGTCACCGAACACGACGTCTCGGCCGAGATCCTCGGGGTCGCCGGGCGCGTCCGGCGGGCGGACGCCGTCGGGGTCGGGAGCTACCGGATCGACCTGCACCCGTCGACCGGTGGGGACAACTACATCGACGTCGCCAGCGTGCCGTACGAGATCCCGCTCGGCGCGCTGCTGCCCGTCCGGACCCGGAACCTGCTGCCGGCGGGCAAGAACATCGGCACCACGCACATCACGAACGGCTGCTTCCGGCTGCACCCCGTCGAGTGGAACATCGGTGAGGTCGCCGGGCTGCTCGCCGCGTTCGCCGTCGGCGAGGACGTCGAGCCGAAGGCCGTGCGCGAAGACAGCCGGCTCTTCGAGGACTTCGCGCGCGTGCTGGACGCCGCCGGGGTGGAACGCCGGTGGCCGGAAGTGCGGGGGTACTGACCGTGCCGCCGGTAAGGTCTGGCGGAGTCGCGCGAGGAGGAGTCACGGATGACGGCGGGTTCGGGCCGGGTCACGCAGGCCCAGGTGGCGCGCCTGGCCGGCGTCTCACAGGCCGTCGTGTCCATGGTGCTCAACGGCTCCGACAGCCTGCGGATCACCCCGGAGACGCGCGACCGCGTGCAGCAGGTGCTCCGCGAAACCGGCTACACCGTGGACATCATGGGCCGCCGGCTGCGCGGCGGGTCCAACCAGATCCTCGGCGTGTTCACCTACGAGTCGGTGTTCCCGTCCGGGGTGGCCGACTTCTACCGGCCGTTCCTGCTCGGCATCGAGGAGGAGGCCGAGCAGCAGGGCTTCGACCTGCTGCTGTTCACCAGCGGTGGCCGCCGCGACGGGCGCCGCCGCATCTACGAAGCGGGCACGAACCGGCTGCGCATCGCCGACGGCTCGATCCTGCTCGGCCGCCACAACGATCCGCAGGAACTCGCGCAGCTGGTCGAGGAGCAGTTCCCGTTCGTGTTCGTCGGCCGCCGCGAGTCGCCGACCGGGCCGATCAGCTACGTCGGCGCGGACTACGTCGCCGCCACCCGTGAGGTCCACGAGTGGCTGTGGGGCCTCGGGCACCGCCGGATCGGGCTGCTCAGCGTCACCGAGGAGAACGAGCCGACGCTCGACCGCCGCGCCGGGTACGAGGCCGCCGCGCGCAAGCACCGCCGTCCGCCGCTGGTCTTCCTCGCCGACGACCCGGCGATCGCGCTGCAGCAGGCGCTCGACGAGCGCGTAACGGCGTTGCTCGTCGAAAGCTCGGCGATGGCCGACGGCATCCTGGCGTGCGCGCACGACCTCGGGCTGAGCGTGCCCGAGGACCTCTCGCTGGTCGTGCTGGGCGACGCCGACCCGTCGCAGCAGCCGCACGCGCACGCCGTGCCCAGCACCGCGACCGACTGGTCGATGTTCCGCATCCCGCGCCACGAAATGGGCGTGCACGCCGTGCGCGTGCTCGTCGAGCTGTTGAAGAAACCCCAGTCGCGCCAGCTGCTCCTGCCGTGCACGATCCACGAAGGCGCCACCGCGGCCGGACCCTCCACAACAGACTCCCGCTGAGGCCGAACGGCCTGTTGACAGTGCAGTGGGCGGCGCTTTACCGTCCCTGCTAATTCGAATAACCAGGAGGCATCGTGGCCTACCGGAGAATCCGGCTGCTCGCCGCGGCCCTGTCCGCCGTCGCACTGGCTTCGACGGCGTGCTCGGGCGGCGCCGGCGACGACAAGAACATCGCACTGCGCATGACCGTCTGGACGACGGACAAGAACCAGCTCGCCCTCTTCGACTCCATCGCCACCGAGTACCGCAAGACCCACCCGGAGGTCGCGTCGGTCAAGTTCGACGTCGTCCCGGGTGACACGAGCGCCTACTCGGCCGCGCTCACCACCCAGCTCTCCGGCGGCAACCCGCCGGACCTCGCGTGGATCCTCGAGCGCGACGCGCCCGACTTCGTCCAGTCCGGCGCGCTCACCGACCTCAAGCCCACTTTGGACGCGGCCGCCGGGTACAACGCGGCCGAACTGGTCCCGTCGGCGACGAAGCTGTGGACCAAGGACAGCGGCCTGTACGCCTACCCGTTCTCGACGTCGCCGTTCGGCATGTTCTACAACAAGAACCTGCTCACCCAGGCGGGAATCACCGAAACACCCGACCAGCTCGTCGCGAGTGGACAGTGGAACTGGGACGCGGCCAAGCGGATCGCCACCCAGGTCGCCGCGAAGGACACCGGCAAGGCGGGCCTGGTCATCCGCGAGTTCGAGTACAAGCAGTGGGTGCTGCTCGCCTCGGTGTGGCGCGGCTTCGGCGCCGACGCCTGGGGGCCGGACGGCAAGACGTGCGGGTTCACCTCCCCGGAGATGACGTCCGCGATGACCTTCCTGCACCAGGCGATCTTCACCGACAAGGCGCTGCCCGGCCCGGGCACGACGGCGGACTTCTTCGCCGGGGAAGCCGGCCTGACGATCGCGCAGATCAGCCGCGCCGGGCTGCTCAAGGCCAAGCCGTTCGAGTGGGGCATCGTCCCGCTGCCCGCCGGGCCGAAGGCGAACGCGCAGGTCATCGGCCAGGCCGGGATCGGCGTCCCGGTGAAGGGCAAGCACGCCAAGGCCGCCGCGGACTTCCTCGCGTTCTTCACCAACCCGGCCAACTCGGCGAAGCTCGGCCAGTACTTCCCGCCGGCTCGCGAAAGCCTGCTCAACGCGGCCACCCTGGCGAAGGCGAACCCGCTGTTCAGCCAGGAGCAGCTGCAGAACGTCGTGGTGAACGGCATCAAGACCGGCGCGGTGCTGCCGTCGCACACCGGCAGTGCGCGGATCGCGTCGCTCGTGCAGTCCGCTTTGGACCCGATGTGGAAGCCGGACGCGAACGTGCCCGCCGCGCTCGCCGGGGTCTGCCAGGCCATCGACCCGGCGCTGAGCCAATGACCTGGACGTCGAAGAAGCGCGAGGAGCTGGCGGGGTGGCTGTTCATCGCCCCGCAGGCTCTCGGCTTCCTCGCTTTCGTGGTGGCGCCGCTGGTCGCGGTGGTCTGGTACAGCTTCCAGGACGTCAACCTCCTCGCCGGGACTTCGACGTTCGCGGGTGCGGACAACTACGCGAAGCTCTTCGACGACCCGACCGCGCCGAAGGTCGCCCGTGCGACGGCGATCTTCTGCGTCGGCCTGGTCGTGCTGAACCTCGCGCTGGCGCTGTCGCTGGCGTTGCTGCTCAACCTGAAACTGCGCGGTACCACGGTGTTCCGCACGGTCTTCTTTTCGCCGGTGGTCATCACGCTCGTCGCCTGGACGATCGTGTGGAACTTCCTCCTGCAGGACAACGGCGGGATCAACTCGCTGCTGCAGACGATCGGCGTCGACGGGCCGAACTGGCTGCGCGGCAACGGCACCGCGATGCTCTCGGTGATCGTGGTGCAGGTGCTGAAGAACGTCGGGCTCAACATGGTGCTGTTCCTCGCCGCGCTGCAGGGCATCCCGTCGTCCGTCATGGAGGCGTCGCAATTGGACGGTGCCGGTCCGTGGCGGCGGTTCCGGTCGGTGATCCTGCCGATGATCAGCCCGACCACGTTGCTGACGGCGATCATCACCGTCGCCGGCGCGCTGCAGGTGTTCGCGCAGATCCAGGTGCTGACGCTGGGCGGGCCCGCCGACAGCACCAACGTCCTGGTCTTCTACTTCTACCAACAGGCCTTCGCCAACCACGACCTCGGCTACGGCTCGGCGCTGGCCGTCGTGCTGTTCCTCGTCATCCTGGTGCTCACGCTGCTGCAGTGGCGGATGCGGAGGCGGTGGGTGTTCCATGAGTCGTAGGGCCAAGATCGCCTGCTACGCGGTGATGGTCGTGCTGGCCGTGCCGTTCGTGTTCCCCACGTGGTGGATGATCACGGCGTCGCTGCTGCCGGCCAACGAGGTGCTCGCGTACCCGCCGAAGCTGTTCCCGAACCAGCCGCAGTGGGAGAACTACCGGACGGCGTTCACCGACTTCCCGTTGGCGCAGCAGTACTTCAACAGCCTGTACATCGCCGTGCTCGTCACGCTCGGGACGATGTTCTTCTCCTCGCTGGCCGGGTACGCGTTCGCCCGCATCCGGTTCCGCGGCGAGAAGCTCTTCGCGCTGATCCTCATCGGACTGATGGTGCCGAGCGAGGTCACGATCATCCCGTTGTTCCGGGTGGTCGACGACCTCGGCCTGACGAACACGCACTGGCCGCTCATCGTGGTCCCGATCTTCGGGGCGCCGAGCGTGCTGGCGACGTTCGTGATGCGCCAGTTCTTCATCACCATCCCGAACGAACTCGAGGAGGCGGGCCGGCTCGACGGCCTCTCGCGGTTCGGGCTCTACAGGCGCGTCGCCCTGCCGATCGCCAAGCCCGCGCTGGCCGCCGTGGCCATCTTCACGTTCCTCAACACCTGGAACTTCTTCCTGGAACCGTTGGTGTACCTGACCGACAAGGACATGTTCACGCTGCCGGTGGCGCTGACGCAGTACGTCGACGTCTACGGTGGCCACCTCTGGAACGTCCAGCTCGCCGCCGCGACCACCACGGTCGTGCCGGTCCTGATCGTGTTCGTCATCGCGCAGCGCCAGTTCGTCGAAGGGCTCGCCCAGAGCGGCCTCAAAGGCTAGGAGGCAATCGTGATCGATCGCAGAACCTTCCTCGGCGGGGCCACCGCCGCCGCCGTGCTCGCCCTCGCGGGGACGGCGTCGGCTGCGGTACCCCTGCCCGCGGGGCCGTTCCCGCCGCTCGCCCCGCTCCCGCCCGGTGCCCCGGACCGGCGGCTCTTCTCGCCGCTGGAGCAGCGCTTCGCGCCCTACCTCGCCATTTTGCCGGGCATTGTCAACGATGTCAGCACTGATCCGGCCACCCTCGGCTTCTTCGGCGGTGGCTGGTGGCGGACGCCGAGTGAGCCGTACAACGCCCGCGTCCAGGAGCACGTCTACACCCTGAGCTGGTTCTACGCGAACCGGCGCCTGTGGAACCCGTACCACCTCGACCCCGCCCTGCGGAACCGGCTCGACGCCGCGATCGCGCACTACCTGAACCTGCAGCACGCCGACGGCTCGTTCCCGGAGTACTCGATCACCGAGAAGTCCAAGGCCGCCACCGGGTTCGGCATGGGCTACCTCGCGAAGACCCTCGCCAACCTGCGGCAGGTCGACGCGCTGCCGGCGCGCCGCGGCGAGCTGACCGCCGCCCTGCGGCAGGGCATGACGTGGTTCCTGAACCCGGCCAACCCGATCTGGGCGCACCCGGTCGAGTACGCCAACCAGAACGCGTCCGGGCTGTCGTCGTCCCAGCTCGCCTTGAGGCTGGACCCGGATCCCGTGCTGGGCAGGCAGTTGCACGACCGGATCGAGTTCCTCGCCGCGAACGGCCAGAGCCCGGCGGGTTTCTTCTACGAGCCGACCGGGATGGACGTCAACTACAACTTCGAGGTGATGCTGCCGGAAATCGCGGAGATCTACGCGCTGACCCGGAACCGGACCGTCGTCGCGATGGCGCGGAAGTTCGCGGACTGGTTCGGCTACAACGTCGTCCGCGAACCCGACGGTTCCGGCTCGCTCACCTACGTCGCCACGTCGAGCCGCACCCACGTGTCCTTTTACGACGACGTCATCCCGGACCCGGACCGGACCAACCTCGCGTCGCTGTTCGTCCCGGAAGTCCCGGACCTGGCCGCGTTCTTCACCACCCGCGAGGACCGCGCCGAGATGCGCAGGCAGTGGGCGGCGGTTCCGGGCCCGGCCATCGGACCAGCCAAACAGGACACTTCCCCGCGCATCCTCGCGCACGTCTCCTACGGCGAAGCGTTCCCTTCCCGTGGCGAGAAGCAGGCCGCGGTCCGGCAGCTCCCGTACCTGCGCTCGGCCGACTTCGCCGTGCAGCGCCGGGACGACGAGCTGAACCAGACCTACGTCTACGTCCGGCGCCCGCAGCTCTACCTCGCCGGGTTCTGGGGGACGCGGCCGTCGAGCTACGTCCGCGGCGCGCAGGGCCTGCTGTGGCACCCGCGGGCGGGCATGGTCGTGCACTCCCAGCAGGACGACGCGCAGTGCTGGGCGAGCCTGCTGCCCAACGGCAGCCCGGACGCGCGCGGCCTGCTCGACGCGACGTACGCCATCGGCGACCGCGCCTGGGACGGCACCCGGCAGGTGCCCGGTGCGGCGCCGGTCGTTGTCCGGTACGGGTTGGACAGTCGCATCCGGACGGTCCTGACCATCACCCGGGACACCGTGACCCGTGAGGTCCGCGGCACGACACCACTGACCGAGCAGATCCCGCTCGTCCTGCACCCGGGCGACGACGTCCGGTTCGCCGACGGGACCCCGGTCACTCACGGCGCGGGCGCGAGCGCGACGGCGTCAGGCCTGACGATCACCATCGGCTGGGGCACCGCCCTGGCCGCGACCGTCACCGCGACCCCGGTCACCTTCCTGCGCGACGGTGCCCGGCGGCTGCACGTCCTGAGGGTCCCGCACCCCGGCACCCTCACCACCGGGATCCGCCTTCGGTAGCCGGACGGTGAACGTCGACCCGGCGTCCACTGCGGACTCGACGGTGACCGTGCCGCCGTGGGCCTGCACGAGGTGCCGCACGATGGCGAGGCCGAGCCCGCTGCCGCCGGTCTGGCGGCTGCGGGACTTCTCGGCCCGCCAGAACCGGTCGAACACGTGCGGCAGGTCCTCGGCGGCGATCCCGGTGCCGGTGTCCGCGACGGCCAGCGCCACCTCGTCCACAGTGGACGAGACGTGGATCGTCACCCGGCCGCCGGGCGGGGTGTGCCGGACCGCGTTCGTCACCAGGTTGCCGACGATCTGCCGCAGCCGCACCGGATCGGCGGTCAGCGCGGTGTCGCCGCCGGCTTCGACGGTGAGCCCGACGCCGGCCGCGGCGGCCCGGTCGGCGTGGGCGACGGCGACGTGCCCGGCCAGCTCGGCCGCGTCGAGCGGCTCGGGGTGCAGGCGCAGCTGACCGGCGTCCGCGGCGGCGAGGTCCTGGAGGTCGTCGACGATGTGCTGCAGCAGCACGGTTTCTTCGAGCAGGGACGCGCTCAGCGCGCGGTCGAAGGGCAGGTGACCGTCCTCGGCGGCCTCCAGCCGGCCGCGGATGACGTTGAGCGGGTTGCGCAGTTCGTGCGCGATGTCGCTGACCATCGCCTTGCGCAGCTCCTCGATGCGCTCCCGCCGCGCGGTGAGGTCGTTGAACGCGGCCGCGAGGTAGCCGACTTCGTCACGCGACTTCACCGGCGCCGGACGGTCCTGCTTCGCCGCTTCGGTCAGCGCCCGCAGCGGGCGGGACAGCCGGGTCGCCACCAGCACGGTGAGCGCGACGGCCAGCACGAGCACGCCGCCGGTGACCGCGAGGATCCGGGCGAGGTTCTCGCGGGACAGCGTGAACGTCGGCAGCTGCGACCCGCCCGGCCCGAGCGTGAACAGCAACGCGGGCGGCGCGACGAACGGCGTCAGCTGTTCGCGGCGGGCCGAGTCGAGGCAGCCCTGGGTCGGGCGCTGGTCGGTGACGCCGAGGACTTCCAGGTCGAGGCCGAGCTTCACGTCCTCCGCGCCCTGGCTTCGCAGGCAGCGGTTGACGGCCTCGTTGAGGCTGTCGAGCGCGGCCTGCTCGGTCGGCGTCGGCACGGCCAGCTCGTAGAGCCCGCACTTCGCGGCGAAGTAGCGCGCGGACAGCGGATCGAGCCCGGCGAGCTGCGGCCGCCCGCTCGGCGACTCGCGCACCTGGCTGGGCAGGCCGACCGAGGCGAGGCAGGCGGCGGTCTTCGTGGCCAGCGACGCGAGGTCGTCGCGCTCGGCCGAGGTCAGCCGGAAGGGACCGGCCGCGCGCGGGTCGATCCCGCTCGTCCCGGCCTGGGGCAGCAGCACCGGGTCGACGTGCAGCGGGTCGACGGACGCGGTCGCCTTGACCGGCAGCGTGACCGGGGTGCCGCCGGAGTCGCCGAGGACGTGCCGGTCCAGGGTGGTCAGCACGATCCGCCGGCCGGTCTGCTCGGACAGCGCTTTCAGCCGCGGGCCGACCTGGCCCCAGGTGTGGTTGGCCGCCGCGAAGCCGAGCAGTTCGGTGTAGATCGTCGCGTCGCCGGAAAGCGCCTGGCCCTGCTCCTGCTGGATCGCGCGGGTGGTGGTCTGCACCGCGAGCCACGCGGTCGCGGCGATCGAGGCGAGCGCGATGAGCAGCGAGACGGCGGTGAGCCGGACGACGAGACTGCGCCGCCTCGGGAAGCTACGCGCCATCTTCGGGGGTCAGCTTGTAGCCCACGCCGAACACGGTCCGCAGGTAGACCGGCTTCTGCGGGTCCGGTTCGAGCTTCTTGCGCAGGTTGAGCACGTGGACGTCGATGATCCGGGTGCTGACGAACCGGTCGTCGCCGCGGGTCAGCTCCAGCAGCTGCCGCCGTGTGAAGACCCGCCCCGGCTGCCGGATCAGAGTCTCCAGCAGCTGGAACTCGCCCGGGGTGGTCTCCACCGGGCGGCCGGCGACCGACACCTCGTGCCGAACCGGGTCGAGCCGCAGCGCGCCGGCGCGCAACGCCGTGTCCGGTGGCTCGCGCCGGCCGGCGGTCCGCCGCAGCAGCGTCCGGACCCGGGCCATCAGCTCCCGCGGGCTGTAGGGCTTGGTCAGGTAGTCGTCCGCGCCGAGGTCGAGCCCCAGCAGCAGGTCGTCCTCCGTGGCGCGGGCGGTGAGCATCAGCACCGCCACGTCGGACTCCTGCCGCAGCACCCGGCAGACGTCGAGGCCGTCGACCTTCGGCATCATCACGTCGAGGACCAGCAGGTCGGGGCGGTCGCGGCGGGCTTCGTCGAGGGCGGCCCGGCCGTCCGGCGCGAGCACCACGGTGTGGCCCTCGCTCTCGAGGTAGAGCCGGAGGACTTCGGCCTGCTTCTCGTCGTCCTCGGCGACCAGTACACGTGCGCACACGAGGTCGAGGTTAGGCGTCCTGACACGGCCACCACCCGATCCTGACCGGATCTTCACACCTTGAGGCACGAGACAGGTCTTTGTCGAAGTGTTGACCCGGGGCTCGGGGACCGGCAAAGGTCGGATGACAAGGCTGTCGGCTCTGGGAGGCACCGGGTGCGGTACAGGTTCATGGCGGCGCTGGCCGCGACGGCGGTGATCGGGGTGCCCGGCGTCGCTTCAGCGGCTCCGACAACGTTGTCAGCGCTGGTCGGGGACCCGGCGGCCTACGTCGACCCGCTGATCGGCACCGGTCGCGGCGGCAGCTCGGTCGGCGAGATCAACAACTTCCCCGGCCCGGCGGCGCCGTTCGGGATGATGCAGTTCTCGCCGGACACCCAAGGCGCGTACGCCGGCTACCAGTACCACTCCGACCAGATCCGGGGATTCAGCCTCGACCACGCCTCGGTCGGCTGCAACGCGTTCGGCGACGTGCCGATCCTGCCGGTCACCGGCGACGTCGGCACCGCGCCCTGGAACCGCGTCGAGCACTTCACCCACGACGACGAGCGGGCCGAGCCCGGCTACTACGCCGTGACGCTCGCGGACTCGAAGGTCCGGGCCGAGCTGACCGCCACCACCCGCACCGGGCTCGCCGCGTTCACCTACCCGGCCGGCTCGACGCCGCAGGTGCTCGTCAAGGGCGGCGCCAGCCTCGCCGGGAACTCCGCGGCCACCTTGAAGATCACCGGCGACCGCGAAGTGAGCGGATCGGCCACCACCGGCAACTTCTGCGGCAAGCCCAACAAGTACACCGTTTTCTACGCCATCACCTTCGACCAGCCGTTCACCGCGCACGGGACCTGGGACGGCTCGGCGGTCAAGCCGGGCACCGACAGCGTCGACTCGCCGCACGCGGGCGCGTACCTGACCTTCGCTTCGGGCACCGTGCACGCGAAGGTGTCGATGTCCTATGTGGGCGTCGACGGCGCGAAGGCCAACATGGCCGCCGAAGTCCCCGGCTGGGACTTCGGCGCGGTCCGGAAGTCCACTCGGGACAAGTGGGCGCAGGCGCTGGGCAAGATCCGGGTCGCCGGTCGCGACGAAGCACAGCTCAAGACGTTCTACACCGCCCTGTACCGCTCGTTGCTGCACCCCAACACGTTCGACGACGCCGACGGCCGGTACACCGGCTTCGACGACCAGGTCCGGACGCTGCCGAAGGGCCGCCACCAGTACGCGAACTTCTCCGACTGGGACACCTACCGCTCGCTCGCGCCGCTGCACGCCATGCTCTTCCCGCGGGAAGCCAGTGACATGGCGCAGTCGCTGACCAACGACGCCGTGCAGGGCGGCTGGTGGCCGCGCTGGCCGATGGCGAACGACTACACCGGCCAGATGACCGGCGACAGCTCGGTCGCGCTGCTCTCGAACCTGTACGCGTTCGGCGCGCGGGACTTCGACGTCAAGACGGCGCTGGAGTACCTGGTCAAGGGCGCGACCACAGTGGACGGAACGCCGGGGGCCTACCAGGAGCGCCGGGGCATCGCCGACTACGTCGCGCGCGGGTACCTGCCGAACAACGACGCCTCCCGCGGCGACCACGCCCGCGTCGGCGCGTCGATCACCCTGGAGTGGGCGATCGACGACTTCGCCATCGCGCGGTTCGCGCAGGGCATCGGGGACCGGGACGTCGCCCGCGAGTTCACGAAACGCGGCCAGAACTGGCAGAACCTCTTCAACCCGCTCACCGGGTACGTCCAGCCACGCGGGCAGGACGGCCGCTTCCCGGACGGCCCGGCCTACGTCCCGCCGCCGCCGGGCAAGTTCGGCCAGGACGGCTTCGACGAGGGCAACGCGGCGCAGTACACGTGGCTGGTGCCGCAGGACCCGGCCGGGCTGGTGACGGCGATGGGCGGACCGGCCGCGGTCTCGTCCCGTTTGGACACGTTCTTCCAGAAGCTGAACGTCGGCCCGAACGAGCCGTACATGTGGGCGGGCAACGAGCCCGACTTCGGCGTCCCGTGGCTGTACAACCACGTCGGGCAGCCGTGGAAGACCCAGCAGGTGGTCCGCGAGATCGCGACGACGCTGTTCAGCGCGACCCCGGACGGCGAGCCGGGCAACGACGACCTCGGCGCGCAGTCGTCGTGGTACGTCTGGGCCGCGCTCGGCATCTACCCGGCCACGCCGGGGACGCCGGACCTGGTCGTGCACAGCCCGCTGTTCGAACGCGCGGTGCTCTCGCTGCCGTCCGGCCGGACGCTCGACATCCGGGCGCCCCAGGCACCGGCGACGTACGTCCACGCCCTGTCGCTGAACGGCCGCGACTGGAACCGGACGTCCCTGCCCGCGAACACCGTGCGGGACGGCGGCCGCCTGGACTTCTCGCTGGTGTCCACTCCGGACACACGCTGGGCGGCCGATGTGGCGCCACCGTCCTATCGGGACGGGGAGAAGCCGTTCCTGGCCTCGGCGACCAACCAGGTCGTCGTCGCACCCGGCGGGACCGGGGAAGCCACCGTCACCGCGCAGCGGCTCGGCGGGCACGACCGCGTGCTGGACGTGGCCACGCAGGCGCCGTCCGGGATTGCGGTGACCGGGCCGCGGCAGCTCCGGCTCGACGACCGGACCGGCGGCGGGACCGCGAAGCTGAGCGTGTCGGTCGCCGCCGGGACGCCCGAGGGCTACTACCAGGTGCCGGTGACCGTCCGCGGCGGCGCGACGTCCGTGCCCGGCTCGGTGATCGTGCTGGTCGCGCCGCCGGGCGGGCTCGCGGCGGCGTACTCGAACGTCGGCATCTCCGACGACGGCGACGCCGGTTCGGCCGACATCGACGGCGCCGGGAACAGCCTTTCGCGCCAGGCCCTCGCCGCGGCCGGCCTGACCGGCGGCGAGCCGGCCTCGGTGTCCGGCACGACGTTCACCTGGCCGGCGGCACCGGCGGGCCGTCCGGACAACGTCGTCCCGGCCGGGCAGACGGTCGCGGTGTCCGGGACGCGGTTGTCGTTCATCGGCACGGCCTCCAACGGCGACCACCGGGCCTCGGCGACGGTCACGTTCACCGACGGCACCACCGCGCAGGCCGACCTGTCCTTCGGCGACTGGGTCTTCCCGGGCGGCGGCACCGATCCGGTGTTCGGCAACACGCTGGTGGCCCGCACGGACCACCGCAACCAGCCGGGCGGCCCGGGCGGCGGGGCGTCGGTGTACGCGACGGCGCCGTTCGACGCCCCGGCCGGGAAGACGATCGCGTCGGTGACCCTGCCGTCCGACCGCGACCTGCACGTCTTCGCGATCGGCCGGGCCTAGCGGGCCTGGCGCCCGGCTTGCCGCCGGGCCGGCTCAGCCCGGCGAACCCACCGCGCAGACCTTGATCGGCGTGGCGTTCGCCGGGTCGAGGGCGTTGCGCACCAGGTGCCAGACGTTCGGGTCGTACGCCTCGCCGATGTGGCCGACCGGGTCGAACGGGCACGAATCCTGGACGTAGGTGTTGTGCACGCCGGGTTCGCGGATGAACGACGTCTCCGTCGGGGTCACCAGCTCGTCGTAGCGGGAGGTGATGATCGTGTAGGCGATGCCGGGCTGGGCGACCGGGCCGGTGTTGAGCGCGACGATCGCCGCGCCGCCGTCCAGTTCGTCGGCGAAGATCGGCAGGCCGATCGTCTTCACGATCGTGTCCCACGTGGACTTGCCCAGGAGCGTGTAGGCGAGCGTCAGCAGGCCGGACGCGTTGGCGCCGTGCGTCGGCGGGGCGATGGCGACGACCTTGCCGATCTCGCTCTGGATGCCCTGCATCTTGGCCAGGTAGAGCGACTGGAGGCCGCCTTCGGAGTGCCCGACGACGTCGACCTTCGCCGCGCCGGTGGCCGCGCGGACCCTTTCGACGAAGTCCTTGATCTCCAGCGACGACTCCGCGACCGGCTTGAGGCCGCCGGCGAAGGGGAACTGCGGGTAGGCGCCGTAGGTCAGGGAGAACGTGCAGTAGCCGCGGGCGGCGAGGTCGGCCTGGAGGAAGTTGAGGTCCTCGTAGTAGGTGGCGAAGGTGCCGTGGAGCAGCACGACCGGGTTCGGGTGGGCCGCGCTCGGACGGCACGCGAAGTCGTTGTTGCCGCCCGCGGCCGCCTGGGCCGGGACCGCCGCGCTCAGCACCAGTGCGCCCGCCAGGCCGATCGCGGCCAGCCATCGTTTCGTTCCCCGCGCCATTGCGAAGTCCCTTCGTCTGGTTGTCATGCACAGCATGCGCCTCTTGATCAACGCTGTCTGCTGGCAAAACGCGCAGAAACTTGCCGTGGCCGTTTGTGCATGGTGACAATGCTCGCCATGGACGCCGTCGACGCGCTGTTCCCCAGGGCCGGGGAGATCGCGGCCGCGATGATCGCCCGGTGCGCCGCCGAGATCCCGGCGTACCGGCTGCTGCCGGCGAGCGTGCTGGAAGGCGACCTGGTCGCCAATGCGCGCGCGGTGTTCGAGCTGTTCCTGACGACGGTCGCCGAGGACCGGCGCCCGACCGAGCGGGAGCTGGCGCTGCCGATCGCGTGGGGCGCCGAGCGGGCCCGCGACGGCCTGCCGCTGGACGCCGTGCTGAAGATCTACCCGCTGGCCGCGAGCGTCGCGTGGGACCTGGCGGCCGGCGACCGCGCGCTGCTCGGCGCGCGGATGCTGGACTTCCTCGGCGAGGTGATGCCGCGCGTCGCCTCGGCGTACCTGAAGGAGCGCGACGACCTCGACTGGGAGCGGCGCGAGGACCGCCAGAACCTGGCGGCCAGCCTGCTTTCGGGCCGTCCGGTGCGGCGGCGCGACCTGGCGGAGAGCTACGACGTCGTGGTGTTCCACCTGCCGTCGCTGCCCGCGTCGGCGGGTTCCCGTGCGGCGACGGATCTTTTTCGGGCGGTCCGGTCCGATTTGGACAGCCAGCCGGGCGTCCTGGTGACGTTCAAAGGGGACGGTGGCGTGCTCCTGGTGCCCGCCGGGATGGCGGCCGAGGCGGTCGCGTCGCGAGTGGACCGCGTCTGCGGGCGCGCGTGCACCGCGGCGGCCGCCCACGCGCGGCGGCTCGCGGACATCCCGGCCGCGCACGCCGAAGCCGGGGAAGTCCTCGGCCTGGCGGAAAGCCTGCGCCGGCCGCCCCGGCTGTACCGCCTGGCGGACCTGGCGATCGAGTACCAGCTGGCCAGGCCGAGCCCGGCGCGGGAAGCCCTCGCCGCGGTCCTGGTGCCGCTGGCGGAGCACCCGCACCTGATCGACGCCCTGCGCGCGTTCGTGACATCGGGCTACAACCGCGGCGAAGCGGCGACCGCGTTGAACATCCACCGCAACACGCTCACCTACCGGCTCGGGCGCGTCCAGCTGATCACCGGCTACGACGCGACGCGACCCGAGGACGCCCGCCACCTGGCCGCCGCGATGACGGCCTACGACATCTCCCGGCAGGAATTGTCGGGATAACGCTTGCGTCGCGGTTCGCCGGATCCGTTGCGGATCCCGCCGGCCGCCCGATTCCAGGGGGCGGACACGGAAGTAGGTGATGGCCGTGAACGCGACCAGAATCGCCGTGGCCGCCCTGGTGCTGCTGGGCGCGGCCGCGTGCGGGATCCCCGTGACGGGCGTGCCGGTGCCGGTCACCGTGGTCCCGCAGGTACCGGTGACCAGCACCGCGACGGTCGCGGTGCCCGCGCCGGTGTACGTCCAGCCGCCGGTTTCCGCAGCGGGCGTGGTGATCGCCTACTACGACGCGATCAACCGCCGTGATTTCGCCACCGCGTGGTCCCTCGGCGGCAGCCGCATCGCGGGTGCCGGCGGATTCACCAAGTACGCCAACGGTTTCGCGACGACGGCGTGGGACACGCTGACGGTCACCGACGTCCGCGGCAGCACGGTGTCCGTGGTGCTGTCGGCGGCCCAGACGGACGGCACCACCCGCACGTTCTCGGGCACGTACACCGTTTCCGGCGGCGTCATCGTCGGCAGCCACATGACCAGGACGGGATGAGGACGCTCATGCGTACACTTCGGACAGTCGCGGCGCTCTCGGCCGTGCTCGCGCTGGCTTCGTGCGGCTTGCCGCGCACGATCGCCGGGAATGCTTCCCAGGCCCCGGTTTCGACCGCGACGGTGACGGCCCCGAGCACGCCGACGGTGACGGCGCCGGTACCGCAGACCGTCTACGTCCCACCGCCGCAGACGGTGACCACGGCCCCGGCGGGCGTCGCCGCGTCGAGCCAGTGGTACGCCCAGCCGGGCTGGATCACCGCCCAGCCGTGGATCACGATCACCCCGGCGGCGGGCCAGACACCGTGCCAGTGGCTGCACGCGCGGGGGTACAGCTACGCACAGGCCTACGCGGCGTGGGCCCAGAACGGCTACCCGCCGAGCTGGTCGGCGACCAATGATGGCTACCCGTGCCAGAAGTCGTACGGGATGCAGCACTGAGCGGCTATCGTCCGCTCGTGCGAAGCGGTCACCACCAACGTCCGTTGCTGTTCCTCGACATCGACGGAACCCTGCTGCCGTTCGGTGCCGCGGGGGATTCCCACCTGGACCGGCTCGATCCGGGAATGGGGCTTCGGCTGGCCGCGCTGCCCTGCGCCCTCGTCTGGGCCACGACCTGGGAACACGAGGCCAACACCGAGCTGGCACCCCGGCTCGGCCTCCCGCCGCTGCCGGTCGTGCGCTGGCCGGAGCCCTCCGCCGAGCGCGAGCGCGAAGACCGGTGGTTCGGCCTGCACTGGAAGACCCGGCCACTCGTGGAGTGGGCGGCCGGACGACCGTTCATCTGGGTCGACGACGAGCTGACCGACGCCGACCGCGAGTGGGTGTCCGCGCACCATCACGGCGGTGCGCTGCTCCACCGCGTCGTGCCGTCCCGCGGGCTCCTCGCCGAGGACATCCCGGTGCTCGACCACTGGCTGCGAACGCCCTGAACGCCCGCTCGGCCGAGCTGGAAAAGAACCGGGCCAGGAGCTGTCCGCTCCCGGCCCCAGGGGTCCGGCAAAGCTGTCGCGGGCCGGCGCGAACCTCGGGAGCGGGGCGAGGTGGGCTGAAGGGGACTTTCCTGCGATGTGCTGAGAGGAAAGTCCCCTTCAGCACGTTAGATGAGAGCAACGTCCCCTTCAGCCCAGCTCGGTCAAGCTGAAAAGAACCGGGCCGGGAGCTGTCCGCTCCCGGCCCGGTCACCACCTAGGTCAAACTCGAACAAGGTCTCGCATCAGGATCCTTCGCCCCGTTGGGCACCCAGCGCACGTTCGCGAACGACGCCTGGAATGGCGCGTCCGTGTACACCAGGAACGGCGTGTTGATGTGCTCGAAGTCCAGCCCGTTGTTGAAGCAGGACAACGGGATCTTGACCGTCGTCTTCGGGCCGCCCGCCAGGTCGGTGAACAGCTTCGTCGCGTTCACCTCCGAGAAGCACGGGTAGACGCAGTGCATGCTGATCACCGTCCGGTTGACCGGCGCCTGCTGCACGGTCGTGTCGAACTCGAGCGCCCCGTCCGCGTTCAGGTAGCTGCGCAGGTCGTTCGTGCCCGCCGTGTTCTGCATGTAGAGCTGGGCCGCTCCGGTACCCGTCCAGGTCGCCTTCAGGCCGTCGCCCTGCACGTTGACGTCCGTCGGGACCGTGTTGATCTCCGGGTGCGAAGCCGTGCCGTCCGGGCCGATCACGGTGCCGCCCCAGTTCGAAGCGGAGCCGATCTGGCTGGTGTACGGCGGCACGTCGGTGCGGTCGTAGATCGAGAGGTCCTCGGTCGCCGTCCCGCCGCCGCCGGTGCTGCCGCAGGCCGCCGGGCCCGGGGTCTCGTCCAGCTGGCCGATCGTGACGCGCTGGCCGCTCTTCAGGCCGTAGCCCAGCTTGAACAGCGGGTCGTAGTCCGGCGACCACGGGTTGAGCGGCGACTGGCACGCGCTCTTCGGCCACGAGTACGACAGCGTGCCCTGGTAGCCCGTGCCGTCCTTGCCCTTGACCAGCATGTCGGCGACGCCGCCGCCCTCGGTACCGGGCAGCCAGGCCGCCACGAACGCGTCGGAGCGGTTGATCTCCTTGTTCATGTACAGCGGGCGGCCGCCGACGTACACGGTGACGACCGGGGTGCCCTTGCCGCTGACCTTGTCCAGCACGGCCAGGTCCTCGGGGTAGAGCTTCGCCGCCTCGAGCGTCTTGCGGGTCAGGTCGCCCACGCCCTCGGCGTACGGTGTCTCGCCGATGACGGCGATGACCGCGTCGTAGCCCTTCGGGTCGACGTTGCCGGTCGCGTCGAAGGTGACGTTCGCGTCGCCGAGGTCCTGCTTGATGCCGGCCAGGATCGAGGTGGCGTTCGGGAAGTCGGCGTTGGTGTTGCCGGTGCCCTGCCAGCTCAGCGTCCAGCCACCGGTCTGGTTCTGGATGCTGTCGGCGCTCTTGCCGACCACCAGCACCTTCGACGTCGGCTTCAGCGGCAGCACGTTGCCGTTGTTCTTCAGCAGCGTCTGCGACGCGCGCGCCGCGTCACGGGCCAGCCAGTTGTCCTTCAGCGCCTCGTCGGAGTTCGCGTAGGAGCGGTCGGACGGCTTCTGCGACTCGAACAGGCCGTCGCGGAGCTTGACGCGCAGGATGCGCGTGACGGCGTCGTCGATGCGCGCCATCGGGATCTGGCCGTTCTGCACCTGGGCGACCGTGTTGGTGATGAACGCCTTCCAGTCGGCGGGCACCATCACGATGTCGATGCCGGCGTTGATCGCCTGCGGGCACGAGGAGTTCGTGCAGCCGGTGACCTGGCCGATGCCGTTCCAGTCGGACACGACCAGGCCGTCGAAGCCCATCTTGCCCTTGAGGATCTGGTTCAGCGCCTTGTCGCTGCCGTGCAGCTTGCCCTCGTTGATGCCGAGGTCGGCGTTGGTCCAGCTGTTGAACGACACCATCACGGTCTGGGTGCCGGCGGCGAGCGCGCCGTAGTAGCCCTGGCCGTGGATGTTGATCATGTCGGCCTCAGACGAGGGGTTGACGCCCTGGTCCTGGCCCTTGATCGTGCCGCCGTCGCCGATGAAGTGCTTGGCGGTGGCGATGACGCCGTTGTAGCCGATGCGCTTGGTGGCGCCGTCCTGCAGGCCGTCGATGGCCTCGAAGCCGTAGGAGCGCGTGATGCGCGGGTCCTCGGAGAAGCCTTCGTAGGTGCGGCCCCAGCGGTCGTCCTGCACGACGGCGAGCGTGGGCGAGAAGGCCCAGTCCTGGCCGGTGGCGCGGATCTGCCGGGCGGTGGCGCCGGCGACGTCGCGGACCAGGCACGGGTCGTGCGCGGCGCCGAGGCCGATGTTGTGCGGGAAGACGGTCGCGCCGTAGACGTTGTTGTTGCCGTGCACCGCGTCGATGCCCCAGATGACGGGGATCTTGGTGCGGCTGGTCTTGGAGGCGTTCCAGTAGGCGTCGGCGAGGTTCAGCCAGTCCTGCTGGGTGGCGTGCTTGTTGCCGCCGGGCCACGCGCCGCCGCCGTTGAGGACGGAGCCGATGGCGTACTGCCTGACCTCGTCGGGGGTGATCGAGGTGATCTCGGGCTGCGTCATCTGCCCGACCTTCTCCTCGAGCGTCATGCCCGCGAGGATCTTGGCGATGCGCGCCTCGTCGTCGGCCTTGCCCTTGAACCGGCTGTCGACCTTCGGCCAGTCCGCGAGGGTGGGCAGGCTCTTCTCGATCTTGGCGCAGCCGTTCGCGTCCTTGGCGGGCTGCCCGATGACGGGCTGTGCCGGTGCGTCGGCTTGGGCCGGCGTCGCTTGGGCGATCCCGCCCAGCAGACTCAGGCTCATCAAGGTGACGAGCGAACTTCGGCGCGCACGAACCCACGCGCGGGATCTTCTGGCCATGGTCTGGTCCATTCTGCGATGAACGGCGGACCGGCCGATCCTCACCGGGCGGACGACCGGCGTCAATAGGTTTCGGGGTAGTTATTTCTCGACATAAAATAAGAGTCGGGCGGTGCTGGGATCACATTTAGCCGGTGTGGCGGTGAAGTACAAGGGTGCCGGCGGGCAAGGGTTCTGCCCGTTCGTCAGGGGTGCCGGAGCAGCTCGGCGACGGCCTGGACCCGGATCAGCGTGATCCCGTCCCGCTGCTCGACGGCGAGCGGGTGGCCGGTGGGCTCGACTTCGATCAGCGGCCGCTCGCCGGGCGGGCGGGTGTGGAGGTTGGTCTTGAGGTTGAGCGTCCCGGGCTCGTACCCGGGCAGCTCGGTCGCGAGCCACCCGAAGTACGGCGGCTCGTCGGTGCGCTTCGGGTCGTCCCAGAGTTCTTCGGCGCGGAAGAAGTTGTCCTTGCTGACGGAGACCCAGACACCCCACTCGAAGTCCTGGTCGGCGTCCCGGACGGGGAGGACCAGGCGGCCGCGGAGGAAGTAGTGCTCGCCGCTGATGACGCAGCGTTCGGGTTCGAGCACGTCGGTGGGGGCGTCCTGCCAGAAGGCGGGAGCCGGTGCGGAGTAGGCGAAGGGGAGTTCTTCGTGGTGCTCGCCGCAGCTGGTGCAGGTGTAGCCGGTCATGTGCGGCAGCGTAGGCGGTCTCCGGGACCGGCGGGGTGAACTTCCGGGAGCCGCCCGCAAAGCTGCGATCCTGGGTGGATGGGGGATGGTCAGAGGGAGAACCGGCTGCTCTCGAACCGGACGATCGCCGTTTCGGCGGTCGTCCCGGTCCTCGTCGCCGTCGTGGCGTGCTGGGCGCGGGTGGGTTCATCGCCCTGCTGCTGGCCGCCCGGCGGCAGCAAACGGCCGAGCACGACCTCGCCACGAAACGCAACGACCTGCTCCTGCGCGAGCAAGCCAACGAAGATGCCCGCCACGACGCCGCCGAACGGCGGATCAGCGACCGCTACCTCAAGGCGGCCGAGCAACTCGGTGCCGAGAAGGCGCCGGTCCGGCTGGCCGGGCTCTACGCGCTCGAGCGTCTGGCGCAGGACAACCCGGCGCACCGGCAGACCATCGTCAACGTGATCAGCGCCTACCTGCGCATGCCGTACGACCCGGTGGCCGAGGACGACCGCCGTGCGTGCCTGGAGGAGCGTGAGGTGCGGGTGACCGCGCAGCAGATCCTCACCGGCCACTTGGCGCCTGCCGGAGCCGACCGGGACCGGTACTGGGCGGACCTCGATCTCGACCTCGGTGGGGCCGTGCTGATCGATCTGAAGTTCCACGACTGTTCCCTGCGGAACGCCAACTTCGCCCGCGCCAGGTTCGTCGGGCAGACCTCGCTGCTGGGCATCCGGTTCCGCGGCAGCACGAGGTTCGACGAGGCGGTGTTCGAGGGCGAAGCCTGGTTCGCGGAGGCGGAGTTCTCCGACAGCACCCGCTTCGACGGCGTCACCTTTCTCGCCGACGCCCGGTTCGACGAAGCGACCTTCTTCGGGGCGACGGTGTTCCGGTGCGCCCGGTTCCGGGGTGACGCACGGTTTGGGAAGACCCAGTTCGCCGGCAAGGTCATCTTCAGCGAGGCCGCGTTCGGCGGCCGTGCCGATTTCGCGCGGGCCACCTTCGCGGACGCGGCGTACCTGCCGGGCGTCGACTTCGGGCGTGACGCCCGGTTCGTCGAAGTCACCTTCGCCAGGGACGGGTGGTTCCTCAACGTCGAGTTCAGCGGCAACACCGACTTCGGGAACGTGACCTTCAGCGAGGACGTCCGGTTCGTCGGCTGCACCCTGGACGGCATCGCGTACACCCCGCCGGAGTGGAAGGAGCGGCCGGAGTACGACGAGTTCGACTGACCCGGCGGGTCAGCCCAGCACCGACCCCGGCAACTCCTCGAAGATCAGCCAAGTCCGCGTCGACCGCACCCCCTCCAACGCCTGCAGCCGCTCCAGCACCACGTCCCGCAGCGTCTGGTTGTCCGGCGTCCGCACCAGCAGCAGGATGTCGAAGTCCCCACCCACCAAAGCCACGTGGTCGACATACGGAATCTCGTGCAGGTCCGTGGCCATCGTCCGCCAAGACGTCTGCTCGACCGTCACCATGATGTACGCCGACGTCCCCAACCCCGCACGACGCGGGTCGATGCGGGCGCCGAAGCCCGTGATCACGCCCTCCGTGATCAAGCGCTCCAACCGTGCGTAGGCGTTCGTGCGCGAGATGTGCAGGCGCTCGGCCAGGGCGCGGACCGCCAGGCGGCCGTCCGCGGACAGCTCCGCCAGCATCGCGCGGTCGACCTCGTCCAGGGCCGGGACCGTTCGTCCTGGCGGGCCGCCGAGAGCCACGCTCGAAAAAGACGTTTGGTCGCCGGACGACCCCGCTGGAGACTGTTTGTCGCTCATTTCGCCGAACCCTTGAACACAACACCGCCGAGAACCACCATTCCAGCATCATATGTCTGCGAGAGGTGGTGTCCGTGGAAGCCTTGCTGCCGTCCGCGTCGCCGGTGCGGTTCGTCGCCGAGGACGGGACGCCCGTCGACCGGCACCACGGGTACGCCGAGCCGGCCGGAGACCGGCTCAAGGAGGCCTACCGGCTGATGCTCCTCGGCCGCCGGTTCGACGTGCAGGCGACCGCGCTCACCAAGCAGGGCCGGCTCGCCGTTTACCCCTCCAGCGCCGGCCAGGAGGCCTGCCAGGTCGCCGCCGCGCTGGCGCTGCAGGACAACGACTGGCTCTTCCCCACCTACCGGGACTCCGTCGCCCTCGTCGCGCGCGGCCTCAAGCCCGGCGAAGTCCTGACGCTGCTTCGCGGCGACGCGCACTGCGGGTACGACCCGGCCGAGACGCGGGTGGCGCCGCAGTGCACCCCGCTCGCGACGCAGACCCTGCACGCCGCCGGGCTCGCGCACGCCATGCAGCGCCGGGGTGAGGACGCCGTCGCGCTCGCGCTCATCGGGGACGGCGCCACCAGCGAGGGCGACTTCCACGAGGCGCTCAACTTCGCCGCCGTCTTCAAGGCGCCCGCGGTGTTCTTCGTGCAGAACAACCGCTACGCCATCTCCGTCCCCTTCGAGAAGCAGAGTGCCGCGGAAGCGCTGGCGTACAAGGGCGTCGGCTACGGCATGCGCGCCGAGCAGGTCGACGGCAACGACCTCGTCGCGGTCCTCGCCGTCCTCGACGACGCCGTGAAGCACGCGCGCGAAGGCAAGGGCCCGGTGCTCGTCGAGGCGCACACCTACCGCATCGACGCCCACACCAACGCCGACGACGCGACCCGCTACCGCAACGCCGAAGAAGTCGCGAAGTGGCGCGAAGCCGACCCGCTCAAGCGGCTCGAGACCTACCTCGGCGACGCGCTGAGCGAGCACGACATCGAGCTTTGCCACGCCGAAGCCGAGGAGTTCGCCCAGACCGTCCGCGACACCCTCAACGCCGAGCCCGAGCTGGACCCGATGTCCCTGTTCGACCACGTCTACGCCGAGCCGACCCGCCAGCTCGAAGCCCAGCGGGCCGCGCTCAAAGCCGAGCTGGAGGCCTGATGACGACCACGATGGCGCAGGCGCTCAACGCCGCCCTGCGCGACGCGCTCAAGGACGACGACCGCGTGCTCGTCTTCGGCGAGGACGTCGGCGCGCTCGGCGGGGTCTTCCGGGTCACCGACGGGATCACCGCCGACTTCGGCGAGAACCGCTGCTTCGACACGCCGCTGGCCGAGTCCGGCATCGTCGGGTTCGCCGTCGGGATGGCCATGGGCGGCTTCCGCCCGGTCGTCGAGATGCAGTTCGACGCCTTCGCCTACCCCGCGTTCGAGCAGATCACCTCGCACGTGGCGAAGCTGCGCAACCGCACCCGCGGCGCGCTTTCGCTGCCGATGGTCATCCGCATCCCCTACGCCGGCGGCATCGGCGGCGTCGAGCACCACTGCGACTCCAGCGAGGCCTACTACACGCACACGCCGGGCCTGCGCGTCGTCACGCCGGGCACCGCGCAGGACGCCTACGACCTGCTCCGCGACGCCATCGACTCGCCGGACCCGGTCGTCTTCCTCGAACCCAAGGCGCGCTACTGGTCCGGCGAAGACGTCACCTTCACGCGCACCGGCCCGGCCATGGACAAGGCCGTCGTCCGCAAGACCGGCACGGACGTCACGCTCATCGCCTACGGCCCGATGGTCGCCACCGCCATGGAAACCGCCGAGGCGGCGAAGGACGAAGGCTGGGACGTCGAGGTCGTGGACCTGCGCTCCCTGAGCCCGTTCGACGACGAGACCGTGACGGCGTCCGTGCGCCGCACCGGCCGCGCGGTGGTCGTGCACGAGGCCGCGGGCTTCGGCGGCTACGGCGCCGAGGTCGTCGCGCGCGTCACCGAGCAGTGCTTCCACCAGCTGCACGCGCCCGTGCTGCGGGTGACCGGGCTCGACATCCCGTACCCGGCGCCGAAGCTGGAGCGGCACACGCTGCCGGACGTCGACCGGATCCTCGACACCATCGCGCGCCTGCAGTGGAACGACACCCCGGTGGTGGCCGGTGCCTGACTTCCTGCTGCCGGACCTCGGCGAAGGCCTGACCGAGGCGGCGATCCTGGACTGGCGCGTGCAGGTCGGCGACACCGTGACCGTCGACCAGATCGTCGTCGAGGTCGAGACCGCGAAGGCGGCGGTCGAGGTGCCGGTGCCGTTCGCCGGCGTGGTGTCCGCGCTGCACGGCGAGCCGGGGCAGCTGCTGCCGGTCGGGGCGCCGCTGCTGAGCGTCGGCGGGTTCGCCGAGCCGGGCGTCACGACGTCGTCGGGCAGCGGCAACGTCCTCATCGGGTACGGCACCGCGCCGGCGACTCGCCGCAAGCGCGCCCGGCGCGTCGAGGCGCCCGCGCCGAAGGCCAAGGCGCCCGGCGTCATCTCGCCGTTCGTCCGGAAGCTGGCTTCGGACAACGGGATCGACCTCGCGAAGGTGACCGCCTCCGGTGCCGACGGGATCATCCGCCGAGCCGACGTCGAGGCGGCGCTGAAGAAGCCCGCCGCGAAGGGGAAGCGGATCCCGTTGACCGGCGTGCGCAAGGCCGTCGCCGACAAGCTGACGACGTCCCGGCGCGAGATCCCCGAGGCCACGGTCTGGGTGGACGTCGACGCGACCGGGCTGGTCGCCGCCCGCGCGGCGCTGAACGCCAAGACCGACCGGCCGGTCAGCCTGCTCGGGCTGATCGCGCGGTTCGCCGTCGCCGGGCTGAAGAAGTACCCGGAGCTGAACTCGCGCGTCGAGGGCGAAGAGATCGTCCTGCTGGACGAGATCCACCTCGGGTTCGCCGCGCAGACCGACCGCGGGCTGGTCGTGCCGGTCGTGCGGGACGCCGGCGCGCTGTCGACCCGGGACCTCTCGGCGGCGATCGGCGACCGCGCCCGCACCGCGCGGGACGGCAAGCTGGCGCCCGCGGACCTCACCGGCGGCACGTTCACCGTCAACAACTACGGCGTCTTCGGCGTGGACGGCTCGGCCGCGATCATCAACCACCCCGAGGCCGCGATCCTCGGCATCGGCCGGATCATCGACCGGCCGTGGGTGGTCGACGGCGCGCTGGCCGCGCGGAAGGTTTGCGAGCTGACGCTGGCGTTCGACCACCGCGTCTGCGACGGCGGCACGGCGGGCGGGTTCCTGCGGTTCGTCGCCGACTGCGTGGAGTCACCCGTCACCGCCCTCGGTGATTTGTAGACGCACCGGCGGCGTTGGCCGGTGGTGACGGCCGCGGCACTTAAAGTGTCCGCGTGACGACTCCAGCGCAGCACGACCGCGACCTCGCGGAAGGGCGCGTGGCCCGGCTCAAGCAGGACCTGCGCGCCGGGCTGGCGACCCCGCCCGGCGACGTCGAGGCGATGGACGGGCTCGTCGCGAGCGCGCACCGGCTGCTCGACGCCGAGCTGGCGTTCGAGGAGGCCGAGCACCGGCTCGCCAACGCCAAGCTCGAGGCCCGGCACGCGGCGACCCAGCGCGCGGTCGTGTGGTTCGCGGCCGCGCCGGTGCTGGTGCCGCTGGTCGCCGGCGCGCTCGTGCTGTTCGAGGTGCTGACGCCGGTGTGGCTGCTCGCGCTGGTCCCGCTGTTCACGGCGGGTCTGTGGATCGGCTTCGCGCCGGTCCGCCGGGCCGGCGCCGTCATCCGCGAACGCACGCGCGCGGCGTGGGCGGGCAGCGTGACGGCCGCGCTGCTCGTTGGCGCGCTGATCCCGTGGCCGCCGTCGGTGGCCTGCACGATCCTGACGGCGCTGGGCGTCGCGGCCACGGCCGGGCTGCTGTGGCGGGAAAGCCGGATCCCGTGAGCCACGGCTACGCGACCTACGGCGACGACCCCGAGTTCGAGCAGGAGTACGTCGAGCCGGTCGACACCACGCGGCGCGACCTCGCGGAGCTGTTCGCGGCGGTCGACGGGCTGCGCGAGGCCGACGACCGCTTGGGTCAGGACGTCGCCGACCTGAGCGAGCGGCTCGAGAGCGGCGGCGCGACCCGGCAGGAGGACCGGATCGAGCTGCTCGGCCGCCGCCTGGAGCGGCTGCAGCAGCAGGTGCACGCGCTGGAGCGCGCGGTCCGCGTGTCCGACGGCGTCCCGCGCGCCGACCTCGACGACGTCGGCGCGGAAACGCGCGCGCTCGCGGCCGAGGCGGCGCGGTGGGACGACCTGCACAAGGAGCTCGTCACGAAGGAGCAGCGCGGGCGCTACTCCGAGGAGATCGAGCGCCTTTCTTCGGTGCGCGAGGCACAGGCCCGGTGCGACGCCGACCTGCTCGACGTCATCGGCGTCCTGGCCTCGACCGACCGCGGCTCCCGCGGCCGCGGCGACGCGGAGTCCCGCCTGCGCGCACTGACGACCCGGCGCCGCACGCTGCTGGACGAGGAGATCCCGGCCGCCGTCACGGCGGCGGACCAGGCCCGCCTGGCCCTGCGCGAGGCGGACGCGGTCGAGGCGCGGGTGGTCCCGCAGCTGGAGCGCGCCGAACGGGCGTGGCACGACCTGCAGGTCCGCCTGCGCACCCGCATCACCGACGCACTGGGCTCGAACGCGCTGCTCCCGACGTGGTTCGGCCACGCGCTGGGCGTCGCCCCACCGACGGGAACGACGGGCGACACCTGGCTCCGCACGGCGGCGTCGGTGCTGGCGTACCGGGTGACGTTCAAGGTCACGGACCCGGCACTGCCGCTGGGGCCACCGGCCCCGGAGGGCGCGGACACGACTGAGCGCCGGTGGACCTGGCGCGCCCGCCTGGAATCCGACCTGGACGACCTCGCGCTGTAACGCCGGAGTCCGGCACTTTCACGTGAAAGTGCCGCGCAGGGCCGTTTCCAGCCGGCGGTGCAGTTCGCCCAGGCGGGTACGGCCGGGCTTGCCGGGTGGGAAGCGGTGCAGCAGGGTGGACACCTCCGGTGGGGCTTGCGAAAGGGCCCAGCGGATCTCCGCCTCCGCGTCGCCGCCGTCCAGTTCGCACGCCAGGGCGGCCTGCTGCGCCGGGCCGACGATGTGCTTGACCTGGTGCGGGGACTCCAGCGGGTGCAGGTAAGCGGCCCCGGCCGCCCCGACCGCGGCCCGCGCGGCCGCCGACGCGACCGGATCGGACGTCTCGCCCGCCGCCGCGAGGGCGGCCCAGGCCGTCGTGCGCAACGTCTTCGTGCGCGGCTCGCCGGCCGCGAACGCCTCCGCCGCGGCGATCGCCTGGCGGGGACGCGGGTCGCCGGGGACCCGGGCTTCGTACCGGGGCAGGGCCCGCGTGGCGCAGGCTGCCGCCCAGCTCGTCAAGGCGCGGAGTTCGGGAAGGGTCAGCTCCATGCGGGTGAAGCGTATCCTTGAAACCCCGATTGAGACTTTCAGACGGTCGCGGGCCGCCGGAGGGACTGGCGGCGAAGGCGGTTGAACAGCTTCGCGTTGTTCAGCGCGAACACCCCCACCGTCTCGCCGTCGCGCTGCCAGGTCGCCACGAAGGACGAGGACGACGGGTCGCCGTCGACGAAGGAAAGCGTGTCGTCCGGACGGGGGTGCCCGGCCAGCTGCAGCCGCCCCGAATACTGGTCCGACCAGACGTACCCGCTCGGTTCGTACGTCCGCGAAGTCCGCCCGGCCAGCAGGTTGGCCACCGCGACCGGGGCCTGCTCCGACGCGTTCGTCCAGTGCTCGTGCCGACGGCCCCCGTAACGGGCGACATCGCCGACCGCGACCACCTGGGGCAGTGACGTGACCAGTCCCTCGTCGGTGTGGACGCCGTTGCCGACCTTCAACCCGGAGCCGGCCAGCCACTCCGTCGCCGGGGTCATGCCGACACCGGTGACGACCACGTCGGCCGGGACCAGCGAGCCGTCGGCCAGCTCGACGCCCGCCGGGGAAAGGCCCGAAACCTGGACGCCGCAACGCAGGTCCGTGCCGTGCTCGGCGTGCAGCCGGGCGCACACCGCGGCCAGCGACGGGCCCAGTACCGGGGCGAGCGGCGCGGCCAGCGCCTCCAGCACGACCACGTCGAGGCCCAGCGACCGGCACGTCGAGGCCACCTCGGCGCCGATGAACCCGGCCCCGACGACCGCCACGCGGGCCCCGGGCACCAAGGCCGCGCGCAGGGCGACGGCGTCGTCGAGGGTCCGCAGCACGAACGCGCCCTCGAAGCCCGGCAAGGTGCGCGCCCGGCCGCCGGTGGCGATGACAACGCCGTCCGCGTGCACCGAGCCGCCGTCCGACAGCAGCACCCGACGCGCCGCGGGCTCCAGCGCCGTCGCGCGCACCCCGAGCCGGAAGTCCAGGGCCAGCGAGGCGAGGTCGCCGGCGTCGAGCAGCTCCAGGGAAGCGGCGGAAGCCGTGCCGGCGAGGAAGCCCTTCGACAGCGGCGGCCGGTCGTAGGGCAGGTGCGGCTCCTCGCCGATCAGCACGATCCCGCCGTCGTAGCCCTGCGCGCGCAGCTCCTGCGCGGCGCGGACCCCGGCGAGCGAGGCCCCGACGACGGCGATCCGCTTCACGCCGCGTCCTCGCCGGCCACGCCCTGGACGTAGACGACCCCGTCGTCGACGAGGACCGGGTAGGTGCGCACCGGCTCCTTCGCCGGCAGGCAGGTCGGCATGCCCGTACGCAAGTCGAACAGCGCCGCGTGCAGCGGGCACTCGACGAAGCAGCCTTCGAGCCAGCCGTCGGCGAGCGAGGCGTCCTGGTGGGTGCACGTGTCGTCGATGGCGTACAGCTCCCCGGCCTCGGTGTGGAACACCGCGATGGCGGGAGCCCCGGGGATCCGGACGGATTCACCGGGGGGCAGCTCGTCCACCGTGCACGCGCGAATCATGACGCCTCCGTATAGTTGCGCATGGGGGAACATCAACTGTGATACGCAACAAAGTCTGAGTCCCGCGAAGGGCGTCGTCAAGGGGTACGCCGGGGTAGTTTTTCGTTATCCGGTAACGGGTATTCCGGGCACGCCGAACGCCCGTACCGAGGATGGCGGTACGGGCGTTACGGCGTCCGGGCTACTTCGCGGCGGTTTCGCCGTGCCGGTAGAACGGCAGCTTGACCGGGGCGAGCGGGGTGTTGCCGAGGATCAGGTCGGCGGCCTTCTCGGCGGTCATCATCACCGGCGCGTAGATGTTGCCGTTGGTGATGTAGGGCATCACCGACGCGTCGACCACGCGCAGGCCCTCGGTGCCGTGCACGCGCATGGTCTGCGGGTCGACGACGGACTTCTCGTCCACGCCCATCTTGGCCGTGCACGACGGGTGCAGCGCGGTCTCGGCGTCCTTGGCGACCCAGTCGAGGATCTCCTCGTCCGTCTCGACCGACGGCCCCGGCGAGATCTCCCCGCCGTTGAACGGGTCGAGCGCGGACTGGTTGAGGATCTTCCGCGCCACCCGCACGGCCTCGACCCATTCGCGCCGGTCGTTCGGCGTCGACAGGTAGTTGAACCGGATCGCCGGGTGCTCCCGCGGGTCGGTGGACTTGATCTTCACCGAGCCCCGGGTGTCGGCGTACATCGGGCCGACGTGCACCTGGTAGCCGTGGCCGCCCGTGGGCGACGAACCGTCGTAGCGGATCGCCACCGGCAGGAAGTGGAACATCAGGTTCGGGTACTTCACCTCGTCGTTGGACCGGACGAACCCGCCGCCCTCGAAGTGGTTGGTCGCGGCCGGCCCGGACCGCAGGAACAGCCACTGCGCGCCGATGTAGGGCCGCTTCCACTTCGCCAGCGACGGCTGCATCGACACCGGCTGCTTGCAGGCGTACTGGATGTACACCTCCAGGTGGTCCTGCAGGTTTTCGCCGACGCCCGGCAGGTCCTTGACGACGTCGATGCCGAGCTTCTCCAGCTCGGCGGCGTTCCCGACGCCGGACAGCTGCAGCAGCTGCGGGCTGTTAATCGCGCCGCCGCAGAGGATGATCTCCTTGCCGTACACCTCACCCGGCGCGTTGCGGCCCTGGGCGTACTCGACGCCGATCGCGCGCGTGCCGTCGAAGAGGATCTGCGACACGAACGCGTGCGTCTTCACCGTGAGGTTCGGGCGGTGCATCACCGGGTGCAGGTACGCGCCGGCCGCGGACAGCCGCCGTCCTTTCCGGACGTTCCGGTCGAACGCAGCGAAGCCTTCCTGCCGGTAGCCGTTGACGTCGTCGGTGCGCGGGTAACCCGCCTGCTCGGCGGCGTCGAAGAAGGCCTGGAACAACGGGTTCGACGCCGGGCCGCGCTCGAGTTCCAGCGGGCCGTCGTGGCCGCGCCACTGGCCGTCCGGTGCGTCCGCGAGGCAGTTTTCCATGCGGTTGAAGTACGGCAGGCAGTGCGCGTAGTCCCAAGTGGACATCCCGGGGTCGGCGCCCCAGCGTTCGTAGTCCATCGGGTTGCCGCGCTGGAAGATCATCCCGTTGATGCTGGACGACCCGCCGAGCACCTTGCCGCGCGCGTGGTAGATGCGACGGCGGTTCATGTACGGCTCGGGTTCGCTGCGGTAGCCCCAGTCGTAGAACTTCGACCCGATCGGGAACGTCAGCGCGGCCGGCATGTGGATGAAGACGTCCCACTTGTAGTCGGACCGGCCCGCCTCCAGGACGAGGACCTTGTTCGCCGGGTCGGCCGAGAGCCGGTTCGCCAGCGCGCAGCCCGCCGAGCCACCGCCGACGATGACGAAGTCGTAGGTTTCGGTACTCATGCGTCCTCCTAGCCGGGCAAGGTGTCCGGGGCGTTGTCGGGCATGTGCTCGGGGCTCGTGTGCGCGGAGCCCCACGTGCGGCGCCGGATGTAGAGCATGATCGCACCGATGACCGCGATCAGCCCGGTGACGATCACCGCGCCCCACTGGAAGTACCAGTGGTCGTCGCCGTAGACCTCGGCGCGCGGCCAGATCAGGTTCACCGTCATCCCGGCGCCGTAGAGCACCGCCACCAGGTTCACCAGCGTGCCCCAGCGGCCCAGCTTGAAGTACGGGCCGTGCCCGGGGCGCGGCCACTGCCCGCGCAGGCGGCGCAGCAGCATCGGGCCGGTGACCATCAGGTAGGGGATGTAGAACAGGATGATCGCGGTCGAGGTCAGGATGAAGAACGCCCGCTGGTTGCCCAGGTTGATCAGCAGCACCACGACCGTGAGCCCGCCGGTGATCAGCGCCGGCAGGATCGGCGTCTTCGAGCGCGGCGACACCTTCGCCATCGCGCGGCTGAACGGCAGGCGGCCGTCGCGGGCCATCGCCCAGGTCATCCGGATGGCCGCGGTCTGCACGGCCAGGCAGCACACGGTGATCGCGATCGCCGAGCAGATCAGGAAGGCGTCGCCGAGTCCTTCGCCGAGGGTGCTCTTGAGCAGGTAGGGCATGCCGGACGTGCTCAGCTCGTCGGCGTCGATGTTGCCGACCGCCATCATCCCGACCAGCATCACCAGGCCGCCGACGATGAACGACGCCGTGAGCGCCCGCAGGATCGCGCGCGGCGCGTGCTTGCGCGGCTGCGTGGTTTCTTCGGCGAGCGAGCCCGCGGTGTCGAAGCCGTAGAAGACGTACGCGCTCATCAGCGACGCCACCAGGAACGCCCCGAGGTACCCGAGTGAGTGACCGTCACCCGTGCCGTGCGTTTCGAAGACGACCTGCGGGCCGCGCTTGATGTGGATGGCCAGCGCGATGATCAGCAGGATGACCGCGGACAGCTCCACCGCGACGCCGAAGTTGTTGATCTTCGCCATCAGCTTGACGCCGATGACGTTCACGATCGTGGCGAACACGACCAGCACCAAAGCCAGGATGATGGCGTTCTGCGCGCCGCCCGGGGCCGACGTCAGCCCGGCGTCGGAGTCGCTGCCGACGAGCTGGAACACGGTCGAGACCTGCGGCAGGATGATCTGGTAGGCGACCGCGACGGCGCCGGCCGTGACGATCGCGCCGATGATCATGATCCAGCCGGCCAGCCACGACGTCGCGGGCTTCGCGATCTGTTTCGCCCATTGGTAGACCGACCCGGCCAGCGGGAACTGGCCGGCGAGCTCGGCGAAGCACAGCGCGACGGCGAGCTGGCCGAGGAAGACCAGCGGCCAGGTCCAGATGAACGCCGGCCCGCCCGAGGCGAAGCCGAAGAAGAAGAGCTGGAACACGCCGGTCATGATCGAGATGTAGGAGAACCCGGCGGCGAAGCTGGAGAAGGAGCCCAGGGAGCGTTCGAGTTCCTGGCGGTAGCCGAACTTTTCGAGGTCGGAGCTGTCGTCCGGGGCGGCGTTCGGCTTTTCCTGTGTGGTCATCGTGGCGTCCTCACGTGGTGGGAGTCATCCCTTGAACCAGTGCTGCGGAACGGGATCGATGTTCTGGTAGACGTGCTTGCTCTCCTGGTACTCCGCGAGCCCGGACGGTCCGAGCTCGCGGCCGATGCCGGATCTCCCGTAGCCGCCCCACTCCGCCTGCGGCAGGTAGGGGTGGTAGTCGTTGATCCACACGGTGCCGTGGCGCAGGGCCCCGGCGACGCGCTGGGCGCGGGACGCGTCCGACGTCCACACGGCTCCGGCGAGCCCGTACTCGGTGTCGTTGGCCAGCGCGATCGCGTCAGCCTCTTCGGTGAAGCGTTCCACGGTGACGACCGGGCCGAAGACCTCTTCCCGGACGACCGCCATGTCCCTGGTGCAGTCGGAAAACACGGTGGGGCGCAGGAAAAAGCCCTTTTCGTACTGCGCTCCTTCGGGCCGCTTGCCGCCCGCCCGGAGCGTGGCGCCTTCCCGGATAGCGCTTTCGATGTAGCCCTCGACCTTGGCGCGGTGCTGCGCCGAGACGAGCGGGCCGGTCTCGGTCGCGGGGTCGAGACCGTCGCCGACGCGGATCTTGTCGGCGCGCGCGGCGAGGTCCGCGACGAACCGGTCGTGGATCTCGTCCTGCACGATCAGCCGCGCGCCCGCCGAGCAGACCTGTCCCGAGTGGACGAACGCGGCCATCAGCGCGTAGTCCAGCGCGGTGTCGTAGTCGGCGTCGGCGAACACCACGTTCGGGTTCTTGCCGCCGAGTTCGAGGGCGACCCGGCGGACGCCCTTCGCGGCGGCGGTCATGATCTTCTCGCCGGTCGCGTAGCCGCCGGTGAAGGAGACGAGGTCCACGGCCGGGTGCTCGACCATCGCCGCGCCGACGTGGCCCGGCCCGAGCAGCAGGTTGACGACGCCGGCCGGCACGCCGGCTTCTTCCAGCAGGGCGACGAGCTTGATCGTGGTCAGCGGGGTGACTTCGCTGGGCTTGAGCACCACGGTGTTGCCCGCGGCGAGGGCGGGCGCGACCTTCCAGGACATCTGCAGCAGCGGGTAGTTCCACGGCGCGATCAGCGCGCAGACGCCGACGGGCTCGTGCACGATCCGGCTGACGACGCTCGCGCTGCCCGCGTCGACCAGCCGCCCGGCGTCCTTGTCCGCGAGGTCGGCGTAGTAGCGGAAGACGTTCGTGACGTCGTCGATGTCGATGCGGCCTTCGCCCAGCGTCTTGCCGGTGTCGAGGCTCTCGGTGCGGGCCAGCTCCTCGCGGTCGCGGACCAGCAGGTCGGCCGTCTTGCGCAGCAGCGCGCCGCGTTCGCCGGCGGTCGTGCGGCGCCACGGGCCCTCGTCGAACGCCCGGCGGGCGGCGCGGACGGCGGCGTCGACCTCTTCGCGGCCGGCCTCGGCGACGGTCTCGATGACCTCGCCGGTGGCGGGGTTCAGCACGTCGGACCGCGTTCCGGCCGCGGCGTCCGCCCAGTTCCCGTCGATGTACAGGTCTTTCATGCGGCCCTTCCCGGATCGGTAGTGGCTGCTCGGTGCCTGGAGTGCGTACATTTGTACGCGAAGTGTGTACAGATGTCCACAAGGGGGCTCGATGGCGAAGAGCGAACCCGGCGCGACGCGGCGCCGCGGTCCGAACGACCCCGAACGGCGCGCGCGGATCGCCAAGGCGGCGATCGAGGTGGTCGCGCAGCGGGGGATCGACGGGGTCACGCACCGGTCGGTGGCGGCGGCGGCCGGTGTCCCGCTCGGCTCGACGACCTACCACTTCGCGACGCTGGACGACCTCCTGGAGGTCGCCCTGCACGAGGCCGCCGAGAAGAACGTCCACGCGCTGAAGGAGTGGGAGTCCGCGCTCCCGCCGGACGCCGACTTCGCCGCGGCGCTCGCCGACCTGGTGATGGGCTACATCAACGAGCAGTACCGCGACACCGTCGTCGAGTACGACCTGTACGTCGCGGCACTGCACCGGCCCGCGCTGCGCAAGGCGAGCGCGGCCTGGGACGAAGCGCTCATCGCGTTCTTCGGCTCGCGGACCGACCCGCTCACCGGCCGGCTGCTGGCGGGTTTGTTCTGCGGCCTGCTGATGCAGGCGGCCCTGGCCGACCCGCGCCCGACCCGCGCGGAGATCGAAACACTGTTCCGCCGGGCCATCCACGGCCCCACCGCCTGTGGATAAGCGGCACTTTCACGTGAAAGTGCCGCTTATCCACAGGGGCCGGACAGCGTATTGACAGGCGTGCGGGGCGGCAGTCACTCTGTTTCGGAGTGAGCAACTAGACGCGTTCTGCGCAACTCCCGCGGAGAGGACCACGCCGGTGACCGCAATCGATCTCCCGCCGAGCCTGCTCGCCACGTTGCCCGGCAGCTCCTACACCGACCCGGCGATCTTCGCGCTGGAACAGGCGAAGATCTTCGAGGCGGACTGGTTCTGCGCCGTGCGCAGCGCCGACCTGGCCGGACCCGGGGCGTTCGAAACCGTCCAGGTCGGCAAGGAGAGCGTCCTCGTCTCCCGGGGCCGCGACGGCAAGCTCACCGCGTTCCTCAACGTCTGCCGCCACCGCGGCGCCCGGCTCTGCACGGCCGAGAGCGGCACGGTCAAGCGCGCCTTCCAGTGCCCGTACCACGCCTGGACGTACGGCCTCGACGGCAAGCTCGTCGCCGCGCCGAACCTCACCGGGATGCCGGACGTCGACCGGACCGAGTTCGGCCTCACGAAGGTGCACCTGCGCGAATGGCTCGGCTACGCCTGGGTCTGCCTGGCCGACGAGCCGCCGTCGTTCGAGGAGACCGTCGTCGGCGCCGTCACCGAGCGCCTCGGCGGGCCGACCGAGATCGACGCCTACGGCATCGACGGCCTCGCGCTGGGCAAGCGCATCGAGTACGACGTGAAGGCGAACTGGAAGCAGATCATCGAGAACTTCATGGAGTGCTACCACTGCGCGACGATCCACCCGGAGCTCACCGAGGTGCTCCCGGAGTTCGCCGACGGGTACGCCGCGCAGTACTACGTCGGCCACGGCGCCGAGTTCGGCGGCGAGATCAAGGGCTTCACGATCGACGGCAGCGAGGGCGTCGACCGGCTGCCCGGGGTCACCGAAGCCCAGGACCGCAAGTACTACGCGATCACCATCAAGCCGGGTGTCTTCGTCAACCTGGTGCCGGACCACGTCATCGTCCACCGGATGTTCCCGCTGGCCCCGGACCGGACGCTGGTGCGCTGCGACTGGCTGTACCTGCCGGAGGTGGTCGAGTCCGGGCGCGACCTGACCCGCTCGGTCGAGCTGTTCCACCGCGTCAACCTGCAGGACTTCGAGGCGTGCGAACGCTGCCAGCTCGCCATGGACTCGCGCTCCTACGTCAACGGCGGCGTGCTCGTGCCCAGCGAGCACCACATCGGCGCCTTCCACGACTGGGTCCGGGCGAGGCTGGCTTAGATCAGCGCCCGGATGGCGGCCTCGAAGCCGGTGACGTGCTCCAGCGTGAGCGCGGCCGCCTTCTCGGCGTCGCCCTCGATGATCGCGGTGAGGAGCGGGACGTGCTCGTCGACGTGGCCGGCCATCCCGGACAGCCGGGGCACGAATACGCACCAGATCCGGGTGGCGAGGTTGTCGTACCGGATCAGCGTGTCCTCGAGGTACGGGTTGTGCACGCACCGGTAGATGGCCCGGTGCAGGGCGAGGTCGGTGCGCAGCAGCTCGGCGTTGTCCCCGCTCGGGACCCCGGCGTCGAGCTGCGCGCGCAGCTCGGTCAGCGTCGCCCGGTCGGCGTCGGTGGCGCGGGAAGCCGCGGCGGCCGTCGCCATCGGCTCCAGCGTGCGCCGGACCTCGGAGATGTGCGCGAGGTCGGAGATGTTGACGTCGGTGGCGAACGTCCCGCGCCGCGGGTACGCGACGACCAGCCGTTCGGACTCCAGCCGTTTCAGCGCCTCGCGGATCGGCGTGCGGCCCATGCCGAGCGTGGTGCCGAGCTCTTCTTCGTTGATGGGGGAGCCCGGCGGGATGTCCAGCATGACCAGGCGATCACGGACGAAGAGGTACGCCTGTTCGGCCAGCGAGGGGGGATTGACCTGCGGGTGCATGGCGCTTAGCCTACATCGACGATTGATATATCAGAAGTCGACCACGAAGGGTCCGCGATGCTCAATCACTCCCTGGCCGACTACGACCCGGCGGTGGCCGAAGCGATCGGCGCCGAGCTGCACCGCCAGCGGTCGACGCTGGAGATGATCGCCTCCGAGAACTTCGCGCCGCTGTCCGTGCTGCAGGCCCAGGGCTCGGTGCTGACCAACAAGTACGCCGAGGGCTACCCGGGACGGCGCTACTACGGCGGCTGCGAGCACGTCGACGTCCTCGAGCAGCTCGCCATCGACCGCGTGAAGGCGTTGTTCGGGGCCGGTTTCGCGAACGTCCAGCCGCACTCCGGCGCCCAGGCCAACGCGGCCGCGATGGCGGCGTTGCTGAAGCCCGGCGACAAGATCCTCGGCCTCTCGCTCGCCCACGGCGGGCACCTGACGCACGGCATGCGGATCAACTTCTCCGGCCTGCTCTACGACGTCGCCGCCTACGAAGTGTCCGAAAAGGACTACCGGGTCGACATGGCGGAAGTCGAACGGCTCGCGAAGGAGCACCGGCCGAAGCTGATCATCGCCGGCTGGTCGGCCTACCCGCGGCAGCTCGACTTCGCGCGCTTCCGCGAGATCGCCGACGAGATCGGCGCGTACCTGATGGTCGACATGGCGCACTTCGCCGGCCTGGTCGCCGCCGGGCTGCACCCGTCGCCGGTGCCGCACGCGCACGTCACGACGACGACCACGCACAAGACCCTCGGCGGCCCGCGCGGCGGCGTCGTGCTGACGAACGACCCGGCGCTGGCGAAGAAGGTCAATTCGGCCGTTTTCCCCGGTCAGCAGGGTGGCCCGCTCGAACACGTCATCGCCGCCAAGGCCGTCGCGTTCAAGATGGCGGCCGAGCCCGAGTTCGCGGAACGTCAGCAGCGGACGCTCAGCGGCGCGAAGATCCTGGCCGAACGGCTCCTGGAGGCCGGGATCGACGTGCTGACCGGCGGCACCGACGTCCACCTGGTGCTCGTGGACCTGCGGAACGCCGATCTGGACGGCAAGCAGGCCGAGGACCGGCTGCACGAGGTCGGCATCACCGTCAACCGCAACGCCGTCCCGTTCGACCCGCGCCCGCCGATGGTCACCTCCGGCCTGCGGATCGGCACTCCCGCCCTGGCCACCCGCGGCTTCGGCGACGCGGAGTTCCGCGAGGCCGCCGACGTCATCGCCGAAGCGCTCAAGCCCGGCTACGACGTCGAGAAGCTGCGCGCCCGGGTCACCGCGCTCGCCGAAGCGTTCCCGCTGTACCCCGGGGAGGAGACCCGATGACCGACCTGCCGGAGCACCCGGACTTCCTTTGGCGCGACCCCGAGCCACGCAAGGCCTACGACGTGGTCATCGTCGGTGGCGGCGGACACGGGCTCGCCACCGCGTACTACCTGGCCAAGCAGGGCATCACGAACGTCGCCGTGCTGGAGAAGGGCTGGCTCGCGGGCGGCAACATGGCCCGCAACACCACGATCATCCGCTCCAACTACCTCTGGGACGAGAGTTCCGGCATCTACGAGCATTCCCTCAAGCTGTGGGAAGGGCTCGAAGAAGACCTCGGCTACCCGATCCTGTTCAGCCAGCGCGGGGTGCTGAACCTCGCGCACAGCCTGCAGGACGTCCGCGACAGCGTCCGCCGCGTCGAGGCCAACAAGCTCAACGGCATCGACGCCGAATGGGTGGATGCCCACGGCGTCAAGGAGATCTGCCCGATCGTCAACACCTCGCCGGACGTCCGCTACCCGGTGCTCGGCGCGACCTACCAGCCGCGCGCGGGCATCGCGAAGCACGACTACGTGGCCTGGGGTTTCGCCCGCGCCGCGCACGGGATGGGCGTCGACCTGATCCAAAACTGCGAGGTCACCGGAATCTCCACAGTGGACGGACGGGTCACCGGTGTCGAGACGTCCCGGGGCCGGATCGCCGCGGGCAAGGTCGCGCTGTGCGCCGCCGGGCACACGTCGGTGCTGGCCCGCATGGTGGGGCTGGACCTGCCGCTGAACTCGCACCCGTTGCAGGCCTTGGTGTCCGAGCTGCTGGAGCCGATCCACCCGACCGTCGTCATGTCGAACGCCGTGCACGTCTACGTTTCCCAGGCGCACAAGGGCGAACTCGTGATGGGTGCGGGCATCGACAGCTACAACGGCTACGGCCAGCGCGGTTCGTTCCACGTCATCGAGGAGCAGATGGCGGCCGCGCTGGAGCTGTTCCCGGTGTTCGCGCGGGCGCACCTGCTGCGGACGTGGGCCGGGATCGTCGACGTCAGCCCGGACGCGTCGCCGATCATCGGCCTGACGCCGGTGGAGAACCTGTTCCTCAACTGCGGCTGGGGCACCGGCGGGTTCAAGGCCACGCCCGGTGTCGGCGACGTCTTCGCGGCCACCATCGCGCGGGGCAAGCCGCACGAGTACGCCGAACCCTTCAGCCTCGACCGGTTCACCACCGGTGCCCTCGTCGACGAGCACGGCGCCGCCGCCGTCGCGCATTAGGAGTCCTGCCGTGCAACTGATTCCCTGCCCCTGGTGCGGGCCGCGTGAGGAAGCCGAGTTCCACTACGGCGGCCAGGCGCACGTCGCCTACCCCGCGGACCCGTCGGCACTGTCCGATGAGGAATGGGCGAAGTTCGTGTTCTTCCGCGAGAACCCGAGCGGCCCGTTCGCCGAGCGCTGGAGCCATTCCGCGGGCTGCCGCCGGTGGTTCAACGCCGTCCGCGACACCCGCACCCACGACCTGAAGGCGGTCTACCGCCTCGACGAGCCCAGGCCGGTGATCCCGTGACCCGACTGTCCGGCGTCCCCCTCAAGTTCACCTTCGACGGCCGCGAGCTGACCGGTTTCCTCGGCGACACGCTGGCGTCCGCGTTGCTGGCCAACGGCATCCACCGGGTCGCGACCAGCATCAAGTACGGCAGGCCGCGCGGCATCGTCGGCGCCGGCGTCGAGGACTCGAACGCGCTGGTGCAGATCGAAAAGCCGTTTCCCGAACCGATGCAGCAGGCCACCACGGTGGAGCTGTACGACGGCCTGGAGGCCCGCGGCCTGCGCGGTCAGGGACGGCTCGCCACCGAACCGGACCCGGCGCGGTACGACGCCAAGCACGCCCACTGCGACGTCCTGGTCATCGGCGCCGGACCCGCCGGTCGTGCCGCCGCGACCGCCGCGTCGGGCCGGGTCCTGCTGGTCGACGACCAGCCCGACGGCGAGGCGCCGGAGGGTGTCCGGTTCCTTTCGCGCACCACGGCGTTCGGCATCTACGACGACGGTTTCGTGCTCGCCCTGGAACGCCGGGGCGAACCCCCCGAGCGCACTTCGCGGCAGCGGGTCTGGCGGATCCGGGCGAAGCGGATCGTCGTCGCCACCGGCGCCCACGAACGGCCGATCGTCTTCCCGGACAACGACCGCCCTGGCATCATGCTGGCTTCGGCGGCCCGCACGTACCTGAACCGCTACGGCGTCCTGGTCGGCAAACGCGTGGTCGTGTTCACCACCAACGATTCCGCGTACGAGGCGGCTTCCGATCTGGCGCGCGCGGGGGCGGAGATCGTGCGGATCGTCGATGCCCGCGAGGGGTACGGCGTCATCGGGACCGACGGTGACGAGCACATCACGGCCGCGCACGTGGCGAAGCTCGGCGAGCTGCAGGGCGAGCGGGTGCCGTGCGACCTGCTGCTCGTGTCCGGCGGCTGGAACCCGGCCGTGCACCTCTACAGCCAGGCCCGCGGCACCCTGCGCTACGCCCCGGAACTCGGCTCGTACGTCCCGGCCGGTGACCTGCCGAACGTGAGCGTGGTGGGCGCGGCCGCGGGCGAAGGGTTGCCGGAGACCAAGGTGCTCTGGCAGGTGCCCGCGCCGGAGTCCGAAGTGGACACGCGGTTCGTGGACCAGCAGCGGGACGCCACGGTGTCCGACGTGCTGCGCGCCACCGGCGCCGGGCTCACGTCGCTGGAGCACGTCAAGCGGTACACGACCATCGGCACCGCGCACGACCAGGGCAAGACGTCCGGCATGCTCGCGGCCGGCATCACCGCCGAAGCCCTCGGCGCCGACCTCGCCGACCGGCGGCCGACGACGTTCCGCCCGCCCTACACACCGGTCTCGTTCGCCGCGCTGGCCGGCCGGAACCGCGGCGAGCTGCACGACCCCGTGCGCGTCACCACGATCCACCCGTGGCACGTCGAGCACGGCGCCGAGTTCGAGAACGTCGGGCAGTGGAAGCGCCCGTGGTACTACCCGCGGCCCGGCGAGTCGATGGCCGACGCCGTCCGGCGCGAATGCCGCGCGGCGCGCAACGACGTCGCGGTGATGGACGGGTCCACGTTGGGCAAGATCGACGTCCAGGGCCCGGACGCCGGCTGGTTCCTCGACATGCTCTACACGAACATGATGAGCACGCTGAAGGTCGGTCGCATTCGCTACGGCGTGATGTGCGGCGTCGACGGCATGGTCATCGACGACGGCACGGTCATCCGCGTCGGCGAAGAGCGCTTCCTCGTCACGACCACGACCGGCAACGCGGCCATGGTGCTCGAGTGGATGGAGGAGTGGCTCCAGACGGAGTGGCCGCACCTGAAGGTGTTCGCCACCTCGGTCACCGAGCACTGGACCACGATCCCGCTGGTGGGCCCGCGTTCGCGGGAGGTCCTCAGCCGCCTGGCACCCGGCCTCGACGTCTCCAACGAGGCCTTCGGGTTCATGACCTGGCAGGACGCCGAGGTCGCCGGTCTCCAGGCACGGGTCTGCCGGATCAGCTTCTCCGGCGAACTGGCCTACGAGATCAACGTCCCGTCGTGGCACGGGCCCGCGCTCTGGCAGTCCATAGTGGACCACGGGGCGACGCCGTACGGCACCGAGACCATGCACGTCCTGCGCGCGGAGAAGGGCTACCCGATCATCGGCCAGGACACCGACGGCACGGTCACCCCGCAGGACCTCGGCATGTCCTGGGCGGTGTCGAAGAAGAAGGCCGACTTCATCGGCAAGCGCTCCTTCGCCCGTGCCGAGAACAACCGGCCGGACCGCAAGCAGTTCGTCGGCCTGCTGCCGGTCGATCCGTTCGTGCTGCTGCCGGAAGGATCGCAGATCATCGAGTCCGAAACCGTGCCGGAACCGCCGGTGCGGATGCTCGGCCACGTGACCTCCAGCTACGACAGCGCCGCCCTGGGCCGCACCTTCGCGCTGGCCTTGGTGCGCTCGGGCCGCGAGCGGATCGGCGAAACGCTGTACGTCCCCGTCGGCGACGAGGTCGTGCCGGTGACCGTGACCGAATCCGTCCTCTTCGACAAGGAAGGAGCCCGCCGTGACGGTTGACGCGGTCGACGAACCGTTCCGCACCCAGCTCACCGTCCGCCTCCGCGAAGGCGGCTCGCTCCTCGGCGTCCCCTTGCCCGGCCCGTGCACCTTCACCAGCGGCAACGGCGTCGACGTCCTCTGGATGGGCCCCGACGAGTACCTCGTCCTCGCCGAACCCGGCCGCCAGGCCGAGCTGGAAGCGTCGCTTTCACGTGAAAGCGACGCGGTCGTGGACGTCTCGGCGCAGCGCAACGTCTACCGGCTGACCGGTGAACACGCGGCCGACGTTCTCGCGCACGGGTGCTCGATCGACCTGGAGACGGCGGCGCCGGGTACCTGCGTGCAGACGTTGCTGGCGCGCACCGGGATCGTGCTCATGGTCCGGGAAGAGGGGTTCACGATTCTCGTGCGACAGTCCTTTTCGGACTACTTCAAGGCCTGGCTGGCCGACGCGAGTCTGGAGTACGTCTCGTGACCTTCACCCTGACGCTCAAGTGCCCCGAACGCGCGGGCATCGTGCACGCCGTCACGACGTTCCTCGTCGGGCAGGGCTGCGACATCGTCGAGCACCAGCAGTTCGACGACGACGTCCGCGGCTCGCTGTTCCTACGCACGTCGTTCACCTGCGCCGGACCGGCCACGGTGGACGACCTGACCCGCGCGTTCGCCCCGGTGGCAGGCGATTTCGGCATGGAGTTCGGCTTCTCCGACGGCACGCCGCCGCGGATCCTCGTGATGGTGTCGAAGTTCGGGCACTGCCTCAACGACCTGCTCTTCCGCTGGCGCGCGGGCGGCCTCGGCGCGGAGATCGCGGTAGTCGTCTCCAACCACGAAGACCTGCGGCCGATGGCGGAGGCGGCCGGGGTGCCGTTCGTGCACGTCCCGGTCACGCCGGACACCAAGCCGGAGGCCGAGCAGCGGCTCCTCGACCTGGTCGGGGAGTACGAAGCAGACTTGGTCGTGCTCGCGCGGTACATGCAGGTGTTGTCCAACGAGCTGTGCCAGAAGCTCGAAGGCCGCGCGATCAACATCCACCACTCGTTCCTGCCCGGCTTCAAGGGCGCCAAGCCCTACCACCAGGCCTACGACCGCGGCGTCAAGTACGTCGGCGCCACCGCGCACTACGTCACGCCCGACCTCGACGAGGGCCCGATCATCGAGCAGGAGGTCCAGCGCGTCGACCACACGTACTCGCCGCGCGAGCTGGTGACCGTCGGCCGCGACGCCGAAGCCCTCGCCCTCTCCCGCGCGGTCCGCTGGCACTGCGAACGCCGCGTCCTGCTCAACGGCAACAGCACCGTCGTCTTCCGTTAGGAGATCCGCCATGACCGCACCGCGAGTCGTGATCATCGGCGCCGGCATCGTCGGCGCGAACCTGGCCGACGAGCTGACCACCCGGGGCTGGTCCGACGTCACCGTGCTCGACCGCGGCCCGCTGCCGCGCACCGGCGGGTCCACCTCGCACGCACCCGGCCTGGTGTTCCAGACCAACGCGTCCAAGGCGATGACGGACTTCGCGCGCTACACCGTGTCGAAACTGAAAGAGCTGGACTGCTTCCTCCAGGTCGGGGGCATGGAGGTCGCGACCACGCCGGCCCGCTGGGAGGACCTCAAGCGCAAGCACGGCTGGGCGACGTCGTGGGGCGTGCCCGGTTCCCTCATCGACGCCGCCGAGTGCGTCGAGCGCTGGCCGCTCCTGGACGGCTCGCGGATCTTCGGCGCCCTGCACACCCCGACCGACGGGCTGGCGCGGGCCGCGAAAGCCGTCGAGGTGCTCGCCGAGCGGGCCACTTCGCGGGGTGCGCGGTTCATCGGGTCCACGCGCGTGACCGACGTTCTCCAAGAGGGTGGCCGCGTCACGGGTGTCCGGACCGATCAGGGCGACTTCCCGGCCGACGTCGTCGTGTCGTGCGCGGGGTTCTGGGGCCGGGAGATCGGCGCGATGGCGGGCATGGACGTCCCGCTGCTGCCACTGGCGCACCAGTACGCGAAGACCGGGCAGGTCGCGGAACTGGCCGGGCGCAACACCGAGGAGGTCGAGGCGAGCCTGCCGATCCTGCGCCACCAGGACCAGGACCTGTACTTCCGCGAGCACGTCGACCGGATCGGCATCGGCTCCTACGCGCACCGCCCGATGCCGGTCGAAGAGTCCACACTGGACCATTCCGTGACCGAAACGGCGATGCCCTCGATGCTGCCCTTCACCGAGGACGACTTCGCGCCGTCGTGGGAGGAGAGCAAGCTGCTGCTGCCCGCGCTGGGCGGAACCAAGGTCGAAGAAGGCTTCAACGGGATCTTCTCCTTCACCCCCGACGGCCAGTCGCTGGTCGGCGAATCCGCGGACGTCCGCGGGTTCTGGCTGGCGGAGGCGATCTGGGTGACGCACTCCGCGGGCATCGCGAAGGCGGTGGCGGAGCTGCTCGTCGACGGGCATTCCGAAGTGGACACCCACGACATCGACGTCCACCGGTTCGAAGAGGTCCAGCTCGCGCCGTCGTACGTGCGGGAGACCGCGCAGCAGAACTTCGTCGAGGTCTACGACGTCCTGCACCCGTTGCAGCCCAAGCTTTCCCCGCGCGACCTGCGCGTGACGCCGTTCCACGCCCGGCAGCGCGAGCTGGGCGCGGTGTTCCTGGAGGCCGGTGGCTGGGAGCGGCCGCACTGGTTCGAAGCCAACGCGCCGCTGCTGAAGAAGCTCCCGCACGACGCGCTCCCGCCGGCGCGGGACGCGTGGTCGGCGCAGTTCCACTCGCCGATCGCGGCGGCCGAGGCGTGGCACACGCGCAACGGCGTCGCGCTGTACGACATGACGCCGTTGAAGCGCGTGGAGATCAGCGGGCCCGGCTCGCTGGAGTTCCTGCAGTCGCTGACCACCAACCAGCTCGACAAGTCAGTCGGCTCGGTGACCTACACGCTGATGCTCGACAACGCCGGCGGCATCCGCAGCGACGTCACCGTGGCGCGGCTCGAACCGGAGCTGTTCCAGGTCGGGATCAACGGGAACATCGACGTCGACCACTTCGTCAAGCACGCGCCGCCCGGCGTCCGGGTCCGGGACATCACCGGCGGCACGTGTTGCATCGGCGTCTGGGGTCCGCTGGCGCGGAACCTCGTGCAGCCGTTGTCGCAGGAGGACTTTTCGCACACCGGGCTGAAGTACTTCCGGGCGCGGAAGGCGCGGATCGCCGGGGTGCCGGTGGTCGCGATGCGACTGTCCTATGTGGGCGAACTCGGCTGGGAGATCTACACCAGCGCGGACAACGGACTGCGGCTGTGGGACGCGCTGTGGGCGGCCGGGCAGCCCCTCGGTGTCATCGCGGCCGGGCGGGCGGCGTTCAACAGCCTGCGGCTGGAAAAGGGTTATCGGCTGTGGGGCACCGACATGACGACCGAGCACGACCCGTACGAGGCCGGCGTCGACTTCGCGGTGCGGCCGGCGAAGGGTGATTTCCTGGGCCGGGACGCCCTGGAGGGCCGGACGCCGTCGCGGCGGCTGCGGTGCCTGACGATCGACGACGGCCGCACGGTCGTGCTGGGCAAGGAACCGGTGTTCGTCGACGGCGTGGCTTCGGGCTACATCACCAGCGCGGCGTACGGGTACACCGTGGGACGGCCGATCGCCTACGCGTGGCTCGCGGCGTCGGCGGACATCGGCAGCAGCGTGGAGATCGAGTACTTCGGCCGCCGGGTCGCGGCCACTGTGGCCGCCGAGCCGCTGGTCGACCCCGGCATGGAACGGATCCGGCGGTGAGCCATGCGTGATCAGATCATGAGCGACTACCTCAAGACCCTCGCGTCCGAGGCGTCCCCGGGCGGCGGCGCGACGGCGGCCCTGCAGGTGGCCCAGGCCGCGGCCCTGCTCTCGGCCGAGACGTTGAGCATGCACGCGCTGCGCCTGGCCGAGAAGGAGGCGCACGCGTTCCGGACGCTGAACCGCGCGCACCGGCTGCCGCCCGGCGAGACGCGGGACCGCGCGCTGGCCGACGCCCGCCGTCGCGCGTGCGAGCCGGCGGCGGAGGTGATCACCGCCGCGGCGGCGGTGCTCGACCTGGCGGAGCGGGTGCCGCCGGACGCGCTTTCGGCCACCGATCTGGCGGCGGTGGCCGAGGCGGCCCGCGCCGCCGCGACGACCGCCGGGGTGAGCGTCGAAGTCCACTCGGGCACGGCCGACCCGCGGGTGGCGGGGCTCCGCGACCGGGCCACCCGGCTGACGGCGTCGGTGGTTACCGGCTGAGGACACCGGGTAAATCACAGCGAGTCCATGGAAGGACGCCAGGAAATTCTCAGGAACGAGGCGTTCCATGGACGGGCCGGAGGCTTTGTCGAGGGCTGGAGCTGTGCATGAGCGAGTACGACCGAGGACCGCAGAGCGGCGGTGACTACCCGCCGTACCAGCAGTACTACGGCCAGGAGTACTACGGGCAGCAGCAGTACTACGACCAGCCCCGCGACCAGTGGGGCCGCCCGTACCCGCAGTACACCCAGCCGATGTACCCGCCACCCGCGTACCAGCCGCCGCCGCGCAAGCGGCACCCGCTGCGGACGCTGACCCTCACCGTGGTCGCGATCGCGCTGGCCGTGGTCGCCGGGCTCGGCATCGGGCACGTGATCGCCGGGGCGAACAACCCCACCGCGAGCGGCAACCAGAACTTCGGGTACTCCGGCCAGCCCAGCGCGTCGCAGACGGTGCTCGACGTCGATGCCGTGTCGGCCAAGGTCAACCCGGCCATCGTCAACATCGAAACCGAGCTGGGCCTGCAGGGCGCGGCCGCGGCGGGCACCGGCATCGTGCTGACCCCGGACGGCGAGGTGCTCACCAACAACCACGTCGTCGCCGGCGCGACCAGCATCAAGGCCACCAGCATCGGCACGGGGGACACGTACACGGCGGACGTCGTCGGCTACAACCGCAGCGAAGACATCGCCGTCCTGCGGCTGCGGAAGGCGTCCGGCCTGCCCACCGCGGTCATCGGCGACTCGTCGAAGGTCGCGGTCGGCGACCAGATCCTCGGTCTCGGCAACGCGGGCGGCAAGGGCGGCGACCCGGTGCCCGCGCCCGGCACGGTGACCGCGCTGGACCAGTCGATCACCGCCTCGGACGAGTCCAGCGGCTCGTCCGAGCAGCTCAAGGGCCTGATCCAGGTCCGGGCGAACATCGAATCGGGCGACTCCGGCGGTCCGCTGGTCAACGCGGACGCGCAGGTCATCGGCGTCGACACGGCCGCGTCCACCGGCTACCAGCTCAACGGCCGCCGCAGCGGCGGTGCCGGTCAGGGCTTCGCCATCCCGATCACCAAAGCGGTCGACATCGCCCACCAGATCGTCGCGGGCACGGCGTCGGACACGGTCCACATCGGCAAGACGGCGTTCATCGGCGTCTCGGTCACCGACGGCCAGGGCGGCGGCGCCCAGGTCCGCCAGGTGGTTCCGCGCGGCCCGGCGCAGAAGGCGGGGCTCGCGGCCGGCGACGTCATCACGGCCGTCGACGGCAAGCCGGTCGACTCGGCGACGACGTTGACGACCGTGCTGGACGGCCACCACCCGGGCGACCAGCTGACCCTGACGGTGACCAGCGCGGACGGCGCGCAGCGTCAGGTGCCGGTGAAGGCGATCGAGGGTCCGGTCGGTTAGCGGAGGGTCTCGTTCAGCACTTCGCGGTGGGTCTGCTTCGCCGCGAGGTAGCGCTCGCGACCGGCGTCGGTGAGCGTCACGAAGATGCCGCGCCGGTCCACTTCGCACAGCGCGCGCTCGACCAAGCCTTCCTTCTCCAGCCGGGCGACCAGCCGCGAGGTGGCGCTCTGGCTCAGGTGGACGGCGCCGGTCAGGTCGGCCGAGCGGCACTTGAAGTCGCAGGTCGCGAGGCGCTCGAGGGCCTCGAACTCGTTCGCGCCGATCCCGTGGCGCTCCTGGAGGCGGCACTCGAGCGTGCTGAACACGGCCGAGTAGCGCGCCAGCAGCTCGTGCCACTCCTGCACCAGGCCTTGCTCAGCGACGTCGCTCACGGCGACCAACCTAGCATGCACGGGCATCAGATGCAAATACATTAAATGCTTAGACATTAGATGCGTGTGCATGTACTGTCGCCGCCATGAGCTCTTCCGTGTCCTTGTCCACCACCTCAACGCGGTGGGACGCACGTCTCTGGGGTGTCCTGCTCACCGTTTCGATCGTCATCGGCCTCGACGCGCTCGACGTGTCGATGGTCGGGGTGGCGCTGCCCGCCATCCAGGCCGACCTCGGCCTCTCCACCAACGCCCTGCAATGGGTCGTCAGCGGGTACGTCCTCGGCTACGGCGGGCTGCTGCTGCTCGGCGGGCGCACCGCCGACCTGCTCGGCCGCCGCCGGGTGTTCCTCGTCGCCGTCGCCGTGTTCGCGCTGGCCTCGCTGCTCGGCGGCGTCGTCGACGACGGCGCGCTGCTCATCGCCAGCCGGTTCATCAAGGGCCTGGCCGCCGCGTTCACGGCGCCGGCCGCGCTGTCCATCATCACCACGACGTTCCAGGAGGGCCCGGCCCGCAACAAGGCGATCAGCATCTTCGCCGTGTTCGGCGCCAGCGGGTACTCCGCCGGGCTCGTGTTCTCCGGCCTGCTGACCGAGGTCGGCTGGCGCTGGACGTTCCTGCTCCCGGCGCCGATCGCGCTGATCGCGTTCGCCGCCGCGTGGAAGCTGATCCCGTCGTATGAGCGCGAAGCGGGTCGCGGCTACGACTTCCCGGGCGCCATCACCGGCGCCGCCGGCTCGCTGCTGCTGGTGTTCGGCGTCGTCGAGGCCCCGGAGATCGGCTGGGCCGCGCCGCGGACGCTCATCACGTTCGTGGTCGCGCTCGCGCTGCTGGTGACGTTCGTGCTCATCGAGAAGCGCAGCGCGCACCCGCTGCTGCGGCTGGGCATCCTGCGCTCGGGCCCGCTGGCCCGCGCCAACCTCGGCGGCGCGCTGTTCTTCGGCGCTTACATCGGGTTCCAGTTCGTCGTGATGCTGTACCTGCAGCGGGTGCTGGGCTGGTCCGCGCTGCAGACGGCGCTGGGCTTCCTGCCCGCCGCCCTGATCGTGGCGTTCGGCTCGCCCCGCATCGAGCCGCTGATCGACCGCGTCGGCACCCCGCGCACGATCTTCGCGGGCGTGGTCGCGCACGTCCTCGGCTACGCGCTGTTCCTGCGGATCGACGAGCACTCGGGCTACGCGGGCTTCGTCCTGCCCAGCATGATCCTGCTCGGCATCGGCTTCACGCTGGCGTTCTCGTCCCTCAACATCCAGGGCACGGCAGGCGTCGCCGACAACGAGCAGGGCCTGGCGGGCGGCCTGCTGAACACGTCCCTGCAAGTGGGCGGCGCGATCGGCCTGGCGGTGGTGACGGCGGTCCTGACCGCCAACGGCGGCCGCGAGGCCTCCCCGGCCGCGCTGCTGACCGGGCTGACCCCGGCGCTGAGCGTGGTCACCGGCATCGCGGTGCTGGGCCTGCTGATCGCGATCAGCGGCCTGGTGGCCCGCAAGCGCCCGGCCGAAGAGCCGGTCCCTGAGGGCGACCTCCTGGCGCTCGCCGACTGACCCCGCTGTCCGGGCCCGGCAAAGTCGGGCAGCACGGCCGATCCGCCCATCCGCGATGTCATGAAAGGGTCGTTCACCTCGCCAGACGACATGAACGACCCTTTCATGACATTCCCGCGACGCCGGGCAGACCACGCAGCCGGCCTGCGGCCGGCACCCGCTCGCCCCCGGCGACTTTGCCGGAGCCCGGGACCCCATGCCATGAACGACTCTTTCATGTCATCTGACGACATGAAAGAGTCGTTCATGGCGTCAGGCCGCCCGTTCGTCCGTGCCGGGGACCTTCGCCGTGGTGATCGCGATGCGGTTCCACGTGTTGATCGTGAAGATCAGCGCGAGCAGCTGGGCCAGTTCCTCCTCGCCGAACTGGGCCGCGGCGCGGGCGTAGACGTCGTCGGGCACGCCGCCCTGGACGAGCGTGACGGCCTCGGTCAGCGCGAGCGCGGCCTGCTCCTTCTCGCTGAAGAAGTTCGCGGCCTCGTGCCACACGGCCACCATGTGCAGCCGTTCCTCGCTCTCGCCGGCCTTGCGGGCGTCCGAGGTGTGCATGTGCAGGCAGTAGGCGCAGCGGTTGAGCTGCGACGCGCGGATCTGGACCAGCTCGACCAGCGCGGGGTCGAGCCCGGCGCGGGCCGCGGCGTCGAAGCCGATCAGGGCCTTGAAGGCCTTCGGGGCGGTCTTGGCGAAGTTCACTCGGTTCGTCATGACCAGAAATCTAGGGCCCGGTTGACCCGCGTGTAGGGTGCATTTCCGTGGTGGATTCGTGGGTCAATCCGGGGGAGCGGGACCTGCACCTGGAGCTGGCGGGCACCGGCGGCAAGCGGGCCGCGCTGATCACCGCGCTGCGGGACGCCGTCCGCGCCGGGCGGCTCGCCCCGGGCACCCGGCTGCCGCCGTACCGGTCGCTGGCCGCGGACCTCGGGCTGGCTCGCAACACCGTCGCCGACGCCTACGCCGAGCTGGTCGCCGAGGGCTGGCTCACCGCCGTCCAGGGTTCCGGCACGCGCGTCGCCGAACGCGTCGAACCGCTCGAACCGGTGCGGGTGCCCCGGAAAGCGCCGTCCGCGCCGGCGCCCCGGTACGACCTGCGGCAGGGCCAGCCGGACGCGACTTCGTTCCCGCGCACCGAATGGCTCGCCGCGGCGAAGCGCGCGCTGGCCGTGGCCCCGCACGACGCCTTCGGCCCCGGCGACCCGCGCGGCCGCCGTGAACTGCGGGAAGCGCTCGCCGGGTACCTGGCCCGGGCGCGCGGCGTGCGGACGTCGCCGGAGCGGATCGTCGTGTGCTCGGGGTTCGCGCACGCCCTGCGGCTGCTGTTCCCCGCGGTGCTGCCCGGCCCGCTCGCCGTCGAGTCCTACGGCCTCGCGTTCCATCGCGCGATCTTCGCCGCGGCGAACGTCCCGACCGTGCCGCTGGACCTGGACGAGCGCGGCGCGCGCGTCGAGGACCTCGACGTCCCGGCGGTGCTGCTGACCCCGGCCCACCAGTTCCCGACCGGCGGCCCGCTGCACCACGACCGCCGCACCGCGGTGCTCGGCCACGTCCGCGCGACCGGCGGCGTCCTGCTCGAAGACGACTACGACGGCGAGTTCCGCTACGACCGCAAGCCGGTCGGCGCGGTCCAGGGCCTGGACCCGGAGCACGTCGTCTACGTGGGTTCGGTCAGCAAGAGCCTGTCCCCGGCGCTGCGGCTGGGCTGGCTGGTGCTGCCCGCGCACCTCGTCGACCCGGTGCTCGCGGTCAAGGGCGAGCGCGAGGCGTGGGCGGGTGTGCTGGACCAGCTGACGCTGGCGGAGTTCCTGGCTTCGGGGTCGTACGACCGGCACGTCCGCCGCATGCGCCAGCGCTACCGGCGCCGCCGCGACCTGCTGGTGACGGCGCTGGCCGAGCGGGCACCGCACGTCGTGCCCACCGGCATCGCCGCCGGGCTGCACGCGGTGCTGCGGCTGCCGCCGGGCACGGAGGCGTCCGCGCTCAAAGCCGCGGCGTGGCAGGGCCTCGCGCTGGACGGCCTGGCCGCGTTCCGCCACCCGGCGGCGACTATGTCCACAATGGACGGTCTGGTGGTGGGGTACGCGACGCCGCCCGAACACGCTTACCCGGCAGCGCTCGACGCGTTGTGCCGAGCGCTGCCACCCGCCTGAGCGCTACCCGACGATGTCGATCTCGAAGGGGTCCGCCGAGCTGTAGTTGATGTCCGCCCACACCGCGCCCGGCAGGTCGTACCGGCGGTGGGACGTCAGCTTGTTGTTGTACCCCGGCGTCTGCGTCGGGTTGTGGCCCACGCCCTGGTGGTCGTTGCCCCACGCGAAGATGTCACCGACCCACATCGGCTTCGAGAAGCCGTCGCCGCCGAGGCGGGGGCGGATGATGACCGCCGCGCCGGGGCTGCCGGACAGAAAGACGCGGACGGCGTTCTGGTCGCCGTTCGGCGGGGTGACGGTGATGCGCTCCATGATCTCCACTCCAGTCGAGGCGGGTGCGGTTCCGTCCACTCCCGGCCAGAAGTCGACGACGGACGAAAGGTCGTAGCCCGGGGCGACGTTGCCGGCGTACTGCTTGGCGACCGCGCCGTCGGGGATCGTCGGATCGCCGTTGTAGTGCGCGATCCAGTAGTGCGGCTCGGCGACGCCGGCGGAGGCGAACGCCGAGCGCACCGACGGCCAGGTCGAGAGGCTGCAGTAGACGGTCGGGTCCGCGCCCGCCGCGCGGCGCATCCGGACCCAGCCCGGCGCTTCGCCCGGGGTGGCATCGCCGGGCTCGACGTCCAGGACGTGGCCGTCGTTGGTGGACGCCTTCTTGACGATCGTGACCTTCACGGCCTGGGGGAAGCGTGCCCAGTCGGCGGCGGACCAGGGTTCGAGTTTGATCTTGTCGATGTACCCCGCCACCATCCGGGCGTCGGCGGGGATGTTCGCGGCCGTGACCGCGTCGTACATCGTGCGCACGGGTTGCGTCTCCGTTCGGTGCCTCATCGCCGTTTCGGGGACGGCGAAATCGTCTCCGCGATTCGCCATGGTGATGTTACCCAAGTGGGACGGGCGTCAAGCGGCGAACGTTACGCAGTTCTTGTCAATCACCAAAATGGCCGCACGACACAATTCCTTCACCCCGGCTTCACGAGGGGATGGTCACGGTCCGCTGCCGGTACTGGCTTCCCGCTCACCCGGCTGGCAAGCTGCCAGCACTTCACCACGGAAGGACGTGCATGGCGGCACACCCGGCGCGGGCCCGGCGCATCGACGCGCGGGTCGTGGTACTGAGCGCGCTGCTCGTGGCCGCCCTGCTCGCCTGGGCCGGCGTCGGCTACCTCAAGGACCGGCTGGCCGGCGGCGGCTGCGACACGACCACGCCGGTGCGCGTCACGGCCGCGCCGGACATCGCGCCGGTGCTCACCGCGCTCGCCGGGACCGTGCCGCAGCAGGACTGCTACGCCGTCGAAGTCACCTCGAGCGCGTCGCCGGCCACCGCCGCCGCGCTCGAAGCCAACGGCGCGACCGGCCCGGACGTCTGGGTGCCGGAGTCGAGCACGTGGCTGCTGCAGGCCCGCGACGGCGGCGCGTGGAACCTGCCCGAGACCGGGCAGTCGGTGGCGAGTTCGCCGGTGGTGCTGGCGCTCACCGACGACGTCGCGAAGCGGGCCGGCTGGCCGGGGAAGTCGCCGTCCTGGGCGGACGTCCTGGCCGCGAACCCGGTCGGACTGCCCGACCCGGGCCGCGACCCCGCGGCGATCTCCGCGCTGATCGGGTTGCAGCAGCTCACGAAGGACGCGCCCGACCCGGCCGCGGCGTTCACCGAGAAGATCCGCGAACTCTCGGCGGTGAAGGAGCCGTACACCGCGTCACCGGCATCGGAGCAGTCGGTGCTGGCCCGCAAGCTCGTCGCCGCGTACCCGGCGGCAGGGGTGCCGGGCTTCGACTACCCGTACGTCGTGCTGCCGCGCGCGTCGGAAGCCTCGCGGTCGGCGGCCGAACGCTTCCTGCGGCTCCTGCTCGACCAGACCGCGACGAAAGCGTTTGCGGACGCCGGGTTCCGGACGCCGTCCGGTCAGCTGCTCGGCGATCGCCCCCGCGACACGCGGACCGATGCCGCGCCGCGCCCGGGCGGGCCACCGCCGCCGGAGTCGATGTACGCCGTGCTCCAGGCGTGGGCGGGGGCGAACCTCAGCGCCCGCGTCCAGGTGCTGCTCGACGTGTCCGGCTCGATGGCCGCCACGGTCCCGGGCACCGGCCGCAGCCGGATGGCCCTCACCCTCGAAGCCGCGACGCAGGGCCTCGGGTTGTTCAAGCCGACCACCGAAATCGGCCTGTGGCTGTTCTCCACCAAGCTCGACGGCGTCAAGGACTTCAAGGAACTGCTGCCGATGCGGACGATTTCGCAGCAGCTCGGCTCGGGCGGGGTGGCGACGCTGCAGGCGGTCAAGCCGAAACCCGGCGGCGCGACCGGCCTGTACGACTCGATCCTCGCCGCGTACCAGAACGCCCGCCAGAACTGGCAGCTCGGCCGGATCAACGTCGTCGTCGTGCTCACCGACGGCCGCAACGAGGACAGCGACTCGATCGGGCTGCCCGGCCTGCTCGCCGAGCTGAACCGGCTGCAGGACCCGCGGAAACCGCTGCCCGTCATCGGGATCGGCATCGGCCCGGACATCGACGCGAGCGAGCTGCGGCAGGTCTCGGCCGCGACCGGCGGCGAGTCGTTCACCACCCCGGACCCGCGCAAGATCTCCGACGTCTTCTACCAAGCGCTGAGCAAGCTGATGTGCCAGCCGCCCGCCTGCAAGAAGTGAGGACACCCGTGTTGCTGGAAACCGGGCAGCCCGCGCCACGGGCGATCCGAAGACCGTCCACTGTGGTCCTGGCCGCGTTCGTGGCCGGGCTGGTCCCGTTGCTGCTGCACGGGTGGGCGGCCCTGCACGGGAGTTTCGCGCAGGACGACTTCGTGGTCACCTGGCAGGCAGCCGTGGCCGGCCCGTTCGACCCCGGCTTCCTGTTCCAGGACTACCACGGGCACCTGCAGCCCGGCGGGTTCTTCCTCGCCGCCGTGCTGACCTGGTGGGCACCGCTGAACTTCCCGTTGTTCGCGCTGCCGCTGCTGGCGATGAAAGCGCTTGCGACGGTCTACTTCTGGTGCCTGCTCGTGCGCTGCTTCGGCCGCCGGTGGGCGATCCTGGTGCCGTTCACCGTGTTCACGGCGTCGACGCTGCTGCTGGTCCCGACGCTGTGGTGGTCGTTCGGGATCCAGGTGGTGCCGGTCGTGCTGGCCGCCGCCGCGGCGCTGCACGCGCACGTCCGCTACCTGGCCGACGGCGGCCGCTGGTGGCTCGGGACGTTCGCCTGGACGCTGTTCGGGCTCGCGTTCTACGAAAAGGCGGCGGTGATCCCGGTGCTGCTGGCCGCCGTGACCGTCCTGCTCGGACGGTCCTTCCGCGACCACGTCCGCTACTGGCTGGGCCACGCCGCGGTGCTGGTGGCGTTCGTGGTGGTCTTCTTCGCGGTGACGTCGAGCCAGGTCGGGACGGGCACGTCGCCGCTGTCGGCGGGTACGGTCGCCGACCTGACCGCGCGGATGCTCGGCGACACCCTGCTGCCGGGGCTGGCCGGCGGGCCGTGGTCCGGCCCGGGGCCGGGCGCGACCTGGGCACCCTCGCCGTTCGCCGTGGTGGTCTTGCTCGTGCTGGCCGCGCTGGCGGTGGTGCTCGCCGGCGGGCGGGTCGGCGGGCGACGGGCGTGGGGCGCGTGGGGACTGCTCGCGGCCGTGTTCGCCGTGGACGTCGCCCTGCTCGCGCTGACCCGGCTGCGCGAAGTCGGCCCGTCGGCCGGCGACGATCCGCGGTACGTCGCCGATCTCGCACTCGTGGCTGCCCTTTGTGGAGCGTTCGCTTTCCTGCCGCCCGCGGAAGTTGCGCCGTCCGGCGGAAAGCGTGAGCGGCCGATCGCGCTAGCGCTGTGCGTGCTTTTGCTCGCCAGTTCCGCTTCCGGGTTCACGCGGCTGGCTCCGGCGTTGCGGTTCGAGCACTCGGGGCAGTACGTCGCGAACGTGCGGGCCGCCGTCGGCGAGGATCCGGACCTGGTCTTCTACGACACCTTCGTGCCGTCGGACGTGGTGCACGAATGGTTCGGCGCGGACTCCCGCGCGTCACGGGTGGTCGGCCTGCTGCCCGGGACGCGCTTCGACCAGCCCACCAGCCGGATGCACCTGCTCGACACCACCGGTACGCCGCACAAGATCACCGGCGTGGACCCGGTTTCGCGCGGGGTGCCCGGCCCGGTGCCGAACTGCGGCTACGCGATCGGCGAGACACCGGTGCGCGTCGGCCTGGACAAACCGGTGCTGGGCAGGCACTTGCTCAAGCTCGACTACTACACATCGGACGGTGGCGAGGGCCTGGTGGACCGCACGCCGGTCTGGTTCCAGGCCGGGCTGCACTCGCTGTACCTGCCGGTGGACGGCCTCTTCGACAGCGTCGCCGTCCGTCTGTCCAGCCCGGGCGCGCCGGTCTGCGTCGCCAAGGCCGAAGTGGGGAAACCGATTGCTCAGTAGGGGTCGTACGGGCTGTCGTGGCCAAGCAGGCGCGCGACCGGGCGCAACCGCAGGCGCAGCAGCACCTTCAGCACGACGTTGCGCAGGAACCACGGAAGCTGCGCCACCACGCGCAGCCGATCGCGGGCGGACGGTGGGGACAGGCGGAACCGCGCCAGCGACGTCGCCCGGTCCAGGTAGGTGTAGCGGCGTCCGAAGAGGACCTTCGCGATCGTGCCGAGCGTGACGCCGACCGAGGAAAAGCAGTCGTGGACCAGGATCTCCGCACCCGGCGGCAGGTACGCCGACCAGCGCAGGTCGTCGGTGTAGGTCCAGTAGTCGTGCTTGCCGTCGATGTAGAGCAGCTGGATCGGCCGGTCCCAGTGCGGGCGCAGTGCCGTGCTGTAGCCCGCGACCAGCTCGACGACGTCGTCGAGGCCAGCGCGGCGGATGTTGCGCTCGAACAGTTGCCGCGTCGGGGATCCGCCGAAGAGGCGGCCGTCCACGAAGGGGTCGACCGCGATCACGGTGGCACCCACCGTGCGGGCCGCCGCGCCGAGGACGATCGTGGACCGGCCCTGGTGGCTGCCGATTTCCAGGACGACGTCGCCCTTTTCCAGCCGGCACGCGGCGTCCCACAGCGCTTCGCCCTGCGCGCGTGTCATCCAGCCCTTGACCGGCTCGGCCAAGGCCCAGGCATCTTCGAACGAGATGGCGCACCTGCCTGAATTCGGGAGGATCGTCGGCACATGGTAGCCAGGTTTCCGCCTAGTATCTACCGGATGGTAACCGGCACCCGCGAACGAACCCGGGACGACGCCCCACCTTCCGGGCGCGTCCGGAAGGGCGCCTTCTTCCGGCGGCCGAGCACCTGGATCGTGCTGGCGCTGACCACGTTGTCGTTCCTGCAGATGCCGGGGAAGACGACGTTCGACACCAAGCTCGACCTCGCCGTCGACCCGCTCGCGTTCCTCGGCCGCGCGCTGCACCTGTGGAACCCCGAGGCCACGGCGGGGGAGCTGCAGAACCAGGCGTACGGCTACCTCTTCCCGATGGGTCCCTTCTTCGCGCTGTGCCGGGCGGTCGGCGTGCCCGCGTGGATCGCGCAACGGCTGTGGGGCGCGCTCCTGCTGTCGGCCGCGTTCGGCGGGGCGCTGCTGCTGGCGCGCGCGATGAAGATCGGCTCCGAGCGCACGCGGCTGATCGGCGCGCTCGGCTACGCGCTCGCCCCGCGCATGCTGACCGAAATCGGCGGTCTGTCCGCGGAAATGCTGCCCGCCGTGCTGCTGCCGTGGGCGCTGGTGCCGCTGGTGCGGGCCGGGACGATCGGGTCGCCGCGGCGCGCGGCCGGGCTGTCCGCGCTGGCCGTGCTGTGCATGGGCGGCGTCAACGGCGCGATGGTCGTGATGGCGCTCGTCCTGCCGGGACTGTGGCTGCTCACGCGCAAGTGGACGCGCAAGCACGTCGAGCTCGTCCTGTGGTGGTTCGTCTTCGTCGTCGGCGTGACGCTGTGGTGGATCCTGCCGCTGCTGCTGCTCGGCGAATACAGCCTGCCGTTCCTCGACTACATCGAGTCCGCGACGAACACCACCGCGCCGATGTCGCTGTTCGAGGTGCTGCGCGGGACCAACCAGTGGGTCGCCTACGTCGTGCAGGGCACGCCGTGGTGGCCCGGCGGCTGGTCGCTGATCGACAACCCGGTGCTGATGCTCGCCACCGGGCTCGTCGCGGGCGTCGGCCTGTTCGGGCTGACCCGGCGCGGCCTGCCGGAGCGGCGGTTCCTCGTCCTCGGCGTGGTCACCGGCCTGACCCTGCTGACCATCGGCTACGTCGGCACGCTCGACAGCCCGGTCGCCGAGCAGGTCCGGCACCTGCTCGACGGGCCGCTCGCGCCGCTGCGCAACGTCCACAAGTTCGAGCCGGTGCTGCGGCTGCCGCTGATGCTCGCGTTCGCGCACGGCATCTCGAGCCCGGCTCGGGTGACGTCCGCGCGCCGGTTCGTGCGGCCCGCGGTGGGGCTGCTGCTGGTGCTGGTGATGGCCGCGCCGGCGTGGCTGCTGAACCTGCGCTCCGGGCCGGGCTGGGACGAGGTTCCCGGCTACTGGTACGACGCCATGGGCTACGTCGCGAAGGCCGACCCGAACGCGCGCACGCTGCTGCTGCCGGCCACCGGGTTCGGCGAGTACGACTGGGGCCGCACGGTCGACGAGCCCGCGCAGGCGATCGCGAAGAGCCCGTGGGCGGTGCGCAACCAGGTCCCGCTGGGGTCCGAAGGCAACACGCGGCTGATGGACTCCGTGGACGCGGCGCTCGCCGACGGCCGCGGCGATCCCGGGCTCGCCGCGCTGCTCGCGCGGTCGGGCTACCGGTTCCTGCTGCTGCGCAACGACATCGAGCGCGAGCGGACGAACGCCCCGCCCATCGCCACTTTGCGTGCGGGGCTGGCCGGCTCGCCGGGCATCGCGAAGGCGGCGGAGTTCGGCCCGCTCGAGGTCTACCAGGTGCAACGGCCGGTGCCGCTCGCCACCGCGACGTCCACAAAGGACGTCCCCACGGTGAGCGGCGGCCCGGAGAACCTGCTTCCCCTGATCGACTCCGGGCAGCTCGACCCCTCGACGCCGGCCGTGCTCACCGGCGACGGCGGCTCGCCCGGCGGGCCGCGCCTGGTGACCGACGGCCTGCGCCGTGCCGAGCGGAACGTCGGCGGCGTCCGGGACAACCTCAGCCAGACGCTGACCGCGGGCGAGGCCTACCGCCAGCAGCGCGCGGCGGGCGACGTGCTGCCGTTCCCCGGGCAGGAGCACCAGACCGTGGCCGCGTACCGCGGGATCCGCGCGGTGACGGCGTCCACGGCGGCGTCCTTCGCGGACGCGTTCGGCGGCTCCGACCCCGGTCACCAGCCGTTCGCCGCGATCGACGGCGACCCGCGCACGGCGTGGCACTCGTCGTCGTTCACCGGGCCGATCGGCCAGTGGCTCGAGGTCGAGCTGGACACCCCGCGGCTGGTCAACTCGGTCGACTTGCAGCTGGTGGACGACATCCGCGTCGGCTGGCCGCCGACCCGGATCCGGATCACCACCGACAACGGTTCGGTCGACCAGCAGGTGGTCCGCGGCGCGGGCCCGCACCCCTACAGCGTCGCCGGCGGGGTGACCCGCAAGGTGCGGATCACGCTGCTGTCGCTGGTGGTCGGGCGGCAGGACGGCAACGTCGGGATCGCGGAGCTGAAGATCCCCGGCACCGAGCCGCAGCGCGCCCTGGAGGTGCCCGCGGACCTGCCGGTCGGTCCGGCGCCCGGCTTCGCGTTCACGCGCGGCGCGGCACCGCGGTACGCGTGCCTGCCGGTGCGCGACGCCGTGCGGTGTGACGCTTCGGCCGCGCGCGACGGCGAGGAGCCGGACGGGATCCGGCGCCTGTTCAGCACCCCGGCCGAGGAGACGTACCTGGTCGGCGGCTCGGTGCTGCCCGCGGGCGGCGGCCGGAACCCCGTGCAGCTGCCGGGGGTGACGGTCGCGTCGACGTCCCAGCTGGCCGGCGACCCGGCGGCGGCGGGCTTCGCGGCTGTGGACGGCGACGCGGGCACGACGTGGCGCCCCGACGTGACGGACCTGCGGCCGACGCTGACCCTCGGGTGGGCGTCGCCGAAGCGGATTTCCGGGCTGCACATCGGGGTTGCGCCGGGCAGCGGGGCCCGCGCGCCGCGGCAGGTGGAGCTGGTCGGCCGGTCCGGCACGCGGACGGTCGAGCTGGACGCGAGCGGGGCGGCGTCGTTCGAACCGCTGGACACCGACCAGCTGCAGCTGGTGCTGCCGGGCGACGACGACGATCCGGCGGCCCGCGCGGTCGTCGGCATCGGCAGCCTGGAGCTGTCGGGCACGCCCGGGCTGCTGCCCGGCCCGGATCCGGCGTTCACGGTGCCGTGCGGGTCGGGCCCGAACGTCCACCTCGACGGCCTCGACTACCGCACGTCGGTGCAGGGCACGCTGGCCGACATCACCGCGCACCGGCCGCTGGAACTGCGGATGTGCCGGGATTCCGAGGGCGGCATCGCGCTGCCGGAGGGCGGGCACGAGCTGCGGACGGACCGGTCGGAGTCCTTTGTGGTCCAGGACCTGTGGCTGCGCCCGGCGAAGGCGTCCGCGGCGCCGCCCGTGCACCGGACGGTGCAGGTGGGAACGTGGGACGCGACTTCGCGCACGGTGACGGTCGGGCCGGGCGAGGAAGCGGTGCTGGCGATCCCGGAGAACGCGAACGCGGGCTGGGTGGCCACTGTGGACGGTCGCGAGCTGGCCCGCACCCGCGTCGACGGCTGGCAGCAGGCCTGGCTGGTCCCGGCCGGCGCGGGCGGGGTGGTGTCGCTGTCGTTCACGCCGGACTTCTCGTACCGGACGGGCCTGCTGATCGGCGCGGTGGCGGTGCTCCTGGTGCTGATCGGCGTGGCCTGGCCGGCCCGGCGGCGGCCGTACCGCGTCGTGGCGGGTGGCGCGGCGGTGCCGGTGGTGCTGATCGGGCTGCTGGTGGCGCTGGGCGGGATGCTGCCGGTGGTGCTGCTGATCGCGTGCCTGCTGGTGCGCCAGTTCTCCGAGCGGGCGCCCAGGTACCTGGCGTTCGGCGGCATGGCCGTGGCGGCCGCGGTTTCGGTGACGGGGAGGGTTCTGGGCCACGGCCAGGAGTGGGCGTACGGCCCGGTGACGCAGGCGGCCCTGCTGCTGGCTGCGGCGGCGATGGTGTCGACGTGCGTGGACTGGTTCACCCGGCCCGCGCGCCCGCCTGAGACGTCGTGAAAGGGTCGTTCACGAGGTCAGGCGTCAGGGCTCCGGCAAAGTCGGGCCGGTGCGGCCGGTCCGCGATGTCATGAAAGGGTCGTTCACCTCGTCAGACGACATGAACGACCCTTTCATGACATCCCCGCGGCGCCGGGCAGACCACGCGGCCCAGGCGACTCTGCCGCCGGTCACCCGCTCGCCGGCGCGACTTTGCCGGGCCCCGCCACGTGACGACATGAACGACCCTTTCATGAGCTCCGGCGTGCCCGCAGCTCCAGCACCGCGCCCGCCACCGCGAGGCCGCCCGCACAGCACGCCGCCGCCGTGACGACCTGCGTGGCCGACCCGTGCAGCCACGACACGATCAGTAGCGCCTCCGCGGCCACCGCCGTCCACATCAGCAGCGTGACCCGCCGGTCGCCGTCGGCCAGCCGGGCGTACAGCAGGATCTGCACCAGCGCCAGCATCGACCCCGCCAGCGCGAACGGCCACACCGGCATGGTGCTCCCGGCGTAGCGGGAACCCCCGATCACGCCCAGCAATGCCGGACCCACGACCACCGAAACCAGCAGCACCAAGGCATCCAGGCCGGCGCACACCGCGAGCGCCACCGGCAGCACCCGCCGCCGTCCCGACGCCGCCGCGAACCGCGGCAGCACCAGCACCCCGACCGCTTGCGGCAGCCAGTACGCGATCTTCGTGACGATCGCACCCAGCGCGTACTCGCCCGCCGCGCCGGCCGGCAGCGTGTGCCGCGCCAGCACCAGGTCCAGGTTCACCAGCAGCACCAGCGCCAGCATCGCTTGCGCCGTATGGAGTACTTCGCCGCCGTGGCGGTCGGCCCAGCGCGGGCGCGGACGGCCGCACAGCTGCCAGCCCGCCACCACGACCGCGAGCGAACCGAGCGCGGTCCCGGCCAGCGCGCCGGCCGTCGAACCCGTCAGCAGCAGGCCGAGCAGCGAACCGCCGACCTTGCCGAACCCCTCCAGCGCGATCAGCCCGGCCAGCCGCGCGAACCGGTGCGCGCCCTGCAGGAGACCGTGGAACAACCCCAGCAGCGTCAGCGGCCCGAGCGCGGCCGTCACCAGCAGCGCCGGCGTCAGCGAGCCCAGGTGCAGCAGGAGCACCAGCAACGGGCTGAGCGTCAACGCCGCCGTCGCGACGATCCCGCTCGTCACCAGCCCGAGCGCGAACAACGGCCCGTGGGCCGGTGACGACGACCGCGCCACCCGCAGGGCGACGACCGTCTGCAGCCCCATCGCCGGGACGACGCCGATCACCAGCACCGCCAGCAGCGAGCTCAGCTCGCCGAACGCGCCGGGCGCGAGGATCCGCGCGGCCACCAGGCTGAGCACGTAACTCGCCGCGTTGTTGCCCGCGAGCGCGAGCGAGACGAGGATCGCCGCGACCCGGTTGCCGGTCCGGGCCGGGGCTTCGGTGGCTACGCTCAACGGCGGGCTCCCATTACCGGCGAGTAATGAGCAGCGACCATAACCTCGCGCGCACCGGAAAGGAAGGGCCGTGGACGCACCGGGCAGGCGGTTCGCGCTCCCCGCGTGGTCCGCTGTGCTCGCTCTCGCCGTCTGCGCGCCCTTGCTGCGCCGCGGGTTCACCCTCGGCTACGACATGGTGTTCGCGCCCCGCCAGTACTTCGTGCCGGACGCCCTCGGGCTCGGCAGCACGCTGCCGCGTTCGGTGCCCGCCGACGCCGCCGTCGCGCTGGCCACCACCGTGCTACCGGGCGACATCGTCCAGAAGATCGTGCTGTTGCTGGCCCTCTTCGCCGCCGCGCTCGGGGCGGGCCGGCTGGTCCCGACCGAGCACCTCGGTACCCGGCTCGTCGCCGCGACGACGTACGCCTGGACGCCGTACGTCGCCGAGCGGCTGTTCATCGGGCACTGGCCGCTGCTGCTGACCTACGCGTGCCTGCCGTGGATCGCCGCCGCCGGGCTGGGAGTACGTGCGCACGAACCGAATTCCCTGCCGCGGCTGGTGCTCGCGAGCGCGGCGGCGGTCCTCACCCCGCCCGGCGGTCTGCTCGCGGCCGCCGTCATGGTGGTGTCGGCCGGATCCCGGCGGCTCTGGCAGACGATCCCGATCGCCCTCGCGCTGAACCTCCCGTGGCTGGTGCCCACTTTCCTCAACGCCGGCGGCACGTTCTCCGATCCGGCCGGCGTCACGGCGTTCAGCGCGCGCGCCGAAAGCTGGGGTCCCGCGCTGCTGAGCGTGCTCGGGCTGGGCGGCATCTGGAACGCCGAAACCGTGCCCGGCAGCCGGGCCATGCCGCTGGTCCCGGTGCTGACGCTCGTCGTCGTCGCGATCGCCGTGGCCGGGCTCCGGCCGCTGGCGCGGCGCTGGGGGAAGGCGCCGGTGTGGTCGCTGTCCCTGCTCGGCGTCGCGGGGGTGCTGCTGGCGTCGCTGGCGACGTTGCCCGGCGGAACCGCGCTGCTGACCGCGGCGACGCGGTACCTGCCCGGCGCCGGGCTCCTGCGCGACGCCCAGAAGTGGGTGGCCTGGTGGGCGTTGCCGCTCGCGCTCGGCTTCGCGCTGGCCGTCGAAGCCGCCGCGGCGCAGCTGAAAACCGGACGCGGGCGGATCGCCTTGGCGACGGCGGCGATCGCGCTCCCGCTGGTCACCATGCCGGACCTGGCGTGGGGTGGCTGGGGACGGCTCGGCACCGCGCGGTACCCGGACGACTGGCGCGCGGTGTCCGAAGTGCTCGGTGACCGCCCCGGCGACGTGCTCGCCCTGCCGCTTTCGGCGTTCCGCGGGTTCGCCTGGAACGACGGCCGCACCCAGCTGGACCCGGCGCCGCGCGCGCTGCCGAAACCCGTGCTGATGGACGACACCCTGCAGGTGGGGGACGAGCGGATCGCCGGCGAGGACCCGCGGATCGGCGACGTCCGCGCCGCGACGTCCGCGCGGGAGCTCACCGACGCGGGGATCGGCTGGATCCTCGTCGAACACGGCACCCCCGGCTACGTCGATCCACGGTTGCTCGCCGACGCGACACCGGTGTGGTCGGGTGAATGGCTGACGCTGTACCGGACGCCGGGTGTGCCGCCGGTGAAAGGGATCTCGTGGACGCCCGCGTTGGTGGCGAACGGAGTAGCGCTGGGATTGCTGTGCGTCGCACTGTTGTGCCGCATGTTACCGATGCGTACATTGGGCCGCGGCAGGATTTCCCCGCCGCGGAAGGAGTGACACGTGGGCACGGTCATCGGCGCGGTCGTCGCCGTCATCATCGGCGGCGGGGTGGCGACCGGGGCGGGGTTCGCCCTCGTCAAGGGCGCGGACCCGGACACCGCCGCCCCGGTTCAGGACAAGCTCAACGCGCAGGTGAAGTACAACCCGGCCGACCACCCCGGCAAGATCTACGGGAACCGCTGACGGCGTGACCCGGCTCGCCTCCGACCACGCCCACCGCGTCGTCGGGCTCTACGGCGACCCCACCGTTTCCTGGAGCATCCTCCTCGAAGCGGACCTCGCCGCGGCCGCGCCGGAACCGGAGAAGCTCCGGGCGCGCCTGGCCGCCGCGATCCAGCAGTACCCCCATCTCGGTGCTGTGCCCGGGATCGAGCGGGCGGACGACCTGCCCGCCGTCCGCGACCGGTTCGCTGCCCAGCCCTACGAACGCACCGAACCGCTCGTCCGCGTCGCCGTCCGCGCCGACCCGGCCACGGTGCTCGTCGCCGCGCACCACGGGGCCCTCGACGGCCTCGGCCTCCTGGCACTGCTCGGCATCCTCCTCGACGTCCCGGTTTCCTCGGCGGCGACCGGGATCGGCGCACGCGGCGGCGGCAAACCCTTTCTCGTGTCGGCCGTCCAGCGGCTCGCTGAGGCGCTTTTCGCGCCACCGGGCCGGATCGTGCCGGACCGGGCCGTTCCGTCCACAGGGGACGTCTTCGCGGCCCGGGACGAACCGCGGCTGCGGCTCGGGGCGCCCGGGTTCGTCACGGCCGCCGCCCGCGCCACCGAACGCTGGAACCGCGCGCACGGCGCCCGGACCGCGCGGGTCGTCGCCGCGCTGGGCGCGTCCCGGCGCTCCGGCGCGGCCCCGGAACCGGTGCACGACAGCGCGTTCTTCCGGCTGCCGCTGGGTTCCCGCGCGGCGGACGTCGCCGCGCTGCTGCGCACGCAGCCGCCCGAGCCGGACTTCCCCGCGCGCAGCAGCCGGGTCGCCCGGCTGGGAACCCGCCTGCTGGCCGGACGGCTGGGCTCGACGTTCCTGGTGTCGAACCTCGGCCTGGTGTCCACCGCGGACACCGTGCGCGCACTGGCGTTCTACCCGGCCGCGAGCGGCCGCTCCGGCGTGGCGTTCGGCGCCGCGACCACCGGCGGCACCACGACGGTTACGGTCCGGGCCCGCCGTCGCGACTTCGACGCCCCCGCCGCGGTTCGCCTGCTGGCCGAGTTCGCCGACGCGGTGCGTGACCAGGTCTCGCCGACGTCTTGAATGACTCATTCAGGACCTCCGAAGACCTGAATGACTCATTCAAGACGCAAGCGCGACGTCAGGGCCGGGGCTGAGCGAGTTCCGGGGCGCCGGCCAGCACCCGCGGCCGGGGCGCCTCCCGGCCGGAGACTTCCCGCACCAGTGAAGCGAACTCGGCCGCGCTGCGCTCCCAGCTGAACGTCCCGGCCCGCGCGGCGCCGGCCAGGCCCATCTCCGCGCGCCGCAGGCCGTCCGCGAGCAGGCCGTCGACCTGCGCGGTGAAGTGGTCGAAGTCGTCGGCCAGCAGGCCGGTCCGGCCCTCCACAATGGACTCCGCGACCCCGCCGGCGGCGCGGTAGGCGACCGACGGCACGCCGTGCGCCGCGGCCTCCATGATGACGATGCCCCAGCCCTCCTTGACCGACGGGCACAGGTGCAGCCAGGAGCGCGCGAGGATCTCGTGCTTGGTCCGTTCGTCGACCCAGCCGTGCAGCACCACGCGGTCGGTGACGCCCCGGGACGCCGCGTGCGCGCGCAGCACCTCGTCCCACGGGCCCTGGCCGACCACCTCCAGCCGCAGGGACGGCCAGCGCCCGGCGAGCCGCGCGACGACGTCGATGGCGTGCTCGATCCGCTTGTGCGGCACCAGCCTGCTCACCGCGACCAGGGTCGGCTCGGGCGCCCGGCCGGACTCGCACGCCGGGGGCGCGTCCAGCCCGTTCGGCACCACCGCGACGCGGTCCGGCTCGACGCCGAGGCCGGCCAGCTCGCCCTTGGTGACCTCGGAAACCGTTACGTAGCGGCACTTGCGGAACAGCCACGGCGCCAGCCGCGACTCGATCCACCAGCCCGCCCGGCCCAGCGCCTCGCCGAGCGCGCTGATCCACTGTTCCTTGTGGACGTGGTGCACGAGCACCAGCACGGGGCAGCCGGCCACCAGCCGGGCGAAGAACGGCATGCCGTTCTGCACGTCGACGACGAGATCGGCGCGGGCGCGGCGGATCGCGCGCAACGCGTGCGCGTACACGCCGAACTTCCCGCCGCGGCGCCGGTAGCGGACACCGTCGCGCCACTCGCCCGCGCTCGCGCCCGGGTAGGCCGCGCACTGGATCTCGACCCGGTACCCCGCTCTCGCGAGCCCTTCGGCCATCCGCTCGACGTACCGCTCCGACCCGCCGCCCTCGGGGTGGCCGGTGTCGCGCCAGTTGACGAGGAGCACGCGAGGACGTTCCATCGGGTTATCCCAACTGTAGCGACGGTGCTAGGTTACTGGTGCGTACACAGTAGATGAACGTATTCGGGAAAGCGACGGTTCAATGGTAGGTAATCCGGTGCTCTCCGCGACGGCGCGGCCCCACCGCGCCACGCTCGGCCGTTCCGTGACGCTGTTCCGGGCGTTCCTCACCGAGCAGACCGACCCCGACGGCTTCTATTCCACGCTCGCGGCCGACTCCGTCCGGCAATTGGCGTCCCACACGCCGCTTTCCGGGCGCACGGTGCTCGACGTCGGCGGTGGCCCCGGCTATTTCTCCGACGCCTTCCGCGCGGCCGGCGCGGTCTACCTCGGCCTCGACCCGGACGTCGGCGAGCTGTCCGCGCGCGGCGAGCCGGGGGAGAACATGATCCGCGCCAGCGGCACGGAACTGCCGGTGCGCACCGGATCCGTGGACGTCTGCTACTCCTCCAACGTGCTGGAGCACGTCGCCGAGCCGTGGGTCATGCTCGACGAGATGTGCCGCGTGACCAAACCCGGTGGCACGGTCTTCGCGTCGTTCACCCCGTGGTATTCACCGTGGGGCGGGCACGAGACCGCGCCGTGGCATTTCCTCGGCGGGTACTACGCCCGCCAGCGTTATGCCCGGAAACTCGGGAAGCAGCCCAAGAACAAATTCGGGGAAAGCCTGTTCCCGGTTTCCGTCGGCGCCGCGCTCCGCTGGGCGAAAACGACACCGCTGGCCGATCTGGTGGCCGGGTACCCGCGCTACCACCCGGGCTGGGCGATGGGGATCGTGCGGATTCCCGGCCTCCGCGAAATCGCGTCGTGGAATCTGGTGCTGGTGCTGGAAAAGCGTTAGGTGCGGGCGAAGGCCACCTGACGCCGCCGCGGCGGCGCGGGTGGCTCGGCCGGGCGGCGGCGGACCAGCAGGACGATCGCGACGACGATCAGCACGCCACCGCCGATCCCCAGCCAGAGCGGGCCGGTGCTCGAGAGGAGCTCCAGCCTGCCCTTGTTCGCGTTCACCTGGTCGACCATCTGCGAGATGGTCTTCCCGTTGTAGGCCAAGGTGCCGTCGAAGACGACGGTCGGGGGCGTGGTCCCGGTGCGCAGCTCCTGGTGCTGCTGTTGCTGCTGCTTCACCTGGATCCCGGTGACCGGCTCGACCCACATCGTGGTGACGCCGCGGTAGTAGAGCTCGGCGTCGGCGGTCGGCTGGGTGGAGCCGACGAGCGAACCGGGCACGGACTTCGTCGCGATCTTCGTGTCCGGGATGTCCTGGACGTACTTGTAGGTCTCGATCCCGTTCACCGTCTCGGTGCCGGTGTACCGCGCGATGACGGCCGCGCCGGTGTTGTCGTCGTAGACCCGGTAGTCCTTCTGCTCGGCGCTGAACGGGAACTTGAAGTTCAGCCCGGGCTGTGCCTTGTAGTCGTTGGTCTCCGCCGGCTTCTCGCCGTCCTTCTCCGCCGTCTCCTTCAGTTCGGTGATGTAGCTGCTCTTGGCGTCGCACGGCGGATCGGTCTCCCCGCGCGGGTCGTAGCCCTCAGCGGTGCGCCGGTCGAAGCAGACCTGCCGCTTGCTCGCGCTGACCACGGTGTCGTCGGCGTCGTCCTTGACCTGCACGGCGAGCAGCCAGACCGCGTAGTCGGTGTCCTGACGCATCTCCGGTGCGGCGAAGTTCGCCTGCACGTGGGCGACCGCGGTCAGCTTGGCGTTCTCGCGGATCTCGGTGACCGGGCCCTGCCCCTTGTCGACGACGGCGAGGACCTTGCTCGCGGTGCCCTCGAGCACCGACGTCGAATCCTGGTCCAGTGGCACCTTGGCGAGCTTCGGGTAGACGTAGGCCGGCAGGAGCACCGCCCCCGCGACCGCGAACACCCCCAGTGCCAGCAAGATCAGGCCGAAAGCTCGTCGCAACGGTCCTCCAGGGTCGTACTCCGGACGCAAATTACCCGGCGGTAATCAGTGCCCGGATAGTGGCCCGCGCCACGTCGCGCGTCAAAGTGTGACCGGCGGTCACAGCCACGGCGTGCCACCGGAAGGTCGCATGGGCGCCGCCGTTCGGACCAAGCGACCAAACAAGTTTGTTCCCGGGCACAACGGGCACGGCCCCACCATCGGACGATCCGTATCCGCCGCGCCGGAAGTGCAGAGGAGAATTTCCCTGTTGTCGCAGGACCCTTCGCTGGTCGCCATCGCGGCCACCGCGCGCTGGCGGGCCCGGATCGTGGCGGCGGCCGCGAGCGCGGGCATCACCATCACCGACCCCCTGGCGGGCGTGCCGGGCATCCGCGTGCTCACGTGCGCCCCCGGCGACCTCGCCGTCCTCGTCCCGAGACTGGGCGCCGAACCCTCCCGCGCGGCGATCGGCGCGCGTTCGGACTCGATCGCCGACCGCGAACTGCGCGACGCGGTGGCCGACGTCGCGGCCCTGCTTTCGTTGCACGGCAACGTGGTCCTCGACCTCGACGCGGATCGCCGCCGCGGCGGCGTGCGCCCGGACGTGGTCGTCTCGGCCGCCGTGGACCGTCCCCAGTGGACGGAGCCGGCGGTGGCGCTCCCGGTGGGCACGGACCGGCGCGGGGGTCCGCTCACGGTGGAGCTCACCGCCGGTCCGGGTTTCGAGGGCACGCTGCTGGAACTGGCGCGCCTGGTCCAGGCCGACGCGGCTTAGGCCGGTGCGTAGACCAGTTCGAGGATCCCGGACGGGAAGGCGGTGCTCTTCACCAGGCGCAGCTTCACGGCCTCGGCCAGCTCCGGGAACAGCGCGGTGCCCTTCCCCGTGACGGCGGGCAGCACCCACAGCCGGTATTCGTCGACGACCCCGAGCTTGATCAGCGAGTGCAGGAACGAGGTACCCCCGGCGGCGACGAGGTCCTTGCCGGGCTCGGCCTTGAGCTTGGCGATCTCCGTCGCCGTGTCCCCGCCGGCGATGCGGGTTTCCGGCCAGTCGTCGGCCGAGGTCAGGGTGCGGGAGAAGACGACCTTCGGGATCTCGTTCATCGCCTTGGCGGACGGGTGGTCGCTGGTCGGCCAGTACCCGGCCATGATCTCGTAGGTGGTGCGGCCCATGAGGAACGCGCCGGCTTCCCAGAGCCGGTTGACGAAGTACTCCTCCTGCTCGGGGTCGTCGATGCTCGTCATGACGTCCCGGATCCCGTTGTCCCCGTCGGCGCTCTTGCCGTCGAGGGAGACGTAGAAACCCAGAATCAGCTTCCGCATGGCCCTGCCTCCGTGTGGTCCGTCGCTGCGCTGAGCACACCATCGCACCGACAAGTGCGGGAGTCAAGACAAAAAAGATTGTCGGCTAGGGTTCGTCTTCGACCCACTCCAGCAGGTCGCCGGGCTGGCAGCCGAGGACCCGGCACATCGCTTCCAGCGTGCTGAACCGCACGGCCTTCGCGCGCCCGTTCTTCAGCACCGCCACGTTCGCCGGGGTCAGGCCGACCTTCTCGGCGAACTCGCCGACGCTCATCTTCCGCTTGGCCAGTTCGACGTCGATGCGCACGACGATCGGCATCAGATGACCGCTTCCATGTCGGACTGCAACGTGGTGGCCCGCCGCAGCAGGGCCCGCATGACGACCAGGAGCAGGCCGAACACCGTGATCGCCACCGTCACCAGGAACAGCAGCATCGGCATGCCGGGGTCGTCCGCGTTGAAGCCGACGAACAGCAGCATGCCGACGAAGACCAGCCACGCCGCGGCCACCGCCCAGACGATCACGTCGACCCACTTCAGGGACGCCGGCGTGAAGATCCGGTCGTTCTTGACCAGTGTCAGCAGCTTCCACGTCGCGACCAGCACGACCTCGACGCACAGCACGAGGAACACCGCGATGGCGGTCAGCGGCCAGCGCAGGTTCGCGTCGTTCGGGTTCTGCGACGTCGTGTAGGCGATCCCGCCCGGCAGCGACAGCGTCTGGAACACGACGAGGACGCCGAACAGCAGCACCAAAAAGACTCTGAGCGCGCGCACGGCCCACTTCTCGGGAATCATGGCGCCGACTATCGCTCGATATCTATCGAAAGTCAATAGGTCAGTCGAGCTCCGGATCCAGCCGCACCGACTCCAGCGCGACGTACAGCTCGCCGACGTCGACCGGGTCGGTGAGGTCGCGCTTGGTCAGTTCCTGCACGCGCCGCAGGCGGTAGCGGACCGTGTTGGGGTGCACGAACAGCCGGTCCGCGGCCTCCTTCGCCGAGCCGTGGCCGGCGAACCACGCGAGCAGCGTGTCGAGCAGGACCTTGCGTTCCGCGCCGGGCAGGGCGAGCACCCCGGACAGCGCGGAGCGGACGACGTCGCGGGCCATCCCCGGCGCCGCCGCCACCAGCGTCGTCACCGGCGAATCGCCGAACACCACCACGCCCGCGGTCGCCGACGGCAGCGAGCGGCGGGCGATCCGCGCGCGGTGCAGGGCGTCCGGGACGTCGGGGAACCCGCTGAACGGACGGCTCATCCCGGCCGCCACCGGCAGCGATCCCAGCACTTCGCGCAGCCGCCGGACGTCCTCGATCCGGTCGATCGCGACCAGGCCCGCCTCGCCGCCGGGCCGCCACGCCGACCGCCAGCGGCGGGCCCGCAGCAGCGCTTCGACGGAGTCCTGCGCCTCCGGCTCGACGTGTTCGGTGACCACCGCGACGAACATCCCCGCGGTCGGCAGGCCGAGTTCGCGCGCGGCCGCCTCCATCTCGGCCTGGTTCGCGAGCCGCCCGCGCAGCAGGTCGTCCAGCAGTCGGGCGTTCGCGTGCGACGGCTCGGCCGCGACCTCTTCATACGCCGTGGTGAGCGCGTCGGAGTAGAGGTCGATCGCCTTCCAGACGTAGGAGTTGATCTCGATCGTCCGGGTGGGGTTGAGGAACTCCGGGCCGGCGAGTTCGAGCAGCGCTTCGTAGACGAAGGTGCCGCCGATCCGGAACGCGCGCAGCACCGCCGGCAGCGGGATGCCCTGGCGCGCTTGGACGAGCCCGGTCTTGCGGGCGGCGTCGAGGGCGAGGCCGCGGCCTTCGACCAGCGCGGTCAGCGCCCGTTCGAGGTTGGCCCGGCAGACCTGGCGCAGCTCGCCGGGCGCGACGTCCTCGACCTGGCGGTAGAACTCGTCCTCTTCGCTGAGCAGGCGGGCGAGCCGATCGGCGAACTCCGGCAGCCTGGCCAGCATCTCGCGGACGAGCTCACGGTGCTCCCGCGGTACCGGCCTGGCCAGAGCTTCGATGCCCATTCCTCACTTTAGCTCGGGTCCCCGGCTCGGGACATGCACGAACTTGAGCAAAATTCATCTCCGCCGGGTGATCGTGCTCGTGAGGTCTTGACGGGCTCAGGCCGGTTTGCGCGCGGTGAGGTAGACGTGCGGCTCGGGTCCGGCGCCGGGGTGGTCGGGGACGAACTCCGCCTGGTCCTCGCGGAGGATCTCCAGGCCGGCGCCCCGCAGCCGCTCGGCGAGCGCCTCGGCGGTGAAGCTGCTCGCGCGGACCGGGTGTCCCATGAAGACGATGTCGACCCCGTCGACGTCAGCCGGCACGGTGGCGAACAGCAGCACGCCGCCCGGCTTCAGCCAGTCCGCCAGCCGGCCGAGCATCGCCTCCTGCTCGGCGCGGGGGAGCTGCAGCATCGAGAAGAACGCCGTGATCGCGTCCCAGCTGCCGGGCTCGAAGGACAGCTCGCGCATGTCGGCGAGCTCGAACCGGGCGGCGGGGACCTGGGTGCGCGCGAGCTCGACCATCCGCGGCGCGACGTCGTACCCGCTGACGTCGTGACCGGCGGCCACCAGCAGCTCCGCGGTGGGGCGCCCGGTGCCCGCGCCGAGGTCGAGCACCTTCGCCTCCGGCGGCAGGTCCGCGAGGAGGTCGGTGATCGCCGCGCGCTGGGCGGTCGCGGTGCGGAACGCGTGCTCGTAGTCCATGCCGAGCGCGTCGAAGACCTCGGCGGCGGATTCGGGACGAGTCATGCCTGAACTCTGCCAGAGGAAACCGACGCAAGGAATCGACTTCTTCTTGCAACTTCCGAGCAAAGTCTTGTTTGATGCGCGAGCGTCGCCTAATCTTCCGCCGCAGTCCCTCCGGCGAAACGAGGCCCTGGATGTCGCGACGCACCTTCGGAGCCGTGCTCGTCGCGGTCACCGCGCTCGTCTCGGTGGCGGCACCGGCGGCTGCCGCCGGCCGGCCGGTCGTGACGCGGGCCGCGCTCGATCCCGCGCTGGTCGCCGGGCGCGGCGCCGCCGTCGGCTTCCTGGAACAGGAGGCGGAGAACGCGCGCACCGACGGCGTCGTGATCGGCCCCGACCGCACCGCGTACACGCTGCCTTCGGAGGCTTCCGGACGGCGCGCCGTCCGCCTGGCGCCGGGGCAGTACGTCGAGTTCACGTTGCCCGCCGCGGCCAACGCGATCACCGTCCGCTACAGCATCCCCGACGCCCCGCGCGGCGGCGGGATCACCGCGCCCCTCGACGTCACCGTGAACGGCGGTCACCGGCAGCGGATGACGCTGACTTCGCAGTATTCCTGGCTGTACAACCAATACCCGTTCAGCAACGACCCGGACGCCGACCTGCTGCACCCGGACTGGTGGATCACCGAGTGCGGGTGCGTGCCCGCGGCGACCACGCCGGCGCCGTCGATCGCGAAACCGTTCCGCCCCAGCCACTTCTACGACGAGCAGCGGCTCCTGCTCGGCCGGTCGTACCGGGCGGGGGACAAGGTGCGCCTGACCGCGTCGGCCGGTGCCGCGTGGACGGTCGTCGACCTGCTCGACTCCGAGCAGGTGGCGCCGCCGCGCGTGGTTCCGTTCGCGGCCAACGCACTTCTCTTCGGCGCGGACCCGACCGGCCGCCGCGACTCGGCCGACGCCCTCGACCGCGCCATCGCCTTCGCGCGGCGCGCGCACTCGAAGGTGTACCTGCCGCCCGGGACGTACCAGGTCAACCGGCACGTCATCGTCGACGACGTCACGATCGAAGGTGCCGGCAGCTGGTACACGACCCTCAAGGGGCACGGCGTCGGCGTCTACGGCGAAGAAGCCGCTGCCGGGGGCAGTCACGACGTCCACCTGTCGGGCTTCGCGATCGAAGGCGACGTCCGGGAACGCGTCGACACCGACCAGGTCAACGCGATCGGCGGCGCGCTCAGCGACTCCACTGTGGACTCGTTGTACCTCCACCACACGAAGGTCGGCCTCTGGTTCGACGGGCCGATGCGGAACACGCGCGTCACGAACAACGTCATCGCCGACCAGATCGCCGACGGGCTGAACTTCCACACGGGAGTCACGGATTCGGTGGTGGCGAACAACTTCGTCCGCAACACCGGCGACGACGGCCTGGCGATGTGGTCGGAGAAGAGCCAGGACGCGCGGAACACGTTCGACCACAACACGATCCAGACGCCGGTGCTGGCCAACGGGATCGCGCTGTACGGCGGCGTCGACAACACGGTCTCGGGCAACCTGGTGGCGGACCCGATCCGCGAGGGCAGCGCCATCCAGGTGGGTTCGCGGTTCGGCGCCGAGGCGTTCGGCGGGTCGCTGCGGATCACGGACAACACGACCGTCCGGGCCGGGACGTTCGAGCTGAACTGGAAGATCGGGCTGGGCGCGCTCTGGTTCTACGCGCTGGAGAAGGACATCGCCGCCGACGTCGAGGTGACCGGCGACCACTTCCTCGACAGCACCTACAACGCGATCATGCTGGTCAGCGACTTCCCGGTGAAGGACAAGTACAAGATCACCGGGCTCGAGTTCGCGGACCTGCGCGTCGACGGCGCCGGGACCTCGGTGCTCAGCGCCCGCTCGGCGGGGTCGGCGTCGTTCCGGAACGTCGACGCGCGCAACGTCGGCGCGGTGGGCGTCAACAACTGCGGGTCGTTCGGCTTCCCGCCGACGGGTTCGGAGTTCTCGCTGACCGACCTGGGCGGCAACGACGGCGGCTGGCTCGCGCCGTGGCTGCTGCCGAACACGATCACCTGCGACGACCGTCCGCCGGTCGTGGCGCCGCCGGCGCCGTCACCGTGGTGACCTAAGGTTCGACCGTGGCTGGTTTGCGCGGGGTGTTCGCGGGGTTGGGCAAGAGCAAGGCGTTCGCCGCCGTGGGCCGGGCGCTCGTGCCGGCCGACCGGGTGCTGCTGCGGATCAGCGGCGGTCGGGTCGGCGTCGGCGCGGCGGTCGGGCTGCGGACGTTGCTGCTCACGACCACCGGCCGCCGCAGCGGCGAGCCGCGGCAGGTGCCGCTGCTGTACGTCGAGCGTGCCGGCGGCTACGTCGTGATCGGCTCGAACTGGGGCGGCGAGACGCACCCGGCCTGGTCGGCCAACCTCCTCGCGCACCCGGCGGCCACCGTCACCCGGCACGGGCGGACCGAGGAGGTCACCGGCCGCCTCCTGGCCGGCGACGAGCGCCAGGAGATGTGGGACGCCGTCGCCGCGTACTGGCCCGCGTACGACCGGTACGCCGTGCGGGCCGAGCACCGCGAAATCCGTGTCTTCCTGCTGGAGCCGGTCAGCCGATGAGGTCGGTGGGCCGGACCCGGTAGACCTGCAGCCGCAGGTTGTAGTACTTCTCGGTCTCGCCGACCCACTGCATGCCGAGCCGCTTCGCGACGGCGATCGCGCGCGTGTTGTTCGGCCGCGCGACGGCGAACAGCTCGTCGGTGTCCTGGGTGAAGGCCCACTTGATGAGCGCGGTGGCGGCCTCCGACGCGTAGCCCTGGCCCCAGACCTCGGGGGAGAGCTGCCAGCTGAGTTCGAGGTCCTCTTCGAACGGCGGCAGCAGCCGGATGCCGAGGCCGCCGATGACCTTCCCGTCCTCCCGGCGTTCGACGGCCCACCGCCCGCGCGGCGGGACGAGGTTCGGCTGGGTCTCTTGCCAGGCGTTCAGCACGGCGCGCATGGCGCCGAGGTCACCGACGCGGTCCATCGCCGGGGTGAGCCAGTGCGTGACGTCCTCCGCGCCGTAGACGGCGAACGCGGCTTCGGCGTCGTCGACCGTCCAGTCCCGGATCACGAGCCGGTCGGTCTTCAGCGGGATCTCCATAACAGGACGTTACGCCGGGACGGCCGGGATTGTTCCCACGGCAAAGTGCTCAGAAGGTGAACAGTTTGGTGTCGATGATCGGGGCGGTGCGGTCCGCCCGGCCTAGAGTCGGCGCGTGGACGAGACGCGTGCCCTCCTGATCCGTGCCGCCGAGCTGGCCGCCGACTACCGGTCGAGCCTGCCGGACCGTCCGGTCGCGACCGCCGCGGCGCCGCCGGACTTCGGCGGTCCCCTGCCGGCCGGTCCGACGCCGCCGTCCGAAGTGCTCGAAGAGCTCGCGCGCGCCGGCGGCTCCGGGCTCGTCGCCACCGCCGGGCCGCGGTTCTTCGGGTTCGTCATCGGGGGTGCCCTGCCCGCCGCCACCGCGGCCGACGTCCTCGCCGCCGGGTGGGACCAGAACGGCTTCAACGCCGTGCTCTCCCCGGCCGCGGCCGCCGCGGAGGACACCGCGGGGCGCTGGCTCAAGGAGCTGCTCGGCATCCCGGCCACCGCGTCCGCCGGGTTCGTCACCGGCGGCCAGGGGGCGAACACCGTCGGGCTCGCCGCCGCGCGGCACCACGTCCTCGCCGAGCCGGGTGGGACGTCGAACGCGATGGGCTCGCCGGTGCGCCGCGGGTCCGGATCGTCGCGAGCGAAGAACGGCACGCCACCATCGACCGCGCGCTGCGGCTGCTCGGCTTCGGCACCGGCGCGATCGAGCCGGTGGCCGCCGGCGGTCAGGGTGCCATCGATGTCGCCGACCTCCGGCGGGCACTCGACGCCGGGAGCGGGCCGGTGATCGTCTGCCTCCAGGCGGGCAACGTCAACACCGGTGCCTGCGACGACCTGCGCGCCGCCTGCGAAGCCGCGCACGCCCACCGGGCCTGGGTGCACGTCGACGGCGCCTTCGGGCTGTGGGCCGCGGCGAACCCGGCCACGGCGCCGCTGCTCGACGGCGTCGAGCTCGCCGACTCCTGGGCCTGCGACGGCCACAAGTGGCTGAACGTCCCGTACGACTCGGGCTTCGTCTTCTGCGCCCGGCCGGACGTCCACGCCGAGGCGATCGCCTATCGCGCCGCCTACCTGGCCGGTGCGGGTGAACTCGCCGGCCTGGGCGACCTGACCTTGGAATCCTCGCGCCGCGCGCGCGGCTTCGCGGTCTGGGCGGCACTGCGCGAACTGGGCCGCGACGGCGTCGCCGAGCTCGTCGACCGCTGCTGCCGGCTCGCGCGCCGGTTCGCCGCGCGGCTCGCCGACGGCGGCGCCGAAATCGCCAACGACGTCGTGCTCAACCAGGTTCTGGTGTCCTTCGGGGACGGAACGGACGAACTCGTCCGCAAGGTGCAGGAGGACGGCACCTGCTGGCTCGGCGGCACGACCTGGCGCGGCCGCCGCTACCTGCGGATCTCGGTCTCCAACTGGTCCACGACCGAAGCCGACGTCGACCGTTCGGCCGCCGCGATCCTCCGGCTGGCTCAGTAGCCTTCGCGCACCGAAAGGGAGTCCGTCCGCCAGCCGATCCGCTTCTCCTCGCCGGTCGGCCAGCTCGAGGAAAGCCGCCGCCGGACGCTGCCGAGCGCGCCGAGCTCCGCGAGGTCGACGCGGGATCCCTGCGCCGCCAACGAGGTCACCTCGGTGGCGGTGAGCGGCACGAAGTCGAAGTACTGCGCGTCCTCCCCGCCCTTCCAGTCGACGAATTCCGTGAAGATCGCGGCGAAAGCCTGGCCGCATTCCGGGCATTCGCGCAGGGAAACGCCGAAATGCGAACGTTCGACCAACCGGTGGGTCTCGCGCAAGCGAGTCGTGCAGAACGCCAGCGCGGTGAGGGCGTCGGCGCCCGAGCAGCGCGCGCAGCCGAACTCGGTCATCCGCCGATCATCGCACGCCGTGAATCCGCACCCGGCTGCGGGGGTACCGGGAAACCCTTTGACCCCAACGTTTAGCTCTGGTCCGCAGTGGTCTGGACCTGTTAGCCTCCTCGGACCCGAACGGGCGGTTCGCCGAAGGAGATTTTCGTGCACCGGATGAAAAAGAGCATCGCCGCCGCCGCGCTGGCCCTCGCCGGCGCCACCGTCGTCGCGCCGCCCGCCGAGGCCGGGCCGGCCTCGGGCAAGGTGATGGCCTACTTCGCCGACTGGGACGTCTACGCGCGCAACTACCACGTCAAGGACATCGAGACGTCCGGTTCGGCCGCGAAGCTGACCCACATCAACTACGCCTTCGGCAACGTCACCGGCGGTGGCTGCGCCGTCGGCGACCCGTGGGCCGACCACGACATGCCCTACGACGCCGCCACGAGCGTGAGCGGCCAGGCGGACAGCGGCCCGTTGCACGGCAGCTTCAACCAGATCCTCGAGCTGAAGAAGCTGCACCCGAAGCTGAAGGTGCTGTGGTCCTTCGGCGGCTGGACCTGGTCGGCCGGCTTCGGCGAAGCGGCGAAGAACCCGGCCGCGTTCGCCGAATCCTGCTACCACCTCGTCAACGACCCGCGCTGGGCGGGCGTCTTCGACGGGATCGACATCGACTGGGAGTACCCCAACGCCTGCGGCGACACCTGCGACACCAGCGGGCCGAAGGCGTTCACCGAACTGGTCAAGGCGCTGCGCGCGAAGTTCGGGCACAAGCAGCTCGTCACCGCCGCCATCACCGCGGACGGCTCGAAGAACGGCAAGATCGACGCCACCGACTACGGCAGCGCGAGCCGGTACCTCGACTGGTACAACGTGATGACCTACGACTACTTCGTCGCGGGCGGCCAGCCGACCGGGCCCACCGCGCCGCACTCGCCGCTGCGGTCCTACCCGGGCATCCCGCACGCCGGGTACTACGCCGACGCGGCCATCCAGAAGCTGCGCCACCAGGGCGTCCCGTCGTCGAAGATGCTGCTCGGCCTCGGTTTCTACGGCCGCGGCTGGGACGGCGTCACGCAGAAGCAGCCCGGCGGCACCGCGACCGGCCCGGCGCCGGGCACGTACGAAGCGGGCGTCGAGGACTACAAGGTCCTCAAGACGACCTGTCCCGCGAACGGCAAGGTCGCCGGCACGGCGTACGCGAAGTGCGGCTCGCAGTGGTGGAGCTACGACACGCCCGAAACGGCCTCGGCCAAGGCGGGGTACGCGAAGTCGCAGGGGCTCGGCGGCGTGTTCGCCTGGGAGCTGTCCGGCGACACCGCGAACGCGGAACTGCTGCGGGCCATCGCGGGCCGCTGCTAGAAGCTGGAGGGCCCGGGCGTGAGCGCGCCCGGGCCCTTCGTCCACTCAGGACGATGGAAACCCGTGCCGCCGCGCGCCGAGCACCACGGCCAGCACCGGCAGCAGGAGCAGCAGGAGCGTCCAGGGGAACGACGACGGCCCGGCGGCGTCGAGCAGGACGCCGCCGGCCGCCCCGCCCGCGGCCATCGCCGCGTTCCAGAGCGTGACGAGCATGGCCTGCGCGTTGTCCGCCGCCTCACCGCCCGCGGTACCGGCGGCTGTCTGCAGCAACGTCGGAACCCCGCCCCAGCCGAGTCCCCACACCGCGACGGCGGCGTAGACCAGCACCGGGCTGCCCGCGAACACCGCCAGCACCGCCGCGGCCACCGCGACGAGGACCGTGCTGACCACCATCAGCGCCCGCGGCGCCCGGTCGATCACCGCGCCGACGACCCCGATGCCCACCATCGAGGCGACGCCGAACACCAGCAGCACGACGTCGACCGAGCCACCGAGCCCGGCGTGGGCGAGGAAGGTCGCGATGTAGGTGTAGAGCACGGTGTGCGCGAGGACGAAGACGAGCGTCACGGCCAGCACCGGCACCACCCCCGGCACGCTCAGCGTGCGCCGCACCGGAATCCGCCCGCCCGCCTGCCCCGGCTGGTCCGGAACCCGCGCGGCGATCCAGGCCAGCAAGACGGCCGCGATCGCCGACATGACCCCGAACGCCCAGCGCCAGCCGAGCAGCTCGCCGAGGAACGTCCCGGCCGGAATCCCCAGCGACAGCGCCAGCGGAATACCCGCCATCACCACCGCGATCGCCTTGCCGGGAGCATCCGGCACGAGCCGGCGCGCATACCCGGCGAGCAAGGCCCAGACGACGCCGGCGGCGATCCCGGCGACGAACCGCGCGACCATCGTGAGCACGTAGTCCGCGGACAGCGTCGTCACGGTGTTGGCCACGGCGAACCCGGCCACCCCGGCCAGCAGCAAGCGTTTGCGCGACCAGGCCGCGGTCGCGGCGGCGAGCGGAACGGCGGTGAGCGCGGTCCCGAGCGCGTAAACCGTCACAGCCTGCCCGGCGGCGGCCACGCTCACCCCGAGCCCGGCGCTCATCCCGGGCAGGACCCCAGCGGGCAACGCCTCGGTGAGCACGGTGACGAACGCGGCGGTGGTCAAGGCGAGCAGGGCGGGCGTCGCGGTCCGGGTACTGGAGATCGTCATGCGGTTATGCTGAAACCCTCACATACGTGTGAAGGTCTACGTGAGGTGGCACACATGCGCATCGGCGAGCTGGCGGAACGGACCGGAACCGCGCGCAGGCTGCTCCGGTACTACGAGGAGCAGGGGTTGATCGTCGCTTCGCGCGGGGCCAATGGGTATCGGGATTACGACGAGCCTACGGTCGATCGGGTGCTGCAGGTTCGCGGGCTGCTTGATGCTGGGTTGCCGACGCGGATCATCAAGCAGATCCTGCCGTGTCTGGACAAGCCTCGGGCGATTTATTTTCCGGATGCGACGCCGGAGATGCTGGCTACGTTGGAGGCGGAGCGGGATCGGATGGCTCGGCGGGCGGAATGCCTGCTGCGGAACCGGGATGCTATTTCGGAGTACCTCGATGCGGTGCGGGAGTACAACCGGGTTTAGCGGGTTTCTTGGGGTGACGTGCTTGGCGTGTTGTCTGCTGGCGGTGACCGTCGTTCCTCGGCTGGGTGCGCGTTTTCGGGCCGGTGGGCCGGGATTTCGGTGAGGTCGGTGGCTTTCCGCGCGTTGAGCTGATGCGGACGGGGTTGTCCTCGAGCGGCGAGGTGGGTGGTGGCCGTCGTTTCTTTGCCGTTCGAGGGACGCGGCGTTGAGCCTGAGCGAGTGGCGGCCGGGGAGTGGGAGGGGGGCGATGGTGACCGTGGGCGGCAGTGGTGTCCGAGCGGCACGCGAAGCCCTGCGGCGAGGGGCTTTCGGGACGTGGATGGGCAGTGATGACGCGCGGGGCGCGCAAAAGCCTCGGGGCGGGAGGCGACTGGAGCGTGGGCGGCTGGATCGGGCGCGTGGGCGCGTAAAGCCGCGGGGCAGGAGGCGGCTGGAGCGTGGGCGTGCGGGCCAGCTGAGGCACCGGCAATCGGCGGTAGACGACGGAAGGCCACGCAGAGCCAGGACTGGAGGGGGCTGGAGCGTGGGCGGGCGGATTGGGCGCGTGGGTGTAGGCCCGTAGCCGGTGGCTGCGGGCCTGTCCCGTGTTCAGGCTGCGAAGGGCAGGGGTTGGTGGATGTTGTTGCGCCGGGGTTTTCGGCGTTTGTCCAGGAACCGTGGTGGCAGGAATTCGGGGTGGCCGTCGGTGGCGATGCGGACTTGCCAGCCGGAGCGGTGCAGGAGCCGGTGGTGGTGGCCGCAGAGCAGGACCAGGTTGGCCAGGTCAGTGGGACCGCCCTCGGCCCAGTGGCGGATGTGGTGGCCCTGGCAATGCCGCGGTGGGCGGTGGCAACCGGGGAAGGCGCAGCCGCGGTCGCGCAGGAACAACGCGCGGCGCAAGCCGGGGCTGATCAGGCGGCGGGCACGACCTAAGTCGAGGGGTTCGCTGTGGGTGCCGAGGACGGCGGGGATCAGTTTGCAGTCGCAGGCGTGGAGGCGGGCTTCGGCGGCTGTGATCAGGCCGGTGTCGCCGAGGGTGGCGTGGCCGAGGCCGGATTTCAGGTCGGACAGGGAGACCGCGACCATGACGTGGGCGCGTTCCCCAGCTTGGGTGGGCAGCTCCGGGGAGTTCAACGCCAGGTCGACCGCATCGGAGAAGGCGTCGCCGTAGCGTTCTTGTGGGGAGCGGAGGTCGTCGGCGCCGCGGCGTTCGGCCAGTGCGTCGAGCAGGGCGCTGGCGCGGGTGCCGGTTTCGTCGTCGAAGCGGCCGGACAGTTCCCAGGTTCCGGTGCGTTTGCGGCGCAGCGACAGTTCCCGGGTGGGGGTGGCGGGTTCGGTGTCGTCGGGTTCAACGCCGTCGGGATCGAGGTGAGCCAAGATCCGGGCGCCCAGGGCGGCGACTTGCTTGTGACCGCCCTCGGCGGCGAAAGTCAGAAGATCGGCCTCGGCGGTGTCGCGATGGGTCGCGGGGATCCGGGAGACGGCGTCGATGATGGTGTCGATCATTGGAGTGCTCAACGAGCCGGTCACGGCAGCGGCGCCGGTGGCGGGAGCGAGGGCGGGGGTGGCGTCGGAGGAGTAGAGGGCCTGGGCGCGGGCGACGGTGCGTCTGGCGGCGGCATGCGGGACGTCGGCGAGGTGTTCGTACAGGCGTGCGGTGGTGCGGTATCCGAAGAGTTCCTGGACGCCGCGGGATTCGATTTCCACCAGCAACGCACCGATTTCCGCCTCAGCAGACCGCACCACAGTGAGCAGCGAAACAACACGGTCGGCCAAGGCCACCGCGTCCGCTTGCCACACCGCTTCTCTGTCCACACACCAAGACTACCGGCTATACGAACACCTGTTCATCACACGAACGGGTGCTAAAAGATCAACCCCCAAGAGCCAGGAAACAAGCCTCGACTTCCTTCAACTGTGCGCCTTCCGGATGGACCCGGTAGCGGTCGAGCGCGTCGTGGAGCACCCGTCGCGCGTCGTCCTCGCGGCCCACGATGCGGTAGCTGTCGCCGAGGCCCACCAGGAAGAACGTCGCGTGGCGCTCGTTGCCGATCGTCGTCAGGATGTCGACCGCCCGCTCCAGGTTCGCGACGGCCTCGGGCCAGTCGCCGCTGCGCAGGGCGACGAAGCCCAGGTTGCCGAGGGCGTGCGCTTCGCCGTCCGGGTCGCCGTACTTGCGGGCGGTCGCTGCGGCCCGGTCGAGCCAGTGGCGGGCCTCCGGCCAGTCGCTCCACTGGAGGTGGCAGAAGCCGACCAGGTCGAGGGCCCTGATGTAGAGGCGGGGTGCGTCGTCCGGCTCGATCAGCTCGAAGATGCGTTGGCACTGCTCCAGTTCGGCGCGGTAGTCCTGGGCGTGGTACTCCCACGCGCCGGCCAGGACGTAGTGCAGGTGGGCCTGCTGGAGCCGGTCGCCTGCGCGCTCGGCCAGTGCCAGTGCGCGCGGCAGGCACTCGAGCGCCACTTCGGGCTTGCCCGCGAAGATGCTGGCGCTGGCGTGGATCCGGTACGCGATCAGCTGCGCGGTGACGTCGCCGAGCTGCGCCGCCGCCGCGAGGGCGAGGCGCCCTGCGGCCTCGCGTTCGCGCAGTTGTCCTTGGCGGGCGCGGAATTCGTTGAGCAGCCAGGCCAGCTGCCAGACCTGGGCGTGCCAGCCGCGCTCGGCTGCCAGTTCGGTCGTCGCGGTCAGGCACGCGTGCTCGGCGGCGAACCACCGCACCGCTTCGGACTGGCCGTCGAACCGCTGTGCTTCGACGCCCGGCAACGGCGGCTCTAGCGTGATCGGCGTCTGGAGCGGCTCGATCGCGAGGTGGCCGTGCCAGGACGTCTGGAGGTAGAAGTCGGTGACCCGCCGCAGGGCTTCTTCGCGGACGGGTTCCGACCGCTCGGCCGCGTAGAGCCGGACGAGGTCGTGCATCCGGTAGCGGCCGCTCGCCGTCCTCGTCAGCAGGTGCGCGTTTTCGAGGGTGCGCAACACCTTCCGCGTCGCTGGGAGGGGACGGCCCGCCAGGGCCGCCGCGGCGGGGAGGCCGATGTCGGGGCCGGGAGCGGCGGCCAGCAGGCCGAACAACGCCGAAGCCTCGTCGGTGAGGTGGCGCAGGGACCAGGAGAACACCGTTCGCAGGCTCAGCCCGGCGTCGCCCGCGTCCAGGCCGTCCAACCGCGCCGCCTGGTCGCGCAGTTCCTCGGCCAGCGACGACGGCGGCAGCTCCGGTGAAGTGACCGCGCGGGCCGCGACGATGCCGAGCGCGAGCGGGAGCCCGGCGCAGAGGCGGATCAGCTCGGCCGCCGTTTCGTCGTCGAGCCGCTCGCGGCCGATCTGCCGGTCGAGCAGTTCGCGCGCCTCGCGCGCGGGCAGCACGTCCAGGGGGACCGGCCGGGCGCCGTGCGCCGCGACGAGCCCGCCGAGCCGGTTCCGGCTGGTCACCAGCACGCGGCAGGTGGGGCTGCCGGGCAGCAGCGGGGCGGCCTGCGCGCTGTCGGCGGCGTTGTCGAGCACGACGAGAACGCGCTTTCCCGCGAGCAGGCTGCGGTACAGCGCGAGCTGGGCGTCCGGGTTCGGTGGCACCGCGGTGCCGTCCACGCCCAGGGCGTGCAGGAACCCGCGCACCGCAACGGAAACCGGCATCGGCTCGGCGACCGGGTCGAAGCCGCGGAGGTTCACGTACAGCTGCCCGTCCGGGAAGTCGTCGAGCTTCCCGGCGGCCCAGTGCAGCGCCAGCCACGTCTTCCCGATCCCGCCCGCGCCGCCGATCGCCGAGATCACCACCGGGCCCGCGGTTTCCGTCGCCCGGTCGAGCTCCGCCAGCAGGGCGGCGCGGCCGACGAACGCCGCCGGGGCCGCCGGCAGCTGGTGCGGGACCGGCCTCGAGGCGCCGGGTTCGCCGCGCAGGACGCGGTCGTGCACCTGCCGCAGCTGCGCACCGGGGTCGGTGCCGAGCTCTTCGGCCAGCAGACGGCGGATGCGGTCGTACTCGCGCAGGGCGTCGCCTCGGCGGCCGGCGCGGTGCAGCGCGAGCACCAGCTGCCCGCGGACGCGCTCGTCCAGCGGGTGGGCTTCGGCCAGCGCGGTCAGCTCGGGCACGAGTTCGCCGGGCCGGTTGCCGCGCAACCGGAGGTCGGCGAGATCCAGCTGCGCACTGAGGCGGCGGCTCGCCAGTGCCTCGCGCTGGTTCACGAACCACGGCGTGTCGAGGCTGCCGAAGGGGTCGCCGCGCCAGAGGCCCAGCGCCCGCGTCAGCAACGCCGCCTTCGTCTCGTCGTCGTCGGTCGTCCCCGCCTCGCCGAGCAGCCGCTGGAAGACGTGCAGGTCGACGGTTTCCGGATCCGCCGTCAGCAGGTAGCCGCCGGAGCGCTGGGTGATGAGCGCCGCGCCGAGCGCCGTGCGCAGCCGGGAAACGTAGCTGTACAAGGCATTGCGCGGATGGGCGGGCAGCCGCTCGCCCCAGACCCGTTCGGCGAGGACGTCGGCGGGCACCACCTTGTTCAGGTCGGTCAGCAGCGCGGTGAGCAAACCCTGGAGGCGGGGCCGCCGGATCTCCACGACCCGGTCGCCGGCGCGGACGTCGAGCTCGCCCAGCAGCCAGAACCGCACCGATCGCCCTCCCCGTGCTCGCTCGGGCGCCCACTGTAACCGACCCGGAAAGGGCCGGGAAAGGTTCGCGCAAGGCCCGTCCGGCACCGTGGCACGGGTCGGTGGCGCCGGCACGAACCGTCGAGGGGGCGGTTCGTGGTTCCCCGCCACGGCCGCGGGCCGGATCGCCTTTCCCCGTGGTGGCCGGCTACTCCACCGGCCGCCGTCGATCCGGCGTCCGGCGGAGCGGGCCCGGGCACCCTCGAACCCGGGGTCCGTTCCGTCACTTCACCAGCGGCGCGACGGGTCGATCACGTGGACCGCGGCTTCCTCCGCCGAGGCCGCGCCGCCGTCGATGCCCGCGTCCGAGGCGTACAGCTCCTCGTCGCTGTCCTCGCCGAAGCCTTCGTCCGCGGCCACCAGGCGGCCCGCCCGGACGTCGCCGACCTCGTCGTCCACCAGTTCGCCGTCGGTGTCTTCGCTGTCGCCGAGGCCGTCTCCGTCCGCTTCGGACGAGAGGTCCGGGACTTCGCGCGCCAGGCGCGCTTCCCAGCTTTCGCCCTCCGCCGTCTCACGGGCGGTGGTGCCCCAGCCTTCGGTCGCCTGCGCGCGTTCCGGTGGGGAATAACCCTCCGCCAGTTCGTCGCGGTCGTCCAATGTGTCCTCGGGGTCGAGGATGCCGTCGTCGGCGCGGTCTTCGGTGTCGTCCATGGCGTCCATCCTCGCGCAACTCCTTGGCTGCGCCGAGCCTGGGTGATAGGACCGTGCGAGCCGCCGCACGGGCGGCACTGGTGGGAAAGGTGATCCCCATGCCGATGAGACGCAGGGTGCTGGCCGCGGGGCTGGCCGGGGTGTTCGGCGCCGCGCTGTCCGGGCGGACGGCCGAGGCGGCGACCCCGCCGGTGCGGCTCGACCAGCTGAACCTGGTCAACCTGTCGCACGTCAACGACCCGGCGACGACCAACGTCTTCCCCGGCGACCCGGCCTTCGAGCTGGAAACCATCGCCACCATCCCCGACGACGGCTACTACCTGCAGTTCGTCCGCGAAGGCGAGCACACCGGCACGCACTGGGGCGCGCCCGGCCACTTCAACACCGGCGAGCCGCTGGCCGACGAAATGGACCCGGCCGATCTGTTCCGGCCCGCTGTGAAGATCGACGTACGGGCCAAGGCGGCCCACGACCCGGACTACGCGGTGACGATCGACGACCTGAAGGCGTGGGAACGGCGCTACGGCCGCATCCCCGACGAGAGCGTCGTCGTGCTGTGGACCGGCTGGGACGCCAAGTGGGGCACCCCCGCCTTCCCGAACACCGACGCGAACGGCGTGCTGCACCAGCCCGGGTTTTCGATCCCCGCGGTCAAGTGGCTGATCGACACGGGACGGCTCGGCCGCCGTGGCGGCACCGGGACCGACACGTTCAGCCCGGACGTCGGCACCGACGAGACGTACACGGTGTCGAAGCTGGTCTACCGGCGGCACCGGATCAGCCTGGAGATCCTGGCGAACCTGAAGGAGCTGCCGACGACGGGCGCGTGGGTGCTGGCGGGCGGCCCGATCAACCGGCGGGGCGCGGGCTCGACGGCGACGATCTTCGGGGTGCTGCCGCCCGGGGTGACGGCAGGCTGAGGCGGGCTCGGCGGCGGCTTCGCCGAGGTCTTGAATGAGTCATTCAGGTCTTCGGAGGTCCTGAATGACTCATTCAAGACACCGCGGGCCCACCCGGCGCGACGTCAGCCGGCAGTCAGCGGCGCAGCGGGGCGGCCGACAGGCGGAGCGAGGACAGCGGGGCCGGGTGGCCGAACCGGTAGCCCTGTGCGGCCGGGCAGCCGGCCTTCGTGACCAGCTCCGCCTGCTCGGCCGTCTCGATGCCCTCCGCGACCACCGCCACCTCGAGGTCGCGGCACAGCCCGACCAGCGACCGGCACAGCGCCGCGTCGCGGTCGGGCTGGATGCCGGTCGTCAGGGCCCGGTCCAGCTTGATCAGGTCGACCGGCAGGGCGTGCAGCACGGTCAGCGAGCTGTACCCCGCGCCGAAGTCGTCCAGCGCCACCCGGACGCCGAGGGTCTGCAGGCGGCGGATCGCGGCGGCGCCCGCGGCGAGGTCCGGGACCGGGACCGTCTCGGTGATCTCGACGACGAGGCGGTCCGCCGGCAGGCCGTAGCGGGCGAGGCTCGCGCTGACGCTCTCCTCCAGCGCCTCGGCGCCGAGGCGGCTGGCGCACACGTTCACGTGCACCGTCAGGTCCACGCCGGCCGCGGTGATCTCGCGGCAGGCCAGGTCCAGCACCAGCGCGTCCAGCTCCGCGCCGAGGCCGGCCCCTTCGGCCGCGCGGACGAACGTCTCCGGCGACACCGACGTGCCGTCGCGCGTGGTCCAGCGGGCCAGCGCCTCGACCGCCACCGGGGTCGCGTCCGGCAGCCGGACGATCGGCTGGAACACCAGGCCGAAGCCCTCCGGGATGCCGCCGGCCGCGCGGCGCAGGGCCGCCGGGAAGTCGGGCGGGCCGTCGTCGGTGGGGCGGTAGACCACCGTCGTGTCCTTGCCGAGGCGCTTGCCCGCGTACATCGACGTGTCGGCGCGGCCGAGCAGCACGTCCGACGTGACCAGCGGTTCGGCCGGGTCCGGCACCACCAGTCCCATGCTCGCCCGCACCGGGACCAGCGTGCCGTGCACCGCGAACGGCCGCCGCAGCGCGCCCTGGATCCGGTCGGCGACCGCCTGCGGGGCGTCCACCTCGCCCTCCAGGAGGATCGCGAACTCGTCGCCGCCCAGGCGCGCCACCGTGTCGCCCGCGCGGACGCAGCTCAGCAGCCGCTGGGCGACGGCGTGCAGCAGGACGTCGCCGCCCGCGTGCCCGAAGCGGTCGTTGACCTCCTTGAAGTCGTCGAGGTCGACGAAGATGAGCACCAGCGGCCGGGGCCCGCTCTCCACCGCGCGGTCCAGCCGGTCGGCGAACAGCGCGCGGTTGGCCAGGCCGGTCAGCGGGTCGTGGTAGGCCTGGTGGGTCAGCTGCTGCCGGCCTTCGTACACCCGGCGCAGCAGCAACCTGTTGTCCAGCAGGGAAAGCAGCTGCCGGGCGAGCACCAGGAACACCACGAGCACGCCGACGTACACCTCGACGGCGTCCGGGCCGGCGCCCGCCACCACCTGCACGGTGATCAGCAGCGCGACCGCGGTGACCGGCACGTACGGCAGCGCCAGCTGCCACCAGTCGATCCCGACCGGCTGGTTCGCGTCGTCGCGCCGCCGGGTGCCGGGCGTGGCCAGCAGCGCGAAGGCGATGAACAGGGGACCGAGCACGAACCCGCCGTCCGACCACGGCTTCATGCTCTCCGCGCCGATGCTGACGAGGTAGGCGAACACGCTGTCGGACGCGGCCAGCGCGACGATCCCGACCGCGGCCAGCAGCAGGTTCGCCCGGTAGGGCCGGTCCACCCGGTCGAACACCACCAGCAGCACCGCGACGACCACGATCACCAGGTCCGACAGCGGGTAGGAGATCGCCACGGACCAGGTCAGCTTGTCCGGTGCGGTGGCGCGGACGAGCTGCCCGAGCGCCGCGGTCCAGGTGAGGATGAACAGCGAGCCGGTGACGATCAGGCCGTCGAGCACCACCGCGACGCCGAAGTGCGCCGTCCACTGCGCGGGCTGCCAGCGTTCGCGGTCCGGCCGCACGCGCGCCCTGGCCAGCGTGACCAAGGCGGCGAGCGCGAACACCGGGAAGCTCAGGTAGCCGACGTCGGCCAGCGACGGCGACGGCAGCCCGCGTCCGTCGACCAGCTGGTACCACGACCAGACGCACTGCCCGAGCGACCAGCCCGCCATGCCGACCGCCACCAGGACCCGCCACCAGCGCTGGTGCCCGCGTGCCCGCCGGGCGGCGACGACGCCGCAGACGACCGCGCCGACCCCGGCGCTCAGCTGCATGGCGTCGTCGACCCACAGCGCGAAGGTGTCGCCCCAGAACGCGAAGCCGTTGACCACGACCAGCGTCGCGGTGAGGACGACGAGCACGATCGCGACCGGGTACCGCCGCACTGTCATGGCACCTCACGTGGTCGCGGCCGCCGGTCGGACCGGCAAACACTACACCGGGTGTGACCGGGCACAAGCGCACCGCACCGGCCGTTCAGGTGATGTCACGCCGGTGCAGCAGCCAGCCGCCGAGGACGCCGAAGACGACCACGTACCCGGCCAGCACGAGGGCGGCCTGCCCGGAGCCGACGATCCGCTCGACCCCCGGCGCGCTCGCCCCGAACGCCGCGGCCAGCGCGCCCGCGTTCGGTCCCGGCAGTCCCTTCTGCAGCTGCGCGACCCAGTCCAGCAGCGGCGCGGCGATGGACGCCAGCAAGTTCTGCACGGCGAGCAGCCACACCAGGCCGAGCCCGATCGGCAGCGCGACCGAGCGCAGGCCGATCGCGAGGAGCACGCCGAGCGCGCCCCACATCGTGGTGACCAGCCAGCCCGCGCCGAGGCCGCGCACGACGTCGGCGACCGGCGGCCAGGTCGGCGGCTGGTCCTGCAGGGCCGCGACGAGCGCGCTCGCGCCCGCCGCCGCCGCGAACAGCGCGAGCACGACGGCCAGCGCGGCGAGCGCGACGGTGACCAGCTTCGCGCTGTAGACCGCGATCCGCGAGGGGTGCTGCACCAGCACGGTCTTCCAGGTCCCGTAGCCGTATTCGCTGCCGGCCACCAGCACGCCGAAGATCAGCGCGAGGGCGCCGACGAAGATCGGCAGCCCGCCCAGTGCGCTGCCGACGAACGCGTCCGGCAGCATCGCGGCGAGCCCGCGGTTCGAGCCGGGCGGCCCGGACGTCGTCCCGCTCAGGCCGGCGTACGGGATGGCGTAGCCGAAGGTCAGGGTCAGCACGACGGCGACGGCGAGCAGCAGCCAGCTCGCCGGGCGGCGGGACTGCTTGAGCAGCTCGGCTCGGATGTCACGCAGCATCGGGGGTACCTCCGGTCAGGGCGAGGAAGGTCTGTTCCAGGTCGGGTTCGCGCCAGCGCAGCTCGGTGACGACGCACCCGGCGCCGACCAGCCCGGCGTTCACGCGCCCGGCTTCCGCGGGCTCGACGTCGAGTTCGAGCGCCGGGCCGTCGACGCGGACGCCGCCGTAGTGCCGGCGCAGGTGGTCGCGGGCCTGCTCGAGGGGTTCCGCGACGACGCGCAGCGCGCCGCCCGCCCGCAGGTCCGCCACGGTGGTCTCGGTGACGAGCCGCCCGTGGTCGAGCACGCCGACGCGGTCGCAGATCTGCTCGACCTCGGCCAGCAGGTGGCTGGACAGCAGCACGGTGCAGCCGTCCGCGGCGAGCTTGCGCAGGGTGACCCGCATGTCGGCCATGCCGGCCGGGTCGAGGCCGTTGGTCGGCTCGTCGAGGACGACCAGCTCGGGGTCCTTCAGAAGCGCCGCGGCGAGGCCGAGCCGCTGCTTCATGCCGAGCGAGTACGTCGAATACCGGTCCTTGGCGCGATCGGTCAGGCTGACGACGTCGAGCACGGCGTCGACGCGGGTCCGCCGCACGCCGGCGTGGTCGGCGAGGATCCGCAGGTTCGCCCGGCCGGAGAGGTACGGGTAGAACGCGGGGCCTTCGATGAGCGCGCCGACGCGGGTGAGGCTGCTCGGGCCGGGTTCGGCGCCGAGCACGCGGACGCTCCCGGAGGTCGGCCGGATCAGGCCGAGCAGCATCCGCAACGTCGTCGTCTTGCCGGCGCCGTTGGGGCCGAGGAAGCCGTACACCTCACCGGCGGGCACCGAGAGGTTCAGGTCCTCGACCGCGGCGGCCGGTCCGTAGCGCTTCGTCAGCGCGGTCGTTTCCACTGGCTGGGTCACGGGACTCCTTCCGGACGCGGCCCCACGGCTTGAAGACCGCGAGGACGCTGGCGAACAGCAACAGGGCCGGGGCGACGACCACGGGGTAGAGCAGGCCTTCCGGCTGCTCGGTGGCGACGTCGATCCCGGGGCGCAGCGCGAAGAGGATCAGCAGCGCCATCAGGACGTTGACGGCGAGCTTCACGGCCACCCACCAGTAGCGGACCAGGCCGTACTTCGACCCGAGGCCGAGCACGGCCCCGGTGGTGAGGGTGAGGAGCGCTGCGGTGAACATCGGCCACACGGCGAACAGCCCGAGTGCCTCCAGGCCGGTGGCGCGGACGGCGGGGTCGTCGGTGAGCAGCGCGGTGCAGACCAGGATGCCGAGCACGGCGTCGATCCCGATCCACAGTCCCGCCGAGACGATGTGTCCGACCAGCCACCACTTGCGAGCCTGGCTTTTGAGCCTCATGGACGCCTCCTTTTCGACGCCCTCAATCGTCGGCATCCCGGCCGCCGCGGTCGTCCGCCGACGTACGGCTCTTGCGGCTACGACCGGCTGCGTACGCGGGTACGTTCGGTGTGGTGATCGTCCGCATCCGGGGGTACGCCCTGCCGCACGGCGAGTACGCCGACCTGTACGCCGACGGCGACCGCTGGACCACCGACCCGGTCCCGGGCGCGACGCTCGTCGCCGAGGGCTGGCTGGTGCCCGGCCTGGTCGACGCGCACACCCACCCCGGCGCGACCGAGCCGGGGCAGCCGATGGACGGCGACGTGCTCCGGGAGCAGCTGCACCAGCACGTCGACGCCGGGGTCACGCTGATCCGCTCGCCGGGACTGCCGGGCGAGCCGCCGCCGTGGTTCGGCGAGGACCCCGACGTGCCGCGGGCCCGGCACGCCGGCCCGTGGCTGGCGCAGCACGGCCAGTTCTTCGACGGCTGGGGCCGCCGCGCGGACCACGCCGAGCTGCCCGCGCTGGCGGCGGCGCAGGCCGCGCGGACCGGGTGGGCGAAGATCGTCGCGGACTGGCGCGTCGGCGATTCCGCGGTCCCCGCCGACGTGCTGGCGGCCGTCGTGCGCGAGGTGCACGCCGTCGGCGGCCGGGTCGCGGTGCACAGCCAGCACCCGGAAGGCGGCGCGGCGGCGGTCGCGGCGGGCGTCGACTCCCTGGAGCACGGCATGTGCCTCGACCCGGACCTGCTGGCGCGGATGGCCGCGCACGGCACGGCGCTGACGCCGACGTTGTCGGTGATCACCGCGGGCCGGGCGCGCGCGGAAGGGTGGCCGGACGGTCCGAAGCGGAGCTGGTACCTCTCCGGCGCGCGCGGCCACGCCACGCTGACGGCGGCCGCGGCGGAAGCCGGGGTGCGCGTGCTGGCTGGCACGGATTCCTTGCCGCACGGCGGGATCCTCGCGGAGGTCCGCGCGCTGGCCGCCGCGGGCGTCCGGCCGCACGACGCGCTGGCGGCGGCGTCCTGGAGCGCGCGCGAGTACCTGGGCCTGCGCGGCCTGGAGCCCGGTGCCCCGGCCGACGCCGTCGTCTACGCCCGGGATCCACGGGAAGACCTCGGGCAGCTCGCCGCCCCGGTGGCGGTCGTGCTGCGGGGCCGGTGCGTGCGTCACAACCGGGCGCCGGAACTCGTCGGATGAGCGTGACCACCGCGATCGTGCACGAGCGCCGGCAGCTGACCGGCCTCGCCTACCGGCTGCTGGGCTCGCTGAGCGACGCCGAAGACGTCGTCCAAGAGGCCTTCGCGCGGTGGTACGCGCTGTCCGCGTCGCAGCGCGAGGCGATCGAGTCGCCCGGCGCGTGGCTCACGACGGTCGCCGCCCGCCTCTGCTTGGACCTGCTCGGTTCGGCGCGGGTCCGGCGCGAGCGGTACGTCGGGGAGTGGCTCCCCGAGCCGGTGCCCGAAGACCCGCTCGCCGATCCCGCCGACCGCGTCGCGCTGGCCGAGTCGGTGACCATCGCGTTCCTCGTCGTGCTGGACGCGATGACCCCGGCCGAGCGGGTGGCGTTCGTGCTGCACGACGTGTTCGGCTACCCGTTCGCCGAGGTCGCGGCGGTCCTCGACCGGTCGGCGCCCGCCTGCCGCCAGCTCGCCTCGGCCGCGCGGCGCCGGGTCCGGGTGGTCCGGGAGCCGGCGCCGGCGCGGGCCGGTGTCGTGCGGGCGTTCAAAGCGGCGTGGGAGGCCAAGGACATCGACGGCCTGATCGGTCTCCTCGACCCCGAAGCGACCTTGACGGCCGACGGCGGTGGCCTGGCCGCCGCCGTCCTGCGCCCGGTCGAAGGCCGCGAGCGGATCGCGGGTTACGCTGTGGGGCTCGCGGCCCGCGTTTCCGCGATGACGCTCGCCGAGCGCACGGTCAACGGGCGGCCGGGCCTGGTCGCGAGCCAGGACGGCGTGGTCGTGGCCGTCATCGCGTTCGACATCGCCGGGGACTCGATCAGGCGCGTGTGGGCGGTGCGGAACCCGGAGAAGCTGCGCCGGTGGCAAGCAGCTGCTGCTTGATCTCCACCTTCAGCACCTTGCCGACCTTGGACCGCGGCAGGTCCGGCCAGACGAGCACCTCCTTGGGCGCCTTGACGCTCCCGAGCAGCCCCTTCGCGAACGCCCGCAGCTCGTCGGCGGTCACGTCGCGGCCCGCGTGGACCTGCACCACGGCGGTGACCTGCTCGCCCCACTTCTCGTGCGGCAGCCCGACGACGGCGCAGTCGCGGACCGCGGGGTGGCTCAGCAGCGCCTGCTCGACTTCGGCGGAGTAGACGTTGAACCCGCCGCTGATGATCATGTCCTTCAAGCGGTCCACGATGTAGAGGTAGTTGTCCTCGTCGAGGTAGCCGATGTCGCCGGTGTGGTGCCAGCCGCCCGCCGACGCCTTGGCCGTGGCTTCGGGATCCTTGTAGTACCCGGCCATCACGAGCGGTCCGCGCACGACGATCTCGCCGCGTTCGCCCGGCGGCAGGGCGCGTCCGTTACTGTCCACTATGGACACCTGAGTGAGCGGTGTCGGCTTGCCCGCCGAGGCGAACCGTTCCACGGCGAGCGTCCCGTCCGGGTGCAGGTGGTCCGCCGGCGCCAGCGTGGAGATCATCATCGGGGCCTCGGACTGCCCGAACAGCTGGCCCAGCACCGGCCCGATCCGCTCGATCGCCTCCCGCAGCCGCGCGGTCGACATCGGCGCCGCGCCGTACCAGAGGCACTGCAGCGACGAGAGGTCCGTCGTGTCGAGCGCGGCGTTGTCCAGGAGCAGGTAGATCAACGTCGGCGGCAGGAACGTGTGCGTGATCCCGCGTTCCTCGACAAGGCCGAGGAACGCCGTCAGGTCCGGGGCCGGCATCACGACGACCTCGCCGCCCAGCGCGAGCACCGGGAAGCACAGCACGCCCGCCGCGTGCGTGAGCGGCGCCAGTGCCAGGTACCGCGGCCGGCCGCGGAAGGGGTAGCTCATCAGCGTCAGCGCGGTCATCGTCTCGATGTTGTGCCCGGTCAGCACGACGCCCTTGGGCCGGCCGGTGGTGCCGCCGGTGCCGACGACCATCACGACGTCGTCCACCGGCGGCGCTTCCCACGGCGCGGCGTCGCCGAGCCAGTCCTCGAACGAGCCGTCGTCGAGGCAGACCGCCGTCTTCAGCTTCGGCAGGTCCGGCCGGAGCTGCTCGACCAGCGGCGCGAACGACGACTGGTAGATCAGGCAGGTGCAGTCGAAGAGGTCCAGGAGGTCCCGGTTCTCCCCGGCGGCGTTGCGCGGGTTGACCGGGCACCACACCGCGCCCGCGCGCGAAACGCCGAAGACGCACGCGAACGCGGTGGGGTCGTTGGCGGAGAGGATGGCGACCTTTTCGCCCGGCCGGACGCCGGAGCCGGCCAGTGCCCGTGCGATCCGCCAGGACAGCTCCTGGACGGACGCGTAGCTCAGCGAGGCGCCGTCCATCGTCAGGCACGGCGCCGCGGGGCCGAGGGTGGCCCCCTTGTCGAGGTAGTCGACCAGGCGCATCGCGATCAGGTCACATGCCCATGCCGCCGTCGACCGGCAGGCCGGCGCCGGTGACGAAGCGGGCGGCGTCGGAGGCCAGGAAGACGACGGCGTCGGCCATGTCGGTGACCTCGCCGAGCCGGCCCGCCGGGGTCTGCTCGACGACGGCGCCGATCGCGTCCTCGACGCTGGGGAAGAGCCCGAGCCGCACGACGTCGGTGGCGAGCTGGTTGCCCATCTCGGTCGGGACGAGGCCGGGGTAGACGCAGTTGACGCGCACGCCGTAGCCGAGCTTCCCGGACTCCATCGCGGCCACCCGGGTCAGCCGGTCGACCGCGGACTTCGTCGCCGAGTAGCCCGCGATGCCGGGGAAGGCGATGGTCGCGGCGACCGAGGCGATGTTGACGACGGCGCCGCCGTTGCCCGCCGCGCCGCCCGGGCGCATCGCGCGGAAGGCGTGCTTGATGCCGAGCGCGGTGCCCAGGACGTTTACGTCGAGCATCCGCCGCACGTCGGCCGGGTCGAGGTCGGCGACCAGGCCGGAGATCTCCACGCCGGCGTTGTTGACCACGATGTCCAGCCTGCCGAGCTCGGCGACGGTGGCCGTGACGGCCTGCTCCCAGCCCGCGTCGTCGGTGACGTCGAGGGGCACGAACGCGGCGGTCGCGCCGGTCTGCTTGAGCGCGTCGGCGGTCGCCCGGCCCAGGTCCTCCCGGACGTCGGCGATCACCACCGCGGCACCCGCCCTGGCCAGCGCCTCGGCCATGCCGGCCCCGAGGCCGCGTGCTCCGCCGGTGACCAGCGCTGCTCGTCCGGTCAGGTCGTACCCACCCATGACATCTCCTCCTCGAGACGGCTGGGCCACAGCATCAGCCAAGGTCTGGACAGTCGTCAAGAGTTTCCTTGACACTCGTCCAGGAAAAGTTGGTCAAGTGCCCGATAGACTGACCCGGTCAACCCGGGAAACGACGGACGGTGCAGGTGACAGAGGCGAAGGAGCGGACGCGGGACCGGATCTCGCGCCGCCAGGTCGACAAGTTCGAACAGCGGCGGGCGCAGCTGGCGGAGTCCGCGCTGCTGACGCTGGCCGAGCTCGGCTACGCGCGGACGAGCCTGCGGGAGATCGCGCAGAACTCCGACTTCTCGCACGGCGTGCTGCACTACTACTTCGCCGACAAGGTCGACCTGCTGACCCACTGCGTCCGCCAGTTCGAAGAGGTGTGCGTCACCCGGTACGACGAAATCGTCGCCCGCGCCCGCACGGCGGCAGAGCTGCAACGCGACTTCGCGAAGGCGATGGCGGCAACGCTGCGCGCGGACGCGAAGCTGCACCGGCTCTGGTACGACCTGCGCAACCAGAGCCTGTTCGAGGAGTCGTTCCGCGCCGACGTCCTGGAGATCGACCGGCGGCGCGAAGAGATGATCTGGCACGTGGTGTCGAGGTACGCGGAACTGGTGTCGGAGCCGGTGGACGTTCCGGCGTCGGTGGCGTATGCGCTGCTGGACGGGCTGTTCCAGCAGGCGTTGCTGCGTCACCTGGCGGGGGTGGAGGGGGCGGCGGGGGACCTCGAGCGGGAGGTGCCGTCGGTGCTGGCGCGGGTGGTGGCTGGCTAGACCCCGTGGCATCGCTCGGCGCCCGCGCCGGCCGGGTCGCGCAGCACGGCCGATCCGGCGATCCGCGATGTCATGAAAGGGTCGTTCACCTCGCCAGACGACATGAACGACCCTTTCATGACATTCCGCGGCTCGCCGGCGCGACTTTGCCGGGCCCGGGCGCCGGGCCCGCCGGGTCGCGAGACTAGCCAGACCCCTCGACATTGCTCGGCGCCCGCGGTGCCGGCACCAAGAAGGCGATCACCCCGGCCAGCAACCCGGCGAGCACGGAAAGGTGCACGGCGGCCGGCACGGCGCTGATCAGGAACAGCCGCAACGACCCCGAGATCAACAGGCGCCACATCCTCGGGCTCATGATCAACAAGTACCCGGTGCCCGCCGGGGCCAATCCGGTGCCCGCGTCACGATCAGGTGTAGAGAACCGGATCGCCCCAGCCGAGTTCGGGGAGGCCGTTGGACAGGCCGCCCGCCAGGCGCGCGCCCGCGAGCATCGGGTGGGCCGTCGTGTCCGTGCGGTAGGCCACCAGCCGCAGCCGCAGCACTTCGGAGACGTCGACGGCCAGGTGCGCCGGGGAGCCGAGCTTCACCGTCGCGCCCGGGTGGGCGACGCCGTCGAGGAAGATCTCGAAGTAGCCGGTCTGCTGGGAATCGCTCGCGTCGTCGAGGACACCGACCGTCGTTTCGAACTTCTTGTACTTCCGCCCGAGCGGGTACTCGACGACACCACGCGGTTCGCTGCAGAACATCGAGCAGCGATAGGCGATGCCGTTGCCGTAGTGGACGCCGTCGATGCCGACCGCGCCGAGCCGGACGTCCGGTCCCTTCGACACCGGCTTCAATTCGGTGGTCAGCAACAGTTTCCGGCGCCGCGCGGGCGGGACGAACCCGGGCAGGGCGAACGCTCCGGGCTCGTCGCCGGGTCCGGGGTGCTCGGCCCGGCCCGCGATCGCCCGCACCAGGCTCCGCACGCCCGGGTCGTCCAGCTGGAACTGCCGGATCCGGTAGTGCGACGCCGAATACGGGGTCAGGAAGCCGGGGATCTCCTCGATCGCCCGGCCCGGCAGCACGACCGGCAGGATCCGCGCGGTGTACTCGTCGATGTCGCTGCTGAGCTGGTTGCGGAGGATGGCCCCCTCGAACTGGGCGCCCCAGCCGATCTGCGGCGGCTCGTCGCCGTCGAGGCGCCGCCGGTACACCGGGGAGGCGATCGCGAGGGTGAAGTCGGCCTGCTGGAGCTGGCGCGCCGCCCACTTCGCCCAGTCGATCCGGTAGCCGTCCGCCCACTGGTCGAGGTGCACCTCGAGACCGACGTGCCGGTGCAGGAACTCGGCGAACCGGCGCACGAGTGTCTTGTGGTTCTCGTCGTCGTGCGAGTACGACACGAAAACCCGGGGGCGGCGCGTCACCATCGTTCTCCGTCCGCTCGGGGGCGCCACCAGAGTCGGTGTCCCGTGAGTTCCCGTTACGCCGGCCGGACGCGGGCTTCGCCGACGACGACCGGGTCGAGGTCCGGGTGGATCTCCTCCGCCTGGGCCCAGAACCCCGCCGCCTCCTCGCGCGCGCCGCGGGCCGCCGCCACGTTGCCCAGCCCCGTGTATGCGCGCGCCGCTTCGTGTTCGCTGTCGCAGGCTTCCGCCCGCGCCGCCGCTTCGCGGTAGGCCGCGGCCGCGAGGTCGTGCTCGCCGGTGTGGAACCGGGCCCAGCCCAGGCAGTTCAGCGCCATCGCGGCGTCGAGGTCCAGGTCCAGTGCGTCGAACACGGCCAGCGTGCCCGCCGCGAGCTCCGCGGCTTCGGCCGCCTCGCCGAGCGCGACGAGCACCAGCGCGATGCCGCGGTTCGTGATGGCGGCGTTGCGGTCGTTGCCCGCCTGCTCGTAGAACTCCAGTGCCGTCCGGAAACCGCGCAGGGCCGCGGCGTGCTCCCCGCGGTAGTGGGCGGCCCAGGCGTCGTGCGCGAGCGCGGTCGCCTCGCCGTGGCGGTCGCCGATCGCGCGGTACTCCCGCAGGGCTTCGCGGTAGCACTCCGACGCCCCGTCGAGGTCGCCGCGGTCGACCAGCGCGACGCCGAGGTTGGCCGTCGTCGTCGCCAGCGCCCAGCGGTCGCCCGCCGCTTCGGCCGCCGCGCGGGCCCAGCGGTGCGTCGCGATCCACGGGTCCCACAGCTTCGCCAGGAAGAAGTAGCCGCGCAGGCAGAACGCGAGCTGCCAGCAGCGCTCGTGCTCGCCCAGCTCGCCGGCCCGGCGGCACAGCGCGACCAGGTTCGGCCACTCCGCGCGGAACCACGCGACGCCGTCGAGCGGGGCCGGCTCGGGAAGGCCGTCGGGGTAAGCGATCTCCGGGCGGTAGCGCTGCGGCGCCAGTTCGCGGTCGGCCCGCTCGGCCTCGCGGACGGCGAACGCGGCGAGCCTGCCGAACGCCCGCTCCCGCTCGCCCTCGGCCAGCGGGGTGCCGGCGGCGAACACGCGCAGGAGGTCGTGGAAGCCGTAGCGGTCGGTCGCGGGCTGGGTGACCAGGTACGCGTCGTGCAGCCGGTCGAGCAGCCGGTCGGTCTCCCGCGGCGGGAGCCCGCCCAGCGCGCTCGCCGCGCGCACGTCGAGGTCGCTGCCCGGGTGCAGGGCCAGCAGCCCGAACAGCCGGGCCTCCGCGGTGCCGAGCTGCCGGGCCGACAGCCGGAAGGCCGCGGACAGGCTGCGTTCGCCGTCGTCGAGCTCGCCGAGCCGGCCGGCTTCGTCCGCCAGCCGCCGGTCCAGCTCGGCCAGGTCCCACGCCGGGTGCGCGCGCAGCCGGGCCGCGGCGATCCGGATGGCCAGCGGCAGCCGGCCGCACCGGTCCGCGACGCGCGCCGCGTCCGCCTCGCCGGCCCCGGTCAGCGCCGAGACCAGCTCCGCCGCCGCGTCGGCGGGCAGCACGTCGAGCGAGACGTGCCGCGCGTCGTCGAGCGCGCTCAGCCGCGACCGGGCGGTGACGAGCACCCGGCACTTCGGTTCGGCAGGGAGCAGCGGGCGGACCTGCGCGGCGCTGCCCGCGTTGTCGAGCACGAGCAGCAGGCTCCGGCCGCGCAGCCGGGAGCGGTAGAGCGCGGCGCGGTCGTCGGGGTCGGCCGGGATCCGCTCCGCGGGCACGCCCAGCACGCGCAGCAGGCGGTCGTGCACCGCGGCGGCCGGCACCGGGGCGTCGGCGTGGCCGTGGAGGTCGACGAACAGGCACCCGTCGGCGAACGCCGCTTCGAGGCGGTGGGCGCAGCGCACCGCGAGCGCCGTCTTGCCGACGCCGCCCATGCCGGACACGACGCAGACGCCGGCCTCGGCTTCCAGCGCGTCGCGGACCGCCTGAAGTTCGGCGGCCCGGCCGGTGAAGCCCGCGGTCGCCGGCGGCAGGCCTGATGGGCGGACGTCGGGCCGGGTGCGCCGGCGGGCGGGTTCGCGCGGCAGCAGTGCGGTGAGCGCCCCGGGCGCGCCGAGCTCGGCTTCGCACAGGGCGGCCAGCGCCGCGTTGGGCGTGGTGAGCCCGGTTTCGACCTTGCTCAGGTAGCCCTTGCTGTAGTGGACGCGGTCCGCCAGTTCCGTGAGGGAGAGGCCGGCGGCGTGGCGCAGGCGGCGCAGCTCCGCGCCGAACGTCGCTCGTTCGCTCATCAGCACCCACCCTCGTCGAAGGACAAGTATGGCCGTGGAAACGGTGCCGGGACACCGTCCGGCCGGGGCGGTGGCCCCGGCCGGCGCGTGGTCGTGTCGCATGCCGGCCTCAGCCGAACACGACGGTCAGCAGGGCCAGGACGAGCCCGATGGCGTGGGTCTGCATCGCTACCGCACCTCCTCTCCGTGCGCGGCGACCACCGGGGTGAGCTGCCGCGGCGCGGTGGCCGGGTCCGGCTGGTGGCCCAGCGCGACCCCGGCGACCAGCGCCGACGCGGTCAGCCAGAAAGCCAGCCGCAGGAGCAGCGAAAACGAACAGACGACCTTCATTTCGACTCCTTCGACTGGGCGCACGCGGGCGCCACCCGGGCACCCGGGAACACCCGGCGGTCTTGTGGTTTATCGCCGCGGAATCGGTGCGGCCCATGCAGAATGCGGCCCATCGGAACGGGCCGACAAGGAGTTTCCTGTTTCCGCTAACGAGGGGAAAGGAAACCCCGGGATAACGATCCGTTCGTCCCGTCATGATCGACTGGACACCGGCCGCGGCGGTGACGATTATTGATCCCCGTGCGTGGAGCGGGCAGGGGAGGAACGGTGGACCTCAGTGCGGCGGACGTGGTCGGTGAGCTGAAGATTCTCCGCAAGGGGAGGGCAATTTTCACCACACCGCTCGGCGATCGGGTCGGCCCGGCGTTGCGCACCACATGCGGCATTTTGGAAGATGACGACACCGTGGAGATGCGGCGTAAACTCACGAATAGCTTGCGCCCGCTGGTCGAGACCCTGCCGGAAGACCTGAGGATCGCGCTGCTGGCCGCGTTCGCGCTGGACGAAGCCGCGCGCAAGCCCTTCTACCAGGAGCGGGTGCGCTGGGCCGCGACCACGCTGGAACGCGACGACCGCACCGTCCGGCGGCGCATCGACGACGGCATCGAGCAGATCGCGGCAATGGCGGTGGCGGCCGCCCGGCCGCACTCGCCGTCGCCCTACCCGAGCCGCAGTTGGCACACCGAAGAACTGCGCGTCTCACTGGCACTGGACCAGCCCGAGGCGGAGGTGTTCGAAATCCGCCGGGTGGTCGCGGACGCCGACGAAATCAGCGAACTCGATCTCGCGCTGACGCTCACCACGACCGCCAATTCCGGCGCGTCCGTGAGTGCCGCGGATCTCGAGGTCGACGTGTTCCACGGCGGTGTGCTGACCAAGCGCGAGATGGAGTCGAGCGACCGCGTCGGGCTCGCGTTGCGATTGCCGGCGCCGTTGCGGCGCGGCCAGCGGCACGAGATCGCGCTGCGGTTCCGGGCGCGGCTGCGGGAACCGCATTACGTGTGCGTGCCGCGGCACCCGTGCGAGTTGTTCGACCTGCACGTCCGCTTCCGGGACCAGGTGCCGGAGAAGATCGTGAAGCTGGAGAAGGCGTTCCAGAACGACACGCGCGACCGGTTCCCGCGCGGGACGGCGCTGACCGCCGACGACGCCGGTGAGGTGCACGTCCAGTTCCGGCACCTGGCGCCGGGCTTCGCGTATGGCGTCCGCTGGCAGCCTGACCCCCACGGTCTTGAATGACTCATTCAGGACTTCCGAGGACCTGAATGAGTCATTCAAGACACGCGGTCAGCCGGTCGGGGCCAGGGACGTGGGCACCTCGCCCGGCACCCCGAGCAGCTTCGCCTCGCCGAGGTTCAGGTAGTTGCCGGAATCGCCGCACGACCCGGACTTGACCGGCTGCCAGCCGATCTTCAACCGAAGCACACCGGTGACGTCGAGGTCGATCGCCGTGGGCTTGTTCAGTTCCAGCACCGTCGTCTGCAGCTTGCGGCCGTCGCCGAAGATCTCGAGCTGCACCTTCAGGCCGGAGTCGGCGGAGTTGTCGTCGAGGCCGGCGGTGGCGGTGAACTTCCGGTAGCCCTTGGAGATGTTGTACTCGGCCGTGTCGGCTTCCGAGCACTCCTGGACGCCGGTGCCGACCGTGTGCAGGTACGGCTCGCCGCCGATGTTGCCGGTCTCGTGGCCGCGGTCGAAGGACCCCTCGACCGGGGTCAGCTCGCTCAGGTACTGCTCGACCGTCGCGTCGCCGGCGGCGGAAGCCGGGACGGCCGACGCGGACGTGGTGCTCGCCGTGGTGGGTGCGGCGGCGGTCACCGTGGCCGTGGGCGGGGCCTGCGTGATCGTCACCGGGGCGGGCGCGGCCGCCGGGGTGCCGCCCGAACTCGCCAGCGCCACCGTCGTGACGCCGGCGGCGGCCAGCACCGCCGCCGCGGCCGTGACGGGGATCCACTTCTTCCGCTTCTTCGGGGGTGGGCTGTACAACTGCTCGCCGAACATGTCGTCTCCGATCGGGAAGGGGGCCGCGTGGCCGGTTTCGGGGGGTGGGGGCCGGTCGAGCCGCTGCCCGACGGGAGCGCCGACGAGGTCCGGCAGCATCGCGGTGAGCACGGTCGCGACCTGGCCCGCCCGCGGCCGCAACGACGGCTCGACGGCGAGCAGCAGCCGCAGCAGGTCCCACAGCGGGGCCGGGATCTCGCCGGGCCGTCCCGGGCCTTCACCCGCGTCGCGGACGAACCCGCCGGTGAACGGGGCGACCCCGCAGTAGAGCTCGTAGAGCACGACGCCGAGCGCGTAGAGGTCGGCGGCGGGCCCCGGTTGCCCGCCGCGCACCACCTCGGGGGCCGCGTACTTCGACGCGGTCGCCAGCGAAGTGTGCGCCGGCCGCGGGGCCAGCAGCGCGACGCCGGTGTCGGTCAGCTTCGGCACCCGCACCGCGCCGGTGTCGTCCATCAGCACGTTGGACGGCTTGACGTCGCCGTGCACGACCCCGGCGTCGTGCACCACCTGCAGCGCCGCCGCGATCCCGGCGCCGATCCGGGCGATCTCGGCCGGCAGCAGCGTCCCGGACGCGCTCAGCCGCTCGCGCAGCGAACCACCCGGCACCCGGTCCACGACCAGCGCGACGGTGTCCCCCTCGACGACCAGGTCGTGCAGGGTCACCAGGTGCTCGTGCGCCAGGCCCACGAGCGGGGACTGGGCGCGCAGGAACCGCTCGACGGCGTCGCGGTCCCCGGTCAGGCTCGCGTCGAGGAGCTTGACGGCGTACTCGCGGCCGGCGGGATCGGTGGCGGCGAAGACTTCGCCGGCCGGTCCGCGACCGAGGGGTGGACCGAGGCGGTAGCGGTCGGCCAGCTGACGTTCCATGGTCATTCGCCTTTCTCGCGGCCCGGCCAGATCAGCCGTTCGACGGTGAAGAGCGCGGAGACGAACGGCTGGGGGAGCCGCACGACGCGCTTCGCGGCCTGTGCCTTGGCCGACAGTTCGGTGGCCGCGCCCAGCGCTTCGGCGATGTCCCGCGCGGCGCCGTCGACCAGCTCGGTCGCCCGCGCGCGGGGGCCGCGGCCGCTCAGCGCGAGGGCGATCCCGAGGTCGAGCCGGCTCTCGATGGTCTCCGGGTGGGCCCGTCCCAGCAGCCGGATCTGCGGTTCGAGGATGTCCTCGAGCAGTTCGGCCTGGCGGCCGAATTCGCGCAGCTGGGCGTGCGCCAGCCCCATGCCGTGCCGGATCCGGTAGCGCAGCGGGTGGTCGTCGCCGAGCACCCGCAGCACGACCTGCTCGGTCGCGGACAGCACGGCGAGCGCCTGCTTCGGCTGGCCGAGCGCCAGCAGGGCGCGGTCGGCGAACACGGTCGCGGTCAAGGTGAGCGGGTTCTCGGAGCCGTACCGCTTCGCGTAGTTCCTTTCGAGGTCCCGCAGTTCGGCCGCCGAACGCTCCCAGCCGTCCGGATCGGCGCGCAGGTCGCGCAGGTCGAGCGCCAGCATCGCGTCGGCGCGCACCAGCTCGGCCTCGACGCAGCGGGCGTGCCGCTCCCGGCCGCTCGCGTGGTACTCCGCGACGACGGCGCCGGCGACCTCCCGCGCCCGGCGGGGCCGCCCGGCCAGCTGGAGGCTCCGCGCGTACTCCAGCCGGGTGGCCGGCGCGAGCTCGTCGCGGACCGGGCCCGGCGGCGCGTCCCGCAGCTCCGCGAGCAGCGGTTCGAGGAGGGCGACGGCGTCCCGCGGCCGCCCGCGCAGCCGCCGGGCGAGCGCGACGGCGAGCGCGGCCCGGTACCGCTCCTCGCCCTCGGCCGGGAGGCCGTCGCCGTGCCGCGCCCAGAACGTGCGGTCCGCTTCGGCGTAGTCGCCCAGGCAGTCGAGGGCCTGCGCTTCGGCCAGCCCGGCGGCGTACCGCTCGGCTTCGTCGCCGGCCAGCGCCCGCGCGGCCCGCGCGTGGTCGACGGCTTCCGCGTACAGCCCGCAGGCGATCTCGACGCGGGCCCCCGCCGCGAAGTCCGCCGAAGTGGCTTCGCCGGTCGCGAGGATGACCGCGTGCACCTCGCCGGCCGTGGCCGGGTCGCCCTGGGCCTCGTACGCCGCGGCCACCGGCCGCAGCAGCCGGACGCGGTGACCGGGCGCGTGTTCGGCCAGTGCGCGGGCGTGCTGGAGCAGGAAGTCGCGGTCGCCGGGGAGCCGGCCGAGCAGCGCCTCGGCCGCCCGGCCGGCGAACCCGGCGGGGGCGGGCTCGGTGCGGGCGACCTCGACGACCAGTGCCTGCAGCCGCAGTTCGCCGTCGGACCGGGTGGCGAAGCCCCGCGTGACGAGCTCGTCCACGGCCGCGGTCAGCTCCGGCGCGCCGACCGGGCCGAGCACCGCGCAGGGCAGGTCCGCCGGGAACGGCACCGGCGCCAGCACCGTGCCCAGGCGGACGACGTCGCGGGCCAGCGGGCTCAGGCCGGCGAGCAGGTCGCGGACCGCCTGCGGCGCGGTGTCCGGCAGCGCGGCGAACACGTCGTCGGTCAGCGGTCCCGGCCGGTGCCGGACCGCGAAGGCCGTGGCCCGCAAGGTGACCGGGTGCCCGCCGCAGCGGTCGGCGAAGCGGAGCACGGCCGCGCGTTCGGCGTCGCCTTCGGGGGCCCGGAACTCCGCGAAGAGCCGCAGGCCCTCCTCCGGGGTCAGGCCGGTGAGGTCCACGGTCGCGGTGTCCCACGGCGCGTGCCCGAACCGGCTGGTGATCAGCGTGTACACCCGCTCGCTCGGCAGGAGCAGCCGGTCGAGGACCGTGGGCGGCAGGCCCGCCGGCACGTCGTCGACGAGCACCAGCACCCGCTCGCCCGCCGCGTCGATCCGGTCGGCGAGCAGCTCGCGCAGGCGGTCGAGGTCGAGTCCGGAGACGTCGGTGCCGAGGCGGTCCGCGGCGGCCTTCGCGAGGGCGAGCGGGAACTGCGCGAGGAAGTCGTCCGGTTCGAGGTGCCCGAACGGGCCGAGCCGGACGACCCCGCCGCCGAACGCGTCGTGGAACAGGTAGGCGTACTGCTCGGCCAACGCCGTCTTGCCGGCCCCAGGCAGCCCGCGCAGCACGGCGACCGGCCGCGAATACGGTGTCGCGCCGGGAAAAGCGGCCGCGTGCAGTGCACTGTGGACGGCCCACAGCTCGGGGTACCGCCCGACGAGCCGGGGCGGCGGTCGCCGTCCGGCCGGGGCTGCCGCACCGGCGGGCGCGCCGAGCGGGACCGCGGCGCGCTCGACCTTCCGCCGCACCCGGCCGACGAGCGCCGGGAGCGTTTCGGCGGTCACCGGGCCGGTGAAGAACTTCGCGTCGGCCAGCTCGACCGGCGCGAGGTGCCCGGTCCCCGGCTCCGGGTTGATCACCAGCACGCGGTCCGCGGGGTCGCCGTGGCGCCGGGCGGCGACGAACGCGGCCGTCAATTCCCACTGGCACGCGTACCGGGTCGGCAGAATCCGCGAATAGTAGGCGAGCAGCACGCGCGAGCCGGCGATCGCGTCCGCGAGTTCCCGGGTGATCGGCTCGAAAACGCCGATGCCGGTGTCGCGGAACACGCGGAGCCCGTCCGCGCGCAGCGCTTCTTCGATCCGGTCGACCGCGGTCGCGCTGCCGGCGTCGGCGCGGGTGGAACACAGGAACACGTCGAATCGGTCCGCCGTGCGGGCGCCGGACAGACCGGGATCGGGATCCGTCATCGGGGAACACTCTCCGGTGGCGTCAGGGGGCGGCATTCAGTGGGTGATCATGAGGGGGTCCTGGTGGTCGGCGGCGGTACGGGCGGTGGATCGGCGAACAGCGCGTTTTCGCTACCGCTCCTCGCACGCGGGCAGGAATTGTCAAGAATTTGACCGGAAATCCGGTGGTGCCCGGCGGGGCCGCCGACCAGGCGGTTTCTGGTTAACGGACAACTTGTGGACAAGAAGTGCGGGTGTGCAACGTCCCTGTTCAGCGCCTCGATAACCGATTGTTCGAACGCGAGGAGGGACCCGTGGAAACCATGATCCCGGCGGCGCCGGAGGCGGTGGACGGCTATTCCGTGCCGGCGGACTTGCCGCGGCCGGAGGGGAAGCTCGGGAAGGAGGAGCTCGACCCCGTCGTGGCGGCCGCGCGGGCCGGGGACCCGGACGCCGTGCAGACGCTGCTGCGGCTGGTCAAGCCGACGGTCGTGCGGTACTGCCGGGCGCGGATCGGCGGGCGCGACCTGTCCTACCTCTCCGCCGACGACGTCGCGCAGGAGGTGTGCCTGGCCGTGCTGAAGGTGCTGCCCGGGTACCAGGACCGCGGGGGCTCGTTCCTGTACCTCGTGCGGGCCATCGCCGCGAACAAGGTCGCCGACGCCTTCCGGTCCGTGGCGCGCGACCGGTCGAAGCCGGTACCGGAGCTGCCGGACCGGCCGCTCGGCGGGAACGAGCCCGAGAGCCACGTCCTGGACCTCGACCTCGGGGCGCGGCTGGGCAAGCTGCTCGCGCTGCTGCCGCCGCTGCACCAGGAGATCCTGTCGATGCGGATCGTCGTCGGGCTGTCGGCGAACGAGACCGCGGACGCGCTGGGCATCTCGCCCGGCAACGTCCGGATCACGCAGTACCGCGCGCTGAGCAAGCTGCGCGGCATGATCGGCGAGCGCGGGCTCTGAGCGCTACTCCAGCCACTCGGTGATGAAGTGGTCGCTTTCGTGGATGTGCACGGCCTCGTAGACCCCGGGGCCGAGCACCGCGAACTTGTGCGCGACGCCGGCCGGGACGACGAGCACGTCCCCGGCGCCGCCGTCGCGCTGCTCGTCGCCGATGGTGAACCGGGCGCGGCCGCGGATGATCACGAACGTCTCGGCGTACGGGTGCCGGTGCAGGCGCGGCCCGGAGCCGACGACGTCGGTGCTCTCGCGGATCACCGAGATCCCGGACCCGACGTCGCGTCCTTCGAAGTTCTCGCTGTCGCTCACCAGGCCAGGGTAGCGCCGGCCGCTCAACCCGCGACGGCTTTGCGCAGCTGGTTCAGCGCCCGGTGCTGGGCGACGCGCACCGCGCCCGGCGTCGACCCGACCACCGCCGCCGTCTCCTCCGCGGACAGGCCGACGGCCACGCGCAGCACCAGGATCTCGCGCTGCTTGTCCGGCAGGACCCGCAGCAGCTTCGCCATCCGCTCGCCGAGCTCGCGCCGCAGCGCGTGGTGCTCGGGGTCCAGCGTCGCGTCGCCCTCATCCGGCAGCTCGGCGACCGGCTCGGCCCGCCGCCGGGCAGCGGCCCTGCGGGCGGCCTCGACGTGGTGGCGGGCGATACCGCAGACGAAGATCGGGAAGGGCCGCGCCGCCGGCCGCGCGGGCAGCGCCTTCAGCACCGCGAGGCAGACGTCCTGCACGACGTCGTCGGGATCCTGCCCGGTCCCGAGCCGGGCGCGGCAGTAGCGCACGACGAGCGGCCGCGCGGCGGCCAGCAGCCGGTCCGGGGTGGCGGTCTGATCGCCAGGACTCGTTCTCCCCGTCGCCCGTGTCACGTACCGGGACTACCCGTTTTCCCCGCGAGCGGACCCGGGCACGGCGAATTCCCCGCTCTGTCCGGCCAGGCCGGGCCGCGGACGGCGATCCCTCGATCAAGTCGCCGGATGACCATCGACGGCGGCCGCCGGAACGTCATGAAAGGGTCGTTCACCTCGCCAGACGGGCGGATCGCCCGGAACGGCCAGTTCGGCGACCGGAACGGCCAGTTCGGCGACCGGAGTGGCCAACACACCGGAGCCCCGGACGTGTTGGCCGCTCCGGTCGTTGTGTTGGCCACTCCGGTCGGCGCGAACCGGCGACCGACTTTGCCGGGGTCGCTAGGGCTCCCGCTGCCGGAACGCGTCGAGCACGCGACGCTCCCGTTTGGTCGGCCGGCCCGCGCCGCGGTCCCGGCGGGCGACCGGGATCGCCGTCTCCGGGGGTGGTTTCGGGGTGCGGTCGACGTAGCACGTCGCCGCGTCCGGGGCGCCGACGCGCTTCTGGATCACGCGGACGACGTCGAGGACCTTGGTCGTGCCGCCGATGCGCAGGCGCACCTCGTCGCCGGGGACGACGGTCGTCGCGGGTTTGGCGGGCTTGTCGTTGACGCGCACGTGCCCGCCGCGGCACGCCGCCGCGGCGTCCGGGCGGGTCTTCGTCAGCCGGACCGCCCAAAGCCAGCGGTCCACACGGGTGGACTCCACAGTCGTCCATCATGGCCCATTCAGCGGAACCCCCGCGCAACCCGGGGATGTTACCGGCGGGTATATGTCGACTTGTCTGCACCACTGAGTTATAACCTGTTCTATTATACCTCAACGGTGAGGACTATCACATGCGCGACGAATCCATGTGGAGTACAACTTCTGGGGCAGTTTCCCGTCGTCTTTTCCTCGCAGGAACCGGTTCTATCTTGGCGGGTGCCGCGCTGGCTGGAAAAGCCGCCGCCGCCCCGGCCGCGATCCCCGACGGCGCCACCGTCTCCGCGCTGGTGATCGGCACCGGCTACGGCGGCTCGGTCGCCGCGCTCCGGCTCGCGGAAGCCGGCGTCGACGTGCACATGGTCGAGATGGGCATGGCCTGGGACACGCCCGGCCCGGACGGCAAGATCTTCGCCAACACGACCAGCCCGGACCAGCGCTCGTTCTGGTTGCGCACCAAGACGAAGCAGCCGCTGTCCAACTTCCTCGGGTTCCCCATCGACAAGGACATCCCGCGCTACACCGGCATCCTCGACGCCGAAGAGTTCAGCGGCATCACCGTCTACCAGGGCCGCGGGGTCGGCGGCGGCTCGCTCGTCAACGGCGGCATGGCCGTCACGCCCAAGCGGGAGAACTTCGGCGCGATCCTCCCGACCGTGAACGCCGACGAGATGTACAACACCTACTACCCGCGCGCCAACGCCGGCCTCGGCGTCGCCACCGTGCGCCCGGCCTGGTTCGACACCACCGACGCCTACCAGTACGCCCGCGTGGGCCGCAAACAGGCGCAGCGGTCCGGGTTCCCGTTCGTGTTCGTGCCCGACGTGTACGACTGGAACTACATGGAGCAGGAAGCCGCCGGCACCGTGCCGAAGTCGGCGCTGGCCGGGGAAATCCTGTACGGCAACAACTACGGCAAGAAGTCCCTGCAGAAGACCTACCTCCCGCGGATCGCCGCGACCGGCCGCGTCACCATCTCCCCGCTGCACCGCGTGACCCAGGCGGTGCCCGCGTCCGGCGGTTACGCGGTGACCATCGAGCAGTTGACCACGGCGGGCGCGGTGTCCGCCATCAAGACCGTCACGGCGGCCAAGGTGTTCTTCGCCGCGGGCAGCGTCGGCACGAGCAAGCTGCTGGTGAAGCTGAAGGCGACCGGCGCGCTGCCCAACCTGAACGGCGAGGTCGGCAAGGGCTGGGGCGACAACGGGAACGTGATGTGCGGGCGCGCCAACCACATCTGGGACCCGACCGGCAGCCTCCAGTCGTCCATCCCGTGCGGCGGCATCGACAACTGGGCCGCGGGCGGGGCCTTCGCGGAGGTCGCGCCGCTGCCGACCGGGATCGAGACGTGGGCGTCGTTCTACCTGTCCATCACGAAGAACCCGAACCGCGCGCAGTTCACCTGGAACCCGACGACCCGCGCGGTCGAGCTGAACTGGCAGACGGCGTGGAAGCAGCCGTCGATCGACATGGCGAAGACCATCTTCGACAAGATCAACGCGACCGAGGGGACGATCTACCGCACCGACCTCTTCGGCGTGTACAAGATCTGGGGCGACCACCTCACCTACCACCCGCTCGGCGGCGCGGTGCTCGGCAAGGCGACCGACAACTACGGCAGGCTCGCCGGCTACCCGGGCCTGTACGCGATCGACGGCTCCCTGATCCCGGGCAACACCAGCGTCAACCCGTTCGTCACGATCACGGCCCTGGCCGAGCGCAACATCGAGAAGATCATCGCCACGGACTTCTGACCCGAAGGTCGTGAGGGGCCGGAGCGCCCCTCACGACCGGTGGGACGGCAGGACGCAGACGGTGTCCAGGCCCAGGACGTGGTTCAGGCGGCCGAAAGCGAGCCACGCGCCGAGGCTCATGCTCAGCTCGACGATCTCCTTTTGCGTGTACTGGGAAGACATCCGCTTCCAGAACTCGTCGTCCAGGTTGTGGTGGTCCAAGGTGTACCGCTCGGCGTACTCCGCCGCGAGCCGCGTGCGCTCGTCGAAGCGGTCCGTCGTGCGCCACTCGAGCACGGCGTCCGCGAACTCCTCCTCGACCTTCACTCCGTCGCGTTCGGTCCGCCAGTCGAGGCAGAAGACGCACCCGTTGAGCTGCGCGATCCGCAGCCGCGCGGCCTCGAACTCCCGCAGCCCCAACGTCGTGTGCTCGTACACCGCCAGCGAAAACTGCGACGCGGCGATCCCGATGCCGGGCACCATTTCACCCCAGACGTAGCCGATCGGGTCCTTGCCCTCGGGGATGTCGATGTTCACGAGCGCCTCCTTCCGAGCTTGCCGGCTGCCGGGCGCAGCGGGACGTCGAGTGCGTCGTAGAGGCCGGGTTCCGCCGCGGCCAGCCAGTCGATCGCGCCGACGAGCCTGCCGACGGCGGTGGCATTGCCGCCCGCCGAACGGTTTTCGCCCTCGTCGGAAGCTTCGACGCTGACCTCGATGCGCGGCCGGCCTTCGATGATCACGCGGTGGGCGCCGTCCCCACTGGGCGGCATGGGCCAGTCCGGCGCGCACGACGGGTGGATGCGCGTCACGTGCTCGATGACGATCCGCGGCTCGCCGTCGACGATGCCCTGCACCTCGAACCGCACCGCGCCCTGCGTGCCCTTCTCGAACTCGCCCATCGTCCGCGTGGACACGGTTTCCTCGAGCGGCCGCCGTTGCAGCGTCTCGCGCAGTTCGGTCACCTCGACGCCGAGGCCGCGCGCGATCAGCCGGACCTGCCCGCCCCACACCATCGACGGCACGCCGGTCATCAGCATCGGCGGGTCGTAGTCCATCGGCTGGCCCATGCCGACCAGGTACCGGACGGAGTCGGGCTGCTCGTAGGTCGAGTAGTCGAAGATCTCCTGGCAGCGGATGCCGTCGACGTCCGTGCCGAGCCCGCTGATCAGCAGCGGCAGCACGTCGTTGCCCCAGCCGGGGTCGACGCCGGAGACGAACAGCGAGCCGCCGCCCTCCTTGATCGCCGCCAGCACCGGGTCGCGCAGTTCCGGGGGCGCGTTGCGCTGGTCGTAGAGCGGGTAGAGGGCCGGGGTCACGACGACCGCGCCCGTGCCGACCGCGCGGACGATGTCGGCGAGCGCGTCGTCGAACCGGACGTCCCCGGAAGCGGCGTAGACCACCGCTCGCGGCTTCGCGCCGAGCACGGCGTCGATGTCGTCGGTCGCGGCGACGCCGAGGTCCCCGACGCCCGCCAGCGCGCCCGCGTCCTTGCCGACCTTGGCCGGGTCGTGCACCAGCACGCCGGTCAGCTCCAGTGCCGGATGGGCGTCGACGGCCCGGATTGCCGCACGGCCGACGTTGCCCGTGCCCCACACCACCGTGGCGATCATCTGCCCGAGTTTTCGCCGGTTCGCCCGGGTCCGGGAAGCCCTTCGTTCCGGCCAGCGGACCGCGCGGACGCGGGTAGCATGCAGTGCGTCCGAACGTCGTACCGGAGGGCCCCGCGATGACGATCGATCCGAAACCCCGCAGCCGCACGGTGACCGACGGCATCGAGGCCGCGCCCGCCCGCGGCATGCTCCGCGCCGTCGGGATGGGGGACGGCGACTGGCGCAAGCCGATCATCGGCGTCGCCAGTTCGTGGAACGAGATCACGCCGTGCAACCTGTCGCTGGACCGGCTCGCGCAGGCGTCCAAGGAAGGCGTGCACGCGGCCGGCGGCTACCCGCTGCAGTTCGGCACGATCTCGGTGTCCGACGGCATCTCCATGGGCCACGACGGCATGCACTTCTCGCTGGTCTCGCGCGAGGTCATCGCCGACTCCGTCGAGACGGTCATGCAGGCCGAGCGGCTCGACGGCTCGATCCTGCTGGCCGGCTGCGACAAGTCGCTGCCCGGCATGCTGATGGCCGCCGCGCGCCTCGACCTCGCGTCGGTGTTCCTCTACGCGGGCACGATCGCCCCCGGCTGGGTGAAGCTGACCGACGGCACCGAGAAGGACGTCACGCTGATCGACGCCTTCGAGGCGGTCGGCGCGTGCCGCGCGGGCCGGCTCAAGACCGCCGACCTGGACCGCATCGAACGCGCGATCTGCCCTGGTGAGGGTGCCTGCGGCGGGATGTACACGGCGAACACGATGGCCTCGGCGGCCGAGGCGATGGGGATGAGCATGCCGGGCTCGGCCGCGCCGCCGTCCGCGGACCGCCGCCGCGACCACTACGCGCACCTTTCGGGTGAAGCCGTCGTCGGGCTGCTCGAAAAGGGCATCACCGCGCGGGACATCCTCACGCGCGAGGCGTTCGAGAACGCGATCACCGTCGTGATGGCGCTCGGCGGCTCGACCAACGCCGTGCTGCACCTGCTGGCCATCGCGCACGAGGCGAAGGTCGAGCTGACGCTGGACGACTTCAACCGCGTCGGCGACCGCGTCCCGCACCTGGGCGACCTGAAGCCGTTCGGCAAGTACGTCATGAACGACATCGACCGCCACGGCGGCATTCCGGTGCTGATGAAGGCGCTCCTGGACGAAGGCCTGATCCACGGCGACGCGCTGACCGTCACCGGCCGGACCGTCGCGGAGAACCTCGCCGAGCTGGACCCCGACCCGATCGACGGCGAGGTCCTGCGCCGGCTGGACAACCCGTTGCACCCGACCGGTGGCATCAACATCCTGCGCGGCTCGCTCGCCCCCGAGGGCGCCGTCGTGAAGTCCGCGGGCTTCGACACGGCCAACTTCGAGGGCCCGGCGCGCGTGTTCGAACGCGAGCAGGAGGCGATGGCGGCGCTGAACGAGGGCCGGATCGAGGCGGGCGACGTCGTCGTCATCCGCTACGAGGGCCCCAAGGGCGGGCCGGGCATGCGGGAGATGCTGGCGATCACCGCGGCGATCAAGGGCGCCGGCCTCGGCCGCGACGTCCTCCTGCTGACCGACGGCCGGTTCTCCGGCGGCACCACCGGCCTGTGCATCGGCCACGTCGCCCCGGAGGCGGTCGACGGCGGCCCGATCGCGTTCGTCCGCACCGGCGACCGGATCGCCGTCGACATCAAGGCGCGCAGCATCGACCTGCTGGTGGACGCGGCCGAGCTGGCCGCCCGCCGTCAGGGCTGGGAGCCGTTGCCGAACAAGTTCCCGGAAGGCGTGCTCGGCAAGTACGTCAAGCTGGTCAAGTCGTCGTCGGACGGCGCCGTCACGAGCTGAACGAGCGCGCGCTTGTCGACCTTGCCTACTTCGGTGAGCGGCAGCGCGCCGACGAAGTCCACGGCCGCCGGGACGTAGTGCTCCCGGCCGAAGGCGGCCCGGGCGCGGGCCCGGACGTCCTCGGCGGTGACCGGCCCGGTGGCCACGACGACGGCGTGCAGCAGCTGCCCGTCCGGGCCGGGGACGCCGAAGACGGCCGCGGCCGCGATCGCCGGGTGCGCCGCGATGGCGTGCTCGACGACGGTCGTGGGGACCTTCGTGCCGTGCTCGCCGACCACGACGACGTCGTCCGCGCGGTCGAGCAGGTACAGGTAGCCTTCGTCGTCGAAGCGGCCGAGGTCGCCGGTGCGCAGCCAGCCGGCGCCGACGTCCGGGCCGTCGAGGTAACCGTCCATCATGGACAGTCCGCGCACTTCGACCTCGCCGTCGGCGGTGAGCCGGGCCTCCATGCCGGGCACGACCCGGCCGACCGAGCCCAGCCGCTCCGGCCGGTCGATCAGCTCGGCCGCGGAGATGCTCGCGATCATCGGGGCTTCGGTGAGGCCGTAGCCCTGGCCGACGACCGGCCCGAACACGTCGAGGGCCTGCGCGAGCCGGTGCGGCGGCAGCGGCGCGGCGCCGAGGGACAGCGAGCGGACGCTGCTGAGGTCGGTGCGTGCGCGCGCGGGGTGGTCGAGGACGGCCGCCAGCCGCGGCGGGGTCAGCGAAAGCGTGTCGATCTGGTGCTCCTGGATCGCGGCGAGGACCGCGCCCGCGTCGAAGCCGTCGTGCACCACCACGGTGTCGCGCCGCAGCAGAGCGCCGAGCACGGTGGCGTTGCCGGTCATGTGCGTCATCGGGGCGACGAGCAGCGTGCGGCCCGGGCCGTCCGGGGACGGCGCGAAGATGTGCGCCATGCCGTCGTAGATGCCGCTGTGGCGGATGAGCTTGGGGGTGCCGGTGGTGCCACCGGTGGGGAAGAGCAGGCGGACGGCGTCCGGCGGGTCGAGCGGCTCGGGCTCGCCGTCGAGGTCGTCGAGGGTGCGGACGTCTTCGCCGGGCCAGTGGTGCGGGCGGTCGGTGACGACGGTGGTCACGCCCGGGTACCGCTGGCCGTCCGGCGCGGAGGCCGGGACCAGGAGGACGGTCGCCCCGCGCAGCAGGGCGGCGAGCTGGACGAGGACCGTCTCGGGGCGGTTGCGGAGGTCGACCGCGACGACGCCGGTCCCGCCGAGGCCCGCGTGCAGCCGGCGGAGGCGGTCGCGGGCCTGGTGGTAGGTCGTGACGCTGTCCTGGATGAACAGCGGGCGGTCCCCGCCGTCGTCCAGTGCGTCGAGGACCTTCGTCAGGAAGAAGCTCACGCCGGGACGGTACTCAGTCCTGGTAGGAGAGCTTCTCCAGCTCGGTGTCGAAGTCGAACCAGTCGCTCTCGCTGCCGGCCGGGACGACGTCGTAGGTCCGGTCCAGGAAGGCCGCGATCTCCTTCGCGGGCGCCTCGAGCACGGCGGCGCCGTCGGGGGAGGTCAGCTCGACGACGACCAGGGCGGGGTCGCCGGCGGGCCCGATCCGGACGTCGCCGTCGCCGCAGCGGGCGAGCAGGCCGTCGGCCAGCAGGTCGCGGCCGAACAGCCACCGGACCGCGCTCGGGCCGGCGTGCAGCACCACGGCGACCGCGTACGGGTCCCGGGTGTCGTACTCCAGCTCGGCGGGAACCGGCCGCGGACCGGCCCCGAAGGTGCGCAGGGCGAAGTCGAGGCTGGCGCTGGTCACGCTGTGCGGGTCGCTCATCGGACCCCCTTTGCTACTCGTCGGTTAACTTCGGCTTGTTCCAGGGATAACGCATAGTGAGGTCAACGCCCAGCGTTCCGAAAAACTTTCACACTTCGGGGTGATCAAGAAGTGTCGGAGGTCACCGTCGGCATGGCCGAACGGGCACTTTCCCCGCCGGCTGACCGGGCCCCGGCAAAGTCGCCGGGCGGCCCTGCGGTGTCTTGAATGAGTCATTCAGGACCTCCGAAGACCTGAATGAGTCATTCAGGACGTCGGCGAAGCCGCCACGGGGCAAACCGCCGCGACTTTCCCCGCCGGCTGATGCGCGGCGGAGCTTCACGTCCCGAGCTTTCGGAGCCGCCGCGCCGCCGGATGGGTCCGCGCCCCGGAGTTGGGCCTTCCGGGTGGGAAGGGCCACTGCCCACCAGTCCGCGCCGCCGTCCGGCCGCGAACCCCTGCCGAGGCCGGAGGGCGTGGTGGGTGACGTGGAGGGTGCCGGACATGGGTGAGCGTGGACGGCTACGGCTGCATCCGGGCGAAACGCCGGCGCTCGCGCCGAGCGCCGAAGAACTGCTGCGGCGGGTGGCGGCGGGGGACGAGGCGGCGTTCTCGTCGCTCTACGACCTCGTCGCCGGTCCGGTGCTCGGGCTGGTGACGCGCGTGCTGCGCAACCACGCGCAAGCCGAGGAAGTGGCTCAGGAGGTGCTGGTGGAGGTGTGGCGCAAGGCCGCGAGGTACGTCCCGGAGCGCGGGAGCGCGCTTTCGTGGGTGCTGACGATCGCGCACCGCCGGGCCGTCGACCGCGTGCGCTCGCACCAGGCCGTGCTCGACCGGGAGGACCGGGCCGGGCGGATGGACGTGCGGCGGCCGTTCGACGAGGTCACCGAGTCCACTTTGGCCGGCCTGGACCAGCAGCGGGTGCGGCAGTGCCTGTCCGCGCTGACCGAGCTGCAGCGCGAGTCGATCGTGCTCGCCTACTACAACGGCTACACCTACCCCGAGGTCGCTGAGGTGCTGAAGGTGGCGCCGGGGACCGTGAAGACCCGGATCCGCGACGGCCTGATCCGCCTGCGTGACTGCTTGGGGGTGGACCGATGACCGCCGAGCTGCACACGCTGACCGGGGCCTACGCGCTCGACGCCGTGTCCGATGTGGACCGCGCGGAGTTCGAACGGCACCTCGGGGAGTGCGCCGCCTGCCGCCAGGAGGTCGAGGAGCTGCGCGCGACCGGCGCCCGGCTCGGCGTGGCCGCCGAGGTGACTCCGCCGCCGGAGCTGAAGCTGGTGGTGCTCGCCGACGTGGCCCGCACCCGCCAGCTGCCGCCGCGGGTGCCCGTGGTGCGCAAGCTCAGCCGCGCCAAGACGTGGCAGCTGCGCGTCGCGCTGTTCGGCGCCGCCGCGGCGGCCGTGGTGGGGGTGGTCGTGGCGGGCGTGCAGACCACGACCGTCCCGCGGCAGCAGGCGGATCCGGTGCTGGCCGCCCCGGACGCCACGGCGATCCGGAGCTCCGGCCAGGGCAGCGCGACGCTCGTGGTGTCCCGCAGCCGCCACCAGGCCGTGCTGCTCGCGTCCGGCCTGCCCGCCCTCGACACGGCGCACGTCTACCAGGTCTGGCTGATCGGCAAGGGCGGCGCGCACTCGGCCGGCCTGATGCAGCCGGAGTCCCCGGACCGCATGCGCCCGATGGCGACCACGGTGCCGCCGGACGTCGACCGGATCGGCATCACGGTCGAGCCCGCGGGCGGTTCCGCGGGCCCGACAACCCCGGCGGTCACCCGGATAGACCTGACCTGACCACGGAACGCCCCAATGTGGCGTTGGTTGCGTCCAACGCACCGAACGCCACATTGGGTGCGCTGGACGCACCGAACGCCACATTGGGGCGTATCCCCAGACCCTGAACAGGAGCGCGATGAGCACCTCGACTGCCGACCGGCCGGTAGCGGCCGAACCCCGGCTGCGCCGCTGGGTCGCCGCGGCGCTGGGCGTCGTGGCGCTCGCCGCGGCGCTCGCGGCGGGGCACCTGATCGCCGGGCTGGTCGGCGTCAACGCGTCGCCGTACCTGGCGGTCGGCAACGGCGCGATCGACCTGACCCCGGTGGGGCTCAAGGACTTCGCGGTCCGCACCTTCGGCACCTACGACAAGCTCGTGCTGCTGTCGGGGATGGCCGTCGTCATGGTGGCCGTCGCGGCGGTGGCGGGCCTGCTCTCCCGCCGCACGCCGTGGCCCGGGATCGTCGTGATCAGCGGGTTCGGCCTGGTCGGGCTCGTCGCGGTGTACGCCCGGCCCGACCTCGGCGCGGTCGCGCTGCTCGCCCCGCTGGCGAGCCTGGTCGCCGGCGTCGCGGTGTTCGTCTTGCTGCACCGCCTGGCCCGGCGCGAGGTCGGGCCCGAACCCGCGGCCGGCTCCTCGCGCCGGACGGTCCTGCTGGCCGGCGCCGGGGTCGTCGCCGGGGCCGGGGTGGCGGGGTTCGGCGGGCAGCTGCTCGCCGGCAGCCGGGACGCGGCGTCGTCGCGGGCGGCGGTCGGGCGGCTGGTCCCGGTGCGCACGGCGCCGATGATCCCGGCCGACGCCGACTTCGCGAAGCTCGGCACGCCCACCTTCGTCACCCGCAACGCCGACTTCTACCGCGTGGACACCGCGTTGTCGGTCCCGCAGGTCCGCACCGAAGACTGGAGCCTGCGGCTGCACGGCATGGTGGACCGCGAAATCCGGTACCGCTACGGCGACATCCGGAACCGGCCGCTCGTCGAGCGCACCATCACCATGACCTGCGTGTCCAACGAAGTCGGCGGCACCTACGTGTCCACCGCGAACTTCATCGGCGTCGACCTGGCCGACCTGCTGGAGGAAGCCGGGGTGCGCCCGGGTGCCGAGCAGCTCTATTCGTCCAGTGTGGACGGCTGGACGTCGGGCAGCCCGGTCGCCGCGGCGCTGGACCGCGGGCGCGGCGCCATGCTCGCCATCGGGATGAACGGCGAGCCGCTGCCGATCGAGCACGGATTCCCGGCGCGGCTCGTCATCCCCGGCTTGTACGGGTACGTGTCGGCCACGAAATGGGTGGCCGACCTCGAAGTGACGACCTGGCGGGCCCGGCAGGCCTACTGGCTGAAACGCGGCTGGGGTCGCGAAGCGCCGATCAAGACGGAATCGCGGATCGACACGCCGAAGGGTTTCGAAACCGTCCCGTCGGGGAAAGTCCGCGTGGCGGGGATCGCCTGGGCGCAGCACACCGGGATCGCGAAGGTCGAGGTGCGGATCGACGACGGGCCGTGGCGCGAAGCCATGCTGTCGCAGGAAGTCAACCTCGACACCTGGCGCATGTGGTGGGCCGAGTTCGACGCCGGGCCCGGCGGGCACCAGGTCGTCTGCCGGGCGACCGACAAAAGCGGGTACACGCAGACCGAAATGCGCGCCGGCACCGTTCCCGACGGCGCGACCGGGTGGCACAGCATCGCATTCACCGCGCGGTGACCCGGATCACCCGATCGGGCGCCAATCCGCTTTCCGAGTAGTTCCGAATACCGGACAAGAAGAAGTTCCAAGCTCATTGTGGGAGTGATTTTCGTGACCAAGCTTCGTGTCGCCGGAATCGGCGTCGCCGCTGTCGCCGCCCTTTCGCTGACCGCGTGCAGCAGCAGCGACACCGCTTCGTCGGGCAGCTCCAGCAGCTCGATGGCGCCGTCGTCGTCGATGGCCGCGCCGTCCTCCAGCGCGGCCGCCGCGGACGGCGTGACCACCAACGCCGACGTGTTCGGTCCGGCCTGTTCCCAGCTGCCGCAGGGTTCCGCGCCCGGTTCGCTGGACTCGATGGGCCCGCAGCCGGTCGCCTCGGCCGCGTCGACCAACCCGCTGCTGACCAAGCTGGTGGCCGCGGTCAAGGCCACCAACCTGGTCGACACGCTCAACAGCCAGCAGGCCATCACGGTGTTCGCGCCGGCCGACCCGGCGTTCGCCGCGCTGGGCGACGCCAAGTTCAACGAGCTGGCCGGCAAACCCGCCGAGCTGGCGCCGATCCTGCAGTACCACGTCGTCGGCAAGCGCTACGACGCCAAGGGCCTCGCGTCCGCGGGCTCGCTCGACACGCTGAACACCGCCGGCGGCCCGCTGAAGATCGAGGGTTCGGGTGAGAACATGACCGTCAACGGCGCGAAGATCCTGTGCGGCAACATCCCCACGAAGAACGCCACGGTCTTCGTGATCGACAAGGTGCTGACCCCGGGCACCAACAAGTAGGTCAGGAACTCCGGCCCAGCGCCGGGCCGAGGCGTTCCGCGATGTCGGTGAGGATCTGCACGTAGTCTTCGTGGTCGAAGGTGAACGGCAGGGCGAAAGCCACCTCGTCGACTTCGCGGAACGCCTCGTGCGCGTGGAGCCGTTCGGCGATCTCGGCCGACGTGCCCACGAAGTCGGGGGAGAAGAGCATCCGGGCCGGGCCCTGCGGTTCGGCCGTGCGGGGCAGCCGTTTCCGGGCGTATTCCTCGTACTTCGCGCGCTGCTCCGGCGTCGCGCTGTCGGTCGGGATCACGACCAGGCCCTGCGAGACGCGGGCGGACTCGCCGTCGGGGTGGTGCGCGCGGAACGCTTTGATGTGCGACAGCTGGATTTCCGCGAAGTCCGTGCTGTCGCCTTCGGCCCTGACCACGCTGCTGGTCAGGAAGTTCATCGCGTGCTTGCCCGCCCACTCGGCCGAGCGCAGGCTCGCGCCGCCGTACCAGAGGCGGTCGCCGAGCCCGGGTGCCTGCGGCTGGACGCGGTCGGAGAACACCTCGAACCCCTGCGTGCCGCTGAACCCGGTGGCCGGCTTGCCGCGCACGAACCCGAGCAGCCGTTCCACCCGGTCGTAGGAGAAGTCTTCGACGTCGGCGGTGTCCGGGTAGAGGGCCTGCTTGACGTCGTCCCACCGCATCGGCGGGCCGACGCTGAGCCCGGGGTTGAGCCGCCCGCCCGACAGCAGGTCGACGGTGGCGAGGTCCTCGGCGAGCCGCAGCGGGTTTTCCCAGCCGAGCGGGATGACGGCGGTGCCGAGGTGGATCCGGCTGGTCCGCTGCGACGCGGCGGCGAGCACGGCGACCGGCGACGAGATGCCGTACTGCAGGTGGCGGTGCCGCACCCAGGCGCTGTCGAACCCGAGCCGCTCACCCAGCTCGATGATCTCGAGGGTCGACTCGTGCCCCCGCCGCGGGTCGGCCGCGTCGAAGAGGCCGATGGTCAGGAAGCCGAGCTTCCGCAGTGGTCGTGACACCCCGCCGATTCTGCTCCGGTACGCCGGGGTGTCCCACCTGGTGGACTACCGCAACCGGTCCAGCCCGTCGAGGACGAGGTCCAGGCCGAACTCGAACTCCGCCTGGTCGTCGCACCAGCCCAGCGTCGAATCCGGGTCGTCGTGGGCGATCTCGCTCAGCATGGCCACCAGGTTCGGCAGCTGCGCGACCACTTCCGGCGGGACCTCGGCCGACGCGCCCGGGCCGGGGTCGAACGGCTCCTGGCTGAACCCCAGCGCCCGGCTGCCGAGCGCGTGCAGCGCGTGGTGGATCCGGTCGTGCGAGAAGCCGCCTTCGCGCATCAAGCCGACCAGGTTGTCGTAGTACTTCAGCACCGCCGGGCTCGTCGACGACCGCGTCCCGAACAGCGCCGGGGCCCAGCGGTGGCGGAGGAACACCTCGCGGGCGGCGAGGATGCGCCGCCGGGCCGTCAGCTTCCAGTCCGGGCCCGCCTCGAGCGCGGCGACCGCCTCGTTGATCTCCTGGGCCACGACGTCGACGATCCCGTCGAGCACGTCTTCCTTCTTGGCCACGTGGTAGTAGAGCGACATCGCCTCGGCGCCGAGCTCCTCCGCGAGCCGGCGCATCGTCACCGCGGGCAGGCCGTGCTCGTCGGCGAGCGCGACGGCCGTGCGGAGGACGCGCTCCCGGCTCAGCGGGATCCGGGCTTCGGTGGTCACGCGCAAGATCGTACAACGTAAGTCTGCCTTGACCCCCCGTCCGGTCCGGAGCTACCTTACGACGTAAGACTTACAACGTAAGGGAGGCGCGATGAAGGCTCTCGTCCAGCGTGTGTACGGCCCGCCCGACAGCCTGAACTGGGAGGACGTGCCCGATCCGGTGCCCGGCGCGGGCGAAGTGCTCGTCCGGGTCCACGCCACTTCGGTCAACCCGTACGACTGGCACTTCCTGAGAGGCGAGCCCCGCGTGGCCCGCCTGATGACCGGCGGCTTCGGGCTCCGCCGCCCGCCGGCCGGGGTGCTCGGCTGCGACCTGGCCGGCCGGGTCGAGACCGCCGGGACACGCTTCGCGCCCGGTGACGACGTCTACGCACTCCTGCCGCGAGGCGCCCACGCCGAGTACGTCTGCGTGCCCGAAGACCTGCTGGCGCCGATGCCGGCGAACCTGACGCACGAGCAGGCCGCGACGATGCCGATGGCCGGCGTCACCGCGCTGCTCTCCCTGCGCGGCGTGGCGCCGGGGCAGCGGGTGCTGGTCAACGGCGCTTCCGGCGGGGTCGGCACCTTCGCCGTCCAGCTGGCCAAGGCGCTCGGCGCGCACGTCGACGCCGTGTGCGGCGCGGCCGGTGCCGACCTCGTGCGCTCGCTCGGCGCCGCGCACGTCGTCGACTACCGGACCGAAGACTTCACGCGGAGCGGCCGCCGGTACGACCTCGTGCTGGACATCGCCGGCGGCCGGTCGGTGTTCGCCTGCCGCCGGGTGCTTGAGCGCGGAGGCACCTTCGTCGCCGTCGGCGGCCCGGCCGGGCGCTGGCTGCAGCCCGCCGGGCACGTCTTCGCCGCGCTGGCGTCCGGCCCCTTCGCGCGACGGCGGGTCGTCCTCGCCGACGCGGTGGCCTGCCCGGACAAGCAGGCGGTGCTGGGCGAGCTGGCCGCGTTCGCCGAGTCCGGCGCGCTCACGCCGGTCATCGACCGGACCTACCCGTTCGACGACCTGCGTGCCGCGTTCACCTACCAGGAAGCCGGGCACACCAGGGGGAAGGTCAGTGTCGTAGCGCGGTGATCGCGGCGGTCTCGTCCGGGCTGAGCACGAGGTCCTGCGCGGCGAGGTTCTCGCGCACGTGCGCCAGCGACGTCGTGCCGGGGATCGGCAGGACGGCGGGCGAGCGGCCGAGCAGCCAAGCGAGAGCGACCTGGGAGACGGTGGCGCCGTGCCGTGCTGCGATCGGTTCGAGGACGCCGCGGACGGCGGCCGGCCCGGCGGTGTCGGTGGGCGCGCCCGGCGTGCTGAGCGACACCGGCTGCCACGGCACGAAGACCGCGCCGGCCTCGGCGGCGGCGTCCAGCAACGGCTGCTCGTGGCGGTCCACGACGTTGTAGTGCGCGGTGACGGCGGCGATCTCGACGATCTCCCGCGCGGCCTTCAGCTGCTCCAGCGTCACGTTGGACAGGCCGATGTGCCCGATCACGCCTTCCCGCCGCAGCTCCGCGAGCGTGCCGACCTGGTCTTCGAACGAGGCGTCCTGCGCGTAGCCGCTGTGCAGGTAGTAGAGGTCGATCCGCTCGACGCCGAGGCGGCGCGCGCTCAGCAGCGCGGACTGGCGCAGGTACTGGCGGTGCCCGATCGCGGCGATCGTCGAGATCTCCGGGCCGCTGCGGACGAAGCCGCCCTTGGTCGCGAGCACCAGGTGCTCCGGGTACGGGTGGAGGGCGTCGCGGATGAGCTGCTCGTTGGTGTGCGGGCCGTAGACGTCGGCGGTGTCGATCAGCGTCACGCCGGCGTCGACGACCTGGCGCAGCAGTGCGATGCCCGCGGCGCGGTCGGGGTAGTCGCCCCAGTGGCCGGGGCCGGTGAGGCGCATCGCGCCGTAGCCGATCCGGCCGGTGGTCAGGTCGCCGATGCGGAGGGTGGTTCGTTCGGTCATGGCTCCACCGTCGCCCGGTTCCGGGTGGCGGGCCAGGGAGGGAACTGCCTATGCACCCTGGTACCAGGCACGCGGCGGGCGGCCTTGCGACACTGGGGGCATGGCAGGTACCGAACTGGGCGAGTTCCTGCGGGCTCGCCGCGCCGCGCTCGACCCGCGCCGGGCCGGGCTGCCCGACGACGGCCGCCTCCGGCGGGTCCCCGGCCTGCGCCGGGAGGAGCTGGCCCAGCTCGCGCACATCAGCATCGACTACGTGGTCCGGCTGGAGCAGGGCCGCACGCGGCGCGTGTCCCGTGCGGTCCTCGACGCGCTCGCCGACGCGTTGCGGCTGGCGCCGGACGAGCGCGCGTACCTGTTCACCCTGGCCGACGTCGCGCCGGAGACCCGGGCGCCGGCCGGGGACACCGTCGCCGGCCCGCTGCGGCAGCTGCTCGACGGCATGCCGGACGTTCCGGCGATGGTGCTGAACCGCCGCCAGGACGTGCTGGCCTGGAACCGCGCGGCGGTCGCGCTGCTGGGCGATTTCGGAGCGCGGCCGCCCGCCGAGCGCAACCTGATCCGGCTGACGTTCCTCGACGAGGACTACCGCGCCCGGTACGCGGACTGGCCGCGCGCGGCGGGCGCGTGCGTCGAGGTGCTGCGGATGGAGGCGGGCCGCGATCCCGCCGACCCGGTGCTCGCCGCGCTCGTGCGCGAGCTGCTGGAGAAGGACGCGGACTTCCGGCTGTGGTGGGACAGCCACCAGGTGCGCGGGGCCCGCGAGCTGACCAAGACCTACCGCCACCCGGTGGCCGGGCCGGTCACCCTGGACGTGCAGCAGTTCGCCGTCGAGACGCACCCGGGGCAGCGGCTGGTGGCCTACACCGCCGAACCCGGGTCACCCTCGGAAGAGGCGCTGCGGTTCCTGCTGCAGTGGTCCGCCGAGCCCGCGGAACGCTGACGCGCGGGCCCGGCGGCCGCCGTCAGCCGTGGTGCGGGCAGGTGCCCCGGTAGTCCGAAATGGACAGGCTGGTGCCCGGGATCGGGCAGAGGAACTGCTCGTAGCGGGTGTCGTTGTCGATGAACCGCTTGAGCCAGGACAGCGTGTACTTCGCGATCGTCGTGTTCGACGTGTTCGGCGCGAAGTGGCTGGCGCCGCGCAGCTCGAGGTACGCCTTGTCCAAAGTGGACGGCAGGCTGGTGTAGAACGGGATCGAGTGCGTCGCCACCGGCGCGATGGTGTCCGCCTCCGCCCCGACGACCAGGGTCGGCACGCTCACGGTCGACCAGTTCTTCGTCAGGTTCCAGCCGGTCAGCGGCACGGCGGCCTGCAGCGACGGCCGTGAGCGCGCGGCTTCGAGCGTGCCGCCGCCGCCCATCGAGTGCCCGACGACGCCGAGCCTGCTGCTGTCGATGCGGGACCGGACCGAGCTCTGCTGGGTGAGGTAGTCGAGCGAGGCCAGCAGCTGCCTGCCGCGGCTGTCGGGCTGGTCGCTGGTGGTCAGGGTGTCGATGGTGAACACGACGAAGCCCTGGGACGCCAGGCGCGGGCCCAGCCAGGCGATGCTCGACTGCGTGGCGGTGAAGCCGGGGGCGATCGAGATCGCGCCGAACGTGCCGGCGGTCGTGCTCGTCGGGTAGTAGATGGTGCCGCCGCCGAAGCCGGAGACGGCCAGCCTCGACACGGTGGTGGTGCTGGTCGCGAAGCTGCCCCGGCTGGCCTCGATGCTGGCCGTGGTCGGGTCCGGCCCGCGCTCGTAGGGGTTGTCGGCGGCGGGTGCCGGCGAGGCGACCGCGGTGGTCACCGCCAGCGCGGCGGCGATGACCCCGGCGGCCTTCACGCGCCACGGGCGGCGGCGGGAAATTTTCTCACCCGGGCCTGACGACGTCGGCGGGCTGGTGAGTACGGACATGGATCGCTCTCTTTCCCCGGGCAGGCGAAAGCGGGCCCGGACACGGACGGGCGGACCGATGGAACCGTTGCACGGCAACGAAGGGCGTGCCGCGGGCCGGGCGCGGGGTAACCGCTTTCCGGTCGCCTTATGAAACACTTCGCTGAAATGTTCCACAACGGCCGAATGGGTGAGTGGTTGACGGACTGTGCGGTCGCTCAGTGAACCTGGCCGGTCCGGCACTCACGCACGTGACAAAAGTGCGACCGGCGGCGGGGTCACCTGGCCGCGTGGTCTGCCCGGCCGATCGCCGGTCAGCGGGAAGCGGCCGGCTCCAGGGCGCCGCGGACGAGCGTGTCCAGCAGGGTCGTCGCCACCGCCAGGTCCACCGTGCGGGCGGCCAGCACGTCCGAGTACAGGAACGACTCGCCCAGCCGCACCACCGCGAACGCCAGGTCCGGCAGGTCCACCAACGGCGTCAGCCCGGCCGCCTCGGCGTCGGCGCGGAACAGCTCCACGTGCTGGTCGACCAGTACCGGCTGAACCGCCCCGCGCGGGTCGGTCAGCACGCGCAGCGCGACCGTCGACTCCGCCTCGATCAGCTTGCGCATGCCGTCGTTGCCGGCGACTTCGCGGCGGTACTCCTCCATGACCCACAGGCAGCGCAACCGGCCGTCCGGCGTGCGGACCGCGTCGCCGTGGGTGGCGCGCCAGCCGTCGAGGGCGCGCTGCCAGGTGCGGTCGGACAGCAGGCGCAGCCCCGCGCCCATGACGTCGTCGCGGTTGCCGACGCGGCGGAAGAACGTGGTGCGCGAGATCCCCAGTTCGGCGGCCATCCGGCCGAGGTCGAGGCGGGTGCCGGCGAACAGCAGCCGCGCGGCGTGCCGGACGATGTCGTCGGTCGAGACGGTCACCGGGCCCACCCTATCCCGCAGGTCGCCGCCGGTTACCTTGAAGTGCGCGGCGCCCCTCCGGTTAGCTTGGTCCCGTGCGCGTAGACATCTGGTCCGATCTCGTCTGTCCCTGGTGCTATCTCGGCAAACGCCGCTTCGAGCAGGCGGTCGCCGAACTCGGTGTCGAAGTCGAGGTGGTGCACCACTCGTTCCAGCTCGACCCGTCGTTCCCGCGCGGGACTTCGCGGCCGACGCGGGAGGTGCTGGCCGAAAAGTACGGCCGCACACTGGAAGAGGCCGACGCGATGGAAGCGCAGATGGAAGAGCGCGCGGCCGCCGACGGGCTCGAGTACCACCTGGACGGGGTCCACATGGGCAACACCGTCGACGGCCACCGCCTGGTCCACTTGGCCGCCGACCGCGGGCTGGCCGACGCCGTCGTCGACCGGTTCTACCGCGCGCACTTCACCGAGCGCCGGTCGCTGTTCGACCGCGATTCGCTGGTGGAGCTGGCCGCCGAGGCGGGGCTCGACGCCGGGGAGGCGCGGGCCGTGCTCGAATCCGACGCCTACGAAGCCGAAGTCGCGGCGGACGGCGAGCAGGCCCGCGCGCTCGGCGCGTCCGGCGTCCCGTTCTTCGTGGTCGACCAGCGCTTCGGCGTCGCCGGCGCGCAGTCGGCCGAGGTGTTCGCGCAGGTGCTGACGCGCGCGGCGGAGGTCAGCGGCGCCGCCGCCGGCTGAACCGCGACCGGTCGGTGGCGACCCCGGCCAGGTGCAGGGCCACGCACAGCAAGCCGGCGGTGGTCAGCGTCCCGGTCGTGATGACCGGGCCGAGCCCGAACCCGGCCAGCTCCATCAGCAGGGCGAGCCCGAAGAGCACGGCGGCGAGAATGGCGAGCATGGCGGCCTCGTTTCGGTGGGGATGACGCCGAATGGTCCACACCATTGCGACGTTCGCGGGCCGGGGGTCCCGGCTTGGTGGGCCGGTAATGCCCCGCCTTCCCCACGCTGAAACGAGAACTGCCGCTCGGGGGCGCCCCCCGTTTTCCACGCTACCGGACGGCACCGACAATTCCGCGGCCCTCGCTTCAGCTCACCGGGGGAGGTGCCGTGCTGGAGCGCAGGACCAGCTCCGTCGGGACGCTCACCGGTTCGCCCGCCTCCGCGCCCGTCTCGATCTCCGTCAGCAGCGCCGCCACCGCGTGCCGTCCGACCGCCTCGAAGGACTGGCGGATCGTCGTCAGCGGGGGCCAGAAGTGCGCCGACTCCTCCATGTCGTCGAACCCGACCACGCTCACCTCGCCCGGCACCGGCCGGCCCGTCTCGTGCAACGCTCGCAACAAGCCCAGCGCCATCTGGTCGTTCGCCGCGAACACCGCCGTCACCGACGGGTCCGCCGCCAGCGTCAAACCCGCCTCGTAGCCCGACGACGGAGACCAGTCACCCGTCAGCACCGGGGGCACGAACGCACCCGCCAGCTCCAAAGTGGACCGCCAGGACTTCCGCCGCCGTTCGGCCGAATAGGACTGCGGTGGGCCCGCGATGTGCCACACCGTCTCGTGCCCCAGCGAAAGCAGGTGCCGGGTCGCCGTCGCGGCGCCGTCGGCCTGGTCGGTGTCCACGACGGGGTAGTCGTAGCGCGCGCTCGAATCGATCACGACCACCGGAAGCCCGTGCGGCAGCTCGATTTCGCTCTGGTCGAGCTGGTGCTGCTCGATCAGGATGATCACGCCGTCGACCGCCTGCTCGTTCAGCTTGCTGAAGGCGCCCGTCACCTCGCCCTGCGTCGGCCGCGTCACCGGCATCAGGATGATCGAGAACCCCTGCGCGACGACGGCCGCCGCGATGGCGTCGAGGGTGCGGCTGTTGCCGAACGTCGGGAGCGCCGAGATGATCACGCCGATGCTGCGGAACTTGCCGTTGCGCAGCGCGCGGGCCGCGCTGTTGGGCCGGTAGCCGATCCGGCGCATCGCGGCGAGGACCCGGTCGCGCGTGGCGTCGTCGACGTTCGTCCGGCCGTTCGCGACCCGCGACACCGTCTGACCGGACACCCCGGCCTCGCGCGCGACGTCCGCCATCGACGGTCCACGGCGGGGGGATGCAGTCGGCACGGGTGGCTCCTCGGGTGTCCTGGACATGTTTACGTCAACACGTTACCCTTCGGCGCGGAAATGTTGACGTAAACATCGGTACGAAAACCCGGAGGGACGATGACGTCCACAGCGGCACCGCCCGTCGCGGCACCGGCTCGGCCGGCGCCGCGGGCCCGCCGTCGGCGGCGGAACTGGCGCGGCTGGCTCTTCGTCGCCCCCTTCATGCTCGTGTTCGCGCTGACGTTCATCGCGCCCGTCGTCTACGCCTTCGTCCTCAGCCTCTTCCGCGACCAGGCCTTCTTCGGCGGCACGGTCTTCGTCGGCGCCGACAACTACGCGCAGGTGCTCGCCGACCCGAAGTTCTGGGAGTCCTTCCAGCGGGTGCTGGTGTTCCTCGCCGTGCAGGTGCCGATCATGCTGCTGCTCGCGCTGGTCGCGGCGCTGGCGATCGACAGCGCCCGGCTGCACGCCGCCGGGTTCTTCCGGATCGTGATCTTCCTGCCGTACGCGGTGCCCGCCGTGGTCGCCGCGCTGATGTGGGGCTTCATCTACGGTGACCACTTCGGACTCGCCGCGGACCTCAACCACCTGCTCGGCACCGACGCCGTCAAGCCGCTGTCCCAGAACTGGCTGCTCACCTCCATCGGCAACGTCGTGACCTGGGAGTTCGTCGGCTACAACATGCTCATCTTCTACTCGGCGCTGAAGGTGATCCCCAAGGAGCTGTTCGAGGCCGCCGCGATCGACGGCGCCGGCACGTTCCGCACGATCTTCTCCGTCAAGCTCCCCGCCATCCGCGGCGCCATCGTGATCGCGACGATCTTCTCGATCATCGGCAGCTTCCAGCTGTTCAACGAGCCGAACATCATGCGCAACCTGGTGCCGAACGTGATCGGCACCTTCTACACGCCGAACATGTACGCCTACAACCTTTCCTTCGCCGGTCAGCAGTACAACTACTCCGCCACGGTCGCGATCGTGATGGGCGTGATCACCGCGGTCATCGCCTACGTCGTGCAGCTGCGCGGTACCCGGAAGGGGATGTGACGTGGCCACGTTTTCGGTGACGCGGCCCAGGAAGTCGCGCACGCTCACCGCCGTCATGGCGCTGTACCTGCTCTACACCCTGGTTCCCCTGGCGTGGCTGGTGATCAACGCGACCAAGACCCAGGCGGCGCTGTTCTCGACGTCGGGCCTGTCCTTCGGCGGGCCGTTCGCGCTCTTCGACAACATCGCCCAGACGTTCACCTACAACAACGGGATCTTCTTCCGCTGGCTGGGCAACACGCTGCTCTACGTCGTGGTCGGCGCCGGCGGCGCGACCATCCTCGCCACCGCGGCGGGGTACGGGCTGGCCAAGTACCGCTTCCCGGGCCGCCGCGCGGTGTTCGCCGTCGTGCTCGGCGCGGTCGCCGTGCCGGCCACCGCGCTCGCCGTGCCGACGTTCCTGATGTTCAGCAAGCTGGGCCTGACCAACACCCCGCTGGCCATCATCATCCCGTCGCTGATCAGCCCGTTCGGCCTCTACCTGATCTGGGTCTACGCCGCCGACGCCATCCCCGACGAGCTGCTGGAGGCGGCGCGGATCGACGGCGCGGGCGAGTTCCGGATCTTCCTCACCGTGACGCTGCGCCAGCTGGTGCCCGGGATCGTCACCGTCGCGCTGTTCACGATGGTGCAGACCTGGAACAACTACTTCCTGCCGCTGATCATGCTCAGCGAACCGAAGTGGTACCCGCTGACCGTCGGGCTCAACCAGTGGAGCGCGCAGGCCAACGGCGCCGGCGCGCAGCCGATCTTCAACCTCGTGCTCACGGGGTCGTTGCTCACGATCATCCCCCTCGTCCTCGCTTTCCTGCTCATGCAACGGTTCTGGCAGTCCGGGCTGAGCGCGGGCAGCGTCAAGCAATAGCCGTCACACCGTCGTGAAGGGACACTCGATGTCACGCATCCGCAGTCGCGCCAAGGCGTTCGCCGCCGTGGCGCTCGCCGCCGCCCTCGCGGCCGGGTGCTCCTCCGGGAGCACGTCCGGGCCCGCCGCCGCCACCGGCACCCAGGACTCCGTCGACGCCGCGCTCAAGGCCGGCGGGACGATCACCTACTGGAGCTGGACCCCGTCGGCCAAGGACCAGGTCGCCGCGTTCGAGAAGGAATACCCGAACGTCAAGGTCAACTACGTCAACGCCGGAACGAACAAGGACGAGTACACCAAGCTGCAGAACGCGATCAAGGCGGGCTCCGGCGCGCCGGACGTCGCGCAGATCGAGTACTACGCCCTCCCGCAGTTCGCGCTGACCGACGCGCTGGCCGACCTGAACCAGTTCGGCTTCGGCTCGTTCGAAAAGGACTACAGCGCCTCGACGTGGGCGCAGGTCAAGAACGGCAACGGGATCTACGGCCTGCCGCAGGACTCCGGGCCGATGGCGCTGTTCTACAACAAGGAAGTCTTCGACAAGAACGCCATCGCGGTGCCGAAGACTTGGGACGAGTACATCGCCGCGGCGAAGAAGCTGCACGCCGCCGACCCCACGAAGTACATCACCTCGGACACCGGCGACCCCGGGTTCGCGCTGAGCATGATCTGGCAGGCCGGCGGGCACCCGTTCAGCGTCGACGGCCGGAACGTGAAGGTGAACCTCGCCGACGCGGGCACCAAGAAGTGGACCGCGATGTGGGACCAGCTGATCGGCGGCAAGCTGCTCGCCCCGGTCAAGGAGTGGTCCGACGACTGGTTCCGCGCCCTCGGCGACGGCACCATCTCCTCCCTGGTCACCGGTGCCTGGATGCCGGGCAACTTCATCTCCTCGGTCCCCGGCGGCAGCGGCAAGTGGGCGGTCGCGCCGATGCCGACCTACGACGGGCAGAAGGCGGTCACCGCGGAGAACGGCGGCAGCGCGCAGTCGGTGCTCAAGCAGAGCGCCAACCCGGCGCTGGCGGCGGGGTTCGTGCGCTGGCTCAACCACGGCGGCGGCGTCCAGCCGTTCATCAAGAGCGGTGGCTTCCCGTCCACCACGGCCGACCTGACCTCACCCGCGTTCGTCGGCGAGGCGCTGCCGTACTTCGGCGGCCAGAAGGTCAACGAGGTGCTCACGCAGGCGTCGAAGGACGTCGCCCCGGGCTGGACCTACCTGCCGTACCAGACCTACGCCAACAGCGTCTTCAGCGACACCGCGGGCAAGGCCTACCTGAACGGCACCGGCCTCGACGCCGGGCTGGCGGCCTGGCAGCAGGCCATTGTGGACTACGGAAACCAGCAGGGCTTCACGGTCAGCGCGGGATGAGCGTCCACATCGAAGGCGACGCGGGCCAGGTCATCGGCCCCGTCCCGCGTCGCCTCTTCGGCTCGTTCGTCGAGCACATGGGCCGGTCCGTGTACACCGGGTTGTACGAACCCGGGCACTCCACTTCGGACGAACGCGGCTTCCGCGGCGACGTCCTGGAGCTGGTGCGGGAACTCGGGCCGACGGTTGTCCGGTACCCCGGCGGCAACTTCGTCTCCGGCTACCGCTGGGAGGACGGCGTCGGCCCGGACCGGCCCCGCCGGCTCGACCCGTCCTGGCACAGCGTGGAGTCCAACCGCTTCGGCCTGCACGAATTCGTCGCGTGGGCCGAAGCCGCGGGTATCGAGGTGATGTACGCGGTCAACCTCGGTACCCGCGGCATCCAGGAAGCCACCGACGTCCTGGAGTACTGCAACCACCCCGGTGGCACGGAACTGAGCGAGCGGCGGCGCGCGAACGGCGCCGACCGCCCGTTCGGGTTCAAGCTGTGGTGCCTGGGCAACGAGATGGACGGCCCCTGGCAGATCGGCCACAAGACCGCCGACGAGTACGGCCGCCTGGCCGCCGAGACCGCGCGGGTCATGCGGATGATCGACCCGGGCCTCGAGCTCGTCGTCGCCGGCAGTTCGCACGCGGACATGCCGACGTTCGGCGAGTGGGAGCGCACGGTGCTGCGCCACACGGCCGGGCTCGTCGACCACATCTCGCTGCACGCCTACTACCAGGAACTGCACGGCGACACCGACAGCTACCTGGCCAGCGGCGCCGCGCTCGACGCCTACATCGGCACGGTGGCGGGGATCATCGACGAGCTCGGGCTCGACGTCGGGATCAGCGTCGACGAGTGGAACGTCTGGGACCTGCGCCGCTGGAACGAGGTCGACCAGGCGCGGCTCGCCGAAGGCGGCTGGCGGGAGCACCCGCGGATCATCGAGGACGACTACACCGTCACCGACGCGGTCGTCGTCGGGTCGCTGCTGAGTTCGCTGCTGCGCAACGTCGATCGCGTCACGATGGCGAACCAGGCGCAGCTGGTGAACGTCATCGCGCCGATCCGCACCGAGCCGGGCGGGCCGGCCTGGCGGCAGTCGACGTTCCACCCGTTCCAGCGGGTCGCCGCGCTGGCCGGCGGGTCGAGCCTGCGCCTGTCGGTCGAGGGACCGCGGCTGCGCACCGCGCAGCACGGCGAAGTCGACCTCGTCGACGTCGCCGCGACGGTCGAAGATTCCGGGCGGGGCGCGGTGTTCCTGACCAACCGCGCCACGGCGGCACCGACCGAGGTCCGCCTCCGGCTGCGCGGTGCCCGGTTCGGGGTCTACGCCGCCGAAACCCTGACCGCGCCCGACGGCGAATCCCGGCACGCCGTCAACACCGCCGTCTCGCAACCGGTCCGGCCGGTGCCGTTGCCCGGCACCGCCGTGACGTCCGACCCAGGGGGGACCACCATCACCGTGACACTGCCACCCTTGTCCTGGACCGTGCTCCAGCTGAGCCCGGAGGCCGGCGGGCATGCCTGAGTTCGCCATCGGGGACACCGACTTCCTGCTGGACGGCCGCCCGTTCCGGATTCTTTCCGGCGCCCTGCACTACTTCCGGGTGCACCCGGACCTGTGGGCCGACCGGATCGACAAGGCCCGGCGGATGGGCCTCAACACCATCGAAACGTACGTGCCGTGGAACGCGCACGCGCCCGAGCCCGGCGTCTTCGACCTCACCGGCGGGCTCGACCTGGACCGCTTCCTGCGGCTGATCGCCGAGGCCGGGATGTACGCGATCGTCCGGCCCGGCCCGTACATCTGCGCCGAATGGGACAACGGCGGCCTGCCGGCGTGGCTGTTCCGCGACCCGGCGGTGGGGGTGCGGCGGTTCGAGCCGCGGTACCTCGCCGCCGTGCGCGAATACCTGACGCGCGTCTACGAAGTCGTGGTGCCGCACCAGATCGACCGCGGTGGACCGGTGCTGCTGGTCCAGATCGAGAACGAGTACGGCGCGTTCGGCGACGACAAGCGCTACCTGAAAGCGCTTGCCGAGCACACGCGCGCGTCCGGCGTCACCGTGCCACTGACCACAGTGGACCAGCCGACGCCGGAGATGCTCGAAGCGGGCAGCCTCGACGGCTTGCACCGCACGGCTTCCTTCGGCTCCGGCGCGCGGGAGCGGCTGGCGATCCTGCGGGCGCACCAGCCGACCGGGCCGCTGATGTGCAGCGAGTTCTGGAACGGCTGGTTCGACAACTGGGGCGCGCACCACCACACCACCCCGGCCGCGGACTCGGCGGCCGAGCTCGACGCGCTGCTCGCGGCCGGCGCGTCGGTCAACCTGTACATGTTCCACGGCGGCACCAACTTCGGCTGCACCAACGGGGCCAACGACAAGGGCGTCTACCAGCCGATCGTCACGTCCTACGACTACGACGCGCCGCTGGACGAGGCCGGTGACCCGACCCCGAAGTACCACGCCTTCCGCGACGTGATCGCGCGCTACCACAAGGTTCCCGACACCGTCCCGCCGCCGGCGCGCCCGGCGCCGACGCCGCACGGGGTCCTGCGCGACCCGGTCCGGCTGCTCGACGCGCCGGATCTCTGGGGCACCTGGGAGTTCCACGAGGAACTGCCCGCGTTCGACGACCTGACGCCGATGCCGCAGCTGGCGTTGCTGCGCTGCGCCGTCGAAGGGGACACCCCCGGCGTGCTGACCTTCGGCGAGGTGCGCGACCGGGCGACGGTGTTCTTCGACGGCGACCCGATCGGCACGCTTTCCCGCGAGCACCACGACCGCGCGATCGCGCTGCCGCGCGCGGCGGGTGAGCTGCTGGTGCTGGTCGAGGACCAGGGCCGCGTCGACTACGGCCCCCGGATCGGCGAGGCGAAGGGGATCGTCGGCGGCGCGGAGCTGCACGGCGAGCCGCTGACCGGCTGGGACGTGCTGCCGCTCGACCTGACCGAGGTGCCGTCGGCGCGGCCGTCGCCGGGCGCCGCGGTGGCCGGTCCGGTGGCCGGGCCGGTGCTGCTGCGCGCCGGCATCGACGTCGACGCGTCCGCCGACCTCTTCCTCGACACCGGGGAGTGGGGCAAGGGGCTGGCGTGGTTCAACGGCTTCCCGCTCGGCCGGTACTGGCGGCGCGGGCCGCAGCGGACGTTGTACGTGCCGCGCCCGGTGGTCCGGGCCGGCCGGAACGAACTGGTCGTGCTCGAACTCGGCACGATGCTCGACCCGGCGGCCCGGTTCGCGCCGCGGCCACTCCTGGGCCACACGGAAGCCTGAGAAGTCCCCACCGCACCGAAGGGCAGTTCGACGATGAACCGCAAGCGTTTGCTCACCGTCCTTTGTGTACCCCTGATCGGCGCCGCGGTCGTCGCGGCCCCGGCGGCCGCGGCCACCGCCGTCACGGTGAAGCCGGATCCGGCGTACCGGCAGCAGCCGTTCGACGGCTGGGGCGCCAGCCTCGCCTGGATGGCCGAGGCCACCGGCGGCTACCCCGACTCGATCCGCAACCGGCTGGCCGACCTGGTCTTCGGCGCCGACGGGCTGAACCTGAACATCGCGCGGTTCAACGTCGGCGGCGGCAACGCCCCCGACGTCCCGCCGTACCTGCGCGCGGGCGGCGCCGTCCCCGGCTGGTGGAAGGCGCCGGCCGGCACCACGCGCGCCGACAAGGACTGGTGGACCCCGGGCGATCCGGCGGAGTTCGACACCGCCGCCGACCCGAACCAGCGCTGGTGGGTCGACAAGATCAAGAACCGCGTCACGAAGTGGGAGGCGTTCAGCAACTCGCCGCCGTACTTCCAGACCGTCTCCGGGTACGTCTCCGGCGGCTTCAACGCCACCGAAGAGCAGCTGCGCCCGGACAAGATCGGCGACTTCACCGCGTACCTGGCCCAGGTCGTGCGGACGCTCGAAAGCGCGCACGGCATCAAGTTCGCCTCGGTGAACCCGCTCAACGAGCCGAACACGAACTACTGGAAGACCACGCTCGGCGCCGACGGCAACCCGACCGGCGGGCGCCAGGAGGGCGCGCACATCGGCCCGTCGGTCCAGTCGCAGCTGATCCCGGCGATGGCGGCCGCGCTCGCCGGGTCGAAGACGGTCGTCTCCGCGCCCGACGAAACCAACCCGGACATCTTCGCCGCGGACTGGGCCGGCTGGTCGGCCGACGCCCGTGCGGCGGCGGGACGGCTCAACGTGCACACCTACGGCACCGGCAACCGGCCGATCCCGCGTGACCTGGCGAAGGGCGCCGCGAAGCCGTTGTGGATGAGCGAGGTCGGCGGCAGCTGGCTGGACCGGCAGGACTTCACGTCCATGGACCCGGGGCTCGGGATGGCCAAGCAGATCACCGACGACCTCCGCCTGCTGGAGCCGAGCGCGTGGGTGAGCTGGCAGCCGATCGAGGACTACAACAACATGAAGCCCGGCGGCGAGTCCGCGGCCGGGATGAACTGGGGCGAGATCCAGGTCCCGTTCGACTGCCCGGCGTCCGCCACGCCGCAGACGTGCCAGATCCGCACCAACACCAAGTTCGACACCATGCGGAACTTCACCCACTACATCCGGCCGGGTGACCGGCTGGTGGGCGTCGACGACACCGCGTCGACGGCCGCGATGCGCGGTGAGGACCTGGCAACGGTCGTGCACACCAACGCGGGCACGGACGAGCAGGACGTCACGCTCGACCTGTCCGGGTTCCGGACCATCCGGCCGGGCGCGTCGGTGACGCCGGTCGTCACCGACGTCACGGGCGCGTTGAAGCGCGGCAAGCCGGTGAAGGTGACCTCGGCGCGCGCCACGCTGCGGGTGCCCGCGCGCTCGGTGACGAGCTTCCTGGTCGACGGCGTCTCCGCGACGGCGGCCGGCACGGGCCTCGGCTCGGGCAAGCCGTTCGCGTTCACCGGCGTGCAGAGCGGCAAGTCGCTCGCGGCGGAAAACGGCACGCTGGTGCAGCGCACGACCGACGCGTCGGCGCCCGCGCAGCGCTGGACCCTCACCGACCGCACCGGCCGCTACGGCAACCGCGACCGCTTCACCATCACCAACGCGGGCACCGGCCAGGTCCTGAGCACGGCAGGCGGCGCGGTGGCGCTGGCCCCGGCGGGAACGTGCGACGCCGCCGCGTTGTGGACGCTGTCCACGACGGGCGACGGCACCTGGACGTTCGTCAACGCGGCGACCGGGCAGCTGCTCGACGTCATCGGCGAGTCCCGCGAGGACGGTGCGCGGATCGGCCTGTACCGGCCGACCAACGGCCCGAACCAGCGGTGGCAGGCGGTGGCTCGCTAGGCCGGCTTGAGCGGGTCGTGCCCGATCGACATCAGGCGGTGCCGCCAGTGCTCTTCGCCCGCCGTCGGCTCGAGGTCGGCACGGCGCTGCGCGCGCACCCGGTCGATCACCTTGCGCATCACGTCGGCGTCGGCGCGGTCCACGTCGGACCGGCGCTTGCGCAGGATGGCCAGCACCTGGTGGCCGGTCGGCGGGCCCGCCTGGTCGGGCAGCGGTTCGGTCTCGGGGCTCGCGTCGCGCGTGCGCAGCCAGTCCGCCAGCTCGCGCGACGTCATGTTCACCACGTGGTGGAACTCGGCCCACAGTTCGTCATCGACAGCCGGATCGTCCATCTTCCTCGGCTACCCGGCGCGGCCCTCGCCAAACCGGGCGCACTGGGCCGGTAGAGTTCACCCGGACCCGTTGAAACGCCAGCGGTGGTCTTGGTTGACGCTGCTGGCGAGCCCATCCCCGTGCTCGCCGCTCGACGCATGGGAGGGGTGGGCCTTGCCGACCACTGGCGACGGCATGGCGGAGCGGGTCGACGAGCTGAACGCCGTACTGGCGGATCTCGTCGGGGTCCTCGAATCGGTGTCCGACACGCCCGGGCTGCTCGACGCGGTCTGCGGCGAAGCGGTCCGCGTGGTGCCGGACGCGGATCTGGCCAGCATCATGGTGGTCCGCGACGGCGTGACGCAGACCGCGGCCTTCACCGACGAACGCGCCCGGCGCATCGACGACGTGCAGTACGCGGCCGGTGACGGCCCCGGCCTGCTCGCGGCGCTGACGGGCGAGGTCGTGCGCGTGACGGTCGGCGAGACGGACGAGCGGTGGCCCGAGTTCGTGGCCGCGGCGAAGGAAATCGGCGTCGGCAGCTACCTGGCGGTCCCGCTGCGCGTGGACGACACCCTGGTCGGCGCGGTCACGCTGTTCGGCTTCGGCGCGCACGGCTACCACGAGTTCGACACGAAGGTGTTGCGCCTGTTCACGTTGTGCGTGGAAACGGTCCTGCGCCTGACCCGCCGCTACCGCGAAGCCCGGCGCCTGGCCGACGAGCTGCGCAACGCGATGGAGACGCGCGCGGTGATCGAGCAGGCGAAGGGCATGCTGATGCTGATCCACCGGGTCAGCGAGGACGCGGCGATGCACCGGCTGATCGTGGAGTCCCAGCACACGAACATCAAGCTCCGCGACGTCGCGGCCCGCTTCACGAGGAGGATGAGCTCGGCCGACGGCGCCCCGCCGCGCCACTGAACAACGTCCCGAGATCGTCCTGGACCGGCTCGTCACCGTGCCGGTCCAGCGCGTCCCAGACGGTGACGGCGGTGGCCGTCAGCACCGGCTTGCCCAGCCGCGTCTCCAGTTCGGCGAGCAGCGGCGTGGTGTGCAGGGCGGTCTCGGGGAGGAGCACGGCCTGCGCGTCTTCGTGCCCGGCCGCCTCGGCCAGCTCGAAGATCCGCGCCGGGCCCCAGGCGGCGAGCGCGCGGTCCGAGCCGGCGTCGGCCGAGACGGCGTGCACGGTCGTCACGCCCGCTTCGGCGAGGAACGCGGCGAAGACGGCGGTCAGGTCCGGGCGGTAGACGGAGGCGAGGGCGACGCGGCCGACGTCGAGCCGGTCGAGCGCGGCGAGGTAGGCGAGTGACGTGCTGCTCGCCGGGACGCCGAGGTGCCCGGTGAGGGCCCGGGCCTGGGCGCGGGCGCCGTCGAGCCCGCGGGTGAAGCTGCAGCTGGAACACGCCCAGCTGACGACGTCGGGCGTGGCCGGGAAGCGGTCGGCGGCCCGGGTGAGCCGTTCGGGCGCGCCGATCTCCCGCACGGCCGCGGCCGGGTCGGCGGCTTCGCCCCACTCCGGGTAGGCGAAGGTGAGGCCGATGGCCGGGTCGAGGCGGCGGCACAGCTCGGCGAAGTCGGCTTCGCCGCGGTCACGCGTCGGGTACAGCAGTCCGAGGTCCATGCCTGCGGGCTACCCGGATTTGGCGGAGGGCCTCCGGTGCAGCAGGTCGAACCGCGACCACATGGCCTCCGCCGCCTCGATCGACGCGCTCGTGCGGACCGGGTCGACCGCCGCCAGCTGGGCGACGATCGCCTGGGCCAGCGCCATGCCCGCGGTCAGCGACGGGAAGAACGTCACGCCCTCGGCGGGCACCATCAGCACGTGCTCGGCCGCGTCCGCGAGCGCCGGGCTGGCCGCGTCCGTGATGGCGAAGACGCGCGCGCCGCGGCTCTTCGCCTCGTCCGCCGCCAGGACCGTGCTCTCGTACAGGCGCCAGAAGCTGATCGCGACCAGCACGTCGTCGCCCGTCAGCTTCGCCGTCTGGTTGGCGAGTTCGGCGTCGCCCGCCGTCACCGCGTGCACGTCGTAACCGGCCAGGCGCGCGTTGTGCGCCATCGCGATCCCGACCGCCGCGTAACTGCCGTCGGCGATGACCAGCGTCCGGCGCGCGGCTCCGATCGCCTGGGCGACTTCGCGCAGCACGTCCTCGTCGAACCGGCGGTTCAGCAGGGCCAGGCTGTCGAGGTCGCGGCGCAGCGCGGCCGAGCCCGGCGAGCCGACCCCGCGGTGCTCCTCCGCGACCTGCGGCGCGCTCAGCGACGACATGTACCGCGCCCGCAGCTCCTGCTGCAGCGCCGGCCACCCGGCGAAGCCCAGCGCCTGCGCCGTGCGCGTCACGGTCGCGACGTTGACGCCGGCGAGCTGCGCCAGCTCGGCCGTCGAGCCGAACGACGCCCGCCGCGGCTGGGAGACCAGCACCTCCAGCACCGCGGCCGACTTCGGCCGCAGCCCCCGCGCGGGCAGCCGGTCGCGCAGCCACGCCTCGAAACCGTCGTCGGTCTCCGCCACTTCGGCGCCTCCCCTCGTCCGCGTAGACCGTAACGCAGCGATGTCGTCTTGCAACAAACATTGCAAAATGACAAAAACGCAGTATACGTTGTCCGCACTCCCCGGCGCCCGGACACGGAAGGCGTTCCCCATGACCCTGCTCGCGAGACTGGATCGGCTCCCGCTGAGCCGGCCCCACTACAAGCTGCTGCTCATCGGCGGGCTCGGCTACACCTTCGACGGCATGGACTCGGCCGTCGTCGCCTTCCTGCTGCCCAGCGCCAAGGCGGCGTGGGGCCTCGACAACGGCCAGCTCGGCCTGATCGGCTCCGCGACGCCGTTCGGCTTCCTCTTCGGCGCGATCGCGGCCGGCCTGCTCGGCGACCGCATCGGCCGCAAGAAGGTCATGATGTACGCGCTGGCGTTCTACGCGGTGTTCTCCGTGATCGCGTCCTTCTCGCCCAACTACGAAGTCTTCCTCGGCGCCCGGGTGCTGGCCGGCGCGGGCGCCGGTGCGGAGAGCGCGATCATCGCGCCGTTCCTGTCCGAGTTCGTCCCGGCCAAGCGGCGCGGCTGGTTCGTTGGCGCGCTCGCCGGGTTCTTCTCCTTCGGGTTCGTCGCCGCGGCGTTGATCGGGCGGTTCATCGTGCCGTCGTTCGACGAAGGCTGGCGGGTTGCGCAGCTCGTCACCGCGCTGCCGATCGTGATGCTGCTGTGGTGGCGCCGGTCCCTGCCCGAGTCGCCGCGGTTCCTGCTCGCGCAAGGGCGTCCGGCCGAAGCCGAGAACGTCGTCGCCAAGATCGAGCGCGACGTCGAGAAGGCGACCGGCAAGGCGCTGCCGCCGGTGCCGCCCGCCGACGCGGCGCCGGCCACCGAGACGCCGAAGGTCAACCTGTTCAGCGCGCTGAAGTTCCTGTGGAGCCCGGCGATGCGGCGCCGGACGGCGGTGATCTGGACCGTCTGGTTCGTGATCACGTTCTCTTACTACGGTTTCTTCTCCTGGATCCCGACGCTGCTCGTGGAGCGCGGCATCACGGTGACGAAGAGCTTCGAGTTCTCGATCATCATCTACCTGGCCCAGGTGCCCGGGTACTTCTCGGCCGCGTGGCTGTCCGAACGGCTCGACCGCAAGCACACGATCGCGCTGTACCTCGCGGGTTCGGCCGTGAGCGCGTTCTGGCTGAGCCAGACGAGCGCGCCGTGGTCGATCACCCTCGCCGGCGCGGTGCTGTCGTTCTTCCTCAACGGCACCTACGCCGGGGTGTACTCCTACACGCCCGAGGTGTTCCCGACCTGGATCCGCGCCAGCGGCACCGGCCTGTCCAGCGCGTTCGGCCGGGTCGGCAGCATCCTGGCGCCGACGATCATCGGCCTGTCCGCGGCGAGCCTCGGCTTCGCCGGCGTCTTCGGCCTGACGACGGCGGTGCTGGCGGCCGGCGTGCTCTGCGTGCTCGTCTTCGGCCTGTCCACCGCGGGCCGCTCCCTGGAAGAACTGACCGAACACGGCGCCCCGAAGGCCGTCGCGAAGGAGATGACGAAGTGAGTTTGTCCACTGTGGAGGAACGGGTGCGCGCCGAGCTGGGCGTGCGGCTGTTCACGGTTCTCGCGTGGCTCCCGGAGCGCCGGGCGCTGCGCCGGGTGCACAGCAGCCACCCGGCGGAGTACCCGGTGGGCGGCGAGAAGACGGTGGAGGTCGCGGCCGGCTGGCTCGACCGCTGCATCACCGCGCGGCAGCCGTACTTCGGCCCGGACCGCGCGGCGGTGCGCGAGATCTTCGCCGACCACGAGCTGATCGAATCCCTCGGCTGCGGCTCGATCATCAACGTCCCGGTGGTCTCCGGCGACCGGACCCTGGGGGTGCTGAACATCCTCGACGCGGAAGGCGCGTACGACGAGAAGTCGATCGCGGCGGCCGAATCCCTGGCGCCGCTCGCGGTCCCGGCCCTGCTGGAGGTGACCCGGTGAACCTGGTGCTGCGCAACGCCCGCCTGCTCGACCCGCTGTCGGGCGAGTACACCGAAGGCGACCTGCGGTGCGAGTCCGGCCGCATCGTCGAGACGGGCCCGGGTCTGTCCGCACCCGACGCGCGGTCGATCGACGTCCGCGGCGCGGTGGTGCTGCCGGGCCTGGTCGACGCGCACGTCCACGTCACGGCGTCGACGGCGGACCTGGGTTCGCTCCCGTCGACGTCACCGTCCTATGTGGCCGCCCACAGCGCCCGCACGATGAGCCGCATGCTGGACCGCGGCTTCACGACGGTCCGCGACGCGTCGGGCGCCGACTACGGCCTGGCGGACGCCCAGTCGGAAGGCCTGTTCCGCGGCCCGCGCCTGTTGTTCTGCGGCCGGGCACTGAGCCAGACGGGCGGCCACGGCGACAGCCGCACCCGCGGCGCGAACGCGAAGGACGACCACCCCTGCTGCGCCGGCCTCGGCCGCGTGGCCGACGGCGTGGACGCGGTCCGCGCGGCCGCCCGCGACGAGCTGCGGAAAGGCGCCCACCACATCAAGGTGATGGCCTCGGGCGGCGTGGCCTCCCCGACCGACCGCATCGACTCGACCCAGTACTCGGCGGACGAGCTGAGCGCGATCGTCGAAGAGGCGTCGGCGGCGAACCGCTACGTGGCCGCGCACGCGTACACGGCCCGAGCGGTCAACCGCGCTCTGGAGCTGGGCATCCGCTCGATCGAGCACGGCAACCTGCTGGACGACCGGAGCGTTTCGCTGTTCCTGGACCACGACGCGTACCTCGTGCCGACGCTGGTGACGTACTGGGCGCTGAAGGAGGAGGGCCGCGAGCACGGCCTCCCGGAGTCGAGCTGGCGCAAGGTGGACGAGGTCCTGGGCGCGGGCCTGGCCGCGCTGGAGCGGGCTGCTCGTGGCGGGGTGAAGATCGTCTACGGGACGGATCTGCTGGGTGGGATGCACCGCCACCAGAACCACGAGTTCCGGCTGCGGGCGGAGGTCCAGACACCGTTGGAGGTCCTCCGTTCGGCAACTTCGACGGCGGCGGATCTGGTGGACTTGACGGGGGAGATCGGGACGTTGGCGGTGGGTGCGTACGGGGACCTGCTGGTGGTGGAGGGGGATCCGCTGGACGACGTCGGGGTTTTGGCGGAGCCGAAGAACTTCAGGTACATCGTGCAGGGCGGGGAGGTGGTTGGGGGAACGGCCGCCTGAGCCGGGTGGGGTGGTGCCCCGGGGATACACACGGGGCACCACTGTCACCCTGCGTCAGCACCGCCACCAGTTCTTGACCGCCAGTAGGGTGAGGGCGGCGATGGCGGCGCATGTTGCGGGGTCGGGCACGTGCTTGCTCCCTTGAAGCGTTCGAATTCGGGGATTATCTCCGCCCACCTGGGCACGGAGGTTTGATCAACCGAAATCGTAGGGAGCGTTGAGGCGGCTGGCAAGCAATTCTGGCCGCTACATCGGAACCACGTAAAGTAGTCGCGCTGTCGTCGCATCACCTAGCTGCGAAATTCGACCTCAGGTGGGGGTGAACGCAATTTCGGTCGAGGCGCTAGTTCACCCTTTGGAGTTAGCGTCGTCGCGTGCTCCGGGCGGGTAAGGCATGCCGACAGTGTCCTCGCTGTCCTTGCGAGCACCGGGGATGAGCCCGTCGACGTCGACCTCGGCGATCTCGTCGAGCCGTGCCTGCAAGCGATCGGCCTTGATGTCCCTGCCGCGGCCCCGGAAGAACGCGATGGCCTCGGTCCAGGCTTCGATCGCCGCACCGGGGTTGCGCAGGCTGCCAAGGATTTCGCCCAGTGTCTCCAGCGCACGAGCCTGTCCGGTGGCGGTGTGGGCCCGACGCGCCAGCACCACGGCGTGCCGGGACAGCCTGAGTGCCTCGCGGGCGTTGCCGTCCGCGAGTGCGAGCCGGGCGCGGACGGTACCAAGTTTCATCGTGGCGGTGAGGTCGTCGCAGCCGTCGAGGTTGGCCAGCGCCTGCCGGCAGTGCATGTGGGCGAGCTCCAGCCGCTGCTCGTGGGTGTGCAGGGCGGCCAGTGCCGTGTGGGTCGCGATCTGGCCCGTCGTGTCCCCGAAGACCGTGCGGACGTGGAGGGCCCGGTTGTAGTGCGGCAACGCCTGTTCGCGCTGGTCGAGGTCGGCGAACGCGTCACCCAAGTACTGCTCGGCGATGCCTTCGCGCACCGGGTCGTGTGCCGCACGTGCCAGGTCGATGCAGCGTCGGAGGAGACCGATGGCCTCGGCGTGCTCGCCGCGGCGCCGGTGGAGGCGGGCGAGGTTGATCTTGACCGTCAGGATCCCGACGGTCTCGTCGTACTCGGTGGCAATGTCCAGCGCGCGACTGAGGTAGAAGCGTGCCTTCTCGTTGTCGCCGAGGATGAGGTGAAGTTCGCCGAGGTCGTTGAGGGACGACGCTTCGGCGATGACGTCGTGCACCGCTCTGGCCGCGCGGACGGCGACCGCGAGCCCCTGCGTCGCGGTCGTAAGGCAACCGTGGCGCTCCCAGCTGTCGGTGAGCAGGTGCGGCAAGTAGGCGGCGTAGTCGTACTGCTCCAGCCGTTCCGCCTCGCTGATGAGAGCCGAGAGGTTGTCGCGCTCCCGGACGGCCCACTGCGTGGCCGCCGCGGCCGAGTCGAACGTGAGCGGGACGACCCCGGGTTCGGCCGGGAGCATCGGTGGGCGACCGCGGTAGGGGTGCGCGGTCAAGTGCGCGCGGAGCGCGGTCTGCAAGTAGTGCGACAGCAGCCGTCGCAGCGGCTGCGGGTCACTGTCCGGCAGCAGCGAGCGCGCGTAGCGGTGGAAGATGTCGGGGATGCGGTAGCGGTCGGGTTCGCCGGGCTGGTCGACGAGGTGCCAGGCGACGAGGTTTTCGAGGGCGCGACGGGTCGCGGCCCGGGAGTGGGAACTCGCCGAGAGCACCGTGTCGGCTTGGATCTCGGGACCCGGGTGGTGGCCGAAGAGCCGGAACACGTCCTGCGCGGTGGGGTCGAGTGCCTGGTACGACGCGGAGAACGTGGTGCGGAGGCCGACATCGTCCCCGTCGTCCCCGATGCTCAACAGCATCTCCGGGTCGCGCAGTTCCTCCAGCATGGTGTCGAGACGGACGCCGGGTCGGCAAACGGCGCGCTGGGCCAGCAGAGTCAACGCGAGCGGCAGGCCATCGCCGAGCCGGGCGAGTGCGTGCGCCGCGTCCGGTTCCTCGTCGGCGCGCCCGCGCATGCGCTTGCTGAGGAGCGCGAACGAGTCGTGCTCGTCCAGGTGGCCGAGCCTGATCGTGGGGATGTCGTGGCGGCGGGCGAGTGCGTGCAGTGACCGGCGCGAAGTGAGCAGTACGGTACATGGTTCCGCGAGTTCGACGATCTCGTCGACCTGTTCGGAACTGCCCACGTTGTCGAGGATCAAGAGCAACGGCTTCCCCTGCCGGAGCAGCGAGCGCAGCCTCGCCGCGCGGGCTGCCGCACTGATCAGGTGGTCGATCGGGTAGCCGAGGGCGGTGAGCGCGAGGTCGACCACTTCGGCGGGCTTCCGGGCCGGGGCCGGCCCGAACCCCTGCATGTCGATGCAGAGGATTCCGCCGGGGAACCGGTCGGCGACGGCGTGCGCCCAGTACGCGGCGAGGCTGGTTTTCCCGATGCCAGGGGGGCCGCTGACGACCACTGCCGGGGCGTGGTTGTCCTCCGGGGACAGCAAGTGCAGGTCGAGGGTGCGGAGCGCGTCCGCTCGGCCGACGAACCCGCGAAGGTTCCGGGGCAGCCCGATGCGGATCGCGCCGACGGCGGGTACCGGCGCGGCTCGAGGCGCCGGCTCCGGGGACACGGCCGAACGGCGGCCTCGCAGGTGTGCGTCATGCATCTGCAGGTCGGCGGCCGCGTCGGTGTTGCCGTTTTCCGCGTACTCCTTGAGCGCCGCGTCGACGTAGCTGCGTGCTTCGTGGGACTGGCCGAGCGCGTACAGAGCCGAGGCGCGGAGCTTCACGAAGGTGGGTTCGGCGGCGTACGGGTGGGGAAGTTGGCCCAGCTGGCGCAACGCCTCGTCCGGACGGCCGACCGCCAGCAGCTCGGCGGCGAGGAAACTGTGTGCAGGCGCCCAGTCCGCGGCCATCACGTTCCGCCGCCAATTCTGCGCCTGCTCGGTGTCCAGGCAGGCGAGTGGAACGTCGCGCCAGAGCGCGAGCGCTGCACGTGCGACTTCACATGCGCTTTCGTGTTCACCGTCGCCGCTGAATTTCCGGGCGCGACGCATTTCGTGGGTGAAGCAGTGGAAATCAACCAGATCGGGAGCGATGTCGAGGATGTAGCCGCCGTTCAGTGCGCGGATAGGTGGTGGGGTATCGGTCTCTTCGAGAGACTGTCGTAGTCGGGTGATCGCTTTGTACAGAGCCTCTTTGGGGTTGACGGGCGGCGCCTCCTCGCTCCAGGCCCAGTCCAGCAGTCTCTCCTGTGAGCAGCGTTTTCCGGGTTCGACGAGGAGGGTGGTGAGCAGGTTGCGCGCTTGCCGGGAACCCCACTCCTCGGTCAGAATCCCGTGCATCCGCACTGTTGTCTGCCCGAGAATGCCGTACGCGATCTCCATTTCCTGGTCCTTCCCTCTCCCGTTGTCAGCCTTGCATCGATTTGATGAATCGGCGACGACAGCGCGATAACGATCGCCGGTGTCGGCGAACTGGCCATGGTTTGTCCGGGCTTTGTCCGTCGAACGGGAAGGGAGTCGGAAGTCGTCGGCCGCATTGTCGGTTCATCGACGTCACGACCACGCGAGGGGACGAAATGGCTGCGGATTTGTGGGTGCGGGGGCCCGTCGGACTCGACGCCGGCACGCGGGTGACTCGGCCGCGGTGCCGTGCGGTGCTGGTGGTGGTCCCGACGATGACTGCCGGGACCCGGCTGCTCGATCTGGTTTCCCTGCTCGAGACCGACTTGCGGGTGCAGGTGGTCTTCACGGTGCCCCACACGACGGAGCGGTGGCACGGTGTCGAAGAGTTCGTGCGCGGCCTGCACGGTGTGGTCCTGCCGTGGGACCAGGCGGTGGCACACCGGTTCGACCTCGTCCTGGCGGCGAGTCACCGTCACCTCGCTGAAGTGCACGGACCGATCTTGCTGATCGGACACGGTGCCGGCCGGGTCAAGCCCCGTCGGCACAGCAGGAAGGCGGGCGGGGCGACCGAGCCCACGACCGCTGTCGACCGCGAACTGCTGACCTTTCGCGGGCGGGTGCTGCCCGACGTGCTGGCGCTTGGCACGGACAGCGAAGTGGAGCTGGTGCGCGAACGGTGTCCCGAGGCGACCCCGAACACCATCGTGGCCGGTGACAGTTGCCTCGACCGGATGCGGATGAGCCGGCACCTGCGAGAGGTGTACCGGTCCGTACTCGGTCTGACGCCAGAGCGAAGGCTGGTCGTGATCAGCACGACCTGGTTCACCGATTCGGCGTTCGGCCGGTTGCCGGAGCTGTACCAGGCAGTCGTGGACGCGCTGCCCGCTCAGCGGTTCGCGGTCGCGGCGGTGCTGCACCCGAACGTGTGGGCGGTACACGGAAGCCGCCAAGTCAGCGCCTGGTTGTCCGGAGCACTGGCCGGCGGGCTGGTGCTGATTCCGCCGGAGTCCGGCTGGCAGGCGACGATGCTCGCGGCCGACTGGGTGGTCGGTGACCACGGTTCGACGACGGGGTACGCGGCAGCGATGGGGTGCCCGGTGACGCTCGCTTCGATGTGCGGGCAACCGCAGGAAGGCAGCGTCGCCGACGTCGTCCGCGCACACACCCTGTCCTTGAGCTGGAACTGCCCGCTTCCCGAGCAGGCGGCCGCCGCCGGAACTCGGACGGCCGCGCTCGCCGGGGCGGCCACCGAGGCGATCACGTCCCGTGCTGATCGCTCGGCGGAAATACTGCGAGACGCGATGTACCGGCTGCTGGAGCTCGCCGTTCCGGAGACACCGGCGTCATTCCCGCTGCTGCCTGTCCCGCGGCCGTTGCCGAGGTGGTCGGAATGACGGGTGTGCTCGCCCCCGGGGTGTGGCGGTTGCGAGTCCCGTGGGCTGCGGGGAGAAGCGCGTCGGTCCTGGTGGCGGACGCGGAGTTGGCGTCGGGGGTCTGGACGGCGTGCGCCGACGTCGTCTTGACGGGCGTCTACGACTCTTCGGCTGCCGCGACGACCGCGGTGCACCGCCAAGCCGCCGAATTCCCCGGCGCTGTCGCCATTTTGGCCTGGTACCGGGAAACGGTGGTCTTCGCCCGGCTCACCGTGCGAGGACGGTGTTCGGGCATCATCGGGTCAGTCCGAGCCGCCGAGTTCGGCGGCGCGAGGATCTCCCATCCGGGTGTACAGGCTTCTCGCTTCGGCACGATGATCACGCGCTTGCTCGAAGTCGTCGTGGCGGATCTCCAGGTCGGCCAGGACGGTGAGGACTTTGGCGGTGTAGAACGGCGAATCGAGTGCGCGGACGACCTCGAGCGCGGCGAGTAAGCGGTTCCGCGCCTCGTCGTATCGGCCGTTCCGATCGTGCAGGCGGGCGAGGGCCGTCACCGCGCGGGCGTGCTGGTTCGCGTCGCCGACTTCGGCCATCGTCCGGGCGGCCGCGGTGAGTTCCGCTGCGGCCGCCTCGTCCCGGTTCAGCTCGATGAGGAGCTCGCCCCGGCGGCGTCGAGCCAGTGCGACGCCGCGCGGGCGGCCGATCGCGGCGTGGAGCTCCGCGGACTGCTCGTACAAGCGCAGTGCCTGCTCGAAGTCGCCGCGGCGACGGGCTGCCCTGGCCAGCCGTGAGACCGCGGTGGCGCGAGTTGGGCCGTCGTTTTCGCGCTCACCGATCTCCAAGGCGATGGCGTGCTGGGCGTCGGCTTCCTCGAACCTGCCGAGCTGGTCGAACGCGAAGCCGAGCTGGCTGCGCAACCTAGCCTCGACCAGGGGCGTGCCGCACCGCTGGGCCGCCTCGATGCCCAGTTCCGTGAGTGCGAGGAAGGGTTCGTAATCGCGGTTGTGGATGAAGTACCCCCAGGAGGCCTCGCTCAGCTGCCACACTTCGGTGTACCAGCCACGCGACATCGCTTCGCGCGTCACTGCCCGGATGATCTGCTGGTCGCGGCGCCACCAGCGAACCGCCCGCTCGCGGTCGCCGAAGATCTGGACCGCAGGCTCGGCGCGGACGCCGAACCGCGGACGAAACGGGTGAATGAGCTCGTCAGCAGCCAGTACCCGATCGACGTACCAGCGGGTGAACGAGCGAATCAGCTCGAGCCGCTCCGCCTGTGTCGTCTCGCGTTCGCATCGCGTTCGAGCATCCTCACGGATCACGTCGTGCTGGCTGACGACGTCGCCGTGTTCGCCGAGCAGATTGGCCTCGACGAGTTCGTCGACCAGGCCGTCGAGGCTGTCGGCCGGGACGGCGAGTACGTGGGCCAGCACGTCGAGGGCGACGTGCCCGCCGGGGAGGAGGCCGCACAGGCGGTAGAGCTGCGCCGAGGCCGGCGACAAGGTCTCGTACGACGCGTCGAACACCTTTCCGGGCGGTCCTCCCCGAGGCCCGTGGGTTCGGGCCTCTCTCGCGAGACTGCGCTCGGGGCGTGCCCGCAGGCGGGCGCCGACGACCGCGATCGTCAGGGGCAGACCGCCGCAAGACCGCAAGAGCTCCCGCACGGCCGCGTCGTCGGTCTCGAGTCTTCCCGCCCCGGCCCGGCAAGCCAACAGTGCACGTGCAGCCCGGTCACCGAGTGGTTCGACGGGAATGATGTCAGCGCCGTCCAGGCCGAGCCCGCTCAGTTGGGACCGGCTCGTGACGAGCACGAACGCGGTGGGGGCGGCAGGGAGCAGTGCGCGCACTTGCGCCGCGAAGACAACGTTGTCGAGCAGGAGAGCGAACGTGCGTCCTGCGGTGCGGGCGCGGAACAGCGCGGCGCGTTGACCGGCGCGAGCCGGAATCTCGGCCGAGGGAATCCCGAGGGCGGTGAGGAACCCGTGGAGTGCGATGTCGGGCGACTCCGGGCTCTCGTCCGCGGTTTCCGATGCGAAGCTCGTGTACAGCACGCCGTCGGGGAAGGAAGCCTGGCGCGCGGTGAGCCAATGGAGGGCGAGAGCCGTCTTCCCGACTCCTCCGATGCCGGTCAGCACAGCGATTCGCGGATGCACTCGCGGTGCTTCCCGGAGGGCGTCGAGTTGGCCGAGTTCGTGTTCCCTGCCGACGAACTCCGGAGGTGGCGGTGGCAACTGAATCGGTCCGGTATCCGCCCACTGCTGCTGCGGCGCCGTGTTGCGCTTCGGCTGAGGACGCGTCATGGTTCCCCTCCCGCTGCCACCCCGACCTTCCGGTTTACCGGTTCGCCGTCCGAAGCGGGGGAGATTGTGAATTTTCACACCAGACGCTGTCCATTATGGACTATTACCGTGTGTGTATTTTCGTGGGCGATTCTGCTACTTGGAGCGTCCTCTTCCCCCACGTGGCCGCATGGGAACCTGCTGCTGTCGCAGTAAGCGATGGACCTTTCCGTACGAAACCTGCTGTGCATCGGCGATTTCACGGATCGTGGCGCCGTCGAGGTAGTCGGCCACGATTTTCGCGGTGTCGAGGTCACGTTTGATGCCGCGTCCGGCCGTGGGGAGGTTGGCACCGTTCTGCCGGAGCAGGGTGCCGGTCCGGTTGGGCGAGAGGCCGTACCGCTGTGCGATCTGGGTAATGGAGGTACCGTTTTCCCAATCCTGCACCATTCGGCGGTTACGCTCAGTGCGTCGTGCGACTTCCGGATCAGAAGGTTCCGGCGTGTCCATGCACGTGCTCCCGTGGCGGTCGCTGGCGTAGTGCTCGGCTCCTTCCATTGTCCTGGACGCCCCTGGTTGAGGCGAGTGTTCCAGTCGGGTGAATCGGGATCGAGCTCGCAGTTGCGCGCATCACTGGCATGGACCAAGTTTTGGTGTGCCGGTGACGTGACACCAGACGCGAGGCTGGGTGAGTTGGCCGGTTCCGCTGCGATCCACAATGGACTTCAGTTAAATCCTTCTGTGGAAACGAAAAAGTGGGCCGTTTGGGTCGGTGTTACAAGTGAACGCAGTAGGATCCCGATGGAGGTTTCCTGGCGAATCACCCGGCCGTGGAGCGGGTTGAGACCAATGGGTGACCGGGTTGAGTGCCCGATCACCCGTCCGTCGTCACCAGTTCCGCACCACCGGTGCGTACCCCACGGGCTTGTCGCCCACCTTCAAGCCGGGGCTCACGATCCACTTCTGGTACTCCGGCGTGAACATCCGGTACACCGACGCCGGTGCCACCGCGCTCGCCTCGTCGAGGAGCCTGCGCTGCTCCGCCGGGATCTCGAAGTCCAGCGCGGCCATGCTCTTGCCCAGCTGGTCCGCGCTGCTGGCCCCCACGATCGCCGACGCGATGCCCGGCTGGGTGGCGACCCAGTTGATCGCCACCTGGGCCATTGTCACGCCCAGTTCGGCCGCCGCCTGCTCCAGCGGCTTCAGCAGCTGCCAGTCGCGCTCGGTCCACGCCGTGTCCGTGTCGCTGAACCGGCCTGAGCCGCCGTTGCGGTACTTGCCCGTCAGGAAGCCGCCTGCCAGGGGGCTCCAGGCCGTGATGCCGAGGCCGAGTTGGCGGCCCATGGGGACGTGCTCGGTTTCGATCTCGCGCTGCACCAGGGAATACGGGAGCTGGAGGTTGATCATCGGCGCGAGCGAGTGCGCCTCGGCGTACGTCTGGGCGCGGGCGGCGTACCAGCTCGGGACGTCGGACAGGCCCGGGTAGCGGATCTTGCCCGCGCGGATCAGGTCGTCGAACGTGCGCACGACCTCCTCCACCGGGGTGAGGCGGTCCCACGTGTGCAGCAGGAACAGGTCGACGTAGTCGGTGCCCAAGCGGCGCAGCGACGCCTCCAGGGCGCGGATCATGTGCTTGCGCCCGTTGCCGCCCGCGTTGGGGTCGGCCGGGTCGACGCTGTTGGTGAATTTGGTGGTCAGGACGACGCGGTCGCGCGCGCCCGTTTCGGCGATCAGCTTGCCGAGGATCGTTTCGCTTTCGCCGGCTGTGTAGAAGTCCGCCGTGTCGACGAAGTTGCCGCCTTCGTCGAGGTACTTGCGGAAGATCGGGCGGGCTTCGTCCTCGGTCTTCCCGTACGCGGCGTGGAAGCCGCCGGTGCCGAAGTTCATCGTGCCGAGGGCGAGCCTGCTGACGCGCAGACCCGAACGGCCGAGGAGGTAGTACTGGTCGAGAGGCATGGGAAAGTGCTCCTGTGGCAGGGGAAATCCGTTGACTTCCCCACCGTGCTCCGGAGATTTTGGACCCGCAAGTCCACTAGTGGTGGCCGCCACCCGGGGGCACCACGAAGCTCACCGTCTTGCTGTCCAGCACCTTGTGCGTGGGGTCGGCGAGCCCGATCCACACCTTGTGCGGGCCCGGCGGCAGCGCCTGGATGATGAGCGGTTCGCCGCTGGCGTCCGCCCAGTGCCACGGCGCGTCGTCGACCGTCACGTGGATGTGGCCGACGCGCGGGGAGACGTCGAGGGCCGCGGGGCCGTAGACCGGCACGATCCGCAGGTTCTCCGCGCGGTACCGGAGCACCACGAGTCCCATGGCGAGCTGCTCGGGCAGCGGCGCGTCGACGACGAGCGCGGGCGGCGGCTGCGATGCGAGCGGGACGACCGGCGCCGGGGACCAGCCGGCCGGGGCGGCGGGTGGCGCGGCCGGTGCCGGGGGCGGCGTCGCGCTCGCCGAGCAGGCGGTGGCGAGCGCGACGACGGCGGTCAGGACGGCTGCGCGGATCAAGTGCGTCATGGCTCCGACGCTAGGTTTTCCATGATCGGCTTCGCGTCCGTCGGGCGACGCCGTCGCCGTACGTCGCCGGGGCAGGCGCCCCGATGCGGTGGGGTCGGCCGCATCGGGGCGCGTGGACTCAGCGGCAGCGGTAGTTCGCCGCCGTGGCCGGGTCACCGTGGCCGGTGTAGCGCGAGACGCGCGGGTACGCGCACAGGTCGCGGGTCGCCGTGCCGTCCGCGGTCGCCGCCGCGAGGGTGGCCGGGGCCTTGCCGTGCTCGACCCAGTCGACCAGCGCGCCCAGCGGGTTCGACGGCTGCGGGCCGAGGCCGCCGCCGCAGTGCTCGACGCCCGGGGCCAGGAACAGCCGGTAGAAGTCGTTCACCCGCTGCGAGCCGCCCATCGCCCGCTCGACCTGCTGGCGGTAGTACAGCGTGCCGCCGGGCGGGATGAGCTGGTCGTTCGTGCCGACGTAGGTCAGCAGCTTGCCGCCGGAGCGGCGGAACGCCGAGAGGTCGGGGTCCGCGGTGCCGATGACGCCGTCGTACTCGCGCACCGACTGCCGGAACAGGGCGGTGTACTGCGCGTACGTCAGCGTCGAGGTGTCGAAGTCCGCCTGCTTCTCCAGGAACGACTGCGCCCACAGGACGGCCACCTTGAAGCCCGGCGCGGTCAGCGTGCCGTCGGGACCGGCCTGCGTGCCCGCCACCCACGTGTAGTCCGCGCCCTTCGGGAGCCCGGCCCACAGCTTGCGGCCGCGCTCGTCGGTGGGCCCGGCCCAGATCTTGCGCATGACCTCGGCGTCGGCCGCGGTCACGGTGAACTCCCGGCCGTCGCAGACGACCTTCGTGCCGACCAGCTTGCGCGGGTCGTAGCTGCACTCGTCCGGGTGGTCGACGATGCCGTTGGTCACGCCGTCGCGCGCGTCGCACGCCTGGACGGCGGCCTTCTGGAACGCCGAGAGCACGCAGTTGCTGGGGAAGTCGTGCTCGTTGTTCATCACGACCTGCGGCCAGAGCGTCGCGACCGCGAACTGCGTCCACTGCACGGCCGGGGCGTTCGCGAGGATGCCGTCGAAGTCGCCGGCGTGGTTCTGGGCCTCGGAGTACCCCTGGCGGCCGCCGGTGGAGCAGCCGGTCCAGTAGGAGTACGTGATCGGCCGCTGGTAGTGGCGTTCCGTGACGGCCTTGCCGATCACGGCCTCGTCGTGCGTCGACCGGGTGGCGAAGTTGGTCAGCAGGGTCCGGTTCACCTTGCCGTCGGTCAGCGCCCACGAGGTGTCCAGCGCGTTCTCGGACACGCCGGCGTCCGTGGTGACCGCGCTGTAGCCGTCCTCGACCGCCTGGGTGAACGGCGCGCCGAACTCGCCGGCGGCGTAGGCGCTGCCGCCGAGGGCCTGGAGGCGGCCGGTCCAGCCGGTGTCGGGCAGCCCGACGACGACCTTGACGTGGTCGCTGCCGTCGTGGGTGAGGGTGACGGTGACCTGGCAGAAGCCGGTCTTGGGCGCGGCCGACACGGACTCGATCTTCGCGCCCGGCGGGGCGGGCACCGCGACGGCGGCGCAGGTGGGCACCGGTGCTGCCGAGGCGGCCGGGGCGAGCTGCGTGACGGTGGTCAGCAGGAGCGGCACGGCGGCCGCCAGGAGTGTGCGTCTCATCGGTCTCTCTGATCGCTTGCGTCTTTTCGTGGGGAAAGCTAGGTGCGTGACCGATGGCGCCGCGCCCGTCGGGTGACGCTGCCGGTGTACGTCACTCGGCCGTGAACTGCGGAAACGTGCTTTGGGTAAGGTCGTTTCCATGGTGCTGCGTGGCCGGGAAACCGAGCTGAAGGAGCTGGGCGAGCTCGTCGACGGCCCGGAAGACCGCGCGGGCGTGCTCATCCGCGGCGAGGCGGGCATCGGCAAGTCCGCGCTGGTGACCGAGACGGCGGCCGCGGCGTCGGTCGCCGGGCTGCGGGTGCTGCGCACGACCGGCGCCGAGGGCGAGCAGAACCTCGCGTACGCCGGGCTGCACCAGCTGCTCTACCCCGTCCGCGCCGGGGCGGCGGAGCTGCCCGCGCCGCAGCGGGACGCGCTGCGGACGGCGCTGGGGCTGGCGGACGGGAACCAGCCGAGCACCTACCTGGTCGGGCTCGCGGTGTTGACGCTGCTGGCCGAGGAGGCCGCGGCGAAGGCGTTGCTGCTGGTCGCGGAGGACGCGCAGTGGCTGGACCGGGAGAGCGCGGACGTGCTCTCGTTCGTCGCGCGGCGCATCGAAACCGAGCCGATCGTCCTGGTCGCCACGCTCCGGGACGGCGCGGAGTCCCCGCTGCTCGACGCGGGCCTGGCGCCGATGCCGCTGGACCGCCTGCCCGCCGACGCGGCGGCCGAGGTGCTGGATTCGGTGGCCCCGCGGCTGGCTCCGTCGGTCCGGACCCGGCTGCTGGCGGAGGCGGCGGGGCTCCCGCTGGCGTTGACGGAACTGCCCGCGGCGGCCGCCGACCTCGACGGGCTGGACCCCGTGCTGCCGTTGACGGAACGGTTGGAGCGCACGTTCACGGCCCGGGTTTCGGCACTGCCGGCCGCGACGCGGACGGCGTTGCTGGTGGCGGCGCTGAACGAGACGACGTCGCTGGCGGAGACCCTCGCGGCGACCGCGACGCTCCTTGAACTGACCAGCGCCGATCCCGAAATCCTCGCCCCCGCCGTCGAAGCGCGGCTGGTCGAACTCACCTCCGGCGTCCTCACCTTCCGCCACACGCTCATGCGCTCCGCCATCCCCGCCGCCGCCAACGCGCTCGAGCGGCGCCGGGCCCACCTCGCCCTCGTCGACGCGCTCCACGACCAGCCGGACCGCCGTGCTTGGCACCAGGCCGCCGCCACCGCCGGGCCCGATGAAGCCGTTGCCGGAGAACTCGAGCGCACCGCCGAGCGGGCGCGGTACCGGGGTGGGGCCGCTGCCGCCATCGCCGCGCTCGAACAGGCCGCCCGCCTCACCTCCGAACCGGGGACGCGGGCCGATCGGCTGCTCAAGGCGGCCGAGCTGGCCGTCGAGTCCGGGCGGCGGGAGACCGCCGAACGCCTGGTGCGGGACGCCCGGCCCGCCGACCCCCGGCGCCGGGCCACCGCGAGCCGGCTGCTCAGCGAGTTCGAAGACGGCGTCCGCGAGGATCCCGCCCGCGTCGCCGAGCTGGCAGGGGTCGCCCGGTCCGTCGCGGCCGACGGGCAGCACGACGCCGCCATGCGGATCCTCTGGAGCGCCGCCATGCGCTGCTTCTGGACCGAGCCCGGGCCCCAGGCGCGGCAGGCGCTGCTCGACGTCGCCGACCTGCTGCCCGTCCCGGACGACGACCCGCGGATCGTGGCCGTCACCGCGTACGTCGCCCCCTTCGAGCGTGGCGAAGCCGTCCTGAAGCACCTTCGTGCGCTGGCCGCCCGTACCGGCGCCGATCCCGAGGTCGACCGGTACCTCGGCAGTGCCGCGCTCCAGGTCGGTGCCTTCGACCTTGCCGCGCGGTTCTCCGCGGCCGCCGCGCCCGGGCTCCGCGCGCAGGGACGGCTCGGGCTGCTGCCGCGCGCGCTCGCCGTGCTCGCGTGGAGCCGCGCCCGGCTCGGGGACCTGGCCGGTGCCGGGCCGGCCGCGGCGGAGGCGGTCCGGTTCGCGCGGGAGACCGGGCAGCCCTTCATGGGCGGGCTGGCCACCGCCGTCCAGGCCGAGATCGCCGCGCTGCGCGGGGACCACCGGCAGGCCGGGGCGCTGGCCGCCGAGGCCGAACGCGCCGGGCTCGCCGCCGGGGCGCGGCCGGTGCTCGCCACCGTCCAGCTCGCGCGCGGGCTCACGAACCTGAGCGAAGGCCGCTTCGAAGACGCCTTCGCCGACCTGCGGCGCCTGCTCGATCCCGCCGACCCCGCCTACCAGCTGGCGTTGCGCGCGTACTGCGTCGCCGAACTGACCGAAGCCGCCGTCCGGGCCGGGCAGACCGACGCCATGCGGGAGGTCCTGGCCGAGCTGGAGTGCCTCGGAACGCCGTCGCCCGCGCTGCACGCCGGGCTGCGGTACGCGCGTGCCGTGCTCGACCCGTCCGACGACCGGTTCGCCGAGGCGCTGGCCGCCGACCTGGCCGGCTGGCCCGCCGAACGCGGCCGCGTCCACCTGGCGTTCGGCGAGTGGCTGCGGCGGCAGCGGCGGGTCGTCGAATCGCGCACCCACCTGCGCACCGCCCGCGAGACGTTCGACGCGCTCGGCATGACGGCGTGGGCCGAGCGGGCCCGGCGCGAGCTGCGCAGCGCGGGCGAGTCGAGCCCGAACCGCGGGCCGGACGCCCGGGACAAGCTCACCCCGCACGAGCTGAGCATCGCGCAGCTGGCCGCGGAGGGGCTGACGAACCGGGAGATCGGGCAGCGGCTGTACCTTTCGCACCGGACCGTCGGCACGCACCTGCACCGGATCTTCCCCAAGCTCGGCGTGAGCTCCCGCGCCGACCTCGCCGGGATGCTGAAGACCCTCGAAGGGTGACTTACACCCGCTGCGTCACCTGACGGGCGCGAAGTTCACCGGGCACTCCTTAACGTCGTGAAAGTCCCACGGTCTTTCGCACAGGAGTCAAGATGATCAGCAGGAGAAGGTTCGGGCAGGCGTTCGCGGCGGGACTGGCGGCGACCTCCTTGGCGGCCTGCTCGTCCCCGGCCGCCGCCCCCGCCGCGGCCCCGGGCCCCGACCTGCGGGCCGGGTCTGGTGAGCACACTTCGCTCGGCGAGGTGAAGCACGCCGACGCCGGGGTGCTGAGCATGGCGTACCACGAGTCCGGCCCGGCGACCGGGCAGCCGGTGGTGCTGCTGCACGGCTGGCCGTACGACCCGTACAGCTACGTCGACGTCGCGCCGATCCTGGCCGCCGCCGGCTACCGGGTGATCATCCCGTTCCTGCGCGGGTACGGCCCGACGGTGTTCAAGTCCGCCGCGACGGTCCGCAACGGCCAGCAGACGGCCGTGGCGCTCGACGTCATCGCGCTGCTGGACGCGCTCAAGATCGACAAGGCCGTCTTCGGCGGCTACGACTGGGGCGGCCGGACCGTCGACATCATCGCCGCGCTGTGGCCGGAACGCTGCAAGTCGATCGTCGCGGTGAGCGGGTACATCGTCACCAACCTGGCGGCGAACCAGAAACCCCTGGCGCCGCAGGCGGAACTCGGCTGGTGGTACCAGTACTACTTCGCGACCGAGCGCGGCCGGGCGGGCTACGCGGCGAACCGCCACGACTTCAACAAGCTGATCTGGAAGACGGCGTCCCCAGCCTGGCACTTCGACGACGCGACGTACGACCGCAGCGCGGCGGCGTTCGACAACCCGGACCACGTCGCCATCGTCATCCACAACTACCGCTGGCGCCTGAGCCTCGCTCCGGGCGAGCCGCAGTACGAGGCGTACGAACAGAAACTGGCCGCGGGAGCGACCATCGGCGTCCCGTCGATCACGATCGGCAGCGACTTCGACGGCGCGGCCAAGGACGGCAAGGCGTACCGCGCGAAGTTCACCGGCAAGTACGAACACCGCGTCTTCGACGGCATCGGGCACAACGTGCCGCAGGAAGCGCCGCGGCCGTTCGCCCAGGCGATCCTGGACGCCGACCGGATGTGAGAAAGGGGCCCGGAAGACCGGGCCCCTTTTCAGCGGGTCGCGCGGTGGATGACGTCGACGACGGCGTCGGGAGCCGCCGACGCGATCGCGTGCGGGGAGTCCACCTCGGTGATCGACGCGTGCGCGCGCCGGGCTTCGAAGCGTTCCGCCGCCGGGGGAATCGCGTTGTCGCGCGTCGCCACCAGTGCGTACTTCCGGATGCCCGCGGGCGCCGTGGCGAGGATCTTTTCGTCGAACGCCGCCGCCAGGATCGGGCGCTGGCCCGCCGCGGCGACCGCGGTGTCCAGGGCCGGGAGTCCCGCGGCGAACAGCGAGGGGTAGCTCGCCGCGTTCACGAACAGCTCCGGGCCGACCGCGTGCGTCGTCGACGGGCCGATCAGCGAACCCGGGAACTGGGCGTTCAGCTGCCCCGCCGTCTCACCCGCCTCCGGGATGAACGCCGCCGCGTAGACCAGAGCCTTCACCTCACGCGTCGAGCCCGCCAGCTCGCTGATCAGCAAGCCGCCGTACGAGTGCCCGACGAGGATCTTGGGCCCGGGCACCGCGTCCAGAACCCCTTGCAGCGACGCCACATCCGCCGCGACGCCGCGCAGCGGGACCGCCGGCACGAGCACCGGGTAGTGCTCGGCCAGCAGCCGCCGGGTCACCGGGGCCCACGCCGACGCGTCCTCGAACGCGCCGTGCACCAGCACGACCGTCGGTTTCGGGTGCGACGTCACGGCGGCGCCGGGGGTGGCGGCGGTGAGCACGCCCGCCCCGACGACCGCCGCGACGCCCAGGGCACCGAGCGCGCGCTTCATCACGCCACCGTCGCGTCGAGGGTGACCTCGATGTTGCCGCGCGTCGCCTTCGAGTACGGGCACACCTGGTGCGCGCCGTTGACGAGCTCGTCGGCCGTGGCCTGGTCGATGCCGGTCGCCTCCAGGTGCAGCACGGCGCTGAGCCGGAACTCGCCGGCGTCCGTGTCGTGGTGGAGGGTGACCTCCGCGACCACGGCGAGGTCGTTCAGCGGCACCTTCTTCGCGCCCGCGACCCGGCGCACCGCGCCGACGAAGCAGGACGCCCAGCCCGCCGCGAACAGCTGCTCCGGGTTGGTGCCGTCGCCCGCGCCGCCGAACGCCTTCGGGACGGCGAGGGTGACGTCGAGCGCGCCGTCGTCGGAGGTCGCGCGGCCGCCGTTGCGGCCCTCCGCGGTGGAGGTGGCGACGGCGGTGTAGGTCACTTCGGACATGGTGTTCCTTTCAGCGGGTGACGCCACCACGCTAGGAATCCGGCCGCCGCCGCGGCGACCGTCGCCCGACGTCACCCGTGTAAGTCACCGTTTTCCAGCCGCAGCCACCGATCGGCGCCGATCGCGGCCAGGAACCGTTCGTCGTGGCTGACGACGACGAACGCGCCCCGGAACGCGGTCAGCGCGCTCTCCAGCTGCCCGGTGCTGAGCAGGTCGAGGTTGTTCGTCGGCTCGTCGAGCAGCAGCAGCTGCGGCGCCGGTTCGGCGAACAGGACGCAGGCCAGCGTGGCGCGCAGCCGTTCCCCGCCGGAGAGCACGCCGACCGGCAGGTGCACGCGGGAGCCGCGGAACAGGAAGCGCGCCAGCAGGTTCATCCGCTGCGCCGTCGGCAACGCGGGTGCGGCCGCGGCCAGGTTCTCGGCCACGGAACGGTCGTCGTCCAGGAGGTCGAGCCGCTGCGAGAGGAACGCGATCCGGCCGTCGGCGCGGGTCACCGAACCGCCGTCGGGCTCGAGGTCGCCGCGCAGGATCCGCAGCAGCGTGGACTTCCCGGCGCCGTTCGGGCCGGTGAGCGCGATCCGCTCGGGGCCGCGGATCGCCAGGTCGACGCCGTCGCCGAAGAGGTCGCGTACCCGCAGGCCCTCGCCCACGAACAGCGTCCGGCCCGCCGGGACCACCGTCTGCGGCAGCTCCAGGCTGAGCTTCTGCTCGGTGCGCAGTTCGCGCTCGGCCTGGTCGAGCTTGGCCTTCGCGGCGCCGACGCGCGCCGCGTGCGTGCCGTCCGCCTTGGCCGCGGACTCCTGGGCGTTGCGCTTCATGGTGCCGGCGAAGATCTTGGGCAGCCCGGCGTTGCCGAGGTTGCGCGACGCCGTGCTCGCCCGGCGCGCGGCCCGTTCCCGCGCCTGCTGCATCTCCCGCTTCTCGCGCTTGACTTCCTGTTCGGCACTGCGGATGTTCTTCTCCGCGACCTCGCGCGCGGCTCGGACGGCGGCTTCGTACGCCGTGAAGTTCCCGCCGTAGAACCGGATTTCGCCGCGGTCGAGCTCGGCGATCCGGTCCACCCGGTCGAGCAGCGCGCGGTCGTGGCTGACCACGAGCAGGCAGCCGGACCAGTCGTCGAGCACGCTGTACAGCTTGTGCCGCGCGGCCAGGTCGAGGTTGTTCGTGGGTTCGTCGAGCAGCAGCACGTCGGGGCGCTTCAGCAGCTGCGCGGCCAGGCCGAGCGAGACGATCTGTCCGCCGGACAGCGTGCTCAGCGACCGGTCGAGTGCGACGTCGAGGCCGAGCCGGTCGAGCTGGGCGCGGGTGCGTTCCTCGACGTCCCAGTCGGTGCCGATGGTGGTGAAGTGCTCCTCGGCGGCGTCCCCGGCCTCGACGGCGGCGATGGCGCGCAGGACCGGTGCGACGCCGAGGACTTCGGCGACGGAGGGCTCGCCGGACAGGGGCAGGTCCTGCGGCAGGTAGCCGAGGACGCCGTCGGCGGTGGCACTGCCCGCCGTCGGCCGCAGCACCCCGGCGACCAGCTTGAGCAGCGTCGTCTTACCGGACCCGTTCGGCGCGACGAGCCCGGTGCGGCCGGCGGGGATGGTGGCGGAGAGGTGGTCGAAGACGGGGGTGTCGTCCGGCCAGGAGAAGGACAGGCCGGACAGGACGATTTCGGACACGCTGGAGACCTTTGCGGTGTGTGGCGGGAAAAATGGTCGACGAAAGCGGCCCGCGCCGGCACTGCCGGGGGCCTGCTGCTCCGGAGCTATCCGGAGATGTCGAGGTCACCTGCCACACCCCGAACATAGCAGGGTTGATCGCCCGGGCGCCGGGTAACCGCCCCGGATGCGCATCGTGGTCACCGGGGCGACCGGCAACATCGGGACCGGCGTGGTCGGCGCCTTGAGCGCCGACCCGCAGGTCGACAGCGTCGTCGGGCTGGCGCGACGGCCCGCCGACGGGATCGTCGTGGCCGACGTCGAGCGCGCCGACCTCGCGCCGCTCTTCCACGGCGCCGACGCGGTCGTGCACCTGGCGTGGCTGTTCCAGCCGGCCCGCCGGCCGGAACGCACCTGGCGCGCGAACGTCCTCGGCTCGATGCGGGTGTTCGAGGCGGTGGCCGCCGCCGGCGTGCCCAAGCTCGTCCACACGTCTTCGATCGGGGCGTACTCGCCGCGTGCGGACGACGAGCCGGTCACCGAGGACTGGCCGACGCACGGCTGGCCGGGAGCGGCCTACCCGCGGGAAAAGTCCTATTTGGAGCGTTACCTCGACGCGTTCGAGGCCCGCCACCCGGCCGTCGACGTCGTCCGGATGCGGCCGGGCTTCGTGTTCCAGCGCCGCGCGGCCACCGAGCAGCGGCGGTTGTTCGGTGGTCCGTTCGTGCCGGGTTCCCTGGTGCGGCCGGGGCTGCTCCCGGTGGTGCCGGACGTCCGCGGGCTCCGCTTCCAGGTGGTGCACACGGCCGACCTGGGCGACGCCGTCCGCCGCGCGGTGACGCGGCCGGTGCGCGGGCCGTTCAACATCGCGACCGGGCCGGTGGTGGATCCGCGGTTCGTGGCTTCGCTGCTGGGCGCCCGCACGATCCCGGTCCCCGCGCGCGTGGCCCGCGCGGCGGTGGACGCGGCCTGGCGCCTGCACGCGGTCCCGGCGACCCCGGGCCTGTTCGACGCGGTGCTGCGGCTCCCGGTCATGGACACCGGCCGCGCGGAGTCCGAATTGGACTGGCGGCCGCGGCACGACGCGGAGGCCACGCTGAAGGAGTTCTTCGCCGGCCTGCGCGAAGGCGCGGGCGGGGACACGGCGCCGCTGGCCCCGGACCGCCACCGGCTGCGCGAGATCGCCACGGGGGTGGGCCGGAAGCCGTGAGCCGGTCCCCGGACGGAGCCCGGCTGAGGTCCGCGTTGTCCACGGGCAGGAAGTCGGCCGGGCTGTCGTGGTCCATCGCCAGGCCGAACACCCACAGCAGCACGTAGACCCCGCCGCCGAACATCTGGAACGCCCGGGAAGCGGCGTTGGCGCGCGCGGCCAGCACCCCCACCACCAGGAACGCGACCCCGAACAGCAGCGCGGCCGTCCGGGCGGTACTGCGTCGAACTCGCACGTCCGCCATGCGGTCCGGCTACCCCGCGGTGGCCTCGGCAACCGGCGCCAGTGCGCGCACCTCCTCCAGCACCCGCCGCAGCGGTTGCCCGGTCGCCTCCGCCGCGGCCCGGACCTCCTCGTACTCCGGCTGCGCCGTGACCACCACCCCGTCGAGGTAGCCGCGCTTCACGCTCACCGGCGTGCCCCGGTAGTCGACCGTGACGCTGTCGCGCGGCAGGGAACGCCGCTCGACCGGGGACAGGCGCAGGCCCAGGGTCGACGTGTGCGCGAAGATCGCCGCGCAGACGCCGTCGACGCGGTCGTCGGGCGCCAGCGTCGTGAGCACCACGCCGGGCCGGCCCTTCGGGGCGGTCACCGGGGTGCACCACGCGTCCGCCGCGCCCGCGCCGCGCAGGGCCGCCAGCACTTCGGGCCAGAGGCGGGGATCGAGGTCGTCGACGGTCGTCTCGACGACGGTCATCGTCGAGCGCACCCACGACGGCGCCGGCGCCGACTCTTCGCCCACGACCACGCGGACGATGTTCGCGTGCCCGGGCGGGTCGGCCGTGCCCGCGCCGACGCCGACCTGCCGCGGGACGCACGCCGGCATCGGGCCGTACGCGTCGGCCAGCGTCACGAGCAGGGCGGCGCCGGTCGGGGTGCACAGCTCGCGGGCGGCCGGGTGGGCCGCGACGGGAACGCCGGTGAGCAGCGCGAGCACCGCCGGCGGGGGCACCGTCAGCCTGCCGTGCGCCGCGGTCACCGTGCCGCCGCCCACCGCGATCGGCGACACCGTGACGGTCGCTCCCAGCAGCCCCAGCATTTCCAGGCCGAGCGCGCAGCCGACGATGTCGACGATCGCGTCCAGCGCGCCGACCTCGTGGAAGTGCACGCGCGCCGGCTCGATGCCGTGCACGGCGGCCTCCGCTTCGGCCAGCCTGCCGAACACCTTGGTGGCAAAGCCTTCCGCGGCGGCGGGCAGCCCGGCGGCGGCGATCAGCTCGAGGATTTCCGGCAGGTGCCGGGCATGTCGCGTCTCCGGCGCGTCGACGACCACCCGCCGCGCGCGCAACCCGTGCCGCCGCACCACTTCCGTGCGCAGCGCGACGTCGCCGACCGGCAGCCGCGACAGGCCGGCGAGGATCCCGTCGAAGTCCGCGCCCGCGTCGACCAGCGCGGCCAGCAGCATGTCGCCGGCGCACCCGTTGCCGGCGTCGATCCACGCGACCGTCATGACCGCACCGACTGCCGGGCCACGCGCGCGGCGGCCACGCCCGCGCCGAAGCCGTTGTCGATGTTGACCGTCACCACGCCGGGGGCGCAGCTGTTGACCATGGTGAGGAACGCGGTCAGCCCGTCGAGATGCCAGCCGTAGCCGACGCTCGTCGGCAGGGCGATCAACGGCGCCCCGCACAGTCCACCGAGGACGGTCGGCAGCGCGGCCTCCATCCCGGCGATCGCGATCACGGCGTCGGCGGCGGCGATCCGGTCGCGTTCGGCCAGCAGCCGGTGCAGCCCGGCCACCCCGACATCGACGACGAGGTCCGGTTCCGCGCCGAAGACCGCCACCGTCGTCGCGCACTCCCGCGCGACCGGCAGGTCGGAGGTGCCCGCGCAGACGACCGCGACCCGGCCGCGCGGTGCGGGCAGCGGGCCGAGCGTCACCGTGCGCCCGACGTCGTCGATGTCCGCGCCCGGCAAGGTTTCCCGACACCGGGCCCGCGCTTCCTCGCCGACGCGGGTGGCGAGCACGGCGCGGGTGGGATGGGCTTGACACAACCGCGCGAGCGCCGCGCTGATCTGTTCGGGCGTCTTCCCCGCGCCGAACACCACTTCCGGATCCCCCGTTCGGACGGCCCGGTCCAGGTCCAGCCGGGCAAAGCCGAGATCCGCGATTGCCTCTGTCGATTCCACGTTCGACACGTTAGTGTTCTTCCGCTCCCTGTGTAAACTGCGCCGAGGGGAGTTCGCGGCGCGAACCAATGCCTTGATCGGGGGAACAGGTGCGCCTTTCTTTTGGACAATTGATCACCGGGTCGGCGCGACCAGGGGAAATGCGGCGATGACCGCCGGAATCGAAGATCGGCTGCTGCGCGGGGTGCGGGAGCTGGGGAGTGTGGTGGTGGCTTTTTCCGGCGGGGTCGACTCGGCGCTGGTGCTGGCCGCGGCCGTGCGGGCACTGCCGGGGGAGCGCGTGCTGGCGGCGATCGCCGACTCGCCGAGCCTGGCGCGGGCCGAGCTCGCGGCCGCGCGGGAGTTCGCGGCGGGGATCGGCGCGGAGCTGGCCGAGGTCCCGGTCGCCGAACTGGCGTCGCCGGGCTACCGGGCCAACGCCGGCGACCGCTGCTACTTCTGCAAGCAGACCGTGCTGGGCGCGATCGGCGCGCTCGCTTCCCGGCGGGGGTTCGCGCACGTGGCCACCGGGACGCACGCGGACGACCACCGAGCGTTGCACCGGCCCGGCCTGCGGGCCGCGCGAGAGCTGCATGTCGCCGAGCCGCTGGCCGACGCCGGCCTGGGGAAACACGACGTTCGCGCGCTCGCGGCCGCCTGGTCACTGTCCGTGTCCGACAAGCCGTCGACTCCGTGTCTCGCGTCACGTATCCAGGTCGGCGTGCCGGTCTCTTTACGGAGGTTGGGACTGGTGGAACGCGCCGAGATCGCCGTGGGCGCGCGGTTGGCCGAGGCGGGCATCCGCCCCCGCGACCTGCGCGTCCGGCTCCTCGGCCGGGGATTCCGGGTGGAGGTGGATACCCCTTCGCACGAGGCCGTCGAAGCGCGGCCCGGGCTCGCCGCGGCCGTGGTCGCGGAACTGGCCGGGCTGGGCTTGGCCGGTACCGGGGAGCTTTCGGTCTACCGCGCGCCGGCGCTCGCACCGCCGGGCTGACCGCGCTTTTCCGGCGTGCGGTGAATTGTGCCGCCGCCGATCGGGTCCGGGAAAAACTTTCGACCGCGCGGACCGGCGACAGGTGATTCACCTTCGTCGCGGAGCGCGGTCGCCCAAAACACCGTGCTGCTTTTTCCGTTTTGCCGCGCGCATTTTTTCGCTATGTTCCGGTGAGACGGCGGGGGAGGATCGAAAGTGTACTTCAAGTTGCTCGGCACCTTGCGGGTCCAGCACGACGGGGAGCGGGTGGACCTCGGCGGGCTGCGCCAGCAGCGGCTCCTGGTGATGCTGCTGCTCAACGCCGGCAAGGTGGTCAGCGCCGACCGGTTGCTCGAGGCGATGTGGGACGGCGAACCGCCGGTGACCGCGCGAAGACAGCTGCACAACGCCGTCGCCGCGCTGAGACGCAGCCTCGGCGCGGCCAAGCACATCGTCGTCAAGGACGGTCCCGGCTACCGTGTCACCGTGGACGCCCAGGACGTCGACGCCCACCGCTTCACCGGGATGGTCGCCGCGGCTTCCGCGGCCGCCGCCGTCGGGCGCACCGCGGCGGCCGCGGAACACCTGGAGGCGGCGCTCGCCCTGTGGGACGGGCCCGCGCTTTCCGGGCTGAACAGCCCGGTCTTCGAGATCGTCGCGGCGCGGTTCGAGGAGAACCGGCTGACCGCGACCGAACGGCTCATCGGGCTGCGGCTGGACGGCGGCGAAGCGGCCGCCGTGGTGCCGCAGCTGGGTGAGCTCGTCTCGCGGCACCCGCTGCGGGAGGAGACCCGCAAGCTGCTGATGCTCGCGCTGCACCGGTGCGGCCGCACGGCCGACGCGCTCAACGCGTACGAGCAGGGCAGGCGGCTGCTGCGCGACGAGCTGGGCGTCGACCCGGGGGCGAGCCTGCGCGAGCTGTACGAGCGGATCCTGCGGGACGACCTGCCGGAGCCGCCCGCCGAGCCGGCCGAGGCCGCGCCGGCCCCGAGCCGATCCTTCCTGCCGTACGACACCGCGCACTTCACCGGCCGCGCCGAGGAGCTGCGGTTCCTGGCCGCCAGCCGATCGGCCGGGACCGCGCTGAGCATCCTCGCCATCGACGGCATGGCGGGCGTCGGCAAGACGACGCTGGCCGTGCGGCTCGCCCACCAGCTGGCGCAGGGGTTCCCCGACGGGCACCTGTTCCTCGACCTGCAGGGGCACACCGCGGGGCAGGAACCCCTCGAACCCGCCGCGGCGCTGGAACGGCTGCTGCTGGACTTCGGCCTCCCGCCGGAGCAGATCCCGCGCGAAGCCGACCAGCGAGCCGCGCGCTGGCGGGCCGTGGTCGCCGAGCGGCGCGTGCTCGTCGTGCTGGACAACGCGCTCGACGCCCAGCAGGTCCGCCCGCTGCTGCCGGGCACGGGCAAGGCGCAGGTGATCCTCACCAGCCGGCGCCGCCTCGCGGGCCTCGACGGGGTGACGTCCCGCTCGCTCGACGTCTTCCCGGCGGCGGACGCGGCGGCGTTGTTCACGCGCATCGCGGGCCCGGAGCGCACCGCGCACCGGCCGGACGCGGTCGCCGAAGTGGTGGCCCGGTGCGGGAACCTGCCGCTGGCGGTCGGGATCGCCGCGTGGCGCTTCCACAACCGCCAGGCGTGGTCGCTCGACGACCTGGTGTTCCGCCTGCGCGACCCGGCGAAGCGGCTCACCGAGCTGAGGCTGGGCGACCGCAGCGTGGCTTCGCAGTTCGAAGTGTCGTACCGGAAGCTGACGGCCGGGCAGCGCCGGCTGTTCCGGATCCTCGGCGCGACCGCGCACCCGGGCGAAGAGTTCGACGCGGGGACGGCGGCCCTGCTGGTCAACCAGCAGGCGGCGGAGGCCGAGCGGGCACTGGAGGAGCTCTTCGACGCGCACCTGCTCCGCCAGCGGACCGCGGGGCAGTACCACTTCCACGAGCTGGTCCAGGAGCACGCGCGGGCGAAGGCGGAGGAGCCGGATCTCGACGACGCGCTGCTCAAGACGTTCGGGCGGACGACGTTGCCCGCGGTGACCGAACTGGAGTGCAGCTTCGGCTGAACCGGCGCGCGAACCGGCTTCCCGTGCGGGAGCCGGTTTTTTCGTGCCCGGAACGGGTTTCCGGGCCGATGCACGGCCGATGCGCCGGGAAGGCCGGGCCGATGGCGGGATCCGGCAAGCTCGTCTTCGGGTCCGGACCGCGGATCCTTGGGCCTGCACCGGAAAGTGATGCCATGGAGTTCACGCACCAGACCGTACTGAGCCCCGAGCTGCGGGCGCGGGTTCTCGACGACCCGGCCATCGGGGGCGGGAACCTGCTGCCCGCCATGCTGGCGCTCAACCCCCGCCCGGACGAGCCGTTCATTCATTCGCTGACGCCGATCCCGTACACCGACGGGGAAACGCGGCACTGGTTCAGCCTGCGCGACCTGGACCACCTCGTGCAGAGCTGGTCGGTGTGGTACCTCGAGCGCGGGGTGCGGCCGCACGACCGGGTCGCGGTCTTCCCGCCGGACTCCATCCAGTACTTCATCCACCTCTCGGCGCTGGCGCAGATCGGCGCGATCGCCATGCTGATCAACAGCAACGCGCCCCGGGAAAGCGCCGCCGCGCTGATCGAACGCAGCGGCGCCACCGCCCTCTACACCGACGAAACGCGGCTCGGCCGCCTCACCCCGGACCTCGACCGGCTGGACCTGAGCTGGGTCCACACCGACCAAAGTGGACCGCCGTCCGCCGTCCTGCCGGACGCGAACCGGTTCCGGCACCACCCGGACGACCCGGTCGGCCTGATGCACTCCTCGGGCACCACCGGGCTGCCGAAGCCGGTCATCCACACGCACAAGACCCTTTTGGACGGTCCGAAGTGGCGTGCGGTCAACTACCAGGAAGAGCCGGACGCCGTCATCCTGAACGCGCTTCCGCAGTCCCACCAGGGCTGCGTCTCGTTCAACGCCTACGCCGTGCTGGGCGGGCAGCCGATGGTGGTCTGGCGGGACGTCTCCGGCGCCGAGCTGGCGCGCGCCGTCCAGGAGCACCAGCCGACCATGGTGATGGCCTTCGGGCACGCCTACCCGGAGCTCTCCGCGATCGAGACGCCGAAGGGCGCGCTGGACTCGGTGAACATCTGGGTGTCCATGGCGGACGCCATCCACGAGCGGCACCTCAAGGACATCCTGGGCCGCCGGTCGCCGGAGCTGCCGCCGGCCGCGTTCCTCGACCGGCTCGGCACCACGGAACTCGGCTGGGGCGTGCTCATGAAGCCGCGCACCCTCGCGACCGAGCGCGACGACCGCTGCGTCGGCAAGTCCGTCGGGTACGCCGAAGTCGCCGTCGTCCGGGAGAACGGCACGCTCGCCGAGCCCGGCGAAATCGGCTTCCTCGGCGCGAAACCGCCGTCGATGACCGTCGGGTACTGGGGCAACCAGGACACGTACTACCGCAGCAAGCTGGCCGGCTACTGGCTCACCGGCGACGTCGCCTACCGCGACGAGGACGGCAACTTCTACCAGGTCGACCGCGCCGTCGACGTGGTGCACACGACGAGCGGGCCGGGCTACTCCGTGCAGATGGAGGAGCTGATCCTCAACGAGGTCGGCGGCGTCGACGACTGCACGGTCGTGGCCGGGGGCTTCGGGGACGAGAAGGTCGCCGTCGCCGTCGTGACCGGGGAGGGCGTCGACCCGGAGAAGGTGCTGTTCGCCGCCAACGAAACCCTGCGCGCGCACGGGAAACCCGAGCTGTCCGTGGTCGAGGTGGCCACCGCCGACGGGGACTTCCCGCTCGGCGTCACGGGCAAGTCGCTGAAGCGCTTCCTGCGCGACAAGTACAAGGACCTCGCCGTCTACGTCCGTGACCGCCGGGGCAAGAACCTCGCGACGAGCGACGCGCTCGCGTGACCAGCCGAGAAGAGACGATCGCCGTGACCGACCAAGACCTGCTGCTCGTGTTCGACGAGACCGTGACCCGCGCCGGGGTCGACGGCTGGCTGCGCTACCTCGAATCCGCGGGGGCGCCGACGCAGATGTACCGGCTCGGCGGCAGCCACGTGCTCCCGGTGTCCGGAGTGGACAACCCCGAGCTGCTCGCCGCGGCGGCGGACCTGCCGCTGCCGAGCCGGCACGTGCCGCGCGGCGGGGAAGCGTGGCTGGGCCGCCGGGAGCTGCGGCCCGCCGGGACCGAGGTGCGCATCGGGCCGGCCACGATCGGCGACGGCTCGGTCGCGGTCATCGCCGGGCCGTGCGCGGTCGAGACACCGGAGCAGATGCTGGCGACGGCGGCGGTCGTCGCCGAGCACGGCGCGGTCGCCCTGCGGGGCGGGGTCTTCAAGCCGCGCACGTCGCCGCATTCGTTCCAGGGTCTCGGGTTCACCGGGCTCGAGCTGCTCGTCGAGGCCCGGAAGCGGACCGGGCTGCCGTTCGTCACCGAGGTCGTCGACCCCGAGCACGTCAAGCGGCTGGCCGAGGTCGTCGACGGGTTCCAGATCGGGGCCCGGAACATGCAGAACTTCGCGCTGCTGAGCGCGGTGGGCCAGAGCGGGCTGCCGGTGGTGCTCAAGCGCGGGTTCGGGTGCACGGTCGAGGAAACCCTGGCCGCGGGCGAGTACCTGCTGCTGGAGGGCAACGACCAGGTCGTGCTGTGCGAGCGCGGCATCCGGACGTTCGAGCCGTCGGCGCGGTTCACGCTCGACCTGACGGCGGTGGCGCTGTGGAAGCAGCGGACGCACCTGCCGGTGATCGTCGACCCGAGCCATTCGGGCGGCCGGCCGGAGCTGGTGGAGCCGCTGTCGCTGGCCGCGGTCGCGGCGGGCGCGGACGCGCTGCTGATCGACGTCCACGTCCAGCCGGAGCAGGCGCTCTGCGACGGCAACCAGGCCATCCGGCCGGCGCGGTTCGCCGGGCTGATGACCCGGCTGGCCGCCACCGCGGCCGGCCTCGGCCGCACCTTGCAGCGGTATTGACCTGAGGAGTGGGAAGAACGTGTTCGGGGAGACGTCGGAGATCGCCGTGGTCGGGCTCGGCCCGCGCGGGCTGTCGGTGGCGGAGCGGTTGGGCGCCAACGCCGGAGCGCTCGTGCCACCGGGACGACGGCTCGTCGTCCACCTCGTCGACCCGCGCGTGGCCGACGGCGGCCAGGTGTGGCGGAGCACGCAGGACCGCCTGCTGCTGATGAACACCGTCGCCGCCCAGGTGACCATGTTCGTCGACGAGACTGTCGACTGCGAAGGCCCGGTGGTGCGCGGCCCGAGCCTCTACGAGTGGGCGCGGTCGATCGCGCTGCTCGGCAGCCCGGACGTGCCGGACGCCGTCCGCGCCGAGGCCGCCGCGCTGGGGCCGGACGACTACCCGTCACGGGCGTTCTACGGCAGCTACCTGCGGTGGACGCGGCGGCGGATCACCCGGCTCGCGCCGCCGTCGCTCGAGTTCGTGACGCACCCGGCGCGCGCGGTCGACGTCCGCGACACCGGCGGCGGGCGGCAGGAAGTCGTGCTGGACGACGGCACGAGCATCGGCGGCCTGGCCGCCGTCGTCCTCTCGCTGGGGCACCTGCCGCACGAGCCCGGCCCGGCCGAGGCGGACCTGGGCCGGTACGCCGAGCGGCACGGCCTGCGGTACTTCGCGCCGGACAACCCGGCCGACGTCGCGCTGGCCGACGTCCCCGCGGGCGAGCCGGTGCTGCTGCGCGGGATGGGCCTGAACTTCTTCGACCACCTGGCCCTGCTCACGCTCGGCCGCGGCGGCGAGTTCACCCGGTCCCCGGACGGCACGCTCGCCTACGTGCCGTCCGGCCGGGAGCCGAAGCTGATCGCCGGCTCGCGGCGCGGGGTGCCGTACCAGGCCCGCGCCCGCAACGAAAAGGGCGCGTCCGGCCGGCACGAGCCGCAGTACCTCACGCCCGAGGTGATCGCGCGGCTGCGCGCCCTGGGCGGTGCCGACTTCCGCCGGGACGTCTGGCCGCTGATCGACCAGGAGGTCCGGACGGTCTTCTACGCGGCCGTGGTGCGCGCGCGGGGCTGCGCCTGCGACGTCGAGGAGTTCACCGAGACGTTCGCGGCCGCCGGGTTCGCCGAGTTCACCGGAAACCCCCTGGCGGTGCGGGAAACCGAGGCGCAGCGGATCGTGCTGGCCAAGTTCGGCGTCGAGGAGACCTGGGACTGGCGCCGGGTCGCCACGCCGTACCCCGCCGCCGCGCTCGCTTCGACGGAGGCGTTCCGCGGGTGGCTGCGGTCCTATGTGGACGAGGAGCTGGCGGAGGCCCGCCGCGGCAACGTGAGCGGGCCGCTCAAGGCGGCCACGGACGTCCTGCGCGACCTGCGCAACGAGATCCGGCTGGTCGTCGACCACCGCGGTCTGTCCGGTGCGTCCTACCGGGACGACCTGCGGCGCTGGTACATGCCGCTCAACGCGTACCTGTCGATCGGTCCGCCCGCCGAACGCGTCGAGCAGTTCGCCGCGCTGCTGGACGCGGGTGTGCTCGAAGTGCTGGGCCCGGACCTGCGGGTCGAAGGCGACGGCGGCCGGTTCACCGCGTGGTCGGCGGCCTGCCCCGACGTCACCGTGCGGGCCGGCACCCTGATCGAGGCCCGCCTGCCGGAGACCGACCTGCGGCGCACGACCGACCCGCTGCTGCGGGCGCTGCTCGCGCGCGGCGAGTGCCGCCCGTACCGCATCGGCGAGTACGTCACCGGCGGCCTGGCCGTCAGCCGGCGGCCGTACCACCTGCTCGACGCCGCCGACCGGCCGCACCCGCGGCGGTTCGCGTTCGGCGTGCCGACCGAAGCCGTGCACTGGGTGACCGCCGCGGGCATCCGGCCCGGCGTCAACTCCGTGATCCTCGGCGACGCCGACGCGATCGCGCGCTCGTGCCTGCGGCTCGCCGCGGAACGGGACGACCTGGGGAGGACCGCGTGACCGAGCTGCTCGCCGCGGCGTGGGCGGGGACGGGCGCGGGCGCGCTCGTCGACGACCACGCGCTGCTGACCGCGATGCTCGCCACCGAGGTCGCGCTCGCCGAGGCGCAGGCCGAACTGGGCGTGATCCCCGAAGAAGCGGCGAAGGCCATCCGGGCCGCGGCCGTGCCGGAGCGCCTCGACGTGGCCGCGGTGGCCGACGGCGTGCGCGAGACGGCGAACCCGGTGGTGGCGTTCGTCGCCCAGCTCACGGCGGCGGTCGACGAGAGCGCCGCGGAGTACGTGCACCGCGGCAGCACCAGCCAGGACATCCTCGACACGGCGCTGGTGCTGTTGTGCGCGGCCGCGTTCGACCGCGTCGAAGCCGACCTCCTGGCCACCGCGGAAAGCCTGGCCGGGCTGGTCGAGGCGCACCGGGACACGCCGATGGCCGGGCGCACCCTGACCCAGCACGCCGTCCCGGTCACCTTCGGGCTCAAGGCGGCGACCTGGCTGCACGGCGTGCTCGACGCGGTCGAGCGGGTGCGCCGGACCCGCGCCGCCCTGCCGGTCTCACTGGGCGGCGCGGCCGGCACCCTGGCCGCCTACCACGAGTACGCCGAGGCCGCACTTTCACGTGAAAGTGCGGGCTCGGCGCTGCCCGATCGGGTGGCCGCGAAGCTCGGGCTCGCGCCGCAAGTGGCGCCGTGGCACGGGATCCGCACGCCGATCGCCGACGTCGCTTCGGCGCTGCTCGTCACCACCGGTGCCCTCGGCAAGATCGCCAACGACGTCCTCGTGCTGTCCCGCACCGAAATCGGCGAGGTCACCGAAGAGCGGGCGCCGGGGCGGGGCGCGTCCTCGGCCATGCCGCAGAAGCACAACCCCGTGTTCGCGACGCTGGTGGCGACCGCGGCCCGGCAGCTGCCGCCGCTCGCCGTCGTGCTGTTCCAGTCGATGACCGCCGAAGACGAGCGGTCCGCCGGCGGCTGGCACGCCGAGTGGCAGCCGCTGCGGGAGTGCCTGCGCACCGCGGCGGGGGCCGCCGCCAACGCGGCCCGGCTCACCGCGTCGCTGCGCGTCTCGCCCGAAGCGATGGCCGCGAACCTGCGGCTGACCAGGGGCGCGATCGTCTCCGAGCGCGTCAACGCCGTGCTGGCGCCGGTGCTGGGCAAAGGCGCGGCCAAGCGGCTGCTCGCCGCGGCGGCCGCCGAAGCCGAGCGGACCGGCGCCGACCTGGTCGACGTGCTCGACGTCGACGTTCCCCCCGACCTGCTGGACCCGGCGGGCTACCTCGGGCTGTCCGGCCCGCTGGCCGACCGGGCGCTGGCCCGTTTCGAACGTGAGAGGCACCGATGACGACCCTGGAGTTCACCCCCGAGCGGATCGACCCGATGCCGGCCGAGCAGCGGGAGGCCCTGCTGCGGATGCCCGGGTTCGGCTCGCTCTACTCCGACCACATGGTGACCGCGCGGTGGGACGCCGAGCACGGCTGGCACGACGCCCGCACCGGCCCGCTCGCCGCGTTCTCGCTGCACCCGGCCACCATGGCGTTCCACTACGGACAGACGATCTTCGAAGGCCTGAAAGCGTTCTGGCGAGCCGACGGCCGGCACGCGCTCTTCCGCCCCGGCGACCACGCCCGCCGGTTCGCGCGCTCGGCCCGGCGGATGGCCATGCCCGAACTGTCCGAAGTGGACTTCCTGGCCGCCGTCACGGCGCTCGTGCGCGTGGACCGCGACTGGGTGCCTCGAACCCGCGGGCACAGCTTCTACCTGCGGCCGTTCATGATCGCCGCGGAGACGCACCTGTCGAACCGGCCGGCCGAGGAGTACCTCTTCGCCGTCATCGGCAGTCCCGCCCGGCCCGCCGCCGAACCGGCGCCGATCCGGCTGTGGGCCTCGCCCGACTACGTCCGCGCGGTCGACGGCGGCACCGGCACGGTCAAGTGCGGCGGCAACTACGGCGGGTCCTACCTGGCCCAGCGGGAAGCCGCCGAGCACGGCTGCGACCAGGTCGTCTGGCTCGACGCGCGCGAACGCCGGTACGTCGAAGAGGTCGGCGGCTCGAACCTGTTCTTCGTCGAGGCGGGCCGGCTGGTCACGCCGCCGTTGAGCGGCACGCTGCTGGCCGGCGTCACCCGCGACTCGATCCTGGCGCTGGCCCCGCGGCTCGGCCTGGAGGTCGTGGAGGAGCCGGTCACGATCGACGACTGGGAGCGCGGCTGCCGGTCCGGGCGCATCACCGAGACGTTCGCCTGCGGCACCGCCCGCGCCGTCGCGCCGGTCGGGTCCGCCGCCACCCCGGGTCGCGAGTGGACGGTCGGCGACGGCACGACCGGCCCGGTCACCCGCCGCGTGCTGGGCGCGCTGCTGGACGTCCAGCACGGCCAGGCACCCGACGAGTTCCGCTGGCTCCACGCCGTCTGAGAAGGGAAATCCGTGAAGGTCGACTTCTACTTCGACCCCGCCTGCCCGTTCGCCTGGATCACCTCGCGGTGGATCCTCGAGGTGGAGCAGCGGCGGGACATCACCTTGAGCTTCCGCGTGATGAGCCTCGCGGTGCTCAACGAGGACCGCGAGCTCGAGCCGTGGTACCGCGAGTTCTGCGACCGCGCGTGGGGCCCGGTGCGGGTCTGCGTGGCCGCGGCCCAGCACCACGGTGAAGAGGTGCTGCGGGACCTCTACACCGCGCTTGGCACCCGGATCCACCACGGACGGAACAAGGACTACCCGGACGTCGTCGCGCAGGCGCTGGCCGAGGTCGGGCTCCCGGCGTCGCTCGCGGACGCGGCGTCGAGCGGTGACTACGACGAGGCCCTCCGCAAGAGCCACGCCGAGGCGCTGGCCCCGGTCGGCGCGGACCTCGGCACCCCGGCGATCCACCTCGACGGCGTGGGCTTCTTCGGCCCGGTCCTGAACGCGATCCCGCGGGGCGAGGAGGCGGTGAGCCTGTTCGACGGGGCGGTGGCGCTCGCGCGCAACCCGCACTTCTTCGAGCTGAAGCGGGCACGCACGCCCGGCCTGGACTACGAGTGAGGGAACGGTCATGAAACGCATCGGGATCGTCGAGTCGAACCGCTCCGGGTCCGGGTTCGACACCCTGCGCGCGGCCCGCGCGCTGGGGCTGCACGTCACGTTCTTCAGCAGCGGGCTGGACCGCTACCACGCGACCCCGGGCGGTACCGAGGTCCTCGACGGCTGCGTCGACGAGATCGTGCTGTGCCCGACCCACGAGCTGGAGCCGCTGCTCGAAGCGGTCAAGGCGGTCGACGCGTCCGCGCCGCTCGACGCGCTGCTGTCGGTGGCCGAGTACGAGGTGGTCCAGACCGCGGAGGCGGCCCGCCAGCTCGGCCTCCCCGGCCCGGACCCGGCGGCGATCCGGATGGCCCGCAACAAGGCGTTGCAACGACGCCGGTGGGCCGCGGCCGGGGTGCCGATCCCCGCGTTCCGCGTCGTGACGACGGCCGCGGACGCGGTGGCGGCGGCTTCGGCGATCGGCTTCCCGTGCGTGGTGAAGGCGGTGGACGAGACCAGCGGCACCCACGTCGTCCGGTGCGCGAGCCCGGCCGAGGTGCGCTCGACGTTCGAGGCCATTCGCGCGGAGCCGGCCAACCGCCGCGGCCAGCCCCGGGCGGCGGAAGTGCTGGTCGAGGAGTGCCTGGTCGGTTTCGAGGTGAGCGTGGAGATCCTGGCGTCGGCCGGCGGCGTCCGCGTGCTCGGGGTGACCGACAAGATCCTCGGCGGCGGCAACCGCTTCGTCGAGCTGGGCCACAGCTTCCCGACGGCGCTCCCGGCCGACGTGCGCTCGTCGCTGGAGGCGGCCGCGGTGGCGGCGACCACCGCCGTGGGCTTCGACCTGGGGATCGCCCACGTCGAGCTCAAGTACACCGCCGACGGCCCGAAGCTGATCGAGATCAACCCGCGGCCGGCGGGCGACCGGATCACCGAGCTGATGGACCGGAGCTTGGGGCTCTCGACGATGGAACTGCTGATCCGCCAGTACCTCGGCGAGCCGGTCCCGGCCGCGCCGGTGCCGGCCGGCGGCGCCGCGATCCGGTACCTGACCGCGGCCCCGGGGGTGGTGGCGAGCGTGAGCGGGGTGGAGATCGCGGCCGCGGTGCCCGGGGTGCTCGAAGCGGTGGTCGCGGTCGCTCCCGGCGGGCACGTCGACGCGTTGCGGGTCAACGAAGACCGGGTCGGGCACGTGCTGGCGACCGCGCCGGACCCGTACCTGGCGGGCCGGATCGCCGAGGCGGCGGCGCAGCAGATCGTGGTCACCACCCGCCCGTCGTGACCGATGCTCGTTCGATGTCCCGCCGATGGCCGCGGCGGCCAAGCTGGACCCACCGAACCCCGGACAGGAGAACCGACATGCCGAACCTGGTCATGGTGATGCCGTACCAGGCGTACCTCCGGAAGGCGCAGGACGAGGGCTTCCGGATCACCGCGATCTGGGACCCGGCCGAAGCCGGGCGGCTGTTCGGCGCCCAGGCCCCCGAGTACCTCCGCGAGGTCGAGGCCCAGGCCGACGGCTTCCACCTCACCGACTTCACCGATTCCGCGGCCTACGCGCAGACGATCCGCGACGCGGCGGCCGACGCCGACTTCGTCTGGCACGTGGGCAGCGAGGAGAGCATGCAGCTCGCCTACGAGGTCGCCGATGAACTCGGCAAGGCCGTCAACTCGCCCCGCTCGGTCGCCCTGCTCAACGACAAGCTCGCGATGCGCACCCTCCTGCGGGACAAGGGGATCTCGGCGGTCCGGTTCGCCACGGCGGACCACTGGACCGAAATCCCCGCGCTGCTCGACGACTTCACGCTGCCCGTGGTGGTGAAGCCGACCCGGCTGTCCGCCAGCCGCGGGGTCTTCCTGCTCACCGACCCGGCCGAGCTGCCCCGGTGGCACCGCGAACTCGACGGCTACGAAGGACCGCTGCTGGTCGAGGAGTACTTGCGGGGCACCGAGTTCAGCGTCGAGACGATGACCGTCCGCGGGGAGCACCACGTCATCGGCGTGACGCGGAAGCTGCTCGGCCCGCTGCCGCACTTCGTCGAGCGGGGGCACGTCCACGGCGAACCCGAGACCCCCGAAACCCGGCAGGTCGCCGCGCTCGCCGTGGAACTGCTCGACGCCGCCGGGTACCACTGCGGCCCCGCGCACACCGAGGTCATCCTGACCGACGACGGGCCGCGGATCGTCGAGTCGCAGGCCCGGCTCGGCGGGGACAAGATCCCGAACCTGATCGAGCACGCCCGGGACTTCGACGTCAAGCGCGCGATGTTCGCCGCCCTCGCCGGCCGGACCTCGCTGCCGGGGCCGACCCGGAAGGTGGGCCACATCGCGTACTTCGGCTTCCCGCCGGGAGAACTGCGGAAGGTGTCCGGTGTGGACGAAGCGAGAGCACTGGACTTCGTGGACACCCTCAGTTTCCCGTTCGAGCCCGGTGACGTGCTCCCCGAGACGGTGAGCTCCAAGACCCGGCACGGCTTCGTCATCCTCACCGGCTCCGAAGACACCGCGCAAGCCCACGCCCGCGCCGCCCGCGTCCGGGACCTGATCGAGGTGGAGGTCCGATGAGGAACTTCTTCGCACTGCACCGCAACGTCCGGCTCCGGATCGGGCTGGCGTTCGTCCACAAGCTGATCGACGCGATGATCCTCACGTTCATCGCCATCTACCTCGCCGCGCACGTCGGTGTCGCCGTCGCCGGCGCGCTGATCCTCGTGTTCGCCGCCTTCGCCGTGGTCGGCATGCTGGCGGGCGGGCACCTGTCCGAACGCTGGGGACGCCGGCCGGTGCTCGTGGCCGGCGACCTCGTGGGCACGGCCTTCCTCGCGCTGATGGCGGTCGCCTACTACGCCGGCTGGGGCGCGCTCGCCGTTTACTTCAGCTACGCGATCGTGAAGTTCGGGACGAACCTCGCGCTGCCCGCCAACGACGCGACGATCATCGACGTCACTCCGCCCGGGCAACGCAAGTTCGTCTACACGGTCAACTACTGGGTCATCAACATCGCGCTCGGCACCGGCGCCCTGCTCGGGGCTTTCCTGTACAGCGAGCACTTCGGCGCCGTGATCCTCGGCGGTGCCATCGGGATGGCGTTCGCGCTCACCATCACGGTCACGCTCGTGGCCGAGACCAAACCGGACACCCCGCGCCCGCCGGCGAAGCTGACCGGGCTCGCGCAGTTCGCCGAGGGCTACCGCGTGGTGCTCGCCGACTCGACGTTCCGGCGGCTGATCATCGCCGCCACCCTGATCCTCACCCTCGAAGGCCAGCTGAGCACGGCGATCGGGATCCGGCTTGCCACGGACTTCCCGACGCAGGAGGTGGTCCCGTTCGGGGCCGTCACCGGGGTGCAGATGCTCGGCGTGCTCAAGGCCGTGAACACCGTCCTGGTCGTCGTCTTCGCGCTGGTCGTCAACACGCTGCTGCGCCGGATGCCCGACCGGGCCCGGCTCTACGCGGGCATCGCGCTGTACGCGGGCGGGTTCGCGGTACTCGCGGTCACCGACGACGCCTGGCTGCTGCTGGCCGCCGTCGTCGTGCTGACCGTCGGCGAGCTGATGAACCTGCCGGTGCAGCAGGCGCTGCTCGCGGAGCTGGCGCCGGAGGAGGGCCGGCCGCGCTACCTGGCCGCGTACTACCTGCACATCCGGTTCGGCCAGGTCGTCAACTCGGTGCTGGTCAGCCTGAGCGCGGTGCTCGCCACGCAGGGGATGGCCGCGATCTACCTGCTCTTCGGCCTCGTGGTCATCCTGCAGTACCGGGTGATCCTGGCCCGCCGCGCGACGCCCGCGGCCGTCCCCGTCCCCGAAACCCTGGGAAGGTAACCATGTCGGCACGGTCCGATCGGATCACCGAGGCCTACCTCGCCGGGTGCGAGGCGCCGGACGGCCCGCTCCGCCACGCGCGGGCGAGCCTGGAGCTCTCGGAAACGAAACGCCTGTCCTGGCCGCGTTTGCTGCCCCGGCCGATCTTCGTCGACGAAGCCGAGTACCGGGCGTTCGGCCGGGACCTGGTCACGATCTACGAGCTCGTCACCGGTTTGCCGCAACGGATGTACGGCGGCGACTTCGACCGGTTCCGCACCGCGCTGGGCATCGACGACCGGCACGCGGCGCTGATGTGCCGCCTGCTCGGCGAAGGACCGCCGCCGCTGTACGGCCGCGCGGACGTCTACTTCGACGGCTCGGCGTTCAAGCTGCTCGAATACAACATCGGCAGCGCGCTCGGCGGCCTGGACATGGTGGGCACGCTGCCCAAGGCGTACCTGAAGGTGCCGTCGGTCGCGGAGTTCGCCGCCGAGCACGGCCTCGGCTTCCTCGACATGGGTTCGGACCTCGCCGAGGCGTTGCGGGGCGCGGGAAAGACGATCGGGGCGGGCGAGCCGGTGGTCGCGATCCTCGAAGGACCCGGCGGGATGGCGCGCTACGGCCACCAGCGCCGCGCGATCGCGGAACTCCTGGCGGAGAACGAGATCGACTGCCTCGTGGGGGAGATCGGCGACCTGAAGTTCCGCCACGGCAAGCCGCACCTCCACGGCACCGGCGTCGACGTGGTCCTGCGGTACTACGGGCTCGAGGAAATGCTCGAACAGCCCGACTGCGACGAGCTGCTGGAGCCGGTCTTCCGCGCCCACGAAGCCGGTCAGGTCGTGGTGTGGACGCCGACGAACGTGTTCAGCAACAAGGGAACCCTGGCCATGTTGTCGGAGTTCGCGGAACTGTTCACAGTGGACGAACGCGCGGTGATCGAGCGCGTGCTGCCGTGGTGCCGGATGCTCGGGCGCCCCGGCGCCGGCCCGGACACCCGGCGCATCGAGGACTGCGTGGCGCGGAAGGACCAGCTGGTGTTCAAGCCGGCCGGGCTGTACGGCGGCCAAGGGGTCGTCATCGGCCAGGAGGTCGACGCGGCGACGTGGCGGGAAACCCTTGAAGCGGGCTCGCGCGCCGGGTCGCTCGTCCAGGAGATCGTGCCGCCGAACGTCGAAACCGTGATCGACCCCGAGACCGGCGAGCGCAGCGAGTGGTACGCCCTCTGGGCCGCCTTCATGACGCCGTCCGGCTTGTCCGGCGGCGGGATCCGCGCCATCCCGCCCGGCGGGACGACGGTGATCACGATGATCAACAACGCGAACGTCCGCAACACCTGCCTCTTCACCTGCTGAGCAAGGAGAACCCCGTGGCTTCCCGACTCGTCGACCTGACGCACGGCTTCTACGACGGAATGCCGTCCTACCCCGCCGACTGGTTCCCGAAGTTCGTCAGCGAGCGCTCGATGACGCCGGAGACGGACCCGTACGGCACCGAGCGCACGTTCTCGTACCTGCACGTCTTCCCGCACAACGGGACGCACATGGAGTACCGGCTGCACTTCTTCCCCGGCACCGAAGGCATCGACGAGGTGCCGCTGGAGACGTTGATCGGTCGCGCCTGCGTCGCCGACCTGTCCTACAAGGGCGAGCTGGACCCGGTGACCGGCGAGGACCTGGAGAAGACGCTGCGGCCGGTGTGGCAGCCGGGCGACCGGCTGCTCGTGCGCACCGACTACCTGCGGCACAACTGGGGCCGGCCCGACTACTGGGACCGCCCGCCGTACCTGACGCCGTCGGCCGCGGAGTGGGCCATCGACAACGGCGCGAGCCTGTTCGGCCTCGACTGCCTCACCGAACGCCCCGGCGACGCGGAGTCGCCCGTGCACCACGCGCTGCTGGCCGCCGGGATCCCGCTGCTGGAGTACGTCACCAACATGCACGAGCTGACCCGGCAGGTCGTCCGGCTGTTCGCGCTGCCGACCAAGGTGGCCGGTGCCGAGGCCGCGCCGGCGCGGGTGATCGCGATGGAGGAGACGGATGACTGAGCAGGTCGCCCTCACGGCGGTCGGCGGCGACGCCGGGGTGCCGGACGGCCTGGACCGGCTGCTCGACCTGCTCGGCGCGCCGCTGGCCGGGCTGCGGGCCGGCGACGAGGTGCTGATCAAGCCGAACCTGTTCCAGACCAGGCCGGGGTTCCACGTCAGCCCGGCGCTGCTGGCGGCGATCGCCCGCGTCGTCGCCGAGCACGGCGCCCGGCCCGTCATCGCCGAGCGCACGCACGCGATCTACGAGCTGCTGAACGACCACGAAGCCGCGAAGTACGCCCGGATCGTCAGCTTCGACGACCTGCCGCTGCGGATCACCGGCATCCCGGGCGCGACGTCGCTGCGGGTGCCGATCGCCGTCCCCGAGCTGATCCTCGACTGCGACTTCTTCATCGGCGTCCCGCAGCTGCGCACGCACGCGAGCGTCGTCTACTCGAACGCGATGAAGAACCTCGTCGGGCTGCTGCCCGGGTACACCACGAGGATCGTGCACATGGCGGGCGTCGACGAGTCCACTGTGGACCTGAACGTGATGCGGCCGCAGGACCTCGTGGTGTGCGACGGGACCACGGTCATCGAGGGCAACTACCCGATGGACGGCCGCGCGCGGGAGGCCGGGTTCCTCGCGGCGAGCCGCAACGCCGTCGCGCTCGACGTCGCCGTCGGCACGCTGGCCGGGTTCGACCCGGACAGCGTGGCGTACCTGCGGGACGCGCACGCGCGGGGCATGGGACCGTTGTCGCTGGGGGAGATCGAGCTGCTGGGCACGCCACTGTCCGAAGTGGCCTTCGACATGGTCAAGGCGCCGGTCGAGATCGTCGTGCCGCGGGACGGCATCCACGTCTACGCCGAGAACGCGTGCCCGGCGTGCAGCCGGTTCGTCGCCGGGGCGATGAAGGCGCTCGCCGGCGAGCTGTGCGAGTGGGAGGGGGAAATGACGGTCATCTCGGGGCCGCAGGTGGAGCTGCCGCCGTTGCGCGGGGAAGTGGTGCTCGTCGGCAACTGCCTGTACGAGAGCCGGGACCTCGGGATCTTCGTCGAAGGCTGCCCGCCGCGGGCGATCCAGCTGGCCGCGTTCCGCTACGCCATGGGAAAGCCGGTCGGCGACCACGAGCGGACGCAGTTCCGGGTGCCGGCGGGCGTGCGATGATCACGACTTCGCTGGCACCGGGCGATCGGCTGTACCGTCACGTGGTTCCCCTGGCCACGGCGGTCGATCCGGTGGCGGCCGCGGCGGCCTTGCGGCCCGCCGGGCGGGTCATGCTGACCGCGGGGTCCGGTGGCTCGTCCCCGGTGCTGGCCGTCGGGGAACTGGCCGTCCTCTCGCACCCCGGCGGCGGTGCCCCCTTGACCGCCGCCGTGGACCTGGTGCGCGGCCTGGACTTGCCACCGGACGGCACCGACGCGGAGGCGGCCTGGTTCGGGTTCCTCGCCTACGACGCGGCGCGGGACTTCGAACGCCTGCCGAGCCGGCACCCGGCGTCCGGCCGGCCGTCGTACGAGTTCTTCCTGCCCGAGGTGCTGGTCGCCGACGGCCGCGTGATCGGCCGGGGCACCACGCCCGCGGCCGCGCGCACGGCGGCCGAGCAGGTCGCCCGGACGCTGGACCGGCTCGTCGTCGCTCCACTGGGGACGGTCGCCGTGGGCACCGGCCGGTTCGGCTTCGCCTACGACGAGTACGTCGACGCGGTACGGCGCGCGCAGCAGCACATCCTCGACGGCGACGTCTTCCAGCTGGTGCTGTCCAACGCCTGGACCGCACCGGCCACTGTGGACGGGTTGAGCGTCTACCGGAGACTGACGGAGATCAACCCGTCCCCGTACCACTTCTGGTACGGCGGACCGGGGTTCGAGGCCGTCGGCGCGTCCCCGGAACCGTGCTTGACGCTGTCCGGCGGTCGCGCGCTGATCCGCCCGCTCGCCGGCACCCGCCCCCGCGGCCGCGACGGCCGCGCCGACCGGCTCGCCGAGGACGACCTGCGCTCGTCGGTGAAGGAGCTGGCCGAGCACCGGATGCTCGTCGACCTGGCCCGCAACGACCTCGGCCGCGTGTGCCGCCCCGGCAGTGTCTCGGTCGAACGGCTGATGGCGGTCGAGCGGTACTCGCACGTGATGCACCTGACGTCCGACGTGTGGGGTGAGCCGGCGCTGGAGCGGGGCACGGACGAGCTGATCCGCGCCACCTTCCCCGCGGGCACGATGACCGGCACGCCGAAGGTGCGCGCGATGGAGATCATCGACGCGCTCGAGCCGTCGCGGCGCTGGCTCTACTCCGGCGCGGTGGGTTCGTTCGGGGTGTCCCATGTGGACCTGTACCTGACGATCCGCAGCGTGGTCTGGTGCGACGGCGAAATCCGGCTGCAGGCGGGCGGCGGCATCGTCCACGACTCGGACCCGGCCGAGGAGTACGCGGAATGCCTGGCGAAGCTCGGCTCGGGCGCCCGCGCGCTCGGCGTGACGGTGGAAGGGACGGCCGCGTGATCTGCGTGCTCGACAACTACGACTCGTTCGTCTACAACCTGGTGCAGTACCTGGGCGACCTCGGCGAGACGTGCCAGGTCCACCGCAACGACGAGGTGTCCGTCGAGGACGTCGTCGCGCTCGGCCCGGAGCTGGTGCTGATCTCACCCGGTCCCGGCGACCCGGCGGACGCGGGCATCTCGATCGAGCTGGTCCGCCGGCTGGCCGGGCGCGTGCCGGTGTTCGGAGTGTGCCTGGGCCACCAGGCGATCGGCGCGGCCTTCGGCGCAAAGGTGGTGCACGCGGCCGAGCCGATGCACGGCAAGTGCTCCGCCCTCGCCCACGACGGCTCCGGCGTCTTCGCGGGCCTGCCGAACCCGCTGACGGTGGCGCGCTACCACTCGCTGGTGCTCGACCCGGCGTCCCTCCCGGCCGAACTGGTGGTGACGGCGTGGTCGGACACCGGCGAGATCATGGGCGTCCGGCACCGCGAGTTCCCGATCGAGGGCGTCCAGTTCCACCCGGAGTCGCTGTTCACCGAGTCGGGCGTGGCGATGGTCGCGAACGCGGTGCGTCAGGCCGGCTCGGCCGAGACGACCGCGGGCAGCGCGCGGAGCCGGCCGAGCAGCGCGTCGATCTCGTCGGTGCCCAGCAGAACGGCGCAGACCATGCTGCTCTCCCGGACGCCGTCCTTGATGTCGACGGACAGCTCGTGCACCGGCGTGCCGTCGAGCGCGCGGACGAGAGCGGGGATTTCTTCGGCACCACCGGTGAAGTAGGTGGCGATGCGGCGCCGCAGCAGCATGGCCGGACGGGTGGCGAACGTGGTGGGGCTGGACATGGCGTGATCTCCACGGGGAAGTGCGGATGGGATCGGGGCCAGGTCCCGAAAGAGGTGCCGCGGAATCCGCGATCGCCAAGGCTGCGCGCCGGCGACCTGGGTTCAGCCGGCGCGCCGGGCTACGAGTCGCGTGAACATCGTCGGGCGCTGCACGGCGACAGGCTAACACGGGCCGGGCCCGAGAGGGCAAGCCACGACCGGGTGAGCCGGGGGGCCGGGATGTCATGAACGACTCTTTCATGTCGTCCGGCGCCAGGGCTCCGGCAAAGTCGCGGCGGCTTGCCCGGCGGCGGTTTCGCCGGTGTCTTGAATGACTCATTCAGGTCTTCGGAGGTCCTGAATGACTCATTCAAGACACCGCAGGGCCGCCCGGCGCCAGTGGGGTCGGACCGAGGGCGGCCGGCGCGGGCCGCCGGGGTCAGCTGGCCCGGATCACCCCGAGCCCCAGCGGCGTGATCTCGTGGATCTGCGACTTCCCCGACCGCGCGCTCGTGATCAACCCGCTGGCCCGCAGCACCGACGCGTGCTGACTCGCCGTAGCCAGCGAAATCCCCGTCAGCTCCGCCAGCTCGCTCGTGTTGCACCGCGTGATCGCCACCGTCATCAGCACCCGCGCCCGCGTGTGCCCCAGCAACGCCGCCAGCGACGGCCCCGGCTCCGCGTCGCTCTCGAACCGCGTGTGGCTGATCGAGTACACCAGCACCGGCGGCAGGCCCGGGTCCTTGTACGTCGTCGGCATGCCGTGCGCGAAGAACGTCGGGATCAGCCGGAGACCGCGGCCGTCCAGGTGCAGTTCCTGGTCGATCGGGAAGCGGACCCGCAGCACCGGCGGGGTCCACGTGATGTCCGGGTGCAAGGTCGAGAGCAGCAGCTGCGGGCCGCCGCGGTCGAGGCTGGACTGGAGGCGGCGGCGGTCGCGGGCGACCGCGCGGCGCACCGACGGCCAGTCCGGGGCCACGCACTGGCGGTAGTAGTCGTGCAGGGCCGTGCCCAGGCGCCGCAGTTCGCGGGGCTCGCCCTCGGCGAGGCGGCGCAGCCACGGCGGGACGCGGGTGCCCTGCGCCGCCAGCTCGGCGACGTCGGCGGCCAGCACCGGCGACGGCGTTTCGAGGACCGCCGAGACGCCTTCGCCGATGGTGCGGGTGCCCGCCGGGGTCAGGAAGTCGGGGCAGTAGCCGTACGGGGGGACCGCCGACATGAGCAACCGGCCGGACTCGGGGACTGCGGAGCGTGACCCCCGGCGCCAGCGGCCGAACAGCGGCTCGCCTTCCGGGCGCCGGATCCGGTAGCTGCTCATCAGCAGTTCCCACATCGGGTCGGCGTCCTCGGCGATGGTCACCCGCGCCAGGTCCGCTTCCGTGAAGTGAATTTTCAACAACGCCGACCGCTCCTCTCCCGGCTGAGGATAGCCCTGGTGGAGCGGGTTTTCGCTGGCACGGGCCCGACGTCACAGAGGTTCCGCGATCCGGGTCCCGGGTGGACGTTTCGGGCTGGCGCGAAACGATTTCAACCCGGTTGACGCTGCTCGCGCGCCGCTGGCACGTTCGGCTCGACGGAGAGTGCCGTCACCCGGCTGGGGGATGACGCGGTGACGATCTGAACACATTCCGTCACTGGGGCTGAACTTTACTGGGGAAGGCGGACTCCCGCATGACGAACGACGCACGCAGAGCGCGGATCCTCCGGCGCGCCGGCGGTCGCCGATGACGGCCGACGAAGTCTCGTACCGCGCCGCGCCGGTGCGGACCCGGCCGGCACCCGTGCTGACGCTCCCGGCGTTCACGGACCTGAAATACCGGCTGCTGGGCCCGGTTTCCGCGGTCGGCGTCGACGGGCCCGCCCGGCTCGGCGGCCCGAAGCAGCGGACCGTCCTGGCCGCGTTGCTGCTCAACGCCAACCAGGTCGTCTCCGAAGACCAGCTGATCGAACTGCTGTGGGAAGACCGCCCGCCGGCCAGCGCGCGCGGGCAGCTGCAGGTGCGCGTCTGGGAGCTGCGCAAGCTGCTGGGCCGCGAAGTGATCGTGCGCCGCGAACCCGGGTACCTGATCGAGGTCGGGCCCGGCGAACTGGACACCGAGCTCTTCGACGACGTCGCCAAGGACGCCCGGCGGCTCATCGAGGGCGGCGAGCCGCGCCGGGGCGTCGAGCGCCTGCGCGCGGTCCTCGAACTCTGGCAGGGACCGCCGCTGGGCGGCGTCACCGACGTGCTCGTGCGGCGCAGCGGCCAGATCCTCGCCGAGCAGCGGATGACCGCGCTCGAGGTGCTTTTCGACGCCGAGCTCGCCACCGGCCGGCACACGCACGTGGTGCGGGAGCTGCGCCACTTCGTCGACGAGTACCCCTTCGGCGAACGGCTGCAGGAACAGCTGATGCTCGCGCTGCAGCGGTCCGGCCGGACGCCGGAGGCGCTGGAGGTCTACACCGCGACCCGCGAACGCCTCGACGCCGAGCTGGGCGTCGAACCCGGGGAGCGGCTGCGGGCGATGCACCTGCAGGTCCTCAAGGGCGAGGCCGACGAGCCGCCCGAGCCGCCGGCGCCGGTGGGCGAGGTCGTCGTGCCGGCGCGGCCGGCCGAGCTGCCCCGGGACGTGCGGGGCTTCGCCGGGCGGACCGAGCAGCTGGCGCAGCTGGACCGGCAGCTCGCCGCGCGGGCCGGCGCGTACGCGTCGGACGTCTGGATCGTGCACGGCATCCCCGGCGTCGGGAAGACCGCGCTCGCGCTGCACTGGGCGCACCGCGTCCGCGAGCGGTTCCCGGACGGGCAGCTGTACGTGAACCTGCGCGGGTTCGACGCCGACCGCGAGCCGATGGAGCCGGCCGTCGCGCTGGCCCAGCTGCTGCGCGCGCTCGGCGCCGACCCGCGCCGGATCCCCGAGGAGGTCGACGCGCAGGCCGGGCTCTACCGCTCGCTGCTCGCCGACCGCCAGGTGCTGCTGGTGCTCGACAACGCCCGCGACGCCGAGCAGGTCCTGCCGCTGCTGCCGCCGACCGGGACCGTGCTGATCACCAGCCGCCACCGGCTCGGCAGGCTGGTCGCCGAGTTCGGCGCGTTCTCCCTCGGCCTCGGCGCGCTCACCGAGTCCGACTCGCGGGCGCTGCTCGGCGGCGTGCTCGGCGAAGGCCGGGTGGCGGCCGAGCCGGCGGCGGCCGGGGAACTGGCCGAGCTGTGCGGGCACCTGCCGCTGGCGCTGCGGATCGCCGCCGCGAACATCGCCACCGGCCCGGACACCACGGTCGCCGCGATGGCCGCCGACCTCGCCAAGGGCGACCGGCTCAAGCAGCTCGTCGTGGACGGGTCCGACGAAAGCGCCGTGACGCGGGCGTTCGCCGTCTCCTACGAGGCGCTCGCCCCGGAGCTGCGGCGGCTGTTCCGGCTGCTCGGCCTGGCCTCGTGCCCGGACTTCACAGCCCGGGGTGCCGCCGCGCTCACCGGTGACCCGGTCGACGCGGTGACGCGGCAGCTGCGGCTGCTCGCCGCGGCGCACCTGGTCGAACAGCACGTGGCCGGCCGCTACCGGCTGCACGACCTGCTGCGGGCGTACGCGCTGCGCCAGGCCGGCGCGCACGAAGCCCCGGCCGCGCGAGCCCGGGCGTGGCGCCGGTTCGTCGAGCTGTACCTCTCCGGCGCGGACGCGGCGGAGCGGATCTTCGGCAGGCGGCACGACCCGCGGCTGCCGCGCGAACCCGCGGTGGTGCCGGCGAACCCCATCTCCTTCGCCGACTCCGCCGAGGCCGCGGCCTGGCTCGACGCCGAGCACGAGAACCTGTGCGCGGTCGTCACGCAGGCGGTCACCGACGGGCCGTACCCGATCGCCTGGTACCTCGCCGACGCCGTGCGTTCGGCGTTCTACCACCGGGGACGGCGGGTCGAGTGGGTCGACATCGCGACCACGGTCCTGGCCGCCGCGCGCCGCCTCGACGTGCCCGCGGTGGAGGCGGTCACCGCGCAGAGCATCGGGCTGGCGTTCGTCCACCGGGAACGGCACGAGCAGGCCGTCGAGTGGATGACCGAAGCGCTGCGCGTGTTCGAGCGCGTGGACTGGCCCGAGGGCAAGGCCGCCGCGCTCAACGCGTCCGCCATCGCGCTGCGGGTGGCCGGCCGGTTCGAGGAGGCGGCGGCGCAGTTCGAGCTGGCGCTGGACCTGCAGCGCCAGTGCGGCTACCGGCTGGGCCAGGTGAGCGTGCTCAACAACCTGGCCTCGGTGCACCGGCAGCGCTGCCTGCTCGACGCGGCCCGCGCGTGCCTCGACGAGGCGCTGGAGCTCGCCGTCGCCGAGGGCTACCAGCTCGGCGAAGCGGTCGTGCTCGTCGGCATCGGCGTCGTCCAGCGGCTGCAGGGCGACCTGCCGGGCGCGCGGCGGTCGCTGACCCGGGCGTTCGACCTGCACAAGGCGCACTCCCACCCGTACGGCCAGGGGTCGGCGCTGTGCGGGCTGAGCCTGGTGTCGATCGACCTCGGCGAGTACGAGCAGGGCCGCGCGCAAGCCGTGCAGGGGCTGGAGATCGCCCGGCAGGAGCAGAACCGCGAGACCGAAGTCGGCGCGCTCAACGCGCTGGCCAAGGCGGAGGCGGCGCTGGGGGAGACCTGCTCGGCGGTCCGCCACCAGCGGGAAGCGGTCGCGGTGGCCCGGCACTGGGGTTCGCCGTGGCACGTCGCGGAAGCGCTGAGCGGCATGGCGTCCGTCCACGGCGCCCGCGGCGACCACGAGGAGGTCCTGCTGGTCGGCGCGGAAGCCCTCGAGCTGGCCCGCGGCGGCGGTCTGCGGCTGATCGAGGTGCGCTGCCTGCTGGCGCTGGCCGGAGCCCACGCGGGTCAGGGACGACGCGAAGAGGCACGCCGCCTCTGCCAGGAAGGTCTCGCGCACGCGACCGGCCTGCCAACGCTCCAGACCCGCGCCCGCGAGGTGCTGTCCCGCCTCTGACCCGCCGTGAAGGCCTCCTTCCCGGTCATAAAAGCCGGTAAGGAGGCCTTCACGGCTTTGGGGAAGCGGAATGGAAGTGGGCGCGCTTAGCGTCCGGTTCGTCCTTGCCGGCGAGAGAACTTCGGAGCTTTTGATGAGATGGGGTAGAGCCATCGCCGCGGCCGGTGCCGTGGTGGCGCTCGTGGTGCCGGGGGTCGCCGCACCGGCGGCCGCCGCCGAGGCGAAGTACGTCGGCGAGCTGGCGCTCACCGAGACCGGTGTGGTCCGCGGGACCGCGGCCACCGACCTGGTGACGTTCAAGGGCGTGCCCTACGCCGCCCCGCCGGTCGGGCCGCTGCGCTGGCGGGCGCCGCAGCCCGCGAAGGCGTGGGACGGCGTCCTCGACGCCACGAACTTCCGCAGCCAGTGCGCGCAGCTCGGCGGGCTCGGCGGGATCATCGAGTCCTACGAGGAGAACTGCCTCTACCTCAACGTCTTCGCGCCGAAGACGTCCGGGGTCAAGCCGGTCGTCGTGTGGTTCTACGGCGGCGGGTTCCAGAACGGCACCAGCAGCACCTACGACGCCGCCCGCCTGGCCGTGCAGGGCGACGTCGTGGTCGTCACCGTCAACTACCGGGTCGGCGTGCTGGGCTTCCTCGCGCTGCCGTCCCTCGACGGCGAGACGCCCGGCGTGCAGTCCGGCAACTTCGGCATCCAGGACCAGCGCGCGTCGCTGAAGTGGGTGCAGCGCAACATCGCCGGCTTTGGCGGCAACCCCGGCAACATCACCATCGGCGGCCAGTCCGCCGGCGCCGGTGCCGCGTGCATCCACCTCGCCTCGCCGGCCTCGGCCGGGTTGTTCCAGCGCGCGATCGGCGAGACCTACAGCTGCGGCTCCCCGCTGCTCACCAAGGACGCCGCCGAGACCATGGGCACGACCGTGGCCACGCAGTTCGGCTGCGCCGACGCCGCCGCGGCCGCGGACTGCCTGCGCGGCAAGACCGACGTCAAGGCGCTGATGCAGGCGTGGCCGCCGTTGCCGCAGGGGCCCGTGGTCGGCGGCAGCGAACAACCGCTGCAGCCGATCGACGCCTTCCGGCAGGGCAAGTTCAACCGCGTGCCGATGCTGTGGGGCAACAACCGCGACGAGATGCGGATGATCGTCAGCATCCAGTACGACGCCTCGGGCAACCCGGTCACCGCCGAGTCCTACCCGCAGATCATCCGGAACACCTTCGGCGTGGACGCCGACCGCGTCCTGGCGAAGTACCCCGCGTCCGCCTACCCGACGCCGGGTCTCGCGCTGTCGCAGGTGCTCAGCGACGCCGGGGACGACCAGCTCGCCACCTGCCAGCACGTCACGGCGTACCGGGCCGCGATCGCCGGGCAGGCCAAGCTGTTCGTCTACCAGTTCTCCGACCGCACGGCGCCGCCGGTGGTCGACATTCCCAGCTTCGACGAGGGTGCCGAGCACGGTTCGGAACTGAACTACCTGTTCCCGAAGTTCACCGGCGCGACGCTGAACGCGGCGCAGCAAGCGCTCTCCGACCAGATGGTGAAGTACTGGTCGACGTTCGCCCGCACCGGCGACCCGAACGCCTACGGCCTGCCCGCGTGGCCGCGCTTCAGCACCGGAACGGCGCGTGACACGCTGTCCCTGGACCTCGCTTCCGCCGGTGGCAACCAGAAGATCGACCTCGCCACCCGCAGCCAGTGCGACTTCTGGGCGACCGTGCCGCCACCGCCCGGCGCCTGAAACCCGTGGTACCGAAGGGGACTGTCCGCCAGGGCAGTCCCCTTCTTCGTGCCCGCGGGGCACCACGTATCGCGTCGCTTCCGTCGCGGCCGGTGACTTTCAGGGCCGGGGAAGCCGGTGGAAGCGAAGCAGAAGCCGTCCCTTCTAGCTTTTCGGGGTACCGCAAGAAAACCGTGAGGAGGGTCCATGCCGGACGGGATCGCGATCGTCGGCCTGTCCTGCCGGCTGCCCTCGGCCGGGGACCCCGCCGGGTTCTGGGCCCTGCTCCGCGAAGGCCGCAGCGCGATCGGGGCACCGCCCGCCGGCCGCGCCACCTCCCCGGGCGCGCCGCCGGCGGCGTACCTCGATCGCGTCGCGGACTTCGACCCGGCCTTCTTCGGGATCTCGCCGCGGGAAGCCGCCGCGATCGACCCGCAGCAGCGGCTGATGCTCGAACTGGCTTGGGAGGCCGTGGAAAACGCCGGTCTCGTGCCGGGGCCGCGGACCGGTGTCTTCCTCGGCGCCGCCTCCGACGACTACGCCACCCTCCTCGACCGCGCCGGCGCGGACGCCGTCACCCGGCACTCCATGGCCGGGGTGCGCCGCGGCCTGATCGCCAACCGCGTCTCCTACGCGCTGGGCCTGCGCGGGCCCAGCTTCACCGTCGACTCCGGACAGTCGTCGTCGCTGGTCGCGGTGCACCAGGCGGTGGAAAGCCTGCGGCGCGGGGAATGCGCGGTCGCGCTGGCCGGCGGCGTGCACCTCAACCTCGTGCCCGAGAACGCGCTCCTCGCCGAGCGCTTCGGCGGGCTGTCGCCCGACGGCACCGCCCACGTCTTCGACGCGCGGGCCAACGGGTTCGTGCGCGGCGAGGGCGGCGCGGCCGTCGTCCTCAAGCCCCTCGACCGCGCGCTCGCCGACGGCGACCTGGTGCACGCGGTGATCCTCGGCGGCGCGGTCGGCAACGACGGTGGCGGCGCCGGTCTCACCGCGCCGGACGCCGAGGGGCAGGCCGAAGTCCTGCGGCGGGCCTACGAAGGCCTGGACCCGCGCGCGGTCCAGTACGTCGAGCTGCACGGCACCGGCACCAAGGCGGGCGACCCCGTCGAGGCCGCCGCGCTGGGCCGGGTCCTCGGCCGCCCGGACGCGCCGCTGGCCGTCGGGTCGGCGAAGGCGAACGTCGGGCACACCGAAGCCGCGGCCGGGATCACCGGGCTGGTCAAGGTGGTCCTCGCGCTGCGGCACCGGGAACTGCCGCCGACGCCGGGTTTCGAGACGTCGGCGATGCCGCTGGCGGAACTGGGTTTGCGGGTCCAGACGGCGTTGTCGGACTGGCCGGAGCCCGGCCGTCCGCTCGTGGCCGGGGTGTCGTCGTTCGGCATGGGCGGGACCAACTGCCACCTCGTCGTGCAGGAGCCGCCCGCGCGGGAGAGCACGACCCCGGACGTCCCGCCCGCGTTGCCGTTCCTGCTTTCCGCCCGCACGCCGGAAGCGCTGCGGGACCAGGCGGCCCGGCTTCGGGAGATGTCCGAAGTGGACGCGGTCGACACCGCGTTCTCCCTCGCCACCACCCGCAGGCACCACGAACACCGGGCCGTCGTCGTCGGCCGCGACCGCGCGGCGCTGCTGAACGGGCTGGGCCGGCTTTCCGATGGTGGCAGCGCCCACGAGGTCGTCCGCGGCCGCGTCTCGGACCGGGGAGCGCTCGCCTTCCTGTTCAGCGGGCAGGGCAGCCAGCGGGCCGGGATGGGCCGGGAGCTGGCCGAGGCCTTCCCGGCGTTCGCGGCGGCCTTCGCCGAGACCTGCGCGGCCTTCGACGGCCTGCTCGACCGGCCCTTGGCGGAAGTCGTCCTCGACGACGCCGTCGACCGGACCGGCTACACCCAGGCCGCGCTGTTCGCCTTCGAAGTGGCGCTGTTCCGGCTGTTCGAGGCCGCGGGGGTGCGGCCGGGCTTCGTCGCCGGGCACTCGGTCGGCGAGCTGGCCGCCGCGCACGTCGCCGGGGTGTTCTCGCTGGCCGACGCCGGCCGGCTGGTCGCCGCGCGTGGCGCGCTCATGCAGGCGCTGCCCGCCGGCGGCGCGATGGTCGCGGTCGAAGCGACCGAAGCCGACGTCCGGCGGCTGCTGCCTGAGCGCGTTTCGCTCGCTGCGGTGAACGGGCCGTCGGCCGTCGTGCTGTCCGGTGACGAAGACGCCGTCCTCGCCGCCGCGGCGGAGCTGGCCGCGCGCGGGCACCGCACCAAGCGGCTCACCGTCAGCCACGCCTTCCACTCCGCCCGGATCGAGCCGATGCTGGCCGAGTTCGAACGAGTCGCGGGTGGACTGTCCTATGCGGACGCCCGGATCCCGGTGGTCTCGAACGTGACCGGCCGGCTCGCGACGGCGGAACTGGGCACGCCCGGGTACTGGGTCCGGCACGCGCGGGAAGCCGTCCGGTTCGCCGACGGCGTCCGGACGCTCGAAGCCGCCGGGGTCACGGACTTCGTCGAGATCGGCCCGGCCGGGGTGCTGACCGAGCAGGTCCGCGCGACCGCCGCGGCCGCCAGTGCCGTCCCGGCCCAGCGCGGCGCCCGGTCCGAGACCGCCGCGTTCCTGCGTGCGCTGGCCGCGTTGCACGTCACCGGCCGCGAGGTGGATTGGGCGGCGATTTTCGCGCCCTGGCACGGGAACCGCGTCGAGCTGCCGACGTACCCCTTCCAGCGCGCGAGCTACTGGCTACCGGACCGGCGGGACATCCTGACCGCCGGCCCGGTCACCGAGCGGGTCCCCGACCGCGGAGCCGGGGACCCGCTCGCTCCACTCGACCTGGTCCGCGCCGAGGTCGCGGCGGTGCTGGAGTACGCGTCCGCGGCCGACGTCGACCCCGCGCGGAGCTTCCGCGACCTCGGCGTCGACTCGCTGACCGGCCTCGAGCTGCGCGACCGGCTCGCCGAGGCGACCGGCCGCGCGTTGCCGGCGACGCTGCTGTTCGAGCACCCGACGCCCGAGGCGGTGGCCGCGCACCTGGCCGGCGCGGCCGAGTCCGAAGAGGACTTCGCCGCCGCGTCGGACGAGCCGATCGCCATCGTCGCGATGGCCTGCCGGTTCCCCGGTGACGTCCGGACGCCCGAAGACCTCTGGGAACTGGTCGCTTCGGGGCGGGACGCGGTGTCCGCGCCGCCGTCGGACCGCGGCTGGGACAGCGACGCCGTCCGCGACGGCGGGTTCCTGACCAGTGCGGCCGAATTCGACCCGGCGTTCTTCGGCATCAGCCCGCGCGAGGCGCTCGCGATGGACCCGCAGCAGCGGCTGGTGCTGCAGGCGGCGTGGGAGGCCTACGAACGCGCGGGCATCCGCCCGGAGACCGTCCGCGGCCACCGCGACGGCGTCTTCCTCGGCGCGACCTCGCACGAATACGGCCCGCGGCTGCACGAAGCCGAGGACGGCCACCTGCTGACCGGGACGACGCCGAGCCTGATCTCCGGCCGCGTCGCGCACGTCTTCGGGCTGGAAGGCCCGGCGATCACGGTGGACACGGCGTGCTCGTCGTCGCTGGTGGCGCTGCACCTGGCGGTGCGGTCGCTGCGCGCGGGTGAATGCGGGCTGGCGCTCGCGGGCGGGGTCGCGGTGCTGTCCGGGCCGGGGATGTTCGTCGAGTTCGCCAAGCAGGGCGGCCTGTCCGCCGACGGCCGCTGCCGGGCGTTCTCGGCCGACGCGGGAGGCACCGGCTGGGCGGAAGGCGCCGGCGTGGTGCTGCTGGAGCGGCTGTCCGACGCTCGCCGCCACGGCCACCCGGTCCTGGCGCTGGTCCGCGGCACGGCGGTGAACTCGGACGGCGCGTCCAACGGCTTGACGGCGCCGAGCGGCCCGGCCCAGCGCCGGGTGATCCGCGCGGCACTGGCGGACGCCGGGCTGACGGCGTCCGATGTGGACGTCGTCGAGGCGCACGGGACGGGCACGGTCCTCGGTGACCCGATCGAGGCCTCGGCCGTGCTGGCCACCTACGGCCAGGACCGTCCGGAGCCAGTCCTGCTCGGGTCGCTGAAGTCGAACATCGGCCACGCCCAGGCGGCGGCCGGGATCGGCGGCGTGCTGAAGCTGGTGCTGGCCCTGCGGCACGGGATCGTGCCGAAGACGCTGCACGCCGACGAGCCCACGCCGCACGTGGACTGGACCTCCGGTTCGGTCCGGCTGGCGACGGAGCCGGTCGCCTGGCCCGCGGGGAAGCGGGTCCGGCGAGCGGCTGTGTCGTCGTTCGGCATCAGCGGCACGAACGCCCACGCGATCCTGGAAGCGGCCCCCGAGGAGCGCCCCAATGTGGCGTTCGGTGCATCCAGCGCACCCAATGTGGCGTTCGGTGCGTCAGACGCAACCAACGCCACATTGGGGCGCTTGGGCTCGGCGTGGGTGCTCAGTGCCAAGACCCCGGTCGCGCTCCAGCGGCAGGCCCGTGAGCTGCGGGAACACCTCCGCAAGCATCCGGACCTGCCACTCGACGGGGTGGCGGCGACCCTCGCCGCCCGCACCCGCTTCGAGTACCGCGCCGGGGTCGCCGCCGGTGACCTCGACGCGCTCGAAGCGCTGGCCGAGCACGGGACCGGTGCCGTCCGGATCCCGGGCGGCAAGCTGGCGTTCCTCTGCACCGGCCAGGGGTCCCAGCGCGCCCGCATGGCCGAACCGCTGTACGACGCCGACCCGGTCTTCGCCGCCGCCCTCGACGAGGTCTTCGCCGCGCTCGACCCGCACCTGGACCGTCCACTCAAGACGGTCGTCTTCGCCGACGACACCACCCTCCTCGACCGCACCGCCTACACCCAGCCCGCGCTTTTCGCCGTCGAGGTCGCGCTGTTCCGGTTGTTCGCGCACCACGGCGTCCGGCCGGACTTCGTCGCCGGGCACTCGATCGGCGAACTCGCCGCCGCGCACGTCGCCGGGATCCTCGACCTCGCCGACGCCGCCCGGCTCGTCGCCGCCCGGGGCGCGCTGATGGACGCCCTGCCCGCCGGCGGGGTGATGGCCGCCGTCGAAGCGACCGAGGACGAGGTCCGTCCCTTCGGAGTCGCCTTGGCCGCGGTCAACGGCCCGATGGCCGTCGTCGTCGCGGGGGACGAAACCGCCGTCGCGGCGGTCGAAACGCACTTCGCCACGCAGGGACGGCGGACCCGGCGGCTCACCGTCAGCCACGCCTTCCACTCCCCGGCCATGGACGGCATGCTCGACGCGTTCCGCGAGGTCGCCGAGTCGGTCACGTTCCACCCGGCCCGCATCCCGCTGGTCGTCGACGGCGATCCCGGCACCGCGGACTTCTGGGTCCGGCACGTCCGCGACACCGTCCGCTTCGCCGGCACCGTGGCCCGGCTGGCCGAAGCCGGCGTCGCCACGTTCGCCGAACTCGGTCCCGACGCCGTGCTGACCGCGATGGGCCGGGACTGCCTACCCAGCGGCACCTTCCTGCCGACCCTGCGCGCCGGGCAGGACGACGTCCACACGACCCTGGCGGTGCTCGGCGACAGCGTCCCCGCCGAATCCACAGTGGACTTGCCGACCTATCCCTTCGAACGGCAGCGGTTCTGGCTGCCGCCACGCTCCCTGCGTGCCGACGCCGCGGCCGCGGGCCTCACCCCGACCGGACACCCGCTGCTCGGCGGCGGCGCCGAGGTGGCCGGAACCGACGGTGTCCTGTTCACCGGGCTGCTGAACGTGCGCACCCAGCCGTGGCTGGCCGACCACGTCGTACTCGGCGCGAACCTCTTGCCGGGCAGCGCTTTCGTGGAACTCGCGCTGCTCGCCGCCGGCCAGGCGGGCTGCGACCGGCTCGACGAACTGGTCCAGGAAACGCCGTTGGTCCTGCCTGCGGACGGCCGCGTCCAGGTCCAGGTATCCCTCGGCGCGCCCGACGAGACCGGGCGCCGCGCGGTGGCCGTCTCGTCGCGGCCCGACCAGCCGTCGGTGACCGCGGGCTGGACCCGCAACGCCGTCGGGTACGTCTCCGCCGGTGGCGCCGTGCCCGCGCCGGAACCGGTCTGGCCGCCGGAAGGCGCCGAGCCGGTCGCCCTCGACGGCCGGTACGACCGCATCGTCGACGCGGGCTTCGGCTACGGCCCGGAATTCCAGTGCCTGCGCGCGGTCTGGCGGCGGGGCGGCGAGCTGTTCGCCGAGGTTTCCCTGCCGGAGCACCGCATCGCCGAAGCCGCGGACTACGGCCTGCACCCCGCGCTGCTCGACGGTGCGCTGCACGTCCTCGCGTTCGGCGAACCCGAAGGCGTCGAGGCGGGCCGGATCCCGTTCTCCTGGCACGACGTCCGCCTGCACGCCACCGGTGCGAGCACGATCCGCGTCCGCTACACCGCGGCGGGCGGGATGTCCATCGTGGACACCGCGGGCACCCCGGTCGCCGAGGTCGGCGCGCTGGCCCTGCGGCCCGTCGCGGCCGATCAGCTGACGGCCACCGTCTCCCGCGACGACCTCTACCGCGTCGCCTGGACGCCGGTGCCCGCACCGGGCACGACGGCGACCTGCCTGCCCGCCACCGGCCTCGACCTGATCGGCGAGGTCCCCGACTTCGTGGCGGTGCGGCCCGAACCCGGCACAAGCGCGGTGCCGGAGCGGGTTCGCACCGCCACGAACCACGCGCTCGGCCTGATCCGCGGCTGGCTCGCCGAGCCCCGGTTCGAGCACGCGAAGCTCGTCTTCGTGACCAGCGAACTCGCCCACGCCGGAGTGCGTGGGCTGGTCCGCTCGGCGCAGACCGAGCACCCCGGCCGGTTCGTTCTCCTGGACACCGACACCGAGTTGACGCCGTCGGAAGTCGCCGCCGCCGCGGCCACCGGCGAGCCGGAGCTGGCCTACCGCGACGGCGTCGTGCTCGTCCCGCGGCTGGCGCGGGCCACGGTGCCGGACGCCGTCCCGGCGCCGCCCGGCACCGTCCTGCTCACCGGCGCGACCGGCGGTCTCGGCCGCGCGCTCGCCCGGCGCCTCGCCGGGCAGGGCGTCGGGCACCTGCTGCTGGTCAGCCGCCGCGGTCCCGCCGCCGAGGGCGCCCGGGAACTGGTCGTCGAGCTGGAAGCGCTTGGCCCCAAGGTAACCCTCGTCGCCTGTGACGTCGCCGACCGCGACGCCGTGGCCGCGTTGCTGGCCGAGCACCCGGTGACCGCGGTCGTGCACGCCGCCGGTGTGCTCGCCGACGGTCCGATCGGGACACTCACCGCGCGGCAGCTCGACGACGTCCTGCGCACCAAGGTCGACGCGGCCTGGAACCTGCACGAACTGACCGGCGACCTGACCGAATTCGTGGTGTTCTCCTCGGTTTCCGGTCTCCTCGGCACGGCGGGGCAGGCGAACTACGCGGCCGCCAACGCGTTCCTCGACGCGCTCGCCGCGCACCGGCGCGCCGACGGCCTGCCGGCCACCGCGCTGGCGTGGGGCCTGTGGGAGACGGCCGACGGCATGGGCGGCGGGCTCGCCGCCGCCGACCGCACCCGGATGTCCCGCGCCGGCGTCGGTACTTTGTCCACAGTAGACGCTCTCGATCTGTTCGACACCGCCCGTGGCGCCGGAGATGCGCTGCTGGTGCCGCTGCGGATCGACGAAGGCGGGCTGCGTGCCGCGGGCACGGTGCCGTCGCTGCTGCGCGGTGTCGTTCGCCCGCGTGCCGGCCGGAGTGCCGCCAAGGCGACGGTGACCGCCGAGGGGCTCGCCGACGTCGTCCGCGCCGAGGTCGCGGCCGTGCTCGGGCTGGGGAACCCGGCCGCGGTGGAGCCGGGCCGCGCGTTCAAGGAGATCGGTTTCGACTCGCTCACCTCGGTCGAGCTGCGCAACCGCCTGGCTGCCGCGACCGGCCTCCGGCTGCCCGCCACGCTGCTGTTCGACCACCCGACCCCGGCCGCGGTCATCGACCGCCTGCACGCGGAACTGGCCGGGACCGGCGAAGCCGTGGAGACCGACACGCCGGCCGCGGTCGCGGGCGACCCGGTCGTCATCGTCGGGATGGCCTGCCGCTTCCCCGGCGGCGTGACCAGCCCCGACGAGCTGTGGCAGCTGGTCGTCGAAGGCCGGGACGCGATCAGCGAGTTCCCGGCTGACCGCGGCTGGGACGCCGAGGCGCTGTACGACGCCGACCCCGACCGCCCCGGCCGCACGTACACCACGCGCGGCGGGTTCCTGTACGACGCGGGCCAGTTCGACGCCGAGTTCTTCGGCATCAGCCCGCGCGAAGCCACGGCGATGGACCCGCAGCAGCGCCTCCTGCTCGAAACCTCCTGGGAGGCCTTCGAAAACGCCGGGATCGACCCGCTGGGCCTGCGCGGGAGCCGGACTGGCGTCTTCGCGGGCGCCATGTACCACGACTACACCGCGCGCCTGGCCCCGCTGCCCGAGGAAGCCGAGGGCTACTCCTTCACCGGTGGTTCCGGCAGCGTCGTTTCCGGGCGCGTCGCCTACACCTTCGGGTTCGAAGGCCCGGCCGTCACGGTCGACACCGCGTGCTCGTCTTCGCTGGTCGCGCTGCACCTCGCCGCGCAGGCCCTGCGGCAGGGTGAATGCGGGCTCGCGCTCGCGGGCGGCGTCGCGGTGATGGCGACGCCGGGCTCTTTCGTGGAGTTCAGCCGCCAGCGCGCGCTCGCCCCGGACGGCCGCTGCAAGCCGTTCGCGGCCGCCGCCGACGGCACCGCCTGGGCCGAGGGCGCCGGGATGCTGCTGCTGGAACGCCTGTCCGACGCGCGCCGCAACGGGCACCCGGTGCTCGCCGTCCTGCGCGGGTCCGCGATCAACTCCGACGGCGCTTCGAACGGCCTCACCGCCCCGAACGGCCCGTCGCAGCAACGCGTGATCCGCGCCGCGCTCGCGACCGCGGGCCTGACACCGTCCGATGTGGACGCCGTCGAGGCGCACGGCACCGGCACCCCGCTCGGCGACCCGATCGAGGCGCAGGCCTTGCTCGAAACGTACGGCCAGGACCGCGAAACGCCGCTGTGGCTCGGCTCGCTCAAGTCGAACGTCGGGCACACCCAGGCCGCCGCCGGGGTCGGTGCGGTCGTCAAGGTGGTCCAGGCCATGCGCCACGGCGTGCTGCCGGCGACGCTGCACGTCGACGAGCCGTCCCCGCACGTCGACTGGACGGCGGGCGCGGTCGAGCTGCTCACCGAGAACCGCGCCTGGCCCGAGGTCACCCGCCCGCGCCGCGCGGCGGTGTCGTCGTTCGGCATCAGCGGCACGAACGCGCACGTGATCCTGGAGTCGCCGGAGCGCCCCAATGTGGCGTTCGGTGCGTCAGACGCACCCAATGTGGCGTTCGGTGCGTTGGATGCACCCAACGCCACATTGGGGCGCTTGGTCCCGTGGGTGCTCTCCGCCCGGAGTGAGCCTGCGCTGCGTGAGCAGGCTCGTCGCTTGCTGCCGTTCGTGGACGGTGACCCCGCGGCCGTTGCGCGGGCGCTGGTCAAGCGGTCGGCGTTCGACCACCGCGCCGTCGTCACCGGCGACTTGAAAGCCGGGCTCACCGCGCTCGCCGAGCGGGGCAGCGGTGCCGGGCTGGCCCGCCCGAACCGCCGGGTCGTGTTCGTCTTCCCCGGCCAGGGCTCGCAGTGGGCCGGGATGGGCCGCGAGCTGCTGGAAACGTCTCCGGTGTTCGCCGCCCGCATGGCCGAGTGCGCCGAAGCCCTACGCTCCTTTGTGGACTGGGAACTCCTGGAAGTCCTCGACGACGCCGAAGCGCTCCAGCGGGTCGACGTGGTCCAGCCCGCGCTGTGGGCGATGATGGTGTCGCTCGCCGCCGTCTGGCGGGCGCACGGGGTCGAACCCGCCGCCGTCGTGGGGCACTCGCAGGGCGAGATCGCCGCCGCGGTAGTCGTCGGTGGACTGTCCCTTGAGGACGGTGCCCGCGTGGTCGCGTTGCGCAGCAAGGCGTTGCTGGCACTGTCCGGACGCGGCGGCATGGTGTCCGTGGCCGCTCCGGTCGACCGGACGCGGGAACTGATCGCGCCGTGGCCCGGCCTCGCGGTCGCCGTGGTCAACGGCGGCGCCTCGACCGTCGTGTCCGGCGACGCCGATGCCCTCGAGGAACTGCTGGCCTCGGACGTCCCGGCCAAGCGGATCGCCGTCGACTACGCCTCCCACTCGCCGCACGTGGAAAGCCTCGAAGACGAGCTGGCCCGCGTGCTGGCTCCCGTGCGGCCGCGCTCGGGCGAGATCCCGTTCCACTCCACCGTGACCGGCGAACCCATCGACACGGCCGACCTCGACGCCGGGTACTGGTACCGGAACCTGCGCCGTCCCGTCGAATTCGCGCGCACCACCGAAAAGCTGGTCGAGTCCGGCCACGACGTCTTCATCGAGTGCAGCCCGCACCCGGTCCTCGTCAGCGCCCTCGCCGAGACCACCACCGCGCTCGGCACGCTCAAGCGCAACGACGGCGGCCCGGTCCGCGTGCTCGCCGCGCTCGGCGAGGCGCACGTCCACGGCGTCGAGGTCGACTGGGCGCTGCCCGCGGGCGACCTCGCCACCCTGCCCACCTACCCGTTCCAGCGCGAACGGTTCTGGCTCGACGCGACCGAAGCCCAGGCCGGCGTCGACGGGCTCGGGCTCGACGCGGCCGGGCACCCGCTGCTGGCCGCGGCCACCCGGCTCGCCGACCCGGACGTCCGGCTGTTCACCGGCCGGCTTTCGCTCGCCGCGATGCCGTGGCTCGCCGACCACGCCGTCCTGGACACGCCGCTGCTGCCCGGCACCGCGTTCCTCGACCTCGCCCTGCACGCGGCCCGCGAAACCGGGGCCGCGGTGGCGGAGCTGACCGTCGAAGCGCCGCTCGTGCTGCCGCGCCACGGCGCCGTGCTCGTCCAGGTGACCGTCGGCGACGACGCCGTGAAGATCTTCGCCCGCACCGAAGACGGGCCGTGGACGCGGCACGCCTCGGGCACGCTCGCCCCGACCGCCGACGTGCGTCCGCCGCTGGCCTGGCCGCCCGCCGGGACCGAGATCGACGTCGACAAGTTCTACGTCGCCGCGGCCGAATACGGTTTCGACTACGGCCCCGCTTTCCAAGGCCTGGCAAGGGCTTGGCGGTCCGGCGACGACGTCTACGCCGAGATCAGCCCGGCCGAGCCCGGCACGTTCGTGGTGCACCCGGCCCTGCTCGACGCCGCGGCCCAGGCCGTCCGGCTCGGGGACTTCTTCGCCGACGACGCTCCCCGTCTGCCGTTCGCGTGGTCCGGCGTCACCGCCCACGCGGCCGGGGCGCGGGCGCTGCGGGCTCGGCTCTCCCCGGCCGGTCCCGACGCGGTGTCGCTGGTGGTCGACGACGAGGACGGCCGCCCGGCGCTGACGGCGGAAGCGCTTACCCTGCGCCCCTTTTCGCCCGCCCAGCTCGCCGCCGGTTCGGACTCGCTGTACCGGCTCGCGTGGCAGCCGATCGAGGTCGGCGCGCCCGCCGAGGGCGACGTCGTGGTCTCCGTGGAGCCCGGCGAAGTCCGCGAAGTCCTCGTGCGGCACCTGGACCTCGTGCGCGAGTGGCTGGACCGGGCCGAGGACGGCCGTCTCGTGGTGCTGACCCGCGGCGCGACCGAGGACGACCTCGCGGGCGCCGCGCTGTGGGGCCTCCTGCGGTCGGCACAGGCGGAGCACCCGGGCCGGATCGTGCTCGCCGACGTCGACGACGACCCGCGTTCGCTGGACGCCCTGCCCGCCGCGCTCGGCACCGGCGAGGGGCAGCTCGCCCTGCGTGGCGGCACCGCGTACGTCCCGGCGCTCGCCCGGGCGGACGTCCGCGCCGCTGCCGGGCCGCTGCTCGACCCCGGCGGAACGGTGCTGGTCACCGGCGCACTCGGCACGCTCGGGCGGCTCGTCGCGCGGCACCTCGTGCTCGCCCACGGCGCCCGCCACCTGCTGCTGCTCAGCCGGCGCGGGACGGCGGCCGAGGGCGCGGCCGAACTCGTCGCCGAGCTGGCCGAGCTGGGCGCGGCCGCCGAAGTCGTCGCCGCGGACGCCGCCGACCGGTCCCGGCTCGCCGAGGTGCTCGCCGCCATCCCGGCCGAGCGCCCGCTGACGTCGGTGGTGCACGCCGCCGGCGTCCTGGCCGACGCGACGTTCACCGCGCTCACCGCCGAGCAGCTCGAAACCGTGCTGCGGCCGAAGGTCGACGCGGCCCGGCACCTGCACGAGCTGACCGAGGGCCTGGCACTGCGCAGTTTCGTGCTGTTCTCGTCGGTCGCGGGCACCCTCGGCACGGCGGGGCAGGCGAACTACGCGGCCGCGAACGCCTACCTCGACGCGCTGGCCCGGCACCGCCGGGCGCGCGGGCTGCCCGCGACGTCCCTGGGCTGGGGCCTGTGGGCCGAGGCGAGCACGATGACTGGCGGGCTCGACCGCACCGACCTGGGCCGGCTGAGCCGGACCGGCGTGCGGCCGCTGTCGAACCGGCAGGGCCTGGACCTGTTCGACGCGGCCTGGGCGGCCGGGGACGCGGTGCTGTACCCGGTCCGGCTGGAGACGTCGGCGGCCCGGCTCGGTGAGGTCCCGCCGCTGCTGCGCGGGCTCGTCCGCGCTCCGGCCAAGACGGCGAAAGCGCGGGTCGAGCTGGCCGACGTGCCCGCGGCCGAGCTGCCGAAGGTGCTGCTCGACCTGGTCCGCGGCGAGGTCGCCGCGGTGCTCGGGCACCAGGGGACGGCCGCGATCGACCCCGCCCAGCCGTTCGCCGAGATCGGGTTCGACTCACTGACCGCGGTCGAGCTGCGCAACCGGCTCACCGCCGCGACCGGGGTCCGGCTGCCCGCGACGCTGGTGTTCGACCACCCGACGCCCTCGGCCGTCGCCGCGCACCTCGAAGCCGGGCTGGTCACCGAGCCGGCCCGCCCGGCGGCGCTCGACCACGTCGACCGGCTCGAGCACGCGCTCGTCGACGTCGACGAGTCCGTGCTCGCCGCGGTGCTGGCGCGGCTCGACGCCCTCGGCGCGCGGCTGCGGCGGCCCGACCCCGAACCCGACGACCCGGCGCAGCACCTGCGCACCGCTTCGGCCGACGAACTACTCGACTTCATCTCCAAGGAGCTGGGCAACCATGGCTGAGCACGACGACCGCGTGCTGGAGAACCTCCGCTGGGTCACCCTCGAACTGCACCAGGCCCGCGAGAAGCTGCGCGCCGCCGAGGAGCCGATCGCCGTCGTCGGCACCGGCTGCCGGTACCCCGGCGGCGTCTCGACGCCCGAGGACCTCTGGCGGCTGCTCGACGGCGGCGTCGACGCCATCACCGAGTTCCCCGGCGACCGCGGCTGGGACGTCGAAAGCCTGCACCGGCCGGACGCGCCGGGGCACTCCAGCACGCGGCACGGCGGGTTCCTCGCCGAGCCGGGCGCGTTCGACGCCGGGTTCTTCGGCATGTCCCCGGCCGCCGCCGAGGTCACCGACCCGCAGCACCGGCTCCTGCTCGAACTGTCCTGGGAGGCCATCGAACGCGCGGGCATCGACCCGAAGTCGTTGCGCGGCAGCCGGACCGGCGTGTTCGCCGGCACGATGTACGCCGACTACGGCACCGGCGCGGCCGACGCCGACCTCGCCGGCCGCGTGCTGATGGGCACGTCCGGCTCGCTGGCGTCGGGCCGGATCGCCTACACGTTCGGCTTCGAGGGCCCGGCGCTGACGCTGGACACCGCGTGCTCGTCGTCGCTGGTCGCGGTGCACCTGGCGGTGCAGGCACTGCGCCGCGGCGAATGCACGCTCGCGCTCGCGGGCGGGGCGACGGTGCTCGCGACCCCGTCGGTGTTCGTCGAGTTTTCGCGCCAGCGCGGGCTTTCCGCCGACGGGCGCTGCAAGGCGTTCGGCGCGGGCGCCGACGGCACCGGGTTCGCCGAGGGCGCCGGTGTCCTGCTGCTGGAACGGCTTTCCGACGCCCGCCGCCTCGGGCACCCGGTGCTGGCCGTGGTGCGCGGCTCGGCGGTGAACTCCGACGGCGCGTCCAACGGCCTGACCGCGCCGAACGGCCCCGCGCAGCAGCGGGTCATCGCCCAGGCCCTCGCCGACGCGCGGCTCACGCCGTCCGATGTGGACGCCGTCGAAGCCCACGGGACCGGCACCGCGCTGGGCGACCCGATCGAGGCGCAGGCCGTGCTCGCCGCGTACGGGCAGGACCGCGCGGAGCCGCTGTGGCTCGGGTCGGTCAAGTCGAACCTCGGGCACACCCAGGCCGCGGCCGGCGTCGCCGGGCTGCTGAAGATGATCCTGGCGCTGCGGCACGGCGTGCTGCCCAAGACATTGCACGCCGACGAGCTGTCGCCGCACGTGGACTGGACGTCCGGGGCGGTTTCGCTGCTCACGTCGCCCCGGCCGTGGCCCGCCGGGGACCGGCCGCGCCGGGCCGGGGTGTCGTCGTTCGGGGTCAGCGGGACCAATGCGCACGTGATCCTGGAAGAGGCGCCCGCGGCGGAACCCGTGGCCCCTTCTTCCGACGTCCCCGACGCGCCGTGGGTGCTGTCCGCCCGGAGTGCCACGGCGTTGCGGGGGCAGGCCGCGCGGTTGCTGTCCCTTGTGGACGAAAACCCGCTCGACGTCGCCCACTCGCTGCTGACTTCGCGCAGCCGGTTCGAGCACCGCGCGGTCGTGCTCGGCCCCGACCGCCGTCGCGGGCTCGCCGCGCTCGCCGCTGGTGAAGAGGCGTCCACTGTGGTCACCGGGGTCGCGGACGCCGGGCCGGACGCGGTGTTCGTCTTCCCCGGCCAGGGATCGCAGTGGGCCGGGATGGGCCGTGAGCTGCTGGAAACGTCTCCGGTGTTCGCCGCCCGGCTGGCCGAGTGCGCGGCCGCGCTGGTGCCGTTCACCGACTTCGACCTGCTGCGCGTGCTGCGCCGCGGGGACGAGCTGGACCGCGTCGACGTCGTCCAGCCCGCGCTGTGGGCCGTGATGGTGTCGCTGGCGGCGCTGTGGGAAGCCCACGGGGTGCGGCCCGCGGCGGTGCTCGGGCACAGCCAGGGCGAGATCGCCGCCGCCTGCGTCGCGGGTGCGCTGTCCCTTTCGGACGGCGCGCGCGTGGTGGCGCTGCGCAGCCGGGCGCTGGCCGCGTTGTCCGGTCAAGGCGGCATGGTTTCGGTCCGGCTGCCGCTCGCCGACGTCGAAAAGCTGCTGACGCCGGGCCTTTCGATCGCCGCGGTCAACGGCGCCGCGTCCGTCGTCGTGTCCGGCGAACCGTCCGCATTGGACGAACTGGTCGAGAAGTGCGGCGAGCACGCGAAGCGGATCCCGGTGGACTACGCCTCCCACTCCGCGCAGGTCGACTCGCTGCGCGAGCGGCTGCTCGCCGACCTCGCGCCGATCCGGCCGCGCCCGGCCGACGTCCCGTTCGTCTCGACGGTGACCGCGTCGGTGTTCGACACCACCGGGCTGGACGCGGAGTACTGGTTCACGAACCTGCGTCAGCCGGTGCTGTTCGACCCGGCGCTGCGGGCCGCGCTGGCCGAGGGCTGGACCGCGTTCGTCGAGCTGAGCCCGCACCCCGTGCTCACGCTGGGGATGCAGCAGACGGCACCGGGCGCGGTCGTCGCCGGCGCGCTGCGCCGCGGCGACGGCGGCCTCGACCGCGTCCGGCTGGCATTGGCCGAGCTGGCCGTCCGCGGCATCGACGTCGACTGGGCCCTGCCCACCGGCCGCCGCATCGACCTGCCCACCTACGCGTTCGACCACCGCACCTACTGGCTCACCTCCCAAGCGGCACTTTCACGTGAAAGTGACACGGAGGAGCCCTCTCCGGATCACTTTCACGTGAAAGTGCCGGGGTTGGGTGGGGCGGAGCAGCGGCGGGAGCTGGTGAAGCTGGTTCGGAGCGCTGCGGCGGCTGTGCTCGGGCACGGCTCGGGCGACGACGTCGAGCCGACGGGGTCGTTCCGCGAGCTGGGCTTCGACTCGGCCGCGGGCGTCCAGCTGCGCAACCGCCTCGCCGCGGCGACCGGGCTGGAGCTGCCGGTGACGGTGGCGTTCGACCACCCCACCGCCGCGTCGCTGGCCGAGCACCTGCAGGCCGAGCTGTCGGGCACGCCGTCGGCGGGCCTCGACCGCCACCTCGACGCGCTCGAGTCCGGCCTGCGCGACCTCGACGGCGCCGCGCGGGCGCACGTGCTGACCCGGCTCCGGACGCTCGTTGCGGCCGGCCCGGACGCCGGCGCGGAGCTGGCGGGCGCCACGGCCGACGAGATGTTCGCGCTGCTCGACGAAGAACTGGGTGCCGCCAAGTGACGAACGAACAGAAGCTCCTCGACTACCTCAAGCGGGCCACCGGCGACCTGCGCGAGGCCCGCGGCCGGGTCCGCGAACTCGAAGACCGCGCGCACGAGCCGATCGCCGTCGTCGGGATGAGCTGCCGGTACCCCGGCGGCGTCACCTCGCCCGAGGAGCTGTGGGCGCTGGTCGACGAGGGCCGCGACGCCGTCACCGAATTCCCGCGGGACCGCGGCTGGGACCTGTCGAAGCTGTACGACCCTTCGTCGGCGCCCGGCACGAGTTACGTCCGGCACGGCGGTTTCCTCGACGACGTCGCCGGGTTCGACGCCGCGCTGTTCGACCTCAGCCCGCGCGAAGCCACGGCGATGGACCCGCAGCAGCGGCTCCTGCTCGAAGCCGCCTGGGAGGCGTTCGAGCGGGCCGGCATCGCCCCGGATTCCGTGCGGGGCAGCAAAACCGGCGTGTTCGCGGGCACCAACGGCCAGGACTACGGGCCCCGGCTGCACGAGGCACCCGCGGACGTCGAAGGGCACCTGCTGACGGGGCTCGCCGCGAGTGTCCTTTCCGGACGGATCGCGTACGCCTTCGGCCTCGAAGGCCCGGCGCTCACGGTGGACACCGCGTGCTCGGCGTCGCTGGTCGCGGTGCACCTGGCGATCCGGTCACTGCGCGCGGGCGAGAGCACGCTCGCGCTGGCGGCCGGCGTGTCGGTGATGAGCACGCCCGGCGGGTTCGTCGAGTTCAGCAGGCAGCGCGGGCTCGCCCCGGACGGCCGCTGCAAGTCCTTCGGCGCCGGCGCGGACGGCACCGGCTGGGCCGAGGGCGTCGGCGTCCTCGTGCTGGAACGCCTGTCGGACGCCGAAGCCAACGGCCACTCCGTGCTGGCCGTGCTGGCGGGGTCGGCGGTCAACTCCGACGGCGCGTCCAACGGCCTCACCGCGCCCAGCGGCCCCGCGCAGCAACGGGTCATCCGGGCCGCGCTGGCCGACGCGCGGCTCGTGCCGTCCGATGTGGACGCGGTCGAGGCGCACGGCACCGGCACCGTCCTCGGCGACCCGATCGAGGCGGGGGCGCTGCTCGCGACCTACGGCCAGGACCGGGCGACGCCGCTGTGGCTGGGGTCGCTGAAGTCGAACATCGGGCACGCCCAGGCCGCGGCCGGGATCGGCGGGATCATCAAGACGGTCCTCGCCCTCCGTGCGGAGAAGCTGCCGCGCACGCTGCACGCTGAGGAGCGCTCGCCGCACGTCGACTGGACGTCCGGCGCGGTTTCGTTGCTCACGTCGCCGCAGCCGTGGCCCGCCGGGGACCGCCCGCGCCGCGCCGGGGTCTCGTCGTTCGGGGTCAGTGGCACGAACGCGCACGTCATCGTCGAGGAGCGCCCCAATGTGGCGTTGGTTGCGTCAGACGCACCGAACGCCACATTGGGTGCGCTGGATGCACCCAACGCCACATTGGGGCGCTTGGGGCCGTGGCTGCTGTCGGCCAAGACACCGGAAGCTTTGCGAGCGCAGGCAGTCCGGCTGAGCGGGGTCGAGCCGAGCGTCGATGTCGCGTTCTCGCTGGCCACCACCCGGGCTCGGCTGGAGCACCGGGCCGTCGTCGTCGGTGATCCGGTCGCCGCGCTGGCCGCGCTGGCCGAGGGGCGGCCGGCCGCCGGGCTCGTCGAAGGCAAGGCACGGGCCGAGACCAAGCTCGCGTTCCTCTGCACCGGCCAGGGTGCCCAGCGGCCGGGCATGGGCCGCGAGCTGTACACCGCCTTCCCGGTGTTCGCCGCCGCGTTCGACGCCGTCTGCGCGGAGATCGACGCGCGCTGGGACGGCGCGCCGCCGCTCAAGGACGTCGTCTTCGCCGACGTCGACACGCTGCTCGACCGCACCGACTACGCGCAGGCCGGGCTGTTCGCGGTCGAGGTTGCGCTGGCCCGGCTCGTCGAGTCGTGGGGCATCCGGCCGGACGTCGTGGCCGGTCACTCGCTCGGGGAGATCACCGCCGCCCACCTGGCCGGGGTGCTTTCGCTCGCCGACGCGGCGACGCTGGTCGCCGCCCGCGGCCGGCTGATGGCCGCGGTGCCCGCCGGCGGTGCCATGGCCGCGATCGAGGCCGGTGAAGCCGAACTCACGCTCCCACCGGACGTCGACCTCGCCGCCGTCAACGGCCCCTCGGCCGTCGTGGTTTCCGGCCCGGAAGACGCCGTTGCGGAAGTCGTGGCGCACTGGTCCGCCCAGGGCCGCCGGACCCGGCGGCTCACGACGAGCCACGCGTTCCACTCCGCTGCGATGGACCCGGTTCTCGATCTCCTGGCAGAAGCCGTGCGGGAACTGGACTTCCGCCCACCGGCCCTGCCGCTGGTGTCCACCCGCACCGGACAGGTCACCGGTGGGTCCACAGTGGACCACTGGGTCGCGCAGGTCCGCGAGCCGGTCCGCTTCGCCGACGCCGTCGCGACGCTGGCCGGGCAGGAGGTCACGGCCTACCTGGAACTCGGCCCCGACGGCGTGCTCACCGCCCTCGCCCGCGGCCTCACCGACGCCGTGACCGCGGTCGCGCTGCGCCCGGACCGCGACGAGGCCGCCACCCTGCTGACGGCGGTCGCCACCCTGCACACCCACGGCGTCCCGGTCGACTGGGCCGCGTTCTTCGCCGGTGCCCGGCGCACCGAGCTGCCGACGTATGCCTTCCAGCACGAGCGCTACTGGCTCACCGCGGACGGTCGCGCCCCGGCCCGCGTCCGCCCGGAAGTGCCCGTGTCAGGCGGGAACCTGACCGACCTCGTCCGCGCGCAGGCCGCCGCCGTGCTCGGCCACACCGAACCCCTCGACGCCGACCGCGCGTTCGCCGACCTGGGCTTCGACTCGCTGACCGCGGTCGAACTCAGCTCCCGGCTCGGCGTGGCGACCGGCGTGACGCTGCCCGCCACGCTCGTCTTCGACCACCCGACCCCGGCCGCGCTCGCCGCGTGGCTCGCCGGCGAGACGGCGACCGGAACCGTCACCGCGCACGCGGGTTCGGCCGACCCGATCGTCGTCGTCGGCATGGGCTGCCGCTACCCGGGCGGCGTCGCGTCCCCGGCCCAGCTGTGGGACCTCGTGCTCAGCGGCACCGACGCGATCAGCGCGTTCCCCGCGGACCGCGGCTGGGACGTCGACGGGCTGCACGACCCGGAACCCGGCCGCCCGGGCAAGACCTACGTCCGGCACGGCGGTTTCCTCGCCGACGCCGCGGGGTTCGACGCCGCGTTCTTCGGGCTCAGCCCGCGCGAGGCGCTGGCGATGGACCCGCAGCAGCGGCTGCTCCTCGAAGTCGCCTGGGAAACGTTCGAGCACGCGGGCATCGACCCGCGCGCGGTCCGGGCCGACGCTGTCGGCGTGTTCGCCGGCACCGCGTCGCAGGACTACGGCCCGCCGCTGCACGAAGCCCCCGAGCACGTCGGCGGCAACCTCGGCACCGGCACCGCGGCCAGCGTCCTTTCCGGACGGATCGCCTACACGTTCGGCTTCGAAGGGCCGACGCTGACCGTCGACACGGCCTGTTCGTCCTCTTTGGTCGCGCTGCACCTCGCGGCGCAGTCCCTGCGGGCGGGGGAGTGCACGCTCGCGCTGGCCGGTGGCGTCACGGTGATGTCGAGCCCCGGCGCGTTCGTCGAGTTCAGCCGCCAGCGCGGGCTCGCCCCGGACGGCCGGATCAAGTCCTTTTCGGACAACGCGGACGGCACGGCCTGGGCCGAAGGTGCCGGGATGCTGCTGCTGGAACGGCTTTCGGACGCCCGCCGCCTCGGGCACCCGGTGCTGGCCGTGGTCGCCGGGTCGGCGGTGAACTCCGACGGCGCGTCCAACGGCCTCACCGCGCCGAACGGGCCGTCGCAGCAGCGGGTGATCCGGCAGGCGCTGGCCAACGCCGGACTGTCCGCATCGGACGTCGACGCCGTCGAAGCCCACGGCACCGGCACGGTGCTGGGCGACCCGATCGAGGCGCAGGCCGTGCTCGCCACCTACGGCCAGGACCGGCCGTCGCCGCTGTGGCTCGGGTCGCTCAAGTCCACCATCGGGCACGCGCAGGCCGCATCCGGCGTCGGCGGCATCATCAAGATGATCGAGGCCATGCGCCACGGCGTCCTGCCGCGGACGTTGCACCTCGACACGCCGTCGTCCAAAGTGGATTGGACGGCGGGTGCGGTCGCGCTGCTGACCGACACCACGCCGTGGCCGGAGACCGACGTCCGGCGCGCCGCCGTGTCGTCGTTCGGCGTCGGCGGCACGAACGCCCACGTGATCCTCGAACACCCGGCGGACACCCCGGCTCCGGACCCCGTCGCGGGCCCGCTGCCCTGGCTGCTGTCGGCGCGCACGGAAACGGCGTTGCGAGCGCAGGCCGACCAGCTGCTCGCGGTCGACGCCGATCCCGCCGAGGTGGCGCGGATCCTCGCTGCCGGGCGGGCCGCTTTCGATCACCGCGCGGTCGTCATCGCGGCCACGCCGGAGGAACGCGCCGCCGGGCTCGCCGCGATCCGCGACGGCCGGGGCGTGATCACCGGCGTCGCCGAGCGCGGGAAGACGGCGTTCCTGTTCACCGGCCAGGGTTCCCAGCGGGCCGGGATGGGCCGTGAGCTGTACGAGAAGTACCCGGCGTTCGCGGCCGCGTTCGACGCCGCGTGCCCGGATCCGCGGGTGCGGGAGGTCGTGTTCGCGGGTGACCCCGACGGCACCGAGTACGCGCAGCAGGGCATCTTCGCGGTCGAGGTCGCGCTCGTGCGGCTCCTCGAAACGTGGGGCATCCGGCCGGACGCCGTGCTGGGCCACTCGGTCGGCGAGATCGCCGCCGCCCACGTCGCCGGGATCCTGACGCTCGACGACGCGGTCACGCTGGTCGCCGCCCGCGGCCGGCTGATGCAGGCGCTGCCCGAGGGCGGCGTGATGATCGCGGTCCAGGCGTCCGAAGAGGATCTTCAGCTGCCCGAGGGGGTGGCGCTGGCCGCGGTCAACGGCCCGGACGCCGTCGTGCTGTCCGGTGCGGAAGCCGCGGTGACCGAGTACGCGGCGACGTTCGCCAAGACCAAGCGGCTCGCCACGAGCCATGCGTTCCACTCCCCGCTGATGGCGCCGATGGTGCCGGATTTCCGCGCGGTCCTGGACACGCTGCCGTTCGCCGCGCCGGAGTTGCCGTTCGTGCCGACCGGCGGGACCGGCCCGGAAACGGCGGAGTACTGGGCCGGACAAGTCGAAGCCACCGTCCGGTTCGCCGACGGGGTCGAGGCGTTGCGCGCCGACGGCGTCACGACGTTCGTCGAGATCGGCCCGGACGCCGTCCTGTCGGCGCTGGTCGAAGGTGCGGTGCCGGTGCTGCGCGCGGACCGGTCCGAACCGGAAACGCTGCTCACCGCGCTGGCTCGCCTGCACGTCCGAGGTGTCAGTCCACAGTGGACGTCGCTGCTCGGTACGGCGACCACGCGGGTCGACCTGCCGACTTACCCGTTCGAGCGTGAGCGGTACTGGCTCGCCCCGGGCACGCCGCCCGCAGCCGACCCGGCGGGCGACCGGTTCTGGGCCGCCGTCCGCGACGGCGACGGTGACGGGCTGGCCGAGACACTCGGCGTCGAACGCTCCACAGTGGACGCGGTGCTGCCCGCGCTGTCCCGGTGGCGTGGCGAGGCCGACGGTGGCACCGCGGATTGGCGCTACCGCGTGGTCTGGCAGCCGATCGACACCCCGGCGCCGCTCGACGGCTGGTGGCTCGCAGTCGTCCCCGAAGGCACCGACGTGCGGCTCCCCGACGGCGTCACGGTGCTGGAGGTGCCCGCCGGGATCGGCCGCGCGGACCTCGCGGCCCGGCTGCCGGAGACCGACGGCGTGCTGTCCTACCTCACCGACGCCGCCGATGTCCTCGTGCTCGTCCAGGCCCTCGGGGACGCGGGCCGGGACGCGCCGTTGTGGTGCGTCACGCGCAACGCCGTCCAGGTCGAGCCGGGTGAACCGGTGGACCCCGCCGCGGCCGGGATCTGGGGTCTCGGCCGCGTGGTGGGGTTGGAGCACCCGCGCCGCTGGGGCGGGTGCGTCGACCTCGACGGCGACGCCGACCTGGTGCTCGGCGGGCTCGAGGACCAGATCGCGGTGCGTGCGTCCGGGGTGTTCGGCCGGCGGCTGGTGCGGACGTCCGCGCGGAAGGTCCGCGAATGGCGGCCGCGCGGCAAGGTGCTGATCACCGGCGGCACCGGCGCGCTGGGCGGGCACGTGGCCCGGCGCCTGGCGGCCGACGGCGCCGAGCACCTGGTGCTGACCGGCCGTCGCGGCGTGGCCGCACCCGGGCTGGTCGAGGACCTGACCGCGCTCGGCGCGCGGGTGACGGTCCGGGCGTGCGACGTCGCCGACCGCGACGCGCTGGCCGCGCTGCTGGCCGAGTTCCCGCCGTCCGCGGTGCTCCACGCGGCGGGCGCGGCCGACCCCGAGTACCTGGCCGAGACGTCCGTGGCCGAGTTCGAGCGGGTCCGCTCGGCGAAGGTGCGGGGCGCGGCACACCTCGACGAGCTGCTCGGCGACACCCCGCTCGACGCGTTCGTGCTGTTCTCCTCGATCGCGGCCACCTGGGGCAGCGGCGGCCAGGGCGCCTACTCCGCGGCGAACGCGGCGCTCGACGGCGTCGCCGAAGCCCGCCGGGCCCGCGGCCTGACGGCGACGTCGATCGCGTGGGGCCCGTGGGCCGGCCCGGGCCTGGCGGAGGGCGAGGCCGGCGTGCAGATGGCGCGGCGGGGCGTGCCGGGCCTGCCGCCCGAGCGGGCGGTCGCGGAGCTGCTCGCGGCGGTGGAGCGGGACGAGCCGTCGGTCGTCGTCGCGGACGTCGACTGGACGCGGTTCGTGCCGGCGTTCACCGCCCAGCGCCCGAGCCCGCTGCTGGGCGAGCTGTCCGAGGTCCGCGAGGTGCTGGCGCTGGACCCGGCGGGCGGCGGCGCGGTCGCGGAGATCCTCGGCACCGCTTCGGGACCCGAGCTGGACCGGCTGCTGCTCGACATCGTGCGCGGCGAGATCGCCGTGGTGCTCGGGCACGCGACCCCGGAGTCGGTCGACGTCCGGCAGCCGCTGCGCGACCTCGGCCTCGACTCGCTGGCGTCGGTCGAGCTGCGCAACGGGCTGTCCCGCGCGACCGGGCTCAGCCTGCCCAGCACGCTGGTCTTCGACCACCCGACGGCGGAAGCGCTGGCCACCCACTTGCGCACCCGCGTCGAACCGGCGGCCGACGACCTCGCCGAGGAGCTGGACCGCCTCGAAGCCGGTCTGACGACGGCTGATGCGGCGGACCGCGGCCGGGCACTGGCCCGGCTGGAGGTCCTGCTCGCCCAGTGGCGCGAGGACCGCGAGTCGATCGCGGAGCGCCTCGACGCGGCCGACGACGACGAGATGTTCCGCCTCCTCGACACCGAGTTCGGCATCTCGTGATGCGCGCCCCGACCGGCTGCCCCGCCGCGCGCCGAAGCGTCCTGAATGAGTCATTCAGGACGCTGGAGGTCCTGAATGACTCATTCAAGACCTTTGCGGGCGTTCGGCACCGAGGGTCCCCGGTGGGAGCGGCCGCCGCGAGCCGGCCCACTCACCGCTATACCGCCGCGCGCCGAGACGTCCTGAATGAGTCATTCAGGTCGCCGGAGGTCCTGAATGACTCATTCAAGACCTCCGGGCGCGCGCATCCCCCGACCCCCTGTTTCCCGAGGACCACCCATGTCGAGTGAAGACAAGCTCCGCTACTTCCTCAAGCGCGTGACGGCCGACCTGCACGACGTCCGGGCGCGGCTGCGCGAGGCCGAGGAGAAGGCGGGGGAGCCGATCGCCATCGTCGGTACCGCCTGCCGGTACCCCGGTGGGGCGAACACGCCCGAACGGCTGTGGGACCTGGTCGCCGCCGGGACCGACGCGATCGGCGGCTTCCCCGCCGACCGCGGCTGGGACACCGCGCGGCTCTACCGGCCCGGGGATCCGCGGCCCGGGCACAGCTACGTCCGCGAGGGCGGGTTCCTGCCCGAAGCCGCCGACTTCGACCCCGAGTTCTTCGGGATCTCGCCGCGCGAAGCCGTCGCGATGGATCCGCAGCAGCGGCTGCTGCTCGAAGTCGCGCACGAGGCGTTCGAGCGCGCCGGATTGCCGGTCGACGGGCTGCGCGGGAGCCGCACCGGCGTGTTCGTCGGGGGCATGGCGCAGATTTCCGGGCCGTCGGAAGAACAGATCGAAGCCCTGTCCGGCTACCTCCTGACCGGCAGCGCGGCCAGCGTCTTCTCCGGCCGGATCGCCTACACGTTCGGCCTGGAAGGCCCGGCGATCACGGTCGACACGGCGTGCTCGTCCTCGCTCGTCGCCCTGCACCTCGCCGCGCAGGCGCTGCGCGCGGGCGAATGTTCCCTCGCCCTCGCTGGCGGGGTCACCGTGATGACCACGCCCGAGGGGTTCGTCGAGTTCAGCCAGCAGAACGGGCTCGCCGCCGACGCCCGCTGCAAGGCCTTCGCCGAAGCCGCCGACGGCACGGCGTGGGGCGAGGGCGCCGGGATGCTCGTGCTGGAACGGCTTTCCGACGCCCGCCGCCACGGGCACCCGGTGCTCGCGGTGCTGCGCGGCTCGGCGGTCAACTCCGACGGCGCGTCCAACGGCCTCACCGCCCCGAACGGGCCGTCGCAGCAGCGGGTGATCCGGGCCGCGCTGGCGAACGCGCGGCTGGCACCGTCCGATGTGGACGTCGTCGAAGCGCATGGGACCGGCACGACGCTGGGTGACCCGATCGAGGCCGAGGCGCTGCTGGCGACGTACGGGCAGGACCGGGAGCGGCCGCTGTGGCTGGGGTCGCTGAAGTCCAACCTCGGGCACACGCAGGCCGCGGCCGGGGTCGGCGGGGTCATCAAGATGATCGAGGCGATGCGCCACGGCGTGCTGCCCCGGACCTTGCACGTCGACACGCCGTCGTCGCATGTGGACTGGTCGGCCGGTCAGGTCCGGCTGCTCACCGAAGCCGTGCCGTGGCCGGAGACCGGCGCGCCGCGGCGGGCCGGGGTGTCGTCGTTCGGGGTCAGCGGCACCAACGCGCACGTGATCATCGAGGCGGTCCCGCCGGAAGTCGGCGAGCCGTCGTCGCCGCTGCCCGTGGTGCCGTGGGTGCTCTCGGCCAAGACCGGCCCGGCGCTGCGTGACCTCGCCCGGGCGCTACTGGACCACGACGGCGACCCCGTGGACGTCGGCCGCGCGCTGGCCACCACGCGGTCGGTCCGCGAGCACCGCGCCGTCGTCCTCGACGCCGCCGGGCTCGACGCCGTCATCGACGGGGTCAGCGAGCCGGCCAACCCGGGTGACGTCGTCTTCGTGTTCCCCGGTCAGGGTTCGCAGTGGACCGGGATGGGGCGAGAACTCCTCAAAGCCTCACCGGTGTTCGCCGCGCGGATGGCCGAATGCGCGGCGGCGCTGGAGCCCTTTGTGGACTGGAAGCTCTTGGACGCGCTCGATGGCGACCTTTCGCGGGTCGATGTCGTGCAGCCGGTTCTGTGGGCGGTGATGGTCTCGCTGGCCGAGGTGTGGCGGTCGTACGGCGTCGAACCCGCTGCCGTTGTGGGGCATTCGCAGGGTGAGATCGCGGCCGCCGTGGTCGCGGGGGGACTGTCCCTTGAGGATGGTGCGCGGGTGGTTGCTCTCCGGAGCAAGGCGATCCTCCGGCTGTCCGGACTCGGCGGGATGGTGTCGCTGGGCACGTCGGTCGAACGTGCGCGTGAGCTGATCGCACCGTGGGGCGGGCGGATTTCGGTGGCGGCGGTGAACGGGCCGTCGTCGGTCGTGGTCTCCGGTGAGGTGGCGGCGCTCGACGAGCTGCTGGCCGCGGTGGACGTGCGGGCGCGGCGGATCGCCGTCGATTACGCGTCGCACTCGGCGCAGGTCGAGTTGCTGGCCGATGAGCTGGCGTCGGTACTCGCCGAGGTGAAGCCGCGCCCGGGCGGGATCCCGTTCGTCTCCGCGGTGACCGGGGAAGTGCTCGACACCGCCGGGCTCGACGCGGCCTACTGGTACCGCAACCTGCGCGAACCCGTCCGGTTCGACCAGGCCGTCTCGACCCTGCTCGGGGTGCGGGCGACCGTCTTCATCGAGTGCAGTGCCCACCCGGTGCTCACCGTCGGCGTCGAGGAGACCGTCGATCAGGCCGGTGCGGCGGCCGCCGCGGTCGGCACCCTGCGCCGCGGCGACGGCGGCCTGACCCGGTTCTTCACCTCGCTGGGCGAGGCGTTCGCCCGCGGCGCCGACGTCGACTGGGCGGGGTTGTTCGCCGGTACCGGCACCCGCCGCGTCACCCTGCCCACCTACCCGTTCCAGCGCGACCGCTACTGGTCCGAGCCCGCATCTTCGCGCCGCCGCACGGCCGTCGACGACCTGCGCTACGAAGTCACCTGGCGGCTCGTCCCCGCCGAGAAGTCCATTGTGGAGGGAACCTGGGTCGTGTGCGGTCCGGACGACGACCTCGCCGACCGCATCGCCCAGGGCCTCACCCGGCACGGCGCCGAGGTGGTCCGCGCGGCCGAACTCGAGGACACCACCGGGGTTCGCGGCGTCATCGCCGTCGCCCCGGCCGGACGTACTCCGAGCCACCCGGACGTGCCCGCCGGGTTCGCCGCCGCGCTGGCGCTGGTCCGCGCCGACGTTCCGTTGTGGATGGTCACCCGCGGGGCGGTCTCGACCGGCGCCGCCGACCCGGTCACCGACCCGGAGCAGGCCCTCGTCTGGGGGCTCGGCCAGGTCGTCCGCCAGGAGCAGCCGAGCCGCTGGGGCGGCGTCGCCGACCTGCCCGCCGACGCCGACGACGCCACCGTCGACCTGTTCCTCGGCGCGCTGACCGGCCCCGAGGACGAACTCGCCGTCCGGTCCGACGGCGTCTTCGCCCGGCGGCTGACCCGGCCCGCCGCCACGACCGCCCGGCGTACCTGGCGCCCGGACGGCACCACGCTGATCACCGGCGGCACGGGCGCGCTCGGCGCCCACGTCGCCCGCAGGCTGGCCGCCCAAGGTGCCCCGCACCTCTTGCTCGTCAGCCGTAGCGGCCGCGAAGCCGAAGGAGCCGCGGAGCTGGAAGCCGAACTCACCGGCCTCGGCGCGCGGGTCACCGTCGCCGCGTGCGACGCCGCCGACCGCGACGCGCTCGGTGCGCTGCTCGGCGCCCTGCCCGCGGACGCCCCGCTGCGCGCGGTCGTCCACACCGCCGCCGTGCTCGACGACGCCGTCCTCGACGAACTCACCCTCGACCAGGCTGCTCGTGTGCTGCGGGTCAAGGCCGAGGCCGCGATCGCGCTGCACGAGCTGACCCGGGACCTCGACCTCGACGCGTTCGTGCTGTTCTCGTCCCTCGCCGGGACCTACGGCGGCGCGGGCCAAGGCAACTACGCGCCGGGAAACGCCTTCCTCGACGCGTTCGCGCGTTACCGCCGCGGCCTCGGGCTGACGGCGACGTCGATCGGCTGGGGCCACTGGGCGGGCGGCGGCATGGCCGACGGCGGCCTCGAGACGCGGCTGCGGCAGCGCGGGGTTCCGCCGATGCCGCCGGAGCTGGCCCTCGACGGCCTGCAGCGCGTCCTCGACCTCGACGACACGGCCGTCGTCGTCGCCGACGTCGACTGGACGGCCGCGCAGGACCCCGGCCGCCTGCTCGTTGACCTGCTTCCGCGCACCAGCACCGAAACCGTCGAGCCCGGCCTGGCGGGCCTGGCGCCGGCGGAGCGGGACCGGCGGCTGCTCGAGATCGTGCGCACGCAGATCGCCGCCGTGCTCGGGTTCGCCGAGCCGGACCGGATCGACCCGGGCCGTGCCCTGCGCGACCTCGGGTTCGACTCGCTGACCGCGGTCGAGCTGCGCAACAGGCTCGGCGCCGCGGTCGGCCTGAAGCTGCCCGCCACGCTCGTCTTCGACCACCCGAGCCCGGCCGCGCTGGTCAGCCACCTCGCGTCGCACTTCGGCGCCGCGGTGGCGAGCCCGGACGTCGTCGAGCGCGGTGCGGCCGACGAGCCGGTCGCGATCGTGGCGATGAGCTGCCGGTTCCCCGGCGGCGTCGGCTCGCCGGAGGACCTGTGGGAACTCCTGGCCGCCGGCCGGGACACGGTCACGCCGTTCCCGGCCGACCGCGGCTGGGACGTCGACGCCGTGTACGACCCCGACCCGGAGACCCCGGGCCGGTCTTACGTGCGGCACGGGTCCTTTGTGGACGACGTGACCGGTTTCGACGCCGCGTTCTTCGGGATCAGCCCGCGCGAGGCGCTCGCGATGGACCCGCAGCAGCGGATGCTGCTGGAGACCGCGTGGGAGGCGTTCGAACGCGCCGGGATCGACCCGGCGGCGTTGCGCGGCAGCCGGGTCGGCGTGTTCGCCGGCACCAACGGCCAGGACTACAGCACCCTGCTGATGAACGCCCGCGACCAGGTCGAGGGCTACCTCGGCACCGGCAGTTCGGCGAGCGTGTTCTCCGGCCGCGTCGCGTACGCGCTGGGGCTGGAGGGCCCGGCCGTCACCGTGGACACGGCGTGTTCGTCGTCACTGGTGGCGCTGCACCTGGCGGCGCAGGCACTGCGGGCCGGGGAGTGTTCGCTGGCGCTGGCCGGCGGGGTGACGGTGATGTCCACGCCGATCGGGTTCGTCGAGTTCTCGCGCCAGCGCGGCCTGGCCGCCGACGGCCGCTGCAAGCCGTTCGCGGCGGCCGCCGACGGCACGGCTTGGGGTGAAGGCGCCGGGATCCTGCTGGTGGAACGGCTCTCCGACGCTCAGCGGCTCGGTCACCCGGTGCTCGCCGTGCTGCGGGGTTCCGCGGTGAACTCCGATGGCGCGTCGAACGGCTTGACCGCGCCGAACGGGCCGTCGCAGCAGCGGGTGATCCGGGCCGCGCTGGCGGCCGCGGGCCTGACGGTGTCCGATGTGGACGTCGTCGAGGCGCACGGGACGGGCACTCGCCTCGGTGACCCCATTGAGGCGCAGGCACTTCTGGCGACCTACGGGCAGGACCGCGCGGAACCGGTGTGGCTCGGCTCGGTGAAGTCGAACCTCGGGCACACGCAGGCGGCCGCCGGGGTCGCCGGGGTGATCAAGGTGGTCGAGGCGCTGCGGCACGGGGTGCTGCCCCGGACGTTGCACGTCGATGCGCCGTCGTCCGAAGTGGACTGGTCGGCCGGTTCGGTGCGGCTGCTGACCGAGCCCGTCGCCTGGCCCGCTGGCGACCGGCCGCGGCGAGCCGGGGTGTCGTCGTTCGGGATCAGCGGCACCAACGCGCACATCGTGCTGGAGGAACCGCCCCCGGTGGCGGTGCCGGCCGAGACGTTCTCCGGGAACGTGGTGCCGTGGCTGGTTTCGGCGCGGACCGAGGAGGGCCTGCGGGCCCAGGCGTCGCGACTGCTGGAGTTCCTCGAGACCGGACCGGATCTCGTCGCGACCGCGCGGACGCTGGTCACCGGCCGGGCGTCGCTCGAATGCCGGGCCGTCGTGCTCGCCGCCGACCTCGACGGGTTCCGGCGCGGGCTGACCGGGCTCGCCGAGGGACGCGCGGTCGCCGAGGTGGTGCGACCCGGGCTTGGCAAGGTTGCGTTCCTGTTCTCCGGGCAGGGTTCCCAGCGCGCCGGGATGGGCCAGGAGCTGTACGCGGCCTTCCCGGCCTACGCGGCCGCGTTCGACGCGGTGTGCGAGCACCTGGACCCGCGGCTCGGTGACTTCCTCGGCTCGGCCGAGACGGAGTTCGCGCAGCCGGGCATCTTCGCGGTGGAAGTGGCGTTGTTCCGGCTCCTGGAGTCGTGGGGCGTCCGGCCGGACGCCGTGGTCGGCCATTCGGTGGGGGAGATCGCGGCGGCGCACGTCGCCGGGATCCTGTCGCTCGAGGACGCCTGTGCACTGGTGTCGGCGCGGGGACGGTTGATGCAGGCGTTGCCCGCGGGTGGCGTGATGATCGCGGTCCAGGCGTCCGAAGCGGACATCGAGCTTCCCGAGGGGGTGTCTCTGGCCGCGGTGAACGGGCCGGACTCGGTGGTGCTGTCCGGTGTGGAGGCCGCGGTCACGGAGTATGCGGCGAAGTTCGCGAAGACCAAACGGCTCAACACGAGTCACGCGTTCCATTCGGCGTTGATGGAGCCGATGCTGGCGGAGTTCGCGGCCGCGATCGACGGGCTGGTCTGCGCTGAGCCGTCGATGCCCTTTGTATCCACTGTGGACTCATCTGTGGTGACGCCGGAGTACTGGGTGCGGCAGGTACGGGAGCCGGTGCGGTTCGCCGAGGCTGTCGAGCGTTTGCGGGCCTCGGGCGTCACCGGGTTCGTCGAGCTGGGCCCGGACGCTGTGCTGACGCCGATGGTCGATGGCGCGATTCCCACTCTCGTCGCCGGCCGGTCGGAAGAGGCCGGTGTCCTGGCCGCAGTGGCCCATCTGGACGTCGACTGGCCGCGGATGTTCGGCGACGGGCCGATTCGCACGGATCTGCCGACGTACTCGTTCCAGCACGAGCGGTTCTGGCTGGACGCGGCCGACGAGCCCGACGCGCTCGGGCACCCGCTGCTCAGCGCGGCGGTCGAGCTGCCCGAAGCCGGCGGTCACGTGCTGACCGGCGTCCTGTCGACGCGGAAGTCGCCGTGGCTGGCCGGCCACGCGGTGCACGGCACGGTCATCCTGCCCGGTACGGCGTTCGTCGAGCTGGCCCTGCGCGCGGGCGCCGAAGCCGGGTACGAAAACTTGGAGGAGTTGACGATCGCGGCGCCGTTGCCGCTGACGGAACCGGCCCGTGTCCAGGTCGCGGTCGACGCCGGTCGCCGGACGGTCACCGTCCATTCGCGACGCGACTCCGGCGAGTGGACGCGGCACGCGACCGGCGTGCTGTCCGCGGAGCCGGTGGTGGCCGAGGATCTCGGTGAGTGGCCGCCGCCCGGAGCGTCCGAAGTGGACGTGACGGACCTGTACCAGGGCTTCGAGGACCGCGGGTTCACCTACGGGCTGTCGTTCCAGGGGCTGCGGGCGGCGTGGCTTCACGAGGGTTCGGTGTTCGCGGAGGTGGCCTTGCCGGCCGCCGACCACGACGTCGCGGGCCGGTTCGGCCTGCACCCGGCGTTGCTGGACGCGGCGCTGCACGGCCTGGGCCTGGGTGGCCTCCTCCCCGACGACGGTCAGGGCCGCCTCCCGTTCACGTGGTCCGGCGTGGCCCGCCACCGCGCGGGCGCGGCGTCGCTGCGGGTGCGCTTGACGCCGATCGAGCCGGGCACGGTCTCCCTGACCGTCGCCGACGGCGAGGGGCGGCCGGTGCTGACGGTGGCGTCGCTGGTGCTGCGGCCGGTGGTTCCGCAGGTCAGCGACGCGCTGTTCCGGCTGGAGTGGCGCGAGGCCGAACCTGGTTCTGCGGCGGCTTCGCCGGTGTTCTCGCCGGTCGAGCCGGGGGACGTCCGCACGACGACGGCGCGGGTGCTCGCGGCGATCCGCTCCTGGCTGGCCGACGACCGCGACGGCGAGCTGGTGTTCGTGACCCGCGGCGCGGTCGCGGCGGCCGACGAGGTACCGGACCCGGCCGCGGCGGCGGCGTGGGGCCTGGTCCGGGCGGCGCGCTCGGAGCACCCGGGCCGGTTCCGCCTGCTGGACCTGGACGACGGTTCGCCCGCGCCGGCGCTGCCGGACGGTGAGCCGGAGGTCGCGGTGCGGGCGGGGCGGATCCTGGTGCCCCGCATCGCGCGCGGGACGGTCGGCGGCCTGGAGCTGCCGCAGGGTGACTGGCAGCTGGTGGTGACCGAGCCGGGCACGGTGGACGGCATCACGGCGGTGCCGCGCAACTCGGCAGGGCCGACAAGTGTCGCCTCGTCGGCGCTTGCCGAGTCGCGCTCGCTAGGCGCGGCTGGTTCGGCGAGCCCCGGCGCTCCAGGCGCGGGTGTCGCCTCGGCGGCGCTTGCCGAGCCGCGCTCACCCGGCGCGGGGCAGGTGGCCGAGGCTGACAGCATCGCGGGGCCATCGCGTCCGGCCGCAACCCTCGCCCCCGGTGAGGTGCGCGTCGCCGTCCGGGCGGCCGGGATCAACTTCCGCGATCTCCTCAACGTCCTCGGCCGCTACCCGGGCGGCCCCGTCCCCCTCGGCCAGGAAGCCGCGGGCGTCGTGACCGACATCGGCGAAGGCGTCACCCTCGCCCCCGGTGACCGCGTCTTCGGCCTCTTCCCCGGCACCTTCGCCACCCACGCCACCACCGACCACCGCCTCCTCAAGCCGATCCCGGACGGCTGGACGTTTGCCCAGGCCGCGACCACGCCCGTCGCCTTCCTCACCGCCTACTACGGGCTCGTCGAGCTGGCCGAGCTGAAGCCGGGGGAGTCCGTGCTCGTGCACGCGGCCGCCGGTGGGGTCGGGATGGCCGCCGTTCAGCTGGCGCGGTACCTCGGGGCCGAGGTGTACGGCACCGCCAGTTCCGGCAAGCACGCCGCCGTCGACCTCGATGCCGCGCACCTGGCCTCTTCGCGCACCCTCGAGTTCGCCGAGCGCTTCCCGCGGATGGACGTCGTCCTCAACTCGCTGACCGGCGAGTTCATCGACGCCTCCCAGAACCTCCTCGCCGACGGGGGCCGGTTCCTCGAGATGGGCAAGACCGACGTCCGCGAGGCGCCGAACCACCGGGCCTTCGACCTCGCCGAGGCCGGGGCCGAGCGGCTCGGCCGGATGCTGACCGAAGTCCTCGACCTCTTCGCGGCCGGTCACCTGCGGCCGCTGCCGGTGCGCGCGTGGGACATCCGGCACGCCCCCGACGCCCTGCGCTACCTGAGCCAGGCCAAGCACGTCGGGAAGCTCGCCCTGACCGTCCCGCGTGCCTTCGACCCGGACGGCACCGTCCTCATCACCGGCGGCACCGGCGCGCTCGGGGCCGCGCTGGCCCGGCACCTCGTCCGAACCGGCGCCAAGCACGTCGTCCTCGCCAGCCGGCGCGGGATCGACGCGCCCGGCGCAAAGGACCTCGTCGCCGAGCTGCCCGAGGTGACGGTCGCCGCGTGCGACATCGCCGATCGGGAGGCCGTGGCCGAGCTGGTCGAGGCGCTGCCGCTCACCGCGGTCGTGCACGCCGCCGGGGTGCTGGCCGACGCCACCGTCGACCGGCTCACCGAGGACGACCTCGCCGCGGTCCTGGCGCCCAAGGCCGACGGCGCCCGGCACCTGCACGAGCTGACCCGCGACGCCGACCTCGCCGCGTTCGTCCTGTTCTCCTCGGTGTCCGGGCTCGCGGGCACTGCCGGCCAAGGCGCGTACGCGGCCGCCAATGCCTACCTCGACGCGCTCGCCGCCCACCGCCGGGCCGAGGGGTTGCCGGGCACCTCGATCGCTTGGGGTGCTTGGGAAACCGGCATGGCCGGGGAACTCGCCGAGGCGGACCGGGCCCGGATGAGCCGGTCCGGGTTGCTGCCGCTGTCCACTGAGGACGGACTGAGCCTCTTCGACGCGGCGGTCGGCGACGCGGCGAGTCTGGTCGTGCCCATGCGGCTCGACCCGGCGGCCCTGCGCGGCGACGACGTCCCGCCGCTGCTGCGTGGGCTCGTCCGGGCGCGGCCGCAGCGCACGTCGGCGCCGTCCGACGCCGCTGGGCTGGTCCGGCGGCTGGGCGGGCGGACCCCGGCCGAGCAGGACGGGATCGTGCTCGACCTGGTGCGCGAGGCGATGGCCGCCGTGCTCGGGCACGCCGACGCCACCGGGGTCGACCCCGGCCGCGGGTTCCTGGAGGTCGGCTTCGACTCGCTGACCGCCGTCGAGCTGCGCAACCGGCTCGCCACCGCGACCGGCTTGCGGCTGCCCTCGACGCTGGTGTTCGACCACGCTTCGCCCACCGAGCTGGCGGCGCACCTGCGCGGCGAACTGACCGGCACCGAGCCGGACGCGGACCAGCTGCTGTCCGAAGTGGACAGCCTGGAGACGCGCCTGCTGGCCGCCGAGCTCGACGACGCGGCCCGGGCCGCCGTCCACGGCAGGCTCCAGACGTTGCTGGCCAAGTGGTCCGGCGCCGCGGGAGCCGCCACCGTCCCGGACAGCCTTGCCACGGCGTCCGCGAACGACCTCTTCGACTTCATCGACAACGCACTGGGGAGCTGACGGTGTCCAACGAGGACCGGCTGGTCGAGTACCTCCGGCGGGTGACCGCCGAGCTGCAGCAGACGCGCACGCGCCTGCAGGAGGTCGAGTCCGGCGAACCCGAGCCGATCGCCGTCGTCGGCATGAGCTGCCGGTACCCCGGCGGCGTGGCGTCGCCCGACGACCTGTGGGACCTCGTGCGGGACGGCCGCGACGCCGTCACGCCGTTCCCCGCCGACCGCGGCTGGGACCTCGCCGCACTGTCCGATCCGGACGGTCGTGGCGCGAGCCACGCGGCCGCCGGCGGTTTCCTCGACGACGTCGCCGGGTTCGACGCGGGCTTCTTCGGCATCTCGCCGCGGGCCGCGCTCGCGATGGACCCGCAGCAGCGGCTGCTGCTCGAATCGGCGTGGGCGCTGTTCGAGGACGCCGGGGTCGACCCGGCGGGCCTGCGCGGCGGGCGCACCGGCGTGTTCGTCGGCGCGTCCTCCTCGGGCTACGGCAGTGGCTGGTCCGTCGCTCCCGAGGGGCTCGAGGGGCATTTGCTGACCGGCAACGCGGGCAGCGTGATCTCCGGCAGGCTCGCCTACCAGTTCGGGCTGGAGGGCCCGGCGGTCACCGTCGACACGGCGTGCTCGTCGTCGCTGGTTGCGCTGCACCTCGCCGCGCAGGCCCTGCGCGCGGGCGAGTGTTCGCTCGCGCTCGCGGGCGGTGTCATGGTGCTGGCCTCGCCGACGTTGTTCGTCGAGTTCAGCCGCCAGCGCGGGCTGGCCGCGGACGGGCGCTGCAAGTCCTTCGCCGCCGCCGCGGACGGCACCGGCTGGGCCGAAGGCGTCGGCCTGCTCCTGCTGGAGCGGCTGTCCGACGCCCGCCGCAACGGCCACGACGTCCTCGCCGTCGTCCGCGGTTCCGCGGTCAACCAGGACGGCGCGAGCAGCGGCCTCACCGCTCCCAACGGCCCGTCGCAGCAACGGGTGATCCGCGACGCGCTGGCCGGGGCCCGGCTCGCGCCGTCCGATGTGGACGCCGTCGAGGCGCACGGCACCGGCACCCGGCTCGGCGACCCCATCGAGGCGCAGGCCGTGCTGGCCACCTACGGCCGCGACCGGCCGCACCCGCTGTGGCTGGGCTCGCTGAAGTCGAACATCGGGCACGCCCAGTCCGCCGCCGGGGTCGGCGGCGTGATCAAGATGATCCAGGCCCTGCGCCACGGCGTGCTGCCGAAGACCTTGCACGTCGACGAGCCGACGCCGCACGTCGACTGGGCGGCGGGGAACGTCCGGCTGCTCACCGAGGCCCAGCCGTGGCCCGAGACCGGCCGGCCGCGCCGCGCGGGCGTGTCGTCGTTCGGGATGAGCGGCACGAACGCGCACGTCATCCTGGAGCAGGCCCCGGCAGCCGAACCGGCCGCGCTGACCACGCTGCCGGTCACGCCGGTGCTGCTGTCCGCGCGGACCGCGTCCGCCTTGCGCGAGCAGGCCGAACGTCTTTCCACAGTGGACGTCGAACTGCCGGACCTGGCGGCCGCGCTGGCCACCCGCGGCGGACTGGACCACCGCGCGGTCGTCGTCGCCGAGGACCGGGACGCGCTGGTGACCGCGTTGCGCGCGTTCGACGTCATCCAGGGTGAACCCGGAGGCAAGACCGCGTTCCTGTTCACCGGGCAGGGATCGCAGCGGGCCGGGATGGGCCGTGAGCTGTACGAGGTGTTCCCTGCCTACGCGACCGCGTTCGACGCCTTGTGCGCCCACCTCGACCCGCGGGTGCGGGACCTGTCGGGGTCGGCGGAGACCGAACTCGCCCAGCAGGCCATCTTCGCCCTCGAAGTCGCGCTGTACCGGCTGCTGGAGTCGTGGGGCGTGCGGCCCGACCTGCTCCTCGGCCACTCGGTCGGCGAGATCGCGGCCGCGCACGTCGCCGGGGTGCTGACGCTGGAAGACGCCTGCGCGCTCGTCGCCGCGCGGGGCCGGTTGATGCAGGCGTTGCCGTCCGGCGGCGCGATGATCGCGGTACAGGCGTCCGAAAAGGACATCGAGCTGCCGGAAGGGGTTTCCCTGGCCGCGGTGAACGGCCCCGACTCGGTGGTGCTGTCCGGGGCGGAAACCGCGGTGGTCGAGTACGCGGCGACGTTCGCGAAGACCAAGCGGCTCAAGACCAGCCACGCCTTCCACTCGGCGCTGATGGAGCCGATGCTGGCCGAGTTCCGCACGGTTCTCGACGGACTCTCCTACGCCGCGCCGACGGTCCCGCTGGTGTCCACTGTGGAGCAGGACGCGGCGTGGGACGCGGGCTACTGGGTCCGCCAGGTGCGGCAGCCGGTCCGGTTCCACGACGGCGTCGAGCGGCTGCGCGCCCAGGGCGTCACCGTCTTCGCCGAGCTGGGCCCGGCCGCGGTCCTCGCCCCGCTCACCGACGGCGCCGTCCCGCTCCTGCGCGCCGACCGCCCGGAGGCCGCCACGCTGATCCGCGGCCTGAGCACCCTGCACGTCCGCGGGACCGCCGTCGACTGGCCGGCGTTCTTCGGCGGCACGCGGCGCCTCCCGCTGCCGCACTACCCGTTCGAGCACGAGCGGTTCTGGCTGGCCGCGCCGGCCGCGACCGGCGATGTCACCGCCGCCGGGCTCACCCACCCCGACCACCCGCTGCTGGGGGCCGCGCTGGCGCTGGCCGACGGCGACGGGTTCCTGTGCACCGGCCTCCTTTCGCCGCGGTCGCACCCGTGGCTCGCCGACCACGTGGTGCTCGGTTCGACGCTGGTGCCGGGGACGGCGTTCGTCGAACTCGCCCTGCGCGCGGCCGAGCAGGCCGGCTGCGACGGCATCGGCGAACTCACCCTCGAAACGCCGCTGACCCTCCCGGACGGCGGGGTCGAGATCCAGATCACCGTCAGCGCGACCCGCGCCCTGCGGATCTATTCGCGCCCGGCGGGTTCGGCGTTCGACGAACCCTGGACCCGGCACGCGTCCGGCACGCTGACCAGCGGAAACCGGCTTCCGGCCGTCCCTGCCGAGTGGCCGCCCGCGGACGCCGAACCCGTCGACGTCGAGGACCTCTACACCCGGTTCGGCGACCGCGGGTTCGGCTACGGCCCCGCGTTCCAGGGCCTGCGCGCGGCGTGGCGGCGGGGCGGCGACGTCTTCGCCGAGGTGGCCCTGTCCGCCGACGCAGGGAAGTTCGCGCTGCACCCGGCGTTGCTCGACAGCGCGTTGCACGCGATGGCGCTCGGCGTCCTGCCGGACACCGGCGCGGGCCGGGTGCCGTTCAGCTGGACCGGCGTGACGGTGTCCGCGCGCGGCCGCTCGGCCCTGCGCGTCCGGCTGTCGGCCACCGGCCCCGAGACGATCACCTTGGTGGCGACCGACGACGCCGGGGAACCGGTGGTCGCGGTCGAGGCGCTGACCGTGCGGCCGGTGGCGGTGCCGCGGCAGTCGCTGTTCGCCGTCGACTGGCCGCAGCTGCCGCCGGGCGGGACCGCCGAGGACGTCCGGCCGGTGTTCCTGACCGTCGACGCCGGTACCGATCCCGCCGCGGTGCACGCGGCGACCGCGCGGGTGCTCGCCGAGCTGCAGGACTGGCTCGCCGCGGATCCCGCGCCCGACGAGCGCCTGGTCGTCGTGACGCGCGGCGCGGTCATCGACGACGTCACCGACCTCGCGGGCGCGGCCGTGGGCGGTCTGGTCCGGGCGGCGCAGGCCGAGCATCCCGATCGGTTCCTGCTGGTGGACACCGACGACGTCGAGGGGCTCACCCGCTTCCCGGCCGGGGAACCGCAGTTCGCGGTCCGCGACGGCCGGGTGTTCGTGCCCCGCCTGACCCGCGCCGCCGCACCGGCGGCCGAATTCCCGGCGTGGGACACGGTTCTCATCACCGGTGGCACCGGTGCGCTCGGCACCGCGCTCGCCCGGCACCTCCTCGGCCGCGGGGCCGGCCGGGTAGTCGTCGCCGGCCGCCGCGGTCCGGACGCTCCCGGCGCGGCGGCCCTCACCGAGCTGGGCGCCGAAGTCGTGGCGTGCGACTTCACCGACCGCGACGCCGTTTCGGCCCTGCTCGCCACGCTGCCCGGCCTCGACGCGGTGGTACACGCCGCCGGGGTGCTCGACGACGGCGTCCTCACTTCGCTTACGCCGGAACGGTTCGAGGCCGTGCTGCGGCCGAAGGTGGACGCGGCCTGGCTGCTGCACGAACTCGTCCCCGACGCGCACCTCGTCCTGTTCTCTTCGGTGGCGGGTGTTTTCGGCGCGGCCGGCCAGGCCAACTACGCCGCCGCCAACGCCTACCTGGACGCGTTGGCCGAGCACCGGCGGTCCGCGGGACTCCCCGGAACCTCGATGGCTTGGGGTGCTTGGGAAACCGGCATGGCCGACGGCCGGGATGGACTGTCCGTCGAGGACGGTCTCGCGTTGTTCGACACCGCGCTGGCGGCCGACCGCGCGGTCAGCCTGCCCGTGCGGCTCGACCTCGCCGCGTTCCGCGGTGGTCCGGTGCCGGCGTTGCTGCGCGGCCTCGTGCGCACCACGGCCCGGCGGACCCGCCTGGTTTCGTCGTTCGGCGACCGGCTGGCCGCCGCTCCCGCGGCCGAGCGCGAGACGCTGCTGCTGGACCTGGTCCGGACCGAAGCCGCGGCCGTGCTCGGGCACGAGCCGGGGACCCGCGTGGACGCGACGCGCGCGTTCAGCGACCTCGGGTTCGACTCGCTGACCGCGGTCGAGCTGCGCAACCGGCTCGCCGAGGCGACCGGGCTCCGGCTGTCGTCGACGCTCGTGTTCGACCACCCCGGCGCGGACGCGCTGGCCGCGCACCTCGGCGCGGAGCTGCTGGGCACCTCGGTGTCCGAGGTCGCGGCGACCGTCGTGCGCGCCGACGAGCCGATCGCGATCGTGGGCATGAGCTGCCGGTACCCCGGTGGCGTCGGCTCGCCGGACGACCTGTGGCGGCTGGTCGCGGAGGGCCGCGACGGCATCGGGGAGTTCCCGGCCGACCGCGGCTGGACCGTCGAGTACAGCACCGACCCCGAGCGCCCGGGCACGACCTACACCCGCGAGGGCGGTTTCCTCTACGACGCCGCGGAATTCGACGCGGCGCTGTTCGGGATCTCGCCGCGCGAGGCCGTGGCGATGGACCCGCAGCAGCGGTTGCTGCTGGAGACGTCGTGGGAGGCGTTCGAGCACGCGGGCCTCGCGCCGGACGCGCTGCGCGGCAGCCGGACCGGCGTCTTCGCGGGCCTGATGTACCACGACTACGGCGCCCGGCTGACGACCGCGCCGTCGGACGTCGAGGGGTTCCTCGGCATCGGCAACTCCGGCAGTGTCCTTTCCGGACGCGTCGCCTACACGTTCGGGCTGGAGGGCCCGGCGGTCACCGTGGACACGGCGTGTTCGTCGTCGCTGGTGGCGCTGCACCTGGCCGCGCAGGCGCTGCGGTCGGGGGAGTGTTCGTTGGCGCTGGCCGGAGGTGTCACGGTGATGGCGACCCCGGCGACGTTCGTCGAGTTCTCGCGTCAGCGCGGGCTCGCGGCCGACGGCCGGTGCAAGTCGTTCGCCGCCGCGGCCGACGGGACCGGGTGGGGCGAAGGCGCCGGCGTGCTCGTCCTGGAACGGCTGTCCGACGCCCGGCGCAACGGCCACCGCGTGCTCGCCGTGGTCCGCGGCTCGGCGGTCAACTCCGACGGCGCGTCCAACGGCCTGACCGCGCCGAACGGGCCGTCGCAGCAGCGGGTGATCCGGGCGGCACTGGCGACCGCTGGGCTGGCACCGTCCGATGTGGACGCCGTCGAGGCGCACGGCACGGGCACCCGGCTCGGCGACCCCATCGAGGCGCAGGCGGTGCTGGCCACCTACGGGCAGGACCGCTCGGCGCCGTTGTGGCTCGGGTCGATCAAGTCGAACGTCGGCCACACGCAGGCGGCCGCCGGGGTCGCGGGCGTGATCAAGATGGTGCAGGCGCTCCGGCACGGGATGCTGCCGAAGACACTGCACGTCGACGAGCCGACCCCGCACGTCGAGTGGGCCGACGGCGACGTCCGGTTGCTCACCGAGTCCGTCCCGTGGCCCGCTTCCGGCCGGGTCCGGCGGGCCGGGGTGTCGTCGTTCGGGATCAGCGGGACCAATGCCCACGTGATCCTGGAGGAGTACCCCAATGTGGCGTTGGGTGCGTCTGACGCACCGAACGCCACATTGGGTGCGTCCAGCGCACCCAACGCCACATTGGGGCGCTTGGGGCTTGCCGTGCCGTGGGTGCTCTCGGCGAAGTCGCCGTCCGCTCTTCGTGAGCAGGCGCGGCGGTTGCTCGGGGCGCCGGAGCAGCCGGTCGCGGCCGTGGCTCGGACGCTGGCCACCGGACGCGCGTCGCTGGACCACCGGGCCGCCGTCGTCGGCGCGGACCGGGCCGAGCTGGTGCGCGGCCTCGAAGCGGTGGCGGCGGGAACGCCCGCACCGGGTGTCCACATCGGACAGGCGGCGGGCAGCAAGGTCGCGTTCCTGTTCACCGGACAGGGTTCGCAGCGGGCCGGGATGGGCCGGGAGCTGTACGAGACGTTCCCGGTGTACGCGGCGGCGTTCGACGCTGCTTGCGCGTATTTGGATCCGCGGGTCAAGGAGCTGTCTGGCGCGCCGGACACTGATCTGGCCCAGCAGGGAATCTTCGCGCTCGAAGTCGCGCTGTTCCGCCTGCTGGAGTCGTGGGGTATCCGGCCGGACGTCGTGGTGGGGCACTCGGTAGGGGAGATCGCGGCGGCGCACGTCGCGGGGGTGCTCACTCTCGAAGACGCGGCGACGTTGGTCGCGGCGCGGGGCCGGTTGATGCAGGCGCTGCCGGAAGGTGGCGTGATGATCGCGGTCCAGGCATCCGAGGAGGACATCGAGCTTCCGGCCGGTGTCTCGCTGGCCGCGGTGAACGGGCCGGATGCTGTGGTGCTGTCCGGTGAGGAAGCCGCGGTGACCGAGTACGCCGCGAAGTTCCCGAAGACCAAGCGGCTCAACACCAGCCACGCGTTCCATTCGGCGTTGATGGAGCCGATGCTGGCGGAGTTCGCGGCGGCGATCGACGGGCTGACCGTGGCTGAGCCGGTCATTCCGTGGGTGTCCACTGTGGAAGAGGGACCGGATTACTGGGTGCGTCAGGTCCGCGAGTGCGTGCGGTTCGCCGACGCGGTCGCGGCCACGAACGCGCAGACGTTCGTCGAGATCGGACCGGACGCCGTCCTGAGTGCCATGGTCGACGGTGCGATTCCCCTGCTGCGCAAGGACCGCGGTGAAGTGCGAAGCGTGATGACCGCTCTCGCGCGGCTGCACGTGGGTGGGACTTCGCCGCGGTGGTCGGCCGTGTTCCCCGAGTCGACACCGGCCGAGCTGCCCGGCTACGCCTTCGAACACACCCGTTACTGGCTCGACGCCGGTCCCGCCGCCGGTGACGTGACCGCGCTCGGGCAGTCCGCGCCCGGGCACCCGCTGCTGGGGGCGGCCGTCGAGCTGCCGGACGGCGGCACGGTGTTCACCGGCTCGCTGTCGGCCCGGACGACCCCGTGGCTGGCCGAGCACGAGGTGCTGGGCACGCCGCTGCTGCCGGGCGCGGCGTTCGCCGAACTGGCGTTGCGCGCGGGCGCGGAACTGGGCTGCCCGGTCGTCGAGGAACTGACGCTGGGCGCGCCGCTCGTCCTGCACGGCGAGGTCGCCCTGCGCGTGACGGTCGGCCCCGAGCGCGGGGTGACCATCCACTCGCGACCGTCCGATGCGGACACCTGGACCCTGCACGCCACCGGCAAGGTGAGCGCGGCGACGCCGGAAGCGGAAGACCTCACCGCGTGGCCGCCCTCGGGTGCGTTGGCCGTGGACGACCTCTACGACCGGGCCGCCGAGCAGGGTTTCGGTTACGGCCCCGCTTTCCAGGGCCTGCGGGCCGCGTGGCGCGACGGCGACACGGTGTACGCCGAGGTCGCGCTGCCAGCGGGCTACGAGGCGGAGGACTACGGCCTCCACCCGGCCCTGCTCGACGCCGCCCTGCACGGGCTCGGCCTCGGCGGCTTCGTCGACGGCCCGCACCTGCCGTTCTCCTGGACGGGCCTGTCCCTGACGGCGGCGGGCGCGGCCGCGCTGCGCGTGCGCATCCGGCGCGCGGGCCCGGAAGCGGTCGCGCTGGCTCTCGCCGACGAGACCGGCCGCGCGGTGGCGAGCGTGCGTTCGCTCGCGCTGCGCCCGGTGTCCGCGGCGCAGGTGACGCCCGCGCAGTCCCTCTACCGCCTCGGCTGGGTCCCGGCCGACGCCGTCGCGCCGACGCCCGTCGTCGCCGCCGAGTGGGAACCCTGTGAACCGGGCGAGGCCGTGGCGAACGCCCTCGAGCTGGTGCGGAACTGGCTCGCCGACGACCGGTCCGCGTCCGCGCGGCTGGTCGTCGTCACCCGCGGCGCCGTGGCGACCCGGCCGGGGGAGGACGTCACCGACCTCGCCGCCGCCGCGGCCCGCGGCCTGCTGCGGACCGCGCAGCAGGAGCACCCGGGCCGGTTCGCGCTCGCCGATCTCGGGCCGTCCGACGACCTCCCCGCGTTGCCCGACGAGCCGGAAGCCGCCGTCCGTGACGGCCGGGTCCTCGTGCCGCGGCTGGTCCGCGCCGCCGTCGCCCGTGATCCCGCGCCGATCGCCGGGCCGGACGGGACCGTCCTGGTCACCGGCGGTACCGGCGCGCTCGGCGCGGCCGTCGCGCGGCGGCTCGCCGAGCAGGGAGCCGGGCACCTCGTGCTCACCTCGCGCCGTGGTCTCGACGCTCCGGGGGCGAAAGACTTCGTCGCCGAGCTGGAAGCGATCGGCGCGCGGGTGACCGTCGCCGCGTGCGACGTCGCCGACCGGGACGCGCTGGCCGAGCTGGTGCGCGAGCTGCCGCCGACCGCGGTCGTGCACGCCGCCGGCGTCCTCGACGACGGCCTCCTCGACGCCCAGGACGCGGCCCGGCTCGCCGCCGTGTTCGGCCCGAAGGCTGATGCCGCCAGGCACCTGCACGAGCTGGTCCCCGAAGCGCACCTGGTGCTCTTCTCCTCGGTCGCCGGCGCGTTCGGCAGCGCCGGGCAGGCCGGGTACGCGGCCGCGAACGCCTACCTCGACGCGCTCGCCGCCCACCGCGCCGCGCACGGGCTGCCCGGCCGGTCGCTGGCCTGGGGACCGTGGCTGGACGGGGGCATGGCCGCCGAACTCGCCGCGGCCGAGCGCCGCCGCATCGAACGCAGCGGCCTGCGCCCGATCGACACCGAGACCGGGCTGGCGTTGTTCGACGCGGCGTTCGCGCACGCCGAAGCCGTGCTGTGGCCGGTGCTGCTCGACCACGCGGGCCTGCGCGCCCAGGGCGAGCACCTCCCGCCGATCCTGCGCGGGCTCGTCCGGGTGCCGGTCCGGCGGGCCGCCTCGGCACCCCGCACGGACAACCTCCTCGACGTCGTCCGCGCGGAGGCCGCGGCCGTGCTCGGGCACGCGTCGGCCGGCGCGGTCGAACCCGGCCAGGCGTTCTCCGACCTGGGTTTCGACTCGCTGACCGCGGTCGAGCTGCGCAACCGGCTCGACACCGTCACCGGGCTCCGGCTCGCCGCGACCGTCGTGTTCGACTACGCGACCCCCGCCGCGCTGGCGGAGCACCTCGAAGCCGAGCTGACCGGCGAACGCGCCGACACGGCCGCACCGGTGGTCGCGGCCGTCGACGAACCCATCGCGATCGTCGGCATGAGCTGCCGGTACCCCGGCGGCATCGGTTCGCCGGACGACCTCTGGCGGCTGGTCCTCGACGGGCGCGACGGCATCGGCGAGTTCCCGGCCGACCGCGGCTGGGACGTCGAGTACGACCCGGACCCCGAGCGCACCGGCACGACCTACACCCGCGAGGGCGGTTTCCTTTACGACGCGGCGGAATTCGACGCGGCGTTCTTCGGGATCAGCCCCCGCGAAGCCCTCGCCATGGACCCGCAGCAACGGTTGCTGCTGGAGACGTCGTGGGAGGCCTTCGAGAGCGCCGGGATCGACCCGGGCGCGCTGCGCGGCAGCCGCACCGGCGTGTTCGCCGGCCAGATGTACCACGACTACGGCGCCCGCCTGACGAACGTGCCCGAGGGGGTCGAAGGGTTCGTCGGCATCGGCAACTCCGGCAGTGTCCTTACCGGACGCGTCGCCTACACGTTCGGTCTCGAAGGCCCGGCGGTCACTGTGGACACGGCGTGCTCGTCGTCGCTGGTCACCCTGCACCTCGCGGCGCAGGCGCTGCGTTCCGGCGAGTGCTCGCTGGCGCTGGCCGGTGGCGTCACGGTGATGGCGACCCCGGCGACGTTCGTCGAGTTCAGCCGCCAGCGCGGGCTGGCGCCCGACGGCCGCTGCAAGCCGTTCGCGGCGGCCGCCGACGGCACCGGCTGGTCCGAAGGCGTCGGCGTGCTCGTCCTGGAACGCCTGTCCGACGCCCAGCGCAACGGTCACCGGGTGCTCGCCGTGGTCCGCGGTTCCGCGGTCAACTCCGACGGCGCGTCCAACGGCCTGACCGCGCCGAACGGGCCGTCGCAGCAGCGCGTGATCCGGGCCGCGCTGGCGGCCGCCGGGCTCGGACCGTCCGATGTGGACGTCGTCGAGGCGCACGGCACCGGGACCCGGCTCGGCGACCCCATCGAGGCGCAGGCGGTGCTGGCCACCTACGGGCAAGACCGGGAAACGCCGCTGTGGCTCGGCTCGATCAAGTCCAACCTCGGGCACACCCAGGCCGCCGCGGGTGTCGCTGGCGTGATCAAGATGGTCCAGGCCCTGCGCCACGGTGTGCTCCCGAAGACGCTGCACGTCGACGAGCCGACCCCGCACGTCGACTGGACCGCCGGTGCCGTCCGGCTCCTCACCGAACCGGTCGAAGGGCCGGTCCGGTACGCCGCGGTGTCGTCGTTCGGGATCAGCGGCACCAACGCCCACGTCATCCTCGAAGCCGCTCCGGCACCCGCCGAGGTGGCGGTCCCGGCGCACCCGTGCCCGCCCGTCGTGCTCACCGCCAAGTCGCAGGCCGCGTTGCGTGCCCAGGCGACGCGGCTGCGGGCGCACCTGGCCGGCCGGCCGCTCGCGGCGGTGGCGCACGCGCTGGTCACCACGCGGGCGCAGCACGCCCACCGGGCCGTCGTCGTCGGCGACGTCGGGGCCGGGCTGGCCGCGCTCGGCCGCGGCGAACCCGGCGTCGTCACCGGTTCCGTGACGCCGGACGGCCGGACCGCGTTCCTGTTCACCGGCCAGGGTTCGCAGCGGCCGGGGATGGGACGCGAGCTGTACGAGGCGTTCCCGGTGTACGCGGCGGCGTTCGACGCGGTCTGCGCGCACCTCGACCCACGGCTCGGCGACTTCCTCGGCTCGCCCGAGACCGAGTTCGCGCAGCAGGCGATCTTCGCGCTCGAAGTCGCGCTGTTCCGGCTCCTGGAAGCGTGGGGCGTCCACCCGGATGTCGTCGTGGGGCACTCGGTCGGGGAGATCGCGGCCGCGCACGTCGCCGGAGTGCTGAGTCTTGAGGACGCGGCCACGCTGGTCGTCGCGCGGGGCCGCCTGATGCAGGCGCTGCCCGAGGGCGGCGTGATGATCGCGGTCCAGGCGTCCGAAGAGGACATTCAGCTGCCGGAAGGTGTCTCGCTGGCCGCGGTGAACGGGCCGGATTCGGTGGTGCTCTCTGGTGAGGAAGCGGCCGTGACCGAGTATGCGGCGACGTTCGCGAAATCCAAGCGGCTCAACACGAGCCACGCGTTCCATTCCGCGTTGATGGAGCCAATGCTCGACGAGTTCCGCGCGGTCGTCGAGGGACTGTCTTTCACCGACCCGGTCATCCCGATGGTGTCCACAGTGGAGAACGGCGATCCGGCCACGGCCGCGCACTGGGTCCGTCAGGTCCGCGAGCCGGTCCGGTTCCACGACGCCGTGCGCGCCACCGGCGCGACGGACTTCCTGGAGCTGGGCCCGGACGGCGTGCTGACCGCGCTGGTCGACGACGGCGAGGCCGTCGCGACGATGCGGGCCGGCCGCCCGGAGGTGGAAACCCTGCTCACCGCGCTGGCCCGGCGCTACGTCCGGGGCGGCGCGGTCGACTGGGCCGCCGGGTTCGGTCCCGGCGGCGGGCACGTCGACCTGCCGTCGTACGCCTTCCAGCGCGAGCGGTTCTGGCTGGCCGCCGCGCCGTCCGGCGACGTCGCCTCGGCGGGCCTGGCCGCGACCGGGCACCCGCTGCTGGCGGCGGTCGTGCCGCTCGCGGACGAGGACGGCGTCCTCGGCACGGCCCGCTTGTCACCGCGGACGCACCCGTGGCTGGCCGACCACACCGTCGGCGGGACCACGCTGCTGCCGGGCACCGCGCTGCTGGAACTCGTCCTGCGGACCGCGGCCGAAACCGGCTGCGACGTCGTCACGGACCTGACCCTGGAAGCGCCGCTCGTGCTGCCGGAGCAAGGGGTTCAGGTGCAGGTCACGGTCGGCGCCCCCGAAGCCGGGGCGCGGCCGGTGCGGGTCCACGCCCGCCGGGACGCCACCGAGCCGTGGACCCGGCACGCCGAGGGCACGGTCACCGAAGGCGCGAAACCCGTGGTGGCGTTGACGGAATGGCCGCCGGCGGGCGCCGAGCCGGTCGCGGTCGACGACGTCTACCCGCGGTTCGCCGAAGCCGGCTTCGGCTACGGGCCGGCGTTCCAGGGCCTGCGGGCCGCGTGGACGCGGGACGACGAACTGTTCGCCGAGGTCGGCCTGTCCGACGTCCCGGCAGGATTCCTGCTGCACCCCGCGCTGTTCGACGCGGCCCTGCACACCGCGGCCCTGCGCGGCGACGGGACGGCTCAGCTGCCCTTCGCGTGGACCGGCGTGCACCTCGCGGCGACCGGGGCGACGAGCCTGCGCGTCCGGCTGACCCCGGTGCCCGACGGCTTCGCGCTCGCGTTGGCCGACGGGACCGGCGCGCCGGTGGGCGTCGTGGACGCGCTGGCGCTGCGGCCGTTCTCGGCCGAAGGACTCGGGGTGCGCGACGCGCTGTTCCGCGTCGACTGGGTCCCGGCCGGCACGCCGGCGGCGTTCACGCGCTGCGCGGTGCTCGGCGACGACCCCGACCTGGTCACCGCGCTGGAGCAGGCCGGTGCCGAGGTCGTGGCGCAGGACTCCGCCGAGGTGGCGTTCCTGCCCGTGCCGCGGGGTGCGGGTGCGGTGCCGGACGTGGTGCGGGAGACCGTGACCGGCGTGCTGGCCACCGTGCGGGAGTGGGTGGCCGGGGACGGGCCGCGGCTGGTCGTCGTGACCCGCGGGGCGGTCGCCACCCGGGACGGGGAGGACGTGCCGGACCTGGCCGCGGCCGCCGTGTGGGGCCTGCTGCGGTCCGCGCAGGCCGAGCACCCGGACCGGTTCGCGCTGCTCGACCTGGACGGCCCGGCCGTCGTGCCGGTGCCCGCCGAGGAACCGCAGGCGGCGGTCCGCGACGGCGCGGTCCTGGTGCCGCGGCTGGCCCGCGTCCGGCCCACGGACGCCCCGGCCCCAGCGGTCTCGGGGACGGTGCTGGTCACCGGCGGTACCGGCGCGCTCGGCGCGGCCGTCGCCCGCCACTTGGCCACCCGCGGCGCCGCGCACCTGGTGCTGGTCAGCCGGCGGGGCGAGGCCGCGCCGGGAGCACCCGAACTGGCCGCTGACCTGCGCGAACTCGGCGTGGACGTCACGCTCGCCGCGTGCGACCTCGCCGATCGGGACGCGGTGGCCGTGCTGCTCGCCGAGCACCCGGTCACGGTGGTGGTGCACGCCGCCGGCGTGCTCGCGGACGGCGTCGTCGAGACGCTCACGCCGAAGCAGGTCGAGACCGTGCTTCAGGCCAAGGCCGACGCCGCCTGGCACCTGCACGAGCTGGCCGGCGACGGCACCGAGTTCGTGCTGTTCTCCTCGGCCGCGGGCACCCTCGGCACACCGGGGCAGGCCAACTACGCGGCCGCGAACGCGTTCCTCGACGCGCTCGCCGCCCACCGCCGCGCGGCGGGCCGTCCGGCGCAGTCCCTCGCGTGGGGCCTGTGGGCCGGTGGCATGGGCGACGGCGAACGCCGGGGCGGCGTCACCGCACTGTCCACTGAGGATGGTCTGGCGTTGTTCGACGCGGCCCGCGCGGACGGTTCGGCGACGCTGGTGCCGATGCGGCTCGACCTCACGGTGCGGGGCGAAGTGCCCGCGCTGCTGCGGGGTCTCGTCCGGGCCCCGGCCCGCACGGCCGCACCCGCGCAGCTGCGGGAACGGCTGGCGGCGGTGCCCGAAGCCGGGCGGCTCGACGTGCTCATCGGGTTCGTCCGCGCCCAGGTGGCGGCCGTGCTCGGGCACGCCGACCCGGACGCCGTCCCGGCCCGGCAGGCGTTCCGCGACCTCGGCTTCGACTCGCTCACCGCGGTCGAGCTGCGCAACCGGATCGGCGCCGAAACCGGCCTGCGGCTACCCCCGACGCTGGTGTTCAGCTACCCGGACGCGACCGCGCTCGCCACGCACCTGCAAGCCGAGCTGCACGTCGAGCCCGACCTCGCCGCCGTGCTCGCGGCGATCCCGGTGGACCGGCTGCGGGAAGCCGGGCTGCTCGACGCCCTGCTGCGGCTGGCCGGGCCGGACGCCTGGCCCGCCGAACCCGCCGAAGCCTCGATCGACGCCATGGACGTGGACGACCTCGTCTCCCTGGCCCTCGATCTTCCCTGACCAGAACGAAACCGCGGAGACCGACCACCATGGCCACAGCACCGGACAAGATCGTCGAAGCCCTGCGCGCGTCGCTCAAGGAGAGCGACCGGCTGCGGGAACTCAACCGGCGGCTCGAAGCGGCGGCGGGCGAGCCGATCGCCGTCATCGGGATGAGCTGCCGCTACCCCGGCGGCGCCGGGTCCCCCGAAGAGCTGTGGGACCTCGTCGCGCGTGCCGGCGACGCCGTCACCGGCTTCCCCGCCCGCCGCGGCTGGGACATCGAGGGGCTCTACGACCCGGACCCGGACGAGCCGGGCAAGGTCTACACCCGCGAAGGCGGGTTCCTGCACGACGCCGACCACTTCGACCCGGCGTTCTTCGGCATCAGCCCGCGCGACGCCCTCGCCATCGACCCGCAGCAGCGGCTGCTGCTGGAGGTGTCGCACGAGGCGTTCGAGCGGGCCGGGCTGACCGCGGACGCGGTGCGCGGCAGCCGCACCGGCGTGTTCGCCGGCGTGATGTACAACGACTACGCGGGCCGGATGTACCAGGTTCCGGACGGCTTCGAGGGCCTGCTCGGCAACGGCAGCGCGGGCAGCGTCGCCTCGGGCCGGATCGCCTACACCTTCGGGCTCGAAGGGCCCGCGGTCACCGTCGACACGGCGTGCTCGTCGTCGCTGGTCGCCGTCCACCTGGCCGCGCAGGCCCTGCGGCAGGGAGACTGCGGCCTGGCGCTCGCCGGGGGTGTGGCCGTGATGGCGACGCCGTCCGCGCTGATCGAGTTCAGCAGGCAGCGGGCGCTCGCGCCGGACGGCCGCTGCAAGGCCTTCGCGGCCGCCGCCGACGGCACCAGCTGGGCCGAAGGCGCCGGAGTCCTGCTCCTGGAACGGCTTTCCGACGCCGAGCGCCTCGGCCACCCGATCCTCGCCGTGGTCCGGGGGACCGCGGTGAACCAGGACGGCGCGTCCAACGGCATGACCGCGCCCAACGGCTTGGCCCAGCAGCGCGTGATCCGGGCGGCGCTGGCCAACGCGGGGCTGAGCGCGTCCGATGTGGACGCCGTCGAAGCGCACGGCACCGGGACGTCCCTGGGTGACCCGATCGAGGCCGAGGCACTGCTGGCGACCTACGGGCAGGACCGGGAGCGGCCGCTGTGGCTGGGGTCGCTGAAGTCCAACATCGGGCACACGCAGGCCGCCGCCGGCGTCGGCGGGATGATCAAGATGATCCAGGCGATGCGGCACGGCGTGCTGCCGAAGACGTTGCACGTCGACGCGCCTTCGCCGCACGTGGACTGGGCGTCCGGGGCGGTCGAGCTGCTCACCGACGCCCGGCCCTGGCCCGCAGCCGACCGGGTCCGGCGGGCGGGGGTCTCGTCGTTCGGGGTGAGCGGCACGAACGCGCACGTCATCCTGGAGTCGCCCAAGCGCCCCAATGTGGCGTTGGTTGCGTCTGACGCACCGAACGCCACATTGGGTGCGTTGGACGCACCGAACGCCACATTGGGTGCGTTGGACGCACCGAACGCCACATTGGGGCGCTTGGTGCCGTGGGTGCTCTCCGCCCGGAGTGAAGCCGCGCTGCGGGCGCAGGCGCGGAACTTGCTCGGCCTGGTGGACGAGAACCCGGCGGCGGTCGGGGCCGCGCTGGTGAAGACGCGGCAGGTGTACGAGCACCGGGCCGTCGTCGCCGGGGATCTGCGGGCCGGGCTGACCGCACTGGCCGAGCAGGGCGTCGGCGCCGAAGTCGCCCGAGGGAGCCGGCGGGCCGTGTTCGTCTTCCCCGGGCAGGGTTCGCAGTGGGCCGGGATGGGGCGTGAGCTGCTCGAATCGTCGCCGGTGTTCGCGGCGCGGATGGCCGAATGCGCGGCCGCCTTGAAGCCCTTCGTGGACTGGGACCTGTTCGACGTCCTCGACGGTGACCTGGAGCGCGTCGACGTCGTGCAGCCCGCGCTGTGGGCCGTGATGGTGTCGCTCGCCGAAGTCTGGCGCTCCCACGGGGTCGATCCCGCCGCCGTGATCGGGCACTCCCAGGGGGAGATCGCCTCCGCGGTGGTCGCGGGTGGACTGTCGCTTGAGGACGGTGCACGGGTCGTCGCGTTGCGGAGCAAGGCCATCCTGCGGCTGTCGGGCCTCGGCGGCATGGTGTCGCTCACCGTTCCCGTGGAGCGCGCGCGGGAGCTGATCGAGCCGTGGGGCGAGCGGCTTTCGATCGCCGCGGTCAACGGCCCGTCCTCGGTGGTCGTCTCCGGCGACGCCGCCGCACTCGACGAGCTGCTCACCCGGGATGTCCCGGCCAAGCGGATCGCGGTCGACTACGCGTCCCACTCCGCGCACGTCGAGGCCATCGAGGCCGAGCTGCTCGAAGTGCTGGCCCCGATCCGCCCGCGCACCGGCCGGATCCCGTTCCACTCGACCGTCACCGGCGAACTGCTCGACACCGCCGCGCTCGACGCCGCCTACTGGTACCGGAACCTGCGTCAGACCGTCCACTTCGACCGGACCGTGCGCGGCTTCGGCGGCAAGCCGGTGTTCGTCGAGTGCAGCCCGCACCCGGTGCTCGTCCCCGGCCTCGACGAAGCCGCCGTCGGCACCCTCCGCCGCGGCGACGGCGGCCGCGCCCGGCTGCTCACCTCGCTCGGCACCGCGTTCGGCCACGGCGTCGACGTCGACTGGGCACGCGAGTTCGACGGCGTCGACGCGACCGGCGTCGAACTGCCCACCTACCCGTTCCAGCGCACGCCGTTCTGGCTCGACGCACCCGCCGTGACCGGTGACGCCGCCGGGCTCGGCTCGGCCGGGCACCCGCTGCTCGGCGCGGTCGTCGCCCTCGCCGACGGCGACGGCTACCTGTTCACCGGCCGGCTTTCGCCGCGGTCGCACCCGTGGCTGGCCGACCACGTCGTCCGCGGCTCGGTCGTGCTGCCCGGCACCGGGCTGCTCGAACTCGCCGCGCGGGCCGCGCAGGAGACCGGCACCCGGGTCGTCGAAGACCTCGTCATGGAGGCCCCGGTGGTGCTGCCCGAGCAGGGCGCCCTCGAGGTCCAGGTCTCGGTCGGCGCGCCCGACGGCACCGGACGGCGCCCGGTCGGCGTGTTCAGCCGCACCGAAGACGACTGGACGCGGCACGCGAGCGGCGTGCTCGGCGGCGCCGAACCGGCGGGCACGGACCTGCTGATCTGGCCGCCCACCGGTGCCGAAGCCCTCGACGTCGCGGGCCTGCACGACCGGTTCGCCGCCCAGGGCTTCACCTACGGCCCGGCGTTCCGCGGGCTGCGCGCGGCCTGGCAGCTAGCCGACGAAATCTACGCCGAGGTCGCGCTCCCGGCGGACCTCGCGCCCGAGGCCGCCCGGTTCGGGCTGCACCCGGCGCTGCTCGACTCGGCCCTGCAGGCCGCGGCCCTCGGCGGCGGCGAGCGGGCCCTGATGCCGTTCGCGTGGTCCGGCGCGGTCCTGCGCTCGGCCGGCCCGGCCACCCTGCGCGTCCGGATCCGCCCGGCCGGCGACGACGCCGTGGCGCTCGACATCGCCGACGGCACCGGGGTCGCCGTCGCCACCGTGTCGTCGCTGGTCCTACGGCCCCTGGCGGCGCAGCAGCTGGTCACCGACTCGCTGTTCCGTCCGGAGTGGACGCCGGTCGAGGTGCCGTCCGATGTGGATCCGGACCTGACTTTGGTGCACGTCACCGGCGATCCGGCCGACGTCGGCGGGAGCGTCCGGCGCGTCCTGGCCGACGCCCTCGAGACGATCCAGTCCCACTTGGACGGTGACGGCCGCCTGGTGTTCGTCACCCGGGGCGCGACCACCGGCGCGGACCCCGCGGCGGCGGCCGTCTGGGGCCTGGTCCGCTCGGTCCGCGCCGAGCACCCGGACCGGTTCCTGCTCGCGGACACCGACACCGACGACCTCACCCCGCTCCTCGCCGTGCTCGCCGCGGGGGAGGAGCCCGAAGCCGCCTTGCGCGACGGGGTCGTGCTCGTGCCGCGGCTGGTCCGCGCCGAGCAGCCGGACGCCGACGCCGTGTCCGCGTTCGACGTCAGCGGCACGGTCCTGATCACCGGCGGCACCGGCGCGCTCGGCTCGCTGCTGGCCCGGCACCTGGTCACCGCGTACGGCGCCCGCCACCTGCTGCTGACCAGCCGCACCGGCGCGGCGAACCCCGACCTGGACGACCTCGACGCCGACGTCCGGATCGTCCAGTGCGACGTCGCCGACCGCGACCGGCTCGCCGAGATCCTCGCGGACGAGCAGATCACCGCCGTCGTGCACGCCGCGGGCGCGCTCGCCGACGGCGTCGTGGAATCGCTGACCACGGACGACTTCGAGCAGGTCCTGCGGCCCAAAGTGGACGCCGCGCTCGCCCTGGACGAACTCACCGACGCGCCGACGTTCGTGCTGTTCTCCTCCGCGACCGGCACGCTCGGCAGTGCCGGGCAGGCCGCGTACGCCGCCGCGAACGCGGTCCTCGACGCCCTCGCGCGCCGCCGGCCGGGTGCGCAGTCGCTGGCCTGGGGCCTGTGGGCGCGCAGCGGCGGCATGACCGGCGCGATGACCGACCTCGACCGGCGGCGGCTGGCCCGAGCGGGCTTCCCGCCGCTGGCCGACGAGCCGGGCCTCGCGCTGTTCGACACCGCCCGCACGCTGGCCGACGCGGTGCTCGTGCCGGTGAAGCTGAACATCGCCGCGCTGCGCGACCAGCCGGTGCCGCCGGTGCTGCGCAAGCTCGTGCCCGCGCGAGCGGCCGCCGTCGACCCGGGCCTGCGGTCGAGGCTGGCCGGCCTCGACGACGCCGGGCGCGAGCGCCTGCTGACCGAGATCGTCCGCACCCAGGTCGCCGTGGTGCTGGGCCACGCCGACGTGTCCACAGTGGACACGACGATGGCGTTCCGGGACCTCGGGTTCGACTCGCTGACCGCGGTCGACCTGCGCAACCGGCTGTCGGCCGCGACCGGACTGCGGCTGCCCGCCGCGCTCGTGTTCGACCACCCGACGCCCGCCGCGCTCGCTGCGTTCCTCCGGACCGAACTCGGCGGCGCCACGACCGTCCGGGAGACGGCGGCCGCGGCAGCGTCGGACGAGCCGATCGCGATCGTCGGGATGAGCTGCCGGTTCCCCGGCGGCGTCACCTCGCCGGAGGACTTCTGGCGGCTCCTGGACGACGGCGTCGACGCCATCGGCGGGTTCCCGGCCGACCGCGGCTGGGACGTCGACGGGCTCTACGACCCCGAGCCGAAGCCGGGCAAGACCTACGTCCGCGCCGGCGGGTTCCTCGACAGCGCCGCCGACTTCGACCCCGGCTTCTTCGGCATCTCGCCGCGGGAAGCCCTCGCCATGGACCCGCAGCACCGCCTGCTGCTGGAAGCGGCGTGGGAGGCGTTCGAGCGGGCCGGCATCGACCCCGGCACGCTGCGCGGCAGCCGCACCGGCGTGTTCGCCGGGCTGATGTACCACGACTACGGCCCCCGCCTGTCCGACGGCCCCGACGACGTCGAGGGCTTCCTCGGCGTCGGCAACTCGGGCAGCGTCGCCTCGGGCCGGATCGCCTACACGTTCGGGCTCGAAGGCCCGGCGGTCACGGTCGACACGGCGTGCTCGTCGTCGCTGGTCGGGCTGCACCTGGCCGTCCAGTCGCTGCGCTCGGGCGAGTGCACGATGGCGCTGGCGGGCGGCGCGACGGTGATGGCCACCCCCGGCACGTTCGTCGAGTTCTCCCACCAGCGCGGGCTTTCGCGCGACGGGCGCTGCAAGGCGTTCTCGGCCGACGCGGACGGCGCCGGCTGGGCCGAGGGCGTCGGAATGCTGTTGGTGGAACGGCTTTCCGACGCGCGGCGGCTCGGGCACCCGGTGCTCGCGGTCGTGCGCGGGACCGCGGTGAACCAGGACGGCGCGTCCAACGGGCTCACCGCACCCAACGGTCCTTCGCAGCAGCGCGTGATCCGCGCCGCGCTGGCGAACGCGGGCCTGCGGCCGTCCGATGTGGACGTCGTCGAAGCGCACGGGACCGGGACGTCGCTGGGCGACCCGATCGAAGCCGACGCGCTGCTGGCGACGTACGGCCAGGACCGCGCGCACCCCTTGCTGCTCGGGTCGGTCAAGTCGAACATCGGCCACGCGCAGGCCGCCGCCGGGGTCGCCGGCGTCGTCAAGATGGTGCTCGCGCTCGGCCACGACACGGTCCCGCGCACCCTGCACGCCGCGACGCCGACCCCGCACGTGGACTGGTCGTCCGGCGCGATCCGGCTGCTCGCGCAGCCCGAGCCGTGGCCGTCGACGGGCCGCCCCCGGCGGGCGGCGGTGTCGTCGTTCGGGATCAGCGGGACCAACGCGCACGTGATCCTCGAGGCGGCGCCCGAGGTGGCGACGGCCGAGGTCGAGCGGGTGGTGCCGCCGGTGGTGCCGTGGGTGTTCTCGGCCCGGAGCGCCGAGGCGCTGCAGGCGCGGATCTCGTCGGTCGACGGTGACCCGCTGGACGTCGGGTTTTCGCTGGTCACGACCCGGGCGTTGTTCGAGCACCGCGCGGTGATCCTCGACGGCCGCGCGATCACCGGGGTGGCCCGGCCGGGGCGCCGGGTGGCGTTCGTCTTCCCGGGGCAGGGTTCGCAGTGGACCGGGATGGGTCGCGAGCTGCTCGGCTCGTCGCCGGTGTTCGCCGCGCGGATGGCGGAGTGCGCGGCGGCGCTGGAGCCCTTTGTGGACTGGAAGCTCTTGGACGCGCTCGACGGTGACCTTTCGCGGGTCGATGTCGTGCAGCCGGTTCTGTGGGCGGTGATGGTCTCGCTGGCCGAGGTGTGGCGGTCGTACGGCGTCGAACCCGCTGCCGTTGTGGGGCATTCGCAGGGTGAGATCGCGGCCGCCGTGGTCGCGGGGGGACTGTCCCTTGAGGATGGTGCGCGGGTGGTCGCTCTCCGGAGCAAGGCGATCCTCCGGCTGTCCGGGCTGGGCGGGATGGTGTCGCTGGCCGCGCCGGTCGAGCGGGTGCGTGAGTTGATCGCGCCGTGGGACGGGCGGATTTCGGTGGCGGCGGTGAACGGGCCGTCGTCGGTCGTGGTCTCCGGTGAGGCGGCGGCGCTCGATGAGCTGCTGGCGTCGGTGGACGTGCGGGCGCGGCGGATCGCTGTCGACTATGCGTCGCATTCGGCGCAGGTCGAGTTGCTGGCCGATGAGCTGGCGTCGGTGCTGGCCGAGGTGACACCGCGGTCCGGGCGGGTCCCGTTCGTGTCCGCGGTGACGGGCGAGGTGCTCGACACGGCTGCCCTGGACGCGGCCTACTGGTACCGCAACCTGCGTGAACCCGTCCGGTTCGACCGGGCGATCGGCGGTTTGCTGGACACGGGGCACACGGCGTTCGTCGAGTGCAGCGCGCACCCGGTGCTGACGGCGGGCGTCGAGGAGACGGCAGACGGTCGTGAGGTGGTGGCCACCGGCACCCTGCGCCGGGACGACGGCGGCGCCGACCGGCTCACGCGGTCTCTGGCGGAGGCGTTCGTGGCCGGTGTCCCGATCGACTGGACGGTGGCGTTCCGCGGGACGGGTGCATCCCGGGTCGAGCTGCCGACGTATCCGTTCCGGCACCGGCGCTTCTGGCCGAGCGATCCGGAACCGCGCTCGGCGAACCCCGTCGACGACCGGTTCTGGGACGCGCTGGAGCGCGCGGATCTCAGTGCGCTCGGCGTTGACGAGGAGCAGCGGGAGGCGTTGGACTCGGTGCTCCCGGCTTTGTCGTCGTGGCGGCGGCGTAGTCAGGAGCGGTCCACTGTGGACGGGTGGCGGTACCGCGTCACCTGGCGCCCCCTGCGGCCTGTGGCGGCCAAGCTCACCGGCCGTTGGCTGTTGGTGGTCCCGGAGGACGGCGTCGATCCGCTCGAAACTTCCCTGGCGGCCCAAGGTGCCGAAGTCACGCGGCTCGTCGTCGACCCCGCCGCCGACCGCGCGGCGCTCGCGGCACTCCTCGCCGAACACCAGAACGTCACCGGAGTCCTTTCCCTCCTGGCCTCCGCGCCCGGGCGGCACCCGGACTACCCGGCCGTCCCGCTGGCGCACGCCGCCACCGTCACCCTCGTCCAGGCACTCGGGGACGCCGGTGTCGAAGCGCCGCTCTGGGTCGCCACCCGGGGCGCGCTGAGCACCGGCCCGGCCGACGCCGCCGTCGATCCCGAGCAGGCCCTGGTCTGGGGGCTCGGCCCGGTCGTCGGCCAGGAGCACCCGGGCCGCTGGGGTGGGCTGATCGATCTGCCCGCCACCGGGGACGTCGCCGGGCACGTCGCCGCCGTGCTGGCCGCGCCCGGTGGGGAAGACCAGCTCGCGGTCCGGACCTCCGGGGTGCTCGCCCGGCGGCTGGCCCACGCCACCGGCGGCGGGACCGCGAAGACGTGGCGGCCGAAGGGAACCGTGCTCGTCACCGGCGGTACCGGGGCGCTCGGCGCGCACGTCGCCCGGTGGCTCGCCCGCGGCGGTGCCGAGCACGTCATCCTCACCGGACGCCGGGGTCTCGACGCGCCCGGTGCCCCCGAGCTGGTCGCGGAACTCGAGGCGCACTGCCGGGTCACGGTGTCCACAGTGGACCTGGCGGACCGCGCGGCGCTCGCGGCGCTGCTCGAGGACGTGCCGCTGACCGCTGTCGTCCACACCGCCGCCGCGCTCGATGACGCGTTGCTGGAGCAGCTCACGCTCGGGCAGGTCGAGCACGTCCTGCGGGTCAAGGCCGAAGCCGCGGTCAACCTCCACGAGCTGACCCGCGCCCGCGACCTCGACGCGTTCGTCCTGTTCTCCTCCTTCGGCGGCATGTTCGGCGCCGCGGGCCAGGGCAACTACGCCCCCGGCAACGCCTTCGTCGACGCTCTCGCGCGCCGTCGGCGGGCCGAGGGGCTGCCCGCGACCGCCGTCGTCTGGGGACACTGGGCCGCCGGCGGCATGGCCACCGGTGCCGTCGAGGAGCGCATGCTCTCCCGCGGTGTCCCGGCGATGGACCCGGACCTGGCGATCGCGGCGCTGCAGCGCGTGCTCGACCACGACGAGACCAGCGCCGTCGTCGTCGACATCGACTGGGCCCGCGTCGTCGCCGTGTCCGGGACGCCGAGCCCGCTGTTCCGCGAGATCCCCGAGGTCCGGCGGCTCGTCGCCGAGGCGGCGCCGGAAGCGCAGGCCGACTTCCTCGGGGTCGTCCGCGCGCAGGTCGCGGCCGTGCTCGGCTACGACTCCGCCGCCGACGTCGACGCCGACCGGGCGTTCCGCGACCTCGGCTTCGACTCGGTGACGGCCATCGAGCTGCGCAACCGCCTCCAGGCGGCCACCGGGCGGCGGCTGCCCGCGACCCTCGTCTTCGACTACCCGAACCCCGAAGCGCTCGCGCGGCACCTCGGCGGCGGGCAGGAGGCCGTGGCCGTCGCCACGACGAGCACCGACGAACCCCTCGCGATCGTCGCCATGAGCTGCCGGTTCCCCGGCGGCGTCGGCTCGCCCGACGACCTGTGGCGGATGCTCGACGCGGGCGGCGAAGGCATCTCCGGCTTCCCCGCCGACCGCGGCTGGGACCTCGGCGGGCTCTTCGACCCCGACCCGGACGCGCCCGGCAAGACGTACGTCCGGGAAGGCGGTTTCCTCGACGGCGTAGCGGAATTCGACCCGGCGTTCTTCGGGATCAGCCCGCGTGAAGCCCTCGCGATGGACCCGCAGCAGCGGCTGCTGCTGGAGACGTCGTGGGAGGCGTTCGAAAGCGCCGGCATCACCCCGGCCGGCCTGCGCGGCAGCCGGACCGGCGTGTTCGTCGGCGCCAGCACGTCGTCGTACGGTGCCGGGCTCGCCGAGCCGCCGGAAGGGACCGAGGGGCACCTGCTCACCGGCACTTCGATGAGCGTCACCGCCGGACGGCTCGCCTACATCTACGGCACCGAAGGCCCGGCCGTCACCCTCGACACGGCGTGCTCGTCATCGCTGGTCGCGCTGCACATGGCCGGGCAGTCGCTGCGCAGCGGGGAAAGCGAGCTGGCGATCGCCGGCGGCGTGACCGTGATGGCGTCCCCGGCGCCGTTCGTGCTGTTCAGCAGGCAGCGCGGGCTCGCGAAGGACGGCCGCTGCAAGGCGTTCTCCGCCGGCGCGGACGGGATGGGCATGGCCGAGGGCATCGGCATGGTCGTCCTGGAACGGCTGTCCGACGCGCGGCGCAACGGCCACCCCGTGCTCGCGGTCATCCGCGGATCCGCGGTCAACTCCGACGGCGCGTCGAACGGCCTCACCGCTCCGAACGGCCCGTCCCAGCAGCGGGTGATCCGGGCCGCGCTGGCTTCCGCGGGACTGCGGCCGTCCGATGTGGACGCGGTCGAGGCGCACGGCACCGGGACGGCGCTGGGCGACCCGATCGAAGCGCAAGCCCTGCTGGCCACCTATGGCCAGGACCGCTCGGAGCCGTTGTGGCTGGGCAGCGTCAAGTCGAACATCGGCCACACGCAGGCCGCTTCCGGTGTCGCGGGCGTGATCAAGATGGTCATGGCCCTGCGCCACGGTGTCCTGCCGCGCACGCTGCACGCCGAGGAGCGCTCGACGCACATCGACTGGACGGCGGGTTCGGTCGAGCTGCTCACCGAACCGCGGCCGTGGACGCCGGGCGACCGCCCGCGCCGCGCCGGGGTGTCTTCGTTCGGCGTGAGTGGCACCAACGCGCACCTGATCCTGGAGCAGGCGCCGGAGAACGCGTCGGCCGCCGAGCCGGTGACGCCGCCCGCGGTGCCGTGGGTGCTCTCGGCTCGCACCGCCGACGCGCTGCGGGCGCAGGCCGCGAACCTGCTGTCGCGTGTGGACGGTGCCCATCCGGCCGACGTCGGGTTCTCCCTGGCGACGACGCGGTCGGAGTTCGCGCACCGGGCCGTCGTCGTCGGCCGGGACGCCGCCGAACTGCGGGACCGGCTGGGGAAGCTGGCCGGTCCGGGGGTCGCGGAAGGGGTGGCCGGGTCGCCCGGCAAGGTCGTGTTCGTCTTCCCCGGCCAAGGTTCCCAGTGGACCGGTATGGCGGCTGAGCTGCTCGACGCCTCCCCGGTGTTCGCCGCGCGGATGGCCGAGTGCGCGGCGGCGCTGACGTCCTATGTGGACTTCTCGCTGCTCGACGTCGTCCGTGCGGGCGAGTCGATCGAGCGGGTGGACGTCGTGCAGCCGGTGCTGTGGGCGATCCTGGTGTCGCTGGCTGCGGTCTGGGATTCGCTCGGCGTCCGGCCGGACGCGGTGCTCGGGCACAGCCAGGGTGAGATCGCCGCGGCCGTCGTCGCCGGTGGACTGTCGCTTGAGGACGGTGCGCGCGTCGTCGCGCTGCGCAGCCAGGCCATCCGGGAGCTGGCGGGGCAGGACGGGATGGTCTCCGTCGCGCTCGCGGCCGATCTCGTGCGTGCGCGGCTGGCGGACTACGCGGACCTGTCGGTCGCCGCGGTGAACGGGCCCGGGGCGGTCGTGGTGTCCGGGGGAGCGGCGGAACTGACCCGCTTCCAGGACGCGTGCGTCGCCGACGAGGTGCGGGTCCGGCGGATCCCGGTGGACTACGCGTCGCACTCGGCCCACGTGACCCGCATCGAAGACCGGCTGGCGGAGCTGCTGGCCCCGGTGACGCCGATGGCCGGGCGGGTGCCGTTCTTCTCGACGGTGACCGGTGGCCTGATCGACACCAGCACGCTCGACGCGTCCTATTGGTACCGCAACCTGCGCCAGACCGTGGAGTTCGAGGAGGCCACGCGGGCGCTGCTGGACGCCGGGCACGGCGTGTTCGTCGAATGCAGCCCGCACCCGGTGCTGACGACGGCGATCGCCGAGACGGCGGAGCGCGCCGAACGCCCGGCCGTCACCGGCGGCACCCTCCGGCGTGACGCGGGTGGTGCCGACCGCGTGCTGCTGTCGGCGGCGGAGCTGTACGTCCAGGGCGTGCCGGTCGACTGGGCCGGGGTCCTGCGCGGGGGGCGCCGGGTCGAGCTGCCGGTGTACCCGTTCCAGCACCAGCGGTTCTGGCTGGACTTCGAGCTGCCGGGGGTCGCGAAGGCGGAAGACGCCGGGTTCTGGTCCGCGGTGGACGCGGGCGATCCGGCCGGGCTGGCGGCGGTGCTCGGCGCCGACTCCGACGCGGTCGCCTCGGTGCTGCCCGCGCTGGCGCGGTGGCGGGCGGACCGGGCGGAGGAGTCCGTTGTGGACTCGATGCGGTACACCGTCGAGTGGGAACCGGTCGCTGAGCCCGTTGCGGGTGAGCCGGGCCGCTGGCTCGTGGTTGCCGAGGATGCGGCCGACCCGCTGATCGCGGAGTTCGTGCGGCAGGGGCACGAGGTTGTGCTCACCGGGCCGGGCGAGGACTTGGCCGGTGAGTTCGTGCGGCTGGACCGCGAGGTCGCGGTTGCCGGGCCGGGCGATGGCGCGGCGGCGGGGTTCTCGCGGCGGGGTGCCGCGCCCGGCGACGACCTCGCCGGGAACTTCACCGGCGTCGTCTCGCTGCTCGCCGCGGACCGGTCCGAACTGCGGCCGGGAGTCACAGCCGGGCTCGTCGCGAACCTCGTGCTGTCCCAGCGCCTGACCGAAGCCGGGATCACCGCGCCCCTCTGGTGCGTGACCCGCGGCGCCGTACGCGTCACGGCGACGGACCTCCCACCGGACCCCGTGCAGGCCCAGACCTGGGGCTTCGGCCGCGTGGTCGGCCTCGAACAGCCTCAGCGCTGGGGCGGCCTGGTCGACCTGCCCGCCGACCCCGACGAAAACGCCCTCCGGCGCTGCCTCGCCACCATCACCGGCGGTGGCCCGGAAGACCAGGTCGCCGTCCGCGGTGACGGCGTCTTCGGCCGGCGCCTGATCCGCGCGCCCAAGCCCGCCTCGCCCCCGGTGCCGTGGCGGCCGCGCGGGACCGTTCTGGTCACCGGGGCGACCGGGGCGCTCGGTCCGGTGATCGCCCGCAAGCTCGCCGCGGACGGTGCCGGGCACCTCGTGCTCGTCAGCCGCCGGGGCATGGCGGCGGCCGGGATGGCCGAACTGGCCGAGGAACTCGAAAACGTCACCGTCGCCGCCTGCGACGTCGCCGACCGGGACGCGCTGGCGACGCTCGTCGAGAAGACCGAAGCCGAGCACGGGCCGATCCGGTCGGTGGTGCACGCCGCCGCGCTGATCCGGCTCACCGCGCTGGCCGAGTCCACAGTGGAGGAGTTCGCCGACGTCCTCGCCGCGAAGGTCGCCGGGGCCGCACACCTGGACGAGCTGTTCGCCGAGCGCGACCTGGACGCCTTCGTGCTCTTCTCCTCGATCGCCGGCGTCTGGGGCAGCGGTGACCACGGCGCCTACGCGGCGGGGTCGGCCTACCTGGACGCGCTCGCCGAGCGGCGGCGGGCGCGGGGCCGCACGGCGACGTCGATCGCGTGGGGCGTCTGGGACGCCCGGCACGTGCTCGACGACGGTGTCGTGGTCGAGGACCTGATGGACCTCAACCCGGAGTGGCACGGCCTCTCCCCGATGGCGACGGCGGCCGGCATGCGCGGGATGCAGCGGGCGCTCGACCTCGACGACACCTTCGTCGCGGTCGCCGAGGTCGACTGGGCGCGGTTCACCGCCGCGTTCACCTCGGCGCGGCCGAGCCCGCTGCTCGGCGGGATCGAGGACGTCCGGCGGCTGCTCGCCGCGGAAGCCGAGGCCGACGCGGCCGCTATCGGGACGATGGAAGCGTTTCGGGAGCGGCTGCTGGCAATGTCGGTCGTCGAGCGGCAACGGACCGTGCTGGAGCTGGTCCGCGGCATGGCGGCGACCGTGCTCGGGCACGACTCGCCGTCGGCGCTCGACCCGGCCCAAGCGTTCCAGGAGCTCGGGTTCGACTCGCTCACCGCGGTCGACCTGCGCAACCGGCTCGCGACGGCCACCGGGCTGCGGCTGCCCGCCACGCTCGTCTTCGACCACCCGAGCGCGCAGGCCCTCGCCACGCACGTCCTCGCCGAGCTGGTGCCCGGCGAGGCGGCGGCGGGCCTGGCCGAGCTCGACCGGCTGGAGGCGGCGCTCGCGGACGGTGTCGCCGACGGCCCGGCGCGCACGGAGCTGACCCTGCGGCTGACCACGCTGCTGAGCCGGCTGAACACCGCCGAGCCGGCGCCCGGGGACCGCGACCTCGCCGCGGCGACCGACGACGAGCTGTTCGACGTCCTCGACGGCCTGCGCACCCCCTGACCTTTCGCACCTAGGAGCAGCACCATGGACACCCCCGAAGAGAAGCTGCGGGAGTACCTCCGCTGGGCCACCACCGACCTGCGCGACACCCGCAAGCGGCTGGCCGACCTCGAAGACCGGGCGCACGAGCCGATCGCCGTCGTCGGCACCGGCTGCCGGTACCCGGGTGGCGTCCGCTCGGCCGCCGACCTGTGGCGGCTCGTCCACGAGGGCGGGGACGCCGTCGGGGAGTTCCCGGCCGAGCGCGGCTGGGACGTCGAGGCGCTCTACGACCCCGACCCCGACAGCCAGGGCACGACCTACGCGCGCGGCGGTGGTTTCTACCGCGACGCCGGGAAGTTCGACGCGGGCTTCTTCTCGATCAGCCCGCGCGAGGCCCTCGCGATGGACCCGCAGCAGCGGCTGCTCCTGGAAGTCGGGTGGGAGGCCTTCGAAAGCGCGGGGATCGACCCGGCGTCGGCACGCGGCGAGCAGGCGGGGGTGTTCGTCGGCGGCGGGTTCTCCGACTACGGCGGCGCGATGCAGTCGGCACCCGAAGGCGTCGAAGGCCACCTGGTGACGGGCAAGGCGGGCAGTGTCCTTTCCGGACGGATCGCCTACACCCTCGGCCTGGAGGGACCGGCGGTCACGGTCGACACGGCGTGCTCGTCGTCGCTGGTGGCGCTGCACCTCGCCGTGCAGGCGCTGCGACGCGGCGAGTGCACGATGGCGCTCGCCGGCGGGGTGACGGTCATGTCGACCCCGGCCGTGCTGATCGAGTTCAGCCGCCAGCGCGGGGTCGCCCCGGACGGCCGCTGCAAGGCGTTCGCCGGCGCGGCCGACGGCATGGGGCTCGCCGAGGGCGCGGGCGTGGTGCTGCTGGAACGGCTTTCGGACGCGGTCGCGAAGGGCCGGACCGTGCTCGCGGTGATCCGCGGCTCGGCGATCAACCAGGACGGCGCGTCCAACGGCCTGTCCGCGCCGAGCGCACCCGCCCAGCGGCGCGTGATCCGCCGGGCGCTGGCGGACGCGCGGCTCACGCCGGCCGAGATCGACGTCGTCGAGGCGCACGGCACCGGCACCGAGCTGGGCGACCCGATCGAGGCGTCGGCGCTGCTGGCGACGTACGGCCAGTCCCGCTCCGGCGCGCCGCTGTGGCTGGGCAGCGTCAAGTCGAACATCGGGCACGCGCAGGCGGCGTCCGGGGTGGCGGGTGTCATCAAGATGGTCGAGGCGCTGCGGCACGGTGTGCTGCCGAAGACGCTGCACGTCGACGAGCCGTCGCCGCACATCGACTGGGCGTCGGGCGAGGTGGAGCTGCTCACCGAGGCCCGGGAGTGGCCGGCTTCCGACCGCCCGCGCCGTGCGGCGGTCTCGTCGTTCGGGGTGAGCGGCACCAACGCGCACGTGATCCTGGAGGAGTACCCCAATGTGGCGTTGGGTGCATCTGACGCACCGAACGCCACATTGGGTGCGTCCAACGCACCCAACGCCACATTGGGGCGCTTGGGGCCGGGGGTGATGCCGTGGGTGCTGTCGGCCAAGACCGGGAGTGCGCTGCGGGCGCGGGCGGCGCAGCTCAGCGGGATCGAAGGAGACCCGGCGGACGTCGGGTTCTCGCTGGCCACCACGCGGACCGTCCTGGAGCACCGCGCCGTCGTCCTCGGGGACGGGGAGGAGCTGCGGCGCGGGCTGGCCGCGCTGGCCGCGGGCGAACCGGACCCGGCGGTTATCGAGGGGACGCCGTCGGGTGGGGGCGGGGTCGTGTTCGTCTTCCCCGGTCAGGGTTCCCAGTGGGCCGGGATGGGGCAGGAACTCCTCGACACCGAACCGGTGTTCGCGGCCCGGATGGCCGAGTGCGCCGACGCTCTCGCGTCCCATGTGGACTGGAAGCTCTTCGACGTCCTTTCCGATGAAGCCGCGTTGCAGCGCGTCGACGTCGTGCAGCCCGCGCTGTGGGCCGTGATGGTCTCGCTGGCCGCGGTGTGGCGCGCCCACGGCGTCGAACCGGCGGCCGTGCTCGGGCACAGCCAGGGCGAGATCGCGGCGGCGTGCGTTGCCGGGGCACTGTCCCTTGAGGACGCCGCCATGGTCGTCGCGGTGCGCAGCCGTGAGCTGCTGCGCCTGGCCGGCGGGGGCGGCATGGTGTCGGTGGCGCAGCCGGTCGCCGCGGTGACCGCGCGGATCGAGGGCACCGGGCTGGCGATCGCCGCCGCCAACGGGGCGAACTCCGTCGTCGTCTCCGGGCCGGCCGACGCGCTCGAGCGGCTGCTGGCCGGGTGCGCAGCCGACGGCGTCCGCGCCCGGCGGATCCCGGTGGACTACGCGTCGCACTCCGAGCAGGTCGAAGCCATCGAGGAACGGCTGCTCGAAGTCCTCGCGCCGGTGCGGCCGCGGGCCGGTGAGCTGCCGTTCTACTCGACCGTCACCGGCCGCCCGGCCGACCCCACCCAGCTCGACGCCGGCTACTGGTACTGCAACCTCCGCCAGACCGTCGAGTTCGAGCAGGCCACCCGCAAGCTGCTGGCCGACGGCCACGGCGTCTTCGTCGAGTGCAGCCCGCACCCGGTGCTGGCCACCGCCGTGCAGGAGACGGCGGAGGACGCGGGCCGCGAGGTCGTGGCGGTCGGCACGCTCCGCCGCGACGACGGCGGCCGCCCGCGCCTGCTGCGCTCGATCGCCGAGGCGTTCGTGCGCGGCGTGCCCGCCGACTGGGCGACGGCGTTCGAGGGCGCGTACACCGTCCCGCTGCCGACCTACCCGTTCGACGGCGACCACTACTGGCTCCCGGCCGGCGCGGCCGTGGCGGACCTCGGTTCGGCGGGGCTGGCGGCGGCGGGCCACCCGCTCCTCGGGGCGGCCGTCGAGCTGCCCGACGACGGCGGATTCCTTTTCACCGGACGGCTTTCGGCGCGGTCGCACCCGTGGCTGACCGAGCACGCCGTGCACGGCACGGTCCTGCTCGTCGGCACGGCGTTCGTAGAACTCGCGCTGCACGCCGCCGCGGAAGCCGGCTGCGCGGAAGTGGAGGAGCTGGCCCTCGAAGCCCCGCTCGTGCTGCCGTCCGACGGCGCGGTGCTGCTCCGGCTCACCGTCGGCGCGGCCGGCGACGACGGACGGCGGCCCCTGGCACTGCACTCGCGGCCGGAAGACGACCTGCTCGGCGAGTGGACGCGGCACGCCGCCGGGTTCGCCGCGCCGGGCGACGTCGTCCCCACGGCGGGTCTGGCGTTGTGGCCCCCGGCGGACGCCGAGCCGGTGCCGCTCGACGACGTCTACGGGCGCGCGGCCGAGCGCGGGTTCGAGTACGGGCCGGTGTTCCAGGGGCTGAAGGCGGTGTGGCGCCGCGGCGACGAGGTGTTCGCCGAGGTGGCGCTGCCGCGGGAACACCACGGCGAGGCCGCGCGGTTCGGCGTGCACCCGGCGTTGCTCGACGCCGCACTGCACGCCGTCGCGCTCGGCTCGTTGAACACCGAGGGCACCGGGCGGCTGCCGTTCTCGTGGGCCGGGGTCCGGCTGCACGCGGCGGGCGCGACAGCGCTGCGCGTGCGGCTCACGCCGTCCGGCACGGAGACGCTGACCGTCGAGGTCGCCGACGAAGCCGGGTCGCCGGTCGCGGTGATCGACGCGCTCACCTCGCGGCCCGTCCTGCCCGGCCAGGTGCGGGCGGCCCGGCGGTCCGGTCCGCTGTTCCGCGTCGACTGGGTGCCCGGCGCTCCCGGCAGCCCGGTGGACGCCGAGTTCGTCCCGGTGCCCGGCGGTGACGTTCGTGAAGTGCTGGGCGCGGTGCTGGCGCGCCTCCAGTCCGATGTGGACTCCGACCGGCGGCTTGTGTTCGTCACTTCCGGGGCGACCACTGGCGATCCGGTCGCCGCGGCCGTCTGGGGGCTGGTGCGATCGGCGCAGGCCGAGCACCCGGACCGGTTCGCCCTGCTGGATCTGGAGCACCCGGACGACCCGGTGCCCGCCGGGCTGCCCGCGGACGAGAACCAGTTCGCCGTCCGAAGTGGACAGATCCTCGTGCCGCGGCTGGCGCCGGTTCCCGCCGAACCGGCCGCACCCCCGGCGTTCGACGGCAGCGTGCTGATCACCGGCGGCACAGGGACCCTCGGCCGCCTGGTCGCCGGGCACCTCGCGCGGAACGGGACGAAGCGGCTCGTGCTGGTCAGCCGACGCGGGTACGCCGCGCCCGGCGCCGCCGACGTCGTCTCCGGCCTGACCGCGCTGGGCGCGGAGGTGACGGTCGTGGCGTGCGACGTCGCCGACCGCGTCCGCCTGGCCGAAGTCCTCGGCGACATCCCCGACCTCGCCGCCGTGGTGCACACCGCCGGTGCGCTCGACGACGGCGTCGTCGAAACCCTGACGCCGGACCGGATCGACGCCGTGCTGCGGGCCAAAGTGGACGCCGCCCGGCACCTGCACGAACTGGTCCCCGACGCGCACCTGGTGCTGTTCTCCTCGGCCGCGGGCACGTTCGGCACGCCGGGGCAGGGCAACTACGCGGCAGCCAATGCCTACCTCGACGCGCTGGCCCGGCACCGGCACTCGCACGGGCTGCCCGGGCAGTCGCTCGCCTGGGGCCTGTGGGCGGACACCAGCGAGCTGACCGGAACCCTCGGGTCGAGTGGCCTGGACCGGTTGCGCCGCACCGGATCCCGGGCGTTCACCGCCGAAGACGGCCTCGCCGCGTTCGACCTCGCGCTGGCGTCCGGCGAGCCGGTGGTCGTGCCGGTGCAGCTCGACCTGCGCGTGCGCGGCGACCAGGCGGTGCCGCCGTTGCTGCGGGGGCTGGTCCGGGCGCCGCTGCGGCGGACCGCTGCCGTCGACACCTCGGTGCGCGGTCAGCTGTCCGGGCTCGCGCCGGAGGAACGGGACCGCGTGCTGCTCACGCTGGTGCGCGCCCAGGCGGCCGCGGTGCTCGGGCACGCCGGCCCGGGCGCGGTCGAGCCGGGCCGCGGGTTCCTCGACCTCGGGTTCGACTCGCTCACCGCGGTCGAGCTGCGCAACCGCCTGCAGGCCGCGACGGGCCTGCGGCTGCCCGCGACCCTCGTGTTCGACCACCCGACCGCGACGGCGCTCGCCCGGTTCCTTGCCGAGCGGCTCGGTACGGACGCCGGCCCGGCGCTCGCCCCCGCGCTGGCCGAACTCGGCCGCCTCGAAACCGTGCTGGCGCCGTTCACCGGCGAGGCCCGCGAGGCGATCACGGTGCGGCTCAAGGAACTGCTCGCCCGCTGGAGCACCGACCCCGGCGCCGGCCCGGCCGCCGACATCGACGCGGCCACGGACGACGAGCTGTTCGGCGTCCTCGACGAGCTGCGCACCCCCTGACCACCCCCTTCCTGGAGCCATCGGATGTCGAACGAACAGAAGCTGCGCGACTACCTCAAGCAGGCCGCCAAGGACCTGCGCGAGGCCCGCGGCCGGGTGCACGAGCTCGAGGAGCGCGACCGCGAGCCGATCGCGATCGTCGGGATGAGCTGCCGGTACCCCGGCGGCGTCACCTCGCCCGACGAGCTGTGGCGGCTGGTCGCCGACGGCACCGACGCCATCTCGGCGTTCCCGGACGACCGCGGCTGGACCGCGGAGGACGTTTACGACCCCGACCCCGAGACGCCCGGCAAGTCGTACGTGCGCGAGGGCGGGTTCATGACCGCCCCCGCCGACTTCGACCCCGGCTTCTTCGACATCAGCCCGCGCGAAGCCCTCGCGATGGACCCGCAGCACCGGCTGCTGCTGGAGACGTCGTGGGAGGCCTTCGAACGCGCGGGCATCGACCCGGCTTCCGTGCGCGGCCACAAGATCGGCGTCTACGCGGGCGTGATGTACCAGGACTACGCCGCGCGCCTGACGTCCGTGCCCGAGATCGTCGAGGGCTACCTCGGCAGCGGCAACGCTGGCAGCGTCGCCTCCGGGCGGGTGGCCTACACCTTCGGCTTCGAGGGCCCGGCGATCACGGTCGACACCGCGTGTTCGTCCTCTTTGGTCGCCCTGCACCTCGCCGTCCAGTCACTGCGGCGCGGCGAGACCACGATGGCGCTGGCGGGCGGGGTCACGATGATCGTGACGCCCGCCGGGTTCATCGAGTTCAGCCGCCAGCGCGGGCTCGCGCCGGACGGCCGCTGCAAGTCGTTCGCCGGCGCCGCGGACGGCACCGCGTGGGCCGAAGGCGTCGGAATGCTGCTCGTGGAACGGCTTTCCGACGCGCGGCGGCTCGGGCACCCGGTGCTCGCGGTGGTCCGCGGCACCGCCGTCAACCAGGACGGCGCCAGCAGCGGCCTGTCCGCGCCGAACGGGCCCGCGCAGCAGCGCGTCATCCGCGCCGCGCTCGCCGACGCCGCGCTGACGTCGGACCTCGTCGACGCCGTGGAAGCGCACGGCACCGGCACCGTGCTCGGCGACCCGATCGAGGCACAGGCCGTGCTGGCCACCTACGGCGCCGAGCGGCCCGCCGACCGGCCGCTGCTGCTCGGCTCGTTCAAGTCGAACGTCGGTCACACGCAGGCCGCGGCCGGCGTCGGCGGCGTGATCAAGATGGTCGAGGCGATGCGGCACGGCGTGCTGCCGAAGACGTTGCACGTCGACGAGCCGACGCCGCACGTCGACTGGGCCGCGGGCGCGGTCGAGCTGCTCACCGAGGCGCGGGAGTGGCCGGAGACGGGCCGCCCGCGCCGGGCCGGCGTGTCGTCGTTCGGCGTCAGCGGCACCAACACCCACGTCATCCTGGAAGAGGCGCCGGACGAAGCGGTCCCGGAACCCGGTGTGGCGCCCGCGGTGCTGCCGTTCGTCCTTTCCGGACGGACCGACGCCGCCTTGCGCGCCCAAGCCGCACAGCTGCTGGACGTCGCCGCCGACCCGGTCGACCTCGCCGCTGCGCTGGCAACGACCCGCGCGCACTTCGGCGAGCGGGCGGTAGTGCTCGGGGACCTCGAGGCGGGACTGCGTGCACTCGTCGCCGGGGAACCCTCGCCGTCGGTGGTGCGGGATGCCGTCGCCGGGGGTGAAGTCGCGTTCCTGTTCTCCGGCCAGGGTTCCCAGCGCGCCGGGATGGGCCGGGAGCTGTACCGGACGTACCCGGTCTACGCGGCCGCGTTCGACGAGATCTGCGCGGGCTTCGACCCCCGCGTGCGCGAGCTGGTCCTCGACGGCGGCGCGGACCTCGACCGCACCGAGTACGCGCAGGCCGCGTTGTTCGCCGTCGAGGTGGCGCTGTACCGGCTCGTCGAAGCGTGGGGCGTCCGCCCGGCGTACCTGCTCGGGCACTCGATCGGCGAGATCGCCGCCGCCCACGTCGCCGGGGTGTTTTCCCTGGCGGACGCGCAGACGCTCGTCACGGCCCGCGGCCGGCTGATGCAGGCGTTGCCGGTCGGCGGGGTCATGGCCGCCGTCCGCGCGAGCGAGGAAGACGTCCGCGCGGCGCTGCGCGAGGGCGTCTCGATCGCCGCGGTCAACGGGCCGCGGTCGGTGGTCCTCTCCGGCGAGGCCGACGCCGTCGCCGAAGTCGCGGCGGAGTTCGGCAAGGCCAAGGCGCTCACCACGAGCCACGCGTTCCACTCCGCGCTGATGGACCCGATGCTGGCCGATTTCCACGCGGCCATCGGCGAAATCGCGTTCAGCGAGCCGCGGATCCCGCTCGTCTCCGACGTCACCGGCGCGCTCGCCACACCCGGCCTGCTCACCAGCCCGGACTACTGGGTGCGGCACGTCCGCGAGACGGTCCGCTTCGCCGACGGCGTCACGGCGTTGCACACCGAAGGCGTCCGGACGTTCCTCGAGCTGGGCCCGGACGGCGTGCTCAGCGCGCTGGCCCAGGACTGCCTGCCGGGGGACGCGGCCGCCGTCGCGGTCCTGCGTGCCGGACGGCCGGAGGCGCGCTCGGTCGTCGCCGCGCTCGCCCGGCTGCACACGCGGGGTGTCACGCCGGACTGGCGCGCCTATTTCGCGGGCAGCGGCGCCCGTCATGTCGACTTGCCGACTTACCCGTTCCAGCGGACGCGCTACTGGCTGGAGGCCACCGGGTCCGGCGGGTTCGTCGAACTCGCCGCGAAGCCGGAACCGCCCACCGGGGCACTGGCCGCGCGGCTGGCCGGCGCCCCGGCGGCCGAGCGGCTCCGGGTGCTGACCGACCTGGTCCGCGGGCAGGCCGCGATCGTGCTCGGCCACGGGTCCGCCGACGAGATCCGCGCGGACCGGCCGTTCAAGGAGCTGGGCTTCGACTCGCTCACCGCCGTCGAGCTGCGGACGTTGCTGGCCACCGCGCTCGGCCGCGAGCTGCCAGCCACGCTCGTCTTCGACCACCCGACGCCGTCGGCGCTGGCCGCGTTCCTCGACGGCGAGGAAATCGAGGCCGCGGAAACCGTCGCGGCGCACGACGAACCGATCGCCATCATCGGGATGAGCTGCCGCTACCCGGGCGGGATCGGCTCGGCCGACGACCTGTGGCGGCTGGTCGACGCCGGTGCCGACGCCATCTCGCCGTTCCCCGCCGACCGCGGCTGGGACATCGACGCCATCTTCGACCCGGACCTGTCCCGGCCGGGTACGACGTACTCGATCGAAGGCGGCTTCGTCGACGGCGCCGCCGAGTTCGACGCCGCGTTCTTCGGCATCTCACCGCGCGAGGCACTGGCCATGGACCCGCAGCAGCGGCTGCTGCTGGAAGCGTCCTGGGAGGCGTTCGAGCACGCCGGTGTCGACCCGACGGCGTTGCGCGGCGCGAAGGTCGGCGTGTTCGCCGGTACCTCGGCGCAGGACTACAGTTCGCTGCTGGCCACCATCCCGGCCGAGGCCGAGGGATACGTCGGCACCGGCACCGCATCGAGCGTCGTCTCCGGCCGGATCGCCTACACCTTCGGCTTCGAGGGGCCCGCGCTCACGGTGGACACGGCGTGCTCGTCGTCGCTAGTCGCGCTGCACCTGGCCGCGCAGGCGCTGCGCTCCGGCGAGTGTTCGATGGCGCTGGCGGGCGGGGTGACCGTGATGTCCACCCCGGCCGGGTTCATCGAGTTCAGCCGCCAGCGCGGGCTCGCGCCGGACGGCCGCTGCAAGTCCTTCGCGGCGGCCGCGGACGGCGTCGGCTGGTCGGAAGGCGCCGGCGTGCTGCTGGTCGAACGGCTGTCCGACGCGCTGCGCCTAGGTCACGAAGTCCTCGCCGTGGTCCGCGGGTCCGCGGTGAACCAGGACGGCGCGTCCAACGGCCTGACCGCCCCGAACGGACCCGCGCAGCAGCGCGTCATCCGGGCCGCGCTGGCCGCCGCGTCGCTGGCACCGTCCGATGTGGACGTCGTCGAGGCGCACGGCACCGGCACCGTGCTCGGCGACCCGATCGAGGCGCAGGCCGTGCTGGCCACTTACGGCCAGGACCGCCCGGAGCCGCTGCTGCTGGGCTCGCTCAAGTCGAACATCGGCCACACCCAGGCGGCGGCGGGCGTCGCCGGCGTGATCAAGGTGGTCCAGGCCATGCGGCACGGTGTGCTGCCGAAGACGCTGCACGTCGACGAGCCGTCACCGCACGTCGACTGGACGGCGGGCTCGGTCGAGCTGCTCACCGAAGCCCGGCCGTGGCCCGTCTCCGACGGGGTCCGGCGGGCGGGGGTGTCGTCGTTCGGGGTGAGCGGGACGAACGCGCACGTGATCCTGGAGGAGCCCCCCAATGTGGCGTTGGGTGCGTTGGACGCACCGAACGCCACATTGGGTGCGTCTGACGCACCCAACGCCACATTGGGGCGTTTGGGGGCCGTGCCGTTCGTGGTGTCCGGGCGTGATCAGGAGGGCCTGCGGGCGCAGGCCGCGAAGCTGCGCGTAACGGCGGAGTTGCCGCTTGGCGATGTCGCGTGGACGTTGGCGACTGGGCGGGCGGCCCTGGAGCACCGGGCCGCGATCGTCGCGGCGGATCGGGACGAGCTGCTCGACGGGCTGGGGGCGCTCGCGGAGGGACGGGCGCACCGGTCCGTCGTGCAGGGGACGCCGGTGAGCGGGGGTGTCGCTTTCCTGTTCACCGGGCAGGGTTCGCAGCGGGCCGGGATGGGCCGGGAGCTGTACGAGACGTTCCCGGTGTACGCGGCGGCGTTCGACGCGGCCTGTGCGTACTTGGATCCGCGGGTCAAGGAGCTGTCGGGAGCGCCGGACACGGATCTCGCTCAGCAGGGCATCTTCGCGGTGGAAGTGGCGCTGTTCCGGCTGCTGGAGTCGTGGGGCATCCGGCCGGACGTCGTGGTGGGGCATTCGGTGGGGGAGATCGCGGCCGCCCATGTGGCCGGGGTGTTGAGTCTTGAGGACGCGGCGACGCTGGTTGCGGCGCGGGGCCGGTTGATGCAGGCGCTGCCCGAGGGTGGCGTGATGATCGCGGTCCAGGCGTCCGAAGAGGACGTTGAGCTGCCGGATGGAGTCTCGCTGGCTGCGGTGAATGGGCCGGATGCTGTGGTGCTGTCTGGTGAGGAAGCCGCAGTCACGGAGTATGCGGCGAGGTTCGCGAAGACAAAGCGGCTCAACACGAGTCACGCGTTCCACTCGGCGTTGATGGAGCCGATGCTGGCGGAGTTCGCGGCGGCGATCGACGGGCTCACCACCACCGAACCGGTCATCCCGTGGGTGTCCACTGTGGAACAGGGCCCGGACTACTGGGTGCGTCAGGTCCGCGAGTGTGTGCGGTTCGCCGACGCAGTGGCGGCGACGGACGCGCGGACGTTCGTCGAGATCGGACCGGACGCCGTCCTGAGCGCCATGGTCGACGGTGCCATCCCGGTGCTGCGCAGAGACCACGACGAGGTCCGGACCACGATGACCGCCCTCGCACGGCTGCACGTCCGCGGCGTGACCCCGGACTGGACGCGCGTGCTGCCCGCCGGACGCAAAGCCGACCTGCCGACGCAGGCGTTCCGGCGCGAGCGGTTCTGGGTCGAGCCGTCCTGGGACGCGGGGGACGTCACCGCCGCCGGGCTGGCCGCCGCGGACCACCCGCTGCTCGGCGCGGCCGTCGACCTGCCCGGCACCGGCGGGTGCCTGCTCACCGGCTCGCTGTCGGTCAAGACGCACCCGTGGCTGGCCGACCACGCCGTGCAGGGCACCGTGCTGCTGCCCGGCACCGCGTTCGTCGAACTCGCGTTGCGCGCCGCCGACGAGGTGGGCTGCGCGGCCATCGAAGAACTCACCCTCGCCGCCCCGCTGGTCCTGCCGCCGAAGGGCGCGGTCCGGGTCCAGGTCGCCGTCGGCGCGGCGGACGGCGACGGCAGGCGGCCGATCACCGTGCACTCGGCCACCGGCGACGACGACCAGGCCTGGCGCTCGCACGCCACCGGCACCCTCGCCCCCGACGCACCGGCACCGGGCAGCCTGACGACGTGGCCGCCCGAAGGCGCCACGGAAATCGACGTCACCGGCCTCTACGACGGCCTGCAGGACAACGGTTTCGGCTACGGACCCGCGTTCCAGGGCCTGCGGGCGGCCTGGTCGCTCGACGGTGCCGTCTACGCCGAAGTCGCGCTGCCGGACGGCCAGCAGGACGCCGCCGGGCGGTTCGGCCTGCACCCGGCGCTGCTCGACGCCGCACTGCACGCCGTCGGGCTCGGCGACTTCGTCACCGCGAAGGGACAGGGACACTTGCCGTTCTCGTGGAACGGCGTCACGCTGCGGACGTCCGGGGCGGCGAGCCTGCGGGTGCGGCTGGCGCCGGCCGGGCCGGACACGATCAGCCTGACCGTCGCCGACGCCCACGGCCGCCCGGTCGCCTCGGCGGAATCCCTGCTGCTGCGGGCGATTTCCGCGGCGGGCATCGAAGCTCGGGCCGAGTACCACCAGTCGCTGTTCCGCCTCGACCTGGCGCCCGCCACCACGGGGCCGGTGCCCGCGGCCACCTGCGCGGTCCTCGGCGACCCCGCGCTCGCGGCGGCGCTGCGCAGCGCCGGGGCGGTCGTCAGGACCGGCGGCGAACCGGCGGACTACACGTTCCGGCCGATCGCCGGCGACGACGTCCACCAGGTCACCACCGAAGTGCTCCAGGCCGTGCAGGATTGGACCACCGGACGGCTGGTGTTCGTGACCCGGGGCGTCGACCAGGACGTCGCCCTGGCGGCCGCGTGGGGTCTGGTGCGCACCGCCCAGGCCGAAAACCCGGACCGGTTCACGCTCCTGGACCTCGACGGCGACCTCGACGGCCGCGCGATCCTCGCCGCGCTCGCGGGCGGGGAACCGCAGGTGCTGCTGCGAGACGGCGAAACCCTCGCACCCCGCCTCGCCCGCGTCCCGGCGGGCGAGGAAACCCCCAGGGAGTGGAATCCCGACGGGACCGTGCTCATCACCGGCGGCACCGGCACCCTCGGCGGCCTCCTCGCCCGGCACCTGGCCGGCCAGGGCGTCCGGCACCTCGTGCTCGCGGGCCGTCGCGGACCGGACACGCCGGGTATCGGCGACCTCGTGTCCGAATTGGACGGCCTGGGGGCGACCGCGACCGTCGTGGCGTGCGACGCCGCCGATCGTGACGCCTTGACAGCGCTCCTGGCCGGGATCCCCGCCGAGCACCCGCTGACCGCCGTCGTGCACACCGCCGGCGTCCTCGACGACGGCGTCGTCGCCTCGCTGACCCCGGAGCGGTTCGAGACCGTGCTGCGGCCCAAGGCCGACGCCGCCCGGCACCTGCACGAGCTGACCGAGCACCTCGACCTGGCCGCGTTCGTGCTGTTCTCCTCCGCGGCGAGCACGCTCGGCAACGCCGGGCAGGCCAACTACGCCGCCGCCAACGCCGTGCTGGACGCGCTGGCCCGCCACCGGCACGCCCGCGGGCTGCCCGCGACGTCGCTGGCCTGGGGCCTGTGGGAGCAGTCGAGCGGCCTGCTCGGCGAGCTCACCGACGTCGACAAGCGCCGGATGAACCGCGGCGGCTTCGGCGCGCTGGCCACGGCCGACGCGCTCGCGCTGTTCGACACCGCGCTCGGCCTCGGCGAGCCGATGCTGCTCCCGATGGAACTGGACCTCGCGGCGACGCGGCAGCGGATCGGGAGCGGCCCGGTGCCCCCGCTGTTCCGCGGGCTGATCCGCGGCGCGCGGCGCCCGTCGGCCGCGCCGGAGGAAGGCGCGCTCGCCGCCCGGCTGGCCGAGGTGCCCGCCGAGGAGCAGGAAGCCGTCCTGCTCGACCTGGTGCGGACGCAGGTCGCGGCCGTGCTCGGGCACGCGTCCGCGGACGCCGTCGACCCGGAACGCGGCTTCGGCGACTTCGGCTTCGACTCCCTCAGCGCCGTCGAACTGCGCAACAACCTGGCCGCCGCGACCGGCCTCCGGCTGCCCGCGACGCTGATCTTCGACTACCCGGACCCGCGGGTGCTCACCGGCTTCCTCCTCGCGGAACTGGGCCGGGGCGACGCGGAAGCGGCCGATCCGGCGCTGACGGCGTTGGCCCAGCTCGAAGCGGGTCTGGCCGCCGCGGAACCGGCGGAAGCGACGCGGATGGCGCTTAGAACCCGTTTGGAAGTGCTGCTTGCCACCCTCTACCCGCGGACCGGTGCGGAGGAGGGCGAACGCCTGGACACCGCGACGGACGAGGAGCTGTTCGCCTTGATCGACCAGGACTTCGAAGTTCGCTAGCGGCCGCCCGCCGACCCCACGATCCACCGAGGAGACGCCCGGAATGGCGAACGAAGACACCCTCCGCGACTACTTGAAGCGGGCCACGGCCGACCTGCAGCAGGCCCGGCAGCGGCTCGGCGCGACGCGCTCGCAGCTGGCCGAGCTCGAAGCGCAGGCCAGGGAGCCGATCGCCATCATCGGGATGAGCTGCCGCTACCCCGGTGGCGTCGGCGACCCCGACGGGCTGTGGGACCTGGTCGACGCCGGCCGCGAGGGCATCGGGCCGTTCCCCGAGGACCGCGGCTGGGACCTGGGGAAGCTCTACGACCCGGACCCCGACCAGCCCGGCACGTACTACGTGACCGAAAGCGGTTTCCTGCGCGAGGCCGCGGACTTCGACCCGGCGTTCTTCGGCATCTCGCCGCGCGACGCCCTCGCGATGGACCCGCAGCAGCGGCTGCTGCTGGAGCTGTCCTGGGAGGCCATCGAGGCCGCCGGGCTGGCTCCGGCCGCGCTGCGGGGCAGCAAGACCAGCGTGTTCGCCGGCGTGATGTACAACGACTACGCGGCCCGGCTGCAGCCGGTGCCCGACGGGTTCGAAGGGTTCATCGGCAACGGCAGCGCGGGCAGCATCGCGTCCGGCCGCGTCGCCTACACCTTCGGGCTGGAGGGCCCGGCGCTCACCATCGACACGGCGTGCTCGTCGTCGCTGGTGGCGTTGCACCTGGCGGCGACCGCGCTGCGCCGCGGCGAGTGCTCGCTGGCGCTGGCCGGCGGCGTGACCGTGATGTCGACGCCGACGGCGTTCATCGAGTTCAGCCGGGCCCGCGGGCTGGCCCCGGACGGCCGCTGCAAGTCCTTCGCCGCGGCCGCCGACGGCACCAGCTGGGGCGAGGGCGCCGGGATGCTGCTGGTGGAACGGCTTTCCGACGCCCGGCGCCTCGGCCACCCCGTACTGGCCGTGGTCCGCGGCACCGCGGTCAACCAGGACGGCGCGTCCAACGGCCTCACCGCGCCGAACGGTCCCGCCCAGCAGCGGGTCATCCTCGACGCGCTGGCCGCCGCCGGGCTCTCGCCGTCCGAAGTGGACGCCGTGGAGGCGCACGGCACCGGCACCGTGCTCGGCGACCCGATCGAAGCGCAGGCGGTGCTCGCCACCTATGGCCAGGACCGCGCGGAGCCGCTCTACCTCGGGTCGCTGAAGTCGAACATCGGGCACAGCCAGGCCGCGGCCGGCGTCGGCGGCGTGATCAAGATGGTGCAGGCGATGCGGCACGGCGTCCTGCCGAAGACGCTGCACGTCGACGAGCCGAACCCGCGGGTGGACTGGACCGCGGGCGCCGTCGAGCTGCTCACCGAGGCCCGGCCGTGGCCGGAAACCGGGCGGCCGCGGCGGGCCGGTGTGTCGTCGTTCGGGGTCAGCGGCACCAACACGCACGTGGTCCTGGAGCTGCCGGAAGAGACCGACAGCGGCGAACGGACCACGCCGCCGGTGCTGCCGCTGCTGATCTCGGCTCGCACGCAGGACGCCCTCGCCGCCCAGGCGCAAGCGCTTTCGGACCACCTCGACGACGTGTCCCTTGTGGACGCAGCGTTCACCACCACGACCCGCGCGCGGCACCCGCACCGGGCCGTCGTGCTCGGCCGCGACCGCGAGGAACTCCTGGCCGGGCTGGCGGACCTGGCCACCGCCGTCACGGACACGGCGGCACCGGGCAAGACCGCGTTCCTCTTCTCCGGGCAGGGCGCGCAGTACGCGGGGATGGCCACCGAGCTGTACGCCGCCTACCCGGTGTTCGCCGCGGCCCTCGATGCCGCGCTGACCGAGCTGGACCCCGCGGTGCGCGGCGCGGTGTTCGACGGCGACCGCCTGGACGAAACCGAGTTCACCCAGCCCGCGCTGTTCGCCGTCGAGGTCGCGCTGTTCCGGCTGCTCGAAGCCTGGGGCGTGCGGCCGGACTTCCTGCTCGGGCACTCGATCGGCGAAATCGCGGCCGCGCACGTCTCCGGCGTCCTCTCACTGGCCGACGCGGCCACGCTGGTCACCGCCCGCGGCCGGCTGATGCAGGCCCTGCCCGCGGGCGGCGTGATGATCGCAGTCGAGGCCGCCGAGAGCGAAATCGCCCCGACGCTGCCCGACGACGTCGCGATCGGCGCCGTCAACGGCCCCGGCGCGGTGGTGCTCTCCGGCCCGGCCGAAGCCGTCACGGCCGTTGCCGCCGCGTGGGCGGAGAAGGGCCGCAAGACCAGCGAACTCGCCACCAGCCACGCGTTCCACTCGCCGCTGATGGCGCCGATGACCGCGGAGTTCCGGGCCGCGCTCGCCGGGCTCGCCTTCGGGACCCCGTCGATCCCGATCGTCTCGACCGTGACCGGGAAGCCGATCGCCGACGAGTTCGCCGACCCGGACTACTGGGTCACGCACGTGCTCGCCACGGTCCGGTTCGCCGACGGCGTCGCCACCCTGCACGAGGCGGGCGTCACGACGTACGTCGAGGTCGGGCCGGGCGGTCGGCTGGCGGCGCTCGTGCCCGAAGTGGCCGTCGGCGTCGCCACCCTGCGGCCCGAGCGGCCGGAACCCCTGACCTTCGCGGCCGCGGTCGCCCGGCTGCACACGCGCGGCCGCGAACCGGACTGGGCGGCGGTGTTCGAGGGCACCGGCGCGCGGCGGATCCCGCTGCCGACGTACGCCTTCCAGCGCGAGCGCTACTGGCTGGAGGCGAAGGAAACCGCCGGTGACGTGGCTTCGGTCGGCCTGGGGGCGACCGAACACCCGTTGCTCGGCGCCGCGGTGTCGCTCGCCGGGGGTGACGGCTTCCTGTTCACCGGCGTGCTGTCCCGGCGGGCGCACCCGTGGCTGGCCGACCACGCCGTGCTCGGCACGGTGCTGCTGCCCGGCACCGCGATGCTGGAACTCGCGTTGCGGGCGGGGGAGCAGGCGGGGTGCGGGCGCGTCGAAGAGCTGACGCTGGAAGCCCCGCTCGTCCTCGGCGACGACGGCGTCCAGGTCCAGCTCGCGGTCGGCGCGCCGGACGGCGCGGGCCGCCGGAGCGTCGGCCTGCACTCGCGCCCCGACGGCGCCGCCTTCGACGAACCGTGGGTGCGGCACGCGACCGGGTTCCTGGCGCCGGGAACGGCCGCACCGGGCCCGGACCTGAGCGAGTGGCCGCCGTCGGGTGCCGAACTCGTTGCGGTGGAAGGTATCTATGACGCCGTCGAATCCGCCGGATTCCACTATGGACCGGCGTTCCGCGGGTTGCGTGCGGCCTGGCGACGCGGCGAGGAGGTGTTCGCCGAAGTCGCGCTCGACGCCGAACACGGCCCCGAACGCTTCGGCGTCCACCCGGCATTGCTGGACGCGACGCTGCACGCGGCGGGCCTGGCCACGCCGGACGCGGCGCCGGAAGGACGGCTGCCGTTCGCGTGGACCGACGTCTCGCTGTTCGCCGCGGGCGCCGCCGAAGTCCGGGTGCGGCTGGTCCCGGCGGGCACCGGCGCGGTGTCGCTGACGCTCGCCGACCCGGCCGGAAAGCCGGTCGCCACCATCGGTTCCCTGGTCTCGCGGCCGGTGTCGGCCGAGGGCTTGGACACCTCCCGCAGCCTGCGCGACGCACTGTTCACTTTGGACTGGCAGCCCGCACCGGCCGGGGACTTCTCGGGTCCGATAGAGGTCACCGAGCTGCCCTGCGGCACGGGTTCGGTGCCCGCCCAGGTCCGTGAAGTGACCGCCGCGACCTTGAAGCTGCTGCAGGACCGGCTCGCGGGCTCGTCGGACGCCCGGCTCGTGTTCGTGACGCGGGGTGCGGTCGCCGACGATCCCGACCTCGCCGCGGCCGCCGCGTGGGGCCTCGTGCGGGCCGCGCAGTCGGAGAACCCCGGCCGGTTCGTGCTGCTCGACGTCGACACCGGCGACCTCGCCGACGACGTCCTCGCCGCCGCGGCGGCCACCGGGGAACCGCAGCTTTCCCTCCGCGACGGCGAACTGCGGATGCTGCGCCTGGCGCGCCCGGCGGAGTCCGATGGGGACGCGCCGGTGCTCGACGGCACCGTGCTCATCACCGGCGGTCTGGGCAGCATCGGCGCCCTCACCGCCCGGCACCTCGCCTCGCAGGGCGTCCGCAGGCTGGTGCTGACCGGCCGTCGCGGCCCGGACACCCCCGGCGCCGCCGAGCTGGTCTCGGACCTTTCCGGCTTGGGTGCCGAGGCGGTCGTGGTCGCGTGCGACGTCGCCGATCGCGATTCTCTCGCGACGGTGCTGGCGGACATCCCGGACCTGTGCGCCGTGGTGCACGCGGCGGGCGTGCTCGACGACGGCGTCGTGGAATCCCTTACCCCGGAACGCTTCGAGGCCGTGTTCCGGCCCAAGGTGGACGCCGCCTGGGCGTTGCACGAGCTGACCGCGAACCGCCCGCTGGCCGCGTTCGTCGTGTTCTCCTCCGCGGCGGGTGTCATGGGCGGTGCGGGGCAGGGCAACTACGCCGCGGCCAACGCGTTCCTCGACGCGCTGATGACCCACCGGCGGGCCGCCGGTCTGCCCGGCACCGCGATGGCGTGGGGCGCCTGGGCCCAGGGCATGGCCGCCGGACTCGCCGACGCCGACCTGCGCCGGATGAGCCGCGGCGGCATGATCCCGCTGTCCACAGTGGATGGCTTGGCGCTGTTCGACGCGGCGCTGGCGGCCGCGGCCCCGGTGCAGCTGCTGAGCCGGCTGGACCTCGCCGTGCTCGGCAGGCAGGCCGCGTCCGGGATGCTGCCGTGGCTGCTGCGCGGCCTGGTCCGGACGCCGCTGCGGCGAGCGGGCGAAGCGGTCGACGCCGGGCTCGCGCAGCGGCTGGCCGGACTGGCCGAGCCCGAGCGCCGGGAGGTGCTCGCCGACGTCGTCAGCACGCACGTCGCGGCCGTGCTCGGGCACGGCTCGACGGCCGCGGTCGACCTCGACGGCGCCTTCAAGGACCTCGGCTTCGACTCGCTGACCGCGGTCGAGCTGCGCAACCGCCTCGGCGGCGCGACCGGGCTGCGGCTGCCCGCGACGCTGATCTTCGACTACCCGAGCCCGGCCGCGCTGGTCGAGCACCTGGTCACCGAGCTGGGCGGGACGGCCGCGCCGGTCACCCCGGCGACGGCGGCGGCCCCGGCCGACGAACCACTGGCCATCATCGGCATGAGCTGCCGCTACCCCGGTGGCGTCAGCTCGCCGGAGGAGTTTTGGGACCTGGTGGCGGACGGCCGCGACGGCGTCTCGGGGTTCCCGACCGACCGCGGCTGGGACCTGCCCGGCACCGACTTCGTGCCCGAGGGCGGGTTCCTCTACGACGCCGACCGCTTCGACCCGGAGTTCTTCGGCATCTCGCCGCGCGAGGCCATGGCGATCGACCCGCAGCACCGGCTGCTGCTCGAGACGGCGTGGGAATCCTTCGAGCGTGCGGGCATCGACCCCGGCTCGGTCAAGGGCAGCCGGACCGGCGTGTTCGCCGGGCTGATGTACCACGACTACGTCTCGCGGCTCACCGCCGTGCCGGACGACCTCGCGGGCTACCTCGGCAACGGCAGCGCGGGCAGCGTCGCGTCGGGGCGCGTGGCCTACACGTTCGGGCTGGAAGGGCCCGCGGTCACGATCGACACGGCGTGCTCGTCGTCGCTGGTGGCGCTGCACCTGGCGGCGCAGTCCCTGCGTTCGGGGGAGTGCACGATGGCGCTGGTCGGCGGCGTGACGGTGATGTTCACCCCGACCGCGTTCCTCGAGTTCAGCCGCCAAGGCGGGCTGTCGGGCAACGGGCGGTGCAAGTCGTTCGCCGCGTCCGCCGACGGCACCGGCTGGGCCGAAGGCGCGGGAATGCTGCTGGTGGAGCGGCTTTCCGACGCGAAGCGGCTCGGCCACCCGATCCTGGCCGTGGTCCGCGGGACGGCGGTCAACCAGGACGGCGCGTCGAACGGCCTCACCGCACCGAACGGCCCGGCCCAGCAACGCGTGATCCGCGCGGCGCTGGCATCCGCGCGGCTGCGGCCGTCCGATGTGGACGCCGTCGAAGCGCACGGCACCGGAACCTCGCTGGGTGACCCGATCGAGGCGCAGGCGTTGCTGGCCACCTACGGGCAGGAGCGCGCGGAGCCGTTGTGGCTGGGCAGCGTCAAGTCGAACATCGGCCACACGCAGGCCGCGGCGGGCGTCGCGGGCGTGATCAAGATGGTCCAGGCCATGAAGCACGGCGTGCTGCCGGCGACCCTGCACGTCGACGAGCCTTCGCCGCACGTCGACTGGTCGTCGGGCGCGGTCTCGCTGCTCACCGAAGCCCGGCCGTGGCCGGAGACCGGCCGCCCACGCCGCGCGGCGGTCTCGTCGTTCGGGGTCAGCGGCACGAACGCCCACGTGATCCTCGAGTCGCCAGAGCGCCCCAATGTGGCGTTGGGTGCATCTGACGCACCGAACGCCACATTGGGTGCGCTGGACGCACCGAACGCCACATTGGGGCGCTTGGTGCCGTGGGTGCTGTCCGGGCGGAGTGCGGGGGCGCTGCGAGGGCAGGCCGAGGCGCTCGCCGGGGTGACGGGGAAGGCCCTGGACATCGGGTGGTCGCTGGCCACCACGCGGGCGGCCTTCGACCACCGGGCCGTCGTGCTGGGGCGGGATCTCGCGGACTTCGCCGCCGGGCTCGAAGGTGCTCAGGTGGTCAGCGGCATCGCCTCGCGGCCCGGCAAGGTCGTGTTCGTCTTCCCGGGCCAGGGTTCGCAGTGGACGGGGATGGCGGTCGAGCTGCTGGACTCGTCGCCGGTCTTCGCCGAACGGCTGGCCGAGTGCGCCGCCGCCCTGTCGTCCTTTGTGGACTTCTCCGTCGTGGACGTGCTGCGCGAGAACCGCGACCTCGGCCGCGTCGACGTCGTCCAGCCGGTGCTGTTCGCCGTGCTGGTGTCGCTGGCCGCGGTGTGGCGGGCGCACGGCGTCGAGCCCGCCGCCGTCGTGGGGCACTCGCAGGGCGAGATCGCCGCCGCGGTCGTCGCGGGCGCGCTGTCCCTTGAGGACGGTGCGCGAGTTGTCGCGTTGCGCAGCAAGGAGATCCTGGCGCTCGGTGGCGACGGGGGGATGGCATCGGTCGCGCTGTCCGCCGAGGCGGCGGCCGAACGGCTGGCAGGCTGGGGTGGACTGTCGCTCGCGGCGGTCAACGGCCCCACCTCCGTCGTGGTGTCCGGCGACGCGGGCCTGCTGGCCGAGTTCGTCGCGGGCTGCGCGGCCGACGAAGTGCGCGCCAAGCTGATCCCGGTCGACTACGCGTCGCACTCCGCGCACGTCGACCGCATCCACGACCGGTTGCTGGAAGTACTGGCGCCGATCACCCCGCGCACCGCCGACATCCCGTTCTGCTCGACCGTCACCGGCGATTTCCTCGACACGAGCACCCTGGACGCGGCCTACTGGGCCCGCAACCTGCGCGAGACCGTCGACTTCGCCGGCGCCACGAAGAAGCTGCTGGCCGACGGCTACGGCGTCTTCGTCGAGTGCAGCCCGCACCCGGTGCTCACCATGGCGATCGAGGAGACGGCGGAGCGGGCGGTCGTCGCCGTCGGCACCCTGCGGCGCGAGGACGGCGGCCCCGCCCGGCTGCTGACGTCGCTCGCCGAGGCGTGGGTCCGCGGCGTGCGCGTCGACTGGACCGCGGCGCTCGACGGCGGCCGCCGCGTCGACCTGCCGACGTATGCGTTCCAGCGCGACCGCTACTGGCTCGAATCCCCGGCCGGCGCCGGTGACGTCGGCTCGGCCGGCCTGGCGACGGCGGACCACCCGCTGCTCGGCGCGGTCGTCACGCTGCCGGAGACCGGCGGGCTGGTGTGCACCGGCGCGTTGTCCCTGCGCACGCACCCGTGGCTGGCCGACCACAGCCTGCTCGGCACCGTCCTGGTCCCCGGCACGGCGCTGGTCGAGCTGGCCCTGCAGGCCGGGGCGCACGCGGGCCGCCCGGTGCTGGACGAGCTGACCCTGGAGGCACCGATCGTGCTGCCCGAGTCGGGCGGGATCCAGGTGCAGGTGGTGGTCGGTGCTTCGGGTGAGGTGACTGTCCACTCACGACTGTCGGGCTCCGAAGACCCGTGGACCCGCAACGCTTCCGGCGTCCTCGGCACGACCGCCGCCGAGGGGCTGGCCCTGACCGAGTGGCCGCCCCCGGGCGCCACCGCCGTCGAGCTGGACGGCGCGTACGCGGCGCTGGCCGAGCGCGGCTTCGGCTACGGCCCGGCGTTCCAGGGGCTGCGCGCGGTCTGGCGACGGGACGACGAGGTCTTCGCCGAGGTCGCGATCGCCGACGCCGACCGCTTCGGCCTGCACCCGGCGCTGCTCGACGCCGCCCTGCACGCCGGCATGGTCGCGGGCGACGGCGACGGTGGTGCGCAGATGCCGTTCGCCTGGACCGACGTCGTGCTGCACGCAGTCGGCGCTTCGGCGGTCCGCGTCCGGCTGGCCCCGGACGGGCACCTCGACCTCGCCGACCCGGCCGGCGCCCCGGTGGCGACGATCGGCTCGCTGGCGACCCGCCCGGTCTCGACGGTGACCGCGGGCCGCGACCCGCTGTTCCACGTCCAGTGGACCCCGGCCGGCTCGCCCGTTTCGTCCGGACCCGCGGAGCTGTTCGAGGTCCCGGCGGGAGACGTGCACGAGGTCACGGCGGCGGCGCTGGCCCGGCTGCGGCAGGACACGACCCGCCTGGCGATCGTCACGCGGGGCGCGGTGGCGGCCCGGCCGGGCGAGGACGTGCCCGACCTCGCGGCGGCCGCCGTGTGGGGCCTCGTCCGGTCCGCGCAGACGGAACAACCGGGCCGGTTCGTCCTGATCGACGCCGAGGCGGACACCCCGCGCGAGCTGCTGGAGCGGCTCGCGGCGGGCGAGGAACCCCAGGTCGCGGTGCGGGACGGGCAGGTACTCGCACCGCGCCTGGCCCGCCTCGCGACGCCGGCTTCGGACGCGCCCGCGTTCGACCCGGCCGGCACCGTGCTCATCACCGGCGGTACCGGTCTCCTCGGCAGCCTCGTCGCCCGGCACGTCGCCGAGGCCGGGGCCGGGCACATCGTGCTCACCAGCCGCCGGGCCGCCGAGCGGTCCGAGCGGCTGGTCGCGGACCTGACGGCCGCCGGCGCGCGGGTCACCGTCGCCGAGTGCGACGCCGCCGACCGGGACGCCCTCGCCGCGGTCCTCGACGGCATCCCCGCCGACTTCCCGCTCCGGACCGTCGTCCACGCCGCGGGCGTCCTCGACGACGGGATGCTCGACGGCCTCACGCCCGAACGCCTCAGCACCGTGCTGCGGCCCAAGGCCGACGCGGCCCGGAACCTCCACGAACTGACCCACGACCTCACCGACTTCGTCCTGTTCTCCTCCGCCGCCGGCACCCTCGGCAACGCGGGACAGGCCGGGTACGCCGCGGCCAACGCCTACCTGGACGCCCTCGCCGCCCACCGGCAGGCGCACGGGCTCCCGGCGAAGTCCCTGGCCTGGGGCCTCTGGGACGAAGCCAGCGACCTGACCCGCCAGCTGGGCACCGACGGCCGGGAAAAGGTGAGCCGTGCCGGTCTTCGGCCACTGTCCACAGAGGAAGGACTGCGGCTGTTCGACACCGCCCGCGCCACGCAAGAAGCCGTCCTGGTCCCGATGCACCTCGACGTCGCCGCGCTTCGGCGGCAGTTCGGGACCGGGGGCGTGCCGCCGCTGCTGCGGGGACTCGTCCGGCCCGCCGTCCGGAAGGCCGCCACGGAAGCCGTGCCGGTCGAGGGGCTCACCGGGGACGCGCTCCGGGACGTCGTCCTGACGCAGGTGGCCGGGGTGCTCGGGTTCGCCGGGCCGGACGCCGTCCCGGCCGGGGTCGGCTTCCCCGAAATGGGCTTCGACTCGCTCACGGCCGTCGAGCTGCGCAACCGGCTGATCGGGCTCACCGGCCTGCGGCTGCCCGCGACGCTCGTCTTCGACCACCCCACGCCAGACGCGCTGGTCGAGTTCCTCAGCGGTGAACTGGTGCCGACGGAACAAGCGGTGTCCACTGAGGACACCGCGCCGGAAGAGGAGACCGGCTCGATCCAGCTCCTCTACCGGAAGGCCTGTGACGAAGGCAAGATCGCCGAAGCCGTCGAGTTCATCAAGGCGGCTTCGCGGCTGCGCCCGTCGTTCGACCGCCTCGACGACGTCAAGCAACTGCCGGAACCGGTCCGCCTGGCGCGCGGGGACACCACCCCGGCGGTGCTCTGCTTCGCCGCGCCGGTCGCGATCACCGGGGCCCAGCAGTACGCCCGGTTCGCCGCCGGGTTCCGCGGGGAACGCGAGCTGACCATGATCCCCGCGCCCGGGTTCCGGCCCGGCGAACTGCTGCCGTCGACCGTCGAAGCGACCGTGGAACTGCAGGCCGAACTGGTCTGGAACGCCGCGGGCGGCACGCCGTTCGTGCTGCTCGGGCATTCCTCCGGCGGCTGGCTGGCGCACGCCGTCGCGACGCACCTGGAGCAGCTCGGCTCGCCGCCCGAGGGCATCGTGCTGATGGACACCTACGTGCCGCAGAGCGGGCAGATCGACCGGTTCAAGAGCACGTTCGTCACCAGCGCCCAGGACCGCGAGGAAGAAGCCGGTGGCGTCGACGACCGCAAGCTGACCGGCATGGGCTGCTACTTCCGCGTGTTCGCCGACTGGACGCCGGCGGACACCGCCGTGCCGACGTTGTTCGTGCGCGCCACGGAATCCCTCCAGTCGGTCAGCGGCGAGCGGAGCGAAAGCGATGCCTGGCGGCCGACCTGGACCCCGGACCACGTCGGCGTGGACGTGCCCGGCAACCACTGGTCGATGATGGAAAACCACGCCACGACGACCGCCGACGCCGTCCGCGCCTGGCTCGAGAACCTCTGAAACCCAAGAGAAGGAACAAGATGACCGACTTCGTCATGCCGCAGATCGACCCGGCGCTGCTGCCGCCCTCCGTCCGATTCGGACTGTCGGACACGCTGCCGTGGCTGGGCCGGATGCGCGCGGCCAACCCGGTGCTGCGCGACCCGTTCGGCATGCACCACGTGTTCACCTACGCCGAGGTGCAGCAGGCGCTGGCCGACCCCGGCACGTTCTCCAGCGACCCGTCGCACGTGATGCCGCAGGCCGCCGCCGAGCTGTCGGCGGGCATGCTCGCGGTGATGGACCCGCCCGCGCACACGAAGGTCCGTCGGATCGCCAGCGCCGCGTTCACGCCGAAGCGCGTCAAGGACCTCAACGACCGCATCGCGCAGATCGCCGAGGAGCTGCTCGACGCCGTGCCCGGTGACGAGTTCGACTTCGTCACGGCGTTCTCGCAGTACCTGCCGCTGGTCGTGGTGTCGGAGCTGCTCGGGATCCCGAAGACGGATCTGCCGCAGTTCATCGCCTGGACCGAGGCACTGCTCCAGGTCACCGTGCCGAACCCGAACGACGCCGCCGAGATGGACGCCGCCATGCAGGCGGCCATGTTCGGCCCGCTCGTCCAGATGCAGCAGTACATGGCCGGCCTCTGCGCCGAGCTGCGCGCGAACCCGCGCGACGGCTTCATCAGCGACCTGCTCCAGGCCGAAGTGGACGGTGAGCGGCTCGCCGACCACGAAGCCGTCAACCTCGCCATCCAGCTGCTGCAGGCCGGGCACATCACCTCGGCGTCGGTGCTGGCGAACTTCGTGCTGCGGCTGGGCGAGCACCCGGACGTCGAGGCGCGCCTGCGCACCGACCCGGCGCTGATCCCGGCCGCGGTCGACGAGGCACTGCGGTTCACCCCGCCGGTGCCGCGCCTGCAGCGGTTCACCACCACTGACACCAAGCTCGGCGGGGTCGCCATCCCGGCGAAGAGCATGGTCTTCCTGTCGCTGCTGTCGGCCAACCACGACGAAAAGGTGTTCGCGAACCCGGACGCGTTCGACATCGACCGCGGCGCCGCCCGCAACCTCACCTTCGGCCACGGCATCCACTACTGCTTCGGCGCGGCGCTGGCCAAGACCGAGGCGAAGTTCGGCATCGAAGCCCTGCTGCGCCGGTACTCCTCGATCGAGGTCCTGGCCGGCGAGCCGGTCGAGTTCTACGAAAGCGAGCTGTTCACGCCGAAGAGCGTCCGCGTCCGGGTGCGGCGGGCGTGACCAGCGCACTGTCCACGGAGGACATTCCCTCGGCGCGGTTCGGCCTCGGCGAGCAGCTCGCCTGGCTGCGGCGCAAGCGGGAGGACGGCGGGGTGCACGTCGACGCGTCCGGCGCGCACCACGTCTTCGCCCACGCCGACGTCGAGCGCGTCACCAAGGACCCGGCGACGTTCTCCAGCAACCCGGCGCGGGTGCTGCCCGAGGGCGTGCCGAACCTGACCGAGGGGATGATGCTCGTCGCCGACCCGCCGCAGCACGGCAAGCTGCGGCGGCTGGCGGCGCAGGCGTTCACCCCGCGGAAGATGCGCGACCTCGGCCCGCGGGTCACCGAGATCGCCGTGGGCCTGCTCGACCGCGCGCCGGAAGGCGGCTTCGACGCGGTCGAGCACTTCACGGTCGAGCTGCCCGCGACGATGATCGCCGAGCTGTTCGGCATCCCGGCCGCCGACGCGGGCGCGTTCCGGTCGCTGGTCGAGCAGATCATGGCCATCGAGCCGCCGGACCTCACCGACGAAGCGGCCGTGCGGGCGGCGGCGGACAACGCGCTGGGCGGCCCGTTCCTCGAGCTGATGGGCTACCTGCTCCAGCTTTGCGCGCGCCGGCGTGCCGAGCCGGGGCCGGGGCTGATCTCCGACCTGGTGCGCGCGCGGCTGGACGGCGAGCAGCTGGCCGACCCCGAAGTCGCCAGCCTGGCCGTGCAGATCCTGCAGGCCGGGCACCTGACCACCGCCGCCGTGCTCGGCCACGCCCTCGTGCTGCTGGCCGAGCACCCCGAAGCGCAGGCCGCGCTGCGCGCCGACCGGGCGCTGATCCCGGGCGCGGTCGAAGAAGTGCTGCGGTGCCGCCCGCCGTCCACGCGGCTGCAGCGCTACACCACAGTGGACACCGAGGTCGCCGGGCACGCCATCCCGGCGGGTGCGGTCGTCGTGCCGTGGATGCTGTCGGCGAACCACGACGACGCCGTGTTCGCCGACCCCGGCGTGTTCGACATCCGCCGCAGCCCGAACCGCCACCTGACGTTCGGGCACGGCATCCACTTCTGCCTCGGCGCGATGCTCGCCCGCGTCGAGCTGACCGGTGCGCTGAACGCGCTGTTCGACCACCTTCCGATGTGGACGGTCGACGGCGTCGTCGAGTACCAGGAATCCCATCTGCTGTTCGGACCGAAGCGGGTCCCGCTGGTCGTCAGCACCACCCCCACCGATCGGAGAGACCTCCCGTGACCGAAACCCTGGACACCGCCACCGAGGTGCCGTCGTTCCCGCTGCCGCGCGGCAAGTGCCCGTACCACCCGCCCGCCGCGTACGGCGAACTCCACGAGAAGGCGCCGCTGTCGAAGGTGAAGCTGGTCGACGGCAAGCAGGCCTGGGTCGTCACCGGCTACGCGGAAGCCCGCGCGCTGCTGTCGGACCCGCGGCTCTCGGCCGCCCGCTCGCACCCCGACTTCCCGAACAACGCCAAGATCATGCCCGGCACCGGCATGCCGCAGCCGGTGCCCGAGGGCGACGCGCTGACGTTCGCGCAGCTCGACGACCCGGAGCACAACGCCCAGCGCAAGCTGGTGATCCCGAGCTTCACGCTGCGCCAGGCCAAGGCGATGCGCCCGAAGATCCAGAAGATCGTCGACGAGCTGATCGACGGCATGCTGGCCGACGGGCCGGGCGCGGACCTCGTTTCGGCGTTCGCGGTGCCGTTCCCGTCGATGATGATGGCCGAGCTGTTCGGCGTGCCGGAGGAGGACCGCGCGGTCTACACCGAGCACGTCCAGTACCTGGCGACCCGGCCGGACATGATGGTGCCGGCGATCTACACGCTGTCCGACTTCTACACCAAGCTCTTCGAGCGCAAGCGCGCCGAGCCCGCCGAAGACCTGGCCACGCACATGGTCACCAGCTTCGACGAGCGGCCGGACGAGATCGGCTTCCAGCAGCTGCTCAACTCGGCGATGCTGGTCACGGTGTCGGGCAACGAATCCACCATGACGATGATCTCCCTCGGCGCGTTCGCGGTGCTGGACAACCCGGCGCAGGCCGACGTCCTGCGCGCCGACCCGGCGGGCGCGGCGCCGCGCGCGGTGGAGGAGCTGCTGCGCTACATCTCGGCGGGCGACATCATCTCGCGACTGGCCACTGAGGACATCGAGGTCGGCGGCCAGACCATCCACGCGGGCGAGGGTGTCATCCTCGCGACGCCGGCGGTCAACCGCGACCCCGAAGCGTTCCCCGCGCCGCACGAGCTCGACCTGCGCCGCGACCACAAGACGCACCTGACCTTCGGCCACGGCCCGCACCAGTGCGTCGCGATGAACTTCGCGACGGCCGCGCTCGAGGTCGTCTTCTCGACGCTGTTCACCCGCCTGCCCGGCCTGCGGCTGGCGGTCCCGGCGGAGGAGGTGCCGCCGGGCGGGCTGGGCGTCTACCGCGTCGCCGAGCTCCCGGTCACGTGGTGACCGCGGACCGCTGGTTCCGCCGGTTCCACGAGGCGCCGGCGGCGAAGGCACGGCTGGTGTGCCTGCCGCACGCGGGCGGTTCGGCGTCGTTCTACTTCCCCGTGTCGCGGGCGCTCGCCCCCGACGTCGAAGTGCTGTCGGTGCAGTACCCGGGGCGGCAGGACCGGCGGAAGGAGCCGTTCGTCCCCACCGTCGAAGGGCTCGCCGACGAGATCGCCGCCCTGCTGCGGGGCCTCGACGAGCGGCCGCTCGCGCTGTTCGGGCACAGCATGGGCGCGATGGTGGCGTACGAGGTGACGCGGCGGCTGGAGGACTCGGGCCCGGCGCCGGTGGCGTTGTTCGTCTCCGGCCGCCGCGCGCCCGACCGCTACCGCGACGACCGCGTCCACACCCGCTCCGACGACGGGGTGCTGGCCGAGGTGCGCCGCCTGAGCGGGACGGAAGCCGATCTCCTCGGCGACGAAGAGGTGGTGCGCATGATCTTGCCGGTGCTGCGCAACGACTACCGCGCGGTGGAGACCTACCGGCACCCGCCGGGCGTCCGGCTGGCGACCCCGGTGGTGGCGTTCACCGGCACCGAGGACCCGGTGGCGTCGGTCGACGAGGTCGCGGCGTGGGCGGAGCACACCACGGGCGGCTTCGACCTGGTCCCGCTGCCCGGCGGGCACTTCTTCCTGACCCGCCACCAGGACGTCCTCCTGCGGACGATGGCCGGACGGCTGCTGGGCCGGGTGCCCGCTTGAGCGGACCGCGGGGTGCGGGTGGTCCGCACCCCGCGGTCTACTCGCAGTAGCGCGGTTGCGACGTCCGGGCTAATTCCGGCCGGATCGGTCACACCGGGCCCCCTCCCGTCGATGTGCCCGTCGGGGATTCCCACCGCGTGCGTGGGGACGGGACACATCTGGGGGGATGACTCGTGCTGCTTTCGTTGCGATCGCGCGGCCGGATCGCCTTGGCCACCGCGCTCACGGCGGCGTTCGCGCTGCTCGTACCGGGTGTCGCGCACGCGGCACCACCGTCCAACGACGACTTCGACCGGGCGACGGCGATCACCGCGTTGCCGTTCACCGCGCAGCAGGACACGAGTGAGGCCACCAAGGCGGTCGACGACCCGTCGTGGTGCCAGTCGTACGACGTCCGCGGCTCCGTCTGGTTCCAGTACACCGCCACCGCGGACGGGTACCTGCGCGCGTCCACCCAGGGCAGCTCCCCGGAGATGATCCTCGCCGTCCACACCGGAACCCGGGGCGTGCTCCGCGGTGTCGACGGCGGCTGCGGTGTCGGCCGGGACGCGACGTTCCTGGCCAAGGCCGGGACCACGTACTCGGTCATGGTCTCCGGCTACGACGTCCCGGGCGGCGCGCTGTCGCTCTCGCTGGACTCGGTGCCGGCCGCGGCCAACGACGACTTCGCCGGCGCGCAGCCCGTGCCCGCGCTGCCGTTCTCCGCGCAGCCGGACTTCTCGGTGGCCTCCTACGAAGCCGACGAACCGGAATCGACCTGCCAGTACGACGGCAACATCGTCCCCTCGGTCTGGTACGCCTACACGAACACCGGGGAGGCGAAGTCGGTCACCGCGCGGACCCGGGGGTACGGCTCGGCCGTCTCGGTCTACACCGGCAACAGCCTGCCGGAGCTGAAGCAGGTCGCCTGCAAGAACGACTCGTACGGGCAGCCGACCGCGTTCCGCGCCGCCGCCGGCACGACCTACTACGTCCGTGTGACCGGGCCGGCGCAGTCGTACGAGCCGATCACGCTGTCCCTGGAAGACGCGCCGGCGCTGGAGCCGTCGATCTCCCAGTCGCCGTCGTACCCGACGGTCTACGACAACGTCTCGTTCTCCGCGGACTCCTGGAACGAGATCGACAAGCCGATGACCGCCGACTGGGACTTCGGCGACGGCGCCACCGCCCCGGCCGGCACCGCGCCGGTGTCCCACCACTACGCCGCCGACGGCACCTACACCGTCACCCTGCACGCGACCTCGCCGGACGGCCGCACCGCCACGAAGACGACGTCGGTCACGGTGACCACGCACGACGTCGGGATCGCCAAGTTCACCGTGCCGGCCGCCGCCCGCGCGGGCGAAAGCAAGCCCATCTCGGTCGACGTCAGCAACACCCGGTACGCCGAAACGGCGACGGTCGTGCTGTCCCGGAACGACGGGACCTGGTGGCGGCAGGTCGCCACGCTCACCCTGACCGTGCCCGCGCGGCCCACCAAGACCGTCCGGTTCCCGTTCGCCTACACCTTCACCCCGGACGACGCGATCGACGGCAAGGTCACCTTCCGCGCCGAGCTGTCGCTGCCGTACCCGGTGCGCGACGCCCGGCCGTCGGACAACGAAGTGATCGCCATCGCCACGACCGTGAAACCGAGCGGCACGCGCATCGCCGCGGTCTGAGGGGGGAACAAGATGAGGCACACCGCTTTCCGGCGCCTGCTGGTCGCCGGGCTCGCCGTCGCGGCCACGCTGGTGGCACCCGCCACCGCGCACGCCGACACACCGCCGAACGACGATTTCGACACCGCCACCGCCGTCACCGCCCTGCCCTTCCGGACGACCCAGGACTTCGGGGAAGGGACGAAGGCCGCCGACGACCCGACGTCGTGCTACGCCTGGATCGCGACGAGCGCGTGGTACGACTACACCGCGCCCGCCGACGGGTTCGTCCGGGCACTGCCCACGGGCGCCGGCCAGCTGCCGTTCATCGCCGTCTACACCGGTGAGCGCGGGGCGCTGACCCAGGTGCCCGGCGCGTGCGCGGAGTGGAACAGCGGGCCGTCGGTGACGTTCCCGGTCACCGCCGGGCAGACGTACCACATCATGGTGTTCAAGCCGTACGCCGGCGCCGGCCAGGTGGCCACGCTGGACCTCGCGAGCGTCCCGCGGGAGCCGAACGACGACTTCGCGGCGGCTGCCGAAGCCACGCTGCCCGGGACGTTCTCGGGCGACCTGTCGCGGTCCACGAGCGAGCCGGGCGAGGTGACGGCGAGCTGCGATCCCGCGGCCGACCACTCGGTGTGGTACCGCTACACCCCGGACCGCACCCGGTCGATCAGCGTGGAGCGGCGGTCGACGTCGGTCGTGGTCTACCGCGGCGCTTCGCGCACCGGACTGTCCGAAGTGGACTGCGCGTCGTCGCTGGACACGAGCAAGCGCGTGGTCTTCCGGGCCACGGCGGGGGAGCAGTACTGGATCCGGGTGGCCGCGGACGCCGACGGCGCGTCCTGGTACGACATCCGCCTGACGACCGCGCCGGCGCTGACGCCCAACGTGTACCTCTACTCCGGGGTGAAGTCGGTGTTCGACGACATCCAGATGTTCCCGAACGCGGGTGACAGCCTCGGCCGCCCGCTGGTCAGCGGCGAGTTGAAGTTCGGCGACGGCACCTCGGTGCCGCTCACGTCGAACGCGATGCTGACGCACCGCTACGCCGCCGACGGCGACTACCGCCTGGAGATCAGCGCGACGACGGACGACGGGCGTTCCGGGACCGGCAGCCAGGTGGTCCACGTCGAGACGCACGACGTCACGCTGACCGGGCTGTCCCTGCCGGCGCAGGCCCGCGCGGGGCAGACCAAGCCGGTCAAGGTGTCGGTGGTGAACAGCCGCTACGACGAGAAGGTCGTCGTCTCGCTGCGCCGGAAGGGTGAGAGCGGGTACTTCGAGGAGGTCGGCCGGCTGACCCAGTGGGTCCCCGCGGGCAGCCGTGTCGACTTCCCGTTCGCGTACAGCTACACGGCGGCCGACGCCGCGGCGGGCCAGGCGGAGTTCGAGGTGACGGCCAACCTCGACGGCCGCTACGACGGCGACAGCAACCCGGCGGACAACCGCCTGACGGGAACGACCGCGGTCCGCGCGAGCTGATCTCCTTCGGCCGGGGACCAAAGCGCCCCAATGTGGCGTTGGTTGCGTCCAACGCACCGAACGCCACATTGGGTGCGCTGGACGCACCGAACGCCACATTGGGGCGCTCGGGCCCGGGGACCACGGTCCGTGCTCAGCCCGGGCTGAGTCCACTTTCGCCTTGGCGGGACGCGCTCGTCCCGCCAAGGCGGAAAATCACCTACCCCGCACGGGATCCCGTGCGTTCTTCGACTCCACCTCACCCTCCGCAAGGGTAAAAAGCCGCGCGGTGGAAGTTCACCCTGTGTAGCTGATGCGTACGGGGGAAACGGCTCGCGTTCCTTGACAGCACCGGTGCCGCCGGGGTTATGTCACCGCCTGAATTCCGCGGAAAAGGAACCGGAAATCGTTCTCGGGCCACCGGTACGAATCGAGCCACGCCACCGATGAAAGAAGACATACGTCGTTCCGCCCCCTCCTGGAATCCGGGATCGTGGGGGCTGCGCACCAAGATCTCCGTCGTGCTGCTGCTGCCCGTCCTGGTCGCCCTGCTGCTGGCCGGGGCCCGGGTGCAGGGTGAACTCGCCCAGGCAGGCGGGCTCAGCGCCGTGCGCGATCAAATGCCCGTCGTGCAAGGGATTTCCGAACTCGCCGGGCTCGTCGACGAGGAGATGATCCACGACGGCGCCGCCGCGCAGACCGCCGCCGTCGACGGGAAAGCCGCGGCGGTCCGCCGGGACGCCGCGTTTTCGCAGCTCACCCCGGAACTCGCCCGGACATTGGAAGATCAGCTCGGGAAATTGGCCGACCTGCGGCAGCAGTCCGGTTCGGCGGGCGAGAAAACCACCGCCTACCACGACTTCACGATCGCGCTCAGCGAAATGATCTCCGGCGTCGTCGGGCAGGCCGGGAATGCCGATCTCGGCGCGTCCGCGAACATCGGCGCGGGGTTGGTGCAGCTGAGGTCCGTGCTCGCCGTCCAGGAAACGGTGGCGGGCGGGGCGGCGGCCGAGCGCGCCGCGTCCGAAGAAGCCGTGCTCACCGGGCAGCTCCGCCGGGTGCTGCCGGCCGGCGCGGTGGCCGCCCGGTTCGCCGCGGCGACCAGCCCGGGCGCCGGCGGGCCCGCGGCGAAGCGCGCGGTGCTCGGCACCGTCCTCGCCGACCAGGTGAAAACGCTTTCGGCCGCGGTCGGCGCGCAGACCGACCTCGCCCGGTCGGACGCGCTGCGCGACGCCGCGCTGGTGCTCGCGGCGCTGCTCGGCGCCCTCGCCATCGCGCTCGCCGTCGCCCGGTCGGTGGTGGCGCCGATCCGGCGGCTGCACGCGGCCGCGCTCGACACCGCGCGCCGCCGGCTGCCCGGCACCATCGAGCGCATCCGGGAGGGCGAGGACGTCGACTGGCGCGCGACCCCGCCGCTCCCGGTGGACTCCGAGGAGGAGGTCGGCCAGCTCGCCCGCGCCTTCGACGACATGCACCGGCAGGCGGTCCGGCTCGCCGTCGGGGAGCAGGCCGAGATGCGGATCCAGGTCAGCGAGATGTTCATGACGCTGTCGCGGCGCAGCCAGTCACTGGTCGAGCTGCAGCTCTCGGTGATCGAAGACCTCGAGGCCGACGAGCAGGACCCGCAGCGGCTGGCCGAGCTGTTCCAGATCGACCACATCGCGACCCGGCTGCGGCGCAACGGCGAGAACCTGCAGGTCCTCGCCGGCGGCCGGCCGGTGCGGCGGGAAACCGGCCCGGTCGCGACGGTCGAGCTGCTGCGCGCGGCGACGTCGGAGGTCAAGGACTACCAGCGCATCACCCTCGGCAACGCGCCGCGCGGCTCGGTGCAGGCCGAAGCCGCGGCCGACGTCGTGCACATCCTCGCGGAGCTGCTGGAGAACGCGATCCGGTCGTCGCCGCCGGACGAGCAGGTCGTGCTCACCGCCGACCGCGGCTTCGACGGCGGCGTGCTGGTCGAGGTCGTCGACACCGGCCTCGGCATGAGCCGCGAAGACCTGGAAGCGGCCAACGCCCGGCTGGCCGCCGGCGCGTCGGTCAGCCCGGAGACCACCCGCCGAATGGGCTTGTTCGTGGTGAGCAGGCTGGCCGCCTCGCACGGGATCACCGTCCGGCTGCGGCCGACGACCACGCGGACCGCGAGCGCCGGCATCACCGCCAGCGTGCACGTCCCCGGCGTGCTGGTCCTGGTCGAGCTGCCGGCGCGGGCCGGCCTGCCCGCGCTGCCCCCGGGCGGCGTCAACGGCACCGCGCGGCACGAGCTCGAACCCCGGTGGCCCGCCGAAGAACCCGGTCCCGTGCCGCCGGTGGTGGACCCGCCGACCCCGATCTTCGACCAGATGGTGTCGCACTGGTTCGCCGAAGACCGGCCGAACGCGGCGGCGCGGCCGGACGGCTGGGCGAGTCCCGCCGACCAGCTGCGGCAGGCCGCGGAAGCCGCGGTCGGGACCGTCGACGAGGCCGGGTTCACCGACTCGGGCCTGCCGGAGCGGCAGCCCGGCGCCCAGCTGGCACCGGGCTCGGCCGCCCCGCGCCGGCCGCAGCAGGCCGACCAGCCCTTCCGCGACCCGGCCGCGGTGCGGAACAACCTTTCCCGGCACTACAGCGGCATGCGCGCGGCCCGCCACCGGGTCGCGGCCGAGCCGGACGCGGAGCAGCGATGAGTACCCGGCAGGAAGGAACGGAAGTGACCGACGGCTCCCGGAACTGGCTGGTGTCGGCGTTCACCCAGGAGGTACCCGGGGTGGCGCACGCCGCGCTCGTCTCGGCGGACGGCCTGCTCGTGGCGGCGAACGAGACCCTGCCGCGCGATCGCGGCGACCAGCTCTCGGCGATCGCGTCCGGGCTCGCCAGCCTCGCGCTCGGCACGGCCGACCTGTTCACCGCGGGCCGGGTCGTGCAGTCGGTGATCGAGATGGAGCAGGGCTTCCTGCTGCTGATGAACGTCGGCGACGGCTCCAACCTGGTCGTGCTGGCCAACCCGGGCTGCGACATCGGCCTGGTGGGCTACGAGATGACGCTGCTCGTGGACCGGGTCGGGAAGGTGGTCGAGACCCCGGCGCGGCCGGCGGCCTCCCCGGGAGCGGCCCGGTGACCGACGGCCGGCGACGCGAGGGCGGGCGGCACACGGCGTCGCTGGCCCGGCCCTACGCCTGGACCGCCGGCCGCACGCGGCCGAAGGTCGACCTGGCGGTGGAAGCCCTCGTCGAGACGACGCTGGAGGGACGCTCGGCGTCCTTCAGCCCGACCAACCCGCTGGCCGCGGTGACGCAGCTGTGCCGGCACAAGCGTTCGGTGGCCGAGGTCGCGGCCCACCTCGGCGTGCCGCTCGGGGTGGCCAGGGTGCTCATCGGCGACCTGCTCAGCGCCGGCCAGGTGTCCATCCGCGACACGCTCACCGCGGACGCCTCCTGGGACGAACGCAACGACCTGCTCGAAAGGGTCCTCAGTGGACTACGCGCACTCTGACAAGCTCATCACCTCGGCCAAGATCGTCGTCGCGGGCGGCTTCGGGGCCGGCAAGACGACGTTCGTCGGCGCCGTCTCGGAAATCGACCCGCTGCGCACCGAAGCGCTGATGACGACGGCGGCGGTCGGCGTCGACCGGACCGAAGCGGTGCCGGGGAAGTTCGCGACGACGGTCGCGATGGACTTCGGCAGGCTCACCCTCGCCGACGACCTGATCCTCTACGTCTTCGGCACGCCCGGCCAGCACCGGTTCTGGTTCATGTGGGACGACCTGGTCTGCGGCGCGGTGGCCGCGATCGTCCTGGTCGACACGCGCCGCCTGGCGGACTCGTTCGCGTCGATCGACTTCTTCGAGTCGCGCGGCCTGCCGTTCCTGGTGGCCATCAACCAGTTCGAGGACACCCGGCAGCACGCGCCCGCGCAGGTGCGCGAAGCCCTCAAGGTGCCGCCGGCGGTGGACGTCGTCACCTGCGACGCGCGCTCCCCGGAGTCCACAAAGCGGACCCTCATCGCCGCGGCCGAGCACGCGCTCGCCGAGCACCACGCACCACGATCGCGGAAAGCCTGACAGGAGCGGAAAAATGCCGATGAACCACGACGACTTCGCGATGGGGCACTGGCTCATGGTGCTCGCCTACCTGACGTCGGTGGTGGGGTGCGCCCTCGGGCTCGCCTGCACGCTGCAGGCGCGCTCGACCGACAACCCGCGCGTCCGGCTGACGTGGCTGGGGCTCGCGGCGCTGTCCATCGGCGGCGTCGGCATCTGGGTCATGCACTTCATCGCGATGCTCGGCTTCGCGACACCGGGCCTGCCGGTCCGCTACGACATCCTCCGCACGGCGGTGTCGGCGGTCCTGTCGGTGGCGGCGGTGTTCTGCGGCCTGCTGGTGTTCGGTGTCCGCAACCGGTTCGCCTGGCGCCGCCTGCTGCTGGGCGGCCTGCTGACCGGGCTCGCGGTCGCGGTGATGCACTACACCGGCATGTGGGCGGTGCAGGTCAAGGGCACGATCGGCTACGACCCGGTGCTGGTGGTGCTGTCGGTGGTCATCGCGGTGGTCGCGGCCACGGCGGCCCTGTGGTTCACGGTCGGCCTCGACAAGCTGCTGCCCCGCCTGGCGGCCGGCCTGGTGATGGGCGCGGCGGTGACGGGCATGCACTTCACCGGCATGGCGGCGGTCCGCCTCCACCTCGACCCGGCGGCCCCGGACCCGTCCGGCACGGAGGTGTTCTCGTTCCTGTTCCCGGTGTTCGTGCTGGCGGCGCTGGCGATGGCGGTGCCGATCTGCGCGGTGCTGATGGCGACGTCGAGTTCGGAGGCACCCCGGCACACGACGGTCGGCACCTGAGCGGTCTTGAATGAGTCATTCAGGACCTCTGAAGACCTGAATGACTCATTCAAGACCTCTGGGGCGGCTCGGCGGGCGGCAGCGATCCGGGGTGGGTGACGGCGGCCCCCGGGGTATCGGCCCCGGGGCCGAGGTCGCGAATGAGTCATTCGCGACCTCGGCTCGGCTAGGCGCCGGTCGCGGGGCGGCGTCAGTCCGTGGGCACCGGGAACCGGTCCGCGCTGAAGTGCACCAGGATCGCCGTCGCCGTCGCGCAGACCTCGTCGCCCGCCCGCAGCGTGCCCGACGCGTGCAGCTTCCGCCCCGCACGGCGGACCAGGCGGCCCTCGGCGACGAGCGGGACCGCGTACGGCGTGCCCCGGTGGTAGTCGACCGTCAGCGACGCCGTCATCCCCGGGTAGCCCGCCGCCGCCGTGGCGCGGCCGAGGACGTGGTCGAGGACCGCCGCCACCCAGCCGCCGTGGACGCGGCCCGGCGGCCCCTCGTGCGCCGAGCCGAGCAGCACCTCGGCGCGCACCGACTCCGGGCCGACCGCCACCCAGGACAGCGGCGGGGCCAGCGGGTTGCCGGGCCCTTCCAGGGGGTTGTTGACGCTCAGGTGCCCGCCGCCTTCGAGGGCGGCCAGCAGCAACGGCGGCGCCTCCCCGGCCGCGCGCAGGGCCGCGGTCACCGCCTCGACCCGGCTCGCCGCCGCGGCCAGATCGGCTTCGTCGTCGCGCACGCGCACCGAGGCTTCGATCAGCTCGCGGATCCGGGTGCCGAGCAGGGCACGCCCTGGCGGAACGCCGTCGACCACCGGGAAGGTCATCGCACCCCCTGAAACTAGAACGTGTTTCAGGTTACCAGGTCGGCCGGGCGGTGACGCCGCCGTCGACGACGAGGTCGTGGCCGGTCACGAAGGACGCCAGCGGCGAAGCCAGGAAGACGCACGCGTTGCCGACGTCGGCCGGGGTGCCCAGGCGGTTCAGCGGCGCGGCGCGGTGCCAGCGGTCGACGCCGTCCGGCCAGTCCCGCGCGAGGCCGGGCCGGTCGACCAGGCCGGGGGACACCGTGTTGACCCGGATCCCGCGCGGCCCGTACTCCAGCGCCGCGCCGCGCGCGTGCATGACCAGCGCCGCCTTCGCCGCGCTGTAGTGGACGTGGCCCGGCGCCGGTTGGCGGGCTTCGATCGACGCGACGTGCGTGACGCTGCCGCCCTCGCCCAGCAGCCGCGCCGCGGCCTGGGTGCAGGAGAACGCGCTGGTCAGGGTCGCGTCCAGCATCGCCCGCCAGCGCTCGGCCGTGAGGCCTTCGAGGGGTTCGACCGGTTGGACGCCGGCGTTGTTGACCAGCGCGTCGAGCCGCCCGCCCCAGTCCGCGACGGCGTCGAGCAGGGCGTGGCAGGCGGCGTCGTCGGTGAGCTCGGCGGCGAACGCGCGGGCCCGCCCGCCGGCCGCTTCGATCGCCGCGACGACGTCGTCGGCGGCGCCGGGCCGCCGGTGGTGCACGGCCACCGCGCTGCCCGCCGCGGCGAACCGGAGCGCGATCCCGCGCCCGATGCCGCCGGCCGCGCCGGTGACGCAGGTGATCGTGCCGGCGAGGTCGAGTGTGCTGGTCACGGCTTCGATCGTAGAACCGCACCCGGTTCCGTCGTACCTTGTGGGGCATGGCCAAGACCGAGAAGTTCGCCGAACTGCTGCAGACCCAGATCAGCCACGAGTTCACCGCCGCCCAGCAGTACATCGCGCTCGCCGTCTGGCTGGACGCGCGCGACCTCCCGCGGCTGGCGAAGCGCTTCTACCGGCAGGCGATCGAGGAGCGCAACCACGCGCTGGCGATGGTGCGGTACCTGCTCGACCGCGACCACCCGGTGGCCATCCCGGGTACCGGCGACGTCCGGAACGACTTCTCGAGCGTGCACGAGGTGATCGAGCTGGCCCTGGCCCAGGAACGCGCGGTCACGACGGACATCGAGGCGATGGCGAAGGCCGCGCGCGCCGAGGAGGACTACCTCGGCGAGCAGTTCGTGGGCTGGTTCCTCAAGGAGCAGGTGGAGGAGGTCGCCCAGATGACGACGCTGCTGACGGTCGTCGAGCGCGCGGGCGACAACCTGTTCGAGGTCGAGAACCACCTGTACCGCGAGTCGGCCACGGAGGTCGAGGACACCCCGGACATGCCCCCGGTGGCGGGCGGCAAGCTCTGACGGCGGGCTGGTTCTCGCCTGAGCCGCCGGTGTGACGCCGGGGCGGGTCGCGCGGGCGGCGGGGTGGCCTGGCCGCGCGACGCCGACGCCATGAACGGGTCGTTCATGTCCTCGCGCGACAGGCTCCTGGCAAAGTCGCGCCGGCGAGCGGGTGACCGGCCGCGTGGTCTGCCCGGCCTCGCGGGGATGTCATGAAAGGGTCGTTCATGTCGTCTGGCGAGATGAACGACCCTTTCATGACATCGCGGATGGGCGGATCGGCCGTACTGCCCGAATTTTGCCGGAGCCCTGTCGCCGGACGCCACGAAAGAGTCGTTCATGGCGTCCGGCCGACGCCCGAAGCGTGAGGCGGCGGGAGCGGCATCCCCCCGGGCGATGCCGCTCCCGACGCCCCTCAGCGGCAGAACGAAACTTCCGGGAACCCCGGCCGGTCGAGCAGCGGCCGCGGCACGCCGCGCAGGTGCTGGTCGAAGAACGCGGCGACGTAGGCCCGGGTGATCGCCTGCGTGCGCAGCCCGCCCGTGGTCGCGCCGATGTCGACCCCGAACTCGTCCGCCACGATGCCGACGTCGGTGAACGACGCGTGCTGCGTGCCCGCCACCTCCGCCCAGCGCTTCCAGCCGGTCAGCTGCGCCCAGTCCCGCTCCCACGGCTCGTTGCCCGGCGCGCACGCCGTGGCCGCCAGCTGGTGGCTCACGAACATGAACGGCCGGTCCAGGCCGGGCGCGGTGAGCGGGACCTCGGTGGTGCCGTCGATGTCCATCCCGGCCTTGACCCGCGGGTCCGCGACCATCGTGGGCAGCGTGCTGGCGCCACCCACCGAGTGCCCGGCCATGCCGATCCGGGACGCGTCGATCAGCGACGCCCACTTCGAGCGCGTCAGCGAATCCAGCACGAACGACACGTCGGCGGCCCGGCCGAGCTCCAGCTTCCGCCAGAAAGCGCTGTCGTGCGGGAGTTCGCACGACGCGCACCCGGCGAACCGCCCGCCGGGCATGCTCTGCCCGGTGTTCTCGTACGTGTGGCCGACGACCGCGACCGCGTACCCGTGGCTCGCCAGGTCCTCGGCGAGCGCGGAAAGCGTGGCGCGCGGCTTGGTGTAGCCGGGCGACAGGACGACCAGCGGCAGGTGCCTGCCGCCCGGCCGGGCGTCGGCCACCGAGTTCGTCACCATCTTCGTGAGCAGGTCCGGTGGCACGTCCAGGCCGCTGCCCGCCAGCAGTGCCGCGGATTCTTCCGAAGTCACGTACCGCGTCTTCGGGCCGTCCGGTGACGCCGCCGGGTAGAACAGCGAGACCATCAGCTCGCGGTAGGGCGCCGACGGCACCCACGGGTCGGGCCGCGAAGTGTCCTTGAGGTACACCGAAGTGCTGCCCACCGGCCGGTCACCGGTCGGCGCGGGCAGGTACGGCACCGGGGCCGCGGACGCGGGCGTGGCCATCGTGAACGTGAGTGCGGTGAGGGCCATGAGGATCGTCTTCTTCATCCGATGAAGGTCACTTCCGGGTAGGCGGGCGAAGGTGCGGCCAGCAGCGGCCGCGGGCGGCAGCGCAGGTGCTGGTCGAAGAAAGCGCTTGCGTAGGTTCGCGTGACGGCCAGCGCGCGCTCCGCGTCGATCGACGCGCCGAGGTCGACGCCCAGCTGCGCGGCGAGCACCCCGAGGTCGGTGAACGACTGGTGCACCGTGCCGGACACCATCAGCCAGCGCTTCCAGCCGGTGAGGTGCGGCCAGTCGGTTTCCCAATCGTCGTAAGGACCTGGCTGGCCGGGGACGTAGTCGTCCATGCTGCCGAGGAACAGGAACGGCCGGGCCAGCCCGGACGGCGGCAGCGGCACGTGGATGCTGCCGTCGATGTCGGCGCCGGCGCGGATCCGCGCGTCGGCCAGCATCGCCTGCGTCGTGACCGCGCCGCCGGCGGAGTGCCCGGTCATGCCGATCCGCGCGGGATCGATGAGCGCGCCCCACTTCTTCGAGTGCAACAGCTCGTCGAGCACGAACGACACGTCCTCCGACCGCACCCGCGCGAACTTCTCCCAGAACCCCGGCTGGTCGTCGACCTCGCAGGCGGCGCAGCCGGTGACGTGACCGTCGGGGAAGGTGGTCGCGCGGTTTTCGTAGGTGTGGTCGATCGCCGCCACGGCGTACCCGCGGCTGGCGAGGTCCTCGGCCAGCGCGGTGAGCGTCGCGCGGGGCTGGGTCCAGCCCGGGGACAGCACGACGAGCGGCAGGCCGTGCCACCGCCCGGCCGGGTGCGCGTCGACGACGGCGTTGGTCCGGACGGTGCTCAGGACGTCCAGGGCCAGGCCCGGGATGTTCTCCCGTTCGAGGTTGCGCTCGGACTCCAGCGGCGTCATGTACTGCTTGGTGGGACCGTTCGCCGACGTCGCCGGGTAGAACAGGGAGACCATCAGTTCCCGGTAGGGCACCGACGGCACCCACGGGTCGGGCCGCGAACGGTCCACAACGGACAGTGTGGTCACGCCGACCGGCTCGTGGCCGGTCGGGCGGGGCAGGTACGGCGTGGTGCTCGCGGAGGCGAGCGGCGCCGCGGACAGCGTCAGGGTCAAGGCGGTGGCTACCGCGAGAGTGCGCATGATTCCCCCAGGAACCGGCTCAGGAAAGGTGGCGGACGCGACGGAAGCAGAACCAGGTGAGCAGCGCCGTCATGGCGAGGTAGAGCGCGAGTTCGAGCCACTGCAGCGGCCAGAACCGGGAACCGGGCTGGTAGGTCACGCGCTGCTGGTAGCCGTGCTGGCCGAGCTGGGACATGCACGCCTCCATCGAGCCGCGTTCCGGCGGGCCCTGGCCCGGCCGCGGGGCGCAGCTCTGCACGAAGACCGGCAGCGGGTCGGCCACGTTGCCGTTCGGGTCCAGGGTTTCGTTCGCCAGCACCCACGCGCCGGGCGGGTTGCGGGTGCCGATCTCCAGGATCCCGTGGGTGTCGTCGCCGGTGATGTTCGTGATGTCGTCGCCGACGATCGCGACCGTCGTCGTCTCCGGCGGAAGCAGGTACGGCCGCACGAAGTTCGGCACCAGGAGCAGCACGGCGGCGAGCACGGCGAGCGTGACGGCCATCGCGGCGACGGTCCGCTTCAGCAGCATCCCGACCGCGACGCCGAGCACGAGGGCGAACGCCGCGTACCCGATCGGGACGATGCCCCGCGCGCCGAACACCACCGGCGCGATGCGTGAAAGCATCCCGCGGTCGGTCTGCGTGGCCGAGAGCGCGTCGATCGGGCTCGCCCACCACGACACCGCCCAGCCGAGCAGCCCGGCCGCCACCATCGCGGCGAGCAGGCCGAAGCCGAGCTTGGTGGTGAGCCACCGCTTGCGCGTGACGGTCTGGTTCCACACGAGACTGTGCGTGCCGCTCTCCAATTCGCGCGTGATCAGCGGGACGCCCCAGAACACGCCGATCGCCGCGGGCAGCAGGTAGAGCACCAGGATCGTCCCGCCGAAGAGGGTGTCCTGGTCCGAGAAGTTCGTGCGCCCGACCAGGTCCGGGCCGGTGACCGCGAGCACGACGCCGATCGCGACCAGCGCGGCGAACACGGACAGCGCGGGGACGCGGAACTGGCGCCAGGTCAGCCAGGTCATCGCAGGACCTCCAGGGCGGGGCGGGCGGCGGCGGGGTTGCTCATGTACTCGAGGACGAGGTCCTCCAAGCCGATCCGCGCGACCGTCCACACGGGATCGAGGATCGGCGCTTCGGTGCGCACGAGCACGGTGGTCTGCCGGTCGGTGTGCTTCGCGGAGACGACGTGCTGGTCCGCGGGCAGCGTTTCGACGTCCCGCCGCGGCCCGGAGAGCCGGTGGTGCGTGGCCAGCAGTTCGTCGACCTCGCCGATCACCCGGACCTGCGAGTCGACGAGCACGATGAGGTGGTCGCAGACCCGTTCGAGGTCGTTGACCAGGTGCGAGGACATCACGACGGACAGCTCGTGCTCGGCGACGGCTTCCATCAGGTCCTGCAGGAACTCCCGCCGTGCCAAGGGATCCAGCGCGGCGACCGGTTCGTCGAGCAGCAGCAGCTCGGGGCGCTTGGCGATGCCGATCGTCAGCGCCAGCTGGGCCCGCTGCCCGCCGGACAGCTTGCCGGCGTGCTGCTTCGGGTCGAGCCCCAGCCGTTCGATCCGCTTCCCGGCGAGCGCGGTGTCCCACCTCGGGTTGAGGTGCGCGCCGAGCCGCAGGTGCTCTTCGATGCTCAGTCCACTGTAGACCGGCGTGTTCTGTGCGACGTAACCGACTTTCGCGAGCTGCTCCGGCCCGCTGCCGGGCACCCCGCCGCACACCTCGATCGTGCCGGTGGTGGGCTCGAGCATGCCGGCCGCGATGTTGAGCAAAGTGGACTTGCCGGCCCCGTTCGGGCCGACCAGCCCGGTCACGTGGCCGGGCTCGATCTCCAGGGTGCAGCCGGACAGCGCCCAGTCGCGCTTGTACTTCTTGCCCAGCCCCTGGGCACGCAGGACGCTCACGCTATGTCCTCTCTGGCGGAGTCGCGAAACGTGGACATCAACAGGGCCTCGATGCTCTCCTCGTCGAGACCGGCCTTGCGCGCCTTGCCCAGCCAGCGGCGCAGGTCCTGCCGCAACGGCCCGAGCACGGCGAACGACGCGCCGCCGTTCAGCGTCGCGGTGACGAACGTGCCGACGCCGGGCCGGGCCGAGACGAGCCCGTCGTGCTCCAGCTCGCGGTAGGCCTTCAGCACGGTGTTCGGGTTGATCGCGAGGGAGGCGACCACGTCCTTGACCTTCGGCAGCTGGTCCCCCTCGTCCAGCAGGCCGAGGCGCAAGGCGTGCCGCACCTGCTGGACCAGCTGCTGGTACGGCGACAAGCCGGACCTCGCGTCCAGGTGGAACTCGATCATCGGCAACTCCATTTATCTAGTTGCCTAGTACTATAGACATGGCCACCAAGTCCGCGCCACAAGTTCTTCCCCTGCCGGCTCCCGGGCGCCCCGGTCGGCATGGTGGCCACTCCGGTCGGCGCGAACCGGCGACCGGCTTTGCCGAGGCCCGGCGCCACCCGCGGCGAGCAGGTCGAGCGGGACTACCTGATCTCGAGGGCGCTCCCGGCCGCGGGCTGAGGCGGGCGGGCCTCGCCGGTGTCGGCGCGGCCCGCTGCCACGAACGCGTCCCGCGGGTGCTGCACCGAGGCCAGCGAAAGGATGTCGCGGCCGAACAGCGCCTGCGTCAGCCACACCGCGAGCACGCGGATCTTGCGTTCCCAGGTGGGCACGGCGAGCACGTGGTACCCGCGGTGCATCAGCCACGCCGGCAGCCCGGTGACGACCAGCCGCCGGTACTGGAAGATCCCGTGGCCCAGCCCGAGCGTCGCGATGGCGCCGAGGCTGTGGTGGACGTACGCCTTCGGCGCCCGGCCGCGCAGTGTCGCGATGATGTTGCGCGCCAGCAGCTTTCCCTGCCGGTAGGCGTGCTGGGCGTTGGGCACGGTCCGCGCGCCCGGCACCGGCGAGGCGAGGTCGGGCACGGCGGCGGCGTCCCCGGCGGCCCAGGCGCCCTCAACGCCTTCGACCCGCAGATCCGGCCGCACGACGAGGTAACCGCGTGCGTCGACGGGCAGGTCGGTGTGCCGGCCGATGACCGGGTTGGCGCCGTTGCCCGCGGTCCAGACGATCAGGCCGGCGTCGAACTCCTCGCCGGTCGAGAGCCGCACGTGGCCGGCTTCCGCCGACGTCACCCGCGTGTCGAGGTGGACGCGCGCGCCGCGCCGGGTCAGCTCCCGCACGACCCAGCGCCCCGGCCGGTCGGTGACCTCGGGCAGGATGCGGCCCGACGCCTCGACGAGGTGGAAGCGCAGTTCGTCGCGGCGCAGTTCCGGGTAGCGCTTCAGCAGCGCGGTCGCGAGCGACAGCAGTTCGCCGAAGCCCTCGACGCCCGAGAAGCCGCCGCCGACGAAGACGACGGTGAGCAGCTTCCGCCGGTCCGGCCCGGCCGGCAGCGCGGCGGCCCGGTCGAACGCGGTCAGCAGCCGGTCCCGGATCGCGACGGCCTCTTCGACGTGCTTGAGCCCGATGGCCTGCTCGGCGATGCCCGGCACGGGCAGGGTCCGGGTGACCGCCCCGGCGGTGACGACGATGGTGTCGTAGCCGAGTTCGAAGGGTTCGCCGTCGGCCGGCTGCACGCCGACCACGTGGTGCGTGTGGTCGATGGCGGTGATCTTCCCGGCGACGAGCCGGGTCCGCCGCAGGTGCCGCCGCAGCGACACGGCGGCGTGCCGCGCCTCGACCGACCCGGCGACGACCTCGGGTAGGAACGGCTGGTAGGTCAGGTAGGGGCGGGGGTCGACGAGGGTGACCTCGGCCTCGCCGCGCCGCAGCTTCTTCTCCAGCTTCCAGGCGGTGTAGAAGCCCGCGTACCCACCACCGACGATCAGGATCCGGCGCATCTCGTCCTCTTTTCTCGCTTCACCCCCTGGACGAGGTGGCGGCGGAGGACGTGACCGCGACGCGCGTCACAGCGAGCACGCGCTCGCGGTGGTGCTCCTCGTGCAGATCGCGGCGCCGGGCGTGCAGGAGCTGGGCGAGCGTGATCACGCCGAGCACGCGCCCGGGTTCGGCGCGGTCGACGACCGGTGCCCGGGTCACGTGGCCGGCCGCGAGCTTGTTGGCCACCTCGCGGAGCGTCTCGTCGGGGTGGCAGGACGCCAGCGGCGCCGTGGTCGCGTCGGCGACCGTCTCGCCTTCGCACGTCAGCAGCGCGTGCCGGGTGGTCACGCCGACCAGCTGCCGCGAGCCGTCCACGACCGGGTACAGCGTGGCGTGGCGGGTGTGCGGCAGCGTGTCCGCCACCGGGTCGCCGTGGTCCAGCACCACCGGGTTCGCCGTCATCACTTCGTGCGCGAAGAAGGCCTCGAGCGGGTCCGTCGAGTACTCGCGCGTCAGGTGCAGCCGGCGGCGGGCGATCTTCTCGGTCAGCACGGACCGCTTGAGCAGCAGCACCGACACCGCGTACGCCGACACCGACGCCACCACGAGCGGCAGCAGGGCGTTCCACGCGTGGGTGAGCTCGAGGGTGAACACGATGCCGGTCAGCGGTGAGCGCATGACGCCGCCGACCACCGCGGCCAGGCCGCAGACCGCCCAGAACCCGGCCGTCACGTGGGGGAGCAGCCCGCCTTCCGCGGCGCCGAGGGCCGCGCCGATCATGAACACCGGGGCCAGGACGCCACCGGACGTGCCCGAGCCGAGCGACAGCGACCAGATCAGCGTCTTCACCACCAGCACGCCGATGATCAGCGACGTCGTCGCGTGCCCGGTCAGCAGCTGGTCGATCACGTCGTAGCCGACGCCGAGGGCGCGCGGCTCGACCAGGCCGCCGGCACCGATGACGAGCCCGCCGATGGCCGGCCACCACATCCAGTGGATCGGCAGCCGGGCGAAGCCGTCCTCGGCGAGGTAGACCAGCGCCGTCGCGGCGATGGCGAGCAGGCCGCCGGTGATGCCGGGCACGAGGGCGAGCACGTCGGCGCCCGGGCCGGGCGCGGGGGCGGCGGGCAGGCCGAAGACCGGTTCGGTGCCGAGGAAGAAGCCGCGGCACAGCGTGCTGGTCACGACGGCGGCGGCGACCGGCACGAAGCTGCGCGGCCGCCATTCGAACAGCAGCAGCTCCACCGCCAGCAGGATCGACGCGAGCGGGGCGTTGAACGTCGCCGCCATGCCGCCCGCCGCGCCGGCCACCAGCAGGGTCTTGCGCTCGTCGGCGGACAGGTGCAGCAGCTGCGCGAGGATCGACCCGACGGCGCCGCCGGTCATGATGATCGGGCCCTCGGCCCCGAACGGCCCGCCGGTGCCGATGCTGATCGCGGCGGACACCGGCTTCAGCACGGCGACGCGCGGCGCGACCTTGCTCTCGCCGGTGAGGATCGCCTCGATCGCCTCGGGCATGCCGTGCCCGCGGATCTTCTCCGACCCGAACCGCGCCAGCACGCCGATGACGAGCGCCCCGGCCACCGGCGCGGTCAGCACCAGCCACCACGGGTGCGCGCTGCCGCCCGGCGCCACGAGCGCGGTGTCGAACCGCTGGTAGAAGACCAGGTTCGTGATCAGTCCGATGAGCTTCAGCAGCGCGAGCGCGGCCACCGCCGCGACGCCGCCGACGGGCACGGCGAGCGCGGCGATCAGCAGCAGGCGCGGCCGGACCTGGAAGTCACCCAAGTGGGTGGCGCGGGGCGAGGTTCCGCCGCTCATCAGGGCCTCCGTTCGTCGCTCAAGGTTTTGCGAAGTGCAATACTTGTAGCGACCAACGATCGAGGTCAAGCCGAGCTTCGCTGGAGTGTCGGGGTTCACGGGCTCCCGGTGTCAGTCCTCCCGCAGGCCGATGGTGGGCCAGGTGGTCAGCGTGGTGGCGCCGGGCGCGTTTCGCCGTTCGCGCCGGCCGGTCAGCGCCTGGCGGCGGTCGAGGTCCGGGGGAGCGCGGGCGGGCCGATGGGGTCGTCCGCCGGGGTGGTGTCGTTCACGGTTGCCTCCTTGGTCGGGTGTGCTCTCGACACGCCCGGGGTCCCCGATCGGTTGAGCCCGGCTTGACACGGGGCCCTGCCGTCTCGCACTATGCGAACAAGTGTTCGATGATTCTCCTGGGTTCGCCTGTGGCTTCCTCACGCGGGTGTCTCCGGTGCGAGTACGTGGTGCTGGAGGTGGTGGCGTGGCGGTGCCGGAGGCGCTGGCGGGGATCCCCGGGGTGCGCACGGCGGCGCAGCTGGGCGAGCCGGACCCGGCCGGGCAGCTGGCGGTGCTGCCCGCGCTGGCCCAGCTCCTGCCCGGCGGCGGCCTGCGCCGCGGCACCACGGTGTCGGTCCGCGGCGCGACCTCCCTGGTACTGGCCCTCCTGGCGGCAGCCACCCGCGACGGCTCGTGGGCGGCGGTCACCGGCCTGCCGGAGCTGGGCCTGGCCGCGGCCGCGGAACTCGGCGTCGACCTGGAGCGCGTCGCCTTGGTCCCGAACCCGGGCGCGGAGTCGGTGGCCGTCGTGTCGGCGCTGGTGGACGGGTTCGACCTGGTGGTCCTCGGCCGTTCGCTGGCGGGCAGCGTCCGCCCCCAGCTGGCCCGGCGCCTGGCCGGCCGCGTCCGCAACCGCGGCTCGGTCCTGCTGGCGGCCGGGTCGTGGCCGGACGCGGACCTGGAGCTGAGCGTGTCGGGCCGCCGCTGGCACGGGTTGGGCGAGGACGGTCATGGTCATTTGAGGTACCGCGAAGTACTGGCGACGAGCAGGGGGCGTGGCGCGGCGGCTCGTCCTCGCTCGGCACCGCTGCGGTTGCCTGGCGTCGGCGGAGCGCTGGGGACGGCGGTGGCCGAGGTGCCGGTTCTGCCCGCGCGCGTGGGGTGAGTGCCCTTGTGGTGGCGGGCGTTTTCGTGCCCTGGTGATTCGGCGCGGGGTTTTGTGCGGGTGTGGCCGGTCGGCTGCGGTGGCTGGGTGGTCCGGCCGACCAGGCCAAGCCAACCCGCCGCCGAAGGTCCGCGATGACCGATGCACCGCGGCTGCTGGTGCTCTGGTGCCCCGACTGGCCCGTCGTCGCCGCCGGAGCCGCGGCCGGTACCCCGCCCGCCGCCCCTGCCGCCGTCTTCTCCGCCAACCGGGTCGTCGCCTGCTCCGCGGCCGCGCGCGCCAACGGGGTCGGGCGGGGGATGCGGCGGCGGGATGCCCAGTCCCGTTGTCCCGGGCTCGTCGTGCACCAGCACGACCCGGACCGCGACGCGCGGCTCTTCGAACCCGTCGCCGCCGCTGTCGAAAGCCAGGCCGTCGGGGTCGAGGTCGTGCGGCCCGGGCTCGTGGCCGTGCCCGTCACCGGTGCCGCCGGGTACTTCGGCGGGGAGGCCGCGCTCGCCGAGCTGCTCATCGACGAAGTCGCCGCGCGGGCCGGGGTCGAGTGCCAGGTCGGGATCGCCGACGGGCTCTTCGCCGCGACCCTCGCCGCCCGCCGGTCGGCGCTCGTGCCGCGCGGGGACGCCGCCGAGTTCCTCGCGCCGCTCGCGATCGGTGAACTGGACCAGCCGGGTGACGACCGCGGGGAGCTGGTCGCCCTGCTGCGGCGGCTTGGGCTGCGGACCCTCGGTGCGTTCGCCGCGCTGGCCGAACGGGACGTCGCGGGCCGGTTCCCGAAGGACGCCATCACCGCCCACCGGCTCGCCCGCGGGCTTTCCGAACGCCCGCCCCTGCGCCGCGCGCTGCCGCCGGACCTGTCGGTCACCGAAACCTTCGAGCACCCGCTCGCCCGGATCGACGAAGCCGCGTTCGTCGCGAAGACGCTCGGCGAACGCTTCTTCGCCGGGCTCGCCCGCCACGGCCTCGCCTGCACCCGGCTGGCCGTCGTCGCCGTCACCGAAGCCGGAGAGGAACGCGTCCGCGTCTGGCGCTGCGCCGAACCACTGACCGCCCGCGCGACGGCCGACCGCGTGCGCTGGCAGTGCGAAGGCTGGCTCAACGCCCGCGACCGGCCCACCGCCGGCATCGTCCGGCTGCGCCTGGACCCCGAAGAAGTCGTCGGCGGGCAGGCGCTGCAGCTGCAGTTCGGCTCGCTGGGCCGCGACGCCGACGCCGCCGAGCGCGCCGGCCGCGCCCTGGTCCGCATCCAGGGCCTGCTCGGCCCGGACGCGGTCGTCACCCCGCTCCTCGACGGCGGCCGCGGCCCGGCCGAGCGCGTCCGGCTCGTCCCGTGGGGCGAACCCCGCACCCCGGCCACGGCAGGCCAGCCGTGGCCGGGCCGGCTCCCCGCCCCCTCCCCGGCGGTGGTGTCCCCGCGCCCGGTCCCGGCGGCGGTCGTCGACGCGACCGGCACCGAGGTCCGCTGCACCGCCCGCGGCGAACTCAGCCACCCGCCCACGACGGTCTCGGTCGACGACGGCCCGCCCCGCCGCGTCCTCGGCGCGGCGGGCCCCTGGATCGTCCACCACCGCGGCGCCCGCCTCGCCCGCGTCCAGGTGATCCTGGAAACCGACGACGGCGACGTCGCCCTGTTGCTCAGGGTCACCATCGGTGACGATCCACAATGGACGGTCGAGGGCTGCTACGACTAGTGTGATCCACGCCGTCCACAGTTGACACCTCGCGCCGCTCGGCTCAGGATCGATCCCAGTGGTCGAACTCGTGTTCGAACGGTATTCGCTGGCTTCCCCTCAGTGAACTTTCCTTGCGGGAGCTGGCTTTGGCGTTCAACAACCCCGGCGTGCCGTGGTCCGAAGTGGAGCGGATCGCCTCCGGGCGGCCGCCCGTGCCCGGGGACGGCAACGATGCCCCCGCGTGGTCGCGCAAGCGCGAAGGGTACGGCGGGGCGCCCGCCGATCTGCGGGTGCCGCGGCGGCGGGACGACGGCGGGGACCGGATCCGGGCGCCCTACGCCGAGCTGCACGTCCACTCCAACTGCAGCTTCCTCGACGGTGCCTCCCACCCCGAAACCCTCGTCGAGGAGGCCGCGCGGCTGGAGCTGGACGCGCTCGTGCTCACCGACCACGACGGCGTGTACGGTGCCGTCCGCTTCAACGACGCCGCCCGGGAGCTCGGGGTGCGCGTCGGGTTCGGGGCCGAGCTCTCGCTCGACCTGCCCGCGCCGCAGGCCGGGGAGCCGGACCCGAAGGGGTCGCACCTGCTGGTGATCGCCCGGCAGCAGGACGGGTACCACCGGCTGTGCCGCGTCATCTCACGCGCCCAGCTCGCCGGCGGGGCCAAGGGGCGGCCCGTCTACGACCTCGACGAGCTGGCCGACGAACTGGCCGGGCACGTCATCGTGCTCACCGGCTGCCGGAAGGGCGCGGTCCGCCGCGCGCTCGCGGAACGCGGGCCCGCCGCCGCGCGCGCCGAGCTGGGGCGGCTGGTCGACCGGTTCGGGCGGCAGCACGTCGCCGTCGAGCTGATCGATCACCGGCTGCCGCTCGACGACGCCGCCAACGACCTGCTCGACGGGATGGCGCGCGAGCTGCGGCTGCCGACCGTCGTGTCCAACAACGTGCACTACGCCCGGCCCGAAGACGCCGTCGTCGCGGACATGGTCGCCGCGGTCCGGGCGCGCCGGTCGGCCGAGGACCTCGAGGGGTGGCGGCCGCCGTCGGGGCAGGCGTTCCTGCGGTCGGGGATGGAGCAGCGGCGCCGGTTCGAGCGCCGCTACCCCGGCGCCGTCGGGCGGGCCGCCGTGCTCGGCGTCGAAGTGGCGTTCGACCTGCGGCTGGTCGCCCCCGACCTGCCGCCGTTCCCGGTGCCGCCCGGGCACGACGAGATGTCCTACCTGTGCGAGCTGACCCGCGCGGGCGCGGCGGACCGCTACGGCACGCGCGAGGCGAACCCGAAGGCCTACGCCCAGCTCGACCACGAACTCGCCGTCATCGAGGAGCTCGGCTTCCCCGGCTACTTCCTCGTCGTCTGGGACATCGTCCGGTTCTGCAAGGAAGCGGACATCCTCTGCCAGGGCCGCGGCTCCGCCGCCAACTCCGCCGTCTGCTACGCGCTCGGCATCTGCAACGCCGACCCGGTCAAGTGGAACCTGCTGTTCGAGCGGTTCCTCGCCCCGGAACGCGACGGGCCGCCGGACATCGACATCGACATCGAGTCCGACCGGCGCGAGGAAGCCATCCAGTACGTCTACGCCAAGCACGGCCGGTTCCACGCCGCGCAGGTCGCCAACGTCATCACCTACCGGGCGCCCTCGGCGATCCGCGACGCCGCCAAGGCGCTCGGGCACAGCGCCGGGCAGCAGGACGCCTACAGCAAGCTCGTCGATCGCTGGGGCGGGGTCGTCGCCACGAAGCAGCAGACGGACGGCGCGATCCCGGCCGACGTCCTCGACCTGGCCGCGCGGATCGAAGACTTCCCGCGCCACCTCGGCATCCACTCCGGCGGCATGGTGCTGTCGAAGCAGCCGGTGTCCGAAGTGGTCCCGGTCGAGTGGGCGGCGATGGCCGATCGCAGCGTGCTGCAGTGGGACAAGGACGACTGCGCCGCCGTGGGGCTGGTCAAGTTCGACCTGCTCGGCCTCGGCATGCTTTCCGCGCTGCACTACACGATCGACCTCATCGCCGAACACCACGGGTCCACAGTGGACCTGGGCAAGCTCGACCTGGCCGATCCCGCCGTCTACGACATGCTCTGCGAAGCCGACGCGATCGGCGTCTTCCAGGTCGAATCCCGGGCCCAGCTGGCCACGCTGCCGCGGTTGCGGCCGCGGGAGTTCTACGACCTCGTCGTCGAAGTCGCGCTGATCCGGCCCGGCCCGATCCAGGGCGGGTCCGTGCACCCCTACATCCGGCGCCGCCGCGGCGAGGAGGAGTGGCAGCACGCGCACCCGCTGCTGGCGTCCAGTTTGGACCGCACGCTCGGCGTTCCGCTGTTCCAGGAACAGGTGATGCAGATGGCGGTCGACGTCGCTTCGTTCACCCCGGCGGAAGCCGACAAGCTGCGCCGGGCCATGGGTGCCAAACGCTCCAGCGCGAAGATGAAGGCGCTGATGGCGCGGTTCTTCGCCGGGTGTGAAGCCAACGGCCTCGACCGGGAGCTGGCGGAGCGGATCTTCGAGCAGATCCACGCCTTTTCCGGCTACGGCTTCCCCGAAGCGCACTCGATGTCGTTCGCGCTCTTGGTGTACGCGAGCGCGTGGGTCAAGCGCTACTACCCGGCCGCGTTCTGCGCCGGGCTGCTGCGCGCCCAGCCGATGGGTTTCTACAGCCCGCAGTCGCTGGTCGCCGACGCCCGGCGGCACGGCGTCCACGTCCGCGAACCGGACATCAACGCCAGTCTCGTCCACGCCACGCTCGAACCCGACCCGGACAGCACCGGCGGCGTCGCACTGCGCCTCGGCCTCGCCGGGGTCCGCCACCTCGGCGACGACCCGGCCGCCGCGATCGTCGCCGAGCGGGAGGCCGGCGGGCCGTACGACGGCGTCGGCGACCTCACCCGCCGCGTCCGGCTGAAGAAGAACGCCGTCGAAGCCCTCGCGACCGCGGGCGCGTTCGGCGGCGACCGGCGGCGGGACCTGTGGGCGGCCGGCGCGGCGGCGGCCACCCGGCCCGGGCACCTGCCCGGTCTCGCGCCGGGGCTCGACGCGCCCGCGCTGCCGGGCCTGACGCGGCTGGAGCTCACCGCGGCGGACCTCTGGGCCACCGGCGTTTCCCCGGACAGCCACCCGGTGGAGTACCTGCGCGAACTGCTCGACGCGCGCGGCGCGATCACCGCCGCCGAGCTCGCGCGCGTGCGGGACGGCACGCGGGTGTGGGTCGGCGGCGCGGTCACCCACCGGCAGCGCCCGGCGACCGCGGGCGGCATCACCTTCCTCAACCTCGAAGACGAAACGGGCATGGCGAACGTCCTCGTTTCGCCGGGGCTGTGGCGACGGCAGCGGCTGGTCGCCCGCACCAGCGCCGCGCTGCTGGTCCGCGGGATCGCCCAGGCGGCCGAAGGGGTCGTCACGCTCGTCGCCGACCGGCTCGAAAGCGTCGATCTTTCGATGCACGCGGGGTCGTCCCGGGACTTTCGTTGACTTGCGGGCCGCGCGGTGGTTCTCTCTCCGAGAGCGCTCCCAGCCATCCGTTCGTGCCCGACGAGAGGATGGACTCCCCATGACAGCAAGACGTCTGCGCTGGGCAGCGTGGCCGGTGCTCGCCGTGCTCGCCGCGTCGGTGCCCGCCGCCGAAGCCGCCGAACCACCGGGGGCGACGGTCACCGTCGACGTCCGGGCGGGACTGGCGACCGTGCCGGACACCGGGATCGGCGTCAACCACGCGGTGTGGGACAGCCAGCTGGGGACCGGCGCGGTGGCCGACCTGCTCGGCGGCGCGGGGGTGCGGATGCTGCGCTACCCCGGCGGGTCCTACGGCGACATCTACCACTGGAAGGACAACACCGCGCCGGGCGGCTACGTCGCGCCGGGCACCGATTTCGACACCTTCATGGGCGGCGTCCGCCGGACCGGGGCCCAGCCGATCGTGATCGCGAACTACGGCACCGGATCGCCGCAGGAAGCGGCGGACTGGGTGCGGTACGCGAACGTCGAAAAGGGGTACGGCGTCAAGTACTGGGAAATCGGCAACGAGAACTACGGCAACGGCCACTACGGTGCCGACTGGGAAGCCGACGACCACGCCGACAAGAGCCCGACCACGTACGCGAACGAAGTCGTGGCCTACGCCGACGCGATGAAGGCCGCCGACCCCGCGGTGAAGGTCGGCGCGGTACTGACCACTCCGGCGAACTGGCCGGACGGCATCGTCGGCGAGGGCGACACCGGGACGTGGAACCAGACCGTGCTCTCGATCGCCGGCCCGCACGTCGACTTCGTGATCCTGCACTGGTACCCGACCGGCTCGACGGCCGAGGAAGCGCTGGCGAAGCCCGAGCAGGTGGGCGACATGATCTACCTGGCGCGCGAGCAGATCACCCGGTACGCGGGCCGTCCGCTGGGCATCGCGATGACCGAGACGAACACGCCGGTGGGCATGGACACCCAGCCCGGCGCGCTGTTCGCGGCTGACGCCTACAGCGCGTTGCTCGCGAACGGTGTGTTCACAGTGGACTGGTGGAACACGCACAACGGCGGCACGAAACTGTCCACTGTGGCCGGTTACCCGGATTACGCGGACTCCGGCCTGTTGTCGAGTGCCACCTGCCTTTCCGACGGCTGCGAGCCGCCGTTGAACACCCCGTTCGCGCCCTACTACGGGTTGAAGGTGCTCAGCGGGTTCGCGCGTCCCGGTGACCAGTTCGTCCGCGCGGGCGCGGACGATCCGCTCGTGAGCGCGCACGCCGTCCGCCGCCCGAACGGCGATCTGGCGGTGCTGCTGATCAACAAGGACCCCGCCCAGGCGCGCGCGGTGACGCTCGGCTACACGGGTTACACGCCGTCCGCGGCCACGCCGCAGGTCTCGACGTTCACCAACGGCGCGACGTCGATCACCACCGCCCCTTCGGGTTCGGCCGGCGCGCAGACGCTGCCGCCGTATTCGCTGACGACCGTGGTCCTGCACCCGGTGTCTCCTCCGGCCGGCCCGGGCGCGCCCGGCCAGCCGACCGGCACGACGACCGACCGCACGGCGACGATCACCTGGCCCGCGGCGACCCCGGCCGGCCACCCGATCGCGAAGTACGAGGTGTACGCGGGCGGCCAGCTGTGGGGCGAGACGGCGGGGACGTCGTTCACCGCCCGGAACCTGGTGCCGGGCAGCCGGTACCCGGTGAACGTGCTGGCCCGCGACACGGCGGGCCAGGTGTCGTGGGCGTCCCCGCCGGTGACGGTGACGACGGGCGCGCCGGCTTCGAGCAGCTGCACGGTCCGGCTGACGGACGTCACGGACTGGGCGAGCGGCTTCGTGGGCGGCATCCACGTGACGTCGGCGGACGTGACCGGCGACTGGACGCTGTCGTTCACCTGGCCCACCGCGCGGCAGCGGGTGACGAGCGGCTGGAACGGAACGTGGACGCAGACGGGCAGCGCGGTGACGGTGACGTCGTCGGCTTCAGTGACGTCGGGCACCGACGTGGGGTTCGTGGCGGACTACGGCGGGCCGAACATCCTGCCGTCGGCGTTCACGCTCAACGGAACCCTTTGCTCGGTGGCGTGATCGGCCTGCGGTCAGTCCGCGTTCGCCACGTGGGCGAGGGCTGACCGCAGCGCCCGCCGCGTCTTGTCGTCCAGGCCTGCCAGCAACCCGTCCTCCACCGCCCGGATCGCGTCCCGCGCCGCCGCGTGCCGGCGGCGGCCGAGTGCGGTCAGGCGGACGACCCGGGCCCGGCGGTCCGCCGGGTCCGGGTCGCGGCTGACCAGGCCCTCCGCCACCAGGCCGTCCAGCAACGCGATCAGCCGGGTCTTGTCGTAGTGGATCTGCTGGGCCAGGACCAGCTGGCTCGGCGCCGAGCCGCGGGCCAGCGCCGACAGGACCACGTACTGCCACATCGAGAGCCCGTGCTCGGCCAGCACGGGCTGCTCGGCCTCGGCCAGGCGGCGGCCCGCCCACGCGCAGAGGGCTCCGAGATCGTCGTCCTCGTTCACCGGCCGGATTTTACGCGTGGACAAATGATACGCAGCTGCGTACGGTTTACCACATGACAGCATTTCAGGTAGGTCGTGCCGAGACGCGCACGACGTCCATCGCCGCTTCGCCCGAACGCGTCCTCGGCTACCTGGCCGACGCGCGCCACCTGCCCGAATGGGCCCCGGGGTTCGCGCCCGCCGTCGAACACGACCACGACGACGTCTGGCGCGTCCCGGCCGACGACGGGCCGCGGCTGGTCGCGGTCAAGGTCGCGCGGGAGCACGGGGTCGTCGACTTCGTCAGCGCGGAAGCCCCGAACCTCGGCCTGTTCACCCGCGTGGTGCCCAACCTGACCGGGGCCGAGCTGATCTTCAGCCTGTTCTTCCCCGAGGGCACCGACGCGGCCGCGGTCGACGCGCAGATGGCGGTCGTCGACGAGGAACTGCGGGCGGTGCGAGAGCGCGTCGAAGCGTGAAAGCTCAGCGGATCAGCTCGTCGGCGACCCACCGCACGACGCCGTCCGGGTACGGGTTCGCCAAGCCCAGCACGACGTGCCCGAACCCGGCGCCGACGGCTTCTTCGATCTTTTCCCGCGTCGCGGCGGGCTTGTCGTAGTCGACGGGCAGGACGATCGAGCGGGTGATCTCCGCCGGGTCGCGGCCGATCTCCGTGCAGTAGCGGTCGAGGAGCCTGCTGCGGCCGACGAGGTCGTCGATGTCGCCACCGCCCGGGATGTTCCACACGTCGGCGTGCTCGGCGGCCACCCGCAATGTCGCGCTCGCCCGGCCGCCGAGCACGATCGGCGGGTGCGGCCGTTGCACCGGCTTCGGGTTGCCGAACGCGCCTTTCAGCTTGACGTGCTCGCCGTCGAAGTCGAACGGCTCCTCGGAAGTCCACAAGCGACGGATGACCGTCAACGCCTCGGCCAGCGCGGCGACGGCGTCGTCTTGGGAGTGGTAGGGCAATCCGTGGCCGTCGTATTCCCGCCGGGCCAACGGGTGGCTGGGCCGCGAACCGGCGCCGATGCCGAAGTCGAGGCGGCCGCCGGACACGATGTCCACTGTGGTCGCGATCTTCGCCAGGACGGCCGGCGGGCGGAAGCGGTTGCTGGTCACCAGCAGGCCGAGCCGGATCCGCTCGGTCTGCGCGGCCAGCGCCGAGAGCAGCGTCCAGCCTTCGTGGATCGGGCCGTCCGGGTCGCCGCCGATCGGCATGAGGTGGTCGAACAGCCAGGCGTGCTCGATCTCGGGGATCGCGTCGGCCTCCTGCCAGACGCGGCGGATCTCGTCGTAGCCCACGTTCATGGGCGGGGTCATGATGCCGAAGCTGGTCATCAGCGCCTCCGGAGGGACGGGTCGAGCAGGGCGGGCGGGGTGTCGAACTTCTCGTGCGCGGCCAGGTCGACGCCGGGCGCCACGATGGCGTCGATTTCGTCGAGGACGTCGGCGGGCAGGACGGTGTCGGCCGCCGCGAGCTGCGACTTCAGGTGGTCGAGCGTGCGCGGGCCGATGAGCGCGCTGGTCACGCCCGGGTGCGCGGTGACGAACCCGAGCGACAGCTGAATCAGCGAAAGCTGCGCCTGGTCGGCGAGCTTGGCCAGCTTTTCGACGGCGTCGAGGCGGGCCTGGTTGGCGGGGTCGGCGAGGTCGAAGCGCTGGGGCAGGGCCGCCGCGCGGTTGGTCGTGATCGCTTGCCCGGCGCGGACCGCGCCGGAGAGCCAGCCCGACGCGAGCGGGCTCCACGCGAGCACGCCGAGGCCGTACTCCTGCGTCACCGGCAGGACGTGGGCTTCGATGCCGCGCTGCAGGATCGAGTAGCTGGGCTGCTCGGTGGTGTACCGGCTCAGGTGGTGCTCGCGCGCGGCCCACTGGGCCTGCACGATCCGGTACGCGGGGAACGTCGACGAGCCGAAGTAGCGGATCTTGCCCGCGCGCTGCAGGTCGGTCAGCGCGGAAAGCGCTTCCTCGTCGCTCGTGGCGGGGTCCCAGCGGTGCATCTGGTACAGGTCGACGTGGTCGACGTCGAGCCGGCGCAGGCTGTCTTCGAGTGCCTTGAAGATCCAGCGGCGCGAGGTGCCGCGGTGGTTGCGCTCCTCGCCCATCGGCATGGCCGCCTTGGTGGCGAGCACGAGGTCGTCGCGGCGGTTCTTGATCGCCTGGCCGACCATGACCTCCGACTCGCCCTGGCCGTACATGTCGGCGGTGTCGATGAGGTTGACGCCACCTTCGAGAGCGGCGTCGACGATCGCGGTGGCTTCGGCCTGGGTGGTCCGCCCGATCGCGCCGAAGTTCATCGCGCCGAGGGCGAGGGTGCTGACCTGGACGCCGGTGCGGCCCAGGGTGCGGTACTGCATTTCGGGTTCCTCCGTGGGATGATGACAAGCGGAACGTTGCTCCGCTAACGATACGGAGCAATGTTCCGGTTAGCAACCCCGGGAGGTGTGATGGGCAGGCCCAAGCGTGCCGACGCGCAGCGCAACGAGAAGACGCTGCTGGACGCGGCGGCCGCCGTCTTCGTCGCGTCGGGGGTGGACGCGCCGGTGCGGGACATCGCGGCGAAGGCGGGCGTCGGGATGGGCACGATCTACCGGCACTTCCCGACCCGGGCGGACCTGATCATCGCGGTCTACCGGCACCAGGTGGAGGCCTGCGCCGACGCGGGTCCCGCGCTGCTGGCATCGGCTGCGTCGCCGCACGCGGCGCTGGCGGAGTGGATCGACCTGTTCGTCGACTTCCTCGTGACCAAGCACGGGCTGGCGGGCGTGATGCAGGGCGACGGCTTCGCCGCGCTGCACGCGTACTTCCTCGATCGCCTGGTCCCGGTGTGCGCCGAGCTGCTCGAGGCCGCCGGGCTGACCGCGCGCGTGCGGCCGCTGGAGCTGATGCGCGGCGTCGGCAACCTGTGCATCGGCGCGGAGGACAACAACCCGGACTACGACGCGCGCCGCCTGGTCGGCCTCCTGATCGCGGGGCTGCGGGCGTGACCAGGCAGCTCACGGCGGACCCGTACCCGCTGCTGGCCCGGCTGCGCGCGACCGAGCCGGTGTCCTGGCGGCCGGAGCTCGACGGCTGGCTGGTCACCCGGCACGACCTCGCGCTGCGGGTGATGCGCGACGCGGCGACCTTCACCGTCGACGACCCGCGGTTCTCGACGGCCCGGGTCGTCGGCCCGTCGATGCTGTCGCTGGAGGCGGCCGAGCACACCCGGCACCGGGCGCCGTTCGCCCGGCACTTCCGGCCGCGGGAGATCGAGGACCGGTTCGCCGGGTTCGTCCGCGCCGAATGCGCCCGCCTCGTCGACGGCTTCGCCGCGGCCGGGCGCGCGGAGCTGCGGCGGGAGCTGGCCGGCCCGCTGTCCGTGGCGGTGGTGGCCGAGGCGCTGGGCCTGGCCGACACGGACACGGCGCGCGTGCTGGCCTGGTACGACGCGATCGTGTCCACAGTGGACGACATCTCGGCGGGCCGCCCGCCGGGTTCCGGTGGCGCGGAAGCGTTCGGCGAGCTGCGCGCGCACCTCGAGGGCTCGGTCGGGCGGCGCTCGCTGCTGACCGAGGCGGCGACGGCGCTGGAGCTGCCGGAGGTGGTGTCGAACGCGGCGGTGCTGATGTTCGGCGGCATCGAGACGACCGAGGGCATGATCGCCAACCTCCTGCGCCACCTGCTGCGCGAGCCGTCGCCCCCGGACCGCGCCCGCCTCCCGGCCGCCATCGAGGAATCGCTGCGCCTGGAACCCGCGGCGGCGGTGGTCGACCGCTACGCGACCCGCGACGTCTCACTCGCCGGAGCGTCGATCGCGCGCGGTGACCTGGTGACGGTCTCGCTCACGGCCGCCAACCGCGACCCGGCGGTGTTCGCGAACCCGGACGTGTTCGACCCGGGCCGTCCGGACCTGCGCAAGCAGCTGGCGTTCGCGCACGGCCCGCACTTCTGCCTCGGGGCCGACCTCGCGCGCCTGGAGGCGCGGATCGCCGTCGAGACGGTGTTCGACCGGCTGCCCGGCATCGCGCTGGAGTCGGACGTGGCGCCGTCGGGGCTGGTGTTCCGCAAACCCGCCGCCGTACCCGCGCGGTGGCTGCCATCATGACGGCATGACTGCGTGGCGGGAGTTCGAAGCGGCGGAACCGGAGTTCGCGAAGCGCGTGCAGGCGCTGTTCGACGCGCACAAGCACAAGACGATCGCCACCCTGCGGGCCGACGGTTCGCCGCGGATTTCGGGGATCGAGACGGCCTTCGCGGACGGGGAGCTGACGTTCGGGTCGATGCCGAACGCGCGCAAGGGCGCGGATTTGCTGCGGGACCCGCGGTTCGCGGTGCACAGCGCGACGGTCGACCCGGTCGAGGGCGCGGAGGCGGAGTGGCCGGGGGAGGCGAAGATCTCGGGCCGGGCGGTGTCGTCGGACGGCGGCAGGAGTTTCCGGGCCGACGTCGCGGAGGTCGTGCACACGCACTTGAACGCGACGGCGACGTTGCTGGTCGTGGAGTGGTGGACGCCGGCGGGCGGGCTGCGCAAGGTCGAGCGCGAGTGAGCTGAGGCGCGATCCGGCGATCCGGCGATGTCATGAAAGGGTCGTTCACCTCGCCAGACGACATGAACGACCCTTTCATGACATTCCTGCGGCGCCGGGCAGAGATCTTAAGTCAACTGCTTGACTTAACGTCGAACCTTCTCCATCCTCGGGAACAGGGGACATTCACCAACGAGGAGCCCGTGATGACGCCGACCCACACCGACCCGCTGCCGCGCTTCCCGTTCGACACCGAGACCGCGCTCGAACCCCCGCCCGAATGGGCCGAGTTCCGCGAAAAGTGCCCCATCGCCCACGTCGCGCTCGCCAGCGGTGACCAGGCGACCCTGATCACCCGCTACGACGACGTCAAGACCGTCCTCTCGGACCCCCGCTTCACCCGTCCGACCCCCGCCGACAACGCCGCGCGCGTGGCCGACACCGAGTCCGGTGGGGTGTTCAACTCCGAGATGGCCACCGTGCTGCCGCAGCACGGGGAAGCGCACCTCACCTGGCGGCGGACGCTCGGGAAGTGGTTCACCGCCAAGCGGATGAACGCGCTGCGGCCCGGGATGGCCGCCATGGCCGAGCAGCTCGTCGACGACCTGGTCGCCAAGGGCGCGCCCGGGGACCTCAAGGCGGGGGTCGCGTTCCCGCTGCCCGTCTGGGTCATCTGCGACATGCTCGGCGTGCCCGACGCCGACCGCGACCGGTTCGCGCACTGGTCCGACGTCATGCTCAGCATGACCCGGTACACCCAGGCCGAGTTCGACGCCGCGCAGCTGGAATTCGGGCAGTACATGGGCGGGCTCATCGCCGGGAAGCGGGCCGAACCCGGGGAAGACATCCTGAGCGCGCTGCTGCCCGAAGAGTGGTCCGACGCGATGCTCATCGCCACCGGGATCGGGCTGCTCATCGCCGGGCACGAGACGACCGCGAACATGATCGCCAAGATGGTGGCGATGCTGCTGGCCGACCGGAGCCGGTGGGAGGCGCTGCTCGCCGACCCGTCGCTGGTGCGCACCGCCGTCGAGGAGTCGCTGCGGCTGGACGCCAACGCCGGGGTCGGGATGGCGCGCTACCTGCACGAAGACTTCGAGGTCGGCGGCACCGTGCTGCCCGCGGGCACCACCGCGATGTGCAGCATGGCCGCGGCCAACCGGGACGAGCGCGCGTTCGGCAACGCCGCCGGGATGGACCTGGGCCGCAGCCCGAACCCGCACCTCGCCTTCGGGGCCGGCGCGCACGCCTGCCTCGGGCAGCCGCTGGCCCGCACCGAGCTGCAGGTCGTCCTGGAGGTGCTGCTGCGCAAGCTGCCCTCGCTCGAGCTGGCCGTCCCGGCGGACGAACTGCGCCGGGTCGAGGGGCTCGCCGTCGGTGGCCTGCGGGAACTGCCCGTCCGCTGGTGACGGCGCGGGCGACGCGGGAGCTGATCCTGACGGTGGCCGAACGGCTGTACGCCGAGCACGGCGTGCTCGCCGTGTCGAACCGGCAGATCAGCGAGGCCGCCGGGCAGGGCAACAACACCGCGGTCGGCTACCACTTCGGCACCCGCGCCGATCTGGTGCGCGCCATCGCCCGGCGGCACGCCACGCGGGTCGAGGAGCTCCGCCGGGACATGCTGGCGGAGCTCGGCGACCGCGCCGGGCTGCGGGACTGGATCCGCTGCCTGGTGCACCCGTCGACGGAGTACCTGGCGGCGGCCGGCCCGCCGAGCTGGTTCGCCCGGTTCACCGCGCAGGTGATGACCGAGCCGTCGCTGCGGGCGGTCGTCGCGGCGGAAACGCTGTCGTCGCCGTCACTGGCGCGGACCGTCGAGGGCCTGGCCCGCTGCCTGCCCGAGCTGCCGCCCGACATCCACGCCGAACGCAACGCCATGACCCGGCAGCTGCTGATCCACACCATGGCCGAGCGCGAACGCGCGCTGGCCGAAGGCGGCGACACCCCCAGAGCCACCTGGCGCGAGGCCGCCACGGGCCTGACCGACGCACTGGTCGGCCTGTGGCTCGCGCCCGTCACGAACCACCCGAGGGAAAGGAACGGCCGTGAAGGTCACCGTTGATGAAGAAAAGTGCTGCGGCGCCGGGACTTGCGTGCTGCTCGCGCCGGACGTGTTCGACCAGCGCGAGGACGACGGGATCGTGATCCTGCTCGAGGAGCGCCCCGGCGAGGAGCACCACAAGATCGTCCGGGAAGCGGCCAGCGTGTGCCCCGGCGTCGCGATCTCGGTCAGCGAGGACGCGTGAACGTCCTCGTCGTCGGGGCGTCCGCCGCCGGGCTCGCGACGGTGGAAGCCCTGCGCCGCAAGGGTTACGAGGGCGGGGTGACCGTGCTGGGCGCCGAGGCGCACCTGCCCTACGACCGGCCGCCACTGTCCAAACAGGTCCTGGCCGGCGCCTGGGAACCCGAGCGGACGCGGCTGCGCGACCCGGAGGCGTTGTCCGGCCTGGCCGCGGACTTCGTGCTGGGCGACCCGGCGGTCCGGCTCGACGCCGCCGAGCGGACCGTCCACACGCTGAGCGGGCGGGCGCTGACCGCGGACGCGATCGTGCTGGCCACCGGCCTGCGGCCGCGCACGCTGCCCGGCCAGCACGGCCTGGCGGGCGTCCACGTGCTGCGCACCCTCGACGACGCGCTGGCCCTGCGCGCGGACCTCGCGCCGGGCAAGAAGGTAGTCGTCGTCGGGGACGGCGTCCTCGGCGCCGAGATCGCGGCCACCCTGTGCGGGCTCGACGTCGAGGTCACGCTGGCCGGCCCGCAGGCCGCGCCGCTGGCGTACCAGTTCGGCCCGCTCGTCGCCGGGGCGCTCGCGGCGCTGCACACCGAACGCGGCGTCCGGCTCCGGCTCGGTGCCGCGGTCACCGGGCTGACCGAGGCAGCCGGGCGGGTCACCGGGGTGCGGCTCGAGACCGGCGAGGTGCTGCCCGCCGACGTCGCTGTGGTGGCGTTCGGGGCCGCGCCGGCGACGGAGTGGCTGGCCGGCAGCGGCGTGCTGTGCGACAACGGCGTGGTGTGCGACTCCCGGTGCTGCGCCGCCGAGGGGATCTACGCGGCGGGCGACGTCGCCCGCTGGCACCACGAACGGCTCGATGTCCTGCTGCGGCTGGAAAACCGGACCAACGCGACCGAGCAGGCGGTCGCGGTCGCCGGGAACGTCCTCGGCGAGGACCGCCCCTACACGCCGGTGCCGTACTTCTGGACGAACCAGTTCGACGCCCGGATCCACGTGCACGGCACTCCCGCCGCGGACGCCGAAGTGTCTATTGTGGAAGGTGACCCGGCGGAGGGCCGGTTCGTGGCCGAGTACCGCCGCGACGGGCGGGTCACCGGGGTGCTCGGCTGGAACATGCCCAAGCAGGCTCGGGCTCACTCCACGGTGACCGACTTGGCCAGGTTGCGCGGCTTGTCGATGTCGTAGCCCAGGCTGAGCGCGGCGTGGTAGGCGAGCAGCTGCAACGGGATCGTGAGCAGGATCGGGTCGAGCTCCGGCTCGGTCTTGGGCACCACGATCCGCGGCACGTCGAGCTCGCCGAAGTCGACGTCCTCGTGCGTCACGGCCAGCACCGCGCCGCCGCGGGCCTTGATCTGCTGCACGGCGGCCAGGTTCCGGTCGGTCAGCTCGTCCGCGGGCACGATCGCGACGGTCGGCAGCGCGGCGTCGATCAGGGCGAGCGGGCCGTGCTTGAGCTCGGACGTCTGGTACGCCTCGGCGTGGCGGTAGGAGATCTCCTTGAACTTCTGCGCACCCTCCCGCGCCACCGGGTAGCCGCGGACGCGGCCGACGAAGAACAGGCTGTTCGCGGTGGCGAACTCCTTCGCGTGCTCGGCGATGCGCGGCCCCTCGTCCAAAATGGACTTGATCTGGCCGGGCATGGCGCGCAGCGCGTCGATGATCCGCTGTCCGTCCGCGTTGGACAAGTCGCGGACGCGGCCGAGGGCCAGCGCGATCAGCGCGAAGCCGATCGCCATGTTGGTCAGCGCCTTGGTCGAGGCGACCGCGATCTCCGGGCCGGCGTGCAGGTACACGCCGCCGTCGCAGGCGCGGGCGATGGTCGAGCCGACGACGTTGACCAGGCCGACCACGCGGCCGCCCTTGCGCTTGATCTCTTCGACGGCGAAGGCGGTGTCGATCGTCTCGCCGGACTGGCTGACCGCGATGTAGAGGGTGTCGGCCTCGATGATCGGGTTGCGGTAGCGGAACTCCGACGCGGCCTCGGCGTCGGCCGGGATCCGCGCCAGCTCCTCGATCATCGTCGCGCCGACCTGACCGGCGTAGTAGGCGGACCCGCACCCGAGGATCTTCACGCGGCTGAACCCGCGCAGCTCCCGCGGCGTCAGGTTGAGCCCGTCCAGGCGCGCGACGCCGAACCGGTCGTCGAGCCGGCCGCGGATGATCCGCTCCACGGATTCCGGCTGCTCCTGGATTTCCTTGGCCATGTAGTGCGGGTAGCCGCCCAGGTCGAGGTCTTCGGCGGCGATGTCGATCTCGGTGGCGGGCTTGGTGGTGTCGCTCTCGTCGACGGTGAAGGTCCGGTAGCCGGTGGCGAAGACGGTCGCGAACTCGCCGTCGTCGAGGTGCGCGACCTGCGAGGTGTGCCGGACCAGCGCGGCGAGGTCGCTGGCGACGAACATCTCCCGCTCGCCGACGCCGATGATCAGCGGCGACCCGTTGCGCGCGATGACCAGCCGGTCCGGGTGCGCGGTGTCGGTGACGGCGATCGCGTACGTGCCGGTGATCCGCGAGACCGCCTCGACGACGGCGTCCTCGAGGGTGTCGGCGCCGGAGCGGGCGATCAGGTGGGCGAGGACCTCGGTGTCGGTCTCGGAGGCGAGGGTGACCCCGGCGTCGGCGAGCTGCGCGCGCAGGGCGTCGGCGTTGTCGATGATCCCGTTGTGGACGACGCAGATCCGGCCGTCCTCGGAGGTGTGCGGGTGGGCGTTGGCCTCGGACGCTGGCCCGTGCGTCGCCCAGCGCGTGTGCCCGATGCCGACCTTCCCGGTGAGGCGCTTGGGCAGCGCGGCGGCGAGGTTGCGCACCCGGCCGACGACCCGGTGGACCTGGGCGTTCTTCGCGCCGAGCACGGCGATCCCGGCCGAGTCGTAGCCGCGGTACTCCAGCCGCGTCAGGCCTTCGAGCAGGATGGGAGCGGCGTTCTGGCCACCGATGTAGCCGACGATTCCGCACATGGGAGAACCTCTTCTAGCCGTAGACGATGCGGCGCAGCTGCCGCTCGGACAACGCGGGCGCGGCGACGAGGCGCCCGCGGAGCTCGGCGGCGATGAGCGGGAAGATCTCGGGGTTCTTCCGCCCTTCGGCCTGCAGCTCGGTGTGCCGCCGCCGGACGTAGGCCTCGGTGGGCGTCCGGTAGAAGGCGAGGACGTCGTCGACCACCCGCGCGGCGACCCCGGGCGGGAGCCCGGTGGACGCGGCGACGCGTTCGACGATCTCGGTGTCCGGCACGTCGGCCATCATGCACTGAGCGGGTCGTGAACCCCAAATTCTTGCCCGAAATCGGGCAAGTTCGCCTCGATCAAGGGGAGTCGTACGGTCGCGTGCGGAAGGACACCGCGCCGGACCAGCTCCGCCTTGGCCGTCGCTGTGCCCGGTCCGTGGTGCATGACGGCGTCGACCAGCGGGTTGAGCGCGTACTGGAGGCGGCGAGCCGACTCCAGGTCGCCGTCGCGCACCGCGCGGACGAGCTCCCCGGTGCGGTCCGGCACCACGTTGGCCACGACGCTGACCAGGCCCGCCGCGCCGCACGCGAGGTACGGGAGGTTCAGCTCGTCGATGCCGCAGTAGTAGGCCAGTGACGTGCGCGCCATGACGGTCATCGCCTCGAACAGGTCGCCCTTCGCGTCCTTCACCGCGCGGATGCGGGGGTGCGCGGCGAGTTCGACCAGGGTTTCCGGGGTCATGGCGATGCCGGCCCGCGCGGGGACGTCGTAGAGCATCACCGGCAGCCCGGTCGCGTCGGCGACGGCGACGCAGTGGGCGCGCACGCCCGCCTGCGTCGGCCGCGAGTAGTAGGGGCAGACGAGCAGCAGCCCGTCCGCGCCGGCTGCCTCGGCCTCCTGGGCGCGGCGGACGCTCGCGGCCGTGTCGTAGGTGCCGACGCCGGCGATCACCCTGGCGCGGCCGCCGGTCCGGGCCACCACGCTCCGGACGAGCCCGGCGGACTCGGCCGCGCTCAACGTCGGGGATTCGCCGGTGGTCCCGCCGACGACCAGGCCGTCGGCCCCGCCGGCGAGCAGGTGGTCGACGAGCCGGGCGAGGCCGGGTTCGCTGAGCGCCCCGCCGGGCTCCATCGGGGTGACCATCGCGACGAGGTTGGTGCCGAAGTCCGTCATGGCGCCGACCCTGCCCGCGACGACTGGTGCGGTCCAGCGATGCTTTTTTGCCGGTACTGCGTAGCCTGGCTTCATGATCGAGGTCGGTGCGCTGCGGGCGCTGCGTGCGGTGGCGGCCCTCGGGACGCTGGCCAAGGCGGCCGAGGAGCTGGGGTTCACGGCGTCGGCGGTGTCGCAGCAGCTCAAGCGGCTGGAACGGCAGGTGGGCGTGCCGGTGCTGGCGCCGGCGGGGCGCGGGGTCGTGCTGACCCCGGCCGGCGAGGCGATCGCGGGCTCGGCACCCGAGGTGTTCCAGGCACTGGAGCGCTGCGCCGAAGCGGCCCGCTCGGTGGCGGACGGCGCCCCTCGCGGCACCCTGCGCGTGGCGGCCTTCTCGACCGGCATCCGCGGGCTGCTCGCCCCGGTCCTCGGGCGCTTGGCCGAGCGCTGCCCGGAGCTGCGCGTGGACATCACCGAGCAGGACCCCGACCAGGCCCTGCGCGCCGTCGACGCGGGAACGGCCGACCTCGCCCTGGTCCACGACGCCGACGGCCTCCCGGCGCCGCTGCCCCTGGCCCTGGTGCGCCGGCACGTGCACACCGACGTCGGCGACGTGGTGCTGAGCCGCCGTCACCCGCTGGCGCGGGTCGACGGGCCGCTCGACGCGGAGCTGTCCGGACAGGCTTGGGTGACCAGCCCGCCGGGAACCGTGTGCCACCAGTGGTTCCGGCGGTTGTTCGCGGGGGCGCCGGCGGAGCCGGACGTCCGGCACCTGGTGGACGACTTCGCGACGCAGCTGTCCCTGGTGGCGACCGGGGAGGTGCTCGCGCTGATCCCGCGGCTGGCCCGGCCGCCGCTGGGGGAGGGGCTGGTCGCGCTGCCGTTGCGGCGCCCGCCGAAGCGGGAGGTGCACGCGGCGTGGCGGCGGAGCGCGGACACCAGCCCGGCGATCCGGGCGGTGCTCGCGGAACTCGGCTAGGCCGTCGGCCACAGCCCACGTCAGGGACTGTGCGCGGTGATCGCCGCTTCGGCGGTCGGGAAGGTCGGGAAGAAGCTGCCCAGCCCGATCAGGCTGAACGTCCGGCTGAGGCGGGCCGGGACGGCGACCAGGGCGAGCGCCGCCCCGGCCGCCTCCGCGACGTCGCGGGCCGCGATCAGGGTGGAGATGCCGCTGGAGTCGCAGAACGTGATCTCGGCCAGGTCCACGACCAGCAGCTGGCCGCGTTCGAGAGGTGCGGCGTCGAGCTCGGCGCGCAGGCGGGGCGCGGTGGCCACGTCCAGCTCGCCGCCGATCGTGACGACGGGGCCCGTTGCGGTGGCCCGGGTGGTCGCGGAGAACAAGGTCACGATGAACCCCGGCTGGTCAACGCGCCAAGGCGGCGTCCCGGGTCGCCGTGACGGCCAGGGTCTCGCGCAGGCCGGTGAGCTGCAGGGTGCGGGCGACGACGCTGTCCTCCGGCGCGACCACCCGCACCCGGGTGCCGGCGCCGGCGCGGCGGCGGGCTTCGAGCAGGGCGGTGATGCCGATGGAGGCGAGGAACGAGACCCCGGTCAGGTCGACCACGAGCAGCACCGGCGGGTCGGCGAGTGCTTCGGTGATGCCGTCGCCGAGGACGGACGCGCTGAGCAGGTCGACTTCGCCGGACACCGTCAGGACCGCCGCGTCACCGACGCGCTCGTGTGTGACCTTCACGAGGTCCTGCGGCCGGAGCCGATTGCCGTCCGTGGTCACCTGGAACTCCTTCCGCTGCCGATGCTTACCCGGATGGGTCTTACCCAGGTCTGGTACGCGGGAAACCTCACCGGGGGCCGCCGCCGAGATCTCCTGACCAGCGCCACATTGGGGCCGCTCGGGTGGCGACCGGGTGTAACGAATCACCCGGTCGGCCGATAGCTCGATCGTGTCCGGGGGTGTCCCGGCCTTCATGAACGGACTACCCGATGCGACGTCTGTCCCTCGCTGCCGCCCTCGTGGCCGGCACCCTCGTCCTCACCGCCTGCTCCGGTACCTCCGGCACGGCCGAACCCGCCGGCGCCTCCTCCTCCGCGGCGGCCGCCGCCGCGCCCAGTTCGACCGCGCCGCCGGCGCTGGAGGCCGCCAAGGTCGGGTCCGCCGTGGCCGAGGCCGCGCAGCAGGCTTCCTCCGTGCGCGTCAAGGGCACCATGGCGAGCGAGGGCAACATCAACCTGGACCTGCAGCTCAACCAGGACAGCGCGAGCGGCACCGTGGTCAAGGACGGCATCGAGATCCCCGTCCTGCGCGTCGGCGACAAGTACTACTTCCGCTTCACCGACTCGCTGATCAAGGAAGCCGGCATCCCGGCCTCGATCGGCAAGAAGCTCAGCGGCAAGTGGGTGCCGTCCACGGCCAAGATCGGCGCCGGCATCGGCGACGCCTTCAAGGTGTTCCTCGACTACAAGTCGTTCACCGACAACACCGTCGGCGAGCTGAAGTCGTCGACCTTCACCGGCGGCGAGCCCACCACGCTCGGCGGCGTCGCGGCGCTGAACTTCACCAGCCCGGAGGGCACCGCCACGGTCGCCGCCGACGCGCCGCACTACCTGCTGCGCATGCAGGACCCCAAGAGCGGCACCATCGAGTTCGGCGACTGGAACAAGCCCACCACCGTGCAGGCGCCGCCGGCGTCGGAGATCTACTCCGGTCCCGGCGCCTGAACCGGCCGGATGAGCCGTTAAGGCCACCTTACGGGCGTCAGACGCCCGTAAGGTGGCCTTGACGGCATTTCGCTCCCCTCCGCGGCAGCCCGGCGAACCGCCCGCTGTGGTGAGTGTCCACTTCGGACACGCGCTGGGGCGTACCGCGACCGCTGTGGTCGAGCCGATTCAAGCCGCGCGCGTCGGCGGTTGTCAACCTCGGAGACCCGATCAGTCCAATACCCGAGTAAGCGCTTTCTACGAAAACCGGCGGTCCTCAAACGCGGGAGCGCGTGCTAGCGTGGGAGCGCTCCCAGATCGAACTGTCCTGTCGAGCGGTACTCCAGGAGGTCGGTATGAAGTGGCGTTCTCTCCGCGCGGCCGTGGCGGGCCTGCTGCTGGCCGCCTGCGCCGTCGTGGCTCCCGCGCCGGCCCACGCGGCCACGCCGACGCGGGTCATGGCGCTGGGTGACTCCATCACGGGGTCGCCCGGGTGCTGGCGGGCCCTGCTGTGGCGGCACCTGCAGGAAACCGGACACACCGACGTCGACTTCGTCGGCACGCTGCCGCCCCAGGGCTGCGGGTTCACCTACGACGGCGAGAACGAAGGCCACGGCGGCTTCCTCGCCACCGGGATCGCCCGGGACGACCAGCTGCCCGGCTGGCTGTCCGCGACGCACCCGGACGTCGTCCTGATGCACCTGGGCACCAACGACGTGTGGAACGGCATCGCGCCGGGCACGATCCTCGACGCCTTCACCACGCTGCTGGGCCAGATGCGCGCGAGCAACCCGGCGACCAAGCTGATCGTCGCGAAGATCATCCCGATGAACCCGGCGAACTGCGCGGCCTGCGCCCAGCGGGTGGTCGACCTGAACGCCGCCATCCCGGGCTGGGCCGCCGCGCACAGCACGGCCGCGTCCCCGATCACCGTGGTCGACCAGTGGACCGGCTTCGACACCGCGGCCGACACCACCGACGGCGTCCACCCCAACGGCACCACCGGCATCGCGAAGATGGAGAGCAAGTGGTACCCCGCGCTGGTCGCGGCGCTGAGCCCGGGCACGCCGGCCGCGGCCGGGCTGCACGTCGACGGCACGCGCGTGGTCGAGGCGAACGGCGCCGCGTTCGTGATGCGCGGGGTCAACCACCCGTACGCCTGGTACACCGGCCAGAACAGCGCGTTCGCGAACATCAAGTCGTTCGGGGCCAACACCGTCCGGGTCGTGCTCGGCAGCGGCAAGCGCTGGGGACCCACCTCGGCGGCCGAGGTCACCACCATCATCGGGCTGTGCAAGCAATCCCGGCTGATCTGCGTCCTGGAAGTGCACGACACCACCGGGTACGGCGAGGAGAGCGCGGCGGCGAGCCTCGACCAGGCCGCCGACTACTGGATCAGCATCGCGAACGCGTTGAAGGGCCAGGAAAACTACGTCGTCATCAACCTCGGCAACGAGCCGTTCGGCAACAACCAGCAGGTCAGCGCCACCTGGGCGAGCGCGACTTCGAGCGCGATCACCCGGCTCCGCGGCGCCGGGCTCCAGCACCTGATCATGGCCGACGCGCCGATGTGGGGCCAGGACTGGCAGAACATCATGCGGGACGACGCGGCTTCGGTGCTCAGCGCCGATCCGCAGCACAACACGGTGTTCTCGATCCACATGTACGGCGTCTACGACACCGCGGCCGAGATCAACGCCTACTTCGACGCGTTCCGCACCGCCGGGCTCCCGCTGGTGGTCGGCGAATTCGGCAACATGCACAGCGACGGCGACCCGGACGAGGACACGATCATGGCCCAGGCGCAGGCCCGAGGCCTCGGCTACCTCGGCTGGTCGTGGAGCGGCAACGGCGGCGACGTCGCCTACCTCGACATGACCAACGGGTTCGACCCCACGAGCCTGACCGCGTGGGGCGAGCGGTTCCTCAACGGGGCCAACGGCGTCCGGCAGACGTCGAAGGAAGCGACGATCTACGGCGGCGGCACCGTGGACACGCAGGCGCCGACGACGCCGGGCACCCCGGCGGTCTCGGGCGTGACCTCCTCCGGTGTCACGCTGAGCTGGACGGCGTCGACCGACGACGTCGGCGTCACCGGCTACGACGTCCTCCGCGCGCCCGGCGCGTCCGGCGGCACCTTCGCCGTGGTCGGCTCGAGCGCGACGACGACGTTCACCGACAGCGGCCTGTCCGCTTCGAGCACCTACCGCTACCAGGTGCGGGCCAAGGACGCCGCGGGCAACACCTCGGCGGTGTCCGGCGCCGTGACGGCGACGACGAGCGCGGGCGGCGGCACCGGCGCGTGCAAGGTCGCGTACTCCGCGCCGGGCTGGGGCGGTGGCAACGGGTTCACCGCTTCGGTGACCATCACGAACACCGGCACGAGCACGGTCACCGGCTGGACGCTGGCCTTCGCCTACACCGCGGGCCAGAAGGTGACGCTGCCCGGCTGGGGCGCGACGTTCACCCAGTCCGGCAGCGGCGCGGTGACCGCGACGAACCTGGCCTGGAACGGCACCCTGGCGCCGAACGCCTCGACCGGCATCGGCTTCAACGGCACCTACACCGGGAGCAATCCCGCTCCGGCGTCCTTTTCCTTGAACGGGAGCACTTGCACGATCGGCTGATCGAGTCTACTTCGGACGGAGAAGGTCATGTCCCTGCGCACATCCGCCCTCAGCCGGCTGCTGGCCGTGGGCTTGCTGTCGGCCGGGCTCGCCCAGGCGCCGGCGGTGGCGGCGGCGTCGCCGCAGATCGACCGGCTGAACCGCGGGGTGGTGAGCGTCCACACCGCCGCGGGCAACCGGGTCGGCTGGCGGCTGCTCGCCGGCGACCCGGCCGGGGTCGCGTTCGCCGTCTACCGCGACGGCACCCGCGTGACCACGACCCCCGCCGGCGGGCCGACCGGGTTCCTGGACGCCGGCGCGCCCGCCGGTGCGAAGTACGCCGTGCACGCGGTGGTCGGCGGCGTCGAGCGCGCGTCGGCGTTCGCCGCGGAGGAGTCGCTGACGCTCGACAGCACGGCCGCGGCGGGCACCCGCGACGTGCCGATCCAGGTGTCGGCCGGCGGCACGACGCCGTCGGGCGAGAGCTACACCTACAGCGCGAACGACGCCAGCGTCGGCGACCTCGACGGCGACGGGCAGTACGAGTTCGTCGTGAAGTGGGATCCCAGCAACGCCAAGGACAATTCGCAGTCCGGCTACACCGGCAACGTCTACGTCGACGCCTACCGGCTGGACGGCACGCGCCTGTGGCGCATCGACCTGGGCCGCAACATCCGCGCGGGCGCGCACTACACGCAGTTCCAGGTCTTCGACTACGACGGCGACGGCAAGGCCGAAGTCGCGATGAAGACGGCGGACGGCACGCGCTCGGGCACCGGCCAGGTCATCGGCAACGCGAGCGCGGACTACCGCAATTCCAGCGGGTACATCCTGTCCGGCCCGGAGTACCTGACGGTGTTCACCGGCCAGACCGGCGCGGTGGCGGCCACGGTGAACTACGACCCGCCGCGCGGCACGGTGTCGTCGTGGGGCGACAGCTACGGCAACCGCGTCGACCGCTTCCTGGCCGGCACGGCGTACCTGGACGGCTCGCGCCCGAGCCTGATCATGAGCCGCGGCTACTACACGCGCACGGTGATCGCCGCCTGGGACTTCCGGAACGGCGCGCTGACCGAGCGCTGGAAGTTCGACTCGAACTCGGCCGGTTCGCAGTACGCCGGCCAGGGCAACCACCAGCTGGCGATCGCCGACGTCGACGCCGACGGGCGCGACGAGATCGTCTTCGGCGCGATGGCGATCAACGACAACGGTAGTCCACTGTGGAACACCCGGCTCGGCCACGGCGACGCCATGCACGTCGGTGACCTGATCCCGGGCAGGCCGGGACTGGAAGAGTTCAAAGTGGACGAAGACACGTCGAAGCCGGGCGCCTGGATGGCCGACGCGAGAACGGGGCAGATCCTGTGGCAGTTCTCCTGCGGCTGCGACAACGGCCGCGGCGTGTCGGACGACATCTGGGCGGGCAGCCCGGGTGCCGAGTCCTGGTCGTCCGGGGTGGCGGGGCTGCTGAACACGAGCGGGCAGAACATCGGGCGCAAGCCGTCGTCGGCCAACTTCGTGGTCTGGTGGGACGGCGACGCCCAGCGCGAACTGCTGGACGGCACCCACATCGACAAGTACGGCACGAGCGGGGACACGCGGCTGCTGACGGCGTCGGGCGTGCACGCCAACAACGGCACGAAGAACACCCCGGCGCTGCAGGCGGACCTGTTCGGCGACTGGCGCGAGGAGGTCGTCTGGGCGACGTCGGACAACCGGGCGCTGCGCATCTATTCGACGACGGACCCGACGAGCATTTCGCGGGTGTCGCTGATGCAGGACCGCCAGTACCGGGAAGCCGTGGCGTGGCAGAACACCGCGTACAACCAGCCGCCGCACCCGAGCGTCAATCCAGCGTGACGGGAGCCGAGCTTTCGAAGCGGTAACCGACCCCGCGGACCGTGGTGATCGGGTCGAGGTGCGGCTCGAGCTTCGCCCGCAGCTTGCGGACGTGCACGTCGACGGTGCGGTCGTTGCCGTCCTGCCGCGGCCAGAGCGCGGACTTCAGGGCGCCGCGGGTGAAGACGCGGTCCGGGTGGGCGCGCAGGTAGTGCAGCAGGTCGAATTCGAGGCGGGTCAGCTCGAGCGGGCGGCCCAGCAGGACCGCCCGCCTCGAGCCGCTTTCGATGCGCAGCACGGCATCCGGCACCGCCCGCAGGTGCCGCCGCGTACTGACCACGTCGACGCTCGCCACGCCGTCGAGCGCACTGGCGAGCCGCGCGGCGAGCACGGCGGCATCAGCGGCCCGGCTGACGAGGTCGATCCGGATGCCCACGTGCACCACGTCGGCGGCTCGTCGTTCCGGGAGGATCGTCATGCGGACAGATTGTCGAGGTGGTGCGGGGTGCGGGGGTAGTGCGCCCGTCTGGTGAAACGACTTGCCCGCGTGGGGCAGGATGGCCACCGTGGTGGAGATCAGCTTCCTGACCGAGTCCGACCGAGCCCGCTGGGAGGTGCTGACCCGCGGCAAGGACACCCACTTCGCGGTCGAGCGCGCCGACGGCGACTACGAACGCACCTGGCGGCGCCTGCTGGACGACGACCGGATCCACGGCGTCGCCGCCCGGCTGGACGGCGCGATGGTCGGCGTCGCGCACTACCTGTGCCACGCCAGCGTCTGGTACGCCGGGAAGTGCTACCTGGCGGACCTCTTCGTGGACCCGGCCGTCCGGCGCCGGGGCGTCGCGACGGCGATGATCGACTGGGTGGCCCGGGACGCCGAAGAGCGCGGCTTCCCGGGCCTCTACTGGAACACCCTGGCCGACGCCCCGGCCCGCGCGCTCTACGACAAGGTGGGCAAGTACCACGACGGCCTCATCCACTACAGCTACCGGCGCTGATCGTCCCGTTCCCACGATGTGGGTGACCTCCGCGAACCTGGCTAAAGTCCTGGTACTCCATCCGTGAAGGAGCGTGGGACGTGCCCAGGACGATCCGCTCGGCCGCGCTCGCGCTCGCCGCTTTCCTCGTACTCGCCGGCTGCCGCGCCGAACACCCGCCCCCGCCCGAGAAGCGGTGGCCGGTGCTGGCCGAGGCGGGGTCAGTCCAGCCCGAGGTGCTCGCGCAGGGTCGTGCCCGTGTACTCCGTGCGGAACGAGCCGCGTTCCTGCAGTAGCGGCACCACGGTGTCGGCGAATTCGTCCAGACCGCCCGGGGTCACGTGCGGGACCAGGATGAACCCGTCGCTCGCGTCGGCCTGCACCAGCTCGTCGATCGCGCCGGCGACCGTCGACGGTGAGCCGATGAACGTCTGGCGGGCCGTCACCTCGATGATCAGCTCGCGGATCGACAGGTTCTTCGCCTCCGCCAGCTGCCGCCACTCGCGCGCGGTGGCCAGCGGGTCGCGGTACATGCGCACGCTCGCGCGGCCGCGGGCGATCGTGTGGTCGCCGAGGACCGGGTCGGACTCGGGGAGCGGGCCGTCCGGGTCGTAGGCGCTCAGCTCGGTGTTCCACAGCTGCTCGAGGAACTTGATCGCGGTCTGCCCGCTGACCTGCTGCCGCCGGACGACGTGCGCGCGTTCGTGGGCGTCGGCGTCGGTGTCGCCGAGGACGAACGTCGCCGCGGGCAGGATCACCAGCTGCTCCGGTGTGCGGCCGTACTTCGCGAGCCTGCCCTTGACGTCGGAGTAGAACGCCTGCCCGGCTTCCAAAGTCCCGTAGCGGCTGAAGATCGCGTCGGCGGTCGACGCGGCGAACTCGCGGCCCTCCTCCGAGTCGCCGGCCTGGATGATCACCGGGCGGCCCTGGGGGCTGCGCGGCACCGGGAACCGGCCTTCGATGTCGAAGTGCGCGTCGTGGTGCGAGAACGCGCCCGCCGCCGGGTCGCGCAGGAACACGCCCGAAGCGGCGTCGGCGGCGATCTCGTCGCCGCGCCACGAGTCGAACAGCTCCCACGCCGTGCGCAGGAACGTCTCCGCGCGCTCGTAGCGCTGGTCCTGCGGCAGGAACCCGCCGCGGCGGAAGTTCTCGCCGGTGAAGGCGTCCCACGACGTCACGACGTTCCAGGCCGCGCGCCCGGCCGAGAGGTGGTCCAGCGACGCGAACTGGCGGGCCACCTCGAACGGCTCGTTGAACGTCGAGTTGATCGTGCCGGCCAGCCCGAGCCGCTCGGTGACCGCCGCCAGCGCGGACAGCACCGTGAACGTGTCCGGGCGGCCGACGACGTCGAGGTCGTAGATCTCGCCGTTCTGCTCGCGCAGCCGCAAGCCTTCGGCCAGGAAGAAGAAGTCGAACTTCGCGCGCTCGGCGGTCTGCGCGAGCTTGACGAACGAGCTGAACTCGATGTGGCTGCCCGCCTCCGGGTCGCTCCACACGGTCGTGTTGTTGACGCCGGGGAAGTGCGCCGCGAGGTGGATCTGCTTGCGGGTCATCTCGGTCCTCCTCAGACGGCGGCGTAGCGGTTGGCGGGGCGGGACAACCCGAGCAGCCCGCGCAGGGTGTTCGTTTCGTATTCGGTGCGGAAGGCCCCGCGCGCCTGCAGCTCCGGCACCAGGCCGCGGGTGATGGCGGTCAGGTCGTGCGGCACCGCGCCCGGCCGCAGCCGGAAGCCGGACAGCCCGGCGGCCTGCCAGTCGAGCAGGAGGTCCGCGAGCCCGGCCGGGGTCCCGGTGAAGACGTGCGCGTCGGAGGTGTACTCCTCGCCGGACAGCTCGTCGAGCCGCGCTTTGCGGTCCGCGGCCGCCTGCTCGGTCTCGCCGAGGAACACGACGACGTCGCCGAAGACGTGCAGCGGCTCGGCACCGCGGCCGGCGAGGTCCTGCTCGTCGCGCACCTCGGCGACGATCGACGCGGCCTGCGCGCGGTGCGACGGCGTCACGTAGACGACGTCGGCCGAGCGGGCGGCGAGCCGGTACGGGACGGCGGCGTGGGCCAGCGCGGTGACCGGCGGCTGCCCCTGCGGCGGCCGCGGCGTGATCGACGGGCCCTTGACGGAGAACCAGCGGCCCTCGAAGTCGATGTAGTGCAGCTTCGCGCGGTCGACGAACCGGCCGGTGGCGACGTCGCGGATTTCGGCGTCGTCCTCCCAGCTGTCCCACAGCCGGCGCAGCACCTCGACGTAGTCCGCGGCCTCGTCGAACAGGTCGCGCAGCGGGCTCGGCCGTCCCGGCTCCGCGGAATCCTCGAGCCGGAACTCGCCGAACTCGCGGCGCCCGAAGTGCCGGTTGTCCTCGGCCCGCCCGGCGACCTGCACGCGGACCCCGGCGCGGCCGGTGCTGACGTAGTCGAGCGTGGCGATCGCCTTGGACAGGTGGAACGGCTCGGTGTGCGTGACGACGGCGGTCGGCACCAGCCCGACGTGCGAGGTCAGCGGCGCGACGCGGGCGGCGATCAGGACGGCGTCGAGCCGCCCCTGGACGATGCCGTCCCGCTCACCCGGCCGGTCGAGGTAGTTCACGGTCTGCAGGGCGAGCGAGTCTTCGAAGGTGACGAAGTCGAGCTTGCCGGCCTCGGCTTCGCGGACGACGTCCGTCCAGTACCCGGCGGTGAGCAGCTCACCGGGCCGTGCCCCCGGCTCCCGCCAGGCGGCGGGGTGCCACCCGGCCCCATCCAGCGCGACGGCGATCCGTGGTCCTGTCATCCCGGCGTTCCCTTCTCTTCGGCCCGTACCCGCAGTTTGCGCCGGTTCCCGCGGGGCGGGCCGGAGTGGCCAATGGCTGGGACGGGCCGGGGTGGCCGGGAATAAACCGCGAAGCCCCGGTTCCGCTCCGTGGACGTCCTGGTCGCCCGCCCCGCCGATCCCGACAATGCCCCGCATGACCAACGACGAGACGGCCTACGACCGGACCCGCGTGGCGCAGTGGCGGAACGGGCGGGCGCGGATGCCGGGGCTGAACCGGCGGGACCTGCTGCGGCTGACGGCGGCCGGTGGCGTCGCGCTGGCCGTCGGCACCGCCGGGCCGGGGGTGGCCGCCGCCGAGGGCGGGCCGATCGTGAAGCCGTTGCCGCCGGAGCTGTTCGACGTCTACGGCAGCAACGCCGAGATGCGCTGGGAATCGATGCGGGGCCAGGGCTACCTCACCCCGGTCGACCGGTTCTTCGTCCGCGACCACACCTCGACGCCCGTGCTCGACGCCGCGACCTGGCGGCTGAAGCTGTTCGGCTCGGGCCTGCGCGGCGCGCCGACCGCCGAGGCGCCGGTCGAGCTGTCCTACCGCGAGCTGCGCGCGCTGCCGTCGGAAACGATCACCGCGTTCGTCGAATGCACCGGCAACGGCCGCAGCTTCTTCGGCAGCCAGCAGGGCCAGACCGTCAGCGGGACGGCGTGGAAGCTGGGCGCGGTCGGGGTGGCGCGCTGGCGCGGCGTCCGGCTCGCGACGGTGCTCGCGCGGGCCGGGCTGACCCGGGACGCCGTCGACGTCCTGCCGGAGGGACTCGACCCCGATTACGTCGCGGCGGGGATCAACCTCGGCAAGGTGCGGCGGCCGCTGCCGGTCGGCAAGGCGCTGCAGGACACCCTGCTCGCCTACGAGATGAACGGCCAGCCGCTGCCGCCCGACCACGGTTTCCCGGTGCGGCTCGTGGTGCCGTCGTGGGCCGGGATCGCGTCGATCAAGTGGCTCGGCCGGATCGAGGTCTCGGCGACGCCGCTGGTGTCGCCGTGGAACACGCAGTTCTACCGCCTGCTGGGCCCGGACTACCCGGCCGAAGGCACGGTCGTCACCGAACAGGTGGTGAAGAGCGCTTTCGAACTCCCGTGGGGCGCGACGCTCGCGGCCGGGCAGCGGCAGGTGCTGCGCGGCCGGTCCTGGTCGGGCCACGGGCGGATCCGCCGGGTCGAGGTCAGCACGGACGGCGGCACGTGGCAGCCCGCGAGGCCGGTCGGCCCGGCGCTCGACCGCGGCTGGCTGCGGTGGGAGTTCCCGTGGCGCCCCCGCGCGGCCGGGCCGTACACGCTGCGGGCGCGCGCCACCGACGTCACCGGTGCCCGGCAGCCCGACGTGACGCCGTATAACACGCAGGGCTACCTGTTCGGCGCGGTCGTCCGGCACCCGGTGACGGTGGCCTAGTGGTGGGTTTCCATCGCTGCCTCCTTCCTGCCGCGCATCGACGGTAGGGAGGAACGGCGGGGTGGCAGCTCGCCGTCGCAGTGAAAAACCCTTCGGTAACGCCCCTTGACAAGGTGCGCGGCCGAACCGGCCCGGCGCGTTCAGCGCAGGCGGCGGGCCCGTTCGAGGCAATTCTGCAACACCGCTGGCCCCGGCGGGACGGCTCGTTGTTCGCTGGGGGCGGGAGGGCGGTGCGATGCGACGGGTGAGCGCGGGACGGCGAGCGGGCTGGCTGCTGCGGACGAACCGCGTGCTCGGCGCCCGGCCGCGGTACCGCCGCCTCACGGCCTTCGCCGCGGACTTCGACGCCGACGGCGTGACCCCGTCGGTGTCGGTCAGCACCTTGTCCCGCTGGGAAAACCGCGTCACGACGGTGCCGGGCGCGGCGGTGCGGCGCTACGAACGGATGCTCGACCTCCGGCCCGGGCTCCTCGTCGCGGTCAACGACACGGTCGCGCGGTACCTCACGCCGCCGACCCAGGCCGTGCCGCCGTGGGCGCGGCACCGGCGGCCGAACCCGGGGGCGCCGCTCGACGAGCTGGTCGACCTGGCCGTCACCGAAGCCGTGCTCGGCAGCGAGGAATGGGATCGCCTGACCGAGCTGCTCGCCGTCCGGCCGCAGCTGGTCCTGAGTCCCGCGTCGACCTGGCAACGGCTTTCGGAACGGCTGCTCACCGAGATGTGCATCGCGGACGGCGTTTCGTGGATGCGCCGGGCCGAGGCGTTCCACCGGCTCATCGTGCACCCGGTCGGCCAGCGGGCGGCCATGACCACCGCCGCCGCGGCGGCCGCGGACACCTCCGCGCAGAGCCTGATCGGCACCCTCGGCGTGTTCAGCGCGAGCGCCCACCCCGACGCCAGTTCGTCGGTCGTCCGGCACCTCACCGACCCGCTGACCGACCGGACCTTCTACGGGGCCCTGCTGACCAGCGTCAAGAAGCTGCGGTTCGGGCACTTCGACGACCGGCAGACGGCGTCCCTGCTGCCGATCCTGTGCGCGCTCGTGGCGGCGGGCGGCGGCGAGCGGACGTCGCTGGCGGCACGGTTGCTGCAGCTGCTTCCCCGTGAGCTGCAAGCGAAAGTCCCGAGCCGGGTGTGGGCCGCGGCGATGGCCGCGCTGTGGCCGGCGGCCGCGCCGGTCTCGGAACGGCTGGCCGCCGAGACGCTGGAAGCGATCGAGGAGCCGCCGCCCGATCCGCTGCTCGCGGTGTTCATCGGCGAGATGCTGGACGACCCCGTGTTCGACGTCCGGCTCTGCACGATGTTCCTGCTCTACGCGACCCCGTACCGCGCGCCGCTGGCGCACGCGCTCGCCCGCGAGCTGGCCGGCACCCTCCGGCGGCGCGGCCACCCCGACCGCGTCCAGCGCCTCCTCGACGCGCTGCGCATCCTCGGCGGCGCGGAGGAACGGCGGCTCATCGAGGCGATGGTGCTCGCCGACCACCTCGGGATCGCGGTCCGCGATTCCGCCGCGTACGCGCTGGGCCACGTCGGCGGCGTCAGCCCCGACGACTTCTACCGCCGGGCGTTCGCCCGCTACGCCGAGAACGCCCGGCACGACGACAGCGCGCGCTCGGCGTCGGTGCTCGACCGGCTGGTGTACTGCATGGGGATCGGCGACCGCCGTGCTCTCCTCGGCGAAGTCGTCGCCCGCCCCGAACTGCCGGCCCGCGTCCGCACGGCGGCGACGTGGTGGGCCGGGCTGCCGGCGTACATCAGGGAGAGCGCGGCCCGGTAAATATAGTTTTCACTTTGACTATCTGTGCTGCCCGCGTTAGGCTTCGCCCCGTGCAGGACGTGACCGCCACCGAGCTGGACTTCTGGTCGTTCGTGGCGCTGGCGAACCGGCGGCTGGCCGAGGAGTACGGCTTCCGGCACCAGCTCGCCACCGAGGTGCTGCTGACCCTCAACCGCGCCTCCGACCTGGTCACCTACGACCTCGAGGCCGCCGTGCACCGGCCGCGCGGGCGGTCGTGGTCGGCCTTCCGGCTGCTGTTCGTGGTGTGGCTGGCCGGCCCGCTGGAGCCCAAGAGTGCCGCGCGGCTGACCGGGATGAGCCGGGCGGCCGTGTCGAACCTGGCCAAGGCGCTGGTCGCGGACGGCCTGCTCGACCGCACCCCGGACGAGCACGACGGCCGCTCGGTCCGGCTCTCGCTGACCGACGCCGGGCACGACGAGATGGTTTCGGTGTTCCAGGAGCACAACGAGCGCGAGTTCGGCTGGACGGACGCGCTCACCGAGACCGAGCAGCGCATCCTCGTGATGCTGCTGGGCAAGCTGATCACCAGCCGCGCCGGGTTCGACGCGCGCAGCCGCAGTTAGTAAACATGTGAACTAAATCGGCCGAGGAGGCGACCATGGGGTACTACCGCCGTGCGGGCACCATCCCACCCAAGCGGCACACCCAGCACCGCACGCCGGAGGGTGGGCTGTACTACGAAGAGCTGATGGGCGAGGAGGGCTTCTCCTCGGACTCGTCGCTGCTCTACCACCGCGGGGTGCCGTCGGCGATCGTCGACGCGACGCCGTGGGAGCTGCCGGACCAGTCGCTCACCGAGAACCGGCCGCTCATCCCGCGCCACCTGAAGCTGCACGAGCTTTTCCCGGGCCAGGACTGGAAAAGCGCCGACGTGGTGACCGGGCGGCGGCTCGTGCTGGGCAACGGCGACGTGCGGATCTCCTACGTCGCGGCGGGGGAGACGTCGCCGTTGTACCGCAACGCCGTCGGCGACGAATGCGTGTACGTCGAGTCCGGCGAAGCGCGCGTCGAGACCGTTTTCGGGGTGCTCGAAGCACGTCAGGGCGACTACGTGATCCTGCCGCGGGCGACCACGCACCGCTGGGTGCCGGCCGGGGACGAGCCGCTGCGCGCGTACGTCGTCGAGGCGAACTCGCACATCACGCCGCCGAAGCGGTACCTCTCGAAGTTCGGGCAGCTGCTGGAGCACGCGCCGTACTGCGAACGCGACCTGCACGGGCCCGAGGAGCCGCTGCTGGCCGAGGGGACGGACGTCGAGGTGCTGGTGAAGCACCGCGGCTCGCGCGGCATCACCGGCACCCGGTACGTCTACCCCACGCACCCGTTCGACGTCGTCGGCTGGGACGGGTTCCTGTACCCGTACACGTTCAACATCGCCGACTTCGAGCCGATCACCGGCCGCGTGCACCAGCCGCCGCCGGTGCACCAGGTGTTCGAGGGCCACAACTTCGTCATCTGCAACTTCGTGCCGCGCAAGGTCGACTACCACCCCCTGGCCGTGCCGGTGCCGTACTACCACTCCAATGTGGACTCCGACGAGGTGATGTTCTACTGCGGCGGGAACTACGAGGCCCGCAAGGGGTCCGGGATCGGCCAGGGCTCGATCAGCCTGCACCCGGGCGGCCACAGCCACGGCCCGCAGCCCGGCGCGGTCGAACGGTCCCTCGGCGCGGAGTTCTTCGACGAGCTGGCCGTCATGGTCGACACGTTCCGCCCGCTCGAACTCGGTGAAGGCGGGCTGGCGAGCGAAGACCCCGGCTACGCGTGGACCTGGTCCGGACGGGGGCCGTCGGCGTGATCCCCGCGCTCTTCACCGGCCTGTGCGACGACGCCGCGGTGTTCCCGCCCGGCCTGTCCCCGCTGCCGGACGCCGTCGCCGCGCACGACGAGTATTCGGCGGCCTGGTACACCGACCTGGTCGGGCCGCTGGTGGTCGCCGCTCCGGCGCTCGACGAGCTGGCCGGCGTGCTCGGCGCCCGCGAGACGCCGTTGCCGCTCGCGGTGACGCTGCCGGGCGGGCCCGCGCAGCTGCCCGGCGTGCTGGCCGCCGTCCCGCGGCTGCCCGTCGACCTGCAGGCGCTGGAAATCGCGGTGCCGGACGGCATGGGCCCGGACGAGGTGCTCCGTGCGGTGTCCGCCGCGACCGCGCCGGTGTACGTCGAGATCCCGCGCGACGACCGGCGCGAGCCGCTGCTGCGCGCGCTCGCGGGCACCGGCCACCGGGCGAAGTTCCGCACCGGCGGCGTGCGCGCCGAGCTCTACCCGGACGAAGCCGAGCTGGCGGCCGCGATCCGGGCAGCCGTCGCCGCCGGCGTCCCGTTCAAGGCGACGGCCGGCCTGCACCACGCCCTGCGCAACACCGACCCGGACACCGGCTTCGAGCAGCACGGTTTCCTCAACCTGCTGCTCGCCGCCGCCGACCCGGACCGCGCGGAAGCCCTCCTCACCGAGCGTGACGGCCCGGCGGTCGCGGCGCTCGTGCGTGACCTGCCCGCGGGTGTCCGCGCGCGGTTCACGTCGTTCGGCACGTGCAGCATCACCGACCCCCTGACCGAACTGGCCGAGCTCGGCCTGCTGCCCCGAGGAGAGGCATGACCACGATCGAGATCCCGGCCGGCTCCCCGTTCGGGACCGACAACCTGCCCTACGGCGTGTTCTCGACCGGCGGCGGCAGCCCGCGCGTCGGCGTCCGCGTCGGCGACTCCGTGCTCGACCTGGCCCGCGCGCTCGGCGACGACGTGTTCGCGGCGCCGACGCTGAACCCGTTCATGGCGCAGGGGTACGACCGCTGGGTCGCGGTCCGGGAACAGCTGACGTCGCTCGTGACCGGCGAGGTCCCGGACGACGCCGTGCACGCGCTCGCCGACGTCACCCTGCACCTGCCGATCGAGGTCGCGGACTACGTCGACTTCTACGCGTCGGAACACCACGCGTCGAACGTCGGCCGGCTGTTCCGCCCGGACGCGGAACCGCTGCTGCCGAACTGGAAGCACCTCCCGGTCGGCTACCACGGCCGCAGCGGCACGGTCCTGGTCTCGGGCACGGACATCGTCCGCCCCAGCGGCCAGCGCAAGGCCGACCCGGCACCGGTGTTCGGGCCCAGCACGAGGCTCGACATCGAAGCCGAGCTGGGTTTCGTGGTCGGCACCGGCACCCCGCTGAACACCCCGATCGCCCCGGACGACTTCGCCCGCCACGTCTTCGGCGCGGTGCTGCTCAACGACTGGTCCGCCCGCGACATCCAGGCCTGGGAGTACGTCCCGCTGGGCCCGAACCTCGGCAAGAGCTTCGCGACGTCGATCTCGGCGTGGGTGGTCCCGCTCCTGGCGCTGGAAGCCGCGCGCGTCCCGCTGCCCGGCCAGGACCCGGAGCCGCTGCCGTACCTGCGCGAAAGCCGCCCGTGGGGGCTGGACGTCGAGCTGGTCGTCGAGTGGAACGGCGAAGAGGTCAGCCGCCCGCCGTACCGCGAGATGTACTGGTCACCGGCCCAGATGCTGGCCCACCTGACGGTGAACGGCGCGTCGGCGAGGACCGGCGACCTGTACGGATCGGGCACGATCTCGGGCCCGGAGAAGCACCAGCGCGGCGCGTTCCTGGAGCTGAGCTGGGGCGGCGCGGAACCGTTGACGGTCAAGGGCGAGCAGCGCTCGTTCCTGCTGGACGGCGACGAAGTGGTGATCACGGCGACGGCCCCGGGCGCGAGCGGCGGCCGCATCGCGTTCGGTGAGGTCCGCGGCCGGATCCTCCCGGCGGAGTGACCCGGCGGCACCGGGTGGGCCGCCTCATTCGAAGAACTTGAGGCTCCACCCGGTGTCGGTGGTCGCGCCGGGGACGTTCGCCCGCCGGTACGTCGTCGACCCCCACCAGCAGAACGTTCCCGTGTACCAATACCGGTTGGCCCACGAATACGGCGTGCCCTTCGCGACCGCGTGGAACATCAGCGGGAACTTCGGGCCCGCGGGCGGGCTGGTCGCGATGTCGCCGTTCAGCAGGACGAAGCTGTTGTGGCCCGGGCCGTTCACGTACAGCGTCGGGTCCCAGCCGGTCATCATCGTGGTGCGGTTGGAGCCGAAGAGGCAACCGTTGGACTTGTACCAGTCCCACACGTACGTCGGGTCGCCGCCCGCGCGCAGGCGCAGTTCCGCGAGGCAGTACTGGTCGCTCCAGCTGCCGTTGGCCGAGTAGACGATGTGCAGCTGGCCGTTCGGGTCCTTGATCGCTTCGGGGGCCTCGTTGATGTACGGGTTCCCGACGACGCGCTCCCAGCTCTCCCGCGGCTGCGAAATGATGTACCGCGCCCCGGTCGGCGTGGTCGGGGTGCTCATGCGGGCGAGGTAGAGGTTCTGCTCGACGTTCGTGTCGCCGGCCCAGCCCGACCAGACGAACCAGCGCTGGCCGCCGAAGGTGAACAGCGTCCCGTCGATGGCCCACTTGTCGTCGGGCAGCGCGAGCTGTGTCTCCGCCGTGTAGCCGCTGTCGGCGGTGGCCGAGCTGATCACGTACATCCGGTGCGCCGCACCGGTTCCGGCCGTGAAGTAGACGTAGAAGCGGCCGCCGTCGGTGACGATCTCCGGGGCCCACACCTCGCCGAGGCCGCGGCTGTCCGACCAGATCCGCCGGGCGGGCGCCGCAGCCAGGCCGTCGGTGGACGAGGCTTGCCGCACCACGATCCCACCGCCGGACGACTGGACGGCGACGTAGGTGGAGCCGACCCGGAGCACGCTGGGATCGGCCGCGCGCAGGGCGGTTTGCCCGGCTTCGGCGGTGCCGGCGGTTGTGGCGGCGAAGAGGGCGAGAACGAGAACGAGGCGGCGGAACACGGGACCACATCCCTCGGTCGATCCGGAACCGACAGGATCACCCGCCGCCGGGCGCGGCCGGTAGAGCTTGCTCGATCAAGGTCGCCGAGATTGGTCTGAACCGGTGAGCCGCCGCTCAGCCCTGCCGGGTGGGGCGGATGGTGAGGTCGCCGATCTCGACGTCGTCCGGCTGCTCGATGGCGAACGCGATCGCCCGCGCGACCGCGTCGGGGCCGATGCCCAGTGCGGCCATCGCCTGCTGGGCCTGCTCGCGCTGCGCGGGGTCCTCGACGTGGTCGACCAGCTCGGTGCGCACGAACCCCGGCGAAATCGACGTCGTGCGCAGGACGCCGTCGGTCGACTCCTGCCGCAGTGCCTCCAGCAGCGTCCGCACGGCGTTCTTGGTGCCCGCGTAGACGGCCTGGGCCGGCACGATCTTCAGGCCCGACGTCGAGACGGTCGTGACGAAGTGCCCGCGGCCCTGCGCGCGGAACACCGGCAGCGCGGCGGCGATCCCGTGCAGCACGCCGCGGAGGTTGACGTCGATCATCGCGTCCCAGTCGTCGACGTCGAGGTCGCTCACCGGCGCGATCCGGGCGACGCCGGCGTTGGCCACCAGGACATCGAGGCGGCCGAAGCGGTCGACGGCACGGGTCACGAGCCGCTCGAGATCGGCCCGGCGGGTCACGTCGACGTCCAGCAGGTCCGCGCGGCCGCCGTCGTCCCGGATCTTCCGCGCGAGCACTTCCAGCCGGTCGGTGCGCCGGGCACCGAGCACGACGGCCGCGCCGCGGCTCGCCAGCTCCACCGCCGTCGCCTCGCCGATCCCGCTGCTCGCACCCGTGATCGCGACGACCTTGTCCAGCCCGGTCATGGCACCTCCCGCTAAACTGACAACTGTCCGGTTAGCGACCACTGTACCGGACAGTTGTCCACTTAAGCGAGGGGAGCCTGCCGTGGCCGGTCGTGAGCGCCGTTCGGACGCCGTCGCCAACCGCGACCGGATCGTCGAGGCCGCCCGTGCCGAGCTGAGCGAGTCCAACGGCGCGACCGACGACCTGAAGCTGCACCGGGTCGCGAAGGCCGCGGGCGTCGGGCAGGGCACGCTCTACCGGCACTTCCCGACCCGCGAGCACCTGCTGGCGGAGGTGTACCGGGCCGAGCTGACCCAGCTCGTCGGCACCGTCACGCCGCTGCTGGCGGAACACGCCCCGCTCGACGCGCTGTCCCGCTGGCTGGACCGGCTGGTCGAGTACGCGCGCGTCAAACGCGGCGTCATGGCGGCGATCGAGGTGGCGGCCTGGCAGGACCTCTACGCCAGCCAGCACGAGCGGCTCGACGACGCGCTCGAAACCCTGCTGGAGCAAGGAAAAGCCGCCGGGCAGATCCGCGACGGCGTCGACGCCGCCGACGTCATCCTGCTCCTCGGCGCGCTGTCCCGGATCCCCGAAGCCGACTGGGCCGAGCGCGCGCCCCGCATCGTGGCGGTGATCGTCGACGGCCTTCGCGCCTAGCCGGTCGCGGTGATCGCCTGGGTGACCGCGGCGATCGCCGGCGCGGCGGCGCCGGGCAGCCGCGCCACGAAGATCCGGCGGATCTCGGGTGGCGCGCCTTCGACGCGCAGGGCGAGCACGCCGGGCGGGACGACCGGCAGCAGGCCTTCCGGCATCGTCGTGACGCCGAGCCCGCGGGCGACCAGGTGCAGTTTCGTCAGCCAGTCCCGGGCGCTGTGGACGACCCGCGGCCGCCCCGGCAGGCCCGGCCAGACGCCGAGCTGCGGCTCGGTGTTCGACGCGGGCGTGGCGATCCACGGCACGTCGACCAGCTCGTCGACGTGCACCGACGTCCGGCCGGCGAACCCGCCGGTGGCCGCCGCGGCCACGACGAGCCCGACGTCCTGCACGGTCGTGAGGTGCAGCCGCGGCGACTCGCCGTCCGGCGCCCGGTGCGGCGGGCGGGAGGTGAGCAGGGCCAGGTCGAGCGAACCGGAGCGCAGCGCGCGGACCAGGCCGGGCGTGGTGCCTTCGCGGGTGGTGACGAGGACCTGCGGCGCGGTCGCGGCGAGCCGGACGAGGGCGGCGGGCAGGAGCACCGGTCCCGCGCTGGGGACCGAGCCGAGCCGCACCTGCTCCGTGCGGGGCGCTTCACCGGCGAGGTCGCCCGCGGCCGCGTCGACCGAAGCCAGGATCGCGCGGGCGTGGCGCAGCAACGTCAAGCCGCGGCGGGTCAGCCGCACCCCGTCGGTCCGCCGTTCGAACAGCGTCGCACCGGCGTCGCGTTCGAGCGCGGCGGCTTGGCGCGAGACCGCGGACTGCGTGTAGCCCAGCTGCGCGGCGGCCGCGGTGAAGCTGCCGCATTCGGCGATCCGGCACAGCACCCGGAGGCTGGCGCTCGAGAAGTCCATGCCGACCACGCATACCAGAGATGCTCGATCAGCGCTTCCCGCATGCCCCTCCGGTGCTTAGCGTGGCGAGGGACGACAGAAGGGCTTTTCCATGCGTGCAGCGACATTGACGGCGTTCGGCTCCCCGCTCGTGGTGGGCGAGGTCCCGGACCCGGAAGCCGGTCCCGGCGAGGTGCTGGTCGAGGTCCTGGCGACCTGCGTCCCGCCCTACGCGGCCGAAGTGTTCGGCGGCCAACGGCGCTATCCGCTGGAACCCCCGGTGGTACCGGGCGTCGGCGGCATCGGCCGGGTGACCCGGGTGGGCCCGGACTCGACCAAGCTGAAGGCGGGCGACCTGGTCTGGTGCGATTCGACGGTCCGCGCCCGCGACGACGCCCTGACCCCGGACATCACCCTGCAGGGCTGGAGTTCCCGAGGCGAGGGCGGCGCCCGGCTGTCCCGCTACCTGCACGACGGCCCCTTCGCCGAACTCATGCGGGTCCCGACCGAGAACGTCTACCGCCTGCCACCGGGAGCCGAGCCCGCGAGCTGGTCCGCCCTCGGCGTCCACACGATCCCGTACGGCGGCCTGCTGGCCGGCCGGCTCGAGGCCGGCGAGACGGTGCTCATCAGCGGAGCCACGGGCAACCTCGGCAGCAGCGCGGTGGCCGTGGCCCTCGCGATGGGCGCCGGCCACGTGGTGGCACCGGGCCGCAACCGAGCCGCCCTCGACCTGCTGGCCGACCGCTTCGGCCCACGGGTGAGCCCGGTGGAGCTGACGGGAGCGGAGGACACCGACCGCACCACGATGACCGCGGCCGCCGACGGTCCCATCGACCTGGTCCTCGACCTCCTGCCGCCCCAAGCCCCCGCCACGGCGTCCCGCACCGCGGCGATGACGGTGCGCGAGTACGGGCGAGTGGTCCTGATGGGCGGCGTCGGCATGCTGGGCGGCGCGGACTTCGCGCTGCCGTACCCGTGGATCATGCGCAACTCGGTGACGGTCCGCGGCCAGTGGATGTACCCGCGCACCGCGAACGCCGCCATGATCCGGCTCGTGGCGACGGGAGCCTTGGACCTTTCACCCGAGCGCGTCACGCGGTTCGCCCTCGACGAGGTCAACGAGGCGATCTCCCATGCGGCCGCGCACGGTGGCCCGTTCGACCGCACTGTCCTCGAGCCGGGGAACGGGTGCGAACACCGCTGGGATCAGCGGCGGTGATGTCGTGCTGGTACAAGACGTCGGCCACCGGGCCGCGGGACGAGGTTTTCCTCGGCCGTCCCCGATCACCGGCACGCCGGCGGCGGCGCACGCGGGCGAAGCCTCGTAGATCGAGCCGATCTGCGGCACGCCGACCTCGGCGTCCACCAGCAGCCGCCCCGCCTTGTCGCGGGCGGCGCCGGGGAACCGCTCGTTCTTCGCGAAGTCCTTGATGGTGCTCAGCCCGACGAGCCGTCGCGCGGTGGTGCCGGCCTGGCTGGGGGTCACGTCGGATTCCGCGGGCAGCAGCACGTCGTCGAAGGCGAGGCCGAGGGAGGTGAACTTCGCCGGAAGGGGTTCTGGTCTGTCCGAAGTGGGCACACCGCAAAGCGCTGGTTCACCGCGAATCACCCCGTGGGGCGGGAAACGGGGTAGTGGCTGCTCCGCCCTGCCCTCACCTCAATCACCCGGATCGACGTCTTGACGGCGGCCTGCTGTTCGTCGATAGTGATAACCCAAATCCGAACGCCCGAGCACGAACGAACACCGGTAACTGTTAGCGCTAACATTGCGACCGATGAACCCCGACGGCGGGGTCACCGGCGTTAGCCGACGCACCGAAAACACGGCCGGGCGGTGCGCTGTTCCGTATCGATGAACAAGGGAGTTCATGGTGCCTGCGCCGCAAACGCCGGGCCGACGGCTGATCGCCTTCGGCAGTGCCTCGCAAGCCCGGGCTGAGCGGCACCATCGCAAGCCACCGACGCTTTCCTTTCCGCAAGGGAGCTTTCACGGCCCGGCGATCGAGGATCCGGAACCGCCGTCCTGACCCGCGGCGCCCTGGCGGCGATGGCCCCATCAGCGAGAACGACCCGGCGATCGGGTGCCCCTTCCGAGTACATCCCAGCTGAACGGAGAACTTCGGTGACCGCTTCCTACACCCGGCGGCAGTGGCTGCGCGCTGCCGGTGCCACCGCTTTCGTTTCCGCCGCCGGACCGGCTCTCGGCGGGGTGTTCGCCGACGCGGCGACCGTTCCGTCCGCGGCGGCCGGCGTGGCCGCCTCCCCGTTCGCCCTCGGGCAGGTGCGGCTCACCGCGAGCCGGTGGTTGGACAACCAGAACCGGACGCAGAACTACCTGCGGTTCGTCGACGTCGACCGGCTGCTGTACGTCTTCAGGGCCAACCACCGGCTCGGCACCAACGGCGCCGCGAGCAACGGGGGCTGGGACGCGCCGAACTTCCCGTTCCGCAGCCACGTCCAGGGGCACTTCCTCACCGCGTGGGCCCAGCTGTGGGCGGTCGCCGGAGACACCACCTGCCGGGACAAGGCCACCTACATGGTCGCCGAGCTGGCCAAGTGCCAGGCCAACAACGGGACGGCCGGGTTCGCCGCCGGGTACCTGTCCGGCTTCCCCGAGGCCGACTTCGACAACCTCGAGGCCGGGCGCCTGTCGAACGGCAACGTGCCGTATTACTGCATCCACAAGACCATGGCCGGCCTGCTCGACGTGTGGCGCTACACCGGCAGCACCCAGGCCCGCGACGTGCTGCTGAACCTGGCGGCGTGGGTCGACCGGCGGACCGGACGGCTCGGCTACAGCCAGATGCAGTCGGTGCTGGGCACCGAATTCGGCGGCATGAACGCCGTGCTGACCGACCTCGCCATGGACACCGGCGACACGCGGTGGCTGGCCGTCGCGCAGCGGTTCGACCACGCCGCCGTGTTCGACCCGCTCGCGGCGGGCCGGGACCAGCTCGCCGGGCTGCACGCCAACACCCAGGTCCCGAAGTGGATCGGCGCCGCGCGGGAATACCTGGCCACCGGCACCACCCGCTACCGGGACATCGCGACCAACGCGTGGGCCATCACCGTCGGCGCGCACACCTACGCCATCGGCGGCAACAGCCAGGCAGAGCACTTCCGCGCGCCCAACGCCATCGCGGCCTACCTGAACCAGGACACGTGCGAGAGCTGCAACACCTACAACATGCTGAAGCTGACCAGGGAGCTGTTCAGCCTCTACCCGGACCGCGCCGACCTGGCCGACTACTACGAGCGGGCGCTGCTCAACCAGATGATCGGCCAGCAGAACCCGGCCGACAGCCACGGGCACGTCACGTACTTCAGCTCGCTGAACCCGGGCGGCCGCCGCGGTCTCGGCCCGGCGTGGGGTGGCGGCACGTGGAGCACCGACTACGGCTCGTTCTGGTGCTGCCAGGGCACCGGGCTGGAAACCCAGACGAAACTGGCGGACTCGATCTACTTCCGCACCGGCACCGCACTGATCGTGAACCAGTTCCTGCCCTCGGTGCTGAACTGGACCGAGCGCGGCATCACCGTCACCCAGACGACGTCCTTCCCGGCCGGCGACACGACCACGCTGAAGATCGCCGGGAACGTCACCGGGACCTGGGACCTGCGCATCCGCATCCCGGGCTGGACCAGCGGGGCGGCCATCGCCGTCAACGGCGTGGCCCAGAACGTCACCACCACCCCCGGCAGCTACGCCACCGTGACCCGCTCGTGGACGGCCGGCGACACGGTCACCGTCCGGCTGCCGATGAAGGTCGTCTTGCGGCAGGCCAACGACAACCCGAACGTCGCGGCGGTCACCTACGGGCCGGTGGTCCTGGCCGGCAACTACGGGAACAGCACGCTCACCGGGCTGCCCGCGCTCGACGCGAGCTCGATCACCCGCACCAGCAGCAGCGCGTTGTCCTTCAGCGCCAAGGCCAACGGCGCGACGGTGGGCCTGGTGCCGTTCTACGACGCGCAGGGCTTCAACTACACGGCCTACTGGAACACGGGCGGGACGACGACGTCCCACCTGGTCAACGTGGGCAGCGGGCTCCTGCTGGGCATCGAGAACATGTCGACCGCCGATGGCGGCCGCGCGCTGCAGTGGACCGACAACGGCACCGCGGACCACAACTGGGAAACGATCAACGACGGTACCGCGGTCCGGTTCCGCAACGCCAACAGCGGCAAGGTTCTCGGCGTGCAGGACATGTCCGCCACGGACGGCGCGCAAGTCCTGCAGTGGTCGGACAACGGCACGGCCGACCACCGGTGGACGGTCGCCGACCAGGGCGACGGCACCGTGAAGATCCGCAACGTGAACAGCGGCAAGCTGCTGACCGTGGCGAACGGCTCGACGGCCGCCGGCGCGTTCGCCGTCCAGGGACCCGACAACGGCGCCGCCGCAAACCGGTGGCGCATCATCCCCGCCGGCTGAGTGCGGTCCAGGGGGCGGGGCCCGGGAGCGGGGCGCGTCGTGCGCACGGCACAATCCGGGTATGGATCAGGTCGCGGCGCAGGAGTTCGTCGGCAGCTGGGTGCGGGCGTGGAACGCCCATGATCTGGACGCGGTGCTCGCGCACTTCGCCGAGGACGTGACGTTCCGTTCGCCGGTGGCCGCCCAGTTGCTCGACGGCAGTGACGGCGTGCTGCGGGGGAAGGCGGCCCTGCGTGCGTACTGGGCAGAAGGGCTGCGCCGGATACCGGACCTGCGCTTCGAGGTCGTGGGCACCTACCTCGGCGTCGACTCGCTGGTGATCAACTACCGGAACCAGAACGGTGTCCTGGTCAACGAGGTGCTGATCTTCGACGGGCCGCGCGTGGTGGAGGGACACGGCACCTACCTCGGGACCGACGCCGACCCCGCCGGCTCACGTTCCGGCTGACCGTTCGGCGGCGCGGGCAACGGCTTCGTCACGGACCCGGCTCCGGCGCATCTTCCCGGCCTCGTCCCGCAGCGCTTCGGTGGTGCGCTCGAACGAGCGCGGCAGCTTGTACGGTGCGATGGCCGCGCGCAGGTGGTCGGTCAGCTCGTCGTCACCGACCGGGCCGGTCACGTTGAGCACCGCGTGGATCCGGTTCCCGTACTCGTCGTCGGGCAGGCCGACGACACAGGCCGCCTGGACGTCGGGATGCTCCTCCAGCGCGCTCTCGACCTCCGCGGGATACACGTTGGAGCCACCCACCAGGAGCATGTCGGACTTCCGGTCGGCGAGGTGGAGAAACCCCTCGGTGTCGACGTACCCCAGGTCGCCGACCGTCTCCCACCCGTCCGTCGCCTGCTGCGGCTCGGCGCCGACGTAGCGGTAGGGCCCGGTCTCGCCGGGGCCGCGGCGCACCCAAAGCTCCCCGACCTCACCCGCCGGAAGCGCGGAGCCATCCGGTCCGCGGATCTCGATCTCGCCCACGACCGGCCGGCCCACCGAACCGGGATGGCTCAGCCAGCCGTGCCCGTCGATGATCGTGACGGCGTGGGCCTCGGTGGCGGCGTAGAGCTCGAGCATGACGTCGGGGCCGAAGAAGCCCAGGCAGAAGCCACGCAGGGCGGGCGGGCACGCCGCCGCCATGGTCACGACCGTGCGCAGGCTCGAGATGTCGGCCGCGGCGAGAACGTCCTCGGGAAGGTCGGCGATGCGTCGCAGCATCGTCGGCACGGAGTACATCCAGTCCACGCCGTGACGCTCGACGAGTGCCAGCGCGGTCGCCGCGTCGAACCGTTCCATCAGCACGACGCAGGAGCCCATCAGCAGAGCGGCGACGTCGCCCAGCAGCGGCCCGTTGTGCGATAGCGGGCCGGTCGACAGCACCGTCCCGGCTTGCCCGATCCGGACCAGTCCGGCGAAGTTCCGCAACGACTCGGCCGTGGCCGGCTCGGTCGACACGATGAGCTTCGGGCGGCCCGTGCTGCCGCCCGACGTCGGAGCCTTGAGCGAGCTCGCGATCATCGGCGGCAGTGGCTCGCCGGAGGTGCCCTCGGGTGCCGACCAGCCGACGGGCACCGAGTTCCGGTCGGGGAGATCCGCTCCGACGACCAGCGACGGATCGGCGAGCTGGATGATCTCCCGCAGCTCTCGGGCCGGCAGGCGGTGCGACACCGGCTGCGGGGTGGCCCCGGCCTTCCACGTGGCGACGACTGCCTCCAGGAAGGCCGGCCCGGTGGGGAGGAGGACGGTGACGAAGGAGTCCGGGGTGACTCCCCGCTCGAGGTAGGCGCGGGCGAGGCGGTTGGTGCGGAGCTCGAACTCCTGGCGGGTCAGCGTGCCCGTCGGGGAGATCACGGCGGGACGGCCGGGATCCGCCGCGGCCAACGCGGCGAGCGCCGTGCCGATCGGGGTTCCTGCGACGGTGGTCATCTCAACCGCGCTTCGCTTCGGTGAGCACTTCGAGGATGGCGTCGTGCACGACAGCCGGTTGCTCCTGGGGAATCAGGTGGCCGGCGTCCTCGACCACGATGACACGACCGCGCGGCGCGGCCGACATCAGGTTCTCCGCGGCTCCGTTCCACAGTGGACGGATCTTCGCCGTGGCGCGCTCGACGCGGCCGGCCTGCAGGCAGATGGTCGGGACGTCGGGTGTGCCCGCGGCTTGGAGTCGCGCGAGCAGCGGTACCGCGGCACCGATCTGCGCGCCTTCACGGCGGCCTGTCGTCTGTGCGGCCACGCAGGCGTAGTCCCGCGCGACGAGCGCTTGATCCTCCAGGCTGATCGCGCTCGAAAAGCCGTGGGGGAGGGCCATGCGCATGATCAGGCCGGTGCGCCCGAGCCGGGCGAGCAGCGTGTTGACGCGGAAGGCGAGAGCGTTGAGCCGGATGTTTCCCGGAGTCATGACCTCGGCGAGGGTGGCGTCGACGAACACCAGCCCGGCGACCCGCTCGGGATGCTCGGCGGCGAACCGGCGGAGGATCGGCCCGCCCCAGCTGTGGCCGACAAGCACCACGGGCGCGGTCTCGCCGACGGTGTCCAGCACCGTGGTGAGGTCGTCGGCCAAGCGCTCCAGGGTGCGGTCCGCGGGGTCGGCGTCGCTGCCGCCGTACCCGGACCGGTCGTAGGAAAGCGTGCGGGCGTGCGCGCTCAGCTCCCGCTGGGTGTGGACCCAGGTCGCGGCAGGCGCACTCATCCCGGACTCGAAGACGATCAGCGGCCCGTCCGCGTCGCCGGCGACGATGGTGCGGATGCGCCGCCCGTCCGGCAGCACGACGGCTCGCTCGGTCAGTCCCTCGCCCGGGTCCAAGCTCGGGGCCGGCGATGCGTTGCGGCGCTTTGCTGACATGCGAGTGCTCGCTTTCATCGGAACCAGTGGGGCGGGTGGACGGCATCCCAGAGACCTTCGTGCTCCAGCTGCGCGGCCAGGGAGACGAGGGTGGCGTCCTGGCGGAGCCGGCCGACCAGCTGGACGGAGTGGGGCAGGCCGTCGTCATCGAGGTGGGAGGGAAGCGACACGGCCGGTTGGCCGGTGAGGTTGGCCCACGGGGTGTAGCAGGACCAGGAGAGCATGCGCTCATTGACCCGCTCGATCCCCTCGGCCTCGAAGTGGCCGAGCGGGACCGGGGGCCCGCTGGTCGTCGGCGTGAGCGCGATGTCGAAGTCGTCGAGCCCGGCCAGGAAGTCGCCGGCGAAGCGGGCAAGCGCGGCCTGCATGAGCAGCACGTCGGACCCGGTCATCTTCGCGCCGGCGGCAGCGAGGTTCCGCGTGTGGGCCGTGAGCTGGTCCCGCTTCTCGGCGGGCACCAGCGTCGTCACGCTCATCGTGGCCGAGATGCTGAGCATGTCGCTGACCGCGCGGGCCGCCGTTTCGTCGTACCTGGCAGGCGGGGCGATCTCGCGAACGTCGTGGCCGAGGCCGCGCAGCAGCTCGACCGTGCGCCGCACCGCGCGGACGGACTCCGGATGCGGGGCGACGCCTGGTAAACCGGTGTCGGTCCACCACCCGATCTTCAGGGGCCGGTTCGGACGGCTGCGGCCGGCCTGGGCCAGGCTGGTGTCCGGTGTCCACCCGTAGAGATCACGGGACGGCGGCTGGGCCATCACCTCCAGCAGCAGGGCAGCGTCCTCGACGGTCCTCGCCAAGGGGCCCTCGATGCCCGTCGCGAAGAAGGAGCCCGCAGGCGCGAGGCTCACCAGGCCCCTGCTCGGCTTGATGCCGACCAGGTGGCAGGCGGCTGCCGGAGTGCGGGTCGAGCCGGCGCCGTCGCTCGCGTGGGCGATCGGGAGGAGGCCGGCGGAGACGGCGGTCGCCGCGCCACCGCTGGAGCCGCTGGAGTAGCGACCGGTGTCGTACGGGGTGACCGCGGGCCCGGGAGTGACGGCGTTCTCGGTGTAGCAGGCCACGCCGAACTCGGGGGCGTTCGTCTTCCCGAGCAGGACGGCCCCCGCGCGCCGGATCAGCCCGACCGTCCAGGCGTCCTCGGCCGGGACGTGTCCAGCCAGGGGCGCGGAGCCGAACGAGGTGGCGAGGCCGGCTGTCGCGTGGAGGTCCTTGATGCCGATGGGGATGCCGCCCAGCGGCGTGTGCTCGCCGCGCGCCAGTCGCTCGTCTGCGCGGTCGGCGTCGCGAAGGGCGAGCTCGGGGTCGACGGTGACGAAGGCACCGAGTTCGCCGTCGAGCTTGGCGATGCGATCGAGGTAGTGCTGGGCCAGCTCCCGTGCGGAGATGTCGCGACTGCGCAAGGCGCGCAGCTGTGCGGCGGCGGACAGGTCGTGCACCTGACTCATCGCGCTGCCGCCCCGGCCGTGATGACGCGGTACGCCGCGCTCGCCACGGCGTCGAGGAAGTCCGCGGTGGGAGGACGGCGCCGCACCATCCGTGCGTGCATCAGCGGTCCTTCGAGCAGGCCACTGACCAGGTCGCCGTCCGGCATCTCGGCGATCTCACCGCGTTCGAGAGCACGCTCCAGTGACGACCTCAGCGAGCCGCCTCGGCGCAGGCCCATGGTGCGGAAGGCGGCCTCGGCCTCGGCGTCGTCGGCCAGATCGGCGAGCCAGCCCACCAGGCTGTCCATCCAGGGCGCCGACCACGACCGGGCGAGATCGTCGACGTAGGCCCGGAAATCGGAGAGCAGCGAGCCGGTGTCGACCTCGGACACGGGCGGGAGATGCACGTCCAGGGTGTCGGCGACCAGACGGACCTTGGTGGGCCAGCGCCGGTACACGTCACTGCGGTGAGCCCCGGCGCGGACGGCGACCTGGGTGAGCGTCAGGGCGGCGTAGCTCTCCTCCGTGAGGATGCTCCACGCCGCCGCGAGCAACCGCTGCTCCAGGTCGGGATCGCGAGGTCGGCCCGCCATCAGCTATCACGCTCCCTTGTTTCGCTACATGGTGTAGCGCTACATCGTGTAGCGAATATAGGCGCGCCATGATGCGTTGGCAAGCGTCCTTGGAGCGTCCGGCATCAGAGGTGTCAGCGTCTCGTTGCAAGTAGAGGCATGGACCGGCGCGGCTGCCGTTTCGCTCCGGCACGATGAGCCGCGCGAACAGGAGGACTGATCTTCGGTGGTCTCCGGAAGGCGCGTTCGTGCGAGGCTGACCGCGTTACGGCGGTGGAAGGACGTCCGCGACGTCGGCGACCTGCTTGAGGAACGCGTCGGATGGACGGCCTTTGATCGGGTCGGTTTCGGCGATGACGACCAGCTTCCCGTCCAGCCGCGACCGGTAGTGCTTTCCGGTGAAACGAAAACCGCCCGCTTCGAGAATCTCCGTTGCGAACGGAGTCACGTCACCGGATCCGTACGTGTCTTCCAGCCTGCCGAGCTGTGTGGCTGATTCGGTCGACGGCATCCTCACCCACGTGACCGAGCCTGCGATCGTGTTCCCGTTCTTGTCCTGCACGACGAACAGCAATTGGTCAAGCTTGTCGCACGGATGACGCAGGAAGAACTGCTGGACCTGTCCGAACGACTGGACGGCGCACCGCAGGTTGCTCTTGATCTCCTTCCTGATCTCCTTGACGGTCAGCCGCCGCCATGCCTCGGCGCGATCGCCGTTCCGAGCGGCCTTCTTGCTGTTGGCCGTGTCCGCGTCGGACACGCTCCGGGCCGTCGCAGCGTCGAGCCCGGCGCCGACCGAAGTGACAACGTCTCCGCCGCTCGCTGCCGCCACAACTGTCGCCAAGACGGCCGCGCCGAAAACGCTGCCTTTCTTGATCCATTTGCCGTCCGGGCCTCTGGGCTGGTTCGGGTTGAAGGGCACGCGCTGCGCTCCTCAGTCGAATCGGGCTGCGGTTCGACTTTGCCGGAACGGGAGCCGGCGGAAAACTGCGAGCACCAGAATCACCTGATCGTCTCAATGCCCGCCGTTCCGCCGTGGCGTTCACCTAGTTCGTGCGGGATCTGCACGGCAAGCGACGCAACGTCACGGTGAAGTTCGTCGAGTTGACCGACAAAACGGCTTGCACAGATTCGCCGAACCGCCGAGGTGTACTTCGACGAGACCTGGGGCCCGGGACCTGCGGCAGGCAGGACCGGCGGAGGCGGACGAGCCGGCCGGGTTCGCCAGGACCGTGACGCGCTGCCGTCGTGCCTCCCCAGCCGGCTGGGCGCTGAGTTACGGCCGCAGGAGGAGCTTCCCGCCGGCGTGACCGCTCGCGCTCAGCTCCTGCGCCTTAGCGGCGTCCTCCAGTGGAAAGCTCTGCGCGATGCGCACCGTGAGCTTGCCGTCGGCCGCGAGGCGGGCGTACTCGCCTAGGCGGGAACCGAACGGCGCGCCGGGGCCGGAGAAGGTGACGCCCAGCTCGGTGGCCTTGTGATCGGCGATGGTGACGATCCGGTCGGTACCGCCGAGCAGGTCAATCGACATCTCCAGGTCGCCCGCCCCGGCGGCGTCGTACACGGCGTCGATGCCCCGCGGTGCGGCCGCGCGGACCCGGTCGGCGAGGCCGGTGCCGTAGGCGACCGGGATCGCGCCCAGCGAGCGCAGGTAGTCGTGGTTGCCGGGGGAGGCGGTGCCGATGACCGTGGCGCCGCGGGTGACCGCGAGCTGGACACCGACGGCGGCGGTCACCCCGGCGGCGCCGTGCAGCAGGAGCGTGTCGCCTTCGCCGACGCCGAGGGCGTCGAGCACGCGGACCGAGGTCTCGACGGCGACGGGCAGTGCCGCGGCGAGGTCCCAGCCGAGGTCCGCGGGCTTCGGGCCGAAGTCGACGGCCAGCGCGTGCTCGGCGTACGCGCCGGTGACGGTCCAGCCCAGGACCTCGTCGCCCACCGCGACGCCGGTCACGCCTTCGCCGACCTCGTCGACGACGCCGGCCGCCTCCACGCCGGGGGTCACCGGGAACGGTGGCGTGACCTGCGGCCTCAACCCGTTGCGGATCTTGGAGTCGAGCGGGTTGACCCCGGCCGCCACGACCTTCAGCCGCACCTGCCCGGGTCCGGCGTGCGGCTCGTCGACCTCTTCGAGGCGGAGGACTTCCGGGCCGCCGAACTCGGTGTAGGTGATCGCCTTCATTTCCTGCTCCAGTCGCTCCAGGGGAAAGATCAACGTGTCCAGCCGGTGGCTCGGATCCACCCGGCCAGGTCGAGGGCGGCCGGCTCGATCGCCCGCACCACCGCGAGATCCGACGGGTGTTCCGCGGCCTTCGCGAACTGGCGGAACACCGCCCGGTCGAGGTCGGTGGGAAGCACGCTCAACGGGAGAGCCTCGTAGCGTGCCGGGAGCCCGGCACGCGCACCGAACGCCGCGGCGATCTCCGGGCCCGTCAGCTCGTCGCCGACCAGCTCGACGGCTCCGCCGGGTGCCTCCGCGATGCCGAGCAGGAGTGCGGCGGCGACCCGGCCGACGTCCCGGACCGAGATCATCTTCAGGGCGGCGTCCTCCGGCAGCGGCAGCCTCAGCACGATCTCTCCGTGCTCCAGCTTCGGTGCCAGCTCCTCCATGAAGGGGGCCGAGCGCACCATCGCGGCACTGAGGCCGGACTTCCTCAGGTACTCCTCGATCGCGTGCTTCGAGTCGTGGTTCGGCACACCCCGCTCCCGGTCCGCGCCGAAGACCGAGTTGAACACGACGTGCGGGACGCGTGCCGCGACCGCCGCGTCGACGAGCGCGGTGCCGATGCGGATTTCCGTCTCGACCTCTTCGAGGGTGTTCGCCTCCGGGGTCATGAAGGAGAACGCCTCGACCGCCGTCAGCGCGGCGGCCAGCGACGCCGGGTCGTCGGTCCGGACGGCCGCCAGCTCGACGCCGCGGGCGGCCAGCGCCTGAGCCCGGTCGGATCGCGGGTCGCGGACCAGGGCCCGCACCGTGGCCTTGTGGTTCAGCAGCGCGTCGACGACCGCCCCGCCCTGTCGCCCCGTCGCGCCGAAGACCGCGATCGTGCCGGAGTCCTCGGACTTGATCTGTTGTGCCATGTCTCCACGATGCGGTGCGCGGCGCCCGGCGTACCACCGGTATCGCGCCACGTTCTTCCGACAACCCGCCAGTGGCGGGTAGCCTCGATCGCGTGTCCGACCCCAGCGGCGAGCCGAGCTTCTGCACCGACGACGCGCCGCTGTCGGCGGCGCTGGCCCACGGCACCGACGTGGCCCCGCACTTCCACGACTACGGCCAGCTCCGCTACGCCGCGCGCGGGGCACTGGTCACCGCGACCAAGGTGGGCACCTGGGTGGCGCCGGCCAGCCGGATCATGTGGGTGCCGCCCTTCGCGGTGCACAGCAGCAAGGCGTACGGCGAGACGGACATCCGGGTGCTGTCGCTGCCGGTGACGCTGACCGGGCAGCTGCCGGCCGAGCCGTCGGTCTTCGTGGTGAGCGCGTTGCTGCGCGAGGCCTTTCTGGCGCTGATGAGCGAGGGCGAGCCGCTCGAGAGTCCCCGTGCGCGGCTGCTGATCGACGTCGTACTCGCCGAACTCGCCCGCGCCGCACCGGAGCCGTTGCGCCTCCCGGAGCCCAACGACCGGCGGCTCAAGGCGGTCACCGACCTGCTCCACGTGGACCCGGCCAGCCCGGCGACCCTGGCCGAGCTGGGCCACCGCACCGGCGCCAGCGAACGCACCCTGAGCCGGCTGTTCGGCAGCGAGCTGTCGATGAGCTTCCACCAGTGGCGCACCCTGCTGCGCACGCAACGGGCGCTGATCGAGCTCAGCGACGGTGCCTCGGTCACCGAAACGGCGATCCGGCTGGGCTGGTCGAACCCCAGCAGCTTCATCGACGCCTTCACCGAGCTGGTCGGTCAGACACCCGGCCGCTACCGCTCGTCGGCTCGGTCCTCCCGTGGGTGAGAGGTCGGCGGGTTAGCCGTATTTCCTGGCGGAACACCGGTGGCAGCCCCATGGTGCGGGAGCCGACGCTGCAGGGGTGACTCCCTCCGCCACTACCCAGAGCTCTTCGCCAGCGTCGGCGGCCTCGGCCGGTGCGACGCTGAGCGACCTCATCGTCCAGTCGCTGACGCGGCACAGCTCGTCGGAAGCGTTCGTCGCGGGCGACCGGCGACTGACCTACGCCCAGGTGCGGGACCTGGTCTCGCAGTACATGGGCGCGCTCGGCCGGCGCGGCGTCGGCCTGGGGGTGGGCGTCACCATGCTCAGCCCGAACACGCCGGAGTCCTGGATCGTGCAGGCCGCGACGTACCTCCTCGGCGGGCGCTTCACGGGACTCCAGGCCCTGGCCTCGGTGCAGGACCACATCGTGGTCTGCGAGGACGCCGAGGCGGCCGTGCTCGTGGTGTCGGCGTCTTTCGAAGAGCACGGCCGGCAGGTCCTCGACCAAGTCGACTCGTTGCGCCACCTGCTGGTGGTGCCGACCGGTGGGGGACTGCCCGAGGGCGAGTCCTACGCCGCACGAGCGCTCGATGCCGGGCCGGCCACCGAGTCCGACGTCGCGTGGCTGCAGTACACCGGCGGCACGACCGGCCGGCCCAAGGGCGTGATGCTGCCGCACCGGGCGATGGCGCACCTGGCGCTCTCGCACCTGGTGGACTTCGAGCAGCCGCACCGGCCGCGCTACCTGGCCGCGGCGCCGCTCACCCATGCCACCGTGCTCAGCGTCGTCCCGACCCTGCTGCGCGGCGGGACGGTCGTCGTCGAGCAGGGCTTCGAGCCCGGCCGCTTCTTCGACGTGATCGAGGCGGAGCGCATCAACTGCTTCACGGGGATGCCGACGATGATCTACGCGCTGCTCGACCACGCTCGGCCGGAGACCAGGGACCTGTCGAGCCTCGAGGTGATCTGGTACGCCACCGGGCCGATGTCGCCGGTGCGGCTGGCCGAGGCGCGCGAACGCATCGGGCCGGTCTTCGCCCAGCTCTACGGCCAGACCGAGTCGACCGGCATCGGGACCGTGCTGCCCAAGGCCGCCCACGAGACAGCCGACCTCGAGCGGCTCGGCTCCTGCGGCCGGCCGGTGCTCGGCAACCGCATCCGGCTGGTCGACGACGGCGGCCACGACGTGGCCGTTGGCGAGGTCGGCGAGATCGTCATGCGCAACCGCGGCGTCATGCTCGGCTACCGGAACCTGCCCGAACAGACCGGCGAGGCGCTCAAGGACGGCTGGCTCCACACCGGCGACCTCGCTCGCCAGGACGACCAGGGCCTGCTCTACATCGTGGACCGCAAGAAGGACATGATCATCTCCGGCGGCTTCAACATCTACGCCAGCGAGGTCGAGGCGGCCCTGACCGGCCATCCGTCGGTGAGCTCGGCCGCGGTCATCGGCGTGCCCGACGAGCGGTGGGGCGAGGTCGTCGCCGCGTTCGTGGTGGCCCGTTCGGGGCAGGAGATCGACGGGCCCGCGCTCCAGGCCTTCGTCAAGCAGGTCAAGGGCTCGATGTACGCGCCCAAGCAGGTCGTGGTCGTCGACTCGCTGCCCCAGACGGCGGTCGGGAAGGTCGACAAGAAGGCACTGCGGGCTCCCTATTGGCGCGACTCGACGCGCAACGTCCACTGACCCGTCAGCATCGAGGAAAGGCCCTCAGCGTTGAGCACAGACACGACCCCCCGCCTGATCGACTTCCACTCCCATTGGGGCACCGAACGCGGGTGGCGCGGCAGTCCGTATGAGACCGCGGCGGACCGCGAAGCCCTGCGGGGTTACTTCAAGTGGGGCATGAGCTTCGTCAGCGACGAGGAGCAGGCCGAGCAGTTCCGCGCGGCGAACGCCCGGGTGATGCTGGACTTCGCCTTCACCTACACGTTGGAGGCCGGCGCCGTCCGGGAGCAGCACGACTACGCCTTCGACTTCGCGCGCCGGCACCCCGACGTCGTCCTCGGCCACTGGATCGGCATCGACCCCACGCAGCCGGCCCACGTCAAGGAGCTGGAGCGCTGCCTCAGCGACGGACCCGGGCTGATCGGACTGGCGGTGCACTCGTTCACCCCGGCAGGCCCGCCGGACGAGCCGGGCTGGGCGGCCTGCCTGAACCTGTGCCGCGAGGCAGGCCGTCCGGTCCTGGTGCACGTCGGGATGTCGGCGACCGGTGCCGGCACCCGCGGCGGCATGGGCATCACCCTGGAGGGCGGCCACCCGCGGTACGTCGATCGGGTGGCCGCGCGCCACCCCGACCTCAACGTGATCGCGGGCCGGGTGGCCTGGCCCTGGCAGTCGGAGATGATCGCGACGGCCCTGCACAAGGGGAACGTCTGGCTGGAGCTGCACGGCTGGTCCCCGCGCTACTTCCCCGACGAGCTCAAGCGCGAGATCGGGAAGCGGCTGCGCAAGCGCGTGTTCTTCGGTGCCGACTACCCGATGCTCAGCCACGAGCGGCTGGTCGCCGACTGGCGTGAGCAGGGTTATCCGGATGACGTCCTCGACGACATCTTCACGGGCAATGCCGAGGCTTTCCTCGCCGAGATCGGGGTGGCGTGATGGACCTGGGACTGACGGGCAAGGTCGCCATCGTCGGCGGCGGCAGCGACGGGCTCGGCTTCGCGATCGCCGAGCGCCTCCTGGCCGAGGGCGCCCACGTCGCCTTCTTCGCGCGGCGCGCGGAGAAGGTCGCCGCGGCGGAGAGGCAGCTCACCGAGAGGTACGGCGAGGAGCGGGTCCTCGGCCTGGCCGCCGACTGCTCGAGCGCCGCGGACCTGGAGATGGTGACCGCCTCGACGCTGGAGCGGTTCGGGGACGCCGTCCACGTGCTGGTGACCAACGACGGCGGACCGCCGATCCGGCGGATCTCCGAGCTCACCGACGAGGTCTGGCAGCAGGCCTTCGAACGGCACTTCTTCTACGTCGTCAGGTCCGTGCGGTCCACGCTGCCGCACATGACGGCCGAGGGCGGCAGCATCCTCAACGTCGTGTCGGCGGTCGCCCGGCGTCCCGCGGTCGGCATGGCCGCGCCGACGACGGTGTGGTCGGCGGTGATCGGCTACGCGCAGACCCTCGCCCTCGAGGTCGGTGCGCAGGACATCAGCGTCAACACCCTGCTGGCCGGCTACTTCGACACACCACTGCTCGCCAAGACCATCGAGCGTCAGCCCGAGCTGTCCAAGGAGCGGCTGGGGAGCACGGTGCCGCTGGGACGCGTCGGCGCGTCCCGGGAGTTCGCGGACCTCGCCGCCATGCTGGTCTCACCGGGCTCGAGGTACGTGACCGGCACGGTGACCCCGGTCGACGGAGGCGCCAGTGTCGGTCTGGGCGCCAGTTTCGACTCCGCGGCCCGGTCGTGAGGCTGTCGACCACGCTGACCCACGGCGGCGACCCGCGGGCGGCCGCCGAGCAGGTCGCCGCCTTCGAGGCCGCCGGGCTCGACACGGTGTGGGTCGCGGAAGGCTACGGCTTCGACTCCCCGACGCTGATGGGCTACCTCGCGGCGCGCACCTCGACCGTCGAGATCGGGTCGGCGATCCTCAACGTCTACTCCCGCACACCGGCCCTGCTCGCCCAGACCGCGGCGGGCCTCGACAGCGTCTCCGGCGGCCGCGCCGTCATCGGCCTGGGTGCCTCCGGACCGCAGGTCGTCGAGGGCTGGCACGGCGTGCCCTACGCCCGGCCCGTCGGCCGGACCAAGGAAGTCGTGGAGATCATGCGCGCCGCCCTGCGCCGTGAGCGGGTCGAACACGACGGCCCGTCCTTCCAAGTGCCGCTCCCCGGGAGCAGGCCGCTCAAGCTGATGAGCAGGCCGCCGCGTACCTCGGTCCCGATCTACCTCGCTGCCCTGGGCCCGAAGTCGGTCGAGGGCGCCGCGTCGTACGCCGACGGCTGGCTGCCGTTCCTCTACTCGCCCGAGGACGCCGCTCGGGTATGGGGTGACGCGCTCGCCGCCGGAGCGGCCGCACGCTCCGCGGATCTCGCGCCGCTGGAGATCGTGGCCGGTGGCGTGGTGGCCGTCGGAGAAGACGTGAAGGGCGTCCTCGACCTCGTCCGTCCGGTGTTCGCCCGCTACATCGGCGGTATGGGCAGTCGCCGCAAGAACTTCTACAACGACCTCATTCGTTGGTACGGCTACGAGGACGAGGCCCGGCGGATCCAGGAGCTCTACCTCGATGGCAAGAAGCGGGAGGCCGAGGCAGCCGTACCGCTCGAACTGCTGGAACGGGTCAACCTCGTCGGCCCGGCCTCGTACGTCAAGGAACGGATCGAGGCCTTCCGCGAATCGGGCGTGACCAACCTCCAGGTGACCCCTGTCGGTGACGACGCCACCGAGCTGGTACGTCGTCTCAAGGAGTGGAGTACGTAGTGATTCACCACGTGATGTTCTTCTGGTTCCGGAAGGACTCGCCGCAAGCGGAGGTGGAGGAGGTTCTGGAGGGTATCCGGAGTTTCGCCACCATCCCCGCCGTCAAGGACGTCTCGATCAGCGAGAATCGAGGATTTCCGGAGTCGTCCGCCCCGTTCACCCATGCCGCCATCCTCACGTTCGACGATTGGGACGACAAAAACGCATATCTCGGTGACGACCTGCACCAGTCCGTTCGGCGCAGGGCGATGTCCGTGCTCGGCGAGCTGAAGACCATCAGCGTCGACACCGGCCGAGCAGCAGCCCCGAGCCTGGAGGACCTTGCGGCGCAACTTCACAATGCGGAGCTGAACCGCCGCACCATCGAGCCGTTGTCAGAGCAGGTCCCGGGGCTGACTGTCGCGGATTCGTACCGGATCCAGCAGCTGAACGTCGCTCGCCGCCTGCGAGACGGCGGTGCTGTTGTCGGTCACAAGGTCGGCCTGACCTCCGTTGCCATGCAGGAACAACTCGGCGTCGACGAACCCGACTACGGGGTCCTTTTCGCCGACATGCTCCAAGCCGACGGCCAACCGATCCCGGTGTCCGGTCTGATCCAGCCGCGGGTCGAGGCGGAAGTGGCTTTCCTCATGGACCGCGAACTGCGCGGGCCAGGCGTCACCGAAGCTGACGCGCTCGAAGCGATCGTGGGCGCGCTTCCGGTGATCGAGGTGATCGACAGCCGCATCAGCGCGTGGAAGATCGGCTTGGCCGACACGATCGCCGACAACGCGTCTTGCGCGAAGGTTGTTCGCGGTGAAGTCGTGACGCCGGTCGCGGAAATCGATCTCCGCACCATCGGAATGGTCCTCACGGTCAACGGCGAGGTCGTATCGACGGCTGCCGGAGCTGCCGTGCTCGGGAACCCGATTCGCGGGGTTGTCTGGCTCGCCGACAAGTTGGCCGAGTTCGGGGTTTCCTTGCGGCCGGGTGACCTCGTGCTTGCCGGCGCGCTCCACGCGTCCATTCCGGTGACCGGAGGAATGTCGGTTAGCGCTGAGTTCGCGAACATCGGCGCGATCACCGCCGAATTCACTTCCTGACGGCGACCGCGCTCGGCTACCGGTCGCGGGCGTACTGGGCTGGAGTTTGGTTGTAGCGCCGGCGAAACGAACGGATGAAGTGGCTGCTGTCGGCGAACTGCCAGCGGGCCGCGACCTCCGAGACGGGCCGGCCGGCGGCCAGCGCGCGGCGGGCCTCTTCCAGGCGACGGCGCCGGATGTAGGCGGCGACGGATTCGCCGGTGCCGGCGAACGCGCGGTTCAGGGTGCGGATGGAGACGTGCAGTTGACGGGCGAGCAAGCCGGGTGTCAGTTCGGGGTGGGTGAGCCACTGATCGGCGAGTTCGCGGGCAGCCGTGGCCAGCGCGGGGGCCAGGGTGGGTTCGGTGTCGTCGACGTAGTGGTGCACCACGCCGCGGGTCAGCTCGATCAGTGCGTTTCTGGCTGCTTCGACGCCGTGGCCGGCGAGTTCGTCGATCGTGTCGTGGAGCAGGCTGGCGTGGGCCAGCAGGAGGCGTACTTCGGGTGCGACGGCCGGGCCGCTGACCGGTTTGTCGCCCGCGTGGCCGCCGATGGCCCCGGCGGGCAGCGCGATGGTGGCGCCGGCGGTCTGCGGGCTCATCTCGAAGCCGGTCAGGCCGGCGGAGCGCCGGACCGTGAACCGCCCTCCCGGCAGGGCGAGCCGGCTGCCGGAGTGCTGCAGAGTCCAGGAACCCCGGTGCACGACGTACAGCCGCAGCTCGTCCGCCGCCCGCTGCGTGGTGCCTGATCGCAGCCTGACCGCGGTGCGGAAGTCGGTGAGGACGGCGTCCCGTACCCGGGCCTCGCGGGTCCGTACCCGGGCGCCGAGCTCCGTGCCGGTGGCGTATTCCGGCGGTCGGTCGCAGCTGCCGGTGTGCTCATCGAGTTCCGGACTCCCGCTCATATCGCCATTGTGGCCCGCATCTTCCACCCCATGGCTCCCAGATCCAATCGGAGGCACCGGCACGCCACTTACGTTGGCAGACACCACGGCACCTGGATTCGGTGAGGAGCAGCCCATGACGCCCCTGCTGGTGACCGGTTTCGACGCTGCGCGGCGGATGCTGTCCGAACGGCGGACGTCGAAAGTCCTTGACGCGGAAGCGAGGGGACTCTCCCCGGAACTGGGTGACGCGATGCTGCGCATGATCCTGTTCCTCGATCCGCCGGGCCACACCCGCCTGCGCCGTCTGGTCTCGGCCGCCTTCTCCGCCGCGCGCATCGAGGCGTTGCGCCCGCGCGTCGAGCGCGTCGCGGCCGATCTGCTGGACGCGATGGACCGGCCCGAGACGCTGGACCTGATCGAGGCGTACGCGTGGCCGCTGTCGATGCAGGTCATCTGTGACCTGCTCGGCGTCCCGGCCGACAGCCGCGAGGAGTTCCGCACGTGGACCGCCATCGTGGCCGGCGGCGCTGCCCGGGAACACGAGCAGCCCGCCCAGCTGACCCGGTTGCTCGGCGTCATCCGGGGGATGATCGCCGACCAGCGCGCCCACCCCGGCGATGGCCTGCTCAGTGACCTGATCGCGGTTCGTGCGGAGCAGGACCGGTTGTCCGACGGCGAACTCACCTCGATGGTCTTCGCACTCCTGGTCGGCGGGCACGAAACGACCGCCGGCCTGATCGGCAACGGCGTGTTCCGGCTGCTCGAGGACCGCGAGCGGTGGAACCGGCTGCGGGCCGAGCCCGGGCTGCTGCCCACCGCGATCGAGGAGTTCATCCGGTTCGACACCCCACTGGCCACGACCACCTACCGGGCCGCCGCCGAGACGTTCGAGTTCGACGGCCGGACCGTCGCGGCCGGCACGCCCATCGACGTCGGCCTGGCGCAGGCCAACCGCGACCGGAGCCGGTTCCCCGAGGCAGACCGGCTGCGGCTGGACCGGGTCGAGAACCCGCACCTCGGTTTCGGCCACGGCATCCACTACTGCCTGGGCGCGCCCCTGGCCCGGCTGGAAGCCCAGGTCGCGTTCGCCGCCCTGCTGAACCGGTACCCCGACCTCGACCTCGCCGTTCCGGCCGGCGAGCTGACCTGGCGTGCCGACTTCATGCACGCCGTGTCCAGCCTGCCCGTCCGGCCCCGAGGCGCCCCGGCCACGTCATGAGTGACGACCGGCTGAACCCGCTCGTCATGGTGCCCTTGCGGGCCCGGGCCGCTATTCCCTCGTGAGGTGCTCGACGAACCAGTCCCGTGCGGCTGCGACCGCCACGTCCTTCCATTCGGTGTAGAGGATGTAGTGGTGCCCTGGCAGGACCATGATCGACTTCGGTTCTCCTGCTGCGGCATAAGCGGCGAGCTGCAGATCGGTCGAACAGTCGGCGTCCGGGTTGGTCAGGATCATCCGCAGCGGGGTGGGGGCGATCTGTTTCATGAGCGGCATGATGTCGTCGATCGGGGTGGGTTCGAAGGAACGGAGGGTGACCCGCTTGTTCCAGTTGCGGCGCTCCTCGTCGCCGAAGGTGGCGAAGTGGCTGCCGTAGTCGGTGGTGGGGTCTTCGGGGAAGTGGATGTACCGGGGTTCCTTGCCGAGCGCTCGATCGCGGCGGTCGTCGGCGAGTGCCCGCTCGTAGGCATCGACGTCTCCGTCGCTGATGAACGCGGCCCAGTGCTCCGGGCTGGTGGTGATCAGTGGAACTTGGGCGAGGGCGCACTTGATCCGGCGGTCGACCGCCGCGACGGCGAGGACGTTGCGGCCGCCCAGGCTCGTTCCCCAGATCCCGATGCGTGCGGCGTCGACGTCGGGGAGCGTGGTGGCGAAGGTGATCGCGCTGCGGAAGTCTTCGATCTGCCCGGTGTGGTCGACCTCATCGCGGGGAAGCCCTTCGCTGTCGCCGAAGTTGCGGTAGTCGAAGGCCAGTGCGCCGATGCCGGCGGCGACCAGTGCGCGGGCGACGGCGGGAATGGTCCATTCCTTCAACCCGCCCAGGCCGTGCGCCAGTATGACCACGGGGTGCGGCCCGCGGGTGTCCGGCGTCGCCAGCCAGCCGCGTAGTTTCACGTGCCCGGAGTCGAACTCGACATCGCGCCGTGCCATTTTGTCCTGGACATTCTCGGTCATGTTCGTTTCTCCCGTTGTCAGTCGAGGATGAACGTGCCGCCGGCGGCAACGGCGAGATCCGGCCCGAACGCGGCCGCCGGGGTGTAGGCACCGGGCTTGCCTTCACCGCGCGCCAGCCGCAGTGCGACCTCGGTGACGACGGCGGCCGTGTAGTCCATTCCGTCGTCGGCTCGCAACCAGCCCTCGCGCGTGGTGCCGTCGGGCCAGGTGAGCACCGCGTGTCCCCACGAGTGCCGACGCGGACGCGGTGCGGCTTTCATGCTTGCCCGCGCCATGCGACGGACGGCGAACCGCCGCACTGCCGGAACGGACAGGAGTGCGGCGGCTAGCGGCAGGACCGCGCTCGCCAGCGGCGAAGTGGGTGCCAGTGCGGACGTCACGGTGACCGACGGCGCTCCGCTGGCCCGCTGCGCGGCCACCAGTTCGGCCGAGGGCGCTCCGGCGGACTTCACCGTCTCACCGTCGGGCAGTGTGACCGTTCGCGGGTCTGCGCCGAACCGGGCCTTGACCAGTTGGCCGTTCTGGTAGCGCCGTCCGCCCCTGGTGATCGCCTCGACGATCGAAGACGCGAAGGCGTCGCCCACAACGCCGGATTCCACGGCGACCGACGCCAGCGCGTCGACCCGGACGTGGCTGGGCGCCGAGCGGTCGGTGCACAGGGCCGCCACCACCGCTTCGGTCGCGAGAACTCCGAATCCGGCACCGGTGACCAGGGTGCGGCCCGCGGCTTCTGCCTCGGAGTGCCGATCGAGCAGGTGCGAAACGGCGCTCAGGTCGGTGGCCAGATCGACGTAGTGGCCGTCCGGCAGGACCGCCTCGACCAGCGCGGATGCCGTCTCGCCGTAGTTCCCGACGAGATTGACCACGACACCCGGCCGTCGCGCCCTGATCGCGTCCGCGATGGATTCCGTGCCGTCGGCGACGAGGATTTCGCCGGCCGTGCCGGCGCGCAGGGCGGCGAGGCTCTCCCGGCGCCGGCCGACCAGCACCGGGGCGGCGCCCTGCTCGGCCAGCCGTGCGGCTACCGACCGGCCGATGCGGCCGGTGGCCCCCAGGACCCAGATTTCACGCTCCGTCATCCTCGCATCTCCTCAAGTGATGTCTCACTGTGTCATCGCAACCGTAGCACAAGTGACGACACAGTGAGACATCACTGGACGGCTCTACCGCTGAGCCGCGGGCCGGAACCCGGGTGACAGGCTGTCGACGAGCCCCTCGAGATCCCGCTCGCCCTCACGGGTCTGCACGCCCGCTGCCAGCTGCTTCCGGGCGACCTCGACCATGTCCTCGGTGAACAGTGAGTACAGGGCGGCGTTTTCGGCGGCGTAGGCCTCGACGGGGGCGGGCGGGGTCGCGGCTCGGACGGTGGTCTTGATCGCGGCGACGACTTCGGGGCGCACGCCCGCCATCCGGCGGGCCAGGGTGTCGACGAAGGCGTCGATCTCGTCGGCGGGCAGGGCCCGGTTCACCAGGCCGTAGCGCTCGGCCACTTCGGCGCCGACGAGCCGGCCGCCGATGAGCAGTTCCAGGGCGCGGGCCGGGCCGAGCAGGCGGGTCATGTTCACCGTGCCACCGCCGCCGGGGAGGATCGCCAGGGTGGATTCGGGCTGGGCCTGGCCGGATTTGCCGATCGCGGCGAACCGCATGTCGAGGGACATCAGGAACTCGTTGCCGGCGCCACGGGCGAACCCGGCCACCTTGCCGATGGTGACCTGCGGAAGGTCGCGGATCTCCAGGCTCAAGGCCTGCAGGATGTTCAGGCCGTCCGGGAGCACGGCTCCCGGGGCGGCGTCGATCGCGGCCTGGGTCGCGGCGGGCAGGGCGTCCGGGTCGGTGACGTAGGCCATGTCGCCGTGGGCGCTGAAGAACTCCGGATCGGCGCTCTGGAACACGATCACCCGGACGTCCGCGTCGGTGCGCACCTGGTGCACGAACCCGCGCAGTGACGGCAGCAGTACGCCGTCCATCAGGTTGAGGGGCGGGTGGTCGAGCGACACGGTGGCCACACCGTCCACGACGGTGATCTCGAGGCCTGTCCAGCTGTGGTAGTCCATGGTGACTCCTTCTCGATGGTGCTCCCGAGACCATATGTAGCGACCAGTGAGGCGAACCATGCCCGTACGACTCAGGTATTTGATCTGCTGCCTCATTTGCCTTAAGGTCAGCTCGTGGATCCCCTGACCGACGCCCTGGCGATCTCGGGCGTCAAAGGCGCGCTGAGCACCCGCGTCGAAGCCGGCGGCCGATGGGCGATCGCCCTGGACGACTATCCCGGGGCCGCCCTGCACGCCGTGACCGCGGGCAGTGCCTGGCTCACGGTCGCCGGCCGCGAACCGGTGGAACTGGCGGCCGGTGACGTGGTCCTGCTGCCCGCCGGCACCCCGCACGGCCTCACCGACGACCCCGCGGACACTCACGGCCGGTGCGAGCACGTGGCCGCTCGCGGGCGCGGCACCGGTGAAGTGATCAGCCTCGGGTCGCGGCCCGCGACCACGCGGATCGTCACCATCCACTACGACTGCGACCCGGCCGCGCTCACCCAGATCCTGACCTTGCTACCCGGTCTCGTGCACGTGCGGGCCGAGGCGGGGACACCGGGGCTGACCGATGCTGTGCGCATGCTCGCCCGGGAACTCGCCCATCCGCAGCTCGCCACGCCTGCCGTGCTGAAGAGCCTGGTCGACATCGTGCTCGTGCAGATGCTGCGTGCCTGGCTCGCGGTGAATCCCCCCGAGTGCTTCGGCACCTGGCTGGGGGCGCTCTACGACCCGGTCATCGGCAAGGCGCTCCGGCAGCTGCACGAGAATCCGGCCATTCCGTGGACGACCTCGATGCTCGCCGAAGCCATCTCGGTCTCCCGCGCGACCCTCGCCCGCCGGTTCCCGGCCGCGACGGGACACACCCCGGCTGCGTACCTGGCGAACTGGCGCATGGATCTGGCCGCCGTGCGGCTGCGCGACAGCCACGACTCCCTAGAGACGATCGCCGAGGCGGTCGGCTACGGGTCGGTGCCGGCGTTCACCCGCGCCTTCACCCGGGCCCACGGACGCACGCCCGGGCGCTACCGCAGTGAGACACGCGGCCACAGCGGTACGGCCTTCCGGCTGGAGACGCCCGCCCCGTCGAGCCTGACGATCGGTTAGTGCCTGTATCGAAGTGGGTTGTCGTGAGTGTTCAGGGCGGTTCTAACCGCCCTGAACACTCACGATACCGGCTTCAGGACGGAGATTCCGTTCCGGCCACCAGACCGGTCTGGTAGGCGATGACCACGAGTTGCGCGCGGTCGCGTGCGTCCAGTTTGGACATGGCGCGCTGCACGTGGGCGCGGACGGTGAAGGGGCTGAGGTACATCCGGTCGGCGATCTCCACATTGGACAGACCGGTTGCGACGAGCGCGACCATCTCGCGTTCGCGCGGGGTGAGCGCGGCGAGCCGTTCGGGATCGCGGGGTGGGGTGTCGGCGGGTGTGGCGAGGAAGCGGGCCACCAGGGAGCGGGTCGCCGCCGGGGACAGGAGGGTGTCGCCGCTGGCGATCGTGCGCACGGCGTCGAGCAGGCCCTGCGCCTCGATCCCCTTGCCGATGAAGCCGCTGGCCCCGGCGCGCAGGGCCTGGGCGACGTACTCGTCGGTCTCGTAAGTGGTGAGGATCAGGACGCGGGTGGCCCGCAGATCCGGATCGGCGCAGATCTCCGCGGTGGCGGCGAGGCCGTCGGTGCCGGGCATCCGGATGTCCGTGATCACCACGTCCGGGCGCAGCTTGCGGGCCAGGGCCACGGCCTCCCTGCCGTCGCCCGCCTCGCCGACCACGGTGATGTCGTCCGCGCTGTCGAGGAGCGTCCGGAAAGCGCCGCGCAGCAACGCCTGGTCGTCGGCGAGGAGGACCCGGAGCGGCGCCGCGTCATCCCCGGTTTCGGGTCCGTTGCCTGGGGTGTCGTGGATCATCGGCCCTCGCCATCGGTCGCTCCGTCGGTTCTCCGCGCTGTTTTACTGGCGGCGGGAAGAGGCAGGCGGGCGGAGACGCGGAAACCCCCTTCGGGACGCGCGCCCGCGACGACGGTCCCGCCGACCGCGGCCGCCCGTTCACGCATCCCGATCAGACCGTAGCCGGGCGGGCGCTCTTGAGCCTTGCGGGCGCCGCCGCCGTCGTCGGTGATCGTGATGGTCACGTGGTCGCGGTTCCAGGCCAGGCGCACCTCTGCACCACCGGTGGCGGCGTGCTTGGTCACGTTGGTCAGGGCTTCTTGGATGACGCGGTAGGCGGTGAGGTCCACGGCCGGCGGCAGTGGCCTGGCCGGGCCGTCCTCGTGCATCGACACCGCCAGGCCGGCGCGGTGGAACGTGCTCAGCAGCTCGGGGACCTGCGCCAGCCCGGGCGCCGGCTCGGTGAGTGCGGAGGTGTCTTCGGGCTGGCGCAGCAGGCCGACCGTGGCCCGTAGTTCGTCGAGGGCGTGGCGCGTGGTCCCGACCAGTTCGTCCAGGCTCGTGCGGGCCTGCTCCGGGCGGGTCGCGAACAGGTGGGCGGCGACGGTGGCCTGCGCGTTGGCCAGGGTGATCTGGTGGGCCACCAGGTCGTGCAGCTCGCGGGCGATGCGCAGCCGTTCCCCGGCGACCCTCCGGCGTGCCTCCTCGTCCCGGCTTTCCTCGGCCCGGCGTGCCCGCTCCTCCATGATCGTCAGGTAGGCCCGCCGGTGCCGCGTCGACCGACCGAACACGGCAGCCACGAGTGGGGTCGCGGCCACGGTCGCCAGCCTGCTGATGTCCGCCCACGAGAAGTCCGTTTCGGACAACGGGGGAACGGCGACGAGCAGCGCCGCCGCCGGGAGCAGGGCGGCGAGCACCACTCGCCGTTCGGCGCGGACGGCGAGCGAGTACGCGCTGACGGCGGTGGGGGCCACCATGAGCGGGGTCGACAGCAGGCCGATCGGCGCGACGAGCATGCCGCACCCGGTCGTGGCGATCACGGTGGCCACGGGCGCGCGGTGCCGCGCCGGGAGCAACCCGGACGACACCGCGGCGAGGAGGTAGGCCGCCACCGGTGGCGCCGTCACCGTGTCGGCCACCCGCAGGGCACCACCGAGCAGGCAGACGGCGAACGCCACCGCGACGACCGTTCCCTCCCGCCACCGCGAGATGTCCCTGGACCGCAGCACAAGATCAGCTTATCTCCGACGTTGCTCGAGAAGTGCGGAACTCGACGCGCACGACCGCGGCGGGCTTGATGACGCCGGCCGGGTTCGGCGGTGTGTGTCCGCCGTCGGTGGTGAAGTAGGCGACCCGGCCGTGGTCACCGTCCTGACGGCCCCACGCGGCACTGGAGGGGCCGAGGAACCGGTGGTCGATCGGCTCGCCGATGATCAGTTCGCTGTCCGTCGCCGCGACCACCGGATCGAGGGGGACGCGCCACAGGGTGTTGTCGATGTGGGTCGTGACGTACGCGACGCCGGCGTCCTCGTCGACGCAGAAGTCGTCGACCGCGTGGATGCCCTTCGCCACCACCTCCGGCTCGCCGGCCGGCCGGTGGGTCACCGGGTCGACGGCCACGCGGGCGAAAACCTGCTCCCACGAGCCGGTGTAGTACACGTAGCCGGACTTCTCGGCGACCCGGACCCCGTTGACCCCCGGGTAGGGGATGGCGAAGGTCTGGGTCAGGTGGACGGCTTTGTCCGCGTCCGTCCCCGGCACCATGGTGTCGTGCTTCAGCCAGACGCCGGCCTTCCCGGCGAGGCCGTCGTCGGTCAGGTCGACCCGCCAGATCAGGCCGGCCGCGCAATCCGCGATCAGGATGACGCCGGGAGCCAGCACGGCACTGCCGTTCAGCCCCGCCGCCTCCACGGGGAAGGACAGCGTCCGGGTCCGGTTCACCGGCGCACCGGGGCTCCAGCCGCGCAGGTCGTAGCGGTCCAGGGTGGCCGGGGCCATGGAGGAGACGTAGAACACGTCGGGCTCGGCCTCGACGATGCTCATGGGCAGGCCGTCGAGCCGGTCCACCAGCACGGCACCGATGGTCGCGTCCTCGGCCGGCGCGGGCACCCACCAGAGTTCCCGTCGATTGAGCGCGGTCACCAGCATCGAACCGTCCGGTCGGACCGCGAGGTTCTCCAGGAAGTAGTGCTCCGGGAATGTCGCGACGGTGGTCAGTGCCGGCTTGTCGTCAACTGTCATTCGGTACTCCTTGATGGTGGTCATTCGGGAGCGGGCACCTGGAACATGGTCAGCAACGTGCACACCGTCTGGTACTGACCCATGACCGCGCCGATGTCGTACAGGCCCCGCTGGCCGAAAGCCTGTTCGGCGGCGCGGTACAGATCGTCGTCAAGCTGGTGTTCGATCAGCAGTTGCCGCGTGACACGGACCGCGAGCTTTTCTTCGGCATCCAGTTCATCGGGCACTTCGCCCTTTGCGAGGGCGTCGATGACGTCCGACGAGAGACCCAGCTGTGCGGCAATGATCTTGTGCGCGTACAACTCGTATCGGGCACCGGTGCCCCACACGGCGCCGACGGCGACGATCACGACCTCCCGCACGCGTTCGGTCAGCGACGTGTGGCCCGACTCCGCGGCCGCGAATTCGAGGAACCGCAGGGCGATCTCCGGGTGGCGGAGGAACGTGTTGAACGGGCCGATCAACCGGCCGTCCCCGGTGCTGATCTCGAATCCCGAATCATTCGCCCACGGCAACTGGTTCGCCATTATCGAGTCGAACAGCTTTTGCTGATCCGGTGTCAAAGTCGATGGGTCGACCAAGGGCAGCCGTCCACCGAGAACATCATGGGGTTTCGTCACAGGAATACTGTGTCGCGGCGACCCCGCCGTGTCCAACGACGTATTCCGATGGCGTGGATCGCTCCGGCAGATGGGTGTGTTCAGCCGTTGGCGGCCAGGTACCGCCGCGCACCACGTTCGAATGCCCGGGCAGCCGCACCCGGAGCACGGCCGGCGGCCGTGGCCAAAGAGATGGGCCAGTCCAGGTCGGCGCCGGTGACACGCACCACGGCCAGTTCCTCGTCGGGCACCAGGACCACGCGCGGGAGCAGGGCGACACCGAGGCCGTGGCGGACGAAGTCGGTGCCGGCGGTGATGTCGGTGATCTCGATCGCGACGTGGCGGCCCAGCCCGGCGGCGGCGAACGCTTCGTCGGTCACCGCGCGGTTGCCGTAGCCGAGCGGAAAGTCGACAAAGGACTCGTCGGCCAGTTCCGAGATCGCCACCTCCCTTCGTGCCGCGAGCGCGTGATCTCGCCGGACGACCAGATCCAACGGGACAGACGTCAGCTCCCGCACGTGCACGCCGGCCGGCGGCCGGCCGGGAAGGGAAATGAACGCCAGGTCGAGCCGGCCTTCCGTCAGTTCGGTCACGAGTCCCGTGGATCCGGTGCCCACGATCGCCAGGTGCACGGACACCTCGGGGTGTTCACGGTGGAACTGGCCCAGCACGGCGGGAAGATCGATCATTCCCAGAGAACTCATGGTGCCGACGCGCAACGTGCCGCGGATGCCACCGGTGACCTCGTGCACTGCGTCGCGGGCAGCGCGGGCGGCGTCCAGTGTCGCCCGCGCCTTCGGCAGCAGTTGCCGGCCGGCGTCGGTCAGCGTGATCTGCCTGCCGGTGCGCACCAGCAAGGGAGCCCCCAGTTCCCGTTCCAGGGACGCGATCGTCGCGGACACGGCGGACTGGACGACGTGCAACCGGGCCGCGGCGCGGGTGAAGCCGGACTCTTCCACGACGGCGACGAAGCACTCCAGTTGACGCAACTCCACACGACGATCATCGCATCGATCGACCCGGCGCGCGTGTAGTGCGTTCGCACCAGAACCGGGCCGGACCGGTCCGTACGCACCAGGCGAAGACGGTCCCGGCAAACGATGTCGGACACCGCGGTGCGCGACAGGGTTGATAGCGGAATCGTCCGGCACGGCAGGAAGAAGTTCGATGAACCCCGGGAACAGCGGCGACGCGATTCGGCTGACGGCCGTTCGCAAGCTCTATGGGAAGCGCGACAACCAGGTGGTGGCGCTGGAGGAGGTGACGACGCGGTTCGGCCGCGGGACGTTCACGGCGATCATGGGGCCGTCGGGTTCCGGCAAGAGCACCCTGTTGCAGTGCGCGGCCGGGCTCGATCAGCCGACGTCCGGTTCGGTGCTGCTGGAGGAGCACGAGCTCAGCGAGCTGTCCGAGACCGAGCTGACCAAGCTGCGGCGGGACCGGATCGGGTTCGTCTTCCAGTCGTTCAACCTGCTGCCGGTCCTGACCGTGCGGCAGAACGTGACGCTGCCGCTGCGGCTCGCCGGCCGCAAACCCGACCGGGACCGGGTCGCGCGGATCCTCGAGCAGGTCGGCCTCGCCCAGCGGAGCAACCACCGTCCGGCGGAGCTGTCCGGTGGGCAGCAGCAACGGGTCGCCATCGCCAGGGCGTTGATCAGCGACCCCGCCGTCATCTTCGCCGACGAGCCGACCGGCGCCCTGGACACCAGGACCGCGCGGGACATTCTCGGCTTGCTGCGGCACTCGTCGCGGGCGGCCGGTCAGACGATCGTGATGGTGACCCACGACCCGGTCGCGGCGTCGTACGCCGATCGTGTCCTGTTCCTCGCCGACGGGCGGCTGGCCGGTGAGCTGCACTCGCCGACCGCCGAATCCGTGGCCGACCGGATGACCCGCTTGGGGGCCTTCGCCGACGAAGGCCCCCGCTCGCAGCCGGTGGCGAACCGGGGAGGGCAGCGCTGATGCTGCAGCTCGCACTGCGCACCCTGCGGTACCGCGCCGGCCTGTTCGTGGCGGCCTTCCTCGCCGTGTTCTTCGCGGCGGCCATCATGATGGCCTGTGGCGGCCTGATCGAGACCGGCACCCGCACGGCTGTGCCGCCGCAGCGGCTGGCCTCGGCCGACGTGGTCGTCGCCGGTGACCAGGAGTACCACGACGCCGGCGGCGACTCCGACGAACCGCCGATCCTGCCCGAGCGGGTCCACATCGACGCGGGGTTGGCGGACACGATCGCGGCGCTGCCCGGGGTGCGGGAGACCGAGAGCTTCGTCTTCGAGGGGGCCCCGCCGCCGGGAACGGTCGACGCGATCGGTGTGCTGGCCGAGCCGGGCGTGGCCGTCAGCGAACTCCAGGAGCGAATCGACGCCAACCTGGCTGCCGGAACCGTCACCCTGGTCGGTGACGAGCGGGGACAGGCCGAACTGCGCGAGGCGAAGGCGAGCGGCGTCACCGTCATGGCACTGGCCGGCGTCTTCACCGCCTTCGCGATCCTGGTGTCCGTCTTCGGTGTGGCTTCCATGCTCGGCCTTTCGGTCGCCCAGCGCCGGCGGGATCTGGCGTTGCTGCGAGCCGTCGGGGCGACACCTCGTCACCTGCGTCGGCTGATCTCCCGTGAGACGCTGCTGCTGGCTGTCGTCGCCACCGCACTGGCTTACTTCCCGGGGCGGTTCTTGGGCGAGTTCGTGTTCGACCGGCTGACCGAGCGCGGGATCGCCGCGGCCGGCCTGGCGTTCCGGCAGGGCTGGATCCCGACGGTGGCCGCCATGGCGATGGCGATCCTCGCGGCCCTGGCCGGTGCCGTGGGCGCCGGACGGCGGGCGTCGCGCGTCAAGCCGGCCCAGGCGCTCGCGGAGGTTTCGGCCGAGGGCGGGCCGATCGGCCGCGGACGCGTGCTGCCGGCGGTGATCGCCCTGGCCGGTGGCATCGCCATGACCATCGTGACCATCGCCGTGGTGAGCGGACCACTCACGCCGGCCACCGCCGCGCCCGCGGTGATCCTGCTCGCCATCGGGTTCGCCGTGCTCGCACCCGTGCTGACGAAGGTCACGACCTTCGCCGTGCAGTGGCCCGTGCGCGCGCTGGGTGGCGTGACCGGCCAGCTCGCCGTGCTCAACGCGCGTGGCCACGGCGGCCGGACCGCGGCCGTGCTCGGGCCGGTGATCCTGCTGACCGCGGTCTCGACCGGCATGCTGTACGTGCAGACGACCAACGACGAGGCCGATCGGCGGGCCTTCGCCGGCAACCTGGTCGCCGACGCCGTGGTGTCCACTCAGGACCGTTTCGACCCGGACCTGGTGCACCGGATCAACGACCTGCCGAACGTCGCGGGAGCCTCGGAGTACGTCGACAGCGTCGGCTTCATCGAGCAGCCGGCGGACAGCTCGCCGTCGAACGAGGGCTGGACCCTCCAGGGCGTCACCGCCGAGGGCGCCGACGCCACCACCCCGGTGCAGGTCACGACGGGCCGCCTCGCCGACCTGCACGGCGACACGATCGCGATCGGGGACGAGCACGCCAAGACGCTGGGCGTCGACGTCGGCAGCACGATCACGCTGCGGATGGGCGACAACACCACCCTCGACGTGCGGGTGGCGGCCCTGTTCACCGCCCCGGACGGCTACGACAGCCTCTTGCTCCCCGCCGACACCCTGGCCGCGCACACCACCGAGGCACACGCGACGCGAATCTTGGTCAAAGCCGGCGAGGGCACCGACCCCGGACGGTTGACGGCGGACCTGACCGAGGTGACCTCCGCCGAGGACGGTCTGACGGTGACCGGCCGCGACGTCCTGCTCCAGGAGTTCAACGAGCAGAAGACGACCGCCAACTTCGCGATCTACCTCATGGTGGTCATGATCGCGGGGTACGCGGCGATCACGGTGGTCAACACGCTGGTGTCGAGCATGACGGCGCGGCGGCGGGAGTTCGGGCTGCAGCGGCTCGCGGGCTCGACTCGGGGCCAGGTCCTGCGGATGGCCGCCGTGGAGGCGGCGATCCTGGCCTTCGGCGGCATCGCGCTGGGCACCGCCGCCGTGCTCGGGATCCTGGTACCGGTCAGCCTCAAGCGCCTCGGGTCGGTGCTGCCCGCCGGGTCCCCGTGGATCTACGCGTCGACGGCCGCGCTGACCGTTCTGCTGACGCTTGCGGCCACGCTCTTGCCCGCCTGGCGGGCGACCCGCGGCCGACCGGCCGAGGCGGCGCTCGCCGTCGAGTGACCCGGCCGATTCCGCACGCACTTTCCTGCCACAGAAAGGATTTCCATGACTGCAACCCTGGCTCCTCCCGTGCGGGCGGGGAAGGCCGCGGTCGGGGCTCTCGGCCTGCTGGCCCTCGCCAGCGGTGCCCTGGAGTCGGTCGTGCAGCCGACACTCCCGCTCCTGCAACGCGAACTGGACATGGGGCCCACCGAAGGGGCACTGCTCGGCATCCTGCTCCCGATCACCGGCGCGCTCGTGACGCCGTTGGCGGGCCGGTTCGGCGACCGCTACGGCGGAAAACGAGTCCTGGTCCGGCTGATGATCGTGGTGTGCGTCGGCGGCATGGTGTCCGCGCTGGCGCCGGGCCTGCCCGTGCTGCTGGCCGGCCAGGTACTGCAGGGCGCGATGGTGGGCGCGCTGCCCCTGTCGTTCATCGTCGTGCGCAAGCACTTGTCCGCGGGACAGTCGAAGGTGGCCATCGGGGTGGTCAGCGGACTGTTCGTGGGCGGCGGGATGCTGGGCACGCTGCTGGCCGGGCCCGTGGCGGAACAGCTGTCCCGGCACTGGATGTTCGCGCTCCCGACGATCGCCGTCGTCGTGGCCACCCTGCTCGTGAACGGGCTGGTGCCGGCGGATTCGGCGGACCGATCCGACGACGCCGGGGTCGACTGGCCGGGGCTGGTCCTGCTGAGCGGGGTGGTGATCACGCTCATGCTCGTGCTCAACCTCGCCCCCGACCTCGCTTCGCAGCCGCTTCTGCTGTGCGGTCTCGTCGTGCTCCTGGCCGCGCTCGTGGCCGGCTGGATCGCCGTCGAACGTCGTGCGGCCTCGCCGATGATCGATCTGCGCCTGCTGGCCCGGCCCATGGTGTGGAAGTCGAGCGTGCTGACGTTCACGATCTGCGTCGGCACCTCGATGGCGATCTTCCTCGTCACCCAGCTGTGGAGCGCGTCCGGTGCCGGGTACGGCTTTGGGGCCGGCGCCACCGAGATCGGCCTCTTCCTGGTGCCCAGCACCGTGGTCGCGACGTTGGCCGGGCCGTTGGGCGGGACCTGGGAGCGGCGTTCCGGCTCCCGTTCCGTGGCCACCGCCGGGGTGGTCATCATGGCCGTCGCCCTGATCGCCATGGCGGTCGCGCACTCCGAGGCGTGGTACCTCGTCGTCGGCAAGGCACTGGTCGCACTGGCCAACGGCCTGGTCGTCACCGCGATGACGACCGGCGTCGCCACCTCCGTCGCGGCGACCGAGACCGGCGTGGCCACCAGCCTGATCCTCGTGACCCGCGTGCTCGGCATGGCCTCGGGCGGGATGCTCGGTGGCGTGCTGCTCGCCGCCGGAACCCCGGCCGGGTCGGACGTCGCGGCCGAATCGGCCTACACCATCGGATTCGTCATCGCCGGCGTCGTCACGGCGCTGGCCCTGTTCGTCACCCGCACCATGTACAAGGGAGTCAAGGCATGACCAGCACCACGCGCCAGAGCCGGGTCCTGATCTCCGGGGCCAGCATCGCCGGTCCCACGCTCGCGTATTGGCTGACCCGCCACGGATACGCGGTCACGGTGGTGGAGCGGGCGGCCGCGGTTCGCAGCGGTGGCTATCCCATCGACGTCCGCGGCACCGCGCTGGAGGTCGTCCGGCGGATGGGGATCCTGCCCCGACTGCGGGACGCGCACCTCGACCTGAAACGGCTGACCTTTCTCGACGGGAACGGCGGCGAGGTGGCCTCGCTTCACCCGCACGCGGTCACCGGCGGTGTCGAGGGACGGGACCTGGAAGTGCGGCGCGGGGATCTGACCGACGCGCTCTACTCGGCGGTCCGCGACGACGTGGAGTTCCGCTTCGACGACTCCATCGACACCCTGGTCCAGTCCGGCGACGGGGTCGACGTCACCTTCCGCGGCGGCGGCCACCAGACGTACGACCTGGTGCTCGGCGCGGACGGCGCGCACTCACGCACGAGGGAGCTCGTGTTCGGCTCCGAAGCGCGGTTCCACCGGTACCTCGGCTACTGCTTCGCCGTGTTCCCCATGCGCAACACCTTCGGGCTCTCCCACGAGACCGTCATGTGGAACACGCCGGGCCGGGCCGCGGCGCTCTACGCCGTGGGGGAGGACGACGACGTGCACGCCTTCCTGACCTTCGCGCAGCCGGAACCACCGTTCGACGCGTTCGCGAACCGGGCGGCCCAGCGGGAACTCGTCGCCTCGGTCTTCGCCGACGCGGGATGGGAGGTCCCCGCGATGCTGGCCGCCATGCGCGAGGCGGACGACGTGTTCTTCGACGGGGTCAGCCAGATCCGCATGCCCCACTGGCACAGCGGCAGGGTCGCGCTGGCGGGTGACGCCGCGTACGCGCCCTCTTTCCTTACCGGACAGGGGTCCAGCCTGGCGCTTGTCGGCGCGTACATGCTCGCCGGTTCCTTGGCGGGCCGGGACCACACCGCCGGGTTCGCCGCCTACGAAGCCGGCACGCGTGAGTTCGTGGCGGTGAACCAGGGGCTGGTCGGCGAGGGTGGCGCCACGCTGTTCCCGACCACGGCTGAGGCTTTGGCGCAGCGCAACGACCGGCTGCGCAGGCTCGTCGCCATGCCCGCCGCTGAGCCGCGATCGGCCCATTCGGCCCTTACGCTGCCCGACTTCACGGCCGGCAGGCCGGCTCAGTAGGCCGCGAGGGTGGCGCCACGCTGTTCCCGGCGACGCGCAGGCTTTGACCCGGCGCAACGACCGGCTGCGCAGGCTCGTCGCCATGCCCGCCGCCGAGCCGCGGCCAGCTCAGTAGGCCGCGAGGGCGGTCGGCGGGATCACCGTTCCGGTCGCCCGGCCGGCGCCGTCCAGCAGCCAGCCCATGCGTTTCGGCGTGCGGAGGTTGATCGCGTTGTCGCGGATCCGCAGCCACGGCAGGTGCTCGCCCAGCTTCCGCTCGATGCGGAGCATGTCGTGCGGTGATCGCGTCCAGAAGGTCATGGCGAGGTTGGCGTCGCCGGTGGTCGAAACGCACATCCGCAACTCCGGAAAGGTGGCGAGCGCTGCCACGGTCCGGCGGTGGTCGGCGGGCTCGACGTGCGCCGTCCAGGTGCTGCTCACCGTCCAGCTCGAGACTTCCGAGGCGAGTTCGCAGCGGAACGACAGCAGGTCCGAGGCGAGCAGCCGGCCGAGCTGCCTGCGCACGGTGGCGGGGTTGCGGTCCGTCGCGCGAGCCAGGTCCGCCGCGGTGCTGCGGCCGTCGACGGCGAGCGCCTCGATCAGCGGCCACGCGTCCCGTGGCGGTGCGGCCGGGACGCGAGCCGGTTCGCGGGCCGCCGCCTGGAACGCGGATTCCTCCACCGGGCTGAGCGCGTCGAGGCGCCAATGGCTGCCGTGCCGGTGCACCGCCGTTGCGACGAAAGTCCGCTGGCGGGCCACTCCGGGAAGCGTCTCGAGATCGTCGAGCACGTACCGGGTGAGCGCGGCGAGGTCCTCGGTGATGACGGTCAGGAGGAGGTCCCGTCCGCGCGTCGACTCTTCGACGGTGACGGCACGCGGGTCCGCGCAAGCGGCGTCGACGACGGCCCGCCGGGCGCCGGGCAGGCAGTCCACCTCGACCAGGGCGAGCGTGACCCGCCGGTAGCTGCCGCCCGGGTGGGCGGTGATCCACGCGAGTCCGCGCTCCCGCAGCCGGGCCCACCTGGCCGCTTCGCCGGCCGCGGTCGTGCCCAGGATGCCTGCGGCCTCGGCCCACGGGATCCGCGGCGCGACCTGGAGACCGTGGAGCAGCCGCAGCTCCTTCTCGTCGAGCGCCGGATGCACGGAAACCATCGAATCTGTCTCTCTGTTGCACGAATCCATCGGAATCGAGTGATCATATCCCGGCAGATCGCATACTCGCTCCTCTCGGACGCACGGAGGACGAAATGACCCTGCTCGACGACGCGCACGCCATGCGTGCCGAAGTCGTCCGGCTTCGGCGGTTGCTGCACTCCCAGCCGGAGCTCGGTCTGCGGCTGCCGCGCACGCAGGACGCGGTGCTGGACGCCCTCGACGGCCTGCCGCTGGAGATCTCGACGGGCCGGGCGACCACGTCCGTCACGGCGGTGCTGCGCGCGAGCGGTGCCCGGTCCGGCCGGCCGCCGGTCCTGCTGCGCGGGGACATGGACGCGGTGCCGGTCCAGGAGGAGACCGGGCTGGCGTTCGCCTCCACCGTGCCGGGTGCGGCCCACGCGTGCGGGCACGACCTGCACACCGCCATGCTGGTGGGCGCGGCCCGCCTGCTGGCCACCCGCCGGGCGGAGCTGGCGAACGACGTCGTCCTGATGTTCCAGCCGGGGGAGGAGGGCTGGGAAGGCGCCAGGGCGATGCTCGAGGAGGGGGTGCTCGACGCCGCGGGGGAGCGCGTCGGCGCCGCTTACGCCCTGCACGTCTTCTCGACGCTGCCCCAGGGTTTCCACCTCCGGCCGGGTGTGGTGCTGGCCTCGTCCTCGAGTCTCGACGTCACCGTGTCGGGCCGCGGCGGTCATGCCGCCACCCCGCACCTGGCCCGGGATCCGGTGCCGGTCACCGCCGAGATGATCACGGCGTTGCAGGCACTGGTGACCCGCCGGGTGGACGTGTTCGACCCGGTCGTCCTCACCGTCGGTGTCGTCGAGGCGGGGACGCGGCGCAATGTCATCCCGCCGACGGCCCGGTTCGAGGCGACGGTGCGCACGTTCTCCGACGCGGCCGCGGTCCGCGTCGGCGCCGAAGCCCGGCGGCTGGTCGAGGGCATCGCCGCGGCGCACGGGCTCGAGGTCGACGTCCGGTTCGACCGTGAGCGCCCGGCCACGGTCAACGATCCCGGCGAGGCCGCGTTCGCCGGGCAGACGATCTCCGAGGTCTTCGGGGAGAGCAGGCTGAGCCGGCTGGAGCACCCGTTCACCGGGTCGGAGGACTTCTCGCGGGTCTTGGGCGAGGTGCCCGGTGCGTTCATCGCACTGGGCGCGTTGCCCCGTGGCGCCGATCCGGACACGGCGCCGTTCAACCACAGCGGACGGGCGATCTTCGACGAAGCGGTGCTTCCCCTCGGCGCGGCCCTCCTCGCGGAGCTTGCGTTGCGCCGTCCCCGATCCGCCGCGCCCACCGAGATCCCGGAGCGTTCACGATGACGACGAGTTCACCGGCCGGTACCGGCCGCACCATGCTCGGCATCTGCCTCGGCCACGCGCTCGAGTGGTACGACTGGGGCATCTACACGATCTTCGTCCCGTTCTTCGCCGGTCAGTTCTTCCCCGGTGGCGCGCCGGGGTCGGCGGTCCTTTCCGGACTCGCGGTCTTCGCGGTGGGCTTCGTGGCCCGGCCGCTCGGCGGCCTGCTCGTGGGCCGGCTGTCCGACCGGGTCGGCCGCCGCCCGATGATGAGCCTCACCGTCGGCGGCATGGCGGTCGCCAGCCTGCTCATCGGTGTCGCGCCGACCTACGCCACCGCCGGCGTGGGTGCTTCGGTGATCCTGCTGGCCTGCCGGGTGATCCAGGGACTCGCCACGGGCGGAGAACTCCCGTCGGCCCAGACGTACCTGGCGGAAGAAGCGCCCGCCCGTCGCCGGGGCCTCTGGTCGAGCCTCATCTACATCGCGAGCGTAGGGGGCAATGCGGTCGGCGTACTGCTCGGGCTGGTGCTGTCGGTGACGTTGACGCACGAGGAAATGCTCGGCTACGGCTGGCGGATCCCGTTCGTCGCCGGCGGGGTGCTGGGGGTGGTGGCGTTGTGGGTCCGGCGATCGCTCGCCGAGTCCGAAGTGTTCGTCAAGGAGCGGGAAAGGGCGCCGAAGCAACCGTTCTGGCCCGACCTGCTCCGCCACCGCCGCGCGGCCCTGCAGGTGATCGGCATGTCGGTCGGACCGACCGTCGTCTACTACGCATGGGTCATCGCGGCACCCGCTTACGCCATCACGGCACGGCACCTCGACTCGAGTTCCGCCCTGCTGACGGGGGTGCTGTCCAGCCTCGTGCTCATCGCGGTGCTGCCGTTCTGGGGTGCGCTTTCGGACCGGATCGGGCGGCGGCCCGTGATGCTGATCAGCCACCTGGGCACCGCCGCGACGTTGTTCCCGCTCCAGGCGCTCGATCTCGGGGACGCCGTCCAGCTGGGGATCGCGATGTCGATCGCGATGGTCTTCATCGGAGCCGGGGTTTCGATCCTGCCGGCGGCCTACGCGGAGCTGTTCCCGACGCGCATCCGCACAGCCGGGCTGGCCGTGCCGTATTCGGTGGCGGTGGCCGCCTTCGGGGGCACAGCGCCCTACCTGCAGACGTGGGTCGGCGAGACGTTCGGGCCGGCGTTCTTCACCGGTTACGTCGTCCTGCTCCTGCTGGTGTCGGCGGCGACCGTGCTGACGCTCCGCGAAGGACGCGGGGCCGACCTGGCCACCCTTCACCAGGCGGCTCCCGAGAGCATGAGGAAGGCTGAAGATCATGACACCGCTCGAAATGCTGGCTGACGGCGTCACGGTCGTCGATCTCGCGCACCCGTTCGAAGTCGGGATGCCCGCGTCGCCCACCCACCCGCCCTTCGAGTTCGCGCTGCGCCACCGGCACGGTGACGTCGCCTATCCCGGCGGATTCACCGGTTCGCACGAAATCATGGTGCTGGGCGGGCACGTCGGTACCCACATGGACGCGGTGAGCCACGTGGCCGTGGACGGCAAGCTCCACGGTGGTGTGCCGGTCGCGGAAGCGATGCACGCGGGCCGCTACCGCAGTCACGGTATCGACCAGGTGCGGCCCCTCGTCTGCCGTGGGGTGCTGTACGACGTGCCACGCAGCCGGAAGGTCACGCGGCTGGACCCGGGCACGGCCGTGGGGGTGGCGGACCTCGTGGCCGGGCCCGAGCCGAAACCCGGTGACGTGGCGCTGATCCGGACGGGGTGGGCACAGCTCTGGCACGACTCGCCGTCCTACGTCGGTGACGATTCCGGGGTACCCGGCATCGATCTCGGTGCCGCGGAATGGCTTGCCGGACACGGCGTTGCCGCCGTCGGTGCCGACACCATCGCCCTCGAACACCGCCCGCCCGGCCCCGGACCCGCTCCGCTGCCGGTCCACCGGCTTCTCCTGCACGAACACGGCATCAACCTGATCGAGGTGATGGCTTTGGAAACCCTGTCCGAGACGCTGGCGTCCGCCGGCACCGCGGAATTCCTCTTCATCGGCGCACCGCTCAACGTGGTGGGTGCCACCGGAGCGCCGATCCGCCCGCTGGCGGTGGTCGGCGCATGAGCGGCGACACGATCCAGCTGGGAGACGTGACGGTGACCCGGGTGGTGGAGTGGAGCGGGTCGATCAGGACGGTGAGCGACTTCGTGCCCGACAGCACCCCGGAAGGCCGCGCGGCACTGGCCCCGGAGTTCCGCGATCCGGACGACGACGCGTACCACTGTGCGATCCAGAGCTGGGTGTTGCGCAGCAAAGGGCGCACGATCGTCGTCGACACCGGTGCGGGGAACGACCGGGAACGCCCGCAAATCCCGCAGTTCGACCACCTCGAGACCCCGTTCCTGGAAAACCTCCGCCGGGCCGGTGTCGAGCCCGAGGACGTCGACCTGGTGGTGAACACCCACGTCCACTACGACCACGTCGGCTGGAACACCCGGTGGGACAACGAGGAGTGGGCACCGACGTTCCCCAACGCCCGCTACCTCATTCCGCGCGTCGACCGCGACTACTTCGACCCCGAGAACGAACACCGCCGTCCCCCGGTGCACACCGACGCCGACCGCCTGCGCCGCCGGGGCAGCCACCTCGTCTTCGCCGACAGCGTCGCACCGATCCTCGAGCAGGGGCTCGCGACGTTGTGGGAGGACAGCTACCGGATCGACGGAAACCTCACGCTGGCACCGGCGCCCGGGCACACGCCCGGATCGTCGGTGCTCAAGCTGAAGTCCGGCACGGACCGGGCGTTCTTCGTCGGAGACCTCCTGCACAGCCCGGTCCAGGTGGCGGAGCCGGCGGCCAACAGCTGCTTCTGCGAAGACCAGGCGGAAGCGCGGGCAACGCGTTTCCGGCTGCTCGGCGAGGCCGCCGAAACCGGGGCTTTGGTCGTACCGGCGCATTTCCCCGGGCGGGGTGCCGCCGAGGTGCGCAGGTCGGGGGAGGGCTACGAGCTGCACAACTGGGCCGCTTTCGACCCTCCTCGACCGACTCGATGACGTGCCGAACTCCCGCCGCGGTCTACCGGTGAACGGCCGCGGCGGGGTCACGGTCCTGGGACGGCGGCGCTGCCCGGTTCGGCAGGAAGGCCGCGGGCAGGAGGCACAGCAGTACCAGAAGCAGCGTCCAGGCGAATGTGGACGCGAACGCGCCCCCACTGGCCGCTGCCGCCGCTTCGTGCGTAGCCGGGTCGGCGAGTGCGGCTGTCGCGGTGAGCTGCCCCGCACTGGCCGGGACGCCGAATCGGTCCGCCAGCCGGCTCGCAAGAATGATCGAGACGACAGCGGCGCCGATCGCGCCCGCTGTCTGCAGGACGATATTGAGAAGGGCGGACGCCCTGGAGGCCAGGGTCGGCGGCACCATCTGCAGGGCCGCCGAATTGATGGGCATCAATGTCATGCCCATGCCCAGCCCCGTGACGAACACGGTGAGCAGGAGCGTCCAGTACGGGGTGCTGGCGCCGACCTGGGTGAGCAGCGCGAAGCTCACAGCGATCAGTACCAAGCCCGGGATAACCACCTTCCGCGGGCCTACCCGGTCGACGAGCCGACCCGCGACCGGCATCGTCAGCAGCGCACCGACACCCTGGGGCGCCACCATCAGGCCGGCCGTGAGGGCGCTCTCGCCCCGCACGAGCATGAAGTAGGTCGGCACGACCATCATGGTTCCCAGGAACGAGATCTGAAAAAGGCTGAGCGTTCCCATCGCCGTGCGGAAAGCCCGGTTGCGGAACAGGGAGAGGTCGACCAGCGGGTTGGTGATCTTCGCCGCGCGCACCAGGAAACCGGCGATCAGCACCAGGCCGAGCACCACGGGAAGCCACACGCTCGTCGCGGTGACCCCGCCGCGGTGCGGGATGGTGGAGATCCCGTAGATCAGCGCCGCCGAGCCCGGGGACAGCATCAGCATGCCGGGGAAGTCGAACCGTTCCGCCGGGCGCGGCTCGTCCCTGGGCAGGAACCGCCAGGCGAGCAGGACGGCGACCACCCCGATGGGGGCGTTGACGAAGAACAGCCAGCGCCAACCGGCGACGTCGACCAGCCACCCGCCCAGGACCGGACCCGCGATGGGGCCGAGCAGCAGGGGCACGCCGAGGCCGGCCATGACCCTGCCGATGCGATGCGGTCCCGCCGCTCTGGTCACGATCGTCAGGCCGGCAGGCATCAATATCCCGCCACCGAGGCCCTGCACGACGCGGAAGATGATCAGCGAGCCGACATCCCACGCGGCGCCGGCCAGCGCCGAGCCGAGCACGAACAACACGATCGACAGCATGAACAGGCGTTTGGTGCCGAACCGGTCGCCGGCCCAGCCGGTCACCGGGATGGCCATGCCCAGCGCCAGCAGGTATCCGGTCGCCACCCACTGAATCGTGTCCAAAGAGGTCTGGAACCGCAGGGTCAACGGCTGCAGTGCGACATTGACGACGGTCATGTCCAAAGTGGTCATCACCGAGCCCACCACCACGACGGCCACCACCTTGAGCAGGGTGGAGTCCAGTGAGCTCGGCTTCGAAGCAGTGCTCATCAGCGCTGGGTCCTCTCCAGGTCGCCGGCCGCGAGGCGGGTGTCCTCGGCGACCAGGTCGGCGTTGATCTGTGCGGCCGCCGCCGCCCCGGCCGCGGCCGCGGCGCCGACCTGGGCAGCCAGGTCGGTGACGTTGCCCGCCGCCCACACGCCGGGCACCTCGGTCCGCCCGGCCGCGTCGACCGCGACGTACTCGCCCATCGGATGCGCCGTCGGGTACAACCCGACCCCGGCGAGGAACCCGGCGCGGGCCACCATCCTCGGCGAGACGGCGACCACCTCGCGTTCGACGACCGTGCCATCGGCCAACCGGACACCGGCCAGGCGGTCGCCGGTGATCTCCAGCGCGGCGACGTCGCCTTCCACGACGTGGATGCCCCGCGCGACCAGCTGGCGCGCCTGTTCCCCGGCCGGCGCACTGCCACGAGCGAAGAACGTGACATCGTCGCTGAGCTGGCGGAACAGCAACGCCTGGTGCACCGACATCGGCCCCGTGGCCAGCACGCCGATCGCCTGGTCACGGACCTCCCAGCCGTGGCAGTACGGGCAGTGCAGCACGTCGCGCCCCCATCGCTGCCACAGTCCCGGGATGTCCGGCAGCTCGTCGGTCAGCCCCGTGGCCGCCAGCAACCGCCGGCCGCGGACGGCCCTGCCGTCGGCGAGCGTCGCCACGAACACCTCGTCTCGCCGGGTCACGGTGCCGACCACGCCGGACACCACCTCGCCCCCGTAGCCGCGCACCTCCTCGCGGCCCCGTGCCAGCAGTTCTGCGGGCGGTAGCCCGTCCAGCGCCAGCAGCCCGTGCACCCCGGTCGCCGGAGTGTTCCGTGGCGTGCCCCCGTCGACCACCACCACCGACCGCCGAACCCGGGCCAGCGTCAGTGCCGCACCCAGGCCGGCAGCACCCCCGCCGACGACCACCACGTCGTAGCTGTCTTCCCGCTCGTCAGTCACCGTTGATCACCTCCACGGCCACCATCACCCTCACGCCCCTACGGTTGCAAATACACTTGCCGAACTGGCAAATTGGACGCATGGCCGACTTCGAAGAAGCACTCGACGCCGTAGGACTCCGGCTACGCGCGCTGCGGCGGGACCGGGGTACGACACTGGTCCAGTTGTCCGCGGCCACCGGCATTTCGGTGAGCACGCTGTCCCGGCTGGAATCGGGCAACCGCCGCCCGACCCTGGAACAGTTGCTGCCGCTGGCCAAGGCGCACGGCGTCACCCTCGACGAGCTGGTCAGTGCGCCACCCACGGGCGACCCACGCCTGCACCTGCGGCCGATCAGGTGCCAAGGCGGGATGACGGTCCTGCCGCTCACCCGGCGCCCCGGTGGCATCCAGTCGTACAAGTTCGTCCTCTCGGCCACCGCCCGCCCGAAGCAACCCGCCCCGCAGACCCACGAAGGTTACGAATGGCTGTATGTCCTCAATGGACACCTGCGATTGGTGCTCGGTGAGCACGATCTCGTCCTGGCGCCCGGCGAAGTAGCCGAGTTCGACACGCACACCCCCCACTGGTTCGGCGCCGCCGGCACCGAGTCCGTCGAGTTCCTCAGCCTGTTCGGCAAACAGGGCGAGCGTGCCCACATCCGGGCGCGGCCCCGGAAATCGGATGATTCACAGCCTCGGCGCGTTCGGTGACATCGACGCCGATCCGACACCGGCTTGCCACGTCAGGAAACCACCGTCGAGGTTGGCGACGTCCCGACCGTGGGCGCTCAGCACGCGCGTGGCCGTGTGGCCACGCTGCCCGGCGTGGCAGTACACGATCAACCGCCCGGGTGGCAGGCCGGCCATGCTCTGCCGCAACCGGTCCAGAGGCACGTTGATCGCGCCGGGGATCGCGCCCGCGGCGAACTCGTCCGGTGTTCGAACATCGAGGAGTGTCGCACCGGCGGCCCGCGCCGCGTCCAGTTCGTGCCACTGCACGGTGGCCGTGGTCACGGACGCGAGGTTGTCGGCGACATATCCCAGCATGTTCACCGGATCCTTGGCCGAACCGTATTGCGGCGCGTAGGCCAGGTCGAGCCCGAGCAGATCCGACGCGCGCAGCCCGCCTGCCATGGCGGTGGCGAGCACGTCGATGCGCCTGGCCGCCCCCTCGGTTCCCACGGCCTGCGCACCGAGGATCCCGTCCGTGCCCGCGTCGATGAGCAACTTCAGCGACAGCGGGGCGGCCCCCGGGTAATAGGAGGCGTGGGCCGGCGGGTGGATGTGGACGACCCGATACGCGCGTCCGGCGGTTCGTAGCCGTTTCTCGTTCCAGCCGGTGACCGCGGCAGTCAGTCCGAGCACGCCGACCACCGCGGTGCCGTGACCGTCGGTGTCGCGCACCGGGCTGCCCACGATGGAATCCGCCGCCAGCCGGCCCTGCCGGTTGGCGGGACCGGCCAGCGGGATCAGCACAGGCTTCCCCGACACCGCGTCGACCTTTTCGGCGACATCACCGACCGCGTGGATGCGTGGATCACTGGTGCGCAACGAGGCGTCCACCACGATCCCGCCTCCCGGACCGAGCGCCAGGCCGGCGGCCCTGGCCAGGTCACCTCGCGGCCGCACCCCGGCGGCCATGACAACGAGGTCGGCGGGCACGGCGGAGCCGTCGCCGAGCACCACGGTGTCCGGACCGATTCGGTCCACCCGCGCGCCCAGCCGCACCGCGACACCATGAGCACGCAGGTGTGCCGCCACTGGCTGCGCCATCTCCGGATCCAGCGGGGGCAGCACCTGTCCGGCCTGCTCGACCAGTGCGACCGACAGGCCTTTGGTGTGGAGGTTCTCGGCCATCTCCAGCCCGATGAACCCGGCGCCGATCACCACGGCGGTACGGGCGTGCTCGGCCGCCCGGAAGATGGTGTCGGCGTCGGCGACGTCCCGCAGTACCCGTGCCCGTTCCACACCAGGCACGGACGGCACCACCGCCTCCGCGCCCATGCTGAGGACGAGGTGGTCCCAGTGCTCCACGTAGTCCACTCCGGACCGGTGATTCCGGACCGTGACCGTGCGGGCGGTCCGGTCGATCGCCAGCACCTCGTGGCGTACTCGCACGTCGAGCGCGAACCTCTCCCACAGCCCTTCCGGACTCCGCGGCAGCAGCGCCGACCGTGCACCGATCACGCCACCGATGTAGTAGGGCAGCCCGCAGTTCGCGAACGAAACGTGCTCGCCCTTCTCCACCACGACGATCTCGGCGTTCTCGTCGAGTCTGCGCAGGCGGGTGGCCGCCGACATCCCACCGGCCACCCCACCCACGATCACCACCTTCATCCCGGCGTCAGCCGGCGGCCGGGATGAAGGTGGCGTACTCCTCGATCCGGTCGATGAGTCCGTCCTTGAAGCGGAAGTACATCGCCGCCTGTACCTCGCCGAGCGGCCCGCCGGCGTTGCTGATGTGCAGGACGTGCTGCTGGAGTACCTCGTCCGCCTCGGCGAGCTGGCGGGTGATGTCGTAACGCAGTGACGCGTCCGCCGCGGGTCCGTCCTTGAGCATCGCGAGGTTCTCGTCGATGCTCTGCTCGCCCTTGCCGTCGTTGTGCCAGACGGTCGCGGTGTCCGTGCACAGCGCGCGCATCCCGGCGTAGTCACCCTCTTCCAGCCGTCGCAGGTAGCGGACCGCGGTGTCCTTGATGTCGGTGCTCATGTCCTCACGTTTTCCTTTCGGATCTCCGTAAACAGGTCCGCGCTCACCCGCCGGTACGGGCACCGGAAGGTGGTTGCCCGCCGGCGGCAGCGGGCACGGGAAGGCGTGCGAGAAGACGTGCAGGGGAAGCACGGCCTGGTTGAAGTCGATGCGGACGGTGTCGCCCTCCACCGGCGGCAGCATGACCCATCTGCCGATCTCCGGGGTTTCGATGCCGCTGGTGGAATCGGTGAACACCACCAGCGGGTTGCCGGGGAACGTTTCGATCACCGTCAGCGAGTGCCGCTGCCCCGCCAGGTCGAACACCAGCTCGGCCGGTGCCGGCAGGACATGCGTGCCGGGCGGATCGGTCAGTCGCTCGATCTCCACTTCCCGCCCTGGCGTCCGCCGGTACTCCGCCTCGACGACATACGCCGGATCCACTGGGTACACCGCGATCTCCCGCAGCCGCGCCAGCGAGGGAACGGCGGGGTCCCACACGGTTAGCCCGTAGATCCCCCACCCCCGGCGACGGCCACCATGCGGTTCCCCGGCAACCGCAGACTGCTGCCGGCGGCCAGCGTGACCGTGCCGTTCACCGGACGGCCGTCCAGCGTCACCCCGTTCGCCTCCGCAGTGGTGAACTGCAGCCCGTCCGAGCCGTTCGCGTCCCAGCGTCCTGGCATGCCCTCGACCGTCTGAGCCGCACCGGTGATCGTCGCGAGCTGAACGACCCCGGCCTTTCCGAGAGTTCCGGCGATCTCGTCCCAGCGGCCATTCCGCCATGCCTCATAGGCGGTTTCCACGCGTTCTTCGATCATGAATCGACACTAACCGCGCGCGGCGGGAAAGCGTCAAACCAACTTGCCAGACTGGCAAACACCGCGCGGTCAGCGGCTCGGCGCGGCGCGGCGCCAGACTCGAACACTCACCTGACTGCCGTTGCAGTACTGGGTGGGCGAGCAGCTCTGTGTGGTCTCCTGTGCGAGTGCCACCCGCGCGATCGAGCGAGATGTCCCGCATCAGCGAGGTGTCGGTGCCGTTGTTGGTGGCCACGACCACGACACGGGCCGGGCCGTCGGCGATCAGGATCGGCGATGTTGATCGTCGCGACGTCCAGCCCGGTCAGCTGATGCATCCGGTGCAGTGCCATGCTCGTCGGCCAGTTCCTTGATGGTGGCGAAGTCCCGGCCGCCAGGCCGCACGATGGCCTCGTAGAAGCGTTTCCTTTCCGCGAAGCGGATCAGCGAAGGCGGGGTGCGGTGGCGCGCCGGGTGCTGGTCGTTCCGGGCGATCCGGTCAGGACTCGGGTTCGCCGAACCAGCGTTTCGCCGCGCGCCCGAGCGCCTCGGAGCCGGGGTCGTGGTCGCTGGTCCAGGCGACGACGCCGTCGGGCCGGACCAGCAGGGCGCCGAAACCGAGGTCTTTGCTCACCGGCCCGGCCGCGTAGCGCAGGCCCTTCCAGGCAGCGGCCCTGTCACGCAGGCGTTGATCGACGGTGAAGTCGAGGACGACGCCCTGTCCGGCCGGCTTTCAGTCAGCTGCGGCCGAGTGCCTCTCGTCCACGTCGTCCAGCGCGGACAGGGAGATGCCCCGCGTCTCCCTGGCGGCCAGCACAGCGACCGTCGAGATCACGGCGGCACCGGCCAGGTAGACCGCGATCGGGACCGCAGAACCGTAGGCCTTGAGCAGGCTGGCGGTGATGAACGGGGCGAGGGACCCGGCGAAGATCGACGTCGTCTGATAGGCGAGGGAGACGCCGGCGTAGCGCATCCGCGTCGGGAACAGTTCGGCCATCATCGCCGGCTGGGGTGCGTACATCAGTCCGTGCACGACAACGCCGAGGACGAGCGCCAGCACGATCAGGCCCGGGTTTCCGGTGTCCATCAACGGGAATCCCGCGAAACCCCAGCCGATCATCAGGACCGAGCCGGTGAGGTAGACCGGGCGGCGCCCGAACCGGTCCGCGAGGTGCCCGAACCACGGCACGATCGCCAGGTGCACGACGTGGGCGACCACCAGGAGCAGCAGGATGTCCGTGGTGCTGCTGCCGACGCGCAGCGCCAGGTAGGTGATCGAGAAGGTCACCACGACCTGGTAGAGGATGTTCTCGGCGACCCGCGCCCCCATCGAGATCAGCACGCCGCGCGGGTAGCGCCGCAGGACCTCGATGACGGACGAGCGCTCCGGCTCGCGCTCCTTCGCCCGCTTCAACGATTCGAGGAAGATCGGCGCTTCCTCCACCTGGGTCCGGATGTAGTAGCCGATCAGGACGACGATCGCCGACGCCCAGAACGCCGTTCGCCAGCCCCAGGCGGCGAACGCGCTTTCGGTGAGGGAGAACGACAAGGTCAGCAGGACGATCGTGGCGAGCAGGTTGCCGAGCGGCAGGCCGGCTTGGGGCCAGCTCGACCAGTAGGCGCGCCGGGCGTCCGGGCTGTGCTCGCCGACGAGCAGGACCGCGCCGCCCCATTCGCCGCCGACCGCGAAGCCCTGCACGAAGCGCAACACCACCAGGATCGTCGGCGCCCAGAAGCCGATGCTCGAGTAGGTGGGCACGCAGCCGATCAGGAAGGTGGCGGCGCCGACCAGCAGCAGGCTCAGCTGAAGGAGCTTCTTCCGGCCGATCCGGTCGCCGAAGTGCCCGAAGACGATCCCGCCGAGCGGGCGGGCGACGAAGCCGACGGCGTAGACCAGCAGGGCGTTGATGACACCGTCGAGCGGATTCCCGTTGTCCGGGAAGAAGACGGTGCCGAAGACCAGGGCCGACGACGCGGAGTACAGCAGGAACTCGTACCACTCGGCGACCGTGCCCGCCATGGACGCGGCCACGACCTTGCGGGGTCCGGTCAACGGGGGTGCGGCCGCGGTTTCGGTGCTCGGCATCGGGGACGACTCCTTTGTCGATGTCCTACCGGGACGCGGAGGATCGAAGCACATCGAGGCCGTGGTGCGCAACCGATTGTTCACAGAGGAACAATCGATTGCGCATCTTGACCGGGGAGCCGCCGCGGACGTAGCGTGCGGCACATGCTTTCCGGAACCAGAGTCGTGAGCTTCACGCACTTCCTGCAGGGCCCCTCCGCCACCCAGATCCTCGGGGACCTGGGTGCGGACGTGATCAAGATCGAGCCGCCGCAAGGCGCCTTCGAGCGTGGCTGGTCGGGGCCCGACGCGTTCGTCGGCGGCGTCTCGGTGTTCTTCCTGCTCGCGAACCGCAACGCGCGCAGCATGGTCGTCGACCTCAAGTCCGACGACGGGCGCCGGGTGCTGCGCCGGCTTCTGGACGGCGCCGACGTCCTGATCGAAAGCTTCCGGCCGGGCGTGATGGACCGGCTCGGGCTCGGCTACGAGGAGCTGCGGACCACCAACCCGCGGCTGGTCTACTGCTCGCTCTCCGGCTACGGGTCCGAAGGCCCCTACAAGGACCGGCCGGGGCAGGACGTCCTGGTCCAATCGCTGTCCGGCCTCGCCGCGGCGACCGGGGCCGCGGGCGGGCCGCCGACCCCGGTCGGCGCCTCCGTGGTCGACGCCCACGGCGCGGCGCTCGGGGCGCTCGGGATCCTGGCCGCGTTGCACGGCCGGGCGCGGACCGGCGAAGGCACCCGGGTGGAGAGCAACCTGCTCAGCGCGGCCTTGGACCTGCAGGTCGAGCCGCTTTCCTACCACCTCAACGGGTTTCGCGGCGAGCGAAGCCCGTCCGGCGTTTCGTCGCGGTTCTACAAGGCGCCGTATGGCGTCTTCGCCACCGCCGACGGGTACCTGACGATCTCGCTAACGGGCACCGACCTCCTGGCGAAGGTGCTCGACGACCCGTGGTTCACCGGCGTCGCCCCCGCCGACGAGTACGCGCGCCGCGAGGAGGTCAACGTGCGGGTCGCCGCGCTGCTCGCCGAACACCCGACGGCGTACTGGATCGAGCGGTTCACCGAGTTCCGGGTCTGGCACGCGCCAGTCCACGACTTCGACGACGTGGCCACCGATCCGCAGGTCCGGCACAACGAGACGATCCTGACCATCCCGCACCCGGAGGCCGGTGACGTCCGCGTGCCCGCCCACCCGATCCGCTACGGCGGGGAGCGCCCGGGGCTGCGCCGGGTGCCACCGGCACTGGGCGAGCACACCCGGGAGGTGCTCGGCGAGCTCGGCTGCAGCCCGGCCGACGTCGATGCCTTGGTAGCGGGGGGTGCGTTCGGTGCCCAGTCCTGACGGCACGGCCGGGCCGGTGCTCGTCGAGCGCCGCGGCGCCGTCGCGGTCCTCACCTTGAACCGGCCGGCGAAGTACAACGCGATCGACCACGCCACCGTCGACGCGCTGACTGTCGCGCTCGACGAGATCGAGGCCGACCCGAACGTGCGGGCGGTGGTGCTCACCGGTTCCGGCAAGGCATTCGCCGCGGGCGCGGACATCGCCTTCTACGCGGGCGCGGACCACGACGAGTTCGCCGCTTTCACCAAGCGCTGCAACGCTTTGTGCGACCGGATCGCGCGGTGCCGCGTACCCGTGGTGGCGGCGGTGCGCGGCCTGGCCCTCGGCGGGGGGTTCGAGCTCGTGCTGGCGTGCGACGTGGTGGTTGCCGAACGTGGTGCCGCGTTCGGCCTGCCCGAGGTCACCCTCGGGCTGCTGCCGGGCTGGGGTGGCACCCAGCGGCTGACGTGGCACGTCGGCCCGACCCGGGCCCGCTGGCTCATGATGTCCGGCGACCGCCTGGGCGCCGTGGCCGCCGAGGCGGTCGGTATCGTGACCCACCTGTGCGAGGGGGACGAGCTGGTCCCGTGGGCGCTGGAGGTCGCGGACCTGCTCGCCGGGCGGGCGCCGCTGGCCGTGGCCGCCATCCGGGACACGGTCCTTGCGGCCGTCCACTGTGGACTCGAAGGCTCCGGCGGCCCGGGCTTCCGCCGCGAACGCGAGGCGCTGGGGGAGCTGTTCGCGTCCGCGGACGGCCGCGAGGGCATCACGGCCTTCGTCGAGAAGCGCACGCCGAGGTTCACCGGACGCTGATCCGGTACAGCAGCCGGCGGGGTCGGCGCGACCGATCCCGCCGGTACCACGACGGGTTCGCGGTCGCGGCCGCGCGTGGTCGCCCGGCCGTTCTCGGGCGGGGTCAGGGTGTGCGGGGCGACTCGCGCAGTACTGGCTGTGGCGTGGGGTCGGCTGCCACGAGGTCGTGCAGGGGTGTGCCGCCGAGGTGTTCGATCGGCACTCCGCGCGTCCGATTTCGCCGGTACCACGACGGGTTCGCGGCCGCGGCCGCGCGTGGCCGCCAGGCCGTTCTCGGGCGGGGTCAGGGTGCGCGGGGCGACTCGCGCAGTACTGGCTGTGGCGTGGGGTCGGCTGCCACGAGGTCGTGCAGGGGTGTGCCGCCGAGGTGTTCGATCGGCACTCCGCGCGTCCGGTCTCGCCGGTACCGCAACGGGTTCGCGGCCGCGCGTGGTCGCCGGGCCGTTCCTGGGCGGGGTCAGAGTGCGCGGGTCGACTCCCGCAGCACCAGCCGCGGCGCCGGGTCGGCCACCACGAGATCGCGCAGCGGTGTGCCGCCGAGGTGCTCGATCAGCACTCCGCACGCCGCGCGACCGAGTTCCCGCAGCGGCAGCCGCACCGTGGTCAGTGCCGGGTTCCAGGCCTGCGCGACCCAGGTGTCCAGCACGGTCACGACGGACATGTCGTCGGGTACCCGGACGCCGGCCCGGCCCAGCGCGGAAACCGCGCCGACCGCCGCGTTCACACTGGACACGACGAGGGCGGTCGGCCGCCGCGGCGCGCCGAGGATCCGGCTGGCAGCCTCCGCTCCGGCGGCCGCCTCCCAGCCCGCCCGCACCACCCACTCCAGCTCGATCGTGAGCCCGGCTTCGGCCATCGTCTCGAGGTAGCCCTGGTGGCGGCGGACCGCGGTGTCGTGGTGCGGTACGCCGGCGAGGTGGCCGATGCGCTCGTGGCCGAGCTCGATCAGGTGGCGGGTCGCCAGCCGGGCGCCGGCGACGTCGTCGAGGACCACCGAACCGGACCGGTCCGGCAGCCGGGAGTTGATCAGCACGACGGGGACGTCGTCGCCGAGCACCTCGGCGAGGGCGGCGTCGTCGAGGTCCTCGCGACGTTGCAGCAGCACGCCGTCGACCCGGCCCTCGGCGACCAGTTCGCGCAGGTGCCCGTGTCCGGACGGCGGCGGGTCGACCTGACCGAGCAGCACCGACATCCCGGCTTCCCGGGCGCGGTCCTGCACACCCCCGACCATGTCCGCGAAGACGGCGTTGGTGACGTCCGGGACGATCAGGCCGACGGCGCCGGAGCGCCGGAAGCGCAAAGCGCGCGCCCGGTGGCTTGGTACGTACTGCAGAGCTTCGGCGGCTTCGCGGACCCGGGTGCGGGTGGCCTCGCTGACCCGGGCGCGCGAGTCGCCGGTGAGCACCCGCGACGCCACGGAGCGGGAAACCCCGGCCGCGTCGGCGACGTCCTGGAGCGTGGGCATGCCGGTGAGTCTACCGGCGCAATCGATTGCTCCTGATGGGGATCTCTCAGCCAACCAGGACTTCCGCCTGGGGCCGCCGCGGGTCGTACGCGGCCCAGCCGGGGGCGCCGTGGGTCGCGAAGGCGACCCAGGCGCCGTGCACGCGGGCCGCGAGCCCGGCAGGCACCGGGTCGGGACCGAGCAGACCGGTGTCGCCGTGCAGCCACGGTTCATCGGCGATGTCGAAGACGAAGGGCAGTTCGACCGTGTGGGTGGCGCCCAGCCGCCCGTCCAACGCCGTCGAGCGGTAGCCGAACGAGTAGGCGTGGGTGCGGCCACCGGACAGCCGGGCGTGGGCCTCGGTCAGCCGCGCGGTGCCGGCCCCGAAGAGGCCTTCGCCCAGCACCGCGGAGCGCAGCTCGCCCGGGGTCGCCCCCGGCCGGGCCGCGACGACGGCGGCGGGATCCGCGCCCACCTTCGCCGCGACGGCGAGCACGTCGTCGTCCGTGGACGATTCCAGCTTGCCCTGCGGTACCAGGTAGAGGTGACCCTCCTCGGTGTTGGTGCCGATGAGCAGGTCGACCTCTCCAGCCGGCCCCTCCGCCAGTGCGTCGGCCGGTTGCACGGGCAGGACCAGGGAGAACGGGCTCAGCCCGACGAGCGGGTCCGTGGCCGTCGGGGTTCGCAGGTCGATGCCCGCGAGCTCCGGCAGGACCTCGAGGAACCGCTCGTCCGGGATCTCGGCGAAGGCCGCCGCGGTGGGCGGCACGCCCAGTGCCCGCGCGGCCGCGGCCGTGACCCGCTGCGCCTGCTCGGGGGTGAAGGCGCCGGTGCCGCTGCCGCTCTGGACGATCGCGTGCCGGAACAGCCCCTTGGCTTCCGGCGTCGCCAGCAGAGCCCCGGTGAGGGTGGCGCCCGCGGACTGGCCGAACACCGTGACGTTGCCGGGATCGCCGCCGAACGCGGCGATCGTGTCCCGCACCCAGCCGAGTGCGGCGAGGACGTCGAGCAGCCCGCGGTTGGCGGGGGCGCCGTCCAGGTCGAGGAAGCCGGGGATGCCGAGGCGGTAGTTCACCGTCACCAGCACCACGCCGTCGCGGGCGAACGCGCGGCCGTCGTAGAGGGCGGCACGGGTGGAGCCGGTGACGAACCCGCCGCCGTGCACGAAGACCATGACCGGCCGCTTCCCGCCGCCGGTGCCGGGCGTGCGGACGTCGACGGTCAGGTACTCCTCGCCGCGCACCCAGCCCGGGCCGAAGTAGGGGATCATGTCGAGCCTGCCGAAGTCCCGTGCGGGCTGCGGCGCGGTCGGCGACGGTGCGGTGCCGTCCCGGACACCGGACCAGCCCGGGTGGGACGCCGGTGGCGCGAACCGTCCCGCGCCCGTGGGTGCCGCCGCGTACGGGATGGCGCGGTAGAGCTCGCCGAAGCGGTCACGAACACCGCGCACGGCGCCCGCCGGGGTCTCGACGATCGGATTTGCCTGCTGGGGCACGGAAAACGCTTCCTCTCTGGTTGCTGCGGGACAGGATTCACGCGATGCGGGAGAAGCCCGCCCACTCCTTGATGGCGAACTTCGACCCGTCGCGCTCGACCTCGGCGCCGCCCTGGCCGGCGAGGTGCGCGGGGAAGACCAGCGCGTTGTCCTCGGCCGCGCGGCCGAGGAGCTTGTGGCGGGTCGCCCGGGCCTCGGCCGGGTCCTCGCAGAAGCAGGAGTTCGTCTCCGGCTCCACGAGCTGCAGCGGGGTGTGCACCAGATCGCCGACGAACAGCGCGCGGTCGCCGCCCGACTCCAGGGTCAGCACGGACGACCCGGGGGTGTGGCCGGGCGCGAGATCCAGCCGGAGGTTCCGGTCGATCCGGTACGAGCCGTCCCACAGGTGGGTCAGCCCGGCCTCGTGCACCGGGGCGACGCTGTCCTCGAAGACGTTCTGGTTGCCGCGGCCCAGCACCGGTTCGTGGTTGTTGGCCGGGTTCCAGAAGTCGAAGTCCTGCCGCGTCATCAGGTACGTGGCGTTCGGGAAGGTCGGCACCCAGGTCCGGCCGTCGAGGTGGGTGTTCCAGCCCACGTGGTCGATGTGCAGGTGGGTGTTGATCACGACGTCGACGTCTTCGGGCCGGACCCCGGCGGCGGCGAGGTTGTCCAGGTAGTTCGTGTCCAGCCGGTTCCAGACGGGCGCGTAGGGGCGGTCCTTGTGGTTGCCGACGCCGGTGTCGACGAGGATGGTGCGGCCTTCGCTGCGCAGCAGCCAGGACTGGATGGCCGATCGGCATTCGCCGGTGCCGGCGTCCAGGAAGTCCGGCGCGAGCCAGCTCCGGTGCTCGTCCCAGGCGCTGTCGGGGCTGTCGGGGAAGAACTCCGCGGGGGTCATCTCGACGGAGCCGTAGTACTCCTTGACGCGGGTGACGGTGACGTCGCCCAGCTTGATCTGATCCATGATCACTCCTCGTGAGTCGCGGGCAGCCGCCCTGACCCCGTCGAGCCTGATCGCGGCCGCGCGCGCCGGCCAGCCCCGCCTTGTCCTACCCCCGGCAGGGTGTGGCTGGGCGCTGCCGCCGGCGTGGATAGTGGAGTCATGGACGGACCAGGCCCGCTCGGCGACTTCCTGCAAGCACGGCGGGCACGGCTGCGCCCGGAAGACGTGGGGCTCCACGACCTCGGGCCGCGCCGGCGCGTGGCGGGGCTGCGCCGGGAGGAGCTGGCGCAGCTGGCGGGGGTCAGCGTGTCCTACTACACCCGGCTCGAACAGGGCCTGTCCCGTGGCGCCTCGGCGGAGGTGCTCGACGCGATCGCCCGCGCCCTGCGGCTCGACGACCACGAGCGGGACCACCTGCAACGCCTCGCCGATGCCGCTCGCCGCGTACCGCAGGCGCGCAGGCCCCGGCCCGAGAAGCTCGCCGACGAGACGCGGGACCTGCTGCGCTCCTTCGACGGCGTCCCGGCGCTCGTTCTCGGCCGGCGCACGGACGTGCTGGCGTGGAACCCGCTCGGCCACGCGCTGCTCGCCGGCCACGTCGACCCGCTGAGCCCGGAGGACCCCGCGCGCCGGCCGAACATGAGCCGGATGCTGTTCCTGGACCCGCACTGCCGGGAGCTCTACGGCGACTGGCGGCGCAAGGTGCGTGCGGTCGTGGGCAACCTGAGGATCGCCGTCGGCCGTTACCCGGAGGACCGGCTGCTCACCGAGCTGATCGGCGAGCTGACGATGAAGAGCCCGGAATTCGTTTCGTTGTGGGGCGACCACCGGGTGACGCCGTGCGACGCGGACACCTACGAGCTGCGTCATCCGGTCGTCGGCACGGTGACGGTTACGCAGCAGACCCTCGTCCTCGCGCGTTCGCCGGGGCAGTCCGTCGTGGTGTGCACGACGCCCGCCGGCTCACCGTCGGAGGCGGCCATCGCGCTGCTGCGGCAGGCGAGTGCGGGGGTGCGGGCCGACCGCACCACCGCGGTCGTGAGTGGCAAGTAGGGTTCTAACCCGACTTGCCACTCACGACAGCCGCGGCAGGCCTCGTCACCCACCGGGGGTCACGCGGACCGATGCCGGCAGCCGTCGCCAGCCGAGGTCGGCGGGATCGGCCGCGAGGAGGCCGGGGGAGCGGGCGACCAGGATCTTCCGGGCGATCGGCTCGAAGTCCCCGCGGAAGTGCACCGAGCTCTTCACCACGAGGAGCCGCTGGTCCTCCGGGACGATGCCGACCATCCGGAACAGGTTGCGGTCGAACACCTGGGAGCGCCCGGTCGTCACCGCCACCCGCACGGACCCGGAGCGCAGGCACGTGGCGGGACCGAGGTCGACCTCGGTGCCGTGCAGCATCGGCCCGTCGAAGCGGCAGCGTCCGTCCGACAGCGCCTCGACGACGAACCGGCCCCGCACCGGTTCGTCCCCGGGAACCGCGGGATCACCGCCGATCGCGAGGTCCACCGTGGCGCCGATACCCGCCTCGGTGGCCGTGGCGGCGGCCGCGGGATCGGGGATGAGCCCGAGCGCGAGGGGCTCGTCGGTGCCGGCCGCGAGGAGGGCGCGGAGGAGCCCGGTGGTGCGACCCGAGCCGCCGGCGCCGGGGTTGTCCTGCGTGTCGGCGATGACGACCGGGCCGGCGCCCTCGGTCTCGAGGCCGGCGGCCACCGCGTCGGAGGGGTCGAGCAGCGCGACCCGCCATTTCTGCTCGTCCCGGGTCACTTCGCCGTACAGCCGGTCGACGATCTCCTCGACCGGGCCGGTGCCGTACGCCCACACCACCGGTCCGCAGTCCGGGATGTCGGCCGCGGGGAACCCGGCGGCGAACGACACCGTCGTGCGGTCTCCGCCGAGGGCTGCCAGACCGCCGTAAACAGACCGGGCGGGCTCCAGGTCGGTGCATCCCGCGTTGATCGGGATCAGGAACGGCACCCGGCGCCACGCGAGCCGGAGCCGTTCGCCGTCGAGCAGCCGGGCGAGCAGACCGGCGGCCCGCGCCCCCGTCGCGGCCATGTCGATGTGCGGGTAGGTGCGGTAGCAGACCAGCGCGTCGGCGGCGTCGAACATCCGGGCCGACATGTTGGCGTGCAGGTCCAGGCTCGCGACCACCGGCACGCCGGGCCCGGCCGCGGCGCGGACCCTGGCCAGCAGCTCGCCCTCGCCGTCGTCGTGGTGCTCGGTGACCATGGCGCCGTGCAGGTCGAGGTAGACCGCGTCCGGGCGGCTGACGCGCACGGCGTCGACGATCTCGCCGGCGATGCGCTCGAACGTGCCGGTGGTGACCGGCCCGGACGGGCTGGCGGCCGCCCAGATCACGGGCAGCACCTCCCAGCCGCGGGCCCGGGCCTGCCCGAGGAACCCGCCGACCGGCAGGTTGACCGGCTCCAGTTCGAGCACTCCGTCGCCACGGCGCAGGGCGGGGAAGCCCTCGCCGTTCGCGAAATTGCCGTACGAAGCCGGTGTGGGCGCGAACGTGTTGGTCTCGTGCTGGAACCCGGCGACCAGGATCCTCGGCGTGCCGTCCGTCATCGGGCCACCTCCGCACCGTTCGCGACCGGGGCGGTCCGGCCGGGCTCCGTCCGCACCCGCGTGACCGCCAGGGAGACCGCGCCGGCCACGAGCAGCCCGACGAGCGTGAGCAGGCCGGCCTCGGTGCTGCCCGTGGCTTCCTTCACGTAGCCGATCAGCGTGGGGCTGAAGAACCCGCCGAGCAGGCCGATGCTGTTGATGAACGCGATGCCACCCGCGGCCGCGTCGCCCTTGAGGAAGGTGGCAGGCACGGACCAGAACACGGTGTAGGCGCCCCACATGCAGGCGGTCGCCACGATCAGGGCGATCATCGAGACGCCGAAGGTCGAGCCGGTGACGGCGGCGACAGCCATGCCCGCCGCGGCGACGACGGTCGGCACGACCGTGTGCCGTCGGCGCTCGCCCGTGGCGTCGGAGTGCCGGGCCAGCACCCGCATCAGCATCAGCGCGGCCGCGTAGGGCACCGCGGACCACAGGCCGATCGCGACGACGGACCGGATGCCGTTCTCCGAGAGGATCGTCGGCAGCCAGAAGCTGACGCCGTAAAGGCCGCTGATCAGGCAGAAGTAGCCGAACGCGAGACCGTAGACCCGCGGGTCGGTGAGCACTTTCCGGAAGCGGTGCTCCCCGCTCTCGTGCGAGCCGGCCAGATCCCGGGCGAGCAGCGAGCGCTCGCCGGGAGTGAGCCAGCGGGCGTCGCCGGGGCCGTTCGGCAGGACCTTCAGGACGACGAAGGCCAGCACGACGCAGGGCAGCCCCTCGACGAGGAACATCCACTGCCAGCCCGCCAGGCCGGCGGAACCGTCGAGTCCGCTGATGACCAGCGAGGACACCGGTCCGCCGAGCATGGAGCCCAGCGGGCCGGGGATCATCAGCACGGACATCGCCGCGCCCATGCGCGCCCGCGGGTACCAGTACGTCAGGTAGAAGATGATGCCCGGCGCGAACCCGGCTTCGAACACCCCGAGCAGGAAGCGCAGGACGTAGAAGCTGGTCGCGTCGTGCACGAACAGCATGGCCGCCGAGGTGATCCCCCAGAGCAGCATGATGCGGAAAAGCGTTTTGCGGGTGCCGATCCGGCGCAGCAGCAGGTTGCTGGGCACCTCGAACAGCACGTACCCGAGGAAGAAGATCCCTGCCGCCAGGCCGAAGACCGATTCGCCGATGCCGACGTCCTCGGCCATCTGCAGCTTGGCGAAGCCGATGTTGACCCGGTCGATGTACGCGAACAGGTAGCAGATGACGAGCAGCGGCAGGATGCGCCACCCGATCCGGCGGTAGAGCTCCGGCGGCGCGACGGTCGGCGGTGCCGCGCCCTCGTTCTCGATGGCCATGCGGACTCCTCGTGGTCGTTCGATTCCCGGTACTGTGCGGGAGATCGTTGATCCCGGCGCCGAAAAGGTGGGAAACAGCCGATGATCACCCTGGAAATGTTCGATCGGGACGCTTGGGCGGCCTGACGTGCTGGACGAGACGGATCTCGCGCTGGTCGACGCCCTGCAGCTCAACCCGCGAGCCAGCTGGTCGAGCCTGGCCGACGCGCTGGAGCTGGCGCCGATCACGCTGGCGCGGCGCTGGCAGCGGCTGGTCGACGACGGCACGGCTTGGGTGACGGTCGCACTGAGCGACCGGCAGATGCGCGGGGCGATACTGGAACTTTCGTGCCGGCCGGGCACCGCGCGGGCCGTCGCGCTCGAACTGGCCGAGCTGCCGCACGTGAGCACGGTGGGTGTGACCACCGGCCGGTTCCAGGTGTTCGCCCTGGTCCTCGCGCCTTCGCTGGCGGCCATCGCCGACGTGCTGGTGCGTTCCCTGCCGGTCCCCGCCGACGTCACGACGCTGCACTCCCACCTCTACAGCGGGCTGTTCGGCGGTGTGGTGTGGCGGCTGGGCGTGATCAACCGGGTCCGGACCGAGCAGGTGCGGGAACCGGCCGGGCCGCCACCGGAGCGGATCCGCCCGTTCGGCGAAGGGGATCGGCGGCTGTTCCTGGCACTGGGCCACGACGGGCGGCGTTCCTACCAGGATCTGGCGGCGGAGCTGGGCGTCTCGCCGCAGGCCGTCAGGCGCCGGCTGGACCGGCTGCACCGCAACGGGGACATCACCTTCCGCTGCGACGTCGCACGCCCGCTCACCGGCTGGGGCACGATGGCGTTCCTGTGGCTGTCGGTGCCCGACGGCGATCTCCCGGCGGTCGGCCGGGCGCTGGGGGCGCTGCCGGAGACGCGGCACTGCTCGGGGGTGCCGGGGCCGGCGAACCTGGCCCTGGTCGTCAGCCTGCACTCGCTGGAGCACCTCGACGAGCTGCTGGCGCGCATCGTGCGGGACCACCCGACGGCGGCGGTCGTCGACCGCCGGGTGGTGCTCCAGCAGGTGAAGGTGCACGGACGCATCGTCGACGAGCTGGGCCGCAGCGTCCGTGTGGTCCCCGTCGACCCCTGGGCGGCGGTCGACCCGATTTCACGGTGAGGGCAAGGCAAAGGTGGAGCCGCGCCGAGTCATCGGGTCTCGGGCACGCGGACCGCTTGTTCCTGGCCGATCCGGTTGCGGGCCGTCTCCGGGCCCAGCGCCAGTGCCACGACGGTCAGTGCCGCCATCGCCGCCATATAGACGAGGATGGGCCACCAGTGCCCGGCCCACGCGTACAGCGCGGTGGCGATGAAGGGGGCCAGGCCGCCGGCCAGGACCGAGCCGACCTCGCGGGAGAACGCGAACCCCGACATGCGGAACTCGGTGTCGAACAGCTCCGCGTACCAAGCGGCCTGCGGAGCGAGCATCGCCGGGTAGAACACACCGAGCCCGAGCACGAAGGCCAGGATCACCCAACCCACCGAGCGGGTGTCGGTGAGCAGGAAGAACGGGACCATCCAGCACACGGAGCCGATGATGCCGATCAGGTAGACGGGCTTGCGCCCGACGCGGTCGGAGAGCAGCCCGCACAGCGGGATCAGCACCGCCTGGACCGCTGAGGCGATCATGACCGCCCCGAGCCCGAGCGACCGGCCGAGACCCAGCGTCGTGGCCACGTAGGCGACCCCGAAAACCGGGAGCAGGTAGGCGAAGCCGTTCTCGCCCATGCGGGTGCCGACGACGATGAAGAAGCTGCGCGGGTGCCGGCGGATCGCGGCGAAGATCCCGGCCGACGGGTCCGTCCTGGTGTTCCGGAAGACCGGCGGCTCCTCGACGGTGCGCCGGATGAGATAGCCGACGACCAGGCACAGCGCGCCGAGCAGGAAAGGCAGCCGCCAGCCCCAGGACGCGAACTGATCCGCGGGCAGCAACAGGAACAGGGAGAACACGCCGTTGCCGAGCAGGGTCGCGACCGCGTAGCCGAGCGGCGCGGCCGAGCCGGCGAAGCCGCGACGGTCCGGGCGGGCGTGCTCCACCGACAGCACCACGGCGCCGGCGTACTCGCCGCCGGCGCCGAAACCCTGGACGAGCCGAAGCAGGACCAGCAGGATCGGTGCCAGGACCCCGACCTGGGCGTAGGTGGGGAGCAGGCCGATCGCGGTGGTGGACGCGCCCATGAGGACGAGGGTCAGCACGAGCATCCGCCGCCGCCCGACGCGGTCCCCGAGCCGGCCGAGCACGAGGCCGCCCACCGGCCGGGCGAGGAAGCCGACGGCGTAGGTGGCGAACGCCGCCAGCGTGCCGAGGAGCGGGTCGTGCGATGGGAAGAACTGCGTGTTCAGCACGATGGCCGCGGCGGTGCCGTAGACGATGAAGTCGTACCACTCCAGCACGGTGCCGACCAGCGCCGCGAGCGACGCCTTCCGTGACTGTCCCGGCGCGGTGCCGGTGGGTGCTGCGGACACGGTGTTCTCCTTCGATCAGGGCAGGTTCGCGTCAGTGGCCGGCGGGTTTGGGACGGCGGAGAACGGCTCCCTGCTGGACCGGGCCGACGAGCGCGGCGTACTGCCCGAGCCAGCCCCGTTCTTCGCCGGGGCGGCCGGAGGTGACCGGTTCCCCGTGCCGGAGCGGGACGGTCTCGATGGTCCGGTCGTCGAGGTCGATGGTGATCGTGTCGCCGGATCGCACGCCCGCGAGCGGGCCGCCGTCGGCGGCTTCCGGCATGACCTGGCCGACGACCAGCCCGTGGTTGAGGCCGGACAGTTCGCCGTCGGTCACCACCGCGACCTTGCCGCCCAGGCCGGCGCCGTTGAGGGCGGCGACGAAGCTCGCCGCGAAGACCGTGCCGGGTCCGCCGCGCGGTCCCATCCCGCGCAGCACGATCACGCTTCCTTCGGCGATGTCGCCGGTGCCCAGCGCGGCGATCGCGGCGTCCTCGCCCGCGAACACCTCGGCGGGGCCGGTGAACCGGCGCCGGGCGTTCCCGGCGCCCGCGACCTTGACCACCGACCCGTCGGGCGCCAGCGAGCCACGCAGGATCAGCAATCCCGGTTCCGGGCGCACCGGGTCGTCGAGCCGGCGCAGTACGGTTCCGTCCGCCTCCGGGGCGTCGCCGGAAAGCTCGGCCACGGTTCGCCCGCTGACCGTCAGCGCGTCACCGTGCAGCTGGGGCAGCAGGGTCCGCAGCACGGCCCGGACGCCGCCCACGCGTTCGAGGTCCCACACCTGGTCCGTCCCGTTCGGACGGATGGCCGCCAGCTGCGCCGTGTCCTTGCCCAGCTGCTCGAACAGCGCCACGACGTCGAGGTCCAGATCCGCCTCGCTGGCCACGGCCGCCAGGTGGCGGACGCAGTTGACCGAGCCGCCGAGCGCCATCGCCACCCGGACGCCGTTCTCGATGGCCTGCGCCGTGAGGATCTTCCGCGCGGTCAGCCCCTCGGCGACCATCGCGACGATCCGGCGGCCGGCGTCGGCCGCCAGTGCGCGCATCCGGTCGGAGTTCGCGCGGATCGGCGCCGCTCCGGGCAGGGTCATGCCCATCGCCTCGGCCAGGACGTGCATGGTGTTGGCGGTCGCGAGCCCGGCGCACACCCCGGGCCCCTGGATCGCCGAGTCGGCCAGCTCGCCGAGTTGCCCGACGGTCATGGTGCCGGCTTGCACGGCGCCGACCGATTCGTAGACGGTGTCGATGTCGACCGAGCAACCGCCGTAGTGGCCACCGCGCTGGTAGCCGCCGGGCACGATGATCGAGGGCAGGTCCAGCCGGGCCGAGGCCATCAGGTGCGCGGGCGTGGTCTTGTCGCACGAGGAAAGGCAGACCATGCCGTCCAGGACGGCGCCCTCCACCGCGGCCTCGACGTCGTTGACGATGAGGTCGCGGGTGGGCATCAGGTAGCGGGCCTTCCGGCCGGCACTGGTCACGAAGTCCAGCGGCGCGGTGGTCCGGATTTCGAACGGCAGTCCGCCCGCTTCCCACACCGCTTCGGCGACGATTTCGGCGATCCCGTCGAGGTGGGAAAAGCAGATGCCGAGTTTCGAGGAGGTGTTGACGATCGCGATCTTGGGGCGTCCCTGGTCTTCCGGGGCGAGGCCCAGCGCGGTCCACTGGGCGCGGCGGACGGCCCAGCGGGTGCTGCCGGGGGTGAACTCGCTGCGCAGCGCGCCCGGGCGCACGGGCTCGTAGTCGGGGAGGCCGGTCACGGCGGTGGTCCTTTCGCGGATGTCGGGTCAGAGACTGCTGCCGGCGGCGTGCATCGCCGCTCGGACGTCGGCGCCGGACACCGACCGGTACGGCAGGTCTTCCCGCAGCGACAGCAAAGTCGCCGCGGCGGCCGCGTGGCCGTACTCGAAGCACTGGGCGGTGACCCGGGCCGACGCGAGGGCCTCGTGCTCCGCCCCCAGGCAGCGCCCGGCCACGATGATGTTTTCGCCGGTCCGCGGCACCAGGGCGAGGTAGGGGACCTCGTAGAAGTCGTCCAGCAGCCAGCGCAGCTCCGGCCGGTCGCCGGAGTGCAGCTCGATGGGCCACGGTGACCGGACGATCCCGTCGGCCCGCTTGCGGCAGGCGAGGACGTCGGCGTTGGTGAGTTCCTCGACCGCCTCGATGCTGCGGGTCTGCCGGATGCCCACTTCGACGCCGGTGTCGACGACGAACGAGCCGGCGCAGCCCGGCACCCGCTGCCGCAGGAACCGGGCGTAGTCCCGGACCTGGCGCCGTCCGTCGATCTCGGCCTCGGTGAAGTCTTCGGGGTCGACCACGTTCAGCATCCGCCCGTCGCGGCCGACCAGGCGGGTCGCGTTCACGAGCAGCTCGCCGGGCCGGGTCGTGTGGAACAGCCAGACGTGCGACCGGGGGAGGCCGAGGCCGTCCGCGCGGGCGGACTCGATGGCGGAGCTGACCCACGGCGGGCAGATCGTGTCTTCTCCGTAGGCTTCGCGGAACGCCGGCAGGTCGACGTTGCCGAGCCGGAAGAACATGGTGGGGTTCTGGATCCGGCCACCGTCCCCGAACCGCGTGGCGTGCCCGGCACGGGCGACGACCGCGGCGTCCCCGGACGCGTCGATGGTGCGCGCGGCCCGGATCACCGACCGGCCGGCATTGGATTCGACCACGACGCCCGCGTGCCGCCCCTGCTCGACGAGGACTCCGGTGACCGCGGTGTGGAGCAGGATCCGCACGCCCGCGCGTTCGAGGAAGTCGTCGGCGACCTCGCGCCAGACCAGCGGATCGTGCGCGACCGTCCAGGTCTTCCCGTACTTCTGGGGGCCGGTGACGCCGCCGCGCTCGGCGAGGCCTTCGCGGAAGCGCTCGGTGAACCCGTGCACCACCTGCTTCGGTCCGCCCGATTCCGTGGCGAGGTAGAGGCCGCAGATCGTGCCGGACATCCCGGCCACCGCCGCACCGCCGAAGAAGCCGTACCGCTCGACGATCACCACGGACAGCCCGCCTTCGGCGCACACGGTCGCGGCGGCCACGCCCGCGGCTCCGCCACCGACGACGACCACGTCGACGTCGGCGAGCACGGGAAGCTGCGCCGCGTCCGACGCGGCGGCGGCCAGGCGCCAGCCGGGGAACTCGACCGACATATCACTCATATATTGGTTGTACATGGCGCCGGCGGGTGATGTCCAGCCCCGCCGCGGGATGAGCGATGATGAGCGGGTGACAGAACAGGTCAACAAGGCCGAACAGGTCTACACCCTGCTCGAGGACATGATCACCTTCCAGGACCTGGCACCGGGTGAGGCCGTCTCCGAGGCCGGGTTGATGGCCCGCACCGGCTTCGGCCGCACGCCCGTGCGCGAAGCGCTGCAGCGGCTCGCCCGGGAGCGCATGGTCGAGATCCACCCGCACCGCGGGGTGTTCGTCGCCGCGGTGTCCGTCGAAGCGCACTTCCGGCTGCTCGAACTGCGCCGCGGCCTGGAAGAGATGGCGGCGCGGTTCGCGACCTACCGCGCCCAGACCGGCCAGAAGGAGCAGATGCTCGCGCTCGTCGCCGAGCTGGAAGCGTTCGAAGGCGCCGATGTCCGGCAGTTCGCCACGCTGCTCAAGCGGTCGCACGCCCTGGTCGTCGAAGCCACGCAGAACGAGTACCTCGAACTGGCGATGGCGCCCCTGCAGTCGCTGTCACGGCGGTTCTGGTTCGCCCACCTGCCCGATGTGGCCGAGGACCTGCGAACCGCGGCCCGGCTGCACGGCGACCTGCTGCGAGCGATCGCCCACGGCGACGAAACGGCCGCGGTCGCCGCGGTCCTCGCCCTGAACGACTACCTGACCGACCTCACCTACGCCGCGCTCGGCCGGCCGGAGTCGCGTACGTAAGCGTCACAGCCGCTCGAGGGCGGCGGCGCTCGAGCTGCCCGGCTCGGCCGTGTACATCACCAGGGTGTGTCCCGCGCCCGGGAACAGCAGAGTGGTCCGATCCAGTTCCAGTTCTCCCCAAACCGGGTGGTGCAGCCGCTTGCGGACGGCGGGGATGGGGCGCACGTCGTGGTCTCGCCAGCCGGCGGCGAAATCGGTGTCGTGCGCGGCGAACTCGTTGACCAGCTCGGCCAGCGCACGGTCGGCGGGGTGTTTCACGACAGCCGTCCGCAATTGCGAGGCGGATTGCCGTGCGAAAGTCGCTTCCGCCGCCGGCGCGGCGTCGCACAGGGTGCCGGCCAGCCGCAGCGCGAGCCGGACGGCGTTGCGTTCGGCGGGCGCCACCAGGCCGAAGTCCGTGATCAAGGCCGCCGCCGCGCGGTTCCAGGCGACGATGTCCTGCCTGCTGTTCACGATGTAGGCCGGAATGGTGCCGAGCCGGTCGAGGAGTGCCCGCGCTTCATCGGGGATCCGCTCGTGCTCCCGGTGCGCGCCGGGCAGGATCTGGCCGGCCAGCCCGGCCAGGTGCTCGCGCTCCGCTCCGGTGAGCTGGAGGGCTTTCGCCAGCGCGTCGAGCACCTGCGGCGACGGGCGGGAGGCGCGGGCCTGCTCCAGCCGTTCGTAGTAGCTGACCGACACCTGCGCGCGGGCCGCGACCTCCTCGCGGCGCAGGCCGGGGGTCCGCCGGGCGCGCGGTCCGTGAGCCTCCGGCCGCAGGTTTTCCCGGCGGCGGCGGAGGAAATCGGCGAGCTCTTGTCCGGACACACGGCGATCATCCCATGTGGCGTCCGGCCTTGCCTCGCACTGACAGTCCGGGGCTTGAGCGTGGGTTCCCCGGGTGCCCGCCGGCTGGGCACGCTGGTCCGGCCAGCGGAATTTCCCGAGGAGGATGACGTGCCCAGTGCACCGGAGAAAGTGTTTCGGCGGCTGCTCGACCTGCTGCTGCAAAAGGAGATGGACGCGGTCGCGGATCTTTGGGCGGCGGGTGGCACCGCGGAATTCCCTTTCGCCGCAGGCGATGCGCCGCGGCGCCTGACGGGGCGCGAAGAAGTCCGCGGCTACCTGGCCGGATACCCGGAACTGCTGGACGTGCGGGAAGTCGCCGCGCTCACCGTGCGGCCGACCGAGGACGCGAACACCGCGGTGATCGAGTGGACGGCCGAGGGGCGCGCGGTGCGCACCGGCGAGCGCTACCGGCTGGATTACGTCGTCGTGCTGACCGTGCGGGAGGAACAGATCACCGTGTACCGCGACTATTGGAGCCCGCTGGCGACGGCTCGCGCGGCCGGGCGGTTGCCCGAGCTGATCGCTTCGCTCGACCGGGACGACGTCTCGTGACCGGGGTGCTCGTGACCGGCGGCACCGGGAAGACCGGCGCGGCACTGGCCGAACAGCTTCGCGGTGCGGGAGTACCGGTGCGGATCGCGAGCAGGCACCCCTCCGCCGTCGATCCCGACGCGGTCCGATTCGACTGGGCGGACCCGAGTACCCACGAAGCCGCGCTGCGCGGCATGGATCGCGTCTTCCTGGTTCCCCCGGTGGAAAGCGTCGACCCCTTGCCCCTGGCCGAACCTTTCCTGCGCCGCGCCCGGCAGTCCGGCGTGCGACGGCTCGTGCTGCTCGGATCCGCCATCGTCCTGCCGAACGCGCCCAGCGCGCTGGAGCTGGCGGCGCGGGTGCGGGCCGAGCCGGGCTGGGTGGTGCTGCGCGCCTCGGGGTTCATGCAGAACTTCCTGCGCCCGCACCCGCTGGGGGGACCGCATCCACCGGCTCGGCGAGATCCGCACCGCGGCCGGCGACGGCAAGGTGGGGTGGATCGACGTCCGCGACATCGCGGCTTCCGCGGCGGCTTTGCTGGGGGAGCCCGAAGTCCGCACCGCGAGCGACGATTACCTGCTCACCGGGCCCGAAAGCCTGAGCTACGGCGACACCGCGGAAGCCATGACCGCCCAGGCGGGCCGCCGGATCCGGGTACGGCGGATCGAGCCGGACGAGCAGGCCGCGGCTTACCGGGCCGCCGGCCTGCCCGCCGAGTTCGCCGCCGCCCTCGCGACCGTCGAGGACGGGATCCGGCGCGGGCGGGAAGACCGTGTCAGCACGGCGGTTCTTGATCTGACCGGTCGGCCGCCCCGTACCTTCGCGCGATTCGTGTCCGAGCATGTGGGCGAGTGGCGCGCGAAGTGATCACGGGCTGGGTATCCGGCGGGGGCGGGAAGACTGTGTCAGCACGGCGGTTCTTGATCTGACCGGTCGGCCGCCCCGTACCTTCGTGCGATTCGTTTCCGAGCACGCGGAGGAGTGGCGTGCGAAGTGATCACGGGCTGGGTATCCGGCGGGGGCGGGAAGACTGTGTCAGCACGGCGGTTCTTGATCTGACCGGCCGGCCGCCCCGCACTTTCGCGCGATTCGTTTCCGAGCACGTGGACGAGTGGCGTGCGAAGTGACCACGGGGTACCCGGTGCCTCAGGCCAGCAGGGGAAGCCGCTTGGTCAGCTTGGTGACCTGGTTGCGCGGGCCCGCGACGATCATGCCGACGAGGTCGGCGTCGGACTCGGTGGTGGCGGCGAGGTCGGCCAGGTACGCCTCGTAGGTGCGGGCGCGGCGAGCCGTTTCGGTCAGGCACAGCACGGTCAGCTGTTCCCGCTCGCCGGCCAGCCGGTGGAGCCGGGTCAGCTCGCCGGCGTCGGTGGTCAGGATCGGTACCGGCGTGGTGACGATGCCGTGGTAGCGGGTGCCGGTGGCGTCGACCGCCTCGGGACCCAGCGGGAGCCCCAGCCGGGTGCCGATGCTGGCCCCGAGGACGGTCGCCGCGTTGACCGCCTGGTTGGTGGGTAAGCCGTCCCGCACGACGAGCACGACTTTGAGCGGCGGATCGGACGGCGGCTGGGGGTCGCCTGGTGCGATGGTCATGGTGCGTGGTGCTCCGCGGGTTCAGGCCGTTGCCGGCTGGTGGTGGGTGGCGAGTGCGTGTGCGGCTTGCAGCGGGGTGGTCCCGTGGGTCCGGGCGTGGGCCAGGATCCGGTCGACCTTGGCGCCGATGGCGTCGATGCGGGCGCCGGTTTCCGGTTCGTCGCAGGCCAGCTCCTCACGGCAGACGGCGTGGATGATGCTGCCGGCGCTCGCGACCGTGTCCGGGATCCAGGTGGTGCCGCGCTCGTGCAGGAGGGTGGCGACGTGGTCGCCGGTGAGCTGGTTGTTGGCCGGGCCGACGATCAACGGAATCGTGCAGCCGGCGACGCTCTCGGGGCTGAGCAGCCCGCCGGTGGCGGCGGGCACGAGGACGTCGAGGTCCTGCCGCAGCAGGTCCGAAGTGGACCAGGTGAGGCCGTCGGTCTCCACCTGCGCGCGGAGGCGGTCGTCCCGGTCGGTGACGACCACCTCGGCGCCGTCGGCGGCCAGCGACCGGCCCAGGAGACGCCCGACGCTGCCGTAGCCGATGACACCGATCCGCAGGCCGGTCACCGCACGGGTGCCGCGGACGTGGGCGACCGCCGCGTCGAGAGCGGCGCGGACGCCGCGGGCGGTGGCCGCGCTCGAGTTGCCGCTGCCGCCCAGCGTTTCGGGACGGCAGAACGCCCAGCCCGGGGTGAGGCGGTGGATCACCGCCATGTCCTGCGGGGTGGTACCGATGTCGGGCCCGGTGCGATAGCGCCCGCCCAGCGTGCGGATCGTCTCGGCGATGTCGAGCACGAGGTTCTCGCGCACCGGCGGCGTCAGCGGTGCGTCACCGAGGACCGCGACGGTTTTTCCGCCGCCGTGCGGCAGTTCGGCGAGTCCGCACTTGAGCGTCATCGCGCGGGAGAGCCGCAGTGCGTCGGCCACGCCGTCCCCGACGGACCGGTACGGCTTGATCCGGCAGCCCCCGATCGCCGGGCCGCGTGCGGTGGAGTGCACCGCGACGACGATCGGGATGTCGCTGCGAGCCCCGCGGACCACGTGCACCTCCTCGTGCTCGACACCCGCCCGGTCGAGCGTGGATACGAGATCTGTTCGGCTCATGCCCCCAGCATCCACGATAGGTCGGAACGAAATCCCTTGATACCGAGCTACGTTCGAAAAATGGCCTGAATTCCGAACGACGATCGGAGTTGGCCCGCGTTTCTCACCCCGGCGCGCCGGACCGCACCCGGGCTCGCGGACCGCCCGCCGCCGTCGCCGGCCGACGGCCGCGGATCCTGCGGACGAGGCCGAGGAGGACTGACCGCAGCGCCTCGGCCCGGCGGCCGGACGGGACGAACATCTGCTGCTTGAGCCGCGCCGTGCGCTGGTGCTTGGTGATGAACGGACGCAGGCCGGTCTCCCAGGCGTCCAGCGCGGCGGCGAGGTCGCCGGGGTGCTCCCGCAGTGCCGCGCCCAGTGCGGCGCCGCCGCGCAGCGAGGACGTGGCACCCATGCCCGAGTAGAGGTTCATGCACCACGCCGCGTCTCCCACCAAAACGACCCGGCCCTGGGACCATCGCGGCATCCGCACCTGGTGCACCGAGTCGAACAGGTGGTCCGGGGCCTCTTCCAGGGAGTCCAGGACGTGCCGCACCACGGGATCGTCCATTCCGGAGAAGACCGAGCGCAGCCGCTGGACCCGCGACCCGCTGAACTGCTCCTGGATGTCCGTCGTCCGGTACGTCAGCAGCGCGGTGGGCGCGTGGTCGGCGAGCCCGAACACCCACACCGCCCGCTTCGCGCGCGCGACGATGATGCTGTCGCTCGCCTCGTACGACGGCACCTGCTCCTTCAACGGGAAGGCGCAGATCATCGCGTTCCACTTGGTCAGGTAGTCCTGGTCCGGACCGAACACGATCCGGCGCACGCTCGAGCGCATCCCGTCGGCGCCGACGACCAGGTCGAAGCTCTCGCCGTACCGCGCACCGGCCTTCTCGAGCAGGACCTGCACCTCGTCCGGACCCTCGGTGATCTCGACCGGAGTGGTCCCGAACCGCACCTCGACGCCGGTGGTGCTCTCCCACAACGCGGCCTCGATGTCCCCGCGCAGCACCGCGGCCGGCTCCCCGGGCTGGTCCAGGAATCCCAGAGCCGGCCTGCGCCTGCCCCGGCGATCCACCGACCACGAATTCGCGCCGGTCGCCCGATCCGGGTTGCGGGTGTGCAGGTGGCCGACGATGCCCAGGTCGGCCGCGGCCTGCCGGCCGCTCGGGAACAGCCCGATGAAGTAGCCCCCGGTCCGGCGCTCGGGCGCCCGTTCGACGATCACCGGCGTCCACCCGGCCCGGCGCAGCCCGATCGCCGCGGACATCCCCGCGATCCCGAGCCCCACCACCAACGCCCGCTTCCGCATGGCCGTCACCGCGCCGCGCCGGACGGGGCAGGGGCCGCCGCGGTGAACTCCGCTGCCAGCCGGCGGTGGACGACCCTGCGGATCAGCTCGAGAACGCCCGAAACCAGCACCTCGACCGGGCGGCTGGACGGGACGAACCGCTGTTGCTTGACCCGTGCGGAGCGCCGCTGCTTGGTGATGTAGGGCCGCAGGCCGGCCTCCCAGGCGTCCAACGCGGCGGCGAGGTCGCCGGGGTGCTCCCGCAGGGCCACGCCCAGCGCGGCGCCGCCGCGCAGCGACGACGAGGAGCCCATGGCCGAGTAGGTGTTCATGCACCAGGCCGCGTCCCCCACCAGCACGACCCGGCCCTTGCTCCACCGGGGCATCTTCACCTGGTGGATCGAGTCGAAAACGTGCTCGGGGGCCTGCTCCAGGGACTCCAGGACGTGGCGCACGACGGGTTCGTCGTCCATCCCGGCGAAGGCCGCGCGCACCTGCTCGATCGACGGCCCGGCGAACCGGTCCGGGATGTCCTCGGTGCGGTAGGTCAGCCACGCGCAAGGCGCGTGGTCGGCGAGCCCGAACACCCACATCGCCCGCTTGGGGCGCGAGACGATGATGCTGTCGCTCGCCTCGTAGGAGGGCACCTGCTCCTTCATCTGGAACGCGCAGATCATCGCCTTCCAGCTCGCCAGGTAGTCCTCGTCCGGGCCGAACACCATCCGGCGCACGCTCGAGCGCATCCCGTCCGCGCCGACCACGAGGTCGAAGTCCTCGCGGTACCGCGCACCGGTGCCGGCGTCCTCGAGCAGGACCCGCACCCCGCCGGTGCCTTCGGTGATCTCGACGGGAGTGGTCGCGAACCGCACCTCGACCGCGTCCCCGGCCCCGGTGCCGCTGATGCCCTGCCACAACGCGGCCTCGATGTCGCCGCGCAGCACCGCGGCCAGTCCCTCGGGCGCGTCCAGCAATCCCAGAGCCGGCTTCCGCCTGCCCCGGCGATCCACGGACCACGAGTTCCCGCCCGGTCGCCATTCCGGGTTGCGGGTGTGCAGGTGGTCGGCGATCCCCAGGTCGGCCGCGGCCTGCAGACCCTCCGGGAACATGAAGATGAAGTAGCCCCCGGTCCGCCGCTCGGCCGCTCGTTCGACGATCACCGGCGTCCACCCCGCCCGGCGCAGCCCGATCGCCGCGGACATCCCCGCGATTCCGAGCCCCACCACCAGTGCCCTCTTTTGCATGGCCTTCCTCCTCAGGCGCCCGACTGTCCTTAACTAAGTTCAATACCGAGCGTGCCTGAACAAAGTTAAGTTGTCAAGGATGACCAAGGGCGTCACGGGGGAGCGGCGGCCCGGGCCGGGCCGCCGCTCCACACTCACGACCGCTGGATCTTCGCGAGGGTGAGGACCTCGCCGCGGATGCCCCAGCCGCCGTCGGCGACCTCGTCGACGAGGACCATGGTGTTGTCCCGGACGGCGTCACCGAAGGTGTCGGCGTAGAGGTCGGTGACTTTCTCGACGAGCGTCTGCTTCTGCTCGGCGGACAGCGTGCCTGCGGGGACCTTCAGGTTGGCGAATGGCATGGCGTGCTCCTTTTCGTTGTCCCGCAGAGCCTTTCGCGCGGGGCCGGGCGGTGACAGTTGCCGCTGACCCAGGGGTCGGCGTCCCCTGGCTCCGGCGGCGGTGTGCCGGGGAGAATGGCGGGGTGAACCTCGCTGAGCTGGGCCTGTTCCTGCGGTCGCGGCGGGCGCGCGTCACGCCCGCCGAGATCGGCCTGCCGACGAGCCCGCGACGCCGGGTCCCGGGACTGCGCCGGGATGAGGTCGCGCAGGTCGCCGGAGCGTCGGTGGACTACTACATCGAGCTCGAACGAGGCCGCGGCGCGCAGCCGTCAGCGCAGATGCTGGCTGCCCTGGCCAGGGCGTTGCGCCTGGACGACGACGAACGCGAGCACCTGTTCCTGCTGGCGGGCAGGCCCGTGCCGCCGGCGCACGGCGTCTCGGCGCACGTGCCGCCGGCGATGCTCGCGCTGCTCGACAGGCTTGACGGCACGCCGGCGCGCATCATCACCGACTTGCACGAAACGGTGGTGCAGAACAGGCTCGCCACCGCTCTCCTCGGTCCGGTGACCAGGGAGAGCTTCCTGGAGCAGTGGTTCACCACCCCCGCCGTCCGGGCGATCTACCCCGAGGACGACCACCCGCACCACTCGAAGGTCCTGGTGTCCGACCTCCGCGCCGCCACGGCCCGGCACGCCCCCGGCGGTGCGGCCGCCGCGATGGTCTCCCGGCTCCGGCGGGCGAGCGAGGAGTTCGGGGCGCTGTGGGACACCGGCGACGTCGCTGTCCGCCGGGGTGAGCACAAGCGGATCGTCCATTCCGAACTCGGAGTCGTCGACGTCCACTGCCAGAACCTGTTCAGCGAGGACGGACGGCAGCGGCTGCAGTTCTTCGTCGCCCCGGCCGGCAGCCCGGCCGTCGAGCAGCTGCGCCTGCTCGACGTCATCGGCATCGGGCAGTTCAGCGTGCCGGGGAGTGCGCTCCCTGACCGGTGACCGCCCGGAAGAGCTGGTTCGCGTTCCACGCGGTTTCTCCGAGGTAGAGCCGGTCCGACGCGCGGAACCCATCGAGCGCGAGGTGCATGTGCCGCCGCCACAGCGACGGCGAGGCGTGCCACGTGACCTCCGCGATCCGGGCGCTCGCCCACAGGACCAGGAAGAGGTCGGCGCCGGTGACGTCGGGGCGCACGACGCCTGCCGCCTGCGCCCGGTCGAGAACCCCTTGTGAGAGCGCGCAGATCTCGTTGTGCACGGCTTCGGTGCGCTCGTCGCCGGGGAACCGCCGCGCCAGGAAGTCGGCGAACGCCTGATCGCCGGCCTGCGCGGTACCCAGGACTTCGAGCAGGGTGCGGAGCCCCTCCCACGGGTCGTCCAGGCCGGTTGCGGCCGTCACCTCGCCGACCACGCGGCGCAGCTTCGGTTCGAGAACGGCGCACAGCAGGTCGAGGCGGGTGGGGAAGTGCCGGTAGAGGGTGCCGACCACCAGGCCGGCGTCCCGGGCGATGCCGTCGAGGGCGGCGCCCGCGCCCCGGTCGGCGAACGCCCGCCGGGCGCACTCGAGCAGCCGCTCGCGGTTGCGGCGGGCGTCTCGGCGAGCCGGTGCGTTGTCCGTGGTCGGCATGGGGTCCACGGTACAAGATGTGACACCCCTCAACTTCGAGGGTGGTCTCATCTTCGGTACTGTCGGTGCGGAGAGAACATGAGGGCATACTCATTTTCGGGACCATGAGGAGTGACGTGGCGAAACTCGACGGGAAGGTCGCGGTCATCACCGGCGCGACCTCCGGGCTGGCGTTGGCGACGGCGAAGCTGTTCGCGCGGGAGGGAGCGCACGTGGTCATCACGGGCCGGCGGCAGGACCGCCTGGCCGCGGCGGTGGCCGCCGTCGGGCACGACGTGACCGGCGTGCTGGGCGACGTCGGTGAGATCGCCGACGTCGTCCGCTTGGCCGACGTCGTGGCCGCCGAACTGGGCAGGGTCGACGTTCTCGTCGCGAGTGCGGGCGTCTGGACGTGGAACGAGCCGATCGGCGACGTGACCGAGCAGTCGTTCGACGCCGTGTTCGGCGTGAACGTGCGCGGGACGTTCTTCACCGTGCAGAAGCTGTTGCCGTTGCTGTCCGACGGTGCCTCGATCGTGCTCATCGGCTCGGGCGCGGCGGAGAAGGGTGACCCGGGGACGACGGTCTACGCCGCGAGCAAGGCGGCCCTGCGGTCGTTCGCCCGCACGTGGACCACGGACCTCAAGGACCGCGGGATCCGGGTCAACGTCCTCAGCCCCGCGGCGATCGACACCCCGGCGTTCGCGGACCTTCCGCCGGGCTTCAAGGAGCAGATCGCCGCACGGGTGCCCGTCGGCCGCCTCGGCGCCGAGGACGAGATCGCCACCGCCGCGCTGTTCCTCGCCTCCGCGGACTCGAGCTTCGTGAGCGGCATCGACCTCCCCGTCGACGGCGGGATCGGCCAGGTCTGAGGCCCTCGCCGAGATCCGCGAGTTTCCGAGGGGGTCCGCGGTCAGCCGCCCGGCGGCCGGTTCCTCGCCGGGTCCGACGCGCGAAAGGTGCGCCGGTAGGTCGACGGGGCGACGCCCGCTTCCGCCGCCAGGTGCCGGCGTAGCGACGTGGCGGTGGCGAAGCCGACCTCGTGGGCGACTCGGTCCACCGGCAGGTCGGTGGACTCCAGCAGGTGCCGCGCCCGCCGCAGCCGGTGCTGGGTCAGCCAGCGACCGGGACTCGTGCCGGTCTCCTCTCGGAAGCGCCGGGCGAAGGTGCGGGTGCTCATCGCCGCGTGGGTGGCGAGTTCGTGCAGCGACAGCGGCGATCCGAGGTGCTGCAGCGCCCAGTCGCGCGTCGGCCCGGTGCCGGTCGCGCTCGCCGGCGGCACGTGCTGTTCGATGTACTACGCCTGCCCGCCGTCCCGGTACGGTGGCATGACGCACAGGCGGGCGACCTGGTTGGCGACTTCGCTGCCGTGGTCTTGGCGCACCAGGTGCAGGCAGACGTCGACCCCGCTCGCCGCACCGGCCGAGGTCAGCACGTCGCCGTGGTCGACGAACAGCACGCCGGCGTCGAGTTCGACCTGCGGGAACAGTTCCCGGAAGCAGTCGGCCAGCGCCCAGTGCGTGGTGGCCCGCCGCCCGTCCAGCAGACCGGCCGCGGCCAGCAGGAAGGCGCCGGTGCAGATGGACACCAGGCGGGTGCCGGGGCGCACGCGGGACAGGGCCGCGACGGCCCGCGGGTCCGGGGCAGCGGCCGAAGCGGGGGAGAGCGTGTACGGGGGGATGACGAGGGTGTCGGCCTCGGCCAGTACCTCGGGACCGTGCCCGGGGGCGACGGTGAGATCCGCGTCGGTGCGCACGGGCTGTCCGTCCATGCTCGCGGACAGCACCTCGTAGCGGCCACCGGCTGAGCCGAGGACCCGGTGCGGGATACCGAGTTCGAAGGGGTAGACGCCGTCGAGGGCGAGGACGACGACCTTGTGGGCGGGCATGGCAAGAACATATCGGAACATGACTATCTTGCCATCGTCCCGGATCACGGCGTCCGGCCAGGATGACGACATGACTTCGACCGACACCGCCGAACACCCCGGCTCCACACGCACCCCGACGATGCTCGCCCTGCACCAAACCGTTCTCGGTGGCCCCGAGGTCCTGCGGCTGACCGAGCTGGCGCGGCCCGCGCCGGGCCCGGGGGAGATCCTGGTCGCCGTGCACGCGGCCGGACTCAACCCCACGGACTTCAAACACCGCGCGCAGACCATCTTCCTGCCGCCACCGCCGATGATCCTGGGGTGGGACGTCTCCGGAACCGTGGTGGAAACCGGCTTCGGCGTCACCCTGTTCCGGCCTGGTGACGAGGTGTTCGGCATGCTGCCCTACCCCCACGGCGCCGGTTCCCACGCGGAGTACGTGACCGGCCCCACCCGCGCCTTCGCGGCCAAGCCGGCCGGGATCGACCACGTCCAGGCGGCCGCGCTGCCGCTGGCCGCGCTCACCGCCTGGCAGGCTCTCGCCGACACCGCGGACCTGCGGGCCGGGCAGCGGGTGCTGATCCACGCCGCGGCCGGCGGTGTCGGGCATCTCGCGGTGCAGATCGCCAAGGCGCGCGGCGCGCACGTCACCGGGACCGCGAGTGCCGCCAAACACGACTTCCTGCGCGAGATCGGCGTGGACGCCTGCATCGACTACCGCACCGAGGACTTCGCCGACGGCGAGCAGCAGTACGACGTCGTCCTCGACGCGCTCGGCGGGGAAACCGCGACCCGTTCCGTGCGAGTGCTCCGTCCCGGCGGTGTCCTGGTTTCCCTGGTGCCCCAGGCCGAGGACACCCGGGCCGCGGCGGAGCGGGCACAGGTCCGCGCCGTCATCCTGCTCGTCGAGCACGACCAGGCCGGGATGCGGGCCGTCGCCGACCTCGCCGGCCAGGGCAAGCTCCGCGCGCACGTCTCCGGCACCTTCACCCTCGCCGAAGGCGCTCGGGCGCACGCACTGGGAGAGACCGGTCGCACGACGGGCAAACTGGTTATCACCGTGCGCTGACGCGGCCAGCAGTCCGCTCAGCCGTTCGGCATAGCCGCCGCCGCTGTCGAAGGCGAACGCGATCTCGGCGATCAGGTGCTGGATGGCGAGGATTTCGCGCTCGGTCAGGGGATCGGTCACTACCGGGGAGTCGGTCCTGCTCACAGAGGGCTCCTGCGGACGTCGTTGGCTGAGCATTTCTGGTATGACGGTGCTCACTCTTGGCGACGCGGGCAGACAGGGGTATGGCGGTGCGACCAACTCTGCCGCGACGAGGTTGTGCCGCGCTCCAACCGGGACCGGGCACCATGAGGTGCATGAGAGCAGCGATTTACCGGACCACCGGGCCGGCCCGGGACGTGCTTGAACTCGTCGAGCTGGCGGTGCCCGAGCCCCAGGCGGGGGAGGTGCGCGTCGCGATCTCGGCCTCCGGCGTGAACCCCACGGACTGGAAGGCCCGCGCCGGGCTCACCGGCCGCGCGCCCGGCGATTTCCAGGTGCCGCACCACGACGGCGTCGGCCGGGTGGACGCCCTCGGTCCGGGAGTCACCGGGCTCACCGTCGGTCAGCGCGTGTGGCTCTACCTCGCCGCGGCCGAGAACCCGTACGGCACGGCCGCGGAGTTCGCGGTGGTCCCGGCCCACAAAGCGGTCCCGCTCTCCGACAACGCCTCGGACGAGCTCGGCGCCTGCCTCGGCGTGCCCGCCCTCACCGCGGCGTACTGCCTCGGTGGTGATCCCGGTGCGGTACAAGGGAAGACGGTCCTGGTCGCGGGCGGTGCGGGAGCGGTCGGGCACTTCGCCATCGAGTTCGCGAAGCACGCGGGGGCCCAGGTGATCACCACGGTCAGCTCCGAGGAGAAGGGCGAGCTGGCGCGTGCCGCGGGAGCCGACCTCGTGCTGAACTACCGCGAGGAGAACGTCGCGAAAAGGATTCTGGAATCCGTCGGGCAGGTCGACCGGGTCGTCGAGGTCGCGCTGGGGGCGAACATCGACACCGACGCCGCCGTCCTCGCGCCCAACGCCACGATCGCGGTGTACGCCGGAGAGGGCGAACAGCCACGGATTCCGATCCTGCCGTTGGCGGTGGCGAACGCGACAATCCGGTTCGCGCTGATGTACACCGTCTCCGCTGATGATTTCAAGCGGCTGTTGTCTTGGACGAATGCCGCCATCGAGGCGGACGCATTGTCCGCGCTGCCCGTCACCGAGTACGGGCTCAAGGAAATAATCGCCGCGCAGGAGGCCGTGGAGAAGGGCGCGGTCGGGAAGGTGCTCGTCCGCCCCTGAGTGCTGGACTTGGCCCGGCTCCACTTCGAGCTGCGGATGTCGGCGGGCCACCGTTTTACCGACCGCCGATGCCCGGATTGCCCCTCCGACCTGCGCTGATGCGTAGTTTAGCTCCGCACATGCCGATGGCAGTACGTTCGACAGGGGCGCAGGGCGGCGAAGGCGTACGAGACGGCGAGGTAGGCGAAGCGGAGGAGCTCGAGCTGTAATCGTGCCGACCAGGACTGCTCGCGACGTTATGCCTGTTGACCTGCGCGGATGGACTTTCCGGCACCGGCAACATCGAGGTCTTTCGGGTGAGGTGGGTAGGAACCCCCATCTTCGAAAGAACTCGCCCCTCATCCCGCATCACCGCGCCGGCAGCTACGCTTTGCCCGCTGTTGGGGCGGGCGTCCGTGAGCACGGCGTGGTGTCAGGATTTCGAGAGCGGGCTGGGCCGTCGACCCGGTCGTGGACCGTTGGCAGGTTGACTGAGGTCGTCCAGCCGAGGGGGACTCGGCAACTCGCGATCGGTGGCGGCATCGGATAGCCCGGCAAGAAGGATTGCCAGCGTACGTTCCCACGCCGCATCTCCAGTCGTGCTCTCCCTGCTGCACTGCACAGCCAGGAGGACAAGAAGAAGATCTTCGGGAACAACACCCGCCCTCAGCACGCCCGCGTCCTGTCCAGCGCTGATGAGCTTCAGTTGGCGCTGTCGGAGCTGGCGACGCAAGCGACCCGCAATCTGCGAGTCCGGCAGAGGGAGTGTGAACGTTCGGATCAGGCTGCGATCGACGAGCCCGCGAGCGCAGAGGCCCCGCACGTAGGAGAGAACCGCCTCCTCGGGAGCCAACGCGAGTGCGTCGTCAGCGGTGTTCACGTGCTCCTGCAGGCGCTGTTCGATGACGGCTTGGACGAGCTGCGCGCGGTCGAAGTGGCGCGACAGCGTTGCCACGCCGACCCCGGCGGCCGCGGCGACCTCAGCCAGCGGCACCTCGCAACCATGCTCGGCGAATACCACTCGCGCAGCGCTGATGATCCGAGCACGACTTTCCATCGCATCTCGTCGTAGCGGCTTCACGGACATGCCGCCACCGTAGCATCTGGAAGTAATGCTTCCATCTTCAGTTCAGCCGCGGTACGGTGGGCGCAAGATGGAAACATTACTTCCACATAGGTGCCTGACCGGTGCGGGGTGCCCTCGGGGCCGACCATGGGGACCCGGAGCGTGCCCGTCGGCCGCGACGTGGTGGTCCTCCTCGTCGAACGCTGCCCGGGGCGGCAGCGAGACAATTCGTCGCACCCCCGCTGTGGTGGCTGAGATTCAAAGGTGGGAGATGTCATATGGTGACGGCCGTTGGTTATGAGTTGTTCGAATCGGTCGACGTGGAGATCAGCAGGGCCGTGGCGACTGTGAGGTTGTTGACCTCAGAACGAGTAGCGGTTCTCAGTGCGCAGGGCTCTCAAGCTGAACTCCACTACGACCTCGGCAGGGCGCTCGCACGATTGCGGGAGGATGACGCGGTCAGAGTCGTCGTCATCACTGGCATCGACGACGGCGCGCCGTGGATTCTGCCGGCTCCCCCCTACGTCGAGGGCGGCAAGCTCGATCCCGAGCCGATCGATTTTCCGGATTGGATGTGGAGAGGGTTTCAGGGCGTGCGACTGACTCAGCAAACGCTGGCCGAAATGGAGAAGCCGGTGATCGCTCGAGTCAACGGAGACTGTGTCGGGTTCAGTCAAAGCATCATGTTCGGCTGCGACCTGGTCGTCGCCAGGGACGATGCGATAGTGGCTGATGTGCATATGGACCTGCGGAAGATCTTCGGGTTCGACACGGTTCCGGGTGACGGCGGAGGCGCATTGGTGCCCTTGCACATGTTCCCGGCCAAAGCGATGGAATACCTGCTTCTTGCCAAGCCCTATACAGCCGCTGAACTGGCCGACATGGGTGCGATCAATTACGCCGTGCCACCGGCTGAACTCGATCAAGTCGTTGACGGCATGGTTCGTCAGCTTCTGTCGAAGTCCGCCTATGCACTTGCTCTGACCAAGCGTGTTGTGAAGAGGCGGGTGGCCGAACAGCTCAACCTGACCCTCGACGCTGCGTCTGCGTATGAATGGGTCAACTTCCTTCACTATCGGGGCAGTAACGGCAAACCCAACCTCAATCTCTAGTCAGGAGCTCGACTTGCGAGCCATTGTCTACACTCGCCCCGGCGCCTCCGATGTCCTGTCGCTCGCCGAGCGCGACATTCCCGAACCCGGTCCGGGTGAAGTTCGGGTCCGCCTGATGCGGTCCGGAGTCAATCCCACCGATTGGCGATTCCGAATCCGGCCGCTGCCCTTCGATGAAGTGACGCCGGGCCAAGACGGCGCTGGCGTCGTCGACGCGGTGGGGCCGCAGGTAGCCGATTGTGCGGTCGGCGATCGCGTCTGGCTGTTTCTCGCCCAGCATGGAAAGCCTTTCGGTACGGCAGCTGAGTACGTGGTGCAACCGATCAGCCGCGTCGTTCCCTTGCCTGATGGAGTGAGCTTCGACATCGGTGCCGCAATCGGGGTGCCCGCCTTGACTGCGCATCGTGCTCTGACTGTGCACGATCGCGGCCCCTCGCATCTAGGGCCAGGCGCGATGACCGGACTGACGGTCCTGGTGCAGGGCGGTGCAGGTGCAGTTGGCAACGCCGCAGTCCAGTTGGCGCGCTGGTCGGGCGCAACCGTCGTCACAACGGTGAGTTCCACCAGCAAGGAATCATTGGCAAAGGCCGCTGGCGCCCACCATGTGATCAACTATCGGCAAGGCGACGCCGAGAGCGCGGTACGCGCCGCCGCGCCCGACGGGGTGGACTTGGTGGTGGAGGTCGCTCCAGCCCAGAACAACGCACTGGACCTTGCTGTTGTGAAAACCGGCGGAACCGTATCGATCTATGCCAAGCACGGGGGCGACGAATACTCAGTACCCGTTTTGGAAACCTATTTCAAGAACCTTCGATATCAGTACCTTGTCTTGTACTCCCTGCACGCCGAGGCGCTGGCACAGGCGGCGAGTGACGTCACGGCGGCCATCGCCACTGGTGGCTTCCGCATCGGCGGCGACTCTGGACTCCCGATCCATCACTACCCCCTCGCGGACGCTGCGGCGGCGCAGGACGCGGTCGAACAAGGAGCGGTCGGCAAAGTTCTTTTGGACATAGCGGACACATGATTGTGACGCCGATGCGATGCGGGGTCCTTTCCGCACCACGATCGACCTCGCTCATGGTGGGGCATCGACTGGCCGTCCGCGCCTCAGCTGACCTCCGGTCGGTGGCCGCCCGAGGAAATCGAAAATCCCCGGAAACTTGTTGACGCCAACCGGCGCGGCAGGTCGACCTGTACGTAGCCTGGAACATTCGTGTGTAGGCCGGCATGGCCCGGCCACCGGGGTCGGTGGCCGGGATCGGGGCTCGGGCGAAGTCGGCGTGAAGGGCCTGTTCCGCGAGGTTGCCTCGTAATTGGTCGCCCAGGTCGGCGAGCGCCTGGCCGCGCCGTGCGTCGGCGTCCGCGATGGCTGCGGCGACCGCGCTGCGCGCTTCGGGGTTGTCGTGGAGGAAGGTTCGTGAGACAGCGGCCCGACGGCCGACGGCGGCGATGCTGATTGGGGTCTTTTCCCGGTGTAGACGGGAAATCGCATCGTGAACGCGATCGAGTGCGGCCTGCGTGCTGCGGCGGCGGGCAGCCTACGCGGCGGCCGTGCGGGGTTCGTTAACGGTCGTGGTGGTCATGCGGTGGCTTCTCCGGAGTCCTCGGCGGTGGTGTCGTCCTCGTCCGCTGCGGTGGCGAGGTCAGCGGCGCGGAAGGCGGTGGACCAGCGAGAACCGGCTATGCAGCCGTGGCCGCGCCAATCGTGGAGTTCTCCCGCCGGCAGCGGCGCGAGCTGGCGGTCGCTCGCGCTTGACACATTAACAAAGTTCAGGCAAGCTGACCGCAGTCGCAGATTAACTTAGTTAGGGAGTGTGCCGCGGTGGGCACCGCGGTTTGTCCCCCGTGCGAGCTACGCGCAAGTGCCCACTGTGTGGTGATGATCAAGAGCCCGCTGATTCCCTAGCCTGCGGGGCGTCCGCGGCATTCGGGTCGCGAATCCGGATCGGCTCACGTCGAAAGACCCTCACTGGAGAACTGATGTTCCGCAACGTCAAGACAGCCGCTGTCGCCGCACTGGTGTGCGCCATGGCCGGGCCGGTGCTGGCCGGGTGCGACGAGGCTTCGGAGTCGGCCACCCCGGCGACGGCGACCGGCACCGGAAACGCCGGCCAGAGCCCGATTTCCGGCACCGCGAAGATCACCGTCGATGGCCGGTCGGTGAACGTGTCCTGTTCCGGCACCCAGGTCGACGGCCAGCCGGTCGTGGTCCTGCTCGCCGGGCTCGGCGACGGCCTGGACAAACTGGCCGACTTCCAGAAGACGCTGAGTGAGAAGCACCGGGTCTGCTCCTACGACCGGCTCGGCGAAGGCGCCAGCGACCAGCCGCCGGGCCCGCAGACGCTCGAGAGCAGCGGCAAGGTCCTGACCGGGGTGCTGGACCGCGTCGCCGGCGGTCGTCCCGCCGTGCTGGCCGCGCACTCCATGGGCGGGCTGATCGCCGCCCGCTACACCCCCGCCCACCAGGACCGCGTCGCGGGGCTCGTCCTGATGGACGCCACTCCGTCGACCATCGTCGCCGACACCAGCGCGGGCATCCCGGAGTCCGCCACCGGGCCGGCGGCCGAAGCCCGCGCGGGGGCCGTCGCGGGCTACACCGGCCAGAACCCGGAGCAGCTGTCCATTCAGGACGGAGAGGTGGGCTACGCCGGCGACATCCCGGTCGTGGTGATCCGGCACGGGCAGCCCTACCTCGCCCAGCAGATCCCGCAGTACGGGGAGGCGCTGGAAAAGGCGTGGACCGCGGGGCAGGAGAAGTGGCTCGACCTGTCCAGCCGCAGCGAGGCCGTCGTGGCCACCACCAGCGATCACTACATCTACGTCAACCAGCCGGCGATCGCCGTCGAGGCCGTCCAGCACGTCATCGCCGAAGCCAAGAACTAGCCTTCCATGTCGTCGAAAGAACCGGTCATCGCCTGGCGCCCGGCGTTGCTCGCCCGCACGTTCCAGGTGGCTTTCCCGGTACTGAGCCGGCTTTTGCTCGAATCCCCGAAGCTGCGGTTCACGGCGAAGCCCGTCGCCGCGCCGGAGCGGATCACGATCCCCACCCGGCACGGCGACATCGCCGCCTGCTGTATTCGCCGGTGCGCGGGGACATCGAGGTGGAACGGCGCCCTCCGGTGCACCTGCTGCTCCACGGCGGGGCGTTCGTGGTGCGCCGCCCGGAACAGGAGGACAACGTCGCCCGGTACCTGGCCGGTGAACTGGGTTGCCACGTCGTCCTTCCCGACTACGACGTGAGCCCGCAGGTGCGGTTTCCCGTTGCGGAGCAGGAATGCTACGACGTCTACCGCTGGATTCGGGACCAGGCCGGCACGCGCGGCTGGGACGCGAACCGGGTCTCGGTCGGCGGGGCCAGCGCGGGCGCCAAACTCGCGCTGAGCCTGATCGTCCAGGCCCTGCAGGATGAGCAGCCGCTGCCGGTGGCGGCCAGCCTGGAGTACGGGGCGTCGGACTTCACCCTGCCCCGATGCGAGCCGCACCTCACCGAGGAAGCTTCCCGTCATCGGGCCCTGGATGCTGCGGATGATCCGCGAGACCTACCTGCTCGGCGCCGACCTGGCCGATCCGGTCGTGTCACCGGCCAAGTACGGGAAACCGGGCGTCTTCCCACCGCTGCTGATCCTCACCGGCGGCCTCGACACCCTCCGCCACGACATGCGCGCCTTCGCCGAAAGAGTCGGCGCGGACGGCGGTGAAGTCACCTACCACGAATTCGCCGGCGCGGACCACGGGTTCACCCACTGCAAGCCCGTGGAGACCGCGCGGACGGCCATCACGATGATCGGCGACCACCTCCGCGTCGCCTACGCCGTGGCTCGCCGATAACGGCGGACCATTCGGAAACAAGAGAAGGGGAAACATGATGAAGGGTAAACTCGTCGGTGCGGCCGCCGCCGCGGCCGCGCTGGGGGCGATCCTCCTGCCGGCTCCGGCCGCTTCGGCCGCGCAGGTTCCCTGCGGTGACCCCAATTTCGTCAAGGTCACCTACCACACCGTCGCACCCATCGGTCAGCGGTACACCTGTTTCGCCGGCGCGGGATGGAATTCGTTCAAGGGCGACGTCGGCTTCACCAGCTGGATGGACGAAATCCGGACCGGCAACAACGACGTGACCTTCCGGGACTGCAACGGCGCGCTGGTCGACGTGCCCAGGTACCTCACGCTCCACTTCACCACCGCTCGCTGTCTTCGCGACGTCGGCATCAAGCCGTACTGAGCCCGCGGGGGAGTCCACGGCGGGCGCGGGTGGGGCAGGTGCGTGGCCTGCCCCACCCGGTGCGGTGGCGGACCTGGCCTCCGGCGCCGGCACCGCGGTCGAACAGGTGTCGGACGTGCTCGAGGGCTCCCGGCTCGACCGCCTCATCCATCGTCGGCACCACATCGCGGCCGGGCTCGCCCGGGTACCGCCGGTCAAGCGGTCCACCGGGGTACGGGCAGGTCTCGCTTCGGTGCCGAGGGGGCCCGGAGCGAGGCTTCCCGCAGCACGCCGGCGACGATCTCGGCCTGGTCGGGGGACAGGGTGAAGGGCAGCCGGAGCCACCGGTCGGCGGTGCCGTCGACGGTGCGGTCCTGGCGGCACCGGAAGCCGCGTGACAGGCGGCGGGCCCGGCGCCGATACGTTCGCACCATGAGCGAAAACTCGACCATGGACCGGATCGATCGGCAGATCGTGCGCGAACTCCAGCAGGACGCCCGCATCCCCATGCGCGACCTCGCCGAGATCGTGGGGGTGGCCGCCTCCACCTGTTCCGAACGCATCCGCCGCCTGCGGTCTCGAGGCTTGATCACCGGCTTCCACGCCGACGTCGACCTCGCGGCACTGGGCCGCTCGGTGCAGGCGATGGTCTTCGCGCAGATCCGCCCGCTGACCCGCGCGCTGATCGGCCGGTTCCACGAGGAGGCGCTGGCCATGCCCGAGGTCATGGCGGTGTTCGTGCTCGCGGGCGGCGACGACTTCCTGCTGCACGTGGGCGTCGGTGACGTGGCCCAGCTGCACGGCTTCCTGGTCGACAAGCTCAGCAGCCGCAAGGAGATCGTGCAGTTCCGCAGCTCGATCATCTTCTCCCACGGCGAGAAGCGGGCCCTCGAAGACCTGACGCCGTAGCGCGGCCGCGGTCAGCCGGGTGGGTTCGGCCGGGTCAGGCCGAGGTCGTAGGCGAGGATCACGGCCTGAACGCGGTCGCGCGCACCGACTTTCGCGAGCACGCGGCCGACGTGGGTCTTGACCGTCGATTCGGACAGGACGAGCCGCTCGGCGATCTCCTTGTTGGTCCAGCCTTGCCCGATGGCCCGCAGGATGTCGCGTTCCCGTGCCGTCAACGACAGCCAGCGGGGGTCCGCGGGTGGCTCCGAAGTGGCCGCGCCGTCGGGTAGCCGGTGGCCGTAGGTGTCGAGGAGCCGCCGGGTGAGGGCGGGGGCGATGACGGCGTCGCCGCTTGCGACCGCTCTGATGCCGGCGAGCAGTTCCTCGGGGTGGGCGTCCTTGAGCAGGAACCCGCTGGCTCCGGCGCGGAGCGCGGCGTAGGCGTATTCGTCGAGGTCGAAGGTGGTCAGGACGAGGATGCGGGAGCGGCCGCCGGTGGCGAGGATCCGTCGGGTCGCTTCGATGCCGTCCATGCCGGGCATGCGGATGTCCATGAGCACCACGTCGGGCCGCAGTTCCGCGGTCCGGCGCACGGCTTCGGCGCCGTGGGCGGCTTCGCCGACGACTTCGGTGTCCGGCGTCGCGTCCAGCAGCATGCGAAAACCGAAGCGCTGCAACGGCTGGTCGTCGGCGATGAGGATGGTGGTCACGGCGCTCTCTCCGGTGGCGGCGCGATGTCGAGGACGGCGTGCACGACCCACCCGCCGCCGGGTGCGGGACCCGCGTCGACGGTGCCGCCGTACAACGCGGCGCGTTCCCGCATCCCGGCCAGCCCGTGCCCCTGCTCCGCGGGGTGCCGAGGTCGCGCGGCGGTGTCGGCGCGTCCGTCGTCCCGGACCCGGATGCGCAGCTCCGGGCCTTCGGCGGCGACCGAGACGTCGATCCGGGTGCGCGGGCCGGCGTGGTTGAGCGTGTTCGTGAACGCTTCCTGGACGATGCGGTAGGCCATGAGCTGCACTCCCCGGTCGAGGTGGTCGAGTTCGCCCGCGGTCCGGTAGACGACCTCCGGGCCGGCCGCGCGGATCCGCGCGCACAACGCGGCCAGGTCGGCGATGCCCGGCTGGGGCGCGAGCTCGGGTCCGTCCGCTTCTTCGCGCAGCACGCCCAGCATGCGCCGCAGCTCGCCGAGCGCTTGACGGCCGGCGTCGCCCACCAGCCGCAGCGCTTCCTTGCTGCGCTCCGGGGCGGCGTCGGCCGCGTAGCTGCCGCCGTCGGCGAGCGTGATCATGACCGACAGGTTGTGGCCGATGATGTCGTGCATCTCGCGAGCCACGCGCACGCGCTCGCTGGCGGCCGCCAGCCGGCTGCGCTGGTCGCGTTCGATCTCCAGGCGCACCGCGCGGTCGCGCAGGCTGGCGAGCTGGGCCCGGCGGATCCGGACCGCCAGTCCCAGCGCGACGGCCGCGGTGACTGCGGTGAGCAGGAAGAACAGCGCTTCCCAGAAAGACACGAGATCGGAAACCCGCGCGGCCACGGGAAGCAGCGAGGCGACCGCGGCCGCGCAGGCCCACGGCAGGTGCCGAAGCCGCCCGTGCAGCGTCACGCTGTAGAGCGCCACGAGCAGGGCGACGTCGGCGCGCAGGAAGACGCCGAGCGACGACTGGACGAGGAAGACGGCCGCCGTCAGAGCCAGCGCGGCGGACGGCGCCCGCCGCCGCCACAGCAAGGGCAGCAGGAGGCCCGCTTGGAGGGCCAGGGTGCCCGCTGCCGGCAGGGGACCGGCCATGCGCAGCAGCTCTTCCGGGCCGCCGTCTCCGTCGTGCGGGAACAGGTCCGGCAGGCAGAACAGGACGAAGAGCGCGGCCACGACGGCGAGGTCCAGCACCCACGGCCGCCGCCGGTCCGCCTGCCGGGTCCACTGGCCGAGCCGGGCCAGCCGGGTGACCAGCGAGTGCGCCGGCAGCGCGGCGGTCCACGACAGGAGCGTCGCGGCCTGATCGTCCCTGCGCACGTGCCTCACCCGTTCCATCGTGGCGGAAAACGCCCGCTCAGGCGTCCGACCGCGCCAGCCGGTACGCGGCTCCGCCCAGGAGCAGGACCGTCCAGCCGAGGAAGACCAGCAGGCCCGCGGTCGGCGACAGGCTGGTGGCGTCGTGGGTCAGCGCGAACATCGACTGGCCCGCGTTGCTCGGCAGGTACGGGCTGATGTCGTCCTGCCAGGAGGTCGGTAGCAGCGAGATGAGGCCGGGAATCAGCATGAGCACCGCGACGAGGACCGAGATACCGCCGGCGACCGAACGCAGCAGCGCGCCCAGCGCGACCCCGAGCACGCCGATCAGGCCCAGGTAGAGCCCGGCGCCCAGCAGGCTGCGCACGACACCGGCGTGCGACAGCGTCATCGCCGCGGGTGTCGCGGCCACGATGCCGCTGCCGATGGCGAAGGCGACGAACACCCCGGTCACGCCGGCGAGCAGCGCGACGACGCCGTACACCGCCGACTTGGACCACAGGACGGGCAGCCGGCGCGGCACCCCGGTCAGCGTGGAGCGGATCATGCCGGTCGAGTACTCGCCGGCGGTGACCAGTACCCCCAGCACGCCCAGCGCCAGTTGCGCGAAGTTCGTGCCGAACAACGACAGGCTGAGTGCGGTGGCGTTGGCGAAGTCTTCGTCGAGCGGCTGGCCGGAGCCGACGCTGGACTCGTACCGCGCGGCGGAGATCAGCCCGAAGGCCACCAGGAACACCAGGCCGAGGCCGAGGGTGATCCAGGTGGAGCGCAGCGACCAGAGCTTCGTCCACTCCGAACGCAGGACGCGGAGCCCGGTCACGCGGTAGGCGGGCGTCGTCAGTGTGCTCATGCCGACAGCTCCAGGGTGTCGAGTCCGGACGTGACGCCGTGGTACTCGACGGCGTCGCGGGTCAGGTCCATGAAGGCCTCCTCGAGGGAAACCGTTCGTGCGGAAAGCTCGAACAGCGCGATGCCGTGTTCGGCGGCCTTCAGCCCGATGGCGCGGGCCGGGAGGCCGCTGATTTGCAGCTCTTCGGAGCCGGTGCGGCCGACGACCTCGACACCGGGGCCGGCCAGGACGTCGCGCAGCCGGCCCGGCTCGGCCGTGGCCACGTGCACGGTGTCGCCGCCGGCGCTGCGGACGAGGTCGTGCACGGTCGTGTCGGCGAGCAGCCGTCCCCGGCCGACGACGATCAGGTGCTCCGCGACGAGCGCCATCTCGCTCATGAGGTGCGAGGACACGAAGACCGTCCGGCCGTCGGCCGCGAGCTCGGTGAGCAAGGTGCGGATCCAGAGGACGCCCTCGGGATCCAGGCCGTTGACCGGTTCGTCGAGCATGATCGTCGCGGGGTCGCCCAGCAGGGCGGCGGCGATCCCCAGCCGCTGGCCCATGCCGAGCGAGAAGTTCCCGGCGCGTTTCTTCGCCACGGACTGCAGCCCGGCCAGCTCGATCACTTCGTCGACGCGCCGGCGCGGGATCCCGTGGGTCTGGGCTTGCGCGAGCAGGTGGTCGTGGGCCGACCGGCCCGGGTGCACCGACTTCGCCTCGAGCAGGACCCCGACCTCCTGCAGCGGCGCGCGGTGCTCGGCGTAGCGGCGGCCGTTGACCGTGACCGAGCCGGCGGTCGGGGCGTCGAGCCCGACGATCATCCGCATCGTGGTCGACTTGCCCGCGCCGTTGGGGCCGAGGAAACCGGTGACCGCGCCCGGGCGGACGGTGAAGTCCAAGCCGTCCACCGCGGTCTTCACCCCGTATCGTTTCGTCAGTTGTCGTGCTTCGATCATTGTTCGTCCCCTGGAATTCCGGACCGGACAGCCCGGTCCGTTCGCTTTTCACGCTAGGGCCGGGGCCGAGGCGGAACGTGGTACCGGGGAAGGGAATCGGTGCCGCCCGTAGTACCTGGGTACGACGGGCGGTTCCTAGCGGAACTCGAAGTGCTCGGCGTGCACGTAATCGCGCGGGATGCCGTTGCGCCGCAGGCCGGCTCCGAGCTCCGCGACCATCGCCGCCGGACCGCACAGGAACACGTGCGTGTCCGGCGTTACCGGACCTGCTTCGGCCTCGATGCGGTCGATGGTGAGCCTGCCGTGCTCCTGGGAGAAGATCGGGTGCACTTCGAGGTTCGGCAACCGGTCGGCGGCCGCGACGAGGTCGGCCAGGAACACCGCGTCGGCCTCGGTGCCGACGCAGTAGAACAGATCGATGCGGCTCGGCTCGCCGACCCGCTCGGTGGTCAGCCAGCCCAGGAACGGCGCGACTCCGATACCGCCGGCGATCCAGATCTGGCGCGCACCGCCGACGGTGTGGTCGAACATGCCGTACGGGCCGTTGACCACGGCCGGCAGCCCGGGGCGCAGGTTCTCGTGCAGCCGCCGGGTGTCCCGGCCGCGGGCGCGGATGGTGAGCCGGACCGAGCCGTCCGGCGACGTCCCGGCCACGCTGAACGGGTGTTCGCGCCACCGGTGTTCCCCGCCCACGCTGAGGTAGACGAACTGCCCGCCCCGCAACGGCGAACCGGCACCGGTCGGCGTCAGCAGGACGTCGGTGATGTGTGGTCCCGGGCGGAGCACCTCCTTGATCACGTAGCCTGCTTTCGCCGCTCTGCGCCGGAGCAGCAGTTCGTCGTAGCCGTACGCGATGACCCCGACCGCGCTGATGATCAGGTAGAGGACACGCAGTACGGCCGATCCCGCCAGTACCTCGTCGAGCAGCCAGCCGTGCACCAGTGCGGCGATCAGCAACAGGCCGATGAACCGGTGCGTCACCAGCCAAAGCCGGTAGCCGACCCGCAGCAGCCGGCTCACCCGGGCCAGCGAAACCAGGATCAGCGCGATCAAGCCGAGCGCGGCGAACAAACCCAGCGCCCGCCCCGCCTCGCCGGAGGAGGTGAGCGCCTCCTCGGGCGCCGTCCTGCCGCCGCCGGTGATCAGCGTGTGCGGGATGAAGAGCAGGAGGGACCAGATGCCGCACAGCCGATGCCAGAAGTACACGCGGTCCAGGCCGCCGAAGCAGCGTTCCACTGTGGACAAGCGGGTGGCCAGCAGCGTCGTCCAGGACATCAGGTAGACCGCGAGCACGCCGAGGACTTCGCCCAGCAGGTAGGAAGTGGCGATCCCGTCCGGCCGGAGCTTGCTCCAGGCCGCCACCACCGCACCGGCACCGGAAACGACGGCCAGTGGGCCGGCGTGCCGCAGCTTCAGCCGGACGTCCATCGGCCGGCGCAGGATGCGGATGACGTAGACGGCGATGGCGACGAGGAACGACATGGCGCGACTCCACGTGTCGGCCGGCAGGTTCCCGGCTTAACTAAGTTCAGGATGCTTGAACTTTGTTAAGGTGTCAAGGCGGCCGATGCTGAAGCTGAACGTCTTGCGGCTCGGCGGCTGTTCACTCCGAGCGCAGAGTGTCCAACCGGGTCACTTGCCGAAGCAACGGAATCGTCAGCACGGTGACCAGCAGAACCGCTGCCACCGTGGTGGCCGCGAGTGCGAGCAGCACGGGGACGTCGATGACCATCGGCCGGTCCGCCAGCCGCAGGAACGGCGCGGTCAGCCCGAGCCCGGCCGCGACCGCCAGCACCACGCCGACCACCACCGGAATCGCGGTCTGCCACAGCGATCCGCGGGCCAGCACCCCGATCGGCACTCCGGCCGCGGACAACGCCGCGAGTGGCCGCCGTCGCTCGCTGATCTGCTCGACCGACAACATCAGCAGGCTCATCGCGGCCACCGCGAGCACGAACAGCGACGCGGTGATCAGCACCGAACGGAAGCTCTCCACCTGCTGCTGTTCACGGGCGAGGAAATCGTCGGGGTAGCCGTTCCTGCCGACCGTGGCGTGCCACACGAGCGGCCGCACTGCCTTCGCGATCTCGTCGGTCAGTGCCCGCGGGTCGCCGGTGCCCGACACGTGCACCACGATCGCCGCGTCCGGCAGCGCGAGCGCACCGAGGGCGCCCGGCGTGACGAGCAGGGTTCCGTCCGCGGCTGTCGTCGTGTCGCCCGGCGGCACGACCTTGACGGTGCCCGGGATCGTCCACTCCGGACCGTCCAGCTGCCTGCCGTGGGAATGGGCCTCGAGCCGCACCGTGCCGGCCGGGGTGGTGCCGCCTCCCGCGGGCTCGATGTAGAAGACGTCGCCGTCGGCGCAATCGCCGAAGTCGGCCTGCACCCGGAGTGCCACGCAGTCGCCGACCACGCCGGAGGTCTCCCGCTGCCCGGACGTGAACGTGACGTACCTGGCCGGGTGCACGCCGGTCACGCCCGGCACCGACCTCGCCAGGGTGGCGACCTCCGCCTCGTGCGCGGCGGTCGTCGGCACCCGGACCGGCGCCGCGGCCACGCCGGCCGGCGACCTCTGCTGCCGGGCGCCGTCGCCGAGTGAGGTGAGCACGCCCTGGATCAGGATCGTGCCGGCCAGCACGACGACCACACCGGACACCACGCGGCTGGCGGTGCCGCTGTCGAGCTGCAGCCGGCGGATCGCGAGCTGCCATGACGGCGGACCGCCGTGCAGCCGGTCCACGAGCCGCTCGACCAGCCACGGCAGCAGGGCCGTGACGCCCAGCAGCAGGAACACGCTGCCCGTCGCGAGCGCCAGCGCAGGGGCGGCGTCGCCGTTTCCAGGGTCGAACGCGAAAGTGGCGGCCAGGCACAGGACGCCGACGACGGTGAGCGCCCAGCGCCACGCCATCCGCCGCCGCACCGGTTTGCCCTGCCGGACCACACCGAGCGGTTCCACGATCGTGCGGCGCAGCCCGAACAACGCCGAGCCGATCGCGAGCCCCGGGACCAGCAGGACGATCACCACGACCAGCGGCCAGGACGGGACGAGGTCCGCCGGGAAGATCCGCAGGCCGAACGGCAGGATGCCGCCGACGAAGGTGCGCAGCAGGGCGAAGAGCCCGACGCCGGCCGCGAGCCCGATACCCGCCCCGACCAGCGATTCGGCCGCCGCGACGCGTTTGACCTGCCGGGAGTCGAGACCGAGCAGCCGCAACGCGGCGAGCCGGCGCTCCCGCTGCGCGGCGCCCATCCGTGAGGCGGTGGTCACGAAGATCAGCAGCGGCAGCAGCAACACCGCCGCGATCGGCAGGACGATGGCCAGCGTCGCCAGTGACAGTCCGGAGCCGGGCTGCCCGAACCCGTAGACCTCGGTGGCGTCGGCGCCTTCGGCCTGGATCTGCGCGGCGGGCACCCCGTAGTACGCGGTCAGGTCGCCGGCGTCGGCAACGCCCGCTCGCGACAGCTCGCCCACGACGTGCCCGGGCAGCCGGGTCGCCAGCGAACCGGCGCCGGGCGCGGTCAGTTTCGTGGCGAGCTCCGGCGAAACGACCAGCTCGCCCGGCGCGGGGAGCCGGTCGAGGCCCGGCGGCACCGGCGAGTCCGGCCCCGTCGCCGCGACCGCGGTGATCTTGACGTAGTCCTCGCCTGCCGAGGGGTACCACGCGTAGGTCAGCAGCGGGGCGACGCCCGCGCGCGGCTCGGTGACCGGCTTGACGGCCGCCGCCCGCTCCGCCTGTGCGCCGGTCAGGTGGTCGACGGCGGCGGCGGACAGCAGCACGGCGACCGCGAGCGCGATCCCGAACGCGCTCATCGCGAGGCGCAGCAGCGCCGCGCCGGACATCCGGCCGCCCCCGACGGCCAGCCGGAGTCCCAGCGCCAGATCCCGCATCATGCGACCAGCTCCCGGTCGACCGTGCGCCCGTCCCGCACCACGATCTCGCGGTCGGCATAGGCCGCGACCCGCGGCTCGTGGGTCACCAGCACCACCGCGGCGTGCGCTTCCCGTGCCGCCTCGGTGAGCATCCGCATGACCTTCTCGCCGCTGAGCGAATCGAGCGCGCCGGTGGGCTCGTCGGCGAAGACCACCTTCGGCCCCGTCACCAGTGCCCGCGCCACCGCGACCCGCTGCGCCTGCCCGCCGGACACGTCGCCGGGGCGGCGCTTCGCCAGCCCGTCGACCTCCAGCCGGGCAAGCCATTCGGTCGCCTCGGCCTCGGCCGGCTTCCGCTTGGCCCCGGTCAGCCGCAACGGGAGTGCGACGTTCTCCAGGCAGGACAGCTCGGGCACGAGCTGTCCGAACTGGAAGACGAAGCCGAACTCGTTGCGCCGCAGAGCACTTCGTCCCTTGTCGTCCATCCCGACGAGGTCGGCGCCGCCGTAGCTGATGGTTCCCGAGTCCGGCCGCACGATACCGGCGAGGCAGTGCAGCAGGGTCGACTTGCCGGAGCCGGAAGCGCCCATGATCGCGAGCACTTCCCCCGTCGAGACGGACAACCCCGCCCCGTCGAGGGCTTGTGTCCGGCCGAACGACTTGCGGAGTCCGTCGCCGACGAGCAACGGCGTTCGGGGCGTGGTCATCAGCGCACCGCCTTTTCGAGTTCCCCGAGGCGCGCGGCGGTCAGCTCCAGCCACCGCAGGTCCGCCTCGAGGTGAAAGAGCGCGTGGTCGCAGATCAGCTGATCGGCGAGGTCGCCCTCGTTCTTGCGCTTGGTGAGCGCACGCATCACGGTGAGGTGCTTGCTGCGCTGGACGTCGAGCACGTCGGCGGCGCTGCGGCCGGACAGCAGCGCCAGCACCACCTTCGTGTAGAGCGTGTTCTGCAGGTACGGCTGCGGGTCTTCCGGAGTGCGCAGCCACGTCTCGACGTCGGTGATCCCCGCGTCGGTGATGGTGTAGCGCTTCCGCTCCGGGCCGTCGCCGCTCTCGACGCCCGCCACCTCGACCATGCCGTTGCGCAGCAGCCGTGACAACGTCGAGTAGACCTGGCCGTACGCCAGCGGGCGGTCGTGCCCGAACTGCTCGTCGTAGGCCCGTTTCAGGTCATAGCCGTGGCGCGGGCCGGTCTCGAGCAGTGCGAGCAGGGTGTGTGAAACCGACATTCCCCTGTTCCCTCCTTTGCTCCGGAAGCCCGGTGGAGATCACTATACCGCAAGCGTATACCTCGCGTGTATACCACCGCAGAGTACCGGATTGTCGCTGGTCGGAGGGTTTTATCGGGTGCGTCGCCGCCGCGCGGGCGGGTCGTGGCGAACGTGCCGGGCGGCGAGACCGTCGAGAACGATGCCGAGGTGGCGCTCGAACCGCTCCCCGCTGTCATCGCGAAGGTGTCCGGCGTCCTTGGTCAGGGGTGCGTGTTCGCCCAGGCCGGCGTCGCGTTCGGCGAGGGAGTACCGCGTCGGATCGGTGACGGCCGACTGGAGCCGCTCCTGCTCCTCGATGACGAAGCCGACGACGAACGCGACGACCACGTCCAGCGCGTCGTCCGCCTCCTGGAGGGTGAGCCCGGCCTTCGTCCAGCTCTGGTACAGCGGCTCCTTGACGCGCGCCACCAGATCGGGATCGGACACCCGTGCGCCGCTGAAGGTGCGGGCACCGTCGCGGTGGCGCAGGTACTCGGCGCGGAGCACGCGAGCGTACGCGGCCAGATCTTCGCGCCAGTCCGAACCGGGGGGCGGCAGCTCGTCCGCGATGCGCCGCAGGACCGTGGTGCTCATCTCGTCGAGCAGCTCCTGCTTGTTGCGCAGATGCCAGTACAGGGCCGGCGCGCGGACGTCGAGGCGCTGCGCGAGCGCGCGGACGGTGACACCCTCGATGCCCTTGTCGTCGAGCAGCTCCAGTGCGGCTTCGACGACCTTTTCCCGCGTGATCCCTTTTGGCATGGTTGACAAGTTATCAAAGTTAAGTCACGCTGGCGAACAGCACCTTAACTTAGATAATGTGGTGCCGTGCGACGGAGGGAGCAGGTCGTGACGATGAGCGTCGCGGAAGAACCGTGGGACTGCCCGGACGGCGTCCGGTTGCGCCGCGCCCTGCAGGTCGAACTGGCCGCCCGGTACGAGATCCCCGACCAGGAGACCGAGCCGCCGACCGCCGAAACCGTCAGCACGTTCCTGATCGCCCGCGCCGGCGACGGCGAAGCGACCGGTTGTGGCGCTCTGCGCCTGCTGGACAACGGCATGGCCGAAGTCAAGCGGATGTACGTGACGCCGCGGGCGCGCGGCACCGGAGTGGCCACGCGCGTCCTCCGGGCGCTGGAGGACCAGGCCCGACGGCACGGGATCAGTTCGCTTGTGCTGGCGACCGGCGTGAAGCAGCCGGACGCGATCCGTTTCTACGAACGCGAGGGCTACCAACGGATCGACGGTTACGGGCCTTACGCCGGTGAACCGCTGGCCAGGTGCTTCACCCGCCGGCTCCGCTGATGGGTGAACGGAACGCTCGACACAACGAAAGGTGCTCGGTGGATCGACTCGACGTGCAGGTCGGCGGAACGAAGATCGCCTACCTGAAAAGCGCCGCCGGCGACGATGCGCGGGCGATTGTGTTCGTCCACGGCAACTCCTCGTCAGCCGGCACGTGGCTCCCGCTTCTGACCGGTGATTTCGGGCGGCGGTTCCGCTGTTTCGCGCTGGATCTGCCGGGGCACGGGCACTCCGGCCCGGCTCGTGATCTCGCCGGCTACTCGCTGCCGGGATACGTGGCCGTGCTCACCGGCTTCATGCGGGAGCTCGACATCACCGACGCGGTCGTCGTCGGCTGGAGTCTGGGCGGGCAGATTGTCATGGAGGCGGCGCCCGAGCTGCCCGACGCGGCCGGCTTCGTCGTTTTCGGTGCCCCACCTGTCGCAACGCCGGCTCAATTGGCAGAGGCGTTCCTGCCGAGCCCGGCCATGGCCGCGCTGTTCAGCGACCAAATCTCCGAGCCCGAAGCGAAGTCGGTTGCCGGGTGCTTCGTCGCGGCAGGCACGTCGTTCGATGTCGGAGAGTTCGTTTCCGACATCCTCGGCACCGACGGTGCGGCCCGCGCGGGACTCGGATCCAGTCTCGGCGCAGGCCGTTTCGCAGATGAGGTCGCGATCGTTTCGGCTCTGGCGCAACCTCTGGGCATCTTGCACGGCGAGGCTGAGCAGCTCGTGAGCCTCGCCTACCTGCGCAAGCTGGATTTTCCCGCGTTGTGGCGTGGTGAGGTCCAGGTGATCCCCGGTGCCGGTCACGCACCGCATCGGGAGGCGCCTGAAAAGTTCGCTGCCCTGTTGAGGGAATTCGTAAGTGAGGCTGTGCTTCGCGGACCAGCTGCCTGGCCTTGTCCTGGTCGCTAGCCTCGATCGCGTCGGCGAGCCGCCCCGACGCGGCACTAGTCGACGACGAATTTGTCGGCGACGGCGCCCATCTGCCAGTTTTCGGGCATCGCGTGGTAGACCAGTTCCGGTTCGGCGCGCTCGGTGTGCAGGGTCCAGTAGGCGTTCGCGATGGCGTCGGGCTCCGCGTCGGGTCCGCCTTGGCCGATCATCGCGGCCAGGGCCACATGGGCGACGTAGACCCCTCGGCCCGCCAGGGAGGCGTGGAGGTTCAACGCCCAGTTGCGCAGGCCCCCGGTGGCGATCTGCACGTTCGCCACGTGCGGGGCGATCATCGGCCCGGATCCGGCTCCCGTGGTGAAGATGATCGTGCCCGTTCCGCGGGACAGCATTCCCGGCAGCACTTGCCGGACGGCGGTGATGCCACCGCGGACGTACAGGTCGAACTCGGGCAGCACCGACTCGACCGTCACCTCGCTCGCGTCGACGAGCGGCTGCTTCCGCAGGTCGGCAAGGCTCGGCGCCGGCGAGAACTCCAGCACGTCGACCCCGCCGAACCGCTCCTCCGCCGCCGCCAGCGCGGTGCGCAGGCCGTCCGCATCGCGGATGTCGGCGGGGAACGCCCCGGCTTCGGCACCCTCGTCCCGCAGCGTTGCCGCAAGCTTTTCGAGCTGCTCGACACTCCGCGCGAGCAGCGCCACCGAAAAGCCCTCGCGTGCGAAACGCCGGGCGATCGACATCCCCAGCTGTGGCCCCGCCCCGACAACGGCAAGTGTGCTCATGACGACATCCCCTTTCGGCACTTGCGTGCCCCAGTGCGCTCCCGGCCGCGTCGGTGCGGATCATGATCCCACTCTACGCGCGCCGGCCGTCGACTACACCGGATCCCGTTGGGGGGAAACGAATTCGCCGAGGTGCGTTGCGGCGACTGTGCCGAGCCGATCTGTGCCGTGCTGGAAATGGCGATCTGGGCACGCGGAGGCAGCTCCGAAGGCGGCATTGACGCTCCAGGCGATCTCCCGCGGGCTGCGCTGCTGCATCGTCGGAGGCGCCCGATGCCGATCGAGGTGCTGCGGTCCTTCGAGGAGACCTTCGGATGTGAGGTGTTCGAAGGATATGGGCTGTCGGAGACCGCGCCCATCGCGTGCTTCAACCAACCGGCCGTGCCGAGGAAGGCCGGAACGATCGGCGTCCCGGTGCGTGGCTGCGAGCTTCGCCTGGTCGACGACGAGGGCAACGAGGTGCACGACATCGACGTGCCCGGCGAGATCGAGATCAAGGGCGAGAACGTCATGAAGGGCTACTGGAACCGGCCGACGGCGACCGCGGAAGCGGTGGTGGACGGCTGGTTCCGCACCGGCGACATCGCAACACGCGACGGCGACGGCTACTACCGCATCGTCGACCGGAAGAAGGACGTCATCATCCGGGGCGGCTACAACGTCTATCCGCGTGAGGTGGAGGAAGTCCTCTACGAGCACCCGGCCGTCGCCGAAGCGGCCGTCGTCGGGATCCGCGACGAGTACCTCGGCGAACAGGTCGGCGCCGCCGTGGCGCTCAAGCGCGGCGCCCGAGCCGAGCCCGCCGAACTCGTCGAGTTCGTGAAGCAGCGGCTGGCGGACTACAAGTACCCCCGCCGGATCTGGCTCGTCGACAGCCTTCCCAAGGGACCGACGGGCAAGATCCTGCGCAGGAGCGTCGAACCACCGGCGTAGCGAACCTGATCGGTCCACGGCCTTGCGCCTGCTGCCGGGCATCAGCCGTCGTCTGCGCCCGGCATCGGGTGAGGTGATCAGGGTGTGCCCGTCTCTTCGGGTAGGCGAACCGCCAAAGCACTGGCCGTCACCGAGTACGGGCTGCGAAGGGTGAGCACGGCGATCAGGCTGACGCCGGAAGCGACTGCGACGTAACCGCCGACAGCGCCGAGACCGCCGGTCGAGGTGACGAGCAGCGTGGCGACGATCGGGGCGATCGCGCCGCCGAGTACGCCGCCGATGCCGTACGCGATCGACGCGCCGCTGTACCTGATCTCCGCGGGGAACGCTTCACTCAGATAGGCGCCGTACGGCCCCGTCGCCACGGCGATGCACGCCGCCGCGACCATCGTTCCGAGGAACAAACCGGCGTGGGAGCCGGATTCGACCAGCGCGAAGTACGGGTACGCCCAGACGATCGTGCCCACGGTGCCGGCGACGAGGACACGTTTGCGCCCGATACGTCCCGCGAGCAGTGCGGCGGCGGGAAGCGCCACGCACCAGAGCAGCGCGGCCACGATGGTGACCGTGAGCATCGTCGACGCGCTGAACAGCTTCGCCTTGGCGGCGTAGCCGAGCATGAACGCCAGCAGGAGGTTCCCGAGCGTGGAACTGCCGATGGTGATGCCGGACGCGGGCACCCAGATCCGTGGCGCGCGCAGCACGTCGGCGATCGGCGCGCGGCGCACGGTGTGCTGCCGCCGGACGCGCTCGAACTCGGGGCTCTCGGCCAGCTTGAGCCGGATCAGCAGACCGACGACGACCAACGCGGCGCTCGCCAGGAACGGGACGCGCCACCCCCAGCTCACGAACCCCTCGTCCCCGGCGCCGAGCCGGACGACCAGGAAGACCAGGCTGGCCAGCACGACGCCGAGCGGCAGGCCGACCTGGGGCAGGGAACTGAGCAGGGTGCGTTCGGTGCGGGTGCGCGCGTGCTCGAGGGCGAGCAGTGTCGCACCGCCCCACTCGCCGCCGACGGCGAGCCCTTGGGCGACGCGGATCAGCACCAGCGCGATCGGTGCGGCCACACCGATCGAGGCGTACGTCGGCAGCACTCCGATCAGGGCGGTGCCGACGCCCATGACGAGCAGGGACAGCACGAGCATGCGCTTGCGCCCGACCCGGTCCCCGAAATGACCGATGAGGGCACCGCCGATCGGCCGGGCGACGAAGCCGATCGCGAACGTCGAGAGGGCCGCGAGAGTGCTCGCGACGGTCGAGGTGCTGGGGAAGAACTGGGGAGCGAAGACGAGTGTCGCGGCGAGCGCGTAGATGAAGAAGTCGTACCACTCGATGGTCGTGCCGACGAGTCCGGCCACCGCCACGCGCCACGGCACCGGTCTGGATTCGGATCGGGACATCGTTGTCCTCCAAGGGATGAGCTGGTCACAGGTCGAGCACGAGCCGGGGAGTGCGGGACCGCGAGACGCACGGCAGGATGCGGTCGCCCGCCGCCTGTTCTTCGTCGGTCAGCACCGAGTCGCGGTGGTCCGGACGGCCGTCGAGGACGGCGATCTCGCACGTCCCGCAGGTGCCTTCCGCGCACGAGGTGAGGACATCCACGCCGGCCTCGATCAGGGTGTCCACAATGGAGCGATCGGCGGGCACCGCCAGCTCGGCTCCGGTCGACGCGATCCGGACCGTGAACGGCGTGTCCACACGGGAGCCGGTTTGCTTCGGCGAGAACCGTTCGGTGCGCAACCGCAGTCCGCGCCGGGCACATGCCGCCTCGGCGGCGGCGATCAGCGGCTCGGGGCCGCAGCAGTAGACGAGGGCCTCCGGCGCCGCTTCGTCGAGCGCGGCCTCGAGGTCGATCAGTCCGCACTCGTCGAACGGCACCACGCGCACCCGGCTCGCGTCGATGGTCCGCAGTTCGCCGGTGTAGGCCAGGGAAGCCCGCGTACGGCCGCCGTAGTGCAGCGACCAGTCGGCGCCCTCGCCGGAGACCTCGCGGATCATGGTCAGCAGCGGGGTGATCCCGATCCCGCCCGCCAGGAACAGGTAGTGCGGCGCCGGTTCCAAGGGGAAGTGGTTGCGAGGACCACCGACCACGACCCGGTCACCCTCGTGGAGCTGCTCGTGCAGCCACGCGGATCCGCCCCGGCCGTCGGACTGGCGCAGGACGGCGATCCGGTAGCTCGTGCGGTCGCCGGGGTCACCGCACAGCGAGTACTGGCGGACCAGCCCGGAGCCGGCCACGACGTCGATGTGCGCGCCGGGCCGCCATTCCGGGAGGTCACCGCCGTCGATCCGACGGAGCTCGAACTCGGCCACGTCTCGCGCGATCGCCCTCCGCCGCCGGACGGTGAGGTGCAGCGATGGTGATCCGGTCATGCGGCCTGCTCCGCTGTGAACGCGACGGGCAGCGCGAAGTGGGTCATCAGGGAGCCGCCGACCAGGCCGCTCTCGACCGGTTCCCCGGCCAGGCGCAGGTCCGGCAGCCGGTCCAGGAGGCGGCCGACGGTGATCCGCAGCTCCGCCCGGGCGAGGTGCTGCCCCTGGCAGACGTGCGGTCCCGCGCCGAAGCTGAGGTGCCGGTTGCGGGCGCGGCGGCGATCGAACACTTCCGGGGCGTCGAACTCCCGCGGATCCCGGTTCGCGGCCGCGAGGTCGAGCAGCACCCGGCCGCCTTCGGCCAGCTCCTCGTCGCCGACCCGGACCGGGCAGCGGAGCGTGCGCGCGAACAACTGCAGCGGTGTGGTCAGCCGCAGGCTTTCCTCGATCACCCGCGGCAGCCCGCTTCGGTCGGCGAGAAGCTCGTCGCGCAGGCCGGGGACGGTCAGCACGTGCCGGATGAGGCCGCCGAGCGCCGAGCCCGTCGAGTGGTGGCCGCCGACGATGTAGGCCAGCAGCAGCCCGGTCGCCCCGGCCGCGTCGATCCGCTTGCCCCGCACGACCCCGCTCGCCATCTCGGTCAGCATGTCGTCACGGGGATTCTCGCGGCGGTCGGCCAGCCAGCGTTCGGTGTGCTCGGAGAACTCCGCGAACCGCGCCGGGAAGTCCTCGGAACCCGTGGCGGCGAACAAGGCCGCCGCGAGACCGCGGGCCCGCACCGCCTCCGGCTGGCTCAGCCCGATCATCCGGCCGATCACGATGGCCGGCAACGGTTCCGTCAGCCGGTCGGCCAGGTCGGCCTCGCCGTCGGACGCGAACTCGTCGATCAGGAGGTCGGCGACCTCGGTGATGACCGGTTCGAACGCGCGGACGGCGCGTGGGGTCAGCGGGCCGTCGAGGACCTTGCGCCACTCGGTGTGCTCGGGTTCGTCGAACTCCAGGGCCGGCACCGGTGGCCGCGCCGGGTCGGCGGGGATGTGCACACCGTCGGCCGAGGAGAACGCGGCCGTGTCGGTCAACGCCCCGCGGATGTCCTCGTACCGGGTCAGGAAGGCGAACCCGCCGTGGCGGTCGCTGTGCACCACCGGACAGGCTTCGCGCATCTCCGCGTGCGCCCGCCGGACGTCCGCTGTGGACAGTGCGCTGTCGAGGTGGTCGAGTGCGGGAATCGCTTGGCTCATAACACTCCTTCGTCTGCGCTGACGCTGAGCCAAGTCTGCGTTTCGGCCGCCTCGCGGTCTATCCGGTCCGCGCTGCGGTGTCCGCCGTGCGCGAGGCGTGCAGCGTGGCCGACGGAGTGACGCCGTAGCGCAGCCGGTAGTCGCGCGCGAACCGGCCGAAGTGGAGGAACCCGCACTCCACGGCGATGTCGGCGACGGCGCGGCCTTCCCCGGCCGCCGAGAGCAGCCGGTGCGCGCGCTCCAGCCGCACCTCGCGGTGGTAGGCGGTCACCGTCGTGCCGAAGCGGGAGCGGAACCCTTCCTGGAGGGTGCGCACGCTGACCCCGGCCGTGCGGGCCAGCTGCCCGGGCGTCGCCGACGTCGCGGGGTCGGCTTTGAGGGCTTCGGCGGCGACGCCCGCCGCGCGGTACCCGCGGGCACCGCCGCCGCGGAACCGCAGGTTCGGGGCCTGGCCGAGCAGGAGCGCCGAGACGAGCACCCGCTCCAGTTCGAGACCCGTTCCCGGCGGCAGGATGCCCGTGTCGAAACGGTCCACTGTGGTCACGGCCAGCTTCAGCAGCGCGGGCCACGGTGTGCCGTCGGGGACGGCGAGAGCGAACCCGGCGGGCTCGGCGCCGAGCCGGGCGCACCCCTGATCGACGACGTCCCGTGGAAGCTTCGCGGCGACCTGCACGGTGCCCGGTGCGAACCGCAGCCGCAGCCGTTCGCCGGGCGAGATGACGCACGCCTGCCCGGCTCCGGCCCGGTGGCTGCCGGAGCCGGTGACCACGTCTGCCGCCCCGGCCAGGAACAACTGGAGCGTGTAGTACTCCATCGGCGCGAGCGCGGTCACCTCCGCATCGCCGTGGTACACGGCGTACAGCAACGTCGACGATCCGATGTCGACCGCGTGCAGCCGGGCGCCGAACTCCCGCGGCCGGGCGACGCGAAGCCGGTGCGACGACATCACGCGCCCGGCCGCGGACTGGGCCTCCGCGACGTCGGCGGTCCGCAGCTTGGTGTACCGGTGCAGGGGAACCTGCATCGCGATCCTCCGTTCGCGCGGGGAGTGCTCAGGGCGTCTCGACGCCGAGCGCCTCCGCGATCTGCCGCAGCCGGCGGCGATCGATCTTGCCGACCTGGCTGACGCGCGGCATCTCCGGCAGCACGACGACCCGCTCCGGCCACTTGTACTTCGCGACTTCGAGGCGTTCGAAGTGGGCCCGGACCTCGGCGAGGTCGAGCGGCCGGCCGTCCCGGGTGACGACGAAGGCGCACGCCCGTTCACCGAGTCGCGGGTCGGGCATCGCCACCAGGGCCGCTTCGGCGACGGCGTCGTGGGAACCGAGGAGGAGTTCGACCTCCTCGGTGTTGATCTTCTCACCGCCGCGGCTGATCATGTTCTTGATCCGGCCCTCGACGGTGTAGCACCGGACGCCGCCGATCGTGCGTTCCGCCATGAGGTCACCGGTCCGGTAGAACCCGTCGGCGGTGAAGGCGCGCCGGTTGTGCTCGGCGGCGTCGTAGTAGCCGCGCAGGGTGTACGGCCCGCGGGCGCAGAGCTCCCCGACCTCGCCGGGGGCCACTTCCACCTCGGTTCCCGGTTCGTACAGCCGGATCTCGTCCGCGGGCGAAATCGGTACGCCGACGCTCGCCGCGCGTGCCTCGGGCGGGAAGGCGAGCGGGGTGGTGAGGCAAAGTCCTTCGCTCATGCCGAAGATCTGCCCGCCCCAGACCCCCCGCGCCGCCAGCGTCTCCATGTGCTTGGCGGGCACCTTCTTGCCGCTGAACAGCACCCTCCGCAGTGCGGTGGCGGCGGCCAGCCCCGGCTCCAGCGCCAGGTCGAAGGCGAACGGGCCGAGCACGACGTCGGTGGCCGCGGCGCCGACGACGAGGTCGAGCGCGGCCGCGGCGTCGGGAACTCCCAGCACGAGGGTCGCTCCCACGCTGTGCGGGCCGTGCAGACCGATGATGACGCCCGCGTTGTGCACGATCGGCATCAGGAACGCGATCCGGTCGCCGGGCGCCCAGCCCATCGCGCGGGCGAGGCTCGCTCCGTAGTGCCAGTAAGGCGCGTGCAGGCAGGGGATGACCTTGGGCACTCCCGTGGTGCCGCCCGAGAGCTGGAACACCGCGAGCGACTGCCGGCCGAGACCGGCCTGGATGCCCTCGACGACCGCACGGGCTTCGGCGGCGTCGATGTCGTCGCCCAAGGTGTCCAGCTCGGCGGCCCGCGGGTCGGCCGCCCGTCCGTCGGAGACCAAGACCGTGCGCTCGACCCCGGCCGCCTCGGCCTGCTGGAAGGCGAAGCCGACGAGGTCGAAGCGCGGATCGCGGGCGGCGACGAGGTGGGCCACCGGACTCGTCTGCCGCGCGATCTCGCCGATCTCGTGCCCGCGGTGCAGCGGCAGCGTGCACACGGGGACCAGGCCGGCCTTGAGCAGCGCGTACCACGCGATGACGGTGTTGACGGTGTTGTGCACCTGCAGCAGGACCGCCCCACCGGGTGCCAGCCCGAGCCGGTGGAGCCCGGCCGCGCGCTGGTCGGTGACGCGGTCCAGCTCCGCGAAGGTCAGCCGGTCCCGGCCGCAGACCAGGGCGTCCCGGTCACCGTGTTCCCGTGCGACGGCGTGCAGGTGTTCGGCGATCGTGGGCGATTCCCACAGTCCTTCGCGGACGTAGCGAGCTTCCTCGTCGGCCGGATAGCGGACGAGCTTCCCGGGCGCGGTCACCGCAGTTCCCGTTCGTAGCCGAGGACCACGTCGCGATTCTCCCGCCGGAAGTCCCGGTAGGACACCCGGCCCGTGCGCATCAGGTACTCGAGCGCGAACTTCGTCGGGTGGGTGATGGTGCGCGACGGAAGCCCTTCGTACCAGTCGATGCTGCGTTTCGCGGCGGCCTGGAAGGCGTCCGCGACGGGCTTGCGCACCCGCTCGAACTCCTTGAGGCCGATTTCGATGTCCCACTCGGCGCCGGTCAAGGCCTCGGTGAGGTAGACCGCGTCCCGCATCGCGAACCGGGTGCCGGAGCCGATCGACGGGTGGACGGTGTGCAGCGCGTCCCCGATCAGCACGAGGTTGCGGTGGGTCCACCGCGCGCACCGGACGAACTTCGTCCGGAACCAGGGGGAGTGGTCGCTGCGCAGCGGCGCGCCGTCCAGCGATCCGGCGAAGAGCCGCTCGCACAGCTCGCGGGACTCGTCCTCGGTCAGGTCGGCGAAGCCGAGCTTGTCGAACGTTTCCTGGCCGACCTCGACGGTGAAGTTGCTCAGCTCGGCCGAGAACCCCGAGGCGTGGACCATGAGGATCCCGTGCTCGCTGTTCTGGAGGATGATCGACGGCGGGTAGGGCTTCGGGGTGCCGTACCAGGCCAGCCAGTTGCTCCCCAGCTCGACGCTGGGCCGGAAGTGCTCGGCGAAGCGGTCGCGGGTGGTGCTGTTGACGCCGTCGGCACCGACGACGAGGTCCCAGCCGGCCAGGTCGTCGTCCTCGGTCACGGCCGTGTCGCAGCCGTGTTCGACGGTCACCCCGGCGTCGAGCGCGAACTTCTCCAGGGTGTCGAGCAGGGCCCAGCGGGCGTTCAGGTGGCTGGCTCCGACCTGGACCGGCACGCCGGTGCCGTCGAGGCTGATGACCATCCGGTCGTGCCGGGTGTTGGTGGTGAGCGCGTCGACGACGTCCGGCGCGGCCGGCCGGAGCGCGGCGGCCGCGCTTTCGGTGAACGCCACGCCCCAGCCGTAGGTCACCCCGCGCGGGTTCCGCTCGCGGACGTGGACCGCGGTGGACGGGAGCGCCCGCCGGGCGAGGATCGAGAAGAACAAGCCGGCCGGGCCACCGCCGACGACGAGGATCTTTCCGGACGTCACTGTCCACCTCCTTGCCAGTGCGCGACGTGCTGTGCGACGCGCCTTCCCAGGGCCGACGCCGTGCGCAGATCGCTGTCCCGCATGCCTTCCAGCCCCTGGTCCGAATTGGACTGTGCCATGGCGCCGGCGTAGGCGCCGAGCCGGTTCAGCTCGTCGTGCGAGCCCGTGCTGCGGCCGTTGCCGTCGAGCAGGCCGAGCCCGACCCAGACCATGCCGTGCTGCATGGCGAAGAGCCAGAGCTGGGTGAGGGTGTTGAGCTTGTCCCCGGAATGACCGCTGGAGTTGGTGAAGCCCGCCGCGAGCTTGCCCTTCCAGCCCTGACCGGTCCAGATCTTGGCGCTGCTTTCCATGAACGTCTTGAAGACCGCCGAGCCGCTGCCCATGTAGGTCGGGGTGCCGAAGATCAGCGCGTCGCAGGGATCGAGCTGCCGCGGGTCGGCGGCGACTTCCTCGGCGAAGTACAGCGCGACGTCGGCACCCGGCACCGAGGCCGCCCCCTCACCCACGGCCCTGGCCTGTGCGGCGGTGTGGCCGTAGCCGCTGTCGTAGACGACTCCGATGGAGCCCACTTCCTTCACCTCGTTTTCTGTGGTGGTGCGGTGGCGAACCGGTCGGCCAGCCAGCGTTCGACGTGGACGGCGGCGACGGCGTACCCCGTCGGTTCGCCCTCGGCGACCGGTTGCCCGAAGTGCTGTCCCCGGACGACGTGCCGGGTTTTGTCCTCGGCGGCCAGGGCCGCGAACATCCCGGCGCTGACGCCCGGGAGCGCGGCCTGGTCACCGCTGAACTCCAGGTACAGCGCCGGCAGCCGCACTCCGGGTGCGCAGCGCGTGAAAGCCGCGTTGGAGTGGTTCGCCGACCAGGTCGACAACCACGCGTCCGGAGTGGTCAGCCGGCCGAACCCCACCAAGCCGTAGTTGACCAGGTCGGGGCGCCCGCCGAACAACGAGCCGTAGTGGCGGTCGTTCGGGTCGATCGACAGGTCCACGGACGGGGGGTCGGCGTCGGTGCGGTAGGTGGTGATCAGCCGTGGCGCGAGGGAGGCTCGCCGATCGTCGCGGTCCCCGGTGCGGGCGAAGCGCGTGCGGGCCTGCGACGCCTCCGCGGCGAGCTCGACGGCACGGGCGTCGATCCGCGCGATCCGGTCCCGCTGGGCCGCGCGGTAGGCGCGCAGGAAATCCAGCGGGTAGCGGCTCGGCGCCGGGGGCGGCGCGAACCCGTTGCGCGGCGAGTACATGTCGAGCGCGGGATCGGCCGACATCGGGTCCGACTCGTCGGTGACGGCGGGGTCGATGCAGTTCAGCAGCACTTTTCCCTGCCCGGGGTGCGGCGCGAGGAAGATCGCGCCGTCCGGCACCGGCATCCGGGCGCCCGCCAGCGCGATCGGCCGGCCCGCCGGTGTCACGTCCAACCGCAGTTCGGGCTCGAGGGACGCCTGCTCGATGTAGAACGCCGAAAGCGCTCCACCACCGGAGTGGCCGAACGACACGACCGCCTCGAACCCGTTGTCCCGCAGGAAAACGTGTCCCGCCGCGGCGTCCAGCAGCGCCTGCTCGTGGACCAGGGCGATGTCGTTGTTCGGCGAGCGGGTGCCCTGCGTCCAGACCGAGACGCCGCTACGCAGCAGCAGCGGGATCATCGGGTGGTGCGTCACCGACTGCCGTGGGTGCATGAGGGTGACCACCGTCGTCGCGCCGTCGAGGGTGTGCAGCACGCCCTCGACCTTGGCGCCGTCGAAGGTGGTGAGCTGGTGCGTGCGCACGGTGACGCCGGCCGGCGCCGGCTCGGTGTGGACGTCCCGGCCCGCGCCGAGCCGGTCCACCGCCAGCGCGCTCATGCGCCGGTCCCGGTGGGCACGACCACCAGCTCCGTCTTGTCCCAGCGGCTGACCCGGCCGTCCCGGACGGCGGCGACCGAGCTGTACCAGATGGCGTTGCGGCACCCGGTCGCGGCGCGTTCGACGCGGATCTCGCCGGGGGCGGAGACTTCGAGGTAGGGGCCCCGGCGCCGGACCGCCGTGTCCGGGTCCTTGGCCGCGACCTCGGCCAGCGGGCGGAAGTCGTCGACGTCGAGGACGAACAGCGTGGTCATGCGAATGTCACCAGTTCCGGCTCGCCCTCGTAGCGCTCGGCGATCAGCTTCGCCTTGCGCGCGTAGAACTTCTCGAGGGACGGCTCGGGCTCGCCGGCCACCTCCATGAGCGCGTCGACGCTCAGGTTCGCGTCGATGTCGTCTTCGGCGGTGATCGCGCGCAGCGGCCGGGTGATCTCCATCAGGTACCCGTTGGGATCGGTGACGTAGATCGACTCGACGGTCTCGTGCCGCACCTGCAGCTCACACGGCCAGTCGCTCGCGTCCAGCCGGCGCCGGTACTCCAGGAGGTCCTCCTCACTGTCCACGTGGATCGCGAGGTGCCGGGCGCGGTGCAGCAGGTCGGGGAGGTCGGCGTCGCGGTAGGGCGCCTCCCCGAAGTAGTAGAAGAACGCCAGCCGGTCGCCGTTGCCGATGTCGAAGAAGAAGTGGATGAAGTCCGGGTGGTCACCGGGGCCCCAGCCGAGCGCGCAGGTCGCGTGGACGACGGGGAAGCCGAGGACGTCCCGGTAGAAGGTGATGGTGGCCCGCGGGTCGAACGTGGGGAACGCCGCGTGGTCGACGCCCCGCACCGTGTGCGCCGGAGATGACATTTCCGTGCTCCTCTCGGTCGAGCTCTGCGGGTGAGCGTAGGCACACTCTGTCGCATGCGTCAATATTCTGACGAGTGAGTATCGGTGTTGACTTGTGCGATACTGAAGCGTCAGGATCAAGACGTTCCTGTTAGGATCATGAGTCGGAGGGATGCGGGCATGGCGACTGCGGAAGTGGCGGGCGCACCGCTCGTCGTGGCCCTGCACGGCGGCGGCTACCACCGCGGGTACTTCGACGTGCCCGGCCACTCGCTGCTCGAGCTGGGCGCGGCGGCCGGGTTCCGGGTGTTCACCCCGGACCGTCCCGGCTACGGCGCGAGCGATCCGCTTCCCGGCGGTGAGGCGACCTTCGCCCGCCAAGCCGAAGCGCTCGACGCCACGATCGGTGCCTTGTGGACGGAGCACGGCGAGGGACGGCCGGGCGTGGTCCTGCTCGGGCACTCCATCGGCGGGGCCATCGCGGTGCACCTCGCCGCGCGTCAGCCGCGCTGGCCGTTGCTGGGCCTCTCGATCCACGGGGTGGGGGACCGGTCTCCCGCGCACGTCACCGACGCGTGGCACGCCCTGCCCGCGGGCGCGCCGGTGGAACTGCCGCCCGAACAGCGACGCGCTCTGCTCTACGGCCCGGAAGGAACCGTCGACGCCGAGGCGGTGGCAGCGGCGAAGGCCGCTGTGGAGCCGGTTCCGCTGGCGGAGATGCTCGAGATCGTCGGGAAGTGGCCGGAAGAAGTGGCGCGGCTCGCCGCGGCGGTGACCGTTCCGGTGCAGTACACGCTCGCCGAGTACGACGGCCTGTGGGTCGTCGACGAGAGCCGCGTGGCCGCGTTCACCGGGTACTTCGAGGCCGCCCCGTGGGTGGACGCCCGGCTCCAGGCCGGCGCCGGCCACAACCTCGACCACCACCGGCTCTCCCGCGCGCTGCACCTGCGGCAGCTGGCCTTCGCGGCCGAGTGCGCGGCCCGCGGTTAGGATGTGCGGGGTGATGGGCGAGGGGTGGCTGTGGTGACCGCGAAGGGCGCTGGGCGCGCGACTCCCCGGCGCAAGCTGCTCATGAGCGAGATCCTCGACCAGGCGATGCGGCTGTTCGCCGAACGCGGCTACGACGGGACCACCCTGCAGGACGTCGCGGACGCGGTCGGGCTGAGCCGCCCCAACCTCTACAACTACGTCAAGAGCAAGGACGAACTGCTCGTCGCGATGGTCGAGGCGACGGCCCGGAGCGCGGCGAGCTCGTTGCGGGAGGTCCGGCAGCGGACCGACCTCGACCCGGCCGCGAAGCTGCGCATGCTCGTACGCACCCTGGCTCTGCGCCGCGCCGAGCAGCCGGAGCAGTTCCGCACGCTCGACCGCAGCGACCAGGCGCTCCCGCCGGAAATCGCGAAGAAGCACCTCCAGAGCCGGCGGGCCGTACTCCGCGAGATCACCGCACTCATCGAGGAGGGCGTCACCGCCGGGTCCTTCCGCCCGGTCGACGCCCGCATCACGGCCCTGTCGATCATCGGCATGTGCAACTGGGTGGCCTGGTGGTTCCACCCGTCCCCGGCGCACCCCGCCGAGCCGGTGGCCGAGCAGATCGCGGACAACGCGGTGCAGATGGTGGTCAGGGCGGCCGGCCGCACCCCGGACGCGCCGACCCCGCTCGGGGCCGTCGAGCTGCTCCGGCAGGACCTCGACTACCTCACCCGGCTGCTCAGCGCGGACGCTGAAGCAGGGGACCCGCCCGGCAGGGAGTAGCGGGAGGTACGCGCTTGTCCGGGGCGCATCGCGGGAGGCCGGCCGCACTGCACTCCCGGGCTCGCGACTGCCGGGCGGTGTCGCCTGCACCAAGCTGCTGGTCGACGCTTCCTGATCGGTCGCGCGGGCGTGTTGAGACGGCTTCCGAGCCCGCGAGCAAGGCGATGCGATCGTGACACGGCTCAGGAAATGGCTTGCTCAAGACCTTATCGATCTGGCCGCTGCTGGTCGACGGTCTGCTGACGATCGCGACGGTCGAGCTGTGGAAGACGTGCGGCAACGGTCGCCCGTCGGGTCGCTGGGTGGCCTGGCCGGCATTCGGGTTCGGCACCAGCCTGTCGTTGGTGGCGAACATCGGTTCGGCGGCAGCCCTGAGCGTGTTGGCGGTCGAGTTGTTGAACGGTGCGTTGAAGAAGGCAAAACCTTGGCGCCGGTTCAGGCAGCGGATGTGGGAGTACTGGATCGAGTGGCTGGTACGCACAACCACGGTCGGCGGATTCTCCGGAAGTGGAGAACCGAGCAAGATCGGCAGGTGACTGGCGTCGGACGTGCTGCGGCGAGTGGTACAACGACGACGTCCGCAAGGGCGGTCATGTACTCGGGTCCGCCGTCGTGATGTTGATGTGCCGCTTCGCAACCGCGTGAGGTGGCAGTCCAGCACCCGCACCCGGGTTCGCCTGCACCCGTGCGGCGGCCTGACCGAGCATCGGCGCCGTGCCCGCGTCCAGCTCACGGGAGAGAACGAGGACGACGACGCCGGGCCCGGCCCGCGCCCACAGCACCTGGAGCCGCTCCGGCTGCACGATCGGCTATCCCGGTGCCGGAACGGCAAAACGGGTTCAGGCCCGCATCAGGATGAAGTCGCCGTGGCCGCCGTAGCCGAGGACGTCCTCCGCGTATTGCGTGCCGTTGAACGTGGGGAGCCACCACTGGTTCCCGATCCGCACGAGCATCGGGTGCGGGATGTTCGTGCCGTACGGCGCGTTCAGCGTGCCCAGCTTGCGCAGCCGCAGGTCGTAGACCGGGTATTCGCGGGCGTCGCCGTCGCTGGCGAACAAGTACCACCGGCCGCCCACCCGCTGCAGGATCGTGCCTTCGGTCTGGTCGACCGATGTGTCGGCGCCCAGCAGCGTCAGGCCGTGGTCGTAGTCGGCGCCGCGTGGCGCGGCCGCGAGCGCGGGGTGGAACACGAACGACGGTTGCTGCGCGGGGCTTTCGACGAACGCGATGTGCCACCGGCCGTCGATCCGGGTCAGCGCGGGGTCCCACGAACTGACGGTGGTCGGCAGCGGGAGCTGCCGCGTCGGCAGGACGTGCACGCCGGAGAGCACGTTCTCGCGGGTGACGGTGTGCCGGACGTGGACACCGGTGAAGGAGAAGTCGCCCCAGGAGCTCATCAGCAGGATGAACCGGTCGTCGTCGATGACGATCTGGCCGGCGTGGTCGCCGAGCACGACGCCGTCGCGCGCGAAGAACAGTGTCGCGACCTGCTCCAGCTTCGTGGGATCGGCCAGGTCGAGCGTCCACACCGCCCAGTGCGCCTGCTGGAAGAAGCCGAGCCCGGCGTTGGTCATGGTCAGGTAGAGCTTGCCGCCGCGGATGTAGGGCCGGCCGTCGGCGTACTGCACGACGTGCGGGTCGCGCACCCCCGCCTGGCCGAAGTAGCCGGCCCGTACCCGGCCCAGCCGCGCCGGGCCGCGGCTGCCGTACGCGTAGCCGAGCTCGCCCAGCACCGCCGGGTCGCGCAGGTCGATCCGCGCGCGGACCTGGTCGCGCTCGGTCAGCAGCGGCCGCCAGCCGGTGCCGGTGTCGGCCAGCACCGTTACGGCGTTTTCGTTGATCACCACGGCGAAGCCGAACGCTCCCGGCAGGGCCGCCGCCGCTGTCTTGACGACGGAGGTGCCGCTCGCGGTGGTGATTTCGATGCCGGCCTGCCCGGCGGCGGGGTCGTAGGTGCCGAGCACGGAGACGCCGTTGCCGGCGAGCCCGGCGACCACGGGCGCGCCGGCGTCGAGCACGTCGACGGTCACCGTCCCGTAGGGCGCTTTCGGCCGGACGCCGGTCTTGATGAGGGCGCCGGGCCGGGCCGCGGTGTCGACCTGGACGAACTTCGGGGCGATCAGGGCGAAGGGCCGGAACTGTTCCGTGACGGAGAACTTCAGGGAGAGCGGGTCGGTGCCGGCGGCTTCGGCGGTACCGCCGAGCAGGCTCGCGGTCACCCCCGTCACTCCCAGCGCGGTGAGGGCACGCAGCACGTCGCGTCGATCGAAGTCGGTCACCTTTGACCTCCGGGTGGGGACGGATCGGGTACCTAGTTTGCAACGTGGCATGCTACGTTGCAACCGGTTCAGGTCCAGGCCGACGGTCCCGGTTGCCCCACGTCCGGTTGCGACGGCGATGCCCTCGCTCCGGTTACTCGGCCCCGTCCGGCTCCACGGGGCCGTGTACCTCGCCCTGCACCCCGGTGTCACCGGCTCCGAACCTGGCTCGGCCGCGGCGAGAACGGCGAGCTGTCCGTCCCGAACGTCGACGCCCGCCACGGCGGCTACCGGATGTCCGGTTCCTTTACCTCCGACTGGCACCGGTTCCGAGACCGCGGTGTCTCGGACTTGCAGCAAGCCCTGGACCTGGTCCAGGGCACACCGTTCAGCAACGTCCCACCTGGCCGGTACGCGTGGAGTTCCTGGCTGCAGCGGGAGATGATCGACGCGATCGTCGACGTCGCGCGGGCTGTTGGCCGAGCCCGTGAGTGAGATCCTCTACCGAGACTTGCTCCGCATCGAGTACCGCGCGGGCAACCTTGTCGCCGTCCGGGAGACTGCCGTTGCAGTCGTCAGGTGACCCGCGCTCGGTGGTCGTCCGCACGGGAGTGGGCCGCGCAGGGCATGCCGAGTTCTCTGGGGCACAGCACCCACAGGTCTGTGACGACGGCACGATAGAGGCGCCACGGAGCTGGTTCGCTCACGTCGTCAGCGGTGACACGGCGACCGCCCCGCCGGGCGGGGCCGGGGTAGACACGCAGGGCGGAGGCCAGGTCCACGGGAGCGACCTCCGCGGCGTCGCCGGCCGCGTACAGTGCGCGGGCGCCCCCGACGGCGGCCGTCGAGTCGAACACGACGAGGCTCACCGACGCGCGCGCACGAAGGTTGCGGGAGTGTCGTGCGTCCACGTTGGACATCCAGAAGAACTCCCGCGGGTGCTGAGCGGCGAAGTAGACCGGCGTCGTCCACGGCCTGCCCTGACCATCGACGGTTCCCAGCACCAGATAGGTGTTCTGGTCGATGAGAGCCCTGGCGTGTGCGTCGAAGTCGTCACCCGGCACGACGAACCCGATACCTCAGGTGCAGCACGCGATCGCCTCGGATGACGACGTGCGGATCCTCAAGTCGGTGCTGACCGGTCACCGAGCCGAAGTATCGCCTGCCCGAACCGAACACGACGGGCACGACGTCCATGGCGACCTCGTTCACGAGACCCGCCGCGAACGCTTGTCCGCCGACTTCCCCGGAGGCGACGGAAACAGCTCGGTCGCCGGCGAGGTGGCGCGCCTGCGCCACGGCTTCCGCGACGCCGTCGACGAAGTGGTAGGAGGCCTCGGGGTGCCAGCCGTCGGGCTTGGGCCGGTGGGACACGACGACGACGTGGTCGCCGACCGGCGGACGGCCATCCCACCCGTTCATCAAGTCGAACAGCCGCCGGCCGATGACCATCGCTCCGATGGCCGCCCAGGTCGAGCGGACGTAATCGGCCGACTGCGGCGTCATGCGGAACGAGCCGTCGTCGCTGAGCGGCTCCTCGCCGTTGAAGTACCAGTCGAACAGCGGCCCGATGTCGTCGTGGTCGTCGGCGATGAACCCGTCGGCCGAGGTCACGTTGTGCATGATCACGTCGGTCATGACTCCTCCTTCTCGGGACTTCGTGTGAACGGGTCAGGTCTACGGGAGGGAGCGGCGATGACCGAAGAGATTCAAGCTATTCTGAATCTGTGTCCTCCGAGCGGCCGGGCATCCGGTTCCGATTCGATCGCGACGACCTCCTCCGGACGCGGTTCGCCATCTCACCGTTGATCGAGCTCGCGGGAGCCAGCTACGTCGTGCGTCGACCGGGCGATTTCCCGGAGCATCGGAGGTGGGTCGCGGCCGTAACGCCTCGGCTGGAAGGTCTCGACCTGGGGCTGGTGTTCGCTGCCGCGCCGCTGGGTCGCAGGTCGTGGCCGAACTTCAACGCGCCACCGCCGGTCAGCCCGCATCCGTGGATCGAGGACGAGCTGACGCGGCTCGCCGCCACGGATCCGGGCGTCGTGAGAGCCGATGTCCGGCGCGCCTATCCCGAGGGCGTGCCGCCCTCCGCAGAGGTGTTCGTCGGCGATCCGTCCGGTGCGCTGGCCGCGCTCGTCGGGCAGTTGCGGGCGTTCTGGTCCGCTGCGATCGAGCCGTGGTGGCCGTCGATGTCGGCGTTCTTGGAGAGTGAGATCGCCGCCCGCGCTCGACGCCTCGTCGCCGTGGGAGGTCAGGCCGCCTTCACCGAGCTCGCTCGAAACGTCTCCTGGGACGGCGAGACCCTGACGATCGCGCCGGTCGGGACCGCGCCCCGGGATGTGGATCTGGACGGCCGCGGCATGCTGCTCATTCCGTCGGTCTTCGCCTTTGGCGTGTGGCCGCGAATCGACGCGCCGTGGGACCCCGCGGTCACCTACCAGGCTCCCGGAGTCGGAGACCTCTGGTCGCAGGCGGGCAGCGGCAACGCCCTCGACGAGCTCATCGGCCGGCGACGGGCAGCGATCCTCCGATCGCTCGACGTTCCGGCCTCGACGCTCGCGATCTCCCGCAGCACAGGGTGGAGCCCCGGAGGGGTGAACACCCACCTTGGCGTACTGCGCGCTACCGGACTTGTGGCTCGCCGCCGGGACGGACGCCAGGTGATCTACTCGCGCACGTCCACCGGAGACAGCCTCTGCGGTGGACAGGAGCGCACGGAGCGTTGAGCCAGATAGACCGTCACGGACAACGATTCTCAGGTCGGGGAGCCGCTCGGCGTTCGCCAGGTGGGGCCTGGCGGGGGCGAACTCCGCCATGTCGGCCCGGCCGCGCATGTCTCCGCGGCCGTCACCGCCGCCTCCGGTGTGGAGCTCAGTTCAGGATGAGTCGGCGTGTCGTCTTTGTGCGGGCTGCGCTGAACCGACCCGTACAAGGTTCACGACGTACTCCTCGTCAGGCCGCCGTCGACGTAGGTGGTCGTGCCCGTCACGTACGAGGCCCGGGGAGAGGCCAGAAACGCGGCCACGTCGGCGAATTCCCGGACCGTTCCCCACCGCCGCACCGGAATCTCTTCGGCGAGGTGCGGCGGCACCCCGGCCGGGTACACCTCGTCCCGACGCGGCGTGGCGATCCGGCCCGGCGCCAAGGTGTTCACGGTGATGCCGTCCGGTCCCAGCTCGGCGGCCAGGGTCTTCAGGTAGCCGTGGATCCCGGGGCGGACCGCGTTGGACGCCGCCATCCCGGGCGTGGGCTCCCGGACCCCGGTCGTCGTGATCGCCAGGATCCGTCCGCTCGTGCTCCGCCGCAGGTGCGGGACGGCGGCCCGGACGAGCCTGACGAGCGGGAGCAGCACTGTCTCGGCGGCCTTGGCCACGTGCTCTGGCGTCAAGTCGAGTGCGCTGCCCGGGCGCGGCCCGCCGCTGTTCCACAGCACGATGTCCAACCCGCCGAGCCGCTGCACCGTTTCCGCGACCACGCGCGCGGGCTCGTCCGGTCGGCTCAGGTCCGCCGGGACCGCGTGGGCGCCGATCCTCGCGGCGTGGCCGACCAGGACGTCGCCGCGCCGGGCGGTCATGACGAGGTCGGCGCCTTCTTCGGCGAGGACTTCGGCGATGCCCAGCCCCATTCCCGACGACGAGCCGCAGACGAGGGCGATCTTGCCCTTCAGCTCCAGGTCCACGGCGATTCTCCTCCGGCCCGTTCTCCCATGCGGGTGAAGGTATCTTCGGAAGATCGGTATCTTCAACGAAACCAGGAGGAGCCAGGCGATGGGTACTGCGCACGATCTGCTCGCCGCTCGGTGTCCGAGCTGGTCGGTGCTCAATCTGGTCGGTGCGCGCTGGGTGCCAACCGTGCTCAACGCGCTGGACTCGGGGCCACTGCGGTTCACCGAGCTCAAGAGGGTCGTGGAGGGCGTGACCGCCAAGGCGCTGACCGAGACGCTGCGGACCCTGGAGTCCGACGGGATCGTCGACCGGCTCGAGACGCCCGCGGCGGTGCCCCCGAAGGTGGAGTATTCGCTCACCGCACTCGGGCGATCGTTGTTCGAGGTGCTTGTCCCGGTGCGGGACTGGGCCGAGCAGCACGTCGGCGACATCGCCGAGGCACGTCGCCGGTAGGCGGCGGAGTGTGTCCGTAGAGCCAGGCGTCTGGCTTTGGAGGTCTCCGCCAGCACCGTTTGCAGGTCAGTGCTGACACCATCCGGACCAGGAGGGCACCCTAGTGTTGGTGTCCGAGCAGATGAGCGGAGGTGGGCGTATGTCGGCGACGAAGCTCCTGGTACTCGGTGTCGTGCACCTCTCCGGCGGCGCGCATGGCTACCAGGTGCGGTCCGAGCTGCAGAGCTGGGGTGCGGAGATCTGGGCCAAGATCAAGCCCGGCTCGATTTATCACGCGCTGAAGAAGGCGGCGGCTGATGGCCTCCTCACCGAACAGGCCGAGCCGGGCAACTCCGGGCCAGAGCGCGTTTTGTACCGCGCGACAGCTCGGGGACGTGACGAGCTGGTCGAACTGGTCCGCGACGGTCTGCGGCGCACCCACGACCCGGCCATGCTCGGCGCGTCCATCGCCATGTTGCCCATGTTGACCAGGACAGATGCCATCGCGCACGTCAACGAGCGGGTCGCGCGCCTGGAGGCGGAGCTCGTAGGGCAGGCCAAGGGGTGGGAGAACCCGAACCCCGACATTCCCGAACACGTCCGCGATCAGGCCGAACTGTGGGCGGGACACGCACGCACCGAACTGGAGTGGGCGAAGAGCCTGAGCAAACGACTGTCTGAGGGCGCCTACACCATGGCCGATGATCCGGGTTCGTGGCGGACGGTCCACGATCCCCTCAAGATGCGCTTCTAGTCAACCTTGACTAGACGTCTCTCCTCGTGCACTCTGACCAAGTAGTCAAACTTGACTAGCTCACCCAATCCGTTCGCAACACCGAGAGAAGGACTCGGACCCATGGGCAAGTTCGCGATCGATCGCCGGTGTGGATCTGGCCGTGAGCGCCGGTGGCGTGTACGGCGTGCTCGGTCCGAACGGGGCAAGTCAAAACCACCACGATCCGCATGCTGGCCACGCTCCTGCGCCCCGACGCCGGAGAGGCGCGGGTGCTCGGCTACGACGTCGTGCGTGACGCCCAGGCGGTGCGAAGCAAGGTGAGCCTCACCGGGCAGTTCGCGTCGATCGACGAGGACCTCACCGGGGTGGAGAACCTGTTGCTGCTCGCCAGGCTGCTCGGCTACTCACGTCGCCGAGGCAGGGAGCGGGCGGCCGACCAGCTGGCCGACCGGATAGCGGTGATCGACCACGGGAAGGAGATGTGAGATGAACGAGATGGCCTTTCGCGTGACATCAAACGACGGCACCACCATCGCCTACGACCGGAAGGGAAGCGGCCCGGCTGTCGTCCTGGTAGGCGGCGCACAGGACGACGGAGCCGAGAACGCTCCCTTGGTACCTGCTCTCGCCGAGCACTTCACGGTTTACAACTATGCCCGTCGGGGACGCGGCGCGAGCGGCTTCACCGAGCCCTACGCCGTGGAAAGGGAGATCGAGGACCTGGATGCGTTGATCGCGGAGGCTGGTGGCTCGGCACACCTGTTCGGGGCGTCCTCTGGTGGCGCGCTGGCTCTGGAAGCCGCCGCGGCCGGGTCAGCCATCGACACGATCGCCGTGTGGGAGGTGCCCTACGCGGTCGGGGACGACATACGCCCGCGATTCGAGGAGTACGTCGCGGACACCCGACGCGCCTTCGACGCCGGGCGAGACGAGGAGGTTCTCGAACTGTTCATGCGCATGACCGGCGCCTCCGACGACAACATCGCGGCCAGGAAAGCGGCAGGCAAGCAGACGGCGCATTGGGCGGATGCGGTCGCCCTCGCGCCCACGCTGGTCCACGACAGCCTCTTCCTCAACCGCTACCAATTGCCGGCCGATCGACTGGCAACGGTCACCCAACCGGTCCTGGTCACCACCGGAGGACCGATCACGGTCCCCTACATGGCAGGCCTGCCCTCGGACTTCTTCGACCGCGCAGCCGACGAGCTCGCAGACCTACTACCCCACGCTCAACGGGAGACCCTCGAGGGGCCGGATCACGTCGTCGACCCACAGATCGTCGGCCCGCTGTTGCTGCGGTTCTTCGGCAGCGAACACTGAGGGGCCCGCGAGGCCGTCGTACTGACCTGGGCTTCAGTGGGACTCGACCTGGCCTACTCGCTGCTCATCGGCTCCGTCGTCGGTCGTACCCCGCACTCCGGGCCGACTCAGTACCGCCCACCGAAGCCCTGCGCAGCACATGACCAGGCACCTCGGTAGGGCCACTGATTCCGGGATGTGGTCGCATGCGGTCACCGTTCCCGGGCGGTGGCCCGGTGCCGAAAGTCGTGCTCAGGTCAGGAGTGCCACCGATGACGCAGCCGCGTTCCCGGGTCGACCTGTACGCCAAACGCGGCTTACGGCTTGACGCGTACCGAGTGGTGATCGACGACTGGCTGCGCTCGGACCTCGACGCGCCGCGGAAGCAGCGACACACGGCGAAGCGGATCTTCGATCGACTGCTTGACGAACCTGATGGGGCCGGGGTGGTGTCGTACTGGATGGTGCGCGAGTACGTCGTCATCCGCCTGCGCGGCGAGCTCGTAACCTGCGCGCTGTTCAGCCTTCGGCTATCCTACTCGGGCAAGGCCGTGCACAGGGTCAGTGCCTCGGCTGGGCAGGAAGTCTTCTTCGAGGGTCACGTCCACGCCTTCAACGTGATCCGCTACGACAACCTCAAGGCCGCCGTCGCGAGCGTGATCGGGTTCTCCCGCCAGCGGGTCGGGCTGCTCGTCGTGCCCGGGCCGCGGGCACCCGACCGGAGTTCCGGGCCACCGTCACCATGGAGGGCGACAGGACGACCATCCGCAGGCTCCCCGGCCCGAACACGGACGAATGGGACTGGCAGCTCGACAGCAAGTGCCGGGGCGTGAGCAGCACGGTCTTCTTCCACCCCGACGCGCGAGCCCTACGGCGTCTGGGGCGGCCTGTCCGAATCCGAACGCGAGGCCATTTTCCGGACGGAGCGGCGCGTCGTCGGGCTCTGACACGCGCCGCTCCGGCACGCCGGGCCACCTCATCCGCGCCGGTTGACCCGGGACCGTGTGCTGATTCCTTTGTGGACGACTTCGGAGTGCGCGGCACGCCGCGGGATCCTTGTGATCAGACCGGATTTGAGGGATGGGGGACTGCGCGCCTGTGCCGGCGGCACATCGCCGACTACCGCGAAACCTGCCGCACACGGGCGTGGACGTCACCGCGCCGGTCCTGGGCGGGGTCGGGATTGTGCTCGGCGTACTGATGCTGCCGGTCGGAGGAGGCCGTCGAGGGCGCAAGAAGCCATCACGATGAGCAGGTGGCCGAGGTGCTGACCCGCTCGGATCAACGCTCGCGGTATCCCCGCTTTCCGCCACGGCCGGCGACGTTGCGCAGCAGGTCGCCCACCCGCTCCGCGGTGTCGGGCAAGCGATGGGACCTGACTTCGGGGCCGGCCGCAGCGGCCAGCTGCGGATCGCCCGCGAGCCGATCGGCGATCCGGCGGCGGGTGTGCCTGATGCGGTCCTGCAAGCCCGCGTCCGGCTGGGCCAGGACGACCGCGGTCGACCAGTCGAGTACCGCGGCGGTCTCCCCGTCGTCGAAGACATCGCGCACCACGTCGGCGACCAGGACCATGGCCATCGGCCGGTATCGGCGGGCGACGTGGGACAGCTCGATTCCGATCACCAGCAGCACCGGCGCCGTGCGGTCTCCCACGGCCTGGCGGTACACCTCGACCAGCCGGGCACGAAGGTGTTCCTCGGTCGCCAGGCCGGTCAGGGGTTCGGTAGCCGCCGGGTCACAAGCAAGGGACGAGACGTCCGTCCAGCCTGCTGTGGCGGCTCGGAGCATGGCGGGTGGCACGGCGCCGGGATCGGCGGAGATCAGCCCGTCGGTGTCCGATCCGTTCTGCAGGACCGCGTGCAGCGCCGCGACGTCGTACAGGGTCTCGTCCAGCCCGGCACCCGAGTGTGCGCGCGCTCGGCCCAGTTCGGCCAGCGCCCCGGCCAGGTTGCCGCGCACCACGGCCGAGCGGCACACCGCATCCACTTCCGGTACTGCCCAGTCCCGCGGAAACCGCCACCCGCTGGTGATACTCGCGACCCGCCAACGGCGCCGAAGCCCGCTGCGCATGCAATCGGCCGCGCCGGCATCTTCTCTCCCGCTCACGGGCCTGCCCTTCTCGTCATCCCCGCTGGTGCCTGTCATGTGACCGAAATGGCCGCCCGTCATGACGCCGGGATGATCGCCGATGAGGCGACTCTCACAACCGGGCCGTGTCCACCGCCTCTGCAGGCAAGGAGAGCGCGATGACCCGTGCGCGCAGACGCCGAGTGTCAAGCGGCAGCCCAGTGGGGAAGTCGGCGGTGACCGCGCTGACGCCGGGGTGGTCGGCGGCTCGAGCCCGCCGATGCGGGTTTCGCTGATGTCGATGTCGACAACGCCGCCGTAGTCGAGAAGGGCACGCTCCGAGGGAATCGGATGGCGACCGAAGCAGGTCGAAGGTGCGCGGTCGGCCCCGGCGCTAGACGTGCATCGCCGCCCAGAACATCACCCAGGCCGCGGACGCGAGCAACGCTCCCAGGCCCGCTCCGTACAGCACCCGTCGCGTGTGGCGGGCAACCGCGCCGGCGTGCTCCCTTTTCACTGTCATCCCCGCTTGACCCATGCGCCCAGTCTGGGCTATCGAGCGCGACTTGCCCTGCTCCAGCTTCCTGGTGGGCGACCCCGCGCGGGGGACCCCGGACGGGCACGACGCCACCCGCAATCCGGCCCGGGTGCGCCCTGCGGACACCGACCCTGAAGCCTTCGAACAGGACGTCTGCACGCGCGCGAAGGGGCGGGTCCGCCCCCTGCGGCGGGCCCGCCCGTTCACGCCTCCTCGCCGCCCCGGCGAAACGAGGAAGCACCCTGTGTCCCCTCGCCCGCACCAGCCGTCCCGGAGACTTCGGTGCGGGCAATGAGCGAATGACGAGTCCGGAACATCCGGCCTCGCCCGATCACTCGTAGGCGAAACCTTCGCCGCCGATCGACGTGACGTCGTCTTGCGCGAATATCCCCCACCCGAGGGTTAGTGGCCAGCTGGAACTCCCCAGTGGCGGCCAGTTGCAGCTGTCGATGGCGGAGGGCGATCCGGGACAGCTGATGCAGGTCAGCCGCGGGCCGGCTACTCCTCAGGCCGTCCCGGAGCTCGAAAACCAGGCAGTAGTCGTTGGCGTAGTGGTTGCCGTTGGCCAGAATCGAGGTCATCGTTTCCTCCACGATCACTCGGTCGCCGTCGGCGTGGAGGCCGTGAAATGTGACTTCGACGTCGCGCACGAACAACCGGGTGAAGTCCTCGGCAAGGAAGTGCGCGATCGCTTTCCTGCCGACCATGTGGCTCGGGCCCGTGTCACCGCAATGACGGGTCACCCATCGATGATGCGCAGGTATTTCGGGGCTGTCGCGTCATTGTCGGGCCACGGAGGCGTCTCGGAGAGTGCCGGGGTGTCCCGGGCGGCCCCTCCCCCTCAGCTCCTGGGCCACCCCGGTCCAACGCGGCGCGTGGCTCCAGGGCCGGGAAAGGTGAGCGACGGCTTCGAGCACGACTTCCGCGCATCGAAGGCCTCGACTGACGATCGAGGCAGAGGCGGGTCTTCAGGTGGTCCGGCTGTCCGAAATGGTCTGGCGCGGGTCGGTGACGATCGAGGCCGCCAGAACCGGCTCCGCGACGTGGGTCGCTTCGGCCGCGCGGTGCCGGAACGCCGGGGCGGCCAGCAGGCCCGTTTCCGCACTGCGCGTGGTGGATGACGGCGATCTCGGGGTAGGCGATGTCGTCGATGACGCCCTGGGTCACGAGGCCACCGGCATTGCGGACGACGGGCGCGCCGGAGCCCGAGGACGATCGCCGGGTCGACTCGGTGGTCGAGGCAGGTCACCACGATCATCCGCGTCGCCGGGAGGCCGACCGAGACCGTGCGGTACCGGATCTGCAGCAAGCTCTCGACCTGTTCCAGGGCATACCGTTCAGCAACATCCCAGCGAGCCGGAGACCTCCCGGCAGCACGCCGAGCCGCCGCACGCGGTTTGCCGGCCGAGCCGGTGAGCGAGATCCGCTACCGAGACTTGCTCCGCATCGAGTACCGCGTAGGAGAGCTGGCCGCGGTCCGCGAGACGGCGGACCGGCACTCGTCGATCAAGGTGCTGGCTGGGGCGATCCGCGGAAGGCGTTGCACCCGGCGTGCGCCCTCGGGCTCGCAGGAGACCACAATGGACAGAGAGGAAGTGGAAGGAATGATTCCGGATACCACAAAACCCCAGGCCGAAGAGATCGAACCTGGGGTGGTGGTGGGTGCGCCATCAGGGACTCGAACCCCGAACCCGCTGGTTAAGAGCCAGCTGCTCTGCCAATTGAGCTAATGGCGCCGGTGTCTGCCGGAGGCTTCCCTCGGCGACGTGGAAAAGATTAGCACCCCGTTCGCCCCCCGTTTCAGGGGGGTCCCCTAAGCGGGTTCGGGCATTGCTGCCACGGCGTCCCGCCTGGTCGGGCACACTGTAGTCGGACATCGACGGCGAAACAGGCGGGTGGGCATGCGGGGTATGAAGGCGCGGCTGCTGGTGGCCGCTGGGGTGATCGGGCTCACCGTGGCCGGGTGCAGCAGCAGTCCTTCGGGTGAACCGCCCGCGGAGAGGGCGTCGTCGAGTGCGCCCGAGCCCGCTCCGAAGCCCGCCGTGCTCACGGTTACGCCTGCGAAGGATGCCAAGGACGTCGCTCCCGGGGAGCCGGTGAGTGTGAGCGTTGCCGGGGGGAAGGTCGGCGAGGTGAAGCTGACCGGGGCCGATGGGAAGGTCGTCGCCGGGAAGGCGCGGGCCGACGGCTCCGGGTGGGACTCCGCCGAGCCGCTCGGCTACAACAAGACGTACAAGCTGACCGCGACCGCGATCGGTGGTGACGGCAAGCCGGTCACGGCGGAGTCGAGCTTCAGCACCGCCAAGCCCGCGCGGCAGCTGGGTGTTTCGGTGAACCTCGTCGAGGGGGAGACCGTCGGGGTCGGGATGCCGCTGATCTTCACCTTCACCGGGAACGTCGCCGACAAGGCCGCGGCCGAGAAGGCGCTCAAGATCACCGCGGAGCCGGCCACCGAGGGCGCGTTCCGCTGGTCCGGCGACAAGCAGGTCACCTGGCGGCCGAAGGACTACTGGAAGAGCGGCACCAAGATCAAGGTGGACGCCGCCGTCTACGGCAAGCCGCTCGGCAACGGCAGCTACGGCCGGGAGGACAAGAGCGTGAGCGGCGCGGTCGGGGACAAGCTCGTCGCCGTCGCCGACGGCGGGACCCACCAGATGACGGTCACGATCAACGACCAGGTGGTCAAGACCATGCCGACGTCGATGGGCAAGCCCGGGCACAACACGCCGGCCGGGACCTACACCGTCATGAGCGAGCACACCGGCTACACCATGGACTCCGGCACCTACGGCGTGCCCGAGGACGCGCCCGGCGGGTACCGCACCTTCGTCCAGTACGCGGTGCGCCTGTCCTACAGCGGCATCTTCTACCACTCCGCGCCGTGGTCGGTCCGGCAGCAGGGGCACAGCAACGTCAGCCACGGCTGCCTGAACCTGTCGACCGAGAACACGAAATGGTTGATGGACACGTCCAAGAAGGGCGACATCGTCACCGTCCAGAACAGCGGCGGCCCGAAGCTGGAGCCGACCGACGGGTGGAGCGTCTGGCAGCTGTCCTGGGACGAGTGGCGGACCGCCGGCAACTAGCCGTCCTTGGCCGAGGCGCGCATCAGCTCCCGCGCCTCGGCCTCGCTCGACACCGCGGGCCCCGAGCCCCAGAGCGGCTTGTTCGCCGTCTCGCGGCTGAAGAACACCGCGACCGCGCCGATCGCGCCCGCCGCCATCAGGTACCAGGCCGGCCAGAAGTCGTGGCCGGTCGCGGAGATCAGCGACTGCATCACCAGCGGTGTCGTGCCGCCGAAGAGCGACACCGAAATGTTGAACGCGATCGACAGCGCGCCGTACCGGATCGCCGTCGGGAACAGCGCCGGCAGCGCCGAAGGCATCGACACCTCGAAGCAGAGCAGCAGCAGGCCGAGGCCCATCAGCCCGAGGAACGTGACGACGAGGCCGCCGTCGTGCACCAGCAGCATCAGCGGCCAGGACAGCACGAGGAACCCGAGGCAGCCCGCCATCATGACGGGCTTGCGGCCGACCTGGTCGGTGATCCGGCCGCCGACCATGATGATGAGCATCATCACGACCATGACGACGATGATCAGCAGCAGCCCGTGGGTGGCGTCGAGGTGCAGCTGCTCGGACAGGTACGTCGGCATGTAGGACAGCAGCATGTAGTCGGTGACGTTGAACACCAGCACCAGGCCGACGCAGATGAGCAGCGCGGGCCAGTACTCGGTGAACATCTTCCAGAACGGCTCGCCGGAGCGGCCGCGCTTCTCGGCTTCCTCGGCGTGCTTCTGGAACGCCGGGGTCTCCTCGAGCTTGAGGCGCATGTAGAGGCCGATGATGCCGAGCGGGCCGGCGACGAGGAACGGGATCCGCCAGCCCCAGTCGAGCAGCGTCTCGTGCGGGACCCACGCCTTCATGCCGGTGACGACGGACGCGCCGAGCACGTACCCGGACAGCGTGCCGAACTCGAGCCACGAGCCCATGAAGCCGCGGCGCTTGTCGGGGGAGTACTCGGCGATGAACGTCGTCGCGCCGCCGTACTCGCCGCCGGTGGAGAAGCCCTGCACCATCCGGGCGAGGACGAGCAGGATCGGGGACCAGACGCCGATGGAGGAGTACGACGGGATCAGCCCGATGCACAGGGTGCCGATCGCCATCATGATCATGGTGACGGCGAGGACCTTCTGCCGTCCGATGCGGTCGCCGAGCGGGCCGAACACGAGCCCGCCGAGGGGGCGCATGAGGAACGCGGCGGTGAAGGCGCCGAAGGTGCCGATCAGCCGGACCCCGGCGGAGACCGTGGGCGGGAAGAACACCTCGGCGATGGTGTCGGCGATGTAGGCGTAGACGCCGAAGTCGAACCACTCCATGGCGTTGCCCAGCGCGGCGGCTCCCACCGCGCGCTTGAGCAGGGATCGGTCGACGACGGTGATGTCCTCGTAGCGCAGCTTCTTCCGGTTGCGCAGCTTCGGGCGTGAACTTTCCACCAGGACACGGTGCACCCGGTCATCGGCTCGCGCACGCTGAGCCACCTGGTCGTGAGAGGCGCCACCAATGGGCTAAGGTCGGGCGGTCCGTTGTGACCTGTCAGACTGCCTCCTCGCGCATCCGAGGGGATCCGATGGCGAAAGTGGTGGCACCCGTTTCACCGGTCGAGCGCAAGTTGCCGGCACCCCTGTGGTGGACGCTCCTGGCCGGCGGGCTGCTCCTGGTGGTCTTCGCGGGCTACACGGTCTGGGCGGACGTCTGGACGAAAGCGGGCGTCTACCTCGAAGACTTCCGCTCCTACGTGGCGACCGGCAAGGCCGTCCGCGCGGGCATGCCCCTCTACGAGCAGGGCGTCTCGGCGTTGCCGACGATCGGCGGCACGTTCAAGTACACGCCGTTCGCCGCGGGCCTCTTCGTGCCCCTGACGGTGGTCCCGAAACTGCTCCTGCCGCTCTTCGCCTTGCTGGTCAACTTGTTCTCGCTGCTGGCGGTCGTCTGGATTTCGCTGGGTAGCCTGGGTTACGCCCGGGACCACGGCCGTGCGGCGGCAACGGCGGCCCTCACGGCGTTGGCCCTCCCGCTCCAGCCGGTCCTGATGAACTTCACGGCGGGCCAGGTCAACCTGTTGCTGCTCCTCCTGGTCCTCGCCGACCTGACCGGCCGCAACCGGTGGTGGACGGGTGCCGGGGTGGGCTTGGCGGCGGCGATCAAGCTGACCCCGGCCATCTTCGTGGTCTACCTCCTGCTCACCCGCCGGTTCAAAGCGGCAGCGGTGGCCGTCGGAACGTTCGCCGCGACGGTCCTCGCGGGCTTCGTGGCGTTCCCCCGCGACTCGGCGGCGTTCTGGGCCGCGAACCTGGCGGACCCGTCGCGCATCACCGGCGACAGCGACGCGACCTCCCCGGAGAACCAGTCGATCCGCGGCGCGCTGGCGCGCATCCTCGACATCCCGGACGTCGCGGGCCCGATCTGGATCCCGGTAGCGGCCCTGGTCGCACTGGCGGCGTTCTGGATCGCCCTCCGAGCCCACCGCGAAAACCGCGAACTCCTGGCAGTGAGCACGATCGGCGCCCTGATGGTCCTGGTCACCCCCTGGACCTGGACGCACTACTGGGTCTGGTTCATCCCGTTCTTCGTGATGGCAGCCTGCGCCGCCCACAACGCCCGCACCTGGTACCCGGCAGCAGCCCTCGCCGCGACCTACCTGCTCCTCTTCCCGTGGCAGGTCGGAACCGGCCGCAAGGAAATCCCCCTGGTAGGCCTGGTAATCCTCCCGGCACACCACCCACCGCTAGCCCAAGCAGCAGCCCACGCCCTCTACGTAACCCTGGCACTGGCCCTACTGCTGATCACGGCCGCACGCCCCACCTGGCTCCACCCACCAGCCAAAACCTGACCACACGGGACGGGGTCCGCAAAAGGTGACCACGCGGGACGGGGGGCCGGGGGCAAGCCCCCGGCGGGGGCGTGGGGGTTCAACCCCCACAAAAAGGCGATACCCCAGGCTGAGGAAAGGTTGCGAAGCAACCGACCAGCCTGGGGCCATGGGGTGAGCGACGGGTTTCGAACCCGCGACCTCCTGGACCACAACCAGGTGCTCTACCAGCTGAGCTACGCCCACCATCAGCGAGGGAACCGCTTGCGATCACCTCGTTGGCTGTAATCGTAGCGGGTGCCCTCGCGGGGTTCGCAGGGGGTTACCTTTGGTGCTGTTCCTGCACTTCAGCGGCCGCGGCTTTGGCTTCGTCGCTGGTGGGCCCGGGCTGGGGGACGAAGGCGACGCGGCGGTAGTAGTCGAGTTCGCCGATGGATTCCCGGATGTCGGCGAGGGCCCGGTGGGCGAGGCCCTTTTCCGGCTTGGCGTAGTAGATGCGCGGGTACCAGCGGCGGACGAGTTCCTTCACCGAGGAGACGTCGACCATGCGGTAGTGCAGGTGGGCGTCGAGGGCCGGCATGTCGCGGGCGATGAAGCCGCGGTCGGTGGCGATGGAGTTGCCGGCGAGCGGCGCGGTGCCCGGTTCGGGGACGTGCTCGCGGATGTAGTCGAGGACGCGCCGTTCGGCTTCTTCGAGGGTGACGCTGGAGGCTCGGACCTCTTCGGTGAGGCCGGAGTGGGCGTGCATCTCGCGGACGACGTCGGGCATCCCGGCGAGTTTTTCCTCGTCGGCGTGGATGACGATGTCGACTCCGTCGCCGAGCACGTTGAGTTCCGCGTCGGTGACGAGGGCGGCGATTTCGATCAACGCTTCTTTGCCGAGGTCGAGCCCCGTCATCTCGCAGTCGATCCAGACTAGGCGGTCGGTCACCTGGTGACCCTAACCCGACACGGGGATAGGAGTGGCGTTACCTGCGCGTACGGCGCGTTACGCTCCCGGTGTGGTGCAGGACACACGATCGGGGAGTTGCGAGTGACGGAGCAGGGGTCGCCGGCGAGCGAGATCGCCGCGGGTTACGCGAGTGAAGGCGCCGCGCTGGAGCTGGGCGCGGTGGTGATCGACGGGGCGGCCGACGCCGCGGCCGCGGTGCGCCTGCCGTTGGCGACGCTGAACCGGCACGGGCTGGTCGCGGGGGCGACCGGGACGGGCAAGACGAAGACGTTGCAGCTGATCTCGGAGCAGTTGTCGGCGGCGGGGGTGCCGGTGGTGCTCGCGGACGTGAAGGGCGACCTGTCCGGGCTCGCCGCGGCCGGGGAGTCGAACGACAAGGTCGCGAAGCGCGCGCAGGAGCTGGGTGACGACTGGGCGGGGACGGCGTTCCCGGTGCAGTTCCTCTCGCTGGGCACCGGCGGGAAGGGCTCGCCGATCCGGGCGACGATCACGAGTTTCGGGCCGGTGCTGCTGTCGAAGGTGCTCGGCCTGAACGAGACGCAGGAGTCGACGCTCGGGCTGATCTTCCACTGGGCGGACCAGCGTGGTCTGGCGTTGCTGGACACGAAGGACCTCCGGTCGGTGATCACGCACCTGACCAGCGACGAGGGCAAGGCGGACCTCAAGGGCATCGGCGGGGTGTCGGCGGCGACGGCCGGGGTGATCCTGCGGGCCTTGTCGAACCTCGAAGCGCAGGGCGGCGAAGACTTCTTCGGCGAGCCCGAGCTGGACGTGCACGACCTGATGCGGCAGAACGACGGCAAGGGCGTCGTCACGCTGCTGGAGCTGGACAACCTGCAGGCGAAGCCGGCGCTGTTCTCGACGTTCCTGATGTGGCTGCTGGCCGAGCTGTTCGAGGAGCTGCCCGAGGAAGGCGATCTCGAGCAGCCGAAGCTGGTCTTCTTCTTCGACGAAGCGCACCTGCTGTTCAACGACGCGTCGAAGGCGTTCCTCGAGCGCATCGAGCAGACCGTGAAGCTGATCCGGTCGAAGGGCGTCGGCGTGTTCTTCTGCACGCAGTTGCCGACGGACATCCCGAACAACGTGCTTTCGCAGCTCGGCGCCCGGATCCAGCACGCGCTGCGGGCGTTCACGCCGGACGACCAGGCGGCGCTGGCCAAGACGGTGAAGACGTACCCGAAGACGAAGTTCTACGAGCTCGACACGGCGTTGACGTCGCTGGGCATCGGCGAGGCGATCGTCACGGTGCTGTCGGAGCGGGGCGCGCCGACGCCGGTGGCGTGGACGCGGCTGCGCGCGCCGCGGTCGAAGATGGGCTCGATCGGCGAGGAGGCCGTCGCCGCGGCCGTCGCGTCGTCCGACCTGCACGCGAAGTACAGCGAGACGATCGACCGCGAGTCGGCGTACGAGAAGCTGGCCGCGAAGGTCGCCGCGCCCGCTCCCGAGGCCGCGCCGGACGCGCCGCCCCCGCCGGCCGCTCCGGCGCCCGCGAAGGAGAAGGACGATCCGGGGTTCATCGAGTCGGCGATGAAGAACCCGGCCGTGAAGTCGTTCATGCGCTCCGCCGCCAGCGCGCTGGGCCGGGAGATCACGCGCGGGCTGTTCGGCAACCGGAGGCGCTGACAAAACCTGACGCAACCTGTCAGGTATCGCTGCGAAACTGGCTCCACCAATCGAGACAGGGGAAAGCCATGACCAGCACCGCCACCGCGTCGTTCGTCCTCGACAAGTGGGAGCCGCAGGCGACCGACGAGGCCGGCGGCACCGAGTTCGCCCGGGTGGCCATCGCCAAGACGTTCACCGGCGCGGTCGAGGGAACCAGCACCGTCGAGATGCTCACGGCGTCCAACGCGACTTCGCGCGCGTACGTCGCTTTCGAACGTCTCACGGTCTCGGTCGACGGCCGCAAGGGCGGCTTCGTCCTGCACCACACCGCGGACGACTCGGGCCTGACGCTCAAGATCCTCACCGGCTCGGGTTTCGGCGAGCTGACCGGGATCGCCGGCACGGCGAACATCGAGATGGACGCCGAGCAGAACCACACGCTGGTCCTCAGCTACGACCTGTAGACCGCGCGAAGGCCGTTTCGAGAGCCCCCGATTGACTCTCGAAACGGCCTTCGCTCGTCCCCGCTCCCCGAAGCGGGTGGGACGGACCGCCCCGACAACGGCCCGTCCGCGTCCTAGTTGTTCACGATCTGGTCGACGATCTTCTTGGCGTCGTTGATCGGGATGGCGAAGCCGATCCCGACGCTGCCCGCCGAGCCGTTGGCCGACGCCGTCGGGCTGTAGAGCGCCGAGTTGATGCCGATGACGTTGCCCTGGGCGTCGACCAGCGCGCCGCCGGAGTTGCCCTGGTTGATCGAGGCGTCCGTCTGGATCGCGGTGTAGCTGGGCGAGTTCTCGGCCTGGTTCGACGTGCGGCTGAACGGCGACTGCTGTTGCTGCTGGCCCTCGCCGATGTCGGACAGGTTGCGGTTGAGCGCGCTGACGATGCCGGTGGTGACGGTGTTCTGCAGCCCGCCCGGCGAGCCGATCGCGACGACCGACTGGCCGACGACCAGCTTGCTCGAGTCGCCCAGAGTGGCGGCCGTCAAGCCGCTGGCGTTCTTGGCCTGGACCACCGCGATGTCCGCCTTGGTGTCCGCGCCGACCACACTGGCCTGGTACTTCTTGCCGTCGGACGTCGTGATCACGACGTTCTGGGCGCCGTCGACGACGTGCGCGTTCGTCAGGATCCGGCCGTCCGAGGTCAGGATGACACCGGAGCCGATGGCCTCGCCCTGGTCGGTGGTCACGTTGATCTGGACGACGCTCGGCGTCACCTTCGCCGCGACACCGCTGACGTCACCGGAGGTCGAGTTCGCGACCGGCTGCCCGCTCGCGGCCGGCGTGCTCACCGACGTCGTGGTGCCGTCCGCCGAGTTCGTGGTGAGCCCGACGATCGCGGCGCCGCCGACCCCGCCGACCAGCGCGGCGCCGAGGGCGGTCGCGCTCACGATCAGGGCGACGCGGCCGCCCTTGCGCGGCTTGGTCTTCAGCGCCGTGGGCGCCGGCCCGGGCTGCTGCGGGGTGAACAGAGGGTTCGGCGCGGCCTGGTGCTGGTAGCCGTACTGCTGCTGCGCGTACGGCCCGTACTGCTGAGTGCTCTGGTGCGGCTGGTGCCCACCGGGTGAGGCGGGGCCGGGCCGACTCTCGTTCTCGGTCATGGAACAAGATTCGCGCCCGTGCTTGTGAGCAGCCTGTGGAAATACCTCAGGCTTTGCTGAGAAGAATCAGCTGAGAAAACTCAGGTGGTTCTCAGCCGAAGAACGACGGCACGTCCAACGCCCCTCCCGCCGCTTCGAACTCGTCGTGCACCGCCTGCCGCAGTTCGGCGTCGCCCAGGTAGTCGGCGGCGGTGAGGGCCAGGCCCAGCGCGCCGTCGCGGACCCCGGCGTCCCCGGTGGCCGAGCCGGCCGCGGCCGCGAACTCCTTGGTGTGCAAGGCGACCGTCGGCCCCGACACGGCGAGCATCGGGTGCAGCGCGGGCATGCGGTAGGACAGGTTGCCCAGGTCCGTGGAGCCGGTGAGCGACTCCGGCACGATGCCCGGCGGCAGCGGCTTGCGACCGGTGCCCAGCTGGTTGGCCGTCCAGCGCCCGGCGAGCGCGGTGTTGAACCGGATCGGCAGGTACGCCGCCTGCGCGTCCCAGATCAGCTCGACGCCGCAGCCGGTCATCGCCGCCGCGCCTTCCGCGATCGACGTCATCCGGGCGGCGAGGTCGCGCAGCGTTTCCGGGCTTTGGGAGCGGAGGTAGAACAGCAGCGCGGCCCGCGCCGGGATGACGTTCGGCCGGGCCCCGCCGTCGGTGAACACGCCGTGGACGCGGTCGCTCTGCGGGAGTTGCTGCCGCAGCGCCGAAACGCCCTGGTAGGCGGCGACCGCGGCGTCGAGGGCGTTGCGGCCCATGAACGGCTGGGCCGACGCGTGCGCGCCGACGCCGTGGAAGACCATCTCCAGCTGGCGCCGGCCGAGGAACGGGTGGAGCGCGATGTCGTGGCTGAACGGGTGCAGCATGATCACCGCGTCGACGTCGTCGAACACGCCCGCGCGGGCCAGGATCTCCTTGCCACCACCGCCTTCTTCGGCCGGCGTGCCGATCAGGCTGACCCGGCCGCCGAGCCGTTCGGCGACGGTGGCGGCGCCGAGGAACCCGCCCGCGGCCGTCGTGCAGATGACGTTGTGGCCGCAGGCGTGGCCGAGCCCGGGCAGCGCGTCGTACTCGGCGAGGACGGCGATGTGCGGACCGTCCCGCTCCGGCGTGCTGACGCGCAGCGCGGTGTCCAGCCCGCCGACCCCGACGGTCGTTTCGTGGCCGTGGCGCTTCAGGAGGTCCGCGAGCGCCCGGACCGACCGGTGCTCGGCGAACCCCTCCTCGGGGTGCGCGTGCAGATCTTGGCTCAACGCCACCAGATCGGGTGAACTGCGCTCGACCGCGGCGGTCACCTCGGCCCGCGTCGCCTCGTCCGCGCCGGTGTGCGGCGAGGACAGCGGTTCGGCGGCCGCGACGGCGTCGGCGGTGGCCTCGACCAGGGAACGCAGGTAGCTGTCGTCGGGCGGGACGGGCTCGTGGTGGGTCATGGGGCGATGCTAACCGGCGGCACCGACAATCCGCGGTGCTCAGCCCAGCCGGCCCGCCACGATCTGCGTGACGCCCGCGTACCGTTCGGTGATCCCGGTGAAGCCGCGGGCGCGCAGGCTCGCCCCGATTTCTCCGCGGTCGAACATCTTCTGCCCGCTGAGGGCGCCGCCTGCCGAGTCGAGCAGACGCGCGGGTTGCCAGCCGTGGCGGGCGCTGGTCAGCAGGACGATCCGGCCACCGGGTTTCAGCACGCGAGCGAAGGAGTCCAGCGCGGCTTCCGGTTCGGCGAACATGTGCAGGGCGGCGAAACAGCAGACGCCGTCCACTGTGGACTCCTTCAGCGGCGGGCGCACCGCGTCCGCGCGCAGGTAGGCGACGCTGTCCGGGCCGTCCTCCGCGACGGCTTTGGCGAGCATCGTGCGGGCGCCGTCGAGCCCGATCGCGAGCCCGCCCGTGCCGACGGCCGCGCCGAACGCGCGCGTGAAGCGGCCGGTGCCGCAGGCGACGTCGAGCGCGGTGTGCCCGGGTTCGAGGCCGAGGAGCTTCGTGGCGAGGCGGACCTCGCCGGCCATGCTCGGGCCGAGCGGGCCCTTGAGCGCGCGGCCGAGCGCCGGACGCCAATACCGCTCGTAGACCTGCGGGAGCAGGGTCGTGCGCATCAGGCGCTGGGTGAGCCCGGTCGGCGGACCGGCCTGGTCCGCGGTGCCGAGCAGGTCGAGGTAGCCGTCGCGGGTTTCCGCGGGGGTCTCGAGCAGGGCGGTCAGCCGCTCGAGGGCGGTTATTCGGCTGGTCGGCATGGCCTCTCCCGGGGTTCGAATACCGGCAGTATGTCAAATCTCCGGTACTCGATCGGGTGAACAATGCCGGGCTCAGGCGTTCGAGTCCCGGAATTGTCGGTGGTCCTTCCTAGCGTCGCAGGCGAGGTTCCCGATCCGAGGAGGACAGATGACGATCACCATGGTGGACAGCGAAATCACGGTGCGGGGCGAGTTCGACCTGGCCGCGGCGGCCGGCTTCTTGACCGGCTTCGGCCCGGCCGGCCAGCCGGGGGCGGAGGCGGGCGCGCTGCGCGTCGCTTTCCCGCTCGAAGGCGAGTGGACGCCGGTGGGAGCCGTGCTGCGGCAGAGATCGCCCGGTGCGGTCGCGGTGGAGGTGCACGGCCCGCCCGAGCACGCGGCGGCGGTGCTGGCCCAGGTGCGGCGGATGTGCTCGCTGGACCTCGACGGCACGGAGTTCCCGGCCGCCGGCGCCCGCGACCCGGTGGTGTCCCTGCTGCAGCAGCTGCGCCCGGGCCTGCGGCCGGTGTTGTTCGCCTCGCCGTACGAGGCGGCGTGCTGGGCGGTGCTGAGCCACCGGGTCTGGATGACCCAGGCGGTCCGGCTGCGCCGTCGCCTGACCGAGCGCCACGGCACGGAGGTCGACGTCGGCGGCAGCGCGCTGAGGTCGTTCCCGCCCCCGGCGGTCCTGGCGAAGCTGGAGTACCTGCCGGGCCTGTCGGGCCAGAAGATGCAGCGGCTGAGGGGCATCGCCGAGGCGGCGGCCGCGGGAGCGCTGGACGCGGCGGCGTTGCGGGCGATGTCCCCGGACGAAGCACTGGACCAGCTGCGGCTGCTCCCGGGAATCGGCCGCTTCAGCGCGGAACTGATCCTGATCCGCGGCGCGGGCCACCCGGACATCTTCCCCCAGGACGAGGGCCGGCTCCACGAGATCATGCGCGACGCCTACCACCTGCCGGAGGCGGGCGTGCCGGAGCTGGCGGAGATCGCGGAGGCCTGGGCCCCGTTCCGGAGCTGGGTGTCGTTCCTGTTCCGCGTCGAAGGCGAGGCCCGGCTGAGGGAGTCCCGTTGACCCGGCCACCGCGTCAACCGCAGGGCTCCGGCAGAAGTCGCCGGACCGCCGACCCGGCCTGAGTCGGCGGCAGCATTTCCGGCGTCCGGAATGACTCATTCAGGACGCTGTAGGCCCACCCCGGCGCGACTTTGCCGGGACCCTGGAGTCAACCGAGAGGAGAGTCCCAGTCGCGTTCACCGATCGTGAGCGCTCGCGCCCGCTCGCCGGCGTTCCCGGGCCGGATCCGCTGGGCCAGGCACCGCCGGTGCACGACGATGCCGCAGCTCCCCGGGCCGTTGTTGCTGCGCGCGTCGAGGACGAGGGCGTCCCCGCCGGGGCTCAGCGTGGTGCGTTCCCCGCAGAAGTCGCAGGGCCAGGTCAGCGCCTCCAGGTCCGAGGCGCGGATGCTGAGCCGCACCGACACCGGCGGGTGCCAGCGGGTGATCCGCTGGACCACCGCGTCGACCCGCGAACCCACCGGCGGGAAGAGCGCGAGCAGTTCCTCGTGGCTGCTCGTGCGCGAGGAGAACAGCTCGATCATGTCGATCGAGGCCGACAGGCCGTCGTCCTCGTGGCCCGCGATCTCGACGAGCACACCCCACGGGTGGTGGCTGAGGACCTCGGCCTCGACCCGCTGACCGGGCATCAGCGCGAAGCTCTTCGCTTCGAACCTGTCCATCGCCCTCCCTCGACCACGACCGGCGGAAAGGAGACCACCACGACCCACTACCGGAGCCCGCGAAACCGCTGTCGGCGGGGACTCACCGTAGCCAGATGTCGCCTGTGGTGAGGTATCCGGGTGAGCTTGCCCGTTCCTCTCGCGCTCGGCAGCACCGCCGGTGACGTCCTGTCAGCCCTCCGGACGGCCGCGGCCGGCACCTCGTCGGCCGGCTCGCTGCTCGAACAGGCCCAGGCACCCGCGGTGATCACCTTGGTCGCCGGCGGCGTGGCGCTGCTGGTCGTCCTCGTGGGCGGCAGGCCGTGGCGGCTGGTGCGCAACGTCGTCACGATCGTGCACGAGGCCGGGCACGCGCTGGCCGCGGTGCTCGTCGGGCGCCGGCTGCAGGGCATCAAGCTGCACTCGGACACCTCGGGCGTCACCGTCTCGCGCGGCAAGCCCGAGGGGCCGGGCATGGCGTTCACCGCCATGGCCGGGTACCTGGCGCCGTCGGTGCTGGGGCTGCTGTTCGCCAGCTTGCTCGGCAACGACCTGGTCGGCACCGTGCTCGTGCTGATCGCGCTGTTGCTGCTCGGCGTCCTGGTGATGGTGCGCAACGCCTACGGGGTGTTCACCGTCGTCGCCAGTGCCGTGGTGCTCGCGCTGGTCGCGTTCGTCGCGCCGGTCGAGGTGCAGGCGCCGTTCAGCTACCTGGTGACCTGGTTCCTGCTGTTCGGTGGCGTGCGGCCGGTGGCCGAGCTGCAGGCCAAGCGCCGCCGCGGCCAGGCGCGGGACTCCGACGCCGACCAGCTCGGCCGGCTCACCGCGGTGCCGCCGGTGCTGTGGGTGCTGGTCTTCGCGGTGGCGACGGTCAGCTGCCTGATCGCCGGCGGGCTGTGGCTCCTGGAGCCCGTGGCCACCTGAGCGAGCCCATGCGGCAAACTGGTCTCTCGCTGGTCCGCGCGGAGGGAGACGAACGATGGACGAGGTCGCCAAGGCCGTGGAGGAGTGCGCACGGGCGGCGAAGCTGGCCGCGCCGTCGCTCGCCGCCGCTTCCGCCGAGGCCGTCGACGCCGCGCTGACCGGGATGGCCGAGCGGCTGCTCGCGCACCGCGAGGAGATCCTCGAGGCGAACCAGGCCGACGTCGAACGCGCGAAGGCCGAGGGGATGAGCGCCGGTCTGCTCGACCGGCTCACCATCACCCCGGAGCGCCTCACCGGCATGGCCGAGCAGCTGCGGCTGCTCGCCGGCGCGCCGCACCAGGAGCGCTCGGTCGAGGTGTCCACGCTGGACGGCGGGCTGCGGCTGGTCGAGCGGCGGCGGCCGGTCGGCGTCATCGGCGCGAACTACGAGGCGCGGCCGAACGTGACCGTCGACGTGGCGTCGCAGCTGGTGAAGTCGCGCAACGCCGGTGTCCTGCGCACGGGTTCGGCCGCGCTCGGTTCGGCGCAGCGGCTGCGGGAGGTCGTCATCGCGCCCGCGCTCGCCGAGGCGGGCATCGACGCCGACTGCGTCCAGCTGGTGCCGCGGGTGGAGCGCGAGGCGGCGTCGGCGCTGGTCCGGCTGCCGGACCTGGTGCCGCTGGTGATCCTGCGCGGCAGCGGCGACAGCACCCGGGCGCTCGCCACCGAGGCGGCGGTCCACGGCGTGCGCACGCTCGCCCACGCCGACGGCGGCGGCGTGCTCTACGTCGACCGCGGCGCGGACGTCACCAAGGCGCGTGACCTGGTCTACAACAGCCTCGACCGGCTCGGGGTCTGCAACCGGCTGAACCTGCTGCTGATCCACGAGGACATCCACGACGAGGTCTGGCCGTCGATCTCGGACGCGCTGGCCGAGCGGGGTGTCACGCCGTCGCTGGCGCCGCACGAGCACGCCATCGGCTACGAGTGGGCGCTGGACTCCGACCGGGAGGCGACCGTCACGGTGGCCAAGGTCGGCGCGCTCGCCGACGCGGTCGGGATCGCCAACGAGCAGACGTCGGGCCTGGCGGCGGGCATCGCCACCGAGGACGAGTCGGCCGCCGACGCCTTCTTCGACGGCTACACCGGCACCGGCGTCTTCTGGAACGCCCCGACCCGCCTCCTCGACGGCTTCAAGATGCTGGCGGTCCCGGAGACCGGCATCAACCTGGACAAGGTGCCCGGCCCCCGCGGTCCGGTGACGTACACGGACCTCTACGTCCGCCAGTACGCCGTCCTCCCGGCCTGACGGTGCGGCTGCCGATCGACGTGCCGGGCGACGTCCGGCGCGCGGACCTCATCCGTGTCGAAGGCGACCGGGAGTGGGAACGGTGGACCACCGTGCCCGGGCCCGTCCTCGAGTCGGTGACGGGCGCGGACGCGACAGCGCTCGTCGGGCTCGTCACCGACCTCCCGGAGGCCGGGATGATGCGGTGCTACCACCCGATGTACGCGCTCCGGGCGCACGGCGCGGAAGGCGTCCTCTTCGAGATCGCCTTCTGCTTCCGCTGCCACAACGCGCTCGGTTTCGCCGGCGGCGCCCAGACCGGCCTCGAAGGGTTCGACGCGGACTCACCGGCCGGGCAGGAGCTGCTCGGCCGGTTCCGGGCCGCGGACCCTAACGCGGCGGGACGTGCGCCAGCTTCTTCAGCTCCTTGACGGTTTCCGTCACGTTGGCCAGGAGTTCCGTCCGGTCGTCCGGGTCGGCGGCGTGGCGGTAGATGGCGGTCGGGCCGTCGCTGATCGCGATCGCGGCGACCAGGCGGCCTTCGGGGTCGCGGGTGAGCCCGGTGGTCACCGACACTTCCCGGCCGACCGTGTCGACCGTGGTGAGCGTCCGCTCCTTGTACCAGCCTCGCGTCGTCATGTTCCGCAGCTCCGGGGGATGGGCTCGACAGGGATACGTCGTAGGACGCCCGGGCGGCCGGAGGCGTTACGGCATACTGGGCCGGGTGATCTCCCGGCCGCACGTCCTGCTGTCCGCCGCGCAGTCGCTCGACGGCTACCTCGACGACACCTCGCCCGAGCGGCTCGTGCTGTCCACTGAGGACGATTTCGCCGTCGTGGACCGGTTGCGGGCCGAGGCGGACGCGATCTTCGTCGGGGCCGGGACGGTGCGGGCCGACAACCCGCGGCTGCTCGTCCGGTCGCCCGAGCTGCGGCGGCAGCGGCTGGACCGGGGAAAGCCGGAGCAGCCCGTCAAAGTCACCGTGACCACCCGCGGACTGGACGCGGACTCGCGGTTCTTCACCGTGGGGGACAGCGAAAAGATCGTCTACGCGCCGCCGGGCGTGGCGGACGACCTGAAGGGAGTCGCCACCGTCGTGGACGCCGGGAGCCCGCCCGACTTCGGGCGCGTCCTCGACGACCTCGGGCAGCGCGGCATCGAAAACCTGCTGGTCGAAGGCGGCGGCGGGATCCACACCCGGTTCCTCACCGAAGGCCTCGCCGACGAGCTGCGGCTCGCGATCGCGCCGTTCTTCGTGGGGCAGCCGGGCGCGCCGCGGTTCGTCGGGCCCGGGCTCTACCCGCGGCCGCTCACCCTCGCCGGGGTGCGGGAACTGCAGGGGATGGCGATCCTCGAGTACCGCGCCGCGGCCGAGCCGGACGGGCCGGACGTCCGGCGGCTCAAGGAAGCCATTGCACTCGCCGCCGAGTGCCCGCCCAGCCACACGTTCCGGGTCGGGGCCGTCATCACCGACGCCGGTGGCGAGGTCATCGCCACCGGGCACTCCGGCGAGGGCGACCCGTCGAACCACGCCGAAGAAGCCGCCCTCGCCAAGTGCGCCGGCGACCCGCGCCTGGCCGGGGCGACCATCTACAGCTCACTGGAGCCGTGCAGCAACCGGAGCTCGCACCCGCGCAGCTGCACGCAGCTGATCCTCGACGCCGGGATCCCGCGCGTCGTCTTCGCGTGGCGCGAGCCGCCGGTCTTCGTCGACGCCCAGGGCACCGAGCTGCTGCGGCAGGCCGGGCGGCACGTCGTCGAGGTGCCCGCGCTGACCCCGGAGGTCCAGCGCGAGAACACCCACCTCGACTTCTGACGCGCGCCGGCTAGCAGGCGCCGTTGTCCTGCCAGACACCCCATTCGCCGGTGGTGCCGGGCTCCTCGCCCTGCGTCCACCACTTGGCCGTCCACTTGTGGCTGTTGTGCGACACGACGTTGTCCTTGACGTAGACCTTCGTCCGGTCCCACTCGGCCGCGGTGCACGAACCGCCGCCCGGGGTGGTCGGGGTCGTGGTGGTCGGCGGGGTCGGGGTCGTCTGGGGCGGCGTCGCGCCCGCGAAGCGGACGCTGAACTTCGTGAAGTCCCAGTCGTTCTGCGGGACGTTGCTGCAGACGCCGTTGTCGGTCGTCCCGACGCAGGCGCGGTCGCGGTTGACCGACCAGAACGTGAAGCGGCCGAGACCGTGGCTGGTCGCGTAGTCGTACACCGTCTGGAAGTCCGACGTGTAGAACATCTCGGCCGCGTCCGATTTGCCGTTCATGCCCGAGAAACCCTCGTGCGAGTACGCGGTCGCGCTGTCCCAGCCCAGGTGCGACATCAGCAGGCCGTGCAGGGCTTCCAGCGCCGACACCTGCGACGAGCCGCCGTTGAAGCCGCCGTCGAACGGCATGATCGAGAAGTTGTTGGGCGTGAACCCGATCGACTTCGCCTGGTCGAGCAGCTGCGTGCCGAACCAGCCGGTGCCGGCCGCGGTGCCCGGCATGGTCACCGACACGAAGAGGCCGGGGTTGTTGGCCTGCAACGTCTTCGCCGCGCCGAGCTCGTTCGCGATGGCCGCGGTGTTCTCGTACTCGGGCTCTTCGAGGTCGAAGTCGATGGCCTTGAGCGAGTACTTCGTGACGACCTGCTGGTACGCGGCCGCCGTCGCGGCGACCGTGCCGCAGGTCTGGCCGAGCTTCGTGCCGCCGTACCCGCCGACGGAGACGGAGATGTCCCCGCCCGCCCCGCGGATCTTCGAAATCGCGGCGGCGACGGTGGTGTCGGTGGCGATCGGGTCGGTGCCGTCCCAGGTGGGGCTGCAGCCGCCGCCGTTCGGCGCCAGGATGAACGCGAGCTGGAACGCCTTGAGCCCGGTCGCGTTCATCACGGTGACCGGATCGGGCGGGTTGTTGCTCTGGGGCATCAGGTATGGCGCCGCGGCGTACCAGTTGTTGCTCAACGCCGCGGTGGCCGCGGGCGCGCCGAGCACGAGGCTGACGGCGGTGGCGGCGAACGTGGCGGCGGCGAGCCCGATGGCGGCCAGTCTGCTCTTGCGCATGAGCTGTCCTCCCGGTGGGGATCGAGGGTGGACAGATCATTGGACTAGACCATTGACGAAGTCAAGGCACAACGGGTGGATCGCCGCCGGGCGTGGGCGAAACGCGCCGAGATATCCGAAATTGGTCCGGGGAACGACACCGCGAGGGTGATGCGACCGCCGAGGCGTCGCCGCACCGCGACCCTCAAGCCGCGGGCAGTGACACGGTCACCACCAGGCCGCCCTCCGGTCGTGCCCTCGCCACCACGTCGCCGCCGTGCGCGTGGGCTACCGAGCGGACGATCGACAACCCCAGCCCCGCGCCTTCCGCGGCCACCCGGGCCCGGCGGTGGAACGGGTCGAACAGCGCCGGTACGTCCGCCGGCGGGATCACCGGGCCGCTGTTCGCCACCGAAAGCTCCGCGCGGCCCGGTGCCGTCCGGGTGGTCACCTCCACCCAGCTCTCGTCGTTGTTGTGGCGGAGGGCGTTCTCCACCAGGTTGTGCACCAGCCGCTCCAGCATCAGCGCGTCGCCGATCGTCGACGCCTCCGCCAGATGCTGCGAAACGTCCTCGGGTGCCACGTGCGCGACCAGCGCCGCCAGGTCGACCGGGCAGCGCTCGGTCAGCGCGCTCTCCGACTTCGCCAGCAGCAGCAACCCGGTGATCAGCCGTTCGTGCCGCGCGTTGATGTGCAGCAGCTTGCTCCCCAGCTCGCGGACGTCGTCCGACGCGGTTCTGCGGTGCATCGCCACCTCGACCACCGAGCGGTTCAACGTCAGCGGGGTGCGCAACTCGTGGGACGCGTTCGCGACGAACCGGCGCTGGGCGTCGAACGACCGGTCCAGGCGCTCGACCATCACGTCGAACGCGTCCGCCAGGTCCTTCACCTCGTCCTCCGGCCCGCGCAGCGCGATCCGCGCGTGGCCGCCCGGGTCGGCGGCCGCGGCGATGCGGCGGGCCGTCTCCGTCACCTGGCGCAGGGGCGCCAGTGCGCGGCCCGCCACCAGCCAGCCCAGTGCCGCCGCCAGTACCGCCACCGCCGCGAGGGCGACCGCGCCCTGCGTCAGCAACGACGTCGCCGCCGCCGCGCGCAGCTGCCGGGCCTGGTCGTCGAGCGCCGCCAGGGACGGGAGTGGGGCGGCGCCCGGGGGCGGGGTGCCCGAAATGATCGCCACCCGCTGGCCGACCTGGCGGGTGAACAGCAGGTACGTCACGCCGAGCAGGGCCACGCCCGCCAGCAGGAACAGGCCGCCGTACAGGACGGTCAGCCGCAGGCGGAGGTTCACCGGAGGCGGTAGCCGACGCCGGTGACCGTCTCCACCAGCGGGGGATCGCCGAGCTTGCGGCGCAGCTTCAGCACCGTGAGCCGGACCGCGCCGGTGAACGGGTCGGCGTGCTCGTCCCACACCTTCTCCAGCAGGTGTTCCGCGGACACGGCGGCGCCGTCGGCGCGCAGCAGCTCGGCGAGCACGGCGAACTCCTTTTTGGACAGTGGCAGGTACCGCCCGTCGCGGAACACCTCGTGGCGCGCCGGGTCGAGGGTGACGCCGGAGCGGCGCAGCACCGGTGGCGCGGCCGGGCGGCAGCGGCGGCCCAGCGACTGGATCCGCGCGGCCAGCTCGGGGAACGCGAACGGCTTCGTCAGGTAGTCGTCGGCGCCCAGTGACAGGCCCGCGACCCGGTCGGTGACCTCCGCGGCCGCCGTCAGCATCAGCACCCGGGTGGTCACCCCCGCGCCCACCAGCTCGCGGCAGACGTCGTCGCCGTGCACGACCGGCAGGTCCCGGTCGAGCACGACGACGTCGTAGTCGTGCACGGCGATCCGCTCGAGCGCCGCGCCGCCGTCGTGGGCGACGTCGACCGCGTGGGCGTCCTCGCGCAGCCACTCCGCGATCGCGTCCGCGAGCATCGGCTCGTCTTCCACCACCAGGACCCGCATGTCCCGATGATCGCCGCGGCGGTGTTTCTTCGCCGTTAGCAGCGGTAGAGGGTGTCCGCGCCGCCGATCCGCACCGGACCCGCGCCCGGGCCGGACCGGCCGCCGTACTCGGCGGGGTCGACGGCCGCGCAGTGCTGCTCGATCCAGCGGCCGCGCGCCTCTTGGGCCGGGCTCCGGGCCGGACCCGCCGGACCCGCGCCGGAGCCGCTCAGCACGAACCGCAGCTTGCCTTCCGCGAGCCACCGGTCGAGCTGCGCGGTCGACGGCGCGTCGTCGCGGCCGCCGAACCCGCCCATGCCGATCACGGTCGCGTCCGACTCGATGAGGAACGGCGCGACCGTCCCCGCCTCGGCGTTCACCGCGAGGGTGATCTCGGTGCCGTTCCGGGCGGCGTAGCCGAGGATCCGCCGTTGCTCGTCGGTCAACGTCGTGGTGCCGTCGCCGCCCGAAATCATCAGCCGCGGGGCCGCGCCGCCCGGGGGCGGCGGGGAGCCGGGACCGGTGACAACCGGGGCGGGGCCGGTCGGACCGCCAGGACCGGTGGCCGGGCCGGCGGCGGGCAGCGTCCCGGCCGACGTGCTCTGCGCCGCCGCGTACGACCAGACGGCCGGGGTGAGCAGCACCGGGACCAGCCCGGCGACCAGCGTCGTCCGGCTCCGGACCGCGAGCAGGCCCGCGATCGCCGCGACGGCCGTGCCGAGCACCGCCCAGCGCGTCCAGCCGTGGAACGTCGTGTCCCGCGAGGTCAGGACGAACGCCCAGGCGGCGGTCAGCGCGATGACGAGCGGGAGCAGCGTCCGCCGGTGCCGCCGCCACAGCAGTGCCAGCCCGGCGGCGGAGACCGCGGCGACGGCGGGAGCCATCGCCGTCGTGTAGTACGGATGCCAGATGCCGCCGGCGAAGCTGAACACCGCGGTCGTCACCAGCAGCCAGCCGCCCCACAGCAGCCAGCCGGCGTCGCGCCACCGGCGGCCCAGTACGACAAGGACGAGCAGGCAGAGCGGGAGCAGCCACGAAATCTGCCCGCCGACGAGGTCGTTGAACATCCGGCCCGGCCCGGGATCGCCGCCGAACGACGACATCGTCTGCTCGCCATTGCGCATGATCATCATGCCGCCGCCTTCGCCGTTCCCGGAGAGGCGCCCGAAGCCGTTGTAGCCGAAGACGAGGTCCCACGCCGAACCGTCCGCGCTGCCGCCCATGTAGGGCTTGGCGCCGGGCCACCAGTCGTACAGGGCGATCCACCAGAACGACGACGCGATCAGCACGGCGCCGGCGCCGAGCACGTCGAGCAGCCGCCGCTTGAGCGGCCCGGACGTCCCGGCGAGGTACGCGGCGACCAGTGCGGGCACGACGATCCACGCCTGCAGCATCTTCGTCAGGAAGCCGCAGCCGACGAAGAACGCGCACCAGAACAGCCACTTCCGGCCGTCCTCGAGCGCCCGCGTGACCGCGTACGCCGCGGCGACCAGGAACAGCACCAGAAGCGTGTCGGGGTTGTTGTCCCGGTTGATGATCACGGTCACCGGCGTGAGCGCGAGGATCGCCGCCGCCAGCAGGGCGACGTTCTCCCCGGCCCACCGCCGGACCGTCCGGTGCAGCAGGAAGACCGCCGCGACGCCTTCGAGCACCTGCGGCAGCAGCAGCGCCCAGCCGTGGAAACCGAAGACGAGCACGGAAAGCGCTTGCGGCCACAACGCGAACGGCGGTTTGTCGACTGTCACGACGCCGTACGGGTCGAAGGAGCCGAAGAGGAAGTTCGTGAAGCCGCTCGTCATCGACTTCGCGGCGGCCGAGTAGTAGGTGTTGCCGAGCTGGCCGTCGCCGATCTTCCAGGCGTAGAGGACGGCGGCGCCGAGGCAGATGAGGGGAAGCGCCCAGGAGCGGGTCTTCGGGGGAGCGGCGGTGATCATGCTGCCCACCCAACCCGGGCCCGCGTTTCCCGGGCGTTTCTACTCCGCCTCGAGATCACCTTCCAAGGACAGGTAGACCTCACGCATCTTCTCCAGCAGCGCGGGGTCGGGCTCCTCCCACAGCCCGCGGTCGGCCGCTTCGTTGAGCCGTTCCACGATGCCGCGCAGCGCCCAGGGGTTCGCCTGGCGCAGGAACTCCTGGGTCACTTCGTCCAGGACGTAGGACTCGGTCAGCTTCTCGTACATCCAGTCGCCGACGACGCCGGCCGTCGCGTCGAAGCCGAACAGGTAGTCCACGGTGGCCGCCAGCTCGAACGCGCCCTTGTAGCCGTGCCGCCGCATCGCCGCCAGCCAGCGCGGGTTCACCACGCGGGCGCGGAACACGCGGGCGGTCTCCTCGCCGAGCGTCCGGGTGCGGACCGCGTCCGGGGACGTGCTGTCGCCCACGTACGACGCCGGGGCCGAGCCGGTCAGCGCGCGGACCGTCGCGATCATCCCGCCGTGGTACTGGAAGTAGTCGTCCGAGTCGGCGATGTCGTGCTCGCGCGTGTCCGTGTTCTTCGCCGCGACGACGATCCGCTTGTACGAGCTCTCCATGTCCTCGCGCGCCGGGCGGCCGTCGAGGTCGCGGCCGTAGGCGAAACCGCCCCACACCGCGTAGACCTCCGCGAGGTCCTTGTCGTCGCGCCAGTTCCCGGAGTCCATCAGCGGCAGCAGGCCCGCGCCGTACGCGCCCGGCTTCGAGCCGAAGATCCGGGTGGTCGCCCGCCGCTCGTCGCCGTGCGCGGCCAGGTCCGCCGAAACGTGGTCCCGCACGAAGTTCTGGTCCGCGGGTTCGTCCAAAGCGGCCACCAGCCGGACCGCGTCGTCCAGCATCGTGATGACGTGCGGGAACGCGTCGCGGAAGAAGCCGCTGATCCGGATCGTGACGTCGATGCGCGGGCGGCCGAGTTCCGCGAGCGGGATCGCTTCGATGCCCGTCACGCGCCGCGACGCCTCGTCCCAGAACGGCTGGACCCCCAGCAGGGCCAGGACTTCCGCGGCGTCGTCGCCCGAGGTGCGCATGGCCGACGTGCCCCACACCGAAAGCCCGACCGAGCGCGGCCAGTCCCCGGTGTCCTCGCGGTACCGGCGAAGCAGCGAATCCGCCAGCGCCTGCCCGGTTTCCCAGGCGAGCCGGCTCGGGATCGCCTTCGGGTCGACGGTGTAGAAGTTCCGCCCGGTCGGCAGCACGTTGACCAGCCCGCGCAACGGCGACCCGCTGGGCCCGGCCGGGATGTAGCCGCCGTCCAGCGCGTGCAGCACCGAGTCGAGTTCCGCGGTGGTGCCCGCCAGCCGCGGGACGATCTCCTCCGCCGCGAAGGAAAGCACCTTCGCGACCTGCTCGTCCGGCGCCACCGAGGCGACCGCCGTGGCGTCCCAGCCGCGCAGCTCCATCGCCTGGACGAGTTCCCGCGCCGTCTTCTCGACCGCGTCCACTTCGGACATCGGCGCGTCTTCCTTCAGTCCCAGCGCCGAACGCAGGCCGGGTACCGCACCCTGCTTGCCGCCCCACATCTGGGACGCGCGCAGCATCGCCAGCACCAGGTTGACGCGGGCCTCGCCGGTGGGTGCCGCGCCCAGGACGTGCAGCCCGTCGCGGATCTGCGCGTCCTTGACCTCGCACAGCCAGCCGTCGATGTGCAGCAGGAAGTCGTCGAACTCCGCGTCGTGCGGCCGTTCTTCGACGCCGAGGTCGTGGTCCAGCTTCGCGGCCTGGATCAACGTCCAGATCTGGGCGCGGATCGCGGGCAGCTTCGCCGGGTCCATCGCCGCGATGTTCGCGTGCTCGTCGAGCAGCTGCTCCAGCCGCGCCAGGTCGCCGTAGGACTCCGCGCGCGCCATCGGCGGGATCAGGTGGTCGACGATCGTCGCGTGCGCCCGCCGCTTCGCCTGCGCGCCTTCGCCCGGGTCGTTGATCAGGAACGGGTACACCAGCGGCAGGTTCCCGAGCACGGCGTCCGGCGCGCACGACGCCGAGAGCCCGGCCGTCTTGCCCGGCAGCCACTCCAGCGACCCGTGCTTGCCGAGGTGGACGACCGCGTGCGCGCCGAACTCCTCCTCCAGCCAGCGGTAGGCGGCCAGGTAGTGGTGGCTCGGCGGGAGGTCCGGGTTGTGGTAGATCGCCACCGGGTTCTCGCCGAACCCGCGCGGCGGCTGGATCATGATGATCACGTTGCCGCTCTGCAGCGACGCGAGCACGATGTCGCCGTTGTCGACGTACAGCTCGCCCGGCGCCGGACCCCAGTGCTCCTCGACACCCTGGCGCAGCTCTTCCGGCAGCGCGTCGAACCACGCCTGGTAGCGCGCGGCCGGGACGCGGATCGGGTTCCCGGACAGCTGCTCCTCGGTCAGCCACTCCGGGTCCTGGCCGCCGGCCGCGATCAGCGCGTGGATCAGGGCGTCGCCGTCGGGCTGGTCGGTGCCGGTCGGGTCGACGCCCGGGAAGGCGTCCGGCCCGAGGTCGTACCCCAGCGAGCGCATCCGCCGCAGCAGCTCGATCGCGGACGCGGGCGTGTCCAGCCCGACCGCGTTGCCGACGCGGGAGTGCTTGGTCGGGTACGCGGACAGCATGAGGGCGATGCGCCGCTCGGCGGGTGGCGTGTGCCGCAGGCGGGCGTGCGCCAGCGCGATCCGGGCGACGCGGGACGCGCGTTCGGCGTCCGGGACGTACCGGGGCAGGCCGTCTTCGTCCAGCTCCTTGAACGAGAACGGGACCGTGATCAGCCGCCCGTCGAACTCCGGGACGGCCATCTGGTTGCCGGCGTCGAGCGGGGAGAGCCCGTCGTCGTTGGCCGCCCACGTCTCGCGGTCGCTGGTCAGGCACAGCGCCTGCAGGATCGGGACGTCGAGCGCGGCCATCTCGGCGACGTCCCAGGCCTCGTCGTCCCCGCCCGCGCCCACCTCGGACGGCCGCGTGCCGCCCGCCGCGAGCACGGTGACCAGCAGGGCGTCGACGGAAGCCAGCTCGGCCATCATCGCCGGCTCGCGCGTACGCAGCGAAGCGGTGTAGATCGGCAACGCGCGCCCGCCCGCGGCCTCGATCTCGTCGGCGAGCGCGTGGACGAACTGCGTGTTCCCGGACAGGTGGTGCGCCCGGTAGTAGAGGATCCCGACCACCGGGCCTTCGGCGCGCGACGGCCGCTCGAGGACGCCCCACGACGGCTGCTCGGCGGGCGGCTCGAAGCCGTCGCCGGTGAGCAGGAGCGTGTCGGAGAGGAACCGGTGCAGCTGGGTGAGGTTGGCCGGGCCGCCCTGCGCGAGGTAGGCGTGGGCCTCGGCGGCGATGCCCGCCGGGACGGTCGAGAGCTTCATCAGCTCGGCGTCCGGCGTCTGCTCCCCGCCCAGGACGACGACGTGCGCGCCCGACGCCAGCAGCGTGTCGAGGCCGTCCTGCCACGTCCGCGGGGTGCCGAGGATGCGGACGACCACGATGCGCACGTCCTCGAGCAGGCCCGGCAGCTCGGCGACGTCGAGCCGGGCCGGGTTCGCCAGCCGGTACTCGCCCTCGGCCGAACGCGCGCTGAGCAGGTCGGTGTCCGAAGTGGACAGAAGCAGGATCACGAGGTTCCTCCTCGGGGTCCGCGCCCCGGGTCGACGGTCGCGCCGGCCGGAGTTCCTGGCTCGCGGAGATCGCTCCGCTGACAGTGGCGGGACCGCCCCGGACTCCCACCGGGTTCCTCCACCTGCCGACGCGTGGGTTCCGCCTCACTCTCCGGTGCGGCCGACCCGGCGTCAAGGTGACGTGCGTGGCTCAGAGCCGCTTGGCCGTGCGGAACGCCTTCGCGTAGGTCCCGGAGCCGTCGATCAGCGACACCCCGCCCGCGTCCCCGAAGGTCGGGCCGTTCGCCACCTTGCGGCTGGACAGCACGCGGTGGTGGCCGTCGCCGTCGATGCCCAGGTAGATGCCCGTGTGCGACACCTGCGGCCCGAGCTGCGGCTCCAGGTTGAAGAACAGCAGGTCACCCGGTTGGAGCGCGCTGAAGTCCGTCGCCTGCTTCTTCTCGTCGGGGATCAGCGTGGTGCCCGGCCCCAGCTCGGCCAGCGCCCACGCCCGCCGCGGCAGGCCGGGGCCCTTCTTGTTCGTCCCGAGCAGCGGGTAGCCCGCCCGGTAGCCGTAGACCATCCGCACGAACCCGGAGCAGTCGAGGGACCGGGCGCGCCGCGGTTCCGCCGCCTCGTGGACGCCGTCCGGGAAGTCCCAGCCGATCCCCAGGTAGTCGTAGAAATCCGACTTCTCGAGCCTGCCCTCGGCGCTGTCCGGGCCGAAGCTGGCGTCCCCGGCCACGCGCAGCTTCTTCACGACCTGGTCGGCCGCGCCGTCGGTGTACTGCAGCGCCATCGCCAGGACGTCCGGGCCGGTGTCGGCGGCGGCCTTCGGGAGCCAGTCGGCGAACCACTTCTCCTTCTCCGCGCCCGCCTGCCAGGCCTGCGGCGCGAGCCGGATCCAGGCCGTCGTCGTGACGCCGGCGGTGGTGAACTTCGGCTCGGTGAACGTCCGGGACCGGCCGGTCAGCATGACCGTGCGGGAGCCGTCGGTGAACGACGCGAGCTGGGCGCCCGCCGCGTCGCGGACGATCGTGCGGGCCGGGTGGTCCAGCCGGTCGTAGGTGTAGCCGCCGGTGACGGCCGCGCCCGAGGCCGCGGGGGACGCCGAGATGGCCGTGATGTCCGGGCGGTCCTGCGTGGCGACGTACACCGCCGCCGTGCCGGAGACGCCGATGACCGCGGCGAGGACGCCGATCCGGACCGCTTTGCGCATCGTCACCTCACACCGTGGGGACCAGGCCGACCAGCACACCGCTGATCAGCACCGCGTAGCTGGCCAGGCTGACGCCGCCAGTGGCGAGCATCGTGGCCACCGGCTTCTGCCGGACCAGCTGGTAGGCGACCAGGCCGGGCACCACGAACCCGAGCGTCTGGTGCACGAACAGCAGCGGGAAGTCGGCCTGGAGGAACAGCAGCAACGTCGTCTGGAGCACGACGCCGAGCAGCACGACCGCCGCGAAGAGCCGCTTGCCGTAGAGGATCACCATGCGCTGCAGCAGCTTGGTGCCGCCGAAGGTCAGCGCCGTCATCAGGACGATGATCGCCGCGCGCCGGTAGTCCTCGACCATGGTCAGCGCGATCCAGCCGGGCGTGATCATCCCGCCGGGGGACAGGTTCGTCGTCAGGTAGCAGACCAGCGACAGCAGCAGGCCGATGGCGAGCCCGACGGTGGCGACCTCGGGGGCGAGGGACGTGGTGAGCATCAGGCGACCGGTTCCAGTTTCGCGAGTTCCTCGATGAGCAGTTCCCCCTGGCCGTGGATGTTGCCGATGGCGATCAGCGACGCCTGCCGCTCGACGCCGCCGACGATCCCGCGCAGCAGCTCCCGCGGCGAGCGCGAGCCACCGAGGTCGACGACGCGGTCGTGCCACTCGCTGGGGATCGCGACGCGGGCGCTGCGCGTCGGCTCGCCGATCAGCACGACGCGTTCGGGCGCGATGCGGGGGATCAGCGCGCCCATCTGGCCGTTGCGCTCGACGCGGTCCGGGCGGCAGTTGATGATCACGTGCAGGGGGTCGGTGATCGCGCCCTGCGCGCGGAGCTGGTCGATGTTCATCAACGTCGATTCGGGGTCGTTCGCCGCGAAGACGTTGGCGAAGCGGAGGTGGCGGCGCCCGGCGCGGTACCGGTGGACCTGCAGCACGCCGGGGTCCGGCGGCGCGGCCCACATGCCGTCCAGCGCGAGCTGCCGGTTGACGCCGAGCAGGTCCGCGACGGCCAGCGCGATGGCGACGTTCTCCTTGAAGGTGATCCAGCCGAAGCCGCGCATCTCCTCGTCGGAGACCGATTCGGGGTCGACCGCGATGAGCTCGCAGTCCCGCTTGGCGGCCTCCTCCCGGAGGATGTGCAGCCGGTCCTTCTCGGCGGTCAGGCAGATCCCGCCGACCGGCATCGACCGCGACAGCGACCGCGCGACGTCGTCCAGGGTCGGCCCCATCTCGGCGAGGTGGTCCTCGCGGACGTTGCACAGCACGCCGATGGTCGAGCGGATGAGCTTGCTCTGGTTGATCTCCTGCAGGTCCGGCATCACGGCCATGCACTCGATGACCAGCGCGTCCGGCCGGTACGCGGCGGCGCGGCGGACGATGCCGATCTGCTCGACGACGTTGGCGATGCCGAACTTGCGGTAGACCGGCTCTTCGCTGCCGTCCGGGTGGATGAACCGGGCCGCGGTGCCGGTGGTCTTCGCCGTGGTGACGAGCCCGCCGCCGCGCAGGGCGCCCGCGCACAGCCGGGTGATGGACGACTTGCCGCGGATGCCGTTGACGAGCACGCGCGTCGGGATGCTGTGCAGGTGCTTGTAGTGCTGGCGCTGTTCGGCGATCCCGGCCAGCAGCATCGCCGCCGATGCCAGGACCAGCACGACGTAGAGGAACGTCACGTCAGACCCCGGCCCCGTCCAGCCAGCTCAGGTAGTCGCTCTTGGCCCGCTGCCGTCGGGGCTCGACGTCGACCTCGATGCGCTGGATCAGCTCGGTCTCGTCGGTCGCCGCGCCCGTCGGCCGCCGGACCTCGCCGAGCCGGGCTGTGCCCTCGGTCAGCGCCTGGCGGCAGATCTCGACGCAGGAGGCGATGGTGCCGATCTCGTCCTGCCGCTGGGGGTAGACGACGGCGCCGGTGTCGCCGCGGGCGATCCGCCGGGCTTCCGCGCCGACCCGCCGCAGCGGCCGGACGACCACCAGGAAGTGCCAGGCGAACAGCATCAGCGCGACGACGGCGGTGAGCAGCGCGGCGACCCGCGCGCCGGAGCGCACGGTGTTGTCCGCGAGCCCGAGCGAACCGATCGGCTGCTCGGCGACGACGACCCACTTGAGCGAAGCCGCGTTGCCCTTGTCGGCCAGGCGCTGCGCCGCCACGAGCGCCGACGGCGTCGTCTCGCGGGCGTCCTTGCCGGCCTGCGCCGCGTCGACGCTCTTGATCAGCGCCGGGTCGGAAAGCGCGGAGAAGGCGAGGTAGCCCTCGGTGTCGGCGATGGTGCGCTTGCCCTCGTCGACGACCCGGACGCGGCCGCCCGCCGGGCCGAGCAGCGCCGCCATCCGCGGCACGTCGTACTCGCCGACCAGGACGTTCTTCGAGTCCGGCAGCGGCGTGAAGGCGTAGACGACCGGGACGCGGCCGCTGGTGTTGTGCTGGCGCAGGCCTTCGCCGTCCGGCAGCTTGCCGGGGTCGCGCAGGGCCTCGCGCCCGGCCTGCAGCACCACCGCGCCCTGCTCGTCGGCGACGTAGACGCTGCGGAACCGGCTTTCGGTGCCGGCGAGCTGGTCGAGCATGCCGCGCAGCCGGTCCGGCTCCTTGCCCTTGCCGAGCCGCGCGACGGACTGCAGGTCGGTCAGGCCCTCGGCGAGGCTGCGGCGAAGCGTGTCCGCCGAGTGCGTGACGCGGACGCCGTGCTCGGACAGCGTCGTCGCCGAGACCTCGGCGTGCTGCCGCCCGAGCGTCGCGGCGACCGCGCCCGACCAGCCGAGCAGCGCGAGGGCGACCGCGACGATGACGAACTGGGCGGACAGGAACGGGCGGACCGGCTTCGCGGGCTTGCGGCGGCGGAGCTTGCCGCGGTACCGCTCGACGGCGGTGGTCAGCCGGTTCACCTCGCGGATCCGCGACTGCCGCACCGGCTTGCCGAGCGCGCCGGCCGCGACGGCGAGCGCGTCGGTGCGCAGGCGGCGGATCGGCGCGACGACCGTGCGCCGCAGCAGGACGAACCCGGCGACGGCGAGGACGAGCAGCGCGGCGGCCGGGATCAGGCCGGGCCAGCGGACCGGCACCGCGTCGACCGGGACGCGGCTGAACGACACGACCGACAGGCCGAGGCTGCCGCCGGTGCCGGACGGCGTGACCGGCGCGTAGGAGACGACGGCGGCGCGCTTGCCCGCCTGGTCGGGGTCGCCGGTGAGGACGCCGGTCTGGCCCGCGGCGGCCGCGGTCGCCGCGCGGGCGAGCAGTTCCTGGGCGGGCCGGTCGGTCGCGGCGACGTCGGTGCCGTGCGTGTGCAGCACCGCGCCGTCCGAGGTGACCAGGCGGACCTGCTGCTGGGTGCTCGCGTCCAGGTCGCCGCCGATGCCGCGCAACGCGGTCGAGACGACGAGGAGCTTGCCGGCGCGGGTACCGGTCAGCGGGAGCGCGGTGAGCACGAGCGGGGTGTCGCCGGGGCGGGCGACCGGACGGACCGTGAGGTTCGCGACAGGGACCCCGCGCAGCGTCTCCACCGGCACCGGCTCGCCGCGCGTGGCCGCCACCTTCTGCGCGGCCGGGTCGTAGACGGCGATGCCGCGCCAGTCGTCGTAGGTTTCGCCCAGACGGGTGAGGAGCGCGGCGTCGTCGGCGGTGTCGAACACGCCGGAGCCGGCCGCGACCTGCAGGTCACCGGCGGCGGCCGTCGCCGACGTCGCGACGCTCTGCGCGAGCCCGGCGGTGGTCCGCTGGCGGCTCGCGGTGACCTCGTCGGAGACCCGGCCGGACTGGTCGTCGGCGCGGATCAGCGACAGCGGGCCCGCGGTGGACAGGTAGAGCGCGGTGAAGGCCGCGATGAGCAGCAGCAACGCGAAGGTGGTCGCGGACGCGACGCCCACGCCGCGCGGGAACCCCGCTTCCGGGATCTGCGCGCGCAACCGGGCGGCTCGATCGTCGTGCGGTCTTGGCCGGTTCACCTGGTCTCCCCAGGGCCTTTCAGTCGGGCGATCCCGGAAGGTCGCCGGCCACCAGGGGCCGTAGCGGAAGGTCCACTCTTTCGGGTCACGTGAAAGTCTCGAAGTTGTCAGCGGTGACGGTACAACTCACCCCATCGTGCGACAAACAGCGGCCATGGGTGACGGCCGGATGGAGTCAGTACACTCCGGGTGGTGATCAGTCGGCCCCGGACGTTGCTCAGCGTGGCCGGCGTGGTCGTCGCGCTGGGACTGGCCTTGACGTTGGTGCTGGTCCTCGGTGACGACGAGCCACCACCGCCCGCGCCGGAGGCCGGTTTGGATTCCCTCGTCACGCAGTTCACCGCCGGGCTGTCCGCGGACCAGGAGTACCGCTCACCGAAATCCGACGAACGTCGCACGGCGGCCACCGGGTTCGCCGCCGTCCTGGATCGCCGGGGCACCGCGGACTTCGCGCGGCTCGGCTTTTCGGTGCGCGACGGCGTCGACCCGGCGACCGGGCGGCCGTACACGATCGCGGTGAACGAGACCGGCACCGACCGGGCGTGGGGGATGTACGTCATCGACCGTTCGGCGCCGCCGTCGCTGGTGGTCGAGGTGCCGCACCCGGCGTTCGACCTGCGCACCGAGCTCTTCGGCGTCGACCTGTTCCGGCGCGTGCCGGGCGCGGTGCTGCTGGTCGCGGGCGCGCACCGCAAGGCGGACGACGGCCAGGCCGACGTCGCGCACGAAGAGGATTCGGTGTTCCACGTCGTCGCCACCGCGCTCGCGGGCCGCGGGCTGGCGCAGGTCCAGCTGCACGGCTTCCACGACCAGAACCTGCCTTCGACGGACATAGTGCTCTCTTCGGGCGCCACGGTCGCCGGCGACGCGGCCCGGCGCGCGGCCGACCGGCTTACCGCGGACGGGTTCGCCGTGTGCCGCGCCTGGGAAGAGCGGTGCAAGGGCCTGGAAGGCACGACGAACGTCCAGGGCAAGATGGCCGCCTCGGACGACACGGTCTTCCTGCACGTCGAGATGAGCCGGACGGTGCGCGAGTCCCCCGAGCGGCGCGCCGACGTCGTGCGGGCGCTGACGGAAGCCGATCTCGCGAAACCCTGACCCTTTTTTCGACCGCGACGGGTGATTGACACCACATCCCCGCGTCGTAAAGTGCGGAGGCCGGTCGCTCTCGCATTCCACGCCTGCCGCGGGAATGGGGTCATGGGGGCTCGCAGCGCGACCGGAGGCAATTCCGATCTCTATTCGGGGAGGCTCCTCGTGCGTCGGAAACAAATTGCGGTCGCGATCGCCGTGGTGGCCGGACTGGCGGTCCCCGTTCCGGCGGTGGCGAGCCAGGCCCCCCGAGCGGACGGTCAGTCGGTCACGCTCATCACCGGCGACCGCGTGCGCGTGCTGCCCGGTGCTCGCGGACCGGCCGCGGTCGTCGTCGAGCCCGGACCGGGCCGCGGCGGGATCGGCTTCCTGCGCGAGACGAGCACCGGCGGCCGCCCGGGTGACGTCACCGTGGTGCCCGCGGACGCGCTGCCGCTGCTGGCCGCCGGGCGGCTCGACCCGCGCCTGTTCGACGTCTCCGAGCTGCTGCGCCGGCACCTGGCCGACCCCGAACCCGGCCTGCCGCTGATCATGACCTACGCCGCCGGGGCCCGGCCCGCCGCGGTGGCCGCCACGAGCGTCCGGGACCTGCCCAGCGTGCGAGGGGCGGCGCTGCGCCAGGACCGGCGGCGCGGCACGGAGTTCTGGACGTGGCTCACCGCGTCGCCGGGCACGCTGCCGGCCGGGATCGGCAAGGTGTGGCTCGACGGCCTGGCCACCCCGGCGCTCGACGTCAGCGTGCCGCGGATCGGCGCCCCGGCCGCCTGGCAGGCCGGCTACACCGGCAGCGGGGTCACCGTCGGGCTGCTCGACACCGGCGTCAAGGCCGACCACCCGGACCTGGCCGGAAAGGTCGTGGCCGCCAAGGACTTCACCGGGACCCGGCCGGACGCGAGCGACGACCTCGGGCACGGCACGCACGTCGCGGGCATCATCGCCGGCACCGGCGCCGCCTCCGGGGGCCGCTACCGCGGCGTGGCCCCGGACGCGAAGCTGATCAGCGGCAAGGTCTGCGTCGTCTACGGCTGCCCGGAGTCGGCGGTGATCGCCGGGATGGAGTGGCTCGCGCCGCAGGTGCCGGTGGTCAACCTCAGCCTCGGCGGCGACGCGACCGACGGCACGGATCCGTTGTCCCAGGCGGTGAACGCGCTCACCGCGCGGTACGGCACCCTCTTCGTCGCTCCCGCCGGGAACGACCGGACGCTCGACCTGCCCGAACCCCTGCCGGTCGTGGCGCCCGCGGCGGCGGACGCGGCGCTGGCGGTCGGCAGCGTGTCCGCCGCCGACGTCACCAGCCCGTTCTCCAACCGCGGGCCGCGCCTCGGCGACTACGCGGTCAAGCCCGACCTGTCCGCGCCCGGCGAGGGCATCGTCTCGGCGCGGGCCCCGGGCACCCGCGACGGGGACGCCGCGCCGGTCGACGCCGACTACGCCCGGCTGTCTGGCACGTCGATGGCGGCGCCGCACGTCGCCGGCGTGGCCGCGCTGCTGCGGCAGCAGCACCCGGACTGGACCGCCGCCCGGCTCAAGCCCACGCTGACCAGCACCGCGCAGCCCACCGGAGACGTCCCCGGGCAGGGCGCGGGCCGGGTGGACGCCGCCCGCGCGGTCACCCAGCGGGTCACCGCCACCACCGGGAGCCTCAGCTACGGCTTCTTCGCCTGGCCGCACACCACGCCGTCGACGAAGACCGTGACCTACCGCAACGACGGCGACGCACCCGTCACCCTCACGCTCACCAGCTCCGACGCGCTCGTCACGCCGTCCGCCGCCACTGTCGTCGTCCCCGCGCACGGCACCGCCGACGTCGGCGTCACGCTCCGGCCGACGGCGGCGGCGACCGGCCCGCACAGCGGCAGGCTGAGCGCGACGGCACCGGGGATCGCCGTGCAGACCGCGTTCGGCGCGTCCCTCGAGCGGGAGAGCTACGACGTCACGGTCCGGCTGACCGGCCGGGACGGCGGGCCCGGCGCGGGCATCGCCAAGCTCGTCAGCACCACGACCGGGGAAGCGTTCGGCGTCCGGCCGATCGGGGCCGACGGCGTGGCCGTGGTCCGGGTGCCCAAGGGCAGCTACGACCTCAACGCGTTCGCCGTGGCGGGCCAGGCGGTCACGCTGCTGTCGAAGCCCGGCGTCGCGATCACCGGGACCACGTCGTTCACGCTGGACGCCCGCACGGGCAAGCCGGTGCGCGCGGTCGTCGACCACGCGGACGCGCACCTGCAGTCGGGCGAACTCGGCCTGGTGTCGGGGAACCCGGCCGGTGACCGCACCAGCACCCTCGCCTGGCTCGTCCAGCCGGGCAACGAGCTGTTCGCGGCCGGCTCCGGCGCCCGCGTCACCGACCACACCTACGCGACGTACTTCCGGGCCACGCTCGCCGCCCGCGAGCCGGGCGCCGACCCGGCCGGGTACGTCTACCAGCTGGCGCTGCTCGAACGCGGCCGCGTGCCCGCCGACCCGGTGTTCCGGGTGCGGGACAAGGACCTCGCCGTGGTCGACGCCCGCTACCGCACCCAGGGCGGCGTGACGGACGGCCTGCGCGTCGACTACGCGTCCTTCGGCTTCCCGGGCGCGGACAGCGGCGCGTACCAGATCCTGCCGCACACGCTGCCGAGCCGGCGGACCGAGTACTACACGCCGGGACCGTCGGTGAGCTGGCAGCACATCCTCGCGGTGTACCCGCCGACGCTGACCGACTCGGAAAACCAGTTCTCCTACCGCACCTACCGGCCCGGCCCCCAGCGCGCCGACTGGAACAGCGGCCCGGTCGGGCCCGCGTTCGGCGCGCCGCGCGACGGCTGGGGTGTCCTGCGCGCCGGCGACCAGCTGACCTACGCGATCCCGATCGTCTCGGGCAGCGACCCGGAGCAGTACAGCGCGCCGCCGGTCGGCCTGACCGGCACGGCGACGCTGTCGCGCGACGGCGTCGAGCTGGGCAGCACGGCCGATCCGGCCTTCGGGGCCTTCACCGTGCCCGGCGGCGGGGGCGCGCTCACCCTGCGGTCGGTCGCCACGCGCAGCGTGCCGTGGTCGCTGCTCGGCACCCACGTCGACGTGGCTTGGACGTTCCGCGACACCGGCCCGGCCGTCCCGCCGCCGCTGCTGGTGGTCCGGGCCCAGGGCGCGCTCGACGACGACAGCCGCGCCCCGGCGGGCCGGCCGTTCCTGCTCTCCCTGACCGCGCAGCGGCAGCCGGGCGCGGGCGCGTTCCGCCTCGCGGACCTGCGCGTGGAGACGTCCGCGGATGACGGCGTGACCTGGGCGGACGCGCACGCCGTCCGGATCGGCGACGGCGGCCTGGCGGTGGTGCGCAACCCGGCGGGCGACAGCTTCGTCTCGCTGCGCATCACCGCCCGCGACACCGACGGGAACAGCGTCACCCAGACCGTGCTCAGGGCGTACCGGACGTCAGCGGGATGACGACGGCGAGCGGGACGGCGAAGGCGGCGGTGGTGAGCAGCCGGAGGATCCGGCCGTGGGCCAGCCACTCGCCGTCCCAGCCGCCTTCGGTGTCGTAGCGCGTGTTCGCCGTGGTCATCAGCGCGCGGCCGAGCCCGAACCCGGCGCCCGCGGCCAGCGCGGCGGGCAGTGGCGCGGTGAGCGCCACGTCGATCGCGGCGACGTACGGCAGCCCGCTGGGCAGGTAGGTGCGGACGCCGGTGCCCATCTCGAACCCGAACTGCAGCGGGCCGAGGTGCCGGCCCAGCCGGAAGACGGTGTCGGGCACCAGCCGGCGGTTCTCCGGCAGCCGGAACGACCACACGCCGGCCTCGCGCAGCAGCACGGCCACGAGCGCCGCGGCCACCACGCCCCAGCGGACGGCGACCGGCAACGGCGCGCGCAGCAGCGATCCCGCGACCACGAGCACCAGTGCGGTGAGGGCGCCCCCGCAGACGAGTCCCGCGCAGAACGCCAGTGTCGGTGTGCCCCGCCAGACCGGCGAGCTCAGCACGGCGGCCGAGTTCCGGCTTCAAACGGAACCGCTGGTGGCGAAGCCCGCGGCCGCGCACAGGACGAGCCACGCGCTCGGCAGCAGCCAGCCCGGCGGCGCGAGCACGGCCACACCCAGCGCGGCGGCCACCAGCCCGGCGGCGATCGTCAGCGGGTGCCAGCGGCGGCGGGGGAGCGCCGCGGTCAGAGCTCGGCCCGGCAGATCGTCAGGTACGTCTGCCCGGTGCTGCCGTCGCCCCAGAACGTCGAAAACCCGTCCGAGCAGCGGTAGACCTTCTTGTCCGGGGTCGTCCACCGCCACGCGTTCTTGGCGATCGTCTGGCCGCAGGTGTTGGACAGCGGCTGGTGGTCGACCTGGACGCCGTTCTCGTTCCACGTCCCGTACTTGTGCCAGCCCGCTTCGCAGTAGGTGCTGCCGCGCCAGTAGCCGCCGAAGCAGGCGGCGTAGGTGTTGACGTAGGCGCCGCTGGTGTCGGGCAGCTCGGGGTAACCGGTGGCGTAGGCGTCGTGGCAGTCGTTGCGGTCCCAGCCCTGCATGCCGTTCGGGCCGATCTCCGCGTTCGCGCGCCGCAGGCGGGACAGGCCGGACCAGTCGAGCGCGGTCGCGCCGATGGTCAGCACGCCGAGCGCGACCGCCCGCAGGAACGTCCGGCGGCCGGTGGTCCCCGGCAGCTTCGTCCCCGCGCGCGTGGGCACGGCGTCCGGTGCCGCTCGGTCAAGATCCGGAATCTGCGACGGCTCGAGTGCCACCGACATCCCCTCCCGCCTTCGGGCCGGCCCAGCCGGCCAGGGTGGTGTCCACGTCGGCGGCGCGGACCGGGAGCCGCAGCCGCCGGACGCGGCCGGTGCCGTCGGTCAGCATCAGCACCGGCGGCGCGAGGTGCGAGACCGAACGCCACGCTTCGGCGTCCGAGACCACCGGCAGCCCACGGGCCAGGTCCTCCCACACGGACGCCGGTTCGTGCGTGAGCAGCGTCGTCCCGGCGGCCAGCTCGGCCAGCCGGTCGACGACGGTCAGGCAGAGCGGGCAGCCGGAGTCGACGGCCGCCACGACCCGGCCGGCGAACCGCGGCCCGAGGTCGACGTCCGGCGGCGCGGCCACGAAGCCGTCGGACGTCCGGGTGACGATCCCGCGCAGCAGCCGCACTTCCCGCAGCACCGCCGCGAGGCCGAAGAAGAGCACGGCGATGGCCGCCCAGGTGATCAGCAGGACCGCGGTCGACGTCGTCATCGGCGCTGCCACGCGACGTCGATTTCGTCGAGCCAGTCGAGCCGCTCGCGTTCGGTCGTCGCGGCCGTGTCGGCGAGGTGGACCTCGGCCACGCCCGCCGGGCAGCCCAGCACGAACGACCGGGTGTTCGTCTTCCAGACCTCGCCGTGCTTCGTGCGCGCGCCCGCGTGCGCCGGGAGCAGCGCGGCGGCCTCGCGCGGGGCGGGGATGGACAGCGAGCCGTGGTCGCGGACCACGACGACCAGGTGCTCGCCCGCCGGGTCGAGCAGCGTCGCCGGCCGGGGCGTGACGACCATGCCGTCGACCCGGTCTTCGATGCGCAGGGAGCCGAACAGGCCGAGCACGCGGTCGCGGTGCGGCGCTGGGCCGGCGTACACGGTCATCAGCTCGTGGTACTCGCCGAGCAGGGTGGCCACGGACGACTGCCCGTCGGCTGCCTCGGCCACGACGACCTCGCGGCCGTGCACGAGCAGGCGCTCGCGGGTGCGGGCCGGCGCGACGCGGGTGCAGGCGAAGTCGTGGTAGCCGCGGGACCCGATCTGGAAGCCCGTGCCGTACGAACCGCCGACGAAGCGGATGCCGGCGACCACGTGCGAAACCGGAGCCCGCGCGGAAAGGCCGACCGTCACGCGGCCGCCGCCCGGCGCCGTGAACCGCAGTGCCTGACTCCCCATCGGACCTCCGCTTCGGCGGTATTCCGTCTCGCGAGACTAACCGACGATTTCGGCCGCGGTCACGATTGTTCGGCCAACGGGAGGTGCGAATACCGCCGAACGGGGACGGCAATTCGGGCAGCGAATACCGTGGGGCTGGTGAGCATTTCCTGGGCGGCGGTGCTGACCGTTTTGTCCGCGGCCGGCGCGATTCTTCTGTTCGCGGCCGGCGCCGGGCACGCGGTGCGCCGTCGCGAACACCGCGCGGTGGTCCGGGCGCACCGCCTGCTGCCCCCGGTGGTCGCCCCGCTGACGACGGGCGCGGAGGTGCTGGTCGGCACCTCCGCGCTGCTGCTCCTGCTCGCGGCCCCGGCGGCCGCCGCACCCGCCCTGCTCGCGCAGGCCGTGCTCTACGCCGCCTTCGCCGGGTACGCGGGCGTGCTGCGCGTGCGACGGCCCGGCGTGCCGTGCGGCTGCTTCGGCGCCGAGGCGGTGTCGTGGGCCGTGGTGGCGAGAGCGGCCGTGCTCGCCGCCGGCAGCCTCGGCTGCGCGGCCCTCGGCGCGGCGGGCCCGCTGTGCGTGGCGGCGGGCGCGGTCGTCGCGATGGCCGCCTACTTGTTCCGCTGACGCCTCACGCGGAGCGTTCTCCCAGCCGGGGGAACGGCTTCGTGGAGAACAGGACCTCCACCGGGACCTCGAAGAACTCCGCGATCCGCAGCGCCAGGTACAGGCTCGGGCTGTATTCGCCGCGTTCCAGGTAGCCGATCGTCTGGTAGTGCACGCCGAGTGCCTCCGCGAGCTGGCGCCGCGAGATCGACCGCTCGGCGCGCAGCATCGCGATCCGGTTGTAGACGACCTCACTCATCATTACCCCACACGCTGCATGGCCTTCTCCCGCCGTTCGGCCACCGACGAACCCGCTTCGCGCCGCGCCATGCGGCGGAGCAGGACCGGGGCCAGTGCCAATCCGATCACGGCCCACGCGAGGAGCACGGCGAGGGTCGGCACCGGCCGCCACGACTGGCCGATCTCGACGACGACCGCGGTGTCCGGCAGCAGCGCCGAGCGCATGCCGAGGCCCAGCCAGTACATCGGGAACACCTGCGCGATGCCCTGCACCCAGCTCGGCAGCGCGGTGACCGGGTAGAAGATCCCCGAGATCGCGCCGAGGCCCATGATCGGCAGCGTGATCAGCGCGATCGAGCGCGGGCTGTTCGTGAGCGACCCCAGTGCGGCCCCGAGCGGCAGGGTCGCGACCAGCCCGAGCGCGAGCACCCACACCAGGTGCGCGTACGACCAGACGCCGTCGGGCGCCAGCGAGTCGAACAGGAACAGGCAGGGGATGAGCACCAGCAGGATCGAGGTGACCTGCGCCAGCGCCACCGCCGCCGTCTTCCCGACCAGGTAGCCGAGCATGCCGTTCGGCGTCGCTTTCGCGCGCAGCAGCGTGCCGTCCTCGCGGTCGATGGCGAGGTAGCCCGCCGTGCTGTTCAGGCCGTTGAACACGATCCCGGCGCCGAGCACGCCGGGCACGGTGGCCGCGCCGAGCGAGAACCCGGTGCCGGGCAGGGTGGCGTTGCGCATGAAGAACAGCGCGCCGAGGAAGAGCGCGACGAAGACCAGCTGGCCGACGACGTCGTCCCGGTTGGTCCAGGTCTGCTTGAACTCGATCCAGCCGCGCGCCAGGCCGGCACGCACCGCGGCGGTCCTGGCGTTCATCGCGCACCCGCTTCCTGGAGGCCGAGCTCCGTTTCGCCACCGGTCTCGGCGCGGTGGACCAGCGTCATGTAGGTGTCCTCCAGCGACGCCCGCCGGACCTCGAGGTCCGCGACCGCTTCGCCGTGCTGCTTGAACAGGTCGTACACGTACTTCGTCGCTTCGGTCGTCGAGTGCACGAAGCGCTGGTCGCCGACGCTCCACCGCACCTCGGCCTCGCCGGAGATCCGCCGGCTCAGCTCATCGGCCGACCCGTCGGCGATGATCCGGCCGCCGTTGAGGATGAGGATCCGGTCGGCCAGCTTCTCGGCCTCGTCGAGGTCGTGCGTGGTGAGCAGGATCGTGGTGTCGAGCTCGTCGGAGAGCCGGTGCACCAGGTCGTGGAACTCGCGGCGCGCCTCGGGGTCGAACCCCGCGGTCGGCTCGTCGAGGAACAGCAGCTCGGGCCGCCCGACGATGCCGATCGCGACGTCGAGCCGCCGCCGCTGCCCACCGGAGAGCTGCTTGAGCTTCTTGTGCGCGTGCTCGGTCAGCCCGACCGCGCCGATCAGCTCGTCGACGTCCCACGGCCGCGGCAGCTCGGGCGTCGAGTAGGGCGCATAGTACCGGCCGAGGTGCGCGAGCAGCTCGCGCACGCGCCACTTCCCGTGGTCGCGCCAGGACTGGAGCACGACCCCCAGCCGCGCCCGCCAGTCCTCCCCGCCGTGCGCCGGGTCGGTGCCCAGCACACTGACCTCGCCCGCCGACCGCATCCGGAAGCCTTCGAGGATCTCGATCGTGGTCGTCTTGCCGGCGCCGTTGGGCCCGAGCAGGCACACGACCTCACCGCGGTGGGCCTCGAACTCGACCCCGTGGAGCACGTCGTTGGTGCCGTAGCGCATCCGTAGCCCGCGCACGTGGACCACCGGGTCCGCTGGATCTCTCATCGCGCGTCACCCCCATCTGACTGATGCGATCGAATGTAGCACACCTACTACATTCGATCAGAGTCCTGCTTCGGGTGCGGGCTGGGCGATGCCATGAAAGGGTCGTTCATGTCGTCTGGCGAGGTGAACGACTCGTTCATGACATCGCGGCCGGTCGGCGCTCTGTCGTATCCGGCCGGCTGGCCGGCGTGGGCGGTGACTGATGTGGCTGCTGGGCCTGGTGTTCTGGTTCCGGCGCGGCTCCGGCGGCGCGCCCGGCCTCCGCGGCGGCCCGGCCCGGGTCTTGAATGAGTCATTCAGGACCTCCGAAGACCTGAATGAGTCATTCAAGACGCCACCCGGGCCGTGGTCGCCGGACGCTGAAAACTTTCTCCCGCGGCCGGGAACTTGACCGGCGGTCACCCGGTTCGCCGGGCATGGGAACTTGGCTGGGGCTCGCGCTCCCGGGTGGCGTCGTGATCCTGCTGGTCATGGCCGCGATCGAACTGCGGCCGCGCAAGGACGGCTCGCGCTTCAAAGCCCGGCTGTCTGCGACGTACATCGAAGAGACGACCGCCTTCCTCTACGGCACCAAGCGGCGTGAGCTGGAACACCGGGAAACCATGTCGATGCTCGTCGAGCAGGACGGCGAAGGGGCGCCTCCCTGGCGTGACGTGGACTTGGACGCCGGGATCGCCCGGATCCGGCCCCGTTCGGACCCGCCGGAGCCGGAAAACGGCCAGCTACAGTGACCCCATGCCGACCCCAGCACGTGTGCGAGCCGACGCGTGCCCTGGTGTTTCCGCACCGCACGACGCCGCCGACGGGCCACTCGCGCGGGTGCGGCTGCCCGGCGGCACGATTTCCGCGGCACGGCTGCGGGCGCTGGCCGACGCCGCCGAGGCGTGCGGTGACGGCGACCTCCACCTCACCTCGCGCGGCAACGTCCAGCTGCGCGGCGTCACCCGGCCCGGGCTCGCCGAGCGCCTGACCGACGCCGGCCTCTTGCCCTCGCCGTCGCACGAGCGGGTCCGGAACGTCCTCGCGTCGCCGCTGAGCGGGCTTCGCGGCGGGCTCGCCGACGTCCGGGGCCTGGCCGAGTCGCTCGACCTCGCGCTGTGTGCGGCACCGGAGCTGGCCGAGTTGCCCGGGCGGTTCCTCTTCGCCTTCGACGACGGCCGCGGCGACGTCGCCGGGGAAGGCGCCGACGTCTGCTGGCGCGCGACCGGTCCGGACGAGGGCACGCTGCTGCTCGCGGGCGGCGACACCGGGCGGCGGGTGGCCCGCGCCGATGCCGTCGCCGCCTTGATCGACGTCGCGCTCGAGTTCGGCCGGGTGCGCGGGGCCGCGTGGCGCGTCGCCGAACTCGACGACCCGGCGTGGCGGGGGACTCCCGTGCCCTTCGCGGACACCGAAGCCGTGGCCGGGGTGTTCACGCGGGACGACGGCGGTCTCGCGGCGGGTGTCGTGCCGCGGTTCGGGCAGCTTTCGGCCGCGCAGGCGCGGGCGCTGGCCGGGTTCGGGACGGCGCTGGTCACGCCGTGGAAGTCCGTGGTGCTGCCGGACGCGCCCGCGGACGTCTTCGAGCGGCTGGGTTTCGGCGCGGAGGCCTTGGGCACCACCGCCTGCATCGGCCGCCCCGGCTGCGCGAAGTCGCGTGCCGACGTGCGTGCCGACGCGGTGTTCCGGCCGGGCCTGCGCGCGCACTTTTCGGGCTGCGAACGGCGGTGCGGCAAGCCGTCGGGGTCCCACGTGGACGTGGTCGCCGAAGCGGACGGATATCGGGTCGACGGTCGTTGGGTGCCGCTCGACGAGGTGAAGGGAATGCTGTGATCGACTACCTGCGGGACGGTGCCGAGATCTACCGGCACTCGTTCGCCACGATCCGCGAAGAGGCGGACCTGGCGATCCTGCCCGACGACGTGGCCGGGCTGGCGGTCCGGATGATCCACGCCTGCGGCATGGTCGATCTGGTCGACGACCTGCGCTACACCCTCGACGTCGTCGAGTCGGGCCGGGCCGCGCTGGAAGCCGGCGCGCCGGTCCTGTGCGACGCGCAGATGATCGCCAGCGGCGTCACGCGCCGTCGCCTGCCCGCGGCCAACGAAGTGCTCTGCACGCTGTCGGATCCCAGCGTGCCTTCGCTGGCGGAGCGGATGGGCACCACGCGCTCGGCGGCGGCCCTGGAACTGTGGCGCGACAAGCTGCCCGGCTCGGTCGTGGCGATCGGCAACGCGCCGACGGCGTTGTTCCGCCTGCTGGAGATCCTCGACGAAGGCGTGGGGGCCCCCGCGGCGATCATCGGCGTGCCGGTGGGCTTCGTCGGCGCCGTGGAGTCCAAAGTGGAGCTCGCGAAGCGCGCCCCGGCCCCGTACCTGGTGGTGCACGGGCGGCGCGGCGGCAGCGCGATGGCCGTCGCGGCGATCAACGCACTGGCGAGCGCCGAAGAATGAGCCTGGGCAAGCTGTACGGCGTCGGGCTCGGCCCCGGCGACCCGGAACTGATGACGGTCAAGGCGGCGCGGCTCATCTCGGAAGCGTCGGTGATCGCGTACCACAGCGCACGGCACGGCCGCAGCATCGCGCGGTCGGTCGCCGAGCCGTACCTGCGCGAGGGGCAGATCGAGGAGAAGCTCGTCTACCCGGTCACGACGGAGACGACCGACCACCCCGGCGGTTACGAGGGCGCGATCGCGGACTTCTACGAGCTGAGCGCGAAACGGCTCGCCGAGCACCTCGACGCAGGCCGCGACGTCGTCCTCCTCTGCGAGGGCGACCCGTTCTTCTACGGCTCGTACATGTACATGCACGAACGGCTTTCCGGCCGGTTCGAAGCGATCGTCGTGCCCGGCGTGACGTCGGTGAGCGCGGCGTCCTCGGTGCTCGGCCGCCCGCTGGTGCAGCGCGACGAGGTCCTGACGGTGCTCCCGGGCACCCTCCCGGCCCCGGAACTGGCCCGCCGCCTGGCGGACACCGACGCGGCGGCCGTGCTGAAGCTGGGCCGGACGTTCGGCTCGGTGCGCGAGGCGTTCGCGGAGGCGGGCAAGCTCGACGACGCCGTGTTCGTCGAGCGCGCGACGTGGGGACAGCAGCGGATCGAGCCCCTCGCTGACGTCGATCCCGCTTCCGTGCCGTACTTTTCCTTGGCGCTGCTGCCTTCGCCCGCCTATGCCTCGCGCCAATCGCCCGCTCCGGCTCCGGCTCCGGCCGCGTCCGGCGGCGAGGTCGTGGTGGTCGGACTGGGGCCCGCGGGGCCGGAGTGGCTGACCCCGGAGGCCGCTGCCGAGCTGGCCGAGGTCGAGCACATCGTCGGCTACGGCCCGTATGTCGCCCGGGTACCGCAGAAAGCCGGGCAGCAGCGGCACGCGTCGGGCAACCGGGTCGAAGCCGACCGCGCCCGCGAGGCTCTGTCCCTTGCCGCCGCCGGTGCCCGGGTGGCGGTCGTTTCCTCGGGCGACCCGGGGGTGTTCGCGATGGCGTCGGCGGTCCTGGAGCAGGTGGCCGCGGGCCACGGCACCGGGGTGAAGGTCCGCATCGTCCCGGGCGTGACGGCGGCCCAGGCGGCGGCGTCCCGGGTGGGCGCGCCGCTGGGACACGACTACTGCGTGCTTTCGCTGTCGGATCGCTTGAAGCCGTGGGAGATCATCGAGAAGCGGCTGGACGCGGCGGGCGCGGCGGACCTGGTGCTGGCGCTGTACAACCCGGCGTCGCGCACCCGGACGACACAGCTGTCCGATGCCCGTGACGTCCTCCTCCGCCACCGCGCCCCGGCGACACCGGTGGTGGTCGCGCGGGACGTCGGCGGCCCGGAGGAGGACATCCGGATCACGACGCTCGGGGACCTCGATCCGTCCACAGTGGACATGCGCTGCCTGCTGATCGTGGGGTCCAGCCGCACCCGGGCGGAAGCCGGTGTCGTCTGGACCCCACGCAGCTACTAGTGTCGCGCGTCGCGAGTCGTTTCACGGCCGGGCCGAGCGCCCCAATGTGGCGTTCGGTGCGTCCAGCGCACCCAATGTGGCGTTCGGTGCGTTGGACGCAACCAACGCCACATTGGGGTGCATTGCCGGGGCGCTGTCACCGAACCTCGGACGCACGACACTAGCCGAGCCCGGTCAGGAACGCGGCTCCGTTCGGGGTGCCGATGCCCGTGACGTCGTCGTAGCCGTCGCGGACGTGGATCGTCAGCACGGCGTCGGCGTCCAGCGAACGCAGGCTCGCCGCCGAGTACCCGGCCGAGGCGTCCACCGAGTTGTTGTAGTTCACCCGGGCGACCGCCATCGGCGACGGCGGCTGCTTGACGTCGTGGAACGCCGAGCTGCCCGCTTTCCCGTACAGCAGCGGGTTGGCGAAGCCGAACGTGCGGCCCGCCCGCTGCTGCGCCAGCGCGACGAACGCGGCGAACAGCGGAGACGCCAGGCTCGTGCCGCCGATGCGGTACTCGCTGTACTTCGCCGTGCCGTCCGGGAACGCCTGCGTCTGCCCGACCAGGAAACCGGTGTTCGGGTCGGCCAGCGCGGCCACGTCCGGCACCGCGCGCATCGGCTGCGGGCGCGCGCCGTTCGCCGTCGCGATCGCGTTCGGCACCACCCCGGCCTGGTACGCGGGCTGGGCGAACAGCCGGCTCGTCCCGCCGCCGGCACCGCCGAAGAACTCACCCGGCGGCGCCGGCACCCAGGCGCCGTTCGTCAGCGTCGACCGCCCGGTCTCCCAGCCGGTCTCGAAGAGGTACTCGCCGTTCTTGCCGACGCCGAGCGACGTCCCGCCGACCGCGGTCACCCACGGGCTCACCGCGGGCCAGTCCGGCGTCGCGTTCGGGAAGTTCGCGGCGACGCCGTCGGTCTCGTCGGCGTTGTCCCCGCTGGAGAAGTAGACGCCGATCCCGGTCGCCGCCGCCTCGATGAGCGTGTCGTTGAACGGCTTGACGTAGCCGGTCGGCAGCAGCTCGGTCGAGAACCCGTAGGAGTTCGTGACGATCGAGGCCAGGTGCTGGTCGACGACGTGGTTCATGGCCGCGTCGAGGTCCTGGTAGTTGTTCGGCGAACCGACGTAGACGATGTTCGCCCCCGGCGCGATGCTGTGCACCGCTTCGACGTCGAGGGTTTCCTCGCCGTACCAGCCCTGCGGGTCCTGCTTCGGGTTCTGCGGGCGGTTGTACACGCCCGGCGGCACCACCTGGCTGAACTGGTTGCCGGACAGCTGCGGCAAGCCGTGCAGGCGGGAGTAGCTGTTGACGTCGGAGAGGATCGTCGGCGAAGCGTAGGCGTCGATGATCGCCACGGTCTGTCCGCTGCCGTTGGTGCCGGAGGCGATGGCCTGCTGGACGCCGTACGCGCTCTGCAGCTGCGCCGGCGTGTACCCGCACGGCGCCCACGGGTTCGGGTGCCCGTAGGCGTCCGGCACCTTGACGCCGTCCGGGGTGAGCGTGGTCGCGGTGGTCTTCTCGCCGTAGTAGGCCGAGCACGGCGGCGCGTTGACGAAGGCGGGCGACGGCGTCGCGGCCGGACCCGCGGACGGCTGCAGCAGCGCGAACGACTCGTCGAGCCCGACGACCGCGCCGACGCTCGACGGGAGGCCGGCGGGCAGCGAGAGGTCCTGCTCGGGCGCGCGGAGCGTCTTGCCGGCGACCTTGTACTCGCCGAAGCTCGTGCCGAACGCGGCCGCGGCCTGCGCGACCGTGCCCTCGGCCTGCACGTACCGGCGGTTGCCCGGGGTGTAGCCGACGTCGAAGCCGGCCTTGCGCAGCCACTGCTGCACCGCGCTCACGTCGTTCTGCGACGGCGCGAACCGCTGCCGGAACTGCGCGGCCGTCAGGAACCGGCCGTACCCGGCGGAGCCCGGCGTCGAGACGCTGCTCGCCGTGGCGGCCGCGTCGCCGCTCCAGCCGAGGTAAACGCGGAACGCGACATTGTCCGCCGCATTCGCCGCCCCGGTCCGCGCGGACGATTTCGCCCAGGCCGGGGTGCTGCCCGGCAACGGCGTCCGCTCGCTCGCCGTGGCGGCGCCGGTCAGGAGACCTGCGGTGGTCAGTGCTGTTGCGGCCAGTGCGACCAGCCGGATCACGGGTCTGCGCATCACTGAAAAGTAGTTCCGGGAATGGGAACCGACGAGTTTCGTGATCGAGTCGATGCCGGTAATGGATATCTCGGGCGTCGCCTTTTCCGCCCTATTGTTTCGCGCCACTGAGGGTAGAGCGACGGCTGGTACGCGCACCCGGTCGGCGGTACCGGAGGTCCGCCGACCGGCTCAGCGCGTCGGGTCCTTGCCGTTCGGCTGCCGCGGCCCCGGACCCGGCGACCACCAGCCCGGCACCGTCTTCTCGCCGTGCACCAACGTCGGCGCGATGCCTTCGGTGAACGGCTCGATCTGCAGCAGCTGGCCCCACGACTGGCTCGGCTGCCCGATCAGGTAGCTCGGGACCTCGGGCTCCTCGGCCAGTTCCTCCAGCCACCCGATCGGCCCGCCGTTCGTCGACGACGCCCAGTTCGCTTCGTCCGCCAGGCCGCCTGCCGTGATGCGGTAGGCCGGGACCTGGGAGATGCCGTCGTGGGACGTCACCGGCTGGACGCACGGGTACACGAACGACGCGGGCCAGTCCACGTACACCGGCTTCGAGCCGATGCGGTCGGTCAGCGTCGTGAAGGTCGGCACGCGCGGGGCCGACGCCGCGATCCAGCCGTCCTCGGTGAGGTCGTTGTCGACGATGTTGATGCGGACCGCGTTCGTCTCCGGCGGGAGGTCGCGCAGGTTGATGCGGGTGTCGTTCCAGCCGCCGGTGCCCGCGCCCGGCGGCAGCATGAACTGGCTGCGCAGGACCTTGACACCGTCGGGGGTGTTGACGCCGTAGTCGAGGCTGACCGACGTCGGGCGGCGGGCCGCGCCCGCGGTCGCCACCACGACCTGGCCGTCGGCCGGCTTCTCCGTCAGCGCGTACCAGTCGCTGCGCAGCCGTCCGGCGCGGGTTTCCGGGTCGAGGAAGCTCGACCACATCGGCACCTTGTCCGGGGTGAACCCGTGCGGCGGCTCGGCCAGCGGGTCCTTGTCGTCGACCGGGCGGGTGTGGAAGCCGGTCTGGACGCGGCCGTTGTCCTGGTCCGGGTTCGGCAGCGGCGAGTTCTCCTGCGGCTTCTCCGCGACGGTCCGCTGCTCGGACTGCGTGTGCAGGATGCTCGTCGCCGCGTCGCGCTCGACCATCACGTGGTCGGAAAGGTTGCAGCTCTTGCCGAACAGGTGCCCGACGTTCGCCGCGCCCAGGCTGTAGCTGCCGGCCTGGTTGTGGATCGCCCACGCCATCGTGACGAACTCGCCCGCCGCCACCAGGCCGCAGACCACCACCAGCGACAGCGACCCGAGCCGCAGCGCGCGCAGCCGGCCCTCCTGCACCGGCGCGGGCGCGCCCGGCCGGTGTGCGCGGACGTTCTCGACGAACGCGTACACCCCGGCGATCGCCGCCGCCACCAGCAGGATCGTCGACAGCGGGATGCCGCCGATCGACGGTGCCACGTTCGTCCACTGGACGCCGAGGCGCGAGACGAACCAGTAAGTGTTCGGCCCGGTCGCGGCCAGCGCGGCGACGACCAGCAGCCCGGCCAGGAACGCCGCGCGGTTGCGTTTCGACCGCAGCACCGTCGAGCTGGTCGCGAGCGCGGTCAGCGCCGCCATCGACGCGCCGACCGCGGCGAACGCGCCGAAGTGGTGCGTCCACTTCGTCGGCGTCAGTGCCAGCAGCAGGAAGAACAACGCCGTCGTGCCGATCAGGCGGCGCGCCGGGCCGAGCGACGCGCCCTGGATCCGGCCGCGGCGCAGCAGCATCACCAGGCAGGTGGCCGTGCACAGCACCACCAGCAGCACCGGGAAGCGGCGCGGCGCCGAGCCGTCGGGCAGGCTCTCGAACAGCAGCTGGTAGCGCGCGAGCTCCTGGAACCACGACAGGTTCGGGCCCACCTGGGTGCGGATCCGGGTGGCCTCCTGCACGGTCGCGAACGTCTGGTCGGCGAACACCACGACCAGCACGAGCAGCCCGGCCGCGGCGACCGGAGCCAGCACCGGCAGCCAGCCGCTCTCGGTCGCGCGCTGGCGCACCAGCTTGAACAGCGGCCGCGCGGCGACCAGGAACGGCGCCACCGCGATCAGCCCGGTCGGCGTCGCGGCCAGGGTGAACCCGGCCGCGGTCAGGCCGAGGCACAGCGGCAGCAGCCGCCGCGTCACCAGCGTGCGCTCGACCGCGCAGATCGCCAGCAGCGAGCCGAGCGCGGCCACCGGTTCCGGCCGGACGCCGTTGTTGTAGGGCATCCACCAGATCAGGAACACCGTCGCGGCCGCCCAGCTGGCCGGGCGGCTGGTGCGGATCTGGGTGCCCAGGCGCGGCATCACCTCGCGGCTGATCAGCAGCCAGCTGAGCACCCCGAGCAGGAACGACGGCAGGCGGATCCACGGCGGCACCGTGCTGACGTGCGTCATCAGCTCGAAGACGTGGTAGAACCAGCCGAACGGCGCCTCGGCGACGCCGAACCAGCGGTGGTAGTTCGTCAGGTAACCGGTCGCTTCGGTGACCCGGGCCATGGTCAGGATGTAACCGTCGTCCGAAGTCACCGGCCCGATGAAGACCCACGCGCCGAGCGCGGCGATCACCGTGGCGTCGCGCAGCGTCAGCCGCCACCAGCCGACCGGCGCCCAGCGCGGGGCGCGGCGCGCGAAGCCGGAGTCGCGCCGCCAGACCGCGATCATGCAGCCGATCAGCGACAGCACGGCGACCACGCCGACGACGATCTTCAGCGCGGTCGGCGACGTCTGGTAGCGGGTGTCCGGCACGACCGAGACGTGCAGGCCGGCGATCGGGTCCTTGCTCGAGTTGATCGAGGAGTAGATGCCGACGACCCGCGGGCGGACGTCGCCTTCGGCGTGGAAGATCGGCGTCCCGGCCACGGCCAGGGTCATCTGCGTCGCGTCGACGTCCAGCTCGACGTCGCACTTCTCGGCGGGCAGCGGCTGCTGCGCGATCTGCTGGCCCTGGCTGGAGGCGAACAGCACGCCGTTGTCCACGCGCAGCTGCAGGCCGACGCCCTTGCCGGCGTTCGGGTCGGTGCGCCCGTCCGGCACGGTGGCGAAGAGCAGGCCCGGGCCGTTCGTGCGCGCGTCGACCGAGCGGATCGCCGCGCACGGCAGTTCGGCGCGCAGGTCTTGCGCCCAGTACCCGGTCAAGGGCGCGTTGACGGAGCGGGTGTCGCTGCCGGTGGGCCAGACGACCTCCGCCGTGTCCTGCACCACCGGCAGGAAGGGGAAAGCCAGCGCGCACAAGGCCGAGAGCAACCCCAGCGCTACGGCAATCAGACGCATCGGCGCAACGCTAACGGGTCAGTGGTCGGCGGCTGACGCAGCCCCCGGATCACGCGGGGTGAACCGCCCGTGGTGGACCGCCTCGGTCAGGGGACGGCGGTCGCGCCAGCCGTGGCGTTCCAGGTCCGGCACGGTCTCGAGCCGGCTCACCGGGCCGACGCAGAGCCACGCGACCGGGCGGACGCCGTCCGGGATGCCGAGCAGCTCGCTCAGGAACGGTTCGCGGTAGAAGCTCACCCAGCCGACGCCGAGGCCTTCCGCGGTGGCGGCGAGCCAGAGGTTCTGGATCGCCAGGCACACCGAGTAGAGGCCGGCGTCGGCGATCGCGTGCCGGCCGAGCACGTCGGGCGCGCCGCGGGCGGGGTCGTAGGTGACGACGATGCCGAGGCTCGACTCGAGGATGCCCTCGATCTTGATGTTCGCGAAGGTGCTCGCACGGTCTTCGGCGAGCTGCGCGGCGAACACCTCCCGCTCTTCGTGGACGTGCTTCGCGAACCTCTCGCGCGTCGGGTGGTCGTCGACCAGCACGAAGTCCCAGGGCTGGGTGAGCCCGACGCTGGGCGCGGCGTGCGCGGCTTCGAGGACCCGTGTGAGGGTCGCTTCGGGGATGGGCGCGCCGGTGAACTCGCCGCGGACGTCGCGGCGCTTGCGGAGCACTTCGTAAAACTCTTCGATCATCGGCGCAGGACCCATTCGACGGCTTCGGGGACGGTCGCGGCGGTCTCGGACGCCGGCCGCGGCGGGCGCCGGACGACCACGACGGGCTTCTGCAGCTCGCGGGCCGCGGTCAGCTTCGCGCTGGTCTGGCCGCCGCCGGAGTCCTTGGTGACCAGGACGTCGACGCGGCCGAGCAGCTCGCGCTCGGCGGCCACCTCGTACGGCCCGCGGGCCAGGATCAGCTCGTGGTGGCGCGGCAGTGGCGGCCCGGGCGGGTCGACGCAGCGGATCAGGAACCACAGGTCGTCGAGGTGCGCGAAGGCGGCCAGCCCTTGGCGGCCGCTGGTGAGGAACACGCGTTTTCCCAGCTCGGGGAGCATTTTCGCGGCGTCGGCGAGGTCGTCCGCCCAGTGCCAGACGTCGCCGGGCCCCGGCTGCCAGCCCGGTCGGGCCAGCCGCAGGAGCGGAGTGCCGGTCAGCTCGGCGGCCTTCGCCGCGTTGGCGCCGATGCGCTCGGCGAAGGGGTGCGTGGCGTCGACGACGGCGGCCACGTCGTTCTCGCGGAGCCAGGCCGCGAGTCCTTCGGGACCGCCGAAGCCGCCTACGCGCACTTCGCCGACAGGCAGCCGCGGCCGCGCGACGCGTCCGGCGAGCGAAGAGACGACCCGGACTTCGCGCGCTGTCAGGTCTTCGGCGAGTTTCCGGGCTTCGCCGGTGCCGCCGAGGATGAGGATCACCGGGGCCGCCCGTACCCGACGGCCTCGCGCCACCGGTCGAGGGTCCGCAGGTTGGCGAGGGTTTCCGCCCAGGTCAGTTCGGGCGCCTGCCGGTCGCCGACGTGCGCGGCGACGTGGTCGGCTTCGCGCGCGAAGACCCCTTGGGTCGCTTCGACCTCGATGACCTCGGGCTCGCCGCCGGCCGGGGTCAGGATGATCTGCGACGTGCCCGGCGTCCGCAGCGGGTGGATCCACGCGGGGCGCGGGATGTGGAGGTGCCCGCGCGAGCCGTACACGCGGATGCCGTCCTCGCGGGTCAGGCGGATGCCGCAGGAGATCGTCGCGAGGATGTCGCCGGGCAGCCGCAGCAGGCCGGTCGCGTACTCGTCGACGCCGTCCGCGTTCAGCCGGGCCATCCCGCTGACCTCGGTCGGCTCCACGACGGCCTCGCCGGTCGCGGCCTGGGCGACCAGCCGGGCCAGCGACGTGCAGTAGCAGCCGACGTCGAGGATCCCGCCCCCGCCGAGCGCCGGATCGCCGAGCCGGGCGGTCTCCTCCGGGTTGCTGTCGAAGGAGAACGCGGTGTCGACCGCGCGGACCTCGCCGATGGCCCCGTTCGCGATCAGCTCGGTCAGCCGCCGCGTCTGCGGGTGCAGCCGGTACATGAACCCTTCCATGAGGAAGACGTCGTGCTTCCGCGCGGCGGCGATGACCTCCTCGGCATCGGCCGCGGTGATGGTCAGCGGCTTCTCGCACAGCACGTGCTTGCCCGCTTCGGCGGCGGCGATCGCCCACTCCTTGTGCAGGGCGTGCGGCGTCGAGACGTAGACGGCGTCGACGTCCGGGTCGGCGAGCAGGTCTTCGTAGCTGCCGTACGCCTTCGGGATGCCGAACCGCGCGGCGAACTCCCGCGCGCGGCCGGCGTCGCGCGCGCCGACGGCGGCCAGCGTGCCGTGCCTGCTTTCTTCGACACCCGCGGCGAAGTGCCCGGCGATCGTCCCCGCGGCCAGCAGGCCCCAGCGCAGTTCCGTCACAACGACTCCGGTTGGTCGGCCCGGTCACGGGCACTCGAATAGAGGAAGCTGTCGGGAAAGTTCGTGGCGGCGAGCACCCGCCCGACGAAGATGGTGGCCGCGCGGGTCATCCCGGCTTCGCGGACCAGGCCGGGGAGGTCGCCGAGCACCCCGCGCACGATCGTCTCGCCGGGCTGGCTCGCGAGCGCGACGACGGCGACCGGGCAGTCTTCGCCGTAGTGCGGGATGAGTTCGCCGGTGACCCGCTCGACGTGGTTGATCGCGAGGTGCAACGCGAGCGTCGCCCCAGTAGCGGCGAAGGCGGCGAGGGTTTCACCCGGCGGCATCTTCGTGGAGCGCGCCTGAACGCGGGTGATGACGAGGCTCTGCCCGATTTCGGGCACGGTGAGTTCGCGGTGCAACGCGGCAGCCGACGCGGCGAAGGCAGGCACGCCCGGGACGACCTCGTACGGGACGTTTTCCGCGTCGAGCCGCCGCATTTGTTCGGCGACGGCGCTGTAGAGCGACGGGTCACCCGAGGTCAGCCGGGCGACTTCGCGGCCGTCGCGGTGGGCCTCGACCATGCGGGCGACGATCTGTTCGAGGCTGAGGTTCGCGGTGTCGACGAGTTCGGCGCCGGGCGGGCAGTGGGCGAGGAGGTCGGTGGGGGTCATGCTGCCGGGGTAGAGGCAGATCCCGCACCGGGCGAGGAGATCGCGCCCGCGGACGGTGATGAGATCGGCGGCCCCGGGACCGGCCCCGATGAAGTGCACGGTCATCGGCTGCTCCAGGGGTTGCGGGCCGGCGTGGCGGCCGGGGTCGGGCGGGCGCTGCTCCGCGAGGTGCGTACCGCGGCGGCGGCCGGGCTCGGCTGCGGGCGGGTCATCGGCTGCTCCACTGCGTCACCACACGTGCCGGCGACCAGCCCGTGAAGCCGCCCAGGGGCGCCGCTCGCTCGACCCCGATCCGCACCAGTTCACCTCCGTGTTCCGCATAGGCCCGTGCCAGCACCTGTTCCGCCTCCACCGTCACTCCGTGCGCCACCACCCGTGCTCCGGTGGCCACGCAGGTCTCGAGCACTCCCGGCACCGTCACCCCGCCGCCGATGAACACCGCGTCCGGGGCCGGCAACGCGCTCAGCGCCTCCGGTGCCTCTCCCGTCACCACCTCCAGTTCCGGTACTCCCAGGTCCACCGCGTTGCGGCCGATCCGCTCCGCTCGTTCGGGGTCGCGCTCGATCGCGACCGCGCGGTTCAGCCCGTGCAGCCGCGACCACTCGATGCCGACGCTGCCCGCGCCCGCGCCGACGTCCCACAGCAGCTCGCCGGGGCTCGGCGCGAGCCTCGACAGCGCCGAAACCCGCAGGTCGCGCTTCGTCAGCTGGCCGTCGTGGGCGTACACGTCGTCCGGGATGCCGATCAGGGGCAGCGCCGGACCCGCGCACTCCAGCGCGAACACCGTCAGCGGGCCGGGTTCGCCCGCCCAGCCGTCGGTGATGCGCTCTTCGGGGCCGCCCAGGTTTTCCAGCGCGAACAGCTCGCTCTCGCCATACCCCCGCACGGTGAGGAGGGAGCGCAGTGCCGTCGCGTCGGCACCCAGCACCAGCACCCGCCGCCGCGGGGCCAGCACCCGGGCGACCCGGGCCGACGAGCGGCCGACGATCGTCACCACCTCGGTCTCCTCGGCGGACCAGCCCAGCCGGGCGCGGGCCAGTGTCACCGACGAGAGCGCGGGGAACGCGTCGACCTCGTATCCATGTGCCACGAGAGTAGTGCCGACCCCCGACAAAAACGGATCCCCGCTGGCCAGGACGCAGATCCGCTGTCCTTCGTGCTCCGCGAGGAACGCGTCCAGCCCCGGCAGCAACGGCGACGGCCACGGCTCGCGCGCGACGTCGTCGGGCAAGTACGAGAGCTGCCTCGGCGCGCCCAGCACGACGTCGGCGCCGAGGACCAGGGCTTGCGCCTGTTCGGACAGGCCGGACCACCCGTCGGCCCCGATCCCCACCACCGTCAACCGTGATTTTTCGCGCACGATTTCCCACCCTAAGCGAGCCCGGCGCTGTGCGATGATCGGCCGGTCGCCCACCAGGAGGAGTGCTGTTGAAGCCCTACCCGTTCACCGCCGTCGTCGGGTTGCCGGACCTGCGTCTCGCGCTGGTCCTGTCCTCGATCTCGCCCGCCGTCGGCGGGGTGCTGGTGCGCGGCGAAAAGGGCACCGCGAAGTCGACCATGGTCCGCGCGCTGGCCGGGTTGCTGCCGGGCGTCGACGTCGTCGACGGCTGCCGGTTCTCCTGCGATCCCGCCGCCCCCGACCCGCTCTGCCCGGACGGCCCGCACGACGGCGCCAAGGCGCACCGGCGGCCCGCCAAGCTGGTCGAGCTGCCGGTCGGCGCGGCCGAAGACCGCGTGATCGGGTCGCTGCACCTCGAACGCGCGCTGGCCGAAGGCGTCACGGACTTCCAGCCCGGCCTGCTGGCCGCCGCGCACCGCGGGCTGCTCTACGTCGACGAGGTCAACCTGCTGCACGACCACCTCGTCGACACCCTGCTCGACGCCGCCGCGATGGGCCGCGCGACCGTCGAGCGCGAGGGCGTTTCGGTCTCGCACGCGGCGCGGTTCGTGCTGATCGGCACCATGAACCCGGAGGAGGGCGAGCTGCGGCCGCAGCTGCTGGACCGGTTCGGGCTGACCGTCGAGGTCGCCTCCAGCCGCGACCCCGAGCAGCGCGTCGAGGTCGTCCGGCGCCGCCTGGCCTACGAAGCCGATCCCGACGGTTTCGCCGCGCGGTACGCCGGCGAGGACGCCCGGCTCGCCGCGGAAATCGAGGCGGCGCAGAAGCTTCTGCCCGCCGTGAAGCTCCCCGACGACGCCCTGCGCCAGATCGCCGAGGTCTGCGCGTCCTTCGAGGTCGACGGCATGCGCGCGGACATCGTGACCGCCCGCACCGCGGTCGCGCACGCGGCCTGGGCCGGCCGCGACGAGGTGACCACCGAAGACGTCCGCGTCGCCGCGCGGCTCGCGCTGCCGCACCGGCGCCGCCGCAACCCGTTCGACGCGCCCGGCATCTCGGAAGAGCAGCTGGAGCAGGCCCTCCAGGACGCCCAGCCCCCGCAGCCCGGCCCCGAGGACGACGGTCCCGGCTCGGGTTCGACCCCGGACGAGGCCCCGCAGGAGATTCCGCCGGGCGACGCGCCCCAGGGACAGCCCCAGCAGCAGCGCAACGGCGGGCAGCAGAAGACCATCGGCGCCGGGGAAACGTTCAAGGCCAAGGTTTTCCGCGTCAAGGGCATGGGTGAGGGCGAGCGCGGACGCCGGTCGCGCGCGATCACCGACAGCGGCCGCACCATCGGCGTCCAGCCCCCGAGCGTCCGCGACGGACGGCCGCACCTGGTCGCGACCGTCAAAGCCGCGGCACCGCACCAGAAAGCCCGCGGCCGCGACGGCGCCGCGCTGAAGCTGCGCCCCGAAGACCTGCGTTACGCGCTGCGCGAAGGCCGTGAAGGCAACCTCGTGCTGTTCTGCGTCGACGCGTCCGGCTCGATGGGCGCCAAGGCTCGCATGCGCGAGGTCAAGACGGCGGTGCTGTCCCTGCTGCTCGACGCCTACCAGCGCCGCGACAAGGTCGGGCTGGTGACCTTCCGCGGTGCCGAAGCCGAACTCGCGCTGCCGCCGACGATCAGCGTCGACGCCGCCGCGGCCCGCCTCGAAGGCCTGCCCACCGGCGGCCGGACGCCGCTGGCCGAAGGGCTCCTGGAGGCCGCACGGGTGCTGCGCGTCGAGGAGATCCGCGACCCGCGGCGCCGCCCGCTGCTCGTCGTCGTCACCGACGGCCGCGCCACCAGCGGCCCGGACGCCGTCGCGCGCGCTCAGGCCGCGGCCGGACTGCTGAACGGCGTCACGACTGTCGTCATGGACTGCGAAAGCGGCAAGATGCGGCTCGGCCTGGCCGCCGATCTGGCCGCCCACCTCGGCGCCGAGCACGTTCCCCTCGCCGACGTCGCCGCCGAATCGCTGGCGAGCGCCGTCCGCGCCCGGACCGGAAGGGCCGCCTGATGCCACAGGGCAAACCGGAAACCGTCCCGAACGACGGGCTGACCACCCGCCAGCGCCGCAACCGGCCGCTGCTCGCCGTGCACACCGGCGAGATGAAGGGCAAGTCGACGGCCGCGTTCGGGATGGCGCTGCGCGCCTGGAACCAGGGCTGGTCGATCGGCGTGTTCCAGTTCGTGAAGTCGGCGAAGTGGCGCGTGGGCGAGGAAGCCGCGTTCAAGGCGCTGGGCAGGCTGCACGACGACACCGGCGAAGGCGGGCCGGTCGAGTGGCACAAGATGGGCGAGGGCTGGAGCTGGGCGCGCAAGTCTGGCACCGAAGCGGACCACGCCGCGAACGCCCGCGAGGGCTGGGCGGAGATCAAGCGCCGCCTCGCCGCCGAGGCGCACGACTTCTATGTCCTCGACGAGTTCTCCTACCTGCTCAAGTGGGGCTGGCTCGAGGTGGACGACGTCGTGTCCACCCTGACCTCGCGGCCCGGCCACCAGCACGTCGTCATCACCGGCCGGTACGCGCCGCCCGAGCTCGTCGAAGCCGCCGACCTGGTCGCCGAGATGACGAAGGTCAAGCACCCGATGGACGCCGGCCAGAAGGGCCAGCGGGGGATCGAGTGGTAGCGCGCGTGGTGGTCGCCGCGCCCGGTTCCGGGCACGGCAAGACCACCATCGCCGCCGGCCTGATGGCGGCGCTGCGCGCGGCCGGGCACCGGGTGTCCGGGCACAAGGTCGGCCCGGACTTCATCGACCCGGGCTACCACGCGCTCGCCACCGGACGGCCCGCGCGCAACCTCGACCCCTTCCTGCAGGGCGAGGACCGGCTGATCCCGTTGCTGCGCCACGGTTCCGCCGGTGCCGACATCGCCGTGATCGAAGGCGTGATGGGCCTGTTCGACGGCGCGCTCGGCACCGAGGGCTACGCCTCGACCGCGCACGTCGCCCGGCTGCTCGACGCCCCGGTCGTGCTCGTCGTCGACGCTTCGGCCGCCTCGCGCAGCGTCGCCGCGACCGTGCTCGGCTTCGCCCACTACGACAACCGCGTGCGGCTCGCCGGCGTCATCCTCAACAAGCTCGGCTCGCAGCGGCACCTCGACGAGATCGCCTCCGCGCTCGAAGCGACCGGCGTCCCGCTGCTGGGCGCGCTGTACCGCAACGAGGAGATCCACGCGCCGAGCCGGCACCTCGGGCTCGTCCCGGCGGCGGAACGGGCCGCGGAAGCCCAGCACGTGTTGCCCGCGCTGGCCGCGTGGGTCACCGAGGGCGTCGACCTCGAAGCGATCGTCCGGATCGCGTCGGGCGCGCCGCGGCTTTCGGCGCGGCCGTGGGAACCGTCCGGTGTGGACGGTCCGCGCGTGACGGTCGCGGCCGCCGGCGGACCCGCGTTCACCTTCCGGTACACCGAGAACGTCGAGCTGCTGGCCGCGTGCGGGGTGGACGTCGTGGACGTCGACCCGCTGCGCGACGAAGCCCTGCCCGAAGGGTGTGCGGGGCTGTACTTCGGCGGCGGGTTCCCCGAGGTGCACGCGGCCGAGCTGTCGGCGAACACGGCGTTGCGCGCGCAGGTCGCTTCGGCGATCGAGCGCGGGATGCCGGTCAGCGCCGAATGCGCCGGCCTGCTTTACCTGTGCCAGTCCCTGGATGGCCTCCCGATGGTCGGTGCGGTGCCCGCGGACGCGAAGATGACCGCCCGCGGCAAGCTCGGCTACCGGCGCGCGGTGGCCGTGGAGGACAACCTCCTGGCCGCGGCCGGGCAGCGCGTCACCGGGCACGAGTTCCACCGCACCGAGGTGACGCCGTCGCACGGCGCTACGGCGGCCTGGGGCTGGGACCGGCAGCTGGACGGCTTCGCTTCACCGACGCTGCACGCGTCCTACCTGCACGTCCACTGGGCGGGCTATCCGGAACTGGCCCAGCGGTTCGCGGCCCGGGTGCGGGCCCATGCGTGACTACGACCTGCACCACCACGGCGACCGCGAAGTCGGGCCGGGGCTGGTGGACCTCGCGGTGAACGTCCGCCTCCCGCGGCCACCCGCGTGGCTGCGCGACGAGCTGGCGTCCGCTTTGGACACCCTCGCGGCTTACCCCTCCTCCTCGGAAGCCGCGGCGGCGGTGGCCGCGCGGCACGGGCGTGCGGTGGACGAAGTCCTGGTCACCGCCGGTGCGGCGGAGGCGTTCACGCTGCTGGCGTCGGCTTTGCGGCCGCGCCGGGCAGTCGTCGTGCACCCGCAGTTCACCGAGCCCGAGGCCGCGTTGCGGGCCGCGGGGCACGATGTCTCGCGCGTGATCTTGTCCGAAGAGGACGGATTCGTGCTCGACCCGGCGCTGGTCCCGGCCGACGCGGACCTGGTGTTCGTCGGCAACCCGACCAACCCGACTTCGGTGCTGCACCCCGCTTCCGCGCTGCTGGCCTTGACGCGGCCGGGCCGGCTGCTCGTGGTGGACGAGGCGTTCCTCGACGCCGTTCCCGGCGAGGGGGAAAGCCTGGCCGGCGGGCACCCGGGCGTCGTCGTGCTGCGGAGCCTGACGAAGACGTGGGGCCTGGCCGGGCTGCGGGCGGGCTACGTGCTCGCCGAGCCCGAAGTCGTCGAGCGGCTGCGGGCGGTGCAGGTGCCGTGGTCGGTGTCCACCTTGGCCGCGGTCGCCACAGTGGCGTGCTGTCGTCCAAGCTCGTTGGAAGAAGCCGAGAAGCTGGCGGTAGCCGCGGAGGAAGATCGCGATTACCTGGTGTCCGGGCTGGCGTCGGCGGGTGTGCCGGTGCTGGGCGAGCCGCGCGGGCCGTTCGTGCTGGTGCGGATCCCGGACGGGGCCGCGGTGCGGGACCGGCTGCGGGACGCCGGCTACGCGGTCCGGCGCGGCGACACCTTCCCCGGCCTCGGCCCGGACCACCTGCGGCTCGCCGTGCGCGACCGCGCGACGACGGACGCGTTCCTGAAGGCGCTGGAAGAAGTTCGCTAAACACCGACAGGGGGCTGTCGCCACCACCGCCCACAGTGGGCGGAGCCGGGAAACGCCCGGCGTGGCAGCGAAAGGAACCCCATGCCCGGATTCAACGACGTCGCCTGGTTCGAGATCGGCGCGACCGACCCGGCGGCCGCCGAACGGTTCTACGGCGACGTCTTCGGCTGGAAGGCCGTCCAGGACGAGTCGGCGAGCCCCGACCCCGCCTACCGCGTGATCGACACCGGCGGCTCGCGCGGCGGGCTCGCCACGGGTGCCGGGGACTACGCGATCTTCACCGTGCTCGTCGAGGACGTCGCCGCCGCGTGCGAGCGCGCGGAAGCCGCCGGGGGCAAGGTGCAGCGGCCTCCGGTCGTCAACCCCGTCGGCGTCACGTTCGCGCACCTGCTCGATCCCGCGGGCAACCATTTTTCCGTGTTCACCCCGCCAAAGTGAGCTGTTCGACGACGCCGTAGGGGATGTCGAGGTCCTCGCGCCGCAACGGGCGGGGCGGGGGCACCTCGGCGGTCGCGGCGATCGAGGTGATGCGGTCGGTGCGGAAGACCCGGACCTGCTCGCGCAGCCGGCACCAGGCCACCAGGTACCAGTGGTCGGGCTTGCCGACGTAGCCCAGCGGCTCGACCTCCCGGCGCGTGACGGCTCCTTCCCGGTCGGCGTAGCCGATGCGCAGGACGCGGCGGGTGCCGAGCACGTGCGGCATCGGCGGCGGGCTGCCCGCGTCCCCGAGCAGGTGGACGCGGGCGGCGAGGTCCTGCGCCGCGGCGGCGTCGTCCTTCCGCATGGCGGCGACGAGCTTGCGCAGCGCCGACCCGGCTTCGGCGCGGAACGGCGTGCCGTCCAGCCGGCGCAGGGCGAGCGCCATCGCGACGGCTTCCCCCGGCGTCAGGTTGACCGGCGGCAGCGTGTGCGACCGGTCGAGGCAGTAGCCGCCGGTGCGCCCGGGTTCGGCGTAGATCGGCACGCCGGACTGCTGGAGCGCGCCGATGTCGCGCTCCACGGTGCGGGCGCTGACCTCGAACTTGCCCGCGAGCCAGCGCGCGCTCCGCGGGCGGGGCGCGACGGCGCGGAGCTCTTCGACGAGCGCGTACAAACGGTCGGTGCGGTTCACGTAGCCGACTGTAGGGATGGGGTACGACAGTTTCAGGCGAGCGCGAGGAGCGAGGCCGCGACGGCGGCTTCGACCCCGGCGCCGAGGACGTCGCCGGTGATGCCGCCGAGCCGTTTCGTGCAGCGGTTGAGGAGCGCGGCGGTGACCGCGTAGGCGAGGACGACCGCGAGCGGGCCGCGCCACCACGGGAGTCCGGGCAGGAGGGTGGCGAGTGCGGCGGCGGCCACGGCGATCGCGAGGGCGGCGGTGCGGGGGACCGAGCCCGCGACGGTGGCGCCGAGTCCTTCCGGCCGCGCGGAGGGGATGCCGCGGGCGCAGGCCATCGAGAGCGTGCAGCGGCCGATGAGGACGGCGGCGAACGCTTGGTACGGGTCGGTGAGGGCGCCGACTTGGATGAGGAGGGTGAGGACGAGGGTCGCGACGCCGGTCGGGCCCGAGTCGCCGCGGCGCATGACGTCGAGGGCCTTGGCGCGGTCGTAGGAGGCGCCCAGGCCGTCGGCGGTGTCGGCGAGGCCGTCGAGGTGGAGGCCTCGGCTGCCGAGGGCGACGGCGCCGACGGCGAGGGCGGCGGTGGCGAGGTCCGGGAGGTGGAGGGCTTGCCCGGCGGCGACGATGAGGGCGGCGGCGAGGGCCAGGGGGAGGGTGGCAAGGGGGGCGAGGACCATGGCGCCGCTCGCCGTGCGGGGGTTGATGGTGCGGGGGGCCGGGACCGGGATGGTGGTGAGGGTTCCGACGGCCATCCGCGCGGAGTCCCCCCAGCGGCTCACGCGCGCCCCAATGTGGCCTTGGGTGCGTGGGACGCACCGAAGGCCGCCTTGGGTGCGTGGGACGCAACCAAGGCCACATTGGGTGCGCGGGACGCAACCAAGGCCACCTTGGGTGCGCGGGACGCACCGAAGGCCACCTTGGGTGCGCGGGACGCAACCAAGGCCGCCTTGGGTGCGCTAGACGCAACGAAGGCCACATTGGGGCGCTTGGGCCCGGTGCTCACGCCAGGTCCGCCAGCAGGCCCATGTCCGCCAGGATCGCCCGCGCCGCTCGCAGGGTCGGGACTGCCTGCACCGCTCCGCTGCCCTCGCCCAGCCGCAGGCCGAGGTCCAGGATCGGCTCCAGTCCGAGCGCCTTCAGCGCGAACGCCTGCGAGGGCTCCGTCGACCGGTGCCCGGCCAGCCACCACTGCTCCGCGCCCGGTGCGATGTCCCGCGCGACCAGGGCCGCCGCGCCCGAGAAGACGCCGTCCAGCACGACCGGGATGCCGCGAACCGCTGCCTCGACCAGGAAGCCCGCCGTGGCCGCGAGGCACGCGCTGCCCAGCGCCGTCAGGCGGTCGAACGGGTCCTCGACGCGGCCCGAAGCCCGTGACAACGCTGCCGCCACCGCCGACGTCTTCCGCGACAGGCCCGCCGCGTCCACGCCCGTGCCCGTGCCGACCACCTCCGCCGCCGGCAGGCCCAGCGAGGCCGCGACCACCGCCGCGCACACCGCTGTGTTGCCGATGCCCATGTCGCCCGGGATGAGCAGGTCCGCTTCGCCCTCTTCGCCGGCGATCGCGCGGCCTGCCTCGAACGCCGCGCGCGCTTCGCCGGGGGCCAGCGCGTCCTCGACGTCGATCGAGCCCGAACCGCGGCGGATCTTGTGCGCCGTGACCGAGTCCGGGACGTCCGCCCCGTCCCAGTCGACGCCGAGGTCGGCCACCCGGACCCGCGCGCCGACCTGCGCCGCCAGCACGTTCACGCCGCTCTTGCCCGCCAGGAACACCCGGACCATCGCCGCGGTGACCTCGCGCGGGTACGCCGACAGCGCCGAGACGCCGTGGTCGCCCGCGAAGACCACCACCCGGACGTCGTCGAGCGGACGCGGCGGCACGCTGCCGTGCGCCGCGGACAGCCAGGCCGCGAGCTCCTCCAGCCTGCCGAGCGCGCCGAGGGGCTTGACCAGGCCGTCGAGCCGCTCCAGCGCGGCGGCGCGGGCGGCGGGGTCGGGCACGGGTACGTCGAACACGGGGCGCCTCCTGCTACAGGTCGAGCGCCCGGCCCGCGACGACCAGCACGACCCGGTCGGCGTCGGCGGACACCCGGTTGTTGAGTGCGCCCAGCACATCACGGAACAGCCGTCCGGACGACGTTGCGGGCACCACACCGCTGCCGACCTCGTTGCTGACCGCGACCACCGGCACCCGCGCCGCGGCCCACGCGGCGAGGAAGTCTTCGAGCCGGTCGTCGAGCCGGTGCTCCCAGCCGCGCTTGCCGTCCCAGGCGCCGATCTCGTCGAGGACGCGCGACAGCCAGGTGCCGAGGCAGTCGATGAGCAGCGGCTCGGTGGCCGTGCGCAGGGTGCCGGCGAGGTCGGTGGTCTCCACGGTCTTCCAGTGCGCCGGCCGTCGCGCCTGGTGCGCGGCCACCCGCGCGGCCCATTCGGGGTCGTCGTCGCTCGCGGGCAGGCCGGGCGCGACGTAGACGAGGTGCGGGTGGCGGGCCACGAGCCGCTCGGCGTGCCGCGACTTCCCCGAGCGGACGCCACCGAGGACCAGCACCTTGCCTTCGTCGCGGCCGTACCGGCGTAGTGCGCGCGCCAGGGTCTCGAGGTACCCGGCGAGCCGGTGGGTCAGCTTGGTCATACCCGGCATTGTGGTGCACGCGCTACCGTGCGCCACGTGCCACTCCGTCTAGGGACAACCGCTGCCGGACTCGTTACCGGATATGGGGCCGACGCTCTGTTCGGTGACCCCCGAACGGGCCATCCGGTCGCCCTGTTCGGGAGTGCCGCCGCGCGGCTGGAACACCGTCTGTGGGCGGACTCGAAGCCGCGCGGAGCCGTGTACGCGGGGTTGTGCACCTTCGCCGCTGTAGGGCTGGGCGTCGCGCTTCAGACGGCTTCACGGCGAAGTCCCTTCGCGCGCTTCGTGCTGACAGCGGTGTCTACCTGGGTCGTGCTGGGCGGACGCGGTCTCGCGGCCGAAGGCACCGAAATGGCCAGACTGCTCGAAGCGGGCGAAGTGCCCGAAGCGCGTCAGCGGCTCTCGCACCTCTGCGCGCGCGACGCGACGACGCTCGATTCCGCCGAACTGACCCGCGCGGCCACCGAGTCGATCGCCGAGAACACGTCGGACGCCGTGGTCGCGCCGCTGTTCTGGGGTGCGGTGGCCGGGCTGCCGGGGCTGCTCGGGTACCGGGCGCTCAACACGCTCGACGCCATGGTCGGCTACCGCTCCGCGCGCCACCGGAACTTCGGCTGGGCCGCGGCGCGGGCCGACGACCTGGTCAACCTGGTGCCCTCGCGGCTCGGGGCGGCGCTCACGGCGGTGTGCGCGGGCGGCCGGGCGCGGGCGTCGTGGCGGGTCTGGCGCCGCGACGGCGGGCAGCACCCCAGCCCGAACGCGGGTCAGGTCGAGGCGGCGTTCGCCGGCGCGCTGGACATCCGGCTGGGCGGGACGAACAGCTACGGCGGCGAGGTGGAGAGCCGGGCGAGGCTGGGGGAGGGCCGCGAGCCGGAGCCGGTGGACCTGCGGCGGGCAGTGCGGTTGTCCCGGCGGGTCGGCGCGGCCGCGCTGCTGGTCGCCGCCGCCATCGCAGCCCCCACCACTCCCTGGGGGGCGGCCCCTGTCCAGTCTATCGGCCCCCGCCGGGGGAAAAGCTCCGCTCGGCGATCTGTGGACAACTCGGGGGCCGGCGCCGTGGCTGTGGACAACCGGTGAGCGGCCTCCTCGTCGCCGGCACGACGTCCGATGCCGGGAAGAGCCTGGTCACCGCCGGGATCTGCCGGTGGCTCGCACGCCGCGGGATCCGCGTGGCCCCCTTCAAGGCCCAGAACATGTCCAACAACTCCATGGTCTGCGGCAACGGCGCCGAGATCGGCCGGGCGCAGTGGGTGCAGGCGCGCGCCGCCGGGGTGGAGCCCGAGGCCGCCATGAACCCCGTGCTGCTCAAGCCCGGGAGCGACCGGCGCAGTCACGTCGTCGCGCTCGGGAAGCCGTTCGGCACGCTCGAAGCCGGTGAGTACGCCACCGGCCGGGCCGGGCTCGCCGAAATCGCGTTCGGCGCGTACGAAGACCTCAGCGCCCGCTACGACGTCGTCGTCTGCGAGGGCGCCGGCAGCCCGGCGGAGATCAACCTCCGCGGCGGCGACTACGTCAACATGGGGCTCGCGCGGCGGTTCGGGCTGCCGGTCCTGGTCGTCGGCGACATCGACCGCGGCGGGGTGCTGGCCGCGATGTTCGGCACCCTCGCGCTGCTCTCGGCCGAGGACCAGGCGCTCGTCGCGGGCTGGGTGGTCAACAAGTTCCGCGGCGACGTCGGCCTGCTGCGCCCGGGCCTGGACAGCCTCGAGAAGGTCACCGGACGGCCCGTGCTGGGCGTGCTGCCCTGGCTCGACCGCGTGTGGATCGACTCGGAGGACGCGCTGGCGGCCGCGGGCTGGCGGCGGGAGACCCACGGCGGCGGCCTGCGCGTGGCCGTCGTCCGGTTCCCGCGCGCGTCCAACGCCACCGACGTCGACGCGCTCGCCGCCGAGCCCGGGGTCACGGTCACGCTGACCGCCGACCCGGACGTCGTCGTGGCCGCGGACGTCGTCGTGCTGCCCGGTTCGCGCGCCACCGTCGACGACCTCGCCTGGCTGCGCGAACGCGGCCTGGACAGGGCGGTCGCGGCGCGCGCGGCGGCCGGACGGCCGGTGCTCGGCATCTGCGGCGGCTACCAGATGCTCGCGGAGTCCATTGTGGACGATGTCGAGTCCGGCGCCGGTCCGGTGTCCGGGCTCGGCCTGCTGCCGACGCGGGTGGCGTTCGCCGCGGAGAAGGTGCTGGCGCGGCCGTCAGGGGAGTGGCGCGGAAACCCGGTGCGCGCCTACGAAATCCACCACGGCTCGGTGACCGCGCCGGCGGGTCTGGAGTCCTTTCTGGACGGCGTGCGCGCCGGATCGGTGTGGGGCACGATGTGGCACGGCGCCTTCGAGAACGACGGCTTCCGCCGCGCGTGGCTCACCGAAGCGGCGGCGCAGGCGGGCGTCGGGTGGACGCCCGCGCCGGACGCGCCCGGTTTCGGGGACCTGCGCGAGGAAATGCTCGACAAGCTGGCCGACGCGATCGACGCCCACCTGGACGCGGCGACGCTGCTCGCGTTGCTCGAGCGGGGCGCGCCGGCGGGACTTCCGTTCGTCCCGCCGGGCGCCCCCTAGTCAAGCGGCGACGGCGGTCTTCTTCGTGAGCGCCTTCTCCGCGAAGGCGCCGAAAGCCAGGCCCAGCGCCAGCCACAGCGTCACCTGCGTGCCGACCGACGCCGTGCGGAAGCTCCACAGCGTCGACGCCGGGAACTCCGCCGGGACCTCGTCGACCGCCGGCATCAGCCAGGCCACCACGCCGATCACGACGAGGTAGCCCGCCGCCGCGAGGAGGAAGCCGTTCCAGGCGCCGAAGCGGTCCGCGAGCTTGCGGCCGAACACCGTCGCGAGGATGCCCGCGAGCAGGGACACCGCGACGAACCCGAAGTACAGCTCGGTGCGCGCGCCGATCGTCCCCGGCTGGCCCACCGCGGGCGGGTTGGCCGGGTACTTGAGGAACGGCACCAGGAACACCACGGCGAACGCGCCCGCCGTGAGCAGCAGTGCCGTCACGCGCGGGCGCAGGGTGCCCAGGCGGCCTTGGGCGAACGCGAAGGCGAGCGAGAGCAGGCCGCCGATCGCCACGCCGTAGACCAGGACGCCGGTGAGCAGCCCGAGGGTGCTCTGGACGTCCCGGGGGACCAGCTCCTCGTCGTGCTCCTCGGCGGGCGTGGCGCCGGCGTCGTGCGAATGCGAGTGCGAGTGGCCGCCGGACTCTTCGAGGCCGATGGCGGTGTCGACCGACGGCTCACCGAAGGCGTAGGCGAACCCGAACGCGAGCACGCCGGCGATCAGGCCCGCGAGCATGCCGCGGACCAGCAGGGTCTTCATCATGGGAGTGCGTGCCCGCCGCTCAGTGGCAGGGGAAGGCCAGCAGGTGCCGGCCGTCGTGCACGAACTCGTGGACGTAGGAGTTCGCGAAGACCGCCATCGCGCCCTGCTCGGCGCTGACGAAGTACAGCGCGATCAGGGCGAGGAGCACCACGAACACCGCCCACGGCACGATCTCACGGATCGGGATGCGGATCGGGAGCGGGACGGCGGGAGCTGCCGTGTGGGACATGGGCGTGGCCTCCTCGGGCTTTCGCGGCCTCATCGGGGTCGGTCACGAGGGTCCGGGTCTGGCTTCCCCCTGGCGGGGGTCACAGTGGCGCGACCGCGCGGACTTGCACCGCGTTCCGGAATCTCCTCGTCTGGCCGGTTGAGCGTAGGTCCGCCGTTCCGGCCCCGTCAATGTGACAATGCCGCGGTGACTCGAATGGTGGCGGCCCTCGATGTGGGCGGGACGACGATCAAGGCGGCGTTGCTCGACGAGCAGCTGCGGCCCCAGGCGGCATTGCGGGCGGAGACGGCGCGCAGCGCGGACGGGACGGCGCTCGCGGCGCAGGTCGTGGACATCGTGGCCGCGCTGGCGGAGCAGGCGGGCACCGGGCGGCCCGCCGCCGTCGGGGTCGTGGTGCCCGGGATCGTCGACGAGGAGACCCGGATCTGCCACTTCTCGGCCAACCTCGACTGGCGCGAGGTGCACTTCGGCGAGCTCCTGGAAGGACGGCTCGGGCTGCCGGTGGCGTTCGGGCACGACGTCACCGCGGGCGGCATCGCCGAGTTCCGGGTCGGCGCCGGGCAGGGCGCGACGAACGCGGCGTTCATCCCGGTCGGCACCGGCATCGCGGCCGCGCTGCTGCTCGACGGCCGGATCCACCGCGCGCACGGGCAGGCGGGCGAGGTCGGGCACATCGACGTCGGCCACCCCGGCAAGTGCGGCTGCGGCGCGACCGGCTGCCTGGAGGCGATCTCGTCGGCGGCGTCGATCGCGCGCCGCTACACCGAGCGCACCGGCCGCCCGGCCGACGGCGCCCGCGAGGTGGTGGAGCTGGCCCGCGGCGGCGACGAGGTCGCGGTCGCGGTGGTCCAGGACGCGCTCGACGGCCTCGGCCACGGCATCCGGACGCTGCTGACGCTGCTCGGCCCGGAGGTGATCGTCCTGGGCGGCGGCCTGTTCACCGCGGCCGACTACGTGCTGGAGCCGGTGCGCGAGTGGCTGGCGGCGCACCTGACGTTCCAGAAGATGCCGGAGCTGCGGATCGCGAAGCTGGGCGACGAAGCCGGCCGCCTCGGCGCCGGCCTGCTGGCGTTCGACCTGTTGGACGCCTGAGCCAGGACCGGGTCAGCGCGGCCGGTCCGGCGGTCCCCGCGACGCCGCTACGCCAGCAGGACGTCGACCCCGGCCGCTTCGAACGCCTCGATGTGGCCGGGGTCCGCGCCCGAGTCGGTGATCAGCCGGTCGACCGCCGCCGTGTCGCAGATGCGGGCGAACGCGTGGCCGCCGAGCTTGCCGCTGTCCGCGATCACCACCACGTGCCGCGCCCGCGAGGCCATCAGCCGGTTGATGCTCGCTTCGCCTTCGTGGTGGGCGTACGCGCCGCGCTCGGCGTCGAACGCGTCCACGCCGAGGAACACCAGGTCGAGGGTGATCTGGTCGAGGAACAGGCTCGCCAGTGGCCCGGTCAGCTCGAAGGAGTGCTGCCGGGCGACGCCGCCGGTCACCACGATCTTGATGTGCGGGCGCACCGCCAGCTCGTGGGCGATGTTGAGCGCGTTGGTCACCACCGTCAGCGCCGGCGAGCCGTCCCGGCCCGGCGGTTCCGGGCGCAGCGCGAGCGCGCGGGCGACCTGGGTGCTCGTCGTGCCGCCGTTGAGGCCGATCACCATGCCGCGTTCGGCCAGGCGGGCGGCGGCGGCGCTGATGCGCTGCTTTTCGGGGGCGTTGCGCGCGGCCTTGTGCCGCAGCGGCAGGTCGTACGCCACGTTGCTGGCCACCGCGCCGCCCCGGGTGCGGGTCAGCAGCTGGCGCCCGGCCAGGTGGTCCAAGTCGCGCCGGATCGTCGCGGCGGAGACGTCGAGCTCTTCCGCGGAGGCCTCGACGTCGATCTTTTCCCGCTGCCCCACCATGTCCAGCAGTGCGCTGAGCCGTTCGTGCCGGTCCAAGCCCATCCCTCCGCAGCACCTTCCGAATCTGCAAAGGTACTACGCGGAAGCGGAAACGCGGGCCCCGAGCGGGGCCCGCGTTCCCTTGCCTAGCGGATCAGAACCACCACTGCGACTTGCCGCCCGCGATGAAGTCCCACAGCTGCAGCCGCGTGCCGTTGCCGCCGACCGAACCCTCGGCGGTCAGGTAGCGCGGGCTGGCCGGGGTCTGCTGGCGCAGGTAGCCCTCGGGGATCTCGGTCAGGCTCCACCACTGGTTCTTGCCACCGGCCTGGAAGTCCCAGAGCTGGATCTTGGTGCCGTTCTTGCCGATCGAGTTCGCGTCGGCGTCGAGGTACCGGCCGCTCTGGTAGTTCTGGAACCGGAAGTAGCCCTCCGGGTTCTGCGTCAGCCACCACGCCTGGTTGGCGGCGGTGTCGTTGCAGTCCCAGAGCTGCACCTTGGTGCCGTTGGCGTTGATGGTGTTCAGGTCGGCGTCCCAGCAGCGGCCGAAGGCCACGGACTCGATGAGGTACGGGCCCGGGTCGACGGCCGCGGCGGCCATCGTGTTCGTCGACTTCTTCTGCTGGACACCGGCCACCTTCGCCGGGCGCAGCTTCAGGTCGCCGATCGACGTGACCGCGGTGCCCTTGCCGTCGGCGGGCGCGGCGCCGGCCTGCGGCACGGCCACCAGGCCGAGCAGGCCCGCGGTCGCGGCGACCGTCACCATGAGGCGCTTCATCTTCGTCATCGTTCCCCTTTTCGGATCATCGGTGTGCTGACGACGAAGGCGCGCGGCAACCGGCGCCGGACCGTCGCGGCCCGGCGCTGGAACGTGCCGGCGATTCCCCCTCGTCGAGACCGCGAACCCCCGAAAGCGGTCTCTGGAGCCATCATTCAGGGCCCGTCCGTCCTCGTCGAGAAGATTTCCCGGAGAGGCAAAAACCCAGGTCAGCTATGTAACGGAACGAGATCTTCACCCGATGGAGGGGCAGAGACCCGGAGGGATCGTGCGCATCGACCTGACGTTGCCGGACCTCGTCCGCGTCGGCCTCGCCGCCGCGGCCGACCCGATGGGGGAGCTGGCCGCGAGCCTGCAGGTCCTGCAGCGGCGCGACGGCGGCCGGAACGCGGCTTCGGCGGCGTTCAACCGGTGGCGCTACCGGGTCTGGCAGGGCTTGCCGGACTCCGCGGCGGTGCTGATGTGGCTGTGCCGCCCGGACGCGCCGATCCCGGAGTTCCTGGTGCCCGCGGCGGGCCGCTACGACCTCGAGACGGGCCTCGCGGCGGTGCTGAAGGCGGACTCGGTGAGCCTCAAGGCCGCGTTGCGCACGGCGCCCGCCGACCACGACCTGCCACCGTGGGCGGCCGCCTTCGCCGACGGCGACACCGCCGGCCTGCCCCGGTTGGTCCAGGCCATGCAGGACTACCACGACCTGGCGCTCGCGCCGGGCTGGGACCTGCTGTGCGCCCAGGTGGACGCGGACCTCGGCATGCGCACGCAGGTGCTGCTCCACGGCGGCGTCGACGCGCTGCTGACCGGCTTGCGCCCCAAGGTCCGCTGGAGGGCCCCGGTCCTGGAGACCGACGACGGCCTCCCCGGCACCCTCCCGTCGGAAGGCACGGGCCTGCTGCTGGTCCCGACGTACTTTTCGGTGGCACCGTCGCTGGTTCCGCCGTTGCCGGGCGGCGTTCCCCGGCTCCTGTACCCGTGTGTCCGCCACGCGGCGCACACCGCGGGCCTCGACCGCGCGGCCCGGAAGGCACCGGGCAACGCGCTGGCGGACCTGCTGGGCCCGACCCGCGCGGCGGCGCTGACGATCCTGGCGGTCGGCTGCTCGACGTCGGAACTGGCGGCGCGGCTGGGGGTCACGCCGTCGGCGGTCAGCAAGCACACGACGGTGCTGCGGCGGGCGGGGCTGATCATCACGCACCGGGAGCGGAACACGGTGCTGCATTCGCTGACGCCGCTGGGAAGCGCTCTCTTGGACCGGTGAAGGCCGGTCGCGCGCGGTCTGCGGGCGGTGACGCCGAGGACCCGTCAGCCGAGCGAGGCGGTCGCCGCCACCAGTTCCGCCAGAGCCGCGCGGGAAAGCTCCCCGAAACCGCGCTCGTTCGACGGCTCCACCCACCGCGCGAAGCCCGTCGAGAAAGCCAGGCCGCCGATCTCCGCCGCCAGGCTCGCCGCCGGTTCCCCGACGCCGCGCTCGCGCAACGCCCCCGCCATCGCGGCCGTCAGCTTCGCGCGCTTCAGCAGTTCCCGCTCCCGCAGGTCGCTGTGGCCCGCGACCACTTCCTTCACCTTCCGCGCCCACTCCCGCCGCTCCGGCCCGAACTCCTCGCCGGTCGCGTCCAGCGCGGCTCCGATCGCCTCGATCGGTGTCGCTTCCGGGGGTGCCGCCGCGATCGAGTCGGCGAAGAGCCGCGTCAGGATCTCCTGCCCCGCGAACAGCACCTCGCGCTTGTCCGCGTAGTGGCGGAAGAACGTGCGCTTGGTCAGGCCGGCGCGCTCGGTGATCTCGGCGACGGTGACGCTCTCGTAGCCCCGGTCGAGGAACTCCGCCACCGCGGCGCGCATCAGCCGCTCGCGCGTGTTCGGCTCCCAGCGGCTCATGCGGTCCAGCTTAGGCGATGACACCAGGTGTCATCACGGTGCTAGGGTGATGGCACCAGGTGTCATCACAGCACGGAGGTTGTCATGCGGGTATTCGTCACCGGCGCGTCGGGCTGGATCGGCTCGGCCGTCGTCCCCGAGCTGCTCGGCGCGGGGCACGAGGTCGTCGGGCTGGCCCGGTCGGACGCTTCGGCGGCCGCGGTCGAAGCCATGGGCGCGGACGTGCTCCGCGGCGACCTGACCGACCTCGACACCCTGAAGAACGCCGCCGAGCGCGCCGACGGCGTCGTCCACCTGGCCTTCGGGCACGACTTCAGCCGGATCGCCGAGTCGATCGAGACCGACGCGCGTGCGGTCGAAGCACTGGGTTCGGCGGTGGCGGGGAAGCCGTTCGTGGCCGCGTCGGGCACGCCGGTGGTCGCCGGGCGGCCGTCGACCGAGCAGGACGAGCCCGAGGGCTTCGGGCCGCTGGCGGGCCGGCTGGACATCGCCCGCTCGGTCGTCGCCATGGCGGGGCGCGGGGTCCGCTCGTCGGTGGTGCGGCTGCCGCGCTCGGTGCACGGCGAAGGCGACCGGCACGGCTTCATCGTCCGGCTGGTCGAGTTCAGCCGCGAGAAGGGGGCCGCGGCCTACGTCGGTGACGGCACGCAGCGCTGGCCCGCGGTGCACGTCCTCGACGCCGCGCACCTGTTCCGGCTGGCCCTGGAGCAGGCCCCGGCGGGCTCGGTGCTGCACGCGGTGGGCGACGAAGGCGTCGAGATCCGCGAGATCGCCGCGGTGATCGGCAGGCACCTCGAGCTGCCGACCGCGTCGGTGCCGGCCGAGGAACTGGGTTTCCTGGGCGGGATCCTGGCGGTCGACCAGCCGGCGCGCAGCACGCACACGCGGGAGCTGCTCGGCTGGCGCCCGACCCGGCCCGGCCTCCTCGAGGACATCGAGAAGGGCCACTACTTCGGCTGAAAAGTGGGACAGCGCCGGCGGAGGTGGCGACAGTGACACCTCCGCCGACGCCGGGTTCTACGCGATCGGCCGGTCCGTCGGCGCGATCGGGGCGGGCAGGAAGTCCCGCCCGGTCAGGAAAGCGTCGACGCCGGCCGCGGCGCTGCGGCCCTCCGCGATCGCCCACACGATCAGGGACTGGCCGCGGCCCATGTCGCCGGCCACAAACACGTTGTCCAGGCTGGTCTTGAACGCCTTGTCGCGGGCGACGTTGCCGCGCGCGTCCAGCTCGACGCCGAGGTCCTCCAGGAGCCCCTGCTTCTGCGGGCCGAGGAAGCCCATGGCCAGCAGGACGAGCTGCGCGGGCAGCTCGCGCTCGGAACCCTCGACGGGGACGAACTTGCCGCCCTCGTTGCGCACCTCGACCAGCTTCAGCGCGCGGACCCGGCCGGAGTCGTCGCCCAGGAACTCCTGCGTGTTGACCGCGTACAGCCGCTCGCCGCCCTCTTCGTGCGCCGAGGACACCCGGTAGATCATCGGGTACGTCGGCCACGGGTGGGCGTCCGACCGCGACTCCGGCGGCTTGGGCATGATCTCCAACTGCGTCACCGAACGCGCGCCCTGGCGGTGCGACGTCCCGACGCAGTCCGCGCCGGTGTCGCCGCCGCCGATCACGACCACGTCCAGGCCCGAAGCGTCGAACGGCGACTTCTCCAGCTCGCCCGAGGCGACCCGGTTGGCCGGCGGCAGGAACTCCATCGCCTGGTGGATGCCGTCCAGCTCCCGGCCCGGGATCGGCAGGTCGCGCCAGTCGGTCGCGCCACCGGCGAGCACAACGGCGTCGTACGAAGCAGTCAGCTCCTCGGCCGTGACGTCCACGCCGACGTTCACCGACGTCCGGAACTCCGTGCCCTCGGCGCGCATCTGGTCGAGCCGCCGGTCGAGGCGGGACTTCTCCATCTTGAACTCGGGGATGCCGTAGCGCAGCAGCCCGCCGATCTTGTCGGCCCGCTCGAGGACCACGACGCTGTGGCCCGCGCGCGTGAGCTGCTGCGCCGCGGCGAGTCCCGACGGACCGGAGCCCACGACCGCGACCTTCTTGCCGGTGCGGACGGCGGGGACCTCCGGCGTGATCCAGCCTTCTTCGAAGGCGCGGTCGACGATGGAGATCTCGACGCGCTTGATGGTCACCGGGTCGTCGTTGATCCCGAGCACGCACGCGGTTTCGCACGGGGCAGGGCACAGCGTGCCGGTGAACTCCGGGAAGTTGTTCGTCGCGTGCAGCCGGTCGATGGCCTGGCGCCAGTCGTCCCGCCACACCAGCGTGTTCCACTCCGGGATGAGGTTCCCGAGCGGGCAGCCCTGGTGGCAGAACGGGATGCCGCAGTCCATGCAGCGGCCGGCCTGCTTCTCCAGCTTCGTCGTCGCGAAGTCTTCGTAGACCTCTCGCCAGTCCATCAGCCGGAGGTCGACGGGACGGCGCTTGGGTTCTTCGCGCGTGGTGGTCAGAAAGCCCTTGGGGTCAGCCATGTGCGGCCTCCATGATCGCCTCGTTCACGTCGCGCCCGTCGCGCTCGGCCTGCACCTGCGCCGCGAGCACGCGCTTGTAGTCCTTCGGCATGACCTTCCCGAAGCGGTCGACACCCGCGTCCCAGTCGGCCAGCAGTTCCCGCGCGACCGCGGATTCCGTTTCGTCGTAGTGCTTTTCCAGCGTCTCGCGCAGGAAGTCCGCGTCCTCGGAGTCGAGCGGGTCGAGGTCGACCATCTCCGGGTTGACGCGGTGCGCGGGCAGGTCGAGCACGTAGGCGATGCCGCCGGACATGCCGGCCGCGAAGTTGCGCCCGATCGGGCCGAGCACGACCATCCGGCCGCCGGTCATGTACTCGCCGCCGTGGTCGCCGACGCCTTCGACGACGGCCAGCGCGCCCGAGTTGCGCACGCAGAACCGCTCGCCGACCTTGCCGCGGATGAAGATCTCACCGCTGGTGGCGCCGTAGGCGATGACGTTGCCCGCGATGATCTGCTCTTCGGCGACGTACTTCGCCTCACGCGGCGGCCGCACGATGAGCCGGCCACCGGAGAGGCCCTTGCCGACGTAGTCGTTGCCGTCGCCGATCAGCCGCAGCGTGATGCCCTTCGGCACGAACGCGCCGAACGACTGGCCCGCGGTGCCGGTGAAGGTGACGTCGATGGTGTCGTCGGGCAGGCCTTCGCCGCCCCACCGCTTGGTCAGCTCGGAGCCGAGCATGGTGCCGACGGTCCGGTTGACGTTGCGGACGGGCAGTTCCAGCCGCACCTTGTCGCCGGAGTTCAACGCGCCTTCGGCCAGCTGGATCAGCGTGTTGTCGAGCGCCTTCTCCAGCCCGTGGTCCTGCAGCGTCTGCTGCAGGCGCAGGCCCGCCGGCGCCATGTCGGGCACGTGGAAGATCGGCGACAGGTCCAGCCCCGAAGCCTTCCAGTGCTCGATCGCCTTGCGCTTGTCGAGGAACTCGGCGTGGCCGACCGCCTCGGCGATCGACCGGAAGCCCAGCTCCGCCAGGTACTCCCGCACTTCCTGGGCGATGAACTCGAAGAAGTTGACGACGTACTCGGCCTTGCCGCTGAACTTCTCGCGCAGCTTCGGGTTCTGCGTCGCGACGCCCACCGGGCACGTGTCGAGGTGGCAGACCCGCATCATGATGCAGCCCGACACCACCAGCGGCGCGGTCGCGAAACCGAACTCCTCGGCCCCGAGCAGCGCGGCGACGACGACGTCACGCCCGGTCTTGAGCTGGCCGTCGGTCTGCACGACGATCCGGTCGCGCAGCCGGTTGGCCAGCAGCGTCTGCTGCGTCTCGGCCAGGCCCAGCTCCCACGGGCCACCCGCGTGCTTGATCGACGACAGCGGCGACGCGCCGGTGCCGCCGTCGTGGCCCGAGATGAGCACGACGTCGGCGTGCGCCTTGGACACACCGGCCGCGACCGTGCCGACGCCGACCTCGGACACGAGCTTCACGTGGATGCGCGCGTTCGGGTTGGCGTTCTTGAGGTCGTGGATCAGCTGGGCGAGGTCCTCGATCGAGTAGATGTCGTGGTGCGGCGGCGGCGAAATCAAACCCACGCCCGGCGTCGAGAACCGCGTCTTCGCGATCCACGGGTACACCTTCGCGCCGGGCAGCTGCCCGCCCTCGCCGGGCTTCGCGCCCTGCGCCATCTTGATCTGGATGTCGTCGGCGTTGACGAGGTACTCGCTCGTGACGCCGAAGCGGCCGGACGCGACCTGCTTCACGGCGCTACGCCGCTCCGGGTCGTACAGGCGCTCCGCGTCTTCGCCGCCCTCACCGGTGTTCGACTTGCCGCCGAGGCGGTTCATCGCGATCGCGAGGGTCTGGTGCATCTCCATCGAGATCGACCCGTAGGAGATGGCGCCGGTGGCGAACCGCTTGACGATCTCCGAGACCGGCTCGACCTCCTCGATCGGCACCGGCGCGCGCTTGCCGTACTTGAAGTCGAACAGCCCGCGCAGCGTCAGCAGCTTCTCGGCCTGGTCGTCGACGGCCTTCGTGTACTCCTTGAAGATCTCGTACTTCCCGGAGCGCGTGGAGTGCTGGAGCTTGAAGACGGTCTGCGGGTTGAACAGGTGCGGCTCGCCCTCGCGGCGCCACTGGTAGTCCGCGCCGGTCTCCAGCTCGCGGTGCGACGCCCGGACGCCGTCGGCCGGGAACGCGTACTTGTGCCGCTTCGCGACCTCGTCGGCGAGGGTCTCGAAGCCGACGCCGCCGAGGCGGGACGTCGTGCCGGTGAAGCAGGTCTCGATGACCTCTTCGCCGAGCCCGATCGCCTCGAAGATCTGCGCGCCGGTGTAGGACGCGACGGTCGAGACGCCCATCTTGGACATCGTCTTGCGGACGCCCTTGCCGAGCGCCTTGATCAGGTTCTGCGTCGCTTCCTTCGGCGTGACACCCGGGATCAGGCCCTGGTGGGCCATCTCCTCGACGGTCGCCATCGCCAGGTACGGGTTCACCGCGGCGACGCCGTAGCCGATCAGCAGCGCGATGTGGTGCACCTCGCGCGCGTCGCCCGCCTCGACGATGAGGCCGACCTGCGTACGCGTCTTCTCGCGGACGAGGTGGTGGTGCACGGCGCCGGTCAGCAGCAGCGAGGGGATCGGCGCGTGGTCTTCGTCGACCCCGCGGTCGGACAGCACGATCAGCCGCGCGCCGTCCTCGATCGCCTCCGACACCTCGGCGCGGATCTCGTCGAGGCGCTTGAGCAGCGCGTCGCCGCCGCCGTGGACGTTGTAGCGGCCGAGCACCGTGACGGCCTGGAACTCGGGCAGGTCGCCGTCGTCGTTGACGTGCACCAGCTTGGCGAGCTGGTCGTTGTCGAGCACCGGGAACGGCAGCACGATCCGGCGGCAGCTGGCGGCGTCGCCGGTCAGCAGGTTCGGCTCGGCGCCGATCTGCGTACCGAGCGCGGTGACGAGCTCCTCGCGGATTGCGTCCAGCGGCGGGTTCGTCACCTGGGCGAAGAGCTGGATGAAGTAGTCGAAGATCAGCCGCGGCCGGCTGGACAGCGTCGCGATCGGCGAGTCGTTGCCCATCGAGCCGATCGGCTCCGCGCCGGTGCGGGCCATCGGCTCGAGGATGGTGTCGAGCTCCTCCTCGGTGTAGCCGAACGCCTGCTGGCGGCGCACGAGCGCGGCGTGGAGCGGGACCTCGCGGTCGCGCTCGGGCAGGTCCTCCAGGTGCAGGAGACCGGCCTCGACCCACTCGTCGTAGGGGTGCGCGGTGGCCAGCTCGGTCTTGATCTCGTCGTCCTCGATGATCCGGCCCTCGGCGGTGTCCACGAGGAACATCCGGCCGGGTTCGAGGCGTCCCTTGCGGACGATCGTCGCCGGGTCGATGTCGAGCACGCCGACCTCGGAGGCCAGCACGACGAGGCCGTCGTCGGTCACCCAGTACCGGCCGGGGCGCAGGCCGTTGCGGTCGAGGACCGCGCCGATCTGGGAGCCGTCGGTGAAGGCGACCAGCGCCGGGCCGTCCCACGGTTCCATCAGCGTCGAGTGGAACTCGTAGAAGGCGCGCCGGGCCGGGTCCATCTCCTGGTGGTTCTCCCAGGCCTCCGGGATCATCATCAGGACCGAGTGCGGCAGCGAGCGGCCGCCGAGGTGGAGCAGCTCCAGCACCTCGTCGAACGACGCCGAGTCGCTGGCGCCGCGGGTGATCACCGGGTAGATCCGCTTGAGGTCGCCCGGGACCAGGTCGGTCTCGAGCAGCGCCTCGCGGGCGTCCATCCAGTTGCGGTTGCCGCGCAGGGTGTTGATCTCGCCGTTGTGCGCGACGTACCGGTACGGGTGCGCCAGCGGCCACGACGGGAAGGTGTTGGTGGAGAAGCGGGAGTGCACCAGGCCGATGGCGCTGGTGACGCGCTCGTCGGTGAGGTCGGCGAAGAAGCGCTCGACCTGCGGCTCGGTGAGCATTCCTTTGTAGACGATCGTGCGCGAGGACAGCGACGGGAAGTAGACGTCGTCCTCGACGAGCTCGTGCTCGGCGCGCTTGCGGACGCAGAAGGCGCTGCGCTCGATGTGCAGCGGGTCCGAGTGCTCCGGCTTCGGGCGGCGCGCGGCGAGGAACAGCTGCGTGAAGTGCGGCATGGTCTCGGCCGCGGTCGGCCCGCAGTGCTCGGTGTGCACCGGCAGCTCGCGCCAGCCGAGGACGCGCATGTCCTCTTCCGCGGCGATGCGCTCGATGGTCGTCATGGCCCGGCCGCGGCGCTTTTCGTCCTGCGGCAGGAAAGCGGTGCCGACGGCGTAGGTGCCCGGCTCGGGCAGCTCGAAGTCGACGACTTCGCGGTAGAACTCGTCCGGGACCTGGATGAGCAGTCCCGCGCCGTCCCCGGTGTCCGGTTCGGCACCCCGCGCCCCGCGGTGTTCCAGGTTGCGCAACGCGACCAGGGCTTTGGCGACGATCGCATGATCGCGCCGCCCGGTCAGGTCGGCGACGAAGGCGACACCGCAGGCGTCGTGTTCGTAGTCGCTCCGGTAGAGGCCTTCGGCCTCGGCGTTGCTGAACTGCTCCCCGGACGGGGGCAGGGAATTGGCACGGTGGGTCACGGCTGGCCGCCTCCCAAGGCGTTGGCGCGACCGGTACTCACTCCATCGTGTGGTTCGAGCTGAACCGGTTAACGAAGTGGTCCGGTACCGCGATGGTCAGTCGAGAACAGTTGCTGTTGTCGAGGTGCAAGACGCCGCGTGGGACCGGCCGAGCGGCGATGCTCGGAAAACCGGACGCGGTCATCTGGGAGGCCGCACGACACTGGGCAGCCGAACATGTCGGGTGCTGCGTGCGCGCAAGACGGACCACTGTGGTGGGGGTCAGCCGAGCGCGCGGTGTTACTCCCGGGTTCGCCGGGTCTTATGACGATAGTGTGAATTCGCTGTTATCGACATACGTCGTTGCCCCCGGGTGGGAAATGCCACGCTTACGTTGACGGGCCAGGGGGTAGTCCCATATGTCGGGCTGTGGCTCCCGAATGACGTTGCGGGACCCCGCTGACCTGCGGAAACGTCCGTCGCAAGTGGTCCGGGGCACGTGCTTGGACGCCGTGCCGGGGTGGGAAGCTGGGGGCATGGCGGACTCGTCCGATGACTGATCGTTATCTCTCCGTGGCTCGATCCGGGGTCCACGAGATCGAGATCAAGCGCTCCCGGTTCCTCTGCGCGCTCGCCCCGGTGACGTCGGAGGAGGCGGCGCGCGAGTTCATCGCGGGCCGCCGGCGGGCCGATCCGGGAGCGCGGCACCACTGCCACGCCTTCGTTCTGGGTCCCGACGGCCGCACCCAGCGCTCGAGCGACGACGGCGAGCCGGCCGGCACCGCGGGCACGCCGATGCTCGAAGTCCTGCGCCGCCGCGAGGTGACCGATGTGGTCGCGGTGGTGACCCGGTACTTCGGCGGGGTGCTGCTGGGCGCGGGTGGACTGATCCGCGCGTACGGACAGTCCGTTTCGGAGGCACTGGAAGTTGTTGGTGTACTAGAACACCGGCGTCTCGCGTTGGTGGAAGTGGCGGTGAGCTACGACCGCGCGGGCCGGCTCGAGAACGACTTGCGGGCGTCGCCGTACTTGGTCCACGCGACCCGGTTCGAGGAGCTGGCGCGGTTCGAGGTCGGGCTGGCGCCGGGGGAGGCGCCGGCGTTCGAGAGCTGGCTGGCGGACCTGACGAACGGCGAAGCGGCGACGACGGCGCTCGGCGACCACTGGGTGACCGGGCGCAGCTGAAGCCCCGGGCTGGAGGTCAGGGCCCGGGCAAAGTCGGGCAGCACGGCCGATCCGGACATCCGCGATGTCATGAAAGGGTCGTTCATCTCACCAGACGACATGAACGACCCTTTCATGACGTCCCGCGGTGCCGGGTGGTCCACCGGCCCTGACTGGTCCGGTCCGCGGATCGCTTGCTGCGCAACGAACTTTCGGTGCTTCCGCCGGAGGGTCCCGTCGTGGCACCATGTCCTGCCACCGAGTTCCGGTACCACTTCGATCCCCTCGACGTTGTCAGCGCGGCACCCGCCGACCTGACAACGTTGTCACGACGCCCGACAACGTTGTCGCCCGGCGGAAAGCGTGCGACAAGGAGAGGAAGGGTTCCCATGTCCGGACCACTCTCGAAGCTGCGCAGACGGTTGCGCGGGGCTCTGCTCGTGGCCGCGCTCGTCGGCGCGGGACTTGCCGCGACACCGGCCGACGGCGCGACGTTGGCCCTTACGCAGTACGTGAATCCCTTCATCGGCACCGACAACAGCAACTCGCCCAACCCGGTTCCCGGCGGGGCCGGCGGCAGCACCTACCCCGGCGCCGTGGTGCCGTTCGGGATGGTGCAGTTCAGCCCGGACACCCCGACCGCGTCGCCGTCCGGGTACCGCTACAGCGACACCAGCATCGAAGAGTTCAGCCTGACCCACTTCAACGGCGCCGGCTGCCCCAACAACGAAGACCTCGGCCTGCTGCCGATCACCGGCGCCATCGGCACCTCGCCGGGCACCGGCTGGACCGGCTACGCGGGGCGCTACACCAAGGCGAACGAATCGACCGCGCCCGGCTACTACAAGAACAAGCTCGACAACTACAACACGACCGTCGAACTGTCCGCGACCAAGCGGTCCGGCTCGATGAAGCTGACCTACCCGAACACGACGTCCGCGCGGCTGCTCGTCAACACCGGCCGCAGCGCCACCGGCAACCGCAGCGGGTCCATCTCCATCAGTGGCAGCCAGCTCACCGGCGCGGTGACCGGCGGCGGTTTCTGCGGTTCTTCCAAGACCTACCAGATCTACTACGTGATCCAGTTCGACCGCGCGCCCAGCGGGTTCGGCACCTGGCTCGGCGGCACGGTGAGCGCCGGGTCCGCGAGCACCAGCGGGACGAACTCCGGCGGCTACGTCACCTTCGACACCTCCAGCAACACCACCGTGCAGGCGAAGGTCGGCATTTCGTTCGTCAGCCTGGCCAACGCGCAGGCGAACCTCGCCGCCGAGAACCCCGGCTTCGACTTCGCCGGGATCCGGAGTGCCGCCGACACGAGCTGGAACGACATTCTCAACCGCGTGCAGGTGACCGGCGGCGCGGCCGCGGACCTGCAGAAGTTCTACACAGCGCTGTACCACGTGTTCCAGAACCCCAACATCGCCAGCGACACCAACGGCCAGTACCGCGGGTTTGACCAGGCGATCCACACGGCGTCCCACACCGTCTACCAGAACTACTCGGGCTGGGACATCTACCGGTCGTGGGCCGCGCTGATCGGGCTGCTCGCCCCGAACGAGGCGAGCGACATCGCGAAGTCCATGGTGCTGGACGGCCAGCAGGGCGGCCTGCTGCCGAAGTGGTCGCACAACAACAACGAGCACTTCGTGATGACCGGTGACCCCGGCCCGATCATCGTCGGCAGCATGTACGCCTTCGGGGTCCGCGGCTTCGACACCGCGGCGGCGTTGACGTTGATGGACAAGAGCTCCAACGGCGGAACCGCGCAGGGCCAGGCGATTCGCGGCCGGGAAAGCGGTTACCTCAGCCGGCACTACATCTACGAAGACCCGTCCGACTCGCTCGAGTACTCGGCGTCGGACTTCGCCATCGCGCAGTTCGCGAAGTCCGTCGGGGACACCACGAAGTACACCACGTACATGCAGCGCGCCCAGTGGTGGCAGAACGTGTTCGGCCCCGACTCGGGCTACGTCCAGCCGCGCGGCAGCGACGGGAACTGGGCGTGGCCGGTCGTGCCGTCGAGCGACAGCGGGTACACCGAGGGCAACCCGTCGCAGTACACCTGGATGGTGCCCTACAACTACCAGGGCGTGATCAACCTGATGGGCGGGCGCAAGACCGCCGTCCAGCGGCTGGACCACCACTTCACCCAGCTCAACGGCGGCCTCACCCAGCCGTACTTCTACATCGGCAACGAGCCCGAGCACGGCGTGCCGTGGGCGTACAACTACGCGGCCTACCCGCAGGGCGCCAGCTCGGCGGTGCGGCGCGTGATGAACGAGTCGTTCACGACCGGCGCGGGCGGCCTCCCCGGCAACGACGACCTCGGCGCGACGTCGGCGTGGTACGTCTTCGCCGCGCTGGGCATGTACCCGGCGACGCCGGGCGCGGACGTCCTGGCGCTGCACGGCCCGCTGTTCCCGGCGGTCTCGATCGCGCGCCCGAGCGGGACGATCCAGATCACCGGCTCCGGCGCGGGCCAGGGCGCGCAGTACGTGCAGAGCCTGAGCGTCAACGGGACCGCGACGACCAAGTCGTGGATCCGCTACGGCGACATCGCGGGCGCGTCGAGCCTGAACTACACGATGGGCTCGTCGCCGAGCGGCTGGGGCACGGGCACCGCGGACGTCCCGCCGTCCTACAACGACGGGTTCACGCCGCCGCCGGCCGCGCCGGAACTGGGCACGAACCTAGCCCAGGGCAAGGCGGCGACGGGCTCGGCCACCTGCAACTCGGCCGAGACCGCGGACAAGGCGGTCGACGGCAGCCTGGCGAACAACAGCAAGTTCTGTTCCACGGCCGCGACGAAGTTCCTCCAGGTCGACCTCGGGTCGGCGCAGAACGTGTCGTCGTTCGTGGTCAAGCACGCGGGCCTGGGCGGGGAGACGACCGGCTGGAACACCGGCGCGTTCACGATCCAGACGTCGACCGACGGCAGCACGTGGACGACGGTCGCGTCCGTGTCCGGTTCGCGGGCCAGCCGCACGTACCACCCGATCACGACGCGGTCGGCCCGGTACGTGAAGCTGAACCTGACCACGCCGGCCAACAACGGCAACGGCGCGGCCCGGATCTACGAGTTCGAGGTCTACCGCTGACCCGCCGGTCGTGAGTGTTCGGGCGGGGCCGCCCGGACACTCACGACCGCGCGGCCCGGCGGCGCGTCAAAGGCCTTGAACGACTCATTCGGGTCTTGGGAGGTCAGGGCCCCGGCGACGTCGCGCATCTCACTCATGACATCGCGGACGGGCGGATCGGCCGTGCTGCCCGACTTTGCCGGGGCCCTGTCACCGGACGACGTGAATGACATTCAAGACCCCTCACGACCACGCGACCACTCTTCGCGGGTGATGGCGTACTCGACTTCGCCGTGTTCGCTGCCCGGCGCCCGCTCGTGCTCGGGGAACTCCTCGAAGTACGTGCGGACGAACGTCATCCCCAGTTTCTCCATCACGCGCCGCGATCGCTGGTTCACCGTCATGGTGAACGCCGTCACGCGGGTGACCCCCAGTTCGGTGAAGCCCTTCGCCAGCAGCGCCGCCGAGCCTTCAGTGCCGTAGCCCCGGCCCCACGCCCTGCGGTGCAGCCGGTAGCCCAGCTCCGGCTCGTCCGGCGGGTCGTGCGGGCGCGGGCGGAAGTGGAACCACCCCAGGAAATCGCCGGTGCGCTTCTCGATCGCCGCCCAGAACCCGTAACCGGGGAAACGCTCGTAGTAACCGAGGAACGCGGGGAGATCCTTTTCGACGATCTCCGTGCGGTCGGCCGGCAGGCCCCCATTGAGGTACTTCATCACGTCCGCGTCGTCGTAGAGCTCGAAGAGCGCGTCCGCGTCGTTCTCGGTGAACCGGCGGAAGATCAGCCGCTCGGTTTCGAGGAATACGTGCATCGGGTGATGCTGGCAGTGACCCCGGTGCGTGGCAACGCAATTACGCCGCGACGGCGAGGACCTCGCCGAGCGCCGACGCCCCGGCCTCGGTCAGCAGCGCGGGCACGAGGTCGCCGCACTTGCCGGGGTGGGCGGGCGCGATCAGGCCGAGCCGCGCGAGGCGGTGCGCGGTGGACTGGTCGCAGCAGCTCAGGCCGTCGATGAAGAGGTCGGGCTCGCAGCTGCAGCTGATCTCGGCGTGGCCCCCGGCCACGGCTCTCAACGTGGCCCGCTCACGATGGTTCAAGTCGGTGATCATGGCGGCGCCTCCTTCCCGTCGTGCCCATTAGACGCCTCACCACCGACAGTTTCCGCCTCTCAGCGTGCGAACCCGGGTATTTCAGGGGTTCACGTAGGGGTGGCGTGTCGCGCTTTCCCGGGTGATCCCCGGATACCCCTAAGGCAGTGGTTCAAGCGTCGTCTTGCGCAGGTGGCGGAAAACGATCGACGTGCGGAAGCCGACGATCTCCCGGCGCAGTGCCAGCCGGTCGGTGAGGAAAGCGTGCAGCGCGTCGATGTCGGGTGTCGTGACTTCGATCAGGAAATCGTCACTCCCCGCGGTCACGTACACCGAAAGCACTTCCGGCAGTTCGGCGATCGACCGCTGGAAGGAGTCGATGACCGCCCGGCTCAGCGGCCGCACCTGCGCCGTGACGAGCGCCCGGACGCCGCGGTTGAGGCTCGGCAGGTCGATGTCGGCGTGGTAGCCGCGGATGACACCGCGCTCCCGCAGCAGCCGGATGCGCTCGAGGCACGTCGACGGCGCGATGCCGACCTTGCGGGCGATGTCCCGGTTGGTCTGCCGCGCGTCTTCCTGCAGGTGCCGCACGATCGCCGAATCAAGTTCGTCGAGCACCGTGGCCTCCTCGTCGTGACCGAATTTCGTTCGGCAACGCATCCGTGTCGTTGACGATCAGCCTAACTTTCACGGCCATGACCGCACATGAGCACCTCGTCGTCCGGCGTGGCCGTCGTTCCGGCATCACCACGATGGTCGCGATCCACTCGACCGCGCTCGGCCCCGCCGTCGGCGGCTGCCGCTTCAAGCCCTACGCCACGCTCGAAGAAGCCGTCGGCGACGTCCTGCGCCTCTCAGCCGCCATGACGGCGAAGTGCGCCGTCGCCGGGCTCGCGTTCGGCGGCGGCAAGAGCGTCATCGCGCCGGAGCCCGGGCGGGTGCTCTCGCCCGAGGAGCGCCGCGCGGTCCTGCTCGACCACGCCGACCTGATCGCGGAGTTCGGTGGCGCGTACCGGGCCGGCCCGGACGTCGGCACCGGGCCGGCCGACATGCTGGTGCTCCGGGAGGCCTCGCCGTACGCGTTCTGCACGCCCGAGTCCGCGGGCGGAACCGGGTCCTCCAGCGGCCCGACCGCCGTCGGCGTGCTCGCCGCGCTCCGGGCGGCCGGACCGGCGGACCTGACCGGGCGCCGGGTGGTGATCAGCGGCTACGGCTCGGTGGGCGCGCACCTCGCGGCGAGCCTGCACGCGGCGGGCGCCGAAGTCGTCGTCTCCGACATCGACCCCGCCAAGCGCGCCGAAGCCGAGCGGAGCGGCCTGACCTGGACCGAGCCGGAGAAAGCGCTCACCCTGACCGCCGACGTCGTCGTCCCGGCCGCGGTCGGCGGCGTGCTGAGCCCCGAGACGGTGGCCCGGCTCGACACCCCGCTCGTCGTCGGGCCCGCCAACAACCAGCTCACCGACGACGCCGTCGCCGACGACCTGGCCGCCCGCGGCGTCCGCTGGATCCCCGACTACGTGGCGAGCGCCGGAGGGATCCTCTACACGCTCTCGCGCGAAGCGGAGGGCCTGGACCACGAGGCCGCGCTCGCCCGCGTCGAGACGATCGAGCAGACCGTCACCGACCTCCTGAACGCCGCGGAGGCCAACGCGACCACCCCGCTGCACGAGGCGGCCGCGCTGGCCGCGCGCCGGCTCACTTCTGGTGCGGCGCCACGTACTCCTTCGCTTCGGGAGCCTCGAACAACGGCTTGACGTACTTGACGCCGCCCTCGGCCGAGGCGTCCGGGGTGGCCGCGTACACCTGGCGGGTCGCCGGCGTCCCCGGCTTGGAGAAGTCGAGCGCCGCGACCAGGTTGTCCGTGTTCGCCGACGTCGTCTGCTTCAGCGCCGCGGAGATGCCGTCGCGGGTGAGGTCCTTGTTCTCGCAGGCCTTCTTCAGGACCGCGCCCCACACTTCGCCGACCGCGTAGCCGTAGGGGACACCGCCGTTCGGGGTTTCCTTGTACGCGGCCTTGTACTTCGCCGCGACGTCCTTGGCCTTCGGCAGGTCGGCCGAGAACGGCACGCTGCTGGCGACGACCGTGAGCTTGTCCAGCGCGCCCGCGGCCGGGCTCTTCAGCAGCGCCGGGTCGAACGTCGGGTTGTTGCCCAGCACCGGCACGTTCAGCCCGAGCGCCTTGTTCGTCGCGACCGCGGACCCGGTCTGCGCGGGCGTGGTGGTCAGCACGATCGCCTTCACCCCGGCGCCCTTGAGGCCGGTGACGACGTTGGTCAGGTCGCTGTCGGTCGAGGTGATCTTCACTTCCTTGACCGTCAGGGAGTGCTTCTTGGCGTAGAACTGCGAGCCGCGCAGGCCGTTCTTGCCGTACTCGCCGTCGATGTAGACGTGCCCGATGGTGTCGCCGTCCTTGATCAGGCCCTGCTCCTGCAGGTACGACAGGCCGTCGATGATCTCCAGGTCGTAGGTGGTGCCGACGATCATCACGTACGGGTTGTCGAGCAGCTCGGACGACCAGGACGCGGGCGCGGCGACGGCCTTGTCGGTGGCCAGGTTCTGCTTCAGCGCGGCGACCACCGGCGAGCCGAGCAGCTGCACGAACCCGAGCACCTTGGGCTCGACCTGCGGGTACAGCGTCTTCGCGGTGTCGGCCTTGTAGCCGTGGTCGACCTCTTCGAGCTTGACCTGCCGCCCGCAGACCCCGCCGGCGGCGTTGAAGTCCTTGGCCCACAGCTCGTTGCCCTGGGTGACGCCGAGGCCGAGGTTCTTGAACACCCCGGACTTGTCGGTCATCACGCCGAGCGTCACCTCGGTCGCCGTCACCCCCTTGCCGGTCTTGACGCCGGAGCTGTCCGAACCGGACGAACCGGAGTCGCCGGCCTTCGTGCTGCACGCCGAAAGGACGAGGACGGCCGCCAGCGCCGCCGCCAGGTGTGTGCGTTTCATGGTTTTTCCTCCGGGGGTTGACGGCGCCGCGTGAGCCGGCGGCCGATCGCGGCGAGCCCGCCGGGCTCGAAGAGCACGACGAGGACGATCGCGGCGCCGTAGACGAACGAGCTGACGAGGACGGGGGTCAGCGCGCCGTCGCCGGTGCCGGAGAACCAGCCGAGGTCGGCGGAGTACAGGGCGAGGACCTGCGGCAGGCCGTTGACGATCAGCGCGCCGACGAGCGCGCCGGACACCGAGCCGAGCCCGCCGATGATGACCATCGCCAGGTAGGCGATGGACACGTTGATGCCGTAGGTGCCGAACTCGCTTTCGTCCGGCTTGAGGATGTCGAACCACAGCACGGTCATCGCGCCGGCCAGGCCGCCGTACGCCGACGACACCGCGAACGCTCCCGCCTTCGCGCGCATGACGCTGACGCCCATCACCGCGGCCGCGGCTTCGTTGTCGCGCACCGCCCGCCACGACCGCCCGACCCGGCCGCGCACGGCGCCGCGGGCGATCACGAACGCGAGCACGGTCAGCAGCAGGAACAGGTACCACGTGCGTTCGGCCTGCCGGATCGGGACGCCGAGCAGGGAGATCTCCGGGCCGTCGTTGCTGAAGGGGAAGCCGAACAGCGAGAACGGCGCCGGCGTGCGCCCGGTCGACGTCCCGCCGGTGTACTCCTCGGCCGACTGTCCGAAATAGAGGCCGAGGAACACCAGGGCGAGCGAGGCGACCCCGAGGTAGATCCCGCGCAGCCGGCCGGCGACCGGGGCGAAGGCCAGGCCCAGCAAGGCCGCGACGGCGACCGCGCCCAGCAGCGAGAGGCCCGGGTCGAGGCCGAACCCGATCACGCGGTCGTCGTCGGTCGGTCCGGACAGGACGGTGTAGGCCGTGCCGCCGGCGAGCAGGAAGAACGCGTGCGCCAGGGAAAGCTGCCCGGCCTGCCCGACCACCAGCGTCAGCCCGATCGCGCCGACCCCGCCGATCATCATGTACTGCCCGGCCTTCAGCCAGGCCGCGTCGAGGTAGAGCGGCAGGGCGAGCAGCACCACCAGCAGGGCGAGCCAGGCCGCCGTGCGCACGAGCTTGGCCGGGCTCCGCCGGGGGCGCGGCGGCGCGGCGGGCGTCGGGGGAGCGTCCACTTCGGACACGGCGCTGTCAGACACGCGTCCGCTCCCTCGTGCCGAACAGCCCCGAGGGCCGCACCACCAGGACGACCAGCATCACCAGGAAGACCGCGCTCTTGGAGAAGTCGAACGAGACGTACTGCGCGGACAGCGCTTCCACGATCCCGACGACCAGGCCGCCGACCACCGCGCCCGCCGTCGAGTCGAGGCCGCCGAGGATCGCCGCGGGGAACGCGGCCAGCGCGATCGAATGCGTCCCGCGCGACAGCCCCGCGCCGGAGAAGTCCTGCGTGGCGATGAACAGCACGGCCACGCCGGCCAGCAGCCCGGCGACCAGCCACGCGGTCGCCGTCACGCGGGAGCTGCGGATGCCCATCAGCGCGGCCGCTTCCCGGTTCTCCGCCTGTGCCCGCATGGCCACGCCCCAGTTCGAGTACTTGAAGGCCAGCCAGAACGCCGTGATCAGCACCGCGGCCACGCCCAGCGCGACCAGGTGGGTGCGGAAGAGGGTGATGCCGCCGAGCTGGAACGGCTTCGCGTCCCAGGCGTCGCCGAGGAAGGGCAGCGTGACGCCGAGCCGGCGCACGATCTCCTCGGTGACGATCACGTCGACGCCGATGGTGAGCAGCGCCAGGCTGTTCGCGTCGGCGTGCCGGGACCGCGACAGCAGCAGCCGCTCCACGACCAGGGCGAGCAGCCCGGCCGACACGATGCCCACCAGGGACGCGCCGACCCAGCCGAGCGCGTCCCGCGTCACCACGACGAGGTAGCCGCCGAAGAGCACGAGCGAGCCGTGCGCGAAGTTGACCACTTCGGTGGCCTTGAAGATGATCACGAACCCCAGCGCCAGCAACGCGAACACCGCGCCCTTGCCGAGGCCGTTCACCACGAGCTGCAGGAATGTGTTCACGCCGCCTCCGTGCCCAGGTAGGCCTTGATGACGTCCGGGTCGGACTGGACTTCCGCGGGGGTGCCGTCGGCGATGCGGCGGCCGAAGTCGAGCACGGTGACCCGGTCGGCGATGCCCATCACCAGTCCCATGTCGTGCTCGACGAGCAGGATAGAGATGCCCAGCTCGGCGCGGATCCCGCTGATCGTGCCGGCCAGCTCCGCGGTCTCGGCCGCGTTCATCCCGGCCGCGGGCTCGTCGAGCAGGAGCAGCACCGGTTCGACGGCGAGCGCGCGGGCGAGGTCGACGCGCTTGACGACGCCGTAGGGCAGCGCGCCGACCGGGGTGTCCACGACCGGGCCGAGGCCGAGGAACGCGCAGATCTCCCGGGCCCTGGCCGAGTGCCGCCGTTCGGCGCGGACCGTCCACGGCAGCCGCAGCCCGGTCTCGAGGAACCCGCCGCGGGTGAGCGCGTGCCTGCCGAGCATGACGTTGTCCAGCACGGTCGAACCGGCCGACAGCGCGGCGTTCTGGAACGACCGGCCGACGCCGAGGCGCGCGAGCTTGTGCGGCGCGAGCCCGGTGAGACCGGTGTCGCCGAGCCGCACGCGGCCGGCGTTCGCCCGGTACAGGCCGCTGATCACGTTGAAGCAGCTGGACTTCCCGGCGCCGTTCGGCCCGATCAGCGCATGCAGCGAACCGGGGGCGACGGTGAAGCTCACTTCGTCGAGTGCCCGGATCCCGCCGAAGCGCAGGGAGACGTCCTCGACACGCAGTTCCGGCGGCTTCATCCGGCCCACCTCGACAGGGTCCGGCCGGCGAGCTGCTCGCGCGCGCGTTCGGCCTCGGCGTCGGCGGTCTCCTGCGACTCGGCGTGCCCGCCGAGGTAGAGCCGCTGGACGTCCTGGCTGGCGGCCAGTTCGGCCGCGGTCCCGGCCAGCGCCACCCGGCCGACCTCCAGCACCACGGCGTGGTCGGCGACGCCGAGCGCCATCACGGCGTTCTGCTCCACCAGCACCACCGCGGTGCCCTGCTCGTGGATCTCCCGGATGGTCCGGCCGATCTGCTCGACGATCTTGGGGGCCAGCCCGAGCGAGGGTTCGTCGAGCAGGAGCAGCTTGGGCGCGGACATGAGCGCGCGGCCGATCGCGAGCATCTGCTGCTCGCCGCCGGACAGCAGCCCGGCGCGCTGCTTGGCGCGTTCCTTCAGCACGGGGAACAGCTCGTCGACGCGCTCGCGCGCGGCGATCCGTTCGGCGGCGGTCCGGGCGCCGATCCCGCCGGCGCGCAGGTTCTCCTCGACGGTCATCCGGGCGAAGACCTGCCGCCCCTCGGGGACGCCGACGACGCCGAGCCGGACGATCCGGGCGGGGTCGAGCTTGCCCAGCGCGTGCCCGTCGTAGCGGATTTCGCCGGCGTCGATCGAGCCCCGGTGCATGCGGAGGGTGCCCGAGACGGCTCTGAGCAGAGTGGACTTCCCGGCGCCGTTGCTGCCGAGCACGGCCAGCACGCCGTCGGCGGAAACGTCGAGGTCGATGCCGTGCAGGGCGGGCGTGGACCGGCCGTACCGGACCCGCAGGCCACGCACGGTCAGCACGGGCTCACTCCAGGACGCAAGAGGCCTCCTCCACTCGTGTGACGTGAGTCACGATCAGTGGCGGTCATCCTGCGTTCACCGGTGGCCTTCGGACACCCCCACCTGGAGACCCCTCTGGCTACGAAACGGACACGGCGATGTCATGAAAGGGTCGTTCACCTCGCCAGACGACATGAACGACCCTTTCACGACATCCCCGCCCAGGGCTCCGGCAAAGTCGCCGGGGGCCGACCGCTCGGTCTGAACCGACCGGTGCCGGCCGCGGCAAGTGGTGCCGGGCGGCCCTGTGGTGTCTTGAATGAGTCATTCAGGACCTCCGAAGACCTGAATGAGTCATTCAAGACGTCGGCGAAGCCGTCGCCGGGCAAGCCGCCGCGACTTTGCCGGGACCCAGACATCCTCGCGGCGCACGGGGGGCGTTCACGGATTTCCGGCGGCGGACTCCCGGAGCGCCGCGAACACCTCCGGGGAAGTCGTGCACTCGCCGAGGCGGACCGGCTTGCGGTCGCCGTGGAAGTCGCTGGACCCGGTCGCGAGCAGCCCGAGTGAAGCGGCCACGTCACGCAGCCGCTCCCGAACCTCCGGCGGCTGCTCGGGGTGGTCCACCTCGATCCCGGCGAGCCCGGCCGAAGCCAGCGCGGCCAGCTGCGCGTCCGAGACCGAAGCGCGCCGCTTGACCGAGCGCGGGTGGGCCAGCACCGCCGCCCCGCCGGCCGCGCGGACCAGGCCGATCGCGTCCGCTGTGGCCAGGACGTGCTTCGGGACGTCGGCGCGGCCGCCGTCGGCGATCCAGTCGGCGGTGAAGGCGTCGGTGATGCCCACGGCGGCCAGCGCGGCGGCGATGTGCGGCCGCCCGAGCGGCGCGCCCGCAGCGATCTCGCGCACCTGCGCCAGGGTGATCGGCGCGCCCAGCTCGCGGCAGCGCTCGACCATCCGCACGCCACGCCGGTCCCGGTCGGTGCGGATCAGCTCCAGCTCGGCCGCCAGCGCCGCGTGCCCGGGGTCGGCGAACAGGCCCAGCAGGTGCACCTCGGCGTCGTCGAGGCGGCACGAGATCTCGACGCCGGGGACGAGTTCGACGTCCGAAGCGGCCGAAGCCGCGGCCAAGCCCGCGAAGGTGTCGTGGTCGGTGAGGGCCAGCACCGTCAGGCCGGCTTCGGCGGCCAGCCGGGGCAGCTCCGACGGCGGTGTCGTCCCGTCGGAGGCCGTGCTGTGCGCGTGCAGGTCGATCGTCACCCGAGCGACGATCTCACAGCAGCCCGGCCTCGCTGGCCTTGCCGATCGCCTCGACCCGGTTGCGCGCGCCGAGCTTGTGCAGCGCCGACTGCAGGTACGTCTTCACGGTGTTGCGCGCCAGCCCCGTCGACTCCGCGATCTCCGGGTTCGTCTGCCCCTGCGCGGCCAGCCGCAGCACCTCGTACTCCCGGCGGGTCAGGCCGCTGCGGGCCAGCGCGTCCGACCGCTGGCCTTCGTCGGGCAGGATCCGCGGGTCGACGACGCGCTCGCCGCGCAGGACCCGCCGCAGCGCCGCCACCAGGTCGGTGCCGGCGACGTCCTTGAGCAGGCAGCCGTGCGCGCCCGAGTCCAGTGCGGCCAGCACGCCCTGGTGGTCGCCGTGCGCGGTGAACACCACGATCCGGGCCGGCGGGTGCACGTGCCGCAGCTCGGCGATCACCTCCGGCGCGAGCATGTCCGGCAGCCGCAGGTCGAGCAGGATGAGGTCGGGCCGCAGCTGCGCGACGCGCTGGATCGCCGCCCGCCCGGACTCCGCCGACCCGGCCACCTGCAGGCACGGGTCCGAGCGCAGCAGCAGCGTGACGCCGTCGCGGACCACCGGGTGGTCGTCGACGACGAACACGGTCGCGGGCGTCACGGCCGCACCAGCGGCACCCACGCGCGCAGCGTGCAGCCGTCGTCTTCGTCGCGGACCAGGCTGACCCGGCCGCCCAGCCGCGCGGCGCGCTCGGCCAGCGTCCGCAGGCCCACGCCGGCGCCGGGCACGGTCGCCGCGCCGGTGCCGTCGTCGGCGACGACCACCTGCACGCCGTCGTCGCCCGCCACCAGGCTGACGATCACCGACGACGCCCGGGCGTGCTTCTCGACGTTGAGCAGTCCTTCGCGGACGGCGGACACCAGCAGCGCCGTCCGTTCGGCGTCCAGCGGCGGCACCGCCGCGAGCTGCACGAACCGCGCCGGGACGCCGCAGCGCGCCTGGAACGAGCGGCAGTGCTCGGCCAGCTCGACCGGCAGCGCCCGCTCCGGGCTGGACTCCGACAGCGCGAGCAGCGACTCCCGCAACGCCCCGGCGGCCGCCGAGACGTCCCCTTCCAGCCGGTGCAGCCGCGCTTCGAGCCCCGGGTTGCCGTGCAGGTCCGCGGTCAGGTCGCGCACCTGGACGCCGATGGAGAACAGCAGCGCGCCGACCGAGTCGTGCAGCGCGCTCTGCATCCGCAGACGCTCGCCCGCCACCGCGGCCGTCCGGTCGGTCTCGGCGACCTTGGCCAGGTGCAGCGCCGTCCCGGCGTCGAGCGCGACCTCCTCCAGCCGCCGGACGGCGTCGTCGCCGAAGTCGGCGGGCTCCCGCATGGCCGCGTAGGCGATGGCGACGGTCTCGCCGCGCGCGACGATCGGGACGGCGAGCATCGCGGCCAGGCCCTCACCGCGCACCTGGGCGTCGAACTGGTGGGTGATCGCCGGCGAGCTGACGTAGTCGCTCACCCTGACGGGGCGGCCCAGCGCCAGCACCCGGCCGCCGATGCCCTGGCCGACCGGCACCTCGAGGTCCTGGAGGGCGTCGGTCCGGGTGCCGGACATCCAGCGGATCACGGCCAGCTCGGGCCGGTCGAGCTCGGCGACGAAGCCGGCCTTCGCCCCGACCGCCGCCCGGATCAGGCGCGCGGTCCCGTGCAGCGCGGCGACGCGGTCGAGCGTGCCGAGCAGCTTTTCGCGCTCGCGCAGCAGCTCGCCCAGCACCGCGCTGTACTCGGCGACGTGCTCCTTTGCCGTCACGCGCCCACGATCGCACACGGACTGTGGTTTCGGACATACCCGGCTGGAGAGGTACGAGGGCGCCCGGTCGACTTGAATGGGGGTGTGGAGATCCTCACCGACGCCGCCACGCTCGCGCTCTACACCACCGACGCGTCCAACTACCGCCACGTGCCCCGCGGCGTGGTGCTGCCGCGGACCGCCGCCGACGTCGTCGCCGCGGTCGCCGAGGCCCGCGTCCGCGACCTGCCGGTGATCGCGCGCGGCGGCGGTACGAGCGTCGCCGGGAACGCGTGCGGGCCCGGGCTGGTGATCGACGCGTCCCGCCACCTCGGCGGGGTGCTCTCGCTGGACCCGGAGACCCGGCTCGCGCGGGTGCTGCCCGGCACGGTGCTCGACGACCTGCAGGCGGTCGCGGCCCCGCACGGGCTGCGGTTCGGGCCGGACCCGTCGACGCACAGCCGCTGCACGCTCGGCGGCATGATCGGCAACAACGCGTGCGGGTCGCACTCGGTGGCGTGGGGGCGCACGGTCGACGTCGTCCGCTCGCTGGAGGTGCTGCTCTACGACGGCACGCGGCTGCGCGTCGGCCCGGACGAGCCCACCGAGGGCCGGATCTTCGACGAGCTGCGCGCGCTGGTGCGCGACAACCTCGCGTTGCTGCGCAAGGAACTCTCGACGTGGCCGCGCCGCGTGTCCGGTTACGGGCTCGAACACCTGTTGCCGGAGAACGGCTTCGACGTCGCCAAGGCGCTCGTCGGGAGCGAGGGCACGTGCGTGACGATCCTGGAGGCGACCGTCTCGCTGGCCCGGCTCCCGGACCGGAAAGTGCTGGCGGTACTGGGTTTCCCGTCCGACGTCGCGGCGGCGGACGCGGTGCCGGCGATCCTGCCCTGGTCGCCGCTGACCGTCGAAGGCGTGGACGCCGAACTGGTCGCGATGCTGCCGGGCCGGGCGGGCGACCTGCCGCCGGGTGGCGCGTGGCTGTTCGTCGAGCTGGCCGGGGACGAGCCGGCCGAGCGGGCCCGCGCCTTGGCGGCGTCCCTCGATCTGACGGGCTTCGCGATCGTCGACGACCCGGCCGCGCAACGCGGGCTGTGGCGCATCCGCGAGGAGGGCGCCGGGCTCGCGACGCGGCTCGCCGACGGCTCGGAGGCGTGGCCCGGCTGGGAGGACGCCGCCGTCCCGCCCGAGCGGCTCGGCGCGTACCTGCGCGAGTTCAAGGAGCTCATGCGCGCGCACGGGCGCCGCAGCGTCGTCTACGGCCACTACGGCGAAGGCTGCCTGCACCTGCGGCTGGACTTCGACCTGCTGTCGGCGTCCGGCGTCGCGGATTTCCGGCGGTTCCTGGAGGAGGCGGCGGACCTCGTCGCGGCGCACGGCGGTTCGCTGTCCGGCGAGCACGGCGACGGCCAGGCGCGGTCCGAGCTGCTGTCCCGGATGTACAGCCCGGAGATGCTGGACGTCTTCGCGCGGTTCAAGGCGATCTTCGACCCGGCCGGGCGGATGAACCCCGGCATCCTGGTGGCGCCGCGGGCGGTCGACGCGGACCTGCGCGTCCGGGCCACTTCACCGTCCTTTGAGGACACAGTGTTCCTCGGCTACCCCGAAGACCGGGGGAGCTTCGGGCAGGCGATGCGGCGCTGCGTCGGCGTCGGGAAGTGCCGCAACACCAGTGGTGGTGGCGTGATGTGCCCGAGCTACCGGGCCACCCGCGAGGAGCAGCACTCGACGCGCGGGCGCGCGCACCTGCTGGCCGAGATGATCAACGGCGAAGTGATCAAGGACGGCTGGCGGTCGGCCGAAGTGCACGACGCGCTGGACTTGTGCCTGTCCTGCAAGGGATGCCTGTCGGACTGCCCGGTCGACGTCGACATGGCGACGTACAAGTCCGAGTTCCTGCACCAGCACTACCGGCGGCGGCTGCGCCCGGCGTCGCACTATTCGATGGGCTGGCTGCCGCTGTGGCTGCGGCTCAGCGCCCGGGCACCGCGGCTGGCCAACGCCGTCGGGCGGTCCAGCTTGGCGGGCCTGGTGAAACGGCTCGGCGGGATCGCACCGGAACGCGCCCTGCCCACGTTCGCCGCCTCGCCGTTCACCCGCAGTCGCGCGGATCTGCGGCGCCGGGCTTCGGGCGAGCGCCGGGTGGTGCTGTGGCCGGACTCGTTCAACAACTACCTGACGCCGTCGGTGCTCGACGCCGCGTACGAGGTGCTCACCGCGGCAGGCTACGACGTCGTGCTCCCGGACCGCGGGGTCTGTTGTGGACTGACGTGGGTGTCGACCGGCCAGCTCGGCGTGGCACGGCGCGTCCTGGACCGGACGCTGAGCGTGCTCGCGCCGTACCTGGAGGACGGCTACGAGGTGGCCGGACTGGAACCGAGCTGCACGGCGCTGTTCCGCGGCGACCTGCCCGCGCTCATGCCGGGTGACGCGCGCGCCTCCTTGCTGGCGTCCCGCACGTTCACCTTCGCCGAGTTGCTGGAGCGAGCCCCGATCCCGTTCGCGGCGCTGGACGTCGACGCGATCACGCAGGTGCACTGCCACCAGCACGCGGTCCTCGGCTTCGGCGCGGACGAGTCGGCGCTCGCGGCGGCGGGCGTCCGGAACCAGACGCTGGACGCGGGCTGCTGCGGCCTGGCGGGCAACTTCGGCTTCGAGCGCGGCCACTACGACGTCTCGAAGGCGGTGGCGGAGGACCGGATGCTCCCGGCGATCCGCGCGGCGTCGGAGGAGACGGTGGTGGTGTCGGACGGCTTCAGCTGCCGGACGCAGATCGAGCAGGAGTCCGGCCGCCGTCCGGTGCACCTCGCGGAACTACTGCGCCGCGCGTTGCCCTGAGCCCCACCAAGCCGTCGCCAGCGCCTCCAGCGTCGGCTCCGGTGGTTCGGGCATTTCCCCGAAGTACCAAGGGAAGTTGCTGTAGACGTGCAGCAGCGCGTACGCCAGGCAACGGCGTTCGTCGATCGCCTGCCCGTAGCCGTCGAGGAACCGGCGCAGGAGGTCGCGGTCGCCGCTGCTCACGAACAGGCCCACCGCCACGAAGTCGTACTCCGCCGCGCCGCGCATCGCGGGTTCGAAGTCGAACAGGCCCGTGACGCGGCCGCCGTCGATCATCACGTGGTCGCGCATGAACTCGGTGTGCAGCGGCACGACCGGCGGCGTCCCGAGGTCGACGTGGTCGAGGAAACCGGGGATCTGCGTCACCCACGTTTCGTCCAGTTCGGTCCGCCGGTGGTGCTCGACGACCTTCGCCCGCTGCCGCGCGACGAATCCGGCCCAGTCGTGGGGGCCCAGGGCGGCCAGCCGCGGGTCGTCGACCGCGTGCAGCGTGGCCAGCAGCTCGCCCAGCTCGGGCATCAGGTGCCGCTTGTCCGCTGTGGACAGGGTGGGCCAGGCTTCCTTGAGCGTCCGGCCGGGCAGGCGTTCCATCAGCAGCCAGCCCCAGCCGTCGCGTTCGCCCGCGTCCTTGAGCGCCGGGGCCGGGAGCGTGCCGGACAGGACTTCGAGCATCGTGCGTTCGGTGGTGATTTCGTCGCGGTACAGCGGCGGGTACAGCTTGAGGACCAGGTCGTCGCCGACGGCGTACACCGGCAGCGAACCCTCGGTGAACGGCACGACGTCGGCGCGGCCCAGCAGGCCGGTGACCGCGGGCAGCAGCCCGGCGCGGGTGAGCGCGCCGAACTCGGCTTCGGTCGCCGCGGGCGGGAAGGGCACCATGATCTCGACGCTAGAGCGGGTGTCCAGCGGTTATTCGCTGCGCTCCAGCAGCGTCCGCGTCGCGGTGAGCACGAGCCGGCAGACCTCTTCGGGGTCGGCGCTGGCCAGTGGCTCCTTGCCGGAGATCTCGCGGACCAGCGCGATGCCCATCAGCCACGCCAGCGCGAGGTCGGCGCGCAGCTCGGCGTCCGGGGCGTCGGTCAGCGTCGCCAGCACCCGCGCGTACTCCTCGCCGATCTCCTGCCGGATCGCGGCCGCGACGCCGTCGCTGCCCGACGAGCGCAGGTACGTCTCCAGCGTCCGGTTCCCCGCGCCGTCGGGCGCCAGCATGCTGCGCAAGGAAGCGCTGAAGAGCCGCTCGGGCGGCGTGGCGGCCAGCTGTTCGCGCCCGTTGCGCGCGATGACCGCCTCGAACAGCGCTTCCTTGCTGCCGAAGTAGCGGAAGAGCAGCGACTGGTTGACCCCGGCGAGCTTGGCGATGTCCCGCACGGTCGTCCGGTCGAAGCCGCGTTCGGCGAACAGCTCCGCGGCGGCGTCGAGCAACGCCAGCCGCGTCGCGGCCGCGTCCCGCTTCCGGCCGGGCTGTTCGCTCACCGGTGCAGGTTAACCGGCAAACCGGACGCGCGTGCGGTCGCCTAGCCGCCGGTCCGGCAATGCGCCCCAATGTGGCCTTGGTTGCGTCTGACGCACCGAAGGCCACATTGGGGCGCTTGGCCCGAGCGGTAACCGGACGTGCGTGCGGTCGCCTAGTCGCCGGTGAGGCGGATCGCGGCGGCCGGGCAGGTCAGCTCGGCCTGCCGGACCGCGTCCTCCTCGCCCGCCGCCGGTTCCCCGGACAGCAGCACGACCGTGCCGGTCTCCTCGTCCTGGTCGAACGTCCCGGGTGCGAGCAGCACGCACTGTCCGGAAGCGACACAGCTGGCGGTGTCGGCGGTGATCTTCACCGGGCTCACCACTCGACGGGGACGCGCTCGACGCCGCCGGCCACGCGGTTGGTGCGGACCGGGATCTCGTCGAGGCCGACCGCGAGCCGCAGGCCCGGGAACCGGCGGAACAGCTTCGGGAACACCGTCCGCAGCTCGGTGCGGGCCAGGTTGGCGCCGATGCAGACGTGCGCGCCGGTGCCGAAGGCGAGGTGCACGTTCGGCGTGCGGTCCGGGTCGAACTCGTCGGGGTCGGCGAACACGGCCGCGTCGCGGTTGGCGGCGTCGCTGGAGATGAGGACGGCGTCGCCGCGGGCGATCCGGGTGCCCGCGACCTCGACGTCTTCGTGGGCGTAGCGCAGCAGGCCGGTGCCGCTGGTGGCGGTCAGCCGCAGGATCTCCTCGACGGTCTGCGCCACCTGCCCCTCGGGGTCGGCGGCGAACCGGTCGCGGCGGGCGGTGTCGGTGAGCAGGAACAGGGTGCCCATCGCGATCCGCGTCGACGTCGTCTCGTGGCCGGCGAACAGCAGCCCGGCGCCCATCCGCGCGAGGTCGTCGTCGGTGAACGTCGGGTCGTCGGCCTGGACGGCGACCATGTCGGAGATGACGTCAGGCTGCGGGTTCGCGCGCTTCGCCTCGGCCAGCTTCGTCATGTACGCCTTGAACTCGGTCATGGCGGCCTGGGCGTCTTCGCCGCCGTCCATCCTGGCGATCCGCTCGGACAGGCCGCGGAAGTGCTCGCGGTCCTCGTAGGGCACGCCGAGCAGTTCGCAGATCACCAGCACGGGCAACGGGAACGCGAGGAAGTCGGTGAGGTCGACCGGCGCGTCCGGGGCGGCGGCGCGGGCGGCCTCGAGGTCGTCGAGGCAGCGGTCGGTCAGCTCGGCGATCCGGTCGCCGAGGGCGCGCATGCGCGGCGCGGAGAAGGCGGGCGCCAGCATCCGGCGCATCCGCTTGTGCTCGCGCTCCTCGCTTTCGAAGTCCCCGCTCGGCCCGTCCTGCACCGCGGCGTAGGAGATCCGCGACGCCTGCTCCGGAGCCGGGTGCGAGCGCCCGAACCGCTTATCGCGGAAGACTTCCTTGGCCGCTTCGTAGGAGGTGATGAGCCAGGCGGGGTCGCCGGCGGGGGTGAGCACGCGGCTCACCGGCGCCTGCCGCCGGAGCGCCTCGTAGTCCGGGGCGATTTCGAGCGCGTTGCCGCGGGCGAAGGGGAGCCGGGGCGTCTGTTCGGTGGTGGTCATGCGTCGCTCCTGGGGTTCAGTTCGGAAAGCCAGCGGAGTTCGGCGTCGAACCGCGAGAGCACGTGCCGCAGCGCGGCACGGCTCCACGGATCGGCCTGCCCGGCGGCGAGCTCGGTGAGCCGTTCGTGCTCGGCGGTCAGTGCCCGTTCCCGTACCTCGAGCACCCGCGCCCGTTCGGCCGGGCTGAGCCACCCGAAGTTCCCGACGCGCGCCAGGAACTCCTCCTGGCCGAGCGCCAGCTCCGGCGGGAAGTCCGCGAGCAGGTCGTGCAGCAGCTCCCGCCCGACGTCGGTGATCGTGTAGACGTGCCGCGGCGGCTTGGCCTCCTGCTCCTCGGCGCTGCGGCTCACCGCGCCGGCGTCGACGAAGCGCCGAAGCGTGGGGTACAGCGAGTTGTTCGACAAGGTGTGCCCGGTCGACGCCTCCACGGCTTTGCGCAGCTCGTAGCCGTGCATCGGTTCGCGGGCCAGCTTCGACAGCAGGAGGATCTCGATCCACACCTAGGTCACCGTAACCTAGTCTCCGGTGACCCAGCAATGGCTCACCGTGACATGTGGACGGAAACTTTCCGTTACCGCGGTGACGCGGAGTGGTCGGATCGGCGCTCGACGTGAGCCCTCGTCCTGTGTAGCGTTGTAAGCAGCTGCTTACAAATCTGGAGCACGGGGGTTCCGCATGACAGTCACCCACACCGAGCCGCTCTCGTACCCGTTCAACGAGGAGGCGGGCCTCGACCTCAACGAGGCTTACGCGGCCGCTCGGGAAGCCGAGGGCATGGTCCGGGTGAAGATGACCTACGGGGAGCCGGCGTGGCTGGCCACCCGGTACGCCGATGCCCGGCTCGTGCTGGGCGACCGCCGGTTTTCGCGGGCGATGGAGAAGGAGAAGGACGCGCCGCGGCGCATGCCCGCGCAGCGGGACGGCGGGATCCTGCAGATGGACCCGCCGGACCACACCCGGTTGCGGACGCTGGTCGCGAAGGCGTTCACCATGCGCCGCGTCGAGCTGCTGCGGCCGCGCGTCGCTTCGCTGGCGACGGAGCTGATCGCGGACATGAAGGCGGCCGGGGCGCCCGCCGACCTCGTCGACGCCTACGCGCTGCCCATCCCGGTCGCGGTGATCTGCGAGCTGCTCGGCGTCCCGGTCGCCGACCGGCCGAAGTTCCGCGTGTGGAGCGACGCCGCGCTGTCCACCAGCGGGCTCACGCCCGAGGAGTTCGAGCGCAACCGCGAAGAGCTGCGCGACTACATGCGCGGCCTGATCGCCGAGCACCGCACCGCGCCGCAGGACGACCTGATGACCGCGCTGATCGAGGCCCGCGACGTGCGCGACCGGCTGACCGAGCTGGAGCTCGTCGACCTCTGCGTCGGCATCCTCGTCGCCGGCCACGAGACGACCGCGAGCCAGATCCCCAACTTCGTCTACGCGCTGCAGGACCAGCACGAGCACTGGGACCGGCTGGTCGCCGACCCGGACCTGATCCCGGCCGCCGTCGAGGAGCTGCTGCGGTTCGTGCCGCTCGGCGCGGGCGCCGGGTTCGCGCGCTACGCCACCGAAGACGTCGAGGTCGGCGGGGTGCTCGTGCGGGCGGGGGAGCCGGTGCTGGTCGCGGTCGGTGCGGCGAACCGCGACGGCCTGCAGTTCGACGACGCCGAGAAGCTGCGCTTCGACCGCGGCGACAACCACCACCTCGGCTTCGGCCACGGCGTCCACCACTGCCTCGGCGCGCCGCTCGCCCGGCTGGAACTGCAGGAGGCGCTGCGCGCGTTGGTCACCGAAATGCCGGGCCTGCACCTGGCCGGCGATATCGTGTGGAAGACGCAGATGCTCGTCCGCGGACCGCGGTCGATGCCGATCGGATGGTGAGCATGAGCTGGGACGTGCGGATCGACGAACACACCTGCATCGGGTCGGGGATGTGCGCCGCCCTGATGCCGGAGGTGTTCGCGCTCGACGGCGCCGTCGCGCACACGGTGACGTCGTCGGTCGACGGCGACGAAACGGTGCTCGACGCGGCGGACTCGTGCCCGGCGATGGCGATCACGGTGACCGACGGCGGCCGCGAGATCGGCCCGCGGCCCTAGGGTGCCAGGCGCCCCCGTTCGGTCACCACGGCCGTGATCAGGCCGAACGGGGTGACGTCGAAGGCGGGGTTGAACACCTCGGTGCCCGGCGGCGCGACCGGCACCCCGGCGTACTCGGTGAGCTCGCGGGCGTCGCGTTCCTCGATGGTGATGCCCGTGCCGTCCGCGAGCCGCTCGTCCACAGTGGACGAAGGCGCGACCACGACGAACGGGACACCGTGGTGCCGCGCCGCGAGCGCCAGGCCGTAGGTGCCGATCTTGTTGGCGACGTCGCCGTTCGCCGCGATCCGGTCGGCGCCGACGAGCACGCAGTCGACCATCCCGCGGGCCATCGCGGCCGCGGCGGCGCTGTCGGGCTGGACGCGGTGGGGGACGCCGGCCTGCGCCAGCTCCCACGCCGTCAGCCGGGCGCCCTGCAGCAGCGGGCGCGTCTCGTCGACGAGCACCTCTTCGACGAGCCCGCGCTCGTGCAGGTGCCAGACGACGCCGAGGGCGCTGCCCCAGCCGACGGTCGCGAGGTGCCCGGCGTTGCAGTGGCTCAGCAGCCGCAGCGGGCGGCGCGGGCACTCGGCGAGCACGATCTCGGCGGCGTGCGCGGACGCCGTCTTGTTGAGTTCTTCGTCCTCGGTCAGCAGGGCCCGCGCCTCGGCGAGGACGGCGTCAGGACCCTGATCGAGCTTGGCGAGCGCGCGCCGGGCACCCCAGGCGAGGTTGACGGCGGTCGGGCGCGCGTGGGCGATCAGCTCCGCGTCCGCCGCGACGTCGCCACCCAGCCGGGCGGCCAGCGCGACCCCGAGCGCCCCCGCCGCCCCCAGCGCGGGCGCCCCGCGGACGGCGAGCCTCTTGATGGCGTCGACGAGTTCGCCGACCGTCCGCAGTTCGAGCAGCCGGTACTCGCCGGGCAGCGCCGTCTGGTCGATGATGACGACGGCGCCGTCCGCCCAGTCGATGGTCCTGCGCACGAAGCTGCCTCCCGCGAAATCCGGTTGCCGCGGTGGTGATGATGCGGCTGTGACCATTGAACGGCAGAACCCGCCCGGCCTGCACACCCCGCCGGGCTACCACCACGTGACGGTGAGCACGGCGACGCGCACGGTGTACCTGGCCGGCCAGTGCCCGCTCACCGCGGACGGCTCGGTGGTCGAGGGCGGCGTGCTCGCCCAGACCGACCAGGTGGTCGCCAACACGGTGGCCGCGCTGGAGTTCGCCGGCGCCGGGCCCGCGGACGTCGTGCGCACGGTGATCTACGTGGTGACCGACGACCGCGAGACCCTCTCGGCGGTGTGGGCGCGGCTGACGGCGTCCCCGATCGGCGCGGCCTTCAGCACGGCGAGCACCTTGCTCGGTGTCGCCCAGCTCGGGTACCCGGGCCAGCTGGTGGAGCTGGACGTGACGGCCGCGCTCGGCTGACCGCGGTTCAGAGACCGGCCATCAGGTCCGTTTCCGTGATCCCCGGCCCCTGCCCCCACCGGATGAACCACTCCGTGCCGAAGGCGAAGGCGAACGCGTCGTCCGGCATCGCCAGCATGAACATCTCCTCGCTGATCTGACTGGGGTGCGCGCGCATCGCCGCGCGCTTCACGGGCGCGTACTTCGCCACGTCGACCGCCGCTGTGATCTCGGCTTCCGGTTTGCCGAACTCGACGTTCTCCGGGGGTTTCGGTGCGGCCTCCGGGGGCATCAGGCCCTGCTCGACCGCCGCTTCGAAGCCGCGCTGCATGAATTCGCGGTTGAACGTCGCCTGGAAGACGCGGCTCGTGCCGGCCAGCTCGGCGGCGCGGATGCCGACGCGGTGCACCTGGATGTGGTCCGGGTGGCCGTAGTCGCCGTTGTCGTCGTAGACCGTCAGGACGTCGGCGGATTCTTCGCGCAGGATCGCCGCGAGCTGCTCGGCCGCTTTTTCGACATCGGCGCGCCAGAAGCACGACGGGTCGTCGTTCGTCGGCTCGCCCATCATCCCGGAGTCGCGGTAGCCGAGGAATTCGACGCGCTCGACGCCGAGGATCGCCGCGGCCGCGTGCGCCTCCTGGACCCGCCGGTCCTCGAGTTTTTCGCCCTCGGCCAGGAAGCCGTCGGGTACCTCGCCGACCTCGCCCTTGGTGGCGACGACGAGCACGACCCGGTGCCCCTCTTCGACGGCTTTGCGCATGACGCCCGCGGTGCGGAGGCACTCGTCGTCCGGGTGGGCGTGGAAGGTGACCAGTGTTGCCATGTCCGCGACGCTACCGAAAGGGTCCGACAAAAACCGCTCGCCGCCGTGCGGTTCTCGTCGGTGGCCGCCGCTGACCACGCCACGGCGTCCGGAGGTGGTGTTCGGGTAGTGCCGCCGGTCGGACGAGGCGCACCCGGGGCCGTTGGGGGAGGAGATCGTCGACCTGCGCGGGGTGGTGCTGCACGTGATCGAGGAGGGCCCGCGCCAGCCGTGACATCGGGGTTTTCTCGGTAGCCGCGCTGACGGGGGCGCAGCCGCAGCCGACCGGGCCACCCGGCACGCCCGCGCTCACAGCCGCTACCGAGAAAACCTCATGGGGGCGCTCGACGGCCGCCCTCCGCGAACCTCGGGGGTGTCAGCCGGCCTGGTCCTTCGGGCACCACCAGGTCGACCGGCCGCCGACCGGTGCCGTGCGCCAGTTCGGTGCCGCAGCGGGGGCAGTGGTCGCCGGGGCGGCGGTGGCCGATCAGCTCGCCGGTGTGCACGCCGCCGTGCTTGATCGCCGCGCGCAGGGACTTCCGCAGTGCCTTGTGGAGTCCGGTGAGCTCGTCGTCGTCCAGTTCGCCGACCGGCCGCGCGGGGTTGAGCCCGGCTTGCCACAGGGTCTCGTCGGCCAGCAGGTTCCCGATCCCGGCGACGACCGACTGGTCCAGCAGCCGCGCCTTGAGCGGCGCCCGTCCCCGCCCGACGCGCTCGCGGAAGTCCCGGCGCGAGACTTCGCCGGCGTCGGGCCCGAGCGCGCCGAGATCGGGGTCGAGCCGCACCCGGCCCAGCCGCCGCGGGTCGAACAACCGCAGCTGTTCGCCGTCGGCGAAGGTGATCCCGAACCGGAACCACTCGGGTTTCTCGTCCCGATCACGCCGCCGCCGGGGCGGGCCGCTTTCGTCGCCGAACCGCAGCTGCCCGGCCATCCCGAGGTGCAGGCCGAGCGTGGGCCCGGCGCTGCCGCGGCCGGTTTCGGTTTCACACCACAGTGTCTTCCCCCGCCGGTGTGCCCCGGTGAGCTTGCCGCCCCGCAGCGCGGCCCGGATGTCCCCGGGCGCGTGCGGACGGCAGACCCAGTCGTCGTGGTCGTCGACGTCCCGGATCTTCCGGTTGAGCGCCCCGGCGAGGACCTGGCGGGCGAGTTCCACTTCGGGGAGTTCCGGCACGCGGTCCAGTCTGCCGACCGCGGCGGGGGTGCGCAGAAGTCAGGCGGTCCAAGTGCCGGCGAACAGGGCGATTTCGACTCGGTCGGGCTCGTTGCCGTACTCCGGGCGACGGGCTTGCGCCGCGGCCCAGTGCAGGTAGTCCGACCAGGTGCTGGTCCACCAGCCCGTCGTGTACTTCCGGGCCGGGCCTGCGTCCTCGGGCAGCCGTCGCGCCACGACCTGGTCGAGGATCAACGGCTGGACGCCCCCTTCGCCGCGGCGGTACCCGGCGAAGTAGAGGAGCTTCGAGAAGAACGCCGCCCCGAGGCCGGGCACCTTCGCCGTGGTGCCGAACCGTTCGTAGCAGTCGAGCACGACGTCCGGGGTGACGTCCGCCCGAAGCGGGCCCAGCGCCGTTTCCAGGCGTCCGGCCGCGTCCGGCTGTGCCAGGACCCGGGTGGTCCGGTGCGGCCCGTAGCCGCGGATCCCGTGGCCCCAGGCCAGGACCCCGGCCGTGAACTGCACGGTCGAGACGTCTTCGGCTCGCCAGCGATCCGCGAGTGAGAACACCTCGGTGCGCCGGACTTCGCCGGTCAGCGCGAAGTCCGGCGGCCACGTTCCCGGCGGGAGCCGCTCCGCCCAACGGGCCGGGTCGACCGAAATCGGGCGGCCCTCGCCGGGCAAGGAAACGTACGGCATGCGCGGGTAGTTGTCTTCGCAGAGCCGCTCATTACAGCGTTCGATGGCCACGAAGCCTTCAGGACAGCTCGGCCGTCGCCGTCGTCTCCCACGCGAAGCCGTCCGGGTCGGTGAACGGCTCGGCCGTGCCGTTGACCGCGAGCCGGTGCGAGCCCGTGCCCTCGGGGGCCACGCCCGCGTCCTTCGCCAGGGCCTTGCGCCGGTACAGCGCCAGCTTGACCGGGCTCGTGCTCTCGAACTCCACGTACATCCGGCCGAAGCTCTTGCCGACGGTGAAGCCGTGGTCGGCGTAGAACTTTTTGCTCGCCGCCACGTCGGCGACGCCCAGCAGCAGCACGACCTGGCCGAATTCGCGGGTGGCCGGGCCGGTGTTCTTCTTCGCCGACGTCGCGATCTTCCAGATCGTCCCGTCCGGGGACCGGACGACCGCGCCGTAACCCCACATGGACTTCGCGGGTGCCTTGAGCGTCGTCGCGCCGGCCTCGAGGGCCGTGCCGACCAGGGAGTCGACGTCGGCGGGCTGGGCGACGACCAGGGAGAGGGTGAAGCCGCGGAAGCCGGTGGACGGCTCCTGCGCGGCGCGGAAGCGCAGCGGGACGGTGGGTCCGAAGGCGGCGGCGTGGAAGCGCTCGGCGGCCGCGGGGTCGGCCACCTCGAGGGTGATGGTGTCGATGTTCGTCATGCCGGTAACGCTAGGTCCGCGCCGCCGGCCGGCGCTTCTCGATTCCTGACCGGTCCGCGCTAAACCGTTCGGCCCAGTCGCGCGTGGTCCGGCTGACCCGGCACGGCACGAGAGGACGGCGATGGGGTTCGCGGAGCAGGTGGACGAGATGGTCGAGCGGATCATCGACGAGGCGATCGAGTTCTTCATGGCCTCGCGCGGCTGGCGGCGCAACGTCCACGGCAACTACGAACAGTGGCCGGCCGGCGACGGCACGCAGATCACCCCGCCCGGCAGCCCTTCGCGCACGTCGGGCGGCCAGGTGATCGGCGGCGGCTTTCCCGGCTACTACGGCGGCTTCGAGTACGGCGCCGGCCGCAACGCCGGCTCGCTGGTCTACGGCCACTTCGAGACGACCATCCGCGAGCTGTTCCGCCCGTGGCGCACGATCCCCGACCCGGCGGCCTTCGACGACTACCTCGACCAGGTCCGCGACGCCGCCTGGTCGGTGTCGCTGACCAGCGCCGCCGACCGGGTCAGCTCGGTCGGCAACGCCGCGCTGGACACCGTCGGCTACCTGCAGGAGAAGATCGGCGGCGAGAACATGCGCGGCGCCACGATCTTCGCGTTCGACCAGAACTTCTGCACCCCGCTGCCGACGGTGCTCCACGGCCAGTACGCCGTCGCGCTGCTCGCCGGCGTGACGCTGCTCGGGGAGAAGGAGATCTGGGCGAAGGCGCGGGAGGACGTCCACGCCATCGCCGAGAAGATGCTCGAAGCGATGAAGGACCGCGGCTCGGCCGTCGCCGACCTCGGCACGATCACCGCGTTGTTCGCGCTCGCGGCGGCCTTCCCGACGCCCGCGCAGCCGATCCTGGCCGGCGTCGGCGCGGCGCTCCCCGCGCTGGAGACGTTGCTCAACGCCGGTGACGAGCCGAACAAGCAGCCGGTCGAGTTCGCCGGCGGCACGCCCGAGAAGGTGATCGCGAGCGCGTCGGAGGCGCTGAAGACGCTGGCGCGGACGATCCGCGGCTGCGAGGACGACATCAAGGGCAAGATCAAGGACGGGATGGAGACCGTCACGCGGCGGTCGGGGTCGTTCGCGATGCCGAAGCCGAAACTGCTCGAGGTCGTCGACGTCAGCGGGATCAAAGTGGACCTGGAGGTGCTGCACTTCCTCGCCACCGACACGCTGCCGCAGATCGAAAAGCAGATCAACGCGGGCGCGGACCTCGTCTACTGGGGCTCGATGTGCGGCGCCGCCTGGTACCGCTCGTCCGAGCTCGGGGTGTCCGACACGACGGACGGGCCGTTCCCGGCGTGGCAGGAACTGGCGGCGCTGGCCGGCAACCTGATGTCCGACCTCGCCTGGGAGGTCAAGGAGAGCGCGGCCCACCTGCAGATCGCGGCCGACCGCCACGGCCGCACCGAGGCCGAGATCACCGAGTCCCTGCGCCGCCACGCCCGCAAGCTCGAAGGCTTCGCCGGTCACGACCCGATCGGCACGGCGAGCCGGTGGCTGGACGAGCACCCCTGAAAAACCGTTGGACGGGGTCGCGAGGGGTTGGTAGCTTGCCGTCGAACCGTGATTTTGCCCGAGGAGGTGGGACCCGTGAACGCTGGATCGCAGTGGGTGCTCCCCTCGTTGTCACGGTCTGGCGGCTGACGCAGGGGCCGCCGGGAGCGCTGCAAGTGAAGCACTCCCGAAAGGCAATCCCATGAATTCTCTGCATTCCGAACCCGCGGTGGTGATCACGCGGGTGGCGGAGCACCAGTGGCACGCCCTGTCCGACGACCGCGTGGTCGGCCGCGGCGAAGCGTCCACGCGTCCCGACGGGCGCCTGTTCCTCAGCATCGACACGTGGCACGACGCGGAGTTCGCGCGTCTCGCGTCCGCGATGCTGGCCGCCCTGCCGAGGCCGCTGTACACGGTGGTCGACGAAGCCGACAGCGCCTTGAAAACCCAGTGGGAGCGCGCCGGTTTCGCGATCCGGCGGCGCGAGTGGGAGTACGTCGTGCCCACTTCGCCAGGGTCTCCTGCCGGCGTGACCATCGCCCCGGCGACGGACGAGGACCTGTTGCGTTCGCTCGACGACGCCGTCCGCGCGGAGGTGTCGGCTTCGGTCGGGTGGTCTTCGATGCCCGCCGAGGTGCTGGCTCCGGCCACAATGGACTTGGCCAAGTACGTCGTGGCTTCGGAGTCCGGCGCGTACGTCGGCCTGGTTCGCCTTGGACCGGTGCGGCGCCAGACCCGGCTCGGGCTGATCGCGGTCCGCGCCGACCGGCAGCGCCGGGGGATCGGGCGGGCGTTGCTGACCTACGTGCTGGATTCGTTGTACGGCAAGGGCATCGAGTCCGTTTCGTTCGAAGTCGACGAAGGCAATCCGGCGGCGATCGCGTTGGCCTCCGGTGTCGGCGCGCGTCGCACGGGCAGCACCGTCGAACTGGTGGTGCGCTGATGGGCGGCAAGGGCGGGATCGAAGTCGAAGGCACGGTGCTCGAGTGCCTCCGCGACGCGACTTTCCGCGTGGAGCTGGAGAACGGGCACAAGGTGCTCGCGCACATCAGCGGGAAGATCCGGAAGAACTACATCAAGATCCTGCCGTTCGACCGGGTGCTGGTGGAGCTGAGCCCGTATGACCTGAACCGGGGTCGGATCCTGTTCCGGTACCGGAATTGAGTGCCCCGCCGTCGCCGGGGCTCCGCGCCCCGGCGACGCGCGGTCACGGCAATGATCCGGCCCAGTGGCGAAGGACCCGGTCGGCCAGCCATCGGACAACTTCGATGTCCGCGCCTAGATCCCGGGCTTCCCGACTGTCCGGGAGTAGCGGCTTGGCGGCCTTGCCCGCACCACCTTCCTTGGCATGGACGATCCGGCATCGAATCTCGTACACGCGCGCGACGAGATCAGGCCGGTAGTCGTGTCCGGCGACGGGATTTCCGGCGGCGTCGGCCGGGAGCACGTGAACGTCTTCGATGACGGTCGGATCGCACAAGACCTGAAATCTCCGGTTCCCGCGAAGAAATCCTCCCGCCTGCACTGCAGTCGCCGCCCTCTCCATGACCGCGGAGAGTTTGTTCCGCTCCAAGCGGAGGCTGTCGTTCGCCTGGTTGCCCGAGGGGAACGGGGTGGTCGCCTTGCCGATGCTCGGGGCGTTCTGCCGTGTCGCGAGATCGTCGGCGGCTTGCCGCATGTAGTACTCGAGAACCTGGTAGTACTTGAGGTAACGCTCGAGCGGGTCCCGGTCGGTGCGGCCGCCCGCCGAGTAGAGTCCGGCTGGAATGGTGTCGTACTTGCGGCTGGGAAACCGGATCTTGCCGGTCGCGGTCGCCGGTCCTCCCGAGGTCAGGCGGTAGGCCGAGTCCCAGAGGCGGAATGAGAGGTCCGCGGAATTGGCGATCTCGTGCAGGTAGCTCGTTCCGTGGTCGACGAGTACTTGTTCGGCGGCCGCCAGGTCCGAGATTCCGAATCCCGTGAGTTCCAGTGCCACCCAGCTCCCGCCCTGGTACCGGCGACGGTACAGCGTCACCAGTTCTGGGCTCGCCGTCTTCAATCGGATACTTCTCGCCGGGATCGCAGGATGCGTTGTCACGAGCGATCCGTGCTCGGCGAGCTCGCCGAGCACGTCTCGCCCGAGGATGCTGTCCGGCGGCACCGTTGTGCGGGGCTTGAGCCGGACCATCCGATGGGCCAACACGGTGACCAGCTCATCGCGGTCTCCGGCCAGGCGCGCGGTGATGCGGTCCTCCTCCGGGTACCACAGCGAGTGCCGTCGGGGAATCGGATGCGCCGTCCGGACGATCCGGCTGAAGGCGTCCAGGTGCTCGGCCGAAGTGATGCGCCGCACGAACTTCTCGGTGCCGTCGTAGTTCAAGAAGACGAGTCGCGCGTCTTCTCTCGAGCCGCGTTTACCACTCCACTCGAGGCGGATGTCCGATCGGGTGGCTGACTCGGCCTTCAGCCGGGCGATTGCCTCGATGTACGTGGTTGGTGGATCTTCAGGCCAGCAGTCGTCGTCCCAGTCTTCGTTCGCTTCCAATCCGGCTCAGTACTCCTTCTTGATCACGAAGTACGAGCCCCGGATCGTCCCTGCCAGCTTTGACTTCTGGCGCGCGAACTTGAACCCGTCCAGCTCCGCGGGCACCGCCATCCCCTCCGACAGCTTGAACCCCACCGCGCGCTTCCCGGACTCCTCGATCGTGTACATCACGTTGATCGACAGGCCGCTCTCGTAGAACACGTACGCCATCCGGATGCCCTCGACCTCGAACGCCGTCGCTTCGAGCGGGCGCGACTCGATGACGATGCCGCGCTCCTCCCGCAGGATCCGGTGTACCCACTCGACGGCCGACGGGACCTCGGCCGCGGGGGAAACCGTGAACACGTGGTCGTACTTGTTCTTGAAGTACCGGGCCTCGTTCGCGCGCAGGCCGGCCAGGGCGGCGGCGACCGGGGACGACTCCAGGCCGGTGGTCGAGACGGTCGTGAAGTCCACGGCGCGGGGCATGGCTCCTCCTGAGTCGGTGTCGGGTGCTTCTAAGCGGGCAGGGCGCGCCGCAGGAATTCGGTCGTCAGGGTCCAGGCGCGGGCGGCTGCCTCGGGGTGGTGGAACATCGGGGCGACGTGGTTGTGGAACGCGTGGCCCGCCTCCTCCTGCACGTGGATCTCCGCGCCCGGGTGCGTGGCCACCGCCGCCTCCACGAGCGCCACGTCCGAGCGTGGGATGTACGGGTCCTGGCCGCCGAAGTGGAACTGGATCGGGCACGTCACCCGGGACAGGTCCGCGATCGACGCCGCCACCGTCGAGCCGTAGAACGACACCGCCGTGTCCGGGTCGCCTTCGGCCGCCGCCGCGAAGGCCAGGGAGCCGCCCAGGCAGAAGCCCAGCAGGCCCACGCCGCCGGCCACCGACGGCAGGGAACGGAGGTGGGCCATCGCCTCCAGCACGTCCGCGAGCCCCAGTTCCGGGTCGAACGACGCGGCCACCTCCATCGACGCCGCGACGCCCGCCTCGTCGTGCGTCGACGACCAGCCGGGCGCCGTGCGCCGGAACAGTTCCGGGATCGCCACCACGTAGCCCGCCGCCGCCAGGTCCGCGGCCACCGAGCGCAGGTAGTCGTCCAGGCCGAAGATCTCCTGGATCAGCACCAGGCCGGGGCCGCGGCCGGACGGCGGGTGCCACATCGGGAGGTCGGTCATCGCAGTGCCCTTTCCAGGATGTCGGCGACCAGTGCGGCCTGGTGGCCGTCCGGGTCGAGGTCGGGGTCGAACACCGTCAGCTCGAAGCCCGCCGCGCCCGGCCGCGCCAGCAGTTCACGCAGCACCGAGACCAGCGTCGCGGGGTCGAGCCCGCCGGGGTCGGGACTGTCCACCGCGGACACGTACTCGGGATCGAGGACGTCGATGTCCACGTGGACCCAGAACCCGTCCAGGCCCGCGAACGCCGGCGGCACCGCGGCGCCGGCCATCAGCGCCTCCGACGTGACATGGGCGATGCCCGCCGCCGCCAGCTGGGCGGACTCGGCGGACCGCACGCCCAGCACCAGGACGTCCTCGTCGCGGACGTACGGCCGGAGCCCGTCGATGGCGGCGAGGTCGTCCGCGCCGCGGCCGGTCATGATCGCCAGGTCTTCGCCCGCCGCCGCGCCCACGTGGTCGGCGGCGGGCAGGTGGCGGAAGTCGTCGTGGCCGTCGAGGTAGGCGATGCCGTAGCGGCCGGACCGGCGCAGCGCCAGCATCGCGCCCAGCGAGATCGAGCAGTCGCCGCCCAGCACCACCGGGAAGCCGCCGCCGGCGCGGATCGACGCGATCCGGTCCGCGAGCGCGCGCGTGTAGGACGCGATCGCCGCCGCGTTGCGGACGCCGTCGCCCGGCTGCCAGGTGCCCACGTACCGCCCCGGCGTCACGACACCGCCGTCCGACGCGCCCAGCCGGCCCAGGATGCCCAGGTCGCGCAGCACCCCCGGCGTCTTGTAGCAGCCGGGCGCCGCGCCCTCGGCCGGCGGGCGCAGGCCCAGGTTGGACGGAGCGTCGAGCAGGATCAAGTTCCCCACCGGGTCACCGTACTGGCTCTCGCCCCGGTCGCGTCCTAAGTTGGGAGACCGACCTAGGAGGCGCGATGGCCGAACGCACCAAGTACATCCTGGACGAAGACGATCTCCCGACGCAGTGGTACAACGTCGTTCCCGACCTGCCCGAGCCACCCCCGCCGCCGCTGCACCCCGGTACCCGCGAGCCGGTCGGGCCGGACGACCTGGCGCCGCTCTTCCCGCAGGCGCTCATCGCCCAGGAAGTGACGACCGATCGCTATGTCGACATCCCGGAGGAGGTCCGGGAGGTCTACCGGCTGTGGCGCCCGTCGCCGCTGTTCCGCGCGCGGCGGCTGGAGAAGGCGCTCGGCACCCCGGCGCGGATCTACTACAAGTACGAAGGCGTCAGCCCGGTCGGCTCACACAAGCCGAACACCGCGGTGCCGCAGGCGTTCTACAACGCGCAGGAGGGCGTCACCCGGCTGACCACCGAGACCGGGGCCGGCCAGTGGGGGAGCGCGCTCGCGTTCGCCTGCGCGCAGTACGGCCTCGAGTGCGAGGTCTGGCAGGTGCGGGCGTCCTACGACCAGAAGCCCTACCGCAAGCTGATGATGGAGACGTTCGGCGCGACCGTCCACCCCAGCCCGTCCGAGCTGACGGAGTCCGGGAAGGCCATCCTCGCCGAGCACCCGGACTCGACCGGCAGCCTCGGCATCGCGATCAGCGAGGCCGTCGAGCAGGCCGCGCAGGACCCGAACACGCGGTACGCGCTGGGCAGCGTGCTCAACCACGTGCTGCTGCACCAGACGATCATCGGCGAAGAGGCGCTGAAGCAGTTCGAGCTGGCCGGCGACACCCCGGACGTGCTCGTGGGCTGCACCGGCGGCGGCTCGAACTTCGGCGGGCTCGCCTTCCCGTTCCTGCGCGAGAAGCTGGCCGGCCGGATGGACCCGGTGATCCGCGCGGTCGAGCCGGCCGCGTGCCCGACGCTGACGCGCGGCACGTACGCCTACGACTTCGGCGACACGGCCGGGCTCACGCCGCTGCTCAAGATGCACACGCTCGGCCACGACTTCATCCCGGACCCGATCCACGCGGGCGGCCTGCGCTACCACGGCATGTCGCCGCTGATCTCGCACATCTACGAGCTCGGCCTGATCGAGGCGATCGCCGTCGGGCAGCAGGAGTGCTTCGCGGCGGGGGTGCGGTTCGCGCGCTCGGAGGGGATCATCCCGGCGCCGGAGCCGACGCACGCGCTCGCGGCGTGCATCCAGGAAGCGTTGCGGTGCAAGGAAACCGGGGAGGAGAAGGTGATCCTCACGGCGTTGTGCGGCCACGCGCACCTGGACCTGCCGGCGTACGGCGCTTACCTGGCCGGCGACATGGTAGACAACGAGCTGTCCGCGGCCACCCTCGAAGCCTCGCTGGCCACCCTGCCGTAGTTCCAGCGTGCCGTTAAGGGGCTCTTCGTATTGATCTGTGGGTGGTCACCGGCCTGGGAGGTCGGGTCGGTGACCGCCGAGGGCGAGCATGGCCAGCGCCATCAGGGAACGG
>NZ_RSEC01000059.1:0-169216 GCF_003937945.1 Amycolatopsis eburnea
CCCGGTCCCATTCCGAACCCGGAAGCTAAGCCTGACAGCGCCGATGGTACTGCAATCGAAGGGTTGTGGGAGAGTAGGACACCGCCGAACTTACCTTCGGTACGGCCCGTTAGGATAGCCAGTTGGCTGCCCTAGCGGGCCGTACGCGTATGTCCAGAACAAGATTTTTCCACGGCAGGAGGCCAGGTGTCCGAGTTCGGTCGACGAGACTCAGCGGATGATGGGTCCGGCCGATCGGCACGCCGGGACGAAGGCTCCCGGGACCGGTCGGACGCACCCCGGGGAGACCGGCGCGGTGCGCGCCAGGACCGCGGCGGCCGCGACGGCGGGCACCAGGGCCGGCCTCGCCGTGACGACCGCGGTGTCCGCGGTGGCGGCAAGCCCTTCCGCAGTGGCGACGGTCCCCGCGACCAGCGCGGAAGCGGCGCAGGTCAGGGCCGCGACGGCGGCCGCGGCTTCGGCGACCGCGACGACCGCCGCGGCAGCCGGCCGAGCGGCGGCGGTTACGGCAACCGCGACTCCGGTGGGCGCGACGACCGCCGTGGCGGCTACGGCAACCGGGACTCCGGCCGGCCGAGCGGCGGTGGCTACGGCAACCGCAGCACCGGCGACCGTGACGACCGCCGCGGCGGCTACGGCGGCCGCGACTCGGGCAGCGGCGATCGCCGCGGTGGTGGATACGGCGGCCGCGACTCCGGTAGCCGGTCGGGTGGTGGCTATGGCTCCCGTGACTCGGGTGGCCGGTCGGGTGGGGGTTACGGCTCTCGCGACTCGGGCGGCCGGTCGGGTGGGGGCTACGGCTCTCGTGACTCGGGGCGGTCGAGCTATGGCAACCGTGACTCGGGCGGCGGTTACGGCTCTCGCGACTCCGGTCGGTCGAGCTTCGGCGACCGTGATTCCGGTGGCCGGTCGGGCGGTGGTTACGGGTCCCGCGGCTCGGGCCGGTCGGGCGACCGTGACTCGGGCGGTGGCTACGGTTCCCGGGACTCCGGTCGGTCGAGCTATGGCGACCGCGATTACAGCGGCCGGTCGGGCGACCGTGACTCCGGTGGCCGCGGCGGGTACAACCGCGACTCGGGCGGCCGCGACGACCGTCGCGGCGGTGGGTACGGCGGCCGCGATTCCGGTGGGCGTGACGACCGCCGGGGCGGCGGGTACAACCGTGACTCCGGCGGCCGTGACGACCGCCGCGGTGGCAGCCGTGACTCGGGGCGGCCGAGCAGCGGTGGTTACAGCAACCGTGACTCTGACAGCCGTGACGACCGGCGCGGTGGCAGCCGTGATTCCGGGCGGCCGAGCGGCGGTGGCTACGGCAACCGCGACTCCGGTGGGCGTGACGACCGGCGCGGCAGCGACGACCGTGCCTCGCGGCCGCAGGGGAAGGCTTCCTACGGGGATCGGAAGCCGCGGTCCGGTGGGGACTTCAAGCGGGACGACCGGCCCGTGCGGCGGGAACCGCGGCCCAAGGTCGGGTCCGCGCTCGATGACGAAGCGCTCGCCAAGGAACTCCTCGAGGCGCCCGAGCTGCCCGAGGACATCGAGTTCTCCGACCTCGACGAGGACGCCCGCCGCGAGCTGAGGACCTTGCCGAAGGGGCTGGCCGAGACCGTCGGGAAGCACCTCGTCGCCGCCGGGGGGCTGATCGACAGTGATCCCGAGGCCGCGCTCGAGCACGCCAAGTACGCCAAGGCCAAGGCTTCGCGGGTGCCGATCGTCCGTGAGGCGCTCGGGCTCGTCGCCTACCACGCCGGCAACTGGTCCGAAGCCCTCTCCGAGCTGCGGGCCGTGCGGCGGATGACGCGCACCGACGACCACATCGCCATCATCGCCGACGCCGAGCGTGCTCTCGGGCGGCCCGAGCGGGCCCTCGACCTCGCCAAGGAGGCCGACAAGGCGTCGCTGAGCAAGGCCGTGCAGATCGAGCTCGCGATCGTGGCGGCCGGGGCTCGGCGGGATCTCGGGCAGCTCGACGCCGCCGTCGTCTCGCTGCAGGGTGACGACCTCAAGGCGGAGAAGCGCGATCCGTGGAGCGCTCGCCTCTTCTACGCCTACGCCGACAACCTCGTCGCCGCGGGCCGCAAGGACGAGGCCGTCCAGTGGTTCCTCAACGCCGCCGAGGCCGACGCCGAGGACGAGACCGACGCCGCCGAGCGGGCCGCCGACCTGGCCAACGAGGAGAAGGATGAGTGACGCCCTGCTCGCGGCCTACGACGCCGTCCTGTTCGACCTCGACGGCACCGTCTACCACGGCGCCCGGGTGATCCCGGGCGCCCCGGAGACCATCCAGGCGGCGCGCGAGCACGGCACTCCCGTCCGGTTCGTCACGAACAACGCCTCCAAGGCGCCGGAGGAGGTCGTCGCGCACCTCACCGGCCTCGGCATGCCCGCCGGCGTCGACGAGGTGCACACCAGCGCCCAGGCCGGTGTCGTCCTGCTCGAGGACCGGCTCGAGCCCGGCTCCGAAGTCCTGGTGGTCGGCACCGAATCACTGGCGGCCGAGGTCGCCGGGGCCGGGCTGACGCCGGTGCGGGAGAACGGCGACGGCGTCAAGGCGGTCGTCCAGGGGCACTCGCCCGACAACACCTGGGCCGCGCTCGCCGAGGCCTGCCTGGCCATCCGCGCGGGCGCGCTGTGGGTCGCCTGCAACGTCGACGCGACGCTGCCCAGCGAACGCGGCCTGCTGCCCGGCAACGGCTCGATGGTCGCCGCGCTGCGGACCGCCACCGACGTCGAACCGCTGGTCGCCGGGAAGCCGCAGCCGCTGCTGTTCGAGACCGCCGCGCGGTCCGCCGGTGCCGAAAAGCCGCTCGTCGTCGGCGACCGGCTCGACACCGACATCGCCGGCGCGGTCGCCGCGGGCATCGACTCGCTCGTCGTGCTCTCCGGGGTCGCGACGCCGGAGCAGCTGATCCGGGCCATCCCCGCCGAGCGCGGGACCTACCTGGCCGAGGACCTCACCGCGCTCACCGAGTCACCCGAAGACCTCAAGATCGGGCCGCGGCCGGGGTGGTCCGTGACCGTCGAGAACCAGACCTTGACGGCGACGGGTGACGGCGACGGCTTGGACCTGCTCCGCGCGCTGTGCCACGTGGCCTGGGAGACCGGAGTCACCGAACTCGGCGAGGACGCGAAGGCCCGGCTGCGCTGACTGCTACCGTTTGTGACGTGCAGGATCATCCCTACCCCGTCCCGGGCCCGCCGCCCGGTTCGTTCTCGCAGCAGACCGACCCGCGGGCCGGCATCGACGAAGCCGTCGCCGGCTTGGACGACCTCGACGCGCTGCCGCTCGCGGAGCACGTCGAGCGCTTCGACGCGGTGCACACCGAGCTGACGGTCGCCCTCTCCAGCATCGACAAGGTCTGACCACGGTGCCCAAGCGGGCGCGCCTCGACGCGGAACTGGTTCGGCGCGGCCTCGCCCGGTCGCGCGAGCAGGCTTCGGCCCTGATCACCGGCGGCAAGGTCACCGTGCGCGGCATGGTGGCCAGCAAGCCCGCCACCGGCGTGGAGACCGACGCGCCCATCGTCGTCAAGGACGAGGACGACCCCGGCTGGGCTTCCCGCGGCGCGCACAAGCTGCTCGGCGCCCTCGAAGCCTTCGCGGACCTGAGCGTCGAAGGCAAGCGCTGCCTCGACGCCGGCGCGTCCACCGGCGGCTTCACCGACGTCCTGCTCCGCAACGGCGCCGCGACCGTGATCGCCGCCGACGTCGGCCGCGGCCTGCTCGACTGGCGGATCCGCACCGACGAACGGGTCGTGGTCATGGACCGCACCAATGTTCGCAACCTCTCTCCCGACGACCTCGGCGGCCAGGTCGACGTCGTCGTCGGCGACCTCTCGTTCATCTCGCTCAAGCTCGTGCTGCCCGCGCTCGCCGCCTGCGCGCGCGAAGGCGCCGACCTGGTGCCGATGGTCAAGCCGCAGTTCGAAGTGGGCAAGGACCGGCTCGGCAGCGGTGGCGTGGTCCGCGACCCGGAGCTGCGCGCCGAATCCGTGCTCACCGTCATCGACGAGGCCGCGAAGCTCGGGCTCGCGCTGCGCGGGGTGACGGCGAGCCCGCTGCCGGGGCCCTCCGGGAACGTCGAGTACTTCGTGTGGCTGAAGAAAGAACACGTGGCCGGGTCCACTGTGGACGCGGTAGACAGGTCTGAGGCCGAGCGGCTCGTCCGAACCGCCGTCGAGGAAGGGCCCGCATGACCACCGAACGTGAAGTGCTCCTCATGGTGCACCCCGATCGTGACGCGACGGGCGAGGCCGCGCGCGAGGTTTCGGCGCGCTTCGCCAAGGCAGGCATCCGGATCCGGGTGATCGAGCACGACGTCTGCGCGCTGATCAACCCCGACGAGCACGGCGTCGGCGCGACCTGCACCGTCGTCGACCCGGACGACAACCCCGCGGAGGGCGTCGAGCTGGTCTTCGTCCTCGGTGGTGACGGCACGCTGCTGCGCGCGGCGGAGCTGGCCCGGCCCGCCGGGGTGCCGGTGCTGGGCGTGAACCTCGGGCGCGTCGGCTTCCTCGCCGAGGCCGACTCCGACGCACTGGCCGACACCGTGCAGCGGGTCGTCGACGGCGACTACCAGGTCGAAGAGCGGATGACCATCGACGTCACGGTCACCCACGGCGGCGAGGAGGTTGCCCGCACCTGGGCCCTCAACGAAGCCAGCGTCGAAAAGAGCACGCGCGAGCGGGTCCTCGACGCCCTGATCGAAGTCGACGGCCGCCCGGTGTCGGCATTCGGCTGCGACGGTGTGCTCTGCGCCACACCCACCGGTTCGACGGCGTACGCGTTTTCGGCGGGCGGCCCGATCATCTGGCCGGACGTCCAGGCGCTGCTGGTCGTGCCGAGCAACGCGCACGCGATGTTCGCGCGGCCGCTGGTCGTCTCGCGGGACTCGGTGATCACCGTCGGGATCGACCCGGACGGCTCGTCGGCGGTCTTGACCTGCGACGGGACCCGGCACGTCGACCTGCCGCCGGGGGTGCGGGTGCGGGTCACGTGCGGCACCACGCCGGTGCGGCTGGTCCGGCTCTGGGACGGGCCATTCACGGATCGGCTGGTCCAGAAGTTCTCACTGCCGGTCAAGAGCTGGCGCGAGCGGCACGCGCGCCCCTGCGAGTAACCGCCACTTAACGCTTTATTCGAACATATCGGCGACTCGCCGGGGTCCCGGGCGCGCAGAGTGTCGGTGGTGGCCGCTACGGTAGGCGGCGTGCTGGCCGAGATGCGCATCCAGGGCCTCGGAGTCATCGAGGACGCCCTGCTGGAACTGCACGCGGGCTTCACCGTCGTGACCGGTGAGACGGGTGCGGGCAAGACCATGGTCGTCACCGGGCTGCACCTGCTGTCCGGTGGCCGGGCCGAGGTGTCCAAGGTCCGGACGGGGATGCTCAAGGCGTTCGTCGAGGGGCGGTTCACCTACGCCGGCGTCGAAGGCGCCGAGCGGATCGTCACCGATTCGGGTGCCGACGTGGACGAGGACGGCAGCGTGATCGCGCTGCGGGCGGTCGCCGTCGACGGGCGGTCGCGCGCCCACCTCGGCGGGCGGTCCGTGCCGGTCGGCGTGCTCGCGGAGCTGTCCGAGCAGCTGATCGCGGTGCACGGGCAGAACGACCAGCTCCGGCTGCTGCGCCCGGCCGAGCAGCGCGCGGTGATCGACCGGTTCGCCGGCGACGCCGTGGCGAAGCCGCTGAGCGCCTACCAGGAGGTCCGGGCGGAGTGGCTGGCGGTGATCGCGGAGCTGACCGAGCGGTCGACGCGGTCGCGGGAGATGGCCCAGCAGGCCGACCTGCTCAAGCACGGGCTCACCGAGATCGACGCCGTCGCGCCCGAGCCGGGCGAGGACGTCGAGCTCACCGAACAGATCAAGCGGCTCGCGGCGGTCGACGAGCTGCGCGCGACGGCGACCGAAGCGCACGTCGCCGTTTCCGGCTCCCCGGACGGCGATCCGGACGCCCCTGGCGCGGCCGGCCTGGTCTCGGAGGCGCTGCGGCGGCTCTCGACGTCCGAGGACGCCGTGCTGCGCGACCTCGCGCCGCGGCTGGAAGAGGCGTCGGTGCTGCTCGCCGACGTCGGGGCCGAGCTGGGCAGCTACGTCGAGACGCTGGACGCCGACCCCGCGCTGCTGGAGAAGGTCCTGGCCCGGCAGGCCGACCTCAAGCGGCTGACCCGCAAGTACGCGGCGGACGTCGACGGCGTGCTCGCCTGGGCCGACGACGCCCGGCGCCGCCTGGAGTCGATGGACACCTCGGAGGAGGCCCTCGCCGGGCTGGCCCTGCGGCGCGACCAGCTCGGGACCCAGCTGGCCGCGCACGCCGCCGAGGTGTCGGCCGCGCGTGAGAAGGCCGCCGCCGAACTCGCGGCCGAGATCACCAAGGAGCTGTCCGGCCTGGCGATGGGCCAGGCGGCGATCGAGGTCACCGTCGAGCAGCGCCCCGCCGAGCACGGCGACACGCACGCGCTGACCATCGACGGCCGCGCGGTGCACGCGGGCGCGGACGGCGTCGACGACGTCGAGCTGCTGCTGCGGGCCCACGACGGCGCCCCGCCGCTGCCGGTGCACAAGGCGGCCTCCGGCGGTGAGCTGTCGCGGGTGATGCTGGCGATCGAGGTCGTGCTGGCCCACGCGGACACCGTGCAGACGCTGGTGTTCGACGAGGTCGACGCGGGCGTAGGCGGCCGCGCGGCGGTCGAGATCGGCCGCCGGCTGGCGCGGCTCGCGCGCACCCACCAGGTCCTCGTGGTGACGCACCTGCCGCAGGTGGCGGCGTTCGCCGACCAGCACCTGGTGGTGGACAAGGGTCACAGCGGCGGCGTGACGCGCAGTGGCGTGAAGAACCTGAAGCAGGCCGAGCGCGTCAGCGAGCTGGCCCGGATGCTCGCCGGGATGGACAACGAGACCGGGCGGGCGCACGCGGAGGAACTGCTGGCGACGGCGGAGAAGGACAAGGCCGAGTTCACGCCCAAGCGGAAGCGGGCGGCGAAGAAGAAGTAGTCAGTCGCGGACTCCGGCGCGGCGAGACCTGCCGGGTCCGGTTCGCCGCGCGCGTAGCCCGCGGATTCGAGGCCGTCGACGCAGTTGTTGTGCGGACTGTTCGCATGCGAAGAAAGGACCCAGGATGCGCGCGGTGGTACTCCGAGAACCCGGTCCCGTCGAGAACCTCGAGCTGAAAGAGCTGCCGCTGCCGGCGGTGAAACCCGGCTGGGTGCGGATCGCGGTCAAGGCGTTCGGGCTCAACCGGTCCGAGCTGCACACCCGGCTCGGGCTGGCCGAAGGCGTCACGTTCCCGCGGGTCCCCGGGATCGAAGCCGTCGGGATCGTCGACGCCGGCGACGGCTTCGCGCCCGGGCAGCAGGTCGCCACGATGATGGGCGGGATGGGCCGGACGTTCGACGGCGGCTACGCCGAGTACACCGTGGTCCCGCGCGAGCAGGTCATCCCGTTCCATTCCGAGCTGCCGTGGGAGGTCCTCGGTCAGGTTCCCGAGACACTGCAGACCGCGTACGGCTCGCTGACCACCGGACTCGACCTCGGGCGCGGCCAGACGCTGCTGATCCGCGGCGGTACTTCCGCTCTCGGGTTCGCGACCGCCACGCTGGCGAAGGACCTCGGTGCCACCGTCTTCGCCACCACCCGGCAGCCGGACCGCCTCGAAACGCTGCGCGAGCACGGCGTCGACCACCCGCTGCTGGACGACGGGAACGTCGCGGAACAGGTCCGGGAGATCGTCCCGGACGGCGTCGACGCGGCGCTCGAACTGGTCGGGACGCCGACCCTGCCGGACACCCTGAACGCCACCCGCGTGCACGGAACCGTCTGCTTCACCGGCATGTTGTCGAACCAGTGGACGGTCAAATCTTTCTATCCGATCGGCTACCTTCCCGCCGGGGTGCGGCTGACCGCTTATGGTGGTGAGGCGGACGACCTGCCCGCCTCCGTCCTCCAGCGGTACCTCGACCGGATCGCGGCCGGCGAAGCCAGCCTCGGCCCGGCGAAGGTCTACCCGATGGCGGAGATCCGGCAGGCGCACGACGACCTGGAGCACAACCGGACGGCGGGCAAGCTCGTCGTGCTGACCGGCCGATCGGAGGGAGCCGCCCCGTGATGCTGCCGCCGCCCGCCGATGTCGAAGCCCAGCTCGCCGCCGCGCGGCGGGACGGTGACCTCGACCGCTACCTCGGCCTCCTCGCCGGCGAGGAGCTGTTCGTGCCGATCCGGCGGGTGGACGCCCGCAGCATCCTCGACGAGCGGGCGGAGACCTTCCCGAACGTCTACTTCGAGACCGGCGGCGACGAGTTCCTGCAGGTCTTCACCCGCGGCGCGCTGCCTGACCTCGGCCCGGACGTCGTGGCGATGAGCGGCGCGCTGGACTGGGCGGTCGACGGCGTCGGGCGGCACGAGCGGGTCGTGTTCAACCGCGGCACCCGCGGTGAGTGGCGGCTGCCGGGTGCGACGCTGCAGCCGTGGCTCGACGCGCACCTCGAGGACGTCACGCCGCTGGAGGAGCAGGTCGAGCGGCTGCTCACGGCGCCGTACGGGCACCTCGAGGGGCCGATCGCGCACGCGCTCGCCTGCGGCGCGCACCTCGCCGTCCTCGAAGCCACGCCGTGGAACGTCCTCGACGGGCGCTTCCACGACTACGTCGCCGAGGTCCGGAGCCTGCGGGACTGGTGGAACGTGCCCGATCCGCCGGAGTGGCGCGCGACCATGACCCGGCTGATCGGCGACGGCTACGCGCTGACGCCCGGCAACCTGGTGCTCATGCTCCGGCTGCGGTTCGCCGCCGAGTACGGGCTGCCGGGTGGCGAGTTCGACCCGCTGACCTGGGCCGGGCTGGTCGACCGGTGGTGCGCGGAGAACGACGCCGACGACCAGGCCGACGAGCTGCGCCACACCGTCCGCCGCGTGTCCCGCTACGAGCAGCGGTTCCGCGCCGACGGCCTGGTCGACGCGGACGGGTTCGTCACGACGGCGCTGTCCTGGGACGTCGGCCGGGCGGTCGCGATCGCCCGCGCCGGGCTGGCGGCAGGCTACTGCGACGCGCTCACCGCCGAGCTGATGGTGCTCGAAGCCGGCTCGCTGGCGCGCCGCTACCACCAGTCATGGGCCGACCTGTCGGCGGGATACGTCATGGGCCGGGTGCTGCACGCCGACGGCGACGACTTCGGCGAGTGGTACCCGGCGGCCGTGCGGGTCCACCACCAGCTCCTTCAGGACCCGGCGAGTCCCTGGCTGAACCTCGGCTTCGGCTCGCTGTCGGAGGAGTCCGAGGCCTGACCCGCGCGGGGGATGGCGACGCGGCTCACCACAACGAGTCACAGCGCCTACGGCGTGGCGTCCGTCGTCCCACGAGCAAATTTGTCACCATCGGCCACATGAAGCTCACCGGCCTGCTCACGCGGAACCAAGAACCCCTCCCGGGGATCACCGGCGTCGCCCGCGTGGATCGCCGGACCCGGGAGCTCCTGCGCCGGATCAGTCCCGGCGACATCGTCGTGCTCGACCAGCTGGACCTCGACCGCGCGACGGCCGACGCCCTGGTCGAGGCCGAGGTCGCCGGCGTGGTCAACGCGTCGCCGTCGATCTCCGGCCGGTTCCCGAACATGGGACCGGAGATCCTCGTCGCCGCCGGCATCCCGCTGGTCGACTCGGTCGGCGGCGAGCTGCTGCGCACGATCAAGGACGGCACGAAGCTGCGCCTGCTCGACGGCGTCGTGTACGTCGGCGAGCGGCAGGTCGCCTCCGGCATCGAGCAGAGCGCCGACAGCGTCGCCGACCAGATGATCGAGGCCAAGGCCGGGATGTCGACGCAGCTCGAAGCGTTCTCGGCCAACACCATCGAGTTCCTTCGCCGCGAGCGCACGCTGATCCTCGACGGCGTCGGCGTGCCGGAGCTGAAGGCGCAGATCCGCGACCGGCACGTGCTGGTCGTCGCGGGCGGCAACGGGCACGCCGAGGACCTCAAGAAGCTCAAGAAGTACATCGCCGAGCACCGCCCGGTGCTGGTCGGCGTGGACGCCGGCGCGGACACCCTGCGCGTGCAGGGCTACCAGCCGGACATCATCGTCGGCGACCCCACCGGCATCGGCACCGCCACGCTGCGCGGGGGCGCCGAGGTCGTGGTGCCCGCCCAGCCCGACGGGCACGCGCCCGGCGTCGAGCGGATCCAGGACCTCGGCATCGGCGCGGTGACGTTCCCCGCGTCCGGCAACGCCGAAGACCTCGCGTTGCTGCTGGCCGACGCGCACGGCGCGAGCTTGGTCGTCACCGTCGGGTTCCAGGCGACCCTGCGCGAATTCCTCGACCACGGCCGGTCCGGTTCGAACCCGTCGACGTTCCTGACCCGGCTGAAGCTCGGCACGAAGCTCGTCGACGGGAAAGCGGTGGCGACGCTGCACCGCAGCCGGGTGTCGATCGGTGCGGTCGTCCTGCTCGTGCTCGCCGCGGTCGTGGTGGTCGCCGCGGCCCTGCTGGTGTCCGACGTCGGCTCGGTCTACGTGGACTGGCTGCGCGACACCTGGAATTCGCTCTTCGCCTGGGTCAAGGGATTGTTCACGTGATTTCGCTGCGCTACCACGTCGTTTCCATCGCCGCCTGCTTCCTCGCGCTGGCCGTCGGCGTCGTGCTCGGCTCGACCGCGCTGAACGGCACGCTGCTGTCGGGGCTCGCGGGGGAGAAGAAGGACCTCGGCAGCCAGGTCTCCGACCTCGAGGCGCAGCGCAACGCGCTCAACGCCCGGCTCGCCGACGCCGACGCGTTCGCCGGCTCGATGGGCCCGAAGGTCGTCGCCGGCGCGCTCGACAAGCGGTCGGTGGTGCTGGTGACGACCGAGGACGCGCGCCCGGCCGACCGGGACGCGCTCAAGCAGCTGATCGGCCAGTCCGGCGCTTCGGTGACCGGCGAGGTCCAGCTGACCGCGGCGTTCGCCGACCCCGACAAGGCCGACCAGCTCCGCGACGTCGTCACGCGGCTGCAGCCGGCCGGCTCGAAGTTCCCGACCGCGGGCGACTCCGGCACGCTCGCCGGCGCGCTGCTCGGCTCGGTGCTGCTGCTGGACAAGACCACCGCGAAACCGCAGTCCTCGGGCGAGGAGCTCGCGGCCGCGATCGGCGGGCTCACCGACGGCGGCTTCGTCAAGGCCGGCGGGGAGGTGAAGCCGGCGCAGCTGGCGATCGTGCTGACCGGCGCCCAGGCCACCGGCGACGGCGCGGGTGACCGCGCGGCGACGATCGCCCGCTTCGCCACGCAGCTCGACCGCTCCGGCGCCGGCACGGTGCTCGCGGGCGACGCCGGTTCGGCCGACGGCACCGGCGCGCTCGGCGTCGTCCGCGCGGACACCTCGGCGACGTCCATCCTGTCCACTGTGGACAACGTCGATTCGTCGGCCGGGCGGGTGAGCACCGTGCTGGCGCTGAAGGAACAGCTCGACGGCGGGTCCGGGCGCTACGGCATCGCCGGCAACGCCCAGGCCCCGGCGCCGGGGGTCGGCGCCCCCACCGGCAACTGACGACAAGCCGCGGCAGACTGCTCAGCCCGCGTGCGGCCAGGTGCGCCTCTTGTCCAGCGGCCGGGCGTACGAGCCCGCGCGGCTGGTGTTCAGTCCCAGTGCCACCAGCGATTCCGCCAGCCGGACCGCCGCCGCGACGCCGTCGATGACCGGGATGTCCAGCATCGTCGCGATCTTGCGGTCCAGGCCGGTCATCCCGGCGCAGCCGAGCACGAGCACCTCCGCGCCGGCGTCCCGGGCGCGGCGGCCGGCGGTGAGCAACGCCGATTCCGTGCGGCGCTCGTCCGTCAGCTCCAGCACGCCGAGCCCGGCGCCGGTGACCGTGACGCAGTTCTGCGCGACGCCGGCAGCGTGCAGGCTGTCTTCGATCAGCCCGCACGTCCGGTCCAAAGTGGTCACCACGCCGTAGCGGCGGCCGAGCAGGCAGGCCAGGTGCGCGGCGGCTTCGGTGATGTCGACGACCGGGACGTCGAGCAGCTCGCGGGCGCCTTCGCGGCCGTGCTCGCCGAACCCGGCGAGCACGACGGCGTCGAACGGTTCGTCCAGGCCCCGCAACAGGTCCAGCACCGCCGCGGCGGACAGGAAGCTGTCGAGCCACCCCTCCGCGGATTCCGGTCCCCAGCGCGGTGTCCGCGCCAGGATCTCGGTGCCGGGACTCGCGGCCGCGCGGGCCCCGGCTTCGATCTCCTTCGTCATCGCCTCGGTGGTGTTGCAGTTGGTGACGACGATCCTCATCGGTGCTTCCTCGAAACGACGTAGTAGAGCGCCGCTGACGACGCCGTGCCGATGAACCACGAGTACGGGGCGGCCGGGGCGAAGAACGGCACCAGCGCGATCACCGCGGCGAGCGCGGCGGTCGGGAAGAACGTCACCAGCGCACGCGGGTTCACCCGCGGGTACGCGCCGCCGTCGACGAACAGCTGCGCGACGTCGACCTTGCCGCGCCGGATCACGTAGTAGTCGACGATCATGATCCCGAACAGCGGCCCGAGGAACGCGCCCAGCCCGCCGAGGAAGTAGTTGACCACCGCCGGCGAGGAGTAGAGCTTCCACGGCAGCACGCACAGCGCGGCCACCGCGCTGATCAGGCCGCCGACGGTGAACGAGATCCGCTTCGGCCAGATGTTGGCCAGGTCGTAGGCGGGGGAGACGAAGTTCGCGACGATGTTGACGCCCATCGTGGCGACGGCGAACGTCAGCGCGCCGACGATGAGCACCGGCGTGTTGTGCACCTTGGCCAGCAGCTCGGCCGGGTCGGTGATGGCCTCGCCGAACACCTGCATGCTGCCCGCCGTCACGATCACCGACAGCAGCGCGAACGCCGTCGAGTTGATCGGCAGGCCCCAGAAGTTGCCGCGCTTCACCGTTTTCTGGTCCGGGGCGTTGCGGGAGAAGTCGCAGAAGTTCAGCATCAGCGTGCCGTAGGTGGCCAGGATCAGCCCGGCCGCGCCGAACCACTGCCGGATCTGCTCGCCCGTCGAGAGCTGCTTCGGGCTGCTGGTCAGGGAAATGTGCCAGTTGCCGGCGGCGAGGATCCAGACGGCGAGCGCGATCATCACGACCCAGATCGCCGGCCCGCACCAGTCCTGGAACTTGCGGACGGACTCCATGCCACGGGTCAGGATCAGCGCCTGGACCGCCCACAGCGCGACGAAGCAGATCCAGCCGAGCGCGTGCAGGCCGAGGAAACCGTGCTCGGTCAACGGTTTCAGGCCGGGGTCGATGGCGAGCACGAGCAGGGTGATGGCGACGCTCGCGAGGTAGGTCTGGATGCCGTACCAGAAGATCGCGATGATCGCGCGGATCAGCGCGGGCAGGTTGGCGCCGAACGTGCCGAAGCTGATCCGCGCGACGACCGGGAACGGGACGCCGGTGCGCTGGCCGATCCGGCCCATCAGGTTCATGCCGAAGTAGATGATCACGAAGCCGAACAGCAGGGCGGTGAACACCTGCCAGGCGGACAGGCCGAGCACGAACAGCCCGGCCGCGAAGGTGTAGTTGCCGAGGTTGTGCACGTCGGACATCCACAGCGCGAAGATGTCATAGACCTTCCAACGGCGTTCTTCCGCCGGCGCGAGGTCTTCGTTCCAGAGCCGGGGATCGGGTGGCGCGGTCGTTTCTTGCTGGGTGTCGGTGAGCGGGGCGGCGGTCATGCGGGCCTCCGATCGACGTGCTGCGACGGCGATTTGGGATACCAAAATTTGGCATCCCAAATATCACCCCGTGGTCCGCCGCCGTCAACCCTTCGGCCCGTAAACTCTTGTTACGGGCGTGTTGAGGAGAGGGGAGTCGGTGACGACGGCGAGCGAGCGGCAACCCCTCGCGGCCACCCGGCAGCGGGTGCGCGACGAGCTGCGCGAACGGATCCTGACCGGCCGCCTCCGTCCGGGCGACCGGCTGGTCGAGCGCGAGCTGGCCGAGGACCTCGGTGTCTCCAGGGTGCCCGTCCGCGAGGCCATCCGCAGTCTCGAAGCCGAGGGGTTCCTCGTCGAGCAGTCGGCGCGCCGGATCGTCGTCCGGCAGCTGGCCCGCATCGACGTCGAGGAGCTGTTCGACGTCCGGGAAGCCCTCGAAGGGCTCGCGGCGGGGCGTGCCGCCGAACGGGCCGGCGCGGCGGAGCTGAAGCGGCTCGAGCGGGTGCTCGCCGACGCCGCCCGCGCGACGGCACGTGGCGACGCGGCCCGGATCACCGTGCTCAATTCGCGCTTCCACGACGAGATCGTCGCCACCGCCGGCAACACGCTGCTGACCACGATGCTGCAGCCGCTGCAAGGCAGGCTCCGCTGGCTCACCAGCCAGAACGAGCACTGGGCCGAGCTGCTCGACGAGCACCGCCGGCTCTACGACGCCATCGCGTCGGGCGACGCCGAGCGGGCGCACGCCGAAGCCGTCGAGCACGTGCGGGTCAACCGCGAGGTGACGCTGAAGTCCCTCTTCGGGGAAGCGGAAACAGGTGAGCGCCCGGCGGGCTGACCGCTACCGGGAGTAGTGCCGCGGCGAAGTCCGGTTTGGCGGGGAATGCCTTCGCGCGCCCGGATTTTCCACCATTGGGAGCAACCGGGACCCGACTTTGGTCTGTGTCACGCGGCTGAACGGCTGCTTACTGTCTTCGCTCACCGGTCCCGCCGACCGGGTCCCCACCTCCCGGAGGTTCACTGTGCGTAGAGCGACAGCATTCGCCGCAGCCTTCACCCTCGCCCTCACCACCGCCGGCGTCGCCGAGGCGGCGCCCGCGCCCGCCACCCACGGGCAGCACGCCCAGCGCGTCTGCTCGGCCGCGCCGGCCGGGTACGCGGCCTGCAACGCCTGGATCGACACCGACCACGTCACGGCCGCGGCGGCCGCGACGCCGTCCGGGCTCGGCCCGGCCGACCTGCTCTCCGCGTACAACCTCGGCTCGCTCGCCGGCAGCGCGGGCGCGGGCCGGACGATCGCGATCGTCGACGCCTACGACGACCCGACCGCGTTCGCCGACGTCAACGTCTACCGCGCGCAGTACGGCATCCCCGCGCTCGCCTCGTGCACGCCGTCGTCGGTCGACGCCAGCACCACGCCGTGCTTCGCGAAGTCCGACCAGAGCGGCGGGACGTCCTTCCCGCGCAAGGACGGCGGCTGGGCCCAGGAAATCTCCCTCGACGTCGACATGGCCTCGGCGATCTGCCCGAAGTGCAACATCCTGCTCGTCGAAGCGAGCACGGCCAGCATGGCCAACCTCGGCACCGCCGTGAACACCGCCGTCCGGCTCGGTGCCGAAGTGGTCAGCAACTCCTACGGCGGCGGTGAGTACTCCGGCGAGACCACCGACGAGGGCAAGTACTTCAACCACCCCGGCGTCGCGATCACGGTCAGCTCCGGTGACTCCGGCTACGGCGTCGAGTTCCCGGCGGCGTCGCGCTACGTCACCGCGGTCGGCGGCACCAGCCTGAAGAAGGCGTCGACCACCCGCGGCTGGAGCGAGACCGCGTGGAGCGGCGCGGGCAGCGGCTGCTCGGCCTACGTCGCCAAGCCGTCGTGGCAGACCGACAGCGGCTGCGCCCGGCGCACCGTCGCCGATGTCAGCGCCGTCGCCGACCCGGCGACCGGCGTCGCGGTCTACGACAGCACGGCCTACCAGGGCCGCAGCGGCTGGATGGTGTTCGGCGGCACCAGTGTCGCGGCGCCGGTCGTCGGCAGCGTGTACGCCCTCGGCGGCGTGAGCGGGGTCAGCGGCGCGAACACGGCGTACTCGCACACCTCGTCGCTCTACGACGTGAGCGGCGGCAGCAACGGCTCGTGCGGCGGCACCTACCTCTGCACCGCCGTCACCGGCTACGACGGCCCGACCGGCCTCGGCACCCCCAACGGGGCCGGCGCGTTCTGACCGTTCGCCGCGAAGGGCCATCACGTGGGTGTCGTCACGCCCGTGTGGTGGCCCTTCACGCTGAGCACTAGCATGATCACAGGATCGATGCATCCCGAGCGACAGTGGCATATCCGACAGCCCGGCAGGGGCCCGCCAACAGGCGCCGCCCAGTGCCTTCATGGGAAATTCACAGAATGGGTGGCAAGTCTGACAACGTGAACCACGCCGACGACGGTGCCGGAACGGCGGCACGATGACGACTGCCCAGGCCACTCTCGAAGCTCCCGCCCGGCTCACGAGACCGGGTGGGAGAGCGCCCTACCTGCACCAGATCGACCTCTTCCGGTTGATCACGTTCGCCTGCGTGATCCTCATCCACGTGGTCGGCGCGACGAACTTCGCGCAGGACGTCGGCGCCAACGCCGTCGAGACCCCGCTGCACTTCACGCGTGAGGCGTTCTTCGCGCTGACCGGGTTCGTGCTCGTCTTCCAGAACCGCGGCCGCGAGCTCACGCCGTCCGACTTCTGGCGCAAGCGGCTGCCGCTGGTCGCGACCCCGTACCTGGCGTGGACGATGATCTTCTGGGCGTTCTCGCTGGTGACCGGGACGCAGCAGCCGGACTCTCTCGAGGCGTCGATGCGCCTGCTGCTCAAGGACCTCGTCACCGGCGGCGCCTGGTACCACCTGTACTTCCTGCTCGTGACGATGCAGGTGTACCTGCTGTTCCCGTGGATCATGAAGCTGCTGCGCGCGACCGAGGGCAGGCGCAAGTGGCTGCTGCTCGGCAGCGGCGTGGTGCAGGTCGCCGTGACGCTGTTCATGACCTACCAGCCGTTCGGCGTCAGCTACGAGACGATCACCCACCTGTACGCCACGCTGCTGCCGTACCAGTTCTACACGCTGTTCGGCGCCGTCGTGGCCATGCACTTCGAGACCGTGCACGCCTGGGTCGGCCGGCACCGGCTGCTGCTCGGCGGCCTGCTCGTGGCGGTGCTGGCGGGCACCGAGTGGTGCTATCTGCACACCGTCCACAGTGGAACGTTCCCGCAGGTGGCCAGCGACCCGTTCCAGCCGTACCTGATCCCGTGGTGCGTCACGGTCATCGCCGCGATCTACGCGTTCGCCACCCGGTGGTCGGCCCGCCGCCGCGAAGGCAGCCGCGGTGCCCGCCTGGTGTCCTGGGCGGCGAACCGGTCGTTCAGCGTCTTCCTGGTCCACCCGCTCGCGCTGGCCCTGCTCGGCCCGGCGATCCCGCACGTGGCCGAGCGCTTCGGCGCGCCCTGGCTGAGCTTGATCATCTACCTGGCGACGATCGCGCTGACGATCGTGATCGTCGAGGTGCTGCGGCGGCTGCCGGGCAGCCGCGCGCTCACCGGGCGTCCCCGGCTGGAGGTCGCGGCCCGGGTTTAGCCCGACAGGGTGGTCAGGAGCACAAAAAGCGGTTCGGGCATGTCACAGCGAGCGGATCCGCGGGGTTGGGATATGCTGGCGGCCCGTGGGACTTCAGTCACGGGCTACCAAGTACGTCTTTGTCACCGGAGGCGTCGCCTCCTCTCTGGGTAAGGGACTCACGGCTTCGAGCCTGGGTCAGCTCCTTACCGCACGCGGGCTTCGCGTCACGATGCAGAAGCTCGATCCGTACCTCAACGTCGACCCCGGGACGATGAACCCGTTCCAGCACGGTGAGGTGTTCGTCACCGACGACGGCGCCGAGACCGACCTCGACATCGGCCACTACGAGCGGTTCCTCGACCGCGACCTCGACGGCAAGGCCAACGTCACGACCGGGCAGGTCTACTCCGAGGTGATCGCCAAGGAGCGCCGCGGGGAGTACCTCGGCGACACCGTGCAGGTCATCCCGCACATCACCGACGAGATCAAGGCGCGGATCACCGCGGCCGCGGGGCCGGACGAGACCGGCCAGTCGCCGGACGTCGTGATCACCGAGGTCGGCGGCACGGTCGGCGACATCGAGTCCCTGCCGTTCCTGGAGGCCTGCCGCCAGGTCCGCCACGACGTCGGCCGCGACCACTGCTTCTTCCTGCACGTCTCGCTGGTGCCGTACCTGGCGCCGTCGGGCGAGCTCAAGACGAAGCCGACCCAGCACTCGGTCGCCGCGCTGCGCAACATCGGCATCCAGCCCGACGCGCTGGTCTGCCGGGCCGACCGCGAGATCCCCGAGGACCTCAAGCGCAAGATCGGCCTGATGTGCGACGTCGACACCGAGGCCGTCATCGCCTGCCCGGACGCGCGGTCGATCTACGACATCCCGAAGGTGCTGCACGGCGAGGCGCTCGACGCCTACGTCGTCCGCCGCCTCGGCCTGCCGTTCCGCGACGTCGACTGGACGGTGTGGGGCGACCTGCTCGACCGCGTGCACAACCCGAACGAGGTCGTGCGGGTCGCGGTCGTCGGCAAGTACATCGACCTGCCGGACGCCTACCTGTCGGTCACCGAGGCGCTGCGCGCGGGCGGGTTCGCCCACCGCGCCAAGGTCGAGATCGTCTGGGTCGCCTCCGACGACGCGCAGACCGCGTCCGGCGCGGCTTCGGTGTTGTCCGATGTGGACGGTGTGCTGATCCCGGGCGGGTTCGGCATCCGCGGCATCGAGGGCAAGGTCGGCGCGATCGAGTACGCCCGCACCCGCGGCGTGCCGCTGCTCGGGCTGTGCCTCGGCCTGCAGTGCATGGTCATCGAGGCGGCGCGGCACCTGGCGGGGATCAAGGACGCCGGGTCGTCGGAGTTCGACGAGAACACCACGCACCCGGTGATCTCGACCATGGCCGACCAGCGCGACGTCGTCGCGGGGGAGCGGGACATGGGCGGCACGATGCGGCTGGGCGCGTACCCGGCGAAGCTCAAGCCGGGCTCGCAGGTCGCGAAGGCCTACGGCACCACCGAGGTGTCCGAGCGCCACCGCCACCGCTACGAGGTGAACAACGCCTACCGCAAGCAGCTCGCGGACGCGGGGCTCGTGTTCTCGGGCACCTCGCCGGACGACCGCCTGGTCGAGTTCGTCGAGCTGCCCGCCGACAAGCACCCGTTCTTCGTCGGCACCCAGGCGCACCCGGAGCTCAAGAGCCGCCCGACCCGGCCGCACCCGCTGTTCAGCGCGTTCGTCAAGGCCGTGGTGGACCGCAAGGTCGCCGAGCGGCTCCCGGTCGAGCTGCCCGAGGCCCCCGTGGCGGCCCGGTGACCGCGCCCGGCGAGCACGAGTTCAGCGTCGCGGCCAGCCGGGACGTCCACATCGGACGGGTCGTCGGCCTCCGGATCGACGAGGTCGTCATGCCGGGCGGCGCCACCGCGACCCGCGAGGTGATCGAGCACCTCGGCGCGGTGGCGATCGTCGCGCTGGACGACGACCAGCAGGTCACGCTCATCCACCAGTACCGGCACCCGATCGGGCACCGGCTGTGGGAGCTGCCGGCGGGCCTGATCGACCACGTCGGCGAGGACCCGGTGGGCACGGCCCGCCGGGAACTCGTCGAAGAGGTCGGCCTGGCGGCGGCGGACTGGGTGACGCTGGTCGACGTCGCGGCGTCGCCCGGCTTCACCGACGAGGTCGTGCGGGTGTTCCTGGCCCGCGGGCTGTCCGAGGTGGATCGCGAGGTGCTCGGCGAGGAGGAGGCGGACCTGGTGATCCGCAAGTTCCCGCTGGCCGAGGCGGTGCGGATGGCACTGGCGGGCGAGCTGGTCAACGGCGCCACGGTGTCCGGGGTGCTGGCCGCGCACGCGGTGCTCTCGGGCGCGGCCCCGGCTCGCGCGGCGGATGCCCCGTGGGAGGACCGCCCGACGGCGTTCGCCAAGCGCAAGGAGTCCTGAGGTCCGCTGCGAGGGCCTCGGCAAAGTCGCCGGGGGCCGGCCGCCCTTGGTTTGAACCCACTGGACCCACTGGCGCCGGCCGCGGCGAGTGGCGCCGGGCGGCCCTACGGTGTCTTGAATGACTCATTCAGGACCTCCGAAGACCTGAATGAGTCATTCAAGACGTCGGCGCAGCCGCCGCCGGGCAAGCCGCCGCGACTTTGCCGGGGCCCTGTCGCCAGACGACATGAACGACCCTTTCATGACATCCCCGCGGCACCGGGCAGACCACGCGGCGCGGCGGGGCTACGGGCGCAGGGGGCGGCCCTGTGCGTCGCGGCCGCCGTTGGCCAGCAGCACGATGCCGTCGATGATCGGCCAGAGCGCGCCGAAGCCGAAGGTGATCATGCAGACGAACAGCTGCAGCACGCCCAGCCCGATCTGGCCGGTGTAGAACCGGCCGACGCCGAACGGCAGGACGATCTGCAGCACCCCGGCCACCGTCTTCGAGCGGTAGGAGTACGGCACCGGGTACTGCGCGTACGGCATCGGCACGGGGACCGGCGGTGGCGGCGCATAGGCCGGCATGGGCGACGGCGGCGGGCCGAAGAAGCCGGGGTGGGGCGGTGGCAGGTCGCGGAACAGCGGCCGGAGGTCGCCGAGCGTGGCCGCCGCGTAGGCGTCGGTCACCCGGGTCTCGTACTCGTCCGGCGTGATGCGGCCCATGCCGAAGTGGTCGGCGAGCAGCCTCGCCGCTTCCTCTCGCTCGGCGGTGCCGATGCGGAGCGCGTCCGACTCCATGGAATCCAAGGTAACCGCGCGAAGCCGAGAACGGGGTTTCTGCCGGGTCACGAGCCCCGGGCGGCCTAAGGTGACCGGCGTGGCAGCCGCGGGTAGCACGGCCGACGTGATCGCCGCGTACCTCGACCACCTGGTCGTCGAACGCGGGACCGCGCGCAACACCCTGGACAGCTACGCCCGTGACCTGCGCCGGTACGCCGCGTACCTGGACGGCGCGGGCGTCGCCAAGATCGCCGACGTCACGTCCGCGCACGTCACGGGCTTCGGGGCGGCCCTGCGGGAGGGCGACGGCGAGCACAAGCCGCTCGCCGCTTCGTCGGCCGCCCGTGCGCTGGTCGCCGTGCGGGGACTGCACAAGTTCGCCCACGCCGAGGGCTTCACCGAGCACAACCCGGCCCGCGAGGTCCGCCCGCCGACGCCCGCGAAGCGGCTGCCCAAGGCCCTGCCGGTCGACGACGTGCTCCGGCTGCTGGAGACCCCGCCGCCGGACGGCGAGCGCCCGCTGCGCGACCGGGCGCTGCTCGAGCTGCTCTACTCCACCGGGGCCCGGATCTCCGAGGCGGTCGGGCTGGACCTCGACGACGTCGACGACGCCGAGCGCACGGTGCTGCTCGACGGCAAGGGCGGCAAGCAGCGGCTGGTCCCGATCGGGCGGCCCGCGCTCGCCGCGCTGCACGCCTACACCGTCCGCGCGCGGCCGGCGCTCGCCGCGCACGGCCGGGGCACCGCGGCGCTGTTCCTCAACGCACGCGGCAGCCGCCTGTCGCGGCAGAGCGCGTGGCAGGTGCTCAAGGACACCGCCGGCCGCGCGGGGATCGTGGCCGCCGTCTCACCGCACACGCTGCGCCACTCCTTCGCCACGCACCTGCTCGAAGGCGGCGCCGACGTCCGGGTCGTGCAGGAACTGCTTGGCCACGCCTCGGTGACGACGACGCAGGTGTACACGCTGGTCACGGTCAACACCCTGCGCGAGGTGTACGCCACGGCGCACCCGCGGGCGCTGGGCTAGACGGCCCTATAGAGCGTGAAGGGCCTTCGTACGCTGGACCGACGGTCGAGTGACATTGCCCCCTCGGGTCCGGCGCGTTGCTTTGCCGGGGCTCCGACTCCGCGCATAGGCTGCGGCGGACGCTGACGAACAAGGAGCTTTCGCGCCATGTCGACACCGAACCAGCCGGCCCCTTCGGCCGAGTCCGCCGGGTCGGCGGCGGCGAACCTCAGCCAGGTCACCATCGCCACGCCCGCGATCCACGAAGGCGACGAAACGCAGCAGGAGCGCAACGGCAAGAAGGTCAAGCTCGAGGGCATCGGGCCGACCGGCCGCCCGATCCGCGAGCACCCCGATCCCGCGCCGCTGGAGAAGCACGGCCCGGCCAAGATCATGGCGATGTGCAACCAGAAGGGCGGCGTCGGCAAGACGACGTCGACCATCAACCTGGGCGCCGCCCTCGCCGAGTACGGCCGCAAGGTGCTGCTCGTCGACTTCGATCCGCAGGGCGCCCTCGCCGTCGGCCTCGGCATCCAGCCGCACGAACTGGACCACACGGTCTACAACGCGATCATGGAGCGGTCGGTCAGCGCCACCGACGTGCTCATGAAAACCCGCGTGGACGGCGTTGACCTGCTGCCGAGCAACATCGACCTGTCCGCGGCGGAGGTCCAGCTCGTCGCTGAGGTAGGGCGCGAGCACACGTTGTTACGGGTCCTTCGTCCGGTCATGAACGACTACGACTATGTTCTTGTGGACTGCCAGCCCTCGCTCGGCCTGCTCACGGTGAACGCGCTGACCGCCGCGGACGGCGTGATCATCCCGCTGGAGTGCGAGTTCTTCAGTCTGCGAGGCGTCGCCCTCCTGATCGACACCATCGAGAAGGTCCAGGAACGCCTCAACCCCAAACTGGACATAGTCGGGATTCTCGCCACCATGTACGACCCGAGAACCCTGCATTCGAAGGAGGTCATGGCTCGCGTGGTGGAGGCATTCGGCGAGACCGTGTTCGACACGGTCATCAACCGCACCGTGCGGTTCCCCGAGACGACGGTCGCGGGTGAGCCGATCACGACCTGGGCGCCCAAGTCGGCAGGCGCGGCGGCGTACCGCCAGCTGGCCCGCGAGGTGATCGCTCGGTGAGCAGGCGCGCTTCCCTGCCCGGAGCGTCGGAACTCTTCAGGATCACCTCCAGCCCCGCCCTCGACCTCCCGCCGAAGGCACCGCCCGCGCCCGCCGAGCCCGTCGAGAAGGCCAAGCCCGCGGGCAACGGCCGGGCGGAGCAGCTGGCCCGCAGCGCGGCCCCGCACGGGTCCGGCCGGACCAAGCACGACGCGAAGATCACCGTCTACGTCTCCGGCGACGAGCTCGTGGCCATGGAACAGGCCCGGCTGACGCTGCGCGCCAAGCACGAGCTGGTCGTCGACCGCGGCCGGCTGGTCCGCGAGGCGGTCGCGGTGCTGCTGGCCGACTTCGACGCCAACGGCGAGGACTCGGTGCTGGTGCAGCGGCTGCGCGTGGTCGGCTCAGACGGCGGCGAAACCGAGGGCTGATGGACGAGCCGGCACCGGCTCCGGAGGAACAGGTCCCCGAAGAGCACCAGACGGTGCACGGCGGGATGATCCCCGAAGGCGTCAACACCGAAGAACTGAGCACGTCGAAGTTCAAGGTGCGGCTGGCCAACTTCGAAGGGCCGTTCGACCTGCTGCTGCAGCTCATCTCGCAGCACCAGCTCGACGTCACCGAGGTGGCGCTGCACCGGGTCACCGACGACTTCATCGCGTACACGCGCGCGCTGGGCACCGAGTGGAACCTCGACGAGACGACGGAGTTCCTGGTCATCGCGGCCACGCTCCTCGACCTGAAAGCGGCGCGCCTGCTGCCCGCGGCCGAGGTCGAGAGCGAAGACGACCTGGCGCTGCTGGAAGCCCGCGACCTGCTCTTCGCGCGCGTGCTGCAGTACCGGGCGTACAAGCAGGTGGCGGCGCTGTTCGGCGAGCTGGAACAGGGCGCGCTGCGGCGGTACCCGCGGTCGGTGGCGCTGGAGGAGCGGTTCGTCGGGCTGCTGCCCGAGGTGATGCTGGGCGTCACGCCGCAGAAGTTCGCGGAGATCGCGGTGGCGGTGTTCCGGCCGAAGCCGCCGCCGACGGTGTCGATCGCGCACATCCACATGGGCCGCATCTCGGTGCGCGAGCACGCGGGCATCCTGCGGATCATGCTGGCCGAGCGCGGCCAGGCGACGTTCGGCGAGCTGGTCGACGACTGCGAGCACACGGTGGAGGTCGTCGCGCGCTTCCTGGCGCTGCTGGAGCTCTACCGCGAGTCGTCGGTCCAGTTCGAGCAGAGCGAGGCGCTGGCGGAACTGCACGTCCGCTGGACGGGCGGCTCGAAGGAAGAAGCCTCCGCGGCGGCCGAGCTGGACCGCGCCGCCGGAGACGAAGAGGAGTACGGGTGAACCCCGAGAACGACGAAGCAGCCGAAGCGCCGGTGCCGCCGGGGGAGGCCGCGGCGGAGCTGGCACTGGACGAGGCCCTGTCCGGCGAGCCGGTGACCGAAGACGGAGACCCGGTCGAGCCCGTGACCGAGGCGGAGCTTTCACGTGAAAGCGACGCGTCTAAGGCGGGCGAAACGGCCGCCGAAGAGGCTTCGGCCGCCGAAGCCCCGGCTGAGGCGTCCGACGAGCCCGAGTCCGAGGCGGAGCTTTCACGTGAAAGCGACGCGGGCGAGAGGGAGGCGGGGGCTGATGATCCTGAGTCGGATCTCGTTGCCAGCGGGGACATCAGCCTGCTGCCCGACGTCACCTCCGACGAAGCGCTCGAAGCGGCGCTCGAGTCGCTGCTGCTCGTCGTCGACTCGCCGGCCAGCGAGGAGCTGCTCGCCGAAACCCTCGAGCAGCCCAAGGCCCGGATCGTCGTCGCGCTGCGCACCATGGCGCAGAAGTTCACCGACCGGACGTCCGGGATCGACCTGCGGCGGGTCGGCGAAGGGTGGCGGTTCTACACTAGGGACGTCTATGCCCCGTTCGTGGAGAAGCTCCTGCTGGACGGCCAGCGGTCGAAGCTGACCCGGGCCGCGCTCGAGAGCCTCGCCGTGATCGCGTACCGGCAGCCGGTGACCCGTGCGCGGGTCGCCGCGGTGCGCGGCGTGAACGTGGACGGTGTGATCCGGACGCTGCTCGCGCGCGGCCTCATCGAAGAGATGGGGACCGACCCCGACACGACCGGCACGCTGTACGTGACGACCGAGCTGTTCCTGGAGCGACTGGGGCTGTCGTCACTGAACGACCTGCCCCCGATCGCTCCGCTGCTACCCGAAGTGGACACCATCGATGACATCCAGTGAGCACCCCGACGGCATCCGCCTGCAGAAGGTGCTGTCGCAGGCCGGGGTCGCCTCCCGGCGCGCGGCGGAAGACCTCATCGTCGCCGGCCGGGTCGAGGTCGACGGCGAGATCGTCACCGAGCTGGGCCGCCGGGTGCACCCGGACGAGGCGGTCATCCACGTCGACGGCACCCGGGTGAACCTGCGCGACGACCTGATCTACCTCGCCCTGAACAAGCCCAAGGGCGTGCACTCGACGATGTCGGACGACCGCGGCCGCCCGTGCGTCGGCGACTACCTGGCCGGCCGGTACGAGGAGACGCCCGGTGTCGTGCACGTCGGCCGGCTCGACGAGAACACCGAGGGCCTGCTGCTGCTGACCAACGACGGCGACCTCGGGCACCGGCTGATGCACCCGTCCTACCGGGTGCTCAAGACCTACCTCGCCGAGGTCGACGGCCTGGTCCCGCGGGGGCTCGGCAAGGAGCTGCGCGCCGGCTGGGAGCTGCCGGACGGCATCGTCAAGGTCGACCAGTTCCGGGTGAAGGACATGCACTCCGGCAAGTCGCTGGTCGAGCTCGTGATCCACGAGGGCAAGAAGCACATCGTGCGCCGCCTGCTCAAGGACACCGGCCACCCGGTGCTCAAGCTGGTCCGGACCGCGGTCGGCGACGTCCAGCTCGGCAACCAGCGCGTCGGCTCGATCCGGCGGCTGACGAAGGGCGAGGTCGGCGCGCTCTACCGGAACGTCGAGCTCTGACGCCACAGTCCCGACTTTCCGCCGTGGCGCGAGCGCGCCCGCGGCTGCCAGCGTGGTCGCATGCGAACCGGTCTGGTACTGCTCGCGCTCATCCTCTTTTCGACGTTCACGCCCGGGGCGGCGCACGCCGCGGCGCCCCGGGGCAGTGAACCGGTCTACGACTACGCGAAAGCGATCCGCGAAACCGTCTGGGTCGACATCGGCCACGACGGGGACGGCGACGGCAAGCCCGACCGCGTCGCCGCCGACATCGTCCGGCCGAGCGAAACCGCGTCGCGAGTGCCGGTGATCATGGACGCCAGCCCGTACTACTCCTGCTGCGGGCGCGGCAACGAGAGCGAGCTCAAGACCTACGACGGCGCCGGCAAACCGGTGAAGTTCCCGCTGTTCTACGACAACTACTTCGTGCCGCGCGGCTACGCGGTGGTGCTCGTCGACCTGGCCGGCACCAACCGCTCGGCGGGCTGCGCGGACGTCGGCGGCGCGTCGGACGTCGACTCGGCGCGCAAGGTCGTCGACTGGCTGAACGGCCGCGCCACCGGCTACAGCGCGAAGACCGGCGGCAGCGCCGTGACGGCGGCCTGGAGCACCGGGAACGTCGGGATGATCGGGAAGTCCTACGACGGGACGATCGCCAACGGCGTCGCGGCGACCGGTGTCGCCGGGCTCAAGACCATCGTGCCGATTTCCGCGATCAGCTCCTGGTACGACTACTACCGCTCCGACGGCGCCACCTTCGGGTTCAACCCGGCGGGGCTCGCGCAGACCGTCGAAGCCCGCAACTCCGGGCAGAACTGCTCGGCCCAGAACCAGGTCCTCACCCAGGGTGCGACGGCGAACGGCGACTACGGGCCGCTGTGGGCCGACCGGGACTACGTCCGGAACGCGGGCAACGTGCGCGCCAGCGTGCTGCTTTCCCACGGCGTCAACGACCTCAACGTCAAGACCATCCACTTCGGACAGTGGTGGCGCGGGCTGAACGTCGAGAAGAAGATCTGGCTGTCGCAGACCGGGCACGTCGACCCGTTCGACTACCGGCGCGCGGACTGGGTCGACCTGCTGCACCGGTGGTTCGACCACTACCTGCTCGGCGTCGACAACGGCGTCCAGAACGGGCCGCAGGCGAGCGTCGAGCGCCAGCCGGACCAGTGGGTGGACCAGAGCGCCTACCCGGCTGCGAACGCCGTCGCGACGACGTTGCGGCCGGGGGCGTCCGGCACACTGGGCACTTCGCCGTCGTCCGGCACCGCGTCCTTCACCGACAACCCGAGCCTGGGCGAGGACACCTGGGTGACGAACCCGGGCAGCGCCGCGCTCACCTACTCGACCGGGGCGCTGGCGGCCGACGTCCAGGTGTCCGGGACCACGACGCTCACCGTGACGGCGACGCCGAGCACGTCGTCGGCGCGGCTTTCGGCGCTGCTGGTGGACCTCGGCCCGGCGACGATCCGCAACTTCGCCGGCAGCGGCGAGGGGATCAAGACCGGGACGGCGGAGAACTGCTGGGGATCGTCGACGGCCGGGGACGACGCCTGCTACCGGATCGCGTCGGCGGACGTGAAGAAGGTGAGTTACACGATTCTCAGCCGGGGCTGGGCGGACCTCGCGAACTACGCGTCGCTGTCCCAGGAACGCCCGCTGACGCCCGGGACGGCGTACTCGATGACGTTCCGGCTGGCCTCGACCGACCACGTCGTGCCGCGCGGGCACGCACTGGCGCTGATCATCGGCGGCACGGACGGCAGCTTCATCCGCGGCCCCGCCCAGCCGGGCCGGGTGACGCTGGACCTGGCGCGCACGTCGGCGTCGGTCCCGGTGGCCGGTGCCGTCCCGGCGGCGACGACGCACCCGGCCCCGGCCGGTGGCGAGCACGTGCCGTCGGCGGGCCGGGCGGACCTGCGGTAGCCCGAGCGACCCAAGGCGGCCTTGGTTGCGTCACACGCACCCAAGGCCGCCTTGGGTGCGTCTGACGCACCGAAGGCCACCTTGGGGCGGCTCAGGACCGGGGGGGGGGGCTAGCTGGCCTCGGCCGGCGCGGTCTTCGCGGCCGATTTGCGTTGCAGGGCACGGGCGATCGGCTCGACGACCCGTGCGGCCGTCGGGCCGAGGATCGCCATCAGCAGAACGTACGCCGTCGCCAGCGCCGCCAGTTCGCCCTCGACCGCGCCCGCCGTCACCGCCAGGCCCGCGATGACGATCGAGAACTCGCCTCTCGCCACCAACGCGGCTCCCGCGCGGGCGCGGCCCATCTTCCCGATGCCCTGGCGGCGCGCGGCCCACCAGCCGGTGCCGACCTTCGTCAGCGTCGTCACCACCGCCAGCACCACCGCCCAGCCGAGGACCGGCGGGATGGACGCCGGGTTCGTGTTGAGGCCGAACACCACGAAGAACACCGCCGCGAACAGATCCCGCAACGGCTCCAGCAGGTGCGTCGCGTTCTCCGCCGTCGAGCCCGAGATCGCGATGCCGAGCAGGAACGCGCCGACCGCGGCCGAGACCTGCATCGCCGACGCGATGCCCGCCACCAGCAGGGCCGCGCCGAGGACCTTGAGCAGGAACACCTCGCGGTCGGGGCTGTCGACGGCGGCCGAGACGTAGCGGCCGAACTTCAGCGCGATCACCAGCACCACGGTGATCACCAGCAGCGAGATCCCGACGGCCTCCATGCCGCCGAGGAGGCTGACGCCGCCGAGAACCGCGGTCAGGATCGGCAGGTAGAGCGCCATCACCAGGTCCTCGAACACGAGGATCGACAGCACCACCGGGGTTTCGCGGTTGCCGAGCCGGCCGAGGTCGCCGAGCACCTTGGCGACGATGCCGGACGACGAGATGTACGTGACGCCCGCCATCACCATCGCGCCGACCGGGCCCCAGCCCAGCAGCAGCGCCACCGCCGCGCCCGGGGCGGCGTTGAGGACGATGTCGAGCAGGCCCGCGGTCCAGGAGCGGCGCAGGCCGGTGAACAGCTCGGCCGCGGAGTACTCCAGGCCCAGCAGCAACAGCAGCAGCACGACGCCGATCTCGCTGGCCAGGTGGGTGAAGCCGCCGATGTCGGTCAGCGGGATCAGCCCGCCGGAGCCGAAGCAGAGGCCGCCGAGCAGGTAGAGCGGGATGGGGGAGAGGCCGATCTTCCCGGCCAGGCGCCCGAGCGCGCCCAGCACGAAGAAGACCGCCCCCAGTTCGATCAGGGACAGCGCGGTGTGGTCCATCGGCCGCTCAGCCGTACTTGAGGATCTTGGCGGCGGCTTCGAGACCCTCGCTCGTGCCGACCGCGACCAGCAGGTCGCCGCCGGTCAGCGCGAAGTCCGGCGCCGGCGAGGGGTGCACCTGGCCGGCCCGCGCGACCGCGACCACCGAGACCCCGGTGCGCGTGCGCATCGCCGTGTCGCCGAGCGTGCGGCCGTCGAACGGGCCGGACGGCTTGATCGGCAGCTGCTTGGTGCTGATGCCCGGCAGGTCCTGGTGCTCCTCGGTGAGCTGCGCGACCAGCTGCGGCGCGCCGAGGAGGTTGGCCAGCGTGCCCGCCTCGTCCGCGGTCAGCGGGATCGAGGCGGCGCAGGCGTCCGGGTCGTCCGACTTGGACACGATCAGCTCGGTGTGCCCGTCCCGCTGCGACACGACGCCGATGCGGCGGCCGGTACGGGTGCTGAAGTCCTTGCGGACCCCGATGCCGGGAAGAGGGGTTACTTCGACGTTCACCCAACCACCGTAACCCACGTGTCCGATTCGCGACGTTCAGCCGAGCAGGAGGAGCAGGGCCGCGACCACCATCACGGCGGCGGTCAGGCCGTGGACCCCGAAGGCGACGCCCTTCTTCCCCCGGTGGCGCAGGACGATCAGCATGTCGAAGACCGGCCAGACGGCCGCGGTGAGGAAGACCCAGCCCAGCGCGTGCGGGTCGCCGTAGAGCACCAGGGCCAGCGGGACGAGACCGGCGCCGATGTCGCGGCCGCCCTTGACGTTGAAGAACGTTTCGGCGTTCTCGGGGACCTCGCGGAAGCCGAAGCCCGGGGCGATCTTCGCCGGTGCGAAGAGGTAGTTCAGGCCGACGTAGATGATGCCGAGCGAGACGATCGCGACGAGGACGTAGCCGGTGATCACCATGGTGTTCCCTCCAGTTTTCTAGCATCGCTAGGATTGCTAGCAACGCTAACTTAGCGGCGCTAGTTTGTCTAGCGGTGCTAGCATCTCGGCCATGACCCAGCGACAACGGCGTGTGCGCGACCGGACCGAGCGCGGGCGGCGGATCGTCACCGCGGCCAGGGAGCTGGCCGAAGCGGAGGGCTGGGACGCGGTCACCACCCGGCGGCTCGCGGCGCTGATCGAGTACAGCCAGCCGGTGCTCTACAGCCACTTCCCCGGCGGCAAGGACGCGATCATGGCGGCGGCCGCCCTGGAGGGGTTCGCCGAGCTGGCCACGGCGCTCGCGGCCGGGCGGGACGGCGGTGTCGCCGGGGTCGCGAGGACGTACGTCGCGTTCGCCGAGGACAAGCCCGCGTTGTACGACGCGATGTTCACGCTGGCTTCGGAGCTGCCCTTCGCCAAGGACGAGACGCCGGAGGTGATGAAGGCGTGCTTCGCCGAGCTGCTCGCGGTGATCGAGCCGGTGGCGGCCGAGCCGGAGGCGGGCGCGCTGACCGAGGTGTTCTGGAGCACGCTGCACGGCCTCGTCACGCTGGACCGCGGCCACCGGCTGTCCCCGGCGCACCACGACGAGCGCCTCGCGCTGGTGGTCGCGCGCTTCGGGGCGCGGGGCGACTGATCTCCGCCGCGACCCGACCGGCAGAATGGGCACCGGAACCGATCGAGTGCGAGAACGCGAGGAGAGTGCTGGTGACGGGAGCCCTACGTGGTGTGGTCGCGCTGGACGGCCCGTCCGGGACCGGGAAGACCACCGTCGCCCGCAAGCTCGCCGACCGGCTCGGGGCCGGCTACCTCGACACCGGTGCCATGTACCGGATGGTCACCCTCGCCGTGCTGCGCGCCGGCGTGGACCCCGCCGACGCGGCCGCCGTCGCCGCGGTCGCCGACCGGGCGGACTTCAGCATCGGGACCAGTCCCGAGCGGCCCGAGGTCCGGCTCGGCGGCGAAGACGTCGCCGCCGACATCCGGGGGCCCGAGGTCACCAAGGCCGTCTCGCCCGTCTCCGCCGTGCCGCACGTGCGCGAGCTGCTGGTCGGCAGGCAGCGGCAGATCATCGGCGACGTCGTCGGGCACCGCGGCGGGATCGTCGTCGAGGGCCGGGACATCGGCACCGTCGTCGTGCCGGACTCGCCGCTCAAGGTCTTCCTGACCGCGTCGGCCGACGTCCGCGCCTCCCGCCGGAGCACCCAGGACACCGCCGCCGGGCGGACGTCGTCGGTCGCCGACGCGCTGGCGAGCGTCGAGCGCCGCGACCACCTCGACTCGACCCGCGCCGCCTCGCCGCTGCGCGCGGCCGAGGACGCCGTGCACGTCGACACCTCGGAACTGTCGATCGACCAGGTGATCGTCGCCTTGAGCGAACTGGCCAGCCGTCGTGGGCTGCTGGCGGGGTGCGACGCCGAGGTGGCTCGATGAGCGCTGACGGGTTGCCGGAAGGCTCCGTCGGCGCACTCCACGACGCCGGGCGGGTCTTCGCCCGGTACCATCTGCGGTCGGCCTTCCGGATCCGGGTGCACGGCCGCGAGCGCATGCCCGCCACCGGGCCGGTGGTCGTGATCGCCAACCACAGCTCCATGGTCGAACCGCAGCTGATCTTCGGAATGCTGCCGCGGCGTTCGGCGTTCCTGGTCAAGGCCGAGCTGTTCAAGGGACTGGTCGGGAAGTTCCTGCTGGCCATCGGGCAGATCCCGGTCAAGCGCGGCGAGATCGACCGCAAGCCGCTGATGACCGCGGTCGGCGTGCTCAAGGACGGCGGTGTCGTCGGGATCTTCCCCGAGGGCACCCGCGGTGCCGGCGACGTCGGGGCGGCCGAACGCGGCGCGGCCTGGCTGGTCCGGGCCTCCGGCGCGACCGTGCTCCCGGTCGCGACGCGGGGCACGCGCAAGCCCGCGGACGGCAAGCGGCGCTGGCGCCCGCGCGTGGACATCCTCGTGGGGGAGCCGTTCACGCCGAAGGTCGGACCCGGGAGGACCGGGCTCGACCAGGGCACCGAAGAGCTCCGCGGCGAGCTCGCGGCGCTCGTGAAGACTTTGGACGATTGGCGTTCCGAAAACGGATTCGGCTCGCCATAAGGGAAATTGGGTAGTGATGGAAGAGTTGGACAGCGTCGGCGAGATCGACGGCACCTGGTCGGACGAGACCGAGTTCGCCGCGCTCGACGCGCAGATCGAGGCGGCCGAGCTGGCCGAGGAGGCCGCGCTCGCGCAGCCGGTGCTCGCCGTCGTCGGCCGCCCGAACGTGGGCAAGTCGACGCTGGTCAACCGGATCCTCGGCCGCCGTGAAGCCGTCGTGCAGGACGTGCCGGGCGTGACCCGCGACCGCGTCGCCTACGACGCCTACTGGGGTGGCCGCAAGTTCACCCTGGTCGACACGGGCGGCTGGGAGCCGGACGCGACCGGGCTGCAGGCCTCCGTCGCCGCGCAGGCCGAGCTGGCCATGCAGACCGCGGACGCCGTGCTGCTGGTGATCGACGCCACGGTCGGCGCCACCGCCACCGACGAAGCCGTCTCCAAGGTGCTGCGCCGCTCGAAGAAGCCGGTGCTGCTGGCCGCGAACAAGGTCGACGACGACCGCCTGCTCGCGGACACCGCGTCGCTGTGGTCGCTCGGCCTCGGCGAGCCGCACCCGGTCAGCGCGCTGCACGGCCGCAGCTCCGGCGACCTGCTCGACGCCATCCTCAAGGCCCTGCCCGAATCGCCGCGCGAGGGCGGTGCCGTGACGTCGGGGCCGCGGCGCGTCGCGCTGGTCGGCAAGCCGAACGTCGGCAAGTCGAGCCTGCTCAACAAGCTGTCGGGCGAGGAGCGCTCGGTCGTCGACTCGGTCGCCGGCACCACCGTCGACCCGGTCGACTCGCTGGTCGAGCTGGACGGCGAGACCTGGCGGTTCGTCGACACCGCGGGCCTGCGCAAGCGCGTCAACTTCGCCGCCGGCGCCGAGTACTACGCCTCGCTGCGCACCAAGACCGCGATCGACGCGGCCGAGGTCGCGATCGTGCTGCTCGACGCGGCCGAGCCGCTGTCGGAGCAGGACCTGCGGGTGCTGACCATGGTCGTCGAGGCCGGGCGCGCCTGCGTGCTGGCGTTCAACAAGTGGGACCTGGTCGACGAGGACCGCCGGCACGCGATGGTCCGCGAGCTGGATCGCGGCCTGGTGCGCGTGCCGTGGGCGGAGAAGGTCAACATCTCCGCGCTGACCGGCCGGTCGGTGCGCAAGCTGGCGCCGGCGCTGCGGACCGCGCTGAAGTCGTGGGACCAGCGGGTGCCGACCGGCCAGCTCAACGCGTGGCTGTCCGACCTGATCGCGGCCACCCCGCCGCCGGTCCGCTCCGGCAAGCAGCCGAAGGTGCTCTTCGCGACGCAGGCCGGCATCCGGCCGCCGACGCTGGTGCTGTTCACCACGGGCTTCCTCGAGGCGGGCTACCGCCGGTTCATCGAGCGCAAGTTCCGCGAGCAGTTCGGCTTCACCGGCAGTCCCGTTCGGGTGAATGTCCGCGTGCGGGAGAAGAAGGCGAAGCCGAAGGTCGGCGGGAAGGCCGCTCGTACGCGGTGATTTCCCCACGTGTCGGGCCCGCGTGAGGTCCGACACTCCCTTGTGACCCTGTGGACACCTTTTCGTCATCCACGGGTATGGTGAAAGGTCGTTGCGGGCGCCTCAGCCAGGAGAGCGAGCCCGGTTGAGGCTCCCGGAAGGTGAGTGATGGGCTTGCGCGCCCATGGTTTGTCCCTGCACGTCTTCGTCGCGGCCGAGGTGAGCGGTCGATGACCGTCACGATCGAACCCACCGGTTCCGCGGCCGAAGTGACGCTCGCCCCGGTCGCCGACCGCGCCCTGTTCTGGTCGGGGCTCGGCGCGAGCGAGCGCACCCTGCTGGACGTCCTGGCCGCCACCGCCGAGCTGCACCCCGGCGCCCCCGCGATCGACGACGGCACCACCACCCTGACCTACCGGCGGCTCCTGGAGGAGATCGACGACTACGGGCGCCGTCTCAAGAGCTACGGCGTCGGCCTCGGCGACCGCGTCGGCATCCGGATCTCCTCCGGCACCGCCGAGCTGTACGTCGCGATCCTCGCCACCCTGTCCGTCGGCGCCGCCTACGTGCCGGTCGACGCGGACGACCCGGACGAGCGCGCCGAGCTGGTCTTCGAAGAGGCCCAGGTCGCCGCCGTCGCCACCGACGGCAAGATCGAGGTCCACTCGACGCCCGGCGGCCGTGACGGCGTCCCCGGCCCGGCCGACGACGCCTGGATCATCTTCACCTCCGGATCCACCGGCAAGCCCAAGGGCGTCGCGGTCACGCACGCCTCCGCCGCCGCGTTCGTCGACGCCGAGGCCGAGCTGTTCCTCACCGACGAGCCGATCGGCCCGGGCGACCGCGTCCTGGCCGGGCTGAGCGTCGCCTTCGACGCCTCCTGCGAAGAGATGTGGCTGGCCTGGCGCCACGGCGCCTGCCTGGTCCCGGCGCCGCGCGCGCTGGTCCGCACCGGCGTCGACCTGGGCCCGTGGCTGGTCGCGCAGCGCATCACCGTCGTCTCGACCGTGCCGACGCTGGCCGCGCTGTGGCCCGCCGACGCGCTCGAAGACGTCCGCCTGCTCATCTTCGGCGGCGAAGCGTGCCCGCCGGAGCTGGCCGAGCGCGTCGCCGTCGAAGGCCGCGAAGTCTGGAACACCTACGGCCCGACCGAGGCCACCGTCGTCGCCTGCGCCGCGCAGCTGACCGGCGAGGGCCCGGTGCGGATCGGCCTGCCGCTGTCCGGCTGGCAGCTCGCCGTCGTCAACGACGAGGGCGAGCCGGTCGCGATGGGCGAGACCGGTGAGCTGGTCATCGGCGGCGTCGGCCTGGCCCGCTACCTCGACGCGGAGAAGGACGCCGAGAAGTTCGCGCCGCTGCCGTCGCTCGGCTGGCAGCGCGCCTACCGCTCGGGCGACATGGTCCGCGCCGAAGAGGAAGGCCTGCTGTTCCTCGGCCGCCTCGACGAGCAGGTCAAGCTGGGCGGCCGCCGGATCGAGCTGGGCGAGGTCGACGCCGCGCTGCAGGCCCTGCCGGGCGTGCAGGGCGCGGCCGCCGCTATCCGCCGCACCAAGGCCGGCAACCAGGTCCTCGTCGGCTACGTCGTGCCCGCCGCCGGCGTCCCGTTCAACCAGGACGAAGCCGCGACCCGGCTGCGCGAGCACCTGCCCGCCGCGCTGGTGCCGCTGCTGGCCGTCGTCGACGACCTGCCGACCCGCACGTCCGGCAAGGTCGACCGCAACGCCCTCCCGTGGCCGCTGTCCACTGTGGACGCCACCGGGCTGTCGCCGACCGAGACGTGGCTCGCCGAAGGCTGGGCCGAGATCCTCGGCGTGTCGGTCGACGACCCGAAGGCCGACTTCTTCACCCACGGCGGCGGCAGCCTGACCGCCGCGCAGGTGGTCGCGCGCATCCGCACCCGGCACCCGCAGGTGTCGGTCGCCGACATCTACGCCCACCCCAAGCTGGGCGCGCTGGCCGCGCTGCTGGACGCGCTGGACGGCGCCGCCACCGAGCGCCGCGAGATCGCGCCGACGCCGCGCCGCGCGGGTGTCATCCAGTCGCTGCTGACGGTTCCGCTGATGGGCCTGGTCGGCCTGCGCTGGGCGACGCTCGCCGCCGCGCTGTCGAACGTCCTGTCCCTGCTCGGGTTCGCCTGGGCGCCGACGCTGAGCTGGGCGTGGCTCGGCCTGGCCTGGGTGGTGCTGTTCAGCCCGGCCGGCCGGATCGCGATCGCCGCCGGTGGCGCGCGCGTGCTGCTGTCGGGGGTCCAGCCCGGTACCTACCCGCGCGGCGGCAGTGTCCACTTGCGACTGTGGACGGCCGAGAAGCTCGCGGAGTTCTCCGGCGCGGACAGCGTCGCGGGCGCGTCCTGGATGACGACGTACGCGAAGGCGCTCGGCGCACGGATCGGCAAGGACGTCGACCTGCACTCGCCGCCGCCGGTCACCGGCTTCCTCAAGCTGGGCCGCGGTGCCGCGATCGAGCCCGAGGTCGACCTGTCCGGCCACTGGGTCGACGGCGACGTCGTGCACATCGGCAAGGTCCGCGTGGGCGCGGAAGCCCGGGTCGGCGCGCGCAGCACGCTGTTCCCCGGGGTCCGGATCGGCAAGGGCGCGGAGATCGCGGCCGGCTCGACCGTCCGCGGCGCCGTCCCGGCCGGGCAGCGCTGGGCCGGTTCGCCCGCCGCCCGCGTCGCCAAGGACGAGCGCGACGCGCTGAAGTGGCCGTCGAGCCGCCCGCCGCGGTCGCACTTCTGGGCCGCCGTCTACGGCGCGACGTCGCTGGCTCTCGGTTTCCTGCCCGGTGCCGCCGCGCTGGCCGGGGTCGCCGTGCTCGGCTACGCGATCGTCGGTGCGCCGACGCTGCTCGACGCGTTCACCCGCGCGCTGGTCTTCGTCCCGGCCGCGACGGCCGCGTACTTCCTCGCCTACATGCTGCTCGTGCTCGTCGGCGTGCGGGCGCTGAGCATCGGCATGGTCGAGGGCTACCACCCGGTGCACGGCCGCGTCGCCTGGCAGGTCTGGGCCACCGAACGGCTGATGAGCATGGCCCGCGAAGGCCTGTTCCCGCTGTACGCCAGCCTGTTCACGCCGGTGTGGCTGCGGCTGCTCGGCGCGAAGGTGGGCCGCAACGTCGAGGCGTCGACCGTCCTGGCGCTGCCGAAGATGACCAAGGTCGACAGCGGCGCGTTCCTCGCCGACGACACCATGGTCGCCACCTATGAGCTGGGCCACGGCTGGCTGCACGTCGCCCCGGCGCGGATCGGCAAGCAGGCGTTCCTCGGCAACTCGGGGATGACCGCGCCCGGCCGCTCGGTGCCGAAGCGCGGCCTGGTCGGCGTCCTGTCCTCGACGCCGCTGAAGGCGAAGAAGGGCTCGTCGTACCTCGGCATGCCGCCGCTGCCGGTGCGTCGCGCGATCGGCGAGGCCGACACCAGCCGTACCTACACCCCGGCGCTGCATCTCAAGGCGGCGCGGGCGCTGGTCGAGCTGTGCCGGATCATCCCGGTGATGTGCGGGGTCGCGCTGACCGTTTCGGTCGCCTTCGGGTTGCTGTGGGCGGCTTCCGCGTACGGCTTCGGCGTGGCGCTGCTGCTGGCCGGGCCCGCGCTGCTGGCCGCCGGGGTCGTGGCGGCGCTGACCGCGACCGTCATGAAGTGGCTGCTGGTCGGCAAGTTCCGCGAGATCGACCACCCGCTGTGGAGCTCCTTCGTCTGGCGCAACGAGCTGGCCGACACCTTCGTCGAGGCCCTCGCGGTGCCGTGGCTGATCGGCTCGGTCGGCGGCACCCCGCTGCTGACCGCGTGGTTGCGCACGATGGGCGTCAAGATCGGCCGCGGCGTGTGGCTGGAGACGTACTGGCTGCCCGAGGCCGACCTCGTCGAGCTGGGCGACGGCGCGACGATCAACCGTGGTTGCGTCGTGCAGACGCACCTGTTCCACGACCGGATCATGAGCATGTCGAGCGTCGCGCTCGGCGAAGGCGCGACGCTCGGCCCGCACGGCATCGTGCTGCCGGGGGCCGGCATCGGCGCGCGCACCACGGTCGGCCCGGGCTCGCTGGTGACCCGCGGCGACGAGGTGCCCGCCGACACGCGCTGGCTCGGCAACCCGATCTCCGCGTGGGTCGGTAAGTAACGAAAGCGGGACCAGGCGCGCCGGATCCACCCGTCCGTGCGAGCCTGGTTTCAGCACGCACGACGAAAGGCACGCGACGGGTGATTGCGAAGGCCCCGGCTCCCGCACCCGGGGCGGACACCTCGGGGGATCCCTACCTCCCGGCCCACGGCAACGGCGGTTACCGGGTCCGGCACTACGACCTCACGCTCGACTACAAGGTCGCGCCGAACCGGCTGTCGGCCTCGGCCGTGATCACCGCCGAGGCGACGCAGGCGCTGTCCCGCGCCAGCTTCGACTTCGGCGAGTTCCGGATCAACCGCGTGCTGGTCGACGGCAAGCCCGCGAAGTACGTGAAGCGCGGCGCGAAGCTGCACGTCAAGCCGGCGAAGTCGATCGCGGTGGGTGCCGCGTTCACCGTCGAGGTGCACTACGTCGGAAACCCGCGCCCGGTCGGCAGCCGCTGGGGTGACGTCGGCTGGGACGAGCTGACCGACGGCGCGCTGGTGGCGAGCCAGCCGGTCGGCGCGCCGTCCTGGTTCCCGTGCAACGACCACCCGTCGGACAAGGCGTCCTACCGGGTGAGCGTGACGACGGCGTCGCCGTACCTGGTGGCGGTCACCGGCACGCTCGTCGAGCGGTCCACGTCGGCCAGCACGACGAAGTGGGTGTTCGACCGGCCCGAGCCGACCGCGACGTACTTGATGAGCGTGCAGATCGGCCGCTACGACGACCTCGAGCTGACCGGCCGCGGCTGGGCGCCGCCCGCCGGCGTGGGCGCGCGGCTGCTCAGCCTCGGCTTCGGGCACGGCCGCGTCGAGTCGGTCGCCGACTCCGTGCCGCAGCGGGCCGCCGTGCCGCCGCGGCTGCGCCGGGCGTTCGACCGCGACTTCGGCAGGCAGGGCCGGATGATGGAGTTCCTGCAGCGGCTGTTCGGCCCGTACCCGTTCCCCGAGTACGTCATCGTCGTCACCGACGACGACCTCGACGACCCGATCGAGGCGCAGGGCATGTCGATCTTCGGCGCCAACCACGTCGACGGCCGCCGCACCCACGAGCGGCTCGTCGTGCACGAGCTGTCGCACCAGTGGTTCGGCAACAGCCTGACGGTGGCGGACTGGCGCCACATCTGGCTGAACGAGGGCTTCGCGACCTACGCCGAGTGGCTGTGGTCGGAGGAGGCCGGCGGGCTTTCGGCGCAGGCGCTGGCCCGGGACTGGTACACGCGCGTCAAGGCCAAGCCGGCCGACGTCCGCATCGCCGACCCGGGCGTGGCGCGGATGTTCGACGAGCGCGTGTACAAGCGCGGCGCCCTGACCCTCCACGCGCTGCGCGGGGAGATCGGCGACCCGGCGTTCTTCGCGCTGCTGAAGGCGTGGGCGGTCGAGCACCGGCACAGGCTGGTGACGACGGGCCAGTTCGTGACGACGGCGGAGGCGTACGCGGGCCGGTCGCTGACCGCGTTCTTCACCCGCTGGCTGGACTCGACCGCGCTGCCGCCGCTCTAGCCCGCCTGACGCTCGTGAGTGTTTGGTCGGGTTCTAACCCGACTAAACACTCACGACCTCCCGGCGTCAGCATTCATCGGATGTCTCTGCCGCTTTCCGGGTGAACGTCTCTGGCGTTTTGGGACGTCCTCTGCAAGTATGGCCGCACGCCGCCGCTTGAACGCACCGAAACGTAGTATGAATTCGGAGGATGCTTCATGGACTCAGTGTCCCGGCGGACGGTGCTCCGTGCTGCCTCGGTCGCGGCCGGGGCCGCGGCCTTCGGTGGGTTGTGGGCCCGGGCGGCACCACCCGCGCTGGCCGCGGCGAACCCGCACCGCGACGTCGCCGCGGACGCGCGGATGATCTGGAAGCGGCTGCCGAAGAACTGGCGGGAAGGCCCGTTCCTGGCCAACGGCTACCTCGGCGCGCAGGTCTACGCCGGCCAGACGCCGCAGGTGCTCAAGGTGATGCTGAGCCACACCCAGGTGCAGGACCAGCGGATCCAGTGGGAGGCGGGCATCGGCCTGTCCCGGCTGCCGATCGGCTACCTCACGCTCACCTTCGCCGGCGCGATCACCGCCGTCGACTGGACGCTCGACCTCTACAACGCCGAGCTGGGCGGCACCATCACCACGACGCAGGGCTCGATCGCCTTCTCCGCGGTCGTGCACAACGACCTCGGGGTGTTGCTCGTCTCGATGACCCCGAGCGCGGGCGAAGCCGGTGCGGCGTGGGCGTTCCAGCCGCTGGAGTCGGCGACGACCCGGACCGTCCGCAAGCCGCCCGAGTACGTCGCGAACCCCGCGCCCGAGGTGGCGGCCGGGTACTGCGCGCAGCCGATGCTCGCCGGGGGCGGGTACACGACGGCGTGGCGGGAACGCGCGATCGGGGCGCGCCGGCTCCTCGCCGCGACGGTCGCCTACAGCTTCCCGGGCACCACGCACACCGCCGACGCCCTCGCGTCGGTCCGGAACGCGCTGGCGATGAACCCCGACTTCCTCCTCGCGCGCCACCGCCGCTGGTGGAACGACTACCACCGGCGCAGCTTCGTTTCGGTGCCGGACAAGCAGGTGCAGCGGTTCTACTGGATCCAGCTGTACAAGATCGCGGCCGCCACGCGGGCGGAGGGGCCCGTGGTCTCGGAGTGGGGCCCGTGGTTCCCCGAGGTCGGCAACAGCTGGACCGCGGTCTGGTGGAACCTCAACGTCCAGGTCACCTACCCGATCGTCAACAGCAGCAACCACCCGGAACTCGACGCCGTCACCGAGACCTTCCGGCGCGACCACGCGAACCTCGAGGCGTCCGTGCCGCCCGCGTACCGCGACGGCGACACCTACGCGCTCTCGCACCCGGGGGACTGGCGCCTACGCCCCGGCGGCACGCGCTCGGTCGGCGTCCCCGGGACGACGTCCAAAACGGACCAGACCGGGAACCTGTTGTGGGGCCTGCACAACGTCTGGCTGGCCTACCGCCACCACCTGGACCGGCGCGTGCTCCGCGACGTCCTGTACCCGACGCTGGCGAAGGCGCTGAACTTCTACCGCCACTTCCTGGTCACCGGTCCCGACGGCGCCCTGCACCTGCCGCTGACCCGGTCGCCGGAATACGCCGATGCCCCGGACTGCACCTACGACCTGTCGCTGATCCGGTGGGCCGCCCGCACCCTCGTCGACACGGCCCGGATCCTGCGCCTCGACGAGCCGCGCGTGCCGATCTGGCAGGAGATCGGCGCGAAACTGGTGCCCTACCACGAAGATCCCGTCAACGGCGTGCTCATCGGCGACGGCGTCCCGCTGGCCGCCTCGCACCGGCACTTCTCGCACCTGCTGTGGCTGTACCCGCTGCGGGAAAAGGTCTGGGACAACCCCGCGGACCGGGACGTCATGACCCGCACGTTCGACCACTGGGCCGCCGACCAGTCCGCGTGGCACGGCTACAGCTACGCGGCCGCGTCGTCGATGAAGTCCGTGATGGACTCGCCGGAAGAAGCGTTGCGGTACCTGAAGTTCTTCCTCGACCGGAACATCGTGGCCGACACCGAGCTGACCGCGAACACGATGTACCGCGAGGGTTCGAACTTCGCCATCGAAAGCCCGATCACGGCGGCGCAGTCCGTTGTGGACATGCTGATGCAGGGGTCCGGGGGTGTGCTCAAGGTCTTCCCGTCGGTGTCGGCGACCTGGCGGGACGCCTCGATCTCGGGGCTGCGCGCGGAGGGCGCGTTCCTCGTGGACGCCTCCCGGCGCGGTGGCACCACAGAGTTCGTGCGCGTGCGCAGCGAAGCCGGGGAACCCCTGGTCCTCCAGCACGGCATCACCGGCGACGTCGACGTCCGCGACGAGCACGGCAGGCACCTGCCGTGGCGCGCCACCGGCCCGGGCCGGATCTCGATCGGGCTGCGGCGCGGCGGCACCGCCGTCGTCACGCCCCGGGGTAAGCGGCCGGACTTCGCGCCGCGAGACGTCCCCGCCCTCGGCCCGGCACCCGCGTGGGGCCTGCCGAGCTGACATCCCGCTTCGACGAGGAGGCCGGAATGGACATCACCCGCAGAACCGTGCTCGGCGGCGCGCTCGCCGGGCTGGCCGCCGCCGGCCTGGCCCCCGCGGCCGCGGCGGCGGCACCGGGCAGCGACGACTTCGGCTGGGCGGAGTTCCTGGCCACCGCCGACCTGTATTGGCGCAGGCTGCCGAAGACCTGGTACGAGGGCCCGTTCCTGGGCAACGGGTTCCTCGGCTCGGGCATCTACGCCGAGCCGGGGCAGAACGCGATCCGGTTCAACGTCCAGCACAGCCAGGTGCAGGACCACCGGCCGGAGTTCGGGTCGCTGTTCGGCCTGGCCCGGCTGCCCATCGGGTACTTCACGCTGGAGCCGGTGGGCGCCATCACCGCGATCGACTGGCGGCTGGACCTGTGGAACGCCGAGCTGACCGGCACGATCACCACCGCGGCGGGCAGCCTGAGCCTGCGCGCGATCGTCCACACCGGACAGTCGCTGCTCGCGGTCGAAGTCCGGCCCAGTGAAGGCGAACGGGCGTTCAAGTGGGTGTTCCACCCGGCGGTGGCGGTCAGCCCGCGCGCCGATCCCGTGTGGAACAAGCCCCCGCCGGCCGGCTACACCGCGAACCCGCCGGTGAACCTGAGCACCAACGGCGATGCCCGGCTGGCGGTCCAGCCGCTGCTGGCCGGCGGCGAGCACGTGACGGCCTGGCGCGAGGTGGCGCGCGGGGGCACGCGCACGCTGTACACGTCGGTGGCGTGGTCGCACCCGGAGAAGACGTCGGTGGCGCGGGCGCTCGGCACGGTCCGCCGCGCCGGCGCGTTCCCCGAGCTGACCCGGGACCACCGGCGCTGGTGGCACGACTACTACCGCGGCAGCTTCCTGTCCATTCCGGACACCCGGCTGCAGGGCTTCTACTGGATCCAGCTGTACAAGGTCGCGTCGGCGGCCCGGCGCGAGGCACCGGTGATGGCGACGTCGGGGCCGTGGCTGGAGAACACGCCGTGGCCTGCCACGTGGTGGAACCTCAACGTCCAGCTCGAGTACTGGTTGATCCACGGCTCGAACCACCTCGAACTGGACGCGGTCAGCCACGCGCTCGGCAAGTACCGGGCGAACCTGACCAGCCAGGTCGCGTCGCCGTACCAAGCGGACTCCGCGGGCATCCCGCGGACGACCGACATGACCCTGCTCAACGGCGTCGCGAACGCCACCAGCGGGTACCCGGTCGGCATCCCGGGGCACGACACGCCGACGCCGGAGGTCGGCAACCTGACCTGGGCGCTGCACAACGTGTGGCTGTCCTATCGGCACACGATGGACCGCGAACTGCTCGGCGGCACGCTGTTCCCGTTGCTGCGCAAGGCGATCAACTACTACCTGCACTTCCTCGCCCCGGGCCCGGACGGGAAGCTGCACCTGCCGCCGACGTTCTCGCCCGAGTACGGCGTCAACGCGCCGGACTGCAACTACGACCTCTCGCTGATCCGCTGGGGCTGCAAGACGCTCCTGCAGATCGCGCCCGGCGACGCGCTGGCGCCGAAGTGGCGGGACGTCCTCGCCAACCTCGTGGCCTACCCGGCCGACGCGAACGGCTACATGATCGGCGCCGGCGTGCCGTTCGCGAAGTCGCACCGGCACTACTCGCACCTGCTGCAGATCTACCCGCTCTACGACGTCACCTGGGAGCAGCCGGAGCACCGGCAGATCATCGAGACGTCGCTGAACCACTGGGTCGGCTTCGAAGGCGCCCTGCAGGGCTACACGTTCACCGGGGCCGCGTCGATCTCGGCGCAGATGCTGCGCGGCGACCAGGCCGCGTTCTACCTCGGCGAGCTGCAACGCCGCTACATCCAGCCGAACACCATGTACAAGGAATCCGGCCCGGTCATCGAAACGCCGTTGTCGGCGGCGAAGTCCCTGCAGGACATGCTGGTGCAGAGCTGGGGCGGCGTGCTCCGGCTGTTCCCCGCGGTCCCGTCGGCCTGGGCCGACATCGCGCTGCGGGACTTCCGCACCGAAGGCGCGTTCCTGCTGAGCGCGTCGCGGGCCGGCGGCAAGACGCGCTGGCTGAAGGTGCACAGCGAGGCCGGGGCGCCGTGCGTGCTGCGGCCGGGCATCGACGGCGAACTCGCCGTGACCGACGCGCGCGGCCGGGCCCGCCGGTGGCGCCGGCTGGCCACGGGGGACGTCCAAGTCGAACTCGGGCGCGGCGAGGACGCGTTCGTGTACCGGAAGGGGGACAAGCCGGACTTCGGCGTCCGGCCGGTCACGTCCGGCGGCCCGAGTTCGCCCTGGGGCCTGCCCTGATCGCGCGTTCTCGCCCGGGGAGCGGCCGGGAGCGGCAGAATGGTGCTCTCGACGAGGGGAGCGGGCATGAGCGAGCCGTCCGGCCGGTGGGAGCCGCCGGTACCGCCGAAGCGGACGTCGGCGACGGTGATCGGGCTGGTCACCGGGTGCTTCCTGGTCGTCGTCGTGATGGTGCTGGCGTTCCTGGCCTGGGGCTACCCCGGCTTCCTGCGCAAGCCGGACGCGAACGCCGACGGGGGTTTCTTCACCGTGGCGGCGTCGACGACGACGTCGTCCACGCCACCGGCCGCGGTCAGCTCGCCGGTCTCGATCCCGGGCGGCCGGGCCGCGATGCCGAAGCGGACCAGGCCGCTCGCCGACCCGGTGACCTGCGCGTTCACCCCCGACCCGGGCGCGCCGGCGCCGAAGAAGGTCGCGCTCCCGCCGGACGGCCCGGCGCCGTCGTCCGGGACGGCCGACGTGCGGCTCGCGACGAGCGCGGGTGCCATCGGGCTGACGCTCGACCGCGCGCTGGCGCCGTGCACGGTGGTCAACTTCCTGAGCCTGGCGAAACAGGGCTTCTACGACGGCACGTCGTGCCACCGGCTCTCCGTGGCGTCCGGGCTGCAGATGCTCCAGTGCGGCGACCCGGTCGGCGACGGGACCGGCGGCCCCGGCTACACGATCCGCGACGAGGTGTTCCCCGAGCTGAGCTACGGCCGCGGCGTGCTGGCCATGGCGAAGACGAGCCAGCCGGACACCGGCGGCTCCCAGTTCTTCCTGGTCTTCGGCGAGACGCGGATCCCGCCGGAGTACACGGTGTTCGGCAGCGTCGACGACGCCGGCCTCGCCGTCCTGGACCGGGTCGCCCGTGGCGGCGTCGACACCTCGAAGCCGGGTATCGGCGACGGCAGCGGGCCCCCGAAGACCCCGGTGACGTTCACCGGGGTCACCACCACGCCGTGATCAGGGCCGGTCGAGAACCGTCCGCACCGCGCTGAGCAGGGCTTTCGCGGCATCGGGCGACGCGGCCGCGTGGCGCCAGGCGACGTACCCGTCCGGGCGGACCAGCAGGCAGCCGTCCTCGTCGATGCCGCTCAGCCGGGACCAGTCGCCGTAGGCGTCGCGGGCGCCGGGGTCGCCGATCCGGACGGCACGCAGGTCGAAGCCGAGTTCGGCACCCACCTTGGCCGCCGCGTCCCGCCACGGCGTGCCGGTCAGGCCGGTCAGCACCGTCCACCGGCCCCCCGCCACGAGGTCCAAAGTGGACAGCCGGCGGCCGTGCGGCCCGACCAGCCACGCGTGCGGCAGCTTCGCGCCCGGCTCGGTGCTCGGCCGGTGGAACAGCTCGGGGTCCCGCTCCGGCGCCGCCGCGACGCCGTCGGGCAGCACCGCGCCGGAGACGTACCGCTGGTCCAGCTCGACGCCGTGCGCGTTGAACTCGTAGTGCTTCAGCTCGATCGCCCGCTCCAGCTCACGGCGTTTGCGCGCGCCCTCGGCCGTGGGCGCGAGGCAGGTGTCGAGCCCGGCCGTGATGCCGTCGGCGTCGGTGTCGCCGGTGATGCCGAGCGCGGCGAAGATCGGCCCGAACTGGTCGCGGCTGAGGTTGGCCCGGTCGACGATCTGCTTGCCGACCGGTGCCCGCTCGGCGCTGTAGCTGTCCAGCAGCCCTTCGCCCGCCTCGCCGCGCAGGACCATCGCGAGCTTCCAGGCCAGGTTGTAGGAGTCCTGAACGGACGTGTTGGAGCCGAGCCCGTTGGACGGTGGGTGCCGGTGCACCGCGTCGCCGGCGCAGAACACCCGGCCGTTGCGGTACTCGGTGGCGTAGTTGTGGTTGACCGTCCACAGTGACGTCGAGGTGATCTCGACCTCGAGCGCCGGGTCGCCGACCAGGTCGCGCACCAGCCGCGTCGCCTCCTCGACGTCGACCTCCGGTGGCGCCTGCTCGATGTCGTAACCCCAGGTCAGCAGCCATTCGCGCCACGGCCGGACCATCCGGACCAGGCCCATCCCGATCCCGCCGAGGTGCGCGCCCGGCCGCATCACCCAGTACAGGACGCTCGGCCGGTGGGCCACGTACGGCGCGAGGTCAGCGGTGAACGTGATGTTCATGCTGCCCGCCTTGCCGGTCTGCCCGGCGATCGGCAGGCCGGCCTGCTCGGCGACGCGGCTGCGGGCGCCGTCCGCGCCGATGAGGTACTTGGCGCGCAACGTGAACTCGTCACCGCGGACGCGGTCGCGGAACCGGGCCGTGACGCCGTCGCCGTCCTGGGTGAAGTCGAGGAACTCGGTGTCCAGCCGCAGTTTCGCGCCGCGCGCGGCGGCTTCGCTCACCAGGATCGGTTCGAGATAGGTCTGCGGCAGGTCGATCATGTGGCACGGGCTGGCCGCGGCGTATTCGGCCGCCGAGCGGTCACCGGTGCCCCAGCTGGCGATCCGGCCGATCTCCGGCCCGGTCAGCGACGTGCAGAGCACGGTGTCGCCCATCAGCTCGGGCGGCGTGCCGGCGGCGAGCGCCTTGTCCTCGACGCCGAGGTCCCGCAGGACTTCCATGGTGCGCTGGTTGGTGATGTGCGCGCGGGGCGTGTTCGCCGTCCAGCCGTACTTGGTGGCCAGCACGGTGGGGACGCCGTAGGTGGCGAGCAGCAGGGCCGCCGAGCCGCCGGCCGGGCCGCTGCCGACCACGATGACGTCGGTGTCGTAGCTCATTCGGTGCTCCCCTGGATCCGGAAGGTGAACTCGAGCCGCTGGTCGGCGAAGTCGGCGATCAGGCCGTCCTTGACGCCGAAAACCGTGTCGGAGTCGAGGTAGTCGCCGCCGGCGACGAACAGCTGCGTGATGAGGGTGCGGTAGCCGGGCTTGGCGATCATGAAGTGCACGTGCGGCGCGCGGTAGGGGTGCCGCCCGACGGCGTCGAGCATCTCGCCGACCGGGCCGTCGGCGGGGATCGGGTACGCGCTGGGCACGATCGTGCGGAACCGCAGCCGACCGTCGGCGTCGGTGCGGAACCGGGCGCGCAGCACCGGGCCGTCGAGGTCCGGCAGCTGAACGTCGTAGAACCCGTCCTCATTGGACTGCCAGACGTCGACGATCGCGTCCGGCACCGGCCGGTCTTCGGTGTCGGTGACCCGGACGTCTGTCCACAGTGGAGTCCCGGGCAGGCCGTCGGCGATGTCGGCGCCCTGCGGGGTCTCGGGTGGTCCTTCGACGTAGAACGGGCCGAGCACGGCCGACGGGGTGGTGTCCGGGGTGCGCGAGTTGGTCAGGACGTCGACGACGCTCGACACGCCGAGGGTGTCCGACAGCAGGATGAACTCCTGGCGCGTGTCGGTGGTGAGGTGCCCGGCGCGGGTCAGGAAGCCGATCGCGTACTCCCACTCGTCCTGCGTGAGATCGGTGCGGATGGCGTAGCCGTGCAGGGTCTCCACGAGGTCGGTGAGGAGCGTGCGGACGCGGTCCGGCGCGCTGGAGAAGCTGTCGACGACCTGCTTCGTGAGTGCTCTGAGGCTCGGGCGCGCGGCCGGGCGGGTGCCGTGGAGGGCTTGGCGGAGCAGTTCTTCTTCGGGCTCGCCCTCGATGTCGGCTTCGGTGAGGCCCAGTTCCGCCAGCGAGTGCGGGACGGGGAGGCTCGCGGCCAGCTCGAAGACGTCGTCGGCGTCGTCGAGACCCTGGTGCGCCATGACGTGGGGGAGCAGGACGGCGTGGGTTTCGGCGTGCGGCAGGCCGAACTTGCCGCCGAGGTGGTGGCAGAGCCGGTGGTGCAGGCCCATCTGCACGGCGTCGAGGCAGCTGCCCGCGAGCCAGGCGCCGCGCAGGGCGTCGGCGCGGGCGTCCACATCGGACGGGTTCGCGGCGATGCGCGGCAGCGCGCTCGTGAGCAGCTTGATCGCTTCCGCGGCGAGCAGGTCGGTCATCGGGTTGGCGTCGGGGGCGTAGCGGGCCTCGACGGCGTGGGCGAGCGCGTTGAGACCGCTGGCCGCGGAGACGCTCACCGGCAGGTCCAGGGTCAGGCCGACGTCGTAGAGGACGGTCTCGGGCCGGACCTTCGGGGTCTTCTGGGTGGTCTTGCGGCCGTCGGCGGTCTGGCCGAGCACCGAGGTCAGTTCGGAACCGGCGTACGTCGTGGGGACGATCAGCTGCGGCAGGTCGGTGTGGAGGGCGATCGCCTTGGCCAGCCCGGTGGCCGAGCCGCCGCCGATCGCGACGACGCCGTCGACGTCGTGCTCGGCGACGAGCTTGAGCGCGCGCTCGGTGACGTCGACCGGGGTGTGCATGGCGGGTTCTCCGAAGCGCGCGGCGAGCCGAGCCCCGAGTGCTTTGGCGGCGCGGTCGGCGTGCCGCGGGCGGCCGATCAGCAGGACGCGGCCGAGCCCGAGCCGATCGGCTTCGGTGCTGAGGCAGTCGAGCGAGCCGAAGACCACCCGGACGGGGTTCGCGGCGTAGCTGAACGAGGTCATGCGGGGGAGTATCGGCCGCACTGGGCGGCCCGGTCCTGCACGTTCCTGCTGCCGTCCGGCACGAAACGCGCGTGTGTCAGCCTGCGCGGCGCAGGGCCGCCGGTGTCGTGCCGAGCTGGGCGCGCAGCACCCGCGTCAGGTGTTCCTGGTGCGAGAACCCGCAGCGGACGGCGATCTCGGCGATCGGGTCGTCGCCCGTGCGCAGCAGGAGCCCGGCCCGCTCGACGCGCAGGCGCAGCAGGAAGCGGTGCGGGGGCAGGCCGGTGCGGGCCTTGAAGCGGCGGGAGAACTGGCTGACGCTCAACCCGGCGAGCGCCGCCAGCTCGGCCAGCGGCACCTGCTCGGCCAGGCGGTCCGCCATGAAGTCCCGGACCGTCGCGAACTGCCGGTCCGAGAGACCGCGATCGACGGCCTCCCGCACGGGCCCACCGCCGTGGCGCCGGACGAGCTGGGCGGCGACGAGCGCACCCAGCTGGTCGGCGTAGGTCCGGGCGCTCGGCTCCCAGTCGCGGACGACGCCGTCGAGGCTCAGCACGAGCTGTTCGAGCAGGGGATCGGTGCTCCCGAGCTCCTCGGCGAGCCGCACGGGCGCGTCCCCACCGGCGGCTTCCTGCACGGCGTCGTCGGCGAGGTAGACGTGCACGGTGTCGAGCTCACCGCCCAGCTCGACGGACAACTCGGCGTGCGACGGCTGCAGGAAGAGCCCACCGGCGGGCATCCGCCGGCGCTGCTCGCGCGGCGTCCCGACCCCGCGCCGGACGGTCACGGGGCCGTCGAGGTGCAGGATCAGCTGGTGGCTGCGCGCCGCTCCGAAGTCGGCGCGGTAGGGGCGTTCGCGCTGCTTGGAGACGTAGACGCTGCTCCAGCCGAGGCCGGCGCTGGTCCGATCCGGGCGTACCCAGGGCAGCGCGAGGATGCCGTTGGTGTCGGCCAGCCCGAGTTCGCCCACGCCCATCTCCTCGCCGTCGAGGCTGTCCGCGATGGTACGCGCCGAACCGGCCGGCGGCGGCCGACCGCACGTCGGTGGCCGCGTGGGTTCAGCCCTGGGCCGGTGCGGCGGTCCGCGATGTCATGAAAGGGTCGTTCACCTCGCCAGACGACATGAACGACCCTTTCATGACATTCCCGCGGCGCAGGGAGACCACGCGGCCAGGCGACTCTGCCGCCGGTCACCCGCTCGCCGGCGCGACTTTGCCGAGTCCCTGCGGTGGCGGTTCAGCTGGGCCGAGCGGCGCGTCGCCGTCCCCGCACGGCCGCGGCCAGTGGCTCAGCCCGGCGCTGCTCGCCCGTGCCGCCAGTACCCCAAGAACGCGATGTCCCCCTTCGCCCACCCCCGCTCCCGCACCAGGTGACGCCGCGCCCCGGTCGCCAGCGCGGCCTCCCCGGCGACCCACGCGTACGCCGGCCCCGGCGGAAGATCAGCACCAACGAGCGCCGCCAGCGCCAGCTCGCCCGGCCGGTCGCCGGCCCGGGCACGTGGCAGCCAATGCACCCGCACCCCCGCCGGCGCCTCGACCTCCCGCACATCAGCCGCCGAAGGCACCTCCAGGAACACCTCCGCCACCAGCCCGGCCGGTGCGTGGTCGAGGATGGCCAGGATCGCCGGGACCGCGCTCTCGTCCCCGGCCAGCAGCTGCCACGGCACCCCGGGCGGCGGCAGGTAGCTGACCCCCAGGTCGAACACCCCCGCCGGATCGCCCGGCCGGGCCTGGCGGGCCCACGACGCCGCCGGGGCGTCGCCGTCGTGGAGGGCGAACTCGAGGTCGATCTCGCCCGGTCGGGAGCGGCGGATCGTGTAGTTGCGGACCCACGGGCGGCGGCTCTTCGGCAGCATCAGCACCTCGGCCATCCAGCCCTCGTTGTCCAGCGTCGGCATCCGCAGCCGCTCCTGGCCGGCGCGGGGGAAGAACAGCCGCACGGCCTGGTCGTCGCCCGCCGGTTCGAGGTCCTCGAGGTCCGGGCCGCCGAGGGTGATGGTCCGGAACGACGGGCTCGGCGCGGTGTTCGCGCGGACTTCGAGGGTGAGCATCCGCCGCGTCTTCGGGCGGCGCACCTTGGGGATCATCAGACGTCCAGCACCAGCCGGGGCGAGACCGCCCGCGACACGCACGCGTACATCCGGCCCTCGGGCGCGCCGATGTCGTCGCGGTGCTCGGGTTCGCCGTCCAGCACGGACAGCTCGCAGCTGCCGCACACCCCTTCCCGGCAGCCCCACGGCACTGGCCGCCCGGCGTGGTTCAGCGCGTCGAGCAGGGATTCGTCGGCGGGGACCCGGATCGTGCCGCCCGAGCGGGCGCACTCCACCTCGAACGGCGTGTCGGGCCCGAACACCCGCCGCGTGGGCTGGAAGCGTTCGGTGTGCACGCGCGGGAACAGCGCTTCGGCCGCGTCCACCATGGACGCCGGGCCGCAGCAGTAGACCTCCGCCGCCGGGAACTCCGCCGCCAGTGCCGCGAGGTCCGGGCGGCCGTGGTCGAACAGCCGCACGCGGTCGCCGAATTCGGCCCGCAGTTCCGCCGCGAACGGCATCGTGCTCGCCGACCGGCCGGCGTACACCAGCGTCGCGCGGGGCCCGGCGGCACGCAGCATCGGCAGGATCGGCGTGATCCCGATACCGCCCGCCAGGAACAGGTACTCCGGTGCCGGCACGAGCGGGAAGTGGTTGCGCGGCGCGGAAACTTCGAGCGTCCGGCCCGGTCGCAGGAACAGGTGGACGTACTCCGAGCCGCCGCGGCTGAGCGGGTCGTACCGGACCGCGATGCGGTACGCCGAGCGATCGGCCGGGTCGCCGCACAGCGAGTACTGCCGGGTCAGCCAGTTCGGCAGCGCGAGGTCGATGTGCGCGCCCGGTGCCCACGCTTCGAGCGGGCCTTCGTCGCCGCGCAGGACGAGGGAAACGACGTCGTCGGCGACCCGCTCGACGCGGTCGAGGATCGTCTTCTGCATGGTCAGTACAGCTTCCGGTAGCCCTCTTCGAGCATCCGCTCGAGGAGCTCGGGATCGGCGCCCATCGCCTCGGCGGCGACCTCGCCCGCCGAAGGCAGCTCCGCCGCCAGCGCCTGGCTCGCCGGGTCCCACAGCCGCGAGCGGATCAGCGCGCGGCCGCAGTGGAAGTACACCTGCTCGACCTCGACGATGATCGCGAGCATCGGCTCCTTGGCTTCGGTGCGCATCCGGGCCAGGACGTCGGGCTCGTCGGTGACGTACGCGCGGCCGTTGACGCGCAGCGTTTCCCGCGTGCCGGGGACGAAGAACAGCAGGCCGACGCCGTCGTTCTCGGCGATGTTGCGGAAGGAGTCGGCGATCTTGTTGCCGGTGCGGTCGGGCATCGCGAGCGTGCGTTCGCCGAGGACCTTCACGAACCCGGGGTAGTCGCCCCGGGGCGAGCAGTCGGCGCGGCCCGCGGCGTCGGCGGTGGCCAGCGTCAGGAACGGCGAATGGGCGATGAAGCGGCGGGCGTGCCGGTCGATGCGGTCGCCGATCTTCGCTTCGATCATCGCTTCGGGCTCGCCCAGCCGGGCCCGAACCTCGGCCATGCTGACTCGGCTCAGCGTGTTTGTGCTGGTCATGACACAATTATGAGCAAATACTCAGATCTGGCGCTACTCGCTTTCGAGCGGCGCGGAAGGAGGAGCCGTGAGCTTGGGCGAGCGCCGCATCCAGCCACGTAAACAGCCGCGCCAGGTCCGCGCCGAGCTGACCCGGGAGCGGATCCTGACCGCGGCTGCTCACGTTTTCGGCGAGTTCGGCTACGCCGCCGGCACCACCAACCGCATCGCCGAGCACGCCGGCATCTCGATCGGCTCGCTGTACCAGTACTTCCCGAACAAGGACGCGATCCTGGCCGAGCTGCTCGTCCGCCACCTCGACGAAGGCACCGCCGCCACGGAACGGATCCAGCGCGGGGAACTGCCCGCCTCGATCGAGGAGATCTTCCGCGTCTTCGTCCGCGGGGCGATCGAAACCCACCTCGGCAACCCGCAGCTGCTGCGCCTGCTCATGGAACAGGCGCCGCGGTCGAAGGAACTCCTCGACAAGGTCGAGCGGCTGAAGCAGTCCCTGGTCAGCTACGTCCAGGAGCTGTTCGACACCCACCCCGAGGTCCGCGTGGCCGACACCGAGACGGCGGCCCGGCTCTGCGTCACCACGACCGAGCTGGTCGTCCACCAGCTCGTGGCCGATCACGAACCGGTGGACGCCGGGAAGCTCGAGAACGAGATGGTCGCGATGCTGACCCGCTACGTCACGGCGTGAACTGGTAGGCGCCGGCGTCGATCCGCGTGCCGACCGCGTTCCCGTCGACGTCGACGTCCGCGTACTTCGTCGTGCCGAGGCCGATCGCCGGGCTCGTGGATTGCAGGACCAGGTTGGTGGCCGAGGTGAACTTCGGGTCGGCGACCTTGTCCGTCGCGCCCGGGGTGAACTGCCGCTGGCCGCCGTAGAAGACGTTGTGGTCCGTGGCGGTCCAGCCGTCGTCGGCGTACCCGACCTTCATTGCGGACTGGATGACGTTCTGGGTCAGCTTCAACGTCTGGTTCGTGCACCCGCCGTAGCAGACGAAACCTTCCGATTCGGCGTTGCTCAGCCGGACCGAGTTGTTGCGGAAGACGGTGCCGGTCACCGGGCCGTTCTGGTCTTCGGCGCCGCGCGTCACGATGCCGCCGCGGGTCTTGGCGCCGAAGACGGCGTTGTACTCGTAGACGTTGTCGCGGGACACGCCGTCCGGGTCGGCGGCGTCGGTGCCCAGCTCGGTGAAGGACTCGTTGTCCTCGGAAATGTTGTGGTGGATGACGTTCCCGGAGCCGTAGAAGATCTCGACCGCGGCGCCGTCGAGGCCGCCGAAGTCGTCGCTCACCGCGATCGACCCGCTGATCCGGTTCCAGCCGATGTCGGACCCGTTGCCCTGCACCAGGATCGCGAACGCGCCCGAGTCGTCGCTGCCGCCCGGCGTCACGACGGTCATGTGGTTGTTGTCGACGAGGTCGTTCTGCGTGACCTCGGTGCCGTCGGCGCTGGGCGCGATGTAGACGCCCGCGCCGGCACCGGTGATGTAGTTCGAGAGGACCTTGTCGTGGTCCCCGCCGACCTCGACGCCCGCCCACGAGCAGCGCCCGGCGTCGGCCGCGACCCCGACCTGCAGGTCCTGCACGGTGATGTAGTTCCCCGGCAGGTTGACGCAGGCTTCTTCGTTCCCCTGGACGATCGGGCGCGCCCCGGTGCCGTAGGCGCCGATGGTCACCGGCGCGGCCGCGCTGCCCGAGCCGCGGACGGCGAGCCCGCCGCTCCAGGTCCGGCCGCGGCGCAGCAGCACGGTGTCCCCGGGGGCCAGCGTGGTCGCGGCGACCTTGGCGAGGGACTGCCACGGCGCCGACTGCGACGTCCCGGCCGCGGAGTCACTGCCGGCGACCTGGTCGACGTAGTAGGTCTTCGGCGCGGCGGCCGCGTCGGTGGCGGTGAAGGCGGTGGCCGCGAGGGCGGCGAACACGCCCAGCGAAAGCAGCTTCTTCGACATGGCGCGCGACGGTAGGCCGAGCACGTACACAGGGCGTACAAGCTCAGGCGTTCGCCCGGCGGAGCCGCTCGGCCGCCTGCGCGCGGACGGCCGAGCCGCACACCGGGGGATCACCGTGCAGCGCCTCCCAGCGGGCGTTGTGCAGGGCCGGCCAGAGGCTCGCCGCCCACGCGATCTCCCGCTCCTCGCCGGTGAACCGCCGGCCGCGGAAATCCTGGTACGCCGTCAGGAAAGCCGCGGAGCTCACGACCGGAGCCAGTGTCGGCGGCGAGTCGTTGGCGAACGCTCCGGCGGCCGCGCCCGCGAGCGCCGCTTCCGGCTGCCAGGCCAGGCTGTCCCAGTCGTGCACGGACCGGACCTCGCCGTCCCAGCGGAGGTTCTGGGCTTCGAAATCCGCGTGGCCCAGCACGCACGGCAGGTCCGCGGCCAGCAACCGGGCGCGGGCCAGCTCCGCCGCTTCGACGACGTAGCCGGGCACCGCGCTCTGGTCCCGCTCGTCCAGGAAGCCGATCGGCGGCCACAACCCCGGGCCGTTGTGGTCCCAGCGCGCCCAGCGCGGGTTCGGCAGCGGCGGCGGGACGCGGACCTCGGCCAGCCCGGTCATCAGCCGTGCGAACACCGCCGCGTAACGCACCGCGACGTTCGGCGAGTCGCCGAGGAGCACCTCGCCGCCGGGCCGGTGCTCCTCGGCGTGCACGGCCAGCCCGTCCACCAGGGTCACCGCGGTCAACGGCCGGGGACACGGGAACCCTTGCGCCGCCAGGTGTTCTTGCGCGGCGACGCAGGACGCGGCCCGGCCGTCGTCGGCACGGGCCTTCACCACGACTTCCCGGCCGTCGGCCAGCCGGAGCCCGACGACGTCCGACAGGGACCGGCGCTCGAACAGCACCTCGGCCGGAGTGCTGCCCAGGTGCGCCGCGCACCACGACCCGATCACCGGTCCCTGGCCAGCAGTGCCGCCTGGGTGCGGCTCGTGACGCCCAGCTTGGCCAGCACGTTGCCGACGTGCACCTTCACCGTCCGCTCGGCGAGCCGCAGCCGGTTCGCGATGTCGCGATTGGACAGTCCTTCGCCGAGCAGTTCCAGCACGTCCCGTTCGCGCGGGGTCAGCGCGCCGCCCGCGCTCAGCGCCGTGGCCACCGCCGGGCTGAGCGCCGCCACGCCGTGGTGCGCGGCCCGGACGGCGGCCGCCAGTTCGTCGCCGGAGGAGTCCTTGAGCACGAAGCCGGCCGCGCCCGCGTTGAGCGCTTCGCGGATCTCGCGGGGCCGCCCGACGGTGGTCAGCATCAGCACCCGCGGGGCCGCGGGCGGGAGCCGGCGCAGGACTTCGAGGCCGTCCATGCCGGGCAGGTAGAGGTCGAGCAGCACGACGTCGGCCGCCACGGTGGAGGCGAGCAGCTCCGGCCCGCTCCCGTACCGCGCGACGACGTCGAGGTCCGGCTGCGCGTCCAGGATCAGTGCGATGCCCTCGCGCACCAGCGCGTGGTCGTCGACGACCTGGACCCGGATCATGCCGGGCACTCTACTGTCGGCCGCATGCGCCAGTCCTTCCTCACGACGGCAGCGGTCGCCGCGGTGTTCTTCGCCAGCGGCGCCTGGACCCCGCAGCAGGGCTGGGTCGCGGCCGGGCTCAGCGCGGTGCAGCTCGTCCCGCTGCTGTGGGCGCGCCGCGCGCCGGCCGCCGTGCTCGTGGCCGTCACCCTCGCCACGGCCGGGCACCTGCTGCTCGACCAGCCGCGCAACACGATGTACGTACCGGTGCTGCTCGCGCTCTACAGCACGCCCCAGCGGTGGCTCGCGGCCGCCGCGACGCTCACCGTCGGCGCCGCCGTGTTCCCGGCGAAGGGCCCAATCGACGGCACGGTCCTGGCGGTGACGATCTGCGCCGTGGCGTGGCTGCTCGGCGCCGAACGCCGCCGCGCGCTGGCCGAGCGGGCCGAGCGCGCGGCCCGGCGGCTGCACGACACCCTCGCCCAGACCACGGCCGTCATGCTGGTGCAGGCGGAGACGTTGCGCGCGGTCGGCGACCTCACCGACGCCGACCGCGAGCGCCTCGACACCCTGCTGGCCGCCGGGCGCGGCGCGCTCACGCTGGTCCGCCGCACGCTCGACGACCTGCGCGACGACGCCGAACGGGCGCCCGACCTCGCCGAGGTGCTGGCCCGGCTGCGCACCGCGGGCCTGGTCCTCGACCGCGACCCCGTGCTGCCCGAGCTGCCGCGTCCGGTGCGCGAGCTGGCCGAACGGTTCGTCGCGGAGGTGGCGGTGAACGCGTTGCGGCACAACGGTCCCGGCGTCCGCCTGCGGCTGGACGTCGAAGCGGGCGACCCGGTGAGGATCACCGCGCGCAACCCGATCAAGGGAACCCCGCGCCCGGGTGGCGGCTACGGGCTGGCCGGGCTCGCGGAACAGGCGGGCGGCGCGTTGACGTACGGCCCGCGGGACGGCGAGTGGGTCGTCAGTGTCGCGCTGCCAGCAACTGCGACACGGTCACGAACCGGTAGCCGCGCTGCTTGAGCGCGTCGAGGATCGGCCCGATCGCCTGCCGGGTCTGCCCACGCGCGGCGTACATGGCGTGCAGCAGCACGATCGAGCCGGGCCGGACCTGATCGAGGGTGGTCTTCTCGACGGCCGCCGCGTCCGGCGCGCCGTCGGAATCGGGCTCGACGTCCCAGGTGATCGTGGTCCGGTCGTGCGCCGCGAGGTAGTGGGGGAGGGCGAAGAGCTTCTTGCCGTTCGGCGGCCGGAAGAGGATCTCGCCGGTGTAGCCGGTGGTGCGGATGAGCGCGTCAGTGGCCTCGACCTCGTCGGCGACCCAGGCCGGCGTCACGCCGATCATGCGCTCGTGGCTGAAGCTGTGGTTGCCGATCTCGTGTCCGGCCGCCGCGATCGCGCGGGCGAGGTCCGGGTGCGCGGCGATGTCGCGGCCGATGAGGAAGAAGGTGGCCGGTGCCCGGCGCTCGCGGAGCGTGTCGAGGATCGCCTGGGTGCCGGCGGGATCGGGCCCGTCGTCGAAGGTGATTGCGACGACCTTCTCACTGGTCTCGACGCGGTTCACGAGCGTGCCGAAGAACTGGAACGTCCGCGACTTCGAGACTTCGAACAGGGTGACCGCGGCGCCGACGACGAGCACCAGCGCGCTCGCGACGACGATGGTCCACTTCCGCGCGCGGCGGGATCTCAAGATCATGCGCGTCACCCTGGCCTCACCCGTACAGACGAGGAAGCCGCGAAGGTACTAGTACCTCCGCGGCTTCCAGCAAGGAGCACTCATGACCAAAGTCAGAGCGGGTTGAAGACGCCCAGGGGAGCGGTGCAGAACGGGCCGCCGACGTACTCGGCCGCCGCGCCGGTGGGGGCGGGGCGAGAGGCCAGCTGGTCCGCGTACACCTCGGCGTCGTCGAGGGACTTGTAGCCCAGCGCCTCCGCCTCGGCCAGCGAGTAGATCCGGCGCGTGTTGTCGGAGACACCCCAGATCAGCCGGTACCCCGGCGAGGGCGCCGACAGGCACGCCTCGAACAGCCGGGCCCCGTCGTCCGGGGACAGCCACGTCGTCAACCCGCGCGGGCCCAGCGGCAACGGCGTTTCGAAGCACGAGCCGATCCGGATCACGATGACGTCCATGCCGAACCGCGAGTGGTACAGGCTGCCCAGCGCCTCAATCGCCGCCTTGGAGACGCCGTAGTAGGTGTCCGGGCGCGGAGACGAGTCCGCCGGGAGGTCCTCGTCGTTGCGGCGGAAGCCGACCGCGTGGTTGCTCGACGCCAGGATCACCCGCGTGACCCCGGCGGACCGCGCGGCCTCCAGCACCGTCTGCGTCCCGTTGATGTTGACGTCGAGGGTCGCTTCCCAGGAGTTCTCGCGGCTGTGCCCGCCGAGGTGGATCAGCGCGTCGACGCCTTCGCACGCCGCGGCCATCGCCGCCGCGTCGGTCACCGACGCCGTCACGATCTCTTCGGAGGCGTCCGACGCCGTCTGCGGCGCCAGGTCGAGCAGGCGCAGCACCCTGCCGTCGCGCTTCAGGCGGGGGCGCATCAGGGTGCCGACGACACCCGCCGACCCGGTGATGAGCACGCGCTGGTCCGTCATGGATTTCCTTCCGTAAGGGCGGCGGTCAGCGAATCCCGGCCCGGCGCAGCTGCTGCCCGAGCTCGGCGGTGGTTTCGGCGAGCAGCTCGCCGACGCGGCGGGCGTCGGCGTCGGTCACCTGGGAGATCGGCATCGAGCAGCTGATCGCGTCGGTCCCCGGGATCCGGTAGGGGATCACCGCGGCGACGCAGCGGACGCCCAGCGTGCCCTCCTCGACCTCGGCCGCGTACCCGCGCTCGCGCGTCGCGGCGCATTCGGCGTGCAGGGCTTCGAGCGTGGTGATGGTGTTCGGGGTGAGCGCGGTCAGCGACGCCGGCATCAGCGCCTCGATCTCGTCGTGCGTCAGCTCGGCCAGCAGCGCCTTGCCCAGCGCGGTCGCGTGCGTGGGCAGCGTGCGCCCGACGCGGGAGACGAGGTGCGTGGACCGCTGCGACTCGCGCGTCTCCAGGTAGACGACCTCGGTGCCGTTGCGGCGCGCGAAGTGCGCGGTGAAGCCGGTCTTCTCGCGGATGCGCTCCAGGGCTTCGGTGGCGAACGGGACGACGGCGTCGCGGTCGAGGTACGCCGTGCCGCAGATCAGCGCGCGGACGCCGAGGCGGTAGCGCGCGGTGTTGGTGTCCGCCTCCAGCCAGCCCGCCTCCAGCAGCGTCCGCAGGAGGCCGTGCAGCGACGAGCGCGGGAAGCCCGTGCGCGCGTGCAGGTCGGACAGGGACAGCCAGACGTCGTTCGCCGCGAACGTCTCGATGAGGTCGACGGCCCGGCGCGCGGACTTGACCCCCGACGATTCGGCGGGAGCACCCTCGGCCGTGTCCACCTTCTGCGGCATTTGTGTGCCTCCGTCCGGCCGTTGACTTGTGACTCCGGCCATATTAGCGTCCCGAACAACGTTCTTATGGATGAACATAATCACTATAACAGACTCCGTTCATAGATGTGAACAGTTCGACCACATCGACGTGGACGCGGAAGGGAGCCTGCGGTGCACGCACTCGACTGGACGATGGTCTGCGCGTACTTCGCGCTGATGATCGTAATCGGCTGGTGGTCGCACAAACGGGTCAGCGACGTGAAGGACTTCTTCACGGCCGGCGGCAAGATGCCGTGGTGGCTGGCCGGCATCTCGCACCACATGTCCGGCTACAGCGCCGTGCTGTTCGTCGCGTACGCGGGCGTCGCGTACACCAGCGGCGTCACCGTGTACTTCTGGGGCTTCGCCAGCATCGGCATCGGCGTGGGCATCGGCAGCTGGCTGTTCGCCGCGCGCTGGAACCGGTTGCGCTCGAAGCTCGGCGTCGCCTCCCCGCTGGAGTACCTGGCCAAGCGGTACAACGTGCCGACGCAGCAGGCCCTCGCGTGGAGCGGCAGCCTGCTGAAGATCTTCGACATCGCCGCCAAGTGGTTCGCCGTCGCGACCCTGCTGCACGTCTTCGCCGGGCTCGACTACAACCTCGGCATCCTCATCACCGGCGCGGTCACCCTCGTCTACTGCACCATCGGCGGCCTCTGGGCCGACGCGCTCACCGACTTCGGCCAGTTCGTCATCCAGGCCATCGCGGCGATCGTGATGATCGTGGTCGTGCTCGGCAAGCTCGGCGGCATCTCGGCGCTCTGGACGATGTGGGACAAGCTGCCCGAAGGCCACGTGAGCCCCACGACGTCCAAGTACACCACCATCTTCCTGCTCGTCTACGTGCTGGTGAAGACGCTGGAGTACAACGGAGGCATGTGGAACCTGGCGCAGCGGTACATGGCCGCGCCGAACACCCACGAGGCCAAGCGCGGCGCGCGGCTTTCGTCCGCGCTGTACCTGTTGTGGCCGCTGGTGCTGATGTTCCCGATGTTCGCGGCGCCGCTGCTCATCCCCGGCATCAAGGACCCGACGCAGTCCTACGCGATCATGACGACGACGTTCCTGCCGCCAGGCCTGGTCGGCCTGGTGCTCGCCGGCATCTTCTCGCACACCATGGCGATGGTCTCCTCCGACGCCAACGCGATCTCCGCGGTGATCACCCGCGACATGATCCCGGCGATGGTCCGCCGCGCCCGGCAGTGGACCGACGTCCAGGGCCTCAAGGCCGCCCGGATCACCACGGTGATCTTCGTCGGGCTCACCATGCTGGTGGCCACGCAGGCGCAGAACCTCGGCGGCGTGCTGCAGATCGTCGTCAACTGGGTCGCCGCGCTGATGGGCCCGATCTCGATCCCGCTGCTGCTGGGCATGCTGCCGTGGTTCCGCAAGTGCGGCCCGCGCGCGGCGCTGGTCTCCTGGGCGGGGGGCCTGATCGACTACGCGCTCTGCTACTACGTCTTCAACGCGAACCAGACGGTGCTGATCGCCACGCCGATCCTGGTCTCGCTGGCCCTGTACGTCGGTCTCGGCCTGCTCGCGCCCGAGCGCAGCGCGGTCGCCGATGAGATCGTCGACACCGTGAACGCCGACGACGACGTCGACCGCACCAAGGAAGGCACGACCGTGCCCGCTTGACCGAAGCCGGTCCACCCCCGGCCGCACCCGACAAACGGAGAGCAGAAAACAGATGGCACAGACCGAGATCGCGCTGGACGGCCTGCTGGCCTTCCCCCTCACCCCGTTCACCGAGGACCTCGAGGTCAACCTCGACGCGCTCGCGGAGAACGTGGAGAGCCACATCGCGGCGGGCGCCGGCGCCCTGTTCGTCGCGTGCGGCACGGGGGAGTTCAGCTCCTTGTCGCCGGCCGAGCACGCCGCGGTGCTCGCGAAGACCCGTGAGGTCGCCGCGGGCCGGGTCCCGGTCTGGGTCGGTGCGGGCGGGGGTGCCGCCGCGGCGCGGGCGGGCATCGCCCTGGCCGAGGCCGGCGGTGCCGACGGGGTCCTGCTGCTGCCGCCGTACCTGGTCACCGGGCCGCCGTCCGGCCTGGTCGACTTCGTCCGGTACGCCGTCGGCGACTCGTCGGTGCCGGTGATCGTCTACCACCGCGGCACCGGCGTGTACACGGCGCAGACGGCGGCGGCGCTGCTCGACATCCCCTCGGTCGCCGGGCTCAAGGACGGCTACGGCGACGTCGAGGTGATGACCCGGATCGTCACCACCATCCGCGCGCTGGACACCGAGCGGGCGCGGAACTTCCTGTTCTTCAACGGGTTGCCGACCGCGGAGGTCTCGGCCAAGGCGTACGCCTCGATCGGCGTCGCCCGGTACTCCTCGGCGGTGCACTGCTTCGCGCCGGAGATCGCGCACCGCTTCCACCGCGCGCTCGGCGAGGGTGACACCCGCGTGATGGACGCGCTGCTGACCGGTTTCTACCTGCCGCTGGTGGCGCTGCGGGACGAGACGCCGGGCTTCGCCGTCTCGCTGGTGAAGGCCGCGGCCCGGTTGCGCGGGGACAAGGTCGGCCCGGTCCGGCCGCCGCTGGTCGAGCCGACGCCGGAGCAGATCCACCGGCTGGAGAAGATCGTGGAGGACGGCTTCGTCACGCTGAAGGGGCTCGGCTGATGAAGATCCTCGATGTGGTGCTGACGCCGGTCGCGTTCGCCGACCCGCCGCTGCTCAACGTCATGGGCGTGCACGAGCCGTTCGCGCTGCGCAGCGTCGTGCAGGTCAAGTGCGAAGACGGGATCGTCGGGCTCGGCGAGTCCTACGGCGATTCGGCGTTCCTCGGCGAGGTGCGCAAGGTGCTGCCGCGGCTGCGCGGCCACGACGTCTTCGACCTGCCGGGCCTGCAGCGGCTGGTCGCCGAGGCGCTGTCGGACACGGTCCTGACCGACGCGCACGGCCTGATCGGCGGGTTCTCCATCCGCAAGACCGTGGCCAGCGTCTTCTCGCTGTTCGAGGTCGCCTGCCTGGACGCGCAGGGGCAGTACCTCGGCCGGCCGGTCACCGACCTGCTCGGCGGCAAGGCGCGCGACGCCGTCGAGTTCTCGGCGTACCTGTTCTACAAGTACGGCAAGCACGTCGACGGCCGCGAGGACTCCTGGGGTGAGATCACGACGCCGGAAACCCTGGTGGGCTCGGCGAAACGGATGATCGACGAGTACGGCTTCCGCTCGATCAAGCTCAAGGGCGGGGTCTACGAGCCGGCGCAGGAGGTCGCCGGGATCCGCGCGATGGCCGAGGCGTTCCCCGGGCACCCGCTGCGGATCGACCCGAACGGCGCGTGGACGGTGGAAACCGGCATCCGGGTGGCTCATGAGCTGGACGGCGTCCTGGAGTACCTCGAAGACCCGACGCCGGGCATCGAGGGCATGGCCCGGGTGGCCGCCGAAGCGTCGATGCCGTTGGCCACCAACATGTGCGTGGTGAACCACGGCGACATCGAGCCGGGCTTCCGGGCGCGCGCGATCGGCGTCCTGTTGTCCGACCACCACTTCTGGGGCGGGCTGCGGGCGACGCAGGCGCTGTCGGTGACGTGCGAAAGCTTCGGCGTCGGCCTGTCGATGCACTCCAACAGCCACCTCGGGATCAGCCTGGCCGCGATGGTCCAGGTCGCCGCGGCGACCCCGCACCTGACCTACGCCTGCGACACGCACTGGCCATGGAAGGTCGAGGACGTCATCGAACCCGGTGTGCTTTCCTTCCGGGACGGGGCCGTCGAGGTGCCCACGACGCCGGGTCTCGGCGTGAAGCTGGACGAGGACGCGCTGGCGCGGCTGCACGAGAACTACGTCCGATGTGGACTGATCAAACGGGACGACGTGACCTACATGCGCGAGTACGTCGCCGGGTTCGAGCCGAACACGGCGAGGTGGTGACCCGGTGAAGGTGACCGGATACGCCTACCCCTGGGACGTCCTGGAGTCCGGGTTCGCCGCGCGCGTCCGGGATCTGGGCGTCGACGAGGTGGCGGTGGCGCTGTCGTACCACAGCGCCCGCGCGGCCACGCCCTGGTCGGCTTCGGGGACCGCCGTAGTGGCCCGCCACGCGGCGTTCTACCGCCCGGTTTCCGACGGGTGGGGTGCGCTGCGTCCGTCCACTCCGGACTGGGTGACGTCGGAGGATTCCGGTGGCGACGCCGTCCGGCTGCTGAACGAAGCCGGCATCCCGGCCGCCGCGTGGATCGTGCTGACCCACAACTCCCAGCTCGGCTACGAGCACCCGGACGTCGTGGTGCGCAACTGCTTCGGCGAGCCGTACCCGTGGGCGTTGTGCCCGTCGCAGCCCGCGGTGCGCGAGTACGCGGCGACGCTGACCGCGCAGGCCGTCGCCGGGCTGGAGCTGTCGTCGGTGATCCTCGAAGCCTGCGGTCCGCTCGGTGTGGTGCACCAGCACCAGCACGAGAAGACCGACGGCGTGTGGGCGCCCGCGGTGGCCCGGCTGCTGTCGATCTGCTGCTGCGAGGCGTGTGCTGATTCCTGGGACGTCGACGCGGACACCGTGCGGGCGCAGCTCGTCGAGGAGGTCCGGCGGCTGGTCGCGACCGGTGATCTGAGCGTCACGGCCGACGGTTTGCCGCCATCGTTGACCCAGCACCTTCTGTTTACAAGACAGATGGCTACCGACCAGCTGCGGGCCGCGGTTTTGGCGACGCTGCCCGCGGGCATCCGGGTCGTGCTCCACGGCGCGCTCGACCCGTGGGTCACCGGCGCGCTGCCGGGTCTCACGCCGTCCGCTGCCGACGACGTCGACGCGGTCGTATTGTTCGGCTGGGCGCCCGCCACGGGTGCCGAAGCCGTCGCGGCGGCCCGGGAGGCCCTGCCCGAGCGCGTCGCGATCGGCAGCTACATCACCGCGGTGGCCGCCGCGCCGGTGCCGGACATCGCCGCGTACGCGGCCGAGCTGGCCAAGGCGGGTGCCGCGGAGCTGCACCTGTACCACCTCGGACTGGCCGGTCCGGGTCGCTGGCGCGACCTGGCCACGGCCACCGCCGCCGCCCATGAAAACTGAGGAGCTGTTCCACCCATGAGCCAGGCCACCGACGCCGCCACGCTCGAGAAGATCCTGGCGGGGGCCGCCGCGGCCGCCCGCCCCGCCGCCGAGGCGACCCCGGCCGAGCGCGCCCGCTGGCTGGTCGCGGCCGCCGACGCGCTCGACGCCGCCGCGGACGACCTCGTCCCGCTGGCGCACCGCGAGACGCACCTGCCCGCGACTCCGCGGCTGGCGGGCGAGCTGAAGCGCACGACGTTCCAGCTGCGCCTGTTCGGCGAGGTGCTCACCGACGGCGAGTACCTCGGCGCGACCGTCGACCACGCCGACCCGGACTGGCCGATGGGCCCGCGGCCGGACATCCGCCGCGTCAAGACCGCGATCGGCCCGGTGCTGGTGTTCGCCGCGAGCAACTTCCCGTTCGCGTTCAGCGTCGCGGGCGGCGACACGGCGTCCGCGCTGGCCGCGGGCTGCCCGGTGGTCCTCAAGGCGCACCCCGGGCACCCGGAGCTGTCCGCGCTGACCGGCCGGATCGTGCGCGAAGCCCTCGTCGGCGCGGGTGCGCCGGAGGGCATCTTCGACGTGATCTTCGGGCAGGAGGAAGGCGTCACGGCGCTGAAGGACCCGCGGATCGCGGCGGCGTCGTTCACCGGGTCGATCCCCGGCGGGCGGGCGCTGTTCGACATCGCGAACGCGCGGCCCCGGCCGATCCCGTTCTACGGCGAGCTGGGCAGCGTCAACCCGGTCGTGGTCACCGAGGCCGCGATCGCCGCGCGCGGGGAGGCCGTCGCGAAGGGGTACGCCGGGTCGTTCACCCTCGGCGCCGGGCAGTTCTGCACGAAGCCGGGGCTGCTGTTCCTGCCCGAGGACCACGGCCTGACCGCCGCGCTTCGTTCGGCGTTGGACGGTGCGGCGGCCCAGCCGATGCTCAACGACCGCATCGCTGCCGGGTTTTCTTCGCGGCTCTCGGCGCTGAAGGAGGTCCCGGGCGTCGAGGTGGTGTCTGCGTCGGATTCTTCGGCGCCCGCGTTCACCCCGACGCTGCTGGCCACGACCGGCAAGCAGTTCCTCGAGGGCGGCGACACGGTGCATGAGGAGTGCTTCGGGCCGGCGTCGCTGATCGTGACGTACGCCGACCAGGCCGAGCTGCTGCGCCTGCTCGACGTCATCGAACCGGGGCTCACCGCCACGATCCACGGCGAGGAGTCCGATGTGGACTGGCTGCGGCCGGTGCTGCCGGCGCTGGCCCGCATCGCCGGCCGGCTGCTGTGGAACGACTGGCCCACCGGCGTGACGGTGAGCTGGGCCCAGCAGCACGGCGGCCCGTACCCGGCCACGACCGCCCCGACCACGACGTCCGTCGGCACCGCGGCGATCGAGCGCTTCCTGCGCCCGATCGCGTGGCAGGGCTTCCCGGACGCGCTGCTGCCCGAACCCCTGCAGGAGGCCAACCCCTGGCAGCTGCCCCGCCGCACCGACGGCGCCCGCTGACCCCAAAAGTGACGCCCCACCCCTCCGGGGGCTGCACTTTCACGTGAAAGTGCCGACCTGGCCCCCGCACTTTCACGTGAAAGTGCGGGGTGCTGCTCCACCACGCCGCCGCCGCAGTACCACTGGATACCCGTTCCTCTTTGTGGGAGGCCTTGCCATGCCCGTGAACCGGAGAAACGCTCTGCGCGGCGGCGCGCTGGCGGCCGCTTCGACCGTTCTGCTCAGCCGTCCCGCGTTCGCCGCGGACGCGGCAGCCTCCGCCGCGACCGCGGCGAGTGGGGTGCCCGCCGCGACCGCGCCGATCGTCGCCGCCTACCGGCAGCTGCAGACCGGCATCAACCGGCCGTCGCCGGAACGCACCGAGGCGCTGGCCAACCTGGGCCGCGTCGCCAAGGCCTACCACGCGAGCCTGTCCGTGGCCGGCGGCGGCGCTCCACTGTGGACGGACCTGCCGCTCGGCCCGGGCAGCGACTACACGACGTCGATGTACGCCCGGCTGCGCGCGATCGCCGTCGACTGGGGTACCCCGGGCGGGGCGCTGGCCGGCGACCCGGCGGTGCTCGACCGGATCAAGGCCGCGCTGGAGCTGATCTACGCCAGCCAGTACAACGAGAACGTCGGCGAGATCGGCAACTGGTACACCTACGAGATCGGCATCCCGTACTACCTGCTGCACACGCTTTCGGTCGTCGCCGACGAGCTGACCGCCGAGCAGCTGGCCCGCTACCTCGCGCCGGTGAAGCGGTTCGTCGGGAACCCGAACCGGCGCGCCAACAACGCGTCGGTGGTCGAAACCGGCGCCAACCGCGCGGACAAGGCGCTGATCTCCATCGTCTCCGGCGCGATGCTCGGTGACACCGCCTGGATCAAGACCGGCATCGACGCGCTCACCGACGTCGCCGGCGGGGGCGCGGCGAGCGTCGTGGCGAAGCTGGATCGCGCGGCGGGCGACGGCTTCCACGTCGACGGCTCGTTCATCCAGCACGACACCATCCCGTACCCCGGCCACTACGGCATCGTGCTGCTCACCGCGCTCGCCGGCGCCATCCACGTCACCGCGGGCACCGAGTACGCGCTCCCGCAGCCGTTGAAGGACAAGATCTACGCGCTCGTCGCCGACAGCTTCGCGCCGTTCGTCTACGCGGGCGCGCTGATGGAGCCGGTGCGCGGGCGGATGCTCTCGCGGCAGGGGGAGACCGGCCACGACATCGGCCACCAGCTCACCGTCGCGACCCTCGTGCTGGCGCGGACGGCGTCGGGCAAGACCAAGACCGACCTCAACGCGCTGGCCGCGAAGTGGATCAAGGAAGGCGCGTACGCCCCGTTCCTGAAGATCCCCGACCCCGAGCGGTTCGCGCCCGGCCCCGACCTGGTGGCGACGCCGGGTATCGAGTTCGCACAGGACATGCTGGCCTCGGGCGCGCGCCCGGCGCGGGTCACGGCCACGCACCGGATCTTCGGCCAGCAGGACCGCCTGGTGCACGTCACCGACGGCTGGTCGGCCTCCCTCGGCGTCAGCTCGACGCGGATTTCGCGCTACGAAGCCATCAACGGGCAGAACCTCAAGGGCTACCACGTCGGCGACGGCGTGCTCTACACCTTCCTCCCGAACGCCAAGGGCCACTACACCGACGCCTACTGGCCGACGGTCGACCCGCTGCTGCTGCCCGGCACCACCGAGCACGACGGCCCGGTGGACCCGGCGTTCGGCGGGGTGCCGGTCGGGCCGAACCCGCACACCGGCGGCGTCCGCTGGGACGAGCGCACGGGCGCCTACGCGTTCGACTTCAAGTCCTGGGACGGCTCACTGGTCGCGAAGAAGTCGTGGTTCTTCACCCCGGCCGGGATCCTGTGCCTCGGCGCCGGGATCACCGGCACGGCCGACCACGCCGTGCGCACGACGATCGAGAACCGCAACCTCGGCGAGGGCGGGCGCGGGGTCCTGCTGGCGGACGGCCGGCGCGTGGCCACCGACCTCGGCAAGGCGTCCGCGCTGCGCGAACCGCGGTGGCTGCACCTGGAAGACGTCGGCGGGTACGTGGTCCTCGACGGCGCTTCGGTCACGGCGTTGCGCGAGGACCGGACCGGCGCGTGGCGCGACATCGACACCGGCGCCAACACCAAGGGCACCACGACCCCGAACACGCGCCGCTACCAGAAGCTGGTCCTGGAGCACGGCGTGAAGCCGGCGGGCGCGACGTACGCGTACGCGGTGCTGCCGGGCGCGTCGCCGGTCGGCACCCTGGCCGCGTCCTGGGCGTGGCGCGTGCGGGCCAACACCGCGACGGTCCAGGCCGTCCGGACCGGGGACACGCTGCTGGCGAACTTCTTCACGGCCGGCTCGGTCGACGGCGTCGGCGTGTCCGGGCCCGCGTCGGTGGCGGTCGGGCGGCGGCAGCTGGCGGTGTCGGACCCGACGCAGACGCAGGACAGCGTCACGGTGACCGTGCACGGCAAGCCCGTGACGGTGCCGCTGAAGGGCACCTTCGGCGCGACGCGGGTCGTGCGGTTGTAGGGCCCCGGTTACGCTGCGAGCCATGACCGGTGCCGAACAGTTCGACGTCCTGATCGTGGGGGCCGGGCTGTCCGGCATCGGCGCGGCGTGCCGGCTGCGGGAACGGCTGCCGGGCAAGACGTTCGCGGTGCTCGAAGCGCGTGACACCATCGGCGGCACCTGGGACCTCTTCCGGTACCCGGGTATCCGGTCCGACTCGGACATGTTCACCCTCGGCTACCCGTTCCGCCCGTGGAAGGACCCGAAGGCGATCGCGGACGGGCCGTCGATCCTCGCGTACATCCGCGAAACGGCGGCCGCTTCCGGCGTCACCGGCCACATCCGCTTCGGGCACCGGGTGGTGCGGGCGTCGTGGTCGTCCGCGACGGCGCGGTGGACGGTCTCGACGGCGCACGGCGCCACGTTCACCTGCCGGTTCCTGTACCTGTGCAGTGGTTACTACTCCTACGACTCCGGGCACGTCGTCGACTTCCCGGGCCGCGCGGAGTTCGGCGGCGAGATCGTCCACCCGCAGCACTGGCCCGAGTCGCTGGACTACACGGGCAAGCGGGTCGTGGTGATCGGCAGCGGCGCGACGGCGGTGACGCTCGTCCCGGCGCTCGCTTCACGCGCTTCGCGGGTGACGATGCTGCAGCGGTCGCCGTCGTACATCGTCGCGCGCCCGGGCCGGGACGCGCTCGCCGACCGGATCCGCGCGCTGCTGCCGGAGAAGCTCGCGCACCGGGTGGTCCGCGGCAAGAACGTGGTCATGGGGACGCTGTTCTTCCAGCTGATGCGCCGGCTCCCGGGCCGGGCGGCGCTGGCGCTGCGCAAGCGCGTGGCGGCGCAGCTGCCGGCGTCGATCCCGGTGGACCCGCACTTCGTGCCGTCGTACGACCCGTGGGACCAGCGCCTGTGCCTGGTCCCGGACGCGGACCTGTTCAAGGCGCTGCGGTCGGGCAAGGCGGACATCGTGACCGACCGGATCACGCGGTTCACCGCCGCCGGGGTTTCCCTGGAGTCGGGCCGCACGCTGGACGCGGACATCATCGTGACGGCGACGGGGCTGCGGCTGGTGGCCTTCGGCGGGATCGCGCTCGACGTCGACGGCCGGGCGATCGACCCGGGGGAGCAACGCGCGTACAAGGGCATGATGTTCGGCGGCGTCCCGAACCTGGCCTGGTGCGTGGGGTACACGAACAACTCGTGGACGCTGCGGGCGGACCTGACGTCCCAGTACGTCTGCCGGCTGCTCGCGCACCTGGACCGCCGGGGGTTCGCGTACTGCGTGCCGGACGCGGCTTCGGCTTCCACGGCGGGCCGCCCGCGCCCGATCGTGGACCTGCAGTCCGGGTACATCAAGCGGGCCGCCTCCGGCCTGCCGAAGCAGGGTGGGAGGCGGCCCTGGATGATGCGCCAGAACTACCTGCTCGACCTGGCGGACATGCGCTTCAACCGGCTCGACGACGGCGTGCTGCGGTTCGGCTCCCGCACGCCGTCGAGCGCGGTTCAGCCCTGACGCGCCTTCGAGCGCGGGTTGTCCTTGTTGATCACGAACACGCGGTTGCCGCGGCGGATGACCTGGGCGCCCTGCTGGCGGGCCAGCGAGCGGAGCGAGCTGCGGACCTTCATGGTGACCGTCCTTCCCGTGGGAACCGTCCCACGGTGTGCTCAACACCGCCCGGGCCGGTTTGATTCCACGACTCAGCTGGTCTCGCGCGCCACCCACCCCTGCAGGTCGTCGCCGCGGATGGCGGCGGCCATCAGCTCCGGGAACTGGTCCGGGGTGCACGCGAAGGCCGGGACGCCCAGCTCCGCCAGGGCCGCCGCGTTCTCGTGGTCGTACGACGGGGCACCCGAGTCGGACAGGGCCAGCAGCGTCACCACCTGAACCCCGGCGCCCACCAGCTCGCCGACGCGGTGCAGCAGCTCGTCCTCGTCACCGCCCTCGTAGAGGTCGCTGATCAGCACCAGCAGCGTGCGCTCCGGGCGCTCGACCAGGCCCTCGCAGTACGCGATCGCCCGGTTGATGTCGGTGCCGCCGCCCAGCTGGGTGCCGAACAGGACGTCGACCGGGTCGGCCAGGTGCTCGGTCAGGTCCGCGACCTCGGTGTCGAACGCGACGAACGACGTCCGCAGCGCCCGCATCGAGGCCAGCACCGCGCCGAACAGGCCGGAGTACACCACCGACTCCGCCATCGAGCCCGACTGGTCGACGGCCAGGATCACGTCCCGCTGCACCGCCTGCTGCCGCCGTCCGAAGCCGACCAGGCGCTCCGGGACGATCGTGCGCAGTTCGGGGGAGTAGTGCTTGAGGTTCGCGTGGATCGTGCGTGCCCAGTCGACGTCGCCCGGGCGGGGCCGGTGGGTGCGCGAGGCCTTGTCCAGCGCACCCTTGATCGCCGCGCGGGTGCGTTCGGCGAGGCGCTCCTCCAGCTCCTGGACCACCTTGCGGACGACCTCGCGCGCGGTCTCCTTCGTCTCCTCGGGCAGCACGCCGTTCAGTGACAGCAGCGTGCCGACCAGGTGGACGTCCGGTTCGACCGCCGACAGCAGCTCCTTCTCCAGCAGCATCCGGGTCAGCCCGAGCCGGTCCACGGCGTCGCGCTGCATCACCTGGACCACCGTGCTCGGGAAGTAGCGGCGGATGTCGCCCAGCCAGCGCGCGACCCGCGGGGCCGACGCGCCCAGGTTCGCCCCGCGCTGCCCGCCCGCGGCCTCCTCGTCCGGCTTGTCGTAGAGGGCCGCCAGCACCTGGTCGACGCCACTGTCCTCATCGGACAGCTCGGTGTCCGCCAGCCCCGAGCCGGGCCCGGCGCCCTCGCCGCCCAGCACCAGCCGCCAGCGCCGCAGCCGGTCGTCGGTCTCCGCGCTCACGCGCCCACCCCCAGCAGTTGCGCCAGGACGGGCAGCATGCGCTCCGCCCGGTCCTCGTCCAGTTCGTCGGCCACCGGCGCGCGCCGGGCGGGGCCGGTCAGGCCGGCCGCCCGGTGCCCGATCGCCCGCTTCTCGGGTCCGCTGAACGCGCCGAAGGTCCGGCGCAGCAACGGAAGCACCTCGGTGAACACCTCCGGCGGGATCGCCGCGAGCCACGCGTCGATCACCCGCAGCAGGCCTTCGTCGTGCACCAGCAGCAGCGCGCCGCCGTCGAAGAAGCCTTCGACGTACGCCGCCCCCGCCGACGGCGTGATGCCCGGTGTCAGCGCCCGGCCCAGCCTCAGCTCGATGTCGAGCGCGTCGAGGAGGCCGCTGTCGTGCAGGATCCGGGTGAGCCGCCCGGCCAGCAACGGCGGCAGCGACGGCCGCTCCGCGAGCCGGGCCAGCGCCGTCAGCCAGCGGTCCTTGGCGTCGTCGCCCAGCAGCGACGTCGCGTCGTGCACGCCGTCGACCAGCGCGGCCAGCCGGGCCGCGGCGTCGTCGTCGATGCCGTGCGTGGCCGGGGGGAGCCCGGCGCAGATCCGGTCGAGCATGCGGTCGGCGACCGCGCGCAGCGCGCCGGTGTCGGTGCCGCGCACGTTGCCGTAGCGCGTCGCCCTGGCCAGCGCGGGCAGCGCCGACATCAGCCGCGCGACGTCGGCGTCGGCCGCCGCCCGGGCATCGAGCGCCGCGAGCGCCTCGGGCAACGCCTCCGGCAGGTCGGCGAGCAGGCAGTTCTCGACCGCCGTGGTGACCTCGTCCAGCGGCGGCATGCCCTCGACGGCGCCGCGGACCGCGGCCGTGGCCGCCGAAGGCACGGTGGTGCCGTACACCGCCGCCGCGACCAGGTCGACTTCGAACGACGGTTCCCAGGCCAGCGCCCAGGTTTCCCGGAACGTGCCCTTGTTCCGCCGCGCCGACGCCTCCCGGCTGCCCCACTCGATGCCGAGGATCCGCAGCCGGTGCAGCAGCTTCGAGCGGTCGAGCCCGCCGGGCGTGCGCAGGTCGAGGTCGAGCTCCTTGACGATCGGATCCTTCTTGAGCCGCAGGCGTTTCGCCGTCGCGGTCAGGTCCGCGGCCAGCGGCGGCTGCGGCACCCGCTCGGGGACTTCGCCGAGCCGTTCGCCGACCACCAGCCGCCGGGTGACCAGCTCGACCTGCACCTCGTCCCCGCCGCACAGCACCGACCGGGTGGCTTCGGTGACCTCGGCGAGCCCGGCCGACGACCGCCCGCGCAGCGCCGCGAGCGCCTCGGCCAGCCGGACGGCTTCGATGACGTGCGCGGTGGAAACCGGCAGGTCCTCTTCGCGCAGCACCCCGGCCACGCCGGTCAGCCAGCGCGTGGTGACGTCCTCGGCCGTGGTGAACAGGTGGTGGTACCAGCCCGGCGACCGCACCCCCGCGCCGTACCCGCTGGCGGTGGCCAGGCGCCCGTGCGTCCACGGCACCCAGGTGCACGCGACCTTCCGCTTCGGCAGTCCTTTGAGGACGGCCTGGTCGTGCGACGCCGGCGGCAGCGGGTCGGCGAGCGCGGGCACGTGCCACGCCCCGCAGACGACGGCGATGTTGTCGTAGCCGTCCTTGCGGGTGCGGCGCAGGACCGAGCGCATGTACGCCTCGCGGCGGGCCTCGTTCCCCTTCGGCGGTTCTTCGTCTTCCCGCACCGCGGTCATCGCGTCGGCGATCACCTCGAACGGGTTTTCGCTGTCCCGCCGGGATTCGACGACGTCGTCCCACCAGCGTTCCGGGTCGTCGTACCCGCCGGCCGAAGCCAGCAGCGCCAGCGGGTCGACCGGCGGCCCGGCGTGCTCGTCCGGGCCCGCGGCGAAGGTGTTGGCGGCCGGGAGATCGCAGAACCGCACCGGGATCCCGGCTTCGCGGGCGTAGGTGAGCGCTTGCCATTCCGGGCTGAAGACGGCGAACGGCCAGAAGGCGGCGCGCGAGACGTCGTCGGTCGCGTACGCCAGCAGCGCGACCGGCGGCGCCATCGCCGGGTCTTCGGTCAGCTCGACCAGGGCGTCGGCTTCGGGCGGGCCCTCGATCAGCACGATGTCGGGCTCGAGTTCGGCGAGCCGCGCCGCCACGGCCCGGGCGGACCCCGGACCGTGGTGGCGGATGCCGAGCAGGTGGGTCGCCGTCACGAAATCTCCTGGCCGGCCCGGTAGAAGTCGGCCCAGCCGTCGCGCTCGCGGACCACCGTCTCCAGGTATTCGATCCAGATCGCGCGGTCGGCCACCGGGTCCTTGACCACCGCGCCGTGGATGCCGGCCGCGACGTCGTGCGGGCGCAGCACGCCGTCGCCGAAGTGCGCCGCCAGCGCGAGGCCGCCGGTGAGCACGCTGATCGCCTCCGCGGTCGAGAGCGTGCCGGACGGCGACTTCACCGCCGTGCGGCCGTCTTCGGTGCGGCCCGAGCGCAGCTCGCGGAACACCGTGACCACCCGGCGGATCTCGGCGAGTTCGGCGGCCTCGGCGGGCAGCTGCAGCGACTTGCCCAGCTCCGCGACCCGCCTGCTGACGATCTCGACCTCCGCGTCGGCGCTGTCCGGCAGCGGCAGCACGACCGTGTTGAACCGCCGCCGCAGCGCGCTCGACAGCTCGTTGACGCCCTTGTCGCGGTTGTTGGCCGTGGCGATCAGGTTGAAGCCGGGCCGCGCCTGCACCTCGGTGCCCAGCTCCGGGATTGGCAGCGTCTTCTCCGACAGGATGGTGATCAGCGAGTCCTGGACGTCGGCCGGGATGCGCGTCAGCTCCTCGAGCCGGGCGAGCTTCCCGTCCCGCATCGCGTGGAGCAGCGGGCTTTCGACGAGCGCGGCCGGGCTCGGGCCCTCGGCGATCAGCCGGGCGTAGTTCCAGCCGTAGCGGATCGACTCCTCGGACGTGCCCGCCGTGCCCTGCACCAGCAGCGTCGAGTCGCCGCTGATCGCGGCCGACAGGTGTTCGGACACCCACGTCTTCGCCGTGCCCGGCACGCCGAGCAGCAGCAGCGCGCGGTCGGTGGCCAGCGTCGCGACGGCGACCTCGATCAGCCGGCGCGGGCCGACGTACTTCGGCGTGATCACGGTCCCGTCCGGCAGGGTGCCGCCGAGCAGGTACTCGACGACGGCCCACGGCGACAGGCGCCAGTTCGGCGGCTTCGCCCGGTCGTCGGCGGCGGCCAGCGCGGCCAGCTCGGCGGCGTGGTCCTGTTCGGCGTGCGGCCGGAGGACGGTGGCGGGGGCGGTCATGCGAGCTCCTCGTACATTTCGCGGCGGAAGTTCAGCGTTTCGGTGAGCGCCCGGCGCCACGGACCGGCGTCCATGGTCAGCCGGGTGGTGGCCAGCGGGTGGCGCAGGCACGCCGCGGGGACCGCGCGGGCGATCACGACGGCGGCGTGCGAGACCAGGCGGTGGTCGTCCTGGCGGGCGATCCAGTCGAGCAGAGCGGTGCCGAGCTCCTTGGTCCACGGCCGGGGCAGCTCGTGCACCAGCCGCGCGAACGACTCGACGGGCAGCCGGCTCACCAGGTGCCCGATGGTGGCGGCCTGGGCGGCCGGGCTCAGGACGTCCAGCAGCGGCGGGGTGGTGCGCCCGCCGGGGTCGGCGCCGATGAGCGCTTTCGCCCAGGTTTCGTCGCCTTGCCGGACGGCCGCGGTGGCCCAGGAGTCGCGCAGCACGGCGGCCGGGCAGCCTTCGACGGTCATCCGCACCACCTCGGCGGGTGGCCCGAACTCGGTCCAGAAGGCCAGGGGAGCGGCCGCGACGAGGGTGCGCAGCCGGACCGTGCCCTCGCCGCGTTCGCCTTGCGGCAGCGCGATTTCGAGCACCCGGCCGCGGCGGCGGACCAGCGGGCGCAGCCGTTCGGCCATGCTTTCGCCGTACCGGGTGCCGGGCAGCCGCCCGAGCAGCTCGGCGGCGCGCTCCCGGACGGCGGCCGCCCGGTCGGTCAGCGCGGCTTCGAGGAAGGCTTCGTCCTCGGGTCGCAGGTGCGCGGCGAGGACGCCGAGGAAGTCCGAGCGGACGTCGGCGGGTTCGCTCTTCCACGAGCCGGCGAGGGCTTCGCGGGCTTCTTCGGGCGCTTCGGCCAGCTTGGCGGCCAGCCAGCGGCGGCGCTGGGCGAGGCTGCCGTACTGCCAGACGTCTTGCGTGCCGGTGGTTTCCGCCGGGGCGGCGAGGAAGGACCAGTCCGGGTTCCGCTGCCCGAGCCAGGCCCCGACGGGCCCGGCGACCGCGACGAGCGGCCCCCGCAGTGCGGCTTTCGTGCGCGCGGCTTCGGCGAGCAGCGGGAGGGTTTCGGGCGGGACGCGGTAGTTCGTGCCTGCGACGATGCCGAGCCATTCCAGGAGCAGGTCGGGATGGCTGGCGGCGAGCAGCCGGGCCAGCCGTTCCCGCGCGAGCGGCGGCACGAAGGGCCGTTCGTCCTCGGCGGCGACGGGAAGCGGGCGCACGTCGTGGAGCGGCTGCCTTCCGGCGCGCCGGAAGGTGGTGAGCACGGCTGCGGCCGCGAGGAGCTGCTCGGCGGGGTCTTCGCGGTCTTCGGCGAGCGGGCGCACGGCCGGGGGGAGGCTCGAGAGATCGAGGGTGCGGCGGCGGGTGCCGAGGAGGGCGGTGCCGACGAGGTCTTCCCAGGCTTTCACGGTTTCACCGCCTTCCGGTGCGGGTGGGTTCGGGTCGGGGAAAGGTTCACAGCCGCACCGCCCGGTTTTCGTGCCAGCACGTCAGCGGGCGCAAGCCTGCCTGGCTCCACTCGCCCGCCACCGTCAGGGGCTGCCCCGCCGACATCGCCAGCAGGGGCCACGGGAACGCGTACGGGACCAGCGGAAGCGCGGTTCCGTCCTTTTCGGACAGACACCAGCCGCCCGCGTGTTCGGCCGGGGTCACCGCCGACAGGAGGACCGGCCAGCGTTCCAGCCACGGGTCCGCGGCCATCGCCTCCGCGTACGCCGCCAGCGCGGCCGGGATCGAGCCGCCCTCGGCGGCCGGGGCCGCGAGGGGGATGCCGCGCTCCACCACCATCGCGCGCAACGGTGCCGCGCCCGGGTAGAACGCCAGCTCCGCCGTGAGCAGGTGGCCCGGTGGCAGGGACGCGTCGAGTGGCCGGCCCGGTGGGGCGAAGGACAGCACCAGCGCGTCCCGGCCCGTGCCGCGGCCGCGCAGCCACGTGCGGCGGGTGAGCAGGCGGTCGTTCTCCTCGTCGGCCGCGCCGGTGATCAGCCAGTCGTCCGAGACGCGCTCGCCGGTCTCCAGGACGCGGGCCGTCTCCACCGAGAAGCCCAGCCGGGTGCGGACGGTCTCCGCCAGTGGCAGTGGCAGCGAATCCAGCCGGCCGGCCGCGTCGGCCAGCAAGTACAGCAGCGACAGCTCGGACAGCAGCGCCTCCGGCCAGTCGCGGCGCCCGACGGTGCCGGCCGCCCGGCGCAGGCCGCCCGCGAGGCCGGACGCCTGCGCGTCGACCATGCGGGCCGCGACCGTGCGCAGCTCCTCGCCGCCGTTGCGGTCGAAGCCCGCGAACCCGGCGCCGATCCGGTCGGTCAGCCAGACTTTCAGTTCGGCGACACCGCCTTCGACGCGCGCGGCACGTTCGCCTGCCCGGCGCGCAGCGGCTTCTTCGTCCTTCGGCCCGGCCGCTTCCGCGCGTTTCTCCGCCCGCCGGGCGCGATCGGCGCGTTCGGCCAGCCACGTGTGCACCCACTCCGGCTCGGGTCCGGTGTCGATCTTCCCGGCCGCCCACAGCATCAGCAGCCCCAGCGCGTGCTTGCACGGGAACTTCCGGCTGGGACAGGAACACCGGAACGCGGGCTCGGCGAGCTCGACGCACGTCTGGTACGGCTTCTTGCCACTGCCCTGGCAGAAGCCCCACACGGCGTCTTCGGACGCACCCGCGCCCGACCACTTCGCCGGCACCGCGAGCGCCCGGCCCGCCTTCTCCGACGCGGGATCCGGCGCCAGCCCGGCCACGCGCTCCGCGGTCCACGGCACTGCCGTCACCACCTGTCCCCCCACTGTGCTCCCTCGCTTTCCGGTACTCGCTGAAGCATGCCAGCACCCACCGACAATTTCCGGAAGCCGAGTATTCTAGTGCTAGAGTACGAGCGTGCTCACCGACGCGGAACTGACGGTGCTCGGCCTGGTGGTCGAGCGGCCGAGGCACGGCTACGAGCTGGACGAAGTCGTCTCCGAACGCGGCATGCGCGAGTGGACGGCGCTCGGGTTCAGCTCGATCTACTACGTGCTCGGCAAACTCCGCGACCGCGGCCTGGTCACCGAAGTCGAGCAGGACCGCGCGCACGCCAAGGCGAAGAAGACGTACACGGCGACGGACGCGGGCCGTCAGGCGTGCGCGGCCGCCGCGGAGGCCGCCATCGCCGAACTGCGGCCGGTGCACCCGCCGGTGCTCGTCGGGCTGGCGAACAGCCCGGCCGTGCCGCCCGCGCGGGTCGCCGCGGCGCTGGCCCGGCGGGCCGAAGCGGTCGCGGAGCGGCTGGCCGAAGTCCGGCGCGCGGCCGCGGCCCAGCCGGACGCGCCGCCGTTCGTCCGGGCGATCTTCGACTACTCGATCGCGCAGCTCGAAGCGGAAGCCATGTGGCTGGAGGGGATGTCCTGATGCCGTACGACCTGAAGAAAGAGCTGAAGCAGCTGTACGCGCCCAAGAACACCGACTGGGCGCTGCTCGACGTACCCGAGCAGCGGTTCCTCGCGATCGACGGCCGCGGCAACCCGAACACGGCCGAGGCCTACCGGACGGCCGTCGAAGCGCTCTACGCCTTCGCGTACACGATCAAGATGACGGCGAAGAGCCGCGGCGAAGACTTCGTGGTCGGGCCGCTGGAAGGTCTGTGGTGGGCGGACGACTACGCGGCTTTCACCGTGCGGGCCAAGGACTCCTGGCAGTGGACGATGCTCATCGCGCAGCCGCCGTGGATCGGGGAGGACGCCGTCGAGGAGGCGCGGGAAACCGTGCGGCGCAAGAAGAAGATCGACGCGCCGGTCCGGCTCGAGAAGCTGCACGAGGGGCGGTGCGCGCAGGCGCTCCACATCGGCTCGTACGACGACGAAGGCCCGCTGCTCGCCCGGCTGCACGACGAGTTCCTGACGCGGCAAGGACTCGAGCCGGCAGGCTTGCACCACGAGGTCTACCTCGGCGACCCGCGGCGGGTGGCGCCCGAGAAGCTCAAGACGGTGCTGCGTCAGCCGGTGAGCTGACCGAGCGCCGCCAGCCGATCCCAAGCGCCCCAAGGCGGCCTTGGTTGCGTCAGACGCACCGAAGGCCGCCTTGGGTGCGTCTGACGCACCGAAGGCCACATTGGGGCGCGGGGAACCGGGGGCTCAGTACTCGGAGGTCACCGGCCAGGTGTCGTCGTGCAGGAGGCGCTTGAGGATCTTGCCCGTCGCGTTGCGGGGGAGGTCCGGCACGAAGTAGACGTCCCGCGGCACCGCGAACCGCGCCAGCCGCTGGTGGATGTACGCCCGGATGTCCTCCGCGTGCAGCGAAGCGCCGCGCCTCGGCACGACGTACGCGGCCAGGCGCTGGCCCCACTCCGCGTCCGCCACCCCGACCACCGCCGCGTCGTGGACGCCGGGCAGGGCGACCAGGGCCTCCTCGACCGGGCGGGGGAAGACGTTCTCGCCGCCGGACACGATCATCTCGTCGGCGCGGCCGGTGACGAACAGGCGGCCGGCCGCGTCGAGGTAGCCGACGTCGCCGGTGGCCATCAGGTCCGCCGCGCGGGCCGGGTCGGTGCCGTTGGTGTAGCCGTCGAAGAGCATGTCGTTGCCGACGAAGATCTGGCCTTCGCCGCCGGGCGGGACCGGCTTGCGGTCCTCGTCGAGGATGGCCAGCCGGGTGCCGAGCAGGCAGCGGCCCGCCGTCGTCGGGGCCGCGCGCAGGTCGGCAGGGTCGGCGATGCTCGCCCAGGACACCTCGGTGGAACCGTAGAAGTTGTAGAGGACGTCGCCGAAGGTGTCCATGAACGCGGTCACGAATGCGCCCGACATCGCCGAGCCGCTGCTCGCCACGATCCGCAGGGACGACAGGTCGTAGCGCGCGCGGACCCGTTCGGGCAGGTCCATGATCCGCTGCAGCATGATCGGCACGACGAACAGCGCGTCGCACTTCTGCTCGGCGATCGTCCGCAACGTCTCTTCGGCGTCGAACTTCCGGGTCAGCGCCAGCGACGCCCGCAGCGCCATGCCGATCTGCATCGCGGCGAGGCCCCAGCTGTGGAACAGCGGCGCCGCGACGAGGATCCGGTCGGCGGCGCGCAGCGGGATGCGGTCGAGGATCGCCGCGGCCGACCCCAGGCCTTTCGGCGTCGGACGGCGGGCGCCCTTCGGCGTCCCGGTGGTGCCGGAGGTGAGCACGACCAGCCGGCCCGGCCGCTCGACCGGCTTCGGCGGGTCGGCGGGCGCGGCGTGGATCAGCTCGTCGACGGTCGGGTAGCCGGCGTCGGCGTCCGGCCAGGTGCTGATCCGGGCGAAGTCGCCGGGGACGTTCGCGATGGTCAGCGCGAACTCGTCGTCGGCCAGCACGGCGGACGGCTTGTGCTCGGCGAGCACGTCCTTGACCGACGCCGTGGAGAGGCCGGTGTTCAGCAGGACGACGTCGGCGCCGAGCTTGGAGGCCGCGACGAACGACTCGACCATCGCGGAGTGGTTGCGGCACATCAGCGCGATCCGGTCGCGTTCGGCGACGCCGAGCTCGCTCAGCGCGTTGGCGAGCCGGTTGCTGCGCTCCTGGACCTGGCGGAAGGTGCGGAGGTTGCGCTCGTCGTGCAGGGCGGGCTGGTCGGGGACGCGGCCCGCGGCGGCCTGGTAGCCGCCCGCGACGGTGGCGCCCCACTGCGCGAGGGACTGCAGCTGGCGGGCCAGCTTGTCCGGTCGGGCCGGGCTGAGCACGCCGGCGCGCAGCAGCACGCTCGTGGTGCGCAGCTTGGTCGCCTTGTTGCCGTCGCGGTCGGGGTCGGGGTCGGGCTGCCCGGCCAGGTGCAGGTCGAGCCGCCGCGCCAGCGCACGGACGTCCTTCTTGATCGACGAGACCAGGTCGAGGTAGGCCGGCGGCAGCATCATCCGCACGAACAGCTCGGTCTTGCCGCCCGCCAGCGGTCTCAGCTCCAGGGAGACCCACGTGCCCTCGTCCGGGACGCCGCACCACACCACGTGCTCGCCCGGCCGGTACACGACGGCCTGCACCTGTGCCTCCAGCATCGGCCCGCGCTCGGGGACGATCCGGATCACGCCCTTCGGCCCGCGGCCGCGCGAGGCCGGTTCCTGGACCTCGCACCAGCTGATCTCCGGCACGAACCGCGCGTACCACTCCGGCGATCCGACGATCTGCCACACCACGTCCGGCGTGTGCCCGACCACCGCACTCGCCTCGACCACATCGTCACGCATCGTCTGCCCTCACCGCAGTGTCACCGAACACACGTTCAGGTCACGGAGGCGTCACAGTAACAGCAAACGGGTGATCACGGATACTCCGAACGGCCAGATACCGGTGAGTAACGGACACTCGTAGTAGGTCATCCTAATGTCCATAGTGGACCGATTAACGGCGTTCACCGAGCATAGCGGGCAAACGGTGTTCAAGGGCCGGTCGATGGGCTCGGCAATGGTGTGAGCAGGCCCGATACGGGCCGTGTTCGGAACCGTCCGGGCTTATCGGGCATAACGGGCAACCAGCTCGGCGCCCAGCCGGGCCAGCTCGGCCCGCACCGACGCCGGGCCCTCGACGTCGACGAGCGCGCCCCAGCCCGCCAGCTCCTGCGCGATCATGATCGGCGCGGGCGCCGCGACCCGCACCCGCACGCGGTCGTCCGGCAGCTCGGCCACCAGTTCGCAGTGCCGCCCGAACCGATCGCGCATGACGTCGAGGTGGCGCTTGGCCAGCACGACGTCCGCGGTGAGCGGGGACCGGCGCTTCTCGACCTCCTCGACGACCTCCTCCCACACCTTCGCCAGCTCCAGGTCCGTCGGGCGCTCGGCCGGCTCCTCCGTGACGACGGCGGCGGCGATCCGGTCGACGCGGAACGTCCGGCGTCCCTGCTCCGTGCCCGCGACCAGGTACCAGACGTCGTCCTTGTCGACCAGGCCCCACGGGTCGACCAGGCGGTCGCGCCCGGTGTAGGTCAGCCGGACCCGGCGGCGGGCGATGACCGCGTCCCGCAGCAGCTCGACCGTCGGTGGCCGGTCCTTCGGACGCCCGCCCCAGCCCACCTGGTCGACGACGACCGCGTCCGCCGCCGCCTCGGCGTCCGCCCGGAACGTGCCCGGCAGCGCGCCCATGAGCTTCCGCAGCGCCGACTTGACCTCCGGCGCGGCGGCCGCGGCCGGGCCGGCCAGGAGGAACAGGGCCTGCGCTTCGCGGGCGCTCAAGCCGGACAGGTCGGTGCGCGCGCCGCCGACGAGCTGCCAGCCGCCACCGCGGCCGGGCTGCGGGTAGACGGGCACGCCGGCGGAAGAGAGGGCTTCGAGGTCGCGGCGGGCGGTGGCGACCGAGACCTCCAGCTCCTCGGCCAGCTCGCCCGCGGTGACGCGGCCGCGGGCCTGCATCAGCAGGAGCGTGGCCACGAGGCGGTCGGCGCGCATGGGGGAAGTGTCGCAAACAAAGTGCTCACTCGGTGCGCACTTTTACTCCGCATGATGGCGCCACACCGCTTGAGAGGAGCAGCCATGCTGCGAGGAATGGCCACCGTTTCGTACTTCGCCGACGACCACGAGGCCGCGAAGGAGTGGTACGCCGAGTTCCTCGGCCTCGAGCCGTACTTCCAGCGGCCCGGGTACGCCGAGTTCCGCATCGGCGACCACCAGCACGAGCTCGGGCTGATCGACCGGAAGTACGTCCCGGCGAGCCGCGGCGGGGCGAGCGGCGAGATCGTCTACTGGCACGTCGACGACCTCGAGGCGACCGTCGCCCGCCTCCACGAGCTGGGCGCGAAGGAGCACGAGCCGATCACCGAGCGCGGTCCGGGCTTCGTCACGGCGTCGGTCGTCGACCCGTTCGGCAACGTCCTCGGCGTGATGACCAACGCGCACTACCTGGCGATGCTGGCGCGCTGAGGGGTGTGCGGCGGCACCACCGGATCTTGCCGGCTTGTAGCCGCCGCACACATGGTCCGCGACGCGGGTCACGCTTACCGTTCCCGTCCATGACCAGCGATCTGGACGGGCGCACCGCCCTCGTGACCGGCGGGGCCGGGGGCATCGGCCTCGCCTGCGTCCGCGCGCTCGCCGCGGCCGGGGCCAAGGTGCACGTCGTCGACGTCGACGCCGAACGCGCCGAAGCCGCCGCCACCGAGGTCGGCGGCTGGGCGCACGCCGCCGACCTGACCGACCCCGCGGCCGTCGGCGCGCTGCCCGCCGAGGTCGACATCCTCGTCAACAACGCCGGCATCCAGCACGTCGCGCCGATCGAGGACTTCCCGCCGGACGTCTTCGCCCGCATCCAGGCGCTGATGCTCACCGCGCCCTTCCTGCTCACCCGGCACGCGCTCCCGTCGATGTACGCCAAGGGCTGGGGCCGGATCGTCAACATGTCCAGCGTCCACGGCCTGCGCGCTTCCCCGTACAAGGCCGCGTACGTCGCCGCCAAGCACGGGCTCGAAGGGCTCTCCAAGGTCGCCGCCCTCGAAGGGGCCGCGCACGGGGTCACCAGCAACTGCGTGAACCCCGGGTACGTCCGCACGCCGCTGGTCGACGGCCAGATCGACGCCCAGGCCGCCGAGCACGACATCCCGCGCGAGGACGTCGTCGCCGAGGTCCTGCTCAAGCGCGCCGCGATCAAGAAGCTCATCGAACCCGACGACGTCGCTTCCCTGGTGGTGTGGCTGTGCTCCCCGCGCGCCGGCCACATCACCGGGGCGTCCATCCCGCTCGACGGCGGCTGGACCGCCGCCTGAAATCCCGCCCGACCACAAGGAAGTGGAGCCCGCAGTGAGCCAACCCCACCGGTCGGCGATCGCCAAGATCGTCGGCGCGAGCCTGATCGGCACCACCATCGAGTGGTACGACTTCTTCCTCTACACCTCGGCCGCCGCGCTGGTGTTCAACAAGCTGTTCTTCCCGACGGCGGACCCGCTCACCGGCACGCTGCTGGCGTTCCTGACCTACGCGGTCGGGTTCCTCGCCCGGCCGGTCGGCGGCCTGGTGTTCGGGCACTTCGGTGACCGGCTCGGGCGGAAGAAGCTGCTCATCGTGAGCCTGTCGCTGATGGGCGGGTCGACCGCGCTCATGGGCGTGCTGCCGACGTACGCCTCCGCCGGGGTCGCGGCTCCCTTGCTGCTGACGCTGCTCCGCCTCGTCCAGGGCTTCGCGCTCGGCGGCGAATGGGGTGGCGCGGTCCTGATCGTCTCCGAGCACGGCGACGACCGCCGCCGCGGGTTCTGGGCGAGCTGGCCGCAGTGCGGCGCGCCGGGCGGCAACCTGCTGGCCACCGCCGTGCTGGCGATCCTGTCCGCGACGCAGTCCGACGCGACGTTCCTGTCGTGGGGCTGGCGGATCCCGTTCCTGCTCTCGGCGGTGCTGCTGCTGATCGGGCTGTGGATCCGGTTGGCCGTCTCCGAGTCGCCGGTGTTCCTCGCCGCGCAGGAGCAGGCCGAAAGCCGCGGGGAGAAGCACGTTCCCGTCGTCGACGTCTTCCGCCGCAACTGGCGCGAAGTGTTGATCACCATCGGCGCCCGGATGGCCGAGAACGTGTCGTACTACGTGCTCACCGCGTTCATCCTCGTGTACGTCACGACCGGGCTGCACCTGCCGAAGGGCATGGGCCTGACCGCGGTCCTGATCGGCTCGGCCGTGCACTTCGTGACCATCCCGGTCTGGGGCGCGCTGTCCGACCGCGTCGGCCGCCGCCCGGTCTACCTGTTCGGTGCGATCGGGATGGCCGTGTGGGCTTTCGCGTTCTTCGCGCTGCTGGACACGAAGTCGTCGGCGGTGATCGTGCTGGCCGCCACCGTCGGGCTGGTGCTGCACGGCGCCATGTACGGCCCGCAGGCGGCGTTCTTCGCCGAGCAGTTCCCGACCCGCGTCCGCTACACCGGGCTGTCGGTCGGCGGCCAGCTGTCCTCGATCGCCGCCGGGGCCGTCGCGCCGCTGATCGCCGTGGCGCTGTTCTCGGCCTGGGGCAGCACCGTGCCGGTGTCGCTGTACGTCGCCGGGATGTGCCTGCTCACCGTGATCGCGCTGCTGGCGGCCCGCGAGACCCGCGGCCAGTCGCTGCACGACGGCAGTGTCGAGGCGGAACAGGCGACCGTTTCGCCCTAGCATGACCGCCGTGACCGCACCTTCCGACGCGTTGCGCCGGCTGCTCGACCTGCTCGCCTCCGGGGCGAGCAGCGAGCAGCTGGCGCACGTCGTCGTGGCCGCCCGCGCCGAAGGCACCCTCGGCGCGGGCGACCTGGCCGCGCTGGCCAGCGCGGGCGAGCTGGCGCTGCGGATCCGCGAAACCCTCGCCGAACACCGGCGGCGCGAAGCCCAGCTCACGGCGTTGTTCGAGACCGCCAGCGAGCTCGCCGCCCTGTCCGATCCGGACACCGTGCTGCGCTCGATCGTCCGCCGCGCGCGGGCCCTGCTCGGCGTCGACGTCTCCTACCTGTCGCTGAACCGCGAGTCGGAGAACAAGACCTACGTCCGGGTCAGCGACGGGTCGGTGTCGGCGGAGTTCCAGCAGATCGTGCTCGGCATGGGGGAGGGCCTCGGCGGGCTGGTCGCGCAGACCGCGCGGCCGTACGCGACTTCGGACTACTTCACCGACGAGCGGTTCAAGCACACCCGCCACATCGACTCCGGCGTCAAGGACGAAGGCCTGACCGCGATCCTCGGCGTCCCGCTCGCGATCGGCCCCAAGGTGCTGGGCGTGCTCTTCGCCTCCGACCGCGCCACGCGGGAGTTCACCGCGGACGAAGTGGCCCTGCTGTCGTCGCTGGCCGACCACGCGGCCATCGCGCTGGACAGCGCGAACCTCCTCGACCAGACGCGCCGCGCGGTCGCCGAGCTCAACGAGGCCAACGCGACGATCCGCGCGCAGAACGAGGCGATGGAACGCGCCGAGGACGCCCACGACCGGCTCACCGACCTGGTGCTGCGCGGCGGGGACCTGCCGGACGTCGCCGACGCCGTCGCCGGCGTGCTGCACGGCGACCTCACGGTGTACGACGCCGACGGCACGCTCCTGGCCAGTTCGGCCGATCCCGTCGCGCTCGACCCGGCCGCGCTCGCCGCGGCCCGCACCGCCGGGCGCGCGGTGTCCACTGAGGACTGCTGGGTGTGCGCGGTGCAGGCCGGCCCCGAGCTGCTCGGCAGCCTCGTGCTGACCGGCCGCGCCGGGCTCACCGGGCCCGACCGGCGGCTGTTCGAACGCGCCGGCGTCGTGACGGCGTTGCTGCTGATGCTCCGGCGATCGGTGGTGCGCGCCGAAGACGAGGTCCGCGGCGAGCTGCTCACCGACCTCCTGACCGCGCCGGACCGCAACCCCCGCGCGCTGCTGGCCCGCGGCCGCCGGCTGGGCATCGACCTGTCGGCGCCGCACGCGGTGCTCGTCGCGCACGCCGACGGCGGCTCGCGGCGGCGGGTGGCGAGCGCGGCCGCCCGGCACGCGACCCTGGTCGGCGTGCACGCGGAGGAGGTCGTGCTGCTCGGCGAGGGTGACCCGGACGAGCTGGCCCGGCGCGTGGCCGCCGACCTCGGCGCGGCGACCGGCCGCCCGGTCACGGTGGGCGCGGCCGGCCCGGCGAGCGGCCCGTCGGCCATCGCGGACGCCCACGCCGAAGCCGCGCGCTGCGTCCGCGCCCTGCTCGCGCTCGGCCGGACCGGCGAAGGCGCGGCGATGGCCGGGCTCGGCTTCCTCGGCCAGCTCCTCGGCGACCGCGCGGACCTCGACGCGTTCGTCCGCCGGACGCTCGGCCCGGTCCTCGACTACGACGGGCGCCGCGGCACCGAGCTGGTCGCGACGCTGCGGGCGTACTTCGCGAACGGGTCCCAGCTCGCGCGCACGAAGGACGTCCTGCACGTCCACGTGAACACCGTGGTGCAGCGGCTGGAGCGGGTCGCGTCGCTGCTCGGGGAGGACTGGCAGGCGCCGGACCGCGCCCTGGAGATCCAGCTGGCGTTGCGCCTGCACCGCCTCCGCGACGCCTAGGACACCGCGACGATCAGCTTGCCGCGCCGGGGCCCGCGTTCGGCGGCGGCGTGCGCGGCGGCGGCATCTTCGAAGACTTCCTCGACGGGGACGCGGAACCGGCCCGCTTCGAACCACCGCGCCGCCGCGGCGAGACCGTGCCGCCCGTGCGGCTCGCCGCCCAGCGCACCGACCGACACGCGGACGCCGTGCGCTGGCCCGCCGAAGTCGGCGAGCGTGACGACCGACGACGGCGAGCCGGTGAGTGCGACCAGCTCCGGCACCGAACCCTTCCCGGCGACGTCGAGCGCGGCGTCGACCCGGCCCGGCACGCGGTCGCGCAGGCCCGGCCCGTACGGCACCGGGGTGGCGCCGAGGCTTTCGACGAATTCCTGGTTGCCGGGCGCGGCGGTACCGAGCACCCGCGCGCCGCGCGCGAGGGCCAGCCCGACGGCGAGGCTGCCGACCCCACCGGACGCGCCGTCCACCAGCAGGGTCGAGCCGGGGCGGACGTCGAGCAGGTCGAGGGCGCGGGTGGCCGTCTCGATCCCCGACGCGGCCCCGGCGGCCTGCGCCCACGGCATCGACGGCGGTTTCGCCGCCCAGAAGTCCAGCACGGCGAACTCCGCGGTGGCCCCGCCGAGCCGGGCGACGTCGACCGCGCCGAAGACCTCGTCGCCGGCCGAGACACCGTCGGCGGCCGACTCGTCGACCACGCCCGCCGCGTCGACGCCGGGGACGTGCGGCAGGACGATCGGCGACCGCGACTTCCCGGCGCGGATCGCCAGGTCGACCGGGGACACCCCGGCCGCCCGCACCCGGATCCGCACCTGCCCCGGACCGGGGTGCGGCTCCGGGAGTTCTCCCCTGGACAGGACTTCCGGCGGACCGAACCGCTCGAACCGAATCGCGAACACGGGCCTACGGTAGGAGTGATCACGGGCGAGGAACGGGAAGTGAGAGCCGTGCGGGAGCACCAGACTCGGAAACGCCGGATCGACGCCGAGCACAACCGCCGCCACCTCGTCGCCGTGGCGCACACGGCGTTCGCCGAGCGCGGTCCGGACGTACCGGTGCGGGAGATCGCGCGGCGCGCGGGGCTGGCGCCGGCGACGCTCCACCGGCACTTCCCGTCGCGCGACGACCTCCTCGCGGCCGTGCTCGCCGGTCAGGCCGGCCGGTGCGAGCGGGAGCTGGCGGCCGCGCTCGCCGACCCGGACAGCCGCCGCGCGCTGACCCGGACGTTCCACCGCTTCGGCGAGTGGCGGGTCCGGGAGCCCGGGCTCACCGAGGCCATGGGCGGGCCGGAGTTCGACGGCCGGCGCCGCGCGCACGCCGAAGCGTTCGCGCGGCTGGTCGACCGGGCCCGCGCCGACGGCGTCCTCCGGCCCCGGGTGTCGCTCGAGGACGTCCGGGTCGCGCTGCAGGCGATCCCGTCGGCGGGCCCGGCGGCGCGCCGGCTGACCGCGGTGCTGCTGACCGGCTTGCTAGCACTGCCCGTCGGCGAGCACCCAGTAACCCGGTGACGTCTCCTTCAGCGCGTGCGTCGTGAAGGTGTTCCACAGCCCCATGGCCTGGTTCGAGCCGTTCGCGTAGGTCTGGCCGCCGCTCTGGTGCGCGCGCCCGGCTTGGGTGTGGGCGTAGTTGCTGGCGTTCACGCACGTCCCCGACGGCGTGGTGCTCGTGGTGGTGGTGGTGGTGGTCGGCGGCGCGGCCGTCGTCGTCGAGCCGGATCCCTTGTCCAGGCCCCAGAACACGCCGGTGTAGTAGCTGGAGCAGATCCCGGCGAGGAAGTACGCGCCGGTGCTGCCGCACTGCGTCGTGCCGGTGCCCGGGTCGACGGCGGTGCCGTGGCCCATGCCCGCGATGGAGTACAGCTGGACCTTGTCGGCGTAGTTCGTCAGCGTCGTGCCGCCGGGCAGGGACTGGGTGCTCGACGGCGTCTGGGAAACGCCGTGCACGGCCGTCCACTGGTCCCGCAGCTCGGTGCCGTTGACCGGGTAGACCGTGTAGTCGCCGGTGCCCTGCCAGATCGCGACGCGCGGCCACGGCCCGCCGTAGCCGGGGTACTGCGCCTTGGCCTTCGCCGCCCACTGCGCCGGGGTCAGGTGCTGGTCGTTCTGCTGGCAGTTCGTCGCTTCGGTGACGCTCGTGGCGCACTGGGCGGGCAAACCGGCGTTGATACCGCCGCCGGCGAAGACGTCCGGGTACGCGGCGAGCAGGTCCGCGGTCATCCCGCCGCCCGCCGACAGCCCGGTCACGAAGACGCGGGAGGTGTCCGAGCCGTGGTCGGCGACCGCCTTGTCCACCATGGACTTCACCGACGCCGCCTCGCCGTTGCCGCGGGTGTCGTCGGCGGTGGAGAACCAGTTGAAGCACTTCAGCGAGTTGTTCGCGGTCGACTGCTGCGGGAACACCACCTCGAACCGCCACCGGTCGGCCAGCGCGGGCCAGCCCGAGTGGGCGTAGTAGTCCGCGGCGCTCTGCGTGCAGCCGTGCAGCGCGACGACGACCGGACGGCCGGTTTCGAGCCCGGCGGGGGTGTAGGTGTACATCGCGAGTGCGCCGGGGTTGGCGCCGAAATTCGTCACCTGGACCAGGGACGCGGCCGGGGGATCGGCGGCCGAGGCCAGGCCGGTGGTGGTGAGGGCGGCGGCGGCGATCGCGGCCAGCCCGGCGAAGGCGAGCTTGCGCATGGTGAAGTCCTTCTCGTCGTTGAGAGGGTTTCCAGCGACGCTAAGCCGGTCCGGGGGTCCGGACCATGTGGCCGTCCACCACATCGGCAAGCGGATTCATGGTGACCGGCGGGGTGGCTCTCCGGCGGGGCACGCGCTTGAGTTCTGTCCCATCGACGAGACCGGAGGTGGACCGTGCGGGGTTGGCTGACCTTGGTGGTGGCGGGTGCGCTCGTGGCGGCGCTGCCCGCGTCGGCGTCGGCTTCGGCCGGGCGCTGCGAAGTGGCCGTGCCGGGCGCGCAGATGTCCGTCTCCGCGTGCCTCGACGACCTGACGACGACCGGCACGCTCGCGTCCGGGCACACCGTCGAGGCCGACTGGGCCGGGCTGACGTCGGCCGGGCTGCCGGTGCCGGGCCGCGTCCCCGGCGTCCAGGTCGACGGGTACTTCCCGGACTCCTCGACGTCGAACGCGAACCACGGCTGGAACCACGACGCCCAGTTCGTGCTGCGGATGCCCGACCACTGGAACGGCGGCCTGGTCGTGGCCGGCGCACCCGGCGTGCGCCGCCAGTATGCGAACGACCGCGCGATCGGCGACCAGGCACTGGCCGAGGGTTACGCCTTCGCCGCGACCGACAAGGGCAACACCGGCGCGGCCTTCTACACCGACGGCGTCCGGCCGGGCGACGCGCTCGCGGAGTGGAACACGCGCGTCACGCAGCTGACGGTCGCCGCGAAGGGCGCGCTGACCCGCCACTACGGGCGCCCGCCCGCGCGGACCCTCGCGGCCGGCCTGTCCAACGGCGGGTACCTGGTGCGGTGGCAGCTGGAGAACCGGCCGTGGCTCTACGACGGGGGCGTCGACTGGGAGGGAACGCTGTGGCGTGCCGATGGACCGAACTTGTTCACGTTCCTGCCGCCGGCTCTGCGGGCGTACCCGGCGTACGCGGCGGGTTCCGCGGCGGCCCACCAGTCCATTTTGGACGCCGGGTTCGCGCCGGGGTCGGAGTTCCTGTGGGACTACCACTACCGCGTCTACTGGGACCTGACCCAGCGGATCTACCGCGAGGAGGTCGACCCGTCGTTCGACGGCGCGCTCGCCGCCGGAACCCCGTTCTGCGCCTCGGGAACGCCGTCGTGTGACGCGGACTACGCGTACGCGTCCCGGCCCGCGTCCGTGGCGCGGGCGGTGGAGCGGATCTCGCTGACGGGCCGGATCGGCAAGCCGCTGCTGACGCTGCACGGCACGCTGGACACGCTGCTGCCGATCACCCGCGACTCCGACGTCTACGACGCGATGATCCGCGACGCGGGCCGCGGCGCGCTGCACCGCTACTACCGCGTCGAGGGCGGCAACCACGTCGACGGGCTGGTCGACCAGTACCCGGACCGCCTGCGCCCGCTGGGCCCGTGCTTCCGGACGGCGTTCGACGCGCTGGCGGGCTGGCTGCGCGGGGTGCGGCCCCCGGCGTCGGCGACGATCGCCCGCCCCGCCGGAGCGACCCCGGCGGAGCTGGCGACCTCCTGCGACCTGAGCTGACCCCAAGCGCCCCAAGGTGGCCTTCGGTGCGTCTGACGCACCGAAGGCCACCTTGGGTGCGTCAGACGCAACCAAGGCCACCTTGGGGCGCTCTGGTCAGTCGCCGTTGATCAGGTGGTTGGCGAGCACCGGGCTGAACGTTCCCGCCGGGATGCCCGTGCCGTAGCCGCAGCTGCCGTCGGAGTCGCCCGGGACCTTGATCCACAGCTGCATCTCCGGGCCGCCGCCGAGCTGGGACGTCGCGCCCAGCTTGCGCTTCGGCGGGTTGCACCACTCGGAGTCGGTGCCGTGGCCGTTGCCGTTGCGGCTGGAGTCGACCACGAACGGGGCCGCGTAGCCGAGGGCCGCGCCGACCGCCTTGCCGTACGTGGTCGACTCGGCCGTCGTGTAGAAGTTCGACACGTTGAGCACGAAGCCGTGGATGGACTGGACGCCCACCTGCTTCAGCCGCGAGGCCATCGTGGCCGCCGGGATCCAGGTCGCGTTGCCGCCGTCCATGTAGGCCCAGGTGTTGGGCGCCTTCTGGGCGAACTGCGTCGCGGCGAACTTCAGCAGGTCGACGCGGTCCGTGCGGGCGGTGCCGGACAGGCAGTCGAGCTGGGCGAGCGCGTCCGGCTCGAGCACGACGATCGCCGGCTTGCCGCCGATGCCGTCGGCGAACGCCGAGATCCAGTCGCGGTAGGCCTGCGGGCTGCCCGCGCCGCCGGTCGACTCGCCGCCGCAGTCGCGGCCGGGGATGTTGTAGGCGACCAGGACCGGCAGCTTGTCGGCGACGTCGGCGGCGTAGGTGTACTTGTCGACCGCGGTGCGGATGTCGCCGCTCCAGTTGCCGAACCAGCGGGCGCCCGGCTTGGTCGCGATCGACGTCTTGATCGGGCCCGCGAGGCTGTCGGCCGGGTGGTCGCGGACCCACACCGCGGGGTTGGAGTCCGGGTCGACGTAGAAGCCGTTGGTCTTTTCGAGGGGGTTGCCGTCCGCGGCGAGGGCCGGGGACGCGGGGGCGAGGCCGGTGAGCGCGAGCGCGGCGGCCACGAGCCAGGTCGAAATGCGCATTCCGCGAGCTTGCCGCGCGGGTGTACACGAGCTGTACAAAACAAAAGTGAACCGGCTGCCCCGCGCGTCCGTACTACTGGGTGAGGGGCTGTTTCCGGCTACCCCGAAACTGGTTCTGACCTGCGAATACACTGCCGAATGGGTGACCGGCGTTCGGCCGCTTGCGGCAGTGTCGCCCCTCGTTCATGATGGGGTTCCGGGGTCCGCGAAATCCGTTCACGTCGAATAGCCAGGTGCCGGCCATGCTTCGGAAGAACCGTCCGTCCGGAAGTGAACGCCATGCCTCTACCCGTCGCCGGGGCCGCCTGATGGCCGCGGACATGCCCAGCCTCGCGATCGTGGCCGGCCTGCTGCTCCCGGCGCTGGCCGCCGCGGCCTGGGCGATCACCCTCGAACGACGCCCGCGCCGGGTCCCCGGCCGGCCGGACGACGAGCCGGACTGGACCGTGGCCGGCATCCAGGCCCGCCTGCGCTTCGAGCAGTCGGCGCGCCGGCGGGCGGAGGCGGGCACGATCGCGCTGCCGACCCTGCCGATCCCGCGGCAGACCGGCCGCGACTCGTCGCTGGACGGGCTGCCGTGGCGGGTGCCCCGGACCCTGCCGCCCCCGCCCCCGGCGGGCCGCGTGCTTGCGCCGCAGCTGGCGTTCGCGGCCCCGGACGGCGAGCTCATGCGCCGCATCCTGGACGGCCTCCGCAAGCTGGACTGACCGCTACGAGCCGAGCGCGGCCGGCGACTCCGCCTCCGGGATCAGCAGCCGGGGCGCGCCGGTGCCGTCCGCCGGGACCGACCAGACGTCGGAGTGGCCCGGCGCCCGCGCCACGCCGTAGCCGATCGTGTGGTCGTCGAGCCAGGCCGGCTGGTCGTCGACGCTGCGGGTCTCCGCCAGCGGCGTCACCTTCGACGCCGCGAGGTCCAGCACCGACAGCCGCCAGCCGCGGGCCGGGTCGCCGTCCACGGCGGCCTTGAACGCCACCCGCGTGCCGTCCGGGGACAGCGACGGGCATTCGACGTTTTCCCGGATCGTGCGGACCGTGTGCGCGGCGAAGTCGCCCGCGACGAGGTACCGGTGGCCCGCCGACGACATCGTCGCGTAGAAGTGGCGGTCGTCGGCGGTGAACGTGACGCCCCAGAAGTTGAGGTCGGCCGCCTGGTACGGCTTGCCGTCGAGGGTCACCGCGTAGTCCTCGAGCGTGCCGGCCAGGTCGCCGGTCGTGGTGTCCAGGATGCCGGCGCGGGTGGAGAACATGCCGCCGTTGTAGGAATCCCCGGTGACGAAGACGGTCCACGCGAGCATCCGCCCGTCCGCCGACACCCGCGCCCGGTTCGGCAGCCCGACCAGCGGGATCTCCCGCTTGGACGTCAGCCGCGCGTCGAGCTCCACCAGCTGGTAGGTGGTCAGGTCGCCGTCCGGACGCAGGCAGAGCCCGGTGCCGCCGGCGGCGTACACCCGGCTGCAGGACAGCGCCGAGACCGTCCGCGGGCCGCCCGGGTCGGTGACGGACACGGTGGCGACGTGCCCGCGGTCGGCGTCGGCCGTGCTGCGGAACAGCAGCCGCGGGCCGGGGGAGAGGCTGACCGCGCCGGTCGTCGCGCCGTCGTGGCCGCGCGCGCTCGCGAACCCGACGTACGCGACCGCGGCCCCGGCCAGCACGAGCACGCCGGCGATCGCGATCAGGATCCGGGTCTTCATGCGGTGACCTTCCGGGGCGAGAGGACGGCGAACGTCACGCCGATCGCGACGACCGCCGCGCCCGCGGCGACACCGATCGCGAGCTCGGGGCCCCAGAACTGCCACGCCAGTCCGAAGAGGACGGACGAGGTGAAGTACGCGAGGGCCTGCACGGTCTGCACCAGCGAGATTCCTGTGGTGCGCAACGACTCCGGCAGCAGCGGGCCGGCCAGCGCCATCAGCACGCCGTCGGTCGCGGCGTAGAACGCGCCGTACAACGCCAGCGCCAGCGCGAACAGCGGCCACCCGGACACCGGTCCGGCCAGCAGCAGGTAGACGACCGCGAGCGCGGCGTACCCGCCGAGCACCACGGGCAGCCGCCCGATCCGGTCGGCCAGCGCGCCCAGCGGCGCGGCGAGCAGCAGGTAGCTGAGGTTGGTGCCGACCGCCAGCAGCGGGAACCAGCCGGTGGCGATGTCTTCCTTGTGCTGCAGCAGCAGGTAGACGAACCCGTCGCCGACCGTGGCCAGCCCGAGCACGCACGCCGCCACCAGCAGCCGCCGCACGCCGCTGCCGCGCAGCAGGGCCGCCGCCGCGCGCGGGGTGACGGGGTTCGCGGCCGCTTTCGGCGTGCGGTGGTCGCGGACGAACAGCACCAGCAGCAGCACGCCGATCGCGGCGATGCAGAAGCTGACGACGAACACGGCGTCGAAGGCGTCGGGCTCGGCGGCGCCGACGGCGGCGAGCACCGCGAGGGCGACCAGCGGGCCGGCGAACGCGCCGACGCTGTCCATCGCGCGGTGCACGCCGAACGCCCGGCCGAGCAGCGGTTCGGGCGCGGACAACGTGATCAGCGCGTCGCGCGGAGCGGTCCGCAGGCCCTTGCCGGTGCGGTCGAGCGTGATGACCGCGCCGATCGCGGCCGCCGACGCCCCGGCCGCGAGCAGGCCGAGCTTCGCCACCGCGGACAGCGCGTACCCCGCGCCGGCCACGACCTTGCGCCGCCGGACCCGGTCGGCGACGTATCCGCCGACGATCCGCAGCAGCGCCGTCGCACCGGTGTAGAGGCCGTCGACCAGCCCGTACGCGGCGGGGCTCAGGTGAAGGCCGAGCACCAGGTAGACCGGCAGGATCGCGGTGACCATCTCCGAGGAGACGTCGGTGACCAGGCTGACCGCGCCGAGCGCGAAGACGTTCGCGCCGACCGCCGAGAGCTTGCCCTTCGCGGCGTGCTCTCGGCGGCCGATGGTGGAGAGGTACACGCGGGCTACTGCCAGACGTCGAGGATCGGCGACTTGCTCGCGGCGCCGCCGATGCCGGGCAGGCCGTAGGACGCCTCGATCGTGCGCAGCACGGTGTAGTGGTTGATCGATTCGCTGTAGCTGCCGACCTTGACGTGCGCGCCGGTGAAGCTGGTGAAGATCTGGTTGACCGACGTGCCGCTGTCCTCGTCGAAGGTGGTGATCAGCAGGCTGTTGTGCGTCTTGGCCCACTGCGCGTAGGCGTCGAGGTGGTTCTTCAGCCAGGTGTCTCCGGTGCTGATGCTGCAATCGTGCATGTCGGAACACATATCGGGGGTGACGAACGAAACCGTCGGCAGCTGGGTGAAATCGGTCGGGAAGGTCGAGAACCGGACATTGCTGGCGGCCGGGACGTTCGAGAAGTCGACCCAGCTGTTGTGCTTGCGGCGGTAGGTGCCGCTGGAGCAGCCGGTGTAGCCGTCGGACGGCATCGCTTCGGAGTAGCCCTTGAACGTCTTGCCCGCGCCGATCAGCTGCTGGCCGAGGTTGGCCTTCGCGCCGAGGTTCGCGGGGCAGCTGTCGTCGGTGATGCCCTGCGTCGCGCCCGAGAAAAGGGCGACGTAGTTGGGCTGGCTCGGGTGGGTGATCGCGAAGGAGTTCGTGAACTTCGCGCTCTGCGAGGCGAGGGTGTTGAAGTAGGGCGCGCTGGAACTGCCGTTGATCGAGGAGTACTTCTTGTTCTCGAACATCACCAGGACGATGTGGTCGAACGCCGGGACGGCCGCCGCGGCGGGCTGCACGGCGGGCTCCTCCGTCCGGGTGACGACCGCGGCCGTGGCGGCGCCTGCCGTGACGAGCGCGGCGGCGGCGAACACGGCGACGATCCGCTTGCGGATCATGGGTCCTCCAGCGTGTGGTGGGTGCGGGCGCCTCATGATGCTCACGCCGGAGGGCTGCTGCGTGCCGTGTCGTGGTCCGGTTGGTGAACACCTGGAAACCTTCGGCGGACAACGGAAAGAGTGGGTTAATGGCTTTCCGGTGTCAACCTCCTTTGGTAGGTGTCCACAATGGCCGGTCAGGGAGTTGACAGGTCGCTCCCAGCTCGTTCAAAGGAACCGCGCCGAAACTCGGTCGCATGGACCACACGACGGCGAACAGGACCGCTCACCGGGAACGGGGCCGCCGCAAGGCCGCCCTGGCCACCGCGGCGGCCGCCCTGCTGGGCGCGGCCGCCGCCGGCGCGATCGGCTTCGGCCTGTCGTCGGCGAACGCGGACACCGTGCAGAACACGACGACCACCGGTGACCAGGACCAGCTCCAGGCCCCGGACAGCGGCCTGGGCTCGGGCTCCGGCTCCGCGCACACGGGTTCGGGTGCCTCGTGACCCCCGTGTCGACGGCGTTCCCCGCCCTGGGCACGACGGCGGAGGTACTGGTCACGGACCCGGCCCGGCTCAGTGCGGCGGCGGAGCTGCTGCACGAGGAGCTGGCGGCGATCGATCTGGCGTGCAGCCGGTTCCGGGCGGATTCGGAGATCTCGCGGCTGCACGAGCAGGCGGGCAAGCAGGTCCGGGTGGGCGCGTTGCTGGCGGAGGCGCTGGGCGTGGCGCTGCGGGCGGCCCGGGTGAGTGACGGGCTGGTCGACCCGACGGTGGGTTCGGCGGTGCGGGAGCTGGGTTACGACCGCGACTTCGCCGAGGTGGCTGCCTCAGCACCGGACGACGGCGATTCCGCCGCGACCGGACAAGCGCCCGGCCCCGGTTCCCACGCGGCGGCTCGCCCCGACCTCACGGCTGCCGTTAAGGCCACCTTACGGGCGTCAGACGCCCGTAAGGTGGCCTTAACGGCATTTCAAGTCAGCCGGGGCGGACCTTACGTTGTGGCGCCGCCTGGTGAACCCACCACGGTCCCGCCGGTTCCCGCGCCCGGCTGGCACCGCGTCCTCTTCGATCCCGTGCAGCGCCTCGTCGTCCTGCCCCGCGGCATTCGCCTCGACCTCGGCGCCACTGCGAAAGCCCTCGCCGCCGACCGGGCCGCACGGCGGATCCACTCCGTCGTCGGCTGCGGTGCGCTCGTCAACCTCGGCGGGGACCTGCGTGCCGCCGGTCGCGGGCCGGACGGGGGTTGGCAGGTCGCGCTCGGCGACGACCACGCCGGGGCCGTCGACCGCCCCGACGCCACCGTCGCGCTGCACCGCGACTTCGCCTTGGCCACCTCCGGAACCACCCGGCGGCGCTGGCGGCGCGGCGGCCGCACGGTGCACCACATCGTCGACCCGCGCACCGGGGACGTGCCGGAAGCCCGCTGGCGCACCGTGACCGTCGCGGCCAAGTCCACTGTGGACGCCAACACCGCGGCCACCGCGGCGATCGTCCTCGGGTCCAGCGCGCCGGACTGGCTCGCGCGGCGGCGGCTCCCCGCGCGGCTCGTCGGGGTCGGCGGCGACGTCGTCACCACCGCGGGGTGGCCGTCGTGAGCGCCGCCGTCTGGTACTTCAGCCGCGCGACCGGGCTCGTGTCCCTCGTGCTGTTCACCGGCGTCGTCGTGCTCGGCGCGCTCGGCGCCGGCCGGTTCGCGACGCCGTCGTGGCCGCGGTTCGCCGTCGCCGCGGTGCACCGGAACCTCGCGCTGACCAGCCTCGCCTTCCTCGCCGCGCACATCGCGACGGCGCTCCTCGACGGCTACGTCCCGCTGAGCTGGCTCGACGTCGTGCTCCCGTTCGGCGCGGGCTACCAGCCGTTCTGGGTGGGGCTCGGCGCCGTCGCGATCGACCTGCTGCTCGCGATCGTCGTGACCAGCCTGGTGCGGACGCGCTTGCCCGCGCGGGTGTGGCGCGCCGTGCACTGGCTGGCCTACCTGTGCTGGCCGGTCGCGCTGGTGCACGGCATCGGCATGGCCGAGGACGACGCCGCGCGCGGCTGGATCATCGCGCTCGACGTGGTGTGCGCCGTGGCCGTGCTCGGCGCCGTCGCGTACCGCGCCGGCGTGCGGCACGCCGACACCGAAACCCGCAAGCTCTCGCCGCTGGGAGGCACCCGATGAGCATCCTGCCCCCGCACCGGCTCGACCTGGCCGGTCACCGGCGCCACAACGGCGTTCTGCCGTGGGTCGCCTACCACGGTGACGACGGCCGCGACCGGCTGGTGGACGCCGTCGAGGCGGCCGGACTGCGTGGCCGGGGCGGCGGTGGCTTCCCGACGGCGGTGAAGCTGCGCGCGGTCCGGGCGCGCCGCTCGATCGTCGTCGCGAACGGCTGCGAAGGCGACCCGCTCAGCCGGAAGGACGCCGCGCTGCTGACCTTGGCGCCGCACCTCGTGCTGGACGGCCTGCAGCTCGCCGCGCACGCCGTCGGCGCCACCGAAACCGTGCTGTGCGTGCACGCGGGAAGCCCGGTGCTGCCGAGCGTCACCGCGGCGCTGGCCGAGCGCGACGACCGCGTGCCGGTGCGGATCGCGGAGGTCCCGCGCCGGTACGTCGCCAGCGAGGAGAGCGCGCTCGTGCACTACCTGACGTCCGGCGACGCGCGGCCGCTCGGCAAGGAGCCGCGGCCCGCCGAGCGCGGGGTGCGCGGTCGGCCGACGCTGGTGGACAACGTCGAGACCCTGGCGCAGCTCGCTTCGGTGGTGCTACTCGGCCCGCACCACTACCGCGCAGCGCGCACGGACCTGGTCACGGTGACCGGCGCGGTGCGCAACCCGGGCGTCGTCGAGCTCCCGGCGGGACCGTCCCTGGCCGCGGTGCTGGCAGCGGCCGGCGGCGAAACCGAGCCGGTGCAGGCGGTGCTCGTCGGCGGCTACGGCGGGAACTGGACGGCCGACCTGCGGCTCGGGCTGTCCGGCATCCCGGCGGTATACGCATTGCCCGCGAGGGCGTGCGGGCTCGAGTACACGGCGAAGGTGCTGGCGTTCCTCGCGGCGGAGTCGGCCCGGCAGTGCGGCCCGTGCATGTTCGGCCTGCCGTCGATCGCGGCGGACTTCGCGGAGCTGGTGCGGGGCGGCCCGGCGGCGAGACTGGCCCACCGCCTGCCGTTGCTGAGCGGCCGCGGCGCGTGCGCCCACCCGGACGGCGCGGCCCGGCTGGCGGCGAGCGCGTTGCGCGTGTTCGGCGCGGACGTGACCACGCACCAGGCCGCGGGCCGGTGCCGGGTGCTGGAGGGAGTGGCGTGAAGCTCTCGGTGGACCCGATCGGCTGCCGCGCGCACGGGCTGTGCGCGGACCTGCTGCCGGAGGTCGTCCGGCTGGACGAATGGGGGTACCCGGTGCTGGCGAAGGGACCGCTGCCCCCGGAACTGGCGGCAGAGGCCCGGCGCGCGGCGAACGCCTGCCCGGCATTGGCGTTGCGGCTGCGGAAGGCGTAATCCGCTCGTCGGATCACCGCCCGGTGGCTAACCTCCGCTCCATGGACCACTACGACCTGCTGCGCGGCGCCCGGCTCGTCGGTGTGCTCACCGGCGCCGGGATCTCGACGGCGTCGGGCATCCCCGACTACCGCGGGCCCGACGGCGTCTGGACCCGGTCGCCGAGTGCCGTCAACGCCTTCACGCTGACGAACTTCATGGCCGATGCGGTGGTGCGCAAGGAGTTCTGGCGCAGCTACACCGGCCACGCCGCCTGGCGGGCCGAGCCGAACGCGGCGCACCGCGCGCTGGCCGACCTCGACCGCGCGGGCACCGCCGTGCGCGTGCTCACCCAGAACGTCGACGGCCTGCACCAGCGGGCCGGGCTCGCCGCGCGCAAGGTCCTCGAGCTCCACGGCAGCATGCACACCACGCGGTGCACCCGCTGCCCGGAACGGCTCCCGACCCCCGAAGTGCTGGCGCGCGGCGAGGAAGACCCGCGGTGTTCCCGCTGCGACGGGATCCTGCAGCCCGACATCGTCCTCTTCGGACAGACGCTGGACGCCGACGTGCTCGGCCACGCGCGCAACGTCGCGGCGGCGAGCGAGGTCTTCCTCGCCGTGGGCAGCTCGCTCCAGGTGGAGCCCGCCGCGTCGCTGTGCGCGGTGGCCGCGCAGGCCGGGGCGACGGTGGTGATCGTCAACCGCGACCCGACCCCGTACGACGAGACCGCCACGCTCGTGCTGCGCGGCGACATCGACGTCGTGGTGCCGGAACTCTGCGCCGCCCTCGCGGCCTGAGTGCTGGTCAGGCGGACGTCAGCGGCGCGGTGGCGAGTAGGTGGCTCGCCGCGACGCTGGTCCCGTCGGCGCGGACTTCGCCCGCGAACCGCGGCGCCCGGGTGGTCACCTCGGGGTGCGACGCGCCCGGGGCCGTCGGCGTTTCTCAGGCGGACGTCAGCGGCGCGGTGGCGAGTAGGTGGCTCGCCGCGACGCTCGCTCCGTCGGCGCGGACTTCGCCCGCGAACCGCCGGGCCCGCTCGGCCACCTCCGGCCGCAGCGCGACCTCCAGCGCCGAAGTCAGCGCCGCAGCCGTCGGTACACCCGGTTCCGTCGCCGACCCGATGCCCAGGGACGCAACCCGCCCGGCGAAGTAGTGCTGGTCGTACATCTGCGGCACCACCACCTGGGGCGCGCCCGCGCGCGCCGCCGCGGTCGTCGTGCCCGCGCCGCCGTGGTGGACGACCGCTGCCACGCGGCGGAACAGGGCCTGCTGGTTGACCTCGCCGACGCCGAAGCAGTCCGGGTGCTCGGCGGTCGTCGCGAGGTCGGCCCAGCCGCGGGCGATGACCGCGCGGCGGCCGTGCGCGCGGGCCGACGCCAGCATCGCGTCGGCGAGCCCGTCCGGCGCGCGCATGCTGCCGAACCCGAAGTACACCGGTGGCTCGCCCGCGTCCAGGAACTCCGCCAGCCCGGGCGGCAGCGGCCGCTCGTCCGGCCAGAGCCACGCGCCCGTCTGGACGAGGTGGGCGTCGCCCGGCTGGGGCCACGGGGCCAGTGCCGCGTCGGCCGCCAGCCAGGGCCGGCCGGAGAACACGTGCGACGGCAGGTCCGCGACGGGTGGCTGGCCGGCCGCCGCGCGGAGCTCGTTGACGCGCCTGCCGAAGAATGTGTTCCAGCGGTCCGCGTCTTCGGCCCAAAGGTCGCGGTTTTCCGCCTTTCCGGGCGACCGCCACGGCATCGGCGGCGGCGCGTGCAGATCCGACGGCAGGGTGATCGGGCAGAAACCCGCGTACACGTAGGCGGCGCCGCGCCGCTCGGCGATCGAGCGGGCGGCGAACTGCAGGGCACCGGCGGCGACCAGGACGTCGCAGCCCTCCGCCGCCGCGCCGATCGTCTCGAACTGGGTAGTCACGGTGTCCTCGGCCGCCTTGCGGATCTGGTCCGGCGTCGGCGGAACCCGGTGCGCCGCAGCGGTTCCGCGCAGGCTCGGGCCGATCGGCACGACGTCGAAACCGAGTTCGTCGAGCCGGTCGCGGAAGTCGGGCGGCACGCACAGCCGGACGTCCTGCCCGAGCGCTCTCAGCTCCGAGGCCAGCGCCACCACCGGCTGCACCTCGCCCCGCGAGCCGATCGTGGACAGCAGCACACGCATGGAGAATTCCCCTCATCGGAAAATGGTGAGCCCGAATTGTGAACCCCTGCCCGGGCCTTGCCGCAAGCCCCGGGGTGCGCTATACAGTGAAATGGGGAGAGGGACCGCGTGTCCTCTTCGACTCCCGATCGTGCTGCTTCCGGTGTGCTCTCCCGGTCCGCTCAGCCTGCCTGACCCGGGGTCCTGACGTAACCTTTGATGACCGAACCCGGACCCGGTGAGGAAAAACCCGGTCGGCAGGAGGTCAGGATGACACTTCGCAGCGTTCTCCTCGGAGACGAGGTCATCTTGTCCGTCGACGGGGTCTTCGACGGCGGTTTGGCCCCCACCTACCACCAGGCGGTCGAAGACGCCTTCGCCGCGCAGGTCCGCCGGGTGGTCGTCGACCTCGTGCAGGCGACGGCGGTCGACGGCGGCGGCATCGCGGTCCTGGCCGCGACGGCGGCGGGCTGCGCCGCCCGCGAGACCCAGCTGATCATCGCGATGCCGCGCGGCGTCGAAGCCGTCATCACCGATCCCGCCCAGGTCAGGCTGCTCCTGCGCAGCTTCGAGCCCTGGCAGGACGCGGGTTAGCGGACCCGGACGGTGAGCCGGAAGCGGCGCAGCTCGCTCTCCGGCGCCCACGGCCGCGCGTGCCGGGCCACGAGCGTCGTCTCACCCGGTGCGTCCGCGTGCAGGACGAACCGGTGCTCGCCGGTGCCGCCGGCCCGGTCCGCCACCGGGTGGAGGGTCTCTTCGACCACTCGCAGCGGCGGTTCCGGGCCGTCGAGCACCCACTGGTAGCCGGTGCCCGCGTTCTCGGGCAGCCGCAGCTCCAGCCGTTCGCCGGGCGCGACGTCCGCCGCCGCGCCGTCGGCTTCGAGCGTGATCACCCGCACGGGTTCACCAGAGGTAGATCTCGTGGATCCGGCCGTCGGTGGCCTCCGGGTAGGTGACCGAGCCGGCGAGTTTCGCCGACGTGGCGAGCATCAACAGCGCTTCGTGCACGCTGTCGCTGTTCGTCGCGAGGCGCTTCCAGCCGACGCCGTCGACGAAGGCGTACCCGTTGCGGTCGGCGTTGTTCGTCCAGAGGGCGAGCACCTTCTTGTTCGACTGCCAGGCCGCGGCGGTGGTCACCGGGGCGGCGGCCTGCGGGGCACCCGGCGGGCTCAGCACGGGTTCGACGGCCGGCTCGGCGGTGACGGTGGCCGTCGCCGCGTGCAGCTGGTCGGGGGTGAGGGGCTGGGGCGCGTTGTCCGGGCTGGCGGCGGGGGCCACTGCCGCCGGAGCGCTGGACGGGCTGGTCGATGCGGCCATCGCGGGCTCCTAGAAGACGTAGGTTTCGATGATCGTGCCGTTGTTGTTGAACGCGTTGACCGGACGGCCACCCTGCTTCGCGGCGATCAGCTCGATCAGCATCGCCTTGTTGATCACCTCGTCGTCGGCGGCCAGGTGCAGCCAGCCCATGTTCTGCAGGTACGCCCAGGTGTTGCGGTCCTGGTCGTTGCTCCACAGGCCGAGCACCGACGTCGAGCCGGTCCACGAGCGCAGGTTCACCGCGCCGACCTGCTCGACCTGCCAGGTCTCGATGCCGCACTCGCCGTAGGCGATCCGGAAGAAGCCGCCGTCGCCCCAGTTGGCGCTCCAGCTGTTCTTCGCGATCCAGCAGCCCTGGGTGTCGTCGTAGCCGACGAGCGTCACGCAGTGGCCGCCGGCGAGCGAGCCGGTGACGTGCCGGTAGACACCGGTCTTGTAGGAGAAGAAGTCCTGGTACACCAGGAAGCACGCGACGAGCGCGCCGCGCGCGGCCAGCTGTTCCTTCATCGCCGCGGGGTTGCCGGTCAGCGCCGCGTACGACGGCGTGGTCGCGAGCCGGTTCGGCCAGTCGGCGTTCAGCTTGGCCCCGGTGCGGTTGCGCGGGCTGTACGGGAAGTAGTCCTCGTAGGTGATGCCGACGTCGTGGCAGAACTTCAGCGCGCGCTCGGGCATCCAGCCGGTGTCGCACGTCGCGCCGTCGTTCGCGCCGTGGGTGTAGAACAGGTGCGCTTCGGAGAGGTCGAGCTGCAGGCCGGGCTGCCCGCGGGTGAACGCGGCGACCGTCTCGATCGTGGCGGCGGTGCCGAAGGCGACGCAGGAACCGCAATCGCCCTGGTCCTTCACCGGCGTGACGTAGTTGCCGCCGCCGGCGTTGCGGCTGTCGAACTGCGCGGCGGCGCCGGCCCCGGAAACGGCGGTGGCGCGGGCGGCTTCACCCTGGGCGAGGGACTTCGCCGTCGATTCGAGTTCCCGCCGTTCGGCTTCCGGCGGGAGGGGAACTCCCAGCCGGTGGCGGCGCTGGTCTTCTTCCAGGATGGTCATGGAGTTCTCGCCCGTGACCCAGGGATGGCCCTGGGCGGCGAGTTCGGTGCGGACCCGGTCGAGGTCGACCGGTGACGCGGGGCTTCCGGGATCGGCCATGATGACTCCCCAATCTTCGACGCCTCACGCGGCGGTGGCCGTGCCCGATCGGTTGTACTCCGGCCGCGGTGGCGGCCACCAGAGCGGTCATCCTTTTGCCGAGGAGCAGTTTTGTGGCGACCGGAAAAAGGGGAGTGGTCAAGAAATCTCGACCCGGTCGCCGTTTTCCGAAACCCGTTCCCGGGCGATCAGTTCTTCGGCGAAGATGGCGTCGACCGTCCGGCTCGCGGTCCGCAGTTTCGCGACGCCCGCGCCGAGCGGCACGAGCACGGCGAGCGCTGCCGGCGGCCAGACCATCCCGGCGATGATCAGGGCCAAGGCTGCGAAGACCGCCCCGGCGGCGACCCGGTGCCACGCGGGACGGGGCTTGGCGTGCCGTCCGCGCGCGGTGGGGGAAACGGGCCGCGCGAGGGCAGCGTGGACACTCATCCAGACCTCCGGAATTTCGTGGAACCGCCCGGGACGGGGATTCCCGGCGGTGGTGCGCGCTCGTTCGGCACACGGGGTGTGTCGAGGTCGGCGGCCTTCCGGTTACCGGTCGTTATTGCTTCGAGTCCGAATTCGGGAAAGGTGGCCCGCCGTTGTTTCGGACGCTTTTCCGCGCCAGGGCCGTTCGGCCCGGATCCGCGCGCCGGAGGTCCCGCTCAGGCGTTGTCGCGCCCGCCGGGCCCCTTGCCCTTGCCCCGGGTTTCGCCCTTGCCGGTCTTGCCCGGCTTGGTCGTGGGCGGCGCGGCGGGGGTGGCGGTCCCCTGGGTGACGACGGCGGGTTCGAGCGAGGGCGAGGTGACCGGCGGCGGCTGCGGATCGGGCGTCCCCCGATCGGCGAGCGGCGCGGAGGTGGCGGACGACGACGTGGTCGTCGGCGCGGGCGGCTGGGCGGGGGTCGTGGTGGTCCCGGTGTCCTCGCCGGTGAGCAGGGTGACGGCCAGAACGGCGGCGACGACCACGGCGAGCGCCCCGGCCACGGCCATCCGGCGGCGGCGGGCGGGCCGGGGGTCGGCGGGGGGAGCGGCGAGGGGGGCGGTCTTGCGGGGTGCGGAGCCGTCGGTGCCGTGGGCCGCCTCGGCGGCTGAGGCGGAGCCTCGCCGGGTGCTGCTCGCGGGCGCGTGCGCCGAGAGGTACTCGGCGGCCGGAGCCGAGCGGTGGCCGGTGGGGGTGGCGCCGCTGCCGTGGAGTGCCGCGTCGGCCGTGGCCGGGCGGTGGCCGGCTCGGGTGGCGTCGCCCGGATGGCCGCGGTGGGCTGCCTCGGCGGCGATCGTGGCGTGGCCGGTGGGGGTGGCGCCGCGAGGGTGGTCGCTGTCGTGGGCGCCCGCGGTCGGGTACGCCGAGCGGTCACCAGCCGCCGGAAGGTGCTCCACCGCCTCCAGCCGGCGCCGCCACAACGGACGGCGTACCAGCGTGGTCACCGGCGCCGGGGCGTACAGCAGCCGCCGCACCTCCTCCGCCGTCGGGCGGTCGGCCGGGTCGCGGCGGGTCATGCGGCGCAGGGTGTGGGCCAGCGAGCTGGGTACGTCGTCCGGGATGCGTGGGGGACGGTTGAGCCGGGCCATCGCCGCCTCGACCAGCGTGCCCGCGTACTCGCGCTCGCCCGTCAGGCACTCGAGAAGGATCAGCCCCAGTGCGTACACGTCCGCCGGGGGCCCCGCGGGCTCGCCGCTGACCTGTTCCGGGGCCAGGTACGCCGCCGTGCCCGGGACGACGCCCGTGCTCGTGATGTGCGTCGTGTCCAGGATGTGCGCGATGCCGAAGTCGCCGATCAGCGGGCCGGCCGCGGACAGGAACACGTTGGCCGGCTTCAGGTCGCGGTGGACGACGCGGTGGGCGTGGACGTGCGCCAAAGCCTCGGCGAGGCCGTCCGCCAGCGCCGTCACCTCCGCCGCCGGCATCGGGCCGCCGAGGAGGCGCTCCGCCAGGTTTTCGCCCTCGACCAGCTGCATCACCAGGTACGTGCGGCCGTTCTCGCTCCCGCTGTCGAGCAGCGCCACCACGCCGGGGTGGCTGATGCCCGCCTGGATGGTCGTCTCGCGCAGCCGTCGCCGCTGGTCCAGCGGCAGCGCGTCGCGGTCGTAGATCTTGACGGCGACCTCGCGGTCCAGCCGGACGTCGTAGGCCCGGTAGACGCGGGCCGTGCCGCCGCTGCCGATCAGCCTGCCGACCTCGTAGCGGCCGGCCAGCAGGCCCGGCGGCCGTTCGTCGTCCGGCTCCCGGCGCGGGCTGGTGGGGAAATCACCCAGCACGTAGCGAGCGCACGTGACGTCGTCGCCCGCCGTCGGGCGCCCCGTTCTCCCGGCTTCGTCGGCCACGGGCGGCAGGTACCCCGTTCACGTGAACGGCAAACGTCGGAAGATCACGAAATCCCGCGTGGATCGCGGCCCGGGCCGAAACGGGGGACAATCGGGGCGAGAGGCGCAGCCGACCTAGGAAGGCTCTGATGGCCGACTACTACGGGAACCAGCCCCAAGACGTCCGCCCGGGGATCGACGCGCGCCGGCTGTGGGCGGGCGGCGTCGCGTCGGCGGTGGTCGCGGCCCTGCTCGCGGTGGTCGGGCTGCTGATCGCGCGCGGCATCTTCGAGGTCGAAGTGCTCGCCCCAAAAGGCGAGGGCGTCTGGGGCAACGCGAGCACCACGACGTACGCGCTGGTCGCCGCCGCGGTGGCCCTGCTCGCCACCGGGCTGATGCACCTGCTGAGCGTCGCCACGCCGGCGCCGTCCCAGTTCTTCGGCTGGATCATGGTCCTCGTCACGCTGATCGCCGTGGTGCTGCCGCTGACCCTCACGGTCGCCCCGAGCGCGAAGATCGCGACGGCCGTGATCAACCTGGTGCTCGGCCTGGCCATCGCCGCGGTGGTGAACAGCATGGCGGCCAGCGCCCGGACCCTGCACCGGCGCCGCAGGCAGCAGAGCGCGGCCCCGCCGCCGACGCAGCAGCAGTGGACCCAGCAGGAGCCGCCGACCCGGTACTACGACCGCTGATGGACGTCCAGGAGACGAACCGCCGCGTGATCCGGCAGTTCCGCGCGGGCGGTGAAGTGGACGGCATGCACCGCGAGCGGCTGGTCCTGCTGACCACGACCGGCCGCCGCACGGGCGAGCCCCGCACGGTCCCGATGATGGTCCACCACGACGGCGACCGGCTGCTGGTGGTGGCCTCGAACGTCGGCGCGCCGAAGCACCCGGACTGGTACCTGAACCTCGTCGACGACCCGCGGGTGAAGGTCGAGGCCGACGGCCGCGAGTTCGAGGGCGAGGCGCTGCCGCTGCTGGGCGCGGACTACGTGCGGGCGTGGGCGGAGCTGGAGCGGCACTACCCGTTCCTGGCCGAGCACCGGGAGAAGGCCCGGCAGGCGCGCCGGGTCATCCCGATCGTGGAGCTGTCCGAAGAGGACTGAAACCGTCCTCTTCGGACGGTCCTACTTGCTCGCCACCCGCCGGTAGCGAGCCGTGGCCAGCGGGGCGAAGACCGCGATGATCGCCACGCAGCACAGGATCGAGTACAGCGCCGCGTGCTCGGCCGGCCAGCCCGTCGGCGCGGGGCCGAACCGGTTGCCGAACAGGTCCCTGGTCGCGTTGATCACCGCCGTGAACGGGTTCCAGTCCGCGATCGCCTTGAGGAACGCCGGGAGGGTCTGGGTCGGGACGAACGCCGAGGAGATGAAGCTCAGCGGGAACATCCAGATCAGCCCGGCGCTCTGCGCGACCTCGACGCTGCGCGCCGCGAGGCCGATCAGCGCGCCGACCCACGACAGCGCCCAGGCGAACATCAGCATCACCAGGTAGCCGAGCAGCGCGTCCCAGAAGCTGCCGCGGATGCGCCAGCCGACGATCAGGCCGCACAGCGACATCACCACGAGCGCCACGACGCTGACCACGAGGTCCGACGTCGTGCGGCCGAGGATCACCGCGATCCGGGACATCGGCAGCGAGCGGAACCGGTCGATGATGCCCTTCTGCAGGTCGTTGGCGAAGCCGATGACGGTGAACGCCGAGTTGAACGCCACCGTCTGGGCGAAGATCCCCGCGATGAGGAACTCGCGGTACGCCGCGCCGCCCGAGTCGCCGCCGATCGCGTTGCCGAAGACGTAGGCGAACAGCAGCACGAACATGATCGGCTGCAGCGTCGCGGCCATCAGCCAGTCCGGGTTGCGGCGGACGTTCACCAGGTTGCGCCAGGTGATGATGCCACCGTCGGAGATGCCCTTCGCGAGCGCGTTCACTTCGCGGCCTCCTCGGCGCCGTGACCGGTCAGGGACAGGAAGACGTCGTCGAGCGTCGGCCGGTGCAGGGCGACGTCCTGGACGGCGATGCCCTGGGCGTCGAGCCGCCGCAGGGCCTCGATGAGGGCCTTGGGCCCGGTGTCGACGAGGATCTCCGCGCGTCGCGTGTGGTCGTCGCCCGCCGGCTCGCCGTTGCCGACCTCGCGCAGCACCTCCAGCGTGGCGGGCAGGTCGGCGGGGGAGGTGACGACGAGCTCGAGGCGTTCGCCGCCGATCTGCGCCTTGAGCTCGTCGGCCGTGCCGCGGGCGATCACCCGGCCGTGGTCGATCACCACGATCGAGTCGGCGAGCTGGTCGGCTTCTTCGAGGTACTGGGTGGTCAGCAGCACGGTCGTGCCGTCCGCGACCAGCTCCTTGATGACGCCCCAGGTGTCGAGGCGCCCGCCGGGGTCGAGGCCGGTGGTCGGCTCGTCGAGGACGACGACGGTCGGCTCCGCGACCAGCGCGCCGGCCAGGTCGAGCCGCCGCCGCATGCCGCCGGAATAGCCCTTGGCCGGCCGGTCGGCGGCGTCTTCCAGCGCGAACCGCGCGAGCAGCTCCCGGGCCCGGGCGCGGGCCGCCGCCTTGCGCCTGCCGTAGAGCCGCCCGACCATGTACAGGTTTTCGTAGCCGGTCAGGTTCTCGTCGACGGCCGCGTACTGCCCGGACAGCCCGATCCGCCGCCGCACCTGGTCCGGCTCGGCCAGGACGTCGTAGCCGGCGACGCGCGCCGAGCCGGAGTCCGGCCGCAGCAGCGTGGTCAGGATGCGGACCGTGGTGGTCTTCCCGGCGCCGTTCGGGCCGAGCAGGCCGAGCACGCGCCCGGCCGGGATGTCGAGGTCGACGCCGTCGAGCGCGCGGGTCGACCCGTAGGTTTTGACGAGCCCGCGCACCTGGACGGCGCTGTCCGGTTCCGGCATGGCGGTTCCCCTCTCGGTGACCCCGCCAAGCTAGGCCAGCGCGTCCGGTTTGTCCTCCGGGTTTCTCCCTGAGCCGGGGTCAGTTCGCCGAAAGCGTGACGGCGAACTCCGGCGGCGTCCGCAGCGTCTGGAAGACGACGCAGTAGCGCTCGGTCAGTTTCTTCAGCGTGGCGAGCTGCTCGTCGGACGCATCGGTGTCGAGGTCGAACGACAGCCGGATCGCGCGGAAGCCCACCGGAGCGTCCTTCGCGACGGCCAGCGTGCCGCGGAAGTCGAGGTCCCCTTCGGCGCGCACGCGGCCGCCGCGCACCTCGAGGCCCAGCGACGTCGCCACCGCCCGCAGCGTCACCCCGGCGCACGCGACGAGCGCCTCGAGCAGCATGTCACCCGAACAGGCGAGAGTGCCGTCACCGCCGGTTGCCGGGTGCAGGCCCGCCTCGACGATCGCGCGGCCGGTCTCCACCTTGCAGGAGATGCCGAGACCGTCCAGCTCGGCGTCGGCGTGCAGCGTGACGAGCGCGCTCTCCGGCTGCTCGCGGTACTTGTCCTTCAGCGGGGCCTGGGTCGCGCGCAGCTCTTCGGTGTCCATGGGGGGATTCTGCCCCGGAAAACGGAGAAGCGGGGAGACCGGAAGCCCGGTCTCCCCGCTTCAGCGGTTCAGCTTCAGCTCAGGGTCACGGCCACGTCGTCGATGACGAACGAGGTCTGCAGCGAGCTGTCTTCGGTGCCGGTGAACTTCAGCGAGAGGGTGCCGCCGGCGGCCGACGAGACGTCGATCGTCTTGAGCGCGTACCCGGACGCCTTGTTCAGGTTGGAGTAGCTGCCCAGCGTCGTGCTGCCGTTGGCGACGGTCAGCTTGTCGTAGGCGGTGGTGGTGGTCGTCTCCGCGGAGTCGATGTGCAGGTAGAACGTCAGGCTGGCGTGGCAGCCCGCCGGGATGCTCACCGACTGCGCGAGCGTGTCGGTGTGCGTCGTGCCGTACCCGTCGAGCCACGCGTTGTAGGTGCCGCCGTGCGTCGGCTCGTCGGCACCGTTCTGCCCGATCACGCCGGAGCTGGCGGTCCAGCCGGTGCTGCCCGACTCGAAGCCGCCGTTGGCCAGCTTCTGGCCGGAGCAGCCGCTGGTCGTGCCGACGGTCCACGTGAACGACGCCGTGCCGGTCTTGGCCGCCGCGTCCTTCGCCGTCACCGTGACGTTCGAGGTGCCAGCGGTGGTCGCGGTGCCCGAGATCGTGCCGGTGGAGGCGTTGATCGACAGGCCGGCCGGGAGGCCGGTGGCCGACCAGGTGTACGGCGCGGTGCCGCCGCTCGCCGAGAGCGGGAGGTTGACCGAAGCGCCGGTCACGGTGGACTGGTTGCCCGGGTTGGACACGGTGACGGTGCCGGTCGCCGAGCAGGTCGGGTCGGCCGACTGGGCCGGCACGCTGATCGCGTCCCACGCCGCCTTGACGGTGTTGAACTCGGTGCAGCTGCCCGGGAACAGGTTCTTCGCCGCGGTCAGCGTCCAGGTGCGGTACTTCAGGTACGAGCTGCTGGAGGTCTTGAGCAGCATCGCGTTGTAGAAGATCTTCACCGCGTTCTGGACCCCGATGCCGGTGATCGAGGTGTTGTTGCACGTGGTGCTGGTCGGCTGCCCGTTGGTCGGGTTGGTGCCTTCGGCCAGCAGGTAGAACCAGTGGTTGCCGGGGCCGGCGGCCGCGTGCACCTCACCGTTGGGGACGGAGCTGTCGTAGCAGTTCTTGTCGCCCAGCGCCGACGGGTTGTACATGTTGCGGATCGGGCCGGAGCCGACGAGGTTGACCGTCTCGCCGACGAGGAAGTCCGGCACGTCGCCGCCCGAGGGCTCGTTCGCGAACCACTCGGTCGAGGCACCGAAGACGTCCGCGACGAACTCCTGGGTGCCCGCGCCCGAGATACCGCCCGGGGTGTGGTCGTCGATGCCGTGGCCGTGCTCGTGCGCCACGACGTCGATCGAGCTGATCCACTGGCCGTTGGTGTTCTTGCCGATCTGGACCTGGGTGCCGTCGTAGTAGGCGTTCTGGTCGTTCAGGCCGACGCGGACCGGCCAGCCGCCGCCGTTGCCGTCGAAGCTGTTGCGGCCCAGCCACTGCGAGAGCATCTTGTTCTCGGTCTGCAGCGCGAAGAGGGCGTCGACGCAGCCGGTCTCGCGGCTGGTCGCGTTGCCGTTGCCCCACGCGTCGTCGGGACCGCTGAACGTCGTGTTGGTGGCCGCGTCCTGGCAGGACTCGGTGGGGTGGTTCGGGTCCTTCAGCGAGTACGTGCTGCCGGACTGCGTGGTGTCGAGGTGCACCGGGTTCGGCCGGTTGTACGCGCTGGTGCCGTCCCCGTTCATGACGTGCTCTTGGGTCTTGAGCACCTTGCCGGTGGCGGCGTCGACGATGACGTCGAGGCGGCTCGGGCCCTCGGCGTCGCGGCCGACGACGGTGCTCTTCCACGCGAGCGTGGGCGTGCCGAGCGCGAAGACGACCTGCTGCGCCGGGCTCACGCTGTCCACCGCGGACAGCTGCTGCCGCGCGGTCGCCTCGGCCGCGGCCTTCGACACCTTGGCGGTGGTGGAGGCGAGGTTGATGGTCTGGTCCTGCGCGACGGAGGTGCCCAGCACCTGGCCCGTCGAGTCGGTCGCCACCACGAAGTCGCCGCCGACGACCGGCAGGCCCTTGTAGCTGCGCTCGTACGGGACGTACTTGAGCCCGTTGGTCGAGGAAATCGCTTTCTGGGCGAGGAAAACGTCGTCCGCGCTGGCGTGCAGCGCGGCCGGCTTGCTCGCGACCAGGCTCGCCGCCGCGTTGACGGCCAGGGTCTGGGCGTCGGCGGTGGCGTTCGGGGTGGCGGGCTGGGCCTGGGCGGCCGTGGTGGTGCACATCGCGGCTATCAGCGCGCCGCTCGCGGCCAAGACGATGGGACGTCTCAGGTGCATCGAAGGATCTCCTCCGGGCAGGGCGAACCGGCCCGGTGCAGGCCGGGCCGAGAACGGGGGACGGGAAAACGGTGCTGCTTGGCGGAAATCAGGATCCGGTGCCGAAGCCTCGTGAACAAGCGACTAACGTACGGTCTTATCTACGAGAGGCAATACTTCCCAAAATGGACATTTGGCGCCATTGGGATATGTGGTGCTGTCTGTCCACTCAGGACCGAAGGGGGATCACCGCCGTTCGGGTGATCTTTCCGCGTCCCCCGGACGACGAAAAGGCCCCTCCGCCGGATCGGCGAAGGGGCCTTCGGTGTCTCGGACCGTCAGGCGGTCTTCTCGCGCTTCGGGAGCTTCCAGCCCGGGCGCACGAAGTGGCAGGTGTACCCGTTCGGAATGCGCTGCAGGTAGTCCTGGTGCTCCGGCTCGGCCTCCCAGAAGTCGCCGGCCGGGCTGACCTCGGTGACGACCTTGCCGGGCCACAGCCCCGACGCGTCGACGTCGGCGATGGTGTCCTCGGCGACCCGCCGCTGCTCGTCGTTCTCGAAGAAGATCGCCGAGCGGTAGCTCAGGCCGATGTCGTTGCCCTGGCGGTTCTTCGTCGTCGGGTCGTGCACCTGGAAGAAGAACTCGAGCAGGTCGCGGAACGTCGTCCGCGCGGGGTCGTAGATCACCTCGATGGCCTCGGCGTGCGTGCCGTGGTTGCGGTAGGTGGCGTTGGGGACGTCGCCGCCGCTGTAACCCACCCGGGTCGAAACGACCCCGGGCTGACGGCGGAACAGCTCCTGCATGCCCCAGAAGCAGCCGCCGGCCAGGACGGCCCTTTCGGTTGACGTGGTCACGGCGTCACTCCTTCTCTCGTGCGGTGCATCCAGCGGGTACAACTTCCGTCGGTCGCCGATGATTCCACGGCGGTATTACGGAAGCCTGACGTCCCTGGATCGATGATACCTCCTGTCGGGTATCGCCGATACTCATCGACTGTCCACAGTAGACGTTAGACCGGACGGCGGCGCCGGATTCGCCCGTCCGCCAAGGAGAATCGGATCTCCCGCTTCAGCGCGCCGAGACCCCACGGCGGTGGGACGATGGGCCGGGGCCGTCCTCCGACACGGCCCCGAGGAGGCGCGCGATGCGCAACGGGACCGTCCCCGAACGGACCAGCGGGGTGCTGGTCGTCGAGGTCCGTGGCCAGCTCGACATCGACACGGTGGCGCAGTGGACGACGGTGATCGAGGCCACCATCTGCGAACTGCCGGGGCCGCACCTGCTGGCGCTCGACCTCGGGCAGCTGGAATTCCTGTCGGTCCGCGGGATCCGCGGCCTGCTGCGGGCGTTCGAACTGTGCTGGGAGCGCGGGATTTCGGGCTGCCTGATCGCCACCCCGGGCGGCGCGGTCGAGCGGGTGATCCGCCTCACGGGGCTGGCTGGGCGGGTCCCGCTCTTCCCGCACCGCGTGGCGGCGATCGCCGCGTACCAGCCGACGGAGATGCGCTGGCTGCCCGGCTGAGGCGGCTGGGCCTGCGGGTGTGGCTGCCGGGCTGGCGGCTGTGAGCGGTGCGGGCTTGGGCGGTGCGGTGTGGCTGCCGGGCTGGCGGCTGTGAGCGGTGCGGGCTTGGGCGGTGCGGGCTTGGGCGGTGCGGGTCTGGCGCCCGGGTCGGCGCTGGCCTGCCCGGCTCGGGTGGTGGCGGTCTGGTGCCGGGGCGGGTCGGCGCGTGAAAGCCGTGCTGCCGGTTGCGCCGGGGCGGGTGCTTTCTGGCGGCGGGTCGGCGCGACGTGCGAGACTGCCCGCGTCGCTGCGCAGGCGCGTCGTCGGCTCGCCCAGTGCCGCGGGGCCCACCTGCCGCGCGCCGCGTCATTCCGGCTCGCGCACCAGCTCGGCCGCCGCCTCCGCGAACCCGCGGACCCGGGCCGTCGCCGTCGCGGCCGGCCAGATGAGGCTCCACTCGAGGCGGGGCGCGTCGGCGAGCGGCACGTAAACCACGTCCGGCCGCGGGTAGTACCGCCGGATGTGGGCCCCGACCGGCAGCACCCCGGAGCCCGCGCCGGCCAGGGTGAGCAGCTCCTGCAGGCCGGCGCGCGGGTGGATCGTGGCGTCCGGGGCGTGCTCGTCGAGCCACGGGTCCGGCAGCGCGCACCGCAGCACCGGCACGCGCGCCAGGTCCGCCGCCCGCACCGAGTCCCGCCGGGCGAACGGGTGGTCCGCCGCGACCGCCAGGAACCGCACCTCCCGCACCAGCACCGGGCCGGCGACCAGGTCCGGCGCCGCCGTCGGGAGCGCGGCGAGGACCACGTCGACCTCGCCCTCGCGCAGCCAGGGCAGCACCTCGGCCGGCCGCACCTCGCGGAACTCGACGTGGCAGCCGGGCTCCCGCTGCCGGAACCGTTCGGCCACGCCGGCCAGGAGCTGCCCGCCGGCGGCGTCGCCGAACGCGACGCGCAGGGTGCCGGTGACGCCGCGGCCGGCCTCGATCGCCCGGTCCAGCGCCGCGCCGACCGCCGCGAACGGCGGTCCGAGGTCGGTGACGAGCTGCCGGCCCACCGGCGTCAGCGCCACGCGGCGGCTGGTCCGGGTGAACAGGGGTACGCCGATCCGCCGTTCGAGCTTGCGGATCGTCTGGCTGACCTGCGCGGTCGAGACGTGCAGCCGCTCCGCCGTGCGGCCGAAGTGCAGCTCCTCGGCCAGCGTCAGGACCGTCTCCAGCTCGCGCCACTCCGGCATGCCCGCCCCCCCATCGTCAATTCTCGCTTAACGATCGTGGCACACAAGCGCGTTGATCGGCTTCGCGGGCCGCGCCAGCCTTGACGGCATGATCACCGCAACCGACCGGCACGAGATCGTCGACGCGCTCTACCGCTTCGGCCTCGGCCAGGACCTCAAGGACCGCGAGCTGTTCGCGTCCTCGTTCGCCGAAGACGCCGTGCTGGACTTCCGGCCCGCGGCCGCCAGGTGGGGCGCGGAGCCGCCGCTGATGACCGGTCGGGACGCGATCGTCGACACGATCCTCGCGCTGTTCGACGGGCGCGTCGACACGACCCACCAGGTCACGAACCCGCGCGTCACCGTCGACGGCGACACGGCGCACCTCACCGCGCTCGTCGAGGCCCAGCACCTGCTCAGCGCCGACCACGCCACGCACGCGCTGCTCAAGAACCGCTACGACACCGACCTGGTCCGCGACGGCGACCGCTGGGTGCTGCGCCGGGTGGTCATCGAGAACGCCTGGTACACCGGTGACCCGGTGGCCATCTTCGGCTGAGCGCTACTCGCCGCGCATCGACCGGCGGATCTCGGCCAGCCGGTCCTTGGCCGCCTGGTCGCGGTCGGCGATCTGCTTGTCGAGGGCTTCCGCCGTGTGCTCGGTGCCGAGCCCGGCGACCTCGGTGGCACCGACCGACGTCGTGTACCGGTTCTCGATCTTGTCGCGCACGAAGTCGAAGCTGGGCACGCCGCCCTCGCTGTAGTCCGGCTCCGGCAGCGGCGGCGAGGGCACCGCGATCGCGGCCGTGGGGGTTTCGTCGACGATCTCGCCGTCCAGGACGTTCGGGTCGCCGTCGGGTGTGGTCATCTGCCCAATCTAGCGCCGGAGTGGGCACTCCCGCCGGTAGCGCAGTGGGTAATTCGGCCGTTGGGCCCGCCCGCGCGGTGCGCGATTCTCGATCCGCACAGCAGGTGTCCGGAAGGAGCAGACCATGGGTGCCGGGGCCTACCGCGCCGAAACCACGGAAATGGGGACGGTCGCCAAGGCGGTCGAGGAAGTCGGGTCGTCCTTCCATTCGGTGACCCGTGACCTGGAGGGCCTGGTGCTCGACGCGTTGTCGTTCGCCGGGATCGGGAGCGGGGTGGCCGCCGCGAACTCGGCGCTGCACTCCTCGCTGGGCAGCGCGCTGCAGAAGTTCCTGAGCCTGATCACGAACGTCAACCAGAACGTCCAGACGGCCGCGAACCGCTACAACGCGGCCGACTCCGACGTCGCGCAGGCCTACGGCGGCGGCCAGGCCCAGGCCGGCGGCGGGGGAGCGGCGGCCGCGGCGGCGCCGCAGCAGCTGGACCCGCGCGTGGTCGACTCGATCATGCGCTCGGAAGGCGCGACGGGCGAGCAGGGCGGCGTGCCCGAGGCGTACGGCTTCCGGCAGAACATGCACAACGGCTACGACCGGATCATCGCGGCGCGCGAGCAGTACGGCATCGGCAGCGCCGAGGAACGCGCGGTCGTCTCGGACCTGATGACGGCGAACGCGCGCACGGCGGGCGCGCTCAACTTCACCGACCCGGGCACCCAGGCCGCGATCATGTCCGGCGCGCACATGCGCGGCGCCGGCGGCGTGCGCGCGATCCTCAACCACATGGCAGGCGACGACATCGTGCGCAGCTCGCGGACGCTGAGCGACGCGACGATCCAGCACGTGCAGGGCCTGACGCCGGAGCAGTTCCAGCAGGAGTTCCGCGACGCCCGCGTCGAATACGACCGCCAGATCTACGGCGACACCACCACCCGCCAGGGCGGGCACACGCAGAACTGGTGGGATCGCTACGGAAACGGCCTGACCCAGCGGTACGACCGCGAGCAGGAGGAATTCCTCCGGCTTTCGCAACCGCGGAACTGATCGGTTCGAAGATCGGGAAACGGGGCACCCTACCTCCTGTAGCCGAACGACAACGGGAGGCACGCGATGAACCGGAGGATGATCGCACTACTGGGCGGGGTCGCCGCGATGGCGGGGACCGTGGCGTTCGCGGGAACGGCCGAAGCGGCGTCGACGCCGTGCAGTGCCGACGCGAAGGCCTGCGTCCAGCGCGGTTCGAATACGGCGTGGTTGACCGACGGCGCCGGGAACGTCACCTACGGCGGCGTCCCGATCACCGTCGGGCTGGCGAAGTACCCGACGCCGCTGGGGAAGTTCCACGTGCAGTACAAGGACATCGACCACTACAGCAAGCAGTACAACGGGCCGATGCCGTACTCGGTGTTCTTCACCACCACTGGGGTCGCTTTCCACCAGGGCAGCCTGAAGGTGAAGTCCCACGGGTGCGTGCACCTTTCGCACGCGGCCGCGGTGACGTTCTACAACACCCTGCAGCCGGGTGACGTCGTCGAGGTCGTGCCCTGATCCGTCCCTTGTGGACGGTTTAGGAGTGCGCCGAGGACGGCCCCGAACACCAGGTGATCGGCCAGCTGCGGCGCGCGGGGAAGCGCCCGCACGGCGGGGTAGGCCCGGGCCGCGACGCCGAGGTCGAGCACGGCGATCGCCAGCCCCGCCACCGCGCCGCGGGTGACGCCGCGGCAGCCGGCCCAGGCGAGCACGCCGGTCCACCCGGCGGCGATGGTCAGGTGCGCGACCAGTCCGGCGGCGACGCCGGGCCGGTCGCGCCGGCCGGGGATGAGGGTGCCCGCGGCGCGCGTGGCGGCGAGGAGGTCACCGCCGGTGAGGAGCGCGTGCGCAGTCGACGGTATACCGCTCACCACGGCCGCGACGGCCCCGGCGCGCACGGCCTGGCGGATCCGGCGGCGTCCCGATGCCGTGAACGACCCTTTCACCTCGTCTGACGACATGAAAGAGTCGTTCACGTCGTTTGCCCGGCCGCCGCGAGGTACGCCGCCAGCCGGATCCGCAGCCCACGGACGTCGGGGAGCGCGATGGTGAACGCGTGCGCCGGCCGGTACCCCGGCCAGGGATCACCGTGCGTGCACGGGCCCAGGAAGTACACGAAGCCGTCTTCGTCGTCGTAGCGGCCGCGTGACCAGCGCTGGACCGCGCCCGGCACCCTGGCCTCCCAGTACGCCGGGTGCTTCATCGCGCGGGCGAGCTGCCGGGCGAAGCGGGGCAGCTCGGCTTCCGGCAGTCCGAGGCCGCGGCCGCCCCAGACCCGAGGGGTGCGTTCCGGCGGGCGCCCCGGGCAGCCGAACGTGACCTCGCCGCCCGCGTAGTGGCGGGTCCAGCGAGCACTTTCCGTTGCCAGTGCGTCGAATTCGTGGCCGCCGGTGATCTCCAGCGTCATGGGAAAACGATAGGCGATCAAGCGCCGGGGAGTACCGCCGCGCGGGTATCGATCACTGGTCCAATAGTGTATACAGTATGCAGTAGCCGCGTCGGACACGGAGGCCGCCATGTACTCAGTCACCGACCCCGCGACGGGTGAGCGGGTCGAGGAGATCCCGAACGCGACCGACGAGGAGGTCCGCGCCGCCATCGGCCGGGTGCACCGCGGGTACGCCGGCTGGCGGGCCCGGCCCGTCGCCGAGCGGGCCGCGGTCGTGCGCCGCGCCGCCGAGCTGTTCGCCGAACGCGCCGACGAGCTCGCCGCGATCATGACCCTGGAGATGGGGAAGCGGATCAACGAAGGCCGCGGCGAGGTCGGCGTCGTCGTCGACATCTTCCGCTACTACGGCGAGCGCGGCCCGCAGCTGCTGGCCGACGAGCCGCTGCCGATCCGCGGCGGCGAGGCCGTCCTGACGAAGGAGCCGATCGGGCCGCTCCTCGGCGTCATGCCGTGGAACTTCCCGTGCTACCAGGTCGCCCGGTTCGTCGCGCCGAACCTGGTGCTGGGCAACACGATCCTGCTCAAGCACGCCTCGATCTGCCCGCGCTCGGCGGTGGCCATCGAGCGCGTGCTGCGCGACGCCGGCGTGCCCGAAGACGCGTACGTGAACGTCTTCGCGTCGAGCCGGCAGGTCCCGTGGATCCTCGCCGACCCGCGCATCCAGGGCGTGTCGCTGACCGGCAGCGAGCAGGCCGGCATCTCGGTCGCGGCCGAAGCCGGGCGGAACCTCAAGAAGAGCGTCCTCGAGCTGGGCGGGTCCGACCCGCTGATCGTGCTGGACACCGACGACCTGGACGAAACGGTCAAGATCACGGCGACGGCCCGGATGCGCAACTGCGGCCAGTCGTGCAACGCGCCGAAGCGGATCATCGTGCTGGGCGAGCTTTACGACGAGTTCGCCGACCGGTTCGCCAAGCGCGTCGCGTCGTACTACGTCCCGGGCGACCCGGCGGACCCGGCGACGACGCTACCGCCGCTGGCCTCCGTGGCCGCCGCGGACGAGGTGGCCGCCCAGGTCGACCGAGCGATCCGCGACGGCGCGACCGTCCGCGCGGGCGGCCACCGCATCCCGGGCCCGGGCGCGTACCTGGAGGCGACGGTGCTCACGGGCGTGACCCCGGAAATGGCGGCGTACCACGAGGAAATCTTCGGCCCGGTCGCCCTCCTCTTCCGCGCCGAGACGGAGGAGGAGGCGATCGCCCTGGCCAACGACACCCCGTTCGGCCTCGGCGCAAGCGTTTTCAGCACGGACCGAACCCGCGCGGCCCGGGTCGCGCGGGGCATCGAGGCGGGGATGGTCTACATCAACAAGTCCGGTGGGTCGGAGGCGGATCTTCCGTTCGGCGGCATCAAGCGGTCGGGGATCGGCCGGGAGTTGGGGCCGTTGGGGATCGAGGAGTTCATGAACAAGAAACCCATCCGCCTCTGACCTGGAGTTTTGTTGCGTTTGGTCCCGCCAGGCCGTCGTCAGGCCGTCATGAAATCTGCGGCGGCCGGCGGGGGTTGAAAACGCGGTTGGTCGCCGCCCGTGCCCGCTTGTGGCACGTCCCCACGTGCGGATTACTCGATGTTCAGTTCTTTCGACGTTTCCTGCCGCCCAGAGGCATCCGTGTGCCCACGCAAGGCCAGCAGGGCCAGTACGACACGATCCTCACCCAGCGCGTCAGCGAGCGCGGCGATCAACTGTAGTGACCCTGGGCGACGCGATCCCGTCTCGATCGCTTGCAAGGTCGACTTTCCGACCTTCGCACGCGCCGCAACGGCCGTGAGGCTCAACGACTCCCGTTCCCGCGCTGCTCGGAGGTACGCACCGATTTCGACGTCCGGCAGCGGCGGAAGCTGTACCTCGCTCAGACGTGCCACAGGAGCAATGGGGGCGGCTGTGGAATCAATTCCCTCCCGTCCGTAGTCCGATTTCCACTCGGGCTGCTTGGTCAAGGCCTCCACTTCGCGCCGCTCTCGGTCGGACCAGTAGAGCGCTTCGTGGTGGTGTCCACGGTCGAGGTCGGCCACTGCCCGGTACATCCGCGCGTTCGCCCGCCGAAACGCCACCCACGCCGACACGGGCGCGTCGCGTCCCGGCATCCGCGCATACGAATCTTCGTGCGCCTCCTGCAACGTCCGAGGCGCACTAGCCTTCACGGTCGCCGTCCCCATCACGACCGCCCGGAACCGCCACGCGAGCCGTCAGCAGCGCCGCCAGGTCGTCCACCCCGTCGCGGAGCCGGAGAAGGAACGCCACGCAGGCGGGCCACTTGCCCAGGTCCTCCGGCACCGCGAGCGAAACCACGGTCTCGCCTGTCACGACGAGCATCGGGGGACTGGCCGGATGCGGGCCGGTCTCCTCCACCGTCACCGAGTCCCATGGCTCCACTGCCCATGTCACGCCGAACCCGTCGACTCGAAGCCTCATCACTGTCTGCCTTACTCGCCCAATCCCGTGCCAGCTCATGCCACGCCCGCGACACGCGCACGGCTGCATTCGATGCGTTGAGCGAGGCGCCCGGCGAGAAGACCCGTGTGCCGTGCTCCCACGCCACCATGTAGTCGCGGTACGCCGATTCCCACGCCTGGACCAGCTCGTTGAACGCCGCAGCATCGCGAACCGGCCGGACGCGTTCATCCCGCTCACGCCGCCTTGGTCGCAGCTTCGCCAGCTGTGGCGGAGCGCGCCGACTTCGAACCGCTCCCGGCCGCCTCGAAGCCAGTCGCGCGGAAGACGTAGGACTCGTACTTGAACTCACCCTTGCCGGCCACCTTCGGCTCGGCCGTCAGCCCCTCCAGCTCGATCGGGCGCATCCCGGGCAACGCTTCCGAGGTTGCCGGGACCAGCTGGACGCAGGCCAGCAACGCGATCTCGAACGAAGCGCGCTTCGCCTTCGTCTCGTCCGGGGCGGTGCCCGTCGCCTTCCAGCGGCGCTTGCCCGTCACCTCATCCACCCGCTGACGCGCCGGGCGACCTGCGGTTCGGTCCTCCCGAGACTGGTACTCGGTGTCGGCCGTAACCTCTCCGATCATGACGAGCCCTTGAGGGCACGCCTGGTCAAACGCAATTTCGACCCCGAAACCCTTGGTGATAGCCATGTTGTTAGCTCCCTGGATATTGCTTCTCAGTCAGTGACTTCCGGCGCCTGGTCGTCGACTCGCGCCGTCGAGTTCAGTGCGGTTCGCACCTCTTCGAGTTCCTTGCTCAGCACCGCAATGGCGTCCGAATCCACGAGCAGAACCACCGGGAACGCCTTGCCGAACCGGATCTCTGCCCGGTTCGCGTAGGCAAGGGCGCGGACCCGGATGGGGAGGTCTGCCGTGACGTGGATTTGGACCGTGTCACGCATGCCGGTCGCGCCTACGCCGCAAGCCGGTCGAGTACCCGTGTTCCCCCACCACGCGACACGCTTCGAGTCGTCATGCCTGCCTTCCTCTCTTCGCCGCCGGGCGGACCCCGGCAATCTGACCTCCAATCTCCGGCAAAAGGCGGGGACATGATCACCACGTGGCGGGACATCTCGGGACGTCCCTGGTACGGTCGAAGACGTCCCTAAAAGTCCCAAGGGGTGCTGATGCCGAACGATCGCCTGCGTGACGCGCTGCTGCGCAACGGCCTGACCTTGGAACAGGTCGCCAGGGCCGTCGGCGTCGACCAGAAGACCGTTGAACGCTGGATCACCAAGGGGCGCCTGCCGTACCCGAAGCACCGGCACAAGATTGCGGCGATGGCGCGCGAGTCGGAGACGTACCTGTGGCCAGACTCGGTGGCACCGGAACGCAAGGCCGAGACGGCGGCCGCCGAAGTCGTTCGGGTGTTCCCGCACCGGAACGCCATTCCGGTCGAGCTTTGGGACCGGCTGATCAAGGAGGCGTCCGAGACCGTTGAGGTCCTGGTGCACGCTGCCCTGTTCCTGGTCGAGCGCCCGCGCTTCATCAAGGACCTGAGGGCCAAGGCTGTGGCCGGCGCGAAGATCCGGTTGGCCTTCGGTGACCCGGAGGGCGACAGCGTCGCGCTACGCGGCGAGGAGGAGCAACTCGGCGACGGGACGCTTCCGGCGCGTATCCGTAACGCGCTAGCGTTCTACCGACCGCTGATCGGCGTGGAAGGCATCGAGATGCGGTTCCACAACACGACGCTCTACAATTCGATCTTCCGATTCGACGACGAGATGATCATCAATACGCACGTGTACGGGTTCCAGGGAGCCCACGCCCCATCTCTCCATCTCCGGCGACTATCCGCCGGGGACCTGTTCGAGACGTACTCAGAGAGCTTCGAGTCAGTTTGGAACCTCGCCAAGCCCGCCACCTTCTAGGATTCAGCATGACCCGAGTCGATTACTACAACGACCCGAACGCTCCCAAGGCGAACAGCATTGCGGTGGCGGTGTCGGCCTTTATCCAGGACGACGACGGTCGGATCTTGATGATCAGGCGAACGGATAACGACTTGTATTCAATCCCTGGTGGCCAACTTGAGCTCGGTGAGACGCTAGCGCAAGCCGCGGTCAGGGAAGTTCAGGAAGAGACTGGTGTAACGTGTACGGTCTTGGCTGTGATCGGACTTTATTCCAATCCGAATCATGTCATTGCGTACGACGATGGCGAGGTTCGGCAGGAGTTTTCTATCTGTTTCCGTGCAAGCCCGACAGGCGGCAGTCTGCGAGGTAGTGAAGAGAGTCGAGAAGTGCAGTGGGTCTCACCTGATAAAATCGATGATTTGAATATTCATGACTCTATTAGACTTCGAATTCGGCATGCTCTAAGTGGTGATCAAGAAGTGTTCTTTACGTAATTTGCGTAAGCTTCAGTCAAGGACTATCGGTCTTGCTGGGAAGATCTCCGGGGTTCGCTCCGCGCGGAAGGCCCTTTTCGGCTTTTACCCTCTTGAAATGTTCTTGCAGGGCGCGAGCGCTCAAGTTTCGATCTACGGGCAGTTGGACCTTATCCCTGTAAAAGTTGGTTTTTCCTATCCTTGTGCGAGTGTCAAGTCGATAGTTGATACGTAGCCACCGATAGCCGTAGAAACTCCAGGCTTCCTCTATGGTGCGCCTGGACTGGCTAATATTGACGAGCATGTCGCCTTTCCAAAGGCTTCCTCCGGAAAATCCATCCTCGTTTGATTGCTTCATAAGATCATAGATATCCAGGCGAATCTCAAGCCATATGCTTAGGTGTGGCGGGTAAGGCTGATTCGGGTCATCGAGATATTCGATGACTGAAGTTGGGATCTTAACACGATCTTCCGCAAGTCTGCAGCAGATATACTTTACGATGTAGCGCTCAAGTAGTTTGCGGCGACTAGTCCAGTTTGCCCCGAAGATGTGGGACAGTTCGAACGACTGATCGGCAACGATCCTGTCTTCGTGTTCGCGAATGTAGGTCATAAACTCGTCGTAGGCTAGATCGAATGGCTGGCTGCGAGCATTGTTGCAGTTGGCGCATAGGTTCTTCTCGAACTTCACATTCTTAGAGTTCGATCCTTGAATTCTTATTTCTGTTCCGTCGACTACCCGCACCACTGCGTCATGGTCACGCCAAGTCCCAGACCCGAACTCACGGTTCAAATCCGAGCGCTTATATCGGTGTTCGCGTGAGTCGGCGACTGCGCCGCACCACCAGCACTTTCCGCCGTAGTCATGTCGAACATCGTCGGGTATGTTGCCTTGCAATGGGCCTCCTGATTGCTTACTAGGGTTAATCGAACTGATCGCTCAACTTGTCAAAGCTGGTTGGAATGCGGATGTTGTGGGTGTGTTCGAGCTTAGGCGCTGCTCGTGCCAGGTTAACGCCGTCTCTGCTGCATCCATCAAGGCAATCCAACGCTTGGCCCAATCGAGGCCGGTTGATGATTCAGCTGTTCGCATCAGAAGTCCTAGAAGACTCCGCTTGTGAGCGTCCTTCACTTGAAACGGAAGAAGGTTGCCCGAAACATCCGTGGAGATATCTACGAACCATGTCGCGTGTTTGCCCCCTGCGTCTATGATCCATTCATCGGGGAACAAGCCTTCCAGGGCGAACCTGTCGCGAACGACCAAATAGTCTTGTCCTGACTGAAAGGGGATACTCTTTTGGCCAAAGAACTGGTTTAGATCTCTTCGCTCTTTGTCGCCGGCGGGATCACCGTCGAAAATGCAGACTGCTGCGCGTTCGTCTCTTATCATGGAAAAAGTTGCGCGGACGAAGCTGCCTAGACCTCGCACTCCGCCGAAATCTAAGATAGACGCGGCCCGTAGTCGCGGCCAGCTTCGTTCCATCTTGTCTGAAGTTGCTGCAAGAAACCAGTCGACAGCCTCTCGGTCCGTTGGTCCTTCTACTAAAATATTAAACTCAGTGAGGTTGAAATAGTCGGAGAACCTGACGCCTAGCGACTTGCGAAGAGCGGCTGTTGCTTCTGCGTACGTGGTGAACCGAACGACGTTTGTGTTTCTTCCGGTCAACTCGGTGCCGACTGTTCGGGATGGGTCCTGGGGTACGAATGAAAGAGAGTGAGTGCTGGTAACGACCAGCGACTTTTCGGATAGGCGTCCAAGGATAGAACGTGAAGTTGTCGTCAGTTCTGGATGAAGGTATGACTCTGGCTCTTCGAGTAGCCATATGGACGACTTGCCAAGCTTAGCTTCCTCGTCTGTAACCCACGAGAAGCTTGCAAGAATCGCCGTCGTCTGAATGCCGAGTCCTTTGCTAAATATTGGGGTTAGATACGGGTCGCTCATGTTGAAGTCGAAGCCGGACAAGAATTCTTTCGATTTGGGGAGGTCGAAAGACGTGGAGATGTTCTTGAGTCCTGCGGCTTGGAGTTCTGCTGTAATGCTGCTGGATACTAGTTGAAGTTCTCTTCGAATCTCCGCGACGTGTGGCTGGATTACTGTTTGCGCAACCCTGCGAAGGAATGGTGTGAGTACTTCCTCGTATATCTCAGTGACGTTCTTTGCTGATGGTACGTAGTGAATCGCGAATTTTCCCAGTAGGTCGGTTACCAGTTGGCGTTGCAGGCGTGATATCTGGACCTTGCCGGAGTTATCACGGGGTTTCCGCAAATTGGGAAAGAACTGATAGACCGGGACGCCGCTTGGGCTGAAGACCAGGTTTAGGGTAAACGATGAACTGCCGCGACTACGTTCATAAAGTCCAAGTAGCTTATCCAGTTGCTGATAAATCGACCAGTCTGGGCTGTCGGGTCCGGAATCGTCCCCTTCGAATGTGGCAACCATGCTAGTTTTTACATTGCCACCGCTGAAAGGTTTATCTATCGCGACGTCATATCGGCCGTCATTATCGTGTCCGATAAAAAATAAGAGTATTGATCTCAGTAAGCTTGTTTTTCCTGTATTGTTTGGGCCGACGATAGTCAGGCTCGATTCGAGTGGCAACACTTGCTCGGCGGCTCCAATGGTTCGGTAATGCCGTACCCGAAGACCAACTAAGCGCATTGCGTACCTCGCTCGCTGTAACTTTGTTTGTATCCAGCCCCGGCGTTGCCGAATTTGGCTCTATGGGATCAAGGCGCGCCGCCAGCGGCGGCGCGCACGTCACCACCCGTGCGGCGGGCCCGCCCGCATGCGACACGGACGGCCTGCCGCTCCGCTTCGGCCGCCGGTCGCCGGGCGACCCGCCGGAGGGCCGGCCGCGCACGCGCGCCGCCGCGAGCTGGTTGATCCACTCGTCCCCATACGCCCAGAGACGTCGGCGAGTCGATCGGTGTTACGCCGTTCGGCGTCACGATCGGGTGACCCGCTCCCTCGTCAGCGATCGTTTAACACCGGCCGACCGCCATCAAGGGCGCCTACGGCGTCGCTACGCGATGGACGCAAGCGCCCACCCTTGACACCGACCCTCCGGCGCTAACAGCTGCAGGGACGAGGAAGACGGGGGAGAGCTGCCACCAGGCCAGACAGGCACAGGGGCAGCGAGAAGCCAGGCCGTCTACAGGCCGTCAGACGTCCAGACAGGCCCGGACGCGACCGGGCCCAACAGACGCAAAAGAGCAGGTCAGAGGCGGTTAGCCCAAGAACGCCCCCATGCCCACTGACCGCCTGGATAGTTCATGAACAAGAAACCAATCCGCCTCTGACCCCTCAGCTCGGCTGGAAGAACTCCAGCAACCGCCGGCTCGCGTCCGGGGACATCAGCAGTTCCTGCATCTCCGCCGACATCCGCGCGGCCGCCCCCGTCCGCTCGTACATCTCCCGCTCGTACTCAGCCACCGCCACCGGAATGTCCCCCGGATGAGCAGCGAGCGCGAGACCCAACACCGCGCCGTCGAGGAGAGCCATGTTCGCCCCCTCGCCCACCGGCGGCATCAGGTGGGCCGCGTCGCCGATCAGGGTCACGTCCGGCCGGGACGGCCAAGTGAAGCCGGGTGGGAGGGTGGGGAGTGCGCGGGGGATGACCGTGTCGTCGCAGGCCTCGATCAGCGCTGTGATGCTCGGGTGCCAGCCGGGGAGGAGGGCGATCAGGCGGGCGCGGGCGGCGGCCGGGTCGTCGAACGGGATCGCGGCCGTGGTGAACCAGTTCTCGTCCGTGTTGTAGAAGTTGATGCCGATGCGGACGCGGCCGTCGCCGTTGCGTTGGGCGGCCAGGGAAATGCCGTTGCCGAACACCCAGTAGTTGCCGCGGCCGACCATGGCCGCCAGGTGTGGGTGGGTGTGGTCGATGTCGGGGATGCCGACCTCGACCATGTTCTGGCCGAGGTGCGCCGGGCGGGTGTCGGTGAGCAGGGCGCGCACCCGCGACTGGGCGCCGTCCGCGCCGACCAGCAGGTCGTACGTCGCCGTGTTGCCGTTCGCGAAGTGGACGACGCCGTCGGCCGCCGACGTGAACGCGTGGTCCCAGCGCACCGTGCCGTCGGGGAGGGAATCGAGCAGCAGGTCGCGCAGGTCGGCGCGGTCGACCTCCGGGCGCAGCATCGGCGCGTCGTCGGGGGTGTCCTCCTGGAGCAGGAGGGTGCCGTCCGGTTCGAGGAGGCGCATGTCCTGGCCTTCGCCGCGGGCGATCTCGAAGAAGCGGTCGAGCAAGCCGGCTTCGCGCAGCGCTCGCTGCCCGGAATGGATGTCCAGCATGCCGCCCTGGCCGCGGGCCTCGCGTGACGGCTCCCGCTCGTACACGACGGCGTCGATCCCGTTGACGTGCAGCACCCGGGCCAGGGCCAAGCCGCCCACGCCCGCCCCCACGATGGCAATCCCCATGACGTCCTCCGATTCACTGTATCGATCGATACACTGTATCGCAGCGGGCGTTGTATTGTCCGCGGCATGGTGGTGTGGGAGCGGCCGGAGCCGCCGGAACGGCCGGTTCCGGCCCCGCTGAGCAGGGAATTGATCGTCCAGGCCGCGGTCCGGCTGGCCGACGCGGACGGCCTGGCGGCGGTGTCGCTGCGCAAGGTCGCCGCGGCGCTGGACGTCGGGCCGATGCGGCTCTACGGCTACATCGCCACCAAGGAGGAGCTGCTCGACCTGATGGCCGACGCGGTCCACGCCGGGATCCGGCCCACCGGGGACGGCTGGCGGGAGGTGCTGCGGTCGCTGGCCGAAATCACCCGGCAGGCCGTCCGGCGGCACGAGTGGTTCGCCGACCTGATCGGCGGGCGGCCGTCACTCGGGCCGAACGCGCTGGCCAAGGGGGAGGCGGTGGTGGCCGCGATGGCGGGCGTCGACGTGGACGACGTCATGCCGGTGGTCTCCGCGGTCGACGCGTACGTGATCGGCGCGGTGCGGCGCGAGACCGCCGAACGCCGGGCCGAGCGCAGCTCCGGGCTGGACAAGGAGCAGTGGCAGCGGTCCCACGGGCCGTACCTGCAGCGGACCTTGGCCACCGGCCGCTACCCGGCGCTGGCCACCGTCATCCGCGACGCCGCCCACCTGGACGCCGACGAGACCTTCCGGCGGGGCCTCGACTTCCTGCTCGACGGCATCGAGGCGCGCCTGTCACGGTGAAGCCGCGCCTCTCCTGAGCGACTTCGCCACCTCGCGGTCGATCTCCGCCTGTTCGCGCCTCGTGCGGTCGGACGCCGCGATCAGGCGGGCCTTCGCCCGGGCCACCTCGTCGCCGGCGCGGTCGAGGACTTCCGCGTCGAGCTCGGTCAGCACCGCCTGCGAATCCTGGTGCGCACCGCCCTCGAAGCGGGCTTCGTAGTACCTGATCCGCTGCTCGCGCTTGTCCGCCCGCGCTTCGCGTTCGTCGGCGACCCGTTCGCGTTCGTCGGCTCGCCGCTCGCGCTCGTCGGCTCGCTGGTCGCGTTCGTCCGCCCGCCGGTCGCGTTCGTCGGCCAGGTTCGCGCGGGCGATTCCGCGGTCTTCCGATTCGCCCATGCTCCCAGGGTACGGCCGCCGGGCGGCTCAGGGGATGATCCCCCGCGAATCCAGGGCGTCGGCCAGCCGCTCGCGCAATTCCTGCGCCGTGGCCTGGACGTCGATCTCCGCCGGAGGCGACAGGACCTTCGACATCACCGTCGACAGGTTCTGGTACGCGGGGGTGAGCGGGCGGACCGCGGCGTCCGTCAGCGCCGCCTGGATGTCGTCCTTCATCGGGTACTGGTCGGCCATCGTCGGGTTTTCCTTGGCATCAGCCGGTTTCGCCGCGTCGAGGGGACTGGTGTCGCGGTAGATCGACGCGATGCTCGGCGGGACGCCGTCGACCAGCGCCTGGTACTTCTGGCTCGCCGCGTTCCGCAGGCACAGCGCCGCCTCGAACGCCTCCGGCTTGTGCCGGGAGTACGTGCTGACCGCGAGGTTGAACCCGCCGATGGTCACCCGGCTCGGCCGGTCCGCGGTCACCGACGGGTAGCGCGTCCACTTGAAGTGCGCCAGCTCCTGCGGCTTTTCCTTGGCGTAGGAGGCGTAGACGAACGGCCAGTTCAGCTCCGTCGCCGCCTGGCCGCGCTGGAACGCCTGGCGGATGTCGTCCTCCTTCTGGTTCGTCAGCGACGGATCGGTGATCCCCGCCGTCGTGAGCAGTTTGAGGAGCTCCAGCGCCCGCACCGCGCCGTCGTCCATCACGACCGACCGGCCGTCGTCGGACAGGATGTGCCCGCCCGCCGACGCGACCAGCGTGTTGTAGAAGACGACCAGGCCCTCGTACTGCGCGCCGGTGAACAGCACCTGGTACGGCTTCCCGGCCGCCTTCAGCTGCTCCGCCTGCGTCATCAGCTCGTCGAACGTCTTCGGCGGCGACGGCGTGATCCGGTCGTCGTACCAGAGCAGCTGGACGTTGGTGTTCTTCGTTGCGCCGTAAAGCTTTCCGTTCCACTTGGCCGTGGCCAGCGGGCCGGGCAGCACGTCCCGGGTGGCCGCCTCCGCGTTCGCGCCGGTCCATTCCTCGGCCCAGCCGGCTTCGGCGAATTCCGGCACCCACGTGACGTCGAGGCCGAGCACGTCCAGCGACGCGTCGCCCGCGGCGAGCCGGCGGACCATCTGCTCGCGCTGGCCGTCCGCGCCGCGCGGCAGTTTGTTGTAGACGATCTTGTACTTGCCGCCGGCCGCCGCGGTGCAGCGGTCGACCACCGTCTGCAGGTGGTCTTCGGGCGAGATGTACAGGTTGATCGTCAGGCCCGCGGCCGAGGAGCACGCGGCGAGCGCGGTGCCGGCCAGCACGGCCGCGCCCGCGAGGGGGAGGAGCTGGCGCATGTCGGCCTCCTTGCCGGACAGCGACGCGCGATTGCAAGCGCTTGCATCGATGATTAGCCTTGATCAAGGCAGGTGTCAATGCCGGCCACACGGTTGGTTGCAAGCGCTTGCGATGGGAGGGGCGGTGCCGGAGAAGCTCGACGACGTCGCCCGGCGCGCCGGGGTCTCGACGGCCACCGCGTCGCGAGCGCTGCGCGGGATCCCGGGCGTCGCCGAACGCACGCGGACCCGCGTGCTCGCGGCCGCCGCGCAGCTGGGCTACACGGTCTCGCCCGCGGCGTCGACACTGGCGACCGGCCGCACCGGGACGGTCGGCGTGCTCGTGCCGTACGTCGACCGCTGGTACTTCTCGCGGCTCATCTCCGGCGTCGAGCGGGTGCTGCGCGAGGCCGGGATCAGCCTGCTGCTCTACAACCTCGGCGACGACGCGGGCCGCGCGCGGTTCTTCGCCGGCCTGCCGCTGCGCCGCCGGGTCGACGCGGTGCTCGTGCTCTCCCTGCCGCTCGCGGCGGCCGAACGCGAGCTGCTGCTGGGGCTCGGCACGCCGCTGGTCACGGTCGGCACCGAGGAGCCCGGCGCGGACTCGGTCGGGATCGACGACCACGCCGCGGCGGTCACCGCGATGCGGCACCTGGTCCAGCTCGGGCACCGCGAGATCGCGTTCATCGGCGAGGACGACCCGGTCCCGCTCGGGTTCACGACGCCGTTGCGCCGGCTCGCGGCCTACCGCGAGGTCTACCACGCGGTGTGCCGGGCGGACGGGCGCGAGCCGGACCCCGCGTTCGAGACCGGCGGCGGCTTCACCGTCGCGGGCGGCGAGCGGGCGATGGGCGCGCTGCTGGGCCTGCCCCGGCGGCCGACCGCGGTGTTCGCCGCGTCCGACGAGATGGCGTTCGGGGCGCTGCGGACGCTGCGCCGGGCCGGGCTGCGGGTGCCGTCGGACGTCTCGGTGCTCGGTTTCGACGACCACGACCTCGCCGACCTGCTCGAGCTGAGCACCGTGGCGCAGCCGGTGGCGGACCTGGGCGAGCGGGCCGGGCGTCTCATCCTGGCGCGATTGTCCGGCGGAAAAATCGCGACATCGCCCGCGATTGTCGGGACGCACCTGGTCCTTCGGGGTAGTACTGCGCCGCCGCCGGGCCGTTGATCAGCGGTTTTTCCGGCACTACTCCGTCCGGTCGATTGCGGCCTACTCGATCATTAGGTCAAATAATCGCCGACAAGGATTAATCGCCGTGAGGAGCTGGCTGTGCACTGGGGGTCCGTGCTCGAAGAAGGCGGAGCGGGGATGGTCCGTCCGTACTTCCGCACCCATGGCCGCACCCGCCCGACCCGGGACCTGCCGGTCGAGACGCTCGTCTCGATCACGCAGCGGGGGCGGGCGGTGGTCCGGGGGAGCACGCAGGAGGAAACCGAGATCTGCGCTCTGCTCCGGACGTCGCAGTCGGTCGCGGAGGTCGCCGCGCGGCGCCGGATCCCGCTGGGGGTGGCGCGGGTCCTGCTGTCGGACCTGGCGGACCGGGGCATCATCGCCGTGCACACCGCCCGCACCAAGGGATCGGGCAACCGGCCGAGCCTCGAGCTGATGGAGCGCATCCTCCACGGTCTGAGCCGCATCTGAAGCGCTTTCACGCCGTGGTGGTCTCGCGGACCAGCCGGGCGAACTCCTCGGGCTGATCGAGCGGCAGCAGCGTGTAGCTGTCGTCGACCAGCACCAGTTTTCCCTTGGGCAGCAACGAGGCCAGCCGTTCGCCGTGCTCCGGCGGCATCACGCGGTCCTCGCGGGCCCACACCACCAGTGCCGGCCGGTCGAACGCCGGCAGCCGCTCGGCCACCTCCCGCAGGATTCCCGGCTCGGCCGCGAACGCCCGCAGGAGCCGAACCGCGTCGCGGCGGATGTCCGCGTCGCCGAGCAACGGCCGGATCCAGCGCGCCGCAACGTCGTCACCCCGTTTGGTCAACCACCCGAACGCGATCGGAAGCCGCCGCACCAAGCGCAGCCGCAGCTGCTGCATGAACAACCCGAAGAGCCCCGGCGACAGCTTTCCGGTCAGGAACAACGTCTTCCCGGTCAGTCCCGGCGGGAAGTTGTCGAACGCGTCGCATGAAGCCAGCACCACGCGGCTGACGCGCGAAACGCCGTCGGCCATGAGGAACTGCACCAGCGCACCGCCGGTGTCGACGCCGACCAGGGTCACCTCGCGCAGGTCGAGGCGCTCGAGGAACTCCGTCAGCAGCCGGGCGATCCCGGCCGGCGACAGGTCGGCGCCAGGCCGCATCGGCTTCCGGTGCGCGCCCAGCGGCAGCGTCGGGACCACGCACCGGTGGCCGGTCAGCGAAGCGACCGGGCCGTCCCACAGCGAGCCGTCCATCAGCAGGCCGTGGACGAACACCACCACCGGGCCCGGCCCGCCCGTGTCGGTGTACTCGACGGTGCCCGCGGTCAGTTCGATCTGCATGCCGGAAGTGAACCACGTGGTTCACAAAGTGTCGAGGGGTGCCGCTTCCTCCCGTTCGACCGCGCGCAGCAGCGCCTCGAACCCGGCGGCAGCGCCGGCGCCGTCCGCGCTGGTCAGCAGGTCGACGAGGAACCCGCGCAGGGTCGCGAGGATCATCGACGCGACCTCGTGCTTGCGCCGCTCCGGCCAGCCTGCCGGGCAGAACGAGATCAGCGTCGGGAGGTACTGCTCGGATGCGCCACGGCCGAGTGCGGCGTACCGGCCCGGGTCGTACATCGCCAGGCCCATCGCCTGGTCGAGCACGCGCCGCAGCTGCGTTTCCTCGTCGCGCAGGCTCACCCAGGCGGCCCGGACGCGGTCGCTCAGCGTCGCCGGTTCGGCGGCGATCGCGGCCAGCGCGTTGCCGATCCGCCGCTCGCGCAACGCGAAGACCGCCTGGCGGAGCAGGTCTTCGGCGCTTTCGAAGTGGTAGAGCAGCACCTTGTGGGTCGTCCCGGCGGCCCGTGCGGCACGGCGCAGCGAGAAGTCCACCAGGCCGTTTTCGGCGACGTCGTCGGTCACTTTCGCCAGCAGCTCGCGCCGCCGGGCCTCGCCGCGGGCCGAGCCTGCCGACCGCCGGTAGCCGGTAGCGTTCTCCATGCGGCACAGCTTGGCACGGGGAGCCACGCTTACCGAAGCCGACGGACTGGCCTGAGTGCACAGCTCGGACGTCCGGACTGTGCACATCGCACGGTGACGTCGCCGGGACCGCTGCTTACGGTGCGGGGAACCGTTTCCCTTCCCGGATAGGAGGTCGGCGTGGCCTCAACAGTCGGTGTCGATGACTATGCCCTCACCAGAGTGCCGGACCACGCCCGGTACTCGTGGTGGTCGGTCGCCGTCCAGCGGTTCGGCCAGGTGTCCGCCCTGTCCCAGTTCCTGCTCGGAGCCACCGTCGGCTTCGGGATGAGCTTCTGGAACGCGGTACTGGCGTTCACGCTCGGCTCGGTCATCCTGGAGCTCATCACCATCCTCGTCGGCGTCATCGGCGTCCGCGAGGGCCTCTCGACGTCCATGATCGCCCGCTGGACCGGCTTCGGCCGCGGTGGCTCGGCGCTCATCGGGCTCGCCATCGGGATCAGCCTCATCGGCTGGTTCGGTATCCAGTCGGCAGTATCCGCGCAGGGGCTCGTCGCGCTCATCGGCGGCCTGCCGGAGTGGGGCTGGGCGCTGCTGTTCGGCCTGCTCGTCACCGCGATCGTCGTCCGCGGCTTCCACTCCATGGCCTGGACGGCGTACCTGACCGTGCCGGCGTTCCTGGTCCTGGTCGGCTGGTCGGTGATCTCCGAGCTGACCCGCCACGACCTCGGCACGCTCGTGTCCTCGGCCCCGCCCGGCCCGGCGCTGAGCCTGCTGCAGGGCACCACGCTGGTCGCGGGCGGCTTCATCGTCGGCGCCGTGATCACCCCGGACATGACCCGCTTCAACCGCACCACCGGCGACGTCGTCAAGCAGACGCTCGTCGGGGTCACCCTCGGCGAGTACGTCATCGGCCTGTCCGGCGTCCTGCTCGCGCACGCCGTCGGCAGCGCCGGCATCACCACCATCGTGACGTCGTCGGTCGGCTGGGTCGGCCTGCTCATCGTCATCGCCGGCACGATGAAGATCAACGACTGGAACCTGTACTCGTCGGGCCTGGGCGTCGTGAACTTCATCGGCACGGTGTCCGGGCGCAAGGCCCACCGCGGCCTGGTGACGGCGATCCTCGGCGTCGCGGGCAGCCTGCTCGCCGCGGCCGGGATCCTGGCCAAGTTCACCGACTTCCTCACCGTGCTCGGCGTCGCGTTCCCGCCGATCGCCGGGATCATGGTCGCCGAGTACTTCGTGGTGAAGAAGTGGCGCGGGGACCTGGAAGCCGCGCGGGCGCGGGGAACCGTGCCCGAGGACGCGCCGGTGTGGGTGCCCGCCACCCTCGTCGTCTGGATCGCCGCCGCGCTGTTCGGGGAATTCGTCGACTGGGGCCTGCCGAGCATCAACTCGCTCGTCGTGGCCTTCGTCCTGTACGTCGTCGCCGGGAAGCTCGGGCTCGTGCGGGGGATCGGCAGCAGCCGGACCGCCGACGCCGAGCCCGCTCCCGCCGTCTAGTCCACAAAGGAGAAAGATTCGTGCGCATCGGCATCGACGTCGGCGGCACCAACACCGACGCTGTCCTGCTCGACGGCCGTCAGGTGCTCGCCTCGGTCAAGACCAGCACGACCGCGGACGTCACCTCGGGCATCGTCGCCGCGATCGACGGCCTGCAACGGCAACGCGCGTTCGACCCGGCGGCGGTGCGGGCGGTGATGATCGGCACCACGCACTTCATCAACGCCCTCGTCGAGGCCCACCGGCTCGCGCCGACCGCGGCCGTGCGGCTGAGCCTGCCGGCCGGGGCGTCGCTGCCGCCGATGGTCGACTGGCCGCAGCGGCTCGTCGACGCGGTGTCGGGGCGCAGCTACCTCGTCCACGGTGGGCACGAGTTCGACGGGCGGCACATCGCGGAGCTCGACGAGAGCGAGCTGCGCAAGGCCGCCGACGACATGGGAGCGGCCGGGGTGCGCAGCGTCGCGATCACCTCGGTCTTCTCCCCGGTCAACGCCGAGTTCGAGGCCCGCGCGGCCGAGATCATCGGCGCGCAGCTGCCGGACGTCGCGATCTCGCTGTCCCACGAGATCGGCCGGATCGGCTTGCTGGAGCGGGAAAACGCGACGGTGATCAACGCGGCGCTGCGCGAGCTGGCCGCGCACATCGTCGACGGGCTGTCCGCGTCGGTCACCGGCGCGGGCATCACCGCGCCGCTCTACCTGAGCCAGAACGACGGCACGCTGATGGACGTCGACTTCGCCCGCCGCTACCCGGTGGCGACGTTCGCGTCCGGGCCGACGAACTCGATGCGCGGCGCGGCCGTGCTGTCCGGTTTGGACACCTGCGCGGTGGTCGACGTCGGCGGCACCACTTCGGACGTCGGCGTGCTGCGGCAAGGGTTTCCCCGCGAGGCGACCACGGACGTCAGCGTGGCCGGGATCCGCACCAACTTCCGGATGCCGGACGTGCTGTCGATCGGCATCGGCGGCGGCAGCCGGGTACGGGGGAATGTCACCGTGGGCCCGGATTCGGTCGGCTACGAGCTGACGTCTAAGGCCCTCGTGTTCGGCGGCGACACTTTGACGGCGACCGACATCGCGGTCGCCGCGGGGCGCGCGGAGATCGGCGACCCGTCGCTGGTGTCGCAGTTGGACAAGGGTCTGGTCCGGGCGGCGCTCGATCGCATCGCCGCGGACGTGTCCGATGTGGTCGAACGGATGCGGACCTCGGCCGAGCCGCTACCGGTGGTGGCGGTCGGCGGTGGCTCGGTGCTGCTGCCGGACGAGCTGGCCGGGTGCGGCGAGGTGCACCGGCCGGAGAACTACGCGGTGGCCAACGCGATCGGCGCGGCCATCGCGCAGATCGGCGGCGAGGTCGACCGCGTCTACGTGATCGAGCCCGGCCGCCGTGAAGCCGTCGTCGACGAGGCGAAGCAGGAGGCCGTCGACCGCGCGGTCGCCGCCGGCGCGTCGCCCGCGTCGGTCGGCATCGTCGACTTCGACGAGGTGCCCATCCCGTACCTGCCCGGCAACGCCACGCGCATCCGCGTCAAGGCCGTCGGCGACCTGCAGCTGGGGGCGTGATGCGCGAGATCACCGAACACGACCTCGACGACATCGCCCGCGGTGCCGCCATCCTCGGCACCGGGGGCGGTGGCGACCCGTACATCGGGCGGCTGCTGGCGTCCTCGGCGGTGCGCTCGCACGGCCCGGTGCCGCTGGTGCCGCTGGCGGACGTGCCGGACGACGCCGTCGTGCTGCCGGTCGCCATGATGGGCGCGCCGACGGTGATGATCGAGAAGCTGCCCTCGGCCGAGCAGGTGGGCCTCGCCGCCCGCACGCTCGCCGGTTACCTCGGCAAGGAGCTGACGCACATCGCGTGCGCCGAAGCCGGCGGCGTCAACTCGCTCATCCCGGTCGTCGCGGCCGCGCAGCTCGGCCTGCCGCTGGTCGACGCCGACGGCATGGGCCGCGCGTTCCCCGAGCTGCAGATGGTACTTCCCACACTGTATGGAATCCGCGCCACTCCGATGTCCATTGCCGACGAAAAGGGCAACCGCGGAGTATTGGATACAGTCGACAACCGCTGGGCGGAGCGTCTGGCCCGGTCGGCGACGATCGACATGGGCTGCTCGGCGATGATCAGCAACTACGCGATGTCCGGCGGGCAGGCGCGGGAGTCGCTGGTGCCGGGCACGCTCAGCCTGTGCGCCGAGCTGGGTGCGCTGGTGCGCGCGGCACGTGAGGCGCATGTGGATCCGGTATCCCGCGTCATCGAGCGGCTGGGCGGCCGGCGGCTGTTCAGCGGCAAGGTCGTCGACGTCGCGCGCCGGACGGTCACCGGGTTCGCCCGCGGGGAAGCGAAACTGTCCGGAATGGACGGCGACAGCGGCGCGGAACTGGTGCTGCGCTTCCAGAACGAGCACCTGGTGGCCGAGCGCGACGGCGTCGTCCAGGCGTCGGTGCCCGACCTGATCTGCACGCTGGAGCGCGAGTCCGGCGAGGCTGTGACGACCGAAGGCCTGCGGTACGGCCAGCGCGTCACGGTGCTCGCCGCGCCCGCCGACCCGCGCTGGCACACGCCGGAGGGCATCGCGCTGGCCGGACCGCGGTACTTCGGCTACGACATCGACCCGATCGGGGTGGCCGGGTGAGCTGGACCCTGACCGAGGACGACCTGCCCGACCTCGCCCGCGGCGCCGCCGTGCTCGGCACCGGCGGGGGCGGCGACCCGTACGTCGGGCGCCTGCTCGTGCGCGAAGCCATCCGGGCGCACGGGCCGATCACAGTCCTCGACCCGGCCGAAGTGGCCGACGACGCCCTGGTGATCCCGACCGCGCAGATGGGCGCGCCGACCGTGGTGCACGAGAAGCTGCCCAACGGCGCCGAGCCCGTGCTGGCCTTGCGAACGCTGGAGAAGCACCTCGGGAAGCGCGCGGACGCGACCATGCCGATCGAGTGCGGGGGCATCAACTCGATGATCCCGCTGATCGTCGGCGCCCGGCTCGGGCTGCCGGTGGTGGACGCCGACGGCATGGGCCGGGCGTTCCCGGAGCTGCAGATGGAGACGTTCGGGGTATACGGTATCCCGGGCTCGCCGATGGCGATCGGTGGCGAACGCGGCGAGACGACCGTGATCGACACCGGCGCGGACAACAAGCGGATGGAGTGGCTGGCCCGCGGGATCACCATCCGGCTCGGCGGGGTCGCGCACATCGCCGAGTACGCGATGAGCGGCGCCGACGTGAAGCGGACCGCCGTGTCGCAAACGCTGTCGCTGGCGCTGACCGTGGGCCGGACGATCCGGGAAGCGCGTGAGCGCAACGAGGACCCGGTCGACCGGCTGGCTTCGGCGTTGCGCTCGACGCCGTACCAGCACCTGCGGGTGCTGTTCCGCGGCAAGGTGTCCGATGTGGAGCGTCGCACCGAGGCCGGCTTCGCGCGCGGCCGGGCGGCGGCGGTGTCCTTCGACGGGGCGAGCAAGCTGGAGATCCTGTTCCAGAACGAGAACCTGCTGGCCACTGTGGACGGTGTGGTGCGGTGCCTGGTGCCGGACCTGATCTGCGTGCTCGAGTCGGCCACGGCCGAGCCGATCACCACCGAAACCCTGCGCTACGGCCAGCGCGTCACCGTCGTCGGCATCTCGACCCCGCCGCTGATGCGGACACCGGAAGCGCTGGCCACCTTCGGCCCGGCCGCGTTCGGGCTGCCGCACGCGTTCGCGCCCGTGGAGGAGATCGGATGAGCCTGGCCGGGAAGCAAGTCGTGATCATCGGCGGTGGCTCAGGCATCGGGCGGGAGGTGGCCCGGCGGGCCGCCGCGGCCGGGGCTTCGGTCCACCTCGGCGGGCGGACGCCGGAGAAGCTGGCGGCGGCGGCCGGGGAGATCGGCGGGACCTGGCAGGTCGTCGACACCACCGACCAGGACTCCCTGGCAGCGTTCTTCGGCGCCCTCGACCGCGTCGACCACCTCTTCACGCCCGGCGCGTCCTACACGGTCGGGCCGCTGCGGGAGCTGAGCGACTCCGACGCGGCCAGCCCGTTCGTGACGAAGTTCTGGGGCCAGTACCACGCCGTCAAGCACGTGGTCCCGAAGCTGGCGCCCGACGCGTCGATCGTGCTGGTGTCCGGCGCGGCGAGCGTTCGTCCGCCGGGCGCCGCGCCCGCGTACGTCGCTTGCAACGCCGCTGTCGAGGGGCTCGGCCGGGGGCTCGCGGTCGAGCTGGCACCGATCCGGGTGAACGTCGTAGCGCCGGGGACCATCGACGGCGACCTGTGGGCCGCGCGGCCCGCCGCCGTGCGGGAGGCGAGCTTCGGCCAGTACTCGCGGGACACGCTGCTGCACCGCGTCGGCAAGGAGTCCGAAGTGGCCGACGCGGTGCTGTACCTGTTCGGCAGCACGTACACCACGGGGTCGACGCTCTACCCCGACGGCGGGTACGCGCTGCGCTGAGCTCGTCTACTGTGGTCAGTCATGCGCATCACGGCCGGTGACGTGGCCGCCCTCGAACGCGGGGTGGCCCTGCTCGGGTCCGGCGGTGGCGGGGACACCGTCACCGCCGCCGTGCTGCTGCGCCGGCTGCTCTCCGACGGCGGCGCGCTCGAAGTTTCCCCGGTGGCGGAGCTGGCCCCGGCGGCCCGGGTGGTGCCGGTCGGCGTCGTCGGCGCCACGGCGGCGTTCACCGAGAAGCTGCCCGGCGGGGACGAGTTCGCGGCCGCGGTGGCCGCCGTCGAACGGTGGACCGGTGCGCGCGCCGACGCGCTGATGTCCATCGAGATCGGCGGCCTCAACGGGCTGCCGCTGGTCGTGGCGGATCAACTGGGTCTGGGGTACGTCGACGCCGACCTTTCGGGCCGCGGATTGCCCCGGCTCGACCAGTTCTCCGTCGCGGCGACGGGCCGCGGGATCGCGCCGGCCGCGCTGGCCGAACCCGGCGGTCAGGTGGTGGTGCTGGCGGCCGGGTCCGACGCCGTCATCGAGCGGGGGACCCGCGCGTTCCTGGCCGGTTCCGGCGGCTGGGCGGCGTTCGCCCTCGCGCCCATCCCGGCCGGGGAACTGGCCGGGTGCGCGGTGCCGGGCACGACGAGCGGTGCGCTGGCCCTCGGCCGCCGCGTGCTGGCGGCGGGGGAGAGCCCGGCGCGCGCGGCGCTCGAGGCGGCGCTGGACGGCTCGGTGCTGGGCCGCGGCCGGGTCCTCGAAGTCGCCCGGCACGTCGGGCCGGGCCAGCACGGCAGCCCGGGCTTCGGCCGCGGCAGCGTCACGCTCGCCGACCACCGCGACGGCGCCCTGCTGCGACTGGAAATGGAGAACGAATACCTGCTGGCTTTGCGCGACGGCGCGCCGGTGGCGTCCACCCCGGACGTGCTGTCGGTGCTCGACCACTGCACCGGCGTCCCGGTGCCGTGCGACGCGATCCGCGCGGGCGTGGAGGTCGACGTGGTCCGCCTGGCGGCGGCGCCGTTCTGGACCGACCCGCGCTGGCTGCCGGTGGTCCGCCCCCGCGCGTACGGCATCGACTCCGACCCGGTGGGACTCCCGTGACCGCGCGGCCCCCAGCGCCCCAATGTGGCGTTGGTTGCGTCCAGCGCACCCAATGTGGCGTTCGGTGCGTCCAGCGCACCGAACGCCACATTGGGGCGCATGGCGGGAGGGGGCTCCCGTGAGCCTGCGGCGGGTGCTCGCGTTGCCGGGCTGGGCGGAGCACGTCCGGGTGGTCGCCGGCGCGGCCGGGCTCGACCGTCCACTCGCGACGGTTCAGGCCACTTTGGACGCTTCGCGGACGCCGGTGGCCGGCGAGCTGACCGTCGTCGTCCGGCCGGTCGCCGGGACCGACTGGCGGATCGACGCCCTGCTGCGCCGGTGCGCCGACGCCGGGGCTGCCGCGGTGCTGCTGCCCGGCGCCGCGCCGCTCACCGCGTCGCGCCTGCTCGCCGACCGCCTGGCCGTGCCGCTGCTGGGCACCGGCGCGTCGCCGCTGGACCTGCTCGTCGAGGCCCGGCTGCTGCTCGCGGCACCCGAACTGGACCGCGCCGAGCTGCTGCTGGCCACCCACCGCGCGCTCGGCGACCGGCTGCGCCCGCCGGAGGAGGTCGTCGCGGTGCTGCGGCGGCTGCTGCGGTCCCCGGTCGCCGTGCTGGACGACCGCGGCGCGCCGCTGGCAGGCGAAGTCACCGGGCGCGTCCGGCTCGACGAGCCGGTCCCGCAGCGCACCGACCTCGACGACGGCGTGCTGGTGGCCCATCCGGTGCTGCTGCAGCGCCCGGCGCTGTGGCTGGCGGCCGAGCTGCGGGGGACCGAAGCCGCCCGCGCCGACGTCGTCCCGCCCGCGCTCGCGGTGGCCGCCGGCGCGCTCCAGCGCTGGCTGCTGGCCAACCGGCTGGAGCTGGAGCGGGACGCGCGGTCGCGCACGGCGTTGCTCGGCGACCTGCTGCGCCTGGACACCGAGCCCGGCGCGGACCTGCGCCGCCGGGTCGCGGACGCCGGCTGGCGGCTCGGCGGCTGGCACGTCGGGCTGCACATCGGCGTCCCCGCGGCGGTCGACACCGTGGCCCGCACCCAGGACGTGGTGCGCGCGCTGCGGGCGGAGGACGTCGAGGCGGTGGTCGTGGAGCACGGCGACGGCTGGACCGGCTGGGTCACCTTCGACCACGAGCCGACCGCGGCCCGCGTCCGGTCGCTGGCGACCCGGCTGCAGGCGGCGCACCGGACGCTCCACCTGGGCGCGCACATGGGCGTCGGCCGGCCGCACGCGCGCCCGGAAGGCCTCGCGGCGACGGTCGCGGAAGCCCGCGACGCGGCCCGGCTCGCCGCGACTCGGCCGGAAACCGGGCACTTCCTGCACGTCGACCAGCTCGGCATGGCCCAGCTGCTGCTCGAGTGGACCCGCACGGACACGTTCGAGCCGGCCGCGCGGGCACTGATCGCCCCGCTGCTGGACGCCCCGGGCGACCTGGTCCGCACCCTGGCGGCGTACCTGGACGCGGAGTCGTCCCTCGCCGAGACGGCCACGGTGCTGGGCGTGCACCGCAACACCGTGGCCGCGCGGGTGGCGCGGATTTCGCAGCTGCTCGGCGTGGACCTGTCCCGCCCGGACGAGCGGCTGGCCCTGCACCTCGCGTCCCGGGCGGTGACGCTGGACTAGTCGTCGTCCCCGCCGCCGGTGACGTTGCCGATGCTGGCGGGCACGCCCTTGATCATGTCGACGACGGTCTTGCCCGCCAGGCCCGACTTGCCGAACCACGGGTCGGTCATGACCTTGATGGCCGACTCGAACCTTTCGGCGCCTTCCTTGCCGAAGAGCTTGCCCAGTTCGTGCACGGAGAAGTTGGAGATCTTGTCGAACTTCTGCATGATCTCGGGGGTTACGCCGTCCACTTGGGACAGTTTGTTCTTGATGACGTCGGTCATCTGATCGGTGAAGGGCTTGTGCGGCTTGGGATCGGGGGCCGGGGTGGGGTCCGGTTTCGGGTCCGGCTTGGGCTCCGGGGTGGCCGAGGACGAGGAGGGCGCGGGCTCGGGCTTGGGGTCCGGTTTCGGCTCGGGCTTGGGCTCGGGCGTCGCCGAGGATGAGGAGGGCGCGGGCTCCGGCTTGGGCTCGGGCTTGGGGTCCGGCTTGGGTTCGGGTTTCGGTTCGGGCGTCGCCGAGGATGAGGACGGCGCGGGTTCGGGCTTGGGGTCCGGTTTCGGTTCCGGAGTGGTGTCGGGTTTGGGTTCGGGTTTCGGTTCCGGCGTCGCGGAGGACGGGGTGGTGTCGGGCTTGGGTTCGGGCGTCGCCGAGGATGAGGAGGGCGCGGGCTCCGGCTTGGGCTCGGGCTTCGGCTCGGGCGTGGCCGAGGACGGGGTGGTGTCGGGTTTGGGGTCCGGCTTCGGCTCGGGTTTCGGTTCCGGCGTCGCCGAAGTCGGCTTGGGGTCCGGCTTCGGGGCCGGAGTCGCGTCCGGTTTCGGGGTGGGCGTCGGCGTGAGGCTGCTCGACGGGGGTTTGACCGCCGCCAGGTCGTCGCCTGCCTTGCCCATCTTCGTCAGGGCCTGCAGCAGGTCGCCGAGCTTCTTCGCCAGCTGGGCGAGCTTCGCGCCGATCTTGCCGAGGGCCGTGGCCACCGTGCCGATGGTCGTGCCGATGAAGATGGCGATCGACGCGCCGAACGTCACCGGGGCGAGGGCCGCCGCGATCAGGGCGCCCTTGATGATCGTCGCGAGGAGCATCGCGATCAGGTCGCGCAGGATGCCGCGGAAGGCGCCGACGATGCCGCCCGCGATCTTCATGTTCTTGCCGGCCTGGTCGAGGTACCAGCCGAGGGAACCCAGCTGCTCGGTGACCGCGTCCATGTCCTTCTTGAACTGGTCCGCGGCGTTGCCGCTCCACTCCTTCAGCAGTGTGTCGAGCGCCTGCTGGTGCTGCGCCGACCACTCCTCGAGCTTCTTCTTCTCCGCGGAAAGCGCTTCACTGGCCGCCGCGATGCCGATCGGGTCGCCCATCAGGATGTCCAGCGGCCAGCGCAGGATCGTGATGTGCTCGATGAGCCAGCCGATCCCCGCCGTGAGCAGGCTGCCGATCGGGTCGAGCACGAGGCCGATCGTCTCCAGCGCCATGCCCGCCGAGCCGATGCCGATCGCGACCTTGTCGTTCTCCTTGACGGCCTTGTCGAGGCCGATCGCCGCCTCGAAGAAGCCCGCGCCGGCCGATGCGTTGTCGCTGTTGAACAGTTCCGAGCCGTGGAGGCTGACGTCCTTGCTCTGGTAGTCGTCGCCCACTAGTCGAACCTCACGATCGAGTTCACGGCGTCCTCTTCACCCGACTGGTAGCGCTTCGCGGCCTCGGTGACCTTGTCGGCGAACTCGCCGATGGTCTTCGAGTAGGCGTCGAACTGGTGCCGCGCCTTGTCCGTCCAGGCGCTCGCGCCCGCGGCCATCAGCTGGCACGCCGGGTTGATGCCGAACATGCCCGGGTCGCAGACCATGCCGCCGACCAGGTCGGACGTGCTCTTGAGGTTGCTCTGCAGCTCGTCGAGGTGCTTGCCGAAGGTGGCCAGGGGCTCCGAAGAGACCTTGAAGCCGCCGCCGCTCACCAGGGGTTCGATTCGTCGTCGAGGTGGTCGTCGGCCGGGGGACGGCGACGCGGTGCGGACGGCGGCGCCGGCGGGCGCGGCGGTGCGGGCGGCGGGGTCCGCTCCGGTTCGGCCGCGCTCTCGGGTGCCGCGAAGTCGCCGTCCGGTGGCGGGTCCGGCGGCAGGAAGGACCGGACCATGTCGGTCGACTCGCCGTCGCCGTTGATGGTCGCGAAGGAGTCGGCGACGGCGCGGGCGGTCTGGCGCTGGGCGTCGCGCACCGCGCCCATGATCGCCTTGGTCAGCCGCGCCGGGCCCAGTTCGCACGCGCGGTGCCCGAGCTCGAGGTTCGTCAGCGCGCCGTTCGGGGCGAGGGTCACGGTGACCGCGCCGTCGCGGGTGCGGACCGTGGCCCCGGCGGCGGAAATCGCTTCGTTCAGCGCCGCGGCCTTCGACTGCATTTCCCGGACCTGCCGTTCGAGCAGCAGCTGGAAGTCTTCACCTGGCCCCAAGTTCGGTTGCACGAATTCGCCTCCTCGAGACGGGGATCGGGCCGGCGCCCGTGATCCGGCCAGGCTAGCGCACCCCGGACGTTCATCCGGTGCTTGCCGGACATATGCCTGGATGACTCCCCGAAGTTGCCCGCGAATGCCCCCCGATCGGGTTGACCCGGACCGCGCTCCGGGTTGCACGATCGAGTCATGACCGAACTGGACGACTACCGGCCGCTGGGCCGTTCCGGGCTGCGCGTTTCGCCGCTCGCGCTCGGCGCGATGACCTTCGGTACCGGCCCCCTGTGCGCCGACGACGACACCGCCCGCAAGGTCTTCCGCGCCTACACCGAGCGCGGCGGCAACTTCGTCGACACCGCCGACAACTACAGCGCCGGGCGCAGCGAGGAGCTGGTCGGCGAGTTCCTCCGCGACGTCGAGCGCGACGACGTCGTGCTCGCGACCAAGTACTCCGGGCCCGGGTTCCGCGACGGCAGGCCGCACTCCGATCCCCGCCGCCGCAGCAACGGCCGCAAGAACATGGTCGCCTCGCTGGAAGCGTCGCTGCGCCGGCTCGGCGTCGACCACGTCGACCTGTACTGGCTGCACATCTGGGACGGCTTCACCCCGGCGGAGGAGGTCGTGGCGGCGTTCGACGACCTCGTGCGGGCCGGCAAGATCCGCGCGGCCGGCCTCAGCGACGTCCCGGCGTGGTACGCGACGAAGGCCGCGATGCTCGGCGGGCCGCCGGTGACGGCGCTGCAGCTGGAGTACTCCCTGATCGAGCGCGCGATCGAGGCCGAGTTCGTGCCGCTGGCGCGGGAGTTCGGCATCGCGATCCAGCCGTGGGGCGCGATCGGCGGCGGCTTCCTCACCGGCAAGTACACCCGCGACGGCGGGGGCACCGGCCGGCTCGCCGCCCCGGGCGACGCCGGTCTCCGCGCCTCGCCCGGGAACCGCTGGGCGGTGCTGGACGCGGTCCGCGACGTCGCGGCCGAGGTCGGCGCGACCCCGGCCCAGGTGGCGCTGCACTGGGTGACGCGCCGCCCGGCGATGCCCGCCCCGCTGATCGGCGCGCGGTCACCCGAGCAGCTGGCCGAAACCCTGGGCGCGCTGACGCTCGAGGTGACCGGCGCCCAGCTCGACCGGCTGACCGAGGTGAGCGCGCCGGAACTGCCCTTCCCGCACGGCATCCTGGCGCGGCTCAACGCCGGCCTGCCGCACTGAGTCCACTGTGGATGGTGCCGGGTCCGCAGGGCCGGCGACTTCGCCGGAGCCCTGGGCGGGGATGTCGTGAAAGGGTCGTTCATGTCGTCTGGCGAGGTGAACGACCCTTTCATGACATCGCGGGCCGACCCGGGGCCGGTCCACATCGGACCTCAGCCGACCGGGACCCCTCGGATGGCGACCGGGCCGCGGGTCGGGTCCAGCTCGGCCGCCTGCTCGACCCCGGACGGCGTCAGCACGTCGAACGCCTTCGGGGCCGTGGCCGGGTCCACCGCGCACACCGGGGACGTCGCGCCCGGTGCGCACAGGCCGAACGTGTACTGCCCGGCCGTCGGCGTGAACGGGCGCGCCTGGTCCGGGGAGTTGCCGTCCTGGCCGGTGAGGACCACCGCGAACGTCCACCCGGCCGACGGCGTCCCGAACGCGGACTTCGCCACGCTCACCGTGATGTACCGCGTCGCCTGCGAAGCCTGCACAGACGGCGAAGCGAGCGAAGCGCCCGAAGCGTCGACGAGCGCCGGTTCGGCGAAGCCCTGGACCTCGATGCGGCGGCTCCACGCGTCCTGCGGCGCGATCGTGTACGCCCGGCTCGGGAACGGCGGCGCGGTCGACGTCGCCGTCGCGGCCGGGTCGTGCGCGTAGATCGTCAGCAGCTGCGCGCCCAGCGGGGAGCCGAACGTCGGGGACAGGTCGCGGAGCTGGGCGCGGAACACCAGGTTCGCGCCCGAGTCGATGACCTGGAAGCGCTGCAGGTCGAACGCGCCGGCGTGGAAGTCGCCCGCCGTCGGGTAGGTGTACGTGCCCGGGCCGTTGTCGTCGCCGTCCGGGTCGGCGGTGTCGAGCAGGACCGTGCCGGTGACGAAGTCGGAGCTGATCGTCTTCTGCGCGTACCCGGTGCCCGCGCCGGTCGCGGCCGCCGTGACGACGTTCGCGCCGAGCGGGGTCGGCACGGTCGCGGCGAACGTCCCGGCCGCCGACGCCCGGACCGTCACCACCGATGTCGTCCCGGCGTCGGTGGCCGACACCGCGAGGTCGACCCGGCTGCCGGCCGGCGCGGTGCCGGTGACCTCGGCGGTCGCGGTCGACACGGACGCAGGCGCGTCGAGCGTCACCGCCAGTGCCGCGGGCGGCGCGTGCGTGACGTACCGGGCGCGGACCTCGGCGGGCTGCTCGGGCAGCCGCCCGTCGTCGAGCGCGCGGGCCAGCCGCACCGACTGCGACTGCGCCCAGCTCAAGGGCGCCACCGAACCCACCGACTGGCCCGGGGTGAAGCCGATCGACGCGGTCCGCGGGTCCGTGCCGTACGGGGACGCGGGCAGCGCCGGGTTCTCCCAGATCTGCTCGGGGATCAGCCCGGTGCCGCCGGTCTGCGCCCGCATCGCGCCCAGCAGCGCCGCCGCGCCGGCCCGGTCTCCCGTCTGCACGGCGTGCTCGCCGCGTTCGCCGGCCAGCACCGGCCACAGGTGCCCGGACCCGGTGTTCGTCGAGGGCCACGGCGCCCCGGTCGGGCCGCAGTTCGTCGGGTCCGGTTCGTAGCAGTCGCCGTAGCCGTCCTCGCTGCCCGCCGCCGACGTGCCGTAGCGGTACCAGCCCGGCCCGGCGGGGGTGTCCTTCTTGATCACGCGGTCCACGACGGCGAGCGACGCGGCGACGTCCGGGTCGTTCGCGGGCAGCACGCCCAGGCGCGGCAGCTCGAGGAACCCGGCGTCGACGACCGCGCGCTGGTCGGCGTCGACCGAACCGTTGCCGAGGTTGTAGATCCACTCGGAGTCCGGATCGCCGTTCTTGGTCAGCCGCAGGAAGTACCGGCCGCCGTACGGGCCGTTCGACGTGACCGTCCAGCCCTTGATGCTGCGCTGGAAGTGGTCCGCGGTGGCCCGGTAGACGTTCGCGCGCGCCGGGTCGCCGTTGCGGTCGGCGATCACGCCCGCGGCGACCAGCCCGGCGATCTCGGCGGCGATGGTCGAGGGGGAGTAGCCGCCCTGTTCTTCCCAGCGCTCCGAACCGAACGCCGGCCCGTGCGCGACGACGAAGTCCGCGGCCGCGCGGATGTGGTCGGTGTAGAGCGTGCGGTCGCGGTCGAGCCCGGCTTGCAGCGCCATCAGGATCGGGTACGCGCTTTCGTCGAGCTGGTCACCACCGGAGTCGGGTGCCTTCTTGCCGTTGAGCAGGGAGTTGCGCGGGAACCGGCCGTCCGGCTGCTGCTGGCGGGTGAACAGCCAGCGCACGCTCGCCCGCGCCGTTTCGCGGTCGCCGGCCGCGAGCAGGCCGGAGAAGCTTTCGTAGAGGTCGCGGGCGAAGATCTCGCGGTAGGACCCGAAGTACACCGGCTTGCCGCCGGGCGCGTCGCCCGCGGAGACCGCCTGCCCCCACGGGCTGCCGAGCGACGCGACCACCGCGCCGGGGAAGGTCTTGTCCTCACTGGCTTTCAGCACGTTGACCGACTGGAAGTACGCGTCGGAGTCCTTGCCGCGCACCGGGACCAGCCCGTTGTCGTAGTCGCGCCACTCGCGCGCGTACTGGCGCAGGCTCTGGTCGAACGGCGTGCGCAGGCTCGCCCCGGCAGCAGCGACGGCGGCGCGCGCGTCGGCGCCGAACCCGAGCGCCAGCACGGCGGGCCGGTGCGGCCGCAGGTCCAGCTGCGCGGTCTGCACCACGTTCCCGTTCACCGCCGACGGCGTCGGGTCGGTGAGCCGGTGGTCGCGGTCCAGCTGCGCGAGCCCGTCGCCCGCGGTGCCGGCGAACCCGCTGGACGTCGCCAGAAACCGGCGGTCGGCGCGCAGCGCGGCGGCCAGCGGCGTGCCGTAGTCGCGGGCCGGGGCGCTGGAGGCGGTGTTCGCGTCGGCGCTGACCAGCGCGCTCGTCGCCGCGTCGACGGTGGCGGTGTCCCCGCCGCCGTTGGCCGGGCCGCCCCCGCCGTTGCCGTTGATGCTGGCGTCGTACCGGACGTAGACCTTGAGGTCGTCGCCGGAGCCCCGCAGCGGTTCGAGGCGCGTCCGGATCAGGACGCCGGTCCGGGCCGGGTCGGCCAGGTACTCGGTGACCAGCCGGTACCGGCCGCTGCGCGGGGTCGACGTCACCTCGCAGGCCATCCCGCCCGCGCTGGTGCGGACCGTGTAGGTCATGTCGCGCGCCTGCAGGTCGGTGAAGCTGCGCCCGTCGGTGACGGCGAACTGCAGCGACTCGACGTTCGTGTTGTCGATCACCGGGGCGTAGACGTCGGACAGCACACCGCCCGCCACCGTGAACCACGCCTTGCTCGCCGTGTTCCGGGCGGTGCCCAGGCAGTCCTTGCGGGCCAGGCCGAAGTGCGACACCGCACCCGGCCCCGGCGCGGAGGCGGCCGAGGCCACCGGGGCGGACAGCAGGGGCGCGGCCAGCACCGCGCTCAGCACCACGGACCACGTCGACCGAGTCATCCGCCCATCCGATCACGGCGGGCGCGCCACGCACCAGGGCCGAACGCAGCAGGAAAGTCGTTACTCGTGATTGAGATAGCGAACCGGTGGGTAGCAAACCGACAGTCCCCCGGGGAGGTGAACGTGGAAGAGCTGGGATCGGACGGCTGGCGGTACCGCGGCACGATTTCGCCACGGACGTTGCCCAGCCTGCGCAGACACCTGATTTCCTGGCTGCGGCGACGGGCCGGCGACGAGGTCGGCAGGCAGGCCGACGACGTCGTGCTGGCGTGCTGGGAAGCCATGGCCAACGTGCTCGACCACGCCTACGGCGGCCGGCCGGGGCTGATCGACGTCCGCGCCCGGGTCGACGAGGAGGTGCTGGTCATCACCGTCGCCGACCAGGGCCGCTGGGAGTCGATCACCGAGCGCGACGACGGCGGCCGCGGCCTGCGCCTGATCCAGGCGCTCGTCGACGGGCTCGACCTGCGCTCCACCGACGACGGCACCGTGATCACGCTGACCTGGCCGTTCCCCGTGCGCCGCACCGCCTGAGCGGCTCAGCCGGCGGAGAGGTCTTCGACGAACCGGGCCGCGACGTCCCGCAGCTTCACGTTGGTGTGCTGGGACTCCGCGACCAGCCGCTTCATCGCGTCGTCGGCACCGATCCGGTGCACGGCCATCAGGATGCCCTTGGCCTGCTCGATCACCGCCCGCGTGCGCATCGCCGCTTCCAGCTCGATCGCCTGTCTTCGGGCCTGGCGGTAGCGCCGGGTGGTGCGCAGCCCGAACGCGACGATCGTGGTGTAGAGCTGCAGCAACCGCGAGTCGGTCTCGGCGAACCCGTGGTCGCCGTAGCCGAAGAGGTTGAGCGCGCCGGAGAGGTGCTCGTCCACCCGCAGCGGCGCGGCGAGGTAGCTGCCGACGCCGAGACCGCGCGCGTGCGTGGTGAACGACGGCCACACGTCGTCCGCGACGGCCAGCGGCAGCCGCACGATCTCCCCGGTCGCGGCGGCCCGCAGGCACGGGCCTTCGCCCGCCGCGTACTGGAACCGGTCGATCTCGACGGCGCGCTCGTCGGTGGACGCCACGGTCGCCGGCTCGCCGTCCCGGATCGCGGTGATGCTGGCCATGTCGGCACCGGGCACGGCGCGGACGGCTTCCGCGCAGACGGCGTCCAGTATTTCGGCCTCGGCGGGCTCGGACTCGAGCGCGTCCGTCAGCCCCGCCATGGCGGCGGTCAGCTCGTCGAGGTGCTCCGGCGGGAGCGGTTCACCGGTCACGCGATCATCTCCCGTCCCGGACGGCGGTCGTCGAGCGCACCGCTGCTGCTTCAACGGAACGGCGAAACCTTACCCGCGGGTGGTGCGTCTTCCGCAACACCCGCGTGGTCCGCCCGGCGCCGCGGGGATGTCATGAAAGGGTCGTTCATGTCGTCTGGCGAGGTGAACGACTCTTTCATGACATCGGGGGAGCCGGCCGGGAGGGGGAGCCAGGCGGTGAAGCGGTGGTTCCGGCCCGGCGCTCGCTGCTGAACGTCGTGGGTTGGCGCCGGGAACCACCTCGCGCCGGCCGGCGGCACAACCCACCCCGCGACCGTCGCTTCGGGTGACGTACCCCGTGCGGAACGGGTCAACCCTTCAGCGGACGGTCACCTTCGCGACCTGCGCGAGGCCCGACACCCGCAGGACGCGTTCGAGCAGCCGCGGGGCGATCAGGCGCAGGTCGTGCGCCTCGGCCCGGTCGAACAGCACCGCCACGCCCGCGCTGTCGAGGTAGGCCACGCCGGTGAGGTCCACGGTGATCGCGGTCGCCGCCGCCAGCTCGCGGTCCAGGGCCGCGCCGAACTCGGCGGCGTTGCTCATGTCGATCTCGCCGGTGACGCGCAGGGCCGGGCCGCCGTCGTCGCCGCGGCCGGCGTCCAGGGTGAGCGGCGTTCTCACGAACCGGTTCTCCATTCCAGCGTGACGGTGGTGCCGTCGGCGTCGTGCCGGACGGTGACCGCGTCGGCCAGTGCCTCCATCATCGGCATGCCGCGGCCGCGCAGCACCTGGTTGTCCGGTGGTGGTTGCTTCCAGCGGCCGTCGTCGGTGACCACGACGACCAGGCGGGAGCCGCTGAACCGGGCGGCGAGGTGCGCGTTGCCGCCCGTCGCGCCGGGGTAGGCGTGCTCGACGGCGTTGGCGCACGCCTCGCCCGTCGCGACGAGGACGTCCTGGGCGAGTTCGGGCTCGAGTTCCGCGTTGGCGAGCCACGCGCGCAGCCAGGTGCGGGTCGAGGCGAGGCTGTCCGGGTGCGCCGCGAAGTCGAGTTCCAGCGGGGGCACCGAACGGCGGTAGAGCAGCAGGGCGACGTCGTCTTCGTAGCCGTCGTCGGGCCGGAGCCGGCCCATCAGGGTGGCCGCGAGGTCGGTCAGGTCGGCCTCCCGCACGTCGTGGGCCACCTCGGTGGCCCGGGTGATGCCGTCGTCGAGGGATTCGCGGCGGCGTTCGACGAGCCCGTCGGTGTAGAGCATCAGCAACGAGCCGACGGGGACGACCGCGGTGGCCTCCGGCCGGTTCGCCTCGACGCGCACGGCGAGCGGCACGCTGCCACCCGCGTCGAGGAACTCCGCCGAGCCGTCGCTGTGCACCAGGGTGGCGGGCGGGTGCCCGGCGCTGCTGTAGGTCAGCGTGCCGGTGGCCGGGTCGAGGACCCCGCAGAAAACGGTGGTGCACAAGGCACCCGGCAGCCGGTCGGCGAAGCGGTCGAGGGTGTTCAGGGTGTGCGCCGGGCCGTTGGCCTCCAGCAGCAGCGCGCGGCAGGCGCTGCGGAGCTGGCCCATCACCGCGGCCGCCGTGAGCCCCCGGCCGACGCAGTCGCCGACGACGATGCCGATCCGGTCGCCGCCCAGCGCGATGACGTCGTACCAGTCGCCGCCGACCTCCAGGGGCGGGGTCGCCGGCTCGTAGCGCACCGCGAAGCCGTCGGGGAGCCGGGCCGGGCCGAGGATCGAGCGCTGCAGCGCGACCGCGACCTCCCGCTGCCGGTCGTCGCGGTGCGCGCGCTGCAGGGCGTGCGCGAGCGTCCCGGCCAGCAGCGCCAGCAGCGTCCGGTCTTCGGTGCCGAGAAGACGGCCCGGTGCGGGTTCGACCCAGAGCGTCAGCCGGCCGCCGGGGTGCTCGACGGACGCGCCGGCCCCGCCGTCCACCACCGTCGTGTGCAACGCCGGGAGCGAGCGGAGCCGGCCGAGGGTCTCGCGCAGCGGCGCGGCGAGATCGGTCCAGCCGCGGTCGCGGGGGTCGGTCGAGGCGATCTCCGGCTCGCCGTCGCCCGGCCAGGTCACCGTGAGGACCCGCTCGGCCGCCCACAGCTCGCGCACCAGCTCGAGCGCGGCGCGGAGCACCTCCGGCACCCCACTGACCCCGGTGAGGCGCTGGTTCATCGCGGCGAGCGCGGTCTCGCGCTGCACGGCGTAGCGCTCGGTCGTGACGTCGCGGACCGTGCCGACCAGCCGGCGGCGGCCCTCGTCGTCGTGCAGCGCGTTGTAGGCGATCGCGGCCCACACGCGGTGCCCGTCGCGGTGCCGCAGCGGCACCACGAAGCTGCCGGCCGGCGCGGTCCGGGCCTGCTCGTAGGCCGCGACGACCTGGCGGTGGGCGTCGGGGTCGGTGCCGGGGTCCGGCCACCACGGGAACGGCTCGGAGTAGGGCAGTCCCTCCGGGCCCACGCCCAGCACGTCGGTGAACGCCGCGTTGATCTCCACGACCCGGCCTTCGGCGTCGCTGACGAAGAATCCCTCCTGCAGGGACTCGATCAGCGCCGCGCGCCACCGGGCGTGCTGCGACCGCAGCCGCGCCAGCTGGATGGTCGTGCGGACGCGGGCGAGCAGTTCCGGGGCCGAGAACGGCTTCACGAGGTAGTCGTCGGCCCCGGCGGCCAGCCCGTCGACGGCGGCCTCCTGCCCGGCCCTGGCCGAGAGCAGCAGCACGGGCACGGCGGTGGTGCGCGGGTCGCCCCGCAACTCGGCGAGCAGGCCGAGGCCGTCCAGCCGGGGCATCATCACGTCGCTGATGATCAGCTCGGGCGGCTCGGCGCACGCGGCTTCGAACGCCTCGGCGCCGTCCCGCACGGACGTCACCGCGTAGTCGTCCCGCAGCAGCCGCACGAGGTAGTCGCGCATGTCGGCGTTGTCGTCGGCGATCAGCACGCGCGCCCCGGCGGCCGTGGCCGGCGCGGACGTCGCCGTCTGGTCCGCTTCGGGCAGCCACCGCAGCGCTTCCTGCACGTACGGTTCCGCGGTGTCCGCGGCGATCCCGGCCGCGACAGGCTCCGCGGCGACCTGGTCGGCGGGCAGGTGCCGGGTGCCCAGCGGCAGCCGGATCCGGAACGTCGTCCCGGCGCCGGGCTCGCTCTCGACGGCGATGGTGCCGCCGTGCATGCCGACGAGCTCGCGCACCAGCGCCAAGCCGATCCCGCTGCCCTCGTTCGAGCGGGCCCGCGCCGACGGGATCCGGTGGAACCGCTCGAACAGGCGCGGCAGCTCGGCGGCGTCGATGCCGGTCCCGGTGTCGGACACGGCGACCACGGCGTCCCGGCCGTCGAGGACGGCGGTCACGCGGATCGCGCCGTCGAAGGTGAACTTGACCGCGTTGGACAGCAGGTTGAAGACGACCTTCTCCCACATCCCGCGGTCGACGTGCACCGGCTCGCCCAGCGGGCGGCAGTCCACTTCGAACGCGAGCCCCGCCCGTTCGGCCGCGGCGCGGAAGAGGCTCGCCAGCTCCGCGGTGAACGCCGCCAGGTCCACCGGCTCGAAGCGGGCCTGCATCCGGCCGGCCTCGATCCGGGAGAAGTCGAGCAGGTTGTTCACCAGCCGGCCCAGCCGCAACGCGTTGCGGTGGATGACGGCCACCTCTTCGCGGATCCGCTCGTCGGCGTCACCGACCGCGTCCCGCAGTTCGGCCGCCGGGCTCAGGATCAGCGTGAGCGGGGTGCGGAACTCGTGGCTGATGTTGGCGAAGAACGTCGTCTTCGCCGCGTCCAGCGCGGTCAGCTCCTCGGCCCGCCGCTGCTGCAGCCGGTAGGCGATCGCGCCGTTGATCAGGGCCGCCGTCTGCTGCGCGACCAGGCTCAGGAACGTCCGGTACGACTCGTCGAGCGCGCGCCCGGCGCTCGCCGCGAGCACGATCACGCCCGTCGCGGAGTTCCCGGGGTCGCCCGGCAGCGGCAGCACCACGGCCTCGGTGGGCGGCGTGGACCAGCCGCCCGCCGGCAGCTCGCCGAACTCCGCGTCCGACACCGTCCGCGGCACGCCGTCGGCGAGCACCTCAGCGAGCGGCCAGGCGCCCGGGCGGCCCGCTCCTTCGCCGCCGGGGGTGACCGCGGCCAGTTCGAGTTCGCCGTCGTCGCCGCGGACGTGGATGGCGGCGTACGGGACGTCGGCACCGGCCCGCCCCAGCACCGCGGTGACCAGGTCACACGCCTCGCCGACGGTCCGGGCGCCGACGGTCCGGGTGCCGAGTTCGCGCAGCGTCGCCAACCGGCGCCCGCCGATCACGCGCTCGGTCGTGTCGGTGACCGCGGTGAAGACCGCGCGGACCGTGCCCTCGTCGTCGTGCACCGGGCTGTAGGAGTACGTCCAGTACGTCTCTTCCCAGTAGCCGTGGCGGTTCATCGGCAGCAGCAGGTCTTCGGACCAGGTCGCCTCGCCGGTGGTCATCACGCTGTCGAGCATCGGGCCGATGATGTGCCAGATCTCGTCCCAGACGCGCGCACCGGGCTTGTCGAGCGCGGGGTGCTTGGTGCCGAGCAGCGGCAGGTAGGCGTCGTTGTAGAGGAAGCGCAGCTCCGGCCCCCACCAGACGATCATGGGGAAGCGGGAGGTGAGGCAGATGCGGACCGCGGTCGTCAGGCTCGCGGGCCAGCCCGCCGGGTCGCCGAGCGGCGAGGAAGCCCAGTCGAAGTCCCGCATCCGGGCGGCCATCCGGCTGGCCCCGGGAAACACGGCGCGACGGCCGGACTCTTCACCGACGCTCATCACACTCCCGGTTCGCGCGCCCTCGACGAGACTACTCGACCGGTGAGTGCCCAGCCGGGGACGAGTTGACGCGTGACCGTCAGCTCACGTCGAGCAGCCAGGTCATGGTGACCGTGGTCCCGTCCTCACGGTGCACCTTTGCGCTCTGGTCCGCGAGCGAATCGATCAGCAACAGCCCGCGCCCGCGCAGGCCGTTCGTCTCCGCCGGCGGTTGCCAAGTGCCGTAGTCGGTCACCGTCACCGTGAGCCGGCCGGACAGCGCCTCCGCCCGGACGTCGATCGACCCCGGTTCGCGGTCGCGGTAGGCGTGCTCCGCCGAGTTGGCCATCGCTTCGTAGCCCGCCAGGACGATGTCCTCCTGCCGTTCCTCGCTCAGGCCGAGCGCGCGCAGCCACTCGGTCAGCGCCTCGCGCAGGTCCGGCAGGCGGCCGGCGATCGCGGGGGTGCGCCGGTGGAACGACGCCGGGGGAGCGGGTGGCGCTCCCGGGGGGAGGGGGTCCGTCACGGGGCGTCCTCTCCGCGGTGGCGCACGTGGATGACCGCGACGTCGTCGTCGTGCCGTCCACGCGTCAGTTCCTGCACGAGCTTGTCCCACGCCGTTTCGAGGTCGGCTGCGGCCAGCAGGCCGGGGATACCCGCCAGCAGCCATTCGATGCCCAGCGTGAGGTCGCGGGTGAGGCTCTCGACGAGCCCGTCGGTGTAGAGCACCAGGTCCGCGCCGGGCGGGAACCCGGTGGAGCGCTGGGGGAAGACCGAACCGACGCCGAGCGGCTGCGCCAGCGCCTCGCCGATCTGCTCGGGCGGCTCGCCGGGGCGGATCAGGATCGCGGGCAGGTGGCCGGCGTTCGCGAAGGTCAGCGTGCCGTCGGCCGGCTGGTGGACCGCGTAGAAACACGTCACGAAACTCTCGCCGAACAGCCCGGCGGTGAGGTCGGAAACGTGGCGCAGGACCTCCGACGGCGGCAGCTCGAGCCGGGCGTAGCAGCGGATCGCGGTCCGGACCTGGCCCATCACCGTCGCGGCCGTGACGCCGTGGCCGACGACGTCGCCGATGACGAACGCCGTCCCGCCGGAGGGCAGCCGGATCACGTCGAACCAGTCGCCGCCCACCTTGCTGCCGGTGACCGCGGGCAGGTACCGGGTGAGCACGGTGAGTCCCGGCGTGGGCGGGGCGACCGGCAGCATGCTGCGGGACAGCTCGGTGGCCAGCGTGCGCTCGCGTTCGTAGAGGCGGGCGTTGTCGAGCGCGATGGCCGTGTACGCGGCGATGCCTTCGGCGAGGTACTCGTGCCGGGCGGTGAACCGGTCCGGTTCGGGGTGGCCGAAGAAGAACCCGCCCAGCACCTCGCCGGTGGTCGGGCTGAGCGCCGAAACCGCCAGGTAGCTGCACACGGGCAGGTGCCCCGCCGGCATCCCGTGGTACGGCGCGTTCTTCCCGAACCGCGCGTCCTTCGTGATGTCGGGGCTGCGCACGGTGGCGGTACCGTCGAACGTCGGCGCGAAGACCGAGGTGTTGCGCGGCATCGGGAACCGCGTGAACTTCTCCCGCGGCACACCCGAAATCGTGTACAGCGTGTAGGACTCGCCGAGGTCGTTCACCAGGTTGTAGAAGAACGCGCCGAAGCCGGCTCCGGTCGCCTCCGTGGCGGCGTCGGTCGCGTCCTGCACGATGCGGTCGATGTCGAGCTGGGCGGTCAGCTCGCGGCCGATGGAGTGCAGCGCGTCCAGCACCACGGCCTCGCCCCGCAGCCGCCGGACGGTCGCGGTCAGGTCCGCGGTGGCGGCCTCGACGGCGGCGGCGACGAGCGCGGGCAGGTCCCCGACGCACTCGGTGGTGTAGACCACTGTGCCGTGCTCGCCGTCGGCGACGGCGACCGCCCGCGTGACCTCCGCACCGGGCAGCAGCTCCGCCAGCACCGCCGGGTCGGTCACGGCCACGGCGGTCCGGTCGCCCAGCACCGCGCGTGCTTCGGCGGGGCAGAGCGGGCGGATCCCGGTGGCGGCCGGGGCGCCGTCGCCGCCGACGAACGCGCGGCGCACGGCTTCCAGCACTCCTTCGGCCCCCGGACCGGACGCCATCAGCGCGCCAGCGCTTCGGACAGCGAGGGGTAGATGGCGAGCTCGTCGGTCAGCCGGGTCAGTTCCAGCGGGCGCAGGGTGATCCGGCCGCGGGCGACCACCCGCAGCGGCGCGGTCGCGGCCTGCCCGCGGTGCGCCCGGACCAGCTCGGCCATGCCCGCCGACGCCAGGAAGGTGACGTCGGTGAGGTCGATGACGAGCAGCGCCGGCCGCGACCGGGCCGCGCGTTCGGCCAATTGGCGGAGTTTCGGTGCCAGCGCGAGGTCCAGAGCGCCTTCGACGTGGAGCACCGCGACGCCGGCCCGGTCCTCCAGCACCACGGATCCGGCCGGACCGACCGCATCGCCGAGTGCGTCCCCGGTCACGTCTCTCTCGGCCATGGCGCCCATCCTGCCTGTTCGCGGGCCTGCCGGAAAGTCGACCGGCCGCTGGCGCGGCGGAGCGGCGCCAGGACGGGCATGATTGACACCGGTTGAGCAAACAGCCTTCGTGATCACGCACGTCCGCCGGACACCCCGGTGGCGTGCCGAAGGCAGGAGTACGTGCCATGACAGAGCACACCCACAGTGGTTTCGCGTCGGCCGCTGTGTCGTTCGGGGAATTCGGGATCACCAGAACGGAGCAGGACGGTGCCGTCGTCGTCGAGGTCGTCGGGGACGTGGACACGACCACGGCGCCCGCGCTCGTGGCGGCCGCGGACGAGGTGCTGGCGGCGGCGCCGCCGGTGGTCGTCGTCGACCTGACCCGGGTCGAGTTCCTCGCCTCGCCGGGGCTGACGGCGTTGCTGACGATCCACCGCAACGCTCCCGCGAGCACCGCGGTGCGGATCGTCGCGTCCGGCCGGGCCACCCTGCGCCCGATCCAGCTCACCGGCCTCGAGGACAGCCTCTCGCTCTTCCCGACCCGGGAAGCGGCACTGGCCGGGTCCTGACCCCCGTCGTCCCGGTCGCGCTTCAGCCGGCCGGGACGGCGAGGCGCTGGATGGCCAGCAGGGCGACGTCGTCCTGGGCCGCCCGGCCGCCGATCAGCGTCGCCATGATCTGCGCGCAGGCCCGCTCGGGCTCCCCGGTGCGCACGGTCTCCGCCAGCAGCTCCATCCCGGTGTCCACCGGCCGGTCCCGGCGTTCGACCAGGCCGTCGGTGTAGAACGCCAGCACGCTCTCCGGCGGGAGGGCGACCACGGACGTCCGGCGTTCGGGCTCGCCGATCGTCAGCCCGATCGGGGGATCCGGCGGCACGTCCACCAGCCGGCCCGGTTCACCCGGCACGGCCAGCACCGGGGGCAGGTGCCCGGCCAGCGACAACGTCACCGCTTCGCGGCCGGGGCCGATGATCCCGTAGGCCACCGTGGCCATCGCCCCGTGTTCGAAGTGGTTGGCCTTGCGGTCGAGCTTGGCGAGCACCTCGGCCGGGCTCTCGCAGTCGAGGGCGTAGGCGCGCAGGGCGCTGCGCAGCCGTCCCATGATCACCGCCGCGTCGAGGCCGTGGCCCGAGACGTCGCCCATCACGACGCCGACCCGGTCGCCCGGCAGGGTGAAGAGGTCGTACCAGTCGCCGCCGAGGCCGGTTTCCGCGCCGGGGACGTACCGGGCGCCGAAGGCCAGGCCGGGCACCTCGGGCAGGGTGCTCGGCAGGAGGCTGCGCTGCAGCGCCATGGTGGCGGTGCGGTTCTCTTCCCGGGCTTCCAGCTGGATCGCCGTCGCGAGGCGGTCGGCGAGCAGCTGCATCATCGCGACGTCGGGCTCGCCGAACAGCCGGTGCTCGACCGAGCCGATGTGCAGCACCCCGACGAGCTCGCTGCCGGCGAGCATGGGCACGCCGAGCATCGACTGCAGTCCCCGCTCCCACAGCAGGGAGTTCGAGACGGTGGTTTCGTCGACGTGGTCGATGATGACCGGGACCCGCTCGAGCGCGACCCGGCCGGCGAACCCGCTGCCCACCGGCACCCGCACGCCCTGGTGGACCTCTTCCTCGATGCCGGCCGCGGCGAACGCCACGAGCTGGCGGGCGCTGGGCTGGTACCGCAGCACGGTCGCCGTGTCGACTCCCATGACGTCCCGCAAGCGGTGCAACGTCTCGGCGATCATCCGGGCCAGCGCGAGGTGGGCGGCCGGGGCGCCGATGATCGTCTCCACCTGTTGCAGCCGATCGTGGGCGTCGAGACTTCGCGACATGGAACGACCCTAGCCGTCACCCCTTCGCGGGCCTAACCATCCCGGGTTTCGACGGCGGGTTGCCGGGGGTAGTCATCGGGGCGTGAGCGTCGACTTGGAGTGGGTGGCGGTGCTGCGCCACGGGCAGAGCACCGGGAACGTGGCCCGGGAGGAAGCGGAGTCGGCCGGAGCGGATGTGATCGACATCGCCGAGCGCGACGCCGACGTCCCGCTGACGGAACTGGGCCGGGAACAAGCCGAGGCGGCGGGGGAGCTGTTCGCCGGGCACCCGCCGGACCTCGTGGTCACGTCGACCTACCGCCGCGCCTGGGACACCGCCCGGCTGGCCACGCCCGACGGGGTCGCGATCGTCCCCGACGAACGGCTGCGCGACCGCGAACTCGGCGTCCTGGACCTGCTGACCTCTCACGGCGTCCGCGAGCGGTGGCCCGACGAGCTGCGGCGCAAGCGGCGGCTGGGGAAGTTCTACTACCGCCCGCCGGGCGGCGAATCCTGGGCCGACGTCGTGCTGCGGCTGCGTTCCCTGCTGCACGAGCTGAGCGCGGAGCACGCCGGGCAGCGCGTTCTGCTGGCGGCGCACGAGATGACCGTCTTCGCCCTGCGCTACCTCCTCGAAGGACTGCCGGAGCCCGACCTGCTCCGCGCCGCCGACGCGACCGAGGTCCCCAACGGCTCGGTGACGTCCTGGGAGCGTGACCGCGACGGCGGGTTCACCATGGTGCTCGCCCAGGAAGTCGGGCACCTGCACGCCACCGACACCCCGCCGACGGCGGACGACGATGCCGCGCGACAGCTTTCCTGAGCCGGTGCCGATCAGCCCGGCCCTGGTGCGGGACCGGCGGATCGGCACCGGCGAGCGCGGCACCGTGCTCGTCGTCGGCGGCGCCCGGACGGTGCCGGGCGCGCCCGCGTTGTCCGGCACCGCCGCCCTGCGCGCCGGGGCGGGCACGCTCCAGCTGGCGGTCGCCGAACGCCACGCGACGGCGCTCGGCGTCGCGGTACCCGAGGCGTCGGTCCTCGGGCTGCCGGAAACCACGTCGGGCGCGATCGCCGCCGACGCCGCCGACCGGCTGGCCGACGTCCTCCCGGGCGCCGGGACCGTCGTGGTCGGCCCCGGCCTGACCGGTGCCGAGGAGACCGAAGCGCTGCTGCGGCGCCTGGTTCCCGCGATCGCGCCGGACGCGCGGGTGGTGCTCGACGCGTTCGCGCTCGGCGCGCTGAGCCGGGCCCCGGAGCTGGCCGAACCGCTGGCCGACCGGCTCCTCCTCACCCCGAACCGGGTCGAAGCGGCCTTCCTGGACGGCTGCGAGGAGAAGGACGTCGACGACCTGGCGACGGCGGTGCGGATCGCCCGGCGCTACCGCGGGGTGGTGCTGCTGATGGGCGTGGTCGCCGCGCCCGACGGCCGCACCTGGCGGGACGGCAGCGGCCACGTCGGGCTGGCGACGTCCGGCAGCGGGGACGTGCTGGCCGGGCTGACCGGCGGGTTCCTCGCCCGGGGCGCCGAACCCGACCAGGCCGCCTGGTGGGCGACGCACGTCCACGCCGTGGCCGGCCAGCGGCTGATCCCGGCCACCGGCAGCACCGGCCTGCTGGCGCGGGAACTCATCGCCGAGATCCCGCGGGTCATCGCCGAGCTGGAGCGCTGATCACCGCTGCGCGGTCGGCCGCACGACGATCTCGTTGACGTCGACGCCGTCCGGCTGCCCGATCGCGTAGGAGATCGCGCCGGCGATGGTGTCCGGCGACATCGTCGCCGCGCGGTAGGTGCGCATCGCCTCCTTCGCGCCCGGTTCGGTGATGGTGTCGGCGAGTTCGGACTCGACGACGCCGGGGGAGACCGTCGTGACGCGGATCCCGGGGCCGGCTTCGAGGCGCAGGCCTTCGGTGATCGCCCGGGCCGCGTACTTGGTGCCGCAGTAGACCGCGGCCGTCGGCACGACTTCGTGCGCGCCGGTGGAGGCGATCGTCACGAAGTGCCCGCCACCCTGGCGCCCGAAGTGCGGCAGGGCGGCCGCGATCCCGTGCAGCAGGCCGCGGACGTTGACGTCGATCATCCGGTCCCACTCCTCGACGTGCAGGGAGTCCAGGCGGGACAACGGCATCACGCCCGCGTTGGCGACGAAGACGTCGAGCCGTCCGTGCGCTTCGACGGCGGCGTCGGCGAACGCGGCGACCTCGGCGCGGTCGGTGACGTCCAGGCGGTGCACGTCGGCGGTGCCGCCGGCGTCGTGGATCTCCTTGGCCAGCGCGTTCAGGCGGTCTTCGCGCCGGGCGCCGAGCACGACGTGGTGGCCTTCGCGGGCCAGGCGCAGCGCGGTGGCGTGCCCGATGCCGCTGCTGGCACCGGTGATGAGGACGGTCTTGCTCACGGTGTTCCTTCCGGGAAGTCGGCGCCGAGGGTGGTCTCGCGCCAGGTGTCGAAACCGGCTCGCAGGGTGTCGAGCCGGGCGGAGGCGATGTCGTAGGCGGCCTTGCCGAGCAGCAGCCGCAACGGCGGCTCTTCGGCGTCGACGGCGGCGAGGATCGCCGCGGCCGCGCGGACCGGATCACCGGGCTGCCTGCCGTAGGTGGCGGTGGTCGCCGCACGGCGTGCCCCGGCCGTTTCGGCGTAGTCGCCGATGCGGATCGCGGACTGCCGCATCGACGGCCCTGACCAGTTGGTGCGGAACGCGGCGGGTTCGACGATCGTCACCTTGATCCCCAGCGGGGCGACCTCGGCGGCGAGCGACTCGGAAAGCCCTTCCACGGCGAACTTCGTCGCGTGGTAGTAGCCGGTGGCCCCGAAGGCGGCGAGCCCGCCAAGCGAGGACACGTTCACAACGTGCCCGCTCCGCCGGGCGCGCATGCCCGGCAGCACCGCGCGGGTGACGTCCGCGAGGCCGAACACGTTGGCGTCGAACAGCTTCCGGATCTCCTCGTCCTCACCTTCTTCGATCGCGGCGAGGTAGCCGTAGCCGGCGTTGTTCACGAGGACGTCGATCCGGCCGAACGCGCTTTCCGCTTGCTTGACCGCGCCGGCCACCTGGGCGTGGTCGGTGACGTCGAGCGGGAGGGCGAGCGCGCGGTCGCCGTGCTCCGCGACCAGGTCGGCGACGCTCGCCGGGTCGCGGGCCGTCACCACCGCACGCAGGCCGCGATCGAGCACGGCTCCGGCCAGCGCCCGGCCGAGGCCGGTGGAGCAGCCGGTGATGAACCAGTTTTCGGGCACGACGAAGTACTCCGTCCATTGTGGAATGCGGAAAAGGGGTTCAGGAAGCGGCGAGGCTGCCCAGGAGGGCGAGCGCCGCTTCCGACGCGCTGCCCGGCTCGGCCTGGTAGACGACCAGCTGCTGGCCGGGCGCGCTGTTGACGGTCAGCGCCTCGTAGCTCAGCACGAGCTCGCCGACCAGCCGGTGGTGGAACCGCTTGGTCTCACGCGTTTTCTGCCGGATGTCGTGGCGGGCCCACAGCCGGCGGAAGTCCGCGCTCTTGACCGACAGCTCGCCGACCGTCTCGATCAGCCGCGGGTCGTCCGGGTCGATCCCGGCGGCCGCCCGCAGGCCGCCGACGGTGTTGACGGCGACGCGCTCCCAGTCCGGGTAGAACTCGCGCGCGTCCGGGTCGAGGAACACCAGCCGGACCAGGTCGCCGCTGTGCTGGTGGCCGCCGAACAGCGCCTGGCCCAGCGCGTTGTGCGCGAGCACGTCGAGGCAGCGGCCGAGCACCAGCGCGGGCGTGTCCGGCCAGCCGTCCAGCAGCCGCAGGAGGTTCGGGCTGACCTGCTCCCGCCGGCGCGGGCGGCGGCGTTTCGGCGCCGGCCGGGCCAGCCGGTGCAGGTGGGCGGTGGCGTCCTCGTCGAGGGCCAGCCCGTGCGCGAGCGCGTCGAGGACCTGCGCCGACGGGTTGCGCTCCCGGCCCTGTTCGAGCCGGACGTAGTAGTCGGTGCTGACCCCGGCGAGCACCGCGACCTCTTCGCGGCGCAGCCCCGCGACCCGGCGCGACCCGCCTGCGGGCAGGCCGAGGTCTTCGGGACCCACCTGTTCGCGGCGGGCCCGGAGGAATTCCCCGAGCGGGTTCTCACTGGGCATGATCCGAGGCTAACGCCGATCGGCCGGACCTGGGTGGCCGCGCCGCACCCACCCTCAGGTGAGCCGGACCGGCTTCCCGTCTTCGCCGGGCTGCAGGAGCGTGGCGGTGGCTTCGCGCCCGTCGACGTCGAGCGTCATCACGGCGTTGCCGAAGTGTGGTCCCGACACGCAGTTCCAGGTCAGCGGCGCGGGCGGCACCCCGACGCGCCGGGCCAGCCCCTCGCTCAGCCGCGTCAGCCCGCGCGCCCAGCCGGCGCGGAACAGCCGGTTCATGTACCAGGGCACGGTGTTGTGCACCGGCGAGCAGGTGAGCTGGTGCACCGGCGCGCCCGGCAGGTCGGCCCGCGCCACGTACGCGTGGTGGACGTCGCCCGAGAGCACGTTCACCGACGCGACGCCCCGGTCCGCGACGCCGGCGACGAGCCTCGCCAGCCGGTCGAACGACTCGCGGAACGCGGGCCAGTGCTCCAGGTCGGCGAGCTGCCGGAACCACTCGCTGACCCGGCCGACGAGCCCGGGCCGGGCGCAGAGCCGCTCGTTGACCGACTGCGCGGCCGACAGCGCGGTCGGCAGCAGCCACGGCAGCGACGTGCCGATCAGCAGGTGCTCGAAGTCGCCGTCGGCCTGCTCCTCGATCCAGCGGAACTCGTCCTCGCCGACCATCGAGCGGGCGCCGCCGGCGAGGATCCGCCCGGCCCGCGAGTCGACGACCAGCAGCCGGACCGGGCCGAAGTCGCGCCGGTAGGACCACCGCGTGCCCTTGGCGCCGTCGGCTTCGGCGTCGGCGCGGTCGGCGAACTCGCGCAGCAGCTCCGCGTTGTCCTCGCCCGACTTGATCACCCGCTGGTAGACGTCGTCCTCGGCGAGCTCGTCGGGGCCGAGGTTGCCCAGGTGCTGGTAGACCCAGTAGGAGACCAGCGCGCCCCGGATCCGCTCCGGCCACCACGACGTCGCGGCCATCTCGTCGCGCCAGGCCTGCGAGGTGTTCCAGTCGTCGCGGACGTCGTGGTCGTCGAAGATCATCGACGTCGGCACGGTCGAGAGCAGCCAGCGCACCGCCGGGTCGCACCAGGCTTCGAAGTACAGGTGGCAGTACTCCTCGAAGTCGGCGACCTCGTTGCCCGGCGGTTCGCTCGTGTCACGCCGTTTCGCGAGCCATTCCCGCGTCGCGTCGGTGGTTTCGTCGGCGTAGACCTGATCGCCCAGCAGGAGCAGCGACTCCGGCCATTCGGCCTCGTCGAGCCCGGCCATCCGGTGGGCGTACGCGGCGAGCGCGTCCGGGCCCAGCGCGTCCTGCTCCCGCGGCTTGCGGCACGAGCCGAAGACCAGCCGGAACCGCGGGTCGCCGGGTCTCAGCGTCCGGATCCGGCTGGGAGGCAGGGCGCTGTCCGGTTCGGGCCACACGAGTTCGCCGTCGAGCCGCACTTCGTACGGCGTGCTCCGCCCCGGTTCCAGCCCGGTCAGCACGACGAGGGCGTAGTGGTGCCCGGCGACCTCGAACGTCCGGGTGGCCGCCCCGCCGGCGGCGACTTCGCACGGCCCGTCCGTCTCCACCCAGATCGTCGCGGAGTCGGCGTTCACGTGGCGCAGCAGCGGTCCCAGCAGCAGCTCGGTCATCCCGGAATCCTCGCAGCAGTCCCGTTCGGCGGCAGTTCGAAAGGTCGCGAAACATTCCGATAATCGTTGACCGGTCCCGGGCGGCGAACGAACGATCGTCCCAGCTGCGCCCCGCCCCCGGAAAGGATTCGTCGAGTGCGAAGACTCTTCACCGCCCTCCTCGCCGCCGCGCTCTCGATCGCCACCGCCATCGTGCTGGTGATCTCGGCGCAGCCCGCGTCGGCGGCCACCTTGACGCGCGTGACCGATTTCGGCAGCAACCCCAGCAACCTCAACATGTACACCTACGTCCCGGACCGGCTGGCGGCGAAGCCGGCGCTGCTGGTCGCGGTCCACTACTGCACCGGCTCGGCGTCCGCGGTGTTCAACGGCTACGCCCGCGACTACGTCACCGCGGCCGACCAGTACGGCTACGTCATCGTCTTCCCGGAAGCCACCCGCAGCGGCCAGTGCTTCGACGTCTCGTCCCCGCAGGCACTGACCCGGGGCGGCGGCAGCGACCCGGTCGGCATCCTGTCGATGGTGAACTGGGCCAAGCAGCGCTACAACGTCGACCCCGCGCGGGTTTTCGTCACCGGGTTCTCCTCGGGCGCGATGATGACGAACGTGCTCGCCGCGGAGTACCCGGACGTGTTCGCGGCCGGTTCGGCGTTCATGGGTGTGCCGGCCGGCTGCTTCGCCACCACCGACGGGTCGAGCTGGAACAGCCAGTGCTCGAACGGCCAGCTCATCAAGACCGCGCAGCAGTGGGGCGACCAGGCCCGGCAGATGAGCGGTGGGCGAAGCGGCCCGTACCCGCGGATGCAGCTGTGGCACGGCACCGCCGACGACACCCTGCGCTACCCGAACTTCGGCGAGGAGATCAAGCAGTGGACGAACCTGCAGGGCGTGAGCCAGACGCCGTCGTCGAGTGACGCCCCGCAGTCCGGCTGGACGCGCACGCGCTACGGCGGCACCGGCGTCCAGGCGCCGGTCGAGGGCATCAGCGTGCAGGGCGCCGGGCATTCGCTGCCGCAGAACGGGATGGTGGCCTACGCGATCGCGTTCCTCGGCCTGAACAGCGGCGGTACGTCGACGACGACCACCACCGCTCCGCCGCCGGCGGGCAGCACGCTCGGGAGCGCGGCGAGCGGGACCGGCCGGTACTTCGGCACCGCGGTGTCGGCGAGCAGGCTCTCGGACAGCGTCTACACCGGCATCCTGAGCCGTGAGTTCTCCATGATCACGCCGGAGAACGAGATGAAGATCGACGCGACCGAGCCGGCGCAGGGCCAGTTCTCCTACGGCAACGCCGACCGGATCGTCAGCCAGGCGACGAGCCAGGGCGCCCGGATGCGCGGGCACACGCTGGCGTGGTACTCGCAGCAGCCGGGCTGGATGCAGAGCATGGAGGGAGCCGCGCTGCGCTCGGCGATGCTGAACCACATCACCCAGGTCGCCGGGCACTACAGCGGCAAGATCTACGCCTGGGACGTCGTCAACGAGGCTTTCGCGGACGGCGGTTCGGGTGCCCGGCGCGATTCGAACCTGCAGCGCACCGGCGACGACTGGATCGAGGCGGCGTTCCGCGCCGCGCGGGCGGCCGACCCGAACGCGAAGCTCTGCTACAACGACTACAACACCGACGACTGGAACCAGGCGAAGACCCAGGCCGTGTACCGGATGGTGCAGGACTTCAAGTCCCGCGGCGTCCCGATCGACTGCGTCGGCTTCCAGTCGCACTTCAACCCCAACAGCCCGGTGCCGTCGAACTACCGGACGACGCTGCAGAACTTCGCCGACCTCGGCGTCGACGTGCAGATCACCGAGCTGGACATCGAAGGGTCGGGCACCGCGCAGGCGGACAACTACCGCACGGTCACGAACGCCTGCCTCGCGGTGACGCGGTGCACCGGGATGACCGTGTGGGGCATCCGGGACACCGACTCGTGGCGGGCGTCGGCCACACCGCTGCTGTTCGACGGCAACGGTCAGAAGAAGGCCGCCTACACCGCGGTGCTCGACGCGCTGAACGGCGGCACCACCCCGCCGCCGGCCACGACGACCACCCCGCCGCCGCCGACGACGACCACGACCCCGCCGCCGGGCGGGTGCACCGGGACGTACCTCAAGACGGCGGAGTGGAACGTCGGCTTCAACGGCCAGGTGACGGTGACCGGCTCGAACAACTGGGTGCTCACGATCACCTTCCACGCGCCCCAGAAGGTCATCGGCAGCTGGAACTACACCGGCACCTGGGACAGCACCGGGTACGTGCTGACCGCCCGGCCCAACGGCAGCGGCAACGTCATCGGGTTCACCGTGCAGCACGGCGGCAACCTGACGGCGCCGACCGTCGCCTGCTCGGCGGGCTAGGGCACCGACGGGGCATACCAGGTCCTGGCGGGCCTGGTATGCCCCTGGTCTACTGCGCGGGTTCGGGCAGGGCGGCGATGAACTTCGCGGGTACCGCACGCGGACGGCGGGGGCCCCAGCGACCGGTGCCGAACAGGACCACGGTCGAGCGGCCCGAGCCACCGACCCAAGCGGGTTGCGCGTGGTCGAAGGCCACCAGCGGAGGACGGTGCCACCTGCTCCCGGTACCTCGCAGCCGGACACCGCCACCGTCGCGGTACCGGACGACGTAGTCGCGCTTTCTGCCGGGATCGTTGATCCTGTGGCTGAAAGGCGGGAGGCAACCTCCCGGTTCCGCCACGATCTCGATCGTGACCGTCGCGGCTCGCCAGCCGGTGCGCCGGACCGACTCGTAGCGCCGCCACCACGAAACCACGCTCGGCGCAACGCACAACGACGCCACGATGAGCACCAGCGCGAGGGGCGCCAGGATGGCTGTCGCGGTATTCCGGTGCGCATCATCGCCGTAGCTGAGCAGGAACGCGAGACCCGGGATCCAGGCCAGGCCGTACGCCGTCGTCCGCAGGGCCACTGCCCCCACGCGTTCACGTTCGTGACCCAGCTCCGGCTGCCCCATCACCGCAGCATACGGGCAGTACTAGAACAACCGGCCGACCTCGGCCGCGGGTGGTTCTTCCAGGCTCAGGAGGAACCGCTTGCGGTCGAGGCCGCCGGCGTAGCCGGTCAGGCCGCCGCCGGTGCCGACCACGCGGTGGCACGGCACGACGACGCTGATCGGGTTCCAGCCGTTGGCGTTCCCGACCGCCTGCGCGGCGCCGGGGTCGCCCAGCTCGGCGGCCAGCTGCCCGTACGTGCGGGTCTCGCCGTACGGGATCTTCGTGAGCAGGGCCCAGACCTGCTTCTCGAACGCGGAGCCGCGCGGCGCGAGTTCGAGGTCGAACTCGCGCCGCGCGCCCGCGAAGTACTCGCCGAGCTGCCGCTTCGCCGTCCCGAAGGCGTCGTCGTCCCGGGGTCCGAGGTCGGTGATCCTCGGCGTCCGCAGGTGGCCGTCGAAGTAGAGCCCGGCCAGCGCCTCGCCGTCGCCGACCAGGGTCAGCGGTCCGATCGGTGACGCGATGACGGCGTGCTTCATGGTGCCCAGCCTACGGGTCAGCCCTGGCTGGTCCGGACCGACAGGGAGTCGACGCTCATCTCGGCGCCCGGCGTGATGTCGGCGGACGGGCTCGTGCAGCCGCAGACCTTGTTCGGGTACGAGCCGCCGATCGCGACGTCGAAGATGACGAAGAACCCGTGGTCGACGGCGGCTTTCCAGGTCTCGGCGGAAACCTGGTTCTGCTTCACCGCGAACGTCTGGTTTCCGTCGAGGAAGAAGCGCAGCTCTTCGGCGGCGGCGTCGCGGCGGTCCACGACCACCGAGTACGTGTGGTAGCCCTCCTGGCAACCGGGGCAGTCCTGCAGGTCGCTGGTGATGCCGTCCGGGTCGTGGCACTCGCCCTGCCACTGTCCACAGTGGAACGTCGTGGAGTGCTTGCTGAGCGCGTTGACGTCTTCCATGATGTCCAGCTCGCCGATGCTCGGCCAGTTCGTGGCGCCGACCGGGCGGGCGTCGGCGCCCATCGCCCAGAACGCGGGCCAGTAGCCGAGCCCGCTGGCGGGGGAGGGCTGTTTCAGGGTCGCGCTGATCTCGAGCTGGCCGCCTTCGGGGGCGGCGAAGTCGGTGCGCTGGGTTTCGATGCGGCCGGACGTCCAGTTCCCGGCGGCGTCGCGCAGCGGCTTGATCGCCAGGTGGCCCTGGCCGTCGTGGTAGACGTTGGCGGTCGAGTCGGTGGCGGTCTCGATTTCGCCGGTGCCCCAGTTCGCCGCGCCGCCGGGGTAGCCGGTTCCCTTGTCGTAGAGCCAGTCCTGGGCGTTCAGGCCGGTGCCCGCGGCGCCGTCGAAGTCGTCCTGGAAGACGGTGGTCCAGGCCTCCTCGGCGTGCGCCGGAGCGGCCGGGGCGAGGAACGACAACGTTGCCAGCGCGGCGGTGAGCCGCTTGACGGTGTGCATGGGGTCTCGCTTCCTGAGGGGAACGGGGCCGTCCACGACCTGCGAGGCCGTCCACTGTCGCCGCCGGTCCGCGACGGCGTCAAGGGGTGTGCCCGGAAGTACCCGGCACCCGGTACCCGCGGGCACACCCGGGGGAGTCGCGTTTGGAATTCGCCGCGGCCGGGCACTGCGCGGGCCCGGTGAAACGGTGGTCTGGACCTTCTTTCGCAGGGTTGCCAGGTAACCAAACCCGGGTCATAGTTTGTTTACGTCCACAACGAATCCTGCGTACCGCCCTCGGACGTCCACTATGGACTCCGCCGTCTCCTCAACGTGGAGGACACCATGATCTCCCGGCGCTCGTTCCTCGGTCTTTCGGCGGCCACGCTCGCCACGGCCACGGTGCTGCCCCTCGCGCGGTCAGCCTACGCCGCGACGCCCGACACCTTCGGTCTCAAGTTCGTCAACAACTCCGGCTCCGGCACGGTGTACGCCTACGTCACCGGCACGACCCCGGACGGCAAGCTGGTGCTGCTGCGCGCCGACGGCACGCCGTACTACCCGGCCTCGCCGGGCGCGCCCACGACCCCGTTGCCCGAAGACTGCGCGATCCCGATCGGCTCGGGCGCGCAGGTGACGGTACCCAAGATGGGCGGCGCGCGCGTCTACGTCGTCACGGACGCGAAGCTGGACTTCTTCCTCGACCCGGGCCCGAACCTGGTCCACCCGAGCTTCCTCAACTCCGGTGATGCCAACTACGGCAAGAACTGGTCTTTCAGCGAGTTCACGTTCAACGACACGCAGCTGTTCGCGAACATCAGCTACGTCGACTTCGTGGGCATCCCGATGGGACTCTCGCTGACCACCGCGGGCTCCGGAACCTCGACGGTCCAAGGCCTGCCGGCCGGTTCGGTCGACCAGATCGCGTCGTCGCTGACCGCGCTGGGCGGCGAGTGGCCCGGCCTGGTCCAGACCGGCGGCGGCGGGAACCTGCGCGTGCTGTCCCCGCACCACCACGCGTCCCAGTTCGGCGGCTACCTCGACGCCTACATCGACCAGGTGTGGGCGAAGTACGAGGGCACGGACCTGGTGGTGGACTCGCAGAACCCGGGCGTCGGCAAGTTCACCGGCCGCGTCTCGGGCGGCCAGCTGGTCTTCGGCGCGGAGTCCTTCGCCAAACCGGCCACGGCGGACGTGTGGAGCTGCGACAGCGGCCCGTTCGCACTGGCGGCGGGAGCGAGCGACGCGCGCAAGGCCATCGTCCCCCGCCTGGCGGCGGCCCTGAACCGCACGACGTTGCTGGACAACCCGAACCAGCCGACCGACGAGGACCCGGCGAAGTTCTACCAGGGTGACGTGACGAACCACTACGCGCGGATCGTCCACTCGAAACTCCCGGACAACCGCGGCTACGCCTTCCCATACGACGACGTGAGCCCGGGCCCGGACTTCAGCGGAGCGGTCTTCGCGGGCGACCCGGAAGTGCTGACGATCACAGTGGGTGCCACGCACGGCTGAGGCAGTGCGAAAACTGTCGGTGGTGGCGGCTAGCCTCTTCGCATGAACACGGACGACGCGACGGTCCCGGCGCACCAGCTGACCAAGGGCCAGTGGTTCTGGCACGAGCCGGCGCCGGGACTGCCCGCGTGGCAACTGCAGGTGACGTCGGCGGAGCTGGTCGAGGACTCGGTCGAGATCTTCACGACGGATGATGAGCGCGAGCTGGTTTCGTACCCGCGGAACAGGCTGGTCCGCCTCGCTGGGGCGGCTTGAGGGGAGTGGGGGGTTTCTTGGGGGTGAGGGTGGGGCCGCGCTGGTAGGCGGGGAGGTTTCGTGGGGCCGG
>NZ_RSEC01000059.1:169421-782683 GCF_003937945.1 Amycolatopsis eburnea
GAGCTGGGTTGCGGTGCCGAGCCGGCGGGCCGCCCTGCCGGGTGGAAGTCCGATTGCCTCTCGAGCGTGTGTGCGCCAGCAGCCGGGTCGGTCCCGTCTGGACACGAGCCCGCCGGCCCGCCTCGGTGATCGGGGTCTCTCCCGTCCCTCGGCGAGCCGGCGATGAGCGTCGGGCTTGCTCCGGCTCAGCTCGCGTCGCGCAGCGAAGGCGGGCGCCACGTCATCCGGACCGTTGTTCCGGTGTCGCCCGTGTCGATGTCGGACTGGTCCGTCACCTTCTCGATCAGCACCAGACCGCGGCCGCCGGAGGTGCGCAGACCTGCGGTGCGGGGGCGGGTTGCCGGGATTCCGCAGCCCGTGTCGGTGACTGTCACCGTCAGCGTGTCGCCCGTGCGGGTGGCCTGCAGGCGGGCCCAGCCGTGGCCGTCCGGGTAGGCGTGGGCGGCGACGTTCGCCAGGGCTTCGTACGTGGCCAGGGTGATGTCGTGCGTGCTTTCCGGGTCGAGCGGGAACTCGCCCAGCCAGCGGGTCAGCTTGCGGCGCAGGTCGGCCATCTCGTTCGGGTAGGCCGGCGCCAGCTCTTCGAACGGCGAGAAGACCACGGCTCCGGCGCTTCCTCGGGCCCGAGCCGTGGTCCCGGTTTGGTCGGCGTCGGTGCTCTCGCCGGTATCGACGCCGGTGTCCGGAGTGTGTCGATACACGATTCGCTCCCATCGTCAGCCGCGTTCCCCCGTGTCGGCGGGCTTCTCCCTTGAGCTACCCGCGGCGACGGAGTCTTACCCGTTGTGCTTCGTGAAATGTCTCGCTACAGTGAAGGCGCTCCTCACGGATGCCGGCCCAAGGCCGCCCGGAGGCAGCTCTCTTTCCTTCCTTCCCGGGCCCACGTCGGCCCAGCACTCATCAGGAGACAACCATGCCTTTTCACGGAATCCTCGACCTGTCCGGCAAAACCCCGTACGTCCGGCGCGGCCACGGCCGGGCGCCTGACGACGTCGCCGTCCCGCTTTCCTTGGTGCGCAAGCACAAGCTGCGCGCCGGGGACGAAATCACCGGGACCGCCGACGAGATCGTCAGCGTCGACGGCGCCGGCCCGGACGAGCCGCGGCCGCACTTCGCCGACCTGGTTCCGCTGCACCCGGACGAGCGGCTGCTGCTCGAAACCACGCCGTCGCGGCTGCTGCCGCGCGTCATCGACCTCGTCACCCCGCTCGGCAAGGGGCAGCGCGCGCTCGTCGTTTCGCCGCCGAAAGCCGGGAAAACCACTGTGCTGCAAGAGATCGGCCACGGCATCGCGACCAATCACCCGGACTGCCGGCTGCTCGTGCTGCTCGCCGACGAACGCCCGGAGGAGGTCACCGAGCTGAGCCGGACCGTGCGCGGCGAAGTGATCGCCTCCACCTTCGACCGGCCGCCCGCCGAGCACGTCGCGGTCGCCGAACTCACCGTCGAGCGCGCCAAACGCCTGGTGGAGCGCGGCGAAGACGTCGTGCTGCTGCTCGACTCCCTCACCCGCCTCGGCCGCGCGTACAACCTCGCGGCACGGCCCTCCGGCCGCACGCTTTCCGGCGGCGTCGACGCGGCCGCGTTGCAGCCGATGAAGCGCCTCCTCGGCGCCGCCCGCAACGTCGAAGGCGGCGGCTCCCTCACCATCATCGCGACCGCCTTGGTGGAAACCGGTTCGCTGGCCGACACGGTGTTCTTCGAGGAGCTCAAGAGCACCGGCAACGCCGAACTCCGGCTCGACCGCAAGGCCGCCGAACGCCGGGTTTTCCCGGCCGTCGACATCCCCGCGTCCGGCACCCGGCGCGAAGAACTCCTCGTCACCCCCGGCGAACTCGCCGCGATGCACGAAGTCCGCCGGGTGCTGTCCGGCCAGCACGCCCTCGAGCAACTGCTGGACCAGCTCCGCAAGACGGGCTCCAACGCCGAGTTCCTGCTCCGCGTGACGGGTGCGGCGGCACCCAAAGCGGCCTGACCGCTCAGCTTTCGCGCCGCTCCCGCAGATCATCGCCCGCCGGGCCGGGGTGAACCCCGCTCATCGAGGTGGCTGGTACGGCGTCGCCTGCGGGTAGGACGGCTGCTCGGGCCCGCGGTTGAGCGTGGCGACGAGAAAGCCGAACCCGACGACGGTCACGACGAGCGCCGCGGACCCCGGCGCGGCGAACCACCACCCGATCCCGGCGGCGGCCACCAGCCACGCCGCGACGAGGGTGCGTTTCGCGGTCAGGGGATACGCCTTCGGCAGTTCGCGGACCGCCGCCCCACCGAGCACGAGCAGCCCGGCCAGCGCGACGAGCGACACGACGACGTACACGGGGATGTCCTCCTTCGGGGTAGTCGGGCATCTCCAGGAGAATTACCCGCGAAGGGCGACGGCACGCCGTGTCCTCGGGCACACGAAGCCTCAGCCGCCCCGGCCCGTCGCCTGCTGCAACGCGTCGATCCGCGCCGAAGCCTCCGCCTTCGTCAGGTTGTCCGGCACCTCTTCCCCCGCTTCCTGGGCCAGCGTCTGCAGGTACGACTTCTGCGGCCCGGTCATCGGCTCGTCGCCCGTCGTCCAGTCGCTCGGGTCCTTCTCCGGATTGGGCTCGACCTGGTCCGTCATGACTCCTCCGTTTCGAACACTTGTTCGCCTCGGGTTCGACTGTAGCGCGGGGGTCCGACAATCGCCGCTCACGGGGCGGCCGGCGGGGTGCTCGGGGCACCCGCTTCGTGACCCGCCCTGCCGTGGGTCCGCCGGTCGTCCTTCATCTGCTGTTCGTGCAGGTGGCGGCGGCCTCCGGTGAGCGACTGCAGCAGTGCGCGCTCGAGGTCGCGGCACGCTTTGTAGTAGCCGTCGTCGTACTCCTCGACGACCTGGAAAGTCCACCGATCGGGTAACACGTTGAGCCCGATGAGCTCCTCGGAGATCCGCCGCGCCCAGTCCCCGTGGCCCGCCTCTTCGAGCAGCTTCACGGCATCGCCGAGGGCCAGGTCCGCGCTGCCGGTCAGCTGGTGGAACGAATAGAGGTGCCCGCGGGCGCGCTCGATCGTCTCGAGCGCTTCGGTGACCTTGCCGACGGCTTCGACGGTGGCGGCGTCAGGGTTCTCGACCATGACGCGAAAGTGCCCCGTTCCGGGATTTCTACACTTCCCGGAACGGGGCACCCCGTCGATCCGAAACTCAGGCGGTCGGGCGCGTGGCCCCCGCGTACTGGCTCATCAGCGGCGAGATCTTGACGACGTCACCGCTCGTCGGGGCGTGCACCATCTTGCCGTCGCCGATGTACATCCCGATGTGGGACACCGGGGAGTAGTACGCGACCAGGTCGCCCGGCTGCAGCTGGCTGCGCGACACCGGAGCGCCGAAGCCCGCCTGCGCCGAGGACGTCCGGGGCAGGCTGATCCCGGCCTGCTTGTAGGCCCACTGCATCAGGCCCGAGCAGTCGAACGTGCTCGGCCCGGTGGCGCCCCAGACGTACGCGCTGCCGAGCTTGCTCAGCGCCGCGTTGACCGCGGTCTGCGCCGCCGCGGTGGGGGCCTTGACGTTGGGGGCCGAGCCGCCGGTGTCCTTCTGCGCGGCCTTGTCGGCGCTGCTCAGGGTCCGGCTCTGCGCCTCGATCTGGTCGATCTGCGCCTGGAGGTTCTTCTTCTTGCCCTCGATGTCCGACGCCAGCTTGGCGGCGGCGTCACGGGCGTCCTGGGCGCGCTTCGCCGCGTCGGTCGCCGCCTTCTCGGCCGCCGTGGCCTTCTCCGCCGCGCCGCTGAGGTTGTTCATCGCGGCGTTCTTGTCGGTCGCGATGACCTCGAGCGCGGCCGAGCGGTCGAGGAAGTCCTGGGTGGACGTGCCGGCCAGCAGCGCCGACAGCTTGTTCATCTGGGCACCGCTGGTGAACGACGCGCCGGCGAACTTGTCGACCTGCGTCTGGTACTTCTGCTTGGCCTCGATCGCCTGGGCGCCGGCGTCCTTCGCGGCCGTGACGTCGGCGTTGGCCTTGTCGAGCTGGCCCTGCTTGGCGGTCAGGTCGTCCTGGGCCTTGAGCAGGTCCTCGTTGAGCTTCTCGGCCTGTCCCGCGAGTTCGCGGTACTTGGCCAGCGCGTCCGAGCCGGCGGGCGGGGCCTGGAGGACGGGGATCGGGGCGGCGGTGGCCGGGGGCTGGGCCATGGTGACGACGGTGATCACCGAGGCCGCGGCGAGGGCACCTGACACCACGCGCTTTACGGGATGCGTACGCATTCTCGCGCGGGTCTCCTTTGCTGTTCGGCCGCCGTCGGGTCCGGACGGGCGAGTCGGGGGCCTCGCCCGGGCGCGCTCCACCGCAACAGGAAGAGCGCGCTGGGGGTGTCCGGTACCCGGCAGGGGGGTATCGGCGGCGATCTCGCGTCGCCGTCCATCGACGACCGGGGGCCGCGAGATCTCGAACAGGTTACGAAAGGAGCACGGCAACGTCCAGGGGGACCCCCTCAAAACTCTCCGTGACGATCTGAAACACGGCTGGACCAGTGGTGATGGGCCCGGATGTGGCGGGGATTACACGTCGTCATCGTCCAAAATTACCCTACCCCCCAAGGGTATGCGCCCGATTTGTACGTCCCTTGTACCGGCTGCGGTGATCCTCCTGGCCGAAGAGATACCGACCAGTGGAGGACAGGGATGTTCACGAAGGCCGCCGTGTTGACGGCGCTCACCGCCGCGGCGTTCGCCGTGGCCGCACCGGCTCAGGCCGAAACCGCGGTCACGACGGCGCTGCCCACGGCGAACATGGAGGCCGTGCTCAAGGCGGCCCAGATCGACCCGCGCCGGGCCGACGACACCCAGACGCCGGGCGCGCACGACAGCGTCCTGCTCGTCGAGCAGGCACTGCAGGCGAAGGGGCTCCTGGCGAGCACCTACGTCGACGGCTACTTCGGCACCACCACGATCGCGGCGTACTCGCAGTACCAGAAGTCGCTGGGCTACACCGGGATCGACGCGTCCGGCCTGCCGGGCAAGACGTCGCTGGAGACGCTGGGCGAAGGCCGGTACACGGTCACCAACCCGATCTCGGCGGGCAGCCACGTCACCTACCACGGCGTCACGCTCAACACCCGCACCAAGGCGATGCTCGTGGCCGCCGAAGGGATCTTCGGCTCGTCGGTCAGCCTGACGCAGGGCTCGTACAACCCGGGTGGCGTCGACGCTTCGGCCGGGACGCACGACGGCGGCGGCGCGATGGACATCTCGGTGTCCAACCTGTCGTCGACGAGCCGGACGAACCTGCTGAAGGCGCTGCGCAAGGTCGGGTTCGCGGCCTGGCTGCGCACCCCGGCGCAGGGCTTCGCCTACCACATCCACGCGATGGCGATCTCCGACCCGGACCTGTCCTCGGGCGCCCAGCACCAGACCGGCGACTACTACCTGGGCCTGAACGGCCTCGCCGGCCGCGGCGCGGACGACGGCCCGGCGGTCACGAAGGTGACGTGGGAGGAGTACCAGCGCGGCTGACGCCGGGCGCGCCCGGTCGTGGTGGCACGGCCGGGCGCACCGGTGGTTTGATCGAAGCATCGACTCAGGGGGTGTTCCGATGGCGGGCAAGGCGTTCCGGTTCGGCGTGGTCGCGGCGGCGGGCGAGGGCGGTGCGAAGTGGCGCGAGACGGCGTTGCGCGCCGAAGCGCTCGGCTACTCGACGCTGCTCTCACCGGACAACCTCACCCTGCCGACCCCGACCGCGGCGCTCGCGGCCGCCGCGGCGGTGACGACCGACCTGCGCGTCGGGTCGTTCGTGCTGGCCAGCCCGTTGCGCACCGCGAGGGCGGCGGCCTGGGAGGCGCACAGCCTCACCGCCATCACCGAAGGCCGGTTCGAACTCGGCCTCGGCACCGGGCTCCCGTCGATGCGGCAGCAGGCCGAAGAACTGGGCCTGCCCTACGGCTCGGGGCAGGAGCGGCTCGACTCGATCTCCGAGACCGTCGACCACGTGCGGCGGCTCGACGGGGACGCGCACACGCCGGTGATGATCGCCGCGGGCGGGCCCAAGGCGCGGGTGCTCGCCGGGAAGAAGGCCGACATCGTCACGCTCGCCGGCGGTCCGCTGACCACCCGCGAGGAGACCGCCGGCCAGCTCGGGGAAATCCGCGCGGCGGCCGGCGGGCGCGACGTCGAGTTCGCGATGAACATCTGGGTCGTCGGCGAGCAGGTGCCGCCGTGGATCCGCGGGTTCATCGGGGTCGACGCCGAAACGCTGATCGCGCACGACTCGCTCGCCATGCTCCGCGGCAGCGTCGACGAGATGGCCGCCGAGCTTGAACGGCGTCGCGAGGAGCTCGGCGTCTCCTACTTCAGCGTCAACGGCGCCTTCATCGAGGAGTTCGCGCCGCTGGTGGCGCGGCTGGCGGGGAAGTGAGCGTCGCGGGGTCGGTGTTGGCCCCGCAGAGCAGGACGGCGACCCGCTCGCCCGGCGCCGGCCGGTAGGCCCCGGTGCGCAGGGCGGCGAAGGCCGTCGCCCCGCCGGGTTCGACGGCGAGGCGGTAGCGGTCCCACAGCGCCGCGCGGGCGTCGAGGATCGCGGCGTCGTCGACCAGCACCGAGCCCACGCCGGTGCGGGTGGCGACCGCGAACGCGATGTCGCCGAGCCGCGAAGCGCCCAGGGAATCGGCCGCGACCCCGGACACCTCGACCGGCACCGGTTCGCCCGCGGCGAGCGCCGCGTTCAGCGTCGGTGCCGTCCGCGGTTCGACGCCGACCACCCGCGCCCGGCCCTCGACCGCGGCGGCGATGCCCGCCAGCAGCCCGCCGCCGCCGACCGCCACCAGGATCGTGTCCAGGCCGTCGACCTGGTCCAGCAGCTCCAGGCCGATCGTGCCCTGCCCGGCGCAGATCTCCGGCTGGTCGTAGGCGTGGCAGAAGAGCGCGCCGGAGTCCGCCGCGTGCTTCACGGCGGCGTCGTAGGCGTCGGCGTACTTGTCGCCGACCAGTTCGACGGCCGCGCCCAGCGCCCGCAGCTTCGCCACCTTCACCGCGGGCGCGTTCGCCGGGACGTAAACCCGGGCCGCCACGCCGAATTCGCGCGCGGCGTGGGTGACGGCGAGCCCGGCGTTGCCGCCCGAAGCGGCCACGACGCCGGCCGCCGAGAGCTCGCCGGCCGCGATGATCCGGTTGAAGGCGCCGCGCGCCTTGAACGACCCGGTGTGCTGCAGCTGCTCCAGCTTGAACCACACGCCGTCGTCGGCGAGAACCGGCGTCCGGCGTACCCGGCCCCGGATCCGCCCGGCCGCCAATTCGACATCCGCAGTGCTGATCACGGCTCCAGCATGCGCGCCGGCCGGCCGTAAGCACCAGCGACGTCTCCTATGCTGGCGTTAGCGGAGCTGATGGCTGGAGGTCGCGTTGCTCGACGCCCATCGCCTGGCCGTGCTGGCCGAGGTCGCGCACGCCGGCTCGATCGCCGGGGCCGCCCAGCGGCTCTCCTTCACGCCGTCGGCCGTTTCGCAGCAGCTGGCGAAGCTCGAACGCGACGTCGGGGCGCGCCTGCTGCACCGGCACGCCCGCGGCGTGACGCTGACGCCGGTCGGGGAGGCGCTGCTCGGCCACGCGGAGACGATCGTCGGCGAGCTGCGCACCGCCGAGCGGACGGTCCGCGCCCTGCTCGACGAGCAGCCCGCGCAGCTCGCCGTGGGCACGTTCGCGAGCGCGGGCAGCACGCTCGTGCCCGCCGCGCTCGCGGACTTCCGCCGCGACCACCCCGCGGTGGCGCTGCGGCTGCTGGACCTCGAGCCGCCCGACGGGTACGGGCTGGTCAGCTCGCGCGACCTCGACCTGCTGATCACCCACCGCTACCCGGGGACGCCGCTGCCCGACCCGCGCGGGCTCACGCGGACGCTGCTGCGCTCGGAGCGGTTCCGCCTGATCCTCCCGGCGGGCCACCCGAAGGCGCGGGCCCGCCGGCTCACCCTGCGCGCGCTGGCCGGCGAGGACTGGATTTCCGGTGGCCCCGGCGTGCCCAACCGGGTTTGCCTGGAGCAGCTGGCCGACGCCGCCGGGGTCGCGCTGCGGGTGGCTTACGAGACGCGCGACTACCAGGTCGTCCTGGCGCTGGTGGAGGCCGGGCTAGGGATCGCGTTCGTGCCGGAGGGCGTGCTCGGCCGGCTGGGCCCGGCGCGGATCGAGGTGCGCGACGCCGTCGATGCGCGGCCGGCGCGGGAGATCTTCCTGGTGCACCACCGGCGGCCGGGTCCGCTGGTGGCGGAGATGGTGGCGCTGCTCGGCCGCGACCCCGGGCAGGAACGTCAGGGTCCCGGCGAAGTCGCGCCGGCGAGCGGGTGACCGGCCGCGGAGTCGCCTGGAGGCGTGGTCTGCCCGGCGTCGCGGGGATGTCGTGAAAGGGTCGTTCATGTCGTCTGGCGAGATGAACGACTCTTTCATGACATCGCGGAGGGGCGGATCGGCCGTGCTGCCCGACTTTGCCGGGGCCCTGGGCACGTCTCGGGCGCTGCTCGGTCGCTAGCGTGCCGGTTCGAAGCGCGCCGACGCTGCCCGCAGCGCGTCCAAACACGCCCGCACCGCGCCGCGGTCCTCCTCGCCCGCGCGGCAGACCGCGTAGATCGTCCGGTCCAGCGCCGGGCGCGTGGTCAGGATGCGCACGCCGTCCGGGAGCCGGTCGCGGGCGAGGCGGGGGACCAGTGCCGCGCCGATGCCGCCCGCCACCAGGGCCAGCTGGGTCGGGTAGCTGCCGACCGTGCAGCTGATCCGGGGCTCCAGGTGCTGGGCGCGCAGCACCTGCGTCAGCCACTCGTAACAGCCGGACCCGGCACTCCAGGCGATCCACGCCACGTCGTCCAGCTCGCCCAGATCGACGGCCTTGCGGTGAGCCAGCCGGTGCCCGGCCGGCAGCGCGAGGTCGGCGACGTCGGCGAACAGCGGGAGGGCGGTCGCCGACGGCGGGATCTCGGTCGGGCGGTCGGCCCAGCTCTCCACCACGGCGACGTCGAGGTCGCCGGACACCACCCGCGGGATGGTCTGCTCCGCCTCGCCTTCGTGCAGCGTCACCACGAGCCCCGGGTGCTGGGTGGAGAGCGTGGTCAGCGCGGGCGGCAGCAACGCGTGCACGGTCGTCGGGATCGCGCCGATCCGCAGCGGCCCGAAGACGTCCTCGCGCAGCAGCTCCAGGTCCGCCTTCGCCTCGGCGACCTGCGCGAGGATTCGCTCGGCGTGCCCGGCCAGCACCTGTCCCGCCTTCGTCAGCCGGACGCCGCGACCTTGGGGTTCCAGCAGGGTCTGGCCCGCCTCCCGCTCCAGCTTCGCCAGCTGCTGCGACACGCCGGAGGGTGTGACGTGCAGCGTGGCGGCCGCCGCGGCGACCGAGCCCTGAGTCGCGACGGCGTGCAGCGCCCGCATCCGCTCGAGTCCGAACACGGTAGCGATGCTACCGGATTCCGCGAAGGAACATTCGCTTGTCCTTGACAGTCATGGCCACCAGGCTGGAGGGGTGACCACGACCGAGTCCCGCCCCACGACGACCGCACCGGTGTTCACCAGCCGGTTCGACCCGCGGCTGCTGGCCGCGCTCGGCAGCTTCTGCATCTCGCTGTCGTCGGTCTTCATCAAGGTCTCGCACACCAGCGGCAGCACGAGCGCGTTCTGGCGCTGCCTGCTGGCCCTGCCGGTGCTGCTCGTGCTCGCCGCGCGGGAGTGGCGGAAGGCCGGCCCGGCGCGGCGCCGCGTGCTCCTGCCGCTGCTGGCCGGCACCGGGCTCGGCCTCGACTTCGTGCTGTGGGGCGAGGCGATCCCGCGGGTCGGCGCCGGCATCGCCACCGTGCTGCTGGCCGTCCAGGTGGTCTTCGTGCCGCTGCTGGCGCTGGTCTTCCTGCGCGAACGGCCGTCGAAGCGCTTCCTCGTCGTGGCGCCGGTCCTGCTGGCCGGCGTGGTGCTGGCCGGCGGGTTCGCCGGGACCGGCTCGTTCGGCCCGGACCCGGTGACCGGCGCGGTCTTCGCGCTGCTGGCCGGCGCGGGCTACGCGGTCTACCTGTTCCTGATCCGGCTCAGCGGCGGCCAGGGCACCCAGGCTCACTCCCTCGCCTTGGCGACGATTTCCGCGGGCCTGGTGGCCTTCGTGGCCGGGCTCCCGACCGGCACGCTCGACCTGACGCCGACCCCCGCGGCGTTCGGCTGGCTGGTCGCGCTCGCCGTCGTCGGCCAGCTGATCGGGTGGATCCTGATCTCCGCCGCGCTGCCCCGGATGTCGGCCACCCTCGGCGCGACGCTGATGCTGCTCCAGCCGGTCGGGGCGGTGCTGCTGGGCATCGTCCTGCTGGGCGAAGCCCCGAGCGTGCTGCAGCTGATCGGCTGCGCCGGCGTGGTCGCGGCGGTGTGCTTCGCCGGTGGTGGACGATCTGCGTGCGAACGGCGTCCCGGCTAACGTCGCGAGCATGCGGGTACTGGTGGCCGGGGCGTCCGGTTTCGTCGGCGGCAAGCTGTGCCCGGCGCTGGAAGCGGCCGGGCACGAGGTGCTCGCGATGACCCGCCACCCCGCGAAGTACCGCGGCGCCGGGAAAGCCGTGCGCGGCGACGTCGCCGACGTCGGTTCACTGCGAGACGCGCTCAAGAGCGTCGAAGCGGCCTACTACCTGGTGCATTCCCTCGACAGCACGGACTTCAAGCGCCGCGACGCCGACGCCGCCCGCGCGTTCGCCCGTGCCGCGGGTGACGCGGGGGTTCGCCGGATCGTCTACCTCGGTGGCCTCGGGGACGACGATGACGCGCTTTCGGAGCACCTGGCCAGCCGCCGCGAGGTCGAACGGCTGCTGGGGGAGGCCGGGGTGCCGGTCACCGTGCTGCGCGCCGGGATCGTGATCGGCCACGGCGGGACGTCGTGGGAGCTGACCCGCCAGCTGGTCGAGCACCTGCCGGCGATGGTCACCCCGCGCTGGGTCGACACGCGCACCCAGCCGATCGCGATCGCCGACGTCGTCCGCTACCTCGCCGGCGTCCTCGAGCACCCGGAAGCCGAGGGGAAGACGTTCGAGATCGGCGGGCCGGAAGTGCTGGCCTACCGGGACATGCTGCAGCGCGTCGCCGCCATCGAAGGCAGGCCGCTGCTGATCCTGCCGGTGCCGCTGCTGTCCCCGCGCCTGTCGTCGTACTGGCTTTCACTGGTCACCGACATCGACGTGACCACCGGGCGGGCGCTGATCGACTCGATGACCAACGAGGTCGTCGTCCGCGACGACGCCATCCGCCGGATCGTCGAGTTCGAGCCGCTCGGCTACGACGAGGCCGTGCTGCAAGCGCTGGGCGAGCGGGCGAAGAGCAGGCGGACCGCGTGAGACGGCGGTTGCTGGCCGCCGTCACGGCCGCCGGGTCCGGGCTGCTCGGCGCGTCACTGGCCAGCCGCCCCGGTTCGCGCCGCTTCCACGTGCTGACGGCGTCGGTCGCGGCGACCTGGTTCGCCGGGGCGGGCCGGGTGCCGCGCGGCCGCCCGGACGTCGTCCAGCCGCTGGTGGTGGGCGCGGGCGCGTTCGGCGTGTTCTACGGCTGCGCGCTGGTGGCCCGGCACATCCCGCCGCTGCGGCGCGCGATCACCGGGGTCCTCGACCACGCCCACCGCGGTTCGACGCCGTCGGTGGCGGTGACGGCGCTGGTCACCGGCGTGGCCGAGGAAGCCTTCTTCCGTGGTGCGCTCTACGACGCTTTCGGGGCGCGTGGCGCCACCGCGGCGTACGTCCTGTCGACGACGGCGACGCGGAACCCCGCGCTGGTGCTGGCTTCCGCGGTGATGGGGACGCTCTTCGCCGTGCAGCGCCACCGCGCGGGTGGCGTGCAGTCCCCGGTGCTGACCCACGTGGCCTGGTCGGCGCTGATGCTCGCGGCGATGCCGCGGCTGTTCCCGCCGGAGGACTAGACCACCGTTGTCCGGAACCGGACAGAATCCTTCGCCGATCCGGCCCGGTGTTCTTATCCTGGAACGAACCCCGGTGCGTGGAGAGGGATGTCGATGCGGACATTGCTCGTGCTGCTGCTCGTGTTCGGTTCCCTGACCCCGATCCCCGCGACCGCGGCGACGACGGCCGCCGCGGTGTGCGTCACCTCGTGCGACACCCTCGACCCGTCGCGGGCCGCGCGCGAGAGCTTTCCCTTGCCGGACAAGGTGATCAACGGGCGGGTGCTGCGGCTGCACGCGTCCGACCCGGACGGCATGGCCTGGGCGAGCATCGACAACGGCGTGCCCGGCGACGCCGTCTGGCTCGACCGCTCCTGGGACGGCGGCGCCACCTGGGAAGGCCTGCTGGGCAAGGCGAGCATCCCCGGTTCGTGGACCGGTACCCGCACCCTGATGTACAACCTCACCGATCCCGCGCACCACCGCCGCGGCCGGGTCCGCGCCTGCGGTGACGCGCACGGCGTCGGCTGCACCGCGTGGATCTACCCGGACGTCTGCGACAGCGCGTGCGATCGGAGCGCCCCGGCTGCCGGGGACAGCCAGCCGGTCGCGCCGACGACGCTCTTCGGCCGCACGATCCGGCTGCACTTCGACGGCCGCGGGCTGGCGTGGGCCGGGATCGAAGCGGGCGGCGCCGGCGACGAGATCTGGCTCGACCGCTCGTGGGACGCCGGCGCGAGCTGGCCGGACGGCTCGTCGCTGGGCCGCACCAGCACCCCCGCGGGCGCGGCCGGCACGCACACGGCGGCCTTCGCCACGCGCGATCCCCGCGGCCGGCTCTACGGCGGCGCGGTCCGGGCGTGCGGCCGGGAAGCCACGCACGCCCAAGGCAGCTGCACGGCGTGGGCGCGCCCGGCGACGACCCGCGCCGCCGGCGCGCTCGACGCCTTGATGTGGTCCTACGACCCCTACACCGCGTGGTGGCCGTCGAGCTGGTGGAACTCCGCGGTCGCGGTGACGGCGGTGGCCGATGCCGGCGGGTTCGACGCCGCGCTGGCGCGCACCTTCGACGTCAACCGGGCCGCTTTCCCCGCCGGGGTGCGCAGTTCCGACCCGATCGACGGGCACTTCGTCAGCCGGGCGATCGACGACAGCGCGTGGTGGGGCCTGGCCTGGCTCGCCGTCTACGACCGCACCCACGACCCGCGGTACCTCACCGAGGCGACGACGATCGCGGACTACGTCCACGGGTTCTGGGACACCGGCACCTGCGGCGGCGGGGTCTGGTGGGACCGCGAGCGGACGTACAAGAACGCCGTCACCGCGGGGCTGTACCTGCGGCTGACCGCGTCCCTGCACCGGCGGATCGCCGGGGACACGCTGTGGGGGCAGCGGGCTCGCACCGCGGGCGAGTGGTACCTCGGCAGCGGCCTGGTCAACGGCTCCGGCCTGGTGAACGACGGCTTGACGGCGTCGTGCGCCAACAACGGCCAGACGGTCTGGACCTACAACCAGGGCCTCGGGATCGGCGGGCTGCTGGAGCTGTGGCGCGGCACCGGCGTCCAGTCCTATTTGGACGCGGCGAAGCGGCTCGCGGACGCGGCGATGGCCCGGCTGACGTCGGGTGGCGTACTCGTCGAGTCCTGCGAAGCGGCTTCCTGCGACGACAACCAGAAGCAGTTCAAGGGCATCTTCATGCGCTACTTCGGCGACCTCGCCGCGGCGACGGGCTCGGCGGCCTACCGCGCGTTCGCGCAGCAGCAGGCGGACGCGCTGTGGGCGGGCGACCGGGACCCGCTGAACCGGATCGGGCTGCGCTGGACCGGCGCCACCCCGAACGCGGCCGACTGGCGCACGCAGGCGTCCGGCCTGGAAGCGGTGCTGGCGGCCGGGTAGGCAGGCACGCGAGAATGGGCGGCGTGCGGATCCTCCTGCTCGCGGCCGTCGCCGTGCTCGCCACCGGGTGCTCGGCCGAGGTCGCCGGGCACGCCGCGCCCACCGGCTTCGTCGTCAAGGACGGGACGGTGCTGCGGTTCCGCCCGGTCCTGGTCGAGGCGCCACCGGGGCCGGCGGCCGGTCCCGCGGCCGAGCGGCAGAGCACCGATCCCGCCGCGCAGCAGGCCGCCGTGCAGGGGTTCGACTGCGCCCAGGGCAAGCCGGATCCCCTGGACGGCCGCGACGACCCGGCGTTGCCGCTGGTCAGCTGCGACCGCGCGCAGGGCACGAAGTACGTCCTCGGCCCCGGCTTCCTCAGCGGCGCCGACGTGAGCCGGGTGGACGCCGCGCTCGACCCGCAGACGGGCAGCTCGGTCATCAACCTCAGCTTCACCGCCAAGGGCGCGCAGACCTGGGCCGACTGGACGGCCCGGAACATCGGCAAGCAGGTCGCGATGGTGCTCAAGAGCCGCGTCCTGACCGCGCCGGTCGTCCAGTCCGCGATCACCGGCGGGGAAACCCGGATCAGCGGGAAGTTCACCTTGCCCGAAGCCAAGCAGCTGGCGAAGGACATCGCCGGCGGCTGAGCTTCAGCACTCCGCGATGCCCTCGGTGCAGGCCTGCGTCTCGGACTTGTTCGTCGCCTGGTGGAGCAGTTCGTAGAGCTGTTCACGCTGGTCGGCGCTCAGCGCGTGGAACACCTCGTCCTCGACCGCGGCGAGCGCGAACTCGGCACGGGCGAGCAGCTTCGCGCCGACGTCGGTGAGCTCGACGACGTGCCGCCGCCGGTCGACGGGGGAGCGGCGCCGCTCGATCAGGTTCTCGGCTTCGAGGTCGTTGAGCAGCCCGACGACGTTCGTGCTGTCCATTTCCAGGGTCTTCGCCAGGTCCTGCTGCGAGCTGCCGCCCAGGTCGCGCAGGACGGTCAGGGCGATCAGGTGGCGCGGCCGCAGGCCGAGGGGCTTGAGCACGGAATCGCTGCGGGTCTGCAGCCGCCGCGTCAGCTGGCCGAGCAGCGCCCCGCAGCGGTGGGGCGGCTGGTTCACGACCGGCAGCGACGTCATCTGCCCAGTATATGGGCGGCTCAACAGTCGGTGTGCTATTAATGGTTTGTCTTACACCAACGATCTACGGATGGCTAACGACATGGCGCACCTCCTCCACATCGACTCGAGCATCCAGGGCGAGCGTTCGGTGAGCCGCCGGCTCAGCGCGCGGGCCGCGACGGCGTGGCGCGCCGCGCACCCGGACGGCACGGTCACCTACCGCGACCTGGGCGCGCACCCGCTGCCCCACATCGACTCCGCGAGCGGCCTGGCCGGCATGGTGCCGCCGGAGCAGCACACGCCCGAGCAGGCGGCGGCGTGGGCGCGGACCGCCGAGCTGGTCGGCGAGGTCAAGGCGGCCGACACCGTCCTGCTGGGCCTGCCGCTGTACAACTTCGGCGCGCCGAGCAGCGTCAAGACCTGGGTCGACCACCTCATCGCCCCCGGCCTCTCGGTCGACCACGAGACCCAGACGGGTCTGCTGGGTGGCCGCGAGTTCATCGTGCTGGCGTCGCGCGGCGGCGGGTACGGCGAGGGCACGCCCCGCGAAGGCTGGGACCACGCCGAGCAGTGGCTCCCGCACGGCGTCTCGCTGACCGGCCTGGAGCCGCGTTTCATCACCGCGGAGCTGACGCTGGCCCACGTCAACCCGGCGATGGCGGAGCTCATCCCGCTGGCCGACGCGAGCCTGGCGACGGCGGAGCGCACGATCGACGAGCTCTGGCTCCCCGCCCGCGTCTGACCCCAAGCGCCCCAATGTGGCGTTGGTTGCGTCAGACGCACCGAACGCCACATTGGGTGCGTTGGACGCACCGAACGCCACATTGGGGCGCTCACCTGGGGACCCGGCGGTGGTCGCGCTCGACGTGGGCGGTACCGTGCCGCCGCGGGCGGGTTGGCAGTTGCGGCACCCCGCGGAGGCCGCACCTGGGTGAGGAAGGTCAGGGTTGAGCGCGCACACCTCGCAGATGGACGACATCCGGCTCGTCGCGCAGCCGAGCGCGCTGCCGGTCACCGAGCTGTTCGTCCGCCTGATTCTCACCGACTGGTCCCTGCGTCCCATGCTGGAGCAGACCACCGCCGCCGCCAGACGGCTGGTCGAGGCCGTGATCGAGGCCGGCAACCCGAAGGCGCCGCCCTTTGTGACGCTGCGGCTGCGGCTGAGCGCCGAGGTGCTGCTGGTCGAGGTCGACGACGACGTCCCGGGCCTGCCGGAACCGAAGGCGGGCCCCGGCGAACGCGTCGGCGTCGAGCACGGTGTCGGTGGCGCGCGCACGACCTGGTGCGAGCTGGCGCTCCCCGGCGGGATGAACGCGCGGCAGGTGCGCCTGCCGCGGCGGCAGGACCGCCGGACCCTGGTCGACGAGCCCGTCTCCGGCGACCCGGTGGCCGCGGACCCGCAGGTGCTGGAGCGCCTGCTGACCCGGCTGAGCGGCTGGTCCGCCGACGGCTGACGTGCGCACCCGGCCCGTCCTCGTCGTGCTCTACGACGGCGTCCGGCTGCTCGACGTCTCGGGCCCGCTGGAAGTCTTCGCCGAAGCCAACGAGCACGGCGGCCACTACGTGCTGCGGACGGCGTCGCCCGGCGGCACCGACGTCCGCACCAACACCGGCACGCGGCTGGGCGCCGACCTCGACCTCGCGGCGGCGGATCCGCGCGGGGCGACCGTGCTGGTGCCCGGCGGCCCGGAGTGGGCCCGCACGATCGCCGACGCCGAGCTGATCGCCCAGATCCGCCGGCTCGCCGACGGCGCCGCCCGGACGGCGTCGGTGTGCGCGGGCGCGTTCGCGCTGGCCGCGGCCGGTGTCCTCGACGGACGGCGTGCCACCACGCACTGGGACCTCACCGGCCGGCTCGCCCGGCGCTTCCCGCGGATCGACGTCGACGGCGACGCCATCTTCGTCAAGGACGGCCCGGTCATCACCTCGGCCGGCGTCACCTCCGGCATCGACCTCGCACTGGCGCTCGTCGAGGACGACCTCGGCGCCGAGGTGGCCCGGCTGGTGGCCAAGCACCTGGTCGTCTTCCTGCAACGCCCGGGCGGCCAGTCGCAGTTCAGCGTCCGCCTGGAGACCGGCCGCCCGCGCACGGAGCTGCTGCGCGGCGTGCTGGACGCCGTCACGGCCGATCCGGCGGCCCCGCACACCCTCGACGACCTCGCCGGGCGCGCCGGTGTCAGCACCAGGCACCTCACGCGCCTGTTCCGCGAAGAGCTCGGCCGCACGCCGGCGCGGTTCGTCGAGCAGGTCCGGCTGGAGGCCGCCCAGCAGCAGCTGGAGCGCACCACCGACCCGCTCGACGTGGTGGCGCGGCGGGCGGGGTTCCGGACCGCGGAGACGCTGCGGCGCGCCTTCGCCCGGCACCTCGGGGTCACGCCGAGCGACTACCGGGCCCGCTTCCGGACCACCGGCATCGCCTGAACGCTTCCGGCCGCGCATCCGTACACCAAGACAAGGGATGACGAGGAGGCTGCCGCCGTGCGCATCGTGATCGCGGAGGACGACGCCCTGCTGCGGGAGGGGCTCGTGCTGCTCCTGCGCAGCGAGGGGTTCGAGGTGGTCGAGGCCGTCGACCACCCGGGCGACCTGGTGGCGTCGGTCGTGGCGGCGGCGCCGGACCTGGCCGTCGTCGACGTCCGCCTGCCGCCGACGTTCACCGACGAAGGGCTCCGCGCCGCCCTCGAAGCGCGGCGCCGGGTGCCAGGGCTGGCGATCCTCGCCCTGTCCGCCTTCGTCGAAGACGGCTACGCGGGCGACCTCCTGGCCGCCGGCGGGGGCGGCGCCGGGTACCTGCTCAAGGAGCGCGTCGGCCGGCCCGACGAGTTCCTCGACGCCCTGCGGCGCGTCGCGGCCGGCGGCACGGTGCTGGACCGGGACGTCGTGGCGGTCCAGCTGGCGCGGCGCCGCCCCGGCGACCCGGTGGCCGCGCTGACCGACCGCGAGTGCGAAGTCGTCGCGCTGCTGGCCGAAGGGCATTCGGTGCCGACGATCGGGCGGCTGCTCGGCATCGGCACCGCCGCCGCCCGGCAGCACGCCGGGGACGTCAGCGCGAAGCTGCGCGTCCCCGGCACCGCGATGCTCAGCTACCTACGAGCGTGAGCAGCTCCGCCTGCTTCTCCCGGTAGCGGGCCACGTTGGCCAGCTTGACGTCTTCGTAGCCCCGCACCAGGTCGGGCAGCTCGGCCAGTGCGAGCACCCGTGCCCGGTCCACATCGGACGCGCGGAACGCGGTCAGGATCATGGCGCGGTAGTCCTCGACCAGCTCGCGCTCCACCCGCCGCACCTCGGCACGGCCGAACGGGTCGAGCCGGGTGCCGCGCAGCTTGCGCAGCGCGTGCAGCAGCCGGAACGCCGGGCGGAACCACGGGCCCAGGCTGATCTTGCGCTTCACGCCGAGCGCGCGCAGCACAGGCGGGTGCAGCCGGTAGGCGTACTTGGTGCCCTCGCCGAACTGCTCGGCCAGCCCGTCGGTGAACGCCGGGTCGAGCGACAGCCGGGCTACCTCGTACTCGTCCTTGTACGCCATCAGCTTGTACAGGTGCTTCGCGACGGCCTCGGTGATCTCCGTCGGCCCGTCCTCCAGCACCCGCACCCGCTCGACGAACTCGGCGTACGCGCGGGCGTACCGCTTGTCCTGGTAGGCGACCAGGTCCGGGATCCGGACGTCCAGCAGCCGCGCCAGCTCCGAGCCGGGCTCGGCGTGCACCAGCTTGCGCGCGGCCGGCTGCGCGACCGGGCGCGCCTTCGCCGGGGCCGTCGCGAGGGCCTCGGGTTCGGCGACGAGCTGGCGGCCGCGGCGGAACGCCTGCAGGTTCGCCTTCACCGCGGTGCCGTTCAGCTCGATCGCGCGCTCGATCACCGACGCCGGCAGCGGGATCGCGCCGGTCTGGTAGGCGGCGCCGAGCTGGAGCACGTTGGCGAACTGGTCGTCGTCGAACAGCTCCTCGGCGAGGCCGCGGGCGTCGAGCGAGACCGTGCGCGCCGCGGCGGCTTCCAGCGGCGCGAGGACACTGCCGGGGGAGGGGAAGGACACCGTCGTGTCGACGACCATCCGCCCGGTCGGGACCTCGGTGGTCGAGACGACCGCGGTGGTCCGTTCGGCGTCGGCCACGGCCAGGTTCGCCGCGTCCGCCCCGACCAGCGCGTCGCACGCCAGGTAGAGGTCGCACTCGCCGGCGGCGAGCTTCGGGGCCTGCTCCACCGGTTCCGCCGTCACCTTGAGGTCGGAGACGACGGCGCCGCCCTTCTGCGCCAGCCCGGTCTGGTCGAGCGTGCGGACGTGCCGCCCGTCGAGCACCGCGGCCGTCGCGAGGATCTGCGTCACGGTGACCACGCCGGTGCCGCCGATGCCGGTGATCCGCACGGTGAAGTCCGTTGTGGACACCGGGGGCGCGGGAACGGCGTCGGCGGCCAGCTCGGTCAGCTTGCGCCGCTGCTTCTTCCCGGTCGGCACGACGGTGACGAACGACGGGCAGTCCCCGGCCAGGCAGGAGTAGTCGACGTTGCACGACGACTGGTGGATCGCGGTCTTGCGGCCGAACTCGGTCGCCACCGGCTGCACGGACAGGCAGTTCGACTTCGTCCCGCAGTCGCCGCAGCCTTCGCAGACGCGCTCGTTGATGACCACGCGGGTCGCCGGCGTGGTCTGCTTGCCGCGGCGGCGCTTCCGGCGCTTCTCGGCCGCGCACTCCTGCTCGTGGATCAGCACGGTGACGCCCTTGACGGCGGCCAGTTCTTCTTGCGTGGCCAGCAGTTCCGCGCGGTCGCGCACCTCGACGCCGGCGGGGAGCTTGCGGCGCCGCAGCTTCGCGGGCGCGTCGCTGGTGATCACGACCCGCTTCGCGCCTTCGACGAGCAGCAGCTCGGCGACCTTCTCGACCGGCAGCCCGCCGACCGCGTCCTGGCCGCCGGTCATCGCCACGGCGGAGTTGTAGAGCAGCTTGTAGGTGATGTTGACGCCGGCCGCGACCGCCGCGCGCACCGCGAGGCTGCCGGAGTGGGTGAAGGTGCCGTCGCCGATGTTCTGCACGAAGTGCTCGGCCTCGACGAACGGTGCCATGCCGATCCACTGCGTGCCCTCGCCGCCCATCTGCGTCACGCCGAGGACGGTGCCGACCTGGTCGGGTTCCATGAACAGCGCCATGGTGTGGCAGCCGATGCCACCGCCGACGAGCGTGCCCTCCGGGACCTTCGTCGAGGAGTTGTGCGGGCAGCCGGAGCAGAAGTACGGCGTCCGCGCGAGCAGCGGCACCGAGATGCGCTCGCGACGGCGGCGGCCCCGGTACGCCTCGACCGACGGGATGCCCTCGGGCAGGCGCCGGGCCAGCCCGGCCGCGATGCCGTCCGGGTCCAGCTCGCCGAGCTCGGTGAACAGCGTCCGGCCGTCGCGGTCCTTCTTGCCGGTGACCGCGGGGGCGCCCGGAACGCCGTAGAGGACCTCCTTGAGGGCGGTCTCGACGAACGAGCGCTTCTCCTCGACGACGACGATTTCCTCGAGCCCGGCGGCGAATTCGCGGACGATCGCGGGCTCCAGCGGGTGGATCGCGCCGAGCTTGAGCACGCGGATGCCGTACTTCGCCAATGCTTCCGCGTCGAGACCGAGCGTGCGCAGCGCCTGCTGGAGGTCCAGGTAGGACTTGCCGGCGGCGACGATGCCGACCCGGTCGGCGGGCCCGCGCGCGGTGATCCGGTTGACGCCGCTCGCACGCAAGTATTCGGTGACCAGCGGGAGCCGGACGGTGAAGAGGCTGCGCTCCAGCTCGGCGAGGCTGGTGCCGAGCAGCCGCGACGTCGGCGTGTGCCGGTAGCCCTTCTCCAGCCGCGGCGCGGTCCACTGTGGATCGACGATCGCCGTGCCGGACGCGTCGGCGACGTTCGCGACGACCTTCAGCGACGTCCAGACGCCGGCCGCGCGGGACAGCTCGACCGCGTGCATGCCGAGGTCGAGGACGTCCTGGGAATCGGCCGGGTAGAGGATCGGGATCGCCAGGTCGGCGAGGGCGAGCTCGGACGCGCAGGGGACGGTCGAGGACTTCGCGTTCGGGTCGTCGCCGACGAGGGCGACGGCGCCGCCGCGCGGGTCGGTGCCGGCCAGGTTGGCGTGGCGGAGGGCGTCCGAGGCGCGGTCGAGGCCGGGGGCCTTGCCGTACCAGAACCCGGTGACGCCGCGCTGCCCGCCGGCGCCCGCGACGAGCTGGCTGCCCATCACCGAGGTCGCGGCCAGCTCCTCGTTGAGCCCGGGCCGGTGCACGACGTCGTGCTTCTCCAGCAGCGTCGACCGGCGGCCGAGCTCGAGGTCGTACCCGGCCAGCGGGGAGCCCTCGTAGCCCGAGACGAAGACGGCGGGGTCGCCGCCGTGGGCGCGGTCGTGCCGGACGCGGTCGAACAGCAGCCGGACCAGGGCCTGCACCCCGGTCAGGTGCACGGTTCCCGCCTCCCGCAGATAGCGGTCTTCGAGCGTGAACGTCTCCACGGCGCGGCTCCTCTCGATGTGCTTCCGGGCACAGTGCGACGCCGGCCACAGCGACGCAACAGGCGTGGGCGTTCCGGGACTCTATACGCAAACTTCGAGGCCTCCACGCGCCGGCTGGCTCGGATTTTTGCGCGGAGTTACGCTCCTGCGCATGCCCGAAGAGCTGCTCGACGCGACCGACCACGAGATCCTCGGCCTGCTGCGCGAGGACGCCCGCCGCACGCTGTCCGACATCGCCGGCCGCGTCACGCTCTCCACGGCCGCGGTCAAGCGCCGCATCGACCGGCTGCGCGAGACCGGCGTGATCACCGGCTTCACGGTCCAGGTCGACCACGCGAAGCTGGGCTGGGGGATCGAGGCGTTCACCGAGCTGCGCTTCGTCGGCAACACGAAGGTCGCGGAGATCCTGCGCACGACGACCCGCATGCCGGAGGCCCAGGCGGTGTTCACGATCGCGGGCGACCCGGACGCGCTGGTCTGGCTGCGGGTGCGCGACATGGCCCACCTGCAGAAGACGATCGACGAGATCCGGCGGCACCACCAGGTGACCGGGACGAAGACGCTGATCGCGCTGGAATCGTGGTCGCGGGGGAGCTGACGTGCTCGTGACGCTGGCGCGGCGGCCGGACCTCGCCGAAGCCGTCTACGCCATCCCGTACCCGCCGGGCTCGCCGGCGTTCATGGCGGGCAGCCTCGCGAGCCTGCTGGTGCGCGGCCGCCGGGTGGCCCGCCGCTGGCCGCACCTCGTCGTCGCGCTGCTCGACGGCGATCAGCCGATCGCACGCGGGATCATGGTGCCCTTCCGCGGCCGCGGTTCGCTGCCCGCCCGCGGCTGGGACGAGGTGGCGGTGTGGGCCGCGGAGGACGCGCTCGACGACGTCGTGCCGGACACCGCGGGCGCGCTGGAGATCGCCGTCCACCCGGAGCACCAGGGCCGTGGCCACTCCCGCACGGTGCTCGTCGCGATGCGGGAAGCCGCCGCGGCGGCCGGACTGGGGTCGCTGGTGATCCCGGTCCGGCCGCCGGACAAAGCGGCGGTGCCGTCGCAGCCGATGCGCGAGTACGCCGCCGAGACCCGCGCGGACGGGCTGCCTGCCGACCGCTGGCTGCGCACCCACGTCCGCGCGGGCGGCCGCGTCGAAGGCGTCGCCCCCTGTTCGGCGACGGTCCAGGCGCCGCTCGAGGACTGGCGGCGCTGGACCGGCCTGCCCTTCGACCGCGACGGCGTCGTGCCGGTCCCGGGCGCGCTCGCCCCGGTGTTCGTCTCGGTGGCCCAGGACTTCGCGGTCTACGTCGAGCCGAACGTCTGGGTCTCGCACCCGGTCGTGAGTGTTCAGTCGGGTTAGAACCCGACTGAACACTCACGACCCCCGCGCGAGACTAGCCGCGCAGCAGTACTCCGGACGTGCGTTCCCGGTCGAAGAAGAACTCCGGCCACTCCAGCCCGTCCGGCGGCGCCTGGATCGCCGTCGCCCGCCGCCGGAGTTCGTCCAGGTAGGCCGTGTCCAGGATCGCCCGGGCCGACAACGGCTCGCGCAGCAGCGTGTCCGCCGGTCCTTCGTACAGGTAGGCGTCCACACCCGGGTAGCCCTTGGTGCCCGGCGGGTAGTCCCGGTTCAGCGGGAAGTACGTCGACTCGAGCCCGCCCAGCCAGGAAGTCCGCAGCGGCACCAGCGCGGGCCACGACCCCAGCCGCTGTTCGAGCCGGGTGTTGTCCGCGGTGAACCCGCGGTGGTCCGCGACGACGTACGCCGCACCGGGGTGCGCGCGCTCCAGCCGGGCGACCGCGCCGCTGCCGCCGTCGTGCGTCAGGTGCCCGAGGCCGAACAGCATGAGGACCTTCCGGTTCCGCTGCAGCACCTGGGTTTCCACCACCGAGGCGATGGTCGCGTCGCGGTCGAGGAACGGCTCCAGGTCGGCCGGCGCCTGGACGCGGCTCCAGTCGACCGGCGGGTCGCACGCCAGCACGCGGATCTTCCGCGCGGCGGGCAGCGTCGTGTTGACCTGCCGCACCAGCGCGAAGAGCTGCTCGTAGAACGTCGAGAACCCGCAGCTCGGCTGCGTCGTGTCGCGCCACACGCGGCTGATGTCCGGGACGTCGTCGCCTGCGATGTAGCGGTCGAGCATCGGCTGCAGCAGCGAGTTGCCGCATTCCACCGCGATGTCGTTGACGCGGCCGGGGAAGCGCGGGTCGCGGACGAGGTCGACCAGGAACGTCCCGACGTCCGGGCTGGACTTCGCGACGATCGCGTGGTCGTCGAACGCGGCGAGGAAGGCGCCCGCGGCGTCGGCGGGCGGCCGGGACTGGCCCGCGTCCGCCGGTGCGGCGAACAGGGTGACGGCCGCCAAGACGGCCAGGAAGAGTCGCATCGAGGCTCCATGACTAGTTCCCCCACTGTCTTACGACTATAAGACAACGAGGCCAGCATTCAGCCCGGCGGGGACGCTTGTCAAGGCCGGATCAGTGCCGGAACGCCTCCGCGAGCCACCACGACCCGCCGTCGTCGGCGATCTTCGCGTCGATCACCAGGGGTGCGGTCCGCGGTCCGGCCAGCCACTCGCGCACCGCGGACAGGTCGCCGGCCGACCGGACCGTCACGCCCGCGCAGCCGAAGCCGCGGCCGATCGCGGCGAGGTCGGAGTCGGGGAAGCGGACCGTCGTCATGTCGGCGTCGCCGAAGTGGTGGATCTCCGCGCCGTAGGCCGCGTCGTTGTAGACGACGACCACCAGCGGCAGCCCCAGCCGGACCGCGGTGTCCAGTTCGGACAGTGCCATGTGGAACCCGCCGTCGCCGGTGCCGAGCACCGGCAGGCGGTCCGGGCGGGCGAGCGCCGCGCCGATCGCGGTGCCCAGGCCCAGCCCGATGCTCTGGAACGCTTGCGTGAAGCAGAATCCCCGCTCGTCGGGCACCGAAAGGTAGGCGCTCGGGTAGCCCATGAAGTTGCCCGAGTCGATCGAGACGATCCGCTCCGCCGGCAGCAGCTCGTCGAGGAGCTTGCTCAACGTCCGCGGATCGATGCGCCCGTCGCCCGAGAGGTCCTCGTGCTCGACGTCGTTCCAGCGCCCGGTCGCGATCCGGCCGGCGACGTCGCCGGTGCGGTAGCCCTGGCGCTCCTTCGCCACGGCCAGCACCTCCACCGCGGTGGCCGCGACGTCACCGACGACGCCGAGGTCGACCGGCCGGTGCGCGCCGAGGGCCGCCTGCTCGACGTCGACCTGGACGAGCTTCGCGTGCGGGCTGAGCAGCTTGCCGTGCCGGGTCGTCCACATGTTCAGCGCGCAGCCCCAGCCGACGACGAGGTCGGCGCCCAGGATCAGCTCGGCGGTGGCCGGCGACGCGAACCCGCCCGAGATGCCCAGCGCGAACTCGTCGCCGTGGAAGAGCCCGTGCGCGACGGCGGACGTCGCCAGCAGCGCACCGCACCGCGAAGCCAGTTCCCGCAACGGTTCCCGGCTGTCGCGCGCGCCGCGGCCGGCGATGAACACCGGCCGTTCGGCGGCCGCGAGGAGGTCCGCGAGCGCGGCCACCGAAGCGGCGTCCGGCCGCACCGCCGCGGGGCCCGGGATCTCCGGCAGCGGCGACGGCGAAGGCGCGGGCTCGGCCTGGACGTCGAGCGGGAGGTTCAGCACGACGGTCCGGCGCTGCTGCCGCGCGGTCCGGAACGCCCGCACGGTGTCGGCGACCGCGCTCGCGGCCGAGTGCACGCGCTCCGGCACCGCGCCGACCGCCGCGGCCAGGCCGTCCTGGTCGACGCGGAAGTTCGACAGCACCGACGCCCCGGCGGAGTCGGCGGTCAGCACGATCATCGGCGTCCGGCTCTTGGCGGCCTCGGTGATCCCGGTGACGGCGTTGGTCAGCCCGCAGCCCTGGTGCAGCGACAGCACCGACACCTGCCCGCTCATCCGCGCGTAGGCGTCGGCCATGCTCGCCGCGCCGCCCTCGTGGCGGGCGGCGACGAACCGGACGCCGCCCGTGCGCAGCGCGTTGGTCACCTCGAAGTTGCCGCTGCCCACCACGCCGAACGCGGTGCCGGCGCCGAGGTCCGCGAGGGTGCGGCCGACGAGTTCGGCGACGTTCACCGCTCCACCAGCGCCAGCACGCGCGCCGGACTGCCGGAGCCGCCGACGATCGGCAGCGGCGAGACCACCAGCAGCGTCCCGGTCGGCGGCAGCGAGGCGAGGTTCCGCAGCTGCGTCAGGCCGTGCTTCCCGGCGCCCAGCAGGAGTTCGTGGCAGGGGAACATCGGCTCGAGCGCGGGCGCCTGTCCCGCGTCGGTCCCGACGGTTTCGACCCCGAGCCCGGTGATCGGCGTTTCCTCGGCGAGCCACCGCGCGCACTCGGGTGAGACACCGGGGGAGTGCGACCCGGTCTCGTCGGCGTTGAGGAACTCTTCCTGGTCGGCGCTGCGCGCGTCCCAGCCGGTGCGGTAGAGCAGCCAGCCGCCGTCGGGCAGCGGCCCGTGCTCGGCCGTCCACGCGCGGACGTCGTCGATCGAGAGCAGGAAGTCCGGGTCCTCCGCCGCCCGCGCCGAGAAGTCGAGGACGACCGCGGGCGCGACGAGCGTCTTCAGCGGCACCTGCGAGACGTCGTGACCGTCCTTTCCGGACACCCAGTGCACCGGGACGTCGAGGTGCGTGCCGGTGTGCTCGCCGGTGTGGATGTCGTTCCAGTACCAGCGCGGCCCGCGCTCGTCGTAGCGGCTGATCTCTTCGAGCCGGAACGGGATGGTGTTGGCGAAGGGCTCCGGTAGCTGCAGGATCGGCGTGCTCGAGCTCAAGGGAGCGGTGAGGTCGACGATCTCGACCGCCCCCGAGGTGATCGCCTTGCCGAGCCCGTCCAACAACGACATGCCTGCCTCCCGGTGCCGGTGTGCCTCTCGATCGAGACCCTATGCCCGCGACGGCCGCCTTGACAGCGCCGTGTTCCCCGGTGTTGTCTTACTGCCGTAGGACAGTAGGAGGCCCGGGTGATCGAGTTCGTCCTGGACGGCCGTTCGCGGGTCGCCACGTACATGCAGCTCGTCGTGCAGGTGAAGCAGGCACTGCGGGTCGGCCTGCTGCGCCCCGGCGACCAGCTGCCGAAGGTGCGCGACGTGGCCCAGGAGCTGGCGATCAACCCGAACACGGTGCTCAAGGCCTATCGCGAGCTGGTCCTGGAAGGCCTGGCCGACGGACGGCCGGGGGTGGGCACGTTCGTCACGGGCGACCTGGCGGGCCCGTCGCTGGGGGCGCAGGCGCAACTGCGGGACGAGCTGGTCACGTGGCTGGAGCGAGCGGAAGCGGGGGGGATGACGCCGGACGACATCGCGGCGCTGATCGAGACGACGATGCGCGGGACTGCGGCGCCGCGCGCGTAGTGGGAATCGGGATGGACTGGACGGTCAGCGCGGCAGATCCACCTCCGCGACGTCATGAAAGGGTCGTTCACCTCGCCAGACGACATGAACGCCCCTTTCATGACATCCACCGCGACCCGGCACCACCACGCAGGCTAGGGGGCTGAAGATGGAGCTGGCGGTCGAAACCCGCGGACTGGGCAAGCGGTACCGTCGCACCTGGGCTCTGCGCGACTGCGACCTGACCGTCCCCGCCGGACGGATCGTCGCGCTCGTCGGCCCGAACGGCGCGGGCAAGACCACCCTCCTCCACCTCGCAGCCGGACTCCTGCGGCCGGACTCCGGCGAGGTGCGCGTGTTCGGCCACCCGCCCGCGGCCGCGCTCCCCGAAATCGGGTTCGTCGCCCAGGACACCCCGCTCTACCGCGACTTCACCGCCGCCGAGCTGATCACCATGGGTGGCAAGCTGAACCACCGCTGGGACGCCGCGGCGGCGCGGGCGCGGCTCGGCCGGGTGCCGCTGGACCGGCCGGCCGGCAAGCTCTCCGGCGGGCAGCGCGCGCAGGTCGCGCTGGCGCTCGCGCTGGCCAAGCGGCCGCGGCTGCTCCTGCTCGACGAGCCCATCGCGAGCCTGGACCCGCTGGCCCGCCGCGAGTTCCTGCGGACGCTCATGGGCGCGGTGGCCGACGACGGCACCACCGTGCTGCTGTCGTCGCACCTGCTGACCGACCTCGAACGCACCTGCGATCACCTGATCGTGCTCCAGGACGCCCGCGTCCGGCTGGCCGGGCCGGTCGACGAACTGCTCGACGCGCACCGCACGGTCGTCGGCCCGCGGGCGGGCAGCGACGACATCGACGGCGTCGCGCAGGTCATCCGCGCCCACCACTCCGCGCGGCAGGCGACGCTGCTGGTGCGCCGCGCGGGGCCGATCGATCCACTGTGGACAGAACACGAAGTCGGCCTGGAAGACCTGGTGCTCGGGCACCTCGGCGCGGCGGAGGTGCCCGCGTGCTCTGGCTGACCTGGCGACGGCACCGCAAGCCCGCGCTGTTCGCGCTCGCGGTGCTCGGCCTGCTCGCCGCGGTCGTCGTGCCCACCGGGCTGGCGATGCGCGAAAAGTTCGACGGCTACGGCCTCGGGGCGTGCCGCGCGGCGCTGGGCACCGCGTCGATGGTCACGCAGACCGAAGCGGTGGCACGGTGCGACAGCCTCGGCCACCAGTTCCAACGGGAGTTCGGGAACCTCCAGTTCGCCGCCGTCCTGTTCGTGGTCCTCCCGGCGCTGATCGGTGTCCTCTTCGGCGCGCCGCTGGTGGCCCGCGAGGTCGAGCAGGGCACCCACCGCCTGGTCTGGACCCAGGGCGTGAGCCGGCTGCGGTGGGCGCTCACGACGTTCGGCCTGACCGGCGCCCTCACGGCAGTGCTGGCGGCCGGGTACGCACTGGGCGTGTCGTGGTGGTTCGAGCCGCTGGTCACCGCGAGCACCGGCCGGCTCGCGTTCCTCGCGTTCGACGTCCAGGGGATCGTGCCGGTCGCGTACACGCTCTTCGCGCTCGCGCTGGGGATCTTCGCGGGCACGTACTGGCGGCGCGTGGTGCCGGCGATGGCGCTCGCGCTGGCCGGGTACGCCGTCGTCCGGATCGCGGTCGAGGTCCTCGCCCGGCCCCACTACCTGCCCGCGCAGGTGCGGACGTTCTCGCCGGACGGCACGCAGACCCCGAATCCTGCCTCAGGCGACTGGGTCCTGACCCAGAGCGTCCGCGACGGGGCCGGGCAGGTGGTCCTTCCGAAAGCCCAGATCGGCCCGTGCCCGCCCGGGCAGTGCGCGACCGACCCGGGCACCACCAACTGGCTGGAATTCCAGCCGGGGGACCGGTTCTGGACGTTCCAGGGCATCGAAGCCGGCATCTTCGCGGTACTGACGGCGGCGCTGGTCTATTTCGCGATCCGCCGCGTCCGCACCATCGCCTGAACCCAGCGCCCCAAGGCCACATTGGGGTTTCTCAGTAGCCGCGCTGATTGCCTCGTTGAGGTCCGGTCGGGCCCGCGTTGCCTCGGGACCGGTCGCTCCCATCGGCGGCATCGCGGTGGGTGGTGATGTCTTGAATGACTCATTCAGGTCTTCGGAGGTCCTGAATGACTCATTCAAGACGCGAGCGCAGCCGCAGCCGACCAGACCACCGGCTCGACCGCGCTCACCCAGCCGCTACCGAGAAACCTCATCGGGGCGCTTGGCCAGCGGCGAACGGCGGTTTTGCAACGTTGCACCGACCGGGTGAGAACTCGGGGAGATGTCCACTGCGGACAGTGCGCGCATGGTGCAGTTCGGCGGCACCGGACCGCCGACCACCTCTGGCGGCTCCGCTAGCGCTTGACGCCGACGATCCCCGCCACGCACTTCGCCGAGTCGGACAGCGGGGTGAGGCGGGGCCCGTCCGGCCACCATTCGTCGCACACGGCCAGGCCCGGCTCGGATGTGGCGTTGGGCTGGACCAGCTCGAGGCCCGGCAGCATCGCTTCGATCTCGGCGCGGGTGCGGAACCGGCCGGCGCCGAGCGGGCCCTGGACCAGGATCTGCTCGATGCGCTTGGCGATCTCGGTCAGCTCCGGCACCTCGGGGTCGAAGAAGTGCGAAAGGACCACGTACGAGCCCGGGGCGAGCGCGTCGATGTACTCGCGCATGACGTCGACGGCGCCGTCGCCCTCGAAGTGGTGCATCGTGCCGACGTGCAGCAGGGCGACCGGCTCGGAGAAGTCGATGTGCCGCCGCACGTCGTCGTTCCCGAGCACCGCCTCCGGCTTGAAGATGTCCGCGTCGACCATGTGCGTGAAGTCGTTCTCGACGAGCAGCGCGCGGCCGTGCGCGAGGACCACCGGGTCGTTGTCGACGTAGACGACCGTGTGGTCCTTGTCGATGCGCTGGACGATCTGGTGGGTGTTCTCCGCCGTCGGCAGGCCGGAGCCGCAGTCGAGGTACTGCCGGATGCCGGTCTGCGCGGCCAGCATCCGCAGCGCGCGGTTGTGGAAACCGCGGTTGCCGCGGGCGATGTCGACCGCTTCCGGGACCGCGGTGCGGATCTTCTCCATCACCACGCGGTCGACCTCGTAGTAGTTGTTGCCGCCGAGGAACCCGTCGTAGATCCGCGCGATGCTCGGCCGGTCGGGATCGACTCCCACCGGCTTCTGGCTCGGGGACAGGGTCTCGGACATGGCGACCTCGCAGGACTTCGGCGGGCGGCGGTGCGCCACCCAGCGTAGTAGGTCGCGTCCGGGGGGTGAAGGCGAGGTCAGCCGCTCGGGCGCAGCCGCTGGTCCGGGATGTCGTCGCGGGTGCGCTCGGCGCGTTCGCGGCGCAGCCGTTCGAGGTGCTGCTCGATCCGGCGGTCGAGGTCGCGCGCGGCCTCGGACAGTTCCGTCAGGTCGCGACGGGACCACGGGTGGCCGATCGCCCCCGTGTCCACTTCGTCCCCTGCCCTGTCCACTTCCGGTACCTCCCGCGTCCGTTCGGTCCGCCCGCTCACCGGCGTTACTGCCCCAACGGAGGCCGGTCAAAACACCGGCGGTGGTGACGTCGGGCACGTGTGCCGCCGTCCGGTGGACCGCGCGCGGATTTCCTGGTGCCAATTCTGACCAGGTGGTAGAAATTCTGCAGAGTCCACCGTGACCTGGAGGAGCTGGGGATGAGCGACCTTTCCGTGCAGCTGTACTCGGTCCGCGACGCCTTCGCGGCCGATCCCGCCGACACCCTGCGGCGGCTCGCCGCGATCGGCTTCACGCAGGTGGAGCCGTACGGAGTAGTCGAAAACGCCGAAGCCCTGCGAGCCGGGCTGCCCGCCAACGGCCTGACCGCGCCGACCGCGCACGCGCGCCTGCTGGGCGCCGACCAGGCCGCGGTCTTCGCCGCGGCCGCCGAGCTGGGCATCGGCCTGGTCATCGACCCGCTGGTGAAGCCCGAGCAGTGGCAGGACCCGGCCGACATCGCGGCGACGGCGGACGCGCTCAACGCCGCGGCCAAGCTCGCCGCCGAGCACGGCGTGCGCGTGGGCTACCACAACCACTGGTGGGAGCTCGAGTCCCGGATCGGCGGCCGCAGCGCGTTCGAGGTCCTCGCCGACCAGCTCGACCCGGCCGTCGCGCTGGAGGTCGACACCTACTGGGCCACCGCAGGCGGGGAGGACGCGCCCGCCCTGCTGCGGCGGCTCGGCGACCGGGTCCGCGCGATCCACGTCAAGGACGGCGGCCTCGCCACCGATGCCACCGGCCAGGTCCCAGCCGGCCAGGGCCGGGTGCCGATCGCCGACGTGCTGGCCGCCGCGCCGGACGCGCTGCGCGTGATCGAATTCGACGCCTACGACGGCGACCTGTTCGCCGCCGTCGCCGCCAGCCACGCCTTCCTGACCGGCGCGGGCCGGTGACCGGCGGCCCGGTCGGCGTCGGGTTCGTCGGCGCCGGCGTCATCAGCGGTACCTACCTCGAGAACCTCACGAGCTTCCCGGACGTCCGCGTGCTGCGGATCGCTGACCTCGACACCGGGCGCGCGGCGGCGCGCGCGGCCGAGTACGGCGTGCCGCGGTCGGGCACGGTGGCCGAGCTGCTCGCCGACCCGGACGTCGAGCTGGTGGTCAACCTGACCGTCCCGGTCGCGCACGTCGAGGTCGGGCTCGCCGCCCTCGAAGCGGGCAAGCACGTCTGGGCGGAGAAGCCCCTCGCCCTCGACCGCCAGACCGGGCGCAAGCTCCTCGATCGGGCACGGGAGAAGAACCTGCGCGTCGCCAGCGCGCCCGACACGGTCCTCGGCGCCGCGCTGCAGACCGCGCGCCGGGCCGTCGACGGCGGCCGGATCGGCCGTCCCCTGACCGCGCTGGCGCTGTTCCAGGTACCCGGCCCGGAAGTGTGGCACCCGGCGCCGGAGTTCTACTACCAGCCGGGCGGCGGGCCGCTGCTCGACATGGGCCCGTACTACCTGACGGCGCTGGTGCACCTGCTCGGCCCGGTCCGGCGCGTCACCGGGGCCGGCGGCCGGGCGCGCGACACCCGCGTCGTCGGGTCCGGGCCGCGGGCGGGGACGGAGTTCCCGGTGCTGGTGCCGACCACGGTCACCGCGCTCGTGGAGTTCGAGCGCGGGTCCGCCCAGCTGGTGCTGAGCTTCGACTCGGCGCTCAAGCGGGCCGGGCTGGTCGAGCTGACCGGCACGCTCGGCACGGCCGTCCTGCCCGACCCCAACCGGTTCGACGAGCCGACCCGGCTGCACCTGCTCGGGCACGAGGAGCCGGAAGAGCTGGCGGCGGCCGGGCACCCGGCGTCCCGCGGCACCGGCGCGCTGGAGCTGGCGCGGGCGATCCGGGCCGGGGTGCCCGAACGCGCGTCCGGCGAGCTGGCCTACCACGTGCTCGACACGATGCTGGCCATCGACGAGTCGATGACCCGCGGGCAGAGCGTGGAGGTCGAGAGCACCGTCGAGGTCCCGCCGCCGCTGCCGCCGGGCTGGGACCCGTACGCGAAGACCCTCTAGCGTCGCGCCGTTGCAGCGGATGCCGCGACCAAGCGCCCCAAGGCGGCCTTCGGTGCTCCGCCCATGCCCCTACCGCCACCCTCAATGGAGGCGCTTCGCGCCGCAATGCTGAATCAACGCACCCAAGGCGGCCTTCGGTGCGCAAGACGCAACCAAGGCCACCTTGGGGCGCTCGATGCTGGACGCTAGAACGGGACGGTGAGCAGGTTCTGCAGGTAGAAGCGCAGCGAGCCGACCAGGTCCACCTCGCCGGGCACGGTCAGCCACTGCACCTGGAGGCCGTCCATCAGCGCGATGAACGTCAGCGCGGCCAGCCCGGGGTCGACACCCGCCCGCAGCTGGCCGCGCGCCGCCAGCACCTCGAACGACTCGTGCACGCCTTCGCGGGCGGCGCGGTAGTGGCGCTGGAAGTAGTCGTGCGCGGGGTGGTCCGGCGCGACCGCCTCGGCGGCCAGCCGCGAGTAGAGGTCGACGATCCCGGGGTGGCGGACGTTGTGCTCGGCGAGGGCGACGAAGTGGCGCAGGACCTCCAGCCCGGCCTCGACTCCCAGCTGCTCGCGCTCGGAGTCGTCGGCGTCCCGGCGTTCGAGCACCGCGGCGAGCAGCGCTTCCTTGGTGGGGAAGTGGTAGAGGAGGCCGGCGTGCGAAATGCCGACGCGCTTGGCGATCTCGCGCAGCGACGAGCCGTGGTAGCCGAGTTCGCCGTACGCCGCGGCGGCCGCCGTGATGATGTCCTCGCGGCGGATGCGGCCCTTCAGGTAGCCCCCGGTCACGGGGTCGCGGTGGTCTCGGCGGCGTGCACGGCACCATCATGCCGCAGCGGTCTTTCGCACAAACGACGTGAGTGTCCGAACAAATCAGTTGTGCGAACGGGCAGGGCTTGCGAGCATCACGGGGTGAAGAGCGCGGAACGGCACCGGGTGATCGTGGAGCGGCTTCGCGACGCCGACCAAGTGGGCGTCGCCGAGCTGGCCGCGGCCACCGGCGCGTCGGAGATGACAGTCCGCCGCGACCTGGACAACCTGGCTTCGCGCGGCGTGCTGCGGCGGGTGCACGGCGGTGCGGTTCCGGCGTTCCCATCCGGCGTCGAACCCCCGTTCGCGGCCCGGGCCACGGCGGCCGTCGAGGCGAAGCGGGCCATCGCGGCCGCGGCGGCCGAGCTGATCCGCGACGGCGAGACGATCGTCCTCGACAGCGGCACGACGGCGCTGGAACTCGCGCGCCTGCTGCGCGACCGGCCGGTGACGGTGCTGCCGTTGTCCCTGCACGCGGTCCGCGAGCTGGCCGACGCGCCCGAAGTCCGCCTGCTGCTGCCCGGCGGCGAACCGCGGCCGGGGGAGCAGGCCCTGGTCGGCCCGCTGACGCTGGCGTCGCTGCGCGCGCTGCGGTTCGACGTGGCGGTGCTGAGCCCGTGCGCGTTCGGCGTCGAGGAAGGCCTGACGGCGTTCGACCTCGACGACGCGGAGGTCAAGCGGCAGGCGCTGGCGGTGTCGGCGCGGTCGATCGTGCTCGCCGACAGCGCCAAGTGGGGCCGCGCCGCGCTCGCCCACGTCTGCCCCGCCGAGCGCCCGGACGTCGTGGTCACCGACCCGGGCGCCCCCGAAGACCAGCGCGCGGCGCTGACCGAACGCGGCGTGCTGGTGCACGTCGCCGTCCCCACGACCACGGAGAGCCGATGACGACCGCCCCGCCCCGCCCGCGCGCCGCCCGGTTCGCGACCTTCATGTTCTTCGGCCTCAACGGGTTCGGGATGGGCATGTGGGTGGTGCACATCCCGAACGTCGAGCGCGCGACCGGCATTTCGCACAGCACGCTGGGCGCGCTGCTGCTCGTGCTCGGCGGCGCCGCCTTCGCCGGCATGCAGGTGTCCGGCCCGCTCGTCGACAAGCTCGGCCACCGGCGGCTCGTGCCCGCCGCGGGGGTGTTCCTCGGCCTGGCGCTGTGCGCGCCCGGGTTCGCGGATTCCTGGTGGACGCTGGGCATCGCCCTCGCGCTGTTCGGCTTCGGCAACGGCGCCATCGACGTCGGGATGAACGCGCACGCGGTCGTCGTCGAGCGGGCCTACCCGCGCCCGATCATGGCGGCCTTCCACGCGATGTGGTCCATCGGCGGCGCGATCGCCGCGGTCATCGGCGCCGCGACGCTCGGCGCGGGCGTGCCCACCGGCGTCACGCTCACCGCCACCGGCGTGCTGTGCGTCGTGCTTTCCCTGGTGTCCGCGCGGTTCCTGATGGAACCGTCCGAGGCGCCAGCCGCCGTCGCGGAGGAGCCGGACGCCGCGCCGGCCCGCCGCCGCACCCCGGGTCGCGTGGTCTGGCTGCTCGGCCTGCTGGCGCTCGCGCTGATGCTGTCCGAAGGCGTCGCGAACGACTGGGCCGCGCTGCACATGGAAAAGGTGCTCGGCACGTCGGCCTCGACGGCGGCGTTCGCGTACGGCGCCTTCGCCGTGGCCATGACGACCGGCCGCTTCCTCACCGACCGCGTCGCGGCCTGGGCGGGCCCGGCGGCGATCGTCCGCTACGGCGCCGCGCTCGCCGCGGTCGGCCTGACGATCGCCGCGGCGGCGCCGTGGGTCCCGGTCTCCCTGGTCGGCTGGGCGCTGTTCGGCCTCGGCCTCTCGGGCGGCGTCCCGCAGCTGTTCACGGCGGCGGGCAACCTGGACACCCGCGCGTCCGGCGCGCTGATGGCCCGGGTGGTCGGCCTCGGCTACGTCGGCCTGCTGGCCGGCCCGGCGGTGATCGGCGGCCTGACGCACTGGCTGCCGCTGAACGTCACGTTCGCGCTGCCGGTGGTCCTGTGCGTGCTGGCGGCGCTGTCCGCCGGGGTGCTGAGCCCGAAGCCGGACCCGGTGGAGCAGCCCGTCGGTTAGTGGTGGACGGCCTCGTGCGCCCGGTCCGCGCCCGTGCTCGGTTCGGTGTGGACCACCACCGCGGTCAGCCGCGGGATCGTGTGCACCAGCCGGTGTTCGACGTCGTGCGCCAGCGCGTGGGCGGCTTCGACGGTCAGGTCCGCCGCGACCGTCACCGCCAGCTCGGCCCGCAGCTGGTGCCCGATCCACCGCATCCGCAGGTCCCGGGTGCCGAGCACGCCCTCGACGTCGCGGGCGGCGCGTTCGGCCAGCTCGACGGAGGCGGGGTCGACGGCGTCCAGGAGGCGCCGGAAGACCTCCTTCGCCGCGTCGCGCAGGACGAACAGGATCGCGACGGTGATGCCGAGCCCGACGATCGGGTCCGCGATCGGGAACCCGAGCGCGACCCCGGCCGCGCCCGCGACGACCGCGAGCGAGGTGAAGCCGTCCGTGCGCGCGTGCAGCCCGTCGGCGACCAGCGCGGCCGAGCCGATCTCGCGGCCGACGTTGATCCGGTAGCGCGCGACGAGCTCGTTGCCCGCGAACCCGATCACCCCGGCCGCGGCGACCACCCACGGGTGCCCGACCGGCTCGGGGTGCAGCAGCCGCACCACGGATTCGTACCCGGCGATGGCCGCCGAAGCCGCGACGACCAGCACGACGACCACCCCGGCGAGGTCCTCGGACCGCCCGAGGCCGTAGGTGTAGCGCCGGGTCGCGGCCCGGCGGCCGAGCAGGAACGCGATCCCGAGCGGCACGGCGGTCAGCGCGTCGGCGAAGTTGTGGATGGTGTCGCCCAGCAGCGCGACCGACCCGGTGACCAGCACGAGCCCGAGCTGCGCGACGGCGGTGACGAACAGCGCGGCGAAGGACCACACGAGCGTCCGCACCCCGCGCCGGCTCGTCTCGAGGGCGTGGTCGAGGCGGTCGGTGCTGTCGTGGCTGTGCGGGCGCCACCGCGAATGGCGGTGGCCGTGGCCATGTCCGGTCATGGTGGCAGTCTATCTGCGCAGGCACGCAGATACGCAAGTAGTAGGGTTACCGCCATGCACGCGTCGCTGCCGGAGTTCGACATGCCCACCGAAGAGCAGGTCCACCTGGCCGCGGAGTCGTTCCGCCTGCTCGCCGACCCGACCCGCATCAAGGTGCTGTGGGCACTGCTGCAGGGCGAGTCCTCGGTGGCCTGCCTGGCCGAACTGGCGGGCGCGGCCCCGACGGCGGTGAGCCAGCACCTGGCGAAGCTGAGGCTGGCGGGCCTGGTGAAGGGCCGCCGCGAGGGCACGTTCGTCTACTACTCGGCAGCGGACAACCACGTCCGCGGCCTCTTGGCGCAGGCGTTGCACCACGCGGAACACGTGGACCGCGAGATCCCGGCGGGCGACCACGCCCACCACCCGGCCTAGCCGACCGGCTCCTGCGGTTCCGTCGCCCAGCCCGCCGGGCAGTCCAGGTGCGGCTCCCGCCGCGCCCCCGCCGAGGCGAGGCCGGGCCTTGCCGACGTCGGCGGTCACCGGGGCAGGCCGGGTCGTCGAGGACCACGCCACGTCGAAGGCCGGCGGCCACCTCGGTGGACCTGACACGGTGTCAGGGTCAACGGTTCGGGGTAGTTGGCAGGTGATCGCCGTCCGAGCCGCGGGCGGTGCCTGGTGGAGGGAGACATCCGATGCCGATCTCGGCGACCGCGCCCCCGGTGACGCCCGAGCCGGTCCGGCCCGACCCCGATCAGCCCGAGCCGGTGCTGCCCGATCCGGAGCCCGGCGTGCCGGTGCCGGAGCCCGTGCCGCCCGAGGTGGAGCCGGGTCCCGAGCGAGAATGAAAACCAGATCATATGAAACTCGTATGACTTGGTGTACGGTCGAGGCATGACAACAGCGCAGAGCTACCGCCGGATGGTCAACGCCGGCAACAAGATCGTGGTCGGGCTCCAGCGGCTCGGCGTCGCCTTCGGGCCGATGCAGCTGCTCACCGTGCCCGGGCGGCGCACCGGCGTCCCGCGCACGTTCCCCGTCGCGGTGCTCCCCATCGACGGGCACCGCTACATCTTCCAGGCCTACCCGAAGGCGGCCTGGGTGGCGAACGTCCGGGCCGCGGCGGCGGTCACGCTCACCCGGGGCCGCCGGACGTCGACCGCGCGGCTCGCCGAGCTGCCCGTCGAGGAGCGGCGGCCGGTCCTGCGGAAGCTGGTCGAAACGAGCCCGCCGAGCGTGGGCAAGCGGTTCGTGACGACCGGGCTCGCCGAAGAGTCCACACCGGACGGGGTTGCCGCGGCCGCGGACCGCATCGCGGTCTTCCGCGTCGAAGCCGCTTAACCGCGTTCGAGGACGCGCAGCAGCCGCTCGGCGGCGGCACGCGCGGCCGCTCCCGGGCGGATCGTGCGCTCGCCGTCCGGCTGCGTCGCCGGCGCACCGGCGAGCAGCTCCACCAGCGCGACGGCGAGTTCGCGCACCTTGACGTTGGACTCCTGGCTCGCCCGCCGCAGCGTGGTCCAGGCTTCCTCGGGGTCGCAGCGCCGCAGGGCGATGACGATCCCCTTGGCCTCCTCCAGCGCGGCCCGCGACTGCAGGAGGTCCAGCATCTGGTTCACCCGGTCCGGGTGGGCGGCTTCGGTGACGACGAACGCCACCGCGGCGAGCCGTTCGTGGCGGCGCAGGACGTCGAGCGTCTGCTCGGTGGCCGGGCGGTCGAGCGCCGTGGACAGCACCAGAGTGCCCTCGCCCTCCCAGGCCACGGGTAGTGCCGCGACCCCGCGCACGCGCGGCCAGTCCGCGGCCGAGCCGGGGTGGTGCTCGATGAGCCCGCTCAGCGTGAGCGACGGCCAGCGTTCGTCGGTGTAGACGTCGGCGGTCACGACCGGTCGGCCGGTGCGCCCGGCGGTGGCGACCGGGCCGCCGAACCCGTTCAGCTGCGCGGGCACGAAGACGGCCGACAGCCCGTGGGTGGCGGCCACCCGCGGGAGGTCGCCGTCGCGGTGCACCGACACCGCCGCGCCGAGCGCGCCCGGCACGTCGGCGGCGATCCGTTCCAGCAGCTCTTCGAGCAGAGCGGTCACCCGGACCGGCTCGCCCGTCGTCGTTCGGGGACGCAACGTTACCCTCCGTGAAGGGGTCGAACCTTGCTGGACTCTGTTCTAGCATGTCGTCGTAGTGACGACAAGAAGAGGGTCGTCGAAAGGATGACGAGTATGGACGCGACCGATCCCGCCGAGGCGGTACGCCGGATCCACGACGTGGTCGCGGCCGCCCGCTCCGGCACCGCGGACCAGAGCCGGCTGCTGGCCGCGCTGGCGGATCTGCGCCTGCTGCGCGAGGAACTGACCGGCTGGGAGCCGGAGCTGATCACAGCGGCCAGGGGAGCGGGCGCGAGCTGGGTGGCGCTGGCTCCGGCACTGGGGGTCGCGAGCCGCCAGGCCGCGGAACGGCGCTACCTGCGCCTGCAGCCGTCGGACACCGGCGAGCGAACCGGCGAAGGGCGGGTCGGCGCGGAACGCGACCGCCGCGCGGGCGACCGGGCGGTCGCCGACTGGGCCCGCCGCAACTCGGCCGACCTGCGCCGCCTGGCGGGCCAGGTCAGCGCCCTGAACGGCCTGGGCCCGGCGGCCCAGGAAAGCGCGGACCGCATCGGCGCCGCCCTCGGCGACGACGACCCGGCGACGCTGCTCCCGCCCCTGGCCGCGGCCCAGCCCCACCTGACCGGCGAGCACGCCGGGCTGGCGGAGCGGGTGGGGGAGATCGCGCAGCACACGGCCCGGCTGCGCCGCGACGCCGCCGACCTCCGCCGGGCCCGCGACTGACGGCCGAATGCTTGTGCCAGGCACCGGCGAAGCCGTCGCACCGTGCCGGGTTTGTCCGACCGCCCTCCGGGCACCCGCCGACGGAGCGACGGAAGGACGCCCCATGACCGCCACACCCCCGGACCCGGACCCCCGCCGCACCCCCGACCTCGAACCCGGCGGCGGGGTCGCCCCGGGCAGCACGCCGCCCGACTCGGCCCAGACGTCCGGCCTGTCCCACCCCCAGCCGATGCCCTCGAAGACCACCCCGGTGCTCTGGCTCGTCCTCACCGGCATCCTCGTGCTGATGGTCGCCGCGCTGATCGTCTCGCTGGCCATCGGCTGGCTGGGCGGCGTCTGAGACCGCGCCCGAGCGGGTACCAGCGACGCATGGACGACACACCCGACCGCACGGAAACCCGCGCCGAGCTGCTGCCCGAGGAGCAGGCCGTGGACAGCGAGGATCCCGAAGGCCAGGCCCGCGAGGTGCTGCGCGACTCCGACCGGCGGACCGAGCACCCGGAACCCACCATGCGGCGCCGTCCCGAAGAGACGGCCTAGTCACCGCCGCGGAAGTTCTCCGCCGACCCGGGGTGGCCCGGCCGGGCCTTCGCGTCCTCGTCTTCCAGCGGCCCGTCCGGTTCACCGCGGCGGGGCTCGGGCTCGGGCTCGGGCCGGTTACCGCTCGAATCCTCTTCGCCGACTTCGTGGTGGGGTTCCGACATGCCCGGCGGCTACCCCGCGGACACCGGTGCCAACCGTTCCGGCGCGGGTGACTCCCCGCGCAGCGCCAGCACCGCGCCCAGGCCGAGCGCGGCCACGACGGCGAAGAAGTAGAAGCCCCACGGGTAGGCGACGCCCGCGGTGACCAGCGCGCCGGTCACGAACGGGCCCAGGATCGAGCCGAGCCGCCCGACCGCCGAGGTCAGCCCCAGCGCCGTGCCGCGCAGCCTGGCCGGGAACACCTGGGCGACGTACCCGTAGATCAGCACCTGCGCGGAGAACACGAACACGCCGGTCAGCAGCACGACCGTGTTCAGCAGGAACGCGTTCCCGATGCGCAGGCTCAGCGCCGCCAGCAGCACCGCGCCGGCACCGAACCAGATCCGGGCGATCGGCCGGATGCCGAAGCGGTCGGCGATCGTGCCCGCCAGCACCAGCCCGAGCACCGCGCCGATGTTCAGCACGAGCAGCAGCGTGATCGACGTCGAGATCGGGTACCCGGCGGTCCGCATCAGCTGCGGCAGCCACGTGTTGAGCCCGTAGACCAGCAGCAGTCCCATGAACGACCCGGTCCACACCGCGATGCTGACCCGCCGGAACCGGCTGCCGAGCAGGTCGCGCAGGCTGACGCGCTCGGTCTCCGGCTCCTCCTTCGCCGCCAGGTAGGCCGCGGACTCCGGCAGCTTCCACCACATCAGCGGCACGGCCAGCAGGCCGACGATCCCGCCGCCGTAGAACAGCAGGTGCCAGTCTTCCTTGGCATACAGCGCGAGGACCGACGTCAGCACCGCGCCGACGTGGTAGCCGGTCATCGTGAACGTGCTCGCGCTGGCGCGCCGCCGGGCGGGCAGGTTCTCCGACATCACCGTCAGCGCCACCGGCATGCACGCGCCGAGGCCGAGCCCGGCGACGAACCGGAACACGCCGAACGTCGCGACGTTCGGCGCCACCGGCGTCAGCAGCGTGAACAGGGAGAACAGCAGGACCGAGCCGATGAGCATGCCGCGGCGGCCGAACCGGTCGGTGAGCGGGCCGAGGAAGGCCGCGCCGACGGCGACGCCGATCAGCGAGACCGTCGCGACCAGCGTCGCGCCGGCCGCGGTGAAGCCGAGGTAGCCGCTCTTGAGCAGCGTCGGGATGGTGGCGCCGAGCGCGACCAGGTCGTAGCCCTCGAGCAGGACGGTCAGCCAGCAGAGGACCGCCGTCCACACGGGACGGACGGGAGACGTCGTCATTGCCGTTCTCCTTCTAGAAGGGGTAACCCGCGATGTCCGCGCGGACGGTCAGCCACTGCGTTTCGGTGAAGGCTTCGATGTTGGCCTTCGCCCCGCCGAAGCGGGAGCCGTTGCCGGAGTCGCCGACGCCGCCGAAGGGGGCGGTGGGCTCGTCGCCGACGGTCTGCTCGTTGATGTGCACCTTGCCCGAGCGGACCTCGTCGGCCAGCGTCATCGCGGTGCCGACGTCGCCCAGGATGCCGACCGACAGGCCGTACTCGGAAGCGTTGACCAGCCGCGCGGCCTCGTCGAGGTCGCGGTAGGCGCGCACCGGCGCGACCGGGCCGAAGATCTCTTCGCGCCACGCCGGGGTGTCGTCGGAGAGTCCGAAAAGGACGGTCGGCGGGTAGAACGGCGCGTCCGGCTTGCCGCCGGCCAGCACGCGGGCACCCGCCGCGACACTCCGGTCGACGACGTCGGTGACGTGCGCGAGCTGCCGGTCGTCGATGATCGGGCCGAGCGCGACGTCCCCGGTGGCCGGGTTCCCGACCGGCAGCCGCCGCGCCTTCTCCGCGAGGGCCTCGACGTATTCGTCCACTTGGGACTCGTGGACCAGGTGCCGCCCGGTGGTCATGCAGATCTGGCCCTGGTGCAGGAACGAGCCGAACGCGCCGGCGGACGCGGCCTTGGCGACGTCGGCGCCCGGCAGCACGACGAGCGCGTTGTTCCCGCCGAGTTCCAGGTGCACGCGCTTGAGCGAGCGCGCGGCGGCCTCGCCGACCTTGCGCCCGGCGGCGGTGGACCCGGTGAACGACACGACCGACACCTCGGGCGCGTCGACCACCGCGGCCCCGACGGCGGCGTCGCCGGGCAGCAGGTGCAGCAGCCCGTCCGGGAGCCCGGCTTCCTCGAAGATCCGCAGGATCGTCACGCCGCCGGACACCGCGGTCCGCAGATCGGGCTTGAGCAGCACGGCGTTGCCGAGCGCCAGCGCGGGCGCGACCGAGCGGATCGCCAGGATCAGCGGGAAGTTGAACGGCGAGATCACCGAGACCACACCGCACGGCTGTCGCCGCGCCAGCGACCAGCGGGGCTCACCGGTGCTCAGCACTTCGCCGAGCGGGTGCGTGGGCAGGGCCGCGGCCTCGAAGCAGATCCCGGCCGCCATCTCCGTCTCGATCCCGGCTTTCGGGCGCGTCGAACCGGCCTCGCGGACGATCCAGTCCTGCACCTCGGCGGCGTGCGCCTCCCACAGCTCACCGGCCCGGCGCAGCACCGCGGCGCGCTCGGCGGGCTTGCGCCGTGCCCAGTCGCGCTGGGCCTTCGCGGCCGCAGCCGCCGCTTCGGCGACGTCGTCCGGCGTCGCGATGCCCACGCCGCCCAGGGTTTCCCCGGTGGCCGGTTCGACGACCGGGTGGGTCCCGCCGCTGCCGCGCGTGAACTCGTTGTCCAGCAAGGTCATGATCACTCCGGTGTGGTCGGTTCGGTGTCGACCTGGATCAGCCGCGGGCCGTCCGGGGTCGACTTGAGCTGGTCGTGCAGGTCGCCGAGATCGGTGACGGTGGTGGCGGGCACGCCGTAGCCGGCGGCGATCGCGGTGAAGTCCAGTCCGGGGATTTCCGTGCCCGGCACGTCCGGCGTCCCGAGCAGCTCGCCGAACCACCGCAGGGCGCCGTAGACGCCGTTGCGCAGGATCACGAACGTGACCGGGACGCGGTAGTGCGCCGCGCTCCACAACGCCGTGATGCCGTAGTTGGCCGAGCCGTCGCCGATGACGCCGACGACCGGCCGGTCCGGGCTGCCCATGGCGACGCCGACCGCGGCGGGCAGGCCGAACCCGAGCCCGCCGGCGGCCGGGAAGAAGTACGAACCTTCGCGGCGCAGATCCATTTGCCGCCACCACGCCGAGTTCGTCGACGTCGATTCGACGACGTACCGGGTGTCGTCGGTCTGGGTCTCGCGCAGCGCGGCGAAAACCTGTTCCGGGTGCAGGGCTTTCGCGCCGGTCTTGGGCTCCGGGTCCACGGCGAACCCGCCGCCCGAGGTCCGCGCGGGCACCTTCGCGAGCAGGGCCTCGATGACCGGCGCCGGGTCGGCCACGAGCGCTTCGCCCATCGGGGCGCGGGCCGCGGCGCCGAAGTCGTCGGTCACCTGGATCAGCCGCGTGCCCTCCGGCAGGTACGCGCCGGGCACGTGCTGGTGGTAGCGGAACACCGGCGCGCCGAGCACCAGTACGAGGTCGTGCCCGGTGAACGCGGCCGAGATCGGCGCGATGCCGGCGGGCAGCACGCCGCGGAACAGCGGGTGCCGGTTGGGGAAGGGCAGCCGGTGCGGCGACGGCGCCACCCAGGTCGGCAGGCCGAGGTGCTCGGCCAGGGCGACGGCGCGGTCGAACAGGCCGGTGGCGTCGATGTCGCCGCCCAGCACCAGTGCGGGGTTCTCGGCCCCGGCCACCGCCGCGGCGAGCTCGTCGAGCTGGGCCGCGTCGGGTGTCAGTCCTCTTTGGACGTTCCGGTGCAGCGTCGCGGCGGCGTTCGCGGGCAGTTCGGCGGCCCAGTCGTCGTAGGGGACCGACAGGTAGGTCGGGCGCCGGTGCAGCTCGGCCTCGAACACCGCCTGCGCGAGCGAGCGCGGGACGTCCTCCGCGCAGCTCGGCTCGCCTGCCCAGCCGACCAGCGGCCGCATCAGCTGCGTGGCCTCGACGTTGGCGAGCATCGCCTCGAGCCCGATGGCCGACCGGACCTGCTGGCCGGCGGTCAGCACCAGGGGCGAGCGCGAGTAGACGGCGTTGGTCAGCGCGCCCATCGCGTTGCCCGACCCGGCGGCGGCGTGCAGGTTGACCAGCACCGGGCGGCCGGTCGCCTGGGCGTAGCCGTCGGCCATCCCGACGACGGCGCCTTCGTGCAGGCCGAGCACGTACCGGAAGTGCGACGGCAGCTCGGCCAGGAACGGCAGCTCGTTGGAGCCGGGGTTGCCGAAGATCGTGGTCAGGCCACGGCGGTCCAGGAACTCGTGGGCGAGCCGGCGGGCGGTGGGCATGCGCGGGTCCTCTCGGGCGGGTTGGACCAGACCCTAGGGAGCCCACCGGGCTGTGCTCCAATAAATGTTGCCGTGGTCGTTCATAGATGGGATCGATGATGCGGGACTTCGACCTCAACCTGGTCCGGACGTTCGTGCTGCTCTACGAGACCCGCAGCGTGACCGCCACGGCGGAGTCCCTGCACGTCACGCAGCCGACGATCAGCTACAGCCTGCAGAAGCTGCGGCGCCGGTTCTCCGACGAGCTGTTCCGCCGCACCGGCAGCGGCCTGGTGCCCACGACGACCGCCCGTGCGCTCTACGAGCCCCTGCACAGCGCGCTGTCCGGGATCGAGACGGCGGTCAGCGGCGCCTGGTCGTTCGACCCGTCGACCGCACGGGCGGCCTTCACGCTGTGCCTGTCCGACCTGGGGGAGATCTCCCTGCTGCCGCGCCTGATCGCCGCGCTGCCCTCGCGCGCGCCCGGTGTGACGCTGACCGTCCGCCCCCTCGACGTCGACCGCGCCGCCGACCAGCTCGGCCGCGGCGAGATCGACGCGTTCATCGCGTCCCCGCTGATCAGCTCCCAGCGCGTGGCGCGCGTCCCGCTGTTCTCCGAGGGCTACCTGGGGATGGTCGCGTTCGACCACCCGCGGCTCGGTTCCCGGGTCGACTTCGCCGCGCTGGCGGCCGAGCGCCACGTGACGGTGTTCGGCCCGACCGGCCACGACGGCCCGCGCCGCGCGCTGGAGGCCCACGGCCTGCTCGACCGGGTGGTGCTGGAGGTGACCCGCTTCGCCGCCTTGCCGTACCTGGTCCAGGACGGCGAGCTGGTGGCGATGGTCCCGCGCCTGGTGGCGGAGGTGTTCGCGGCCGAGCACCGGGTCCGCCTGTTCGACCTCCCGATGGACGTCGAGCCGGCGCAGGTGTCGGTGTACACGCGGCACACCCACGCCCGCAGCCCGGCCCAGCACTGGCTGGTGACATTCATGCGCGAAGTGCTCGGCTGATTTAACAGACATTTTTCTTCGCGCCCCTTTCCCGCCGAAAGATCTGGGCCGAACGTGTAGTGCTTGGTGCGGAACCGATCCAGTGCTGCCTAGTGTCGATCACGGTCCTGGAACCGAACTAGGGAGGAATCCGGTGAAGCTCGTCCGGCTGGTCAAGAAAGCGCTTCCCAAGAAGAGCCTGAAGGCGTACGCCTGGTACGGCTGGATCTGATCACCCGGCCGGTCCCGCTCACCGGGACCGGCCCCTTCTTCTTGAGGAGCCCCGGAACGTGGTCATCGCCCGCGCGCCCCGCACGGTCGTTTTCGCCCCTCGTCTCGAAAAACTGCTCGCGGAGCACCGCGGCGACGGCGTTTTCCGGCTCGAGCCGGACACCATCGGAATCGCGGACCCGCCAACGATGGACGCGGTGCTCCGGGCGCGTCCGGCCAACGCCGAAGAACGGCCCACCTTCAAGCCGGTGCTGGGCCGCCGCGTCACGCGCACCGAGTCCGCCGCGCTGATGCAGGCACTGGGCGCCGACGTCCGGGCGGCGCTGAAGCGCCCCGCCGGCCGGCCCGATCTCACCGGCACCTGGCCGGACGTCCCGCACGACTACCTGCGCCGGCTCGTCTTCGGCCCCGAGACGCGCCGCTTCCGCGTGCTCGTCGACCGCCGCCTAGAGCTGACGCCGAAGCTGACGTGGTCGGCGGTCACCGCGGGTGCGGCACTCGTCCGCCCGCCGGCTCCGGGCACTCCGCTCTCCGCACTCGCGCGGCAGGTCGTGGCCGCCGACAGCCTCGCCGAGCGGCGCTTCCGGATGTACCTCTACCGCCGTGTCGCCGCGCCGATCTGCTTCACGGTGGCCGCACTGGTCACCAGCGCCGTGTGGCTCGGCGCGCCGTTCGACGACGACGTCCCGAACGAGCACGTCATCCACGAGGCGCTGCGGCTGCTCCCGCCGTCGTGGAACATCCTGCGCGTCCGCTCGCCCGAGTTCACCGCCGTCGACCCGCGGATCGGCGCCGGGGACGACGTCCTGCTGCTGCCGCTGCTGAGCCACCGGTCACCGGAGCTCTGGGAGGCACCCGACGAGTTCCGGCCCCGGCGCTGGGCCGGGCTCGACCCGGACACCCACCCCGGCTACCTGCCGTTCGGGCACGCGAACGAGCGCTGCTGGGGCCGGCACCTGGTGCTCCCGCTGGCGAGCGGGCTGCTCGACGTCGTCCGCGCCGAAGGCCTGGTCCCGGACCCGCGCCGGACCCGGGCCCGCGTCGAACTCGACGGCCTGCTCGAGCCGTCCGGCGTGCGCGTCGTCAGGCCGCCGAGCAGCGGGCGCCGTTGAGCGCGAACGCGGTGGGCGCCGGGTTGCCGTGGTCGAAGGCGCCGTTGAAGCCGAAGCTGACCTTCGCACCCGGGGCGAGGGTGGTGTTGTAGGACGCGGCGGTGATGGTGACCCGGTCGCCGGTCTGGGCGAAGTCGCCGTCCCAGCTGTGGGTGACCCGCTGGCCGGCGGGGAACGTCCAGGTGAGCGTCCACGGCGAACGCGTTTCGCCGCTGTTGTTGACGACGGTGACACCCGCGGTGAAGCCGTCGTTCCACTGGTCCGGCACGGAGTAGCGCACGGTGCACCGCACGGGCTCGGCGGTTTCGGCCGGAGCCGCCGCTTTGGCCGAGGACGTCTGCCGCAGCACGGTGGGGATCGGCGTCGGCGGCGGAGCCGGCTTGGGCGCCGTCGTCGTCGAGCGCGGGGTCGTCGTCGCGGGCGCGAGCGACTCCGCGGCCGTCGCCTGCCGCCCCGGCCGGTTTTCGGACGTCACCGCGATGAGCACGAGGCTGCCGAGCACCACGACGGCGCCGCCGAGCGCGGAGACCCACCGGATCCGCCGCCCGGCCCGCTGCTGGTGCGCCGCGGCCTCGCGCGCCCGCTGCTCGAGGCGTTCGCGGTAGCCGTCGCCGGTGTCTTCCTCGCGGACGATCGCGGCTTCGGGCTCGCGGGCGAGCGAACGCGGGGTCGCCCCGGTCTCCCGGAGCAGCTCGGCGACCGAGATCGCGTCGTCGTCCCGCCGCCGACCCATCCGAAAACCTCCCGTTCTGCGGCCCGACCGGCGAATCCTAGGAACCCGCGGCGGCCTTGTAAACCGCGTGCACGCCGCGTGCACGAGACGGTGACAGCGGGGGAGTTCCCTGGGGTCGTGGCCGGATCACCCCGGCCGGGATCCCAGGAGGTTTCCGATGACCGAGCAGAAGATCATCGCCGTCGTCGGCGCGACCGGGCAGCAGGGTGGCGGGCTGGCCGCGCGCGGCACTTACCTCGTCACCGCGTTCTGGGAGTACAACTCCGTGGAGCGCGAACAGCGGCAGGCCCGCGCGATGGCCGGGCTGCGGCACGTGATCTGGTCGACCCTGCCCGACACCCGGCAAGGCCGAGGCCGAGGCGTTCTTCGTCGAAGTGGGCGTGCCCACGACGTTCCTCTCGACGACGTTCTACTTCGAGGCCTTCGTGGACTTCTTCCGCCCGGTCCGCGACGCCGACGGCGTCCTCGCGCTGCACCTGCCGATGGCCGACGGGCGGCTGCCGGGCATCGCGGCCGAGGACATCGGCCGGACCGCGTTCGGCGTCTTCGCCCGCGGGCCCGAACTCGCGGGGGAGACGATCAGCATCTCCGGCGAGAACCTGACCGGCGAGGAGTACGCGGCGGCGTTCGCGAAGCAGCTCGGCACCGACGTCGTCTACCGCCCGATGACCGTCGAAGACCTGCGTGCTTCGGGCGCTCCCGGCGCCGACGACCTCGCGAACATGTTCTTCTACTACGCCGAGCACGAGAACGTGTTCGCCGGCGCGCGCGACCCCGAGGCCGTGCGGCGGCTGAACCCGCGGCTGCGGGACTTCGCCGGCTGGCTCGCCGACCACCGCGACGCGTTCGGAGAGCTGTGATGGAGTTCGGGATCTTCGGGGGCCCGGCCTTGATCATCACGGCCCGCCGTCGCCTATACGGCCTCCCACACGCCCACTGGACCAAGCTGGGCGGCCTGACCCCACCGGATTCGGTGCCCCTGCTCGTGCGCCTGATCGGCCGCGACCGCGTGGCCCAGGACCCCCAGGCGTCGCAGACGCTGGCCACCCGCACGGCGGGCTTCCCCCAGGTGATCCAGGCGGTGGCAGCGAGACTGACGGCCCGCCCGGCGTGGACGCTGGCGGAGGCCCTGACCCGCCTGGGCCGCCCGGCCCCAGGAGCGCCGGTGACACCCCCCGGAGTGCTGGGCGATCGAGAAGCCGTACGAGTCGGCCCTGGCCCAGCTGACCCCGGCCCAGTCGAGGGCGTTCAGCCTGCTGGCCTCCCCAACCCCGTTCTCGGTCGCCACGGCTGCCTCGGTCTCGGAACTGCCGTTGGCTGACGCTGCCGTTTTGCTGGAGTCCCTGGCGGACGTCCATCTGCTGGAGCCGTTCGGCACGAACTGTTACCGGTATGAGGGGCCGTTGCTGATGTTCGCCCTGGGCCGGCGGGCTGAATCGATGCAGGTGGGGTGAAACTTGACGATCTTGCCAGAGGGGGTGGGGAAGCGGATGTGCACCCCCCTGAACGAGGGGGCGGGGTGGCCGTATACTCTTTCTTCAGCAGGTCCGAGTGGCGGAATGGCAGACGCGCTAGCTTGAGGTGCTAGTGCCCTTAACGGGCGTGGGGGTTCAAGTCCCCCCTCGGACACTTACCATAACCCCACATGTGCGGATCGAGATTAGCCTCGATCCGCACATGTCGTTTACCGGGGTGGTAGGTGGCCTGCAGCTGTAGCTGGCGGTAGACCTCGCGTTTGCGGACGGGGTCGGCCGCGGCCAGCACCTTCCGGATGTCGCCGAGCCGCTCGACGAGGTCGCGGATCTGGTCCTTGCTCAGCCGCTCCGCCTTCGGTTTCACCCTCACGCGCGCCTTCGCTTCCACCCGTCGCGCCTGGGTCTCGGTGATCCATCCGGTGACCAGCTGGCCGTCGGCCCCGGCTTCGAGTGCGGCGCGGTGGCGTTCCAGGGCGCGGTCGCATTCGGCGACGAGTTTCTCGGCTGCTGCGGCGGCGGGATCGACGTCGAGCTCCGGCTGTGCGGCACTCGCCGGTGCGGCGTGGGAGGTCTACCTCACGTCTCCGGAGGCCCAGCCCGATCCCGGGACGTGGCGCACCGAAGTCGTCCAGCCTTACCGGATCCACTGAGCCGTCCGCGCCTCGACAGGGTCAGCCGCGGGGCCCTTCCGGCGCCGGTGCGCTGCTGAACTGGCCCTGCCAGGTGGCCTGGGCGCCGGAGTCGCCGATGCGGTAGATGTCGAAGACCGCCGCGCCGGCGGCCGCGATGGACAACACCGCGACCACCACCGTGACCGCCGTCGAAGCCGGGGCCAGGAACGTGCGGCCCGGGCGCCCGGTCTCCCGGCGGCGCCACCACACCAGCAGGGCCAGCACCGCCACCGGGAGCGCCACCCAGATCGCCGTGTCGCCGAGCTCGGTGTGGGTGTGCACCAGCGGGGTCCGCGCGACGCGCCGTTCGAGCCATTCGCCGGCGTCGGTGGTGATCGGGACCAGGACCACGACGAGAACCGACAGGATCGCGTTCGGGCCGGCGAGCTTGGCTCGCGCGGCCGGCCACAGCGCGCTGAGGACCAGGAGCAGAGCGGACAGCGGGAGCAGCACGACGATCGCGTGCACGAGCAGGATGTGGGCGGGCAGGCCGTTGACGGTGGTCATGATGTCCTTTGTGGAGGGATGTGGGGCCGGGGCGCGGACTTCCTCATGGCGCCCGGGCGAGTGCCGCGACCTCGTAACCGGGGGCACGGGTGGCCACCCATTGCTCGACGTCCTGGCCGCCGCGGGCGAAGGCGGCGGTGGCGAACACGTCGGCCCACAGGAGCGTCGGCCCGGTGACCGTGACCGCGAGCAACCCACCGGGGTGGGTGCCGGTGTGCGGGTCGACGATGTGGCGGCCGCGGGCGGCTGTTCCGGACGTGGCGACGCCGCCGGTGCGAACGTCGAGGATGGTCAGAAACGCCGCCGGTTCCGCGGGGTCTTCGATCGCGACCCGCCACGGTGGCGCGGCCGTCACGCCGACCCGGGCGGCGATGTCGCCGCCGACGTTGAGATGGTGGTCGAACCCGCACAGTCCGGCGAGGTGCGCGGTGGCCGTCTCGGTGGCCCAGCCCTTGACGAGCCCGGACGGGTCGAAACCGCCGGGCAGCCAAGCGTCGAAGTAGCCGTCAGTGCGTTCTCGTGCCTCGTCGCACAGCGCCAGGACTTCGCTGAGCCACGGGTGCCGGTCGCCGCGGGCGAGCTCGCCGCGGCGGAGGGCGCTGACCTGGCTGTCCGGCCGGTAGGTGCTGAACAGCTCGTCGACCGACCGCAGGTGCCCGAACACCGCCGCCACGGCCGGTTCGACGGCGGGATGGGAGTCGATGCGCCGGCCGCGCAGGTGCAGGCTGGCCTGGGTGCCCATGACGGGCCGCGTCCAGGACCGCCGGGGTGCGGTCGTCACCGGTGGGCCTGGTCGATCGCCGACTGCAGGGATTGCTGGTAGCCCTCGGAGGTGTAGGTGGCGCCGCTGACCGTGTCGATCTGCGCGCTCTGGGCCTGCAGGGCTTCCTGGTTCAGTGCCGGCACGGCCGCGGAGTTGATCCGGACGTCGCGGCCGCTCTCCTGCGGGTAGTCTATCGCGTCCGCCGCGGTGATCCGGCCGCCGACGACGGTGATCCGGACCTGGACCGGACCGTACCGGGTGTCGGCGGGGTCACCGGTGAACGTCCCGTCGCCGCCGGCCGAACGGCTGGGCGTCGGCGGACTGGTGGTGAGCGGGCTCGCCGTGCGGAACGGCTGGGTCCCGCCGGCCGTTCGGCCCGCGGCGACCGGCGTGGCGTCCGTGCTCGTGCGGTAGCTGAACAGCAGCACGACCACGGACACGGTCGCCGCGGCGGCGATGGCGATCCGGCGCATCGGGAGTTTCCTTTCCTACCAGGCGAACCGTTCGCAGTGGATCCGGTCGGCGGGGACGCCGGCGCGGCGCGCGCTGCCGAGCACGGCGCCGGTCCAGGCGTCGGGGCCGCAGACGTAGACGTCGTGGGCGGCGAGGTCCGGTACGAGGTGGCGCAGCACCTGCTCGTCGGGCACCGGGGCGTACCCGGCGGGCAGCCACGAGGTGCGGTCCCGCGAACGCCGGCCGAGCAGGTAGTGGACGCGGACACCGCGGCGGGCGGCGAGGTCTTCGAGCTCCCGCCGGAACAACAGGTCCGCCTGGTGGCCGGCGCGCTGGAACAGCACCGCTTCCCCAGGGCGGTAGGGGAGCTCCTCCAGCAGTGCGCGCAACGGCGTGATCCCGATCCCGGACGCGAACAGGGCGATCTTCCGTCCTTTTCGGACAGTGGCGGTCAGCCGGCCGTACGGGCCTTCGAAGAACGCCCGCGTGCCCGGGCGGAGGGTGGCCAGGCGGCGGCTGCCCGGGCCCAGGTCCTTCGCCGAGATCCGCAGCCGGCTCCCGTCCGGGGCGGCCGAGAGCGAGAACGGCTTGCCGCGCGTCCAGCCGGGTCCGTCGGCGAAGCGCCAGACGAAGAACTGGCCCGCCGCGACGGGCAGCCGGTCGAGGTCGCGGCCGCGCAGGTACACCGAGACGACCCCGCGACCTTCGGGCACGACCTGCTCGACGACGAGCCGGTGCCGCGCGTTGAGCCAGATCGGCCGCCCGACGCGGAAGACGAGCACGGCGCCGGCCGCCGCGGCGTAGGCGGTCCACCAGAACGCCGTCGCGACCGGGGAAGCGGTGAAGTCGGCGCCGGTCCACAACTGGTGCGGCAGGGCGAGCCCGGCGCCGAGGTAGGCGTAGAGGTGCAGCAGGTGCCAGGACTCGTAGCGCAGCCGCCGCCGGGCCGCGCGCACCGACGTCACGGCGACCATGCCCAGGGCCGCGGTCCCGGCAGCGGCCAGGAGCATGCCCGGGTAGGTCGTCACCAGCGTCCAGGCTTCGCCGAGTACTCCGGAGCGGTCGGTGGCGGCGTAGCCGAGGGTGATGAGCACCAGGTGCGCCGCCAGCAGCGTGATGGACGTGAAGCCGGCGATCCGGTGCCGCCGGGCCAGCTCGTCTTGGCCGTAGCTGCGTTCGACCCACGGGATCCGCGCCATGAGCAGCAGCTGCAGCAGAAGGAGGTCCGCCGACAGCAACCCCGTGAGCCGCCCGGCCGAGGTGAAGAAGTCCGAGACGAGGTCCTGCACGCCGCGGCCCGACACCCAGAGCGCGACCACGAACAGCACGCTCGACCAGGCCGTCAGCCCGGCGGCGTCGCGCCACCAGGCGCGGACACTGGGCCGCGCGACGCGGCGGGCGGACAGCGTGGTCGACATCGGGCTCCTCGGGGTGATCGCCATCCACCCTTCCGAAGCCCGGTTAGCCGTCGGCGTGACGAGGGTGAGAGTTCGGTAAGAGAAGATCCGCGCCGACGGTGAACCCGACCACGGCGCCGCCACCGGACCGCGGCCCGGCGAAGACGGTCCCGCCGTGGGCGAGCGCGATGTCCCGCACGATGGCCAGCCCGAGGCCGGAGCCGGGCAGGCCGCGGGCGCCGTCGGCGCGGTGGAAGCGGTCGAACACGCGGGCCACGTCGTCGTCGCCGATGCCCGGGCCGCGGTCGAGCACCTCGACGCGACCGTCGCGCACCACGGCCTCGATCGGGCCCTCGGGCGCGAACTTCACGGCGTTTTCCAGCAGGTTCGCGATCGCGCGTTCCAGGGCCTTCGCCTGGCCGGTCAGCGCGGACGCGTCTGCCTCGACGGTGATGGCGCGTCCGGACCGCCGGCGGACGCGTTCGGCGGCGCGGCCGGCGATCTCGCCCAGCTCGACCGGCACCGGTTCCTCGGCCTCGTAGCGGCGGGTGGCCAGGTCGACGAGCTCGTCGACCAGGTGGGTCAGCTCGCGGGTCTCGCCGTCGACGTCGTCGAGCAGGCGGGCGCGGGAGTCCGGGGTGAGCTCGGCGAACCGGCGCAGGACGCTGGCGTTGGTGCGGAGGCTGGTCAGCGGGGTGCGCAGTTCGTGGGCGGCGTCCTGGACGAGCCGTTCCTGGTCGGCGCGGGCGTCGGCGAGCCGGCCGAGCATCCGGTCGAACGACGTCGCGAGCCTGCCGACCTCGTCGCGGCCGCCCGTCGGGACGGCGACGTCGTCGAGCCGGCCGTCGCTGACCTGCTCGGTGACGTCGGTGAGCCGGACCAGCCGGCGAGTGATCTGCCGGGCGAGCAGCCAGCCGGCCAGCGCCGCGACGGCCAGCACGAGGGCGCTGACCCCGGTGATGCGGGCGGCCAGGCCCTTCAGCACGTGCCGGGACTCGTCGACGTCGATGCCGAGCTGGATCGCCCCGCGGCCGGGCCCGAGGGCCACGGTGATCACCCGGTAGTCGTCGCGGCCCGCGGTGAAGTTCGTGTAGCGGTGGTCGCCGAGGGAACCCGTGGCGGCGAGCGCCTGGTCGTCGTCGCCGACGTCGAGGCGTACCGGCCGCCCGCCGAGGGGCCGGGCGGTGCCGTCCGGGGCGATCGCCTGCGCCACCATCGGCTGGGCTTCGTCGTGGTCGTCGTCGTCCGGGCCGCGGGTGACCGGGCTCGGGGCGAGGATCTGCGTCGCTCCGGCGGCGACCTCCGCCGACGTCGTGAGCAGCGACCGGTCGAGTTCGGCGTTGATCCGTTCCGAAGCGGCCTGGTAGCTCAGCACCCCGACGAGGATCGCGGCCGCCGCGCCGACCCCGGCGAAGGCGATGGCGAGCTTGCTGCGCAGGTTCATGCCGGCCGCACCGAGTAGCCGACCCCGCGCACGGTGTGGATCAGGTCCGCCGCGCCGGCCTGCTCGAGCTTGCGGCGCAGGTAGCCGATGTAGACGGCCAGGTTCTTCGAGTCCGCGCCGAATTCGTAGCCCCAGATCCGCTGGTAGATCGTGGCGCGGTCGAGCACGATCCCCGCGTTGCGCACGAGCAGTTCGAGCAGGTCGAACTCGGTTTTCGAGAGCGTGATCTCGGTGCCCTGCCACCACACCCGCCGCGCCGCCGGGTCGACGGCCAGCTCGCCCAGCCGCAGCGTGCGCCGCGCGTCCGGTTCGGGGGACGTGCGGCGGAGCAGGGCGCGCAGGCGGGCGAGGAGTTCGTCGAGTTCGAACGGCTTGGGCAGGTAGTCGTCGGCCCCGGCGTCCAGCCCGGCCACCCGGTCGGGGGTTTCGACGCGGGCGGTCAGCATGAGGATCGGGGTGGGATCGCCTTCGGCCCGCAGGACGCGGCAGACGCCGAGACCGTCGACGCCCGGCATCATCACGTCGAGCACGATCACGTCGAACTCGTCCCGCCGGGCGGTGGCGAGCGCGCTGACGCCGTCGGTCACCTCGGTGACGTGGTAACCCTCGAGATTGAGGGCTCTGACCAGCGACTCACGGATGGCGCGGTCGTCGTCGGCGAGCAGGACGCGGTGCGGCATGGCCGCCATGATGCCCTCGCGCGACCTTCGCGTCCTGCCCGGGCTTTCGGGGGCCGGCGGAGGGTTAACGGTCGGTAATCTTGACGGGATCGGGGCCGGGCGATGAAGCAAGCGGTGCCGCGTCGACCCCGGCGCAGGGCACCTCCGCCCACACCGTCTTGCTGCCCGGATGCCCCACCACGCCCCAGGCGTCCGACAGCTTGTCGACGATTTGCATACCGCGGCCACCGGGTCTGTCGAGGGACGGCCTGGCGACGAATGGCCGCTCCTGGCTGCCGTCGTCGACTTCGATCCGCACCCGGCACGGAACCCGGGTGTGGCTCATCCGGACCTGCCAGGGGCCGTGGCCGTGGTCGTAGGCGTTGGTCACCAGTTCGGTGGCCACCAGCAACACGTCCCCCAAGTGGGCGTCGTCGACGTGGGTCAGGGTGCGGGAGGCCCAGCGGCGGATCTGCACCAGAGCCGGTGCGGTGGTGCCGCGGAGGTCCATCGACCATCGCGACGGTTCGTTGCCGGCGTCGCTTCGTTCGGACATGGCGGCATCGTCCCTTTCCGGGTCTCCGTCCTCGCTGCTGAAGACGTCCGCGCTTCGGCGATACCCCGGTTACGGCGGAGCCAATCCCCGATGCCTCCTGGAGCGCGGGTGCGCGCCGCGTCCTACCCGGGTCTTCGGAACGCCGACGGAAGGTTGGCGCCTGGCAAAGCGCGGCTGCCGTCGCATCGTCCGCGTCAGGGTGAAGGACGAGCGGGCGGCACTCGACGCTGATCCGCAGCAGCCGGTCGCGTGGTAGGGGAGCCACGAGCGCAAACGGAAACCACGTGATCGCCGAGGTGGCCGGCCCAGGAGCGCACGTCAGCGAACCGGCCTCCAGTAGGTGTAGCTCAGGGCGGTACTTGAGCTTCATCAAGCCGGGTCGCCGTGAAAAGCGCGACCAGCGACCGCGCCGAGGGTCGAGAGCAGGCGGTTCACGTCGGCCGCGGGTTCCCAGCGGAGCTTGCCGTCTTTGATGACGTACGCCCCAGCCGGCTTGGCCGACAGTCCGAACTCGCCGCCTTCGCCCGAGCGGCCCTTCGCGTCGCGGCTGTCGCCGCCGCCACCGAAGGTGCCGACGGCCGACGCGACGATCACCGTGACGCCGTCGACCTCGTACGGTTCTCCGTAGACCACCTTGCTCTGCAGCCCGTCTTTCGGCTTCGCGAGCAGTTCGTCGACCTTCACGCGGCGAAGTCTCACCTGCGGCCGGACGGAACCCCAGAGCCGATGGTCCCCTGCGCACGTGACCGAGGACCCCGGTGCAGGTGGCGTTCGCCAGCGGTGACGGACACCCTCCCGCGATTTGCTGGTCACACACGAAATCAGCGACCCGGAGCCGTCATCGCGCACCGTCCCCCGCCGGCCGAACTCGGACAGAACACCACATCCTGCACGAGCGCGGTCTCCGCAACGGCAGGGCGGCTTTGACGGCATTGCGATCCAGATCTGTCTGGCGGAGACGTTCTACTGGGACTACGCGGGCGAGCTGCGGCTGGTGCTGAAGCTCAACGGCAAGACCGAGATCCAGTCCGGCCCCGGGGCGCTGGCACCGCGGCACGCGTGATCGACCTCGACTACTGCAAGGGATACGGGATCTGCGTCGACGAATGTCCCTGCGGTGCCATCGAAATGGTGCCCGAAGAGACCTGAGGAGAAATCATGCAGGAGAAACGCTGGCACGTCGAAGTGCACATCGACGAAGACGACGACGGCCACACCCGGGCCACCGCCCGGCTCCACACGGCCGACGACACCCGGGTCTCGGGGACCGGCGTCGCGCGGCTCAACCCCGCCGACACCGGCGTGCCCGAAATCGGCGACGAGCTGGCCGCGTCGCGCGCTTTGAGCGACCTGGCCCACAACCTGCTCGAATGCGTGGCCGGCGACATCGAAGCGGTGACCCGCAAGCCGGTCCGGCTCGACCACTGAAAGGGGCGGACATGCGGATCCTCGTCGTCTTCGAGTCCATGTTCGGAGCCACCGAAGAGGTTGCCAAGGCGATCGGCAAGGGGCTGGCCGTGTCCGCGCCGGTGGAAGTGGTCAACGTCGACAAAGCGCCCCGGGACCTGACCGGTGTCGACCTGCTCGTCGTCGGTGGCCCCACCCACGTGCACGGGATGAGCCGCCCGGCCACCCGGAAGTCGGCCGTGGAGCAGGTGGACTACCCGACGCGGTCGCGGACGGGCGTGCGGGAATGGCTGGACGCGCTCGACGTGGTGCCGGCCGGGCTGGCCGGCGCGGCCTTCGACACCCGGATCGACAAGCCGCGCGTGTTCACCGGGGCCGCGTCGCTCGGGGTGGCCAAGCGGCTGCGCCGGCACGGGTGCCGGCTCGTCCTGCCGGCGGAGAGCTTCTTCGTCGGGACGGCTCCGATCGACGTCGGTCCGGAGCCGGGCGAACCGGAACGAGCCGAGGCGTGGGGTGCGGCGCTCGGGGCGGCGCTCGTCCGCGCCGGCACCTGAAGCCGTGGCGGACGTCCTGACCGTCGGCGTGGAGGAGGAGTTCGTGCTGCTGGACACGCGGACCGGGGCGGCCGTCCCGGCGGCTCCGCGGATCCTGGCGGCGATGCCCGGCGAGCCCGACGTGGTCCCGGAGTTCCTGCGCTTCCAGATCGAAACCACGACGGGCGTGTGCCGTTCGCTCTCCGAAGTCCGCGCTGATTTGACGCGGCTGCGCCGCCGGGTGGGCGAGGCGGCGGCGGACGCAAGCTGCCTGGCGGTGGCCACCGCCGTCGCGCCGTTCGGCACCGCACCGCTGGTGACCGCCGACGCGCGGTACGAACGGCTGGCCGTGCGCTTCCCCGCCCTGGTCGCCGGCGCGGGCACCTGCGCCTGCCACGTCCACGTCGGCATCCCGTCGCGGGCGGCGGGCGTGCGTGCGCTCGCCGGGGTGCGGCCGTGGCTGGGTGTCCTGCTGGGCCTCAGCGCGAACTCGCCGTACGCCGGCGGCGCCGACTCTGGGTGGGCGAGCACGCGGTATCCGCTCTGGTCCCGCCGGCCGACGGCCCGGCCGCCCGCCGCGTGGCGGGACGTCGCCGAGTACGACGCGGCCGTCGCCGAGGCGATCGGCAGCGGTGCCGTGCCGGACGCCCGCGGGGGGTACTTCTACGCCCGCCTGTCGCCCCGCTACCCGACCGTGGAGGTGCGGATCGCCGACGCCTGTCTCGGCGTCGCCGACGCCGTCGTGCTCGCCGGGCTGGTGCGGGCGCTCGTGGCCACGGCGTTGCGGGGCGAAGCGGTGCCGCAGCCGTCCGGCACGGTCTTGGCCCAGGGGCTGCGGGCCGCTGCCCGGCAGGGCCTCGACCGGGCCGGGGTCGCGCGGCTGCTGGCGCACGTCCGGCCCGCACTGGAGGCGGCCGGCGATCTCGAGGTCGTGCACCGGGGGTGGACCGCGCTCGCGGACCGGGGTGGCGGCGCGGTCCGGCAGCGTGCGCTGCGGGCGGTGTCGGCCACTCCGGCGGAGTTCGCCGCCCGGCTCGCCTCGGCGACCCGGGGAACCGAAGACGAGAGCATGGAGGCGGTGCGGTGAACGCGGGAACGGCGACCGGCACGACCGAATACCACGCGCTGCCCGTGGCCGCCGTCGCCGAGCGGCTCGGCGTCGACCCGGCGCGGGGGTTGAGCAGTGCGGAGGCCGACGCGCGGCTGGCGCGCTTCGGCGGCAACGTCGTGCGCGTGCCCGCCGGGCCGGGACCGGTCCGGCGGCTGCTGGCGCAGTTCCACGACCCGCTCATCTACGTCCTGTTGCTGGCGGGGGTGGTGACGTGGGTGTTCGGCGGGCACGTCGACGCGGGCGTGATCGCCGGGGTCGTCCTGCTCAACGCCGTCGTCGGGTTCGTGCAGGAATCCCGGGCCCAGCGGGCGCTGGAGGCACTGTCCAAAATGGTCCCGGTAACGGCCACGGTCGTCCGCGACGGGCTGCCGCAGCGCGTGCCCGCAGCGCGGCTGGTGCCGGGCGACGTCGTGGAGCTCACCGCGGGCGACCGCGTGCCCGCAGACGTCCGGCTGGCCGAAGTGCACCTGGCGGAGGTCGACGAGTCCGCGCTGACCGGGGAGTCCGTGCCGGTGGTCAAGGCAACCGGCCTGGTACCACCGTCGGCCGTGGTCGCCGACCGCACCGGTTCGGGGTACTCCGGGACCCTGGTGACCCGGGGGCAGGCGCGTGGGCTGGTGACCGCGACCGGCGGCGCGACGCAGCTGGGCGGTATCCAGCACCTCGTCGCCACCGCCCAGGTCGTCGAGACGCCGCTCACCCGCAAGCTCGCCCGGTTCTCGCGGCAGCTGAGCGTGGTGATCGTCGCGGTCTCGGCCACGGCTTTCGTACTCGGGGTCGTGCGGGGCACGCCGGCGCCGGAGATGTTCACCGCGGTGGTCGCCCTCGCCGTCGGCGCGATCCCCGAAGGGCTGCCGGCCGCCGTCGCGATCGTGCTGGCCATCGGCGTCGTCCGGATGTCGCGGCGTGGCGCGATCGTGCGGCACCTGCCCGCGGTCGAGACCCTCGGCGGGACGACGGTGATCTGCACGGACAAGACGGGCACGCTGACCCGCAACCGGATGACCGTCACGACCCTCGCGGCCGCGGGCGAACTCATCTCCCTCGCGGATTCGGCGAAGTCGCTGCGGGAGTGCCTGATCGCGGGCGTCCTCTGCAACGACGCGCAGCTCGACGAAGGCGACCCGACCGAGATCGCGCTGCTCGGCTCGGCGATCGAGGCCGGACTGGACCCGGAAGCAATCCGGGCGGCCGCGCCGCGCACGGACACCGTCCCGTTCGAGTCCGAAACCCGGACCATGACCACCGTCCACAATGGAATCAGCTACCTCAAGGGCGCCGTCGAAGAGGTCGCGGCCCGCTGCGAGACGGAGCTGCTGCCCGGCGGTGGCGAGCGCCCGCTCGACCGTGACGCCCTCGACCGGCTGCAGGAAACGTTGACCGCGCGGGGCTTGCGGGTGCTCGCGTTCGCCCGGCTCACGCCTGTGCCGGTGCTGCTGGGCCTGCAGGCGATGCACGACCCGCCGCGGCCGGAGGCGGTCACCGCGGTCGCGGCCTGCCGGAGCGCGGGCATCGACGTCAAGATGATCACCGGCGACCACGCCGGGACGGCCCGCGCGGTCGCCGGCGAGGTCGGCCTGGCTTCCGGCCGGGTCCTCACCGGCGCCGAGCTGGCCGCGCTGCCGGCCGCGGAGTTCGACGAGACGGTGGCGGCCACGCAGGTGTTCGCGCGGGTGTCGCCGGGGCAGAAGCTCGACCTGGTCCGGGCGCTGCAGCGGGGCGGGCACGTGGTCGCGATGACGGGGGACGGGGTGAACGACGCCCCGGCGCTGCGCCGCGCGGACATCGGCGTCGCGATGGGCGCGGGCGGTACGGACGCCGCCCGCCAGGCCGCGGACATGGTCCTGACCAGCGACGACTTCGCGTCGATCGAGGCGGCCGTGAGGGTGGGGCGCGGGGTGTTCGACAACCTGCGCAAGTTCATCGCGTGGACCCTGCCGGCCAACATCGGGGAGGGCATGGTGGTCCTGGTGGCGATCTTGCTCGGCGCGACCCTGCCGATCGTCCCGGTGCAGATCCTGTGGATCAACATGACGACGGCGGTGTTCCTGGGGCTGACGATGGCGTTCGAGCCGACGGAGCACGGCGTCATGGCACGCCCGCCGCGCCCGCCCGAGCGTCCGTTGTTCACCGCCTCCCTGCTGCGGCGGGTGGTGCTCGTGTCGGTTCTGCTGGTGGTGGCGGCTTTCGGGGCGTACCGCCTGCAGCTCGGGTTCGGGGCTTCGCTCGCGGAGGCGCGGACGACGGCGATCAACGTGTTCGTCGGCGTGCAGGCGGCTTATCTGCTCAGCTGTCGGTCGCTGGATCGGCCGGTGGTGCGCGCTTGGCCGGGGCACAGCCGGATGTTCCTGCTGGGGCTGGGGTTGACGGCCGGGCTGCAGCTGCTGCTGACGTACCTGCCGGTCATGAACACGTGGTTCCACACGGCGCCGGTCGGGGTCGTGTCGTGGCTGTGGGTGGCCGGGGCCGCCGTGGTGGCGTTCGCGGTGGTGGAGGCCGACAAGCTGCTCTGGAGCCGGTACACCGTCAAAGCCAGTCGCGGCGTTTGAACAGCGCGTACAGCGTCGCCGAGATGACCAGGATGGCGAGCGTCGAGACCCACACGCCCGAAGCCGAGCCGAAACCCGGATACGGGATGTTCTGGCCGTAGAAGCCGGTGATCGCGGTCGGCACGGCGATGATCGCCGCCCAGCTGGTTACCTTCTTCATGATCGTGTTGAGCCGGTTGCCCTGGATGCTCGGCTGGGTTTCGCGGATCGTCGCGACCAGCTCGGGCAGGGATTCCGTCCACTCCGTCACGCGAAGGACGTGGTCGTAGACGTCCTGGAAGTACGGCAGCAGCGTGTCGTCGCGGCGCATCAGCGACGCGACGATCTTGCGCATCGGCACCGCCAGGTGCCGTAGCCGGCTGAGGCTCCGGCGCAGCGTCAGGGACCGGCGCTGCAGCTCCGTGGGGTCGACGTGGTCGGCGAACACGAGGTCTTCGAGGGCCTCGACCTGCTCGTCCAGAGCCTGGACGGCATCAAGGTGGCCATCGACGACGTAGTCGAGCAGGCCGTGCAGCAGGAACGCGGCGCCGCTCTTGGCGAGGTCCGGCGTGGTGTCCCAGCGCGCCACGAGCGCGTCGATGTCCGTGGTGTTGTTGCGGTGCACCGTGATCAGCACGCGGTCGGTGACGAACGCGTCCAGCTCCGAAGCGGCCAGGACGCCGTCGGTCGCGCGCACCGTGTACGCGGCGAGGAACGAGTGCCGGTCGTAGCGGACGAACTTCGGGCGCTGGTGGTCCTCGTCGAGAACCGATGCCACGGCCAGCGGGTGCAGCCCGAGCTCGGTGGCGAGCGCGGCCAGGTCCGGCGCGGTGGGAGCGTCCAAGTCGAGCCACAGCGTCACCGACGGGTCGGCGAGGTGGCGGGCGGCTTCGGCGGCGGGGAAGTCCTCCCGCTCGAGGACACCGCTGCGGTACAACCGGCTGCGCGCCATCGGCTCAGCGGTCGTGCGCGGCAGCCAGGCTGGCGCGGCAGGCGCGGACCAGCTGGCGGGTGGCCCGGGTGGCGGGCGTGTCACCGCAGGACGGGCAGTGGACCGAGACGTCGCCGGCCAGCTGGTCGATGGCGACGTTCAGCGCGCATTCGCAGGCGCGGCACCAGCGGGTGCCGGTGATGATGACGACGTGCAGTGGCGAGGCGACGCAGTCGTGCAGCCAGCGGCGGTGGGTGCGGCAGGTGACGCGCTCCAGCGGGTCCAGGCCGTCCTCTTCGGACACGTCTTCGGCGGTCAATGTGCGAGCCAGCCGCCGGTCGGTGACGTCGGCGTAGCGGGCGTCGATGAAGTCGGCGGGCCGCAAGGCGAGCCGGTGGTGGCGGTTGCGGCGGGGGGGACGTCGGCTCGGCGGTGGCCGCCGGGGCGAATCCGGGGTGGGGGTCCATGGTGTGCCTCACTTTCGTCGGAGTCCAGAGTCCGTTGGGTGAGGCCGGGGGAGGAGGGCCGGACCGCCCCGGTTCCCGGGGCCTCCCGGCCCCGGTTCCGGTGGGGCGAAGGCCCCTCGGCGCGAGGACTTCCGTCAGGAGACGGTGCGCACCAGGTACACCGGGCACCCCGCGTTGTGCAGCAGCGCCTGGCCGGTGGAGCCCAGCAGCAGACCGGGGAAGCCGCCGCGGCCGCGGTCGCCGAGCACGACGAGCTGCGCGGCCGCGCTGCGCTCGATCAGCTCGCGGCGCGGGTGACCGCGGACGACGACCCGCTCGACGGTGACGCCGCCGGCGTCGTGTTCGCCGGTGAGCTCGCCCAGCAGCTGCTCGCCGGCCTCGGTGGCGGCCTGCGGGTCCAGGTGCGGTTCGGTCTCCGGGCGCGGGTCGTCCGCCGACGCGTGCACCACGACCAGGCGGACCTTCCGCGCCTGTGCCTCGGCCACGGCCGCCGCGAGGACGCGGGTGCTGGGCTCGCTGCCGTCGATCCCGGCCACGACCGGCCGGTCCGCCGCCTCCGGGACGTCCCAGGAGTCGCCGCGGACCACCACCACGTCGCAGGCCGCGTGCGCGCCGACGGCCGAGGCCACCGAGCCGGCGAGCAGACCGGTGAGCCGGCCGCGGCCACCCGAGCCGACCACGACCAGCGCCGCCGTCCGCGACGCTTCGATGAGGGCCTGCGCGGCCCGGTCGGGATCGAGCCGCGTGGTCACGGCGGTCGCGCCCTGCGCTTCGGCGATCTCCTGCGCCGCCCGCAGGTAGCGCTGTCCGTGTGCGCGGAGGGTGTCCTTCATCTCCTCCGGCGGTGGGACGACCCCGCCGGCGAGGAGCGCCGGGAAGTCGAGGGCGTGCACGATCTCCAGGGGGACATCGCGCAGCCGGGCGGCGCGGGCCGCCCAGCGGACGGCGTCGAGCGCCTCGCCCGACCCGTCGATTCCGGTGACGATCGGTTGGTGCGGCGTGTTCATCGGCGGCTCCCGGTCCGGCTGTCGTGCGCCGACCGTAGGCCGACGCCGGCGTGGACCGCTGCGGCCGGAAGTCCTTCGGGGTGGGGACTTCCGGCGGTCGTCGCCGGAGCTTCTTCCCCGCGATACGACGGGGCAGCAGCCGGACGGTCACCGCCGCCCGGCCGGGGTCCGCAGGTGCCGGACGGTCGAAACCACCCACTGGACGGCGACCAGGACGACCAGCACGGCGAGCGGGCCGCCGTCGCCCGTGACGAGGGTCAGGACCGCGGCGGCCAGCGCCCCCGCGCCGAGCAACACGCTGAACCACTTCGCCGCGCCCGTCGGGGGCCGGGCGCCCAGGACGAAAGCGGCCAAGCCCAGCAGCAGCGCGGTGACCGCCATCGTGCGGACGTCGTGCACCCACACGGCGGTGCCGTCGGCCAGGTAGTCGACGTAGAGCGCGACCGTGAACAGCACCGGCACGGTCGCCACGGCGTCTCGCCATTCCTGGGGCATCGCACACACCTCCTCCGGCTCACGATGCGCTCCCGGGCGGGCTGTCAGGAGCGGCCGAAGGTCACCGGCGGCGGGGCCGAATGACCGCAGCGACGGCGTCCGCGCGGGCCCTACCTTCGGGACCAGGAACCGCAACCCCGGAAGGAAACGTCATGAGCGCAACCGGAAACGCGCCGATCGTGGTGGCCGTGGACGGCTCGGAAACGGCGGCCGCGGCGGCGTTGTGGGCGGCCGGGGAAGCGGCCCGGCGGCACGCCGCGCTGCTCGTCTTCACCGCCTACGGGTACGAAGACGCCGCATTCGGTGGCAAGGTGTACCCACCGTCGGATTGGCTGGCCGTCAAAGAAGCCGAGGCGGATGAACTGCTGCGCCGGACGCGGGCGACCCTCGAAGCCGCCGTCCCCGGGCTGGAGGTCGCCACCGAGGCCAGTGACCGCGGGCCGGTTCCGGCGCTGCTGGCGATGTCCGACCGGGCACGGCTGCTGGTCACCGGTGAGCCCGTCGGCCCGATCGCCGGGCTGTTCAGCGGGTCTCCCGATGTCGACCTCGCCGCCAAGGCCCACTGCCCGGTGGTCGTGGTGCGGGGGAGCGAGAGCGTCGACGGCCCGGTGGTCGTGGGCGTCGACGGCAGCCCGCTGAGCGAAGCGGCGATCGCGTGGGCGTTCGACGAAGCGTCCCTGCGCAACGCCCCGCTGATCGCCCTGTACACCTGGCACGACGGCGACACCGCCGGCCTCTTCAGCGACGGCAACGTCGCCTTCCAGGGCGAATCCCTGCGGGATTCCGGCCGTCGGCTGCTGGCGCAGCGGCTCGCCGGGTGGCAGGAGAAGTACCCGGACGTCACGGTCGAGCGCCGCGTCGAGCACGACAAGCCGCGCCACCGCCTGCTGTCCGCGAGCCGAGGCGCGCAGCTGCTGGTGGTCGGCAGCCGCGGCCGCGGGGGCTTCACCGGGCTGGTCCTCGGCTCGACGAGCCAGGCCCTGCTGCACCACGCGGCCTGCCCCGTGATGGTCGTCCGCACCGAGAACGCCTGAACGAAGAAGGAGTACCTGCCATGACCACGGTTTCCGCGGTGATGACCGCCGACCCGATCACCGTCTCCCCGCAGACACCGTTCAAGGACATCGCCGAACTGCTGACCGGCAACGGGATCAGCGCGGTCGGCGTGGTCGACAAGACGGGCGTGCTCGTCGGCGTCGTCTCGGAAGCGGACCTGCTCCCACACCTGTGGGACGACCCGAAACCCCGCCGCCGCGACCGCCGGCTGGCCCGCAAGGCGACGGCGTGCACCGCGAAGGACCTCATGACCAGCCCGGTCGTCACGATCGACGCGGACGACTCCCTGGCCGTCGCGGCGGCGAAGTTCGCGCGCACCGGCGTCCGCCGGTTGTTCGTGCTGTGGAACGGAAAGCCGGCGGGCGTGCTGTCCCGCCGCGACCTCGTCCGGGTGTTCACCCGCGGCGACGCGGACCTCGAACGCGAGGTGTGCGCCCGGCTCCGGCAGCTGAGCTGGGGCCCGGACCGGGTTCGCGTCGAGGTGCGGGCCGGGATCGTGACGGTGGTGGGGCGAGTCGAGCGGCGCAGCGACATCGACCCGGTGACGCGGTCGATCAGCGAGCTGTCCGGGGTGGTGGAGGTCCGCAACCGCTTGGACTACGTCTGGAACGACGTGGCCTGAGCCACGATGCGAACGGCCCTCCCGAATCCGGGAGGGCCGTTCGGTATGGGGCGATTGCCGCGGTCAGCGGCCGCGCAGCTGTGCCGGGATCGGCAGGCCCACGCCGTACGGGTGGGGGAGCGGACGGAGGACTTCGCCGACCGGGCGGCGCGGTGTCGCCGGGAGCGGTGCCGCGTTCGTAGGCGCGTAACCCACGCGCACGACCAGCTGCGGTTCTAGCCGGCCGCCGAGGACGCAGTCGCGGACCAGGCCGCGGGTGCTCGTGAGTTCGAACGGTTCGGTGTACACGCAGGACGCCAAGTTCAGCCGGGTCGCTGTGAGCAGGACCGCGCTGGCGGCTTCTCCGGCGCGTAGGCGGTCGAGTTCGGTGTCGCCCGGGGTGGCGAGCACCGTCAGGACCGCGCCGTCGGGGCCGGCCGTGTCCGGGATGCGGCCGCCCGCGAACTCGCGGATCCGCAGCTCCCGGCGCGGCTCGAGGGCCAGGACGGCGTTCCGGGCCGGCACGCCGTCCGGGGTGTGGTCGCGGCCGCTCCACGCGGCCAGCTCGAGCTCGTAGTCCTGGTCGGCCCGGTGCAGGCCGGCGGCCTCCGCGGCCGCGGAGGCGAGCACCGTCCGGTGCGGTGTCGCCGTCACCACGTGCAGGGTCGCGCCCTGGTCGGAGGCGCTCTTCCGCAGCAGCACCTCGTCCCGCACCAGCAGCGGCCGCTCGGTGAACCGGCGCCGGTCCGACCGGCGTCGCGGGATGGCCGCGGCCCGTGCGATGTCGTCGTCCCGCGTGTCGTGGGGCACCAGGTCGATTCTCGCCAGCAGACCGGGTTCGGGCAGCCGGTGGATCCGCGCGGCCCACCCCATGGCCGCCGCGGCGACGGCGAAGTGGTGCAGCGCGCACCCGCAGCTGACGAGCAGGTCGCGGCCGTCGGGGTCGGTGTGGCGCAGCCGGCGGCCCGCGTCGGCACGCAACTCGACCGTGCGGCCGCTGAAATTCCAGTGCCACGGCTGGGAGTTGTGCACCGAGGGGGCACGCACCGCGAGCGCGACGGCCGCCCGCACGGTGGGGGCATCGGGCATCGTGGGGTTCATCGCTCCTCCTCGGATCGGATGTCTCCATGCTCGGCGCAGCGGCGCGCCGGCCACAGGGTCCAACGGCTTCGCGGAGGTGACCGGGCCGAGGCCCTTCGGCCCTTTCCGGCAGCGGGCGAGCAGCCGAACCTGGGCACAGGAGGAGCCATGCACCCTGACGATCCCTGCGTCCCCGCGCGGAAGTGGCTGGTGGTGGGCGAGCAGCTCGGCACCGAAGACCGCCTGACGGTCGAGGCAGCCGCGCACTTCGCCACACAGCTGCCCGAACTGCTGCGCGGCGTTTACTACGAGGGCTGGACGCCGGCACACCCGCTACGACGCCCCGGGGTTTGCCGGCCCGGCGGGCATCCCCTTGACCGAGGTCCCCGCGGCCGCAGCTGGCTTTGCTCGCCCGGCCGGCTGGGAGACGTGATGAAGCTGCTGCCGAGCCGCCTCGTCGAGCTGCTGACCGGGGGCGGCCGTGCGAGCTGAAACCCGCCGGGAAGCCGGCCTGCTGGCCCTCGTCCTCCTGCTCGTCGCCGCCGGTGGCATCGCCTGGTGGACGGGCGCACCGGCCGCCGCAGCCGACGTCGTCTGGGCGGGAGCCGACCTGGTCACCCTCGTGCCGGCCGTCGTGTGGGTCGCCGCCGATCTGCGGGCCCGCCGCTGGGGTGCCGACCTGCTCGCCGTCTTGGCACTGGTCGCCACGCTCGCGGTGGGCGAGTACCTCGCGGGCGCGATCGTCGCGGCGATGGTCGCCACCGGCCGCGTGCTCGAAGCGGGCGCGCAACGGCGGGCGAGCCGGAACCTGACCGCGTTGCTCGACCGGGCGCCGCGGGTGGCGCACCTGCGGACCGCGACCGGCCACGAAACCGTCCCGGTCGGCACCGTCCGGCCCGGTGACCTCATCGTGGTCCTCCCGGGTGAAGTCGTGCCGGTGGACGGGGTGCTGCCCGACGGCGGCACCTTCGACGAGTCGGCGCTGACCGGCGAGCCGCTGCCGGTCGCGCGGCCCGTCGACGACACGGTCCACAGTGGAGTGGTCAACGCCGGCGCCGCGGTCGACGTCCGGGCGAGCGCGGCCGCGGCCGACAGCGCCTACGCCGGCGTCGTGCGGCTCGCCGAGCAGGCGGCCGCCCGCACCGCGCGCATCGCCCGGATCGCCGACCGGGTAGCCGTCTGGTTCCTGCCCGCCTCCCTGCTGATCGCCGCGCTCGCCTGGCTGCTGACCGGGGAGGCGGACCGGGCGGTCGCCGTCCTGGTGACCGCTACGCCGTGCCCGTTGCTGCTGGCGGTCCCGATCGCCGTGACCGGCGGCATGTCCCGGGCGTCGAAGGCCGGCGTGGTGGTCAAGGACGGCGCCGCCCTCGAAGCACTCGGGCGGGCCGCGATCCTGTTGATGGACAAGACCGGAACGGTTACCAAGGGCCGTCCGGAGATCACCGACGTCGTGTGCGCGCCGGGACGTGACGTCCCCGAGGTCCTTGCCCTCGCGGCCGGGGTGGAGCAGTACTCGCCGCACGTCCTGGCGGCGGCGGTGGTGCGGGCCGCCGCGTCGGCCGGAGCGACCCCGGCGCCCGCTGAGGACGTCACCGAAGAGGTCGGTTCGGGCGTCCGCGGCCGGGTTCGCGGCCACTGGGTTCGCGTCGGCCGGCGGCTCGGTGCGGACTTGCCCACGTGGGCGCGCGGCGCGGCCCGCCGCGGCCGGCTGGACCTGGCGTCGGTGCTGTGGGTGGAGTCCGACGGCGAGCCCGTCGCGGCGTTGCTGGCGAAGGACCCGATCCGGCCGGACGCCGCCCGCACGATGCGCCGGCTGCGCGCCGCCGGGATCGGCGACGTCCGGCTGCTCACCGGCGACCGCGTCGACAACGCACGGGAGGTCGCCGCCATGCTGGGCCTGGACGACGTCCACGCCGAAGTGACGCCCGCGGACAAGCTGCGGGAGGTGGAAGCCGCGCGCGCCAGGGGCATGACCGTGATGACCGGGGACGGCGTCAACGACGCGCCCGCGCTGGCCGCGGCCGACGTCGGGGTCGCGCTCGGCTCGCGGGGCGCGACGGCGGCGGCGCAGGCCGCCGACGCGGTGATCCTCGACGACCGCCTCGATCGGCTCGCGGACGCCGCGGAGATCGCCCGCCGGTCGCACCGGCTGGCGGTGCAGAGCGCGGTGGCCGGAACGCTGCTGTCCCTGGTGGCGATGTTCGCCGCCGCAGGAGGGTTCCTGGTCCCGGTCGCCGGTGCGCTGGTCCAGGAGGCCATCGACGTGGTCGTGATCCTCAACGCGCTGCGCGCCCTCGGCGATCGGAAGACCCGCGGCCCGGCGCCGGCGGCGATGGTGCGGCGGTTCGAGTCCGAACACGAGAAGCTGCTCCCGGCTCGAGCCGCGGTCCGGCACGCGGCCGACGCGCTGGCCGAGGGCGCGACCCCGGCCTCGGACGCGGCGCTCCGCACGGCGGCCCGGCTGCTCGCCGACGAGCTGCTGCCGCACGAAGAGGCCGAGGAATCCGAGCTGTACCCGGCGCTGTCGGCGGCGCTGGGCGGTCCCGAAGGGACGGTGACGATGAGCCGCGAGCACGCGGAGATCGGCCGTCTGGTCCGCCGGCTGCAGCGGCACCTGGCGGAAGCGCCGGACGGGATCCAAGGCGACCAGGTGGACGACCTGCGAGCGACGCTCTACGGGCTTGATGCCGTGCTGACGCTGCACTTCGCGCAAGAGGAGGAAGCGTATTTCACGCTCCCGTCCTCGTGAGCGGAGCCGTTGCTGCGATCATGACCACGTGCGCGACGCTCCGAACCCGATACCCGCGCGGTGGCCGCTCGCACCGCCCGCTACCGCGGACTGGTTGCGAGCCGAGTGCGGCGACGGCCTGACCGGATTCATGCCGCCGGCGATGCCTGACGCGGTGTGGGTGCTCAACGCCATGTACGAGCACGAGCTGGGGCAGGCCGACGTTTCCTACCACGAGTACCACCAGGCACGGCTGGCGGACGGTAGCGTCCGGCCCCTCGTCGGCGGCATCGACCTGGAAGCGGTGTCCGTGACGACGGGCGGTGGGCTGGGCCGCGCGGAGCACCCCGGTGCGGGGTGGCGGCGGCTGCGCTGGGCGGAACTCGCCGAGCGCACCGGCGACCCCGTCGTTCCCGACGGGCTGCTGCCCGGTCACCGGTGCTTCCCTTCGGTGAAGAAGGAGGGCAGCTGGCCGCTCGGCATCGTCCCGCCCACCGAGGGCAGCCTCGACCGGGAGACCTGGCTGCGGCTGATCGACGTCCTCACCGAGCAGAGCCCCGCCGGTCCGGACACCCGCTGCCTGGCCTACTACAGCCCGGCGACGCTCGGGTTCCACGACCTCGAGCACCTCACCGTCCGCGAGGGACGCCTCGGCGACGCCGCGTCCTTGTACGACGATCCCGAGGTCGACTTCAGCCCCTCGAACCTCTGGGCCGAGGACCGCTCTTGGTGCCTCTGCACCGACTACGACCTGTGGGGTACCAAGGTCGCCGGCCCTCGGGCCCTGATCGAGGCGCTGCTCGGCGACGTCGAACTCGAAGCGGTACGGCTGCCCTGGGCGGCCTGACCCGGGTCACTTCCGGCGGGAGTCCACCGGCCCCCAGCCCCGGCGCGCCGGACGCGAAGCCGCCGCCCGGTCGCGAGACCGGTAGACGACATACGGCGCGGATGTCGGCCGGGCGCCCGAGCGGGAACGTGGCATGCATGCCTCGACCGTCCGCCCCGAACGCGATCCCGGGAGGGCCGCACCGCCTCGGAGCGGGGGACCAAAGACCCCGGCTCCGCCGACGTCCGGCCGCAGCACGGAAGGCCACCGGGTTCGTAGCGTCGGGGCATGCCCGGAACCAAGAAGCTTCCACGCGCGGACTACGAGCGCGAACTGCTGCGCCTGCAGGCCGAGCTGGTGAAGCTCCAGGAATGGGTCCGGGCCGAAGGGGCCCGGCTGGTCGTGGTGTTCGAGGGCCGGGACGCCGCCGGGAAGGGCAGCACGATCAAGCGCGTCACCGAGCACCTCAACCCCCGAGTGGTGCGGATCGCGGCGCTGCCCGGCCCGACCGAGCGCGAGCGGACGCAGTGGTACTTCCAGCGCTACATCGAGCACCTGCCCGCCGCGGGCGAGATCGTCTTGTTCGACCGCAGCTGGTACAACCGCGCCGGCGTCGAACGGGTGATGGGGTTCTGCAGCCCCGAGGAGCACCGGCGGTTCCTGCAGCAGTGCCCGATCTTCGAACGGCTGCTCGTCGACGACGGCATCCTGCTCCGCAAGTACTGGTTCTCCGTCAGCGTCGAAGAGCAGGAACGCCGGTTCCGCGCGCGTATCGGCGACCCGATGCGCCGCTGGAAGCTCTCGACCATCGACCTGCAGTCGGTGACCCACTGGGAGGACTACTCGCGGGCGAAGGACGACATGTTCGTGCACACCGACACCGCCGAATCCCCTTGGTACGTCGTGGAAAGCGAGGAGAAACGGCGCGGGCGGCTGAACATGATCGCGCACCTGCTCGCCAGCGTGCCCTACTACGAGGTGCCCCGCCAGGCGGTGTCGCTGCCCCCACGGCCGGAGCCGACCGGCTACTTCCGGCCCGACCGGCGGCTGCAGACCTACGTCCCCGACCACGCGGCGACCCTGCTGCCGCACTGAACCGGAGGCGGAACCGTGGACGACAAGGAAAAGGCGGCCATCGAAGCCGAAGCACGCCGGGACGTCGCCGAGCGCGGGCGGCACGGGCCGTATGTCGGCCGGTACCTGCACGTGGTCGAGCACCACGCGATCAAGGAGAACGAAGAGGACCTTCCGCCGGCTGCCGCGGACGAACCGCGGCAGCCGGCGGGAGAACGTCAGGCCTGATCGGTGCGCTCGTAGGCGGCGAGGGACCGTTCCCGGGCCTTCGCCGCCACCGTGCGGACGAGGGCCGTGTGCACCGAGCCGACGGCCGGTCGGGCGATCCGCCAGTAACGGCGGAACTTCAGCCAGCTCTGCGGATCACTCATCCGGACCCGCGTGTGCACGGTCAGCACCGTGCGGTGCGCGCCGTACGGCACCACCGACACGGCCATCACGAGCTTGCCGAAGCCGGGCTCGTCGAACGCCGCGAACTCGGCGCCCGGCCGGTCGCCGAGCAGGGGCCATTCGGATCCGGCGTCGAGGTCGTCGGCCGTCAGGCGGGTCCGGCGGCGGGGCGGGCCGTGCCGCCGGTCGTGCCACCGTTCCGGCAGCGCGCGCAGCCATCCCGGGGCGGAACCACGCCGCCTTGGACGTCGGTGAAGTCGAGTTCGCGCGCCGCGGAGTAGGTCTCCTTCGCCGGCGCGTCCACGACGCGAACAGGCGGATTTGGTCCCCGGTGAAAAGGACTTCGGGCCCTGACCGGCGAGTACCCGCCCCACCCATGCTGGACCTCCCGGACCCGCAGGAGGAGCTCATGACCGCAAACCGGCCGGTGGTCGTCGGGGTGGATGCCTCGGCACCGTCGTTGGCCGCTGTCCGCTGGGCAGCGCGGGAAGCAGGGCGGCGCGACGCCACCCTGCGCCTGCTGCACGCCTGCGTCTTCGAGGGCACACCCGCGCACGAGCCCGACGAGCTGCTGCTGGAGCACATCTACCGCTGGCTGCACCACGCGGCCGGGATCGCCCGCGACCGGGCACCCGGCGTGCGGGTCGAGACGGTGGTCCGGCTCGGCCTCGCAGCCGACCTGCTGCTCGCCGAGGCGGCGGACGCGGCTCTGGTCGTCCTCGGTTCGCACGGCCTCGGCGGCTTGCGCGGCGCGCTGATCGGTTCGGTCGCCCTGCGGGTGGCCGCTGAAGCGCCTTGCCCGGTCGTCGTGGTGCCCGGGCACCAGCCGGACCGGCGGGGACCCGTCGTCGCGGGCTTCGACCGGTCCGAATCGAGCGACCACGCGCTGCGGTTCGCCTTCGAGGAGGCGGCCGCGATCCGGGCACCGGTGCTGGTCGTCCACGCCGGGGAGGACGACGCCGAGCTGGCGGCCCGCGCCGCGGACTGGCGCCGCAAGTACCCGGAGCTCGAGGTCGGCACCCAGGTCGTGCGGGACCGGGTCCCGGCTCGTGCGCTGCGGCGCGCCGCCCCGGACGCCCGCTTGATCGTCATCGGCACGCGAGGCCGCGGCCCGGTCGCGGGCGGGCTGCTGGGCTCGACCGGCAACGCACTGCTCGCGCACGCGGCCTGCCCGGTCGCGGTCGTGCACTGAAAGGAATCGAAGTGAAGGCACGCGACATCATGACCAGGCCCGTGGTCCGGGTCGGCCCGGCCACGCCGGTCCGCGAAGCGATCGTGCTGCTCACCGAGCACTGCGTCGCCGCACTGCCGGTGGTGGGCGAGGACGACGCGGTGCTCGGCGTGTTCACCGAGGCCGACGCGCTCCGCAGCGGTGTCGCCGGGCGGGGCCCGGGCCCGGAAGTGCTGGTGGCCACCACGATGACGGCACCCGCCGAAACGGTCGGGCTCGACACCGACGTCACCGAGATCGCCCGGCGCATGCTCGGCGACCGGTTGCGCAGCATCCCGGTGGTCGACGACGACGGCGTGCTCGTCGGCATCGTCAGCCGGCGCGACATGCTGAGCCCGCTGGTGCGCCAGGACGACTCGATCGCCTCCCACCTCAACGCGCTGCTCACCGACTACTCCGGGCACCGCGACCGGTGGACGGTCTCCGTCACCGGCGGCATGGTGACGATCGGGGGCGGGTTCACCGACGAGGCCGAGCGCCGGGTGGTGGCGGCGCTGGCGAAGACGGTCTACGGCGTCGTCGGCGTCGAGCTGTGGGAAGAAGCGTCGGTGCGGACATGAAGATCCTCGTCGCGGTGGCCACCCGGCACGGGGCCACCAGGGAGATCGCCGAGGCCGTGGGCACCGCGCTCGGCGCCGCGCTGACCGACGCCGGGATGTGGTCGCTGGTCGAGGTCCGGGACGCGGGCCTGGTGCACTCGGTCGAGGGCTTCGACGCTGTGGTCCTCGGCAGCGCCGTCTACCTGGGACACTGGCTCGAGCCGGCCAGAAAGCTCGCGGAGTCCTTTTCGGACGAACTCCACCGGGTGCCGGTCTGGCTCTTCTCGAGCGGCCCGGTCGGCGTGCAGAAGGGCCCGGCGGAGGAGCCCGTCGCCGTCGAAGACCTCGTACGGCGGCTGGACGCCCGCGGTGACCGGCTCTTCGGCGGCAAGATCGACCGCCACCTCTTGACGTTCCCCGAGCGCGCCGTCGTGACGGCGCTGCGGGTGCCCGATGCCGACAACCGGGACTGGCCCTCGATCCGTGCCTGGGGGCGCGAGATCGGGGCGAGCCTGGCCCACGCGGAAAGGAGCGTGCCGTGACCGGCTACCCGGTCCGGGTCGAGGCGACTCTGGACGAGCCCCTGTCCCGCGGGCTCTGGCTGGTGAAGTGGCTGCTGGCCATCCCGCACTACGTGATCCTGGCGTTCCTGTGGGTCGCCTACCCGTTCGCCACGATTGCGGCGTTCTTCGCGATCCTGGTGACCGGCCGGTACCCGCGGCCGCTGTTCGAGTTCACCGCCGGGGTGCTGCGCTGGAGCTGGCGGGTGCAGTACTACTCCTACGCCGCGCTGGGCACCGACCGGTACCCGCCGTTCACCCTGGCCGACGTCCCGCACTACCCGGCCCGGCTCGACATCGCCTACCCGGAACGGCTTTCGCGCGGACTGGTGCTGGTGAAGTGGTGGCTGCTGGCCATCCCGCACTTCATCGTCGTGGGCCTGTTCGTCGGCGGCGGCAGCTGGCTGGCGTCCCGCACGAGCGACGGCACCTTCGACTGGGCCGCCGGCGGTCTCGTCGGCGTGCTGGTCCTCGTCGCGGGTGTGGTGCTGCTGTTCACCGGCCGCTACCCCCGGCCGATCTTCGACTTCGTCCTCGGCATGGACCGCTGGGTGCTGCGCGTGGCGGCCTATGTGTCGTTGATGACCGACGAGTACCCGCCGTTCCGGCTGGACATGGGCGGCGCGGAAGCCGGTCACGAGCCGCCGCACCCGCAGGCGCCCCACCCCCACGCGGCAGGCTGGACCGCCGGGCGGATCGCCGCCGCGGTCACCGGCGGCGTGCTGGTGCTCGGTTCGATGGGCCTGATCACCGGGGGCGGGGCCGTGCTGTGGGCCGACCGCACCCAGCGCGACGCGGACGGCTACCTCACCGCCGCCACCACGTTCGGCTCCGGCGGGTACGCCGTGGCCACCGACCCGGTGCGGCTGGAGGGGGTGTCCGTGCCGAAGCTCGAAAGCTTCCTCGGCGACGTCCGGATCCGGGTGACGGACACCGGCGGCCGCCCGGTTTTCGTGGGCATCGGCCGCACCGCCGACGTCGAGCGCTACCTGGCCGCGACCGAGTACACGACCGCGGGCGACCGCACGCACCTCGGTGGAGCTCCGGCCGTCCCGCCCGGCGACGCCGGGGTGTGGGCCGCGAGCGCGTCCGGCGCGGGAACGCAGACCGTCGCGTGGCCGGTGTCGGCCGGTCAGTGGACCGCCGTGGTGATGAACGCGGACTCCTCGCGCGGGATCTCCGTGCGCGCCGAAGCGGGTGCGACCGCGCCGGCGCTCGGCTGGATCGCCTTGGCGCTGCTGGCGTCCGGTCTCGTGGTGCTGGCCGGCGGCGTCGTCCTGATCGGCGTGGCCGCGCACCGCGCCGCGCACCGCCCGGCGGCTCCGACCGCCCCCGAGCCGTCCACTGTGGACATCTGAGAGAGGAACGACCATGCACGCACAGCCGGGCGACTGGCTCGTCGTCAAGGGACCGTGGGTCGACGCGCCCGAACAGCGCGGCCGGATCCTCGAGGTCCGCTCGGCCGGCGGGGCACCGCCGTACGTCGTCCGCTGGACCGCCGACGACCGCGCCCGCACCCGGTTCGACCGGGTGCAGCGGTTCATCCACGAGGGAGACGGCGATGTCCGGGTTCGTTGACGGCGCCGTCGTCGCCGGGATCGACGGCTCGGGCTCCGCGGTGCAGGCCGCGGTGTGGGCCGGCGCGGAGGCCGTGCGCCGTGGGCGGCCACTGCGCCTGGTGCAGGTCTACGCGCTGCCGCAGGTGAAGGCGCCCGTCGCGTTCGGCACGCACGAGCAGGTCCGGGCCGGGCTGGCCGAGCGGGCCGGAGGCTGGCTGGCCGACGCGGAGGCCGCGGTGCTCGCCGAGCACCCCGGCCTGGACGTCGGCACCGCGGCCCGCGAGTGGAGCCCGGTCACCGCGCTGGTCCAGGAGTCGCAGCACGCCGAGCTGATCGTGCTCGGCTCGCGCGGGCTGGGCGGGTTCACCGGCCTGCTCGTCGGCTCGACCGCCGTCGCGGTGGCCGCGCACACGCACTGCCCGGTCATCGTCGTCCGGGGCCCGACCCCGGACGAGCCGCCGCCGAGCACCGGGCCGGTGGTCGTCGGGTCCGACGGTTCGCCCGACAGCGAGGCCGCCATCGGCTTCGCCTGCGAAGAGGCGCGGTTGCGCGGCACGGCGCTGGTCGCGGTGCACACCTGGAGCGACGTCCTCGCCGACGGCATGCTCCGCCCGCACCCGCTGCGTGAGGACCCGGCCGAGATCGAGGCCGCCGAACGCGGCAAGCTGGCCGAGCAGGTGGCGGGCTGGCAGCGCAAGTATCCGGAGCTCGCGATCGAGCTGGAGGTCGTGCGCGGCCGCCCGGTGCGCACGCTGCTGGAGCGCGGCGAGAACGCGCAGCTGATCGTGGTCGGCTGCCGCGGCCGCGGCGGGTTCACCGGCATGCTGCTCGGCTCGACGAGCCAGGCGCTGATCGCGCACTCGCCGTGCCCGGTGGCGGTCGTGCGGCCGGCCGGGAGCACGAGGTGACCACCGCTCGGACCCGCGCCACGATGCGCCTGCTGGCGACGTTCGAAACGCTGCTCGCCGCGAGCGCGGTGTACGGCGGCGTTTCGCTGGTGGCGCGGGCGCCGGGGTTCACGATGCCGGTCGAGTGGCTGGCGCCGCTCGGGCTGACCAGCTGGGTGCTGCCCGGCGTCGCGCTCGTGCTCGTCGTCGGCGGGTCGGCGGCCGTGGCGTCGGTGTTCGCCTGGCGGATCGACTTCCGGGCGCCGGTCGCGGCACTGGCCGCGTGCACCGTGCTCGCTGGCTGGCTGGCGATCCAGTTCGGGGTGATCGGCGTGCGTGCCCCGATCCAGTGGGTGACCGTGGGGCTGCTGGCGGTGCTGCTCGGGCTCGCGATGCTGGCCCGGCATCGGCTGGGGGCGTCATGAGCGAGCTTGCGAGCGAATCATTCAACACTGCGCGGTCCGCTCAGGCCGCACCGAGCGTCAGCGAGGTGTGCGCATGAGCGCCACCGTGACCAGCCTGCACGAGACCGAGTTCTTCGACACCGAATCGCTGCGGCTGCTCCGGCACGGCCTCACGCTGGGCATCCAGGCCGGCCGCTGGTGGCTCGACACCCCGGACGGGCCGATCAGCCTGGCCGGCTCGGACCGCGGCGTGCCGCCGACGCTGTCCCGGCTCGTGCGCGCCTACACCCGCGACGACCGGCTGGTTCCCGTCGCACGGCTCCGGGGCGGCCGGGAGGACCTGCGGGCGCGCCTGGGCGGCCGGATCGCGGTGCCGCCCCGGCCCCACGACGGTTCGGCCAGGGGCGTGGTCCTGGAGTACGTGCGGACGCAGATCGCCGCGCTGGCCGCCGCGGACCTGGCCGTCCGGCGGGGGATGCCCGATTCGGTGCACCGGCTGCGCGTCGCCGCGCGGCGCCTGCGCGGGGCCTTCACCGCGTACGCGCCGGCGCTGGGCGGCCGGAAGCTGCTGAAGGAGTTCGGCGGGGCCCTGCGCTGGCTGGGCGGGGAGCTCGCACCCGCCCGTGACACCGAAGTCCAGTGGGCGCGGTCCCGGACCTGGGCGCACGAGCGGACGGACGCCTACTTCGCCCAGCTCACCGAGGACGCCAACGCCCGCGTGCGGCGCGCGCTGGACAGCTACCGGTACCTGCAGCTGCTCAACGCCCTCGACGTGCTCGAAGTGGTGCTCAGCGAACAGCCCCGCGACGAGTGGGCCCCAGCGGCCCGCCGCCCGGCCGCGAAGGTCCTGCCCCGGCTGGCCCGCGCGGTGGCCGAAGACGTGGACGGGCGGGTCGCCGCCCTGGCCACGGCACCCGATCGGGCGCGCGCCGTCCACGACATCCGGAAGGCCACCAAGCGGCTCCGGTACGCCCTCGAAGCCGGCGCGGCCGTCATCCCCGTGGACCCCAAAGCGCTGAGGGCCTTCCAGGACCTGCTCGGCGAGTTCCAAGACGCCGTGGTCGCCCGCGGGCACCTGCGCGTCCTCCAGGCGCGCCACGGCGGGTTCGAAGCGGTCCTGGCCGCCGAGGCGGACACCGCCGACCGGTGCGTGGAGGAGCTGCCCGCGGCGTGGCGGCGGCTCGACCTCGGTCCTTTGTGGACCTGGCCGGGCGAAGGGACGTAAGTCCCCGCGACCGGTGACCGATGACGGCGGTGGCCGGGGACCGGTCTTCCTAGATTGGTGAGGACTGGAAAGGAATTCCCGATGCGAGCACGCGACCTGATGACCACGCCGGTGATCACCGTGCAGCCCTCGACGTCCGCCAAGGAGGCGGCCGAGCTGCTGGCTGCGCACGGCTTCACCGCACTGCCGGTGGTCGACGACGACCGGCTGGTCGGCATCGTCACCGAGGCCGACCTGATCCGTGGCCGCATCCCGGCCGACCCCCGGTACGTCCACGAACCGCACGCGGCACCGCAGGCGGGCAAGACCGTCGGCGACCTGATGACCACCCCGGTCACCGCGATGAGCACCGGCACCGACGTCGCCGATCTGTGCCAGGCACTGGTGGACGCCCGGATCCGGGCGATGCCGATCGTCGACGGCTCGGCCGTCGTGGGCATCGTGACCCGCGGTGACGTCGTCCGGGTGCTCGCCCGGGAGGACGTCGAGATCGCCCGGGACGTCAAGCACCGCCTGGAGATCTACGGCGGCAGCGGCCGCTGGGCGGTCGACGTCCGCGACGGGTTCGTGCACATCACCGACCAGTTCGACGACGACTCCGACCGGCACGTCGCCCAGTTGCTGGCGCTCGCTGTCCCCGGGGTGGTCGCCGCAGAAACCGCATACGCGGGTGAGGAGCGGACGCGATGACCGCCAACGATCCGAGGATCACCGTCGGCGTCGACGGCTCGGCCGGTTCGGCCGCCGCCGTCACGTGGGCGGCGGAACTCGCCTCCCGGCGTCACCTCCAGCTGAAGATCGTGCACGGCCTGCAGGTCGCCGGCCTCTACTACGGCGGCGGCATGACCGGCATCGGCGCGGCGGCGCTGTTCGAGGCGGTGCGGAAGGACGGCGAGCGGGCCGTCGCCGACGCCCGCTCCCTCGCCGCGTCGGTCGACAAGGATCTCGTCGTCGTGACCGAGCTGCCCAACGACCCGCCGGTGCCGATGCTGATCGACGAGTCCCGGCACGCCCGGCTGCTCGTCGTCGGCCGGACCGGCACCGGCGGGTTCACCGGCATGCTGGTCGGCGGGACCGCGGCCACCGTCGCCGCCCACGCGCACTGCCCGGTCGCCGTCGTCCGCGGGCGCCACGATTCAGCGGCCGTCCCCGGGGCGGGCCCGGTGGCGGTCGGCGTCGACGGCAGCCCGAACAGCGAGCAGGCGATCGCCGTCGCGTTCGAGGAAGCCTCGCTGCGCGGCGTCCCGCTGGTCGCGGTGCACGCCTGGAACGACATCGCCTACGAGGACACGCGCGGTACCGCCCGGATCCTCACCCAGCCGGAAAGCCTCGAAGGGGACGAAGACCGGTTACTGGCCGAGCGGCTCGCCGGCTGGCCGGAGAAGTACCCGGACGTCGAGATCCGGCGCGTGCTCGTACGCGACCGGCCCCGGGACGCGCTGCTCGAGATCTCCGGGGAAGCGCAGCTGGTCGTCGTGGGCAGCCGCGGGCGCGGCGGGTTCACCGGCATGCTCTTGGGCTCGACCAGCCAGGCGCTGATCCAGCACGCCCAGTGCCCGGTGCTCGTGGTCCGCCCGGAGCGGAAGGCATGACCGCCGTCGAAGCCCGACCTTCGGCGCTGAGCGGCACCGAACTCGCCCAGGTGGACGCCCTCTGGCGGGCCGCGAACTACCTCTCGGCCGGCCAGATCTACCTGATGGCGAACCCGCTGCTGCGCGAACCGCTGCGGTCCGAGCACATCAAGCCGAGGCTGCTCGGGCATTGGGGGACCTCGCCCGGCCTGAACTTCGTCTACGCGCACCTGAACCGGGCGATCCTCGCCCACGACCTGAACGCCATGCTGGTCACCGGCCCGGGCCACGGCGGCCCGGCCCTGCTGGCCAACACGTGGCTCGAAGGAAGCTACTCCGAGGCGTGGCCCGAGGTCACGCGGGACGCCGCCGGGATGGCGGAGCTGTTCAAGCAGTTCTCGTTCCCCGGCGGCGTGCCGAGCCACGTGGCCCCGCAGGTGCCCGGGTCGATCCACGAAGGCGGCGAGCTGGGCTACTCGCTCGCGCACGCCTTCGGAGCCGCGTTCGACAACCCCGGACTGCTCGTCGCCTGCGTGGTCGGGGACGGCGAGGCCGAGACCGGTCCGCTGGCAACGTCGTGGCACGCCAACAAGTTCCTCGACCCGGTCCGCGATGGCGCGGTGCTGCCGATCCTGCACCTCAACGGGTACAAGATCGCCAACCCGACCGTGTTGTCGCGCATCCCGCCGGAGGAGCTGGACGCGTTGCTGCGCGGCTACGGCTACGCGCCGATCCACGTCGAAGGCAGCGATCCCGATGCGATGCACCAGGCGATGGCCGCCGCGCTCGACTCGGCCGTCGCCACTCTCGCCGAGCGTCGCGGTGTGTGGCCGATGATCGTGCTGCGCAGCCCCAAGGGCTGGACCGGTCCGTCCGTTGTGGACGGTCTGCCGGTCGAGGGGAGCTGGCGCTCGCACCAGGTCCCGCTCGCCGAGGTCCGGCACAACGCGGAGCACCTGATGCAGCTGGAGGACTGGCTGCTCTCGTACCGGCCCGCGGAGTTGTTCGACGAGTCCGGCCGCCCGGTCGCCGACGTCACGGCGATGATCCCGGCGGGGGAGCGGCGGATGGGCGCGAACCCGCACGCCAACGGGGGCGTGCTGCTGCGGCCGTTGACGCTGCCGGACATCGCGGCCCACGCGGTGCGGGTGCCGGCACCGGGAGCGACGGTGGCCGAGCCGACCCGGGTGCTGGGCCGGTTCCTGCGGGACGTCTTCGCGCTCAACGCCGACCGGGCGAACTTCCGCTTGTTCGGCCCGGACGAGACGGCGTCCAACCGCCTCGACGCGGTCTACGACGTCACGGCGAAGGAGTGGCAGGCGGCGGTCGAACCGGTCGACGAGCACCTGGCCCGTGACGGCCGCGTGCTCGAAGTGCTCTCGGAGCACCTGTGCCAGGGCTGGCTGGAGGGTTACCTGTTGTCGGGACGGCACGGGCTGTTCTCCTGCTACGAGGCGTTCGTGCACATCGTCGACTCGATGGTGAACCAGCACGTCAAGTGGCTGCGCGTGCACCGGCAGATCCCGTGGCGGAGGCCGGTCGCGTCGCTGAACTACCTGCTCACCTCGCACGTGTGGCGCCAGGACCACAACGGCTTCTCCCACCAGGACCCCGGGTTCGTCGACCACGTCGCCAACAAGAGCTCCGAGGTCGTGCGCGTCTACTTCCCGCCGGACACCAACACGCTCCTGGAGGTCGCGGCGCACTGCCTGCGTTCCCGCGATTACGTGAACGTGGTGGTGGCGGGGAAGAACGACAGCCCGAACTGGCTCGACGCCGAGCAGGCCGCGCTGCACTGCGCCCGCGGGGTGAGCATCTGGGAGTGGGCGAGCACGCACACCGACCGCGAGCCGGACGTCGTCCTCGCCTGCGCGGGTGACGCTCCCACGCTGGAAGTCCTGGCGGCCGCGAAGATCCTGCGGGAGGAACTGCCTTCGCTGGCGGTGCGGGTGGTGAACGTCGTCGACCTGATGCGCTTGCAGCCGGCCGACGAGCACCCGCACGGCCTGAGCGACCGGGAGTACGACGCGCTCTTCACCCCGGACCGCCCGGTGATCTTCGCCTACCACGGCTACCCGTGGCTGATCCACCGCTTGGCCTACCGCCGCACGGGTCACCACGACCTGCACGTCCGCGGCTACACCGAGCACGGCACGACGACGACGCCGTTCGACATGCTGGTGCTCAACCACATGGACCGGTTCCAGCTGGTCACCGACGTGATCGACCGGGTGCCCGGACTGGCCGCGACGGCGGGGGTGCTGCGGCAGCGGATGACCGAGGCCCAGGGACGGCACCGGAGGTGGATCCGCGCCCACGGTGAGGACCTGCCGGAGATCCGGAACTGGACCTGGGAGGGTTGAGACGGGCCCGCCGCGGTTCCTTCCGCGGCGGCCCTTCCGCGGTCGGCTCACCCCTGTGACAGCGCGAATTCGACGTAGGCCCGGTCCCTTGCGGGCCGGGCCCGGAACCGGCACCCCGCGCACGCCTCCGTTCGGATGGCGGCCGTGCTCCGAAGCCCACGCGAACAGAGCCCCGGCCGCGACCTCCGCCTGGCTGTCGGCGACCCAGGGACCGGGCGTCTCCTGCCGGACGAACGCTTCCTGGTGCGCCGGCTCGGCGCGCAGGCTCAGGTCTGGTTTTCCAGCTCGTCCGGGTTCACCATGACCGGTTTCCTTCCCTGAGGGTGACCGACGAGGCGGTCCACCCGCACGCGCCGGGCGGCGTGCTCTGCTTCGGCCGCGGTCCGGGCGAGAACTCACCGATGCCGACCGTGCTCATGGCGGGCTCCTCGTCCCCGCGCGAGTGCCCGGTCAAGGCCACTCCGCGGTTTCCCCGAGGGTGAAGGTCAACAGCCGCCGACGCCGGGAGTCAAGCCGTGCCGGTGAGGCCGACCGCGGGCAGCTCGGCGAACTCCGCCGGCCGGTGCGTCACCACCAGCGCCGACCGGCCTTCCGTCGCGTGCAGTACGTCGGCCGCCAACGCTGCCGCCGTCGGGGCGTCCAGGTGGGCCGTCGGTTCGTCCAGCAGCAGGATCGGGCGGTCCGACAGCAACGCTCGTGCCACGCCCAAGCGCTGACGCTCACCTCCGGACACCGGCGTTCCGTGCGTGCCCAGCGCCGTGTCGAGACCCTCCGGCAGGTGCGAGAACCACTGCGAAAGCTGAGCCCGGCCCAGCGCCGCCCGCAGTTCGGCGTCGGTGGCCGACGGCCGGGCCAGGCGGAGGTTCTCCCGCAGCGTGCTGTCGAACAGGTGCGTTTCCGGTCCGCACCAGGCGATGCGCGACCGGACCGAGTCGCCGTCGCAGGTCAGCGTGTTCGTCTCGGCCAGCAGGATGCGGCCCGCCGAAGGGTCGAGGTGGCGCATCAACGCCGCGATCACCGTGCTCTTGCCCGCGCCCGAGCGGCCCGTCAACGCGAGACGGTGGCCGTCGCCGAGGCGGAGATCGACGCCCTGGACCGCGTCGGACGGCGCACCCGGCCAGCGGACCGCCAGGTGCTCGGCCGCCAGCTCGGTCGCGGCCGGGGCGAGGGCGGTGGCCGGGGTGCAGGGCGCGGGAAGAACGTCCAGCTCGGCGAGCCGGCGCGCGGAACCCGACGCGCCGAGCAGTCGCTGGGCCGCCTCCGGGAGCCCGGCCACCAGCTCGGCCGTCGCGAGCGGCGTCAGCGCCAGCACCGCCAGCGCCGGGCCGGGCACCGCCGCCAGGATGCCCAGCGCCAGGCACGTCACCGACGTCAGCCCGACGCCGAGCGCGGCGATCCCGCCACCCAGGCCGCGCCACCCGGCCGAACGGCGCTGCAACGTCGTCAACCGAGCGTCGAGTTCGCGCAGCCGCGAGTGGCGCCGAGCCGCCGCGTCGTGGGTGATCAGGTCCGCCGACGCCTGCAGCAGCTCGACCGTCCCCGCGGTCAGGTCCGCGCGCAGCCGTGCCGTCGAGCGCAGCGCTCGGCGAGCCACCCACGCCGCGACGACCGGGGCCACCAGGCCGGCGACCGCCAAACCCGCAGCCGCCGGAAGAAGGGCGCCGGGCAGGATGACGCCGAGGGTGACCGCGGTCGCCGTCAGGACCAGGAACGTCGACACGCCCGGGACCAGGCCCCGGACCAGGACGTCCTGCTGGCTGTCCACATCGGACACGAGCCGGTGCAGCAGGTCGCCCCGCCGCAGCCGTGCGGTGCCGGCCGGGCCGATCCGGACCAGCTGCGCCCACACCCGTACCCGCAGTTCCGCCAGTGCGCGCAGGGCCACGTCGTGGGACAGCAGCCGCTCGCTGTAGCGGAAGATGCCCTTGGCCAGGCCGAACGTCCGCACCGCCACGATCGCCACCATCAGGCTCAGCACCGGCGGGTGCAGGGCCGCGCTCGCGATCAGCCACGACGACGTCGCCGTGAGCGCCACCCCGCAGCCCAGCGCGGCGGTCGCGGCCAGGCAGGCCAGCGCGAGCCGTAGCCGGTGCGGCCGGACCGCTTCGCGCAACGGCCGCCACGTCGGCACGTCCACAGTGGACGGCGAAACGACCGGAGCCGCGGCCGGGCGCGAAACCGGCCGCGGTGGGACGGCGTCCGAAACAGCCGGAAGGACGACCGGCTCGCCGAGGGAGATCACACGGTCGCAGTGGGCCAGCACGGCCGGGTGGTGACTGACGATGACGGCGGTCCGCCCGGCGAGCACCTTCGGCAGCCGCTCCAGGATGGCCGCCTCCGTCTCCGCGTCGACGCCCTCGGTGGGCTCGTCCAGCAGGATGAGCGGCCGGTCGAGGAGCACCGCGCGGGCCAGCGCGACCCGGCGGCGCTGCCCGGTCGACAGCCCGGCGCCCAGCTCACCGACCACTGTGGACAGCGGGATGTCGAGGGCCGCGGTGTCGGCGGCGGCGAGCACGGCGTCGTCGGGCGCGTCGGGGCTGCCCAGGCGGATGTTCTCCGCCACCGTCCCGGCGACCAGGTGCGGCTGCTGCGGCACCCAGGCCAGGTGCCGGTGCCAGGTCGCGCGGCCGACGTCGGCGAGGTCGGTGCCGCCGACCAGGATCCGGCCGCCGTCGGGCCGCCGCCAGCCCAGGAGCAGGTCGAGCAGCGTCGACTTGCCCGCCCCGCTCGGCCCGGTCACGCCGAGCACCTCGCCGGGTGGCAGGCGCAGGCTGAAGCCGTCCAGGATCGGGCCGGAACGGCCCTCGACCGTGACGTCTTCGCAGCGCAACGCCGTGCGTGCCAAGTCGGGCACCACGCTCGTGCCACCGTCGTCGGACGGCGCGCCGGCGAGCGCGATGATCTCCTCGGCCGCGGCGAGGCCCTCGGCGCTGTCGTGGAACCGCGCGCCGACCGCCCGCAGCGGCAGGTAGATCTCCGGGGCGAGGATCAGCACGACGAGCGCGGTCCGAAGGTCGAGTTCCCCGGCCAGCAACCGCAGGCCGATCGACACGGCGACGACCGCCACCGACAGCGTCGCCAGCAGTTCGAGGGCCAGCGCGGACAGGAACGCGACGCGCAGCGTCCGCATGGTGTGCTCGCGGTACCGCCCGGTGATTTCCCGCAGCGACCGGATCTGCGCGCGGGCGCGGCCGAACGCGGTCAGCTCGGCGAGGCCCGCGACCAGGTCGAGGAAGTGGTTGCCCAGCACGGACAGGGTCTGCCACTGGCGCCGGACGTCGCGCTGGGTGTAGCGCCCGATGAGGATCATGAACACCGGGATGAGCGGCACCGTGAGCCCGGCGATCACCGCGGCGACCCAGTCGGCGGCCAGGATCCGCACGCCGACGACCAGCGGGACGACCGCTGCGACCAGCAGCTGGGGGAGGTAGCGCGCGAAGTAGCCCTCGAGCCGGTCGACGCCGTGCGTGGCCAGGGCGGCGACCTCGGCGGGGGAGCGGCCGGCCCGCCGGGGCCCGATCCGCAGCGCGGCCGCGATCACCGTTTCGCGCAGCTGGGAGAGGGCTCGGGCGGCAGCGCGGTGTGCGGTCGTCTCGGCCAGCCAGGTGATCCCGGCTCTGGCCACGACGACGGCGGTCAGCAGGCCGAGCGGCAACACCAGGCTGTGCAGCGAAAGGCCGTCGAGGAAGGCCCACGTGATGGTCTTCGCGAGCAGTTCCGCCTGGGCGAGCACCAGCATCGCGGTGAGCACGCCCCAGCCCGCGCAGGCGAGGACGAACGGCCGGACCGCGCTCGCGTGGCGCAGCAGCCGCGGGTCGAGGGGCTTCACCGGCGGGTCGCGGGCAGGCCGCCGCCGGCGGGGATCGAGGACCGGCTGATCCGCTTGCGGAACACCCAGTACGTCCAGGCCTGGTAGGCCAGCACGATCGGGGTGAACACCACCGCCACCCAGGTCATGATCCGCAGCGTGTACGGCGTCGAGGACGCGTTCGCCGTGGTCAGGCCGAACGCCGGGTCGGTCGTGGACGGCAGCACGTCCGGGTACAGCGCCCAGAAGAGCGTGCCGGTGACCGCGATGATCGCGCCGGCGGTGCTCGCGAAGGCCAGCCCGTCCCGCTCACCCGCGGCGAACAGCACGCCCGCCGCCAGGAGCAGGGCGGCGACGGCCGCCGTGAGCCACGTCCAGCCGCCGTGCTCGACGGCGGTGTAGGCGAGGAACCCGCCGCCGGTCACGATCGCCGCGCCGCCCAGCGCGCGGCTCAGCGTCCGGGCGCGGTCGCGCAGGGCCTCGGTCGTCTTCAGGGTGAGGAACACGGCCCCGTGGAAGGTGAACAGGCTCAGCGTGGCCAGCCCACCGAGCAGCGCGTACGGGTTGAGCAGGGTGAAGAACGAGCCGGTGAAGTGGTGCTGGGCGTCGAGCGGGACGCCGTGGACGATGTTGCCGAACGCCACGCCCCAGAGCAGCGCCGGCGCCGCGGAACCGGCCACGATGACCCAGTCCCAGGTGTTCCGCCACCGCGGGCTGTCGATCTTGCCGCGGAACTCGAACGCGACGCCCCGCAGGATCAGCGCGACCAGCACGAGCAGCAGCGCCAGGTAGAAGCCGGAGAACAGGCTCGAGTACCAGAGCGGGAACGCGGCGAAGGTGGCGCCGCCGGCGACGAGCAGCCACACCTCGTTGCCGTCCCACACCGGGCCGATCGTGTTGATGAGCACGCGGCGGTCGGTGTCGTCGTGGCCGAGGACGCGCAGCAGCGTGCCGACGCCGAAGTCGAAGCCTTCCAGGACGAAGTACCCGGTCCAGAGGACCGCGATGAGCAGGAACCAGATGTCGGTGAGGGCCATGGCGGGTTCTCCGGCGTCAGTAGGCGAAGGCCGCGGGCCGCGGCTCGTCGGACTCGGATTCGGGTGCCTCGGGCGGCGGAGGACCGGCTTTGGCGTAGCGGACCATCAGGACGCCGTCGACGACCGCGAGGACGCCGTAGAGCACCGTGAACACGATCAGCGAGGTCAGCACGTTCCCGACGGAGACGGTGGGCGACACCGAATCGGCGGTTTTCAGCACGCCGAACACCGACCACGGCTGGCGGCCCATCTCGGTGAAGATCCAGCCGACGCTGTTGGCCAGGAACGGCAGGGCGAGCCCGGCCGTGGCGACGGGGAAGAACCAGCGGGCGCGCGGGGTGCGGCCGCGGCGGAACAGCCAGAGCCCGGCCAGCGAGAGCAGCAGGCACAGGAAGCCGAAGCCGATCATCAGCCGGAACGTCCAGTAGGTGACCGGGATGTCGGGCCGGTACTCACCGGGCCCGTACTGCTGCCGCTCGGCGGCCTGCAGGTCGTTGACGCCCTCGACCTGCCCGTCGAACTTCCCGGTGGCCATGAAGGACAGGACGCCGGGCACGCGGATGCTGAACTTCTCCTGCGAGCCGTCGAGCGAGCCGATGGTGAACAGCGAGAACGAGGCGGGCGCGACCGTGTCGTAGAGCGCTTCGGCGGCGGCCATCTTCATCGGCTGCTGCTCGGTCATCAACCGGGCCTGCAGGTCACCGGTGACGATGACGCCGAGGCTCGCGATCAGCACGGTGACCAGGGCGAGCTTCATCGACGGGCGGAAGACGTCGGCGTCGCGCCGCCGCTTGAGCTGCCAGGCGCTGATCCCGACGACGAACATGCCGCCGGTGAGGAAGCACGCGGTGATGGTGTGGGCGAAGGCGCCGACGGCGGTCGAGTTGGTCAGGACGGCGCCGAAGTCCTTCAGTTCCGCGCGGCCGGTCGCGGGGTTGACCGCGTAGCCGACGGGGTGCTGCATCCAGGAGTTGGCGGCGAGGATGAAGTACGCCGAGAGCACGGTGCCGATCGAGGCGAGCCAGATGGTGGCCAGGTGCAGCTTCTTCGGCAGCTTGTCCCAGCCGAAGATCCACAGGCCGAGGAACGTCGACTCGAGGAAGAACGCGAGCAGCCCTTCGATGGCCAGTGGCGCGCCGAAGATGTCGCCGACGAACGTGCTGTAGTCCGACCAGTTCATCCCGAACTGGAACTCCTGCACGATGCCGGTCGCCACGCCCATGGCGAAGTTGATGAGGAACAGCTTTCCCCAGAACTTCGTCATCCGGCGGTACTTGTCGTTCCGGGTCCGCACCCAGGCCGTCTGCATCCCGGCGACCAGGAAGGACAGCCCGATGGTCAGCGGGACGAAGAGGAAGTGGTAGACGGTGGTGATCCCGAACTGCCATCGGGCGAGGTCCAGGGCGCTCATCGGGGTTCTCCTGCTCGTTCGCGGGTCACCCGGCGAGCATCCGGTGCGAGAGGCGTCCGGCCTTAGGGTCCTTGGTCACTTCCCGGACGGTCCCGGGTCCCTGCCGCCGGGGGACTTGCGGTCGTACGCTGAGCCTTGTCCGATCCGCCCCCGGGAGGTTGTCGTGCTCCGTGTGTTCCTCGTCGATGATCACGAGGTCGTCCGCCGTGGCGTCGCCGACCTGCTGGACGAGGACGAGAACCTCACCGTGGTCGGCCAGGCCGGCAGCGTCTCGCAGGCACTGGCCCGGATCCCGGCGTTGAACCCGGACGTGGCCGTGCTGGACGTCCGGCTGCCGGACGGCAACGGCATCGAGCTGGCGCGGGAGCTGCGGTCGAAGCTGCCCGAGCTCAAGTGCCTGATGCTGACGTCCTACACCGACGAGCAGGCGATGCTCGACGCCGTGATGGCCGGGGCGAGCGGGTTCGTGATCAAGGACATCAAGGGCATGGATCTGGTCTCGGCGGTCCTCGACGTCGGCGCCGGGAAGTCCCTGCTCGACGCGCACGCCGCCGCGGCGTTGATGGCGAAGCTGCGCGACAGCCAGGCGAAGAAGGGGCCGCTGGCGGATCTCTCCGACCAGGAGCGGAAGCTGCTGGAGCTGATCGGCGAGGGCCTGACCAACCGGCAGATCTCGGAGCGGATGTTCCTGGCCGAGAAGACGGTGAAGAACTACGTCTCGCGGCTGTTGACGAAGCTGGGCATGGAGCGGCGCACGCAGGCCGCCGTGCTGGCCACCGAGCTGCGCAACCAGGGCAGCTGAGCCTCACGAGGCGCCCAACGGGGACGGCTCCATCAGGACGTCCGCGAGCGACCGCCGCGGCGTCCACGGCACCGGCGCGCCCCGGCCCAGGCGCAGCACGATCTGGGGCCACAGTCCGCCGCCGAGCAGCTGGCGCAGCTCTGCCCGGACTGCCGGGACCTCGACCGGCTGGGAGATGAAGGACGCGTCGAGCCCGGCCGCCGTCGCGGTCAGCAGGACCCGCTGCATCGCCTGACCCGCCCGGAGCCGGTCGACGCGGGTGTCGTCGAAGGAGCCGATGACCACGACCAAAGGCTCGGAGTCGTCAGGCCGGCCGCGCAGCCGGGTGCCGAAGTCCCGCAGTACCCAGCCGCCGTTGTTCGAGGGCATCGACCCGGCCGCGTAGTCGGGAACGCCGTCGCGGCTGTCCGGGCCGCGCCCGGTCCACTGCCGCCACTCGGCGAGGAAGGCCGGGTCGGCGAGCTGGGCGTGGTGCCCTTTGTGGACCAGCTCGCGCAGCCCCTCCAGCTGCTTCCCGTCCAGCCGCGGCAGCCACGCCTGCTCGACCTCGGCGGCGTGGCGCAGCTCCGCGACCACCGACACCGGGATCGAGCCTGCCTCGAACGGCGTCCGGTTCGTGTGACGGCGCGGGACCGCGTCCGCCAGCTCGACCAGGCGCGGATCGGGCCGGCGAGCCGCGAAGGGCCGGACCACGGCCAGCAGTGTCCGGTCGTCACGCCGGGGGAACAGCGTCGTGGCCGGGTGGGCGCCCAGCGCGTGGATGGCGGCGCGCACGTTGAACAGGGCGGCCCCGCAGGAAAGCAGCAGCTCGCGCTGGTCGGCGTCGGCCACGGGCAGGGCGCGGTCCGGGTCGGCGTGCAGCTCCAGGCCCGCGCGAGTGCAGCGGAAGCGCCAGGGTTGCGTATTGTGCGTCGACGGCGCCAACACCGCAGCGCCGATGACGGACTTCACCTGATCGGAGTCCAGCAAGCCGATCGAAGTGATGGGTAGTGTCATGGTTTCCCCTCGTGCCGCGGGGCGGCACACTGGTGATCCGAAAGCTTGATCCGACGGTCTCTCGCACCGCGGTGCCGCGGAAAGAGGACAAAGTCACTGAAGGCTCGGAGGACTTGGTGAGTGAAGCCGGGCAGGAGCCGCGGCGGTTGGCGGGCACGCTGTCCGGCCTGCGGCTGCGCGAGCTGCTGCGCGATCTGCAGGACCGGATCGAGCTGCTGATCGGCACCCGGGACAAGATGGACGGCCTGCTCGACGCCGTCCTGGCCGTCGCGTCCGGGCTCGAGCTGGACACGACGCTGACGCGGATCGTGCAGGCGGCCATCGAGCTGGGCGAGGCGAAGTACGGCGCGCTCGGCGTGCTCGCCGAGGACGGCTCCCTGTCGGAGTTCCTCTACATCGGGATCGACGACGAGACCCGGCGGCTCATCGGCGACCTGCCCGAGGGGCACGGCGTGCTGGGTGTGGTCATCGAGGAGGCCAAGCCCCTGCGGTTGGCGGAGATCTCGTCGCACCCGGCGTCGGTGGGCTTCCCGGCCCACCACCCGCCGATGCACTCGTTCCTGGGGGTGCCGGTGCGCGTCCGCGATGAGGTGTTCGGCCGGCTCTACCTGACGGAGAAGAAGAACGGGGAGCCGTTCACCGACGACGACGAGGTCGTCGTGCAGGCATTGGCGGCGGCGGCCGGGATCGCGATCGAGAACGCGCACCTCTACGAGCAGGCGCGGGTGCGGCAGCAGTGGCTGGCGGCCACCAGCGAGGTGACGACGGAGCTGCTGGGCGGCACCGATCCGGCCGAGGCGCTCAACCTCATCGCCAGCCGGGCGCTGGAGCTGACCGGCTCCGACGTCACGATGCTCGCCCTGCCCAACTCCGGGCGCCTCGACGTCGACGAGGACTGGGGCGACGACGTCGACGACCTGACGGTCACCGTCTGCGCGGGGGTCCGGGCTTCGGAGCTGTCGGGGACACGCATCGACATCGAGGACAGCGTTCCCGGCTCGGTGTACCGGGACCGGACGCCGCGCAGCGTGCCCGAGCTCACGCTGCGCGAGCACCGCTTCGGGCCCGCGATGGTCGTCCCGCTGCGGGCGGGCGACCGGACGACCGGCGTGCTCATCGCGGCCCGGGAGGCCGGCTCCGCCGGGTTCGAGTCGGCTCAGCTGTCGGTCGTCGCCTCCTTCGCCGACCAGGCGGCGCTGGCGTTGCAGCTGGCGGCGCAGCAGCGGGCGGCGCGCGAGCTGGACGTGCTCGGCGACCGCGACCGGATCGCGCGTGACCTGCACGACCACGTGATCCAGCGGCTGTTCGCGGTGGGGTTGTCGATGCAGAGCACGCAGCGGCGGACGAAGTCGCCGGAGCTGCAGAAGCGGCTGGGGGACAGCATCGAGCAGATGCACGAGATCGTCCAGGAGATCCGCACGGCGATCTTCGACCTGCACGGCGGCGCGGCGGCCGAGACGGGCATGCGCCTGCGCCACCGCCTGCACGACGCGATCGCCGAGCTGACCGACGACGCGCCGCTGCAGCCGACGGTCAGCATGTCGGGTTCGATCGACACGGTGCCGCCCCAGCTGGCCGAGCACGTCGAGGCGGTCGTGCGGGAGGCGGTCAGCAACGCGGTGCGGCACGCGAACGCGTCATCGGTGTCGGTGTCGATCGCGGTGAAGGACGAACTGATCCGCGTCGTCGTTGCCGACGACGGCAAGGGCCTGCCGGAGGGGATTTCGCCGAGCGGGCTGGGGAACCTGCGCGACCGGGCCGAAGCCGTGGGCGGGTCGTTCACGCTCGGCACGGGCGCCGAAGGCGGCGTGCGGCTGGAGTGGACGGCGCCGGTCGGCTGAGCGGGGCTCAACCACGCCGTGGCGTTGGCCGTCCGCTGCTTCCAGGCTTTCTCGTCCGATCGGCGTGGTCGGTGACAATCGGCTAGCGTCTGTCACGCGGGTCGGTGCGCTCCCTCCCCCCTCGGCGCGCCGGCCCGCCCACGCCTGCCGTGCTCGAGCCGTGGGGCTGACCGGGTCCCCGGTTCGGTGACGAAGGTCCTCGCCGTTCGGGCAATCCGGCAGCGTCGCCGATCCCTTCCCCCGAGGTCTCCTTGCTCTGCGACGCCCCGTTCGTCGCGGAGAGGAGAGAACGGATGACCACCTTGGTGCCGGGCTCGCGCCTGGCGTTGCCGAGCATCGCGGCGTGGCTGGAGAACCCCTGGCCGTTCGCCGAGCACAACCCGGTCCGGATCGAGGAGTCCGCCGAGGACGGCAAGTACCTCGTGCGGGCCGAACTGCCCGGCTTCGACCCGGAGAAGCACATCTCCGTCACCACGCACAACGGGCTGCTGACCATCTCCGCCGAGCGTGAGGCGAAGGAAACCGCCGAAGGCGGCCGCAGCGAGTTCTACTACGGCACCTTCAGCCGCACAGTCAGCCTGCCGGCCGGAGCCGACCCGGCGAAGGTCAAGGCGACGTACGCCGACGGCATCCTGGAGATCTCGATGCCGGTTTCGGAGCACCCGCGCGACAAGCACGTCAAGATCCAGGTCACCAAGAACTAGGTGACCCCTCCGCGGTGGGCGCGGCCCTCGGTCGGCCGCGCCCACCCTCGTGCCTTGAGGAGATGCGATGGCCCGGGCCCTGCTCGCGCACGGCGACGTGGTGCTGGTGCGCCCGTTGCACCCGGGCGACACCGCCGAGGTGCTCGCCCTGCACACCCGGCTCACCCCGCAGGACACCCACTTCCGGTTCTTCGGCACTCCGTCCGGGTTGGCCAAGCTCGCGGCCCAGATCGCCGCCGAGGCCGGTCCCGGCCACTACGCCGTGGGCTGCTACCGGCGTGGAGCGCTGGTCGGCGTCGCCAACTACGAGGTGCTGGACGACTCGGCCGACGCCGAGGTCGCCCTCGTGGTCGACGGGACCGTGCGCACCCAGGGGGTGGCCACCCTGCTGATGGAACACCTCGTCTCCCACGCCCGGAAGACCGGGCTGAAGCGGTTCCTCGCCGAGGTCCTCGCCGAGAACGCCAACGTCCTCCACGTCTTCAAGGACCTCGGCCTGCGCTTCGAAGCCAGCATCGGCGGCCCCGAGCGCGACGTCGTGATGATCCTCGAAGACGACCCCGCGTACGTCGAGGCGGTGCTCGAGCGGGACTCGGTCGCCGACGCCGCCAGCCTGGCGCACCTGTTCCGGCCGTCCTCGATCGCCGTGATCGGGGCCGGGCGCCGCCCTGGCTCGGTGGGGAACGCCGTGCTGGCCAACCTGGTCGCCGCCGGCTTCCCCGGCCCGGTCGAGGTGGTGAACCCGCACGCGGACGAGATCCTCGGCGTGCCGAGCGCGCCGTCCGTCGCCGCGCTGAGCCGCACCCCCGAACTCGCGGTGATCTGCCTGCCCGCGCCGGCCGCCGTCGCGGCGGTCGAAGAGTGCGGGAAACGCGGGGTCCGGGCCGTCGTCATCATCTCCTCCGGGCTGACCGGCACCGGCGCCGGTGAGCGCGTCCACGCCGCCGTGCGCGAGTACGGCCTGCGGCTCGTCGGGCCGAACTGCCTCGGCGTCGTCTCGACCGACCCGGCCTGCCCCTACGACCTGACGTTCCTCGCCACCCCGGCCAAGCCGGGCAACATCGGCGTCGTCACCCAGTCCGGCGGCGTCGGTATCGCGCTCGCGGAATCACTCGGCGACCTCGGCCTCGGTGTGTCCACATTGGTCTCCACCGGCGACAAGTACGACGTCAGCGGCAACGACCTGCTGATGTGGTGGGCCGCCGACCGCCGCACCGAACTGGCCGTGCTCTACCTCGAGTCATTCGGCAACCCGCGCAAGTTCGGCCGGCTGGCCCGCCGGCTCGCCCGCACCCGCCCGGTGCTCGCCGTCCGTTCCGGCGGCGGCGACACCGCCCAGCGCGCCGCCGCGTCGCACACCGCCGCAGCCGCCACCCCCGCTGTCACCCGGGACGCGCTGTTCGAACAGGCCGGCGTCATCGCCGTCGACACGGTCGCCGAACTGGTCGACGTCATCGCCGGGCTGTCGTGGCAGCTGCTGCCCGGCGGGCCGCGGGTGGCCGTGGTGAGCAACGCCGGGGGCGCCGGCGTACTGGCCGCCGACGCCTGCGAACGCGAAGGCCTGGTCATGGCCGAGCTGTCCCAGGACACCCGGGACCGCCTCGCGAAGCTGCTGCCCGCCGAAGCGGCGGTGCACAACCCGGTCGACACGACCGCGGCCGTGCGTGCGGAGGTGTTCGCCGACGCCCTGCGCGCGGTCCTCGACGACGACGGCGTCGACGCGGTCATCGCCGCGACCGTGCCCACCGCGGTCGGCGACCCCGGCACGTCGCTCGCCGCGGTGCTCCCGCCCGAGTACAAGACCGTCTTCGCGGTCCGGCCCGGCCAGCGCGCGCGGGTGGCGCCGCTGGTGCCCGGTCCCGGCGTCACGGCCTGCTACGACGACCCCGCCGCGGCCGCCGCGGTGCTGGCCCGGCTGGTCCGCTACGAGCAGTGGCTGAACCGGCCCGAAACCGACGGTTCCCTGACGCCGCTGGAAGATCCGGACGCCCTGCGGGCCTTCGCCGCCGAGCGCGAAGGCTGGCTGTCGCCCGCCGACGCCGTCGAGCTGCTCAGGCTCGCCGACGTCCCCGTGGTGGAGACGCACTACGTCGAGGCAGGTGACTCGATGGACGCCGCGGCCGCCGACCTCGGCTCGCCGGTCGTGCTCAAGGCCGACGCCGAGGGCCTGCTGCACAAGACCGCCGGTGGCGGTGTGCTGCTCAACGTGCGCGGGGCCGACCGGATCGTGGAGGCGTTCCGGGTCCTGCGGTCCCGCTTCGGGGCCGCCCTGCGCGGCGTGACCGTCCAGCCGATGGCCGAACCCGGTCGCGAGCTGCTGGTCGGCGTGCGCTCGGACGCCGTGTTCGGGCCGCTGGTCGTGTTCGGCCTCGGCGGCGTCGACACCGACCTGATCGCCGACCACGCCGCCCGGCTCGCCCCGCTCACCGGCACCGACGCGGACCTGCTGCTGGACGGGTTGCGGTCGTCGAAGGCGCTCTGGGCCTCCGACCTGGACCGGGCAGCGGTGCGCGAGCTGCTGTTGAAGGTCAGCCGGCTGGCCGAGCTGGTGCCGGAGCTGGCCGAACTGGACCTCAACCCGGTGCGTGCGGGCTCAAAAGGCTGCGTGGCGCTCGATGTCCGCGCTCGCCTGCAGCGCGTCGCGGCCGAAGACCCGTTCCTGCGCCGGCTGCGAGACTGAAGGAGCGACCCGTGCGTGTGCTGACCCTGAACCCGGGCTCGTCGAGCGTGAAGGTGTCGCTGGTCGTCGACGGTACCGCCGTCGGCTGGACCGCCTGGGACCTGACCAACCTGAACTCCGGTGTCGGTCCGGCGATCCACCGCTGGTCCGAAGTGGACGCCGTCGCCGTCCGGTTCGTCCACGGCGGCTCCCAGAAGGCCCCGGTCCGCGTGGACGACGCCTTGCTCGCCAACCTCGAACGGCTCACGTCGCTGGCGCCCAACCACCAGCCGCTGTCGCTGGAGATCACCCGGGAAGTCCGCCGCCTGCTGCCGGACCTGCCGGTGGTGGCCTGCTTCGACACCGCCTTCCACGCGCGGATGCCGGACGCGGCGGCGCGGTACCCACTGCCCCGGGCATGGACGGTGCAGAACCGCTTGCGCCGCTACGGTTTCCACGGCTTGTCGTGCCAGTACTCCTTGCGCCGCACCGGCGAGCTGCTCGGCCGGGAGCCCGGGGAGCTGCAGCTCGTGTGCGCCCACGTCGGCGCGGGTGTGTCGGTGACCGCGATCCGCGGCGGCCACGGCGTCGACACGAGCATGGGTTTCACCCCGCTCGAAGGCGCCATGATGGCCACGCGGTCGGGTTCGGTCGATCCCGGTCTGCTGCTGCACGTGATGCAGACGGCGCCGATGACCGCGGCGGAGATGGCCGACGCGCTGTTCCACCGGTCCGGGCTGGCCGGGATGACCGGCACCGACGGCGACCTGCGGCGCGTGCTGGCCGCGGCGGCCCGCGGCGACCAGGACGCTTCGGTGGCGCTCGACGTCTACCGGCACCGGCTGGGCCGGGAGATCGGTGCGGCCGCGACGAGCCTGTCCCGGCTGGACGCGGTGGTGTTCACCGGCGGCGTGGCCGAGCACCAGCCCGAGCTGATCACGTCCGTGCTCGGCGGCCTGGGCGTGCTCGGCCTGCGTGCCGGAGCCCTCCCGCGCACCGACGCCGACCGGATCGTCACGGCGGCGGATTCCCCGGTGCCTGCCCTGATCGTGCTGCCCCGGGAAGACCTGGAGCTGGCCCGCGGCGCCGAAGAGGCGCTGGCCCGAGTGTCCGTGAGGTGCCCCCATGCACGTCCTGCTGACCGAAGCGTCCTTCGGTGACGCCGACTCCCTCGTCCAGCCCCTGCGCGACGCCGGGTGCCTGGTCAGCCGCTGCCACGACCGCACCGGGCTCTGCCGCGCCCTGGCCCCGGGCGGCCGGTGCCCGCTCGACGAGCCGTTCGCCCAGCCCGACCTCGTCGTCGACGTCCGCGGCCGGGAACCGGAGCTGACGGCGCGCGAGTTCGGCGTCGTCTGCGCGGTCCGCGACCACGTCCCGGTCGCCCTCGTCTCCCCGGACGTCCGGGCGGAAATCCCGCCGGGGCTGGAGAACCGCGTCACGGTGATCGACGTAGCCGGTCTCCTGGCCACCTGCCGGGCCGCCACCAGGCACCTCCCGGTGCACCCGGGAAGATGAGCGGGTTCCGCTGGGACACCTCGTCCCGGGCCGTGCTCGGCGACGCGCTGGCGCGGCTGGGCCCGAACCGATGCGTCGCCGAGGTGCGGCCGGACGAAGTCGTCCTGACCGAGCCGGTCTCCCGGCGCGAGCGGGCGGGCAACGCGGCCCTGTTCGAGTGCGGTGCGGCCCTGTCGACCGTCTGGACGGTGCTGCGGGTCCTGGGCCGCGATCCGGTGGTGGCGTTCCCGTACGACGCCGACCGGCCCGACGTGGCGGCGGTCGTCCGAGCCGGTGCGGCGCGGCCGCCGTCGAGCGGCGAGTGGGCGCGGTACGTGGCGCTGCGCAAGCTGGCGGAGCCGGAGCTGCGGCCGGTCAGCCTGGCCGTGCTGAGGGCGCTGGCGGGTGACGACTTCTGGCCGGAGACCGACGTGCGCGTCGTGCGTCCCGGCTGGGTGCCGGCCCTGGACCAGCTCGGCGCCGACGTCACCGGCCAGTCGGCGCTGCTCGTCACCACCCCGGGCGACAGCCGCCGGCACCACGTCCTCGCCGGCGCCGCGCTCCACGGCACCCGGCTCGCCGCCGCCGTGCGGGGCTTCGCGTCCCGCGGCGTCCTGCTGCCCCGCCAGACGTCTGCCGAGCGGGCTCGGCAGACCGAGATCATCCCCGGCATCCCGCACGGGGTGCTGCTGGTCGGCCTCGCCACCCCGAAGCGAAGGAAGGCACGATGACCACGCACCTGAAGACCAAGCCGGCCGAGGCGCCGCCGGTCGACGCCCGGGAGCCGGTCGCCCGGCTGCTGCGGGACCTGCGGACCACACCGGGCGGCCTGACGGCGCGGGAAGCCGCCCGCCGGCTGCAGGTGAGCGGCCCGAACGCACTGCCGTCGCACCGCGGCCGGAGGTGGCCCCTCGAACTGGGACGGCAGCTGGTCCACCCGCTGGCCCTCCTGCTGTGGGTGGCGGGTGGCCTGGCCTGGGCCGCCGGGACGACGAACCTGGCGATCGCCATCGCCGGCGTCATCCTGCTCAACGGCCTGCTGGCGTTCGTCCAGGAACAGCAGGCGGAGAAGGCGGTCGAGGCGCTGGGGAAGTACCTGCCCGACCGCGCACCGGTGCTGCGCGACGGCCAGGTCTGGCACGTCCCGGCGACCGAGCTGGTCCCCGGTGACGTGCTCGTCCTGGAAGAAGGCAACCGGATCCCGGCCGACGCCCGGCTGGTCGACGGCACCGTGGACGTCGACGCGTCGATGCTGACGGGGGAGTCGGTGCCGGTGACCCGGATGGCCGACGCCCACGACGACGCTTCGCGCCCCCTCGACTCGCCGGTGCTCGTCTTCAGCGGCACGGTGTGCGTGGCCGGCGCCGCGCACGCGGTCGTCCACGCCACCGGGCGGCACACCGAGATCGGCCGGATCGCGTCGCTGTCGTCGCGCGTCGGGCGGGAGGAGAGCCCGCTCGAACGCCAGGTCCGGCGGGTGGCGTGGCTGATCGCGCTGGTCGCCGTCGTCGTCGGGATCGGCTTCCTGCCGCTGGGCTGGCTGGCCGGGCTGTCGTGGTCGGCGGCGTTCGTGTTCGCGATCGGCCTGCTGGTGGCCAACGTGCCCGAGGGCCTGCTGCCGACGATCACCCTCGCGCTGGCGGCGGGCGTGCGGTCGATGGCGAAGGCCGGGGCGCTGGTGAAACGGCTGTCGGAGGTGGAGACGCTGGGGTCGACGACGGTGATCTGCACCGACAAGACCGGGACCTTGACGCGCAACGAGATGAGCGTCGAGGAGGCGCACCCGGTCGGGGAGCAGTTCGTCGGGGCGCTGGCCCGGTGCAGCACCGCCGACCTCGGCGCGTCGAGCGGCGACCCGACCGAACTGGCGCTGCTGCGGTACGCGAGCGCGAACGGAGCCGACCTGTCGCTGCGCGACGCCGCCCGGAAGGCGCTGTACCCGTTCGACCCGCGGCTCAAGCGGATGTCCACGGTGGACCTGGTCGGCGGCGACCTGTGGGTCTCGACCAAGGGGGCGCCGGAGCAGGTCCTGCCCCGCTGCGCGATGCCGGCCGGGGAACGAGCCCGGCTGCTGGCACTGGTCGACGAGATGGCGGGCCGGGCGCTGCGCGTGCTGGCGGTGGCCGGCCGCCGGGTGTCCGCGCTGCCGGCCGGCCGTGACGAGGCCGAGACGGATCTGATCCTGCTCGGCTTGGTGGGTCTGGTCGACCCGCCGCGGCCCGAGGTCGCCGCGGCGGTCGCGGACTGCCATTCGGCGGGCATTCGGGTGCACGTGGTGACCGGCGACAACGGCCGCACGGCGGCGGAGATCGCCCGCCGCGTCGGGATCGGCGCGGACCGCGTGATCGGCGGCGAGGAGCTGGCAGAGCTTCCGGAGCCGTCCCTCGACGAAGCGCTGACGGCCAACGGCGAGATCGTGTTCTCCCGCGCGGCGCCGGAGGACAAGCTGCGCATCGCCGACGCACTGCGCGACTGCGGCGAAGTGGTGGCGATGACCGGCGACGGCGTCAACGACGCCCCGGCGTTGCGCCGCGCGGACATCGGCGTGGCGATGGGCATCGGCGGCACGGATGTGGCCAAGGAAGCGGCGACGGTGGTGCTCACGGACGACAACTTCGCGACGATCGTCGCCGGCGTCCGGGAGGGGCGGCGGGTCTTCGACAACGTCCGGAAGTTCGTGCTGTACATCTTCGCGCACGCGGTGCCGGAAGTGCTGCCGTTCCTGCTGTTCGCGGTGTCGGGCGGGATGATCCCGTTGCCGTTGACGGTGTTGCAGATCCTCGCGATCGATCTGGGTACGGAGACGTTGCCCGCGTTGGCGTTGGGCCGGGAGCCCGCCGAGCCGGGCCTGATGTCGCGCCGCCCGCGACGGCGATCGGAGGGCGTGGTCACGGGCCGGATGTTGCTGCGGGCGTGGGGAATCATGGGCCTGGTGTCGGGAGTGCTGGTGCTGGGCGCGTTCTTCGCGGTGCTGTACGCGGCGGGCTGGCACCCGGGAGCCGATGTGACGTCGGGCGCTCTGCACGTGGCGTACTTGCAGGCCACGACGGCGAGCTTCGCGGCGATCGTGTTCTGCCAGGTGGGTACGGCGTTCGCGGCCCGGACGGAACGGGTGTCGCTGCGCTCGGTGGGCTTGACGACGAACCGGTTGCTGCTGGGCGGAATCGTGTTCGAGCTGGTGTTCGCGGCGGCGTTGATCTACCTGCCGCCGCTGCAGGCGCTGTTCGGGACCGCGGCGCTGCCGGCGTGGGTGGTCGCGATGCTGCTCCCGATGCCGGTGCTCGTGTGGGGAGCGGACGAGCTGTTCCGGTGGGTCACCCGCCGCCGCTGATGCTCAGCTGCTCGGTAGTCGCCGGAGTCGCCGTCCCTGTTTCACTTCCGGGGCGATATCAGGCCGGGGCGAGCCGGTTCGCGGCTTCCGGGGTGATCACCAAGACCGGGCACCGCGAATACCGCACGCACTCCCGTCCCACGCTCCCCAGCACGAGGTCCGACAAGGCGCCTCCGCGGTGGGTGCCGAGCACGAGCAGGTCCGCGTCCGCCGATGCCGTGACCAGTTCCGTCGCCGGGTCACCGTGGACCTGCTGGGTCTCGACGGTGGCCGCGGTCTCGACGCCCAGGTCGCGCACGTGCGCGTCGAGCGAGTAGCCCGCCTCCGGGACCCGGCCGTGCGGCTGGATGGCGAACGACGTGCCGGGCAGCAGCGTGTCGCGCGGGCGGACGAGGATCGCGCGGACCGTGTCGCCCGCGTGGGCGCCGATTTCGAGGGCCCACCGCAGTGCCGCGTCGCCGCGGGGTGAGCCGTCCATGCCGACGACGATGACGCGACCAGTGCTCATGACTTCCTTCTTTCCTCCGTGACGGCGCCATCGTGCGCCCGCCCGGCCGCGGCCCGGTAGGGGACGAATTCCGCCGGAGCGGAGGACTTTGTGCTCCGGTGCCGGTCCCGCCGTCCTCGCGACCATGACTTCGGCGGGGCATCCGGCCCCGCGCCGAGGAGTGACCGCGATGACCGTCCTGACCACCGAGCAGCTCGGCGTTCTCGCGCGCGCCGTCAGCCGGGCGCCTTCGGTGCACAACAGCCAGCCGTGGCAGCTGCTCGTCCGGGGCACCGAGGTCGACCTGCTCGAACGGCGGGACGTCGAGCTGCGCCGGCACGATCCGAACGGGCGGGACCGGCTGCTCTCCTGTGGTGCCGCCGCGACGAACCTCGAACTCGCCGTCCGGGCTCTCGGGCGCGACTGCCACCTCGAATGGCGGAGCGACGCAGCCGCCACCGTGACGATCGGCCGCCCGCACGCCACGTCCGCTCGCGACTTCGCCCTCTACCGCGCCATCGCCCGGCGGCGCAGCCACCGGCGCCCGTTCTCGCCGGAACGCGTACCCGAAGCGGCCCGCGCCGCCGTGGCGGCCGCGGGGGAGGCGGCCGGCCTGCACGTCGTCGTGCCCGGACAGCTCGGCAAGCTGGCCGAACTGCTCGGCTTCGCCACGCGCGTGCTCCGCGACGACCGTGCCTACCAGCGTGAGCTGGAGTTCTGGACCGCGCACACGCACGGCTGGGGCGCGATCGGTGACGGCGTTCCCGAAGCCGCGCTGAGTCCCGAAGCGCTGCCGGTGGCGGGGCTCGTCCGTGCCCGCACGCCGGTCCCGGACGACGTCGTGCTCGCGCGCCGGCTCGCCGCGGAACACCTCCTCGTCCTCTGCACCGACACTGACACCCGGACCGACCGGCTGGCCGCCGGTGCGGCCTTGCAGCGCGTCTGGCTCACCGCGACCGTGAAGGCGCTGGTCGGTTCGGTGCTCACCCAGCCCCTGCACTTGACCGGTTTCCGGGCGCGGCTCGTGTCGGAGCTGGCGCTGCCCGGCGTCCCGCAGGCGATCTTCCGCTTCGGCTACCCCGACGTCCCGGCGGCCCCCTCACCCCGGCTCCCGCTCGGTGAGCTGTTCCCACCTCCAGGAGGAACCCGATGAGCTACGTACGCGACCTGTCCGAGATCCGGCTCGCCGACGACGAGACCGTCGGGGGCAAGGGCGCCAACCTCGGCGAGCTGATCTCCGCCGGGTTCCCCGTCCCGGGCGGGTTCGCCGTCTCCCGCGACGGCTATTGGGCGGCGCTGGAGAAGGCGGGCGTCCGCTCCGAGGTGGCCGACCTGCACGCGAAGGCACTGGCCAATGTGGACGACGGCGAGTTCCTGGCCGAGCAGTGCGACCGCATCCGCGACCTCATCCGCCTCGCCGGCCTGACCGGCGAGCTGCGGGAAGAGATCGCGCAGGCCTACCGTGGGCTCGGCGGGTCGACGCCGGTCGCCATCCGGTCTTCGGCCACCGGCGAGGACGGCGCGGAAGCCTCGTTCGCCGGGATGAACGCCACCTACACCAACATCTGGGGTGACCACGCGGTCGCCGAGCACGTCGTGGACTGCTGGGCGTCGCTGTTCAGCCCGCGCGTCGTCAGCTACCGGGCGAGCCGCGGGTTCACCGGTGAGCCGGCGATCGCGGTGGTCGTGCAGCGCATGATCGCCTCGGGGCGCTCCGGGGTCATCTTCACCGCCGATCCGCGGACGGGCGACCGCGACCGCGTGGTCATCGAAGCCGTCTTCGGCCAGGGCGAGGCGATCGTCAGCGGCGCCGTCGAGCCCGACACCTACGTCGTCGGCAAGCAGGAGCTGCTGATCCTGTCGGTGCGGATCGGCAAGCAGACCCACAAGATCGTCGCGGACGAGGGCGGCGGCGACGTCACCATCCAGCTGCCGGAACCCGCGGGCGGACGCCGCGTGCTGAGCGAGACCGCCGTGCTCGAACTGGCCCGGATGGCCACCCGCGTCGAGGAGCACTACGGCGTGCCGCAGGACATCGAGTTCGCGATCGCCGACCACGAAATCTTCCTGGTGCAGTCCCGGCCGATCACCACGCTGCCGCCGCTCACCCCGGCGAGCACCGTCGCGCTGGTGACCGGGCTCGGCGCGTCGCCGGGAGAAGGCAGCGGCGCGGTGCGCGTGCTGCACGACCCGGTCGAGGCGAAGCACCTGCGCGACGGCGAGATCCTAGTCGCACCGATGACCAACCCCGACTGGGTGCCCGCCATCCGCCGGGCGGCCGCGGTCGTCACCGACGGCGGCGGGATGACCTGCCACGCGGCCGTGGTCGCCCGCGAGCTGGGCGTGCCGGCGGTGGTCGGCACCGGCGACGCCACCCGCGTGCTGGCCGACCGTAGCCTCGTCACCGTCGACGGTACCCAGGGGGAGGTCCGGCCGGGCACGACCAAGAAGGCGCCCGCGCACACCGCGCCCGTCGCCGCCCCGGTAGCCCCGGAAGCGATCGGCACCAAGCTCTACGTCAACCTCGCCATGCCCGAGCACGCCGAAGAGGTCGCCGCGCAGGCGGTCGACGGCGTCGGCCTGCTGCGCGCGGAGTTCCTGCTCACCGAGGCGCTCGGTGGCCGGCACCCGCGCGACCTGCTCGCCAAGGGCGAGGAACGGTCCTTTGTGGACAAGATGGCCGAGTCGCTGCTGAAGATCACCAAGCCGTTCGGCGCCCGCCCGGTCGTCTACCGGGCGACCGACCTGCGCACCAACGAGTTCCGCGGTCTCACCGGCGGCGAAGCGTTCGAACCGGTCGAGAGCAACCCGATGATCGGCTACCGCGGCTGCTACCGGTACGTCCGCGAACGCGACCTGTTCGCCCTCGAACTGGAGACCCTCGCGCGGGTGCGCGAGCAGTCGCCGAACCTGCACCTGATGATCCCGTTCGTGCGCACCAAGTGGGAGCTGGAGGAGTGCCTGGAGCTGGTCGACGCCAGCCCGCTGGGCCGGCAGCGCGGCCTGCACCGCTGGGTCATGGCCGAGGTGCCGTCGGTCGTGCACTGGCTGGGCGAGTACGCCGGCATGGGCATCGACGGCGTCTCGATCGGCAGCAACGACCTCACCCAGCTGATACTGGGCGTCGACCGCGACTCGTGGCACTGCGCGGAGCTGTTCGACGAAGCCGACCCGGCGGTGCTCGACGCCATCGAGCGCATCGTCAGCATCGCGCGGCACCGCAACATCACGTCGTCGCTGTGCGGCCAAGCACCCTCCACGAAGCCCGGCTTCGCCGAGCACCTGGTGCGCTTCGGGATCACGTCGATCTCGGTCAACCCGGACGTCATCGGTCCCGCCCGCGCGGCGATCGCCTCGGCCGAGCGCCGCATCCTCCTGGAGGCCACCCGATGAGCCCGGCGATCGAGATCCGCGGGCTGCGGAAGTCCTGCGGGCACATGACGTCCCGAGCCCTTGGGGTCTTTGGTCCTCTCGGGACGTGACGCGCGACCGTCGCGGCGACGACCGGCAGCCGGTGATGCTGAACGCGTCCACTTCCCAGACACCGGAGCCCGACGATGAGCCGACCACTGCCCAGCGTGTTCGACCAGGCCCTCGCCTCGGCCGTGCGCGCGCCGTCGCCGCACAACACCCAGCCCTGGCGGTTCGTCGTCGAGCACGAGGTCGTCGAAGTCTGGCTCGACCGGGAGCGCGTCCTCGGGGTCGCGGATCCGTACGGCCGGGAGGCGCGGCTCGCCTGCGGGGCGGCCGCCTTCAACCTGCAGATCAGCCTGCGGGCCAACGGGCTCGCCACGGTCGTGCGGCTGCTGCCCGACCCGGCCGAGCCCGACCTCGTCGCGGTGATCCGGCTCGACGGCAACGAGAAGGCCACCGCGGCCGAACGCAAGCTCGCCGAGGCCGTGTTCCGCCGGCACACGAACCGGCGCCCGCTACTGGACAAGGAAGTGCCACCGCTCGCGCGGGCCGCGCTCAAGTCGGCGGCCCTGCACGAAGGCGGGCAGATCGAGTACCTCGACGCGTCCGGCCGGTACACCCCGGTCGCCTCCTTGGTGCGCCAGGCCGAAGCGCTGCAGGCGGACGACGACCAGTTCCGCGCCGAAGCCGCGTTCTGGACCCACCGCGAGCCCGAAAGCCCCGACGGCGTGCCGAAGTCCGCCTCCGGCCCGCCGCCGTACGGTCCGGGGATCGTGTCGCTGCGCGCGTCGCACGAAAACCACGACCTGCCCGCGCGCGAGTACGAACAGGAACCCCTGCTCGGTGCCGTGCTCACCCGCGACCGCGGCCCGCACGCGGAAGTGCGCGCCGGGATGGCCATGCAGCGGGTCCTGCTCACCGCGACCGCGGAAGGCCTCGCGACGTCGTTCCTGTCCCAGCCGTTCGAGACGACCCGGACCCGGGAATCGCTCGATCGCCTCTTCGCCGGGGCGGGACAGCCGCACACGCTGCTGCGCATCGGTTACGGCTACCCGACCCGGCTGACCGGCCGCCGTCCGGTGCACGAGGTGCTGACCCACCGGACCACGGCCGGGTGACGCTCACCGGTGGGCCGAGGCACGCAGGACGTCCTGAAAGGTGATCATCCCGACGACGTGCCCGCCTTCGACGACCGGCGCCGAACGCACCCCGGCGTCGGCCATCCGCCGCGCCAGCTCAGCCACGTCGGCGTCCGCCGGCACCGCCAGGCCGCTCGTGCGCATGACCGAGCCCGCCGTGCGCGGGCCGCCGTCGAGCAGCACGCCGGTGTCCGGGTCGCCCGCCGGGGCCGGCACCCGCAGGATGTCCACTTCGGACAGCAGGCCGAGCAGCCGCCCGCCCGCGTCGACCACCGGCATCGCGGTGAACCCGTGCGAGGTCATCACCTTCGCGGCTTCTTCGAGCGTCGCGGCCGGCGTCAGCGCGAAGGTCGGGGTGGTCATGATGTCGCGTGCGCGCATGGTTCGTGCTCCGTTCCTCCGGGTGCTCCGACCATCCCGCCGGTTCCGCGGACGGCACAGGGTCCTAAGTCCCCGGCGTGGCCGCCGACGGACTCCGGTCCGGGGTCCAATGCCTCTTCGGCGGACCCGGACGGCCGGTGATCCTGGAAGCGCAACGGGAACACCGAAGGGAAGGGACGCCCACCATGAACCGGATCGCGCGGATGTGGCGCACGCTGGTCCCGTCCCGGGGTTCGGTGGCGCGCCCCTCGGACCGCCTCCAGGGTGGCCTGCTCGCCCTCGTGGTGCTGCTCGCCCTCATCGCCTTGCCGGTCGCCGCGAGCGTCGGCTCCGAGACCTTCGTGCGCCAGCAGGCGCAATCGGCCCAGGAGCTGGGGGAGCGCACCCAGGTGACCGCGACGCTGCTCGCCGACGGCCCCGAACTGGCGGTCAGCCCGCGCTCCGGCGTCGCCCGCAACGGCCGGCCGACCGATGCCACCTGGGTACTGCCGGACGGGACTCGCCGCGTCGGCCGGGTCGTCGCCGACGAGGGCATGCTCAAGGGCTACACGCTCGCCATCTGGGTGGATCGCGACGGCAACCCGGCGGACCCGCCGCTCAGCGGCGCGGCCGTGGTGATCGACGCCGTCGCCGTCGGGCTGGGCCTGTGGCTCGCGGCGCTGATCGTGCTGGCCGCCGCCTACCGGCTTTCGGTGTTCTCGCTCGACCGCTTCCGCTACGCCCGCTGGCAGCAGGAGTGGTTCGCCGACCAGGACCGCAAGACCCGTTCTTGATACGAGAAGAAGGTGAAACCCCCATGACCACGGCAAACCAGGGCGACATCGTCGTCGGCGTGGATCACTCGGCGATCAGCGCGGCCGCACTGCGCTGGGCGGTGTCCGAAGCGGCGGTGAGCGGCCGGCAGGTCGTCGCGCTGCGCGCGTGGACGTTCGAGCCGATCTACGACCTCGGCGCGGCGGTCGCCGGGACACCGCAGACGGTCGCCGACCGCGAACGGCAGCAGCTGGAGGAGGTCGTCGGCGAGGTGCGCGCCGAGCACCCGGACGTCGCCGTTCGGGCCGAGCTGGTCGAACACTCGCCGGCGGTGGCACTGGAAGAGGCGTCGAAAACCGCGTCGATGCTCGTCCTCGGCAGCCACGGCCACAACCGGTTGCTGAAGCTGCTGGTCGGCTCGGTCGCCGAGCACTGCCTGCGCGAAGCGAGCTGCCCCGTCGTGGTGATCCCGGCGCGGACGGTCCCGCAGCCGGAGAAGGACGCGGCGCCGGAGCCGGAGCCCGCGGTCGGGTACTACCCCGGGCCGCTGCTGTGAAGGAGGTCAGGATGCCCAGCCGTCGCAAGGTGGGCTCGGTCATGACGACCGAAGTCACCACCGTGGGCCCGGACACGCCGTTCAAGGCTGTGGCGCTCCTGCTGGCCAGCTGGAACATCAGCGGCGCGCCGGTGGTCGACGAGGACGGCAAGGTGCTCGGCGTCGTCTCCCAGGGCGACCTGCTCGAGCGCGAAGCGCCGCACGGCCTGCTCAAGCCCGGTTCCCGGCAGGCGAAGCGCAAGGCCGGCGCGGCGTTCGTCGCGGACCTGATGACGGCCCCGGCGGTCGTCGTCCGCGCCGGCGACGACGTCGCGGTGGCCGCGAAGCTCCTCGAGGAGCACCACTTCCACCGCCTGCCGGTGGTGGACGACGAGGGCAAGCTCGTCGGCGTGGTCTCCCGCTCGGACCTGCTGCGGGTGTTCCTGCGCACGGACCGCGAGATCCGGGACGAGGTCCGGGAGGAGGTGCTGCTGCGGGACATGGCCCTGGACCCGGCTTCGTTGTACATCGCCGTGCACAACGGCATCGTGACCCTCAACGGCGCGGTCGAGCGGGAGAGCATGATCCCGGTCATCGTCGCGCTGGTCCGCCGGGTCGACGGGGTCGTCGAGGTGCGCCAGACCCTGAAGTCGCACTTCGACGACCGGGGCGTGGCACCGACCCCGCCTGGGCCGAGCGGGATGCTGAGCCGGAAGCGTCCGGTGTTCTGAGCCCGGGACGTGAAGCGCTGCCCGGTTACGGGTTCCGGCGGCTGCTTCGACGGCGAACCGCCGACGACCACCAACGCGGTTACGCGATACTCGGCGTGGCCGCGGCGCGCTCGGCGAGCGGGCGGCGGCGCAGGCCCGGGTCGTGCACGGCCGGCGGCTGGTAGTTCTGGTCCAGCGCGCCGATGTTGGTGCCGGGCGGCACGATTTCGTCGATGCGGTCGAGGACGTCGTCGGTGAGCCGGACGTCGACGCCGGCCAGCAGGTCGTCGAGCTGGGGCATGGTCCGGGGACCCAGCAGTGCGCTCGTGACGCCGGGGTGGGCGATGACGAAGGCCATCGCGAGGTGGGTCAGCGGCAGGCCGGCTTCGGCGGCCAGTGGAACGAGTCGCTCGACGACGTCGAGCCGGCGCTCGTCGCTGAGGTGCTTGAGCAGGTGGGCGCGGCGCAGGTCGTTCCGCTCGCCCTTGCGGACGCGCCCGGTGAGCAGGCCCTGGCCGAGCGGGCCCCAGATCAGCGTGCCCATGCCGAAGCGCTGGGCCAGCGGCAGTACTTCGCGTTCGACGCCGCGGTTGAGGAGGGAGTAGGCCGCCTGCTCGGTGCGGAACCGCGCCAGGCCGCGGCGTTCGGCGACCCACTGGGCCTCGACGATGTCGGACGCGAGGCTCTGGGACGTGCCGAGCGCGCGGATCTTGCCGGCGCGGAGCAGGTCGGTCAGTGCCGAAAGCGTTTCCTCGATGTCCGTCGTGGGATCGGTGCGGTGGAGCTGGTAGAGGTCGATGTGGTCGACCCGCAGGCGCCGCAACGAGTTCTCGACGGCGGCGACGATCCAGCGCCGGGACGCGCCTTGGTGGTGCGGGTCGTCGCCGACCTGGCGGCCGAACTTGGTGGCGAGCACGATGTCGTCGCGGCGGCCCCGCAACGCTTTGCCGACGACCTCTTCGGAGTCGCCGTAGGCGTCGGCGGTGTCGATGAAGTTGATCCCCGCGTCCAGTGCCTTGTGGATCATGCGGGCGGAGTCGTCCGGGTCGGGATTGCCGAAGGACGTCGCGAACATCATCGCGCCGAGCGCGTACGGGCTGACCTTGATCCCGGTCCGCCCGAGGGTGCGGTACTGCATGGGTTCTCTCCCGCTGAGGTGCCGGCCGGCGCGGATGCCGTACGCTGGCCGTAAGTGGAAACCTATTCCGGAACTATACGGAAAGCCTTTCCGCTTATGCAACCGAGAGGAGCGACGTGACCCAGGAGACCCGACGGCGGCGCGCCGACGCCCAGCGCAACGTCGAGGCCCTGATCGAGGCGGCGCGGACGGTCTTCGACACCTCCGGCGTGGACGCCCCGGCCAAGGAGATCACCGACCTCGCCGGAGTCGGCGTCGGCACGCTGTACCGGCACTTCCCCCAGCGCGCGGACCTGGTCAAGGCGGTGGTGCGGACCGGGATCGACACCGTCGCCGACGCCGGCCCCGAGCTGAGCGCCGGCCACCCACCGGCGCGGGCGCTTGCGCTCTGGATCGACCGGTTCGTCGAACTCCTCGAGACCAAACGCGGGCTCGCCTCGGCCCTGCACTCGGGCGATCCGGCGTTCGAAGGGCTGCCCGGCTACTTCATGGAGCGGCTGGCTCCCACGCTGACCGCACTGCTCGATGCGGCGGCCGCCGACGGCGCGATCCGCGGCGGTGTCCTCGGCGCGGAGGACCTCCTGTACGCGATCGCGTTGCTGTGCCGGCCCGTACCCGGCCGCGAGCCGGGGCACGGCAGGCAGCTGGTCGCCGTCCTCGTCGACGGCCTCCGCTACGGCGCCGGCTGAAGGGCGGCGGCGCGACGCTCCCGCACTTTCCGGCAGCTCGACGGTCGCCTCCCACGGGCGCCGTTCCCGGTCTCGGTCGTGGGCGACCGAGACCGGGCGGGTTCAGCTGCGGAACAGCGCGACCTTCAGCGCGTCGCTGTCCTGCGGGTGGGCGAAGACGTCGTAGGCCTCGTCCATCTCGTCGAGCCCGAACCGGTGGGTGACGAAGCGGCTCGTGTCCAACCTGCCCGCCGCGAGCATGCGCAGCAGCATCGGCGTGCTGGACGTGTCGACCAGCCCGGTCGTGATCGTGAGGTTCTTGATCCACAGCTCCTCGAGGTGCAACGTCGCCGGTGCGCCGTGCACGCCGACGTTCGCGACGTGCCCGCCCGGGCGGACGAGCTTCGCGCACAGCTCGAACGTCTCCGGGACGCCGACCGCCTCGATCGCGACGTCCGCGCCGAGCCCGCCGCTCGCCTGCGCCACCGCGGCCACCGCGTCGTCCGGCCGCACCATCAGGTCGGCGCCGAACGACTTCGCCGCGTCGAGGCGGGCCGGTTCCCTGTCCACCACGATGATCGTGCTCGGCGCGAACAGCTGGGCGTTGGTGATCGCGGCCAGCCCGATCGGCCCGGCCCCGACGATCACCACCGTGTCGCCCGGCTTGACGCTGCCGTTGCGGACGCCGACTTCGTACGAGGTCGGGACGATGTCAGCCAGCATCAGCGCCGACTCGTCGCTCACCCCGGACGGCAGCACGTACGTCGACGTGTCGGCGAACGGGACGCGCGCGTACTCCGCCTGGACGCCGTCGGTCGTGTGCCCGAGGATCCAGCCCCCGCCGCCGAGGCACTGGCCGTAGGCCGCCTTCCGGCAGTATTCGCAGCGGCCACAGGCGGAGATGCAGGAGACCAGGACCTTGTCGCCGGACTTGACCGCGGTGACGGCGGACCCGGTCTCGACGATCGTGCCGACCGCTTCGTGGCCGAGGATCCGGCCGCGCTCGACCTCGGGCACGTCGCCCTTGAGGATGTGCAGGTCGGTGCCGCAGATGGTGACCGCGTCGACCCGCACGATGGCGTCGGTCGGCGCGGCGATTCCCGGTTCGGCGTGGTCGGTCCAGCTGCGCCGGCCCGGTCCGTCGTACACGAGTGCCTTCATCGTTCTTCCTTCCGGCCAGGGGAAAGGGCGCCCGCCGACGGCGGGCGCCCTGGGGCGGTGGGGTTCAGCGCAGCCACTTGCGGTCGCCGACGAGGTCGGCCCAGCGACGGCCGAGCCCCCACGTGTTCCCGGCCGCCGCGGCGGCCAGCGCGATCAGGACGAGCGCGTAGACGATGTGGTAGTCGACGATCGGGTTGGTCGAGTGCGTTGCCTCGCCGGTGCTCATGGTCTGCGCGAGCGGCCATTCGGCGGCCCACATCATGAGCATCATCAGCGCGCCGGCGGCCGCGCTCAGCCGCAGCCCGACACCGGCGATGACGGCGACGCCGATGGCGCCCAGGCCGAGCATGAAGAGCCAGTCGGCCCACCACGTGCCGGCCCAGGAGTGGAACATCGACTCGAACGGGCCGGCGTGGACGCCGCTCAGGAAGCCCTTGGTGGGCGAGCCGCCGTTGATCCAGGCACCCTTCGACGGGGTCGCGTAACCCCAGCCGAACAGCTTGTCGAGGAACGCCCACAGGAAGACGAACCCCGTGGCGATGCGCAGGACGGCCAGGGACTTGCCGGCGATGGTGGGTCCGGCGGCGAAGCCGGGGATCGGCGGCGGTTCGGTGGCCCGGTGAACCGGGGTGGTCTTCTTCTCATCCGGTCGGATGGACATGGGGAAACCTCCGTTCCTTCGGTGCTGCGATCAGTTTCTTCCGGTGTCGCCAGGGCTTCCGGAGTCGAAAGTCCCCGGCCGGGAGGCCCTTGGGCGCCGGTTGACGAGGACCGCCGCGAAGGACCGAAGTCCTCGCGGAGCGGGGCAGAAGCCGGTTGGCTTCCGGGCGGCGAAAGGGGAATCGGATGAGCCGCACGGAACTGGTGGTCGGCGTCGACGGCTCGGCCTTCGCTTGGTGGACGCGCTCCCGGAACTGCCCGCGCCCTAGCCCAGGGCCGATCCGACGTACGAGCAGCTGCTGGAGGCGGCCGGCGCACAAGGACGGGCCACGGTGACGGGCCGCGGTCTCGTCCGGCTAGCAGTTGTGTCTCGCGACCGGCCGTTCGCCTGGAGCTGAATGTGAGCGCGTGTTCACGGTCGGACGCAGCCGAAGAGGCTCGGGGCCTGGTGTGGTCGTGCTGCTCGGCCGCGCGCACTCGGCACTTGCCATATCCTCGCTTCGTGGTTGCCAAGTCGAACTCGGTCGTGACGGAGCTGCGTGCGGAGATCATCGCCGGCACGATCCCGGCCGGGACACGCCTGAAGGAAGAGGCCATCGCCAGCCGCTTCGGGGTCTCCCGGGTGCCCATCCGCGAAGCCCTGCTGCAACTGGAGAGCGAAGGCTTCGTCACCACTGAGAAGTACAAGGGCGCGACCGTCTCCGCCCGCTCGCAGCACGACGTCGTCGAGCTGATGCAGATCCGGCGCGGGCTGGAGGTCCTCGCCGCCTCGCTCGCTGCCGAGGCCCGCGGGGGCGACCAGGCCGACGCGCTGCGGGCGGTCGTCGCGCGCGGACGCCAGGCCGGCGAAGACGGCGCCGTGGCAGACCTGCCGCCGTTGATCATGGAGTTCCACGAGGTGGTTGCGCGCGCGTCGGGCAACGCCGAGCTCGCCCGCATGCTCGAGGAGCTGCTGCGCCGGATCTCGTGGGGCTTCGAGCTGGAGATCGAGGATCGCATCGACACCTCGTGGGCCGACCACGCCGCGATCGCCACCGCGATCCTGGGCGGTTCTCCGGTGCAGGCGGGCTACCTGATGGGCGAGCACATCCTCAAGGACGAGCTGATCTACCGCCGTCAGGTCTCCACACCATCCTGATTCGTATACAAAAGATCGACATCACCGAGGCTGTTCACGTGTTCGGCACGCGTGGTAACGTCGAGGCAACACATCTCGTATACAAAACAGGGGTTCGTTGCTTGGCCGCCTCTCCCGATGGGAGCCCAGTCCATGACCTCGACCCGCACCCCGGAGCGCACTGCCTCCGGCACCCTCGCCCTCCACCTCGACCGCATCGGCTTCACCCGTGCCCAGTTCTGGGTGCTCATGCTCATCCTCGCCGGGATGTTCTTCGACACGCTCGAACAGAACTCCGTCGGCGCGATGGGCGCGAACCTCAAGGCCGCGTTGGGGATCACCGACACCCAGCTGACCGCGATCAACACCGCCACCGTGATCGGCGGGCTCGTCGGCAGACTCGCCGGCGGGTGGCTCGCCGACCGGTACGGCCGCCGCGCGGCGCTGTCGCTGAACCTGCTGCTCTACACCCTCGGCGGCCTGCTCAGCGCCCTCGCCGTGAACTACGACATGATGCTGGTCAGCCGCTTCGTCGTCGGCATCGGGCTGGGCGGCGAGTTCACCATCGGCATCGCGATGCTCGCCGAGATGGTCGCCACCCGCCACCGCGGCGCGCTCGTCGCGACGCTCAACATCGGCTCCGGCGGCGTCGGCAACTTCCTCTCCTACGGGCTGTTCTTCCTGCTCCTCGGCCCGCTCGCGCCGGCACTCGGCGGCGACCACCTCGTGTGGCGCTGGACGTTCCTGTTCCTCGCGCTCCCGGCGCTGCTGGTCATCCTCTACCGGCGCCGCCTGCCGGAAACCCCGCGCTTCCTGCTGTCCCAGGGCCGCGTCGAGGACGCCAACCGGTCGCTGGCCATCCTGGCGTCGGGTTCCCTCAAGCCGACGACGGCGACCGGCGGGCCGCTGACGGCGGCGGACATCCCCGCACGTCAGCTCAAGTCCTCCCCGGCGGCCGTGTTCGCCCGCGCCGTCCTGCCCCGCACGCTCTCGATCGGGGCCGCGTCCTGGATGGCCTTCGGCGCGCAGGTCACGCTCAACTTCCTGATGCCGACCCTGCTCGTGGAGCGCGGTTACTCCATTTCGGACAGCCTGCTGTTCACCATGATCATGAACGTCGGCTCGCTGCTCGGCGCCTGCGCCGCGGCGTGGCTGGCCGGCCGGGTCGGCCGGCGTGGCGTGGTGGGCGGCGCGGGCGCGCTCGGCTGTGTCACCGCGGCCGCGTTCGCCGCGTTCGGGGACTCGACGGCCCTGATCCTCGTGCTCGGCGCGCTCTTCCAGTTCTTCACGATGATCACCAACACGACGCTGGCCGTCTGGTCGCCGGAGCTGTACCCGACGTCGATCCGCGCGACCGGCACCTCGATCGTCAACGGCATCGGCAACATCGCCGGGGCGGTCATGCCGTTCCTCGCCGTCGCCCTCTTCGCCGCGTTCGGCCTCGCCGGGGTGTTCGGCATGGCCGCGGCCATGTACGCCCTGCTCGTGTTGGCCTCGCGGTTCGCTCCCGAGACCCGCGCCCGGACGCTGGAACAGATCAACGAAGACGCCTGACCACGAAACGGAGAAACCCCTTGGAAACCCTGCGCATCTCGGCGACCGCCAACGGTCTCAACTACCTGCCCGAGTACCTCGCCGGCACGACCGGCCTCTTCGCCGACGCGGGCCTGTCGGTGACCGCCCGCGCCCGCGACCCGTGGACCGGCGTCCTGGACGACCTCGCCTCCGGCGACGCCGACCTCGCGCTCGGCGGGCTCTGGGTGCCCGGCATGTACGCCGGCAGCGCCCGCGCGCTGACCGTGGTCTGCCAGCTCAACCACCAAGCGCCCAAAGCGATCGTGCACCGCGACGCCCCGGCCGGCTTCACCCTGGGTGACTTGGCCGGGAAGGTCGTCCTCGCCCCCGGCATCGGGGGCAGCGCACCCTACGCGGTCACCGCCGGGCTGATCCGGGAGGCGGGGGCCGACCCCGCCGACGTCACCTTCGTCCGGGATCTCTCGACGCCGATGCTGGTCGAGTTGTTCGGTGCCGGGCTGGGCGACGCGATCATCCTGGACCTCGTCTCGGCGCTCGAACTCGAAGCCACCGGCCAAGGCCGGATCGTGTTCCGCAACCTCGACGAGGGCGGGATCATGCCCAACAGCGTCTACTACTGCCGCACCGACCGCGTCGACGAGCTGCGCGACCGCTTCACCCGCTTCGTCGCCTGCATCGACACGGCGATGACGCGCCTACCCGCCACCGCGGCGTCGACGATCGACGGGATCCTCACCGCGCGCTGGCCGGGCAAGGACCTCGGGGTCCTGCGCGAGGCCACCCGGCAGATGACCGCGAGCGCGGTCTGGGAGACCGTCGCGATCGACCCCGCGGGCAGCGACCGGTGGATGCGGATGCTCGCCGAAAGCGCCATGCTCACGCGCATTCCCGCCTACGACGAACTGGCCGACGACAGCTTCATGAAGGCCTACCGGTGACCTTCGTGCTCCGCGACGACGCCCTGGCCGAACTCGTCGACCTCGGCGACCTGATCGACGCCGTCCGGACCGCGCACCTCGATCTGGCCCTCGGGCAGGCCGACCAGCCGGTCCCGGCGATCAGCCCCACGGCGGGCGCCACCATCGTGCTGCCGATGGTGGCGACCTCCCACCGCCTCGGGCTGACCGTCGTCAAGGTGCTGACCGACGCGCCCGGCAACACCGACGGCCCCACCCAGCAGTCCACCCTGATCGTGCTGGACTCCCGGACCGGCACCCGGCTGGCCGTCCTGAACGGCAGGACTTGCACCCGGATGCGGACTGCGGCCGCCAGCGCCGTCGCCACGGATGCCCTGTCCCGCAGCGACTCCCGGGTCCTCGGACTCGTCGGCGCCGGACCGCTCGCGGTCGAGCACGTCGCCGCCGTTCGCAGGGTCCGGCCGATCGACGAGGTCGTCGTCTGGTCCCGCTCGGCCGCTCGCGTCGCCGAGTTCCGCCGGGCGTTGCGGCACCGGGAGCACGCCGACGGCGTCCCGGCCCTCGACGTGACCCCTGCCCCGGAGCCACGTCTGGTCGTCGAAGTGGCCGACGTGCTTTGCACGCTGACACCGTCCCGCGTCCCCGTCGTCGAGGGCGCGTGGTTCCGGCCGGGGCTGCACGTCAACGCGGTCGGCGCACCACCCCGGCCCGACCATCGCGAGATCGACTCCGCCGGGATGGCCCGGGCGACGGTCTTCGTCGACAGCACCGGAATCCAGCTGCAGAAGTCGGGCGAGGCCCTCCTGTCCTTACAGGACGGCACGACCACTGAGGACGATTTCCGGCGCGAGCTGGGCGCGGCGCTCGCCGGTCTGGTGCCCGGCCGGACCGGAGCCGAGCAGATCACGCTGTTCAACTCGGTCGGCATCGCCCTGCAGGACCTCGCCTTCGCCGCGGTCGCCCTGCAAGCCAGGTCCGGTGAAACCCAGCCACGAGACTTGTCGCGGCCTGGACTTCGAAGCGTATCCACCCGATAGTGGCGCGGCGGTGCCGGGCTTCCCGCATCAACAGAGCGGCGAAGGTGTGCCGAGCCCGGACATCGACGAGGAATAGGTCGACGTGGATGCCGGGCAGTGGGGCACGGTCCGCTTCGACACCCCGTCCTACCTGCAGTTCGCCGAGGGCCAATCGCCGAGATGGGATGACGCGTCGGCACCGCAGCTCGGCAGACACCATCCCCTGGACCCCGCTGAGTTGGGCCTGGGTGCCGACCGCCCTCGTCTGCCAGCGCCCGGCACCGCAGACGCAGCGTCCGGGGGCACCATTCCTCGAACGCGCTGCGAATTCCACCCAGCAGTGACAGGCGGAACTCGCCACGACCCGGTCACCGACGCCGAAATCCGCCGAACCTCTCACCCGGCGTCATGGTCGCGTCGGCGCGCCCACGGGCGTCTCAGCCGTTCGTCGGCATCGGTGCGTGTGGACGGTACAGGCTCGGTGAACCGTGCTTGGCGCGCATGGCGTCAGTCTGGCAGCAGGCACGGAGACATGGGGTGAGTGGTCGTGACGGTGGATGTTGAACCGAGAGCTGTCGGTTCCGGCGAGGTGCCGCTGATGGCGCGGCGGAACGGCGATGGCCACGGCCACGGGCCACGTACCGGACGGCGAACCCGGCCGGCGCCGGGCCGTTGACGTCGAAGACCACCCGGTCGAAGCAGGTAGGCCGCCCGGCTCGCACGAGGTAGCGCGCGTCACGGCTCATCGGATCCGCGGCACCCGCGTCCGTGCGCCAGCCGGCGGCTACCCGGCACGCCGGTTTCGCCGAGGCGGCACCGGGACGCTCGGCGACGCGGGCGTGGTGGCCGGGGTCGTCGCGGGCGCCGGAGGACCGACGCCGGGTGCGACGTGCTCGCCGGCGGTGCCGCGGCCCGGTCGCTCCCGCACCCGGCGGCCGCGAGCCCGTACACCAGCGCGACGAGCACCACCCGCCCGCGCGGGGTCATCTCGTCCTCGTGAGGGCGTCCCGGCGGCGTTCGTACTCCTCCTGGTCGATCTCGCCGCGGGCGAACCGTTCGTCGAGGATCCGCCGGGCCGGGTCGGGCGGGGACGGCGGCTGCGGTCCCCGCCGGGCGAGGACGACGACGAGCGCGACGAGCGCGCCGAGGACCAGCACCATCAGCACGAGCGTGCCGATGCCGCCGGCCCAGCCCATCGTTCCGGGGTAGTGCCAATACGGCATGACGGCTCCTTTCCTAGCGGGCCTGGAAGCGTCCAGGCGGAGCTTCGAGCGGCTGCAGCACGTCCTCGAGGCCGCGGCGCGGGGTGGCGGGCAGCGGTTCGGCGTTGGCGGGGGCCCAGCCGATGCGCAGCACCATCTGGGGGAACGACCCGCCGGTGACGTGTTCGGTCACGGTGTCGCGGACGTCCGGCAGCTCCAGCGGCTCGGTCAGCGGGCACGACGACAGTCCGAACGCGTTCGCCGTCAGCAGCACGGCACTCGTCGCTTCGCCGGCTCGCAGCCGCGACATCCGGTCGTCGGAGGCGGTGCTCAGCACGAGCAGGACCGTCTCGTCGTCCTCGGCCTTGGCGTCGACCGGCTGGGCCAGGAGCGGGTCGGCGAAGGGCCGGGTCCGGAGCGCGCCCGGGGTGTCGTCCGGTGCCGGGGTGTTGCGGGCCGGGACGCCGTCGGGCGACAGGTGGCGGCCGCTCCACGCCGCCAGCTCGGTGCGGTACGCCGGATCGGCGGCGTGCCGGTCGGCGGCCTGCTCGATCGCCGTCGCCAGGTAGTAGCGCGTAGAGTTTTCGGCGGCCTGCAGCACGGTGCCTTCGAGCGCGGCCGCCCGGGACATCGCTTCGACGTGCCCGCGCGGGACCGCCCAGGAGCTGTGGCGGCGCCGGTCGGTCCGCCGGCGCGGGATGGCGGCGGCCATCGCGATCTCGTCCTGGGACGGGTTGTGCGGATGCAGCGTGATCGCCGCGAGGTGGTCGGGCTCGCCGGGGTTGGGCAGCCGGTGCACTTCCGCGGCCCAGCCGAGCGCGGCGAAGCCGACCCGGGCGTGGTGCAACGCGGCGCCACAGCTGAGGATCAGGTCGCGGCCGTCCGGGTCGGTCTCGGGCAATCGCCGGCCGGGGTCGGCGTAGAGGTGCAGGGAGCTGTGGCCGAGCCGCCAGTACCACGGCTGGGAGTTGTGCACCGACGGCGCGCGGGTCGCCATCGTGACCGCCGTCTTGACGGTGAAGTCGTCCGGGAATGCTCGGTCCATCATCGGCCTTCCTCGTTGTCAGGGCTGTCAGGGATGGCTTCCGGCTCGACCTTCGCACCGCGGCGCCCGCGGCCGGGAGGGCCGGAGTGCCTTCGCTCCGAGGACTTTCGGTGCTCGGGCACCAGGCAGGCCGCGGCCCGCGCGAGCGATTCCGCGGGGGTGCCGGTGGTCGGTCACTACGGCGAACCACACCCGGCCAGTCCTCGATCCGCGCGGCGATCACCGGGAACACGCTGAACAGCTGTTCGCGTTCGACGCCGAGGTCGCGGATGTCGGCGATCACGCAGTGGGGACGTCTGTGGCGAACTTGAGCACGCCGTCTCTCAGCCGGGACACAGCGGTGGGGGTACCGGCCCGCGAGTTCAGGAGTGTCCGGATTCGTCGTATCGCCGCCGGTCGGCCGTCGCGCCGGCGCGGTGGACGGCCGCCTTCCGCTGGTGTTCCGGTGCCTCGGCGCCGCCGTATTGGGCAGCCCACTCGTGCTGGTCGGCGGCGCGGTCGTGGGCTTGTGCCGACCGCAGCAAGCCGTCACGAGCGCGCTCTCGAGCTTCTTGCGCCCGCTGGCGGGCTTGCGTCAGCGTCTGGTCGGCTGCGGCCAGCACCGATGACGGATCGAGCTCGGTCACGCTGGAGGCGTTGTCCGCCGGCGGGGCCGTCTGGGCGCGCAAGGCACGCCACCGTGCGCCGGCACTCTGGGCGCGTTCCCGGGCGGTCTGAGCCGCCCGCGCCGCGGCCGCTCCGGCAAACGCAGCCGGATTGTCCGTCTCAGTCATGCGAACACGATCGCACGAATCCTGCTCGATCGATACGCCTCCTCCTGGCCAGCAACGCGGAGCTCCATCCCGGTCGATCGCCGTCGGCAAGCGCGAGCGCCGCGCTCATCATCCTCGTGCGGCAAGTCGTCTGCGCGGTGAAGCACGCCGTGGCCGGGATGCTTTGGCTGCGAACAATGTCCTTGCGGTTCTTCGGAGACCCCGAAACCGGCTGTCCGGTTTCGGCCCTGGCGTTCCGGGAACCCGCCGCAGGAGCGGCAAAGGAGAAAGGGATGCCAGGCAGCAGCGTTACCGAGAAGCTGATCTCCGCACATCTCGTGGACGGCCGGATGCGCCCGGGTGAGGAGATCGCGCTCCAGGTCGACCAGACCCTGACCCAGGACGCGACCGGCACGCTGGTGGTGCAAGAGCTGGCGGCGCTGGGACTCGACCGCGCTCGTACCGAGCTCAGCGTCCAGTACGTCGACCACAACCTGCTGCAGGCCGATGAGCGCAACGCCGAGGACCACCGGTTCCTCCACTCCGCCTGCCGCCGGTTCGGCTTGTGGTACTCCAAGCCGGGTAACGGGGTTTCCCATCCGACGCACATGCAGCGGTTCGGCGTCCCCGGCAAGACCTTGATCGGCTCGGATTCCCACACCTGCGCCGCGGGCAGCCTGGGCATGCTGGCGATCGGCGTCGGCGGGCTGGATGTGGCCATGGCCATCGCCGGTGAACCGCTGCGCGTGCGGATGCCCGAGGTGTGGGGTGTCCGGCTGGCCGGCCGGCTGCGGCCGTGGACCTCGGCCAAGGACGTCATCCTGGAGATGCTGCACCGCCACGGTGTTTCCGGTGGCCGCAACCGGATCGTCGAGTACCACGGGCCGGGTCTGGCCACGCTGACGGCGATGGACCGGCACGTCATCGCCAACATGGGCGCCGAACTGGGCGCGACGACCACCGTTTTCCCCGCCGACGACGCCGTGCGCCGGTTCTTGACCGCCGAAGGCCGAGCCGACGATTTTGTCGAAGTTTCCGCGGAGCAGGACGCCGAGTACGACGTGGACGACGAGATCGACCTGTCCGCGTTGGAACCGTTGATCGCCAAGCCGTCCTCGCCCGGCAACGTGGTCCCCGTCCGCGACGTCGCCGGCACGCCGGTCGGCCAGGTCGTCGTCGGCTCGTCGGCCAACCCCGGCCTGCGGGACTTCGCCGTCGTCGCCGCGATGGTCGCCGGGCGGCAGACGGATCCGGCCGTCAGCTTCGACGTCAATCCGACCTCGCGGCAGATCCTCGCCGACCTCACCGCGATGGGAGCCACCCTGGACCTGGTGCGGGCCGGCGCCCGGATCCACCAGGCCGGCTGCCTCGGCTGCATCGGGATGGGCCAGGCGCCCGCCGTGGGCAGCAACTCGCTGCGTACTTTCCCCCGCAACTTCCCGGGCCGGTCCGGCACGGCCGACGACTCGGTGTGGCTGTGCTCGCCCGAAACCGCCGCGGCCGCCGCGCTGACCGGGCAGATCACCGACCCGCGGGACCTGGGCGCCGACCTCGGACTCGAGTACCCGTCGCCGCACCTGCCCGAGCGGTCCTCGATCGGCGACGACGTGTTCGTCCCGCCGCTGCCGGCGGAGGAGGCCGTGCGGGTCGACCTCGTCCGGGGCCCGAACATCTCCGAACTGCCCGAGCTGGACCCGCTGCCGGACGAACTCCGCGCGCCGGTCCTGCTCAAGGTCGGCGACGACGTCTCGACCGACGAGATTTCTCCCGCCGGTGCCCGGGCGCTGCCGTTCCGGTCGAACATCCCCAAGCTGGCCGAGTTCACGTTCACCCCGATCGACCCCGGCTACCCGGAGCGGGCCGGTGCGCCGCACGCCGTGGTGGGCGGCGAGAACTACGGGCAGGGCTCGTCGCGGGAGCACGCCGCCATCGCCCCGCGCACACTCGGGCTTCGAGTGGTCATGGCGAAGTCCTTCGCCCGGATCCACGGGCAGAACCTGGCCAACTTCGGCGTGCTCCCGCTGGAGTTCGCCGACGCCGCCGACTTCGACCGCGTCGATCAGGACGACGTTCTGGTGTTCGAGAAGCTGCACGATGCCCTGACCACCTCGGCCGAGCTGACGGTGCACAACGACACCAAAGGCGAGGAGTACCGGCTGCGCCACCGGTTGTCCCCACGGCAGGTGCAGGTTGTGCTGGCCGGCGGTCAGATCCCGCTGCTGGCCGACGAATGGATCAGCCAGGGCCGGTGACGGTTCGGAGCCGGTGGATCGCGGCGCTCGCCGCCTGCGGTGCCTCGCGGGGTACGAAGTGGCCGACCGCGGCCAGCACCTGGCGTTCGTACCAGCCGGTGAACAGCTCGTCTTTGCCGTCGGTGGTGGTGGGTGTGTTGTCCCGGTCGAGTTCGCCGTGGACGACCAGGGTCGGCAGCTTGATCGGTGGCGCGTCCGCGAGCCGGCTCTCGATGTCGTCGTACGCGGGGTCGCCCGGGGCTTCGTTCCAGCGGTGCAGGTAGGCGTGGATGGAGATTTCGGCCCAGTCGGGGTTGTCCCACGACGGCGCGGTCCGGTCGAACTGCTCCTCGCGGCCCGGCCACGGCGGCGACCAGCTCGACCACAGGTACCGGCTCAGTTCACGGCGGTCGTCGCGGTAGGCGGCCCGTCCGCGCTCGGTGGCGGTGAACCACTCGTACCAGTAGTTGTGCGCCAGCTCGTAGGGCAATGCGGCGCCGGTGGCGTAGCCGGCGGACATGGCCACCAGACCGCGGATCCGTTGCGGGAACAGCGCGGCCACCGCGTAGCCGGCGCGGGCACCCCAGTCGTGGCCGACCAGCAGGACGTCGTTCAGCTCGAGCGCGGTGATGAAGTCGGCGAGGTCCGCGGCCAGCGCGCCGATCTGACCGCTGCGGGGGACCGTGTCGTCCAGAAACCGGGTGGGGCCGGTGCCTCGCAGGTACGGGAGAATGCAGCAGAAGCCGTTCTCCGCCAGTTCGGGCACCACGCCGTCCCAGCACGACGGATCGTCGGGCCAACCGTGCACCAGCACCACCACGGGTCCCGACGACGGGCCCCGCCGGTGGTAGGCGATCTCCAGCCGTGGCGTTCGTACGCGTTCCACCATGGGCGCCGGGTGCCCGAGCCTGCCCGGCCCGAAACAGCGGTGTTTCCCGGTGGTCCGGAGCGGGGTATCCCGGCAGGCCGATCGAAAGGCGCGTCAGGAGGTCCGGACATGCTCATCGTGAGTGACGCTGCCGCCGAAACCGTCAAAGCCTTGACCGCCGCGGAAGAGGCGGACGACGCCGGCGGTCTGCGAATTTCGGTGGAATCGCTGGACGAGCAGGGTGCCTCGCTGGGAGTCGCGCTCGTGGCCGCTCCGGACACCGGGGACGAAGTCATCGTGTCCACCTCCGGCGCGCTGGTGTTCCTCCAGCCTGAGGCAGCGCTGTACCTCGCCGACAAGGTGCTCGACGTGCGAGATGGTCGAGACGGCGGGCTGGAGTTCGCCGTGCACGGCAAGACGGAAGAACCCCGAAGGTTCGATGAGCCGCGTTCGTCGTGACCCGTTCCCCGCAGCTCCACCGGCAGATCCGACCTTCCTGCCGGTCCGGTGCGCCTTACCGGGCAAAAGTGTGGTCGCCGCCAGGCCCCAGATGCCGGTCGAACCAACCGGCGGCCGCGTCGGCTACCTGCTCCAGCGTCCCGGGCTCCTCGAACAGGTGCCCGGCTCCCGGCACCACCAGCAGTTCCCGATCGCCGGGCAGCCGAGCCGCGGCGGCCTTGTTCAGCCGTCGCACGGTGTCGTCCTGTCCTCCCACGACCAGCAGCACCGGACAGCGCACGTCGCTCAGGACCTCCTCGGCCAGGTCCGGCCGGCCACCGCGAGACACCACCGCGCGCACGACGTCCGGCCGAGCAGCCGCCGCACCCAGCGCGGCGGCAGCGCCTGTGCTGGCCCCGAACAGCCCGACCGGCAGTCCGGCCACGGCGGAATGGCGTCCGAGGTCGTCCAGCGCCCGCAGCAACCGGTCCCGCAGCAACCCGATGTCGAACCGCAGGCGCCCGCCTGCCGCTTCGGCGCGCTCCTCCTCGCTGCTGAGCATGTCGAACAGCAGTGTCGCGAAGCGGTGGTCCTGCAACGTCCGGGCGACCGCCTGGTTTCGCGGACTGTGCCGGGAACTCCCTGAGCCGTGCGCGAAAACCACCACTCCGGCGGCATCGGCCGGCACCGTGAGATCACCTTCGACCAGCGACGTCCCGGTACCGACCGTGAACGGCTCCGTCATGGTTGCCTCCTGCCTTCGACCACGTCGAAGACGGATAGCCACCTCAGGGGACAAGCAAACCGGTTCGATGCCAGGCCGGTCGTTTGCCGCTGCCGCCGGCCGGGTAATCGGCCGACGAGACCTGACGCGGAGGTGAGTGGACATGACAGCCCGGGCCACCACACGCGAAGCGGGGCAGCTGCAGCCACCGGAAGGCGCCGCTCGGCCCGTCGGCGGGTCCGAGTTCTCGATCGGGCTCGTGCTGCTGGCAGGCGTGTACTTGATCTTGTCGCCGTGGGTGATCCAGTTCGCGGGCACCTTCGGCATGGCGGCGAGCAACATGATCAGCGGGATCGTGCTGGCGCTGTTCGCGGCCGGATGTGCCCGTTCGCCCGGGTTGCGTTCCGTGGCGTGGGTGGTTCCCGTGTTCGGTGCCTGGGTGATCAGCTCACCGTGGGTGATCTCGCACGGTCGCGGCTTGGTGCCGCTGGAATACCCGGGCGCAGCCGGGCTGACCACGGCGACCTGGCTGGGCAACGTGATCGCCGGCGCGATCGTGTTCGCCGCCGGAATCACGCTGGTGGCGCGGACAAGGCGAGGCTCGCTCCGCCGCTGACAGGTGGGCGTGAATGCGCGCGGAACGGCTTCCGGGTACGGCGTGACCGCGGCGGCGGTGTTCGTGAGCAGCGGAGCACCGGTCGGATGGAAAATGGCTTTGTGAGCGGCGCAAAGGTCTGCGACCGGTCCGATGTCTACCCCGGCGCCCGCGACGCCGCCGGCCAGCCCCAGCCGGGTCGGGCCGACGCCGGGCGCCGACCGGCCCGGTGCCCGGTTCCAGACCCCGCCGCCCGACCAGGGCGGGCAACACGCCCAGCGCTGACCGAGCGCGCTGCCGAGACGTCCGGTGCCTTCGTCGTGAACGACGGCACCGGGCGTCTCGTCGTCCTGGGGGACCGCGTGCCGCGGTCGTGGCGCACGGGTGCCGCGTCGAGCACGCAGCACCCGCGCACCGGGGACGTGGCCCGAGCCATCACGGCGGCGTCGCATCGGGCCACGAAGTCTGTGGGTGGAGTCCCCGGGATCCGGCGCGGTGAAACCGAGGTCCGTCCTGTATGGATCGCTGGTGAGCGGGCGGTAAGGCGAAGGTTTGCGGACGGTAAACCGCTTGCCGGGCAAGGTGTTCGCCGCCTCGGGGCGCGTGCGCCGCTCGGGACCCGGATGGGTTAGGCCATTTGGTCGGTTGGGTCGGGTCGTCTTCCTGGTGATCGAGACCCGTTGCCGGTGCGGGTGATCTTCGGAAGTCGCCGTAGCTCTGAGTCCTCATCGATAACGCAGACGAGAACCTAACCCCACCGGGTGAGACTGTTCGGCCGTCAAGAGCGGACCATCTGTCCGAAGTAGGCGATCGCTGCGTGACCGGCCGTGCTTTTTCGGTTATCTCGCGGCGATTCTGACAACTGTCCGGTAACTGTCCACAGTGGAGGTTGGGTGGCGGGGCGCGGCGGGTCCGGATCTTGGTTTCTTTTGTTCCAACGGTTTTCGGGGGCTGACACCCGGGTAGCTGGACTTGGTGATGCCCACGCATCCCGTTCGCCCCGAATTCCGTAGGTCGTGCGAGGTGCGAGTGAGCTTTTCGGACCGCCAGCGTCAGGAGGATCAGCAATGAAGCCAGGAGCGCGGATCGCCATCGGGGTGGGGGCCGGCTATCTGTTGGGACGCACGAAGAAGATGCGGCTGGCGTTGATGATCGCGGCTGCCGGTGCGACCGGGCGATCGGGCACCTCGCCGACGAAGCTGTTGCAGCACGGGCTCAAACAGCTCGGCTCCACCCCGGAGCTGGCGAAGCTCACGGACGTCGCACGCGACGAGCTGCTCGGCGCGGTCAAGGCGGCCGCGGTGACGGCCGCTGGTTCGCGGATCGAATCGCTCACCGAGCGCCTGCAGGAAGGCGGCCGCAAGCAGCGGAAGGATCCGGATGACGGACCCGACCGCGATGCCGCCGAGGGGGATGGGGAAACGCCGAGAACCCGACGGCGCCGCGCGCCGGAACCCGAGGAACTGGAGGAGGAAGAGCCGCCCGACGACGAGGAGGAGGAGCCGGAGCGGCCGTCGCGCCGCCGGGCGTCCGGCAAGGACGAAAACGGTGACGAGCCCGACGAGCCGGAGCGGCCCGCGCGCCGCCGGGCGACGAGCAAGCGGGCGGCCGCTTCGTCCGATGGTGATGAGCCGTCCTCACGACGGTCGCGCACGGGTACCGGCAGGTCGCCCGTCCGCCGGGCCCGGAGGTGAACGAAATGGCCACCAAGCAGCTGGAGAGCGCCGCGGGCAAGGTCAAGGACACCGCATCGGGCGGGGGACCGTCGAACGAGCTGACCGACGCCCTGCGAAACCTCGCGCAGACCGTCGCAGGGCGGGCGGCCGGCTCACTGACCAAGCGGATCACGTCGGCTTCCGGCCGTCTCAACGACTATGCCGGGGGAGGCGGCGGCGGTCTGGCCGAGGCCGTCACCGGCGCGAAACCCGGGGTGAAGGGCAAAGCCGCCATGGGGGCGGTCAAAGGCGGGCTGTCCGGTCTCGTCGACAAGGTCAAAAACGCCTTCACCGGCGGAAGCGGCGGTGGCAAGGGCGAAAAGATCAAGCTCACCAACATCGTCGAGGAGATCGACATCGGCGCTCCGGTCGACCTCGTCTACGACCAGTGGACGCGGTTCACCGAGTTCCCGCGGTTCATGAAGAAGGTCGAGAGCGTCGAGCAGGTCAGCGACGAAAAACTGGAGTGGAAGGCCCAGATCTTCTGGTCGCACCGCAGCTGGGAGGCCACGATCCTCGAACAGGTGCCCGGCGAGCGGATCGTGTGGCGCTCGAAGGGGCAGAAGGGGCACGTGGACGGCGCCGTCACCTTCCACGAGCTCGCGGCCGACCTGACCAGGGTGGTGCTGGTCCTCGCCTACCACCCGCAGGGCCTGTTCGAGCGCACCGGGAACCTCTGGCGCGCGCAGGGCCGGCGGGCCCGGCTGGAGCTGAAGCACTTCCGACGGCACGTGATGACCGACGCGCTCCTGCACCCGGACGACGTCGAGGGGTGGCCCGGCGAAATCCGTGACGGCCAGGTCGTCGACGACGACGAGCGCGAGCCGTCCGATAAGGACGATTACGACGAAGACGACAGCCTGGACGAAGAACCCGAAGAAGACGAGCCGGAACCACCCGGACGCCGCCGCGAGGCCCGGGCGAACGCCGGCGGAAAGCGAGGGAGCATGCGATGACGACAGCCGTGCAGCCGTCCGGCGGGGGAGGCGGCCTCGATCGGCCGAGCTCAAGCAGCCTCGCCGACGTGATCGACACGATCCTCGACAAGGGCCTGGTGATCGACGCGTACGTCCGGGTGTCCCTGGTGGGCATCGAACTGCTGACCGTCGACGCCCGCGTCGTCGTGGCGAGCGTGGACACCTACCTGCGGTTCGCCGAAGCCGTGAACCGGCTCGACATCTCCGACACCGAGCAGAAAGGGCTGCCGGACCTGCTGGAGGACGTGAACCAGGGCGGCGCGAAGGCGAAGACCCGGGGCGCCCTCGAAGCGGCCGGCGACAAGCTTCGCGACCTCATCGGTGACGGCGAAGGTGAGGACCAGCCGGCGGGCCGCCGGCGAAAGGGAGGTGACTGAGGTGGCCAGCGAAACTGCCCTCTACGTCTACGGCATCGTCCCTGCGGACGTGGAAACCGACACCGACGCGCGCGGCGTCGGCGATCCGCCCGCCGCGGTCACGACCGTGCGCGGCGAACGGGTCGCGGCGCTGGTGAGCGAGGTTTCCCGGGATCGGCCCCTGGGCCGGCCGGAGGACCTGACCGCGCACGCGGGCCTGCTGGACGCGGCCGCCGCCGAGGTCCCGGTGCTTCCGTTGCGCTTCGGCGCCGTGCTGCCCGACGAGAACGCCGTCGCCGAGGAACTGCTCAAGGCGAACGAGGACGAATTCGCCGCCGCGCTGGCCGAACTCGAAGGCAAGGCGCAGTACGTCGTCAAGGCCCGGTACGTCGAGAAGGCCGTCCTGGGTGAGATCCTCGACGAGAACGCGGAACTGGCGCGGTTGCGAGACGAAATCCGCGACAAGCCGGAAGACGCGACCCGTGACCAGCGGATCGCGCTCGGCGAGCAGATCGGCAACGCCATCACGGCCAAGCGGACCGCCGACACCCAGCGGATGGCGGAGGCCCTGAACGCGCTCGGGGTGGAAATCAGCCCGCGGGAACCCACGCACGAAGAAGAGGCCGTCCACCTCGCTTGCCTGGCGGAGACGGCGAAACAAGCCGATCTCGAAGCGGCGGTGGAAGAACTCGCCCAGGACTGGCGAGGACGGGTCGAGGTGCGCCTGCTGGGTCCGCTCGCGGCGTACGACTTCGTCGTCACCCAGCGGCCGGAGGAATAGGCGATGGGTGTGGTGGGTGCGATTCTCGGCCTTCCGCTGGCTCCCGTGCGCGGCGTGCTCGCCGTGGCCGAGCTGATCCGCCGGCAGGTCGACGCGGAGCTCTACCACCCCGCGTCCGTCCGCCGCGAGCTCGAGGCGGTGGACGAGGCGCGTGCCGCCGGCGAGATCTCGCCCGAGGAAGAGGCCGAAACGCAGCAGCGGGTCCTGGACCGCCTGACCGCGTCCGCGCCCCGCTCGCCCGAACGGCGGCCGAACGAAGAGGAGAGGTGATGACCGATGGCGCCCGAGACCGGAAGTGACGCGCTTTCCGCGTCGTCCGCGGCGACGTACGCGCTGCGCTACGTCGGCGAGCTGATCACGAGCGAGCCGACGTCGGTCACCTCGGTGGAGCCGGCGGACGACGACGGCTGGCTGGTGGAGGTGGAGGTGCTCGAGGAACGCCGGATCCCGTCCTCGGCGGACATGCTCGCGCTCTACGAGGTCGAGCTGGATCCCGACGGTGCCCTGCTGGCGTACCGCCGGACCAAGCGCTACTCCCGCGGCCGGGCCGGCACCGGGAACGGGGTGAGCTGACATGACCACCGGACAGCCGGTCACCGCCCCGGCCGCGCAGCCCGGGCTCGGCTCGGCGGGCAACCACCAGCCGGCCAACCTCGGCGACATCCTCGAACGCGTTCTGGACAAGGGTTTGGTGATCGCGGGCGACATCCGGGTCAACCTGCTCGACATCGAGCTGCTGACGATCAAGCTCCGCCTCGTCGTCGCTTCCCTGGAGACGGCGAAGGACGTCGGCATCGACTGGTGGGAAAGCGATCCGTGGCTGACCGGGGACGACGGCGGGGTACGCGAGGAGAACAAGCAGCTGCGGGCCCGCGTCGCCGAGCTCGAAGCCGCGTCGTCCCGGGACGAAGAAGATGGTTGAGGGGCAGGGCGTCTGGTTGTACGCCGTGACGGGGCGACCTGACCCGACTGTCCTCAGTGGACTGACGGGCGTCTCGGCCGAGACCCCGCGGTACGTCGAGGCGGCCGGGTTCGCCGCCGTCGTCGGTGACGTGCCGTTGAGCTCCTTCGGCGAGGAAGCGTTGCACCGCAACCTCGAGGACCTCGACTGGCTGGCCGCCGTCGCGCGGGCGCACGACTCCGTGATCGTCGCCTTGATCGACCGGGGACCGGCCATCCCGATGCGGCTGGCGACCGTCTACCACGGCGACGACCGCGTGCGGCACCTGCTCGAGACGCGGGCGGCCGAGTTCGGCCGCGCGCTCGGCCAGGTCGCCGGGAGGACCGAATGGGGCATCAAGATCTTCGTCGCACCGGCCCCGGAACCGGCGCCGGCCGCCGGCGGGCCGTTCCCACGCGGGGCGGGGACGGCCTACCTGGCGCGTCGGCGGGCGGCGTTGACCTCGCGCGAACGCCAAGAGCGGTGCGCCGTCGAGCAAGCGGACCGCACGCACGCCGCGCTCGCCGCCCTGGCCGTCGACGCCCGGACCCATCCGCCGCAGAGCCGGGCGCTGGCCGGCGAAGACGCGCCGATGATCCTCAACGGCGCTTACCTGGTCGACAACCGGCACACTCCGCGGTTCGCCGAAGCCGTCGCGGCCTGCGACCAGGACAACGACGCGATCGTGGTGCGCCTGACCGGCCCCTGGCCGCCGTACTCCTTCTCGCTCCTGGAGGAACCATGACCCGGCCCGTACCCGCTCCGGCCGCGGCCGGACGGCAGGTCGCGCTCGTCGACCTGCTCGACCGCGTGCTCGCCGGGGGAGTCGTCGTGAGCGGCGAGCTCACCCTGTCCATCGCGGACGTCGACCTCGTGCACGTTTCCCTGCGCACCCTGCTGACCTCCATCACCGCGCTCGGGCCCCGCGATGACTGAGCCGGAGAAGAACCGGATCAACGCCGATCCCGAGACGGCCGAACGCAGCCTGGTCAGCCTCGTGCTGACGGTGGTGGAACTGCTGCGGCAGCTCATGGAAAGGCAGGCGCTGCGCAGAGTCGACCACGGCGACCTCACCGACACCCAGATCGAGAAGATCGGGCAGACGCTGATGAATCTGGAAAACCGGATGGGCGAGTTGTGTGAACATTTCGGGATAGCCCACGAAGAGCTCAACCTCGACCTGGGTCCGCTGGGTCCATTGTTGCCCGAAGAATGACCGTGAACCACGTTTCCCGGTAGCGGACGGGGGTATTCGAGGTCATCGCTTCGCAAAGGAGTTGGCGATGACCATCATCGGAATCATCAGCGCACTCGTCGTCGGTCTCGTGATCGGCGTCCTCGGCAGGCTGGTCGCGCCCGGCAGGCAGAAGATCCCGCTCTGGCTGACGATCGTGATCGGGATCATCGCCGCGCTCGCGGGGACCGCCATCGCCCGCAGCGCCGGCTACGCCGACACCCCCGGGTTCGACTGGCTGGAGCTGATCACCCAGGTCGTGCTCGCCGCCATCGGGGTCTCGCTCGCCTCTGTCGCTTATGGACGGCGCCGGAAGCTGATGCACTGACCGCCGACCCGGCTTTTCGTTCGTCCGTTCGGGGAGGTTCGAAGGAGGCGCGTTGACCGAGGTAGCGGACCGGCCGTCCGATGCGGCTCTCGCTGAAGCGGTGCGCGGCGGTGATCTCGACGCCTACCGCGAGCTCTACACCCGTCACCTCGCCGCCGCGCGCCGGGTGGCCGCGGCGATCGCGGCCACCGAGACCGAGCGCGACGACCTGATCGCGGAAGCCTTCACCCAGGTCCTGCGGATCCTGCGCTCGGGAGGCGGCCCGGACGACGCCTTCCGGCCCTACCTCCTGGCGACCATCCGCAACACGATGATCCGCTGGCACCGGCGGGACTCGCTGGTGTCCCTGGTATCGGAGGTGCCGGACGCGGCCGCCGACGACGTGCTGGACACCAGGATGCTCGGCGCGATCGCCGCGGCCGCCTTTGCCACCCTGCCCCCGCGGTGGCGGACCGTGCTGTGGCGCACCGAGATCGACGGCGAGTCACCGGCCGAGCTCGCGGGGCTGTTGGAGCTGACCCCGAACGGTGTCTCGGCGCTGGCCTACCGGGCGCGGGAGGGCCTGCGGCAGGCTTACCTGGACCAATACGTCGCCGCCGGCCGGAAACGCGCTTGCCGGTCCGTCGGCGGTCAGCTTGCCAAGTGGGTGCGCGGCGGGGTCACCGAGCGCCGGGCACAGCGGATCGCCGCGCACTTGGACCGGTGCGCGGACTGCCGTGAGCTGGCCGCGGGACTCCGGCGGCTCAACGAGGAGCTGCCCGCCACCGTCGCCCCGCCTCGGGCGTCCACGGGCTCGGCCGCGTCCTCCGGCGGAGCCGCGGTGCGCGCGTCCACCGCGCCGGCTCTGTCGTGGGTCGCGGCGGTCAAGACCGCGGCCGCCGGGGCCGCCCTGGTCGCCACGGTCGCGATCGGCGGCGTCGCGCCCGCTCCGGCCGTGCCGCCCGCGGCCGAGGGGACAACGTCCCAGCCGGCCGCGCCGCGCCCCTCGAAGCCGAACGCGACGCCCCGCGAAGCTGCTCCGGGACCTTCGAAGGGTTCCGGCGCGGCACCCGTGGGGGTCGCGAAAGGACACAGCGCGAAGAAGACCCCCGCGGGATCGCCGGCCCGGAAGCGGACCCCGGCGAACGGTGGGAACCGCCACCCGGGCCGGGTGCACGGCTCCGGTGCGGCGGGGAGGGCTTCTCGCTGACGGCCGCCCCGGCCCGGCGGTTCCACGGTCAGCTCCGGAAGCCGGATCCCAGCCGTGAGTGCCGCCCAGTGGCAGTCCGTCACCGCAAGGAAAACAGGTTACTCGGCCTTCGGGGCGATTGATGTGACTAGCAGCGCAATTTCTTTGGGACGTCACTCCGCTGTGTGCGGTATTTGCCATTCCGCTGCAGGGATCCATTTTCGGTAATGCACGGAAAACGCTACCGTGACCTGGAGGTCATCTGTTCCGGCATCATGGACCGGACAGCACCAGGAGGTCCCCGCTCTTGACTTCACCCCCAGTTCCGGACCGGGCGAGCGGCCGGCGCGGGCCCGAGCGCTGCGTGCGGGGTCCCCGCGTCAATCCGCCTGCGGGGAACGGTGGGACAGGCCGCGAGCGACGTCCAGGACCGGCAACGCCGACCGGGCTAGCTGCGGGAGGCGTCCGTGACGGTCGGCAACAACACCGGGTCGTGGGGCGGTTTGCGACCGCCGGTCGGCGCGCGGGTCTTTACCGAACCCGAACACGCCTCGGACCCGCCCTGAGCATCGCGGGCTTAGCGTCCGGGGGCATGTCACCTCGCGTCCGTCTTCTCCTGACTTCGGTACTGGCCGTGGCTCTGGCTTCGACCGCGGCGGCGTGCACGGCCGGCAGTCCGGCGCCGCTGCCCGCCGGCGCGGCGGGCGGCAAGCCGAACGTCGTCCTCGTGCTCACCGACGACCTGTCCATGAACCTGCTTCCGTACCTGCCGCACGTGCAGGACATGGCCAAGACCGGCACGTCCTTCGCGAACTACACGGTGACCGATTCGCTGTGCTGCCCGTCGCGGTCGTCACTGTTCACCGGCATGCTGCCGCACGACACCGGCGTGTTCACCAACGGCGGCAAGGACGGCGGCTATGGCGTGTTCCACGGCCGCGGCGACGACAAGTCGACCTACGCGACGACGTTGCAGCAGGCCGGGTACCGCACCGCGATGATGGGCAAGTACCTCAACGGGTACGACCCCGAGAGCGACGGGGTGCCGCCGGGCTGGACCGAATGGGACGTCGCCGGCAACGCGTACGGTGAGTTCGACTACGACCTCAACGAGAACGGCACGATCAAGCACTACGGCAAGAAGCCCGAGGACTACCTCGTCGACGTCATGGCAGGCAAGGCCGCGCAGTTCGTCTCCGCCTCGGCGGCCGCGCACACGCCGTTCGCGATCGAGCTCGCCACCTTCGCCCCGCACGGCCCCTACACCCCGGCGCCCCGCGACGCCGACGCTTTCCCCGGCCTCACCGCGCCGCGCGGGCCCGCGTTCGACACGCTGCCGGCTTCGGCGCCGTCGTGGCTCGCGTCCCGGACTCCGTTGACGGACAAGGAAAAGACGACGATCGACAAGGACTTCCGCAAGCGCGCGCAGGCCGTGCGGTCGGTGGACAAGATGATCGGCACGGTGCAGGAGGCACTGGACAAGGCCGGGGTCCGCGGGACGACCGACATCGTGTTCACCTCAGACAACGGCTACCACATGGGCGAATACCGCCTCACCCCCGGCAAGCAGACGGCGTTCGACACCGACGTGCACGTACCGCTGGTGGTCACCGGCCCGGGCGTCAAGGCCGGCGCGACGGTGAACCAGCCGGTGGAGAACATCGACCTGCGGCCGACGTTCGAAGCACTCGCCGGCGCCGAGACCCCGGCCGAGGTGGACGGCGAGAGCCTGGTGCCGTTGCTGAACGGCACTGTGCCACCGGTGTGGCGGACGGTCGGTCTGGTCGAACACCACGGGCCGGACTTCGACCGGACCGACCCGGACAAGCCGAAGAAGAACAGCGGCAATCCCAGCACCTACGAAGCGATCCGCAGTACCGCTTCCACCTACGTCGAATACGCCGACGGCACCAAGGAGTTCTACGACCGCACCACGGATCCGCAGGAGCTGCGCAACACCGTGGCGCAGTTGCCACCGGACGAGGCGAAGCGGTTGCACGACACGCTGCAGGCCATGATCACCTGCCACGCAGCGGCGGCTTGCCGCCACTGACCCCGCCGCGGCTCGCGCGTCCGGCATCCTGGCTTCGGGGCAACTGGCGCAGGGCGAGCGCGGTCAGCACGAGGGCCACCGTCTCCGAGGGGGCCTGGTGGTAAAGCGCTGCCTGGTTGCCGATGACGCCGAGGGCGGAGAGCCGGTTGGACCGGCCAGGTGCTGACGATCGCCGGATTCGGAGGGCCTCAGTGGTTTTCGTCGCTCGTCGATTCTCCGGCGTCTTGGCTTCGAGGCAGCCCGCGTAGGGCGAGGACAGTCAGCACGAGGAGGACCGCGCCGAGCACCGTCAGCACGAGCGCCACCGTGTGCAGGCCCTCGTCGGATGCGCGTTCGCCGTAGGCGACGCCGATCAGGCTGGACGACAGGATCGCGCCGAGGTAGGTGAACGTCCGCAGGAGACCGGCGGCGACGCCGATCGTCTCGGTGGGGGCCTGGTGGTAGAGCGCCGCCTGGTTGCCGATGACCCCGAGGCCGGAGATCACCGCGAACGCCATCGTGACCGCGATCAGCAGCCACACCGGTGTCGTCGCGTGGAACGCGAGCAGGCAGGCCGGTCCGGCGACCGCGGCGATGCCCGTGGCCAGCAGGCACGCACGGATCCTTCCGCCGCGGGAGAACGGGATGGCCAGCAGCGCCGCGACGACCGACATCGGCACCATCACGTAACCGGCCGTGGACGCGCTGAGGTGGCGTCCTTGTTCCAGCCACTGGGTGAAACCGTAGAGGATGCAGTAGCTCAGCAGGAACATGATCGCCACGCGGACGTACGTGGCCGACAAGGCGCGGTTGCGCACCAGCATCCGGACGTCGATGAACGGGTGCGTGGCCCGCGTTTCCCACCAGAGCAGCAGGGTGCCGAGGACCACGCCCGCTCCCGCGACGACCCAGCGCGGGTGGTGCAGGTCCTGGAAGAACACGATCAGGCTCGCGGTGGCCGCGGCGAACAACGCCATGCCGGGCAGGTCGAGGGCGCGGGCCAGGGGGATCGACGACTCGCGTTCGCGGGACCGGCGGGGGAGCCAGCGCAGGGCCGCCGCCAAGGTCAGCAGGGCCAGGGGGACGTTGATCAGGAAGGTCACGCGCCAGCCGCCGAAGGCGACCAGCAGGCCGCCCAGGGGGAGGCCGATCGTGGCGCTCGTCTGGCCCGCGATCGCGAGGGCGCCGATCGCGCCCTCGGCGCGGCCGCCGGGGTTCTCGGCCGCCCAGCGCCGGACCAGCATCATCGCCGTCGGGTAGCCCGCGGCTGTACCGATGCCGAGCACTGCCCGGGCGACCAGCAAAAGCGTGAAGTTCTCCGCGAGCGCGCCGAGGAGCCCGCCCGCCGCGACCAGTACCAGGCCGGCCAGGAACGTCTTCCGCGCCCCGAACCGCTCGGCGAGCTTGCCCATCGCCGGCTGGCCGATCGCGCTGGCGAGGTAGAGCGCCGCGACCAGGCCGGCCGCCGACGCCGCGCTGACCCGGAAGGCCTGGCCGATGGCGACCAGCGCGGTGGCGAGCACGGAACTGTTGATCGGGTTGAGCGCCGAGCCCAGCACAAGGGGAGTGAGGTACCGCCACCCGGGAGCGGTCCGGCCGGGCGCGTCGGCGACGGTCTTCACCGGTCCGCCGGGGGCCATGGCGCCGCGGGGCGCGAGCGGGCGGTCCGCGTGCTCGCGAGCCGGTCGAGGACCTCGATCAGTTTCGGCACGAGTTCGCGTTCTTCGTCCGACAGTTCCTGGTCCAGAGCGTCGGCGAGCCACGTGTTCCGCAGGGCCGACGCGGTCCGGACCGCGTCGCGGCCCTTGCCGGTCGGTTCGATCAGGCTCCGGCGCGCGTCGGCGGGGTCGGGACGGCGTTCGATCAGGCCGTCGCGTTCGAGCGCGGACACGATCTGGGCCATCGACTGCGGGCGCATGTGCTCGGCCGCAGCGAGCTCACTCGTCGTGACGGCGCTGCCGCGGACGATGCGGTCCAAGGCGACGAGCTGGCTCCTCGTCCAGGGGACCGGGAGGCGGAGCCCCTCGACCCGCAGGCGGCCGCGAAAGCGCTGAACCGCCAGGTCCAGGCCTGCGGCGAGGGTCGCCGAAGGGTCTGTGTCGTCTTCGTTCATGCGGCCAAGAATACAGGCTAACTGAACAGGTAGCCTGTCTAACTCGTCACGGTATACACCTGTAGACAAGTCGCGCAGCGAAGTCTACAGTCGTAGACATCGGCGGAATCGCCGCCGGTTCAAGACGAACATCGAGGCGAACAATGGATCTCCAACTGACGGGCAAGCGCGCGCTCGTGACCGGCTCGAGCTCGGGCCTCGGCGAAGCCATCGCCGGGCGCCTCGCCGCGGAAGGCGCCGAGGTCGTGGTGCACGGGCGTGACGTCGCACGGACGGAAAAGGTCGCCGCGGCGATCCGCGGCCAGGGCGGGCGCACCGCCGTGGCCATCGGCGACCTCGCCACGGACGAAGGTGCGGCCGCCGTCGCGGCCGCCGCGCTGGCCGGTGGCCCGATCGACATCCTGGTCAACAACGCGGGCGCGTACGAGCACCTGTCCTGGGCGGACGCCACTCCCGAGGACTGGCGGAACACCTACGAGGGCAACGTGATCTCCGGGGTCCGGATGATCCGGCACCTCGTGCCGCAGATGCGGGACCGGCGCTGGGGCCGGGTGATCACCATCGGCGGCGGGCTGGCGACCCAGCCGATGCAGTCGCACCCCCAGTACAACGCGACGCTGGCGGCCCGGCACAACCTCGCCGTGTCGCTCGCCCGTGAGCTGAAGGACACCGGCGTGACGTCCAATGTGGTCGCGCCCGGCGCCATCCTGGTGGAATCGGTGAAGGACCTTCTCACCGGCATCGCCCCGGCCCGCGGGTGGGGTGAGACGTGGGAGGAGATCGAGCGTGGCGCGGTGCGGGACATCATCCCGAACGACACCGGCCGGTTCGGCAAACCCGAAGAGATCGCCGCAGCCGTCGCCTACCTGTGCAGCCCGCTGGCCGACTACGTCAGCGGCGCCAACCTCCGGGTGGACGGCGGCCTGATCCGCAACGTCACCTGACGCCGCGGCGTCAGCGCCGGGCGAACGCCGAGATCGCTTGCCGGGCGGAGCCGGTGGCGGCGAGTGCCGTGATGGCTCCGGCTTCCTCGTCGAGTTGCTCGTCCCGGCTCCTGTTCGCCGCGGAGAGGATGAGGCGCTTGGTCGCCGCCAGGGAGCCGGGCGCCATCCCGGCGAGGCGGCCGGCCAGCTCCCGTGCTTCGTCGAGGAGGGCGGAGTCGTCGATGACGGCCGTCGCGAGGCCCCAGTCGCGGGCCTCGTCCGCGGTGAGCGTCCGGTTGGTCAGCGCCAGTTCGAGCGCGCGGCGCGGGCCGACGAGACGGGGGAGCAGTGCGCTGGCTCCGTTGTCCGGTGACAGCCCGATCGCCGTGTAGGCGAGCCGGACCTTCGCCGAGCGGCCGAGCAGCACGAGGTCGGCGCCGAAGGCCAGGCCCACCCCGGCACCGGCGATGGCGCCCTGCGCGGCGCAGACCACCGGGACGGTCAGGGCGGCGAGGTGGCGGTGTGCGGCGTGCACGACGTCCGCGACCTGGCCGACGTAGGAGGCGAGATCGGCCTCGTGCGCGGCGAAGGCGCGGACGTCGCCGCCGACGCAGAAGTGTGGTCCCTCGGCGCGGACGAGAACGACTCGCGCGTCCGTCCTGGTGAGCCGTTCGGTCGCTGCGGCGAGCTGCCGGCCGGCGTCGAGGTCGATCGCGTTCGCGGCCAGGACCAGCTCGGCCACCTCGCCGCGCAGGTCGAGCCGCACTTCGCTGTCGGTCATCTCTTCTCCAGGGGTCGGGGAAGTCTTATGCTCTAATCATAGTCCTAATTAGGCGCCGAGGGGACGGGTTCCCGATGTTCGAGGTGTATCTGCGTGGCCTGCCTTGCGCGTGGTGCGGGCAACCGGCGATCGCGTTCGTGCCCGCCGTGGGCGCGAGGCACCAGTACCGGGTGTGCCGGCTCGGCGAGCGCCCGGAAGGGGTGGCCGCCGACCGGCTGGTCCCGCGCCAGGGCCCTGGTCCGGTCGATGTCGACGAGCTGGCCGACGTCGCCGCCGTGGCTTGACGAGTAATGCTCCTATGATTAACCTACAAAGGCGATCGGACGAAGGAGTCCGTCGTCTGCCGGACCGCGATCGCCTGGTCCGGGGCAAGGGAGGACGCTGATGCTGCACCCAGACGTCAACGAGCGCTACAGCCGCGTCGGCCGCGACACGCCCGCCGGTGCGCTCTACCGGCGTTACTGGCTTCCGGTCGCCACCGAGACGGACCTCGACGCCAACCCGGTGAAGCGGGTCCGGCTGCTGGGGGAAGACCTGGTGCTGTTCCGCACCGAGACGGGCGAGCTCGGCCTGGTGGCCGAGCGGTGCCCGCACCGCGGCGCTTCCCTGGGCTACGGGTTCCCGGACGGCGCCGGGCTGCGCTGTCCGTACCACGGTTGGAAGTTCTCCCCGCAGGGCGAATGCCTGGAACAACCGAACCAGATGCCGCCGTCGGCCCAGCTTCAGGCGCGGGCACGCACCACGAGCTACCCGGTCCGGGCGCTCGGCGGCCTGATCTTCGCCTACCTCGGGGAAGCCCCGGCGCCGGCGCTGCCGCGCCTGGACCTCTTCGCCCTCGAAGAGAGCCCGACGCGCTTCCGCGACATCGGCTACGCCGTGATTCCGTGCAACTGGCTGCAGATCATGGAGAACTCGTTCGACCCGACCCACGTCGAATGGCTGCACGGGCGGCTGTTCAACTACCACCTCGAGCGGGCCGGCGAAGAGCCGACCGTCCTCGGTGGACACCACATCAAGATCGGCTTCGACCTCGTCGACTACGGCATCATCAAGCGCCGGCTGCGCGAGGGCCAGACCGAGGACGACGAGGACTGGAAGGTCGGCCACCCGGTCTACTTCCCGAACATCCTCAAGGTCGGCGGCTACGGCCTCAGCTCCTTCCAGATCCGCGTGCCGATGGACGACCACCACACGCTGCACTTCTGGTACTGCTACTACGACGTTCCCGACGAGTACGCGAACCTCGTCGAGGAGATCCGCGCCCTGCCCGACACCTACGAGGTGAAGCTCCAGGACGCGGACGGGAACTTCCTGATGGACACTATCGACTCGCAGGACGCGATGGTGTGGGTGACGCAAGGCGCGCTGACCACCCGCGACGACGAGCACCTCAGCTCGTCGGACCAGGGCATCGCGCTCTACCGCAACCTGCTCCGCAGCCAGCTGCGGGCGAACGAGACCGGCGGCACGGTGATGAACGTGCACGACGCGGCGACCGAGCACGAGCTGATCCAGCTGCCGCAGGAGAAGAAGGAACTCGGCATCGGCGGTGGTGGCGCCAACCCGATGGCGTCCTTCCTGCGGACGCAAGGCGTCTACAGCCCGCGGCTGAGCACGCTCACGCAGCGGATCGACGCCGTGGTGCGGAAGGCCGGTTGAGCGGGCCGTGGCCTCCGCCGCCCCGAACTCCGCACCCGACGGGGGCTGCCGCGACGGCCGCCACCGGACCGGCACCGGGATCTGCCCGGCCTGCGGTGAATGGCTGCCCACCGCCTGGTGCCGGGCCGCCGGCTGCGGCTGGCGGGAGGCGATCGGCGAGCCGACGATCGCGGCCGCCGTCGCCCACCACACCGAGACCGGCCACCCGATCCGCGTGCTGATCGACTGACGCGCCGGGGACCGCCCCGCCGCGAACCCCCACTCCGCGACCGGCCCACGACGAGGGCCCGGTCGCGGCCACCGAAAGAGGAGCGCATCCCATGCCCCGAAAGATCGTCGACGTGCACGGCCACCTCGTCGCCCCCGCCGAGCTGTACGCCTACCGCGAGTTCCTGATCGGCAGCCGCGGGCACTACGGCCGCCGGCTGAAGGGGTTCTCCGAGTCGCGGGAGGGCCTCGGGCACGGCCGCACCGGCGTGATCCCGCCCGAGGAGCTCAAGCACTTCGCCGAGGAGCACATCGCCTGGCTGGACAAGGTCGGCACCGACGTGCAGCTGGTCTCCGCGCGGCCGTACAGCCTGATGCACTCGGAGAAGCCGGCCCGGATCGTGCACTGGTGGGCCCAGGCCGTCAACGACGCCATCGCGACCCAGGTGCAGTTCTACCCCCAGCGGCTGCAGGGCATCTGCAACCTCCCGCTGGTCTGGGGCGAGCCGGTCTCCGTCGTCTTCGAAGAGCTCGAGCGCTGCGTCAACGAGCTGGGTTTCGTCGGCGTGCTCGTCAACCCGGACCCGAGCGAGGGCCGCGCGCCGATGGAGGTGCCGGGGCTCGGCGACGAGTACTGGTACCCGCTGTACGAGAAGCTGGTCGAGTACCAGCTGCCGATGCTGGTGCACTCCTGCGGCTGCGTGTCCCTGCGCGAGAACCAGAGCCTGCACTTCATTTCCGAGGAGAGCACGGCGGTGATGTCGCTGGTGCAGTCGGACGTGTTCGACGTCTTCCCGGACCTGAAGGTCGTGGTGCCGCACGGCGGCGGCGCGATCCCGTACCAGGTGGGCCGGTTCCGCGGCACCTACTGGCAGGGCACCGAGCGCGGCGGGACGTTCGACGAGGCGATCCGGAAGCTCTACTACGACACCTGCCTCTACAGCGAGGAAGCGCTTGCTCTGCTCGTGAAGGTGATCGGCAGCGACCGCGTGGTGTTCGGCACCGAGCGGCCCGGCGACGGCTCGCACAAGAAGACGCCGACGGCCGGCTGGGCCGACGACATCGCCGGCGTCCTGCGCGGCATCCCGGCGCACTCGGAGCAGGACCTGGACCTGATGCTCGGCGACACCGCGCTGGACATATACCCGCGTCTGCGCAAGAACCTGGAAGCGACGGCGGGCTGAGATGACCTCCGAACTGCTCGAACCGACGCAGACCGAGGCCGAACGGGACGCCATCGTCGGCCTGGTCCGCGAGTTCGTCCAGGAGCGGGTGGCGCCCCGGGTCGCCGAGTACGACGCGGCCGAGAAACTGCCCGACGACCTGCTCGAGGAAATGGCGCGGCTGGGCTTCTTCGGCGGCGTGGTGCCGGTCGAATGGGGTGGTCTCGGCCTCGACCACGTCACGTTCACCCGGATCATCGAAGAGGTCTCGCGCGTCGACCACTGCCTGGGCGTGCTGATGAGCATGCCCTCGGCGCTCGTCGGCTCCGGCCTGCTGGAGTTCGGCACGACCGAGCAGAAGCAGCGGTGGCTCGTGCCGCTGGCCGAGGGCAAGCTGTTCGGCGGCGCCGGGGTCACCGAACCCCGCTCCGGCAGCGACGTCGCCGGCACGCAGACCCGCTACACCCGCGAGGGCTGCGGGTACGTGCTCAACGGCGCGAAGGCCTGGATCACCAACTTGGACCGTGCGGCGTTCTTCGTCACCTTCGCCACGCGGGATCCGGCGTTGGGGCGCCGTGGCCTGTCGGCGTTCATCGTGCCCGCGGACGCGCCGGGCGTGCTCAAGAACCCCGTGCACAACAAGCTGGGCTTCCGCCCCCTGTGCAGTGGCGACCTCGTCTTCGACAACGTCCGCCTGGGACCCGACGCGATGCTCGGGGCCGAGGGCGACGGGTTCGCGGTCGCGATGAACGCCGTGGAGCGCGGCCGCCTGTCAGTCGCCTCGCGTGCGGTGGGGCTGGCTCAGTCCTGTTTGGACGCTTCGGTGCGGTACGCGCGCGACCGGGTCGTGTTCGGCCAGCCGATCACGGACTTCCAGATGGTGCAGCAGAAGATCGCGAACATGGCGGTGTCGGTGCAGGCCGCGCGGCTGCTCACCGAACGCTGCGCCGAGGCCATGCAGCGGGGGGAGCGCGCCCGGGTCGAAGCCAGCATGGCGAAGATGTACGCCAGCGACGTCGCGCAGGCCGTGGCGACGGACGCGGTCCAGATCCACGGGGCCTACGGCGTGTCCGAGGAGTACCCCGTGGCCCGGGCCTACCGGGACGCGAAGGTGTTCCAGATCGTCGAGGGCGCGAACGACATCCATCGCGTGCTGATCGCCAAGGACGCCATCCGCGGGGAGTCTCGATGACCGCCACCGACGTCCGTGCCGCGGCTCGGCGGCTGGCGCCGGGCGGGCTCGGCGAGGCCTCGGCGCGGGACTTGCTCGCGCCCCTGGACCTGCCGTTCGTCCCGGCCACCCCGGTTCGTTCGGCCGACGAAGCCGTGGCCGTCGCGCGGGACCTCGGCTTCCCTGTGGTGTTGAAAGCGCTTACCGACGAGGTGCTGCACAAGTCCGACGCGGGCCTGGTCGAACTCGGCCTTGCCACGGCGGACGCGGTGTCCGCGGCGCATGACCGGCTCGTCGAGCGGGTTGCGGCGCTGGGCGTGAACGACGCGCGGGTCGTCGTGCAGCCGATGGCACCGCCGGGTACGGACCTCATCCTCGGCTGGGTGCGGGACCCTACGTTCGGCCCGGTCGTCGTGGCCGGGCTCGGCGGGGTGACCGTCGAGCTGTTCCGCGACGTCGCCCGCCGCGTCGCCCCGGTGACCGTGGACGACGCCGACGAGATGCTGCGGTCACTGCGGTGCGCGCCGCTGCTGACCGGTTTTCGGGGCGCCGCGCCCGTCGACACGAAGCAGTTCGGCGAGCTGGTGGCGCGGGTGTCCGAGCTGGCGCTCGCCGTGCCGGAACTGTCCGAACTGGACCTGAACCCGGTGCGGGTGCTCGCCGACGGCACGTGTGTCGTGCTCGACGCCCGCGTGGTGGTCGAGCCGGTCGCCGCCGAGGAGCCGCGGGGGAGTGGTTACAACCTCACGGCCCTGGTCCGGCCGCGGAGCATCGCGGTGGTGGGCGCGTCCCGGGACGCCACCCGGCCCGGCGCCCGCGTCCTGGCGTCCCTGCGCGAGCACGGGTTCGCGGGCGAGCTGCACCCGGTCAACCCGGCCGGTGGCGAAGTCGGCGGGCTGCCTGCCGTGACGTCGTTGGGCGAGCTGCCGGGGGTGCCGGACCTCGTCTGCATCGCGCTGCCCGCGAAGGCAGCCGTCGAGTCGGTCCGCGAATGCGTCCGGCTCGGGGTGCCCGGGGTGATCGTGTTCGCCTCCGGATTCGGCGAGGCGGGGGCGGAAGGGCAGGCGCTCGACGCGGAGTTGCGCGCCGCTGTGGCAGGCTCCGTCACGACCCTGTGCGGGCCCAACACGATCGGCGTCGTCAGCGCGCACCACCGGATGGCCGCGACGTTCAGCCAGGCCATCACCGGCTTCCCGCTGCGCGAGTCGGGCACCTGCCTGATCGCCCAGAGCGGCGCCGTCGCGGGCAGCCTGGTGTCGCGGGAACTGGCCGACGGCTACGGCATCGGCGACTGGGTGACGGTCGGCAACCAGTCCCAAGTGGACGTCGCCGACTACCTGGAGCACTTCACGACACTCGACACGACCCGGTCGATCGCGGTGTTCCTCGAAGGCGTGCCCGACGGTGACCGCTTCCGTCGCGCACTGGCCGCCGCGCGGGTCCGCGGGGTGCCGGTGGCGGTGTTCAAGACCGGCGTCACCGAGGCGGGCCGCCGGGCGGTGTCGTCGCACTCGGGCGCGCTCGCCGGGAGCGGCGAGGCCTACCGCGCGGTGCTGGCGCAGGAGGGCGCGGTGCAGGTCACGGAGTTGACCGGCCTGCTCGAAATCGCCTGGACGCTCGGCAACACACCGCGGCCGACCGGCGGCCGGGTCGCGGTCGTGACCACTTCAGGCGGCGCGGGCAGCGCCACCGCGGACCTGATCGACCAGCACGGACTCGCGTTGGCGGCGTTCGAGGAGCGGACCACGGCAGAACTGGCCGTGGTGCTCCCCGCCTTCGCCCACGTCGACGATCCCCTCGACATCACGGCCGAAGGCACCTTCGCCGAGGGCACCGTCCGCCGCGTCGTCGAACTCGTCACTGGAGACCCCGGCGTCGACCTCGTCTGCGTGGTGCTCACCAGCATCGCGGGCGAGGACGCCGTCCGCGTCGCGCGGCAGATCGCCGACGCGGCCGACGGCAGCGCGAAACCCGTGCTCGTGTCCTGGCTCGTCACCCGCTCGCTCGCCGCCGACGGCATGGCTCTGCTGGCCGGACGTGGCATCCGGGTGTTCACCGAGCCGGCCCGCATGGTCGCCGCGGCCGCCGCCCTCGTTTCCTCGTCGCACCTCGGGAGTACTCGTGTCCGACACTGAAGACCTGCGGGCGCTCGTCGCGCTGTCGTGCCGCATCCTCGCGGCCACCGGGTGCGTCCGCGAGATCACCGGGCACGTCAGCACCCGGGTGCCCGGCACCGACCGGATCCTCGTGCGGTGCCGCCCGCCGCAGGACCCGGGCGTGCGGTTCACCGTCACCGACGACATCCACCTCGTCGGCCTCGACGCGACGAACGCCGACCTCCCGGACGGCTACGCGCTGCCGGGGGAGTGGCCGATCCACACCGAGCTGTACCGCCGGCGCCCGGACGTCGGTTCCGTGGTGCACGGGCATCCGGAGGCGTCGCTGAAGTGCGGCATCCTCGGGCTGCCGATGGAGCCGGTGATCGGCGCCTACGACCCGGGCGCGATGGAGCTGGCCGTGCGCGGGGTGCCGACCTACCCGCGGGCCGTGCTCATCAGCGACCGGCAGCTGGGCGGCGAAGTGGCCGACACGATGGACACCGCCGACGCCTGCCTGCTGCGCGGGCACGGCGTGGTCGCCGTCGGCGCCGACCTGCAGCAGGCGACGGTCCGCGCGATCAAGCTCGAAACGCTCGCCGAGCTGACGCTGAGCCTGCACTCGGTGCCGGGCGCCCAGGCGCAGGCACTGTCCGAAGAGGACATCGCCGAAGTCTCGGGTTTCGTCAACAGCCGCAACGCCGCGAAGACCTACGCCCACTGGACGTGGGACTACTACCGCCACACGCTCGGCGACGCCGCCGACGTGACCCGGCGCGGCTGACTCGTCAAGGAGGAACACATGGCACAGGTAGTGGGCGGCGCCGCGGTGTCGCACAGTCCGCAGCTCTCCATGGAATCGGGTGGGTGGCGCGCGCACGGCGACCTCGAACTGCCCCGGCTCGGTGCGCTCGGCCTGACGCCGACCGATCGGTCCCAGGAGGAGTTGGAAGACGAACTCGACCCGGCCCTGCTGGCCGAGCGGTACGAGGCGTGCCAGCGCGCCCTGGAGAAGACCCGGGACGAGCTGCTCGCCCTGCGGCCGGACGTCCTGGTCGTGATCGGCGACGACCAGCGTGAGCTGTTCCTCGACGACATCATGCCCGCGGTCTCGATCTTCTGGGGCGAGTCCCTGGAGGACCGGCCGCCGGGCGCCGCGGCCTATCCGTCCACAATGGAAACGGCGTACAAGTACTACCACGCCGACGAAGTCGACGTGTACGAAACGCACGCGGGGCTCGGCCTGCACCTGGTCGAGCAGCTCGTCGAGGGCGGCTTCGACGTCGCCCAGTTCACCGAGCAGCCGAAGGACCGCTCGCTCGGCCACGCGTTCACCTTCGTCTACCGCCGCCTGCTGGAAGGCCTGCCCCGCATCCCGCTGGTGCCGATCTTCCTCAACACCTACTACCCGCCGAACCAGCCCACGCCGGGCCGCTGCGTCCAGTTCGGACAGGGACTCCGCGAAGCGATCGACAGCTGGCCGTCGGACCTGCGGGTGGCGCTGATCGCCTCCGGCGGCCTGACCCACCCGATCATCGACGAGAAGCTCGACCGCGGCCTGCTCGAAGCCCTGGAAGCGCACGACCACGAGGCCCTGTCCCGAATTCCCGTGGACGGCCTGCGCGAAGGCAGCTCCGAGATCCGCAACTGGATCGCCGTCGGCGCGGCCCTGCACGACGCTCCCGGAAAGGTCGTCGACTACATCCCGGCGTACCGCTCGAAGGCGGGTTCGGGCTGCGGCATGGGGTTCTTCACCTGGACCCGGGCATGACCCCGGTCCGGGACCGGCTGCTCGCCCTCGACACGTGCGTGCTGTCGGACGCGCTCGACGCGCGCGGCCTGCCCGGCGCGGTCGCGGGCGTGCTGCCGGTGTGGGAAGGCGCCCGGCTGGCCGGCCGGGTCGTGACGATGCGGACGGTGCCCGCCGACGGCCGCGCCAGCCGCAGCCACCTGGGCACCGCGGCGATCGAACGGGCCGCCGAAGGCGAGGTGGTGGTCGTGCAGCAGGACACCGGCCGGCCCTACCGGTCGGCCACCTGGGGCGGCCTGCTGGCTCGCGCGGCCTCCCTGAACGGTCTGGGCGGAGTCGTCGTCGACGGCGCGTGCCGGGACGTCGACGAGATCCGTGAACTCGGCCTGCCGGTGTCCGCGCGGGAAGCCATCCCCTTCACCGCGCGGGGCCGGATCGTCGAGGACGCGGTCGGCGTGCCGGTGCGGATCGGCGGCGTCGAGGTGCACGAGGGCGACTACGTGCTCGCGGACGGCAGCGGCGCGGTGTTCGTCCGCGCGGCCGACGTCGAGGACGTGCTCGCGGCCGCCGAGCGGCTGGTGGCCCGCGAGCGGTTGATGGCCGAAGACCTGCGGGCGGGCCGGCGCCCGTCCGAAGTCCTCGGCACGGACTACGAGGAGATGCTCAATGTCTGACCAGACGGCCGACCGGGCGCGGGCGATCGGCACCGCCGGGCTGTCCGACGCGCTGGACAAGCTCGGCCTGCCGGGCGCCGTGCCCGGGATCGTGCCCTTCGACCCGCGGTTCTCGATCTGCGGGCGGGCGTTCACCGGCCAGTACGAGCCGGTCGACGCCCTCGGCGGGACCGTCGGCGACTACATCGACGACGTCGAGCCCGGGCAGATCGTCGTGCTGAGCAACGACGGACGGCTCGACTGCACGGTCTGGGGCGACATCCTCACGGCCGTCGCGAAGGCGCGCGGCATCGGTGGCACCGTGATCGAAGGGGTGTGCCGGGACGTGGCCGACAGCCTGGCCATCGGCTACCCGGTGTTCGCCCGCGGCCGCAGCATGCAGACCGGCAAGGACCGGGTGCGCCTCGCCCACACCGGCCGTCCCGTGCGGCTGGGTTCGGTGCTGGTGCACCCCGGCGACGTGATCCGCGGGGACGCCGACGGCATCGTGGTCCTCGCCGCGGCCCGGGCCGACGACGTGCTCGACGTCGCGGAGGGCATCGAGCGTGCCGAGGACAGCATTCGCACGGCGGTCGCGGGAGGTCAGCGGCTCGACGAAGCGCGGGCACAGATGGGTTACCACTCGCTGCAGACGAAAGCCGGCGCGCGATGACCGCGCAGGCGACCCGGCTCGGCGAGTTCGGCACGGCGACGCTGCACGAGTCGGGGGCGACCCCGCTCCCGCCGCAGCTGCGGCCCCTCGACCCGGCGTGGCGGATCTGCGGGTACGCGTTCACCGTCCGGCTGACCCCCGGCAACAACATCTGGCTGCACCGCGCGCTCTACGCGGCCGCGCCGGGGGACGTCCTCGTCGCCTCGACCGGTGGCGCCTTCGAGTTCGGTTACTGGGGCGACATCCTGACCAGCGCGGCGATCGCCCGCCGGCTCGGCGGCCTGGTGCTCGACGGCTGCGTGCGCGACTCGGCGGAGCTGCTGCAGCTGGGCTTCCCGGTGTTTTCCCGCGGTTTGTGCGTCCGCGGCACCGGCAAGGACACGACGGGCGGCGACCTCGACGCCGACATCACCATCGGCTCGGTGGTCGTGCGGCCCGGCGACCTGGTCGTCGGGGACGCGGACGGCGTCGTCGTCTCGCCGCGGGAGGACGCCGCGGTGGTCGGCGAGCGCGCGGCGCGGCGGGAGGACAAGGAAGCCTCCGTGCGCCGGCGGATCGCCGCCGGCGAGTCCACCCTCGACATCTACGGGTTCTGATGGGCACGCACGGGGTGGGCATCGCCGGCTGGGGTGCGGCCGGGCGGCTGATGGCCGCGGCGCTCGGGCGTTCGGCGCGGTTCCGGCTCGCGGGGATCGCGGACGTCGACCCCGCGGCCCGCGAGCGCGCAGCCGCCGAGACCGGCGTCCAGGTGTACCCGGACGTGGCTTCGCTGGCCGCTTCCGCTGACGTCGACGTCGTGTACGTCGCGACGCCGACCGCCACGCACCTGGAAGCGGTCCGGGCCGTTGCCGCGCAAGGAAAACACGTCATCTCGGAGAAGCCCCTCGCCACGACACTGGCGGACGCGCGGCTGGCGGTCGAAGCCGCGGAACGTGCCGGTGTCGTCCTGCTCGTCGGCGCGACCCACAGCTACAACGCGCCGGTCCGCGTCCTGCGTCGGCTCGTCGAAGACGGGACGCTCGGCCCGCTGCTCTCGGTGTGCGCGAACTGCCACACCGACTGGCACCGCCGCCCGCGGTCCCCGGCGGACCTCGATGCCGCGCAGGGCAACGGATTGGTGCTCCGCCAAGGCGCCCACCAGATCGACGTCCTGCGGTACGTGTGCGGCGGGCTGACCGAGTCCGTCACCGGGACGACGTTCGGCGGCGCCGACGGGACCGAACTCGGGTTCTCGGCCCAGCTGGCGTTCCCCGGCGGCGTCCACGCGAGCGCGTATTACGTGGGCACTGGCGGGTTCGACAGCCGGCTCCAGACCTGGGGTGTCGGCGAACTCGGCACCTTCGACGTCGCCGCCACCCCGGAGACGAACCGGTTCTTCGTCCTGTCGGGCGAAGGAGCGGTGTCCCCGGTCTTCGGCACCCTGGCGGCGACCTTCGCGGACGGCGGCGCCTGGGTCACCCCCACCGGCGCGCTCGTGTTCGCGGGCGGCGACGTCACCGAAGTCGGCGTCGAAGACGAGGTGTCCGGCTGGCAGGCCCTGCTGGCCGAGCTGGCCGGCGCGCTCGACGGGCACCCGGCCGTCCACACCGGACGCTGGGGGCTGGCGACGCTCGAAGTGGCGCTCGCCCTGCACGAGTCCGCCCGCACCGGCCGGCGCGTCGGCCTGCACCACCAGGTCCCCACCCAGCCCGACCTTCAGGCGTAAGGAGAACCAGATGATCATCGACGCGCACGCGCACGTCAACGCCCCGCCGGAGCTGTACGCCTACCAGGCGGCCCTCATGTCCTCGCGCGGTGCCCACGGGCAGGGGAGCGCGGGCGTGACCGACGCCGCGCTCAAGGAGTGGGGCGAGCGCACCCTGGCCACCATGGACGGCGTCGGCACCGACCTGCAGCTGATCTCACCGCGGCCGTTCCACTGCGGCCACTCGATGCGCCCGGCGAAGACCGTGCACTGGTGGACCAGCGCGGTCAACGACGTCATCGCCCGCCAGGCCGCGTTGTTCCCCGGCCGGCTGGCCGGGGTGGCCGGCCTGCCGCAGGCGTACGGCGAGAGCGCGGCCGACTGGGTCGGTGCCCTTGAGGAGGCCGTCACCCAGCTGGGGATGGTGGGCTGCGTGCTCAACCCCGACCCGTCCGAGGGCACCGGGCACGTGCCGCCGCTGGGCGACCCGTTCTGGTACCCGCTGTACGAAAAGCTCGTGGAGCTCGACGTGCCGGCGCTGATCCACTCGGGCAGCTGCCTCAACGACCGGGAGACCTACAGCGAGCACTTCGTCACCGAGGAGAGCATCGCGATCCTGACGCTGCTCAACTCGGAGGTGTTCCTGCGCTACCCGACGCTCAAGATCATCGTCGCGCACGGCGGCGGGTCGGTGCCGTACCAGATCGGGCGCTGGCGGGCGGCCCGCGCGCACCCGAAGCTGCGCCTGGGCCACGTGCTCAAGGACGAGTCGTTCGACGAGAGCCTGCGGCGGCTGTGGTTCGACACGGTCCTGCACAACCCCGGTTCGCTCGAACTGCTGATCAAGACGGTCGGCGCGGACCGGTGCCTGTTCGGCACCGAGCGGCCGGGCAGCGGCACCGCGCCCGACCCGGTGACCGGGCACGACTTCGACGACATCCGGCCGGTCGTCGAAGGCTTCGGGTTCCTCAGCGAGGCCGAGAAGGCCGCGATCCTCGCGGGAAACGCGCAGTCGCTCTTCAAGCTGACCCCGACGGCGGGGTGACGTCAGGCGAAGAAGCCCTCCGGCGCGGCGGTTCGTCGCGGCGGAGGGCTCTGCGCGTCCCGGCAACTCGATCAGGCAACCGCGATAGGCTGAGCCCGTTCAGCGTTCATAACTCACAGTAGTGTACTATCATTAGCCTTGAGCCTGGGTCGTGGGTCGGCCGGCGGGGAGTGGGTGCCATCGTGGTTGACGAACCTGCAGAGGGCGAAGGCGCGCGCGTCGCCCGCCGTCGTCCCGACGCCCGGCGGCCCCAGAAGGTCTCGCTGGCGATCGCCCAGCGGATCGTCGACGACATCACGGACGACGACCTCGGGCCGGGCACCAAGCTGGCCAGCGAACGCGACATGATGGCGCGGTTCGAGACCGGGCGCGGAACCCTGCGCGAGGCGCTGCGGTTCCTCGAGATGAACGGCGTCATCCGCGTCAAGGCGGGTCCGCACGGCGGCCCGATCGTCTCCGAGCCGGACGCCCACGACCTCGCGGGTGTGCTGGGGTTGTTCCTGCAGCTCAAGAAGATGCCGTTCAAGGCGCTGGTCGCGGCCCGCGAGGTGCTCGAACCGGAACTGGCGGCGCAGGCGGCCGAGGCCGCGGACGAGAAGCTGATCGCCGAGATCTCGGATTCCATCGACGGCATGCGGGAGTTCCTCGACGACGAGCAGAACTTCCTGGCCGAAAACGACCGCTTCCACGCGGCCGTGTCCGCGGCGGCCGGCAACGAGCTGTTCGCCCTGCTGATCTCTTCTCTGCACCTCATCACCGACGGCATGCCGCTCGGGGTGAGCTACCCGCCGCCGCGGCGGAAGGCGGTGCTGCAGGCGCACGAAGCCGTGTGCGACGCCATCAAGAACGGTGACGCGGAGGGCGCGCGCTGGGCGATGCGCCGGCACATGCGCGAGTTCCGCCGGTACATCGTCGAGAAGTTCCCGATGGTCTACGAACGTCCGGTCCGCTGGCGCGACGTGGCTCCCTGAGCGCGGCTCAGGGGACGATGTCGCGCCAGCGCAGCGGCCGGTCCATGACGGCCGGGAAGTCCGCCTCGACCCGGGTGCGGAAGCGGCGCAAGTGCTTGCGCATCGCCCAGCGCGCGCCTTCGGCGTCGCCCGCCACGATGGCCTCGAGGATCTCCGCGTGGGACTTCACCACGTTCTCCCGCCGCGGCCGCGCGTAGTCGAGCCCGAGCGGCACGCCGTCGGTGATGGTGTGCAGCGACGAAATCACCAGCGCGAAGAGGTCGTTGCCCGAGGCGACGGCGACCGCGGCGTGGAAGCGGTCGTTCTCGGCCAGGAAGTTCTGCTCGTCGTCGAGGAACGCGCTCATGCCGTCGATGGTGTCCTTGATGCGCGCGTGGTCCTCCGCGGTCGCCCGCTCGGCGGCGAGCCCGGCCAGCTCGGGTTCCAAGGTCTCCCGCGCGGCGACGACCGCCCCGAACGGGACGCCGCGCAGCTGCATGAACAGCCCGAGCACCCAGGCGAGGTCCTGCCCGTCCTGTTCGGCGACCACCGGGCCGCCGCGGGGACCGGGCTTCAAGGTGATCGCGCCCGTCATCTCCAGGAACCGCAGGGATTCCCGCAGCGTGCCGCGGCCCGCGCCGAACCGTTCGAGCATCTCCCGCTCGCCGGGCAGCTTCGAACCCGGTCCGAGGTCGTCGCGGGTGATGTCGTCGACGATGTCCTGCGCGATCGCGAGGGCGGCCTTGTGCGAACGGCGGGGATCCGGGCGGCGTCGTGGCCGGCGCGCCCCCTCGCCTGCGTTTGCTTCGCTGCTCCCCACGACGTGATCCTACCATTGCCCTGATTCGGGAACGGCCTGCTTGACGGACTGCGCGCGGGTGCCTAGCCTGCTATTGCTCCTATAATTAACCTAATGTGGCTGGGGTGCATCCCTGGAGGTTCAGTGTCGAACGTCCCACTTCCCCTCGACCCGGCGCTCCCGCGCACGGAGAACTACGCGGACGGCACCTCGGTGCTGCGCTCGACGTCGTTCAGCGTCGACGTCTACCACGAGAACGCGGTGCTGCTGGCCGGCACGCTGCTCGGCTCGGACGGCGATCGCCACCGGCACCTCAAGCGCCTCGAAGGCGGCCTGTTCAACCCGGCCCACCTGGCGCACTACGAGAAGTCGGTGCTGGCGAAGGTGGTGGACGAGGAGCTGGCGGCGATCGCGGCGGACCGGCCCGGCGACGGCGTCCCCCGCGGCGACCTGATCCCGCTGGTGCGCCGGATGGCGCTGCGGATCTCGGCGGAGGTCGTCGGGCTCGACGACGTCGACGACGCCCGGCTGTCCCAGCTGACCACGCTCGTCGCCCGGCTCGGCGACGGCATCCTGATCCAGTGGGCGACCCGCGACCACGCCGAAGTCATGCGGGACGCGCTGGCCTGCAAGGACGAGTTCTGGGTGGACTTCGTGCGCCCGGCGCTGGAGAAGCGCCGCCGGCAGGGTGCGGCGGGCCAGGACCTCCTCTCGGTGATCCTCGCCGACACCACGGTGACCTGGTCGGACGACGACATCCTCAAGGAAGCCCTGCTGTTCATGGCCGCCGCGGCGTTCACCACGGCGACGGCGGTGACGCACGCCGTCGTCGAGCTGACGAACTGGCTGCCGGACCACCCCGAAGCGCGCGAGAAGCTGGCCGACCCCGAATTCCTGCGCGTCGCGGGCATGGAGTCGCTGCGCATGCACCCCGGGCGGCACGTCCTGTTCCGGGCGGCAGCCGAGCGGACGACCATGCCGGACGGGACGCCGGTGGAGCCGGGCCAGATCGTGCTCGTCGACAAGTTCCACGCGAACATGGACGAAGAGGCCTACGGCGGCGCGGTCGGCGAGTTCAACCCGTACCGCACGATCGCCGACGGCACCGCGCCCTACGGCCTGAGCTTCGGGGCCGGCCCCCACCAGTGCCTGGGCAAGCCGCTGGTGCTCGGCACCGCCGCCGGACGCCGCGCCGAGCCACGCGACGGGACGCTCGCCCTGCTGCTCGGCGCGTTGTTCCGGGCGGGCGTGGAGCGCGACCCGGACCACCCGCCGATGCGCCCGGACAGCGTCCACGACCGTTACGAGTCCTTTCCCGTCCGGTTCACCGCGCTCTGAGGAGGAGTCCGATGCGTGCACGGGCGATGGTCCAGCTCGGACCGGGCGTGCTGGCGGAGCAGGAGTTCGACGTCCCCGTCATCGGCGACGGCGAGGCGCTGCTGAAGATCGAGGCCACCGGCGTCTGCGGCAGCGACAAGACGCAGCTGGACGGCGGCCTGGCGAAGCGCGGCTGGTCCGCCTACCCGGTGATCCCCGGGCACGAGCCGGTCGGCCGGGTCGTCGAGATCGGCGCCGAAGCCCGGCGGCTCTGGGGTGTCGAGGAGGGACAGCTCGTCGCGGTCGAATCCGTGGTGCCGTGCCAGGTCTGCGACCGCTGCACCGGCGGGCTGGTGAAGTTCTGCCGCAACCGCTTCTCCTACGGCTTCACCCCGACGACGTTCGGCAGCGGGCTGTGGGGCGGCTTCGCCGAATACCTCGTGCTGCGGCCGAACACCCGGGTGCACCCGGTGCCCGACGGCGTCGAAGCCGAAGTGGCGACGTTGTTCAACCCGCTCGGCGCCGGGTTCGACTGGACGGTGCGCCGCGGCGGGACAGTCGCCGGCGACGCCGTGGTGGTCCTCGGCTGCGGGCAGCGCGGGCTGGCCTCCGCGGTCGCCGCGCGGGCCGCGGGCGCGGACCGGGTCGTCGTGACCGGCCTCGCCCGGGACCGGCACAAGCTCGAGATCGCGGCCAAGCTCGGCGCCGACGCCACCGTCGAGGTGGACAACCTCCCCGACGGCTGCCCGGACGTCGTCACCGCGGTGCGCGCGGCGCTCGGCGGGGACGCCGACCGCGTGGTGGACACGACTCCGCACGCGGTTTCCGCCATCGGCGACGCGATCGCGCTCGTGCGGCCCGGGGGAGTGGTGGTGGTCGCCGGGCTCAAGGGCGGCGCCGATCTGTCCGGAGTGGACGCCGACGCGATGGTGCTCAAGGCGATCGACATCCGGGGCGTGGTGAGCGTAGAGCCGTGGGGCTACCGCCAGGCCCTGCGGCTGCTGGCGTCCGGCCGGCTGCCGGTCGAGCTGCTGCACTCCCACACCGTGCCGCTGACGCAGGTCCGGGAGGGCATCGAACTGCTCGGCCGGTCCGACGCCGTGCACGTGTCCGTGGTGCCCGGGGCGAGCTGACACACCGGGGGAAGCGGCGGGCGTGACTGCGTCCGCCGCTTTCGCATGCCTTTTTGTTCTGGCGCAACGTGAGTACTGATCAACAACTGTCCATTGTGCACAGCTCTTGTGTGTCGTGGCTATTGCTCCTATGGTTATCAGGAATGTCATCCGGCCCAAAGGAGGGACCGTGCAACTCGGCTACGGAAGCGGGGGACGCAAGGGGCGGATGGCCGCCGTGCTGTCGCTCTCGCTCGGCATCGCGCTCGGCGCCACGGCGTGCAGCGGGGGAGTCGGCGGGGACGCCGGCGGCGACTCGATCAAGGTGGGTGCCGTCTTCGCCCTCAGCGGGGTGTACGGCGCGATCGGCGGCGAAATGCTGGACGGCGTCCGGTTCGCCGTCGACGAGGTGAACGCCGCCGGCGGGATCGGCGGCAAGAAGGTCGACCTGGAGGTCAAGGACTACCGGTCCGACCAGAGCCTGCTCCCCGGGCTCGCCAACGAGCTGCTGCAGGACGGCGTCGTGGCCGTGGTCGGGCCGGAGACCAGCACGTCCTCGGTCGTGCTGGACCCGACGATGGCGTCGGCCAAGGTCCCGATGATCACGGCGGCCGGGCTGAACCCCAAGGGCGCCTACAGCTTCAGCGTCCAGCCGCTCAGCGGTTACTTCGACCTCGCGGCGGAATTCGCGAAGAGCCGTGGCGCCAAGGCGTTGTGCGACCTGGGTGTCAGCGGGGCCTCGTTCGAATCGCTGCAGAAGGTCCTGGAACCCGCCGCCGCGAAGGCCGGGTTGCCGATGGGGACGCGGATCCCGTTCGACGCCGCCGCGAGCTCGCTCACCCCGCAGGTGACGCAGCTGAAGAGCGACGGGTGCACGGCGATCTTCGCCGGCGGCACCGGGCCGTCGGTGCTGGTGGTCTCCCGGGCGATGGTCGACCTCGGGATGACCGGCGCCATCCTGATGTCCCAGCCCACCAACGCGACCGCCGCGACGCTGGCCCAGCTCGGCGCGGCGGCGCCGTTCACCAGCTTCGGCCTGCCCAAGGTGATGGTGGCCGACCTGCTTCCGGCGAACGATCCGGCCGTGCCGGTGGTCCGGCCGTTCGCGGACGCCTGGAAGAAGGCCGGGAAGCCGCCGCTGACGACGAACAACGCGATCGGCTACTCGAGCGTCCGCGTCGTCGCGCAGGCCGTCAAGGACGGTGGTCCGACTGCCGAGGCGATCTACGCGGACCTCAAGTCCGGCAAGGACTTCCCGACGCCGATGCTGAACTACAACTTCGGCGCGGCGCGCAACGGCACCCTGCCCGACCGCGGCGACGGCTGGTTCACCTTCGCGCGGTGGAAGCCGGACGCCAAGGCGTGGGAGCTCACCTTCACCGGCACCGAACCGGCGTCCGGCCGGTAGGCGAGGGGAAACGCCCGTGCGGGAACTCCAATCGCTCTTCAACGGAATCGGGCTGGGGGCGCTGTACGCCCTGGTCGGTCTCGCGGCCGCGTTCGTCCTGCGGGTCACGAAGATCATGAACTTCGCGGTGGGCGGGATCGTGGTGCTGGCCGGCCTGACGGCGGCGTCGCTCGCCGGGCTGCCCCCGCTGCCGCGGCTCGTGCTGCTGCTCGTGGCCGGGGCGCCGGTCGGCGCGCTCGTGCACCTGGTCTCGACGCGGTGGATCGCGAGCCGACCGGGGCACGGGCAGGAACACGACCTCGGCGGCGTGCTCGTGACGGTCGCGCTGGCGACCGCCCTGCAGGGGCTGGGCTACCTGCTGTTCGGGTCGGACCTGCGGTTCGCGACCCCGGTGGTGCCGGCGCGCACGTTGTCGCTCGGCGGCGGGATCACGGTCACGACCGGCACCCTGCTGCTCGTCGCGGCGGTCGTGCTCGGCGGGCTCGGCAGCTGGGTGGTGCTGGAACGCTCCCGGCTCGGCCGGGCGCTGCGGGCGGTGTCCGACGACGCGGTCACCGCCCGGCTGTCGGGCGTGCGCGTCTCGACCATGGCGTTCGTCGCCTACGCGCTGCTGGGCGTGCTGTGCTTCTTCGTCGGCGACATCTCCGCCGAAGTCGTCGGGGTCACGCCGGACAACGTCTTCCACATCATCGTGGGCGCGTTGTTCGGGCTGGTGATCGGCGGCGGCGACCGCATCGCCGGGCCGATCGTGGGCGGCCTGGTCATCGGGATCGCCGAAGCGGTCGTGAACGCGCGGGGCGGGCAGTTCACCGCCACCGTCGTCCAGCTCGGCCTCGTGCTGGTGGTCCTCCTGGTGAAACCCCGGGGCCTGTTCCCGGACCGGACGAGCAGGGTGGTCGGATGAACGAGCGGTTCCTGCGGCGGGCGATCCAGGCGGTCGTCGTCGCGCTGTACCTCTACGGCCTGTTCGGCGGCAGCTACGCGTTCCAGGCGACGCTGACCACCGTGTCGTTCACCGCCGCTCTGGCGGTGGCCTACTCCCTGGTGCTCGGCTACCTGGACGTCTTCAACTTCTCCCAGCACGCCGTGATCGGGATTTCGGCGTACGGCTTCGCGATCACGGCCGCGGCCACCGGGTCGGTGTGGTGGGCGGTGCTGGTCTCGGCGGGCTGCTCGGTCGCGCTGCTCGTCGCGGTGGCGGGCCTGAGCGCGCGGCTGACCGGGTTCCAGCTCGGCCTGGTCACCATCTCGGCGGGTGCGGTGTTCCTGACCGCGCTGACCACGTTCACCGACCTGACCGGCGGCTCGTCGGGAATCACGGATTTCCCGCGCTGGGTGGATTTTTCGGCCCGCGAGACGGGACCCGCACTCGCCCTCGGCGTCGCCGTGCTCGTCGGCACCGGCCTCGTCGTGCGGTTGTTCATGTCGGGCCGCACCGGCCGCCTCGGCGTGGCGATCGGCGACGACGTGTTCCTGGCCCGGGTGGTCGGGACCGACGTCGTGGGCGTCCGGATCGGCGTCTCCGTGGTGAGCGGGCTGCTCACCGCCGTCGCCACGGTGTTGTGGGTGCAGGAGCAGAAGGTCGTGGTGCCGACGACCTACGGGCTGCCGCTGCTGATCCAGATCTTCCTGGTGCTGATGGTGGGCGGACGGCGCAGCATCTGGGGCCCGGTCGCGGCGAGCGTCGTGGTGGTCGGCGTGCCGGGCTGGATCGGCGGCCTGGACGGCAATGTCCTGACGATCGTGTTCGCGTTGCTGGTCATCCTCGTCGTCGTGCGCCGTCCGACGGGGCTGTTCCCCGAGGCGCTGCGCGACCGCCGCCGCCGGTGGCCGGTACGCCGTTCCCCGGTGAGCGCGGCGGGGGAGCGGCCGGAGATCGTCGCCGTCGCGGCCGACGGCGTCCGGAAGTCGTTCGGCTCGGTCGTGGCGCTCGACGGCGTCTCGATCGCCTTCGAACCCGGGCAGATCACCGCGATCATCGGCTCCAACGGGTCCGGCAAGACGACGTTGCTCAACTGCCTCAACGGGATCTGGTCACCGGAGGCCGGACGGATCGGCCTGCGCTGGTCCGACGGCGCCGAGCGGGACATCCGCTGGGGCCGGGTGCACCGGCTCGCCCGGCACGGCCTCGGGCGCAGTTTCCAGGTGCCGCGGCTGGCGGCGGGCCTGAGCGTGCGCGACAACGTCGGGCTGGCTTGTGACGGCTGGGGCCGGCGCGCGAACCCCGAGCGGCTGGAGGCGGTGCTGGAGCGGTGGGCGTTGACCGGCTGGCTCGACCGGCCGGTGGCGGTGCTGCCGCACGGCGTGCGCCGGTGGGTGGAACTGGCGCGGCTCGAGCTCGGCGGCTGCCGGGTGCTGCTGCTCGACGAACCGGCCGCCGGGCTCACCGACGAAGAGGTCGAGTTCCTGGTCGAGGCCCTGCGGCGGTGGCGGGCCGACGGGTGCGCCGTCGTGCTCGTCGAACACGACCACGACCTGGTGGAGCGGATCGCCGACCGCACGGTGGTGATGGTGGGCGGCCGGATCGTCGGCGTCGGCGACCTCGCCGAGCTGCGCGCCCGCGGCGATCTGCACGACGTCATCGGATCCGGGACGAGGAGCTGACCGCCATGCTGCGACGAAGGTCCACGAATACGCCGGTGCGCGCCCTCGCCATCGAGGACGCGGACATCGGGTACGGCCAGATGACCGTGCTGCGCGGGGTCGGCTTCACGATCGGGGCCGGCGAGTGCGTCGGCGTGCTCGGGCCCAACGGCGTGGGCAAGACGACGTTGCTGAGCTGCCTGGCCGGGGTGCGGGGCCCGGGCCGGGGCTCGGTCATCGGGCTGACCGGCGACGGCGAGCGCGTCGACCTGACGCGGACGGGTCCCGAAGCCCGCCGGTTCGCGGGGATCTCGTTCGTGCCCGAGGGTCGCCGCATCTTCCCCCGCCTGACGGTGGCGGAGACGCTGCGGTTCGCCCACGAAGCCCTGCACCGCCCCCGGGCGGCCGCCGACGAGGCGATCGAGGAGGTCTACACCCGCTTCCCCGGCCTCGCCGGCCGGCGCCACGTCGCCGCAGGCATGCTCAGCGGCGGCGAGCAGCAGATGCTGTCGCTGGCGCGGGCGATGGCGGGCGGCCCCTCGGTGCTCCTCGTGGACGAACCGTTCATGGGGCTGGCACCCAAGGTGGTCGACGAGCTGATCGAGTACTTCCGCGAGCTGCGCGCAACCGGCGTGACGCTCGTCGTCGCCGACGAAAGCGCCACGACGATCGACCAGCTGACCCCGGAGCGCACCCTCGACGTGCGCGACCTGTCGGCCCCGGTGGGTGCCTGATGGCGGCGCCCGAGGACGGCCCGGTCGTCGTGACGGGAGCGGCGGGCGGGATCGGGCTGGAGTACGCCCGGGCGTTCGCGGCGCAGGGCCGCCCGGTGGCGTTGTGCGACCGCGACGACCGTGTCCTCGACGTCGCGGCGGACGGAATGCTCGGCGTGGTCGCCGACGTGTCCGACGAGGACTCGGTCGACGCGGCGTTCACCCGCATCGAGCGGGAGTTCGGCGCGCCGACGGTGCTGGTGAACAACGCGGCGCTGTTCGTGGACCTGCCGTTCACCGGATGGCGGGACATCGACGTGGCGACGTGGGACCGGGTCATGGCGGTGAACCTGCGCGGGCCGTTCCTGTGCGCGCGGAGGGCGTTGCCGGGCATGACGAGCGCGGGAGCGGGCCGGATAGTGAACATCAGCTCGACGACCGCACACGTCGGAGGCCACCAGCGGCTGCACTACGCCGCGTCCAAAGCGGGCGTCATCGGGTTCACCCGCGCCCTCGCCCGCGAGGTCGGGGTGGCCGGGGTGACGGTCAACGCGGTCGCCCCGGGCAGCACCCAGTCCGAAGGAGTGCTCGAGCGCTACCCGCGCGACGTGCTCGACAACGCGGTCGCCGTGCGGGCCATCCCCCGGGCAGCGGTCCCCGCCGACCTCGTGGGGGCCGTCCTGTTCCTCGCGTCCGACGCCGCGTCGTTCATCACCGGGCAAACGATCATCGTGGACGGGGGCCATGTCTTCCGCTGAGAGCGTCGAAGCCGCCATGGCGCGACTGCTGGCGGGACTCGGCTCCGGCCGCCGGCACGGACCGGGCCGCCGGCCGGCGGTGGTCGTCGTCGACCTGCAACGGCACTTCGTCGACGCCGACCCGGGTGCTTCCCCCACCGTCGCGGCCACTGCCGAACTCCTCGACCACGCGCGCCGGACGGGGATCCCGGTGTTCCTCGTGCGTATCGGGTTCGACGACCTGGCGGACGTCGATCCGGCCTGGGCGGCCCGATTCGACTTGAGCCCGCTGCTGCGGGGCGCGCCGGGAACCGAGCTGGACCCGCGGATCGGGCCGCGGGATGGCGACGTCGTGGTCGACAAGCGCCACGCTTCCGCGTTCGCCGGAACGGACCTGGCGGCGCGACTGTCCGAAGCGGACGTCGACACGGTGCTCCTTTGCGGAATGACCACGAGCGGGTGCGTGCGTGCCACCGCCGTGGACGCCGCGTCGCTCGGCCTGCGCGTGGAAATCGTCCGGCAGTGCGTGGCGGACCCGCGTCCGCTCTCGGGGCCGGTCGCGCTGGCCGACCTGGCGGACCGGTACGCGGACGTGATCAGCATCGGCGAAGCGGTTTCGCTGGTGCGGGCCGGACACCTCGGATAGCTCGGAGTGGCCACCGCCATCGCCGGCTGCGTGGCCGCGGTCCGGCTCCGAGCCGCTCGAAGTTGGCACCCGCGTCGACGTACCCCGGCCGGCAGCTGTTGGCCGAGAACATGTTCGCCGACATCCGGTCCGCGCGTGAGCGCTTCACGCCGCGGTGACCACGGCACCGCCGTCACGCCGGCAGCGCTGTCTCCAGCCAGTCGATCAGGATGCCCGCGATGTCCGAGCTGTTGCGTTCCAGCATCATCATGTGGCCGTTGCCGGTGATCCCGCGGTCGCCGAGGTAGCACAGCTCCGCCCGCGCGCCCGCGGCGTTCAGCCAGTCGACGACCGCGCCGTCCTGCTCCCGCGGGTGATCGATGTCCTCGGTGCCGGTCACCACCAGGATCCGCTTGCCGGCGAAGCCGGACGCGTCCTCGATCCGGAGCTGACCGCCGCCGATGTTCGTGCGCTCGAACACGATCCGGCCGCTGATGCCCTGCAACGAGCGAAAGTAGGTGTCGACGTCCTCCAGCGGGAAGCGGGTGCTCGAGCCCACGAGCTTCGCCCGGTGGAACTCCGGTGGGAACGACAACGTCCGGTCGAGGTCCAGCACTGCCTCGCCGGATGGCATGGCCACCACCTTGCGGTTGCCCTCGTCGCGCACCAGGTGGCCCAGCTCGGCACCCATGTTGCCCGGTGACGCCGGGGCCACCCCGATCACCGCCGCGATCGCGTCCGGGTGCTGCTCGACCAGTTTCCAGCCGAACGCGCCGCCGATCGAATGCGTCAGCACCACCGCTCGTCCGCCGATCTCCTCGATCACCGCCGCCAGTCCGTCCACGATGGTCTGGCCGCTCAGCTCGCCCGGCGGGATGTGGCCACTGCGGCCGACTCCCGGCCAGTCGGCCAAGGCGACGGTGTGGCCTCTGCGGAGGAAGTCGTCGGCCCAGCCCGGTCGGCCGTCCGGTGTCACCTGGTAGCACGCGCCCGAGTGCACTCCGCCCGTCACCATCAGGACCGGCGGCTGCCCGTTGGGGGTCAGGGGCTCCATGACCTCGTAGTAGGTCGACGGGTTGCCGGCGAAGCCGCACCGGTGGCGGCAGGGTGTCGTCATCGCGCACCCGCCGTGCGGGCTTCCTGGGCTCGCACCGCTGTCACGCCGCCGTCGACGAGGAGGTCGGTGCCGGTGACGAAGCCGGCGTCGGGCCCCAGCAGGAAGGCCGCGGCCGCGGCGACATCGCCGGGCGTGCCGACCCGCCGGGCCGCCGAGGCCGACACCGCCGCGCGCATGCGGTCACCACCCGGCCCGCTGAGCTCCTGGTGCCCCATCGGGGTGGCGATCACGCCCGGGCTGATCGAGTTGAGCCGGGCGCGGCGCTCGCCCCACCGCGTCGCGGCGGACTGGACACGCAGCTGGTTGCCCCGCTTGGCCAGCCAGTAGGCGGTGCGCGGCGATCGCGCGGCCTCCCCGACGAACGGCAGGTTCAGCAGGTCTTCGACGGGCGTCACGGCCAGCTCCTGTTCCTGTTCGGGCGGCAGGGCGGACAGGCGGTGCCCGGCCATGCTCGCGATGACGACGCCGGCACCGCCGGAGGTGATGACCTCGCCGAACTCTTCGATGGCGAACGCGACGCCCAGGAGGTCGATCCGCAGGATCCGCTCGGCAGGCGCCTGGGCGGGGGACACGCCGGCGGTGTGGGCGACCCGGGTGACCGCGCCGAGGCCGGCGGCGGTGGCGGCGAGCGCGGCAACCGAACCGCGGTCGGCGACGTCCACGGCCCGCGTCACCACCTGGTGTCCCTCGCCGCGCAGCTCTGCGGCGGCGCGGTCGAGCCGGGCCTCGTCGTGGTCACCGAGCAGCAGCGTGGTCCCAGAGCCGAGCCGCCGGGCGATCGCCTGTCCCATGCCGCCGACCCCGACCACGACCGTCACGCCCAAGTCCATGGCTCGTCTCCCGCTTCGCTGGACAGCGCTTCGATAAGAGGTTAATCATAGGAGCGTAAGCGGTCAACGGTCCCGAAGGAGCGAAGATGCCAGCGTTCGGCCTGTTTCCCCCGATCCTCTACCCGATCAGCCTGCGGGACTGGGAAGCGGACGCCACCCCGGACGACCTCCTCGCCATCGCGCGGCGGGCCGACGATCTCGGCTACGCCTTCATCGCCTGCGGGGACCACGGCGCACTGGCCGTCGACGAACTGCGCATCTACGGGCGTGCCCGGTTCTACGACGCCATCGCCACCCTCGGCTTCCTCGCCGCCGCGACCCGGCGGATCGGCCTGGTCACCCTCGTCTACCAGGCGCACCTCCGCAGCCCGCTGATCGCCGCCAAGGAACTCGCGACGCTCGACCACCTCTCCGGCGGCCGGTTGATCGCGGGGTTCGGTGTCGGCAGCCGCCGCCACGAAGCCGACGCCGCCGGGGTCGACTTCGATCGGCGGGGCGCCATTGTGGACGATCACATCGAGGCCATGAAAGCCTTGTGGGGCAGCGAAGTCGCCAGTCACCACGGGGAGTTCGCGCGGTTCGACGAGCTGATCTGCGAGCCCCGGCCGAAGCGGCTCCCGCGTCCGCCGGTCTGGATCGGCGGGAACCGGCTGGTCGGTCTGCGCCGCGCCCTGCGGCTCGGGGACGGCTGGGCGCCGTTCGGGGCGCCTCGGGACGCCATTGTCGACGTCCTGGGCAAGGTGCGGGGCACCCCCGAATGGGAGGCGCGGCCCGATGGCTTCAAGATCGTCGCGCCGCTGGCGCCGCTGGGCGGGCGTGCACCACGAGGGGAGCCGGCACCGCCGTTCGAGGCGCCGGGCGACGCTGCCGCCGAACGCGTGGCCGCCTCCGTCGAAGATTGGCTCAAGCTCGGCGCGACGGACTTCATCATCGACCTGCCCGCGCCGTCCCTGGCGGAATTCCACGAGGCGCTGTCGTGGTTCGCCGAAGTCGCGGCGCCTCGGGCGGGCCTGTCATTCACGATGGACGCTGCCTGAATCCAGGACTATCATGCGCATGATAAGAGTGTTCGACGGCACGTCGGCCGCTCTGAACTCCATTCAACGACGATCGGAGTGCTGGGTGACCACCAGTCCGGCTTTCCTCCCCGAGGCGCCCGCGGTGGCGCCCCTGCGCAACGACAACGCGCTCAAGCTCGGCGTCTTCGCGATGAACTGCAAGGGCGGCACCACCCTCACCAAGGTCGAGTCCGGGCGGATCGTGCCGACCTGGCCGCAGCAGCTCGCGATCGCCAGGGCGGCCGACGCCGCCGGCTGGGAGTTCCTGCTCCCGCTGGCGCGGTGGCGCGGGATCGGCGGCGACACCGACCCGAACTCCGCGCAGTTCGAGGTCTTCTCCTGGGCGGCGGGCATCACCGCGGCCACCGAACGGATCCAGGTGCTCGCCACCGCCCACGTGCCGCTGTTCGAGCCGCTCGTCGCGGCGAAGCAGGCCGCGACCATCGACCACATCGGCCACGGCCGGTTCGGCCTGAACGTGGTCTCCGGGTGGAACGCGCCGGAGATGGCGATGTTCGGCAAGGCCAACCCGCCGCACGACGAGCGGTACCGCATCGCCGAGGAGTGGATCACGCTCATCGAGCGCCTGTGGACGGAGAACGACCAGTTCGACTTCGACGGTGAGTTCTTCCAGGCGAAGAACGCCTACCTCGCGCCGCGGCCGGTCCAGCAACCCCGGCCGGTGATCGTCCAGGCCGGCTCGTCCCCGACGGGCATGGACTTCGCGGCCCGGCACGCGGACTTCGGCTTCCAGGTGCACCCCGACCTCGGCAAGCTGCGGGACATGAACACGAACCTGCGCAAGCGCGCCGAGCAGCAGGGCCGCGAGATCGGGGTCCTGACGGTCGGCACCGTCGTGTGCGCCGACACCGAAGCGGAAGCCAAGCGGTACTTCGAGCACTGCGTCGACGAGCTCGGCGACTTCGCCGCCGCGCAGAACCTGATCGACGAGCTGATCGGCGGCGACAACCGGTCGTGGCCGCGGGAGCAGTTCCGCGCGATGGCCCGCGGCATGATCGCCGGCTGGGGCGGTCTCCAGCTGGTGGGCACGCCGGAGCAGATCGTCGACCGGCTCGTCGAGGTGAAGCGGTCCGGCGCCGACGGCGTCGCCCTCAGCTGGGTCGACTACGAAAGCGGAATCGCGCAGTTCAACGAGCAGGTGCTGCCGCTGCTCGTCGAAGCCGGCCTGCGGCAGAGCTGAGCGGAGGACCGATGCCCGAGGAAGCCGCGCTCCACCAGGAACCGCCGGTTGCCGGGTACCCGGTTTCGGTGACCGTCAACGGAAAACCCCGCTCCTTGCTGGTCGACGGGGCCGCCCGCCTGCTGGGCGTGCTCCGCGACGAACTCGGCCTCACCGGAGCCAAGGCGGGGTGCGCTGTCGGCGTGTGCGGTGCCTGCACCGTGCTCGTCGACGGCGCGCCGACCAGCAGCTGCCTGACCTTCGCGGCCCAGGTGGACGGCGCGGAGGTGGTCACCGTCGAAGGACTCGCGGCCCATCCCGGGCTGCGCGCGCTGCAGGAGGACTTCCTGGCGGAGGGCGGGTTCCAGTGCGGGTACTGCACCAGCGGCCAGCTGGTCACGGCTGCGTCGCTGGTCCTGTCCGGCGAGCTCTTCGGACTGTCCGATGCGGACATCCGGGAGCGGATGCTGGGCAACCTCTGCCGATGCGGCGCGTACTACGGCATCGTCCGGGCGATCGAGAAGGCGCGGGAGGCCGGATGAGCACGCGGTTCGTGTCGGCCCGCTCGTTCGAGGAAGCGTTCGAGGCACTCGCCGGAGAAGAAGCCCTGGCCGTGGCCGGCGGGGTCTCGGTGGGCCTGCTCGCCAACCTCGGCCTGGTCTCGGCCGCGACGCTCGTGTCGGTGTCCCGGATCCCCGAACTCCGCGGCGTGCGGGTCGAGAACGGCGGGCTCGTCATCGGTGCGGCGATGACGCACGGCCGGCTGGCGGCGGATCCGGTGCTCCGCCGCGAACGTCCCGAAGTGGCCGCGATGTTCGGCCACATCGGCAACGTCCGCGTCCGGGCGTGGGGCACGGTCGGCGGGAACCTCGCGCTGGCCGAACCAGCACAGGACCCGCCCGTGCTGCTGGCCGCCCTCGACGCCGAAGCCGGGATCGTGGGCACCGGCGGTACCCGTCGGGTCCCGGTGGCCGAACTCGGCGACGGTCCGATGTCGACGGTGCTCGCACCGGACGAGCTGATCAGGGAGGTCGTCGTGCCGTTGCCCGTCGCGGGGGAGCGGTGCTCGTACCGCAAGTTCCTGCCGAAGACCGCCGACGACTACGCGACGGTGAGCGCCGCCGTCCGGGTCCGTTTCGACGGCGGCCGGATCGCGGCCGCGCGGGTGTTCTGCGGCGCGGTCGGGCCGGTCCCGGTCGCGTGCGAGGAAGCGGCCGCGCTGCTGGTGGGCCGGACCCACGACGAGCTGCGGGAGCCGGACGACGTCGTCGCGGCGGTCCGCGATGCGGTGTCGCCGGTCGGGGATCACCGGGGCAGTGCCGACTACAAGCGGGAAATGGCCGGGGTATTCGTCAAGCGTGCGCTGGAAGAGATCGGCTCGGGAGGTGGGGCATCGTGAACCGTCGCGCGATCGGCTCGGCGAAGGTGGACGGCGGAGCCGCGTACGTCGCCGACGTCCGGGCTCCCGGAGCCCTGCACGTGGCCTTCGTGCATTCCCCCTTTCCCCACGCCAGGGTGACCGGCGTCGACACGAGCGACGCGTTGGCCATGCCGGGTGTCGTGGACGTGCTCACCCATCGGGAGATCGGGGAGATCCTGCTCGGCCGCGCTCTGCGGGACTACCCCGTGCTCGCGGGCGACCGCGTGCTGTGCGCCGGGCAGCGCGTGGCGGCGGTAGCCGCGGTCGACCCGGCCACGGCCGTCGCCGCGGCGGCAGCCGTCGACGTCGGGTACGAACCGCTGCCGGAGATCACCGGGCTCGACGAAGCGATGGGAGCCGACGATCCGCTGCACCCGCGGTACGCGGAGTACCCGGGCGCGGTCGCCGACCGGCCGTGCCCGAACGCGCAAGGCATCTGGGCCACCGAGGAAGGCGAGGTCGACACCGCGTTCGCGGCGGCCGACCACGTCTTCGACCACACCTTCACCGCCGCCCGCAATCACTCCGCGCCCCTGGAACCGCACGCCTGCCTGGTGTCGGTGACGGAGGGCCGCGTCGACATCTGGGCCACGCACAAGGAGCCGTTCAACCTCCGTCGCCTCGTCGCCGAGGTGGGGAACGTTCCGGTGGACACCGTGCGCGTCCACTTGAGCCCGGTCGGCGGTGATTTCGGGTCGAAGGGGTTCCCGTACGCCGAAATCGCCTGCTACCTGCTCGCCCGTCGCACGGGGAGACCGGCGCGCCACACGATGTCCTACGACGAAGAGCTGACCACCACCGCGACGCGCCACCCGGCGAGGGTGCGCCTGCGGACCGCGGTCACCGGCGGCGTGGTGCGGGCGCTGCACGCGGAAACGGTGATCGACGGCGGTGCCTTCGGCGGCGTCAAGGCCGTCCCGATGGTCGTCATCCCCACCATCCACGCGCCCTACGGGTCGTACGCCGTCGCGAACCGGCGCGAGAGCTGCGTGAGCTACTACTCGAACAACCTCCCCGGCGGGCACGTCCGGGCGCCCGGCGAGTTCCAGGCGCTGTTCGCGTCGGAGTCCCAAGTGGACGTGATCGCCCACGAGCTGGGGATCGATCCGGTGGAGTTCCGCCACGCCAACGCGGCGAACGCGCGAGTCCGGCGGATCGTCGCGGAACTGCGGGAAACCGTGGGGAAGTGGCGCGCCGAATCCAGCGGGAAGCGGGGCATCGGCGTCGCGCTGACCTTCCGCGACACGGGCCCGGGGTTGAGCACCGTCCGGTGCGTCGTGGCGAGCGACGGCGTGCGGATCGAGTTGTCGGTCGTCGACCAGGGCTCGGGCAGCTACTCCCTGTTCGAGCGGCTGGCCGCCGAGACGCTGGGCGTACCCGGGGAGTTCATCCGCATCCAGGCCGTCGACGTGGGCGCGGACCCGGCGCTCCAGGACTCCGGCACCGGCGCCAGCCGGGTGACCGCGGTGGCCGGGACAGCCGTGGTGGAAAGCTGCCGGGCGGCGTTGGCGGAGCTGGGTGGCGCACCCGGCGAGGGCGGCGGGTACTGGCCGTCCCGGCGACTGGTGGAGCTCGGGATCCCCGCCGTGGTCGCCGAGGGCACGGCGGCCGCCGGCTGGCCCGCGCCGCCGGACGCCGACGTCCGCAGTCACGCGGGGATCGCCGTCGAAGTCGGCGTCGACGAGGAGACCGGGCGGATCGACGTGCGCCGGGCCCTGCTGGTCGCCGACACCGGGCGCGTGTTCAACGACGTCGCGCACCGGGGCCAGCTCGAAGGCGGGTTCGTCTACGGGCTGAGCCAGACCCTCCTCGAAGAGCTGGTCGTCGAGGACGGCGCGGTCGTCACGGCGACCCTGGGCGACTACCGGATCGCGTCCGCGGCCGACGTCCCGCCGCTGGAGGTCCGGGTGCTGGAGCCCGCCGCCGACGACGACGCGGTGAAGTCCGTGGGCGAGCTGGTGAACATCGGGGTCGCCCCGGCTGTGGCCAACGCCGTGTTCGACGCCGTCGGCGTGCGGCTGCACGGCCTCCCGCTCACCGCCGAGCGCGTCCTGTCGGCGCTCAAGGCGGGGGCCCGGCGGTGAGCGCGCCGCCGGGCTCCGACCGGTTCCGCGCGGTGCTGGGGCACTTCCCGACGAGCGTCGTAGCGGTCACCGCGCTCGATCGGGCCGGGACGCCGGTCGGGATGACCGTGGGATCGTTCTTCTCGGTGTCCCTCGACCCGCTGCTGGTCGGGTTCTGCCCGGCGCGCGCCAGCACGACGTTCCCGAAGATCCGGACCGCGCCCGGGTTCGCCGTGAACCTGCTCGCCCACGACCAGGAATGGATCTGCCGCCGCCTGGCGGCCCGCGGTGCCGACAAGTTCCGCGGCATCGGCTGGCGGCCCGCGCCGTCCGGGGCGCCGGTGCTCGAAGGCGCGCTCGCGTGGCTCGACTGCACCTTCGCCGACGTCCACGAGGCCGGTGACCACTACGTCGTGCTCGGTGCGGTCGCCGCGCTCGAAGCGGACGGCGAAGGGGCACCTCTGGTGTTCCTCAAGGGAGCGCTCGAACCGGTCCGGCGCGGCTCCGGAAACTGAACGAACCGGCTGGGGTGGAGGCACCCCAGCCGGTTCGTCCTCAGCGGGCCGGGAGTTCCTCCGGTACCGGGCGCGGGGCCGCGGTGTCGGCCAGCGACTTCCCGACCGACTCACGGCCGAGCAGTACGGCGGGTGCCGCGATCACGCACAAGCCCGCGATCACCACGACCACCCAGCCCAGCCCGCCGGAGGTGGTCAGGAGGGTCGCGCTCACCACCGGGGTCAGCCCGCCGACGATCGCGGCGAGCTGGTAGGCGAGGGAGACGCCCGTCGAGCGCAGCCGCGTCGGGAAGAGCTCGCTCAGCAGCGACGCGATGGTGCCCTGCGCGGCGGGGGTGATGAAGCTGAACAACACGATGAACGCGACGAACAGCAACGCCGTCGAGTGGCTGCGCATCGCCAGCAGGAACGGGTACGTGGCGATCGCGACGCCCAGCACCGAGGCCACGTAGACCGGCCGGCGGCCGAGCCGGTCGGAAACCAGGCCGTACAACGGAATCGTGAAGGTCGACAGGATCCAGCTCGCGCTGAGCGCGAGGAGCACGGTCGTGCGGGAATGCCCGGCGGCGACGGCGAAGCTCACCGCGAAGCTGCCGAAGAAGGCCGCGGACATCGTGGGCGGGATGCTCGCGAGGATCCCGCGGACCAGCGGGCCGAGGTGGCTCGCCAGGCCCGCCTTCTGCCCGCGCGCCCGCTTGGCTTCGACGAACAGCGGGGACTCGCTGATCCGCAGCCGCAGGTAGATGCCGAGCGCGATGAGCACGAAGCTCAGCAGGAACGGGATGCGCCACGCCCAGCCGAACAGGACGGGCTCCGGGAGCCCGGCGACGACCGCCATCACCAGGGTGGCGATGACCGCCCCGAGCGAGAGGCCGCCCTGCCCGATGCCGGTGTACAGCCCGCGCCGGCGCGGCTCGACGTGCTCGGCGATCATCAGCACGCCGCCGCCCCATTCGCCTCCGTGCGCCAGGCCCTGCACCATGCGCAGGAGCACCAGCAGGACCGGCGCGAGCGGGCCGATCTGCGCTTGGGTCGGCAGCAGGCCGATGACCCCGGTGCCGCCGCCGGCGAGGCACACCGTGGTGACCAGCACCCACCGGCGCCCGAAGCGGTCGCCCAGGTAGCCGAAGACGAAGCCGCCGAGCGGCCGGACCAGGTAGCCCGTGGCGAAGGTGGCGAACGACGCGATGGTCGCGACCGCCGGGCTGAGCTGCGCGAAGAACAACGGCCCGAAGATCAGCGCCGCGGCGGAGCTGTAGAGGACGAAGTCGTAGGTCTCGATGGCGGTGCCGAGGCAGCTCGAGGCGACGACGCGGCGGACCTCGCGCCGGACGGTTCGCGGGTCGGCGGCGCTCACCGGGATTGCCTCGCCGTCGCGGGGCAAGTCGTGGTTCCGAGGGTGGTTGACCGGGCACAGTCGAGCATCGTTGCTCCTTTGTGGATGGTGAGAGGCCGAGAACCGGACCAATTGCTCCTACTATTAGCCTGGATTTCGGGTTGGTCAAGCGTCTCTTCGGTTCACTCCGAGCCGGGCAGGTGAACTCGACTCGGCTTGACACCTGCGACTTCGCTCCTATCATTAACCTGATAGTGGCTTGTGGAGGAGGAACGATGGCTGGACAGGGTCCGCTCGAGGGACGGGTGGCGATCGTGACCGGCGCCGGCCGGGGCATCGGCCGCGGTGAGGCCCTCGCGCTCGCGGCGGCCGGCGCCAAGGTCGTGGTCAACGACCTCGGCGTGGATCCGGACGGGGCTGGCACGGCCGCCGGTCCCGCCGACGAGGTGGTGGCCGCCATCCGGGCGGCCGGCGGCGAGGCCGTGGCCAGCTACGAGTCGGTCGCCGAGTGGGAGGGCGCGGCCCGGGTCGTGGCGACGGCGGTCGAGGCGTTCGGCCGGCTCGACGTGGTGGTGAACAACGCGGCCGTGGTGCGCCAGCACAAGATCGAGGACGCCGCCGAGGAGGACTTCGACGTGATGGTCGGGGTCAACCTCAAAGGCACCTTCGCGATGTGCCGTCACGCGATCCCGGTGCTCCGGCGCCAGGGTGGCGGGCGGATCATCAACACCACGTCGAACCAGTGGGCAGCACCGTTGGGCAACGCGGAGTACGCGTTGTCCAAAGGCGGCGTGACGAGTCTGACCTACGCGCTGGCCTGGGAGCTGCAGAACGACGGCATCACGGTGAACGCGGTCGCGCCGTTCGCGCTGACGCGGATGACGGCCGACCAGGCCCAGCGCGACGCGGCCCGGATCGCCGAGGGCGTGATGAGCGAGCGGCGAGCCCGCGCCAAGGAGCCGCGAGCCGACGCGTCGCTGGTTGCCCCGATCGTCGTCTACCTCGCGAGCGACGGGGCCGCGGACGTCACCGGGCGGGTGTTCCGGGCCGGGGGCGGCAAGATCGGGATGTACAGCCACCCGGTCGAGGCGCGCACGATCTTCCGGGACGAGAACGCCGGGCCGTGGCCGCTCGAGGAACTCGTCGAGCTGTTGCCGCGGACCGTGCTGGCCACGGACACCAAGGCTCCGCACATCGTCTGAGCCGCCGATCCCCCCGACGCACGCGCGGGGCCCCTGACGCACCGGGGCCCCGCGCGTGAACCATTTGTGCCCTAGGAAGGCTGCGCGATCGGCCGGTCGACGGCGGTTCGCTCGTCGATCGCGGGCCGGGCGTGACTCAGCCGGGTCGCCATCGCGATCGTGCGCATCTCGTCGCACAACTCGGCGCGCCGCTTCAGGTAGACGTCCTCGAACGCCGGTGCCCGGGTGAACGCCCGCATCTCCTCGGCGCTGTCGAACCACAGCTCGGTCACCGCGTCGAAGTTGTAGCCCGGCGGCCGGTCGACCACCGCGTTCACCACGCCGCGGCGGGTGCCCGCCGCCACCCCGGCGTGCGCCTCGGTCAACGCCGCGACGAACTGTTCGTTCGTCAGCGCGCGGTCGCGCTTGAGGAAGACGGCGAGGCAGTGCGCGCGCATGCCCCCGGGGCTTGCGAGGTGCTCGTGCGTCGTCAGGGTGAAGTGGCGGGCGTAGGTCGAGAAGGTCGCGAGCTCGTCCGGCTGCACCAGCTCCATCATCTCGTCGTGCTGCCACATCGCCGTCGCGACCTCGGGGCCGGTCAGGGTGAGGAAGTTGACGCCGTCGTAGTCGAGGGCGGCGCGCGCGAACACCGTGCGGTCGAACAGGTTCAGGCAGTGCGCGGTCTGCACGATGCCGGGCCGGATCAGCGGCATGCTGCCGGCGAGCAGCGAATGCTGCCGCCAGCGGACCACGAACTCGGCGGCCGACAGCGCGGGGTTGCGCCGGGCCAGGTACACCAGCTTGGTCGTCGGATCCGGTGCCGTCACGGGTCTCTCCTCGTTCGCTTTCGCTCTTGTCATCGATGGGTCGGCTTTCTATGCTAATTATAGGAGCAATCACGAAGACGTGAAGGTGGGCCATGACGACCGAAGCGGAACTCCAGGTCCGGGTGCTGGCAGCCCGGTGGGAAGCCGACGGGGTGATCTCGCTGCGGCTCGCGCGAGCCGACGGCGGGCAGCTGCCGCCGTGGGAACCCGGGGCGCACGTGGAAGTCGTCCTCCCGTCCGGCCGGATCCGGCACTACTCGCTGTGCGGCGACCGCGGGGACCCGTACTCCTACACCATCGCGGTGCTGCGCGAGCTCGCCGGCCGCGGTGGCTCCGCGGAGATCCACGACACCGCGCTCGTCGGCAAGGAGCTGGTGATCCGCGGGCCGCGCAACCACTTCGCGCTGCGCCCGGCCGGGTCGTACGTCCTCGTCGCGGGCGGAATCGGCGTCACGCCGATCCTGGGCATGGCGCGCGAGCTCACGGCCCGCGGCGCCGGCTGGCGGCTGCACTACGGCGGGCGCTCGCTGGAGTCGATGGCGTTCCTGCCGGACCTCGACCAGCTGGCGTGCGCGGCGGACGCGGCCGTCGACGTCCGGCCGCAGGACCGGTTCGGCCTGCTTCCGCTGGAGGAGATCGTCGAGTCGGCTCCGGCCGGTGCGGCGATCTACGGCTGCGGACCGGCGGCGATGCTCGACGCGTTGCGTGCGGTGGCGAGCCGGGTCCGGCCCGAGCTCGATGTCCACTTCGAACTCTTCACGGCCGGGACCACCGAGCCGGGCGAGGACGGCGCGCCGGACAGCCACGCGCGGCCGTTCACGGTGGTGCTGGCCCAGACGGGGCAGACTGTCGAGGTAGCCGACGGCACGACGATCCTCGAAGCGGTGCGCGACCTCGTACCCGAGGTGCCGTACTCGTGCGAGGAGGGTTTCTGCGGCACGTGCTGCACGAAGGTGCTCGGCGGCTCGCCGGTGCACCGCGACACCGTGCTCGACGACGACGAGCGCGCGGCCGGCGACACGATGATGATCTGCGTCGGGAGCTGCTCCTCCGCGGAGCTGGTCCTCGACCTGTGACGGGTGCGATGGGAGCGGACATGGTGGGTCTCGATCGGGCGGCGTTCCGCGCGCGGGTGTCGAGCGGTGAGCCGGTCATGGTGCAGTGGTGTCCCGACGCGCTCACCGCGCGGCTCTGCGAGCGGCTCGGGTACGACGGCGGGTACCTCGGCGGTGGCGGTCTGGGCTACTCGCTGGCGATTTCCGAGGCGCTGCTGAGCGTTTCGGACCTCGCGGCGGCGAGCTGGCAGATCCGGCGGCGCTCCCGGCTGCCGCTGATCGTCGACGGCGGAGTCGGCTTCGGCGACGCCATCCACGTGGCCCGCACGGTGTGGGAGCTCGAGGCGGCCGGCGTGCACGCCATCGAGCTCGAAGACCAGGTCGCGCCGAAGCGCGCCAGTCATCATCGGCACGTCGAGCACCTGATCCCGCTCGAGGAGATGGTGGCCAAGATCCGGTTCGCGGCGCAGGCCCGCCGCGACCCCGACCTGCTGTTGATCGCCCGCACGGGTGCGGTGCAGAACGAGGACTTCGAGCGCGCCGTCGAACGCCTGACCGCCTACCACGAGGCCGGCGCCGACGTCGTCATGCTGCTGCCCGCGAACGACGAGCAGCTGGCCGAGGCTCCGGCCCGCCTTTCGGCGCCCGTCGCCACACTCACGTCGTTCGACCTCCACACCGCCGAGGAGTGGCGGAGTCTGGGGTACGCGATCCTGATCGACGCGGTGACCGGCCAGACGGCGGCGTTCGCCGCGCTGCGCGAGGCGTACGAGCTGCAGCGCGCGGGAAAACCCAGTGGCCGCCCGGCGGCGGAGTCCTTCGCGATCTACGAGAGCTTCCAGGAGCTCGCCGGTTTCGAAGAGCTGTACGACATCGAGCGCGCCACGACCGAGCCCGGCACCTGACCGGCCGCCTCAGTCGATCAGCACTCGGAACAGGGTTTCGAGGGTGTTCCGCAGCGTTTCTTCGTCCGCTTCGTTGAGCGCGGTGCTGCCGATCACCTTGCGCATCAGCCAGAATCCGTTGATCACCGCCAGCGCCATCGCCGCCCGCTCGGTGCCGCGGGTGCCCGGGACGACGTCGTACAGGTGCCGCTCGACGTGCTTTTCGATCCCGGCGCGCAGGATCTCCGCGGCCCGGGGGTTCGGGGCGGACCGCAGGACGAGCAGGAACGGGTCCAAGTCACCGGCGTCGGGCGCGGTGCGGCGCACGAGCGTCGCCGCGGCGTCGCGGGCCAGCGTCGCCGGGTCGGCGCCCAGCACGGTCCGTTCGGTCAGCGACACCTCGACCACCTCCGTGAACAGGCCTTCCTTGGAACCGAAGTAGCGGTTCACGAGCATCGCGGTGACCCCGGCCGCTTGGGCGATCTCCCGGACGCCGACGCCGTCGTACCCCGCGCGGGTGAAAGCTTCGATGCCCGCGCGCAGGATGGCCTCTCGGGTGGCGGCGGCGTCGCGGCGACGTGGCTCAGTCATGTATACGAGTGTAGACTACGATTAAAGTCTACAGTCGTATACATGTGGAGAACGAGAACATGGATCTGCAACTGACCGGCCGGCGCGCGCTCGTCACGGGCTCGAGCTCGGGACTCGGCGAAGCGATCGCCCTGCTGCTCGCGCAGGAAGGCGCGGACGTCGTCGTCCACGGGCGCGACGAAGCCCGGACCCGCGCGGTCGCGGAGAAGGTCGGTGCCAAGGCGGTGGCCGTGGGCGACCTCGCCACCGACGAGGGTGCCGACGCGGTGGCGGCCGTGGCCGGTGACGTCGACGTGCTGGTCAACAACGCCGGGGCGTACGACCACCTCGGCTGGGCGGACTCGACGCCCGAGGTCTGGCTGCGCACCTACGACGTCAACGTGGTGTCCGGCGTGCGCATGATCCACCGGTTCGTGCCGGGCATGCGGGCCCGCGGCTGGGGCCGGGTCATCCAGATCGGCGGCGGTCTGAGCGGGCAGCCGATGGCGATGCAGCCCCACTACAACGCGACGTTGGCCGCGCGCCACAACCTTGCGGTGTCGCTGGCCCGCGACCTGAAGGGCACCGGCGTGACGTCGAACGTCGTCGCTCCGGGGGCGATCCTGGTCGACTCGGTGCAGCGCCTGCTGACCGAGATGGCGCCGGAGCGCGGCTGGGGCGGGGAGTGGGCCGAGATCGAGCGCAACGCGGCCGAGGACTTCGTGCCCAACGACGTCGGCCGGTTCGGCCGGCCTGAGGAGATCGCGGGCGCGGTCGCGTACCTGGCCAGCCCGTACGCCGACTACATCAGCGGTGCGACGCTGCGGGTGGACGGCGGGACGATTCGCTCGGTGCAGTGAACGCTGGACATCGTGCTCTTTGAGGATAATGATAGGAGCATGATGGACGAACTGTTCTCCGTCCGGGACAAGGTCGTGGTGGTCACCGGTGGTGGCCGGGGTCTGGGCGAGATGATCGCCCGCGGTTTCGTCGAGCGGCAGGCGAAGGTCTACATCGTCGGCCGCTCGGCGGAAACCCTGGCCACCACCGCCGACCGCCTGGGGGAGCGGGGCAATTGCACCGCCGTGCCGGCCGATCTGTCGACGACAGGGGGGATGGACGCGGTGGCGGAAGCGTTGTCCGCCGAACCGGCGGTGCACGTCCTGGTCAACAACGCCGGCGCGAACGTCCGTGGCGAAGTGGACACCTACCCCGAGTCCGCCTTCGACGAGTTGTTCGCGATCAACGTCAAGCCGGTGTTCGGCTTGGTGCAGCGGCTGCTCCCGAAGCTGCGGGAAGCCGCCTCCCCGGCCGACCCGGCGCGGATCGTCAACATCGGCTCGGTGGTCGGGCTGAAGCCGTCGGGACGCGGATTCGCGTATTCGACGACCAAGGCGGCGGTGCACACGCTCACCCGGCACCTGGCACTGGCGCTGGGCCCGGAGTCGATCACCGTCAACGCGATCGCCCCGGGACCCTTCGAGACGGAAATGACGTCCGGCCGGATGGCCGAGATGCTCGGCAGGCTGTCGCTCACGCGACCCGGCGCGGACCTCGACCTCATCGGCGCCGCGGTTTTCCTGGCGTCCCGAGCCGGAGCATTCGTGCACGGCAGTGTGCTGCCGGTGGACGGTGGGCTCGCCATCGCCTGAGCGGGAACAACGGGTCGGGAAGCCGGTCGGTCGAGCATCGTGGCGGTAGCCGTAAAGCCGCGTCCGTGCACCGCGTCCCGGCGGGCGACGATGGCCACAGCCGAACTACCTCGCGCGTGGCAGCGCCGCGCCGTCGCCGGCGTCTCGGTGATGGGAGGGGACTTCCTGCCAGGTCGTCCGGGTCAGCGCTTCCGCACTGGGGACGAAGTCGGCTTCTGAGCAGGGTCACCGAGCCGTCGACCTGCGCGAGGTGTTCCCGCACGGGGCGTGCATGCCGGCCGCCGGATCACCGGACGTGCTCGGCAGGAGCAGTTCCCAGCACCACGCTCACCCGGTGAACAACGACCAGTTCTCCGCGTGGGCGAACCCCATCGCTTCGTAGAGGGGCACCCCCAGCGGGCTGGCGTGCAGGAACGCGGTCCGTGCGCCGAGTGCGTACGCATCGCGGAGCACGGCGGCCGTCGCGGCCCGGCCGTAGCCGCGGCGGCGGAATGGCGGGGGTACGGCGATGTTGAACACCCCCACCATGTCGTCGACCAGAACGCCGAAGGACGTCGCGACGCCGGTGCCGTCGATTTCGGCGACGTAGCCGTGCATGGCGGGGTGGTCCAGCACGGACGGCGCGGCGAAGACCGAGAAGAGCTCGGCCGGTCCCTCGTACCCGGCGGCCATCGTGGTGCGGTACAGGGCACTGTCCACACTGGATACTTCACGAACCGCGATCGCTTCGGGTTCGACGGCTGGCTCGAGGTCCTTCAGCATGAAGGGCAGCAGCGTCCGCTGCCCCAGGCCGTGGGCCGCGGCGGTCGCGGCGATCCGGTCGTCGACTCGCCCGCCGCGGATCTGGAGGCTCCATGCCACGGACGTCAGCCGTCGTGACCCGGCGAACTCGGCGATCTCGCCGGCGTCCGGTTCGGCTGCGGTGCTGATGATCCCGTTCAGCAGGGGCATCGGCGCGCCGGTGACCAGTTCGGCGGTGCCGGCCGGACCGTCGCGGTGGAAGCCGTTTGGCTGGGTTTCGGCGAACAGGGCCATCGTCGCGATCCAGGCCCGTGCGGCACGGTCGGTCAGGTGCTGGGTCATGTCTTCGAGTCTCCGAGCGCGATGCTGACAGTAGGGTGAACAGCCGCTGGCGTCATTCGTAGGAACACCCCGGGTTGGCCTGGTCCACGGCCAGCGGCTGCCCGGCCGGGCTGCGGTAGAGCACTTCGAGCACGACAGGTGTCGTGCCCAGATTGCGTCCGATGTGGACGTAGCCGGGCCCGCTCGCTTCGGCGATCACCTGACCGGGGTGGTAGACGCCATCGCTCTCGCAAGTGGCGTCGTCGTGGCTGAGCACGCCCTGCTTGACGTAGCCGGTGACCTGGCCGGGGTGGTAGTGCCAGCCGGTGCTGCCGCCCGGCGCCAGGGTGATTTCCTTGAGCACGTAGTCGGTGTCCCCGACGACGTGGTCGAACAGCGTGACCGCCGAAACGCCGCGGCCGGGCGTGGCGTCAGCCGTGCCGGGGAGCGCGGTGAGTGCCAGGCAAGCGGTGATCAGGGCGAGGGGCTTCCGGTTCATGGGGCAAACCTCGATCGTGGTGATGGACAGCTGATGTGCGCCGCTTCAGCAGCGCGGCGAAGGTCGCCGGCCCCGCGGAACAGGTGGCGCGGCCAGCTGCCGTGCGGTGGCCAGGCCGAGGCCCTTGTTGGCACCGGTGACGAGGTGATCTTTTCGGTGGGCATCGTCCCGGACGGTAGGACCGCCGGGACCGTGCTCGCGAGCGTCGGGTGACGCTGCGTGTGTAAGTCGCCCTCGCCCGAGGCTGACCCGACGTACCGGTCGCCGTGAACGCGACTGGTCACGTCAATCAGGCGCTAAGTGCTACAGTAATGACGCACTTAGACGAAGAAGGAGCTCTCACATGAGTAGAGTCTGGTTGATCACCGGAGCGTCCCGCGGATTCGGGCGCTGTCTCACCGAAGCGGTACTGGACGCGGGAGACTCCGTCCTTGCCACGGCGCGGCGGCCCGAGCAGCTGGACGACCTCGTGGCCCGTTACGGCACGCGGATCCGCCCGGTCGCCCTCGACGTCACCGACCCGGAGGCCGCCGTCCGCGCGGTCAAGGAGGCTGCCACCGGCTTCGGCCGGCTCGACGTGGTCGTCAACAACGCCGGCTACGCGAACAGTGCGGCGATCGAGGAGATGGCCGAGGACGATTTCCGCCGGCAGATCGAGACCAACCTCTTCGGCGTCGTGAACGTGACGCGGGCCGCGCTGCCGCTCTTCCGGGCGCAGCGGTCCGGGACTTTCGTGCAGTTCTCCTCGATCGGCGGCCGCGTCGGCGGCACCCCCGGGATGGGTGCGTACCAGACCGCGAAGTTCGCGGTGGAGGGCTTTTCCGAGGTGCTCGCCAGCGAGACGGCTCCCTTCGGCGTGAAGGTGATCATCGTCGAGCCCGGGGCGTTCCGGACCGACTGGCAGGGCGCCTCGATGACCCGGCACGCCGTGGGACCGGACTACGAGGAGACGGTCGGTGCCGTCCACCGCTACCGGGACGCCCACGACGGCAACCAACCGGGCGACCCGGCCCGCGGTGCGAAGGCCGTCATCGACGTCGTCGGCGCCGAGAAGCCGCCCCGGCGGCTCATCCTCGGCGGCGACGCCGTCGAGGCCGCCCGCAAGGCTGCCGAAGAACGCGCGGCCGAGACCGAGCAGTGGGCCGAGGTCAGCCGTTCGGCCGACTTCCCCCGCACCGATCGCTGAACCGGAGGATCCACCATGCGGATCCAGGACCGAAGCGTCGTTGGCGCTCTGGGCTGGAAACCGGGGGACCGGCTGCTGATCACCCGGATCCGCTCGTCCGCGGTGATTCGCCGGCGCGGCGACGGGATCTTCCGGATGACCACCAAACCGTACGTCGTGCTGCGTGTGTTGACGGCTGGTCGAATCCGGGCCGCCGACGACGACCGGTTCATCGGGGCCGGTTCTGTGGGCGAGGGCTTTCCGCAGCAGCAGAACCTTATTCGATCGGTTGATGTCGAGCGGCACCTGGACGGCAGTCTCCCGCGGGCCGGGCGCACCGGGGCCAGGCCGGCGCGCCCGGCCGCGGCTCAGGGCAGGACCTTGAACGTGTACGTCGCGTCCGTCGAGATGGTCGCGCCGGTGGCCGCCAGGGTGCCGCTGACGCGGAAGGTCACCGTGTACGTGCCGGCGGCGCTGAACGCCCAGTTGGCGTGCGTGTGCGCCCCGGCTGCCAGTGGCTTGGCGTCGGGCAGTCCGTCGCCGCTGTTGAACAGGACTGTCGGCGTGCCCAGCGATTGGGTGTAGACGCTGAGGTTGCCGCCGCTGACGCTGATCAGGCTCGTCGTCAGCGTGTTGCCCTGGAACGTGCCGGTGGGGACGTCGGTGCTGTTCCAGCCCGCCCACAGCAGGTTCGCGTTCTGCGTCTGCGGCAGGATCCACACCGTCGAGCCGGGAGCGCCGAGGAAGCTGTAGGCGGAGTTGTCCGGCACCGTGGTCTTCGCGGCGGCGAGCACGTCCAGCTCCACAGTGGACGGTGCCCGTCTGACGCTCGGGCTCGCGGTGCCGTCGAGCAGTTGGACGGTGAGGTCGCCGGAGGCGTAGTCGACGTCGAGGACGTCGACGTGCCCGGCGGTGAGCACCGTCGTCGCCGCGCCGGCGGGCAGGGCCGTGACGAGGCTGAGTGCGGCGGCGACGGCCGCTGCGGTCAGGGAACGGGTTTTCAGGCGCATGACGAACCTCTCTCGGGGGTGAACGGGATCAGTCGACGCAGAAGGTGAGCACGGCCGGGGCCGAGGACACCTTCGCGCCGGTGGTGAGCGTCGCGGTGGCCTGGAAGGTCAGCTTGTAGACGCCGGGCTGGGTGAAGCCCCAGTTGACGTGCTCGTGCAGCCCGGCGGGCAGGGTCAGGGCGTCGGGCAGGCCGTCACCGCTGTCGAGCAGCACGTTCGCCGCGCCGAACGGGTCGGTGGTGAACACGCTCGCCGCGCCGGGGCCGCGGACGGACTTGAGGGTGACCTTGACCGAGTCGCCGGCGAAGACGCCGGTGGTCAGTTCTTCGGTGCTGAAGCCGGGCCAGAGCAGGTCCGGGTTCTGGGTTTCCGGGAGGATCGAGACCGGTGCGCCGGCCGGGCCGAGGAACCGGTACGAGGCGTCGGCGGGGACGGTGGTGCGCGCGCCCGGCAGCGCCTTGAGGACCACCTGCGCGGGGTCGTATTCGACGGACGGTTCGACCGACTCGTCGTGGACGTGCAGCTCGAGGGCCCCGTCTTCGTACTCGACGTCGACCGCGTCGACGTGGCCGTGATCGAGGACCACCGCGGGCGCGGCGTGGGCCGGGGCGGCGAAGAGCCCGGCGAGCAGGGCCGCGGTGGCGGCGCTGCAGGCCAGCAGGGCAGGACGACGACGCACAAGAACTCCTTGCGTGCGGAAGGGGACGGACTGGACAGAACATTAACGACAATGATATTCATTAACAAGACAAGGTTCGCGCATGTGTTTTCACGCGATGGGGGACAAGATCCATGCTGGGTAGGTCAAGACCGGTGCGCGCGCTGCTGGCCGGGTGCGTCGCCGCAGTGTCGCTCCCGTTGCTCGCACCGGTCGCGCACGCGGAGAGCGGTCCGGCGCCGGCCGGGCGGCAGCGGACCGTGCTCAACGACGTGCACACCGACACCGTCGACGTGCAGTACACCGACGGACGCCTGGCGCTGCGCACGCGCGTGGGCAACCAGCCCCACCAGTACTTCGCGCCCGAGGACGTGCTGTTCCAGTTGCGGGACAACGACGTCTCCCGCATCGCCGTCCCGGAGATCCCGGAGTACTCGTTCCTCGGCGCCGCCGGCACCCCGGTCTGGGTCGCGCCCCAGGTCCAGGACTTCTCGCTGCTGTTCGCGGGCTGGGACACCGAAAGCCTGAGCGCCGGCACGTTCGCCGGGGACGCGATCGACCTCCGCCTCGCCGGTGTCGCCGGCCCGGGCGCGCTCGAAGTGTTCCAGACCGACTCCTTCGGCCTGCCGCTGCGGGTGTTCAGCTCCCGCGACGGCGGCCCGAAGTCGTTGCACCAGGCCGTCGGCAGTCACGTCCACGCGAACTGGGCGTTCAGCGCGCTCGGCCGGTACACGGTGACCTTCGAAGCCACCGCCACCGACACCGCCGGGCACCGGCTCAGTTCCGGGCTGGTCGACTACACCTGGTACGTCGGCGGTACGTCGGCCGCCGACATCCCGGCCACCGCCACGACCGCCACCCTCACCGCGTCCCCGGCGACCACCGCCGTGGGGGAGAACGTCGAGCTGACCGGCACGGTCACCCCGGCCGACGCGGTCGGCTGGGTGGAATTCGCCGACGGCGCCACCGTGCTCGGCCACGCTCCGGTCGTCGGCGGACAGGCCACTTTGGACACTGTCGCACTGGCGTCCGGCACTCGTTCCCTGACCGCACGGTTCGTCCCGCGGTCCACCACCGACTTCGCCGAAGCCCGCTCCGCGGCGGTCGAGCACGTCGTGACCGGCGAGGGCACCCCGCCGCCGCCCACCTCGGCGCCGTCATCGACCGCGTCGGCCCCGCCCGGCACCCAGCCGACGTCCTCCACCCCTGCCTCGTCGCCCGCCGGCGGCGCCCCCGCCCCCGGCACGACAACCAAGCCGTGCGTGCCCGCGGGCCCGGTGACCTCGAGCGCCGGGGTCGTCCTGGCCGACGGCCATGCCGACTACGCCGTGCGCCTGGTCGGCGGGAAGCTGGTCTCGCAGGTCAAGGACGGCACCGTCGCGGGCACCACGACCTGGCGGGCCCCGGGCAGCGTCGTGTTCCACGTCGTGGACAAGGCCGCCACCACCGTGCCCGCGGGCACGCAGTTCTCCTTCCTCGGCAAGCCGGGTGACCGGATCTGGCAGATCCCGCAGACCCAGCAGGCCGGCGTGCTGTGGCTGGGCTGGAACACCGAGGAGCTGAAGAGCGGCGACGTCAGCGGAGATGTCACCTGGCGACTGGACGAAGTGGATGGTCCCGGCGCGCTCGCGGTGTTCAAGTTCGACCCCTTCGGCAAGCCGGTGCTCGCGTTCAACAGCGGCGACGGCGTCCCCGACAGCTACGCCGTCCGGCTCGGCACGCACGCCCACGGCAACTGGACCTTCACCAAGCAGGGCATCTACCACGTCACCTTCACCCACAGCGCGAAGCTCGCCTCCGGCGCCCAGTCCAGCGACCAGCAGACGGTGACCTTCGCCGTCGGGCCGGCCGACCCGAAGCAGGCGCTGCCGGTCACGACGTCGACTCCGCCGGCCGGCACCTGCGCGGACGACGTCGCCGCCCGCTCACGCGGAGCCGGGCTGGCATCGACGGGGTTCTCGTTCGCAGGACCGGTTTCGCTGGCCGGGCTGGCGTTGCTCGGCGGCACGGCCTGCCTGCTCCTGATCCGCCGCCGGAAGTCCGTTGTGGACGGTGAGCGGTGATGCGGCGAACGATCCCGGTGCTGCTGGCCGTGGGCGTGCTGGCGACCGCGTGCTCCAGCGGCGCGGCGACCGGCGGGAGGTTGCCGGTGGTCACGACCACCGAGATCCTGGCCGACCTGGTGCGCAACGTCGGCGGTGAGCGCGTGTCGGTCACCTCGATCGTGCCCTCGGGCGGCGATCCGCACTCCTACGAGCCGACGCCGCGGGACGCGACGAACGTGGCGAAGGCCGACGTCACCTTCACCAACCACCTGCTGCTCGAAGAACACGCGTTGATCAAGACGATCGACGCGAACGCCCGTCCGGGCACGCCGAACGTCTCGCTGGCCGAAGCCGCGGAAACCTACGGTGCCACGGTCATGCCACTGGTCGAGGACATCGGCCTGGACGTCGCGTGGCTCGGCCTCGCCGTCCGGGGGGAAGGCAAGGCCCGGGGCGCGACCCGCACCTCCGACGTCCGGCTGGCCGCGACGAAACTGGAGGGGCCCGGCACGGTGGCGGTCTACCTGACCGAAGCCCTCGGGCAGCCCGACGTCTACTTCGACTCCGCCGACGGGCTCGACGCGAAGGACACCACGACCCTGCCGCCGGCCGCGCACACCCACCTGAACTGGGCGTTCAGCGCGCCCGGCGTCTACCGGCTGACGCTGTCGGCGCAGCTGGTCACCGGCCAGGCCGCCTCGGCCCCGATCGGGGAGGGCACGTTCACCTTCGCCGTCGGCGTCGACCCGCACACCGTGGCGGACAAGCCCGCGATCATCGGGGTGGGGCACACCGACCTGGCCGTCGACCTCGACACCGGCGGCGTCTACGCCTACACCGACAGCGGCACCGGGCAGCAGCACCCGGTGCCCGCGAACGACGTCGTCGTCGACGTGCCCAACCGGGCCCTGGAGACGGTTCCGGACGATCCGCGGTTCGCGTTCCTGGGCAAGCCGGGTGCCTCGATCCACCAGTTGCCCCAAGCGGTGCTCGGCAAGCACGTCCACGGTGAGATCGACCCGCACCTGTGGCAGGACGTCCGCAACGCCAAGGCCTACGTGCAGCTGATCCGCGACACCCTCAAGCAGCGCGACCCCCGGGGCGCGGCCACCTACGACGAGAACGCCCGCACCTACTCCGCCCGGCTCGACGAGCTGGACACCTACCTCCGGCAGCGCATCGCCGGGATCCCGAAGGACCGCCGCCAGTTGATCACGACCCACGACGCCTTCGGCTACCTCGCCAAGGCCTACGACCTGACCGTCGCCGGTTTCGTGGTGCCGAACCCGGCCTCGGAACCGAGCGCCGAGCAGGTCCGGAAACTCACCGAGACGATCCGCAACCTGCACGTGCCGGCCGTGTTCATGGAACCGAACCTCGCCCAGCGCGCGACCGTGCTGACCCAGGTCGCGACCGACCAGCACGTCAAGGTGTGCCTGCTCTACGGCGACGCCTTCGACGAGCACGCGCGCGACTACCTGGCCATGATGCGGCACAACGCCGACGAGCTGCGCACCTGCCTCGGCGGTGGCGCGTGATCCTTCGCCTCGCTGCCCTGACCCTCGCGGCTGCCCTCGCCCCGTCGCCGGTCGCGGCTGCCACCCCCGCGCAGCCGACGGTCATCGCTGACGGCCACGTGGACATGGGGCCCCGGATGGTCGACGGTGCCTGGAAGATCCAGGTCCGCGACGACACCACCCAGCCCGCGACCTGGCGCCCGCTGCCCGATGTCGTCCTGCACGCCGTGTCGGCGGCGAAGAGGGAAGTGCCGACGGGCGCGGAGTACGCGTTCCTCGGCGCACCCGGTGCGCCGGTCTGGCTGCTCCCGCAGGTCCAGCGGCCCGGCGTGCTGTGGCCGGGGTGGAACACGCAGGACCCGTCCATCGCGGGGATGGTCGATCGCGAAGTCACCTGGCGGCTGCACACCGTCGCCGGGCCGGGCCGGTTCGCTTTGTTCCTCAACGGGAACTTCGGCAAGCCCCAGGAGGTGTTCGACAGCACCCGGCCCTTCCCCCAGGAAACCGGTATCGAGAAGGCTTCGCACGTCCACGGCAACTGGGCCTTCTCGGCGGCCGGCGCGTACACCCTGGACATCGAGATGCTCACCGCCGCGCCGGACGGGAAAACCCTCAGCGATCGAGAACAGCTGCGGATCTACGTCGGTGACGGCCAACCGGCAGCCGCGTTCGCGGCGGCCACTTCCCGGACGCCTACCTCGGCTCCCGCCACCGTGTCGCAGGAGGACAGCGCGACCTCGGGAGGCTGGTGGTACGCGCTCGGCGCCGTGATCATCCTGGCCGCGCTGGTGTTCGCGGTCCTGGCCCGGACCCGGCGCGGCAGGAGCGACTCGTGACAGCCCTGGAGATCACCGGCCTGAGCGTCCGGATCGGCGGCCGGGACGCACTGTCCGAAGTGGACCTGAGGCTGGGGGACCGTGAACTGGTCGGGCTGATCGGCCCCAACGGCGCGGGCAAGACCACGCTCCTGCGCGCCGTCCTCGGTCTGCTCCCGGCCACGGCCGGGACGATCCGGCTCGACGGCACGATCGGCTACGTCCCGCAGCGCCACGAGTTCGCGTGGGACTTCCCGATCTCGGTGGAGAAAGCCGTGCTCACCGGCCGCACCTCGGCCATCGGCTTCCTCCGCCGTCCGCGCCGGGACGACCGCGACGCCGTCCGCGACGCGCTGCGCCGGGTCGACCTGACCGGCCTGGCCCGCCGCCCGATCGGGGAGCTGTCCGGCGGGCAGCGGCAGCGGGTGCTCGTGGCCCGCGCGCTGGCCGTCCGGCCGCGGCTGCTCCTGCTGGACGAGCCGTTCACCGGGCTCGACGTGCCCACCCAGGAACTGCTCACCGGCCTGTTCCGGACCTTGACCGACGAGGGCAACGCCGTGCTGATGACCACGCACGACTTGCCCGCCGCGGCCGCGTTGTGCGACCGGCTGTGCCTGCTCAACCGCACCATCGTCGCCGACGGGCCACCCGGGGAGCTGCGGGATCCCGAAGTGTGGCTGCGCGCGTTCGGCGTCACCCGGTCCGACCAGCTCATCCACTCCTTGGGGATCGCCCGATGATCGACTTCCTGCTCGCGCCGTGGGAGCACGAGTTCATGCGCCGCGCGTTCCTCGTCGCGATGATGTCCGGCGTGGTCTGCGGCGTCATCGGCAGCCACGTCGTGTTGCGCGGCATGGCCTTCATCGGCGACGCGGTGTCGCACTCGGTGTTCCCCGGCGTCGCGATCGCGTTCGTGTTCCGGTTCGACCTCGCGCTCGGCGGGGCGATCGCCGGGCTGCTGACCGCGTTGAGCGTCGCGGTGTTCGCGCAGAACAAGCGGCTCAAGGAAGACACCGTGATCGGGGTGTTCTTCGCCGCGGCGTTCGGCCTCGGCATCGTGATCCTCTCCAGCGCGCCCGGTTACTCCGGCTCGCTGGAGTCGTTCCTGTTCGGCCAGATCCTCGGCATCAGCGACGGCGACGTCCGTGTCGTCGCGATCGCCGGCGCGGTCCTGCTGGTCGCCGCGGCCGTCCTGCACAAGGAACTGGTCACCGTCAGCCTCGACCGGGAGACCGCCCGGGCGCTGGGCGTGCGGGTGTTCGGGTTCGACATCGCGCTCTACACGATGGTCACGGTCGCGATCGTGATCTCGCTGCAGGCGGTGGGCAACATCCTGGTGCTGGCCCTGCTGATCACCCCGGCCGCGTGCGCGCGGCTGCTCACCGACCGCCTCGGCGTCATGATGGTGCTGGCGCCGGTGATCGGGATGCTGTCGGCGGCGGTCGGGTTGTACCTGTCCTACTCGCTCAACCTCGCCGCCGGCGGCCTGATCGTGCTGGTCGCCACCGCGGTGTTCCTGGTGTGCTGGGTGTTCGCCCCGCGGCACGGCGTCCTCGCCCGGTTCCGCCCTGGAGATGCCCGGGGCGGAACCGGCGTGGGAGCCGAGCGACGGTTCCGGCGGGCTAGCCGACCGTGACCCGCAGGATCTTGTTGTGGCTGTTGTGCGGTGTGCTGTCCTTGTCGCCGTCGACACTCGTCGCCAGCCACATCTGGCCGCCCGGCGCCGGTTCGACGGTGCGGAGCCTGCCGTAGGTGCCGTTGAAGAACGTCTGGAAGTTGGTCAGCGAGCTGCCGCTGATGACCGCCCGGTAGAGGCGTGCCCCGCGCTGGCAGGCGACGTACAGCGCGTCGTGGATGATCGTGATCCCGCTGCACGAGCCCTGCGCCACCGGGTAGGTCTTCTTCGGCGCGATGAACCCCGCGGTGCCGCACGAACCCGACGTCCCTTCGCACGTCGGCCAGCCGTAGTTGCCGCCCTTCACGATCAGGTTCGTCTCGTCCATGATGCTGTTGCCGAACTCCTGCTCCCACAGCCTGCCCTGCGAGTCGAACGCCAGGCCCTGGACGTTCCGGTGCCCGTAGCTCCACACCGCGTTGTGGAACGGGTTGTCCGTGGGGATCGTGCCGTCGGGGTTGATCCGCAGCACCTTCCCGTTGGGGCTGCTGGTGTTCGACGCGTTGTCGCCGTTCTGCGCGTCACCCGTGCCGGCGAACAGGTAGCGGCCGTCCGGGCTGAAGCGCAGCCGGCCGCCGTTGTGGAACTTGTTGCGGGCGATGCCGGTCAGCAGGATCTGCTCGGTGCTGGTGGTCAGCGAATCGGCCGCCGGGTCGTACTTGATCCGCACGATCCGGTTGTCGTTCGGCGACGTGTGCATGATGTAGAGCCAGTGGTCGGAGCCGAACGACGCCGGGTTGATCTCCAGCCCGGTCAGGCCGCCTTCGCCGTCGGTGCTCTGGACGTTCGGCACGGTGCCGATGGTCTTCTTCGCGCCGGTCTTCGGGTTCAGGTGGACGATCGAGTGCGCGTCACGCTGGTTGTAGAGGATCGTGCCGTCGGGCAGGGTGACCAGGCCCCACACGACGTCGTCGTCGGTCCCGACCTGCGTCGCGCCGCAGACGCCCTGCGACGGCGTGCAGTTCGACCCGCCGGTCGTCGTGACGTCCACGGCCGGCGTGCTCGGCTCGCTGAGGTTCCCGTTCCCGTCGACGGCCCGCACCTGCAGGTGGTAGGCGGTGCTCGGGGTCAGCCCGCCGAGCGTGGTGCTCGTCGTGTCGGCCGTGCCGATCTGCGTGCCGCTGTTGTAGATCCGGTAGCCGGTGACGCCGACGTCGTCGGTCGAGGCGGTCCACGCCAGCCCGATCGAGGTGCTGTTGACCGCGGTGGTGTGCACGTCCGCCGGCGCCGACGGCGGCGTGTGGTCGTCGGACGGTGGTGTCTTCACGGTCAGGGTGCCGCTGGCCTGCGAGACGTTCCCGGCCGCGTCCCGCGCGTTGACGTAGAAGCCGTAGCTGCCGTTGGGGCTGAGGTTGCCACAGGTTGCGGTGAGGGCGCCGGTCGTGCTCGCGCAGAGCTGGCCGTCCCGGTAGACGTCGTATCCGGCGACGCCCTCGTCGTCGGTCGCCGCGGTCCACGAGACGGTGGCGCTCGTGGGTGTGACCCCGACGAGCGTCGGCGTGCCGGGCGGCGACGGCGGCACGACGTCGCCTGCCGCCCCGTAGACGCCGAACTCCTGCAGCGAATAGCCCTTCGACGCGTCGGTGCGGCAGCGTTTCGTACCGTAGACCCGCACGTAGCGGCCGGTGCCATCGAGGGAGGTCAGGTCTTCGACGCCACCCTTTCCGGCGGTGGTGGCGTAGATCCGCGTCCACGTCGCGTGGTCGTTCGAGGTGTCGATCTCGTAGGCGGTGGCACACGAGGCATCCCACTGCAGCCGGACGCGGCTCACGTGCACGGCCGCCCCGAGGTCGACGTAGATCCACTGCGGATCGACGCCGGCGGCGCTCGCCCACCGCGTCGCCGAGTCACCATCGACGGCGGCCGGCGCCGGGCAGCACCCGCCCGCCGAGGACGCGGTGACCGGTTTTCCCTGCGACAGCAAGGGATCCGCGGCCAGCGCGGGCCCGGTAGTGGCGAGCGTTCCGGCGACGAGCGCGGCGACGACCGCCGCCACCCGGATCCGTCTGGTCATCCCGTCCTCCTGCGCAGTCGTGGCCCCCGGTCCGCGCACGCGCACGCCCGTTCCCGTCGGCGAACGACCCGTCGGCACAGGCGGAGGCGGACACCTGACGACGAGGGCGGGGTTCTCCGGGCCCGGGACCGACCTGGAGCCAGGGCGATCTCGGATCGACCCTACGAGCGGGACGTCCGGCTGGTCAACCGGCGCCGCACCGGCGTCCCGCTCACCGAAATCCGCGGACGTATCCGTCGCGCCGGATGCCGGCGACGAGTTTCTCCCAGTTCCGGTACGCGATGAGCTCGCGCTCGGCCGTGCCGATGGTTGCGGTGTCCAAAAAGGCCCGTGCGGATCCCGCACGTTCGCGGTTGAACGGGTAGTCGGAGGCGTACATGATCCGCTCCGCTCCCACTGTTTCCCGGCTCCACCGCAGGTATTTGTGGCTGGCGATGCCGCCCGGGGTGATGAAAATGTTGGTGCGGAAGTAATCCGCGATCGGGCGCCGAAGGGTGACGAGCGCGTCCACGGCGGCGACGCGGTCGAGGTAGAACAGCACGACTTCGCCCCAGTGCCCCAGGATGAGCTGCAAGCCGGGAAACCGGTTGAAGACACCCGCGATGATCATCCGCAGGACGGTCAGGCCGGCGTCGTAGTGCCAGCCGAACGTGCCGGTGGCCAGCATGCTGTCCACCGGCTCGCCGAACCGGCGGTAGTACGCGTCGGTGACGCTGGGCACCGGCGCGCGAGGATGCAGGTAGACCGGAGCACGCAGGTCCTCGGCGGCTTCGTAGATGTCCCAGAATTCGCCTGCGTCCAGGGCTCGGCCGCCGGAGTGCGCGTTCACCAGCGTTCCGGAGAATCCGAGTTCGGTGACCGCGCGCCGCAGTTCGTCGGCCGCGGCTGCCGGCGCCGGGGTGGCCAGCGTCGCGAACCCCTGCAGGCGTTCGGGATGGCGGCGGACCGCTGCCGCGAGGCCGTCGTTGACGGCCACCTGCAGGGCGACCGCCTCGGCGGCGGGGAGGTTCTGCAGGCCGGGAGTCGTCAGGGACAGCACCGCCGTATCGATCCCGGCGTCATCCATGGCCGCGATCCGCCCGTCGCCGACGTCGAGTAGCGCGGGAATGTCCAGTGCCCGTTTCAGCATCGGCTCGGCCACCTCGGCGGTGAGGAAGTGCTCCTCCAGTCCGTAGAGCCGCATCGCGGCGTCAGCTCCGGACGGTCTTGAGGGCACCGGCCCAGGATTCGAGCTGGTCGAACAGGATCGTGGCCGCCTGGTCGTGCGCGGCCGCGGGGGCGAAGGTGGTGAAGTTCCGGAAGTCGGTGACCAAGGAGAAGGACAGCTGCTGGCGGACGTGGGCGATCTGCAGTTCGCTGCAGATCGCGCGGAGGTGCTCGATGGCCCGGGCGCCGCCGAGTGAACCGTAGGAGACGAAGGCGGCGGCCTTGTTGTTCCACTCGCCGTAGAGGTAGTCGATGGCGTTCTTCAGCACCGCGGAGGTGGAGTGGTTGTACTCGGGGGTGACGAAGACGAAGCCGTCGAACTCGGCGATGGTGGCGGCCCAGGCCTTGGTGTGCTCGCCGGTGTACTTGCCGGCACTGGCGGGAACCGGCTCGTCGAGATGGGGCAGGGGGTGGTCGAGCAGGTCGATCAGTTCGTAGTCGGCGCCGGTGCGTTCCTTGGCCCTGGTCAGGACCCAGTCGGCCACGGCTTCGCCGTTGCGGCCGGGTCGGGTGCTGCCGAGGATGATCGCGAGCTTCAGGTCGCTCATGGTGTCGCCTCCGAACCTTGGGACTTGAATCTTCAAGTCAAGGTACGCTCGTTGACTTGAACTTTCAAGCGTGACGGCTCGACTATTACACTCGCCCCATGCCTGCTCCGAAGGACCCCGACGTGGACGAGCCGCGCTGGCTCACCGACGATCAGCTGGCAGCGTGGCGCGGGTTCATGAAACTTCTGCAGCGACTGCCCGCGGCACTGGAAGCTCAGCTTCAGCAGGACTCGAAGCTCAGCCTGCTCGAGTACCACGTCCTGGCGCACCTGTCGGACCAACCCGGACGCCGCATGCGACTGAGCGAGCTCGCCACCTTGGCCACCACGGAGCTGTCCCGCCTCTCTCACCTGATCGGCCGGCTGGAAAGCCGCGGCTTCGTCCACCGCGAGCCGGACCCCGGAAACGGGCGTTACACGCTGGCTGTGCTGACCGAGGCGGGCTACGCCCACCTCGTCGGCGCGGCACCCGCACACGTGGAGCGGGTACTCACCCTGTTCGTCGACGTGCTCACCCCGCGCGAGCTGCAGACCCTGCACCGGATCTCCGGGAAAGTGCTCGACCGCATCGACAGCGGGCCGACGACGGCGTCAAACGGCCCGGCCGAGCCGTGCGCAACCTGATCACGTATGACACCATCCGTGAATCCCACCGTCGCCGTGGTCGGGCCGGGGGCGATCGGCACCACCGTCGCGGCGGCGTTGCACGAGGCCGGCCGCACTCCGATGCTCTGCGGCCGTACGGATCGTGAGCGTCTGGAGCTTCGGGATGCCGAAGGTCTCGTCGTTGTGCCAGGTCCGGTGCGGACCGATCCGGCACAGTCCGGAGAGGCGGTCGACCTTGTCTTCCTCGCTGTCAAGACAACCCAAGTCGACGCGGCGGCGCCGTGGTTGGCGGCGTTGTGCCGTCGCGGCACCGTGATTTGCGTTCTGCAGAACGGCGTCGAGCAGGAGTCGGCCGTCGCGCCGTATGTCCCCGGCTGTCCGGTACTGCCCGCTGTCGTGTGGTTCCCGGCCGAGGTCCAGCCCGGGGGTTCGGTGTGGCTGCGTGGCGAAGCCCGCCTGACCGTGCCCGACGTACCGGCGGGCCGCGTGGTGCTCGAGGCGCTGCGCGGCACTCGGTGCTCGGTCGACCTGGCCGCGGATTTCACGTCCGTGGCCTGGCGCAAGCTCTTGCAGAACGCTGTCGCCGGGCTGATGGTCCTCAGCGGCCGCCGGTCCGGCATGTTCGGCCGTGCGGACATCGCCCGGTTGGCCTTGGACTACCTACGCGAGTGTCTCGAGGTCGCCCGAGCCGAAGGCGCGGTCCTGGGTGACGAGGTGCCGCAAGAGATCCTCGACAGTTTCCAGGCGTACCCGGCCGACATGGGGACCTCGATCCTCGCCGACCGTGAAGCCGGCCGGTCGCTCGAATGGAACACCCGCAACGGTGTCGTACTGCGACGTGCCCGGGTTCACGGCATTCCGACCCCGATCAGCGATGTGGTGGTGCCGCTGCTGGCGGCCGCGAGCGACGGACCCGGCTGAGTGCCGGCACCGGGCTGGTCGCCGCCGGCTACTCCTGCGGGTGCAGGACCACGCGTCCGAATGGCCGGCGCTCGGCGAGGGTGGTGTACGCGGCTTTCACCTCGGCCAAGGGGTATGTCGCGGCAATGGGAATGTCGAGGTCACCCGCGACGGCGAGGTCGGCCAGCGTGCGGAGGGCCGGGAGGCCGCCGGCGTCCATGGTGCCTTTCGTTGCGACGCCGTGCTCTTTGGCGGTCTGGTAGTCGACCGCTGTGTTGATGCGGTCCGGGCGCACGCCCAGATCGAGGGCGAGCCGGACGTAGCCCGACCCGACCGTGTCGATGAAGGCGTCGATCTTGCGGCCGTCGGCGGCGGTGCGGACGTCTTCGGCGATGTCGCCGTCGAAGGGAACCGGGATGATGCCGTGCGCCCGCAGGTGCTCGGCCTTCGCCGGGTTGCCGATACCGAGCACGGTCGCGCCGGTCCGTCGCGCGAGCTGTGCGGCGGTGAAACCGACACCCCCGGTGGCGCCGGACACCACGACGACCTCCCCGGCGGCGGGCTCGACGGAGTCGAACCCGGCCAGCCCGGCCATGGGGGTGACGAAGAGGGAGCCGGCGACGTCCCAGGTCAGGCCGACCGGCTTGGCGATCAGCTGTGCCACCGGCACGGCAACGTACTCCGCGTGGGCCGACCATTCCTGTGACCAGCCGAGTACTTCGTCTCCGGCCTGGACGCCCGGTGTGCCGTCACCGACGCTGACCACCACGCCTGCCAGGTCTCGGATGGGTGTGTAGGGCGCTCCGTGCAGCGCGGACAGCGCGCCTGGGTTGATGCATGACGCGTGAATCCGCACGACCGCTTGTCCTGGAGAAGCTACTGGCCGGGGCAGGTTGTCGATCCACAGTTGGTCGATTCCGCCGAAGCGGTCATACCGTACTTGCCGCATGAATGATTCTGCCTTCCCGTCGCTTCCATCCGATTATGGAACGCTATTCCATTTGTGTCAAAAAGAGGTGGCCTCTGGTGACCGGACGCGTTCCTCCCAGCAGTTCCTACTGGAGCACCGGTTCGAACAGGGCCGGTGGCACCGGGGGCTTCGCCAGGAGGGCGGCGAGCCGTGGGATCTGGTCGGCCACGGTCTTGCTGTGCTGCCTGAACCTCTCGATCGAGGTGAACTCCTGGATCACCAGCAACGGCCCGTCCGCCTCGCCGTGGGTGTGGTGCACCGTGTACCGCAGGCATCCTGGTTCGGCGCGGATCCGCGGAGCGAGTTCGGCGAGCAACGCGACGAGGTCCTCGCGTCGTCCGTCCTTGGGCTCCATTGTGGACACCGTCACGACCGTGCCGGTCCGGGCTGGCCGGCCTGCCTGCAGGTGTGCGAGTGCCTGGTCCGCTTCGGCTCGGTTGCCCAGCCGGAACTCCTGGCTGCGCGCCTCGGAGGCCGAGGCGGCGACGGCGATCGCGCCGACCTGGTCGGCGCTCACCCAGTCCGGTTCCGCGGTGCCGGTGACGCGGGTGCTGACCGGGCCGAGGACGAGGGCGTGGATCCGCCGGGGACCGGTGAGTTCGGCTTCGGCGACTCGTCGCATCATCAGCAGGGCGGCCTGCTCCATGCTGACCAGGCCACTTCCGGGAACCGGCGTGAGCGCGGAAGCCCCGACGATCAGCGTGTAGGTGCCGCGGGTGCTCAGCTTGGGCAGGAAGGCCCGCAGGACGGCCATGTGCGCGGAGGCGAGCCCGACGAAGGCGCTCTGCCAGTCGTTCTCGTCGATCTCCCAGAGCGGTTTGCCGGCCCACCAGCCACCGATCGGAGCCACCACGTCGTCGACTCCGCCCAGTCTGCGCTCCATCTCGTCGGCGAGTCGCGCAGCTCCGGGGAACGTCGTGTAGTCGTGCGCCACCAGGTGTAGCCGGTCGTCGGCCGCGTCGCCGAGTACGTGCCGGAACTCGTCGGCACGTTCCTGGCTGCGGGTCGGTACCACGACGTCCGCGCCGGCGGCGAGGTGAGCGCGGACCACGCCCTCGCCCACGGCCCCCGTGCCGCCCGGCACGACGACCCGGCGGCCGGACAAATCGGGATGGGTGGTGCTGGTGCTCATGGATTCACTCCCTGGAGATGTTGGGGTAACCAACGTTGGTTGTACCAACATAACACGGCATGTTGGGCTCGCCAACGGTTAAGGTGGGCGCATGGCGGTTACGAACCACGCGTTGCAGCCTCCGGCCCGGCTGCACGGGCTTGTCAGCTGGCAGGCGAACAAAGTGGCCACGCTGGGAGCTCGGCTGACCGCGGAACGCATGCCGTTGGGCGCCCGTGCCGATTTCGCCGTGCTGGCCGCACTGGAGGAGTACGGGGCGCTCAGCCAGGCGGAGATCGGCCGCCGTCTCGGCCTGGACCGAAACGATGTCAGCGGCATACTCGCCCGGTTGGCAGGCAGCCGCCGGGTGGACCGGCACGCCGACCCCGACAACCGGCGTCGCAACCTCGTCACCCTCACCGCCGCGGGAACGCGATACCTCGAAGAACTCCAACAGCACGCCGACGCCGTCCAGGCCGAACTCCTGGCCGGTCTCAGCAGGACCGAGCAGCGGCAGCTCCAGGCTCTGCTGGGAAAGCTGCTCGACAGCCACTCGGCACAACCGGCGTAGGCGGTTCCGGCTGCCGCCGCGGCGAGCGGCTACCGGGCCCGCCGGGAGAAGCGGGCGGCGCGCCCGGGGGTCACCCCGGACGTGCTGGGGCCGGTCGCCCACGACGAGCCGCCGTCGCTGGTGGCGTCGGCGGCCGTTCGCGTGAGCGCCTCTTCAGTGCGACCTTCCGTCCGGTTGCACCCCGACTTCGTCACGCTCGGGCAGTTGCTCGTTTTCCCCGTGCCGGCCGCGCCGGCGGCGCAGGACGACGATCGTTCCGGCGACGAGGGCGGCGAGCAGCACCACCGTCCACGGGATCGCCCACGAGTGCGCCGTGGTGTCCGCGGCGGCCAGCGGAGCCGTCGAGCCGGCGGCGTCGGTGAGCAGCGGGAGGAGGGTGACGGTCGCGGCCAGGTACACCGCGGGGGTGACACCGTGGACCGGTACGGAGACCTGCCACGTTTCGCCGGGGAGCAGCTGCGGGGAGTCGGCGACGGCGTCGGCCTGAACCCGCCACGTCCCGAACGGGCCGGAGAGGGAAGCCGACTGGCGCGCGGCGAGGATCGCGTTGCCGGTGTTGCGGATCGTGTAGGTCAGGGTGGCGTTGCCCGAACCGAGCGGGTTCGCGGTGCCGGAATAGTCCACGTCGAGGTTTTCGACCGACAGGCCCGGCCGCGGGTCGCCGCCGACCCGCACCCGGATCCGGGTGCCGACGCGCCGCTCGACGCCGCCCTGGACGACCGAGGCGAGGATGCCGCCGAGGTGGTCGCCTGCCGTGGCGCCGGCCGGAACCGTGACGGTGAAGGGAACTTCGGTGGTCTGTCCGGGTTGGACGGTGACGTGGTCCTGGCCGGGGCGGACCCACGCGCCGACGCCGGTCGAGGGCTTGTCCTTGGCCAGCAGGTCCAGCCGGCCGGATCCGGTGGTGAAGGCGTCCGCGGCGTACACGGCCAGGTCGAGCGGGGCCGCGCCGTGGTTGGCGATCACCAGGCCGTCGTCGATCCGCTGTCCGGGCTCGGCGGTGTAGCTGTAGTTGTCGCGGTCGGCGCCGAAGTCGTTGGCCGCGGTCGCCACCGTCCAGGGCGCCTCGGCTTGCGCGGCTGCGGGACCGGCGGTGACCGCGGCGAAGGCGGCCGCGGCGAGCAGGCTCACGACGGCGCGGGCGAGGGGGTGCATGGGGCGTCCAAGTCGGGAAAGGTCCGCGGGGCGAGCGAACTCGCCCCGCGGAGGGCGATCAGTTCAGCGTGGTGATGGTGCGCCCCGGGCCGGTGGCCGGCTGCTCGAGCCAGCACGGCTTGCCGGGCTCGGGGGATCCGCCGCCGTGGCCGCGGTGGGGGTGGATGACGACCTTGTCCACAGTGGACCCGACCGGCTGGGCCGGGGTGGCGCCGCTGTCCGGCCCGCACCAGGACACCTTGCCCAGCTCGACCGCCGCGTTCGGCGCGGCGCAGGTGCCGCTGCGGAGGTTCTGGACGACGAGCTTGTCGTCGCGCACCGCGACCTTGACGTAGGTGCGGACGTGCTCCTGGTTCTCGACCGAGTTGGCCCAGTGGTTGTCCGGGTTGAGCGGGTCGGGGCCGTAGTTCGGGTCCTGGGTGGTGTCCGGGGCGGTCAGGTCGTAGTACTTCGAGCCGGACGCGGAGTTCGCCGTCACGTAGACGACGCCGCCGGGGCCCTGGGTGACCTGGGTGGCGCCGGGCTGTTCGGCCGGGTTGGCCTTCTGCCCGTTCTTGATCACGTAGCTGCGGGAGTAGCTGTGGTCGTGGCCCTGCAGGACCAGGTCGACGCCGAGGTTCGAGAACGCGGTCGGGAAGTCCTGGCGGCGCTGCTGGTTGTCCTTGTCGTTGGCGTGGTCGGCGGGCGAGTAGATCGAGTGGTGGTAGACCAGCACGGTGTACTTCGCCTTGCGGCCCTGGTTCTTCACGACATCGGTGACGTAGCCGATGTGGGCTTCGTCGGCGCCCGCGGCGTAGGCGTTGCTGTTGAGGTCGATGAACAGCACGTCCTTGTAGAAGTACCAGTAGTCGCCGCCGGAGCGGGTGCCCGGGTCGCCGTTGTAGTACGCGGCCGAGCGGTCGGTGTTCGGCGTCCAGAAGTGCTGCTCGTAGGCCTTGCCGCCGACGTCGTGGTTGCCGATCGTGGCCGCCCACGGGTACTGGCGCAGCTTGTCGGGCGCGAGGAAGGCGTCCCACTGCGTTTCGGTGTTGGCGGACTCGACCTGGTCGCCGCCGGAGACGAGCAGCTCGGCGTCCGGGTTGGCGCCGAGGGCGACGTTCAGGGTGTCGGCCCAGCCGGCGCCGTCCTTGGCCACGTTGCCCGACGAGCCGATCTGCGGGTCGCCGAAGAACAGGAAGTCGAAGTCGCCGCGGAAGTCCTGGGTCTTGAACGTGTACACCGGGGACCAGCTGCCGCCGGACCCGACGCGGTAGGAGTAGCCGGTGCGCTGGCGCAGGCCGTCGATCGTGGCGTGCGCGTTGAAGCCGCCGTTGACGCTGTTCGCGGCGACGGTCGCGGGGAAGGTCTGGGCGTTCTTGGGGAACTGGCCGTTCTTGACGCGGTCGGTCGGCGCGACCTGCACGACCTGCTTGGCGTCGGACGAGGCGTACCAGCTCACGACGCGCTGGGACTCCTTGGCGCCGACGCCGAGGATCACGCCGGACAGCGTCACGGGTACGTCGGCGGCGGCCGCGGTGACCGGGCCGGTGCCGAACGCCACGGCGAGGCCGAGCGCCGCGGCGGTGGCGCCGCGGGCGATCGATCTGGAGTGCTTCATCGGATATGCGTCCGTTCAGGTCAGGTAGGGGAGGGGTGACCGGGTCAGAGCGTTGACTCCGTCGATGTGGCGCGGGTGAACGAAGGGGGACTGCCCGGTTGCGCACGCCGGAAGAACTCGCGGGTCACCCGCCGGCCACGCGCTGCACGAACCAGGTCAGGCCGACGACGGACACCGCCGCGGCGATCGCGCCGGTCGTCCAGCGGGGCGCGGCAGGCGACCGGCGCCGCAGCAGGGCCAGCAGCGGGAAGACCAGCGCGATGATCGCGAGCTGCACGGCCTCGATGCCGAGGTTGAACACGAGCAGCGACCAGAGCAGCGTCCACGACCACGAGGCGTCGATGCCCAGTGACGAGGCGAACCCGAGCCCGTGGAAGAGCCCGAAGCAGAACACCACGCCGAGCCGGAGCCAGCCGGCCCGGTCCAGGCTGAAGTGGCCGTCGTCGGTGAGCTCGGGTGCGCCGCGCTTGAGCCGCCACAGCGGCCAGGCCGCGACGACCGCGATCGAGAGCGCGATGAGGGGCTCGATGATCCCGGCCGGGACGTGCACGAGGCCGAGCGCGGCCAGGACGAACGTGACCGAGTGGGCGAGCGTGAACGTCGTCGCGGCGAGGACGATTTCGCGCAGGCGGCGCGAGCCCGCGATGAGCGCCAGCAGGAACAGGAGGTGATCGAGCCCGGTGAGCAGGTGTTCGGCGCCGAGCCGGAAGAAGTCCCAGAACCGGGCGGTCCACGTCTGGTGGGTGGACATCGAAGGCTGCTGCGCGTCGAGCGCGGCGCTGCCCGAGGTCAGGTCCAGCGCGTAGGTGACGATGGTCTTGGTGTCGCGGACGTACTGCTCGGAGTCGGGGAAGAGCGTGCTGGACACCTCGTGTGCTTCCGCTTCCGGGCACCGGTAGTCGAGGACCATGCGCGCGTACGGCACGCCGTCGCGCTGCTCGATCGTGAAACCGCCGTCCGGCGTCGCGGCGCAGGCCTGCCCGTCGGCGGTCACGCGGAAGCGCTGGGTGACGTAGTCGCCGATCGAGCGGGTGTGGGCCCGCAAGGCGGCGGCCTGGGCCGGGGTGTCGCGGGCGTCGAAGGCCGCGGTTCCCTGCCGGAACAGCGGGTCGTCGTGCTGTGCGTCGGCGGCCGAAACGACCAGCAGGTCGTACTCCAGGCCGAGCGCGGCGCGGACGTGGCCCCGTTCGGGTGAGGTGAGATCGGCGTAGACGGTCGACGAAAAACCGTGCGCCTGCGCGGGGAACCCGCCCAGCAGCACGGCCACGGCCGCGAACACGGCGACGGCGAAGGTCTGGGCGAGACGGCGGGGCATGGGTCCTCTTTCCGGTCGTCCCGCAGACTGCTGGCGGAAGACGAACGGCTCGCGGACCCCAGGCGAACACCGGGCGTCCGGACGGCGACGGACGCCGCGCGGCGCCGTTCGTCAGGTAGGAAGGGACCGGCTCGCTTTCGCGAAAGGACGATCAGGTTGCGCACTCGCATCGCCGGAACCCTGGCCGTGCTCGCCGTCCTGGCCGGCGGGTGCGGCGCCGCCGACGACTGGTCCGCGCCGCACCCGGCACCCAGCGCGGTCGGCGTGCTCGCACCCGGGTTCGTCACGACGCCGCCGACCCCGGAGGCGACGATCACGCCGAGCCCCGGCTCCTGGGACGGCGTCCGGCCGTCGCCGGGCTACCGCGTGGTGCTGCTCACCGCGGGCGACGACCAGCCGACCCGGACGCTCGCGGCCGCGGTGACCGAGTGGGCCCGGCAGGAGGGCGTCAGCCTCAAGACCGTCACCGCCGCGGACTCCGGCCGGTTCACCGACAGCATCGGCGAGGCCGTGAAGCTGGCGCCGGATCTGATCGTCACCGCCGGGAAGGACCTCGTCGACGCGCTGGCCCTGGTCACGGCCAACCACCTCGACCGCCAGTTCCTCGTGCTGGGCGCCGAGCTGGCCGAGCCGACGGCGAACGTCACGGCCGCGAACTGGCCGGGAGCGTCGTTCCGCGGCGAGGGACTGGGCACGTCCACGGGCGACGACCCGGCGTCGTTCACCCCCGCCCGCGCGGACGCCGCCGTCCGGGCGGGGGTGGTGAGCGTCCTCAGTGGACTCACCGGCATCGTGATCCGGCTCGGTTAGCGGGCGTCCGAGCGCGGTGGCTCGCGGTCGTGGCGTTCAGGTCTTGGGCGTACCCAGGCCGCTTTCGCCGAACCAGCCGGCCGCGACGGCCGTGAGGGCGAGGATCCCGATCAACGTCAGGCGGCGGTTTGCCCGGCGGCGGCTTAGCCGACGTCCTGAATGACTCATTCAGGTCTGGGCTTGACCCGTTTGGGCGGACAGGGTTGATGAGTGAGGTCAGGCTATCGCAGGCGCGGTAGCCGGCTGGGTGGTTGTTTCGTAGGTGGTGGGGCTGAGGTAGCCGAGGCTGGAATGCCGGCGGCGGGTGTTGTACCAGCCTTCGATGTAGCTGAAGATTGCCTGGTGGGCCTGGGTTTTGGTGGCCCAAGTGCGGCGGTCGAGCAGCTCGGTCTTAATCGTGGCGAAGAACGACTCAGCCACCGCGTTGTCCCAGCACTGGCCTTTGCGTCCGACCGAGAGCCGGACTCCGGCCTGGGTGGCGGTGCGGGCGAACTGGGCGGAGGTGTACTGGCAGCCGCGGTCGGAGTGGAAGATCACTCCGGGAGCGGGGCTGCGCTGGGTGAGAGCGTTGCCTAGCGCGGTGTCGATGAGGTCGGTGCGCAGGTGGTCGGCGGTGGCCCAGCCGACCACTCGCCGGGAGGCGATGTCGATCACGGTGGCCAGGTAGAGCCAGCCTTCCCAGGTGGGGATGTAGGTGATGTCCCCGCACCACCGTGTGTTGACCGCGCCGGGGGTGCAGGTGAAGTCGCGGGTGATCAGGTCCGGGCGGGTGGGGACGGCCGGGTCGGCGACGGTGGTGGCCCGCCACCGTTTCGGTGCCCGCCCGGCCAGGCCTGCCTGGCGCATCAGCCGGGCGACGCGTTTGCGGGAATGGTGGTGCCCCTGGGCCCGCAGTTCGGCGTGCACCCGCGGTGATCCGTAGGTGCCGCGGGAGTCGCGGTGCACCTCGATGATTTTCTCGGTCAGCGTGGCATCCTCGTGAGCACGCTGCGAGAGACCGGTGCGGTGGGTGTAGTAGGCGGCTCGGGAGACCTTGAGCAGGGTGCAGGCACGCTTGACGGTGCCTGCGCCGCGGGCGTTCTCCGCCTCGATGAACGGGTAGACGTTCACCGGGTCTCCTTCGCGAAGAAAGCCGTCGCCCGTTTGAGGATCTCCACGTCCTCACGCAACCGTGTGTTCTCTTTCCGCAGCGCGGCGAGTTCGGCTTTCTCCTCGCTGGTCAGCCCGTCACTGCGGACCCCGGCGTCACGCTCGGCTTGGGTGATCCATTTCCGCACGACCGAGTCGGTCAGCTCGAAGTCCCGGACCACCTCCGGCACTGTTCGCTCGCCGCGTTGCACCAGACCGACGATCTGGGCTTTGAACTCAGGCGTGAACACCCGCCGAGACCGCTGGCGCGCACGGGGCTTCTTCCTGGCCATGGGTTCCATGATGAGGGACATCTCTTCCAGAGGCCCTACGCCCCTGATCAGAGGTGTCCGCCAAACCGGGTCAAGCCCAGGTCTTCGGAGGTCCTGAATGACTCATTCAAGACACCGCAGGGCCGCCCGGCGCCACTCGCCACGGCCGGCACCGGTCGGTTCAGCCGCTCGGTGCGTTCGTTAACTGGATCGTGACAGACCGGCGCGGCCGGGGTAAAGGTCGGCGGTCATCCTGGCCGCATGACCGAAGCCGAGGGAAATCCGAAATCCGCGAAGCGTGACAGGACCTCGCGCAGTCGTGAGCTGGTTGAGCTGGCGGCGCTGTTCATCGCGACCGGGGCGGCTGATCTGTTCGTCAGTACGTTGGCGCACAACCGGGTTGCGCCGGTCGTGCTGTTCGGGCTGGGTGGGTTGCTGATCGTCACCGCTGCCGGGCGGTGGTGGTGGACGCACCGGGCCCCGGCCGGCCGGGTCGTGGCGGCGGAGCAGATGCGGACCGGGATGGCGTGGCGGGTGCGAGCCACGGTGCGGGACGTGCCGGGCAGTCTGGCCGGCGTCACCGCGGCGTTGGCCGCGCACCGCTATGACATCGTCTCGCTGCAGGTGCTCGCGGTGCCGGACGGTGTGGTGGACGAGTTCCTGGTCCGCACGCCGGCCGGGACGACCGCGGCGAACATCGCCGTGGTCGTCGAACTCGGTGGTGGCCGGGAGGTGCGGGTCGTGCCGGCGGACGTGCACGAGTTCGTCGACCTGCCGACCCGGGTGCTGACCATCGCGGCCGCGACGGGAGCCGATCCGGACCGGTTGCTGCGGGCGGTCCTGGGCGAGTGCGGTATCGAGCGGAAACCCGGCGGTGGTAAGAAGTCCGGTTTCGACGGGACGTCGATGCGGCTGGCGGAGGCAGGCGGCGGTCAGGTCGTGGTGACGCGGCCGCGGCTGCCGTTCACGCCCGCGGAGTTCGCCCGGGCCAAGGCCGCGCTGGACCTTTGCCGCCGGCTGGCCGGGAGCCTGGTGCCGGTGGTCTTGGCTTCCGGGGCCGAGGTGATCATCCGTCCGGCCGTGGTCGCCGACGTCGAGGCGATCGAGGCGATGCACGCGCGGTGCGGCGCGGAGACGCGTGCCCGTCGTTACGGGGGTGGTGAGCCGCCGCCGATCGAGCCGTTGCTGCGTCACGAGGCCACGCGCGTCCTGCTCGCGGAAACGCCGGACGGTGCCGTGATCGGGATGGCGACGATGCTCCGCAGCGGCCGGTGCGCGCAGATCGGCCTGCTGGTCGAAGACGGGTGGCAGGGCAAGCGTGCCGGAAGCGCGTTGCTGGAGCGGCTCGTCACGCTCGCCCGCGCCGACGGGAGCGCCGCCGTCATCGCGATCGCCCACGAGACCAACACGCCGATGATCCGCGCGATGCGGCGCGTCGGCGCCCAGGTCGACCACGTGGCGCCCGACCTCGCCTACCTCAGCTTGCACCTGCACGACCGCGCGGCGCTCTCGGGGGACGGCGCCGATCGGAACTGACCGACAGCCGGGTCATCGCTGTGGGGTCGAGTGCATGAGAACTGGTGCGCACCGGCTCAGTTCGTCGCGCGGGTGGCGTTCCGGGCGGTTTCGTCCATCAGCGCCACCGTGCCCGCGCCGAACAGTCCTTCGGAGCCGAGCGTGCGCAGGGCAGTCTCGATCGCGCGTAGTCGCAGACAGCCGCCGGACTGGCGCCAGATCCAACCACGCGTCATCCGGGCTTCCTCGCCGCGTTCTACCGCGCCGGGGTGGTTGCCGCAGCTGGGGGGAGTGAGGCCGGGTTGTTCGCGAGCACGACGTCGGCGAGTTCGGTTCGCGCGGAGACGCCGAGCTTGGGGAATGCCTTGTAGAGGTGGTAGCCGACGGTGCGCGGGCTGAGGAACAGCTGCGCGGCGATGTCCCGGTTGGACAGTCCACGGGCCGCCAGCCGGATGATCTTCCGTTCCTGCGGGGTGAGCGCGGCCAGCACTCCGTCCGTCGCCGCCGGCCCGGAGACGAGCTCACCGGTCGCGTCCAGTTCGGTCCGGGTCCGCTCTGCCCAGGGCGTGGCGCCGAGCCTGACGAACGTCTCGTATGCCTCACGGAACTGAATTCTCGCCTCGGACTTGCGGCGCAGGCGGCGCAGCCACTCGCCGTAGAGCAGGGCCGTTCGCGCGCGTTCGAACGGCCGGTCGCCGGGGTGGCGTGCCAGCGCTGCCTCGTAGAGCCCGGCCGCGTCGGCATCGGGCGCGAGCAGAGCGCGGCAGCGGTGCACGTGCGCGTCGATCCACGGCTGCCCCGACTGGCGCGCCCAATCGGCGAGGCGGGCGAGCGGTTCACGGGCGTCCTCCGTGCGGCCGAGCCGTGCCGCCGCCTCGATCAGGTCCGGGATGCTGCGGAGGCCGGGCAGCTGGTGGCGCACCGGTCCCGTGTGGAGGGTCGTCAGCCGGACGAGGGCCGCGTCCCAGCGGGCGTGGCCGAGGTCGAGCAGCGCCAGGGCCCACTGCGCCCAGGACATGCCGGGCGGGGGCGCGCCGGGTTCCGGCGCGGCGAGCGCGTCGTCGGCGAAGGCGCGGCAGCGGCTCTCGTCCCCGGCCACCGCGGCGAGATACGCCAGCACGCCGCTGGTTTCGGCGATCCACTGCCGATGGCCGAGCTCCCGCGCGACCTGCAGGGCCTCGGTGGCTTCGTCCACGGCGTCGGCGTACCGGCCGAGGAACGCCGAGGACCGGGCCACACAGGCGAGCACCGGCGGGGTACGGCCGATCCACCCGTGGTCGCGGCACCGGGCGAGCAGCGTGCCGGCCACCTGGTGGGCTTCGGTGTCGTGGCCGGCGACCTGGAGGCTGGTGGCGCCGACCAGGATCGTGGCGTGCGGGCCGCCGAACCCGGTCCGCCGGGCGTCGGCGATCCGGCGCGCAAGGGTCTCGGGGGCCGGGTCGCCCCGGCCGACGGCGGACCACACGACGTGGGTGAGCATGCGCGCGACGTGGGTGAGCGGGTCGTCGAGCGGGAGCGGGAGAGCGTCGAGCCGGCCGGCGGCGTCCGCGATCTCGTGTTCGCCCAGGTACCAGGCGGCGTGCACGGCGTCGAGCAGCAGGTGCGCGGCCGGCGCCGGATCGACGGCCAGCGCGGCGGCCTCGGTCAGCAGCCGGCGGGCCGTGCTGAGCGAGCCCTGGTGGAACGCCGCGGCGGCGCGCACCCGGATGGCGCGGACGGCCAGAGCCGCGTCGTCGGCTGGCACGCGACAGGCCAGCTCCACCATGCGGTCGAGGTCGCCTTCCTCGGCAGCCGCTTCGGCGGACAGCACGAGGCGGCGCGCACGGTCCGGGCCGGGCGCGGTCAGCAGCGCGGCACGCTCGTAGGCGGCCGCCGCGGCGGCGTACCCGCTGCGCGCGGCGGCCCGCTCGGCGGTGCCCTCGAGTTCCGCGGCCACCTGCTCGTCGTGGCCGGTGGCGACCACGGCGCGGTGCCAGGCGCGCCGGTCGACGTCTTCCGGGCGGTCGAGGGCTTCGGCCAGCGCGGTGTGGACCACCAGGCGGAGACTGACCGGGGCGGCCTGGTACACCGCCGACCGGACCAGGGGGTGCCGGAACCGTACGCTCGCGTGGTCCACCTCGAGCAGGCCGGCCGCTTCCGCGGGCACCAGATCCGTCGGCCGGCACCCCAGCGGGGCGGCGGCGCGCAAGACGACGTCGCGGCCACCGGTGTCCTCGGCCGCCGCGACCAGCAGCAGCTGCCGGGTCGCCTCGGGCAGCCGCCGCACCTGGTCGAGGAACGCCGCCTGCATCGCGTCGCTCATGGGCAGGGCCTCGCCGGTGACCTGCCGGCCGGCGGCGAGCGCGGCCGGCAGCTCGAGCAGCGCCAGCGGGTTGCCCTGGGCCTCGGCCAGCACGCGGTACCGGTCCGCGGGCGTCAGCGTGGCGGCGTGTTCGGCCAGCAGCCCGGCTGCGGCGGGTGCGGCCAAGCCGGTCAGCGCCAGCTCGGCGATCCCGGGTGCGGCGAAGCCGGGCCGGGCCGCGATGATCAGCGCGACGCCCTCGGTGTCGAGCCGCCGCGCGGTGAACAGCAGAGCTTCGGCCGACGCGCGGTCGAGCCACTGCGCGTCGTCGACCAGGCAGACGACGGACCCGCCGTCGGCGAACTCGGCGAGCAGGGACAACACGGCGAGGCCGACGAGCATGCGGTCGCCCGGTTCGGCCGTGGCCAGCCCGAACGCCCCGCGCAGGGCACGCGCCTGCGGCGCCGGAAGCGCGTCGACCCGGTCGAGCGCGGGGTGCAGCAGCAGGTGCAGCCCGGCGAACGGCAGGTGCGCCTCGGACTCGATCCCGGTGCTGCGCACCACCCGGACCGCACCGGCCGCCGCCGCCGCGTACTCCAGCAACGCGGTCTTGCCGATCCCCGGCTCCCCGGTGACGACCAGGGCTCCGCTCCGACCGGCGCGAGCGTTCGCCAGCACCTGGTCGACGACCGATATCGCTTCACTCCGCCCGTGCAACACAGGCCGACAGTACTTAAGCCGGCCGGCGGTCCAGGCCGGAAGTACCGGGACGTGACGGATTCCGCACGCCGTCCGCGGCCCTAGCGTCTTCATCGCAACACGGTGGCCGAAGGGAAGTGAAATGTCCGACCTCGACGAGCTGGCCAGGCGGTACCTGGCCAGCTGGAACGAGCGTGATCCCGGCCGGCGCCGGGCGCTCGTCGGCGAACTCTGGACCGACGACGCCGGTTACGTCGACCCGATCGTGGTGGCCGACGGCCGCGACGCGATCGACGCCGCGGTGGCCGCGGCGCAGCGGCAGTTCCCCGGGCTGGTGTACCGGCCGGCGGGGCCGGTCGACGTCCACCACCACGTGGCACGCCTCCCGTGGGCACTGGCGCCGCCCGGCGGGCCGCCGGTGATCATCGGGCTGGCCGTGCTGGTCGCCGGGCCCGACCGCCTGCGCCGCGGCTACGGCTTCCTCGACCCCGTGCCCGTCCCCACCTCCGACCCGGGAGCCGAAAAGTGACACCCGACCCGACCGTCCGCCACCCGCTGCCCGCGCACGAGCGGGTGGTCTTCCTCAAGCCGTTGATCACCTCGCCGAAGATCGTGGTGGGCGAGTACACCTACTACGACGACCCGGACGGCGCGACCGGGTTCGAAGACCGCAACGTCCTCTACGCCTACGGGCCCGAGCGGCTGGTCATCGGCAAGTTCTGCGCCATCGCCGCCGGTGCCCGGTTCCTCATGGCCGGCGCCGAACACCCCACGATGGGCGTGTCCACCTACCCGTTCACCATGTTCGGCGGGCCCTGGGCCGAGCGGACCCTCGACCTCGTCACCGGCATGCCCAGCCGGGGCGACACCGTCGTCGGCAACGACGTCTGGATCGGCTACCGGGCCACCGTCATGCCGGGCGTGACGATCGGTGACGGCGCCATCGTCGCCGCCGGCGCGGTGGTCACCGCCGACGTGCCGCCGTACACGGTCGTCGGCGGCAATCCGGCCCGGACGATCCGACGGCGCTTCTCCGACGCCGACGTCGACCGGCTGCGGGAAGCCGCCTGGTGGGACTGGCCGGCGGAGCTGATCACCGAACACGCCCGCACCATCATGGCCGGCACCCCGGCCGAAATCGCCCGCGTCACCGCCGGACGCTGACCCCGCGTCCGGTTCTCGCTCACCAGAAGGAAAGTCCGATGCACATCAGCACCACCACCGTCTCGCTCACCGTCGACGACCCGGCCGCCTCCGCAGCCTTCCTCACCACCCTTTTCGGCTACCGTGAAGCGCACGCCGCCGAGGGCTTCGTCTCCCTGACGCGGGACGACGCCGGCGCCGACATCGTCCTGCTGCGGCGCGGTCTCGAAATCCTGCCGGACGAGCAGCGCTTCCAGCAGGTGGCGGGCGTCATCCTCGCCTTCACCGTGACCGGGATCGAAGCGGAACAGGAGCGCCTGCGTGACGCCGGCGCCGACATCACCCTGCCGCTGCGTGAGGAACCGTGGGGCGAACGGCTGTTCCAGGTCACCGACCCCAACGGCCTCGTGCTGCAACTCGTCGAATGGTCCAGCGGGGCTGCCGCGCCGCGGACGATCCAGGCCGAGTTCGAGATCGACAGCTGGGAGGAGACCGTCTACGACGAGCCGGCGGAGGGGCCGAAGCAGACCAAGATCGTGATCCGCAAGACCTACCGGGGTGCCCTCGAGGGAACCGGAGTGGCCGAAGTGCTCACTGCCCAGGCAGCCGCGGGTGCCGGCTACGTCGCCTCCGAACGCATCGACGCGACGTTGGAGGGCCGGAAGGGCACCTTCGTCATCCAGCACGGCGGGCTGGCCGACGGCGAGGACCAAAGCACCTTCGGCACCGTGGTCCCGCATTCCGGCACGGCGGACCTCGCCGGCCTGTCCGGCCGGGCCACCGAGGCCAGCCACGGCGTCCTGACCCTCGCTTACACCTTCGGCGCCGTGCTCGCCGATACCGAGGGGTAGGGGCCGACCGGCGGCAGCACGGCGATGGCGCCACCCAGCCGGTACGGGTCCGGCGCACGACAGGTGATTCCGGCCGCGCCGGGTCACCAGACGGCGTGGGCCAGGGTGAGCGCCCCGCCGGCCGCGGTGAGCGTCAGTACCGAGCGGCGGACCACGCGGGTGCCGACGCGGCGGGACAGGAGGCGGCCGAGGACGTCACCCGCCACCGCCGCCACGGCCATCGCGATCAGCACCGGTCCCGGGACCGACGGCCAGCCCAGGCTCGGCACCGCCACCAGGCCCAGCACGAAGAAGTACGCCGAGAGCGTGCCGCGGGTTTCGTCCGCGCTCCAGCCCGCGCCCAGGCCGTACAGCGCCACCGGCGGTCCCGACAGGCCCGGGCGGCCGTCGCGAACACGGTGACGGCCAAGGCTCCCATGTGGTCAGTCTGCGGTCCGCCGGACGGGCCCTGTACGAAAGCGCACCCGGCGCGGGCTGGGCCCACCGCGTCCTGGCGGAGCTGGATTCGCTGCCGGCCGGCGCGGAAGCGTTGCGCACCCAGCACGACGCCCAACTGCACGTCGCGGCGAGCATGACGCTGGCCGAGCACCTTGGTGCCGGGCTGGATCGGGGAACTGAAGCGCACCGAGCCGGGCCTGTACCTCGGCCTGGAGGTGGCGAACTCCGACCAGGTGGCGGAGCTGACCCGCACCGGCCGCGTCGACCTGGGATTCGTGGAGTCGCCGGGGCCGCTCACGGGGCTGGCGTCGCGGAAGGTAGCCGTGGACCACCTGGTGGTCGTGGCGACGACGCACCCGTGGGCCCGCCGGCGTCGCCCGCTGACGGCGGCGGAGCTGGCGATCACGCCGCTCGTGGTGCGCGAACCGGGCTCGGGGACCCGCGACAGCTGATGCTCGCGGGGATCGTGGCGATGGCGGTGCTGCCCAGCACGCGTTCGCAGTTCTGGCTCAGCGCGGTGACCCTGGCCGGCTACGAGGTGCGCCGCCCCGCGCCCCCACCGGAGCCGGCGCCGCAGCCATCGTTCCAGGGCGCCCTGCGCATGACTGCGAGCGCGGCCAAAAACCAAGGCGCAGAACAGTCTTGTGGGCATGTGCGGCGCGGCCGGACTTGCTGACCGCCACTGTGGACCGTGGCTGCATCACCGATGGCGACGCCGTCCTCGAACTGCGCGGCGGAAAGTGGCACGTCACCGACTGAGCGCGGCTACGCGATCGCGTTGACGCAGCTCATCGGCGTGCCCGCGGCGGGGGAGCGCCGGAGGTGCTCCTCACCCCACACCCGGACTCCTTCGACGACGGGCAGGACGGTGGATCCGTACGGCGTGAGCCGGTAGATGACGGGTGCCGGGACCGGTCCGGTCGCCACCCGTTCGACCAGTCCGTCGGCTTCGAGTTCGCGCAGCTGTTCGGCCAGCACCTTGGGCGTGATCGGGGCGCTCCGGCGGCGCAGGCCGGCGAAGTGGGACTCTCCGTGGCCGAGCCAGTACAGCAGGGTCAGCTTCCACTTGCCGCCGATCGCGGCGAACGCCGCGGCCATCGGGCAGCCGGGCAGCGGGTTGGGACGCGGGGAGTTACCTGCAGGTGCCTTCTTGTCCATGGCCGTGCTCCGCTCGGATAGTCGGACCATGACCATGCCATACAGACGGATCCTGACCGCAGGCGTTTCGGCCTTCATGCTGATCGCGATGGCGACGTCGGGCGACGCCTCGACAGCTCCGGCGTCGTCGACGGCTGCCGGTGGCCAATGCGACTTCGACTGGGAAATCGGTACCTGGCACACCACGGTGCGGGTGCTCGCCGAGCCGCTCTCGGAGTCCGCGGACGAATGGCTCCAGTTCTCGGGTACCAGCGTCGTCCGTCCACTGCTGGACCGGCGGGAGAACGTCGTCGAGCTCAAGGTCGCCGGGCCGAGCGGACACATCGACGCCCTCAACCTGCGGCTGTACGAACCGGCGGCACAGCGGTGGAGCCTGACCTTCGTCAACGCCCGTGACGGCCTGCTCAACCCGGCGGTGTACGGCGGGTTCCACGACGGCGTCGGCGAGTTCTACGGCGACGACCAGCTGGGCGGCCGTCCGATCAAGGTGCGCTTCCTCGTTTTCCGCCAGGGCCAGGACACCGCCAGGTTCGAACAGGCCTTCTCGGCCGACGGCGGAACCACGTGGGAAACGAACTGGGTCGCCATCGACCGCAGATGACCGCCGGTGGTGTCAGCGAGGTGCGGGCCGGAGGTGGACGGGCAGGCTGGTGTGCCCGTTGGACAGGAACGTGGGCAGGGTGGTCAGTTTCTCCGGCGGCACGGCGAGGGACAGCTCCGGGAAGCGGCCGAACAGCGCCGGGAGCGCCACCTCGGCTTCGAGGCGGGCCAGCGGCGCGCCCGGGCAGTGGTGCGCTCCGTAGCCGAAGGTGAGGTGCGGTGCGGCCGTGCGGGTGATGTCGAACTCGTCGGCGGTGTCGCCGTGCTGGGCGGGGTCGCGCCCGGCGGCGCCGAAGCCGACCAGGATCGCGTCGCCGCGGCGGATCACCGTGCCGTCCACCTCGATGTCCTCGACCGCGTACCGCAGCGGTGTGTACGGGATCGGTGCCTGCCAGCGCAGCGTCTCCTCGACCACGGCGGTCCAGGTCCGTCGCCCGGACCGGACCAGGGCGAGCTGATCGGGGTGGGACAGCAGCGCGGTGACGGCGTGATCGAGCAGATTCACCGTGGTCTCGTGGCCGGCGGTCATCATCAGCATCATCGTGTCGACGAGCTCGGTTTCGGTCAGCGCGCCGTCCCGGTCGTCGCGCGCGGCGATCAGGGCGCTGGTGAGGTCGTCGGCGGGCGCCGCGCGTTTCTGCGCGATCAGTTCGGTGAACAGGGTGTACGCCGTCGCCACGTTGGCCTGCGCCTGTTCCTCGGTTATCGCGCTGTCGAAGAAGCGGTCCACCACTTCGCGGATCCCGGCCCGTTTGTCGCCCGGGACGCCGAACAGCTGACAGATGACCTCGATCGGCAGTGGGTAGGCGTACCGCGCCCGCAGATCAACGGGCGCGTCATCGGATTCCGCCTCGATGGCGTCGAGCAGGTCCCGGGTGATTTCTTCGATTTTCGGGCGGAGTGCCTCGGTGCGGCGGGCGGTGAAGGCGGCGGCCGTCAGGGAACGCAAGCGCCGGTGGTCGGCGCCGTATGCGGTGAACATGTTCCGGACCGAAACCCAGATCCGTAGTGGCCAGTCCTCGGCGATTTCCCCGTTGGTGAACGCGGGCCAGTGCTGCATCGCGTCCCTGGACACCCGGGGGTCGGCCAGCAGCCGACGCAGGACATCGTTCCCGGTGGCGGCCCAGGCCGGGACGCCACCGGGCAGTTCGATCCGGGTGACCGGCCCCCGTGCCCGCAGGCGGGCGCCTTCGGCGTGCACGTCGGACGCGTTGACATCGAGCGTTATCGGCTGTTCCACGGTCGCCCCCTACGAACCGGTGTTTTCGACGCTGTCGCCGCCGACGCACGGGCGTTCACCGAACAGAAGAGCAAATTGAATCCCGCACGGTTGCCGGCATTGTCCATCGTGCCACCGCGTGGATGCGGCACGCGTGCCCTCAACGGGTGAAATGACGCAGCTCCCGCCCTGATCACGCGACCTTCCCGCGGTTTCGAAGCGAACGGCGAGTGGCTGCTTTCGAGCGAGCAGATCCGGAAGCGGTGGGCCGGTGCGATCCGCACCGCGAACCTCGGAGATCACCTAGCCGTTCTCCGCCGGAGGCGGGCTCGTCGGCAAAGCTCGCTCCGTCTCGTCGGCCGCGTGGGCCGTGCCGTCGCTCAGGAGCCGGTTGACGCGGTCGGCGTCGTACCCGAGTGCGGCCAGGACCGCCTCGGTGTCGGCGCCGCGCGGACGCGGGGCCGTGCGTACCGTGCCGGGCGTGCCGCGCAGCTTGATCGGGATTCCGGTGCCGACGTAGCCGCCGCTCGAGACCACCATCTGCTGGCTGCGCACGTGGGCGTCCTCGAGTGCCTCGCCGACGGTGTGGATCGGTGTCGCCGGGACGCCGCGGGCCAGCAGTTCGCGGCTCAGCTCGGCGCGCTTCCACGTCGCGATCGCGGGACGGAGGTGCTCCTCCATCGTGGCGCGATTGGCCAAGCGCGCCGCGTTCGAGGCGAAACGCGGGTCGTCGGCGAGACCCGCGATGTCGAGCACCTCCGCCAGCGTGCGGAACTGCTTGTCGTTGCCGCAGCCGATGAACACCAGCCCGTCCGCCGCGGCGAAGCTGTTGTACGGCGCGATCGTCGGGTGGGCCGAACCGGTCCGCGCACCGTCGACACCACCCATGAGGTACGACGGCGAGTGCGGGTGGAGCAGCGAGACGGCCGTGTTGACCAGGTTGCAGTCGACGATCTGCCCTTCGCCCGTGCGGTGCCGGGCCTGCAGGGCGAGCAGGACGCCGGTGCAGGCGTAGATGCCGGTCACCATGTCCGCGATCGGTACGCCGACCCGCAGCGGCTCACCGTCGGGTTCGCCGTTGACGCTCATCAGGCCGCTGTAGGCCTGCGCCACCGCGTCGTAGCCGGGCATGCCACCCATCGGGCCGTCGGTGCCGAACCCGGTGATGCGGCACAGGATCAGCCGCGGCCACGTCGTGCGGACGACCTCGTCGTCGAAGCCCCAGCGGGCGAGCGTGCCGGCCTTGAAGTTCTCGACGACGACGTCGGCCTCGGCGAGCAGGTCGCGCAGGACCGCCTGGCCTGCCTCGGTCCGCAGGTCGAGGCAGACGTTCGCCTTGTTGCGGTTGATGCCGGTGAAGTAGGTGCTCGTGTCCGGCCCGGCGAACGGCGGACCCCACGTCCGGGTCTCGTCGCCCAGGGGCGGCTCGACCTTGATCACTTCGGCGCCGTGATCGGCGAGCATCTGCGCGCAGAGGGGCCCGGCCAGGACTCGCGACAGGTCGACGACCTTGATGCCGCGCAGCGCGGGCGCGTCCGCGGCGTACGTCTCGGTACTCATCTCAGTAGCTCTTCGGGAGGCCGAGGACGTGGGTGGAGACGTAGTTGAGGACCATCTCCTGGCTGACCGGGGCCAGGCGCAGGATGCGCGACTCCCGGAAGTAGCGCTCGACGTGGTATTCGTGTGCGTAGCCCATCCCGCCGTGGGTCTGGACCGCCTGGTCGGCGGCCTTGAACCCCGCGTCGGCGCAGAGGAACTTCGCGGTGTTCGCCTCGCGGCCGCAGGGGAGGCCCTGGTCGTAGGCCCAGGCTGCCCGGCGGGCGACGAGCTCGGCGGCGTCGAGCCGCATCGCGCACTCGGCGAGGGGGAACGCGATGCCCTGGTTCTGTCCGATCGGCCGGTCGAAGACGACCCGCTCCCGCGCGTACTTCACGGCCCGGCGCAGCGACGCGCGACCGATGCCGAGCGCCTCGTGCGCGAGCAGGATCCGCTCGGGGTTGAGCCCGTCGAGGAGGTAGCGGAAGCCCTTGCCCTCCTCGCCGACGCGGGCCGACTCGGGGACGAAGACGTCGTCGAAGGCGATCTCGTACGAGGGCACCGCGTTGCGGCCGAGCTTCGGGATCGGGTTCAGCGCGATGCCGGGGGAGTCCATGTCGAGCAGGAACAGGCTCATGCCGTCGACCGGGCGCTCGTCGTCGCGGGGACTCGTGCGGGCGATGAGGACGGCCTTCTGCGAGTAGCCGGCCTTCGTGATCCACACCTTGCGGCCGCGCAGGTGGTAGCCGCCGTCGACCTTGCGGGCGAAGGTCGAGATCCGCGTCGTGTCGGTGCCGGCATCGGGCTCGGTGACCGCGAAGCAGACGTGCAGGGAGCCGTCGACCGCTCCGGGCAGGATCTCCTTGCGCTGCTGCTCGCTGCCGTGCTTCACGATGGTGTTGAGGCCGAAGATCGTCAGGTGGATCGTGCTGCAGCCGTTCATGCCGGCGCCGGAGGCGGCGATCTCCTCGAGCAGGAGCGCCGCCTCCGTGATGCCGAGGCCGCCGCCCCCGTACTCCTCGGGGATGGCGATCCCGAGCCAGCCGCCCTCGGCGAGCGCGTTGTAGAAGTCCCACGGGAACTCGTGCTCCGCGTCGCAGCGCGCCCAGTAGTCGTCGTCGAACTTCGCGATCAGCGCCCGGACGCCCGCGCGCAGGGCCTGCTGGTCCTCAGTGAGCGTGAAATCCACAACAACCTCCGCATATATGAACTGCCGTACGCATATCTGAACATGGATGTGGACTCCGGGCAAGCCTGCGGATCCCTGCCCAACGCTTGACGTGACGCCTGCCACGTGCTTCCTTAGTCCGCAGATGCGCAAGCGCGTTCGTATATGCGAAAGGCAACGCCGTGGACGAAGTGGCTTCCCGACCCGAGCTGACCAGCACCGAGCGCCGTCGCGCCGCGGCCGCGATCATCGTGGGCTCGGCCCTCGAGTGGTACGACTTCTACCTCTACGCCTCGATGGCCGCCCTCGTCTTCGGCGGCGTCTTCTTCCCCGCGGGCAACGACTCGGCCGCGACGCTGGCCTCGTTCGCGACGTTCGCGGTCGGCTTCATCGCCCGCCCCTTCGGCGGCATCGTCTTCGGGGCGATCGGGGACCGCTTCGGCCGCAAGGCGACCCTGTCGATCACGTTCCTCGTGATGGGCCTGTCGTCCGGCTGCATCGGCCTGCTGCCGGGCTACGCCGCGATCGGCGTGGCCGCCCCGCTGCTGCTCGTCGTCATCCGCCTGGTGCAGGGCCTCGGCGCGGGTGCCGAGTTCAGCGGCGCGATCGCGATGTCCTACGAGTACGCGGGATCCGGCAAGACCGGCCGCTTCGGTTCCTGGCCCGCGCTGGGCGTCAACATCGGCCTCTTCGTCTCGTCGCTGACGATGACCTTGCTGACCGCCATCGACGAGGACTTCCTCTACGGCTTCGGCTGGCGCATCCCGTTCCTGGTCGGCTTCGTCCTCGTCTGCGTCGGCTACGTCGTCCGCCGGCGGCTGCCCGAGACCCACGCCTTCGAGGAGCTCGAGCACGCGACGCCACGCGAGCGCCGCAAGCCGCTGATCGAGCTGGTCCTCGGCAACTGGAAGCCACTGCTCGTCGTCATGGTCATGACCATCGGGTACAACGGCGCCAGTTACGTCTTCAAGACCTTCTCCCTGAGCTACCTCAAGACGGACGTCGGCGCTCCCGCCTCCTACGGCACCTTCGGCATCACCCTGGCCAGTGTCACCGCGATCATCGTGATCCCGGTCGTCGGCAGGCTCTGCGACCGCGTCGATTCCCGCCGCGTCCTGCTGGCGGCCGGTGCCGGCGTCGTCGCCCTCGCCTTCCCGTTCTTCTCGTTGCTGGACACCGGCAACAAGTGGGCGATCGGCGCGGCTCTCGTGCTCACCACCGGGCTGGTCATCCCGGCCGCGTTGTCCGCGCAGGGCGACTTCCTCGCCCGCCAGTTCCCCGTGCACGTGCGGGCCTCGGGCCTCGGCACCGGTCGTGAGGTCGGCGGCGCCCTCGCGGGTGGCTTCGCTCCACTGTGGGCGGTCGCGCTGGTCGACGCCTCGCCGAGCCACTCCACGTACGGCGTCTCGCTGATGTTCGTCGGCGCCGGCATCCTGCTGGTGGTCGGCGCGGTTCTCGACCAGGCGCGCCGGGCCCGCAAGGCCGCGGCCAGGCGGCAGCGGCCGGTGGCTGCCCGATGACCCTCCCGCGGCCGGAGCGCCGGATCGAGCAGCGCGGCCTGTGGTTCGAAGAGTTCGAGGTGGGTGCCACCTATGTCCACGCGCCCGGGCGGACCGTGACCGAAGCCGACAACGTCCTCTTCACCACGCTCACCATGAACACCCAGCCGCTGCACCTCGACCAGGCAGCGAGCGAGCGGCTGCCGCCGTTCCACGATCGCCTCGTGAACTCCCTGTTCACGCTGTCCACCCTGGTCGGTCTCTCGGTCAGCCAGCTCACGCAGGGCACGATCGTGGCCAACCTGGGGTTCGGCGAGATCCGCTTCCCCGCACCGGTGCGGCACGGCGACACGATCTACGCCGAAACCGCGGTCACCGACAAGCGCGCCTCGAACAGCCGCCCCGGCGAGGGTGTGGTGAGCCTGCGCCACCAGGCGGTCAACCAGCGCGGCGAGGTCGTCGCACTCGCCGTCCGGCAGACCCTGGTCCGGATGCGGCCGGGCGGTGCGTCGTGAGCGACGCTCCCGGCTGGCCGCCCGGCAGTGCGTGGCTCTTCTGCCCGGCCGACCGCCCCGAGCGCTACGCCAAGGCGCTCGCGGTCGCCGATGTCGTGATCCTCGACCTCGAGGACGCGGTCGCGCCTGACCGCCGTGCGGCGGCACGCGAGGCCCTCCGCGAGGCAGCCGGTTCCGGGCAGCTGGACCCGGAGCGCATCGTGGTGCGCGTCAACGCGGTCGGCGGTGCCGACCACGCCGCCGACCGCGACCTGGTCACGACCTCGCTGCGGCCGGCGGGGATCCGGCGGGTCATGCTCGCCAAGACCGAGACGGCGGCCGCGGTCGCCGGGCTCGGCGGCTGCGACGTGGTGGCCCTGCTCGAGACCCCGCGAGGCATCCGGGACGCCGACACGATCGCGCAGGCCGAGGCCGTCGTGGCGGTCATGTGGGGCGCCGACGACCTGGTCGCCGGCCTGGGTGGCTCGATGGCGCGCCGCGTGACGGGCGGCTACCGCGACGTCGCGCGCCACGCGCGGTCGCGGGCGCTGATCGCGGCCAAGGCGGCGGGGAAGCCGGCCCTCGACGCCGTCTACCTGGACATCCCCGATGTCGATGGGCTCGCGGCCGAGGTCGAGGACGCCGTCGCCATCGGCTTCGATGCCAAGGTGGCGATCCACCCGTCCCAAGTCCCGGTGATCCGCGAGGGCTACCGGCCGACGGCCGAGCAGGTGGCGTGGGCCGAGAGCCTGCTGCGTGCGGCCGAAGCCGCCGGCTTCGGTGTCCTGACCCACGAGGGCCGGATGGTCGACGGTCCGGTTTTCGCGCAGGCGCAGCGCATTCTTTCGCGTGCTCGCGCCTGAGCCGGACGTCCCTCGCCGGGGACGCGTTCAGACGCGCCCGGCGGTCGTGGCCGCTGCGTCCTTCACGGCCGCGGCGATCTCGTCGAGCCGGTCGCGCATCCGCGAGCTCGGGCCGGCGACCGAGATGACGCCCAGCACCTTCCCGCCGACGAGGATCGGCGCCGCGGCCGCACTGACGTCGGGAAGCGTCTCGCCACGGTTGAAGGCGACGCCGCGCGCCCGCACGTCGTCGAGTTCGGCCAGGGCTTCGGGTAGCTCTTCGGCGGTGACGATCTCCTTGAGGTACGCCTCCTGGCGCCGACGCGACCAGTGCGCGAGGACCGCCTTGCCGGGACTGGGCGGGTACAGCGGACGGCGCGTGTGCGCGGGGGGCGAGTAGCGGATCATCTGGCTCGACTCCGCGGAGTCGACGTACACGATGGACTCGCCGACGGGAGTGGCGAGCGTGACCGTCTCGTTGAACGTGTCGCGCAGGCTCTCGAGCGCCGGCCGGGCCGCGTCGACCAGGCTGGGGCTCTCGACGGCGAGGAGCTGGCCCAGCGCGGGGCCGAGGACGTAACGGCTTTCCTCTTCGACCAGGTAGCCCGTGGCGACCAGACCCTTGACGAGGCCGAAGACGGACGACTTCGGCGCGTCCAGCGACAGGGCGAGATCGTGGAGCCGGAGTCCGCCGGGCCGGGCCGCGGCGACGGCTTCGAGGATGTCGGTCACCCGCGAAACCGTGCGGTGCGCCTTGGCGGTCCGCTCTGCCATGGCACCCCCGGAATCGATGAGCTGTTCGTATGTACGAACCATACTGCGCCAGTGCGACCCTGCCGGCCGACGGGGCTGGGATCTCGCCGGCCGGCGTTCCCGGGTCTACGGGCGTCCGACCCCCACCTGCTGGGCCGGCTGCTCGCCCTGGCGGACGAACGCTCCCCAGTGCCGGACCATCGTCGAAGGTGCCCGGGGCCGGTGGCCGTCCCGCGCGAGCAGTTCCGCCCGGCGCACCTGGCCCCGCGCGTGGCCGAACTGACCGCTGCGCTCCAGCGGGGCCAGTTCCTCGGCCGGCTCAGCGGGCTTCAGCTGCAGCAGCCCTCCGGCTTGGCTGTCGCGCCGGTCTCGGCGTCCGGCGTGCAGCACGTTGCCGGGGTGATCGTGTCGGTGCCGTACGTCGTCGAGTCGCCCTTGACCGTGTAGACCTCCCACGGCTCCTTGCCGGGGCCGTGGACCCAGACCTTGTCCTGCACCGCGTAGCAGCACGTGGTGTCGTCCTCGGTCCGCGTCTCGAGTCCTTCGCCGGTCAGCCTCTGGGTTGCCGCGTTGACCTGGTCGGTCGACTCGACCTCGACGCCGAGGTGGTCCATCACCGTCTCCTGGCCCGGTTCGCCCTCCAGGAGTACCAGCTTCAGCGCGGGCTCGGTGATCGCGAAGTTCGCGTAGCCCGGCCGGAGCTTCGCCGGCTCCGTCCCGAACAGCTTCGAGTAGAAGTCGATCGATCCGGCCAGGTCCCCGACCCGCAGGGCCAGCTGTACCCGTGACATCTGCGCTACCTCCTTGAATAGACGATGGTCTAAGCAGATTGCCGCCTGTATCGAAGTCTGTCAATATAGAGGGATGTCGAAGCAACTGCCGCTCGTCGCGCTGGACGCCTGCTGCGCGCCGCTGGCTGCGGAGCCGCTGACGCAGGATCAGGCGGTCGAGCTGTCGCACCTGTTCAAGGCGATGGCCGACCCGGTCCGGCTGCGGTTGCTGTCGCTGATCGCGTCCCACGCCGGCGGCGAGGCGTGCGTGTGCGACCTGACGGACGCCTTCGACCTGACCGGCCCGACCATCTCCCATCACCTGAAGGTGTTGCGGGAGACCGGGTTGATCACCGGGGACCGGCGCGGCACCTGGATCTACTACCGCGTGCACCCGGAGGTGCTGGCGCGGCTGTCGGCGGTGCTGACGACCACGGGTGAAGCAGTCACCGCGTGACGACGATCGAGGCGCCACCGCGTTTGTCCACTCCGGACAAGCTCCTGCCGGTGTGGATCGCGGCCGCGATGGTCGCCGGGCTGCTGGCCGGGCGCTGGGTCCCGGGCTTGGCCACCGCGCTGTCCGCGGTGGCTCGCCCGCTGCATCGCGATGGTGATCATCTGGAACGACCTAGCCTGCGGCGACCGCGAAGCCGCCGCCGTGCTCGTCGCGCTGAACTCGGTGTTCCAGGTGATCGCCTTCGGGCTGCTCGGCTGGTTCTACCTCTCGGTCCTGCCCGGGTGGCAGATCGCCAAGAGCGTGCTGATCTTCCTCGGCATCCCGCTGTTCGCCGGCTACCTGAGCCGCCGCGTCGGCGAACGCGCCAAGGGCCGCGACTGGTACGAGAACAAGTTCCCGCCGAGGATCGGGCCCGTCGCGCGGATCGCGGTTCCGCTGTTGGTCTACTTCGGACCGATGTGGGCTTCGAACTCGCCAGCGCCGTGGCCATCGCGACCTTCGGAGCCGCGAGCGGCCAGGCACTCGCCGGGGTCGTCGGCCCGTTGCCTCGTGTACGTCTCCCTCGCGCTGCGGCGCCGCTTCACAAGGAGCTTCGATGACCGGCAAGCCTGAAGTCCTCTTCGTCTGCGTGCACAACGCCGGCCGTTCCCAGATGGCCGCCGCGTTGCTCGCCCACCACGCCGAGGGTGCGGTCGACGTCCGCTCGGCCGGTTCCGCGCCCGCCGACAGCATCAACCCCGCCGTGCGCGAGGCGATGGCCGAGATCGGGCTCGACCTCTCCCGCGAGGTCCCGAAGAAGCTGACGACCGACGCGGTGGAGGCCGCCGACGTCGTGATCACGATGGGCTGCGGTGACGCCTGCCCGGTGTTCCCCGGCAAGCGGTACCTGGACTGGCAGCTCGAGGACCCCGCGGGCAAGGGCGTCGAGGACGTCCGGCCGATCCGGGACGAAATCGATCGGCGGGTGCGGGAACTGCTCGCCGAGCTTCGTTGACCGGCCTAACCGGCGAGTGTCTCCGCGTCCGCCAGGTACCGTGCCACCGGCCCCAGGGTCAGCGTTCCGCCGGCGGCGCCGGCGTCTTCCGCCTGAGCGTCCCTCAGGGCGGCCGCGGCCAGTGCGGCGGTTTCGCGTTCGCCGAGGCGGACCGCTGTGTGGGCGGTCAGGCACCACATCGCCTCCTGCAGGTGGTCGGGCGGTGGCTCCGGCGCCGCCGCGAGCGCGGTGCGGGCCTCCTCGTGACGGCCTTGGGCGAGCAGCACGTGGGGACGCGCCCAGGGCAGGTACGGCCCCCAGTCGAGGCGCCGGTCGGTGGGGGCGGGCCGGTCGTGCAGCAGGCGCAGTCCCAGCAGGGCGAGCGGGAACAGGCCGCGGTGCAGTCCCGGCATGCCGGCGGAACGAAGGGCTTCTTCGGCGGCGCGGTACTGGGCCGCGGCTTCGGCGGGGGCCGGTCCGCCGGGCTCGGTGCTGCGGGTGGCCGTGACCCGGGCGCGGAACCACGCCGTGAGGACGGCGACGAGGGGAGCTTCGGTGGTGACGGCGAGCTGTTCGGCCGCCGTAGCGTGCGCTGACGCGGTGTCCAGGTCGCCGAGGGCCGAGGCGGACTGCAGGCGGACCAACCGGCCGAGGACCGCGAAGTCGGGCAGGCCGTGCCGGGTCGCCAGGTCGAGGATCTCGGCGCCGATCCCGTCGCGCGCCGCCGCGAGGCCGGGGCGGGTGAAGGACTGCAGGAACACGCCGTTGAGCGCGAACGCCAGCAGCGCGGGGTCGCCCAGCTCCCGGGCCAGCGCTTCGGCTTGGCGCGCGGCCCGCCGGGCGCGGCTCAGCTCGGCTTCGGCCAGGTCGGCGGTGCGGCTTTCGACGGCGATCGTGGCCAGGAGCCGCGCCCGGAGGTCGGCGGGCCCGTCCGGGCCGAGCCGGGCGAGCGTGCGGTCGGCGGCCGTGACCACCGCACGGGACTGCTCGGGGTCGTCGGCCCGGCTCCAGATGGCGGGCACGTCGTAGGCGCCGATGATCCGGGCGGTCAGGCGCAGGTCCCCGGTGCGCTCGGCGGCGTGGATCGCGGTGAGGCGGTCACGCCGGGAGTGGATGAGCGCGTCGCCACCGGCGAGCGCGAGCGTACGGGCGAGATGCACCGTCGTGCGGGGGCCGAGCCGGGTGCCCGGGCCGGTCCACCCGGGCGCGGGTCCGGTCAGGATCTCGGTCTCGAGCCGTCGCAGGTCGGGGCCGGGATCGAGGCCGAGCTGGTCGACGAGCATCGTGCGGGCGCGGCGGAGGGTCGACAACGCGTCGGCCTGGCGGCCCGCGCGGTGCAAGGCGCGGGCCAGGAGTCCCCACGCCGGTTCGCGCCACGGGTGCTCGGTGACGTGCGCGCCGAGTTCGGCGACGAGGTCGGCGCCTTCCCCGGCGTCGAGGTGGATGCGGGCGCGCAGTTCCAGCGCCGCGAGCCGGAGTTCCTCCAGCCGGTTCCGTTCGCGGTGCGCCCACGGCGAATCCGGCAGGTCGGCGTAGGCGGGGCCGCGCCAGGCCGCGAGCGCCGCGCTGAGCTCGGCCACCGCGCCGGGGGAGTGGCGGGTGCGGGCGAGTGCGTCCTCGAACCGGTGGACGTCGACGTCTTCGCGGGGCAGCCGCAGCGCGTAGCCGGGGCCTTCGGTGACGATCACCCGCGGCGGGGTGCGGGGCGGCCGGTCGGGTTCCAGGGCGCGGCGCAGCGCGGCGACGAACGTCCGCAGCGCGCCGACCGCGCGTGCCGGTGGCTCGGCCCAGAGGTCGCCGACGAGGGTATCGGTCGTGACCAGCCGCCCCTCGGCCGCGACGAGGCGGGCGAGCACCTCGCGGTGGCGGGGGCCGCCGAGGCCGACCGGGCTGCCGTCGTCGCCCAGGGCCCGCACGGCACCGAGCACGTCGATTCGCATGTCCCCATCATCGGTGCCGGCCGCCGGGTGCGCCCGGGCGCACTGATCGGTTGCTGATCGCCGTCGCCCAAGCTCGGCCAGGTCAAGTTCCCGACCAGGAAGACGGCCTTCGATGACACTCTCCATTCCCGGTTTCGACCACGTCCGCCTGCCCGGTGCCGGCGGTGTCGAGCTGGCTGCCGAAGTCGGCGGCAGCGGCAGCCCGGTGGTCCTGCTGCACGGTTTCCCCCAGACGCACCTGATGTGGCGGCACGTCGCCGAGCGGCTCGCCGGCGAGCACACGGTGATCTGCCCCGACCTGCGCGGCTACGGCGCCAGCGACAAGCCCGCGGCCACCGGCGAAGACGTGTACGCCAAGCGCACCATGGCCGCCGACGTGGTGGCTCTGGCGGCCGCTCTCGGCCACGAGCGCTTCGCCCTCGCCGGGCACGACCGGGGTGCCCTGGTCGCCTTCCGGGCCGGCTTGGACCACCCCGAGACCATCTCGCACCTGGGCATCCTCGACGTCGTCCCGACGCTGGACATGTGGAACGTGCTGCACGGCGTCCCGGCGGCGGTCGGCTACCACCTGTTCCTCATGGCGCAGCCGCCGGGCTTGCCCGAGACGATGATCGCCGCCAGCGCGGACGCGTTCTTCGGTTCGTTCCTCGACGCCTGGGCCGGCGACCCGGCCGCGATCCCGGCGGAAGTGCGCGCGGAGTACCTGCGGGCGAGCGCGGCGGCGGTGCCGTCGATCGTCGCGGACTACCGCGCCTCGGCCGGTGTCGACGTCACCCACGACCAGGCCGACCTGGACGCCGGGTCGCAGCTGGCCATGCCGGTGACGGTCGTCCAGCAGGACTGGGGCGCGCAGCTGGGCTACGACGCCGCCGCGGTGTGGCGGGCGTGGGCGCCGGACCTGGACCACCGGCTGACCAAGGCCGGGCACTTCATGGCCGAGGAAGCACCGGACGAGATCGCGGGGGCCATCCGGGACCTGCTGGCCCGCTGACGCGCACGGCGAGCGTGGCGCAACTCGACGCCGGAAGTTCACCGGATCGGCACGCTTCCGGTCGCCTTCCGGCGAGGCGCGGCGGCCACCATTCCGGTGCCCGTACGAGAGAAGGAGGTTCCGTGCCCGCTTCCCTGCTTTCCCGGACCGCGCAGCGGCTCGCCGTGACCGTCACCGCGGTGGCCGCCACGCTCGGTGTCTGCACCACCGCCGCCGACGCCACCGTGTACAGCTCGTGCACGCAGACCCGCTGCGCCGATGCCCGCTCGGCCAACACGACCTGGCAGAGCAAGGGCTACCCCGGCACGCGCGGCTGGTACGACTGGCCCGGCGGCAAGTGCAACTACGCGGGCGGCACGTACCAGAACCGCGAGGGCGAGCTGCCCGCCGGCCACTCCTTCCGCGAGTTCGACGTCTACCCGCGCACGTGCGGTGCCGCCCGTGACGCGTACCGGATCGTCGTCGACCTGACCACCGGCGTGGTGTGGTTCTCGCCGAACCACTACACGGACTTCTACGAGATCTGAGCGGGCTGTTGGCTTCCCGCGTAGTTTGATCTACTGATGTCTCGACCCGCCGTTCGCGGGACCGTTGACGCATGAAGGCGAACGAGACCCGGCCGCACCTCGAAGTGCCGCCGGATGACCACGACCAGTGGAACTTCGCGGTGCGGCGCGAGACGCCGACCCAGCGGCTGGACCGCAACTACGCCGAAATCCTGCAGGAAGTGCGGGTGGCGCAGACCGGGGTGCAGTTGCTGCTCGCGTTCCTGCTCACCGTCGCCTTCACCCCGCGTTTCGCGACGTTGACGGACTTCGAACGGCGGGTCTACGTCGGCGCGCTGGTGCTCGGGGCCGCGGCCACCGCGTTGCTGATCGCGCCGGCGGCGTTCCACCGGCTGGTCTTCCAGCGGCGGCTCAAGCGGCAGCTGGTGCTCGCGTCCAGCCGGTTCGCGTTGTTCGGGTTGACCCTGCTGATGCTGTCGATCGGCTCGGCGCTGCTGCTGATCCTCAGCGTCACGCTGGGGGCCGCGCTCGCCGGGTGGTTCACCGCCGGGGCGCTGGGCTGGTTCGCGTTGTGGTGGTTCGTCGTGCCGATGTGGAGCCGGATCCGCCACACCCGGTGACTCAGCCCGACGCCGCCTTGCGGGTCGCTTCGCGGGCGATGTCGATGCGCGAGTGCGCGCCGAGCTTGGCCAGGATGTGCGAAACGTGCGTCGCGACCGTGCGCGGGGACAGGAACAGCCGGGCCGCGATCTGCGGGTTCGACAGGCCTTCCACCACCAGGCCGGCGATCTTGGTTTCGGTCGGCGTGAGGCTGTCCCAGCCGTGCGTGGCCTGGCGGTGCTTCACCGTCGGGCCACGCCGGATGCCCAGCGCGCGGAAGCGGGCCCGCAGCCGGGCCACGTCCCACTGAGCGCCCAGCCCTTCGAACAGGCCCAGCGCCCGGGTGAACGCCGCTCGCGCCGAACCGCGGTCGCCGGCTTCGGCGAACACGGCCGCGGCGGCTTCCAGCGCCTGGGCCCGGGGGAGCGGCCGGCCCGCGTCGCGGTAGCCGTCGGCCGCGCGCAGCAACGCCTCGGCGTCCCGCTCGGTCATCCCCTGGCAGTACCAGCGCAGCGCCTGCCGGTGCGGGACGTCCGCCCCGGCGGTGATCGCGCGGACCCGGGCCCCGATCCCGGCCGCGGTCGCGGTGTCGCCGAGCTCGACGGCCAGCCGGACCGCGTCGCCGAGCAAGCCCTCTCCCTCGTCTTCGCCCGCGAGCGCGGAGGTCAGCGTGGCGAGCGCCCGGTCCGGTTCGCCGATCTGCTCGAACGCGTGGCCGCGCGCGAGCGTCAGGGATTCGACCACCCGGCCGCCGATCCGCTCCGCGCACGGTGCTGCCGCGTTCAGGTGCCGGTGCGCCGCCTCGGTTTCGCCGCGGTGGAAGTGGATGATCGCGGCGACGCCGTGGTCGCAGCACGCCACGCTCGGGTCCTTGAGGTCGTCCGGCACGACGTCCACCTCGGCGACGGCGTCGTCCCACCGGCCGCTGCCCAGCAGCAGCTGCCCGAGCGCGCTCTGCGCCTGGGCCAGCCGCACGACGCTGCCGGCGCGGTCCGCGCGTTCGCGGGCGCGTTCGGCGGCGGCGAGCGCCTCGGGGTAGCGGTCGAGCGCGCCGAAGGTGACCGCCTGGTTGATGCGCAGCAGCAGGCCGAGGTCGGTCAGCGCGGGGTCGTCCGAAGCGGTGGTCATCGCGCGCTCGAACAGCGGCAGCGCCTCGGTCCATTCGCCGCGCATCATCGCCACCAGGCTCAGCACGTGCAGGGCCCACCCGCTCGCCCAGTGGTCCTCGGGCGCCTCTGCCAGTGCGGCGGTGGCGACCTGCGCGGCGGTGTCGACCTCGCCGAGGTCGCGGTGCGTCCGCGCGGTGAGCACCAGCAGCCGCGCCCGGTGCCGGGCGGTCAGGCCCGGGGTGTCCACGGCCGCCGCCAGCGCGGCGAGGGACTCGGCGGAGCGGCCGGTCATCCCGCGGCACTGCGTCACCGTCGTGTGCAGGTCGACGAGCAGATCGGGGTCGGCGGTCCGGGACCGGGCGCGGACGGCGACCCGCTCGGCTTCGGCGAAGTCGCCGACCCGGTAAAGGGCGTCGGCGAGCCGGCAGCCCAGCACGGCGGAAGTCGCGGGATCGCCGTCGCGCACCGCGCGGCGCAGCAGCGCGACCGCGACCTCCGGCGCCTGGCCGATGAGCGGGGCGGCCGCCTCGCGCAGCCAGCCGACGACCCACGCGGGCACCGGCTCGCCGGGCGCCGGATCGGACACCGACGGCAGCAGCTGCCGGGCGACCCGCTCGACCGGGGCGCCGGCTTCGGCCAGCGCCCGCGCGGCCGCCCAGTGCCAGACGACCCGGAGCCCCGGCGGCAGCTCGTCGTACAACGCCTGGCGGATCAAGGGGTGCCGGAACGCGAGGTCGTCGCCGGCCGTCATCAGCACCCCGGCCGCCCGGGCTTCGTCGAGCGCGGCCACCAGCCCGGCCAGTTCGGCCTCCGCCACGATCGTGAGGTCCGCGACCGAGAAGCCGGCACCCAGCAGCGCGGCCGTCCGCAGCACGGTCCGCGTCGGTTCCGACAGGAAGTCGAGCCGGTCGGCGATCGCCTCCGGCAGCGAGTCCGGGATGGGGCCGCCGGTCAGTTCCGCGATGCCCGCTTCGTCGACGTCCAGGCAGGTGCCGCGGGTCAGCGCGTCGAGCAGTTCGGTGAGGTACAACGGGTTCCCGGCGGCCCCGTCGGCCAGCCGCTCCAGCCGGTCGCCCGGCTTGCCGCCGGCCAGCTTCGCCACCAGCTCCAGCGCCGCCGGTTCGGTGAGGCGGCCGACGCGCAGCCGTTCGGCGGGACCGACGATCCGCCGCAGCGCCCGCAGGTCGTCGCGGCGCGGTACCGGGCGCAGCACGCCGATCAGCAGCAACGGCAGCTGCCGGACCGAGCGGGCGAGGCGGCCCCAGACGGCCACGGTCGCGCGGTCGGCCCACTGCAGCTCGTCGACCACCAGGACCACCGGGCCGGCCTGGCAGAGCTCGTCCACCAGCGTGATCAGCTGTTCGGCGGCCGTGGCCGCGAGGTCGGTGCCCTTGCCCGGCGCGGTGTCGCCGCGCAGGAGCCCGGCGATGGCGCCGCGCCGCGGATCCGGTGCGGCGGCGGTGACGCGCAACGCGTCCAGCAGGGGGAGCAGGGGCAATGCCTGACCCAGTTCGTCGCCGGCGCCCCGGTAGACCTGGCACCCCGCCCGGGCGGCGACCGCGCAGGCGGCTTGGACGAGGGCGGACTTCCCGATGCCGGGCTCTCCGTCCACGAGGACGGCCTGCCCGCGGCCGGCGGCGACGTCGTGCACCCAGCTCGCCAGCCGGGACAGCTCACCGTCCCGGCCGATCAGGAGGTCAGCACCGTCCGTGAGCGGTTGCACACGATCGATAATAGAAGACGAACAGATGCTGAACAAGAGGTGTACTCGACGTAGCCGTCCCGTCGTCCGGCAATCCGCCATTCCCATTTCGGAAACATCGCGTTCGGCCGTTGTTCGGAATTCCGGGGGTGCGTGATTTGGCCGCCCGGCGTTGGGAGTGTCTTAACCGTCCGTTGTCCGCCGGTTGCGCCGGCTCTGGGAACGTCCGCCTGGCCCGAAAGCCAGATTCGCCCCGATTGACCACCGGAGGAATGATGCGGGTTCGCCGAGCGGTCGCCACGGTCGCGTTCACCCTATTCGCGGCTGGTGTCCTGGGTAGTTCCGCGGCCTTCGCCGTCGCCGCCGAGAGCGCGGCCTCGACGGCGGTCCTCGCCGACAACCCCGACGAGATGGGGTACAACGGCGTGTCGCCAGACGAAATGGGCTACAACTAAGGGGTACACCGACCCTGCGGCCGCGACCGGAGCCATTCCGGGCGCGGCCGTTCCGGTCGTTCCGGCGAATTGCCTGTAACGCACGGTCCGGCTCGGTAGACTTTCCGGGAGAAACGCCCGTTTCCGCGGCACAGCCGCCCGGAGGTCTGATTCGGTGACGACCGAGAGCCCCACCCTGGAAGAGCCGCACCTGACGGTCCAGCCCCGCCCGTCGGCCTTCTTCCTGCGGCGCCGGTTCCTGCGCTCCTTCGGCCCGGTCCTGGCGCTGGCGGTCGCCGGCCTGGTGAGCCTGCTGGTGTCCGGCACGATCCTCGTTCCCTTCGAACGGACCCTGGACCTGTCCGGCAAGATGGGCTCGAAGGCGGACTTCTTCGCCGACCCGCAGGTCCGGGAACTCCTGATGCGCCACCACATCCGGGTGCACGTGACCCGCACCGGCTCGCGCGACGTCGCCACCCACGACCTGGACCAGTACGACTTCGTCTTCCTCTCCGGCGAGCCGGCCGCGGGGCTGGTCCGCGCGGCTCGCGCCGACGTCCTGGGCGGCACGATCCGCCAGCCGTTCACCAGCCCGATCGTGCTCGCGACCTACCGCCCGTACGCGGAAGCGCTGCGGCGCAACGGCATCGCGTCCGTGCCGCAGGGTCCCGGCGAACCGCTCTACTACACCCTGGACACCGGGAAGTTCGTGCAGGCCATGAAGTCCGGGGCCACCTGGAACTCGCTCGGCATCCAAGGGGTCAACAACAGCAACCTGGTGCTCGCCCAGACCTCGCACGTCTGCGACTCCAATTCCGGCGCGACCTACCTGACGCTCATCGCCTACCTGGAGAACGGCAGGCAGGTGCCGCTGGCCGACCCGGCGTCGTCCGCGGGGCCCACCACGCTGCGCGACGCCCACGAGCTGGCCAACCGGATCAAGCCGCTGCTGACCCGGCAGGGTTTCGCCTCCGCCGACCTTTCCGAGTCGTACTGGAACCTCGCCGAGGGCGACAAGCCGATCGTCGTCATCTACGAGCACCAGTACCTCGAACAGCAGCTGCGGATCAAAGCCGCGACCGGAAAGCCGGACCCCGACCACGTCCTGCTGTACCCGAAGGACAACATCCTGACGAAACCGCAGTTCGTGCCCTTGCGCCCGGAGGCGGACCGGCTCGGCGAGCTGATCACCTTCGACCCGGACCTGCAACGGCGGGCGATGGAACTCGGCTTCGGCGTCGCCACCCCCGCCGGGAGCAACAAGAGCGGGCGGCTCTACGGCTTCCTCGCCGAGCAGGGACTGCCCACCCCGCAGCAGGCCGACAACGACAGCACGACGCCGCTGCCGTCGAACCCGGTCCTGGAAGAGATGATCAAGACCGTCGGCGACTGCCCGTGAAGCGGCTCGTCGCGGTGCTGCTGGGCGTGGTCCTGGCGGCCACCGCGTGCTCCGGCGAGCCGGGTGAGCAACGGCTGAGCGTGCTGGCCAGCTCCGAGCTGGCCGACCTCGGCCCCCTCCTCGACGACCTGCGCGCGGACACCGGCATCCGGCTCGACCTCGACCTCCAGGGCACCGTCGACGCCGGGACCGCGCTCACGCCCGGGCAGTACCGCCACGACCTCGCCTGGCTGTCCACCGACCGGTACTTCCAGCTGAAGCTGCGCCAGTCCGGCTTCACCGGCGAGCGCCCGGCGAGCACGCGGATCATGCTCTCGCCCATCGTCATCGGCGTGAAGCCAGCGGTCGCGGCCGCGCTGCGGACCCGGCACGCGGACGTGACCTGGGCCGACTTCGCCGACGCCGCCGCGGCCGGGACACTGCGGTTCGCGATGGCCGACCCGGCCCGGTCGGCGAGCGGGCTGTCCGCGCTGGTCGGCGTCGCGACCGCGGCCGCGGGCACCGGCGCCGCGCTGCGCCCGCGGGACGTCGCCTGCGACCGGCTGCGGGGCTTCCGCGCCGGGCAGTCGCTGACCGCGAACAGCTCGGGAGAACTGGCCGACCTCTTCACCGCGCACCAGGCCGGCGCCGACGCCGTGATCGGCTACGAGTCGACGTTGCTCTCGCTCAACGCGAGCGGAAAGCTCGCCGCGCCACTGGAACTCATCTACCCGCGGGACGGGATCATGCAGTCGGAATACCCGCTGCTGCTCCTCGATCCCGGGAAGCGCGCCGCCTACGAGCGCGTCACGGACTGGCTGAAACGGCCGGAGACGCAACGGAAGATCACCGACCGCACGCTCCGGCGCCCGGCCACCGAAGGCGTGCCGCTCGAGCCGCGCCTGCCGAAGAGCGTCGGCACCGCGCTGTACTTCCCCGACGACCAGGAGGTCGTCGACAAGCTGCTGGCGTACTACGCGGACCCGCGGGGGCGGGGGCCCGGGCACGTCGTGTTCGTCCTCGACTTCTCCGGCTCGATGCGGGGCGGCCGGATCGCCGCTCTGCGCACGGCGTTCGACGCGCTGACCGGGGCGGGCGCGGCGGAGTTCGAGCGGTTCTACCGCGGCGAGCGGATCACGGTGATCCGGTTCGGCGGCCGGATCCTCGGCGAGCGGGACTTCGTCGCCGACGGTCCGGCCGACCTCGCCGCGGTGCGCGGCTTCCTCGACGCCTCGGACTTCGACAGTGCCACGGCGGTCTGGTCGGCGCTGGCGCACGCCTACGACCGGGCGGCGGGGTTCGCGAAGACCGAGTCCGTGTCGATCGTGCTGATGACCGACGGCGAGAACAACGCCGGCCTGAGCGCCGACGAGTTCCTCCGCCGCCCCGCGCCGTCGGGGGTGCACACCTACGCCGTGCGGTTCGGCGAGGCCGACGGCGCCGAACTCGGCCGGGTCGCGCGGGCGACCGGCGGCCGCCTGTCCGACGCGACGGCGACGTCGCTGCTCGACGCCTTCAAGGAGACCCGTGGCTGCCGGTGACAGCTCCCTCTACTGGAGCACCTGGGGAATCTGGTGGGGCGTCTGGATCGCGACGCTGCTGCTCGTGCTGGCCGCCGTCGCGATCCTCGTCCGGCACTGGCGCCGCGCGCACGGCAAGCAGGGGACCGGGCCGATCAGCGGGATCGCCTTCTACCTGCACCACAACTCGGTGATGGGCCTCTACCAGCAGGACCGCTACAGCGACGCGCTGGAGAAGGAGATCGAGAAGCGCACCAGCCGCGGCCGGTCGGTCAGCGGGAAGATCAAGTTCCCGGCGGCCGAAGGCGCGGGGGAGCAGAAGAAGACCGAGGAGGTGTTCAGCCGGTACATCGAGCGCGCCGAGCCGATCACCGTCATCGGGATGGTCATGGAGGTGCTGGAGAAGCGGGACGACATCGTGTACGTCAACCTCGTCAAGCGGGAGCTGGTCCAGAACAAGGCCCTGGTGACGGCGCTCGGCTGGGCCGACGGCCCGGACCGCACGCGGCTACGGACGGCGCGGTTGCGCGGGATGGACGCGTTCGTGTCGATGCGGGGCCTGTTCCGCCGGGTCCGCTCCGACGAACCCGGCTACACGACGTTCATCGCCGCCTACGGCGACCCGGCCGACCCGCTCGCCGCGCCGCGGGTGCGCTTCCGCTGCGGCATCCGCGGCTTCCGCGACGCGGACGAGGTCCCGGACGGCACGTTCCACGCCCAGTGCCTCGGCCGCGTCGAGGACTGGGACCCGCACCGCGGCGAGCTGGTCGTGCACCCCATCGCGATCTTCAAGTAGCGGAGCCTCAGCGGGGCGCCAGTGCCGCGCGGACCGCCCGCTCGACCAGGATCGGCACGAAGGCGTGGATGCGGGCACCGGCGAAGCGGGCGCGTTCGTGGTCGACCAGGTCGTGCAGCCGGGGCCGCCCGACGTTCGCGTAGTCCCGGTCCAAGCGGTCCTCCAGCTGGGCGAAGTGGGTGTCGAGCGCTTCGGAAGCCATCGTGTCCAGCGTGCTCATCGTTCACCTTCCGGTTGGCCGTCGTACCGGGTAACTGCCCCATGAGACGACGTGAAGGTGAACCGGAGGTGAACAAAAAGAATTCACTCGATCCGGGCGGCCGCACCGGTGGTCGAGCGCCGGAACTTTGCCTGCCTGGAGCGCCTGGCGGACGTCCCAGATCCGGACGGTTCTGGGGTCTCTCGACACCAGGTCCAGTCTCCCGTGTGGCCGACCACGCCGGACCGGACACAGTGGACGCCAAGGCCCCGGCGACGGGGACTGCCGGTGCCGTCGCGGTCGCGGCCACCGGTTCAGGGGCGCGATCACCCCTCCGACGGGCCACGACCGGGAAGCATGGCCAGCGCCTTGGAGCGCTGGGCGACGAGGCCGGCGTAGGTGCCGTCGCGTTCGGCCCAGCGGTGCATGCGGACGCCCGCCACGAGGATCTCGTGCGGGGTCGGGTCCGCCGACAGCAGGTGCATGACCTCCGTGGCGAAGTCGTCGAGCGGCAGCGCGTGCGGGTTCACCTTCTCCTGGCCCGCGGTGGCGACGGCCGGGGGGACGAGTTCGACGACGTCGACGCCGGTGCCGTCGAGCTGTGCGCGCAGTGCCTCGGAGTAGGCGTGCACCGCCGCCTTCGAGGCGGCGTAGCTGGGCATGGGCGGGAACGGCAGGAACGCGATGCCGGAGGTGACGGTGACGAAGGTGCCGTCGCCCCGCCGGACCAGGTGCGGGGTGAAGGCGTCGACGACCCGGATGGTGCCGAGGAGGTTGGTGTCGATCGTCGTCCGCGCCGCCTCGAAGTGCGCGGGGTCGCGCAGGTCTTCCAGCAGCATGACGCCCGACATGGTGACGACCGTGTCCAGTCCGGGGTACCGGGCGAGCACGGCGTCCCGGGCGGACGCGACCGAGGCGCTGTCGGTGACGTCGATGCCGAACGTGCCGAAACCTTCGGCGGCGAGTTCTTCGAGCGCGTCCGGGCGGCGGCCGGCCACGGCCACGGTGCTGCCCGCCGCGGCGAACCGCCGGGCCAGCTCCCGTCCGATGCCCGAGGTGCCGCCGACGACGAGAACCGTCCGGTTGGAGAGATCCATGAGGTCCTTCGCTTCCTTCCCAAGCCCGCGGACGGCGATCTTTCGCTGTCTCTTCCGATGCGGTGCCGGTCCAGTGTCGGCGGCACGCGCGGAGACAGGCAGAGCCCTCTTCTTGCCTGGTCCTCTCAGGACCCCCGCTGCGGTTTCCGGACCGCTTTACGATGGGGGACGTGAACGACGGAGAGCCGGACCACCGGCTCGGCAGCTACCTCCGCGCCCGCCGGGAACTGGTTACGCCTGCCCAGGCCGGACTCCCGCCCGGTGGCCGCCGACGCGTGCCCGGCCTGCGCCGCGAGGAGGTCGCCCTGCTCGCGGGTATCAGCCCCGACTACTACCTGCGCCTGGAACGAGGACGGGACCGGAATCCCTCGCCGCAGGTCCTCGACTCCCTCGCGCGGGTCCTGCAGCTCGACGACGTCGAGCGGGCGTATCTGCTCGGCCTCGCGTCGGCGCGCCCCCGGGCGCCGCGCCGCAAGCGGCCGGAGCACGTACCGGCGCGGGTGCACCAGCTGCTCGCCCACCTGCAGATCCCGGCGTTCGTCGAAGGGCGCGCGTTCGACGTCCTGGCGGCCAACCCCATGGCGCTCGCCCTGTCGCCCCGCCTGCGGCCCGGTGAGAACCGGCTGCGTTCCCTGCTCCTCGACCCGGAGGAACAGGCCTTCCAGCAGGATTGGCCGAAAGCCACGGCGGACTTCGTCGCCGCGCTCCGCACCACCATCGGCGACGACACCGACAACCCCCGGTTCGTCGAGCTCGTCGGCGAGCTCGCCCTGTCCAGCCAGCGGTTCCGCACCTTGTGGGCCCGCCACGACGTCCGCACCCTCGACGGGGGCACGGCGACCGTCCGCCACCCCGTGGTCGGCGAGCTGCGCCTCCACCGGGACAAGCTCCCCGTCGACGACGTCATCCTCGTCGTCTACTACCCCGACAAGGACAGCGACAGCGACGAAAAACTGCGGCTCCTCGCGGCTCTTTCCCACCCCGAGCAGCGCACCCGGACCTAGGATGCGGAGCATGACGCGCTACGTCGACGAGGATCTGCACGGTGCGGAGTTCCGCGAGTGCGAGCTGTCCGGGGCCCGCCTGATCGGCGTCGTCATGCAGGATGCCGTGATCGACGGGCTCGTCACCAACCTCGTGGTGAACGGCGTCGAGGTCACCGGGTACGTCGAAGCGGAGCTCGACCGGCGGCACCCGGTGCGGGTGCTGATCCGGTCCGAGGATCCCGCCGACCTGCGCGAGGCAGCACGCCTGCTCCACGCCGGCTGGGCCGCCACGATCGAGCGAATCCGCCGCACGCCGGGCATCGAACGCCGCAGTGTGAACGACGAGTGGTCGGCGCTGCAGACGTTGCGCCACTTGGTGTTCGTCCACGACTCGTGGTTCCGCCGGTGCTGCCTGGGTTCGGCCGGGCTGTTCACGCCGATGGGCATCGGGACGACTGTCGAGCCCTACCGCGGAGCGCACGGGATCGACCTCTCGCTCGATCCGGACCTCGACGAGGTCGTGAGCGTGCGTGCCGCCCAGGCCGCCGAGCTGGAGGCGTGGCTGGAGGAGGTCACCCCCGCGCGGCTCGCGGCGCGAGCGCCGGTGCCCGACGACGACGTCTGGCCGCCCTACGCCCGGGGCCGCTCGGTGCGGCAGTGCCTCGGTACCGTGCTCAACGAGACCTTCGAGCACCACGGCTTCTGCGTCCGCGACCTGGATCTGATCGAGGCACCGGACGCCGGGTAGGAGTCCCGCCGAGCCGCGATGCGGCGGTGTCCGGTCCGATCGCGATCGCGTCGAGGCCGGGCAGCGGGCGGCCGCAGATCTCGTGGGCTTCGGCCGCGGTGAGCCCGAACATGCGCAGCAGGTCCTCGGCGACCTGGTCGGTGGAGGCGGCGTCGTCACGCTCGGGGTGCCGGTGCAGCAGGTGACCGAGGCCGAGGGCGGCCCCGGCGACCGTGACCATGGCGAGTTCGGTGTCGGTGACGGTGAAGCGGCCGTCCCGCACGGCGGCCTCGATGTCGCGGCGGGCGCGCGGCGCCAGTCCGCGCTCCGAGGTGGCTAGTTCGAGACCGTGGTGCAGGAGGACCTTGCTGAGTTCGGGATGCCGCCGGTGCAGGCGCCCGGTCAGCCGGAAGCTCTGCGCGAAGACCTGCGCCGGGTCGTCCATGTCGGTGGTCAGCTCGTCCAGGATGGCGCCGTGGACGTCGAGGGCGTCCTCGACCGCCGCGTGGAAGAGTTGCTCCTTCGTCTCGAAGTGGTTGTAGAACGACCCCAGCCCGACGTCCGCGGCCTGGGTGATCTCCAGGATCGCCACCGCGGTCTTCCCCTCGGCGATGAGTGCCTGGGCCGCCCGGACCAGGGCCGCGCGGGTGCGCGCCTTCCGCCGGTCCAGCCGGCTCGGAGCGTGCTCCGGCATCCGTGCTCCCGTCTTCGCAGGTCGTCGCCGCATCGTAGCTCATCGCGTCAGTGGTGATGAATTCGTCAGAAACTCTTGACTGATGACTTGCTCGTAACTGACGATGTCGTCATCAACGTCGATGGAGGGAGCAGCCGTGGGAGATCCGCACAGCGGGCTGCACAGCGAGCACGGCGCGCTCGCGGGTGAGCACCCCGGCCGGGCGGCGAACCCGGTGATCAAGGTGCACGACCTGGCCTGGCTGGAGTTCGAGAAGCCGGACCTGGAGCGGGCGGAGGTGTTCGCCCGGGCCTTCGGGTTCACCACCGTGCTCAGCACCGGGCGCGAGCTGCACCTGCGGGGAACCGACGCCGGCGCGCCGTGCGTGCTCATCCGCAAGGGCGCCCGGTCGAAGTTCCTCGGGCCGGCGTTCCTGGCCGCCACCCCGGGCGACGTCCTGCGGCTGGCCGAAGCCACCGGCCGGCCGGTGAACCGGCTGCCGGAGACGCTGGGCGGCGTCGTCGTGGACCTGCCCGACCCGAGCGGCCTGCGGGTCCGGGTCGTCTCGGACACCCACGTCCTACCCGCGCTGCCGCCCCAGGACCCGCAACTGCTCAACTTCGGGCACGACGTCCGGCGGGTCAACGCCACGCAACGCCCGCCCCGGGCCCCGGCGCTGGCGCAACGGCTCGGGCACGTGGTGCTGCAGACGACCCGCTACCGCGAGGCGCTGGACTGGTACCTGGACCACCTGGGCCTGATCGTCAGCGACTTCCTGTACCACCCCGGGCAGCGCGAGCGCGGCCCGGTGATGAGCTTCATCCGGTGCGACCGGGGTGCCACCCCGGCCGACCACCACACGCTGGCCATGGTCCTCGGCCCGGCCGACCGCTACGTGCACTCCGCCTACCAGGTCGCCGACCTCGACGCGCTGGCCGCCGGGGGCGAGTACCTGCGCGCGCACGGCTACCACCACTCTTGGGGCATCGGCAGGCACGTCGAAGGCAGCCAGCTGTTCGACTACTGGCGTGACCCGGACGGGTTCATGGTCGAGCACTTCAGCGACGGCGACCTGTTCGACAACACCCTCGAGCCCGGCTGGGGCCCGCTGACCGCGGCCGGGCTGGCCCAGTGGGGGCCACCGGCGACCGCCGACTTCCTCGGCGTCAAGCCCGGCAAGGAATCGCTGCGCGAACTGCGCGCGGTGTTCGCGGCGCTCCGCGAAGACAACGAATTCGACGCCCGGCGCTTGCTGGGCCTGCTGAAGGTGGCCCGTTCATGAGCTTGACCGTCCTGCGTACCGCCGACGCCTGGTACCTCGCCACCCCGGCGGGTGCGGCGAAGATCCCGACGGCCGCGAAGACCACCGCCGAACTGCTCGCCGACCGTGCGGCGATCTCCGACGCAGCCACGAACACCGTGCCGGTGGCCTCGCTCGACCTGGTCTCGCCGGTCACCGCGCCCTGCCGCGTGGTCGCCCAGATGACCAACTTCACCTCGCACGTCACGGACGCCGGGATGGATCCGAAGACCGTGCCGTTGACGTTCTTCCGCAAGGCGTCCGGGTCGATCAGCGGCCCGTTCGACGACGTCGTCAAGCCGCCGCACGTGCGCCTGCTCGACTACGAGGTGGAGATCGGGCTGGTCATCGGCCGGGAGATCCCGGTCGGCGACGAGATCAGCGCGCCGGAGGAGTGCGTCGCGGGCCTGGTCGTGACCAACGACGTCTCCGCCCGCGACCTCCAGCTGCCGCAAACCCAGTTCTACGAGGCCAAGTCGTACCCGACCTTCACCCCCGCCGGGCCCGCGCTTGTGCTGCTGGAGGGCCACGAGCTGAAGCGGTTCGCCGACCTGCGGCTGCGGTTGTCGGTGAACGGCACGGTCCGCCAGAACGCGGTCGTCGGCGACGACATGATCTACCGCCCGCACGAGGCCCTGCGGGCCCTGGCCCGGTTCCAGCGGCTGGATCCCGGCGATCTGGTGCTGACCGGGACCCCGGCCGGCACCGCGCTGTCCGCGCCGCCGAAAGCCGTGGAGAAGATCGCCGCACTGCTGCCGCCCGCACTGAAGTGGAAGCTGTTCTTCAAGGGCCAGGCGAAAAACCCGAAGTACCTGGCCGACGGCGACGTCGTCGAGGCGACGATCTCGACCGACGACGGCGCCCTCGACCTGGGCACCCAGCGCACGATCGTGCGGTACCGGCGATGACCGGCGCTTCCCTGTGGCCGTCCTACGCCGGACCCGCCGACCTGGCCGCGATCGAGGCCGTCCCGCTCGCCGAACGCGGCCTGCCCGAGTCGACCTACGCCCTGCTGCGGCGGGCCGCCGGGTGGTGGCCGGAGCACCCGGCGACCACCGTGCTGCCCGAGGCCGCGCGGTGGCGCGAGCCCGTCCGGCGCACGTTCGCCGAGCTGCTCGCCGAGGTGCACCGCTACGCGAACCTGCTGCGCGACCTCGGGGTCCGGCGGGGCGACGCGGTCGCGTTGCTGTCACCCAACTGCGCCGACCTGGTTCCGGCGACCCTGGCCGCCCAGCTCGCCGGGATCGCGGCCCCGCTGAACGGCGGCCTGTCCCACGACCACCTCGGCGAACTCCTCCGCCGGTCCGGCGCGCGCGTGCTGATCACCGCCGGGCCGGAACTCGCGCCGGAGGTCTGGGACACCGCCCGGACGCTGGCCGCCGAGCTGGACGTCGTCCTCGTGCTGCGCCCGACCGGCGCATCGCCCGCGGTGCCTGCCATCGAGGGCGTGCGCGTCGGCGACCTCGCCGAGCTGGCCTCCACAATGGACTCGTCCGGTTTCGCCGGTGAACCGCCGGTGGCGTCGGATCTGGCCGCGTTGTTCCACACCGGCGGCACCACCGGCGCCCCGAAGCTGGCCGCGCACACGCACGCCAACGAGGTCGCCGACGCGTGGATGATCGCGGCCAACTCGCTGCTCGACGTCGGCTCGGTCGTTTTCGCCGCGCTGCCGCTGTTCCACGTCAACGCGCTCGTCGTCACGCTGCTCGCGCCGCTGTTCAAGGGCCAGCACGCGGTGTGGGCGGGTCCGCTCGGCTACCGGGAACCCGCGCTGTACGGGGAGTTCTGGAAGATCGTCGAGCACCACCGGATCGCGGCGATGAGCGCGGTACCGACCGTGTACGCGGTGCTCGCACAGTGCCCGGTCGACGCCGACATCGCCAGCCTGCGCTTCGCCATGGTCGGCGCTTCACCACTGCCCGCGGCCGTGCGCGAAGGCTTCCAGGCGCACACCGGCGTCACGCTGGTCGAGGGCTACGGGCTGACCGAGGCCACCTGCGCCAGCGCGCGCAGCTTTCCCGACATCGCGCGCCCGGGCACCGTCGGCCAGCGCCTGCCCTACCAGCGGATGAAGGTCGTCCACCCGGAAACGGGGGAGGAGCTGCCCGGCGGCGAGACCGGCGTCCTGGCCATCAGCGGTCCCACGGTGTTCCCGGGCTACGTCGTCGGCCGGGACGAAGACGGATACCGCCTGGACGGCCTCGGCAAGCTCCGCGACGGCTGGCTGAACACCGGCGACCTGGCCCGGCTGGACGCCGACGGGTTCGTGCACCTGGCCGGCCGGGCCAAGGACCTCATCATCCGCGGCGGGCACAACATCGACCCGGCGCTGATCGAGGAAGCCCTGCTCGCCCACCCCGAGGTGACCGCGGCCGGCGCGGTCGGCCGTCCCGACGAGCATTCCGGCGAGGTCCCCGTCGCGTACGTGACCCTCGCGCCCGGGGCCACGGCAACCGAGGCCGACCTGCTCGCCTGGGCGGCCGACCGAGTGCCCGAGCGCGCCGCCGTGCCGAACGCCGTCACCGTGCTCGACGCGTTGCCCGTGACCGACGTCGGCAAGCCCTACAAGCTCGCGTTGCGTGCCGACGCGACCCGCCGCGCGATCGCCGAGGCCCTCGCCCCGTTCGACGCGGTGACGGTCGATGCGGTGATCGAGGACGGAACCGTGGTCGCCGCCGTCACCCTTCCGTCCGAAGTGGACGAACCGAAGGTCAGGGCGACCCTCGGCCGCTACGCCGTCCCCGCCCGCCTGACCTTCGGGGAAACCTCATGATCGCGTTGTCCGTCCTCGTGGCGGCCGTCTTTTTCCTCTTCGGCGCGGCCAAGCTGTTCGCGCTCGCGCCGATGCGGGAACGCGCCACGCACGCCGGGTTCTCCGTCGGCGCCTACCGCGGCATCGGCGCGCTGGAGATCGCCGGGGCCGCCGGGCTCCTGCTCGGCTTGACCGTGCCGGTGCTCGGCGCCCTGGCCGGGGTCGGCCTGCTGCTCCTGCTCGCGGGCGCCCTCGTCACGCACGTGCGCAACCACGACCGCGGCCGCGACCTCGTGCCGGCGCTGGTCTGCGCGGTGCTCGTCGCCGGCTACCTCGTGGCACTGGGGGTGTCGCCGTGAGGGTGCCCGTCGTCATCGTCGGGGCGGGCCCGGCCGGACTGACCGCCGCGGCGCTGCTCGGCCGGTACGGCGTCGAGTGCCTGGTGCTGGAGCGGTGGGAGTCGGTCTACCCGCAGCCCCGCGCGGTCCACCTGGACGACGAGGTGCACCGCATCCTCGGCCGGCTCGGGCTGGCCGGGGAGTTCGCCGCCATCTCCCGGCCCTGCCACGGGCTGCGGCTGCTCGACCCGGACCTGCGGGTGCTGGCGGAGTTCCGCCGTTCGCCCGGCAGCGGCCGGCACGGCTACCCCGAGGCGAACATGTTCGACCAACCCGACCTGGAACGCCTGCTCCGCACCCACCTGGCGACGGTCGACTCGGTCACCCTGCGCGGAAACACCGAGGTCACCGGGATCCGGCAGGACGGCACCGGCGTGCGCGTCGAGGTGGCCGACCGCGGCACCGGCGCGCGCGAAATGATCCACGCGGACTACGTCCTGGGCTGCGACGGCGCCAACAGCCTCACCCGGACGGCGATCGGTGCGACGATGGCGGACCTGAAGTTCGACCAGCGCTGGCTCGTCGTGGACGTGGCGACCACCGCCGACCTCGGTCAGTGGGAAGGTGTGCACCAGGTCTGCGACCCGCGCCGCGCCGCGACCTACATGCGCATCGGGGAAACCCGCTACCGCTGGGAATTCCGGCTGCTGCCGGGCGAGACCGCCGACGACTTCGGTCACCTCGACCGGCTGCGCCCGCTGCTCACGCCGTGGACCGGGGAGAGCGACCTGGAGATCGTCCGCGTCGCCGAGTACACCTTCCGCGCGCAGCTCGCGGACCGGTGGCGCGACCGCCGGGTGTTCCTGCTCGGCGACGCCGCCCACCTGACCCCGCCGTTCATCGGCCAGGGCATGGGCGCCGGGCTGCGTGACGCGCTGAACCTGGCCTGGAAGCTCGCGGGTGTCCTCGACGGGAGCCTGCCCGAGACCGTGCTCGACACCTACGAGGCGGAACGCAAGCCGCACGCCCGCGCGATGATCCGGCGGGCGGTGCTGGTCGGCAAGGCCATGACCGAAGGCGGCCGGTGGGGCGACCTCGTCCGCCGGGTGGTCGCACCGCGCCTGAACGGCCACGTCCTCGACAGCGCGACGCCGCCGCTGCACCGCACGGACCTGGTCGTGCGGCCTCGTTTCGGGCGGTCGTTGGCGGGACGGCTGTGCCCCAACGCCCTTCTCGACGACGGAACCCGTTTCGACGACGTCGCCGCCGGGCGCTTCGCCGTCGTCACCACGAGCACGCCGTCGGAGACCGAGCGGGCCGCCATCCGGGAATCCGGCGCGGTTCTCGTCCCCACCCGGCGTTCCGGCGAGCTGCGCCGCTGGCTGCGCACCGGCGCGGCCGTCGTCCGTCCGGACGGCACGGTGCTGAGCGTCGGTAACAGCCTTTCCCGGTGCCGGTATCCCTAGTACGCGCCGCCGCTCTCCGAATCGAGCAGCTGGCGGTCGGAGGACTGGAAGATCAGCACGTTGTTGATGTTCACCGTCCACTCGTTGACGAACCGTTCCGGGTGGAAGTAGGTCAGGCGGGTCTCCTGCATCCTCGCGGCGAGCATGTCGCTGGCCACGCCGGTGAACGCCGGCTGGCCGGGCAGCACTTCGCGCAGTACCTCGTCGGCCAGGACGAGCCCGGGCCGCAACGACACGATCAGCGCGGGGGAGACGGGGAAGTCCGACCGGACGACCACTTCCACTTCGAATCCGGGCGGCCGGGGCGGCGCGCCGTACTCCGACGGCCAGGGCTGCGCCTGTCCGAGCTTGGCGGCGACCACCGCGGCCGCGGTATCGGGCGGGGTCGGTGACGGGCGGCCCGGAACCGGCTTGACGTCGCCGAAAGCGACCGTCAGCGGGCCGAACCGCAGCGGTCCGGGCGCGGTCGGGCGGACGACCACCTGTGCGGTCGTGGTCAGCCGCTCGTCGTCGTCATACCCCGGCGGCAGGAGCAGGTCCACGTCGGTTTCCGGCCCGAGGTCCTGACCCAGCCCGCGCGCGAGGGCCTCGGATTCGGCGAGGAGGTTGAGGGAAAGGTCCACCACGTCGTCGACCGCGTCGACGAGGTCGCTGCCCAGCTCGTCGATCCGCTCCTCACGACGGCCCCGCAGGCCCAGCCGGCTCGAGCGGGGGAGCTGGTCGCGGGCCTTCTCGTAGGCTTTGGGGCCGAACAGCGGCAGCGCCTCGGTCAGCGCCCGGAACGCCGCTTCGTTCAAGGTGTTCAGCGCGGCGGGCACGGCGTCGGGACGCCCGGCGGAGAGGGAGCACAGCGCCACGTACCGCTCGGCCACCGCGATCTGCAGCGGGGACTTGGCCGACGCGGCCGCGGCGGCTTCGCGGAACAAGTCCCGCGCGCGGGACAGCTCGGCGGCCCGCGAGTTCGGCTCGGGCGCGGTGCTCGCGTCGCGCAGGGCCCGCTGGCCGGCGCCCAGCGCGATCGTGTACCGCTGGTCCAGCAGCTCGTCGAGCTGACGGCCGATGCCGTTCAGCTGCTCGCTCAGGCGATCTTCGCTGGCCACCAGTTCGCCCAGCAGCTCCGAGGCCAGCCCGCTGAGCTCGTCGTTGCCGGTGAGCGCCCGGATCAGCTGGGAGGCGCCGTACTTCGCGGCGATCGTGGCGATGGCGGTCATGGGCTCCACGTGTCTCACCCTAGAGGGCCGAGCCACCCGGAGCGGCGATCCGGTCGTCCAGTGCACAGGTGAGCGGTGGCGGGGCGCGGGAGATCAGCCCTTGGCCAGCACCTCGAGCAGTGCCGCCGAGAACTCCTTCGGCTTCTCGAGGTGCGGGCTGTGCCCGGCGTCGGCGATGACCACCTCGCGGTAGTCGCCGCCCGCTGCGGCGTAGCGGTCGAGGACCGCTCTGGTCTGGGTGACCATCGGCTGCGCGGGGTGGGTGGCTTCACCCGGCCAGCCGGGCACCGCGCCGAGCCGGCCGAGGTGGGCGAGGTCGAACATGGAGGTGTCGGACACGATCTGGTCGTCCGCGCCCCGCACCCAGAGGATCGGGGGCTTGCGCTCGAGCGCGTCGAGGTCGTCGAGGCGGAAGTGGCCGGGCGCCATGGTGTTGAGCACGCCACGGGTGCCCGGTGCGACGCCCGGCCACGCGTCGGTCGGGGTGAGGTCGCCGGGGTAGTGGTCGTCGCCGACCCGGGTGGTGAGCATCGACTCGACGAGGTCGTCGAGGCGGGCGGGGTGGAACGGCGGCTTGACGTAGAAGGCCAGCAGCACTTGTCGCGGGGAGAACGGCGACTCGTCCGAGGTGTCGCCGTCCTTGAGCCGGGCGACGAAGTCCGGGTTGGCGCCCCCGCCGCCCGAGCCAGCACCCACGGCGTCGACCGGCTCGCCGTCCGCGCCCTTGGTGCCGCCGAAGCCGTAGGGCGAGACCGGGTTGACCAGCGTGACGGTGCGCGCGAGCGCGGGGTGCTCGCGCAGCAGCCGCAGCACCACGCCGCCGCCCATGCTCCAGCCGACCAGGTGCGCGGCGCCGACGCCCAGCGCGCCCAGCGTGGCGACCACGTCGTCGGCGTAGTCGCCCACCCCCCGCGTCGCGTCCACCGGCAACGGGTCGGTGCCGCCGAACCCGCGCAGGTCCACCGCGATCGGGCGGTACCGCGGCGGCAGGTCGAGCATGGACTCCTGCCAGAAGGCGGAGGACGACACGTTGCCGTGGACGAACACGACCGGCTCGCCGTGCTCGCGGCCGGCCACCTCCAGCACGTGCACGGTCAGCCGGTCGGTCGGCACCTTCGCCGAAGTGATCCCGTCGAGGAGTGTGGTCACCGTCGTCCCTTTCACGCCAGCCAGCTCGTCACCTGGGACATCGACGCCGACGCCCAGCCGAGCTGCAAGTGGTTCACCGAAGCGACCAGCGCCGTCGCGGCGAGGTGGCCGATGCCCGTGCTGTCCAACGCGCTGGCCACGAACACGATGCCGTCGCTCGGGCCGCGGTTCTCGTTGAACACGCCGACGATGCTGGGCGAGCCGCCGGCCAGCAGGTACACCGAGACGCTCGCCGGGGTGCCGGCGGACTGGAGGGTGGAGATCATCGACCCGGCGTCGATCGCGGCCTGGATGCCCGTCCCGTCGGTGTAGAAGCCCTGGCCGCCGTAGTAGGTCGTGTACCAGTCCTGCTGCGAGCCGTCCACGCCGAACGCGCTGTCGAAGCGGGCCAGCATCTGCCGCTGCCCGGGGTAGGTGTCCCAGCCGGCGGTGGGCGTGATCGACAGTTCCGGGTGGTAGGTGTACGCGCCGTAGCAGGTCATCCTGGTGTGCGGGCTCGGCGCGTTGATGCCGACGCCGCACTCCGGCCAGATCGACAGGTCGTGCGCGAAGCCGTGCGCGAACGGGTAGTCGTAGCCACCGTTCGGCCCGCCGAGGGTGATCAGCTTGCGCACGTCGCCGGCGTAGGCCCGTCCCCACGGCGGCTTCACCGAGGACACGTACATCCGGGTGGACAGCTCGCCCTTGCTCCAGCCGACCAGATCGACCTGGCTCACCCCGAGCCGTGACTTGATCAGCGCGATCGCGTCCCCGACCTGCTGCGCCTGCTGGCGGTTCTCGCCCTGCTTGTGCGCGAAACCGATGGCGAACACCCGGTACCCGCGCGAGCTGAGGTACTGCATCAGGCCGGTCGACGGGCACGTCGCCGAACCGCACCCGAAGCCGCCGGACTCGTTCGGATTGGCCCACGCCCGGTCGGGGTTGTCGTTGGCACCGTGGACCAGCAGCACCGGCGTGGCCTTCGCGCCGGTCGACCAGCCGGGCGCGGAGTACAGCAGGAACCGCGACGAGGACGGCCGCGCCACCCCGCCGAAGAAGGTCAGCCGCTGCCCGTCCTGGTTGCCCCGCCCGTCCGGCGGGTACTGCTCGTCGGCGAAACCCGGTGTGGTGTCGCGGTAGCGCTCCACCTTGTCCCACCCGTTGGCGACGGTGCTGAACGTCGCCTCGTTGGTCAGGTAGGCGGGAGCGGCCGAGGCAACGGGCAGAGCCGGCGCCGCGACCTGCAGACCGACGACGACGGCGGCAGCGGCCACCAGGCTGAGCAGGCGCACGACGGGCTCCTCACGACACCGGGAGAACTCCGCAACTATCGGCCACCGGGCGAGCCGGGGGCAATGTGCGCCGGCCACGTCCCGCGCGCGTCGGACATGGTCGTGGGCACCACATCGAGAGGCGGGTCGCTCAGCCGAGCCGGGCCATGCCCATCACGGCGTGACCGGGGATCCCGGCGATCGCGAACTTGCCCGGACGCGGCGCGCCGGCGATCCACAGCTGTCCCGTCCCGGTTGTCGCGAGGGCGAACGCCACGGCCACGTTCCGCATCCGGAACCCGATCGTGCGGCCGTCGGGCAGCACCGCCCGGCCCTGGATGCGGACGAGGCCGTACCGGTTGATGCCGATCGGCCGGTCGACGACGACGGTCAGCTCGGTCCAGGAGCCGGCCGGGACCGGAGCGCGGAACTGGATCGCGCGGCCCGCCACGACCAGCGCGAAGAGCCCGATGAACCCGGCGAGGAAAACCGCCCCGCCCTTGGCCGCCACCAGGGCCCGCTCGTCCGGCAGGTCGGCCGCCGCCCACGCGGCGAGGGCGGCGGTGACGCCGTACACCGCCGCCGAGTACCACATCAGGTGCGCGATGTGGCGGCGGTAGGCCGTGAGCACCGGGTCGTGCCGCGGCGGGGTCGGCACCCGGGATTCGGCGGGCAGCGGACGCGCGCCGGGCAGCGGGTGGTCGGCGATGCGCGCCGCACCGAGGACGCCGGTCCCCGGCAGCATGACCATCGCCCGGTCACCGAGGCGCAGCAGCCAAAGCCGGCGTTCCCCGGCCAGCTGCACCCGCAGCGGCGCGGGCAGCTTGGCGTGCAGCCAGCGGCCGTCGGGCAGCCGCACGCCGACTCGGCGCCCGGCGACGAGCAGCTCGTCCGGGACAACCGGTTCGAACCGGGCCCGCAGGAACGGCACGGCCCGCCGAAGCGTCGTCAGGACGGCGACGGTCGTGAACAGGAGAACGCCGAAGAACACGACGAGGAAGAGCGGAGCGGCGATCCCGAACCGGCCGAAGAGCAGCGCCACCCCGCCGACGACGAACGGCAGCGGAAGAACGACGTGAGCGGCCGCCCGGCGGCGTGCGGCTGCGTGGAGTTCGCCGAAGACGGGTAGTGCGCCCGCTGGCAGGGCGGGATCGGGCTCCCAGAGCCGGACGCGATCGGATTGCCGGCTGACGTTCACCGCCGCGCCCTGCCGATTTCCGTTGCCCGGCCGAGGATCGGGCCGGGAACTCGACGTTCGGTGGCGGGCATGGTGCTCCTCTCGCGCCAAGACGTGGTACATGATGCAACACGGGGACCGCGACGCCGCCACCGCATCACGATTCGGGGCACGGCAAGAAGTTCGCTTGACACGCGGGGCCGCACTTGCTTTTGTTCGTGCTTCACGCACTGGACTGGGGGGGCCGATGCAGCCACAATTCTCCGCGCCTGTTCCGCAGAGACCGATGCCGCGGGTTCGGCCGCTCGCCGCGTGGCAGAGCGCGTCCGCGATCCTGATCACCGTGACCACCGCGGTCGGCGTCGCGGACGTCGCCGGCGAGTGGGGTGCCTTCCCCGTTTCCGCCGGGCTGGCCTGGACCTACCTGGGGATCCAGGTCGTCACCGGCATCGTCTTCGTGCGGTGGCTGTGGCTCGCCCGCGCCAACGCCGAGGTGATCGAACCCGCCCCGCACCGGCACTCGCGCGTCTGGGTGGTGCTCGGCTGGATCGTGCCGATCGTGAGCTTCTGGTTCCCGCAGATGGTCGTCCGGGACGTCTGGAACGCCAGCAACCCCCAGCGCCCGCGCGGGACGGGCCTGCTGTACCCGGCACCCGGCGGCGAGCTGATCTCCTGGTGGTGGGCCGCCTACCTCACGGACCAGGTGCTCTCCACGATCGGCGGCCGCCTCACCGGCGACACGGTGACCGCGCGCGACGTCGACACCGTGGCGGCCGCCGCCACGGTCGCGTCCGCCGCGCTCGTCATCGTGATCAGCGCCCGGATCACCGCCTGGCAGGCGAACCCGGGAGTTCCGCATCAGGCGTAGCCGCGCTTGAGCATCATGCCCGCGGCCTTGGCGAACTCGGCGTCGGTCGGGATGGCGAAGCCCAGCGCGTTGGCGTAGCGGGTGATGGTGTCGAACACGGCCGCGACCGCGACGGCGTCTTCGAGCTGCCGCCGGGTCACCCCCGCGGCCAGCGCCGCCCGTACTTGGTCGCCCGTCAGCTCGTCGGGACGCAGCGTCATGGTTTCCAGCACCGCGAGGGTGGCGCGCAGGGGTTCCGGAATCGGCGCCGTCCGGTAGTCGGCGAGGGTGGCGTCGGCGATGGTCTTGTCCATCCCGTGCACGGCGATGGCGCGGTGCGCCCCGACGCAGAAGGGGCACGAGTTCCACTTCGCGACCACCGCGGCCATCAGTTCCCGCTCCGCCACGGACCATCCGCTCGGTCCGCGCATCGCGGCCTGCGTCCACGCGCCGAGCGCCGTCCCGACGAAACCCTTGTGGTAGAACGCGACCCGGGCCGCGTCCGGGAGACGTGCGCCCAGCGCCAGGGAAATGACCCGGATCAGCACCCGGTTGCGCAGACCGTCGCCGCGTTCGACTTCAGGCAGGCGCATCGGTCGCCTCCGCGATCACCCGGGCGGCGGCGTCCCACCGGGCCAGGCCCGCCCCGACGCAGGCGGACATGACGATCTCGAACGCGGCCTTGTCGCTGCCTGCCGCCTGCCGGACGGCGTCGACGCCGGCGTCGGTCACCCGGTAGGAGGCGGCACCGATCTGCCGGGCCAGCTCGTCGTACGGTTCGGCGACGGGCGGCCCGCCCGCCGCCCGGGCCGCTACCGCGGTCCGCAGTGCCGCCTCGGTGATTCCGGTGCCGCCCGCGATCGCCGCGCGCAACTTTTCCGCGCGGTGGCGGTGGGAGTCGTCGGTGCTCATGTGGCCTCTCCGCTGCTCCGTCGGGATCGGGTGACGGTAGCCGCTTCAGCCCCCGGCGGCATCCCGTCGCGTCGCGGCGCGGAACCGGTCGAGGTAGAGCGGCCAGCCCGAGCCGGAGCCGAGGCTGGTGAAGCTCTGCCAGCCGTCGCCGTGGCGGTCGAGGTGCCGGTGTTCGAGCGCGACCCGGGTGCGCCCGGCGCCGTCGGGGGTGAACCGGATCTCCACCTCGCTGGTGTGGCCGGGGTCGGTCTCCAGCTGCCAGCGCGGGCTGATGTCCCAGCTGAGGACCAGCCGCTCCGACGGCTCGCAGGCGAGGACCCGCGCCCAGGTGCACCGGCTCCCGTCGGCACCGACGTCGTACACGGTGCCGCCGGCTTCGGGCTCGAGGACGGTCCGCTCGATCGGCACCGGGAGCAGGTTGTGCTCGCGGGGCTTGACCTCGTCGAACCGTTCGGTGAACACGCGGAAGGCGTGCTCCGGGGTGACGTCGACGACGACGTCGGCGTGCAGTGCGGTCGAGTCCGGTGACGTGGTGCTCATCGGGGTCCTTTCGTCGGTTGACGCACCAGAGGACGAACGGCCGCCCGGCTTCTCGACAGCTCACGCCGGCGGATACGTAGTTCTCCCGACGCGCGGCAGCTCACGCGCTCGCTATACCTGGGCCTCCCGTCGTCGACGGGGGATTCCGGAGAGGACGTTCGCAATGTCGCGGAAAGCACGATGGAAATCATGGGCCGCCGGCGCCCTGGGCGCTGTTCTCCTCGCCGCATCGGGTACGAGCCCGGCGTCGGCGGGTCTCGCCGGCGACAACCCGTTCGCGCGGGGGCCGGCCCCGACCGAAGCCTCCGTCGAAGCGGAGCAAGGCCCGTTCGCCGTCGGCACGGAAAAGGTCGGCGCCGGACAGGGGTTCGGTGGGGGAACGATCTACTTCCCGACCGACACCGGCCAGGGCACGTTCGGCGCCGTGGCGGTCGCGCCGGGTTTTCTCGAAGCCGAAAGCGCCATCGCCTGGTACGGCCCGCGGCTCGCGTCGCAGGGGTTCGTCGTCATCACGATCGCCACGAACAGCGTGTGGGACACCCCGGACGCCCGCTCGGAAGAGCTGCTCGCGGCGCTGCGGTACGTCACCGATGCCAGCCAGGCCAAGGACCGGGTCGACCGGAACCGGCTGGCCGTGATGGGGCATTCGATGGGCGGGGGCGGGACGCTGATCGCCGCCCGGAAGGCGCCCACGCTGAAGGCCGCGATCCCGCTCACCGGCTGGAGCCCCAACACGAGTTTCTCCGACCTGCGGGTGCCGACGTTCGTGGTGAGCGCCCAGAACGACTTCATCGCCCCGGACGGGACCTTCTCGCGGCCGTTCTACCAGAGTCTGCCGTCCACTTTGGACAAGGCGTACCTGCTGCTCGCCGGGGTCGGGCACCTGGCGCCGACCAAGCCGAACACCACGATCGCGGAGTACAGCATCTCCTGGCTCAAGCGCTTCGTCGACGAGGACACGCGGTACGAGCAGTTCCTCTGCCCGCTGCCCACGGGTGACCCGGCGATCGCCGCGTACCGGGGCACCTGCCCGCTGGGCTGATCACGCCGGACCGGGTCCGGGTCCCGTCCCGGTGGCGTGCTTTTCGTTCACCCAGATGGCGACCTGGGTCCGGTTGGCGAGATCCAGCTTGTTCAAGATGTGCTGGAGGTGGGTTTCCGCGGTCCGCTGGGCGATGACCAGGCGGACGGCGATTTCGCGGTTGCTCAGCCCGGTCGCGACCAGCCTGGCGATCTCCGATTCGCGCTGGGTCAGGGGCGGCAGCACGGCGGGGCCGTCCGCGGGCGCCGGGCTCGCCGGCGGTGCCAGGATGTCGTGCGGGTTCCGCGCCTGCCCTTCGCCGAAGGCCTCCTCGAACCGCGTGTCGCCCAGCGCGTCGCGAGTGGCCTGCAGCAGCTGCCGGTGGGCCAGCGACACGGCGATGTCCGGCTCCGCACCGCATCGGTCCCACAACGTCGCCGCCGTGCCGAACAGCCTCGCCGCGCGCGGCCAGTCTTCGCGCCGGGCCGACGCCCACGCCAGTCCGTCCACCCGGTACGCCGCCGACAGCACGTCCGGGCCCCGAAGGTCGATCTCCAGCGCGTCTCGCATCGCGCGTTCCCCGACGTCGAGGTCGCCGCCGAAGAAGATCTCGACCGTGCCCAGCCCGAACAGGGCCATGGACCGGTAGGAATCGTCGCGCGCCGATTCGCACAGCCGCCGCATCTCCGCCAGCAGGTGCCGGGCGCCGGCGAGGTCGCCGCGGTACGCCGTGGCCACCGCCTGGATGAACATCGGGTGCAGCCGGCTCCGGACGGCTCCTCGCGCGTCGAAGATCCGCACGGCTTCGGCGGCGTTCTCCAGCGCGTGCGGCTCGACCGCGATCAGCGCCACGAAGGCGCGTGCGTGGCAGAGGTGGGGAACCGCGTCTTCGTCGCCGATGCTTTCGGCCAGCTTCAGCCGGTGCCTCGCCCCGTCCAGATCCGCGTGGAGGGCCGCGCAGAGAGCCGCGCGGGCCTGGGCCCTCGCCCGGCCCGGGGCGTCTTCGGCGGTGACGGCGAGGGCGCGGTCGAGCCACTCCCGGATCTCCCACGCCGCGCCCCGCGCCATCCAGTACTCGATCACGCCGCTCGCCATCCGGAGGACGACCACGGCCTCGTCCGGGTCGCGCAGCGACCACGACAGCGCCGCCCGGAGGTCGGCGTGCTGGTCGGACAGGCGCGCGAACCAGTGGTCGCGCCGGGGGCCGAACCATTCGGCGTCGGCCTGGCCGAGCAGCCGTACGTGGTGGTCGCGGTGCCGCCGGGCGATCGCCTCGGCGATCCCGGCGCCGGCCAGCCGTTCCTGACCGAACTCGCGCAGCGCCTCCAGCATCCGGAAGCGGACCGCGGTCACCCCCTCGACGCGCAGCAGGACCGACTTGTCGACCAGGCCGTCGACGGCGTCCAGCACCGCGAGGCCGTCGAGCCCGGCCGGGCCGGGGGCCGCGCAGACGTCCTCGGCGGCGGACAGGTCGAACGCGCCGGCGAACACCGAGCAGCACTCCCAGACCGTGCGCTCGACGTCCGTGCACAGCGAGTGGCTGCCCTCGATGGTGGCCCGCAGGCTGCGGTGGCGTTCGGGCAGCGACCGCGCGCCGGTGGTCAGCACCGCGAGGCTCGCGCTCATCCGCTCGGCGATCTGGCCGGGCGAGAGCACGCGGATGCGTGCCGCGGCCAGCTCGACGGCCAGTGGCAGGCCGTCCAGCTGCCGGCACAAGCCCACCACGGCGGCCGCGTTGTCCTCGGTGAGCCGGAACGACGGCAGCACCTCGGCCGCCCGGTCGACGAACAGCCGCACCGCGTCGTACACGAGCGCGTCCCCGGCGGTCAGGGCGCTTTCCGGAGGCACCGCCAAGGGCGCGATCGGCAGGACCCGCTCCCCGGCGACCCGCAGCGAACACCGGCTGGTCGCCAGGACCACCAGGTCCGGGCACCGCTGCAGCAGGACCTCGACCAGCTCGGCGCAGTGGGTGACGAGGTGCTCGCAGTTGTCCAGCACCAGCAGCATCCGCCGCTCGCGCAGGTGGGCCAGGACGGTGTCGCGGGCCGTCCGGGCGGCCGTGTCGTGCAGGCCGAGGCAGTCGGCGAGCGTGCGGGTGACCATGGTGCCGTCGCGCAGCTCGGCGAGGCCGGCCACGGCGACGCCGTCGGGGAACGCGCGGGTCACCGAGCCGGCGACCCGGCCGGCGAGCCGGGTCTTGCCCACCCCGCCGGGACCGGTCAGCGTGACCAGGCGGGCCTCGCCGAGCAGGCGCCGCACTTCACCCTCGTCCTCGGCGCGCCCCACGTAGCTCGTGAGGTCGCGTCGCGCTCCGCCCGCCGTCATCCGAATCCGTCCACCACCGACATCCTGATCGGTCCCGGCCGCGCTGTCCATGTGGCCCAACGCCCGATGCGCCGATCGGCGGCAGGGTACGTATCGCGGGGATACGTGTTTCTGTCGACGCGTCCGGCGGCGACGGCGGGCCAGACTCGGCGCTCCAGCGCTGCCCGCCCGCTCCGGAGGTCGACGATGACCACCCCCTTGCCCCCTGGTGCCGCGGCGCCGCTCGCCCGCGCGATCGTCGCGGGCATCCGGCACGCCGTCCCCGAGCACGCCCCGCTGTTCGACGCGGACGCCGCGGAGTTCGTGGCGGCGCTGCTGAGCGGCTCCCGGCCGGCGCCGGTCGGGCGCACGGACGCCTTCCGCCGCGCCGGCGTCGCGGAGCACGCGGCAGGCGGCGACCTCGACCGCCTGTCCCGGGCCTACCAGGCGGGCGGCCGCCGCGCGCTCCCGATCGTGGCGGAGCTGGGCCGCCGGGCGGACGCGGGTGTCGTCGGTGCCGGGGTGGACGCCGTGCTCCGCTGCGTCGACATCCTGATCCGGCTGTCCACCGAGGCGTTCCGGGCCGCGCACGTGCCGACCGCCACCGATCTGCGCCGGGACCTGGTGCGCCGGCTGGTGACCGGCGGGCCGTGGACCGACCTGGCCGCGCGTGCGGGCTGGCAGCCGCCCGAGCGCGTCGTGGCCGTCGTCGTGGCGGCCGGGGCGCGCGTCGCGCCGTTCACCCCCGGAATGCTCACCGACCTCACGGCCGCACCGCCCTACCTGCTGCTCCCGGCGAGTGCCGACCTGACGCGGGTACTGGGCCACGGCCCGGCCGCGACGGGGCCGGTCGTCCCCGTGCCCGAAGCGGCGACGTCGCTGTACTGGGCGCAGCGGGCGTGGGAGCTGCGAGGCCGTGGCGTGCTGCCCGGTGACGGCCTCGTCCGGTGGCCCGACCACCTGACCACCCACTGGCTGGTCGCGGACGAGCTGCTGACCGGCGCGCTCGCCGCACGCAGCCTGGCGCCGTTGTCCGGGCTGGCCCCGAACCAGCGCGCGAAGCTCGCCGAAACCCTCGACGCGGTGCTCGATGCCCGCGGCGGTGCGCCCGAAGTTGCGGGAAGGCTGGGTATCCACCCGCAGACCGCGCGAAACCGCCTTCGCCGGTTGCGTAGTTTGTTCGGGGCGCGGTTGGACGATCCTGAAGAACGGCTCGGCCTGCGGATCGCACTGCGGGCCGAGCGGGTGCTGGCCGCCGAGGCCGAGTCCGTGGCGCGAACCGCTTGACCGTGGGTCGCGATCAGGCGGGTGGGTGCCACAGGCGGACGGGCCCGTCCTTGCCGAAGGTGGCGATGGTCCGACCGTCCGGGCTGAACCTCGCCCAACGGACGTCGGTGAGGGTGGCGATCGCGTGGCCGTCCGCCAGGTCGGTGAACGTGAGGGTGGCGTCGGACAGCGTGAGCAGGCGGGTGCCGTCCGCGTTCAGCTGGGCTTGGTTGTCCGGGGCCGGTGCGATCGTGATCGGGGCGCGGACCTGGTTGTGGGTGACCGGGTCCCACAGCCGGACGTAACAGGTCTCCGCCGTTTCGTCGACCGTGATCAGGTACCGGCCGCCCGGGGCGAACGAGACCCAGCGGTATGAATCGTCCTTCTGCAGCGTGATCGCCGGTCCGCGTTGCTGCCGGGTGGTGGCGTCCCACAGGGTCAGCGGCTCGGGCGCGCTGCCGGCGGCCCAGTCGCGGATGGCCAGGGTGCGGCCGTCCTCGCTGAAGGCGGCCTGCGTGACATTGGCCGTGGTGTCGGCGAACCAGGTTTGCCGGCGGCCGGGGACGTCCCAGAAGTAGACGCCCGATTCGTGGCCGGTGTCGTCGGCGGCGACGGCGAGGGTTCGGCCGCCGGGGCTGAGCGTCGGGTGCAGGAACCGGGTGTCGACCTTCCCGGCGTCGAGGGGCGCGGCCGCCGGGCTGCCGGTCGCCACGTCCCACTGCTGCACGACCGCGTGGTCGCTGTCGAGTTTCGCCGTGACGAGGGTGCGGCTGTCGGCGGTGAAGGTGAAGTCCTCCGCGCCGTTTTCGCCGAACGGGCCGAGGATCTGGCCGAGCTGACGGCCGGTGGCCACCTCCCGCAGCTGCACGGTCCCGTCGGTGTTCTCGACCGCGAGCACCCGGCCGTCCGGGCTGAACTGCGCCCAGCGCGCCTGCTCGGTCCCCGCGATGGTGCCGGCCGGGACGAGGTGGGGCGCGGCCGGCGGCGGTGCCGGGGGTTGCGGTGGTGGCCAGAGCTTCCAGGCCGTGACGCCGCCGGCGGCGAGGACGACCACGGCGATCGCCACGGCGAGCACGCGCCGCCGGGGCCGGGCGAGGACGGCCGTGGCCTGCCGGGCCGGCGCGGGCGGCGCGACCCGGGTCGGCGCGTCCGGTGCGCTGCCGGCCAGTCTCGCGACCTCGGCGTGCCGCTGCCGGATGAGCTCTTCCACCTCGGGCGGCCACGGCCGCGCGGAGGGTGCCTGCGGGCCGATCGATTCGACGAGCTCCGCGGCGGTGGGCCGCCGGTCGGGAGCGGCGGCGAAGCAGGGCCGGACGATCTCCCGGATCGACGACGGCAGCGCGCCGAGGTCGGGGTCGGCCAGCACGACGTTGTTCAGCGTCTGCAACGTGTTCCCGCCGTCGAACGGGCTGGCGCCGGTGCAGGCGGCGACGAGCACGGCGCCGAAGGAGAAGATGTCCCCGGCTTGGGTCGCCGGTTCGCTGCGCGCCTGCTCCGGGGACATGAACGCGGGCGAGCCGATCAGCCAGCCCGACCGCGTGATGCCGGGCCGGTCGTCGGCGGCGCGGGCGATGCCGAAGTCGATGACGCGCGGCCCGTCGTCGGCGAGCAGCACGTTGGACGGCTTGAGATCGCGGTGCACCAGGCCGGCGCGGTGGATTTGGCGCAGCGCGCCGGCGAGCCCGGCGGCCAGCCGGAGCACGGCGGCTTCGGGCAGCCCGCCGAGCGCCGTGAGCGTTTCGTCCAGCGACGGCCCCGGAATGTGCACGGAGGCCAGCCACGGGGTCTCGGCGTCGGGATCGGCATCGACGACGGCCGCGGTGTAGGCACCCGAAACAGCTTGCGAGGCACGGACTTCCTCGCGGAACCGCGCGCGGAAGCCCGGGTCTTCGGCGAGGTGCCGGTGCACGAGCTTGAGCGCGACGAGCCTGCCGTCGGGGCCGCTGCCGAGCACCACCTGGCCCATGCCGCCGCTGCCCAGCTGCCCGAGGATCCGGTACGGCCCGATCGTGCTGCGGTGGTCGATGGTGTCCTCCAGAAACCTGTGATCGCACCGATCCTGGCACCTCGGCGGCAGCCGTGGGGGCGGTTGGCGGGAACCGGTCAGCCGCCGTGGCGCACGCGGAACTCGGTGCCGTCCGGATCCGCCAGTACGACGGTGCCGTCGTCGCGGGTGCCGAGCCGAGTGGCGCCGAGGGAGATCAGCTTCTCGACCGCCGCTCGCCGGTCGCCGTCCGGGAGCAGTTCGAAGCGCTGCCGGTTCGCCGGCGCGGGCGGGTTTTCCCAGGTGTCCCAAGCGACTTTCGTGCCGCCGCGCGGTGACTGGATCGCGGTCTGCTCGCCCTGGTCCCACACCAGCGGCCAGCCCAGCGCCTTGCTCCAGAACAGGCCGGCCCGCCGGCTGCCGGCGCAGGTCAGCTCGCCCAGCGGGCCGCACCCGGCGAGGTAGTCGTTGCCGGGCTCGATCACGCAGAACTCGTAGCCCGCCGGGTCGGCCAGGACGACGTGCGGCTCCTCGGGGCGCTGCCCGACGTCGGTGTGGCGGCCGCCGAGGCTGATCGCCGTGGCCACTGTGTGCTGTTGGTCGTCGAGGTCGGCGCTGGTCAGGTGCAGGTGCATCCGGTGCGCGCCGACCCGGCCGGCGCGGCCCGGGACGAACCGCAGGCCGAGCTGGGTGTCCCCGCCCGGCAGCAGCACACCGCCGGCGTCCTCGACGACGTCCCGACCGAGCAGAGCGGCCCAGAAGCGTGCCGGTTCAGCCGGGTTCTCCGCCTCGAAGGTCACCGCCAGCGAACGCATTCCCGGAACGTAGCCACCGGCCCGGGCGGGCGGCAAGCCAATATGGGTCAGCTGGCCGGGCCGCCGACCAGCCGCCGTCGATCCGCAGCGTCGTCCCGGTGGCCGCGCGCAGCGCGGGGTCGGCCGCCAGCGCGACCGCGGCCTCGATCTCCCGGACGACTTCGGCGGCGTGAGCGGCGTTCGCGCGGTAGTGGACGATCACGTGGTGCCCGTGCGCGCCGCCCGCGGCGGGCGGCTCCGCCTTCTGTGCTCGGCCGCAGAGGTCGATGAGTGGTCGGTCGCCTGGAACCCCATGCCGTCAGGGCCACCTTACGGGCGTCTGACGCCCGTAAGGTGGCCTTAACGGCAGTCGGCGAGAAACCCGATCGCGACCGGCCACGGGAGACTGCCTGCCGGTGCCGGGTCGCCGGTTTGTTGTGCAACGTCAGGCGAAGGTCCGCACGATCGTTTCGGCGGCGTTGTCGGCGACCGCGTCGATCTCGGCGGCCGGGAGCCGGCGGGTTCCGAGCTGCGAGCGGCGTTCGAGCGGGCCGGTCAGCAGGGCGAGGAACTGCTCCGCGACGACCGCGGGATCGCAGTGGCGCAGCTGCCCGCCGACGACCAGCCGGGCGAGGCGGTCCGCGAGCGCGTCGGCCAGCCGTCCGGCGGTGACCGCGTGGACGTCGGTCAGCAGCTCCGGAAACCGGCCCAGCTGGGCGTAGGTGAGCGTGCGGAGGGCGCGGGACTGCTCGTCGCAGCAGCGGCGGGCCAGGGCGCGGGCGGCGCGCGTGAGGCTCCGGCGTGGGTCGCCGTCCGGGGCGATCCGCGCCACCGCCGCGAGGTTGGCCGCCGCGACCTGCTCCGCGGCCGCGGCGAGCGCGGCGCGGAACAGGGTGTCCTTGTCCTGGAAGTGGTTGTAGACCGTGGGTTTCGCCACCCCGGCCGCGTCGGCGATCTCCTGGACGTTCGCCGCGTCGAAGCCGGCACGGGCGAAGACGGCGAACGCGGCGTCGAGGATCGCCTGCCGCTTGTCGATGCGGCCACCGGTCCTGGTCATGGACGTAGTTTACAACGGCCGCATCAGTTCGCTAATTTGAACTCACGAGTTCACTTTGGGAGGACACCTTGATCGTCAACCTGCTGCGGTTCCGCTTCCGCGACGACGTCACCGAGGACGAGCGCGAAGCCGTCCTCGAAGCCATGCGGCGGACGGCGGGCGTCGAATCCGCCGCGTTCGGCACCGTCGGCCGGGACCTCGGTGACCCGGCCGACGGCTTCACCCACGCCTACTGCGTCGGCGTCGAAGACCTCGCCGCGCTCGAGCGGTACATGCACGACCCGGTGCACCTGGCCGGGGACGACGTCATCCTGCCGCGTCTGGCGCGGCTCTCGGCGGTGCGGTTCACCGACGACGAAGACCCCGAGACCGGCGCGAAGATCTTCGCGTTGCACCAGGCGAAGCTCGCGAAGTACCCGGACTGGGAGCGGCAGCTGAACGCGATCCCCGCGTGAGCGCCGCTCACCCGGCCCGCACGGCTTCGGCGACCGCGAGGAGCGTGGCGACCGGCTCGTCGCCGAGGGGGTAGACGCCGACCTGGTCGGCGCCGGCGTCCCGGTGGGCCAGCAGCCGGGTCGCGACGGTGGCCGGGTCGCCGTGGGCGACGAGCGCGTCGATGAGGCGGTCGCTGCCGGCGCCGGAAAGGTCCTCGTCGGTGTAGCCGAGCCGCCGGAGGTTGTTCGCGTAGTTGGCGACCGCCAGCGCCGTTCCGGGTGGCGCGTTCCGGGCGATCGCGCGCGCTCGTCCGGCGTCCGGCTCGACGAGGGCGAAGTGCCCGGGCAGCAGCAGCTTGCCCGTGCCGACGGCGGAACGCGCCTGGCGGGTGTGCTCGGCGGGCACCATGCACGGGATGGTGCCCGCGGTGCGGTCGCGGGCCAGGCGCAGCATCCTCGGCCCGAGCGCGGCCACCACCACCCGCCCGGCCGGGACGCCCGCCCGGTCGAGCCGGTCCAAATAGGACACGAGGGTGTCGTACGGCGACGCCCACTCGGCGTGGACCTCGCGGTGCCCGATGCCGACCCCGAGGACGAACCGGCTGGGGTGCTTGGCTTCGATGCGGTGGTAGGAGGCGGCGACGGTGTCCGCGTCGGCGGTCCAGACGTTCACCACGCTGGTGCCGACGACCAGCCGGGTGGTCGCGTCGAGCAGCCGCTCGGCGAGGGCGAGGTCGGCCGGCGGCGAGGCGTCCAGCCAGAGCGTGCCGTAGCCGGCCCGCTCGACTTCCGCCGCGCTCTCCGGGGTGACTTGGTGCTCGCGCAGGTGCGCGCCGAACAGGCCGAGATCGATGGTCATGCCGCGACTTCAGCACGGCGGCGCGGCGCGAACCAGGACGAGGCCGCACGCGCAGCGATAACCTGGCGGCATCGTCGCAGGGGAGGACCGGTGGAACTACGGGCATTGCGGTACTTCGTCACGGTCGCCGACGAACTGCACTTCGGCCGGGCCGCCGACCGGCTGCACATCGCCCAGCCCGCGGTCAGCAGGCAGATCGCCCGGCTGGAACGCGAGCTGGGCGTCCGGCTCTTCGACCGCTCACCGCGCCGGGTCCGGCTCACGGCGGAGGGCCTCCGGGTGCTCGACGCGGCGCGCGAGGCACTGGCGGCCGCCGACCGCGTCCGCGTCGCGGCGACCCCGCGGGCGGGCGTGATGCGCATCGGCACCGGCACCGGGCAGTTCACCGCGCGCCTGGAGCGGGGAATCGACGCGTTGCGCGAGCGGGCGCCGGCGTTCGACGTGGTGCTCGTCGACCTGCCGCTGCCCGCGCGCCTGAACGCCCTCCGGCAGGGCGAAGTCGACCTGGCACTCGCGCGGGGGGTGCGGGCCGCGCCCGGGCTGCGGGTGCTGCCGACGTGGACCGAGTCGCTGTTCGCGGTGGTGTCCGCGCGGCACGCGGCCGCCGATCGCGCGGCCGTCGGCGTGGCGGAACTGGCCGACGGTCCTTTCCGGACGGCCGAGGACCACGACCCGTCGGTGGTGACGGCGCTGCGGGAGGCCGGTGTCCCGGTCCGCGCGGGACACCGGGCGGCCACGGTCGGGGACACGATCGTCGAGGTCGGCTCCGACCCGGGCAGCTGGACGGTGCTGCCCGCCGACCAGGTCGCCGACCTCCGCTCGACCCGGGTGCGCGCGATCCCGCTCGACCCGCGCACGACGATCACGGGCAGTGTCGTCATCCCGGCCGACCTCCCGTCCGGCTGCGCGGTGGCCCACCGAGCGGCTTTCGGCGATTGACCGCTCGCCGGTTTTTACAACACCTACTCATGTAAAATACGCTTGTGGACCAGACCTCCGGCGCGCTCCTGAGCGCCTTCAGCTTCACCTGGCTCGGCCTGGTGATCGGCATCTCCTTCATCGAGGCACCGCTGAAGTTCCGCGCGCCCGGGGTGACGATCCCGCTCGGCCTGGGCATTGGCAGGCTGGTGTTCCGGGCGCTCAACGTCGTCGAGTGCGTGCTGGCCGCCGGGCTCGTCGTCGCCGTGGCCGTCGGGGGTTTCGCGACACCGGCGAGCGTGCTGGTCATCGCCGTTCTCGTCCTGCTGGCGATCCAGCTCGCCGTGGTCCGGCCGCGGCTGAACCGCCGCACGGACCGGGTGCTGAGCGCGCCGGATGGCGCGGAGCTGCCGCGGTCGCGCGCGCACCTCGCCTACGTCGGTGCCGAGGTGCTGAAGGTCGCCGCACTGGTGGCGCTGGGCATCGCCGCCCGCTGACCGGGCCGGACGCCGTTGTGGGGTAGGAACGGGTCATGGTGACCCTGGACCGGCTGGTGAACGTCCTCGGCGGGTACGGCGTGCGGCTGTGCTGCTGCCCGGTCTCGCGGGACGTGTCGCTGCGCGATGTCGTGATGCACGACCCGGGTGAGGCCCGCCGGCCGCGCGGGGACGTGTACCTCGCCGTCGGGGCGGAGTCCGCCGTCGCGGCCGTGGAGCTGGCGGCCGCCGCCCGGGCGTCGGTTGTCCTGGTGCGTGCGGCCGCGCCCGTGGAACCCGCGGTGGTCGCGGCCGCGGAGGCCGGTGGGGTCGCGGTGCTCGCCGTCGAGCCGGAGGTGTCGTGGGGCGAGCTCGCCGGTGTCGTCTACGGGCTGGTGCTCGAAGGGCGCGAGACCGAGTCGGGGCGCGGGCCGACCGACCTGTTCGCCCTCGCCGACAGCCTGGCCGACGCACTCGGCAGCACGGTGACCATCGAGGACCAGCTTTCCCGCGTCCTCGCGTATTCCAGCCTGCAGCACGGCGCCGACCAGGTCCGGCTGGAGACGATCCTCGGCCGCCGGGTGCCGGACCGCGCTCGTGAGCTGTTCGAACGGCGGGGTGTGTTCGCCCACCTCGCGGCGTCCGACGAGCCGGTGTTCGTCGAGGCCGCGCCGGAGCAGGGGCTGAGCGGGCGCATGGTGGTCGCGGTCCGGGCCGGCCGCGAGTCGCTGGGCTCGATCTGGGTCGAGTGCGAGCGCCCGCTCGACGACGCCCGGCGGGCCGTGCTGCGGGACAGCGCGCGCACGGTCGGGGTGCACCTGCTGCGGTCGCGGGCGAGCGCGGACCTCGAGCGGCAGGTCGAGTCCGATCTGGTGATCCGGCTGCTCGAGGGCACGCCGGACGCGGCGTCGGTGCTCAGCCGGCTGGGGCTGGCGCCCGGGCGGTTCCGGGTGATCGCCCTGCAGGCCCACATCGCGCAGGAGCGCCACGCCGCGCTCCTGCTGGCCTTCGAACGCGCCACCACCGGGTTCGGCTGGTCGCGGCCGGGACGCAGCACGTTGTTCAGCAACACCGTGTACACCGTCCTGCCGGGGGAGGAGGTCACCGCGGCGCGGAAGTGGGTCGACGGCATGCGGGCCGCCTTGCCCGGGCCGGTGACGGTCGTCGCGGGGATCGGGGCCGCGGCCACCTTCGGCGAGCTGCCGGCGAGCCGGCAGGAAGCCGACGAGTGCGTCGCCCTCCACGACGCGCACCCCGGCGGCGACGCGGCCATCGCCTACGACGAGTCCTGGGACGACATCCTGGTGCAGCGGCTGCGGGCGGCCGCGGCGGCCGGCCGGGCGCCGGCCCGGGGGCCGATCGCCGACCTCGCCCGCCACGACGCGGAGAACGGCACCGGCTACCTCGGCACCCTGCGCGCGTGGCTGGAGACCCAGGGCGACCTCGCGCAGGCCGCCGAGCGGCTCGGCGTGCACCCGAACACGATCCGCTATCGGCTGCGGAAGATGGCCGAGGTGACGACCCTGCAGCTCGACGTGCCCGCGAAGCGGCTCGCCATGATCATCGAGCTGGCCGTCGCCCAGCCGCCGGTTTGACCGGAAGCGACAAACGCGCCGGCCGGGATTGTCCGATTCGGACAACCACGCCGGCCCCGATCCGGGTCATCCTGGCCGCACCAGCACCACTCGCGCCCCGGAGGACCTCATGCCCGAACCCGACCGGCTGGACGGCGGCCCGCGCTCGGTGATCGTCATCGGCGCCGGCGTGGTCGGCCTGTCGACCGCGTGGTTCCTGCAGGAACGCGGGGTCCGGGTGACCGTGGTCGACCGCGCGGGCGTCGCCGCGGGGGCGTCCTGGGGCAACGCCGGCTGGCTTTCGCCGGGGCTCGCCATCCCGCTCAACGAGCCGAGCGTGCTGCGCTACGGCCTGCGGACGCTGTTCGACCGGCAGGCACCGCTGCACGTCCCCGCGACCCCGGACCCCGGGCTGTGGGCGTTCCTGGCCCGGTTCGCCGCGCACTGCACCGGCGCGTCCTGGACCCGCGCGGTCCGGGCCAACCTGCCGCTGAACGACGAATGCCTCGAAGCGTTCGACGTCCTCACCGCGAACGGCGTCGACGCCCCCACCATCGACGCGCCCATCACGGCGGTGTTCGAGTCCGCCCAGCAGGCGGCCGGGCTGCTCGCGGAACTGCGGCGCATGCGCGAAGCCGGCCAGGAAATCGCCTGCACCGGCCTGACCGCCACCGATCTCGCGAAGCGGCTCCCGCAGGTGAACGTCCCCGGCGGCGCCGGCGTCCGGCTCGACGGCCAGCGGTACGTCGACCCCGGCCGGTTCGCCGAATCGCTCGCGCGTGCGGTGGTCAGCCGGGGCGGCACTATCCGGCACCGCTTCGCCGTCACCTCCGTGCGCCCGCACCCGCACGCCGTCGCCGTGCGCTCGGCGGCCGGGCAGACGCTGTCCGCGCACGCCGTGGTCCTGGCCACGGGGGCGTGGCTCGGCGAGCTGGGCAAGCGGTTCGGGGTCACCGCCGGGGTGCGGGCCGGGCGCGGCTACTCGTTCACCGTCCCGACGGACGACCCCGTGCCGGGCCCGATCTACCTGCCCGGCATCCGGGTGGCGTGCACGCCGTACCGCGGGGGCCTCCGGGTGGCGGGGACCATGGAGTTCCGGAAGCCGGACGCGCCGCTCGACGAGGCGCGGGTCGAGGCGATCGTCGCCTCGGCGCGGCCGTTGCTCACCGGCATCCGGTGGGACGAGCGCACCGACGTCTGGGTCGGCTCCCGCCCGGTCACCGCCGACGGCCGCCCGGTGATCGGCGCGGCCGGCGCGCCGGGGTTGTTCGTCGCGGGCGGGCACGGCATGTGGGGGCTGACCCACGGACCGGTCACCGGGCGCCTGCTCGCCGAGCACATCACCACCGGCAAGCAGCCCGAAGCCCTCCGCCCGTTCGACCCCCTGCGCTGACCGCCGTGCCCGCGAACGGTGAAGCGCTGACTCCGGGCGAGCGGAGCGAGCTGATCCGGCTCCGCGCCGAGAACGCGTTGCTGCGCACCGAAAAGGACATCCTGCTGAAGGCGGCCACCGGGTTCGCCATCGACGCGGGTGCCCTCCCGCCGGGTGCGCTCGGCAAGCCAGAGCCCCGCTGACCGACGCGGGCTCACCGATGTCCGTGGGGGCTGGGACCTCCCCCTCCCGTCCAGCCCCCACGGACGCCCACCACCCGGAAGGAGAACACCATGACCACCTCGGCTCGTCCGTGGCTGACACCGCACACCCACCGCAGCCTGCTCCGGGAGCGCGCCGACCTGATGCGCGGGGAAAGCGCTTCCGGCGGCGACGATCCCGACGGCATCGTGCAGGAACGCCACCGCCGGAACCGGATCCGCCAGATCGACGACATCCTGCGCGACGCCGTGGTCGGTGAAGATCCGCCCGACGACGGGATCGCCGAACCGGGCATGGTGCTCACCGTCCGGTACGACGACAGCGCCGCCGCCGAAACCTTCCTGCTCGGTTCGCTCGACGAAACGGGGCAGGACGACCTCGACGTCTACTCGCCGGACTCGCCGCTGGGTCGCGCGTTGGCCGGCGCGAAACGAGGCGAGCAACGGACCTACCGCGTCCCCAACGGCGCCACGGTTCGCGTCACCCTGATCGATGCCGAGCCTTACGGGCGCTTCCGGCGGCTCGCCCGGTAGGCGACCGGGCCACATATATCGTGTTACGATACATGTGGGGTTCACCGACGGCGGAGAACGAGGTGAGGCGATGCGGCGCGGACGTTCGATCGTCGTCGGCGTGGACGGCACCGGGTCCGCCCGCGACGCACTCGACTGGGCGGCCGCGGAAGCCGCGGTCCGGCAGCTCCCGTTGCGTGTCGTGCACGCCTACGCGGCGGCGCCGTCGTGGGCCGTCACGGGTGAAGTGCCGTGCCCGTACGAAAACTTCGGTGTTCCCGACGTCGCGAGGGCGGTGACCGAGCAGGCGGTGCGACGCGCGCGGGAGGTGGCTGCCGAGCTGGAGATCAGCACCCGGCTGGTGCTCGGCGCCGGGGCGCCCGCGCTGCTCGCCCAGTGCGACGACGCCGAGCTGCTCGTCCTGGGCAGCCGCGGGCGGGGCGGGGTGTGGGGGGTGTTCGGCGGTTCCGTCAGCTGCCGGGTCGCCATGCACGCCGCGTGCCCCGTCGTCGTGGTCCGCCCGATGCGGCCCGCGGAACCCGGGCGCTCGGCCGCGCGCGTCGTGGTCGGTGTCGACGGTTCGTCCGGCTCCACGCGCGCCGTCGAATTCGCCGTGCGTGCCGCGGCGCAGCGCGGGGTGGGCGTCACCGCCGTCCACGCCTGGGCCCCGCGCGGCACGGCCGACCTCGCCGCGGTCACCGACGACTGGTCGCTCGCCGAAGCCGCCGAGTGGCGGACGTTGCAGCGCGTCTTCGCGCCGTGGCGGTCCCGCCTGGGCCCCGCGCGGATCGACCTCCGGCTCGTCCCGGGGCGGGCCCAGGACGCGCTGGTGGCCGAGTCCGCCGGCGCGGCCCTCGTCGTGGTCGGGACCCGGGGCCGGGGGAGTGTGCGGGCGGCGCTGGCCGGGTCGGTGAGCCAAGCCGTCCTGCAGCGCGCCGGCTGCCCCGTCGCCGTCGTCCGGGTGGGTGGACGTGGTCTCATGGAACGATGACGGCGAAGGACGAGCGCGTGCGATCGAAGCAGCTCACCAAGCAGGACTTCGAGGAGCTCGCGCGCTTCCGCTTCGGCATCCGGCGTTACCTGCGCTTCAGCGAGGAAACGGTGCGCCGCCACGGCTTGACGCCCCAGCACTACCAGCTGATGCTGGCGCTCAAGGGTTTCCCCGGTCGCGAGTGGGCGACGATGCGGGAGCTGGCCGAGCGGCTGCAGCTGCGGCACCACAGCGTCGTCGAACTGGTCGACCGGGCCCAGAAGCAGGATCTGGTGGAGCGGGCGCCGGACCCGGCCGACGCCCGCGTCGTGCGGGTGCAGCTGACCGCGGGCGGGCAGCGGGCCCTCGCGCAGCTGAGCGCGCTGCACCGCGACGAACTCCGGCGCCTCGGCACCGCGCTCACCCTGCCCAGCTGGGACGACAACGGCGACGGAGGCGGAGAATGACGGGACGACCGCGCGTGCGGCGCGTGTACGACGAACCCGCGTCCGAGGACGGCGTCCGGGTCCTGGTGGACCGGCTGTGGCCCCGCGGGATCCGCAAGGACGCGCTGGACCTCGACGACTGGACCAAGGACGTCGCCCCCTCGGCCGAGCTGCGCGAGTGGTTCGGCCACGATCCGGGGAAGTTCGCCGATTTCACCGCCCGGTACCGCGACGAACTGGCCACGGACCCGGGCCGGGCGGCGCTCGAACGCCTCCGTGCCCTGTCGCGCGGCGGGCCGCTGACCCTGCTCACCGCGACCAAGGACGTGACGCACAGCCACGCCGCGGTCCTGGCCGGGCTGCTCGGGGAGGACCGATGACCACGCCGTCGCGCTCGCCCGCTGCCGAACCGCCGTCCGGCGGCGATCCGGTGTGCTGGCTGAACCGCGTCTGCCCGGAGTGCGGCCAGTTCATCGAGGACGCCGAGGCCGATCCCGAGACGCATTGCCCGAGCCCGCGGTCCCGCGAGCCGGGTGTTCTACCGAATCCACTCGGTTAAAATCAGGCATGCGTGAACGGCCGTTGACCGATGCCACATCGAGGGCCGCGCCGGGCGAGAGCCGGGCCCGGGTGCTGGACCTGCTGCGCGCGGCGGCGGAGCCGCTCGGCGTGCAGCAGGTCGCGGCGGCGGCGAACCTGCACGCGAACACCGCCCGCTTCCACCTGGACAACCTGGTCGACACCGGCTTGGCCGAGCGGCACGTCGAGGAGCGCACCCAGCCCGGCCGGCCCCGGATGGTCTACCGGGCGACCGTGCAGGACGCCGGCCAGCGGAGCTACCGGCTGCTCGCGACCATGCTGACCACCCTGGTCGCCGGTGAACTGCCGCAGCCACGGCAGGCGGCCATCACCGCGGGGCGGGAATGGGGCCGTTACCTGGCCGAGCGGCCGGCGCCGTTCGAGCGCGTCGACGCCGAGGAGGGAATCCGGCGCCTGTCGGCCGTGCTCGCCGACGCCGGCTTCGCGCCCGGTGCCGTCGAGGACGACGGCCACCCGGTCATCCCGCTCCGGCACTGCCCGTTCCGGGAAATCGCGCAGCAGCACCAGGCGGTGGTGTGCTCGCTGCACCTCGGGCTGATGCAGGGCGTCCTGGCCGAAGTGCGCGCGCCGGTCGACGCGCACCGGCTCGACCCCTTCGTCGAACCGTCCCTGTGCCTGGCTCACCTGGCCGTGTCGAGCTCTTGACTACGGCGGGGGGCGCGGCGGGACGCGAAGTACGCGCCCGCCAGGATCAGCGCGCTGCCGGTGAGCTGCAGCGGTGTCGGGCGTTCGCCCAGGACGATCGCGCCCAAAGCCAAAGCGCCGATCGGGGTCAGCATGAGCAGGGCCGCGCCCACCTCGCTGGGCAGCCGCGGGGTCGCGAGCGCGACGAGCAGCCACCCGGCGACCTGGCCGCCGAACGCGACCAGCACCAGCCAGCCGAACTGCGCCCAGCCCGGCGCCAGTGTCATGCCGTGCCAGAGGAACCCCGCGCCGAGCGACACCAGCGCCGCGCTCACGACCACGTACTGGTAGGTCTGCACGGTCCGGCCCGCGCTCCCGCCGCGGCGCAGCAGGAACAGGAACCCCGAGTAGCACGCCGCCGCCAACAGGGCGTGGATCGTGCCGGCGAGCGGGTCGGTACCGCCGACGTCCTGGTCGAGGACGCCGCCGGTGAGCACGATCCCGGCGAGCATGACGGGCAGGAGCAGCAGGAAGCGGCGGCTGACCGGCTCCCGGTCCACGGCGAGGGCGAGCAGCGGGACGAGCGCCACCTGGGCGTTGACCAGCACGGTCGACAGTCCCGCCCCGACCTCGCCGATCGCCTGGGTCCACCACAGCGCGTCGCCGGCGAAGAGCGTCCCGGCGGCCAGCGCGTACAGCCGTTGGCGATTCGACGGCGGGCCTTCGCGGCGCCACTCGAAGATCACCAACGGCAGCAGCATCGCCGCGGCCAGCGCGCACCGGTAGAACGTCGCCGTCCCCGGTGACGCACCCGAGACGCCGATCAGCACCGCCGACGTCGAGACCCCGAGCGCTCCGGCGGCCATCGCCCACGTCGGGTGAGCGTTGACAGGCATCGGCTCCGCTCAGGCCTTCGCGGGCGGGTGCACGACGGCGACCGGGCAGGGGGCGTGGTAGATCATCGCGTGGCTGACCGAGCCGAGCAGCAGCCTGCCGAGGGTGCCGCGGCCGTGGCTGCCGACGACCAGCAGCGCGGCGCCGTCGGCGGTGTCCAGCAGCGCGCGGGCGGGCCGGTCGATGCTGACGGTCCGGCGCACGACCACGCCGGGGTGCTGCTCGGCGTGCGCGGCCAGGGCGTCGGCGAGCACCTCCTGCCCGCGCCGGCTGATGTCCTGCCAGTCCTCCGCCCAGCCGGCGACGGGTTCCATGGCGTGCATGGGCAGGTCGGCCCAGGAGTGCACGGCCAGCAGTTCGCGCTCGTGCCGGTCGGCGAAGTCGTAGGCGAAGGCGACGGCTTCGGCGCTGAGGTCGGACCCGTCGACGCCGACCACGACCGGCCCGTTCGCGGAGTAGGAGTCGGAAGACCGGACCACGACCACCGGGCGCTCGCCGGAATGCAGCAGCTCGGCGGCCGTCGACCCGAGCACGACCCGCGGCAGCGCGCCCCGCCCGGACGCGCCGATCACCAGCAGTTCCGCCTCCCGGGCGGCGCGGGCCAGCGCCTCGCCGGTCCGGCCCGATTCGACGCTCGTTCGCACGGTCAGCTCCGGCCGGGACTTGGCGAGCTCGTCGGCGACGTCGGCGAGCAGGGCTTCGGCGTGGGTGCGAGCGGTCAGTTCCTGCTCCGCCTCGTCCGTGCCGGGCACCGGCTGCGGGCCGCCCGGTGACCAGTGGACGACCTGGACCACGGCCAGCGCGCAGCCGCGGCTGGCGGCTTCTTCGGCCGCCCAGTCCACCGCCGCCCTGGCCGGGCCGGATCCGTCGTAGCCGGCCACAACCCATCGCGGTGCCGGGGACGCTCCGGACATCACAACCTCCGATCACGATCAGTCGGTGGCCGCCGGCCCGTGCCACCGGATACCCCTCAGGGGCCCTGCGGTGTCTTGAATGAGTCATTCAGGACCTCCGAAGACCTGAATGACTCATTCAAGACGTCGGCGAAGCCGCCGCCGGGCAAACCGCCACGACTTCGCCGGGCCCCTGGGACACCCCTCGGCTACCCGGTCGGGGCCCGGCCAATCGTGACGGCCCGGACCGGCCGCGCGGGGACGGAGATCCAGTCGTTGCGGGTGGCGTGCAGGGCCAGCTGGAACCGGTTGGCCGCGCCGGTGCGGGCCATCAGGTTCTCGAGGTAGCGGAACATCGTCCGCCGGCTCACGCCGAGGACGCGGGCGACCTGGTCGTCGGTGAGACCGGCGGCGAGCAGGCCCAGCAGCCGTCGTTCGCTGGGCCGGATCGGGGACCCGGAGCCGTCGTCGGCCAGGCCGAGCGGCAGGGCGACCTGCCAGCACATGTCGAACAGCCCGGCCAAGGCGTCGAACAAGCCGCACGGTCGGATCAGCAGCACCGTGCGGTCCGCGCCGGAGAGCACCGCGCAGTCGTCGTCGATGATCAGCAGCTTGACCGGCACCTCCGGCAGGATCCGGGCTTCCTCGCCCAGTTTCCCGCACGCCAGGATGTTTTCCGCGACGTACTCGGGCCGTTCCAGCGCGAGCCGCCCGTAGACCGCGCGGTACCGGACGCCGCGGGCGAGGTTCTCCAGCTCGATCTCGTTGGCGTCCGCGTCGGCGTAGTACGGCGGCGAATCCAGCCCGCGGACCTCCGTCCGCGCGGCCCGCTCCAGCCGCCGCACGCGCTCGGCCGCCACGGTCCCGCTGACCACCTCGATCATCGACGCGCCGGGTTCGGCGCCCGACGACCGGCGGCACTGCTCGTAGAGGCGCGTCATCGCCAGCCGGGCCCTGGCGAGCTCGGTCTCGCGTTCCCGGCTCAGCACCTCCAGCACGGGTTCCGGGCGAAGCGCCGCGATCGGCGACCCGGGCCCGTCGACGGCGCCGGCGAGGCCCACCGCGGCGAGCACGTCGAGCAGACGGCGGACTTCGCCGGGCTCGCGGCCGGTGGCGGCGACGAGCCGCTCGACCGGAACGGGGCCCGACGAAAGTAGGCCGAGGTAGATTTCGGCTTCGTCCGGTTTGAGGCCGAGCGTCACCAGATGGCCAATTGATTCGGGGACCATTCGGGGGCACCTCCACCGGGCGGACCGACACCATTGCGCCACTGGCACCAGTGCGTCACCACCAGGGCCGAACGAACTGTAGACAACGGGACACCGGCATCCCATCGCCGTTCGTAGGAAATTCCCTGGAGGGATAGTGTCCCGTTCAGCTCGAAGAATCCTCGCCGTGGCCGGCTTCGCGGCCCTGGCTCTGACCGCCCCGGCACTGCCCGCCGTGGCCGCACCGTCCACAACGCACCCGACCGCCCGCGTCTGCGCCCAGGACGCGCGGCCCGGCATGGTCACGTGTTTCGCCGAACGGCAGACCGACACCATGCGCGCCCAGCTCGCCCCGGACGCGCTGCCCAGCGGGTTCGGGCCAACGGACCTGCGGTCCGCCTACAACCTCACCGCGAGCGGCAGCGCGTCGGCCACGGTGGCCATTGTGGACTCCAACGACGACCCGAACGCGGAATCGGACCTCGCGGCCTACCGGTCCGCCTACGGGCTGCCCGCCTGCACGACCGCGAACGGCTGTTTCAAGAAAGTGAACGAAAACGGCCAAACCAGTCCATTGCCGACGGCGGATTCGGGCTGGGCGGGCGAAATCTCCCTCGACGTCGACATGGTTTCGGCGATCTGCCCGAATTGCCACATCCTGCTCGTCGAGGCGAACCAGCCGAGCATGGCCGACCTCGGCACGGCGGTGAACACGGCCGTGTCCCTGGGCGCGAAGTTCGTCTCCAACAGCTACGGCGGCGGTGAGGACGGCAGCGAAAACTCCTACGACACCAGCTACTTCCACCACCCCGGCGTCGCGATCACGGCGAGCACCGGCGACAACGGCTACGGCATCAGCTACCCGGCGTCGTCGCAGTACGTCACCGCCGTCGGCGGGACCTCCCTGAGCCGCAACAGCAGCACGCGCGGCTGGGGTGAGACGGCGTGGAGCGGCGCGGGCAGCGGCTGCTCGGGTTCGGTGGCCAAGCCGTCGTTCCAGAACGTCACCACCGGCTGCGCCAAGCGCGCGGTCGCCGACGTCTCGGCGGTGGCCGACCCGCAGACCGGTGTCGCGGTGTACCAGACCTACGGCGGCAGCGGCTGGGCCGTGTACGGCGGCACCAGCGCCTCGGCGCCGATCATCGCGTCGGTGTACGCGCTCGCCGGCACGCCCGCCGCGTCCGACACCCCGGGCGCCTACCCGTACTCGCACACCGGCAACCTCTACGACGTCACCTCGGGCAGCAACGGCAGCTGCTCGACCGCGGTGCAGTGCAAGGCGGGCGCGGGCTGGGACGGCCCGACCGGGCTCGGCACCCCCAACGGCACCGCGGCCTTCACCGGCGGCGGCAGCGGCCCCGGCCCGGTCACGGCGAACAACCCGGGCAGCCAGAGCGGCGTCGTCGGCACGGCGGCGAGCCTCCAGCTGTCCGCGTCCGGCGGCAGCGGCGGCTACACCTGGACGGCGAGCGGCCTGCCCGCCGGCCTGTCGATCAGCTCGGGCGGCCTGATCTCGGGCACCCCGACGACCGCCGGCACGTACTCGGTCACCGCCACGGCCAAGGACTCCTCCGGAGCCACCGGCAGCACCACGTTCACCTGGACGATCACCTCGTCCGGCGGCGGTGGCTGCACCGGCCAGAAGCTGGGCAACCCCGGGTTCGAGAGCGGAACCAGCCCGTGGACCGCGTCCAGCGGGGTGATCTCGACGTCGTCCTCGGGTGAGGCCCCGCACGGCGGCACCTACCTCGCCTACCTCGACGGCTACGGCAGCACGCACACGGACACGGTTTCGCAGCCGGTGACCATCCCGGCGGGCTGCCACGCGACGCTGACCTACTACCTGCACATCGACACCGCCGAGACCACCACGACGACGGCGTACGACAAGCTCACGGTCAAGGCCGGTTCGACGACGCTCGCGTCGTACTCGAACCTCAACCAGGCGGCCGGCTACCAGCTGCGCACCGTCGACGTCTCGGCGTTCGCCGGGCAGACGGTGACGCTGACCTTCACCGGCACCGAGGACTCGTCCCTGCAGACGTCGTTCTGCGTCGACGACACGGCGCTGACGTTGAGCTGAGTGAAACCAGGTGGAAGGCCGTCCCGGGCTCCCCGGGGCGGCCTTTCGCGGTCCGCGGTGCCGGAGCCCGGGTCCGCGATGTCATGAAAGGGTCGTTCACCTCGTCAGACGCCATGAACGACCCTTTCATGGCGTCGCTGCGGCGCCGGGCAGACCGCGCGGCCACGACCCCGGGGCACTGGCCCGGGGTCGACCAGGGTGTCTCCCTGGGGCGAACGGGACCCGCCGGGGACCACTCTGGGTCTCGAGCGGCGCACCCCGCCGCCGGACACCGAGGAGTTGCTCACCATGGACATGAAGCTCGAGGTCGTGGTCCTGCCCGTCGCCGACGCCGACCGGACCAAGCACTTCTACAAGACGCTCGGCTGGCGCGAAGACGCCGACATCGTCTTCGGCGGCTCGCGGGTGGTCCAGCTGACCCCGCCGGGGTCGGCGGCGTCGGTGCACTTCGGCACCGGGATCACCGACGCGGCGCCCGGCTCGGTCCGCGGGACCTACCTGGTCGTCGAGGACATCGAGGCGGCGCGGGCCGAGCTCGCCGGGCACGGCGTCGCCGTCAGCGAGGTGTTCCACCGCGACGCGACCGGGGCCTTCGCGCCGGGCGTGCACCCCGACCGCGGCACCTACGGGTCGTTCGCCTCCTTCAGCGACCCCGACGGCAACACCTGGCTGCTGCAGGAGATCACCACCCGGTTCCCCGGCCGCACCTCCGGCGCGACCTACGCCTCGGCCGACGAGCTGGAGCAGGCGCTGAGGCGCGCCGCGGCCGCGCACGGCGAGCACGAGAAGGAAACCGGTCAGTACGACGAAGAGTGGCCCTCCTGGTACGCCCGGTACATGGCCGAGCACCAGGACGCCTGAACCCCCGCACCACCACCGAGGAGACCCCGAAGATGTCCACGATCCACCTGCGTCAGCTGACCACCGCCACACCCGAACAGTTCCTCGCCGGGCTCACCGACTTCGGTCCGGAGCGCGCGAAGCTCTTCGGCCGCAGCGCGAACGAGTACCTGCGGGTGCACGAGCAGGGCGCGGCGCACGCCGACGTCACCGAAGGCTCGGGCGGAGTCTGGGAACGGCTGCGCTACGACTGGTCCGACCCGGCCCGCGTCGTGATGAAGACCACCGACTCCAACACCTGGGGTGGCGCGTCGGGCCACACCTACACCTTCACCCGGCTGCCGGACGGGACGACGCGGATCGACGCCGTGGTGGTGCGGGAAGGCAAGAACTTCAAGGGCCGGCTGCTCGGCGGCCTGCTCGGGCTGCTGGGCAAGCGCGTCCTCGGCGGCGAGCTGGCGAAGACGGCGAAGGCCATCGAAGCGCGGTACGCGACGACGCGTGACGGCGGACCGCTGGGATAGTGTTCGGTCATCCGGCACGGTCGTCCCGCCTTCGCCGGCCGGCCGTGGGAGGTTCGCATGCCGGGGCGTGGGCCCGCGCTGATCGGCAGGCACGGCGAACGCGCCACCCTCGACCGGCTCCTGGCCGACGCCCGGGCCGGCCGGGGTCAGGTGCTGGTCCTGCGCGGCGAGGCCGGGATCGGCAAGACCGCGCTGCTGGAGTACGCGCGGGCGCAGGCCCCCGGCTTCCGGGTCGCGCGCGCGGTCGGCGTCGAATCGGAGCAGGTGATGGCCTACGCCGGGCTGCACCAGCTGTGCGCGCCGTACCTCGACCGGCTCGACCGGCTCCCGGAACCCCAGCGCGAAGCGCTCGCCACGGCCTTCGGGCTCAGTTCCGGCGCCCGGCCGACGCGGTTCCTGGTCGGGCTGGCGGTGCTGACGCTGCTCGCCGACGTGGCCGAGGAGCAGCCGCTGCTCTGCCTGGTCGACGACGTCCAGTGGCTCGACCGGATGTCCGGGGTGGTCCTCGCCTTCGTCGCGCGCCGGCTGCTCGCCGAGCGGATCGCCGTGGTCTTCGCGCTGCGCGAGACCGGCCGCGAGCCCGATCCCGACCTGGCCGGGCTGCCGGAGCTCCCGATCGGCGGCCTGGACGAGGCCGAGTCGGAAGCGCTGCTGGCCTCGGTGCTCACGGGGCCGATGGACGGCCGCGTGCGCGACCGGATCGTCGCCGAAACCCACGGCAACCCGCTGGCGCTGCTGGAGCTGCCCCGCGCGTGGACGGCCGCCGAGCTGGCCGACGGGTTCGGGGCGCCGGGGGCGCTGCCGCTGGCCGGGCGCATCGAACAGTCCTTCGTCCGGCAGCTGGAGCCGCTGCCCGCCGACACGCGGCGGCTCCTGCTCATCGCCGCCGCCGAGCCGCTCGGGGACGCCACCCTGCTCTGGGCCGCGGCCGGCCGGCTCGGGCTCGGCGCCGACCCGGCGACCGCGGCCGAGGCGACCGGGCTGATCGAGTTCGGCCGCCGGATCCGGTTCCGCCACCCGCTGGTGCGCTCGGCGGTCTACCGGACGGCGACCGCCCAGGACCGGCAGGACGTGCACCGGGCGCTGGCGGAGGTAACCGACCCGGACGTCGACCCCGACCGCCGGGCCTGGCACCGCGGGCAGGCGACGGTGTCCCCGGACGAAGACGTGGCGGCCGACCTCGAAGGCTCGGCGGGCCGGGCCCGGGCCCGCGGGGGACTGGTCGCGGCGGCCGCGTTCTTCGAGCACGCGGCGCTGCTGACGCCCGACCCGGCTCGGCGCGCGCGACGCGAACTCGCCGCGGCCGCCGTCAAACGCGACGCCGGCGCGCTCGAAGCGGCGCTCGGCCTCCTCGACGCGGTGGCGGCCGGACCACCGGACGCCGAGCGTGCCGCCGAAGCCGAGCACCTGCGCGGGCGGATCGCGTTCGACCGGGGACGCGGCGACGCGGCCCGGCTCCTGGTGCGCGCGGCCGAGCGGCTCGCCCCGCTCGACCCGGCCCGGGCGCGCGAGACCTACCTCGAAGCACTGGCGGCCGCGCTGTGGACCGGCGGGGATCTCACCGCGGTGGCCGAAGCGGGCCGTGCCGCGCCCCCGGCGCCCGTGCCGCCCCGGGCCGTCGACCTCGTCCTGGACGCGCTGGCCACCCGGTTCACCGACGGCTACGAGGCCGCGGCCCCGCTGCTGGCCCCGGCGCTGGCCGCGGTCCGCGCCCTGGACCCCGCCGCCGAGGACCCCGGGCTGCGGTGGCTGCTCGGCGACCGCGCCGGCGGGGTGCTCGCCGTCGAAGCCGCGGACTTCGCGGCGGCGCGGGAGCTGGCCGGGCGTCAGGTCCGGCTGGCCCGCGACGCCGGCGCCTTCCTGCAGCTGCAGTCCGCGCTCAACTTCCTCGCCGTGACCGAGCTGCTCGCCGGCGAGCTGACCGCGGCGACGGCGTCGGCCGAGGAGGACCGTGCCCTCGCCGACGCGACCGGCAACGCGTCGGTCGGGTACGCCGCAGCGCTGCTGGCGGCGTTCCGCGGCCAAGAGCTGCCCGGAGAGGACGCGGCCCGCGGTCAGCTCCACCTGGCGCACCTCGCCGGCTACGGACGTGCGGTGTTGTACAACGGCCTCGGCCGCCACGACCTCGCGCTGGACGCCGCCCGCCGGGTGTTCGACGACGACGTCGCGGGCTTCCCCGGCCTCGCCACCGCCGAACTGGCCGAGGCGGCGTCGAGGACCGGGGACGAGGCACTGCTGCGGGCGGCGGCCGCCCGGTCGGCGGAGCGTGCCCCGGCGGCCGGAACCGCGGAAGCCCTCGGCGTCGATGCCCGCGTGCGCGCGCTGGCCAGCACCGGCCCGGACGCGGACCGCCTCTTCCGCGAGTCGATCGCGTGCCTCGAGCCGACCGGGTTGCGCGTGGACCTCGCCCGCAGCCACCTGCTGTACGGCGAATGGCTGCGCCGCGAGGGCCGCCGCGTGGACGCCCGCGCGCAGCTGCACACGGCCCACGAACTGTTGTCCGCCATGGGGTTGACGGCGTTCGCCGACCGCGCCCGGCGGGAACTGCTGGCCACGGGGGAGACCGCGCGCAAACGCGTGGCGGAGACCACCGGTGAGCTGACCGCCCAGGAGTTCCAGATCGCGCGGCTGGCCGCCGAAGGCTTTTCGAACCCCGAGATCGGCACCCGGCTGTTCCTCAGCCCGCGCACGGTCGAATGGCACCTGCGCAAGATCTTCACCAAGCTCGGGATCAGCTCCCGCCGTCAGCTGCGCGACGCCGCCCTCGTCACCGCCTGAGCCGTCACATCTCGCGCTCCCAGCTGCCGCGCGTGTCGACGTCCGTGGCATCGGCCAGCGCCTCCAGCTCCGCGATCTCCTCGGCGGTGAGCGCGATGCCCTGCGCTCGCACCAATCCGTCGACGTGATCCGCCTTCGTGACCCCGACGATCGGGGTGGTCCCCTTGGCGATGGCCCAGGCCGTGGCGACGTCGGCGGCGGACGCGCCGCGCTCCTCGCCGATCGCGGCCATCCGGTCCGTCAGCGCCTGCAGCCGGGGGAGGACGCCGTTGTACACGGCCGCCCGGCTGCTGCCCTCCGGCAACGGGCGGGCCGAGCTGTACCGGCCGGTCAGCGCGCCCTGCTCGAGGACCATGTAGGAGAAGAACCGCACGTCGTGCTCGCGGCAGTGGTCGAGGATGCCCGCGCGCTCGGAGCTCCGGTACAGGAGGCTGTAGTGGTTCTGGACCGCCTCCACCCGGAAGTCGGCCTCGCCGAGGATCTCGTCGGCGAGCGCGATCTCCTTCAGGTTGTGGTTCGAGACGCCCACGTGCTTGATCCTTCCGCGCCGCAGCAACGGGATCAGCGGCGGCGTCCAGCGGGCCACGTCGGCGGGGTTGTGGATCCAGTACAGGTCCACGTAGTCCGTGCCCAGGCGGTCGAGGCTCTGCTCCAGCAGGTCCGCGACCGGGTCGTCGCCGTCGCCCGCGATCTGCGGGGTGAACTTCGTCGACAGCTGGTATTCGCCGCGGTCGTAGCCCTTCAGCGCCTGGGCGAGGGCCGTCTCCGAGCGGCCCATGCCGTACACCACCGCGGTGTCCCAGAGGGTGAACCCGCTCGCCTGCGCCTTCTCGACGACCTCCCGCAGGCCGGACGCGGTCAGCTGACTGCCGAAGTAGCCGTCGCCCGCCTCGCCGCTGTCTCCCCAGGCCCAGGTGCCCAGTGCCACCGTCTTGCTCGTCATGTGCCCTGCTTTCGTTCTCCGGCGGAACCTTCGCTTCCCAGGAGACCGCGCCGTCCGGCGGGGGAGAAGGTCGCGTTCATGGGGGGTACGACTTCAACCCCCCTCGCGCCGTGCCCGGCGGCTACCGTGGACGGCATGGACCAGCAGCCCGGCAACCGCGGCGAAATCCGGCACTTCCTCGCCAGCCGGCGCGCCAAGATCACCCCGGCGCAGGTCGGGCTGCCGACCAGCACCCGCCGCCGCGTCGCCGGCCTGCGCCGTGAGGAGGTCGCGGTGCTGGCCGGCGTGAGCACGGAGTGGTACACGCGGCTGGAGAAGGGCCACATCGGCGGCGTGTCCGAAGAGGTCCTCGACGCGGTCGCCCGCGCCCTGCGCCTGGACGACGACGAACGCACGTACCTGTTCGACCTGGCCCGGGCGTCGCGGCCCAAGAGCCGCACGCCGTCGCGCCGCCGGGACGTCGAGGTCCCGCCCCGGGTCCAGTGGCTGCTCGACTCGATGACGCTGTCCTCGGCGTTCGTCCGCACCGGCCGCACGGACGTCGTCGCCGCCAACCCCTTGGCGCGAGCGCTGTACGCGCCGATGTTCGCTACCGGCGGCCGTCCCAACATCGCCCGGTACATCTTCCTCGACCCCAGCGCGCGGGACTTCTTCGTCGACTGGGACGCCGCGGGCGACGCCACAGCCGCGATGCTGCGCGCGGAGGCCGGGCGTGAGCCGGGCGACCGGGCCCTGCGTGACCTCATCGGGGAGCTGTCGACGCTCAGCCCCGAGTTCCGCGGCCGGTGGGCGGCGCACGACGTGCTGATCCGGCACGACGGCGTCAAGCGGCTGCGGCATCCGGATGTCGGATTTCTGGAACTGACATTTCAGTCGCTGGACTTGCCGTTGTCCGGTCGAGCAGTGCACAACCTGGTCACGTACACGGCCGAACCCGGGACCGCGTCCGAGGAGCGGCTCAAGGTCCTTGCCAGCTGGGCAGCCACGCAGTCCGCGGACCGGGACGGTGCCGGAAGCCGATGAGCACCGGTTCCGGGGCGGCCGGCGAACCCGGTTGGGCGTGGATCCTGCGGCATCCCACGGTTTTCGAGGACGACGGCCGGATCACTTTCGTCCGTGGCACCGATGCCGAGGCCATCTTCGACGCGTTCGGTGTGGACGCAACGCAGGCGGCACCGCAAAGCCTGACCGACTGCTGGTCAGCCGATGGCACCGCCTACGACGGACGCCCATGCCTGAGGGTGGCCACCTCGGGCGCGTGGTCGGCGGCGATCGAACCGATCAGGGCGAGCACGATGCCGAACGCGGGCGGAACCGCGCTGTCGCACGAAACCGACGTCGTGGTGGCCACCATGAACTTCCTGGGCCAAGGCTGGGTCAGTCACCTCGCGCGCGGCCGCCTGCAGTTCGGGCTCGAGGTCGGCCAGGCCTACGACAGCCTGGCCGGTGAGGCCACTTCGCGGCTCGAGCGGCCGATGCGCGAAGCCGGCCTGATCGACCGCGGGACACCACGGGACTCGCGCACCGAGTTCGCCGCCGCACTCGCAGTGCTGGCCCAGGAGTTCGGATTCGACTTCTCCGCCGGGCAGATCCGGGGGCCGCTGCCGACGGTGTACTACCCCGCCCGCTGAACGTGGGACCGCGCATGGGCGGCGGCGTCGTCGAAACTCGCGAACAGGTGGTTGCCGTGGCGGAGCTTGGCCAACGCTCCCGTCGTGGCCAGCAGGTGCTGGTGCTGGTCCTGGATCCCCTTCAACAGCACAGTCACCCCCCGCGCTTCCAGCTCTTCGATCGCGTCACCCAAGGCCTTGGCGCCGGTCGCGTCGAGGAGGTGCAGGCGGGACAGGCGCAGGATGACGACGAGGGCACCGTCCGCCGCTGCCGCGATGTCGGTGACGACGCGTTCCGAGGCGCCCCAGAACATCGCGCCCTCGAAGCGGAAGACCGCGATGTGCTCGTCGGCCGGGGTGGGCGGGCCGGGGAGGTCGTCGCGGCGGGCGCGGGCCGCTCGGGCGAGGTGGCGCAACGCGAAGAACGCGGCGACCAGCAGGCCGATCTCGACGGCGAGGATCAGGTCGGCCGCGACCGTGACGATCGCCGTCACGGCGAAGGTGATCGCGCTGGCGCGGCTCGCGTGGACCACCTCGCGGATCGTCGCGAGCGAGACCATGCGGAGGCTGGTGACCAGCAGGACACCGGCCAGGGCGGCGAGCGGGATCCGGGACACGAGCGGGGCGGCGGCGTAGATCACCGCGAGGATGACCAGCGCGTGCACGACGGCGGCGAGCCGGGTGCGCGCGCCCGAGCGGACGTTGACCGCGGTGCGGGCGATCGCGCCGGTCGCCGGCATGCCGCCGAACAGGCCGCTCGCGATCGAGGCCAGGCCCTGGCCGACGAGTTCCCGGTCCGGCCGGGTGGGGCCGACCGGCGGGCCGCCGCGGGTCATCGTCGCCGCCACGCGGGCGGACAGCAGGGATTCGATCGCCGCCAGCGCGGCCACCGCGACGACCGCGCCGGCGAGGTCGTGGACCGCGCCGAAGCTGAAGGACGGCAACGCGGGGGCCAGGCTGCTCGGCAGGTTCCCGATGCGGGCGACGGGCGCGTGCGCCAGTTCCGCGCCGACGGCCGCCACGGCGACGGCGACCAGGGAAGCCGGTAGCCCGCGGTGCAGCCGGGGCAGGACGAGCATGAGCACCGCCACGACGGCGACGGTCGCCACCGCCCAGCCGGACACTCCCGCGGCGAGCGCTTTTCCCGCTCCCACAAGGGGATTGAGCCCCGCCGGCACGGTCGTGCCGACGGCGGCCGGGACCTGCTGGAGGAAGATGATGCACGCGATCCCGAGCGTGAAGCCTTCGACGACCGGCCAGGGCAGGAAACCCACCAGCCGCCCCAGCCGCGCCGCGCCCGCGACGAGCACGAGCGCGCCGCCGAGGATCGAGACGAGCGCCACCGACGAGGGGCCGTGGGCGGCGACGATCGGGGCCAGGACGACGGCCATCGCCCCGGTCGGGCCGGACACCTGGACCGGCGAGCCGCCGAACACCGCGGCCACGATCCCGGCCACGACGGCGGTGACGAGCCCCGCGGCCGCGCCGGCGCCCGAGCTGATGCCGAACGCCAGCGCCAGGGGCAGGGCCACGACCCCGACGGTGATGCCCGCGAGGAGGTCCGCGCGCACGGCCGGCCCGCGCAGGTCGTAGTCGGCGCGGCCGGGCAGGAACTCGCGCGTGCCGCCGAGGACGCTCACGCCTGGACCGCGACGGCGTCGAGGATGGCCTTCGGGCTGGCGCCCGGCAGCGGCGGCAGCCCGCGCGCGGCCCGCAGCTGGTCGGAGCCGGGCCGCAGGCTCGCCAGCAGGAAAGCCCGCGCCACCACGAGGAGTTCGGCGACCAGCGGCTGGGCGAGCCAGTAGTCGACCGCGTTGCCGGTGCGGGACGAGGTGACGACGCCGGTGCGGCGCAGCACGGCGAGGTGCTGGGACAGCTGGGACGCCTCGCAGCCGGTCACGTCGAGCAGCCGGGTGACCGGCACGCCTTCGTCCCCGGCCGCGGCCAGCACCTCGAGGACCTGGATCCGGGTCGGGTGGGCCAGGCACTTGAAGAGGTCGGCTTTGATCCGGTAGAGCGGCTCGGTCGGGCGGGAGCGGGCGGGCATGGGCACCTCCTGGATTGATGATTCTATCAATCCATCAATTCACTGCCGCGGCGGCTCCGTCACCCGCGCGGCTTCCGCCCCGTAACGTCCCGGTGGCGTCGTGCGACTGTCACCCCGGCGGGGCCATCCGGCCCAATACGGGAGGCGCGGATGCTCACGGACGGGTCCGACGTGCGCTTGACCGAAGCCGACGCCGAAGGGGAGGCCGGCCGGGCCCGGGGCCGGAGTGTGCTCGCCGGGGCGTTCGCCTTGCTGGAGGTCCTCGCCGACGCCGAAGCCGAGCTCGGCCTCACCGAAGCCGCGCGCCGGGCCGGCCTGCCGAAGTCGACCACGCACCGGCTGCTCGAGCAGCTGTGCGGGATGGGTGCGGCGGAGCACCGGATCCGCGGCTACGGCGTCGGGCCGATGTTCGGCCGGCTGTGCGAAGGCCGCGGCCGCACCCACGCCTGGCTCCGCGCCGCCGTCGGGCGGCCCGCCGTGCGGCTGGCCAAGCTGTCGCGGTCCGACGTCGTCGTCGGGGTGTCCTCCGGGTCCGAGGTGCTCGTCGTCGCGACCTTCGCCGGGCACTCGGCCCGGCTCCCGGTGCTCCGCCCCGGCACGGTACTGGCGTCGCCGACACCGCTCGTCGACGTCCTGTTCAACGGCGCCGAAGAAGCGCTGGGATCCGCGCGGGCGGCCGGCCTGAGCTGTGCCGCGGCCCCGATCCACGCCCCCGACGGCCGGGTCGTCGCCGCGCTCGGCGTGCTGGGTTCGTGCCCGGCCGAGCTGGCGCGGCTGCGGTACCTGGTCGTGCTCGCCGCGGGCGAAGCCGCGCGTGAACTGACCGGTTCCCCGCGGGTCCGCTGAGCGGAACCGGGCCTTCCCGGAGATCCGTCCCCTTTGTCAATCTCGCCCGGTGGGCGGTGCCCGGCTGCCGGGTGCCCGCGGACGTGGAGGGTGACCATGGGCTCGAGACGGTGGCTCGGACTGATCACGGTTTTCGCGCTGGCACTGGGCGGCAGCGTCGTCACCGCCGCTCCGGCGCACGCCGCGAGCCCCGGCGTCGGGACCCTGGCGAACGCGCTCGCCGCCCCGGCGAACAGCTTCGCCGCGTGGTCGAAGGGACTGGGCACGCTCGGGCAGCTCGCCAAGCCGCTGCCCGCCGTCCAGACCAGCCCGGGTGCCGCGCTGGGGTTCGACACCCTGGCGCAGGAGGCTTTCCACACCGGCACCAAGAAGCTCGCCGACGCCGTCGACGACGCCGACCTCGACATCGACCAGCCGATCACGCTCTCCGGTGACCGCGCCGGGACCCTGAAGACGACGCTGAGCACCGTCGGCGAGGACAAGAAGCTCGACCTCACCCTGACGATCTCCCGGGTGCTGAACGACCAGGCGCTGAGCGTCCCGATCCCGATCGGCGACGGCACCAACGCCCCGCAGTCGGCGTTCTCCTCCACCGGCGGCGTGCGGCTCACCGTCGCCACCACGCTGAAGCTGACCGTGGTCTGGGACAAGGCGCACGACAAGGCGTACTTCGTCAACGACGGCACGACGCCGTCGCTGACGGTCGACGCCGAGGCGAACATCGCCGACGCCAAGGCCGTCAAAGCCGCCGTCGGCATCCTCGGGGTCAAGCTCGTCGAGGCCGACTCCTCGCTCAGCCTCAAGGCGCACTTCGCCGCCACCGTCAACGATCCCGACAACGACGGCAGGCTGGCCTTCACCAACTTCGACGGCACCGCGGGAGAACTCGCCCAGAACGGTTCCCTGGCCGGCCTGGTCAGCTTCGGCTTCGCGAGCCCGGCCGGGTCGCTGACCGGCTCGCTGCACCTCGCCGCGGCCCCCGCCGGCTCGTTCTCCCTCGACCTGCCCGCGGTGGACGCGAAGATCGGCCTCAGCTGGCCCGACATCGCCACCGGCACGCCGCAGATCACGCCGGAGGGCATCGGCACGGTCGGCCCGTTCCTCAACATGACGCCGCGCGACCTGGCCACCGGCCTGGCCCAGCTGGCCACCACGCTGACGTCGATCCAGCGCGCCAAGTGGGGCGGCGCGACCACCCCGATCGGCAACCTCGACCTGCCGTTCCTCAAAGGAAGCCTGGCCGACGCGATCCAGCTCAACGAGTCGATCAAGAAGTTCCTGACGGACAACACCAAGACCGCGGCGGACCCCGCGCAGGCCGGCGAGCCGAAGTTCGTTTCCCTGCAGGAGATGCTCGACAAGCTCAACACCGCGGCGAACCTGCCGGGTGACTCGAAGATCGGCATCTCCGACGTCCACTTCCCGCCCGGCACGACCAAGCTGGACTTCAAGATCACCTTGTCCCGCCAGGCACCCGCGACGGCGATCGACCTCAACGCGGCCGCGGCGGCGTCGTCCGGTCCCGCGGGCAGCCCCGCGAAGACGACGTACACGCAGACCACCCTCAAGGACGAGAACCAGACGTGGAAGCCGGGGGAGTTCGCCGGGCGGCACGTCGTCGCCGGCGCGGCCGGGGCGACCGTCGAGAACAACGACGAGCACACCCTCTTCCTCCAGGCGCCCGGCTGGACGCCGGTGATCCCGGTGGCCAACGCGCCGTACACGATTTCCGGGATGCAGGGCGACGTCGGCGTCGTCCAGCTCGGCAACGACCTCAAGACCGGCGGCCGCGGCGTCGGCGAGGCCAACGCGGTCAACGCCACGGCGAAGGTGCGGCCGTCCTACGACGCCGCCGTCACCCTCGTGCTCGACCTGCAGAACCCGACCGTGCACAACCCGCCGATCGAGCAGAAGAACCCCGACGGCAGCACGACGCTGGTCGGCGCGACCCCGACCGGGCCGGACCGGGTGCTGCTCCGCACGTCCGGCAGCCCAGCGCTGTTCACCGCGGACTTCCCGATGGACGCGGGCATCGACCTGTTCGCCAACGCCGGCTTCCTGCAGGTCGAGCTGAAGGGCGCGGCGCACGTCTGCCACCCGGCCGCGGGCGCCGACTGCGCCGGGACCCCCGGCACCGACGACCACATGCTCCAGGTCAACCTCAAGGACCAGGGCGACCTGACCTTCGGCGGGGTCGTCGACAAGCTGCTGCACGACCCCGGCTCGCTGCTGGACTTCCAGGTGCACGTCCGCGGCGCGGGCGGGGTCGACGCGAGCGCGCCGGGCACCGGTGACTTCCTCAAGGGCGCCACCGCGCACGCCGGGTTCACCTGGAACGACCTCACCAAGCTGTCCGGGACCGAGGGCCCGCAGTTCAGCACGAGCGACCTTTCCGAGCTGGCCAACTTCGACTTCGACCCGGCCAACCCGAAGGCGCTGTTCTCGATCATCCTCAAGACGCTGCAGACGCTCAACGCGTCGATCAGCGACGCGTCCCCGGCCGGTGCCGCGGTGTTCGGCACCAAGATCCCGCTGATCGGCCGCTCGCTGCGCGACCTGCTTCGGGCCGACGAAGCCGGCTCCGGCCCGAAGGTGACCTACGGGCCGAACTTCGTGAAGGACATCGCACGCAGCGCCGAGAAGGGCAACGCGTTCCCGCCGACGCTCGTCGGGCGCACCGTCGTCGCCGGGACCCAGGTGGGCATCGTCGGCAGCGTCTCGGCCGACACCCTCACCCTGGCCGGGCCGTGGGCCAGCCAGCCTTCGCCCTCGACGTCGTACGTGATCCGGTCCGAACTGGACGACGTGATCTCGATGCTGGAGGCCGCGCCGTCGGACAACCTGCAGCGGCTCGTCCAGACGGTCAACGACCGGTTCAAGGGCAGCGTGCCGGTGCAGTTCGAGTACGCCGACCTCGCCGGGACGCCGTCGCTGATCATCCGGCTGGACTGGAAGCGCGCGTACCACACCAGCACGCCGGTGCAGTTCGACTTCAGCCTGCCCGCGGGCAACCAGCGCGTCGCCGGCGTGCAGGGCGACGGCTCGGTGTCGCTCGGCGTGGGCGGCGAGGTCAAGATGGGCCTGGTCGTGCCGCTGGCGCCCGGGCCCGGCCCGGCCGACGCGAACGCGCTGCGCATCCTGGACGACTCGTCGATCGGCGTGAAGCTCGACGCCGCCGTCGAGAACGCCACCATCGCGACGACGCTCGGCCCGCTGACCGTCTCGCTCGGCAACCCGAAGTCGGCGGACAAGGCCACCGCGAAGGCGTCCTACTCGCTCGACCTCGCGAAGAGCGGCGGCACCGGCGCGCCGGTGACGTTCTCCGAGTTCGTGGGCGCGGTCGGCCCGGCGGTGAACGCCGCGAGCACGGCCGTGAACTGCGGCCTCGACGGCAGCACACCACTGGCTCTGTGCGCGAAATTGCCGCTGTACATCAGCGAAGACGGCGGCGCGACCTACACGAAGGTGATCACCGACGAGACCAAGGCGAACGACTTCGCGTTGCGCCTGCCCAAGTCGACGACGCCGGACGACTACTTCACCCTCGCCGGCGCGGCCATCGACGGCCACCCGCGGCTGGAGACCCCGGACCCGACGCTGCTGGGCCAGGAACTGGGCAAGCGGCTGATCGACTTCGGCAGGCTCGACGGCCTCGACAGCTACCTCAACCTGGCGGAGCAGGCCCTCAACACGGCCAGCTTCGGCGGCAAGCTGCCGCTGCTCGGCGACGACCTCCAGCAGGGCGCGGACTTCATCGGCAAGCTGCGCACGGCGATCCACACCGCGCTGGACCAGCTGCCCGCGGACGGCCACTTCACCGACATGGCCGCGGTCCGCGGCTGGGTGAACGACCAGCTCGGCGCGAAGCTCGCCAGTGCCGGGCTCAACCCGGACACCGTCACCGTGGACACCGTGTGCAAGACGCGGCTGGGCACCGTCGGCGTCCCGACGGTCAAGCTGCACGACGGCGCCACGGCGGCGGACAAGACCTACCGGTACGTCGTCGCCTCCTACGCGACGATCAACGGGGAGAAGAAGCAGGCCAAGGCGAGCGACCCCGGCTCGATCACGAACGGGCCGGCCGCACTGTCCACAACGGACTCCCTGGACATCTCGTGGGAGCCGGTCGACAGTGCTTCGGGGTACATGGTCTTCCGCGAGGAAGGCGGCGTCTTCAAGCTCATCGCCGACGTCACCGACACCAAGACCACCGACACCGGTGCCGCCGCGATCGGCGGGGCGCCGGAGAACCCGGCCGAAAACCCGCAGCCGCACGACTGCGCGTATAACGACCTGGACGCCGTGACCATCAGCCTCAACGTCAGCCAGGGCGACTTCAGCGGCGACCTGCTCAACTGCGCCGGGCTCCCGGCCGGTCACGAGTGCCTCAAGAAGTCCGTGCCGCTGGACCTGGGCATCCCCGGGTTCTCGCTCAAGGCCGACGGCGGCGCGGGTCCCGAAGTCCAGCTGGGCTGGCGGCTGCACCTGGCCATGGGCATCAGCCGCAGCGAAGGGTTCTTCGTCAGCACCAAGGATTCCGCGCAGCCGGAGTTCGCGGTCGGGCTGAACGTCACCCTGCCGCAGAAGATCAACGCGCAGCTGGCGTTCATCAACATCACCGCGGAGAACTGCACCAAGGACTTCAGCGCCGACGACTGCAACGCCGCGGCCGCGCCGCCGGCCAACGCCGTCCTGCCGCTGTTCGGTGGCGCGTTCAAGATCGACCTGATCGCGCCGGACGACCCGACCAACGGCCGGCTGCACCTGAGCGACCTGCAGAACGCCGGACTGGACCGGCTCGCCGACGTCAAGCTGCACGCGAGCGCGGACATCAACTGGCTGCTCAAGGCGCGGCCGGGCGACGACGCCGGGTTCCCGGGCATCCAGGCGAACTTCCGGCTGCACTGGGCGTGGAACAACGCCAAGCCGGGCACCAACAGCGCCGACGGCGGCAACAGCCCGCTGACGCTGGCCTTCGACAAGGTCGGCATCGACAGCGGGGAGATCTTCGGGAAGATCCTCGGCCCGATCGTGAACAAGGTCAAGCAGGTGACCGGCCCGCTCGACCCGGTGATCAAGACGCTCTACGCGCCGATCCCGGTGCTGTCGGACCTGTCCCACCTGGCCGGCGGCGGCGACGTCACGCTCGTCTCGCTCGGCAAGGCGTTCACCACGATCGCCGGCGGACCGGACCTGAAGTTCGTCGACACGATCGCCGGGATCGTCAACTTCATCAACAACTTCCCGACGTGCACCACCAAGTGCCTGATCCCGCTCGGCTCGTTCGAGCTGGGCGGCCAGAAGGCACTCGACACCACCGCGACACCCGACAACACGGAAAGCCTGATCAGCGACAAGAAGGATGCCGGTGGTGGCACCGCGTTCGCGCCGCTGCTGGGCGCGATCAACGGCAAGAACGCCAACCCGAAGTCGGTCGACCCGATGACCACCCAGGCATCGGCGGCCGGGTTCAGCTTCCCGGTGTTCGAGAAGCCGGCGTCGCTGTTCAACGTGCTGCTCGGCGGGGACGTCGACCTGGTCAAGTTCGACTCCGGGCCGCTGCGCCTCGGCTTCGACTGGCGCCAGCAGTTCGGGCCGGTGTACGCGCCGCCGCCGGTGGTGATCACCCTGCACGGCTCGGCGACGGTGTCGCTGCGGATCGTCGCCGGGTTCGACACCTACGGCATCCGCAAGGCGTTCGAGGCCGCCCGCGCGGGCAACCTCGACCTGGGCACCGTGGGCAACGCCTTCCTGCAAAGCTTGTTCTTCTACACCACGGAAAACGGCAAGCCGATCCCGGTCGTGTCGTTCACGGGCGAGATCGCGGCCGGCGCCGCGGTCACGGCGGTGATCATCACGGTCGGCATCGAAGGCGGGCTCGGGCTCACCGTGTCCTTCCTGTGGAACGACCCCAACCACGACGGGAAGTTCCGGATCACGGAGTTCCTGCAAACCGCGTTGAACAACCCGATCTGTCTGTTCACCGTGTCGGGGCGGCTCTACGTCTTCCTCAAGCTGTACGTGACGGTCGGGTTCGGCCCGTTCTCGGTGTCGTTCAGCTTCACGATCGTCGACGTCACGCTGCTCGACTTCACCGCGACCCCGAACTGCACGCCACCACCGCCGAAGCTCGGCGGGCTGAGCGGGGACGGCAAGACGTTGGTCGTGTACGCGGCCGCGCTCGGCCACACCACGCAGCGCGGCGGCGGCGCGGGTGACCCCTACGAGTCGGACAAGCAGGAGAAGGAGACCGTCAAGATCACCTCGCTGCACGACTACGCCAACGCGGCGAACCCGGCGTTCACCGGCGTGGCCGTGGACATGCTCGGCATCCGGCGCGAGTTCCGGAACGCGAACATCGAACGGGTCGTCGTGGACGGCCGCGGCTACACCAAGCCGATGAGCGTGACGTTCATCGGGGACGCCAAGGCCGACACCGCGAAGGACGGCCCACCGCCGCCCACCGCGCAGTTCGACCGCGACGCCATCGTCTTCGGCGGCACCAAGAACGACCAGATCAAGACCGGCATCGGCAACTCGTGGGTCGACGGCGGTGACGGGGACGACGTCGTCGTCACCGGTGACCGGACCGTGCTCGCCGCGAACAAGACGAGCTACGTCCGCGACGACGCGAAGGCCCGCGTCGCGGGTGGTCCCGGCGTCGACAGCATCACGGTCGGCAACGGCGTGGACGTCGTCGCGGGCGACTCGAGCCTCGGCGCGCCACCCCCGCTGACGTCCGTCGGGCTCAAGGAGCTGCCGAACGACGGCCGCGACGGCGGCGACCCGATCGCCGACGGCAGCGGCGGGCCGACCGTCTCCGTGCCGAACTGGGCGTCGCTGCCCGACCCGGCCGGCGGGACCGGAACCGGCGACGCCGGCGACACGATCAAGCTGGGCCTCGCGAAGTCGACGGCGTACGGCAACGGCGGCGACGACACCCTGAGCGTCGCGGCCGACGACCCGCTCAAGGACGTGCCCACCTACCCGCGGGCGCTGTTCGTGTCCCAGGGCGCGACGCTCGTCGGCGGCGACGGCAGCGACCGGTTCGCCGGCGGCACCGGGGCCGACCAGATCTACCCGGCGGGCCAGGTCGATCCCGGCATCGACGGCTACGGCTCCGACGACGCCAACACCACCGGCGGCCCGGTGGGCGGGCCGATCAACACGATCGACACCGGCAGCGGCAGCGACACGGTCTACGGCGGCAAGGGCCAGGACCGCGTCACCGGCCACTCCGCCAAGGACCAGCACGACGACTTCCGCGGTGGCGGCGGCAACGACATCCTGTTCGGCGGGTACGGGCCCGACACGCTCTACGGCGGGCCGGACGACGACTACGTCATCGCCGAACCGTCCACCTTGGACTTCCCGAACCCGGGGAAGACCGACGGCTTCGGGCCGTTCTACGTCGTCACGCACACCCCGCTGCCGACGGGGATCACCCCGTCGCACAAGACGCTGGTCGGCGGCCTCGGCTTCGACCACGTCATCGGCGGCGACGGCGGTGCGGACGTCTACGGCGACAAGCAGACGACGCCGTGCAAGGCCGGGACGCCGCTCTCCTCGACCCCGGTCGACGAGTCGGTGGACGACCCGCTCGACGGCAACGACCGGATCATCGGCGGTGCCGGCGTGGAGAACATCCGGGCCGGTGGCGGGGACGACAACGTCGATGCCGAGGCGAACGACGACCTGGTGTGCGGCGAGAAGGGCAAGGACGCGCTGCACGGCGGCCGCGACGCCGACCAGGTCTGGGGTGGCTCGGACGACGACGCCGTCTACGGCGACTCCGGCGCGGACACGCTGTACGGCAACGACGGCGTCGACACGATGTTCGGCGGCGACGACCCCGACACGATCGAAGGCAACAACGGGAAGGACTGGGTCTCCGGTGGCCTGGCCGGCGACACGATCGTCGGCGGCACCCGGGCGGCCGGGCAGCCCGACGACGGTGACCAGCTGTTCGGCGACAGCGGCCCGGACACGATCATCGGCGACAACGGTGATCCGCTGGTGCCCGGCGGCCCGGTGTTCGACCTGGCCAGTGCCGACCCGGCGCTGGGCGGCGACGACACCATCTCCGGCGGGTTCGACAATGACGCGCTGTTCGGCGGGCTGGAGAACGACACGGTCTTCGGCGGGAAGGACCCCGACCGCATCGAAGGCAACCCGGGTGCCGACAAGCTGAACGGCGAGGCGGACGCCGACGACATCATCGGCGGCAGCCACCAGACACCGGGCGACCCGGCGGTCAAGAACGCGACCGGCTACCCGGACGCGGGCGACACGATCTCCGGCGGCGGCGGCGACGACGTGATCGCGGGGGACAACGCCACGATCACCGGCACCGGCGGTGGCGACACCGGCGACCCGGTCACGCGCGGCCGCGGGCTGTCGGCCGGACGGCACGTGGTGCTGTTCGACCTCGGCTACACCCCGGCCGCGGGCACCTCCGGCGGAGACTCGATCTTCGGCGGCGAAGCCACGGACGTCATCTACGCCCAGGGCGGCACGGACACCGTGCACGGCGACGCCGGGGACGACTACGCCGAAGGTGACCAGGACGCGGACAAGCTGTTCGGCGACTCCGGGCAGGACGACCTCGTCGGCGGTAGCTCGTACGTCGAGTCGGGCACCGGACAGGGCACCGCGGGCCAGCTCGACACCGGGGACACCATCTCCGGTGGCGACGACGCCGACCTGATCACGGGTGACAACGCCCTGCTCACCCGGGACGCGGGCATCGCGAAGAGCCCGATCACGCAGGGGCGCTTCGACACCGACGTGCCCGCGGCGGCGCCGATGGTCCAGCGCAGCATCCAGCTGTACGACCTGGGCGACGGGCCGGTGCCGAACACCTCAGGTGGCGACGACATCACCGGCGACAACGGGTGCGACGCGATCCTCGGCCAGTCCGGCAACGACCGGATCAAGGGCAACGCCGACGGCGACTACGCCGAGGGCGGGCCCGGCCGGGACTGGCTCGAGGGCAACGGCGGCGACGACGACCTCGTCGGCGGCAGCTCGGTGATCTTCGGGACCGACACGGCGTTGACCACCCAGGGCCAGCCGGACACCGGTGACGCCGTGTTCGGTGGCGCGGGCGACGACGTGGTGCTCGGCGACAACGCGATCACCGACCGGATCGCGCCGCCGTCGCCGTACCTGCTCCGCGTCGGCAGCAACGGGACGTTCGAAACACAACGTTCGCTGCGGCTGCTCGACCTCTCGTGGAGCAACGGGTTCCTCGGCGCGCCGACGCGTCCGGTGGCGGGCGGCGACCAGCTGTCCGGCGGTGGCGGCGTCGACGTGATCTTCGGCCAGGACGGCGACGACCAGATCTCCGGCGGCGCGAACGACGACTACGCCGAGGGCAACGGCGGGCACGACACGGTATTCGGCGACCGCACGCTCGCCGAAGCCGGGATCGCGATCGCGCCGGCCACCCCGGCGTGGCCGGGAACGGCGTCGGCCGACCTCGGCGACGTCTCCGCGCCGAACGGGCAGGACGACCTGCTCGGCGGCAGCTCGCTGGCGGTGTTCCGGGACACGGCCGACGACGTCCACGGCGACGGCGCCGCCGACTTCATCCTCGGCGACGGCGGCACCGCGGTGCGGGACATCGTGGACCAGACCGGGAAGCCGGTGGCGCTCGGCGACGACCTGTCGAAGGTCTCGCTGCCGCTGACCAACCGGATCTACGCCAAGCGCTACCCGGCGACCCCGCCGGCCGGGGCGGCGTTCGTCCGCCACGGCGCGAACGGAGCCCCGACCCGCTTCTGCACCACCACGCAGGCCACCTGCGAGGCGCCCGGCGCCTGGGGCGGGGACAACCTGTGGGGCGACGCGGGCGAGGACACGCTGTACGGCCAGGACGGCAACGACCTGATGTACGGCGACACCGGCACGGCGACGGCTCCGGGTGACGGCGCCGACGACATGTACGGCGAACTCGGCGACGACCGGATGTGGGGCACCGGCGGCGACGACGCCATGGTCGGCGACCGCGGCGGCATCGTCGACGTGTACCAGAACGGGTCGAACAAGTTCGTGATCGACAACAGCCAGGTACCCCAGATCCACTACGAGGGCTTCCTGGCCGGCTCGGTCACGCGGCAGGTCGACCTGCAGCACGACGTCAACGGCGACACGTTCGCCGCACCCGGCACCGCCCCGGCGATGCCGCACCGCGGCGACCTCGAAGGCGGCACCGACCGCATCCGCGGCGGCGACGACCACGACTCGATCCACGGCGGCTACGGCGACGACCTGGCCAACGGCGATTCGGGCGGGGACAACGTCTTCGGCGACGACGGCGCGGACGTGCTGTGGGGCGGCAAGGGCGGCACCGACGCGGCCAACCCGAACGACCGCGGCGTCAACGACTCGCTCGTCGACTACGTGCTCGGCGGCAAGGGCGCGACGACCGGCCCGTCGGTCGACCCGGTGACGGGAGCCCTCGGTTCGGACATCATCGACTGGCGCCCGCGCGGAACCTACGGCACACCGGGATCGTCGACGTGCTCGGCGAACCCGTGGCCGCAGACGTTCGGCAACGGCAAGAACGCGGTGACGGTGGATCCGTGTTCGTGGTTCGAGATGACGAACCTGGACAACGCCGACGTCGCGGACAACCAGCACCACCAGGGCATCGACTGGATCTACGGCGGCTGGGACCGGGACGTGCTGCAGGCCGACGTGGCCGACAACGGCCCCAACCAGGGCGACCGCCTGTTGGACTGGGGCGGCGCGTACAACCTGTACACGCACTGCAATGCGGCGTACGGCGGGTACAACGACGTCCGCCAGTTCAGCCCGACGCAGCAGGACTTCCTGCAGCGGTGGGCGCACTCCCTGGGCGCGGGCCAGGGCCCGGCGGACGTGACGACGGCGGGCACGTCGGCGTACGACGAGCTGGCGCTGGTGTACCAGGCGGACCTGCAGGACCACGGGTCCGGGCCGGCGTTCCCGACCACCCCGGGTCACTTCGACAACCCGAACGCCTGCGCACCCTGAGAGGAGAGCGAACACGAGCGGGCGCCCGGAATCCGGGCGCCCGCTCGTGTTCTACTGCGCCCGCGACGGCGCCCTGCGGCTGCACTCGCGTCTTGAATGAGTCATTCAGGTCTTCGGAGGTCCTGAATGACTCATTCAAGACATCACCCCACCACGGCACGGACGAAGTCGAAACCGCCCTCGGCGTGGCGGGCGGCGTTCAGTACGGGTTGCCGGGCACGTTGAGCCGCACCTGGTAGAGGCCGAACGCGCCGGAAACCCCGGAGGTGAGGTACAGGGTCCGGCCGTCCGGGCCGCCGAACGCCGCGTTGGTGGTGTTGCGGCCGGCGGAAATCGTGCCGAGCTGGACGCCTGACGGCGAGAAGACGTGGACGAGCCCTTCGTCGAAGGAGGCCCAGTAGACGTTGCCCGCGCAGTCGATGGTCGCGCCGTCGGGCGTTCGCATGTTCGCGAACGTCGTGCGGTTCCCGGTGCTGCCGTCGGGGAAGACGGTGTACTTCACGATCGCGTCGGCTCCGGTTGCTCCCACGTAGAGCGTCTTGCCGTCGGGGGACAGGACGACGCCGTTCGGCTGCGGCAGCGTGTCGTCGACGAGGCCGACCACGCCGTCGCGGACGCGGAACACGCTCGTGCGGCCGCCTTGCTCGTCGGCGCGGTTGCCGCGCTGGTAGTTCGGGTCGCTGAAGTAGGTGGTGCCGTCCCGGCCGGTGGTCAGGTCGTTCGGGGAGTTGAACGCGTGGCCGAGGTGGTTCGCCGCGACGGTCGTCCGGCTGCGGTCGGCCAGGCTGTAGGAAGACACCGTGCGGTTGTCGTGGGTGGCGGCGAGCACCCGCGTGCCGTCGGCGGTGATCGCCAGGCCGTTGCTGCCGGAGTCGGCGATGAACGTCTCGAAGCCGGCCGGCGGCGTGTACCGCAGTATCGCCGACGGCTGCACGCCCTGGGGGCCGGTGGGGTTCTGCATGTTCGACAGCAGCAGCGTGCCGGTGCGCTGGTCCCACGTGGGCCCTTCGAGGAAGTTGAACCCGCCTCGGATGAGCTGGGCCGTCACCGACTGGCTCGGCAACGGCGGACCGTAGGTGCCGTCCGGCGCGCACGGTGAGGCGGTGGTGCCGGACGCCGCGGGCGTCACCACACCCGCGGCGACGATCGCCGTCGTCACCGTCCACATGCGACGGAGTGTTTTTCGATGAGCCATGGCGGCTCTCCTTCCGCAAGGGGGTTTCACCGTCCGAGCTCGACCTTGAGGATGCTTTCGTCGCTGTTGTCCGGGATGCTGTCCTTGTCGCCGTAGTTGCTGGTGGTCAGCCACAAGCCGCCGTCGGCGGACGGTTCCACGGTGCGCAGCCGCCCGTACGTGCCGGTGAGGTACGGCTGGACGTCGGTCAGGCTGTCGCCGGAGATTTCGGCCCGGTACAGCCGTGTCCCGCGCTCGCAGGCGACGTAGAGGCCGGTGCGGACCACGGCGATGCCGCTGCACGAGCCCTCGGCGACGGGGTAGGTGTGCTTGGGCGCGATGAAGCCGGGCTCGGCGCAGCTGCCCGTGGTGCCCTCGCAGCGGGGCCAGCCGTAGTTGCCGCCGCGGACGATCAGGTTGGTCTCGTCCATGACGTTGTTGCCGAATTCCTGTTCCCACAACCGGCCCTGGGCGTCGAAGGCCAGGCCCTGCGGGTTGCGGTGGCCGTAGCTCCACACCGGGGTGCCGAAGGGGTTGTCCGACGGAACGGTGCCGTCGGGGTTGATGCGCAGGACTTTCCCGGCGAGGACGGTGAGATCCTGGGCCCAGTCGCCGTTCTGGCCGTCGCCGGTGGAGATGTAGAGCTTGCCGTCGGGGCCGAAGCGCAGCCGGCCGCCGTTGTGGTACTTGTTGCGCGGGATGCCGGTGAGCAGCACCTCCGGGGTGCCGGTGAGCACACCGCCGCGGTAGCGCACGCGCACCACCCGGTTGTCGGTCGCGCTGGTGTGCATGACGTACAGCCACGGGTCGGCCGCGAAGCCGGAAGCCACGGCGAGACCCAGGACCCCGCCCTCGCCGTCGGTTCCGACGACGTCGGGAATCCGCCCGGCCACGGTTTGCGTGCCGGTGGCGGGATCGAGGCGGACGATTTCGAACGCGTCGCGGCGGCTGTAGAGCACCTGTCCGTCGGGGAGGGTCGTCAGGCCCCAGGGCAGGTCGGTTTCGGTGGCGACCCTGGTGACCGAGCAGATGGCCGTGGCGCAGGAGGTACCGGTGGTGACCGCGACCGCGGTGCTCGGGGCCGACCGGTTGGCCTGGGCGTCGCGGGCCCGCACCTGGTACTGGTAGCGGGTGTTCGCGGCCAAGCCGCTGTCGGTGAAGGAAGTCGTGGCGCCGCCGGTCGAGCCGGCCTGGATGCCGTCGCGGAGCACCTCGTAGCCCGTGACGCCGACGTTGTCGGTGGCCGGCGACCAGCGCACGGTGACCGTGGTGCCCGACGCGGTGGCCGTCACGCCGGCCGGGGTGCTGGGCGGCTCGGTGTCGGCCTGGCACTGCGGCACGGTGACGGGGACCGTGGGGCTGGCCTGGGAGACGTTGCCCGCGGCGTCGCGGGCGTTGACGTACAGGCCCCAGGTGGCCCCGGGCACGACGGTCAGCTCGGCCGACAGCGCCGTGCCCGGTACCGAGGTCATGAGCTGGCCGTCGTGGTAGACGTCGTAGAAGGCCACCCCGACGTCGTCGGACGACGCCGCCCACGAGAACGTCACGCCGGTGCACGACAGGTCCGAGGTGCGGGGATCGGCCGGCGCGGTCGGGGGTGTGGTGTCGCCGTCCGCGGCCGACGCGACGGGGGACGGGAGCACGGCACCCAGGCCCAGCAGCACCACGGTGGTCGCCGCCCGGAGGCCCGTGCGGGTCCTTCTCGGAGTAGCTCGCATGGTGTTCCTCTCTCAGGGGGATGCGAAGCCACTGGGAGCGCTCCCGAGGACCGTAGCGCAAAGGGTTTGCCGCCGACAAGACCGGTGAGCGGGTTTCCAACCGCGTCCAGCACTGGGGACGGGTGGATGAGGTGGGACGCCGCGGCGAGTGGCGCCGGGCAGCCCCGCGGAGGTCTTGAATGAGTCATTCAGGACCTCCGAAGACCTGAATGACTCATTCGAGACGCCGGCGAAGCCACCGCCGGGCAAACCGCCACGACTTTGCCGGGACCCTGAGGTAGGACGCCGTGAGCGCGGGGTCGCGGGCGCATCAGCGGCATGATCGCGAGCCGGTCGTCGGGGACCGTGGGCCGGTGAGCAGAACGGGCCCGCCGGGATTTCCCCGGCGGGCCCGCTTCCGGAATTCCCGGCAGGCGGGGTTGCCTTCAGCTGCGGAGCAACCCCGTCAGCTCGGTGATGTCCGCCAGCTCCGCGAGCCCGTACGTCAGCTCCGTGATCCGCGAACCGACCTCGTCCGGCAGCACCCGCGACGCGTTCAGCCGGAACTTCGTCGCCAGCTCGTCCGCCGAGAGCGGGTTCCGGGGCCCACCGCGGTTGGCGTCGACGCGTTCCTCCAGCTCACTGCCGTCGCGCAGGCGGGCGCGCAGGACCGCCGGGAACTGGTGGGGGAAGATCTCGTCGCACCGGGCGTCCGGGACGCAACGAACCTTCGCCGCCAGTGCCAGGCGGTCCGGGTCCGCGGCCGCCACGTCCGTGAAGTCGTCGTGGAACACGCCGAGCCCGCCGCCGCCCAGCAACGCCGTCGCGACCGTGTACGGACCCGAGAACGCCGCGTGGTAGCCCGATTGCGGCCGGATCTTGGCTTCGCGCGGTTCGGCGATCGTGCGCAGCACCGCCGTCGGCGCGCCCAGTTCCAGCTCCACGATGTCCGCCGGGTCGACACCGCGCAAACGCAGCCGCCGGGCCGCGTCGATGCCCGCGTGGGTGAAGTGGTTGCAGGGGTACGGCTTGAAGAAGATGCCGGGCAGCTCCCAGCGCTCACCGAGGCCGTCGAGGATCGCGGCCACATCGGACTGGTCGCCGCAGAACGCCTGCAGCAGCCCGAATCGGCCCTCCAGCACCGTGGGCGGTCCCGTGATGCCGTGGCGCGCCATGCCCGCCGCCGTCACCGCCGCGTGCGCCGCCCAGCCGCAGTGGACGCGCTTCACCGTGCCGCCCGTGCGGTTGGCCTCCAGCAGGCCCGAACCCATGCTGGCCGCGATGCCCAGCGCGTCGGCGATCCCTGCTTCGTCCACATCGGACAGCATGGCCGCGGCCGCCGCCGCGCCGAGGGCGCCGCAGATCGCCGTCGCGTGCAGGCCGCGCTCGAAGAACACGGAGTTGCCGAGTTCCTCGTCGTAGCCCGCCATGCCGAGCCGGACCGTGATCTCCACGCCGACGCCGATCGCGTCCAGCAGCTGGGCGCCCGTGGTGCCCCGGGACTCCGCCACCGCGAGGGCCGCCGGGACCACGGACGCCGACGGGTGCAGCACCGAGGGCAGGTGCGTGTCGTCGAAGTCGAGCGAGTGCGCGAGGGTGCCGTTGAGCAGGGCCGCGCTCGGCTCCGGCAGCCGGTCGCCGGTGCCGATCGCCGTGGCCCGGCCGGTGCCGCCCCACTCCTTCACCAGCGCGCCGACGGCCGCGGCGGGCCGCTCGGCGGTCGCGGCCAGGCTGTTGCCGAGCACGTCCAGGACGCGCCGGGCGGCGTCGTCCCGCAGCTCCGGCGGCAGTCCCTTGGCGCGCACCGACGTGGCGAACGCGGCCAGCTGCTGCACGATCGTCGCGGTCATGCGCTCACCGCCGCGAGCGGACGCACCGGGGAGCCGGTCCCGCCGACGATCCGCAGCGGTGCCAGCACGAACACGAACTCGTGCACGCCCTCCTCGGCCACCGCCTCCAGGTTCAGGTGCTCCATGATGAAGATGCCCGACTGCACCAGCAGGATCCGATGCACCGGCAGCACCGCGTGCCCGGCGCCGGCCGGGATCTGCTCGTAGGCCGTCGTGTCCGCGCCGGTCGCGACGACACCCCGCGCCGCCAGCCATTCCGCCGCCGACGTCGTCGCGCCGGGAACGCCGGTTTCCTTGCCCATGTAGGAAACAGGGTCGTCGAAGTTCCGCGCCCAGCCGGTGCGGATCAGCGCGACGTCACCGGCGCCGGGCTCGGTGCCCGCCCGCTTCGCCGCCGCGTCGAGGTCCTCGGCCGTGACGCCGTAACCCGGCTCCAGCGTGGGAACGCCGTGGACGGCGGCGACGTCCAGGAGGACCGCCCGCCGCAGCAGGCCGGGCAGGTTCTCCGCGCCGTGCGTGCGGAACACGCCGCCCTGCTGGGCCTCGGCGGCGTCGACGTCGCCGTGCAGCTTGCCGTCGTGGCTGACGTGCGAGAGCGCGTCGATGTGGGTGCCGACGTGCCCGCCGGTCACGATGATCTCGTTGGCGGCCGAGCCGCCGTCCGGGCGGCGCATGTCGCCGTGGCGGCGGATCAGGGTCATCCGGAACCCGGGGTGGTTCGGCGAGCAGGGCATGCCGGTGAAGAACGGCTGCCCGAGCTCGATCAGCCGGACCCCGCCGGCGACCGCCGACAGCAGCGGATCCTGGGGACGCGTCATGAGTGCTGGCCTTCCTTTGCTTCCGAGCCCGCGATCGCGAGCACCCAGCGGGCGCGCGCCACGATCGCGGCGTCGACGAACTGTCCGCGGTGGTCGATCCAGGCCGCCGACCCGGTCGTTTCGAGGTGGTCGAGCAGCTCGCTCGCCCAGGCGGTTTCCCCGGGATCGGGCGCGCACACCTCGTGCACCACGGGGATCTGCGCGGGGTGGATCACCGACCGGCCGAAGAACCCGGCCGCCCGCCCGGCTTCGGTGCTCGCGCGCAGGCCGTCGAGGTCGCGCACGGCGGTCCAGACGCTCTGCACCGGGCTCGGCAGCCCGGCCGCCCGCGCGGCGACGACCACGCGAGACCGCGGCCAGGTCAGCGCGTCCCCGCCGGCGACGCGCAGGTCCGCGGCGAGATCGGCTTCACCGAGCGAGATCCCCGCGACGAGCGGGTGCGCGGTGGCGATGTCCCGGGCGTTTTCCACGCCCAGCGCGGATTCCAGCACCGGGTACACCGGGTCGCCGAGCGCGTCGGCGACCCGGCGCACCTCACCCGGGTCCTCGCACTTCGGCACGCGAACGCCCGCGGCGCCGCGCAGTGCCTTGATGTCGGCTTCCCCGGCGGGAGTGCCCGGTGCGTTGATCCGGACGTACGCGGTCGCGCCACCGTCCAAAGCGGACAGTGCGTTCCGCCGCGCTTCGTCCTTCGCGGCCGCGGCGACGGCGTCCTCGAGGTCGATGATGACCGCGTCCGCCGGGCCGTTCAGCGCCTTCGTGATCCGGTCCGGCCGGTCGCCGGGCACGTAGAGCCAGCTGCGCGGGATCACTTGATCACGCCTTTTTCGCGCAACGCGGCCAGTTCCGGCTCGCCGAGGCCGAGACCGCCGAGGACCTCGGCGGTGTGCGCGCCGAGCGGAGCCCCGGCGGACGTGATCCCGCCGGGCGTCTCGGACAGCCGGAACAGCACGTTCTGCATCTTCACCGGCCCCAGTTCCTCGTCGTCGACCGTGGCGATCGTGCCCAGCGCCGCGAACTGCGGGTCGGTCATGACGTCGGCCGCGGTGTAGATCGGCGCGACGGCGGCCTGGGCCTCCTCGAACGCCTTGACGACCTCGTCGCGGTCGTGGTCGGCGATCCACGACCCGACGGCGTCGTCGAGCAGGTCGGCGTGCTGGGCGCGCTCGGCGCCGCTGGCGAACCACGGCTCGTCGATCAGCTCCGGGCGCCCGACCAGCCGCATCACGCGCTCTGCGATCGACTGCGCGCTGGTGGAGATGGCGACCCAGCTGCCGTCGCGGGTGCGGTAGGTGTTGCGCGGGGCGTTGTTCGTGGACCGGTTGCCGGTGCGTGGCTGCAGCGTGCCGAGCTGGTCGTAGGCGATGATCTGCGGCCCGAGCAGGGTCAGGATCGGCTCGATGATGGCGAGGTCGACGACCTGGCCGCGGCCGGTCCGTTCCCGGGCCCGCAGCGCGGTCATCACGGCGTAGGCGGTGGTCAGCGCGGCGATCCCGTCGGCGAGGCCGAACGGCGGCAGCGTCGGCGGCCCGTCGGGTTCGCCGGTGATGGCGGCGAACCCGCTCATCGCCTCGGCGAGCGTGCCGAACCCGGGGCGCTTGGCGTACGGGCCGACCTGCCCGAACCCCGTCACGCGGGTGAGCACCAGGCCGGGGTTGATCTTGCTGAGTTCGTCGTAGCCGAGGCCCCAGCGTTCGAGGGTGCCGGGGCGGAAGTTCTCCACGACGACGTCGGCGTCGGCCACCAGCTTCTTGAAGATCTCCTGGCCCTCGGGGGAGCCGAGGTAGAGGGTGATCGCCTTCTTGCCGCGGCCGAGCATCTTCCACCAGAGGCCGACGCCGTCGCGGTGCGCGCCGTGGCTGCGGACGGGGTCGCCGTTCGGGTGCTCGATCTTGATCACCTCGGCGCCGAAGTCGCCCAGCAGGGTCGCGGCGAGAGGGCCGGCGAACAGGGTGGCGGTGTCGAGCACCCGGATCCCGGACAAAGCGCCCGTCATGGGGCTTACCTGCCTTTCTCGTCCAGCGAGCCGGGGCGGACCACCGTTTCGCCGAGAGGAACACTTGTGAACGTCGAGTTTCGTAGCGACGTCGTTCGGTGTTGTCCAAGTTCGCACTGATCACGCTCATCCGTCAAGTTGTGCGCAGATGTTGACCTGACGTTGGGGCGGGTGTCACGATGACCGGCAACAAACCTGCCGTTTCGCTAAGCGGAACGACAGCCCTGCCGAAGGGGAAGAGGTGACATGTCCGCACGAATGCTCGTCGCGGGGCTCGGGGCGGTGGCCCTGCTCGTGACCGGGTGCGGGGGATCGGCTCCGATGGGAGCCGGGGGAGCCGCCGCGGGGCGGGACGAGGGCCCGGTCAAGATCGGCGCCCTGCACCCGGTCAGCGGCTCGAACGCGGTCGACGGCCTGCAGATGCGCCGTGGCGCGCAGCTGGCGGTCGACGCGATCAACGCGGCCGGCGGCATCAAGTCGCTCGGCGGCCGCAAGGTCGAGCTGGTCACTGGGGACACGCAAGGCAAGGCCGACATCGGGCAGAGCGAGGCCCAGCGGCTGATCTCGGCCGGCGCGGTCAGCCTGGTCGGTACTTACCAGAGCGCGGTGAGCACCAACGTCGCCGTCGTGGCCGAACGCAACCGGGTCCCGTTCGTCATGGACGTGACCGCGTCCGACGCCATCTTCTCGCACGGCTACCAGTACTCGTTCCGGGTGCAGCCGGGCAGCAAGGCGATCGCGACGGCCGCCGCGCAGTACCTGAAGGCCGTGTCGGAGCAGGCGGGCAAGCCGGTCCGCGAGGTGGCGTTCCTGCACGAGCAGAGCGACTTCGGCAGCGGCGCGGCCGACGCCTTCACCGCCGCGGCGAAGCAGCTCGGCATCGAGGTCGGCCCCAACATCAGTTACGACGCCGCGACCGTCAGCGACCTCACCGCGCAGGTCACGCAGGTCAAGGCCGCGGGCGCGGACGTGCTCGCGGTGGCCGGCTATTACCGCGACAGCCTGCTGGCGGCCAAGGCGATCGCGTCGGTGAAGCCGGACCTCAGCGCGGTCTGGGGCGTCTCGAACGGCGCGTACGACCAGCCGAAGTTCGTCGCCGACGCGGCCGCGCTCGGCAACCTCTACTTCAGCACCAACTACCACTACGACGCGACGAACCCCGAAACCGTCGCGCTGCGCGAGAAGTACCAGAAGCTCTACGGCGACCCGATGCGCACCGGCGCCGTGCTGTCCTACGACGCGGTCCAGGTGATCGCGCACGCCGTGGAGCAGGCCGCGAGCACCGACCCGCGGAAGGTGCGGGACGCGATCGCCGCGTCCCAGGTCGCACCCCTGACCGTGGGCCGCGGGCCGATCCGGTTCGCGCCCAACGGCGACAACAGCAACGCCTTCCCCGTCCTGATGCAGGTCTTGGACGGGCGCGTCCAGCAGGTTTATCCCCCCGAAAAAGCCGAATCCCGGCCCGACTACAGGGTGGCGTGGCGTCCATGACCGAACTCGACACCGGGGCGCCCGTCGTCCCCGAAACCGCACCACCCGAACGGAAAGCCGAGGCGGACAAGGGTTTCCTCGGCCGCGCCGGCATCGTGGCCGCCGTCCTGGTCGTGGCGGTCGTGGTCGCGCTGCTGCAGTCCGGCAGCGGGCTGGTGGTCTGGCAGTCGGTGGTCACCGGCATCCTGACCGGCGGCCTCTACGGCCTGATCGCGATGGGCCTGACGCTGATCTTCGGCGTGCTCGACATCGTCAACTTCGCCCACGGCGCGTTCCTCACGGTCGCGATGTTCCTGTCCTTCGGGATGATCCAGGCGACCGGGCTCCACCCGTACCTGACGCTCGTGGTCGCGGTGCCCGTGCTGTTCCTGCTCGGTGCGGCCGTCCATCGTGGACTGCTGTCCGGCGCGGGCGGCAGGTCGCTGGAGAACCAGCTGCTGATCACGCTCGGCCTGTCGCTGCTGCTGGAAAACGGCCTGCTGATGTTCTTCGGCGCCGAGCCGAAGACCATCGACCTGCCCGGCGACTTCCAGTTCCCGCTGCTCGGCGCGGTCGTCGCGGGTTCGCGGCTGTACGCGTTCCTCGGCGCGATCGTGCTCGGCGGCCTGCTGTACTGGCTGCTGCGGCGCACCCGGCTGGGCACGGCGATCCGCGCGGTCGCCGCGAACGCACCCGGCGCGGCGCTGGTCGGCATCAACGTCCGCCGGATGCACACGCTCACCTTCGCCATCGGCACGGCGTGCGCGGGGGCGGCGGCGGTGCTCGCCGGGCCGCTCGTCACGGTGACCCCGACGCTGGGGGAGCAGTTCAACATCACGGCGTTCGTGGTCGTGGTGCTCGGCGGGATGGGCAACGTCGTCGGCGCGCTCGTCGGCGGCCTGCTGATCGGCCTGGTCGAACAGCTCACGACCATCTACCTCGGCGGCCAGAGTTCCCTGCTCGGTGTCTTCGTGGTGTTCCTGCTCGTGCTGTTCCTCCGTCCGCAGGGCCTGTTCGGGAGGCGCGCATGAGCATCACGATCGAAGCGCCCACCGGGTCTACCGTCAAGGCGCCGCCGCTTCGGCCGCAGAACAAGCAGCTCGCGATCCTCGCGGTTCTCGTGCTGGTCGCGATCCCGCTGCCGCTGATCCTCCCCGCCGCGCAGGGCGCGGTCGCCGTCCGGATCCTGATCTTCCTGCTGATGGCCGTCGGCTGGAACATCATGAGCGGCTTCGGCGGGATGTTCAGCTTCGGCCACGCCGCCTACTTCGGCCTCGGTGCCTACACGAGCGCGTACCTGCTGGTGAAGCACAACGTGTCGCCGTGGATCGGGATGCTGGCCGGGATGGCGGTGGCCGCCGCGGTCGCCGTGGTCATCGGCTACTTCTCCTTCCGCTACAAGCTCCAAGGCGCCTACTTCGCGCTGGCGACGTTCGCTTTCGCGGAGATGCTGCGGCTGATCGTCACCAGCAGCGCGTTCGCGAACAAGGCCGTCGGCTTCAGCGTGCCGCTGATCCAGGACTCGTCGCTGTGGCTGATCCAGTTCCCGGCCGACTCGCCCGCGTACTTCTGGGTGGCGCTCGTGCTGGCCGGGGCGGCGGTCGCGGTCAGCATCGTCTTCCTGCACTCCCGCGCCGGGCGTTACGTGACGGCGATCCGCGACGACGAGCTGGCGGCCGCGTCCCTGGGTGCCCCGGTGCTGCGGCACAAGCTGCTCACGGTCGCGCTGTCCGCGGCGATCACCGCCGTGGCGGGCGCGTTCTACACGCAGTACTACCTGTTCGTGAACCCCGACCTCGGGTTCGGCTCGGCCATCTCGATCCAGGCCATCGTGCCCGTCGTCATCGGCGGCATCGGCACGGTGTGGGGCCCGGTGGTCGGCGCGATCATCATCGGCTCGCTCACCGACGTCACCGCCACGCTGCTGCGCACGCCACCGGAGTTCCTGGGCTTCCTGCAGGGCCGCAGCGGCCTGGACGTGGTGCTGTACGCGGTGCTGGTGATCCTGATCGTCCGGTTGCTGCCCAAGGGGATCGTCGGAACTCTCGCTGCGAGGTGGCGTCGATGAGCATCGTGGAGGTGAGCGGCGTCGGCAAGGCGTTCCGCGGCGTGCACGCACTGTCCGATGTGGACTTGACCGTGGCCGAGGGCGAGATCCTCGGCGTCATCGGGCCGAACGGCGCGGGCAAGACGACGCTGTTCAACGTGATCTCGGGCGCGCTGACCCCGGACACCGGCCGCGTGCGGCTGGCGGGCGACGACGTCACCGGCCGCGCCCCCGACCGGATCGCGCGCGCTGGGATGGTCCGCACGTTCCAGCTGATGCGGCCGTTCGCGAGCATGACGGTCGCGCAGAACGTCAGCCTCGCCGCCCAGCACCACCGCTTGAGCGCGAAGGAGCTGCGGGAGCATTCGCTCGACGTCGTGGAGCGCGTCGGCCTGGGGCCGTGGGCGCACCGCAGCGCCACCGACCTGCCGACCGCCGGGCTCAAGCGCCTCGAGCTGGCCAGGGCACTCGCCACCCGGCCGAAGGTGCTGCTGCTCGACGAGGTGCTGGCCGGGCTCGTCCCGGCCGAGCGCGAACCGGTGCTCGACCTGCTCGCCACCCTGCGCGAGCGGGAGGGCGTCACGCTGGTGTTCATCGAGCACATCATGGCCGCCGTGATGCGGCTGGCCGACCGCGTCCTCGTGCTCGACCAGGGCCGCGTGCTGGCCGTCGGCTCACCCGAAGCCGTCACCAGCGACCCGCGCGTCATCGACGCCTACCTCGGGGAGGAGCCGACCCATGCTGACGCTTGAGAAGGTGTGCGCCGGGTACGGGCGGATGCGGATCCTGCACGACGTCGACCTGCACCTCGACGCGGGCGAGATCGTCGCGCTCGTCGGCGCCAACGGCGCGGGCAAGACCACGACCCTGCGCAGCATCTGCGGCCAGCTCAAGCCGCTCTCGGGCCGCGTCACGCTCGACGGCGCACCGACGGCCGGGCGCCGTCCCGATCAGCTCGTCCGCGACGGCCTGGTGCATGTGCCCGAGGACCGGGCGCTGTTCGGCACGCTCACCGTCGAGGAGAACCTGCGGATGGGCGCGTGGACCCGCACGCCCGCGCAGGCCGCGACGTCGCTGAAGGAGGTCTACGACCTGTTCCCGGTGCTCGCCGAGCACCGGACGCAGGTCGCCCAGACGTTCAGCGGCGGCCAGCAGCAGATGCTCGCGATCGGCCGCGCGCTGATGGCCGGGCCGCGGCTGCTGATGCTCGACGAGCCGTCGACCGGGCTTTCGCCGAAACTGACCTGGACGGTGCTGGAGGCGGTCCAGCGCATCCGGGACAGCGGGGTGGCGGTGCTGCTGGTCGAGCAGAACGCGAAGCAGGCGCTGGCCATCGCCGACCGGGCGTACGTCCTGGAAAGCGGGTCGACGGTGCTGCAGGGCACCGGCGCCGAACTGGCCGGCGACCAGCGCGTCAGGAAGGCGTACCTGGGACTGTGAAGACCGAACAAGCCGCTTCCGCCACCGCGGCGCTGGGAGCGTGGGTGGCCGAACTGGACGTCGCGAGCGTGCCGGCCGCGGTGCTCGATCGGCTCGCCCTCGTCCTGCTCGATATCGTCGGCGTCACCGCATTGGGTGCTTCGCTGCCGGAGCAGCGGGCCTTGGTGGACGCCTGGCGCGCGCCGGCGGGACCGGCTCCGCTGATCGGCGGCGGACGGCTGGTGAGCACCGACGCGGCCGCGTGGCTCAACGCCGTCGCGCTGGTGTCGCTCGAGCTGGACGAGGGCCACAAGTACGCCAAGGGGCACCCGGCCGCGCACGGCTTCCCCGCGGTGCTGGCGCTGGCGGCCGAGCTGGACAGCACCGGCGCGGACACCGCGGCGGCGCTGCTGGCCGCCTACGAGGTCGCCGCGCGGTTCGGCCGCGCGACCACCCTGCGCGCGGGCGCGCACCCGCACGGCAGCTGGGGCGTCCCCGGCGCGGCGGCGGGCTGCGCGCGGCTGCTCGGGCTCCCGCCCGGCGCGGTGTCGGCCGCCATCGACACCGCGGCCGGGATGGGCATCGCCGGGCACTTCGACTCGGCGACGCAGGGCAACCCGGTGCGCAACGCCTGGCTGGGCGCGTCGGCGACGTCCGGGCTCGCCGCCGCGCGGATGGCGGCGGCCGGGCTGGCCCGCACCACCGGCACGGCCGCGCTCTCGCTCGGCACGCTGCTCGGTTCGCTGGACGCCGGGGAGCTGGCCGCGGAGCTGGGTACCCGCTGGGACATCACGCGCGGCTACTTCAAGCGCCACGCGTCCTGCTCCTTCACCCACCCGGCCGCCGACGCCGTGCTCGAACTGCGCTCGCGACCGGGGTTCCGGGTCGGCGGCATCACCCACGTCCTGGTCGAAACCCACGTTCTCGGCGCCGGACTGTCCGATGTGGACTGGTCGAACCGGCTTTCGGCGATGTTCTCGACGCCGTTCGTCGTCGCCACCGCCGCCCTGACCGGCGAGGTCGGGCCGGAAAGCCCGCTCTGCGACGCGGACGTGCGGGCGCTGGCGAGCCGGGTGCGGCTCGTCGAGGCCCCCGACCTCACCGCCCGGCTGCCCGGCGAACGGGCCGCCCGCGTGACCGTCGCGTTCGACGACGGCACGTCGCTCACCCACGAAGTCCCCAACCCGGTCGGCGACGCCGACCACCACCCGCTGACCGGACCCGAGCTGGCCGGCCTGCTCGAGACGTGGCTCCCCGCGCCCGTCGTCGACCGCGCCGCCGCACTGGGCCGGGACCTGCCCGGGCTGCCCCGCGTCGGCGCGGCGCTGCGCGAGCTGGCCGGAACCGGAGAGAAGGAGCCGAACTGATGCGTGCCCTCGCGGTGACGCCCATCCACCTGCCGCCCGACGAGATCCGGCGGCGGCAGCAGCGCTACGACCGGCTCGCGCCACCGGGCCTGGAGATCGAGCTGCGCGACGTCGGCCCGGCCGCACCGGCCACTTTGGACACCGGCGAGTCCGTGCGCGCCTCCGAACGCGAGGTCGCCGCCGTGCTCGCGGCGGCCGGCGACGGCTGGGACCTGGCCTTCCCGGACTGCGTGCTGGACCCGGCGGTGCCCGACGCCGTCGCGCAGCCGCCGGTGCCGGTGCACGGCCTGCTCAAGCTGTCGGCGTCCCATCTCGCCGCGAAGGGCGTCCGGTTCGGCGCAGTCGTGCGCAACGAAGCCATCGCCGAGGAGTTCGCCAAGCGCATCGCGGCCTACCGGCTGACCGGGTACTTCGCCGGCGTGCGCGTGCTGGACCTGCCGTTCTCCGCGATCGCCGAGACCGAAACGTGGAACGCGGCGCTCGGCACGGCGGTGCGCGAACTCGCCGCACTGGGCGCGACGGCGGTGATCAACGGCTGCTCGGCCGTCGACGTCGAGCCCGCCGACCTGCCCGCGCGCATCGTCGACCCGACCGAACTGGCGCTGCGGCTGCTGACCGTGGAGGACCTGTGACCGACGGACCCGATCTCGTCGTCGCCGGCGCGGGCGGCGGCCTCGCGGGCGCACTGCGGGCCGCCGAACTGGGACTTTCCGTCCTGGTGGTCGAGGCGAGCGAGCACTTCCGGCGCGGCAACAACACCTCGATGTCCACGGCGATGTTCCCCGGTGCGGGCTCCCGCTGGCAGACGTCGGCAGGCGTCGACGACTCGCCCGAGCGGTTCGTCGCCGACATCATGGCCAAGACGCACGGGCAGGCCGACGCCCGGCTGGCCCGCACCCTGGCCGAGGTGAGCGCCCCGCTGGTCGAATGGCTCGCCGATTCCGCCGGGCTGCCGCTGTCGCTGGTGACGGACTTCAACTACCCCGGCCACTCCGTGCCCCGCTGCCACTCGATCCCGGGACGGCACGGCTCCGGCGTCATCGACCACTTGGCGCGGCGCGTGACCGAGCACGAGAACATCGAGCTGCTCGCGCCCGCCCGGCTCGTCGACGTCCTGTCCGATGTGGACGGTGTGCGCGCGGTCGTGGTCCGGTACCCGGACGGGACCAAGGAGGAGATCCCGACCCGGGCGGTTCTGTTGGCCACCAACGGCTTCGGTGCCGACGCCGACCTCGTCGCGCAGCACGTTCCCGAGATCTCGGGAGCGCTGTACCAGGGGAGCGACCAGTCGCTCGGCGACGCGCTGCGCATCGGGGAGAAGCTGGGTGCCGCCACCGGGTTCCTCGACGCGTACCAGGGCCACGGCGCGGTTTCCGCCGCCGCGGGCACCCTGGTCGGCTGGGCGACGATCATCCACGGCGGGTTCCTCGTCGGCCTCGACGGCCGCCGCTTCGGCAACGAAACCCGCGGCTACTCCGAGTACGCCGCCGAACTGGCCGCGCGGCCCGGGTCGACCGGCTGGATCGTCCTCGACGAGACGATCTTCGAGCAGTGCCAGCCGTTCCAGGACTTCCGGGACGTCGTTTCGGCGGGCGCTCTCGTCTGGGCCGACGACGCTCGTGGGCTCGCGAAGGCGACCGGCCTGCCACCGGACGCCCTGGAGCCGGAAATCGCCACGGCGGCCGCGATCGCGCGCGGCGAGCGTCCGGACGAGCACGGCCGCACCCACTGGGAACGCCCCCTTTCGGGCCAGCTCGCCGCCGTCCGGGTGGTGCCCGCGCTGTTCCACACCCAGGGCGGCCTGCTGGTCGACGAGCACGCCGCCGTCGTCGACCCCGACGACCGCCCGATCCCCGGGCTGTACGCCGCGGGTGGCGCCGCGGCGAGCATCTCCGGCCACGGCGCCGCCGGCTACCTGCCCGGCAACGGGCTCCTGCCCGCCTTCGGGCTGGCCTACCTGGCCGCCGGCGCCGTCGCCCGGCGCCTGACTTCGCACACCGCAAGCTGAGGAGAGAAATGGCCACCACGGAACTGCTCGTGAAGAACGTCCGGGTCGTCCGCCCCGGCGACGCCGACGGGTCCGAGCCCGAACTGCTGGACATCGCCGTGAACGACGGCACGATCACGCGCGTGGCGCCGAACCTGCCCGTCGACGACGCCGCGCGGGTCGTCGACGGCCGCGGGCTGCTCGCCTTCCCCGGCGTGGTCGACGCGCACCAGCACTGGGGCATCTACAACGAGCTGGCCACCGACACCCGCACCGAAAGCCGCGCGAGCGCGCAGGGCGGTGTCACGACGTCGCTGACGTACATGCGCACCGGCCAGTACTACCTCAACAAGGGCGGCAGCTACCGCGACTTCTTCCCCGAGGTGCTGAGCGCGTCGGAGGGCAATGCCTACGTCGACTACGCCTTCCACCTCGCGCCGATGAGCTCGCAGCACATCTCCGAGATTCCTTACCTGGTCGAGGAATTCGGCGTCACGTCGTTCAAGATCTTCATGTTCTACGGCAGCCACGGCCTGCACGGGCGGTCGACCAGCCAGAGCGACTTCCTGATGATCCCGCCGGACGAGCGCTACGACATCGCGCACTTCGAGTTCGTCATGCGCGGGGTCCAGCACGCGCGCGAGGTGCTGACCGAGTACGCGCCGCACCTTTCGCTGTCGCTGCACTGCGAAACGGCCGAGATCATGACCGCGTACACGAAGCTGGTCGAGCAGGACGGCTCGCTGTCGGGCCTGCGGGCCTACAGCGCGTCGCGGCCGCCGCACTCCGAAGGCCTGGCCGTCACGATCGCGTCCTACCTGGCGCACGAAACCGGGCTGCCGAACATCAACCTGCTGCACCTGTCGTCGGAGAAGGCGCTGTCGGCGGCGCTGACGATGGCGAAGGCGTTCCCGCACATCGACTTCCGGCGCGAGGTGACGATCGGCCACCTGCTGGCCGATGTGGACACCGCGTCGGGCATCGGCGGCAAGGTCAACCCGCCGCTGCGCGAGCGCGAGGACGTCGAGGCGTTGTGGCGGCACGTGCTCGCTGGCGAGGTCGACTGGGTGGTCAGCGACCACGCGTGCTGCCGCGACGAGCTGAAGTTCGGTGCGGACCGCGACGACGTCTTCCTGGCGAAGTCCGGCTTCGGCGGTGCGGAGTACCTGCTGCCCGGGCTGGTCGGCGAGGGCACCAAGCGGGGCTTGTCGCTGCAGCGGATCGCGCAGCTGACTTCGCGGAACCCGGCGCGCCGCTACGGCCTGCTGAAGAAGGGCGACATCGCCGAGGGCTTCGACGCGGACTTCGCGCTGGTCGACCCGGACGTCCGGTGGACGGTGCGCGCGGCGGAGTCGGAGTCCACTCAGGAGTACACGCCGTTCGAGGGCTTCGACATGACGGCGAAGGTGACCGACACGTTCGTGCGCGGGAACCACGTGTTCGCCGACGGCAAGATCGCCGGTGACCCCGTGGGCCGCTACCTCAAGCGCGGCCGCTGAGCCCCGGGCGGCCGGTGCCTCACCGGCCGCCCGGCTCCTGCAGCCAGGCCCAGCTCTGCCGGATCTCGGCCGCAGCTTCGCGCACGAGATCGCGGTAGCGGGCCACGGCGTCGGGCGTGAAGCGGTACTGCGGGCCGCAGATGCTGATGGAACCGTGGACTTCGCCGTCCGGCCCGAACAGGGGAGCGGCGACGGACCCCGCGCCCGGCTGCCGTTCGCCGAGCGAGACGGCGACGCCGTCGCGGGCCACCTCGGCGAGGGCCGCGCGCAGCTCCTCGGCGGTGGTGATCGTGTGCTCGGTCAGCGCGGGCAGTTCCCGGTGCAGCACGGCTTCCCGGCGCTCCTCGGGCAGCGACGCCAGGATGACCTTGCCGGAAGACCCGGCGTGCAGCGGGAACCGGCGGCCGAGTTCGACGGTCATCTTGATCTCGCGCGGGCTTTCGAACTGGTCGAGGTACACGCGTTCGTCGCCGACCAGCCCGGAAAGCGTCGTCGTTTCGCCGGTTTCTTCCCGCAGCCGCCGCAGGACGGGCGTGGCGGCGACCCGGGCGTCGAACCGCCGCAGGGCGCTCGCCCCGAGCGCGACGGCCGCCGGGCCGAGCCGGTAGCCGGCGACGCCGGGGTCGGTGGCCAGCATCTCGCGCGAGACCAGCGACTGCAGGATCCGGTAGACGACCGCCTTCGAGAGGTCGAGCTCACGGCTGATCGTGCTGACGCCCAGGTGCCGGGGGCCGCCGGTGAAGAGCAGCAGCACGTCGGCCACCCGGGCGGCGGCCTCGGTGCCGGCGTTGTCCGGCGCGCTGGCGGGCTTGCGCCCGGCGGTACTGTTGACAGCCACCCTCGTCGTCCTCGGAATTCTGTTTCGCTGGCGGGAACGTTTTCGCCGAAATTGTAGCACTTCCGAGGTGTGCATTGAGTCATTCGTTCCGGTGGGCGATACGGTGGGCCGCTTCCGGGACGCGGGGTGCGGGCACGGCGGGCGCTTTCGGGCCCGGCTGGTTGGTGAGGAACGCGCGCCGGGCGCGGGCGAAACCGCGGTGGTCGTCGAAGATGTCGCCGGTCATCTCGGCCAGTTCGCGCACGCGGTAGGTCTCCAGGGGCCGGTGCCGCTCGTCGGCGGCCCGGGCGGCACGCTTGCGGGCAAGCAGCGCGCGGGCCCGCGGCCCTTCGGCCAATTCGGCGGCGTAGTCGAGCGCGGCCGCGGTGAACGCTTTCCGGTCGCTCGCGGCGAGCCGGTCGACCAGGCCGAGCCCGGCCGCTTCGGTCGCGCTGATCGGCTCACAGCGCGTGGTCAGCTGTCGTGCCTGTGCTTCGCCGACCCGGCGGGGCAGCACGTAGGTCCAGTACTCGGAACCGTAGAGGCCCATGGTCCGGTAGTGCGGGTTGAGCGTGATGCCGTCCCGGGCGATGACCTTGTCCGCGCCCAGCGCCAGCATCACCCCGCCGGCGCCCGCGCCGCCGGACAGCGCCGACACCACGAGCTGGCCGGTGCAGGTGATGATTTCCCGGCAGAGGTCGTCGATCGCGGTGATGTTGCGCCACGCTTCCCCCGCGGGGTCCGGGTGCGCTTCGATGACGCCCAGGTGCAGGCCGTTGGAAAACACCTCGCCGCCGGCCAGCACCACGACCTTGGTGTCCTGCGCCATCGCGTGGCGGAGCGCCGAGAGCAGCCGCCGGCAGTGGGTGGTGGACATCGCGCCGTTGTAGAAGTCGAAGCTGACCAGCCCGACGTCGCCGGTTCGCCGGTAGCCGATCTCCCGGAAGCCCGGCAGCTCCTTGGCTTCCGGCGGCTCGGGAACACCCGAGAGGGCGAGTACCGCCGGCAGCTTGACCGGGACGCCGGGTGCGGCCAGCCGCCGGGCGTGTCCCACCCAGAGCGCGCCGTCCCCGGTGCGGACCAGCACGGCGCCGTGGCTGTGCGCCGCGATCGTGCCGGGCTCGCCGGGCGGAGCGTCGCCGGGATGAGCGTCGAACACGGCGACCGGTACCCCGGCCAGCTTGGTCCGCACCCCGGGCCTGCCGTCGGCCGCGCGGATGCGGCGGAGGATGTGCGCGGCCGGCTCGTGCCAGGAAAAGCCCCGATCGGCCTGGCGCACCGGGGGACGGGACCGCGCGGTGGCGCCGGGCCGGTGGCGGTGGAGGGGTTGCGGGGTGAAGCCCGGGGTTTCCGCCTTGCGCACGACTTCGGCGATCAGGCTCATCGCCGCGTCGGCCACCTGGGTGTTGTAGAGGGTGCTCTTGCGCGGCGGGTCGGACGGCATCGGGAACAGCCGCGACCCCCAGATCGGGCCGCCGTCCAGGTCGCCGGTCGCCTGCAGGGCCGTCACGCCCCAGGTGGGTTCGCCGTCCATGATCGCCCAGTCCAGCGCGGCCGGACCCCGGTCCCCGGGCGGTCCGGGGTGGATGATGATCGTGCGATACCGCCGCCAGATGGCTTCGGGCACCCGGTGTCGCAGGAACGGGCAGAGGATCAGTTCGGGCTCGACGTCCGCCACGGCGGCGGCGATCGATTCCGGATCGGCTGCCGTTCGCACGGTGACGCGGTGTCCGCCGGCCCGCAAACCGGCCCACGCGCGTTGACTCAGTCCGTTGAACGCGGTGCACAGCAACAGGATCTTCAACGCGCCTCCGCTCGGCCGGCCGTCGGGATCGTCCGACGGTACCTGGTGGACCGCGCGGCGCGACGCTGCCAATAGTGTCTGCGGATTCGACCGACCGGGGTGGCCCGGATACGCAGCGCACTTACCCGTGGTCCGAATTCTTTTGACGGTTTTCGATTCCGATGGGAAACAACCCGTTCATTCGGGTTTCCTGTTTTCGGGGTGCGGGAGCGCTGGACGTCACGTGCCGCTGGCGCTCGCGTCTTGAATGACTCATTCAGGACATCGCGGCTACTGAGAAGACCCCAATCCGGGCGCGTCAACCCGGCTGCGGAGGACGGCGGGACAGGCCGCGGGCGACGTCCAGGACCGTCAACGCCGACCGGGCTTCGACGGCCGCCGACGGGTTGCGCAGGTCCAGCTGCGTCAACGTCTCGATGCGGCGCAGGCGCTGGCTGATCGTGTTGGGGTGCACCAAGAGCGCCTGCGCGGTCGCTTGGCGGTCCAGGTGGTGGGTCAGGTGGGCGCGCAGGGTGGCCACCAGTGCGGTGCCGTGTTGCTCGTCGTGGCGGAGCAGCGGGCCGAGGGTGCGTTCGGCGTACCGGTGCAGCGGTTCCGGGTCGTCGAGGCGGAGCAGGAGGCCGGCCACGCCCAGTCCGTCGAGGGTGACGACGCCGCCGCCCGGTCCGGCTACGGCGAGTGCGCCCTTGGCGGTGCGGTAGGCCTCGGCGAACTCGTGGTCGGTGGGTTCGGACACCGCGACCGTCGCGGAGGCGACGCCGACCGCGGCGGAAAGAGCTCTGCGCAGGGATTCGGCGGCTTCGGGGCCGGTCGCCGGGAGCGGCCAGAGGGCCACGACGGCGTCCCGGTGCTGGGCCACCAGGGGGCGCGGGGTGATGGTGGACGCCAGCCGGTTGGCCTCGTCCGTCGCGCGGCGCCGCGCCTGGGTCGCGCTGCCTCGTCCGGTGGGGTCGATCCGTCCGACCAGTGCGCGGTGGGGCCGGGTCAGGTCGTGGCCCAGCAGGCGGGCGCGGTGGCGCACCGCCTCCGCGCGCGGGTCCGCGCCGGCGAGCAGCTCGGCCAGCAGCTCGCCGCGCAGGTTCTGTTCGACTTCCAGGGCGGTGCGCCGGCGGAGCAGCTCGAGCGACAGCACCACCGAGGCGTGTTCCAGGGCCCGGCGGTCCACAGGGGACAGTGGGCCGGGGTGGCGGGGGAGCCAGACGCGGGCGGGTACCTCCCCGGAGAGGACGACGTCGGCGACGACGTGGCCGTCCTGTTCGCGGACCAGCTCGCCGCCCGGCGCGGCCGGGGTCCAGCCGCCCCCGGGCGGGTCGGCGGGCGGGCCGGCCGCCGCCAGCACCTCACCGCGCGCGTCCTGCAGCACCACGGGGGTGTCGAGCAGGTCGTGGAGGGCGGCGGCGATGCCGGACATCCCACCGGCGCGGACGGCCACCCGGAGCAGGCGCTCGTGGATCCGCTCGGAGCGGGTCACCAGCTCGTGCTGCTCGCGCAGGTTCTCCACCAGCCGGGCGGAGGTGATCGCGATCGCGGCGTGCTCGGCCAGCAGCTGCAGGCGCCCGGTCTCCTCGGCGTCGAACTCGTGCACCGCCGAGCGGTAGCTGTTGAGGGTGCCGATCACGCCGGACGCGGTGACGAGCGGGACCGACAGCATCGACCGGTAGTCCTGGTCGTGGGCGACCCCGCCCCAGATGAACCCCGGTTCGAGCGAGATGTCGCTGACGGCGGCCGGGCGTCCGGAGCGGTAGGCCCGGCTCGACGGCGCGCCGCTGTGCGCGTCGGTCTCCAGCCGGACCGGGTGATCGGAGTTGACCCGCGCGACGTAGGTGTCCGACAGCCCGCTCCACCCCGCGATCACCAGAGCGGTTTCCCCGGCGTCGGGCACCAGCACGCCGCAGAAGTCGAGCCCGAGCAGCTGCCGGGCGGTCGAGGCGATGAGGTTCAGGACTTCCCGCAGGCCACGGCCGGAGTTCACGGCCGAGGTGAGCGTGCCGATCGCCGCCAGCCAGGTGTGCAGCTCGTGCTCGTCGTCCACGAGCAAGGAGTGTTTCAGAAGACACCGTGATCGTCGAATTGTGTCTCCTGCGACATATCGAAGCGGGGGCCGCGGAAGTCAGACTCCGAAGCGACCCACCCGCCAGAGAAAGGGCCGGAATGTCGACGACGACCGCTTCGACCCCCGTGCACGCCCAGTCCGACCAGAGCGCCGGCCGCCCGGTGCTCGACCCCGCCACCGGCGCCGTCCTCCGCACCGTGCCCGACAGCTCGCTCGCCGAGGTCGATGCGGCCGTCGCCCGCGCCCGCGCGGCGTTCCTCGACGGCCCGTGGCCGGCCCTGACCCGGACCGCGCGCGGCCGGTTGCTGCTGCGCGCGGCGGACGTCGTCGAGGCGGCCGCCGAGGACCTCTACCGGCTCGAGACGCGCAACAACGGCCGCCCGGTCACCGAGACCCGTGCCCAGCTGTCGCGGGTCCCCGAGTGGTTCCGCTACAACGCGGGGTTGCTGGCCGCCCAGCGGGACGCCGTGCTGCCGTCCGACGGGCCGTACCTGACCTACCAGCGCCGGGCCCCGCTCGGCGTCTGCGGGATCATCACCCCGTTCAACCACCCGTTGCTGATCCTCGCGCGCAGCCTGTCCGCGGCGCTGGCGACCGGCAACACCGTCGTGGTGAAGCCGTCCGAGACCACGCCACTGTCCACTTTGGCCATGGCCGGACTGCTCGCGGAGGCCGGGATCCCGGACGGCGTGGTGAACGTGGTGACCGGCGGGCGCGAGGTCGGGGAGCGGCTGACCGGGCACCCGGACATCGCCAAGATCACCCTGACCGGCGGCACCGAGGCCGGGCGCGCGGCCGCCGTCGCCACCGCGCACCGGTTCGCCAGGGTGACCGCCGAGCTCGGCGGCAAGACCCCGATCGTCGTGTTCGACGACATCGACCCCGTCGCCGCCGCCGAAGGTGCCGCGTTCGCCGCCTTCGTGGCGGCCGGGCAGTCCTGTGTGGCCGGTTCCCGGTTCCTGGTCCAGCGCGCGGGTTACGACCGGTTCGTCACGGCTTTGGCCCGGCGCGCCGAGGCGATCCGGATCGGCGACCCGTCGGACCCGGCCACGCAGCTCGGGCCGCTGGTCAGCGCGGCGCAGCGGGACAAGGTCCTGGCGCTGGTCGAGGCCGGCCGCGCCGAGGGCGCCCGCGTCGCCGCCGGTGGCGGTGTCCCGGACCTGCCCGCGCCGCTGGACGGCGGGTTCTTCGTCCGGCCCACCGTGCTCGCCGACGCGACGATGGACATGCGGGTGGCGCGGGAAGAGATCTTCGGCCCGGTCGCCGTCGTGGTGCCCTTCGACGACGAAGCCGACGCGATCGCGAAGGCCAACGACAACCGGTTCGGGCTCGGTGCCGGCGTCTGGACCCGCGACCTGGCCCGCGGGCACCGCGTGGCCGACCGGATCCACGCCGGGATGGTCTGGGTCAACGACCACCACCGGCTCGAACCGTCCCTGCCGTGGGGCGGGATCAAGGAGTCCGGGACCGGCCGCGACGCCGGCACCGAGTCCTTCGACGACTTCACCTGGCTCAAGACCGTCGTCGTGCGCACCGCCGCCGACGACGTCGACTGGTACGGCTCCGCCGTCCCGGGCCGCCTCAACTGACCTCGGCAAAGGAGCCGACCATGGCGAACACCCCCACCCCGGCGCCGGGGTCCTGGCGCACCGTCGTCACCCGCACCCAGTGGCTCGTGCTGGCCGGCACGACCATGGGCTGGGCCCTCGACGGGTTCGCGGGCAGCCTGTACGCGCTGATCCTCGGCCCGGCCATGACGGAGCTGCTGCCGCACAGCGGGATCCACCCCGCGGCAGGCTCCATCGGCCTGTACGGCGGCCTGACCGTCGCGCTCTTCCTGGTCGGCTGGGGCACCGGCGGGATCCTCTTCGGCATCCTCGCCGACTACTTCGGCCGGGTCCGGGTGCTCTCGGCCGGGATCGTCACCTACGCCGTGTTCACCGCACTCGCCGCCTTCGCGGACACGTGGTGGCAGCTGGGCCTGCTGCGGTTCGTCGCCGGGCTCGGCTCCGGGGTGGAGGCGCCGGTCGGGGCCGCACTGGTCGCCGAGGTCTGGCGCAACCGCTACCGGGCCCGCGCCTGCGGCGTGATGATGTCCGGCTACGCGTTCGGGTTCTTCATCTCCGCGCTGTGCTACTCGATCCTGGGCGGCTACGGCTGGCGCCTGATGATGGGGATCGCCGTGCTGCCCGCGCTGCTGGTCTACTTCATCCGGCGGCACGTCCCGGAACCGCCGGAGATCCAGGGCACGATCGCCGCCCGCCGCGCCCGGCGGGCCGCGGGACAGCGCCACGAGCACGACCGGTTCGTGCTGCGCCGGCTGTGCACCCGGCCGCTGCTGCGGCCCACCCTGGTCGGTACGGCGCTGGCCACCGGCTCGCTGGTCGCGTTCTGGAGCGTGTCCACGTGGTACCCGCAGGTCATCCGGCAGGCCGCCGCGGCCGCCGCGCTGCCCCCGGACGTGGCGAACTCGCGTGTCGCGATCGCGTCCATGCTGTTCAACGCCGGTGGCGTGTTCGGGTACGCCACCTGGGGTTTCCTCGCCGACGCGATCGGCAGGCGCCGGGCGTTCCTGACGAGCTTCGCGATTTCGGCGGTCAGCGTCGTGCTGCTCTTCCCGTTCGGCCCCGGCTGGGGCCTGTTCCTCGGCCTGATCCCGATCGCCGGCTTCGGGCTGTACGGCGCTCTGTCCGGAATCCTCGTCTACGGCCCGGAGCTGTTCCCGCCGTCGGTCCGAGCCACCGGAATGGCGCTGTACAACGGGATCGGCCGGTACTTCACCGCGGCCGGCCCGATGGTCGCCGGGGTGATCGCCGCGTCCTGGTTCGGCGGTGACCTCGGCCTGGCCACCACGTGCGTGGTCGCGGTCGGCCTGCTCGGCGCGTTCGGGCTGCTGTTCGCGCCGGAAACCCGCGGCCTGCCGCTGCCGTCGGATCCCGTCACCGTCCCGGCCGCGGAAGCCGCGGCCCCTGCCGAGGAGAAGCTCTGATGCCCCCGTACGCCCACGTCCGCGCCGTCGTGATCGGCGGCTCCATCGGCGGGCTGACCACCGCGCTGCTGCTGCGCGACCTCGGCTTCGAGGTCGACGTCTTCGAACGCACCCCCACGCCGCTGGACGGCCGGGGCGGCGGGATCGTGCTGCAGCCGGACACGGTCCGCTGGTTCGCCGAACGCAGCGGCCAGGACCCGGAGACGTTGTCCACGGCGACCGAGTACGTCCAGTACCTGGGCCCGGGCAACGACATCCTGCACCGCGAGCGCCGCCGCTGGACCTACACCTCGTGGGGCACCTTCTACCGCGCGCTGCTCGCCGACTTCGGCACCGAGCACTACCACCTCGGCGAATTCGCCTGCGGTGTCTCGCAGGACGCGGACCACGCGACCGTCCGGTTCGTCAGCGGCCGGCGGGCGGAGGCGGAGCTGGTGGTGTTCGCCGACGGGATCACCTCGGTCGGCCGCCGGGTCCTCGACCCGGAGTCCACCATGGACTATTCCGGGTACGTCGGCTGGCGCGGCACCGTGCCCGAGCACACCCTGCCCGCCGAAGTCCGGGAACTGATGGGCAACGCGATCACCTACAGCGTCGTCCCGCACTCGCACATCACGCTCTACCCGATCCCGGGTGAAACGGGGACCGGGCCGCGGGACCGGCTGATGAACTACGTGTGGTACCGCAACGTGCCCGCCGGTGGCGAGCTGGCCGAGCTGCTGATCGACAAACGCGGCTTCACGGGCACCGTTTCGCTGCACCCGGGCCAGGTCCAGGACCGCTACGTCGACGAAATGCGCGCGACCGCCGCGCAGGTGCTCGCGCCGGCCGCGGCCGAGGTCGTCAGCGCCACCGAGCAGCCCTACATCCAGGTCGTCTCCGACGTCCGGTCGGCGAAGATGGCCGACGGCCGGGTCGCGCTGCTCGGCGACGCCGCCTCCGCCGCCCGCCCGCACGCCGCCGCCGGCACCGCCAAGGCGGCCGCCGACGCCTGGGCGCTCGCCGACGCGCTGACCGCCGCCGACGGCGACATCCCCGCCGCACTGCGGAAGTGGGAGCCGGCCCAGCTCGACCTCGGCGCCCGCCTGTTGGCCCGGGTCAAGGAAATGGGCGAGCGGTCCCAGTTCCACAACACCTGGACTCCCGGCGACCCCGACCTGCGCTTCGGCCTCTACGGCCCCGTCCGCTGACCCCGAAAGGATTCGCGATGACCGACACCGGATTCCTGTCCGACCTCCCGCTCGCCGGCGAGCTGACCGGCACCGGCTTCGAGGGCTGGAGCCCCGAGCTGCGTGCCGAGTTCGAGGCCCACGCCCACGACGGCGAAGTGGGGTCCCGGCTGCTCAGCGAGAACGACCGCGTGCGCGTCTGGGAGATCCGCCTCGCGCCCGGCGAGCGGTGGCACGCCCACCGGCACGTCCTGGACTACTTCTGGACCGCCGTCAACGCCGGCCGCAGCCGTCAGCACACCAGCGACGGCACCACCCGGGAGGTGTCCTACACCGCGGGGGAGACCCGGCACTTCACCTTCGCCGAGGGGCAGTACCTGCTGCACGACATCGAGAACGTAGGCGACACCGAGCTGGTGTTCACCACCGTCGAGCACCTCGACAGCGCCAACGCGCCGCTCCCGCTGGACCGCGCGTGACCGGCGGGATCGACGTCCACGCGCACTGGCTGCCCACGGACCTCTTCGGGCTGCCGCCGGGCGCGCCGTACGGGCCGCTGCGCGACCGCGGCGGCGAACTGCACCTCGGCGAAGTGCCGCTGTCGATCGCCACCCGGGCGATGAGCGACGTCCCGGCGATCCGCGCCGACATGGCCGAAGCCGGCCTCGCCCTGCGGGTGCTTTCCGCACCGCCGTTCGCCTTCCCGGTGGCCGGTCCCGCGCCGGACTACGTCGACGCGTTCAACGACGCGCTCGCCGCGGTGGTCGCCGGCTCCGACGGCGCGCTGGCCGGGCTCGGCCTGGTGCCGCTGGACGACGCCGCTGCGGCGACCACCCGGCTCGAAGGACTGGCGGCGGCGCCCGGGATCGCCGGCGTGGCGATCCCGCCGCTGCTCGGCGGCACCTCGCTGGACTCGGGGGTCCTGCGGCACGTGCTCGCCGAGTGCGCCCGGCTCGGGCTGTCGGTGCTGGTGCACCCGATGCAGCTGCCGAGGCCCGAATGGGGCGGCCACTACCTGGCCAACCTGATCGGCAACCCGGTGGAGACGGCGACCGCGGTGGCGGCGCTGCTGCTGGGCGGCGTTCTCGACGCACTGCCCGGGCTGAGGATCTGCTTCGTGCACGGCGGCGGCTGCACCCCCGGCCTGCTGGGCCGCTGGGACCACGGGTGGCGGACCCGGCCCGACGTCCGCCGCGATTCGGGCCGCCCGCCCGGCGAAGCGGTGCGGGACCTGTGGTTCGACACGGTCACCCACGACCCGGCGCTGCTCGGCCTGCTCACCGAGCGGGCCGGGAAACAGGCCGTCGTGTGCGGCAGCGACTACCCGTTCGACATGGCCCAGCGCGATCCGCTCGGGTTCGCCACCGGCGGCGGCCTGGACGTCGCCACGCTCTCCGCGAACGCCCGCGCCTTCCTGGGGCGGGCCCCAGAGCCCGGGCAAAGCCGGACCGGCGCGAGCGGACCGTCATGAACACGTCGTTCACCGCGTGAACGCCAGGACTCCCGCGAAGCTGCGGCGGCGGAGCGGCCGGCGCACGCGCCCCAATGTGGCGTTGGGTGCGTGGGGCGCACCGAACGCCACATTGGGTGCGTGGGACGCACCGAACGCCACATTGGGTGCGTCCGGCCGGACCGTGCGGCCCGGCGTCCCCGCCGCCGGTCACCCGCTCGCCGGCGCGACCGGCCGCGCCGTCCCGCAACCGTCCACAGTGGCCCGAAAGAACAGGGAACGCCTTGATCAGCATCGACCACATCGCCGTCTGGTCGGACAACCTCTACCGCGCCACCGTCGACCTGAGCCGGGCGACCGGCCTCGGCAGCGCCGACGGCGGCTACTTCCCCGGCCTGGGGCTGGGCCAGAAGCTGTTGTCGCTCGGCGGGTACGTCTACATGGAAGTCGAAAGCATCGTCGACCACCGGATGATCGCCGGACGCGCCCCGTTGGCGCTCGAGCTGGAACGCCGGACCGCGGGCGGGGACTGCTTCGCCGGGCTGTGCCTGCGCACCGACGACGTCGACGAAGTCGCGGAGTTCGCGCGGCACCACGGGGTCGCGCCGTCCGGGGACATCGACGGCGGCAAGGTCCGGATGGTGCCCGCGCAGGGGAGCGCGCCTTCGGTGCACGCGCCGGACTTCCGGAACTCGTGGCTGCGCGGCAAGCCCAACCTCTACCACGTGCCCGACCTGGCGAACCACTCCAGCCTGCTCGCGCCGCAGCCGGGTACCGGCGACGTGCGGGGGACCGGGGTGACCGCGCTCGAACTCGGGGGCACCGAGGCCGATCTGAAGGCCTGGCTCGGCGACGTCGCCGCCCCCTCGGACCTCGGCGTCGACCTCCGCTACAACGGCGGTCCCGACGGGCTCTACGCGGTCGCCTTCGACACCACCGACGGGCCACGGACCATCCGCCTGAACCCGATCACCCACCGAGCACCGAGGAGCTGACCATGGCCACCGCCGTTCCGCACGCCCCCGCGGTGCCGAGATCCCGGAAGGTCCGCCGGGCCGCGGTTTCCGGGTTCTTCGGCAGCGCGCTGGAGTACTACGACTTCCTGATCTACGGGTCGGCCGCCGCCCTCGTCTTCGGCAAGGTCTTCTTCCCGCACTCCGGCGCGACCGGGACGCTGCTGTCGATCGGGACGTTCGGCGTCGCCTACGTCGCCCGCCCGTTCGGCGCCGTGCTGTGGGGCCACCTCGGGGACAAGCTCGGCCGCCGGCTCGCGCTGGTGCTGACGATCGGCCTGATGGGCCTCGCGACGTTCGCGATCGGGCTGGTGCCCTCCTACGCCTCGATCGGCGTCGCGGCACCGGTCCTGCTGGTCGTGCTCCGCCTGGTGCAGGGCCTTTCCGCGGGTGGCGAGTCGCCCGGGTCGACGTCCTTGACCGTCGAGCACGCCCCGGACGACCGCCGCGCGTACTACGCCGGCTTCTCCATGAGCGGGATGCAGCTGGGGATGGCGCTGGGCAGCCTGGTGTTCCTGCCGCTGGCGGCCCTGCCCGAGCCGCAGCTGCTGACGTGGGGCTGGCGGCTGCCGTTCCTGCTGAGCGGGGTGCTGACGCTGGTCGCCTACCTGCTCCGGCGCAAGCTCGAGGAACCGGAGGTGTTCACCGGCCTGCGGGAGCGTGCTTCGCTGCCGATCGTGACGCTGCTGCGCGAGCACGGGCTGACCACGCTGCGGGTCGCGATCTGCAGCACGATCAACGTCATGGGCACGATCTTCACCGTCTTCGCGCTCGCCTACGCGACCGGAGCCGGGCACCTGTCGCGGCCGGTGATGCTCACCGTGGTGTCGCTGGGCAACCTCGCCGCGGTCGTGGCGGCCCCCTTGGTCGGGCGGTGGTCGGACCGGGTCGGCCGCAAACCGGTCTTCGTGCTCGGGGCGGCCGGCTCCAGCCTGTCGTTGTTCGCGCTGTTCGCCGCGATCGACGCTGGGAACGTCCCGCTCGTGTTCGCCGCGGGGGTGCTCGGGATGGGCGTGTTCGCCATCATGCCGGTCGGCGTCGGCGCGGCCTGGTACCCGGAGCAGTTCCCCGCCCGGGTCCGCTACACCGGCATGGCCGTCGGGCTCATGCTCGGCCTGCTCGCGTCCGGGTTCGCGCCGGCACTGGCCCAAGCCCTCAGCGAAGGCCGGAGCACCTGGCACCCCACGGTGTGGATCTGCACCGGAGTCGCGGTGCTGGCGTCCGTCGCGGCGCTGGTGGGGCCGGAGACCCACCGGGTTCCCACGGATCGGCTCGGCCGGCGGTGAGCCGGGTCGTCAGCGCGCGGCGAGCACCCGGCGCACTTCGTCGGCGCCCAGCACCACGGGGGAGCGCAGCGAGCCGACCTCGTCGATCTCGATCTCGACGACGTCCCCCGGCCGCAGCCCTTGGTCGAGCCCCGGCACGACGGACGTGCCCGTCGAGAGCACGGCGCCGTGGGGGAAGTCGTTGTCCCGCCACAGGTATTCGACCAGCTCGGCGGGTTCGCGGTTGAGCTGGGCGGTGCTGGCCTCGCCCGCGAACACCTCGGCGCCGTCGCGCAGGACGCGCATGCGGAGGCCGAGCGACAGCGGGTCCGGCACCTCCCACGCCGGGCGCACGCGCGCCGACACCGCGCACGAACCGGTGTAGATCTTGGCCTGCGGGAGGTACAGCGGGTTCTCGCCTTCGATGCTGCGGGAGCTGACGTCGTCGACCACGACGTACCCGGCGATCTCCCCGCCGGCGGTCAGCACCAGGCCGAGTTCCGGTTCCGGCACGTTGTTGGCGGAATCCACGCGGACGGCGATCGGTTCGCCGTCGGTGACCACGCGCCACGCGGCCGACTTGAAGAACAGCTCCGGCCGCTTCGCGCGGTACACCCGCGCGTAGACGTCCTCGTCGGCGCTTTCCTCGCGGCGGGCTTCCTCGGAGCGCCGGTAGGTCACCCCGGCGGCCCACACCTCCGTCCGCCCGTCCAGCGGCGGCAGCAGGCGCGTCCCGGCCGTCGGCACCGGCTCCCCGGCGGCCTCGGCCAGTTCGCGGATCTCCGCCACAGTGCGGCGAAGCAGGTCGCTCATCGACGTCACCGCGAGTGGCCGCAACCGCTCTCCGGTGAGCAGGCCGACTCGGATGTCGCCGGTTCCGTCGGCGAAGCGCACCAGATGGCTCAACCCGGACCTCCTCGTTCGGTACCGAACCTACGGAAGGGGGAGTGCGGTGGTCAACGAGCGACGGCGCTGCTCCCGTGCACCCGCACGGCGACCGCGCGCAGCACGCCGATCGGATCCGCGCCCAGCGCGTGCAAGCCGACGTGGTCCGCGCCCGCCGCCAGTTCCGCCTCGATCCCCGCCGCGACGGCCGCCTCGTCGCCGTGCAGGACGAGCGCGTCGATCAGCCGGTCGCTGAAGGGGTCGGTGAGGTCCTCGTCGCCGTAGCCGACCCGGCGGAGGTTGTTGGCGTAGTTCGCGATTCCCAGGATGGGGCGCACGGCCGCGCGGCCGGCTTCGCGGGCCCGTCCGGCGTCGGTGTCCAGCGCGACGCCGTGGCCGGGCACCACCAGCTTGCCCGGCCCGAGGGCCGCGCGGGCGCGCCGGGTGTGCTCGGGCGTCACCTGGAGGGTGAGCGTGCCCGCGGCGCGGTCGGCCGCCAGCCGCAGCATCTTCGGGCCGAGCGCGGCCAGCAGCACGCGGTCCGCGGGGACGCCGGCGGCGGTCAGGGTGTCCAGGTAGCTCGCGACCTTCGCCAGCGGGGAGGTGTACCCGGCGTCGACCTCCCGGTGGCCCGCGCCGATGCCGACGAGGAGCCGGCCGTCGTGCCTTCGCGTGATGCGGTGGTAGGAGCCGGCGACCTCGTCCGCGTCCGCCTGCCACACGTTGAGCACGCTGGTGCCGACCACGATCCGGCCGGTGGCGTCGAGCAGCCGTTCGGCCGCGTGGAGGTCGGCGGTCGGCGACGCGGCCAGCCAGATCGCGCCGTAGCCGGCTTCTTCCAGCGCGACGGCGTCCGCAGCGGTCGCCTCGGCGGTGGTCAGGTAGGCGCCGAGCGGTCCGAGTTCGATCGTCATGATCACGACTCCACCACCGGACGGCGACGCGAACCAGACCCAGCTCGTCCGTGCTGCGATAAGCTCGCCTTATCGTGGAGGAGGGGAACGTGGAGCTGCGGGCGCTGCGGTACTTCGTCACCGTCGCCGACGAACTGCACTTCGGCCGGGCCGCCGAGCGGCTGCACGTCGCGCAGCCCGCCGTCAGCCAGCAGATCGCCCGGCTGGAACGGGAACTCGGCGTCCGCCTCCTCGACCGGTCACCCCGGCGGGTCCGGCTCACCGCGGCCGGGCAGCGCGTGCTCGCCGCCGCCCGGGGCACGCTCGCGGCGGCCGGTCAGGTGCGGATCGCGGCCGAGCAGGTCGTGACGACCGTCCGCATCGGCACGGCCGCGGGCATGACCGTCCGCCTGGAACGCGGCATCGACGCCTTCCGCGAGCGCACGCCCGAGTTCGACGTGGTGCTGGCCGATCTTCCGGTCGAGGCCCGGCTCAACGCCCTCCGGCAGGGCGACCTCGACCTGGCGCTGACCCGGGGCGTGCGCTCCGCGCCCGGCCTCGAGGTGCTGCCCGCGTGGACCGAACGCCTGTACGCGGTGGTCTCCCGGCACCACCCGGCCGCGGACCGGCCGGCCATCGGCCTCGCCGACCTGGCCGAAGACACCCTGCGCCTCCCGGCCCCCGAGCACGACGACGCCGTGGTCCTGGCGCTGCGCGACACGGGATCGCACCCGGCGGGCCGGCCGACCGGCACCCTGCAGGAGACGATCGTCGAGGTCGGCTCGGAGCCGCGCAGCTGGACGGTGCTGACCGCCGACCAGGTCGCCGAGATCCGCTCGACCCGGGTCCGCGCGATCCCGCTCGAGCCGCCGATCACGATCACCGGCAGCGTGGTGGTCGCCCCGGGGACGGCCGCCGCCGCGGCCGAGTGCGCGGTGTCGGCTTTCGGCGACGGGACGATCGCGCACGGGGTCACGACGGGGGCGGCGGTGTCTTGAATGAGTCATTCAGGACCTCCGAAGACCTGAATGAGTCATTCAAGACGTCGGCGAAGCCGCCGCCGGGCGAGCCGCCGCGCGCGGGTTGGCCACCGCGGAATGCGCCCCGCGGTCAGAGGTAGCTGACGCCGGTCAGTTCCTCGGCCGCAGCCCAGAGCCGCCTGCCGACGGCCGGGTCGGCTGCTTCCGGGTTGAGCTTGGCGTCGCCCACCCGGCCGCGCGTCTCGCCGAACCCCGCCGGTCCGAAGAACTGGCCGCCCCGCACGCCGGGCGCCGTTGCGGCGTGCAGCTGCGGTAGTGCGCCGCGTTCCACCGGCTGGGTCGCCAGCAAGCCGAGCCGGGCGATCAGCCGTCCCGCGCGGCCGCGGTGTTCCCAGGCGCGCGGCGTGAGGTTGGTGCGGGTGAGGCCCGGGTGGGCCAGCACGGCGGCGATCGGCAAGCCCGCGGAACGCAGGCGGCGGTCCAGCTCGAGACCGAAGACCGTCGTCGCGAGCTTGGACCGGCCGTAGGCGGTGGTGGCGCGGTAGCCGCGTTCGGACATCAGGTCGTCGAAGTCCAGGTGCGCGCTCTTGTGCGTTATCGAGCTGAGGTTGACCACCCGCGACCCCGCGGCCAGGTTGCCGAGCAGCAGGCCGGTCAGGGCGAAGTGGCCCAGCAGGTTGGTGGCGAACTGCAGCTCGAAGCCGTCGGCCGAGGTGCGGCGCGGGCCGAGCAGGACGACGCCCGCGTTGTTGACCAGCAGGTCGATCGCCGGGTGGTCGACGGCCAGCTTCGCGGCGAACGCGCGCACCGACGCCAGGGACGCCAGGTCCAGCTCGCGCACCTCGGTGGCGCCGTCGATCCCGCGCGCGGCCCGCTCGCCGGCGGCGGTGTCGCGGACGGCGAGGACGACGTGGGCGCCGTGGCGGGCGAGCTCGGTGGCGGTGACCCGGCCGAGGCCCGAGTTCGCGCCGGTCACGACGGCGACGCGGCCGTGCTGGTCGGGTATTTGGTCGGTCATCTGCTGCTCCTGGGGAAGTCGGTGTGCTGGCGACGTTAGGAGCGCTCCGGCCGGGGTCGGTCGGACTCGGTTCCCTGGGTTTGCCAGACCCACCTCGGGTGCCCGCGCGGGAGGCACACTGGGGGCATGAGCAGTCCCTACGCGCGCGAGCTCGGCGACTTCCTGCGCGCGCGGCGCAGCCGGTTGAGCCCGCGAGACGTCGGCCTGGAGCCGGGTGGCCGGCGCAAGGTCGCCGGGCTGCGGCGCGAGGAGATCGCGTTGCTGGCCGGGCTGAGCACCGACTACTACCAGCGGATCGAGCAGGGCCGCGAGGTCCGCCCGTCCGACGACGTCCTGGCGGCGCTCGCCGGCGCACTGGGCCTCGGTGACGAGGAACGCCGGCACCTGTTCGCGCTGGGTCACGCCGCCCGCCGGCCGGTGCCCGTCCCGGTGGACCGCGCGCCCGAGCGGGTTCCGGAAGGCACCCGCCGGCTGCTGCGGGTGACCGACACCCCGGCGGTCGTGCTCGGCAGGCACCTGGACCTGCTCGACTGGAACCCGCTGGCCGAGGCGCTGCTCGGCGACCCGGGCGCCTACCCGCCGGACCGGCTGAACATGCTCCTGCTGCTGTTCGACGACGCGCGCACCGGCCGCCGGACCTGCCAGGACTGGGAACAGCGGGCGCTGGACTACATCGGCATGATGCGCGCCGCCGTCGCCACCGACCCGACCCACCCCCGCGCCACCGCGATCGTCGGCGAGCTGAGCATCCGCAGCGCCGAGTTCCGCCGGTTGTGGGCCCGCCACGACGTCCGCGGGTCGGTGCACGGGACCAAGACGTTCCGCGTGCCCGAGGTGGGCGAGCTCCGGCTGGACTGGGACACCTATCCGCTGCCCGGCAACCCCGGACCGGTCCTGCTGGTGTTCACCGCCGAGCCGGGCAGCGCCGACGCGGACCGGTTGCGGCTCCTGGCTTCGTGGCACGCGTCCCGCGCGCCGGGCTGTTGACCGGCCGCGTCACGGACGGCGCCACACGGCTCCCCGTTGTTCGTACTCCAGCACGGATTCCACGCCGACGGCGGTTTCGGCGCCGAGTTCCCGCGTCACCAGCCAAAGCGCGAGGTCCAGGCCCGACGTGACACCGCCGGCGGTGACGAGGTCGCCGTCGTCGACGACCCGGGCGTCGATCACCCGGGCCTGCTGGGCGGCGAGGTCGGCTTTCGCGAGGTGGTGCGTGGTGCACGGACGGCCCTTGGTCAGCCCGGCGGCGGCGAGCACCAGGACGCCGGTGCACACCCCGGCGACGACGGCGTGCCGGGCGCGGCCGAGGTCGCGCAGGAAGGCGGTGTCCTTGATGAGGGCGTGGACGCCGGGGCCGTCTTTCATGGCGTAGCCGCCGCCGGGCACGATGAGGACGTCGACGGCGGCGTCCGGGCTCCAGGTCGTGGCGACGGCGAACCTGGTGCCGAAGGTGCCGGTCACCTCGCCGGGCGCGCCGCGCTTGACCAGCGTGACGTGCGCCTGGCCGTTCTGGTGCCCGGCGTGGCCGAGCACGGCGAGGGGGCCGATGACGTCCTGCTCCTCGACGCCGTCGAAGAGCAGGATCTGCACGCGGAGCCGGCCCCGCTGACCGGCCGACGCGGTCCCGGCGGTGCCGAGGGAGGCGAGGGCCGCGGTGCCCGTCGAGGCGGCGGAGAGCCGGAGGAAGTCCCTGCGTTCCATGGGGCGCCTTTCTGCCGTGGGTCTCGCCCTAGCAGTCGTGCGCGCGCCGGCCGGAGTTCCCGGCGCGGCCGGGCCCGCGTCGCCGCCAGCCCGGCCGCTCCGCTCAACCGGCGCGCACCCCGGACGCGAGCCTGCCGGTGAGCCGCTCGAGTGCCGCCGTGCCCCCGTCCTGGTCCGCCAGCAGGGTTTCGACCAGCGCCGAGCCGACGATCACCCCGTCGGCGAACCCGGCCACCTCCGCGGCCTGGTCCGCGTCCGACACCCCCATGCCGACGCACACCGGCAGGTCGGTGACCGCGCGCAGCCGTCGTGCCAACACCTCGGCGCTCGCGTCCACAGTGGACCGGGTGCCGGTGACGCCCATCAACGCGGCCGCGTAGACGAACCCGGTGCCGGCCGCGGCCGTCTCCGCCAGCTGCTCGTCCGTGCTGCTCGGGGCCACCACGAACACCGTGGCCAGCCCGTGCTCCGCCGCGTGCCGCCGCCACGGCGCCGACTCGGCCACCGGCAGGTCGGGCAGCACGCAGCCGGACCCGCCCGCGGCGGCCAGCTCGCGCGCGAACCGCTCGGCGCCGTAGCGGGACACCGGGTTCCAGTACGACATCACCAGCACCGGCTTGCCCGTCGCCGCGTGGACTTCGCGCACCGTGCGCAGGACGTCCGCGATCCGGACGCCGCCGCGCAGCGCGATGTCGTCCGCGGTCTGGATGACCGGGCCGTCCAGCACCGGATCGCTGTGGGGGAGGCCGACTTCGACGATGTCCGCGCCCGCGTCGAGGGTCGCCCGCAGCGCCGCGATCCCGGCGTCGACGGTGGGGAACCCGGCGGGCAGGTAGGCGATCAGGGCGGCCCGGCCGGCCGCCTTCGTCCGGGCGAACGTCTCGGTGAGCAGGTTCATCGCGCGGCCTCCAGTCCGAAGTGGACGGCGGCCGTGCCGAGGTCCTTGTCGCCCCGCCCGGACAGGTTCACCAGGAGGACGGCGTCCGGGCCGAGTTCGGCGCCGACCTGGAGCGCGCCCGCCAGCGCGTGGGCGCTTTCGATCGCCGGGACGATCCCCTCGGTCGAGGCGAGCAGCCGGAACGCGGCCATGGCTTCGTCGTCGGTGACCGGGCGGTACTCGGCGCGGCCGGAGTCGTGCAGGTACGCGTGTTCCGGGCCGACGCCGGGGTAGTCGAGCCCGGCCGAGATCGACCAGGCTTCGCGGATCTGGCCCTCGTCGTCCTGCAGGACGTAGGAGCGGGAACCGTGCAGGACACCGGGTTCGCCCGCCGACAGCGACGCCGCGTGCTGCCCACTGGCCACGCCGTGGCCTGCGGCCTCGCAGCCGATCAGGCGCACGCCGGGGTCGTCGAGGAAGGCGTGGAACAGCCCGATCGCGTTGGACCCGCCGCCCACGCAGGCGATCGCGGCGTCGGGCAGCCGTCCGGTGCGCTCGAGGAGCTGACGGCGGGCTTCGACGCCGATGACGCGCTGGAAGTCGCGGATCATGGCCGGGAACGGGTGCGGCCCGGCGACCGTGCCGAACAGGTAGTGCGTGTCCTCGACGTGGGCGACCCAGTCGCGGAACGTCTCGTTGATGGCGTCCTTGAGGGTGCGCGACCCCGACGTCACGGGGACCACCCGCGCGCCGAGCAGTTCCATCCGCGCCACGTTGACCGACTGGCGGCGCATGTCCGTCTCTCCCATGTAGACGGTGCAGGCGAGACCGGTCAGCGCGCACGCGGTGGCGGTCGCGACGCCGTGCGAGCCCGCGCCGGTTTCCGCGATGACGCGGGTCTTGCCCATCCGCTGGGCCAGCAACGCCTGGCCGAGCGCGTTGTTCACCTTGTGCGAGCCCGTGTGGTTGAGGTCTTCCCGCTTGAGGAAGACCCGCGCGCCCCCGGCGTGCCCGGCGAAGCGCGGCACCTCGGTCAGCGCGCTCGGGCGGCCGACGTAGTGGGCGAGCAGGTCGTCGAAGCGGGCGAGGAACGCGGGATCCGCTTTCGCCCGCTCGTATTCGGCGGCGACCTGCTCGACGGCGGCGGCCAGCGCCTGCGGGACGAACTGGCCGCCGAAGGCGCCGAAGTAACCCTTGGCGTCGGGGGAAAGTCCCGGCGCGACCGGGAAGAAGAAGGTGTGCGGCATGGCGATGTGCTCCTGACCCGGGACGTCCCGGGTGGTTCGTGGCTGGTCGGGGATCACCGGAGCGCACGAACGCGCGGGCTCACCGGGTCAGCCGGTGCTCCCTCGCGACGCGCGGTGAGCGCTGCCATCGCATCCCGTCGACCTGGCCCGCCTCGGCGCCGATCGCGTACCGCACCCGGCGTCCGCGCACGCGCCGAGCGGGCGCCTGGCAGCCACGCGGCCGGCGGCCACGGGCGAAACGGACGGTGAGGGGCACGAACGCAGCTTAGCCCGCCGGAGCGCGGTTCCGGCAAGCCGTTTCGCCGTGGGACCGGTCACGACCCGAGGATCGCCACCAGCGCCGCGGTGAAGGGAGCGGGGTCGAGGTCGCCGCGGACGGCGAGCTGCTGGGTGTAGCCGTGGCAGAGGGCCACGAACGCCTCGGCGATCCGCGCCGCGTCGGCCCGCTTGCGGCCGGGCAGGAGCGCGGCGACCGCGGTGCGCAGGTCGGCGAGCTGCCGGTCGACGAGCGCCGCGAGAGGAGGGGAGACGGCGGCTTCGGCGTAGATCTGCGCGACCAGCCGGGCGTGGTCCTCTTCGCGGGCCATGGCGCGGATGTGCTCGAGGAACTCGCGCGCCGTCCGGGCCGTCAGCTCGGCGGGCAGCGCCTGGCTCGCCTCCTCGCAGATGGCGGTGACGATCTCGTCCTTGCCCTTGAAGTACCGGTAGATCGCCCCGACCGACAGGCCGGACGCTTCGACGAGGTCGGTCATGGACGTCCGGGCGAAGCCGTGCGTGGCGAAGCGGGCGCGGGCCGCGTCGAGGATCTGCCGGCGGCGGGCGTCGAGGTGGGCTTGCGTGACTCTCGGCATAAAAGAACGACCATTCGTTTTTTGTGGTAGCGTCCCGACCATACCCCACCGCTCGTCCCCTCAGGAGACTTCCGTGCGTTACCAGGCTTTCGGACGAAACAGCGGGCTGCGGATCTCGGAGTACGTGCTGGGCACGGCCAACTTCGGCTCGGCACCCACCGCCGCGGGCGTCGCGGGCGCGAAGGCGATCTTCGAGGACTTCGTCGCGGCCGGCGGCACCACGTTCGACGTCTCGAACATCTACCAGGACGGTGAGGCCGAGACCGTCCTCGGCGACCTCGTCGGCCGCGAGCGCGACGACTTCGTGCTGATCACCAAGTACAGCGGCAGCCGGCAGGCGGCGGTCCGGCCGGGCACCACCGGCAACAGCCGCAAGACGATGATCCGCTCCCTGGAGGAAAGCCTGCGGCGCCTGAAGACCGGCTACGTCGACGTCTTCATGCCGCACTTCCCCGACGGCGTGACGCCGACGGAGGAGATCCTCGCCGGCTTCGAGGACCTGATCCGCGCGGGCAAGATCCGCTACGGCGGGCTGTCGAACTTCCCGGCCTGGCGGGTCGCCGGCGCCGCGGTCCGGGCGGAGCTGGGCGGCCACCCCGCGCTGCCCGGCATCCAGACCGAGTACAGCCTGGCCGAGCGGTCCGCGGAACGGGAGCTGCTCCCGATGGCCGAGGCCCACGGGCTCGGCGTCGTCCTGTACTCGCCGCTGGCGGGCGGGCTGCTGACCGGGAAGTACCGGCGCGGCGAGCCGGGCAGGCTCAGCGCCCGGCCCGCCGACGCCGGGAAGGCGGCCGTGGCGGACGCCGTCCTCGACGTCGCCGAGCGCACCGGGATCGGGCCGGTCCAGGTCGCCTTGGCGTGGCTGCGCCGTCGCGCCGCCGAGGCCCGGACCTCGCTGGTCCCCATCGTGGGCCCGCGCACCCCGGCCCACCTGCGGGGCTACCTCGACGCGCTGGACGTCGAACTCGCCGACGAGCACGACCGGCGGCTGACGGCGGCGGGTGCCCTCCGGCTGGGTGCGCCCCACGAGGACGTGGCGGCCGCGCTCGCCCACGGCGTCGACGGGGACCGGAGCCTCCTCGACGCCCCGCCCGTTCCCGTGCGGTGAAGCCGCCTGTCCGAAGCGCGTTACGCCGGGTCGGCAGGGCACACGGAGTGCACGGCGGTGCCGAGCGCCTGGCGGTGCAGCTCGTCCAGCCGATCCAGGACCACCGCCGAGCCGGCGGCCAGCGCCAGCTGGGCGGTGCACGGGATCCGCCGGGCGCGAACGTCCACAGTGGCCTTCAGCTGCGCGAGCAGCTCCGTGGTCAGCCGGTCGAGCCGCGCGCGGATCTGGCCGAGGTCCGGACGGGTGACCGGCGCTTCGTCGGGGTGCGCGGTCCAGCGGGCGAACAGCCCCCGCTGCACCACCTTGCTCGCGCTGATCTGGTCGCGGAAGAACACCGCCGCCGCGTCCGGGTCCAGTCCGAGGGCGCCGGCCTGCGTGCGCACCTGGGCCAGCACCTGCTCCTCGCGCGCGGGGTCGTCGATCGGGGAGTCGGTGCCGAACTTGGCCGCCGCCACGTCGTCGCCCACGCGCAGGCGGTCGACGACCAGGTCGGTCAGGGCGCCGAGCCTGCCGAGCGAGCCGCTCGGCGCGGAACCGGCGGCGGATGCGGGAACGGTCAGCGTCATCGTGCCGGCCACCGTCAGTGCGATGGCGGCGATGCCGCGGGCCACGGTGCTCGTCCTCACCTGCTTGCTCGCTTTCCTCGGTACGCGCCCGGCGGGGGCCGGCCGCCGGTCCATCATGGCGTACCGCGCAAGACTGACCGTTCTCTCCGCTAAACTCGGCCGGATGGTGCGCACTGCTCGAGGTCAGGTCTCCGAAGCGCGGTCGCGGCTGCTCGCGACGGCCACGCGGATCTTCTACGCCGAGGGTCTGCACTCCGTGGGGATCGACCGCGTCGTCGCGGAGGCGAAGGTCACCCGCGCCACGCTGTACCGGCACTTCCCGAGCAAGGACGACCTCGTCGTCGCGTACCTGCAGGGTGTCCACGAGATGGAGCGCGACGGGATCGACAAGGCCGTCGCCGGTGGTCTGCCGGCGGCCGACGGCCTGCGGGCGATCGCCAAGACGATCGCCGACGGCATCGGGTCGCCGCACTTCCGGGGCTGCGCGTTCCTCAACGCGGTGGCGGAGTACCCGGACCCCGCGCACCCCGTGCACCAGGCCGTCCTCGCGCATCGCGAGTGGTTCCTCCGCACGGTCACGGACCTGCTCGCGCAGGTGGGCGAGACCCCGCCGGAGCCCGCGGGACGGCACTTCGTGATGCTGCGCGACGGCGCGATGACGGCCGGCTGCCTCTCGGATCCCGCTGAGGTCTGCGAAACGTTCCTCCAGGGCGTCGACGGGATCCTGGAGCACCGGCTCGCCGCGGGGAACTGACCGCCGCGCGCGTAAGAAAATAGATAGAACGATCTGTCTTGACATGACCTCGCCGGACCGACACCCTGAGATGAGATAGAACGTTCGGTCTTGTGAAAGGGATCATGGTGACTACTGTCGACACGCCCGTTGCTGGTGGGTTCGCCCCGGCGCTGCGCCGGTTGTACTTCGTGCGGTTCGCGTTCGCCATCGTGTGGGCGGCCCTGGTGTTCCTGACGACCAAGTCGGGGCTGGGGGCGGTCGGCGTCGCGCTGGTCGTCGTGTACCCGCTGTTCGACGTCGGTGCGGCCGTTGTGGACGCTCGATCGGCGAAGGGGACCGGCTCGGTCACCGGGCTCTACGTGAACATGGCGATCAGCCTGCTCGCCACCGTCGGCATCGGGATCGCTGCCGCGTCGGGCATCCCGGCGGTGCTGCGGGTGTGGGGTGCCTGGGCGATCGTGGCCGGTCTGGTCCAGCTGGCCGTCGGCGTCTCCCGGCGCAAGATGGGCGGCCAGTGGCCGATGATCCTCAGCGGCGGCATCTCCGTGCTGGCCGGGGCCAACTTCGTCATCAGCGCCGCCGCGGCCAGCCCCGCACTGTCCAGTGTGGCCGGTTACGCCGTCCTCGGCGGCATCTTCTTCCTCGTCTCGGCGCTCCGCCTCGGCCGCGCCGCCAAGGGGAACTGACCCCGCCCGTCAGCGAGGGGTGGCCTCGGCGGTGAGCGCCGACCGGATGGCACGCTCGACGATGTCTTCGAGCGCCGCCGGGATCGGCCGGTCCGCGCCGAGGTAGCGGCGTACCGCGGCGTAGGGCAGGTCGACGACGATGAGCAGGATCTCCGCCGTGCCGCGCCCGGTCGCCGCCTTCAGGTCGGTCACCAGGCGGCGGATGTGCCGGTCCCACTCGGCCTGGTCGGTCTCCCGGGCCTGCCTGCTTTCCGCGGGCCAGGCGGCGGGTTCGAAGGAGCCGAGGCCGGTAAGCAGCACTCGGGCGTCGGCCGGGTTGGCGCGGCACCAGGACACCGTCCGGCGCCCGAGCGCGACCGCCGCGGCCACCGGCTCGTCGTCGAAGAGCGGGCGCAGCTCGGCGTGGAAGCTCCGCGCCGCCCGGTTCCAGACGGCGGCGAGCAGGGCCGCGCGGTTGGGGAACCGGTGGTAGACGGACCCGCTGGACACCGCGGCTTCCCGGATCACGCCGGCGATGGTGATCGCGTCGGCGCTGCCCGCAGCGAGCAGCCGGGTGGCCGCGTCGAGGATCGTCGACGTGTCGTGCACGAGGCGGGCCATGGGTTGACGATACCGAACGCTCCTTCTAGAGTCTGCTCTCTAGAGAGCAACGTCTAAGGAGTGCCGTGCAGAGCCTCGTCGTCACCGGTCCGCGCGCCCTGGAATGGCAGGACCGGCCGGCGCCGCGCCTGTCCGCACCCGGGGACGCGCTGGTGCGGCCGATCGCCTCGTCCGCCTGCGACCTCGACCGCAGGCTCGTGGTGTCGCCCGCGCCGTTCGAAACCCCGTTCGCGCTCGGCCACGAAGCGGTCGGCGAGATCGTCGACCTCGACGACGGCGATTCGCCGTTGCGCGTCGGCCAGCGGGTGGTGATCCCGTGGCACATCAGCTGCGGCACCTGCGAGAACTGCCGTCGGGACCTGCCGGGCGCCTGCGCTTCGGTGCCGCGCCTGGCGTCCTTCGGCACGAGCGCCGGCGGGCTTTGGGGCGGGTTGTTCGACGAGCTGGTCCGGGTTCCGTGGGCTCGCCACACCCTCACGCCGCTGCCCGCGGCCGTCGACCCGTTCCTGGCCGCCTCGGCCGCCGACAACCTCACCGACGCGTTCCAGGCCGTCCGCCCGACCCTCGACGCCCAGCCCGGCGCGGAAGTGCTCGTCGTCGGCGGGACGGCGAGCCTGGGGCTGCTGACCGTCCTGAGCGCCGTCGCGCTGGGCGCGGGGAAGGTCACGTACCTCGACGTCGACGCGGGACGCTGCGCCAAGGCCGCCGCCGCGGGTGCGACGGTCGTCGCGGCCGATGCGTACCCCGAGCGGCTCGAGGGGACCTTCGACCTCGTCGTGGACGCGTCGGCGGCGAGCGCGGGGTTCCGGTGTGCGTTGCTGTCGACCCGCCCGGGTGGGACGTGCGTGATCCGGTCCGTCTACTTCGGAGAGCCGCGGCTGCCGTACTTCTCCTTGTACGGCACGGGAATCACCCTCGTGGTGGGGCCGCCGCACGCGAGCCCGCACGTTCCCGGGGTGCTGAAGCTGGTCGGTGACGGGACTTTGGACCCGTCGCCGATGCTGGCCGGTCCGTTCGGTTACGACGACGCCGTCGGGGTGCTGCTGGATCCGCCGCCCGGGAAGCCGGTCTTCGTCCGCCCTTGAGCGGCAGCGCACCCTTTCCTCTCGTCCGGCGAGGTGAAAGACTCGTTCGAAGTGAGGCTCAGCGAACCGCGGATCCGAGGGAGCTACCGACTTGGCCGAGACGCACGACATCGTTCGCCCGCCCGCCGAGCTCAGTGCGGCCCTCGCCGCCATCGGCAGCGCGACGGCCAGCGGCGAACTCAGCCGCATGGGGATTCGCAGCGCTTTCATCCGTGGCCCGGTCTCCGTCACGCCCGGAGTGCGCGTGGCCGGTCCGGCGCTGACGCTGCAATTCCTGCCGAAGCGCGAAGACCGCTACCCGGTCGACGAGTACGAAGAACCGGAAAAGCAGTTGCACCGCCACGTCATGTACCACGCCCAGCCCGGCGACATGATCGTCGTCGACGCGCGCGGGGACATGGAAAGCGGCGTGTTCGGCGAAATGATGCTGACCTACTTCAAGGGCCGCGGCGGCGTCGGCGTGGTCGTCGACGGGTGCCTGCGCGACACCGGTGAGGCCAAGCAACTCGGTCTCGGGCTGTGGATCCGGGGCGCCACCCCGAACTTCCACGCCCAGACCGGCATCGTCCCGGCCGCGGTCAACGTGCCGGTGGCCTGCGGGGGCACGCTCGTCGAGCCCGGCGACATCGTCGTCGCCGATGACGACGGGGCGGTCGTCGTGCCGGTCGAGCTCGCGCCCGCGCTGGTGGCTCATGCGCAGGAACACGCGGAATGGGAGGAGTTCTCGCGGATCCGGCTGGCCGAAGGCGGTGACCTGCGGCGGTACTACCCGCTCTCGGACGAGGCCCGGCCCGAGTACGAGCGGTGGCGTGCCGAACAGGACCGCGCCTAGGGCCTGTATCGAAATCGTTCAGAGCCGTTCGGCGACCGTGGCCCCGCCTCCTGGCCGCGGCAAAGTCCTGGCCGCGTGGTCTGCCCGGCGTCGCGGGGATGTCATGAAAGGGTCGTTCATGTCGTCCGGCGAGATGAACGACCCTTTCATGACATCGCGGATGGTCGGCGGACCACCCGCCGGCTGTCCGCACCGACACCGACACCGACGCCGATTTCGGTACAGGCCCTAGCTCCACAGGCGGTCGTGGCTGGATTCGGCGTCCCAGTGCGTCGTTTCGGCGAAGAACACCGGATCGCGCGGGTCGAGGTGGCGGCGCAGCAGGTCCTCGTTGAGGTCGCCGAAGCCCAGGCCCGGCGTGTCCGGCACCGCGATGTGGCCGTCCCGGATCAGCGGGCCGGTGACGAGGTCGCTCCAGAACTCGACGTCGGCCGCGTGGTGTTCGAGGGCCAGGAAGTTCTCCGTGGCGGCGGCCAGGTGCACGCACGCCATCGTCGCGATCGGGGACGCCGCCAGGTGCAGCGCCATCGCGATCCCGCGCTCCTGCGCGTAGTCGCCGAGCCGCTTGGTCTCCGCGAGCCCGCCCGATGTCGCTGGGTCGGGGTGCACGACGCGGATGGCGCCGGCGTCCAGCAGCGGCCGGAAGCCGTCCAGCAGGTAGATGTCCTCCCCGGTGCACGTCGGCACCGCGACCGACGCCGTGAGCTGGCGCCACTGGTCGGTCAGCTGCCAGGGGAGCAGGTCTTCGATCCACGCCAGGGTGAACGGTTCCAGCGCGCGGCCGATCCGGATGCACGAGTCCAGGGCGATGTGACCGAAGTGGTCGGCGGCGAGCGCGACGTCGTAGCCGACGACCGACCGCACGATGTCCACATAGGACACGAGGTGCTCGACGCCGCGCGCGGTGACCTGGATGCCGGTGAACGGGTGCATCGTCGTGTCGTCCGCGCGGGCACCCGGGGGCGCGATCAGCGCGCCCGGCACGTCCCACAGCAGGTCGACGCCCACGTCCATCTTCAGCATCGTGAACCCGCGCCGCTTGCGCTCCAGCAGCCGGGCGCCCATCTCGTGCGGGTCCGGCAGCGACGGTGTGTCCGCGTAGCACCGGATCTCGTCCCGGAACCGGCCGCCGATCAGCGCGTACGCGGGCACGCCGTACGCCTTGCCCGCCAGGTCCATCAGCGCCATCTCGACGCCGGAGACCCCGCCGCCCTGGCGGCCGTGGTGCCCGAACTGCTTGATCTTGCGGAAGATCTTGTCGACGTTGCACGGGTTTTCCCCGACGAGCCTGCTCTTGAGCACGAGCGCGTAGGTGGCGCTGGCCTGGTCGCGCACCTCGCCGTAGCCGGACAGCCCCTGGTTGGTGTCGATCCGGATGACCGACGAGCGGAACGGCACGCCGGTCAGGTTCGCGATCCGCAGGTCGGTGATGCGCAGGTCGCTCGGCCGGGACGCGGTCGCGACGTGCTCCTCGGTGATCACCCCTTCACCGCGCCCGCGGTCAGGCCCTCGGTCAGGAACCGCTGCCCGAACCCGTACATCAGCACCACCGGGACGCTGATCAGCAGCGAGGCCGCGGCCAGCTGCCCCTGCGGCACGACGTCGCCGAAGATCATCGACTGCATGCCGACCGGCAGCGTCTTGTAGTCGTCCTTGGTGATGAACACGAAGGCGAACAGGAACTCGTTCCACGCGTTGGTGAGCGTGAAGAGCGCGACCGCGAGCAGGCCCGGCTTGGCCAGCGGCAGCACGATCCGCCGGAACGCCCCGAACCGCGTGCAGCCGTCGACCAGCGCGGCCTCCTCGAGGTCGGCCGGGATCGACTTGAAGTAGCCGACGAGCAGCCACGTCGCGAACGGCAGGGTGAACGTCGGGTAGGCGAGCACGAGCGACCACAGCGAGTCGTTGAGCCCGATCCCGCTCATCAGCTGGTACAGCGGGATGAACAGCAGCGCGCCCGGCATGACGTAGGTGAGCAGGATCGTCACCGTGAAGCTCTCCGAACCCCGGAACTTCAGCCGCGCCAGCGCGTAGCCGGCCAGCGCCGCGCAGACCAGGGCGATCACCGTGGACGCCACCGACACCAGGATCGTGTTGACGTACCAGGTCCCGAACGCCCGGCCGGTGAACAGGTTGGTGAACTGCTCGGTGGTCCACGGCGTCGGCCAGAGGTCGTCGGTGCGCGCCACGATCTGGTCGTCGGACTTGAAGGCTGTCACCGTCACCCAGTAGAGCGGGGCGAGCACGAAGCCCAGCAGACCCACCAGCGCGATCCCACCGCCGGCGCCGGTGACCAGGCGTGCCGCGACCCGGTTGCCCCGCGCGGCGAACGTGGAGACCACCCTTCCGACGGCGGCCGCGAGCACCACGAACACGCCCAGCACGACCGCGGCCTTCCAGGCGATGTGCGGCGACGCCCAGGCCAGCACGAGCACCGCGACCGCGACGATCACCCACGGCAGCGCCCGGCGCTGAGCGGGCGTCAGCCGTCGGCGCCCGAGGTCGGCCGCGCCCGGCTGGTCGCTGCGGCGCATCAGCCGCACGAGGATCACCACGAGGATCGCGATGACCGGCAGCATCACCAGCGTGACCGCGGCGCCCGCGCCCAGCTGCAGCTGCTGGATGGCCTTCGAGTAGGCGACCATCACGTACGGGGCGGTGGCGTCGCCCGGTCCACCTTGGGTCAGCAGCCAGATCAGGTCGAAGTTGTTGAACGTCCAGATCGACGACAGCAGCACCGTCACGATCATGACGGGACGCAGCCCCGGCAGCGTGATGTGCACGAAGCGCTGCCACGGCGAGGCGCCGTCCACCATCGCCGCCTCGTGGAGATTGCTGTCGATGGCCTTGAGCCCGGCGAGGAACGTCACCGTGAAGAACGGGATGCCCTTCCAGACGTTGACCAGGATGACCGCCGGCATCGCGAGCGCGGGATCGGACAGCCATTCCGCGGGCCACTTGTCGACCAGCCCGATCGCGGCGAGGCCGGGCCCGATCCCGGTGTCGGTGAGCAGGACGTTGACGCTGCCGAAGATCGGGTCGAGCAGCGACCGCCAGGTGAAGCCCGTGACGACCGTCGGGACCACCCACGGCAGCAGGATCACCCCGGCGAAGAGCGCGCGGCCGCGGCGCATGTGGTGCAGGATCAACGCCGCGATGAGCCCGAACGTCACCTTGAAGATCTCGGCGTACGCGGTGAAGACGAACGAGTTGAGCACGCCCTTGTGGAACAGGCCGTCCCCGATGAGCGCGGTGTAGTTGTCCAGCCCGACGAAGACCGTCTCCGCGCCGTGCCGTTCCGTGGCGCTGGTGTAGATCGAGCCGATGATCGGGACCAGGATCAGGCCTGCGACCAGCAGCAGCGTCGGCCCGATGAACACCGCCGCGAGGCGCCAGTCGCGCCCGAGCCTCCGCTGTGCCGGGGTGAGCGAGGACGACCCGGTCGGCGCCGGACGGGCCGGCGCCGGACGCGGCCGCAGGACCGTCACTGCTTGTAGCCCTGCTGCTCGAAGATCTGGACGATCCGGCCGTGCGTCGCGGCGACGGCGTCGGCCGGCCGGGTGCCCTGGATGACCGACTGCATCATGTCGGTCAGCAGGTAGGCGGCGAGGGCGGCCTGCTCGCCCGGGCTCGGCGCTTGGGGGAACGCGTAGCCGGTCTTGGTCGTCATCGGGAGTGGCGCGCGGGTCTGCTCCCGCAGCGCGGGGAAAGCCGGGTCACCGCCGGTGTAGTACGGGTCGGAGTCCCACACCTTGTCCCACGACGGGTTGACCAGGCACGGCGCTTCCTTCGCGACGCCGAGCAGCGCGCTCCCGCCGACCATGAACTTCGCCACCAGCTTGGCGAGCTCGGGGTTCTTCGCCCCCTTGAACACGACGAACGAGTTGGACTCGCCGTACGCGAGCGGCCGGTCGAGCGCCGGGCCGGTGGCGCCGTTGAACGGGTGCGTGTTGCCGTAGACCGGGTTCTTCTTGGTCTTCGAGTCGGCGTAGACGCTGAACTGGTTGAGCGTGAGCCCCAGGATCCCGGCCAGCCAGTTTTCGTTGTTGCTCGAGTCGGTCCAGCTGCCGATCCCGGGCGGGAGCATCGGCCGGTACTTCGGGTTCGTGTAGATGTCGCCGATGAACGTGACGGCTTCGACGGTTTCCGGCGAGTTGAACACGACCTTCGTGCCGGTGTTGTCCGCGATCGCCCCGCCGTAGGTGTTGATGACGTTCTGGATGAAACCGTTGGCGTCGCCGGAGCGGTTCACCGTGAGACCCCAGCCGAAGCGCCGCTTCCCCGGGTCGGAGACCGCCAAGGCGTTGTCGCGCAGCTCTTCCCACGTGTAGTACGGCTTGAGCGGAAGCCCCTTCTCCTGGTACCAGTCCTTGCGCAGGTACATCCCGGACGCGATGAAGTGGTAGGGGATCGCGAACCAGCGCCCGTCGAACACGCAGAACTTGGTCGACGCCGTCGCGGGCTCCCCGTAAAGCGCTTTCATCTCGTTGACCACGTCGGTGACGTCGGTGAGGGCACCGAGGTTGTGGAGCTGGCCGACGAACCGGCGGTCGCTCATGAAGGCCAGGTCGCGGTTGGTGCCCGCCTTCACCTCGGCGTTCATCTTCGCGACCATGTCACCGGCGTCGCCGGAGACGAGGTCGTTGTGGACGGTGGTGCCGGTCGCCTGCGCGAAGACCTGCAGCGACTTGTCCAGCGCCTTGTTCGCGGCTTCCGAGTACAGCTTCTGCGAGAGCATCCCCACCGACCCGCCGCGGAGCGGGGCCGCCTGGTCGAGCAGCGCCTTGGGCACCTGGACGTCGACCTGCGGGGCGGGGGCCGAGCCGCTCCCGCACCCGGCGAGCCCGAGCGCACCCAGCGCGCTCGCCCCCAGGAAGGTGCGTCGCGACCACTCCGTTTTCTCTGCCATGACCACTCCTTTCGCGTCCGGCCGGCGGACGCGTGCTGGGTCGTTCACGCGGCGAAGGACGCCGAACTGCTGATGCGTTGCCCCGGCAGCCCGTCGAACAGCCCGGCCGAGCCGCGGGGCCGCCACAGCGGGACCGGGCCCGCGCCGGGCACGGGGTCGAGGGTCAGGACCGCCGCCCGTTCCGCGGAGTCGAGCGCCCGCTGGACGACCATCGCGTTGGCCACGCTCTGCGCGACGCTGCCGACCGGCGGCACGCCGAACTGCACGGCGTCGGCGAAGTCGACGAGCTCCGCGCGGTAGCCGTTGTCGATCCCGCGGAAGACCGTCGTGCGGGTGCTGGCGTCCCGGCCGCTGCGCGTCACGCGGCGCTCCGCCTCGGAGCCGGCGAGCACGAGGACGCCTTCCGTGCCGTACAGCCGCATTTCGTTCGGTTCGGGCGGCACCGGGATCTCGGGGAAGGACGCGGTGTAGTTGCCGATGGCGCCGCCGGTGAAGACGAGGTTGAGCGCGAGGTCCGACGGCGCGTCGATCGTGCTGTTGGCCGCCTGCACGGCACCGTGCACCCGCGCGATGTCGCCGCAGAGCAACCGGATCTGGGCGATGTGGTGCACGCCGAAGTCGAGGTGCACGCCGCCGCGGTACTCCGGCCGGTGTCGCCACGGCGTACCGGTGAACCCGCCTTCGCGGGGCACCACCCAGTCGGTGTGCCGCCACGCCATCAGGTGCGGGCGGCCGATCGCGCCGTCGTCGAGCAACGTGCGGGCGTAGCGCAGGTCGTCGCGGTAGAAGTAGTTCTCGCCCACCAGGAACGTGCGCTCCGGGTACCGGGCCGCCAGTGCGAGGAAGGCCGTGGCCTGCTCCGCGTCGACGCCGGCCGGCTTTTCGCAGAGCACGTCTTTGCCGGCCGCGAGCGCTTCGCACGCCACTTCGTACAGGTGGGGGATCGGCACCGCGATCAGCACGGCGTCCACGTCGTTGCGGGCCAGCAATGCCGCCCGGCTGTCGACGGCGCGGGCCGGATCGGTCCCGCTGTAGGCGGCGAACCGCCGGCGCTGCTCCGCCGAGGAGTCGGTGAACGCGGTGACCGCGAACCGGTCGGCGAGCCCGCGCAACGCCGGCCAGTGCAGCTTCTCGACCGCGAGACCGGTGCCGATCAGCCCCAGCCGGATCGGCGGGATCGCCGGTGCTGCCATGCCTCGTCCGTCCTCGTCATCGGTTCCGGAACCAGGTCGTGCCGAGTTTCAACGCCGCTTGGCGGCCCGCTTGCTTCGCTGCCCCTTCTCCGCGAGGAGCGTGGAAAAGTTGTTGCTCAGGTGCTCGCGCATCGCCGCGCGGGCCGCTGCCGGGTCGCGCGCCACGAGCGCCTCGTAGATCTTCGTGTGCTGGGCGGTGGCGCGGTGCAGCCCGGCCGGCGCCTCGTTGGTGACGCGCCGGCTGGCCGTGCCGAGCCAGCGGGCGGAGTACATGATCCGGTCGAGGATGCGGTTGTCCGCCGCCCGGCAGATCTCCATGTGGAATTCGTGGTCGACCTCGAGGTAGGCCTCGGGGTCCGCCTCGAGCGCCGCCATGCGCCCGATTTCGTCCCCGAGCCGGGCCAGCGTCTCGTCGGAGATGCTGGCCGCCGCCATCGCCGCGAGCTCGGGCTCGAGCAGCGCGCGCATCTGGTGCAGTTCCTGCAGCAGCTCCTCGACGATCGCCGCGGGCAGCCACTCGATCAGCAACGGGCTCAGGTAATCCCACTCCGCGCGGGGGCGCACGACGACCCGGCGGCCCTGGGCGACGTCGACGATGTCGAGCGAGGCGAGGATCTTGAGCGTCTCGCGCGCCACCACGCGGGACACCCCGAATTCCTGGGAGATCTCGAGTTCCGACGGCGCCCGGCCGTCCCCGATTTCGCCGCGGACGATCCGCCGGGTCAGGTGGGCCGCCACCTGCACCGGAAGGGTCCGGACCTTGACAGCGTCCGGAGACTCTTGTCTCCTTGGCATGTCATCAGCTTATAGGACAAGTTGGACCTCGCGACAGTCCGTTTTTCCGGCACTACCCAGCGGCGGGAGAGCAATGCGGATCGTGAACGTCACGACGGCGGTGGTCGCCTACCACGGTCAGGCCACGCTGGTGCGGATCGACACCGACGAGGGCCTCAGCGGGTTCGGCGAGGCCAACCCCGACGCCGGCGCGGGTGCCGTCGTCGGCATGATCGGCGCCCTGACCCCCTTGCTGCTCGGCGAGGACCCGCGCAACGTCGAGCGGTGCTGGGAGAAACTGCGCCGCAGCAAGGTTTTCGCCGGCGCGCAGAGCGGGGTGTTCGTGATCGCGCTGTCCGGGATCGAGCTCGCGCTGTGGGACCTGGCGGGCAAGGCCGCGGGCCAGCCGGTGCACCGGCTGCTCGGCGGGAAGTTCCGCGACCGCATCCGCCTCTACGCCGACTGCGGCGACGGCGACGACCCGGCGGGCTCGGTCGCCGGGTGCGTCGACCGGGCCCAGCGGATGGTCGCCGAAGGCTTCACCGCGCTCAAGTTCGACATCGACAACCTGCGCCACCCGGCCAAGTTCGACGATTTCAACCACACGGTCAACGCCGCCGAGCTGCGCTCGATGGTCCAGCGCGTGGCCGCCGTCCGGGAGGCGATCGGACCGGACGTCGACCTGGCCATCGACCTGCACGCCCGCTACGACGTGCCCAGCGCGTGCCGGATCGCGTGGGAGCTCGAGCCGTTCCACCTGATGTGGCTGGAGGAGCCGCTGCCGGCGGAGAACGTCGACGCGCTGGTGCGGGTGCGCGCGCAGACCCGCACGCCGATCTGCGCGGGAGAAAACCTTTACCTGCGCTGGGGTTTCCGCGAACTGCTCGAACGCGGCGCGGTGGACGTCATCGAACCGGACGTGCCGAAGTGCGGCGGCCTCGCCGAGGCGAAGAAGATCGCCAACCTCGCGGAGCTGCACTACATCCCGTTCGCCCCGCACCTGGTCTCGACACCGCTGGGCACGATGGCCACGTCCCACCAGTGCGCGGCGATCCCCAACTTCCTCGTCCAGGAATGGCACGCCCTCGAGGAACGCGCGGTGTGGGACAGCTACGTCCACGCCCCCGACGGGAGCGGCTCGATCGTGAAGGACGGGTACATCACGCTTCCCGACACGCCGGGGATCGGGGTGGAGCTGGACATGGACGGCGTGCGGGCACACGCCGTCGAGGGGTACGGAGTGTTCGAGTAGCGGAGCCCTGAGCGGCGCACCCGGCCATCCGCGATGTCATGAAAGGGTCGTTCATCTCGTCCGACGACATGAACGACCCTTTCATGACATCCCCGCGACCCCGGGCAAAGCCGCGCGGCCGCCATGACCCGCGCACCCACGTCCTGAACGACCCTTTCATGACATCCGGACCCGGGCTACTCGTCGAACGGGCCGGCGTACGACGGCGGCCGCGCACGCATCGCCAGCGCCAGCCTCAGGCGGATGCGCGTGGACGGCGGCAGCTCGACGCGCAGCCAAGGCCCCCCGACCCCGATCGACGCCGACGTCACGGCCGGCTCGCCGTGGCCGTAGTCGTAGAGGTTGCCGAGCCACGAAGGGTCGTCGCACACGCTGTACTCCGCGGTCCGGATGTGGTGCTCGGCGAAGGCGCCGGCCTGCACCACCAGCGACCGCGCCGCCTGCGGGGCGAGGTTGACCAGGTCGAGGACGGTCGCCTCCGGGGCGATGCCGGAAACCAGCGCCGCCACCGACGGCGGCAGGCCCGGCCGCCTCGACCGCGCGTCGTAGTAGCGCACGCGGGCTTGCTGCAGGCCGCCGTTGTAGACGACCTGCGGCGCGCCCCAGGTGAGCTGGACCAGTGCCTCGGTGACCACCGGGTTGGACTGCTGCCACAGGTGGATGTCGGCTTCCGGGACGTCCCGGCCGCGGTAGCGCTCGACGCGGGCCAGCCGGTGGCGCACCTGGGCCTGGGCGGCGGCCAGGATCCGTTCCGGGTAGCCGGGGTCGTCACCGGCCAGGTAGGCCAGCCAGGGCTCTTCGTGGCCGGCCTCTTCCTTGCTGCGGAAGGGCCGCACGGTGCGCCAGTCGTAGCCGCTCGCGGCGCGCAGCCGGTCGAGGCGGTCGCGGTCGGCCGCCGAGGCCGAGTGGTGCCACAGCGCGACCGGGACGCCCATCAGCATCGGGTTGTAGTCGAACCACCCGCGGTCGTCGTGGCGGAACGGCACGTGCAGCGTGGGCGTGTGGACGTCCTCGCGCAGCTGGACCGACCACTTCGACGCGAGGCTGGAGTCCGCTTCGGTGAACGTCATGACCTTGCCGTGGGCGATGATCTCGTCCAGCGCCGGGCGCACCAGGTCGGCGAACGTGTCGTCGCCCGTCGCGAGCGCGGCCGACAGCGCGCCGACGACGGCGGCGTGCCCGACGCTGTACCAGCCGTGCGGCCACGACCAGCCGTAGTGCCCGCCGTACCAGCGGCCCTCCAGCAGGCCGCCCACGGTGCCGTCGGGAGCGACGTTGTCCGGCAGCACGCCGCCGTTGGCCGTCGCGCGTTCCCGCCAGGCACCCACGTACTCGGCGAGCCAGTCGCGGTAGCGTGGGTCGCCGGTCAGCAGCAGCGCGTTGAGGACGAGCCCGGACGCCGCCAGGTTGACCGCGGTGTCGCCCGTCCCCATCCGGCGGCGCATCTGCTCGCCCAGCGCGGAGTCCTCCGGCGGCAGCCACTCCAGCGGGAAGCCGTACGTCCGGGCCTCGTGGGGCAGCCAGGGGTAGGAGTCACCGTCGAAGAGCCCTTCGCGCGCCGGGTCGCTGCCGTTGTGGGGACGCCGGATGATGCGGTGCGCGGGGTCGTAGACGCCGTGCGCCGGGTCGACGTAGAGCTCCGCGAACCGCAGTGCCCGGTCCCGCCACCGCTCCGGCGCGGCCATGCACAGGAAGTACAGCAGCAGCAGGCTTTCCCCTTGGTGGAACCAGTCGTAGCCGCGTTCGTACTCGTCGTGCAGCATGCCTAGCTCGGTCAGCTGCCGGGTGACGCCCTCCCAGTGGCGCTCGGACTCGGGGAGGAGGTCGGCGGCGCCGCCGAGCAGGTAGAGCTGGGGCCAGTTGAAGAACGTCTCGTAGAAGTCGTCCACGCCGTCGCGGGTGCTGAGCTCGCCGGTGTAGCGCAGCCGTCCGTCCGGCCCGGTGAAGGCGGCGGCGAACCGGCGCCAGGCCTGGTCGAGCAGGTCGAAGAGGCCGCGCTCGGCGATCGCCCAGCCGGGCGGTTCGAGCAGGGGGACCGAGGCGGTGATGACGGGGAGCATCGCGGTCACTCCTTGGTCGCGCCGGCGAGCATGCCGGCTACCAGGAAACGCTGGGAGAAAAGGAAGACGACGAGCACCGGGGTGATCGCGAGCAGCGTGGCCAGCGCGAGCTCCGGCCGGTGGACCGCCGCGGTGCCGGCGGTCGGGTTGAACTGGGGCACGGCGGCGAGCAGGGTGCCCAGGCCGACCTGGACGGGGAACTGGTCGCTTTCCGGGAGCAGGACGTACGGCAGGAAGTAGTTGGTCCAGTTGGCGACGAAGCTGAAGAACCCGACGAGCGCCGCCACCGGGGCGGCCAGGGGCAGGGCGATGTGGCGGAACACGCCGAACGGCGAGCAGCCGTCGAGCGTCGCCGCGTCGATCAGGTCGCGGGGCATCGAAGTGCTGTAGTAGATGTAGGTCAGGTACACGCCGAACGGGTAGAACGCGTACGGCAGGATGATCGACCACATCGAGCCGATCAGGTGCACCGCGTTGGCTTCGAGGAACAGCGGCACCACCAGGGTCGCGTTCGGCATCAGCATGACCACCAGGGTCGCGACGAGCAGCGTGCGCCGGCCGCGGAACTCGGTCATCGCGAGGGCGTAGCCGGCCGGGATCGCCACGCACAGCGTGATCGCGAGCGCGACGAACGAGTACGTCGCGGAGTTGCCCAGCCACCGGAGGATTGCGTTGTCCCCGAAGGAGGTCAACGCGGTCCAGTTGTCCCCGAGCGCGTCCCACGAGCCGAACGACAGCGGGTTGCCGTGCACGAGCTGGTCGTCGGTCTTGGTGGCGGCCAGCACCAGCCACAGCACCGGCAGCGCGAAGAAGACCACGAACAGCGCGAGCACCAGGACCGCCGCCGGGTTCGGCGGCTTGCGGCGGGGGCTAGCCGGCATCGAAGAACCCCGACCGGGCGACGAACACGCCCGCGACGACCACACTGAGCACCAGCAGCTCGACCGAGACGGCCGCGGCGGTGTTCACGTTGTCGTACTGGAACGCGAAGTCGTAGGAGAGCTGGTTGAGCGAGTAGTCGCGGCCGGCGACGCCGACGCTCGCCTGGGAAAGCAGCTGCGGTTCGACGAACAGCTGGGTGCCACCGGCGAACGCGAGGATCACCAGGTAGACGATCCACTTGCGCAGCAGCGGTAGTTGCACGCGCCACGCGGTCTGCCACGCGCCCGCGCCGTCGATCCGCGCCGCTTCCAGCAGGTCGGGGGAGATGGTGTTCAGCGCGCCGTACATCACGACGATCCAGCCACCCGCGCCGGTCCAGAACGCGATCGCGGTGAACAGCACCGGCAGGTGCCCGGGCGCGACGACCTGGCCGAAGGTGTCGAACCCGGCCGCCCGCAGCAGGAAGCCCACCGGGCTCACGGCCGGGTCCAGCATGAAGAGCCAGACCAGGACGCTCGCCGCGCCGGCCAGCGCCCCGGGGAGGTAGTAGAGGAAGCGCAGGGCGGTGCCCGCCGTCCGGGAGCGCAGGCGGTGCAGCAGCAGGGCCAGGCCGACGACGAGCACCACCAGCGACACCAGCCAGCACAGCAGGTAGAGCGCCACGTGCCCGACCGCGGGCAGGTACCGGAAGTCTTCGGCGGCCTCGGCGAAGTTCGCCAGGCCGGCGAAGCGGTTGCCCGCGTCGGTGAACGCGAAGTACACCGCGTACCCCGTGGGCACGATGCCGAACGCGAGCAGCAGGACGACGTACGCGGCGACGAACAGGTGCCCGGTCCGGCCCGTGCTCACCGGCCGACCTCGTAGCCGGTGGCCCGCGCGTGGTCGGTGATCGCCTGCTGCCAGTCGGGGAGCAGGGAGACGAGCGTCTTGCCCGCGGTCTGGCCGGGCGTGACGGTCGCGGCCCAGATCGCCTCCTGGCTGAACTGGCCGTACCCCCAGCCGGGCCACACCTGCGCGGCGGCCGTCCGCAACGGCCCGGTGATGTCGCCGACGTAGTACCCGCTGGCTGCTTGCTTCGCGAGCCAGGACTTCGCCGCGCCCGTGTGGGCGGGGTAGCCCGGCGCGACCTGGCCCTGGTAGTCGGGCGCGGTGGTCACCCAGGTGAGGAAGTCGGTGGCGGCCTTGAGGTTGGCGCTGTGCGCGGACAGCAGCCAGGTGCCGCCGCCGACGTTGCCGACCGACGGCGCCGTTTCGCCTGCCCACTGCGGCATCGGCGCGACGGCGATCTGGCCCTTGGGCGTCTTCAACGACTCCTGGAAGATCGAGCCGCCGAACCAGGACGGCCCGGGCAGCATGAGGATCTTGTCGCCGGAGTTCTTGTCGAAGTCCGAGCTGAACACGCTGCTGGTGGCCATCGTCCGGTTCCGGACCAGCGTGTCGAGGAGCGCCGCCATCCGGGTGCAGGCCGGGCTGGTGGTGTCGACCTTGACCGTCTTCGGGCCGGTGATCTGGTTGGCGCCGCACTTGCCCGCCCACAGATAGATCTCCGGGGTGAAGCTGTCCCCGGCCGTGCCGACCAGGTAACCGGGGTGCTCGGCGGCGACGCGCTCACCCAGCGCCTGGTACTCCTCCCAGGTCCGGGGCACCTGGTAGTTCCACTGCCGCATCAGGGCGGCGTTGTACCAGAGCACGGTCTGGGCGAGGTCGTTGCGCAGGCAGTAAAGCGTGCCGTCCACCGTGCACGGGTCGTTGGCACCGGGCGCCCACTCGCTGAGCGTGGCAGCCGGGATCTGCCCCTTGTTCAGCGGCGCGGTGAAGCCGGCTTGCACCGCCCAGGAGGTCTCGTTGTTCTGGGTGCTGAACACGACGTCCGGCCAGCCGCTGCGGGTGCGGTTGAACAGGCTCACCTTGGTCTGCAGGTAGTTCGAGCCGTTGGCGTCGCCGTCGTAGGTGACGACGTTCAGCTGCGCCGCCGGGTGCTGCTTCTGGTACAGCTGGACGGCGGGCAGCCGCGTCGAGTCGACCCACACGGTGAGCGGCCCGCCGGTCTGCGGCACCGGCTGGAACTCGTTCTGGGCGCCGCCGCCACCGGTCCCGCACGCCGTCACCGCGACGAGGACGGCGGCGGCGCCGAGCACGCGCCGGACCGGCTTGCCGGCGCGTCGGGCTGAGGTCGTCATGAACCTTGGCTCGCCTTCTCGAGGACGCGGAGGAAAGCGCGGGACCACTCGGGCAGGTCGGGCCAGCCGCGGCAGGACACCATCGCGCCGTCGACGACGTCGGGTGCGTCGGCGAACGTGGCGCCCGCCTGCTCGACGTCCGGCTTCAGGGGCGGGAAGGCGGCTGTGGTTCGGCCGCGCAGGAGGCCGAGCGCCGCCGGGACCTGGGCGCCGTGGCAGATGGTGCCGACCGGGAGCTCGCGCGCGAAGAAGGGCGGGACGATCCGGGCCACCTCCGGGTCGGCCCGCAGGTACTCCGGCGCGCGGCCGCCGGGGATCACGAGCGCGTCGAACTCGGCCGGGTCGACGTCGGCGAACGCCAGGTCGACCGGGAGCAGGTGCCCCGGTTTCTCGGTGTAGGCGTCCCAGCCGGGTTCGAAGTCGTGGACCACCAGGCGCACCGGCCGCGTCGTGGGCGCGGCCACGACCGCCTCGTGTCCGCCTTCGCGCAGGCGGAAGATCGGGTACATCGAGTCGAGCTCCTCGGCGGCGTCGCCGGTGAGCACCAGCACTCGGGCCATGTCGTTCCTCCTGGGTCACGCGTCGAAAGTTCGTTGACGCCCGGGCCGAGCGCCCCAATGTGGCCTTGGTTGCGTCTGACGCACCGAAGGCCGCCTTGGGTGCGTCTGACGCACCGAAGGCCACATTGGGGCGCTCGCCGGGGTGCGGTCTAGCGCAGCGTCCAGCGCTGGTTCGCCTGTCCGCTGCAGGTCCAGAGGACCAGCTGGGTGCCGTTGGCGGTGCCCTGTCCGTACGCGTCGAGGCAAAGGCCCGACTGGACGCCGGTGATCGAGCCGTTCGCGGTGATCGTCCACTGCTGGTTGGTCTGCCCGTGGCAGTCCCAGACGATCACCGGGGTGCCGTTCGTGGTGCCGTGGCCGGACGCGTCGAGGCACTTCGTCCCGCCGACGGTCAGCGTCTGGCCGGCGGGGGTCCACGCCTGGCCGGCCTGGCCGCCGCAGTCCTGGAGCCGGACCTGGGTTCCGTTGGCGGCGCTCGCCGCGTCCACGCACCGGCCCGACTGCGCGCCGACGATCTGCCGTGCCGACGACGTCCCGGGGGTGCCGATGCTCCCGGGTACCGACTTCAGCGCGCCGAACCAGGTGGCGGCCATCTTGTCGTACCCGGTTGCCGTCGGGTGGATGCCGTCGATCAGGTCGCCGGTGGTCACCGCCGAGTGCAGGTCGACCAGGTGCACGTGCTTGCCGGCGTTCTGGTTGGCCGTCACGATGCCGGGGATCGCGGAGTTGAACGTGCGGGCCGCGGACTCCTGCCCGGAGTTGGCGAGCGGGATGATCGTGGCGACGAAGACCTCGGCGTCCGGTGCGGTCGCGGTGATGTGGTCGATCAGGCCGGACAGCCGGGCCGGTGCGCGGCCGACGTCGTAGTTCTGCAGGATGTCGTTGGTGCCGATGTGCAGCAGGACCGTGTGCGAGCCGGTGTTCCGCAGCCAGGTGACGACGTTCGCGTCGATCTGGTCGATGCGCCAGCCCGGGTGGCCCTCGTGGTCGTGGTCGCCGAGGGCGGCCGGGCCGTTGTACTGCGAGCCGGTGAAGTCGACCTGGTAGCCGCCCGCGCTCAGGCGCTGCCACAGCCCGATCCGGTACCCGCCGGGAACCTGGGTGCCTTCGGTGATGGAGTCGCCGAGCGGCATGACCCGGACGCCGCCGTTGGAGTCGGCGGCCGCGGGGGTGGCCGGGAGCAGGGCGCCCAGGAACAGCGCGGCCGCGATGAGCCGGATTCTCATGGTTCTCCTCGATCCGTCAGCCGAAGGTCCACTGCTGGTTGGCCTGCCCGGTGCACGTCCAGAGCCGGACGGCGGTGCCGTTGGCGGTCCCGCCGCCGGTGACGTCCAGGCACAGTCCGGACTGGACACCGACGACGGCGCCGGCCGAGGTGACCTGCCAGCGCTGGTTGGCGCCGCCGTTGCAGGTCCAGCTGACGACCTTGGTGCCCGGGGTGGTGCCCTGGCCGGAGGCGTCCAGGCACCGGGTGCTGTCGCCGCTGTACACGGTCAGCTCGCCCGCGGTGGTCCGGGTCCAGGACTGGTTGGCGCCGCCGTGGCAGTCCCAGATCTGCACCTGCGCGCCGGGGGTGGTGCTCGCGCCGCTGACGTCCAGGCACCGGCCCGCCCCGGCCGCGCGCACCGGGGTCGCGGCCGGCCCGGTGCCGCCCGGGCCCGCGGCGGCGATGACCTGCTGCGCGCCGGAAGGCCAGCTGGTGCCGCTCACCTGGACGTTGCCGCTCAGGACGTTGTTGTGCGGCGGCCCGGTGGCCACGTTCGTCGCACCGCCGTTGTACCAGTTGCCGCTGAAGGTGCTGTCGCTGGTGTTGTTGCTGCCACTGGCGTTCGTGAACGCCCACACGCCGGAGTCCTGGATCACGTTGGCCGACAGGGAAACGTAGCGCGAGCCCTCGTCCAGGTACAGGCCGACCGTGCGGTTGTTGTCGTACACGTGGTTGTGGTCGATGGAGCTGCCGGGGTTGGCGGAGAGGTTGTAGATGCTCCCGCCGTCGTGCATGAGCTTCTTGGTGCCGTGCACCCGGTTGTAGCTGACAACCGTGTCCCGCAACGTGGTCGGGGTGGTGTAGACCGGCTGGTAGTTGTACAGGCCGCGGTTGCGGTAGTCCTGGCTGCCACCCGGGTCGTTCGCGCCCCAGCCCCAGCCGACGTCGATGCCGTCGTAGGTCAGGTTCGCGACGTCGTTGTGCGTGATCACCGCGTGCGTGACGTAGGTCGACAGGATGCCGGCCATTTCCCGGTAGTCCAGCGCGACGCGGCTGATCGTGTTGCCCGACAAGGTGATGTCGCGGTTGGTCATCGCCGGGTTCGCGGGGTGGTGGGCGTCCGGCCGCACGCCGCCGACGACGACGCCCGAGCCCGAGTCCTCGGTGAACGTGTTGTGGTCCACGACGATCGACGACGCCCCGAGGCCGATCCCGGACGCGTGGGCGTTCGCGTCGTTGCCGATGCCCAGCGCCACCTGCCCGAGGTGGGTGAACGTGTTGCCGCTGAAGGTGATCCCGGTCGCGGCCGACACCTGCACGGCGGCCGGGGCCTGCGCCCAGCCGTTGCGGGCGCCCTCGAACAGCGGGCAGCCCGACTGGCACGAGCTGAGGAAGTCGCCCGGCATCGGCGCCGCGGCGGGGAGGAACGTGCCGCTCTGCTGGTTGGCGTAACCGACCGAAGTGCCCGGCGTGAGCCACGTCGTGTGCTCGAAGTGCAGGCCCTGGAAGGCGATTCCGCGCACCGGGTCGTCGTAGGTGCCGCTGATCTGCAGCAGCGACGTGAGCCGGGGGAGTTCGACGTCGTGGGCGCCGGGCACCCAGCCGGCCGGTGCCTTGTAGTAGAGCTTGCCGGCGTCCGGGTCCAGGTACCACTGGCCCGCGTTCTTCAGGAACGAAGCGGAGTTCTCCAGGAACAGCTGGCCGCCGCCGAAGGGCTTGGCGAGGGTGTCGTAGCCCCAGTTGTTGTTGTTCCACGCGGGTTGCCGCATGACGATCGACGTGCCGCTGATGTGGTCGACGGGGGAGTACCGGTCGGTGAAGGAGTTCTGGCTCTCCACTTCGATCCGGTCCTGCCGCGGCAGCGTGGCGAGGTAGTTCAGCGCGGGGTTGACGATGGTCATGCCCGTAGCGGTGATCTGCACGTCGGTGCGTGAGATCGGGATCGCCGCGCGCGGCGCCAGCACGCCGTCCACGAACAGCTGCCGCGAGTCGGTGCCCGGCGGCACGGCGGCCGCCCAGATGTTCTGGCCCGCGTCCTGCACCGCCCAGCCGGTTACCTGCGTACCGCCGGAAAGGATGGGCGTCTGGCCGGCCGCGGCCTGCCAGGTGACGGTGTGGCCGTTCTGCCCCGAGTCGGCGCTGGTGAACTCGAGCGGAGCCGAAAGCCGGTACGTGCCGCCGGCGAGCTGCACGACCACGTCGGAAGCCCCCGACTGCGCGCGGGCCAGCTGCTGGGCCTTGGCCGGGGTGGCGACCGGGCGGTCGGGCGTGCCGGGGTTGGCGTCGTCGCCGGTGGGGGCCACGGCGATGGTGACGGTCGCGGCGTGGGCGGGCGGCGCGGCCACCGCGGTCACCAGGAGGGCGGTGACGAGCGCGGCGGCCGCGGAACCGGGGCGCGGCGGCATGGCGGCAACCTCTCCGGGGACGGGACGGTCCACAGTGGATCGGACGGGCCGAGGGGGCGGGATGTGTACGACTCATACGAGGTCATCGGGTGACCGGCGTCAAGGGGTCCGGCGGCGCGGCATCCGCGTTCGACATTTTCACCTGTGCCAACGCATGTAACTTTCATTCCGGCTCTCGGCGGTGTTGACCGCACGCCGGTGTGGCGCGGTACAGTCACACGCCGGAGCCGGTGAGTCATACTCATCGGGTGACTCGTGACGAGGAGACCGCACCGCCTGCCCCGTACCGGCCCGGCTACGAAGTGGTGGCCGAGCAGCTCCTGCACCTGATCGCCGAGCTGGACCTGAAACCCGGCGACCGGATGCCGACCGAGGTCGAGCTGGCGGCGCGGATGGGAACCAGCCGGACCGTGGTGCGGGAGGCCGTCAAGATCCTCTCGGCGATCGGCCGGGTGCGAGCGCACAAGGGACGTGGGCTGTATGTGTCCGACGACGAGGGCATGCTCGGTGCGCCCCGGTGGGGCGGCTTCTTCCTGCCCGCCGACCTCGACCACGTCTACATGCTCTTCGAGTTCCGCCGGGTCCAGGAAACGGCGGCCGGCCGGCTGGCGGCGGCCAACGCCACGCCGGTCGAGCTGCGCGCGATCGAGGCCGCCGCCGAGACCTGCCGTCGCGGGCACCTGACCGGGCAGAGCGCGCTGTTCGACCGCGGCGACGACGACTTCCACCTCGCGATCGCCACCGCGTCCCACAACCAGTTCCTCGTCGCGGCCGTGCGCGAAGCCCGCCGCCTGCAACGCCAGACGAACATCATCGGGATGTCCGGCGCGGTCGGCGGGCACGCGTCGGCCGCCGTCGAAGAGCACGCGGCCATCCACCGCGCGGTCCGGGACGGCGACCCGGACCGCGCGGCCCAGGCGGTCGCCGTCCACCTCGACAACACCCTGGAGGACTACCGGCGGGAGATCCAGCGGCGCCTCTTCGCCCGATGAGCACGGCACCGTCGTGCTCATTCCTTTGTGGACACGATGCGGCTGCGTAAGTTTCACCGCGCATTGACCTTTGCCGCCAAGCACTCTTATCTTGGCTCTTGCCCGTTCGGCCGGTAGCCGGACGATTCCGGAGCGCGCACCCCGCACGCTCCTCGCGCTCCTGAAGAGGAGTACCCGTGACGACGCTGTCTCGTGCTCTGCGCGCGGTTGTCCTGCTCGCCGCACTGGTCCTGGGCTTCGCGGCCCCCGTCGCCGCCGCGCCCGCGGCGGCCTTCAAGGTGCTGGTGTTCTCCAAGACCACCGGGTTCCGCCACGACTCCATCCCCGCCGGGATCGCCGCGATCCGGGAACTGGGGCAGCAGAACGGCTTCGCGGTGGACGCCACCGAGGACGACTCCACGTTCACCGACGCCGGCCTGGCCCCGTACGCCGCCGTCGTCTTCCTCTCCACGACCGGCGACCCGGTCGGCACGCAGGCCGGGAAGGACGCCTTCCGGCGGTACATCGAGCACGGCGGCGGGTTCGCCGGCGTCCACGCCGCGTCCGACAGCGGCTACGACTGGACGTGGTACGGCCAGCTGGTCGGGGCCTACTTCAAGCAGCACCCGGCGCAGCAGAACGCGCTCGTGAAGGTGGAAGACGCGAACCACCCGTCCACGCAGGGGTTGCCGGCGCAGTACACCCACTTCGACGAGTGGTACGACTTCCGGGCGAACCCGCGCCCGTCGGTCCACGTCCTGACCACTGTGGACGAATCGAGCTACTCGGGTGGCACGATGGGCGCGGACCACCCCACCACGTGGTGCCACGACTTCGACGGCGGCCGGGCCTGGTACACCGCCATGGGCCACACGATCGAAAGTTTCGGCGAAGCGAACTTCCGGCACCTGCTGCTGGGCGGGATCCGGACCGCGGCCGGTGCCGTCGCCGCCGACTGCTCGGTCACCACGACACCGCCGCCGTCGGGCAAGCAGATCGTGGGCGCGCAGTCGGGCCGGTGCGTGGAGGTGCCGAACGCCTCGACGGTCAACGGCACGCAGGTGCAGCTGCGGGACTGCGTGGCGGGCCAGGCGAACCAGACGTGGACCTACACCGCGGCCAAGCAGCTGACGGTGTACGGGAACAAGTGCCTGGACGCTTCCGGCCGCGGTACGGCCAACGGCACGCCGGTGATCATCTGGGACTGCACCGGGCAATCCAATCAGCAGTGGAATGTTAGCGCGAACACGATTACCGGTGTCCAGTCGAACCTCTGCCTGGACGCCTCGGGCCGCGGCACGGCCAACGGCACCAAGATCATCCTCTGGTCCTGCAGCGGGCAGGCCAACCAGCAGTGGACCCTGCGCTGAACCACCCGGCTGCTTCGAGGAGACCTGTCATGTCCGGATTTTCCGCGCTGCGCCGCGGCGCGCTGGCGGTGGCCGCGGTGGTGGCCGCCGCGCTGGTTCCCGTCCTCGCGACCCCCTCGGGCCAGGCCGCCGCGGCCCTGCCACCCGACTCGAAGTTCCAGAAGGTCACCCTGCACACCGAGACGTCCAACCCGATGGCGCTGGACGTCGCCCCGGACGGGCGCGTGTTCTACATCGACCGCCTCGGGGACGTGAAGGTCGTCAAGCCGAACGGCACCGCGGTCCTCGCGACGCACCTCGACGTCTTCACGGCCAACGAGTCCGGCGGGCTCAACATCGCGCTGGACCCCGGTTTCGCGACGAACCAATGGGTGTACGTCTACTACTCGCCGAACAACGCCGGCAACGTCGACCGGCTGAGCCGCTTCACCGTCACCGGCGACACGATCGACCGGTCGACCGAGAAGGTCGTGCTGGACGTGCCGGTGCAGCGCGCCGAATGCTGCCACCACGGCGCGGGGATGGTCATCGACAAGAAGAACGGCAACCTGTGGCTGTCGCTGGGGGACAACACCAACCCGTTCGCCTCCGACGGCTACAGCCCGCTCGACCGGCGGTCCGGGCGCGCGTACTGGGACGCCGAACGCACCGCGGGCAACACCAACAGCCTGTCCGGCAAGGTGTTGCGGATCCACCCGGAGTCCAACGGCACCTACACGATCCCCTCGGGCAACCTGTTCCCGCCCGGAACGGCGAACACCCGCCCGGAGATCTACACGATGGGTGAGCGCAACCCGTTTCGGATGGGCCTCGACCCGAAGACCGGCTACCCCCTGGTCGCCAACTACGGCCCGGACGCGCCGAACGCCAGCTCGACCCGCGGCCCGCAGAACACCGTGGAATGGGACGTCGTCAGCCAACCCGGAAACGCGGGCTGGCCGTTCTGCATCGGCCCCAACCTGCCCTACAACCAGTACGACTTCGCCACCGGCACCTCCGGCGCGAAGTTCGACTGCGCCGGCGGCCCCACCAACAGCTCGCCGAACAACACCGGCCTGACCAAGCTGCCGCCGGCCATCCCCGCGCAGGTGTACTACCACTACACCGCCGACCCCGCGCACTTCCCGCAGCTGTCCGGCGGCGCGCCGATGGCCGGTCCCGTCTACCGGTACGACCCGAACCTCTCCTCCACCCGCAAGTGGCCGGTGGACTTCGACGGGCGGGCGGTCTTCGCCGAGTGGAACACCAGCTCGATGTACACCTTCCAGCTCGACAGCGCCGGCACGAACGTCACCTCGATCGACCCGCTGCTGCCGTCGGTGAAGTTCAACCGGCCGATGGACTTCAAGTTCGGCCCGGACGGCGCCCTCTACATCATCGAATGGGGCACCGGGTACGGCGGCGGCAACAGCGACGCGTCCATCGACCGGGTCGACTACCTCGGCGGGGGCTCCGCCGCACCGGTCGCGAAGGCGGCCGCGGACCGCACCAGCGGGCCGGCGCCGCTCACCGTGAACTTCTCCAGCGCCGGCTCGGCCGACCCGGGCGGCTCGGCGTTGCGCTACAGCTGGAACTTCGGCGACGGCACCACGTCCACCGCGGCGAACCCGAGCCACACCTACGCCGCCGGCAACTACACCGCCGTGCTCACCGTGACCAACTCGGCCGGGGCCACCGGCACCGCGAGCGTCGCGATCACCGCGGGCAACACGGCGCCGTCGGTCACCATCACGACCCCACCGACCGGCGGGCTGTTCGAGTGGGGCGACAAGGTGCGCTTCGCCGTCACGGTCACCGATCCCGAGGACGGGACGATCGACTGTTCGCAGGTCACCATCCAGGCCTACCTCGGCCACGACGAGCACGGGCACCCGCTCGACCAGTACCACGGCTGCACCGCCGACGTGCAGACCACGCTTTCCTCGGGGCACAGCGAAAACGACAACATCTTCTACGTCGTCGAAGCGTCCTACACCGACAAGGGCGGCGCCGGGGGAGCGGGCCCGATCACCACCCGCGCCCAGGCGATCCTGCAACCCGAGATGAAGCAGGCCGAGTTCTTCACCGCCACCGGCCGCACCGCGGACGGGAAGGGCACCGACACCCCGGGCGTCACCGTGGAGGCCGCCACCGACCCGACGGGCGGCGGCAGCAGCGCGGCGTTCGTCCAGGACGGCGACTGGTGGTCGGTCGACCCGATCGCACTGGACAACATCACCGGGCTGCACGTCCGGGCCTCCTCGGGCGGCTCCGGCGGCACGCTCGAGGTGCGCCGCAACGCACCGGACGGCGCACTGGTCACCTCGGTGCCGATCACCGGCACCGGCGGCTGGCAGAACTGGCAGGACTTCGCGGTCACCCTGGCGAGCCCGCCGACCGGCACCGGCAAGCTCTACTTCGTGGCCCGCAACCCCGCCGGCCAGAGCGGCGCCGCCTACTTGTTCAACGTCAACTGGGTGCACTTCACCGGCGCCGGCGTCGGCCAGCCAGGCACCCCGGCCGCGGGCAAGCAGATCGTGGGGACGCAGTCCGGCCGGTGCGTCGAGGTGCCGAACTCCTCGACGGCCAACGGGACCCAGGTCCAGCTGCGCGACTGCGGCAGCCAGGCCGCCAACCAGCTGTGGACCTACACCAGCGGGAAGCAGCTGGTGGTCTACGGGAACAAGTGCCTGGACGCGTCCGGGCAGGGCACGGCCAACGGCACGCAGGTCATCATCTGGGACTGCCACAACCAGGCGAACCAGCAGTGGAACGTCAACGCCAACGGCACCATCACCGGCGTCCAGTCGGGGTTGTGCGTCGACGCGAACGCCCAGGGCACGGCCAACGGCACGAAGATCATCCTCTGGTCCTGCGGCGGCCAGGCCAACCAGCAGTGGAGCCTGCGATGAAACACGGTCCGGAGCGTTCCCCCGGTGTCCTGAATGAGTCATTCAGGACCTCCGAAGACCTGAATGACTCATTCAAGACGTTCGGCGCGCGGGGTGGCGGCAGGCGGGGCCGACTGCGTGGCCTCGTCGGAGCCCTCGCGTTCCTCCTCCTCGTGCCCCTCGTGGCGGTGTTCGCGACCGCCGCGCCGGCCGAGGCCGCCACGCTGACCCGCGTCACCGGGTTCGGCGCCAACCCGACCAACCTCGGCATGTACCTGTACGTGCCGGACAACGTGGCGCCCAAACCGGCCCTGCTCGTGCTGGTGCACTACTGCAGCGGTTCGGCGAGCGCGATCTTCAACGGCAACGGGCACGACTACGCGACGGCGGCCGACCGCTACGGCTACCTCGTCGTCGTCCCCGAAGCGACCCGCGACGGCCACTGCTTCGACGTGTCCACCAAAGCGGGCCTGACCCGCGACGGCGGCAGTGACAGCACCGGCATCATGGCGATGGTCGCCTGGACCCGCCAGCACTACAACGTGGACCCGGGCCGCATCGTCGTGAGCGGCTTCTCCTCGGGCGCCATGATGACCAACGTCCTCGCCGCCGAATACCCCGACGTCTTCTCCGCCGGCGCGGCCTTCTCCGGCGTGCCCGCCGGCTGCTTCGCCACCACCGACGGCTCGCTCTGGAACAGCCAGTGCGCGGGCGGGAACGTCATCAAGACCGCGCAGCAGTGGGCCGACCAGGCCCACGCCATGTACCCCGGCTACTCCGGCGGCTACCCGCGGATGCAGCTGTGGCACGGCGACCAGGACACCACCTTGGCGTACCCGAACTACGGCGAAGAGATCAAGCAGTGGACCGCGCTGCGCGGGCTGGGCCAGACGCCGTCGGCCACCGACCACCCGCAGTCGTCGTGGACCCGGAACCGCTACGGCGGCACCGGCACCCAGGCGCCCGTCGAGGGCATCACGATCGCGGGGACCGGCCACACCCTGCCCCAGGCCGGGATGCTCGCGTACGCCATCTCCTTCCTCGGCCTCGACGCCGGTGGGAGCACGGCCACCGGCGCGCCGGTGCGGTCGGTGGCCGCGGGCCGGTGCCTGGACGTGCCGGGCCAGTCGACCACCCAGGGCACGCGCCTGCAGGTCTGGGACTGCCACGGCGGCGCGAACCAGACGTGGACGGCCACGGCGGCCGGGGAGCTGACCGTCTACTCCGGTGGCTCGCTGCGCTGCCTCGACGCCGAGGGCGCCGGGACCGCGCCCGGCACGGCCGCGATCATCTGGGCCTGCCACGGCGGCGCCAACCAGAAGTGGCGGATCGGCTCCGACGGCACCATCACCGGGACGCAGTCGGGGCTCTGCCTGGAACTCGCGGGCGCGACCGGGAACGGCACCGCCGTCCGGCTCGGGACCTGCACGCACGCCACCACCCAGCAATGGACCCGGAACTGACCGGGGAAAGGAGCGCACGCGATGAGGTTCAGACGTCTGCTCGCGTCGGCCGCGATCGGGGCGCTGCTGATGACGCCCGCGATCGGCACCGCCCAGGCCGCCGTCCCCCGTGCGGCGGCGGCAGGCACCGCGGGGTGCGGGACCGCTCCCGGCCTGGCCAGCGGTAGCCACACGATCTCCAGCGGCGGCCAGAACCGCAGCTACATCCTGCGGGTGCCGTCCAACTACGACAGCTCCCACCCGTACCGGCTGTTCGTCGGGCTGCACTGGCGCGGCGGCACGGCCAACGACGTCGACTCCGGCGGGACCGACGGCTACAACTGGTCGTACTACGGCCTCCGGCGCCTCGCCGACAGCGCGGGCAACACCACGATCTTCGTGGCGCCCCAGGGCAACGGCAACGGCTGGGCCAACCCGGGCGGCCAGGACGTCACCTTCATCGACGACCTGCTGAGGCAGCTCGAGGCGGCGTTGTGCGTCGACACGTCCCAGGTCTTCGCGGGCGGCTTCAGCTACGGCGGGGCGATGAGCTACGCGCTCGCCTGCGCGCGGCCGTCGGTCTTCCGCGCGGTCGCCGTCTACTCCGGGGCCAACCTCAGCGGGTGCAGCGGCGGCACCCAGCCGGTCGCGTACATCGGCATGCACGGCATCGGGGACAACGTCCTGCCCATCGCGTCCGGCCGCGCGCTGCGCGACCAGTTCGTCCGGAACAACGGGTGCGCCGCGCAGAACCCGCCGGAGCCCTCGAGCGGCAGCCACACCCACATCGTCACGGCGTACTCCGGCTGCCGGGCCGGCTACCCGGTGGTCTGGGCCGCGTTCGACGGCGGCCACGACCCCGGCCCGCGCGACGGGTGCACCTGCAGCGGCTGGCAGACCTGGACGTCGGGCGAGGTCTGGAAGTTCTTCACGCAGTTCGGCTCCTCGACGCCGCCGTCCGGGTCGCCGGTTCAGGTCGGGGTGAACTACACCCTGGCGGCCGAGCACAGCGGCAAGCTCCTGGACATCAGCGGCGTCTCCACCGCGGCCGGCGCCCTGCTGCAGCAGTGGACGGCCACCGGCGGGCAGAACCAGCAGTTCGACTTCCTCGACTCCGGCGACGGCTACTACCGCGTCCGCGCGCGCCACAGCGGCCTGGTGCTCCAGGTGGCCGGGTCGGGCACCGGCGCGGACATCAGCCAGCAGCCGGACTCCGGGGCCGCCGCCCAGCAGTGGCGCGTGGCCGACCTGGGTGGCGGCGTCGTCGGCCTGGTCAACCGCTTGAGCGGTCTGACGATGGACGTCTGGGGCGCCTCGACCGCCGACGGCGCGCGGATCTCCCAGTGGACGGCCACCGGAGGGGCCAACCAGCGGTTCCGGCTTCAGCGCGCCTGACCTGCCCGCTGACCGGCGGTATCCTCCATCGAGCCCTTGCAGAGACAACGAAGTCTTGGGAGAGCGAACGTGTCGTCCGTCGAGTTGCCCCAGCTCCGTCCGACCCTGGCCGACGTCGCGCGGGCGGCCGGCGTGTCGACCGCCACCGCGTCCCGCGTGCTCAACGGTTTTCCGCGGGTCCGGCCGAAAACGCGCAAGCAGGTGGAGTCGGCGATGTCGGCTCTCGGGTACGCCCGGCAGAGAGCCGCGCGGGCGACCGCGGGCCGCACCGGCTCGGTCGCGCTGGTCGTGTGCGAGGAGGTGCTGCGGCTGTTCGCCGATCCGTTCTTCGCCCGCATCTCGGCCGGCGCGGGGAAGGAGCTGACCGAGGCGGGCCTGCAGCTCGTCCTGCTCACCGTGCCCGCGACGGAGAACTACCAGGCCCCGGTGCTGCGGTACCTCGACGGCGGCCACGTCGACGGCGCCCTCGTCGTCGGCATGCACGGCCGCCGTCCGCTCGACCTGGACTGGCTCGGCATCCCGGTGGTGTTCGGCGGCCGCCCGGTCGGGGGCGGGGGCTGCTCGTCGTACGTCGACGTGGACAACCGGGGTGGCGCGCAGCGGGCCACCCAGCGCCTCATCGACGCCGGGCGGCGGACCGTGGCGACCATCGCCGGCCCCCAGGACATGACCGCGGGCGTGGACCGGCTGCTCGGCTACCGGCAGGCGGTGGTGGGCGCCGGGCAGGCCGACCGCGGCCTGGTGGTGTTCGGCGACTTCGGCCAGGCGTCCGGCGAGCACGCCACCACCCGGCTGCTGGACCGCAGGCCGAACGTCGACGCCATCTTCGCCGCCTCCGACATGATGGCGGTCGGCGCGCTGCGGGCCCTGCACCGCGCCGGCCGGCGGGTGCCCGGCGACGTGGCCGTCATCGGGTTCGACGACCTGCCGATCGGCCGCCGGACGGACCCGCCGCTCACCACCGTCCGCCAGCCGATCGAAGAGATGGGCGCCCGGATGACCGGCGAGCTGCTCGCGATGCTCGGCGGCTCGGCCGCGCCCCGCTGCGCCGTGCTGGACACCAAGCTCATCCTGCGCGCGACCGCTTGACCATTTCTGTTAGCGCTAACATCCGAAGGAGAACCCGTGACCATTCGAGTCAAGCCGGTGCGCGCCGTCCTGGTGTCGGCCGCGGTGCTGGCGGCCGCGCTGGCCGGCGCGGCACCGGCGTCCGCGGCGGCGACGACCCTCACGAGCGCGGCGTCGGGGCGGTGCCTGAACGTGGCGGGCGGCGTGGACACGGCGGGTACGGCGCTGGAGATCCGCGACTGCACCGGCCAGGCGAGCCAGTCCTTCGAGTTCACCGCCGCCGGGGAACTGCGGGCGATGAGCGGCACGCGGTGCGTGGACGCCTACGGCAACCGGACGGCGCCGGGGACGGCGGTGATCATCTGGACCTGCACCGGCGGGGCGAACCAGCAGTGGCGGCAGAACTCCGACGGCACGGTCACCGGCGTCCAGTCGGGGCTGTGCCTCGACGTGAACGGCGCCGGGACGGCGAACGGGACCCCGGTCATCATCTGGACCTGTCACGGCCAGAGCAACCAGCGGTGGACCACCGGGACTTCGGTGCCCACCGGCGCGGGTCCGTGCGACATCTACGCGTCGGGTGGTACGCCGTGCATCGCCGCGCACAGCACGGTCCGCGCGCTCTACGGCGCCTACAGCGGCAACCTGTACCAGGTCCGGCGCGCGTCCGACAACGCGACGCGCAACATCAGCGTCGTGGCGGCCGGTGGTGCCGCGGACGCCGCGGGGCAGGATTCCTTCTGCGCCAACACCTCCTGCGTCACGACGGTGGTCTACGACCAGTCCGGGCGGGGCAACGACCTGTGGTACCAGGGGTCGAGCGTGGTGCCGGGCTCCAGCCAGAGCAGCCCGGCGAAGTCGACCACGGAGTCGCTCACGATCGGCAGCCGGAAGGCGTATTCGCTGTACATCAACCCGGGCAACAGCTACTGGCGCGACGGCCACCTGACCGGCGTGCCCACCGGCAGCGCGCCCGAGGGCATGTACATGGTGACCAGCGGGACCCACGTCAACAGCGGCTGCTGCTTCGACTACGGCAACAGCGAAACGACCCGCAAGGCCGACGCCGCCGGCGCGATGGACGCCCTCAACTTCGGCAAGCAGTGCTGGTTCGGCGGCTGCTCCGGCACCGGCCCGTGGGTGCAGGCCGACCTCGAGTGGGGCCTGTACCCCGGCGGCAGCCAGACGTGGAACCCGAACCAGCGGGCGTTCGGCAGCAAGTTCGTCACGGCGGTGCTGAAGAACAACGGCACGTCCCGCTTCGCGATCAAGGGCAGCGACGCCCAGTCCGGCAGCTTGACGACCCTGTGGGACGGCAACCTCCCGAACGGCTACAGCCCGATGAAGAAGCAGGGCGCGATCGTGCTGGGCAGCGGCGGTGACTGCTGCAAGCCGGGCGGGGGCGCGAACCTGAGCGCGGGGACGTTCTACGAAGGGGCGATGGTGGCGGGGTACCCGTCGGATGCGACGGAGAACGCGGTGCAGGCGAACATCGTCGCGGCCGGGTACCGCTGAGGCCTTGTTCCGGGGAGAACCGAACGCCCGGGCCGCGGTGGGCGGCCCGGGCGTTCGGCGTCATCGGGTCAGCGGACGGAACAGGTGGTGCCGTTGAGCGCGAAGGCCGTCGGCGCGGCCGGGTCGCCGGTGTGGGTGGCCTGGAAGCCGATCGTGGTCGAGGCGTTCGGGGCGAGGACCGGGTTGTAGGCGGCGTTGCGTGCCGTCACCTGGCCCGAGACGGGGGAGTAGGTGGCGCCCCAGCCCGACGTGACCCGCTGGCCGGCCGGCAGGGTGAAGGCGAGGGACCAGCCGTCGATCGGCGCGCTGCCGGTGTTCGTGATGGTGAGGTTCTCCGTCAAGCCGGTGTTCCAGGCGGACACGGTGGCCGTGACCGCGCACGAACCGGCCGGGTCCGTGACCGTCCCGGCGAGCCCGAAGAACGCGATGGCCTGGGCGGCCATGCCGGTGGACGGGAGGCTGTGCCCGGCGCCCTGGATGCTGTACGCCTCCACGGTGTCGCCGTACCGGCGGCGCTGCCAGCCCGGCTGCGGGGTGTCGGTGGCCGTCGGTGCCTGGCTCAGGCCGAACACGTCCGTCCACTGCTCGATCTCCTCCTGCAGCAGCGAGTAGGGCACCAGGGTGTCGGCGGTGCCGTGCCACAGCTGGACGCGCGGGCGGGGGCCGCTGTAGCCCGGGTACGCCTGGCGGACGGCGTCGCCCCACTGCTGCGGGGTCCGGTTCATGCTGCCGCCGGTGCACTTGCTGGTGCCCGGCGGGTAGTCCGCGGCGCCGGCGAAGCAGTCGAAGGGCACGCCCATGAAAGCCGCACCGGCCCGGAACACGTCGGGGTAGAGGGCGAGCATTTCGTTGGTCATCATGCCGCCGGAGGACGAGCCGGTGGCGAAGACCCGGTCCGGGTCGGCGCCGTAGTGCTGTTCGGCGTAGGTCACCATCGAAACGATCGAGACCGGGTCGCTGCCGCCGCCGCGGTGCTTGGCCGCGTCGGACCACGTGTCGAAGCACTTCCCGAAACCGGCCTCCTGCTGGGCGCTGGGGTAGATGACGAGGAACCCGTACCGGTCGGCGAGCGACGCGAATTCGCTGCCCGAGTAGAAGCCGGGGCCCGAGCCGCCGCAGCCGTGCATGGCGACCACGACCGCGGGCCGGGCCGGGTGTGAGTCCGGCACGTAGACGTGCATGCGCATCCCGCCCGGGTTGTCGCCGAAGGCGGTCACCTCCACCAGGGAAGCGGCCGCCGCCGGCGGGGCGGCGATCCCCGTGACGGCGAGCAGCAGGACGGCGGCGAGCGTGGTTTTCAGTCCGGCCATCGTGGTTCTCCTTCCCTCGGTTGGGGCGGCAGAGGCCCGGCAATGGTGCGCCGGGTGGCTCCGTGGTGTCTTGAATGAGTCATTCAGGACCTCCGAAGACCTGAATGAGTCATTCAAGACGTCGGCGAAGCGCACGGTCGGCCCCGGCGCCCGCTCGCGGCGGGGCGGGGTCAGGCGCGGCTCCACCGCTGGTTCGCCTGCCCGTTGCAGCTCCACAGGATCGCGTGCGTCCCGTTCGCGGTGGCCGCCCCTTCGGCGTCCAGGCACAGTCCCGAATGGACGTTCCGCACCGACCCGTCCGCGCCGAACGTCCACTTCTGGTTGTCCTGCCCGGTGCACGGCCAGCTGATCACCCGCGTGCCGTTGGTGGTGCCCTGGTGGTCGGCGTCGAGGCACTTGTCGCCGAACACGCGGACCTCGCCGTTCGGCCAGGTGGTCCACAGCTGGTTCGCCGCGGTCTGGCAGTCCCAGATCAGCGTGCCCGCGCCGGCGGCCGTCGACGCGTTGTCGACGTCGAGGCAACGCCCGGAACCCGCCCCGCGCAGCCGGGACGTCGTGGCGGCCAGCGGGGTGCCGCCGGACACCCGGTACGCCGCGGCACCGTGCGCGGGCACGCTCGCGCTGATCGTCCCGCCAGTCGTCGACGTCGCGCCGGTCCACAGGTCGGTCAGCGTGAACGCCGTGCCGGACAGCCCCGCCTGCGCCGCGGTCGTGCTCACCGTGGCCGTGGCGCCGCCGCGGTTGAGCAGGCCGACCGCCACCGAGCCGTCGGACAGCGGCTTGGCGAAGACCTCGACGTCGCCGTCGTCGCGGACGCGGCGGCCGCCGGCGCCGAGCCGGTCCTGGTCGACCGCCAGCAGGCGCGGGTTCCGCAGCACCGCGCTGATGTCGGCCGACATCGTGCGGATGTCGTTGCCCGCCATCAGCGGCGCGGCCATCAGCGCCCACAGGGTGAAGTGCGCGCGGGATTCGGTCAGGGACAGCCCGGGCCTGCCGACGACGAGCATGTCCGGGTCGTTCCAGTGCCCGGGGCCGGCCTGCGCGGCCAGCGGGGCCGTGACGTCGAGGACGTTGCCCACGCCCATCGGGTAGCTGTTGGTGTTGCCGTTCTGCCAGATGTCGAGGAGGTCCTCGGTGGTGCGCCAGAGGTCCGCGACCTGGCCCCAGTCGTACTTGTCGCCGGTGATCGCGTGGTAGCTGTTGGGGTTGATGCTGTAGACGATCGGCCGCCCGGTGGCGCGCACCGCGTCGCGCATCACCGTGAACCGGGTGACCTGCTCGTCGCGCGTGCCGGCGGGGGAGCACCAGTCGTACTTGAGGTAGTCCACGCCCCACGACGCGAAGGTGCGCGCGTCCTGGGCCTCGTGCCCCTGGCTGCCGGTGGACCCGGGGTAGGTACCGGTCCGCTGGGCGCAGGTGCGGTCGGTCGGCACCTGGTAGATGCCGAACTTCAGGCCCCGGCTGTGGATGTAGTCGCCCAGCGCTTTCATGCCGCTCGGGAACTTCGACGCGTTGGCGCGCAGCGCGCTCTGGGAGTCGCGTTGCGGGTCGAACCAGCAGTCGTCGACGACGACGTACTGGTAGCCCGCGTCCTTCATCCCGGACGAGACCATCGCGTCGGCCGCCTGGCGGACGGCGGTTTCGGTGACGCCGCAGCCGAAGCTGTTCCAGCTGTTCCAGCCCAGCGGCGGGGTGAGGGCCGGGCTGCCGGGCGCGGCCTCGGCGGTCGCCGGGACGGTGACCACGGCCAGTGCGGCGGCCGCGGCGGTGAGCAGGTGGCGGAGTCGAACGGGCATCGTCGCCCCTTTCCGGGAGTCGTCAGGCGGCGAACTGCCACCAGTTCACGTTGAACAGGTAACCGCTGCCGCCGGTGAACCGGAGGTACAGGTCGTGGGTCCCGGTGGCTCCCGAGACCGGGCAGGACACGCTGGTCCACGTCTGCCAGCCGCCGGTGCCCCCGACGGTGCAGGTGCCGGCCAGGGTGCCGCCGGTGCTGTCCAGCCGCAGCTCGATCCGCCCGCCGGCCGCCGCGGAGGCGACCCGCGCGGTGAAGGACCGCGCGCCGGAACCGAACGCGGCGCCCTTGACCTTGATCCAGTCCCCGTTCTCGAGGTAGCCGACGTTCATCCCGCCTTCGCTGGACGGCTCGGTCTCGACGCCGGACTCCCAGGCGATCGTCTCGGCCTCTTGCCGCGTGTACGGGTTCAACGTGCCGACCTGCGGTGCGCCCGTGGTGGTCATATTGATCGTCGGGATCGAGCCGTCGGCGTTGTAGGCGAACTTCTCCACGGCCACCGAGCGCGTGTAGCCACCGCCGCCGGGCAGGGCGCCGTTGTGGTAGAAGAAGTACGAACCGCCGTTGAAGTCGATCACGCCCGGGTGGTTGGTGAAGCTGCTGCCCTGGGTGGGCATGACCGTCCCGCGGTAGGTCCACGGCCCGGTGGGGCCGGGCGCGGTCGAGTAGCCGATGAACTCGGAGCAGCACTTCGCCGCGAAAACGTTGTAGTACAAGCCGTTGCGCTTGTAGACCCAGGGGCCTTCCTCGAACAGCGTCGGCCGGCTCGTGTTCCCCGTGCGCGTGCCGAACCCGGCGGTGGTGAGCGGGATCTGGTTCACCCCGCCGGAGTAGGAGATCATGTCGGGGTTCAGCTTCACGTACCACAGGTGCGGGTTGCCCCAGTACAGGTACGCCTGCCCGTCGTCGTCGACGAACACCGTGGGGTCGAACTCGCCGTTGGCGACGAGCGGGTGCCCGAGCGCGTCGCTGAACGGCCCGGTCGGGCTGGTCGATACGGCCACGCCGATCCCCATCGCGCCGGTCGCCCGGACCGTCATCGGGACGTACCAGTAGAACTTGCCGTTCCGGTACACGGTCTGGCCCGCCCAGGCGTTGGCGCTCGCCCAGCTGAAACTGGCGAGGTTCAACGGCGATCCGTGGTCGGTCCAGTTGACCATGTCCGCCGACGACCACACCCGCCATTCCTTCATGGTGAAGTTCGTCGAACCGTCTTCGTCGTGGCCGGTGTAGAGGTAGACGCGGCCGTTGTACACCAGCGGTGCGGGATCGGCGGTGTAGATCGTCTGGATGATCGGGTTGTCCGCCGCGGCGACGGCCGGGAACAGCCCGAGCGCGCACAGCAGCGCGACGACGAGGGTGCCGACTTTCACGGGTGCTCCTTCGATTCGTGGTCACCGTTGCTCGCGCTCCGAGGCCAGGCGAGGAGCAGTTTGGCACGCCGATGTTCACGCTCACAAGCATTTGCCGCAGTGCGTGAAAGTTACACCTCACCCCGTGTGGTTCACGCTGGGAGTTCGCCGCGTTCCCCGTTTCCCGCGCCGGGAAAGGCTTGACCACCGGCCTCGCGCGAGCCTACACAGAACGTGTTAGCGCTAACTTATTTCGGTGCCGAGGAGGCTTGCGCCATGCCCGAGTTCAGCCGTCGCACAGCACTGGGCCTGTTCACGGTGGGCGGCGCGGCGGCGGCCGGTCTCCTGCGCGGGGGCATCGCCGCCGCCACCGCCGGGCCGAGCAGCTACACGCCTGCCTGGTCGTCGGTCGACCAGCACCCGCCTGCCGCGGAATGGTTCCAGGACGCCAAGTTCGGCATCTACTTCCACTGGGGCGTCTTCAGCGTCCCCGCGTTCGGCAACGAGTGGTACCCGCGGAACATGTACGTCAGCGGGTCCAGCGAGAACAACCACCACAAGGCGGTGTACGGCGACCCGTCGGCGTGGCCGTACCACAACTTCGTCAACGGGGCCCGGGACAAGGCGGGCAACTGGGTGCAGTTCGCGCCGAAGCTCAAGTCCGCGGGCGGGAACTTCGACCCGGCGGAGTGGGCGCAGCTGTTCGCCGACGCCGGCGCGAAGTTCGCCGGACCGGTCGCCGAGCACCACGACGGCTTCTCCATGTGGAACAGCGCCGTCAACGAGTGGAACTCCGTCGCGAAGGGGCCGCGGCTGGACCTCGTGCGGTTGCACGCCGACGCGATTCGCGCCCGTGGCCTGAAGTTCATGGTGTCGCTGCACCACGCCTACCACTTCACCGGCTACTACGACCACGTGCCCGCGCAGTCGGACGCCAGCCTGCGCAAGCTGTACGGCCAGCTGGGTTCGGCGGCGGAAAACCAGCTCTGGTACGACAAGCTGGCCGAGGTGATCGACGGCTACCAGCCCGACTTGCTGTGGCAGGACTTCAACCTGCCCCGAGTCGACGAGTCACGGCGGCTGAACTTCCTGGCGTACTACTACAACAAGGCCGTCGGGTGGAACAAGGACGTCGTGGCGACCTACAAGGACGGCTTCAACAACCGGGGTGAGGTTTTCGACTTCGAACGCGGTGGGCCGGGCGACATCCAGAACCCGTACTGGCTGACCGACGACAGCATCTCCAGCTCCAGCTGGTGCTACACGACCGGAATCGGCTACTACTCGATGAAGGCGATGCTGCATTCGCTCATCGACCGCGTCAGCAAGAACGGCACGATGCTGCTCAACATCGCGCCGATGGCCGACGGCACCATCCCGTCCGGGCAGCGGACGATCCTGCTCGGCATCGGCGACTACCTCGCCCGCTTCGGCGAGTCGATCTACGCCACCCGCGCCTGGTCGGCCTACGGCGAGGGCCCGACGCAGATGGGCGGCGGCTCGTTCACGACGCCGCGCGAGGGCACCAACCGCGACATCCGGTTCACCCGCAGCAAGGACAACACCGTCCTCTACGCCACCGTCATGGGCTGGCCGAACGGCACGCTGGACATCACCACTCTCGCCTCAGGCCGGATCAACCTCGGCTCGCTGAAGTCCGTGCAGCTGCTCGGCTCCGCGGCCGGGTCGTACACCGACCTGCCCGACCGCACCCAGGACGGCTCCGGGCTGCACATCCGGCTGCCGTCGACGCCGTTCAGCGCCCCGGCGTACGTGGTGAAGCTGACGTTCTCCGGCCAGATCCCGGCCTTGGGCTCGGGTCCGGTCCCGACGAGCTGGGTGCGGATCGCCAACGTCACGACCGGTCTCGTGCTCGACAGCGGCGGGAACGTCGCGGCCGGATCGGTGCTCAAGCAGTGGTCCTACGACGGTTCCACCAACCTGCACTGGCAGCTGGTCGACCTGGGCACCGGCTACCACCGGATCGTCAACCGCACCAACGGCATGGTCGCCGACAGTGCCGGCCGCACCGGCAACGGCGTCAACGCCGTGCAGGCTGCGTGGACCGGGAGCGACAACCAGCAGTGGCGGCTCGTGGCGCTCGGCAACGGGCGCTACCAGATCGTCAACCGGGCCACCGGCACCGCGCTCGACGGCGCGGGCACCACGACGGTCGGCTCGGCCGTGGTCCTGTGGGCCCCGAACGGCAGCACCAACAACCAGTGGACCGTCACGGCCGTCTGATCCCCTTCGTCGGAAGAGAGCTGCCATGTTCAGAACCCTGCTGCGGCTGGTGGTCGCCGCCGTCGTCCTGGCCGCCGGCCTGGTGGCCGCCACCGCGCCCGCCGGGGCCGCCACCTCGATCACGATCAACGGCGGGTCGGCCGGGCGCACGTTCGACGGCGTCGGCGCGGTCAGCGGCGGGGGCGGCAACAGCCGCCTGCTGATCGACTACCCCGAGCCCCAGCGCGGCCAGATCCTCGACTACCTCTTCAAGCCCGGCTACGGCGCCGCGCTGCAGATCCTCAAGGTGGAGATGGGCGGGGACACCAACTCGACCAGCGGCGCGGAACCCAGCCACGCCCACTTCCGCGGTGACCTCGACTGCAACCGCGGGTACGAGTGGTGGATCATGGAGCAGGCCAAGGCACGCAACCCCGGCATCAAGCTCGTGGGCCTGCCGTGGGGCGCGCCGGGCTGGATCGGCAACGGCACGTTCTTCTCCAACGACCTGACCGACTACTACCTCTCGTGGCTCGGCTGTGCGAAGCAGCACGGGCTCACCATCGACTACCTGACCAGCGTCCAGAACGAGAAGCAGTGGAGCGCGGACTGGACCGTGACGCTGCGCAACGCGCTCAACGCCAACGGGTACAGCGCGGTCAAGGTCATCTCCGGCGACTCGTGGCCGGGGGACTGGGGACCGGCGAGCGCGATCTCGACGAACACGGCCTACCGCAACGCGACCGACGTCCTCAGCGCCCACTACACCTGCGGCTACCTCAGCGCGCAGACGTCGTGCAGCGTCCCCTCGAGCGTCACGGGCACCGGCAAGACGTTGTGGTCCAGCGAAAACGGCTCCCAGGACTACAACGACGGTGCCAAGCCGCTGGCCCGCGGCATCAACCGCGTCTACCTCGACGGCAAGATGACCGCCTACCTCAACTGGGACCTCATCGCCGCCACCACGCCGAACATCCCGTGGCCGACCGTGGGCCTGGTGCTGGCCAACCAGCCGTGGTCGGGCTACTACTCGGTCGGCAAGGACGCCTGGGCGCTCGCGCACACCACGCAGTTCACCGCGCCCGGCTGGAAGTACCTCGACTCGTCCAGCGGCTACCTCGGCGGCAACCGCGCCAACGGCAGCTACGTCTCGCTGCGGTCCCCGAGCTCCGGTGACTACAGCACGGTCATCGAAACGATGGACGCCACCTCGGCCCAGACGCTGAACCTGAACGTCACCGGCGGGCTGTCGACCGGCCAGGTGCACGTGTGGGCGACCAACCTCAACTCGAACAACTCCGCGGACTTCTTCAAGCACACGGCCGACATCACGCCGTCCGGGGGAGCGTTCTCCCTCACCGCCCAGCCCGGCTACCTGTACACGATCACGACCACCACGGGGCAGGGCAAGGGCACCGCGACCAGCCCGTCGCAGGGTTCGCTGAACCTGCCCTACAACGACGACTTCGACGGGTACGCGACCGGCAAGGAAGCCAAGTACCTGATGGACATGGAGGGCGCGTTCGAGACGTCCGCCTGCGGTGCCGGGCGCGCGGGTACCTGCGTGCGCCAGGCCGCGCCGCAGAAGACGATCCCCTGGAAGAAGTTCGTCGATCCCTACGCGCTGCTGGGCAACGTGGCCTGGAGCAACTACACGGTCAACGCGGACGTGCTGCTGGAGAAGTCCGGGTCGGTCCAGCTGCTCGGCCGCGTCGGCTCGCAGGACACCGGCAACCAGGGCGCGGTGAACGCGTACTACCTGCGGATCAGCGACACCGGCGCGTGGTCGATCCAGCGCAACAACACCAGCCAGCAGGTCACGACGCTGCGCAGCGGCACCACGACCGCGCTGGGCACGAACCGCTGGCACAAGCTGGCGCTGGGCTTCTCCGGCAGCAGCATCACCGCTTCTGTCGACGGCACCGTGCTCGGGACCGTCACCGACTCGACCTTCCCGGCCGGTCAGGTCGGGATCGGTACCAGCACGGGGGAGACCGCCCAGTTGGACAACCTCGCCGTGACCGGCTCGGGCGGCGGGTCGACGTCGGTCCTGCGCAACACCGGTTCGGGCCGCTGCCTCGACGTCCCCAACGTGTCCCAGACGAACGGCACCCAGGTCACGCTGTGGGACTGCAACGGGGGCGGCAACCAGCAGTGGACGCTCACCTCGGGGAAGCAGCTGCTGGTGTACGGCGCGAAGTGCCTCGACGCGGAAGGCGCGAGTACGGCTCCCGGCACCCGGGCGATCATCTGGGACTGCACGGGCGGCACCAACCAGCAGTGGAACGCGAACGCCGACGGCACGATCACCGGTGTCCCATCCGGACTGTGCCTCGCGCCGAGCGGCACCGCGAACAGCGCGCCGGTGACCCTGCAGGCCTGCACCGGCAGCGACGCCCAGAAATGGGCCCGGAGCTAGCGCCCCAATGTGGCCTTCGGTGCGTCAGACGCACCCAAGGGGCCCTTCGGTGCGCAAGACGCAACCAAGGCCACATTGGGGCGCTCGGGCCGTTCGCCCGGGCGCGGGGGACCTCGGCGACGGGAGCATTTCCCTTCGGACAAAGGAGTTCGATGAAAGCACGATGGAGAAGGTCGCTGCAGACCACGGGAGCCGCGGTGGCGCTCGCCGCGGGTGCGCTGGCCGCACCGGCGCAGGCCGCCACCCAGGGGCCGTGTGATATCTACGCCACCGGCGGCACGCCGTGCGTGGCGGCCCATTCGACGACGCGGGCGCTGTACGGCGCCTACAACGGCGCGCTCTACCAAGTCCGGCGGGCATCGGACAACGCGACGCGGGACGTCGGCGTCCTGAGCGCGGGCGGTGTCGCGAACGCGGCGACCCAGGACTCGTTCTGCGCCGGGACGACGTGCCTGATCACCGTCATCTACGACCAGTCCGGCCGCGGCAACCACCTCACGCAGGCCCCGCCGGGCGGCTTCCAGGGCCCGGCCGCCGGCGGGTACGACAACCTCGCCAACGCGGCGGCCGCCCCGATCACCGTCGGCGGGCAGAAGGCGTACGGCGTGTTCGTGGCTCCCGGCACCGGGTACCGGAACAACAACGCCACGGGCACCGCGACCGGCGACCAGCCGGAGGGCATGTACGCGATCTTCGACGGCACGCACTACAACGGCGGCTGCTGCTTCGACTACGGCAACGCCGAACGCAACAGCCGGGACAACGGCAACGGCACGATGGAGGCCATCTACTTCGGCAACATCAAGGTGTGGGGCTACGGCGCCGGGAACGGCCCGTGGATCATGGCCGACCTCGAGAACGGCCTGTTCTCCGGGATCAACCAGCGCTACAACGCCAACGACCCCAGCATCAGCCACCGCTACCTGACCGCGATCATCAAGGGCGGCCCCAACCACTGGGCCATCCGCGGCGGCAACGCGCAGTCCGGCGGCCTGTCCACCTTCTACGACGGCGCCCGCCCCAACGTGTCCGGGTACAACCCGATGCGCAAGGAAGGCGCGATCATCCTCGGCACCGGTGGCGACAACAGCATCGGCTCCGCGGGCACGTTCTACGAAGGCGTGATGACTTCGGGCTACCCCTCCGATGCCACGGAGAACGCCGTGCAGGCCAACATCACCGCGGCCGGCTACGGCACCGGCGGCAGCGGCACCACCACCGGGCCGCTGCACGCGGTCGGCGCCGGGAAGTGCCTCGACGTCCCGGGATCGACCACCACTCAGGGCACCCAGCTGCAGATCTACAGCTGTTCCGGCCAGGCGAACCAGACCTGGACCCGCACGTCGTCGAACCAGCTGACGGTCTCCGTCGGCGGGCAGACGCTCTGCCTGGACGCCTCGGGCAACGGGACCAGCGCGGGGACGAAGGTGGTGACCTGGTCCTGCCACGGCGGGGCCAACCAGCAGTGGACGGTCAACTCCAACGGCACGATCACCGGCGCGCAGTCCGGGCTGTGCCTGGACGTGACGAGCGCGTCGACGGCCAACGGCGCGCTGGTGGAGCTGTGGACCTGCAACGGCGGCAGCAACCAGCAGTGGACGCTGGGTTGAGCACCTTCGACGAAGGAACGAGGTTCTGATGACCACGAGCCTGACCCGGTGGCGGACCGCGCTCGCCGCCATCGGCCTGACAGCGGCTGCCTTGCTGGTCCCCGGCACCGCGGACGCGGCGAGCACGCTCGGCGCGGCGGCGGCGCAGAGCGGCCGGTACTTCGGCGCCGCGATCTCCACGAGCCACCTCGGCGAAGCGGCCTATGTGAACACGTGGACGGCGGAGCACAACGGCGTCACCCCGGAAAACGAGATGAAGTGGGCCACGGTCGAGCCGAACCGGAACCAGTTCAACTTCGGGCCGGGAGAGCAGATCGTCAGCCAGGGCCGGAGCAAGGGCATGAAGATCCGCGGGCACACGCTGGTGTGGCACGGGCAGCTCGCCGGCTGGGTGAGCGGCCTGGACGCGAGCAACCTGCGGTCGGCGATGCAGAACCACATCGCCCAGGTCGCCGGCCACTGGAAGGGCCAGCTCTACGCGTGGGACGTCGTCAACGAGGCGTTCGAGGAGAACGGCACGCGACGGCAGTCGGTGTTCCAGCAGAAGCTCGGCGACGGCTACATCGAGGAGGCGTTCCGCGCGGCCCGCACGGCCGACCCGAACGCCAAGCTCTGCTACAACGACTACAACACCGACGGGGTCAACGCGAAGAGCACCGGGATCTACAACATGGTCCGGGACTTCAAGAGCCGCGGCGTGCCGATCGACTGCGTGGGCTTCCAGAGCCACCTGAGTTCGAGTTCCAACCTGAGCAGCTACCAGTCGAACCTGCAGCGCTTCGCCGACCTCGGGGTCGACGTCCAGATCACCGAGCTGGACGTCGGCGGCTCGGGTTCGGGCCAGGCGAACGTGTACCGGCAGGTCACTCAGGCGTGCAAGGCGGTGGCCCGGTGCACCGGCATCACGGTCTGGGGCGTCACGGACAAGTACTCGTGGCGCTCGGGTGACACGCCACTGCTGTTCGACGGCAACTACGGCAAGAAGCAGGCCTACACGGCGGTCCTCGACGTGCTCAACGGCGGTGGCGGCGGAGGTGGTGCCGCGCTGCGTGCGGTCGCCGCGAACCGCTGCCTGGACGTCCCGAACTCGTCGACCACGGCGGGGACCGCACTGCAGATCTGGGACTGCCACAGCGGAACCAACCAGCAGTGGACCCGCACGAGCGGCGGGGCGTTGACCGTCTACTCGGGTGCTTCGCAGCGCTGCCTGGACACCGCGGGCGGCGGCACGGCCGCGGGCACCGCCGCGGTGATCGCGAACTGCACGGGCGGCAACGGCCAGAAGTGGACGTCGAACACCAACGGCACCCTCACGAACGGCCAGTCGGGCCTCTGCCTGGACGTGACCGGCGCGGCGACCGCCAACGGGACCGCCGTGATCGTGTGGACCTGCAACGGCGGGAGCAACCAGCAGTGGAGCGGGCCCGCCTAGGTCCGCGGCGTTTGTGAGAACTGGCCGGCAGCACGGGATCCCGGGTCGGGTGCCGTGCTGCCGGCTGTTTTGCGTGCCCGCGGCGATGGTGTCGTCGGTTCGGCCGCGGCAACAAGAAGGACCCCAGCCGGCGGGCGGCTGGGGTCTCCCCGGGAACGGTCTCGTGTCGATCTCCGTGGTCAGCGGGAACGGCCGGCTCACCGCTCGCAGCGGCCAACTCGCGCACCGGAACGGCCAACTCGCCGGCAGGTTGGTGAGTTGGCCGTTCCGGTCGGTGAGTTGGCCGCCGGGTTGTTGTGGTCGGGGCTGGGAGGCCGGTGTGGCGGGTTCGCTTGCGCCCCAATGTGGCGTTCGGTGCGTTGAACGCACCGAACGCCACATTGGGTGCGTTCCCGGTCGGCGCGCTAGCGCTGCAGCGTCAGCACACCCGGCCGCCACGGGAGCTGGTCGTAGGGACCGCTCGCGGACGGGGACTTGCCCTGGTAGAGCAGTTGCAGGTTGCAGGGGTCGATGGTCATGGTCTGGTCCGGGTTGGTGCGGACCAGGTCGCCGTGGCTGATGTCGTTCGTCCAGCTCGCGCCGCTGTTGGCCTTGCCCGCGAAGGGGTTGCTTTCGCTGGTGGCCTGCGGGGTCCACGAGCCGCCGAGGCTGCTCGCCGTGTACGAGCGGAAGTAGCGCCCGTTCGCGCCGATCGACTCGACGATCATGAGGTACTGGTTCTGGCCCTGGACCTTGTAGACCTGGACCGCTTCGAACAGGTTGTTCGTCGAGTCGCTCATGATGGTCGTGTAGTTCGAGCCGAAGCTGCCGGGGAAGTTCCCGAGCGGCATGCTCGCCCGGTAGATCTTGCCGTTGTCACCGGCGAAGAACAGGTACATGTTCGACCCGTCCGCGATCAGCGTCTGGTCGATCGGCCCGGTTCCGGAGCCGGAGATGCTGCCGGTGAACAGCGGCTGCGGCGAGGACCAGCCGTTGGGGTTGGTGGGGTCGCTCGACGTCCGGTAGATGAACGGCCACGCACCCCACTGGTAGGCCAGCACCCAGATGTTCTTGGGCGCGAAGTAGAACAGCGTGGGCGCCACCGTGCCCTGGTTCATCCCCGTCTGCCCGGCCGACGCCATGTCGGACCAGTTCGTGAACGGCGTGAAGGCCATCGAACCGTACGTGGATCCCGAGACGTTCGACGCGTAGACGAGGTGCTTGCCGTTGTAGACGACGTTGGTGAAGTCCTTGAGCGAGACCCACCCGTTCTTCGGCGTCGCCAGCACGCCGGTCGACGACCAGCGGTAGGTCGAGGGCAGGGAGCAGCCGCTGCCGGTGGGGGTCGTGGTCGGGGTCGTGGTCGGCGTGGCCGACAGGCCCGTCCACTTCTGGTTGCTGCCGCCGTTGCACGTCCACAGCTGCACCGCGGTGCCGTTGGCCGTGCCGGCGCTGGCGACGTCCAGGCAGAGCCCGGACTGCGTCCCGACCACGGTGCCGTCCGCGTTCACCCGCCACTGCTGGTTGGCGCCGCCGTGACAGGTCCAGATCTGCACCCGGGTGCCCGCGGTGGTCGCGCTGCCCGGGACGTCCAGGCACTTGCTGCCGAACACGGTCAGCTGGCCGCTCGAAGTCGACGTCCACTGCTGGCCGGAACCGCCCCAGCAGTCGTAGATCTGCAGCGCGGTGCCGTCGGTCTGACTGGCGTTCGGCACGTCGAGGCAGCGGCCGGAACCGACCCCGCGCAGGGAGCCGGTGACGTCGGCCATCGCCGGCCCGGCGCCCAGCGTCACCGCGACCGTCGTCGCCGCCGTGACCGTGCCCGCGGCGGCGAGTGCGGCGATCCGGGATCGGCGCCTTCGGCTGACACTTCTTCTGTCCATCGTGAACTTCTCCCAGCCCGTTGCGAGACGACTGTTATCGCTAACATAAGCCGGGACAGCCTGAGCTGTGGGCGGAAGAGTTGTCAATCTTCGCCGCCGGGTCCGGACACTGGACCGGTCGAGTTCGTGAAAGTTACACGGGCAGGACGCGGTGGAGGAGCCGCCGGATCCGGTCGAGGTCGACCTCGCCCGCCAGGTCGGCTCGCGACGGCAGCTCGTCCGTGAGCGGCTCGACGCCGAACAGTAGGCGGGGGAGCGTCGGGTGGATCGCGACGCCGACCAGTTCTTCCGCCACGCCCTCGGCCTCGCCGTCCGGGAGCCCGAACGCGGTCACCAGGTGGGCCGCGAGGTTGCCGGTCGTGACGCCGAAGAGGACGTCGAAGAGGCCCGCCGCCAGTTCCGGCAGCCGGTCGGCCTCGCCGATGCCGAGGCGGACCATCCTCCCGACCGAAGACCAGCGCAACAGCTGCACGAAGCGCCCGCAGTACCGCACGATCGCCTCCGCCGGCTGCTCGGCGTAGTCGGCGGGGGTGCCCATCCGGTCGGCGAACAGGGTGCGGATGCGGTCGACGACCGCCTGGAACAGCGCGTCCTTGGTCGGGAAGTGCGCGTACAGGGAGCGCTTCGACGTTTCCGCGCGCGCCGCGATCGCGTCCATGGAGGTCCGTTCGAAGCCGGTCTCCAGGAACGCGAGCTTCGCCGTGTCGAGGATGTGTTCGCGCAGCGCTTCCCCGCGTCGGGCCATGGCGTCCCACCTAAAGTATACGGTACGGTGTAGTTTACTTTGGTTCTTCGTGCTGACGGGAGTCATCATCCATGATCGTGATCACCGCCCCGACCGGCCGGATCGGCAGCAAGCTCGTCGCGACGCTGCTGACGCGGGACGAGCCGGTCCGCCTCGTCGTCCGGGACCCCGCCAAGCTGCCCGCCGAGGCGCGCGAGCGAGCGGAGGTCGTCGTCGGGTCGCACCGCGATCCCGACGTCCTGGACCGGGCCCTCGACGGCGCCGACGCGTTGTTCTGGCTCATGCCGGCGGACGCGACCGCGAGCAGCCCGTACGAGGCGTACGTGACCGCGTCGATCCCGGGGGCCGACGCCGTGGTGCGGCACGCGGTTCCGCGGGTCGTCATCGTCTCGGCGCTCGGGCGCGGTTCGCGGATCTACGCCGGGCACGTGTCGGCTTCGCACGCGATGGAGGACCTGTTCCGCAGCACCGGTGTCCACCTGCGCGCGCTGGCGCTGCCGACGTTCATGGACAACATCCTCCGCCAGGTGGCGACGCTGGAGAACGGCGTCCTCCCGGGCACGCTCCCCGCGGACTTCAAGATGCCGTGGATCGCGACGAAGGACATCGCCGCGCTCGCCGCCGGGTACCTCCTGGACCACACCTGGACCGGGCAGCAGTCGGTCGAGTCCCTCGGCGGCGAAGACCTTTCGTACGCCGACATCACCGGGATCCTCGGCGACGTCCTCGGCAAGCCGGTCCGCTACGAGCTCGCCGAACGCGCCGCCGTCCAGCGGTTCCTCACCGGGCGCGGCGTCTCCGAGGCGATGGCCCGGTCCATGATGGACATGGACCTCGCGGGGGAGCGCGGCATCAACAACGCCACGCCGCGCACCGCCGGGAACACCACACCGACCACGTTCCGCGAATTCGCCGAAGAGACCCTCAAGCCCGCGCTGACGTAGGCTTCGGGTATGCGAATCGGTGAGCTGTCCCGGCGTACGGGCGTGAGTTCGCGTTCCCTGCGGTACTACGAAGAGCAGGGCTTGCTGACCAGCTCGCGCTCCGGCGCCGGGCAACGGCACTACGCCGGCTCGGCGGTCGAGCGCGTCTCGCTCATCCGGCAGCTGTTCGACGCGGGCCTGTCCAGCCGGGTGATCGCGACCGTGCTGCCGTGCGTGGAAAGCCCCGACGACCCGGACGTCGCCGAAGAGGCGTTCGCGACGATGATGCGCGAACGTGACCGCATCGACCGGGAGATCGCGCGGTTGACCGAGTCCCGGGACGCGCTCGACGTGGTGCTCGCGGCCAACAGCCGGCACCGCGCGGAGCTGGTCGCCCGGTCGGCCTGACGCTGTGACCCGCGCCTCAGCCGGTTGCCCCTGACACCGGTGTCAGCGGTCAGCATGGCCGCAGGGCCCGGAAACACCGGGCCGGGTGTCCGGAAGGCGGCGGAAAATGGGACAGGCGTGGGGTTTCAGCGGGTTCGGCGGATCCGAGGTGCAGGAGTTCTTCGAGCGCCCCGATCCCGCGCCCGGCCGCGGTGAGGTGCTGATCCGGGTCGACGTCGCCGGCGTGAACCCCCTCGACCACCTCCTGCGCGCGGGACTGGTGCCCGGCCTCGACGGCGGGCGCCCGTTCCCCCGCGTGCTGGGCATGGAGGCGGCCGGGACCGTGCTCGCCCTCGGCGAAGACGTCGAGGGGCTCGAGGTGGGTGACGCGGTCTTCGGCTTCGCGCTCACCGGCGGCGGCACGTACGCCGAGACGACGGTGCTGTCCGCGGCGAACACGGCGCGCATCCCGGCGGGGCTGTCCGCGACGGTGGCGGCGACGCTGCCGGTGGCGGGCACGACCGCGGTGGACGCGCTCGACCAGCTCGGCCTCCCGGCCGGCGCCACGATCCTGGTCAACGGCGTCGGCGGCGGCGTCGGCCTGGCGGTCGCCCGGCTGGCGGCGGCGCGCGGGCTGCGCGTGCTCGGCACCGGCAGCGCGGCGAAGCGCGAGCAGGCCGAGGCGGCCGGGGTGCGGTTCGTCGACTACACCGCGGAGGACGTCGTCACGACGGTGCGCTCGCTGGTTCCGGCGGGCATCGACGGCATCGTCGACCTGGTCGGCGGCGCGTCACTGCGGACGGTCGCCCCGCTCGCGCGCGAGCCCCGGACGGTGATCTCCGTGGGCGACCAGTCCGTGGCCGAGCTGGGTGGCCGGTTCGTCGAGCGCCGCCTGGACCGGGCCAACCTGGAGCGGTCCGCGCAGCTGGCGCTGGACGGCGTCCTCGCGCCGGTGATCACCGCGGTGCACCCGCTGTCCGACGCCCCGGCCGCGCTGGCCACTGTCGAGCGGGGGCACGCCGCGGGCAAGGTGGTCATCAAGGTGACGTGAGCTCCTTGCGACGGCCGATGTCCGTGCCTCGCGAGCGGCCTGCCGCGTCTTGAATGACTCATTCAGGACCGCCGAAGACCTGAATGACTCATTCAAGACGTCGGCGAAGCCGTTGCCGAGCGGGCCGCCGCGACGTTGCCGAGCCTCGTCGCCGCCGGTGCGACGCTTTCGTTGCCCGCCGCGACTTCCGGCCTCACGCGGCAGTGAGGTGCTTCGTGCGCACCGGCGGCTCGGCTTCCTCGGCCAGCAGGTGTTCCGCGCGGGCGAGGTAGTCGTCGATCGCGCGCAGGCGGACCGCGACGCGCCGCTCCACCGCGGTGGCCTGCTCCAGGATCGCGTCGGCGCGGTGGCGGGCGCTCGTCACGACGGCGTCGGCCTCGGCGCGGGCGAGTTCGAGCATCCGCCGGACGCGGTCGCCGACCGCCGCCGGGTCGGCCGGGGCGGCCGCGAGGCGGTCCAGGCGGGCGCGCAGCCGGTCGTTTTCGGTGCGCGCCGCTTCGAGCCGCCGGGCCAGTGCTTCGGCTTCGGCGAGCGCGGCGTCGCGGTCGAGGGTGAGCAGCCGCAGTTCCTCCCGGGTTTCGGCGAGGTGCTCGTCGACCTGCTCGCGGTCGTAGCCGCGCAGGGTGAGCGCGAAGCTGGTCGGCAAGGGCAGCGTCATGCCGCCCTCCGGTCCCGGAGCGTCGTGCGCAGCTCGTCCAGGTCGCCGGCCGTGCGCAGGACCGGGGGATCGAGGCGGCCGATGCGGTGGTCGTCCTCCTGCAGCGCGGTGAGGAACCGCGTGATCCGCGCCGGTGCCGGGGTGACGGTGCTGCCGCCGAGGTACCGCAGGACGATCAGGTCTTCGCCGGAGTGCGTTTCGACGGCGGCGGACCAGCCGTGGACCTCGTCCCAGAGCAGGGCGACGTCGCGGTCGGGGTAGCCGGGCAGGCGCTCGTCGAGGGCGACGTAGGCGGAGACCGGGGTGTCGTGGTCGACGGTGCAGGACTCCATGCCGATGCCCAGGGCGGTGGTGACTTCGGCCAGGTAGTCGTGGAGCGTGGCCAGGGCCGGGTGGCTGCCCCGGCCGAGGTGGAGCGGGGTGGTCATGGACGTGTCCTTCGTGCGCGTGCGCCGGGTGGCCGAACCGGTCCGGCCACCCGGCGGTACCGGGTCAGGCCTGGATCTGCTGCCGCTCGGTCTTCGCGCCGGTGACTTCGATGCGCCGGGGCTTGGCCCGCTCGGCGATCGGGATGCGCACGGTGAGCACACCCTGGTGGTAGTCGGCGGCGATCCGGTCGGTGTCGAGGGTGTCGCCGAGGAACAGCTGCCGCGAGAACACGCCCAGCGGCCGTTCCGAAACCTGCAGCCGGACGTCGTCGCCGGTCGGCAGCGGGCGCCGTTCGGCCTTGACGGTCAGGACGTTCCGTTCGACGTCGAGCTCGATGGCGCCGGGGTCGACGCCGGGCAGGTCGAAGCTGACCACGAACTCGTCGCCGGTGCGGTAGGCGTCCAGTGGCATGGCGGCGGGGCGGGACCAGGTGCCCGGTGCCGGGGTGCCGAACACCTGCTGGGCGAAGCGGTCCAGTTCGCGGAACGGGTCGGTGCGCATCAACATCGGGGTCCACCTCCAGGGTCGTCTTGCGTCAACACGCACTGCTTTTCTAGCATGTCATCAATTGGATGACAAGTGTGACGTCGTCGATAGGATGACAAATGCAGGACGAAGAACTACGCGGAATCAGTGACGTCGTCGGGGCGGCCCAGGCCGGCCGCGCCGCTCCGGACGACGTGCTCGGTGCGCTGACCCGGTTGCGGGCGTTGCGTGATCAGCTGGGTTCGTGGGAGCCGGAGCTGATCGCGGCGGCGCGGGCCGGCGGGGTCAGCTGGGCCGCGCTCGCCCCGGCGCTGGGGGTGGCGAGCCGGCAGGCGGCCGAGCGCCGGTTCCTCCGGTTGCGGCCCGCGCCGGACGGCGAGCTGACCGGCGAAGCGCGGGTGGCCGCCGAACGCGGCCGCCGAGCGGGTGACCGCGCGGTCGCCGAGTGGGCGCGCCGGAACTCGGCGGTGCTGCGGCAGCTGGCCGCGCAAGCCATCGCGGCGCGCGGCCTCGGCGACGCCGGTCAGGCGAGCGCCGCCCGCCTCGGCGCCGCACTGGGCGAGGACGACGTCACCGGGCTGCTGCCACCCCTGGCCGAGATCCGCACGCACCTCGAGCGCGATCACGGTCCGTTGGCGCAGCGGGTGGGGGAGATCGGCGAGCACGCCGAGCGGTTGCGGCGTGCGGCGGTGGAGCGGCGTCGGGAGCGGTGATCACTGGCGGGGTTGCGGTCGGTTGCCTCGGCAGGTGTCGGCGACCGATTGCGGCGGTCGAGCGGCGTCAGGATCCGTGACCTCGGGCGGGGCCACGGTCGGTTGGCCCCGTCGGGTCGGTGAGCACACCGAGCGGCGTCGACGGCGGTGGCCTCAGGCGGGGTCGAAGACGTGCCGTGGCTGTTCGGTGCGCCGCACCGCGATCGCGGTCAGCACGGCCACGACCGCCGTCACGGCACCGAGGACGGCGAGCGCGCTCCGGGTGCCGCCGGTTGCCGTGCCCATCGCGGAAATGGCGAGCGGGGAGGCGAACTCGCCGAGGAACAGCGTGCTCGTCCACAGGCCGGTACCCCTGCCTCGCTGTTCGAACGCCAGCCGCTTGACGGCCCAGGTGACCAAGGTGGGCAACAGCATCCCGGTGCCGAACCCCGTGAGGACCGCGCCGACGGTGATGAGCGCCGGGGACGCCGCGGCGAACACGAGCAGGAACCCGGTGGCGGACAGGCCGAATTCGACCGGCAGCAGGAGCCGCGGGGTCTTCCCGGCCAGCGGGCCGAACGCCAGCGCGCCGCCTGCCGTGCCCAGTGACATGAGCACGGAGACCAGCCCGATGGCTCCGGTCGAGGTGACACCGACTTCGGTGAGCACGTAAGGCAGTTCGACGATCAGGGCGTAGAAGACGACGCCGCCGAACACGGTGACCAGGCACGGCGTGGCCAGCTCGCGCCACGGAAGCTTCGGCAGGCGCTGGTGCACGGTCGGCGCACCCGGTTGCCACAGCTTGGCCAGCATCGGGATCGCGAGCGGCGCGGCGACGGCGTACAGCCAGAACGGCGTGCGCCAGCTCGACGCGCCCAGTGCGCCGCCGAGGGCCAGGAACGCGGTCGCCGACAGCGTGGCGACCAGTGTCTGCAGGGCCAGGTAGCGCGCCCGGCGTGCGCCGGACCAGTAGTCGCCGATCAGGGTCGTGCAGCAGGTCATGATCGCGCCTTCGCACAGCCCGACCAGGACGCGGCTGGCGAGGATCGCGCCGAGCGAGTCCAGGTACAGGGGTGCGGTGCCGAACACGGCGTAGGCCAGCATCGCGGCGATCAGCAGCCGCTTCCGGTCGATCTTGTCGACGGCGATGCCGGCGAACGGCGCGGTGAGCGCGATCAGCAAGGCGGGCGCGGTGAGCACCAGCGGGACGAGGACGTCCACGACGGGGGTGTCCGCGAAGGCCTGGGTCAGCCTCGGGAGGACGGGGGCGATGAGGACGGCTCCGAGCACGGACATGCAGCTGCCCGACAGCAGGAGCAGAAGCTGCGTCATCCCCGCCGATCGCCGGGTGGCCGGGTGCTGCGGAGCGGGGCTTGCGGGCATGTCGGCACCTAGATTCGTCAGTGGTCCAGGACGGGGAGAAGTCTGGGTTTCCCGGGCCTGGAACGGAAATCACGATTCGTTAAGTGCGGCATCACCGCGGTGGATGGCGACTTCCGCCGCCGCCTCGGCGACGAGCTCGCGCAGGTAGCGGTGCTCGGGGTCGTCGTCGTGGATCGGGTGCCACCACATCGCCTCCAGCAACGGGCTCACCTCGACCGGGCACGGCAGCGCCCGGACGCCGAGCGCGGCCGGGATCCGGTCGGCCAGGCGCCGTTGCAGCAACGCGACGCGGCCGGAGCCGGCGACCAGGCCGGGAATGGCCAAAAAGGACTCGGTGACGATCCGCACGCGCGGTTCGATGCCCAGCATGCGCATCTGCCGCGCGGCCGGGGTCGACGCCGTCGGCCCGTGGTAGGTGGCCACCCACGGCATCGTTTCGAGCTGCCCGGCGGTCAGGGTGTCGCCGACCTCCGGGTTGTCGGCCGAGACGAGGCACACCCACTCGTCGGTGTAGAGGTCCTGGTACCGCAGGCCCTGGAGAAAACCGTGCGGCAGCAACAACAAGTCGAGGCCCGCCAGCACCTGCTCGGCCGCGTCCACCACGTGCGGGGTGTTCGCCAGCAGGCGCAGCCGGGCCCCGGGCGCCCGCTCGTCGAGCACCGCCGCGAGAGCCGGGCCGAGCACCGCCGCGGCGTAATCGCTGACCACGAAAGAGAACTCGCGCGTGGTGGCCGCGGGATCGATCGCGGCGGTGAAAACCCGGTCCACGCCGGCCAACGCGACGCCCACCCGCTCCTTCAGCTGGACGGCCAGCGGCGTCAGGCGGGAGGCGTTGCCCACGCGGGTCAGCAGCTCGTCGTGGAAGTGCCGGCGGAGCCGGGCGAGCTGCGCCGAGACCGCCGGCTGGCTCAGTCCCACCTGTTCGGCCGCGCGGGTGACGCTGCGCTGCTGGAGCAACGCGTCCAGCGTGACCAGCAGGTTCAGGTCCAGCGTGCCGAGGTTCATCGCGGCAGGATATCCACCGCGCTGATGTGGCGCATCAGCTGATTCGTCTTCCCTGATGTCCGCGCACACTCCACCCTGGGTGGCGTGGAACGAAACGATCCCGAAGGCGCGATCGCGGCGGCGGCGAAACGGTGCTCGAACGCGGGCCGGTGGGGCCCGGACGACGTGCTCGGCACGCTGAACCACCTCGACGAGGCCAAACGCGTGGAAGGCGCCGCGCTCGTCCGGCGGGGCGCGAGCTTCTCCCTGGCGCAGCGCTTCGGCGCCGACGGCCCGCAGAAGGGCTGGCGCCGCCGGACGAACCCGGTGCACACGATGCTCGACACCGGCGTGGACGCCGAACGCGGCACGCAGGGCTTCCCGCACGGGATCGGCGGCGCCGACGACGTCGTGTTCCTGCCGCTGCAGTCCTCGACCCAGTGGGACGGGCTCGGCCACATCTTCGACCACGGCGTCGCCTACAACGGCCGCCGCGCGGGCGACGTCGTCACCAGCGAAGGCGACCGGGTGACCGGGATCGAGACGACCGCCGGGCTGCTCGCCGGCCGCGGGGTGCTGCTCGACGTCGGGCGCGTGCTCGGCGGCGGCGAGCTGCCCGACGGGTTTGCGATCACCGTCGAGCACCTCGAGGCCACGATCGCCGCGCACGGCACCACCGCCCGGGTCGGCCGCGGCGACCTCGTCCTCGTCCGGACCGGCCGGCTCACCCGGGCCCGCCGGGAGGGCTGGGGTGACTACGCGGGCGGCGATTCGCCCGGCCTGTCGTTCACCACCGCGGAGTGGCTGCACGACACCGAGATCGCCGGGATCGCCACCGACACCTGGGGCGTCGAGGTGCGGCCGAACGAGTTCGACAACGCGTTCCAGCCGCTGCACCAGGTCGCCATCCCGCACATCGGGCTGTTCCTGGGGGAGATGTGGGACCTCGACGCCCTCGCCGAGGACTGCGCGGCCGACGGCGTCCACGAGTTCTGGCTGACCGCCGCGCCGCTGCCCGTGACCGGCGCCGTCGGCGCCCCGGTCGCCCCCATCGCCGTCAAGTAACCGAAGGAGCCTGTCATGACCGCCGTGAACACGGTCCTCGTGGCCGGCGCGGGCCTCGCCGGAACCGGCACCGCGATCCTGCTCGCCGCCTGCGGAGTCGCGGTCGACCTGGTCGAGGCCGACGCCGGGATCAGCGCGCTCGGGTCGGGGATCACGTTGCAGGGCAACGCCTTGCGCGTGCTGCGCGAACTCGGCGTCTGGCCGGCCGTGCGAGCAGAAGGCTACTGCTTCGACAGCCTGGGCCTGCGCGCCCCGGACGGCACGGTGCTGGCCGAGTTCCCCGACGCCCGCACCGGCGGCCCCGACCTGCCCGCGGCACTGGGCATGCCCCGGCCCGCACTGGCGCGCATCCTCATCGACCGGGCACGCGACGCGGGGGTGAAACTCCACTTCGGACGGTCGGTCACCGGCCTCGGCGAAGACGGCGCCGTCACGTTCTCCGACGGCTCGACCGGCCGGTACGACCTGGTCGTCGGCGCGGACGGCATCCGCTCGACCGTCCGGCGGCTGCTCGGCATCCAGCTCGAGACAAAGCCGACGGGGATGGGGATCTGGCGCGCGTTCGGCCCGCGCCCGGCGTCGGTCACGCGGACCGACCTCTGCTACGGCGGCCCGTGCTACATCGCCGGGTACTGCCCGACCGGGGAAGACTCGCTCTACGCCTACCTCGTCGAGAACGCGCAGGACCGCGGCGGGCTGACCCCGGGGGAGCGGCTGGCGACGATGCGGCGGCTCGCGGCGGCCTACCACGGGCCGTGGGACGAGATCCGCGCCGCGCTCGACGACCCCGGCCGCATCCACTACACCCGGTTCGAAACGCACGTCCTGCCGGCGCCGTGGCACCGCGGCCGGGTCGTGCTGATCGGCGACGCCGCGCACTCCTGCCCGCCCACCCTCGCCCAGGGCGGCGCCCAGGCCCTAGAAGACGCGGCGGTGCTGGCCGAGCTGCTCACCACGTACGACGTCGTGGACGAGCGGCTGTGGACGGCGTTCGCCGACCGCCGCCACGCCCGCGCCGAAGCCGTCGTCGACGCGTCGAACCAGCTGGGCCGGTGGCTGCTCGACCGCGAGCCGGGCGACGTCCCCGGGCTCATGCACCGGATCGCCGAACTCGTCTCCCAGCCCGCCTGACCACGGAGGTTCCCTTGCCCGACCGCCTGATCACCCACCTGCGGCACGTCGACCTCGCCGTGCCCGACTTCGCCCGGCAGCGCGACTTCTTCACCGGCGCCTGGGGCCTGGACACCGAGCACACCGACACCGGCATCGCGTTCCTCGCCGCGGCGGGCTCGCCCGAGCAGTACGTCGTCCGGCTGCGCCAGGCCGAGGACAAGCGCATCGACCTGATCGCGTTCGGCGCGGCCACCCCGGCCGACGTCGACACCCTCGCCGCCCGGCTGGCCACCGCGGGTGTCACCCTCGTCCACGAACCCCGGACCCTGCTGACCCCGGGCGGTGGCTACGGTTTCCGGTTCTTCGACAACGAGGGCCGCACGATCGAGGTCAGCGCCGACGTCGCGATCCGCGCGCACCGCAAGGTCGAAGCCGGCGAGTCCGTCCCGGTGCGACTGTCGCATGTGGTCATCAACTCCGCGGACCCCGAGGGCACGCGTGCCTTCTACGAACGCCACCTCGGGTTCCGGCTCTCGGACACGCTCATGCACCCGCGGATGGGCGAGATGATGTGGTTCCTGCGGATCAACGCCTGGCACCACAGCGTCGCGATCGCCCGCGGCCCGCACCCGTCGCTGCACCACGCGTCCTTCGAGCTGCGCGGGCTCGACGAGTACATGCGCGGCACCGGCCGCCTGCTGCGCGCCGGCGTCGAAAAGATCTGGGGTCCGGGACGGCACCTCGCCGGGAACAACACGTTCTCCTACTTCCTCGACCCGCACGGCAACACCCTGGAGTACACGACGGAGCTGGACGAGGTCGACGAGGACACCTGGCACCCGCACCTCTACGACTTCAGCCGGCCGGAGGTCTCCGACCAGTGGGGGACCGCGAACGCGATGAACGAGTTCGTCGCGCGCAAGTCGTTCAACGACCCGGACAAGGGTCTCTTCGTCGCCCCGCCGGTGTAGCCGTGCGGTTCGCCACCTACGAGCAGGACGGGACCGTCCACGCCGGAGTCGCCGGCGAGGACGGGCTGCACCCGTTGCCGGACCACACAACCGTGCTCGACCTCGTGCGCGCCGGGCTGCCCGCCGCGCTGGAAGCCGGGGCGGCGGCGCTGCGGGGACCGGCCGTGCCGCCGGCCGCGGTGCGGTTGCGGCCACCGCTGGAACCGCCCACCGTGCGGGACTTCGTGGCCTTCGAGGAGCACGTCGAAGGCGTCGTCGCGAGCGTGTCCGGCGGGGCCGGGGTGCCGCCCGAGTGGTACGACGCCCCGACGTTCTACTTCACCAACCCGTACGCGCTGCTCGGGGCCCACGACGACGTCCCGATTCCGCCGGGCTGCGCGCTGTTCGACTTCGAGCTGGAGGTCGCCGCGGTGGTCGGCCGCGACGGCGCGTCCCTGGATCCCGCGCGGGCCCGGGACGCGATCTTCGGGTACACGATCCTCAACGACTGGTCCGCCCGCGACCTGCAGCGCCGCGAGATGAAGGTCCAGCTCGGGCCGGCCAAGGGCAAGGACTCCGCCACGACGCTGGGCCCGTGGCTGGTGACCGCGGACGAGCTGGCGGCGCACCACGACGAGGACGGCTTCCTCGCGCTCGAGATGACCGTCGCGGTCAACGGCGTGCGCGTCGGCCACGACCTGCTGTCGAACATGGGCTGGCCGTTCGCCGAGCTGGTCGCCTACGCCTCGCGGGGCACGCAGGTCCGGGCCGGGGACGTGCTCGGCTCGGGAACCTGCGGCAACGGCGGCTGCCTGGCCGAGCTGTGGGGCCGGGGCCGGGAAATCCCGCCGCTGGCGCCGGGCGACGTCGTCGAGATGGCGGTCGAGGGGCTGGGGACGATCCGCAACACCGTCGTCGCCGGCACCACCCTGCCGCCGGTGGCCCGTGCCCGCCCGCGGCTGCGGCACCGAACCCGTTGACCACGACGAAAGGACCGAAGTGTTCGAGTACTTCCCCGAGAACTACCCGTGGAGCCTGGGCGTCGTCGCCACGCTCAACAGCGGCGGGCTCATCGACGAGGTCGACCGGGCGTGCCGCCCCATCCGAGAGGCGGCCACCCGGGGCGAGGACGCGGGAACCCCGGACTTCCTGCGTGCGTGGACGGCGCTGACCGACCAGCTCGTCGGCCAGGCCGAGGAAGCCGAGAAGGCCGGCCACCGCCGGACCGCCGGGCAGCTCTACGCGCGTGCCACCAACTACCTCGCCCAGGCCGAACGCCTCCAGAGCGCCTCCGCCGAGGGACGGCTCGACAGCTACCGGCGCGTGCTGGAGCTGCAGCAGAAGGCGTTCGACCTCAAGGACCCGGGCATCACGCGCGTCGAAGTCCCGTACGAGGGCACCACGCTGCCGGCGTACTTCAGCTCCGCCGGCGAGCGGGCCCCGGTCATGATCATGTGGAACGGCCTGGACTCCACCAAGGAGCACATGTACGCCTCCGGGCACTGGGCAGAGCTGGCCGCGCGCGGGATCTCGTGCCTGATGGTCGACTGCCCCGGTTCCGGCGAGGCGCTGCGCGTGCAGGGGCTCACCGCCCGCGTCGACACCGAGGCGTGGGCGAGCGCCTGCGTCGACTACCTCGAAACCCGCGACGACGTCGACCCCGCCCGCATCGGCCTGGTCGGCTGGTCGCTCGGCGGCTACTACGCCCCGCGCGCGGCGGCCTTCGAGAAGCGGCTCGCGCTGGTCGTCGCGTGGGGCGCCAACCACGACTGGGGCGCGGTGCAGCGGCGGCGGCTGGAACGCGAAGGCGAGCGCCCGGTGCCGCACTACTGGGAGCACGTCCGGTGGGTCTGGGGCTACGAAGACCTCGACGAGTTCATCGCCTTCGCCGACCGGATCAACTTGGACGGCGTCGTCGAGCGCATCACCGTGCCGTTCCTCATCTGCCACGGCGAACGCGACCGGCAGATTCCCCTGGAATACGCGCACCGTTCGTACGAGCAGGCGGTCGGCAGCCCCCGGCGGGACCTGCGGATCTTCACCGCCGAGGAAGGGGCCAGCGAGCACATCGGGCTGGACCACCTCGGCCACGTCAGCACCTACATCGCCGACTGGGTGAGCGACGTGCTCGGCTGAAATGCCGTCAAGGCCACCTTACGGGCGTCAGACACCCGTAAGGTGGCCTTGACGGCATTCGGGTGGGGCTCAGGAAGCGCTGCAGCTGACGCTGGGCCAGTTCCAGTTGCCGTTGTGCATGATGGTGACGCCCCAGTTGTTGCCGTTCCCGTTGGGCGTCGCGATGAGGACCTGGCTGCTGGGCCACGTCGCGTTGATGTTCCACGTCGCGCTGATCCGGGCCGGGCTCGGCACGGTCATCGTGACCGTCCACGAACTCGCGCCGCTCACCGAGACGTTGAGGTTGTACCGGTCACTCCACGACTGCCCCGCCGACAGCGAGGCCGTGCAGCTCCCGCCGCCCGGTGTGGTCGGCGTCGTCGTGGGGTTCGTCGGTGTTGTCGTGGGGTTCGTCGGCGTGGTCGGTGTCGTGGTCGTCCCGCCGCCGGAGTTGAGGACGTTCAGCACCGAGTTGTACGCCGCCTTCTTGTTCCCGTTGCCGTCGAACAGCAGGGGACTCTCGCTGGAGCGCCAGGAATCGCTGTCCCGCACGCCCCACACGGTGATGCCGACGCAGCGCGCGACGTTCATGCACGCCTGGGTCAGCGCCGCGTACTGCGACGTCGAAGCGTTCGTCACGTCGACCTCGGTCAGCGCCACGTCGACGCCGAGCGCCGCGAAGCTGGAGATCGTCGTCTGGAGGTTGCTGGGCACCGAGCTGCCGCCGGTGAAGTGGGCCTGCAGGCCGACGCAGTCGATCGGGACGCCGCGGGACTTGAAGTCCTGCACCATGCGGTACACGCCCTGGGTCTTGCCGTAGTTCCAGTTGTCGATGTTGTAGTCGTTGTAGCAGAGCTTGGTCGACGGGTCGGCCGCGCGGGCGGTCTTGAACGCGACCTCGATCCAGTCGTTGCCCGTGCCCTGGAGGTTCGACGAACGGCGGCTGCCGTCTTCGTTGAAGGCTTCGTTGACGACGTCCCAGTAGGCGAGCTTGCCTTGGTAGTGCGCCATCACCTTCTGGATGTGGTTGATCATCGCGTTGCGCAGCGTGCTGCCGCTCATGCTCTGCATCCAGCCCGGCTGCTGGGCGTGCCAGGCGAGGGTGTGGCCGCGGACCTTCGAGCCGTGGCTCACCGCCCAGTTGTAGACCTGGTCGCCGGCGGAGAAGTTGAACTGGTTCTGGTTGGGCTCGGTCGCGTCGGGCTTCATCTCGTTCTCCGGCGTGACCATGTTGAACTCACGCGCGGCGATCGTGGTGTAGGCCGACTGCCCGAGCTTGCCCGCGGCGATCGCGGTACCGAAGTACCGGCCGGACTGCGCGGCCGCCGCCCCCAAGGTGCTGGCCGCGGCATCGGCGCCGGGCGCGGTCACCAGTACGGCGGCCGTCGCGGCCACGGTGGCGACCCCGGCCAGTGCTCGGGTGGCGGGGGAGCGCCACCATCTGCTGCGTGGATCCGACGAACTTCTGGCCATCCGTGGTCTCCTTAACGGCACGCGTCGACGAAGTTGCTTACCGTCAGCAGAAGAACACGGTGGATCGACGCTCCGCAAAGAGTTTCGATCGACTTTCGAAGTGCCGCCTTTACCCCCGTCGCGCGTCGTCCAGGCGGCGCGCTTCGGCGGCCTGCTCGAACGGCGTGTCGCCGGCCGGGTGGCGGTCGCCCAGCCCGGCGAACAACGCGGCCACCTTGACCGAGTCGTGGTGGGACGCGAATTCGGCGAGCGCGGGGTCCGTGGCCGCCAGCACCTGGCGGAACCGGAGCTCGGCGAGCGGGCCGAGCCGGTCGTAGATCTGCAGGAACACCTTCTGGGCCCGGTCCCGCGCCCAGTCCGCGGGCAGCAGTTCGGCGGGCAGGTCGGGATCGGTCTCCGGGAACCGGCGCCAGTCCACGCGCAGCTCGGTCCGGGTGCGCAGCGCCTGCGCCGGGCTGATCAGGCCCGCTTCCAGTCCGGTGAGCACCTGCTCGTAGCGCTCGACGAACTGCCCGTACTCCTGGGCGAGCGGCTCGAGGTCGAACGCCGTGACCGCCGGGGCCGAGCCGGGGACCTCGGTGGCGCGGAAGACCGTCGCGCTGCCGAGGCCGAGTTCGTCCAGTGCCGCCAAGGCCGGGCCGGTCAGGTCGTGCGGGCTGACCCACACGCCGTCGTAGAGCGCGGCGAAGCGCAGGACCCGCAGCCGTGACCGCAGGGCGGTGCGCAGCCCGCGGTCCTGCTCGGGCACGGAAAAGGTGACCACGGTCCACCGGCCGTCCCACTCGGGCGGGGTCGTGCCGAAGGTCAGCATCCGGTGCGTGCGCTCGATGATCACCTCGGACGTGCGGGCGGGGATGCCGTACGCCGTCGTCCGCCCGTTGCGCGACACGGTCAGCAGGCCGCGGGCGGCCAGGCGGCGGATCGCCGCCCGCGCGCTCGCCGGGGTGATGTCGAACTCGCCGAGCAGCTCGACCAGCGCGGCCGACGGGATGTGCTCGTCGCGCCAGTACCAGAAGTCGCCGAGCAAGGACGTCAGCAGCAGCTGCGGTTCGGCGCCCTGCTGCGCTCGGGGCAGCGGCCCCGAGGGCGTCTCCGTCATCGCGTGCCGACTGCGGGTGTCCATGGTGTCCATGGTGTCAGTGCGGTCCGGCCGGCCGCATCGAGGGCTTGAATCATGCGACACATCATGCGACGATCGGCACCCGATTAGCAACCTATTGCCCTTCCGCAGGAAGTAACCGACATGGGTTTCTCACTTCGTCAATGGCGTCGAAGCACGCTCACCGCGGTCGCCGCGGGACTCGCGCTGGCCGGGTGCACGGTCGACGACGGCGCGGCCTCCGCCCCCACCGCCGCGGCCCTGACCACCGACCAGGCGCTGCACGACCAGCTCCCGCAGGCCGTCAAGGACTCGGGGGTCCTCCGCTTCGCCGGCGACTCGCACCCGCCGTACCGCACCGTCGGCCCGGACGGCAAGACGGTGACCGGCATCGACCACGACTTCCAGCAGGCGCTCGGCCAGCTGCTGGGCGTGCGCACGGAAACCACCATCGTCAGCGGCCTGCCCGCCGCGCTGCAGGGCATGCTCAGCGGGCGCTACGAGGCGTTCAACGGGCCGGTCAAGGCCACGGCCGAGCGCGAGAAGCAGTTCGACACCGTCACGTGGATGACCACGCGCACCTCCTACGTGATCCCGGAAGGTTCCGCCGCCGGGATCAAGAAGGCGGACGACCTGTGCGGCAAGCGCGTCGCGGTGGTCACCGCAAGCGTCGTGGAAGACCAGCTCGGCAAGCTGTCCGCGTTCTGCCAGAAGCAGCAGCGCCCGGCGGTGCAGGTGGTCGGGCTCGACGACACGAACGCCACCCTGCTGGCCGCGAAGTCCGGCCGCGCCGAAGCCGCCGGGATGACCCAGGCCGCGGCGATCGACGTCACCACCCAGCAGAAGGGGCAGTACGAATACGTGACGCAGACCGAGGAACAGGGCGCCACGAAGGACAACCTCGCGCTGTACACGCCGAAGGCGGGCAAGCTCGGGCCGGTGCTGCAGAAGGCGTTCGAGGAGCTGTTCCGCAACGGCACCTACGCCCGGATCATGAAGCAGTGGGGCCTGCAGGACGTCACGGTCCCGGCGCCGATCTTCGACGCGGCGTCGGCGAAATGACCGCGGTGTCCACTGTGGAGGAGACGACGCCCGCCCGCGACGACGTCGCCGTCGCCCGCGGCCGCTTCCGCCCGCTGCGCTGGCTGTTCGTGCTCGTGCTGGCGGTGCTGGCCGCCCAGCTGGTCGTCTTCCTGGCCGGCAACTCCCGGTTCCAGTGGGACGTCGTCGTCAAGTACCTGTTCGAGAAGAGCGTCATGGCGGGCCTGGGCACCACGGTGCTGCTCGCGGTCGCGGCGATGGTGCTCGGGTCGCTGGCCGGCGGGGTGGTCGCGGCGATGCAGCTGAGCGGGTTCGCGCCCGCGCGGTGGGTGGCGACGCTGTGGGTGGGCCTGTTCCGCGGCATCCCGCCGCTGGTGCAGCTGATCTTCTGGTTCAACCTCGCCTACCTGCTGCCCAAGCTGTCGATCGGCATCCCGTTCGGCCCGGTGTTCGGGACGTGGGACGCCAACACCGTGATCACGCCGCTGACCGCCGCGGTGATCGGGCTGTCGCTCGTCGAGTCGGCCTACCTGGCGGAGATCTTCCGCGCCGGGGTGTCGTCGGTCGACCCCGGCCAGCGCGACGCGGCCCGCGCGATGGGCTACCCGCCGGGCCAGACGCTGCTGCGGATCGTGCTGCCGCAGGCGATGCGCGTGATCATCCCGCCCGCGGGCAGCCAGTTCATCAACGTGCTCAAGGGAACGGCCCTCGTGTCGGTCATCGCGATGTCGGACCTGCTGCACTCGGTGCAGGTGATCTACAACCGCACCTACGAGATCGTGCCGATGCTGCTGGTCGCCTGCTTCTGGTACCTGGTCGTCGTCACCCTCCTCACCGCCGGGCAGCGGCGGCTGGAACGGCGGTTCTCCCGAGGTCACCGGAGTGCCCGATGAGCGCGCCGGTGCTGCGGATCAGCGACGTCCGCAAGGAGTTCGGCGCGGTGACCGCGCTGGCCGGGGTCAGCCTCGACGTGCGCGAAGGCGAGGCGGTCGTGGTGATCGGGCCGTCGGGGTCCGGCAAGTCGACGCTCGTCCGCTGCGCCCACCAGCTCGAGCCGATCGACGGCGGCGCGATGTACCTCGACGGCGAGCTGCTGGGCCACCGCCGGTCGCCGGGCGGCTTGCGCCCGCTGACCGAGCGGCGGATCGCCGCCCAGCGCCGCCGGATGAGCATGGTCTTCCAGCAGTTCAACCTCTTCCCGCAGTTCACCGTGCTGCGCAACGTGACCGACGCGGCGATCCGCGTCCACGGCCGTGATCGGTCCACTGTGGAGCAGGAGGCCCGGGAACTGCTGGAGCGCATCGGCCTCGCCGGGCGCGAGGACCACTACCCGCGCCAGCTCTCGGGCGGGCAGCAGCAGCGCGTCGCCATCGCCCGCGCGGTGCTGGTCCGGCCGCGGATCATGCTGTTCGACGAGCCGACCAGCGCCCTCGACCCGGAGCTGGTCGACGAAGTGCTGGCCGTGCTGCGGAGCCTCGCCGCGGCGGGCACCACGATGGTCGTGGTGACCCACGAAATGGCGTTCGCGCGCGAGGTCGCCGACCGGTGCGTGTTCATGGAAGCGGGCCGGATCGTCGAGGAGGGCCCGCCGGCCGAGCTGTTCACCCGGCCGCGGACCGACCGGCTGCGCGCCTTCCTGTCCCGCCATCTGTCCGAAAAGGAAGGTGTCTCGTGATCACTGTCGGCGCCGTCGGCGACCTCATCCTGGACGAGCCCGACCCGGAGTTCTTCCTCGCCCCGGCCGCGCCGGTGCTCAAGGGGATGGACCTGGCCATCGGCCACGTCGAGGTCCCGCACTCGACCACGGCGGTGCAGCACAGCACCGACGTCCCGGCCCCGCCCGCGGACCCCGCGGCGCTGAAGGCGGTGGCCGGGGCCGGGTTCGAGGTGGTCACCCTGGCGGGCAACCACGTCATGGACGCCGGCGACGGGGGACTGGCCGACACCATCGCCTACTCCCGCGCGGCGGGCCTGCTGACCACCGGTGCCGGGCCGGACCTCGCGCAGGCCCGGCGGCCGGCGGTCGTCGAACGGCGTGGGCTGCGCATCGGCGTGCTGTCGTACAACTGCGTCGGCCCGCGCGAGTCCTGGGCCACCTCACGCAAGCCCGGGTGCGCGTACGTCCACGTCCTCACCCACTACGAGCTGGACCACGCGAGCCCGGGCGGTCCGCCGAAGATCTACACCTTCGCCGACCCGGACAGCCTGGAGGCGATGGCCGACGACGTCCGCCGCCTGCGTGCGGAGGCCGATGTCGTGCTGGTGGCGCTGCACAAGGGCGTCGGGCACACCCCGGTCGAGGTCGCGATGTACGAGCGCCCGGTCGCGCGTGCGGCGATCGACGCCGGTGCCGACGCGGTGTTCTCGCACCACCCGCACATCATGCGTGGCATCGAGGTCCACAGAGGACGGCCGATCTTCCACGGCCTCGGCAACTTCGCCACCGTCACCCACGCCCTCACCCCGGGGGCAGGTGTGGGCGCGGACGAGCTGCGCGCGTGGGCCGAGCGGCGGACGAAGCTGTACGGCTTCGCGCCGGACCCGGACATGCCGTTCTTCCCGTTCCACCCCGAAAGCCGCAACACCGCCATCGCCTTCTGCCGCTTCGACGGGACCGGGCTGCGCGAAGCCGGGTTCGTCCCGTGCTGGATCGACGACCAGGGCCGTCCGGTCCCGGTCGGCGGCACGCCGGAGGGCGAGGCCGTGGCGAAGTACGTCGAGGACATCACCCGCGGCGCGAACCTCAACGGCCGGTTCACCACCCGCGGCACCGAAGTGCTCGTCGATCTCACCGAGGGGGTTCCCGCATGACCGACCAGCCATTGGCCGGCCGCACCGTCATCGACCTGACCACCGCGCTCGCCGGGCCGTACGCCACGTTGCTGCTCGCCGGGCTCGGGGCCACCGTGATCAAGGTGGAAAACCCGGCCACCGGCGGGGATTCGTCGCGCAACAACGCGCCGTACGTCGGCCGCGACGGGCTGAACCTCGCCCGGCGGCACGAGGACGACCTGTCGGTGTCGATGCTGCTGCGCGGGCGCAACAAGCTCAGCGTCACCCTGGACCTGAAGAACCCGCGGTCCCGCAAGGTGTTCACCGATCTGGTCCGCGACGCCGATGTGCTCGTCGAGAACTACAGCCCGGGCGTCACCGACCGGCTCGGCATCTCCTACGACCGGGTCAAGGAGCTCAACCCGCGGCTCGTCTACACCTCGATCAGCGGGTTCGGCGCCCAGGGCGGGCCGGGGTCCGGCAAGGCGATGGATTCGATCATCCAGGCCTTGAGCGGGGTCATGATGACGGCCGGCGAACCTGACGAGGGCCCGGTCCGCTTCGGGCTGCCGATCGGGGACCTGCTGGCGCCGCTGTTCGCCGTGGTCGGCACGGTGTCCGCGCTGCTGCAGGCCGAGCACACCGGCGAGGGTCAGCACGTGGACGTGTCGATGCTCGGCGCGCTGACGTCGCTGGTCGCGTGCGAGCCGTTCGACGCCTTCGACGCGGTCGGCCTGCCGCAGCGCACCGGGTCGATGGTGCCGCGGCTGGCGCCGTTCGGGATCCTGCCGGCGCTGGACGGGTACCTCGCCCTGTGCGCGCCGACCGACGCCTTCGCCCACGGCGTGCTCCGGGCGATCGGCCGGCCGGAGCTGGCCGAGGACGACCGGTACCGCACGCGGGACCAGCGGGTCCGCGCGGCCGACGAGCTGCACGGGATCATCCGCGAGTGGTGCCGGGTGCGGCCGCTGGCCGAGATCCTCGCCGCGTTCACCGCCGAAGGCGTGCCCGCGGCCGAGGTCCGGGAGCCACGCGACGCCATCCGGGACCCGCTGGTCCTGGCGCGCGAGGAAGTCGTGCCGCTGCGGCACCCGCGCCACGGGGACGTCGCCGACCTGGCGGGCACCGGGGTGCCGATCTGCTTCTCCGGCGCCCGCGTCGCCCTCGACCGGCCCGCGCCGGGGCTGGGGGAGCACAACGAGCACGTCTACCGCGAGCTGCTCGGCTACACCGAAGAGCAGCTGGCGGAGCTGGTGTCGGAGGCGGTCATTTGAGCACCGTCGGCTACGTCGGCGCGGACGTGCCGGTCGAGCTCATCACCGCGGCGGGCCTGCGGCCCCTGCGGCTGACCGGGAAGCCCGGCCGTGACAGCGCGCTCGGCGACCGCTACCTCGGCCGCGGCGTCGACCCGGTCGCGCGGTCGATCCTGTCGCGGATCCTGACCGGGGACTACGGCCCGCTCGAAGCCATCGTCGTCTCGCGCGACTGTGAGGCGTCGCTGCGCCTGTTCTACGCCTTGCGGGAGCTGCACCGCGTCGAACCGGCGCTGGGACTGCCGCCGGTGCGGCTGGTGGACGTGCTGCACCTGCCGCACCACACGACCACCCGGTACGTCCACGCGAAGATCGCGCAGCTGCGCGAATGGCTCGGGCGCTGGCGGCCCATCGGCGACGACGACCTCGCCGCGGCCATCACCGCGCACGACACCCTGCGCCGGTCGCTCGGCCGGCTCGTCGCCCTCCGGCGGGCGAACCGGCTGAGCGGCACGCGGTTCCTCGAAACCGTCGCCGCGACCACCACGATGCCGGTCGCCGAAGCCGGCGCCCTCGTGGAGCGCGCGCTGGCCGACCCCGGCGAAACCGAAGGGACACGGCTGTTCCTCACCGGGAGTTCCCACGACACGCCGGCGGTGTACGAAACGCTGGAGCGCAACGGTTTCCTCGTCGTGGGGGAGGACCACGACTGGGGTGAGCTGCTCTTCGCCCGCACCTGCGCGGCGCCGACGGAACTCGCGCTGGCCGAGCGGTACCAGCACAACGGCCCGGCCGCGCCCCGCGCGTCCATCCGGCAGCGCGCCGCGCACACCGCCGCGGCCGCCCGGGCGTGCGGCGCGGAGGTCCTGCTGTCCTACGCCCGCGTCCACGACGACGCGCCGCCGTGGGACTTCCCGGAGCAGCGGGCCGCGACCGGGCTGGCGGCGGTACTGGCCGAGCGGCAGCCGTACGGCGAGCTGACCCCCGAAGCGCTGGCGGCGCTGGTTCCGGCGGCAGTCGCATGACGGCCCGGCTGGCGTCGGCGACCACCGCGACCGCCTACCAGCGCGAGTGGTTCGCCCAGCTGCGGGACGAGGGTGGCCCGCTGGCGCTGGTCAACGCGGACGCGCCGCAGGAGATCTTCCGGGCGATGGGGATCCCGTACGTGGTCAACCAGTGGTGGGCCTCGATCGTCGCCGCCAAGCGCCAGACCCAGCGCTACCTCGGCCTGCTGCGCGAACGCGGTTACCCGGACTACATCGAGCAGTACAGCGCGACTTCGCTGGCTTCGGCGTTCGAGGACGATCCCGGCCAGGCGCCGTGGGGCGGGCTGCCGAAGCCGTCGATCGTGCTCGGCGAGACGACCGGGGACGCGTCGCGGAAGATCTTCGACGTCTGGGATGCCCAACCCGGCGTTACGTACTACGCCTTGGAAAGCGCGGCGGAGAACGAGGTCCCGGAGCGGTGGTGGGAGCTGATGCCGCACCGCTGGGAGGAGGCGATCGGCAGCGACCGGCTCGACCTGCTGACCGGCGAGCTGACCGGGCTGATCCGGTTCCTGGAGCAGACCACCGGCCGGGTGTTCTCCGAGACGCGCTTCCGCGCGGTGCTGGACCTGGTCAACGAGCAGCAGGAGTGGAACCGACGCACCCGCGACCTGATCGCGGCGGCCCGGCCGTGCCCGATCGCCGTCACCGACGGCATCCCCAGCGTCATGGTCCCCCAGTGGCACCGCGGCACGGAATGGGCGCGAGACGCGGCCCGCGCGTTCCACGACGAGGTCCGCGACCGGATCGACGCCGGGGTCGCGGTGTGCCCGGACGAGCGGCTGCGGCTGATGTGGATCGGCCGCGGGCTGTGGTTCGACCTCGACTTCTACCGCCGGTTCCAGGAGTCGCACGGCGCGGTCTTCGTGTGGTCGATGTACCTCGCCATCGCCGCCGACGGCTACCTGCGCTACGGCGACGACCCGCTGCGTGCCTTGGCAGCTCGCTTCGCCGCGTTCGGCGACCAGCTGTACACGCCGCCGTGGTCCGCGGAGTGGTACGTGAAGGAAGCCCGCCACCACGGCGTCGACGGGGTGGTGCACCTGGTGTCCGACGACGCCCGCGGCAGCTACTTCACGACGCGGGCGTTGCGCGCGGCGGGGATCCCGGTGCTGGAGCTGCACGCCGACAACGTCGACGCCCGCACGGGCGACGGGCTGACCGCGCGGATGACCGCGTGGCTCGACGGACTGACCTGACCCTCCACAAAGGAGTCCTGTGCGATCTTCACTTCGCCGCCGAAGCCGGAGTGCGATCCTCGCGGCGGCCGCCTTCGGGCTGGCCGGGTGCACGGTGGGTGGTGGCTCCCCGGGCCTGGCCACCGGGACGAACCTCCCGGTGGTGCAGTCCCTGCACGACGCGCTGCCGCAGGCGGTCAAGGATTCCGGTGAGCTCCGGTTCGCCGGTGACTCCCACCCGCCGTACCGCACGATCGCGCCGGACGGCACGGTCACCGGGATCGACGCCGACTTCCAGGCCGCGCTCGGCCAGGTCCTCGGGGTCAGGACGCGGACCATTGTTGTCGCCGGGCTCCCGGCCGCATTGCAGGGTATGCAGGCCAACCGGTACGACGCGTTCAACGGCCCGGTCAAAGCGACCGCGGAGCGCGAGAAGCAGTTCGACACGATCACCTGGATGACCACCCGCACCGCCTACGTGTTCCCCACCGATTCGACGGCCGGGATCGGGCGGGTCGAAGACCTCTGCGGCAAGCGCATCGCGGTGGTGACGGCCAGCGTCGTCGAGGAGCAGCTGAACAAGCTGTCCCGGTTCTGCACGGACACCAAGCGGAAGGCCACACAAGCGGTCGGCCTCGACGACACGAACGCCACGCTGCTGGCCACCCGCTCGGGCCGCGCGGACGCCGCGGGGATGACCGAAGCGGCGGCGATCGACGTCATCCAGCGGCAGGGCGGGAACAAGTACGTCACGCAGACCGAAGCGCAGGGCGCGACCAAGGACGATCTCGCCTTGTACGTCACCAAGTCGTCCGGTTTGGGCCCGGTGCTGCAGAAGGCGTTCGAGGAGCTGTTCGAGAACGGCACCTACGTCGGGATCATGTCCCGCTGGGGCCTCAACCAGGTCGCGGTGCCGAAGCCGGTCTTCAACGCGGCCACCCCACGATGAAAGGACTTCCGATGCGAAAGGCAGTGCTCAAACCGGCGCTCGTCGCCGCCGTGACCGTACTCGTCGCGGTGACCGCCGCGTTCGTGCCCGGTCCCTCCGAGCCCGAGGCGGACACCGCGGCGCCGCCCGCACCGCCCGCGGCCACGGTGTTCCACCCGGTGGTCCGCGAAGCCGCCGCGAGGACCGGGGACTACGCCGCCGAGTACACCGTCTACCGGCCCGCCGACCCGGACCGGGTGCGCGGGCGCCTGCCGGTCGTGGTCTTCGGCAACGGCGCGTGCCGCCACACCAGCAACGACGAACTGCTCACGCTGGAGACGCTGCTGGCCGCGCACGGGTTCGTCGTCGTGGCCGTCGGCGGGTTCGACGAGCCCGCGCTGACCGAGAACGGCAGCCCGGAGCCGGCGGTGATCACCGACGCGATCACCTGGGCGGAACGGGAGAACGAGCGCCGGGGGAGCGAACTGCGGGACAAGCTCGACACCCACCGGGTGGGCGCCGCCGGTCACTCCTGCGGCGGCATCGAGGCCCTCGTCGCCGGTGCGGACCCGCGCGTGAAGTCGGTGCTGTCGCTCGACAGCGGGTTCTTCGCCGACGGCACCCTCGGCTACGGCCGGGAGAACCTGCGAAAGCTGCACACGCCGGTCCTGTTCGCCGACGGCGGCCCCACCGACGTCGCCTACCCGAACAGCGGCGCCAACTACGACCTCGTCACCGTCCCCGCGGTCCGGGCGACCAACCCCGCCGCCGGGCACACCGGGTTCGTCTACGGCCAGCGCGACGGCAATCCCGACCCGAGCGTCCGCGAAGAAGCGGTGCGCGTGCTCGTCAACTGGTTCGACTTCACCCTCAACGGCAACCGGACCGCGCGCGGCTACTTCCTCGGCGCGGGCTGCGGTCTCTGCGCCACGCCGGGCTGGACCGTCACCGCCAAGAACTTCTGACAGGAGCGCACGAATGGGTACCAGAACGACGTTGCTCGCCGTGGCCACCGTCCTGGCCGCCGGCCTGCCCGCCACCGCCCACGCGGCCGACGCCGGCCCGTCCTGCCCCGCCACGGCGACGTGCGCGGACGGGCAGCTGGCCGACGGCACGCCGTACGCCTTCGCCAAGCCGTCCGGGTGGAACGGAACCGTGCTGGTGGACCTCGACTTCGCCGCGGGCGGGCTGTCGAGCGCGCTGACCGCGAGCCTCCTGAAGCACGGGTACGCGGTCGGTGGCACCACGCGCACCGTCACCGGCTGGCACATCTCGCAGGCCATCGACAACCAGGCCGAGGCGCTCGGCCGGTTCGAAAGCGCCTTCGGCCCGGCGCGGTACGCGATCGCCGAGGGCCGCTCGATGGGTGGCATGGTCGCCGCCGGGGTCGCCCAGGTGCACCCCGACCGGTTCGACGCGGCCGTCCCGATGTGCGGCGGCCTCGGCGGCGCGGTGGGGCAGTGGAACCAGAAGCTGGACACCGTCTTCACGCTCAAGACCCTGCTGTTCCGCGACACCGCGCTGCCGGTCACCGGCATCCCCGCCGACGTCCCGGGCACCCAGCAGCAGTGGCTGTCGGCGATGACGTCGGCGCAGGCCACGCCGGCGGGCCGGGCGCGGATCGCGCTCGCGGCGGCGATCGGCCAGGTGCCGGGCTGGGGCCTGGCCGCCGACGGCACGACGACGCCGGTCCCGGACGGCCGCGACGCCGACGGCGTCGAGCAGGGGATGTACCTGGCGCTCGCGGGCGGTCCGCTGCCGTACCTCGGGCAGGCGGTGAGCAGCCGCCGCGCGATCGAGCAGCTGGCCGGCGGCAACCCGTCGTGGAACACCGGGATCGACTACGCGCGCCAGCTCTCGGCGGCGGCGCCGGAACAGCAGAACGCCGTCCGCCGGCTGTACGCGCAGGCCGGGCTCGACCTGCGTGCCGACCTCGGCCGGCTCGCCGCCGAACCCCGCGTCGCCGCCGATCCCGCCGCCGTCCGCTACCTCGAACGGGGCATCGTGTTCACCGGCGACCTGCGGATCCCGGTCCTCACGGTCAACGGCACCGGTGACCAGATCTCGACCGTCGCCCAGCAGCAGTCGTACGGCACGCTGGCCGCCCGGGCGGGGAACGCGTCGCTGCTGCGGCAGACGTACGTGCAGACCGCCGGGCACTGCACCTACACGACCGGCGAACAGCAGGCGGCGATCGACCAGGTGCTGACCCGCCTGCGGACCGGGCACTGGCCGGACACCGCGCCCCCGACGATGAACCGGCTCTCGGCGGCCGCCGACGGTACGCCGGGACGCTACCTGCCGTACGAGCCGCCGCGGTTCAACCGGATGTACCCCACCGGGTGACGGCCGGGGAGTCACAGATCGCGCGGCTGCGCGGTCCTAGCGGGTGTACCCGTCCGTCTAGGAGGTCTTCCCATGTCCTTGACCGTGCTCCAGGAGGCGAAACCGCCTTTCGTCCCGGAGGGGGCGCACGCGATGACGATCGTCATCGAGTACCCGCCGGGCGACCCCGGCACGCCGCCGCACCGCCACCCCGGACCGGCCTTCGGCTACGTGCTGGAGGGCGAGATGGTGTTCGAGCTCGAAGGCGAGCCGCCGCGGGTCGTCCGGGCCGGCGAGGCGTTCTGGGAGCCGGGTGGCGACGTCATCCACTACCAGGACGGCAACAACCGCGACGACGTCCCGGTCCGGTTTACCGTCACCATGCTGTGCGAACCGGGCAAGCCTATGGTCGACCTCGTGAGCGAGGACGAGCTGCGCGCGAAGGGATGGTCGCGGAAGTGAAGATCGCCGTCATCGGCGGGACCGGGCTCATCGGCTCCCGCGTCGTGAAGATCCTGACCGCGAACGGGCACGAAGCCGTCCCGCACTCGCCGTCCACCGGGCTGGACCTGCTCAGCGGGAAGGGCCTGGCCGAGGCACTCGCGGGCGCCGACGTGGTCGTCAACCTGACGAACTCGCCGACGTTCGACGACGCCTCGCCCGCGTTCTTCCGGACGACCATGGACAACCTGCTCGAGGCGGCGGCCGCGGCCGGGGTCGGGCACGCGGTCATCCTGTCGATCGTGGGCGCCGACCGGGTGCCGGACCTGGTCTACTACCGCGCCAAGGTGCTGCAGGAGAACATCCTCGAGGCCGGGCCGGTGCCGTACTCGATCGTGCGGGCCACGCAGTTCTTCGAGTTCATGGCCGCGACGATGTCCTGGACGTCCGACGTGAACACCGTCCGCCTGCCCGCGACGCGCATCCAGCCCATCGCCGCCGACGACGTCGCCCAGGCGGTCGCCGACGTCAGCACGGGCGCGCCGTTGCGGGGGATCCGGAACGTCGCCGGGCCGGAGGTGTTCGCCCTCGACGAGCTGGGCCGGATCACCCTGGCCGCCCAGGGTGACCGGCGTCCCGTCGTGACCGACGACCAGGCCGGGCTGTTCGCGGCCGCGTCCGGCGATGCCCTGATCGCCGGGGACGGTGCCGTCATCGCGAAGACCACCTACCGGGAGTGGCTGGCGCGGTGAACGGGACCGGGCCCGCCCGGCGGCGGGCCCGGTCAACCGCGGTGCCAGGCGGTCAGCTTGGCCGGGTTGAGCACGATCCAGAGCGTGGTGATCCGCGCTCCGGCGGTCTCGGCGCCGATGACCGCGACCGCGCGGGAGGCGTGGCGCAGGGCGAGCCCGGCGCGGCCGTTGACGGACTCGACGGTCAGCTCGGCACCCGCTCGCGCGGCCACGATCCCGATCACCAGCCGGGCGACCGCCGCCGCGCCGCGCACGGATCCCGGCGCGGGCACCAGGCCGCCGCCGTCGCACGTCGCGACCGCGTCGTCGCCGAGGACGGCTTCGAGCGCGGCACCGTCCCGGCGGCGGCACGCCGCGGCGAACCGGCGCACGGTCGCGTCCTGCGGGTCGAGCACGGATTCCTCCCGCCGGCGGTCAGGCCGGGGCCGGCACCGCCTTGTTCTTCTCGGGGTTGACCAGCCACAGCAGCTGATCGATGCCCTCGGCGGTGGCGCTGACGGTGAGCAGGCCGTACTCGACGCCGTTCTGGAGGAGCACGGCGGACGTCTGCCCGTTCGTGGTCGCCCACCGCACTTCGACGTCGGCCCAGAACCAGGTCGAGATCGCGTGCAGGAACTTCGCCACCCGCGCCGCGCCGACGAGCGGCGTGCGGGCGATGCCCTTCCGGCCGTTGCCGTCGGAGAGGCTGGTGACGTCCGGCGTGAAGAGCCGCTCCAGCTCGGCCATGTCACCGGACCGCGCGGCGGCGAGGAACGTGGCCAGCAGTTCCCGCTGCTCGGCCGGGGGCACCGACGCGTGCCGTTCGCCCTTGAGGTGCTTGCGGGCCCGGCTGACCAGCTGGCGCACCCCGGCCTCGGTCGAGGAGAGGATGCCGGCGATTTCCGCGTAGGAGTAGTCGAAGGCCTCCCGGAGCACGTAGGCCGCGCGTTCGCCGGGGGTGAGCTTCTCCATCAGCAGCAGGGCCGCGAACTCCAGTGCCTCCCCGCGCTCGGCGCCGAGGTACGGATCGGCGGCGGTGTCGACCGGTTCGGGCAGCCACGGCCCGATGTAGGTCTCCCGCCGCTTCCGCGCCGACTGCAGGACGTTGATGGCCAGCCGGGTCGTGGTGGTGGCGAGGAAGGCTTCCGGACTGGCCACTGTGGACCGGTCGTACGCCTGCCACCGCAGCCAGACCTCCTGCACCAGGTCCTCGGCCTCGGTGGCGCTGCTGAGCATGCGGTAGGCGATCCCGAACAGGCGCGGCCGCAGCCGCGTGAAGACCGCCGTGGCCGCCTCGAGCCCGTCCGCGCCGCCGAGTTCGGCACCCACCCCGGAATCCGCCACCCCACGTCCCCTCGTCGTCGCCCGGACCCACTCTACGAGACCGGTACCCGGGGCCCCGTCACTTCGACGGCGGCGGGTTGAGCGGGAGCCAGTCGGCGAACCGGGTGGCGGCCAGCCGCGCGCCGGGGCCGGGCAGGAGCATGTCCTTGTCCAGCAGGGCGCCGAAGTAGCGCGCGTCCGGGTCGGTGACGACCTCGCGGGGGTCGCCGCGGAAGGCCAGCCCGGTGCGGATCAGCTCGTCCAGCCCGAACTGCTCGGGACCGGCCACCTCGACGGTGCCGTTCAGCGGCGCGCCCGTGGCGACCCGGCCGACCGCGGTGGCCACGTCTTCGGCCGCCATCGGCTGGATGCGCGCGTCCGACAGGCGCACGGTGTTCCCCTCGGTCGCCGCCTGCGCGATGCTGCCCACGAACTCGAAGAACTGCGTGGCGTGCACGATCGAGTACGGCCGCCCGGACTCCTCGATGAGCTTCTCCTGCGCGATCTTCGCGCGGAAGTAGCCGCTTTCGGCGAGCCGCCCGGTGCCGACGACCGACAACGCGACGTGGTGCCCCACCCCGGCCCGCTCCCCGGCGGCGAGCAGGTTCCCGGTGGAGGTGCGGAAGAACTCCAGCACGGCGTCATCGGCGAACGACGGCGAGTTCGAGACGTCGACCAGGACCTGGGCGCCCGCGAGCACCTCGGCCAGTCCCTCGCCGGTCAGCGTGTTCACGCCCGATTCGGGGGACGCGGGGACCGCTTCGTGCCCGTGTGCGGTCAGCTTCCGGACGAGCTTCGAGCCGATCAGCCCGCTGCCGCCGATCACGACGATCTTCATGGGGTGCCTCTCCTCCCGCGTCCCGGCCGCTCCGGGACGTCGTTCGCCAGCAAGGACCGGACGGGCGCGGGGTTTGTGACAGCGGGCGTGTCACAAACCGCGGCGGCGTCCGGTCTTGGCTCGCGACACCGACCCGAGGAACCGGAGCACCGCATGGACACGATCGACGATCTCCGCCGCCACCTGCAGTGGGCGATCGAACTCGAGCACGCGACGATCCCGCCCTACCTGTGCGCGCTGTACTCGCTGGACGCGGCCCGCAACCCCGAAGCCACCCAGGTCGTGGGCACGGTCCTCGCCGAGGAGATGATCCACCTGGCGCTGGCCGCGAACCTGCTCAACGCCGTCGGCGGTTCGCCGAAGCTCGACACGCCGGACCTGCTGCCGCCGTACCCGCACCCGCTGCCCCACGGCGACCGGTCGGTGCACGTCCACCTGGCCCCGTTCGGCCCCGAGGCGCTGGAGCTGTTCCTGCGCATCGAGCAGCCGGCGTCGGCCGACGCGCCACCGCAGGACGACGAGTACCGCACGATCGGGCAGTTCTACGCCGCGATCGAGCAGGGGCTGCGCACGCTGTGCGACGAACTGGGTGAGGAGCGGGTGTTCACCGGCGACCCGGCCCGCCAGATCGGCGAGCTCCACCTCCGCGGCGGCGGTGGCGAGGTGCTGCCGGTCCACGACCTGAAGTCCGCCTTGGCCGCGCTGGCGGAGATCGTCGAGCAGGGCGAAGGCGCCGCGCGCACCGACGTGTGGGACGGCGACCGCGACGTCTTCCACCCCGAGCGCGAAGAGGTCGCGCACTACTACCGGTTCCAGGAGCTGAAGCTGGGCCGCCGCTACCGGACCGGCGACACACCGCAGTCGGGCCCGACCGGCGAGGAGATCGCGGTCGACCTCGACGGCGTGCTGCCGATGCGGCCCAACCCGCGGACGGCTGATTACCCATCGGGCAGCCCGATCCGGGTCGCGCAGGAGGAGTTCAACCAGACGTACAGCCTGCTGCTCTTCCAGCTGGAGGAGGCGTTCACCGGCAGCCCGAACGGGATGATGGCCGCCGTCGGCACGATGTTCGCCCTCCGCAAGCAGGCACTGGCGCTGATGAAGCTGCCCACCGGCGACGGGACGACGACCGCGGGCCCGACGTTCGAGTACGTGCCGCCGGAGCGGCGGAACTGAGGCCCAGGCTGCACCCTCGGGGTTGGGCAAAGTCGCACCGGGTGGGGCTGCGGTGTCTTGAATGAGTCATTCAGGACCTCCGAAGACCTGAATGACTCATTCAAGACGTCAGCGATGTGCCGCGACTCTAGGCTTCGCCCTCGTGAGCTACGACCTTTACCTGTGGGCTGAACCCAACCCGGTAACCGCCGAGCAAGCCGGGGACATCTTCGAGCGGCTGGCCGACGGCGACGACAACGCGACGTCGCCGGCCGCCGGGCCCTCGAATTCGCCGCGGAGCTGGTCAAGCACTACCCGCGTCTCGAGGATCTCGCCGACGCCGACGACTCGCCGTGGAACACGAGCCCGGACGCCACGGAGCGCCGGGTGATCCTCTGCATGGGTCTGTCCCGGGCCGCCGAAGCGGGCCCGCGCATCGTCGAGCCGGCGGGTCGGTACGGCCTGGTCCGCTACGACCCGTCGACCCGGCAGGTCCGCCACCCGGCTTGATCCGCGCGCCTGCCGAGGCATGACCTTTCCGCATACCTGATCTGCTGACATTTCACTTTTCGCATGACCAGCCCGCACCTAGCGTGGGGTCATGACACCGAAAGCCGCCCTCGTCACCGGGGCCACCCAGGGCCTCGGCCTGGCTCTCGTCGAAGGGCTCGCCCGGCGCTGGTCCGCCGAGGACACCGTCTACCTCACCGGCCGCGACGCCGGGCGCGTCGCGCAAGCCGTCGAGGCCCTGCCCGCCGGGGGTGCCCGCTTCCGCGGTGAGGTCCTCGACGTCGCCGATCCGCACGCGGCGGCCCGGCTCGCCGGAGTGCTGGCGGGCCGGCACGGCGGGGTCGACGTCGTGGTCGGCAACGCCGTCATGCGGGTCGGGCCCGACGACGACCCCCGCGCGATCGTCGCGGAGTACGCCGAGGTGAACAACTTCGGCACCACCCGGTTGCTGCGGGCGTTCGCGCCGCTGCTGCGGGACGGCGGCCGGTTCCTCGTCGTGGCCAGCTCGTTCGGCACGTTGCGGCACCTGGCGCCGGCGCTGCACGACCGGTTCGCCGAACTGTCCTCTTTGGACGAAGTGGACAAGCAGGTGGCCGCCTGGCGCGACGCGGTCGAGGACGGCAGCGCGCGCGGGGGTGACTGGCCGGGGTTCGTCAACATCCCGTCCAAGATCGGCCAGGTCGCCGCCGTGCGCGCGCTCGCCGCCGGCCGGCGGGACACCGACCTGGCGCGCGGGATCCTGCTCGCCGCCGTCTGCCCGGGGATGATGAACACGCCGACGTCGGCGCTGTGGTGGGACGTGCGCGACGCGCCGAGCCCCGCCCAGGCGGCGGCGGTGCTGCTGGACCTCGTGTCGGCGCCCCTCGACCCCGCCCAGTACGGCGAGCTGGTCCGCGACGGCGCGGTGCTGCCCTGGCGGTGACGGGGCGCCGTGCGACGATCTGGGGAGAACCCGGACCCGAACGAAGGAGCCTCGGACCTTGCCGTTGGTGCACGCCCTGTGGTCGCCGGGCCGGGGTCTGCTGCTCTGGGCGGAGCACGACCGGGTCGCGGCCGGCCCGTCGAGCCGTCCGGCGCGGCTCGCGCGCTCGCACCCGTTCGCGGTCTCCAGCGCGAGCCTGACCGCGCTGCACCCCGGCAAGCCCACGTCGGTGACCTTGCTGCTGCCGTCGCGGGCGAACCGGCCGTTCGCCGCCGCCGAGCTGACCTCGGGCGCCAGGCGGCGCGGGGCCGCGCCCACGCTGCGGCCGTGGTCGGTCCCGGCCCTGGTCGTGGACGTGGCCGAGCTGGACGACCTCGACGACTCCGCCGGCTACGGCACTTCGGTCACCTACCTGCGGGCGGTGGCCGGTCTGGCCGTGGACCTGGTGCGGCGCGGGCGCGTGCTGCCGACGCTGCTTCGCCGGGGTGACGCGGCGGAGGCCCGGTGGCGCCCGGTGCTCCAGGGCGTGGACGTCGTCGCGTTCGACGCGCTGGTCGAGGCCATGCCGCCGGTCGGGCGGGCCGAGGAGATCGCGCCGCTCACCGGGGCCTCGCCGCGCGCGCTCGTCACCGACGCCCTCCACGCCCTCGTCGACGCGGCGGTCCGGGACCGGCTGGCCCGGGCGGAGCCGCCCGTCGACCTGCGCGGGGGCCGGGGCGCGGCCGGCGTGTGGCTGTCCGCGCTGGCGGGCGGCGATCCCCGGGTCGAGCTGCCGCTGGACGAACTCGGCGTGCTGGCCGACGCCGTCGCGAAGTGGGACGGCGTCGCCGACACCGACGTCGTCGACGGCCGGGCGTGTTTCCGGCTGGCCGAAGTCGGCACCCTGCGCCGGCCCGCCGAGGACGATCCGGACGACCAGACCGGGGACGGCACCAAGTGGCAGCTGCAGTTCCTCCTGCGGTCGACGGCCGATCCGAGCCTGCTGCTGTCGGCGGGGCAGATCTGGTCCGGGGAGGCGAACGGCCTGGTCCGCGACCCGAAGGGGCTGCTGCTCGCCGAGCTGGGCCGTGCCGCGCTGGTCGAGCCGGTGCTGGCGCCCGCCGTGCGCCGGACGCGGCCTGCCGAGCACGACCTGACCGTCGAGGAAGCCGAACAGTTCCTCACCACCGGCGCGAACCGGCTCGTCGAGGCCGGGTTCGAGGTGCAGCTCCCGGCCACGTGGGACGGCAGGCGCCGGCTCGCGCTGCGGCTGTCGGTCAGCAGCACGCCGTCCGAGCAGGTCGTCACCCGCAGCCGGGTCGGCCGCGACGAGCTGGCCGCGTTCCGCTGGTCGCTCGCGGTGGGCGACGACGAAATCGGCGAGGAAGAGCTGGCCAGGCTCGTGGCGGCGAAGACCCCGCTGGTACGGCTGCGGGGCCGCTGGATCAGCGTCGATCCGGACCGGCTCCGCGCCGGCCTAGAGTACCTCCGCCGCGACCCGCACCGGCGCCCCTCCGCCGCCGAACTGCTCGAACTGGTCCAGCTCACGCGGGAGACGCCGCTTCCGGTCACCGACGTCCGCGCCGAAGGCTGGGTGGGCGACGTCCTGGCCGGGCGGGTCCACCAGGCGCTGCGGCCGGTCGAGCTGCCGCCGTCGTTCCGCGCCGCGCTGCGCCCGTACCAGCAGCGGGGCGTCGCCTGGCTGGCGTTCATGTCCTCGCTCGGGCTGGGCGCGTGCCTGGCTGACGACATGGGTCTCGGGAAGACCGTCCAGACGCTGGCGCTCGAGGCACTCGAGCGGGCGGGCGGCGAGCACCCGCCGACGTTGGTGCTGTGCCCGATGTCGCTGGTCGGCATGTGGCAGCGCGAGGCAGCGAACTTCGCACCCGGCCTGCGGGTCCACGCCCACCACGGCAGTGACCGCCTGCACGGGACCGCGTTCGCCGAGCGGGTGGCCGCGGCCGACCTCGTCGTCACGACCTACGCGACCGCCGCGCGTGACGCCGGCGAACTCGAGACGGTCACCTGGCGGCGCCTGGTCCTCGACGAAGCGCACGCGATCAAGAACGCCGACACGGCGACGGCCAAGGCGGTGCGGCGGTTCACGGCCGCGCACCGGCTCGCGCTGACCGGCACCCCGGTGGAAAACCGGCTGGCGGACCTGTGGTCGGTGCTGGACCTGCTGAACCCCGGGTTGCTGGGCAGCCGGTTCGAGTTCCGGCAACGGTTCGCCGTCCCGATCGAGCGCCGGGGCGACACCGAAACGGCCGCCGTGCTGCGCAGGATCACGGGGCCGTACCTGCTGCGCCGGGTGAAGACGGACCCCGTGATCGTGCCCGAGCTGCCGGAGAAGATCGAAATCCGGCAGGAGTACCGGCTCACCCGCGAACAGGGCACGCTGTACCGCGCCATCGTCGAAGAGATGATGCAGAAGATCGAGAACAGCCAGGGCATCAAGCGCCGCGGCAACGTCCTCGCCGCGATCACGAAGCTCAAGCAGGTTTGCAACCACCCCGCGCACCTGCTGCACGACGGGTCCCCGATCGGGCGCCGCTCGGGCAAGGTCAGCCGCCTCGAAGAGGTACTGGCGGAGATCCTGGCCGCGGGCGACCGGACGCTGTGCTTCACGCAGTACACCGAGTTCGGCCACCTGCTCGTGCCCCACCTGGCGGACCGGCTCGGCACCGAAGTCGCGTTCCTGCACGGGAGCCTGGCGAAAGGCGCGCGAGACGCGATCGTGGACCGCTTCCAGTCCGGCGACGGCCCGCGGATCCTGGTGCTGTCGCTCAAAGCGGGCGGTTCCGGGCTCACGCTGACCGCCGCCAGCCAGGTCCTGCACCTGGACCGCTGGTGGAACCCGGCGGTGGAGAACCAGGCCACCGACCGGGCGTTCCGGATCGGGCAGGGCCGCCGGGTCCAGGTCCGGAAGTTCCTGTGCCCGGGCACCATCGAGGAACGCATCGACACCTTGATCACCAAGAAGCGCGCGCTCGCGGGCATGGTCGTGGGCGAGGGCGACAACTGGCTCACCGAACTGTCCACGGACGTGCTGCGCGGCATGCTCACGCTGGGGGAGGACGCGCTCGATGACTGAACCGCTCCGGTGGTGGCCGACCCGGTTCCTCCGCGCGCTGACGGCGGTCGGCGTCCTGCTGCCCGCCGCCGGGGCGGGGCGCGTCGTGTCCCTGACGGTCGGCGCCGGGCGCGTCGACGCGGAGGTGCGCGACGACCGGACCCACCAGGTGCGGATCGGCCTGACGGCGTTCGGGAAGACGGAGTGGGCGGCGATCACGCACGCGCTCGCCGCGAAGGCGTCGCTCACGGTGCAGCTGCTCGGCGGCGAGCTGCCCCGCGACGTCGAGCAGGTCTGCAAAGCGGTCCGTTTGCCGCTGTTCCCGTCGTCGGCGCGGGAAGTATCCCTGGACTGCACGTGCCCGGCGCCCGAGGTGCCGTGCGGCCACCTGAACGCGGTGTTCTCCGCGCTGGTGGCACGGGTCGGCGAGGACCCGTTCACGGTTCTCGCGCTGCGCGGGCGGGACCGCGAAGCGGTGCTGGAGGAGCTGAAGAACCGGCTCATTTCCGCCGACCCGGACGACACGTTCCCGGCACTGACCGAAGTCATGGACACCTTCTTCGACAGCGGTCCGGTCCCGGGCTTGGGCGCTCCTCGAACGGCGTTCGACGCGGTGCTGGAGCAAGCACCACCGTTCGCGCTCGGCGAGGACGTCGTCGAGCTGCTCCGGCCGGCGTACCGGGCCCTCACCGAGCGGCTTCCGTGACCCATCGCTGAACGCGCTCAGCCGGCGAAGCGCTGCGAAGTCTCCAGCAGCAGAGCGTGTACGAACGCCTGGGGCAGGTTCCCGCGCAGCTGGCGTTGCCGGACGTCGTATTCCTCGGCCAGCAGCCCCGGCGGGCCGCACGCCGCGCGGTTGCGCTCGAACCAGCGCAACGCCGTGGCCCGGTCGCCCTGCTGCCAGTGCGCCAGCGCCATGGTGAAGCCGCACAGCAGGAACGCGCCTTCGGCCTCGCCGGGGGCGCGGTCGTCCGGGGCGAAGCGGTAGACGTAGCCGTCCTCGGTCAACGTTTCCTCGACGGCGGCGAGCGTGGCCCGGGTGCGCGGGTCGTCGGGTGGCAGGGCGCCGCGCACCGGCGGGAGCAGCAACGCCGCGTCCGTGCCGGGGTGCGCCGGGCTGCGCCGCCACGCGCCGCGCGGGTCCAGGCAGCGCGCGGTCGTTTCCGACAGCAGCTTGTCGGCGAGCCCGGACAGCTCGGCGCCGCGGTGGGCGGGCACCTCGCGGGCCAGCGCGCGCAGGCCCGCGACGCACGCGAGCCGCGAGTGCGTCCACCACTCGTCCCGCAGCTCCCAGATCCCCGCTTCCGGCGCGTCCCAGTGCTCGGTGATCAGCCCGATGACGACGTCGGTGGCGAGCCGGTCGTCGGCGTCCAGGCGGCCGTGGCGGGCCGCGGCCGCGTGCAGCTGCAGCAGCTCGCCGAGGGCGTCGAGCTGGAACTGGTCGTTGACGTGGTTGCCCACGATGTCCGCGCCGCCGGGGTAGCCGGGCAGGTTCAGCCGCGTTTCGCCGGGTGGCGGGGTGCCGTCGGGGCGGTAGGCGGGCAGCAGCCGGTCACCGTGGTCGAGGACGCGGGCGGTGGTGAACCGCAGGGCGTCCTCGAGCAGGGGATGGGGTTCGCCGACGGCCGCGGCGAGGCCGGCGTAGCACTGGTCGCGCAGCCAGACGTACCGGTAGTCGTAGTTGCGGCCGGCTTCGGCGCGTTCCGGCAGGCCCAGCGTGGCCGCCGCGACCATGCCACCGGTGCCGGTGGTGAGCCCGCGCAACACGGCGTAGGCGTGCCGCGTGTCCCGGGGCGCGATGCTGTTCTCGAACCGGGGAACGTCGGTGTGCCAGGCGTGTTCGGTGGCTTGCCAAAGCCGGTCGGCGTCGACCGGGTCCGGCAGCCGCCGCGAGGAGATCTCCAGGACCAGGTCGTGGTGGCCGCCGGCCGGCACGGCCAGGTCGAACTCCAGCCCGTCCCCGGCGGCGCCGGTCCACCGCACCCGCAGGTCGCCGGTGCGGCCGGTCCAGGTCCCGTCGTCGGCGCGGCGCAGCTCCCGCAGCGACCGTCGGCCGAAGCCGCCGGCCAGGTCGAGCCGGACGCGGACCCGGACGTCCCGCTCGACGGCCTCGACGCGGCGCAGCAGGACGAGCCGGTGCGGGTCCGCGGGGCGGGCCAAGGCTTCGCGGCATTCCACCGTGGTCGACGTCGTCACCCAGCGATTGCGCCAGATCAGGCTGCCGGGTTCGTAGTACCCGCCCCAGACATAGGTGTCCACCGGGCTGACGGTGTAGCTGCCCGCGCCGCCGATGAGCGAGGACAGCACGGCGCTGTCGGACCACCCGGGCGCGCAGAGCCAGCAGATGTCGCCGCGCGGGCCGCACAACGCGCCGCGCTCGCCGTCGGCCAGCAGGGCGTATTCACGCAGGACCTGCGGGGCGAAGCCGGTCACGAGCGAGCCCGCCGCCAGCAGGCCAGCGCCGTCGCGGCGAGTGCGCCGCCGCCCGCCGCGAGGAAGCCGTGGTGCCGGCTTGCCCACAGCTGGAAGCTGCGCGGGGTGGCCTTCGCGTCGAACTCGCCGTGGGCGCCGAAGTCCGTTTCGCGGTCGGCCGGTGCCCACAGGTTCTCGGGCTGGTCGGCGGGTTTGGGTCCGCCGGTCTGCTGCGATGTGAAGCCCGTCTTGGCGAGGTAGCGGTCGAGGAGGCCGGGGGCGACGGCGTTCGCGATGAGCGTGCCGGCGGTGCTGCCCCCGACCCAGTATTCGCGGCGGCGCGGGTGATCGGCGGCGTGCAGCACGGCGCGGGCGGCGACCTCGGGCTGGTAGATCGGGGGCACCGGCTGCGCGTGGTGCGGCAGCCGCGAAAGCACCCACGAGAACTGCGGGGTGTTGACGGCGGGCAGCTGCACCATGGTCGTCCGGACGTGGCTGCCTTCGTGGAGGAGTTCGCAGCGCAGCGATTCGTTGAAGCCCTGGATGGCGTGCTTGGCGCCGCAGTACGCGCTCTGCAGCGGGATCCCGCGGTACGCCAGCGCGGACCCGACCTGGACCACCGTGCCGTGGTCACGCGGCTTCATGCGGTTCAGGGCGGCCATCGTGCCGTGGACGTAGCCGAGGTAGCTGACCTCGGTGACGCGGCGGAACTCGTCCGCCCCGATCTCGCCGAAGGGGGCGAAGACCGAGGTGAAGGCGACGTTGACCCAGACGTCGATCGGCCCCAGCTCCTTCTCGGCCCGCTCGGCGGCGGTGTCGACCTGGTCGAAGTCGGCGACGTCGGTGGGGATCGCCAAGGCGGTCCCGCCACCGCGTTCGACGTCCGCGGCCGCCGACTCCAGTCCGCGTTCCCCGCGGGCCAGCAGCGCGACCCGCGCTCGCCGGGCACCGAAGGCACGGGCGACCGCGCGGCCGACGCCGCCGCTGGCTCCGGTCACGACGACGACCTGGGTGTCAGACATGGTTGCCTCCGTTCATCCTGGCCGCGCGGGCCCAACCGGCCGCGACGACCGCGTTCGCCGTGGCCGCCGCCCGCCACCGGGGCGAGGCGGCGGCGAGTCCGAGCATGCTCACGCTGTGCGCGACATCGGCGGTCCAGCCCCAGCGGGCGACGACCCCGTCGGGGCGGCGGAGCGTGGCTGCCGCCTGGAGGAGGTGGCGTGCGGCGAGCACCACGGCCACAGTCCGGGGTATCGGCAGGCGGGGTGAGGCGGCCAGGATGCCGAGGCCCCACGCGAGCCGAGCCTTGGCAACGGTGCTCGTCATCGCGGGCCTCCTTTACTGAGCGCGAAGTCGAGGAGCTCGGCCAGGTGCACGCCTTCGCGGCCGCCGCTGTCCAGCTGGTGCAGCTGGGTGCGGCAGCTGAACCCGTCGGCGAGCACCGCCGTGCCCGGCTCGGCCTCGCGGACGCGGGGGAGCAGGACCCGCTCGGCGCACGCCTCGGAAACGCCGAGGTGCCCCTTCTCGAACCCGAAGTTCCCGGCCAGGCCGCAACAGCCGGAATCGAGGTGCTCGGCGTCGACGCCGGCCGCCTTCAGCAGCTGCTCGTCCGCGTCCCAGCCGAGTACCGCGTGCTGGTGGCAGTGCACCTGGGCGATCGCGTTGACGTCCAGCCGCGGCGGGCGGTAGCCGGGGGAGTGCTCGGTGAGCAGCTCGGCGAGGGTGACCGTCTGCGCGCGCAGGCGGCGGACGTCGTGGTCGCCGGGGAACAGCTCGAACGCGTCCGAGCGGAACACCGCCGTGCAGCTCGGTTCCAGACCCACCACGAGGCCGCCGTCACGCAGGTGCGGGGCCAGCTGCCGGACGGTGCGGGTGAGGATCCGCTTGGCGGCACCGAGCTGTCCGGTGGAGATCCATGTGAGTCCACAGCAGACGGACGCGGACGGCATCGTGACCCGCCAGCCGGCGTCCTCCAGCACCCGGACCGCGGCCTGCCCGATGTGGGGGTGGAAGGAGCCGGTGAACGTGTCCGGCCACAGCAGCACCGTGCCGCGGGCGCCGTTACCGCGGGGCGGGCGGCGGGCGAACCACTGCTGCAGGGTTTCCCCGGCGAACCGCGGGATTTCGCGGTTCTCGACGCCCGCGGCCAGCGTGGCCAGCCGGGCCAGGCCCGGGGTGTGCGTGAGGGCGTTGACCAGCTTCCCGGCGCGGAGCTTGCCGACGAGCTGGGCGAAGGCGGGCAGCCAGCCCATCGTGAAGTCGGAACGCGGCCGCCGCCACGGGCGGCCTTCGTAGTGGTGGGACAGGAACTCCGCCTTGTACGTGGCCATGTCCACATTGGCCGGGCAGTCGGTCTTGCACCCCTTGCAGGACAGGCAGAGGTCGAGCGCGTCGCGGACCTCGGTGGAGCGCCAGCCGTCACCGACCGGGCTGTCGCCGTGCCCGTCGAGCATCTCGAACAGCAGCCGCGCCCGCCCCCGGGTGGAGTGTTCCTCTTCGCCGGTCACCTGGTACGACGGGCACATCACTTCGCCGCCGTTCGTGGTGTGCTGCCGGCAGCGGCCGACGCCGACGCAGCGGTTGGCGGCCTGGGCGAACGAACCGCCGTCGTCGGGGAACCGGAAGCGCAGGTCCTGCGGGTCCGCGGGGGCCCAGCCGCCGCCGAGGCGCAGGTGCTCGTCGAGCCGGGCCGGGGCGACGACCTTGCCGGGGTTCATCCGGTTGCCCGGGTCGAAGACGGCCTTGAGCCTGCCGAACGCGGTGACGAGGTCCTCGCCGAACATCTTCGGCAGCAGCTCGCCCCGCGACTGGCCGTCGCCGTGCTCGCCCGAGAAGGAACCGCCGAATGACGCGACGAGGTCGGCGGCGCGTTCCATGAACCGGCGGTAGGTGGCGACGCCGTCGGCGGTGTAGAGGTCGAACGGGATCCGGGTGTGCACGCAGCCCTGGCCGAAGTGCCCGTACAGGCTCGGCCCGGTCTCGCTCGCGTAGCCGAACTCCTGGTACAGCGCCGTCAGCTTCCGCAGGTACTCGCCGAGCCGGTCGGGTGCGACGGCGGAGTCTTCCCAGCCTTCGAAGGTGTCGGCCTTGCCCGGGATGTGCGCGGTCGCGCCGAGCCCGGCTTCGCGGACCTGCCACAGCTCGTTCTCGCGCTCGGGGTCGTCCAGGAACTCGACGTCGGCTTCGTGCTCCGTGTCGTGCAGGGCCGCGAGCATCCGGTGGGCCCGGTCGTCGACCTCTTCGGTGCTCTGCCCGGCGAACTGCACCATCAGGAACGCGCGGCCCTCGGGGAGTTCTTCCAGGGCTCGCGGGTTCATGTCCTTGATCTGCTGGTCGCGGATCAGCTTGTGGTCGACGCCTTCCAGTGCGACCGGCTCGTGCGGCAGGATCGACGGCACGGCCCCGGCGGCCGTGGCGATGTCGGGGTAGCCGAGCACGACGAGCGTCCGCTCGGGCAGCACGGGCACCAGTTCCAGCTCGGCCCGCAGCACGGTGACCAAAGTGGACTCCGACCCGACCAGCAGGCCGGCGACGTCGAAGCCGTGTTCGGGCAGCAGGGAATCGAGGTTGTAGCCCGACACGCGGCGGGGGATGTCCGGGAACCGGCGGCGGATCTCGCCGGCGTACTCGTCGCGCAGCCGGCGCAGCTGCCGGTAGATCGCCGCCCGCTTGTCGCCGTGCCGTTCGACCTCGGCGTACTCCTCGTCGCTGGTTTCACCGCACCAGAAGCGGGTGCCGTCGTAGGTGAGGACTTCCAGCCGCTTGACGTTGTCGACGACCTTGCCGGTCCGCTGGGCGGTGGCGCCGCAGGAGTTGTTGCCGATCATGCCGCCGAGCGTGCAGTTCATGTGCGTGGCCGGTTCCGGCCCGAACCGCAGTTTCGTGCCGGCCAGCCGCCGGTTCAGCACGTCGAGGACGATCCCGGGCTGGACCACGCAGGTGCGGGCGCCGGCGTCGACGGACTCGAGTTCGGTGCAGTACTTGGAGAAGTCGAGCACCACGGCGGTGTTGGTGCACTGGCCGGCGAGGCTGGTGCCGCCGCCGCGGGACAGGACCGGGGCGCCGAACTCCCGCGCGACGGCGATCGCGGCGACGGCGTCGTCCGGGGTGCGGGGGAGCACGACGCCGATCGGGACCTGGCGGAAGTTCGAGGCGTCGGTCGAGTACGCGGCCCGGGTGCCGCGGTCGAAGCGGACTTCGCCGGCCACCGCTTCCTCGAGCGCCCCGGCGAGCGCGCCGACGTCGAGGTCTGCCATCGCTGATCCTCCTTCAGAGTGCGTGTTCGGCGGCGGCCTCGGACCGGAAGGTCAAGCCGTGGCCGGGGACGGACATCGACGGCGTGACGGTGCCGCCCGCCGGGTCGAGGCAGCCGTCGAAGAGGGCTCGTTCGATCCGGTCGTGGTCGGCGAACCATTCGATGTGCCGGAAGTTCGGCGTCGCCACGGCGGCGTGCGCGGACAGGTTCGGCGCGCAGTGCGCGGAGACTTCGCGGTTGGCCGCGGCGGCGACGGCGGCCGCCCGGGCCCAGTCGGTGTAGCCGCCGCAGCGGGTGACGTCGACCTGCAGGCAGTCCACGACCGGCACCATGCGCGCGAAGTAGGGCAGGTCGTAGCCGTATTCGCCGGCCGCGACGTCCGGGCCGCCGGGGAAGCGGACGGCCGCGAGCCCGGGGAGGTCGTCGCTCGAAACCGGCTCCTCGAACCAGGTGACACCCCACTCCAGCAGCCGTTCGGCGACCCGGCGGGCCTGGCCCGGCGAGTAGGCGCCGTTGGCGTCCACGAAGATCTCGACGTCGTCGCCGACTTTGTCCCGGGTGATCGTGATCCGGTCCAGGTCACGGGACACGCGCGTGCCCCAGGACTCGCCGATCTTGATCTTCACGCGGGGGAGGCGCTGCCGGCGCACCCAGTGGTCCAGCTGCGCGACCAGTTCGCCGTCGTTGAGGGTGGTGAAGCCGCCGCTGCCGTACACGGCGACCTCGTCGTGGACCCGGCCGAGCAGCCTGCTGACCGGCAGCCCGAGCGAGCGCGCGGCCGCGTCCCACAACGCGATGTCGACGGCGGACATCGCGCAGGAGACCAGCCCGGCGCGGCCGAGGTTGCGGATGGCGCGCTGCATCGCCGTCCAGCACGCGGGGACGTCGAGCACCGGGCGGCCGCGCACGACCGGGCCGAGCGTGTTCTCGATCAGCGGCACGCAGGCGGCGTCGGCGTAGGTCCAGCCGAGCCCGGTGACACCGCCCGCGTCGACGTGCACCACGACGATCGTGGTCGAGTCCCACGCCAGGGTCCCGTCGCCCTCGGGACCCGGGGTCGGCACCCGGTACGCGCGGGCGCCGACCCGGTCGACGGCGGGCATCAGTTCTTCTTGCCCGGCAGGAACTCCTGCAGCTTCGTCTTGACCCCCTGCGCGACGAGGTGGAACGCGTCGGGGTCGCCCTTGAGCACCGCCTGCGCGGCGGACTTGACCTGCTCGAAGGTGGCGTGCGGCGGGATCGGCGGCACCTCCGGGTCGCACCGGACGTCCAGCACGGCCGGCTTGCCCGCGGACAGCGCGGTGTCCCACGCCGTGGCGAGCTGGTCCGGCTTGTCCACGGTGACGGCCGTCAGCCCGAGGGAGAGCGCGAACCCGGCGTAGTCGACGTCCGGCAGGCTCTGGGACTCCTCGAACTTCGGCGCGCCGCCCATCGCGCGCAGCTCCCAGGTGACCTGGTTGAGGTCGTTGTTGTGGAAGACGCAGATCACGCACGTCGGGTCGGTCCACAGGCTCTGGTAGCGGGCGATGGTGATCAGCTCGGCGAGGCCGTTCATCTGCATGGCGCCGTCGCCGACGAGGGCGATCACCGGCCGGTCCGGGTGGGCGAACTTCGCGCCGATGGCGTACGGCACGCCCGGGCCCATGGTGGCGAGCGTGCCCGACAGCGAGCCGCGGATCTCACCGCGGATGCGCAGGTTGCGGGCGTACCAGTTGGTGGAGGAGCCGGAGTCCGCGGTGACGATCGCGTTCTCCGGGATCCGCTTGGACAGCTCCGAAACGACGGCCATCGGGTTCACCGGCTGGGCGTCGACGTCGGCTTCCTTGTCGACGGTGTCCCACCAGGATGCGACGTTCTTCTCGACCGTCTCGCGCCAGGACCGGTCCGGCTTGCTCGTCAGCCTGGGCAGCAGCGCCCGCAGGGTGGCCGCGCTGTCGCCGACGAGGTTGACCTCGGTCGGGTAGCGCATCCCGATGAACCGGCCGTCCAGGTCGATCTGCACCGCGCGGGCCTGGCCGAAGTCCGGGAGGAACTGGCTGTAGGGGAAGTTCGAGCCGACGATCAGCAGCGTGTCGCAGTCGCGCATCAGCTCGTAGCTCGGCCGGGTGCCGAGGAGCCCGATCGAGCCGGTCACGTACGGCAGCTCGTCGGACAGGACGTCCTTGCCCAGCAGGGCTTTCGCCACGCCCGCCCCGGTGACCTCGGCGACCTGGCGGACCTCTTCGGCCGCGCCGCGGGCGCCCTGCCCGACGAGGATGGCGACCTTCTCGCCGGCGTTGAGGACTTCGGCGGCCGCCTCGAGGTCGCGCTCGGCGGGCACCGGCGCCGGCCAGGACGTGCTCGGCGGGCTGGACGGCACCTGCTTGAAGGCGTGCTTCGGCGCTTCGTAGGGCTCTTCCTGCAGGTCGGCGGGGATGATCAGCGCGGTGGGGCAGCGGGAGGACTGCGCCGTGCGGATCGCCCGGTCGAGGGCGTTGGGCAGCTGCTCGGCGACGTTCACCTCGACGAGGTATTCGCTCGCCACGTCCTTGTAGAGCGCCTGCAGGTCGACCTCCTGCTGGTAGCTGCCGCCCATCGCGCTGCGGGCGGTCTGCCCGACGATCGCGACGACCGGGACGTGGTCGAGCTTGGCGTCGTAGAGCCCGTTGAGCAGGTGGATGGCGCCGGGGCCGGACGTGGCCATGCAGACGCCGACGTTCCCGCTGAACTTCGCGTAGCCGACCGCGGCGAAGGCGGCCATCTCCTCGTGCCGGGCTTGGACGAAACGAGGCTGGTTGTCCGCTTTGCCGAAGGAGGCGACGAGGCCGTTGATCCCGTCGCCGGGATAGGCGAACACCTGCTCCACACCCCATTCGCGCAAGCGCTGGAGCAGGTGGTCGCCGACTGTCTGGGCCATGGGAACTCCTTAGCCGTGGGTCGAGTGCCTTGGCGGATACCCCGTCCGCGCAAGCGGTACTCCGAACTCGCTGTACCCGCTCCCGGCACCTAGCATGCTTGCGTGACGCAAAACAGTTCCGCGGATCACGGCGTGCCCGCCGCGCTGGCGGTCCTGCGGGCGATGGTGGCGATCGCGGATTCGACCCTCGAGCACGCCACCGGGCAGCTGACGTTGACGCAGTTCCACGCCTTGCGGGTGGTCAGCGAGCGGACCCCGGTGACGATGAGCCGCGTCGCCGGGGAACTGGCGATGAACCCCTCGACCGTCACCCGGGCGTGTGAACGCTTGACCAGCCTGGATCTGCTCCAGAAGGCCCCGAACCCGCTCAACCGGCGCGAGACGCTGCTGGCGCCGACGGCGAAGGGGCGGCAGCTGGTCGGGCAGGTCGACGAGGACCGGCGGCGCGTGCTGGCCGGGGTGCTCGACCGGCTCGACGACGACGTCCGGGCGGCGGTGCTCACCGCGTTCGCGGACTTCGCCCGCGTCGCCACCCCGGACGCCCTCTGACTTGCGCCGGGCACGCTGCCGCGCGCCGTTAAGGCCACCTTACGGGCGTCAGACGCCCGTAAGGTGGCCTTAACGGCAGTCGGTCATTGCGAGCCGCCTCTGACACTTGCGTCAGGCAAACGTCGCGTTTGCCGCTCGACCGCACGGGTATCCGCGCGTCAGCCGAAGGTGGACGGGAGGAGCGATCGTGGCCGAGCGGAACGGCGTCGACCAGCCGTGGGGTGCCCGGACGCCCTACGGCCCCGGGGAATCGTGGCCGGTGCGGGTGGACAGCCACCTCGCCGACGGGCTGGCGCCGGCGGACGTCGACCGCTGGGTCCGCACCGCCGCCGTGCTGCACTCCAACGGCGACGGTCTCGACCTCGCGGTCAAGGACGGCGCGATCGTCGGCGTGCGGGGCCGTGCGGACGACCGCGTCAACCGCGGCCGGGTGGACCCCAAGGATCTCTTCGGCTGGCAGGCCAACGCTTCGCTCGACCGGCTGACGACCCCGCTGGTCCGCCGCGGCGGCGAGCTGGTCGAGGCGAGCTGGGACGAGGCGATGGCACTGGTCGCCGGCCGCAGCAAGGAATTGCTCGACGAGCAGGGACCGAGCGCGATCGGCTTCTACACCAGCGGCCAGCTGTTCGCCGAGGAGTACTACACCCTCGCCGCGATCGCCCGCGCCGGCCTCGGCACGAACCACCTCGACGGCAACACCAGGCTCTGCACGGCCACCGCGGCGGCCGCGCTCAAGGAGTCCTTCGGCTGCGACGGCCAGCCCGCGTCGTACACCGACGTCGACCACGCCGACGTCATCGCGCTGTTCGGGCACAACGTCGCGGAAACGCAGTCGGTGCTGTGGTCCCGCGTGCTCGACCGGCTCGCCGGGCCGAACCCGCCCGCCATCCTGTGCGTCGACCCCCGCGACACCCCGGTCGCCCGCGAGGCGACGCTGCACCTCGCGCCGCTGCCCGGTACCAACCTGGCGCTGATGAACGGCGTCCTGCACGAGATCATCGCCCACAACCGGGTCGACCACGAGTACGTCCGCCGGTGCACCGTCGGCTACGACGACTTGAAGAAGATGGTCGCGGACTACCCGCCGGACCGGGTCGCGGGGATCTGCGGGCTCGACGCCGGCGAGATCACCGCCGCCGCCGAACTGCTGGGCTCGGCCGAGCGGCTGCTGTGCACCGTCCTGCAGGGTTTCTACCAGTCGCACCAGGCGAGTGCGGCGTCCGTGCAGGTCAACAACCTCGTGCTGCTGCGGGGGATGCTGGGCAAGCCCGGCGCGGGCGTCCTGCAGATGAACGGCCAGCCGACCGCCGAGAACACCCGCGAGTGCGGTGCCGACGGCGACCTGACCGGGTTCCGCAACTGGGCCAACGACGCGCACGTCGCCGAGCTGGCCGAGCTGTGGAACGTCGAGCCGACGACCATCCCGCACTACGGGCCGCCGACGCACCTGATGCAGCTGCTGCGCTACGCCGAAAACGGCACGCTGCGGTTCCTGTGGGTCTCGGCGACCAACCCGGCGGTTTCGCTGCCGGAGCTGCGGCGGATCCGGTCGATCCTGAGCCAGGACCGGCTTTTCCTGGTCGTGCAGGACGCCTTCCGCACGGAGACCGCCGAACTCGCCGACGTCGTGCTGCCTGCCGCGATCTGGGGCGAGAAGACCGGCACGTTCACCAACGCCGACCGGACCGTCCACCTGTCGGAGAAGGCCGTCGAGCCACCCGGGCAGGCGCGGCCGGACCTGGACATCCTGCTCGACTACGCGCGCCGCATGGACTTCCGGGACAAGGACGGCGCCCCGCTGCCGTCCTGGCACGACGCCGAGTCGGCGTTCGAAGCGTGGAAGCGCGCGACGGCGGGCCGGCCGTGCGACTACACCGGCCTGAGCTACGCGAAGCTCCGCGAGACCAGCGGCGTCCAATGGCCGTGCAACGAGGAGAACCCCGACGGCGCCGAGCGGCTCTACGCCGACGGGAAGTTCTTCGCCCAGCCCGACTACTGCGAAAGCTACGGCCGCGACCTGATCACCGGTGCGCCGATGGAGCCGGACGAGTACCGGGCGATGAACCCGGACGGCAAGGCGATGCTCAAGGCCGCCGAATACCTGCCACCGCACGAAGAGCCGGGGGAGGAGCACCCGTTCGCGCTGATCACCGGCCGGACGATCCACCACTTCCACACCCGCACCAAGACGGCTCGCGCGCCGCAGCTGCAGGCCGCCGCCCCGGAGTCCTGGGTCGAAGTGTCCGATGTGGACGCGAAGCGGCTCGACCTCCACGACGGCGGGTGGGCGGAGATCACCACCCCGCGCGGCCGGGTGTTCGCCCGCGTGCGCGTCGGCGGCATCCGGGAAGGCGTGCTGTTCATCCCGTTCCACTACGGCTACTTCGACACCGGCGACCCCGCCGGTGCCCAGGCCGACCGCGCCGCGAACGAGCTGACGATGACCGACTGGGACCCGGTGTCCAAGCAGCCGCTGTTCAAGACCGCCGCGGCCGCCATCCGGCCCGCGTCTTCCGGAGGTGCGCGGTGAAACTCGGCCTGGCGATCCGCGAACTGCACCGCTCGGAGACGGCGCTGGCGAAGGACCTGGTCAAGGTCGCCGACCGGCACGCCGTCGAGCACGAGATCCACCACGTCGCCCACGACCTGGCGCGCTGGTCGCAGGAGCACGTCCGCGACCTCGCCGAAGCGGCGCGCGGCTACGACGTCAAGCTGTCTTCGGAAGTCTCCCCGCCGTCCGGGCCGCTGGAAGCGATCCGCACCACGGTGGCCGAGCTGAGCGGCCGCCGCCCCGAGCCGGGTCTGGTGCTGCTCGCGGACCTGCGGCGGCTGCACCGCAAGGCGGCCGGGGTGTCGCTGGACTGGGAGCTGCTGGCCCAGGGGGCGCAGGCGGTCAAGGACCCGGACCTGCTCGCGCTCGCCGGGCGTTGCCACCCGCGGACGCTGCGGCAGCTGAAGTGGACGAACGCGATGCTGAAGATCCTGTCCCCGCAGGTGCTGGCCAGCTGATCGGCGGCAGCGGTGGGGTGGGCTGTCGCGGGCCCGGGCGATGGACCATGATGACGCGGACGTACGCGGTGGGGCAGACCGCAAAGGATGCGTTTGGTGCTCGATTCGGTCCCTTACCGTGGTGGGCGCGCGCCGGTGGAGCCGGCGCTGGACGGCGCCCTCGAACGGGCGCAGCGTGGTGACGAGGACGCCTTCCGCGCGCTGTACCGGGCGGTGCAGCCCGGGTTGTGCCGCTACCTGCGGGTTCTGGTGGGGCAGGACGCCGAGGACGTCGCCTCGGAGGCGTGGCTGCAGATCACCCGGGACCTGGCCTCGTTCCGGGGTGACCTGGACGGCTTCCGGGCCTGGACCGCCACGATCGGGCGGCACCGGGCGCTGGACCACCTGCGGCACCACCGCCGCCGCCCGGTGGCCGAGGCGCCCGCCGACTGGTTCCCCGAGCGGCCCGCACCCGATGACACCGCCGACGCGGCGATCGAGGCGACGGCCACCGGCGCGGCACTGGCGCTGATCGCGACGCTGCCGCGTGACCAGGCCGAGGCCGTGGTGCTGCGGGTCGTGGTCGGCCTCGACGCCAAGGCCGCCGCGGCCGTGCTCGGCAAGCGCCCCGGCGCCGTGCGCACCGCCGCCTACCGGGGACTTCGCACGCTCGCCGACCGCCTCGGCAGGCCGGTGTGACACTTTCGAGCGGCCCGACGCTGAGGGGTATGTGATGAGCAAGCACCAAGGGCGCCGGCTCGACCGGCACACCGCCGAGCAGTTGCTGCGGCGTGCGCCGGCCGATGCCCCGGACGCGCTGGCCGGCCTGCTCGCCGCCGCGGCCGCCCCACCGCGCGACGGCGAGCTGGGTGGGGAGCCGGCGGCCGTGACGGCGTTCCTCGAGGCGGCTCAGCACGCCAACGCCCCTCGACCCCGGAGCCCCTCGATGATCAAGAGCATGCTGACGGCCAAGGTCGCCGCCACCGTGGCGGCGCTTCTCGCCGCCGGCGGCGTCGCCGCGGCCGCCGCGACCGGCGCACTGCCCCTCCCGGGCGGCGGCTCGCCCGCGTCCCCCGCGGCGTCCACCCACGCCCAGGCCCCCGCCGACCCGTCGGACGTGGCCACGACCCACGCGCCCAGCGGGAGCCGGCCGGCGGACCAGCCGTCGCCGTCACCGTCCCTGGTGGGGCTGTGCCACGCCTACAGCGCCGGTGACAAGGCCGAGCACGGCAAGGCGCTGGAGAGCCCCGCGTTCGCCGCGCTGATCGCCGCCGCCGGCGGCAAGAACGGTGTCGACGGCTACTGCGACACCGTGCTCAAGGAAGAAGCCGCGAAGCCGGGGCACTCGACCGCTTCGCCGGGACAGCCCGCGAACCCGGGCAACTCGGACAACGGCAAGGACCACGCGACGGTGCCCGCCCACCCGACCGGCGCGCCCGAGACGCACCCGTCCGGACCGCCGGCCACCCGTCCCTCGCACTGAACGAGCCGGCCACGAACCAGCGGCGATTCCTTCCCCTCCCCCTGAGGGATCGCCGCTTCCCGGACGGGCGGCGGCCACGACCCCTATCACCGGCCGCCGCCCGTCCGTCCACGAACCGCGTCAGTTCTGGACGGCGACGAGGTAGACGGTGCTGTCGGGCGTGGTGTTCTCCACCATGACCCGGCGCCGGGCATCGCTGGTCCCGGCGACGTCGCCGGCCTTGTCCGGGTGCCACGTGCCGCTGCCCGGGGCGTCGCCGTCGGAGACGGTGCGCTTGCCCGGCGTGGGAGCGGTGAACCCGCTGTCGGTGAGGAACCGCCCGACGGCGGTCGCGGGCATCCGGATCTGGGCGAAGGTGCGCGACTCCAGCCCACCGGAGAGGGTGGTGCGGCCCGCGGAGAGCAGGAGCGACCCGGCCGGCAGCCGGATGCCCGTGTTCGCTTCCAGTTCCGCCGGCGACTGCGCTGTCGTGCTGTCGGGCAGGAACCGGGATTCGGCCGGTGCCGCGCAGCCGGCCACGACGAGGAAGCTTCCCGCGACGAGCACGATCCACTTCGGACCGCGCCGCGCCGCGCGCGACTCGGGTGACTGCGCGGTGGCGGGGCTCTCGGGCATGCGGGGATCGTGTCACGTCCGCGGCCGGGGTGAGCGCGGTTCGGCGGAACCGGGACGGGCCAACGGCTTTCGGTGGTCGTTAGCGGACGGTAAATCTTCGTGGAACCGCCCATCCCGCGGCGGGAACCGCGACATCATGCTCGCCGTGCCCACTCCGCCGCCCGCCGCGTCCGCTCCGCCGCGCGAAACGTTCGTCCTGCGTGTCGTCCGGCGCCGGGACGTCGCCCGGCTGCGGCGATCCGGCCCGCCCGCCGGGGTTCCGTTGCCGCCGACGCACGCCAGTGGACGGGATCCGCGTTATCCGTCGCCGCACGCGTCGCGGGAGTTGCTCGGGGCGCTGCTGGAGTTCGCCGCGCACGTCGTCGTGGCCGTGATCGCCGCCGTCGTCGTGCAGCGGACGCCCGCGGCCAACCCGACGACGGTGACGTTGACCCTCATCGGGGTCTTCCTGGCGGCGTCGTTCGTGGACCGGGTGATCGTGCAACGGCTCTTCGCCGCCTCGCTCGGCAAGGCGCTGCTGGGGCTGCGCGTCATCCGGTACGACACCGGGGGCCGGCCGACGTTGTGGCCGCTGGTCAAGCAGTGGCTGTTCGGGTTCGTGGTGGTCTTCAGCCTCTTCGGCTGAGGCGGGCGGTGTCGCGATTCGTCAGACCCGTGCTGTGGACGTTCGGGGCGCTCGCCGCCGGGGGACTCGTGTTCGGCGCGCTGCTGGCGCTGAACATTCCGTACCGGACCACCGCCGCACCGGAAACCACGGCGGCGCCGCCTTCGCACCCGCCGGTCGCCCCGGCGGAGATGGCCGCGTGGGTCACCGACGTCCGCCCGGGCCCGGACGACCGCACCGCGGTGTTGCGCGTCGACCTGCCGTCCTGCGCCCTTGCGCCGCACGCCCGGGTCACCGAAACCGCCGAGCGGATCGACGCCGACGTCCTGTTCCAGCCCCCGGCGGACCCGGCGTGCCCGCGGACAACGGCCGACTTCCCGGTGAAGACGGCAGCGCCGATCGGCACGCGCCCGGTGGTCGTCAACGCGGGGGACAGCTGGCGGCTGCTGACCGGCGGCTGGAAGAAGTGCGACAAGGTCCTCGGCTGCGAGCCGCCCGCCGACCACTGCGCCCAGGCGTGGATCGCGCAGCTCGAGTTCTCCGCGGAGGCCGAGCACCCGGGCACCAAGCGGGCGTGCGACCAGAACTGGCTGATCCACGACCTGTCGCGCCGCGGCCAGGCCGCGAACCGGGTCGCCTACCGCTGGGCGGGCGGTGGCTGGACGAGTTTCGCCTCGGCCACGGGCGGCGGCTGCGGCGAAATCCTGGCCGTCGAACCCGCGTTCCCCCAGGCGCTCTGCCGGGACCTCACCCCGCCGTCCTGAGAAACCCGTACTTGACAAGCCCGCGGGCGCCGTTCAATCTCTCTAATTAACCGTACGGTACATACCTAACCGGTTAGTTACTCGGACTGCAGTGGCGCACCCGCGGAGGAGATTGACGTGACCGATCGGCCGGACGGCGCAGTGGACGCCCCACCCGCGGGCAGGCCCGCCAAGGCGGCGCTGGCCGCGTGGATCGGCAGCGCGCTCGAGTACTACGACTTCTTCATCTACGGCACGGCCGCCGCGCTGGTCTTCAACAAGATCTTCTTCCCGGCCTCGTCGCCGGCGACCGGCACGCTGCTCGCGCTGTCGACCTTCGGCGTCGGCTACGTCTCCCGGCCGCTCGGCGCGCTGCTGCTGGGGCACCTGGGGGACAAGTTCGGCCGCAAGCGCGTGCTGCTGGTGACGCTCCTGCTGATGGGCCTGTCCACCGTGCTCGTCGGCTGCCTGCCCGCGTACGGCAGCTGGGGCGTCGCCGCGCCGATCCTGCTGGTCGCCCTGCGGTTGCTGCAGGGTCTGTCCGCCGGTGGTGAGCAGGCCAGCGCGAACTCGATGAGCCTCGAACACGCCCCCGAGCACCGGCGCGCGTACTACACGAGCTTCACCCTCAGCGGCACGCAGGCCGGGCAGATCCTGGCGACCGCGGTGTTCCTGCCGGTGGCCGCGTTGCCGCAGGAAGCGCTGCTGTCGTGGGGCTGGCGGGTCCCGTTCTGGCTCAGCGCCGTCGTCGTGCTGGTCGGCTACTACATCCGCCGCTCGCTGGACGAGACGCCGGTGTTCCGGGAAGAAGTCGCCGTCGGCGAGGTCGTGAAGTTGCCGCTGGCCGTGCTTCTGCGGGACCACTGGGCCGACGTCCTGCGTGTCGTCGTCGCGGCCCTGATCGCTTCCGTCAGCACGATCTTCACCGTCTACGCGCTCAGCTACGCGGTCAACACGGCGGGGCTGAGCAAGACGCCGATGCTGTGGGTCGGCGTGCTGGCCAACGTCGCCGCCGTCGTCTCGATCCCGTTGTGGGCCAAGCTTTCCGACCGCGTCGGCCGCAAGCGGATCTTCATCGCCGGGTCGCTGGGCTGCGCGATCCTGATCTTCCCCTACCTCGGCGCCATCGCGGCGGGCAGCTACCTGTGGATCTTCGTCGTCGGCATCGGGATGTTCGGGATCGTCTACACCGCCACGAGCGCCGTGTGGCCGTCGTTCTACGGCGAGATGTTCCCCGCGCGGGTTCGCTTGTCCGGCACCGCGATCGGGACCCAGATCGGGTTCGCGATCAGCGGGTTCCTGCCCACCATCGCGGTGGGCGTGACCGGGACGGGCCGGGGCGCGTGGCTGGGCGTGGCCGTCTTCACCGCCGGGCTGTGCCTGGTCAACGTCATCGCCGTGGCCACCGGGAAGGAGACCTTCCGGGTGCCGACGGCGTTGCTCGGCCGCAAGGAGCCGGTGCGCGGCGAGGTCGCCGTTCCGCGATGAACGAGTTCGAGGTCTACGCGCTCTGCTACGGACGGCGGACGGGGTTCCGTGGCGAGCACTTCCTGGGCTACGACGGGAATTCCGCGGAACCCCACCCGACCGCGTACTACGTCTGGCTGGCGGTCTCGCCGGCGCACACGGTGCTCGTCGACGCGGGCATCCGGGCCGAGCGGGCGCGCGAAATCCCCGGCCTGGACTACGTCGAGCCCGTCCGGTTGCTCGCCGAACTCGGGGTCGGCCCCGAGGCGGTGGACCACGTCGTGCTCACGCACCTGCACTACGACCACTGCGGCACGGTGGCCCGCTTCCCGGCCGCGCGGGTCGTGGTCCAGCGGTCCGAAGTGGACTACTGGACCGGACCGTGGGCCAAGCGGATCGAGCGGGAACGATGGCTGCTCGACGAAGCCGTGCTCGAAGACCTGCGGGCCGATCCGGTCGACGGGGACGTGGAAGTCGTGCCGGGGCTGAGCGTCCACCTCGTCGGCGGGCACACGGCGGGCATGCAGGTCGTGCGGGTCGAGACCGGCTCCGGCCCGGTGGTGCTGGCCTCAGACGCCAGTCACTTCCACGAAAACATCGAGACCGACCGCCCGGCACCGCTGCTGCACTCGATGCCCGGCGTGTACGGCGCCTTCGACCGGGTTCGCGAGCTCGCCGGCTCCGGTCCGGTCGTGCCGGGGCACGACCCGGAAGTGCTGGCCCGGTATCCGCCGGTGGCGGACCGGATCGTGCGGATCAGCGGGACGTCAGGTAGCTGACGAGCATGTCGGCGACCATCCGCCGGTGGTGGTCCCGGAAGGCCGGGTCGAGCATGTCGCGGCCGAAGATGGCGTTGAACGTGTGCCGGTTCGCCGTGCGGAACACGCAGAACGCGCTGATGGCCATGTGCACGTCGAGCGCGTCGACGTCGTCGCGGAACTGCCCGGTTTCGCGGCCGCGGGCGAGGATGCGGGTGAGCACGTCGAGGGCCGGGTTGGCCAGGTTGGACAGTGCGCTCGACCGGGCGATGTGCTCGGCGCGGTGGATGTTCTCGATGCTGACCAGCCGCACGAAGTCCGGGTGGGACTCGTGGTGGTCGAAGGTGAGCCCGGCGAGCTGCCGGATCGCCTCGGCGGGGTCGAGGTGGTCGACGTCGAGGTTCTGCTCGAGCGAGCGGATGACCGTGTAGGCGCGTTCGAGCACCTCGACGAACAGCTGGTCCTTGTTGGTGAAGTAGTAGTAGATCATCCGCTTGGTCGTGCGGGTCTTCGCGGCGATCTCGTCCACCCGGGCGCCGTCGAAGCCCTTCTCGGCGAACTCGCGGGCGGCGGTGTCCAGGATCTCGGTGCGGGTCCGGTCGGCGTCGCGGACGCGTCCGGGTCCGCTGTTCGCCACTTCGCCCGACGTCGGTGCGGCCACGGAGTTCCTTCCTCGCTTCAGCTGGTGCTGACCACTCTAGGCCGTGGTACAAATAACGTACTAGTTCGTACATTAGGGGAGGGCTCGTGACCTTGTCATCCGCCGCCGAGGCGATCCGGGCCCATGCCGCGCGGGCCACGCCGGGCACGGTGCTCACCGGCCTGATCGGGGCGGGCATCGGCCCGTCGCTGAGCCCGCCGCTGCACGAGACCGAGGCCCGCCGGCTCGGGCTGGAGCTGGGCTACGCCCGCTTCGACCTCGACGACCACGACGTCCCGGCCACCGCCGTCGGCCCGATGCTGGCCGCGGCCCGGGAAGCGGGGTACCGCGGGCTGAACATCACGCACCCGTGCAAGCAGGTCGTGCTCGAGCACCTCGACGAGCTGTCCCCGGACGCGGCCGCGCTGGCCGCGGTCAACACCGTCGTGTTCGACGGCGGCCGCGCGATCGGGCACAACACCGACTGGTCCGGCTTCGCGCGCGGGCTCCGGACCGGGCTGCCCGGCGCCGACCTGGGCTCCGTGGTGCTGCTCGGCGCGGGCGGGGCCGGCGCCGCCGTGGCGTACGGCCTGCTCACCTCCGGAGCGGGCCGCCTGCGGATCTTCGACCTCGACGCCGGCCGCGCCGCGGAGCTGGCCGGTGCCCTATCCGAGCGGTTCGGGGCCGGCCGCGCGTCGGCGGGCACCGACCTCGACACGGCGGTCGCTGCCGCCGACGGGCTCGTGCACGCCACCCCAACCGGCATGGCCGCCCACCCGGGGCTGCCGCTGCCCGCCCGGCTGCTGCGCCCGGACCTGTGGGTCGCCGAGGTGGTCTACCGCCCGCTCGAAACCGAGCTGGTCCGCACCGCCCGCGCGCTCGGCGCGCGTGTCCTCGACGGCGGCCGGATGGCGGTGTTCCAGGCCGCGCAGGCGCTCGGCCTGTTCACCGGCACCGAACCCGACGCCGCGCGGATGCTGGACCACTTCGCCCGGCTCACGACGTCCCCGGAAAGGCAGCCCGCCGATGTCCTCGACTGACTCCCGCCGTTCGATCGCCACGGTCTGCCTGTCCGGCACGCTGGAGGACAAGCTGACCGCGGCCGCCCGCGCCGGGTTCGACGGGGTGGAGATCTTCGAAAACGACCTCGTCGCCTCGTCGTGGTCGGCGAAGGAGATCGGCGAGCACTGCTCCGAGCTGGGCTTGTCGATCGACCTGTACCAGCCGTTCCGCGACTTCGAAGCGGTGCCGCCGGACGTGCTGGCCCGCAACCTCCGGCGCGCCGAGTTGAAGTTCGACGTCATGGGCCGGCTCGGCGCGGACACGATGCTGGTGTGCTCGTCGGTGTCCCCGGACGCGGTCGACGACGACGACCTCGCCGCCGAGCAGCTGCACCTACTCGCCGAACGCGCCGCGGCGCGGGGGATCCGGATCGCCTACGAAGCGCTGGCGTGGGGCCGGTTCGTCAACACCTACGAGCATTCGTGGCGCATCGTGCGCCGCGCCGCGCACCCGGCGCTCGGGCTGTGCCTGGACAGCTTCCACATCCTGTCGCGGGGGAGCGACCCGGCCGCGATCCGCACGATCCCCGGCGAGAAGCTGTTCTTCCTGCAGCTGGCCGACGCGCCGCGGCTGCAGATGGACGTGCTGCAGTGGAGCAGGCACCACCGGCTCTTCCCCGGCCAGGGCGCGTTCGACCTGACGGCGTTCACCGGGCACGTGCTGGCGGCCGGCTACCGCGGGCCGCTGTCGCTGGAGGTGTTCAACGACGTCTTCCGCCAAGCCGACCCGGGACCCGCGGCCGTCGACGCGATGCGATCCCTGCTCGGCCTGCAGGAGACGCTCGGGGCCGCCGGGCTGCCGCCCGCTCCGGCGCTGTCCGGGCACGCGTTCGCCGAGCTGGCGGTCGACGCCGACGCGGAGGTCCGCCTCGCGGAAGCCTTGCGCGGGCTGGGTTTCACCGAGACAGGCCACCACCGGTCCAAGCCGGTCCGGTTGTGGCGCCAGGGGGACGCGCGGATTCTGCTGAACAGCGCGGAAGCTCCGGGCGCGTCGGTCGCCGCGGTCGCCGTCGAGAGCGCCGACCCGGTCGCCTCCGCCAAGCGGGCCCAGCGGCTGCTCGCGCCGATCCTGCCGCGCAGCCACCGCGCGGACGAAGCCGACCTGTCGGCGATCGCCGCGCCCGACGGCACCTCGGTCTTCTTCTGCCGCACCGGGGCCGACACGGCGGACAGCTGGCTCGGCGACTTCACGGAGACGTCGCCGGAGGGCGCGGGCGCCGGGGTGACCGGGATCGACCACCTGGCGCTGACCCAGCCGTTCGACCACTTCGACGAGGCGGCGCTGTTCTACCGCGCGGTGCTCGGCCTGGCGCCGGAGCCGGTGACGGAGTTCGCGGCGCCGTTCGGGCTGGTGCGCAGCCGGACGGTGGCCGACCCGTCCGGGCGCGTCCGGATCGCCCTCGAATCGGCCCTGCTCCGGCGCGGCGACTGGGCGCCGGGGGTGCGCGAGCCCCAGCGCATCGCGCTGACGACGGGCGACGCACTGGCGAGCGCTCGCCGGATGCGCGAGCTGGGCGCGCCCCTGCTCGAAATCCCCGGCAACTACTACGACGACCTCGACGCCCGTCTGGCCCCGGAGCCTTCGCTGCTGGCGGCGTTGCGAGAGGAGTCGGTGCTGTACGACCGGGACGAGCACGGCGAGCTGCTGCACTTCTTCACGGTGGTGCTGGGCGGCCGCGTCATCTTCGAGGTGGTGCAGCGGATCGGCGGCTACGCCGGCGACGGCGCGGCGAACTCCCCGGTCCGGATGGCCGCCCACCGGCGGCAGCGCGCGGCTGCGGCGTAGCCGCGGGGGACGTCAGCCCGGCGCGGAGTGGGCGAGCACCGGCTCGCGTGCCCCGCTGCGTTCGGCGCCGACGCCGGCTGCCACGACGAACAGGACCCCGGCCACCGCGCCGGGGTTCGGGACCTGGTGCAGCACGACGAAGCCGATCGTCAGCGCGATGGCCGGCTCCAGGCTCATCAGCGTGCCGAACGCCGAGGCGTTCAGCCGGCGCAGGGCGAGCATTTCCAGGCTGAACGGGATCACCGGCAGCAGCACCGCGAGCCCGAGGCCGGCGAGGACCAGCTCCCAGGTCAGGTGCCCGAAGGCGTCCGGCTCGACGGCGAGCGTCGCCACGATCCCCGCCACCGGCATCGACACGGCGAGCCCGCGCACGCCCGCCACCTCGTCGCCGACCCGCTGCGTCAGCAGGATGTAGGCCGCCCAGCACACCGCGGACGCGAGCGCGTAGCCGACGCCCAGCAGATCGGCGCCGCCCCGCCACGGTTCGGTCAGCAGGAGCACGCCGGCCGCGGCGAGGACCGGCCACAGCTTCTTGCCACCGCGCCCGCGCGTCACGGCGACGGTGAGCGGCCCGAGGAACTCCAGCGCGCTCGCCGTGCCGAGCGGCAACCGGGCGACCGCCTGCATGAACAGCACGGTCATGCCCGCGGTGACCACGCCGAGGCCGCAGCAGGCGAGGAAGGTGCTCCGCCGGAACGACGACGGCCGCGGCCGGACCAGCACGAGCAGCAGCACGCCGGCCCACGCCAGGCGGAGCCACGCCGCCCCCTCGGGGCCGAGGCGGTCGAACAGGCCGACGGACACGGCGAGACCGAGCTGGACGCAGAGCATGGCGGCGACCGCGAAGGCCGCGCCGGCACGGGTGGAGGACAGCACGGGCCGAGCAAAGCCCATCCCCACCGTTCGCGTCCACGTGCCGATCGTGGACGTACCGTTCGCGGATCGTGGACAATTACGGGATGGACACCCGCAGGCTGCAGTTCCTCCTCGAACTGTCGCGGCACGGCTCGATGCGCGCGGTCGCGGATGTGCTCGGCACCACGACGTCCACGGTCTCGCAGCAGATCGCGACGCTGGCGAAGGAAACCGGCGCGCCGCTGCTCGAACCGGACGGCCGGCGCGTGCGGCTCACCCCCGCGGGACGGCGGCTGGCCGAGCACGCCGTGACGATCCTCGCCGCGGTGGAGGCCGCTCGCGCCGCACTCGACCCCGGCGCCGAGCCGGCGGGCACCGTCCGCGTCGCGGGGTTCGCCACGGCCGTCCGGCGCTCCGTCCTGCCCGCGGCGACCGCGCTCGCCGCGCACCACCCGCGAGTCGAGCTGCGGATCAGCGAGTACGAACCGCAGGAGGCGTTCGCGGCGCTGCTGGCCGACGACATCGACCTCGCCCTCACCTACGACTACGACCTCGCCCCGGCGAGCGTCGACCCCGCGCTCACGGTGAGTCCACTGTGGACCGCGCACTGGGGCCTCGCCGTCCCGGCCGCCGACGCCGGGCTCGCCCGCGCCGGCGGCACGGTGGCGGTGTTCGAGGCGTTCCGCGACCACGGCTGGATCGTCAACTCCCGCAACACCGCCGACGAGGACGTCGTCCGCAGGCTGGCGTCGATGGCCGGGTTCACCCCGCGCGTGACGCACCGCGCGGACAGCTTGGAATTGGTGGAGGACCTGATCACGACGGGCCCGGCGCCGTCGGTCGGCCTGCTGCCGGCGGGCCGGGCGGTGCAGCCCGGGGTCGCGTTGCTGCCACTGGCCGGGCCGGACGTGCGGCAGCGGGCGTTCGCGTGCACCCGGCGCGGGCGGGAGGCGTGGCCGCCGTTGGCGCTGGTGCTGGGCTTGCTGGCGCGCTGAGGCCTTGTGGTGCGAACACCCCACAGCGTGGTGCTCGCCACCGCATTAACGTGCGGGACGGTGAATCGCGGACTGCCCGCGGATTCCGGGTCTCACCTCCCTCGCCCGAAAGGTGTTCCTGTCATGCGCATTCGTCTTGTGCTGCCCTTGCTCGCGCTGCTGGCCGCGTTCGGCACGGCGGCGGCCGCCCCGGTCGCGGCCGATCCGGTGCAGGTGATGGCCGCTTCCGACGCCTGTTACTCGTGGGGGCGCACGCTGGCGCAAGGGGCGTCCGGCGAAGACGTCCGCCAGCTGCAGATCCGGGTCTCGGGTTACCCGGGCTACGGCGGGGTCCTGGCCCTCGACGGCCAGTTCGGGCCGGGCACCAAGGCCGCGGTCACCCGCTTCCAGCAGGCCTACGGGCTCGCCGCGGACGGCATCGCCGGGCCGGCGACGTTCGGGAAGATCTACCAGCTGCAGGACGACGACTGCACGCCGGTCAACTTCACCTACGCGGAACTGAACCGCTGCAACTCGGACTGGTCGGGCGGCAACGTCCCCGCCGCGACCGCCAAGGCCAACGCGCTGGTGTCGATGTGGAAGCTGCAGGCGATGCGGCACGCCATGGGCGACCGCCCGATCGTGGTCAACGGCGGCTTCCGCAGCGTCGCCTGCAACAACGCGGTCGGCGGCGCGGCCGCCAGCCGCCACCTCTACGGCGACGCGGTCGACCTCGGCGCCGGGACGCAGGGCTTCTGCGGACTGGCGCGGGAGGCCCGCAACCACGGCTTCGCCGAGATCCTCGGCCCGGGCTACCCGGACCACAGCGACCACACCCACGTGGCGCACCGCTCGACCCGCTTCTGGTCGGCATCCTCCTGCGGAATCTGACGCTCGAATGCCGTCAAGGCCACCTTACGGGCGTCAGACGCCCGTAAGGTGGCCTTGACGGCACGTCAGCGGCGGACCAGTTCGACGACCGGGATGAGGCGGTCGACGTTGGCCTGGTATTCGCCGAACTGGGGACGCTTCTCGACGTTCTTGGCGTAGATCTCGTCCCGCTCGGGGCCCGTGATTTCGGTCGCCCGCACGGGGAACGTCTCGGTGCCGAGTTCGACGGTCACGTCGGGGTGGGCCATCAGGTTGTAGTACCAGCCCGGGTTCTCCGGCAGGCCGGCCTTGCTGGCGAAGACGAACAGGCGCTCGCCCTCGGCGTAGCAAGCCAGCGGGGAAACGCGCTCGACGCCCGACTTGGCACCGAAGTGGTGCACCAGGATGAGGGTTTCCCCGGCGAACCCACCGCTGAGCTCGCCGCCGTTGGCGCGGTACTCGTCGATGACTTTGGCGTTGATCTCGTCGAAATCGGGCATGGCTCCCTTTCTCAATACCGCGGTGTCACCGCCAGCCTATCGGGGGCCGCCGGATTTTCAGGCCGCCGTTTCGGCGGTGGCGGTCAAGACAGCACGACCGAGGATGTGGCCCGCCATCGTGAAGCCGAGGACGGCCGGCGTGGTGTCGGCCGGGACGCCGATGGTGTCGACGTCGAGGGCGTGCACCACGACGAAGTAGCGGTGCGGGCCGTGCCCGGCGGGCGGGGCGGCGCCCAGGTAGCGGGGCGCGCGGGCGTCGTTGGGCAGCTGGAAGGCGCCCGCCGGCAGGCCGGAGCCGGTGTCGTCGCCGGCACCCTCCGGCAGTTCCGCGACGCTCGCCGGGATGTCGGCGACCGCCCAGTGCCAGAACCCGGAGCCGGTGGGGGCGTCGGGGTCGTAGACGGTGACGGCGTAGCTCTTGGTGCCTTCCGGCGCGCCGCTCCAGCTCAGCTGCGGGGAGCGGTCTTCGCCGCCCGGGACCCCCGAAGAGAACTGCGCGCGGGGCCAGGCGGCGCCGTCGGCGACCGTGCTGCTGGTGACGGAGAAAGCGGCGGCTTCGGGGAGGCGGGCGAACGGGTCGTTGACGGTCATCGGAGTCCTTCCAGGTGTTCGTGTCATCGATGATCGTACAGATAATCGATTATTGACCGCAACATCTATGCTGCGGTCATGGGACAGATGCTGTCGGAGCAGGTCTACGCACACCTGCGGGACGCGATCATGCGCGGTGACTACGCCCCCGGCGAGCCGCTCAAGCCGCAGGACCTCGCCCGCGACCAGGGCGTGAGCCTGGCCGTCGTGCGCGAGGCGCTCGTGCGGGTGGTCGGCGAGGGCCTGGCCGACCGGCTGCCCAACCGCGGCTTCGCCGTCCCGGAGTTCTCCGACCGGCGCTGGCAGGAGATCACGGAGGCACGCCGGACGGTCGAGCCGGTCGTGCTGCGCCTGTCCGTGGAGCGCGGCGACGTCGACTGGGAGGCCCGTGTGCGCGCCGCGCACCACCGCCTGGCCCGCACCGAGCCGTACGCGCCGGGCGAAGGCGAGCACTACACCGCCGCGTGGGCCGAAGCCCACCGCGTCTTCCACCGCACCCTGCTGGAGGGCTGCGGCAACGCGGCCCTGCTCGACACGTTCGACCGGATGTGGGCGGCGAGCGAGCTCGCCCGCCGTTGGTCGGCCCTGCGCGCCCCGGACCGGGACGCCGTCGGTGAGCACCGCGGGCTGGAGGAGGCGGCATTGAACCGCGACGCCGAAAAGGCAGCCGAGCTGCTGGCCCGCCACCTCACGCTGACCGCGGCGGCGCTCGACGGCTGAGGTTCCTCAGCCCGTGGCGGCAGTGCGCGCGTCCCGGTGATCGGGCCGGACCGCCGGGCGCACGACGGACACCGGAGTCACGACGACCACCAGCCGCACCACAGCCGAGCCCGTGGGGCCCGGCGACACGACCACCTTCGTCACCGTCACCTCGGCCGTGTACAGCTCCACCCCGGCGGCCGCCGCGGTCGCGGGGCTGGTGAGCATTCCCGCGGCCACCAGGGAAACCCCGGCCAGTGCCGTCGCCGGGGAAAGCAGGAGCCGACCGAGCACGTTCCCCCCATCGACGGTGCGGAACCGGCCCCCCAGTGCCGGTTCCGCCGATCAGCTTCGCCGGGCGCGGGCCCGGCGCAGTAGGGGAAACACCCCCGCATTCCCGCCGCGGCAAGGACGATCGATGACCCGAACGGCGTAGTCCCGGCCCGTCAGGTGCTGGCCAAGCAGGACGGATTCCGGCAAGATGCGACCAGGTCTTCGCGTACCCAGGGGAGGGGCTCGACGTGGAACTCGAAAGCGTGGACGAGGTCATCGGCGACGTGCGGTTGCCCGCCGTGAGCACGACCGGCGAGCGGAACGCCGCCTTGACCGGGCGCAAGCCGCGCGTGGACGTCGACACGCTCAGCCTCTACTGCGACGGCAACCCGTCGGCGCGGGGCGAGTGCTAGCAAGGCGACGCCGGTGCTGCTGAGGGCACCGGAGCTGGTCGGCAGGCACCGCGAACTCCGGCGCCTGCGTGACGCGTGGGAGCGGACCAAGACCGGCTCCGGCGAGTTCGCGCTCCTGCTCGGCGACGCCGGGATCGGCAAGTCCCGGCTGGCCGACGAACTCGCCGAAACCGCGGCGGCCGAGGGTGCCCGGGTGCTTCGCGGCCGGCGCGGCTCGGTCGGGCCGCCGGTGCCGTACCGCCTCCTGACCGAGGCCCTGCTGTCGCTCGCGCGCTCGGCCGGGGACGTCCGGACCGCCGAACTCGATCCCTACCTGCCCGCGCTCGGGGCGCTCGTGCCGGACTGGTGGCGGGAAACCCACCGCGGGTACCAGCTTTCACCCCTGACCGTCGCCGAAGCGGCCCTGCGGCTGCTCACCGTCGTCAGCCGCGACGACGGGTGCGTGCTGCTGCTCGACGACCTCCACGACGCCGACGCCGAGTCGCTGTTCGTCCTCGACTACCTGGCCGGCTCGCTGACCGGGACCCGGCTCCTCGTGGTGGCGACGGCGCGGCACGGCTCGCCGTCGACGCTCGGGCTGGCCTCGGCCGCCGCCCAGCGCGGCCGCTGCACCGTCCTCGAACTCCCGTGGCTCGGCCGGGCGGACGTCCACGCGATGGCCGACGGCTGCCTCGGCACCGCGGTACCGGACGAGGTGGCCGACTGCCTGTTCCGGCTCAGCGCCGGAAACCCGCTCGCCGTCGAAGAACTGCTCTACCAGATGGTCCGGGACGACGTGCTCACCGAAGTCGGCGGGCGCTGGCGCATCGCCGAGGTGCTCCCGGTCGTGCCGGCCGCGTTGAGCACGGCCATCGCCCGGCGCGCGGAGCAGCTGGACCCGGGCGCCCGGAGCGTGCTGTCCCACGCCGCCGTGCTCGGTCTCCGGTTCTCGCTCGAGGTCGCCTGCCGCGCGGCGGACGCCGACGAGCGGACCACCCTCGCGTTCGTCCGCTCGGCCATCGCCGGTCAGCTGATCGAGCCCGAAGCCGAGCCCGCCGGCTGGTACTCCTTCCGGCACGCGCTCACCGTCGACGCGCTGCGGTCGCTGCACGACCCGGTGACCCTCGCCCGGCTCGCCGGGCGCGCCGCCGACGCCGTGGAAGCGGTGCACCCCGGGCTGCCCGGCGACTGGTGCCCGCTCGCCGCCTCGCTGCGCCTGGCCGCCGGGGACGAGCCGGCGGCCGGACGGCTCTTCGCGCGGGCGGGCAACGCGGCTTTCGCCCGCGGCGGCGCGGACACCGCCGTGGACCTGCTCACCAAGGCCGATGCCCTGCTGCTCGGCGATCCCGACCTCGACCTGCGCGGCGAAGTGCTGGAAGCGCTCGTCCTCGCCCTGGGCGAAGCCGGGCGGTTCGACGTCGCGGCGTCGTTCGCCCCGCGGTTCGTCGAGCTGGGCACGTCCGAACGCGCCATCGCCCTGCACGTCGGCCTGGCCTGGGCCGCCTACCTCGGCGGCCAGTTCGAGACGGCGGCGGCCGAGGTGGCCGCCGCGCGCGAACTGGCGGGCGGCTCGCCGTCGGGCGCGTCCCACGCCGCCATCGACGCCGTGCACGCGAACGTGCTGGTCGAGCTGGACGGGACCGACCGCATCGCGACGGCGCACCGGCTGGCCGATCGCGCGCTCGCGTACGCCGAAAGCCACGACGAGCCGGTCATCGCGTGCCAGGCGCTGCTCGCGCTCGCCTGCGTGGCCCGCGAAGAGTCGCTGGACGAAGCCGAAGCGTTTTACGAACGCGCGCGGGCCCTGACCGAGCGGCACCGCCTGCCGGTTTGGCGCGCGCACGTGCTGCTGCGGCTGGGCGGCCACCGGATCGTCTTCGGCGGCGACGTCCACGTCCTCGAACTCGCGCGGCAGGAGGCCGGGCAGACCGGCGCGGTCACCGTGGGCCTGATGGCCGACGCGATCCTCCTGTTCTACGGCCGGGTCCTTTGCGGAACCTTTGACGGCACCCCGGAACTGCTCGGCGACGACATCCGCACCGCGGCGCGGTTCCAGCTCGTGGACCTGGTGCGCTACCTGCACGCGATCCACGCGGTCTCGGCCGCCCACCAGGGCGACCGGCGGGCCATGGAGCACGCGATCGACGACTTCCTGGCCGCCGGCGGCGACGGCCAGGCCGAAATGGCGCTGGTCCTCGGCCTGGCACGGGCGTTCTGCGCGCTGCTCGAAGAGGACCGCGACCGGGCGGCCCGGGACCTGACGGCCGCGGCCGGCTACCTCGACCGGTTCCCCGGCTCGTTCCCGCTGGCCGGTCCCCGGGGTGTGGCGCTGCTCCTGCGTGCCCTCGACGGCGAAGTGACCTTGCGCGAGGTGCGCGAGCAGGCGTCCCACCCCGACAGCCGCCCGCGCTGGAACCGCCAGTTCACGTGCTTCGCCGAGGCGATCCTGCTCGGACGGCAAGGCGACGCCGAAGCGGCTACCGCGGCCTTCGCCGAAGCGCTCCGGGCGTCCGAACCCTTCCCGGTGGCCCGCCACCTCGGCTGCCGCCTCGCCGCCGAAGCGGCCATCGCCGACGGCTGGGGCGACCCGGTCGGCTGGCTGCGCGCGGCGGAGGAGTACTTCCACGACGCCGGTGTCCCCGCGGCGGCCCGCGCCTGCCGCGCGTTGCTGCGGTCGGCCGGGGCACCGGTCGTGCAACGCCGGACCGGCTTCGAGCACCTGCCACCGCAGCTGCAGCGAGCCCGCGTGACGACCCGCGAGTTCGACGTCCTGCGCCTGCTGTCGGAACGCCTCGGCAACCAGGAAATCGCCCGGCGGCTGCACATTTCGCCGAAGACGGTGGAGAAGCACGTCTCCAGCCTCAAGACGAAGACCAACCTGGACCGCTCGGAACTCTGCGCCTACGCCGACGGCTTCCGGGCGCTGGGTGCTCGCTGACCCCCGGACTCGCTGCCGCGAACGGGTTTCACGGGACGGTGAGGCCGATCGGCAGCGTCGCCGCCACCCCCTGCGCGTGCCGCCCGTCGAGGCGGTCCACCGACAACGCCCACTCACCGGCGACGCGGGTCAGCTCACCGGCCGCGGCTTCGAGGGCCTCCGGACCGGCGGCCGCGAGGCGGACCGTCGCCTCGGTGCGGACGCGTGCCGTGCCCGCCGGGCGGTGGGCGGTGACCGCCACCGTGACTGCCGCGCGGGGGATCTTCGCCGGCAGCCAGCGAAGCAGCTGCGGGGCGACCGCCGGCGGCAGGTCCGCCCAGCCGTCGAGGCGGAACGCCGCCTGCGCGATCGGGCCGCTGTGCCAGTGGCGCCAGTCCTCGCGCACCTGCCCGCGTCCGGCGTTGACGTGCGCGAGCGAGGCCAGCGTGCCCAGCAGCTCCGGTTCGGTCAGCCCGTGCGCGGGCAGGCCGTCGCGGCGGAGCCGGCGCAGCACCCGCCGCACCGTGTTGCCGAGTGCTCGCTGGACGTCGGTGTCGTGCTGGACGTCGGGGGTGCGCAAGGCCTGGAGCGCGAGCCACACGCGGGGCGGCCGGTCCCGTGCGATCCCCGCGTGGTGGACGACCTGCGCCGCGACGGCCTCCGCCGGTTCGTGCGGCGGGGGCAGCAGGGACTCCGGGGACGGCATCGCCTTCGTCAGGTCCCGCTCGGCCGACTTCGGTTGCAGCACCACGGTGATCCCGGCCGCGCGGCTGAGCAGGAAGCCGTTGTCGCCGGCGGTCCCGGTCGCTTCGGGCGAGAGCAGGCGCAGCAGCTCCCGGCCCGCTTCGGCCGGGCCGCGCAGGTCGCGGGCCCGGTCCCGCAGCGCGTAGTCCGAGCCCACGACGAGCCAGGTGGAAAGCCACCGCCCGCGCACGCGGACGGCGGTCAGCGCCACGACCACCGCGGCCGGGAGCGCCACCGCGACGAGCACCGGCCACGGCCGGGTGGCGGCGGCGACCAGCGCGACCAGGACCAGCTGCCAGCACACGATCCGCGTGACGCCGATCGTGCGCGGCCGCCCGGCCGCGCGGTGGGGCGCTGGCGGGGGAGTCCGCGGCGGGCTCGGCGGGGGCGTGGGCGCCGGGGCCGGAGCCGCGGGCGACGGCTGCCGGGCTGCGGACAACGCGGCGAGCGCGGCTTCGCGGGCCGCCGCGCGCGAGGCCGCGTCCGTGCCGGCCACCGTGCCGAACGCGGCCGGCCGGGCCGCCGCGGGGTACGCGGGCGGGGGTGCGGGCGCTCCGCGGTGCGTGTTCGCCTGTGCCGCGCCGAGATCCGTCATCGCGCCCCCTCTTCCCGCCAGTCCGGGGGCCCAGTTTTCCGGGCCGACCTGAGGATTCGATGACATCGGCGCGGGTCAGGGCGTTTCATCGAAATTTCATGATCGGGCCCTAGCGTCGGCGCCATGTATGCCGACGTGGCCGGGGAGGGCACGGAGAAGAAGAGCCGCGGGCTCGGCGCCGCCGCGCGCACCCGGCTGGTGCTCGCGTTCCTCGTCGCCGGATGCCTCGCGCTGATCGGGGTGGCCGTCGCCGGCCGGGCGCCGATGCCGTCGGACCTGGAGTACGTCCAGGCCGGCCACTGGGTGTACAGCGACGCGCTCCAGTCCGCGCTGCACGTCGACGGCGGCGCCGGCCAGGTCGACGCGCGGGCGGGCGTGCCCGCCGGGCCGGGCAGCCAGGTCGCCCAAGGTGGCCGGTCCGGCTACGTCGTCGACCGCTCCCGGATCACCCTGTTCGACAAGTCGACATTGGGCGTGGAGAGCTCGATCGTGCCGCCCGCCGCGGAAACGCCGTCGGTGCTGGAGGTCGCGGGCGGACCGTACCTCGTCTACCGCAACGCCGGCCGGATCGTCCGGCTCGGCGACCCGGTGGCCACCGTCGCGGCCGGCGGCCCGCTCGCCACGCCCGTCGCGACGACCGACGGAACCCTGTGGGTGTACCGGATCGACACCGGCTCGGTGTGCGAACTGCCGCGCGGCGCCGCCACCCCGACCTGCCCGGCGCAGCTGCCCGCCGGCCACAGCGGGCTGCTCGCGCTGGCCGACGACCGGCCGGTGGTCCTGGACGTCACCGCGGACACGCTGAGCCCGGTGAGCAAGGACGGGCTCGGCGAGCCGGTCGCGATCGGCGTCAAGCTGCCCGCGACGGCGCTGGTGGCCAACACGTCGGTCGACGGGCGGCTGGCCGTCGCCGACCCGGACCGCAACCAGCTGCACCTGATCGACACCACCGGGCTCGGAAAGGACGGCCGGGCCGGCCGCCCGGTTTCGGTCGACCTGCCCAAGGACGGCCGGTTCAGCGGCCCGGTCGCGACCACGCACGTCGTCGCGCTGGTCGACGAAACCCGCAACGAGGTCCGGACCTACGACAGCCACGGCACCCTCAAGAGCAGCAAGAAGGTGCCCGGCGGGCGGCCGCGGCTGGCGCACGGCCAGGACGACCGCGTCTACGTCGACAGCTCCGACGGCTCGCACGTGCTGGTCGTCGACGGCGAAGACGGTTCGGTGGCCGACGTGGCCGTCGATGAACAAGCCCAGAAACAGGCCGCGACCCCGCCGCCGGCGCCACCGCAGCAGTCCGACACCGGTTCGGCGCCGCCGCCGCAACAGCCGCCGTCCCGGCCCGCGCCGCCGCCGGTCGCGAAGGCGACGCCGCCGGGCGCGCCGCGCAACGTCAGCGCGTCGGCGTCGGACGGCTCGATCAAGGTGAGCTGGTCGGGCGCGGCGGACAACGGTGCGCGGATCACCGCGTACCACGTGTCCTGGCCGGGCGGGGCGACGACGGTCGCCGGGACGGCGCGGCGCGCCACCGTGAGCGGGCTGGACAACGGGAAGTCCTCTGTGGTCACCGTGGCCGCGGAGAACTCCGCGGGCCGCGGCCCGGGCGCGAGCGCGAAGGCGGCGGCGCCGGGACAGGCGGCCGGCGCGCCGTCGGTCACCCTGACCACCGGGTCGGGCGGGAAGGTCTCGGCGAGCTGGTCCGCACCGGACCTGCACGGCGCGGACCTGGTGCACTACCTGGTGAGCGCGACCGGTGCGGGGGAGCGTCAGGTTTCCGGCACCTCGACGGCGTTCACCGGGCTTTCCGGGTCCGTCACGGTCACCGTCCGCGCGGTCACCCGGTACGGCTCGGGTGCCGCGCTGACCGGGAGCCCGGGCCGGAAGACGGTGAGCGTGCCCGCGGGACCGCCGACGGTGAAGATCACCCACGTCCAGGGCAAGGGCGCGCCGGACCAGCAGATCATCGTCACCGTGACGGCGAACGGCAACGGCGCGGCCGCGAAGTGCAAGGCGACCGCGATGGGCACGCTCTCGTCCCCGACCGTGCCGTGCAGCGGCACCACGAACCTCACCATCTCGAACATCTACTGGGCCGGCGCGGTCCCGATCGACGTCACCATCACGACGTCGGCGGGCACCGGCTCGGACCACTTCAACGGCACGCCCGCGTTCGTCGTCGTGCTCGGGCCGCTCGCGCTGCTCGGAACGCGCCGCCTGCTCAAGAAAACCGGAAAACCCGAGGCGAAGAAGGAAACGTGACACCGACTCCCAAAGCCGCCTACGAGCTGATCGCGGACAACGTCCAGGCGGTCGTGCGGGGCAAGCCCGAGCTCGTCCGCCTCGCCGTCGCCGCGCTGTTCGCCGAGGGGCACCTGCTCATCGAAGACGTGCCGGGCCTCGGCAAGACGACGCTCGCCCGCTGCCTGGCGCGCAGCGTCGGCGCGAGCTGGAACCGCATCCAGTTCACGCCGGACCTGCTGCCCGGCGACATCACCGGCGTCATGGTGTACCACCAGAACGCCGAGCGGTTCCAGTTCCACCCCGGCGGGATCTTCGCGAACGTCGTGCTGGCCGACGAAATCAACCGCGGCACGCCGAAGACGCAGTCCGCGCTGCTGGAGGTGATGGCCGAGCGGCGGGTGACGGTCGACGCGGTCAGCCAGGACGTGCCGCGGCCGTTCTTCGTGGTGGCCACGCAGAACCCGATCGAGCTGGAGGGCACCTACCGGCTGCCCGAGGCGCAGCTCGACCGGTTCCTGATGCGGCTTTCGGTCGGCTACCCGGACCACGACGCCGAAATGCGGGTCGTGATGGGCGACTGCGCCGGCGTGACGCCGGACGAGCTGCGCCCGGTGCTCGACCTCAGCACCGTGCAGGCCGTGATCGCCGAGGTCCGCAAGTCGCACCTGGCGCCGGAAATCGTGTCGTACGCGGTCCGGCTGGCCACGGCGAGCCGGACGCACCCGGCCGTCCGGTACGGCGCGAGCCCGCGCGGCAGCATCGCGCTGATCCGGGCGGCGCAGGCGCTCGCGGCCACCCACGGCCGCGACTTCGTGACCCCCGACGACGTCAAGGACGTCACGCACCCGGTGCTCGGGCACCGGCTGGTGCTGACGCCGGACGCGGAGCTGAACCAGCGCCGGACCGCCGACGTCGTGGACGAGCTGCTGGCCGAGACGCCCGCGCCGGCGGCCGCGGCGGGGCGGTAGCGGTGCGGCTCACCCGCCGCGGTGCCTTCGTGCTGGCGTCCGCCGTCGTGCTCTACGCCGCGGGCGAAGTCCTGGGGTACGCGCTTTTCCGCGCGCTGGGCGGGATCGCGCTGGGCGCGGTGCTCGTGGCGGTGGCCGTCGTCCGGTTCCGGCCCGACGTCGAGGTCGACCGGACCGTGCTCCCGGACCGCATCGAACGCGGCGAACCCGCGCTGGCGTCGCTGACCGTCCGCAACACCGGCCCGCGCCGCCACGGCGGGTTCGCGGCGGCCGACCGCCTGGGCACCGAGACGCACGGGGTGCGCGTCCGCCCGCTCGCGCCGGGCACGGCGGCGACGTACCACTACGAGCTGCCCACCACCCGGCGCGGCCGGCTCGAGGTGGGTCCGCTCGCGCTCGACCGGCCCGACCTGTTCGGCCTCGCGCGCGGCGAGCGGACCGTCGGCGGCACGGCGAGCCTGTGGGTGCACCCGCGGCGGCACGCGGTGCGCCCGGCGCGGGCCGGCCACCCGCGGCACCACCACGACGGCCCGATCACGGATCCCCCGCTGCGCGGCTCGGCGGACCTGCGCGCGGTCCGGCAGTACGTCCTCGGCGACGAAGTCCGCCACCTGCACTGGAAAGCCTCCGCCCGCACCGGGCGGCTCATGGTGCGCGAGTACGCGGACCCGGCGCAGCTGCGGTGCACGGTCGTGCTCGACACGCGGCCCCGATCGCTGACCGCGGCGGCGTTCGAGGAAGCGGTCGAGGTGGTGGCGTCCCTGCTGTTCGCGTCGGCGACGGCGGGCCAGCACTGCCGCCTGATCACGACGACGGGCACGGACACCCCGGTGGACAGCGGCTTGCGGGTGGCGCGGGTGGTGCTGGACGAGCTGTGCCTGGTCACGCAGGACGCGGCGGACGACGCCCCGCTGCTGCCGTCCCCGCTGGCGGCGGGCCGTCGTCCGGGCGGGGTGGTCGTGGTGGTGACGGGCCCGGACGCGGATCTGGGCCCGGCCCGCCGCTGGCACCCGGACACGGTGATCCGCCTCGGTTCACCGCCATCGGCCGCGGCCGGGGCGGGCCAGATCACGGCGGTGGACGCGGCTGACGCCGCCGCGCGGTGGAACGCGCTGATGACGGGGGCGGCGTGAGGGCTGGTTTTTCGAGCGGCGCGGCGGGATCCGGCCGGGCGGCGGCTTGCGAGGGGCGGCGGGGTGCCGTGGGTGGCGCAGCCTGCAAGAGGCGTGGCGACGAGTCGGCGGCAGTCGGCTGCCGAGGGTCGCGGGGTGCAGCGGGTTGCGAAGGGGTGTGGCTGCGGATCGGTGGCACCCGGACGCCAGGGTGGCGGCGGGGTGCAGCGGCGTGCGAGGGGTGCGGCGGGGCTCGATCGAGCTGTGGACGCCCGGGGCGGCGTGCCGCGGTGGGCGCGGCATCGGTTCCCGCGCGCCAAGCGCACCGGGTCCGGCGATCCGGTGAGGGGTGCGGCATGACAGCGGGACTCGATCAGGTTGTGGAGGCGGGGTGACCACGGGGGTGGATCGCGTCGTGGACACCGGGCGCCGTCGTGGGGGCGGCGTGGCGGTGGGGCGGCGGGGCCGGGTGGAACGGCCCGGTGGCGGGGTGGCGGCGCGCAGGGGCCGCCGCCACCCCCGCGGGACGAGGGTCGCGGCCGGAGTCGACCGGGTGGCCGTCGCCGGGGTGCTCGGCTCGGGCGCCGTGGCGGGGCTGCTGTTCACGCCGGTGTTCGGGTTCACCGCGGTGTTCGTGCCGGTCCTCGTCGTCGTGGTGCTCGCGTACGCCTGCGCCGAACTCTCCGCGCGGTGGCCGAAAACCGCGCCGTACCGGCCACTTCTGGTGCTGGTGGCCGGACTTCTCGGGCTCGTCGAGGCCGTCGCCTTCCCGACCACCCTCGCGGGCCTGCCGACCGGCGGCTCGCTCGCCGTCCTGGTGCGCGGGGCGACCGAGGGCTGGCTGCTGACCCTGCAGTCCACCTGGCCGGCCCGGCCGGTTCCCGAGCAGCTGCTGTTCGTCCCGCTCGCCGTGCTGCTCGCGTCGGTGATCGGCCTGGAAGTGCTGCTGCGGTTGCGAAAGCCGCTACCGGCGTTGCTGCCGGGTGTGCTCGTCGCCGCGCTTTCCCAGGCGTACCAACCTTTGTCCGGTCCGGCCGCGATCGGGGCGGCCGTGCTCTACGCGGGCGTCGCGGCGCTGGCGCTGTCGTCGCGGCCTCGGGGCTGGCTCGTGGTTTCGACGGTCGCCGGGCTGCTCGCCGGGGCCGTGGCGCTCGGTGTGCTCGACCCGGCCGGGCGCGACCCGGCCCGGCTCACCGACCGGCAGGTCGCGCCGCTGGCGCAGCACGGGCTCGGCAACCCGCTGGACCAGATCGGCGAGCGGATCGCCCGGCCCGGCGCGGAAGTCTTCCGCTACCGCGGCGACGCGCCGGTCGACCGCTGGCGGCTCGCCGTCCTCGACGGCTTCGACGGCGCCAACTGGTCCACCGACCTGCGGCTGCGCCGGCTCGGCCAGCACCTCGGCAGCGCGTCCGGTGGCACCACGCGCACCGCCGACGTGCGGGTGACCGGGCTGCCCGGGCCGTGGCTGCCGAGCCAGCCGGTGCCGACCGGGGTGACCGGCGTCGACCCGCTCGTCGACCAGACGGCGGGCGCGCTGCTGCTCGACCCGCCCGCCGCGGACCCGCGGTACCGGCTCACCTGGTCGTCGCCGGACGTCGACGCCGCCCGGCTCGAGGGCGCGGAGGTCGACGCGAAGGCCGAGGGCGGGCTCGGCGACCTCGGCCAAGTGCCCCCGGACGTCGAGCAGCTGGCCAGGGACGCCGTGCACGGCCTGCGCCCGACGTTCCAGTCGGCGCTGCAGCTCGAACGGTTCCTCAGCACCAACTACCAGGTCGCCGTCGGCACCGACCTGCCGACCGGGCACGGCTGGCCGCAGCTGCGGCGCTTCCTGCTCGACACGCGGCGCGGCACGAGCGAGCAGTTCGCCGCGTCCTACGTCGCCCTCGCCCGGCTGACCGGCATCCCGGCGCGGCTGGTGGTCGGCTTCAGCGGATCGTCCGAAGTGGACGGTGACTTCCGGGTGGTGCGCAACCGCGACGTCCTGGCGTGGCCCGAGGTGGCCGTCGACGGCGTCGGCTGGGTGCCGCTCGACCCGACGGCGGCCGCGGCCAAGACCGGTCAGCAGACCGGCCTCGCGAAGGCGACCGCGCTGGCCCGGCAGCAGCTGCCGCCGGAGCAACAGCTGCGGCCGCCGCAGCTGCCGCCGAACCACCAGGAAGCCGACGACGCTTCGGACGCCACCGGCGGGACGATCCGCTGGGGCGTGGTGGCCGCGATCGTCGTGGGCGCGCTGCTCGCCTGCTGGCTCTGGGGAGTACCGCTGGCGAAGGGGATCCGCGCCCGCCGCCGTCGCCGCTCGACAGGCGCGGACGGCGTCATCGGCGCGTGGGCGGAGGCCCGCGACCGGCTCCGCGCGGACGGCGTGCCCTACCGCGTCGGGATGACCCCGCGCGACCTCGCCGAGCTGGCGGGCGAGGGTACGCGCGAGCCGATCACGCGGCTGGGCAAGGTGGTCGACATGGCGCTGTGGTCCGGCGTCCCGGTGACGGAGGGGGCGGTCAGCCGGGCCTGGCAGGAGGTGGGGGAGCTGCGCCGGAGCCTGGCGACGCGCCCCTGGACGACCCGCCTGCGCGCGGCACTGGACCCGCGCACGCTCCTGCCACCCACCCGCCGCCGCCCCTGACACCGCCCGCTGTTGTCACCTCGCCAGCGCCCCAAGGCGGCCTTCGGTGCGTCAGACGCACCGAAGGCCACCTTGGGTGCGTGAGACGCAACCAAGGCCACATTGGGGCGCTTGTCCTGCGCGGTGGTTACTGGGTGCAGTGGCCGCCGCGGATCGGGATCGGGGTGCTCGTGTACACGTTGCGCCCGTCCGTCGCCCGGATCTGGAAGCAGTAGCGGCGGGCCGGGTCGATCGGCACCTCCATCGCGCGCTGGCGGTGCGCCACCAGCACCATCGTGTCGATCCGCTCGCCCGCCACCACCACGGCGAAGTCGAGGTCGCCGTCGGCCTGCCAGGTCAGCCGGACGCGGTCGCCGAGGTCGGCGGGCTGGGCCAGGGACAGGTGGACGTCCGGGGCCGTCGGCGTGGTGGCCGGCTGCGCGACCGGCGCGATCGGGAGCGCGTGCCCGGTCACCTCCTCCGGCCCGGTGAAGAACGGCAGCACGGCCAGGCCCGCGACGACGACCGCCGCGCCCGCGGACACCGCCGTGCGGCGCCGGGTGGGCGACGCCGGGCGCTGCGGCGGGCCGCCGAACGTGCGGATCAGCGTGCGCCCGCTCGGGGGAAGCGGGGCCGGCGCGGACGCGGCGGGCCGGGGTTCCTCGGCGAAGTCGTCGAAATCGACGTCGGCGGCCGGCTCCGGCTCGGATTCGGGCAGCACGGGTTCCGCGGCGGGAACCGGTGGTGCGACGCCGTCACGGAGGTTTTCCAGCAGCGTCACGACGTCCGCCGGCCGGTCGTCCGGGTCCTTGGCCAGCAGCCGGCCGACCACATCGGACAGTCCGGGTGGGACGTCCGCGCCGCGGATCGGGGCGGCCGGTTCCCGCAGCACCTGCAGGATCCGCTCGCCGGGCTGCTGCCCGGTCCGGCGCGGGAACGGCGGCGCCCCGGTCAGCGCGTGGTACAGCACCGCGCCCAGTCCGTAGCGGTCGGACGCGGGCGAAAGCGTGTCGTCGCGCAGGGTTTCCGGGGCGGTGTACTCCACCGCGTGCACCGGATCGCGCGGGAACCGGCGACGCAGCGTCTGCCCGAAGTCGGCGAGGACGAACTCGCCCGAAGCGCGGTAAAGCACGTTGTCCGGCGTCACCCCGCCGTGCAGGACGCCCGCCGCGTGGGCCGCGGCCAGCGCCGAAGCGATCGCCGTCCCCAGCGCGAGCACGGCGTCGGCGGGCAGGCGGACGCCGGACGCGAGCAGCCCGGCCAGCGAACCGCGGCACAGCTCCATCCGGACGCCCGCGCGGCCGCCCGGGACGTCGGTCACGCCCAGCGCCGGCAGGATCGACGGCGCCGGCCCGGTGGCGGCCAGCGCCTTGCGTTCGCGCTCGAGCCCGGCCAGGGTGTCGCGGTCGAACGGGCCCGGGAACACCTTGACCGCCTCGCCGGTGGCCCGGTTCGCGTAGACCGTGGCGATCGGGCCGGTGGCGAGCAGGTCGACGGCGGCGTGCTCGATGCTCATGCCGCCATTCTCCCGCACGAAAGCCGTGCGGGGGGCCGTTTCGGACGGCAGGTTCCGGCCGTCGCCGCCCATTCGCGCGCGCGGTGGCCGAGCCTGGTCACCATGCAGACCGCCGGCCTCGTCAGGCTCACCGTCGCCACCCCGCACCGGCGCATCGACATCGCGCTGCCGGAACACGCCGCCGTCGCGGAGATCCTGCCGGGGCTGCTCGCCCGCGCCGGCGAAGGGCTCGCCGACGACGGCGTCCCCGGCGGCGGCTGGTCGTTGCGCCGGGCCGACGGGACGGCGTTCGACCTCGACCGGACCCTCGGCGCGCACCGGGTGCGCGACGGCGAGGTCCTGCACCTGACCCCGCGGCGCACCGACTGGCCCGAGCTGGAGTACGACGACCTGGTCGACGCGATCGCCACCGGCTCCGGCCGGACCGGCCGCGCCTGGGGCCCGCGGCACACCCGGGTGGCCGGGCTGGCCGCCGGCGCCGCGGCCCTGCTGCTCGGGCTGGTCGCGGTGCTGCGCGCCGGGCCGCCGTGGCCCGGGCCCGCGCTGTGGGCGCTCACCGCGGCCGTCCTGCTGCTGACCGGCGGGGTGGTGCTCGCACGCGCGGTGCGGGACGCTGCCGCCGGCGCGGTGCTGGCCGCGTCCGCGCTGCCCTACGCCTTCGCCGGTGGCGGGCTGGTGCTCGCGGGCGACGCGCCGGTCACCGGGCTGTCCGCGGGACACCTCGTGCTCGCCGGTGCCGCGGTGCTGGCGGCCGCGCTGGCCGGACGGCTCGGCGTGGCCGCGGCGCCGGCGTTGTTCACCGCGGCGGCCACGGCCGGGCTGCTCGCCGTGCTCGGCGGCTGGCTCGCCACGCTCGACGACCTCGCCGGGTACCGCGCCGCGGCGGTGGTCGGCGGCGGCCTGCTGGCGCTGTCCGGCACGTTCGCCCCGCTGGTCCTGCGCCTCGCCCGCGTCCCGATGCCGGTGCTGCCGCGCAGTACCGCGGACCTGGTCCGCGACGAGCCGCAGCCACCGCTCCCGCTCGTGCACAGCGCCGTGGCCCGGGCCGACGGGCTCCTCACCGGCCTGCTGGCCGGGACGTCGGCGGTGGTGCTGTACTGCCAGATCGTGCTGGTGCGCGCCGGCGGCACCGCCCCGGTCGTGCTGGTTTCGCTGCTGGCACTGGGTTTCCTGATGCGCGCGAGGCTGTACCCGATCCTGCGGCAACGGGTCCCCCTGCTGCTGGCGGGGATGTCCGGCCTCGGGTGCCTCGCGGCCGGACCGCTGATGGCGGGCGGCGCGCTGCTGCCCGCCGCGCCGCTGGCGCTCGCCGTGGCGGCCGGCTCGGTCGCCGCTGGTGTCCTGCTGAGCACCCGGCGCGCGAACCCGTACCTCGGCCGGTTCGCCGAGTACGCCGAGATCCTGCTGGTGGTCGCGATCGTGCCGGTGGTGTGCTGGGTGCTCGGCCTGTACGCGCTCGTGCGCGGGCTGGGGGGCTGAACCCGTGGCGTCCAAACGCGACCAGCTGCAGGCGTACCAGTTCCTCGTCCAGCGGGCGACGTCCGCGCTCGTCACGCGCGAGACAGACCCGGAGCAGCCGCCGTTCCGGCGCACCGGGAGCGCGACGTTCGCCGGGATCGCGCTCGGCATCGTCTCGCTGGCCGGCGCCGGGGTGTACGGGCTGATCGTGCCGGGCGGGAACACCGCGTGGCGCCAGGATTCCGCGGTCATCGTGGAGAAGGAGACCGGCACCCGGTACGTCTACCTCGACGGGCGGCTGCACCCGGTGGCCAACTACGCGTCCGCGCTGCTGCTGCTCGGCGACCACCGCGCCACCGAGCAGGTGTCGCGGGAATCCCTTGCCGGCGTCCCGCGCGGGCCGCGGCTCGGCATCCCCGACGCCCCCGACGCGCTGCCCGCGCCCGCCCGGCTGCTGACCGGCTCGTGGTCGCTGTGCTCGGCGCCGGCCAGCGACCTGGCGGGCACCCGGATCGAGGAGTCGGTGCTGCTGGCCGGCGCCGCTCCGGCGGGCGGCGCGGCGCTGGGCGACCGCGCGCTGCTGGTCGAACTGGTGACGACCGGCGACCGCTACCTGGTCTGGCGCGGCCACCGGCACCGCATCGAGGACTACGCCGCGGTCGGCACCGGCCTCGCGCTGACCGCCGAGCCGTGGGCCCGGGTGGGCCGGCCGTGGCTGGACGTCCTGCCGGAAGGCGCCCCGATCGGCCCGATCCCGGTGGCGCACCCGGGCGAGCCGTCGACGGCGGTGCCCGGCCGGACCGACCTGCGCGCCGGCATGCTGCTGGTGGTCCGGCCCTCCGGCGGCGGCGAGCAGTACTACCTGGCCGAGCGGGACGTCCTGCGCCCGATTTCCGTGCTGCAGTACGACATCCAGCGCGCGGCCGCCCAGACACCGGCCGCCTACCCCGGCGGCGACCCGGTGGCGGTCACGCTGCCGCCGTCGCTGGCCACGACGTCCCGCCGCCTCGACCCGCCCGACGACGCCGAGGGCGCGGCGCCGGCCGTCCGCCCGCCGATCGCGCGCCCGGGCGACCGGGAGGCGACGGTGTGCGCGACCTTCGAGCCGGGCGCGTCGTCCCCGGACCTGACGGTCGACCCGGCGCTGCCCCCGGCGGACGCGCTGGCGGCCACGGCCCGCCGTTCGCCGGCCGGAACCCCGCTGGCGGACCGGGTGTACGTCCCGCCGGGCAGCGCGGCGGTGGTCGAGGCGATGCCGTCGGCGCAGGCACCGTCGGGCACGCTGACGTTGGTGACCGACATGGGCCGCCGTTACGCGCTGTCGGCGCCCGAAGTGCTGAAGATGCTGGGCTACCCGACGGACCGCGTGCTGCGGCTGCCGGCCGGCCTGGTCGCCCGGCTGCCGGAAGGCCCGGGCCTGGACCCGGCCGCGGCCCGCAACCAGGCGGTGGGCGGCTGACCGCCGTCAGACCGCCGAAGCCCGGTAGAGGTCGAGGATGTCGGTGTCGCGGTCCCGCCAGCGCTCGAAGAGCGCTTCGGGGTCGTCGTCGTGGGCGTGCACGAACTCGAATTCCGCACTGGTGCAGGGAAGCAGGGTGACCAGCTGGAGCGCGGGCTCGCCCTGCTCGTCGCGGTAGAGGTCGAACTCCGCGTCGGCGAACGGGTGCCCGGCGGCGAGCAGGAACGCGATGCCGGTGCCGGGGATGAGCGGCTCGGCGTTGAGGTAGCCACCGCCGTAGGGGTAGCCGCGCGCCCGTTCGATCACGCCGCTCGCGATGACGTGCGCCAGGTACCCGGCTTCCTCTTCGTGCTCGGGCCCGGCGGAGACGACGTACTCCTGCGGCAGCGGCGCGTCGACCCGCTGGAACCGCACACCGGTGGTCGCCGCGGAGATCATCCGCAGCCGCGGGTGCGCGTGGAAGCCGATGGCGAACCCGCGGTTGCCGCCTTCGGGCAGCTCCGGGCCTTGCCCGTGCGTAACCGGCCCGAGGTGGCGTTCGACGTGCGGCAGCAGGCCGTCGAACCGGCTCGGGTCGGCGTGGGGGTAGGTCATCGGCTGATCTTAGGCACCATGGCTGGTCGTGAGTGTTTGGTCGGGTTCGACCGCCTGCCGTTAAGGCCACCTTACGGGCGTCAGACGCCCGTAAGGTGGCCTTAACGGCATTGGGTTCTCGCTGCGGCAGGGCACCGCGGGTCAGCGGCCGGGCTGCCAGAGTTCCTCGTCGAGGAGCTGAACCGAATCGCCGTCGGTCTCCCCGGCACGGCGGCCGCGGGGGAGGGTGAAGCCCGCGTCGCCGTTGGCCGACCGGCCGCGCAGCTTGGCGGGTACGCCGTCGGTCGCGTCGGCGGAGCGGCGGCCGCCGCCGGCTCGGCCGGTGGGCTGCTCGGGCGAGCCCGGGCGCAACGTGCCGGCCGTCGCGCCTTGGCCGCTGTGCGGTGGCATCATCGGCGGCATCGCGGACGCCGCCGGCTTCGCCGCGGCCGGGGTCGCGGTGCCGGGGCGGACTTCCGACGCCAGGCTGGGCGCGCGCTTCCCGGCGACCGGCTTGGCCAGCGTCGGGATCGCGCCGAGGCCGCCCGCGCCGAACATGCCCGGCAGGCCCGACGCCACCGGCGGCGCGCCCACACCGCCACCCAGGCCGCCGAGCGTCGCCGCACCAGGCACCGGGAGGGACGCCACCGGCGACAGCCCGGCCAGCGACGGACCCGCCGAACCGTCCTGGCCAGTCAGCCCGGGCACCGTGGGCAACGACGAATCGCTGCCGACGCCCGCCGACTCGGCCAGCCCCTCCAGCTCGGTCAACGCGCTCATCCCTGCCTCGGCGGCCTTGACGAAGTCCGCCGGGGAGTTGCCTTCCGCCGCCGCTTTCGGCGTCGGCATCAGGTCGCCGGGGGACTGCATGCCGGACGCCGCGACGACCTTCAGCATCGACACGTCGAACTGCGCGCCGAGCGCGTTCATCCGGAACGCCGACGCCTGCTGCGCCGCGATCTTGGCCGGCAGCGCCGTCAACGGGTTCAGGTCCGCGGCGCAATAGGCCGCGTAGCACGCCATGACCTCGGTGTACGCCTCGGAAATCGACGAGGCGAGCGTGGTCAGCGTCTCGGCGGGCTGGGCCGCGTCGATCCGCTCACCCCACATCTTCAGCTCGGCCAGGGATCGCTGGGTCTTCTCCTCGTGCGCGCGACCGGCGTCGTCCTGCCATTCCGGGGTGAGCCGTCCGACGCGGGTGTTGAGTTCCGTGCTGGCCGCGTCGATCCATTCGCGGCACTCGGTCCACATCTTCGCCGCGTCCAGCAGCACCGAGACCTTGGCCTGCTCGGCCTGGACCATGTCCCGGTGCAGTTCGATGGGCAGCAGGTTGTAGGGCACGACCATGGGTGCTCTCCTCAGGCGGTTTTCTCGGACGGCTGCGGGACCGAACCCGCGGTCTTCTTGAACAGGTCGACGCCCTGCTTGATGACCTTGGTCGCCGACGTCGCGAGCGTCAGCGCGCTGGCGACGTCGGCCGCGGTGTAGCCCGCGGCGGCGGCCTTGACCTTCGTGCTGTCGGTGACCATGTCTTCGGTGACCTTGGTCAGCAGCGCGGCCATCGCGGCGGTGGCCGCCTTGTCGAGCACCGACATCGCGATGCCCTCGAACAGCCCGGTCAGGTTCGGCGGCGTGCCGAGCCGGGCCAGGGAAGGCGGCATCGCGGGCGCGGTGAGCTGCCCGGCGTACGCGCTCATCGCCTCGGTGTCGCCGTTGATCTGCTGTGCCGGCATTGCCCCTCCTCAGTGACCGGCGCGGTATCGCGGCGCGCCGTCGGTCTTGTCCACTTGCCACAGTTCTTCGTCGAGCAGCTGGACGGTGTCGTTCCCGGTGTCCCACTCCCGCCGCGGCGCGGGCGGTGGTGCCGCTTTCGAGCCCCGCCGCCCGGCTCGCCCGAGCAGGGCGACACCGGGCGTGGCGGCGGGCTTGCGCGACCGCCCGGTGGCGGCGTGCTCGGCGTCCCCCGGCTTGACCCCGCCCGCCGGTTTGCCGCCGCCCCGCGGTTGCATCGGCGGCATCATCCCCGGACTGGTTCCCGACGCGGCCGAAGCGCCCGTCGTGCCCGCCGTGGTGAGCGCCGCCCCGGCCGTCGCGACGGGATCCGGCGCGGGTGAGGGCATCGGTGCCGCTGTGGGAAACCCGGCCCCGCCAACGCCGCTCGGAGCCGCGCCGCCGCCCCCGGCGAGGCTCGGCAGCCCGGCATCGCCCGGATGTCCGTCACCGAGCGCGCCGAGCCGGTCCGCGACTTCGGCGGGTGTCGGGGAACCGATATCCGTCGGACTCGGTGAGCCGCCCACGAGCTGCTGAAGTCCTTGCAGTGCCTGGCTTGCCGCGTCCAGCGCGTTCGGCGCCTCGGCCAGCGCCTCCTGGACCGGATCCGCCGCCGTCGGTGCGTCCGGAGTGGACGGTGTTTCGGGCGCCGCGCTCGGGGACGTCGGTGCGGCGGTGTCCGGCGAGGACGGTGCCGGTCCGGCACTCGGGGAGGGCCCGCTCGCGCCCGGCGCGGCACCCCGCGGCCCGACCCAAGCCGAGCCGGGCGCGTTCTTCAGCGCGACGCTCGCGGCCTGGTACTTCGGGCGCAGGCCGTCCAGCTGGTCGACGACCTTCCCGTAGATCTCGTCCAGGTGCTTCGCCCGGTCCTTTTCGGACATCGCCTGGTACTGCCGGTGCAGCCCCTCCACCACGGACTGCGCGCTCCGGATCCCGGCCACCAGCGCGTCGAGGCCGTCGAACACCTGCGAGGACGGCACCCCGCCCGTGGACATCGCCGGAATCCCCTGCGACAGCATCGAACTGGTGATCCCGGACCGGTCGACCCAGGAGTGCATCACGGCGACGTCGCGCAACGCCCGCCGCAGGAACGCCTGTCCCGCCGCGTCCGGCCAGCGGTCGGTCTCGGTCAGGTGCGTCGCCTGGGTGAGCAGAAGACTCGCCTGCCGCTGGATCCAGCCTCGCGCGTCGCTCCACATCTGCCGCGCGGCCAGCAGCTTGGGGATGTGCTGGTCGCGCTCGGCGGTGAGCTTCCGGTACGTCTCTTCGATGAACGCGTCGTCGACGCAGACCCCGATCGGGTCACCCACGTCAGTTCTCCTTACCGTTCGAGCCGGGAGTCGGTCGCCGGCGGGCCGCCGTGGTCGGAGTCGAGCGCGGCAAGGAACTCGTTGCGGGCCTGCTCATCGGCCCGCACGTAGTCCGCGGCGGTCCGGTGCACGAACGAGCTGTAGAGCGCGAACCCCTGCTCCACCTGCGCGATGAACTGGTGCAGGGCGGCCGTGCTCGCGTTGTCCTCGTGCGTCAGGTCTTCGCACCAGGGCGCGCCAAGGCCGCCCGCGCACGGGACCGCGTCCTTGCGCCGGGCCGCCGGGCTGACCGGGTCGACTTCCAGGCTGCCCAGCAGGTTCCGGGAGAACTCCCGCATGGCGTCGGTGTCGCCGTCGATGTCACCACTCACGGTTCACTCCTGATCTCACGTCGTCGGGGGGTGCCAGGCGAGCTGGACGAGGCCCTTGCCGCCGCGGCGGTCGACCAGCCAGCCGCGGCCGGGCGGGAGCACCTGGGCGCGCATGCCGCCCAGCAGCGGGCCCTCGTCGCGGTCGCCGGACATCATCAGGCCCGGCGTGCCGACTTCGCGGAGCCGGCCGAGGAACGGCTCGAACAGCCCGCGCCCGGCGCCGCCGGTCCGGCGGGCCAGCACCACGTGCAGGCCGATGTCCGAGGCCTGCGCGACCAGCGGCAGCAACGCCATCAGCGGGTGGTCCCGGTGCGTGGCCACCATGTCGTAGTCGTCGACCAGCACGAAGATCTCCGGGCCCTGCCACCAGTTCCGGGCCCGCAGCTGCTCGGGCGTGACGTCCGGGCCGGGCAGCCGCTTGGTCAGCGCCTCGGCCGTTTCGGCGAGCAGGCCGCCGCTGTGCTCGTCGTTGACGCCGAAGCCGAGCAGGTACTCGTCGGCGACTTCGCCGAGCAGGCCGCGGCGGTGGTCGACCACGATGATCCGGGCTTCGCCGGGCCGGTACGCGCCCTGGATCCGCTTGGCCAGCGCGCGCAGGAACGCCGTCTTGCCGCTCTGGGCGTCGGCCAGCAGGAAGAAGTGCGGGTCGGCGGCGAAGTCCAGGCGCAGCGGGGAAAGGTCGTGCTCGTGGATGCCGACGGCGAGCCCGGCGTCCTCGCCGGTCAGCTCGTCTTCGGCGGGCAGGTCGGCGTAGGGCAGCTGCGTCGGCAGCAGCCGGACCGGAGGTGCCGGCCTGCCGGGCCACGCCGTCCTGACCGCCTCGACGAGCGCGTCCGTCCCTTCGGCCAGGTCGCTGGCCGACGACACCCCGTCGACGCGGGGGAGGGCCACCAGCATCTGGTGCCCGGTCGGCGAAACCCCGCTGCCGGGCGCGTCGGCGGGCACGCTCATCGCGGCCCGCCGGTCGATGATCGAGTCGATCGGGTCGCCGATCTTCAGCTCCAGCCTGCTGGCGAACAGGTCCCGGATGTTCATCCGCAGGTCGAACGCGCGGGCGCAGCTCGCCACGACGTGGACGCCGTAGGACAGGCCGCGGGCGGTGAGGTCGCCGACCGCCTCCTCGAGCTCGGCGAAGTCGGTGCGCAGGGTCTGCCAGCCGTCGATCACGAGGAAGACGTCGCCGTGCGGCAGCTCGGCGAACCGGCCCTCCGCGCGCAGCCTGCGGTAGGTGGCGATGCCGTCGATCCGGTGCTCGGCGAAGAGGCGTTCCCGCCGGGCCAGCACGTCCGCGACCTCGGCGACCGTCCGCCGCACGGCTCCGGCGTCCAGGCGGCCCGACACGCCCGAGACGTGCGGCAGCCCGGCGAGCGACGCGAGCGTGCCGCCGCCGAAGTCCAGGCAGTAGAACTGCGCTTCGCGCGGGGTGTGGGTGAGCGCGAGGCTCGTGATCAGCGTGCGCAGCGCCGTGCTCTTGCCCGCCTGCGGCGCCCCGAGCACCAGCACGTGCCCGGCGGCGCCGGAGAGGTCGAGGACGAGCGGGTCCCGCCGCTGCTCGAACGGCCGGTCCACGATCCCCAGCACCGGCCGCAACGCCCCGGGCGCGCCGGCGGTCAGCCCGCGCTGCCGGTCGACGGCCAGTGCGGGGAGCAGCCGGTCCAGGGTGGGGGACTCGGCCAGCGGGGGCAGCCACACCTGGTGCGCGGGCGTGCCCTGGCCGGTCAGCCGGTCGACCAGGATGTCCAGCAGGGTTTCGCCGGTGGCCGGCTCGTCGGCGGGTTCGGGCTCGGCCTCGCCGGTGTCGAGCTCGCCGGCGACGTAGGCGGTCGTATACTCCCGCAGCGTCAGCTGGTCCGCGGCCGTCACGGGCCGCGCGCCGCCGGTCGCGGCCCGCTGGTGGACGCCGGAAACGTAGGCGGAGCGGAACCGGTCGAGCTGGTCGGTGCCGACCTTCAGGAACCCGTGCCCCGGCGCGCGCGGCAGCCGGAACGCCTCCGGGTGGCCGAGCACCGCGCGGCTTTCCATCTCGGAGAACGTGCGCAGCCCGACCCGGTAGGACAGGTGGCTTTCCAGCCCGCGCAGCCTGCCCTCGTCGAGCCGCTGCGAGGCGAGCAGCAGGTGCACGCCGAGCGAGCGCCCGACGCGTCCTATTTGGACGAACATGTCGATGAAGTCGGGCTTGGCCGAGAGCAGCTCGGAAAACTCGTCGCAGATCACCAGCAGCGTCGGCACTTCGGGCAGCGGGGCACCGGCGACGCGGGCTTTTTCGTAGTCCCGCAGGGAAGCGAAGTTCCCCGCCGCGCGCAGCAGCTCCTGACGGCGGATGAGCTCGCCGTTGATCGCGTCGGTCATCCGGTCGACCAGGTGCAGCTCGTCGGCCAGGTTCGTGATCACGGCGCTGGTGTGCGGCAGCGCGTCCAGCCGGGCGAAGGTCGCGCCGCCCTTGAAGTCGACCAGCGCGAAGTTCAGCGAATTCGGCGGGTGCGTGACCGCCAGCGCCAGCACGAGGGTGCGCAGCAGCTCCGACTTGCCGGACCCGGTGGCGCCGATCAGCAGGCCGTGCGGGCCCATGCCGTCCTGGGCGGACTCCTTGAGGTCGAGCTCGATCGGCGTCCCGTCGGCCTGGATGCCGAACTGGACGCGCAGCCGGTCGCGGTTCGGCCGGGGCACCCAGGTGTCGGCCGGGTCGAACGCGTACGGGTCGCCGAGCCCCAGCAGCTCGGCCAAGCCCAGCTCGGCCGTCATCGGCGCGTCGCCGCCCCGGCCCACGGTCAGGCGCAGCGGCGCGAGCTGCCGGGCGAGCCCCTCGGCCGCGCGCGGGCCCAGCGCGTCCGCGCGGCCGAGCGGGGCCTCGCCGTCGATCGTCTCGCTGACCAGGTCGCCGCCGGCGTCCACCGCCAGCACCACGGTGGTCCGGTCCAGCGCCCGCGGTGGCCTGGTCGTCAGGTCCACGACGGTGACGCCTTCGACGCCGCCACCGGTCATCAGGTGGTCGGAGCCGGCGACCGAACCGCCGTCGAGGACGACGACCAGGTGCGGGCCGGGCACCCGACCGTCGGACTCGGGGTCGAAGCGGGGCCGTTTGGCCAGTTCCTCTTCGAGCACCGACTCCAGCGCGGGGATCGTGGGCGCCACCAGGCGAAGCGGGCCGAGTGCGTCGGCGCGCTCGGGGTGCAGCGCGTGCGGCAGCCACTTGACCCACTCCCAGTCGCCGCGGCGGTCGTCGGCGAGGCAGACGGCGATCCGCAGGTCGTCCGGCGACTGCAGGGTGGCGAGCTGGGCCAGCAGCGCGCGCAGCAGGCCGAGCGCGGCCTCGCGGTCGCCGCGCAGGTGGATCCGGCTGAACCCGGTGACGGCGATGGCGAGCGGCAGCCGGTCGACGGTGCCGTAGGTGGTGATGAACCGGCGCAACGCCAGCGCGGACAGCGGTTCCAGCTCTTCGAGCGGCTTGGTGTCCGGCGCGACCAGCGTCGTCGCCGGGCCCTGCGGCCCGTGGCCGATGCGGGCGACACCGAAGTCCGCGTCGTCCTTGCGCCGTTCCCACAGCCGGTAGCTCGCGGCCAGCGACCACAGCGACGCCGGGTCCGGGTGCAGGTACTCCATCGCCTCGCGCTGGCGGCGCACCGAACGGCGCAGCCGCAACCGGTGCTGGGCGAGGTGCCGCAGGTACTTGCGGCGCGCGTACCCCATCTCCCGCCGGCTCGGGCCGCCGCCCTGCAGGAGCCCCATCACGACCATGCCGAGCATGCCGACGCCCATCAGCCCGAAGACGGCGTAGCGCACGGCCCCGCCGGCCGAACCGGAGAACATCAGCATCATCGCGCCGGTCGTGCCCACCATCGGCAGCACCATCAGCAGCTGCGCCCACTGCCGCGCGGGCGGCGCCGGGAGCTCCGGCGGTGCCTGGAGGATCAGCTCACCGGAGGGCAGCTCCGGCGAGGGCCGTCGGGCCGGTCGCTTGACCACGATTGTCGCCACCCCACGAGCGTCCCCGCCCGGCGGCGTCCGGTGGGCGCGATGACCGGAACAAGACGCGGGCGGCGTCGAAGCCCCCTTCCCGACCTAGCCTGGCCGGGACAGGCGCAATCCAACCGGAGGGAAACCGCGATGTTCGGTTCGACAGGGGGAATCGACGGCGACGTCGACGCGATGCTGCGGCAGGCGAAGACGTCGTCGGAGACCGCCACCAATCTGCAGAACAGCTCCCAGCACGTGACGAGCGCCGGCGTCGACCTGCGGTCCGCGAGCAGCGGCCGCTGGGCCGACGGGTTCGCCGACGCCGACCAGGGCCGCCAGACGGTCGTCGACCACCACCTGGCCCCGAAGTACGTGGCGGCCTCCGACGCGATGCACCGCGGCGCCGGCGGCTACCAGGACGCCGACGACGCGGCCAACCAGGAAGCCAATCGCGTGAGCTACCAGGCCGGCGGCTTCGGCATCTCGGCGCAGATCTGACGAAGGGAACCGCCATGACCTCCCGCATCACCGGAAACAGCGACGCGATCCACGGCACGGCGCAGACCGTGGCCCAGGGCGCGCAGCAGAGCCGCGAACACACCGACGACCACCACCACGGCGCGGGCTTCCTCTACGAGAACGAACTGACCGACGCGTTCGGTTCGAGCTACTACGAGGTGGTGGGCAACGTCCAGGCGAAGGCGAACGAAGCCTGGGAGCAGCAGAACGCGCAGAGCCAGGGCCTCGTCCGGGCCGACGACCACCTGATGAGCGCGGTGCGTGCCGCCGAGCAGGCGATCCGCGGCATCTGAGGTTCGGGACGCGAGCGGCCCCGGAAGGTTCGGCTTCCGGGGCCGCTTTCGCGTGCTGTTTCCCGACGATTTGCCCGGGCCGGACGTCGTGAACGACCCTTTCATGACGTCTGGCCGATCCGCCCGTCCGCGATGTCATGAAAGAGTCGTTCACCTCGTCCGACGACATGAACGACCCTTTCATGTCGTCCGGCGACAGGGCTCCGGCCGTGGCGAGTGGCGCCGGGGGCCCGGTGGTGTCTTGAATGAGTCATTCAGGACCCCCGAAGACCTGAATGAGTCATTCAAGACGTCGGCGAAGCCGCCGCCGGGCAAACCGCCGCGACTGTGCCGGGACCCTGTCGCCAGACGCCATGAACGACCCTTTCATGTCGTCCGGCGAGGTGAACGACTCGTTCATGTCGTTGCGAGGGCGGCGGCTTCGCGTGCGTCAGACCAGAAACACCTGTTCCGGTGGCTCGGCGGCCGCAGGCTCGACGGGTACCGGCGCCGCCCAGCCCGGCCGCCAGCGCCGCCGCCTGCCCCGGGGCACGACCACCGCGACCAGCCCGGCCACCACGACCGCACCGCCCACGCCGACGGCCAGCCACTTCGCCGTGGCCGCCGTGTCCCGCTCCCGCTCCGCCTGCGCCAGCCGGGCCCGATCGGGCGGCTGGGGCACGAAAGCAGGCAGCAGCGCGGGTTTCGCCGGGTCCAGCCCGTCGGTCACCGCGCGGTACGGATCGACGATGCCGGCCCCGAACGCGTGGCTGCCGCGGCCGCCGCGGGCCGGGGTCGCGGTCGCCAGGAGCCGCTGGGTCACCTGGGCCGCGCTCAGCTCCGGCCACGCCGAGCGCACCAGCGCCGCGGTTCCGGAGACGAAGGGCGCGGCGAAGCTCGTACCGTCCACATAGGCGTGCCCGCCCGCCCGCGTCGTGGTCAGCACCTTCGCGCCCGGGGCCACGATGTCGACGTACGGGCCGATCTGCGAGCCGGCCAGCCGGGCCCCGTCGATGTCGACGGCGCCGACGCCGAGCACCCCGGGGTAGGCGGCCGGGTACGACGGCAGTTCGCCGCTCGTGTCCTTCTGCGCGTTGCCCGCCGCCGCCACGACGAGCGCGTCGCGCGCCACCGCGTACGTCACCGCGTCGCGGATCACCGGGAAGTCGTCGTGGCCGGCCAGTGACAGGTTGATCACCTTCGCGCCCTGGTCCGCGGCGTAGCGGATGCCGTTCGCGACGACCTGCGGGTCGATCCGCAGCGACTCGCCCTGGTCGCCGACGTCCCGGTCGCTGATCCGCACCGGCAGGAGCGCCGCGTCGGGCGCCACGCCGTGGAACCCGATGCCCGGCACCGGATCCGCGCCGACGATGCCGGCCACCCCGGTGCCGTGCGACACGCAGTCGAACGCCCCGGGCAGCGCGCCCGCGAGGTAGAAGTCCCGCCCCGGCAGCACTTTTCCCGGCCGGTTCAGCTGCGGGTGGTCAGCGTCCACACCGGAATCGACGACGGCGACCAGCACGCCCGCGCCGCGGCTGTGCGGCCACGCCCGTTCCGGGGAAAGCGTTTGCTGGGCCCACGGCTGGGCCGCCACGGTGGGGTGCGCGGGTTCCGGGTCGTGGCAGGCGCCGGCGGGTGGCGCCGCGTGGGCCGGCGGCGCGACGAGGAGGGGCAGCGCGGCCGCGGCCAGCACGGCGGCGAGTCGTCTGGGTCGAGTCACGTCCGCCATCGTCCGCCGGGAGCCGCCGCGCCAGGCCGTCGTGGCGACAACAGGACATCCGCTCAGTCCTCCCCGAAGTGGTGCAGGAGCGCGGCGAACTGCTCGTACGGCGGGGCGGGGTCGCCGTCGAAGCGGCACCAAACGGCGGTGTGCGGTCCGGAGCCGAGGAGCTGCACCCACGCGGCCGGCGCGCGGTGGGCGTGCGCGACGCCGTTCTTCGCCACCAGCTCGGGTCCGAAGAGGACACCGTAGGGCAACGCGGCCGCCACGCCGGGGGAGCGCAGCCCCGCCCGCCGCCCCGGGTGCGCGCCGACGACGACCAGCCGGGCCGTGCGGGCGGCTTCGGCGGCCAGCGCTTCGATACCGGCCCGCGCCACGGTGCCGGCCGCGGGTCCGCTCAGCTCGACGTCTTCGACCACCGCACCGTCCACTTGCGACACCCGGAGCCGTCCGATGACGCCGTCTCCGGCCACGACCACGTTCACCGGACGGGGAGCGCGCTGCCGGAAGTGGTCCGCGAGGTCGTCGGTGGACCAGGGCTGCGTGACCGGCTCGGCGACACCCCAGCCGAGGGGTGGGCTACCGGTGAGCGCCCGCATCGCCGTCTCGACGCTCGCCCCGGCCCGGGGCGGGTCCGCGGTGACGATGCGCACTTCCAGATCACCGGATCCGGGGACCGGCGCCGGGCTGTCCGGAGCGTCGCCGTCGCGGACGAACCGGAGCCCGTTCCACGCCAGGGGAAAGCCCCGGAAGCCGTCGCGGTCGCCCGCGACCCAGTCGCCGAGGCCGTCGCGCAGCAGCAGCTCCAGCGGGAAGGTGAGGCGGCTGTCCGCTGGGGTGCGCACCTGCAGCGCCCGCCCGCCGCGCGCGGCCGCTTTGGCCGCGTCGACCAGCCACGTCGTGGCGGGCACGACGGCGCGGTGCTGCTCGACGACGACGGCCTCCGCCGTGATGCGGTCGGCGGCGGGGATCACCGGCTCGACCACGCCCGGCCCCCGGTCGCGACGGCCAGCGCCCCGGCGAACGTCCTGGCGACCGCTTCGGCTTCGGCGTCTTCGTCCGGAGCTCGGCCTTCGACCCACCACACCGGCGGCGGGACGTCGAGCCCGAGCAGCCGGCCCACCTCGCCGGGAACGTCCACGAGCCGGGCACCTTCGACCGTCAGCAGTGCCCGCCCGTCGGCGTGCCGGACACCGATCAGCCGCCGGTCCGCGTCGAAGTCCACAAAGGATCGTTCGCCCGCCGTCAGCAGCGCCGCGACGACGGCTTCGGGGCCGGGTTCGCGCCGGCACAGCGCGACGACGTCGAAGGTCATGCCCGCCATCGTCGCGTCCGGCGGGCCGCGGAACACCCGCGTGGCAAGAACAAGCCACCCGGCCGCGCGGGACGCCGTGCGCCGCGACACTGGGCCGGAGACGACCCCCGGAGGTGGCCGTGGATTCCCCGTTCCCGTTCGACTTGCGCGCCGACCACGCGCGCCTGGCCGGCGACATCCGGTCGACGCAGCAGCGCATGGCCGAGATCCGCGCCGCCGCCGAGTCCGACGACGGGCTGATCGGGGTCACCGTCGGCGGTGCGGGCGAGCTCCTCGAGCTGCGGCTGGACCCGCGCATCTATCGCAGGACCGATGCGGCCGCGCTCGCGCGGGACATCACCGCCACCGTGCACCGGGCCGTCGAACTCGCCGAGGAGGAGGGGCTCGCCATCGTCGCGAGTCTGCTGCCGCCGGACGCCACGCCCGCGTCGACCGATCTGCGCTTCGACCCGCTGCTGCACGAACTCGACCGCCGGAGCGCCCGGTGACCGGGATCGACCACGACGGCGACGGCCGCATCGACATGGACCCGGACGAGACCGCCGCCCGGCTGGCCCGCCTGCGCGATGCCGGCACGGCGCTCGACGCGGCGTGGCCGGGGTGCCGCGACCGGATCGAGGTCCCCGGGCGGCTGGGTGGCGGCCCGCTGGGGCAGGCGTTCACGAAGGTCTACAGTGGACCGAAGCAGGCGATCGGCGACGCGATGGCCCAGCTGACCGGCGCCTACCAGACGTTGGCGGGCAACGGCGACCAGGCGGTGCGCGGCTACCAAGCCGCGGATGGCGCGGCCGCCGCCGAATTCCCGCGGTGACGGACCTCCTCGAACCGGACGGCGATCTGTGGCGCTGGGTCGTCTTGAACGGCGGCCGGCCGAAGGACTCGCTGTGGCCGCCGGACAGCGAGACCGACGCCCACAACCTCGCCCAGGCGTGGACCGACGCGGCGAAGGCGCTGCGCGACGCCGTCCAGCACGCCGACCAGGCCGCGGCCGACCTGCGGACGACGTGGACGGACGCGGCCGGGTTCGAGATGTACTACGCCGTCCACTCGCTCAACCACGGCGGCACCGGCGAATCGGGCCTCGCCGACCTCGCCACCGCGATGGACGGCCTCGCGGCGCTGAGCCAGGACTATGCGAACAAGGTCAGCAGCGCGAAGTTCCTGATCCGGGCGTACATCGCGCAGAACGAGTCCCTCTTCGCGCGCTGCACCAGTCTGGCGGCGCAGCTGGTGTTCGTGATCAACGTGGCCGGGCAGGTCGCGAAGATCCAGACGGACCTGGCCGACAAGTTCGGCAAGCCCCCGGAACCGGAGAAACCGAAGAAGCCGCACGGCTTCTGGGGGAACGTCGGCGAGTTCTTCGCGGGCATCGGCGAGGGCGCCAAGGAGATGGTGGTCGGCTTCGGCGCGCTGGCGGGCTACGCCGACGGCCACTGGTCGTGGTCGACCGCCGGGCAGGCGTGGGGCGGCCTCGGCAAGTTCGCCCTCGCGGCGGCGACGTACAGCGTGCCGGGGATGTCGTCGCTCGACCAGACCTTTGGCCTGCCGGGCTTCGAACGCGGCGAGATGGGCCGCACGCTCGTCGACGCGGGCAAGTCCCTGGTCGCGTGGGACGAGTGGAGCGACGACCCGGCCCGCGCGGGCGGCAAGGCGACGTTCAACATCGTGAGTTCGGTCCTGGGCACGAAGGGCGCGGGCGCGGCGATGCGCGGCGCCGGAGCTGCCGCGGCGGGCAGCCGGGTGGGCGCGGTCGCGGCGGCGGGCCGGGCGGTGGAGGCGACGGGGTCGGCCATCACGAAGATCCCCACGGCGACGGAAGTGGCGGGGAAGGTCGTCCGGAAGATCCCGGGGGTGGAGGGGGCGCTCTCGCGGGTCGGGCTGGGGCGGGGTGGGCCTCATGTCGAGGAGCCGGCGCCGCGGCGGGAGGCGGGGGCGGGGGAGCGGCCGCCGGAGGATCCGCCGGGAGGCCCGCCGCCGGAGAAGGTGCCGAGCCGGCCGTCGGAGCAGGGGTCGCCTGGCGAGCGGCGTCCGGAGCGGCCGGTGGAGCATGGGCCGTCGCGGCCTGCCGAGGGCACGCCGGAGCATGCGCCGTCGCGGCCTGCCGAGCGCGCGCCTTCGGAACGAGCGCCGGAGCACGAGCCGACCCGGCCTACCGAGCGCGCGCCTTCGGAGCGCGCGCCGGACCGGCCGGCGGAGCACGGGTCGACGCGGCCTGCTGAGCACGTGTCTTCGGAGCGAGCGCCGGAGCCCGCGCCGCGACCGGGTTCCGTCGGCGAGGCACTGGGCGGGGAACGGCCGCACACCGGGGTGGAGCCGGGCCGTGGCGAGGCACCGGCTTCCGGGACGGGCGAGCACTCACGGCATCAGGAGGCCGAGCACGCCGGAACCCCGGCGCCCGACACCGTGCCATGGCGCGACGCCAAGGCCGTGCTGGACCCGAGCACCCACCAGGCCCACCTGACGGGTGCGCTCGCCCCGGAACGGGAAACGCACGCCACGACCGGCGTGGACCGCGACCACTTCCTGGAACAGGAGCGCTGGGCGGCGGCGGCCGCTTCACCCGAGCCGAAAACGTTGCCGCAGAAGGTGGCCTTCGCGTTCCTCCAGGGCATCGGGCTGACCCACACCGGCCTCGACATGGCGGCAGGCCACCGCTTCACCCCCACCGGCGGACCGGCCGACGTGCCCCCGCCCAAGGACCACAAGCCGAAGAAGCACGAGGAGGCCCCAGCCGAGCCGGCCCCGGAGTCCACTCCGGACCCGCTGAAACCGGGCGACCCGGGTCTGCCGCCGAAATTCGGCGAGAACGCCGTCGCCCAGGTCGATCTCGAAGCGATGAAGGTCGACCGCATCGACCCGCCAACCCACCCGGAGCCGATTCCGGCCGGCGCGCCCCCGCGCCCGAGCGGCGACATCGACAAGGCAATCAACCCGGCCGCCACCCACGAGCCCGGCCCGCACCTTGACGACCCGCCGCGCCCGACCGCCATTCGCGAGCACGGTGGTCACCCCGATGACCCGCCGAATCACGCGCGCGGCCCTCACCCCGACGATCCGCCGCCGGACTCTGTCCGCGAGCGCGGCCGTCACGCCGGCGATCCGCCCCCGAACCCCGCTCACGAGCGTGGCCGTCACGGCGACGACCCGCCTCCGGACCCCGCCCACGAGCGTGGCCCTCACTCCGACGACCCGCCCCCGGACCCCGGCCACGGCGAGCACGAGCACGGCCCCCACCCCGACGACCCACCACCCCCCGACACCGTCAACGCCCGCCACGCCGAAACCACCCCCTCCGGCAGCTCCTACCACGCCGCCGACCCCGGCCTGGGCGACCTGCCCCACCGCGTCCCGCCCGACCCGCACGGCCGCCACACCGTCGACGTCCACGTCACCCCGGACGGCCGCGCCCGCGTCGGCGACCACCACTACACCCCCAAGGAGTTCGCCGGCCTCCTACGCCGCAACGCCGACTACGACGGCGGCCCGATCCGCCTGATCGGCTGCGACGCGAGCTCCAACGCGTTCGCCCACGGCCTGGCCCGCGAACTCGACACCGAAGTGCTGGCCCCGACGAAAGCCGCCTGGACCGACTCCCGCGGCCGGGTCTTCTCCTCCGACTTCGAGGTCGGCCCGGACGGCCGCCTGCGGCCCCGGATCCCGCCCGACGGCGAGTGGCACACCCACCACCCGGACGGCTCCACCCACCGCGCCGGCGACGACGGCTTCGCGCCGGACACCCACCACGGCGACCCGCACGACGTCGACGTGGACAGCGCGCGTCACCGCGGGCAGCGGCCGTACGACCCGGCCGAGCGGGAGCAGGACATGCGGGATCTGCGTCGGGAGAACCGGGATCTGCGCGAGGAAGGTCTCGACTCGGTCCGGCACCACGACGGCCGGAACGTCAACCCGACCACGGACGACCTGCGCCGGCCGCACGACCGCGCGCTGACCACCTCCAGGTACCGCAGCCTCGAGGGCGAGGCGGAGAGCATCCACAGCTTCAGCGGGAAGACCCACGACTGGGCGCCGGCGAGCGAAGGCCCGAGCTACCCGAAGCACGAGCGCCTCTTCGAAACGAAGGAAGCTGGTGCCTACCGGCCGGAGCTCGGCCGACCGGATCCCGAGGTCAAGTTCGGCCGGACGCACGACTCCGAACCCAAGCTCATGGAAGAGCTGGTCCGCCGTGACTTCGCCGAGCGGTCCGGGCTGCCCCGGGGTGAGGTCGACGAGATCGTCAGGAAGCAGATCGAGAAGCTGCGGCGGGAAGAAGCGACCGGGTCCCGGGCCTACGACAACGGCCTCAAGGGGGAGACCGCTCGCGCGCGGGACCGGATGGACGGCGCGCTCGACGAAATCAACCGACGTGGAGCCGAGCGGGCGAGTGAGCGCGGCGAAACCTACGAACCGATCACGCGCGAGGGCATGGACGGCGATCTGCGCATGGTCGTGGACCTGCCTTCGGCCAAACGCGACAACATCCCGGTGGACTACCAGATTTGCGATTCGTGTCAGGATGTCATCATGCAGTTCGAGAAACTTTTCCCGAACGTGCGCGTCGAAGTCGTCAACATCAAGGGTGAGGAGCTGATCTGGTGACCGTGCCGAACGCCGGTGCCGCGGAACGGATCCGCGAAATCTTCGCCACGGCGGTGTCGGACGGGCTCCGCGCGGATTCGGTGCGTGGTGCGTCCGACGGCGAAATCGACGCTTGGGCCACCGGGCAGGGCTCGCGCACCGTTCCGGAGGCTGTTCGCGAAGTCTTCCGGCTGCTCGGCAACGACCACGGCCTGTGGCTGGCCGGGAGTTCGCTCGGGGTCCACGCGGTGGGGCGTGACGCGAAGAACCACCTGCTGGCCACCCTGCCGGCCCTCGATGACCCGTTGGCAGATCCCGAAGGCGCGCTCGTGCTGGTCGAGCACCAGTCCTACACCTTCCACGTCGTCGACGGTGCGGAAATCGAGCTGCCGGACCCGCCTGTCTGGCTCATCACCGAAGGCGAAGAAGCGGCAAAACAGTGGGACAGCGTTTCTTTCTGGTTCCGCACCATCACGCCGGACATCGCCCGCTACCGGGAACGGCTGGAAGTGATGCGGGAACTCGGCCGCCGCCGGATCCCGGATTGGGCGCAGTACATCGAACCCCGTTGAGCGGCCGTCGCGGTCAGGAGGTGCTCAGCGGGAACCGCAGTTCGAAGATCGCGCCGCCCTCGTCGGCGTTGTAGACCGACAGCGTTCCGCCGTGGGCCTCCGCCACCCAGCGCACGATCGACAGGCCCAGCCCCGATGATCCGCCCGTGCTCGCGAAGCGGTCGAACGCGTCCTCGGTCAGCGTCGTGTCGATGCCCGGGCCGTGGTCGGCGACCGTCACCGTGCCGCCCGCCACCATCACGTGCACGATCGCCGGGGCGCCCGGCTGGCGGCCGTACCGCAGGGCGTTGTTCAGCAGGTTTCCGACGGCTCGCTGGACCAGCGCCGGGTCGGCGTTCACCTTCGTCGGGGCCGTTGTCACCGTGACCTGGGCGCCGTCCGGTTCGGTGTCCTCGACCACGCCCGCCACGAGCTGGTCGAGCCACACCGGCTGGATGCTCAGCTGCTCGACACCGGCCGCGAGGCGGGCGCGGACCAGGAGGTCGTCGATGATGCCGCCCATGCGCGCCGCGAGGCGGACCGTGCGGGGCAGCAGGTCCGTGCGCTGGGCCGGGTCGAGCATCGCCGTCTCGGCCAGCGCGCGCAGTGCCGCCACCGGGGTGCGCAGGTCGTGCGCGGTCTCGGCGAGGAGGACTTCCTGCTGCTGCAACGCCGACGCCGCCGGGCGGATCGAGCGGCCGGACAGCACGTGCGCCGCGAACCCGAGCGCCGTGACCAGCAGCGCGCAGCTGCCGATCACCAGCAGCATGTAACGCGTGTGCTCGGCCGACACCGCCGCCGTGTCCTCGACCGCGATCACCGCGGCGAAGGGCTTGCCCGTCCGGCTGAGCAGCGGCTCCGCGCGGACCTGGACCAGCTCACCGCCCGAGCCGCGCTGGTAGCCCGTCACCACCGTGCCGCCGCGCACCGCGTCGGTGGCCAGCCCGTCGAGCACCTGGGCGTCGACCGGCACGCACGTCCGCCGCGACAGGTGCGGCTGGAACCCGGCCGCGCCGCCGGGCAGGATCGCGAACTGCGGGCACTGCTCGTTCAGCACGTCGGTGTTGACCAGGGAGAGGTCGATCGCGGCGTCGTAGCCGACCAGCCTGCTCACCGACGACGTGACGCGCAGCAGGTCGGCGTTGATCCGCTCGGTGCCCTGGTCGGCGTCTTCGCTGATCATGAACCAGGCGAACGCGATCAGGCCGAGGGCGTTGACCGCGGTGAACAGCGCCGTCAGCGCCCAGCGCAGCCGCCGGAGCCGTTCGGCCGACGAGCCGTTCACCCGGCACCGAGCCGGTAACCCAGGCCGCGCACGGCGTGGATCAGCTCCGGTTCCCGCAGCTTGCGGCGCAACCGCCGGATCGTCACGTCGACCACGTTGGACATCGGGTCGGTCGTGCTGTCCCAGCAGTGCTCCAGCAGGTCGGCCCGCTGCACCGGGTCGCCGCCGCGGACCAGGAGGTACTCCAGCACCGCGTACTCCTTGTTCGACAACGTGAGCAGGACGCCGGCCCGGCGCACCTCGCGGCGCGCGCAGTCCATCACCAGGTCGTCGTGCCGCAGCACGGACGGCCGGTCGAGCCCGGCGCTGCGGCAGAGGTTGAGCACGCGCTCGGTCAGCTCGGCCACGGCGAACGGCTTGACGAGGTAGTCGTCGCCGCCGTGCTCGAAACCGGCGACCCGGTCGGCCAGCGCGTCGCGCGCGGTCAGGAACAGCACCGGCGTCCGCCAGCCTTCGAGGCGCCGCGCGTGGACGTACCCGATCGCGTCGCCGTCGGGCAGCATCCGGTCGAACACGACGCAGTCGTGCCGTCGCGCGCGCAGGGCCTGGTCGGCGGTCGCGAGATCGCCCGCGACCTCGATGTCGAGGCCCGCGGCGCCGAGCCGCGCGGCCACCGCGACCCGCAGGTTTTCGTCGTCCTCGACGACCAGCACGCTTGTCATCGAAACCTCAGGTGCCCGGGGGAGAGTGGCCACATGCCCGAGCACGTTAACGCGTCGGCGGGCGAAGACCAGCGGTTCCGCGGGATCTGGCATGAACCGGCCGCGGCGAAACGAGGGGATGGCGCGATGGACCAGGCAAGCGGGCTCAGTCTCGTCGAGGGGACCGGACCGGACACGGCGGTCGGCGAGGTCCTGATCATGAGTGCCGACATTAGTGCGGCCGCCGTCGGCGAGTTCCGCCGGATCGCGCACGCGAACCTGCGGGCGGGGGTGCCCTGCCGGGCGCTGTTCCCCGATTCGGCCCGGCTTTCGGGCGCCGCGCGGGCCCTGGCACTCGCCGGGGCGCGGGTGCGCACCGACACCGAGGTGCCGATGGAGGCGCTGGTGCTCGACCGCCGGTCGGTCGTGCTGCCCGCTGAGCGGCCTGGTGCCAGCTTGGTGTCGTTCCGGCTGCCCGGGATGGTCACCGCGACGGCCGGGCTGTTCGAGCGGGCCTGGCGGACGGCGGTGCCGCTCGGGCCGTCGGACCTGCCCGAGTCCGGCGAGGACGAGATGCTGACCGCGCGCGAACGGGACCTGCTGGTGCTGCTCTGCTCCGGCAGCACCGACGAGTCGGCGGCGGTCCAGCTGGGCATCTCGGTCCGCACGGTCGGGCGGATGGTCGCCGACATCATGAACCGGCTCGGCGCGCGCAGCCGGTTCCAGGCCGGGGCCAAGGCTGTCGACCGTGGCTGGCTGCTGGCCGAGGCGGGCTGATGACCGGCCGCACCCTGGAGGTCGCGGCGCGCCCCGGCGCGTACGCGACGATCGGCGAAGCGCTGGCCGACGCCGGCGACGACGCCCTGATCACCGTTGCCGCCGGTACCTACCGCGAAGTGTTCGAACTGGCCGGCCGCCGCGTGACGCTGGTGGCCGCGGACGGCGCGGCCGTGGTCGTCGACGGCGGCGGTGCCGACCGGCCGGTCTTCGCCCTCCGCGGCGGATCCTTCGCGCTGCGCGGGATCGAGGTGCGCGCGGGGGACGCGGGCGCGATCTCCGCCGACGACGTCGAGCTCACCGTGCGGCAGTGCGTCTTCGCCGGCGGACGCGGCCCGGCGCTGCGGATCCGGGGGACCGCGGGGTTCGAGGTGACCGGGTGCGCCGTCGCGGGCGGGGAACAGGGCATCGTCGTCGAAGGCGGTTCCGGCACGCTCGCCGACACCACGGTCGAGGACGTCACCGGCGACGGCGTCATCGTCGCGATGGGCGCCGACCCGGTCATCCGCAACTGCGCGGTGACCGGGTGCGGGCTGCGCGGGGTGTACGTCTACCAGTACGCCCGCCCGGTGGTCGAACGCTGCGAGATCGCCCGGACCGGCCGGGAGGGCATCGCGGTGGCGCACCACGGCGCGCCCGAGCTGTCCGGCTGCACGGTCCGCGACGCGCGGGGCGCCGGGATCGCGTTCGCCGCGGGCTGCGGCGGCCGGGTGTCCGGGTGCCGCGTGGAAAACACCGCGGAGCCCGGCATCGTGGTGGCGCCCGGTGCGACGACGACCGTGGCCGCGGCGGCCGACCCGGCCGGCCCCGGCGGCCTCGGCAGCCAGGAGCTGGACGACCTGCTGGCCGAGCTGGACGCGATGGTCGGCCTGCCCGGCGTGAAGGCCGAAGTGCGGGCGCTGGTCGACGAGCTGCAGGTCAACGAGTGGCGCCGCCGGGCCGGGCTGCCGGTCGGCCCGACCGGGCACCACCTCGTGTTCGCCGGCGCGCCCGGCACCGGGAAGACGACGGTCGCGCGGATCTACGGGAAGCTGCTGAAGGCGCTGGGTGTGCTGCCGCGCGGGCAGTTCCGCGAGGTGTCGCGGCGCGACCTCGTCGGCCAGTACATCGGGCACACGGCGGAGAAGACCGCGGTCGTGGTCGAGGAGTCGCTGGGCGGCGTGCTGTTCATCGACGAGGCCTACATGCTGTCGCGCTCGGCGTCGGCGGGTGGCGACTTCGGCCAGGAAGCCATCGACATGCTCGTCAAGCTGATGGAGGACCGCCGCGACGACGTGGCGGTGATCGTGGCCGGCTACACCGCCGAGATGGCCGAGTTCATGTCGGCCAACCCCGGTCTCGCGTCCCGCTTCGGCAAGACGATCGAGTTCGCCGACTACACGCCCGGCGAGCTGCTCGGCATCGTCGGCCGGATGGTCTCGGCGGGGGACTACGAGCTGGACCCGGCCGCGCACCCGGTGCTGACCGACTTCTTCGCGGGCGCGGCCGCCGAACCGAACTTCGGCAACGCGCGGGACGCGCGGCGGCTGTTCGAGGGCATGCGCAAGGCGCAGTCCCAGCGGCTGCGGCGGCTGGGCCGGATCCCGGACGTGCGCGAACTGCGCGAGCTGCTCGCCGACGACGTGGTGGTCGCCGCCGCACGCTAACGTGCGGGGGTGCGGGTGCTGGTGACCGAGGACGACGAAAATCTGCGGGTGGCGCTCGACGCCGCCCTCCGCGCCGCCGGGTTCGCGGTCGACGCGGTGGCCGACCTGCCGGCCGCCGACGAAGCGCTGTTCGTGAACCCGTACGACTGCGCGGTGTTCGACCGCATGCTGCCGTCGGGGGACGCGCTGCGGTACGTGAGCGAGCGGCGCCGCGCGGACTGGCCGATGCCGGTGCTGTTCCTGACCGCGCGCGACAGCGTCGCCGACCGCATCGACGGCCTGCGCTTCGGCGACGACTACCTCGTCAAGCCGTTCGCCATGCCCGAACTGGTGGCGCGGGTCCGCCGGCTGTGCCGCCGCGACCTCACCAGCCGGCCGGACGTGCTGCGCTGCGCCGACGTCGAGCTGGACAACGGCAAGCACCAGGTGACGCGCGCCGGCGTGCTGCTCACGTTGACACGCAAGGAATACCTCGTGCTGGAACGCTTGATGACCGCGGGCGGGCGGCCGGTGTCGCGCGCCGCGCTGCTGGGGTACGCGTGGGACGAGGCGGCGGACCCGGGGTCGAACGTGCTGGAGGTGGTGATCGGCCGCTTGCGGCGCAAGCTGCGCGAGCCGGTGCTGATCCACACCGTGCGAGGTGTCGGCTATCGCATGACCGGGTGAACGGTCCGCCGTTTCATCGGAATTTCATGATCGCTTGGCAGCATCCCCCGCGTCGGGGTCATCCGGACCCCGGCACCGCAAGGGGGTTGAAGTGAAGAAGATTTCGATTCTGCTGACGGGCATTCTCGCGTCCGCCGGGCTGGGCCTGCTTTCCCCGCCCGCGCAGGCCGCGTCGTGCGACGGCACTTACACGATCGTGGTCGGTGGAACGGGGGACAACGATTCCAACGCCCCTTACTGGCAGGGCACCATCAGCCAGCGCGTCGGGTACCCGGCCCAGCCGATCGGCTACAACGCCCGCCAGGGCGTCAACGAGCTGAACCGGCTGATCCGCGACCAGCGCACCGCGTGCGGGGGCCAGCACGTCAAGGCGGTCGGGTTCTCGCTCGGCGCCGCGGTGGTGCACACGTGGGTGACCGAGAACTGGCAGACCATCGACAACGTCAACGCCGTGCTCATCGCCGACCCGAAGCGCGCGCCCGGCCCGGGCAACGCCGGGGCGGCGGGCCACCCGCTGATCGCCCCGATCGCCGGTGCGCCGCTCGCCGGGGTGGACAACTTCTTCGGGAACATCCCGACGCTGACGTTGTGCACCGACGACATCATCTGCGACATCAACGCGGCTTCGGGCCTGCCCGGCTACCTGTGGCAAGGCAAGCACGGCAACTACAACTTCAACGTGGACGTCTATTCCGACGACGCCGCCGGCCAGTGGTACAACGGCGTCTACTACCCCTGATCCACGACGAGTCCTAGGGTGAAACGGTGAAGATGCGGGAGAAGCTGGAAGCGAGTCTCGCCCAGTCCCGGATCGCGTTGCCGTGGTGGGTGGCGGTCTGCACCAACGCGTTCACCGCGTTGCTGGCCGCCACCGCCGTCACCCAGCGGGCGGGGGTGCTGCCCCCGCCCGTGCTCGTCCTGGTCGTCCTGCTCATCGGGGCGACCAGCCTGGTCTGGCTGGGCACCGGCCGCATCCTCCCGGTGTGGACCAAGTGCGTCACGGTGGCCGGCGCGGTGGCGATCCTGCTGACCGAACCGCGGCTGCCGGACTTCGCGCCGATCGTGCTCGTGGTGCTGGCCGCCGAGGTGGCCTCGATCGCCCGGCCCGCGGTCGCGTTCCTGTTCCTCGGCCTCGACCTCGCGGTGCTCGGCTGGGCGGCGGCCGGGCCCGGGCTGACCGGCGCGGCGGTGTACCTGGCCGCGGTGCTGCTCGGGCACTCGGGCGGGTTCATGCTCCGCTGGTACGTCCGCGCGCTGGCCGCCGAGCGCGCCGGCCGGGTGGCCGAGCGGGAGCACACGATCCTCACCGAACGCCAGCGCATGGCACGCGAAGTGCACGACGTCGTGGCCCACTCGCTCAGCATCACGCTCCTGCACCTCACCGGCGCCCGGCGCGCGCTGCAGCAGGACCGCGACGTCGACGAAGCGATCGAAGGGCTCACCGAAGCCGAGCGGGTGGGCCGGGCGGCGATGACCGACATCCGCCGCACGGTCCGGTTGCTCTCGCACGCCCCGGCCGAACGGCACGCGCTGCCGGGCGCCGGTGACATCGCCGGCCTGGTCGCCCACACCCGCGGTGCCGGCCTCGACATCCACTTCGAGCAGGAGGGCGACGCCGCCGACGTGCCCGACCTGGCCGGGCTCACGCTCTACCGGATCACCCAGGAGTCCCTCGCGAACATCGCCAAGCACGCCCCGCGCAGCACCGCCCGGATCCGGCTGCACGTCGGCCGGAACGAGGTCCGCCTGATCGTCCGCAACACCCTGCCCGACCGGCCCGCCGAGTTCGCCGCCGACGGCTCGGGACTGACCGGGATGGCGGCCAGGGCCGAGCAGATCGGCGCCCGCCTGCGGACCGGGCCCGACGGCGGCGACTGGCTCGTCGACCTCGCCGTGCCGCCGTCCGGAGCGAGCCGGTGACCGCGACCCGGGTGCTGCTGGTCGACGACCAGGAGCTGGTGCGGTCCGGCCTGCGCCGCATCCTGCGCCAGCGCGACGGGTTCACCATCGTCGGCGAATGCGGCGACGGCGCCGAAGTACCCGCGGCACTCGCCGCGGCCGAAGCCGACGTCGTCGTCATGGACCTGCGGATGAAGCGCGTCGACGGGATCGAGGCGACCCGGCGGCTGCGCCGGACCGGCCCCCACCCGCCGGTGCTGGCCCTGACCACGTTCGACGACGACGAGCTGCTCGCCGGCGTGCTGCGCGCGGGCGCGGTCGGGTACGTCCTGAAGGACTCGCCCGCCGAGGACCTGATCCGGGCCGTCCGCGCGGTGGCCGCGGGCGACGCGTGGCTCGACGTCGCCGTCACCGCCCGCGTGCTCACCACCTACCGCCACGCGGCCCCGCACCCGGAGCCGGCGCCGGGATCGCTGACCCCGGAAGAGCTCGAGCTGCTGCGCGCGGTCGGCCGGGGGAGCACCGACGCCGAAATCGCCCGCTCGCTCGGCCTTCCCGAACCGGTCGTGAAGACGCGGTTCGCCCGCCTCACGAAGCAACTCGGCCTGCGCGACCGGGCCGCGGCCGTCGTGTACGCCTTCGACCACGGCATCGTGACGGCCGCCCGGACCACTGTGGACACCCCGCCGCCGGCGCACCTGCGGTTTTCGGTGCTCGGCCCCCTTCGCGCGTGGCGCGGCACGAAGGCGCTCGACCTCGGCCCGGTGCGCCAGCAGGCACTGCTCGCCGCGCTGCTGCTGCGCCCGGACGTCGTGGTCACCGACCACGGGCTCCTCGACGACGTCTGGGGCCTCGAGCCCCCGGGAACCGGCACCGGCGTCCTGCCGACGTACGTGCTGCGCCTGCGGTCCTGCCTGCGCGCGGCCCACGAAACCAGCAAGGAGTCGGTGATCCGCCGCGGCCGCGCGGGCTACCTGTTCGCGAGCGACGGCGTCCGGACCGACTTGACGCGGCTGCGGGAACTCGACCAGGAAGCGAAAGCGGCGGCGGACAACGGAGACCTGGACACGGCGGCCGACCTGTGCGCCGACGCCATCGGGTTGTTCCAGGGCGAACCACTGGCGGGCCTGCCGGGGCCCTTCGCGGAAGGCGAGCGGTTGAGGTTGCGGGAGTACCGGCTTTCGCTGGCCCAGCGGAAAGCGGACTCGCAGCTGCGCCTGGGCCGGTACGCCTCGGCCGCCGACGAACTGTCCACTGTGCTCGCGGCCCACCCGCACCGCGAGCCGGTCGCGGGGCTGCTCATGCGCGCGTTGTACGCGCGTGGCCTGCGAACCGACGCGTTGGCGGTGTACGAACGGGTCCACGAGCGGCTGCGGAGCGATTTCGCGGTCGAGCCGGGCTCGGAGCTGACCCGGATCCGGACGGCGGTGCTGGCGGGGGACGACCGCTTTCTGGGCTTCGGCCGGATGTTATGAAAGGGTCGTTCACCTCGCCAGACGACATGAACGACTCTTTCATGACATCGCCGCGGGCGTCAGCGGGTGGGTGCCGGGAGGTGCAGGCGGCCGTCGCGGACCTCGGTGATCCGGTCGGCCGCCGCGAGGTGGGCGCGGTCGTGGGTGACCAGCACGGTCGCCGTGGCCCGCTGGTGGGTCAGGCGCGTGATCAGGTCGAGCACGGCCGCGCCCCGGTCGTGGTCGAGGGCGCTGGTGGGTTCGTCCACCAGCAGCACCGTGGGCTCGTTCATCAAGGCACGCGCGATGTTCACCCGCTGCCGCTGACCACCCGAAAGCTGGTGCGGGCGGCGCCCGGCCTCGGACGCGAGGCCGACGGCGTCGAGCAGCTCCAGCGCGCGGGTGCGGGCCTTGGCCGCCGAGCGGCCGTCGATCCGCGCCATGACCTGGAGCTGTTCGGCGGCGGTCAGCGCGGGCAGCAGGTTGGGCTGCTGGAAGACGATGCCGACCTTGTGCCGGCGCAGGTCGGTGCGCTCGCCGCGGGTCAGGCCGGTGGTCGTGGTGCCGTCGACGGTAACGGTGCCGGAGTCGGGCGTGATCAGCGTGGCGGCGACGGCCAGCAGGCTGGACTTGCCGGAGCCGGACGGGCCGACCACCGCGGTCAGGCTGCCGCGCGGGACGTCCAGGCTGACCCGGTCGAGCGCGGTCAGGCGGGTGTCGCCGTCGGGGTAGGTGAGGGTGACGTCGGTCAGGGTGAGGCTCATCGGGCACTTCCCAGCGCGGTCAGCGGGTCGACGGAGGTGAGCCGGCGGATGGCGAGTGCCGCGCCGGCCCCGCCGAGCAGGACCAGCACCGCGGCCGGGACCAGCACGGTGGCGGGGGTCAGGACGAAGGGGATCGCGGAGCCGGCCAGCGCGGCACCGGCGGCGACGGCGAGGCCGGTACCGGCGAGCGTGCCGCCGGCGAGCAGGACCACGGCTTGGCCCAGCGCGTCCTTGAGCAGCCCCGCCGTGGTGGCGCCGAGCGCCTTGAGGACGGCGATGTCGGCGCTGCGCTGGATCGTCCAGACGGTGAAGAACGCGCCGATCACCAGCGCGGAGATGACGAACAGGAAACCGCGCATCAGCTGCAGCGAACCGTTTTCGGACCGGTAGGAGCCGATCGCGGACAGGGAGTCCTCGCGCGACACCGTCTTCGTGCCGGCGGCGCGGTCGGTGGCCGCGAGGTCCGCGCCCGACGTCGTGGTCAGGGCGAGCACCGTCGCGTCGCCACCGGTCGGCGGCGCCACGGCCCGCCAGACGTCGAGCGTGGTCCAGACGACAGGGGTGTGGCTGAAGGAGGCGTCGCCGGACACCGCCGCCACGGTCAGCGGCCGTCCGGCGAGGGTGACGCGGTCGCCGGGCCGGACGCCCAGGTCGGCGGCGGCCGGTCCGGACAGGACCGCGCCGGCTCCGGTGAGCTTCGCGCTGTCCGGCGCGAGGGCGGACCCGGGCCGGACGCCGAAGACCGACACGCCGGAGCTCCGGCCGCCGGCGGTGGCCTTGGTCGTGGTGATGCCCAGCGGTTCGGCGCTGGTGACGCCCAGCGCGGCCGACCACTGCCGCCACTGCGCGTCGGTGACCGCCGAGTCGGCGTACGACGGGTCCTGGCCGCCGGCGAAGACGATCTCGTCGGCGGCCAGGCCGGTGACAGCGGAGACGTTCTGCTCACCGAGCCCGGCGGTCAGGCCGGACAGCAGGCCGACGAGCAGGGTGATCAGCACGATGACGGTCCCCATCAGGGCGAACCGCCCCTTGGCGAACTTCAGGTCTCTCCAGGCGACGAACACGGCCTCGGACTGTCCTTTCCGGAGGGGAGCGGGTACGGCTCCACCCTCGCCCCCGGCGCCCCGGCGGGGCATCCGGCGGCGGACGGCACTTCCCGGGCCGGACGACGGCGCGCCGGTTCCCTCTTTCGATAGAGGTGGTCCGGGCCGCGGCTCCGTAGCCTGGACGCACTGTGAACGCCGCCGCTCCTGCCTTGACCCCGACCAGCCGGGTGCTGACCTGGTGCCTGCACCTGCTGCTCGTCGCCCTGCTCGGCCTGGCGGCGGTGCGGGCGGTGGCCGGGGGACAGCCGCGGGCCGGTGCGGTCGTCGCGGTCGCGGCGGCCTGCGCGGTGGTGTACGCGGCCGGGCCGCTCCTCCCGCACGTCCGCGCGTCGCGGCGGGCCGCCGCCGGCTGGCTGGGCGTCGTCGGCGCCGCGTGGCTGGCGCTGGTCGTGCTGACCGCGGACGGGGTGTGGGTCGCGTTCCCGCTGTACTTCCTCCAGCTCCACCTGCTGTCCCGCCGGGCCGGCCTGCTCGCGGTCCTCGCCACGGCGCTGGCCGCGATCACCGCGTTCGCCGCGCACCAAGGCGCGTTCACCCCGGCCGCCGCGATCGGCCCGGCACTCGGCGCGGCCGTCGCGGTCGCCGTCGTGTGGGGCTACCAGGCGCTGTACCGGGAAAGCGAACGACGGCGGCACCTGATCGAGGAGCTCACCGCGGCCCGCGCCGACCTGGCCGAGGCCCAGCACACGGCCGGGGTGCTGGCCGAACGGGAACGCCTGGCCCACGAGATCCACGACACGCTCGCCCAGGGGCTGTCCAGCATCCAGCTGCTGCTGCGCGCCGCCGGGCGGTCCCTGCCCGACGGGAACGCGGCCCGGTACGTGGAGCAGGCCCGCCAGGCGGCCGCGGACAACCTCGCCGAAGCACGCCGTTTCGTCGCGGCCCTCACCCCGCCGTCCCTCGACGGCACCACGCTCGCCGGCGCGCTGGAGCACCTGTGCGCCACCACCAGCACCCGCCACCGGATCACCGCGCGCTTCCACGTCGCGGGCGACCCGGCACCGCTGCCGACCGCCCACGAGGTAGCGCTGCTGCGCATCGCCCAGGCGGCCCTCGCCAACACCGTCCGGCACGCGGGCGCGACCACCGCCGACCTCACGTTGAGCTACCGCGACGACGAGATCACCCTCGAGCTGGTGGACGACGGCGCCGGTTTCGACCCCGCAGGTCTCGCGGCACCCGACCCCGGCGAAGGTGGGTTCGGGCTCGCCGCCATGCGCGCTCGCGCCCGGGCGTTGGGCGGCGGTTTCACCGTCGAGTCGGCGCCGGGGCGCGGCACGGCGCTGGCGGTTCGGCTGCCGTGGCCGGAGGTGCGCTCGTGATGGAGTTCTGCTCGTTGTCGGCCGATGGCCGCGCCGGGTCGCGGTACCGCCTTGGCGGCTTGCCTTCCCCGGTCAGAGGTGCGGTCGTGATGGAGTTCCGCTCGTTGTCGGCCGATGACCGCGCCGGGGCGCGGTACTGCCCTGGCGACTTGCCTTCCCCGGCCGGAGGTGCGCTCGTGACTGAGGTCCGCCTGCGGTCGGCCGACCACCACCCCCGGCCCGAGGAACGCCCGTGAACGAGATCCGCCTCCTGCTGGCCGACGACCACCCCGTGGTCCGGGCGGGACTGCGCGCCGTGCTGGAGACCGAACCCGGGCTCGTCGTGGTCGCCGAGGCCGCGACCGCCGAAGCCGCCGTGGCGCGGGCCGCCGGTGGCGACGTCGACGTCGTCCTGATGGACCTGCGGTTCGGCACCGGGATGACCGGGGCCGAAGCCACCGCGGCGATCACCGCGCGGCCCGGGGCGCCCCGCGTGCTGGTCGTCACCACCTACGACACCGACGCCGACATCCTGCCCGCCATCCAGGCCGGCGCCACCGGGTACCTGCTCAAGGACGCCCTGCCCGAGGACCTGGCCGCGGCGGTGCGCACCGCCGCGGCCGGGCGCACCACCCTGGCACCCGCCGTCGCCGACCGGCTCCTGGACCGGATGCGCCGGCCCGATGTCGCGGTGACCCGGCGGGAGATCGAGGTGCTCGCCCTGGTGGCCGACGGGCTGTCGAACCGGGCCATCGCGGAGCGCCTGCACCTCACCGAAGGCACGGTGAAGTCCCACCTCGCGCGCTGCTACACCAAGCTCGGCGTCGACTCGCGCACCGCGGCGGTCGCGGCCGCGACGGACCTCGGGCTCATCCGCCGCTGACCTGCCGCGCCATCCACTGCCACAGGTGCGTCCCGTGGGCGCTCGGGTCGTTGCGGGCGGCGTAGATCCACGACCAGTGGCCGGGGAACTGGTGGCCGTCCCGGACGACGTGGTCGTAGAGCGTCAGTTCGGCGCGCGGGATGAGTTCGTGCGCGTGGACGGAGTTGGCCTGCGGGTCGACCGTGTCGTCGTCGCGGGAGGCGATCAGCCAGGTGGGGGTGCGGATCGCGGCCAGTTCGGGGTCGGGGACCAGCGGCGGGTCCCCGGCTTTCCGGCCGGCGACGACGCCGCAGATCGGCACCGACGAAGCGAACGCGGTGGGGTGCGTGGTGGTCATCTTCAGGGTCATGTAACCGCCGTTGCTGCAGCCGGTGACGTGCACGCGGGCGGGGTCGACCGGGTGCCGGCGAACGACGTCCCGGACGATCTCGTGGATGAGCGGGGCGAAGCGGGGGCCGTCGTCCATCCAGGCGGCCGTGCACTGCGGGGCAACGACGTAAGCGCTTTCGAAGATCGCCTGCGCTTCCCGCGTGGCGAACCCGAGGGCACCGCGGTTGGCGCGCAGCGTGGTCTCGTTGTCGTAGTAGCCGTCGGGCAGGGAAGCGCCTTCTCCGCCGCCGTGCAGCCAGACGATCAACGGCCGCCGGCCACGCCGCGGCGGCGGGGAATACAGCCGGTACTTCATCCCGGACCGCGAGACGTGGTGGGTGAAGACGTCGACTTCGGGGTTGACCAGGGCGCCCTGGGTGAAGCCGGCCAGGGTGAGCGGGCGGCCGTGCCGCCGGACCGGCGCGTTCTGGGTGATGGTGTAGACCAGGTCGAGCCGGACGTTGCGGGCCTTGCTGGTGATGTAGCCGAGGGTGCCGCCGCCCGTCTGGCCTTCGCCGTAACTCAGTTCCAGCACGATGTTCCCGCGGTCGAGCCGCGCCGCCGTCACCGGGCGGTCGAGCTCGTAGCCGACGTCCTGGCCGCCGGTGTCGATCGGGCTGGTGGCCTTGACGTGCACGCTGAACGTGGCGGTGGTGAGGCTCGCCGGCTCGATCGGGCCGAGCCGGGCGGTGTTCAAGGTGAGGGAGGTGACCTGTTCGCCGCCGTCGAGTGTTTCGGCGCCGAGGGTGAACCCGACGCGCCCGGCCGGTGCGGCTTGGGCGGCGCCGGGCAACGCGACCCCGGCGGCGATCCCGGCGCCGGTGATCAGGGCGGTGCGACGGCTGAACGCTTTGACCATGCGAACTCCTCTGTCCGATGAGAGCGCTCCCATGGTCACGCAGATCCCCGGCGGCCGCCAGTACCCGGGTGCCGCCCGCGGCACGGGCCACCGTCCACAGTGGAGGAATCCTGATCGAGGACGTGCTCGCCGAGCGCCGCCACCCGGCCGGTTGACTTCAAGCGCTTGAAGTTCTGCATGCTGGTCCCATGACGGCAGGAGTTGCGGGCGAGCAGGTGTGGCTGACGATCCTCGAGGCGTCGCGGCGCAGCGGGCTGAGCGAGCCGACGCTGCGGTACTACGAGCAGATCGGGCTGATCGGCCCGGTGCCGCGGGAGCCGAGCAGCGGGCACCGGCGGTACGACGCCGCGACCATGGACGTCCTCGATGCGCTCGGTTGCCTGCGTTCGGCCGGGTTGCGGGTCGAGGACCTGCGGCGCTACCTCGAGCTGCTGGCCCGCGGGGACGCGGCCGCCGCCGAGCAGCGCGAGCTGTTCGACCACCACGCCGACCGGCTCGAAGCCGAGATCGAGCGGTTGCGGTCGCGGCTGGCCTACCTGCGGCTGAAGGCACGGCTGTGGGACGCCCGCGACCGGGGTGACGCCGAAGCGGCGAAGCGGCTCGTCCCGGAGCTCCTGGCGCTGATCGAGCGGTTCTGACCGGAGGACGGAAACATGAACGACGACAAGCGATCGGTGGTCCTGGTCACCGGGGGCACCGGCTACCTGGGCGGGCACGCCGTCGCGCGCCTGCTGGCCGACGGGTACCGCGTCCGCACCACCGTGCGCGACCTCGGGCGCGCGGGCGAGGTGCGGGCCGCCGTGGGGCCCGGTGACCTGGAGGTGGTGGCCGCGGACCTGGGCGCGGACGCCGGCTGGGCCGAGGCGGCCGCGGGGGTCGGCTACGTGCTCCACGTCGCCTCGCCGTTCCCGCCCGGCTCGCCCGAGACCGACGACGAGGTGATCCGCCCGGCTCGCGACGGTGCGGTCCGGGTGCTGGCGGCCGCCCGGGAAGCCGGGGTCCGGCGGGTCGTGCTGACGTCGTCCTTCGCCGCGGTCGGCTACGGCGCCACGCCGCGGGAGGAGTACACCGAGGCCGACTGGACCGACCCCGCCGACCCCAACAGCGCCTACATCCGCTCGAAGGTCGTCGCCGAGCGCGCGGCGTGGGCGCAGGTGCGCTCGGCGGGCGGCCCGGAACTGGCGGTGATCAACCCGGCCGGCATCTTCGGCCCGGTCCTCGGCGGCCGCCTGTCGTCGTCGGTCGCGCTGGTGCGGGCGATGCTCGACGGCGCGATGCCGGTGGTGCCGCCGCTGTACTTCGGCGTCGTCGACGTCCGGGACGTCGCCGACCTGCACGTCCGGGCGATGACCCACCCGCGGGCCGCGGGGGAGCGGTTCCTGGCCGCGGCGGGGAAGTCGATCAGCTTCCTCGGCATGGCCCGGATCCTCGCGGAAACCGTCGGCGGCGACGGCCTGCCCACCCGTGAGCTGACGGCCGAGCAGGTGCGGGCCGCCGCCGAAACCGACCCGGCGATGCGGGAAGCGCTCGGCCGGCTCGGCCGCGTCCCGGTCATCCGCACGGACAAGGCGCGGAGCGTGCTCGGCTGGCGGACCCGCCCGGTGGCGGAGACGATCGCCGACACCGCCCGCAGCCTGCCGGCGGCCCGGCTCGGCTAACGCTCGCGCCGGAACCCGCGCCGAGGGACCTTCCGCCGCGGCGAACCCAGCCAGTCGGCGATGTCCGCGACCACGGCGGGGTCGACGTGCTGCGCCGACTCGTACGCCGCGGGCGTGGAGGGACCCTCGCCGCGGAAGAACATGTGGTCGTCGGCGTCGTACACCCGGATCGTCACGTCGGGCCGATCCGCCAGGCCCGCCTGCCAGCCCGCGAGGTCGCCGTCCGCGGTCACCTGGTAGTCGCGGGCGCCCTGCAGGACGAGGATCGGCCGGTCCAGCGCGGCCGCGGTGGCGACCGGGTCGTAGCCGCGCAGGTCCAGCCAGTACGACGCCGGCCAGCCGAAGAGCAGGTCCGACGCCGGGACCTCCGGGGACAGCCCGGGGCTCTCGACCAGTGCGGCCTGCCGGGTGGTCGCCTCGACGAGCGACGTCGTCGCGGGACCGGGATCCCGTTCCGCCAGGTACCGCGCCACCCGGACGGCCGACCGGCTCAACGGCACGGTGTCGCCGGCGAGGCTCACCACACCGGCGATCGACGCGTCGGCGGCCGCGACCCGAGGTGCCACCTTGCCGCCACCGCTGTGACCGGCGACGAACACCCGCTCGGCGTCGACGGTCCGCTCCCGCTGGAGCAGGCGCACGGTGGCGAGCGCGTGCGGCAGGTACTCCTCGGCCATCGTGAACCCGGGCTCGGCGCCGACGCGGGGGTGGGTGTGGGTCACCTTGTCGAACCGGGCCACCGCGACCCCGCGGCTCGCCAGTCCCCACGCCAGGTCCTTGAACGGCTTGTTCGGGCCGGCCGTCAGGTCGCGGTCGTGCGGCCCGGAGGCGAGCAGCACCAGCCCGGGCCACGGGCCGCGCCCGGCCGGGAGGGTCAGCGTGCCGGGCACCGCGAGCGGGCCGTCGCCGATCGTGACTTCCCGCTCGGTGAAGCGGTCCGGGGTGGCGTAGCCGGGCGGCTCCCACGAGGTGCTCTCCGGTGGGGCGAGCCGCAGGCCGTGCAGCAGGCCGGCGTCGTCGACCGACATGACCACGGTCAGCCCGCCGCGTTCGCACGTCACCGGAACGCGCACCCGGACCAGTCCCGCGCCGGCCGGCTCGCTCACCGGCCCGCCGACCGCCGAGACCGGCCCGATGCGGGCGATCTCGCCTTCCCAGCCGACGCGCAGCGTCTCGGCGGACGCCACCGCCCGCAGTCTCGGCGCGAACAGCTCCGCCACGTCGGCGAAGCGCCGCTCCGCCGCCCATCCGACCACCGCCGCGGCGACTGCCGCGGGCCCCCGTTCCGGCATCGTCCCCCACCTTTCTCGCTTTTTGCGAACGGTATCACCGTGTGAGATCGTTGGGTAGTGGACACCTTGGAACTGCTGGCGCACCCGGTACGGCTGCGGATCGTGCACGCCATGCGCGGCGGGCGGACGCACACCACCGCCCAGCTCTGCGCGCTGCTGCCGGACGTCTCGAAAGCGATGGTCTACCGGCACGTCGACCTGCTCGCCTCGGGCGGGATCCTGCGCGTGGCCGAAGAACGGCGCGTGCGCGGCGCCGTCGAACGCCACTACGAGCTGCGGCCGGAACGGGCCTCGATCGATCCCGCCACGGCCGCGGAACTGTCCCCCGAGGACCACCGGCGCGGGTTCGCGGTGGCCGTCGCGGCGCTCGTCGCCGAGTTCAACGCCTACCTGGACCGGGAAAACGCCGATCCGGCCACCGATCCCGTCGGCTACCGGCAGCACGCGGTCTGGCTGACCCGGGACGAGCTGATCGCCATGAACGACGAGCTGCGCGCCGCGATCCTGCCGCGGCTGGCGAATCCGCCGGCCCCCGGCCGTACCCGGTACCTGCTCAGCCCGATCCTCTTTCCCAGCGAACAACCCGCTGCCGACTGAGGTGCCGCTGTACGATCCCCGCACCGATCGGAACCGGTAGGGGGAAACCGTGGGCGGTACGAAAGTCTTGATCGCGGGTGCGAGCATCGCGGGGCCCGCGCTGGCCCACTGGCTGCGCCGGCGGGGCGCCGAGGTCACCGTGGTGGAGCGGGCGCCCGGGTTGCGGCCCGGCGGGCAGGCGGTCGACGCGCGCGGGGTGACCAAGGACGTCATCCGGCTGATGGGGCTGGACGACGCGGTGCGCGCGGCCCGCACCGAAACCGCCGGCGCGTACACCGTGGACGCGGACGGGAACGTGCTGGAGACCTTCAGCGCGGAAGACGACGGCGGCGACGGCTACATCTCGGAGATCGAGATCCTGCGCGGCGACCTGTCCCAGGTGCTCTACGACGACACGCGCGACGGCGTCGAGTACCGCTTCGGCGACCGGATCGCCGGACTCGTCCAGGACGCGGACGGCGTGGACGTGACCTTCGCGGCCGGCGACCGGCGGCGGTTCGACCTCGTGGTCGGGGCCGACGGGCTGCACTCGTCGGTGCGGGCGATGGTGTTCGGGCCGCGCGAGCGGTTCGTCCGGCACCTCGGGCACGTGCTGGCGTTCTACAGCGTGCCCAACGAGTTCGGGCTGGACCGCTGGGTGTTCGACTACCAGGAGCCCGGGCGCTCCGCCATGCTGCGGCCGATCGGGGACGCCACCCGGGCGATGGCGATGTTCTCCTTCACCGCGGCCGAGTTCGCCGTCGACCACCGCGACGTCGAAGCCCAGAAGGACCTGCTGCGCGCGCGGATGGGTGACTTCGGCTGGCTGACCCCGCGCATCCTCGCGCACCTCGGCGACACCCCGGACTTCTACCTCGACCAGGTCGCCCAGGTGGTGCTGGACCGCTGGGCCGACGGGCGGGTGGGGCTGATCGGCGACGCCGCGTTCAGCTCGTCACCGCTGTCGGGTCAGGGCACCGGGCTGGCGCTGATCGGGGCCTACCTGCTGGCCGGCGAGCTGGCCGCGGCCGGCTGGGACCCCGCCACCGGGTTCGCCCGCTACGAGGCGCGGATGCGTCCGTTCGTCGAGGCCAACCAGGAGATCGGCCGGCTCAACGCGAAGATGCGCAGCGGCTCCGGCCCGGACGTCGACCTCGACGGTGAATGGCTCACCGACCTGGTCCAGCGTGCGCTCAACGGCATCGAGCTGCCCGATTACGCCGGCGTACCGGACGCTGGCCCGTCGGTTCCGTCGCCGGCCACGCCGTAGGCCGGCTCGGGTCGCCCGAAGAGGTTACTTCCCGCGCTTCGCCGATTCGCTGCGCTTAGGGTTGTTCCCAAGATCAACCAGGGGAGCCCAGCAATGCGTTTGCGTTCCGTCGCCGCCGTGGTCCTGCTGTCCTGCGCGTCCGCCGTCGTGCCCGCCGTGACGGGCGGGGGTGCGCAGGCCCTCGCGCTGTACCCGTGCCCCGAGGTGCGGGATCCGCCGGACTACACGTTTTCCGGCCCGTCGCGCTCGTGGCTCGCGACGAACCTCCGCAGCGACTACCTCCGCGGGCCGGGCACGATCACCTACAACAAGACGGCGACGTCGACGGTGAACGCGTCGATCACGGGGACGACCAGCGCGGAAGCCGGCGTGATCTTCGCCAAGGCCAGCGTTTCGCTCGCGGTGAGCGTGGGCGCGAGCTATTCGAAGTCCGACTCGTGGTCGTACGCGGCGACCGTGCCCGCCGGGAAGGTCCTGCGGTTGCAGCAGTACAAGGAGGCCCGCACGTTCACCGTGCGGAAGTACCACATCGTGCCGCCCTGCACGACGAAGTACCTCTGGACGAAGAAGGTTTCCGCGCCGGTGAAGAACGCGAGCTTCCTCTGGCAGCTCGTCAGCTGAGCCGGCCCCGCCTGCCCGGCGAGACGGCCTCGCCGGGCAGGGCGGTCAGAGCGCGGCCGGGCCGAGCCGCAGGACCACGGCCGTCCACGTCATGCCGACGCCGATGCCCAGCAGCAGCACGTGGTCGCCGGGACCGGCTTCGCCCGTGCGGAGCAGGTGGTCGAGCGCCACGATCTGGTCGCTGGCGCCCAGGTGACCGACCCGCAGGCCCAGCTCGGTCATCGTGCGGTCCTCGGGAATGCCCAGCGGGCGCAGGATCTGCGTGTGCACCAGGCGGCGCCCGTAGTGCGGAGCGCAGACCTTCGCGATGTCGGGCAGGTCGAGGCCCGCGTCGGCCAGGGCGGTCTTCACCACCGTCGTGACCCCGTCGGCGTTGCGGCTGTCGACGTGCGCCGGACCGCCGTGGCGGCCGAGCCACTGGCGCTTGCGGGCGCGGATGTCGAGCGACTGGTGCGCGGTGATGCTGGCCGTGCGGAACGGTTCGTTGCCGCGCTGCAGGCCTTCCAGCGACGGGTCGGTGTACGACGCGATCGCGCGGATCCGGGCCAGGCCCGGCCGCCGGGACAGCACGACCGCGCTGCCGGCGTCGCCGTAGACGATGCCGGTGTCGGTGGTCCAGTGCGGGAAGCCGGGCGCGCCGAACCGGTCGCCCGCGGTGATGAGCGCGGCGTCGTGGTCCGGACGGCCGCGCAGCACGCTCGCCGCGACGTCCAGGCCGGCCACCAGGCTGTTGCTCATCGCGCCGAGCTCGAGCGTGAGGCCGGGGCCGGCGCCGACGCCGAGCTGGTCGCGCACGTAGGACGCGGCGTGCCAGAAGTCGATGCCGGAGTGGTAGATCCCGGCGTGCAGGCACAACGTCGGCCACACCGGCTCGCCGCCCGTGGTTTCCGCCTGCCGCAGGGCTTCCCGCCCCGCGCGCACCGCGAGTTCGGGGCCGGGCAGCCCGGCGACGGCGGTGGACAGCTGGCCGGTCCGGCCGGCGTCGGCGGCGGTGAACTCACCGGCCGCCAGCGAGGCGGCGACCGGGCTCAGCGCCCCGACGTCGGTGCCGATCCCGTTGAGGTGCAGGTCATCCACGCGCATCGGCGCCCACCTCCGGCAGCACGGCTTCGATCTCCGACAGGGTGTCGTCGAGGTGGAGCGGCGGAGCGGACACGCACCCGGCGGCGGCGAGCTCGGCGGCGACGGCTCCGGCGCTTCCCCCGGCGAACCGGTGGAACCCCGCGAAGCAGGCCGGACCGGTGCCCGGAACGGCGATGGCCAGGTGCGCCCAGCCGGTTTCACGGTCCCACCGCACGATCAGCCGGGTGGGCCCGGCGACGGTGTGGGTCTCGCGAAGCACCTGTGTCAACGTCGTGGCGGTCAAGCAACTTCCTTTCGGCACGGCGAACCAGCGCGCACCACGGTGGGCACGCGCCGGCGGAGGATGGGTGGGGACGCGTCGTCGGGCCCCGGTGAACGTCGGGAAATCTAGCGCGATGATCTTGGGCGGTCTGGTGCACCCCGATACACAGAGTGATCACGGGGACTGCTACGGGAGCGGATTTTCCGAAAGTTGCTTGGTTTTCGTGCCGCTGATCATGAGGATTCTTCGGGTGTCGGTCACTCTTGGTAGCGGACGTGGAGGACGAGCATCGCGGCGGTAACTTCCTCGGGCAGCGCGCGGCCGGCATCATCGACTGCCGGCTGACTCGACTCCGGTGGCGCGCCCGGCGCCCGGCGCCTGGCGCCCTGGCGCATCCGGATGCGGCCGCCCGGCGAAGTTGCGGCAGCTCGCTCGGCGGCGGCTTCGCCGACACCGCAGGCCGCTGCGGTCCTTCAACCCGCGCAGGTGCGCGTGCCGCGTCAGGGCTTGCCCGGGGTCATCTGCCCGCCTGGGGACCGATCATCGAGTTCACGTCGATCGGGGACGGGATGGCGCCGAGCTGCAGCAGCAGGTCCGGCACCCGCTGCAGCCGCCGCGCGTCGAGGATCGAGCCGTAGCCCGGCAACGTGAGCAGCTTGGCCGTGTCCTCGTCGATCTTGGCGAACCGCACCAGCAGCGGCTCGACCTTGGCCCGGTCGATCAACGTCTCGTGCGTGGCCTTCTGCAGCGCGCGCTGGAAAGCGGCCAGCGACTTGGGGTTCTCCCGCACCCACTTCCTCGTCGCGCCGTAGCCGGTCAGCGGGAAGTCCTGGGTCGCGCCGGTGTTGATGTCGATCACGGGGGTCGCGCCGACCGTCTGGGCCGCCTGCGTGATGTAGGGCTCCGGCAGGTACGCCGCGTCGGCCTGCCCCTGCTGCAGCGCGGCCGCGATGTTCGGCAGCGCGACCAGCACCCACTTGACCTTGCCGAAGTCCACGTTGTGGTCCTGCATCACCGAGCGGGTGAGCAGATCGGACGCGGTGTTCTTGGCCGTGATGGCGATCTTCTTGCCCGCCAGGTCGAAGATCGTCTTCACCGGCGAGTTCGGCACCGTGACGATCGCGTTGGACTTCGGGTTGACCGAGGTCGCGTCCGCGACCAGCTGCATGTCGGCGGAGCCGGAGCTGCGCGCGATGAAGAACGGCGGGTAGGTGGAGAACGCGATGTCGGCCTCGCCGGAAATCGCTTTCGTCAGCGACGCCTGGCCGCTGTTGGCGATCACCGACTCGACGGTGAGGCCTTCGGCCTGGAAGTACCCGCCTTCCTGGGCGAGCCAGAACGGCCCGAGGTCCGTGGTGGGCAGGATGGAGACCTTCAGCGTGTGCTTTTCCAGGTCGCGGCCGCTCGACGACGAGTTCGAGACCTCCGCGCCGAGCGCGCCGCAGCCGGACGCGGCGACGGCGGCTGCCAGTGCCAGTGCGACCCGGCGCGTGCGAAGCCGGTTGTTGCTGCTCCTCGCTATTCCGAACAAGACCTGCTCCTCGACGGGAGATCACGGTTGAGGGACCGAGTCCAAGGCGTGTGTGTGAATCATTCCCCGGAGTCAGGCAGGCCACTGTAGGCATCCCGTCACCGCTTGACAACGCGTGCGTACATCAAAAACCGGAATTCACCACAATGGCCGCACGAATGCCGGATCAGCGATCTTGTTTTAACTCGCCCGACGCCGTCGCGGGCTACGAATAGGTCCGGTCGAAACACGGCGAGCCCGCCGATTCCGGAGGGGCGGGCGCCGGGATCGCCGATTCACCCGGTCCGGTTCCTGGAGCGGCCGCGCCCGAGGTGGTCACTGACGGTGACGGTGTGCGGGTGCGGAAAACGTGGCCCGAGGGGGTAGGTCGAGGCGGAAAACAACGGATCGACCGCGTGCCGCGACGAGCGAATCCGGTCCGTTCCCGCGTCGAAAACCGAACGTCCGCCGGCCGTCGCGGCGCCGATCTTCGGGACGCCGCGTGACCGTCGAAACAGTCGAACGCCGCGGGTGACCGGAGTGGAACGGGGGCCGGAAAGTCGCTGAACCGGCGCGGGAGCGCCACGGCCGTGGCTTGTTTCGTTGGTGATAACACCGTTTCCCCGCTTTCCGTCCGGATCGGTGAACCGGCCGTCCGCCGGTGCCGGGTGTCGTATTCTTCCGCGCAGCGGAATCACGCTCGGATCACAAAACGGGATTAATATCGAAATGGATGTTTGCCCGGAAGGGAAGCCTTGGTTAACGGCTGCCGATCCCGGGTTTGTTCCACCATACCTCTTGTTGGGCAACAAGTTTTACTCCTATTATCTCCGTGTGCGACCGCTCACCGACGGTGCCGAGCTGCTGGTCGGTCGGGACAGTGAGCTGTCCTGGCTGGTCGCCTGGATCCGTGAAGTGGGCGCCGGCCGCGGGGTCGCCGTGCTGGTGGACGGCGAGCCGGGCATCGGCAAGTCCGCGCTCGTGCGGACGGCCTGCGCGGCCGCGACCGACGCGGGCTGCCAGGTGTACTGGGGAGCAGGCGACGAGCTCGGGCAGGCACTGCCGCTGCTGCCGCTGCTGGACGCGCTGCGGATCACGCCGGCCGCGCGGGATCCCCGCCGCGTCGCCATTTCCAAGCTGCTGCGGGGCGGCGCCGTCGCCGGCAAAGGGGCCGACCTCGCCGCCCGGGCCGCCGAGCAGCTGATCGCACTGGTGGACGAGCTGAGCCAGGACGGCCCGGCGGTGCTGGTCGTCGACGAGCTGCAGTGGGCCGATCGCACGACGGTGGCGGTGTGGAGCCGGCTGGCCCGTGCCGTCCGGCAGCTCCCGCTGCTCCTGATCGGCGTCCTGCGCCCGATCCCGCGCCGCGACGACCTGCGGTCGCTCTTCCGGATCGTCGGGCCGGGCGAACGGTTGCGGCTGGGCCGGCTCGCCGAACCGGCGGTGCTCGAACTGGTGGCGGAGCTGGCCGGGGGCAAGCCGGGCGCCGAGCTGGCGCGGCTGGCCGCCGGCGCGGCCGGGAACCCGTTGTACCTCACCGAACTCCTCGACGCGCTGACCCGGAGCTCGTGCCTGCAGGTCGATCCCGCGGGCATCGCGGAGCTGACCGGCGCGGCGACGCCGGACTCGCTGCCCGAGGCCATCGCGGACCGGCTGGGCTTCCTCCCCGAGCCCGCGCGGGGCGTGCTGCGCGCGGCGGCGCTGCTCGGGGTCGGCTTCTCGGTGGCGGACCTGGTGACCGTGACGAACACCCCGGTCGCGGACCTGCTGCCCGCCCTCGACGAGGCCCGCGCCGCCGGGGTGCTCGTGGCCGCGGGCGACGACCTGGAGTTCCGGCACCCGTTGATCCGCACGGCGTTGTACGACGACATGCCGACGGCGGTCCGGATCGCCTGGCACCAGGGCGCCGCGTGGGCGCTGGCCGAGGCGAACGCCCCGGTCGAACGGGTCGCGCGGCAGCTGCTGCCCATGGTGTCCACAACGGACAGTCGGGTGCCGGTGCCCGCCTGGGCCGTGCGGTGGCTGCTCGACGTCGCCACGCCGCTGATCGGTCAGGCGCCCGGGGTCGCCGTCGCCCTGCTGCGGCGGGCGGTGCGGGACGCGCCGCTCGACGACGCCGTGACCGGCGCGCTGGCCTGCCGGCTGGCCGACGCGTACTTCGGTGTCGGCAACGTCGCCCAGGCCGAGCGGATCGCCGACCGCGCACTGGATCGCGTGCGCGACCCGGACGTGCGCGTCGACCTGTACACCACGGTCGTCCAGTGCCGCGCGATGACCGGCCGGTCCGCGGAGTTCCTCAACGAGCTGAACCACGCGCTGACCCAGCCCGGCCTGCAGCCCCGGCACCGGGCCCGGCTCCTGGTGCTCATCGCGCGCACCCACCGCTACATCGGCGAGGTCGACACCGCCGACCGGGTCGCCACCGAGGCGCTGGAAGAACTCGGCCCGGTCGAGGACCGTTGGGCGACCGGGTGGGCGCTGCACGTGCTGAGCCTGGTCGCGATGGTGCGGGGCGACTGGGCCGGCGCGCTGCCGCTGTTCGAACGCGCGATGGCCGTCGTGCGCGGCGATCCCGCGCTGATCGACCTCACCCTGCAGCTGCGCATCAACCAGTCGGTCACGTTCGGCGCGCTCGACCGCTACCCCGAGGCGCACGCCGCCGCCGCCCAGGCGCGCGAACTGGCCGACCGCACCGGCAGTGTCGTGCGGCTGAGCGAGGCCCAGAGCGCGCTCGGGCAGCTGCTGCTGGGCGCCGGCCGGTGGGACGACGCGCTGGCCGAGGTCGACGTCGTCGCCGACGACCGCAAGGACCCGGGCGTGGTGTGCTGCGACCACGGCGTCGCCGCGATCATCCACTTCCACCGCGGCGAAACGGCCGCGGCCCGGGAGCACCTCGACGTCGCGGCGAAGTACTGGGAACGCATCGGCGACCGGGTCGTGGAATCCCTGGTGCGGGCCCGGAGTCTCGCCTTCGAGTACGCCGGTGCGCCGGAGCGGGCGCTCGCCGTGCTCACCGCGGTGCTGGCCGGCGAAGACGCAGGGGAGGACCTGCTGGGCGACGCCGTCCGGCTGGCCACGACGATCGGCGACCTGCGGACCGCGACGGACGTCGAAGCCCGGGTCCACGCGCTCGCCGACGGTTCCGCCGTCCCGCACCTCGGCGCGCTGGCCCTGTACTGCCGTGGCCTGCTCGACCGGGACGGCACGACGCTGCTGCGAGCCGCCGACGGCTACCGCGACGCGGGACGGCCGCTGTCGCGGGCCAAGGCGCTGGAAGCGGCCGCGATCGCCTTCGCCAAGGCCAAGGAGGAAGACCGCGGTTCGGCGCGCGCCGCGTTCACCCACGCCGTCGACCTCTACGCGGAGCTGGGCGCGCAGTGGGACGTGGCCCGGCTGCGCGCCCTGTTCCGGGCGTTCGGCATCCGGCGCGGCCCGACGGTGAAGCACCGCCAGGCCACGCACGGCTGGGACAGCCTCACCCCGACCGAAGGGAGGATCGCCGCCCTCGTGGTCGAGGGCCTCTCGAACCCCCAGATCGCGGCCCGGCTGTACCTGTCCCCGCGCACGGTCGGCACGCACGTGTCGCACATCCTGAACAAGCTGGGCGTGCACTCCCGCATCGACATCGCCCGGGAAGCCGCCCGGCACCAGTCCGCGTCGGGCTGAGGCGTCAGACCCCGACCTCCGGCACGTCGTCCTGCCGCCGCACCAACAGCGGACGCGGGCGGCGCACGAACAGCGGACGCGGGACCAGCGACGCCAGGGTCCGGCTCGTGACGGCGAGGTGCCCGCTCGCCACCTGGCCGGCCAGGACGGCCAGCACCAGCAGCAGCGGGGTCCGCCAGGCGCCGGTGTACGTGTGCAGCCAGCCGCAGGCCAGCACGCCGAAGCCGGCGATGACGTAGCCGACGCCCTGGACCACCGCGGACAGCGAGAGCGAGCTGTCCTTGCTGCGCAGCGAAATGGTGGTCAGCACGAACGCGAGGGACCCCATGCCCGTGCCGGTCGCCGCGGCCCACACCCAGGGCGCGGCCGCGGGTGCGACGAGCAGCCCGGTCACCCCGATGGCGTTGGGCGTGGCCAGTGCGACGACGAGCAGGGTCTGGTTGCGCCACCGGCGGGTCCAGCCCGGCACCAGCAACATCATGGGCAGCCCCATGGCCATCGACAGCGCGAGGCACCCGCCCGCGGTCGTCGCCGGGACGCCCGCGTCGCGCAGGATGCCGGGGAGCCAGCCCATGACCAGGAACGTCACCGTCGAGATCAGTCCGAAGTGGATGGTGAGGGCGAACGCGGGGGTCGTCCCGGACGCCGGTCGCGGCGCCGCGAACTCGCCGGGAGTCAGCTGCCAGACGTAGAGGGCCAGCAGGGCCACCGCCGCCCACAGGCCGAGGGCGACCTGCCACGACGACGAGAGCACCACCGCGGGCGTGACCAGCGCGCCGGCCGTGCTGCCGAGGCCGAGCCCGAAGGTGAAGGCCGCGGAACCGCGGGCCAGCAGGGGCAGGATGGTGCCGAGGACGGCGATCGCCAGGCACGTCAGCGCCGTCCCGATCAGCAGCTGGGCCGAGCCGCCGAGGACCCGGCCGCCGAGGGAAAGCACCAGCGCGCCGAGCGCCGCGGCGACGGTCCGGTACGTCCCGACCCGGTGGGCCAGCCACGGCGTCGCCCAGCCGCCGAGGCCGATCGCCCACAGGGGCAGCGCCACGAGCACCGCGGCGACGAGGTTGCCGGCGACCGAGATGTCCGGCAGCGCCGCGCCCAGGCTGGTCACGGCCGGGCGCAGGTTGATGGCCAAGAGGAAGATCACAACGGTGGAGACGGTGGTGGTGGCACGCGACATCGCTCCTCCTCGGGTCTCGAGGTCGGAGCGCCGGGCCCCGTGGAGCAATGCTTCGCGGTACGCGTGGATCAGACATCCGTCAGCTGACGGATGTACGAGTTTTCCTTTCCCCCAACGGTTTCGGCGTGCGAATGGCCGTGCATCGGCACGGCCGGACGGCGCGCCCGTCGGCTCTTGCAGACGGCGTCAGCCCGCCGCCGCCTTCGGCCACCGGGCGGAGCGCCGGCCGGGCCGGGCGAGCGCGGCGGCGTCCCAGTCGCGGGCGTCGAGGCGCCGCGGCGGCTCGACCACCCGCCGTCGGGGCCCGTGGGGGAGCGTCGCGCGGTGGCACGGCGGGCAGGCCGGGACGAACGCCCCGGTCGGGCTGCCGGGGAGCGGGACCGAGTTCCCGCGTTCCGCGGTGCCGGTGCAGATGTGGTGCTCGTGACCGGCCGGGACGCACAAGCAGCGGCACTCGGTCATGGCCGCTCGTAGGTGTAGAAGCCGCGGCCGGTCTTGCGGCCGAGCAGTCCGGCGTCGACCATGCGGGCCAGCAGCGGCGGCGGTGCGTAGAGCGGTTCCTTGAACTCTTCGTAGAGCGATTCGGCGACGGCCTTGGTGGTGTCGAGGCCGATCAGGTCGGCGAGGGCGAGCGGTCCCTGCGGGTGGGCGGCGCCGCGCACGAGGCCTTCGTCGATGGCTTCGCGGGTGGCGAAGCCGGACTCGAACATGCGGATCGCGGCGAGGATGAACGGGATCAGCAGCGCGTTGACCACGAACCCGGCGCGGTCCTGGCAGAGGATCGCCTGCTTGCCCAGCACGTCCTGGGCGAACGCCCGTGCCCGGTCGACGGTGGCTTCGGTGGTCAGCAGGCTGGGCACCAGTTCGACCAGCGGCAGCACCGGCACGGGGTTGAAGAAGTGCACCCCGACGACCTGCGCGGGGCGTTCGGTCGCGGTGCCCAGCTTCATGATGGGGATGGACGACGTGTTGGACGCGAGGATCGCGTCCGGCGCGGTGACGACCTTGTCGAGCCGGCCGAACAGCTCCGTCTTGACGGCTTCGTCTTCGACGATCGCTTCCACGACGAAGGTGCGGTCGGCGAGGTCGTCGAGCGACTCGGTGACCCGGATCCGGTCGAGGACCGCGGCGGCGCTGGGCACCTTGCCCTTCTTCTCCGCGCGGGCCAGCGAGGCTTCGAGCCGGCGCCGTCCGGCCGCCACGGCTTCCGGGCTCGATTCGACGACCACCACGTCGAGGCCCGCCCGGGCGCACACCTCGGCGATCCCGGCCCCCATCTGCCCGCACCCGACCACGCCCACGCGTTCCATCGCCGCCACCTCTCTGGGACTCGATACCCTTTCGACGGTACTCAGTACCGGCCGGTAGCTGAAGGCGTGGTTCCCGGATATGACGACCGCCACGCCCTACGCTGGGCCACGGCAGGGCGGAGGAAGCGGATGACGGCCAAGGAACGCCTGGTCGAGGCGGCGTTCGCGCTGTTCGCCGAGCGCGGCTACGACCAGACGACGATCGACGACATCACCGAGCGCGCCGGGGTCGGCCGCACGACCTTCTTCCGGACGTTCCGGGCGAAGGAAGACGTGATCTTCCCCGACCACGAAGTGCTGCTCCAGGCCATCGATGCCCGCCTGGCCGGCTCGACCGAGCGGACCGCGCTGCTCGCGGTCACCGAAGGCACCCGCCTGGTCCTGCGGCACTACCTCGCCGAAGGGGAGCTGGCCCGGACCCGGTACCGCCTGACGCGCAGCGTGCCCGCGCTGCGGGACCGGGAGATCTCGGGGTTGCAGCAGTACCAGCGGCTGTTCCGCGGTTTCCTGCACCGCTGGATGGGCGGCGGCGACGACACGGCGTTGCGGGCGGAACTGATGGCCGGCGCGGTCGTGACCGCGCACAACCACGTGCTGCGCCGCTGGCTGCGCGGCCGGTCGAGCGACCCGGAGCGGGAGTTCGACGCGGCGATGGCGGAGACGGTGGCCCTGTTCACCCGGCCCGAGGACGACGGTGAAGCGTCCATCGTGGTCTTCCGGACGACGAAGGACCTGGCCACCGTGCTGCCCGAGCTGAACCGGGTGCTCGGCGAGGGCCTGAGCCCGGCATGATGTCCGGATGGCTCCTCGTCAGCTCCGCCCGCGGCACGTCTGGTTGATCGGCGTCCCGCTCAACCTGCTGCTGGCGATCCCGTGCGCCTACCCGGTCGCGTTCGCGATGCTGGGGACGCAGGTCCTCGCGTGGGAGCTCGGGCTGGGCACGCCCGACCCCACCGTGGTCGACGACGGCGCGGGCTTCGCGATCGGGCTCGGCCTGGCCGCCGTGGTCTTCACCGGACTCGTCGTGGCGGGCGTGAACGCCCTGTTCGCCTTCCGCGCACCGCAGCTCAAAGCGGGCCCGTACTGGCTCGCGGTGGCACTGCTGGTCGTGGTGCCCGGCGTCGTCTACTGGCTCGTTCGCTAGGTTTCGTCGTACCGCGGGACGACAGCCGGGGAGCGCCCCAATGTGGCGTTGGTTGCGTCTGACGCACCGAACGCCACATTGGGTGCGTTGGACGCACCGAACGCCACATTGGGGCGCATTGCCGCGCCGCTGCCAACGAACCTCGGACGCGCGACGCTAGGTTTCGTCGTACCGCGGGACGATGGCGAACACCTCGAGGTCGCTGGGTGCGCCCTTCGCGCGGAACCGGCGCCGCCGGCGGACGGTGAACCGCTCGGCGTCGAGGTTCGCCAGGACGTCGCCGGTGATGAGGACTTCGCCGCCGGCCGCCGCGTCGGCGATCCGGGCCGCGATGTTGACGTCGACGCCGAAGTAGTCGCGGCCGACCTTGCGCGGGCGTCCGGTGTGCAGGCCGGCGCGCAGCTGCGGGCGGTAGCCGCCGAGGTCGATGGCGCTGACCGCGCCGCACGTCTCGTACGCCGCCTCGACCGCGGCCGCCGGGTCGGCGAAGACGGCCATCAAGCCGTCGCCGAGGCCCTTGACGACCCGGCCGCGGTGGCGGGAGATCGTCGCCTCGCTCGCGGTCGAAACCGCGCGCAGCAGCTCGAGCGCCCGCGCGTCGCCGACGTCGAGCGCCCAGCTGGAGAAGCCGACCAGGTCGGTGAACACGATCGTCGCCTCGCCGGCTTCGCCGTGCCGTCCCTGCGCGACGGCCTGCCAGACCTGGACGGCCGCGAGCCCGAGTTCCCGCACCGCGCTCGGCTGCTCGGCCTTCGCTTCGGCGAGCAGGCGGGCGACCCGGTCCGACGGGTGGCCCGCCGCGGTCGACAGCGCGTCACCGAGGTCGCGGTCGCCGGGGACCAGGCGGCGCACGGCGCGTGCCGACCGGATCAGGCCGGGGCGCTGGTCCGCGGCCCGCAGCAGGTCGACGAAGCGGGACACCGTCCGGGGCCGATCACCGTGGCTGTCGGTCACCCGCCGAATGCTACCGGCCGGGTCAGAGCGTGCCGGTGATCGACTGCAGGCCGAGGCTCGTCGTGGCGACGGCGATCCAGAGCAGTCCGCCGAGCAGCAGCGGCCGGGTGCCCGCGCGGCGCAGGTCGCCCTGGCGCAGGGAGAGCCCGATCCCGGCCAGCGCCGTCGTGATCAGGAACGTGCCCAGCACGGTGAGGGCGGGGTGCCACGAGCCGGGGACGACGCCGAGGCTGTTCAGTCCGGCCGCGGCGACGAAACCGAGCAGGAACAGGGGCACGATCTTGCGCCAGGGCATCGCGGCGACCGTGGCGCCGGGGTCGGCCTGCCGGGCTTCACGGCGGGCCTTGAGGACGGCCAGCACGATGACGATCGGGATCAGCGTGAGCGTCCGCGTGAGCTTGACGACGAGGCCGTACGACCCGGCGTCGCCGCCGTAGGCGAAGGAGGCGGCGACCACCGAGGAGGTGTCGTTGATCGCGGTGCCCGCCCAGAGGCCGAAGGCGTGCGGGTCCAGGCCGAGCAGGTGCCCGAGCGGCGGGAACAGCAGGACGGCGGCGATGTTGAAGGCGAAGATCGTGCCGAGGGCGTAGGCGACGTCGGCCTGCTTCGGCTTGAGGACGGCGGTGGTAGCGGCGATCGCGGACGCGCCGCAGATCCCGGTGCCGACGCCGATGAGGGTCTGCGTGTCGCCCCGGACGCCGAGCCACCGGCCGAGCAGCCACGCGCCGCCGAGGGCGACCGCCAGGGTGCCGAGCATGACCGGCAGCGAGCCGCCCCCGACGTCGAGGACCTGGCGCAGCGACAAGCCGGTGCCCAGCACCACGATCGACGCCTGCAGCACCGGTTTCGCCGCGACGGCGTAGCCCGGGGTCCACCGCTGCCCGCGCAGTCCCGGCACGACGGCGGCGGCGAGCCCGCCGAGCAGGATGCCGAAGACCGGGCCGCCGACGATCGGGACCAGCGTGCCCAGCCCGGTCGCGACGGCGGCGACCGCGACCGCCACCAGCAGGCCGGGCGCCACGCCGTGCCGAGGGCGGACCGGCGCCTGCGGCGCGGCCGGTGCGTTCCGGATCGTGGTCACCCGTGCCTCCGTCTCGAAATGTACGTACATTCAACTTAGATGATGTACGAACATTTGGCCACGGGTAGGGTCGGCGCGACCAGCCGGGAGGGAAGCCATGCCACCGCGGACGCTCAGCCGCTCCGGCTCCGAGCCGCTCTGGCGCCAGCTCCAGCGCGAGCTGCTGACCAGGCTCGACGCCGGCGAGTTCACCGATCAGTTCCCCGGTGAGCTGGCACTGGTCGAGGAGTACGAAGTGAGCCGCAGCACGGTGCGGCAGGCGCTGCGCCAGCTGCGCGCGGACGGGGTGATCGTCGCCGAGCGCGGCCGCCAGCCCCGGGTCGCGCCGCCCGCGGAGATCGCCCAGCCGCTCGGGGCGCTCTACAGCCTGTTCGCCTCGGTGGAGGCGGCCGGGCTTTCGCAGCACAGCGTCGTGCGCACCTTCGACGTCCGCGCGGACGCGCTCGTCGCCGAGCGGCTCGAGCTGGAGGCATCGACACCGCTGGTCTACCTGGAGCGGCTGCGCCTGGCCGGCGACGAGCCGCTGGCCCTCGACCGCGTCTGGCTGCCGGCCGACGTGGCGAAACCGTTGCTGCCGGCCGATTTCACGCACACCGGCCTGTACGCCGAACTCGCGCGGCGCACCGGGGTGCGGCTCGACCACGGCCGCGAGGAGGTCCGCGCGGTCATCCCGACCGCGGCCGAGCGCACCCAGCTCGCGTGCGCGCACGACGTGGCGGCGTTCGCGATCAACCGGCTCAGCCACGCCCGCGGGCGTCCGGTGGAGTGGCGCCACACGCTGGTCCGCGGGGACCGGTACGCGTTGACGGCGGAGTTCTCGGCGGCGGGCTACCGGCTCGTGTGACGGGTCATTACGCTGGCGGGATGCGGAATTCCCGCCGGGGCGGGGCCGGTCGGGCCGGGTGGGTCGGCGGCGTCGCACTGGTCGTCTGGGTGGTCAGCTGGCGCATCGTGTGGCTGGAGGTCTTCCGGTGGCGCCACCTGACCAAGACGCTCCGGTTCCAGGCGCCCGATCCGCCGGCCGGGGTGGCCGTCGTTCCCCGGCCGGGGTGGCCGGTGCGCTGCCTGCGCGTCGCGGCGATCGTGTCGCCGGTGGTGTGCCTGGCCGGGTTCGCGCGGCGGCTCCTTCAGACCCGGGCGTAGGCGATGTCCTGGCCCGCGCGGACCCAGAGCACGTCGGCGCAGTCCAGGCCCTCGGCGGAGAGCTGCCGCTTGACGACCTTGAACGTCGACGTCCGCGGCAGCTCCCGGACCGTGCGCACGTACTTCGGCACCTGCTTGGGCCCGAGGTCGGGCTGATCGGCGAGGAAGCGGCCGAACTCGGCGGGGTCCAGCGGGCCGCCGCCGGTGACGATGGCGGCCATCACCTGGTCGCCGGTCACCGGATCGGGGACCGCGTAGACCGCGGTGTCGGTGATCGCGGGGTGGCGCAGGAGGATCCGCTCGATCGGCGCGGTGCCGAGGTTCTCCCCGTCGACGCGCAGCCAGTCGCCGAGCCGGCCGGCGAAGTAGTAGAACCCGTCGCTGTCCGCGTAGGCGAGGTCGCCGGTGTGGAACACGCCGCCGCGCAGCCGTTCCGCGTCGGCGGCGGGGTCGCGGTAGTACCCGGCGAACCAGCCGGCGCCGGCGGTGTTGACCAGTTCGCCGACGGCTTCCCCGGCGTTGACCAGGTTCCCGGCGTCGTCGAACGCGGCGGGCGGGCACGGCAGGCCGGTGTGCGGGTGCAGGATGGCCACGTCGCCGGCCGGTTTGCCGAGTGAGCCGGGCGGGGTGCCGTCGGTGCGGGCGAACCCCACCCCGCCTTCGGTGGAGCCGAACGCGTCGACGACCGTGCAGCCGAAGCGCTTCTCGAACGCGGCGAGGTCGGCGCTCGCGCCCTCGTTCCCGTAGACCAGGCGCAGCGGATTGTCCGCGTCGTCCGGGCGCGGCGGTGTCGCGACCACATAGGACAGTGGCTTGCCGACGTAGTTCGCGTAGGTCGCGCCGAACTTCCGGACGTCGGGCAGGAAGCCGGACGCGGAGAACCGGCGGCGCAGCGCGATGGTCGCGCCCGCCGCGAGCCCGACCGCCCAGCCCGCCATGATCGCGTTGGAGTGGAACATCGGCATGGTGACGTACACCGTGTCCGATGGGGACAGCCGGAACCGCTCGGCGAGCATCGCGCCGGGGAACGCGATCTTGCCGTGCGTGCAGCGCACGGCCTTCGGGTCGCCGCTGGTGCCGGAGGTGAAGATCAGCATGAGCAGGTCGTCCGGGGACGCGGGAACGGGCTCGGCGGGGGAGTCCGCGGACGGCCAGGAGTCCAGGTCCCGCACCGGGATCCCGCCGAGATCGAGCCCGTCGAGGAGCGAGTGGTATTTCCGCTCGGCGAGGACGAACTGGCAGTCGGCGAGCCGGACGTCCCGGGCGAGGGCTTCGCCGCGCCGGGTCGGGTTGAGGCCGACCAGCACCGCCCCGGCGAACGCGCAGGCGCCCAGGAGGATCGAGAACGCCGGAACGTTGTCGGCCAGCACGCCGACGTGCGGCGGCTTGCCCCGGTCCAGCGCCGCCCGGAGGCCACCGGCGCGGCACGCCGACGCTCGGACGTGCTCGGCCCACGACCAGGTCTCGTCCTCGAACCGCAGGCCCGGCCGGTCGTCCCCGGCGCGGGCCAGCAGCAGCTCGGTCACCGTCGGGACGCTCATCCACGCACCTCCCAGCACCGGTCGGCAGAACTGAAACACGTTCTAGTTCTAGCACGATGCGGCTCAGGGGGGAAGCCGCGTCATCGAAAGTCGGGACGGAGATCGGCGGTGAACACCTTCTCCAGCTCGGCGTCCACGTCGCTCATCCGTTGCTCTACCGATCCGATCAGCAATCGGTAGGAAATGTTGTGTCGTTGCAGAAAGGACAAGTACTCCCGGTGGAGCAGGGTGCGCATCTGCGCGTTCTCCCTGCGTTCGGCTGTCTGGACGAAGGGAATTCCCGTCGGATCGAGCAAGAAGATTCGCAAGTATCGGCGCAGCCATGGTTGGGCGCGACTCAGGAGGTCCAATGATCCGCTGGTGTCGCCCATTGCGCTGACGTAGATCGGGTAGTCGATCGCGCATCGGTCGGCGAACACGAGCCGGCCTCGGTCGCAGGCCTCCTGTTCGGCCTGCAGTGCCATCGCCTGGATCTCACCCTGCGCAGGAGCTTCGAAACGATCTTCGTCGGGAATCTTGTGCGTGGAAAAATACAATTTCGCTGATTCGCTGGCAAAACTGACGCGGCTGTCACCGGCAAATCTTCTGCGGTACGCCTCGAACAGGGTCGTTTTGCCCACGCATCCCGCGCCGATGAATGCGACAATCTTCGGTTCGTCGTCGGCGGCCACTGCGAACCCTCCCCTCTGTGTGCACCGACCAGGTCGGTCGCGCTTGCGACAGCTTAGCATGAGTGGCATCAAGGAATTGTCTGGCGTTGCGGAATACTTGGTAGTACAATCCTCGCAGACGGCAGGAGGATGCGGATGAACGGGAATTGGCGTGAACGCTGGTAATTCGTCGCGTCCGGGGCCGGTAACCGACACCTGGGTTGCGGCAATTCACACGTCGGAAACGGATTTCAATCCGATCGGCTCGGGTGTGGTCATCGACGAACGTCGGGTTCTCACTTGCGCGCACGTCGTTCTCGGCAGTCGTTTCCCCGAGTCGTCGGAAATTTGGGTCGCCTTCCCGCGCCTGGATACTTCTGAGAGTGCTTCGCGTCGACGGGTCTTGAAAGTCGAGACCGGTCGGGACAGCATGCAGGACGTTGCCTTGCTCGAGCTCGAAAAAGCGGTTCCCGCCGGCGTCGAGGCGGCCCGATTGCGCTGTGCTCGATCGTCGGATCTGGTCGATACGAACTGGTGGGCCTTCGGGTTTCCGGAAGGCGATCCGTACGGGGACAGCGCGTTCGGGAAAGTCGGCTCGGCGCTGGGGTACGGGTGGATCCGGATTGATACGGCTTCCCGGTACCTGGTGCGTCCGGGCTTCAGCGGCGGCGGGCTGTGGTCGCCGGACTACGACGCGGTCGTCGGGCTGGTCGGCCAAGCGCACGCGAACGGCGATGGCCGTGCGCTCACCCTCCTGCAGGTGGACAAGATCTTTCCGGGCAGGGGGATCTCGGAACTTTCCGCTTGGTCCGCGGGCGTCGCCGGCGACATGGCCATGGCGGCGTGGGGGTGGAGCCTGGCGTCCGATCCGGAAGGTGTGCGACATTGGCGACCGCGAGCGCGCGGTGTCAGCATCGACAGCGAGAAGGGCTACCGATTCCGCGGTCGGACAGCTGCGCTGTCGACGATTTCCCGATGGCTCGGCCGGCCTGCCCCGGACCGGCGGGTACTCGTCGTAACCGGTTCGCCAGGAGTGGGAAAATCCGCGGTTCTCGGGAGGGTCATCACGACTTCGGATCGGCAGACCAGCGAAAGCCTGCCGGTTTCCGACGACGCGCTCCGGGTGCCGCCGGGGTCGGTTGCGTGTGCTGTTCACGCAAAAGGAAAATCAGCGCTGGAGGTTGCGACGGAAATCGCCCGGGCTGCCGCGGCGGCACTCCCGGGAGCTGCGACGGACCTCGCGCCCGCGTTGAGCGATGTCCTCGATTCCAGGGGCAGACCACGGTTCAACGTGATCATCGACGCCCTTGACGAGGCGGCGAGCCCGGAGCAGGCGCGGGCTGTGCTCAGAGATGTGATTCTCCCGCTGTCGCAAACATGTGCGGCCAGTGGAGTCCAAGTGGTGATCGGGACTCGGGGAAGCGATGAAGACGGCTCCTTGATCGACGCTCTCGGCAATGCGGCTGCCGTGATCGACCTCGACAGTGACGCCTACTTCGAGCAACGCGACTTGGTCTCGTACGCGCTGGCCTGCCTCCGGCTCGAGGGTGATGAGCGAATCGATGGACCCTATGCCGACGAAAGTGTTGCCACTCCGGTTGCCGAACGGATCGCCGAGCTCGCTGGAACGAACTTCCTCATCGCGGGACTGATCGCGCGCAGCCATGGCTTGTACGACAGGCGTGCCGTGGCGCCGAATGACATATCAGTCAACCAGACCGTCGAGTCGGCACTCGGTGGCTACCTGGGGCGGGTGGCCGACGTCGACGGGGTCAGCGCCTCGGATCTACTTTCCGCCCTGGCCTTCGCGGAGGCTCCCGGATTGACGATCATGAGCTGGAGCGCGGTCGTCGAGGCGCTGTTCGCGACAACGGTGAGCGAGCGTTCGCTCAGGAAATTCGCACGGTCTTCCGCGGCGAACTTCTTGGTGGAATCCAGCGTCGGCGAGGACGACCCGTCGTTCCGGCTGTTCCACCAGGCTCTCAACGAGACGCTGTTGATGATGCGTAAGCGGACGACGCCGAAAAACGTCGACGAACGCGCGATCGCGGAAAAACTGGCTGCCCGTGGGCGGCAGCTGGGATGGGCGAACGCGCCGCGGTACCTGCTGCGGTCGCTTCCGCAGCACGCGGCCGCCGGAGGTGTGATCGACGACCTTCTCGCGGACGATAACTACCTGCTCCACGTGGATATCTGGCGGTTGATCCAGGCGAGTGGCGGCGCACGAGCGGGCAGGATGAGGCGCCGGGCTCAACTGCTCGGGCTGACTCAGGAGGCCGCCTCGGCGGCGAGCCACGAACGTGCCGCTCTCTTCAGCGTCACGAACGCGGTTGAGCATCTGCGCACGGAATTCTCGGCACGTGAGCCCGGGGCGCCGTATGTCGCACGCTGGGTGCAGGCTCGCGAAGGTTCCGGAGGAGGCGCTGGCGGCGGCTCCGGGCACCAAGGCGCGGTGAACGGTGTTTGCTCCGTGCCGGTGGGGGAAGGCAAGGAGCTCATCGCGAGTGCTGGCGCCGACCAGGTTGTCTACGTGTGGGATCCGGTGGCTGAGCGGCAAGTGGCGGCCCTGCATGGCCATGAAGGGTGGGTCCGGGGGGTGTGCTCGGTACCCGTCGATGGCGAGCACCTGGTGGCCAGCGGCGGAGATGACCGGACAGTTCGCATCTGGAACCCCACGACTGGACAGCCGGTCGCTGTCCTCGAGGGCCATGAAGGGCGAGTGAGCAGCTTGTGCTCGCTCGTGCTGAGCGACGGAGAAGTGCTGCTTGCCAGTGCCAGTTCCGATCAGACGGTCCGGATCTGGGACCCGGCGGGTGCGCGTCAGCGTGCCGTTCTGGCCGGTCACGCTGGTTGGGTGCGTGGTGTCTGTGCTTCCGCGGATCAGCAGGCCCCGGTCTTCGCAACCGGTGGCGACGATCAGACGGTGCGCATCTGGGATGCGGTGAGCGGCGAGCAGCGGATGGTCTTGGAAGGTCACCAAGGCTGGGTTCGTGCGGTTTGTTTCGCGTCAAGGAACGGTCTTCCCATTGTTGCCAGCGCGAGTTCCGACGGAACCGTACGCCTTTGGGACTTGCGCGGTGGTGAGCAGCTCGCGGTCCTGGAAGGACATCGTGGGTGGGTCAGGGCCGTCTGCTCCCTCACTGTCGCCGGACGAGAGCTGATCGCGAGTGCCGGCGACGACCAAACGGTGCGGGTGTGGGACTGCGCGAGCGGGCGGCAACTTCATGTGCTGTCCGGGCACCAAGGATGGGCGAGAGGGGTGTGCTCCGTCGCGTTGCCTTCCGGCGAGACACTGCTGGCGAGTGGCAGCGATGATCAGACGGTTCGCTTGTGGAACCCGGTGGACGGTTCGCAGCGGATGAAGTTCGAAGGCTTCCAGGGGTGGGTGCGAGGTGTCTGCCGGGTCCCGGGCCGTGGGGGCGAGGATTCTGTCGTCTCGGCGAGCGGGAGCGGCACGATTTCCGTGTGGAATGCCGTGACGGGGGAGCAGCGGATGGTTCTTGGCGGGCATGAGTCGGGGGTGAATGGTGTTTGTGTGTATGAGGGGGCTGGTGGCCGTTTTCTTGCGAGTGCTGGTGCTGATGGGACGGTTCGGCTGTGGGACCTTGCGGTGGGGGAGCAGCGGATGGTTCTCGGGGGGCATGAGTCGGGGGTGAATGGTGTTTGTGTGTATGAGGGGGCTGGTGGCCGTTTCCTTGCGAGCGCCGGCGCTGATGAGACGGTTCGGCTCTGGGATCTCGTGACGGGCGAGCAGCGGATGGTCCTCGGCGGTCACGAAGCTGCGGTCAATGCTGTTGACTCCTTCGTGCATCGAGGACGCGACCTGCTCGCAAGCGCAGGTGATGATCAGATGGTTCGGCTGTGGGATCTGACAACAGGTTCATGTTTGCTGGCAATTCCGATGCATCACCGGGTTCTCGCGCTCGACGTCGACAGTCAAGCGCTGTGCCTTGGGCTGTCCATCGGAGTCGCTGTTCTCGATCTCGGCGAGCTGTGAGGGCTGCGCGGCTGGTCAGTGATCTTGAGCCTGCCCCGGTTGGACATCGGTAGTACCATTGCTACGCGCGGGATTGCCCGAAGCTTACGCGTGGACGGATGGAGATATGGGCAGGTTGATCGTGGCCGCGGTTATCCAGTGGAGCAGTGTCTACGGCTCCACTGAATTCCGTCAAATGATTCTCGTTGCCGTCTCCGTTACCGATCAAAGTGGTTTTGGCGTAAGCGGACTGTCGGCGTCTGCCTTCCGGGTGCGAGTTCAGGTGGACGAGAGAAGCAGTTTTTTGGCGTCGCTCGACAACTTCGTCGAGCATGGTTCGGGGTATGAGGGCTCTGGCAAGTACTCATTCGCCATTTCGCCGGGGCCGCAGGGCGAACTCTTCGAGCGCGACGAACTCATCATCTACATAACGGTTCGGGGTTCTGGGGGGCAGGGGCAAACCGTCGCGATTGCGCGCCACACGGTCGAAGGTGGCCCCGAGGACTTGTGAGCGCGGGTTCGCGGCGACCTGGGCTGTTCGGGCAGGGCATTTTTGCCGCCCTTGACCTCCGTCGCGCACTGACGCGATCCTGGGAGTCTTGCCCGGTCCTGGAGGGGGAACCATGCGACGTCTTTCCGTGCTGCTCTGCGCCCTTTTCCTGGTCGCCACCGCCGTTCCCGCGGCGGCCGATCCGTCGCCCGATCCCGTGCCGGGGGAAAGACCCCCGCTGGGGATCACCTGGGCGACCGGGAGTCCCTACTGCGTCTACCAGTACAGCGAGGACGTCGTGAAAGCCGCGGTCGACCAGCTGGTCGCCTCCGGGCTGCGGGACGCCGGGTACGAGTACGTCATGCTCGGCGACTGCTGGCAGGCGGCCCAGCGCGACGCCGAGGGCAGGCTGACCGCCCGCGCGTCGTTCCCGTCCGGTGTCCCGGCGCTGGTGGACTACGTGCATTCGCGCGGGCTCAAGATCGGCTTCTACAGCGGCACCGGCGCGAAGACCTGCAGCGGCCAGGCGGCGGGTTCGCTCGACCACGAAGACCTCGACGCGCAGACCTTCGCCGCGTGGGGCGCGGATTACCTGCGCTACGACACCTGCTACAGCGTCAACGGCGACGCGCCCGCCCGCGTGAAGAAGATGGCGGACGCACTCAAGGGCACCGGACGGCCGATCACCCTCGAGGTCGACGACTACGACCGCAACCAGAGCCCGTGGCTGTGGGCGCGGGCGGCGGGCGCGCAGGTCTGGCGCACGTACACGAACTCGACGTTCAACTTCGGCTACTCCGCGGGCAGCCTGGACCGGCAGTACGGGCTGGCCGGCTACACCGGCCCCGGCGGGTGGAACATGCCGGGCTCGTTCACCTTCAGCTACCTCGACACCGCCGAGCGCCAGGCCAAGCTCGGGCTGTGGGCGGTGCTCAACGCGCCGCTGGTGACGGACATGGCGCTGGCGGCCGACGTCACGCTCCCGGTCGCCGAGCTGAACAACCCCGACATCATCGCCGTCGACCGGGACTGGGCCGGGGTCGGCGGGCACAAGGTCCGCGACACCGGCTGGACCGAGGTGTGGACCAAGCCGATGTCCGACGGCTCGGCCGTGCTGGTGCTGTTCAACCGCGGCGAGCTGGCCGCTCCGATCAGCACGTCGGTGGCCGACGCCGGTCTCCCGGCCGCGCCCGGCTACCGCGTGCGCGACCTGTGGACCGGCGACGAGACGGAGACGACCGGCGCGCTCGGCGGCACCGTCGGCCGGCACGCCGCCACCGTGCTGCGCGTGTGGCCGGTTTCCGCGGCCGCCGCGCCGAGGACGTCGCTGACGGTGGAGCTGCCCGACTCGGTGCCGCCGTCCCAGCCGGTGACCGCGACGGTGAGGTTCACCAACACCGGCTCGACCCCGGTCACCGGCGCCCACCTCCAGCTGACCGCACCGGCGGAGTGGCAGTTCGACGGCGCGGCGGAAGCGACGACCCCGGCCGTCGAACCCGGTGCGACGTGGGCGTTCCCGGTGACCCTGCACCCGGTTTCGACCGCCACCCAGCCGTTCAAGATGCCGGTGTCCGTGGCTTATGCGACGGCGCAAGGAACGCGCACCACGACGGCGTCGGCGGAGGCGCCGTTGCTGCTCGCGCCGGATCAGCCGTCCACCAACGGGTTGCTGAACACGCAGCCGTGGATCTCGACGGAGAACGGCCTCGGCCCGGTCGAGCGCGACAGCACGGACAACGGCCACCCGCTCACGATCAACGGCAAGACCGACACCCACGGCGGCCTGGGCGCGCACGCCCCGTCGGTGGTCCGCTACTACCTGGGCGGCAAGTGCAGGCAGTTCACGGCGACGGTGGGTGTCGACGACCGCGGCCCGGACGGCACCCTCGGCTTCCGCGTGCTCGGCGACGGGGTGGAGCTGGAGGCGACGGGGAACATGCGCCACGGCGATGCGGCGCAGCACCTCGTGGTGCCGGTGACGGGTGTGCAGGTGCTGGCGCTGGCGGTGGACGACGCCAGCGACGGTTCCGCCTGCGACTGGGGAGACTGGCTCTCGCCGTACATCAGCTGCTGAGCCCGAGGGGCCGGGCGGCCCTGCGGTGTCTTGAATGACCCATTCAGGACCTCCGAAGACCTGAATGAGTCATTCAAGACGTCGGCGAAGCCGGCCGCAGGGCGTTCAGGCGCAGGGCATCACCAGCGGACCGTGCGGGCGCGGTGCCGGAGCACACCGGCGAGGCGGCGGCCGTGCCGGTGGTCACGGGGCGCCGGTCCCGGGGTGTCGGAGCCGCACACGCTCTTGGCGTCCCTGCGGTTTAGCCGCTCGCGCCTCGGCGGTGCCGGTACAGCAGCCACACGAAGTAGGGCGCGCCGATGATCGCCGTCATCAGGCCGGCCGGGAGCTGGGCGGGGGCGATGACCGTGCGGCCGATCGTGTCCGCCGCGCAGACCAGGGTCGCGCCCAGCAGCGCCGCCGCGGGCAGCAGGCGGGCGTGCCTGCTGCCCACGATCGCGCGGGCCGCGTGCGGGGCGACCAGGCCGACGAACGTGAGCACGCCGATCCCCGCGACCGCCGCGCCGGTCAGCAGCACGGCGCACGAAAGCAGCAGCAGCCGGGAGGGCGCGATCGGCACGCCCAGCACCCGGGGCGTCTCTTCGTCCAGCGCCAGCAGGTCGAGCTCGCGGCGCATGCGGAAGAGCACCGGCGCCACCAGCAGCAGCGCCAGCGCCATCGGCACCAGGTGGGTGAAGGTCCGGCCGTACGTCGAACCGCCCAGCCAGGTCAGCGCCTTGGTCTCGTTCCACGGGTCGGACAGGGTGATCAGCAACGTCACCAATGCCTGCGACGCCGCGTACACGCCGAAACCGATGAGCACCAGGCGTTCGCTGCTGAAGCCGCCCTTCGCCGCCACGGCGAAGACCACGCCCATCGCCAGTGCCGCGCCCAGGCCCGCGAACCCGGTCAGGGTCCAGAACCCGACGCCGGAGACCAGCGTGATCACGGCGACCGCGCCGAGGCCCGCGCCGCCGACGACGCCGATCATGCCCGGTTCGGCCAGCGGGTTGCGGGCGACCGCCTGGGTGAGCGCGCCGCCGAGCGCCAGTGCCGCGCCCGCCAGCAGCGCGGCCACCACGCGGGGGACGCGGGTGTCCAGCACGCCGGTGACGATCGGGCCCGCCTGGCCCGCCACCCAGTTGACTACGTCGCCCAGCAGCAGCTTCGCGTCCCCGAGCAGGACCGCCCCGACCGCGACGCCGACCGTCACCAGCGCCAGCACGCCCAGGATGACGCCGTACCGGACCGTGCTGACGCCGCTTCGCGAGCCGGCCGCGGGTGGTTCGGCGGTCGACGTGATCCGGGCGGTGCGCGCCAGCACCACGAGGAAGAGCGCGCCGAGGATCGTCGTCACGACGCCCGTCGGGACCTCCAGCGCGCGCTGCGGGCCGGCGATCGCGCGGAGCAGCACGTCGGCGCCCAGCAGGAGGGCCGCGCCCAGGGCCGCGGCGAACGGGAGCAGGGCGGCGTGCCGGTGCAGGCCCGGCACCACCGGCGCGAGCAGCCGGGCCAGTGCCGGCGCGGCGAGTCCGACGAACCCGATGGGGCCGGCCAGGGTGACGGCCGAGGCGGCCAGCAGCACCGCCAGCCCGATCGCGGCGAAGCGGACCCGGCCGACGTGGACGCCCAGCGTCCGGGCGTGGTCGTCGCCGACGTGGACGAGGTCGAGCCGCCGCGTCATGGCGAGCAGCGCGAGGACCGCCACGCCGATCACCGGGCCGAGGGTGCGGACCCCGGCGAGCCCGTTCTGCTCCAGCGATCCCTCGCCCCACGCGAACAGGCCGCGGGTTTCCTGGGCGTAGAGCAGCAACAGCACCTGGGTGACCGAGATCAGGGCCAGCGAGATCGCGGTGCCGGCCAGCACCAGCCGCACGATCCCGCTGCCGCCGGTGCCGGACAGCGCGAGCACGAACACGGCCGCGGCCAGTCCGCCCCCGAACGCGACGCCGGTCGCGCCGAGCAGCGGCAGCGAGACGCCGAACGCCGCGACGGCGACGACGGCGAGGTGCGCGCCGGCGTTGACGGCCAGCGTGTCGGGGGACGCCAAGACGTTGCGGGACACCGACTGCAGCACCGCGCCGGACACGCCGAGGGCGCCCCCGACGACCAGCGCCGCGAGCAGCCGCGGCAGCCGCGACTCGACGACCACCGCGGTCGTGTCGCCGGTCGCGGCGCCGAACACCAGCCGCAGCACGTCCAGCGCGTGCACGTTCGCCGTGCCCTGCGTGAGGTGCACCGCCGAACCCGCCGCGACCAGGACGGCGAGGCCGATGGCGAGCAGCGCCGCCCGCCCGCGTCGCCGGATCGCGGGCGGGCGGGGCTCGGTCAGGGTGGTCACCCCTTGAGCGCGGCGACGGCCGCGTCGGCGAACTGCGCCATGGACTTGGGGCCGCCGAACATCCAGAGGGAGTCCGGGAAGCGGTGCACCTTGCCGCTCTTGACGAACGGGAGGTTCTGCCAGATCGCGTTGTTCGCCAGCTCCTGCCGGTAGGGGTCGCCGTCGGCGTTGTTGGCCATGTACCAGAACCGGACGTCGGGCAGCTTGGTCAGGCCTTCGACGTCGGCCTGCCCGAGCCCGTAGACCGGGTCGCCGTCCATCGGCCACGCGGTCTGGAGGCCGAGCCTGGCGAACACCGCGGACACGAGCGCGCCCTTGGTGTAGGGGCGGATGCTGACCGAGCCGGAGGTGACGTAGGCGTCGGAGAACGCGACCTGCTGGCCGGCGGCGCCCAGCTTCTCCACCTCGGCCTTGGCCGACGTGAGCTTCTGCTCGAACTCGGCCTTCAGCTGCGCGGCCTTGGCCTCGGTGCCGGTCGCCTTCGCGATCACGTCCAGGCCCGCGAACATCCCGGCGATCGGGTCCTTCGCGTTGCCGCCGTTGATGACGATGACCGGGACCTTCGCCTCGATCTGTTCGAGCGCGCCCTCGGTCACGCTGTCGGTGACGATCACCAGGTCCAGCCCCAGCGAGCCCAGCGTGTCGAGGCTCGGTTCGCCGCGGGTGCCGATGTCCTTCGGCGTGCCGTCGAGCTTCTCGGCGCTGACCCACTGGCCGTAGCCCTTGATGTCGGACACGCCGACCGGCATGACGCCGAGCGAGACGAGGTGCTCGACGGCGTTCCACTCGGTCGCCGCGACGCGCTTGGCCGGGTGGGGCAGCTTCACCTCCTTGCCGCGCGAGTCGACGACCGTGACCGGGCCGGCGGTGCTCGGGGTGGCGGCGGTGCCGCCGGCGGGCTCCTCGGTGGTGCCGCAACCGGCCACGAAGACCGTCGCGGCCGCGGTCAGGCCGAGGATCATCCGGGTGATGCGCATGGTTCTCCTGTTTCGATGGGTCAGACCGACGCGGTTCGCGCTGCCGCGTCGTTGAAGCGGCCGACCGCGCGGGCGTGGATCCGCCCGTCGGCCGGGTCCCGCGTGACGTCGACGCGGATGCCGTAGGCCCGGCTGAGGTTCGCCGAGGTCAGCACGTCGGCGGGGGTGCCTTCGGCGGTGACGCGGCCGCCCTCCAGCAGGAGCACCCGGTCGGCGACCGCCGCGGCCTGGTCGAGGTCGTGCAGCACCACGCCGACCCCGACGCCGTGGTGGTCGGCGAGGTCGCGGACGACGTCGAGGATCTCCACCTGGTACCGCAGGTCGAGGAAGGTCGTGGGTTCGTCGAGCAGCAGCAGCGCGGTGTCCTGGGCCAGGCAGCTCGCGAGCCACACCCGCTGCGCCTGCCCGCCGGACAGGGCCTGCACCGGCCGGTCGGCGAGGGCGGCCAGCCCGGTCAGCTCCAGCGCGCGCTCGACGGCGGCCGGCCCTTCGGGGTCGCGGCCGCCCCAGCGGGACCGGTGCGGGTGCCTGCCGAACTCGACGAGCTCGCGGACGCACACGCCGCCCGGCGCGGTCCGCTGCTGCGACAGCAAGGTGATCCGCTTGGCGATGTCCTTTCCGGACAGTGCGCGCAGGTCCGCGCCGTCGGCGAAGGTCACCGCGCCGGCGACCGGCGGGTGCAGCCGGGCCAGCGCGCGCAGCAGGGTCGACTTCCCGCTCCCGTTCGGCCCGATCAGCGCGGTCACGCGGCCGGCCTGCAGGGAAAGGGACGCGGCGCGCACGACGACGTCGCTGCCGTAGGCGACGTCGACCTCGCGGGCGTCGACACCGGCGTGGTGGGGGACTGGGGACACGCGAGAACAATAAGGTCAGGCTTACCTAACTGCAAAGGTGGTGGTCGGCACATCGCGCGCGGTGATCACCGGAACACTCACGGGGGTCCGGGAGTTGACCACGACATGGACCAACTCGTGGATCGCACGATCGCCGCCCTCCGCGCCGAGCACGACGTGCTCGCCGGGCTCACCCGCACCCTCACCGACGAGCAGCTGGCCCGGACCAGCGGTGCCGCGGACTGGACCGTCGCGCAGGCGCTGTCGCACCTCGGCAGCGGTGCCGAGATCGGCCGCGCGCCGATCCTGCGCGCGGCCGGGGAAACCGTGGCCGTCGAAGACAACCAGACGATCTGGGCCCGCTGGGACTCCTCCTCTCCGCGCGCGCAGGCCGAGGGTTTCCTGGAGCACAACAGCCGCTGGCTCGAGACCGTCGAGGCGCTCACGCCGGAGCAGCGGTCGTCGCTGACCGTCGACCTCGGCTTCCTGCCCGAGCCGGTGCCGCTGGTGACCGCGCTGGGCATGCGGCTCAGCGAAGTGGCCAACCACTCGTGGGACGTGCGCGTCGCCCTGGACCCGGACGCCGGGGTGGCCGACGGCTCGGCCGCCGTGCTGCTCGAGCTGCTCGCCGGGCCGGTGGGCTTCATGCTGAGCTTCCTGGCCAAGCCCGCCGAACTGGCGAACCCCGTTTCGGTCGCCGTCCCCGGCGGTGGCCTGGTGATCGACGACGCGGTGACGGTGGTGTCCCACCTCGAAGCGCCGTCCGCGACGTTCGACGGCCCCGCGGAGGCGTTCATCCGGTTGCTCAGCGGCCGGCTGAAGGCGCCGTACGACAAGGGTGTCCGGGTCGAGGGGAGCGTCACGCTCGACGAGCTGCGCCGGGTCTTCCCCGGGTTCTGACGAGGTCCGGGACGCCAGGCCGGCGGTGACCGGCCTGGCGTCCCCGGCTCACTTCAGGTGCCGGGCGAAGAACCGGCTCCCGTCATCGCCCTCGAACCCCGGGACGCCGGTGTGCCCGCCGGTGTTGGCGTGCAACGTCTTTTCCTTGGTGCCGAAGGCGTCGAACAGGTCCAGCGCCGCCTGCCGGTCGTTGCCTTCGTCGTCCCACTGCAGCTGGACCAGCAGGGGAGTGGTGACCTGCCGGGCCTCGTCGAACGTGCGGCGCGGCACGTAGCTGCCGGCGAACAGAACCGCGGCCGCGACGCGCGGCTCGACCAGCGCCAGCCGCACGGCGATGGCGATCACGCCGCCCGCGAACCCGACCGGGCCGTCGATCCCGGGGAGCGCGAGGAGGGCGTCCAGCGCGGCCCGCCATTCCGGGACCGCCTGCTCGACCAGCGGGAGGATGAGCCGGTCAACGACGTCGTCGCCGACCGGTTCGCCGGCCGCGAGCGCTCGGCGCAGGTCGGCGCGGGCCTCGTCGACGCCGGCCAGCCGGGGCCGGCCGCCGCTGCCGGGCAGCTCGATGGTCGCGGCCGCGTAGCCGTCGGCGACCGAGTGCCGGGCGCGGGCCGCCAGCCGCGGGTGCATCCGGTCCAGCCCGCCGGGGTGGCCGAGCAGGATCAGCGGGACCGGTCCGGGCGCGGACTCGGGCGTCCACAGGATGCCGGGGACGTCGCCGAGGGTGAAGCCGTGCTCGAGGACGCCGTCGCCGAGGCGTTGTTCCGAAGTGAAGTGCATGGCCGTGCCTTCCGGGAGTGCTGCCGAACGGCGCTCCCGGGCGACCTATCGCCCGACCGTGACCCCGGAGAGGAGCACCCATGTCGTCTGGTTCACGGGTACCACCTCCTCGGTCTCTCGCACGGCCCCCGGGACGGTAGCAGCAGCGGACGTCGTCCGCCAACGGGGTTTCCTCGCGATCAGCTGTGACGGCGCAGGCCGTCGAACGCCACCGCGACGACCGCGTCCGCGATGGCCGGGGCCGCGGCGCCGCCGCGGGGGCGGTACCACTCGGCGACCGAGTTGACCATGCCGAACAGCAGCCGCGCGGAGACGTCCGGGTCGATGTCGGGGCGCAGGTCGCCGTCGGCGGCGGCCGCGCGCACCAGGTCCGCGACGATCCGGTCGAACTCCTTGCGGCGGGCCAGCGCCGCGCGCTCCACCTTGGTGTTGCCGCGGATGCGCAGCAGCAGCGTCACGAACGGCAGCTGCTCGATCAGGACGCCGACGCTCGCGCGCACGAGGTGCTCGAGCTTGTCGACCGCGCGGCCGTCGAACTCCGCCAGCGCGGCCGCTTCGGCGAACAGGCCGTCCAGCGCGCGGTTCACCGCGAGCCGCAGCAGCTCGTCCTTGCTCGGCACGTGGTGGTAGATCGCCGACTTCGAGATGCCGAGCTTGCGGGAGAGGTCCTCCATGCTGGTGCCGTCGAAGCCGCGCTCGGTGAACGCCGAAACCGCCACCCGCAGCAGGGATTCCAGGTCGTACCCGGGCCTGCCGCGCCTGGCGGTCCGGTTCGTCGCGGTGTCGGCCATGCCGCCATTCTCGCAAGGCCGGCCGCCGGCCGATCACCCGGCGTGGCTTCCCGGCCGGGACGGCGACCCTTGCTAACTGACCGAATGGCCGGTAAATAATGTGGGCACCCGGCTGGACGTCAAGAGGAGCGCAGATGCCCGAAGTGTTCGTGGTCGACGGAGTCCGCACCGCGCAGGGGCGCTACGGCGGCGCGCTCGCGGGGGTCCGCCCCGACGACCTCGCCGGTCTGGTGGTGCGCACCGCCCTCGCCCGCGCCGGTGTCCCCGGCGACGCCGTCGACGAGGTGGTCCTCGGCGCGGCGAACCAGGCGGGCGAGGACAACCGCAACGTCGCGCGGATGGCCGCGCTGCTGGCCGGGCTGCCCGACGAGGTGCCCGGCTACACCGTGAACCGGTTGTGCGCCAGCGGGTTGACCGCGGTCGCGTCCGCGGCGCAGGCGATCCGGGCGGGGGAGGCGGACGTCGTCGTCGCCGGCGGAGTCGAGTCGATGACCCGGGCGCCGTGGGTGATGGCCAAGCCGGGGACGCCGTGGGCGCGTCCGGGCGAGGTGTCCGACACGTCGCTCGGCTGGCGGTTCACCAACCCCGAGTTCGCCCGGCACGACGCCGCGGTCGAACCGGGCGCCGGCCCCGAGGTGCGCAAGGTGACGCTCCCGATGGGCGAGACCGCCGAAGAGGTCGCCCGGCTGGACGGCCTGACCCGGCAGGAGAGCGACGAGTTCGCGCTGCGCAGCCACCAGCGCGCACTGGCCGCGATCGACGCCGGCCGGTTCGCGGCCGAAATCGTGCCCGTGCCGGTGAAGGACGGCGAGTTCGCGGTCGACGAGGGACCGCGGCGCGGCACGACCCTGGAGAAGCTCGGCAAGCTGCGGACGGTGTTCCGCGAGGACGGCATCGTCACGGCCGGCTCGTCGTCGCCGCTGTCCGACGGCGCCGCCGCGCTGGTGCTCGCGAGCGAGGACGCGGTCCGCCGCCACGGCCTGACCCCGCGGGCGCGGGTCGTCGCCGGGACGAGCGCGGGCGTCGCGCCGAACGTGATGGGCCTCGGGCCGGTCCCGGCGACGGAGAAGCTGCTCGCCCGCACCGGGCTGACGGTGGGCGACCTCGGCGCGGTCGAGCTGAACGAGGCGTTCGCCGCCCAGAGCCTCGCCGTGATCCGCCGGCTGAAGCTGGACGAGGCGACGGTCAACGCCGACGGCGGCGCGATCGCCCTCGGCCACCCCCTCGGCTGCTCCGGCGCGCGGCTGGTCGTGACGCTGCTGGGCCGCCTCGAACGCGAAAACGCCCGGCGCGGCCTGGCGACCCTCTGCGTCGGCGTCGGCCAGGGCGTCGCGCTGCTGATCGAGCGCGTGTGAAGGAGGACGCCGTGAACCAGCACACCCCCGGCGCGGTCGGCGTGCTCGGCGGCGGCCGGATGGGCGCCGGGATCGCCCAGGTCTTCGCCACCCGGGGCGCCCGCGTCTCGGTGGTCGAAAGCGGCGCGGAGGCCGCCGAAGCCGCTCGCGCGCGGCTGGCAGACGGGCTGGCGAAGGCCGGCGACCGCGGGAAGCTCACGGACGGCCCGGCCGAGGTGCTCGCGCGGCTGACCGTCGTCGACGGCGTCGGCGGCCTGCCCGCGGACGCCGACCTGGTCGTCGAAGCCGTGCCGGAGCGCGCGGACCTGAAGATCGACGTCCTGACCAAGGCCGAAGCCGTGGTCGGCGACCACACGGTGCTGGCGAGCAACACGAGTTCGCTCTCGATCGCCGAGCTGGGCGCGGCGTTGCGCGTCCCCGCCCGGTTCGTCGGCATGCACTTCTTCAACCCGGTCCCGGCGTCGAAGCTGGTCGAAGTGGTCCACGCGCCCGCCACCGCGGACGGGGTCGTGCACCGCGTTCGCGAGTGGGTCCGCGACCTGGGCAAGACCGACGTGGTCGTGCGCGACTCACCGGGCTTCGCCACCAGCCGCCTCGGCGTGCTGCTCGGCCTGGAAGCGATCCGGATGCTGGAGGAGGGCGTCGCCGACGCGGAAGCGATCGACAACGCGATGGAGCTGGGCTACCGCCACCCGATGGGCCCGCTGCGCTCCACCGACCTGGTCGGCCTGGACGTCCGGCTGGCGATCGCGGAGTACCTGCACAAGACGCTGGGCGACCGGTTCGCTCCGCCGAAGCTGCTGCGGGACAAGGTGGCGGCGGGGGAGCTGGGCCGCAAGACGGGTCGGGGGTTCCACAGCTGGCCGTAGCTCACGGCGCGGCCGCCGCCCGCCGGCTCGCCGACGCCGCGCACAGGGCCAGCCGTTCGCGGGCGTCGGCCAGGGTCGGGTACACCGGCAGCTGGTGTTCGAGGTGCAGGGCCGTGATCGGCCGCCGCACGGAGTGCTGGTCGCTGGCGATGACGCACGGGATGCCCGCGGCGTGGGCTTCGGCCGTGATCAGCAGCAGGATCCGCAGGGCGGCGGCGGAGCAGAAGCCGACCCGCGTCAGGTCGATGAGCAGGGCTCTCGGGCGCTTGAGCAGCTCGGCGTTCAGGCGCGCGAACAGGCGCTCGGCGACGTCCTGGTCGAGGTCGCCGACGGCGGCCAGCACGGTGGACTCGCCGGTCGCGGTGACCGTGACGGTCGTGGTGCGCCGGTGGAACCGGGCTACCGGGTCTGCACTGCGCATGGTCCTGCCACCTCCGGTGTGGACGGCGGCTCCGCGGAGCCGAGCCGACGCGAAGAGCGTCACGGCTGCTGGCTGAACCGCGGGTAATGGTGCTCTTACCCAGAACCCGCGCGGTTCAAGCGGCCGGGTACTGGGACTTCTCGAGCAGCCGGGCCAGGTGGACGGCGTTGCGCACCAGCGTGGCGTTCGTGGACGCGACGGCTTCGGGCGTTTCGTCGAGGTCGTTGTAGTCGCCGCCCTGCATGGCTTCGCCGTTCCAGTAGGTGCCGCCCTGGGCCGGGATCGTGAAGCCCGTGTCGTTGAGGGCCTGGAAGAGATCGGCGATGATCTTGTGGGCGCCGTCCTCGTTGCCGACCGCCGCGGCGACCGCGACCTTGCCGAACATCGCCGGGCGGCCTTCGTCGTCCGTTTCGGACAGTTCGGCGTCGAGGCGTTCCAGGACGCGCTGGGCGACGCTCGACATGTGCCCGACCCACGTCGGCGTGGCCACGAGGAGGATGTCGGCCGCCTGGAGCTTGGCGCGGATCGAGGGCCACGCGTCGCCGTCGCCCATGTCGGCTTCGACGCCGGGCCGGACGTCGTGGTCCACGACGCGCACGGTTTCGCCGTCGACGCCCTCCTTCGCGAACAGCTCGAGCAGCTGCGAAGTGATCAAGTCGCTGCTCGACTTCGCCGGTGAGGGCTTGAGGGTGCAGACGAGTGCCAGGACGCGCATGAGTACCTCCGTGGTCGGCGTACGTCCGGGTTCCCCGCTCCGGCGCGGCCGAACCGGGAGAATCAGCGCGGCAGGGTGACCGCGACGGTCGTGCCCCGGCCGGGCGTGCTTTCCACCGCGAGCCCACCGCCCATCGCCTCGGCGAGGCCCTTGGCCAGCGGGAGGCCGAGGCCGACGCCCTCACCGGAGTCGGCGCCGAGGCGGTCGAACGGGGTGAACAGCCGGTCGAGGTGCTCCGGGGCGATGCCGCGGCCGCTGTCCGCGACGGTGATGACCACTGCGGCCGGCTCGGTGCGGGTGGTGAGCACGACGGTTCCGCCCGTCCGGTTGTAGCGGACGGCGTTGCCCGCGAGGTTGAGCAGGATCTGCTTGAGCCGCCGCTCGTCGCCGTGCAGCGCGGCCGGGCCGCTCTCGTCGCGCAGGTGCACGCCTTCCGCGTCGGCGAGCGGCTCCAGCAGGCTGAGCACCTCCGCGACCACGGCGGGCACGTCGATGTCCACCGGGTGCAGCGGCAGCGCCCTGGCCTCGATCCGGGCCACGTCGAGGACGTCGTCCACCATGGCGAGGATGTGCCCGGCCGCGCCGGTGATGTGTTCGAGCGCCGCCTGGCGGCGTTCCGGCGGCAGGTCGAGCGACCCGAGCAGCTCGGTGAACCCGGTGACGGCCTGCAGCGGCGTGCGGAGCTCGTGGCCGAGGGCGGCGACGAAGTCGGTCTTGGCGCGGCTGGCCCGCTCGGCGGCCCGGCGGGCGACGTCGGCCTCGTGCCGGGCCTGGCGTTCGCGCTCGGCCGCGCGCCGCTGGGTGACGTCCAGGACGTTGGCGATCAGCCGGACCGGCACGCCGTCCGGCCCGGCCACCGGCGACACCGAGACGACGACGTCGAGCGTCCGGCCGTCGGGGTGGCGCAGCGTGGCCTCGTAGGGCGCATCCGGCGCCGTCACCGGGGTGAACAGCTCGGCCAGCCGGATCCCGGTCAGCTCGTGCTCGGACCGCCCGAGCAGGTCGCGCAGGGCCTCGTTCGTCCTGGTCACGGCCCCGTCGGCGGCGGTGATCGCCATGCCGATCGCGTTGTCGTCGAACGCCCGCCGGAACCGCTCCTCGCTGTCGGCGAGCGCGCCGAAGAGCGCGTGGTGGTCGATGGCCACCGACGCCAGGTGGGTGAGCCGGTCGACCAGGTCCCGTTCGCGGGACGTCGGCTGGTGCGTCCGCTCGTGGTAGACGGCGAAGGTGCCGACCACCCCGGCCCGGCCGCGGATCGGCGTCGACCAGCAGGCCCGCAGGCCGTGCGCGCCCGCGAGGTCGCGGTAGCGGATCCAGCGCGGGTCGGTGGTGACGTCTTCGGCGACGACCGGCGTCCCCAAGTAGGCGGCCGCACCGCAGGACCCTTCGTCGCGGCCGATGGCGAGCCCGTCGATGCGGGAGGAGTAGGTGGCGGGCAGCGAGGGCGCGGCGCCGTGGCGGAGCGTCGACGATTCGCGGTCGAGCAGGAGGATCGAGCAGTGGCAGCCCGGCATGAGCCGTTCGAGGGTGGTCGCGACCTCGGTCAGCACGTCGGGCAGCGGGACGCCGCCCGCGATGCGTTCGAGCACCCCGGACTGCGCCTGGAGCAGCGCTTCGGTGTCGGTGGCGGCTTCGCGGGTGCGGGTCACGGCTCGAACCGGTAGCCGACCCCGCGGACGGTCCGCACCCGCTCCGGCCCGATCTTCTGGCGCAGGCGGTGGACGTGCTCGGTGACCGTCGCTTCGCCCTGCCACTCGGCGGCGCTCGCCCAGACGCGTTCGAGCAGCTGGGCGCGGGTGAACACCTGCCGGGGATGCGCGGACAGGAAGGTGAGCAGGTCGAACTCCTTCGCGGTCATGGTCAGCTCGCGGCCGTCGAGGAACACCTCGCGCGCGCCCTGGTCGATCCGCAGCCCGGCCGCGGGCACCGGCGGGACGGGCGCGGCCCGCCGCAGCACCGAACGCACGCGCGCGGCCAGCTCGCCGGGGGAGAAGGGCTTCACGAGGTAGTCGTCGGCGCCCAGGTCGAGCCCGACGATCCGGTCGGTCTCGCCGCTGCGGCCCGACAGCACGATCACGGGCAGCCCGGCGTGCTCGCCGCCGCGCAGCCGCCGCAGGACGTCGAGGCCGCCGACGCCGGGCAGCGCGAGGTCGAGGATGACGAGGTCCAGCCGGTCGCGCTCGATGGCCTCGAGCGCCCGCCTGCCGTCGGCCGCTTCGGTGACCCGGAACCCCTCGGCTTCCAGCTGCCAGGTGACGACGGTCCGCACCCGGGGGTCGTCGTCGACGACGAGAACCTGCCGGCTGCCGGGCAGCGTCGCATCCATCGCGGACTCCTTCGCCGCCGTCCGGCCGCCACGCCGCGGCCCGCACCCATGGTGCCTCACCTGCGGCGCGGCGGCCAGAGCAGCGCCGCGGGGGACGGCGTCAGGCGGCCTCGACCTTCGGCATGATCTCCTCGGTCAGCCGCCTCAGGTCGTCGAGGGTCTTCGCCGTCGGGACGTCGCGGAACGGCGGCCACAGCAGCGGCATCGTCAGGCCGGCGTCCTGGTACCGCTTGAGGATGTCCTCGATCTGCTGGGCGCTGCCGGCCAGGAGGTTCGTGCCCTTGCCCGCCGGGGTCTGGTCCATCGGCTCGTCGGTGATGACGAACCAGATCATGCTGCACATCTCGAAGCCGTCCGGGAAGCCGCGGCCGAGCTCGCCCAGCTCGCGCTCCATCTCGCCCTTCCAGCGCTTGATGTCCTCGGGCGTGTCCTGGATGCCGATCCAGCCCTGCAGGCCGTACTTCGCGATGCGCTTGGCCGAGCGCTTCGGGTCCTTCAGCCCGGAGAAGAAGATCGGCGGCGGCTGCTGGATCGGCTTGTGGCCGAAGCCCGACAGCTCGAAGTCCGCGAACTCGCCGTGGTACTCGAACAGCTCGTGGGACCAGATGCCCTGCATGATCTCGATCGTCTCGCGCACGTGACCGTGCCGGCGCGCGAACAGGTGCGGGACGCTGGCGGCGGCGAACTCCTCGGGCATCCAGCCGGAGCCGACGCCGACGTTGAGCCGGCCGCCCGACAGGTGGTCCTGGGTGGCGAGCTCGGCGGCGAGCACGCCGGGGGAGCGGTACGGCGTGTCGATGATGCTCATCCCGATGCGCACCTTCGTGGTCTTCGCCGCCAGCCACGGGATGAGCGTCATGCCCTGGAACCACTTGCCGCGAGAGACGACCGGCAGGGCGTTGGGCAGGTCGGTCATCATGCCGAACGGGTACTGCATCTCGGCGCGGTCGGAGCTCTCCGGGACGACGATCCGGTCGAGCGTCCAGACGGAGTCGAAGTCGAGGTCCTCGGCCAGCGCGGTGAGGTCCTCGAGCTCCTCGAGCGTCACCTCGTCGCGGAAGTTGGGCAGGTAGAGAGCGAGCTTCATGCGTCCGGCCTCCTCGAGACGTCGTCGTCAAGCGGATCGTGCGCCGGCCGGCTCAACCCGATCACACGTGATTCTCAAATCCCGGACAACAGCGGCCGCGGCCGGCTGGCGGCGGCGGCCCGGCGACCGCGATGAGCGGCGCCCTCGTGAGCGCCGTGCTGCGCCGGCTCAGTAGGACGTGAGCACCGTGCTACAGGCAAGCGCGTCACGCAGCGAGGCGGCGGAAGCGGCTGCCGTGGAACACCAGGGGTGGGGTCTCCGCCGTGTGCAGGCCGTGGACGCGCAGCAACGCGATCAGGTGGTCGCCCGCGGGGACCTCCTCCGCCAGCGAACACTCCAGCCACGCGCTCGACCCGGTGATGAACACGCTCCCTGCCGCGCCCGCCTGCCAGGAGACGCCGTCGAACCGGTCGCCCTGCCGGGCGGACAGGCGGCGGCAGGCGTCGTCGTGGCCCTCGGCCAGGACGCTCAGGCCGAGGCGCCGGTCGCGCAGCCGGGGCCACGTCGACGACGTGCGCTGGATGCACAGCGAGACCAGCGGCGGGGCCAGCGAAACCGACGTGAACGAGCTGGCGGCCATGCCGTGCGGGACGCCGTCGATCAGCGCGCACACGGCGGTGACGCCGGACGGGAAGGAGCCGAACGCTTCGCGCAACCGGCTTTCCGAAGTCACGGGCTGCAAGGCGGTCATCGGTGTCCTTTCACGATCGGTGGACGCAGCGCGCGTACTTCCGGTACCGGGCCGTCGAAGCGCTCCACGTCGACGGCGGCGTGCTGGCCCGCGCACCCCTGCGACAGCCGCGACGACGGGATGTCCGCGGTGAGGACGTTCGGATTTCCGTGCGCGCACAGCGGTCCGGAGGGGTGGTCCTCGACCGGGTCGAACCAGGCGCCGGTCGGGAGCTGGACGACGCCGGGCCGCAGCGCGTCGTCCAGGACCGCGCCCGCCAGGCAGGCGCCGCGGTCGTTGAACACCCGGACGACGTCGCCCGCCGCGATGCCGCGGGCCGCCGCGTCGGCCGGGTTGAGCCGGATCGCTTCGCGGCCCGCCACCTTGCCGGCCAGGCTCGTCGCGCCGGCGTCGAGCTGGCTGTGCAGCCGGGTGTGCGGCTGGTTCGCGATCAGCCACAGCGGCCCGGTTTCGCTCGGCGGCAGCCAGACGGGGTGGCCGGGGCAGTCCGGGTAGCCGAACCCCGCGACGGTCGCCGACGTGATCTCGATGCGGCCGCTCGGCGTGCGCAGGGGGTGGGCGGCCGGGTCCGCGCGGAAGTCCGCGAACAGCGTGTGGTGCTCGGGGCCGGGCGGGAGCCGCAGCTCGCCCGCGGCCCAGAACTCCTCGAACGACGGGGAATCGCGCCAGCCGCCGTAGAGGTGCTCCAGCCACTGCCGGGCGGTGCGGTCTTCGGTGAACTCCGCCGCCACCCCGAGCCGATGCGCCAGCCCGGCGAAGATCGCGTAGTCGTCACGCGCTTCCCCGGCGGGTTCGGCGATCCGGTGCATGGCGATCACGTGCGTGTCGCGGCGGCCGGAACCGATGTCCTCGCGCTCCAGCGCGGTCGTCGCGGGCAGCACGATGTCGGCGTGCCGCGCGGTGGCCGTCCAATGGGGCTCGTGCACGACGACGGTGTCCGGGCGCGCGAAGGCGCGGCGCAGGCGGTTGAGGTCCTGGTGGTGGTGGAACGGGTTGCCGCCGGCCCAGTGCACGAGCCGGATGTCCGGGTACCGCCGGGTCTCGCCGTTGTAGTCGTAGGTCTCGCCGGGGCGCAGCAGCAGGTCCGCGATCCGCGCGACCGGGATGTACTCGCCGACCGGGTTGACGCCCTGGGGCAGGGCCGGGATCCGCAGCTCGGGACCGGTGTCGCCGACGTCGCCCATCGAGCCGTAGCCGTGGCCGAAGCCGCCGCCGGGCAGGCCGATCTGGCCGAGCAGCGCGGCCAGCGCGATGCCCGCCCACACCGGCTGCTCGCCGTGTTCGGCGCGCTGCAGCGACCAGGTCACGGTGATCAACGTCCGGTGTGCCGCCATCTCCCTGGCCAGTGCGACGATGTCCGCGGCCGGGATGCCGGTGATCCCGGCGGCCCAGGCCGGGTCCTTGTCGCGCAGGGAGCGCTCGAACTCCGGAAAGCCGACGGTGTAGCGCTCGAGGAAGTCCTTGTCGTGCCGGTCTTCGGCGACGAGGGTGTGGGCCAGCGCCAGCATCAGCGCGGTGTCGGTCGCGGGCCGGATCGGGTACCACCGGGCGTCCACTGTGGACGGGAGGTCGTCGCGCAACGGGCTGACGAGCGCGACGCGGCCGCCGAACCGCGCGAGGTGGCCGGGGGTGCCGTGGACGGTGACGCCGCCGGGCGTGACGAAGACGTTCTTCTCCGGCACGCCGCCGAACGCGACCAGCAGCTCCGTGTGCGCGGCGATCGTCGGCCACGTCGACGCCTGGCGCAGCACCGCGTGCGCGTCGCCGACGACGTGCGGCAGCAGCACCGACGACGTCCCGTTGCTGTAGGTGTTGCGCGACGCCGTGAAGCCGCCGATGGTGTTGAGGAACCGGTGCAGCTGGCTCTGCGCGTGGTGGAACCGCCCCGCGCTGGCCCACCCGTACGAGCCGCCGAAGATCGCCTGGTTGCCGTGCTCGGTCCGGACGCGGTCCAGCTCGGCGGCCAGCAGGTCGAGCACCTCGTCCCACGGCAGCTCGACGAACTCGTCGCGGCCGCGCCGGACGTCCGGGCCCGGGCCGTCCTCGAGCCAGCCGCGGCGGACCGCGGGCCGGGCCACCCGGGTGGGGTGGTCGAGCGCGGCGGCGAGGTTGCCCAGCAGGGGAGAGGGTGAGGGGTCGGCCGGGTGCGGCTCGACGCGCAGCCGGCCTTCGGCGTCGACTTCGGCGGAGAAGGCGCCCCAGTGCGATGTGCTCGGCTTCATGCCCCGACGGTAACCGCGTCGGCCTTTTCCCGGACCAGGCGCACGAGCGCGCCGTAGTCGCGGGCGTCGGCGAGCGGCGAGAACCCGCGGATCAGCAGGGTGCCGACGCCGAGCCGGACGTAGTCGAGCAGCGAGTCCGCGACCTGCTCGTAGCTGCCGACCAGCGCGGTCGAGTTCCCGGCGGCGCCGGTCGTCTTCGCCACCGCCGTCCACAGCCGCTCGTCGACGACGTCCCCGGTCGCGGCCGCCGCCAGCAGCCGCCGCGACCCGACGGCTTCGCTGGAGTCGCGGCGGCCCTTGAACTCGCCGACGCGGTCCTGGGTGAGCCGCAGGATCTCGCGGGCCCGGTCCCAGGCCTCGGCTTCGGTCGCGGCGGGGATCGGCCGCAGGCTGACGCTGAACGCGATGTCCCGGCCGGCGGCGGCCCGCACCTGCTCGATGCGCTCGGCGATCCCGGCCAACGGTTCGCCCCAGAACGCGTAGACGTCGGCGTGCTTGGCGCCCACCCGGATGGCGTCGGCCGACGCGCCACCGAAGTAGACCGGGATCCCGGCGGCCGGGCGGACGTCCGAGAGCGCGCCGCGGACCCGGTAGAACTCGCCTTCGTGGTCGAACGGCTCGGCCGACTCCCAGGTCCGCCGCACCACCGAGAGGAAGTCGTCGGTGCGCCGGTAGCGGGTCGGCTTGTCGGTGAAGTCGCCGTCGCGGGCCTGGTCGGCGTCGTCGCCGCCGGTGATCACGTGCAGCGCGATCCGGCCGGGGTGGAACGCGTCGAGGGTGGCGAACTTGCGGGCCAGCTGGGTCGGTGCGACGAAGCCCGGGCGGTGGGCCAGCAGGACGCCGAGCCGCTCGGTGGCGGCCAGCACCTGGTCCGCGAGCACGAACCCGTCCGGGCTGCTCGCGGACTGGGCGATCAGCACCCGGTCGAAGCCGGCTTCCTCGTGCGTGCGGGCGACTTCGCGCAGGTAGCCGGGCTGGATGACCGGGCCTTCGGGCGCGATGGTCTCGCTGGCCTGGCGGCCGGCGGCGTAACCGATGAATTCGAGCGTCACGGGGTCTCCTGTCCCAGGGCGCGGGCGGCGGCGAAGATGTCGCTCATCCGCCAGCTTTCGTTGGCGTGGGTGCGGCGCGCCCGGCCCCAGCCGGAGTCGCGCCGGTACTGCGCGGGCCAGTCCGAAGCCCGGACGGCGGTTTCGTCGACGTCGACGGGGGTGCGGCAGTCGGGGTCGACGAACAGCGCGTCGACCGGGCAGTACAGCTCGCACAGGAAGCAGGTCTGGCAGTCGCTCTGCCGCGCGATGACCGGCGGCGCGGCCGGGACGGCGTCGAAGACGTCGCTGGGGCACACCCGGACGCACTTGTCGCAGGCGATGCACCGGTCGGCGAGCACGAGTTCGATCACGCGGCGGCCTCCTGCCCGTCCGTGCGCCAGTGCATGCCGAGGGTTTCGCGCCGGCCCAGTGCCGCGGTCTTGACCCAGCGGCCCACGGCGACCAGCGACGCGGTCTCGCGCGCGGTCACGGCGTCGCGGCCGGTGCCGGTCAGGCCCGCCTCGACGTCCGTCCACAGGGAATCCAATGTGGACAAGGAGCGGCGGAGCCCGGCTTCGTCGCGGAACATGTTCTTGTCGTAGGCGTTCAGCTCCTCCCGGACGAGGTCGACCACGACGGCGGTGTCCACAGCGGACGGCCGGCCGCCCGGCCGGATCCCGGCTTTCCCGATCGGCCGCAGCGGCGACGCCGTGGTGGTGCGGGCGTACCGGACCGCGGCCCGCCCGGCCCACGTCCCGGACGAGACCGCCCACGCGGAGTTGGGCGAGCCGCCACCCGAGATCGCGCCGACGACCGGCACCCGGCTCGCGACGTCGCCCGCCGCGAACAGGCCGGGTACGCCGGTGTCGCAGTCCGGCCCGGTGACGAGCCCGCCGACGCCGCGAATGGTGCCTTCGCCGAGCAGCGTGACCTCGAACGGCTGGGTGTAGGGGTCGATGCCGCGGCGGGTGAACGGCAGCAGGAAGTTCGGCTGCACCACCGGCATCTTGCGGCGCACCCACTCCGGCGCCCGGTCGAGCGTCGTGAACACCGGGCCGCGCAGCATCGCCGCGCCGAGGACGCGGTTGCGGTCCGGGCCGGACGGCAGCTCGATGACTCGCCCGTCGGCGTCGGTGTAGGTGCCGAACAGGTACGTCATCGACCGCGCCATCGTGGAGAACGCCGGCGCGAGGGTGTAGTAGTTCGAGAACTCCATGCCGGCGAGCGTCGCGCCGGCTTCGACGGCCATCAGGTGGCCGTCGCCGGTGTTGCCGCGGGAGCCGAGCAGGTGCGAGCGGAACGCCGTGCCGCCGGTGGCCAGGACGACCGCGCCCGCGCGGACCTGCCAGTTCCCGCCCGCCTGCCGCCGGACCCCGGCCGCGCCGCCCACCGAACCGTCCGGGCGCACCAGCAGTTCCAGCGCCGGGTGGTGGTCGAGGATGCGGACGCCGGCGCGGTGGACGAGCCCGCGCATCGCGCGCAGGTACTCCGGCCCGCGCACGTTGTTCGTCCGGTCCGGCCGCCCGTCGCGGACCGGGAAGGGGTAGTACCGGTCCAGCGTGGGCAGCCGCTCCCACGTCGTGCGCAGGACCCGCAGCGCCTGCTCGGGATCGGCGAGCCCGCCCGCGTGCGCGTGCCGCTCGGCGACCGCCTGTTCGTGCCGGGACGGTTCGACGAACCAGTGCGTGACCCCGGCCGTGGCCGTGACGCCGCTCGTGCCGCAGTAGCCCTTGTCGACCAGCACGACGTCCCCGCCGGCCTGCGCTGCGGCCAGCGCGGTCCAGGTCGCGGCCAGGCCGCCGCCGATGACGAGCACGTCGGCGTTCACCGGGTCTCGGCCAGTTCGGCGACCCCCAGCTCGGCCAGCAGCCGGTGGCGCAGCTCGTCGAACGCGGGGTTGCGGCGGCTGCGTTCGCCGCCGAAGTCGACGCGGTGCTCGGCCGCGAGCCGGCCGGACCGCAGCGCGACCACGCGGTCGGCGAGGAGGATGGCCTCGTCGACGTCGTGGGTGACCAGCAGCACGGCCGGGCGGTGCGCGGCGACGAGCTGCCGGACCAGTGCGTGCATCTTGATCCGGGTGAGCGCGTCGAGCGCGGCGAACGGCTCGTCGAGCAGGAGCAGCCGCGGCTCGCGGACCAGCGCCCTGGCGAGCGCGACGCGCTGGGCCTCGCCGCCGGAGAGCGTGACCGGCCAGGCGTCGAGGTGGCCGGCCAGCCCGACTTCGGTCAGCGCCCGGGCGGCGGCCTCGCGGGGGAGGCCGACGGCGACGTTCTGCCACACCCGCCGCCACGGCAGCAGCCGGTGTTCCTGGAACACCACCATCCGCTCGGGCGGGGCTTCGAGGTCGCCGCCGTCGGGGGTGTCGAGTCCGGCCAGCAGCCGCAGCAACGTCGTCTTGCCGCAGCCGCTTTCGCCGATGAGGGCGACGAACTCGCCGGGCGCGATGTCGAGGTCCAGTCCACTCAGGACGGTCCGCGGCCCGAAGCTCTTGGTCAGCGCGCGCACGCGCACGGCCGTGCTCACAGCTTTACCGCGTGGTCGGCGATGGTGATCGGGCCGCTGAGGATCTTGCGCTGGGTCAGCCAGTCCGCGCCACGCTGCAGCTGCGCGATCCCGTCGTCGTTGATCAGCGCCAGCTTCGTCTGGACGTTCTTGGCGGCCATCTTGTCCAGCACGGCCTGGGGGTAGTGGGAGACGGCGTTGCCGATGTCGAGGGCTTCCTTGTAGTGCTGGTTCTGCCACTCGTAGTCGGCCTGGAACGCGGCGATCACCTTGCGGATGGTGTCGGCGTTCTGCTCGGCGTACTCACGGCGGACGAGGAAGCTGGTGAAGTCGATCTGGAAGTCCAGTTCGTCACCGTCGACGAAGATGGGCTTGGCGCCGTACTGCACCTCGGCGATCTCGCGGAAGCCCTGCCAGATGGCCCACGCGTCGATCTTCCCGGCGCCGAAGGCCGCGGACGCCTCGGGCGGGTTGAGGTAGGTGATCTTCACCGATTCGCGCGGCACGTTGTACTTCTCCAAGGCGGCGACGAGCAGGAACTCGCCGAGTCCGGCCTTGTTGACCGCGACGGTCTTCCCCGCGAGATCGGTGACCTTTTCGATGCCGGTGTGCGCGCCGGCGACGATCGCCGTCGTCCGCGGGGTCGAGGCCGCCCAGGCGACGTAGACGAGGTCGGCGCCGGACAGGATCGCCTGGTCGGCCGGGGTGGTGCTGCCGCCGAAGCTGAAGTCGGCGGTGCCGCCGACGACCGCCTGCAGCGTAGGCGCGTGGTTGGGGAACGGGCCCACCCACTCGACGGCGATGCCCTGGTCCTTCAGCGTCTTCTCCAGCACGCCACGGGACTTCGGGACGGAGATGGTGCTGTAGGTCAGGCGCACCTTGCCCGGGGTGGCGCCGCCGGCCGAACCGGTGGCGCAGGCGGCGAGCGGGGCGGCCAGCGCGGTGAGGCCGGCCGCGGTCAGGAACGTGCGGCGGGAGAGTGTCATGGCGGTTCCTCAGGCGGTCAGGCGGGCGTAGGTGGGGTGCCAGCGCAGCAGCCGGCGTTCGAGCACGCGCGTGACGAGGTCGCAGAGGATCCCGATCGCGGCGTAGATGAGCACGACGAGCACGATCACATCGGTCTGCAGGAATTCCCGGGCGTTCGTGGCCATGAACCCGAGTCCCGCGTCGGCGCCGAGCGTTTCGGCGATGACCAGGGCGAGCCAGGCGGCGGTGAGCGAGAGCCGCAGGCCGCCGAGGATCGACGGGAGCGCGCCGGGCAGCACGACCCAGCGGATCCGCGCGGCCCGGCCGAGCCCGACGACGTCGGTCATTTCCAGCAGCTTCGGGTCGATCTGCCGGATGCCGAGCACGGTGGTCAGGTAGAGCGGGACGGCGGTGCCGAGCGCGATCAGGAAGATCTTGCCCGCCTCGCCGATCCCGAACCAGACGATGACCAGCGGCAGGATGGCCAGGAACGGGACCGCGCGGACCATCTGGATGCTGCGGTCCAGCAGCGCGTCGGCCACTTTGGACAGTCCGACCAGCAGCCCGGTCCCCAGGCCGAGGCTCGCCCCGATGGCGAACCCGGTGGCCGAGCGCTGAAGGCTGGCCAGCAGGTTCGTCACCAGTTCGCCGTCGGCCAGCAGGTCGCCCGCCTTGACGAGCACGCTGCTGGGGGCGGGCAGCACCTGCTTCGGCAGGATCCCGGTCTGCGCCAGGAGCTCCCACAGGACGAGCAGGGCGACCGGGGTCAGCCAGGACACGGCCCGGTACGGGAAGCGGATCATCGCGGGTCGAGCCCGGAGTCGAGGTACTCGGCCAGCTTCTTGCCGCCCGGGAACAACCCTTGCTGCACCCAGGTGTCGTAGGTCTTCTGCAGCTGGGCGGCGAGCGCGGCGTCCACCGGGATGCGCCGGTAGGTCGTCTCGTCCGGACGGACCTGGGCGGCGATTTCGAGGGGCTGGTGCGCGAACCCGGCGTACCACTTGTCGAACGCGTCGGGGTTGGCCTTCGACCAGGCGTAGCTCTTGTCGACGCGGCTCGCGAAGTCCTGGATCGCGGTGCGCTTGCGCGGGTCTTCGAGCGCCTTGTCGGTGGCCGAGAGCACGTTGAGGCCGGAGTTGATGCCGGCGCCGTCCGAGAGCACCCGCGCGCCGAGTTCGCCGCGGGCGCGGGCGGCGTAGACGCTCCAGGTGGCCCAGGCGTCGATGTTGCCGGTCGAGAACGCGCCGTTCGCCTCCGAAGGAGCGAGGAAGTTCAGCGTGACGTCCTTGTCCGACAGCCCGGCCTGCTTCAGCGCGCCGATCACCAGGAAGTGCGCGACACTGCCGCGGGTGGTGGGGGAGACCCGCTTGCCCTTGAGGTCGGCGACGGTGCGGGCCGGGCTGTCCTTCGGCACCAGGAGGTAGGTGCCCTTGCCGCCGTTGCTCCAGGCCGCGGCGACCTTGATCTTCGAGCCGCCGGCGATCGCCGTGACGGTCGGGGAGTCGTTGGCGCCGCCGATGTCGATGGCGTCCGCGCGCAGGGCTTCGTGCAGGTTGACCGCGGCCGCGAACTGCGACCACTCGATCTTGTAGGGCAGGTTGTCGAGCAGCCCGGCGGCCTTCAGCCGGGACTGCGTGGCGCCGGTCTGGTCGCCGACGCGCAGCACGACCTCGCCGGACGCGTCCGAAGTGGACGATCCGCACGCCGTGAGCGCGGTGAGGCCGAGCAGGGCGGCCACGAGCAGGGCGAGCCGGGGTTTCGAGGGCATGCGGGAACTCCCCAATGCGGTGTCGGCCGCGGAGATTCTGGTTGTGGCGCCGGGCTAATCGGTCACCGGCGTGTGTCTATTTTCCCCGGCCGCAGGGGAGAGTCAATGCGCGCGGCGGTGTTCCCACGAACCGGGAAGAGATCCACTGTGGACCGTCGCGGCGCGCGCGGCGTCGAAGTACTCGCCCAGCGGCCGCCAGCCGGGCACGACGAACCGGCCGCCCGGACCCGTGAAGGTCAACGTCGGCAAGGCGTAGCGGACGTGGTGCTCGAGGTGCTTCGCGCGGCCGCTGTGCGGTCCGGGCGCGGTGATGTCGAGGACTTCCGGGCACGGGTTGCGCGTTTCGCGCCAGTCGTCGCGCACGGCCTGGCGGATCTCGTCGCTCGTCATGGCGGCGTGCAACGCCGCGAGGTCGAGGCCGGGCACGTCCTCGACGGCGGCGAGCACCCGCTCGGTGTCGTCGGCCGGGGTGCCGAGCACGAACGTCGTCTCGCGCAGCCGCGTCAGGACGAGGTCGGCGACGGTTTCCCCTTGCGCTTCGGCGGCTTTCGCCGCCAGCGACGCCGGCCAGCTCGTCCGCGCGACCCAGGACAGGTGCGGTGCCTTCGGGGCACCGGTGTGCTCGGTGACGCCGTCGATGAACTTCGCGTACCACGCGGCTTCGGCGGCCGGGTCCGGCGCGGGGTCCTCGTCGTCGTCGAAGAGGATGCCGAACACCCGCCGCCACCGGGCGCCGGTGAGTTCCGCCCGCAGCCGGCGGAACTTCGGCTCCGATCCCCATGCCCAGGGGCAGGCGGGATCGGTGTATTCGACGACGTCGAGCCCCACGGGTCAGTCCTCGGGCACGTCGACCGGGGACCACAGGCTCGGCAGGTTGACCACGATGCCCTCCTGGCTGCTGCGGGCGATGATGACCACGGCCTCTTCGTCGGTCGGGTTCTCTTCGCGGTGCGGCACGTACGGCGGCACGAAGATGTAGTCGCCGGGCCCGGTTTCGATGCGGACTTCCTCGTCGCCGTCGGCGAAGACGAACACCGGGTGGCCGGACTTGACGTAGATCGCCGTCTCCGCCTCGCCGTGGTGGTGGTCGCCGGAGTTGGTCACCGGCGCGACGTGCGTCTCGCCCATCCACACCTTCGACGACCCGACGGTCTTGCCGGAGATCGCCTCCAGGCGCTTCATCCCGGTCGTCTGGTTGGTGTCGCCGGTCAGGTCCGCGCCGCGGATGTGGCGCAGCGGCTGGTGCCAGAGGTCGCTCATGGGACGTCCTTTCAGGAGACGACGCGGGCCGGGGCCGCGCCGGTCAGCAGGTCGGCGAGGGTCGTCGCGCTCAGGATCGCGTCGAGGCCGGCTTCGACCCCCGACCAGAACGGGGTCAGGCCGGCGGCGGTGCCGTGGTAGGCCAGCGCGGGCCGCGGTTCGCCGCGGACGGAGAGGAACTCGCCGTCGACCGCGACCACGGCGTCCCGCACGGTCACCTCGCCGGCCGGCCGGGCCAGCCAGTAGCCGCCCTCGCAGCCGCGCTGGCTGCGGACCAGCCCGGCCTGGCGCAGGTCCCGCATGACCGCCTTGATGAACCGGGCCGGGATGTCCTGGGTGGACGCGACGGCTTCGCAGGTGATCGGCCGCGTCGTGTCCGCGGCGAGCTCCAGCAGCACCCTGATCGCGTAGTCCGCTCTGGCCGAGATGCGCATGCCCGCCATCATCCCCGGACCAGGACCGGTCCGCGCGTCCCGGCCCGCAGCCACTCCACGAACTGGACGATCTCGGCGGCGACGCTGCGGTGGTGCACGTCGTTGAGCACGTCGTGGCGACCGCCGCCGACCAGGACGAACCGGCCGGCCGGGAGCATCTCGGCGAAGGCGCGGGCGGCCTTCGGGGACGCGATCACGTCCGCTTCGCCGTGGAGCACGAGCACCGGGACGCGGGGGAGCACCGCCGGGAGATCGGCGGGCTCCGCGGCGAGGGCGCCGCGCTCGAGGTGCTCGTCGGCTTCGAGCAGGGCCCGGTGCACCGGGCACGCCGTCCGCGCGTCGAGCTCACCCGCCCACGAGTGGTCCGCGGGGGCGTCGGCCGACAGCGGGAGACCGGCCGCGACGACCGCGTGCACCGGCAGCTCCGCGGCGAGGGTCACGGCCTGGACGGCGCCGGCGTCGCTCCCGAGCAGGACGACCGGCACCGGCCCGCCGCGCAGTTCGGCCGCGACGTCGCCGGGCGAGGACACGGCGGCGACCCGGTAGCCGTCGGCGGCGAGCCGGGTGCCGAGCCGGGCGTAGAGCCCGGGGTGCTCGCCGCGGCCCGGCAGCACCACGACCGAGCCGCGCACGGTCACGCCTTCGGCCGGGAGCCAGCGTGCGGGCGCGCGCGTCATACGGCGGCCGCCGTCGCGGGGCGGCGCTCGCGGCGGGCCAGTTCGGAGCGGACCAGCGGCAGCAGGTGCCTGCCGTAGTCGATCGCGTCGTCGAGCGGGTCGTAGCCGCGGATCAGCAGGGTGGTGACGCCGATGTCGACGTAGTCCAGCAACGCCCGCGCGACGGTTTCGGGCGTGCCGACCAGCGCGGTGGAGTTGCCGGCGGCGCCGGTCGCGGTGGCCAGCGGAGTCCACAGTGCACGGTCGTGGCGATCGGCTTTCGCGGCCGCGGCCAGCAGGCGCACGCTGCCGACGTTGGTCGGCGGACCGCCGTCGCGCCATTCGCGGGCCGCTTTCGCCGCGCCGGACGCCGTGATCTTGTCGAGGATCCGCTCGGCCCGCTCCCACGCCAGTTCCTCGGTGGGCGCGAGGATCGGCCGGAACGACACGCTGATCCCCGGCGGAGTGAGCCGGCCGACCGCCTTCGCCGCCGCCCGGACGGACGCGATCTGCTCCGCCGTTTCCTTCAGCGGTTCGCCCCACAGCGCGAAGACGTCGGCGTGCTCGCCGCCGACGCGGTAGGCCGCCTCGGAGGAACCGCCGAAGTACAGCGGGATGCGCGGGTTCTGCAGCGGCCGCACCTGCGGGGTGTAGTCGTCGAGCCGGTAGTGCTTGCCGTGGTGGGAAAAGGCGGACCCGGACGTCCAGGCGCGCTTGAGGATCTCGAGGTATTCGCCGGTGCGCTCGTACCGCTCGTCCTTGGGCAGGTAGTCGCCGTCGCGGGCCTGCTCGACGTCGCTGCCGCCGGTGATGGTGTGCACCGCGACGCGCCCGCCGCTGAAGTGGTCGAGGGTGGCGAACGCGCGCGCCGCCAGCGTCGGGGCGACGAAGCCGGGGCGGTGCGCCACGAGCACGCCGAGGCGCTCGGTGTGCGCGGCCGCGTAGGCGGCGACCTGCTGGCCTTCCGGCCAGCCCGCGCCGTAGCCGATGAGCACGCGGTCGAACCCGCCGTCCTCGTGCGCCCGGGCGAACCGGCGGACGTAGGCCGGGTCGACGACCGGGCCTCTGGCGGGCCGGGTCTCGCTCGCGTCCTGGGTGCCGATCATGCCGACGAACTCGACGGGCATCTGCTTTCCTTTCGCCGCAAGAGAAACGCATCGGTAGGGAACGGCATCCGCGGCCACCCTGTCAATTGGGCAGCTCCAGGTGTCCATTTGGTGGACGCCGCTGGCTCCGCGCGATCCGGGCGGCTTATCGTCGGCGTCGCTCCCGACCCCCGGAGGAACTCGTGACCACGAGCGTCACCACCGTGCCGAAGCCCGACCTGGCCGCGCTGCCCTCGATCGTCGCCGGGCTGGCCGCGCGGGCCGGCGAGCACGACCGCGACGCGACGTTCCCGCACGAAGGCGTCGAACTGGTGCACGCGGCCGGCCTGCTGACGACGACCGTGCACCCGCGCTACGGCGGTCCGGGTGCCGGGGTCCTCGACACCGCGCGGCTGCTGGCCGAGCTGGGCCGCGGCGACCCGTCGGTCGCGCTGGTCACCGCGATGACGCTGTTCGTCCACGCCGGGCAGGGCGCCGACCCGTCGTGGCCGGAGGAGCTCTACCGGGAAGTGCTCGCGGAATCGGCCGGGCGGCCGGTGCTGATCAACGCGCTGCGCGTCGAACCGGAGCTCGGCTCACCGACCCGCGGCGGCCTGCCCGCGACCGTCGCGCGCCGGACCGCGGACGGCTGGCGCCTGTCCGGCCGCAAGATCTACTCGACCGGCTCGGTCGGCCTGCGCTGGCTGGTGGTGTGGGCCCGGACCGACGAGCCCGAGCCGCGCGTCGGCGGGTTCCTGGTCCGCGCCGACGCGCCGGGCATCACGATCGAGCCGACCTGGGACCACCTCGGCCTGCGGGCGAGCGCGAGCCACGACGTCGTGTTCGCCGACGTCCCGGTGGCGGAGGGGGCCACCGCCGGACTGTCCACACCGGACAGCCAACGGCCGCCCGTGCTGACGTTCCCCTTGGCACTGCCCGCGTTGTACCTCGGTGTCGCCCGCAACGCGCTCGACTGGCTCACCGGGTTCCTCCGCGAGCGCGTGCCGAGCGGGCTGGGCAAGCCGCTGGCGACGTTGCCGCGGTTCCAGGCCGGCGCGGGGGAGATCGCCGCGCGGATCACCGGCGCGCAGGAGATCCTCTTCGGACTGGCCCGCCGGGTGGACGAGGGCGACCCCGGCGCCGCCGCGCACGCCGGCGTCGCCAAGGTCCTCGCCACCCGGCTGCTCATCGAGGCGGTCGAGCAGGCCGTCGCGCTGGCGGGCAACCCGGGCCTGACGCACGGGAACCCGCTGCAGCGCCACTACCGGGACGTGCTGTGCAGCCGCGTCCACACCCCGCAGGACGACGCCGTGCTGACCGGGCTGGGCCGTTCGGTCCTGGCGTAACCCGGACGCGCGTCGCGCCGCGATGTGCCAGGGTGGAGGGGACCACCGCCGAAAGGGACCCGATGCACCGCATGACCGTGCTTTACCCGCCGCCCGTCGACGAAGCGCACTTCCGCGAGTACTACACCAGCACCCACCTGCCGCTGGTGGCGCAGATGCCCGGCCTCGTCCGGTGGCAGTACTCCTTCGACGTCACCACGCTCGCCGGGGAGCAGAAGTACTTCGCCGTGTTCCACGCCGACTTCGAGTCGGCCGAGGCCATGGCCGCCGCGCGCGAGTCCGAAGTGGGCAAAGCCGTGTCCGCGGACGTCGCGAACTACGCCACCGGCGGGGTGGAGCTGATCCACTACCCGCTCAGCGGCGGCCGCTGATCGTGCTCGCGCCGGCGTAGCGCGCCTCGGCGCCCAGCTCCTCCTCGATGCGGATGAGCTGGTTGTACTTGGCCGTGCGGTCGGCGCGGGACAGCGAGCCGGTCTTGATCTGGCCGCAGTTGGTGGCCACGGCGAGATCGGCGATCGTGGTGTCCTCGGTCTCGCCGGAGCGGTGGGACATGACCACGGAGTAGCCCGCCTTGTGCGCGGTCTCCACCGTGGTCAGGGTCTCGGTGAGGGTGCCGATCTGGTTGACCTTGACCAGGATCGAGTTCCCGATGCCGCGCTCGATGCCGTCCTTCAGCAGGTTCACGTTGGTGCAGAAGACGTCGTCGCCGACGAGCTGGACGCGGTCGCCGATGGTGTCGGTGAGCTGCTTCCAGCCGGCGTAGTCGTCCTGCGCGAGACCGTCCTCGATGGACACGATGGGGTAGCGTGCGGTCAGGTCGGCGAGGTAGGCGACGTGCTCCTCGACGCTGCGCTTGCGGCCCTCGCCGGTGTAGTCGTAGACCTCGCCGGTGTAGAACTCCGACGCGGCCGGGTCGAGCAGCAGGGCGATGTCTTCGCCGGGGGTGTAGCCGGACTGCTCGATCGCGCGCAGCACGAACTCGAGGGCCTCGTCGGCGGAGCTGAGGTTGGGCGCGAACCCGCCTTCGTCGCCGACGTTGGTGCTGTGCCCGGCGTCGTGCAGCGACTTGCGCAGCGTGTGGAAGACCTCGGAGCCCATCCGCACGGCCTCGGCGAACGTCGGCGCGCCGACCGGGCCGATCATGAACTCCTGGAAGTCGATCGGGTTGTCCGCGTGCGCGCCGCCGTTGATGATGTTCATCATCGGCATCGGCAGCAGGTGGGCGAACACCCCGCCGGCGTACCGGTAGAGCGGCAGCGAGCTGGCGGCCGCGGCCGCCTTGACCACGGCGAGCGACACGCCCAGCGTCGCGTTCGCGCCGAGCCGGGCCTTGTTCGCGGTGCCGTCCAGCGCGATCAGCGCGCGGTCGACCTCCGCCTGCGCCTCGGCGTCCAGGCCCACGACGGCCTCGGCGATCTCGGTGTTCACGGCGTCGACGGCCTTGCGCACGCCCTTGCCGTGGAACCGCGCCTTGTCCCCGTCCCGCAGCTCGACCGCTTCCCGGGTACCGGTGGAGGCGCCCGAGGGCACCGCGGCCCGGCCGAGTGAGCCGTCCGCCAGCTCGACGTCGACCTCGACGGTCGGGTTGCCGCGGCTGTCGAGAACTTCGCGGCCCTTGACCCGGACGATGGCAGTCATTGCGCTCCTCGGTGAGTTCGCCTAGCGGGGCGGCGCCACGGTGAGCCGCGAGACAGTGGCGAGGCTAGCAGAAATCTCTGAATCGATCCCGAACTTTTCCCGGCCGGCACCGCCCGATTGACCGTCATCCACATGGGCGGCGTCGTGGCGGGCTACGTCTCGGGTCAGGGCCTCGGCAAAGTCGCCGCGCAGGTGGGCACGCCGACAGGGGCATTGGCCGACGCGCATCGTGTGCCATGTTGGCCACTCCAGGCGCCATGTTGGCCGTTCCGGACGGCGTGTTGGCCACTCCGGGCAGGGCGTGACGAACGCTCGCTAGGGGGCGACCGCCCTCGGTCCGAGCCCACCGGCGCCGGCTGTGGCGGCCGCAGCCGGCCGGGCCACCCGGCACGCCCACACACAGCCGCTAGCGAGAAAGCCCCGATTCGGCGCTGCCCGCGGTTCGGATTAGAGTCGGCGGTGGCCGTGGTCCCGAGCGGAGGAGTTCGCATGCAAGGAGTCGACCCCTCGGTGCCGCCGAGCGGCCCTGGCTGCGCGGACTGCGACGCCGCGGACCCGCCGGGCTGGTGGTTCCACCTCCGGCGCTGCGCCGGCTGCGGCCACATCGGCTGCTGCGACTCCTCGCCCGGCCAGCACGCCAGCGCCCACGCCGCGGCGACAGGCCACCGGATCGTCCGCAGCTTCGAGCCGGGCGAGGAGTGGTTCTGGGACTACGAAGCGGAGACGATGTACGAGTCCGGTCCCGCGCTGGCCGCCCCGGAGCACCGCCCGCTCACCCAGGCGGCGCCCGGCCCGGCGGAGCGGCTGCCCGAGGACTGGCCCCAGCGCCTGCACCGCTGACCGGCCGGTTCACCCGCCGGCCGGGTTGTCCGCGTAGTTCACCGCGATGTTCTTGAAGCCGAGCGACTGCAGCAGGCCGGTCAGCATCACCTTCGTGTTCCGCTCGGCGTCGGCCACCAGCGTGCTCTTCGCGGCCGCGGCCTGGATCTCCTTCTGGGCGAGCTCGTAAAGGGCCTGCTGCGAGTTCGGGTTGCCGTTGAGGAAGTCGTTGATGCGGGTGAACAGACCCTGCTGCTGCGCGTAGACGTGGGATTCGTGCACGTCCAGCGTCGCCGGCTCCAGCTGGGCGTGCGCCAGGGTGATCGTGGCCGACTGCCGGTCGTCGGAAACCTGGACGGCGTCGCCCTTCAGCCCGGAGAAGTCCACGTACGCGTTGTCCGTGCCGACGCCGATGAACATCGTGTCGCTGCCCACGAGGAAGCTCGGCAGCACCGAGCTGGTCGTGATGTCCACGACCACCTGGAACGAACCACTGGCGGCCTCGTAGCGCGACAGCTCGACGATCGACTGCAGCAGCACCGGCCCGGAATGCTCTTCGGTCTGCTGGGCGAACGGGTTGCGCAACTGGGGTAACAGGTGAACGGCCGATCCGACGAGCGCCGCGACCGCCAAGACCACCACTGCCGCACCGATTCCGATGAGCCGCTTGCCCCATGCACCCATGCCGGGAGGAATACCCCGGCCGGCGCTTGGCGAACCGGCCCGGTGGGTACGTTCGCGGAGTCGAGCCCGCCGGAGAGGGGAGACGCCGTGCGCAAGTGGTGGTTGTGGGTCCTGGTGATCGCGCTCGTCATCCTGGTTCTGGGGTTGATCTTCGGCGGGTACCGCAAGGGCACGAAGCTCGGCGCACCCGCTCCGGTGACGGCGGCGCATTCGGGGAGGATTCCGGCGGGCGAAGCGGCCGATCACCCTCCGAATTGCGCCGCCTATTTCGTTACGGTCCAATCGGGTGGTGCGGTTCTTGTCCTGTTTCCCGGACGCTGGGATGACCGGCGAATTATCTGAAATAAAACCGGTGCCTGGGTGCACGAGACGGTGCACGTGCGTCCGGATGTGCTGGTTGACTCGCCGGTAATCCGCCGGGGAAAGATCAAGAATTGCGTTTCCGCAGTTCGCGGGTCCATTGCGGGGGTGCGGGCTGGAAGGCGGGAAGTGGTGGAAGATCGCCGGTTTGAGCCGTTGCGCCACGGGGTAACAGGGTCCAGCGGTCGAGCAGTGGCCGTGTGAACCGGTCGGCGAGGTGGTCCGGCGATTTGCCGCTACCCGCCGTTGTTCGACGTGTGCGCCGGTGCTGGAAACCGTCGGGTAAATCGCTGTTCAGCTCGTGGAATGGTGCCGGTGCCGTTGCTACGTTGGGTAGCCCCGAACCGCCTTCGTTCAGTGTTGGAATCCCACGATTGGCGGTACTGACGATCAGCGGCGAACAGGCAGCGTATTGATTCCAGCGGCCCCGGTGAGCTGTGCTGGTGGGGATTGTTCGGGGCGGTTGCGGTCGTGGGGCATTCGCAGTGCTGGGTTTTTCGTGCGATATCGGAGGGTCGGGTCATGCAATCCGTACGAGACGGTCACCTCGCCTCGGACCGGCAACGGGTCACGGTGGAACGGCTGGACGCGGTGCTGGGCCGCGCGGCTCGCCGGCACCGGGTGCCGGGAGCGCAGCTCGCGGTCCTGCGCGACGGCGAGCGGATGGTGGTCCAGACCGGTGTCGAGGACCAGGACCGCGGCACGCCGATGACCGGGGAGTCCGCGGTGCCGTCGGGGTCGGTGACCAAGGTGGCCACGGCGACCGTCGTGATGGCCCTCGTCGCCGACGACGACCTGGAGCTCGACCAACCCGTCGGCGACGTCCTGGGCGTGGCCGGCCTGGACCGCGGCCTCACCCCGCGCCGGCTGCTCAGTCACACCAGCGGGCTCCCGTCCGACCCCGCCGACCCGGCCGCGGGCTGCCTGCGCGAGGTGCGCGAGGCCGTCCCCGTCTGCCCGGCGGGCACCGCGTTCTCCTACTCGAACCTCGGGTACGCGCTGGTCGGCGCCGTGATCGAGGCGGTGACCGGGATGACCTGGCGGGAGGCGGTCGAGGCGATCGTCCTGCGGCCGTCGAAGATCGAGCCGGTCTACGCCGGGCACGGCGTCTCCGGGCACGGGCGGGCCACCGGTCCGGCCGGGGCGCGGCCGGTCGAACAGGTGCTGCCGCCCATGCTCGAACCCGCCGGGGCGCTCGCGTTCAGCGCGCGGGACCTGGTCGAGCTCGGCCGGATCCACCTGGGCAAGCCGGGGCTGCTCGACGTCGTGACGGCCGCCGACATGCACCGGGCCGTGCCGGAAGCCGAGCCGTTCGGGCTCGCCGACGGCTGGGGCCTCGGCATCGCGCACTTCGGCTCCGGCGAGGACACCTGGCTCGGCCACGACGGCACCGCCGACGGCACGTCCTGCCACCTGCGCGTCGACCAGGCCGGCGCCTGCGTGGTCGCGTTCACCGCGAACGGCGCCGCCGGCACCGACATGTGGCACGACGTCGCCGCCGAACTGCGCGAACTGGGCCTCGACCTGCCCGAACAGCGCTTCGGCCAGCCCGGTGCCCGGCCCGTGCCGGTCCCGGACGGCCACTTCGGCACCTACCGCAACGGGGCCATCGACTACACCGTCCGCCGCGACGGCGCGGGTGCCGCGCTCGTCGTCGACGGCGAGGTCTACCCCGGACTGGTCCTGCACGACGACGGCAGCTTCACCGTCCGCGACCCCGCGACCGGCCGGGCCACCCCGTGCGGCCGCTTCCGCACTGCCGCGGTCGAAATCGGTGGCCGCCTCGCGCGGCGCCGCTGACCTTCGAACCCCTCCCCGTGCCCGCCGTGCCGGCGGGCTCCTCAGCCTGCGCCCGGAAGGTGCGACCGACGATGACCGTGCAAGACTCCCCGGCGAGAACCGGGGCACTGACCGAGCTGTTCGCCGCCCGGGTCCGCGAAACCCCGGACGCCGTCGCGGTCGACGGCGAAGACCGGCTCACCTACGCCGAGCTGGCCGACCGCGCCGAGCGGCTCGCCGCGCACCTGCTCCGGCTGGGACTGTCCCCGGAGGACCGGGTCGGGCTCCTGCTGCGGCGCTCGGCCGAGCTGGTGGTCGCCGAGCTGGCGGTCGTGCTGGCCGGCGGCGCCTACGTACCGCTCGACCTGCGGGCGCCGGACGACCGGCTCCGGCTGGTGCTCGCCACCGCCGGGGTTTCGGTGCTGGTGACCGACGACCCCGGGCGCGCCGGAAGGGTCCACAGTGGACCCGTCGTCGAAGCCAGGCAGCCGCTGCCGGAACGGGACCGCGAACTGCCCGATGTGGACGGTGACCGGCTCGCCTACCTCATGCACACCTCGGGCTCGACCGGCGCGCCGAAGGGGGTCGCGGTCCGGCACCGGGACGTGGCGGCGCTGGCCGCGGACACCCGGTTCGCCGGGGACGCGCACCGCCGGGTGCTGCTGCACTCGCCCGCCGCGTTCGACGCGACGACGTACGAACTGTGGGTACCGTTGCTCTCCGGCGGCACGGTCGTGGTCGCCCCACCCGGCGACCTCGACGTCGAAACCCTGCGCGGGCTCCTCGAACGGCACGCCGTCACAGCGCTCTGGCTGACGGCCGGCTTGTTCCGCATCGTGGCGCAGGAAGCGCCGGACTGCTTCCGCGGCGTGCGGGAGGTCTGGACCGGCGGTGACGTCGTCCCGTCCGGCGCCGTCCGGCGCGTGCTGCGTGCCTGCCCCGGCCTCACCGTGGTCGACGGCTACGGGCCGACCGAGACCACCACCTTCGCGACCAGCCACCGGATGCCGTCGGCGGACCGGGTGCCCGACGCCGTCCCGATCGGACGGCCGCTCGACGACGTCGGCGTGCGCGTGCTGGACGGCGCGCTGAACCCGGTCGCGCCCGGCGAACCCGGCGAGCTGCACCTGGCCGGGGCCGGGCTGGCCCGCGGGTACTGGGCCCGGCCCGGCGCGACCGCGGACCGGTTCGTGGCCGACCCGGCCGGGGCGCCCGGCGACCGGATGTACCGCACCGGTGACCTGGTGCGCCAGAACGCCGACGGCGAGTTCGAGTTCCTCGGCCGAGCCGACGACCAGGTCAAGGTCCGCGGCTTCCGCGTCGAGCTGGGCGAGATCGAGACGGTGCTCGCCGCCGCGCCCGGGGTCGCCGAGGTCGTGGTCGTGGCCCGGGAGGACCGGCCCGGCGCCAAGCGGCTGGTCGCCTACGTCGTCGCGGCGCCGGACGCCGACCCCGGCGACCTGCGGGCCGTCGCCGCCGCGGCCCTGCCGGACTACATGGTGCCGTCCGCGTTCGTCGTCCTCGACGCACTTCCGTTGAGCGGCAACGGGAAAGTCGACCGCCGCGCGCTGCCCGCGCCGCCCGCGGACCCGGGGGAGCGCGGCACCGAGCCGCGGACGGACACCGAACGCGAGCTGGCCCGCGTGCTGGCCGACGTGCTGGGCGTGGCCCGCCTCGGCGCCGGCGACGACTTCTTCGCCGCCGGTGGCGACTCGATCCTCGCGGTGCAGGCGTTGTCCCGGGTGCGCCGGACGTTCGGCGTCCGCCTGGCGGCCCGGGCGATCTTCGACGCGCCGAGCGTCACCGCCCTGGCCCGGCTGGTCGAGGCCGCGCCGCGCGCCGACGAGGCCGCGATCCCGGTGACCCCGCCAGCCGAGGTGCTCCCGCTGTCCCCGGCCCAGCGGCGGCTGTGGTTCCTGGACGAACTGGCCGGCGGCAGCGCCGAGTACAACACCGGCGTCGGCTTGGCGCTGTCCGGCCCGCTCGACGTCGAGGCCCTGCGCGGTGCGCTGGCGAACCTCTGCGCCCGCCACGAATCGCTGCGAACGACGTTCGATTCGGTCGACGGCGAGGGGGTGCAACGGATCGCGCCTACGGCGGAGATCCCGTTGCGGATCGCCGAAACCCCCGCGGACGACGACGTCCTCGCGGCCGAGCTGGCCACCCCGTTCGACCTGCGCACCGGGCCGCTGACGCGGGCGGTGCTCTACCCGCAGGGGCCCGGCGAGCACCTGCTCGTGCTGTGCCAGCACCACATCGTCACCGACGGCCGCTCGATCGGCATCCTGACCGGCGAACTGCTGGATCTGTACGCGGGCGCCAGCCTGCCGCCGCTCCCGCTGGGCTACCGCGACTACACGCGCTGGCAGCAGAAGTCCGATGTGGACAAGCAGGCCGCCTACTGGCGGGAGCGGCTCGACGGCGTCGAACCGCTCGCCGTGCCGACCGACCGGCCGCGTCCCGCGCAGCGCGACACCGCGGGCGCGGTCCACCACCACGACCTGCCCGCCGGTCTCGTGCGGCGGGTCACCGAAGCCGGGCGGCCGTTCGGGGCGACGCCGTTCATGACGCTGACCGCGGCCGTGCAACTGCTCCTGACGGCCTACGGCGGGCAGCGCGACATCGCAGTCGGCACCGCCGTCGCCGGGCGCGACCGGGCCGAACTCGAACCGCTGACCGGGTTCTTCGTCAACACCCTCGTCCTGCGGTCCGAAGTGGACGGTGGGCAGTCCTTCGAGGACTTCCTCGGCGCGTTCCGGGAAACCGTGCTGGAGGCGTTCGCGCACGGCGACGTCCCCTTCGACCGCGTCGTCGAAGAGGTCCAGCCGGACCGTGATCCCTCTCGGACGCCGCTGGTGCAGGCCGTCGTCGTGCTGCAGACGCCGCTGGTGCGGCCGCGCGAAGTCGCGGGGCTGCGGGTGCGCGAGCACGACCTGCCGCGGCCGTCCGCCCGGTTCGACCTGGTGATCGAGTTCTGGCCGCGTGACGACGGTCTGCGCGTCACGGTGGAGTACGCGACCGCGCTCTTCGACGCCGCCACCATCGCCCGGCTGACCGAGAGCCTCGAAGTACTCCTCGAAGGCATCGCCGCCGACCCGGCCCGCCCGGTGGACGCGCTGCCGCTGCTCACCCCGGACGACCGCCGGTTCCTGCTCCCGGCCGCGGTCGACGCCACCCCGCGGGAGACCGTCACCGCGCGGTTCGACCGCGTCGCGGCCGAGCACCCGGACGCGCCCGCCGTGGTCTTCGGCGACGTCCGCTGGGGCTACGGCGGGCTGCGGGCCCGCGCGGACCGGCTCGCCCGGCGGCTCGTCCGGCTGGGCGTCCGGCCGGAGGACCGCGTCGGCGTGCTGATGGACCGCTCGGCCGACCTCGTCGTGGCCCTGCTGGCGATCCTGAAGGCGGGCGGTGCCTACCTCCCGCTGGACCTGCGCGCGCCCGCCGACCGGCTGCGGCTGCTGCTCGACGGCACGGACCTCCTGCTCACCGACGACCGGTGGCACGACACCGCCACGACTGTCCACGCCGGACAGACGCTGCTGGTGTCCGATGTGGACGAGGCTGCGGGTGCACCCGAAGTCGCGCTCCACCCGGACAACCTGGCCTACGTCGAGTACACCTCCGGGTCGACCGGCCTGCCCAAGGGTGTCGCGGTCCGCCACGCCGACGTGGTCGCGCTGGCCGCCGACCCGCGGTTCGCCGGTGGCGCCCACGAGCGGGTGCTGGTGCACTCGCCGCTGGCGTTCGACGCGTCCACCTACGAGCTGTGGGTGCCCCTGCTGACCGGCGGGACCGTCGTCGTCGCCCCGCCGGGGGACCTGGACGCCGACGCGGTCCGGGCACTGGTCGCGGAACACGGGGTCACCGCGATGTGGCTGACGGCGGGGCTGTTCCGCCTGTTCGCCGAGGAGGACCCGGGGTGCTTCACCGGGCTGCGGGAGGTCTGGACCGGCGGGGACGTCGTCCCGCCGGACGCCGTGCGCGACGTCCTGGCCGCCTGCCCCGGCCTGGCCGTCGTCGACGGGTACGGCCCGACCGAGACCACGACGTTCGCGACGGCCTTCCGGATGACCGGCGCGGTCCCCGAGGTCGTCCCGATCGGCACCCCGCTGGCCGGCATGCGCGGGTACCTGCTGGACGAGCACCTGCGCCCGGTGCCGCGCGGCGCGCTCGGCGAGCTGTGCCTCGCCGGACCCGGCCTCGCGCGCGGGTACGCCGGGCGGCCCGGCGCGACCGCCGGCCGGTTCGTCGCCTGCCCGTTCGGCGTCCCCGGCGAGCGGATGTACCGCACCGGCGACCGCGCGCGGTGGCGCACCGACGGGACCCTCGAGTTCGCCGGCCGCGCCGACGACCAGGTCAAGATCCGCGGCTTCCGGGTCGAACCGGCCGAGGTGGAACGCGCGCTGGCCGCCGAGGCGGCGGTGGCGCAGGCCGTGGTCGTCGTGCGGGCGACCGGCGGCCGCAAGCGGCTCGTCGGGTACGTCGTCCCGGCCGACGGGGCCACTGTGGACACCGAGGCGCTGCGCGGCGCGCTGGGACGCACGCTGCCGGACTACCTGGTGCCGTCGGCGATCGTCGTGCTGGGCGCGTTGCCGTTGAGTGCCAACGGGAAGGTCGACCGGCGGGCGCTGCCGGAACCGGTGGTCGAGACCGGGGGCCGCGCGCCCCGCACCGCGCGGGAGGCCGTGCTCGCCGGGATCTGGGCGGAGGTGCTCGGCGTGGAACGCGTCGGCGCCGACGACAACTTCTTCGCACTCGGCGGCGACTCGATCCTCAGCATCCAGGTCAGCGCCCGCGCCCGGCGGGCCGGGCTCGAAGTGACCACCGCCGACCTGTTCCGGCACCAGACGATCGCGGCACTGGCCGCGGTGGTGACCGAAGCCGGAGCGGCGCCGGTCCGCGGGCCGGTGTCCGGCGCCGTGGTGCCGACGCCGATCCAGCGCTGGTTCTTCGAGACCGTCCGGGTGCCGGACCGGTTCGACCAGGCGATCTCGGTCGAACTCGGCGAGGACGTCGACGAAACCGCCCTCACCGGCGCGTTCGCCCGGCTGACCGAGCACCACGACGCCCTGCGGACGCGGTTCAGCCGCGCCGGCGACGGCACCTGGCGGCTGGAAAACGCCGCCACGGACGACGGGCATTCGCTGCTGCGCTGGTCGCTGTCGGGCCGCGTGCTGCACCTGTCCGCCCACCACCTCGTCGTCGACGGCGTCTCCTGGCGGATCCTCCTCGAGGACCTCGAAACCGCTTACCGCGGGGGAGAACTCGGCCCGCGGACGACGTCGTTCCAAGAGTGGGCCACGAGGCTGTCCGCGCACGCGGAGGCGGGCGGCTTCGACGACGAACTCGGCCACTGGCGCGCGCTTCCGGCCGTCACCCCGCTCCCGGTCGACGGCACCGGGCTCAACACGGTCGCCGAGGAGCGCACGGTCACCGTCCGCCTGTCCGCCGAGGAGACCCGGGCGCTGCTGCGGCAGGTCCCGGACGTCTATCGCACCCAGGTCAACGACGTCCTGCTGACCGCGCTCGGCCGGGTCCTGCGCGACTGGACCGGCGGGGTCCCGGTGATCGACCTGGAGGGCCACGGCCGCGAGGAACTGTTCGACGGCGTCGACCTGTCCCGGACGGTCGGCTGGTTCACCAGCCTCTACCCGGTCGCGCTGGACGTCCCCGAAAACTGGGGCGAGGCGCTCAAGTCGGTCAAGGAGCAGCTGCGCGCGGTGCCCCGCCGGGGGATCGGCTACGGCGCCCTGCGGTACCTGACCGGCACCGCCCCGGCGATCGACCCGCCGGTGAGCTTCAACTACCTCGGCCGGTTCGACCTCGCCGGCGACCTCTACGCGGGCCCGCCCGGCGACGTGTCCCTCGACGCCGACCTCGCCGGCCGCCGCCCGCACCTGCTCGACGTCGTCGGCCAGGCCGACGGCGACACCCTGCGGTTCACCTGGCACTACGCCGAAACCGTGCACGACGAGGCCACCGTCGCCCGGCTCGCCGAGAGCTTCCTCGACGCGCTGCGCGGGATCATCCGGCACTGTGCCGAGCCCGGCGCGGGCGGCCGCACGCCGTCGGACTTCCCGCTCGCCCGCCTCGGCCAGGCCGCGGTGGACGCGCTCGGCGCGGACGTCGAAGACGCCTACCCGCTGACCCCGATGCAGGCCGGGATGGTCTTCCACGGCCTGGCCCGCCGCGGCGACCGCAACTACTTCGAGCAGATCTCGTTCGCCCTCGACGACGTACCGGACCCGCGACGGCTCGGCGAGGCCTGGCAGCGCGTCGTGGACCGGACGCCGGTGCTGCGCAGCCGGATCGCCTGGGAGGGCGTGCCGGAGCCGGTGCAGGTCGTCCAGCGGGCCGCCGAGGTCCTGGTGTCCTACCCGGACTGGTCCACAGTGGACGCCGACGCGGAGCTGGCCCGGCTGCTGGAAACCGACCTCGCCGAAGGGCTCGACCTGGCGCGGGCGCCGCTCATGCGGCTGGTCATCGCGAAGGATTCCGCCACCTCGGTGCGGGTCGTGTGGACGTTCCACCACGTGCTGCTCGACGGCTGGAGCGTCTTCGGTGTCCTGTCCGACGTCCTCGCCGTGCTGCGCGGCGAGGAGCCGCCCGCCCGGCGGCCGTTCCGCGACTACGCCGAATGGCTCGCCGCGCAGGACGACGAGCGCGCCGAAGCCCACTGGCGGGCCGAACTCGCCGGCGTGACGCCGACGCCGCTGCCCGGCGGCCGGACCGCCACCCGCGCGCACACGGCCAGCTCGACCGGCCGCGTCCCGGTCGAACTCGACGACGAGACGTCGGCCGCGGTCCAGGCCTTCGCGCGGCGGCACCACCTCACGGTCAACACCGTCGTGCAGGGTGCCTGGGCGGCGCTGCTGGCCCGCTACAGCGGTGAGACCGAGGTGTGCTTCGGCGCCACGGTGTCCGGCCGTCCGGCCGAGCTGCCCGGCGCGGACGACATCGCCGGCCTGTTCATCAACACGCTGCCGGTGCGGGTGCGGCTCGACCGCGACCGCGGGGTCGCGGACTGGCTGCGTGACCTGCAGGCGAACCAGGCGGAGGCCCGCCGGTTCGGCCACCTCGGCCTGACCCGGCTGCAGGCGCTCGGCGGCAGCTCCGGGCAGAGCCTCTTCGACAGCATCGTCGTCTTCGAGAACTACCCCGCCGCCGAGGTGCCGGGGCTGCGGGACGTCCGGGCGGCCGAGCGCACGAACTACCCGCTCGGCGTCGTCGCCTACCCGGGCCGCCGGCTGTCACTGGTGCTGAACCACGACCCGGACGTGATCGCGCCCGCGCTCGCCGGGCGGCTGGCGCACCACCTCGCCGCGCTGGTCCGCGGATTCGCCGCTACCCCGCACGAGCCGGTGAGCCGGATCCCGATGCTGTCGGCCGCCGAGACCCGGCAGCTGCTGGAGGAGCGCAACGCGACCGCGTGCCCGCTCCCGGGCGGTTCCCTGCCGGAGCTGTTCGCCGCCGCCGTCCGGCGTGACCCCGAAGCGGTCGCGCTGGTCACCGACGAGGAGTCCGTCACCTACGCCGAGCTGGACGCGTGGTCGAACCGCCTGGCCCACCGGCTGCTCGACCTCGGCGTCCGGCCGGAAGACCGGGTCGCGGTGCTGCTGGACCGCTCGCCCGCGCTCGTCGCCGCCGAGCTGGCGATCGTGAAGGCCGGCGGGGCCTACCTCCCGCTCGACCTGCGCGCCCCGGCTGAGCGGATGCGGCTGCTGCTGCGCGAGGCCGGTGCCGAAATCCTGGTGGCCGACCGGAACTGGCTGGCCACCGCCGAAGACGTCCACAGTGGAGTGATCGTCACCGGCGCGGGCGACGCACCGGCGACCCCGCCCGCGGTCACGACCCACCGCGACCAGCTCGCCTACGTCATCTACACCTCCGGCTCGACCGGGACGCCCAAGGGCGTGGCCGCGCGGCACCGCGACGTCGCCGCGCTGGCCGCCGACCGGCGCTTCGCCGCGCACGACCGCGTCCTGCTGCACTCCCAGCAGGCCTTCGACGCCGCCACCTACGAGCTGTGGGTGCCGCTGCTCAACGGCGGCACGGTCGTCCTGGCCCCGCCCGGCGACCTCGACGTCCACACGCTCGGCCGCGTGCTCACGACTCACGGCGTGACCGGCGCGTTCCTCACCACCGGCCTGTTCCGGCTGGTCGCCCAGGAAGCGCCGGAGGTCTTCGCCGGGGTCCGCGAGGTCTGGACCGGCGGCGACGCCGTGCCCGCCGTCGCCCTGCGCCGCGTCCAGGCCGCGTGCCCGGACACGCTGGTCGCCGACGTCTACGGGCCGACCGAGACCACGACGTTCGCGACCGTGCACCCGCTGCCCGGCGAGGTCCCCGACGTCGTGCCGATCGGCGCGCCGCTGGACAACACGCGGGTCTACGTCCTCGACGACGAGTTCCGGCTCGTCCCGCCGGGCGCGCCCGGGGAGCTGCACATCGCCGGCGCCGGGCTGGCCCGCGGCTACCTCGGCCGGCCCGGCCTGACCGCCGAGCGGTTCGTCGCCGACCCGTTCGGGCCGCCGGGGGAGCGGATGTACCGCACCGGCGACCTCGTGCGCTGGGACGACGAGGGCGCGCTCGAGTTCGTCGGCCGGGTCGACGAGCAGGTCAAGGTGCGCGGCTTCCGCGTCGAGCCGAGTGAGATCGAAGCCGCGCTGGGCGAGCACCCGGACGTCGTGCAGGCCGCGGTGCTGGCCCGCGCGGACGGCGGCGTGAAGCGCCTGGTCGCCTACGTCGTCGGGGAGACCGAAGGCTTGGCCGAGTTCCTGGGCCGGACACTGCCGGACTACATGGTCCCGGCCGCGTTCGTGAAGCTCGACCGGTTCCCGGTCAACGTCAACGGGAAGCTCGACCGCCAGGCCCTGCCCGCACCCGACTTCGGCAGCCACGACCACGTCGCGCCGCGCACCGACCGCGAGCGGGAGCTGACCGCGATCTGGGCCGAAGTGCTCGGCGCCGAGCGCGTCGGGATCACCGACGACTTCTTCGAGCTGGGCGGCGACTCGATCCTCAGCATCCAGGTGGTGTCCCGGGCCCGGCGCGCCGGGCTGGAGCTGCTGCCCGGCGACCTGTTCACCCACCGCACCCCGGCCGCGCTGGCGGCCGCGGCCCGCACCGCCGCCGAAGCCGTCGAGCGCGGCCCGGTCAGCGGCCCGGTGCCGCTCACCCCGATCCAGCGCTGGTTCTTCGCGACCCAGACGGCCGAGCCGGCGCACTTCCACCAGTTCGTCCACCTGGGACCCGAGCGGGTCGACCTCGCGGCGGCCCGGAAAGCCGTGGACGCGGTGCTGGAACACCACGACGCCCTGCGGATGCGGTTCACCGGCGAACAGCAGGAGAACGGTCCGGTCGGTGCCGAAACCCCGTTGGTACGCCTCGACCTTTCCACCCACGACGTCCGGCTCGCCGTGCACCACCTCGTCGTCGACGGCGTCTCGTGGCGCGTGCTCGCCGAGGACTTCGACCGCGGTTACGCGCAAGCGCTGAAGGGTGAGCCGATCGACCTCGGGCCGCGCACGACGTCCTTCCGCGAGTGGGCGACCCGGCTCACCGAACACGCGGCCGCCGGTGGTTTCGACGACGAACTCGGCCACTGGCAAGCCGTGGCGGGGGAAACCGCGGTCCCGGTCGACGGCTCCGGGCCGAACACCGTCGCATCGATGCGCTCGGTCACCGTGCGGCTCTCCGCAACGGAGACCGAGGCGCTGCTGCGCGAGGTCCCCGCGGCCTACCGCACGCAGGTCAACGACGTGCTGCTGACCGCGCTCGGCCGGGTGCTGCGCGACTGGACCGGCGGCACACCCGTCGTCGACCTCGAAGGCCACGGCCGCGAAGACCTCTTCGACGACGTCGACCTGTCGCGGACGGTCGGCTGGTTCACCAGCGTCTTCCCGGTCGCGCTCGACGTCCCGGACGACTGGGGCACGGCGCTCAAGTCCGTCAAGGAACAGCTGCGCGCGGTGCCGCGGCGGGGCATCGGCTACGGCGCCCTGCGGTACCTGACCGGCACCGCCCCGGCGATCGACCCGCAGGTGAGCTTCAACTACCTCGGCCGGTTCGGCTCCGGACGGCTGGAGTCCGACGAGAGCCCGCGCTCGGCACGGGCGCACCTGCTCGACGTCGTCGGCCGCGTCGAGGCGGGCGAGCTGGAACTCACCTGGTACTACGCCGAGGGCGTGCACCGGGAGTCCACTGTGGAACGCCTTGCCACCGGAATGGCTTCGGCGCTGCACGAGATCGTCCGGCACTGCGCCGAGCCCGGCGCGGGCGGCCGCACGCCGTCGGACTTCCCGCTGGCGCGCCTCGACCAGTCCACAGTAGACGAACTGGCCGGGGACGGCCGGTCCGTCGAGGACGTCTACCCGCTCACCCCGATGCAGAGCGGCATGGTCTTCCACGCCCTCGCCCAGCGCGAGGAGCGCGTCTACTTCCAGCAGGTCGCCTTCGTCCTCGACGGCGTCGACGACCCGGAGGCGCTCGCGCGGGCCTGGCAGCGGGTCGTCGACCGGACCCCGGTGCTGCGCACGCGGATCGTCTGGGAAGGCGTACCCGAGCCGGTGCAGGTCGTGCGGCGGCAGGTCACCGTCCCGGTCACCCACCTCGACTGGCGGGGCGCGGACCAGGAGCAGGCGTGGCGGGACGTCGTCGCCGCCGACCGCGCCGAAGGTCTCGACCTGACCGCGAGCCCGCTGCTGCGGCTGACCCTAGCGCGGCTCTCGGACACCGAAGTCCGCGTGCTGTGGACGTTCCACCACGTGCTGCTCGACGGCTGGAGCGTCTTCGGCGTGCTCTCGGACGTCTTCGCCGCCTACGCCGGCGGTGCGCTGCCCGAGCGGCCGCCGTTCCGGGACTACGTCGCCTGGCTCGGCCGCCAGGACGACGCCGAGGCCGAACGGTACTGGCGCGGCGAACTCGGCGACCTCACCGCGCCCGCGCGGCTGCCCTTCGACCGCGCGCCGGCCCACGCCCACGCGACCCGCTCCTCGGAATGGCTGCGCGTGCCGGTAGAGAGTTCGGCCCGCTTGCAGGACGCCGCCCGCCGCGCCGGCCTGACGATGAACACCGTCCTGCAGGGCGCGTGGGCGCTGCTGCTGTCCCGGCTGAGCGGCGAGCGCGACGTCTGCTTCGGTACCACCGTGTCCGGCCGCCCGGTCGACCTGCCCGGCGCCGACGAGATCACCGGCATCTTCATCAACACCCTGCCGGTGCGGGTCACCGCGGACCGCTCGCCGGTCGCGGACTGGCTCGCCGCGCTGCAGGCCCGCCAGGTCGAAGCCCGCCGGTACGGCCACCTGCCGCTGACGAAGCTGCAGGCGTGGAGCGGGACCACCGGCAGCCTCTTCGACAGCCTCGTCGTCTTCGAGAACTACCCCGTCGACTCCGCCGCCGGCGCGGCGCAGGGGCTGCGGCTGCGGGACGTCGACGCCGCCGAGGCGACCAACTACCCGCTCAGCGTCGTCGCCTCGCCGGGGGAGCGGATCAGCATCGACGTCGGCTACGACCCGGACCTCTTCGAGCCCGCGACCGCCGAGCGGATCGCCCGGCAGCTCACCGGCGTCCTCGACGCGTTCGCCGAAGACCTGCACCGCCCGCTCGACGGCATCGACCTGCTCACCGCCGCCGACCGCCACCAGGTACTCGTCGCCTGGAACGACACGGCCCACCCGGTCCCCGACGGCACCCTTGCCGACCTGTTCGCCGCGCAGGTGGCCCGGACCCCGGACGCCGTCGCGCTCGACGGCGACGACGTCCGCCTGACCTACGCGGAGCTGGCCGACCGCGCCGGGCGGCTGGCCCGGCACCTGGCCGCGCTCGGCGCTGGGCCCGAGACGGTCGTCGGCGTGCTGCTGGACCGCTCGGTGGACCTGGTGGTGGCCGAACTCGCGGCCGTCCTGGCCGGGTCGGCGTACCTGCCGCTCGACACCCGGGCGCCGGCGCCGCGGCTGCAGACTCTGCTGACCGGCGTGCCGATCCTCGTCACCGACGAGGCCCGTGCCGCGACCGTAGTCCACAGTGGACACGTGGTGCTGCCCGGCGGGCCGCGCGCCGAAGCCCCGGTGCGGCAAGCGGTTCCGGACAACCTCGCGTACGTCATGTACACGTCGGGTTCGACGGGCAAGCCGAAGGGCGTGGCGGTGCGCCAGCGCGACGTCGTCGCCTTGACCGCCGACCGGCGGTTCGCCGCGCACGAGCGGGTGCTGCTGCACGCGTCCCCGGCGTTCGACGCCTCGACGTACGAGCTGTGGGTGCCGCTGCTGAACGGCGGCACGGTCGTCGTCGCCCCGCCCGGCGACCTCGACGTCGAGACCTACCGGCGGATCATCGCCGAGCACCGCGTCCAGGGCGCGTTCTTCACCGTGGGCCTGTTCCGGCTGCTGGCCCAGGAGGCCCCGGACACCTTCCGCGGCATGCGCGAGGTCTGGGCCGGCGGCGACGCCGTCCCGGCCGCCGCGGTCCGCCGGGTGCGCGAAGCCTGCCCGGAGACCACCGTCGTCGACGGCTACGGCCCGACCGAGACGACCACGTTCGCGACCTCGCACCCGATGCCGGGCGCGGTACCGGAGACCGTTCCGATCGGGAAGCCGCTGGACAACATGCGGGCCTACGTCCTCGACGCGGACCTGCGGCCGGTGCCGCCGGGCGCGCCCGGCGAGCTGCACCTGGCCGGAGCGGGCCTGGCGCGCGGGTACTTCGGCGACCCCGCCCTGACCGCCGACCGGTTCCGGCCCGACCCGTTCGGGCCGGCGGGGGAGCGGATGTACCGGACCGGCGACCTCGTCCGCTGGAACACCCGCGGCGAGCTGGAGTACACCGGCCGCGCCGACGAGCAGGTCAAGGTCCGCGGGTTCCGGATCGAACCCGGCGAGATCGAGGCCGCGCTGGCCGCGCACCCGGGCGTCGGTCAGGCCGCCGTGCTGGCGCGGGAGGACCACGGGATCAAGCGGCTCGTCGCGTACCACACCGGCGAGGCCGACGACCTCGCCGCGTTCCTCGCCCGGACATTACCCGACTACATGGTGCCCGCCGCGTTCGTCCGGCTCGACCGGTTCCCGTTGACCGTCACCGGGAAGCTCGACAAGCGTGCCCTGCCCGCACCCGAGTTCGGTGCCGGCGCGCGCACCGCCCTCACGACCGAAGCCGAGCGGACGCTGGCGGCGATCTGGGCCGACGTGCTCGGCACCGGTGACGTCGGCGCCGACGCGAACTTCTTCGCACTCGGCGGCGACTCGATCCTCAGCATCCAGGTGGTCTCGCGGGCCCGCCGCGCCGGGCTGACCCTGCTGCCGCACGACGTGTTCCGGCACCCGACGCTCGCCACGCTGGCCGCGCACGCCGGTGGCGGTGCGGAGCCGCGCGCCGAGCAGGGCCCGGTCACCGGCACGGCCCCGCTCACCCCGATCCAGCGCTGGTACTTCGCCACCCAGCCGGAGCGGTTCGACCAGCGCGTGGTGCTGGAGTTCGCCGAAGACATCGACGAACCCGCGCTGCGCCGGGCCCTGGCCGCGGTCTGGGCCCACCACGACGCACTCCGCCTGCGGTTCGAGCAGACGCCGCGCGGACGCGTCCAGCACGGTGAACCGGTCTGGCCCGCCGAACTGCTCGCCGGCGACGTCAGCTTCGACGTCGAACACGGGCCGCTGCTGGCGGCGGTCCTCGACGGACGGCGGGTCCTGCTGGCCGTCCACCACCTCGCGGTCGACGGCGTGTCGTGGCGGATCCTCCTGGAGGACCTCGAAACCGCCTACCGCGGCGGGGAACTCGCGCCGAAGACGACGTCGTACGTCGAATGGGCCCGGCGCCTGGCCGGGCACGCGGCGGCCGGCGGCTTCGACGACGAGCTGGCGCACTGGCGGGCCCTGCCGCCGGTGCCGCCGCTGCCCGCCGACGGGGACGGGCCCGCCACGATCGACGGGACCGCCGAGGTGACCGTCCGGCTCACCGAGGACGAAACCCGGGCCCTGCTGCGAGACGTGCCCGACGTCTACCGGACGCAGGTCAACGACGTCCTCCTGGCCGCACTGGGCCGGGTGCTGCACGACTGGACCGGTCAGGCGCCGGTGATCGACCTCGAAGGCCACGGCCGCGAAGAACTCTTCGACGACGTCGACCTGTCGCGGACGGTCGGGTGGTTCACCAGCGTGTTCCCGGTCGCCCTCGACGTCCCCGAAGACTGGGGCGCGGCGCTGAAGACGGTGAAGGAGCAGCTGCGCGCGGTCCCGCGACGGGGCATCGGCTACGGCGCCCTGCGGTACCTGACCGGCACCGCGCCGGACATCGACCCCTTGGTGAGCTTCAACTACCTCGGCCGCTTCGACGACGCCGGCGGCGGCGCGTTCCGGGCCGGGCCGCTCGACGCCGACGTCGACCCGGACGCGCCCCGGACCCACGCGCTCGACGTCGTCGGCCGGGTCACCGGCGGGACGCTGGAGGTGACCTGGTCGCACGCCACGGGCCTGCACGACCGCTCCACCGTCGAAGCGCTGGCCGGCCGGATGCTGGCCGCGCTGCGGGAGATCATCGCCCACTGCGCCGCCCCGGACGCCGGCGGCCGCACGCCGTCGGACTTCCCGCTGGCCGCGCTCGACCAAGCAGGAGTGGACGCACTCGTCGGCGACGGGCGGGCGGTCGAGGACGTCTACCCGCTCACGCCGATGCAGGGCGGGATGGTCTTCCACGGCCTTTCCCAGACCGGGCAAGGCATGTACGTCGAGCAAGCGACGTTCGTGCTCGACGGCGTCACGGATTCGGCGCGGCTCGCCGAGGCGTGGCAGCGGGTCGTCGACCGGACCCCGGTCCTGCGCACGGCCTTCGTCTGGGCCGGAGTCGAGGAACCGCTGCAGGTCGTGCGGAACGACGTGCGGCTGCCGGTCCGCCTCGTCGACTGGACCGGGCTCGAGGCGGCCGACGAGCTGCGGAAGCTGGTCGCCGAGGACCGCGCGCGGGGGCTCGACCTCGCCGTCGCGCCGCTGATGCGGGTCACGCTCGCCCGGGTGTCGGCGACGGAAGTCCAGGTGCTGTGGACGTTCCACCACGTGCTGCTCGATGGCTGGAGCGTCTTCCAGGTGCTCTCGGACGTCTGCACCGCCTACGCCGGGCAGCCGCTGCCCACCCGGCCGCCGTTCCGGGACTACCTGGCCTGGCTGGCCGAGCACGACCAGGCCGGCGCCGAACGCTTCTGGCGCGCCGCGCTCGCGGGCGTCGAAGGCCCCACGCCGATCCCGGGCGACCGGGCGTCCGCGTCCGTTCCGTGTTCGTCCGAGTGGCTGCCGGTGCACCTGAGCGAGGCCGAGACCGCGCGGCTGGACGCGTTCGTCAAGCGGCACGGCCTCACCCACAACGTCGTGCTGCAGGGCGCGTGGGCGCTGCTGCTGGCGGCCTACAGCGGGCACGACGACGTCGTGTTCGGCGCGACCGCGTCCGGCCGCCCGGCCGAGATCACGGGCGTCGACGAGATCACCGGCATCTTCATCAACACGCTGCCGGTCCGGGTCGCCGTCGACCGCGGTGCCGGGGTGGCGGCTTGGCTGGCGGGGCTGCAGGCCGCGCAGGCCGAGGCCCGCCGGCACGGCCACCTGCCACTGGCGAAGGTCCAGGGCTGGGCCGGGCTGCCGGGCGGGGTGAACCTGTGCGAAAGCCTGGTGGTGTTCGAGAACTACCCGATCACCGCCGCCGAAGCCGGGCACGGCCTGACCGTGCGCGACCTCTCGGCGCGGGAGACGACCAACTTCCCGCTCACCGTCGTCGCGTCGCCCGGCCGGGAGCTGGCGGTCGACTTCGGGTACGACCCGGCGCTGTTCGACGCGTCGACGGCCACCCGGCTCGCCGGGCACCTGCTCACGCTGCTGCGGGAGCTGACCGCCGACGGCGACCGGCCGGTGGGCGCGGTCCCGCTGCTCTCGCCTGCTGAGGAGCGACTGCTGGGCGAGTGGTCGGTGACCGGCGCCGAACCGCCGTCCCGCTCGCTGCCGGATCTGTTCGCCGAGCAGGTCCGGACCCGCCCGGAGGCGGTGGCGGCGGTCCTGGACGGCCGCGAGGTCAGCTACGCCGAGCTGAACCGCCGGGCGAACCGGCTGGCCAACCGGCTGGTCGGGCTCGGTCTGCGGCCGGAGGAGCCGGTCGGGCTCGCGCTCGGCCGGGCCGGTGCGGTGGTCGCCGAACTCGCCGTCGTCAAGGCGGGTGGGGCTTACCTGCCGCTCGACACGCGTGCGCCCCTCGAGCGGCAACGGCTGCTGCTGGACGGCGTCCGGTTCGTCGTCGCCGAGGCGGACCAGCCGCACGCGACCACCATCCTGCTGTCCTCTGTGGACGACGAGCCGGACACCGATCCGGTGGTCGCCGTCGATCCGGAGCAGGTCGCCTACGTCATGTACACCTCGGGTTCGACCGGCACGCCGAAGGGCGTCGCGGTGCGCCACCGCGACGTGGCCGCGCTGGCCGCCGACGAGCGGTTCCGCGGCGGCGCGCACGAGCGGGTCCTGCTGCACTCGCCGCTGGCGTTCGACGCGACGACGTACGAGCTGTGGGTGCCGCTGCTGAACGGCGGCACGGTCGTCGCCGCCCCCGGTGACGGCGTCGACGAGGTGACGCTGCGGGAGCTGGTCCGCGAGCACGGGCTGACCGCGATGTGGCTGACCGCGGGCCTGTTCCGCGTGCTGGCGCAGGAAACCCCGGACTGCTTCGCGGGCCTGCGCGAGGTCTGGACGGGCGGGGACGTCGTGCCCGCGGCGGCCGTGCGGCGGGTGCTGGCCGCGTGCCCGGGCCTGCGGGTCGTCGACGGGTACGGCCCGACCGAGACGACGACGTTCGCCACCTCGCACCCGATGGCCGAGGTGGTCCCGGACCGGATCCCGATCGGCCGCCCGCTGGCCGGGACGCGAGCCCGGGTGCTGGACCGCTCGCTGCGGCCGGTACCGCCGGGCGTGCCGGGGGAGCTGTACCTCGCGGGCGCGGGCCTGGCGCGCGGCTACCGCGGCCGGCCCGGCCTGACCGCCGACCGGTTCGTCGCCGACCCGGCCGGCCCGCCCGGCGAACGCATGTACCGCACGGGCGACGTCGTCCGCTGGACGGCGGCGGGAACGCTGGAATTCCTCGGCCGCGCCGACGACCAGGTCAAGCTGCGCGGCTTCCGCGTCGAGCCCGGCGAGGTCGAGGCCGTGCTGGCCCGCCACCCCGAGGTCGCGCAGGCGGCGGTCGTCGTCCGCGAGGACCAGCCGGGGGTGAAGCGGCTGGTGGCGTACGTGGTTTCCGAGGCCGACGTGGTGGCATTGCGCGAGTTCCTGGCCGGGGTGCTGCCGGACTACCTGGTGCCGTCGGCGTTCGTCGCGCTGGACCGGTTCCCGGTGAGCGCCAACGGAAAGGTCGACCGGCGAGCCCTGCCCGCACCCGCCGCGGGGATCACCGAGCACGTCGAGCCCGAGACCGACACCGAGCGGGCACTGGCGGCGATCTGGACCGAGGTCCTCGGCACGGACCGCGTCGGCGCCGAAGACAGCTTCTTCGCCCTCGGCGGTGATTCGCTGAAGAGCCTGCACATCGCGGCCAAGGCGAGCGCGCTGTTCGCGGTCCGCGTGACCCCGGCCGACGTGCTCACCGCGCGGACGATCGCGGGGCTCGCCGGGACCGTCGAGGAACTCATCTTGGGCGAGCTGGAAAGCCTCGCCTCCGACCAGGAAGCGTGACATGACCTGCGAAGACCTGCCCGGCGCCGATGCCCCCAATGTGGCGTTCGGTGCGTTGGACGCACCGAACGCCACATTGGGTGCGCTGGACGCACCCAACGCCACATTGGGGCGCATTGGCCGGTCGTCGGGCGTGGTGCCGCTCCGCGAACTCAACTTGGGCGAGCTGGAAAGCCTCGCCTCCGACCAGGAAGCGTGAGGACGTCCCCATGACCTCGTCCAGACAGGACCGCATCGCGGCACTGCCCGCCCACCTGCGGGAGAAGCTGCGTGCGCGGATGGCGGGAACGGCCGGGGCGGGGCCGGAGATCCCGGCCGCCGACCGTTCCCGCCCGCTGCCGCTGTCGTCCGCGCAGCGCCGGCTGTGGTTTCTCAACCGGTTGCGGCCGGACGACCCGGAGTACAACAGCGCCTTCGCGCTGCGCCTGACCGGGGAGCTGGACGTCGCCGCGCTGGCGGCCGCGCTCACCGCGCTCGTCGCCCGGCACGAACCGCTGCGCACGACGTTCGCGGAAGCTGATGGCGAGCCCGTGCAACGCATCGAGCCGCCGTACGAGGTCGCGCTGCCCGTCGTCGACGTCGGGGCCGCCGACCTGGACGCGGTCCTGCGTGCCGAGTACGCCAAGCCGTTCGACCTCGGACGTGGGCCGCTGCTGCGCGCGCTGCTGGCCCGCCTCGGGCCGGCCGAGCACGTGCTGCTGGTGAGCGTCCACCACATCGCCACCGACGGCGCCTCGATGGGCGTGCTCAACTCCGACCTGGGCGTGCTCTACAGCGGCGGGAAGCTGCCCGCGCAGCCCCTGCAGTACGCGGACTACGCCGCCTGGCAGCACGCTCGCCCGACCCGGGCGGCCGGGCTGGCCCACTGGAAGCGGCAGCTCGACGGCGTCGTCCCGCTGGACCTGCCCACCGACCGCCCGCGGCCGCCGACCAAGGGGACCGCGGGCGCGGTCACCGAGTTCACGGTGCCGGACGACGTAGCCGCGCGCCTCGCCGAGCTGGCCCGGACAACCGAGACCACGCTGTTCACGGTGCTGCTGGCCGCGTGCCAGGCGCTGTTCGCCCGGTACTCCGGGCAGGACGACATCGCGCTGGGGACGGTCGTGCAGGGCCGGGACCGGCCGGAGCTGCAGCGGATCGTCGGGTTCTTCGTCAACACCGTCGTGCTGCGGTCCACTGTGGACTCCGCACGGCCCTTCACCGAGCACCTAGCTGTGGCGCGGCAGACCGTGCTGGACGCCTTCGCCCACGACGACGTGCCGTTCGACGAGCTGGTCGAGGCCGGCCGCGATCCCGGCCGCAACCCGCTGTTCGACGTCATGGTGCTGCTGCACACCGCCACCGGCGACGGGATGCGGCTGCCGGGACTGGCCGTGGAGGCGGTGGGCGTCGGGCGCGACTCGTCCAACTTCGACCTCACGGTGGAGTTCGAGGAGTCCGGCGGCAAGCTTGCCGGGCTGGTGGAGTACCGCACCGAACTGTTCGACGCCGCCACGATCGACCGGCTCACCACCCACCTCGTGCGGCTGCTGACGGCGGTCGCGGCGGACCCGGCGCAGCCCATCGCGGACCTGCCGCTGACCACCGGGGCGGAGGAGCGGCGGCTGCTGGAGTGGGGGAGCGCCGCCCACGACGTCCCCGGCGGCACCATCGTCGATCTCCTCGACCACCAAGCCCGCACCCGGCCCGGCGCGACCGCGCTCGTCTGCGGCGACACGCGGCTCACCTTCGCCGAACTCGCCGACCGCACGGACGCTCTCGCCGCGGACCTCGCCACCCGGGGCGCGGGCCCGGACCGGGTCGTCGCCGTCGTGCTGCCGCGCTCGGCCGACGCCATCATCGCCCTGTTCGCCGTGCTCAAGGCCGGCGCGGTGCACCTCTCGATCGACCCCGGCCTGCCGCCCGAACGGATCCAGGTGCTGCTGGCCGACACCGACCCGGTGGTCGTCGTCCTGGAAGACACCATCGCCACCGGAGGCGTGCGTCCCCCGAACCCGCGGCCGTCCGACGCCGCCTACGTCATCCACACCTCCGGCTCGAGCGGCACCCCCAAGGGCGTAGTCGTCGAACACGCGGCGCTCGTGAACCTCCTCGCCGACCACCGCACCGTCTTCGGCCGCGACCCCCTCCGCGTCGCCCTGACCGCGACGCTGTCGTTCGACACCTCCTGGGAAGGCCCGCTCCTGCTCGCCGACGGGCACGAGCTGCACCTCATCGACGACGAAACCCGCCTCGACCCGGCCGCGCTGACCCGGTACGTGCGCGACGAACGCGTCGACTTCCTCGACGTCACCCCCTCCTACCTGCGCCAGCTGCTTCCCGCCGGCCTGCTCACCGGCGAGCACCGGCCGCGCTTCCTGATGGTCGGCGGCGAAGCCCTGCCCGACGACCTCTGGCGCGCACTCGCCGACGCGGACACCGAGGCGCACAACTACTACGGTCCCACCGAGTCCACTGTGGACGCCACCCGCGCCGAAGTGGCCGGCGGGCGGCCGGTGATCGGGCGGCCGCTCGGGAACGTCCGCGCGTACGTCCTCGACGACCGCCTCCGGCTCGTGCCGCCCGGCGTCCCGGGCGAGCTCTGCCTCGCCGGCGCCCAGCTCGCCCGCGGCTACCTCGGCCGCCCGGGGCTGACCGCGGACCGGTTCACCGCCGATCCGTTCGGCCCGCCCGGCACCCGGCTCTACCGCACTGGCGACCGCGCCCGCTGGACCGCCGGGGGGCAGCTGGAACACCTCGGCCGCCTCGACGACCAGGTCAAGGTCCGCGGCTTCCGCATCGAACCCGGCGAAGTCGAAGCGGCGCTGCGCGCCCAACCCGGCGTATCCGACGCCGCCGTCGACGCCCGCGGCGGGCGGCTCGTGGCCTACGTCGTCGGCAGCACCGACGGACTGCGCGCCGCGCTGAGCCGGACGCTGCCCGCCCACCTCGTGCCGTCCGCGTTCGTCGCGCTCGACCGGCTCCCGCTGACCCGGCACGGCAAGCTGGACCGCCGTGCCTTGCCGGACCCCGAACTCGCGACCGCCACCGAGTACGTGGCTCCGCGGAACGACCGCGAACGGCTCGTGGCCGACGTCTGGGCGGAAGTACTGGGCGTCGACCGCGTCGGTGCCGACGACGACTTCTTCGACCTCGGCGGCGACTCCCTGCGCGGCATCCGCGTGGTCGCCCGGCTGCGGGACGCGCTCGGCGTCGACGTCCCGGCCCGGCTGGTCTTCACCGCCCCGACCCCCGCCCGGCTGGCCGCCGAGCTGCCCGACGCGGCGGCGGCCGGGGAGCGGATCCCGCGCCTGCCGCGCGACGGCGGCCGCCTCGAAGCGCCGCTTTCCTTCGCCCAGCAACGGCTCTGGTTCCTCGACGAGTTCGAACCGGGCAGCACCGAGTACGTCTCGCCGACCGTCCTGCGCCTGCGCGGCGAGCTGGACACCGCCGCGCTCGACCGGGCGTTCACCGCGCTGGTCGCCCGGCACGAGTCCCTGCGCACGACGTTCGCCACGGTCGACGGCCACGGCGTCCAGGTGGTCCACCCGCCGCACGCCGTCCGCGTGCCCGTCACCGACGGCGACCTGGAGTCGGCGCTCTCCGGCGCGACCGGACCGGTGGACCTGCACACCGGGCCGCTGCTGCGGGTCGCGCTCACCCGGCTCGCGCCGGAGGACCAGGTGCTCACCCTGGTGCTGCACCACATCGTCACCGACGGCTGGTCGGCCGGCGTGCTGCTGCGCGAGCTGGCCGCGCTCTACCGCGGTGAGGAACTGCCGCCGTTGCCGATCCAATACGCCGACTACGCGGTCTGGCAGCGCGACCGCCTCGCAGGGCTCGAGGACCAGCTCAGCTACTGGCGCCACCGCCTCGACGGCGTCCCGGCGCTGGACCTGCCCACCGACCGGCCGCGCCCGGCGGTCCGCACGAAGAACGGCGCCCTGCACGAGTTCCGGATCCCCGCCGGGACCACCGCGCGGCTGCAGGAGCTGTCCCGGCAGCACGGCGGCACCCTCTTCATGACCCTGCTCGCCGCCTGCCAGCTGCTGTTCGCCCGCTGGTCCGGCCAGCGCGACATCGCCGTCGGCACGGTCGTTTCCGGCCGCGAGCGCACCGAACTGGAAGACCTGGTCGGGTTCTTCGTCAACACGCTCGTCCTGCGGTCCACTGTGGACCTGAGCCGGGACTTCGGCGCGTTCCTCGGCGAAGTCCGCGACACCGTGCTCGACGCGTTCGCCCACCAGGACGTCCCGTTCGACCGCGTCGTCGACGACCTGCAGCCCGGCCGCGACACCAGCCGCACCCCGCTGTGCCAGACGATGGTCGTGCTGCACAACACCCCGGACGCGCGGCCCGCGATGCCCGGGCTCGACGTCGAGGAGCTGGCGCCGCCGGTCGTCACCGCGGGCTTCGACCTGATGGTCCACTTCCAGGAGACGGCCGGGCGGCTCGACGGCGTCGTCAACTACAACACCGACCTCTTCGACGCGGCCACGATCGAGCGGCTCACCGGCTGGCTGGGCACCCTGCTCGACGGCATCGCCGCGGCCCCGGACCGCCCGCTCGCCCGGCTGTCGTGGACCACCGCCGCCGACCGCGACCTCGTGCTGACCCGGTGGAACCCCACCGCGGCCGCCGCCGTGGAGCCGACGCTGCCCGAGCTGTTCGCCGCGCAGGCCGCCCGCACGCCGGACGCCGTGGCGGTGACCGGCGGGACCACCGAGCTGACCTACCGCGAGCTGGACCGGCGCGCCAACCGCCTGGCCCACCGGCTCGTCGCCGAGGGCGCCGGGCCGGAGCAGCTGGTCGCGCTGCGGCTGCCGCGCTCGGCCGACCTCGTGGTGGCCGTGCTCGCCGTGCTCAAGGCGGGTGCCGGGTACCTGCCGATCGACCCCGCCTACCCGGTGGCGCGGATCGAGGCGATGTTCGCCGACGCGGACCCGGTGTGCGTCGTCGACGACGTCGCCGCCGACGGGCAACCCGACACCGACCCCGGCGTCCGCGTCGATCCCGGCAACACCGCGTACGTCATCTACACCTCGGGCTCGACCGGCGTGCCGAAGGGCGTGCTCGTCCCGCACGCCAACGTCACCCGCCTGTTCTCCTCGACCGCGCACTGGTTCGGGTTCGGCGAGCAGGACGTCTGGACGCTCTTCCACTCCTACGCCTTCGACTTCTCGGTGTGGGAGCTGTGGGGCGCGCTGCTGCACGGCGGCAGGCTCGTCGTCGTACCCGCCGACGCCGTCCGCTCGCCGGAGGAGTTCCTCGCGCTGCTGGCCGAGCAGCGGGTCACCGTCCTGAACCAGACACCGTCGGCGTTCTACCGGCTGGGCACGCTGCCGTCGCCGCCGCTGAGCCTGCGGTACGTGATCTTCGGCGGCGAAGCGCTGGACGCGTCCCGGCTCGCCGACTGGCGACGGCGGCACCCGGACGGGCCGGCGCTGGTCAACATGTACGGCATCACCGAAACCACCGTGCACGTCACCTACCGCCTGCTCGACGAGCACGGCCCGGCCACCGCCGGCGTGCCGATCCCGGACCTGCGCGCGTACGTTCTCGACGCCGACCTCGAGCCGGTCCCGCCCGGCGTCACCGGCGAGCTGTACGTCGCCGGCGCGGGCCTGGCGCGCGGCTACCTGAACCGGGCGGGCCTGACGGCGTCCCGGTTCGTCGCCGACCCGTTCGGCGCGCCCGGCACGCGGATGTACCGCACCGGCGACCTGCTGCGCTGGACCGCCGGCGGAGAGCTGGACTACCGCGGCCGCGCCGACCAGCAGGTGAAGATCCGCGGCTTCCGCATCGAGCTGGGCGAGGTCGAGGCGGCGCTGAGCGCGCACCCCGACGTCACCGGTGCCGCGGTGCTCGCCCACGGCACCGGCGACGCGCGCCGGCTCGTCGCCTACCTGACCGGTGCGGTCCCCGGCACGACGGCGCTGCGGGAGTTCCTCGCGCGGGCGCTGCCCGCGCACATGGTCCCGGCTGTGTTCGTCCCGCTGGATAAGCTGCCGCTCAACGCCAACGGCAAGCTCGACCAGCGTGCGCTGCCCGAGCCGGGCGCGCGCACCGAAACCCGGTACGTGGCCCCGCGCACCGACGTCGAGACCACGCTCGCCGACGTGTGGTCGGCGGTGCTCGGCGTCGACCGGGTCGGCGTCGAGGACAACTTCTTCGGCCTCGGCGGCGACTCGATCTTGAGCATCCAGGTCGTCGCCCGGGCCCGGCAGGCCGGGCTGACGGTGTCGTCGAAGGACCTGTTCCGGCACCAGACCATCGCCGAACTCGCCCGCGTCGTCACCGCCGGCGCCCCGGTGGCGCCCGTCGCGCCGGAACCCAGTGGCCCGGCACCGCTCGGGCCCATCCAGTCGTGGCTGTTCGAGCACCTGGCCGAGCCGTGGCGGCTCACCATGTCCGTCCACCTCGTACTGTCCTCTGTGGACGTGCCCGCGCTCGCCTCCGCGTTGCGCCGCGTCACCGAGCGGCACGACGCCCTGCGGATGCGGTTCACCCGCGACGGCCGCGGCTGGACCCAGGAGCCCGCCGAAACCGAGGACGCCGAGCTGCTGCGCCAGGTCGACCTGTCCGAAGTGGATGACCTGCCCGCCGCCATGCACGCCGAGGCGCTGCGCGCGCAGACGTCGCTCGACATCGTCGCCGGGCCGGTCTGGCGCGCGGTGCTGTTCACCTTCGCCGATCGCCCGCCGCAGCTGTTCCTGACCGCGCACCACCTGGTGATGGACGGCGTGTCGTGGCGCGTCCTGCTCGCCGACCTCGACCGCGCCTACCACGGCGAAGCACTGGAACCGGTCGGCACGTCGTTCACGCACTGGGCCCGCACTCTGGCGGAGTACGCGCAGCGAGGAGGCCTCGACAACCAGGCCGCGTACTGGGAAACGGCGTTGCGCGAGGCACCGACGGAACTCCCGGTCGACCGCTCCGGGCGCGCCACCACCCGCTCGGGGCGCGCGGTCTCGGTGTCACTCGGCCGGACCGAGACCGCAGCGCTCCTCCAGGACGTGCCCTCGGCGTACCGGACCGAGGTCAACGACGTCCTGCTGAGCGCGCTCGGCCACGTCGTCGCCCGCTGGACCGGCCACGAGCGGGTCCTTCTCGCGATGGAAGGCCACGGCCGCGAGGAAATCGCCGCGCCGCACGAACTGTCCCGCACGATCGGCTGGTTCACCGCCCAGTACCCCCTCGCGCTCACCGTCCCCGGCGGCGACTGGGGTGAAGTCCTCAAGAGCGTCAAGGAACAGCTGCGCGCGGTGCCGGACAAGGGGGCCGGGTACGAAGCTCTGCGTTACCTGAGCGACGCTGGTTTCCACGACCACCCCACGCCGCGGATCTCGTTCAACTACCACGGCCGTTGGGACGTCGCGAGCGACGACGGCGGCTGGTACCGCGGCCGCGGCGAGAGCCTCGGGCACGACAGCGACCCCGACGGTCTCCGGCCGTACCTGCTCGACGTCGTCGGCGTGGTCGAAGGTGGCGAACTGCACCTGACGTGGGAGTACTCGACCGAGGTCCACGAGGAGAGCACGATCCGCGCCCTCGCCGAAGAGACCTTGGAAGCCCTGCGCGGCATCATCGACCACTGCGCCGGCGCGGGCGGGCGTACGCCGTCGGACTTCCCGCTGGCCCGGCTCGACCAGGCCGGCGTCGACCGGCTGGTGGGTGACGGCCGCGACGTCGAGGACATCTACCCGCTCACCCCGCTGCAGGCGGGCATGCTGTTCCACAGCCTGGTCGACCACGGCTCGAACGCCTACTTCGACCAGTTCCGGCTGCGGCTGGCCGGGGTCGCCGACCCGGCGGCGCTCGCGCAGGCGTGGCAGCGGGTCGTCGACCGCACGCCGATCCTACGGACCAGCACCGTGTGGGACGGCGTCGACGAACCGCTCCAGCGCGTCCACCGCGACGTGCGCGTCCCGGTCGCGCACCACGACTGGCGCGGCCAGACCCCGGACGAGCAGCAAGCGGCGTTGGCCGACCTGCTGGCCGCCGACCTGGCCGCGGGCATGGACCTGACTTCACCGCCGCTGATGCGCCTGGCCATCGCCCGGCTCACCGACGACGAGGTCCAGCTGCTGTGGACCTCCCACCACGTCCTGCTCGACGGCTGGAGCACGGCGCAGGTCTTCGGCGAGGTCGTCGAGCAGTACACGGCCATCGCCGAGGGCCGGGCCGCGCGGCTGGTGCCCCGCCGTCCGTTCCGCGACTACCTGGCCTGGCTCGCGGACCAGGACGCCAGCGAAGCCGAAAACCATTGGCGTGAGGCACTTTCCGGTTTCACGACGCCGACGCCGCTGCCGTACGACCGCCGTCCGCGCGAAGCCCACCGCGCCGAATCCGCCGACGCCGTGCTCGTCGAGCTGACCCCGGAGGAGTCGGCCGGCGTGCACGCCGCGGCGAAGGCGGCCGCGCTGACCGTGAACACCGTCGTGCAGGGCGCGTGGGCGCTCCTGCTGTCCCGCTACGCCGGGGAACCCGACGTGCTGTTCGGCACCACGGTGTCCGGCCGCCCGGAGAACCTGCCGGGCGTGGAGAGCATGATCGGCATGTTCATCAACACCGTGCCGACCCGCGTCGAAGTCCGAAGTGGACAGCCGGTGGCCGCGTGGCTGCAAGAGCTGCAGGCGGCCCAGGCCGAGGCGCGCCGCCACGACTTCCTGGCCCTGTCGCAGGTGCAGGCGTTCTCCGGCGTGCCGGCGGGCACCGCGCTGTTCGACAGCGTCGTGGTGTTCGAGAACTACCCGATCGAGGACAGCGGGCAGGACGGCGTGCGCGTGGCCGACGTCGATTCCCTCGACACCACGAGCTTCCCGCTGAACCTGACCGCCTACCTGCACGACCGGCTGGGCCTGGAGCTGTCCTACGACCCGCGGTTGTTCGACGAAACCACCGCGCGGCGGCTGGCCGGGCAGCTCGCCGGGCTCGTCCGCGCCTTCGCCGCCGACCCGGAGTGCCGGCTCGGCGAGCTGTCGTCGCTGACCCCGGCGCAGCGGCGCGACCTGCTGGCCTGGGGCCGTGGCGAGCCGCGCGAGGTCCCCGCGGGGACGATCCTCGACGTGTTCGAGGCGACCGCCGCCCGCATCCCGCACGAGACCGCGCTCGTCTTCCGCGACACCGTCCTCGACTTCGCCGAGGTGGACGCGCGGGCCACCCGCCTGGCCCGGGAACTCGCCGACCGGGGTGCGGGCCCGGAGCGGGTGGTCGCGGTGGCGCTGCCGCGCTCGGCCGAGGCCGTCATCGCCGTCCTGGCGATCTTCAAGGCGGGCGCGGTGTACCTGCCGATCGACCCGGACCTGCCCGAGGAACGCGTGCGGTTCCTCCTCGACGACGCGCGGCCGGTGGTCGTCCTCGGCCGTCCGGCGGATGCGGTGCCGCCGCCGGTACCGGGGCGGCCGAGTGCGGACACGGCCGCGTACGTCATTTACACCTCCGGCTCGACCGGCACGCCGAAGGGTGTCGTGGTCGAGCACCGCGCCTTGATGAGCCTCCTGACCGCGCACCGCGGAGCCTTCTTCGGCCACACGCGGCAGCGGTTCGCGCTCACCGCGTCGCTGTCCTTCGACACGTCGTGGGAAGGGCTGCTGGCGCTGGCCGACGGGCACGAGCTGTACGTGCTCGACGGCGACACCCGGCTGGACCCGGCGGCCGCCGTCCGCTACCTCCACGGCCACCGGATCGACCTGCTCGACCTCACCCCGGCCTACCTGCGCCAGCTCGTGGACGCCGGGCTGCTGACCGGCGAGCACCGGCCCGGCACGGTGATGGTCGGCGGTGAAGCGACCGGCGAAGCGCTCTGGCAGGAGCTGGCCGCGTCCGGCGTCACCTGCCTCAACTACTACGGGCCGACCGAGGTGACCGTCGACGCCGTGCACGCGCCGGTGACCGGCGACCGGCCGCTGATCGGGCGGCCCCTGCCCAACCTGAGCGCGTACGTGCTCGACGACGACGGCGAACCGGTCCCCGCCGGGGTGCCGGGGGAGCTGTACCTCGCCGGGCCCCAGCTCGCCCGCGGCTACCTCGGCCGCGCGGGGCTGACCGCGGACCGGTTCGTCGCCGACCCGTTCGGGCCGCCCGGGAGCCGGAGGTACCGCACCGGCGACCGCGTCCGCTGGACCGATGACGGCCGGCTCGACTACCTCGGCCGCGTCGACGACCAGGTCAAGATCCGCGGCTTCCGCGTCGAACCCGGCGAAGTCGAAGCCGTGCTGCGCCGGCACCCGGCGGTCGCCGACACGACCGTGGCCGCCCGCGACGGCCGGCTCGTCGCCTACGTCGTCGGCGAGACCGCGGGGCTGCGCGACTGGCTGCGGGACCGGCTGCCCGGCCACCTCGTGCCCACGGCGTACGTCTCCCTCGACGCCTTGCCGTTGACCCGCCACGGCAAGGTCGACCGGCGCGCGCTGCCCGAACCCGGGCGGGAAGCGGCCGCCGAGTTCGTGGCGCCGCGGACGGACGTCGAACGGCGGCTGGCCGCGATCTGGGCCTCCGTGCTCGGCGTCGACCGCGTCGGGGTCACCGACAGCTTCTTCGAGCTGGGCGGCGATTCCCTGCTCAGCATGCGGATCGCGTCGCGGGTGCGGGCCGAACTCGGCGTCGAGGTTTCGCCGCGGGTGCTCTTCGCCGCGCCGACGCTGGGCGCGTTCGCCGCCGCGCTGCCCACCGGGCAGGTCCCGGTCGACCCGATCCCGGTCGTCGCCCGCGACGGCGCGCTGCCGCTTTCCTTCGCCCAGCAGCGGTTGTGGTTCCTCGACGAGTTCGAACCCGGCGGCACCGAGTACCTCTCGCCCACGGCGTTGCTGCTGCGCGGCGACCTCGACGTCGAGGCGTTGCGGCGGGCGCTGGACACGCTGGTCGCGCGGCACGAGTCGCTGCGCACGACGTTCGGCGCGGTCGACGGCCGCGGCGTCCAGTACGTGGGGGAGCCGTACGCGGTCGAACTGCCCGTCGAGGACTTCGACGAGGACGCACTCGCGCGGGAGGCCCTGCGGCCGTTCGACCTGCGCATCGGCCCGCTGCTGCGGGCGCGGCTGTTCCGGCGGGCGCCTGAGGAGCACGTGCTCCTGCTGGCACTGCACCACATCGTCACCGACGGCTGGTCGGCCGGCGTCCTGGCCACCGAGCTGGACGCCTGCTACGCGGCCCACGTCCGGGGCGCCGAGCCGGACCTGCCGCCGTTGCCGGTGCAGTACGCGGATTTCGCGGCCTGGCAGCGCGACCGGTCCGAACCGGCCGAGCAGCTGGGGTACTGGCGTGACCGGCTGGCCGGGCTCGCCCCGCTGGAGCTGCCCACCGACCGCCCGCGCCCGCCGGTGCGCACGACCGAAGGGGAGTGGCTCGGCTTCGACGTCCCGGCCGATGTGGCCGCGAAACTGCGTGAGCTGGCGAGTGCCCAGGGCGGCACGCTCTTCATGACGCTCGTGGCCGCGTGCCAGGTGCTGCTGGCGCAGTGGGCCGGGCAGGACGACGTCGCCGTCGGCACGGTCACGGCCGGGCGGGACCGCGCCGAGCTGGAACGGCTCGTCGGCTTCTTCGTCGGGACGCTGACCCTGCGGTCCACAGTGGACACCCGGCGGTCGTTCCGCGAGTTCCTGGCCGAGGTGCGCGAGACCGTGCTGGACGCCTTCGCGCACCAGGACGTCCCGTTCGAGCGGGTGGTGGACGCGGTGCAGCCGGTCCGCGACCCGAGCCGGACCCCGCTGTTCCAGGCCATGGTCGTGCTGCAGAACACCGGCGACCGGCCCGGCGGCGGGACGCTCGTCGCGGGGGAGGTCCCGCTGCCCGCGGGGTCGGCGCCGTTCGACCTGCTCGTGCAGTTCGAGGACGACGGCGGCGCGCTGCACGGCGCGGTCAACTACAGCACCGGCCTGTTCGACGCGTCGACCATCGACCGGCTGGTGGCCCGCCTGCGGGCGCTGCTGACCGCGCTCGTCGCCGAGCCGGACCGGCCGCTGGCCGCGCTCCCGCCGTTGCCCGCCGCCGAAGCGGACCGGTTGCGCGCCTGGAACGACACCGCGCGGGACGTCGCGCCCGCGTCGCTCGCGGAACTGGTCGAGGCGCAGGCGGAGCGCACGCCGGACGCGGCCGCGCTGGTGTCCGAGGACGGCACGCTGACCTTCGCGGAGTTGAACGCGCGGGCGAACCGCCTGGCCCGGCTGCTGGCCGAGCGCGGCGCGGGGCCGGAGCGGGTGGTCGGCGTGCGGCTGCCGCGGTCGGTCGCGCTGGTCGTCACCGAACTCGCCGTGGCCAAGACCGGCGCCGCGTTCCTGCCGGTCGATCCCGGTTACCCGGCCGAGCGCATCCGGTTCATGCTCGAGGACGCCGATCCGGTGTTCGTGGTCGACGCCGAACTCGACACGCCGGGCTACCCGGACGCGAACCTCGGGCGTCCGGTCGATCCGGACACCCCGGCGTACGTGATCTACACATCCGGCTCGACCGGGCGGCCCAAGGGCGTCGTCGTCACCCACCGCGGGCTGGCGTCGTTCTCCGCCGCCGAGATCGCGCACTGCGACGTGCGCGCCGGGGACCGCGTGCTCGCGTTCAGCTCGCCGAGCTTCGACGCGTCGATCCTCGAGCTGTGCCTCTCGCTGCCCGCCGGGGCGGCGCTGGTCGTGCCGCCCGAGGGACCGCTGCTCGGCGACCAGCTCGCGGATGTGCTGGGGCGCCAAGGGATCACGCACGCGCTGCTCCCGCCGGTCGCGCTGGCGACCGTGCCCGACGTCGCCCTGCCGGGCTTCCGCACGCTGCTCGTCGGCGGGGACGCGTGCCCGGCCGAGCTGGTGGCGCGGTGGGCGCCCGGGCGCCGGATGATCAACGCCTACGGCCCGACCGAGGCCACGGTCGTCACGTCGTGGAGCGGCCCGCTCGAACCGGGCGGCACCCCGCCGATCGGCAGGCCGATCCCGAACACCGAGGTGCACGTGCTGGACGCGGCACTGCGGCCGGTGCCGATCGGGACGCCCGGCGAGCTGTACGTCAGCGGGCCGGGCCTGGCGCGCGGCTACCTGGACCGGCCGGGCCTGACCGCGGACCGGTTCGTCGCCAGCCCCTTCGGCGCCCCGGGCACCCGGATGTACCGCACCGGCGACGTCGTCCGCTGGACGGCGGCGGGCGAGCTGACGTTCGCCGGGCGCGCCGACGAGCAGGTCAAGATCCGCGGGTTCCGGGTGGAGCTGGGCGAGATCGAGGCGGCGCTGCGGCAGCACCCGGACGTGCGGGAAGCCGTCGTCGTCGCCCGCGAGATCGAGGGGCACAAGCGGCTCGTCGCCTACGTCGTCGGCGAGGTGGCCGAGCTGCGGGCGTACCTCGGTGACGCGCTGCCGGACTACCTGGTGCCGTCGGTGTTCGTGCCGCTGGCCGCGGTGCCGGTGACCGCCAACGGGAAGGTCGACCGGGCGGCGCTGCCGGAACCGGACCTGACGGAGGTGCGGACCGGGGAGTTCGTGGCCCCGCGCACGGACGTCGAGACGACGCTCGCCGGGGTGTGGTCGGCGGTGCTCGGCCTGCCCCGCGTCGGCGTGACGGACAACTTCTTCGAACTCGGCGGCGACTCGATCCTCGCCATCCAGGTCGTGCACCGGACGCGGCAGGCCGGGCTGGCGCTGCGGTCGAAGGACCTGTTCACCCACCAGACGGTCGCCGAGCTGGCCACCGTCGTGCACGCGGCGGAGGACGCCGTCGAGGAGCGGGAGGCGGTCGTCGGCGACGTCCCGCTGACGCCGATCCAGCGGTGGTTCTTCGACTCGGAACCGGCGAACCCGGCGCACTTCAACCAGTCCGTGCTGGTCGAGCTGGCCGGTCCGGTCGACGAAGAAGCCTTGCGGCAAGCGCTCGACGCGGTGCTCGCGCACCACGACGCGCTGCGGCTGCGCTTCGAGCGGACCCCGGACGGCTGGACGCAGCACAACGCGCCGGTCGAGGCGGGCGCGGTCTTGCGGGTGGTGCCGGCGGCCGACCTCGAGCAGGCGGCGGACGACGCGCAGGCGAGCTTCGACCTGGCACGTCCGCCCCAGCTGCGCGCGCTGCTGTCCGGCCGGCGGCTGTTCCTGGCCGCGCACCACCTCGTCGTCGACGCGGTGTCGTGGGGCATCCTGCTGGAGGACCTGGAGCGGGCGTACCGGCAGATCGAAGCGGGGGAGAAGCCCGACCTCGGCCCGAAGACGACGTCCTTCCGCGACTGGGCCCACCGGCTGCGCGAGTTCGTCGTCTCCGGTGGTCTCGACGGCGAGCGCGAGCACTGGGAACGCGATCTGCCCGGCTGCGCGGTCCCGCGCGACCGGACAGCGGCACCACCGGGCGCCGACGTGGTCACGGTCGCGGTCGACTCGCGGGCGACGGATGCGTTGCTGCACCTGGCGCCCGGCGCGTACCGGACGCGCATCAACGACGTCCTGCTCGCGGCGCTGGCCCGGGCGCTGACCCGCTGGACCGGGGAGCCCGCGGTGTCGGTCGACCTGGAGGGGCACGGGCGCGAAGAGATCCTCGAGGGCGCGGACCTTTCCCGGACGGTCGGCTGGTTCACGACGATGTTCCCGGTGGCGCTGACGGTGGATCCGGCGGCGGGGTGGCGTGAGCTGGTGAAGGCGGTCCGCCGTCAGCTGCGCGCGGTCCCGGGCAACGGCTTCGGGTTCGGCGCCCTGCGCTGCTACCGCGACCCGTCCCTCGGCGCGCGGACGCCGGAGGTGGCGTTCAACTACCTCGGCCAGGGCGACCACGCGGGATCTGGCGACGGGTTGTACCTGCGGGCCCACCCGCCGATCGGGCGCGAGCAGGACCCGGCGAACCTGCCGGCCCACGTGCTGGAGGTCGTCGGCGGGGTGCGGGAGGGGCGGCTGGAGTTTTCCTGGTTCTACCGGCCGGACCTGCACGAGAGGGCGACGGTGACAGGCGTCGCGAACGACTTCGCGGAGGCGTTGCGGGCCATCGCGGCGGACTGCCGAGGAGCCCGACCGTGACCGGCGGCGAGCGGTTCACCGGCGAGGCTGACGGTCGTGGTGGTGCTGGGTCCGGCCCTGCCGCGATCGGTGCTGCGGGCGCTGGTGCGAGCGCTGCCCGTTCCGGTGCCCCGAGCGCCGGTGCCGCGGGTGCTGGTGCTGCAGGTGCCGGTGCGAGCGCTGCCCGTTCCGATGCCCCGAGCGCCGGTGCTGCGAGCGCTGGCACCCGCGGCGAGGGTGACGGCAGTGGCGCTGCCGCCGGCTCCACCGCGATCGGCGCTGCAGGCGCCGGGGCTGGCTGTAGCGCTGGAGCTGCGGATGGTGGCGCTGCGGGTGCCGGTGGCGGCGCAGACGTGAGTGGTGCTGCCCGTTCCGGTGCCTCGTGCGCCGGCGCCGCGGGGGTCGGTGCTGGCCGTGGCGCTGGAGCCGCACATGGTGGCGCTGCGGGTGCCCGTGGCGGCGCAGACGTGAGTGGTGCTGCGGCGGGCGGTCCCGCTGCGGGCTCCGCCCCCGCACCAGACCGCAGCGCGGGCGACCGCGACCGGCCATCCGTCGCACCCCGGCTCGGGCGCAACCGCGACTACCGCCTGCTCTGGACCGGCCAAGTCGTCTCGGAAGCCGGCTTCAGCACCACCATGATCGCCTTCCCCCTCCTCGTCCTGGCGCTCACCGGCTCGGCCGCGCAGTCCGGTCTCGTCGTCGGCGCCGTCGCGATCGCCCAGCTCGTTGCCGGGTTGCCCGCCGGCGCGCTCGTCGACCGGTGGCCGCGCAAGCTCGTCATGCTCGGTTGCGAAGCGGTGCAAGCGGTCGCGGCCGTCGGGCTGGTGCTGGCGTTGTGGTGGGGGACGGCCGGGGTCGGGTTGCTGGTCGTGGTCGCCGTCGTGATGGGGGTGTGCCGTGCGCTGTTCGAACCGGCGGAGGAAGCGAGCCTGCCGCGGCTCGTCGCCGACGCGCAGGTACCCGCCGCGGTGGCGATGAACGCCGCGCGGACCAGTGCCGGGCAGCTGTCCGGCACCGCGCTCGGTGGGTTCCTGTTCGCGCTGGGGCGGCTGGTGCCCTTCGCCTTCGACGTGCTCGCGCACGTGTTCGCGTTCGTGTCGCTGGTGTTCGTGCGGCTGCCGGGCCGTCCCGCGCCGGCCGGGCGGGCGCCCGCGCACCTGGGGCGGGAGATCCTCGAAGGGCTGCGGTGGGTGTGGCAGCAGCCGCGGTTGCGCGTCACGGTCTTCTGCGTGGTGAGCCTGAACCTGTTCTTCTCCGCGTACTACCTGGTGATCATCGTGCTGGCGAACGAACGCGGCGTGCCGTCCGGCGAAATCGGCGTGATGGCGGCGATGCTCGGCGCGGGCGGCATCCTCGGCTCGCTGGCCGCGCCGTACCTGCACCGCAAGCTCAGCCCGTACCTGCTGATCGCCGGCGTGTTCTGGGCGCTGACGCTGCTGACCCCGCTCGCCGTCTTCGTCCACAGTGGATACCTGATGGGCGTGCTGTTCGCCGTGATCGCGTTCCTGCCGCCGGCGGCCAACACGACGATCAGCACCTACCAGCTCCTGTTCACCCCCGACCACCTCCGCGGCCGCCTCGGCGGCGTCCTCGGCGTGACGGGCGGCCTCGCGGCGGCACTCGGCCCGGCCCTCGGCGGCTGGCTGGTGGACGCCCTCCCCGGCCCGGCGGCCGTCCTGACCTGCGCGGCGGCCATCGCGCTGGTCACCCTCCTGACGACGTGCAGCGGCACCCTCCGCGGCTTCCCGGCCGCGACGCAGGCACGCGAACTCGATCCCGCAACGGAAAGGAACCCCTGATGGACGAGAACACCACCTTCCAGGTCCTGGTCAACGACGAGGAGCAGTACTCGCTCTGGCCGGCGGACAAGGAGGTACCCGCGGGGTGGCGCCCGGACGGCACGACGGGCACCCGCCAGGAGTGCATGGACCACGTCGACGAGGTGTGGACGGACATGCGCCCCCGCAGCCTCCGCGACCGCATGGCGGCGCAGTAGCCGGGTCGAGGAAGAAGCCGGCCACCGCGAATCCGCGGGCGGCCGGTTTCTTCGCGAGTACGGCCAATCGTTACGGAACGATTTTTCCGTGCGCGGTTAAACTGGTGAACGGTCCGCCCGTCGCCGGAGGTGAAAGACCATGGCCGCCATCTTCGTTTCGCACTCGTCGTCGAACAAGGCGATCGTCAAGCGCCTGGCGATGGACCTGGCCCAGCGCGGTTTCGAGGTGTGGTACGACGAATGGCGGCTCGACGTCGGGGCACGGCTGACCGAAACCATCCGCGCGAGCGTCGGCGCGTCGTCCTTCGTGCTCGTGGCCATGTCGGCCGAGATGCTGGCGTCGGACTGGGTGAAGCGGGAGCTGGACCAGGCGCTGGAAATGGAGCGCGCCGAAAAGCGCGACATCATCCTGCCGGTACGGTTGGACGATTCCGAACTGCCCGCCGATCTCGCCAACCGGTTGTACGCGGATTTCTCGCAAGGCAGTTATTTGCGCTCACTGCAAACCCTGTGCACCCAATTGCACCGGCAGCTCGACGGGCTCCCGGCGGGTCTCCCGCCGAACCGGGAGATCATCCCGCTGTTCGTCACCGGCGTGGTCGACCTCGACGTCGTGCAGCTCGACGAGCGGGCGGCCCAGCTGGTGGCCCGGCACGGCGCCGAGTACGTCGTCGACGCGTCCCAGTTCCGGCTTCCCGACGAGCCCGAGTACCAGAAACTGCGGGACCGCATGCTCGACCGGATGGAGAACCTGAAGGACGACCCGTACTACAGCGCCGACTTCGCGATCGACTTCCGCCACCGCTACGCGGCCGTCCTGCAGTACGAAGAAGCACTGCTGCGGAACCTGGCCACGCTGGTGACCAGGTGCGGCATCGCCGGTGGCCGCTTCGCGTTCGCGAGCGAGTCGTACCGCTGGTACTGGAAACTGATGCGCACCCGGATCTTCTCGCTGCTGTACCAGGTGCAGAACCCCGACCTGCCGGAGTCCGAAAAGGTCGGCTACGACGCGGCCAGGATGGACAGCCGCACCGAAGCCGTCTACGGCGTCGCCACGGCGGTGGGCGTGCACGTCATCGACCCGGTGACGCACGACTACTACTCGGTCGACATCGACGCCGCCTGCCGCATCGTCCAGGAGTGGCGGAAGGACTACTACGACGGACCGGAACGGCTGATGGCGGCCGGTCCGATGGACATGCTCGCGAAGTGGGTCATCCCGCAGGCCTTCGTGTACGACGGCAAGTTCGAGCACTGGGACGCCGCCGACCGGCTGCTCATCGGCCTCCGCTGAGCCGCACGCCCAGCGGCCGGGTTTGCGTGCCGAAGCTGTGGGTACCCCGCATCGACCGTGCATCGCGAGTCCTGGAGGAGAACCGACGTGACCACGCTGCCCCGCTCCCGCCCGGCCCCGGCGGCGGTCCTGGCCGGCTTCCTCGCCGCGGTGGCAGTGGTGGCCGTCGTGGGCGGGCTGGCTGCGACGCGGTCGAGAGAGGTCTACGGCGCGCTGGTCCAGCCACCGTGGGCGCCGCCGTCCTGGCTGTTCGGTCCGGTGTGGACGGTGCTGTACCTCCTGATCGCGATCTCGGGCTGGCTGTTCTGGCGCGCGGCGGGAACCCGGCGGGAGTTCACGTGGTACGCGGCCGGCCTGGTCCTCAACGCGGCGTGGACACCGCTGTTCTTCGCGGCGGGCGCGTACACACTCGCGCTGGTGGAGATCGTGGTCTTGGACGTCGTCGTCGCGGGCACGCTGGTGGTCTTCCGCCGCCGGTCACGGCTCGCGGCGGCGCTGCAGCTGCCGTACCTGGCGTGGACGCTGTTCGCGACGGCCCTGAACGCGGCGATCGTCGTGCTCAACCCCTGAGGGGGGCGGGTCACCGGCGGGGCAGCACCAGGACGGCGTCGCCGACCGGGCGCTCGCCGGTCGCGTCCGAGGGGGAGCTGACCAGCTTGCCGCCGATCGCCATCGCGGTCGAGCCGCCGCCGTCGAGGTTGATCGCCTCGACCGCGCCCAGGCGCTTGAGCAGTTCGGCGCCTTCGACCAACGACAGTCCCTCGGCGTAGCCGGGCTGCCGTCCGTCGGCCGTCACGATCAGCAGCCGGCCCCGGCGGTCGAGGCCGACCATCGTCCGCGGGTTGCGCTTGACGCCCCAGCCGTAGACGAACGACGGGTCGCCCGGGTGCACGATGCCGTCCGCCGCCGCGTTGACCGAGACGCGGCCGTCGCGGACCAGCCACGGGCCGCCGTTGACCACGCCCGCCGGGTGGACCGGGCGGCCGTCCGCGAAGATCCGGGTGTCGACGCGCAGCCGGGTGCCCGGCCGGGCGTGCGCGGTCAGCCAGGCCGCCGCCGCGCCGATGCCCTGGACGGTGTGGCCGGCCGCGGGCACGTCGCCGCCCGTCGGGCGCACCGCGGTGACCACGTCGTGGGCGTCGAGGACGGCTTCGACGCCGTCGCCCGCCGGGGTCGGGGCGCCGAGCTGCGGGGTGAACAGCACCAGCTCGTCCGGGTGGGTGCAGGTCGTGTCGTGCAGCGGCCGGTCGGTGGGGACGTCGCCCGGCTCGCCGCAGTTGCGGATGACGCCCGGCTTGCGGTTGACGCCGTTGACCGGGTGGCCGCCGACGGTGATCGCGGTGCGCGGGACGCCGATCGACGGGCGCTCGCCCAGCAGCAGCGCCGGACGGCCGGTGGTGGCTTCGCTCTGCAGCACGCCTTGGTAGACGCCGGCGCCGGCGGGCTCGCCGGGGATGCCGTCGCGCGGGTCGATGACGAAGAAGCCGCCGTTGGTCCCGACGAGCGCACCGGCGGCGGCCGCCAGCGCCGACGTCGTGCGCCGCCCGGCCACGGACTCCCCGTGCGAGGCGGCGACCCGCCCGGTGAACCGCTTCGGGTCGACGACGGCGACGCGCACGCGCTGCGGGCCCCCGGCCGCGGGGCCGTCCTGCCCGGTCCATTCGACGCTGCCGGTGAACCCGTTCGCGCTCAGGGCGCTCGCGGTGGCGGCGGCCTGTGCTCGGTCGGTGAAGGAGCCGACCCGCACGCGCCAGCCGAGCGCGCCGCGGGGCGTGTCGGCGAAGGCGGGCCAGTCGACCTGTTCGGCGCGGGCGGCGAAACCCTTGCCGCGCAACGCCGTCACCAGTGCTTCGGCGTGCTCCCGGGTGCCGAGCGCGGCGGGTGGCGCGTCCGGGTCGGGGCTGGAACCGCCGGGCACCTGCGTGGTGACCGTCCACGTGTTGTGGCCGGTCCCCTCGCCGGTGACGGTGGTGGCGACCGTCACGCCCGGCGCGAGCTCCAGGGCTCCGGCGGCGGCCGGCGTGCTCAGCGCGGCGGTGAGGACGGCGGACAGGAACAGCGCGGCGGGCAGCTTCGGCTTCACGCGGGGCAACGTACCGGGCGGAGGTGGCTCGTTCGCGGGTTCCGGCCGAATTCCCGGTGTCCCCGGGGCTAGCGTTCGCCGGCGAGGAACTCGGCGGCCCACCGGTGCGCCGTCGCGCAGGCCTCGGCCTCGCTGCCGCGGAAGTGGTCGACGACCTCGCCGCCGGACCACAGCATGAGCGCGACCGTACCGGGGCTGATGGGCGTGAGACCGACGAGCCGCCGGTGGCCGTCCCGCTCGAGAGCGCGTTCGGCGGTGAGCCACTGCCCGGTCGTGCCGGTGCGGGTGACCTCCCAAGCCGGGTCGGCGGCCAGCTCGGCCACGGAGCGCGGTGCTTCGGCGTGCATGGGCCCAGCCTGGCACAAACCGGGCCGCGAGGTGATCACCCGGTGAACGGAAGCTGAACTCGCCGCGTGTTCCGGCCGGTGGCGCGGGGTTTCGCATACGGTGTGCCGACCTGGGGGCCGCGACCGCAGGGAGCCGTGATGCCGACCCGCACGACCGTGGCCGACTGGACGATCACCGCGTCCGGCGACACCGCGACGTTCACGCACGCCTCGACACCCCCGCGCGTCTGGCACGGCCGCGGGTTCGCGATCGCCGAGGCCGACCTCGCCGCGCTGGACAAGGCGCTGGGCGAAGTGATGAAGCTCCCGGTCTACTGGCTGGCCCGCGGCCGCCGCGACGCGGGAGCGGGCGACGCGGCGGTGTGGTCGGAGCCGCGCCACGACCCGGCGGACGGGTCGGTCCACCTGGCGGGCCCGTGCCGGGTGGAGGAGGCGGGGTTCGCCATAGACCTGGTCCACCTGCGGGGGCTGCGGATCCGGATCGCTTCGTTCCGGGCGGCGGGGGCGCATCGCTGACGTGCGGCTCGGCCGGTGACAGCCGTGTCGCTTGAACCGGCGGCCGAGCGCATGCCGGTCCGCTGCGACCCGGCCCGCGCCGCGGGGGCGCACCGCTGACCCGGCGCCCGAAGTACCGCAAGAACGGATAATCCCCGGCGCCCGGGCGCTGCTTTACTGGCGGCACTGCCCGGTCGAAGGACGGAGTCGGACCGTGGACCTGGTCTACGAATCCCTGTACATCGGCGGCAAGTGGGTCGCGCCGGCTTCGGCTCGGGCCATCGAGGTCGTCTCCGCCAGCACCGAAGAGGTCATCGGGCGGGTGCCGGAGGCGGTCGAGGCCGACATCGACGCGGCCGTGGCCGCCGCGCGGGCCGCGTTCGACGATCCCGTCGGCTGGAGTTCCTGGGAGCCGGGGGAGCGCGCGGCCGTGATGGAGCGGCTGGCGGTCGCGCTCGACGCGCGCGCCGGGGAGATCGCGCGCCGGGTGAGCAGCCAGAACGGACTGCCGATCTCGATCGCCAACGCCGTCGAGGGCGGGTTCCCGCAGCTGATCCTGCGCTACTACGCGGGCCTGATCCGCACTGCCGTGCTCGACGAGGCGCGGGACGGGCTGCTCGGCGGCAAGGTCCGCGTGCGGCGGACGCCGGTCGGCGTGGTCGGCGCGATCGTGCCGTGGAACCTGCCGATGACGCTGGCCGCGTTCAAGCTCGGCCCGGCGCTGGCGGCGGGGTGCACGCTGGTCCTCAAGCCGAGCCCGGGCACGGTGCTGGACGCGCAGCTGTTCGCCGAAGCCGTCGACGAGGCCGGCTTCCCGCCGGGCGTGGTCAACGTCGTGCAGAGCGGCCGCGAAGGCGGTGCCCACCTGGTGTCGCACCCGGGCGTGGACAAGGTCGCGTTCACCGGCTCGACGGCGGCCGGGCGGCAGATCGCCGAGACGTGCGGCCGGCTGCTGCGCCCGGTCACGCTCGAGCTGGGCGGCAAGTCCGCGGCGATCGTGCTGGACGACGCCGACCTGACCGCCAACCCGCAGGACCTGTTCCTGTCGACGATGGTCAACAACGGCCAGACCTGCCACCTGACCACGCGCATCCTCGCCCCGGCGAGCCGCTACGACGAGATCGTCGAGACGTTCACCGGCTTCGCGGCGAGCCTCGCCGTGGGCGACGCCCTCGACCCGGCCACCCAGATCGGCCCGCTGGCCTCGGCGGCCCAGCGCGAGCGCGTCGAGGGCTACATCGCGAAGGGCCTGGCCGAGGGCGCCCGCCTCACCACGGGCGGCGGCCGCCCGGCCGGGCAGTCCCGCGGCTGGTTCGTCGAGCCGACGGTGTTCGCCGACGTCGACAACCACTCGACGATCGCCCGCGAGGAGATCTTCGGCCCGGTCCTGTCCATCATCAAGTACGAGACCGACGAAGAGGCGATCGCCATCGCGAACGACTCCCCGTACGGCCTCGGCGGCACGGTCTGGACCACCGACCCGGCCCGAGGCCAGGCGGTCGCGAGCCGGATCCGCACGGGCACGATCGGCGTCAACACGTACACGGTCGACCCGGCGGCCCCGTTCGGCGGCGTGAAGGACTCGGGGTTGGGCCGCGAGCTGGGGCCGGAGGGACTGACGGCGTACCAGGCACTGCAGACGATGCACCTGCCCAGCTGACCGGATCAGCTCATGGCTCGAGCTTGGCGAGCGCCTTGAGGAAAGCCGCCTCCGAGACCACGGGGACACCGCATTCACGGGCCCGCTTTGCCTTGCCCGACAGGGAATCCGGGTCGGCCGCGGCGAGCACCCGTGTCTGCTTGCTGACCGAGGTGGTGACGCGGACGCCGACCGCGGCGGCCTCGGCCACGATGTCGGCGCGGTCCCGCCGCATGGTCCCGGTGAGCACCACCTTGTCACCCGGCCGCAGGGTGAGGCCGCCGGCCTTCCGCTCGGGCGCCGGCACCGGCGCCCGCGCCGAGTCGCGTTCCTCGTCGAGGATCGTCTCGACGATGCCGGGATCGAGGGCCAGCAGCGTGGCGACCGTGAGCAGGTCCTTCCGCTCGTCGTCGGTGACCACCTGGTCGGCCCAGGCTTCGCGCGCCAGGTCGCGCAGGTAGCTGAGGTGCAGTGCCAGGACTTCGTTCTTGTGCAGTCCGAGGTCGTGGGCGACTTCGACGAGCGCGTCGCCTTCGGTCGCGGAGATCTGCCGGTCGAGCAAGGCGTCGTCGAGCATCGCGAAGTACGCGTCGGCCACCGGTTCGCCGTCCCGCGGCATCCGCTCGACGAGCCTGGCGAGGAAGTGCGGCTCGACCTGCCCGATCGCCGTGCGCTGGACGGTGCGGACCGCACCCGGCTCGAACCGTGGCCAAGCCCACTGAGCGGCACGGAGCTGGGTTTCGGTCGTGGCGACCGCGTTCGGTGCGGTCCGCAGGAGGAACCCGAGCAGGTCGCCGGCTCCTCGTGCGTCGTCCAATGCGGTGTGCCACGAGCGCTCGGACAGCCTGGCGGCGGCGCAGCAGTCGATCAAGGACCGCCCGGAACCCAGCCGCGCCCGGCCCGCTGCGCGCATGGTGCAGAGCCCGGCGTCGCTTTCGAACGGCGTGTCGATGCCGAGGCGGCCGAATTCCGCACGCAGGTGCATCGCGTCGAACGCCCAGTTGTGCGCGACCACCACACGCCCGCTCAGTCGCCGGACGAGCTCCCCGGCGAGGTCCCCGAACCGGGGCGCCCGGCGTGCGTCGGCGGCCCGGATGCCGTGGATGGCCTGGGGACCCAGATCTCGATCGGGATTGACGAGCGTCACCCACTCGTCGGTGGTGCGCCCGTGCGGGTCCACGTGGACGACCGCGATCTCCGCGATGCGGTGGTGCCAGCCGGTGCGGATCCCGGTCGTCTCGGTGTCGATGACGGCGTAGCCGTGCACGGGCTTCACAGCGGCAGCCGGTTGGTGCCGGCGGCCTGAACCGCGGCCAGCCACCGGGGCGGCAGTGGCTCGGCGTCTCCGTGCTCGGCCTGGACGTAGTTGCGCCGGCCTTTCACCTGCTCGGTTTCCGCCCAGACCGACACCAGCCAGCGCAGCGTGCGCGCGACCGACAGGACTTCGGACACCACGGGTGTCCCGGGCGCGGGCGAGATGCGGGCCACTCGCTGCAGTGACGCGAAGTCCTCGATCTCGGTGTCGAGCGGGAGGTCGTGCGTCCACTGCAGCGGGGTGATCGTCTTGCTTTCCCGGCGGGCGGCCTCGACCGTGCGGTCATACCGCAGTCGTCGCTGGGCGGCTTCGCGGAACGCCTCCACCGGCGAAAACAGCTGGCGCTGCCACCAGCCGTCCTCGATGCCGGAGTCCGCCGCGGCGGTCAACCGCTTGAGCCAGTCCTGCACTTCCTCCGGATGGACCGCCGCGATCGCCCGCCGTTCGATGAGGCTGAGGAGACGCCGTGCCGCGTCGGGTGCGGTGAACGCCTCGGCCACGGGAACGAGCCAGGCCCCGGTGGGGTCGCCACCGGGGCTCACGTGCCAGGTCGCCAGGACTTCGGCGCCCTGGTCACCGGTGCCCACACAGAGCACCGCGCTTCCCGGCGCTCGCAGTGCCTCGAGCTTTTCGAACGGTTCCACTGTGGTCAGGTCCGTCACCGACCGCCTCCTTCGTCGACCGACATCAAGTCGCCGACGCGGGCGGGTTGTTACACCCGGCTGACGGGGGCCGGCTCCCTCACGCGCCGTCGTGGGCGTCGGTCATCAGCTCCGCCAGGTCCTCCGGTGCCAGGAACGACGGCGGGGGCGGCGGCCCCCACGCGTACAGGCTCTTTTCCCCGGCGACCACCCGGGGTTCCCAGAGCTGGTCCTCGAGGATGCAGTCGATGTCGGAGTAGTACTCGGAAAAATTGCCGGCCGGGTCGCGCAGGTACCAGAAGAAGTTCGAGCCGATGTAGTGCCGGCCCAGGCCCCACGTGTGGCGCTCGGGGTGGCCCCGCAGCATCGCGGTCGCGCCGCGGCCGACCTCGTCCACGTCGTCGACCTCCCACGACGTGTGGTGCAGGAAGCTCACCGGGGCCTGCTGCACCAGCACGTTGTGGTGGTCGGTCGAGCAGCGCATGAACGCGGCCAGCCCCGGGGCCTCGTCGCTGACCTTGAAGCCCAGGCCCTCGGTGAAGAACCGCTGCGTCGCGGCCTGGTCGGTCGAGCCGAACACGACGTGGCCGAGCTTGCGCGGGCGCACCGGTGGCTCGCGGTCGATGCCGGGTGCGCGGGTGTTGGCCCGCCGGATCGTGCCGGGCTGGTTGTACGCCACCGGTTCCGGCGGGTCCTGGCGCAGCCGCGGCGCGACCGACACGACGACGTCGAGCCCGGTGACCGGGTCCTTGGTGCACAGCCGGTCGCCATCGATGCGGCTTTCAACGTCGAGCCGGGCCAGGGACGCGGTGATGCGGCCGAGGTCGTCCGGGTCGTCGGCGCCGATGCCGAGCGTCAGCAGGCGGCGCTGCCGGGACTGGCGCAGTTCGAGCTGCTCGCCGCCGTCGGCGGTGGCGAAGCCGGAATCGGTCGGTGTCAGGCCGAATTCCGTGTAGTACTTGGCGGTTTCGTCGACGTCCGGGACGCCGATGGTGATCTTGGTGAGGCGGTGCAGGCTCATGCCGGTTCCTCCCGGGTCAGACGAGCGGGGTGATCTGGTCTTCGCGCCCGAGCAGCGCCTTGCCGTAGACCTCGTAGTTGACCGCGGGCAGCACGATCGCGTGCCGCGCGGCGACCGCCGAGTCGCGCCAGATCCGCTGCAGCGGGTTGACCTCGGCGAAGCTGCCCGCGCCGTGGGCCGACAGCAGGACGTCGATCGCGCGGGTGATGTTCTCGACGGCCCAGCCGGTGTCGGCGCGGGTGCGGGCCCGCACTTCGACGCCGGGGTAGGTGCCCGCCGCCGACGCCGCGTCGATGTCGTCGGCCGCGCGGTAGGCGTGCAGGTGGGCGGTGTCGATCCGCATCGCCGCTTCGGCGAGCTGGAGTTGGAAGGCGACCGACTCCGCCTGCGTCGCGTACGTCGTGTAGGAGATCGCCTTGCGGGAAGCCTTCTCGCGCACCAGCTTCAGCGCCTTGCGGCCGAGGCCGAGCTGCGGGCCGGCCAGCACCAGCGTGAGCACGGGGACCAGCGCGGCGCGGAACACCTCCTCCGCCGGATCGCCGTTCGCGTACGTCCCGCCGATCGCGGGCGGCACCGACAGCACGCGGTGCGCGGGCACGAAGACGTCGTCGGCGATCAGGCAGTTGGACCCCGACGAGCGCATCCCGGCGACGAACCAGGTGTCCTCGAAACCGAGGCCGGTGCGGGGGAGCAGGGCCATGCCCTGGTCGACGACCTCGCCGCGTTCGTCGGTCAGCGGGAGGCCGAGGACGGCCCAGTCGGCGTGCCAGGAGCCGGAGTTGTAGTACCAGCGGCCGGTGACGCGCCAGCCACCGTCCACTTTGGTCGTCTCGGCGGTCGGCGAGAGCACGCCGGACACCTTCGCGTCCGGGTTCACGCCCCGGACGTCGTCCTGCGCCTGCGGGCTGAACAGGCCGGCCAGCCACGCGCAGACGTTGCTCAGCGCGACCACCCAGGCGGTGCCGCCGTCGGCTTCGGCGACCGCGGCGGAGACGTCGAGCATCGCGCGGACCGGGAGCCCGTACCCGCCGTAGCGCCGGGGCTGGGCGATCTTGAACGCGCCGACGCCGGTCAGCGCGGCGATGCTCTCCTCGACCACGCGCCGGTCGGCCTCGCCCTGGGCGGCGTTGCGCTCCAGCAGCGGCTGGATGTCGGCGATGCGGGCGAGGAGCTGGTCGAGGGTGGGCGCGGGCTGTTCGGTCGCGAGGGTCATGACGGCGTTGTCCTTCCGTGGCGGGTCAGCGGGCGCAGGCGGCGATCTGGTCGGTGATGCGGGGGCGGGGCCGCTCGGCGTAGCGCGAGTGGGTGCCGAACGTGCGGTGGGCGTAGACGAGCGGCGGCAGTTCGGCCCGGCCGAGCGCGGTGACCAGGCCGAACAGCAGCAGGTGGTCGCCGGCCTCGACGGTCCGGTCCAAGTCGCAGGCCACCCAGCCGGCGGCGTCGCGCAGCCGGGGCAGGCCCTCGTCGGTGAACCACGCCGTTTCGCCGCCGAAGCGGTCGGCGCCACGGGTGGCGAACCGGACGGCGAGGTCGTCCTGGCCCTGGCCGAGCAGGTTCACGCCGAACCGGCCCGCGGCGAGGATTTCGGCCAGCAGCGCGGAACGCCGGTCGAACGCGACGCTCACCAGCGGCGGGTCCAGGGACAGCGAGGTGAACGAGCTGACGGTGGCGCCGCGCGGGCCGTCGGCGGCGGTCGTGGTGACGACCGTGACCGGCGCGCAGACCGCGGCCATCACCGCGCGGAACCGGTGGGCGTCCACAGTGGTCATGACGGTTCCGTGAACCGGTGGCGCATCGAGCCGATGCCTTCGACCGTCGTGACCAGCTCGTCCCCGGCGGCGAGGAACCGCTGCGGGCTGCGCGCCATGCCGACGCCGGACGGCGTACCGGTGAAGATCAGGTCGCCGGGGCGCAGCGGCAGGATCGCCGACAGCCGCGCGACCAGTTCGGGCACCGAAAAGATGAGGTCGCTGGTCCGGCCCTTCTGCACGGACTCGCCGTTGACCTCCGTGCTGAGTTCGAGGTTGTCGCGGTCGGCGAACTCGTCCGGCGTGACCAGCCACGGGCCGGTCGGGCCGAACCCGGGTGCGGACTTGCCGAGGCTGAACTGCGGCGCCGGGCCGGCCAGCTGCACGGTCCGGTCGGAGAGGTCCTGGCCCGCGGTCAGCCCGGCGACGTGGTCCCAGCCGCGCTCGGCGGGCACGTTCCGCGCCTCGCGGCCGATCACGGCGACGAGCTCGACCTCCCAGTCCACAGTGGACCCGGTGAGCGCGATCCCGCCGTACGGGCCGGTCAGGCAGCTGGGGAACTTCGTGAACACGGCGGGGGAGTCCGGCAGGCCGAGCCCGGATTCGGCGGCGTGGTCGCGGTAGTTCAGCCCGACGCCGAAGACCTGCGACGGCGTCGGCGACGGCGCCCGCAGCCGGGTCTCGTCGAACGTTTCGGCTTCGGGGTCGGCGAGACCGGCCGCCCAGGCGGTGAACTCGTCCCAGCGGGCGTAGACGGCATGGGGGTCGGCGGAGAAGCGCTGTCCGCTGGCGCGCTCGACGTCGAGGGCGCCGCCGGAGGTGAGGAGGACGAGCCTGCCGTCGAGATTGGCGATCCGCATGAGAAGTGCCTTTCGGTGGAGGAATCTCATACTCTGCCCGCCTTATCCGACTGTCAAGGCAAGAATCGATTCTTGCGCGAAGAGTGTGTTATCGTCTCGGCATGGCGAAGAGAGCGGGCGGCGAGAGCCTGGCCGTGTCGGTGTACACCCGGCTGCGGTCGGCGATCCTCAACGGCGAGCTGGCCCCGGGGGAGCGGCTGAAGCCCGCCGACCTGAGCACCGAGCACGGGGTCAGCTTGAGCGTCGTGCGCGAGGCGCTGGGGCTGCTCGCGGCCAAGGACCTCGTGCAGGTCGACCGCAACCGCGGGTTCCGCGTCACGCCGCTGTCGATGCAGGCGCTCACCGACCTGACCGAGGCCAGGGTGATCAACGAGGGCTCGGCGCTGCGGCTGTCCGTGCAGCGCGGCGGGGTCACCTGGGAGTCCGAGGTGCTGGCCGCGCACCACCGGCTCGCCGGGCAGCCGATGCTCCTGCCGGGCCCGCCGATGCGGCGCAACGAGGAGTGGGCCCGCGCGCACCTGGAGTTCCACCACACGCTGATCAAGGCGTGCGGCAACACGGTGCTGCTCGACCTCTGCACCCGCCTGTCCGACGCGGCGGAGCTCTACCGCGCCTGGTCCGGCCCCGGCGGCGAGGAGCGCCACCGCGACGTCGCGGGCGAGCACCAGGGCCTGGTGGACGCGGCGCTGGCGCACGACCCCGACCTGGCGGTCGCCCGGTTCGAGGCGCACGTCAACCGCACGCGCGAGATCCTGATGGAGACCAGCCTCTGCCTGCCCGGGAAGGACTCATGACCAAGACCGCGTTGACCGGCGTGCGCGTCTTCGACGGCACCGGCCTGACCGCACCGACGACCGTCGTGCTCGACGGGGCGGTGATCGGCGCCGACCCGGCCGGCGCCGAAACCTTCGACGGCGAGGGCGCCACGGTGCTGCCCGGGCTCTTCGACGCCCACGTCCACCTGCTCACCCCGGACGACCTGAGCGCGCTCGCCGCGCACGGGATCACGACCGCGCTCGACATGGCGTGCTGGCCCCGCGAGCGCGTCGACTCCTTCCGCGGCCGGGTGCCCGACATCCGCAGCGCGGGCGTGCCCGCGATCGGCCCCGGCGGCAACCACGCGAAGCTGCCCGGCATGCCCGCGGAGGCCATCCTGACCGCGGCCGGGCAGGCCGCGGAGTTCGTCGCGCGCCGCGTCGCCGAAGGGGCCGACTACATCAAGGTCGTCATCGAGGGCGACCTGCTCGACCAGGCGACGATCGACGCCGTGGTCGCCGAGGGCCAGGCGCACGGCAAGCTCACCGTCGCCCACGCGTCGTCGGTCGACGCCTACCGCCGCGCGGTGCGAGCCGGGGCCGACGTCGTCACCCACGTGCCGCGCGACGGTGTCCTCGACGCCGAAACCGCGGCGCGGATGGCCGAGCGGGGCCAGGTCGCCGTGCCCACGCTGACGATGATGGCGGCGCTCACGACCAAGCTCGGCGCCGAGGGCTACGACGCGAGTCGCGACTCGGTCTCGGTGCTGCACGCGGCCGGCGTGCCGATCCTCGCCGGCACGGACGCGTTCTCCGCGCCGATGTTGCCGTTCCCGGTCGTCCAGGGTGCGAGCCTGCACGAAGAACTGGGGCTGCTGGCCGGCGCCGGGCTGTCCGAAGTGGACGTCCTGCGGGCGGCCACCGAGCTGCCCGCACGTCACTTCCGGCTGCCCGATCGCGGGGCCGTGCGGGAAGGGCTGCGGGCGGACCTGGTGCTCGTCGACGGCGACCCGACCCGGGACATCACGGCGACGGCGAAGGTCCGCCGCGTCTGGGCGGCCGGCGAGGTGGTCGCGTGAGCGGGCTGGTCGACGTCCACGCGCACTTCCTCACCCCGGAGTACGTCGAAGCCGCGATCGCGGCCGGGCACGGCTCGCCGGACGGCATGCCGGGCTGGCCCACCTGGGACGCGGCGCGGCACCTCGAACTGATGGACCGCTGGGGTGTCGCGGTTTCCCTGCTGTCCATCTCCTCGCCGGGTGTCCACTTCGGCGACGACGCGGCCGCGCGGAAGCTCGCCCGGCACGTCAACGACACCGGCGCGGAGGTCCGCCGCGCGCACCCGGACCGGTTCGGGCACTTCGCGTCCCTGCCGCTGCCCGATGTGGACGGTGCGCTCGCCGAACTCGCCTACGCCGTGGACGAACTGGGCAGCGACGGCGTCACGATCGAGACCAACGCGGCCGGCCGCTACCTCGGCGACCCGGCGTTCACTCCCTTGTGGACGGAGCTGGCCCGCCGCCGGACGCCGGTGTTCGTGCACCCGACTTCACCGCCGCACGCCGAGGCGATCTCGCTCGGCAGGCCGCGGCCGATGATCGAGTTCCTCTACGACACCGGGCGCGCGGTCAGCGACCTCGTCTTCGCGGGCGTTCCGGCACGGCACCCGGACATCCCGTGGATCTTCACCCACGGCGGCGGCGTGCTGCCGCTGCTGGCCGAGCGGCTCGAGCTGTTCCGCACGGCGTTCACCGGGGAGGCGGGCGGCCCGACGGTGGCCGAGCAGATCGGCGAGCTGTGGTTCGACATCGCGGGCACGCCGTTCCCGCACCAGGTCCCGGCGTTCGAGCGCGCGTTCGGCACCGGCCGGCTGCTGTACGGCAGCGACTTCTGCTGGACCCCGCCGGCGGCGGTGGCCGCCCAGCTGGCGAGCATCGACGCCGCACCGCAGCCCGAGGGCACCACCTGGCGCGAGCTGACGACGCGCAACTGCGCGCGGCTGTTCCCCCGGCTCCGCGCTTAGGGCAGGACGCCGAGCCGGCGTGCTTCGAGGACCGCCTGCTGGCGGCGATGCACGCCGAGCTTCGCCATCGCGCTGCGCAAGTACGCCTTCACGGTCTCGGGTTTCAGCGCCAGCCGCGCGGCGGCTTCCGCGTTCGTGCAGCCCAGGGCCACCTCGCCGAGGACGTCGAGTTCCCGTGCCGACAACGACGTCTCCGGCGCGGCGGCCGGGCCGCCGAAGCGCTCGCACACCCGCAGCAGGCGGTCCCGCAGCGGACCCGGGGGCGCGTCGGCGGCGATGGCGGCCAGTTCCGCGCGCAGCCCGTCCGGGGTAGCCGCGCCCAGCAGTTCCAGGCGGTGGTCGACCTCGTCGCGGATCGCCAGCTCGCGCGCCACGCCGTCGGCGATGGCCAGCAGCGCGCCGGTCGCGCGGTCGCCCAGCGGGAGGTCGTCGCGGACCGCCGCGTACAGCACGCCGTCGACGCGGCCGCGGACCGCGACCGGGACGGCGACGGTCGCCTGGATGCCCTCGCCGAGCACCGGGTCGTCGTAGTCGTGGGTGATCGACCGCGCGGCCCGGTAGTCGGACACGCCGTGCGGGTGCTCCCGGGCGAGCACCGTCCCGCCGACGCCCTTGCCCGGCTCGACCAGCAGGTCGCGCAGCCCGTTCGTGCGCGCGCCGAGGAAGTGGGAGAGCACCAGGCGGCGGTCGCGCAGCTGGCCGGCGAAGGCCAGCGGCACCCCCGTGCGCTGCCGGATGCCGCGCAGGGCGCGCCGGTAGAGGTCGCCGTCGGCGGGCCGCAGCACCACGGTGGACCTCCTTTCGGGTACCCCCGCCCGGGGGTAGCCGGCGCGGTCGGGTGCTCCGGATGATACGGCCCCGCACTCGACGAGGAGAGCCCATGACTGCCGAGCCGTTCCGGTCCGCCCGCCGGTTCCTGCTTGACCACCGCGAAGACCACGACACGGCCGTCACCGGCTTCCGGTGGCCCGAACTGGCCGAGTTCAACTGGGCGCTCGACTGGTTCGACGCGCTGGCCGCCGACCCGGAGTCCGCCACGCGCCCCGCGCTGTGGCTGGTCGAGGAGGACGGCAGCGAAGCGAAGTACACGTTCGCCGAGCTGGCCGAGCGCTCGAACCGGGTCGCGAACTGGCTGCGCGCGCAGGGCGTCCGGCGGGGCGAGCGGCTGCTGCTCATGCTGGGCAACCAGGTGGAGCTGTGGGAGGTGCTGCTCGCGGCGATGAAGCTCGGCGCCGTGGTGATCCCCGCGTCCACCCTGCTCGGCCCGGCCGACCTGCCCGACCGCGTCACGCGCGGCCGCGTCCGGCACGTCGTGGCCCGCGACCGCGACACCGCCAAGTTCCCGGACGGCGGCTACACCCGGATCGCCGTCGGCGAGCCCGCCGACGGCTGGCTGGACTTCGCGCAGGCGTACGAGAGCGAGCCGGTCTTCACGCCGGACGGCCCGACCGCGGCCTCGGACACCCTGCTGCTGTACTTCACCTCCGGCACGACGGCGCTGCCGAAGCTGGTCGAGCACACGCACGCCAGCTACCCGGTGGGCCACCTGTCCACGATGTACTGGATCGGCCTCGAACCCGGCGACGTCCACCTCAACATCTCCTCGCCGGGCTGGGCGAAGCACGCGTGGAGCAACGTCTTCGCGCCGTGGAACGCCGGCGCCACGGTGTTCATCTTCAACTACGAACGCTTCGACGGGAAGGCGTTGCTGGCCCAGATGGACCGCTGCGGTGTGACGAGTTTCTGCGCGCCGCCGACGGTCTGGCGGATGCTCATCCAAGCCGACCTGACCGCGCTCAGGACGCCGCCGAAGAAGGTCGTCGGGGCCGGTGAGCCGCTCAACCCCGAGGTCATCGAGCAGGTCGAGCGCGCCTGGGGCGTCACGATCCGGGACGGCTTCGGGCAGACGGAAACCACGGTCCAGATCGCCAACGCGCCCGGTCAGCGGGTCAAGCCCGGGTCGATGGGCCGCCCGATGCCCGGTTACCCGGTCGTGCTCGTCGACCCGGCGACCGGCGAGCCCGGCGACGAGGGCGAGATCTGCCTCGACCTGCGCGAGCGCCCGCTCGGCCTGATGGCGGGCTACCGCGACGACCCCGAGCGCACCGCCGAGGTCATGCGCGGCGGTTTCTACCACACCGGCGACGTCGGCAGCCGCGACGAAGACGGCTACCTGACCTACGTCGGCCGGGCCGACGACGTGTTCAAGGCGTCGGACTACCGGATCTCGCCGTTCGAGCTGGAAAGCGTGCTGCTGGAGCACGAAGCCGTGGCCGAGGCCGCCGTCGTCCCGTCGCCCGACCCGGTCCGGCTGGCCGTGCCGAAGGCGTACGTCGTCCTCGCCGGCGGGCACCAGCCGGACGCGGACACCGCCGCCGCGATCCTGCGGTACGCGCGCGAGCACCTGGCGCCGTACAAGCGGATCCGGCGGCTCGAGTTCGCCGACCTGCCGAAGACCATCTCGGGCAAGATCCGCCGCGTCGAGCTGCGGGAACGCGAGGAGAAGCTGCACGCGGGGGAGGGGCCGGTCGAGGGCGAGTACGCCGAGCGCGACCTCATCGGCTGACGTCGAGGCAGGGTACGCACGGCGGCCCGCGCCGGGTGTCCAGAAGTTGAACACCCGGCGCGCTCCCCGGACGGCAAGGTGATCTCCCACCACCGCCCGAACCGGTGGGTTCCCTTCCCGCCACCTCGAAAGGGGAGCAGCGTGACCCTCAGCCACGACGCTCCGGACGTCGGCAGCGCGCCCCGGGGCGTCTCCCGGCGCGGATTCTTCGGTTACGTCCTCGCGGCAGGCACCCTGGTCGTCGCCGCGGACCTGGGGACGAGCACCCCGGCCGCCGCCGCGGTGCCGTCGCTGCCGCAGCCGCCCGAGCTCTACGACCTCAACGACGCGCTCACCGACGCCGCGCTGCCGACGTCGCAGCTCATCACCGTCACGGTGCACCCCGACGGCACGGCGTCGTTCGCGCTGCCGCGGGCCGAGGTGGGGCAGGGCATCACCACGTCGACGGCGATGATCATCGCCGAAGAGCTGGACCTGCCGGTGGAGCAGGTGCGCGTCACCCTCGCCCCGGCGCGGCCCGAGCTGCTGTTCAACCAGCTGACCGGCGGGTCCAACACGACGATCGCGACGTTCACGCCGATCCGCGTCGCCGCCGCGATCGCGAAGCAGCAGCTCCTCGAAGCGGCGGCGCTCCTGCTGGGTTCGAACGTCGCCCTGCTGGTGTCGAAAGCCGGGGTGATCAGCGCGCCGGACGGCTCGTCCGCGACCTACGGCGAGCTGGCCACCAAGGCCGCGGCGAGCGAGACCAAGCAGGTCACCCTGGACCCGAGCGCGCTCAAGTCCGCGTCGGAGTTCAAGGTGCTCGGCAAGCCGCGCAACCGCGTCGACGCGCTCGACATCGTGACCGGCCGCAAGCAGTTCGCGATGGACCTCGACGTCCCGGGTGCGCTGCCGACGATGGTCTGCCGCCCGCCGACGCTCAACGGCCGCCCGAAGGCGATCCTCAACAAGGCCGACGTCCTGGCACTGCCCGGCGTCACCGACGTCGCGCTCATCCCGACCGGCGTCGCCGTGCGCGCGGAGACGTTCGGCCAGTGCATCGACGGCGTCCGCGCGCTGCGCGTCGACTGGGGCCCGGGCAGCGTCGAAGGCCAGGACGACGCGTCGGTGCTGGCGAACTTGCGCAAGGCCGAGCTGCCGCTGGCCGTGCCGAAGGTGCCGCTGCTGACCAAGACCGTCGACGCGGACTTCGAGTTCATGTTCCGCTCCAGCGCCGCGCTCGAGCCCTACGCCGCGGTCGCCGACGTCCGGTCCGGCAGCGCCGAGATCTGGGCCGGGCTGAAGTCGCCGATCGTCGCCCAGAGCGAGGTCGCCCAGGCCGTCGGCCTGCCGCAGGACAAGGTGAAGGTGAACGTGATCACCGGCGGCGGCTCGTTCGGGCACAAGCTGTTCGGCGACCACGCGGTCGAGGCCGCGCACGCGTCGAAGGCGTTCGGCAAGCCGGTCCGGCTGATGTGGCACCGCGCCGACGAGCCGCGCCAGGGCCGGCTGCACCCGATGGCCACCTCGCGGCTGCGCGCGACGCTCCTGGCCGGCAACGTGCTGACGTTCGAGCAGCGCCACACCTCGGTCGAGACGTCGTTCCGGCACGGCCTCGGCGAAGCGCTCAGCTCGGTCGCGACGAAGCTGCCGACCGGGCTGGGCAACCTCGGCGTCGCGGAGACCATCTTCGCGCTCACGCAGGAGGTGCCGTACAACTTCGGCGTCGTCGACCAGTTGCTCACCGAGACCGACCAGCGCTTCAACACCGGCTCGATGCGCAACGTCTACTCCCCGGACGTCGGCTGCGCGGCCGAGCTGATGGTCGACATCCTGGCCAAGGCCGTCGGCAAGGATCCGCTGGACTTCCGGCTGGAGTTCCTCAAGAGCGACGTCGTCAAGGGCGTGCTGCGCAAGGTCGCCGAGGTCGGCGGCTGGGGGCGCGCGATGCCCGCGGGCTGCGCGCAGGGCATCGCGATCCACAAGGAGTACAAGGGCGCGAGCGCCTGCCTGGTCGAGATCGACTGCCGTCCGGAGACGGTGAACCGCAAGATCCGCGACGGCGTCGGCGGCCCCCGGGTGACGAAGGCGGTCGTCGCGATCGACGCCGGGCTCGTGGTGAACCCGCGGGGGCTGGAAGCTCAGATGATGGGCGGGTTCGCCGACGGGCTGGCGCTCGCGCTCACCAGCAGCGTCCACCTGAAGGACGGGCACTTCCTGGAAGCCAGCTGGGACAACTACTTCTACACCCGCCAGTGGAACGTGCCGACGGACTTCACGGTGGTGGTGACGCCGTCCCACGGCGACCAGCCGGGCGGGGCGGGCGAGGCGAGCGTCGCGTGTTCGTTCGCGGCCGTGGCGTGCGCGTACGCCCGCGCGACGGGGAAGGTCCCGAAGCGCTTCCCGATCAACCACGACGACCCGATCGGCTTCGAGGTCAAGTCGTTCGTCCCGCCCGTGCCCGCGTCGCCGGCCGACGGCCTCGACCACACCTACTGAGGAGGAACCCCTTGAGCAAGCACACCTTCGTCCTCAACGGGCAGCCGGTGACCGTCGACGTCGACGACGACGTGCGCCTGCTGTGGGTGCTGCGCGACGTCCTCGGCGTGCGCGGGCCCAAGTACGGCTGCGGCATCAACGTCTGCAAGGCGTGCACGTCGCACTTCAACGGCAAGGCGTTCAACCCGTGCTCGGTCCGGGTGGCCGACGTCAAGGCCACGGACGAGGTCACCACGATCGAGGGCCTGCCGGGCACGGTCGGCGCGGACCTGCACCCGATGCAGGAGGCGTGGCTGGAGAACGACGTCGCCCAGTGCGGCTACTGCCAGCCGGGACAGATCATGGCGGCGGTCGCGAAGGTGCGGCAGGTCCGGGCGGAGGGGCGGGAGATCACGGACAGCGACCTGGACGAGATCCGGAACGTCTGCCGGTGCGGGACGTACTCCCGGATCCGGGCGGCGATCAAGGCGGGCGCGGCCAAGATGTAACCGCGGTAGGCGTCGCGCGGGACCCGGCGGGTGTGGGAGCCCAAGGTGGTGGCCACGGCAGGGGCTGAGGTTGCCATGGTGGCCGGGATGGTGGTGATGGTCTGGTGAGGGTGGTTACTGTCGCGCCATGACTTCGCGTGCCGAGGGTGCTGTCGATCCGTGGGATGAGCCCGATCCCGCCTTGGCCGTCGCGTTGCGGGAGCTGGGGTGGTACCGGCGGAACGCCGATCGGAACCGGGTGGCGAACCGGGCCACCGAGGTCGCGCTGCTGCTCGGGTCCGCGGCCACGACGGTCGCCGCCGCGCTCGGGGCGGTTGCCTGGGTGACCGCCGTGCTGGCCGCGGCCACCCTGGTCGTCACCGGGTTGCGGCGGTCCTTCGACTGGCACGAGAACTGGGTCGAGTTCATCGGCCGCTGGTCGGAGCTGCGGAGCGTCGTCCACCAGTACCGCCTGCTGCCCGAAGACCGCCGCGGCGAGGCGGAGCGGCGGGCGTTGCTCGCCGCCGTCGACGAGATCGTCGCCTCGGAGGCCCAGCGGTGGGCCTCCCGGCGGCGCGAGCTGCAGGAAAACACCGGTCAGGGCTGACGCCGGTGTCCAGTTCTTGGACACCGGCGGCCGCAGCCCGGACGCGAGGATGGACCCCATGCTCAGTTACGCATCCGGCGCTTCCGAGGTCCCGCTGCTCGGGGACACCATCGGCGACAACTTCGACCGGACGGTAGCCGCGTTCGGGGACCGGGACGCCCTGGTCGACCGGACCGCCGGGCGCCGGTGGACCTACCGCGAACTCGCCGTCGAAGTCGACGCCCTCGCGCTGGGGTTGGTGGGGCGGGGGGTCGGGAAGGGTGACCGGGTGGGGATCTGGTCGCCGAACCGGGCGGAGTGGACGTTCCTGCAGTACGCGACGGCGAAGATCGGCGCGATCCTGGTGAACATCAACCCCGCCTACCGGTCGCACGAGCTGGAGTACGTGCTCAACCAGGCGGGGATCCGGTTGCTGGTCGCTTCGGATGCGTTCAAGACCTCCGACTACCCGGCCATGGTCGAGGAGGTCCGGGAGAAGTGCGCGGCGCTGGAGCACGTGGTGATCCTCGGTGGGCCGGATTGGCAGGCCCTGATGTCGGCGGGCGGGGACCCGGAGCAGCTGAAGCACCTGCAGGCCGGGTTGTCGGCGGATGATCCGATCAACATCCAGTACACCTCCGGGACGACCGGGTTCCCGAAGGGTGCGACGCTGTCGCACCACAACATCCTCAACAACGGGTTCTTCGTCGGGGAGCTGTGCAACTACACCGAGGCGGACCGGGTGTGCATTCCGGTGCCGTTCTATCACTGTTTCGGGATGGTGATGGGCAACCTCGCGTGCACCAGCCACGGTGCCTGCATGGTGATCCCGGCGCCGGCGTTCGACCCGAAAGCCACCCTGGAGGCGGTGGCGGCGGAGCGGTGCACGTCGCTGTATGGGGTGCCGACGATGTTCATCGCGGAGCTGAACCACCCGGACTTCGCGAGTTTCGACCTGTCGTCGTTGCGGACGGGGATCATGGCGGGGTCGCCGTGTCCAGTGGAGGTGATGAAGCAGGTCATCGACCGGATGGGCATGGGCGAGGTGTCGATCTGTTACGGCATGACCGAAACCTCCCCGGTGTCCACGCAGACCCGCGCGGACGACTCGATCGAGCGCCGGGTGTCGACGGTCGGGCGGGTGGGGCCGCACCTGGAGGTCAAGGTCGTCGACCCGGAGACCGGCCTGACCGTGCCGCGCGGCGAGCCGGGCGAGCTGTGCACCCGCGGGTATTCGGTGATGCTCGGCTATTGGGAGCAGCCGGACAAAACAGCGGAAGCGATCGACAAGGCGCGCTGGATGCACACCGGGGATCTGGCGGTGATGGACGGCGACGGCTACCTCAACATCACCGGCCGGATCAAGGACATGGTGATCCGCGGTGGGGAAAACCTGTATCCGCGGGAGATCGAGGAGTTCCTCTACACCCACCCGGACATCCTGGACGCGCAGGTCATCGGTGTCCCGGACGAGAAGTACGGCGAAGAGCTGATGGCCTGGATCCGGATGCGCGAAGGCGCCGAACCCCTCACGGCGGAGAAGGTGCGGGAGTTCTGTGAGGGCAAGCTGGCTCGCTACAAGGTCCCCCGCTACGTCCACGTCGTGGAGGAGTTCCCGATGACGGTCACGGGCAAGGTCCGCAAGGTCGAGATGCGCGAAAAGTCGATCACCCTCCTCGGCCTCGAGAAGGCCGCCGCCACCCGGCACGCCTGATTACGCCGATCGGGTGTTCTGGCACCGCCGTTCAGACCAGGTCTTCCATTTCGCCACCGAGTGCCATTACTGTCCCCCAAACGGACGCCGTCAGCGAGGAGGCGACGGGAACGTGCGGGAATCGACGTCGCTTCGCGCCGAGATCGCGTTGTCGTGGCGCCGGGCGCGCCTCGGCGGGGTCGCGCCGGACAACGCGCTCGAGCGGGCCGCGTTCCGGGCCGTCGACCGGTCCAGCCGGCTGGTCGTGGCCGCCCGGCCGGTCCTCGACGAGATGGCCGACCAGCTGCGCGGCACCCGGTTCTGCACGATCCTCGGCGACAGCTCGGCCAACATCGTCGACCGCTGGTGCGACGACACCGCCGTCGAGCACGCGCTCGACCGCATCGGCGCGCTGCCCGGGCGCTACTTCGCCGAGGAATCCGCGGGCACCAACGGCCTCGGCACCCCGCTCGAAGTCGGCCGCGGCATGGTCGTGCACGGCGGCGAGCACTACGTCGAGGCGCTCAAGGCGTTCAGCTGCTACGGCCACCCGATCTACCACCCGGTGACCCGCCGCATCGCCGGCGTCCTCGACATCACCGGCATCACCCGCGACGCCAACCCGATGCTGGCGCCGTTCCTCGTCCGCGCGGTCCGCGACATCGAGCGCCGCCTGCTGGAAGGCGCGCGGCTGTCCGAACGCCGGCTGCTGAACGCCTTCCAGACCGCCATGCGCGAATGCCCGGGACCGGTGCTGGTGTTCGGCGCCGACGTCGTGCTGATGAACCAGGCCGCCACCGACCTGCTCGACGCCGCCGACCACGGCGTGCTGCGGGCGCTCGCCCTCGACGGCCCGGACCGGGAATCCTGGACCCGGCGGCTGTCGCTCGGCTCGGGTGCGGGCGTGCGCGTGCTCGCCGAACGGATCCCCGGCACCGGCGACGGCACGCTGCTGCGGCTCGAACCCGACGCGGCGGCGCCCACCCCGGCCGTGCGAGAGTTCGATCCGTTGCGGCAGCTGCGTTCCCTGCGCGGCACGGGTGGCGCGGTCCTGATCGGCGGCGAGCCCGGAACCGGGCGCACGTCGGCGGCCCACGCGATCGCGGACGGCCGTGCGAGCACCGTCCTGGACGCCACCGACCTGCCCGTGCTCGGCGAAACCGCGTGGGCCCGCCGCCTCGACGAGGCCGCCGCGGGCGGCGACGTGCTCGTCGTCGAAGAGATCCACCTGCTCCCGCCCGTGTTGCGCGCGCGGCTGGTCCGGACGCTCGCCGCGCGGGGCGACCGCCCGACCGTCCTCATCGGACCCGCCGACGCGCGGTCGGCCCCGGAGACCGCGGGGCTCGCGTCGACCTGCCGGGCTGCCGTCGAACTGCCGCCGCTGCGCGAGCGCGCGGCCGAACTCCCCGCGCTGGTCAAGGAAATCACCGCGAAGCTCCGGCCCGGGTGCCGGCTGCGTTTCACCTCCAGCGCGGTCGCCGCACTGGCCGCGCAGCCGTGGCCGGCGAACCTGCGCGAGCTGGAAACGGTGCTGCGCCAGGTGATCGGGCGCCGCACGACCGGCGACGTCGTCCTCACCGACCTGCCACCGCAGTACCGGGCGGTGCCGAAGACGACCAACCTGGGTGGCCGCGAACGCGCCGAGCGCGCCGCGATCGTCGAAGCCCTGCGCGGCACGGACGGCAACAAGGTGCAGGCGGCCCGTCGGCTCGGCGTCAGCCGCACGACGCTCTACAGCCGGATGCGCGCGCTCGGCGTGCCCGGCTGAAACTGTCCAGAAACTGGGCAGGGGACCCCGCCGGATCGGGGTGACCATGACTCACGTCACACCGACGTGAGGAGAGCTCCCGATGACGGCAGTCGCCGAAACCCCGTTGCTGGCACCGGTCCGCGAGTTCGTCGCGGGCCCGAAGAACCTGCTGATCGACGGGCGGTGGGTCCCCGCCGCCACCGGCCGGACGTTCGACACCCACAACCCGGCCACCGGCGAGCGGATCACCGAAGTGGCGTGGGGCGGCCCGGAAGACGTCGACCGCGCGGTGGCCGCGGCCCGCCGGGCGTTCGAAGCCGGGCCGTGGGCCACGATGCGCCCCAACGAGCGCGAACGGCTGCTTTGGCGCATCGGCGACCTGCTCACCGAACGCGCGGAACTGTTCGGGCAGCTGGAATCCCTCGACAACGGCAAGTCCGCGACCATCGCGCAGGTCGTCGACACGGCGTGGGCCGCCGACGTCTTCCGCTACTACGCCGGCTGGGCGACCAAGATCGAGGGCAGCACGATCAGCGTGTCGATGCCGTTCGCCCCGCCCGGCAGCGAATTCCACGCCTACACGCTGCGCGAGCCGGTCGGCGTGTGCGCGCAGATCATCCCGTGGAACTTCCCGCTGCTGATGGCCGCGTGGAAGATCGCGCCGGCGCTCGCCGCGGGCAACACCGTGATCCTCAAGCCCGCCGAGCAGACCCCGCTCACCGCGCTGCTGCTCGGGGAACTGTTCGAGGAAGCCGGTTTCCCGCCCGGCGTGGTCAACATCGTCACCGGCTTCGGCGACGCGGGCGCGGCGCTGGCCGCGCACGACGGCGTCGACAAGGTCGCGTTCACCGGCTCCACCGAGGTCGGCAAGAAGATCGTCGACGCGGCCAAGGGCAACCTGAAGAAGGTCTCCCTCGAACTGGGCGGCAAGAGCCCGAACGTCGTGTTCGCCGACGCCGACTTCGCCACCGCCGTCCCGGGTTCGCTCAACGCCTGGCTGTTCAACCACGGCCAGTGCTGCGTCGCGGGCACGCGGCTGTACGTCGAGGACCGGATCTTCGACGAGTTCACCCAGGCCGTCGCCGACGCCGCGAGCCAGGTGAAGATCGGCCCCGGCCTCGACCCGGCCACCCAGCTCGGCCCGCTCGTGTCGCAGGAGCAGTTCGACCGCGTCACCGGCTACCTGGCCCAGGGCCTCGCCGACGGCGCCCGCGCGCTGACCGGCGGGAAGCGCTGGGGCGACGAGGGCTACTTCGTCGAGCCGACCGTGCTCGTCGACGTCCAGCCGCAGTTCAGCGTGGTGCGGGAGGAGATCTTCGGCCCGGTCGTCGCGGCGCTGCCGTTCAACGCCGAGCAGGGGTTCGCGCCCGCGGCCAACGACAGCGAATACGGCCTGGCCGCCGGGATCTGGACGCGCGACCTCTCGAAGGCGCACCGCGCGGCCAAGCAGCTCAAGGCCGGTTCGGTGTGGATCAACCAGTACAACGGCTTCGACACCGCGCTGCCCTTCGGCGGCTACAAGCAGTCCGGCTGGGGCCGGGAGCTGGGCGCCGCCGCGCTCGACCTCTACACCCAGACCAAGGCCGTCAACGTCGCCCTCTGAAAGGAAAGCGCATGAAGACCAAGGCAGCCGTCCTGCTCGAAGCGGGCAAGCCGTTCGAGATCATGGAGCTCGACCTCGACGGGCCCGGTCCCGGTGAGGTGCTCATCAAGTACACCGCGGCCGGGCTGTGCCACTCGGACCTGCACCTGACCGACGGCGACCTGCCGCCGCGGTTCCCGATCGTCGGCGGGCACGAGGGCGCCGGGATCATCGAGGAGGTCGGCCCGGGCGTCACGAAGGTCAAGCCGGGCGACCACGTCGTGTGCAGCTTCATCCCGAACTGCGGCACCTGCCGCTACTGCGCCACCGGCCGGCAGAACCTCTGCGACATGGGTGCGACGATCCTCGACGGCCACATGCCGGACGGCTCGTTCCGCTTCCACGGCGGCGGGCAGGACTTCGGGGCGATGTGCATGCTCGGCACGTTCTCCGAGCGCGCCACGATCTCCCAGCACTCGGTGGTCAAGGTCGACGACTGGCTGCCGCTGGAGACCGCGGTGCTCGTCGGCTGCGGCGTCCCCAGCGGCTGGGGGAGCGCGACCTACGCGGGCGACGTCCGGGCCGGCGACATCACCGTGGTGTTCGGCATCGGCGGCCTCGGCATCAACGCCGTGCAGGGCGCGGTCCACTCGGGCGCGAAGTACGTCGTGGTGGTGGACCCGGTGGAGTTCAAGCGCGAAACGGCCCTGAAGTTCGGCGCCACGCATGCGTTCGCGGACCCGGCGGAGGCGGCGGCGAAGGTGACCGAGCTGTCCTGGGGCCAGGGCGCGGACCAGGCGATCATCACGGTCGGCACGGTCGACGCCCCGGTGGTCTCGGCGGCGTTCGACATGATCGGCAAGGGCGGCACGGTGGTCGTCACCGGCCTGGCCAACCCGGAAAAGCTGACGGTGCAGGTGTCCGGCGCGATGCTGACGCTGATGGAGAAGACGATCAAGGGCTCGCTGTTCGGCTCGTCCAACCCGCAGTACGACATCGTCCGCCTGCTGCGGCTCTACGACGCGGGCCAGCTCAAGCTGGACGAGCTGGTCACCACGCGGTACAGCCTCGAGGAGGTGAACCAGGGGTACGACGACCTGCGCGAAGGCCGGAACATCCGCGGGGTGCTCGTCCACGCGAGCTGACCGGGGCGATCGACCCGGCTGCGTCGGCCGGGTCGATCGCCGTGGCGGCTCGCCTGGCTCAGCCGGCCCGGACCGTCGTCGTCCCCAGGAGTTCGTTGTCGGCCGGCCGGGCGTCGCCGGGGTAGGGGGCGTCGATGGTCGCCACCACCTTGAACGACGTCTTGCCGGCCGCGACGTCCGCCGCGGTGTAGGTGTAGGCGAAGGGGAAGACCACCTTGCGGCCCGCCTGCGCCGGCACCCACTGCTCGGACTGCCCGACCTGCTGGTAGTAGCCGTGCTCGCTCAGCCGGTACAGCGTGACCGTGACGGTCTCGTCGTAGCGGGCGTTCGAGACCGACACCTTGATCTGCTTGGTCTCGTCCACCCGCGCCTTCGCCGGCACGACGAAGTCCGACAGCGCGACGTCGTGCGTCTCGACCTTCAGCGTGCGGGACGCGGTTCCGGTGCGGCCGTCGGCGGTCGAGCCGGTCACCTCGACGTGGTACTCGCCGTCCGCGGCGTACCGGTGCGTGATCGGCGCGCCGGTGATCGGGGCCGAGCCGCCGTCGCCGAAACGCACCTCGCCGCTGACGAAGTCGCGGCGGAGGGGGTCGCCCGTGTACGGCGTCAAGGTGACGTCGTCGTACACCGTCGGGGTGTCGGGGTACGCGCCGATCCACGGCGACAGCGGCGGTGCCACCGCGAGCTCGATGTCGTAGCGCGACGCGGCGTCGGCGTCGTCGGCCACGCGGATCTGGTAGGTCTCCCCGGCGACGCCGTCGAACACCGCGGGGCGGCGGTCGCCGGAGGCCACGCAGTCCACTTCGGACAGTGCGGCCGGCGACGTGCCCCGGTACACCGTGATGCCCGGGCCCCAGTCGGCGAGCGCCTGCACGCTGACCGGGCGGGTGCGGTCCGGCGTGAACCGGAACCACACCGATCGGTCGGCGGCCGGGTCGCAGCTCGGCCGGACCTCGCCGGGCTCGGCCGAGGCCACCGTGAGGTCACCGGCGTACTGCCCGGGCACCGCGACCGGCACGCCGTCCGCGAAGTCGTCGTTCGGCGCCGGCGGCACCGTGCCGAACGCCACGGTCAGGTCGCCCTGGTTGAACTGCTGGCCGAGCAGGACGTGGTAGGTCGTCCCCGCGGTGGCGTGGAACGTCGCCGTTCCGGGGTTGCTCCACGCGGCGCAGGCGCCCGGCACCGGCGTCAGCGCGCCGCGGTCGCCGGTGTAGACGGCGACGAACGGCCGCGCGGCGACGGGGGCCGACGGCGTCACGCGGACGAGCGCGTCCGCGGTGGCGGTGTAGTCGTACCAGACGGTCCACGTGGTGGCGGTCCCGCAGGGCGCCGGGTCGTCGGGCGCGGTCGTGGCCTCGCTGGAGGTCTGGGACGCCGTGAACGGCAGCGCGGTGACGGCGGTGGCGGCACCGAAGTCGTCGTTGGACGGCGCCGCCGCGTGGGCGACGCCGGGCGCGAGCAGCGCGGCCGTGACGGCCGCTATGCCCGCGACGAAGGGACGGATGAACGATTTCACGGTGTTCCCCCTGGTCAGACGGCGGTGATGCGGGTGGCGGGCGGGGTGACGGTGGTGGCGATGGAGACCACCGCGTTGTCCGCCGGGTAGGCGTCTTCCACCGGGTACGCCAGCTGGGCCTCCGCGCGGAAGGCGACCTTGCCGGAGAGCGCGTCCTCGGGGCCGAAGGTGTAGGAGAACGGGAACCGGACCTTGCCGGTGGCCCGCGCGGGCACCTGCAGCGTGAGCCGGCCGACCTCGGTCCAGGAGTCCGCGGACCGCTTGGACAGCACGACGGTGACCGTCTCGGCGTACCGCGTGTTCGTCACGTCGACCGAGACCGGCTTGCTTTCGCCCTGCCGCGCGGCGGTCGGGACGACGAACTTGGCGATGCCGACGTCGTGCGTGACGACCGTGATCGAGGCGTCGACCGTCGCGGTGCGCCCGTCGGGCGACGTCGCGTGGAGCTTGGCCGGGTAAACGCCGTCGGCGGCGTAGCGGTGGTACACGGTGTCGGTGCCGACCGGGGCGGTCTGGCCGTCGCCGAAGTCCCACGTCCCGCCCAGCGGCCGGTCGATCGAGTTCCACGTCGACGCCGAGAAGCCGACCTTGTCGAACACCGTCGCCGTCCTCGGCGAGACGTAGACGTCCGGGTCCAGCGGCGGTGCTTCGGCCAGCACCAGCTTGAACTCGCCGGAGCTCTGGTGCGCCCCGGTGAAGCGGACGGCGTACCCGGTGCCGGCCGCCGCCCGGAACGCGACCGGGTTCGAGGTGTTCCGGTCGCAGGCGACCTGGGTCAGCGCCGTCAGCGAGTTCCCGGCGTAGACGGTGGCGGCGGCGTAGGTCCCCTGGGCCTGCACGGTGAGCGAACGCGCCGCGTCCGCGGCCGGCACGGAGTACCAGACCGAGGGCTGCGCCTCGTCGTCCACGCAGGTCGAGTCCGGCTCCCCGGCTTCGGCGGAGGCGACCGAGAGGTCCGGCTGCCGCGTGAACGGCAGCGCGCCCACGGGCTCGGCGTCGGCGAAGGCGTCGTTGGCCGCCGGCGCGACCGTCCCGAGCGAGAACGCCAGCGCGCCGCCCGGGGTTTCGATGCCGGAGACCTGGAACGAGTAGGTCGTGCCGGCGGTGGCGGGGAACGTGATGGTGGCGTCCGTGCCGTAGTCGCAGGCGTCGGCGACGGGCTGCAGGTGCCCGCGCGCCCCGGTGTTCGCGGACAGCAGCGTCCGGTGGTCACTGCCGGCGGTCGAGGCGCGGAGCAGGCCGTCCTCGGTGGCGGTGTACCGGAACCAGACCGTCCCGGCCGAGGCGGTCCCCTCGCACCAGACCGGGTCGTCGGCCGCCTCGGTGGCCCCGCTAGTGTCCTCCTGCGCGCTGAACGGCAGCGCGGTGACGACGGCGGCACCGTCGAAGTCGTCGTTTCCCGGCGGCGCCGCGGCTTGCGCGACGCCGGCGCCGGTGGTGACCAGCGCCGCGGCCAGCACGGCGACCACGGCCGCCCGGCTTCTCGAACGCGATGAAAACAGCACGAATCGTTCCCCCTCGTGAACTTCCCCGCCCCCGTGACGAAGATCCCTGCCGGACGTATCGGTGGTACGCCGTCCGGTGTGACCGGGTCGGGGGCGAATTACGCCGGATGCCGCAACGAGGGTTTCCCAGTGGCGGCGGCTTCGCCGACGTCTTGAATGAGTCATTCAGGTCTTCGGAGGTCCTGAATGACTCATTCAAGACACCGCCACCCACCGCGATGCCGCCGACGGGGGCGACCGGTCGCGCAGGCAACGCGGGCCTGACCGGACAGCCGCCGAGGGAGCACGGGCACACTTTCGGGTGCGCTCGGGCACCGGCCGCCCCACTTCCGCGCGTGCCCGGAACCCCGCCGCGCGCTCCGTGCTTTGATGGAGGGATTCCAGGCGGTTTCACGGGGAGGTAGGGCGCCATCAGCAACCCGCTGGTCGCGGAGACCAAGGACTCGACCAAGGCGTATTCGGGCATTTCGCTGCTGGAGTCGGCGAACGACCTGAAGTCCGCGATCGAATCGGGCGACTGGGCCTCGGTCGCGCTGGGCGCCGTCGGCACCGCGCTCGACGCCCTCTCCATGGCGATGGATCCCTTCGGGGCGATCCTCGCCGCCGGGGTCGGGTGGCTGATGGAACACGTCGGCCCGCTCAAGGAAGCGCTCAACGGCCTGACCGGCAACGCCGACGAGATCGCCGCCCAGGCCGAAACGTGGAAGAACGTCGCGACCGAGCTGGGCAGCATCGGCGAGGACCTGACCGGGATGGTCAAGGCCGACACCGCTTCCTGGACCGGCAACGCCGCCGACAGCTACCGCCAGCGGGCGCAGGACACCGTCACCCTGCTCGAGACCGCGCAGAAGGGCTGCGAAGGCGCTTCCAGTGGCGTCAAGACCGCCGGTGAAGTCGTCGCGGCGGTGCGGGCGCTGGTGCGGGACATCATCGCGGAGCTGGTCGGGCACCTGATCAGCTGGGCGCTGCAGGTCGTGTTCACCCTCGGCATCGGCCTCACCTGGGTGGTGCCGCAGGTCATCGGCGCCGTCGCCAAGACCGCCTCCAAGATCGCCGACCTGGTCAAGCGGCTGGTCACCGCGCTCAAGGCGCTGGTGCCGCTGCTGAAGCGGGCCGGGGACCTGTTCGCCGACGCCGCGAAGGCGCTCAAGAACATCAAGCCGGGCAAGGCCGGGCCGCCGCCGAAGCACGCGGACATCAACGGCAACCCCAAGGGCCTCGACGGGCCGGGCGGCAAGGGCGGCGACGGTACGCACACCTCCGGCGCCAAGGACGGCCCCGACACCCCGCCCAAGACCGACCCGCCGCCGGCGTCGAAGGGGCCCGACGACACCCCCAAGGGCGGGCCGGACGCGCCGCCGCCCGCGACGCGCGGCGGTCCTGACGGGAACTCGACCACGCCGTCGGGCGCGCCGAAGGGCAAGCCCAAGGACGGTCAGGACCCGGCGAAGACCAAGGAACCGGACGAAAAGGTCTGCGAGTTCGACCCGATCGACGTCGCGACCGGCGACGTGCTCTTCACCGAGGTCGACCTGGTGGTGCCCGGTGCGCTCGGCGAGCTGATCACCCGCAACCACGTGTCGTCCTACCGGGACGGCCGCTGGTTCGGCCCGTCCTGGACGGCGCTGCCCGACGAACGGCTGACCCTCGACGCCGGCCTGGTGCGCTACCACTCGGCCGACGCGATGGTGCTGACCTTCCCGCTGCCCGCGCCCGGCGCCACCACGGCTTCCCAGCACGGGCCGCTGCGCCTGCTGCACGCCGACGGCGACGACTACGTGGTCACCGACCCCGGCCGCGGGCAGGCCCGCCGGTTCGCGCCCGCCGGTGACGGTGAGCTGCTGCTGCGCGAAGTCCGGGCCGAGGACGGCGAGTTCGTCGAACTCGACCGCGACCCCGCCGGCGCGCCCCTGCTGCTCACCCACTCCGCGGGCGCGCGGATCGCGTTCGAGACCGCGGGCGGCCGGATCCGGGCCGTGCGGGCCGTCTCGCCCGGCGGGGACGTCCCGGTCGCGCGCTACGACTACGACGCGCACGGCCACCTCGCGCAGCGCACCAACTCCACGCCCCGGCCCGCGCGCTACGACCACGACGCCGAGGGCAGGCTCACCGGCTGGACCGACCACAACGGTGCCTGGTACCGGTACGTCTACGACGACGCCGGCCGCTGCGTCCGGACCGTCGGCGACCAGGGCTACCTGGACGGGTCCCTCGCCTACGCCGAAGGCCGCACCACGACCACCGACTCGCTCGGGCACCGGAAGGTCTTCGAGTTCGACGCGGCGGGCAACGTGGTGGCCGAGACCGACAAGCTCGGCGGCGTCACGCGCAGCGAATGGGGCCCGCACAACCGGCTGCTGGCCCGCACCGACCCGCTCGGGCGGCGCACGGAGTTCGAGCACGACGACGCCGGGATCCTGCGCGCGGTGCGGCGCCCGGACGGCACCCGCGTGCTGCTGACCGAACGCACGGAAACGTCCCTCGAGATCGAGGTCACAGCCGGCGGGGGAGTGTTCCGCCGCCGCTACCCGGCCACCGCGCTGCCCGATCCCTACACCGATCCGCTCGGCGTGGCCGAAGACCAGGACGCCGAGCGGCCGCCGGCCGCCGAGCAGCCGTGGGCGCCCGGCGACGCCGACCTCTTCGGCCGGCCGCGCACGGTGCGCGACGGCGGGGGCCGCGCCGCGCTGACCTGGACGGTCGAGGGCAACCTGCGCGCCGTCGTGGCCGCCGACGGCTCCCGGCAGCTGTGGACCTACGACGGCGAAGGCGGGGAGACGTCGCACACCGACGCGCTGGGCCGCGTCACCGTCACCGAGCGCGGGCCGTTCGACCTGGTCCTCGCCACGACCGACGCGACGGGCGCGCGCACCACCCGCCGGTACGACACCGAACTGCGGCTGCTCGCCGTGCTCGACCCGGCCGGGCGGACCTGGGAGTACACCTACGACGCCGAAGGCAGGCTGCTCACGCAGTCCGACTTCGACGGCCGGGTCACCCGCTGCGCCTACGACGCCGCCGGGCAGCTGGTCCGGCTGGAGAACGCCGCCGGCGAGGTCGTCGAGTACCGCTACGACCCGCTCGGCAACCTCGTCGAGCGCACCTCCGCCGCGGGCACCGAGACCTACCGCTACGACCCGGTCGGCCGGCTCGTGCACGCCGCCGGCCCGGGCACGGCCGTCGAGCTGGCCCACGACGACGGGGGCCGGGTCGTCCGGCAGACCACCGGCGGCCGCACCACGACCTTCGGCTACGACGGCGAAACCGCGACCCGGCGGCGCACACCGTCCGGAGTGGACGTCCACTGGCGACGGATCGAAGGCGCCGACCTGCTGGACGTCGCCGGCGCGAGCCTCGCGCTGCAGCGCGACGACGCGGGCCGCACGGTGGCCGTCACCTTCGGGGCGAACCCGTTGGTGCAGCAGGAGTTCGACGCGGCGGGGCGGCTCGCCGCGCAGCGGACACCGGCCGGGACGCGGCGCTACCACCGGCGTCCGGACGGCAGTGTCCTGGCGCGTGAAGACCCCGAAGGCGTGGTGCGGCATGAGTTCGACGCGTCCGGCCGGATCACCGCGGTGCTCCGGCCCGGCGTGGCCGAGCACTACGCCTACGACGTCCTCGGCCACCTCGTGTCCTCGTCCCCGGGGACCGGACCCGAAGCCGGGCCGCGCCGCTACACCGGGGGCGTGCTGGAAGCGGCGGGCGCGGTGCGCTACGCCCACGACGCCCAGGGCCGGCTGGTGCGGCGCACCGTCGGCGACCTGACCTGGACGTTCGCCTGGGACGCGCAGGACCACTTGACGGCGGTGCGCACCCCCGACGGCGCCGAGTGGCGCTACCACTACGACGCGCTGGACCGCCGGATCGCGAAGCAGCGCCTCGACGCGGCGGGCGCGGTCGCCGAGCAGGTCGAATTCACCTGGGACGGCAACGCTTTGGTGGAAGCGCGGCACACGCTGGGCGGCGCGCCGGTCGAGACGTGGACGTGGGTGCACCACCCCGACGACGGCCGCCCGGTGGCGCAGGCGGTCACCACCCCGGACGGCCGCACGCGGCTGGCCGCGCTGGTCACCGACGACATCGGCACGCCCGTGGAGCTGGTGGGCGTGGACGGCGTGGTCCGGGCCGTGCGCACGAGCCTGTGGGGCCTGTCCGGCGCGGGCGCGGCCGAGACGCCGCTGCGGTTCCCGGGGCAGTACCTCGACCGCGAAACCGGGTTGCACTACAACGTCTTCCGCTACTACGACCCGGCGAACGCCCGCTACATCTCGCCCGACCCGCTCGGCCTCGCGCCGGCGCCGAACCCGCTGACCTACGTCGGCGACCCGCTGATGGCGGCCGACCCGCTCGGCCTCACCTCCGGCGGCTTCGGCTCGGACCCGGCCGACCAGCGGCGCTTCTCCGGCCGCACGAACGCGGGCAAGTGCTCGAAAGCGGCCACGCAGGCGGCGGCGCCGTACCCGAAGACCAAGCCCAAGAAGGGCAGCGGGTCCGGCGGGACGTCGTCGAACCAGCCGAGCGGTCCCTCGAAGCCGTGGGGCAGCAAGGACCCGGTCTCCGGCCGCACTACCTCGCAGGGCGGCGGCACGTCGTCCGGGAAGCAGACCCTCGACGGTTCGCCGCGCCCCGGCGGGTCGAAGCCGCAGCCGGGCGAGCTCACCGACGTCAAGGACCTGGAGAACACCAAGCACTCCAGCTACAGCCCGGAGCTGCAGAACGAGCTGAACAAGGTCAACGGCTACAACCCCGACGGCAAGAACCGCTGGATCCGCGGGCACCTGCAGAACGACAACCTCGGCGGGCCGGGCCTGTCGGACAACATGACGCCGTTGACCTCGACGGCGAACAAGAACATGTCCGGTTCGTTCGAGGGCCCGTTGAAGAACGCCAACGTGCGCCTCGACCAACTGAAGTCCAAGCTCCCGTCGGACGCGGACCTCAACCGCGCCGGCTTCAGCCCCAGCGAGTACAACAAGGTCCGCGACGACATCAAGAACCTGCACGTGGAGTACTCGGTCAACGCGAGCCCGAACGTCAAGTTCCCGAACTCGCCCAACCCGTTCGAGCGGTCCATCCGCGACCACCTGGAGCTGAACGCGGAGTACAAGGGGCTCACGCCGGAGGTGCAGAAGTACATCGCCTTCGCCAAGGAGAAGAACTTCCTGCCGCAGTTCCCGCCGAAGGGCACCAAGATGGACACCCTCACGGGGGCGTTCACCTGACGGTCATCGCCGCGTCGTGAGGGTGAGGTCGAACTCCGGCGCGGCGTAACCGGCGTACCGGTCCGCCGGGCGTTGGGCGGCGGGCATCGCGCGCAGCTGCTCCTCGGTGTACCCGGTGAGGTCGGCCTTCTCGACCTGGGCCTTGACGTAGAAGTACCGCAGCTTGCCCTGGTCGAGCTGCGCCTGCATCGCGTGGGCGTGGGTGGCCTCGGGTTCGCCGCGCTCGATCATCTTGGCGAGGATGTTGCGGACGTACTCGGGGTGCCCCTGCTGGTAACCGCCGTTGGCGTTGTAGCCGGCGGACGGGCCCTTCGCCTCGACGATGACGTAGTTGCCGTCGGCGTCCTGGTAGACCCGGTCGAAGTGGTGGGCGCCGCGGTCGGGCACATCGACCGGCTGCAGCGGCCGGTTGGCGTACTCGGGCCGCCCGAGCCCGTCGGCCACGGCGTGGTCGGCGGCCAGCTCGCCCAGCTTGTTGTTCCAGTGGTTGCTCTGCACGTCGTTGAACCCGGCCTGGTCGAACTCGTCGAGCGGGGTGTCGAACCGGTTGTGCGACAACGGGGTCCCGCGCAGTTCGTTGTTGGCCTCGTCCAAATAGGACCAGATGTGCGGCCGCCCGGCGGCGAGGACGTCGGCGTCTTCGAGGAGTTGCTCCGGCGCGGTGTCGCGGCCCCCGGTCCGCCGGCTGCCGGCGATGAAGTCGGACCGGACGTTGGTGCTTTCGTTCGCCGGGTGGTGGATCTCGTAGTCACCCTGCTTGTTCCGGCGCAGCACGGGAACCTCGACCCCGTCGTGCTCGACGTCGGCCCGCCGGCGGCTGATGACCTGGTCGTCGCCCTCGATCTGCCGCCAGTACTTGGCGAGCAGTTTCTTGGCTTCTTCGTCGTGCTTGTTGAGCTTGGCGAGCAGTTCTTCGTGGACCTTCTTCTTGTGCGCGTCGTCATCACCGCGGGCACGCGCGCCATCGGCGTCGACGTCCTTGTCGTGGCTCCCGGGCGGAAACCCGTCGTCGCCGGCGCGGTGGGTGGAGCCGTCGGGGTGGTGGGTGTTCCATTCGCCGTCGGGTGGGATGCGGGGTCGCATGCGGCCGTCGGGTCCGATTTCGTAGTCGGAGGAGAAGACGCGGCCGTGGGAGTCGGTCCAGGCGGGTCGGGTGGGGGCGAGGA
>NZ_RSEC01000060.1 GCF_003937945.1 Amycolatopsis eburnea
GAGTTCCTGCACCACTACAACCATCACCGAGCCCACACCGCACTCGGCGGCCGCCCACCCATCACCCGAGTCAACAACCTCACAGGGCACAACACCTAGGCGGCCGGCATCGGCTGATCGGCGTGCTTCGGTGATCAACGTCCGGCATCAGCGGCTCAGACGGTCCGTGGCGACGTGACGCCGTCGCACCAGTTCGGAACCAGCATCCGTTTCCGGCTTCGACGAGCATCAGGTTCGCACCTGATCCTTCTGAACCGCTGGACCACGCTGATCATGCTCGCGCACGCCTTTCCTTGCCATCGCCGCAGCCCACGCTCGCAACACACCACCGGCCGAGGACCTAACCCGTTGACCCGCGACGAGATCAGCCACCCCTCTACCTCCGGCCCGTGGAACGACGCCTCGCCGCTCGCCGGCGTGTGTCAGGCGTCCTCGCCCTGCCTCTGGACGTGGTGCAGCCCCAGCGGGCTGGCCGGAGGCAGGGGCTCGCGTTCTGCTCCGCCTTCGGTGCTGAACGTCTGCAGCAGGTAGACGACGAACCGTCGGGAGAGATCCTCCGCGTGCTCCGGCGGGGCGTTGCGGAGGCCACCGTTGGCCAACAGGACCATGACCAAGTCGCCGTAGTCGAAGTCCGGCCGCAGCCGGCCGGCCTCCTGCGCACGGTGGACGAGCTTCTTGAAAGCCGTCTCGACGTCCCTGCGCCGCTTCTCGTAGTCGATCTCGCCGGCGAACAAGGCGAGAAACGCCTCGGTCAATCCGCGGTCCTTCAGCTGTTCGGCGCAGGTGAACTCGATGAGCCGGCAGAAGCCGTGCCACGGATCCGGATCGTCGACCGCATCGTCCAACACGACCTGACAGCGTGCGATCTGTTCGGCGAACACCTCGATCACCAGAGCGTCCCTGGTGGGGAACCGCCGGAAGAGGGTCGCCACGCCGACGCCTGCGTGCCGGGCGATCGTGTTCATCGGGACGTCGATGCCGCGGGTACGGAACAGTTCCCGGGCTGTCTCGACGATCCTCGCGCGGTTGCGCGCAGCGTCGGAGCGCAAGCCGGTCTCGTCGGTCCGTGCTGCATCCACGCCTCCAGTGAACCGCACGCGACGTCGGACTTCCAGCCGGCTTGCGCCGTAGCGAGATGAGTCACCCGGACGACGGTTGTTCTCACTTCCGCAGGAGCGGACGAACCGCTCGATTTCCGGGGTTATTGTCAACGAAGTGATCATCGGAACACATTCGGGAGAATCCGTGACAGCAAGTCGTACCGATCGGCCGGCAGATATTCCGTTGCCCATGCGGCGGGCTGGTCTCGATCCTGCTCCAGAGCTGCTTTCCTTGCGCGACCGCGATGGCGTTCTGCGCATCTCGAGCCCGCTCGGTGCTCCGGCCTGGCTGGTCACCCGGTACGCGGACGTCAAAGCCGTCCTGGCGGACACGGACCGGTTCAGCAATGCCGCTCCGCTGCCGGGATTCGCCGAAGCGACCACTGAACAGAAGCAATCCGTCGCCGGCAACCTGCTTCTTTCCGACCCGCCGGACCACCGCCGTTTGCGCCGGATGCTCAGCGGTCAGTTCACCATCCGGCGGATACGCGCACTCGCTCCGCGCGTCGAGCAGATCGTCGCGGACCACATCGACGTGATGGAGCAGAAGGGGCCGCCGGCCGACCTCGTCACCGACTTCGCCCTTCCGGTGCCGTCGCTCGTGATCTGCGAACTGCTCGGCGTGCCTTGGAGTGATCGCGACGAATTCCAGCGGCGCAGTGCCGAGCAGATGGACGTCTCCCGCCCCGAACACGAACGCGTGGCCGTCCTGCACGAGCTGCACCAGTATCTGAGCGGGCTGATCGTCCGAGCGCGGCGAAGTCCTGGCGACGAGTTGACAGATCCCGAACTGGCGGGGATGGCGCTGCTGCTCCTCGTGGCCGGCCACGAAACGACGGCCACCATGATCGGCTTGGGCACCTTGGCGCTGTTGCGCCACCCCGACCAGCTGGCCGTGGTCCGCGACGACCCCGCCGCGACAGAACGCGCGGTCGAGGAACTCCTGCGGTGGCTGTCAGTGGTCCACACAGGTGTTCAGCGCACCGCGACCGCCGACGTGGAGCTGGCCGGCGTCACCATCCGCACCGGTGAAGCCGTGCTCGTCGCCCTTCCTGCCGCCAACCGCGATCCCGCGTTCATCGCCGACCCCGGCGTACTCGACGTCGGGCGTGGGGAAGCGGGCCATCTCGCCTTCGGTCATGGGGTGCACCACTGCCTCGGAGCCCCGCTCGCCCGCTTGGAAATGCGTGCGGCCTTCCCCGCCCTGCTTCGCCGCCTGCCCTCGCTGTCGCTGGCCGTACCGGACAGTGAGGTCGAATACCGCGTGTTCAGTTCCGTCTACGGCGCCGCTGCGCTACCCGTCGACTGGGAGATCCGATGAAGGTCCTGATGTTCGGGCGGGGGACGATCGCCACCCTCTACGGCTGGGCTCTGGAGAAAGCGGGGCACCAGGTCGATTTCTACGTCCGCCCTGGCCGGAGTGCCACGCTCGGCTCCACTGTGGACCTGCGGATCAGGGACGGGCGGGTGCGCCGCGGCGCTCCGGTCGACCACCGGTGGCCGATCACCTTGCGAGAGGAACTGGCCGCCGGGCACGACTACGACCTGATCGTGCTGAGCGTCAACCACGACCAGCTGGACGAGGCCGTCGACTTCCTGAGCACTCGGGTCGGCGACGCCTCCGTGCTGATGTTCGGCAACGTCTGGGCGGAGCCATCGGCTGTCGTGTCCCGGCTGCCCGCCGACCAGGTTGTCTGGGGCTTCCCCGGCGGCGGCGGCGGGTTCACCGGTTCCACCCTCCGCGGTGGCGTCGTGAAGAACATCTTCATGGGTTTCTGCGAAGGCTCGAACCGGACCGAGCGGTACCAGGCCGTTCGAGCTCTGTTCCAGGATGCCGGCTTCTCGGTGTCCGAACAGCCGGACTTCCGCACCTGGCTCTGGATCCACTTCATCATGGACGCCGGACTCCTGACTCAAGGGCTGGCGGTGGGAGGGCAAGCGCGCCTGGTCGCCTCGCGCAAGGCGGTCAAGCAGTCCGTTCTCCTGGTGCGCGAAATGATTCCGCTGGTGAAGGCCAGAGGCGGAACGCCGGGAGGGGGCGCCGCCCTCCTCACCCGCGTTCCGGCGGGGCTGCTCGGCTTCCTCCTCCACCGGCTCCTCGCCGGGAAGAACCTGTACAGCTTCATCATGGAAGAGGTGGAACGGGCGGGGCACATGACCCGAGAGGGTGCGGGCCTCTACGCCAGGGACGTCCTCGCGGAGGCACGTCGAATCGGGTTCCCGCTGCCACGGCTCGCAGCCCTGGAGACCGTTTTCGCGGCATGAGTGGCCACCCACGCCACCTTGGGCGTGCCACTACCGTGGGCTCATGGTCACCACATGACTGGCAGAGCCGTCGGAGGTCGACGGCGTCACACGACTGGCGCAGGATGCCTATGAGGGCTACGTGAGCCGGATCGGCCGCCGTCCGGCCCCCATGGACACCGCCTACGCCGCCATCGTGCGCGAGGGAAACCTGTGGGTAGCGCTGGATCGCGACCGGTTGCTCGATTTCGCCGTCCTGGTCGACGCCGACGGATCACTTGCTCCTGGACAACGTCGCCGTCGATCCCCGGTTCCACGGGCGAGGCGTGGGCACGAAGCTGTTGGCCTCACATCGGCCAGGACGCGGACCGCGTGCTACCGAGCACGAGCCCGTAGCCGTGTCCGCCCGGTAGCAGACCTCTTCGACGGCCGCGCGGGGTTCTCGTTCAGGTCACCTCCGGTCAGCTCGCGGCGGCGGACCTCCGGGGCCGCTTCGGGTTGACGTGCCCTGTGGATCTCCGAGAGCGTGTCCAGGGAGGGAACGCGTTCGGCGCGCAGCGACAGCAGGGCGGAGGCGAACAGCAGCGTAGCGATGAGGATCGACACCGCGGTGATGGCGGCGGTCGACCCGTACGCGCCGGCCACGGTGTAGAAGAGACCGCCGATGATCGCAACCGACAACGCGGCGCTGATCTGCAGGGTCGCGTTGACCAGACCGCTGGCCAAGCCGGCGAACGCGCGCGGGATGTGCGTGACCGTGAGGCGGATCAGCGACGGCAAGGCGAGCCCTTGACCGAAGCCGATGAGCGCCAGGGGCGCGGCGGTCCACGCCGTCTGGCCGAACGCGGCGACGAGCCCGGCGAAGGCGAGGAAGCCGACGGTCTCCAAGCACAGACCGAGCGCGGCGATCCGGCGCCCCATGATCCGAACCAGGTACGGCACGGTCAGCGGGCCGATCAGGAAACCGATGCCCAGCGGCAGGATGTCCAGGCTCGCCTGCAGCGGCGTGCGGCCGACCGTCTGCTCGTGTTCGGAGAAGACGAGGAAGAACGCAGCGATCGAGTAGAACAGCGCCACCGCCACGAGCGCGACCCGCACACCGGGAGCGGTGACCGCACCGGGTGGCACCAACGGCATGCGCCGATCACCGTCGAGGGATGACTCGTGACGCCAGAACCTGCGCAGCAGGATGACGGCGGCGACGACCAGGACGAAGCACCACCAAGGCCAGCCCAGGGCGCGCCCTTCGACCAACGGGATGACGATCCCGGCCAGACCTGCGAAGAGCAGGACGGCGCCGATCCAGTCCAGCTTCTCCGCGCCCCGGGTGTGCGGGTCGCGCAGGAACAGGCTGCCCAGCAGGGCCACGGCCGCGACGGGCAGGTTGATGAGGAAGATCGCCCGCCAACCCAGGCCCCAGACGTCGGCGGTGACGAGGAGGCCGCCCAGGGATTGGCCGATGACCGCGGCAAGGCCGAGGGTCGCGCCGTGGAAGCCGAGGGCGACCGTCTGGTCACGGCCGTCGAGACTGGCGCGGATGAGAGCCAGCGACTGCGGCGCCATCAGCGCGGCCGTCAAACCCTGCAGGACGCGCCCGACGAGGAGCAGCCCGGGCTCACCGGCCGAACCGCACAGCAGCGAGGCCAGGGCGAACCCGACGAGACCGACGAGGAAGGCCCGCCGCCGCCCGTACAGATCACCGAGCCGGCCACCGAGGGTGAGCGTCACGGCGTAGGTGGCCGCGTAACCGGCCACGACCTGCTGCCCCAAGATGTCGCCGCCACCGAGGTCGTCTTGAATCGACGGAATGGCGAGGTTCACGATGAAGAAGTCCAGAGGCGGCAGCAGCGTGCCAGCCAGCAACGTGGCCACGCCCACCCACGTCCGGGCCGGCGTTTTCGAGGTGGAATGCATTGCGTGGGTCTCTCAGAAGGTGAAGTCGGTGCCCCGGAGCCGGATGGGGGTGAGATCGGTGTAGCGGAGAACGTCGTCCATCACGGCCGCGCTCTCTGGTGCGCCAAAGGCTTCGATGGCCGCCTGTTCGTCGCGGAACTCGTTCACCGCAACGGCCACGATGCCGTCGTCGCCGACCGGGTAGAGCGCCGTGGTGGACTCGAGACCGTACTGCTCCCATGCCTTGCGCACCAGCGGGAGGTGCTGGGACTCGTAGTAGTCGCGGTCGAAACGGAATTCTTTTACTGTTGCCCGGTAGATGACGAAGACGGTTTCCATGGATATCCTTTCTCGTTTCAGCCGCGCGAAGGAGGGCACGCGGCCGCGTCGAGCTCGGCCAGTTCCGCTTCGGTGAGGCGGAGCCGGGATGCGGCGAGGTTCTCTTCCAAGTGGGCGACCTTCGACGTGCCGGGAATGGGCAGGACGACGTCGGAGCGGTGCAGCAACCACGCCAGCGCCACGTTGGAAGGAGTGGAGCCGTGCGCCGCGGCGACGTGGTCGACCGGTCCTCCGGGGCTCGCCAGCTGCCCGGCGGCGACCGGCGCCCACGGGATGAACCCGATGCCGTGCCGGGTGCAGTAGTCGAGGACGTCGGCAGAGCTTCGGTCGGCGATGTTGTAGCGGTTCTGGACCGTGGCGATGTCGGCGACCAGCCGCGCCTGCTCGATCTGGCCGACCGTGACCTGGGACAGTCCGATCGCGACGACCTTTCCCTCGTCGTGGAGGTTCTTCAGCTCGCCGACCTGGTCCTCCAGCGGAACGCCGGGGTCGACGCGGTGGAGCTGGAACAGGTCGATCCGGTCGAGACCGAGCCGGCGCATGCTCAGCAGCGCCTGCTGGCGGAGGTACTCGGGGCGCCCGACCGGTGGCCAGGCTCTCGGACCGAGCCGCACCAGCTCGTCTCCTCGACTGATGGTGTCCGGACCGTTGCGCGTCAGGCCCGCCTTCGTCGCGATGACGACGTCGTCCGGGTAGGGGTGGATCGCCTCCCGGATGATCTCCTCACTGATGTGGGGCCCGTACGAATCGGCGGTGTCGATGAGCTGCACGCCGAGTTCCACGGCGCGCCGCACGACACGCACACACTCGGCGCGGTCCTCCGGTTCGCCCCAGATACCGAGTCCGGTCAGGCGCATGGCGCCGAAGCCGAGGCGGGCGACCTTCTTCCCGGCGATCTCAAAGGTGCCCACGCTGTCCGCGAGGGAGGTGGTCATGATCGGGTGTCGCCTTTCTCCAGGACCTCGTCCTGGTCGGCGTTGTCGGAGGCGGCTGTCTGCTCGGCGAGCCGGCGCAGGAGGACCAGACCGTCGTGGCTGGCGCTACCGGGTTCGGCGCTGTAGACGGACAAGTGCTGCCCGGGGGCACTGGCGACGGCCAGCGTCTCGAAGTGCAGCCGCAATTCCCCCACCTGTGGGTGCACGAAATGCTTCACCTCGGTGGTGCGCGGCCGCACCTCGTAGCGGGCCCACAGGTTCGCGAACGCCGGGCTGCGCAAGCTCAGTTCGCCGACAATCCGCTCGATGTGCTCGTCGGCGGGGAACTGCGAGGACGATGCCCGCAGGTTGCTCACCGCAAGCCGCGCCGCGGCGTCCCAGTCACCGTAGAAGGACCGCGCGTACGGATCCAGGAAAATCATGCGCAGCAAGTTGTCGTACCGGGCGAACCCGCGGTAGAGCTCCCGCGCCATGGCGTTCGCGCCCAGGATGTCCTGCGCCGCGCTCACCAGGAAGGCAGGCACCGCCGGCATGCCGTCCATCAGCCGCACCAGCTCCGGAGCGGCGGTCGGCGACGTGACCGCACGCGCCCCGAACACCGGCAGGCCGAGCCGGAACAAGTGCGCCGCGGCGTCGTCGTCCAGTTGCAGCGCGCTGGCGATCGACCGCAGCACTTGGTCGGACGGATGCCGTTCCCGGCCTTGCTCCAACCGCATGTAGTAGTCCGTGCTCACCCCGGCGAGCAGTGCCACCTCGTCGCGGCGGAGACCCGGCACCCGCCGCGGGCCGTCGTCGGGCAGACCGACGTCCTGCACCCGGAGCAGCGCCCGCCGGGCTCGCAGGTAGTCACCGAGCCTGTTCTCGCTATCCACGCCAACGACAGTAATGCGGCCCGGCGCCCGATGCGTGGGTGCAGCGCACCCATGTTGAACCGCCCGCGCCGACCTACCTTCGAACGTGAAGGCATTCACTCCCGAAGGAAACGAAGACTCTGTCATGAAAGCAGTTCGGATTCATCAGCACGGCGGCAGCTCGGTTCTGCGGGTGGAATCGGCACCCGCGCCGGTTCTGGGCGCAAACGACGTGCTGGTCCGCGTGCACACCGCGGCCGTCAACCCGGTGGATTCCCTGGTGCGCGAGGGGGTCTTCAAGTTCTCCGACCGCCCGTTCCCGTGGACCTTGGGCTGGGACTTCGCCGGCACCGTGGTCGACCTGGGCACGTCGGGCACCTCGTTGTCCCTCGGCGACGTGGTGTACGGACGTCCCGCGCTCGACCGGGACGGCACCTACGCCGAGTACCTTGCCGTCGATCCCGGCGAGATCGCCCCGGCGCCGCGCAGCATCACCCTCGAACAGGCAGCCGCCCTCCCCCTGGTCACCTTGACCGCCTGGAAGGCGCTCTTCGACATCGGCGAGCTGAAGCCGGAGAGCACCGCCCTGATCCACGCCGGCGCCGGTGGGGTCGGCTCGATGGCCGTCCAGCTGGCCAAGCACCGCGGAGCCCGGGTCGTCGCGACCGCCTCCGGTGACGGGATTGACCTCGCTGCCTCCCTCGGCGCCGATGAGGTCATCGACTACCGGAACGAGGAGTTCGCCGCCCGCGGCCGCTTCGCCGACGTGGTGCTGGACACCGTCGGCGGCGACACCCTGGAGAAGTCGTACGGCGTCGTCGTCCCCGGCGGCAAGCTCATCACCGTCGCCGGGGCACCGGATCCCGGTCGGGCGCGAGAGCACGGGATCACGGCCGACACGTTCGTCCTGGACTCCAACGGACCACGCCTCGCCGAGATCGCGGAACTCGTCGACGGTGGGGTGCTCCGGCCCGTCGTCACGAAGACCTTCGACCTCGACGACGTCCAGGAGGCCCACGACCGGATCGACTCCGGGCGGACCCGGGGCAAGATCGTGCTCCGCGTCGCCTGACCCCGCGTGAACCCTGGGCACGCCTCTCGCGGCGCGCCCAGGGGAACGCGCTCAGCGCAGGTCCTTCCCTCGCGTCTCCGGGCTGAGCAGCGTCGTGACGAGTCCGATGAGGACCAGCACCACCATGTACAGCGCGAACACCCATTCGAGCCCCTGCTTCGACAGCCATGTGAGCAGGTAGGGCGCCGTGCCACCGAAGATCGCGACGACGAACGAGTACGGCACGCCGATCCCCGAGGCGCGCACCGCGGTGGGGAAGAGTTCGGCGAAGTAGGCCGGCATGATCCCCACGAACGCGCCGAGGAAGAACAACGCCACCACCATGATCACGAACAGCCGGAGCGCCGACTGGTCGATGAGCAGCAGGAGCGGGAACGACAGCGCGGCGAACGCGACCGAGTAGGTGACGAACACCGGCTTGCGACCGAACCGGTCGGACAGCTTGCCCCACAACGGCAGCGTCAGCATGAACACCGCGTTGGCCGCCACGCTCGTCCAGAGCCCCGCGGACGTCGGCACCCCGCGCGTGGTGATCGCGAACCCGGAGGCGCCGATCGCCCACGTGTAGTAGACCACCGTGCTGGCGAGGCTGAAGCCGACCATCCGCAGCAGGCTGCGCTTGTTCGCGGCCAGGCCCCGCAGCAGCTCACGCACCTTGGTGCGGCTCGGCCGGCCCCGCTGCTCGAACGCGTCCGTTTCGGGCAGGGTGCGGCGGAGGTACAGGCCGACGAGACCCAGCAGGCCGCCGATGAGGAACGGGATGCGCCAGGCCCACTCGCGCAGCGCGCCCGCACCCAGCGTGCTGCTCGCTGCGGCGCCGATCAGCGAGGCCGTCACGATGCCGGCGGTGACCGACACGTAGAGGCTTGTGGACCACAGGCCACGACGTGCGCGAGGGGCGATTTCCGCGATGTAGGTGTAGGACGCGGCGATCTCCCCGCCGTGCGCGAGGCCTTGGGCCAGCCGCGCCAGCACCAAGACCACGGTCGCCCACAGACCGACCGAAGCGTGCGTGGGCGCGACCCCGATCAGCAGGCTGCCGGCCGCCATGAGGACCATCGACGTCGTCATCGAGAACCGGCGGCCCCGGCGGTCGGCCAGCCACCCGAAGAGGAAGCCGCCGATCGGGCGCATCACGAACCCGACCGCGAAGACCGCGAGCGCCGAGAGCAGCGCGGCGGTGGCTCCGTCGTCGACGAAGAACTGTGCGGCGAAGAACGGGGCGAAGATGGCGTAAACGCTCCAGTCGTACCACTCGAGCGCGTTGCCGATCCCGGCGCCGAGCAACGTGCGGAACGCGTGCGGCGCCAGCTCTTGTCGTTCGGTGGAGCTGGTCGAGGTGTGGCTGGGAACGGACACTGGCCCTCCTTTGGGCAGGTTCGATCGCCGCCGGGGCGGGCCACCTCGGCGGTGTGGTGCTGGTGGTCAGTCGGTCGCTTCGGCTGCGCGCCGGACGGCGCGCACCACGTTCACGTAGCCGGTGCAGCGGCAAAGGTTTCCGCTCAGCGCGTCGCGGATCTCGGCGTCGGACGGGTTCTTCGTCCGCGCGAGGAGTCCTTCTGCCGCCAGCAGCATGCCGGGAAGGCAGAAGCCGCACTGGAAGGCGTATTCCGCCATGAAGGCTCGCTGGACCGGGCTTGGCTGTTCTTCGGTGCCGAGGTTCGCGATCGTGGTGACCGATGTGCCGTCGGCCCGCCCGGCGAGCACCAGGCAGGTTTTCAAGCAGCGGTCGTCGACCACCGCGGTGCAGGCGCCGCAATCTCCGTTGCGGCAGCCCGCGCGCACGGCGGTGCTGCCGAACTTCTCCCGCAGGAGGTCGACCAGAGTGGTGTCGGCGTCGACAGTGACGGTTTCGGCGCGCCCGTCGACTTCGAGCGTGATGGTGACGGCGTCGTCGGTCACGCTGCTGCTCCTTCCGCTTCGGCACAGGCACGGGCCGCGATCTCCGGCGCGACCCGCCTGCGGTAGTCCCAGCTCGCCCGCAGGTCCGCCCAGCGGTCTTCGAGGGGCAGGTCGTCCAGCGCCGCGGCGACCGCGGACCGCACGTCCGTGGTCGCCGGAGTCACGGACACCGGCACCCGGGCCACACCGCCGAGCACGATCCGCCCGGGCAGCAACGCGGACGCCGTCACGACCGGCCAGGACGACTCCGCGAACTTCAGTTTCACGTACCCGGCCCGGCTTTCCCGCAGGGGAAGCCGGATTCCGGTGACGAACTCCCCCGGCCGGAGATCGGTTTCTTCCGCGCCGCGGAGGAACTTCGCCGCCGACACGACCCGCGATTCGCCCCAGCCCCGGATGACGACCTGCGCGTCGAGCGCCACGAGTGCCGCCGGTGCGTCCGACTGGGGCCTGGCCGCGCAGAGCGCGCCGACGAGCGTGCCCTGGTGCCGGATCTGGATGCCGCCGGTGATGCCCGAGCACAACCGGTGCAGCAACGGGAAGTGTTCGGCCACGATCGGCGAGTCGAGCAGTTGCTGGTAGCTGACCTGGGCGCCGATCGCGATCTCGGAACCGGCCGGCTCGATCCGGTCGAGGGCGGTCCGGCCGAGGTCGACGACGTCGGTGGGCGTCAGGTCACCGCGCGTCAGCGCCGGGACGGTCAGCGTGCCGCCGCCGACCAGCACGTAGCTCCGGTTTGCGACCAGGATGCGGTGCAGCACCTCGGCCGCTTCGTCGGCGCTGCGGGGGAAACCTGCCCGGAAGGCGCTCATCGGACCCCCGCGTCGAGCAGGCCGGTGACGACCGGCGGGCTGAGGGGCACCGACGTCACCGGCGCGGCGCCCAGGCGGTGCAGCACGTCGTCGACGGCGTTCGCGATCGCGGCGAGCGCTCCGCCGACGCCCGCTTCACCGGCGCCCTTGGCGCCGAGCAGGGTGGCCGGCGCACGGGTCTCGTGGTGGCCGATGATGAAGTCCGGCAGGTCGTTGGCCCGCGGCACCAGGTATTCCTTGAACGACGTGGTGGTCGAGGTGCCGGTCTCGTCGAACCGGCTTTCCTCGGTGAGGGCCAGGCCCGCACCCATGGCGATCGCGCCCTGCAGCTGGCCTTCGACCAGCACCGGGTCGAGCACCCGGCCGCAGTCGTGCACGGCGGTGAGGGCGCGCAGCTTGACCACGCCGGTGAGCGGGTCGACCCGGACCCGGGCGACGTAGGCGCCGCTGGAGAAGTACGGGTAGCTGTAGCGGAACTCCGGGTTGTGCGGTGGTTCCGGTCGGTAGCTGCGGGTGACCGACGCCGTGCCGCCTGACTCGGTGATCTCTTTGGCCAGCAGGTCGAAAGTCAGCGACCCGGCGGCGCCGGCGTGTGCTGCCTCGCCGGACAGCACGATCCGCTCCGCGGGGACTCCGGTCAACCCGGCCGCCGTCCGTCGCAACCGGTCCGCCAGCTCGCCCGCGGCGAGCACGACGGCGGCTCCCCCGACGGCGACGCCGCGGCTGCTGGCGCTGCCGGTTCCCGGCGGGCACAGCGCGGTGTCGCCCTGGACGACGGTGATCCGGTCGCGGCCGGTGCCGAGCTGCTCGGCGGCGAGGCGGGCCAGAACCGTGGTGTTCCCACCGCCGGGATCGGTCACGCCGCTGAGCACGGTGATGCGACCGCGCTCGTCGAGTGACACCGTCGCGCTCTCCGGCGCCGCGATGATCTGGCGCTCGCCGGAGACCACCCGGCCGGATACGTGCCCGCCGCCTTCGGGCGTCACCTCGAGCGCGATCCCCGTCCCTTCGAACTGGTCCGCCGGGTCGTCCCCGGCCAGCTCGAGCACCTGGCCGAGCAAGGCGCCGAAGTCGCCGCTGTCGATGCGGTACCCCGAGGGCATCCGGTGTGGCATTGCCTGCGGGGTGAGGATGTTGCGCCGCCGCACCCCGGCCGGGTCGAGACCGAGCCGCCGGGCGACGAGGTCCATGATCCGTTCCATCACGAACACCGGGGCTTCTTTCCCGAACCCGCGGCAGGAGTGCCACGGCGGCTCGTTGGTGGCCACCACGCGGGAGCGGACCGCGATGTGCTCGATGTCGTAGGCGGTCGGGAAGACCGCCGCGCTCACATAGGACTGCCGCCAACCGGGCGAGACCGATTCGGCGCCCACCGGCAGCACGGCGTGATCCCGCAGGGCGTGGATCCGCCCGGTCCTGTCGAACCCGACGCGCACGCGATGCACCTGCTCGCGACCGCCGCCGAGGAAGCACTCAGCCCGGCTCTCGATCCACTTGACCGGGCGCTCGCACAGCATGCTCAGCAGGGCCACCAGGGGCTCTTCGACCTGCCCGCTCATCTTGAGGCCGAACGACCCCCCGATGTTCGGGACCACGACCCGGACGTCGGCCACGGGCAGGTCCAGCACCTCGGCCAGCATGGCCCGCAGCTGGAACGGCTGCTGGTGCGAGGCGTGCACCAGCAACGTCCGCGCCGCCCGGTCCCACTCGGCGACGTAACCGCGCGGCTCCAAGGGCGCCGTCGTGCTGCGCCCGACCGAGAACTGCTGCTCCAGGGTGTACGGCGCGGCTGCGAGCGCGGCTGCCACGTCACCCCGCTCGATCACGTGTTCGGCGATCAGCCGCCGCCGGTCCTCGGCGCCGAGGTCACCGGCGCCGAGGAAACGGCTCGCGTCCAGCAGCGCCGGACGATCCTCATAGGACACCTGGACCGCCGCGGCCCCGGCGCGGGCCGCGCCGGGAGTTTCCCCGGCCACGACGGCGATCGGCTCGCCGACGTAGCGGACGACGTCCACGGGCAGCGCGGGCAGGACGCTCCGGCGGCCGCCGATCAGCTCCGGTTCGCCGAACTGGTAGGGCATCGGGCGAAGGTGCCGAGCGGCTTCCCGTCCGGTCAGGACGCGGACGACTCCCGGGACGGCTTCGGTCGCGGCGGTGTCGACGTCGACGAGCCCGGCGTGCGCGCGGGTACTGCGCACGACGGCCATGTGCAGCAGTCCGGGCGGACGGACGTCGTCGACGTAGCCGGCCGTGCCGCCGGCGAACGCGAAGGCGTCCTTGCGTGGCCACGGGGTCGTCGCTCTCATCGCACTCCTCGTCGAGTTCGACCGAACAGGTGGGTCGTCAGCTGGTCTTCATCCGGGCGAGGCCTTCCAGGGCCAGCCCGTACCCGAGCAGGCCGTGCAGCCGCTGCCGCAGTTCCTCGGTCAGCACGGTGCGGCTGTAGCGGCGCACCAGACGGGGCTGCTGCAGCAGCAGCCTGGCCAGCTCACGAGCCCTTGGCAGGAGTTCGTCGCGGGTGAGAACTTCGTTGACCAGGCCGATGTCCCGGGCCTCCGCGGCCCCGATCCGCTGCCCGGTGAAGAGGAAGTAGCGGCCGCGGGTCGGTCCCATCAGCAGCGGCATCACGATGTGCATGCCGTCGCCGGGCACCATGCCCCCGGGGAAGTGGGCGGTGTCCTGGAAGTAGGTGTCCTCCGAGGCGAGCACGACGTCGGACACGAGCGGGATTTCCGCGTGCCGCACCGCGGGCCCGTTGATCGCCGCGATGACCGGCGCCTCGATGGAGAGGAGGTTCGGCAGCAGTTGCTTGCCTTCCCATTGGATCGGGTCGTAGCTCTCCGGGGTCATCGTGCGGCGGTTGGGGTGCTTTCCCGGTTCGATCGCCGGGCCGCTGAAGGCGTCGCCGGTCCCGGTCAGGATCACCACGTCGTTCTCGCGGTCGCGACCGATTTCGAGGAAGGCGTCTTCGAACTCGGCGTGCGCCTGCAGGCTCCACTGCAGCGGGCCGTCGTCGGTGTGGAAGCGCACCTCGAGGATCCCGTCGGTGCGGTCCATCCGGATGTTCTTGTACCGGTCCTTGTACGCCGGGAAGTTCGAGGGCGCGCGGTCCACTTGCGACATCGCGGTGGCGTGGTCGGCCATCAGGCGGCTCCGTTCTCGTCGAGGATGGCGACGGCGCGGGTCCAGCCCGCCGACGCGGCGTGGATCTTGAAGGGGAAGCAGACGACGGTGAACCCGTGCGGGGGCAGTTCTTCCAGGTGCCGGAGCTTCTCGATCTGGCAGTACCCGGTGCGCCGGCCGGCTTTGTGGCCTTCCCAGATGATCGAAGCGTCCTTGTCCCGGGCGTAGCGTTCGGCGACGTAGCTGAACGGGGCGTCCCAGCTCCACGCGTCGGTGCCGACCACCCGTACCCCGCGGTCGCACAGCCACAGCGTGGCTTCCCGGCCGACGCCGCACCCGCTGGCGGCGTACTCCGGGGTGCCGAACCGTGCGGCGGCCGAGGTGTTGACCACGACGATATCGAGCGGCTGCAGGTCGTGCCCGATCCGCTTCAGCTCGGCCTCGACGTCCGCCGCCGTGACCACGTAGCCGTCGTCGAAGTGGCGGAAGTCGAGTTTGACCCCGGGCCGCATGAACCAGTCGAGCGGCATCTCGTCGATGGTCAACGGCTTGCTGCCGTCCTCCATCAAGGACGAGTAGTGCCAGGGCGCGTCCACGTGGGTTCCGTTGTGTGTGGACAGCCGGACCGTTTCGAGGGCGAAGGCCTCGGCGTTGGGCAGGTCCTCGGGCTGTAGTCCTTCGTACCGTTTCTGCAGCACGGCCAGTGTGTCCTGGTGCGACGTGTAGTCGATCTGGAACTCGTACCCCGGTGGGTCGGACGGTACGCCGTTTTCCAGCGACATCGAGATGTCGACTATTCGTGTCATCGGTGCGGATCCCTCACAGAAAGGCTGCGGACGTCTCGTCAAGCTACGAGCACGCACCCGGAGGGTCAAACGTTTGATATCAAACCCGCGCGGTCGAGCTCCGCGGGATCAGACGCGGCGCGTCGGGAACGACGACCCGGCGTGGCGCACCACCATCCACCAGCGACAAAGCGAGGTCCACGGCCTCCGCGCCGAGCTTGGCCGCGGGCAGCATCACCGTCGTGAGCCGGGGCACGAGGTAATCCGCGAGGCCGTCGTCGTGAATGGACACGACCGACATCCGGTCCGGCACCGCCAGACCCCGCTCGTGGAAAGCCGAGAGCATGCCGACCGCCATCGGGAACGTCGCCGCGACCACGGCCGACGGCGGCTCCCCCGCGTCGAGCAGCCGAAGGGCACCCTGAAAGCCGGCGCCATGATCCCGGCCGTCCACTTCGGTCACCACCGGCTCCACCCCGGCCTTGGTGCACTCTTCGACGAAGCCGTGGCGCCGCCGGACCATCGTGTCGAGCGTGCGCGGGCCGAACACCCCGCCGATGCGCCGGTGTCCCAGCTCGGCCAGGTGCCGCACAGCGACGGCCGCGGCATCGGAGTCACGCAGCACCACGCTCGCCGCGACCCCGCGGACCTGGCGGTTGACCAGTACGAGGGACTCGGGGATGCGGCGCACCAGCTGCCGCAGCGCCTGGTCTTCGATCCGCCCGGACGCGACCAGCAGCGCGTCGACGCGGCCGCGCATGACCATCTCCGTGATCACCTCGTGCGGGTCACCGGCCGCGTGAGTGCCGATCACCAGACCGTAATCCCGCTGGTCCGCACGTTCTTCCACACCATGCGCGATCGCGGAGTACACCGGGCTGGAGAACCCCGGCAGCAGCAGCCCGAGCGCCATCGTGCGGGAGCTGCGCAGACCGCGGGCCGCCTCGTTCGCCCGGTAGCCGAGCTCCTTCGCCGCCGTGCGGATCCGCTCACGGGTCTCCGATGAGGCGAACCCGCTCGGGTCGTTGCGCAGCACCCGCGACACCAGGCTCGGGTGGACGCCGGCCCGACCGGCCACGTCCGCGAGGGTGGCCCTGCGCTGCCGCCCAGCTCCACCCATTGCTCGCTCCGCACGTCGACTCGACGACCACCCTAACCGCCGGCCCACGGTCCAGCACCGCGGCCGGGCCTGTGCTCAAGCCGAGGGCGGGTAGCTGAGAACGTTGATCAGAACGCCATCAGGGTCACGGATCATCGTCGAACGCAATCCGTCGGCGGACAACGTCCGCACCTTCCAGTCGAACGTGACGTTGCACGATTCCAGGTATTCCGTGATGCCTTCGAGGTCATCGGTGCGAAACACGATGGCTTTGACGCCACTGGTTTTGAGGTGAGGTCCCGGCACGATGTCCGCGTCGGGATTCCGGCGGGCGCCGTCCTGCAGGAGCAGTTCGATCCTCGCGCCATCCCGGTGGATCACGACGAGCTCCGCGTTCACCGCAGTGCTGAAAGTTCTGTAGAGAACCTTGAAACCCAACACTCGCTCGTACCACTCGAGCGAGCGATCCAGGTCGGTGACGGACACTGCGACATTGTCGAAATCCAGGTTGGCGTGCGCCATTGTTCCCATCTCCTTTGACGGTCGCCGGTGAGCTGGAAAAGGTTATCGAGGGTGACGCGGATCGCCTAACGTTTGATATCAAGATTCGGTCGGCGCCGGAGCCGCCAAGCGCGCCAACAGCCCGATACGCGCCGCACTCTCGCTGCCAGGCTTCGCCATGTACGTCGACATCGTCTGACCTGGAGCGCTGGTGATGGCCATCGATTCGTGACTCAGCCGGAGCTCCCCGACGTCGGGATGATGAAAGATCTTCGTGTCACGTGCTCTCGGTTGAATCTCGTAACGCGACCACAGCCGCGAAAAGGCGGAACTCCGCTGGGTCATCTCGCCGACCAGGTGGACGACCCGCGGATCTCGCGGGAACGATGCCGACGACGACCGCAGGTTCTTCACGGCGACTTCGGTGGCCCAGCTCCAGTCGTCGAAGAACTGACGCGCGAACGGGTCCAGGAAGATCATCCGGATCAGGTTGTCGAACCGCTCGAACCCGGAATAGAGGGCGACAGCGAGGCGGTTGGCGGCCAGTACGTCCTGGCTGGGTCCGATGATCAGAGCCGGAACCTCGCTCAGCCGATCCAGCAGCTGGACGAGATCGGGTTCGACCCGCTCGGGCGACGGCCCCTGGGACAGACCGGAGATCCCGAGCTGGAACAGGTGTTCCCGGGCCAAGTCGTCCAGCTGCAGCGCACCGGCCAGAGCAGCCAGGACCTTCGGTGAAGGCGTACGCTCCCGCCCTTGCTCCAGATGCGTGTAGTAATCCGTGCTCACGCCGGCGAGCACGGCGACCTCCTCCCGGCGCAGGCCGGGAACCCGCCGGGACTTGTCCGGGGGAAATCCCGCCGCGGCCGACGACGCGAGGTTCCGCCGAGCACGCAAGAACTCGCCGAGCTCTCCTCTCCCATCCACCGGCACGATGCTAAGTGATCTGCCACCCCCGAGCATGTCGACCGCACACTTTTCCCGCCTCGGCGGCGGCCACTGGCTCGTTCGCTCGTCGCCGGTTCGCCCGGCGCCACTGCATCGGCTCTCCGCGCCCATCGGACACGAGGCTGATGTCACCCGGCGAGCGGCGCCCGGCCTACCGCCGGAACCCACGCGATCTCTCACCGACACCGCGCCTCGGTTGCCGTGGCAATCCTGGCAGCGGCCGTGGGAAAGAGACCGAACGCGTTCCGCCCGATCGCTCGAATCTGTTCCCCGGTCAAGCCGTCGTACCTCAGGATTTCGCGCAGGTTGGTGTTCATGGTGGCGTCGGTCGTGCACGGCACCCCGCAGTCGGACCCGTACACGAGGTGATCGGGAGAGGTCATCGCCAGACCGCCCGCCAGGCCGTTCGGCGCTGTCCCTGCGGTGTCGAGGTACAGCCGACGCAGATGCTCCTGGATCTCTGTATGGGTGATTCCGTGCGGGTTCGGGACCCAGCGCTCGGTTCCGAGCAGCTGCAGGCGGCCGGCGATCGAGGGCAGCGCTCCGCCGCAGTGGGCGACGATGAACCTGATCTCCGGGTAGCGCCGGAACACGCCGCTGTAGAGCATGTCGGCGAACGTGCGAGCGGTCTGGAATGCGACTTCGAAGACAGCGTCGGGGCGCCCCATCGTGGCACGGTAGGCGTCGGGGTGGGCGGAGACGACGGCCTTGCGGCGGTTGAGCTCCGCCCACACCGGCTCGAGGAGGGGGTCGCTGAGGTACGTTCCCTTGTAGAAGGACGTCACAGCGAATCCGTCTGCTCCCAGCTGATCCGCACGGCCGACTTCGGCCAGGCACGCCGACGGATCGTCGGTGGGCAGGGCGGCCAGGAGCCCGAACCGGTCCGGGTGGTCCGCCACGACCGAGGCACCGAAGTCGTTCGAGTCACGCAGGGCCTCGAGCTCCATGGGGATGTTGCTGAGCAGTTGCATCCGGATGCCGGTCCGGTCCATGTAGGCCAAGGTGGACTCGGCATCCCACCGTGGTGGTTCGTCGACCTGCCAGTACGCCTCGCGCAGCCGCTCCACCTGCTGCGCCGCCATCTCGGCGGTGCGCGGTGGGCTGAAGTGCGCGTGCACGTCGATCCACCCGTCGACCAAGGCGCCGGGTGTGCGCGCCGAGCCGCTCACTCCGCGACGGCCCGGGTCAGCGCCTCGACGTCGGCGTCCGACAGGTCGACGTCCGCGGCGGCGACGTTGTCCTCCAGGTGCTCGACGGACGAGGTGCCCGGAATGGGCAGAATGGCCGGAGAACGGCGCAGGAGCCAGGCGAGCGCGAGCTGTGACGGGCTCGCTCCGTGCTCCTCCGCGATGGCGGCGAGCGGGCCACCGCTCTTGACGAGCTTTCCGGTGGCCAGGGGGAACCACGGGATGAACGCCAGCCCGTTCCGCTCGGCGTACTCGAGGACGGGCTCGGCACTGCGGTCGGCGAGGTTGTAGAGGTTCTGCACGGACACGATTTGCGCGGTTTTGGCTGCCTCCTCAAGCTGGTCCGCGGTCACCTCGGACATCCCGATGTGCCGGATCACGCCCTCTTCCTGCAGGAGCTTGAGCTCTCCGATCTGGTCGGCGAGCGGCACCTGCGGATCGACGCGGTGGAGCTGGAACAGGTCGATGCACTCGACGCCGAGGTGGCGAAGGCTCAGGAGTGCCTGCTGGCGCAGGTACTCGGGGCGCCCCACCGGCCGCCAGTCGTGGGGACCCGAACGGGTGAGCCCGGCCTTGGTGGCGATGACGATGTCGTCGGAGTAAGGATGCAGGGCCTCGCGGAGCAGGGGCTCGGCGACGACGGGGCCGTAGGAGTCCGCGGTGTCGAAGAACGTGACCCCGAGCTCGGCTGCGTGGCGGAGGACGCGGATGGCCGCATCGCGGTCGGCGGGCTCGCCCCAGATGCCGGGACCGGTGAGCTGCATGGTCCCGTACCCGAGGCGTGTCACCGGCAGGTCGCCGCCGAGTTCGAACGTCCCGGACGCGGCGGCGTTCGGCACGGTGGTGTTGCCAGTCATGTAAGTACCTTTCGGACGAACTGAAGATGTTGGTGCGCTGAAGGGATCAGGACGAACAGTCCGGCCCGGTGTCGTCAGGGAGCCGGCCGGGCCGCGTCGTGGACACGCAGGCGCACGAGCGCCGCGTCCAGCAAGCCGGGAGCGGAGTCCCGGCGGCGGGCGACGAGGTCGCCGAGGATGTGCTCGGCCTCGGTGCGCCGGCCGGCCCGCAGGTCGGCCAGCAGGGACGGAACGAGCGTCGAGCCCGGCTCGGTGATGGTGCGCCGGGAGCCGGCCAGCGCCGCCTCCTGCTGAGGATGACCGTTTTCCGCGGCGATCGCCGCGGCCTCGGCCAGCATCCGGGCGCCGATCCAGGCCCCGCCCGCGTCGACGAGCTCGCCGACCGTGCCGCCGACCATGCCGGTCGCCCCGGCCGCCGCGGCGATGAAGACCCACTTCGCCCACATCTCGGCGACCACGTCCGGCGCGCGCCGCACCGTGAATCCCGGGCTGGTCAGGATCTGCTCGATCGTCTCCACGGGGAGCCGCAGGGCCCCGCGCGCGCCGAAGGTCAGCCGGGCGGGGTTGCCGTCGTGCCGGATCGTGCCGCCGCCGGCGCGGTGCACCGACACGAAGCACGAGCCACCCAGCACCGCCTCGGCCCCGAAGCGCTCATCGAGTACGTCGAGTTGGCGCATGCCGTTGAGCAATGGGAGCACGACGGCACCCGCGCGCACTACGGGCTCGATGTCCGTGACCGCCGCCTCGAGGTCGGGCGCCTTGCAGGCCAGCAGAATCAGGTCGAACGGCCCGGCTCGTTCGAGCTCTGCCGCGGTGACGGTGTGCGGTCGTGCCAGCCGGACAGGCACCGTCGTGCTTTCGACGGACAGCCCGTCGTCGAGAACGGCCTGCCGCGCCGGACGGACCAGGAAGGTCACGTCCCGCCCGCCGGCCGCGAGCTGGGCGCCGAAGAAAGCGCCGATGGCGCCGGCCCCGACGACGAGGACGCGCTCACCGGACACGAAGGACGATCTTTCCGCGGGTGCGTCCGGAGTCGATGAGGCGGTGCGCCTGCGCGACGTCGTCGAGGTCGAGCACGTGGGAGACGACCGGCCGCAGCTCGCCTGCGTCGACGAGCGCGGCGATCTCGGAAAGCCTCGGGCCGTTGGAGTCGAGCACGAAGGTGTGCACCGAGATGCCCAGCTCGGCGGCCTTTTCCTCGTTCGGGGCGCCCGCGATCGTGACCAGCGCACCGCCCGATGCCACCACGTTGTACGAGCGTTCGAGCGTCTCACCGCCGACGGCGTCGAGCACCACATCGGCGAACCGGCCGCGGGCCGCGAAGTCCTCACCGCGGTGGTCGATCACCTCGTCGGCACCGAGTGAGCGGGCCAGCTCGACGCCGTCCCCCGACGCCGTCGCCACCACCTTGGCGCCGCGGTGACGGGCGAGCTGGATCGCCATCGTCCCCACCCCGCCGGCCCCGGCGTGCACCAGCACCGTCTTACCCGCCTCGAGACCGCCGAGATCGAACAGCGCCTTCCACGCGGTCAGCGTGACCAGCGGAACCGCGGCCGCAGACTCCAACGACAGCGTGCGCGGGACCGCGGCGATCTCACCGGCGTCGACCGCGAGATACTGAGCGTAACTGCCGTCACGGGCCAGTGACGGCCGGCCGTACACGACATCACCGACTGCCCACCGCGTGGTTCCCGACCCGACTGCTACGACCGTACCTGCGAAGTCCCAGCCCAAAATCCACGGCATCGGTCGGTCAGAGACCGCGAACAGTCCTCGTCGGACAAGTGAGTCGACCGGGTTGACGGCCGCTGCGTGCACGCGGACGAGGACGTCACCGGGGCCTGGCTGCGGGATCGGTACGTTCTCCACTGTCAGCACCGACTCGTCGCCGAACCGATGGATCCGAACGGCCTTCATACCGTCGCCGGACATCGCCATGCTCCTTCTACTGAGAATGCTTTCGATATCGACGTTAGGTTCAAGTTCAGCTCACTGGGTAGGTGCACTACACCCACCTTGATGGGCTCACACCGGCGCGCAGGTGGCGCACCACCGTTATCGGCACGCTCGCGGAGTCGAAGTGAAGTAGAAGGATGAGGGACGAGACCGACCAGGCCGACGGCCGCGCAGTCGAGCTGCGGTGCGGGCGTACGTCCCGCTGACATCGCGGGCAGGCGCCGCGTGGTCGAGGAGGCTACCGGGCGAACAGGCCGGAGACCCGGTGCGGTTATGCCGCCGCTGATGCCGTGGGCTGTCTCGAGCCGACCGGGCGGGTCGTTCGGCCGGCGCACCCGGACAGGACGCGGGACGAAGCCTGGGCAAGGGGGGCGTCGATGGTCCCAGCGTCGCCGATGCGAGCCGAATCGAGTGGTTCGTCGCCGACATGCCCGCTCTTCTGAGGACGGCGACGACAACGCTCCGCGACGCCTGGCTGTCCCAGGTGCGAACGGGACTGCGGGTGTCCTTCGGCGTGTACAACACCGGCGACGACGTCGACCGCTTCACCGACATCCTCGAACGCGGCCTGCGGACCCTGCGACCCGCCGGGTGATCCGGTCACTGCGACGCTGAGCCCGGAGCAAGCGACAACCGGGTCTACGGCCCGGCGCAAGCCGGCGCGTTCGACAACGTGGCGGTGCCGACCACGTCGACGTAGCCGGCGGCGCCGTCGGGCACTCGCACTCTCTCGTTGTCGCTTCGTCTCTTATCCGGACGCGAAGGTCGCGGTGCCGGTGATCGCGGTGGCGCCGCCCTCGACCATGCCCGACAACGCGAGCTTCCCGCCGTCGCGGCGTCCGTGGGTCAGCACGGTCGCGCCGGCGAACACCGGGCTGAACAAGCGGTATCCGAACGACGTCACCGGCCGGTCACCGTGCCGGCGCGGGATCTCCAGCAACAGCAACGCCAGCAGCGGGCCGTGCACGACCAGCCCGGGATACCCCTCGACCTCGGTCGCGTACGGCCGGTCGTAGTGGATGCGGTGGGTGTTGTAGGTCAGCGCGCTGAACCGGAACAGCAACTGCGGCCCGGTCGGCGTGCTGATCTTCCACTCGTGCGGCGGCTCGGCGGCCGCTTCCGGTTCGGCGAGCCGCCGCCGTTGCCCGGCGGGCTGGGACCGGTAGACGACGTCCTGGTGCTCGGTGAGCAGGAGTTCGCCGCCGCGCCGGTATTCGTGGCGGACGGTCACGAACGCCAGCTGCCCGCTGCGGCCCTCCTTCACGGTGACGCCGGCCAGTTCACTCCGGCGGTCGATCTGGTCACCAATGCGGATCGGCGCGCGGACCTCGAGGCGGCCACCGGCGATCATCCGGCGCCGGTCCGGGATCGGCGGGAAGAAGTGCCCCTCCGCCGGGTGGCCGTCCTCGCCGAGAGCGGCCTGCGGGGTCGGCTCGAGGAAGTGGAACCAGTGCCACAACGGCGGCAACGGCCCGGCCGGCACGGGCCGGTCGAGCAGCGCCGAAAGCGCCGTGGCCGGCCACGCACCGATCACCTCCGACGCCTCAACAGGCTCAGGCCACCACCCGCTGACCACGTCGTGCAAGTTCGTCATGGTAATCCTCCGCGAGCGATGAGCTGCTTGACGATGACGTTTTGCTGGATCTCGTTCGTGCCCTCCCCGACGATCATCAGGGGCGCGTCCCGGAAGTACCGCTCGACGTCGAACTCCGTCGAATAGCCGTAGCCGCCGTGGACGCGGATCGCGGCGAGCGCGACCTCCATCGCCGTCTCCGAGCAGAACAACTTCGCCATCCCGGCTTCCAGGTCGGCGCGCTCACCCGCGTCGTACCGGCGTGCGGCGTGCAGCAGCAGCTGGCGGGCGGCGGTCAACTTGGTCGCCATCGTCGCGAGGTGGTTGCCGACCGACTGGTGCTGCCAGATCGGCTTGCCGAACGACTCGCGTTCCTGGGCGTACTTCAGGGCGTCGTCGAACGCGGCCCGCGCGACGCCGGTGGCGCGGGCGGCGACCTGGATGCGGCCGATCTCCAGCCCCCGCATCATCTGCGCGAACCCCTTCCCCTCGGTCTCGCCGAGCAGCGCGTCCGCCGGCACGCGGCAGTCGTCGAAGGTGATCTCGCAGCTCTCGACGCCCTTGTAGCCGAGCTTCGGCAGGTCCTTGGAGACGGTGAACCCGGGAACCTTCTCGACCAGCAGGATGCTGATGCCCTTGTGCGCGGGCTGGGCGTCCGGATCGGTCTTGCACAGCAGGGCGACCAGGCCGGACCGGCGGGCGTTGCTGATCCACGTCTTGGTGCCGTCGACGACGTACCCGCCGCCGACCTTGCGCGCGGTCGTGCGCAGGGCCTGCAGGTCGGAGCCGCCACCCGGTTCGGTCAGCGCCATGGTCGCGCGCAGCTCGCCGGTCGCCATGCGCGGCAGGTAGCGCTGCTTCTGCTGCTCGGTGCCGAAGGTGAGGATCAGCTTCGCCACGACGGTGTGCCCGCCCATGGCACCGGCGAGGCTCATCCAGCCGCGCGCCAGTTCCTCGGTCACCAGCGCGTAGCACTCGGTGGAGACCCGCAGATCGCTGTAGGGTTCGGGGATGGCCAGCCCGTAGACGCCGAGCCGCTTCATCTGCTCGATCAGCTCTTCGGGGTAGGTGTTCGCGTGTTCGAGCTCGCGCACGACCGGCCGGACGTCGCGGTCGACGAAGTCGCGGACGGTGTCCACGATGGCCTGCTCGACGTCGTCCAGCCGGTTCATCGGATTTCTCCCCGAGCGTGGGCTTCGAGCAATCGCCGGGCCCGGTCGACGACGGGTTTGTCAACCAACTGCCCGTCGATCGCCGCTGCAGACAACCCCGCCGTCTTGACGATCCGCCGTGCCCAAGCCAGCTCGCTCGTGGTCGGGGCGAACGCGGTGCGCACGGGTTCCACCTGCCGGGGGTGGACGCAGAGCTTCCCACCGAACCCGAGCCGGCGAGCGCGTCGCGCGTCCTCACCGGCGCGAGCCAGGTCGTCGAGCCGGGTGGTGACGCCGTCGATCGGAGCGGGCAGCCCGGCGGCCGCCGAGGCGAGGACCAGCCGGGAGCGGGCGGGATCCATGGCCGCCCGGTCGTCGTGGGCGACACCGAGCTGGGCGGCGAGGTCGACGCTGCCGAAGGCGAGCCGCGCGACGCCGGGCGCGGCCGCGAAAGCGCGGGCATTCTCGACGCCGAGGGCCGTCTCCACCAGCGCGATCACCGGGAGCCCGGTCAGCTCGGCGAGCACCGCGGGCTGTTCGGTTTTCGGCAGCATCACCGGTGCCTGCGCGGCGCGGACGAGTTCGGCGTCCGCCTCGAACCACTTCGTGCCCGCGGCGTTGATCCGCACGACACCCCTCCCGCCCGCGGCCAGCCAGCCTCGGGCGTCCTCGCGCGCTGCGTCTTTGTCGCCGGGGGCGACGGCATCCTCGAGGTCGAGGACGACGACGTCCGCGCCACTGGCGGCGGCCTTGCCGAACCGGTCCCGGCGGTCTCCGGGCACGAACAGGAACGTGCTCGCGGAGTCGAGAGCGATCACCGGCCCGCCCTCCCGAGGAGCGCGTCGGAGACGATCCGCTTCTGGATCTCCGAAGTGCCCTCGAAGATGCGCGTCAGCCGCGCGTCCCGCCAGTACCGCTCGACCGGATAGTCCGTGGTGTAGCCCGCACCACCGTGGATCTGCAGGGCTTCGCTGGTCGCCCGCTCGGCCATGTCGGAGGCGAACAGCTTGACCATCGACGCCCGGACCGGGTCGGACCGGCCGGCGTCGACGTCCGCGCAAACCTGGTACATGAGCGCGCGGGCCGCCTCGATCTCCGTGGCCATGTCGGCGATCTTGAACCGGATCGCCTGGTGGGCCCCGATCGGGCGGCCGAACTGCACCCGCTCGGCGGCGTAGCGGATCGAGTCCTCCAGCCCGCCCCGGGCCAGGCCGATCGCGCGAGCCGCGGTGTGGACGCGGGCGGTGTCCAGATCACCCATCGCGATGCGGAAGCCGTCACCCGGCTCGCCGACCACCTCGTCGGCCCACGCGTCGTCGAACGACAGTTCCCAGGTTTTCCAGCCGTGATAGCCGATCTTGCGCACCGGGGTGCCCCGCACGCCCTCAGGCAGTGTCCCGCGTTCCTTGTGCATCAGGAAGCAGGTGATCCCGCGCGCCCGGTGGGCCGGGTCGAGCGGCTCGGTGCGGGCGAAGACCTGGAGGTAGTCCGCGCCGTCGGCGAAGGTGCACCACATCTTCTGCCCGGTGATGCGCCAGCCGGTCCCGTCGCGGCGGGCCCGGGTGGTGAGCGCGGCGACGTCCGACCCGGCGTCCGGTTCGGAAAGGGCGAACGCCGAGAGGAACTCGCCACGCGCCATGCGCGGCAGGTATCGCTGCCGCTGCTCGACGCCGAAGCCCGCGGTGAACTGCTGCCCGCGGGCGACCAGGCTCGCGACACTCATCCAACCGCGCGCCAGCTCCTCGACCACGATCGCGTACTCCGACAGTCCCAGCCCGAGCCCGCCGTATTCCTCGGGGATGAGGATGCCGAAGAAGCCCAGGTCGGCCATCTTCGCGCGCAGCTCCATGGGGATTTCGCCGCCCACCGGGTCCAGTTCGTTCGCGACGGGCAGCACCTCGCGGGCCACGAAGTCGCGAGCCATGGCCTGGATCGCCAGCCGCTCCTCGGTGAGGAACGGGCTGCCGGGCGGGACGGAAGTCGCCGTGTCGGCCATTTCTCTTCTCCTGTCGCTGGTTGTCGTTCCGGCGAGCGGCGCAGTCAGCGCAGCAGGCCGATCACCTCGGCGAAGCTCTCCATCGCGGGCTCCGGCACTGTGAGGTAGGTGAAGCCGAGTTCGGTCCGCAGCCGTTGCACGTCCTCCGCGATCCGGGCCGGTGAGCCGACGAGGAGCGTGGGGACGTCCTCGGGCGCGGCGTCGAACCGGCGGAGCCCGGCGGTGACGTCCCGCCGGGTTCCGCCGAGCGCGACCGCGTGGATCAGGAGGTTGAGCTCCGGGCGATCCACGGCGTGGCTCGCGACGTACCGGACCCGCTCGGCGAGTTCGTCCCGGCCGAGCAAGCGGTGCTTGCCCGGCCGGGAACCAGGTGCGGCACCGCTGAGGGCGACGGTGTCGGCGTGCCGCGCGGCGAAGCCCAGCACCCGGTCGCCGTTGCCCGCGATGGTCAGAGGAACCGACGCACGCGTCGGTCGTGGGGCGTGCGCCGGGTCGTCGAACAGCCGCCGCACCTCGGACACCGTGCGTTCGAGGTGGCCGACCCGCTCCCGCGCGGTCGGCCACGGGATGCCCGCGGCGTCGAACTCGGCTTTGACGTATCCGGCGCCGAGGGCGGCGTCGAGCCGTCCGTCGGTCAGCTGGTCGGTGGACGCGAGGTCTCGGGCCAGCAGCGCCGGGTTGTAGAACCCCGCGTTCAGGACGAAGACGGCCAGCCGCGGCCGGGTCGTGACGGCCGCCGCGGACACGAGCGCGGGAAACGGAGCGGGCATGCCGAGGTGGTCGGCGACGGCGATGACGTCGTAGCCGAGATCCTCGGCCCGGCGGCAGCGGTCCTGCCACTCGGCCCGCCCCACCGGGCTGAGCAGGTTGACCCCGAACCGGAAGGCGGCGGGATCAGGTCCGGCGGAGGGCATGAACGGAGTTCTCCTTGTCGGCGCAGATGTACACGGTGCCGTCCGGCGTGACGGCGACTCCCCCGGACCGCGGGTAGGGCTTGTCGAGGTACCCGGTGGCGAGGCCCTGGGCCAGGACGGTGGGCTGGGTGGCGCCGGGTTCGAGCCGGAGCACCCGCCCGTCCGCGTCGAGCAGGACGACAGCTCCGCCGGGTGCGGTCGCCACGCTCCGCGGCGCACCGAGCCCGGTGGCGGCCACGGTGACCGTCCCGTTCGCGGGGTCGACGCCGAGCAGCCGCCCGCCGGAGGCGTCGGTGACCAGGATCCGGCCGTCGCCGGTGACCGTGAGCCCGGTGGGTGTGCCGAGTCCTTCGGCCAGCGGCCGCGGCGCCCCGGTGCCGTCGGCTCGGACGAGCCGCCCGGCCGCGGGCTCGGCGACGACGAGGCCGCCGTCGTCGAGTTCGACGGCGTCCGCGGGCTGCTGGAACCCGGCGGCCTGGCGGACCGGGTGCCCGGCGCGATCGAGGACCTGGACCGTGCCGATGAGGTCGGAGGCGAACACCAGGTGGTCGCCGTGCACGCTGACGCCGCTGGGGAACTGGATCTCCGTGGCGAGCCTGCGGGCGAGTTCCCGGACCTGCCCGGTGGCCGGGTCGATGAGCCGGACCGCGGTGCTGTCGGCCACGACGACGCCGTCCGGCCCGGTCGCGATGTCCCGCGGGAACGTCAGCGGGCTGCTGGTGACGACCCGCTGCGCGCCCGTGGCCAGGTCGACGTCGACGATGCTGCTGTCGGCCATGTTGCTGACGTAGGCGTGGTCGTCCGGCCCGATGATCATGTTGTCATCGGCTGCGGGCAGCGTCACGACGGTCTGCTTCGCGCCGGTCGCGGGATCGACCCGGATCAGCTCGCCGGTGGCGCCGTCGAGGACGTACAGCCGGTCGTGGGAGTCGAACCGGGCCGAGACCGGCTGGGTGAAACCACCCGCCACGTCCTCGGTGGCCCCGGTCCCCGGATCGACCCGGACCACGGCCTTGCGCTTGCCCACCGGGGCGTAGATCCGGCCGTCGGGCCCGAAGGCGAACGCGTTGGGCTGACCTAGGCCCTTCGCGATGAGACGTTTCGGCGCCACGCCCGCGGGGTCGATCTCCCAGAGCGCGTCCCCGAAGAAGGTCTGCCCGGCGAAGAGCCGCGTCCCGGCCCGGTCGTAGGCGATCGAGTTCACACCTGGCAGGTCCCCGGCGACCGTCCGGACGGTGCCGTCGGCGTCGCGGGCCTTGACCGCCCCGGCGAGCGGATCGGTCCACAGGACGTCGCCCCGCGGTGAGACGACGACGTCGTCCGACCGGCCGTCGGGTGCCTCGACCAGCGGCTTGAAAGCGCCCGTCGCCGGGTCGATTTCGGTGATCGTCTCGGCGGCGAGACTCGCGGCGACGAGCTTGCCGTCCGGCCGCAGGGTGATGCCGTTGAAGCTGTGCAGCGCGGTCCCGGTCACTACCCGCTCGAGCCGGTAGCCGTCGGCGGCCCGCGGACCATCCTCGGCGGGGCTCGCGGTCGAACAGGACGTGGCCAGTACGAGCATCGCGATGATGACGGTGGGTGTCACGCGGCGTCGGGTGAGCACGGTCCGTCCTCTCTGTCGTCGGGGACGGGGTCAGCGGTCCAGCTGGGCGGCGCTGGCGTAGATGCTCTTGAACTCGAGGTAACCGTCGAGCGCCTCCGGGCCGAGTTCGCGGCCGATGCCGCTGGCCTTCATCCCGCCGAACGGCGCGCCGAGGTCCTGCTGGTAGTAGTTGATCCCGATGGTGCCGGTGCGGATCCGGCGGGCGATCGCGAGCCCGCGCTCCTCGTCGGAGGTCCAGACCGAGCCGCCGAGGCCGTACTCGCTGGCGTCGGCGAGCCGGATCGCTTCGTCGTCACCGTCGTAGGGGGTGATGGTGACGACCGGGCCGAAGATCTCCTCCTGGGCGATGCGTTCGGCGTTGTCCACGTCGGCGAACACGGTCGGCCGCACGAACCAGCCGCGGTCCAGCCCGGCGGGCCTGCCCCCACCGGCGACCAGCCGCGCGTCGCTGCGACGGCCGAGCTCGATGTAGCCCAGTACCCGCTCCAGCTGGGCTTCGCTGGCCATCGGGCCGCAGGCGACGGCCGGGTCGAGGGGATCCCCGACGGTCATCCCGTCGGCGAATCCGGCGACCGCGTCGACGATCTCGGCGTAGCGGGACCGCGGGGCGAGGATCCGGGTCTGGGCCGTGCAGGTCTGGCCGTTGTTCGGGAACGACGCCGCCCCGAGTCCCGCCACGAAGGAGTCGAGGTCGACGTCGTCGAGGACGACGGCGGCGGACTTGCCGCCGAGCTCCAGGCTGCAGCGGCGGATCGACCGGCCGCATTCGGCGCCGATGAGCCGGCCCGCCGCGGTGGAGCCGGTGAAGGCGATCTTGTCCACCAAGGGGTGCGAGACGAGCGCGGCGCCCGCGTCGCGGCCGGCGAGCACGATGTTGAGCACGCCCGGCGGCAACCCCGCCTCCGCGGCGGCGTCGCCGAGCACGTAGCCGTCGAGCGCGGTTTCCGGCGACGGCTTGAGCACCACGGTGCAGCCCGCCGCCAGCGCGGGCGCGATCTTCATCACCGCCAGCACCTGCGGGTAGTTCCACGGCGTGATCGCCCCGACGACGCCGACCGGCTCCCGGCGCACGACGGTCGAGCCGGCCGGGCTCGGCCGCACCGATTCCAGCGGGGTCGTCTCGATCAGGTCGGCGTACATCTGCAGCAGCCCGGCGGGAGCGGCGCCGTTGAACGCGGCCGACAGCCCGATCGGCATCCCGTTCTCGCGGCTGACCAAAGTGGACGTCGCGTCGGCCCGCGCGGCGAGTGCCGCGGTGAACCGGCGCAGCACGGCGGCGCGCTCGCTCGCGGTCGTCCGGCCCCACGGGCCCTCGTCGAGTGCGCGGCGGGCGGCCCGCACGGCGGCGTCGATGTCGGCGTCCGTGCCGAGCGCGGCGGTGCCCAGCGGTTCCCCGGTCGCCGCCTCGAGCGCCACGTGGGTGCCGGTGCCGAGCGGCTCGACCCAGCGGCCGTCGATGAAGAAGCGGGTGCGGTCCAAGTCGGTGGTCCGCCCGGTGGTGAGAGTCATCGTTCGCTCCAGGTGTCGGTGTTGTCCAGGGGGCCGATGACCCCCCGCTGGTGCAGCCCGCCGATTTCGGCGGTCGTGAGGTGGAGGATTTCGGCCAGGACCTCGGCGGTCTCGCGGCCGAGCGCGGGCACCCGGCCCACGGGTCCGTGGTCGCCGTCGAGCCGCAACGGCGACCGGGCGGTGATCGCCCCCTCGCCGTCCGGCAGGGCGATGTCGGCCAGCACGGGATGGGCCCCGGCGCGGTGGGCCGCGACGACCTCGGGCATGCCCCGGTAGCGGCCCCACAGCACCCGGGCCGCGTCGAGTTCCTTGCTGACCTGTGCGACGTCGCGCTCGGCGAACCAGGGCCGGATGACCGCGGCGATCGTCTCCCGCAGCCGGTACCGCTCGGCCTCAACGTCCAGGTCCGCCCCGAGCGCTTCGGCCAGTGCGGTGAACACGGCCGTCGTGCCGGTGACCTGCTGCAGTGCGGTCCACTGCCCCGGAGTCAGCGCCACGACCATCACCCGGACGCCGTCGCGGCACTCGACGTCGACCCCGAAACTGCCGTAGACGTGGTTGCCGTGCCGGGGACGTTCGCGGCCGCGGTCCGCGGCCTCCGAGAGCCAGCCCAGGTTCGCTACCCCGGCCAAGGCGACGTCGGCGAGCGCCAACTCCAGGAGCCGGCCCCGGCCGGTGCGGACACGCTCGTGCAGCGCGGCCAGCACGCCTGCCGCGACCGTCATGCCCGCCGCGACGTCCCAGGCGGGGAAGACGTGGTTGACCGGCGCGGCCAAGCCCTCGGGACCGGTGATGGTCGGGACGCCGACCTCGGCGTTGACCGTGTAGTCGACCGCGGGCCGCCCGTCCGGGTATCCCTGCACCCGCAGGTGAATGAGGTCGGCTCGCCGCTCGCGGAGCCGCTCCGGCGTCATCCACCGTCGCCCCACCACGTTGTCGACGAAGATGCCGCGACCCGGTCCCGGCGCGGTGATGAGGGCCAGCACGAGCTCGCGGCCCTCATCGGAACGCAGGTCGACGGCCACCGAACGCTTGCCGGTGTTCAGCGACGCCCAGTAGTAGCTCGCCCCGCTCGGGGCGACCGGCCAGCGGTGCAGATCGCTGCCACCGCCGAGCGGGTCGATCCGGACGACGTCCGCGCCGAGCTGGGCCAGCGTCATCCCGCCCGTGGGACCGGCGACGAAGCTCGCGCACTCGACGACGTGCAGGTCCGCCAGCGGGCCCCTCACCGGTCTGCCCGCCGTGGCCGGAACCGGACCTCCGGGGCACCGCCGGGCCCGAACACGGGCTCGAGGGCGTCGCCGATCCGGAGGGTGTGCGGGTCCGCGTCGACGATGTTGGTGACCAGCCGCGGTCCTTCGGCCAGTTCGACGACGGCCACGGTGTAGGGCGGCTGCGGCGCGGGTGGCGGCAGATAGGCCTTGTGGAAGACGCAGAACGACCAGATCGTGGCCTGGCCGCTCGCCCGTTCCCAGGCGAACGGGCCGGGCGCGTGGCAACTGGGACACGCCGACCGCGGCGGGAACTGGGCCCGGCCGCACGCCGCACACCGGATGATCCGGATCTCGCGCTCGCGCAGGCCGTCCAGGTGGTGCCGCACGCGCTCGGCGCCGGGTTCGCCGTTCACGGTGCTCACAACTCCTTCCCGTAGATCACCGAGGTGACGATCGGGGACGCGCACGCCCACTGGATCAGCGACGCGTCCGGGACCTGCCGCGGTCCGCATTCGCCGCGCAGCTGGCGCACCGCCTCCACGGCCAGTGCCCAGCCCTGCAGGTAGCTTTCCGACAGGTGACCGCCGGAGGTGTTGATCGGCAGTTCGCCGCCGAGCCCGATCCGGCCGCCCTGGATGAACTCGCCCGACTCGCCTGGTGCGCAATAACCCAGTCCCTCCAAGGTGAACAGCACGTTGGGACTGAAGTTGTCGTAGATCATCAGAGCGTCCACATCGGACCGTTCACGGTCCGCCGCCGCCCACGCCCTTGTGTCCACTTCGGATAACGCGCCCGCCCAGAAGTCGTCGGGCGGGAAGTCGGACTCGACGAGCTGGGCGGACTGGGCCGCGCCCAGGACGTAGACCGGCGGCCGGGGGTGGTCGGCGGCGGCCTCGGGGACGGTGAGGATCATCGCGGCTCCGCCGTCGTTGATCAGGCAGTAGTCGAGCAGGTGCAGCGGTTCCACCACGAACCGCGACGAGCGGTAGTCGTCCAGGGAGACGGGCTTGCGCATCACCGCGTTCGGGTTCAGCCGGGCGTGCTCGCGGAAGGTCATCGACACCGTGGCGAGTTGCTCCTCGGTGGTGCCGTACCGCGCGCGGTGGCGCTGCAGCATCATCGCGTAGAACGCGCCCGGCGAGGTCATCCCGTACGGGGCGGCGAGCGACGCCGAGGTGCCGTAGGCCTCGCCCACGCCGCCGCCGTAGGTGGCCCCGGCGGACGCGCCGTCGTTGCCGTAGACCAGCGCGACCGTCCGGCACTGACCGGTCGCCAGCGCGACCAGCGCGGTGTGCACGGCGACCCCGGCCATCCGGCCCTCGGCCGGCAGGTGCGTCACCCAGCGCGGCTGGATGCCGTGGTCGGCGGCGATCGCCTCGTAGCTGCTCACCCTGCTGGTGATCAGCCCGTCGATGTCGCCGGCGGTCAAACCCGCGTCGGCGAGTGCTTCGCGCAGGGCCCAGCCGCCGAGGTCGTCGGCGGTCAGGCCGGGCAGCTTGCCGAACGACGTCGTGCCGACGCCGACGACCGCGGCGCGTGGTGCGCCTGTCATCACGAACCTCCGGTGGCCGGGACCAGGACGGCGCGGCCGGTGATCCGGCGGGCGTCCAGGTCGTGGAAGGCGCGGTCGACGTCATCGAGTGGGTAGCGGGTCACCAGCGGGGTGACCCGGCCGTCGGCGACCATCGCCAGCGCGTCGGTGAAGGTGGACATCAGCGTGGAGCCGGATCCGGTGAGCACCGCGTCCTTCGCGAACACGAACGCGGGGTGCACCCGCAGGGGCTCGGCACCGGTCTGGCCGGTCAGCACGTAGCGGCCGCGGTCGGCCAGCGCCCGGAAGGCCTGCCGGAACACCTCCGGCCGGCCGACGTTGTCGAGGACCACGTCCGCCCCACGGCCGCCGGTGGCGTTGAGGATCGCCTGCCAGGCGGTGTCTCCCGTGGCGACGACTTCGTCGGCACCCAGGTCCCGCAGCCGGGCGGCCTTGCCGGTGTCGCCGGTCAGCGCGACCACGCGGGCGCCGAGGGCGGCCGCGACCTGGACCCCGTGCAGGCCGAGGCCGCCGCCCGCGCCGGTGACCAGCACCGTCTCGCCCGGCCGTAGCCCGGCGCGGGCACGGAGGGCCTGCAGGCCGGTGCCCACCGCGCACGCCACCACCGAGGCGGCGACGAGATCCACCCCCGGCGGCACGGTCAGCAGGGACGTCTCGCGGAGCACGGCGTACTCCGCGTAGCCGCCGTAGGTGAAGGCGCGCTCGGGGCACCGCAGCTCGTCACCGGACGTGCAGGGGACGCAGTGCCCGCAGGTCGCGAACTGCTTCGCCGCGACCCGGTCGCCGGGACCGAACCGGGTCCCGCCGGATTCGACGACGACGCCGGAGATCTCGTGGCCGAGCACAGCGGGCAGGCCGAGCTCGAGCAGCCCGGCGCAGTCTGCTTGGTCGTGCCCGCAGATCCCGCACGCGGCCACCCGCACGAGCACTTCGCCCGGCCCCGGCCGGGGTGGGTCGACCTCGACGAGGTCGAGGACGCAGGGCCCGCCGGTGCGGCTCAGGACCGCGGCGCGCACGCGATCACCTTGCCCGGGTTGAGGATTCCGTGCGGGTCCAGTGCCTGCTTGACCGCGGTGTGCATCGCCAGTACCGGCGCGGGCAGTTCGCGGGTCAGGCCCGCCCGCTTGAGCAGGCCGACCCCGTGCTCGCCGGTCACGGTGCCGCCCAGGGCGAGCGCGGCGTCGAGAACGTCCTCGAAGGCCGCCTCTGCGCGGCGGCGGGTGTCGGTGTCGCCGGCGGGCACGACGAAGGCGGGATGGAGGTTGCCGTCCCCGGCGTGGGCGACCGTCGCGATCCGGACGTCGTGCCGCCGCGCGATCTCCTCGATCCTGGTGAGCATGTCCGGCACAGCGCCGCGCGGGACGCAGACGTCTTCGCTGAGCACCTGGCCGAGCCGTTCGAGAGCCGGGTAGGCGAGCTTGCGCGCGGAGAACAGGGCCTCGGCCTCCTCCTCGTCGGACGAGGCGGCGGCCCAGGTGGCACCTGCTTCGGTGAAGCAGGCCAGCAGCGCCTTCGCTTCCTGTTCCCCCGCGCTGCCGGGAAGATCCGTGCGGCCGAGGAGCAAGGCGTCGGCCTCGGCCGAGAGGCCCATGTTCTTCCACTCGTCGACCGCGGCCAGCGCGTTCCGGTCGATCAGCTCCAACGCCGACGGCGTGAGGCCGGCCGCAGTCACGGCGGCGACCGCGTGGCCCGCCGCGGCCAACGACGGGAAGTACCCCGCGACCGTCCGCTCGGGGTCGCGGGCGGGCCGCAGCCGCAGGGTGATCTCGGTGATCACGCCGAGCGTGCCTTCGGAGCCGGTGAGCAGCCCGGTCAGGTCGTACCCCGCGACGCCTTTGGCGGTCCGCCGCCCGATCCGGACGAGTTCGCCGGTGCCGGTCACCAGTTGCAGGCCGAGGACGTAGTCCCGGGTCACGCCGTACTTCACGCAGCAGAGGCCGCCCGCGTTGGTCGCGACGTTGCCGCCGATGGTCGACCAGGGCGCGCTGGCCGGGTCCGGCGGGTACCACAGCCCGTGTTCGGCGCAGGCCGCGCGCAGGACGTCGTTGACCACGCCCGGCTCGACGACGGCGAGCCGCTCGGCGGCGTCGATCTCCCGGATCGCGGTCAGCTGCTCGGTGCTGAGCAGCACGCAGCCGTCGACGGTGTTCGCGCCGCCGGACAAACCCGTTCCGGCGCCCCGCGGCACGACCGGGACGCGGTGGCGCAGGCAAGCTCGCACGACCAGTTGCACCTCCTCGGCCGTGCGGGGCCGGACCACGCAGACCGGTGGCCCGTCCTCGGCCCACGGTGCCTGGTCGCGCCGGTAGGCCGCCATGACGTCGGGCTCGACGATCACCCGCCCCGGCGGCAGTTGCCCGCGCAGGTCGTCGGCGACAGCCGCGGTCAGCACGGCTCCCCCGCCTTGACCGGTGCGCGAAACCGTTTCAGCGCTTCAGCGAGCGCGGCACGGTAGGCGGCGACGTTGCCGAGCTTGATGTCCTCGTAGCCGCGGACCGCGTCCGGCAGGCTCGCGATTTCCACGGCCAGATCGTGGTTTTCCGGGCGCACCGAGTGTCCCAGCTCGGCCAGCACCGCGCGGTACTCGGCGACCAGGGCCCGCTCGGTGCGCCGCACCGCGGCCCGGCCGAACGGGTCGAACGGCGTCCCGCGCAGCTGCCGGGCGGCCACCAGTGCCGCGAACACGGGCCGGAACCACGGTCCGAGTTCGAGCTTGCGGCGCATCCCCATGGCCCGCAGGACCGGCGGGTGCAGCCGGAAGGCGATCCGGGCGTCCGCGCCGTAGCGGGCGCGGATTTCCCGTTCCTGGCCGGGGTCGAGGGACAACCGGGCCACCTCGTACTCGTCCTTGTAGGCCATCAGCTTGTGCAGGTGGTGGGCGGCCGCTTCCGTGAGTGCGGTGGAGCCGGGTACCGCGGCCGCCTCGGCGCGCCGGAGCCGCTCGATGTCCTCGACGTAGCGTCGGGCGTAGGCGAGGTTCTGGTAGGCGACCAGATCCGGGACACGGATCGCGAGCAGCCGGGCGAGCTCGGAGCCTGCGTCGGCGCGGACCCGCTCGAGTAGCGCCCGCACTCGGGCGGCGGGCTCAGCCGGTGGCTCGGGTTCGCCACGCAGCTCGCGCACGGTGGAGTCGAACGCGGCGCGGTCGGCGACGAACTGCCGGCCCCGACGGAAGGCCTGGATGTTGGTCTCGGCCTTGGTGCCGTTGAGGGTGATCGCCTCTTCGACGGCGGAGGCCGGGATCGGCAGTGCCCCGCGCTGGTAGGCGATGCCGGTGAGGAGCAGGTTCGCGTATTGGTCTTGGCCGAACAGGGTTTCCGACACCGCCCGGGCGTCGAGCGCCTGCACGGTCCGCGGGTCGGTCGCCGAGCCGATCCGGTCGAGCAGCTCGGTCACGTCCGGGAACGCGGCCGCGGTGTCGGTGACCATGGCGCCGGTGGGGACCTGCGCGGTGGACACCACCGCCGCGGTCCGGCCCGGCGCGGCCACCGCGAGCTGGCGCGGGTCGGCGGCGACGAGGATGTCCGCGCCGAGGTAGAGGTCGCAGGTTTCGGCCGTGGCCTTGTTGGCCGCGACGTCGCCGATCCGGATGTCCGAGACGACCGCGCCGCCCTTCTGCGCCAGGCCCGTCTGGTCCAGCGCGCGCACCGGCAGCCCCGCGATCGTGGCCGCGGTGCTCAGGATCTGCGAGAGCGTGACCACCCCGGAGCCGCCGACCCCGGTGATCCGGGCGGTGAACCGCTCGGTGCCGAACACCGGTACCGGATCGGCGAAGGCGTCCGCTATCGGAGTGGCCCGGCGGGCGGTGACGGCCCGCTTGCCGGGGAGCACCGTGAGGAAGGACGGGCAGTCCCCGTCCAGGCACGAAAAGTCTTTGTTGCAGGACGACTGGTCGATCCGGGTCTTGCGGCCGAACTCGGTGGCCACCGGCTGGACCGACAGGCAGTTCGACTTCGCCCCGCAGTCCCCGCACCCCTCGCAGACCCGCTCGTTGATCACGATCCGCTGGGGCGGTTCCGGGGCCAGCCCGCGCTTGCGCTTGCGCCGCAGCTCGGTCGCGCACTCCTGGTCGTGGATGAGCAGCGTGACGCCTTCGGTGCGGGCGAGCACCTCCTGCGCTTCGGTGAGCCGGTCCCGGCTCCAGACCTGGACGCCCTTCGCCAGCCCAGCTCGCCGGTAGCGCCGCGGGTCCTCGGTCGTGACGATGATCCGGCGCACGCCTTCGCTGCGCATCGCGTGGGTGATCTGCGGGATCGTCATGACGCCCGCGGGCTGCTGTCCCCCGGTCATCGCGACCGCGGAGTTGTAGAGCAGCTTGTAGGTGATGTTCACCCCGCCCGCGACGGCGGCGCGCACGGCGAGGCTGCCGGAGTGGTGGAACGTGCCGTCACCCAGGTTCTGCAGCAGGTGGTCACGGCTCAGGAACGGCGCCATTCCCACCCACTGCGCGCCTTCGCCGCCCATCTGGGTCACGCCGGTGATCTCGCCGGTGCCGGCGGTGTCCATCATCAGGACCAGGCTGTGGCAGCCGATGCCCGCGCCGACCAGCGAACCTTCGGGGGTCTTCGTCGAGGAGTTGTGCGGGCACCCGGAGCAGAAGTACGGCGTGCGGGTGGCCAGCGGCAGCGTGATGCGCCCGCGCGGTTTCCGGCGCCCTTGCACCCACGCGATCACCGACGGGAAGTCACCGAGCGCCGTCAGCCGGCCGGCCAACGCACCCGCGATGACATCCGGGTCGAGCTCCCCGTCCGCGGGCAGCAGCGCCGAGCCGTCCGGGCCGCGTTTGCCGTGGATCGCGGGGGCGCCGGTACGCCCGTAGAGCAGGTCTTTGAGCGCGGTCTCGACGAACGAGCGCTTCTCCTCGACCACGACGATTTCCCGCAGCCCCTCGGCGAACCGGTGGACGATGCCCGGCTCCAGCGGGTGCACCAGGCCGAGTCGCAGCAGCCGCACGCCGCGGCGGGCCAGCTCGGCGTCGTCCAGGCCGAGCAGCCGAAGCCCCTCGCGCAGGTCGAGGAAAGTCTTGCCGCAGGCGACGATGCCGATCCGGTCATCGGGTCCCGACGCGACAATCCGGTTGAGCGGGTTGGCCGCGGCGTACCGGCGGGCCAGTTCCAGTCGTGCCCCGTCGCGGCTGCGTTCCAGCCTGCCCAGCTCGGGCTGCAGCATGCGCGCGGTGACCTCGTGGGTGAACGGGCGGCCGTCGATCGTGGGGTCCGGGAAGACCGGGACGACGCGCTCGGGGTGCACCTGGGCGGTGCCGGTCCCGTCGGCGACGTTCGTCGCGATCTTGAACCCGACCCACAGGCCGCTGATCCGGGACAACGCGACGGCGTGCAGGCCGAGGTCGAGCACCTCCTGGGGGTCGGCCGGGTAGAGCACCGGCATCCCGAGATCGGCGAGCAGCGGCTCCGAGCAGCCGGGCAAGGTCGAGGACTTCGCCGCCGGGTCGTCCCCGACGAACGCGACCGCGCCGCCCGCCCGGGTGGTGCCCATCAACGTGTTGTGCCGCAACGCGTCCGCCGCCCGGTCGAGCCCGGGCGATTTGCCGTACCAGTAGCCCGTGACGCCGTCGACCCGGCGGTCGGCCGAGCGCGCGGCCAGCTGGGCGCCCTGCACCGCGGTGGCGGCGAGCTCCTCGTTGACCCCGGGCCGGAAGACGACGTCGTGCTCGGCCAGCAGCGCGGCCTGCCTGCCGAGCTCGAGGTCGTACCCGCCGAGCGGCGAGCCCTCGTAGCCGGAGACGAACGCGGCCGTGCGCAGACCGGCGCGCACGTCGGCCCGGCGGGCGTCCAGCGGCAGCCGGGCGAGGGCCTGGACGCCGGTCAGGTGCACCAGCCCGTCGGTGACGCGGTAGCGGTCGTCGAGCGCGCGCGGGGGCGCGGCGGAGTCACTCACGTGGTGGTTCCTTCGTTCGCGGGAGGCGGTCAGTGCTGAGCCGCGGCCTTGGTCAGGTGGGGCGCGAGCGCGCGCAGTGCGGCGAGCCCGCCGGGGTCGTCCGGGGTCCCGGTGAGCGGGTGGACGGCGACGTGGTCGGCGCCGGCGTCGAGGTGCGCGCGGACCCGCTTCGCCACCGTGGCGGCGTCGCCCCACGCGACCAGGTCGTCGACCAGGCGGTCGCTGCCCGAACCGGCGAGATCGGCCCCGCCGTAGCCGAGCGCCTCGAGGTGGGCGAAGTAGTTGCGCAGCCGCAGGCGGGTGGCGACGTGCGCCCGCGCGATCCCGCGGGCCGCGGCGGGATCCGGGCCGACGACGACCGCCTGTTCCGGGGCCAGGAACGCGTCCGGCCCGATCCGCGCTCGGACCGCGGCGGTGTGCGACGGCGGTACGAAGAACGTGTGCACGCCGTCCGCGCGGTCGCGGCCCAGCTCCTGCATGCGCGGCCGCAGCGCCGCCAGCACCCGCGGCACCGGGACGTCGGACACCGGGCCCCGGTAGGGCCGCTTGTCGAGCACGTCGAGGTATTCGCGCAGCGCGGTGAGCGGCCGGTCGTGCCCCTGCCCGCGCCCGGCTTCGGCGTGGCTGGCACCCAGCCCGAGGACGAACCGGCCCGGGTACGCCTCGCCGAGTGCCTGGGCCGCGCCGTCCGCGGCCACGGCGTCCCGGCCCCAGATGGTGGCGATCCCGGTCGCGACGACCAGGCGGTCCGTGCCCGCGAGCACCAGGCCCGCGTTCGTGAAGATCTCCTTGTGCGCAGGCGATTCTCCGAGCCACAGAGCGCCGTAGCCGAGGCGCTCGATCTCCCGCGCGGCGGCACGGGCCGGTGCGGCCGGGATCTCCGCCAGTGCCGCGAGCCAGACGCCGACCGCGCCGACCCGGACCGCCAGCTCCCGCCCGCGCGTCACGAAGCCACCGGACCGAACTCGGGCAGCGCGACGCCGTCGCCGACCTCGCGGAAGGACACGCCGACCGCGCCGCCGACGGCGGGATCGGCCGTCCCGGCCCACGTGGTGGTCAGCCTTGGCCCGCTGTCGAGGCGGACCTGCACCACCACGTAGGGCACGGCGTCTCCGGCGAAGTAGCGTTTGTGGAACCGCACCCAGGAGTTCACCGTGCCGGTGCCGGGATCGGTCACCCAGCCGACGTCGGTGCCGAAGTCACGGGGACAGACCGGGCCCGGCGGCCAGAACTTCTCGCCGCACCCGTGGCAGACGGGGATCCGCAGCTCCCCGCGGACGGCGCCGTCGAGGTGCTCGGCGTCCTCCGGGTAGCGGACGGGCAAGGGACGTGTGCTGCTCATGATCACCGGTCCTGGGAGAGAATGACGGAGTCGCCGAACGGCGTCGCCCACTGGACGACCTCGCACCCGGCGACCTGGCGTGCCCCGGCTTCGCCGCGCAGCTGCCGGACGGCCTCGACGAAGTGCCCCCAGCCGCAGATGTGGGCCTCGGCGAGCAGCCCGCCGGCGGTGTTCACCGGCAGCTCGCCGCCGACCTCGATGCGCCCGTCCTGGATCCACGACAGGGCTTCGCCCTCGCCGGTGAACCCGAAGCGCTCCAACACGAACGGCACGTTCGGGGAGAAGGCGTCGTAGAGGGTCAGCACGTCGACGTCCTGCGGGCCGGCCAGCCCGGCCATGCCGTAGACGGGGTTGTCCGCTGGCCTGACCGGCCGCCGCTCGTCGGTCTGGGTGAAGACCCCGAGGCCGGGCGGGGCGAAGATGAATTCGTCGTGCCCCGCGTGCAGGCCCTGCATCCCGCCGACCACCACGGCCGGCCGGCGCAGGTCGCGGGCGCGCTCCACCGTCGTCACCAGGAGAGCGCCGCCGCCGTCGCTCAACAGCGCGAAGTCTGGGCGGCGCAAGGGTTCCACCACGTACGGCGCGGCCCGGTAGTCCTCGAGTTCGAGCGGTTTCGTGAGCTGGGCGTTCGGGTTGAGCCGGGCGTTCCGCCGGGCCGCGAGCGGCACCGCGGCGATCAGCTCCGGGTCCAGGCCGTAGCGCGCGCAGTACCGGCTGAACGCCATGGCCGCGCCGGCGCCCGGCGCCGTCATCCCGTACTGCGGGAGCTCACCGTGGGAGCCGCCGCCCTGGCGGACGCCCTCGACATCGCCGGAGCCGCCGACGACCCCGATCCTGGAGAACGACACCCCGCCCACGCAGGCGGCGACTTCGGCGGTGCCGAGCGCGACGGCCTGCACCGCGGCCTGCAGCGCGGGCCCGACGAAACGGCCGTGGCTCCAGGTCTGCACGGCCGAGCGGATCCGCAGCCCGAACGCCTCCGCCAGCCGGTCGTAGTCCACGGCGAGCGGGAACCCGACGTTGGTGAACAGCCCGTCGACGTCGTCGCGGTGCAGGCCCGAGTCGTCGAGTGCCGAGCGCAGTGCCTCGGCCGAGAAGTCCAGGGCAGTGCGGGGCGAGACGCGGGCGACCTCGGTCATCCCGATGCCGACGACGGCGACCTGCCGCAGGGGTCCGAGAGGCATGGCCTCTCCTTTCCGATTTCTAGAGGACGGCGTGCGCGTTGGCCGGGCTGCCGACGCCACGCGGAAGCGGGAGGATCCCGGACACCAGCAGGAATTCGTGGCTCCCCCGCTCCGCGCAGGCTTGAGCCAGCCGGGCCAGGTGCCACAGCTCGCCCAGCGGCATGCCCTGCAACGCGATCAGCCGCCGGTGTAGGAAGCCCTTGGCCCGGTCGACCGGGAAGACCTCGACGCCGACGTTGTCCATCGCCACCGCGGCGAACTCGTGGTCCCACAGGTACGCCGCCATGTCCTTTGTGGACTCCAAGCCGGGACAGGCGAAGCCGGCACCGATGGTGCCGCGCAGGCGGGCGCGGTGGTCGGCGGGCAGGGCGCGGTACCATTCGGTCCAGCCGGTGCGCACCACGAGCACGTCGCCCGACCGGAACGTGGTGCCCTGCGCCGCGGCGACCTCGTCGAGCAGCGCGGTGGTGATCTCGTGCGGTTCGTCCGCCCGCAGCGGCGTGCCGCGGGCGGCGAGGTACCCGGCGACGTCCACCAGCACCCCGCGGCCACCGAGCCCGTGTTCGGCCCAGCGGTCCACCCCGAGCACATCGGTGGCGGCCAGGTCCTCTTCGGAGCGACCGCCCCAGTAGCCGTGCCTGCCCGCCTTGATGTGCCGCAGGCCGTCCCACTGCGAGGAGCCCTGCAAGTAGAACTCGTCGAGCCGGTCGTCGTGCCCGGCCGGGGTGTCTTCGACGATGTGGGTGTAGCAGGCACGCTCGTCGAACAGTCCCGGGTCCGGCTCGTTCAGCGGCAGGGTGAGCGAGACCATCTCGCCGGTGCGCACGGTCCGGGCCGCGGCGACGCGCTGCTCGGGCCCGATCAGGTTGACCGTGCCGAGTTCGTCGCCGCGACCCCAGACGTCCCAGGCGTGGCGCTCGTCGCGATCGGGCAGGGTGGGCAGATCGGCGAAGGCGGGGGTGCGCCGCACGTCGGTCACCGGTTCGCCTCGATCTGCTGGCGCAGCTTGAGCTTGGAGACCTTTCCGGTGTCCGTCTGCGGGATCGCCGTGACGTCCATCAGCAGGAACCGGGACGGCACCTTGTAGCTGGCCACCTGGGACCGGACGTGCGCGGTCAGCCGCTCCACCAAGTCCACTTCGGACGCACCGGGCTCGGGCACGACCACGCCGACCATTTCCTGGTCGCCGTCCGGGGTGTCCAAGCCGATCACGTAGACCTGGCTGACCTCTTCGTGCGCGGCGACGATGCCCTCGATCTCCATCGGGGCGACGTTGATGCCCTTGACCTTGAGCATTTCCTTCCAGCGCCCGCCGAACACCAGCCTGCCGTCCGCGTCGATCAGGCCGAGGTCACCGGTGCGGAACCAGCCGTCGGCCGACCGGGTGCCGGCGTTGACCGCGTCGCCGCCGAGGTAGCCGTCGATCACGCAGCCGCGGACTTCGATCTCGCCGCGTGTCCCCGGCGGGCACACGGTGCCGTCGGGTGCGACGATGCGGACCTCCTGGGTGGGCAGCACCGTGCCCTGGGTGTGCAGGCGATCCTCGAGCGGGTCGTGCGCGTCGTTCATCGCCGCGAAGCCGTAGGACTCGGTCAGCCCGTAGGCGCTGCAGCCTTCCACCAGGTGCAGCCGTTCGATCTGCTGGCGCTTGTCCTCGGCGGTGAAGCCAATCGGGCCGGTGCGGACCGCGGACAGGTCTCGGGTGGGCAGGCTCGGCGCGTCCAGCAGGGTCCGCATCGCGGTGGGCATGGCGTAGACGACGGTGCACCGCTCCCGCTCGATCATCTCCAGCCCGGCGTCGCCTTCGACCTTTTCCTGCAGGCACAGTGTGACTCCGTGGGTCAGGGCGACCGGCAACGCGTTGCAGGCACCGAACCCGAAGAACATCGGCATCGCGATCCAGAGCCGGTCCGCCGGCCGCAGGTGCATGCGCTCGCCCATCGCGCGCCCGTTGCGCAGCAGCTTTCCGTGCCGCAGCGGCACCGCCTTCGGCAGGGCCGTGCTGCCGCTGGTGTAGAGGATCATCGCCAGGTCGTTCTCGGTCACCAGGGGCGGCGGCGCCGGGCTCGCCGCGAGCGCCGGCGGCAGCTTCTCGGCTCGCGGCCACAACACCGCGCCGAGGTAGCCGTCCCGACGGGTGCCGTCGAAGGTCTCGCCGTGCCCGGCCGCCGTCAGCTCGGCGACGACGTCCTTGCCGAAGACCTCCGCCTGCGAGATGACCAGCCGCAGGTCCGCGCTGCCGATGAGGTGGCCGAGCTCGCTCGAGCGGTACCACGTGTTCATCGGTACCGCGACCAGCCCGGCCCGCTGGGCACCGAGCAGCGCGACCAGCCACCGGAGACTGTTGGGCAGCAGGATGCCGACGCGGTCTCCCGGCCGCAGTCCCGCCGCGGCGAGGGCGCCCGCGAGGTCGTCGACGCGCGCGGCCAGCTCGGCGAAGGTGATCCGCCCGTCTGGGGCGACCACGGCCTCGGCGTCCGGCCGACGGACCGCGAGGTCGGCGAGCACGGCCGGGAAGGTCTCGGCGACGTCGTGCTCGCTCGTGGTGGGCGGGCTGGCGGTCATTCCGCTGCTCCTTCGTTCTCGGCTGGGTGGTCCGGGTTGACGACGACCTCGGCCCGGACCAGCGCTCCGGTTTCCGGGTCGGCGTATTCCACGAGTTCGATGCCGGCGCGGTGGTGGCACCATTGGCCGCGTTCGGCGAGCCGGGCCGACACCGGACCGCGGCGGACCGCGAACTCGCCTTCGCGAGGCCAGCCACGCCGTTCGGCGCGCTGCCGGGCGCGTTCGGCATCGGTCGCGGCCGGGTCGGGCATGCCCGACGGACCGAGGACGACGCCGTAGGAGCGCCGGGCGGCAAGGGCGGTGACGGCGCCGCGCGCCACATCCTCGGCGACCGCCGCGGGATCGCGCTCGAGCGGGTCGCCGTAGCCCCCGCCGCCGCCCACCCGCAGGTGGATGACGTCACCCGGGCCGACGGGCAGGCCGAACTGCTTTCCCGCCAATGCGCGGGCGGGCACAGCGAAATCCGCTACGGAGCCGGGGATTCCGCCCGCGGCGAGGGCCACGTCCACCTTCGCGCCGGTGACGAGCGAGGCGCCGCTGGCCGACCCGGGGTAGCCACCGAAGACGCCGGCCGGCGGCACCTGCCAGCAGGCGGCCATGACCGACTCCTGGCCGCCCACCGTGTACCAGGGCGTGAACGCCAGGTCGATGCCGGCGCCGCCGCGGAAGCGGCCCGGGCCGCCGGAGTCGGGGTTGAGCCGCCGCCACAGGTAGAGCACCGGGTACGCGAGCTCGTTGACCTCGATGTCGGGAATGCTGTTCTGGGGCTGGGCCAGCACGCCACTGACGTCCATGCCGTCGGCGACGGCCTGGGCTCCGGCGCCACTGCCGCCGCCGTTCATGTCCGGGAAGGGCACCAGCCGCCCCTGTTCGTCCGGCGCGTAGAAGAAGCTCGCGCTCCACGAGTCCTGCCAAGGCGCCATCACGTGGTCGCGGACGAACGGGTTCCCGCTGGCGGCCTGGAGGTCGCCGAGCAGCCGCGTGACGACCTTCCCGATCCGGAAACCCGTCTCGACGTGCCCGGCGCCCGTGGGCGCGGGCAGCCGCGCGTCGCAAAGGGTGCCGGGCGAGGTCAGCACCGTGAGCGGGCGCAGCGTGCCCTGGTTGATGGGCAGGTCCGGCAGCAGGCCGCTGAGCACCGGCGTGACGACGGCCCCGAACGCGGTGGCCGCGCTGACGTTGATGTACCCGTCGGTCTGCGGCGCGGACTCGGAAAGGTCGAACGTCAGGTGGTCGTCCTCGACAGTCAGCGTGCACCGCACCGGGTACAGCTCGTCGGTGTGCCCGTTGTGCTCGGCGTACTCCTCGGCGGTGTAGGTGCCGTTGGGCAGGTCCGCGATGCGCCGCCGGACGGCCTGCTCCGCGAGGTCCTTGGCCGCCTCGACCCGCCGCCGGAAGGTCTCCGGGCCGTGCCGCTCGACCAGGTCCCGCAACCGCTCGTCGCACCGGTGGCACGCGGCGATGAGGCAGCGGATGTCGTTGAGCACGAGGTCGGGGACCCGGATGTTGGTTTCGATGAGCCGCCAGAGGTCTTCCACCGGTTCGCCCTGGTCGACGATCTTGATGCCGGGCAGCCGCAACGGTTCGCCGTAGGCCTCGGTGGCGATCGGGTTCATCCCGCCCGGCGCGAAGCCACCGAAGTCGTTGACGTGGGCCTCCGCCCAGCACCAGGCGGTGAGTTCGCCCCCGACGAAGATCGGCCGGACCACCCCGACGTCGACGGCGTGGGCGTTTCCGGTGGTGTAGGGGTCGTTGCAGAGGAACACGTCCCCCGGCCGGATCCGGTCGCGCGGATAGGTTTCGAGCAGGTGCCGCACGGCCTGACGGGCGGCACCGAGGTACACCGTGATGAACCCGGCGTAGCTGATGACGTCGCCCTCGGCGTCGGCGATGAACGTCGAGAAGTCGTAGGCCTCCGCGATGGCGGGGCTGCCGGAGGCCCGCATCATCACCAAGCCCATCTCCGCGGCGATGTTGTCGAGGGCCTTGGCCAGGATCTCCACGTCCACCGCGTCGATGGCCGCTTCGGCCTTCGGTGTGGTCGTCATGCGACGTCCTCGCTCTCGGTCAGCAGGTAATGGCCGTGCCCGTCGAGCCGCAGCCGCCACCCTGATGGGATCCGGATCGTGGTCAGAGGGTGTTCGAGCACCGCGGGTCCCTCGACCGGGCTCCCCACCGGCAATGACTGCGCGTCGTAGACGGCGACGTCGACCGGGCGCCCGTCCGTGTGGATCCGGCGGGTGCCGCTGGGGGTCGCGGCGGTCCCGGCGTCGAGGTGGGCGGCGACCTCGACCTGCGGAACCCGGCCGGTGGCGACGACCCGGACGGACATCAGCACGACCGGGCTGCCCACCCAGGCCGTCCCGGGTCCGTACTCGGCTTCGTACAGCCCGGCGAACCGGTCCTGGATGTCCGCGAGGTCGGCCGCGATCCGGCGCGGGTCGCCGCCGGGGCGGCGCGGGATCGGGACCTGGAGCTCCCATTGCTGGCCCGCGAATTTGAATTCCCCTTGCCACACAACGTCGATCCGGTTCTCGGGATGTCCCGCGGCGCGCAGGGCGGACACCGACTCCTCGTCGAGCTCCCGCAGCGCGTCGATCACGGCGGTGGCGTCGCCTCCCTGCCACATGGCCGAGCGGGAGCGGGTGCGGACGTCGTCGCCGGCCAGCAGCCCACGCGCGGAGAAGACGGCGGCCTCGGCGGGGATCACGACCTGCCGGATGCCGACCGACCGGGCGATGTCGGCTGCGAACGTGCCCAGGGCGCCGCCGTAGGCCACCATCGCGAACCGGCGGGGATCGTGCCCGCGTTCCACGGTGACGGCCCGGACGGCGTTGCTCATGTCCGCGATCACCATGCGGTGCACCGCGGCGGCCGCGGCGGCCGCGTCGACGCCGAGCGGCTTGCCGATCTCCCGCTCCAGCCCGTCGCGGGCGGCGGCGACGTCGAGCGCTCGCCGTCCACCCAGGAACGATTCGGCACCGAGCAGGCCGAGCACCGCCGAGGCGTCGGTGACGGTCGGTTGGGTTCCGCCCTTGCCGTAACAGATCGGGCCGGGTTCCGCGCCCGCGCTGCGCGGCCCCGCCTGTGGCACGCCCCGCGCGTCGACCCAGGCGATGCTGCCGCCGCCGGTGCCGATGGGCAGCACGTCGATCTTGGCGAGCGCGGTGAGGAACCGCTCGCCCAGCAGGGCCCGCTGGGTGATCCTCGGCGTGCCGTTCTCCAGCACGGACACGTCGAACGAGGTGCCGCCCATGTCGGCGGTGACGATGTCCGTGAGCCCCAGCGTGCGGGCGAGCGCCCGGGCGCCGATGACCCCGCCCGCCGGCCCCGAGTCGACCAGGGTGATCGGCCGGGTCCGGGCCTCCTCGGCGGAAACGGTGCCGCCGAAGCCTTGCATGAACCCGACCGGGACGGTCAGTCCGCGGCGGGCCAGTTCGTCCTCGATGCGGCTGGTGTACTCCGCGACCCGCAGACCGGTGAACGCGTTCAGGACCGTCGTCATGGTGCGCTCGTACTCGCGGATCACCGGGTGCAGCCGCGACGACACCGACAAGAACAGCCCGGGGTGCTCGTCCTCGACGATCCGGGCGATCAGCTCCTCGTGCGCTGGGTTCGCGAAGCTCCAGAGCAGGGACACCGCGATCGAGTCGACACCCGCGGCCACCAAGGCACCGACCGCGCGGCGCGCCTCCGCCTCGGTCAGCGGGACGACGGCCCGGCCTTTGCGATCGATCCGCTCCTCGACCTCCACGACGTGCTCGCGGGCCACCAGCTGCGGCAGGTTCACCTGCTTGTGGTTGTCCCGGTGGGCGTTGCGCGCCGAGCGGGCGATCAGCAGGTTGTCCCCGAAACCCTTGGTGGTGACGAGACCGACGGTCGCGCCGCGGAGCTCGGCGATGGAGTTGGTGACCACCGTCGTGCCGTTCACGAACCGGGTGGTCGCCCCGAGCAGGCCGGGCAGCGGCAGCCCGACCCGCCCGGCGAGGTTCTCCAGCGCCGCGAGGAGCCCGGCCGAGAGGTCCGCGGGCGTGGTGTCGGCCTTGTCCGCGAACACGGTGCCGTCGGAGGCGATCGCGACGACGTCGGTGAACGTGCCACCGATGTCGCACCCGATGTGGAACGACGGTGAGGAGTGCAGCTTCATTGGTCCCTCCTGGACGGATCGCGGCAACGGAATCCCGCGTCCGGCACATCCGAGATTAGACACGACAGACTGTCGAGTCAATCCACAATATGTCGTGAATTTGGGCGAGGTCGAGTCACTGAGTCCACAGAGGACACGAACGGACCCTCGGCGGCCGACATGCCGCGAGGTGCTTTCCGGACTCCCTAGCCGAGACGCGCAACGAGATCCCGCGCAGCCCAGTCACCGGGTCCACAAAGGACACGGGCGATCTCGCCGGCCGCCTGCTCGCCCAGCGCGGGAGCCGCGAGCGTGCGGAACTTGTGGAACACACCGGCGGGCGGAAGGTCGACGTGTTCCGCACTGGCCGCCACGGCGGTTTCGCCGCCGGCCAAGGCAAGCTCCACCCGCGCGTCGAGCCGGCCGGGGTAGGCCCGGTCGTACTCCGGATCGATCACGACGCGGGTCCGGGCCGCGAGTGCGGCGATCGGGGCGTCCACCGCACCCTCGTACCGGCTCGGCACCAGCCGGCCGTCGGTCAACGCCGCGGCGACGCCGAACTGCAGGCTCATCTGGCGCGCGATCGGGGTCGCGAACGAATCCGCGTTGTCGCAGCCGGGATACGTCGCCGCCGCGGCCGAAGTGTGGATCGTCGCGGCCGTAACCGCACCGGGATCGATGCCGCGGGCGTGCAGGCGGACCGCCGCGTCGATCGCGTGCTGGGTGAACGCACAGGACGGGTGGGCCTTGAAGAAGGCTCGGTCGATCGCCGGCCGCTCCGCCGTGACATCCGGTTCGCCGACGCTGTCGGCCGTCCCGCCGAATGCACGCCGGAGGCCGAACAGTCCTTCGACCGCGCTCCCCGCCCCGGTCGCCCCGGCGCGGGCCAGCAGCACGGCGACAATGCCGCCCCGGGCGGCCGACGCGGGCTGGAAGAAGACTTCAGTCGTCCCCGCCGGCGCCCATTCGCAGACGCCCGCCGCCGAACCGGCGGCGATGCCGAGGGCGTGCACCGCCGTCGCCCGGTCCAGCTCGAACAGGTACGCCGCGGCGGCGACGGCGCCGAACGGCCCGAAGACGCCGCTCGCCCGCCAACCTCGGGCGACGAAGTCCTCCGTCAGCGCGGTCCTCGCCACCTGGGCCATCGCCTCGTATCCGAGAACGACGGCGCGCAGGACGTCCGCCCCCGAGGCGCCGACGAGTTCGCCGACCCCGAGCGCGGCCGGTACCGCGACGGTCCCGGGATGCACCCGGCTCTCCGGGTGCGTGTCCTCGTACAGCAGCGAATGGCAGCCGACTGAGTTCGCGAAGACGGCGTCCGCGAGCCCGTGACGGGCTCCACCCGACGCCCAGACGGCGCTCTCCCCCGCACCACCGGCGTCGGCGACCGCGCGCGCTTGCGAAACCCAAGGCATCTTCCGGCCGCCGTAGACGCACGCCAGCGCATCGAGCACGCAGAGACCCGCGCGCTCGAGGTGTTCATCGGTCACCGCGGAGGCGAGAGCCGAGAGCTGATCGGCCAGCTCGTCGAGGTACATCTCAGACCTGCTCGGCTTCGCGCCGCGGCGACTGCCCGTCCGCGACCGCCACCCGGTCCGCCAGCAGCGGTGTCGCCCGCCGGCGCCGGACGGCCAGCGCCGCGAACAGGCTGAGGACCGCGCCGAACATCATGAAGTAGGCGGGTGCCCGGTGGTCGCCGGTGACCTCGACGAGGAACTGGCTGACGTAGAGGGCGGGTCCGCCCAGCAGTGCCGCCGCCACCGCGAAGCCGACCGCGAAGACAGTGCCGCGAACCTTGGCCGGAAGCACCTCGATATACGTCGCGGGCGCTACCGACGTGTAGAGCGCGGGCACGACACCCAACGCGACCGTCATCAGGACCAGCAGGGGCAGGCTGCGCGCCGAGGAGAGGCCGGCGAAGAGCGGGTACGCCGTCACGATCATGACCACCGAGAGGCCCAGCAGCATCCGCCAGCGGCCGATCCGGTCGGACAGCGGACCGCCCACGAAGACCAGGACGATGGCGACGGCGATGCTGACCACCGTGGCCAGCGTCGCCTGCCCCGGCGTGAAGCCGAGCTGGATGATGTAGGACTGCGCGTAGGTGAACGCGACGTAGTACCCGATCTGCTGGAACGCCGCGACTCCGAAGACCAGTACGATCAACCGCCAGTGCCGGGCGAAGGCCTCCTTGACGGGTGCCGCCGGGAGTTCCCCTGCCTGCGCCAGTGCCCTGAATTCCGGGGACTCCTCGAGCCTCGTCCGGATGTAGATCCCGAACAGGCCCAGCGGCAACGCCAGCAGGAACGGGATCCGCCAGCCCCACGCGGTCATCGCTTCGCGGGTGAGCGTCGCGTTGAGCAGCAGCACGATTCCGGCGGCGAGCAGGAGACTCACCACGCTGCCCAGCTGCACCCGGCTGGTCATGGCCCCACGCCGGTTCTGCGGCGTGAACTCGGCGGCGTAGACCATGGCGGTGCTGTACTCGCCACCCGCGGCCAGGCCCTGCAGCAACCGCATGAGCACCAGCAGGATGGGTGCCCAGATGCCGATCGACGCGGCGGTCGGCAGGAGCCCGATCACCGTCGTCGCGCCGGCTACGAGCACGAGCGTGCCGAGCAGCGAAGTCCGGCGCCCGAAGCGGTCCGCGATCGCGCCGAACACCAGGGATCCCAGCGGGCGCACGACGAACGCGACACCGAATACCGCGAACGCGGACAGGAGCGCCACCCCCGGCTGCGCACCGGGGAAGAACAGCTTGGAGAGGATGACGGTCAGGAATCCGTAGACCGCGTAGTCGTAGGTCTCGATGGTGTTGCCCGCGGCGGCGGCGAAGGTGACGCGTCGCATCGCGCGGGCCGACAGCACGGGGGGTTCAGGGGAAGAGGGCATCGGTGGCTCCCGAGTCGGCATTGACGAAAGGGACCTGACGTGGCGGCACCGTCCCTCGGGGTGCCACCGTCGATGATGGAACGAGCGGGCGCGCGGACAGGGACTCCGTCACGCCCACACCCGGGTGGCCGTGCGCCACCGGACGGAAGCGCTGCCCGGGTCTCGACAGAGATTAAGGACGACAGGCTGTCGAGTCAAGCATCAGGTTGCCGATCTTGGCCGCTAGGAGGGGTCGGAGCCGCGCCTGAGCTGCAGGGAGTCGAGCCACAGATCGCAGACGAGATCCAGCAGGACGTCGCGTTCGATGACGAAGACCTTCTGCACGATGGTCCGGAAGCACAGCTGGTCGAGCTGCATCACCATCAGCTGGACCCGCAACCGCCGCGCGTCGCGCTCCTCTTCCGGGAACTGGCCGAGGTACCCGCGCAGCTCGCCCGCGAGCTCGTCGAGCTGGTCCTTCCAGCGCGCGGCGACCTCGAGATCGCTCGCCATGGCTTCGTGGATCGCGGGCAGCAGCGCCGCCTGCTCCTCCCACCAGGCGAGGGCGCGATCAAGCACCCCTCGAAGGGCGGCTTCGGTCCCCGCCGTCAACCCCTCGTCCAGCATCGCCCAGTACCGGCCGGTCTGGTGCTGCCGGACCTCGGCGTAAACCTCGTTGAAGACTGCCGCCTTGTTCGCAAAGTGCAGGTAGAAGGTCGCGCGGTTGACCTTGGCCGCCTTCGTGATGTCCCCGATCGAGGCCTGGCCGTACCCGCGATCCTCGAAGACCCGCCGAGCCGCCTGCACGATCCGGCGCCGGGTCATGAGCCGCTGTTCCTCGCGCACCGACAACAGCACGGCGGCCGGTTCGTCCGCGGAGGAAGGAGGCATGAGCCGCATGATAGTGGTCTTCGCGCCGGGAGCGGACGGTGGCGTCAGGCCGTCAGCGACCACTCGTCCGCGATGCGCATGCTCGCCGGCGACTCCGGCCGGTGTGCCGGCCAGCCCGGGGTCGCCGCTGGTGATGAACGAGACCCAGGCGTGTGCGTGCAGGCCGCCGGCACGGGATCCGGCCGTCTGCGGCCGAGCAACGCCGACTCGCCGTACAGCCCCGGCAGGCCGGCGTGGTCGAACACGAACGGCTCGCGTACGAGCCGGTAACGTCAGCCGACCGCCCTCGCGTTGACGAGCACGACCATGGCTGCTCGCCCGGTTTTACCGTCGCTGCACGACCAGCGGAGCGACGTCGTCCTCCGGCTCGGTGGAACCGATCAGCCGTGCCACGGCGCGGGTGCATACTCGCTCGGGGTCGGCCGCGGTCACTGCTCGAGTTCCCGCAGTCCCTCGTCGATCACTCTGCGGCAGCACTTGACCAGCCCGTCGGTGTAGAGGCGAGCACGCTGCCGGCAGGCAGAGCGACCTGTGTCGCCCGGCGTGGCTTCGCCGCGACCGCCATCCCGATCGGGGGGGGGCGATGGGAGTCGCTATCAGCTGACCTGGCTGGTGGCCGGAGGCGAGGACCGGTGCGGGGGGACCCGGCCATCGACAACGTCATCCGTTCGCGGCCCTGATCGATCACGCCGTAGGCGACGGTGGCCATGGCGCCGATTTCGAAGTGCGTCGCCTCGCGGTCGAGCTTGCCAAGTACCTCGGCGGGATCGTCGTCGAGAGCATAGGCCCGCAGGAAGCTGCGCAAATAGCCCATGATCACCGCCGCTTCCAGGCGCTGGCTGGCGACGTCGCCGACGACGAGGCCGTTGGGCAGCGGGAACAGGTCGTACCAGTCGCCGCCCAACCCGATCGCGGCGCCGCCGACGTACCGAGCCGCGGTCCGCAGCCCCTCGACCTCGGCGGGCGGACCCGGAACTCGACCGGTCCACGGTGGCGGCGAGGCATGGCCGCGCTGGCGCCGCTGAGCCGCGAAAGCATCCCGGCCTTCGACGCCCTGGTCGCCGGCGGCGTCACGGCCGACGTCCGCAAGGGCACCATCCGGATCGGGTTCACCGACGGTGAGGACACCACTGGCCTCGAACACGAATTCGCGGCCGCCCGCGACGCCGGCCAGCACGTCCCCTACCGGACGAGCACCGGTCACGAGCCCCCGTTTTCCGCCCGTGTCCAGCAAATCGTGCACCTGGACGGCCAGCGGTTCGTGGCACCGGGCCCATTTCTCGACGCGCTCGCCGGCTCCTTGCGCGAGCGAGGCGGCGAGATCGTCGAAGGCGCGCAGGTGCGATCGATCGGGTTCGGTCCCGGCGGCCTGCAGGTCGACACCTGGTCCGGAGCACCACACCGCGCCGACGCGGTGGTCCTGGCGACCGGAGCATGGCTGCCGGACCTGGCCCGCCGACTCGGCGTCCGTGCGCCGGTCCAGGCCGGGCGCGGCTACTCCTGCAGCATCCCGCTGGCCAAGCCGATCACCGCGCCCGTGTACCTCCCCGGCGTCCGGGTCGCCATGACCCCCTACGGTGACCGCGTACGCGTCGCAGGAACCATGGAGATCGCCGACCGCGACACACCGTTCGACCACAGGCGCCTCGATGCGATCCTGCGTTCGATCCGCCCCCTGATCGACGGCGCCGACTGGACCGACGTACGCGACCACTGGGTCGGCGCCCGCCCCTTGACACCCGACGGCCTGCCACTCATCGGCCGGACAAAGCTCGAAGGTGTCCACGTGGCGGGCGGGCATGGCATGCGGGGAATCACCTTTGGGCCCGCGACAGGCAAACTCCTGGCTCGCCAGCTCATGACGGGCACCGACGCGCCCGACCTCGCCCCCTTCCACCCACTCCGGACCGGCTGAGCAACCGCCGGTGCGTTGCGGGGTCAGGCTGAGACAAGCATCCCGACAGGAGGTCAGCACGGGAGGATTGCGCCACGCGGTGGCTCGGGCGACCCCGGGACGCTTCACTGCTCGAACCCGGTCCCACGAGCGGCTGGCACAGGACTCAGGCGAGTTTAAAGCGTCCACCCAGCCATTCGGTGATTTCCGCAGCTGCCAGTTCGTTGCCGGTGGGCTCGCCTTCGCTGATAGCGGCTCCGAAGTGGAGACCGCGGACTTTGGCCGTGGTCAAGTCGGTGGCACCGAGAGCTTCGATCATGCGACGGGCATCCGCAGGGAAGGCGGCCTGATCACCGGTCAACTCGACGTACAACGTCGGTACTTCGACACCTGGCGCGCACCGGACGAAGTCGGCGTACGAGCTCAACCCGGACCACGTCGACAGCCAAGCCTCCGGGGTGGCCAGGCGGCCGAACCCGACCAAGCCGTAGTTGATCAGGTCGGGTCGTCTGCCGAACAGCGAGCCGTACGGGCGGTCGCTGGGGTCCAGCGTGAGGTCGACCGTGCGCGGGTCGGCGTCCGTGCGGAACACCGTCAAGATCCGCGGCGCCAGTGAGCGCCGCCGCTGCGTAGCGTCACCGCCGGCCTTGGCCACCGACCGTGCTTCGGCAGCGCGGACGACGTGGGCGCGCGCCACCGCGTCGATGCGTGCCACGCGGTTGCGCTGCGCCATGCGGTAGCGCTCCAGGAACTCGGGTGCGTACCGGGAGTGCGCTGGGGGGTCCGCGAACCCGTTGGCCGGGCTGAACGGGTCGAGGTCCGGCACCACCGACAGCGGGTCCGTCTCGTCGGCCACCGAAGGGTCGATGCATGCCAGCAGCAGCTTGCCTTGACCGGGGTGCGGCGCAAGGAAGACGGCACCATCCGGCAGCGGCATCTCCGCGTCGGCCAGCCCGGTCGGCCGGCCACCGGGAGTCGTGCTGATGCGGTCGGCAGGTGCCAGTGCGGCTTGCTCGCAGTAGTACGCGAACAGCGTTCCACCGCCGGAATGGCCGAGGACCACAACCGCGTCGAAGTCACGAGAGCGCAGGAAGGCCTGCCCCGCGGCGACGTCGAGCAGCGCCTGTTCGTGCACGAGGTTCAGGTCGTTGTTGACCGAACGGGTGTGCTGAGTCCAGACCGCGGCTCCGGCGCGGAGCAACAGCGGGACGAGTGGATGGTGCGTCAGGTCCTGACGGGGGTGCATCAGGCACACCACCGTCCGCGCACCCGGCACCGTGGCCAGGACTCCGCGCACGGTCGCACCGTCCACAGTGGTCGACTCGTGCACGGACGTCACCGTCGAGGCGGGCCGATCGCCGGCGGCGAGGTAGCGGCCGGCGCCCAGGCGTTCACTCATACCGGCTCCACGCGCAGAGCGTCCTTGTCGTGCTGGGTGATCCGGCTGTCGCGGGCGACACCGCCGACGCACGAATACCAGACAGCGTGGCGGCAGCCCGTGGCACGGCGGTCGACCACGATCGGTCCCGCGGCACTGATCTCGAAGTACGGCCCGATCCGGCCCACGGTCACCGAAGGATCCTCGGCGGCGATCTTCGCCACGGCCGTGTTCTCCGGGACGTCGAGGACGTACAGCTTCGTCATCGCACGGGCTCCCAGTCCGCCGCGCGCTCGACGATCAGCTCTGCCTTGCGCGCCAAGAGTTTCCCGAACGTCGGCTCCGGCTCGGCGACGACGTCGAGCAGCGCGTCGATGGTGAGGTTCGCGTCCAGGTCCTCCTGCGGGGTCACCGGCCGCATCGCGCGGGTGATCTCGACCATGTAGCCGTTCGGGTCGTGAGTGTAGATCGATTCGATGGTCTCGTGCTGGATCTGCATCTCGACCGGCCAGTCGCTCGCGTCGAGCCGGCGGCGGTACTCCAGCAGGTCTTCCTCGTTCTCGACGTGGATCGCCAGGTGGCGGGAGCGCACGAAGAACTCCGGGACGTCTTCGCCGAAGCGCGCGTAGACATCGCCCTTCGCACCGTCTGCGCCGGCGATCCCCGGAGTGGCGCCGAAATAGTAGAAGAACGCGATCCGGTCTTCGTTGCCGATGTCGAAGAAGAAGTGGATGAAGTCCGGGTGATCCTCCGGGCCCCAGCCCGCCGCGCAGATCGAGTGCACGACCGGGAACCCCAGCACGTCCCGGTAGAAGCGCACCGTGGCGGCGGGGTCGAAAGTCGGGAACGCGACGTGATCGACGCCCCGCACCCGGTGGTCCAGCTCGTTCATGACATACCTCCGCTTCGTTCGTCGGTTCCAACGTACGCGCGAATCGACGGACGAGTCAATATATTGACGACTATGCCGATTGCCACTGCGGGCACGCGAAACGGCCCCTCCGGCGGGTGGCGAAGAGGCCGTGACGAGGCGGTTCAGACGTCCAGGATGCGTTCCAGGTGGTCGAGGTCCTGGCGCAGCATCTTCAACGCCGCTGCCGGGCCTTCCCCGTCGAGGACGTGCTGGTCGGCCCGCCGTAGGGCGCCGACGGCCATGTCGGCCAGCTGCTCGACGACGCCTTCCGCGGTGTCCCGGCCGCCGGGGTGGAACCACCAGGCCACCCAGTTGCACATGCCGAGCACGCCGAGCGCGGCGACGCGGGCGTCGAGCGGGCGGAAGCGGCCGGCGCGCACGCCGTCTTCGACGACGCCGGCGATGGTCGTGAGCACCGCGCGGCGGCCCTCGTCGTAGGCCTCGGTCAGCTCCGCGGGCAGCTCCGCCTCCGAGCGGATGAGCAGCCGGAACCGCTCCGGCTGCCGGACCCGCCGTCCGACGATGATCTCCACGATCCCGCGCAGCTTCCGCTCCGGGTCGAGCTCGTCGTGCGCGACCAGCTCGGTGAGTTCCTCCAGGGGGCCGTTGGTGACCTCGGTGACGAGCTTGGCCAAGAGCTCTTCCTTGCTCTTGACGTAGTAGTAGAGCGCGGGCCGGGTGATGCCCATGGCGTCGGCGATGTCCTGCAGGCTGGTGCCGGCGAACCCGCGCTCGGCGAACAGCCGGGTGGCGTGTTCGTAGAGTTCGTTCTCCACCAGCTCCCGGCGCGAGGTGCTCGCCTTTTCGCGGGACCCGCCCCGCGGTGTGGTACCGCTCATCCTTGCGATGGTAGAGGTGCCGCGAGCAGCCGTCCGGCTCCCGCCAGCCGTGGCGCCAGGTTCAACCGGCGCAGCAGGGCGTACGCGCCCGCGGTGGCCGCGGACAGCACGGGCAGGCCGAACTCGGTCTCGGCGGGCTCGATCAGGCTCAGCGACGGCATCTGCACGCAGGCGGAGATGACCAGGGCGTCGGCTTGGGAGAGGTCCAGGCCCCGGGCGGCGGCCAGTACGCGGTCGCCCGGGATGCAGCCGACCTCGGTGTTGTCCCCGACCTCCAGGGCGGCCCAGTCGACGACGTCAAACCCCTCCGCGCGCAGGTAGGCGACCACCTCTTCGGCCAGCGGCCGCAGGTAGGGCGTGACCAGGGCGATGCGCCGGGCGCCGAGCGCGCGCAACCCTTCGACGAGCGCCCCGGCGCTGGAGAGCACGGCCGGGTGCGCCGGGCGGGCGGCCAGCTGCCCGGTGATGGCCTTCTCGGTGCGTTCGTGTTCACCCGGGCCCTGCGCCATCACCGCGACGAGGCACGCGTAGAGCAGCGCGTCGACGCCGGCGTCGGCCAGTTCGTCGACACAGCGTTCGCGTTGCGCGTTCATCGCGCGCAGCTCCTCGGGTGACACGTTGTGCATGCGCATCCGGCTGGAGTGGAAGGAAAACGCTTCGGTGTGCCGCGCGAGCAGCGCGGGGATCTCCGTCTCCACGGTGACGTTCGAGCTGGGGACGACGAGGCCGATCCGGTGCGGGGTCACGGGGTTTCTCCTTGTTCGGTGGCGAGCTTCGCGGCGATCTCCGCCTGCAGGCGCTTCTTGTCCAGCTTCCCGACGAGAGTGCGGGGGATTTCGGCGACGACTTCGACGCGTTCGGGCCACTTGAACTTCGCCACCCCCAGCTCGGCGAAGTGCCGCCGGACCTCGGGCAGGTCGAGCGGACCACCGGTGACGAACGCGCAGGTGCGCTCGCCCAGCCGTGGGTCGGGCATGGCCACCACGGCCGCCCCGGTGACCCGCGGATGGCGCAGCAGGAGCAGTTCGACCTCTTCAGCGTTGACCTTCTCGCCGCCGCGGTTGATGACGTCCTTGATCCGGCCTTCGATGACCACGTACCGCCGGTCTTCGATGACTCGCACCGAAGCGAGGTCTCCGGTGCGGTAGAAGCCGTCGGTGGTGAACGCGCGCGCGTTGTGCTCGGCGGCGTCGAAGTAGCCGCGCAAGGTGTAGGGGCCGCGGCAGCACAGCTCCCCGACTTCGCCGTCCGGGACTTCTTCCTCGGTGCCCGGTTCCAGAACGCGGAATTCGTCCAGTTCGGACAGTGGCGTGCCGACGGTCGTGGCGCGTGCGAGCCGCGGCGCGCCGGGCCGGGTGGTGAGGAACAGGCCTTCGCCCATGCCGAACAGCTGCGCCGACCACAGCCCGCGCCGCTCGAGGTCGTCGAACAACGCGGGCGGCACCTTGGAGCCGGACAGCACGACCTGCGTCAGCGCGGCGGCCGCCGCGGCGAACCCGGGGTGACGGATGGCCTGGAAGTGGCCGTGGCCGAGCAGCACGTGCGTGGCCGCTTCGCGAGCGAGCAACGGCAGGGACTCGTCCAGGTCGGCGGTGCCGAGCACCAGGCACGCCCCGACGCTGTGGGCGCCGTGCAGCGCGCAGACGATCCCGGCGTTGTGCACGATCGGGATGAGGTGGGCGACCCGCGTCGCGGCGTCCCAGCCCCACGATTCCGCGTAGGCGAGGGCGTTGTACCAGTATTCGGCGTGCAGCCGCGGGATCACCTTCGGCGCGCCGGTGGTGCCACCGGAGAGCTGGAACACCGCGACGTCGTCCGGGTCGATCCCAGCCTGGATCTCCTCGACGGTCTTGCGCGCGGCGCCGGCGTCGAGGTCCTGGCCGAGAGCGTCGACAGAGATCCCGCGCGGGTCGTCACCGAGGACCAGCACGTGCCGCACCGTGGGGTGCTCGCGCGCCTCCTCGACGGCGAAGCCGACGAGGTCGAACCCGCGCAAGCCGGCCTCCACCAGGTGCACGGCGGCCCCGGTCCGGCGGCCCACCTCGCCGATCTCGTGCCCACGGTGCGCTGCGAGGGTGCAGACGGGTACCAGGCCCGCCTTCAGCACGCCGTACCAGGCAAGGACCGTGCCGAGCCGGTTGGTGACCTGGAAGAGCACGGGATCGCCGGGCGCGAGGCCGAGTCCGGCCAGCCCCGCGGCCAGCAGGTCGGTGCGCTCGTCGAGTTCGCGGAAGGTGAGCCGGCCGTCGAGCGCGACGACGGCGTCGCGGCCCGGATGGGCCAGGGCGATCTCGTGCAGCTGCTCGGCGATCGTGCGGGTGCCCCAGAGCCCGCCGTCCCGGTACGCGCGCACGACGTCGGCCGGATAGGCGACGACCTTGCCACCCCAGCTCATGCGGTCTCCTCGATCAGGTCGGCACGGGCGCTGACCAGGCCGGCGGCCAGGTCCTCCCGCAGGGCCGCGGGGCCCGCCACCAGGATGACTCCGCCAGCTTCGAGCCGGACGCGCTCGGCGAGGTCCAGCCGGGTGAGCACGGCGCCGCGGTCACCCGGCCCCGTGAACCTGAACCCGGGGGCGCCTTGCTCACGGGCCTCCCGAGCCCGGGCGACCACCGCGTCGCCGGTTTCGTCCCAGGGGTCGGTGACGACGTCGTCGATCGTGACGAGGTCTTCGGGTGGCGCGGCCGGCTGGTCGAGGACCCAGTCGACGAGCCCATCGGCGGGTGGCGGCGTCCCGGCGTACTGGGTGAGGGCGGCGCTGACCACGTCCGGGCTGGTGGCGGCGAACCGTTCCAGGGGGACGTTCCCGGCGCGGGTCATGTAGGCGACCATCAGCCGCTCGACCGGCAAGTGCATGCGAGACGGGAAGGATTCCCACCACAACCGGCTGCGGCGGGCCAGCTCCTGCAGCCGTTCGACGGCGGGACGGCGGGCCGCCTCGTAGGCGGCGAAGGCGCTCGGGCGGTCGCCGGTGGCCCGCAGCGCTTCGACCAGGCCGATCGCGTCTTCCATGGCCAGCTTCGTGCCGGAGCCGATGGAGAAGTGCGCGGTGTGCGCGGCGTCGCCGAGCAGCACCGTCTTCCCCGCCGACCACCGTTCACAGTGGACGGTCCGGAACCGCGACCAGCGCGTGCGGTTGCCGATCAGCCGGTGACCCCGCAGTTGCTCGGCGAACGCGTCCGCCAGGTACTGCAGGGACACTTCGTCCGAGTCCGTGTCGCCGGGTGTGACGTCGAAACCGGCGCGGCGCCAGGTGTCCTCGTCGGTCTCGATGAGGAAGGTGCTGTGCCCGGTGCCGTACGGGTAGGCATGTGTCACGAAGACACCGTGCTCCGTGCGCACCGGCGCGAACACGGCGTCGTCCAGCGCGAATTCGGCTCCGCACCAGAGGTACAGGCCCCGTCCTGGCTCGATCCGCGCTCCGAACGGGCCCTGCTCGCGGGTGGCGCTGCCGACGCCGTCGGCGGCGACGACGAGGTCGGCGTCGAGCTCGGCGGCCGACCGCCGGGCGCCGAAGTTCAGGATCACTCCGGCCTTCTCGGCGTGGCGCTGCAGGATCGCGAGCAGCTCGGTGCGGGCGACCCCGATCAGCCGGTCGTTGCGGACCCGGGCCACGTGCCCGCCGACCCGCAGGGTCATGTCGTGGCGGCGGCCCGCGGCGACCAGGTCCCGCAGGGTGTCGGGGTCGGCCGCCGCCAGCTTGCGCTGGGTTCCCGCGGCCAGCCCGACCCCGAACCCGAAGGTGGTGTTCGGCTCGCCCTGCTCGTGCACGGCGACCTCGCAGGACGGAAACGCGAGCTTGAACAGACGCGCGGCGTAGAGCCCTCCGGGCCCGCCGCCCAGTACCGCGACCCGGCGTGGCTGCATCCCGACCTCCCGTGTTAACGACATAGTCGAGTATTTGACGCCAACGACCACTCGTCGTCAACCCCGACCGATCCGGGTTGACTCTTGTCACATGCGTTGAATAGTCTACGGCACAGTTAGCAGTTCTTCCCGCGCAAAGGAGCGTGAGTCATGGCCTATGTCATCGGCGTGGACGTGGGTGGCACGTTCACCGACGCCGTTCTCGACGACGACGCCGGGACCGTGCTCGCCGCGAAGTCCCCGTCCACCCCGCCGGACTACTCCCAGGGCGTGCTCGACGTGCTCGAGCTGCTGGCCGAGCAGCTCGGGGTGTCACTGCCGGAGATGCTGGCCGACACCCACCACATCGCCCACGGAACGACGTCGTCGCTCAACGCGCTGGTGATGGGCAACGTGCCGCCGGTCGGCTTCCTGACCACCAAGGGCCACCGCGACTCGATCTTCATCATGAACGTCGAGGGCCGCTACCTCGGCCGGTCGCCCCACGAGCTGCAGAACGTGCTGGGACAGCGCAAGGACCACGGGCTGCTGCCCAAACGGCACGCGCTGGAGGTGACCGAGCGCATCGACCGCGACGGCACCGTCGTCGTCACCCTCGACGAGGACGAAGCCCGCGCCCGGATCCGGGAACTGCTGGCCGACGGGATCCGCGCGATCGCCGTGTCCCTGCTGTGGTCCTTCCGCAACCCGGTGCACGAACAGCGGATCCGCGAACTGATCGCCGAGGAGGACCCGGACGTCTTCGTGACGCTGTCGTCCGAAGTCAGCCCGCGCATCCGCGAGTTCGCCCGCAACGCCACCACGATCATGAGCACCCAGATCGGCCCGGGACTGCGCGACTACCTCACCACGCTCGAGGACACCCTGCGGGAGAACCGGCTTTCCGGGCCGCTGCTGGTGATGCAGAGCAACGGCGGCGCGGTCGCCGCGCGGGAGGCCCCGGCCGCGGCGATCAGCACCGTCGGGTCCGTGCTCACCGGCGGCGTCGTCGGCTCGGTCGCGCTGGGCCGCCAGCTCGGGCACCGCAACATCATCTCCACCGACGTCGGAGGCACCACGTTCCTGGCCGGACTGGTCGTCGACGGCGAACCGGTGCGCGACACCACCACCGTCATCAACCACCACCCGATCAACGTACCCACCCTACGGGTCGACGCGATCGGCTCCGGCGGCGGCGCGATCGCCTGGCTCGACGCCGGCGGCAACCTGCGCATCGGGCCACACAGCGCGCAAGCCGTCCCCGGTCCGGCGTGCTACGGCAACGGCGGCACCGAGCCGACCAACACCGACGCCAACCTGGTCCTCGGCATCCTGCCCGAGCGCGGCCTGCTCGGCGGCCGCAAGCCCCTGTCGCTCGAACTCGCCCGCGAGGCGATCGACACCCGCATCGCGAAGCCGCTGGGCCTGACGGTCGAGGAAGCCGCCGCGGCGATCTACACCGTGCAGAACGCCCAGACCGGCGACCTGCTGCGCAAGACCGTCGTCGAAGCGGGGCACGACCCGCGCGGGTTCGTGCTCTACGCGTTCGGCGGCGCCGGACCGGCGCATTGCGCGGGCTACGCCGCCGAAGTCGGGTGCACCGAAGTGGTCGTCCCGCTCGGGCCGGTCGCCTCGGCGTTCTCCGCCTTCGGTCTCGCATCCTCCGACATCGTCCTCGCCGCCGAACTCTCCGACCCGTTGCACGTGCCCTTCGACCCTCAGCGCGCCGAACGCAACTTCGCCCAGCTCGAACAGCAGGTCCGCGACGGCCTGGACCGACAGGGCGTCATGTTCGAAAAGGTCGAGCTGCACCGGGAAATCGACATGCGCTATTCGATGCAGCTCGCCGAAGTCACCACGCCGGTCGTTGCCGGCCCGCTCGACACGGCCGCAGTCGAAGAGGCCACGACCGGCTTCGAGGAGCGCTACGCGGCGCAGTACGGCAAGGACGCCGGGTTCCGCGAAGCAGGGATCCAGGCGATCACCTTCCGGGTCCGCGGAATCGGCATCCTGCCGTTCAGTCCGCAGCTGCCGCCCGTGCCCGCCGCGGACTCCCCCGACCCGTCGGCCGCGCGCACCGGCCGCCGCCCGGTGTGCCTCGACGCGGCGGCCGGCTACGTCGACACCCCCGTTTACGACTACCGCGAGCTGCGCAGCGGGCACGTGCTGACCGGCCCGGCGATCGTCGAGGTCCCGACCACCACGGTCGTGGTGCCCGCCGGCACAACCGGCACCGTGGACGACCTCGGCAACCTCCTCATCCGCGCGGGCGTGCCCGCCACCGAAGAATCCACCCTCGTCACCGCCGGGAGTGCGTCATGAGCATGCCGATCCCAGGCTCGGAGCAGTTCTCCAGCCGTCCCGTCGACCTCGGTGAGCTCCGGCGCTCGCTGCCGTCCTCCTTGGACGTGCACACCGTCGGCCAGGAGCAGATCGACGCACTCGACCCGCTGACCTACGAGGTCGTGCGGCACCGGCTGTGGTCGGTCACCGACGAGATGGGCGAGGCCCTCAAGCGCATGTCCGGCTCGCCGATCGTGACCGACGCCAACGACTTCGACTTCGCCATCTCCGACGAGCTCGGCCAAGAGGTCCAGGTCGGCCTCTACAACACGATGCTCGTCGGGGCGGTCGACCTCGCCATCTACTGGACGCTGCGCAACCGCGCCGCCAACCCGGGCATCGAACCCGGCGACATGTTCCTCTGCAACGACCCCTGGGTCGGCGGCGGCCTGCACCAGAACGACGTCATCGTCTACCAGCCGGTCTTCCACGAGGGGAAGCTGTTCGCCTGGACCAGCGCCATCGCCCACCAGCCCGACCTCGGCGGCGTCGGCCTCGGCTCCTTCTCGCCCGCCGCCGAGGACGTCTTCTCCGAATCCCTGCCCACCCCGCCGGTCAAGGTCGTCCGGGACGGGCAGCTGCAGCGCGACGTCGCCGACCTCTGGGTGCGCCGCTCCCGCGTCCCCATGCTCGTCGGGCTCGACCTGCGCGCGAAGATCGGCGCGAACAACGTCGGCGCCGAACGCCTGCACGCGCTGATCGACCAGTACGGTGCGGACACCGTCAAGGCCGTCATGAAGCGGATGATGTCCGACGCCGAAAGCCGGTTGCGGGACAAGCTTTCCGCCCTTCCCGACGGTACCTGGACGGCCACCGGCTACCAGGACCAGTCCCACGAAGGCGACCGCGGCCTGCACAAGATCACGGTCACCACCACCAAGACGGGCGATCACCTGACGTTCGACTTCACCGGCACGGACCCGCAGGCCGGCGTCATCAACTGCACGTACGCCGGCATGCGAGGCGGAGTCATGCTCGCGCTCCTGCCCATCCTCGCCGGCGACATCCCGTGGTCGGCCGGCGGGCTGATGCGCTGCTTCGACCTCGTCACCGAGGAAGGCACGCTCAACAACGCCACCTTCCCCGCCGCCGTCGGCCGCGGCCCGATCGGACCGGCGTGGCTGACCGGCAGCCTCGTCGCCGAGTGCCTCTCGCGGATGCTCGACCGCGACCTGGAACTCGGCAAGAACGTCCAGGCGACCTGCTGCGGCACCTGGGACACCGCGGTCATCGCCGGCCTCGACGAACGCGGCGAAGCCCCGGCACCGTTCCTCTCCATCATCATGGAGCCGATGGCCGGCGGCTACGGCGCTCGCCCGGACGCCGACGGCATCGACACCGGCGGGTTGTTCTGCATCCCGATGGGCCGCGTCCCCGACGTCGAGATGACGGAGTTCCTGTACCCGGTGCTGACGCTGTGGCGGCGTGAAGTCCCCGACTCCGGTGGCCCCGGACGCCACCGCGGCGGACTCGGTGCGTCGATCGCCATGACCCCGCACGGCACCAGCATCCCGATGGGGCTGGTGCTGGCGTCGGCCGGAAAGGCCGTGGCGCAGAACAGCGGGCTCGCCGGCGGGCACCCGGGCAACAGCGGCCTCGACGTCGTCGCGCGGCAGAGCCGGGTCGCCGCCCTGTTCGCCTCCGGTCGGATGCCCTCCACATTGGACGAAGTGAGCTCGGTGCTGGAACCCGGCCAGAACTACGCCTCCAGCTACCTCGCGCCGGGCGAGGTGTTCGCGATGACATGGCAGGGTGGCGGCGGCTACGGCGACCCGCTCGCCCGCGACCCGCAAGCGGTCGCCCGTGACCTGCGCGAGCACAAGATCACTCCGGCGGCAGCCACGTCGGTGTACGGCGTCGTACTGCGCGAGGGCGCCGTCGACCCGGCCGCAACGGTCGCCGAACGTGCCCGGCAGCGCGATGACCGCCGCTCGCGCTCACAAGAGCCTGGGGCAACTCTCGGCAAGACGGATCTGGCAGGCGCCCGCCGGGTGGACGACAATCTGGTCGAACCGGCCGACGGCGGTCTCGCCTGCGGCCACTGCGGCGAGCGGCTTCGAACGGCCGACGGCGAACCGGCCGTCGCGGTCCACGAAGGCCCGCCCACGGAGGCCGGACCGCAGATCCTTGCGACCGCCGCCGACTACGTGGACACTCCGGTGGTGTTCCGGCAGTACTGCTGCCCGTCCTGCTGGACCGCGCTGTACTCCGGCGTCGTCCCGGCCAGCCACCCGGACGCCCTGGCTGCATTCGGACACCGGACCGCCGCGCCAGTCAACTGACCCGAGCCTGCCGGGATGGGACGCACTCCCGCCCCGGCAGGCTGCGTCCCGCTCCCAACGCCGCCGTCAAGAATCAGGAGCGAACAACCCTTCAATCATTTTTCCCTCACTCCGCAGACCTTCGCGGACTGATGAGGCGCAGTGTGGTCCGGTGGACCGACATCGTAGCGGCGGCGAGACGCCAGCCGTTGCCCGCGGCGAGGTCAGGATTCAGGCGATGTGGCTCGAGTCGATGAAGCCGGCGCCGGTGCCGGCCACCATGGAGCCGGGGACGGCGAAGCCGGTGGAAGCGCCGAACTGACGGCCGATGAGCTGGATCTGGACACACGATGACTAATCCGGTGAAGGTACGCGGCACTGAAACGGTCGAACGCAGCGTTCAGGTCCGTGTCGCAGGCGACATGATCGACGGCGATCGAGGAAGTGACGACGACGCCAGCCGCGTCGAGGACTCCCGCAACCGCGTACACGATCGCCGCGTACCGGGCAGGGGCCACATCGCGTGGCAACCGCACCCGAAACTCACGCAATTCGTGCCCAAGCCGAAGATCGACAAGCGGTACGCGTCCTCAATGGGCGGCGACCAGGTCGTTCAGCTCGCGCCCGGCGTGTACGCCGAGGCCGTGCCCGGCGGCGAGCTCGGCACCCTCGACGACTACAGCGGGCTCACCGGGAATTGCGCCGCGATCAAGCGGTACACGGAGGCGCACCCGAAGGCTGGCGGTTCTACCTGCTGGTGACCGCCCAAGCGGCTTCGCCGAGGTAGCTGGCCGCTAGGCAGCGGGCGAGAGCAGGCCGCGAAGACGTTGTAGTGCAAACCGGCCGGCCTCGGCGATGGCAGGCAGCTGGCCGTGCTGGGCGGCGCGGACCGCTCGCTGCAGCTGGTGCGGCAGGCGGCGCTGCTCGGCTGTCGCGATCGCCGTAGTCAGGGCTTCCTCGGCGCCAGCCTGTTCGCCGGTCGCGGCGAGGACTTCTCCGGCGGTGACTCGCTCGATGACCTGCCACTGCGGTGCGGCGGGTTCTCCTGCAACCGAGTCGAGGACTCGAAATGCGTCGTGCGGCCGGTTCAGGGCAAGCAAGCCCCGGGCGTGGATTTCGCGCAGCGTGAAGGGGTTGAGCAGCAGTTCGGTCCCGGTCGCTGAATCCAGGCGTCGTCGGCAGCCGTCGATGGCGCCGGCGAACTGGTCCGGCAATCCAGCGTCACCGGCAGCTCGGGCGAGCAGCGCGAGCGCAGCACCGTGCCCCGCCGCGGTCGTGGACACGGCAGCAGCACGTTCCAGCCGAGCAACGGCGGCGTGGAGGCGACCTGCTTTGCGGAGCTCATTGCCGTGCATCCGCAACGTGTCCGCCAGGAATTCATCATCGTCGAGGTGGCGGGCCAGGACGAGGGCTTTGCCAGTCCAGGCCGCGGCGCTGGTGAGGCGCTCCTCGGGCAGTACCGTACCGAGGGAGACGCCGAGAGCCAGGCGCGCAGACGCGAGCAGGGACAAGGTGTCGCGTTCAAGGCGCCCTTCAGCAGCGCGGGCCTCGAGCCGAGCAGCCAGCGGCCACAGCTCGTTGACGGCTTCGACAGCCCGGCCGGACTGGCGGGCGATCTCGGCCAGCCGCACCACGCTGTCGCCGAACTGCACCAGCGCGGCGAAGTCGGCGTCGTCCGGGTCGGTGACCCCGAACAGGTGGAACGGCAGCCCGAGGGCACGGGCGATGTGCCGCCGCCCGGCTACGTCGCCGGGGGTGCGTTTGCGGGTTTCGATCAGCGCGACGTAGGACTTGTCGTAGCCGAGCAGCGCGGCAAGGGCCTCCTGGCTCAGCCCGCTCGCCGCCCGGTAAGCGCGCAGGATGGACGCGAGATCCCGCGAGCCGAGTGCCGCCGCGGCCGCGGGGTCGGACCACATCCAGACCGCGGGCGCCAGCCGGGGCGGCCGCAGGGACAGGCTGGTGGTCGCGGCGCGGCAGGCCGGGCAGACCGCGCCGCGGACGTAGCGGCCCAGGGCCGTCCCGCAGCGTTCGCAGCCGGCCATGGTCGCTACCGCGCGGCTTGCAGCGTGCGGAGCCGGTCGAACCAGGCGGCGATCGAGCGCTTGTACCCGTCCGGCATGCGCAGCCCGGACACCTCGTGCTCGGCGAACTCGGCGATCCGGCTGTGCTCGTGGCTGAGCACCGGCGCCGCGTCCGACGCGCAGGTACAGCCGTAGGTCACGATGAACACGTCCTTGCCGGCCACGGCGATGTGGTACACCCACGCGTCGAGGATCTCCGCGACGTCGACCGGCAGCCCGGACTCCTCGGAGATCTCCCGCGCAACGCACTGCTCGGGGGTCTCCCCCGGTTCGATCCGGCCCCCGGGCAGCTCCCATTCGTCGCGCTCGTTGTGGACCAGCAGCACCCGGTCGTCCCGGATCAGCACGCCCTTGATCGACACCGGGTATCGGGACTCCGCCACCGGCACCAGCCTCCTGCCCTCAGCACCACCGCTGTCACCGACCGTAGCAGCGCGCGGTCGTAGTCCACGCCGCCGCGGGGTTGACGATCTGTCAGTGGACGCCGAGCTGCCGGACCCGATGTGCTGGCCGAACCGACGAACCACCACCGAAGGGATGCCACCATGGCGATGACCGCGCTGACGGAGTGCCGCGTCGACATCGGCGCGGCAGGCGGCGTCGGTGAAGTGGCCGCCGTGCTGGCCCGGGACGGCATCGCCCTGTTCGACGGCGTGCACACCGAACAGCAGATGCTGCACCTGGCCGTCCGGCTCGGCCGGCTCGTGCCGCACCGGGACAGCACGCGCTCGGGCCTCACCGTGATCTCCGACCGCGGCGCGGTTCGTCCGCGTGCCGGGCAGGTCGGGTTCAGCAGCCACGCCTTGGCGGCGCACACCGACTGCTCGGACCTGCCTCGGCCCCCACTGCTCGTAGCGATGACCTGCGTCCGGCCCGCCGACCGCGGCGGCGACTGCGTCCTGGTCGACGGACGCGCCGTCCACGCCGAACTCGCAGCGACCGCGCCGGACGCTCTGGCCGACCTGACAACGCAGCGTGGCGCCTACTTCGGCGGCGCGGCCGGAATCGTCGGAAACGTCTTCGAACCCGGCCCCGGCGGGCTGGTCGGCGTCCGGCTCCGGCGCGACGGCCTGGCCCGGTTCGCGCCGCACACCCAGCGGTGGCTCGGCGTGCTCGCCCAGGTCGTCGACCGCCACTCGATCACCGTCCCGACCGCACCCGGCAGCGCCTACGTCGTCAACAACCGCCGCTGGCTGCACGGCCGCACCGCCTTCACCGGACCGCGGACGATGCACCGGGCTCTCATCGACCCGCACCCGGCTTGGCGCATCCCCGCCGGCTTCACCCCGGCGGTCACGCCATGACCAACGTCGCCGCGCCCTACTGGGTCTCCGAACTCCATGACCTCGTCGGCGAGCTGCGGCGCGGCAAGTGGGCGATCGCGCGCTGGGAGGACCTCGGCCCGGACGAAGATCTCGCACACTGGCAGGCCGTCGTGAGCGACGCCTGCGCCGACGACGTCGACCCGCTGTTCATCGACATCCGCCGCCGGAGCCTCACCGTCGTGCTCAACGGCGCCCTGCCCGCGCCGGACGCCGACCAGATCCACGCCTCGATCGCCGCCATCGAAGACAGCCGCTTCACCGGCCGCCCAATCCTCTGAAGGAGCCTCCGTGTACGACGTCATCGCGAGCCCGTTCCTCGACGAATACCTCGTGCTGCGTCCCGGAAGCGAGTCGGGCATCCGGCTGCCGGTGCGGCTGTGGCAAGAGCTGTCGTCCGCGGCCACCGCCGACGAGTGCCCGCGCTGGCTCGTCGATGCAATTCGCCAACGCTGGCCGGACCTGGATCCCACCGGCCGGCGGACCGGCGACGTCGTACTCGTCCGCGCTCAGTCAGATCACGCCTACGGCCGCGCCTCCTACGAGCTGAACCTGGGCTGCAACTACGACTGCGAGCACTGCTACCTCGGGTTGAAGCGGTTCGAGGGACTGTCCTGGCCGGACCGGGAACGGCTGCTGCAGTTGCTCGCCGACGCCGGGGTGCTGTGGCTGCAGCTGACCGGCGGCGAGCCGCTGATCGACAAGCTGTTCCCCGAGGTCTACCAGCGGGCGTTCGAGCTGGGGATGATGCTGTCGATCTCCTCGAACGGCTCCCGCCTGGCCCGGCCCGAAGTCCTCGACTTGTTGACGCGGTGCCGGCCGTACCGGCTCACGATCAGCGTCTACGGCGCCACCGCGCAGACCTACGACGGGCTGACCCGCCGCCGGGGCTCGTTCGCGAAGTTCTCCCGCGGCCTGGCCGCCGCGCACGAGGCCGGCCTGCCGCTCAACCTGAACCTGATCGTCACCCAGCACAACGCCCACGAGCTGGACGCGATGAAGGCGCTCGCCGAACGCTACGAACTACCGCACCACGTGTTTTCGAACATGTCGCCCACGATCTACGGCGGCGCCGAGAGCCTGCCCGCTCAGTCGCAGGAGTACCTGCGAAAACGGAAGCCGTTCACCGGCTGCCATGCCGGCCACACGTTCTTCCACGTCGACCCGCACGGCATGGCCAGCATCTGCAAAGTCGGCCGCGACCCCCAGGTGCCGCTGCTCGAGGAAGGACTGCCTGGGCTGGCGCGGCTGGGCGGCATCGCGGACCGGCTGCTGCTGCGCCAGGGCGGCTGCGCCGGCTGCGGGCTGCAGGGCAGCTGCGGCACCTGCATGCCGCTGGTGACCCTGTACCGGAAAGCGAAGGCGCCGCTGAGGACCTACTGCCAGCACCGATGAATCGAGAGGAGGAAAACCATGACCGCCGTCCTCGTCCCGCTCGAACGGCGCGACCCGAGCGGCACTACCGTCCCCGTGCCGCTCGTCGCACCGCAGGGACCGGCCGACATCGAGTTCGTCGAGCACCTGGACGAGCTCGTCGAGTCGTCGAAGTGCAGCTGCAACGCCGGTGACGACAACCCGTACTAGCACCCCGCTCGGTGACCTCCGGCGTGTTCCACGCCCGAGGTCACCGAGCAGCCCAACGCAGCCGGGTAGCGTGCCGGCATGCGATTCCGGCCAAGCTGGTTGCGGCGCGTGCTGCAGGCGCCCGTCGTCCCCACCCTGGGACCGGTGCACCCGGACACACTCGGCCCGGAGATCTTCGACGACGTCGTCGCGGTCGCGCACACCGGGGAGATACTGCCGTTCGACAAGGAGCGCCGCTGGTCGGCAGCCAAGTCCGAGAGCGTGCTCGTCGACGAGATCGTCCACCGCCCCGACCTCACGATCCTCCCCACGCTCTCGCACCGCGGAACCGGCATGATCAAAATCCACGTCTACAGCCCGGCCACACCCGACATCGCAGCCCTCCGCCAGGCGACTCGCCGCTGGTGCGCCGGCCACGGCGCGGCGTCCGGCCGCCTCCTCTGGTTCACCGCCGAACCTCCGCAGACGGACGCCGGCGTGACGCGGATACTGCTCAAGGACTTCGTCAGCGCCCCTCTCTCGATCCCTGCGGAAGCCGTCGAACTCGACGCCTGCCCGCCTCGAGTGCAGGACACCTTCGCGGACTTGGCCGAGCAGCTGCTGGACACCGGGTTCGGCTTCCTGCACCGCCGCTGGCGCACCGGCCGGGTGGACGGTCCGATCCTCGTCGCGGTCGACGACGATGTGATCGTCGGGGCGATCGGGCCGCTCACCGTGATGCCCGATCGTGCCGGGACGCTGACCTTGCTGCCGCAGTACTTCGGGGTCGCGCCTCGCCACCGAGGCCGGGGGCACGGCCGGGCGCTGTGGCGCTCGGGCTCGGCCTGGGGCGCGCGGCACGGCGCGCGCTACCAGCTGCTGCAGGCCGCAGTCAGGGGGCCGTCGGAGCGACTGTTCCGTTCCGAAGGGCTGACCACCCTGGGCTTCACCTGCGCGGTGTCCGCGTGACCCAGTCCGGCGTCGGGGCGTCCATGGGCACCCGCGGACGCGTCATGTTCGACGTCCTGCCGGCGGTGGCGCGTGCCGCGGTCGCCGCCGAGATCGGGACCATCCGTCGCATCGAACCGGTGGGCAGCGGGTTGAACTCCACGTTCGCCGCCGTGCTGCACACCGACCACACCGCGGTGTTCGTCAAGGCAACGCCGAGCGATCATCCCCGTATCCGTGGTCACCAGCGCGAGGCCGCGATCGCTCCGCACACCACCGGCATCGCGCCGCGGCTGCGCTGGCAGCTGGATGCCGGCGGCTGGAACCTGCTCGGCTTCGACCACCTCCCCGGCCGCACCGCCGACCTTGCTCCGGGCTCCCCCGACCTCGCCGCCCTGGCGAGCAGCCTCACGCGGCTGGGTGACCTCGTCCGACCGGAACTGCCGCTGCGCCGGATCGAGCAACGGTGGGCCGGACTCGCCGGGGACGCCGACCTCGCGCTGCTGGCCGGCGACCACCTGCTGCACACCGACCTCAACCCGAACAACATCCTCATCAGCGGCGGCCGTGCCTGGCTCGTCGACTGGGCTTGGCCCACGCTCGGCGCCGGGTGGATCGACCCGGCGTGCGCGGCCCTTTGGCTCATCGCCGAAGGCCACGCCCCGGCCGCCGCCGAAGCCTGGGCCCACGAGCTCCCCGTCTGGAGCCATGCGACGCAAGCCGGGCTCGACACCTTCGTTGCCGTGAACGTGCGCCTTTGGGCTCAGATTGCCGATGAGGACCCGCAGCCGTGGAAGCTCGCCCTGCGTGATGCCGCCACCCAATGGCAGACGTACCGGCAGTCTGCCAACGTCGGCTGGTGACGAACCCATCTCCCGCCGGACGTGCGCTTGCCCGCCGGCTCGGCCAGTGCGACGTCGAGCCCATCCCACCTTCGCGGACGTACTCGGCCGCCGGCTCGGCGAACAGCATGAGGCCCGTCGGGCCAGGAAATCTCGGGGTTGAATGTCCCACTTGTCCCGAAGATCGTCTTGCCAGCGGCCCCCTGAGAATGTTCCGTGTGTTCAAGACCGGCTCACCGATGAACACAACGGTCCCCGCCTGGCACGCACCGGGAGATGCCGTACGTCTTCGTAGGTTCCGGCCCGACGGCGGCCGGTGGTCTCGGCCTCGTCGCCAACCCCAGTCGTGCCAACCAGCCTGCCCGCAACATCGTGACCGAACCCATCGGAGCGGCGAAGCGGGCAAGTACGTCCGGGCCGGGGAAGTCCTTTCACCACGCCGGGCAAGGTTTCGGCCGACGACCCGAAGTGCACCATCGTACCGCCGCGTGAGCCGCTTGATTTTCTAGCTGGAAGCCAGTTCAGGTACGGCTTCCAGAGCGCTTTTGAGGTCGACGGCGTGCGCAAAACGCTTTTCGCGGTCACGATCGGTCGCTTGCTTGATCACCGCCCGGAACTCCGGTGAAACCGGGAGCTTGTCCACGTCGATGTCATCGTTGAGGATCCGGGCGAAGATGGTAACCATTCGATCACCCTCCCAAGGAACTCGGCCCGCCAACGAAAAGTACAGGAGCAGACCGAGGGAGTAGATGTCAGCTCTGACGTCGACCGGAAGATCGTTGAGCTGTTCCGGTGCCATGTAGATCGGGGTTCCCACGATGCCGCCGGTGAAGGTGAGCCGCGTGCCGGCGGTTTCGACTTCCCGGGCCAGTCCGAGGTCGATGATCACTGGCCCCCGATCCGGGTGCATCATGACGTTGGACGGTTTGAGGTCGATGCGGACGAGGCCCCGGTTCTCGAGGTAGTTCAGCGCACCCGCCAGGGCGAGACCCAGCTTCGCCGCGGCCACCGCTCCCAACGGCCCCTCGGCATCGACCTCTGCCCGCAACGTGCGCCCGGGCAGCAGCTCCATGACCAGCGCCAAGCCGTCGGGAGAGTCCGCGACGACGTCGTAGGTCTGCACGATCTGCGGGTACTTGATCGTGGACGCGATCGCCGACTCCCGGCGGAAGCGGGCCACCGCCTGCTCGTTCATGGCCATGGCAGGACGGAGAACCTTGATCGCGACCTCAAGCCCGGTGCCAAGATCACGCCCGCGGTACACCGTGCCCATACCGCCTTGACCGAGCAATGAACGCAGTTCGTAGCGCGAGCCGAGCGTCCGGATCCCCAGAACCGACTCTTCCGCAACGCTGACCTCCGAGACGTCCATGTGCCGGAACGTCAATCGCGAGCCTTCGAGGACAGCTCGCTCGCTCTCGTTGTGGATGGCGAATCCGAGCAGCGCCCGAGTTGCGTTGTCGGCGAGTTTGTAGACAGTCAGTTGAGCTTCCGCCACGTCGCCGATCACCACCGCACTGAAGTCCTGCGACCTGACGATTTCGACGACTTGATATTTCACCAGATGGCCGAGCAGCCGCTCCACCACGCGCTGCGACAGCTGGAGCAGGGGATCGAGCTCGGCATCCTCCCCCTCGCGTACCAAGTCCGTGGCCGTGAAGGGATCCCCAGCACTGCGGACTATCCAGTCCACCGTGTAGTACGCACCAAGACGGCGCCTGTCCTGGTCCAGCGAGGCAGGGAACAGTTGCTCATGGCGGTCGGACACGAAGTAGTCCGCGAGGATTTCCTCCAGTCGGGCGTAGAACTCGAGACGACGCCGCTCGGTTTCATCAACGCAAAGGAAAGGCTGGTTCCCGTCCCAGGTCATGAACGCGTTGAACTCCTGCAGCAGGCGCCGCGGCACACCACGCGCTTTGAACTTGAGATAATTCGCGAGGAGCGCGATTTCGCCGACCGGCTTCTCCTCCGCGGTTTCCGAGACAACCGCGTCCAGCAAGCGTTCAGGAGCCTCCCAGGTGCACGGCACGTAGGTCAGCCACGAGAACACGCTTTCGTAGACACTGTTGCCACGGCTGGCGTCCTTCATCGCGCGGTCGTGCAGGTCGGGGCCGGCGATCAGGAGGAAGTGCGCACCGACCATCGTCAGCACGTTCTTCAGGCCGCTGAGCAGTTCTTCGATCGCGGCCACACCTGATTCACCGGTGGTCAGCTTGTCGACTTCGTCGAGGACGATCACCAGGTGCAGCCGGGATGAGCGGTGCCGCCGTCGCGCCCATAGCCGGCGTAGCCAGGATCTGGACCCCCGACTGAGCGCGCTGTCCGCGTTGAGCAGCGAGATGATGCGCATGAGATCGTGTTCCACATCAGTCTCGGAGTACGCCAGGAAGGACGCTTCCGTCGCCAGCGAACGAGTCCGCTTGGCGGACAGGTTCACTTTCGGAACGGCTACGCTGGCGACCGATTTCCCGGCAGCGCCGCCGAGTTCGATCGAGCCGCCTTTCTCCGTCGCCTTGGTCTGGGTTTCCTTGAACGACAGTGAGGTGCGCATGTAAGCCAGCAGCAACGACTGCTGGGTTTTCGGCGAAAGGTGGCTGAAAACAGCTGAATCGTTCAGCGTCTCGAATATTCGGCGAACCAGTGCGAACAGCAGCCGGTCGGTCGTCGTCGACCGCGCGACACTCAACACGACCGGCAGGACCGCGGTGCCAGGATCCGACTCGCGCCGCATTTGCTCGAGCGCGCGCAACACCAACGTGGATTTTCCGACACCGCGAAAGCCAGCCACGAGGAACGCGCCACCGCGAGAATGGGCGATACGACTCCGGATTTCCTCGATGATCTCCGCGTTGCCGAGGAGAGCCAGCGCGTCCTCGTCGACGTGCAGCGGCTCGTTGATGTATCGGAAGGTCTCCCGGAGAGCGATCCTCACCATTTTCTCCACTCGATCCACGTGCGAACGCTTTTCCAGCCTTCATGAAAACTGTCGCAGGCCCCGCGCGAACGCTACGACCGACACCGGATCGTGATGCCGCCGAGCAGTCTCCCCGGAGACAGGGACCGGCGTCACCTGCCGAGGCCGAAGCGGACTTCGCTGACGGTTCCGCCCGGCTCTCCGCTCTCGGCACCCAGCACAACAGCACCACGTCATCCACCCACGCGATCCCGGTCAAATCCGGCGAACGCCATCGTTTCGGGCACGACCCGGCGCAGCAGCGCGAGGTCGCGCTCGCCGACCACGAAATTGACGGCGCCGACCACGTCCGACGTCGTGCCGGTCGCTGTCACGTGTGCGGTGGACACGCCCCGGAGGACGACCCGCGCGTAGATCTCGGTACTCCGGATCAAGTCGCGCGAGTGGCGTGCGCGCGTCACCGCCAGCAGAGGCGGCGCTCCGGGAACCACGGGCAAGTCGAATGGCTCGGCACCGGCTCGGTCGCGACCGGACGTTCCCCTGACCACGTACGTGGCGAACGCCGCGCAGAGGATACCGCCGACGGGGCGGCACATCCGTCACGAAATTACGACCTTCGGCGGATATGGTGCGGCCGCACCTTCCCCACGCGCACCTTCGCGCGTTGCCGATAGGTCAACGTGGCGCTGAGTGCGCCCAGCGAACCCGGCCGCACCCGGGCACATCGCGCGAATCAGGTAGCCAGGGCCGGCTGAACGTGGGGCAGATCAGGACGCGGCAGGCCAACATCGCGGGCCGCAACTCGGCGATGACCGCGAGCCGGTCGCGACCGGGCATCTGCACGTCGAGCAGCGCGACATCCGGACTCGCCCGCCGGGCCGCCGGCGCACCAGGTCAGAGCAGCCTGAGGAAGGCGAGCGCTTGGACCCGGGGCCAGGCTGTCGAGCTGCTTCAGGAACTTCGCTCGCCGACGCAGCGCTTCGTCAGGCCAATTCGGCCAGGACCACGCGGGGACCGAGACCCAGAGCAGGCCGTTGACCGCGGCGCAGGCAACGGCGAGTTCGTCGGTGTCCGCACCGAACCAAGGCACCTCGGTCGGATCGAATCCGCGGTTGCAGACCACCGCCGCAGCGGCGCGGAGAATCCCACCGCGCACCCGCCGTCAGGACGACTTGCGGGGTCGCCCGCCTCCGACTCCGGGCCCGGGGCGACCGGCCGCCCACGTCTCGATCTCGGGTCGGCGCTTCCTGGACCACCCGGGAGTGCGGCCGACGATGACGTCGGGTTCGGGGAAGGGGTGAGTGTCGGCGTAGCGGGTGCGCCAGTTGGCGACCGCCCGGTGGCTGATGCCGAACCAGCCGGCGATTTCGACCATGTCGACGTAGCGGTGCGTCGTATCCGGCTTCGCCGGAGGACCGTCGGTGATCTTGCGCTGGCCGTCGCCCACTGACCGAAGTTAGCAGGGATTCCTGCCACGACCTGCGCACCTAGATCGGCGTGTTCCCCAGCTCCAGTGCCGCCAGCACGCGGCGGAGAACGTCGACCTGCTCGTGGAACTGCGCCTTCTGCCGGTCGGCCGTCGCCGACCAGTCGGCGTCGGCCAGCGGGTCTCCGACGTAGAGGACGACGTTCGGGCCGAGCTGCCAGATCAGGCTGTTGACGGCGGCGGCCGCGACCGCCAATTCGTCGATGTCGGCGCCGTACCAGGTCATGGTCGCCGGGTTCAGGCCGCGGCCGCGGATCACCTGCGCCGCCGCGCGGAAGAGCCCGCCGGTGCCGACCGTGTCGTCGCAGAACACCTGGCCTGGCCGAAGGTCGCCCAGCATGACCGACGTCAGGGCGCACGCGACGTCGCCGGGCGTGTACATCTGGGCGTTGACCTGCGCCGCCGCCGGAGATCGCAGGGCGCCCAGCACGGGGCCGAGAAGGTCGGCGTCGAATCCGCGATCGCCGGTCGTCAGCTCGACCTGCCCGGCGGCGAGAGCGGCGTCGGCGGTGCGCTTGACGCGGTCGGCGAACTTCTCGTCCTCGTCGCCCAGCCAGCCGAGCATCGGCGCGGCCATGCGGACGACGTCCGGCTGCCGGAGCAGCACCCCTCGCCACACCAGCCGGGCCAGCGCAAAAAACTCGGCTGGCGACCGAGCCTGCACCCATTCGGCGAACCCGGCCGTCGGCTCTGCGTTCAGACTGGCCACGGCCAGGGTGGCGACCACTCCCAGCGGGACTTCCGGCCAGTCCGGGCCACCGCCCTTGTGCCAGGCCTCGGTCACCTTGACCGCGATCTTCAGGGCGTGGCACTCGGCGTTGATCGGGTCTCCTGCTCCTGCTTTGCCAGCGCGGTGCTGCATGACTGTACCCCCTAAACCTCGTTGACTTAGTTCTCACAGTTTGCCTACCGTAAACCAAGAGAACTAAGTACACAAGGTTGAGGAGGATCCGCAATGGACATCAAGGCGTTCTTCCGAAAGGCGTGTCCGGGCTGTGGCACCACTGTGGACAAGAAGCACGCTCGAACCTGCGACGTCGCCCGCTGCATGAAGACGGGCCTGCAGCGAAGCGGCTGCACTGCCGGGCATCGGTGCGGTCACGACCGTTGGGACGGTTACTGGCCGGGCTGGCAGGACTGCCTGATCCTCGACCTCACCACCGACACCGGCTTCCCGGACCTGAACCGGCTCTACACGGAAGCAACCTGGGATCCCTCATCACGGCGCTGGCGCATCCCCGAACGCTGACCGCCACGGCCCAGCGATGCGGAGATCCGCGCGCGCCGCGGCCACGAAACACTCGATCGCGTCCTGGAGCCGCCGCCGGGCCGCGTCATCGTCACCGCGGTGGTATTCCTCCACAGCACCCCCGAAACCGGGACGGCTGGCACCCTGGATCGTCCGCACAGTGTCCACAAAGGACCGTGCTGCGGCGAGCAAATCGTCGAGCCTGCCGTTGAGGAGTTCGTCACCGAAGAAGGTGGCCTGGACGACGGCGTCCTCAAGTGCGATGAACGCCGGTGTCGGGTCGACCGCGGCGCGGTCACGCCAGACCGCGAGCCGGTGCAGCCGGTAGGCGGCGAGCGTGATCGCAGGGAACAGCTGCCCTTTCCGTTGCAGGACCAGGTAGTCCTCGGCACCGTCGTCCAGGCCGGTGGTCATGGGAGGTCGTAGCCGAGGTTGGTCGCGACGTCCTCGACGAAGTCCGAACCGTCGATGCCGGGGTCGCGGTCCTGCACGTCCCAGGCGACGTCGTCGATCGCGTCGCCGCCGTCGCCGAGCGCGCCGGCGACCATGCCCACCATGTCGCGGGCCTGGTCCATGTCGATGTCGTAGCGCTGCGCCGCGCAGGTGGCGGCGTGGTCGAGGTCGTGCTCGTTGTATTCGTCCACGGTGTCTCCGAACTGTCGGTGTGACGAAGACAGGGCCACGCCGAGGTCCGTTGATTCAGCACCGGCTGGCGAGCACGAGGCGTACTTCGGCGCCACGCCAGGCACTGGGGTCGGTCGCCGCGGCCGGGTGGTAGTGCCAGGCGGGGTGGTTGGAGCTGGCCAGGGTCCGCCTGCACCGGCAGCGCTCGGTGCGCCACCAGCCCGGGTGGATCTTGAGCCGGACCCGCCCGCTCCCCAGCTCCGCGCGAGCGTGCCGGATGATCTCGTCGAGCGTGCTGCCTCGGACGAGCAGCTGGCCGTGGGCTTCGCCGTGGTTGGTGACCCATTCGACAGCCTTGAGCGTTGGCGTGGTTTCTCGCATGTGGCCTCACCGTCCGGTGAAGACACGCCGATGCCGCCGGGCCCGGATTCAGTCGTGGTCGAGCGCTTCGATCTCGGCGCGCTCGAGGGCGGACAGCGTGGCGGTCCAGGTGTCGAAGTCCTGCAGCACGGCGAGCTGCGGACCGCGGGCCGGCTGGACCACGGCCCGCTGTCCGGTCATCAGGCCGAGATCCAGCCCCTCCCCGTTGGCTGCTGCCGTCCTGACGTGCAGGGCTCGACGGCGAACCACGCCGATGTCGAACGCGGGCAGACCGTGTCGGCATCCGGCGGGGACAACGAGCGGGCGGACCCAGATCACCGCGGGATCGTCGTCATCGCGGCGGGCGTGCCGGGCGAGCGCGGCGCGGAACACCTCGACGCCTTCGTCGAACACAGCGAGTTCCGCGCCGGGCAGCTCATCGCCGTCGTCCTGCCCGCGGCCGGTGAGCAGGTCGTTGAGCGTGCCCCAGAGCTGGGCGGCGGAGAGCTGATTCATGCGATGACGACCTCCTCGATCGGCTTTCCGGCGATGGCGGTGACGCCCTTGGCCTGCAGCATGGCCCGGATCTCGTCGCGTTGCGTCGTGTTGCTGCAGAGGATGCGGCTGGGGCCCTCGGCGCCGAGCAGGTCGATGCCGTCGGCGAACATGACCTCGTTGCTGGAGCCGCCGAACTTGGCGATCTTGAACGGGTCCTTGGTCGACTTGGCGCCGTACTGGCTGATCTTGGCCGGGTTGACCACGCCGTAAGTGTCGCCGTTGGCGCCGTAGTAGTCCGCCCGCGAGAGCAGCCGTTCGGGCTGATCCCAGACCAGCTTCGGTCCCGAGGTCACCGAGGAGGTCTTCCGGACGCGCAGGAACACCGAGCTCGCGCCGCCGGTGAGCTTGTCCGCCGATTCGCTCATGCCGATGTTCTGGTGGGTACCCATGGTGGTGCGGCGTTCAGTGGACGCGAGCACGCCGGTGGCCAGCATCGCCTTGAGCCCGGCGAAGGAGGTCGCGTGCACCAGCGACCGGCTGGCGACCATGCTGCTGAGCTTGCCGAGGGAGTTGCCGACGTCGAACCGCGTCCAGGTCAGCCAGCCGGCCGACCGCCGCGGTGCCGGGTCGTAGCCGGGGCTCACGGCGAGCGCGGCGCCGTCGGCGAATCCCGTGGCCTTCGCGAGGGCGTCGCGCAGAACCTGCACCTTCGCGGGCAGCGCGCGGGTGTGGGCTTCGAGCTGGATGTTCTTGGCGAAGGCGACCAGTTGCGGTTCGGTCATGCCGACGGCTTCGTGGGCGCGTTCGTGGAAGATCTCCTGCCGGACCATCTCCTCCAGATGATCCCCTGTGACGCGCGCGCCGGCGACCTCGGCGTCGCCGCCCAGGCTTTGGGCCGTGACGTTGGCCGTGAGGTAGCTGTATTCGCCTTCGTCGCGGGTCATCGGGCGATTGGCCAGGTTCAGCCGGCCCAGCCGCTGGACGAGTTCGGGACCGTTGCCCTCGCCGGCGGGGGCGATGACCTCCAGCCGGCCGCGCAGGCTGTACTCGGTCGTCGTCGGGTCGTTGATCCCGTACGGGCGGTAGACGGCCTGGTAGCCGTCGCCGAGGTCGATGGCGTATTCCTTGCCCAGGACATTTGTCGCGCGGGCACCGTCCCAGCTGGCTTGCCCGGTGCTGGTGTCCAGCGTCGGCTTGATCCGGGTCGCGTCGCGCAGCACCGCCACCGCGCTCGCCCCGGCGGCCTCCGGCGGCAAGGCCGGCACCATGACGGTGACCAGCGCGGTGCCCTCGTGCAGGAACGGCGTGACGTGCTCGACCGGGGTTCCGGCGGCAACCGCGTGCTGGACGGCCTGCAACCGGGCGAGGTAGTGCTCGAGCATCGCCTGCTCGACCTGCGAGGCCCCGTCACCGAGATCCTTCTTCAGCGCGTCGAGGGCGGCTTTCGCGGCGTCGATCTTCTTCGCCGTCGTCGGCTGTGTCCCCTGGGTCCCGTTGACGAGGTGGTGGTTGACGCTCTTTGCCGCGGTGATGATCTTCTCGGCGACGTTGTGCGTCTCGTCGACCGGCAGCCGGCCGGTGACCTGCTGCTCGACCTGGGTCGGGACCATCTCGGGGCTGATGTTGAGCGCGTCCAGCAGCTTGGCCTCGGCGTCTTCCTCGACGCGGGCGTGCAGCACGCTACGAGGCCCGTTCGTGCCGTGGTAGCTGACCAGGGTGGCGGTCGAGGCGAGCAGGTCCGCGCCGCCCACCAGAACTGGCTCGCCGTAGGCGTGCCCGACGTCCGGTGTCAGTGGGATCGGCGTGACCGGCAACTGCCCCGGATCGAGGGTGACCGGCTCGTTGACGACCTCGGGTGGAGGTGGCTCGTCGATCGTGGGCAGTTCGCCGCCATTGGCGGGAGCGATCGCGTAAGGGGTGTGGGCGGTCTTGGCGTTGGTGCCCATCAGGTCTTGCCGAGGTACTGCAGCGCCGAGGCGGAGGCGATCTTCAGCTCGCCGGTGAAGAACTTCACGAAGTCGCGCCGCAGGTTCTGCTTGCGCTCCACCGCGTGGTCGAGGAATGCCTCAGCGACCTGGGTGTTCGTGACGGCGGACTCGGCGATGCCATGGGTCTTCGCCGCGCGGGCCCGCATCGGCGCGACCCAGGTCAGGTTCTGGCTTGCGCCGGCGTGGGCGACGGTGTGCAGCGTCGCCCGCCATTCGGCGTCCGGGACGGATTCGAGCCGGCGGATGACCGCGTGTGCCGCGGCCGGATTGACCTGCACGCCCTTGCCGAGTTGGCCGGCCAGGTGCGCGTCGTAGACCTGGTGGTAGACGGCCGTGGTGCTGGGCCGGTAGCCGAGCTTCAGCTTGTCGCTGCCGAAGTTCTTGAACGACTGGCCCTGGTCGATCGGCACGAGGCCGCCGGAGCCGGTGCGCAGGACGTTGTCGTGGTGGGCGTCGTGGTTGCCCAGTGCCCAGCTGGTGACGTGGAGCCGGACGATCTCGTCGACATCGGCCTGCGACCAGCTCGACGCGCTGCCCGAGATCGGCTTCGCGCCGGCCAGCAGCGGCTGGACGCTCACGGGGTGGCCGTCGACCTTGGTGGCGTAGACCGGCACGACGGGCAGCCCGGCCCGCGCGGCGAGCCGGGACGCCGCGGCCTCGGTCTGGGTGATCGCCCCGCCCTGCGCTTTGCTTTCCCGCTTGGCGATCCACGTAGTCCCGTCGGGTCCTGTGTGGAGGGTCTTGGGATGGGTGCCGCCGAGGTTCGCCGGGGTGCCCGATCCGAAGTCCCAGGCCGCGACCGCTGCCGCGTCCATCGGTTTGGGAACGGCGGAGTGGGCTGCCTGAGCCTGCTGAAGAGCAGCCACGAGCTGGGCGTGCTGCATCCCGAACCGGCTGCGCGGCTTGCCCTGCTGCGACGATCCTGCGGATTTCGCCGGCGTGACCGGGACCGCGTTCTTGACGGCGTTGAGGTGGCCGTGCAGCAGCGAGCTGAGCTTGGACTTGGTCGCCACCGCGGCGTCCAAAGAGGTCGCGATACCCGTGTCGGTGACAAGCTTGCGAAGGTCGCCGACCTTCTGCTTGTCAGCCCAAGCGAGGACTTCCGCCTGGCCGGCGTGCATCACAGCCTGGTTCAGCGGCGCCGCGACGAAGGTATCCCACGACGCAGCAGCGGCGTGAACCTCCGCGATCGCCCGCAGCTCCTGGATCAGCCCTCCGGCGGTCGAAAGGGAGATCGGGCCGACCTCGAGCGCGGCGGTGACGTGGGCAGCGCAGGTGGCGGAGTTGGCCAGCAGCGCCGTTCGTTCAGCGACCGTGTCGGCGATGTCCTGGCGTTCGACAGCCGGGGTGGAGGCGCGCATGAGCTGCAGGACCTGGTGGGTATCGAGTGTCTGCAGCTGCGCGTCGGTGATCTGTCCCTGGTCCTTCGCCGCCGCCACCGCGCTGGACAGCTGGGCCGGGGTGACGGCGCCGAGGAGTTCGTCGACGTGGTGGCGGGCCGCCGCGGTCGCGGTGCCGTAGTCGGTTCCCGATTCGACGTTCTGGGCGGTGACGATCCGGTTTTCCCAGTGCAGCAGGGACGCGATCTGCTCGGGTTGGGCGCCGGTGCCGTGCTGGGCGACCTGCGCGGCGGCCGCGTCGAAGTCCGATTGCGCTTCAGCGAGGTCGGCGTCGGTCGCCAGCCAGCTTTCGAACCCCTCCGGCAGCGCGAGCGACGCCGACGGGAGGTCCCACTGGCCGAGGTTCTTGCCGTTGATCTCCTGGCCGGCGCACAACGCGTCGTGCCGCGCCTGCGCAAGCGCCTGGATCTTCTTCTTGGCCGCGGCGTCAGCCGGGATGGACGGGTCGAGCCACACCGCGAGGGGATGCGGCGCCTGCCCGCTGAACCCGACCAGCGAGGGGTGCTCGAACCCGGACGCCGCAGCGACCGTCTCAAGCTCCTCCGGCGCGAGGTCGCCCAGGTACTCGGCGGTGAGCGCCTGCAGCTGCTGGTGGTACGGGCCCGCGACGGTGTCGGAGAGCTGGCTTTCTGCGGCGAGCGCGCCGGCGACGGCGGCGGAGAACACGCCGTAGCCCTCGACGGGGTCGTCCGGCAGGTCGATCGCGGGCGGGCTGTGCGGATCGGCGGGGTCGACGCCGCCGGCCACGATGCCGGCGACGAACTTGAGATCTTCCTCCGCGGCGTTCGCGGGCTCTTCGGTGAGGGCGCAGACGGCGGCGAAGTGCTGCAAGAGCGCGTCACCGTTCGGCGCGGCCGCGGTCCCGGACGCGCCGGTGGGTGCGACGGCGTAGGCGGCGTGGCCGGCCTTGGCGTTCGTTCCCATGCCCGCCGCCGGTCAGCGTGCCGATCCGAGAACGTCGTCGACCTGCGCCCGGACGACATCCGCGAGCTCGCCATCCAGGAGCGGTTCAACGCGAGCAGCCGACGCGACCGCGGTCTCGGCCCACCCGGTGATCCGCTCGACGACCTCAGCCGGGCCTGCGCCGGCCAGCCTTTCGCGCCAGATCCGGCTCGCGGTGTGCTCGCGCGGGACCCATTCGACGAAGACCTCGGGCTCGTCGATGCCCAGGACGCCGACCGGCGTGCTCGCCACCCCGTGGATCGGTGACCAGCCGAGCAGGACCCAGATCTGCCGCGGCATCAGGCACCTCCCCCGGCGGTGACGGTGCCGTGCGGCAGCAGGGAGGCCATGAACCGGACGGAGCGGGCGAAGGCGTCGGGGATGCGAGCGTGGACGTCCTGGCGGCCCTCCGGGGTCATCACCGCCCCGTGCAGCGCGTACTGCGCTGGGTTCTGGCTGATCACCACCAACCGGTCGCCGAACAGCCCGAGAGCGGTCTCGATGCGGTCCCGCCGGGACAGGCCGTTGAGGATGACGACGAGGTCGGGCGGGATGTTCTCGGCCAGCCAGGACAAGCCAGGCAGCGCCCAGGTCTGCCAGTTCGCGTTCTCCCGCACGGTCTGAACGTTGATCGCAACCGCGGCCGGCTCGGTCTCGATGGCCCAGTCGGCCAGGCGACGCAGGTCTTCGAGGCGGTACCAGTACAGGTTGGGCACGGTTGGGACGCCGGCCGCGGCGAACTCGGCGGCGGCGATCAGCGAGCGGCGCATGTTGATCAGGTGCTCGGCGCGGGGCCAGTTGCCGTAGATCGAGTAGTTCGGCGCCAGCACCAGCCCGAACCGCAGGGCCGCGATCCGCGTGATCAGGTCGTCGCGGTGCCGGGCGGTCCAGAACGCTTCGACGAGCGGGTCTTCGCCGTATCCACTGAGGACGGTCAAGGTGGTGTCCGGCACTTCAAGGATTTCGGCGGCGGTCCGGCCGTTGCTCCAGCGCGGGTAGAGGGTGTGGGTGCGGGGAGAAAACACCCGCCGCAGCCCGACCGCGTAGGCCGGCCACCGCACGACCGCGTCGAGCTCGGCGACGCTGGAGCCGTCGACCTGCGGGATGAACGCCGGCAGCGCGGACGGCAGTGGCGTGCCGACGGTGAGGTCGTCGAACTCGAGGGTGCCGCCGACGTCGCGCATCCAGGCGTCGATGTCGGTGCGGGAGCCGCAGCGGATCGGGCACGACGTGCACGAGGAACGGGCGCAACCGCAGTAGGCGCAGTCGGAATTGCAGCCCGAGCACAGCGGCGCGATCGCGACCGCAGGCTCGGCGCCGACGAACCAGGGACAGCGGCCGCAGTCGCACCGCGCTGCCGGCGCGCTGGGCATGCCGAGGAACGTGCTCATGCAGCTGCTCCTTTGTGGATGACGTCGCCGAGCTGGTCCAGCAGCAGCGCGACCGAACCGCGGTCCTGCTCGCCCAGCTCCGCGCCCTGAACGAGGGCGAGAAGCAGCTGGCGCAGGGCGGCGAGAGCGCGCTCGACGAGCCGCGCATCGACGGCGGCCACCTGCGCCTGAGGTTTCGCGCGGAGCTTGTCGGCGCGCGCGGCGTCGGCATGCTCTTGGACGCGCTCGGCTTCCTCCAGAGCTTGCTCCGCGCTCAGCTCGCCGTCGGCTGACGCGGCCGCGAGCGCGGTAGGAAGGAGGCGGGTGCGTCCGGTGTGCTTGACCGCGGCCCAGATGTCGGCGGCGGCTTGCTCCCGGCCGCGGCGCAGCTCGACGAAGCGGATGCGAGTGTGCAGGGACACCTTGGCCTCGTCCATTTCCTCGGCGACCTCGCGCGGCATCTCGGCGAACGCGCGCACCAGCTCGCGGGCCTTGCGCGGGCTCAGCTGCAGTCCGAGCCGGCTGAGGACCTCCGCCCACGGCGCGGCGCACGTCTTGTCGCTGCCGCGGATCCGTTCCATCGCGGCGAACCGGGCGATCGGGTCGTCGATCGCGTACACCTCGGCCGGCACCGCGTGCCCGCCCGCCAGGAGCTTCCCCAGCAGGACAGCGCACCGGTCGAGGACCAGCGCGGCGGCCAGCTCGCCGGGCCGCAGGCTCTCCCGGGCGAGGTTCTCGACCAGCTGCCAGATCCGCCGTTCCTCATCCGACAACGGCCCCGGGCACACCACCGCGGGCAGCGCGGCGAAGTGCGGGTTGTCCGGCCGGTGGACCGCGCCCCAGCGGCACGCGCGCAGCCGCCGCTCCCCCGCGGCCAGCTTCATCGCCGGATGCGACCCGTCACCGCGGTCGATCTCCTCGACGAGCACCGGCTGCAGCACACCCACGCTGGCGATCGAGGAAATCAGGTCCGCCAGGTCCGCCGGCGTGGTGGCGTCGCCGGGCAGCCGGCCCTGCAGATCGGTGAACGGCGAGCCCTCGCCACGCAGCGGCAGCAGCGCGAACCGGCGCTGCCGCAGCCGCGGGGACAGCCCGAACTGCGCCACGACCTCGCCAGTCACGTCAGCCTGCCGAACACCGGTACCCAGCGCGGATCGCCCAGCAGCGGCATCGCCACCCGCTCCAGCGGACCGGCGGCTCGCAGCCGCGGCAGCGTCGTCGCGACCATGTCGACCCGCCCCGCCGCGGTGCTCACCACCGGCATCGCCTGGGCGTGCGCGCGCAGGTCCACCAGCCGCCGGTCGAGAAGATGCTGCTCGGCGCCGGACAGGACGATCAGCACGCGTGGGAACCGCGGATACCGCTCCCGCCACGGCGGTCGCCGACCCGCGCCGGCCGGAGCGTGGTCGTGGTAGCGGACGTAGCCGGCCAGCTTGCGGGCCAGCCGGGCCACGGGCATCGTCGCCCGGTCCAGCTCGACGAACAGGGTCCGCTGCGAACGCCGGCCGGCCTCGTCGAGCACGTAGTGCAGGACCGCGTCCGCGATCACGACACCGCGGCGGTCACCGGCGCGATCGCGGAACCGGTGCGCGACCTCCGGGGTCCATGACAGCGGCCCGCACTCGTCGCCGCGGGCTCGGGCGGCGTCGACGAACGTGAGACCGGTCTCGACGACGTCGAGGGTGTGCTCCTGCAGCAGATGTGCCACCGCTGTACCCGGCAGCCGGTAGGCGCGGGCGTCGACCGTCCCGGCCGACTCCACAACCTCGGCGCCGGCCGGGGTGACGTGCCAGGTGCGGGGCCGGTGCTCGCGGATGATCCGGTCGGCCAGCCCGGCTCTCCGCAGGCCAGCGAGCTTCGCGCGGACGGTCACCGGTGACAACCTCGGAGCCACCAGCCGCCGGACCTGCTCGGTGGTCACCAGCCGATGCCAGTACACGACGGTCAGGGCTTCGCGTTGGAAGGCGTCCATGGCGATCACTCCACGCTCGAGGTCAGATCGACGCCGGCGCCACTGCCCCGCGTCGGCGGACGTCCGCGCCGCGGCTGCGGGGCCGGCTGTTCGGCCCGCAGGGCGTCGAGGATCCGGTCGTCCAGGTCCTCGAGCTCGTCGAGGACATCGCCGATCGGGCGGCGGGCGAGGTTGGCGTCGAGGGCCTGGTCGACTTCGTCGTTCCACTCGGGGTGGAAGTGCTCGGCGAACTCGTCGTCGACGTGCAGGCCACGGATCTTGAACGGTGTCGTGCGCTGGCCGCCGAGGGTGACGGTGACGACGTGGTGGAACTGCTCCAGCTCGGTCACCGTCGCCGGCTGCACCAGCCCGCCGAACTCCCGCGCCACCGTGCGGGCGCCGTCAATCGCCGCGGCGGAGGTCATCAGCAGCGACTGGTTCTGCAGCAGCGCCCTGCGCGTCTCTGCGGCGAGGCGGTCGGGCATCTGGTTCATCGCGTGCAGCGCGACCCGGTACTTGCGCAGCTGTTCGAGAATCGCCGCGAGATAGCCGCGGGAGGCGCCGTCGACCGCGGCTAGCTCGTCGACGAACGCGTCGCACCTGCGCCGCTTCTCCACCGGGGTGTCCGCGCGGGAGCGGCCGGCCCGGAACAGGTCGTAGATCATGAACGACGTGATCAGCTTGTTCGTCTCGCCCGTGCCGCTGGTGCAGACGAACACGATCCGCCCGGTGTCCATCGCCTTGCGGACGTCGTAGGTCGTCACCGACGAGCCGAGAAACGCCGACAGCGTCGGGCTGGTCCGCAGGCGGTTGATGATGTTGGTGACGACGGTCGTCGCGTCCGGGGCCAGCTTCGGGAACGAGTCCGTCCAATAGCGACGGACGCTCGGCTTCAGCACGGGCAGGATCGTCTCGCGCCAGGTCTCGTCGTCCAGGAGCGTGGGGATCTGGAAGATAGTCGGCGCGCAGTCCGCCGGCAGCCGCATCGCGAGGTAGCAAAGCGCCTCGCAGGCCTTGGTAAGGATCGACTTCGCCCGCGGCGCGGCATCACCCCACCCGAGCGCCGCGGCGAACGAGGTCACGACCGCGTCGACGCGGTCCTCGATATCGGACTCGGTGAACCCCTGCATGCTCAACGGATTCCAACCGGGCAACCGCTTGCCCCGCCCGCGGACGTCGAGGTTCACCTCCCACAACCGCGCTCGCAACCCCGGGTCGGAAAGGTAGGGCTTCGCGCGTTTCCAGCCGTCGGCGTGCGGGTCGAGGAACCACACACCGCCGCCCAGCCGGGCGATCTCGATCGCCTGCACCAGGGCTTCCTCGGTCTTCCCGAAGCCGGCCTTGCCGAAGCGGGCCGAGAACAGCAGCTCGTGCAGGGGCACGCCGACCAGCCGCTCGTCGCCGTTGACGTCGGTGACGTACCCGAGCCGCACCAGCCCCGTCCCCGGCCGGTAGGTCGGCACCTCTCGCGGCGCCGGAAGCACCCAGCCGCGGCTGCGGGCGATCGCCGGCGACTGACAGCGTCCGGACGGCGGCTTCAGCAGACCGGCGATCTCGCTGGTCGTCACGAATGAGCCCGCCCGCGGCTTCGCCAGCCCGGTCCGGAAACGCCGGTCGAACCGCCGGCGCACCAGCACGGTGTCCGCGCCGAAGTGCCAGCCGAGAACCCGCGGCCCGCGAACGCGCCAGTAGTTCTCGCCGCGGAAGATGTCGAACGCCCCGATGACGCTGCGCAGGTGCGCCTGCACCCGGCCGGGAATCTCCGAGACACAGCGGATCAGCACCTGGATCGCGAACACCGGTTCGTCGGTCACGAACTTGTTCACCACTCGTTGCGGGGAAGGTGTCGCATTCCGAGAACGGGCACCGGCCGATGTACGCGCGATCGGCAAAAACTCGCCAAGTAGTTCCACTGCGGCGTCAGCGACTACGCCGAATGGCCGCACATCGTTTCCTCGGGAATGCGACGCGGCACGGCGAGCCAGGTGCCGGATACGTGCCGGTGTGAGCGGGATGAGATCGAGGCAGACCTGCACCGCCTCACCGAGATCCACACGGACATCACCGAGCGCGTTCGCCAGTGTCTGCAGTGGATCGTCCGGGCGGATCGGCAACGCACGCAACGGAAGGTGACTCGGACGCGCCAGAACGAGCTCGGCCCGTGCCACGTGCAGGTCCGATGAGGAATGCTTACCGTGCACGGCGGGTTCTCCTCCCACGAACGCGAACGTCCGACGTTCGCACCCTCAGTCACGGCAATGAGGAGCCAGTTTTATGCGCCAATGATGGGGGTGAATGTTCCTTTGTGCGCAACCTGTGGATACACTCAGCCGAAGCACCCCATTCCGAGGAGCATCAATGGCCCAGAAAGTGCTAGTCGAGATCCTCGACGACCTCGACGGCAGCACCGCAGCCCAAACTGTCCAGTTCGGCCTCGACGGCGTGACCTACGAGATCGACCTCTCCGACGAGAACGCGTCCGTCCTGCGCGAGACGCTGGCCCGATTCATCGGTGCCGGACGCCGCATCGGCGGCCGCAAGGTCCGCGCCGCGACCGGCCAGCCGACCGCCCCCACCGCGGCCGACCGCGAACGCAACCGGCAGATCCGCGCCTGGGCCAACGCGAACGGCTACGAGGTCTCCGACCGGGGACGGCTGTCCACCGAAGTGGTCTCCGGCTACGAGCAGGCCCAAACCGCGGCGTCCGAAGCACCAGCACCGCGAAGGCGCTCTCCACGCAAGAAGGCCGCCTGAGAGATCACCGCGTTCCTGCCGTCGGTGGGAGGTGACATCACCCTCGCCGCCGACGGAGGAGGTTTCGCCCTCGGACGTCACCCGCCGGATTTCAACGTCGGGGTAGCTGAGCTTGTTGAGCACGCCGGTCACGGACTCGCGCCCCTCCACGCTCATCACCATCTTCCCGAACTCCGGGTCCGTGCCGAACCGGATCCGCACCCCGACCACCGATCGCGGCACCCACCCGTGCACCGGCCGCACGCGCCCCAGCTGGTGCGCGAACGCCAGCACCGCCTGCGGCGACGGGTCGAAGGTGGTCGTCGGCAAGAGGTCGAACCGGACACGGGAGCGGAGGTGGTGGGAACGAAGGTGTCGGTGGAGGACGAAGACCGCGATCAGGATCGCGACCGCGGCGGTGGTCACCCACCAGAACGCGCCGCTCGTGAGCACGTCGCCCAGACGGAGCGCCTTCGGCGCACTGTTTCCCAGCATGGCCTGACGGCCATGCGTGCCGGGGAACATGTCGGCATTAGGAGCCATGCTGAAAACCGAGCGCTGACCTCGCGAAAGTTGGTCCCGCGCGGCGCGAGCCAACGCGCTGCCAACGTCGATGCCGATGATTGTTCCGATCGTCATGGCTCCCCGCCTCCCGCACTGGCTCCTGCTGCGAGACGAGACACGGAGGCCGTCCACACCTGACGATGCAGAGGCTGGCTCGCGATGACGGTTCGTGGTCGGGCACGATGGTCGGGTGCGTACGGAGCCTGGCTGCAAGAGCTCGCGCGATCACTTGCTCGAATCGCTGCGCTTGTTCGCACACATCTACCCTGCGCTACCAGGTCGCCGGTTCCGCAGCGTGGAGGATCTCGTTCTCACCTACGGCCGCTGGTTCACGCCGAGCCGCCTGCCGATCGACCGCCCCACGGGCTCCCTGCAACGATGCTTCGCTAACGCGGCCAGGCACAGCTGCGAGTACGACCTGTTCTACGTCGAGGGCTACGCGACAGCGAACTCGGCCGCACCATTCCCGCACGCCTGGTGCTCCCGCCCGGACGGAACCGTCGAAGACCCCACCTGGAACGGCGACGGCACCAACTACTTCGGCATACCGTTCACCGCGGATTTCATCCGAAGTCGTGACCTGCGGCGCGAGAACGGGCCCCTGCTCTTCGACCAGCACCTAACCGGTTGGCAGCTACTCCACGGCGGCATCCCGGACGGCGCGATCGCCGCGGTCGGTCAGCCCCACAGCTAGGTTCCCGCGTCACGCGGAACTTGCGGGCCGCGTCGCGCCCACAGGGCGGCCGATGGCGTCGACGCGGACCGGCTTGCCGAAGTCCGGCGCGTTGATCATCATGCCGGGCGAAAGGACGAGCCCGACGTGGGTGATGTGGTTGCTGCTCGTGCCGAAGAAGACGAGATCCCCGGGTTGCAGCTGATCGAGGGCGACCCGAGGGCCGGCGCCGTACTGGGTTTGCGCGGTTCGGGGCAGATCGATTCCAGCTGCTCCGTAGGCCGCCTTGACGAGACCGGAACAGTCGAATCCCCGGTCGCCGTTCGCCGGGCCGTCGCCGCCCCAGACGTACGGCAGGCCGAGTTGCTCGCAGGCGAACTCGATCGCGGTCCTGACGGCCTTGCTCGACGTTCGGATCGACGTGCAGTCGCTCCCGCGAGCCGCGCGACGGTATGTGTCCGCTTGGTCAAGGACCTTCTTCACGTACCACTCGGCGTGGTTGTAAGCGAAGATCGCGGCGCGGAAGTCGCGGCCATCGCGGGCGCCGGAGTCGCAGAGGTAGGCCGCCGCCGCGTAGATCGCGTCATGCGGGTTGTACCGAGACGGCGGGTGCGCGCCGCCGGGCGGGATCGGGTGACGAGCGACGACACCGTCGAAGGTCGACTGGAGGAACTGCATCGGACCGCCGGCCTTGGCGCTGTTCACCCCGCTGTGAACGCCGGGCAGCGGGGAACGACCGTGGTCGGTTTCGACCTTGCCGATGGCGGCGAGGATCGACCAGTCGAGGCCGGGACAGGTCTGCGCGGCCTGGCGGTAGAGAGCGAGGTACTCAGCCGGGATGTCCGCCACAGCTCCGGCAGGGGCAGCCGCCGAACTGGTGTCGCTGGTCCCGGTCAGCGCGGTGAGAAGGAAGACGACGATGAGCACGCAGATGGCGGGCGGACCAAGGAGCAGCAGCGCAGCGACGCAGCCCCACCGGCCAGGGTGCTCACGGAGGTGTTCTCGCGCGCACTCGGCGGCGCGCAGCGCGAGTAGCGGGTTCATCGCCGGTCCGCGGAGTTGCCGAGACGGTCACGCAGTCGCTGAGCCCACGGAGTCGCTGGCGGGAGCATCGCCGGTGGCAACGGTGGCTCGCCCGACGGCTTCGGGAGGAATCCACGGCCGCGAGCCGCGGTACCGAGGTTGGTGCCGGTGAACTCCGGCTTTCGTCCGGCGACCGGCGGCGTCACCCTGCCGAGCTCACCGGCGAGGTACGTCGACGGCTCCTGCTTCTGCCGGCCTGAGCGGTCACCGAGCGAGCCGAGCACCATGGTCGCGGCATGCCAGGCCGGTACGACACCCGTCGCCGCGCCGAGGTTGCCGGCGTACGCGGCCGTATAGGTCTTCGCGGTTTCGGCACGACGAGCCAGCGCAGCCTTGGCGACACCGGCTTTCGCGGTGAGCGCGGTCTGCGCCCGATGCGCGGCTTGCGGCCAGGAGACCGGCGCCCCGACGGTGTACTTGAGCACCTTCCCGCCGGCCTGCCCGCCGACGCGGCTGGCGGCGACGAGGCGGTCCTTCAGCTGGCCGACCGGGGCGAGCGTCTCCGCGAACGCCGACGTCCCGGCCCTGACCGTGCGGGCGAGCCGATCCGGGCCGGCGGGGACGACCGGCGCCGGCAACGCCTTCGAGGCGCGGCGTGGCCTGCCGAGCCGCTGCAGCCGGGAGTTGAGCTGGCCGCGGACGCGCTGGAGGTTCGCGGCCAGGCGTTTGCGGAACAGGAAACCGGAGAACACGACCAGGTCGATGACCGCGAACCGGACCAGCTGCGGGCCGAGGTCGGCCACCATGAGCGTGCGCAGCAGCACGGTCATCACAGCGAGGAAAATCATGCCGGCCAGGAGCCGGGCGATGGTCGCGGCGATCGAACTGATCCGGTAGGCGAGCTGGTGCTGCAGCGACGGCACCAACGCGGCGACCAGGGCGAGTGCGAGCAGGAGGCCCTCGAACAGCAGCAGGTACGGGGCGAGGACCTGGACGGCGTTGAGGCAGATCACCAGAATCGCGAACAGGAGCATCGCGATCGCGTACAGCCAGGCGCCGAGGGCACGGTCGCCGTCGGCGACCTCGTTGTACCTGCCGTAATCCCCAGGGCAGCCATCAAGTTCGCGGGCCTGGGTGCTGTCGTCCTTGCCGGACCATGGCCCTTCGTCGAGCACCCTTTTGACCGAGTACTGGCACGCACCGCCGACGCCCTTGACGCGGCTGATCGGCGTGCCGTAGTTGAGCGTCTCCCACGGGGTGATCAGCAGGCTGTCGATGAACGCTTGGCCGATCGGCGCGGCCGGATTCCCCGTGCCGCCCGGGTCTTGGCCCATGATGACGCTGGAGACGTCGGCGCCCAGGTCGCGAGACAGCGACAGCACGCCGTCGTCGCCGATGAGGAAGTCGACGGGATGGGTGAGAATCGCGATGGCGAGGACGTTGACCGCGATGGTGGACGCGGTTTCCCGCCACGCTCTCGAGGTCAGGCCACGGGCGAACAGCAGGCCGAGATAGCAGGTCGCGACGAGCAGCGCGATCTCACGCAGCTTCAGCTCGCCGATGACGGAGGTCTGCCAGATGCCTTCGAGGCTGCGAGCCGGCGCCTTGATCCAGTCGAAGACCTGGGTGGAGGCGGCCCATTCGGTGAACCAGACCGAGAACCCGACCGCGTACTTGCCGACGGCGAAGCCGATGTTGCCCAGCCACAGCCAGATCGCCGGCATCGGATTGTCCAACAGGCCGGGCAGGTTCGCGAAGAGGTCGTAGTTGTGGAGATCGCGGCCGTAGCCGTCATCGATGCTGAATATCCCGCCGAGGTGAACGTGGTGCCCGGGATCGTCCTGCAACGGCAGCGGCGGCGCTTCCGGGTCCGGCTTCGGTGGTGGCGTCTGGTTTCCGGGAATCCACAAGCAGGTCGGGTACGGTTCACACGGGTTCCGCGGCAGCGGAACTGTTTGGCCATCTGCTTCCCGGGGCGCGAGAAGTCCAATAAGGACGACGACCCCAGCGATAGCGAGCGCACGAGTTCCGCCGGTGCTCAGCCTCATCCGCCCTCCTCGGCCCGGTCTCTCCTGAGACAGGGCACGCGAGGCCGGTCTTCAATGCGCCCGGTGGCCTCGGGACACGTCGGGGGTCGTCAGAACGGCGTCCGGCAGCGTGCGGTACGGCTGGATGAGGACCTTGACCTTGCCGATCCGTCCACTGTGGTCACGGGCCAGAAACTCCCCCGCACGAGCGCGTCGCTCGTCCTCGCCGCCGGCCGGGTTGAGCGGCGAGAGGTCTTTGGTTACGACTTCGTGGTAGCGGGCGTCCGCGGGATCGACGCCGAGCCACGCCAGGCCGCTGCGAGCGAGACCGTCGTCGCGGTGGCGGCCGAGGAACCGCACCGCGATCAGGCCGCGCAGGACCTCGTCGCCGAGGTCTTTCGGTGCGTGGGAGCCGAACGCGGCGTCGGCGCCGTGCTTGCGGCCGTCGCGGACGAACTCCAGGGCGATCTGCTGGCCTTCGGGGGTGCCGGTGACGTTGTAAGCCTCGTCGCAGATGAACTCGCCCCACCGGCCCGGGGTGAAGCAGATCTCCTTGGCGATCGCGGCGATCAGCAGGTGGAAAGCGCGACCGAAGAGCTTGCGCGGCGAGATCCGCGCGGCCATCCGCTCGTTGCTCATCTCCAGCGCACTCGGCAACGGGATCTCGTTGGTGCAGAACACGACCATGTCAGCGCCGAACAGGTCGACCGGCGTGAGGTCGGGGTCGAAGATCGGGCGGGTGATCGGATCACGCCGCAGCCGCTCGAGCCGGTCGGCCAGCGCCCGGGCGGCCGGGTCGCGGGCGCCGTGCTCGCGGAGGGTGTCGACAAGTCGGTTGCTGGAGGCGTCCGGGTGGCCGCTGACGTCGTCGAGGCCGCGGCCGAGCGCGTCCCGCTCCGGGGAGTTGGACTCCAGGTCCAGCCACGAGGCGAAGAACGTCTCGGCGATCCCGGTGCTGGACTTGCCGGGGGTGCGGAAGACGCGCAGCGGGTCGCAGGAGTGCCGCAGCTCGGCCGCGGCGGGCCGGTCGTCGAGGCTGGGGTCGATGATGTCGACGATCTGGGCGTTTCCCGGCAGCGCGGCGGCAACCGGTGCCCATTCGCGGCTGCGGGTCCGGTCGATGACGATCACCCGCCCGTCGATCATCAGCCGCACGACCGCGGCAACGTTCTTCAAGATCACCGACTTGCCCGCGCCGAGCTCGCCGATGACCGCGATCCCGCCGGACGAGTCGTGCGTCGGGCCGTAGGTCGGGTCGAGGAGGAACGGGGTGGTGGCGCCGCCGTCGACGGTCAGCCCGAACAGCGCGCCGGTGGGGTCGCCGAAGTCGGTCGCCGAGACCGGTAGCAGCATGGCGGCGTCGGTGGCGAGGAGGTTCTGGCTGCACTCGCGCAGCACCATCGGTGTCCGGCTGCCCGGCAACATCGCCTGATACAGCTGCCGCTGCCCACCCAGCGGGCGTTCCCATCGGTACTCACCGCCGAGGAACGCCTGCCGCAGCGCTTTGGCGCGGGCGTCGGCGTCGCGGGCGGTCGAACCCCAGACGCAGGCCACGATGCCGACCTCGAGGTCGATCTCGGTGGAACTGGCGCCGAGGCGGGCGTTCTTGTGCTGGATCTCCTCCTGCGCCGAGATGACGTCCGCCGGGACGCCGGCGGTGTCGCCGGCGTGCTCCTCGTCCTGGCTCATCAGGTCCCGGGTCCGGCGCCGGTTGACGGCGCGGGCGTCCTCGTTCGAACGGGCGGTGATCCGCAGCGCGTAGTCGACGCCGAACCCGATGTCGGCCAGCCGGGCCAGGATCTCGTGGCCGGGGAAGGTGAATGCCCGCGGCATCTCGGCCAGCACGAGGAAGCCCTGGTAGCTGGCGGCCGCGCCGTCGTCGTGCGGGGTCACGCACTTGAGGAACCGGCGGTTCAGCAACCCGAGCGGTCCCCAGCCCTGCCGATCCTCGGGCGCGTCCGTCCGACCACCTTCGTCGAACACGCAGCTACGCAACATCGTCAGCCGAGCGCGCCCACTCCCCCGCCGCACGGCGATGCCGGTGTTGTGGACGGCACCGGTCCGCTCGAGCTGCGGCTCGTCCAACCCACGGACCGCGGCGCGGGTGAGCCACCACAAGAGCTCCGCCTCCGTCGCCGACCGGAACGGCACCGCTCCACCGAGCTCTTGGGCCGCCACCCGCGCCCGCTCCCGCCCGGCCGCCACCGCGCTGGCGGAGGCTGGCCGAGCGGGCAGGCCGAGCAGCTCGCCGACCGCGGCGGCCATCGCGCGGGTCGTCGCGCCGGCGGCGTCTTTCCAGCCGTGGCCGGTGAGGGGTTTGGCGAGCCAGAAGCTGCGGCCGAGGACGTCAAGGTCGTCGAGTTGGTCCCAGGCGTTGTGGACGGTCTCGGCCCAGTGCGGGTTCGCGTCCAGATCGATCCCGTCGAGACAGCGCCGCACAATCGCGTGCGGCTGGACCTGCTCGCACAGCGATGCGATCATCACCTCGCCGCGCAGCGACTTCATCAGCGTCACCGTGCGGTCGTACAGCTCCCGCAGCTGCCGCCCGGTGGACCGGGCACTCTCGTGCGGCAGCACCCGCCACACCGCCCACACCGAGCCGTCGACGCAAAACAGCAGGTTGCCCGCCACGTCGGTCACCGGAGACTCCATCACCGCTCCCGAGCGTGGGCCAGCACCTGTTGCAACGACGACACCGGCTCCTCGCCCACGTCGCCGAGGTGCACGTACAGCCAGCCACGGTGGCGCTCCGGCCGCGAGGGCCGGTACGGGCGGCGGCCGAGCATGCCAGCCGGCGGCGCGAGCACGTGCGCGGAGAACCCGGCGAGCCAGCCCAGCGTGGTGCGGGACTCGATGCGAGCGCGACGGAGGAACACCGCCGACAACGGCAGCCCCCAGCGGGCCGGCCCGAGCCAGTCCAGCAACGGCAGCTTCCACACGACGACCAGCAAGATCAGGAACAGGGTCCCCTGGGTGACGGTGTAGGGGCCACCGGGCAGGTAGCCACCGTCGCGACCGGGCATCCGCCCGAACATCCGCGGGAACCGGCGCGACCGGGTGTAGGAGCGGCCGACCAGCACGTCGCCGCGGCTCTTCGGCGCGCTCAATGGGTGAACCAGGCGCCGAACATGCCGGCGACCCCGTCGAGGTTGAGCAGGATGCCGAGGAAGATCGCCGCGATCACCCCGTACTTGATCGCCCGGGTGAAGTTCCCGCGGGTGCCGATCAGCAGCCCGATCCCGCCAACGATCGCGGCGAGCAGGATCAGCCGGCGGACGGACTGGTCACCCCAGGCCAGGTTGGTGTCGATCCAGGACTTCACGTCCGCGGCCAGCACGATCATCGGACTTCCCCTCGCCTACCGGCCCGCGATCAGCGGCGCCGGTTCGATGCGGTTGATCTCCCACCGGCCGGCCCGCGCGACGAGCGTCAGCGCGTAGTCGACGGGTGTGTTCTGCCCGGTGGCGTCCCAGCCCCAGGCGCGGGTGAAGCTGTGGACAACCGTCCCGTCGACCGGCCTCGCCGCCTGGCCCGGCTCGAACTTCTCGTGCGTGCGCACCTCGGCGACCTGCACCGCCGTGTACGGCGCCGGCCGCGGCAGGGCAAGGCTTGCCCCGGGGCTGACGAACCGGTCGAGCTGCCCTTGCCCCGCCAGGTAGGCGGCCAGAAACCCGGTGACCGACTGCCCGAGCGGGCCGCCCGGATCGGCGAGCTCGTCGTAAGCCAGCTCGACGGCGCCGCCGATGCCCGGACAAGCCACCGGAGTGGGCAAGGCCGCGGCGACATAGGCGGCCTCCGTACCGGTCATCGCTACCTGGGCGCACAGCAGCGTCGCCGCGCGCTTGCCGTCCGGCTGCAGCACCAGCACGTCGGCGACCACCACGATCGACCACACCGCCGGCGCCGGCGAGACCGCCGAGACCACCGCGGTGTCGACCGGAACCTGCGTCCCCACGGCCCGCTGCGACTTCATCCCGGGCGGATAGAAGGTCTCGAGATCCGCCGGGTCGTCCCGGGTCGCCGAGAGCCAGGACCGCACGTACATCTCCGCCCAACCCTCCGGCGAGGAAGAGGGCGCGGGTGCACCGCCGTCCCGCATCGACGGCGCACCCGCTGGCTGGAGAACGATCAGACCGGCGATCATCAGAAGCGGGGCGGCCAGCACGGCCAACCACGCCACCCACCGGCCGACACGGCGGGTCGCACCCCGCAGCGCAGGCTCGAGCTCCGCGTCGGGCAGCAGCTTCACCAGCGGGCTGCTGCCCGCGCCGCTGCGGTCGTGACGACGGAACACGACTCGACCTCCTGTGCGTTTCCTGCGGGCTGTTGCTCAGAGGCACGCAGGTCGGACCGCTGGTGTGATTCAGCCAGCCCAGGGCAGGTGATGGCCGCGAAACTCTGTCGCGGCCTCGGCCAGCTGCTCGAACGCCCGGCGGCGGTGCCGGGTGATCGTGGGCTGGCTCAGCCCGATCAGCGCGCCGATCTGCCGGTCCGTGGCGACGCCGTCCCGACCGAGCGGGCCATCGAAGTAACGGGTGGTCAGGATGGCGGCGGAGTGCTCGTCGAGCCGCTCTTCCTCCACCGCCCACGCCAGCAGCTCGAGCAGTTCTTCCGACGCATCGGGCTCGGCAGGGACGGCCCCCAAAGGCCGGTAGACCTGGTCGTCGTCCATGCTGACCACGTCCGCGGCGGCCTGGCCGTGGTCGACGCCGAAGTCCCGCTGCGCGGCCCGCTGGGTCTCGCGCACCAGGTTCGCCGCGACGTGATGCCGCCGCCGAAGCGGGTAGCACCGGGTCTGCTCCCAGAGGTGCCCGATCACCGACGCCTGGATGTCACGGCTGTCTTCCGAGGCCGAGACGCCACCACCGGTTACGCCACGGCGTACGCCGACCACGCCGGCGGCTGCACGAGTTGCCCGGACAACCCTGCCGACGATGCCCGGGACAGCCGGCAGCAGCGCGTTCACGACGATCTCGGTGGCGACGACACCCGAGTTTGCCGGTTCCGCAGCCCGGACCAAGAGTGCGTGAAGCACTTCATCGTGGCGGCCGTAGTCTCGGGTGGCCAGGATGGCAACGAGGTCTCCGTGGGATGGAGCGTCCGAAAGCGCGGTGTCCTCGGCGGCCCAGCCACGGAGAACCTGATCGAATCGCGCCACGCCCCGGGGATCGCTGAACTCCTTCTGCAACATGGTCAACGGACTGTTCTCAGTGGACCGGCTGTTCATAGCGCCAGCTCCCTCGCTCGGATGACAAGAACCGAGTCAGCGTCCGAACCGGTGCTCGCGCCATTCCTGGCCCGCGACCTTGCCCTACCGCGGGGCAAGCCAACACCACCCGAATGGGTAACTACACCTCGCTTCGGATTCAGCTCGTGTAGCAGTGACCCGTGGTCAGCGAAAACTCCGCGACGTTCGAGGAAGGCCCCCGGTACCGTGTCGGCCGTGTCCAGTACTGCACAAGAAGGCCTGCAGTTCGACCTCTCCTCCAAGCGGATCGGCGAACTCATCACGCTGGCGGACAGCGCCGCTGCCGCGGCCAGCACCGGGTGGCACGAGGTGTCGACCTCATTGCAGCCCTGCCGGGACGCCGCTGACATCGACGCCATCGCGGTCGCCTTCGACTATCGGATGACGGAGGCCGGGGAAGCCGACGAGTCGGTGTTCGCTTCGGCGTGGACGCTGGGCGGGAAGACGTATCCGGCGCCGCTTGGCACGCTGCCGACGTCGGTCGCCGACCTCTGGGCGGCGGTCGCAGATTCCTCCTCGACTTCCCCGGTACGCGCGCGCCTGAACGATCTCCTCTTCTCCCTCGGTCGGCAGCCCCGGCACATCCACGCGGAACGAGCCTGCCTCGCATATTTGGAACTGAGCGTCGGAAACTGGATCCCGCTCTACCGAGCCCTCGCCTTGGTCCGTGCGCTCGACATCGCCCGCCAAATGAAGCGCGACGACTTGGCCCAGCGCACGATGGCACAGATGATCACCGACGCCCGCGAGTACGTCGAGGACGCCGAGTGGCATCCGGGAGTCCCGTTCCGGCTGCTCAAGCGGCTGGTCGCCGAGAAGAACCCGCCCGAAGCAGTCGACGACCTCCTTGCCACAGCGCGCACCCGCTACGCCGACGATCCGCACATCGAGGCGGACGTGGCCGCTCTGCAACGGCGTCGTGCGAAGGGCAACAAGGACGAACTCGATCGGATCGACCGCGAAATCGCCACGATCTGGATTGCGGCCGCCGAGACGACGTGGGGCCTGCGGAAGATGAACCACCTCATCAAGGCCATCGAATACTCCCGCAACCACGGGCACAACGACCTCGTCGCCCAGGCCACCAAGGCCCTGCAGGAAATCGACAACGACGAAATGGGGCTGCAAAGTATCAGACGATCCGTCGAGATCCCCGGCGAGCAGATCCGCCGATGGGTGGACCACATCGCCGCCGACGACGACTGGCGCGTTTGCCTGCAGCGGTTCACTCACGGAGGCATCGGCGTCCCGCCCAGCGGGCTCACTGACGAAAACCGTGCGCGGGTGGAAGTCCTCAAGCAGCAAGCACCGCTATTTTCGATGACTCCCCGGGTGATGCTCGGCGGCGACGGGCTCCCCCGCTGGCGGCCGCAGGACGACGACGAGCGGGAACTGCAGAAGCTCGCCTTTGTCGAGTCCACTACCATGGATTTCACTGCCCCGATCTTCGCCCAGGCACTCGTCGAGATCGGGACCAATCACAGCCCCAGCCGTGAAGAGCTCCAGGACTTCTTCGTCGCCCAGAATCCCTCCATCTCCGCAGAGATCGCGCGTGTGCTGGCCGACTGCTTGTTGCGCTACTGGTCGGGGGACGACGAAGCCTGCGTCTACCTGCTGGCGCCGAAGATCGAGACGATGTTGCGCAACCTCGCCCGGAGCTTGGACGAGCCGGTCTACCAGACCCAGCGCAACACCACGCCCGGAAAGTACGTCGGCGTCGGCGTTCTCTTGCAGTTCCTCGGGAAGCGCGGACTTGACGAGTCCTGGGGACGGTACCTCGCGATACTGCTATCCAGCCCGATGGGGTGGAACGCCCGGAACGAGCTCGCCCACGGCTTCTTCGAAGGCGTACCCGGCCCCCTGGCCGCCCTGCTCCTCCAAGCTGCCCTGTACATCGCGACACTCCAGCCAAGCTCGGACGAGCCCAGCGAAGATGGCGACGGCTCGTCGTAGGCGAGCCAGAGACGTCTCACCCCCCGTCGGCCGCCGGAGACCGTTACGAACTCAGTGGTTACTTCGTCGATTCAGTGCCGCTCGCGCACCGTGCCGTCCGCCGAGGTCCGGCGGACGTCTTCGATCGTGGAGTCATGCCCACCTTTTCGGAGGCCCAGCACGCCGCGACGGCGGCCTTACTGGTCCAGCCCGGAGGGCGTCGACGAAGGGACGCGGCCAGCCAGCCACAGTCGTTCGAGCCAGGAAAGGGCGTCCATGGCTCGAGCCGATCACCAAACAGCGTGAATCCCGGCAATCTCTCCCGAATGTCCTGGATGGCGCGTCGCACACGAATACTTGGCGACCGTTCACGCGCTTTTCGCGTTCCACGAGCCGCTTTGGCTTCCAGGTGCGTTTTGGTGAGCTTGACACGGCGGTCGCCGACGGCGGTCATCGCCTCCTAGGCACAGCCGGCCGCCGTTTCGTGGTCGAGGTGCCCGAGGGTGTGCGTCGCCGGTGAGAAGCGCAGCGGTTCCGGGCCACCGCGGCCGCCCGCCGCCACGACGAGGCTCACGAACTGCGCAAGCAGGGACGCCGTGACTGAGGGCGCCAGTAGGGAGACGTTCTCGCGGGCCGGTGCGTCGAGGCCTGCGTTCTTGATGTAATCGTCGTCCGCGAACAGCCCTTCGCGGTCACGGGCGACCTGTGCTCCGTCGATCTGCCCAACGCACTGCAGGCATGGCCTGCCGAGTGCAGCGACGTGCGTCCGCCAGGTGGCGTTGCGCATGCCGCATGCCGTGGTCGGTGAACGGGACGATGGCCAGGCCGCCGCGACCGTGCTGGGCTACGTAGACCGCGACGGTCCGCAAACCACCGCCGACCTGGTGACCGCCGAACGCCACCCCGACGACGGCCGCAAGATGCTCCTGCACATCACCGACGCCGGCGGGGCACGCCTGCGCCAGGAACGCGAGCGCCGCACCACCTCCTTGGACAACGCCATCCGTGACACGCTCGCCGCCGGCGAGCAGGAGCAACTGCGGAACTGCGTGCCGCTGCTGGCCCGACTCACCGCGCACCTGACCGGCCGGTGGGCGGCCACCCGGATCTGGTTCCGCGTCAGGCAACCGACTCGGGACGGGTGTCGGCGGCCGTCACAACGGACGGACCCGGAGCGCGGTCCGCGGTAACGCGCGGTCATCCGGCCCGACGTCGATGGAGAACAACGCCTCGTCCACGCGTTTGTCGTCCCCGCCCCAGCGGACGACGCCGCCCAGGTCCGCGATGATCGCGCGGATCGCGACGACCTGCGGTGGGTAGAAGCCGCCGCGCGACCCGGCGGGGTAGTGCCCCGGGCGGATCTTGACCGCGGTCCCCGAAGCCCGGTTCGACTCGGCCAGTGCCGGCGTGACCGTCGCCGGAGGGCGCCAGCCGACCACGTCACCATCGCGCAGTTCGTCCACATCGCAATGAAACCGGTGAATGACGTACGCGAGCACTGCGTCCACCACACCGACGCGCAGTTGCACCCCGGACAATGGCGTGCCCGGCACGGGGCGCGTGTGGATGTTTCCGCGGCCGTCGGCGACCGCTTCCATCTCCCAGCCGTTGTGCGACGGCGCTCCGGTCAACACACCGTTTTGGTTCGGCTCCCGGCGCTTGAGCGCCCCGTCCCACAGGTTCGTTTCGGCGCCCGCGGGTGTGGTAGGCGGCAGCACGACCGTCGCTCCGGTCACCGCCGCGGCTATGAGGAACGTCCGGCGTCGCAGGGTTGTCACCTCTGCTCCTCCCCTTCTCACAGGTGCCGCGAGATGCCGTTGTACTTCTCGAGGATGTGGTACAGGGCCATGCGCTGCCCCGCGTGCTCCTCCGCCTCCGGGCCCCAGCCCTGGTAACGGCGCAGCACCTCGAAGATCTCCCGCTCGGTGTAGTTCAACGCGATGGGCCTCAGCACCGTCTCTCCTTCCGGCGGGTTCTGGCCGCCCGGCTTGCCGTCCGCGTCCCAGATGTGGATCATCGCCACGGTCCGGAGTGCGTACTCCTCGTCGTTCTTGAGCTGTTTCCAGGTCGCGTAGATGTCCTCGTCCACGGCGGTGTCCCGGATCCTGCCGGTCGCCACCCCCTTGGCGATGCAGTGGTTCCACGCCAGGATCGCGGTCGCCCCGAAGATCTGGGCGATACCCGTCGACGAGTCCCGGGGCACGTTCGGCGGCGGGGGCACCCCCGGCGGACGGTTGTGGTAGCCCTCGACCAACGCGTCGACGCTGTCGTCGATCGCGTCCCAGTGCCGCATCTCCCAGTACGCCGAAGCCTGGATCAGCGCCTTGCGCATCGTGTACCGGTTCGACAGCTCGGTGATGACGTCGTCGTGATCCCACACCGTGGTCTGCAAGCACTTCCAGTGCGCGAAGTTCCGCGTACCGCCGTTGTTCGGGAACCCGATGGATTCCATGTACTTGCCGACGTCGAGTTCCAGCGCCGGGTACACCTCCACCGCCAGCCGGGTGTCCGGCACGACCTTGCGCGGCGGGTCGAACGAACCCTGTCCGGAGTCACGGCCCGAAACGATGTCGACGTCGATCTCGATCCGGCCGTCGCCGGACCCGATCGTGCGCGTCGCGATCTGGTCGTACGCCCAGTCTTCGGGCAACGGGTAACCCAGGTTGCCGGAGAACCCCGAGGACATGTCCGACACGAAACTCGCCGTCGAGTGTCCGGCGGCCGCGACCCGCGAACACACGTTGCGCGGCCCGTAGATTCCCACCAGATAGGGGTTTCCGGCGTCCGCCAAGGAGTCCACGATGCCCTTGAAGTGCGGCAGGACGTTCGAGGTCACCTCCCCGTCGAGCGCGTCGAAGTCAACCGCGAAGAAGATCCGGGTGCCGTTCTTGAACCCGTGGTCCTGCGCTGCGTTCATCGCGGCGTAGCCCGCGGCCCTGCCGGCCGCGTAGGTGAAGCTCGCCGCATCCCGCCCGAACGTCTGGTAGATCGGGAAGCACCGCAGGCCGCTGGCCGCGATGGTCTGCAGCTCTCCTTCTTGGATCGGCTTCTCCGGCAAGGAGGTCGAGCTCAACGCGGTGAGGTACCGGCCGACGTAACCGATGCCCTGCGCCTTCAGCGTCGCCGCGCGAGAAGCGGTGATCCGGGTGACGCCGTCACACGCCTCACCGTTGCGAGTCTGGTCCCCGTAGGAGACCAGTAGCGACGCCCAGGTGGGGAAGTCGCCGTTACCGGACACCGCGAGCTTCGCGAACGACTGGAACTCCCGGACGGCGCTGCCCAGCGAGGAATCGAACGTGCCGGTGAAGTCGACCGGTCGCTTGTTCAGCGCCAGCACCGCCGAGAACAGCCACACCCAGATCCCCGTGTTGCCGAGAGAGACCGTGTGCTGCTTCAGGCCCGCCTGCGTGGCGGGCCCGAACACGCCGTTGGCCGACCCGTCGGCCATGCCCAGCTCGTACTGGATCGCGAACAAGACGGACTTGGCCACGTCGCGCGAATGGTGGCCGTCGCAGGGGATGACGAAGAAGTCGCGGCGGCCGATGTAACGTCCGTTCAGCCACTGCTGGATCTCGCGGACCGTCGGCGAACCGGAGTTGACGTCGACGTAGGCGTCCATGGTCAACAGTCCCTTGAACACCTTCGGCGTCAAGTCACTGCCGGGGAACACCGTCTCGACTCCCATGTCCTCCTTGAGTTTCGTCACCGCGGCTTGGACGCGTGGACCGTACGCGCCGTTGATCCCGTCGCCGTCGTAGCCTTTGCAGTACAGGGCCGACTGGATGATGCGGCAGAAGTCCGCCGAAGGCATGGTGCCGAAGTTCAGCTTCGGATATCTCGACGTGAGCGTGGACAGCGTCGTCGGCCCGAAGCTGTTCGACACGGGCGAGATCCCCAGCTCCGACTGAAGGGCGCGAGTGAGGGCGTACATCACCTCCCACTTGGTTCGGCCGTCCTCCTCGACCGTCATCCCGGTGCGGCTGCTGTAGACGTCGTTGACGAACCGCTGCGCCCGTCTGACCATCTCGTCGGCCATCGTCACCCGACCTGGATTTCGTCGGCCTTGTCGTTCCAGCCGAAGATGCGGAAGTCGGGGTAGATGCGGTTCGCAGCCAGGTACGCGTGCTGATCCGGGAGGGCGGTGACGTAGTTGACCAGCGTGGCGCCGCTCTGCGGCCGGTGCAGCGCGGCGCTGCTGGCCTTGTCGCGGAAACCCCAGTCGGCCAGCTTCTTCGTGCCTGACGCGTTCCACTGCAGGCGCCTGCCGGTGTGGTCGATGTCCTCCCAGAGGCACACCCAGGTGTACTTGCAGTCCTCGGCCGCGGCGATGCCGAACTCGCCCGTGGCGGCCGCGAAGTCCTGCGGGGTGCGGAAGCAACGCACGTCGCCCACCGCGAACTCGGCGCAGACCTGGGCGTCCTTCCAGCCTTTGCCGAGATCGATGGTCGTGCCGCCGTAGGAAGCCGGTATCCCCACCGTGGCCGCGCTCGCGGGCGCCTCGGAGCTCAAGAAGGTGCCGATCATCGTCGCGGCCAGGACCGCTGCTTTCAGACTGCGCATGGGTTCCCCTCGGTGTTTGTATGGTCGGACCCGGGATGGCCAACACGGTGGTCAGGGGTGGGCGTACCCCTCGCGGGCCAGGTGGGCGGTGTCGGTTTCGTCCTTGAAGCAGAGTTCGACGTAGATGGGGCCGCCGGCGATGTCGACGGGCACGTTGATGGTGTCGGTGGTCACGTCGTTGCAGTGCAGACTGGTGCTCCTCGGCGGCCACCGCCTCCAGTTGGCGTCGTAGGCGTAGAGCCGGCGGCAGTTGCTGGCCTTGAACGAGTAGTCGACGTCGACGGATCGCTGGTGCCAGCGCAGCGTGCCGAGGGCGTAGGTCGCGCCGTAGCGGAGGATCGGGTCGATCGGGTTGGACGGGTCGGCGGACAGCGTGGCTGGTGCGGCGGTGGCGACCGGCGCGCCCACCAGGGCGGCTCCTGCGACGACCGCGGCCATCGTCATTCGGCGGAGTGAACCTCTGGTGGTTGCTCGATCCTGGCGCCGGGCGGCGGTGCTGTCATCATGAACTCCCTGCCGTTGTTGCGATTCGCCGTGGCCCAGAGCGTGGCAGCGTTCACTGCAGTCGCGCTGCAGTCTTACGGAACGTGGCCGTTCGGAGGTACCATCGAGCCGGGGAGGGGGCGTTTGCATGCCCGATGTTCGTTTTGGCGTGCTCGGGCCGGTCGCGGCCTGGCGCGGCACGGTCCCGGTCAAGGTCGGCTCCGGCAAGTGTCTCCAAGTGCTCGGTGTGCTGCTGTTGAACGCGAACCAGCGCGTGGATCGGGAGCAGATCATCGAGGGTGCCTGGCGTGGGAGACCACCGAGGAGCGCGGTCAACCTGGTCCAGAAGTACGTCGGCGATGTGCGCAGATCACTGGGTCTCGACGACGTCTCGCTGCAGACGGTCGGCACCGGGTACCTGCTGCGGGTGGCCCCTGACCAGCTCGACAGCGCCCAGTTCGCGGCCCGGCTCGCCCGGGCCAGGGAGACCAGGAGCGACGGCGACCTGACCGCTGCCCGGCGCCACCTCGCCGACGCGATGACGCTGTGGCGCGGATCCGCCTTCAGCGGTATCGACACCTCCGCGGCCGCCACGGAACGCGCCCGGCTCGACGAATACCGCTTGGGGGCGCTGGAAGACCTCGTCGAACTCGACCTGCTGCACGGGGACCACGTCGCGGCCATCCCCGAGCTGACCCGGCTCACCGACGAGCACCCGTACCGCGAACGCGCGCGGGAGCTGCTGATGGTCGCGCTCTACCGCAGCGGCCGCCAAGGGGAGGCGCTCGCCGTCTTCCACGACGTCCAGCGGCTGCTCGCCAACGAACTCGGGGCCAACCCCGGAAACGGACTGCAACGCGTACACGCCCAGATCCTGCGCGCGGATCCCGACCTCGACCTGGTCACCGCGACCGGCCCGCCGCGGCCGATCGCCCAGCTCCCCGCGGACATCCCCGACTTCACCGGCCGGGCCGAGCCCCTCCGCGAGCTGCTCGATCTGCTGGCCGATCACCGGGTGACGGTGGTCTCCGGCGCACCGGGGACCGGAAAGTCCGCGCTCGCCGTGCGAGCGCTTCACCACGCACGAGACGCGTACCCGGACGGGCAGCTCTACCTCGACCTCGCCGGCACCTCGGAGTCACCCCGAGACCCGGCGATGATGCTGGCCGAACTGCTGCGCGCGCTCGGCGTCACGGACGCGGTCATGCCTCCCGGTCTGCACGAGCGAGCCGCCCTCTACCGGTCACGACTGGCCGAACGGCGCATGCTGGTGCTGCTCGACGACGCGGCCGACGTTCAGCAGGTGCGGCCGCTGCTGCCCCCATCCGGCGGCTGCGCGGTGGTCGTCACCAGCAGGCGCCGGCTGGCCGACCTGGCCGGCGCCGAACACGTCGAGCTGGACGTGCTCTCCGCGGAAGACGCACGCGGCCTCCTCGCCCGCATCGCCGGAGCGGAGCGCGTCGAGCGGGAACCGGAGTCGGCCGCCGCGATCGTCCGGCTGTGCGGGCAGCTTCCGCTGGCCATCCGGATCACCGGGGCCAAGCTCGCCGGCAGGCGAGCGTGGACCCTGCACGTGCTGCGCACCAGGCTCGAGGACGAATCCCGCCGGCTGCGGGAGTTGCGAGTCGGCGATCTCGACGTCCGGGCCAACTTCGACCTGAGCCTGCGCCTTCTTCCGGACGAAGCCGTCCAGGCCTTCCGGCTGCTGGGGTTGCTCGGCGCGGAGGCGCTCCCGGCGTGGGTGATCGGCCCGCTCCTGGACCGGCCCGACCCGGACGACGTACTGGACGCCCTGGTCGACGCCTACCTCGTGCGGCTGGTCACCACCGACCGCGCCGGGCAGCCGCGGTACCGCTTGCACGATCTGCTGCGCGCCTACGCAGCGGAAGGGGCGCAGGAGTGCTACTCCACCGAAGAACGCCGGGCGGCAGTGGAACGAGTGCTCGCCGCCTGGCTCGCCCTCGCCGAGCAAGCTCGTGCCCTGCTCTACCCCAGCCTTTTCCGGCCGACTCCGGGGCAGTCCCCGCGCTGGATCCCGGACTACGCGATCGTCGACCCGATCGTGTGGTTCGACGCCGAACGCGGGACCTTGCTGCGCGCGATGGAACTCGCGGCCGATTGGGGCCTGGACGAGCTGGCCTGGGAGCTGGCGACCGCCGCGGTGCCCTACTACGACCACCGCAGCCTCTACCAGGACTGGAACCGCAGTCACCAAGTGGCGTTGAAAGCCGTCGGCGCAGCCGGCAACACCCACGGTGAAGCGGCGTTGCTGCAGGGACTCGGTCAGGTGCACATCTACCTGGACGAAATGGATGAGGCACGACAGCACCTGCGCCGTTGCGTGCAGCTGTACCGGACCACAGGCGATCGACGCGGTGAAGGACTCGCGCTCGCGAGCTTGGGCACTGTGCACCGCGTTCGCGGCGAACTCGACGCAGCGCTGGCCGTCGACAAGGAAGGCCTCACTCATCTGGTGGCCGCCGGGCACCAGCAGGCGGAAGCACAGATCCGGACCGCGATCGGCATCATCGGCTTCGAACAGGGCGCCGAAGACGCGGGTTCGTGGATCGAAGACGGCCTCGAGATCGCCCGGAAGCTCGGCGACCGTCATCGGCAGGCGGTGATCCTCCGCACGCTCAGCCGGTACCACCAGGGAATCGGCGACACGCCGGCCGCGCTGCGCGACCTGACCGAGGCTTTGACGATCTTCAACGAGATCACCGACGAGCGCTGCGGTGCCTACACCGAGCAACGGCTTGGCGGGATCTACGCGGAGCTCGGTGACCGTCCCCGGGCCGGTTTGGCCCTTCAGCGCGCGGCGCACGTGTTCCGGCTCAACGGCGACCGCAGCAACGAAGCCGCCTGCTGGCAACAGCTGGGCGAACTCGAACTGGAACTCGGCGACGCGGTCGCGGCTCGGCGCTGGCTGGGCTTGGCGGCCGAGTTGTGGCGAGCCGTCGGCCTGCCCGAGCGCGCCGACGACATCCGGATCGCTCTCGACGCGGCGGCAGCCCGGTGAAGTCCGAGCTGGAGCGAGCGTTCGCCCACGTCACCTGTCGGCGTGCGAGAACGGCCCGACTCCGACCTGGTTGACACAGAGCGTCAAATTCACGACCCGGTACACCGTCCCGGCTGTCCGGGTGTGGTGGGCGATGACGGTGATTCGGCTGACTGGCACGCCGTACGGGCATCGACGGCTTCAAGTCGGAGGATCCGACACGCTGAGCGCCACATTCGCCGGTTTCGCTGCGAAAGTGACGCTCATCAGGGCCGTCACCACACTGATGGCGAATCTGCTGCGGAGGATCAAGTCATGCCCCCTCTTCTGGGCCCGGGTGCTCGTGGACGGCTCTCAGAACGGCACCGAACGCTCGCCCCGAGCCGGCACGCTGCATTCGAGGTCGACGGCGGCGGTCACAAGCAAGCTGTCCGCGCGGATCAGGCTGTGCCCGGTCTCGTCGCTGCTGCCGCTGCCCGGCCTCCCTGAGTGTTCCGGGCAGCGGCACGCAGGCCCGGCTCAGCGACCGGGGAGCCCGGTGTCGCCGGAGGCGAGCAGATCACCCGTGTGGCTGCTGAACTTGGATGCCGACGCGACGAAGGTGTACCGGACGGCGTCTCCGTTGAGGTTCGGCGTCCAGCAACGGCGCTGGCCCGGCAGCACCCTTCCGTTCCCGCCCGAGCTGTCGCAGCTGACGGTGCCGACCCGCTGCCCCTGGTCGTACCGGTCGAGGCGGGCCTGCGCGTACTGGCTGGCCGTCATGGCCTGGTCGAACAGCACGAACCCGAAGTACAGGCTGCCCTGCCGGCACAGCTGGACTTCCCCGACGACGACGTTGTTGGTGGCGATCACCGCGGCCCGCTTCACGACGGTCTGGTAGCCGGCGCCGTTCTGGCAATCCTGGCTGGAGCTGACGTCCGCGGAAGCCGGCAGCGCGAGCCCCAGCAGGCCCGCACTGGCCGCCGCGAGCACTGCCATCGCCTTCTTGATCATGGATTCCTCCCCTGGCTCACGAGTGGCAGACGGATTGGTCTTTGGGGCAGGCGACCGATTCCCTGTTCTTGTGGTCCACATCGGTCAGACTGATGTTGACCTGCAGGATTCCGCCCGGGACGTCGGTCGGCAAGGGAAAGTCGGCGATGGGCGTGCTCGTGCACCGATCCGTGAGTTGCCAGATCTGGGTCACTCGCGTGTTCCCCTGGTAGCCGGCGTAGGCGACGTCCACGCACTCGCCGGTCTTGACGGCCAAGGTCTGGTTCGAGAAGGTCACCGTCCTGCCGGACGTCGACCAGGTCAGGTTGCCCGTGATGTGGCCGACGATGGTGCCTGAGCTGTGTCGGAGGATCACCTCGAAGTTCCTCGGTGCCAGTGCGGGCGCTGCGGAGGCGAGCGGCGCTCCGGTGAGTAGAGCCGCCGCGGCCGTTGCGACCACGCCGGCCGCCTTCGCTCGGCGGCTCGGATTGCTCGTCCGCGAGCCCTCGGAGCGGCGCACCTTTGTGCTGATTTCCATGTCGACTCCCCTCTTGCCAGCACGTCGTCGCTGGTGAAGGCAGCGTCGCAGCGTTCACTGAAGTCGCACTGCAGTCTTACGGAAAGTCACTGGTCAGAGGTACCATCGGCCCGGGGAGGGGACGTCTCATGCCCGAAGTTCGGTTCGGTGTGCTCGGGCCGGTCGCGGCCTGGCGTGGTGCTCGCGCGATCGAAGTGCGCCCCGGCAAGTGCCTCAAGGTGCTCGGCGTGCTGCTATTGCACGCCAATCAGCAGGTCGACCGCGAGAAGATCATCCAGGGCACCTGGGCCGGGAACCCGCCGAGGAGCGCGGTGAACCTCGTCCAGAAGTACGTCGGTGACGTGCGCAGGTCGCTGGAGCTCGACGATGGGTCACTGCAGACGGTCGGCACCGGGTACGTGCTGCGGGTAGCGCCCGGCCGGCTCGACAGCGTCCAGTTCGCCTCCGGGCTCGCGCGGGCGCGGGCGTACAAGAGCGACGGCGACCTGCGCGCGGCCGGCCAGCACCTGGCCGAGGCGATGGCGCTGTGGCGCGGCCCCGCCTTCAGCGGCATCGACACGGCCGAGGCAGCCATCGAACGGGCCAGGCTGGATGAATACCGCTGCGGCGCGCTGGAGGACCTCGCCGAGCTGGATCTGCTGCGCGGCGAGCACGCGTCGGCGATTCCCGAGCTGTCCGGCCTCGCGGCCGAGCACCCGTACCGCGAGCGCGTGCGCGAGCTGCTGATGGTCGCGCTCTACCGCAGCGGCCGCCAAGGCGACGCACTCGCCGTGTTCGACGAGATCCGGCGGCTGCTGGCCGAGGAGCTCGGTGCCAGTCCCGGGCACGGCTTGCAGCGCGTGCACGCGCAGATCCTGCACGGAGATCCCGCGGTCGACTGGGTCAGCGAGGTGCCCGCGGCGCACCGCAACTGCCTTCCCCGAGATCTCCCCTACTTCGCGGGGCGGCACGACGAGCTCGCGCGGCTGGCGATGTCGGCGGAGGATCGGGCCGCTCTGTACACAGTGGACGGAATGGCCGGGGTCGGCAAGACCGCGTTCGCCGTCCGCGCTGCTCATCTGCTGGCCGACCGGTTCCCCGACGGTGCGCTTTTCGTCGACCTACAGGGGCACAGCGCGGGGAAAATGCCGCTGACCGTCGAAGAGATCCTGCACATCCTGCTCGGACAGCTCGGGACCGCGCCGGGCGGGGACGCCATGGCGCAGTGGCGGGCGACGACCGCGGCGCTGCGACTGCTGGTCGTCTTCGACAACGCAGTCGACCACACGCAGGTGGCGCCGCTGCTGCCCACCGGACAGAGTCTGGTGATCGTCACGAGCCGCGCGAGATTGCCGGACTTGGCCGGCGCGCGGCCGTTGTCGCTCACCGTCCTGGCGGAGGAGGAGGCCGAAGCCTTCCTCGCCCACCTGGTGGGCGAGGATCGGGCTGGTGCCGAACCCGAGGCGGTGGCGCAGATCGTCCGGCTGTGCGCGGGCTTGCCACTCGCGCTTCGGCTGTCGGGAGCGCGGCTGGCGCACCGCACGACCTGGCCGATCGCGCACTTGTCCGCGCAACTGGCCGATGCGCGCCAGCAATTGCCGCGGCTGTTCGCCGACCGCGAGGTGGCACTGGCGTTCCGCATGTCGCACGAGCAGCTGTCCCCGGTCGACCAGCAGCTGTTCTCCGCGCTGGGCCGGCATCCCGGCGCCGACGCGGACACCGCCGTCCTGGCAGCGATGACCGGCCTGCCGGCCAACCGGGCCGACGAAGCCCTGCAGCGGCTGGTCGACGTCCATCTGGCCGAGGAGCCGGCGCCGGGCCGGTACCGGCAGCACGACCTGCTGCGGCAGTACGCCCGGGGCATGTCGGACGACCCGCGCATGACCGAGCGAATGCTCAAGCACTACCTGACCGCCATCACGGAGGCAGCCGCCCGCATCGAGGACAACGGCCCGGGGGCGGAGGCCGCGCGGGCGTGGCTGACGGCCGAGCGCGCCAACGTCCTGGCGGCGACCCGCTGCGCCGCGGCCGAAGGCCAGGGCGGCTACGCGTGGCAGCTGGCGATCTCCCTGTGGCACGTCCTGTGCCGCAACTTCGCCGGTGACGCGATCGCACTGCTCGAGCAAGGCCTGACGGCCGCGCGGGCCACAGCCGAAGGCGGCGAGGACCTTCTGCGCACGCTGCTGGCGCTGGCCCACTGGTCCGCAGGCCACACCGCACGCGCTCACGACCTGCTGACCACATCGGCCGAGCACCGCGAGAACACCGAATCCCACGCGCACACCCTCGCCCTGCTGGCGTTGATGCACTTGCAACGCGGCGCTCACGCTCAAGCCGCGGAGCACGCGCAGACCGCCTTCGACGAGCTCGCCGAGCTTCCCGCGTTGTCCCCGCTGGGCATCGACGCCACGATCATCACGCACTGGACCCGAGGCGTCGTCCGGTGGCTGGACGGCTCGCACGAGGCAGCGCTGGCCCACCTGCGGACGGCTTGTTCCCTCTGCGACGACCTGGGCCAGCTGAGTCCCAACGATCACGTGCACACGGCATTGGCGCGATGCCTCATCGAGCTGAGTGCCGCCGACGAAGCCCTCGTACACCTCCGGCAGGCTCGCGAGCTACGACAGCGGATCGGGGACCGGGCCGGCGAGGCGGAAGCGTTGACCCTCATCGGAACTGCACACCGCGCACTGGGACATCCCGCCGAGGCGCTGAAATCACACCGCGTCGCGGTCACACTGCTCGACGACGACACCCGGCTAGAGGCCCACGCCCGGATCGAACTCGGCCGCACCCTCGCCGCGCTCGGGAACCCGGCCGAAGCCGCCCGGCAGCACGAACTCGCCCTCGCAATCGCAGTTCGCGGTGACCACCTCCAGGAGCAGGCGCAAGCGCATGACGAACTCGCCCGCACGCATGGTGGCGACGATTCTCGAGAGGCCGACCCGCAGGCCGGGTCGACGTGCCTGAAAACACTCCTCACCTCCGTCCTGCAGGGTGGTGACCCCCGCTCATCCAGCGACCACGCATCGTTTCCCGAGAGCCGGCACAGCCATGGCCGGCCGAACCGTTGAGGGCGCGATGCACGTGCTTGTCGCGCTGACCAGCGGGTACGGACCGCGGGTGCCCCCAGCAGACGGGTCGGCACTGCGAAACCGGAGGCCTCATGCCAACACACGCCGACAGCGGCGCCGGAGGGACGGCGGCGCGGGTGCACGTGACCGGCCCGGTCGGCGCGACGATGACCTTGGCCGCGTCCGGGCCCCTCGACGCGGCGGCCGCCGGGCGGCTCGAGGCCGCGAGCGACGCGGTCGTGCGGCACGCGGCCGAGGGCGTCGGCGCTGTCGTCGTCGACTTGACCGCAGTCACCCACTTGACACTTGAGGCGCTGAAGCCTCTGGTCAGCCTGGCTCGCGCCTGTCGCACCGCCGGCCTGGAGGTGCACGTCGTCCCGTCTCCCACCGCCCGGAAGAAGATCGAGCTCACCGGCCTCGCCGAAGTCCTGCAGCAGACTTCTTGACGGCGAGCCGGTCACGTCAGCGGAGGCTGCGCCCGGTGGTGGCGGCGAAGCGGAACTCCACGCTCACCGGGAGGGTCTCGAGGTCGAGGGCCTGCTGCAGCCGGGGCAAGCTTTCCGCCGCGAGGTGCTCCCGGATCCTGGGGATGGCCGTCGTCGGTCAGGGTGATCACCAAAGCCAGCGACGGGGCTTCGCGAGTTCCCGCCAGCGTCGCGCGCGCCTGGTGCACGTCGGGGTGGGCGCGCAGTTCTTCGGTGAACGGGGTGACGGCGGTGTCAGTGGCCAGCTCGGTGCGCCCGCGGTCCGGGTCGGCCTCGAACCGCCAGGTCCGCACCGGTGGGCGGCGGGTCAGCTGGGTGAGGGTCCAGCGCAGCGTCAGCAACCCGAGCAGCACCGCGGCCGCCGCGGTGACGTACCAGACCCAGGTCGGCGGGGCGGCTGTGCCGGGCACCAGCGTGGCCGCCGGGTCCTGCGCGGTCGAGGCCGGCGCCTCCGAGGTCACGCCGATCGGCGCCTTCGCCGTCCAGGCGCTGGACCACGACGCGCCACCTGCCGAACACCACCCCCGCGGCTGGGCCCTGGATCCCGGTGACACGACGTCGCCAACCCTCTGCAGAGCCGCGAGTTCGGACTGGTGATCGTCGTGCACCCGTTGTCCAGATGCCGCGCCGCCACCGCGGTCCACCCGAAGGCCAGGCCGGCTGCGCTGACCTCCCAACACCGGCAGTCTGGGTCCGTAGCCTGTGAACGATTCACCGGTTTCTTGGACAGCCAATCGTCGACCAGCACTGTCCACATCTCGGTGCAGCCGCGGACCTGGACGGCTGGGTAGCCGCCCAGCGAGAGGAGAGCCAGACCTAGTGTCCGCGCGTAGCAGTGCGCGAACGCCGAGCGGCCGTCGCGTGGACACGGCCGTGTCGTCGGTAGACAGCCTGGCCCTCTGCCTGCCGCGGTCGGTGACCAGCTGCGCCTCTGCGTCGGTCACCTGCCTGCGTCGCAATCCGCCAGACCAGCGGCGCTCGAAGGTCGTCGCCGCATTCCGTGCGCAGCCGTCAACGATGACGACGCCCACAATCGACCAACGTCACGGTCAGCAAGCGAAAGAGTTGTACTCGCGACTCGGTTCCCGCATCCTCGACAGGTGAAGCAGCTTGTCGTCGCCCCGATGCGAAAGGATCGCCATGACCGGCGATCTGCTTCACGGTGCCTCTCCAGCAGCCGCCACGCCCTGCCGGTGCTGCGGACTGATCGCTCTATGAAGTCGACCGACGTGCGTCTCATTACTCCGTACGAGTGTCGTCCGTCACCGACCGTAACACCGAGTCGACAGCCGTCGACCCAGTTCAAGTTCGGTGACGAAGTGTGGTGCGAGTGCCCTACAGACCCCCTCCGCGGCTGGGCATCCAGCCGCGGCCATGGAGTCGGGGTACCACTCGGGAAGCTGGAGGGGACGACGATGGCTGCAGACGCCGAGAGCGACGACGGCGACTCGCCAAGCGGTAAGGGGCTACGATTCAGGGCGGCTCGTCTGGCCATTGTCATCGCGTTGGCGATCGTTTTCTTGCTCATGGTCTTCGCCATCGGCGAACGTTCCGCTGACTACATCGCCGGGCTGCTGGCGATCGGCCTGGCGCTGGTCGCGCTTCACGTCTGGATTTTCGTCTACCGCCCTACGCGAGTCGGCGAGAGGAGGCGAAAACGGCGCGCACGCGACGTGCGCGCCTCCAACGGTCACGTCGACGTCGACGAGCTGCTCACCAAAGCCGTCGAGTACGTCAAGGACGACATCGGTGCGACGCAGGCAAAACGGTACATCGAAGCGATCGTCGATCCGTCGAGACTCCGCGGCCGCGTCGTCGAGACCGTTCGCCCGTTGAATCGGACGGTCCGGCAGAAGGTGGCGATCACCTTGGAAGTCCCGAAGGGCGATCAAGACGATCTCTACTTTCCGCTGATGCTGCCGCTCAAGGGTGAGCTCCAAGATGACTTGCAGATCAGTCTGGACGGCAGCGATGTCGCCACCCTGAACCACGCTGAGTACCTCTTGCTGACAGTGGGCGGATTCTTCTCGCAGATCCTCGATGGCTTGGCCGGCATCCAGAATCACCCGGTACTCGACTCCCCCGCAAAGGCGCAACACGCTCGTGAGCTGCGCAAGCTGGCTGAGAAGGGGATGAACCTCATCGCGGTCAGGGCCCGGCTGTCGGTCATCGGCAAGACACGCTTGGATCAGTGCGTTGCCGGTATCGAGTCGACGGCAAGGCTCTTCGAGAACGGATCCGAGCCGGCGGACGCCCTTCTCCGCGCTGCCGGATTGGTGAAGATCCTGGCAGGTCACTACGCGATCGTCGCGGTCGTCCCCGGCACACCGCGGCGGAAATCGCGTCGCATCATCACGTACGAGCGATACCAGATCCCCAGTCTGAAACGTTCGCCGATGTGGAACGTGCCTGCCTGGCTCAAGGACCGTCTAGCGGCCCTCATCGGTAGCAGACCGATCTACCTACGCCTGGAACTGCATAACGCGGCAACCGCGAAGAGCTACCACCTCTTGGTCGAAGGACCGGAAGGTACCTATGCCGCGGTGCAGCAGATGCCCGATCACGCTGATGCGTTCACGGTGACCGAAGACGCCTCGGGGGAAGCTGTCGCGCACCCGTATCGTCGGCTCCAGCGCCGCAGAGGGCAACGCTACCTGCATGTCTACATGAGATCGGTGTCGACCGAGCTGGCCGACAACCTCTGGCTCAGTGCGAAGTTCTACGAGGTGCCACCGGGATCGATCGCGATCTCCGCTGCTGCCGCGTCCTCGGCATTCCTGCTCATATACTTGATCGCGGCGATCGCCGACAAGGGCCAGTTGGGCCTCGGTGCCAATTTTCCGGCGATCGTCCTCGCCTTTCCGGCGGCTGCCGGCGCTTTCGCCGGGTTCGAGGCGCGCAGCACTGGCCTGGTCGGTGGCACGCTCGTCTCTCGCGTCTCGTCACTGCTCACGGTAACCCTTGTCCTGTCCGCTGCGGGCTTGTTCGAGGCACAGGTCACGAAGGCCCTTGCGCTGACCGTGCATCCGCAGATACTCGGAGTTCACGACACGAGGTGGCAGGTGCTCACGATCGTGTCGCTCTTCAACGCGGTTTGGGCGCTCTACGCCTGGTTTTCTAGAACGACGTTCTTCTACTTGCTCGCAGATCGACCCAACGATCAACCCGGCAACATCACTTGGGAGTGAAGGGGACAGAATGACGACGGAAGACGCGGATGTCAGCACCGGCAAGCAAGACCAGCCGGACGAGGAACCGGCCGGCGCTCAGAGGCGGCTGGAGACGTTCAAGCGTCGCGTCGAAGCCATCCTGACCAAAGTGGCCGAACCGCGTCCCGGCGAGTCCGGGTGGTACATCGACAGCGGCGAAGGCCGAGCGTACAGCGCCGGGGCCGAAGTGCTGAAAGGCGCCGACGTTTCGATAGGGCCCAACAACCGTCGTTTCGCCTTGGCGATCGAGGCGATCAAGCAGCTGGAAGTGCCTCCGGGAAGCACCGCCGAGCAAATAATGGAAACGGCAACGAAAAAGTACCTTTCCCTGATGGCTGCAGAAAAGACCGGGACCTGAACACCGGCACTCGGAGGCGGCAGCGCGATTGCTGAAGCGGTACGCCAGGCCACGAGCTTCGTCACCAACGTCCGGGCGACATCAGGTCGGAGGTCAGCCCCGCGGCCTGTGTTACCGCGTCGATCTGCTCGCGCGGCGGGACGAACTCGGCCGCATGCGCGGGGCCGCCGGGATGCACCTGGATCAGGATGTGCAGCTCGGCGAGTTCTACGGAGCTCAGCTGGCAGCACTCGAGTACGTCCAGGGCCAGAGGCAGTAGCCACTCGAAGACGTCGCGTCACATTTGGACAGCGAAGCGATTTCCGCCAGCCGGCCGCCGCAGTCATCCGAGACGGATGGGTGGTCAACGTGTTCGGCGCCGGCCCGCAGACGCCTACTCACCGTAGCGTTTCCCGGCGGATCATCGGCACTTATGCGCCCCCTCCGCACCACGACGCCGGGATCGTATACACGAACTCCTTGCCACCCCTGTTGGACGGAATGCTCTTCTCCCGCTTGAGAGTCCCGCTCGAGACCAAACGCTTGAGACGGTTGTTCACGTTCTGCAGCGTAACTCCCAGCCGCTCGGATAGCTCGGCGGCACGAAATCGCCGTAGCGCGACGGCCTGACGATACGTCTGGTCGAGATATTCAGGCGCCGCCAGGAGCTGCAGCTGCCCACCGTCCACAGTGGCCGCCATCAATTCGCGCCGTTCCAGGCAAATCTGCATTGTCTCAAGGGTTTCCTCGTTCAGCCCCTGCAGCAGCACAACTGACACGGCAACATCACCCGTCGCGACGGAGGCATAGAATTTCCCGAGGAATTCATCGGCGAAACTGATGGTCATGGCGGCGACACCGGAGAAGTCGATGATGACCTCACCACCCCGCGCACCGGCAGCCGCTTCGTGCTCCAACGACTCCCTCGCGAGCTTGGCCACGCTCCGGGTGGCGAGGTAGGAACCGTGCTCGTTCACGCGGTACAGATGTGGCGGAACCATGACAAGCCTCCCGGTTTCAATGAAACCATTGAAGCACACGCTGCTTGAACTAGTAAGGACGAACTCGGAGCCAAGCCCAAGTCCCCGCGACGTCGCCCCCTGCAGGAACGCACATCGGACGCCGTACGCCGCCATGGTCGACGACACTGGCGAGACCTTCGCCACTGCGAAGCAGGAGGCGAGCGAATCCGGCATCCGGAGCAGCCCGCCACAAGTCGTTCAGACCGTGACCTCGGGTCTCCTCCGTGCCGGTAACGCCGGGGCGGAGGGCTTTCTTCAATGCCGTCACGTCGTCCGCAAGATGGTGATTGGCCGGGTTACGGCGAAGGTGAGCACGGATTCCCACGCCCGTGTCACACACCGCGAACTCGATACCTCGCCGGCCACTGGTCGCTCCGGTGTAGACCTGCGCCGCGACGAAAGCGCCGAGCTCGCTGACGCCGTGACTCACCGCGTTGTCGATGAGCTCACCGACCCCCTGAAAGTATCGAAGGCCGAGGCGGCCGTAGTGCCGGGCGAACATCCGGCCCATCCGTTCAACGAGCCGGGTCGCGTGTTCCGCGGTCAGGTGCCCAACTTCCAGCAGACTGTCGGCCAGGTCGGCGCGAGGCCCTCCGCCGAGATCACCTACCACTTCCGCATCCGGCGGCAGGTTGCTGATGACGTCGAGCCGTTCGAGGTACGACGCGACGTTGTGATCACGGGGCGCGATCAGCTTCACCCGATCGCCCCGCGCCGCCGCAGAGCGGGCGAGCGCCACGATCGCCGCGAGGTCGAGCGGCGAGGCGAACGTGAGCCGACGTGCGTCCAGGACCATCGAGCCTGCCTCCGGCTCGATCGACCAGAGCCGGCGTAGCAGCGGCGACCGGCCGGCGAGCTCGATGCGCACGCGGCCAGTCTCCCAGATCGACACGCCCGACAAGGGGGCATGTGCACGGGATCCGGTTTCACGTGATTCAATGAAACCGCTGCGATGGACGCCGCGCCTTCCGGATCACTCCGGCAGCCGACCGGCGGACAGCCGCCTCAGTAGGGAGGGGCTCGGGCATGGCCGATGAGGAGTACTCAGACCGAGCCCCGGCGCGACGCACCGAGCAGCACATCGGCGGTCCTTAGGTGCGGGGCCGGCTGCTCGCGGAGTGCGTGGCGATGTCCTTGACACGATCGCCCGGCCGTGGTTTCCGCCGGATTCGGGAAACGCCCATCCAGTTACGAAAGGAGAAGCACCCATGGCGACTCTCGCCACGCAGTTCAAGGCGGCACTGACCAGCATCGAGCCACAAGCCGACGCGCAGAACGCCGCCAAGGCTCATGACCAGGTAACTGCAGCGTTGGAGGCTGACGACCGGCTGGCGAAACTGGGCATCTCCCCGGTACTCATCGGTTCCTACGGCCGAGATGTATCGATCAAGCGCGTCAAGGACGTCGACGTGTTCGCCCGGCTGACGAAGGCCACATCGACACTACGGCCGGGCAAGATCCTGGACCACGTGACCGAGGTCCTCGAAGAGGCCTTCCCAGGCAGGGTCGAGCGGCAGCACCGCTCCGTCAAGGTCGAGTTCCCGGACTTCGACCTGTCGGTGGACGTCGTCATCGCCCGTCCGTGCGTGGACCACCCCGATGAGCACTGGCAGATCCCGCAGAAGATCGAGGACGACGGCCGCGCCAGCTGGGTGGAAACCAACCCGGTCGAGATGGGCGAGCTCGCGACCGCGGCGAACAAGACGTTCCTGCTCTCGTCGGATAACCCCAAATCGGGCGTCTACGTGCATATGGTCAAGCTGATCCGGCAGATCCGGCGCACCTGGGTCGACGAACAACCGGGCGGCTACTACTTCGAGGTCCTCACTTATCACGCCTTCCAGAACCTCAAACCGAACGAGAACACCATCGCGGACTACCTGTGCGTGATCCTGCGAGAGATCGCCGACCGGCTGCCCGATTACGTCGACGAAGGCCCCGCCGACCCGACGCTCGACGACCGCACCATCACGACCAAGGCGACCGAGGACCAGACCGAGGCCGCCGCCGAGCGGATCGCGGAGGCAGCCGAGTTGGCGGAGTCGGCACGAGACGAGGAGGATATCTGCGCAAGCGCCGCGAAGTGGCGAGAACTACTGGGTGAGACGCAGGAAACCACCGAACCTGAGGACGTCTTTCCGCTCCCCGACTCCTGCAACGCCGACGGATCGACCAAATCTGCCCGCGGCGTGGTCAAGGGCGCTTCGGCGGTGCCGGCCGGCCGTGGCCGGTACGCATGACCTGGTCCCTCGGAGATCTCGAGCGCTGGCGTGAGCAGTTCCCGCCACTCGGTTTCGCCGACGACGGCGAGCGGCTCTGGGGCCCAGTGAGGTGGAGCAAACCCGCCAGCGAAGGGCAACAGTCCGCCGAATTCGCAGCCCGCGTCGTGATCACCCCGAGCAGGACGTTCCCGTTCGCCCCGCCCCAGGTGATCATCCTCGACCCAGGCTTTCCACTCGAGGTCACGTTCCACATCAACGCCGACGGCTCGCTGTGCCTTTGGGAGGACGAGTGGCCCGTCGACGAAGCCCCCTGGTGGGACGCGCGAATACTCGTGGACCGGATCTCCGACTGGCTGCAGAAGACGGCATCAGGTTGGCCGGACGACGATTCATGCGACCTGGAACGCTACCTAGGCCAGGAACAGGACGACGACCGGATGGTGCTCTATGACGCGACGCGACTCGTCTCCGGCCAAGCTGTGCAAACCAGTGGTGACCGGAGCACCGTCGTCATCACCGATCGGGTACGGCCAACCCGAGGCATCGTCAGCGGCCGGCGGCGAAACCGCAAAGACCGCCGTCTCGCCTGGGTCGCCACGATCGGCAATGTCGAACGGCCGCTGCGGAACTGGGATGACGTCGCGACGGCTCTCGGCGACCAGGCCACCGAGGTCCGCCGCCTGATCGGATTGGGCGTGGTGACCGTCCTCCTGCTCCAGTACAGCCACGGTGGCACGGACGCCGCCCTGGCCTTGCGTGCCCGTCCTGACGTCACGGGAATCCGGATCACGGCGTGCGAAAGCGCGGATACGAGCACGTGGACGCGCATGATGCGCGCCGGGCCGGTGAGCTCGGCCCTCTCCGGCATCCCCGTGGCGATCGTGGGCTGCGGGGCGATCGGGTCGTTCACCGCCGACCTGCTGTTCAGATCGGGATTCCGCAAGCTCACCCTGCTCGACGCCGAGCGCCTGCGACCGGGCAACGTCGTCCGCCATCTCGCCGGTGCCCGGCACGTAGGGCTGCTCAAAGCGGACGCGGTTCGGGACTGCTTGGCCACGGTCGACCCCGATGTCACGGCTGTGCAGAGCGAGTACGTGCGGCTGACCGACCTGGACATGGCGCTCAGCCTGGTCCGCCACCACCGGATCGTGGTGGACGCGACCGGCAGCGGGCTGGCAAGCGGCCTGCTGGCGACCGCGGCCGCCCTGATCGACTCCCAGGCGGACCACGCCGTCGTGTCCGTGTGCGTGCAACGCGACGGCGACGTCTTGCGCGTCGACCGCATGCCCTTACGCCCCGGGGAGGACCACCTGCCATCGCTCGCCCTGCTCGACCGGTCGTCGGAGCTGCGGGAACGCGGCTGCGGCAGCCCGGTTTCACCCACCCCGCCGGGCGCCGTGGTGGCGGCTGCCGAACTCGCACTTCAAGCCGTGATCGACCAGGCCACCGGCGACCAGACGCTCCCCGCCACTCTGGCCGACGTCCGCCGGCCGCAGGACCAGCCTCCCTTCGACCGAGTCGGCCTGGTCGCCTCCGAGATCCCGCACCGGCTCGCGTCATGACGCCGTTGGCAAAGGTGCTCGAGGTGGCCCCGGATGTGCTCGCGACGATCGGCGAAGCGGCAGGCGCCGCTCACCCGTGCGAAACCGGCGGGCTGTTGCTCGGCTGGTGGGACGACGGGCAAGTCGTCGTACGCCACGCCATCGAGGTGCAGGACCCCGAAGCCACGCACACGTCCTGGGTGCGTGTCGAGAGCACCGCGCAGGCCGCGCTCGAAAAGGCCCTCGACCGGCTCCCGCACCCCTGGCTCGGCTACGTCGGGGACTGGCACAGCCACCCCGCGGCCTGCGGGGCCAGCAGCCAGGACATCACGTCGATCCAACACGCGTCCGACCAGTACGAGCAGCCACTGGTGCTCCTCGTCCACAGGGCCGACGACCTCGTCGAGGCAGTTGTCACCGAGTCTGCGAAGCACGCGCTCATGCACGGACTGCTTTCCGAGACCCTTGAGAAGGAATCGTCATGACCGCACCCGGCCTGCCTCCGACGCTCGGCCCAGCAATCTCGCTCGACCCCGCTCCGCGACAGACGCTTCCCCACCATCGCCGTCGAACTCGCCCCGAGCGCCGGTTCTCGCCGAGCGGAGCCAGAACGTCCGCGCGGACCCCGCCCGCTGCCGGTCTCTGAATCTGTCCCAGCCATGTACACGAGGTTGTAGATGCCCCAGATAAATGACCTGGACCCGATCTTCATCAGCTACCGCCACTCGGACGGAGATGCTCTGGCCGACCGCGCCGCATGGGTGTTTCGCGCTCACGGCGTCCCCGTGTGGCATGACCAGACGCACCTGCCGCCGGGCCGCTTTCAGCGGCGGTTGCAAGAAGCCCTCGATTCGGGGCTGTCCGGGGCCGTCCTCCTCGTCACGGACGACATGGTGCATTCGAGCTACGTCCGGGAGCTGGAACTACCGGCCCTTCTTCGTCTGGAAGGCGACTCGGCTTTCACCTTCGCCATCGGCAACACCATCACCGGCTCGGACGGCCGGCTGGACTACGGCGCCCCTGACCGCCTGCTCCCACAGGAAATCGCAACGCTGAGCGACTTCGACCAATTCGCGGTGCTCGATCATGCCGGGCTCGCTCGGCTGGCCGGCGCGATGGCGATCCGCCGCGTCCGCCGCGCGGCCGTCGATGACCAGCTGCATCTCGACATCCAAACGCGGACCCCCGCCTTGGGTACCCGGAAGGTACCGCTCGCGCTCCGGACTCGCCCGCCCCTGCACAGCACCAGCGTGCCGCCAGCTGAAGCTTGGGAAGACTTCGCGCCGTTCCTCGGCGACCTGCCCCGCATCGTGCAGTCGGCTGGCGCCCAGCACCTGCACATCACCGGCGGCGCACACCTGAGCATGGCCTTCGCACTCGGGGCCGCGTTACCGACCACGACCGGGCTCGCCGTCACGGTCACCGACCAGGACGGAAACGAGTGGACGGGAGCCGAAACCCAGACTGTGCCCCTTGTGCAGAGCGCAATTCCCCTCGACGGTCCAGCCGATAGCCCCGTCGCCGTGTACCTCGATCTCGTACCCGCACCACCCAACAAGGGCTTCCGCCGCTACGCCGAAAGCCACCCCTACGCCCACGCAGTCGAGATCGCAGTGGCGAAACGCGAACCCATCCCCGCCGACGCCGGCCCCGCACTAGTCACGGAACTGCGCCAGCGCATCGGCGAGGTCGCAGGAAGCCGGCCCGTGCACTTGTTCATGCGCGTCCCTTTCCCTGTCGCCGTGATGCTGGGACGCGCGTGCAACACGCTGAGAGTCACCCTCTACGAATGGGAGCGTGAAGTCGAACCGCCAACGTACCTCGAGATGGCCACCGTGTCGGCAGGCCGCAGCGGTGGGCCCGTTGTGTCATGGACGACCGACCGGACTGCGGGCAAGCCAGAGTAGACAGTCCCAAACGCCGCGTCACGACGCGCCGACCGCCGCCGCGACCGAAGGCGCCGCCCCGCCGGATCCCGCTCACCGTCCCGTCCGGCATCGCGGTCCTCGCGATGGCGGCCTGCCACGCCAGCTGCACGCCCCCGGACGCAGCCGGGACATGCAGCTCATCGTCGTAGACGGCCTACTCCACCTGGGACGTCCAGATGTAGGCCAGCCCGGTCAGTGCTGCGACTAGCAGGAACGGGCCGCGACCGCGAGCCCGGAACTCAAGGCCTTGGCGCCGCGGCTGCTGGCCGAGTCGCAGGAGTAACCCTGCCTGATCTCCTGACACTCACAAGGACGAATTACAACGCGGGGCGTAAGCACACCAGTCCGGTCCAGACCGGAACAGCCGAGGGACCACCGACGATCTCCTGCCTAGCGTGGAACGGGTGGCGGCTCACCGAGAACTTCCCCGCGACCAGTATCACTGCTCGACGTGTGGAGGTGCCCACCGCTACGGATCCCAGCGTGGACAGCGTTGCGGGCAAACTTCGAGCCGCCCCAAGTACCAACGCCGCACCGTTCCGCGAGCCCAGGCCCACAGGCCGGACTGGACCACTCCACCGACGTCGCAGTACACGTCACCGCGGCCTCGGACGACCTTTCCGCCCACACATACGCCGACGCCGCCACGCGAAGCCAAGCCGACACCCGACCGGAAAGCCGAACGCCGTCAACGCGCCAAGGAATCGCTGACCCGAGATCCCTCGAACATCGCCGGCGACGTCGTCACCTATGTCTTCGACGAGAACGGCTTCTACACCCGGCTGGCCAATCGAGCGATCGACAAGGTCCCGTGGTTCCACCCGGTCCGCTACCGATCACACGGTCTCTGCGTGTGCTTGAACAACGTCGCGAAGGGCCTAGACCCGGCCACGTACGCCAAATGGGCTCAGTTGCCGCTCCGCGCCGGGCTGATCCGTGTCGGCTGCCCGACCTTCCTCGCCGAGGTCCTCAGCGCGGCGTCCGCGTTCGGCGTCAAACAGATCCTCGGCACCCTCCCGCATGCCCAGTTGTACAAGACCATGCGAGTCATGATTCCGCTGGTGTGCCCCGACTTGGGCATCTGCCCGGCACGGACGGACGTCGTGAAGACCTACGCCTCACCCGCACTCGGTCAAGAACTGAAAGCGTTCGCCGCCGACCTTCGGAGAGCAGGCGCGACCGGATAAGTCGATCGCAGCTCCCAAGCTCATCAGCACGACGATCCGCGACGGGCACCTTCCGGTGGCCGCCGCGCCGATATCAGTTTGAGTCGCAGCGCTTACCGCAGGGCGGCAAGCGCTGCGAGCTCGACGGCCCGGCGCGAAGCGATCAGGAAGGTGCCCCAGTTCTGCGTCAGGTCGACGAAGCCTCTTAGATCTCACGACTTCCGCTAGGCCGGTAGGCCGAAAGCCTCAGCTGCCGCGGATCGGGTCGCGAGTCAGCCGCTCCCGCACCTGCGTCGGCAATACTCCGTTGTCCCAGAGCACACTGGCGAACTCTTCACGCGGCAACTCGCCCGCGATCCCCTTCGCCATGCCACGTAGTTCCTTCCATGCTCGCACCGCGTCATGCGCAACGTCCAACATCCGCTTCGGCAATACCAGATGGACGTGAGCGGCCGCGATCGGCACGGCATCCGGGTCGACCACGCCACGCGGCGTCACGATGATCGAGACGCTGCCGCTGGGCGGGGCTTCCACACCTTGGTCTGCGGCCAACGACGCAAGCTGGGTGTTGGTCTGCCGCACGTAATCCATGCTCAGCATCCCCGCAGGCTCCTGCTCGCTCTTGGCCTCGACGGTCATCCAGAGCGTGCGCCACATCCAAGCCGCGTCGGCCCGACCCTTTTCCGCTGGCTTGAACGACTCCGCCCCCAGGAGTTCGCCGAGCGCCACTAGGCCTCGCTCGTACCTGGACGCCTCTCGCTGGCTCAGGTTCGCCAACATGTTCGAGAAGAAGCTCTCAAACTTCACAGGTGACGCCAACTTGCCGTTGAGCAATGAAACGACGGCTGTCACACCCGCTTCGTCGGCGGGATCCGAGTCGTAGGTCGCGCTCGGGAGCCGGTGGACCTCCTTGAGCCACGTGGTCCCGACGGCGGCCGCATACGCCTTCCGGAGGAAGTCGGCACTGCGCAGGGCCGCCGGCGACGTGTCGCCCGTCGACGCCAGATCGGACCAGGCGCTGGCGAGGTAGGCCCATAGCGCGCGGTACGGCCGAAGTGTGGAAGCTGTCAGGTTCTCGAACACTTCACCGGCTGTCCGCGCCGCCGACTCCCAGTCCTGCTGCCAGGCGTAGGTCCAAGCTCTCACTTCACGCACAGTGCTCGCGGCGAGCTGAGCCGCGTGAGGCGCCGCGACGCGGGTGGCCTCGCGACGAAGTTTTGCCAGTTCCGGTTCAGCGTCTTCCTGCCAGATCCGGTCCTGTTCGAGGGCACTCTCCGCGAGCAGGATCAGGTCGTCAGCCGGGACCTGGCTCTGATCAAGCCCGAAGGTGATCTCCGCCTGCAGCTCGGCCGGCAGCGATTCCCTGATCTCCCTGCGCGAGAGGAACCGCAAGATGTCCGCACCCGTCACCACGACGACGGCCCAGTCCTTCGGCCCCCGAGTACATCGGCCGGCTCCCTGGACGATTCTGGTGCGGACGCGCTCGTCGAGTACCTCCGAAGCACGCAACTTGGTGTCCAGGAACCGGTCCTGCAGGTGCGACGCCGCCGGGAGGCCCGACATCACCATCATGCGGCAGACGTCAGCGGCGAGGTCCATGCCGTCGTAGCGGCTGGGCGCCAGCAGTATCCCGGCTTCGGCGTCGACGAACGGCTGGATGCCGGTGTCGGAGTCCTTCGCGGTGAATCGCTCTGCAGCAGGCACGCCCAGCCGGTTGGCGATCTGCGTGGCCGAGTCCTCGTCCGGCGTCAGCACGAGCCGCTTCCGGGACAGGGCCAGCAAGCTGTCGACCAGGCCTGCGACCGGCTCCTGGCTGTTCTCCTCGTCATCATCAATGAGGCTGCCGTCGACCGGAACGTCCGCCAGCTCGGGAAACACGAAGAACCGACGCCCGCTGCCGGTTCTGTCCCACGCCGTCGGCACGGGGACGCGTTTGATGTCCGTACGACCAAAAGCGCGTTCCAGCTCACCGGCACCACCGAGAGTAGCCGACAGATACAGCCGCTGACCTGGATCGGTGAACGGCTCGTGCTGGAACGTCGGTGGAATCATCGGCCGGATGTAGAACTCACGACGAGAAACGTAGAACAGGCACGAGCCGAGGTTGGCGCGCACCATCCGGAACCGGTAGGCGGAGTCGCCGGTAAGCGCGCTGAGCACGCGATCGATATCCTCGGTGTGGCGCGCGACCGCGCCGACGGGAAGGAGTCGCACCTCACGGGTATCTACAGCGGGTGAGACCGGACCGACCATTCGTGTGACGAGCGCCGGCTCGACTGATTCCCCCAGCGCGTCGAAGAGCTGCTCGTACTGATCGGTATCCCGGCCGACGCTCAGCGCCCACGCCTCGGCGACAAAGCCTTCCGCAGCGTGCGCGTCATCGAAAACCAGTGTCTGGGCGTCGGCCAGGTGCGAGTTGAGATTGAAGATGGCGCTGTAGGTCGTCACGGCGATGGCATCGGCCCGGGTGTACCGCGCGAGCTTGGCCTGAGCCCAGTCCCTGTGCGACCCGATCAGCATGACGGCCGGGATGCCCTGATCGGTCGCCTTCTGCAGTACTTGGCGGGCGAGTTGCCTGGTCGGGCAAGCATAGACGACCCGCTGCCCCAGCGTACGACGCCGCCATTCGGAGATCAGGAGGCCGACGAGGGTCTTACCGGACCCGGTGGGGAGCTCAAGCGCTACGTCCGGGGTGTCGCGGTGATTGTCGGCGTAGGTCCGCAGCTGGTCGGCTTGGTGAGACCACAGAGCGCCCACTCCGCCCGGGGTGCGCGGGAGTTCGCCGAACAGAGCTTCCGGGTCAGTCGCACCAGCCACCGGCTCAGCCCGGCGCCGGAAGCGCGGCCGCAGGCGGCTGGGGTCCTCGTTCGTCGTCACAGCCGTAGTCTCTCGCACCGCACAACCGCAACCGAAGGGACGGATGCTGCTGAGCTTGCCTCGGCAGGGGGTGTGAGGCCCCGTCAGACCCTGGGCAGGGAAGATGGCTCAGCATTCATCAGTTCGAATACGAGCGTGCGGCCGCATGCACGCTCGGCCGACGTAGTACTCCCACTTCGCTCCTCGGCCGTTCGTGGCTCTCCATGTCCCGTCGCGAGACCGTCGCCGGATTGGGCGGCTCGACGGTCTCGTCGCTCGGTTCCATCTCGGGAGACGGTCCGTGAATCTCGCTGCCGGGGTCGAGGTCTCGGAGCCAGTCTCGCGATACCGCTGCTTCAACGCGACGGTCAACAGCTCGACCGCCAGCAGCATCACGAGCGACGGACACGCCGCCACTGTCACCTGCAGCACGCCCAGATCCGGCGATGAGCAGATGTTCGCCACCCACTACAGGCAGATACCGAACACGAGCGCCAGCTGCGCTACCCACCGGCTCGACGGGCGCCCGCTACGGCGGGTCTTCCACAGCTCGACGGTCGCGATCGTCACCAAGCCGTCCACCAGCAGCGGCCAGATCGAGGCGGTCACGCCATCCGAGCCGAAACGGAATGCGAACTCACGTCCGTGATGGTAGGAGGCATACGCCGCGCCGAGTGCGACCAGACCGGTGCAGATGCACTGGATGGAAGGAGCAAGATCCTGAGCAAGCCACTCCGTGCGCCGCCCCACGGCCGCACTGCCGCATCAAACCTGCTCTAACAGCCGTCTCGCCCCGGCGAACGGGGCTGCTGTAGACGGCCTGGACCAGGCGACACCGCCTGACAGTTGCGAGCCCGAGGGGAGCCCGAGAGCGCACGGACGCGACGGTAGACCGCGTCACGGGCCGGCACCGCTGCCACGCTGCGACCGAGGAAACGACCTTGCCCGGCATCACTCGACACGATCCGAACCCTCAAGATCACCACTCTTAACCAGCGGATTCCAGCACCGTCACTATTCCCCGCGCTCTCGCTTTGTCAGCCAGAGCCAGCTGGCTCGCTGCCGCCACAGCCGCCGACGCTGGACATCCGTCAGGTCCGCGACCGGTCGTACGCCAGCGTCGGAGAACCCGACGTCCGTAGTTGTTCGTACCCGCGACACGATCCAGGTCTGCGCCGGTCGGCGTTCGCCCCGCCGCCCGCTCTTCCAGGTAAAACGCCCACATCCGTTCCTCGGCCGACTCGCCCGCCACCGCCCGTTCGAAGACTGCGGAACCCACGATCGGTCCTGATGGCTCGACGACGTCGATGTCGCTCCGGCCAGGTTCGTAACCCGGGTGTGCATCGTCCTGCTGCTCGCTGCTCCTATGCCGCTTCAGCGCCCTGTTCAGCAGTTCCACCGCCAACAGCAGCGCAAGCGGCGGGCAAGCCGCCACCACGACCGAAAACACCGTCAGCCGCGGCGCCGAACCGATGTTCGCGCACAACGACAGCGAGATGCCAAAGCCGAACGCCATCCACGCGGCCCAACGCCGGCCGTCACTCTTCTTCCATAGCTCGACCGTCGCCGTCGTCAGCAGACCATCCACGATCAACGGCCAGATCGCAGCCGTCTTTTCGTCCGCACCGAACCGCAAGGCGAACTCACGACCGTGTCGGTACGACGCGTAAGCCGCGCCGAGCGCCACCAAGGTCGTGCACACGCATTGCACCCACAGTGATGCCTTCTCACTGTCCATCCTCAGTGCCATCATGAAGCACCGCCGCGACGACGTCGCTCAATCACGACCGAACCACAAACCTGCAGCTCACGACCCCTTTGGACCCGTGAGGTTGCTGCGTGAATCGCGCCGGGGGCACCCTCGCTGACCAGTACGAACCGACCCCACGACCAGGTAAAACAGGTGCGGGGCCGGTCCGATGTTGTCCGGCTGAATCCGTTGATCAACGGGTGTTCACCCCCGTTGCGCCCCCGCGCTACTGCTCGCCGTGGGCGTCAATCCCGATGGTCAGCTGGGTGACCTCGCGGACTGCGCTTAAGCCGGCCGCTCTGGTGGCGCGGGACGGTTCACCCCTCGCCGTTCCAGTCCGCGTCGGCGCGGTCGGCCGCCGCGGTGCGTTCATGGGCGATTTCCCGGGCGCGGCGCGCGGTTTCCTCGTCGGGGTACGGGCCGAGGAGGTCCAGGGCGCGCGAGTGACGGCCGTGTTCGACCTCGCCTGTGCTCGTGTTGAAGTACCAGCCCGCTTCCGGGCCGGGGTTGGTCTGTTCGATCCAGGTCATCGTCGTCTCCCGTGTGTTAGCCAAGGTGACTGCCAGGCAGGATGTCCGGCGACGAGGTCGTCGGCGGCGGCCGGGCCCCACGTGCCGGGCGGGTAGGGCTTCACCGGCGGCGGGTACGCCAGCAGCGGCCGCAGGATTCGCCAGCTCTCCTCCACCGCGTCCTGCCAGGCGAACAGCCGGTCGTCCCCGGCCAAGGCGTCGGCCAGCAGGCGTTCGTACGGGTGACTGCGGCGTGCCGAGGTCCCGCTCGAACGTCGTGTCGAGCCGGACCGGGCGCCATCGGCCCGCACCGTCCAAACCGGACAATCGCAGCCGCAGGGCGGGCTCCGGCGAAATGCGCAGCACGAGCTGGTTCGCTTCGACCTGCGCGGCGTCCGGCAGGAAGCGCAGCCGGGGTGTGTGGCGCAGGATCAGCCGCACCTCGGTGGCGTTCACCGGCAGGCATTTCCCGGCACGCAGGAAAACCGGCACGCCGGCCCAGCGCCAGCTGTCGATCGCCAGCTCGAGGGCGACGTAGGTTTCGGTGTCCGAATCGGCCGCCACCCCGGGCACCGACCGGTAGCCTTCGTACTGCCCGCGCACGCAGTCGCGCACCTCCACGGCCGGGATCGCCTTGAACACCTCCAGCTTCTTCGCCCGCAGGTCCGCCACGCCGGAGTCGACGGGCGCGTCCATCGCGACCAGCGCGACCAGCTGCAGCAAGTGGTTCTGCACGACGTCGCGCACCGTCCCGACCGAGTCGTAGAACCGGCCGCGCCCGGCGACGTCCAGCTTCTCCGCCGTGGTGATCTGCACCGCCGCGACGCTGTCGCGATCCCACAGCTGCGCCATGACGTGGTTGGCGAAGCGCAGGTATTCGATCTCGATGACCGGTTCCTTGCCGAGGTAGTGGTCCACGAGCAGGAGCTGCCGCTCGTCGAGCACCTGGCGGAGGCGGGCACGCAGCTCCCGCGCGGACTCGAGGTCGGTGCCGAAGGGTTTCTCCAGCGCGACCCGCGCGTCGGCCAGCAAGCCGGCCGCCGAAAGCCGCTCCACGACCGGCGCGAACAACGACGGCGGCAATGCGAGGTAGTGCAGCGGCCGCCGGATCCCGGCCAGCTCCGCCGCCAGCGCCTCGTACAGCCGCGGGTCGTTCGCGTCGCCGCCCACGTAGCTCAGCCGGCGGGCCAGCCGCGCGAACACCGCTTCGTCGAACGGCACGTCGGACTTCTCGATCGCCCGCCGGGCCAGCTCCGTCAGGTCCGCTTCCGGCAGGTCGCCGGAAGCGACCCCGACGACCCGGCAGCGCAGTGCGCCGCGCCGTTCCAGCCGGTACAGCGCGGGCAACGTCATCTTCGTGGCGAGGTCGCCGGTGATCCCGAAGATCACCAGCGCGCCCGCGGTCCAGTCCGGCACGCGCCTCACCCCCGGCCCGCGGTCACAGGAGACCCCGGTCGTCCGGCGTCACGTCGCAGGTGCGCTCGGCGCCCGGCGGGGCGTCGACCCGGACCACCGAGGCGGTCCCGCAGCCGCGCCAGGCGACCGTGATCCCCTGCGGTTCGTCGTGCGGCGCGCCGATCGGCCCGCGGGCCTCGGTCTCGGCCGGGCCGACGTGGTAGGTCCGGATGTCCTCCGCCGCTCCGTCGACCGTCGTCACCTCGTAGGCGAAGAGCGCGACGCGCTGGCCGGCGGCCGGGAACCCGGGCGGCCACGGGTTGTCGAACAGGCCGCCCTGCGGCGTGCCGATGGTCTTGGCCGTGATGGTCTCGTTCATGGGACTTCCCCGGTGTCGGTGGACGGGTTTTCAGTGGCGGCGCGCGGAACTCAGCTCCAGCGCCTGCAGCGCGGTCACCAGCTCGGCCAGGTCCCGCGGGTCTGCAGGCGACCGGCCGGTCAGTTCCCGGATGCGGCGCAACCGGTTCCGGATGGTGTTGGCGTGGCAGTGCATGACCTGGGCCACCTGCTCGGACGCCCCACCGGCGGCGAAGTACTCCCGCAGCGTCTCCAGCAGCACGCCGCGTTCCTCGGCGAGCAGGTCGAGCACCGGTCCGAAGACCTCGTTCGCCAGCCGCCGTCCCTCGTCGGGATCGCGGGCGACGAACGCGGCGAGCGGACTGGCGCTGAACGCCCGTACCTCGCGCCGTCCCGGCGTGATGCCGGCCAGCGCCGTACGCGCCAGGTGCAGGGCGCGCGGGGTGTCGGTCAGGGAGCGGTAGACCGGGCTGACGCCGGTGCGGGCCAGCGCGACTTCCCGCACCAGCGCCAGCATCGCGTCGTACTGTTCTTCGCGCAGCGAGACCACGCCGGCCTGCACGGACGGCGTGAGCTGCCACGCGGAGACGACGCCCAGCCGCGCCAGCCGCCCTTCGATGCCGGCCAGGCTCTCCTCGGCCGGCCCGCGCGTCTCGCCGGCGACGACGACCAGCACCCCGTCGAGCGACAGGCCGAGCAGCCGCCCGGCCTCCCACGGCCCGGCGTCACCCATCCGTTCGCCGCTGAGCAGGGCGCCGGCCAGCGCGGAGCGCCGCCGCTGCCGGGCGGCGAGCAGTTCCGCGCTCGCGGCCCGGTAGGCCTCGGTGACCTGGATCGCGTGGTTGTCGGTGATCTGCCACAGCAGGCTCGCGACGTCGACCAGCGCTTCGGTGGTGCCCTCCGGGGCGGCCGTGCGGGCGTGCCGCACCAGCAGGTCCCACAGCATCGCGCAGGCGATCCGGTACACCTGCAGCACCTCGGGCAGCGGCGCGCCCTGGTGGGCCCGGCGGCTGCCGGTCTCCTGCGGCGCGCCCCGACCGGGACTCGGGGTCCCGGCCAGCGCGTCGACCAGGTACCGCAGGTTCACCGCGATCGACCGGTGCAGATCGGCCCGCGGCACGACCTTCTCGTCCCGGTACAGCTCGATGCGCTCGCACACGGCCGCGTACACCTCGTCGATGAGCCTGGTCAGCTGCGTCTCGGCCCACGCGGCGAGCGCGGTCACGGCGGCGGGTTCCGGCACGTCACGGTGAGCTTGCCGGCGGTCAGCCCGACCTCGACGGCCGCGCCGTCGTGCGCCTCGCCGGCCAGCAGGGCCCGGCCGATCCGCGTCTCGACCTCGCGGGCGAGGAACCGGCGCAGCGGCCGCGCGCCGTAGACCGGGTCGAACCCCTGCCGCGCGACGTACCGGAGGGCCCCCGGGGACACCTCCAGGGTCATCTGCTGCTCGGCCAGCCGGGTACGCAGGTCACCGAGCATCAGCTCGACGATCCGCTCGATCTCGGCTTCGGTGAGCGGCTTGAACAGCACGATCTCGTCGATCCGGTTGAGGAACTCCGGCCGGAAGTGCCCGCGCAACGCGCCGAACACCGCTTCGCGCGCGTCGGGCTTGATTTCGCCGTCGGACGTCACGCCCTCGAGCAGGAAGTGCGCGCCGATGTTGGAGGTCATGATGATCACCGTGTTGCGGAAGTCGACCGTGCGGCCCTGCGCGTCGGTCAGCCGCCCGTCGTCGAGCACCTGCAGCAGGGTGTTGAACACGTCCCCGTGCGCCTTCTCGATCTCGTCGAACAGCACCACCGAGTACGGCTTGCGCCGCACGGCCTCGGTGAGCTGACCGCCCGCGTCGTAGCCGATGTAGCCGGGTGGGGCGCCGACGAGCCGCGAGACGGTGTGCCGCTCCTGGTACTCGCTCATGTCGATGCGGACGATGTTGTCCTCGGTGTCGAACAGGTCCGCGGCCAGTGCCTTCGCCAGCTCCGTCTTGCCGACGCCGGTCGGGCCGAGGAACAGGAACGACCCGATCGGGCGACGCGGGTCCTTGATCCCCGAGCGAGCCCGGATGACCGCGTCGGCCACCGCCTGCACCGCTTCGTCCTGGCCGATCACCCGTTCGTGCAGCACCTCGTCCAGGCGCAGCAGCTTCTCCCGCTCCCCCTCCTGCAACCGGCTGACCGGGATGCCGGTCCACCGCGACACGACCGCGGCGATCTCCGCCTCGGTCACCACCTCGCGCAGCAGCGCCGAAGCACCGCCGCGCCGCGCCGCCAGCAGCTCCTCCTCGCCTTCGAGGCGGCGTTCCAGCTCGGGCAGCTTGCCGTGCCGCAGCCGGGCGGCGAGGTTCAGGTCGTAGTCGCGCTCGGCGGCCTCGGCGTCGTTGCGGACCTGTTCGATTTCGCCGCGCAACGCCTGGACCTTGTGCAGGGCGGCGCGCTCGGCTTCCCACCGGGTCCGCATCCCACCCGCCTCGGCACGCAGGTCGGCCAGTTCCCGGCGCAGCTCCTGGAGGCGCTTCTCGCTGGCGGCGTCGGTTTCCTTCGCCAGCGCGGCTTCCTCGATCTCGGTCCGGGTCAGCCGCCGGGACAGCTCGTCGAGGTCGGCGGGCATCGAGTCGATTTCGGTGCGCAGCATCGCGCAGGCTTCGTCGACCAGGTCGATCGCCTTGTCCGGCAGGAACCGGTCGGAGATGTAGCGGTGGGACAGCACGACGGCGGCCACCAGCGCGCCGTCCTGGATCTTCACGCCGTGGAACACTTCGAGCCGCTCGCGCAGGCCGCGCAGGATCGAGATCGCGTCCTCGACCGACGGCTCGTCGACCACGACCGGCTGGAAGCGGCGTTCGAGCGCCGCGTCCTTCTCGATGTGCTTGCGGTATTCGTCGAGCGTGGTCGCGCCGATCAGGTGCAGCTCGCCCCGGGCGAGCATCGGCTTGAGCAGGTTGCCCGCGTCCATGGCGCCTTCGGTGGCGCCCGCGCCGACGACGGTGTGCAGCTCGTCCACGAACAGCAGGATCCGCCCCTCGGCGGCGTGGACCTCGTTGAGCACCGCCTTGAGCCGTTCCTCGAACTCGCCGCGGTACTTCGCGCCGGCGACCAGGGCTCCCATGTCGAGGGAGAAGACCGTCTTGTCCTTGAGCCCCTCGGGCACGTCACCGTGGCTGATGCGCAGGGCCAGCCCTTCGACGATGGCGGTCTTGCCGACGCCCGGGTCGCCGATGAGCACGGGGTTGTTCTTCCGCTTGCGGGACAGGATCTGGACGACCCGGCGGATCTCGGTGTCGCGGCCGATCACCGGGTCGAGCCGGCCGGCCCGGGCGTCGGCCACCAGGTCCCGGCCGTACTTCTCCAGTGCTTCGTAGGCGGCCTCGGGCGTCGCGGACGTGACGCGCTGGTTGCCGCGCACGGTCCTCAGCACCTCGAGGAACTTGTCGCGGGTCAGCCCACCCGCCCGCAGCAGCCGCCCGGCCGCGGTCGCGCTGCCTTCCTCGATCAGGGCCGCGACGAGGTGCTCGACCGACACGTAGTCGTCCTTGAGCCGCCTGGCCTCGCGGTCGGCGGCGTCGAGCACGCGGGCCAGCCGCGCGGTCACCCGCGTCTCGCCGGGCGCGGCGCCCGGGCCGCTGACCTTGGGCCGGCGGGCGAGCTCGGCCTCGACCTCGCCGCGGAGCCGGGCCGGGTCCGCGCCCGCTTCGGTGAGCAACCGGGAGGCGAGCCCGTCGGGCTGGTCCAGCAAGGCCAGCAGCAGGTGTTCGCCGTCGACCTCGGGCTGGCCGTGGCGCAGGGCCGCCGCCTGGGCGTCGTGCAGCGCTTCCTGGGACTTGTGGGTGAGCCGGTTCGGATCCATGGTCAGTCTCCGCTGCGTCGGGATCGGACACGAAGGGCCGCCTCGAGGTCCGCGATGCGGTCGAGCAGGTCGGCGACGACGCCGACCGCGGCGTAGTTGAGCGAGAACCCGGCCCGCAGGCGCTGGACGCGCGCCACGACGGCGATCTGGGCCGCCGGGAACCACAGCTCGCCGCGCGCGTCCACGACCGGGTCGAGCAGGCCGAGCGCGGCCAGCCGGCGGACCAGGTCCGGGTGCAGGCCGACCGCGTGGGCGAACGTGGCCAGGTCCAGGTGGGCCGCGCCGGGGTGGCGGCGCACGAGCGCGTAGGACGTCATCGGCCGGACCCCCTCGGGTCGAAGGTGGACACCGCGGCCAGCTGCTCGAACAGCTGGCGCTCTTCGTCGGTCGGCTTCGCGGGCACGAGGACGCGGGCTTCGGCGTAGAGGTCGCCCGCCGTGCCACGCGGGTTCGGCAGGCCTTTGCCGCGCAGCCGGAGGCGGCGCCCGGTCGACGTGCCGGGCGGGACCTTCAGCTTCGCCTCGCCGCCGGGGATCGGGAGCGTGACGGTGGTGCCCAGCGCCGCTTCCCACGGCGTCAGCGGCAGGTCGAGCGCCAGGTCGCGCCCGTCGACGCGGTAACGCGGGTGCGGTGCCAGGTGCACGAGCAGGTACAGGTCCCCCGGCGGCGCGCCGTCCGTGCCGCGGCCGCCCTGCCCGGCCAGCCGGATCCGCCTGCCGTCGGTGACGCCCGCCGGGATGGTGACCTCGATCGTGCGCGGACCGGGCAGCGTCAGGGTGCGCCGGCCACCGGCGTGCGCCTCCTCGACGGTCAGTTCCAGCTCGGCTTCCTGGTCGGCGCCCGGCATCGGGCCGCGGCGGCGGGCCCGGCCGCCGAAGATCCCGCCCAGCAGGTCTTCGATGTCGACGTCGCCGGTGTCGAAGGAGCCGGTGTCGAACCGGCTGCCGCCGAACGGGGATTCCCGCGCGGCTTTGGCCCGTGCCCACGTCTCGGCGTCCACGTCCGGCGGCACCTGCCGGAAGTCGGCGCCGAACGTGTCGTAACGGCGCCGGGTCTCCGGCTCGGACAGCACGTCGTAGGCCTCGGAGATCTCCTTGAAGCGGTCTTCCGCGTCCGGGTCCTTGTTGATGTCCGGGTGGTACTTGCGGGCCAGTTTCCGGTACGCCCGCTGGATTTCCGTCTGGTCGGCCGAGCGGTCGACGCCCAGGATCCCGTAGAAGTCGGTGCCGGCCATCAGCTCTGCCTCGCCACCACGACCGCGGCCGGGCGCAGCGGGCGCTCGGCGGTGCCGTACCCGGGCCGCACGACCGCCACGATCGTGCCCGGCTCGCCCGGCGCGGTGCTCACCGCGTCGTGCACGGCCGGGTCGAACGGGGTGCCCGGCTCGTCCTCCCGCCGCGGGAAACCGAGCCGCGCCATCACCCCGCCGGCCTGCTCGCGCACCGCGCGCAGGCCTTCGACGATCGACGCGGGATCGGCGTCCGCGTGCGCCAGCGCCATGTCGAGGTTGTCGAGCACCGGCAGCCACTGGCCCGCCGCCCGGGCCCGTTCGTGCTCGCCGAGCTGCTCGGCGTCGCGCGCGGTGCGCTTGCGGAAGTTGTCGAAGTCGGCCGCGGTGGTGCGCCACCGGTTCTCCAGCTCCGTGACCCGGGACTTCAGGTCCGCGACGTCGTCCTGCGGCCGCTCTTCGGCCGCTTCCGGCTCGGTCATGAGGTGGTGAACTCGGCGTCGATCACGTCGCCGTCGTCGTCGCCCTTGCCGGTGCCGGCGGGCGGTTCGGACGTCGCCGCGGACAGGCCGTGGTAGAGCTGCTGCAGCTCGGCGGTCAGCGACCGCAGCCGGTCCAGCGCCGGTTCTTCGCCCTTCAGCAGCTCACGGGCGTCGCCGACGAGCATGTCCGCGCGGGCCTTGTCGTGCACGGCCACCGTCTCGCCGAGCTCGGTCAGCCGCCGCTCGACCTGGTAGGCCGCGGTGTCCAGGGTGTTGCGGGCGTCCACCAGCTCGCGCAGCCGCGCGTCCTCGGCGCGGTGCTGCTCGGCGTCGGCGACCATCCGGTCGACCTCGGCACTGTCCAGGTTGGAGCTTTCGCTGATGGTGATCCGCTGCTCGGCCCCGGTTTCCTTGTCCTGGGCGGACACGTTGAGGATGCCGTTGGCGTCGATGTCGTAGACGACCTCGATCTGCGGCACGCCCCGCGCGGCCGGCCGGATGTTCTCCAGCCGGAAGCGGCCGAGCACCCGGTTGTCGGCGGCCTGCTCGCGTTCGCCCTGCAGCACCACGATGTCCACGGCGGACTGCTCGTCCTCGGCCGTGCTGAAGGTTTCCTTGCGCCGTGCGGGAATCGTGGTGTTGCGCTCGATCACCTTGGTCATCACGCCGCCGAGCGTCTCGATGCCCAGCGACAGCGGCGTGACGTCGAGCAGCAGGACGTCCTTGGCCTCGCCCTTGATGATCGCGGCCTGGACCGCCGCGCCCAGCGCGACGACCTCGTCCGGGTTGACCGTCATGTTCGGGTCCTTGCCGCCCGCGAGCCGGCGGACCAGCTCCTGCACGGCCGGGATGCGGGTGGACCCGCCGACCAGGATGACCTCGTCGATGTCGTTCGGGGTGAGCTTCGCGTCGGCGATGGCCCGCTCCACCGGTCCCTTGCAGCGCTGGACGAGATCCTCGGTGATCTGGTCGAACGTCGAGCGCATCAGCGTCGTGTTGAGGTGCTTCGGGCCGGACCCGTCCGCGGTGATGAACGGCAGGTTGATCGTGGTCCTGGTGACCGAGGACAGTTCCTCCTTGGCCTTCACCGCCGCTTCGAACAACCGCTGCAGCGCCTGGGGATCCGCGCGCAGGTCAATCCCGTTCTCCCGCTCGAACTCGCCCGCGAGGTGGTCGACGACGCGCCGGTCGAAGTCGTCCCCGCCCAGGTGGGTGTCGCCGGCGGTGGACCGGACCTCGACCACGCCGTCGCCGATGTCGAGGACGCTGACGTCGAACGTGCCCCCACCGAGGTCGAACACCAGCACGGTTTCGCTCTGCTTCTTGTCCAGTCCGTAGGCCAGCGCCGCCGCGGTCGGCTCGTTGATGATCCGCAGCACCTCCAGCCCCGCGATCCGCCCGGCGTCCTTCGTCGCCTGGCGCTGGGCGTCGTTGAAGTACGCGGGAACCGTGATGACGGCCTCGGTCACCTTTTCCCCGAGGTACTTCGACGCGTCCTCGACGAGCTTGCGCAGCACGAGCGCCGAGACCTCTTCCGGCGCGTACAGCTTGCCGTGGACGTCGAAGCGCACGGCGTCGTCCGGGCCCGCGACGACGTCGTAGGTCACCGCGTCCAGTTCGCTGGAGACCTCGTCGTACCGGCGCCCGATGAACCGCTTGGCGGAGGAGATCGTGCCCTTCGGGTTGAGGATCGCCTGGCGGCGCGCCAGCTGGCCGACCAGCCGCTCGCCCGAGTCGGTGTAGGCGACCACCGACGGCGTCGTGCGCGCGCCGTCGGCGTTGGCGACCACCGTGGGCTGCCCGCCTTCCATGACCGCGATCACCGAATTCGTCGTACCGAGATCAATACCGACCGCTTTCGCCACGGCGTGCTCCCTCCATTCCGGAATGCGGCCCGGTCTACTGAAAGGGGCGGTGGGGCGTCAAGGCGACCCGATCTTCACCGGACCGGCGACCTGCTGGTTCACCGCGCCGCTGTGGGGCGCCACAGAAAAGTTTGTGGCGCCCACAAGACCCCGCGCGTACCGCCCCGCGGGACTGCGTTCGTGCTTGAATCGGCACGTGGACGAGCGTGAACCGGAATTCAAGCCCTACCACCACCCGGCGGCGGGCTGGGGAGCGGCCAAGAGCGTGACGAAGTTCCTGATCCGGGAACGGGAACTGGTCGACGGGCCGCGCGCGATCCTGAAGATGAACCACGAGAACGGCGGGTTCGACTGCCCGGGCTGCGCGTGGCCGGACGACACCAAGGGCCTGCACCTCGACATCTGCGAAAACGGCATCAAGCACGTCACGTGGGAGATGACCGGGAAACGCGTCGGTCCCGAATTCTTCGCCGCGCACCCGGTGTCCGAGCTCCGGAAATGGAGCGACACCGACCTCGAAGCGCAGGGCAGGCTCACCGAGCCGATGCGCTACGACGCCGAAACCGACCGGTACGTCCCGATTTCGTGGCCGGCTGCGTTCGAACTCGTCGGCCGCACGCTGCGCGACCTGGATTCCCCCGACCGGGCGGCGTTCTACACGTCCGGCCGGCTCGGCAACGAGGCCACCTTCCTGTACCAGCTGTGGGCGCGGGAGTACGGCACGAACAACCTCCCGGACTGTTCGAACATGTGCCACGAGGCCAGCGGGCGGGCGCTGCAGTGGGCGATCGGGACGGGCAAGGGCACCGTCGACATCCACGATTGGGAGGAAGCCGACGCGCTGTTCATCCTCGGGGTGAACGCCGCGTCGAACGCGCCGCGGATGCTCACCGCGCTCGCCGAGGCCTACCGGCGGGGCGCGCAGGTCGTGCACGTCAACCCGCTCGTGGAGGCCGGCGCGACGCGCACGATCATCCCGCACGACTTCGCGCGCATGGCCACCTTCCGCGCCACCCCGACCTCGACGCTGGACCTGCAGCCGCGGATCGGCGGCGACCTGGCGCTGCTGCGCGGGATGGCGAAAGCCCTGCTGGAAATGGCCGAAACCGATCCGGACGCGCTCGACACCGAATTCCTCGAGGCGCACACGGCCGGGTTCGAGGAGTACCGCGTCCTCTGTGGAGAGACGAAGTGGGACGAGCTGGAGCGGCAGTCGGGCCTGCCCGAGTCGCGGATCCGCGCCGCGGCGGAGGTCTACCGCGCCGCCGAACGGTCGATCATCAGCTGGTGCCTCGGTGTGACGCAACACGAACACGGCGTCGACACGGTGCGCGAGATCGTGAACCTGTTGCTCCTGCGGGGAAACATCGGCCGGCCGGGTGCCGGTCCGTCGCCGGTGCGGGGACACAGCAACGTGCAGGGCAACCGGACGTGCGGCATCGACCACCGGCCGGCCGCGAAGTTCCTGGACAAGCTCGCGGACGTCTGCGGGATCACGCCGCCCCGGCACCACGGTCTCGACACCGTGAACACCATCGAAGCCATGCACCGCGGCGAGGTCACGGTGTTCGTCGGGATGGGCGGCAACTTCGTGCTCGCCGCGCCGGACACCCCCTACACCGCCGCCGGCCTGCGCGGCTGCGAGCTGACGGTGCAGGTCAGCACCAAGCTCAACCGCAGCCACCTCGAACACGGCGAGCAGGCGCTGATCCTGCCGTGCCTCGGCCGCACCGAAAAGGACTTCCAGGCCGCGGGCCTGCAGGCCACGTCGGTCGAAGACGCGATGAGCATGGTGCACCTGTCGGTCGGGATGAAGCGCCCGGCGTCCCCGCACCTGCTGTCCGAGCCGGCGATCATCGCCGGGATGGCCAGGGCGACGCTGCCGGAGAGCGCCACGCCGTGGGAGGACTACACCGGCGACTACGACCGGATCCGCGACACGATGGCACAGGTGCTCGACGGGTTCGAAGACTTCAACGAGCGCGTGCGCGAACCGCTCGGCTTCCGCATCCACCAGCCGGCGCGGGAGCGGGTGTTCCTGACGCCGTCGGGCCGCGCGGAGTTCTCCACCGCGCCGCTGCCGGACGTCGTCCCGGCCGAGGGCACGCTCGCCCTCGGCACCATGCGCTCGCACGACCAGTGGAACACCACCATCTACTCCGACGACGACCGCTACCGCGGCATCAAGAACCTCCGCACGCTGATCTTCATGAACCCCGGCGACATGCGCGAGCGCGGCCTGGCCGAGTTCGACGAGGTCGACATCACCAGCACTGCCAAGGACGGCACGACGCGTTCGCTGCGGCGCTACCGCGCGGTGCCCTACGACATCCCGCCCGGGTGCGCCGCCGGCTACATGCCGGAGATGAACGTGCTGTGCGCGATCGGGGACTACAGCACGCAGAGCGATCAGCCGCTGATGAAGCACCTGAAGGTGACGGTCGAACGCGCCGGGTGACGGCTCAGGCCCGGCACCGCCCGCGGATGACGGCGGCCGCGGCGATGCCCGCGGCGACGCCGACGACGGTGTCGGCGACGCGCGCGGTGAGCAGGGTGAGCGGGTCCGCGGGTGCGGCCAGCTCCGTCATCAGCAGGATGAGCGGGGTGAAGAAGCCGAGCGCCACCCCGTAGTGGCGGGACATGAACAGCTCGGTCGGGAACAGCAACGCGATCACCGCCAGCGCGAGCGGCGTGGGCCCGGGATCCGGCAGCAGCAGCACCGCGGTCACGCCCAGTCCGGCGAGGGTGCCGACCACCCGGTGCAGGCTGCGGTCGAGGACGTGCGCCAGCCCCGGGTGCAGCCGGCCGCGCGCGCCGGTCGCCGCCAGCGGCACCGCCGCCGACGCCATGGCCCAGTTCGCGTGGTCCACACCCAGCAGCAGCCCCGCGCCGCCGGCGGCGCTGATCGCGGCGGCGTACCGGGTGGCGTGGATCAGCAGGCACGCCCGAGCGCATTCCACCCGGACCGGCACGGCGGCGGACGGGCGGTCCGGTCCGGTGAGTCCGATGAGGACACACCCGGCGATCGCCGCGGCACACAAGGAAACTCCGGCCAGTGGCGCGACCCGTCCGGCGGGAACCAGCGCGATCGCGCCGAGCGCGAAGATCCCGAAGAACGGCCCGCGGGGGGTGAGGTCGAGCCGGTTCGTGACGAGCGCGCACGCGAAGGAGAACGCCGTTTCCGTGGCCACCAGCAGCCAGGGACGCGCGTGGCAGGCGGACAACAGCGCCCCCACCGCGACTCCGCTCAGCAGTACGGCGCCGGCCTGGACCTGGTGGCGGAACCGGAGTGCGCGGGTTTCGGCCCGGCCGTACATCCCGGTGAAGGAGCCGAACGCGACGAAGATGATCAGATCCGGGCGGCCGGCGGCGAGCAGCGCCAGACCGGGCACGAGCAGTCCGGCCCCGACCCGGGCGGCGTGCCACCACTCCTCGCCCGCGAACCGGCGAACGGCGGCACTTCTCTTCGTCCTCAAGCCGCCGCTTCTCCTCCACCCCCGCGTTCCGTTCTCCGGATGCTACCCGGCGGAACCCCCTGCCACGCCGGGCAAAGCTTCACCGGCGGCCGAGTTTGTCCTTCCCCACAACGATCTTTGTCGCAGGCTCCACCGAACGACGGATCGGCTAGATTCCCGTGATGGTCCCCGGCACCCGCTGGACCGCCCGCCTGGTGCGTGCGGCCCGGTCGTTCAGCGAGCACGACGGCACTGCCTACGCGGCGGCGATCACGTACTTCACCGTGCTGTCCGTCGTGCCGGTGGCGATGGTGGCGTGCGCCGCGGCCGGGGTGGTCCTCGCCGGAGACCACGAACTGGCCCGCGAGGTCCACGCACTGATCCTCGCCCAGCTGCCACCGGCGTGGCACGAGCGTGCGGCCGGTTTGGTCGACGACGTGGTCGACGCGCGCGCCGCCTTCGGGCTCGCCGGACTGGCCACCGGCCTCTACTCCGGCATCGGGTAGGTGCGCCACCTGCGCGAGGCCCTGACCGCGCAGTGGGGCGAGGTCCCGGCACACGGCGGCGTGCTTCGCACCGCCGGCCGGGACCTGGTGGCGCTCGCCGCGATGACCGCGGCGCTGGCCGTTTCCTTCGCCGTCACCGCGGGCGCGGCCCAGGCCCGCGCCGTTCCGGCCGTGCTGCTGTCCGGTCTCGCGATCGTCGTGAACTGGGCCATTTTCCTGGTCGCGCTGGCGAAGCTGCCGCGCCGTCCGGTGCCGCTGCGCCGGGTCCGCGCCGGAGCCGCCCTCGCCGCCGTCGGGTTCGAAGTTCTCAAGCAGTGCGCGGGACTCGTGCTGTCCCACGTCGCGCATTCGGCCACCGGGGCGGTGTTCGGCCCGGTGATCGGCTTCCTGGTCTTCGCCGACGTCGGTGTCCGGCTGATCCTGCTGGCCGCGGCCTGGGCCGCGACCGGGCCGGATTCCCGTTACCCTCTGGGCGTGAACGTCTGGGCGAGCATGCCGGCTGCGGTGCGACTGGCCGGCGCCGCGGTCCTCGGCGCGTTGATCGGCGTGGGTGTGGGCGCGATGGCCGGCCCGTCCTTGGGTGTCCTGTCGGGAATCGCCGCGACGGCGGCGATCTTCGTCGCCGCCGGGTGGGCGGCGCTGTGGCCGATGGACGCCGCCGCGACCGGGCGCAACGCCCGCCGGGAAGACCTGCGGCCGGCCACCGACGAACTCGTCGTCATCGCGGCCGCACTGGGCGGGCTGGCGGGAATCGGCGTGCTGCTCGGTCTCGGCAGCTCGGGCACGGGCTACGCCGCGGCCGCGACCGCGCTGGCCGGGGTGTTCCTGGCCTGGGCGGCCCTGCACCTGATGTACGCCACGCGGTACGCGCACCTCTACTACACCGCACCCGTGGGCGGGATCGACTTCAACTCGGACGATCCGCCTGCCTACCGGGACTTCTTCTACTTCAGCTACAACCTCGGCATGACCTACCAGGTGTCCGACACCGGCGTCTCGAGCGCCGCGATCCGCGCGGTCGTGCTGCGGCACACGTTGCTGTCCTACGGCTTCGGCACGGTGATCCTGGCCGCCACCATCAACCTCGTCGCCGGCATCGTCAGCGGGTGACGACGGACAACGATCCTTGTGGGGCACCACAATGGACAGCGCGATCGATCGGGTCGTCCGTATCCTGACCGCCATGCGCTACTCCGCGGCACCCGCCGTGACCGTGCCATGACCACACCGGAGAACGACGCCGCGTCGCCCGGCGGCGAGAGCCTGCTGACCGTGGTCGTCGCGTTCGGCGTCAACCTGGTCATCGCGGCCGCGAAGACGTTCGTCGCGGTGCTCACCGGCTCCGCGGCCATGCTGGCGGAGGCCGCCCATTCCTGGGCGGACACCGGCAACGAGGTCTTCCTCCTGATCGGCGAGCGCCAGGCCGGACGCCCCGCCGATCCGGCTCACCCGCTGGGCTACGGCCGGGTGGGGTACGTCTGGTCGATGTTCGCGGCCTTCGGGCTGTTCACCATCGGCGCGGTCGTCTCCGTCTGGCACGGCATCCAGTCGCTCGGCGGCGGGGACGACGGCTCGTCCTACTTCTGGGCCTACGCCGTGCTCGCCGGTTCGTTCGTGCTCGAGGGCGTCTCGTTCCTGCAGGCCTTGCGGCAGACGAGAGCGGGCGCGCGGCAACGCCGGCTACGACCGCTTCGCTACGTGCGGATCACGTCGAACCCGGTGCTCCGTGCCGTGTTCGCCGAAGACCTCTCGGCGCTGGCCGGCATCATCGTCGCGACGCTCGGTGTCCTCCTGCACCAAGTCACCGGCGACCGGGCCTGGGACGCGGTCGCGTCCATCGTGGTCGGTCTGCTGCTCGGTGCGGTGGCCGTCTTCCTCATCGTGCGCAACATGGACTTCCTGACCGGGGAAAAGGTGACCCCGCTCGCGCGCGACCGCGCACTGCGGGCCCTGCTCGGCCACGACGAGATCGAACGGGTCAGCTTCCTGCACATGGAGTGGGTCGGCGCGGACAAGATCTTCCTCGTCGCCGCCGTCGACGTCGTCGGGGACGCGCCGGAATCCGAGGTCGCGACGCGGCTGAACGACGTCGAGGACGCGCTGAACGCGAGACCGGAGATCCAGCGAGCGGTGCTGACGCTGACCCGGCCCGGCGACCCGACGGACCTGCGGCCGGGCCGGCTGCCGGCGTGGTACGTCGACGCGACGCTCCCCCGGTCCCCTTCGGCCTGAGCCGCGAACCCCAAAGCTGCGTGGCGAGCGATGTCTCGCGTAGCATCCCCGTGGTGACCAGCACCGCGCCCGCCGGGCTCATCACCTGGCTGGAGACGCAACTGCCCCGGCTGATCGACGACGTCCACTCGGCCACCCGCGACCGCATCGGGCTCTACCGCGACGAGAAGATCGTCCCGCGCGACGACCTGCACCGCTCCATCGCCGTGAACCTGCGGTTCATGGTCGCGGCGCTGGCCGGCGGCGACGTCGACGCCGGGCTGGCCGCGCCGGAAGAGACCGGCAGCCGCCGGGCGCACCAGGGTGCGCCGCTGCCGGAGGTGCTGCAGGTCTACCGGATCGGCTGCGCGATGCTGTGGGACGTCCTGGTCGACCGGGCCCGCAACCACGGCGGCCCGGGTGCGACGGACGCGCTCGTCGACCTCGCCAGCCGGCTCTGGCAGGTCACCGACGACCACGCGGTGCGGCTGACCGAGGCGTACCGGGCCACGAGTGCCGAACTGCTCGTTTCGCAGCAACGACGGCGATCGGCGCTGGCCGAGGCGCTGTTCACCGGCCAGCGGGTGTTCAATTCCGGGCCGTGGGAAGCCGGGAAGCTGCTCGGCCTGTCCCTGGACGGCAAGCTGGCGGTGGTGGCGGCGGAGACCCGCGGCCTGGCCGAGGAAAGCCTGATCGGTGTCGAGCGGCGCCTCGCGCGGCTCGGCATCGTCTCGGCCTGGCAGCTCACCCCCACGCTGCAGGCCGGCGTGGTGTCGCTGCGCGACGACCAGCGCGACCCCATGCTGACCGTGCTCCAGGACGTCGCGGTCGCCCGCGCCGGCGTGAGCCCCCTGTACCGGTCGCTGGTCGAAACCCCGCGAGCGCTGCACCTGGCCCGGACCGCGCTCGCCGGGCTCCCCCCTGGCAAGCCGGAGGTCCGGGCGTTCGGCCCCAGCCCGCTCGCGGCCTTTCTGGCCTACGACCCGGACGAGGGACAGCGGCTGGCCGTGGACGTCCTGGGCGCGGTCCTCGACCAGCCCGCGGAGGAACGCGACATCCTGCTCGAAACCCTGCACGCCTACATCGGCTGCGGCGGGTCCTCCGACCAGGCCGCGCAGGCGCTGCACTGCCACGCCAACACCGTCCGGTACCGGCTTCGCCGGATCAAGGAGCTCACCGGCCGGTCGCTGACCGACCCCCGCGCGGTCGCCGAGCTGGTGACCGCCGCCCAGGCGGTCCGCCTGGCGCCCGGGCGCCGCGATCCCGGCACCTGACCCGGCCGGCCGTTGTCACCCACCACAACATCTCCTGTCGGTGCCACCAGAACTCGCCCGGGCACGGGGGTGATCACGTGCACGGCACAGGCCGGCGTGCCAGGCTGGCCCCCGGGCCCAGGGAGAAGGTGGTGCGGTGCAACGGCAGACGCAGCCGCAGCGAGTGGTGGCGCCGCCGGCCATGGCGGCGATCTTCCTGGTGGTCACCGTGCGGGCGGGCGCGGAAAACGCGGTGCGCGACGTGCTCGCCGACGTCGCGAGCCTGACGCGCGCGGTCGGGTTCCGCGCGCCCGAGGGCGACCTGAGCTGTGTCGCCGGGATCGGCGCGAAGCTGTGGGACCGGCTGTACGACTCGCCGCGCCCGGCCGGGCTCCACCCGTTCCGGGAACTGGCCGGTGCGACGCACAAGGCGGTGTCGACGCCCGGCGATCTGCTGTTCCACCTGCGTGCGAAGCGCCTCGATCTGTGTTTCGAGCTGGCCGGCCAGCTCATGACCGCACTCGACGGCCGCGCCGAGGTCGCCGACGAGGTGCACGGGTTCCGGTACTTCGACGAACGAGACCTGCTGGGTTTCGTCGACGGGACGGAGAGCCCGTCCGGCGCGGCGGCCGAGGCCGCGGTGCGGATCGGCGACGAGGACCCGGGCTTCGCCGGGGGCAGCTACGTCGTCGTGCAGAAGTACCTGCACGACCTCGACGCGTGGACGGCGCTGCCGGTCGAAGAGCAGGAACGGGTGATCGGCAGGCACAAGCTCAGCGACATCGAGCTGCCCGACGCGGCCAAGCCGTCGAATTCGCACCTGGCGGCGAACACGATCACCGACGAGAACGGCACCCAGCTCCAGATCGTGCGGGACAACATGCCCTTCGGCACGATCGGCACCCGGGAGTTCGGCACCTACTTCATCGGCTACACCAGCCACCCGGACATCATCGAGCGGATGCTGCGGAACATGTTCCTCGGCGACCCGCCGGGAAACCACGACCGGATCCTCGACTTCTCCACGGCGGTCACCGGCGGGCTGTTCTTCGTGCCCACCGCGGACTTCCTCGAGAACCCGCCGGCCACCGAGCCGCGTTCGCCGACCGACGGCTCCTTGGGCATCGGCAGCTTGCGAAGGAGCACAACACCATGAACAACCTGCACCGCGACCTCGCCCCGATCTCGGCGGCCGCCTGGGCCGGCATCGAGGCGGAAGCGCGCCGCACGTTCACCCGCTACATCGCGGGCAGGCGGGTGACGGATCTCGTCGGCCCGGCCGGTCCGGCGCTGTCGGCCGTGGGCACCGGCCACGTCCGCGAGCTCGCCCCCACGGCCGACGGCGTGCAGGTCCGCCAACGCCAGGTCCAGCAGGTCGTCGAGCTGCGCGCCCCGTTCTCGGTCACGCGGCAAGCCGTCGACGACGTCGAGCGCGGAGCCAAGGACTCGGATTGGCAACCGGTCAAGGACGCCGTCCGGAAGATCGCTTTCGCGGAGGACCGGACGATCTTCCACGGGTCCGAGGCCGCCGGCATCACCGGCATCGGACCCAGCAGCTCCAACGCACCGCTGCGGCTACCCGCCGACGTCCGGCGCACGCCCGACACCGTCGCGCAGGCGCTGAGCGCGCTTCGCCTGGCCGGCGTCGACGGACCGTACAGCCTCCTGCTGTCCGCGGACCTCTACACCGAGGTCGCCGAAGGCACGGACCAGGGCTACCCGATCCGCGACCACATCGCCCGGCTCCTGCACGACGGCGAAATCATCTGGGCGCCCGCCCTCGACGGCGCCCTCCTGGTCTCCACCCGCGGCGGCGACTACGAGATCCACCTGGGCCAGGACCTTTCGATCGGTTACCTGTCGCACGACTCCGAGCACATCGAGCTGTACCTGGAAGAGTCGTTCACCTTCCTGGCCATCACCGCCGAATCGAGCGTCGTGCTCCACGCGGACCAGCTCAGGTGACGTCGGCGATGATGCGGCGGGCGAGCGCGGCCGAGGAGCCCGGGTTCTGTCCCGTGTAGAGGTTGCGGTCGACGACCACTTTGGACTTCAGGGGCAGACCGGACGTGTAGTCCGCACCGGCTTCCTTGAGGCGGTCTTCCAGCAGCCACTTGGCTTTCCACGCGAACGGGTTGAGCCGTTCCTCCGCATTGGACAGACCGGTCATCCGGTATCCGGCGAACGGCCAGCTGCCGTCCGGGTTCGCCGCGGCCAGCGCCGCCGCCGGTGCGTGGCACAGCAGCGCCACCGGGCGGCCCGACGCCAGCCGCTTGGTCAGCAGCGCCCCGGAGGTCGCGTCGACCGCGAGGTCCTCCATCGGGCCGTGGCCACCGGAGTAGAAGACGACGTCGAAGTCGTCGGGATCCATCTCGGACAGGTCCGCCGGCTTCTCGAGCACCGGAGCCAGCCGGTGGAGCTCGGCCTTGAGCTTCTTGGCCGTGCGGGGCAGGACGCCGCCTTTGACGCCGAGGCTGAGCTGGTCGACGACCGGCTCCTTGCCGCCCGGGGTGGCGAGCGTGACGTCCCAGCCGGCCTCGGTGAACAGCGTGTAGGGAACGACGAACTCCTCGGCCCAGAACCCGGTCGGGTGCTCGGTGCCGTCCTTGAGCGTCCAGACCCGCGCGGCGGAGAGAACCTGCAGAACCCTGATCATCGTGCCTCCTCGCCAGTGCGGTGCCACACGGCTATGTTTGCAGCGCTTACATTACTCCGTGGGGGCGGGCGGCGAAAATCGCGGCGAAGGAACCGCGCACCTGGTTCGCGACGTCCTCGGCCGACGTGCTGGTCAGCTTGCCGTCGAGGTGCAGGCAGGCCAGGCCGTGCACCAGGCCCCAGCCCGCGGTGGCCAGGGCGGCCGGGTCGACGTCGGGGAAGACGCCGGAGACGGCGGCGCCCAGCAGTTCGTGCACCTCGGCCGCCGCGCGGACACGAACGTCGTTGGCGTCGTCGCAAGGGTTGCCGAACATGAGCCGGAACAGCGCCGGGCGGCGCAGGGCGAAGTCGACGTAGGCGACACCCAGCTCGGCCAGGTCGGCCACCGTGGCGGGCGGCCCGCCGCCACCCTGGAGCAAATCGGCTTTGAGGTCGCGCAGCCCTTCGGCGGCCAGCGCGGACTCCAGCGCGTCCCGGTCGGCGAAGTGCCGGTAGGGCGCGGTCGGCGAGACGCCGGCTTCCCGGGCGATACCCCGCAGGGAGAACGGCTCCCCCTCCTCCAGCATGCGCATCGCGATCTTCATCAGCGTCGCCCGCAGGTCCCCGTGGTGGTAGCTGCCCTTGGCGGATGTCGGCACCGGTTACCCCTCCCATGTGAGCACCGCAAACATACCGCACCGCCACGATGGCTATCCCCCGAGGATCTCGGTGATCCCTTGGCGGTAGGTCGTGACCCTGAAGCCGGGGAAGCGCGCGGCGAACTTGGACGAGTCGAAGATGTTGTCGACGCGGTAGCGCGGCAGCAGTTCGGAGACTTCCCTCACCGGCTGGTTGACCAGGGCACCGAGCTTGAAGGCGGCGGCCGGGACGGTCGTGTAGCGGATGTCTTCGCCGATCACCTGGCCGGCCACCGCGATCATCTCGGCGTAGGTGAGCCGCTCCGGGTCGACGGGCAGGTGCCAGGTCTGGCCGTAGGCGTCGGGCGTGTTGCCGATCAGCCCCATGCCGCGGCTGGCATCGGGCGTCCAGATCAAGGTGCGCTCGGTGTGGGCGTCGAGCGGGATCAGGGGCCGCTTGCCGCGCTTGATCCGGTCGAAGACGGCGGAGTTGGTGAGGCTCTTGGTCTTGCCGGGTCCGTAGAACTCGGGGGCGCGGCAGATGACGGCGTCGATGGTGCCCGCGTCCATCTCCCGCTGCAGCATGTCCGCGATCCGCGCCCGCACCGCCGCCTTGCGCCCGGCCGGTTCGAACGGGGTGTCCTCGACCTGGCGGGCAGCGGTTCGCGGGTACATGTAGGTGTTGTCGAAGAAGACCAGCTTGGTGTCGTGCTCACGGCAGGCCGCGATGGTGTTGGCCATCATCACGGGGAACCGCTGTTCCCACAGGGCGGAGTCGATGGGGAGGCCGACGGTGAGGTAGGCGATATCGCTGCCCGCGACGGCGGCGGCGGTCGCCTCGGCGTCCATCAGGTCGGCCTTGACCAGCTGGTCGGTCTCGTGCACCTTGCCGGGGTTCCTGCTGACCAGGCGGATGTCGTGGGTGACGTGGTCGTGGAGGTAGCGGGTGAGCTCTTCGGCGATCTGGCCGTTCGCTCCCAGTACGGTCTGCATTCGTTTCCTCACCGAGCCGGGACCGAGACGGGGACCGGGATGTGCAGCGCGTTCTGGCACTCGCTGGCCACGTCGAGCCGCAGCGGCTTGATCGGCTCGAGGGAACGGACGTCGTCGGCCAGGCGCCCCGAGCCCAGTTCGAGGGTCACGTCCCGCGGGAGCAGCTTGCCGCCGGCGGCGAGGGTGTTGGTCTGGCTCAGCGTCGCGTTCCAGCCGCCACCGAGCCGCGTGTACGAGGTCAGCGTGGACACGCGCGTGCCGCTGGGCACCCGCTTCTGCTTCGGCGTGGCCACGTCGAGCGCGATGTCGGTACCGCCATCGCCGTTGGCCACCCGCGCGACCGTCCGGCGGTCGTCGATCTCGACGTCGATCTCGGTGACCCACTTGGGGAAGCCGTAGCCGTCATGCCCGCGGACCTGCGCGATCTCGGTGTTCACCGGCAGCGACAGGACGTAGGCGTGCATCGAGTCGTTGGACAGCCCCGAGAGGAAGTCGGCGGCGCCCAGGCCACCGTGCCGCGCGGGCCGCACCGCGATGCCGACGGTGGCCTCGGTGTAGAAGTCGATGTCGCAGACGTCGTAGCGGAAGAAGACCACCGAGAACAGCCCGAGTCCCGGGGCGATCCGCAAGGGGTCGAGTTCACCGGGGAGCCGGGATCGCAGCGCCTTCACCGGGGCGAGGTAGGTGATCTGCGCCTTCGACATCGAGTAGTAGAAGTTCGGGGTCCGGGTCGGCCCGATCGCCGACCGCACCTCGGTCTTCGGCAACGCCCGGAAGAAGTCGACGGTGCGCACGCGCGGGTCCTCGGCGACCTCGTCCAGGTCGGTGTCCATGCGGTACCGGTCGTACAACCCACCCTTCGGCACGGTGACCGTACGGCCTCCGAGCTCGACCTCGACCCTCTCCCCGGCCTTCGACGTTCCCATCAGAACCCCTTCCCAATGTATGCAGTGCTTACATCAAGGTAGCGCGCAATGTAAGCAGAGTCAACATTGGTCAACCCGGCGACTTCGCCGGGTTCGAGCCCGAACCGGCGGAGCCGCCACTTGACGACGAAGTCGTCGTAGGCGGACCGGACGCCGTAGAACTCCTTGCCGTCGAGGAAGTCCTTGCGGACATGGGTGAACGCCAGCCGGCTGCCCGGTGCGAGGTCGCCCAGCTGGGCGAGGGTGCGGCGCACGGCGGGTTCGGTGAGGTACTGGGTCACCGCCTCCCACACGACAAAGGTCCGGAAATCCTGGGCCTCCCAGTCCACCGGAACCAGCGTGACGCCGTCGGGAACCCGGCCGAAACGCTTGCGCAGCGCGGCTTCCTTGCGGGCGCTGTTGGCCGGCAGGTCCACCTCGAAGACCGGGACCCCGCGCAGCTGCGGCAGCCGGCAGGGGCGGGTGTCGAACTCGGCACCGAGGCCGCGGCCTCGAGCAGCCGGTCGTCGAGGTAGCGCTTGCAGCACAGCATGCTCGCCCACAGGCCCGGCATCTTCTTCTCGGTCGCCGACACCACGCGCGGCGCAGCGGCGGCCACCGCGTGAGCGCGACCGCGAACCTCCCACCCGCGGTCAGCAGTTCGGCGGCCAGCGGGTCGTCGATCAGCGGCGCGGGCTCGTACTGCTCGACGGCGACGATGACCATCGGCGGTGCCGAGAACGGCGGCGGGGGTCTGGTGCTCGCGATCGGACTACGGCCTCGGCCGCAAGGCGACCAGGGGCAGCTGTCGCGCCAGCCGGCGGCGAGCGAGGTCGCTGCCGTCGTAGCGCCACCCGAGCAGCTTCCCCAGCGCGAACCGCACCACCGGCCCGGCCAGGCGGTTGCGGTGTTCGTAGCCGGCGATGACCGCGACGGCCTCATCTTCGCCGAGAACCCGGTGCTCGGCCGGGAAGCGGCGCCGTCCGACGATCACCTCGACCGGTGGCCGGGCCTGGATGTTGCGGAACCAGTCCGCTCCCGCGCCGAGCCCGGCGACCACGACGTAGTCGTCACCGTTCACGCCGACGACTTCGAGCACCGTCCGGTACACCCGCCCGGATTTCCGGCCGAGGTGGGTCAGGCACAGGAAGCGGCGGCCGAGCAGCCACCCGAAACCCTTGTCGTACAACCGGACCGGTGCGCGGAACACGAACCTGACGACCCGGTTCACCGCGCACCGCGGCGGGTGATCCCGGCCCCGCACACCACAGCTTTCACCGCTCTTCCTCCCGTTCGGACGAGCCCTCGGCCGCGTGCCCATCGGGCACACTGGGGAGTATGCCTCGCAGCTCCCCCGCCCTCGACGCGACGGACGTCGACGCTGTCACCGACGCCGTGTTGACCGCTTCCCGCCTGCTGGTGGCCGTGTCGGCCCGGTCCATCGCCGCCGCCGGTGACACGATCACGCTGCCGCAGTTCCGGCTGCTGGTCGTCCTGCAGACGCGCGGTCCGCTGAAGCACGCCGATCTCGCGGAGCACCTGCAGGTCACGCCGTCGACGGCGAGCCGGATGGTCGACCGCCTGGTCACGGTCGGCATGGTCGACCGGCAGCACAGCACCGTCTCGCGCCGGGAGATCGTGCTGGCCCTGACCCGCGAAGGCACGAAGGTGGTCCGCCAGGTGACCGCGCGCCGCCGCAAGGAGATCGCGAAGATCGTCGCCCGGATGCCGGACGGGGCCCGGCACGGCCTGGTCGACGGCCTCACCGCCTTCGCCGAGGCCGGCGGCGAACCCCCGGCCTCGACCGTCGCCCCCGAAGCCGTCTGGACCTGATCGCGGCGGGCCGGTCGTGATGCTGAACCTCCTGCGTTTCCGCGACGGCGGCCGCGGCTCGACGCCGTGCTGCTCGTGCGGTACCCGAGCCGCGCGGCGCCACCGGGGCCTGACCGTTCACGACGGTGCGGTCGGCCGCCGGAACAGCGCCATCGCCTGGTCCCGCCTCGGGAGCGGGCGCAGCCGGTAGGCGTAGTGGTAGTCGCGGTCGGCGAACAGCTTGTACTCGTCGTGCGTCTGCGCGCCCCAGCTGTCGTCCCCGCCGACTCCCATCTGCCGGTGGTTCAGCCGGAGCACGACGTCCCCGCGCGGCGTGAGCTGGTAGTCGTGCAAGGCGCCGCTCGACAGGTCTTCCGGCGTGTAGTGCGACGCGTTCACTTCGAGCAGCGGTTCGCCGGTGACCAGGAGCCCGGCGCCGTGCTCGCCGGTCAGGGCGACCCACCGCACGTCGGTCTTGTTGCCGTTCTCCTGCGGGCGGATGTACCCGGTCCACTGCCCGGCCACGGTCGAGGAGTACACGCCCACGTCGGAGCCGGTGTTGCGGTCCCAGTGGTTCTCCTCGGGCCCGCGGCCGTAGTAGTCCAGCGTGTCGAACTCGCCCGGGACGAACAGGATGGTCCCCACTTCGGGAAGGTACGGCAGGCCGGGCGAGCCGGGGTGCACGTCGTGGCCCACGAGGATCTCGCCGTTGCCGAAGACCGTGTACGTGGTGGAGTAACTGGAGGCGACCGAGGTCGGCAGCGTGCCGCGCACGGTCACGACCACGGCCCGGCCCGCCTGCACCGAGACCTCCGTGACCGTCCGGTCGGCGCCCGCGTAGCGCCAGGTCGCGGTGCGGCTCGGCTGGCCGTTGCCGATGTCGTTGTCGGTCGGCGCGCGCCAGAAGTTCGGCACCGGACCGGACTCGATCAGCCGCGTGCCGTGCGCTTCGTAGGACGTGATGAGCCCGGTGTCCTTGGCGATCGACACGCTGAAGCCGGCGCCGGTGATCTCGACGTTCTGGCCGGTCTCCCGCGCCGTCGCCGGCGGCACCTGCGCGAGCGGCACGGGTGTGACGGCGGGGCTGCCGAAATCGACCGGCAGCTGCTGCTTCGCCACCTCGAACCCGCGGTCGGCCCACACCGTGGGTTCCCTGGTGGTGAAGGAAAAGCGGAGGAAGTACTCGCCCGACGGACGGGCCGGCCGGCGCACCGGCAGGGTGATCGTCCGGCTCGACCGGGGCGGCACGTCGAGCTGCGCGCCGGTCAGCCTGCCGCGCTGCACGACCTGGCCGTCGTTCACCAGCTCCCACGCGCCGTCGTACGCGTTGACGTTGGTGAACAGGTTCTCGTTGGTGATCGTGTACCGGCCGGCGTCGCCCGAGACGTTGACGGCCTGGTAGACCTGCTTGACCTCCACGGCCTTCCCACCGAGCCGGCGGTCGGCCGTGATGATGCCGTTGGCGCAGAAGTTGCCGTCGTTGGGGTTGTCGCCCCAGTCCCCGCCGTAGGAGAGGTAGGTCCGTTCGGCGGGTTGTTTCTCGTCGTAACCCGCGGTGGCGGCGTCGAACCAGAGGCGGACGGCGGGGTCCTGCGGGGCCCGGTCGGCCGCGAGTTCGGCCGCGGTGAGCGCCCGTGCGTAGACCCGGGCGGCCCGGATGCGCCCGCTGAAGAGCCGTTCGGGGTTCTCGGCGTCCGTCCCGAGCGCGAGCTGGGCGGTGGAGCCGTCCGGGACGCGGTCGGTGTCCTGGTACGCCACGGCCTTGCCGTCGAGGTAGAGCGTCAGCGTCTTGGCGTCGTGGTCGAACACGCCCGCGACGTGGTGCTCCCGCCCCACCCAGTCCGCGGGCAGCGGGGCGCCGGCGGCGATCCACGTGCCGGAGTACAGGAAGAACTCGAGGGTGCTGTCGGTCTGCTTGAGCGAGAACTGGTGGTCGCCCTTGGCGACGATCGGCTGGTGCCCGCCGACCGCGGCGGCGGTGACCCACGCTTCCAGCGTGAGGGATCCGGTCAGGTCGAGGCTCCGCGCGGGCGGGAAGACCGCGGCGCCGGCCAGGCCGAGGCCGGCGTCGAACGTCGCGGCGGGCGCGAGTTCCGCCGTGAGGGCGGCGGGGCCGGTTTCGGTGAGCAGCTTGCGCTTCGGGGTCGGCCAGTGCAGCGCCTGGTCGACGAAGTCCCAGATGAACCCGCCCTGCAGCACCGGATGCGCGCGGATGACGTCCCAGAACTCCTTGAGGTTGCCGGTGGAGTTCCCCATCGAGTGCGCGTACTCGATCATGATGTAGGGCCGCCGGTCGGCCGGGTCGAGCGCGCGTTGCTCGAGCGCGGCCGGGGTCGGGTACATCTGCGACCGGACGTCACTGGTCCCCGGCCGGTCGTCGCCCTCGTACTGGATCACCCTCGTCCGGTCGTACGAGCGGATCCAGTCGTACATCGCCGTGAAGTTGCTGCCGGACCCGGCCTCGTTGCCGAGCGACCAGATGACGACGCTCGGGTGGTTCTTGTCGCGGTGCACCATCGCCTCGGCGCGCGCGAGGACCGCGCCGGTCCAGTCCGGGTTCGAGCCGGGGAAGCGGTCGCGGACGCCGTGCGTCTCCAGGTTCGCCTCGTCCACGAGGTACAGCCCGTACTCGTCGGCCAGCTCGTACCAGAGCGGATCGTTGGGGTAGTGCGACGTGCGGACGGCGTTGATGTTGATCCGCTTGATCAGCCGGATGTCCTCGACGAGGTCGGCGCGGGTGAGCGCGCCGCCCCGGGCCGGGTGCTCCTCGTGCCGGTTGGTGCCGCGCAGGCTGACCGGCTGCCCGTTGATCCGCATCAGCCCGTCGGTCAGCGCGAACTCCCGGAAGCCGACGCGGGCGGACAGCGTCTCGATGGGCCGGCCGGCCGGATCGCGCAGCACGAGCACCGCGGTGTAGAGGTTCGGCTGTTCCGCCGACCAGAGCTTCGGGCCGCGCACGCCTTGGGCCGCCTGCACGGTCACGTCCTGACCGGCCGGCGCCGAGCCGAGCGCGACCGCCTGCCGCAGCGGCTGCGCCCACACCGGTCGCCGGTTCCCGTCGTACAGCTGGGTTTCCACGGTGTAGGTGCGGGTGTCGGCGGCACCGTAGTCGCGCACGCTCGCGGTGACGGCGAGGTCGGCGTTCGCGTAGCCGTCGCGTAGCCGCGGCTCGAGCCGGAAGTCGCGCAGGTGCACGACCGGGGTCGAGAACAAGTGGACGGACCGGAAGATGCCCGACAGCCGGATCATGTCCTGGTCTTCCAGCCAGTCGCCGTCCGGGAAGCGGTACACCTCCACGGCGAGCTGGTTGGTGCCGGGCCGGAGGTGGTCGGTGATGTCGAACTCGCCGGGCGTGCGCGAGTCCTCCCGGTAGCCGAGCAGGGTTCCGTTGACCCACACGTAGAACGCCGACTTCACGCCGGCGAAGTGCAGGAACGTCCGCCGCCCGGACCACGCGGCCGGGACCTGGAAGGTCCGCCGGTACTGACCGACCGGGTTGAACTTCGTCGGGGCGAACGGCGGCTGGGCGTTCTCGTTCTGCCCGTTGGCACCCCACCAGGGGTAGGTGATGTTGACGTAGATCGGGAAGTCGTAGCCGTGCAGCTGCCAGTTCGACGGAACCGGGATCGTGGCCCACGAGCTGTCGTCGTGGTTCTCGCGGTGGAACTCCGGCTCCCGCGCGTCGGGCCGGTCGGCGTGCCGGAACTTCCAGTCGCCGTCCAGGCTCTGCCGGTAGGGCGAGCGCGTGCGGTCGCCGTCCAGCGCCTGGCCGAGGTCGCCGTAGGGCATCAGGGTGGCGTGCGGCGGCTCGCTGCCGACGTCGAACACGCCGATGTTGTTGTTCCACTCGGGAAACCCGTTCGGCGGCGCGGCCCACTCGCGCGTGGCGGCCGCGGCCGGGCAGGCCAGCGACGAGAGCGTCGACGGCAGGGCGAGCGTGCTCAGCAGCGCGGCACCGCCGCTGAGGAAAGTACGACGGCTGAGGGCACCCCGGTGCTCGGCAGGCTTGTGCGACATCGTGAACCACCCCGTTCCTCGACGTCCGAAGTGTTACCTTCCCACCACACCGAGTCAACAGTTCCGATCAAAGTCGAACGGACAAAACGTTGACTTCTGTTCGACAATGGCTGATCACCGAAGCGATCCCGCGGCTCCCGGCCGGCCGGTAGTAACCCCAAGCGACTGCAGGTATGATATAAGTCACGAGCGGGGCTGGGAGGGCCCCTCGGAATGGGACTGGGAGGGGGTCCCAGATGACGCCGCTGTCGTCCTGCGGTCGGTTGCCGACCGTTGTCGGAAGTAGCCGGGTCTGAATCCATGCGCGACGTTTCTTCGGCTGGGAACCAGCCTGTCACCTCGCTCTTCGCCCTGCCGCCCGTGGTGCCGCGCGGAAGCCGCTACGCGCAGCTCGGCATCGCGCCGGAAGCGACGGCCGCCGAGGTCCGGGCGGCGACCGACCGGTACGTCGCCCGGCTGAAGGCGGCCGGTGCGGGTGACGACGCGATCGCCGAGGCGAACGCGCTCGGCCTGGAGAAGCCCGGCGCCAGGGCCGCGTACGACGCGGAACACCCGCCGCTGGCGTTGCTGCGGCTGGAACCCGCCTGGGACCGGGTTTTCGACGATCGGGCGACCAGCCTCGCCGCACTGCGCCGCGAGCTCGAACGCTTCCTGCTCGACGCCGGGGAGGTGGTCCACCACCCGGACGACACGACCCGGACGGACTTCACCGCGGACTTCCGGCCGACCCCGCTGCTCGACGGCGAGCGGCCGGGCGACCGCGCCCACGAATGACCGGAGACCATGAACGAGAACCTGCACCGAGTCGTCGGCATCGACCTCGGCACGACGTACTCCGCCGTCGCGATGTTCGACATCGACGAGGACACCGCGACGATCGTTCCCGACCGCACGCTCAGCCCGGAAGCCGACACCACCCCGTCGGTGGTCGGCTTCGACCCGCAGGAAGGCCGGGTGGTCGTCGGTGCCGAGGCGAAGCGGGCGATGTCGCTGCCGGGGCGCGGCCGGAACACGATCATCGAGATCAAGCGCGAGATGGGTGTGGTCTTCACCGAAGAGACGCTCAAGCGCTTCGGTGCCGACGGCACGTCGTTCCGCGAGGGCGACCCGTTGCGCGTGCGGCTGCACGGCGAGTGGCTCCGGCCGCAGGAGGTCAGCGCCCTGGTGCTGATGCGGATGAAGGAGATCGCCGAACGCGAGCTCGGCGGCGGCGTGCACGACGCGGTGATCACCGTGCCCGCTTACTTCACCGAACGGCAGAAGAAAGCCACCGAGGAAGCGGCGCTGCTGGCGGGCCTGCACCCGCGCCAGCTGATCCCGGAGCCCACCGCCGCGGCGATCGCGTACGGGGTGGACAGCGCCGAGGAGCGACCGCGGATCTACCTCGTCTTCGACCTCGGCGGCGGCACGTTCGACGTGTCGATCATCGAGACCAGGGACCGGAAGATCTCCGTGCTGGCCACCGCGGGCGACGCCCGGCTGGGCGGCGGGGACTTCGACGCGGCCGTCGCGGACTGGCTGGGTGAACAGACCGGCCGCACGTCCCCGAGCGCCGACGAGCGCATGCAGCTGCTGGCCGCCGCGGAGCAAGCCAAGCGCGAGCTGTCCGTGCGCGAGACGACCACGATCGACCTCGGCGACGGCACCCCGGCCGTCGAACTCGACCGCGCCCGGTTCAACGCCTTGATCAAGGAACCGCTCGACCGGTCCCTCAAGAAGGTGATCGAGGCGCGGGAAATGACGAGGCCCAGCCCGGCGGAACCACCGGTGGACCCGGACGCGGTCCTGCTGGTCGGCGGCTCGACCCGCATCCGGCTCGTGCGGGACATGCTGGCGGAGCACTTCGGGAAGGGCGACGACTTCGTCCGCGCCGACGGCGACCCCGACACCCTGGTCGCCAGGGGTGCCGCGATGCTCGCCCGCCGCTTCGCGCCGTCGGACTCCTTCGACCTCGACCGCCGTCCGGCGGGTCTGCGCGAGTCCGACGGGGACGAGCTGGACATCAGGCTCATCACCGAGCACACCCTGGGCGTCGGCGTCCAGGACGGCAAGTGCGAGCCGATGATCAAGCGCGGCGCGAAGATCCCGAACCACGGGCAGAAGCGCTTCACCAACCAGAAGGACTCCGAGAACGTCGAGGTGCCCATCTACCAGGGCGAGTCGGACCTCGTGTTCGACAACACCCGGGTCGGCACGATCGTCCTCGACAAGATCGAGCCGCGCGAAGCCGGGTACCACCAGTTCGACATCACGTTCAAGCTCGACGTCAACGGGTTGCTCGAAGTGAAGGTGTTCCACGCCAACGCGGGCCGCGAGTACGAGGCGACGTTCCGGCAGGGCACCAGCATCGGCAAGATCGACATGCTGGCCGAAAGCAGGAGCCGGCTGCTGCGGCTGCGCCGGCCGCGCACCGAGGCCGAGCCGAGCCGGACCGACCCGGCGGCGGAGCCGTCCACCTTCGCCCTTCCCCTGCCCGTGGAGCTGGCACCCGACGCCGTGCCCGCCGAGTTCCGGCGGCTGTTCCGCAAGGTCACCGCGTGGACCTCGGACCACGAGGCGCCGGAGGACCTCACCGCCGCGCTGCGCGAGTTCACGGAGGCGGTGCGCACGGGTGCCCGGCTGGACGACCTCGCCGACCGCCTCGAGGACGTCTATGACCGCGCCCGGCGATGAGCCCGTCCAGCTGATCGCCCAGGAGCTCGACGCCGAGTACGTCGGCGTCGGCAGGCGCGGCACGCTGTACCGCGCGCCGGCCCGGCGGCGCTGGTATCGGCTGATCCCGCGCGCCGAGCTGAGCGCGGACCACCGCGACGAGCTCAAACGCTGGCAGCACCGGCCGGCCGGCGCCGGTCTCGCCCCCGTCGTGCCCGCCGACCCGGCGGGCGACCAGCAACGGCTCGGCGGCCGCTGGTACCAGGTGGTCTGCTACGAGTCCGGGGCGCGGCGCGGGCTCGCCGACGCCATCGCCGATCCGGACCCGGCCCGGCGCGTCGACGCGGTCGTCGCCGCGCTGCGCGCGCTGCCCGGCTGGTGGGAGTCGCTCGGGCCGGGGCTGGTGCCGATGCCCGCCGACATCGCGGTCACCGACGACGGGCCGGAGCTCCTGCCGCTGCCGCTCTGGGGCGCGCCGTCGTTCACGGAGCTGTTGAGCGGCCCGGAACGGGTGCTGCACCTGGCCCCGGACGTGGCGCGCGGCCAGACCGCGGTCGGCCGGGAGGACGACCTGTTCGCGCTGGCGGTGGCCGCGTTGCGCAGCTTCGGCACCAGTCCCGACGCCGACGCCGAACGGCTGCTGCACCGCGCGGCCTGCGCGGTGCCGCCGTCCGGGGAACGGCTCGACGGCAGGCTGCCGGTCTGGATGCGCCGCGTCGGCCCGATCCGGGCGGTGCTCGACGACCTGTGCGAGCTGACCACCGCGCCCCGGCGCGGCGACGTCGACGTCACGTGGCTCGCCGACCGGTTGCAGCGCGCCAGGGACGCCATGGACCCGCTGGCCGCGGTCCGGGCGCTGCGGAACGCGGGCGAGCCGGACCAGGCGCTGGCGCTGGCGCGCGCGGTGCTGGTCGACGATCCGCAGTACGACGTGCTGGTGCTCGCCGCCACGATCGCCTACCAGGACAACGCGGCACCGCTGGAGGCGCTGACCCTGCTCGACCGCGCGGTGGAAGCCGACCCGGAGCGGGTCGAGGCGTACGCCGAGCAGATGTCGGTCATCGCCTTCGGCGAGCTGTGGACGATGGTGCTGTCACTGCTGTCCGACGCCATCGACGACTCGTTCACGCGCCGGCTCGACACCACCGTGCAGACCGCGTTCCACCGGCTGCCGCACGCGTTGCGCAGCAAGCACTCCCCCGCGATGGCCAGCCACCTCATCCGCCAGGGCAAGGTGCGCGAGGCGAACGCGTTCGTGCACAAGTGGCTCCACGACGGCGGAACGCTGACGTGGTGGCGGTTCGACCTGATGCTGGCCTACGCCTCCACGTTCTGGCTGCTGGACCGCCGCCGCGAGGCCATCGAGGTCGGCGAAGTGCTGCGGCAGGGCCTGAAACGCGTGCGGGACAACGGTTCCGTGGAGACGGCCGCGATCGACCTGTACGAGCTGCTGCTCATGCAGCTCGAGGAGGAGATGAGGCAGGCGGACGAGTTCGGGGAGGAACAACGGTGAACGCGGCGCTGATCGTGGTGTGCGCCCTCCTGCTCGCGGTGTGCCTGGTGGGCGCCTGGTACTTCCTCGTCGCCGTACCGAGCCGCTGGCGGGTGCCGCTGCACGAGGCGCTGGCGATCCTCGGGCGCGACCGGCACGAGCGGGTGGACCTGGAGACCGCCGACCGGCTGCTCGACCAGGCGATGAACGCCGGGCCGCGCGGCCGCGACCTCGCCGACACGCGGTTCGCGCACGCGTTCGTCCGCGCGATGCTCGGCACCTTCCAGTCCGACCGGTACTGGGCCGCCGCCACCGCGGTCGACAGCCTGGCCACCGCTTCCGGGCACGACCCCGCCGGCGCGCACCTCGCGGTGTGGTTGCAGCACAAGCTGGAACGCCACGAACGCGCGGTCGAGCTCTACCGCGAGCACGAGGCCGTGCTCGCCGGACGGCCGGGCGCCCGCACCGCCGCCGCGGCGTCGCACCTGCACCTGGCGGGCGCGCACTGGCGGCGGCGGGAGACCGACGAGGCCATGCACCACTTCGACCGCGTCCGCGACCTGGGTGTGCTGACCGGCGAGATCCCGAAGGCCGCCGGGAACCTCCACGTCCTCAAGGGCATCCAGCTGTTCTTCGACCACCGGCACGCCGACGCCCGCGCGGCGTTCGAAGCCGCCCGTGACCGCGCCACCGAACGCGAGCAGAGCACCGTCGAGGCGGAACTCGGCCTGCTCGCGTGCGAGTGGGAGACGGCTGCCCCGCAGGAGCTCGACGGGCAGCTGACGCGGATCGCCGAAAACCTGGACGCGGACCGGGACGCGGACGAGGAGTACCGCGAGCAGCTGGGTACCGCGCTGATGCTGCTCCGGCTGACGACGCTGCTGCGGCGCTGGGCCGGACGGCCCGCCGAATCCGGCGCCCCGGGCTCCGACGACCGCCAGGAGCTGGCGGACCGGGTCAACGACCTGATCGAGGCCGACGAGGAGCTGGGTGACCCGTTCCTGGTCGAAGGACTGATCTGGTACTACTTCGCGGCCAACGAGGGCGAGCGCGACACGGCACTCGCGATTCTCGAGCGGGGCATGGGCCTGCAGGGCGCCAAGGCGATCGCCGTGCCCGAGGTGCTGGAGCTGGTGGAGAAGGAACGCGCGCTCGGCGGGCAGGGCGACGCGCTGTCGCGGTTCCTGCGGCTGGTGCACGAGTTCCTCGCCGACCCCGCCGTACCCACCCGGCACCGCGACGAGCTCCGCTCGCTGCGTGACCAGTTCGCCCGCTACGCCGACGACCTCGGCGAGGACCTGGCGCTGCCGCAGCGCCCCGACTCGCCCGAGGAGCTGCGGCAGCGGATCGACGCGATGCGCCGCCGCATCGAGCTGATCATCTACCCCCGCCTGCGCGACCTGCCCGACGACGCCCCCGCCCGGGTCGTGCTGCGGGAGCGGCTGACGGAGCTGGACGAGGTCGCCGAACTGTTCGCCGCGCAGGCCGAGGCACTGCACCAGAGCGAGCACCAGCTCGTGATCACGACCGGAGAGTTCCTGCTGCCGCAGGAGGAATGGGGCCACGGCCATGGGGCTGCCGACAGCGTGGGTGCGGATGTGGAATCGGTCCGGGAAGCGTGACGGGCGACCGGGACTCGACCGCGAACGGCTCGTGGCGCTGCTGCCCGAGGTGGAGTACCGCAGGGCGCCGGACGAGCAGCAGCTGTTCGACGAAGCCTCCCTGCCCGCCTCGCTGCCGCTGATGCTGAAGCTCGACCAGGAGACCGAGTACCTGCTCTGCCGCGAGGTCGCCGAACGCGCGCTCGGTTCCGTGCCGGAGCCCGACTCGCTGCCCGGCTGACGCCCACCACGCCCGCCGGGAAGGACGACGATGACCGACGACCGGGCCCAGCGCGACACGCCCGCACTGCCGCACCAGCCGCTGCGGCTGCCCGACCTTTCGGCGCCTGCCTTCGGCGGCACCGACCTCGGCGAGCACTTCCGCCGGCTGGAGGAGATCACGCGGCGGCGCGCCGACCGGGGCGCGGCGCCGTCGACCCTCTTCCTGCCCGACTTCGTCACCCTGGCCGCCGAGGACTCGCTCGACCTCGGCGACCTCGGGGAGGACCTGCTCGAAGACGCCCGCGCCAACATCGCGCGCGGCGAGTACGCCCTCGCGCTGGAGCAGCTCGCGGAGTTCCTGGCGCTCTCCCCCGGCCGGGCCGAGGCACGCTACCTGCAGGCGTACTGCCACTACCGGCTCGGCGACCTGATGACGGCGCTGGAGATCACGCTGCCGATGCGGCGTGAGCGGCTGGACGATCCCGCTGTGCGCCAGGGTGTGCTCGACCTGCGGGCCACGCTGTGCGACGCGCTGACGCCCGTGGAGGTCGGCACCTTCCTCGACACGCGCCACCGCGATCCGCGCGCCGCCGACGAGCGGCTCCGGCGGTTCATCGACGTCGCGCCGGAGCAGACCGAGCCGCCGTACCTGCTCGCGCTGCTGCAGGCGGTGGACGGCGACTACGTGTCGGCGTTCCACACCGCGCGCGACGCCGCCGGCCGAGCCGACGGCGACGTGGCGCACCTGCGGGCGCTCGCCGACGCGCTGGCCCTGCTGGCCGTGCGGCCGCTGACGAAGGACGTCGTGCGCGCGCTGTACGACGGCGCCTACCCACGCGCCCGCAAGGCGCTGGCGCGGCTGGACCGCCAGTGGCGTGAGCTGGAGACGCTGCGTGACCTCGACGGGTTCCTCGCCCAGCTGACCCGTTCCGCCCGCTCGGCGGCGAAACCGTTGCCCGCGCCCACCATCCCGGCCGAGCGCGCCACGCGGCTCTACGCGCTGATCGCCGATCTGCACCGGGAGGAAGCGCTCGATCTGGTCGACGCCCGACGCTGGGCGGAGGCGGAGCGGGTGCTGGCCGAGATCCTGCGCGTGGTGCCCGCCTACCCGCCGCCGAACCTCCTCTACGCGTTCTGCCTGCTGTCCCAGGGCAAGGAGCCGGAGCGGGCCATCGCCGCCGCCGAGGTCGCCGCCCGCGACCCGGAGCTGCCGGAGGCGGCGGCGCTGCTGCGCACGGCCAAGCAGCTGCGGGAGGTGCTGGCCATCAACGCGGCGTTCGAAGAGCACAACAACGCCGTGCGGCGGGTCGGCTCGCCGCCGACCCGCGAGCAGCTGACCACCCTGCGCCGCACCATGGAACAGCTCCGGGGGCGCCTCCCCAAGCTGGAGGCGATGGCCACGACCAACGACAGCACGAGGCGCGTGCGCGAGCTGAGGCAGGCCGTGACGAGGCAGGTGCGGGAGATCGACCTGGCACTGGCCGACCTGGAGGTCTCCGAGCTGGTCGGCCGGTTCAACGAGTGGGCGCAGCAGCTGACGCTCGGCCGGCCGATCGGCCTAGCCGGCCATTCGCACCAGGTGGAGGGCGAGCTGATCGCCGCGGAGGCGGAGCGGCTGAAGGCCACGCACCCGCACGCCCGGCAGCTCCTGCAGCAAATGATCAACGGCGTCGACCGCGCCTGGCGCTTCCGGTGAGGGGGCAGCAGATGACCGAGCCCGACAGCCACGACGGGTGGGACGTCTTCATCAGCTACGCGCGTGAGGACTACCAGAAAGCCAGAGACCTCGCGGACAGCCTGCACAAGTGCATCACGTCCCGGGGCGTGCCGCCCCGAATCTTCATCGACGTCGACCGGGAGGGCCTGCCGCCGGGCGTGGACTGGGAGCAGTACATCGAGGCGGCGCTGCCCCGCTCCCGGTTCTTCGTCGCCCTCTACTCGCTGCGCTACTTCGCCAAGAACGTCTGCCTGTTCGAGCTGCAGCGCGCGGTCGACCTCACCAAAGCGGGCACGGTCGGGTTCATCCCGGTGCTGATGGAAGAGGCGGCCAAGGACAAGATCTGGTTCACCGCCAGCAAGTACAACTGGGTCGCGGTCACCCACCCGAACTGGTTCGAGACCCTGCGGGACGCGCTGGGCCTGCGTCCCTCGCCGAGCAGCAGGCAGCTGCGGTTCGAAGCACCCGTGCCCGACGCCGTGGTCAACCACACCCTCCCCACGGTCCGGGTGTCGGTCGGCGGCGCGCACGGGGCCGCGGTGCCGGCGAGCGGCGAGCCGATCTCGCTCACCACCGTGCCGCCCGGCTCCGGCCTCAACGGCACGCTGGTCGTCCCGACCGTGCACGGCACGGCGACGTTCGCCGACCTGTCGTTCCGCCGCGCGGTCGAGTCCGTCCGGCTGCGGGCGGAGGCACCCGGCTGCGAACCCGTCGAGACCGCGCCGATCCAGGTGAGCCCGCCCGCGCCGCAACCGAGCGGCCCGGACCGCGTGCACCCGCGGCTGCCCGCGAGCGGCCGCCAGGCGTTCTTCCCCGGCGGGCGGCACGTCGCCGTGCTCGACGGCGCGGACCTGTCCGTCCACGCCCTCGGCGAACCGGACCGCGTCCTGGGCACCGCGCGCCTCGCCGCGCGTCCCCGGCTGTGGGCACGCGGCAGCAGCCACCTCGCCGTCGCCGACTGGACCGGCCGGGTCGTGGTGGCCGCACCCGACGGGCGCACCCGCACGGTGGACCTCGCCCGCTCGCCCGGTCTCGCCGTGCCGGGGGCGCTGGCGTTCGACGGGGACACGCCGCTCGTCGGCATGTGGAACGGCACCGTCTGGTCGCTCGCGGACGAGGAACCCGAGACCGTGCTGGAGCACCGCGCGGGCGTGCAGCTGCTGGCGGTCGACAGCGGCGGACGGCTGCTGGCCGGGGATCTCGACGGCGTGCTGACGGTGTACGCCGAGAACCGCGCCCGCGCCGAGTACCCGCTGGAACGGCTGCTGCTGGGCATCCACCACGGGCCGGGCTGCACGTTGATCGTGGGCGAGCACCACATCTACCGCCTCGACAGCGGAGCCGGCCGGCCCCTGGTCGTCGACCTGCCCGTGCAGCAGGTCTCCGACGCGTGGGTCGGCCAGGACCTGTCGATCGTGCTCAACGACGAAGGCCTCGGGGTCTGCTTCGACGCCGAACTGGGTGTGCACCTGGGTTTCCGCACCGTGCCCGGTGCCCGGGTCGGGTCCGCTTCCCAGGACGGCAGGCTGGTCGTGTTCGAGTACCCGGACGGCTCGCACGTGCTGATGCAGGACGGCCGCATCGAGGTCACCTCGGCGTACCCGCTCGCGATCTCGCCGGACGGGCGGCTGGCGGCGACGTCGGACGGACGGGGCACGCTGATCCTGCCGGTGGACGAGCTGCGGACCGGCGCGGAGAAATCGGCATGACGAACGTCGCCGTCCTGGAGAACCGGCCCGAGGTCTTGCGCCGCCTCGCGGACCGGCTGTGGGCCCGCCACGAGCAGGGCGCCGGGTTGAGCGCGGACGAGCTGGAGGCGTTGGCGGAAGCGTGCTTCCGGCTGGCCGTCCACCCCGGAACCGCATCAGGTGCGGCGCTGGACCTGCTGGCCCGAGCCCACCGGGTGGACCCGGTCAACCCCAAGCACCCCTACCACGCCGGCTTGATCCACCTCCGCCACGGACGGCTGGAAGCGGCCTTGCGGTGGCTGACCGCGGCCGCCGGGTCGGCGCCCACCAACCACCGGGTGTGGGCGCACCTGTCCATCGTGCACCAGGGACTGCACGAGCAGCGGGCCGGCGACCCCACCTACGACGGCGAGGACCAGCGACGGCGCGGCGAGATCGCCTCGGCGATCCGCGAGGGCCGGGACGACCTCGCCGCGACCGAGGACGTGCCGGTCCCGTTGCTGCGCCCCGGGGACTGCCGCTGGTCGGGGATCCACGACGTCAGCGCCGAACTGGTGCTGCGAAGGCCCGCCAGCTCACGCGGCCGGGACACGATCGCCGACGACCTGCGGAGGATCGCCGAGCTGGCCGGCCACCGTCCCGGTGGCGTCGCCGCGTTCGCCGTGCTGGCCGTCCAGTGGCTCGTGCACGGGTACCCGCCGGCGACGATCCGGCGGCTCGCGCACGCGTTGCCGCCGGGAGACGGGCCGGCCCGGCGCGTGCTCGACGTGGCGTGCGAGTTGTTCGAAGTGGACGAACCGGCGCTGCCGGCCCGCCTGGCCACTTGCCTTGCCCAGCAGGAGCTTCCCGACCTGCTCGTCGCGCTCGTCCACCAGCGGCGGCTGCTGTGGCGGCCGCTGGACGTGCCCGATCTGAGCGCGTTCACGGCGGCGCGGGCGTACGCCGGCGGTGCCGGCTGGGGCGCCCCGGCGGATCACCTCGACGCGATGGCCTCGGCCTTGCGGGACATCACCACGGCCGCCCCGCCGAAGACGCCGGCCGACGTCGCCCCCGGGGGCATCGGCGAGCCGGCCGCCGATGAGCTGCTGACGAGGCTCGAGCGGGACGCCGGGTCGATCGCGCGGCTCAAGAAGAGCGCGGGCGTCTTCGCCAAGGAACTCCGCCGCGCCGACCTGGCCGACGCCGCCCGGCGCGCGCAGGCCCACGCTGATCACGCCGTGCTGGCGGACATCGCGAACCGCCTCGAGCAGGCCCGCGTCGAGCGCTTGGGCGCGTTGCAGGAGTTCAAGGCGAAGCCGGTCGCCGCGCAGTTCGACGCGCACCTCGAACGCTGCGAAAAGGCGCTGCAGCAACCCATCGGGCTGAACGCGCACCTGAGCACCGTCCGGCGAAAGCTGCGTGCGCACGGCGGACCGCCCGCCACACCGGTGCCCCCGTCCGCCGGTGTCGCGGAGATCGATGCGGAACTCGGGTCCGTCGCGCCGAGCACGGCGCAGGTCGCTCCGCCGCCACGCCGTGAGCCGGTCCCGGAGGATCCCCGAGCCCAGGTCGCGATCGCCGTGGCGGAGGTGGAAAACGCGTTGGCGGACAACGCCGGCCGCGCCTGGCAGTCACTCGACGCCTACCCGTCCGGCCTGCGGGGCCGGGCCGCGCTCGTCCTGCTGCGGTCCTACGTCAACGGCCGGCTCGCCGAGTCCTGGCACCGGATGGGCGCGCACACGGCGGCACGCAGGCACTGGCAGGCGATGCTCGCCGAGAACCCGATGTCCACCGCGGTGCTGCACAACCTCGCGGTCGCGCACACGGCAGCCGGCGACGTGGCCGCGGCGACCCAGACGTGGAGCCGCTACCTCGAAGCGCTCTACGCGGAGGCGCTGCTGGCGGGCACGCCGTCGCGAGGCGCGGCCGAGCGGGCCGAAATCCACCGCGTGCTGGCCGGCTCGTTCGGCACCGCGGCGTTGTGCGGCCGGCCCGCCGACGACGGGCCCAACCCACCGCCGCGCGGCATCCCCGCCGCGCTGACCAGCCCCGCGCGCGTCGCACTGGCCATCGCCCACCTGCGCCTCGAGGAACTCAACCGCGCGCTTTCCTACCGCGGCGCGGTGCTGCGCCTCGGCGTAACGCGCTCGGTGCGGCGGTCTCAGCTCGACGAGGCGTTCGACGCCCGCCTGGACCTCGTTGCGACGGCCTGCGCCCCGTTGCCGAAACGGGTGCGCGCGCCGTTCGCGGACCTGTGCCGCACCGCGTTCCAGGCGGCCCACGAAGCCGCGTGCGACCCCGGGGGCCGGACCCGCGAGGCGAGCGACCCCGGCGAGGAGGAAGCCCACGTCGCCTGGACGCACGAACGCGTGCGGTGGAAGGCGCGCATCGCCCGTGAGCTCGTCGACGCGGACGACTGGCCGGTCACCGAAAGCTCCGGCGAGATCCTCGCCTGCCTGCGCCTGATCGACGAGCTGCGGCTCGACCCGGCGGACGAGACGGTGCGCAAGGCCGTGCTGCGGCTCGGCGCGCCCACGACGTACCTCAGGCAGCTCAACGACCTGTCCGGCCTCGCGGCCCGGTTCGCCGTCGAGCGGATCTTCCGCGCCGCCGAGAACCGGCTCGACGCCTCCGCCGACTTTCCCCGGCGCTACCAGCGCATCTGCCTGTCCTGGCAACGCAACGGCGCACCGGAGCACTACCTCGACCTGCTGGACGACCCGCAGGCCGTCTACCTCCCGTCGGTGGAGCACGCGCTCGAGCTGCTGCACGACGACGCTCCCGACCACGAGATCCGTCCCGTGGTGCTGGCGGCGCTGCCCGCCATGGAGCACTGGATCACGCGGCTGCGTGGTGCACCGGGCCCGCCCGCGATGCTCGGCGAACTGCTGCACGCGGTGGGCGAGCACAGCAGGGCGAGTTCCCTGCTCGAGGAAGCCCGCGCCGCCGCCAACCCCCGCGACTCGCTGACCCGCGTACGCCTGTCCATCGAGTGCGGCGCCTTCAAGGACGCCCTCGCCTGCCTGACCAGGCTCGAAGAGCGCGGGACGGCCCCGGCCGAGGTGCGCCGGCTGCGGATCACGACCTACCGCCGCTGGCTGGGCTCGGACGGCGTGCTGCCCACCGTGGACGAGATCACCGGGGACCTGGCCGAGCCGTACCCCGAGACCACGGACGCCCGGCGCCGCCTCGTGGTCGAGGTGACGATCGCCAAACACCTGCGCCGGCCGGGCGAAGTGGACCCGGACTCACTGGGCGGTGACCTCCGCCGGCTGCTGCGGGACGACGCGTGGAACTCCCACGCCCGCTACCACCTCGCCCAGCTGCTCTACCAGCACGCGGTCAGCGTCCGCACCCGCATGCGCGCGACCTTCGGTTCGCAACGCGAGGTCCTGCGGGACGAGCTGACCCGCCTCTGCTCGGAATGCTCGACCCACGCCACCCGGTTGCTGACCGATGCGGAGAGCGGCGACCCCTACCACGTGCTGGCGGACGACGCCCGGCTCGAAGAGGTGAAGACCATGGCCGCGAAGGTCCGCAGCTACCACCGATGACGGCTCGGCCAGGCGCCGGTCGCGCGGTGTCCACTCCGGACCGGGGGCAGCTCAGCCGTCGCTTCCGGCCGAGGGCACCAGCAGCCGCGCGGCCTCGCGGAACGGGGCCAGCAGCGGGTTCGGGTCCTGCGTCCGGGTCGCCACCACGACCCGGCACGGCCCGAAGCCCACGACCGGAACCGCCGCCACGTCCTCGCGCAGGCGGGGCCGGTGGTCGCCGGCGGGCAGGACCGCCACCGCGCTGCCCGAAGCCACCAGCTCCAGCTTGTCCTCGAAGCTGTCCTCCGGGGCCGGGCGTGGGGACCCGTCCTTCGGGGTGCCCCAGAGCGTCGGCGTCACCGCGCACGCCACCAGGCCCTCGTCACCCAGGTCGTCCGCCGAGACGGCTTCCTTGCCCGCCAAGCGATGCGTGACGGGGACCAGCAGCACGCGCGGCTCCTCGTACAGCGGCGTCACCGTCGCGGGGAACGGCAGCGGTTCGCGGGTGACCAGTGCGTCGACCCGGCCGTCGGGCAACGCGCGGGTGTCGTGCCAGCGCAGGTGCCGCGTCCGGACGCGGGCGTCCGGGTGGCGGTGGCGCAGCGCCCGCACGGCGGGGGTGACGATCAGGCCCTCGACGTAGCCGATGGTGATTTCCCGCGGCGGGTCGGCGGCGCGGGCGACCCCCACGGCGTCGGCGGCGGCTTCGAGGACGGCGTGGGCGCGCGGCAGGAACGCCGCACCGGCCGAGGTGAGGCTGGTGCCCTGCGGGGTGCGCGCGAACAGCCGCACGCCGAGGTCGTGTTCCAGCCGCTGGATCTGGCGGCTCAGCGACGGCTGGGCGAGGTGCAGCGCCGCGGCGGCACGCCCGAAGTTGCCGTGCTCCGCCACGACCGTGAAGTACCGGACCAGCCGTAGATCGAGATCCACGCTTCGAGCCTACGCCGCCATGCGCCGCACGCATGGCGGCATGCGGAACGGGTCTTGGACGCCCCGGCGGACCCGGCGGTTGACTCGGGACATGAACGCTTACGAGGGAAAGAACGTCGTGATCACCGGCGGCAGCAGCGGGCTCGGCCTCGCGACCGCCGAGCTGCTGGTGGCCCGCGGCGCACGGGTGCTGATCACGGGACGGGACAAGGAGAAGCTCGAGACCGCGCGCCGCCGGCTCGGGGAGCGGGCGGCGGCCGTGCGGAGCGATTCCGCGTCGATGGCCGACGTCGAAGAGCTGCCGCGGCTGGTGCGGGCGGAGTTCGACGCGGTGGACGCGCTGTTCGTCAACGCGGGCGTGACCGCCTTCGCGCCGTTCGAGTCGATGTCCGAAGCGCAGTACGACGAGCTGTTCGCCGTGAACGCCAAGGGACCGTACTTCACCGTGCAGAAGCTGGCGCCGCTGCTGCGCGCGGGCGCGGGCGTCGTGCTGACGACGTCGGTGGCCAACGTCAAGGGTCTCGACATGATCAGCGCCTACGCCGCGACCAAGGCCGCGCTGCGGTCGATGACCCGGTCACTGGCGCGGGAACTGCTGCCCCGCCAGGTCCGCGTCAACGCCGTCAGCCCGGGCCCGATCGCGACGGGCATCCTCGACGCGACCCTGCCACCGCCCGTCGCCGAGCAGACCAAGGCCGAGATGATCGCGGGCAACCCGATGCGGCGGTTCGGCGAGCCGGCCGAGGTCGCGGCGACGGTGGCCTACCTCGCGTTCGACGCGACGTTCACCACCGGCGCCGAGATCCCCGTGGACGGCGGCGGCGCCCAGCTGTAGGCCAGGCCGCCGGGACGGCTTTCCACCGGCGGAGGCTCCGCAACCCGGTGCGGATTTCGCTGATCAGGATCTCGGGCTGTTCGAGGGCTGCGAAGTGTCCGCCCCTGTCGGCCTCGCCGTAGTGGATCAAGGTGCGGTAGGTGTCTTCGATCCAGCTGCGCGGCAGGCGTGGAACGTCGCGGGGGAACACGGTCACCGCGACCGGAAGGGTCAGCTCCGGGCCGGCCATGGTGGCCGAGCGGTTCTCCCAGTAGATGCGGGCGGACGACGCGGCACTGTTGGTGAACCAGTAGAGCGATATCACGTCCAGCATGTCGTCGGTGCTCAGCGCGTCCTCGGCGAGCCCGCGGTTGTCCGTCTTGGACTGGAACTTCTCGTAGATCCAGGCCGCCTGCCCCGCCGGGGAGTCCGCCAGCGCGAATCCGACGGTCTCCGGCTTCGTGCCCTGGAGGTGGTTCGATCCGCCGAGCTCGCCGGCGTAGCGGGCGAGGCCGTCCACGGCGTACTGCTCGTCAGCGGACAACGTGTCGGGTATTCGAGCGGGGAACGCGTACGGCGTGTTCAAGTGCACCCCGAGCAGTCCCTCGGGTCGCTGGGCCGCGAGGGCGGTGGTCACCACCGAACCCCAGTCACCGCCCTGAGCCACCCACTCGCGGTAGCCGAGACGCCTCATCAGCTCCACCCACGCGGTGGCGATGCGCGACACCGTCCAGCCCGTTTCGGCCGGCTTTCCGGAGAACCCGAAGCCGGGCAGGGACGGGATGACGACGTCGAAGGAATCCCGGACGTCGCCGCCGAACGCGACCGGGTCCGTGAGCGGGCCGATCAGTTTCAGGAATTCGGCGATCGAGCCCGGCCACCCGTGGGTCAGGAGCAGGGGCAGCGCGCCCGGGTTCCCGGACCGGACGTGGACGAAGTGGATGTCCAGGCCGTCGATCGTGGTCAGGAACTGGGGGAAGCGGTTGAGTTCCGCCTCGAACCGGCGCCAGTCGTAGTCCCGCTCCCAGTACGCGACGAGCGACTGGGCGTTCTCCAGGCGGACACCCTGCGACCAGTCGGGGACGGTCTCCGGATCCGGCCAGCGCGTCCTGGCCAGCCGTTGCTTGAGATCCGCGATCTCGGCTTCCGGGAGCGCGACGCGGAACGGGCGGACGAGGTCCGAAGGTGCGGTGGTCGATGCGGTCATCGTCCGGGTCTCCTGAACTCTCGGGTCACAGTGCATTGCACACCGGTGTGCAGATTACGCGATTTGCACACCGGTGTGCAATCATGGCGTGGTGCGGATCGAGACCTGGGGGTGTGCCGGATGAGGGACACGCGGGAGCGGATCCTCGACGTCGCGCTCGAGGTCCTGGGGAAGAACCCGGAGGCAGGCATGGGTGCCATCGCCTCCGCGGCCGGCGTGGTCCGGCGTACCGTCTACGGCCACTTCCCCTCGCGAACCGACCTCGTGCTGGCGCTCACGCGACGGGCCGTGAGCGAGATCGCGGCCGTGCTGGCCGAAACCACCGCCGCCCGTGAAGCGCCCGACGAGGCGTGGGCCGAGTTCATCGCCCGCCTCTGGCCGTTGGCGCACCGTTACCGCGTGCTGGTGGTGCTCCGCCGCGGCGAGTACGGGGAGGAGATCCACTCCCTCCTCGGACCGGTCGAGAAGACGCTCGCCGATCTCGTCGAACGAGGCCAGGACGGCGAGCTGTTCGGCAGGCACCTGCCCGCGGACGTGCTGAGCGAAGTGGCCTTCGCGGCCGTGTTCGCCATCGCGGACAAAGACCTGTCGCGGGGGACCCTCGACGTCCGGGCAGCGTCGATGACGAGCCTGCTCACGCTGGGAGTTCCCGAGGGGCGCGCGAAGGCCCTTCTGGAAGGGGGCACGACATGGAATCGCTGACGCACTGGGACAGCGCGAAGATCGGGTTGGACCAGGAGGAGATGCGGCGGCACAATCGCGGTGCCTTTCTTCGCCTCGTGCACCTGAGCGGCGGCGTCTCGCGGGCCGAACTCGCGAGACGGATGAACCTCAACCGCAGCACGATCAAGACGTTGACGGCGGAACTGAGCGCGGCCGGCCTGGTCCGGGAAGTGGCGCAGACGGACAACCGCCACCAAGGCCGCCCCTCGTTCGTCGTGTGGCCGGAGACCGAGCGGTTCCACGTACTGGCGTTCGACGTCGCGGTGGACCGGTTGGTCGCCGCCCGGATCGGTCTCGGCGGTGTCGTCCTGGACCGCGAGGTCGCCGCCCGGCGCCGGTCCGGAGTCGATCTCGACTACGTGGTCACGACGCTCGCGGAACTCGGCCGCCGGCTGGCCGAGGCGGCGCCGTCGACGTCGACCTGCGTGGGCGTCGGGGCCTCGTACTGCGGAATGATCCGGCCCGCCGACGGAACCGTCCGGTTCGGCCCCGACCTCGGCTGGGTCGACCAGGCGTTCGGCGCCGAACTCGCCCGGCGGCTCGGACTGGGCCTGCGGGTGCGGGTGGGGAACGAGGCGCACCTCGGCGCGCTCGCGGAGCACCTTCGCGGCGCCGGGATGGGCGCGCAGAACCTCGTCTACCTGCACGGCGATGTCGGCGTCGGCGGCGGGATCATCGTCGGCGGCACGGTGCTGGACGGCGACGCGGGGTACGGCTGCGAACTGGGCCACATGGTCGTCAACCCGCACGACGGGCGGCCGTGTGGCTGCGGCTCGAGCGGGTGCCTGGAGGCGGAAGCCGGTGAACGGGCCTTGCTGGACGCCGCACGCCGGCCACCGGAGGTCTTCGGCCGCGACGCCGTGCGGGAGGTGGCCGACGCCGCGGCCGCGGGCGACGCGGACGCGCGAGCCGCGCTCGACTACGTCGGGGATTGGCTGGGCATCGGCGTGGCGAACCTCATCAACCTCTTCAATCCGGCCGTGGTCGTCTTCGGTGGGATGTTGCGGGACGTGTACGCCGGGGTCCTGCCGCGAGTACGCAGCCGCGTCGCACGCAATGTGCTGCCGGTGGCGAAGGAAAAAGTGCGCTTGAGCGTGTCGGCTCTCGGGGACGACACCACCCTGATCGGCGCCGGCGAGCTCGGTTTCTCAAGGCTGCTGCGCGATCCGTTGGGGGACGTCGCCCCCGGCCCTCAGCGTCAGTTCTCCTCGGGACCGTGACCACCACGGCGGTCGGCGAGCCACTGCTTGAACAGAGCTGCCATCGCCACCGCCGTCATGGCCACGGAGCCGATCATTTCCGGCGTGGACGGCAGCTGCGAATCGGCCGGCTCGAAGCGTGGCTGTTCCTGGCTGGTCTTCGACTCCTCGTGCGGGTGCGCCTGTTCGTGCTTCTGCTCGGCTATGGCTTCCGCCGCGTCGACGTGCTTCAGGCCTTGTTCGACGAGGTCCTGCCCGTCCTTGGCGAGCGTCTCCCCGACGGTTTCCTCGCCCTTGAACTTCTCGGCCATTTCTTCGTTGCGCTTCTCGCGCTCCAAGTCGGTTTCCGGCCGGGCGGGTTCCCAGTCACCGTCTTCGTTCTTGGCGTACTCCTGGTACTGGTCCAGATCGGTGTTCCACGGGCCGTTGGCCACGTCCCGGTCGTCGTGCTCGCGCTGGGGTTCCCGGGGTTCGTTCCGGGCGTCCCGGTCGAGGTTGAGTTCGCCGGTCTTGGTGGTGAAGTCGCCGGTGTACGGGTTGGGGGCTTCGGGGTTGCGCTGTTCGGTTCCTTCGTCGCGCCCGTTGTCGGTGGTTGCTTCGGGCGTGCGCTGTTCGGCCGGGTCCGTTCGCTCGGTCCCGGTGCGGTGCTGATCCGGTGACTCGGCACGTTGCTGCTCGGCCGGTTGCTGCTCGGCCGACTCGGTCCGCTGCTGCTCGGCGGGCTCGGTCCGCTGCTGCTCGGCCCGTTCGGCGCCGGCGCGCTGCTGCTCGGCCGGCTGCGTCCCTTCCTCACCCGACTCGGCGACCACCACGGTCTCCTGCGTCACGGCGGGTTGCTCGCTGCGGGGCTGGGACTCCGTCGTGGAGTTCCAGGAGCCCTCCCACATCCGGCCCCGGGGCCTCAGCTCCCGTTCGAGCCCCTCGTCATCGGGCGGATTCCCGGGATCCTCCGCATCGTCCGGGGGCGGCGGGTTGTCGTCCTCGGCCGCGTCTTGGCCGGCCCGGTCGTCGGCGTCGTCCTGGTCGGCCTGGCGGTCTGCGTCGGCTTCCTGCCGCGCAGTGTCATCCTCGTCGGCACGCTGATCGGCATCGTCCTGCGCATCGTCAGCCTCGGCTTCCTCCCGAGCAGAGTCATCCTCCTCGGCACGCCGATCCGCATCGTCCTGCGCATCGTCAGCCTCGGCTTCCTCCCGAGCAGAGTCATCCTCCTCGGCACGATCCGCATCGTCCTGCGCATCGCCGTCCTCGGCTTCCTCCCGAGCAGAGTCATCCTCCTCGGCACGATCCGCATCATCCTGCGCATCGCCGTCCTCGGCCTCCTCCCGAGCAGAGTCATCCTCCTCGGCACGCCGATCCGCATCATCCTGCGCATCGTCAGCCTCGGCCTCCTCCCGAGCAGAGTCATCCTCCTCGGCACGATCCGCATCGTCCTGCGCATCGCCGTCCTCGGCTTCCTCCCGAGCAGAGTCATCCTCCTCGGCACGATCCGCATCATCCTGCGCATCGCCGTCCTCGGCCTCCTCCCGAGCAGAGTCATCCTCCTCGGCACGCCGATCCGCATCATCCTGCGCATCGTCAGCCTCGGCCTCCTCCCGAGCAGAGTCATCCTCCTCGGCACGATCCTCAGCGTCATCGGCGTCGGTATCCGCGCGATCGTCCTCCTCAGCGCGATCCTCAGCGTCATCGGCGTCGGTGTCCGCGCGATCGTCCTCCTCGGCACGATCCTCAGCGTCATCGGCATCGGTATCCGCGCGATCGTCCTCCTCAGCGCGATCCTCAACGTCATCGGCATCGGTATCCGCCGAATCGTCCTCCTCAGCACGATCCTCATCGGCATCGGTATCCGCGCGATCGTCCTCCCCCGCGCGATCAGCCTCGGAATCGTCCTCCCCCGCACGATCACCGTCATCCGCCTCAGCGCCCGACCGATCGTCATCCTCAACCGCCTGATCGGCGTCATCCCCCTCGCCGTCCGCGCGATCGGCCGGAACCTCCTCCCCGGAGTCGTCCAGCTCGTCGTCGGCCTCCTGCGGACCGTCGTCCGACGACGCCTCGTCCGGGCGCTGCGCAGCCTCCGAGCCCCCCTCGTCCTCGTCGGCCGCCTCCTGGGGACCGTCGCCAGGCTCCGACGGCTCCGTCGGCTCCGACGATGCGTCGCTCTCCTCCGGCGAGTCGCCCTCGTCGTCAGCCTCCTGCGGACCGTCGCCGCCCGAAGGTTCCTCGGGTGGGGTTTCCGGCTCGTCGGACTCGGTGGGTGCGTCGCTCGTTTCGCTCATCGCTCACTCCAAGCCGGCGAGTACGTCGGCCAGCGACTCCACGCTTCGGTTGACCGGGCGGACCCCCGCCGGGCTCACGATGTACACCGCGCTGGTCCGGCCGCGCGGGGCCAGGACCCACGAAGTGCCGTGGGCGGCGGCCGTCCAGGTCTCGGGGACGATCGATTCGGCGTTCATGCCTTGGGTTCGGGCCCACTGCCGCAGGGTGTCGAATGCCTCGGGCTCGGTCATCGTGTTCTCCAGTCAGTCTCGTCGGGCCTGCGGTAGACGGACTCGATCGCCGTCACCCGGTCCGGGTAACCCGGTGGCCAATCCCGGTGCGTCCCGTTCTGCGCGTCGACCCACTTGAGACCGTCGTCGGTGACGTGCGCGTTGAACCAGTGCCCACCGCCGAACACCTGGTCGCCCACCTTGACTTCCTCCCAGTCGACGCCGACGATCGCCACCGTGCCGACCGGTTGGCCGTCGAGCTGGTCGGCCACCCGGTCCCACGCCTTCGCCTGGAACTCGTCGAGCTTGGCGGGGTCGGTCTCCCGCAGCGCGTTCGTGGGCTCGACGCCGGTCCACTCCCACATTTCCCGCAGCTCACCGAGTTGCGGGTCGCCCGCCGCCGCGGTCGGGGTGTCCGTCTGCGCCGTTGTCGCGTACGCGCGGCTGCATTCCGCGCAGTTGTTGCGGAACGGCTCGCCGCCCGACTCGAACCGGGGGTTCACGTCGTCGACCCACTCGTCCGCGTTCTCCCGGCCGACTTCCTCGACGCGCTCGGTGAGCGCTTCGGTGTCCTCCGGGTGGACGAGGTACCGCCCGGGCTCGACCTCCGGCCGCGGCCGGCCGGTCAAGGCCTCGTCGTCGGCCTCCTGCGGGCCGTCCGTGCCCGAAACTTCGTCGGCCGAATCCCGCGGACCGGACTCGGCGGGCGCGTCCATGCTCACGTGCCGCCGCCCAGCCGCAGGACCGCCGCCGCCCAGCTGTTGGGCAGATTGAGGAACTTCGCGGCGCTCAGCAGCCGGTTCTTCGGATCCTTTTCCCTGCTGAGCTTTCCGGCGGCGACCTCGATCAGCGTCGGCTTGACCGTGCCGATCACCGTCGCGTTGTCGTTGCGCCAGCTGTCCGGCCGGTCGGCGAGCCGGGCCAGCTGCTCGGCCCGCGTCCGCCCGTCCAGGACCAGGCCGCGGGCGGCCCACGAAGCCGTGTCGGGATGCGGTCCGTCGCCCGGGGTCTTCAACGCGCGCCGGACGTCGAACCAGCGGTAGGTGCCCGCCTGCCAGCGGACCTCCGGGACGTCGCACCCGTGCGGCTCGCCCCGCAGCGTCCGCCACGCGCTTTCGGCCAGGTGCGCGATGAAGTCGCCGGGCGAGTTGTACTCCGCGATGCCCGCGTACCGCGCGTCGACGGCCGCCTGGATCCGGTGCGCCACCGCGCATTCCAGCGTCTGGTCGGCGAACGAGCGGCGCAGCTCGGCGATCCAGTCCCGGTCCGGATCGGGCGCCCGGCGGCCGGTGATGTGGGCGACCGTCAGCAGTTCCAGCCACAGCACCAGCCGCGGGTCGTCGTCGGCGCGGTGGACGGCTTCGCTCAGGCGCCCCAACGTGCACGGCGACGCCTCGCACAACCGTCCACAAGCGACACTTCGCCGCGCCACCACGGCCGGGGCCCTGGAAACCGCGGAAGCGTCCTCGGCACCCTCGTTCAGCGGCATCAGCAGCCGCAGCGGCCGGTCCATGCCGTCGGTGAACACCGCGGCCCGGCCCGGCGGCAGCGTCACGACGTGCCGCGACTGCGCCTCGCTCAGGTTCATCGTGGCGCCGACGGCGAGCCGGTCGTCCTCGGCGGGCAGCCGGTGCAGGATCTTGCACGCGGTGTTCTTGATGACGTCCGGGACGATCTTGCCCGGAATCTGCTCGGCGACGATGATCCCTTCGCCGTACGCGCGGATCTCCGCCAGCATCGACGTGAACAGCTCCACCGCGTGCTCGGCCGGGCTCCCCGGCTCGGCGCGCTTCAGGAGCCGGTGCGCCTCCTCCAGCACCAGCACGTGCTTCAGCCCGCGCGTGCCCGGCTGGTGGTGGACGCGCAGGTGCTCGAACAGCCGGATCAGCACCGCCCCGATGAAGAACGCCTTGTCGGCGTCGGACCCGAGGTCCTCGATCTCCAGCACGACGTTGCCGCGCAGCAGCGCCGCGACGTCCAGCGGGTGGCCGCCCTCGAAGAAGCGGCCGGGCGTGCCGAGCCGCAGGGAGCCGATCCGGACGTCGACGAAGCCGCGGACGTTGTCGGCGACCTCCTTGCCGTACCCGATGCCGTCGACCACCTCCATCGCGGTCGCCTGCAGGTCACCGAGGCCGGGGTACTTCACCGGCTCGACCCGCCCGCGCACCCGCCCGGTCACCGTGTCCCAGCCCTGCCGGGCGTAGCAGCGGGTCAGCGCCTGGGACAGCACCTGGGGGAACGGCTCGTCGGCGTCGAACGCGGCCAGGAACAGCGCGCGGACGAGGTCCAGGTGCGTCTGCAACGGAAAGCCCTCGGCGGGCTCCAAAGGGTTCAACCCGGCGGGATAGGCGGTGGGATCCCCCGGCCGGATCACGGTGACCGGGCCGTCCGGGCCGAGCCGTCCGGCCATCGCCGCGTACTCGGCCTTCGCCGGCTCGATCACCAGCCACGGCACCCCGGCGCGGTGCAGCCCCTCCAGCAGGTGCCGCACCGTCTGGGACTTGCCCGAACCGGTCGCCCCGGCGACGAACGTGTGCCGGTTGAGGGTGTCCAGCGCGACGCCGAACTCGCCGACGGGCTGGTCGGCGTCGTCGAGCACCGTGCCCAGCGGGACGTCGCCGTCGAATTCGGGCGTGACGTCGAACAGCGGCGGCTCGGTCAGCCGGATGCCGGGCAGCTCCCGGCGGGGCGGCCGGGCGAGCGCCGCGACGAGCTCGCCGGTCGCCCGGAACGGGGAGCTCACCGCGCCGTTTTCGACGGGCTTGCCCCAGATCTGCTCGAGCCCGGCGCACTCGGTGCCCGGCGTCAGCACGTACGGCAGCGCGTCGAGATCGCTCGCGCTGCACAGCAACGCCGCCGCCGCGCGCGTCGCCGCCTCGTCCGGGCCGCCGACGAGGACGTGCACCGCCCACAGGCCGGCCGGTTGCGCGCGCGACAGCTCCCGGTACCGGCCTTCCGCGCGCTGCAGGGCGATCCGGTCCGGCTCCGAGTTCTCCCGCTGGCGCAGCCGGGGCATCGTGGTCTCCAGCCCCAGCAGCTCGCGCTCGATCGCGTCGCCGTCAACGGGTTCGGCCACGACCAGCCAGGCGAACGCGCCGGGCATGTGGGCGACGTAGTCGTCGAACCCGCCGCGTCCCGGGGCTTCCGCGCCGGACTGCGGTGTCCACAGTGGATCGGAGCCGCCCGTGCAGCGCGTCCAGGACGGCAGCGCCGCCCAGCGGGCCGCGATCTCCGCGGTGTCCGCGGCGCGGCCGAGCCCGCCCGGCGGGTACAGCACCGGGACCACCTCGGCGTCCCCCGGCCGCGCGACCGGGGAGTGCGGGCGGCCGCCGACCAGCACCCGCAGCGCGCGGCTGCCCACCGGGCGCTCCCAGGCCACGGCGAAGGCCGCGTCCGGGCCGCGGAACCGCAGGTCGGCGTGCGCGGCGGTGAGCGCGGCGAACAACTGCGCCGGCGAGCGCCCGCCGGTTTCGTCGGGCCGGTCCACCCCGGTCGCGAGGTCGTCGCCGCGCGGGACGGCGAGCAGGTCGTGGAACGCGAACCCCTCCAGCACGGCGGTGCTCAGCCGATGCGGGGCCGGTCGGCGACCCGGTCGAGCAGCACGGTTCCCGGGTTGCAGTCGCCGATCAGCACCCGGCGGCCCGAGACGCCGTTCTCGACCATCACGAACGCCGTCGGCGCGAGCCCCTGCAGGGCGGTCGGCTCGACCTCGAACTCGTACACCCGGGACGCGGTCACCCCGCGGTTCTGGGAGTCGGCCTCGGACTGGGACACCGTCGACGACCAGTTCTGCTCGCGGCTGTGGGTCGTGGTGTTGGTGGTGCTCCACGAGCTGCCCGAGCTGGAACTCCCGCCGTTCGGGCCCGTCGAGCTGCTCGACGACCCGCCGTAGGTGTAGCCGCGGGACCGCTGCACGCTCGAGGAGCCGCCCTCGGTCGACGCCGTGCCGTGGGTCAGCGTCCGCCCCACCTGGAGCGTGAGCTGCGACAGCTCGAACTTGTACCCGCGGCCGATGAACTCCGCCGCGTTCGCCGCCTCGTCGCCGTTGCCGAGCTGCATCAGCAGCGTGACGGTGCCCGCGGCGCCGAGCAGCTTCTGCATGTCGTCGCGCAGGTGCTGGACCAGGAAGACCAGCCGGACGCCGGCCCGGCGCGCCTGCCGCGCCATGGCCTCGAGCGACTCCAGCCCGATCTGGTCGGCCCCCGCGACGATCAGCGTCTCGCGGCCGGTCGCCTCGCGGGTGTGCAGCTCCTGCAGCGTGCGGTGGAAGACCATGTGCTCGACGAACCGGCGGTGCCTGCCGGTCTTCGCCCTCGTCGCGACGACGGAGTACCCGCGGACGGGCCACGCCGCGCGGAACCCGGCCGTCGTCTGCTTTTCCGCCGCGCGTTCCGCCCTGGCCAGCCCGCGCAGCTCGCCTTCGAGCGCCTGGAGCTCGTTCTGCGTCTGGTCGGTGCTGCCGACGGTGTCCACGTAGGAGTTGAGCTTGCGCACCTCGTCCGGGGAGAGGGTGTCGTCCGAGCCCGCGTCGTAGACCCGGCGGAACACCTGCAGCCCGGCGACGACCTTGGCGAAGGTGAGCGGGCCGCTGAGCCGCTCGGCGACGGCGGTGAGCAGGTCGGTGTGCAGGCCGCGCAGGTCGGCGCCGAACTGCGTGCGGTTCATCGTGTGCATGGTCTCGGCGACCATCTCGCCCAGCTCCGTCGCGTCGAGGTCGGCGATGATGCCGAGCTCGGCGAGGTCGCGGGGCAGCTCGTGGACGGCGACGGCATGGCCCTTGGCCCTGGCCGCGACACCGAGGTTGTCGCCCACCGCGAGGTCGGTGAAGTCGAGCAGGAAGACCGACGAGCCGGCGGCGAGCAGCGGCGACCCCATGGTCACGAGCAAGCTCGCCCAGCCGTCCTCGGTGCCGCCGAAGACGTCGACGCGGGCCGGGCGCGTGGTCAGCTGCACCGGGTACCAGCGCATCGCCGCGGCCACCCGCTGCGCCTCCCGCTGGTCGTGCTCGGCGACGCGCTGCTGCCACGACGCGTAGGCCGAGTTGTAGCGCTCGAGGGCGGCGTTGTACCGGGCGGTGTAGTCGCGCTTCATCACGGTGAACCGGCGCAGCGTGCGGACGAGGTTCCAGATCGCCAGCAGGACGCCGAGGCCCAGCACGATGTCGCCGGTCAGTTCCACGGCCATCGGGACTTCCTTGACGGCCGCCTGCACCATCCCGGCGATCATCACCGCGATCACGAAGGCCAGCACGAGGTAGCCGATCAGCCCGATCCACGCCCGTTTGGCGCGCTTCTCGCGCAGCTGGTAGTCGTGCGGCGCGTACACCTGCTCCGCCATCGGCGGGTTGGCCGCCTCCGGGCTGACCGTCGCGGGCACGGGCTTGACGAACTCCCAGCCCCACCGCTCGACCGGCTGGAACAGCCGCTCCCACATGTCCGTCGTCCGCCCGGCTACGACCACGTTCTGCCCCGTCACGGCCCCTCCGGTCCTCGCCCTGCCGCAATGGTGGCCCAGTATGCCGTATGGCCTAGCCCGATGTGACACGTTCCCCGGACGTGTCCATAATGACCACCGCTCGAAGCAGCTAAGCAGGGGGATCCATGTCCAACCAGTACCCGCCGAACCCGCCGCAGTGGATGGCCGTCGCGCAGGGCCCGCCGCGGCCGACGGGCCGGAACGGGCTGGCGATCGCCTCGCTGATCCTCGGCATCCTCGGCATCTGCGGCCTCTCCCTGGTCCTCGGCCTGATCCTGGGGATCGCCGCGCTGGTCCAGATCAACCGGACCGGCCAGCCGGGCCGCGGCATGGCCATCGCCGGCATCGTGCTCAGCCTGCTGTGGGCGGGCGGGCTGGCCGTCGGCGTCATCTACGTCGCCGGCAAGGCCAAGACACTGGGCACGACTCCCACGATCGTGGGACTCCAGGTCGGCGAGTGCTACGACACGCCACCGGGCTTCGGCGCGGACGCGACGAAGGTCCCGTGCACGGGCCCGCACGACGGCGAGGTCTTCGACACGGTGGCGCTGAAGGGCTACGTCGAAGGCGAATACCCGGGCGAGGAATACCTCGAATCGCAGGCGAAGCCCGCGTGCGAGGCCAAGCGCGCGGCGAAGTTCGGCGCCGGTCACGCCCCGCCGGTCGAGGCGGAGCTCGGGGTGTTCTACCCGGACTCCGCGGCGTGGAAGGCGCGGAAGTTCACCGCCGTGTGCACGTTGCAGGTCACGTCGGACACGCAGTTCACGGCTCCGCTGGCCCGCTAGCACCGCTCCACAGTGGACAGTCCCGGTCCCCCGGTACCGTGGCCGCATGGGTGACGACGCCTGGGCCGCGCTGGCCGGACACTTCGCCGACGACGCCTACGAGTCGGTGAAGGGCCGCGTGCGCACCCACGTGCTGCACCGGCAGCTGCTGGAGCACCTCCCGGCGGCCCCGGCCACCGTGCTCGACGTCGGGGGCGGGGCGGGGCACCAGTCGTTCCCGCTGGCCAGGGCCGGGTACGACGTCACGGTGCTGGACTCGTCGCCGGCGATGCTCGGCAAGGCGCGAGCGCGGCTCTCGCCCGAGATCCGGGACCGCGTCGCGTTCGTGGAAGCCGATGGTGAGCACGCCGAGGAGGCGGTCGGCGGGCGGCGGTTCGACGCCGTCCTCTGCCACGGTGTCCTCGGGTACCTCGACCGGCCGGGGCCGGTCGTCGAGCAGCTGTGCCGGTGCGCCGCCGGCGGGGGCGTCGTCTCGATCATGACCGGCAACGCCCGCGCGATGGCGGTGCGCCCGGCGCTGGAGCAGCGGTGGGAGGACGCGCTGGCGGCGTTCGACGCGGACACCGAGGTCGGCGTCCTCGGCGTGCCGACCCGCGCCGACACCGTCGAGGAGCTGAGCGGGCTCCTGCGCCGCCACGGCGTGGAACCCGTGCGGTGGTACGGGGTCTGGCTGTTCGCCGACTGGCTCGGGTTCGGCGGCACCGAGGTGGACCCGGCCGACGCGGAGCGCGTGGCGGCCGTCGAGTTCGAGGCCGGCCGGCGCGATCCCTACCGCGGGCTCAGCCGCGTCTTTCACCTCGTGGGGCGCAAAGCCTGAGCGGCTTCGCCGGCCAGCGCCAGCAACTCGTCCAGCACTTCGGCCGCAAGGTCGGCCAGCGACCGTTCCTCGTTCAGCCACCGGGTGAACGCGACCCCGAACACCGTGGCCCCCGATTCCGCGGCGAGGGTGGCCGCGGTCTCGCCCACGCCGCGGGCGCGCAGGCCGTCGGCGACCGTCGTGGCCAGGGTCGTCAGCTTGTGGCGCTCCCGTTCCTGCAGTGCGGGGTTGCGGTCGATCACCGACTGCCGCGTGCGGGCGTGCGGGCGGCGCTCGTCCGGGAAGAACGACGACGCCGAGCGCAGCGCCGAGGCGACGACCTCGAGCGGTGACGCCGCCGGCGGGGCGGCGGCGATGCCGTCGAGGAACGCCTGGACCAGCAGTTCCTGTCCCCGGAAGAGCACTTCGCGCTTGTCGCTGAAGTGCCGGAAGAAGGTGCGCTCGGTCAGGCCGACGGCCTGCGCGATCTCCGCGGCGGTCGTCTGCTCGTACCCGCGGGTGGCGAACAGCTCCAGCGCGGCCTGCTGCAGCCGCTCCGCGGTCCCGGGTTCCCAGCGCACCATGCCCCCGAGTGTAGTGATGACAGCGGCTGACATGAAGGCGTACAGTGACGATGTCAGCGACTGACGTCGGTCACTGACATCACCTCTGCGAAGGAGTTCACGTCATGCGCGTTTTCGTCACCGGCGCCTCCGGCTGGATCGGCACCGCCGTCGTCGGCGAACTGCTCGCCGCCGGCCACGACGTCACCGGGCTGGCCCGCTCGGCCGCGTCCGCCGCGAAGCTCGAGGCGAAAGGCGTCCAGGTCCGGCGCGGCGACCTCGACGACCTGGCCGGCATCCGCGCCGGCGCCGAAGCGGCCGACGCCGTCATCCACCTGGCCAACAAGCACGACTTCGCCGACCAGGCCGCGTCGAACGCGGCCGAGCGGGCCGCCGTCGAGACGATCGGCGACGCGCTCGAGGGCACCGGCCGGCCGTTCCTCCTGGCGTCCGGGGTCGCCGGCCTGGTGCAGGGCCGGCCGGCCACCGAGGCCGACGCGTCGCCGTTCCACGGCCCGGACTCCCCGCGCGGCGGCACCGAGAACCTCGCGCTCGGGTTCACCGACCGCGGCGTGCACCCGGTCAGCCTGCGGTTCTCCCCCACCGTGCACGGGACCGGCGACCACGGGTTCATCGCGCACCTGGCGGCGATCGCGCGCGAGAAGGGCGTGGCGGGCTACCCCGGCGACGGCACCAACCGCTGGGCCGCGGTGCACGTCGCCGACGCCGCGCGCATGGTCGTCCTCGGCCTGGAGAAGGCGCCGGCGGGCAGCCGGCTGCACGCGGTCGCCGAGGAGGGCGTGCCGACGAAGGAGATCGCCGAGGCGATCGGGCGCGCGTTCGACCTGCCGGTGGCCTCGATCGACGCGGCCGACGTCCCGGGTCACTTCGGCTGGATCGGCGGGTTCTTCGCGATGGACCTGGCGGCGACGAGCACGGCCACGCAGGAGCTGCTGGGGTGGACGCCGACCGGGCGCACGCTGATCGAGGACCTCGACGGCGGCGCGTACTCGGGCTAGTGTCGCGCGTCGCAAGTTGCCTTCCACGTTCGGGACGAGCGCCCCAATGTGGCGTTCGGTGCGTCCAACGCAACCAACGCCACATTGGGGCGCATCGGTGGGCCGCTGTCAACGAACCTCGGACGCACGACACTAGCCGCCGTGGCCGTGGTCGAGCGCGCCCAGGTCGTGGCCGTCGAACCCCTCCGCGCCAAACCCGTGCAGGGCAGCGGCGACGAACGCCACGGTGGTCAGGAGTCCGATGAGGACGGTGAGGGCGATCAGCAGCCGGCGGCGGCCGCGCAGGGCCGCGATTTCGGCGGCCGGCGCGGCCCCCGCGGCGGCCGCGAGCTGCCGCCAGCCCTCGGGCGTGCTCGGCTCGGGCGCGGGCAGATCAGCGGTCAGCGAAGCCAGCTCGTGCCGGTAGCGGTGCTGCTCGAGGCGGGCGAGGCGGTCTTCGACCTCGTCCATCGTCAGGCGGCCTTCGCCGGCGGCCGCGTAGAGGGCGGACCGGACCTGCTCACGTTCCGCGTCCGAGCAGCGGATCCCTTCCGGCACGGTGGTACCCGGCGCGGCCTGGAACGTTAATCTTCGATGAGAGTCCGGCACCCGGGCGAGCACCTCGTCTACGGTTACCGGGTGCACTTGGTGATCGTCGACGACGAGACGGCCGTGCAGGATTCGCTGTCGCGCACGCTGCGGTTCGAGGGCTACACCGTCGCATGCGCGGGCGACGGCGCCGCCGGGCTCGCGCTGATCCGCGACGAGAGCCCCGACGGCGTGCTGCTCGACGTCACCATGCCGGTGCTCGGCGGCCTCGAGGTGTGCCGGGTGCTGCGCGCGGAGGGCAACACCGTGCCGGTCCTCATGCTGACCGCGCGCACGGCCGTGACCGACCGGGTCGCCGGGCTCGACGCGGGTGCCGACGACTACCTGGTGAAACCCTTCGCCCTGCAGGAGCTGCTGGCGCGGGTCCGGGCGCTGCTGCGCCGCACCGAGTACCACGCCCCGCCCGCGCCACCCGCGCCCGCGCCGCTGCGGTTCGCCGGCGTCACCCTCGACCCGGCGACGCGGGAGGTGTTCCGCGGCGGCCGCGCCCTGCACCTGACCCGCACCGAGTTCGCGATGCTCGAGACGTTCCTGCGCCACCCGCGGATCGTGCTGACCCGCTCCGCGATGTTCGAGCAGGTGTGGGGGTACGACTTCGGGGCCGCGTCCAACGGCCTCGACGTCTACGTCAGCTACCTGCGCCGCAAGCTGGAAGCCGACGGCGAGCCGCGGCTGCTGCACACCGTGCGCGGTGTCGGGTACGTGCTGCGCGAGGAACCGCTGTGAGCCGGCCCCGCTGGCGGAAGCTGTCCCTGCGCGCGCGGCTCGGCGTCCTCGTCGCCACGGCGGTCGCGCTCGCGGTGGTGACGGTGTCGGCGATCTCGTGGGGCATCACCCGGGCCGACCTCTACGACCAGTTCGACGCCCGGCTGCAGTCCTACGCCCAGCTCGCCGCGAAAGCCGGTTCGCCGGAGGAAGCGCTCTCGACCCTGCGCTCCACCACGGGCAAACCCGGCTCCGACCCGAACAACGGCCTCACCGTCCAGTTCCGCTCGGCGGCCGGCACCGTCACCGGGACCGCGGGCGCGCTCCCGGAACTCCCGCCCCCGCCACCGCAGGCGCCGTTCTCGGCCGGCCGGGCAGCCAACGTCCACCGCGGCGAGGACGACCAGTTCCGCATGTGGACGGCTTCGCGGTCCGACGGGGGCGCGGTCCAGGTCGCCCAGGACTCCGAAGACGTCGAGGACAGCTTGGGGCGGCTGGGTTTCTGGCTGCTCGTGGTGTCGGCCGCCGGGGTGCTCGGCGCCACGGTGGTCGGCCGGGCGATCGCCCGCTCGGCGCTCCAGCCGGTCGACGACCTCACCTCGGCCGCCGAGAACGTCGCCCGCACCCAGGAGCTGTCGGCGGCGATCGACGTCACCGCGTCCGGGGAGATCGGGCGGCTGGCCACGTCGTTCAACGCGATGCTCTCCGCGCTGAGCCGGTCCCGCGACGAGCAGCGGCGGCTGGTCGAGGACGCCGGCCACGAGCTGCGGACGCCGTTGACCAGCCTGCGCAACAACATCGAGCTGCTGATCCACGCAGACGCCAACCCCGACCGGCAGCTCCCGGCCGAAGACCGGGCCCGGCTGCTCGCCGACCTCGACGCCCAGGCCGTCGAGCTGACGGCGTTGATCGGCGAGCTGGTCGACCTGTCGACCGGCGAACGGCCGAGCGAAGCCGAGGAGCACCTCGCGCTGGCCGACGTCGTCACCTCGGCCGTGGAACGCACCCGGTCGCGGTGGCCGAACGTCACGTTCGACGCCGAGCTGGCCGAGGCCGACGTGCTCGCCCGGCCCGCGGCGGTCGAGCGGGCGGTGCTCAACGTGCTCGACAACGCGGCCAAGTGGTCGCCACCGGGCGGCCGGGTGCGGGTCGGCATGGCGGCCGGCGCCGACACGGTGCGCGTGCGCGTCGACGACGAAGGCCCGGGCATCCCCGAGGCCGATCTGCCGCACGTGTTCGAGCGGTTCTACCGGGCCGACGCCGCGCGGGCGCTGCCCGGATCCGGGCTCGGGCTGGCGATCGTCGAGCAGGTGCTCACCCAGCACGGCGGACACGCGACGGCCGCGCGCGCCGGCACCGGGGGCGCCCGGTTCGACCTCGTCTTCCCGCTGGCCGCTTCTTAAGGAAACCCAGCGCGATCTTCATCGAACTCTCATGGACGGCCAGCACCGTCTGAAGGGTGACTCCACGGACCGCGCTTTCGCCGGCGACGCTGACCCTGGTCATGGCCGCCGTCGCCCAGGCGATCATCGCCGGGCTCACGCTGGGACTCGCCGGCCACGTCAGCCCGTGGCGCGACCCGGTCAGCGACTACGCGTGGCACCGCGGCGGCCGGTTGCTGTTCACCGTCGCCATCCTGCTGCTGCTCGCGGCCGCGGCGGCGCTGGCGGTCGCCGCCCGGCTGGCCGCCCTGCCCCGTGACCCGCTGGTGAGCACGCTCTTCCTGCTCTGGACGGCCGGGCTCGTGGTGGTACTGGTCTTCCGGAGCAACGCCGCCGCGGCGGCCCCGACCGTGTCCGGCGCGATCCACCGCGCGGGCGGGGCGGTGCTGTTCGCGAGCCTGCCGCTCGCGGCCTGGACGCTGAGCGCCCGGTTGCGAACCGAGCCCCGCTGGCGCGCCGCGGCCCCGGCGTTGAGGCGGGGCGCGGTCGCCGGTGTCGTGACCGCGGCCGCGTTCGGTGCGGCCCAGGTGATCGCCTGGCTCCCGGCCGGCTTGCTGGAACGCGCGGCACTGCTGGCCGAGTTCCTGATCGTCGTGACACTGGCGGTCACGTTGCGGCGTGCGGCCACCACCCAGCTTCCGCCAACCGCCCTCGCCCCGGCCGCCACCACGCCCAACGCGACGCAGAAAACCAGCTCACCCCAACACCTTCCAGCCGCGTCCCCACCGACCACCCGCACCCCGGCCGCCACCACGCCCAACGCCACCCAAGAAGCCAGCTCACCCCAACACCTTCCAGCCGAGTCCCCGCGGGCCGTCCGATGACCGCCCTCGCGATCGCCTGCGCCCTGGTCGCCGCCGCGTTGTTCGCCGTGGCCGCGACGCGTCAGCACGCCGAGGTCGCCGGGCTGGGCGTGGCAGGCCCACCCGGGTGGCGTGCTCTCGCGCGGCTGCTGCGTTCCCCCGGTTGGTGGGCGGGCACCGGACTGGCGCTCGGCGGCAGCCTGCTGCACCTCGTCGCACTCGCGCTGGCGCCGCTCCCGGTGGTCCAGCCGCTCGGGGTCTTCAGCCTGGTGCTGACCGTCCTCTTCGGACGGCGCGCCCGCGATCGCCGGGTCGTGACCGCGGTCGTGCTCGTCGTCGGCGGGGTCGCCGGGTTCGTGGCGCTCGCGGCCTCGGCCGCGCCGGGCGCGGGGATCAGCGCGGGCGCGGCCGAGGGGGTGGCCGTCGCCGGCTTCGCGATCGCGGCGGCCTGCTGGTTCGCCCGCGCCGGTTGTGCCGCGCTGGCCGCCGCGTCCGCTGTCCTTTTCGGACTCGGGTCGTCGGTCGTGCACGCGGCCGCGTCCCAGCCGCCGGGCACGGCGGTGCTCCTCGGTGGCCAGGCCCTGCTGCTGCTCGGCGCCGGCGGCGTGCTCCTGCACCGCGCGTACGCCGCCGGGCCCACCGCGGTCGTCGTCGGCACCACGACCGTGCTCGACCCCTTGACCGCCGTCGCCGTGGCCGCCGTGGCCTACGGCGAGGTTCCCCGGCCCGCGGCCGCGCTCGCCGCGGTCGTCGCTCTCGCCGGTGTGCGCGTGCTCGCCGGTGCCGTTCCGCAAGCCCCTTCGAAACCCGAGGAGAACCCCGTGCCCCCGACCGGCCTTCGCGTCCTGATCGGCGCCGACACGTTCCCGCCCGACATCAACGGCGCGGCGTTCTTCGCCGAGCGCCTCGCCCGCGGGCTCGCCGGCCGCGGCCACGACGTCCACGTCGCCTGCCCGTCCGGCACCGGCCCGGCCCGCACCGAAGAGCGCGACGGCTACACGATCCACCGGCTCCGCTCGCGCGCCATCCCGTTACACCGCGGCTACCGGTTCTGCACCCCCGGCGCCGCCCGGACGGCCGCCGGCGCGCTCCTGGACCGGATCCGCCCGGACGTCGTCCACGTCCAAGCCCATTTCGGCGTCGGCCGCGCCCTGCTCGCCACCGCCGCCGGGCGCGACATCCCCGGCATGGCCACCAACCACTTCATGCCGGACAACCTCCTCGGCTACACCCCGTTCCCGCGGCGGGTGAAGGACGCGCTCGCCCGCTGGGCGTGGCGGGACCTCGTGCGCGTCTACCGCGACGCCCGCGTCGTCACCACGCCGACCCCGCGCGCGGCCGAGGTCCTCGCGGGGATCGGCCTGGGCCGGCCGGCGCAGGTCATCTCCTGCGGTATCGACCTCGCCCACTACGCCACTCCCGGCCGGCCCGCCGACCGGCCGATGTCGGTCCTGTTCGTGGGACGGCTCGACGAGGAGAAGAACGTCGACCAGCTGCTGCGCGCCCTCGTCCCGCTGCCGCACGTGCGCGCGGACCTCGTCGGCGACGGCACCCGCCGCCGGGAGCTCGAAGCCCTCGCCGCCGAGCTGGGCATCGCCGGCCGCGTCACATTCCACGGGTTCGTCCCCGACGCCGAACTCGTGCACCGCTACGCCGACGCCGGCGTGTTCTGCATGCCCGGCACCGCCGAGCTGCAGAGCCTCGCCACCATGGAGGCGATGGCCGCCGGCCTCCCGGTCGTCGCGGCCGACGCCCTCGCCCTCCCCCACCTCGTCCGCCACGGCGAAAACGGGTACCTGTTCGAGCCGGGCGCGATCACCACGATCTCGCGCCGGATCGCCGAGCTGGCCGCCGACCCGGACGCCCGGGCCCGCATGGGCGAGGCGTCCCGGGCCATCGTCGCGCGGCACGACATCGACGACGCGCTGACGGCGTTCGAGACGCAGTACCGGACCCTGCTGGGTGAACCCGGCTGCCTCCCGCGCGTCCCGGCCCTGACCGCCGGCACGCACCAGCAGGCCTGACCCCCGCCGGTTTTGTCAACCCTCAAAACTGGGGGTTCCCGGACTCCCCCGCGCCGAAGGATCCTCATCGAGTCGAGTTCGTGGACCAGGAGGGGGAAACACCATGTGGGGAAAGAAGATCGCCGCGACGCTGGGGGTGACGGCGGCCGCGCTCGCGTTGGCCGTCACGCCCGCCGGGGCCGTGGCCGGGAACGCGGACCTGCTGTGGCACAACCCGAGGACCGGTGAGCTGGGTGCCTGGCTCACCGACGGGCACGGCACGGTGCTCAAGGACAACCGGCTGTCCTGGAAGTGCGGTCCCGACTGCGCGAACCAGTGGCGCGTGGTCGGGGGAGGCGACTTCAACCACGACTACACCTCAGACGTGCTCTGGCACAACGCCACCACGGGCGAGCTGTCGGCGTGGATCCTGGACGGCACCGGGAACGTCACCAAGGCGCTGTCCCTCGACTGGCGGTGCGGCCCGGAGTGCGCGAACCAGTGGAAGGCCGTCGCCATCGGGGACTTCAACGCCGACAACAAGTCCGACGTCGTCTGGCACAACGCGACCACCGGCCAGGTGAGCGTGTGGCTGCTCGACGGGAACGGGCACGTGCTCGGCAACCCGGACCTGTCGTGGAAGTGCGGGCCCACCTGCGCGAACCAGTGGAAGGTGGTCGGGGCCGGCGACTTCAACAAGGACGGCTTCGACGACCTGTTGTGGCACAACGCCACCACCGGTGAGGTGTCCGCGTGGCTGGCCAACGGCAAGCAGACGGTGACCGGCGAGCTGAAGCTGTCGTGGAAGTGCGGGCCCGACTGCGCGAACCAGTGGAAGATCGTCGGGGTGAACGACTTCAACACCGACTTCAACACGGACGTCGTGTGGCACAACGCCACCACCGGTGAAGTTTCGGTCTGGACGCTGGACGGCCACGGCGGGGTGACCGGCGAACCGCGCCTGTCCTGGAAGTGCGGCCCCGGCTGCGCGAACGACTGGAAGGCCGTCTCCACCGGCAACTTCGGCTGATCCCGGCGGGCCCGGCGCTTCCCCGGCAGGGGGTGGGAAGCGCCGGGCCCGTTCCACTGTCGACAAGGAGGTCACCCGTGTTCCGCAGTCTGCTCATCGCCTTGCTGTGCCTCGGTTCGGTCCTCATCGGACCGGCTGCCGCCTCCTCCGCGGAGGGATGCGGGTCGGCACCCACTCCGGGGACGGTCGCCCGGGAGGCGGCAGGCCGGCCCTACCACGTGAACGTGCCGCCCGGCTTGCCCGGGACCCCGGTACCGCTGCTGCTCAGCCTGCACGGCGCGCTTCAGCCGTACGCCTTGCACGAACGGGAGACGGGGTGGTCGTCGGTCGCGGCCGCCCGGCACTTCATCGTCGCCTACCCGTCGGCCGCGGCCGGGCTGGTGTGGGACGCCGGCCGGCGCTCCGGTGACGTCGACTACCTGCGCGCGGTCGTCGAGGACGTTTCCCGGACCTGGTGCGTCGATCCGCACCGGGTCCACGTCGAAGGTTTTTCCAGCGGTGCCAACATGTCCGCACGGCTGGCGTGCGACGCCTCGGCGGTGTTCGCCTCGGTGACCGCCTACGCGGGCGTGTCGCCTTCGTTCACCGGCAGCCCGTGCGAGCCGGCGCGGCCGATCTCGGTGGGCTTGTTCCACAGCGACGCCGACGTGATCAGCCTGCCCCCGCTCGCCGTGGCGCACCGCGACGAATGGCTGCGGCGCGACGGCTGCCCGGCCGCGCCCGTGACCGAGCCGGGCGTCCCGGTCGAAGCGTCCGTCTACGGGCCGTGCCGCGCGGGCGTCCAGGTGGCCTGGCGGGTCTACCACGGCAGCCACTTCTGGCCGGCCGGCGGCGACCGGACCGACATCGCCGACCGGATGTGGGCCTTCTTCCAGCGCAACCCGCTGCCGTGAACCCGGCTCACCGCGAGAGCACCGCGGCGATCTCGTCCCGGCCCGCCCCGCCCGTCTTGCGGTAGACGGCCTTGAGGTGCTCGTTGACCGTGTGCACCGAGACCTCCAGCAGCCGCGCGATCTGCTTCGCCGGGATGCCTTCGCGGAGGTGGGCCAGGACGGCGCGTTCGCGCCCGGTGACGCCGTACCACGAGGCCAGGGCCGGCAGCAGCTCACGACCCGCTTGCTGGACGAGCACGGCCACGTCGCCCCGGCCGTCGGCGTCGAGGGCCTGCCCGTGGACGCTGACCCAGCGCCCGGCGTAGGCCGAGGGGAGGCAGGCCACCGGGCGCGGGCTCGCCGGGTCGCGCACGAACCGCCGGGCGGCCATCGCCACCTCGCAGGAAAGGGCCGTGGCCGCCCACTCCGGCCGGGCCAGCGAGCCCGGCAGGCGGATTTCCCGCAGCCACGCGTGCGCGTCGGGGCTGATCGCGCGCACCGCGTGATCGGCGCCCACCACGATGACGCCCGGGGCCAGGTCCGGCCCGGACGGCCGCAGGGACGGGGCCGTGACGTACCTGCGCGACGCCGAGACGAGCGGTCCGGCGAGCCGCGCGACGCGCTCGACGTCGTCCTGCTCGAAGGGCCGGCCGCCCTGCTCGCGGAACAACGCGAGCGTCCCCCACACCCCGTGCGCGCCCCGCAGCAGCAGGCGCAGTTCGCCGCTGAACCCGTTGTCCAGCAGGATGCGGTGCCCGCGCCGGTCGCGCGCATCGACGACGTGCCCCAGCACGCCCCGCCGGACCAGCTCCGCTGGGTGGGCCGGCTCCCGGCCGGCGTAGCACGCGCCCAGCTGCGCCCGTTCGACGTCCGGCGCGAGCCGGTGCCAGAACCCGAACGACGGCATGCCGGTCCCCGGCGTCCGCCAGCACACGTGGAGCGCGTCGTGCCCGACCAGCCGGGTGACCGCACGCGAGACGGCTTCCCCCATTTCGTCCGCGGTCACCCCTTCCCCGGCGATTGAACAGAGTTCACGTTCTCTTCGGTCCGCGTCCGTTCCCACGGTTCCGAGTGTCCGGATCTTGCCGTTTCGCGGAAAACGGATTTCCGCGTCTTCCGCGGTCGCCGCACGAAGATCCACCCTTTCGTGCACTTCGGCCTATCGCGGGTGTATCGAAAAACGCATACGGGACGGCAACCGCGCCCCGTCTTGACTGGCACCCATGACCGACAGCCAGCAAGCACCGGCCCGCACCCGCGCGCCGGTGACGATCGGGGTCACCGTCTACGGGTGCGCGCCCGACGAGGCCGCGCTCTTCCGGGAGCTGGCGGTCCACTGCGGGGTCACGCCCACCATCACCGAAGCCGCCCTCTCCGAGCACAACGCGGGCCTGGCCGCCGGGAACCGGTGCGTCAGCATCGGGCACAAGACCCGGGTCGACGGTGCGGCCCTGCGGGCGCTCAGCCGGGCCGGCGTCGAGTACGTCTCCACCCGGAGCGTCGGCTACAACCACATCGACGTCGAATACGCGAAGTCCGTCGGCATCACCGTGGAGAACGTCGCCTATTCACCCGACAGCGTGGCCGATTACACCCTGATGCTCATGCTGATGGTGATCCGCGACGCGAAGTCCGTCCTCCGCAAGGCGGACGTCCACGACTACCGGCTGAACGACGTCCGCGGGAAGGAGCTGCGCGACCTGACCGTCGGGGTCGTCGGCACCGGACGCATCGGGGTCGCCGTCATGGACCGGCTGCGGGGGTTCGGGTGCCGGATCGTGGCGCACGACAGCGTGCCGCGGAACTCCGCCGACTACGTCCCGCTGGACGAACTCCTGCAGGTCAGCGACATCATCACGCTCCACACGCCGTTGACCGCGGACACGCACCACCTCCTCGACCGGCAGCGGATCGCGCGGCTGAAGCGGGGCGCGTTCGTCGTCAACACCGGGCGCGGCCCGCTGCTCGACACCGAGGCGCTCGTCCGCGGGCTGGAAAGCGGCCGGCTGGGCGGCGCCGCGCTCGACGTCCTCGAAGGCGAGGAAGGCGTCTTCTACTCCGACCACCGGGACGCGCCGCTGCGCTCGGAGGTGCTGTCCCGGCTGCAGGAACTGCCGAACGTCGTGATCAGCCCGCACACCGCCTACTACACCGACCACGCGCTGAGCGACACCGTCGAAAACAGTCTCGTCAACTGCCTGAGCTTCGAAAGCGGGAACCACCATGGCTGAACTGAAAGTCGGGATCCTCTTCGGGGGGCCTTCCGAGGAACACCCCGTCTCCGTCAAGTCCGCGCACGAGGTCGCCAAGCACCTCGACCCCGGAAAGTACGAGCCCGTCTGGATCCGCATCACCAAGGACGGTGCCTGGGAACTCTGCGACGGTCCCGGCGCCGAGCACGGCCGCCCGGTCGTGCTGTCGCCGGACGGGCTGCTCGTCCTCTCCGACGGGAAGTACGAGGTGATCCGGCTCGACGTCGTCCTGCCCGTGCTGCACGGCCGGTACGGGGAGGACGGCGCGGTGCAGGGTTTACTCGAACTGGCCGGCGTCCCCTACGCCGGCTGTGACGTCACCGGATCGGCGCTGTGCATGGACAAAGCGCTGACCTACCTCGTCACCGCGAGCGCGGGCATCGCCACGCCGAAGCACTGGGACGCGGACGAAGACCCGGGCGCCTTCAGCTATCCCGTCTTCGTCAAGCCCGCGCGCTCGGGATCCTCCTTCGGGGTCAGCAAAGTACTGCGCGAGGAAGACCTGGCGGACGCGATCGAAGCCGCGCGGGAGTACGACGAGCGGGTGCTGATCGAAGAAGCGGTCGTCGGCAGCGAGATCGGGTGTTCCTTGCTGGGCACCGGTTCCGACTTGATCACCGGCGAGCTGGACCGGGTCGCGCTCACCCACGGGTTCTTCAAGATCCACCAGGAGGAGAACCCGGAAAGCGGGTCGGAGAACTCGGCGTTCATCGTGCCCGCGGACATCCCGGACGAGGCGCGCTCGCGCGTCCTCGAAACGGCGAAGGCCGTCTACCGCGCCTTGGGGTGCCGCGGACTGGCCCGCGTCGACATGTTCCTGAAGGACGACGGGACCGTCGTGCTCAACGAGGTCAACACCCTGCCCGGCCTGACCTCCTACAGCCGCTACCCGCGGATGATGGCCGCCGCCGGGCTGCCGCTCGGCGAAGTGCTCGACCGGCTGCTTTCGCTTGCCCTGCAGGGGAATCCGCGGTGATGGACGACTTCGTCTTCGTGGACGAGTGCGCGCCCGGGATCCGCTGGGACGCCAAGTACGCCACCTGGGACAACTTCACCGGCAAGCCCGTGGACGGCTACCTCGCCAACCGGGTCGCCGGCACCAGGGCGCTGGGCGCGGCCTTGGCACGGGCCCAGGAGAAGGCCGAAACCCTCGGGTTCGGGCTGCTCCTGTGGGACGGCTACCGGCCGCAGCGGGCCGTCGACCGCTTCCTCCGGTGGTCGCGCGAACCCGAGGACGGCCGGACGAAACAGCGGCACTACCCGAACATCGCGCGCACGGAGATGTTCGAAAAGGGTTATGTGGCCGCGAAATCGGGGCACAGCCGGGGCAGCACCGTCGACCTGACGCTGTACCACCTGGCCACCGGCGAGCTGGCCGCGATGGGCGGCGGGCACGACCTGATGGACGCCGTCTCGCACCACGGCGCGGCCGGGATCACGGCCGCCGAGGCGGAGAACCGGCAGCACCTCTGCACCATCATGGAGTCCTGCGGGTTCCGCCGGTACGACCGGGAATGGTGGCACTACACGCTGAACGACGAGCCTTACCCGGACACGTACTTCGACTTCCCCGTCCCCTGGCGCTCGTGACCCGGCACCCGCACGGTGACGCGCAACCCGCCGTCCAGGCGCGGCGTCAGCGTGAGGGTGCCGTCGTGGGCGCGGGCGATGCTGGCCACGATCGCCAGCCCGAGGCCGACCCCCGCGTCGTCGCTCTTCACGCGTTCGGTCCCCCGCTGGAACGGCTCGGCCAGCGTCGCCACCAGCTCCGGCGCGAGCGGCTCGCCGGTGTTCTCGACGGTCAGCTCGACGCTCCCGCCGTGCACGCTGGTCTCGACCCACACGGTGCCCGCCTCGGGGCGGTTGTGGACGATCGCGTTGTGCACCAGGTTCGTCGTGAGCTGCAGCAGCAGCGCGGCCGAGCCGGTGGCGGCGGCCGGCACGCCGGACACCGAGAGGGTGACGCCGCGTTCCTCCGCGAAGGCGAGGAGCGTTTCGGCGGCCTCCTCCGCGATCAGGGACAGGTCGACCGGTTCCGGGGTGAACGACCGCTGGTCGGCGCGGCTGAGCAGCAGGAGCGCCTCGGCGAGGTCGATCGCCCGGGTGGTGACGGTGTCGAGGCGGTCGACCAGCTCGTCGACGTCGCGGTCACCGTCGTGGCGGGCGACGTCGAGGAGCGTCCGCGTGATCGCCAGCGGAGTACGCAGCTCGTGCGACGCGTTGGCGGCGAACCGCCGCTGCTCGGCGACGTGCGCTTCGAGCCGGGCGAGCATGGTGTCGAAGGCGTCGGCCAGCTCGCGGAACTCGTCGCGGCGGCCCGGCAGCCGGATCCGGTGCGAGAGGGAGCCGTCCGCAGCCGTGCGGGTGGCCTCGGTGATGCGGTTCAGCGGGGCGAGCACCCGGCCGGCGAGCACCCAGCCGCCCACGAGCCCGAACACCAGCAGGAAGAGCAGGCAGGCCCCCGCGGACGGCGCGAAGGCGCGGATGAGGACCCGGCCGGGCGGCGACATCACCACCGGCATCAGCTCCAGGCTCAGCTGCTGGTAGTTCAGCAGGAACAGGCCCACCGCGGCGAGCAGCAGGGTGCCGGTGACCATGACGACGGCGGCGTAGCTGAGGGTCAGCTGGAGGCGGACGCTCAGCCCGGGCGCCCTATCCACGGCCGGTCTCGATGCGGTAGCCGACGCCGGGCACGGTCGCGATGATCCCGGGTTCGCCCAGGCGCTTGCGCAGCGACGACACCGTGATGCGCACGGCGTTGGTGAACGGGTCGGCGTTCTCGTCCCAGGCCCGCGCCAAGAGGTCCTCGGCGCTCACGACTCCCCCTTCGGCGGCGACGAGGACCTCCAGCACCGCGAACTGCTTCCGGGTCAGCGCGACGTACCGGCCGTCGCGGAAGACCTCGCGGCGGAACGGGTCCAGCCGCAGCCCGGCGATCTCCCGCACCGGCGGCCGGTTGTGCGCGCGCCGCCGGTCGAGCGCCCGCAGCCGCAGCACGAGCTCCCGCAGCGCGAACGGCTTGGTGAGGTAGTCGTCGGCGCCGAGTTCGAACCCGGTGGCCTTGTCGTCGATGCGGTCGGCGGCGGTGAGCATGAGGATCGGCGTCCCGCTGCCGGAGGCGACGATGCGCCGCGCGATCTCGTCGCCGGACGGGCCGGGGATGTCGCGGTCGAGCACGGCGATGTCGTAGGTGTTGACGCTCAGCAGTTCCAGGGCCGTGTCCCCGTCGCCGGCGATGTCGGCCGCGATCGCCGCCAGGCGCAGCCCGTCCCGGATACCTTCGGCCAGATAGGGTTCGTCCTCGACGACCAGCACACGCACGCCCCCGATCGTACGAGCCGGGTCCTATCGGCGGCGTATCGAAAACCGGATACGGGCCCGCATCGCGGCCTTCCCTTGACTGTGCGCATGACTCCACGCGAACTCCTCGTCCGCGGCGCCGTCCCCCAGCCGGTGAGCGTCTTCGACGACGAAACGCCGGCGGTCGCCAACCTCGCCCCGGACCTGCTCGCGGCCCTGCGCCGGGCCGCGACCGCCGCCGGCATCCCCATCCTGGTCAACGGCGGCTGGCGGTCGCCCGAGTACCAGGACGAGCTCTTCCGCCGGGCCGTCGCCGAGCACGGCTCGGAACGGGAAGCCCGCAGGTGGGTGGCCACCCCTGACACCTCGGCGCACGTGTCGGGCAACGCGGTCGACATCGGCCCCGCGTCGGCCCGGCAGTGGCTGGCCGAGCACGGGGCGGGGTACGGGCTGTGCCAGATCTACCGCAACGAGCCGTGGCACTATGAACTGCGTCCGGAGGCCGTCGAACACGGCTGCCCGCCGATGTACCCCGACCCCAGCCACGACCCGCGGACCAGCCCGGGCTGAGCGCGCGGTCCGCCGACGTCTTGAATGACTCATTCAGGACCTCCGAGGACCTGAATGAGTCATTCAAGACCTTTGACCTGGCGAACGCGGCGGCAGCGCGGCGGGTCGTCGGCTCAGGACGTGATGGTCGGCAGCTCCGGCGCCGCGACGTCGTAGACCTTGCCCTCCTGCGTCAGCAGCGCCGCCAGGACCTTGGCCTTCCGGTCCGTCTGCTCCGCGGTCCCCCACCGGACGATCTTGCCGCTCGACAACGTGAACTCGACGCTCGCCGGTGTCTTCGCCGTCGCCGTCGTGACCTGCTTGAGGAGCTGCTCCGGGATCACGCCGAGGACCGCCGTCACCGCACGGGTCACCGGGTCGTCCGCGGACACCTTCGGCAGCTTCAGCTCCGGCAGGCCCGCCGGGCGGGCCGGGACCGTCTTGAACACCACGCCGCCGCCGTCGACCAGGTGGACGCCGTCGCCGCCGGGGCCGCTGTCGAAGAACGCGATGGCCGTTCGCTCGGTCACCGTGATCTCGACCGTGTTGGGCCAGGAGCGGGACACCTCGACCGTCGCGATGCCCGGCATGCCCGCCACCCGGTCGCGGATCTCGTCGGCGTCCAGGCGCAGCAGCGGCTGGTCGGCCGGGACCGCCGCCACCGCGCGGATCTGGTCGGCCGGCACCGTGCGCGCGCCCGACACCGCGACGTCCTTGACGCCCAGCATCGAGCTGAAGAACAGCAGGTACACGCCCGCGACGATGGTCAGCACGGTGAGCAGCGCGACCCACCGGCGGCGGATCTCCGCCTGCCGGTTGGGCCGGGCGCGCGGGCCGGTCTTCGCGCGCGCGGCGCGGGTGCGGCGGCGTTCCTCTTCGGAGCGCCGCCCGCGCCGTTCCCGCGCCAGGGCGGCGCGATCCCGTTCGTCCTCTTCGGACGGACGGCGGCGTTCCCTGGTCGGACTCATGGTGTCAGCGCTTGTCCAGCTCGGCGAGGATCTCCGGGCCCAGCTGCGTCACGTCCCCGGCGCCCATGGTGACGACGAGGTCGCCGCCGCGCACGAGGCCGGCCACCAGGCCGGCCGCGACGTCGAACGCGGGCTCGTAGTGCACCGGCACGGTCACGCCGTCGGCGATCAGCGCGCCGGTGACGCCCGGCTCGGGCTCTTCGCGCGCGCCGTAGACGTCCAGCACCACGACCTCGTCGGCCAGCGACAGCGCCGCGGCGAACTCCTTCGCGAACAGCTTGGTCCGCGAGTACAGGTGCGGCTGGAACACGACGACGACCCGGCCCGACCCGGCCGCGGTCCGGACCGCACGCAGCTGCGCGTCGACCTCGGTCGGGTGGTGGGCGTAGTCGTCGTAGACGCGGACGTCGCCGGCGCGGCCCTTGAACTCGAAGCGGCGCCGGACACCACCGAACGCCGCCAGCCCCTCGGCCAGCTCGGCGGCCGGCGCGCCCAGCTCGAGGCCGGCCAGCAGCGCGGCGACCGCGTTGAGCGCCATGTGCTCACCCGGCACGGCGACCCGGACCGCAAGCTCCGAGCCGTCCAGTGCCAGCCGGACGACGCCGCCGTCGGGCGCCGGGGTGTACTCCAGCACGCGGGCGTCGTCCGGACCGGTGACCGTGCGGCCGTAGCGGCGCACGCGCACGCCCAGCTTCTCGGCCTGCGCGCCCAGCTCGTCGGCCGCGGCGTCGTCACCGCAGACGATCAGCAGGCCGCCCGGCACGATCCGGCCCACGAAGTCCGTGAACACCTTCGTGTACGCCTCGGCCGTGCCGTGGTGGTCCAGGTGGTCGGGCTCGACGTTCGTGACGACCGCGACCGACGGCGAGTAGGTCAGGAACGAGCCGTCGCTCTCGTCGGCCTCCGCGACGAAGACGCCGCCCTCGCCGTGGTGGGCGTTGGCGCCGGACTCGTTGAGGTCGCCGCCGATGGCGAACGACGGGTCGAGCCGGCAGTGCTGCAGCGCCACGGTGAGCATCGACGTCGTCGACGTCTTGCCGTGCGTGCCCGCGATGCAGGCGACGCGGTGGCCTTCCATCAGCCCGGCCAGCGCCTGCGCCCGGTGCAGCACCGGGATCCCGGCCGCGCGCGCGGCGGCCAGCTCGGGGTTGGTCTCCTTGATGGCCGTCGAGACGACCACCGCGGACGGCGGCTCGGGCAGCGCGTCGAGGTTCGCCGCGGCCTGGCCGACGAACAGCTCGGCACCCTGGGCCCGCAGCGACAGCAGCGCGCGCGACTCCTTGGCGTCCGAGCCCGAGACGAACGCGCCCCGGGCCAGCAGGATCCGGGCGATACCGGACATCCCGGCGCCGCCGATCCCGATCAGGTGCGCCCGGCGCAGCTCTTCAGGCAACTCAGGCACGGGCGGCCTCCAGGACGATGCGGGCGAGGGTCTCGTCGGCTTCGCGGTGGCCCATGCCGGCCGCCGCCGCGCTCATCTTCGCGACGCGGTCGGCGTCGGTGACCAGCGGGACGACCAGCTCGGCGACCTTGGCCGGGGACAGGTCGCCGTCGGAAACCATCAGCGCGGCCCCGGCGTCGACCGCGGGACGGGCGTTGGAGGCCTGCTCGCCGTTGCCGATCGGCAGCGGGACGAACACCGCGGGCAGCCCGACCGAGGTCACCTCGGCGACGGTCATCGCGCCCGAGCGGCAGATCGCGACGTCGGCGGCCGCGTAGGCCAGGTCCATCCGCTCCAGGTACGGCACCGGCACGTACGCCGGCTTCCCCGGGAACTCCTGCACGACCAGCGTGTTCTTCGGGCCGTGCGCGTGCAGCACGCCGACCCCGGCGTCGGCGAGGTCCTTCGCCGCGCCGGACACCGCGGCGTTGATCGACTGCGCGCCCTGAGAACCGCCGAACACCAGCAGCGTCGGGGCGTCCGGGTCCAGGCCGAAGTGCGCGCGGGCCTCGGCGCGCAGCGCGGCGCGGTCCAGCGACGTGATCGACCGCCGCAGCGGGATCCCGACGACCTCGGCGTTCGGCAGCGGCGTGCCCGGCACGGCGACGGCGACGCGCTCGGCGAACCGCGCGCCGACCTTGTTGGCCAGTCCGGCCGACTTGTTGGCCTCGTGCACGACGATCGGGACGCGCCCCCGCGCGGCCAGGTAAGCCGGCAGGGCGACGTAACCGCCGAAGCCCACGACGACGTCCGCGCCGACGCGCTCCAGCACCTCACGGGTCTTGCGGACCGAGTCGCGGACCTTCAGCGGCAGCCGCAGCAGCTCCGGCGTCGGCTTGCGCGGCAGCGGCACCGGCGGGATCAGCTCGAGGTCGTAACCGCGGGCCGGGACGAGCTTGTTCTCCAGGCCGCGCTCGGTCCCCAGCGCCACGACGGTCGCGTCCGGGCGCAGCCGCTTCACGGCGTCGGCCAGGGCGAGGGCCGGCTCGATGTGTCCTGCGGTGCCACCTCCGGCGACCACCACCACGGGCGCTCTGCCCGCGGCGGATCGCTCGGTTCCCTTGACGGGCTTACTCACCAATGACCTCTCCGGTTCGCGGTACTCCGGGTACCACGGCTCGCTGTTGTCCGCGCGGCCCCGCCGCGAGACGTGGCCGTGCTCCGTGCCGCGCTGCGGCGCACCGGCTCGCGGACCGACCTGCGTCGTTCCTGTGCCGGGGCCGGCCGCGCCGCACGGGGCGCGGGCCTGGCCGCCTTCGCCCCGGTGCGCGCCGCCCCCTTGCGGGTGGCGGGCGGGCGGTACGGATCGGGCGCGGGCAGCCGCAGCAGGCGTCCGAATTTACCCGGCCCCTGTGTCCGCAGTGCGGCCACCGCCTCCGGTTCGTGCCGGGCCGCGTTGGCGAGCACGCCCATGATGAGCATGGTGATCACCAGCGACGTCCCGCCGTAGGAGATCAGCGGCAGCGTGACGCCGGTGACCGGCAGCAGGCCGACGACGTAGCCGATGTTGATGCCGGCCTGCGCGACCAGGAACACCGTCAGCGTGCCGGCGACGATCCGGATCCACGGGTCGATGTTGCGGGTGGCGATCCGCAGGCCCACGATGGCGACCCCGGCGAACAGGGCGAGCACGACGACGCAGCCGATCAGGCCCAGTTCCTCGCCGATCAGGGCGAAGATGAAGTCGTTCTGCACGTTCGGCAGGTAGTTCCAGCTGGCCGCGCCCTGACCGAGGCCCTTGCCGAACAGGCCGCCGTCGGCGAGCGCGAGCTTGGCCTGGTTGGCCTGGAAGCCTTCGGCGCTGGTGTCGGCGTCCGGCGACAGGAACGACATGACGCGGTCGAGCCGGTAGGGCGCGATGACGGCGAGCACGAGAATGCCGGCCAGGCCACCCGCGAGGATCACGCCGAACAGCCGCTTCGGGGCGCCGGCGAACCACAGCAGGGCGAGCAGGACGACGGCGAGGGTGACCGTGCCGCCGAGGTCGGGCTGCAGCATGACCAGGGCGAACATCAGCAGCGCGATCGGCACGACCGGCACCAGCAGGTGCCGCCACTGGTGGATCACGTTGTACTTGATCACCAGGATGTGGGCACCCCAGAAGGCCAGCGCGACCTTCGCCGCTTCGACCGGCTGGAAGGTGAAGTCGCCGATCTTGAACCAGCCCTGCGAGCCGTTGACCGTCGAGCCGAGCGGGGTCAGCACCAGCACCAGCAGGCCGAGGCAGATCACCGTCGCGGTGGCCGACATCGCCCGGATCCGCTCCAGCTTGACCCGCAGGCCCAGCCAGAACACCACCGAGCCGATGGCGACGAACACCAGGTGCTTGACGAACAGCGAGTACACGCCGCTGCCGGTCTTCGGGTTGTAGGACGCGACCGACGACGCCGACAGCACCATGACGGCGCCGATCACGGTGAGCACGCCGGTGAGGGCGAGCACGAGGTGGAACGACGCCAGCGGGCGCGACAGCCACGCGGTCAGCGCGGACCGGACGGCGACGAAGCCGCTCTCCTTGCGCTCGCGGCGCGGCCGCTTGGGCTTGGGCTCAGTGACCGTCACTCGGCTCCCCCGCTGCGTCGTCGCGGAGGACGTGCACCGCCGCGGCGAACGCGTCGCCGCGCTCGCCGTAGCTGCGGAACATGTCCAACGACGCCGCGGCGGGTGCCAGCAGCACCACGTCACCTGGCCGGGCCATCGCGCTGGCCGCACTCACCGCCGCAGTCATGGGTTCATCGTCACCCGGACGGAGGCTGTTCACCGGGACATCCGGCGCGTGTCGCGCGACCGCGGCGGCGATCACGGGTGAATCGACACCGAGTAGCACAACTCCGCGCAAGCGGGGGGCGATGCTGCTCACGAGTTCGTCGACCGACGCGCCCTTGAGCTGACCCCCGGCGATCCAGACGATCGACTCGTGCGCGCGCAGCGAGCCGGCGGCCGCGTGCGGGTTGGTCGCCTTCGAGTCGTTGACGTACCGGACCCCGGCCACCTCGGCCACCTCGACGGCCCGGTGCGGCGCCGGCTGGTACTCGCGCAGGCCCTTCACGACGGCCTCCGGGGCGACGCCGTGTGCGCGGGCCAGCGCGGCCGCCGCGAGGGCGTTCGCCACGTTGTGCGGGCCCGCCGGGCGGACGTCGGCGAGGGTGGCCAGCTCCTCCGCGCTGGTCGCCGGGTCGGCGACGAAAGCGCGGTCGACCAGCAGGTCTTCGACGATCCCCAGCTCGCCCGCCCGGGGCGTGTCGAGCTGGAAGCCGACACGGCGGGCGCTCTCGGGCGCGTGCGCCTCGGCGATCCGGGTGGACCACTCGTCGTCGGCGTTGTGCACGGCGACCTTGGCCCGGGCGTAGACCCGGCCCTTGGCGGCCGCGTACTCCTCCATCGAGCCGTGCCAGTCGATGTGGTCCTCGGCCAGGTTCAGCACGACGGCCGCGTCCGGGGCCAGCGTCGAGGACCAGTGCAGCTGGAAGCTCGACAGCTCCACGGCCAGGACGTCGTAGCCCGCGCGGACCGCGTCGAGGGCCGCGTAGCCGATGTTCCCGCAGGCCACGGCGTTGCCGCCGGCCGACCTGAGGATCGACTCCAGCATGCCGGCGGTGGTCGTCTTGCCGTTGGTGCCGGTCACCACGAGCCAGGACGGCGGGTGCTCGCGCAGCCGCCCGACCCGCCAGGCCAGCTCGACGTCGCCGATCACCTCGACCCCCGCGTCGGCGGCGGCGACCAGCAGCGGCGACGTCGGGCGCCAGCCGGGGCTGGTGACGACGAGGACGACGTCTTCCGGGGGCTCGGTCAGCCCGGGCACCAGCTCGGCGCCCAGGCCGTCCAGCTCGGCCAGGCGCTCGGCGTTGCCGTCGGTGACGGTCACGCGCGCGCCCAGCTCGACCAGCACCGGGACCACGGACTTCCCCGTGACCCCGGCCCCCGCGACGAGAACGTGACGACCGGCGATGTCCAACGTCAGCCTCCGAAGCCGAGCTGCTCGCTGTAGAACAGGCCCAGACCGAACATGCAGCAGATCGCCGAGAGCAGCCAGAACCGGATGATGACCGTGGTTTCGGCCCACCCGGCCAGCTCGAAGTGGTGGTGGAACGGCGCCATCCGGAAGAGCCTTCGCCGGGTCGTCCGGAACACCGCGATCTGCGCGACCACCGAGATCATCTCGACCATGAACAGGCCGCCGATGACGATGGCGAGCAGCTCGGTGCGGGTCGTCATCGACAGGCCCGCGACCAGGCCGCCGAGGGCCAGCGAGCCGGTGTCGCCCATGAAGATCTTCGCCGGGGCGGCGTTCCACCAGAGGAACCCGACGCAGGCGCCGGTCGCCGCGGCGGCGACGACCGCCAGGTCCAGCGGGTCGCGGACGTCGTAGCAGGCGGGCGCGGGGCCGTTCGCGCAGTTGAGGCGCTCCTGCCAGAACGAAATGACGACGTAGGTGGCCAGCACCATCGCCGCCGAGCCGCCGGCCAGCCCGTCGAGGCCGTCGGTGAAGTTCACCGCGTTCGACCAGCCGGAGATCACGATGTAGCAGAAGATCACGAAGAACACCGCGGGGAAGGTGATCAGCGCGAGGTCGCGGACGTAGGAGAGGCTCTGCGACGCCGGCGTGATGCCGCGCTCGTCCGCGAAGTTCAGCGCGAGCACCGCGAACGCGACCGTGACCACCAGCTGGCCGACCAGCTTCGCGGTCTTGTTCAGCCCCAGGTTGCGCTGCTTGCGGATCTTGATGAAGTCGTCGAGGAAGCCGACGATCCCCAGGCCCACCGCCAGCATCAGCACGAGCAGCCCGGAGGCCGTCGGCGCGCCGCTGCGGGAGTTGAACATCCAGTTGATCAGGTGCGCGGCGAAGTACCCGACGACCATCGCGATGATGATCGCGACACCGCCCATGGTCGGGGTACCGCGCTTGGACTTGTGTCCCTGGGGGCCTTCCTCGCGGATCTCCTGGCCGAAGCCCTGCCGGGAGAAGACCCGGATCAGGTAGGGCGTCAGCAGGATGGAGACCAGCAGGCCCGCCGCGGCCGCGATCAGGATGCTGATCACGCGTCACCACCGTTCGAGCGATTCTCGGAGTTGTCGGTTTCCCGGGGTTCGAGCAGGGCCTCGGCGACCCGCCAGAGGCCGGCCGCCTTGGAGGCTTTCACCAGCACCACGTCCCCCGGGCGGAGCTGATCATGCAGCAGGGCGATCGCGGCCTCGACGTCGGGTACCAAGGTCGATTCCTCGCCCCAGGAGCCCTCCTGGAACGCGCCCTGGTGCATGGCCGCGGCCTCGGGGCCGATCACGACGAGCTTGGCGATGTTGAGCCGGACGACCAGGCGGCCGATCTCGTCGTGCGCGGTGACCGCGTCGGCGCCCAGCTCGCCCATCACGCCGAGCACGGCCCAGGACCGGCGGCCGCTCTCCCGCGTCATCGCCGCGAGGGCCTTCAGGCCGGCCCGCATCGACTCGGGGTTGGCGTTGAAGCTGTCGTTGAGGATCGTGACGCCGTCTTCGCGGGTGACGACCTCCATGCGCCGCGCCGACCGCCGCTCGAGCGACGACAGCCGGGCCGCGATCTCTTCGGTCGTCGAGCCCAGCTCCAGGGCGACCGCGGCGGCGGAGAGGGCGTTGCCGACGTGGTGCTCGCCGTGCAGCGGCAGTTTGACGTCGGCCTCGCCGGCCGGGGTGACCAGCCGGAACGACGCGCGGGCCTCGTCGTCGACGGTGATGTTCTCCGCGCGCACCTGCGCCGAGGGGCTTTCGCCGACGAACACCACGCGGGCCTTCGTGCGGCTCGCCATCGCGCTGACCAGCGGGTCGTCGGCGTTCAGGATCGCGACGCCGTCCTCGGGCAGTGCCTCCACCAGCTCGCCCTTGGTCTTGGCGATGCCTTCGCGCGAGCCGAACTCGCCGACGTGCGCGCTGCCGACGTTGAGCACCACGCCGATCTTCGGCGGCGCGATCTCGGCGAGGTGGGCGATGTGCCCGGGGCCGCGCGCGGACAGCTCCAGCACCAGGTGCCGGGTCTCCGCGTCGGCCCGCAGGGCGGTCCAGGGGTGGCCCAGCTCGTTGTTGAACGACCCGGGCGGCGCGACCGTCGGGCCGAGCGGCTCGAGCAGCTGCGCGATGACGTCCTTCGTCGACGTCTTGCCCGACGAGCCGGTGACGCCCACGACGGTCAGGGTGCCCTCGGAGAGGCGCTGCACGACGTACCGGGCGAGCTTGGCCAGCGCGCCCAGCACCGCGGCGCCGGAGCCGTCCTTGTCGCCGGTCAGCGCGACCGAGCGCTCGTGGGCCTCGCCCGCGGCCAGCGGCGGGACGACGATCGCGGGCGCGTCGACCTCGCGGGCCGCCAGCACCGCCACGGCACCGGCCTCGACGGCCTGCGCGGCGAAGTCGTGGCCGTCGACCTTCTCCCCCGGCAGGGCGACGAACAGGCCGCCGGGCGTGAGCTTCCGGGTGTCGAACTCCACGGTGCCGGTCACCTGCGCGCCCGGCTCGGCGCGGTGCAGCCGGCCGCCGACGACGTCGGCGATCTCGGCCAGGCTGAGCACGATCACACACTCACCTCGAGTTTGTTGCGGATGGCCGCGGCCAGCTCGTCGCGGTCGGAGAAGGGGTGCACGACGCCGCCGGCCTCTTGGCCGGACTCGTGCCCCTTGCCGGCGAGGAAGACGATGTCGCCCGGCCCGGCCAGCGCGACGGCGTGCGCGATGGCTTCGCGGCGGTCGCCGATTTCGATGACCTCGCCGCCCTCGGCCGGCCCGACCGCGCGGGCGCCGGCCAGCATCGCCGCGCGGATCGCCGCGGGGTCCTCCGAACGCGGGTTGTCGTCGGTGACGATCAGGACTTCGCTGCGGCGGGCCGCCGCCTCGCCCATCATCGGGCGCTTCGCGGTGTCCCGGTCGCCGCCGCAGCCGAGCACGGTGATGATCCGGCCCTCGGCGCGGGCCCGCAGGGCGTCCAGGCCCTGGGCGACCGCGGCGGGCTTGTGCGCGTAGTCGACGACGGCGGTGAACTCCTGGCCGACGTGGACCCGCTCCATCCGGCCCGGCACCTGCACCTGGGCGAGCCCGGCGACGATGTGCTCCAGGCTCACCCCGGCGGTGCTCAGGATCGCGGCGGCGAGCACGGCGTTGGCGACGTTGAACTCACCGGGCAGCGGGATCTTCGCCGCGGCGCTGACGCCGTCCGGGCCGTGCAGGGTGAACGTCTGCTCGCCGTGCGGGGTGGCCTCCAGGTCGGTGGCCTTCCAGGCGGCCTCGGTGCCCGGGTCCGTGGTGACGGTGATCGTCTGCGGCGTGAGCAGGGCCTGGCCCCACGCGCTGTCGACCACCACGACCTCGCTGGTCGAGCGGCCGTCGAACAGCAGGGACTTCGCGGCGAAGTACTCCTGCATGTCCTTGTGGAAGTCCAGGTGGTCCTGGGAGAGGTTGGTGAAGGCGCCGACCGCGAACCGGGTGCCGTTGGCGCGGCCCAGCGCGAGCGCGTGGCTGGAGACCTCCATCGGCACGTGGGTGACGCCGCGCTCCAGCATCACCGCGAGCAGCGCCTGCAGGTCCGGCGCCTCGGGCGTGGTGAAGCCGCTGACCAGGCGTTCGCCCGCGATCCGCGTCTCGACCGTGCCGATCAGGCCGGTGGTCAGGCCGGCGGCCCGCAACCCGGCGTCGACCAGGTAGGACGTCGTGGTCTTGCCGGAGGTGCCGGTGACGCCGAGGACCGCCAGCCGCAGCGAGGGCTCGCCGTAGATCCAGGCGGCGATCTCGCCGAGGGCCGCGCGCGGGTCGGCGTGGACCAGGATCGGGACGCCGGCGTCGCGCAGGGCGGGCCGCTCGGCGCCTTCGGCGTCGGTCAGCACCGCGACGGCCCCGGCGGCGACCGCCTGGTCGCTGAAGTCGGCGCCGTGGGCGCGGGCCCCCGGGAGGGCGGCGAAGAGGTCACCGGGCAGCACGTGCTGGGCGCGCAGCGTGGTGCCGGTGACGGTGAGGTCGGCGGCGTCGGGCGATTCGGCGATCAGCCGCGCGTCCGCTCGGGCGAGCAGCGTCGCCAGCGGGACCGGGACGATGCGCGCCGGGCGGGGCGGCGCGGGGACCGCTTTCACCGGGCTTTCCGGCACCTGGGAACTGGACGAGGACACGGACACGGCCAAGAGGCTACCGGCGGCCGTTCCGGCCCCCCGCACGCGGTACGGCGATTGCGCGCCGCTTCGGCACCTGTGCTAAACGCCCCGCCGCTCCCCCTTGCCACACAACACTTTCCCACCCGCGACCAGCCGAAGTGGACGATGCCCGCGGAAAAGCCGTGAAGGCCTCCTTACCGGCATCTGATGCCGGTAAGGAGGCCTTCACGGAACTAAATGCCGGTAAGGGGCCCTTCACGGATCGTGCTTACGGGATGATGAGCGGGACTTCCGGCGAAGGGCCGTCCGACAGCGGGATCTGGTACCGCTGCGTCAGGTACGACGCGATGCTGTGGAACAGCGGCGCGGCGGAGTGCCCCACCGGCAGCGTGGTGTCCGGCGCGTCCAGCCGGATCCCGACCACGAACCGCGGGTGGTCGGCGGGCAGGATGCCGGCGAAGGTGATGTTGTACAGGTGGTCGCTGTAGGCCTTCGTCCGCGGGTCGACCTGCTGGCCGGTGCCCGTCTTGCCGGAGATCTGGTAGCCCTCGACCGCCGCCGTCGGCGCCGTGCCCTTCTGCAGGCCCTTGCCGTTCTGGGCGACCGCGCGCATCATGTCGCGCACCGTCTTCGCCGTCTGCGGGCTGACCACCTGGACGCTCTTCGGCGCCGGCTCGGGCACGGTCGTCCCGTCCGGGTTGACCTTCGCCTTGACGATCCGCGGTTCGACGCGCAGGCCGTCGTTCGCGATCGCCTGGTACATCCCGGCCATCTGCAGCACGGTCATCGACAGGCCCTGCCCGATCGGCAGGTTGCCGAACGTCGTCGCCGACCACTGGCTGCGCGCCGGCACCACGCCCGCGCTCTCGCCGGGGAGGCCGACGCCGGTGCGCTGGCCGAGGCCGAACCGCTTGAGCAGCTCCGAGTAGTGCTCCTCGCCGATCTTCTGGGCCAGCAGCAGCGTCCCGATGTTCGACGACTTCGCGAAGATGCCGGCGGTGGTGAACGTCTGCGTGCCGTGGGTCCAGGCGTCGTGCACCGTCTTGTCGGCCACCTGCAGCGCACCGGGCACCTGGATCGTCGACTCCGGCGTCGCGATGCCTTCGTCGATCGCCCCGGTGGCGGTGACGACCTTGTTCACCGAACCCGGTTCGAACGGCGTGGTGACCGCGGGGTTGGCCAGGTCCTCGTTGGTCCAGGTCGACTGGTCGTTCGGGTCGAACGTCTTGTCGTTGGCCAGCGCGTAGACCTCGCCGGTCTTGGCGTCCAGCACGACTGCCTGCCCGCCCTTGGCGTGCGACTGCTGGACGTAGTCCGACAGCTGGCGCTGCACCTCGTACTGCAGGTCGGAGTCGACGGTCAGCTCGAGGTCCGAGCCGGGGACCGCGGCCTGCAGGTCGTGCTCGGTGCCCGGGATGACGACGTTGTCGCTGCCGTTCTTGGTGTTGACCATCATCCGGCCCGGCGTGCCCGCCAGGTCGTTGTCGCGCAGCAGCTCCAGCCCGACCAGGCCGTGCAGGTTGTGCTTGGAGACGTCCGGGTCGTCGGAGCGCCAGTTCGCGGCGCCGACGATGTTCGAGGCCAGGCTGCCGCCCGGGTACTCGCGCAGCGCCCGCTTTTCGACGCCGATCCAGGCGAAGTGCTTGACGATGTCGGCGGCGATCGACGGCTCGACGTTGTTCACCAGGTAGGTGAAGGACGCCTGCTTGTGGAACAGGTCGAGCAGCTGCTGCTCGCCGATCACGTTCGGCAGCTTGCCCGCGATGTACTTCGCGGCGGCCGCGGTCTCGTTGTCGAACGTCTTCTGGGTGCCGGGGTTCTTCGCGGCGAAGTCGTCCATGCTCTTGTGGAGCGCCTTGAGGTTCACCGAAAGCGTGCGCACCTCGACGCTGAACGCCAGCTTGGCGCCGTTGCGGTCCACAATGGACCCGCGCTGGGCGGGGATGTCGATGGTCTGGGTGCGCTGCCGCTCGGCCGCGGCGGACAGCGCCCCGGCCTCGAACCACTGCACCTGCACCAGTTTCCCGCCCGCGACGAGCAGGACGGCGACCAGCAGCAGGCGCACCGCCGAGAACCGGGTGCGGTTGCCGCCGTTGCCCCGGCGCGCGGCCGCGCTGCGCGTCCCGGCGGCGTAGGTCCGGCGCGCGCTCCCCGCGGAGCGCGCGCGGACCTGCCCCCGGCCCGTGGCCATCACTGGCCGGCCGCCGGCTGCTGCTGTTCCTCGGCGGGCACGGCGGGCTGGTCACCCTCGATCGGCGCGCCCTGCTGCGACTGCGTGCCCGCGGCGGGCGCGGCCGGCGGGGCGACCGGCACCGCCGGCGTGTCCGCCTTCGCCTTCTTGGGCTCGCCGACGAGCGAGGTCTTGCCGTCGGGGCCGACGACGATCCGCGCCGGGTCGCCACCGGGCACCATGCCCAGCTGCTGGGCCGCGGGGGCCAGCGAAGCGGGCGACTCGGCCTTGGCGACGTCGCGCTGGAGCTGCTCCTTCGTCTCGGCCAGGCTCGCGTTGGTGCTGCGCAGCTGCTCGAGCCGGTAGGAGTCGGCGATCGCCTGCGTGGACAGCCAGAGCGTGGTGGCCACGCCGACGGCCAGCAGCGCCATCATCATCAGCACGAACGACGCCCGCGACTTCGGCAGCCGCAGCTTCAGCTTGAGCTTCGGCGCCGGCGTCCCCGGCGCGGGCTTCGGCTCCGGGCGCGGCTCGCGCTCCTTGAGCAGGTCGGCCCGCTGGGCGCGGCGCGCGTAGGCGCGCTCGGCCGCGGACGTGCGGCCGCGCGAACCGCGCCGGGGCGCGGCCTTGCCCGGCTGGGTGGTCTGCGGGTCCGGCTCGACGGTGGTCGAGGTGCGGGCGGCCTCGCTGCGGCCCCGCGTCGCCGGCGCGGCCCGGCGGCGGGACTTCGTGGGAGCGGTCATCGCGGCTCTCCGATCCTCTCTGCGGCCCGCAGCCGCACCGAGGCGGCGCGCGGGTTCCGTTCGATCTCCTCTTCGCCGGCCTTCTCGGCGCCCCGGGTCAGGAGCTTCAGCTCCGGCCCGTGTCCCGGCAGCTCGACCGGAAGGCCTTCCGGGGTGCGGGACTTCGCCAGCTCGGCCAGCGCCTGCTTGACGAGCCGGTCTTCCAGCGACTGGTACGACTCGACGACGATCCGCCCGCCGATCGGCAGCGCCCCCAGTGCGGCCGGCATGGCGCGGCGGAGCACCTCCAGCTCGCCGTTGACCTCGATCCGCAGCGCCTGGAAGGTGCGCTTGGCCGGGTGCCCGCCGGTGCGGCGGGTGGCGGCCGGGACGGCTTCGTAGAGCAGCTCGACCAGGCGCCCGCTGGTCGTGAACGGTTCCTGTTCGCGGGCCTTGACGACGCTCTTGACGATCCGCTGCGCGAAGCGTTCCTCGCCGTAGTCCCGCAGGATCCGGATCAGCTCGCCGGGCGCGTAGGTGTTGAGCACGTCGGCGGCGGTGAACCCGGTGGTCGGGTCCATCCGCATGTCCAGCGGGGAGTCCTTGGCGTAGGCGAACCCGCGCTCGGCCCGGTCCAGCTGCATCGAGGAGACGCCGAGGTCGAACAGGATGCCGTCGGCCTTGCTCAGGTTCAGGCTCGCGAGCGCCGCGGGCAGCCCGTCGTAGACGGTGTGCACGAAGTCGACGCGGTCACCGTGGCGCGCGAGCCGTTCCGCGGACTTCTCGAGCGCGGCCGGGTCGCGGTCCAGCGCGACGAGGCGCAGCCGCGGGAAGGCTTCGAGGAGGGCGTCGGAGTGCCCGCCGAGGCCGACGGTCGCGTCCACGAGGACGCCGTCGCGGTCGGCGAAGACGGGGGTGAACAGCTCGACGATGCGGTCGAGCAGGACCGGGACGTGCTCGGGTGCCGACATGGTGTTCCCTCCCCCTTTCTCGCCTGGGCGGCCCGGGGGAAATATGGCGGATGCCGTCAGGTCCCTGTCCGCCCGCTGCGGACCTGGTACCGGGGAAGGTGCACCAGGGCTGTTGAGCGGACAGAGGCCTCACGGCATCCGGGTGGGCTTCCCCCTCGTCGCGCGGGCGGCGAACCTCTTCGTCCCCCGACGACGAAGGTGCACCGCGACCGCACGCCTAGAAGACGCCCGGCAGTACTTCCTCTCGAGCCTTCGCGTAGCTGTCTTCGTGTTCCTCCAGGTAGCCCTGCCACGCTTGGGCGTCCCAGATCTCCAGCCTGGTGATCGCCCCGATCACCACGCACTCCTTGCTGAGCCCCGCGTAGCGGCGGAGCTCGGACGCGATGGTGATGCGCCCCTGGCCATCCGGCCGTTGCTCGTCCGTCCCGGCGAACAGGTAACGCTGGTAGGCCCGAACGGCCTCGTTCGTGAACGGGGCCTCGGCGACCTTGCGCGCCATCTGCTCGAACTCGGCGCGGGGGAAGACGAAGAGGCAGTGGTCCTGCCCCTTGGTGAGCATCAGCCCGCCGGCCAAGGCGTCGCGGAACTTCGCGGGCAGCGCGAGCCGCCCCTTGTCGTCCAGCTTCGGGGTGTGGGTGCCGAGGAACACGGCCTCCACCTCCCTACCGCTTCGGGCGGCGAACCACCGTCCACGGCTCCAGGGCTTCCCTTCCGCCCCACTGGCCACCACCGTACCCCACTTTTCACCACAGTCAACGCGAGAAACCGGCGGCTCACTCCGTCGTGTGGCGTATTTACGCAGGTCAACGAGGTGGGGGCAGGTGGGGGGCGCAGGGGGCGCGGTGGCCAAGATCCCCCGCGGCGGGGGCCGGAGCAACCTCAGCTGTTCCCTGCGCGTCCGCATAACGGCCGCGAAGGAACCCCGAGGCCCCCCAAGTGGGGCCCCGTGGGGAACCCAGGTGGGTCCCAGTGGGGACCCGGGGCTCGGCCCGAATGTCATGAAAGAGTCGTTCATCTCGTCCGACGCCATGAACGAGTCGTTCATGGCTTTCGGACTTGTCCACAGGCGCGCGGAATCACCCCGAGTAGTCCACAGATCACGGAAAGCCCTGGTTTTGCGCGGGTGAGCGGGTCACGATCGACACGTGGCAAGAGGATCTTGGACGCGTGACGCGGAGGCGCTCTTCACGGCCAGCCGTCGAGGCGTGATCACGGTGGCGCACCTGGAGTCGCTGGGTGTGCCGCCGGCAACCAGCTACCGGCGGTGCCTCCCCGGCGGGCCGTGGCAACGGCTCCTCCCGGGTGTGGTGCTGTTGCGAACCGGCGAACCCACCCGGCGGCAACTGATCGAGGGCGCCCTCCTCCATTGCGACGGCCAAGCGGTCGTCACGGGTGTCGAAGCGTGCCGCAGGCAGGGGCTGAACCGAGCTGCCCGGCCGGACGAGCCGGTTCACGTTCTCCTGCCGCTGCACTTGAAGGTCTCCAGCACCGGTTACGTCCTCGTCGAGCGGACCAAGCGCATGCCCGCACCGGTCCGATCCGACGATCTCCTCCTCGCCCCGCCGGCGCGAGCGGTGCTGGACGAGTGCCGTCGCCTGCGGGAGCGGCCGCCGATCCGGGCGTTGCTCGCCGAAGTGGTTCAGCAGCTCGGCGTCGACCCGGCCGAGCTGGTGGCGGAGCTGGGGGCAGGCAGCAAGCGGGGAACCGCGCTGCCACGCTCGGTGCTCCGGGAAATCGCCGACGGGGCCCGGTCGGCCGCGGAAGCCGAAGCCATGGCGGTGTGGCGCCGCACCGGCCTGCCCGAGCCCGTCTGGAACCTCGAACTGCGCGACGGCCGGGGCCGCTACATCGCAACCCCGGACGCGTGGTTCGACGAGGTCGCGCTGGCCTGGGAGATCGACTCCTACGAGTTCCACTTCGGGCAACCCGGCTACGCGGCGACCCTGGCCCGGAACAACCGCTACTCGGCCGCCGGCGTCGCCGTGGTCCAGACCGTGCCGAGCCGGCTGCGGAGCGAGCCCCACAGCGTGGCGAGCGACCTCGTCTCCGCGTACCGGGCGGCAGCAGCCCGCCCACGCCCGCCTGTGGTCCTTCTCGGACGTCACGACAGGGCCCCGGCAAGTCGCGCAGCACGGCAGATCCGGCCGTCCGCGATGTCATGAAAGGGTCGTTCATGTCGTCTGGCGAGATGAACGACCCTTTCATGACATCCCCGCGAGGCCGGGCAGACCAGGCGACCCCTGCCGCCGGTCACCCGCTCGCCGGGTCAGTCGTCCGGGGTGAGGAGGGCGGCGACGCGGGTGGCCAGGCGGGCGCTGTCCACCGGGGTCACGTTCACCCACTCCTGCCCGCCCCGCCCCGCGGTCTTGGTCGCGCAGTACGCCCCCACGTCGGTGTCGAACCACGACAACCCACCCACCCGCGCGACCCGCCCCGAGGAAGAACGCCGGCTCACGCTGAACGACCCCGCCGAGTACACCGGGCGCGCCTGGATCGCCAGCACCTCCCGCAGCTGAGCCGACGAAGCCGCCGAAGCGGCACCCCGCGAGGAGAACACCGGATCCTCCACCGAACCGGCCAACGCCGGTGCCGGCAGGTTCACCCCGTACCCCGGGCCGGCCGTCAGCTCCGGCAGGACGTCGACGATCGCCGTACAAAACTCGGCGTCGCGGATGGCCGACAGCGCGATCGTCTGCTCCGGCTGGGCCGCCAGCACACCCCGGCGGCCGCGCACGCCCGTCACCGCGCGGAACGGCGCGGACGCCGTCATGTCCACCATCGCCTCGCACGCGACGAACACCTCCGCCGACGCGAGCAGCGAGAGCCGCTCCGCCAGCGCCGGCTCCAGGGACGAACCGTCGTACAGCCCGCGTTCGGCCAGGTTGTCGTACACCGCCTTGCGGACCTCGGCGCGCTCCTCCTCCGTGCTCCCCACGCTGCGGACGCTCAGCGGCTCCGGCGGGCGGTCGTGGCCGAGGTCGGTCCAGAGGATGTCGAACGCCGAGGCCGAGACGCGGATCAAGCCTGCCCCAGGGACGGCGCGGCGGGGAACGTCTCGCCCGGGACGTGGCCGCGCAGGGCCGCGTCGCGGGTGCGGAGGACGTCGATCGCCTTCTGGCGGGCGGCTTCCGCCTCGGCGCGGCGGGCCGCCAGCTCGTCGGCCAGCCCCGCCATGGCGAGCAGGTTCCCCGACGACGCGGCGTCCCGGATCACCGACGCCGGGTCGTAGGCCACCGGCGGTGGCATGTCGGCCCGGGCCCGCGCGGCCGCGTCCGCCTGCGCGCCGACCGCCCGGCCGACCGACGCCGAGACGGCGGCGGAGTGCGACAGCCACCCCGCGGCCCGGCCGAGCGCGGCCCGCGCCGCGTCGCCCGCGCCGCCCCGCCAGTTCTCCTGCGAGGACGCGATCAGCCCGGCCAGCTCGGCGGTCGACTCCTGCAGCCGTTTCGCCAGCCCGTCCCAGCGCGCGCCCACCTCGCCCGCGGCGACCGGGTCGTTGCCCGCCTCGACCTCCGCGGCCATGGCCTCGTGGCTGTAGGACTCGTACCGCGCGGTGGGGACGGGCGGTTCGGCGTCGGGCACGGCGCACCTCTCGTGGTCAGGGCAGTTTCGGTTCGACCAGCCCGGCCACCGTGCCCGCGCGGCGGCACGCGAGCGGGGTGTCCGAGAAGCCGCTGTTGCTGACGTCGATCTGGACGCTGGCCGCGTCGCCGACCCCGAGCAGCACGGCGCAGGTGCCGTCGGCGGCCTTCTTGTCCATCACCTTCAGCGCGGGGTGGCTGCCGACCGTCGTCCTGGTCGCCGTCTTCTTCGCGACTTCGAGGTCGGCCAGTCCGTCGGTCTCGCTCAGGGTCACGGTGACGCCGAAGGTGCCGGGCACCGTCCAGTCGCACGCGCGGTCGCCCGCGATCTCCTTGGGCTTGCCGGGCACGCTCACCCCGGCGCTCGAGCGGTCCTGCGGGGTGAGCAGCGTGCAGGGGTCCATCGCGGCCAGCCCGGTCCACGCGACGGGCGGGGGCGACGACGGCGGCGAAGAGGTGACGTGCCCGATCTCGGTCCGCGGCGACGCCTGCCCGCACCCGGCGAGCGCGATGAGCACGACCGGGGCCCACACCAGCTTCCAGCGCTCAGCCACCCGTGCAGTCCACCCCGTCCGCCGCCTGCTCGTCGGCGTGCTGGTACTTCGCCAGCGCCTGCGAGATCCGGTGCTTGAGCGTCTCGAGCTCCTTGCCGAACGCGGTCAGCTGCTGCACGGCCGACCCCTGGCCGCCGATGCCGTACTCGGCCATGAACTTGCCCAGCTCCCCCGCGTACCCGCCGCCGAGCGGGACCGTCCGGCCGAGCACCTTGGCTTCGCGGACCATTTCGCCGACGACGTCCTGCAGCTGGCCGAGCTTCGCGTAGGCGTCCGCGGCCAGCTCGGGCGCGACCGCGAAGCCGCGCAAGTCGAACGGCGGTTGCGCTCGCGCCTCGCTCATAAGCGGTTACGCCTCTCAGTAGCCGGGCGACCTCGAAACGCAGCATAGAACAAAGCGGCCCGTCAGCGGGAGCACCCAGAATCGGGTGACAACACACCCGTTCGGGGTATCGTCCCTGCTTGCGCAGTGTCATCAACCGCCGTACCGGGCGTGCTCGTGCCGGGTTCGCGGGGTTCCGGCCCCTGGTTCGCCCGGGTTTGACACACTGGATGGAAGGCTGGTCGCTGCGCGCGGACAGCAGCGATGGGGGCTTCGGCCCGGCGGTGCGCACAGTGCGCGCGGCCACGCGCCACCAGGAGGTCGAGTGACGTCGAGAATCCAGTCTGCGGCGCCCGGATCGGGCGAGCAGGCATCCGGGCGGCCGCCTTATCCGGCGGAGTCCACGGGCAACGGCCGGCCCGCCGGCCGCCCCGGCAGAGTGTCACTGGACGAGCTCCACGAAACCGCCCGGCGGATCGCCGCGAACGTGGAACGCGTGCTGGTCGGCAAGCCCGACGTCATCCGGATCGCGCTGGTCACCCTGCTCGCCGAAGGCCACCTCCTGGTCGAGGACGTGCCCGGCGTCGGGAAGACGTCGCTGGCCAAGGCGCTCGCCCGGTCGATCGACTGCACGGTCAGCCGCATCCAGTTCACCCCGGACCTGCTGCCGAGCGACGTCACCGGCGTCTCCATCTACAACCGCCAGTCCGGCGAGTTCGACTTCCGCCCCGGCCCGGTGTTCGCGAACATCGTGGTGGGCGACGAAATCAACCGCGCCTCGCCGAAGACGCAGTCGGCGCTGCTGGAGTGCATGGAAGAGCACCAGGTCACCGTCGACACCTCGACCTACCGCCTCGAGCAGCCGTTCATGGTCATCGCGACCCAGAACCCGATCGAGATGGAAGGCACCTACGCCCTCCCCGAGGCCCAGCGCGACCGGTTCACCGCGCGCGTCTCCATCGGCTACCCCGACCAGCAGGCCGAGCTGGCCATGGTCGACGAGCACGCCGGCCACAACCCCCTCGAAGAGCTGCAGCCGGTGTCCGACGGCGAGACCGTGCACCGCCTGATCGAGACGGTCCGCCACGTGCACATCGCGCCGGAGGTCCGCCGGTACGCCGTCGACGTCGTCGCGGCCACCCGGCAGGTCCCGGAAATCCGGCTCGGCGCGTCCCCGCGGGCGACGCTGCACCTGGTCCGCGCGGCGCGGGCGCAGGCCGCGCTGTCGGGCCGCGACTACGTCGTGCCGGACGACCTGCACACGGTCGCGGTCCCCGTCCTGGCGCACCGCCTGGTGCTGACCACCGAGGCCCACGCGGCGCGGCGGTCGGCGACCGACGTCGTGCGCGCGGTGCTGCACCGGGTGCCGGTGCCGCAGGGCTCCCGGCCCTGAGCCGGCGCGCGAAGGGGAAGGGAACGGCATGCTGCGTGCCCTGTCCGGCCTGACCACCCGCGGCCGCTGCCTCCTGGCCGCGGGGATCGCGGCCGCGGTGTGCTCGTTCGTGCTCAACGAGCGCGACCTGCTGCGCGTGGCGGTGTTCGTGGTCGCGCTGCCGCTGCTGGTCGCCGCGTTCATCTCGGCGACGCGGCTGCGCATCGGCGCCACCCGCGCGCTGTCCCCGCAGCGCGTCGCGGTCGGCGGCAACGGCGAGGTGCAGCTGGAGCTGTGGCGCAGCGGGCGGCTGCCGGCCGGCGAGGTCCTCCTCGAGGACGGCGTGCCGTACGCGCTGGGTTCGCGGCCGCGGTTCGTCGTCGAGCGGCTCCCGCACGACCGCCGGGTCGCGCTGCGCTACCCGCTGCAGCCGGTGCTGCGCGGGATCCAGCAGGTCGGGCCGCTGCGCGCGACCATCACCGACCCCTTCGGGCTGTGCGAGTTCGAGCGCGAGCTGATCGGGCACTCGCGCCTGGTCGTCGTGCCCCGGGTGGTCCCGCTGTGGGGCCTGCCGAGCGGCGCCGGGATCGGCGTCGGCGACGACGGCACCGTCCGGCTGCACGCCGGGCAGGGCGAGGCCGACGTCATCGTCCGCCAGTACCGGCAGGGCGACGACCTGCGGAAGGTGCACTGGCGCTCCACCGCGCGCCGCGACGAGATCATGGTGCGCGTCGAAGAACGGCCGTGGCGCGGCGGCACCACCGTGCTGCTGGACCACCGCGCGGCCGCGCACCACGGCAGCGGCCCGGCCGCCAGCCTGGAGTGGGCGGTGTCGTTCACCGCGTCGGCCGCGCTGCACCTGCGCCGGTCCGGGCACCGCGTCCGGCTGGTCAGCGAGCACGGGATCACCCTCGCCGACACCCCCGGTGAGGGCGGCGACCACTACGACAACGTCCTCCTCGACGCGCTGGCCGCGCTGCAGCCCGCCCACCAGCGGGACATCACGCTGGCCGGCGACCCCGGGGAGGGCCAGGAGCTGATCGCCGTGCTCGGCACGGTCAGCACCGAAAGCGTCCACGAGCTGACCCAGTACCGCCCGCGCGGCATCCGCAGCCTCGCCGTCCTGCTCGACACCCCCACCTGGTCGGCCGGGGTGACCGCGCCCGAGCAGCGGGCCGCCGCCACCGAGGACTCCGCCGCGCTGCTGCGCGCGGCGGGCTGGGGCGTCGTGATCGCCGGGCCCGCCTCGCCGATGCCGCAGGTGTGGGCCGAGCTCAGCCGCAGCGGCGCCCGCGGCCACACCCTGATCGGCGGCCAGCGATGAGCACTTCCGCACCCCCGCGCCCGGCACACCGCCCGCCGTCCCAGCACCCGCTGTCGGCCTGGCGGAGCAGCCTGCTCGCCCCGGCCGCGGCCGGCATCGCGACGCTCTGCGCGGCGACGTCGGTGACGAGCGTCGTGGCCGGCCTGGCGTGGTTCGGCTACCTGTTCGTCGCGATCCTGCTGATCGCCGCGACCGGGCTGGCGCTGCGCTCGCTGCAGGTGCCGACCGTCCTGGTCGGCCTCGGCCAGCTCCTGGTGCTGCTGTTCCTCATCACCGGCGCGTTCACCACGAACGGGATCCTGCAGGTGATCCCCGGCCCGGACGCGTTCGAAGAGATCGGCACGACGCTTTCGGCGGCCGCCGAGCAGATCCGCACCGGGCTGCCGCCGGTCGAGGGCAGCCAGCCGATCCTGTGCCTGGTGACGATCCTGATCGGCCTGGTCGCCGTCCTGGTCGACACGCTGACGGTGGCCGCCGCGGCGCCGGCCGCGACCGGGCTCGTGCTGCTGTGCGTCTACGCGGTGCCGGCCGCGTTGAGCGAGGAAATGCTGCCCTGGTGGACGTTCCTGCTCGGCGGGGCGGCGTTCGCCGGCCTGCTGGCGGTCGACGGCAACCACCGGCACCGCCGCTGGCGGACCCGGGAAGCACCGGGCCGCAGCGGCAAGCAGGGCGTGCTGTCCGCGCCGGTCGCGGTCGTCAGCGCGGCGATCGTGCTCGGCCTGTTCGGCGGCGCGATCACCTGGGTCGGCACGGTCGGGCGGATCCCGTTCGGGGCCGGCGGGAACGGCCCCGGCACGGGCTCCGGCGGGTTCGGCATCCAGCCGTTCACCGAGCTGCGCGGGATGCTCGACCAGGGGTCCAACCGCGAGCTGTTCAAGGTCCGCGGCCTCGGGACCGACCGGCGGCTGCTGCGCGCGATGACGCTGGACACCTTCTACCCCAACAAGGGCTGGGGCCTGCACGACGAAGGCCGCTCGCAGCAGGGCGTCCCGGTCGGGCCGCAGCTGCCGCCCGCGCCGGGCGACGACGGCAGCGGCGCCGCGCGGAAGATCGACGTCGAGCCGGCGAGCTGGCGGGACAACTGGCTGCCGGTGTACGGCGCGCCGCGCGTGATCGACGGCGCGGCCAACGGCTACCTCTACGACCAGGTCAGCGGCACGGTGTTCACCACGCGCAGCGAAACCCCGCCGTCGTACACCGAATACGCGTCGCTGAAGGAACCGACGGCGGCCGAGCTGCGCGTGACCCCGCGCGTCGACGACCTGCCGCCGCGCTACACGGAACTCGACCGGGTCGACGACCGCGTCCGGGCGAAGACGCAGCAGCTGATCGCGGGCGCCTCCAACGACTTCGACCGCGCGTCGGCGATCTGGCGGTACTTCACGGCGCAGAACGGCTTCGTCTACGACACGAAGACCGCGCCGGCCAACGACGCGGACGCGCTGGCCGACTTCATCCTCAACGGCAAGCGCGGGTTCTGCGAGCAGTTCGCGTCGGCGATGGCCGTGATGCTGCGGGTGGCGGGCATCCCGTCGCGGGTGGCGATCGGCTTCACCCCCGGCGTCCAGGTCAACGACTACCTGTCGATCAGCACCCAGGACGCGCACGCGTGGGTCGAGGCGTACTTCGGCGACAAGGGCTGGGTGACGTTCGACCCGACCCCGCTGTCCGACGGCCGCGGCATCACCCCGCCGTACCTCCAGGCCGGCCCCCAGGACGGCAACCAGCCCGACGACACCCAGGTGGCGCCGAGCACGGTCCAGTCGAGCGCGGCGCCGACCGGCGTCCCGCGCGACACCGGGCAGAACCTGCCGGCGCAGGGCCCCGAGCAGACCGGCTCGGGCACGCCGGGCTGGGCCTGGATTCTGGTGGCGGTGCTGCTCACGCTCGCGGTGCTGACGACGATGCAGGTGATCGTCGCGGGCCTGCTGTACCGGAGACGGCCGGAAGCCGAGCCGGAGAGCGTGCAAGCGCTGACCGGGTTCCGCGCGGTGTTGAAGAACTGGATGCCGCTGATCACCACCGCGCTGTGGGTGGCGGTGCTCGGTGTGCTGTCGTGGCTGGTGGTCTGGTGGTTCAGCCTGCTGGTCGTGCTGCTGCTGGCAGGCCTGCTGGGCCCCTCGGCGGCGCGCGACGTCGGCCGGCGGCGGCGGCTGCAGGAGATCGTCGGCCACCGACCGGGCGCGGCGGACGCGGCGTGGTCCGAGCTGCGTGCCGAATGCGCCGACCGCGGCCTGCCGATCCCCCCGAGCGACACGGTCCGCGTCGCCGGTCAGAAGCTGGCGGCGAAGCACCACTTGGACGACGAGGGTCGCGAGGGCCTGCGCACGGTCATCGGCGTGGTGGAGCGGTCCTGGTACGGCGGCGACGCCGAAGCCGACCCGAGGCTGCCGTCGGCGTTCGACCACCTGCGGCGGAGCCTGCACCGCAACGCGCCGCTGTCCTGGAAGGGCCGGCTGTTCCCGAAGTCGCTGTTCCGCAACCGCGACTGAGGACCTCACCCGATCGGGGGTCACCCGCTGTCACCGCTGCGGGTGACCCGCCGAGCACCGTCGAAGAGCACACAAGAAGATCCGCGTCCGGCCTTGCCGGCCGGACGCGGATCTCGTGGTCTTGCGGCGCTACTGCTCCTCGAAGCGCTGGCGGAAGCGCTCTTCCATCCGCTGGGTGAAGGAACTGCGGCGTCCTGGTTGCTTGCCCCCGCGGGCGCCCGATCCACCGCCCTTGCCGTCCCCGTCGGCGGCGTGCCGAATCGATGTGACGGCCAACATGACCCCGAAGAACATCACGAGGAACCCGAGCACGCTGATCAGCGGGATGTCGGCCACCCGGAACTGCGGCACCACCACGCCCAGCACCAGCAGGGCCACGCCCACTACGAACAGGGCGATGCCCTGAATACGCCGTCGGCGAGCGGGGCGACGCAACCGGGTGCCACGCACCGTGGATGCGAACTTGGGGTCCTCGGCATAGAGCTCGCGCTCGATTTGATCGAGCAGCCGCTGCTCATGCTCGGAGAGTGGCATCTTTCCTCCTCCGGCACAGCTGTCGCGGGCGCCGGGCCGCGCAACGTCCTGGACCCAACAGCCAACCCCAGGCGGGGTGGCACTGTCCAGGATACGAGGCCCGCGCCCGCACGACTACCCGATCCCGCATCCAGAAGGGATCGAATTGGGCTAAATCCCGCCCGGCGGGCGTTGCGGACGGTCACCGTGGCCCACGGTGACCATTTGACAGCCTGAGCGGCGATGTGGGGGACGTCGGACGAGCGGAAGATCACCTTCCGTAGACACCTCTCCGGGCGGGGCCGGCAGGGGCCCGGCAAAGTCGCGCTGGCGAGCGGGTGACCGGCCGCGTGGTCTGCCCGGTGTCGCGGGGATGTCGTGAAAGGGTCGTTCATGTCGTCTGGCGAGGTGAACGACCCTTTCATGACATCGCGGAGGGGCGGATCGGCCGTGCTGCCCGACTTTGCCGGGGCCCTGGTGCGGTGCGGTCGGTCGCGCGGCGGTGGGGACGCGATCGGCGGCGGGAGGCTGCACGCGAGTCCCCGGCGGGGAGTCCGGCCAGAACGGGAGTACACGGCTGCTGCAGCGGGCGACTGCCGCGGCGACGACGCCTGCGGCTTGCTGCTGCCGCGGTGGCGGTAGTGGCGGTGGTGGCCAAGGGTGACGAAAGGCACCGCACTCCCGGGTCCCCCTCACCGATCCTTCGGCGCCAGCAACGACGCCGGCCGCACCGCCGCCGAGCCGAACTTCGACCTCGCCACGTCCGCCGCGACCTCCGCGTCGCGCCAGCGGGGGGCCGGTGAGTCGAACAGCAGCTGCTCCCCCACCTCGCCCGTGTCGAGGCCCTCCACCCGGACCCCGATCAGCCGGACCGCGCCCGTCGGGGCGTGCTCCGCCAGCAACGCCACCGCGACCGCGTGGATCTCGCGCGCCACGTCCGTCGCCGACACCAGCGTTCGGGCGCGCGTGATCGTCCGGAAATCCGCGAAGCGCACCTTGATCGACACCGTCCGGCCGCGCACGCCCCGCGCCCGCAGCGTCGCCCCCACCCGGGACGCCAGGCGCAGCAGCTCGCGGCCCAGCTCGGCGCGGTCGTGGCGGTCGACGTCGAAGGTGTGCTCGGCACCGATCGACTTCTCCGGGGAATCGACCACCACCGCTCGCTCGTCGATCCCGTGCGCCAGCCGGTACAGGTGCTCGCCGGCCGCCGTGCCCAGTGACTTCTTCAAGCGCTCCGGGGGAAACGCCGCCACGTCCGCGATCGTGTCCAGGCCGAGGCGCCTCAGGTGCTCCTCGGTACGCGCGCCGACGCCCCACAACGCCGAGACCGGCAGCGGGTGCAGGAAGTCCAGGGTCTCCGCCGCCGGGACGACGACCATGCCGTCCGGCTTGGCCATGCCCGACGCCAGCTTCGCCACGAACTTGACCTTCGCCACCCCGACCGAGCAGGTGATCCCGTGCTCGGCCTCGACCCGCGCGCGGATCTGCGCACCCAGCGAAGCCGGTGTCGCGCCCAGGCGGCGCAGCGCCCCGCTGACGTCCAGGAACGCCTCGTCGAGGCTCAGCGGCTCGACCAGCGGCGTCAGCTCGCGGAAGATCCCCATCACCCCGCGCGAGACCTCGCCGTACAGCCCCGGCGTCGGCGGGATGTTGATCAGGTGCGGGCAGAGCCGCTTGGCGGTCGAGTACGGCATCGCCGACCGGACGCCGAACTTGCGGGCCGGGTAGTTCGCCGCCGCCACGACCGCGCGGGGGCCGCCGCCGGAGACGACGACCGGCTTGTCCGCCAGCTCCGGGCGGGTGCGCAGCTCGACCGACACGAAGAACGCGTCCATGTCGACGTGCAGCAGCCCGCAGCCGGCGTCGTCCGGCACCGGCTGCCCCGGCCGGACGCGGAACCGGGCCATCCCGCCCGGCAGTTCAGCATTTCGCCCCACGCCGCCGACGCTACCGCCCACCACCGACAATTCCGGAGCGCGCCGGGCGCGACGGCCGGAACCCGCCGGTCAGGCGCGGGGGCGCGCCACCGCGTGCAGCCGCGAAGCGATCTCCCGCAGGGCCGGCGTGCCCGCCGCCGCCAGCTCGAAGTCCGCCAGCTCGTCTTCGCGGACGTCGCCCGCCACCAGGTCCGAGATCACCCGGTCGCCTTGCAGCAGCGTCACGTCCAGGCCGGCCGCCTCCAGCCCGGCGCGCAGGCCGGCCGCGGAGAACCGGCGCAGCACCGTGTCGCCCGCGACGACGCCGTCCGCGCTCTCGAGCAGCTCACGGGACTCGCCGACGCGGCCGGCGAGCGCCCGGTGCAGGACCGCCGCGTTGCGGTTGGCCACCAGGACCGACACCGCGCCGCCCGGGGCGACCGCCGTGGCCAGCGCCGTCAGCACCGCCGCCGGGTCGTCGACGATCTCCAGCAGGCCGTGCGCCAGCACCAGGTCGGCCGAGCCCGCCTCGACGTGCCTGCCCAGCGCGTCGGAGTCGTCCGCGATCACCGTGATCAGGTCGGAGACGCCCTCTTCCTCGGCGCGCCGCTGCAGCGTGGCCAGCGCGTTCGGGCTCGGCTCGACCACCGTCACCCGGCAGCCCGCCGCCGCGAACGGTACCGCCCAGCCGCCGCTGCCGCCGCCCACGTCGACGACGCGGGGGTGCTCGGCGCCCCGGGCGCGGGCGGCCTTCAGCTCGGCCTCGAGCACCCGGCGGACGGCGCCCGAACCCCGGGCGGCCACGGTCTCCGTCTTCATGCCGCACAGGGTAGTGCCCGCCCCCGCCCGCCTCCCCGGCTCCTCCCTTCGAGTGAACGCCCCTTGCCCGACGGCGCGCCTCGCCCGCACCCGTAGGCTGGTCGTCGTGCACACGGTCGCCGTACTCAGCCTCAAGGGAGGCGTCGGCAAGACGACGGTCGCTCTCGGTATCGCGTCCGCCGCCTTGCGTAGGGGCACGCGGACGCTGGTGGTCGACCTCGACCCGCAGGGCAACGCCACCACCTCGCTCGACCCGCCGTTCACCGACGCGACGCTCGCGGACGTGCTCGAGACCCCGGACCGGGAGACGCTCGAGCGCGCGATCGCCCCCAGCGTGTGGAGCGAGGACGTCGACGTCCTCGTCGGCTCCGAAGAGCTGGAGCTGCTCAACGACCCCGAGGCCGACAGCGAGCGGCTGGCGAACTTCTCCCGCGCGCTCGACGAGCTGCACCGCGAGCCGCTGGGCGAGCTGCCCTACGAGCTGGTGATCCTGGACTGCCCGCCGTCGCTGGGCCGGCTGACGAAGTCGGCGCTGGTCGCCGCGGACAGCGCGCTCATCGTCACCGAGCCGACGATGTACGCCGTCGCGGGCGCGCACCGGGCGCTGGAAGCGATCGAGAAGGTCAGCAAGGACCTCAACCCCCGGCTGCGCCCGATCGGGGTGCTGGTGAACAAGCTGCGCATCCGCTCCTACGAGCACCAGTACCGGATCGCCGAGCTGCGCGAGAACTTCGGTTCGCTGGTGATGCCGACGGCGATCACCGACCGCCTCGCGGTGCAGCAGGCCCAGGGCGCGTGCAGCCCGATCCACGAGTGGCACTCCCCCGGTGCCCAGGAGATCGCGCTGACGTTCAACATGGTGCTGGCGAAGATCCTGCGCTCGAACCGGGCCGGCCGGCACCGCGTCGCCGGCGAGGAACCCGAAGGCCCGGACTGGCCCGAAGGCCCGGCGCCGGAGACGCCCGAGGCGCCGGCCGAGGTGTCCGAATCGGCGGGGTGAGCCGTGCCCGAGGGTGACACCGTGTACCTCGTCGGGCAGCGCTTCGACCGGGCACTGGCCGGGAAGACGTTGCTGCGCGGGGAGTTCCGCGTGCCCCAGCTGGCCACTGTGGACCTCGCCGGGCGCGCGGTGCTCGGCGTCGGCACGGTCGGCAAGCACCTCTTCACGCGCTTCTCCGGCGACCTGACGCTCCACTCGCACCTGATGATGGACGGCATGTGGGACGTCTACCCGGCCGGCGCGAAGTGGCGGCGGCCCGGGCACCACGCCCGCGTGGTGCTCACCGCGGCCGACGTCCAGGTGATCGGCTTCCGCGTGCACGACCTCAAACTCGTTGCCACGCCGAAGGAAGCCGACCTCGTCGCGCACCTCGGCCCGGACCTGCTCGATCCGCGGTGGTCGGAAGAGCACGCCGCGCGCGCGATCGCGAACCTGGCCGCCGACCCGGACCGCGAACTCGGGCTCGCGCTGCTCGACCAGCGCGTCATGGCCGGTGTAGGGAACCTCTACAAGTGCGAAATCGCCTTCCTGCTCGGGGTCACGCCGTGGGCCCCGGTGTCCGAAGTGGACGCCGCGACGACGGTCGCGTTGGCCCGCAAGCTGTTGCTGGCCAACGCCCGCTCCGGCCGCTTCGACCAGAGCACCACCGGCCACCTCGACCGCAACCGGAAGAACTGGGTCTACGAGCGCACCCGCCAAGGCTGCTTCCGCTGCGGCGGGCGGCTCCTGGTCCGCACGCAGGGCCACGACGTCCAGCGGCGCCCGACGTGGTTCTGCCCGAAGGACCAGGCCGGGCCGTACCCACCGCAGTAGACTCGGCCTCGTGACGACGTTCAAGCTCCCGCTCTACGGGACCGACACCGAACGCGGCGACCTCGCTCCCTGAGCCGCGCCCGGCACCCCGTCACCCGCAACCCCGAATCAGGGAGCTTCGTCATGCCCGGAATCCTCACCGGGCAGGCCTTGCGCGCCTTCGCGCAGGCCCTGCCCAAGGTCGAACTGCACGTCCACCTGGTCGGCTCGGCGAGCCTGCCGACCGTCCTCGAACTGGCCCGGCGGCGCCCGGCCGCCGGCGTCCCCACCGACGAGCGCGAGCTCGCGGAGTTCTTCACCTTCCGCGACTTCGCCCACTTCCTCACCGTCTACCTCGCGGTCACGTCGCTGGTGCGCGACCGCCACGACGTCGGCACGCTGGTGACCGGCCTGGCCGCCGACCTCGCCGCGCAGAACTGCCGCTACGCCGAAGTCACCGTTACCCCGTACAACCACCTGCTCGACGGAGTGCCCGGCGACGAACTCCTGTCCGGGTTGGAGGCCGGCCGGGCCCGCGCCGCCGAACTGGGCGTGGAACTGGCCTGGTGCTTCGACATCCCGGGCGAGAAGGGCGGCAAAGCCGGGCAGGAGACGCTCGTGTTCGCGCTGCGCGAACGCCCCGAGGGCCTGGTGTCGTTCGGGCTGGGCGGGCCCGAACTCGGGGTCGGCCGCGCGCGGTTCGAGCCGTTCTTCACGCGGGCGCGGGAAGCCGGGCTGCACAGCGTCCCGCACGCGGGCGAAACCACCGGCCCGGCCACGATCTGGTCCGCGCTGCACGACCTCGGCGCCGAGCGGATCGGCCACGGCACCAGCTGCGTCGGCGACCCCGCGTTGCTGGAACACCTTGCCGCGCACCGGATCCCGCTCGAGGTGTGCCCGACGTCGAACGTCCGGACCGGACAGGTCGGCAGCGTCGCCGCGCACCCGGTGCGGCGCATGCTCGACCACGGCGTCGTCGTCACGCTCAACACCGACGACCCGCCGATGTTCGGCGCCACGCTGACCGGCGAGTACGTCGCCGTCGCCGAAGCCGTCGGGCTCACCGCGGCCGAGCTCGCGCGGCTCGCGGAGAACGCCGTGGACGCGTCCTTCCTCGACGAGCAGCGGAAAGCAGGTCTGCGGAGTGAGATCGCGAAAATGACATTGCCGGACCCCGGCGACTTCGCCTAGCGTGGCAGTACACGAGAGAGGAGGTGGTCCAAAGTTGTATTCCAACAGGACTCGTGAGGTGGCTGTCCGCTAGCGGATGGCACGTGGAGGACTTTGAGCAGCGCTACAGCTGAGCCACCTTCTGGCTCATCGCCTGCTCCACGTGATGCCTGATAGCGAATACCAGGCAGTCACCGTGCCCCCGGGGTTCCCGAGCACCAGTCCGGCTCGGGCTCGAACGTTTGACGGCGTTCGAGAGACACCCCGGGGGTTCCTTATGTGCTCATCTGTGCAGGTCATGCCACCCGGCGTCGCAGGACGACCGTCCGGCGATCAGCGTTTCGCCGTTCTGTCCCCCGGACGGCTGAAGGTCGCTAGCCTGGGAGCATGCTCAGGCCCGACTACCCGATCACCACGGATCGGCTGCTCCTGCGCCCGTTCACGCCCGGCGACCTCGACGCGTTGAACTCCTTCCAGTCCCGCGCGGACGTCGCCCGTTACCTCTACTGGGGCCCCCGAAGCCGCGCCGAATCGGCCGCCGCGCTGGCGAAGCGCGTCCACAGCTCGACCCTCACCAAAGAAGGCCAGTTCCTCGCCGTGGCGGTCGAACTGGCCTCGACCGGGCAGCTGATCGGCGACCTGAACCTCGAGTGGCTCAGCAGCGAGCACCGCCAGGGCGAGATCGGGTTCGTCTTCCACCCGGACCACCACGGCAAGGGCCTGGCCGCGGAAGCCACCACCGAACTGCTCCGGCTGGGCTTCGAAGACCTGGGGCTGCACCGCGTCATCGGCCGGTGCGACGGCCGCAACACCGCGTCCGCCGCGCTGATGGAACGCCTCGGGATGCGCCGCGAAGCGCACCTGAAGGAGAACGAGATCGTCAAGGGCGAGTGGACCGACGAGCTGATCTACGCGATGCTCGAAGACGAGTGGAAGGACCTCCGGGCCTCCGGCGCGTAGTGGTCGCTTTCACGTGAAAGTGGCGCTCCGGTCGCGGGCCGCGGGCGGTTTGGCAGCATGGGGGCGTGTTCTTCGACAAGATCGTCCGCCCGGCGCTGTACCGGCTGTCCTACCACGACCCCGAGCTGGTGCACGAGCGCACGATCGGCGTCCTCGCGCGGCTCGGCAAGGCCGCGCCCGCGCTCGGCGGCGCCCTGCGCGTCGACGACCCGGTGACGGTGCTGGGCCTGCGCTTCCCCAACCGTGTCGGCCTGGCCGCCGGCATGGACAAGAACGGCCGCGCGCTGCCCGCGTGGGCCGCGCTGGGCTTCGGGTTCGTCGAAGTCGGCACGGTGACGCGGCTGGCGCAGCCGGGCAACCCGAAGCCGCGGCTGTTCAGCCTCCCCGCGAGCGACGCGGTGATCAACCGCATGGGCTTCAACAACGACGGCGCCGAAGCGCTCGCGGCCAAGCTGGCCCGCGACGGCAAACCCGGCGTGCCGCTGGGGATCAGCATCGGCAAGTCGAAGGTCACGCCGCTCGAAGACGCCGTCGAGGACTACCGGTTCTCGCTGCGGGCGCTGTACCCGTACGCGGACTACTTCGCGATCAACGTCAGCTCCCCGAACACGCCGGGCCTGCGGCAGCTGCAGGACCGCGCCGCGCTGGCCGAGCTGCTCGGCGAGCTGCGGTCGACGTCCGCGGAGCTGGCCGGCGCGGGCACGCCGACGCCGTTGCTGGTGAAGGTCGCGCCCGACCTGACCGACGACGCGCTGGGCGAGCTCCTGGGAGTCGCCGTCGAGCACGGCGTCGCCGGGATCATCGCGACGAACACGACGCTGTCCCGCGACGGCATCGCGGCCGCGGAAAGCAGCCTGGCCGGACAGGCGGGAGGACTGTCCGGCCGGCCGCTGACCACCCGCGCGGCGGAGGTCGTGCGGTTCGTGCACGACCACACCGGCGGGAACCTGCCGATCATCGGCGTCGGCGGCATCCTGGGCCCCGACGACGCGCTCCGGCTCGTGGACGCCGGCGCGTCGCTCGTGCAGCTCTACACGGGTTTCGCGCTGCACGGCCCGGGCCTGGTGCGCCGCGTCAGCCGGGGTCTCGCGGGCCGGCGGTAGAGGCGAACCGGACGTACCCGCGCCAGGACTCGTAGCGGTCCAGACCAGGCCCGTCCGCGGCCAGGCAGCGGACGGCGAGCGGGGCGGTGCCGTCGTCCAGCTCGACGCGGTCGAGCACGAAGGGTTCCTTGAGCGTCGCGGCGAACCGTTCGAAGGCGGCCGGGGACAGCCGCCAGCGTTCGCCGTCGAGCGCGGCGCCGCCCGGGAGCACGCCGGGCTGCGGCGGCTCGGTGGGCAGGAGCACCATCCGGTAGCCCTCGATGGTCCGGACCGGTCCGCCGAACCGGGCGCCCAGCCCGGTGAGCTCCGCGTTGAGCGGCTGGCCGCGCAGGTGCGCGCCGAACACGACGACGTCCTCGCCCGGCTCGGGGTAGGGCGTCATCGGCTCGTCCGTGCAGACGGTCGCGAGGTCGAGGGCGATCTGGTCCTCGAACGCCCGCGTCAGGAAGGTGACGCCGAACGGGCGGCGGTCACCCGGCAGCACCGGGACGGACACCGCGGCCACGTCGAGGAGGTTCGCGAACGCCGTGCAGGCGGCCAGGCGGTGGCCCACCCCGGCCGGGTCGGCCAGCGCTTCGGCGATCCCGGGCTGCTCCGGCACGGTGGGCACGACGAGGGCGTCGAACCCGTCGAACCCGGGCTCCCGCACGGAAACCGGGGTGAGCACGGCTCCCGCCGCCGTCAGCCGCGCGACGGCGGTCTTCAGCGCGAGGCTCGCCGCCTCGCCGAGGGGCAGGTCGGTGGGGTAGGCGAGCCGCGGGTGCTCGCCGGCCCCGAGGCGGACGTCGGCGGGCCAGGTCCGCTCGCCCCCGGTCGCCGCGGTGAGGGCGCGGTGGGCGGCGGTCAGGCCGTTCGAGTACACGGAAACGCCGTCGGCGGCGGGCAGCAGACCGCGCGTCGGCTTCACGGCGGTGACGGCGTTCAGCGCCGCGGGGACGGCTCCCCCGGTGCTCAGCGCCAGGTCGACGATGCCGAGGGCGACCGCGACCGCCGCGCCGTTCCCGCCGGCCTTGGTGCGGTCCCACGCGCCGGAAACCATGGCGGCTCCGGTCTTCCCGAGCACGATGGCGCCCGCGGCGGTGAGCCGCGCGACGACCGGCGCACTGGTTTCCGGGACGGCCCGCCCGGACGGCTGCCCGGCGACGTCGATCAGGTCCTGCACGGCGAGGACGGTGCCGGCCAGCGGCAGGGCTTCCCCGGCCTTGACGCGCTCGTCGACGGCCTTGGCGTCGACGAGGACGTCCTCGACGGCCCGGAGGGAGGTCCAGATTTCGGGGCGGCCGGCTTCGGTGATGCGCTCGAAGGCGGCGATGACGCGGTGCGAGGCGGTGGGCGGGGTGACCGGGACGGGATCCGGGTCCGGCGGGAGCGTGTTCACGGGGCGTCCTTTCCTCGGCGGGTCGAGAAAGTCCACTGTGTACGGTCGGCGCCGGCGAACCTCAGTGCACGGCGGGCCTCCCGGCGAGTGACACCTCTGCATGCATGACAGAAACGTTAGTTCGCGGACGTTTCCGTCGCGATCAGCTTCCGATTACGGGCGTGTTTCGGCACCGGGAGGTGAACAGGGCGCGACGCCGGGGTGAAACGCACGATCACGCACGCCGGGTGACGAAGGGGCGAAGCGGCCGTGTGTTCGCCCTCGAACGGCGGAGCGGGGCACCCGGATGGCGCAGTGCGGCCGGATTCGCGTGACCGGCGGGGAAATCGTGGGATCCGCGCCGGATCAGGCGGATTTCGCGTCGGCGAGCGGCGTCGCCGGACGGAATCGGGCGGTCAGGACAGCTCGCGCAGGGCCATCGCCAGCCCGGCCAGGCGGTCCGTCGCGTCGGTGAGGGCCTGCTTCGACGTCACCAGGCCGTCGCTGGAGGCGGCGACCGTGTGGCCCGCCGCGGCGACCAGGCCGCGGTAGCCCTCGAGGCCGTCGTCGAGCTGTTCGCGGAGCTTGCCGACCGCGGCGTCCAGCGCGGCCTTCTCGCGCGCCGGCGCGGAGTCGCGGCCGCGCTCGATCGCCTGGATGCGGGCCGCCAGGCCGCGCAGCGCCGCGGCCGCTTCGCCCGCCGTCTGCCGGGCGTCCTCGACGGACACCTCGGGCACGGGAGCCGTGCCCACCGAAGACGGCACGGAAAGCTGGCGCAGCAGCTCGCCCAGCGACGCCTCGCACTCGGCGAGCCGTTCCATGGGTTCACGAGCCGCCGACCGGGCGGGTGGCAGCGGCGGCGGTCCGGCCGGCGCCGCCGGGATCGGGGTGCGCTTGAGGTCGCGCAGCTTGAGACCGGACCGGACGCTGAACGTGCCGAAGATGACGGCACCCGCGAACGCCGTGATCGCCTGCGGCATCATCGCGGCGCCGGCCGGGCTGAGCCAGCCCACCGCGGCGGCCACCGTCACGACCGCGCACAGGATCGTCAGGATGATCCACAGCGTCAGCGCCTTCGACGTCCGGCGCTTGCGGCGTTCGAGCTTCGCGGCCGGGTGGTTCCAGCGGTCCCACTTGGCCCTGGCCTCGGCGAACGCCGGGACCTGGTTGGCCATCGACGACAGCGAAGCCGTCATGTCCGGCCGCCGCACGGGCGGCCGTTGCAGCGGGTTGGGGCGGGCGGGCTTCCCGCCGGCCTGGTCGGCCGGCGGGAAGTACCGCTGCACCTTCTGGAGCTTTTCCTGGGCGCGCACGGCGTAGTCGGGCAGCTTCTCGATGTGCTTCTCCAGCTTGGCGCTCAGTTCGCCGAAGTCACGTCGCTTGCCCTGCTGCCCCATGCTCGCCCCCTCGCCTCGGTCGCCCGCGTCAGGCCGGGTTCTTGCCCTGCTCGGCCTGGACGCGCGCCTGGATCTCGCGCTGGATGTCGGCCGAGCTGCTCGCCGGCTTCTGGGCCGCCGCGCCGCCGTCGGTCACCTGCGCGACCGACTCGCCGCGCATCGACGACCGGATCTGCTCGAGCCGCGAGTGGCCGGCCAGCTGCGTCGTGGAGGCCTGGACCTCCATCATGCGCCCCTGGACCGAGTTCTGGGCGAGCTCCGCCTGACCCAGCGCCGTGGTGTAGCGCTTCTCGATCTTGTCGCGGACCTCTTCCAGCGACGGCGTGTTGCCCGGCGCGGCCAGCTGGCTCATCTGGTTCAGCGAAGCGGAGACCTGCTCCTGCATCTTCGCCTGCTCCAGCTGCGAGAGCAGCTTGGTGCGCTCGGCCAGCTTCTGCTGCAGCATCTGCGAGTTGCGCTCCACGGCCTGCTTGGCCTGGGCCGCCGCCTGCAGCGACTGGTCGTGCAGCGTCTTCAGGTCCTCGATGTTCTGCTCGGCCGTGACGAGCTGCGTCGCGAAGCTCTCCGCGGCGTTCTCGAACTCGGTCGCCTTCTGCTCGTCACCCTTGGCGCGGGCTTCGTCCGCGAGGACGAGCGCCTGCCGGGTGGACGCCTGCAGCTTTTCGACGTCGCCGAGCTGCCGGTTGAGCTTCATCTCCAGCTGCCGCTGGTTGCCGATCACGGAGGCGGCCTGCTGCGTCAGCGCCTGGTGGTTGCGCTGCGCCTCCTCGATGGCCTGCTGGATCTGTACCTTCGGGTCGGCGTGCTCGTCGATCTTCGACGAGAACGCCGCCATCATGTACTTCCAGAACTTCACGAACGGGTTGGCCATCTCCTCCGCCTGCCTTCTTGCGTCCCACGGGCCTTGAGTACTCGGGGTGGGGCGTCGCTCCCCTGCTTCTGCAACGCACCGACCCCGGCGTTGGGTTCCATCGTGTCAGGTCGGCCACGTCCGTTCCAGGCGACCCGGCGGAATTCAGGGATCGCCCTGATCACCCCGAGTAGGCAACGCGAACGGCCCCGGGCGGGTTGCCCGGGGCCGTTGTCGTGTCCGACCTGTGATCAAGCTGCGATCGTCGAGGCCAGCTTGGGCTGGCCGATCGTCGTCCGCAATGTCGTGTTCATCCTCGGTGCCGGGGAAACCCGCAGGTCGGCGAGGTCGTTCCCGATCAGCTCCGACATCAGGCGACCGCCTTCGATGCCGGCCGCCGAGGCCTCGGCACCCCGCTTTTCCCGGGGCGCGCCTTCCACGATCCGCTCGTCGACCGGTGCGACCTCGACGGTGTCGAGGGCCGAAACGTCCGCCGCCACGTTGTGCAGCAGTTCGCCGAGCGGAAGGTCCAGGGCCTGGCAGATGGACGCGAGCAGCTCGCTCGACGCCTCCTTCTGACCCCGTTCCACCTCCGAGAGGTAGCCGAGGCTGACCCTGGCGGCGCGGGAGATGTCGCGCAGCGTTCGACGCTGGTTGGTGCGGGCATGACGGAGCCGATCACCGATCGCCTCACGCAACAGCACGGTCATCACGCGCCTCCCTTCCGAACAAGTACCCCCTACGTTACCCAGAGCGGTGCCCTGGGCGCAGGAGTTGGTGAGCCCGTACGCCAAGGGCGAACGCCCGATTCACGTCAGATGTTCCCCGAGCAGGGCAAACGCGGCCTGGACCGATCGGGTCCTGATCAAGTCGCGATCCCCGCTCAAGGCCAGGGTACGGACTGTGCGTGTTCCCGGCCCGGCAAGCCCCAGGTGCACGGTGCCGGGTTCGACGCCGTCCTGCGGCGACGGGCCCGCCACGCCGGTGAGGCCGAGGCCCCAGGTGGCGCCGCACCGCTCGCGGGCACCGTCGGCGAGCTGCGCGGCCACCTCGGGGTGGACGGCGCCGTGCTCCGCCAGCAGGGCGGCGTCGACCCCGGCCAGCGCGGTCTTCAGCTCGGTGGCGTAGACCACGAGCCCGCCGCGGAGCGCGGCGCTGGCCCCGGGCACGCGGGCCAGGGTGGCGCAGACGAGCCCCGCGGTCAGCGACTCGGCGGCGGCGACGGTCTCGCCCCGCGCGGTGAGAGCACCGATGAGCGCGGCGGCCTGCTCGTCCGCTCGGTGGGCCTGATCGGCCACCTCAGCCCCCGGTCACCCGGCGCCCGGCCGCGCGCAGCCGCACGGCCCGGACCAGGTAGTCGACGCCGGTCACCACGGTCAGCACCAGAGCCAGGCCCATCAGCGACCACCGGACCGGGTCCGCGCCGGCCGGCAGCGGCAGCAGGTACGCCACGATGGCCGCGATCTGGGCCATCGTCTTGGCCTTCCCGCCCCGGCTGGCCGGGATCACGCCGTGCCGGATCACCCAGAAGCGCAGCAGCGTGACGCCGATCTCGCGGACCGCGATGACGATCGTGACCCACCAGCCCAGCTCGCCCAGCACGCTCAGCCCGACCAGCGCGGCGCCGGTCAGCGCCTTGTCCGCGATCGGGTCGGCGACCTTGCCGAAGTCGGTGATCAGGCCGTACTTGCGGGCCACCCAGCCGTCCAGCTGGTCGGTGGCCGAAGCGACGGCGAACAGGCCGGTCGCGATCGCGCGCCAGGTCGTGTCGTGGCCGTCGCCGACGAACAGCGCGACCACGAACAGCGGCACCATGACCAGCCGCGAGAGCGTCAGCAGGTTCGCGACGTTGAGCGTGGGGACCGGGGTCGGCTCGGGGACCTGCGCGGGGCCCTCACGCGTCAGGCCGTCGTCGGCGGCGTCGCTGGGGAGCGCACTCACCGGTCGGCGTCCGGTACCGCGCGGACGATCAGGTCCACGCCCGCGGAGTCCACGACCTCGCAGCGCAGGAAGTCGCCCACCTCGGTCTTCTCCGGCGCGTCGAGGATGACGCACTCGCCGTCGACCTCGGGGGCCTGGTGCGCGGCGCGGCCGGTCAGCTCGCCGTCGTCGTCCAGCTCGACCAGCACGTCGACGAACGTGCCGATCCGGTCCTCGGCGCGCTGCGCGGTCAGCTCCTCGACCAGCGCGGAGATCCGCGTGACGCGCTTGGCCACCTCTTCGGCGTCGAGCTTGCCGTCGAAGCCCTCGGCCTCGGTGCCGTCCTCGTCGGAGTAGCCGAAGACGCCGACGGCGTCGAGGCGCGCGCCGGTCAGGAAGCGTTCCAGCTCGCTCAGGTCGTGCTCGGTCTCGCCGGGGAAGCCGACGATCACGTTGGTCCGGATGCCCGCCTCGGGCGCGTACTCGCGGATCTGCTCGGTCAGCGCCAGGAACGAGTCGGTCGAGCCGAACCGGCGCATCCGGCGCAGCACCTGCTCGCTGGAGTGCTGGAACGACAGGTCGAAGTACTCCGCGACGCCCGGCGTGGTGGCGATGGCCTTGACCAGCTGCGGGCGCGTCTCGGCCGGCTGCAGGTAGGAGACGCGGACGCGCTCGATGCCGTCGATCCCCGCCAGCCGCGGCAGGAGCCGCTCCAGCGCGGTGGCGCCGTCGCGGCCGAAGTCCTTGCCGTAGGACGTCGAGTTCTCGCTGACCAGGAACAGCTCCTTGACGCCGTTTTCGGCCAGCCACATCGCCTCGGCGACGATCTCGTCCGGCTGCCGCGAGACGAACGAGCCGCGGAACGACGGGATCGCGCAGAACGAGCAGCGCCGGTCGCAGCCGGAGGCGATCTTCAGCGCGGCCACCGGCGAGTCGTCGAGGCGCGTGCGCAGCACCCGCGGGCCCCAGCCGTGCTGCGCGTGGCCCGGGACCTCGACGTTCTCGGCCGCGGCGGGCCGCTGGACCGGGCTGATCGGCAGCAGCTTGCGGCGGTCGCCGGGGGTGTGCGAAGCGATCTTGCGGCCGGCGACGACGTCGTCGAGCCGGGCCGAGAGGTCGGCGTAGTGGTCGAAGCCCAGCACGGCGTCGGCCTCGGGGAGGCTGTCGGCGAGCTCGTGGCCGTAGCGCTCGGCCATGCAGCCGACGGCGACGACCTTCTTGCCGGTGTCCGACGCCGCCAGCAGCGTGTCGACCGAGTCCTTTTTGGCCGATTCGACGAAGCCGCAGGTGTTGACCACCACGACGTCGGACTCTTCGGGATCGGCCGCCAGCTCCCAGCCGCCGGCCGCGAGCCGGCCCGCGAGCTCCTCCGAGTCGACCTCGTTGCGGGCGCAGCCCAGGGTCAGCAGGGAGACGCGGCGGGTGGCGGCTGGGTCCGTGGCAGGGGAAGGCACGACGTTCAGGGTAGCCGCCGGGTGCACGCGGCCTGACGACGGCGTAGCCCGGTCGTGTCACCGCCCGCGCCGGACCATGTGGCAGGCTTGACGATCGTGCCGTCCGACTCCCCCAGCCCGACCGTCCGCCGCGCGCGGATCGCCGACGTCCGCAAGATCAAGGCCCTCGTCGACTCGGACGCCGGGCGCGTCCTGCTGGAGAAGGACCTGGTCACGCTGTACGAGGCGGTCCAGGAGTTCTGGGTGGCGGAAGTGGGCGGCGAGGTCGTCGGCGCGGCGGCGCTGCACGTGCTCTGGGAGGACATCGCCGAGCTGCGCACGGTGGTGGTCGACAAGGCGGTCCGCGGCCAGGGCGTCGGGCGCGTGCTGGTGGCCCGCCTGGTCGACGAGGCGCGTGAGCTCGGTCTCCGCCGGCTGTTCGTGCTGACCTTCGAGACGAGCTTCTTCGCCGGGCACGGGTTCGTCGAGATCGACGGGACACCGGTTTCGCACGAGGTGTACGAGGAGATGCGGCGCTCGCACGACACGGGTGTGGCCGAGTTCCTGGACCTGCCGTACGTGAAGCCGAACACGCTGGGCAATTCGCGGATGCTGCTGCAGCTCTGAGCCACCCGGTCCGGGCCGGTGCGGCCGGTCCGCGATGTGATGAAAGGGTCGTTCACCTCGCCAGACGACATGAACGACCCTTTCATGACACCGCACGCCCCACGCCGGCGCACGAGCCGCTCCGGGCACCCCTACGTCAGCTGGACGATTCCCGCCTAGGGGCCGAAGTCAGGGGGAAATTTTCCCGACAACCTCCTTTCGGGCGGTGACCTGCACCACTGCGCTGCCCGAAGCTGATCGGGCACCAAGTCACCCGATCGGCAAGGAAGCAACGATGCGCACGACACTGCGGAACCTGGGGGCCACCGTCGCGGTGGCCGCGACTGTCGGCGGAGGCGTCCTCGCGGGCGCCGGCACCGCGGCGGCCGTCGACATCCCGGCGGTCACCGACCAGTACCTCTTCTCCACGTCCCTGTCCGGCTTCGAGTCGATCCGGAACCAGGCGCCCTACTCCGGCCAGCTCGACTGGTCGTCGGACGGCTGCTCGTGGTCCCCGGACACCCCGTTCGGCTGGCAGTTCCTGCCCGGCTGCCACCGGCACGACTTCGGCTACCGCAACTACAAGAAGCAGGGCCGCTTCACCGAGGCGAACCGGCTGAAGATCGACGACAACCTCTACAGCGACCTGAAGAGCGTGTGCGGGTCCAACGTGGCCTGCAAGGGCGCGGCCTGGACGTACTACCAGGCGGTCCGCAAGTTCGGCGGCTGAGCCGCTCCCCCGGCCCGGGTGCGCCCCCGCGCGCCTGGGCCAGGATGGGGGCATGGAGATCGATCACCTGCTCAGCACGACCCGCGCGGTGCGCCGCAAGCTCGACCTCGACCGGCCGGTCGAACCCGGGGTTCTCGAGGAATGCCTGAACCTGGCGCTGCAGGCGCCGACACCCGGCAACGTCCAGGCGTGGCGCTGGCTCGTGGTGCGCGACCAGGAGGTCAAGAACCGCCTCGGCGTGCTGTTCCGCGAGGTCGGCGACGCCTACCTGGCGGCCAGGGCCGACGCCGACCCGCGGGCGCTGGCGTCCGGGCGGCACCTGATCGACGTGATCGAGCGCGTCCCGGTGTTCGTGATCCCGGTCCTCCAGGGGCGCCCCACCGGCGACAACGCGGCCGACGCGGCGTTCTACGGCGGCATCTTCCCGGCGGTGTGGAACTTCCAGCTGGCGCTGCGCTCCCGCGGCCTGGGCTCGACGCTCACGACCTACCACCTCTCGCGCGAGGCCGAGGCGGCCGAAATCCTCGGCATCCCCGACGGCCACACGCAGGCCGGCCTGCTGCCGGTGGCGTACACGACCGTGCCGGACTTCAAGCCCGCGCCGCGCACCCCGCTGTCCGAAGTGGCCTACCGGGACCACTGGGGCACGCCGCTCAGCTGATCCGGACCGTGGCCTCCTGGCCGTCCACGCTGACCGACACCAGCTCGACCCGGCTGGCGGCGAAGGTCGTCTCCTGCGGGCCGGTGCGCGGGCCGCTGTGCAGCTCGGCCGTGGTGCCTTCACCGCGGCCGGGCTCCTTCAGCAGGAACGCCAGCGTGGCCTCCCCCTGCCAGACGCAGGTCATGTTCGGGCGGCACCGCGAGTCGGAGACGACCCGGACGTAGCGCACGGTCAGGTCCTTGCCCTGCACGGCGGCCTCCTGCCCGAGCCGCAGGGTGACGTCGTGGCCCGCCGGGGTGCTCACCGTCGACGGCGGCGGGGGCGCGGCGGGACCGGGAGCGCTCGGCTGCCCGGAGGCGACCGAGCTCCCGGCACCCACCGTGACGACGGCGAAGGCGAACAGTCCGGCTACGAATCGCTGTAGGTCCACGTACTCAAGACGGAAGGGACCGGGCGGCGGGTTGCACCGGCTAGTTGATCTTTTCGATCAGCCGGCCGACCTGGGTGGACGGATTTCGGCCGTGCCCAGCGTCCGGATGGCGTGCTCGTTCGACGGCCACCTCGACCCCGCTCGCGTAGTCGTCGAACCGCAACGCGGACTTGCGATAGGCGGGAACATGGCGAAGGAGCCGTTTCTCGACGTCCCCATAGCAGGTCAACGGCGCTACGCACGTCTCGAAGTGCAGCAGCAGCCAGTACTCGAAGCACGGGTTCGAAACCGCGAGGTTCACCTGAAGCCGGTCCGCCGTCTCCACGGCCTTGTCCAGGTCGAACTCATCGACATCGACGACACACCAGACTTCGTCGTACGCCGCTTCGCGACTTGCGAGCCCGGCCGCGTACCTGACGACGGTCTCGGGATCCGCCGGTTTCGCCTTGATTTTTACCGTGACCGCCGGATTTCGCCGGAACCGCTTCAACCCTTCGAAATAGGCCGGCTCGGTCGCCGCCGCGCCGCAGACGACCAGGATCGACAGGAGCGGGTCCCGGAACGGTGCTCTGCGCCGCCTGCTGTTTTCCCGACGAGTCATCAGCCGCGCAGCGCCTTCGCGAAGTCGCCCAGCACCGGCACGGCACCATAACTGCCCGCGAGATACCGGCGCTCGGTGTTCTGGTCCTTGCGCGGTTTGAAATCGGTGAGCGGGTAAAGACTGCTCGCGCCCGCGGCGTCCCGGTCGACGAACCAGATCTGGTCCCGGTCGAGCACGTGCTCACCGAGCATGCTCCCGAGCAAACTGGTGTCGTGGGTGGTGAAGATCAGCTGCGCGCCCTTGCTGTTCAGGTCGGTGTCCTGGAACAGCCCCACCAGCTTCGCGGTCAACATCGGGTGCAAACTGGCATCGATTTCGTCGACCAGCAAGACGAGTCCTTCGTCCAGCGCCGAAAGCACCTGCGGCAGCAGTCCGATCCAGTTGCGCGTCCCCGAGGATTCGTCGTCGAAGTCGAACGGCTCCCGAGCGGCACCGTGGAGCAGCTTCAGTTCCAGGTCGAACCCGCGGGAGCGCACGTGGTGCGAATCCTGCCGCTCCACGAGGACGTCCGCGATGCCGACATCGGCCACGGTGAGAAGCGAGACCATGCGCTGCCGGTTCTCCGGGTTCCGGAGCAGGTAGTCGCCGACGACCTGCTGCACGTACCTCGAGGTGAACCACCCGTCCCCCAGTCCGTTGACCAGGAGCCCGGAGGAGAACCATCGGTAGACCGGCATCAGTGGACCGAGTTCGAGCCGGTCGCACACGCTCAGGAACAACGCCGTCGGCCGGATCAGCTCTTCCAGGACATCCAGCTTCGGCTTGGAATCGGCCACCGTGGTGCCGAACTTGATGCCCTCCCGATCGCGCTCGAAGACCACTCGCTTCCGCTTTTCCGGGTAGGCGTAGAGCCACTCTTCGAGGATCTCGTCCCCGCTCAGCAGGAAGCCGTAGGTGTACGGAACGCCGGCGGCGAGCAGTTCGAACACGAACGTCGACGGCCGCGGTTCAGCGTCGGGGTCCAGCCGGAAGGGATCCTGAACGGCCGCGATCTCGTGGCGACCGGCGAGGTTCGGGGCGAACACGTCCGTGACGGCTCGCTGAACCAGGGTGATGGCGTTGAACAAGTTCGACTTGCCGGAGGCGTTGGCACCGTAGACGGCGATCACCGGCACCGCGGGCCGCTCGTCACCCGGCAACGCAGGCATGAGGAGAAGCTCCTGCTCCTCCCGGAACGAACGGTGATTGCCCAGCCGGAAGCTGCGCAGCACCCTGACCACCTCCCTGACGGAGCTTCGAGCCGTTCTGTACCAGTAAACCGCACAGAACGGCTCGAAGCACCAACCAGGGCCGCTACTCGTCCTCGCCGCCCGCGTCGGCGTCCACCGGGCCGCCGCCGCGGATCATGAACAGGACCGACTCCAGCTCCTCCGGCTTGATCAGCACGTCGCGGGCCTTCGAGCCCTCCGACGGGCCGACCACGCCGCGGCTTTCCAGCAGGTCCATCAGGCGCCCCGCCTTGGCGAACCCGACCCGCAGCTTGCGCTGCAGCATCGACGTCGAGCCGAACTGGGACGTCACGATCAGCTCCGCCGCCTGCAGCAGGACGTCCAGGTCGTCGCCGATGTCCGGGTCGATCTCCTTCTTCTCGCCGGCCTTCTGCGCCGTGACGCCGTCCTGGTAGTCCGGCTGCGCCTGCTCCTTGGCGTAGTTGACGACGGCCGCGATCTCTTCGTCGCCGACGAACGCGCCCTGGATGCGGACCGGCTTGCCGGCGCCCATCGGCAGGTACAGCGCGTCGCCCATGCCGATCAGCTTCTCCGCGCCCGGCTGATCCAGGATGACCCGCGAGTCGGTCAGCGACGACGTCGCGAACGCCAGCCGCGAGGGCACGTTGGTCTTGATCAGGCCGGTGACGACGTCGACCGACGGCCGCTGCGTCGCCAGGACCAGGTGGATGCCCGCCGCACGGGCCTTCTGGGTGATGCGGACGATCGCGTCCTCGACGTCGCGCGGGGCGGTCATCATCAGGTCGGCGAGCTCGTCGACGATCGCCATGATGTACGGGTACGGCCGGTACTCGCGCTCGGACCCCGGCGGCGCGGTGATCTCGCCCGACTTGACCTTCTTGTTGTAGTCGTCGATGTGCCGGACCTTGTTGACCTGCATGTCCTGGTACCGCTGCTCCATCTCCTCCACCAGCCAGGCCAGCGCGGCGGCGGCCTTCTTCGGCTGGGTGATGATGGGCGTGATCAGGTGCGGGATGCCCTCGTACGGCGTCAGCTCGACCATCTTCGGGTCGATCAGGATCATCCGGCACTCGTCCGGCGTCGAGCGCGCGAGCAGCGACACCAGCATCGAGTTGACGAAGCTCGACTTACCGGAACCGGTGGAGCCCGCGACCAGCAGGTGCGGCATCTTCGTCAGGTTCGCGGTGACGAAGTGGCCCTCGATGTCCTTGCCGAGGCCGATCACCATCGGGTGGTTGTCCTTGACCGTGGACGGCGCCCGCAGGACGTCGCCCAGGCGCACCATCTCGCGGTCGGAGTTCGGCACCTCGATGCCGACCGCGGACTTGCCGGGGATCGGCGCCAGCAGCCGGACGTTGTCGGTGGCCACCGCGTACGCGATGTTCTTGGTCAGCGCGGTGATCTTCTCGACCTTCACGCCCGGGCCGAGCTCGACCTCGTAGCGCGTGACCGTCGGGCCGCGGGTGAAGCCGGTGACCTGCGCGTCGACGTTGAACTGCTCCAGCACGCCGGTGATCGCCTCGATCATGGCGTCGTTGGCCTTGCTGCGGGACTTCGGCGCGTCGCCGAGCTTCAGCAGGTCGGGCGGCGGGAGCTGGTAGTCGCCTTCGACGGTCCGCGTGACCGCGAGCGGCGGTTCGGCGGGCTTCTTCGGCTTCTTCTCGGGCACCTCGACCGGCTTGGGCACGGCCTTGGGCGGCTTGGTCGGCGTCGGCGGCTCGGCCAGCATCGCGTCGATGTCGAGCTGCTCGGGGTCGGCGTCGCTGGCCTGGCGGCGGCGGGACGGCTTGCGCAGCCGCGCGGACTTCGGGTCGGCCTCGGTGACGGCGTCCTCGTCGGTGGCGAACCCGGAGCGCAGCGCCTCGGCCTCGGCGATCTCCTCCTCGTCGAGGCCCCAGTTGCGCAGCCGCTGCGGGATCTCGCGGACCGGCGTGCCGGTGAAGACGAGGATGCCGAAGACGAGCGCGAGGATCAGCAGCGGCACGGCGACCCAGGTGGTGACGCCCATGGTCAGCAGGCCGCCGGAGAAGGCGCCGATGATGCCGCCGGCGTACATCCGGCCGTCGTTGGTGGCCGGGAGCGCGGTGAAGATGTGCAGCATCCCGAGCACCGACAGGACGACCATGATCGTGCCGATGACCATCCGCGGCCGCGTTTCGGGGTGCGGCTCGGACCGCATCAGCGCGACCGCGACCACCACCAGCACCAGGGGCAACGTCACAGCCCCGGCGCCGAGCACGGTCCGGGTGGCGACCTCGACGCCGGCGCCGATCGGCCCGGCGGCCCGCCACCAGACCCCCACGGCGGCGATGATGGCCAGCGCGATCAGGCCGAGCGCGAGGCCGTCGCGGCGGTGTTCGGGCTCGAGCTCACGGGTGCGGCCGACCGTGCGGGCCAGCGTTCCGGTGCCCTTGGCCAGCAGGTTCCAGGTACCGCGGACGCCCTTGCCGAAGATGCCGGGCGTCTTGCGGCGCGGGGCGGGCTTGCGGGCGGGCGACGAACGCGGCCGTGGCTTCGCGGGGGTACGCGGCTTGCGCGCCGCTGCCCCCTTCGCGCCGCTTCCCGTGCTTCTCTTCCTCGTCGCCGACCCAGCCATGCGTCAACGGTAACTTGCCTTGCGCCTCAGCCCCGTGTGCCACTCTCGGCTCAGGGTGAACTTCTGCCTCACCGCGCCACACCGCCCGTGCGCATTCGGGTGAAAGCGGCGTCTGCCATGCTCTGCCCATGCTCGCGCTGCGCACCGCCGAACCGCCCCGCCGTGCCCCCGCCATCTGGCGCACCATGCTGAACATCGACCGCGGTCTGGTGAACCTGGTCGGGCGGCTCACCGTCACCGGCCGGGTCCCGGCGCAGCTGCGGGGCAGGCCGCTGCTCATGGCCGCGAACCACATCGGCGTGTTCGACGCGTTCGTGCTGATGGCGGCGTGCAAGCGGATCGGCATCAACCCGCGGTTCATGCTGGCGGGCGGCATCCTGGACGCGCCGGTGATCGGGCCGGCGCTGCGGGTCAGCGGGCACCTGCGGGTCGACCGCAAGCACGCCGGCACCGCGGTCGGGCAGTTCGCCGAGGCCGTCGAGGCGATGAAGACGACCCGGGAGCCGATCATCGTCTACCCCGAGGGCCGGATCAGCCACGACCCCGGCCTGTGGCCGGAGCGCGGCAAGACCGGGGCGGCCCGCCTGGCGCTCGCTTCGGGCGTGCCGGTGATCCCGATCAGCCAGTGGGGCGCGCACGAGGCCGTCTACTGGGGCACCGAGACCGTCAACGGCCCGGCCGACCTCGTCCCGCTCGCCCGCTCCGGGCTCAGCGCGCCGCTGCGCCGGCCGCGGTTCCAGGTGCACTTCGGGGACCCCGTCGACCTGTCCGACGTCGAGCCGGAGCGGCCGGGCGCCGGGGTGCGCGCGCACGCGCGGATCATGCGGGCCATCACCGACGGCCTGGTCCCGCTGCGCCGCGGCGAGCTGGACCGCCCGCGCTTCCACGACCCGACGCGGCCGACCGACACCGTCAGCCCGTGGAAGCCGGCGTCCGGATCCTGAGACGCCCGGACCGGCCCGCCTAGAGTCGCGGACGTGAGCACCCGGATCCTCGTCGTGTACTACAGCTCGACCGGCAACACGGCGGCCCTCGCCGAGTCCCTCGCCGCCGGCGCCCGCGAAACCGGCGCCGACGTGCGGGTGCGGACCGTGCGGGAGACCGCGCCCGCGCAGGCCGTCGCGCAGAACCCGCGCTGGCAGGCGTGGATCGACACCGGCCCGCACCAGGCGCTGGCCGAGCTGGCGGACCTCGAGTGGGCCGACGGCCTCGCGATCGGCAGCCCGACCCGGTTCGGCGGCCCGGCCGCCCAGCTCAAGTCGTTCCTGGACAGCACGGGCGGGCTGTGGGCGAAGGGGAAGCTCGCGGACAAGGTCGCGACGTCGTTCACGACGGCGTCCACCGCGCACGGCGGCCTGGAATCGACGCTGCTGGCGATCAACAACGTCTTCTACCACTGGGGCGCGATCGTCGTGCCGCTCGGCTACACCGACCCGCACCTGATGGAGTCGGGCAACCCGTACGGCGGCTCGTTCGTGTCCCGCAAGTCGGCGGCGCCCGACGACCTCGCCCTCGGCGCGCTGCGCGTCCAGGGCCGGCGGCTGGCCACCATCACGACGCACGTGGCGACCGGCCTCAAGCGGGCCGAGTAACCGGAAAAACCCTTTTGGCAGTGACGCGGCCGCGCTTAGAGTCGCGACGGTGACCACCGAGCTGCCCGTCCTCGCCCCGCCCCGGGTCGCCCACCGCGGCCGCGGGACCACGCTCGTCCTGCTCGCCGCCCTGTCCTTCAGCACGTCGGGCACGCTGGGCAAGTCCGCGATGGCCGCCGGGATCAGCCCGCAGCAGGTGGCCTCGATGCGCATCGCGCTGGCCGGGCTGGTGCTGCTGGCGGGCGTGGCGCTGGTGGCGCCGCGGAAGCTGCGGGTGCGCCGTGCCGAGCTGCCGGTGCTGGCCGGGTACGGCCTGCTCGGCGTCGCCGGCGTGCAGCTGCTCTACTTCGTCGCAGCGGGCCGGATCCCGGTCGGCATCGCGATCCTGCTGGAGTTCGTCTCCCCCGTGCTCATCGCGCTGTGGGTGCGGTTCGTGCGGCGGCACCGGCTGCCGCGGTCGGTGTGGGGCGGCATCGCGCTGGCGATGATCGGGTTGTCGCTGGTCGCGCAGGTCTGGCAGGGCGTGACGCTCAACGGCCTCGGCCTGCTCGCCGGCTTCGGCGCGGCGCTGTGCTCGGCCGGGTACTTCCTGCTCGGCGAGCGCGCGGTGGCCGACATCGACCCGCTGGGCCTGGTGACCTGGGGCATGGTGATCGGCGCGGTCGCGATCGGCGTCGTCGCGCCGCCGTGGACGTGGCCGGTCGGGCTGCTCGGCACCGACGTCGCGTTCGGCGCGTGGCACCCGCCGGTGTGGCTGCTGATCACCCTGCTGGTGCTGGTGGCGACCGTGCTGGCCTACGTCTTCGGGATCTCGTCGCTGCGGCACCTCCCGGCGTCGGTGGCGAGCGTGCTGGGGCTGGTCGAGCCGGTGATCGTCACGGTCACGGCGTGGGCGCTGCTCGGCGAGGAGCTCACCTGGCTCCAGCTGCTCGGCTCGGCGATCCTGCTCGGCGGCGCGTACCTGGTGCAGCGGAAGGCCGAGGTCCTCACGAGCTGAGTTCTTCACGAAGTGCCGTCGAAGTGCGACAATCCCCCACCGTGACGACGAAGTCCGGGCTGCGGCCCGATCTGCGCCAGCGGCACGTGCGGATGATCGCCCTCGGCGGCATCATCGGCGCGAGCCTGTTCATCGGCAGCGGCGCGGTGATCCACACCGTGGGCCCGGCGGCCGTACTCTCCTACGCGCTGGGCGGGCTGCTCGTCGTGCTCGTGATGCGGATGCTCGGCGAGATGGCCACGGCCGCGCCGTCGCTGGGCTCGTTCATGGAGTACGCGCGCGACGCCCTCGGCGGCTGGGCGGGCTTCACGATCGGCTGGCTGTACTGGTACTTCTGGGTCGGCGTGGTCGCGTTCGAGGCGGTCGCCGGCGCGAAGATCCTGCAGGGCTGGATCCCCGGCGTGCCGCAGTGGGTGTTCTCCCTGGCGCTGATGCTCCTGCTGACGGCGACGAACCTGGCGTCGGCGCGGTCGTTCGGCGAGACGGAGTTCTGGCTGGCGTCGGTCAAGGTCGCGACGATCGTGGTGTTCCTGGTGCTGGGCCTGCTGTTCGTGCTGGGGCTCTGGCCGGGTGGGCACTTCTCGGTCGGCAACATCGGCCTGGACGGTTTCGTGCCCCACGGCGGCTTTTCGGTCGTGCACGGCGTGGTGATCGTGATCTTTTCCTACTTCGGCGCGGAAATCGTGACGATCGCGGCCGCGGAGTCCGACCAGCCGGAGACGGCGGTCCGCAAGGCGACGTCGACGATCGTCTGGCGCGTGATCGTGTTCTACGTGGGTTCGGTGACCCTGCTGGTGATGATCACGCCGTGGCGCGAAATCCCCAGCGAGACCAGCCCGTTCGCGGCGGCGTTCGGCCGCTTCGGCGTCCCGGCGGCATCGACGATCGTGAGCGCGGTCGTCCTGACGGCGGCGCTGTCGGTGCTGAATTCGGGGCTGTACACGGCATCCCGGATGCTGTTCGCGCTGCGCCGCCACGGCTGGGCCCCGGCGTGGATCTCGGACACGAACGCGCGCGGCGTCCCGTGGAAGGCGATCCTGGCGTCCACTTCGGTCGGTTACGTGGCGGTGGTGATGAGCTACGTGTCCCCGGACAAGATCTTCTACTTCATCATCAACTCGGCGGGCGCGGTGGCATTGTTCGTGTACGCCATCATCTGCGGCTCGCAGCTGCGGATGCGGCGCACGCTGGAGGCGTCGTCACCGGAGAAGCTGAAGCTGCGGATGTGGGGTTATCCGTGGCTGAGCTGGGTGACGTTGGCGCTGACGCTGGCGGTGGTGGCGTCGATGCTGTTCGTGGACGAAGACGCGCGCTCGCAGCTGTACCTGAGCCTGATCAGCCTGGCGGTGATCCTGGGCGTGTACGCGCTCATCCGCCGGCGATCCGGCTCAGCGCCCCGAAGAACACGTCCGTGATCTTCGCCGGGTCCGGCGTCACGAACGCCTGGCCGCCGGTCGCGGCCGTGATCTGGTCGAGTTCCGGCTTGTCCGCGTCCGGGCCGATGCCCACGCCGATCAGCGGGATGGGGCGGCGGGGGTCCTGGAGTTTCGCCAGCTCGGCCAGCAGGTCCGCGCGGCTGATGCTGTGCGGGTCCTCGTTGCGGCCGTCGGTCATCACGATCACCAGGTTGAGCCGGCCGGGCTCCCACTCGCGGCGGGCGGTGCGGTAGGTGTCCAGAACGCTGTCGTACAGCCCGGTTCCGCCGTCGGCGGTCGCCGTCAGCTGCGCGAGCTTGTCCGGCGCGCCGCTGGCCAGGTGCTGGGCCACCGAGGCCATCGGGAGGATCTCGCGGTAGTCCTTGTCGCCGTCGAGCTTGGTGGAGAACGCCAGCATGCGCAGCTGCGTCGCCGGTTTGAACAGGCGCAACGCCTTCTGCGTCGCCTCGACCGTCAGCTGCATGCGGTTCAGCGCCGTGCCGGGCACCTGCGCGTTCATCGAGCCGGACACGTCGATCAGCACCTGCACGCGCGCGCTCAGGTTGATGCCCGCCCACTGGTTGAGCAGCTCGTCGACGACGCCGGCCTGCGGCAGGTTCATCACCTGGATGCCCGTCGGCGACACGCGCGGGTCGTCGGTGTGGTCGCGCAGCGCCTGCCCGCCCGCCGCGCGCAGGCCCGTCTTCGCGATCGCGTCGGAGCCGGGGCCGCCGAGCAGGGCCTCCCGCAACGCGTCGACGATCGGGCGCTGCTGCGGGGTGACGCCGCTCAGCTCCGCGAACGGGTAGTCCAAAGTGGGCACCGCGGTCGAGTAGACGGCGACGAGCGGCGCCGACGTGTCCTCGATGTTGTGGCGCAGCAAGGAGTTCTCCGACGTCGGGAACGCCGTGACCGCGGCCGTGCCGCTGCCGTCGCTCGAGCCCGGCAGCCGCGCGATCAGGTCCGTCTCGGCGCCGAGCGTGTTGACCGAGAACCGCCGCAGCAGCGCGACGTACGCGGCCGAAGGTTCGGGCGCCGCCTTGACGCTGTCGCGCAGGCCCAGCAACGCCAGCGCGCCGACCGGGTCGCGCGCCGGGTCGGGCATCCCCGGCACGACGCCGGGCGCGGCCAGCACGTCCGCCCACGTGGGTGCGCGGTCGGGCCAGCCGAGGCCCTTGGCGACGTCCGCGGCGACACCGAGCACCACCGGGGAGCTGGCGACCGACGCCCCGGTTTCGGGCACGTCGGCGGCCCCGAGCTGGTGCGCGCGGCGCAGGGCGAGCGTGGAATCGGGCACCCACACCTGCGGGCGCGGGCTGCCGTCGGACAGCGCGAGCCGCTCGGCGGCCTGCGTCGCCTCCCTGGTCTGGACCTCGACCGCGCCGCACGGCAGGTCCAGCCCCCGCGCGACGATCGTCAACGCGGGCGCGATGTCCGCGGACGCGGTCACGAGGACGTTCACGGGGTGCTCGCACGCGGGCTTCCGGTTGACGACCGCCACGGTCACCCAGGCCGCGGCTCCCAGCACGGCCACGAGCCCGATCGCGAGCACGGGCACCAGCAGCTGGCGTCGGCCATCCGGCGAATGACGTCCCATCGGCGCGGCCTCTCTGCGCGAGGCGAGGTGGGGATCAAGGTTATCCCGCGGCAAAGCGGCGTCTCGTGGTCCAGACGGCGTAACAGCCCCTAGGGGAAGCCTCATCCCCAGGAGGGACCCGGTCCGTCCCGCAGCGGGATGTCCCGGCCCGCGGCAGCCGAAACACTGGTGCCCATGAAGCCGACACGTGCCGAACAGCGCCGGGCCCGCCGCGCGCTCCTCCGCCAGAGCGTCGTCGTGGCCCTCGCACTGATAGTGATCAAGCTGGAACGCTAAGCAACAACCGGCCGCGCCTCATCCCAGTAGGAGTCGATCTCACCGGCGAACTGTGCGTACCAGCGTCCGTCTGCGGAAGCGAGGCAGATCCACGGTTTGTCGTACGACTCACCCTTGAACGTGTAGTGCTTGAGGCAAATAGATCCATTTTCGGAGCGGTAATCGGCAGCGACGACACCGTACGGAAATGGAACCTGCGAGAGCCGCACTTCAACGCCATCGGCTGACGACAGAGCACGCAGCGTCAAGAAGTCATAACAGGAGTTCTCGATCAACGCGACTTCGCGGTCACGTGAAAAGTGCCGCCTCGATCGCACGACTGCGTGGTCGAGGGCCGTTCCCTCGGGGTCGTACAGCATGACTCGAAGTCGCTTACCCGCCTGCACGTAGTCTTTCAGTTCCGCCTCATAGCGGCCGAATGTCCGCGAAAGATCTACTCCGGCAAGCATCACCAGGCTCGAGTTCTTCAACGCCGACGGAAGATCCAGAACGGGCTCGTCCTGAAACTTCGCTCTCGCACCGATATCAGCCAGCCTGTCCAAGCCGGCTTGAACAGCGATCCGCTGCTCGATGAGGGCAAACCCGGTCAACCCCAGTGCCGTGACCGTGAGCGTCGAAACAAGCCGCTGGGATCCGACGTCCAGAATCGCGAGTACCACGGCGACGGTGCTGACGACCAGGACAAGGTACAGCTCGACATGGCGGCCTCGCCGAATCGAGTCCCAGATCCTCGAAAACACACCGACCCCCGTCCAGGCGAGTCTTCAAGGGTAGATGGAGCGGGAAGCAACCTTCACCGCCGTTACCCAAGCGGAACCGATGTGGTGAAACGCGGAACGCCTCCGCACTCCGGCTGGAGGCGAAGGCGTTCCGCGCGAAGGACTCAGACCGGGATGACCGTCGGGACGATCATCGGGCGGCGGCGGTAGGTGTCCGCCACCCAGCGGCCCACGACCCGGCGGACCGCCTGGGCGATGCGGTGGGTGTCGGTGATGCCTTCCGCCTCGGTGCGCGCCAGCTCCATCTCCACCAGCGGCACGACGGCGTCGAGGGCCTTCGGGTCGTCCGAGAAGCCGCGGCCGGCGACCGTCGGGCTGCTGACCGCGCGGCCGGTGTTCGAGTCGACCGCGACGTTGATCGCGATGAACCCGCCCTCGCCGAGGACCAGGCGGTCCGACAGCGTCGACTCGCCGACGTCGCCGACCGACAGGCCGTCGACGTAGACGTGGCCGACCTCGACGCGGCCGGTGCGCGACGCCTTGCCGTCCACGAGGTCGACGACCACGCCGTCTTCGGCGATGACCACGTTCTCCGCGGCCACGCCGGTGCGGACGGCCAGCTCACCGTTGGCGCGCAGGTGCTTCCACTCGCCGTGGACCGGCATCACGTTGCTCGGGCGCACGGCGTTGTACAGGTAGAGCAGCTCGCCCGCCGACGCGTGGCCGGAGACGTGCACCTTCGCGTTGCCCTGGTGGACGACGTTCGCGCCGAGCCGGGTCAGGCCGTTGACCACGCCGAACACCGCGGTCTCGTTGCCCGGGATCATCGAGCTGGCCAGCACGACCGTGTCGCCCGCGCGGATGGAGATCTGGCGGTGCTCGCCGCGCGCCATCCGCGACAGGGCCGAGAGCGGCTCGCCCTGGGAGCCCGTCGAGACGAACAGGACCTTGCTCTCGGGCAGGGTGCTCGCCTGGTCGAGGTCGACCAGCAGGCCGTCCGGCACGTTGAGCAGGCCGAGGTCGGCGGCGATCCCCATGTTGCGGACCATCGAGCGGCCGACGAACGCGATCCGGCGGCCGTGCCGGTGCGCGGCGTCCAGGACCTGCTGTACGCGGTGCACGTGGCTGGCGAAGCAGGCCACGATCACGCGCTGGTCCACGCGGCGGATGACGTCGTCGAGCACCGGGCCGATGTCGCGCTCGGGCATGACGAACCCGGGCACCTCGGCGTTGGTCGAGTCGACGCAGAACAGGTCGACGCCCTCGTCGCCGAGCCGGGAGAAGCCGGCCAGGTCGGTCAGGCGCCCGTCCAGCGGGAGCTGGTCGAGCTTGATGTCGCCGGTGTGCAGCACCACGCCCGCCGGGGTGCGGATGGCCACCGCCAGCGCGTCCGGGATGGAGTGGTTGACCGCGAAGAACTCGAGGTTGAACACGCCGACGTCGCGGCGCTCGCCCTCGCGGACCTCGATCAGCTTCGGCCGCTGCCGGTGCTCCTTGGCCTTGGCCGCGAGCAGCGCGTTGGTGAACCGCGAGCCGTAGATCGGCAGGTCCGGCCGCAGGCGCAGGAGGAACGGGACGGCACCGATGTGGTCCTCGTGCCCGTGGGTGAGCACCAGCCCCTCGATGTCGTCGAGGCGGTCCTCAATCGCGCGGAAGTCGGGCAGGATCAGGTCGACGCCGGGCTGGTCGTCCTCGGGGAAGAGCACCCCGCAGTCGACGATGAGCAGCCGGCCGCCGAATTCGAAGACGGTCATGTTGCGCCCGACCTCGCCGATGCCGCCCAGCGCGACGACGCGCAGGGCTCCCTCGGGGAGTGCGGGCGGGGCGTTCGTGGGGCCTGGACCTGGGGGAAGTGAGCTCACCGAGGCAGGGTCCCAACGCTGGTGTGCGAGGTCGGCGCCACGTAGGCGGCCCGCGAGTCTGCTTGTGCCACCCGCTCACCATGCCAGTCCTGGGCCGCCGTGTCGCCCAGCGGCACGCCGCCCTGGGCCAGATCGGCGGCGATCGCGGCCACCTGCTCGTCGGTGGCCGGGGCGATCGGCAGCCGCGGGTGGCCGATGTCGAACCCGCGCAGCCGCAGCGCCGCCTTGCTGAACGCGACCCCGCCGACCCGCGACATCGCGCGCAGCACCGGCAGCATGGCGCGGTGGTTGGTGCGCGCGGTGGAGGTGTCGCCGTTCTCGTAGGCGTCGATCATCGCGCGGATCCGGCCCGCGACGACGTGACCGATCACACTCACCACGCCGGTGCCGCCGACGGAGATCCACGGCAGGTTCAGGCCGTCGTCGCCCGAGTAGTAGGCGAGGTGGGTGTTCGCGATGACCTCGGAGCCGGCGATGAGGTCGCCCTTGGCGTCCTTGACCGCGACGATCCGCGGGTGCTCGGCCAGCCGCAGCAGCGTGTCGACCTCGATCGGGACGACCGAGCGCGGCGGGATGTCGTAGAGCATCACCGGCAGCCCGCTGCTGTCGGCGACGGTGGTGAAGTGCGCGTACAGCCCGGCCTGGCTCGGCCGCGAGTAGTACGGGGTGACGACGAGGAGCCCGTGCGCGCCGGCCGCTTCGGCCTGCTTCGCCTGCTCGATGCTGTGCGCCGTGTTGTTGGTGCCCGCGCCGGCCACGACGGTCGCGCGGTCGCCGACGGCCTCGACCACGGCGCGGATCAGCTGCTGCTTCTCGTCGTCGGTCGTGGTCGGGCTCTCGCCGGTCGTGCCGTTGACGACGAGGCCGTCGTTCCCCAGCTCCACGAGGTGCTCGGCCAGCTCCTGCGCCCGCTTCAGGTCCAGCGCCCCGTCGGCGTCGAAGGGGGTGGCCATCGCGGTGAGCACGCGCCCGAACGGCCGTCCGGGCGCTGCGGTAGGTGGGTTGGACATGCCCAGACGGTACCCCGTCCCGCCGACGAAAACCGCGCCGACCTGGCCTCCTCGGCGAAGTGCGGAGGATTTCCCGGGCGTGGCCGCTCGTCGCGGAACTTCTACTTGACCTTGGTCACGATCGGCGCCGTGATCGGCCCGCCGTCGGCACGGGTCAGCAGGCAGTAGAACTCGCGGGTGGGGTCTTCGCCGCTCTTGGCGGGCGAACTCTCCCAGGCCGCCTGGGTCGGCACGAGCGCGCGGAAGGTGAGGTCCTGCCGCTTCGCCTCGGGCACGATCGACGAGCGGAACGCGGTCGCGCACGCGGCCTCGGCGCTCGCCGTCACCGCGCCCTGCCCCGGGTAGGCGGCGACCTTGGCGTCGTCGGAGTTCCAGTTCTCGATCGACAGGACCCGGCCGATCTCGTAGACCTCCAGCGTGTGGCTCTTGTCGCAGTCGGTCTTGTTGTCGTCGTCGCTGATGATCGAGCCGTCCTGCACCGGGGTGTTGAAGCACCGGTAGTAGCCGCCGATGGCCGTGCGGAGCTGGCCGTTGAGCCCGTACGTCATGGTCGGCTGCTTCTGCCGGTCGACGGCGGGCGTCTCGTACGCCTTGCCCGCGAAGAAGCCGCCGACCAGGGCGCCGACGACGAGCAGCGCGGCGAGCGAGAGCCACAGCGCGCGGAGGTTCCGCTTCGGCTCCGGCTTCGCGGCCGTCATCGTCGCCGGGGCGCCCAGCATCGCGGTGCCGTTCGGCGGGGTCGGGCGGACGCCCTGCGCCGTGGCCAGGAGGTTCTGCGCCTGGGCGGCGGAGAGCCGCGCGTCGGGGTTGGCGACGAGCAGGCCGAGGATGGCGGCGGCGATCGGGCCCTGGCCGCGGGTCAGGTACGGGATCTCGGTCATGATCGCGTGCAGCGTCGCTGCCGTGGTCGCGCGCTCGAACGGCATCGAGCCTTCGACGGCGTAGAACAGCGTCGCGCCGAGGGACCACAGGTCGGACGCGGGCAGCGCTTCGCGGCCTTCGACGCGCTCGGGCGCCATGAACGCGGGCGAGCCGACGATCATGCCGCTGGTGGTCAGCCGCGGGTCGTCGATGGCGTGGGCGATGCCGAAGTCGGTCAGCTTCACGCGGCCGTCCGGCGCGACCAGGATGTTGGCCGGCTTGACGTCGCGGTGCACGATGCCCGCGGCGTGCGCGGCCTGTAGCGCGGCGAGCACCCGCTCCCCCAGCCGCGCGGCCTGCGCGGCGGGCATCGGGCCCCGCTGCCGCACGAGGTCGGCCAGCGACGGCGCTTCGACGAGCTCCATCACGATGAACGTGGTCCCGCCGTCGGTGACGACGTCGTAGACCGTGACGACCGCCGGGTCGTTGAGCCGCCCGCCGGTGCGCACCTCGCGCAGCGCGCGCTCGGAGAAGACGGCGGCGGACTCGGCGTCCGGCAGCCGCAGCTCCTTGACGGCGACCTGCCGCCCGATGACCTGGTCCTGCGCCCGCCACACGACACCCATGCCGCCGCGGCCGAGTTCACCGAGGAGGAGGTAGCGGCCGGCGACGACCCGCTGACCAGGCGTGACGGGCGCCTGGGGTGGGTACGGCCGGGTCTGTTCGTCGGTCACGGTGCTCCTTTTGGCGGCGGTCGCGCAGATGCTAGTCGGACCGCTCCGGAGCGTGCGGGGTTCCGCGCAATTGTGACTCAGCGGTGTGTTTCGCCGCGGTACGGGATCCATCGGTAACCCGGCGCGAAGTCGCTGAACTCGGCGCGCTCGCCAGTGGCGGCCCAGATGTCCTCGCTGACCACGAGCCCGGCGAACCGCGTCAGGTCCTTTTCGGCCACCAGCTCGGCGTACGTGCGGAACTCGTCGGTCTCGACGCCGGCGAGCGCGTAGCGGTAGACCGGCGGAGCGGTCCGCAGGAGCCAGTAGAGCTGCCGCCCGGCCGCGGTCATGGCCGCGGCCTCCGCGGCGGACCCGATCCCCCGCTCGCTGAGGCCTTCGGGCGCGATGCTGCACCACCAGGCGCCTTCGGAGGAGAAGACGCGGGAGGACCGGCCTTCGAAATGGCGGGCGAGGTCGCGGGCGTGGGTTTCCCGTTCGCCGCACTCCGCGTTGAGGGCGTAGATGTAGGCCATTCGCTCAGCCGGTGACAGTCAGGTAGATCAGGACCAGGTTCAGCGCGATGATGATCGCCGCGATCACGCACGCCGCCACCGTGGTCAGGCGCCGGTTGACGTCCGCGCCCATGAGCGTGCGGTCGGCCGTCAGGCGGATCAGCGGCACCAGCGCGAACGGGATCCCGAACGACAGCACCACCTGGGACACGACCAGCGCGGCGCTCGGGTCGGCGCCCAGCGCCAGCACCACGATCGCCGGGGTCAGCGTGACCAGGCGGCGCAGCACCAGTGGGATCCGCTTGTGCAGCAGGCCCTGCATGATCATCGCGCCCGCGTACGCGCCGACCGACGTCGAGGCCAGGCCGGAGGCCAGCAGGCCGATCGCGAACAGCAGCGCGATGCCGGGGCCGAGTGCCCCCGCCACCGCGGTGTGCGCGCCTTCGATGCTGTCCACGCCCTCCTGGCCCTGCAGGTTCGTCGCGGCCAGCAGGAGCATGCCGAGGTTCACCGCGCCGGCCAGGAGCATCGCCAGGCCGACGTCGGCGCGGGTCGCGCGCAGCAGCCGGCGGCGGGTGAGGCCGTCCGGGCGGCCGTGGCGGTCGCGGACCAGGCCGGAGTGCAGGTAGACCGCGTGCGGCATGACCGTGGCGCCGAGCATCGCGGCCGCGATCAGGACGCTGCCCGCACCGTCGAACTTCGGGACCAGGCCGCCGAGGGTGTCCGCCGCCGACGGCGGTTCGACGAACAGGCTCGCCAGGAAGCCGACGGCGATGACCAGCAGCAGGCCGGTCACGACCCGTTCGAACGTCCGCTGGCCGCCGCGGTCCTGGACCGCCAGCAGCGTCAGCGAAACCGCGCCGGTGATCAGGCCGCCGACGATGAGCGGCAGGTCGAACAGCAGGTTGAGGGCGATCGCCCCGCCGACCACCTCGGCCAGGTCGGTGGCGATGGCGACGACCTCGGCCTGCGCCCAGTAGGCCAGCCGCGCGGACCGGGGCAGCCGGGCGCGCAGGGCCTCCGGCAGCGACATCCCGCTGACCAGCCCCAGCTTCGCCGACAGGTACTGCACCAGCACGGCCATCAGGTTCGCCGCGACGATCACCCAGACCAGCAGGTAGCCGTAGCGGGCGCCGGCGCTGATGTTGGAGGCGACGTTCCCGGGGTCGACGTACGCGATCGCGGCGACGAACGCCGGCCCGAGCAGGGCCGATCCCGTGCGCAGGCGGGAGGCCAGTCTCGGCCGCACGGCCTCGCTCACTGCCATGGCGTCTGCCTCTCAGCCGGATGTCGGGGACCCCAAATCGAAGTTTAGGCGTGCCGAACTTTCGATTTCAAGGGTGACGGTGCCCACCGTCACGCCGGGGTTACCCCGCGATCACCCGCCGAAAAGTCAGGTCAAGGCGACTTCGTGGCCGGATTCGCGCAGCGCCTTCACCGCGTGGTCGAGGTCGGCGGCGCGGACGAGGATGTGGTCGGTGTCGAACGTCGACATCGAGAACAGCGCCACGCCGGCCGCGGCCAGCTCCGAGGCCAGCGCGGCGATGATGCCGGTCAGCGTGAACTCCAGCGGGCCGCGCACGGACAGCAGCCGCCAGCCGTCCTCCGCCGCCGTGCTGCCGCCCGGCTCGCGACCGGCCGGGCAGATCACCGACAGCTCGTCGGGGGTGCGGGTCACCGAGACGAAGGCTTCGCCGGGCGCCAGCAGCTCGGCGGGCACCGGGGCGTCCGCGGGCAGCCGGACGACGGCGTACTCACCGGGCCGGACGTCGATCGCGAGTCGTTTCATCAGCCTTCGAACACCTTCGGGCTCGTGGCGATCTCGGTGCCGTCCGGCAGCGTCGAGATCGTGAAGTCCGCGAAGACGTTCGCGGCGGCTTTCTGCAGCTGGCGCAGGCATTCGACGGCGAGCTCCCGGATCTCGACGTCGGCGTGCTCGGTCGCGCGCATGGCGACGAAGTGGCGCCAGGCCCGGTAGTTGCCGGTGACGACGATGCGCGTCTCGGTCGCGTTCGGCAGCACGGCCCGCGCGGCCTGGCGGGCCTGCTTGCGGCGCAGCGTCGCGCTCGGGACGTCGGCGAACTTCTCCTCCAGGCCGGCGAGCAGCTCGGTGTAGGCGTCGACGCTCGCCTGCGTCGCGGCGAGGAACTTCTCGTGCAGGACCGGGTCGTTCGCGATCACGTCCGGTTCGACGACGGCGGCGGCGCGCTCGGGGACGTAGCGCTGCGAGAGCTGGGAGTAGGAGAAGTGGCGGTGGCGGATCAGCTCGTGCGTCAGCGACCGGGAGATGCCGGTGATGTAGAAGGTGACCGTGCCGTGCTCCAGCACCGACAGGTGCCCGACGTCCATGATGTGCTCGAGGTAGCCGGCGTTGGTCGCGGTGGCGGGGTTCGGCTTCTGCCACGACTGGTAGCAGGCCCGGCCGGCGAACTCGGCCAGCGCCTCGCCGCCGTCGGCGTCGGTCGACCACGGGACGTCCTCGGGCGGGAAGAACTCCGTTTTCGCGATCAGCTGCACCCTGGGTGACACGGTTTCGGTCACGTCAGCACTCCTTGTCCACGACTCCCCCGGCAGCCTATCCGCTTCCTTGACTGACACCACCGATGACGTCATAGTGGTGTCATGGACCTGACGCCGTACATCGCCAACCTTCGCGAGGACCTCGCGAACACGGCTGCCGCCGGGGACGAGCAGACCCGGCGAGCGGCCGCGCTGCTGTCCTCCGCACTCGAACCCGCCGTCCGGCTGACGCTGATGAACGCCCTCGCCGACCTCGCTGCCGAGGTCACGGCCGCCTTGCCGGGCCAGGTCGTCGACGTGCGGCTCGACGGGCGCGACGTCCGCGTGGTCGTCACCGGCGCCGCCGAAGAGCCGACACCACGCACGACACCACGTGACACCACACCGCCACCACCACCGATCGACGGCGGCGACATCAGCCGCATCACGCTGCGCCTGGTCGAGCAGATCAAGGGCCAGGCCGAGCGCGCCGCGGCGGCGCAGGGGGTCTCGCTGAACACGTTCGTTTCCCAGGCGGTGCAGGGCGCGCTCGGCGGCGCCCACAAGCAGCACCACGGCAAGGACGACCGGTCCGGGTCGCGCCTGCACGGCTGGGTCGAAGGCTGAGGGGGCCGAAAAATGAGTGAAGAGCAGACGACACCGGCCGGCGAGCTGGTGCGGATCGACGACTTCGAGACCGAGGTCCCGCTGGAGCTCGACGTCAGCGTGACGATCGGCCGCGTCGAGGTGGTCCTGGAAGGGACCTCGGGCGCGCGGGTGGAGCTGCGGCACGACCAGGGCGAGCAGCAGCCGTGGGTGGCGGGGGTGAACAACCTGCTGTCGTGGGTCGGCGAGCGCTTCGGCGACCAGCTGGGCGTCGACCCGGCGGCCTCCCCCGCCGAAGCGGTGCGGCAGAGCCGGATCGAGAAGCTCGGCAACCGCCTGGTCGTCCAGGCACCGAAGGCGTGGCAGCTGCGGAACGTGGCGCTGGCGGTGAAGGTGCACGCGCCGGCCGGCTCGCACGTGGAGGTGCGCGCGGGCGCCGCGGATGTGACGGTGACCGGTTCGGCCGGCCGAGTCGACCTGCTGACGGGCTCGGGCGAGGTCAAGCTCGACCGCGCGGACGGCTCGGCCACGATCCGCACCGGCAGCGGCGCCATCACCCTCGGCCCGACGCTGGCCGGGCTCCAGCTCCGCAGCGGCAGCGGCAGCGTCGAGGCGTCCTCGGTGGCCGGCTCGGCGACGCTGGCGACGGGAACGGGCAACGTCTGGCTGGGCGCGGTTTCGGGCGAGGTGATGGCCCGCACCGGCAGCGGCGACCTGTCGGTCGCGGACGCGGCGTCGGGGTCGCTGGACCTGATCACGGGCTCGGGCGAGGTGCGGGTCGGGATCCGCGGCGGCACCGCGGCCGAGATCGACCTGACTTCCAGCGGGGGCCGGGTTTCCAGCGAGCTGGACGTGCTGGAGGCGGCGCCCGAGGGTGAAGTGAAGTTGCGGGTGCGAGCCCGGACGGGCTCCGGCAACGCCGTGGTGACGCGCGCAGCCGGCTGAGTAAGGGGGAGACGGGCCGTTCCCGGCGGGGGTGCCGGGGACGGCCCGTCTTGCGTCCTCTGTGGACGCTCAGGCCTGTCCGGTCAGCAGGGCGATGAGGCTGTGCGGCGTCTTCTCGCCGAAGCACAGCTCGAAGTCGCGCGCCGCCTCCGCCGCTTCGGCCGCGCTGCGGGGGAACAGCGCCGCCTCGTATTCGGCCAGGGCGGCCTCCGGGTCGTCCGGGTGGGCGGCGATCGCGCGGCCCAGTTCGGCGGCGTCCTGCATCGCGAGGTTGGCGCCTTCGCCGTTCGGGACCGACAGGTGGGCCGCGTCGCCCAGGAGCGTCACCCCCGGGGTGCGCGGCCAGCGGTGGCCGGGCGGCAGGGTGGTGATCGGGCGCAGCACCGGCGGGGTCTCGCCGTCGGTGATCAAGGCCGTCAGTTCCGGCGCCCAGCCCTCGAACTCACCCGCGACCTGCGCCCTGGCCGCCGCCTCGTCGGTGAAGTCGGTGAACCAGTCCCGCGGCTTGGACAGCACCACGTACGTGTGGAGCGTGCCGCCGGCTTCGCGGTGGGCCTGGATGCCCTTGCCCGGCTCCGGGACGAACAGCGCTCCTCCCCCGGCCGCCTTCGCGGTCGCCGGGTGGCGGGTGTCGGCGTCGAACAGGAACGTCTCGACGAACGACGTGCCGACGTACTCCGGGACCGCGCCGGACACCAGCGGGCGGACGCGGGACCACGCGCCGTCCGCGCCGACCAGCAGGCCGGTGACCGCCGTCGTGCCGTCGGCGAACGTCAGCTCGTGGCGCCCGCCGCCCAGCGAGCGGGCGCCCGTCACCTTGTGGCCCCAGCGGACGGTGCCCGCGGGCAGCGAGTCCAGCAGGAGCCGGCGCAGCGCGCCGCGCTGGACCTCGGGACGGCTGCCGGTGCCATCGTCCGGCTCGTCGAGCAGGACCTTCCCCGTCCGGTCCAGCACGCGCGTCGCTTCGGCGCCTTCGACGATCAGGGCGCGGAAGCCGTCGGTCAGCCCGGCCGCCTCGAGCGCGAGCTGGCCGTTGTGTTCGTGGATGTCGAGCATCCCGCCCTGCGTACGCGCCGAAGGCGAGCTCTCCGCTTCGTAGACCGTGACCGGGACGTCGTGGACGTGCAGCACGCGCGCGAGCGTGAGGCCGCCGAGCCCGGCGCCGACGATCACCACGGGTTCGGACATGGCGACTCCTTTCGTTGGAATGTCGTTCCATTATTGGAACGTCATTCCAAACATGTCAAGATGAGGCATGGCACAGCGGCGCGCAGTGGCCCTCTCGCGGGCGCAGATCATCGGGACGGCGGTCGAGCTGCTCGACACCGACGGCGAGAGCGGGTTGACGTTCCGGGCGCTGACCGAGCGCCTCGCCACCGGCCCCGGGGCGATCTACTGGCACGTGGCGAACAAGGGCGAGCTGCTCGACGCCGCGACCGGCGCGGTGGTCGCGGACGCGCTGGCCGCCGAGCGAGCCGCGGGATCACCCCGGGACGAGGTCCGCGCCGTCGCGCTCGGCCTCTTCGACGCGATCGAGAAGCACCCGTGGCTCGCACCACAGCTCTCGGCGCAGCTGTCGCGCGGCCCGTCGGGCCCGGTGACGCCGAAGATCTTCGAGAGCATCGGACGGCACGTCCGCGACCTGGGCGTCCCGAAGGGCAGCTGGTTCACGGCGACTTCGGCGCTGGTGCACTACGTCCTCGGCGCCGCCGGCCAGAACGCCGCGAACGCGCGCGTCGTGACGAGCGGCAAGGACCGCAGCGAGTTCCTCGACGCCGTCTCGGCCGCTTGGGCGGGACTCGACGCCGAGGAGTACCCGTTCATGCGGGAGGTCGCCGCCGAAGTGCGCGACCACGACGACCGCGAGCAGTTCCTGGCGGGCGTCGACCTCATCCTCACCGGGATCGGCGCGGTGCACTCACTGCCCTAGCCGGTGCTGGTTGTCCCAGCGGATCTCGTCCCACCGCGGTTCCCGGACGATCGTGCGGTCGGTGTTGTGGAACGCCAGGACGCCGTTCAGGAAGAGGGTGCCGTCGAAGCCCTTGAAGTCGCCCCCGTAAGCGGCCTCGCGGAGCCGGATCTCGGCCTGCCCCGGCTCGAAGGCACGCGTCCGGGGCCATCCCCCGTAGAGGATCGGCAGGTAGGGCACTTCCACGCGGTTGGCCAGCAGCAGGTCCAACGGCCGGCGCAGTCCCGGATCCGAGCGAACCACCACGACGAAGTCGTCGTCCGACTCCGCGATCGACGACAGGCGGAGCCACAGGGTGTGCAGCAGCTCCTCGCCCAGCTCGGCCAGGGCCGCGGGAGCGACCTGCTTCACGAGGGCGCGCACCTCGTCGACGTCTTCCGCCATCGGCCCCGCGCTGGGCACTTCGCCGGAATGGCCCTCGAGCGTCCACACCACCGAGAGAGGACCGAATTCCTGCCGCAGCCCGGAGGGCGAAAGCCGGTCCTCGGGCCGCAAGCGGAACCTGCCCCGGCCGGGGCCGCCGGGGGTGATCCAGACCTGCGCGGGACGCGTCAACCGCTGCTCCGTGCCGAACCCCTCGGGCCGGATCAGCTCGACGTGGGGCCGCACGCCGCCCGAGAGCGCGGCCGGTTCGGCGAGCAGGCTGAGGGCGAGCGGCACCACCTCGCCCGCGGCGGTGATGATCTCGCGGCCCTTCTCCTCGACCTCTCGTTCGCGACGCGCCGAGCGGCGGCCCCGGCTCGGGAGCCCGGCCTGCTCGCGGGCACGGTCGTACGCCGCCGGGCCGACGAGCGGCAATGCGTCCATCAGCGCCTCGAACGCGGCGCGGTTGACCTCGCCCCACGCCGTGCGTGCCGCGTCCGGCCACCCGAGAGCCACGAAGCACAGGGCGACGTACCGCTCGGCCACTGCCTCCTGCAGCGGCGACCGGGCCGCCGCCGCGGCTTCGCGGAAGAGGTCGCGCGCCCGCGTCCATTCCGCCTGGCGTGCCTCGGCCGGCGCCGTCACGAGGTCGCGCAGCGTGCGCTGACCGGCGGCGAGCGCGGTCGTGTAGCGCTGGTCCAGCAGTTCGTCCAGCTGCCGGCCGAGCCCGGCCAGCTGGGTACTCAGCCTGTCCTCGCTGGCCGTCACCGCGCCGAGCAGCTCCGCGGCCAGCCCGCCGAGGTCGTCGTCCCCGGTGAGGGCACCGACGAGCTGGGTCACCCCGTACTTCGCCGCGATCACCGAGATCGCCGTCAACGGCTCCACTCACCACACCCCCCAGTCGTCGTCAGCGAACCAGCTTCGCCAGCGGCTTGGCGAGATCGCCGCGAGTGCCGACCGCCACGCCGGACAGGCCGAGCCACTCCGCCATGTGCCGCAGCTCCCCCGCCAGTTCCGGCAGCACGCGCGCCTTGTCCGCGCCCTCTTCGGCGAACGCGCCCTGGACCCGCAGGACGCCCGCCGCGCGATCGGACTTCAGGTCCACCCGCGCGACCAGTTCGCCGTCGAGCAGGAACGGGAACACGTAGTAGCCGTAGACGCGCTTCGGCTCCGGGACGTAGATCTCGATCCGGTAGCGGAACCCGAAGAGCCGCTCGGTGCGGGCGCGTTCCCAGATCAGCGGGTCGAACGGGCACAGCAGCGCCCGGCCGGTCACCGCACGCGGCGTGCGGGCCTCGGCGTGCCGGTACGCCACCGCCTTCCAGCCGCGGACCGAAACCGGCTCCAGGACACCGGATTCGACCAGCTCCGCCACCGCCTGGCGGGCCGGGGCCGGGCCGAGGCGGTAGTAGTCGCGCAGGTCGGTCTCCGTCGCGACGCCCAGTGCGCGCGCCGACCGCTCGATCAGGCCGCGCGCGCCCTCCTCCGCCGAGACCGTGCGCGCCAGGACGTCCGGCGGGACCACCCGTTCGGTCAGGTCGTACAGCCGCTCGAACGACCGGCGCGTGCCCGTGGTCAGCTGGCCGATGCCGAACAGGTACTCGCAGACCCGCTTGACCTCCGAGCGCTCCCACCACGAGCCGGGGCCGCGCCGCTGCGCGTCCGCCTCGACCTCGCGCTCGATGCCGCCCGCGCCGATCGGGCCGAGTTCCTTGACCACCGAAAGGATCTCGTCGACCAGCCCCGGCGACTTCTCGATCAGCGGGCCGTAGTGCCGCCACCAGCCGTCCCGCTTCGCGCCCGACCGGATCAGCGGCCAGTCTTCGATGGGCAGCAGGCTCGCCTCGTGCGCCCAGGTCTCGACCATCAGCCGTGGCCGGCGCGCCGTGTGCGACCACGCCGCCGCGTCCAGCAGCGCGGGTTCGTAGGCGCCCAGCCGGGAGAAGACCGGCATGTAGTGCGCCCGGACCGCGACGTTCACCGAGTCCAGCTGCAGCAGCTGGACGCGCGAAAGCACGCGTTTCAGGTGCCGCCGGGACGGCTCGCCGGAGGGACGCGGGTCGGTGAAGCCCTGTGCGGCCAGGAAGGTCTTCCGGGCCGTCGGGACGCTGATCGTTCGCATGGTGAGGTCATGGTGCCAGCCACCACCGACAAAAACGGCACCGCTATCTTGACGACCTATGAGCGACGCCGCCGTCCGCCCCGCCGACCTGTCCGACGCCGCGGAGATCGCCCGCATCCAGCGCGAAACCTGGCACGCCGCCTACGAAGACCTGCTGGGCAAGCAGGCGCTCGCCGAACTGGACGCCGCCGACCTCGTGGGGACGTGGACCGAGACCATCGACTACCCGGGCAGCCTCGTCTACGTCGCCACCGAAGGCGAGTACACGGTCGGGTTCTGCGTCGCCGGCCGCGCGCCCGAGGGCGAGGTCGCCGCCGCGGACGGCAGCCTGCCCGACGACGCGGGCGCCACCGGCCTGATCGCCACGCTGCTCGTCGAGCCGCGGTGGGGACGCCGCGGCCACGCCGGCCGGCTACTCGCGACGGCCGCCGCGGGCCTGCGGACCGACGGCGCCGCCCGCGGCATCGCCTGGGTCGCCCAGGGCGACCACGCCAGCCTCGGCTTCTACCGCCGGGCCGGCTGGAACCCCGACGGCACGGTCCGCACCCTCGACACCGGCGAGCGCCTGCTCCGCGAGGTCCGGCTCACCGGCACCCTCGAGCTGTCCCTGACCTGAGTCGCGGAAGATCACCCAGCGCATCACGGCGTACATGAACACGCCTTCGCAGGCGCCCGCGAGCAGCCGCGAGACGTGGTATTCGACGCCCAGCGCCGTCAGGCCCGCGCCCACACCCAGCAAAAACGCGGCGTAATTGACGGCGATCGCCACGACGTACCCCACGAGCTGCATTCCGACGGCGGCGTGGGAATGGAAGTTGAACGTCCGGTTCAGCACGAAGCTGAGCCCGAACGCGCAGCCGTACGCGACCGTGATCGCCAGCCAGACGGGCCAGCCGAGCACGCTCCGGAAAACGGTCAGCAACCCGAGGTCGACGCCGAACGTCAGACCGTTGATGAGGCAGAAGCCGAGAAACGTCGGAGCCACGACGCGCGACAGACCCAGCGGGAGTATCCGGACGACGGCCCGGCACAGGGCGCCGAAGCGGTCAACGGGCGTACGGGGTTGCTCGGCGGCCACCTCGTCAGCGTTCCAGCGGGAGGTGACCGGGAGCCGTCCGGCAGGTGATCTTCTGGTGCGGGCCACCGGGCGAAGACGGGGGCTAACCCCCGTGTTTCCAGGTTTCGAACTGATAACGTGAAGAACGCGAGCGATTTTCGGGAGGTGACACGATGAGCTGGATCCTGCTGACGCTGGGCGTCGCGTTCGGTTCGGCCATCGTGCCGCTGATCAACGCCGAAGTGTTCTTGATCGGGTTGTGCGCGAGCCAGCCGGGCCTGCACTGGCTGTGGCTCGGGGCGGCGGTCGCGGTCGGGCAGATCGCCGGGAAGACGCTCTACTACCTCGCCGCGCGGGGGACGATCAAGCTGCCGAAGCCGTTGCACGACCGGCTGCACCGCGAGCGGCCGATGACGCCGCGGCGGGTGCGGTGGCAGTTGCGGACGAAGCGGGTGCGGGGGTGGGTCGAGCGGCTGCGGGAGCGGTGCCACCGGCATCCGCACTGGATGGCCGGGACGTACGGGGTCAGTTCGCTCGTCGGGTTGCCGCCGTTCATGGCGACCAGTGTGCTGGCGGGGCTGGTGCGGATGCGGTTGGCGACGTTCTTGACCACGGGGCTGGCCGGAAGGTGGATCCGGTTCAGTTTGATAGCGGCTTCACCTGCGGTGTTCGCTGGGTGGTTGCATCACTGAGCAAGTTGAGCCGGTTCGAAGGTTGACTCGCTTCAGTTTCTTAGCTGGTTCAGTTTCTTAGCCACTGCGGGTTTACCGCTGCGGGCGGCCCACTGCACGGCCACCGCGCCGCCGACCGCGATGGCGAACGCCCAGCCGCCGATCGGCTCGGCCAGCACCGCGACCAGGAAGCAGAAGGCGGCGAAGCCGCGGAGCCCGCGTAGTACGCCGCGCATGGTTGCCAGCGCCGCTCTCGGACCGCCTTGGGCCAGGGCGAAGGCCGCCACGACGCTCGTCCCGGTCGGGAACGGAGCCAGCACACCGGTGAGCCCCGGCCCCAGCCGCCCGGCGGCGGCGGTGAGTGCCAGGACGAGTCCGGCTGTCGCGAACGCTCGAGCCGGAAGGTCCCACCACGGCGGGCTCACTCGGCCGGACGCGCGCAGGCTTGACGCCGACGCTTCGCCTCGCCCAGGCAAAGCCGCCTCGCCCAACGCGGGCAAGCTCCCCGAGCCAGTCCCCCTCGAGCCCTCCGGCACCAGCCGCGTTCCCGCCCAAGCCGCCGCCAGAGCCATCCCCAGCGCGGCCCACACCGGCACCGGCGCGAACGACAACGCGAGATCCAGCGCCAGACACCCCAGCCACCCCACCACCACCGTTCCCAGCCCGCGCACCCGCCCGACCCGGGCGAACACCACGGCGAACGCCGCCAACGACACCAGCCCCAGCAACGACGCCGAAGCGGCCCGCGCCGCGAAGGCCGGGCCGTGCTCTAGGTGCGTGATCAGCAGGATCGGGCCCGCCACCACCGGCATCGCCACCAGCAACCCGGTCACCCCCGGCCCCCAGCGGCGCCCGGCCAACGACGAAGCGACCACCAGCAACGGTGCCAGGACGAGCTTCAAGACCAGCGTCACTGGGTCCAGTCCGCCGGGCTCAGCGACGCCGCCACCCGCACGAACCCGCGGACCAGCGGACCTCCGCCGGACTTCGGCCACGCCACCACCAGGTCACTCGGCGGGCGGTCCGCCACCGGGATGACCGTCAACCCCGGCGGCAGCGGCTGGCCGACCGGGGCGAACGCCGAGATCCCGTTCCACAGCACCGCCTGCAGGCACTCCTGGATCGTCCGCACGACCGGACCGCCGGGGACGCCGCTCGTCCAGTACGCCGCCCACGTCGGGTCGGTGCCGTCCGGGAGGCGGATCCAGCGGCGGCCGGACAGGTCCGATGTGGACACCGATGGCCGGGCGGCCAGGGGGTCGTCGGTGCGCAGGACGACGCCGGTGTGGACCCGGCGCAGGACGTGGACGCTGATTCCCTTGCCCTCGAACGGGGTCCGGGTCAGTGCGACGTCGACCAGGCCCGTGCGCAGGCCCGCCGTCGGGTCGGCGAGGTCGGTCTCGTGGACGCGGACGTCGACGTGCGGGTGGCGGTCGCGGAACAGCGCGACCAGGCGGGCGCCGGCGTGCTCGGCGGTGTCCGCCAGGGTGCCGACCGTCAGGGTCGCCGCACCCGCCGCCGCGGTGACGTGGTCGGGGATCCGGTCCGCCCGGGCCAGCAGCGCGACCGCTTCGTCGTAGAGCACCGCGCCCGCCGCGGTGAGCGTGACGCCCTTCGGCGTGCGCTCGAACAGCGTCGCGCCCAGCTCGTCTTCCAGCCCGCGCACCGCACGGCTCAGCGGCGGCTGCGCCATGTGCAGGCGCCCCGCCGCGCGGCCGACGTGCCGCTCCTCGGCCACCGCGATGAAGTACCGGAGCACGCGCAAGTCCATACTCCCACGGTATCGAGCCGACGCAGCCGGTCTTGGACGCGCGCCGCCGCGCGCGCCGATGATCGAGGGCATGGACCTCAGGATCGGATGCTTCCGCTACGACACCACCAGCCTGCTGTTCGGAACCGCCACCGTGGAAACGGCCGACACGCTGCCGGAGATCTTCGAACGGCTCATCCGCGGCAACGAGTTCGACGTCGCCGAACTCGGCCTCACGTTCTACCTGCGCCTGCTCGAAGAAGGCACGCCCTTCGTGGCGCTGCCGATCTTCCCCAACCGGGTGTTCCGGCACTCCTGCGTCTTCGTCAACACCCACGCCGGTATCACCGGACCGGGTGACCTCACCGGCCGGACCATCGGCGAGTTCGGGACCTACGGCCAGGACTCGGGCGTCTGGGCCAAGGGCATCCTGATGGACGAGCACGGCTTCCGGCCCGAGGCGAACCGCTGGGTGATCGGCGGGCTGGAACGGCCGTCGGCGCCCTTCGGCTTCATCCCGCACCCGCACCCGCCCGCCCTCGACGTCACCACCGCCGGCGACGGGAAAACGCTGAACGACATGCTCGACACCGGCGAGCTGGACGCGCTGTTCTCCGCCAACGTCCCGCAGTGCGTGCTGGACGGCTCCCCGAACGTCGCCCGCCTGTTCCCGGACTTCCCCGCGCGGGAACGCGAATACCACCGCCGCACCGGGATCTTCCCGATCATGCACACGATCGTCGTCCGGCGGGAGCTCCTGCGGGCCGACCCCGGCCTGGCCCGCCGCGTCTACGCCGAGTTCGAAGCCGCGAAGGACGCCGCCGCGGCGCGCTACCGGCGGAACCGGCGGCTCTACCAGGTGCAGACCATGGTCCCCTGGGCCAACGCGCTGGTCGACGAAACCCTCGCCGGGTTCGGCGAAGACTGGTGGCCCTACGGGATTTCCGCCAACCGCGCGACGCTCGAGACGTACCTCAGGTACCACCACGAGCAGGGCCTGTCGTCCCGGCGCTGGCGGCTCGAAGAGGTCTTCGCGCCGGAGCTACTCGGTACCTGAGCGCTCGGCGGCTTCCAGCTCCACGGCGGTCTTCATCGTCTCGCGCGCCCGGCGCCGGTCGCCGGCGATGTCGTAGGCGTACGCGAGCTTGTACCAGGCCCGCCAGTTCTCCTGGTCCGCCTCGACCTCGGCGCGGCGCTCGGCGAACCACGCGTCGGCCGCGTCGCGGTCCACCCGGCCCGAGGGCCGCCGGGGCAGGTCGGAGACGTCGGGGAGCGCGCCCTCGGCGTCCAGGCGGCGCGAAAGGCGCTGGATCTGCAGGCCGTTGCGCCAGGTCACGACGACGACCCAGATGCCGAGGACCGGCAGCAGCAGGACGCCGGCGCCGAGCGCGATGCCCACGCCCGTCCCCGTGGCGAACAGCGCGAACGCGCGGTCCGCCAGCAGGAAAAGGTAGACGACCAGCGCCGCCGTCAGCAGCAGCGCCACATTGCGGGCCCTCACAGGTCGAGGACGTTTTCCAGGCCGACCGTCAGGCCGGGGCGGTTCAGCACCTCGCGGACGCCGAGCAGCACACCCGGCATGAACGACGTCCGGTCGAGGGAGTCGTGGCGGATGGTCAGGGTCTCCCCCTCGCCGCCGAACAGGATCTCCTCGTGCGCGACCAGGCCCGGCAGGCGGACCGAGTGGACGCGGACCTCCTCGACCGAAGCGCCGCGGGCACCGTCCAGCTCGGACGTCGTCGCGTCCGGGCCCGGCGTCACGCCCGCCTCGGCCCGCGCGGCGGCGATCATCCGGGCGGTGTGCGCGGCGGTGCCGGACGGCGCGTCGGCCTTGCGGTTGTGGTGCAGCTCGATGATCTCCGCCGACGCGTAGAACTTCGCCGCCTGAGCCGCGAACCGCATCGCCAGAACCGCGCCAAGGGCGAAGTTCGGCGCGATCAGCACGCCCAGCGCGGGCTTCGGCTCCAAGAGGGAACGCAGCGAAGCCAGCCGCTCTTCGCTGAAGCCCGTGGTGCCGACGACCGCGTGGATGTCGTGCTCGACCAGGTGCTCCAGGTTGCCCATGACGGTGTCGGGGTGGGTGAAGTCCACGACCACCTGCGCGTCGGCGAGCGCCGAGAAGTCGTCACCGGCGTCCAGCGCCGCGACGAGCTTCATGTCCGAAGCCCCTTCGACCGCCTTCACCACCGTCGCGCCCATGCGGCCCCGGGCACCGAGCACACCGACGTTGATGGTCATGAAGCGATCACCTCGTGCAGGTCGTCAGGAAGGTCGTCGGCGTGAGCGTACGGCCCGACGACCGCCGCCGCCGAGACCCCGCCCGGGCGCGCGAACAAAGTGCGAGCGAGCGCACACACGTCCTCGGTGGTCACCGCGTCGATGCGCGCGATCGTGTCGTCGACGCCCAGGTAGCGGCCGTAGTTGAGCTCGGTCTTGCCGATCCGCGACATCCGCGACGACGTGTCCTCCAGGCCCAGCACCAGCCCGCCGCGCAGCTGGCCCTTGGCGCGGGCCACCTCGGCGTCGGTCAGGCCGTCGACGCCGACCTTGTCGAGCAGCTCGCGGATGACGCCGGCGACGTCGCCGAGCTTTTCCGGCTGGCAGCCCGCGTACACGGCCATGTGGCCGGTGTCGGCGTAGCTCGCCACCGACGAGTACACCTGGTAGGCCAGCCCGCGCTGCTCCCGGATCTCCTGGAACAGCCGCGAGCTCATGCCGCCGCCGAGCGCCGCGTTGAGCACCGACAGCGCGAAGCGGCGTTCATCGTGGCGCGACAGCGACCGCAGGCCCAGCATGACGTGCGCCTGCTCGGTGTCGTCGGTGTGCAGCGCCAGCTTCGGCGGGGTCTTGATCCGGGCCCGGCCTTCGCGCGGCGGGACCGGCGTCGCCGTGCCGTTCAGGCGGTCCTTCAGCGCCTTGCGCACCAGGCGCAGCACCTGGTTGTGGTCGATGTTCCCGGCCACGGCCAGCACCATCCGCGGCAGCGTGTACCGGCGCTTGTAGAAGTTCCGCAGCGCGGACGGCGACATCCCGATGATCGACTTCTCGGTGCCGAGCACCGGGCGGCCGAGCGCGTGGTCGCCGAGGATCGCGCTGACGAACGTCTCGTGCAGCAGGTCTTCGGGGTCGTCGTCGCGCATCGAAATCTCTTCGAGGACGACGCTGCGCTCCATGTCCATGTCGCGGTCGGTGCACAGCGCCTCGAACACGACGTCGGTGACCAGGTCCACGGCCAGCGGGAGGTCGGCGTCGAGCACCTGCGCGTAGTAGCAGGTGTGTTCCTTCGCCGTGAAGGCGTTGAACTCGCCGCCGACCGCGTCGATCTCCTCGGCGATCTGCGTGGCGTCGCGGTTCTTCGTGCCCTTGAACAGCAGGTGCTCGAGGTAGTGCGCGGCGCCGGCGACGGCCACCGGCTCGTCGCGGGAGCCGATGCCGACCCACAGCCCGACCGTGGCCGAGCGGGACGCCGGGACGTGCTCGGTGATCACCCGCAGGCCGCCGGGCAGCACGCTGCGCTTGACGACCGCACCGTCCGGGGTGGACTCGAGCGTGCGGGTGGTGCCGACGGGCTGTTCGTGCCCGGAAACCTGCCGTGCCATGGGTTCCTTACTTCACATGCCGTGAAGGCCTCCTTACCGGTCATAAACGCCGGTAAGGAGGCCTTCACGGACCAACAAGCGGTCTTACTTGGCGTCGGCCTTCTCGGCGTCACCCTCGGCGGGCTTGGCGTCCTCGTCCTTGACCACGATCAGGCTGATCTTGCCGCGGTTGTCGATGTCGGCGATCTCGACGCGGAGCTTGTCGCCCACGTTGACGACGTCCTCGACCTTGGCGATCCGCTTGCCGTTGCCCAGCTTGGAGATGTGCACCAGGCCGTCCTTGCCCGGCAGCAGCGAGACGAACGCGCCGAACGCGGCCGTCTTCACCACGGTGCCGAGGAAGCGCTCGCCGACCTTGGGCAGCTGCGGGTTGGCGATGGCGTTGATCAGGTCGATCGCCGCGTCCGCCGACGGGCCGTCGGAGGCGCCCACGTAGATCGTGCCGTCGTCCTCGATGGAGATGTCGGCACCGGTCTGCTCGGTGATCGAGTTGATCATCTTGCCCTTCGGGCCGATGACCTCGCCGATCTTGTCGACCGGGATCTTCACGCTGGTGACGCGCGGCGAGTACGGGCTCATCTCGTCCGGGCTGTCGATCGCCTCGGCGATGACCTCCAGGATGGTGATGCGCGCGTCCTTCGCCTGCTTCAGCGCGGCCGCGAGGACCTCCGACGGGATGCCGTCGAGCTTCGTGTCGAGCTGCAGCGCGGTGATGATGTCCTTGGTGCCCGCGACCTTGAAGTCCATGTCGCCGAGGGCGTCCTCGGCACCGAGGATGTCGGTGAGCGCCACGTAGCGGGTCTCGCCGTCGACCTCGTCGGAGACCAGGCCCATCGCGATGCCCGCGACCGGCGCCTTCAGCGGCACGCCGGCGTTGTAGAGGCTCATCGTGGACGCGCAGACCGAGCCCATCGAGGTCGAGCCGTTGGAGCCCAGCGCCTCGGAGACCTGGCGGATCGCGTACGGGAACTCGTCCCGCTTCGGCAGCACCGGCACCAGGGCGCGCTCGGCGAGCATGCCGTGGCCGATTTCGCGGCGCTTCGGCGAACCGACGCGGCCGGTCTCACCGGTGGAGAAGGGCGGGAAGTTGTAGTGGTGCAGGTAGCGCTTCGTCGTCTCCGGGGAGAGCGAGTCGATCTGCTGCTCCATGCGCAGCATGTTCAGCGTGGTGACGCCCAGGATCTGGGTCTCGCCGCGCTCGAACAGCGCCGAGCCGTGCGCCCGCGGGATCACGGCGACCTCGGCCGCGAGCGACCGGATGTCGGTGAGGCCGCGGCCGTCCATGCGGATCTTCTCCGTGAGGACGCGCTGGCGCATGATCTTCTTCGTCAGGGCCTTGAACGCCCCGCCAATCTCCTTGTCGCGGCCCTCGAAGGCTTCGCCCTCGCCGAGGCCGACCTTCTCCAGCACGGCGGCCTTGACCTGGTCGGTCGCGGCGTCGCGGTCCTGCTTGCCGGCGATCTGGAGGGCGTTCGCCAGGTCGTCGGTCGCGATGGCGGCGACGGCCTCGTAGACGTCCTGCTGGTAGGCCGGGTAGACCGGGAACTCGCCGGTCGGCTTCGCGGCGGCGTCGGCCAGGCGCTGCTGCGCCTCGCACAGGACCTTGATGAACGGCTTCGCGGCCTCGAGGCCCTCGGCGACAGCGACCTCGTCCGGCGCCTTGCCGCCGGCGGCGATCAGGTCGAGCGTGTGCTCGGTGCCCTCGGCCTCGACCATCATGATCGCGACGTCTTCACCGACGATGCGGCCGGCGACGACCATGTTGAAGGTCGCCTTCTCCAGCTGCGACCAGGTCGGGAACGCGACCCACTGGCCCTCGATCAGCGCGACGCGCACGCCGCCGACCGGGCCGGAGAACGGCAGGCCGGCGATCTGGGTCGACGCCGACGCGGCGTTGATGGCCAGCACGTCGTACGGGTCTTCCGGGTTGAGGCTCTGGACGGTGATGACGACCTGGATCTCGTTGCGGAGACCGTCGGCGAACGACGGGCGCAGCGGCCGGTCGATCAGGCGGCAGGTCAGGATCGCGTCGGTCGACGGGCGGCCCTCGCGGCGGAAGAACGCGCCGGGGATGCGGCCCGCGGCGTACATGCGCTCCTCGACGTCCACGGTCAGCGGGAAGAAGTCGAAGTGCTCCTTCGGGTGCTTCGACGCGGTCGTCGCCGAGAGCAGCATGGTCTCTTCGTCGAGGTACGCGACCACGGCGCCGGCGGCCTGCTTGGCCAGGCGGCCCGTCTCGAAGCGGACGGTGCGGGTGCCGAACCGGCCGTTGTCGATCACGGCTTCGGTCTCGTGCACGGTGACTCCGGTGGAGTCGGTCATAGACAGTTCTCCTCTTTGGTTCCTTCTACTGGCGCGAGTCTCCCACCCTGGGACCCGTTTCGCCTGAGGACGCTCGAGGAATGAGGCCGGTCTTCGATCGAAGCCCCCGGGACGCTTCCCGGGAACCACTACCGAGGACCGGCGGACGGACCCTCGTGCGCGCTCGCGCCGTTCGGTACTGCACCGAGGGGGAGCAGCCGGCGGCCACTCCCCCTCGGGTTCAAGCTATCGGCGCAGGCCGAGGCGCTGGATCAGCGCACGGTAACGCTCGATGTCCACCTTCATCACGTAGTTCAGCAGCCGGCGGCGACGGCCGACCAGCAGCAGGAGCCCGCGACGCGAGTGGTGGTCGTGCTTGTGAGCCTTGAGGTGCTCGGTGAGGCCGACGATCCGCTTGGTCAGCAGCGCGACCTGGGCCTCGGGGGATCCGGTGTCCGAGTCGTGCACGCCGTACTCGGCCAGGATCGACTTCTTCTCTTCGGTGGACAGCGCCACTTGTGTTGCTCCTCGAATTGATCAGTGCCGTGCGGCCCCGGGCGTGGATGCACGCCGGGAAGACGGTCACGGCCGCCACGGACTGCAGCCGGACCCGCTCGTGAGGTTACCAGCCCGCTGAACAGCGCCTTCAGGCGCCGTCCAGCTCGAAGACGCGCGCCACCCGGTAGCGGGGGCCGCCCGGCTCGCGCTCGCTGGTCATCAGCGCCACCTCGGTGGCCTGCCAGCACCGGCTCGTGAAGCCGGCGAGCTTCTGGGTCCAACGCGCGGCGCGCCCCGGATCTTCCCGGGGGAACCGCGCGAGCGTCAGGTGGGCCGCGTACGGCCTCGACTCGGCGTCGGCGCCCGCGGCGTGCGCGAGCGGCGTCAGCTCCGTTCCGGCGACAGTCAACCACAGCACGCCGGGGAACGTCGCGGCCTTTTCCAGCCGGACCCCGACGGCCGCCCGCCCGGCCAGGCGCCGCTCCAGCCAGGCGGTGCGGGTCTCCAGGTCGTCCGGCCCGTAGTAGGCGAGCGTGACGTGCCAGCGCTCCGGCGGCTCCCAGCGCAGGCCGCCGCCCGGCTCGCCCACGGCTTCCGCGATCGCCTCGACGACGTCGTCCGGCGGGAGCAGCGCGCTGAACAGGACCGGCATCAGGAGCCGTTGCCCGCCCGGCGGAGCAGGTCGGCGATGGCCGGGAACTCGTCGTCGAGGCGCTTGGCGGCCTCGCCCAGGTCTTCGTCCTCGGCCAGGTCGCGCAGGTAGGCGAGGACCTTCGCGTCTTCGTTGACGACCGGGATGTTGTCCCGGCCGACGGTGGGGCGCGAGTCGCGGACGTCCTCCATCGCGGCCAGCATCGCGTCGCGGTTGCCCGCGGCGACCTCGGGCACCAGGATCTTGCGCTCGAGCATGATCATCCTGGCCAGCACGACCGGGTTGCCGATCTTCGCCCGCCGCCCGCTCATCACCTGGCTGAGCATGGGGGCGCTGATCCCGAGGACCTCCGCCAAGAACGCCTGCGAAACGTCGAACGCGACGACGAGCCGGCGCACGCGGTCGCCGAGCGGCTCCCCGTACCACTCGCGCTGCAACGCGATGTTCCGCTGGACGATCTTGTGGTCCTCCACCAGTTCCGCTCCCCTATGCCCCGCTCGCGCACACCGTCCGTGAGCATCTTGCCATCGCCCCCACGTGCGTGAACGCGAAATCCCCTATTCGCCCCCGGTCGGGGCGTCCGGGGGCAGCTCCAGTGCCTTTCTCGTCTCGATCACGTCGTCGTCGATCTGCGTGACGAGCCCGGCCGAGTCGGCGAAGCGCACCTGGTCGCGCAGCCGCGTCACGAAGTCGATCGCCACGTGCTGGCCGTAGAAGTCCTCGTCGACGTCGAGCACGAACGCCTCGACGGTCCGCTCGCGCCCGGAGAACGTCGGGTTCGTGCCCACCGAGACCGCGGCGCGCAGCCGGCGCGACGGGTCAGCCGAGCGGGTGAACCAGGCGCTGTACACGCCGTCGGCCGGCACGGCGGCGAAGCGCGGCGTCGACAGGTTCGCCGTCGGGTAGCCGAGCTCGTGACCGCGGCCGTCGCCGCGCACGACGATGCCCTCCAGGCGGTGCGGGCGGCCGAGGGCCTCCGCCGCCGCGACGACGTCACCCGCGTCGATGCACGACCGGACGTACGTGCTGGAGAACGTGATCGCCGATTGGTCCTCTTCGGACAGTTCCTTGCCCTGCAGTTCCGCGCCGTAGGCGGCGAACCCGAACCGGCGGCCCAGGGTGCGCAGCATCGCGACGTCGCCGGCGGCCTTGGCGCCGAAGGTGAAGTTGTCGCCGACGATCACCGCGGCCGCGTGCAGGCGGTCGACGAGCACCTCGTGCACGAACTCCTCCGGCGCCAGCCGGGACAGCTCCAAGGTGAACGGCAGCACGCAGAAGACGTCGACGCCGAGGCTCTCGACGATTTCCGCCTTGCGCCGCAACGTGGTCAGCTGCGCCGGGTGGCTGCCCGGGCGCAGCACCTCCGACGGGTGCGGGTCGAACGTCACCATGACGCTCGGCAGCCCCCGTTCGGCCGCCGCGGCCACGGTCCGGCTGATCAGCTCCTGGTGCCCGCGATGCACCCCGTCGAACACGCCGATGGTGACCACGCACCGGCCCCAGCCGCCGGGGAGGTCCCCCAGCCCACGCCACCGCAGCACGTCGTACTCCCGTCTCTGTAAGGCCCACCCTAGGCGGGCAGCAACACCACCACCGCGCGGGACACGCCTTGTTCGTCGGCGGCCAGCGCGAGCACCCGGCCGTCGGGCCCGAAGAGCCCGTAGGTGCCGTCGAGCCCGGCCGCGGGGATGCGCTGCCCGTGCCGGACGGCCTTCGCCGTGGCCGCGTCGAGGTCGCGCCTCGGGAAGGCGGCCGCGACGGCGGCGTCGAGGTCCAGGCTCAGCTCGGGCGTCTCCTCGAGCTGGTCGAGGGTGCGCGCCCTGGCCAGCGTGAACGGGCCGACCGTGGTGCGCCGCAACGCCTTCAGGTGCCCGCCGCAGCCGAGGTCCGCGCCGAGGTCGCGGGCCAGCGCGCGGACGTAGGTGCCGGACGAGCACTCGACGACGGCGTCGACCTCGACGTGGTCGTCCTCGTGGCGGATGCCCAGGACGTCGAAGCGGTAGACGGTGACCGGGCGGGCGGGGATGACGACGTCCTCGCCGGCGCGGACGCGGGCGTAGGCGCGCTTGCCGTCGATCTTGACGGCGCTGACCGCGCTCGGCACCTGCTGGATGTCACCGGTCAGCTTCGCGACGCCTTCGGCGATCTCGTCGTCGGTGATCTTTTCGGTGTCGCCGGTCGTGAGGACCTCGCCCTCGGCGTCGTCGGTCGTGGTGCTGCTGCCGAGGCTCAAGGTGGCCAGGTAGGTCTTGCGGTCCAGCGCCAGGTGGCCGAGCAGCTTGGTGGCGCGCTCGATGCCGAGCACCAGCACGCCGGTCGCCATCGGGTCGAGCGTGCCGGCGTGCCCGACCTTGCGGGTGCCCATGATGCGGCGGGCCCGGGCGACGACGTCGTGCGACGTCATCCCGGCGGGCTTGTCGACGATCAGGAGACCGGGCGGCGGGGCGGGGCGGCGGGGCGGTTTGGGGCTCGACACGGCGCAAACCCTAGCTGCCGTCCCTTGGGGAACGATCAGGCCGCTCAGGCTGCGACGATCGGCGTCTCCGGTAGTGCGGCGTCCCAGCGGCGGCGGGTGATCCGGACCGGCAGCTCTTCGCCGCGGGCTTCGGCGAGGAACAGGTGGGCGCGGGTGCGGCGCCACCACACGAGCATCCGGACCGTGCCGAGCGCGAGGATCGCGACGATCGCCAGCAGCGACAGCCGGAAGCTCCCGCCGGTCCACTGCAGCAGCACGCCGACGAGCAGGGCCGCGATGGTGGTGGCGACGAAGCCGCCGACGTTGACCACGCCGGTCGCCGTGCCCACCCGGGACAGCGGGTTGTAGTCGCGGGCGAGCGCGAACCCGATCATCGACGCCGGACCGCCGAGGGCGAGGAAGGCGAACGCGGGCACCAGCACGGCCACCGGCACGGTGCCGGGCCAGCTCAGCAGCAGCGCCCAGACCAGCGCGGCACCGCCGATGTACCCGCCGACCAGCGGCATCCGCAGCGACGGGTGCCTGCCGATCACGCCGCCGAGCAGCGGACCGCCTGCCATCGACCCGAAGACGAACACGGTGAGCAGCGCGCTCGCGGTGGCCTTCGACTGCCCCTGGCCCTGGACCAGCCACGGGACGCCCCACAGCAGCGTCAGGGCGTTGGGGGCGAACATCGTGCTGAAGTGGACCCAGAAGCCCAGGCGCGTCCCCGGCGTCCGCCAGGCTTCGGCGACCTGGTGGGCGAGCGCGCGCGGGCGGACCGGTTCGCGGACGGGCGGCGTTTCGCCGGCCGGGACGTCGCGGACCCGCAGCGCCACGACCAGCGTGTACAGCACGGTGAGGGCGCCGACGGCGAGGAAGGTGGGCGTCCAGCCGGAGACGTCGAGCAGCAGCGCCAGCGGGACGGTGGCGGCGAGGTTGCCGATGTAGCCGACGGCGGCGGTGAACGACGTCAGCAGCGCGTACTGGCGGCCCGGGAAGTGGGCCGCGAACAGGCGCAGCACGCTGACGAAGGTGAGCGCGTCGCCGAGCCCGAGCACGCCGCGGGCGAGCAGGCCGAGGCCGTAGGAGTGCGCGATGCCGAGCAGGAGCTGCCCCGTGCCGAGGATCAGCACGGCGGCGATGAGGACGCGGCGGGGACCGTAGCGGTCGACCAGGACCCCGGTCGGGATCTGCATGGCGGCGTAGACGCCGACCTGGAGGACGGTGAAGGTGCCGAGCGCGGCGGCGCCGACGCCGAACCGTTCGGCCGCCTGCAGCCCGGCGACGCCGAAGGAGGTGCGGTGGAAGACCGCGAGGAGGTAGACGGTGACGGCGGCGAGCCAGATGAGCCAGGACCGGGCCGTGGCGCGGCCGGTGGCGGGCGGCACAAGGACCTCCAGGGGTTCGGCGGTGTTCGGGGCGTGGAACGCCCACGCTGCCGTCCCTACTACTTGTATCGCCTAAGCAACGGCGAAACATAGCCGTTATCCGGGTGGTTTTCGCCACAGGGTCGGGGGCATCACACGTGGTCAGGCGGGGCGGATCGCGCCCGTCACCGCCCAGTTGCCCGAGCGCCAGCGCGCCACCACGAACGCCAGCCGGAGCACCATGAACAGCGACAGGCCGGTCCAGATCCCCGCCAGCCCCCAGCCGAACCCCAGCGAGGCCCAGATCAGCGGCAGGAAGCCCAGCGCCGCGCTCCCGAGCGTCGCGTTGCGGAGGAAGGCCGCGTCGCCGGCGCCCAGCAGGACCCCGTCCAGCGCGAACACCACCCCGGCGATCGGCTGCAGGGCCACGAAGAACCACCACGCGTGCGGGATCTCCGCCAGCACGCCCTGGTCGGACGTGAACGCGTGCGGCAGCACCCACGACAGCGCCGCGAACAGGACGCACAGGAAACACCCCAGCAGCAGGCCGTACCCCGTGATCTGGTTGGCAACCCCGCGCGCCTGCCGCGCCGAGTTCGCGCCCAGCGCCGCGCCGACCAGCGACTGGGCCGCGATCGCCACCGAGTCCAGGACCAGCGCGAGGAACGTCCACAGCTGCAGCACCACCTGGTGCGCGCCCACCGCCTCGGTCGACGTGCGGGCCGCGACGGCCGCCGCCGAGACGAAGCACGCCTGGAACGCCAGGCTGCGCAGGACCAGGTCGCGGCCCAGGCCGAGCTGCGCGCGCATCACCTTGAAGTCCGGGCGCAGGCCTGCCTTCTCCTTGACCAGCGCGGCGAAGAACAGCGCCGCCGAGATCACCTGCGCGACGACGTTCGCGATCGCCGAGCCCTCCAGCCCGAGCCCGGCGCCGTAGACGAGCACCGGGCACAGCACGGCCGAAATCCCGTTGCCCGCCAGCACGTACCGCAGCGGTTTCGCGGCGTCCTGGACCCCGCGCATCCAGCCGTTGCCCGCCATGGTGACGAGGATCAGCGGCGCCCCGAACAGCGCGATCCGCAGCCACGACACGGCCGCGGACGCGATCTCGTCGCTGCCCGAGAGCGCGCGGGCGATCGGCCAGGCCAGCAGCTGCCCGACGCCGAGCACGACGAACCCGACGAACAGCGCCAGCCACGTCGCCTGCACGCCTTCGCGGACCGCGTCCGCCCGGCGGCCGGCGCCGTGCAGGCGCGCGGTGCGCGACGTCGTGCCGTAGGACAGGAACGTCAGCTGGCTCGACACCTGCGCCAGCACGACCCCGCCGAGCGCGAGCCCGGCCAGCGACAGCGCGTCGAGGTGGCCGACCACGGCGGTGTCGACCAGCACGTACAGCGGCTCGGCGGCCAGCACCCCCAGCGCGGGCACGGCCAGGCCCAGCACGCGCTTCGCCGGTACCCGCTCGGTCTCCTCCACGTTCACCACGATCCGGACTCTAACCGGCCCCACCGACAGTTCTGACCGGCGGGAAGCCGGGAACTTTCCGCCGGCGGCATCCGACGCGCGCTAAAGCAGCGGCGCCCGCTCCAGCGCGGCGCGCAGGCCCGCGAGGACCTCCTCGGCGGTGCCCGGGATCGTGCAGCCCGCGGCCTGCCGGTGCCCGCCGCCGCCGAACTCCGCCGCGACGGCCGAGACGTCGAGGCCGATGGAACGCAACGAGATCTGCCACTGCGCCGGGTTCGCCAGGTCCTGCTTGAGCACCGCGGCGACGGCGGCCTCGCGCACCGAGCGGACGACGTCGACGACCGACTCGACCTCCTCGGCGCGCACCGTCTCGGCCAGGTCGACGCGGACGACGGCGTGCACGAACCCCTTGCCCTGCGCGGCTTCCCGCTCCAACCGGGCTTCGCTCAGCACCGACGACAGCATCGGCAGCCACGCGAAGGGACGCTCGTCGACGATCCGCCGCACGACCGCTTCGGCGTCGACGCCGGCCTCGATGAGCCGCGCCGCCATCCGGTGCGTCTCCGGGCTCGCCCGCCGGAAGCCGCTGGTGTCGGTGACGATCCCGGCGTAGATCCCGCGCGCGATCGGCTCGTCCAGGACGGTGCCCAGCTCGTCCAGGAGCCGGAACACCAGGATCGCGCTGGCCTCGGCCGTCTCGTCGACGACGTGGCAGGTGCCGTAGAAGGTGTTGGTGGCGTGGTGGTCGACGACGAGCACGGCACCGGCGGTCTCGACGCGCCCGGCGAGCCGGCCCAGCCGCTTCGGCGTCGGCGTGTCGACGCAGACCAGCAGCGGCTCGGCGGCGGGCAGGTCATCCGGGTGGGTGAGCAGCCCGTCTTCGTCGAGCCACCGCAGCGACTCGGGCGCCTCGTCGGGCTCGCCGAAGGAGACGCGCACCTTCGCGCCGCGCTGGCGGAGGGCCCGGCCGAGGGCGAGCGCGCTGCCCAGCGCGTCCGCGTCCGGGCGGATGTGGCCGAGGATCGTCACGTCGGTGGCCGAGGCGAGCAGCGCGGCCGCGTCGCGGATGTCCCGCGCCGGAGTAGGGGTCACGGTGCGTCACGCTACGCTCTGCGGGATGCCTGAGTACGCGATGCTGGTCTACCCGTCGGCCAACCGGGTCTACGCCGCCTCCTCCGCCGCCCTGCTGCGCGCCGAGCTGGCGGTCTTCGGCACGGCCTTGGCGGCCGAGCTGTCCGCGATCGAGGAGACCGAACTCGGCGGCGTGGGGTACGTGCGCTTCACGAGTTCGGCCCCGCTGGAGGCGCGCGACCTGGCGATCCTGTCCAACCTGTCGTCGCTGTACGCGCTGTTCGAGCTCGGCGACGGCGTCCTCCGGCCGGTGACCGTGACGCCGCTGGCGAAGGCGGACTCGGACCTGCTGACGATCCAGAAGTACGCGGGCAAGACGAACGAGCTGTTCACGAAGCTGCTGGTGAACGTCACGCTGATGGCGACCGCGGACCCGTTCTCCCCCAAGGCGAAGTACCTGCTGGACCCGCTGTGCGGGCGCGGCACGACGCTGAACCAGGCGATGATGTACGGCCTGCACGCCACCGGCCTGGACGTCGACGGCAAGGACTTCGAGGCGTACGAGGCGTTCATCAAGACCTGGCTGCGGACCAAGCGCGTGAAGCACACCGCGGAGTCCGGCCAGCTGCGCCGCAACAAGGTGCGCCTGGGCCGGCGCCTCGACATCGAGTACGCGATGTCCAAGGAGGAGTACAAGGCCGGCGACACCCGGCGGCTCGTGTACCTCAACGCGGACACGCTGACGACCGACGAGGTGCTGCGGGCGAATTCGTTCGACGTGATCGTGACCGACGCGCCGTACGGCGTGCAGCACGGCAGCCACCGCGAGGCGGGGTTGCAGCGCAGCCCCCGCGACCTGCTGGCGGCGGCGGTGCCGGTGTGGACCAGGGTCCTGCGTCCCGGCGGGGCGCTGGGGATTTCGTGGAACACGACGGTGCTGCCGCGGGAAGAGCTGGTCGCGGTGCTGCGGAAGGCCGGCCTCGACGTGCGGGAGGGCGGGCCGTGGGAGGAGTTCGAGCACCGGGTGGACCAGGCCATCCTGCGCGACCTCGTGGTGGCGGCGAAGCCCGCTTCCTGAGTCGACAAAGCGTTTCGCGGCTATACTCCCGGACGTGACCGTCGACCAGCGACCCTTGCGTGCCGACGCGCGGCGCAACCGGGAGGCCTTGGTCGCCGCGGCCCGGGAGGTCTTCGGGGCCAAGGGCGTCGACGCTCCCCTCGACGAAGTCGCGCGGCGGGCCGAGGTCGCCATCGGGACCCTCTACAACCGGTTCCCCACCCGGGCCGACCTCGTCGAAGCCGCCTTCCTGCCGACGCTGCGGGAAGCCGCGGCCGTCACCGAAGAGGCGCTCGCCTTCGAGGACCCCTGGGCCGGTTTCGTCCACTTCCTCGAACGCTCGGTTCTCATGCAGGTCGCCGACCGCGGGTTCACCGAGGTGTGCTCGCGGGTGTTCGATCCGGACTCCGGGATCGAGAAAGCCAAGCACGCCAACGCTTCCCGGCTGAACCGGATCATCGAACGCGCTCAGGAAGCCGGGCAGCTGCGCGACGACTTCCGCGGGGCCGACCTCGCCGTCGTCTTCGCCGCGGCGACCGCCACGCCGGATTGGCGGCGGGGGCTCGGCATGATCCTCGACGGGCTCCGCGCCCGATGAGCTGGCTCGCGGACACCCGCGACTCCTACGACACCGTCGCCGAGAGCTACGCCGAATTCGTGGCCGACGCCCTCGAACAGCAGCCGTACCTGAAGGCCGCGCTGACGCTGTTCGCCGCGCAGGTGGACGGGCCGGCCGTGGACGTCGGCTGCGGGCCGGGGCACTTCACGGCGTACCTGGCCTCGCTGGGGGTCGACGCGTCCGGCGTCGACCTCTCCCCGGCGATGGTCGGGCTGGCCCGGCGGGCGCACCCGGAGCTGGCGTTCGAGGTCGGCTCGATGACGGACCTGACGCTGCCCGACGCGTCGGTGGCGGGCGTGCTCGCGTCCTGGTCGCTGATCCACGTCCCCGACGACGACGTCCCGGTGGCGCTGGGCCACTTCCGGCGCGTGCTGCGCCCGGGCGGGCTGCTGGTGATCGGGTACCACGTCGGTGCCGGGACCCGGCTGAAGACCCAGGGGTACGGCGGGCACCCGATGCGCGTCCACATCCACCTCCGGCAGCCGTGGTGGCTGGCGAGGCGGGTGCGCGCGGCGGGGTTCACGGTCGAGGCCGAGTGGTCGCTGAACCCGGAAAACGAGGTGTCGCAAGCGATCCTGTTCGCTCGCGCGTCAGCGTAGCCGCTCCCCCACGAACTCCAGGACGTCCGGCAGGATCCCGCGCCAGTACTCGTCCTTGTGCCCGCCCGGCGAAAACCGCGCCACCGCGGGCGAAACCGCCTTGACCAGCTTGCGATCCGCGCCCAGGAACGGGTCCGACTCGCCGCACCACACGCCGAGGGTGCCCGGGCGGAGGTCCGCGGTGTGCAGCAGCGGCTCTTCCGCGCGCCAGTTGTCCTCGCCGGAGAACACCTTGCGGCTGCGGGCGTCGGGCCAGTCCACGAACAGGGCCGCGCTCGCCGTCGCCACCGCCTTCAGGTCCGGGTGGGCGCGGGCGAACCGCAGCGCGCCGAAGCCGCCCATCGAAATGCCGAACACGGCGGACGCCGGGAGCAGGTCGCGGCCGGTCAGCCAGGTCGGGAGTTCTTCGGTGAGCATCCGCTGCGGGTCGTCGCCGGAACCGACGTCCACCCAGTAGTTGGCGCCGTCGACGGCCGCGATCGCGAACGGCGGCGTGCCGGCGCGGACCGCCGCCGTCAGGAGGTCCGGGACGCCCAGCGAGAGGAACGTCCGAGCCTGCGCGCCCCGGCCGTGCAGGGCCAGGCACACCGGCAGCCCCGCCGCGGGGACCCCGGCCGGGGTGATCAGCACCAGGTCGACGTCGGTGCCGCGGGCCACCGACGGCATGCGCTGGACCGTCACCGGGTCACGCAACACGGAAGGCCGCGTCGGCGGCGGGACCGCGGGCGGGCCGGGCGGGGGTTCGGACGGTGAGCAGCCCGCCAGCAGCGCGAGTGCGCTGCCGGCGAGCAGGGTGCGGCGGGAGAGCACGGGTCAGCCCCGGCTCTCTTCCTCCGCGAACTCGTCGTCTTCGGCGTCCTCGGTCTCTTCGCGAGGCGCCTTGTACGGGTCGGCGTCGCCGGCGTGCTGGGCGCCGGTCGCGCGGCGGGCGACCTCCGCGTCGGCCTCACGGGCCTTGGCGAGGAGGTCTTCGATCCGCTTCGACTCCTCCGGGATCGTGTCCGCGACGAACGTCAGCGTCGGCGTGTAGCGGACCCCGGTGCCCTGCCCGACCTTGGTGCGCAGCACACCGCGCGCCGATTCGAGCGCGGCCGCCGCACCCGCGAAGTCCGGGACGGAGTCCAGCTTCTCGCCGAGCACCGTGTAGTAGACGGTCGCGTCGTGCAGGTCGCCGGTGACCTTCGTGTCCGTGATGGTCACGTAGTTCAGCCGCGGGTCCTTGACCTCGTGTTCGATCGCGGACGCGACGATCTGCGAGATCCGCTTGGCGAGCTTGCGAGCCCGAGCAGGATCGGCCATGTCGTTCTCCTAGAAAAAGGGCTAGTCGTCTGGACCGAGCAGCCGGCGGCGCGCGGACAGGAGTTCGAACTCCGGCCTGCTCGCCACGTACCGCTCACACGAGTCGAGCACGTCCCGGACGTGCTCGCCACCTTCGGCGACCACGGCCACCCCGATGAGGGTCCGGCGGTGCAGATCGGTGTGACCGGCCTCGGCCACCGATACGGCGAAGCGCTTGCGCACCTCGGCCAGCACCGGACGGACCACGGACCGCTTCTGCTTCAGCGAATGGACGTCGCCGAGCAGGATGTCGAGCTCGAGAGCTCCGACGAACATAGGCAGTTTTGGTGGTGTCGTAGGGATGGGAACCCCGGGTGTGCGGCGGAAAACCGCACACCCGGGGACACAGGCATTACGCCCGCGGCTTCTCGCGCTGCTCGTACGTCTCGATCTGGTCGTCGACCTTGATGTCGCTGTACGAACCGAGCGTCAGACCGCACTCGTAGCCCTCGCGGACCTCGACCACGTCGTCCTTGAACCGCCGCAGCGAGCTGATCGGCAGGTTCTCCGCCACGACGGTGCCGTCGCGGAGCAGACGGGCCCGGGCGTTGCGCCGGATCTCGCCGGACATGACCAGGCAACCCGCGATCGTGCCGATCTTGGAGGACTTGAAGACCTCGCGGACCTCCGCGCGGCCCAGCTCGACCTCTTCGTACTCCGGCTTGAGCATGCCCTTGAGGGCCTGCTCGATCTCGTCGATCGCCTGGTAGATGACCGTGTAGTACCGGACGTCGACGCCCTCGCGGGTGGCCCGCTCGGTCGCCTTGCCCTGGGCGCGGACGTTGAACCCGAGGACGATCGCGTCGGACGCGGTCGCCAGGTCGATGTCCGACTCGGTCACGCCACCGACACCGCGGTGGACCACGTTCAGCTCGACCTCGTCGCCGACGTCCAGCTGGAGCAGCGAGGCTTCGAGGGCCTCGACCGTACCCGAGTTGTCACCCTTGATGATCAGGTTGAGGCTGTTCGTCTCCTTCAAGGCGGAGTCGAGGTCCTCGAGGCTGACCCGCTTGCGGCGCGACGCGTTGAGCGCGTTGCGCGTGCGAGCCGACCGGCGCTCGGCGATCTGCCGGGCGACGCGGTCCTCGTCGACCACCAGGAAGGTGTCACCCGCGCCCGGCACCGACGTGAAGCCGATGACCTGGACGGGACGCGACGGCAGCGCCTCGGTCACGTCGACGTTGTGCTCGTCGACCATCCGGCGGACGCGGCCGTAGGCGTCACCCGCCACGACCGAGTCACCGACGCGCAGCGTGCCGCGCTGGACCAGGACGGTGGCCACCGGGCCGCGGCCGCGGTCGAGGTGCGCCTCGATCGCGACACCCTGGGCCTCCATGTCCGGGTTGGCCCGGAGGTCCAGAGCGGCGTCCGCGGTCAGCAGGATCGCCTCGAGCAGGCCGTCGATGTTGATGTTCTGCCGCGCGGAGATCTCGACGAACATCGTGTCGCCGCCGTACTCCTCGGCGACCAGGCCGTACTCGGTCAGCTGCTGCCGGATCTTGTCCGGGTTCGCGCCTTCCTTGTCGATCTTGTTGATCGCGACCACGATCGGGGCCTTGGCGGCCTGCGCGTGGTTGATCGCCTCGACCGTCTGCGGCATCACACCGTCGTCGGCCGCCACCACGATCACCGCGATGTCGGTCGAGTTCGCACCACGGGCACGCATGGCGGTGAACGCCTCGTGACCCGGGGTGTCGATGAAGGTGATCAGGCGCGGGTTGCCCTCGAGCTCGGTCTCGATCTGGTACGCACCGATGTGCTGCGTGATGCCGCCGGCCTCGCTCTCGCGGACCTTCGTCTTCCGGATCGTGTCGAGCAGGCGGGTCTTACCGTGGTCGACGTGACCCATGATGGTCACGACCGGCGGCCGGACCTGGAGGTCCTCTTCCTCACCCGCGTCTTCGCCGTAGGTGATGTCGAAGGTCTCCAGCAGCTCGCGGTCTTCTTCCTCGGGGCTGACGACCTGAACGTTGTAGTTCATTTCGCCGCCGAGCAGCTCGAGGATGTCGTCCGACACGGACTGCGTCGCGGTGACCATCTCGCCGAGGTGGAAGAGCACCTGCACCAGCGAAGCCGGGTTGGCGTCGATCTTCTCGGCGAAGTCGGTCAGCGAAGCACCCCGCGGCAGCCGGATCGTCTCGCCACTGCCCTTGGGCAGGCGGACGCCGCCGACGCTGGGCGCCTGCATGTTGTCCATGTACTCCTGGCGCTTCTGCCGCTTCGACTTGCGGCCCTTGCGCGAGGGACCACCGGGGCGCCCGAAGGCACCCGCGGTACCGCCACGGCCACCGGGGCCGCCACGGCCGCCGCCGCCACCGCGGAAGCCGCCACCGCCGGCCGGGGCACCCGTGCCACCGCCCGGGCGGAAGCCGCCGCCACCGCCGCCGCCACCGGGGCCGCCGCGGAAGCCACCGCCGCCGCCACCGCCACCGGGACCGCCGCGGAAACCGCCGCCGCCACCGGGACGACCGCCGCCACCGGGGCCGCCACGGGCGCCGCCACCGGGGCCACCGCGGGCGCCGCCACCGGGACCGGCGGGACGCTGCGTGCGGCCCGGCATCATGCCGGGGTTCGGCCGCGGGGGCATGTTGCCCGGGCTCGGCCGGTTGCCACCGGCGCCGCCGCCGGGCCGCGGGGCCGGACGGTCACCGCCGCCCTGACCGCCGCCGGGACGCGGCGGGCGGGTGTCGCCGCCCTGACCGCCACCGGGGCGCGGGGCCTGCGGACGCGGGGCCGGGGCGCCGGAACCGACGCCGAACGGGTTGTTGCCGACGCGCGGGGTGCGCGGGCCGGGCTTGGGACCGCCGGGCTTGGGGCCCTGCGGCTTCGGCGGGACGACCGAGCCGGTGCCGCCCTGGGCGGGCGCGGCCGGGGTGTCCTGCTTGGGCGCGGCAGGAGCGTCGGCTTTCGCGGCCGGGACCTGCTGCTGGGGCGCGGGCGTCGCCGGCCGGGGGCCGGGCCGCGGACCGGGGCGCTGCCCCGGGGTGGCCGGCTTCGCGGCGGCGGGTGCCTGCTGCTGCGGCGCGGCCGGAGCCGGCGCGGCCGGAGCGGGTGCCGCCTTGGCCGCCGGCGCCTGCGGGGCAGGTGCGGCGGGCTTCGGGGCGGCGGGCTTGGCGGCCGGCGGGCCGGGGCGCGCCGACGGGCCGGGGGTGGGCTTCTTGGCGCCCTTGGGGGCGTACGCGTCGCGGAGACGGCGGGCGACGGGCGCCTCGACCGTGGACGACGCGGACTTGACGAACTCGCCCTGTTCCTTCAACTTCGCGAGAACGTCCTTGCTGGTGATGCCGAGCTCCTTCGCGAGCTCGTGTACGCGGGCCTTGCCTGGCACAACTCTCCTCATCTAGGGGAGGCCAGGCGGCTGACCCGCTGACCTCGTCCTTATTGTCTGACGCTCATGGCTTCAGCTTCACGGCTGACTCATGACGGGTCGACCTGCTTCCTTGGTTCCTCGCGACCCCGGGGACGTCCCGGGTTCGTGGTGCGTCGTGGTGAGCCCGACGTGCTCGCGGACCTCACGGGCGTCGAGCGCCCCCGTCGCCCGCAGGGCTCTGGGGAAGGCCCGCCGCCGTTCGGCCTTGGCCAGGCAGTCCGGGTCGGGGTGCAGCCAAGCCCCCCGGCCCGGCAGCCGCCGACGTCCGTCGACGACCACCCGCCCGGCCACCGCGACCACGCGCAGCAGCTCACCGATCAATGCCCGCCGCTTGCAGCCGACACAAGTCCGCACCGGGAGATTCCGGTGGGGCTGGTGCTCGGCTACCCGCCGCGGGCTTTGAACCACTCCTGAGTCTAGCGCTTCGACCTTCACTCAGCCGAACCGGTTGTCGCGGCGGGCCGCGCCGGACCGGCGTGGTCTTGATCACCCTCGTCGTCGGCCGGTGCGGCGTCGCTGCGGATGTCGATCCGCCAGCCGGTCAGGCGGGCGGCCAGGCGGGCGTTCTGCCCCTCCTTGCCGATCGCCAGCGACAGCTGGAAGTCCGGCACCACGACGCGGGCGGTCTTCGCCCGCTCGTCCACGACTCGTACCGAAACAACCTTCGCGGGCGACAGGGCATTCCCGACGAAGCGGGCCGGGTCGTCGGAGAAGTCGATGATGTCGATCTTCTCGCCCGCCAGCTCGCTCATCACGTTGCGCACGCGCGCGCCGACCGGGCCGATGCAGGCGCCCTTGGCGTTGACGCCCGGCACGGTGGACTTGACCGCGATCTTGGTGCGGTGCCCCGGTTCGCGCGCGACGGCGGCGATCTCGACCGTCCCGTCGGCGATCTCCGGCACCTCGAGCGCGAACAGCTTGCGCACCAGGTTGGGGTGCGAGCGCGAGAGCGTGATCTGCGGGCCGCGGTTGCTGCGCGACACGGTGAGCACGTACGCCTTGATCCGGCTGCCGTGCTCGTAGGACTCCCCGGCGACCTGCTCGCCGGAGGGCAGCACGCCCTCGGTGTCACCCACCTGGACCACGACCATGCCGCGGGCGTTGGCGCGGGCGTCGCGCTGGATCACCCCGGCGACGATCTCGCCCTCCTTGGTGGAGAACTCGCCGAAGGTCTTCTCGTGCTCGGCGTCGCGCAGCCGCTGCAGGATGACCTGGCGCGCGGTGGTGGCGGCGATCCGGCCGAAGCCCTCGGGGGTGTCGTCCCACTCCTCGTCGACCTGGCCGTCGTGGGTCAGCGTGTGCGCGAGCACGCGCACCAGTCCCGTCTTGCGGTCGATGTCGATGCGGGCGTGCGGCTGGTGGCCCTCGGTGTGCTTGTACGCGGTGAGCAAAGCCGTCTCGATGGCCTCGATCACCGTTTCGAAGGGGATGTCCTTGTCCCGTTCGATCGCCCGCAGCGCGGCGATGTCGACGTTCACTTCGACCCCTTCTCCGTCTCGGCCGCGATGATGCCGGACGCGTCGTCTTCGAGCAGTTTCAGGTCCTCGGCGGGCGGCTGCTTGAACTCGATCTCCACGACCGCCTTCGCCACGTCGGCGTAGCGGACGTCGCGGAGCTTGCCGCCTTCGAGGACGCGGGCGGCGTCCGCGCCCGCGTGGCCGACCCGGCCGATGAAGGCCGTGCCGTCGGCCTGGGTGATCTTCACGAGCCGGAACCGCGCGCGCCGCCAGTGGCGGGCCTGGGTGAGCGGGCGGTCGAGCCCCGGTGAGGTGACCTCCAGCGTGTAGGCGCTCGCCAGCACGTGGTCGTTCTCGTCGAGCGCCGCCGAGACCTTGCGGCTGACCTCGGCGACCTCGTCCAGCCCGACCCCGTCGTCGGCGTCGACGACGACCTTGACCAGCTGCCGCCGGCCGGCCTGCTGCACCTCGAACGAGTCGAGGTCGAAACCCGCGGCGGTGACGGCTTCGGCCACTATCGGCTGGAGCCGGCTGGCGAGTTCTCCTGGCACGTGGGGCTCTCCTTGGTTACGGCGGGTCGGTGGTGGACCAGCTTATCCGGTCGCCCGCTCGGGCCGCGCGAGCGGCGGGGGCGGCCGGGGGCCTGGCAGGATGGGCCGACGTGACCGGAAGACCGACCGACCTGACCCGTCGTGCCGCCCTCCGCGCGGGGGCGCTGGCCGCGCTGGCCGTCCCGCTCGCCGCCTGCGGGCCCGGCTACGACGAAAGCCCCGACCCGTTGCAGCCGCTGCTGGCCGCCGCCGACGCGGACGCCACCGCCGCGCGGGCGCTCGCCAAGGGCGACGACGCCGCCGGCCAGCTCGCGGCCGCGCGCGCGGCGCACGCGGCGGCGCTCAAGTCCGAAGTGGACCGCTTGAACCGGCCGAAACCGTCGCCGTCACCGGCCCCGCCCGCCCCGGCGGCGCTGGGCGATCTGAAGGACCGGCTGGCGGCGGCGCGCAAGGAGGCCGAAGACCTCGTCGGCGGGCTCCCGCGCTACCGCGCCGGGCTGGTCGCGGCGGTGGCGGCGGGCTGCGCCGCGCTGCAGCGCATCGACCCCGCGCTCGGTCCGGGCGACGACGCGCCGAAGGTGGGCGCCGCGCCCGGGGGTGCCGTGCCCGCGGAGGCGGTGGACCCGCTGCAGACCGCGCTGGCCGCCGAGCACGCCGCCGTGTGGGTGTACGGGCTGGTCGGCGCGTTCCTGCCGGGTGACTTCGGCGACGCCGAGAAGAGCGGCGCGGCGGAACACGCCCTGCGGCGGGACTTCCTGCAGACGACGCTGGCCGCTTCGGGTGCCACGCCGGTCGCGCCCGAAGCGGCGTACGTGCCGAAGAACCCGGTGACGGACGCGAAGTCGGCGTCCCAGGTCGTCGCGACGGCCGAGGCCGACTGCGCGTCGGCGTGGCTGGCCGTGGTCAACCACACCGACGACGCGGGCCTGCGGACGACGGCGCTGCACGCGCTGGTCGCCGCTTCCCGCCGCGGCACCCCCTGGCGCGCCGAAGCAGGCGAGAAGCCGACAGCCCTCGCGATGCCGGGCCAGGCCGGCTGAAACGCCGTGAAGGCCTCCTTACCGGCGTTTATGCCCGGTAAGGAGGCCTTCACGGACTTCGGTCAGGAGTGGAGGTCGGCCGACAGGCGCAGCGCGTCGTCGGCGATCTTCTCGATCAGGGCCTTGTCGGTGTGCTTCGCGTAGAAGTCGGCGAGCACGATCGTCGTGTTCGTGCCGTCGACCTTCGAGGCGTACGCCGCGTTCTTGCCGGTCAGGCTGGGGGTGCCGGTGCCGGCGAACGTCTTGTCGCGGACCAGGTCCGTCACGTTGCCGGTGTTGTCCTGGTCGGTGAGCGCCTTGAGCGCCTTCGCCTTCGACGAGTCCGGCATGCCCACCACGACCACCGACACCAGGGCCTTCTGCCCGCCGGTCTCGGTCGTGTACAACGCGCGGACCAGCGACTGGCACGGGTTGTCCGCGAAGAACTCCTTGGTCTTGCCGTAGGAGTTCGCCGGGCAGTCGTCCGCGCGCGCCGGGCCGGCGACCTTGGTGAACTGGTAGGCCCCCGTGCTCTGGGCCGGTGGCTGCGCGACCGGCTGCTCCGGCGCCGAGTCGTGCCGGATCAGGAACCACAGCAGCCCGGAGACGACGGCGATCGCGACCAGCCCGGCGCCCCTGAGCAGCAGGGACCGGGTGTCGCGCGCCGGCGGGCCCGGCGCCGGCGGGCGGGGCTGCGGGGGCACCGCGCCCAGCGGGGCCGTGTCGGACGGGCCTGGGGTGAAACGAGCACCAACCACGGGGACATACGGTAGTTCACCGCCCGGATCGGGTTCACTCGAATGCGCGTAAAACGCGTTCGACGTCGTCAACGGTGTTGTAGAGGTGGAAGCCGACCCGCACGCGGCCGCCGCGGACGCTGGACACGATGCCGGCCGCCGCCACGCGCTGGGGATCGGCGTCGAGCGCCACGATCGCGGTGCCGCGCGGGGGCAGCCCGAGCTTCTCCAGCAGCGCGTCGGCCAGCCCGGTGTTGTGCGCGCGGACCTCGGCCAAGTTCACCCCATCGAAGTACTCCAACGCCGCCGCGGCGCCGACCTGGGCGAGCCACACCGGCGAGAGGTCGAACGCGCGCGCGTCGCCCGCCAGGCGCAGCGGGAGGCCGTAGACGCTGGCCCACGGGTCCTCCCCCGCGTACCAGTTCGCCGCGACCGCCCGGGTGCGTTCGTGCGCGTCCGGGCGGACGTACAGCCACGCGCAGCCGCGCGGCGAGAGCAGCCACTTGTAGCCCGCCCCGACCACCCAGTCGGCCCAGGCGACGTCCAGCGGCAGCCAGCCCACCGCCTGGGTGGCGTCCAGCAGCACCGCCGCCCCGGCGGCCTCGGCCGCCCCGCGCAGGGCCGCGAGGTCGACGATCCGGCCGTCGGCGGACTGGACGACGCTCACGGCGACGACGTCGTGCCCTTCGACGCGCTCCGGCAGCAGCTCCAGTGGCACTTCGGTCACGGTGACGCCCGGGTTCGCCGCGAACGGGAACGTGACGCTGGTGAAGTCGCCCTCGGCGGCCACGACGCGGGTGCCCGCGGGCAGCGCCGCGGCGACGTTGGCGATGAGCTGCGACGCCGACGCCCCGATCGCGACCCGCCCGGGGTCGACGCCGAGCAGCCGGGCGAACCCGGCCCGCGACCGCGTGACGTACGGGTCGAACTCCCCCGGCCGGGTCGCGCCGGTCCGCCACCGCTCGACCGACTCGGCGACGGCTTCGGCCACCGGCGCGGGCGGGATGCCCACGCTGGGCGTGTTCAGGTATCCGGGCGGGACGGCGAAGTCGGTTCCGAAGGCGCGCATGCCCCGACTCAAGCAGACCGGGGCAAGCGGTTTAGGGCAGCAACGCGACGACGTCGGCGTAGGACGGCGGGCTCAGCGGCAGGTCACGGCCCTCGAGCACAGCCCTCGCGGTCTCGGCGGCGGCCGCCAGCGCCATCCGGTACGGCAGCGAGCCGAGGCTGATCCGGGCGACGCCCAGCTCCGCCAGCCCGGCCACGGTGACCTTGCCTGGCAGGAACAGCAGGTTGAGCGGGAGACCGGCGGCGACGATCCGCTCGACGTCCGCCGGCTCGGCGAGCCCGGGCACGAACACGCCGTCCGCGCCCGCCGCGGCGTACGCCCGCACCCGCCGTTCGGCTTCGGCGATCGAGCGGTCGCCCGCCCAGTGCGTGTCGGTCCGCGCGTTGACGAACAGCTCCGGCACGCGCTCCTTCACGGCCGTGACCAGCGCGCACTGGACGTCGAGCGCGGCCGGCGAGCCGTCGGCGCGGCCGTCTTCGAGGTTGACGCCGGCGGCGCCGGCCGCGGCCAGCTCCTCGGCGAGGTCGGCGACCGCGGCCGGGTCCGCGCTGAAGCCGTCGGCGATGTCGACGCTGACCAGGGCGTCCAGCCGGGTCAGGCGGGTGGCCAGCGCGACGGTCGCGGCCCGCGTCGACGGCGCGCCGTCCGGTTCCCCGGCCGCCGCGGAGACGCCGAGGCTGGTCGTGCCGAGCGCGCGGAAGCCCTGCGCGGCGAGGAAGGCGCCGACGCCGAACTCCCACGCGTTCGGCAGCAGCAGCGGGGACCCGGGGACGTGCAGGGCACGGAATTCGTCCATGCCCCCGAACCTAGGTCCGCGACGCTTCGGCGGGCACCGAAGCGAACGGCGCCAGGATCCCGGGCACGGCCGCCGAAGCGAACTCGAGCCCTTCGACGGCGTCGGCGTCCAGGATCGAATAGGCGCCGGCGCCCGCCGCCGTGGTCGCGGTGAAGGTCGCGAGCCCGCGGCGCCGCTGGAACACCGACTGCTTGACCGTCCAGCCGATCACCCCGTCCCGCGCCAGGACCGCCGTGCCGCGCCGGACCGCGCCCGCGCGCACGACCAGGTAGCGGCCGCGCGTGCCGTGCCCGAGGCCGCGGTAGGCGTCGAAGGCCAGCACGACCGCCACCGGCAGCGCGACGACGGCGAGGGCCCCGCCCAGCACGAGCAGGACGTCGGTGAGCAGCACGCCGAGCACCAGCAGGACCACGACCGGCGTCGCCGCGGTCAGCAGGGCCCAGCGCAGCCGCCGTCCCCGGGCGGCAGGCGGGTGCGGCACCAGCTCGACGTCCGCGACGGCCTCGCCCGCCACCCGCGCGGCCACGTCCACGGCCACCGCGCGCGGCGCCGCGGGCAGCAGCGTCTTGGCTTCGGTCTTGCCGTCCTCGCGCTTCATCCCGGTGGCGATGGCGTCCACGCGCGCGGCACCGGCGAGCCGGGCCCCGAGCGGCTCGACGAGCTCGACCCCGCGCAGCCGCCGCTCTTCGATCGTGATCGACCGGGTGGTCAGCAGGCCGCGGCGGACGCGCAGGGTGCCGCCGGGTTCGCGGTCCAGCCGGTAGTGCCACCACATCTCGGCGAACAGGCCCACGGCACCGGCCACGCCGAGCACGATCGCGAGGACCAGCAGGAGCAGGACGCTCGCGACCAGGGGGACGTCGCCGAAGAGGCCGAGCAGCCACTGCAGCAGCCCGCCGCCAGCACCGAACCAGTCCGCGACCTTGAACAGCGCGCCGAACGCGGACAGGCCGAGCGCGGGCGCGACGAACGACACCGGCGCGTACCGGATCCACCGCTTGTCGAGGCTCGCGAGCGCACCGTCGGCGCGTTCGGCGGCCGGGACGCGGTGCAGCAGTTCGGTGCGCAGGGCTTCGGCGTCCGCCCGGGCCAGCGGGGCGAGCGCGATCTCGTCCTGCTGCCCGGTGCCGATGGTCAGCACGGCGACGCCGAACGCGCGGTGCAGCGGGTTGGCCGTCAGGTCGACCGTGCGGATCCGCTCGCGCGGCAAGGACTTCCGCGTGTGGGCGACGAACCGGAACTCGAGTTCGAGGCGCTCGGGCGTGCAGCGGAACCGGGTGGCGCGCCAGCGGACGAAGTCGGCGAGCACGCCGGCACCGACGAACAGGACCGCCGCCGGGACGAGCCACAGCGACCGCGTCCCGATCGCGATCGGGGTGCCCGCCGACACGGCGATCCCGGCCGTGACGAGCGCGGAGACGCCGAGGGTGCGCCGGTCGAGCCGGCGCCACTCGCTCACGTCGCGTCCCCGGGCGTGGCCTCGGTGCGGTCGGTCAGCCGCTCGGCGACGTCCGCCGCGACCCCGGCGTCGAGACCGCGGAGCTTGACCGCGCCGCGCGCGGACGCCGTGGTCACGGTGACCGTGGCGAGCCCGAAGCGCTGCTGCAGCGGCCCGCGCAGCGTGTCGACGGTCTGCACGCGCGAGAGCGGCGCCACCCGCCACTCCTGCCAGAGGAAGCCCGAGCGCACGTAGACCGCGGTGCCGGTGACCTCCCAGCGGTGCAGGCCGAACCACCACACCGGCAGGACGGCGCACCAGGCCACCCCGAGCACCGCGACCACGGCGGCCGGGACGAGCAGCCAGAACGCGGCCGGCGGGATCAGCGCGCCGAGCACCGCGAGGACGAGCACCACCGGCCCGAACGCCAGCGCCCCCTGCGCCCGCCACCAGGCGATGGCCCGCCGATCGAGCGCATTGCGCGGCGGCCGAAGCCGCACCACACCGTCAGACATCGTTTCCCCCTCTGTTTACAATGCGATCGCATCGTAACGGCGATGGCGGCGTCTTCGCAATGCGATCGCATGACAACCGGGAGCGGACGTGCCGAAACAGGTGGACCACGAGCAGCGCCGGGTGCAGATCGCCGAAGCGCTGCAGCGGCTGACCACGAGAGCCGGGCTGGAAGGCGTCAGCCTGCGGCACGTCGCCGCCGAGGCGGGCATGTCCATGGGGTCGGTGCAGCACTACTTCAAGACCAAGGACGAAATGCTGCTGTTCGCCTTGGAGCACCGGCACAAGCTCCGCAGCGAGCGGATCACGGCGAAGGTGCTCGCCGAGGGACCGCCGACCCCGCGGTCGATCCTGCGCGCGTGCCTGGTCGAGATCCTGCCCCGCGACCCGGACAGCGAGAGTGACTACCTGATCGGCGTCGCGTACTTCATCCGCGCCGTCGCCGACCCCGCGCTGGCGAAGGTGTTCGGCGAGGGCATGCCGGAACTGCTGGCGTTCTTCGCCGACCAGGTCCGCCAGGCCCAGGAAGCGGGCACCGTCCCGGCGTCGGCCGACCCGGCCGCCGAGGCGGCGATCCTGTGGGCACTGGCGGACTCCCAGGGCTCGGAAATCCTGATGGGCCACCGGACACCGGCCGAGGCAGTGGCCACAGTGGACTACTACCTCGACCGGCTGTTCACCGGCTGACCTCAGCCACCACCCCCACCGCCGCCCGACGCCGCCGAGATCGCGGCCGTGCGGGCCGCGTTCACCTCGCGGATCACCTTGCGCAGCGCCGGAACCGCCGCGCCCGCCTGCTCCTCCAGCTCCGCGAGCCGGGCCCGGTACCGCCGCCGGTCCGCGCGCGGGAGGACCGCGCCCAGCTCGACCGCCGCGGCCAGTGCCGTCAGCGCGGCGACGCCCGGCGGTACCCGGTCGGCGCTCCGCAGCGCCGACGTCACCTCGTCGTGGAGGGCGGCCGCCCCGGCGCGGTCGTGGACCACCGGGCGGCGGCGCGGGAACAGCCCCAGCACGCGCGATGTCCGGAGCGTGATCACCCCGGCCGCGCCGAGCTGGGCTTCCAGCGACTCGAGTGTGCCGCGGGCACCGCGGCGGACGCGGGCGCGCCACTTGCGGTGTGGATCCGCCGCCAGTTCCGCCAGCAGGTCGTCGAGCACCAGGTGCCCGGTGCCGCCGGCTCCGGTGACGACCGGGCGGCCGTCGTCGTCGGCGACCAGGCCGCGCAGCACCAGGTCCGTCAGCGCCGCCGCGCGGACCAGCAGCGCCACGCGCTCGCGGTCCGGCAGCCGGTCGCGCCGGGTGTCGCAGGCCAGCAGGTACGCCCGTGCGGGCAGGGAAAGCATCGTCGTTCTCCTCACTGCCGCTTCAGCGCGGGCCAGACGTCCCGCCACGGCGCCGTCCGGCCGTCGTATTCCCACAGCAGCCCGTCGACCACCGTCGTCTCGTGCGCGAAGTACGGCCGCAGCTGCCCCGGGTCGAAGCCCGCGAACAGCACCGCGTCCGCCGACTCCGGTGGCGGGCCGAAGTACCAGTACCCGCGGTGTCCACTGTAGACACGCTGGATGCCGTACGGCGCGCCGTAGAACTCCGTCACCGCCGCGAACGGGTAGATCTCCGCGTACACCGCGGTCCGCGCCCGGACGTCGGCCGGCAGCGCCGCGTACGCCTGCCCGATCGCCTTCGCCAGCTCCTGCTGCGGCAGCTCCCCCTGCGCGAACGCGCTGCCGAGCTGGAACGGCCCGTACGACGTCCGCGCCGTCGCCGGCCACACCGGCAACGCGGCCAGCGTGACCACGGCCGAGAACGCGAACACCGGCCACACCACCGCTTTCCACCAGCGGACCAGGTTCCGGCGGGTCAGCTCGGTGGCCGCGGCCGCGAACGGCACCGCGTACAGCCCCGTGACGTAGTTCGCCCGCCCGTGCAGCACCAGCACGGCCACCGCCACCCCGAGCGCCGCGACGCCGAGGTACCGGTACGGCCGCAGTTCCGGCGACCGCAGCAGCCGCCACACCCCGTAGACCAGCGCGAGCACGCCCGCGCCGATCCCGGCACCGAGAAGCGCGTCGCGCGCGAAGCTGCCGTAGCCGGGGAATTCCGCCGCGACGACGTCGCTCATGTGGGTGTACGGCCAGCCGTGCGCGGCCTGCCAGACGAGCGTCGGCACCGTGGCGGCGACGGCGATCGCCGCGCCCAGCCAGAGCTTCGGCCGGGTGAGCAGCTCCCGCGGCCCCAGCCACAGCGCGGCGAGCAGCACCGCCGCCCACAACGCGGGGATCAGGAACTTCGTCTCCAGCGACACCGCCGTCACGACGCCGGCCCACCCGAGCAGGCCGTCGCGCCGCGTGCGGGTCCAGCGGACCAGCAGCCAGCTGACGACCGTCCAGAGGAACGGGTCGAGCACGTACGTGGCCAGCCAGTGGCTCGCGATGACGATGCCGGACGTCGCGTAGCACGCGGCCGCCATCACCTGCGCGCCGCGGCCGCCGCCGAGCTCGCGGGCGATCAGCGCCGTGACGACCACCCCGGCGGCCGCGGCCAGCGTCATCGGCAGCCGCAGCGCGACGAGCGAGCCCGGCGCGAGCCAGTCCATCGCCGCCGCCAGCGCCGGGATGAGCGGTGGCTGGTCGAAATACCCCCAGTCCAGGTGATCTCGACCGGCCACCAGGAAGTACAGCTCGTCGAACCCGCCGGCGTAGCGCCCGCTGGTCAGCAGCAGCGCGAGCCCGGCAAGGCCGGCGACCACGAGCACCGGGCCGGTGGCGAACGCCGTCTTCGGTCGCGTCAGGACAGTCACCTTTCTCCCCCCCTCGCCTTCGGTGTCCCCAGTCCACCGGTCCGCGGGGGCCCGGCGAAACCGGACGAGGGAGGTGATCGCGGCGACGAACGTTGCGAGCACCCGGCGCGAGGCGCAACTTTGGTTGTCATCCGGGCGCGGCGAGCCCGCCCGGCGATTACCGTGACCGCGTGACCACCGCCCGGCGGCCGCTGTGGCCGAGCCGCTCCGACGCCTGCTGGCTGTTCTTCGCGGCGTTCGCGTTCTCCGGCATGAACGCGCTCTTCTTCGCGCTCGGCGACCGGACGACGGGCTCGCTCGGCCCGGCGGCCGGGCTGGCGCTGCAGGTGGTCTGCGACTTCACCCTGGTGCTGCTGTTCCGGTTCCCGGTCCAGGTGTGCGCCTTCGTCACCGCGGTCGCGTTCGCGATGCTCGCGTCCGACGTCTTCGCGCCCGGCCTGCTCGTGCCGCGGCACCCGCTGGCGCTGCTGACCGTCCCGACGATCACGCCGGTGGTCCTGTCGCAGGCGGCGCGGGTGCTGGACCGGCGGACCGTGCTGTGGGTGGCCGGGATCCTGGCGGTCGTGGCGTCGCGGCCGTGGACGCCGGACTGGGCGGTCACGCCGTTCGGGTTGCTCAGCACGGCGCTGCCGGCGCTCGTTTCGCTGTACTTCGAGGCGCGCCGCCAGCTGCTGCAGTCGTTGCGCGACCGTGCGGAACGGGCCGAGCGCGAACAGCACCTGCTCGCCGAGCAGGCCCGCGCGGAGGAACGGCGGCGGCTCGCGGGCGAGATGCACGACGTCGTCACGCACCGGCTCAGCCTGATGGTGCTGCACGCCGGCGCGCTCGGCGTGACGTCGGCGGAACCGGCCGTGCGGACGGCGGCCGAGGACATCCGCCGCGAGGGCGCCCAGGCGCTCGACGAGCTGCGCGACCTGGTCGGCGTGCTGCGCAACGGCACCGAGATCGGCGGCGCGCGCACGCTCAGCCCGGCCGAGCCCGGCGACCCGGCGCGGCTCGTCGAGGAGTCCTGTTCGGTCGGGGTGGCGACGGAGCTGGTGGTGGACGGCGACCCGGCACGGGTGTCCCCGACCGTCGCGCGCACCGCGTACCGCCTGGTCCAGGAGGCGCTGACGAACGTGCGCAAGCACGCACCGGGCGCGTCGGCGACGGTTTCCCTCCGTTACCGAGACGACGGCCTGGACGTCTCGGTCGGCAACACGGCCGCGGCGAGCCCACCCGACCCGGCACTGGCCGGCAGCGGCTCCGGCGCGGGCCTGGCGGGCCTGCGCCAGCGCGTCGAGCTGGTCGGCGGCCGCTTCGAGGCGGGCCCGGCCCCCGGCGGCGGGTTCCGGGTCGGTGCGATACTGCCCGCTTACGTACCGACGGCGGAAGGCACGCACTGTGATCCCGGTGCTCGTGGTCGATGACGAGCCGATGGTGTGCGCCCACCTGCGCACGATCCTGGGCTCGGCAGGCGACATCGACGTGGTCGCCCAGGCGGCCGACGGCGCCGAAGCGGTCGAGGCCGTGGTCCGCCACCGCCCCCGCGTGGTCCTGATGGACCTGCGCATGCCGGGCGTCGACGGCCTGACGGCGATCGCCCGCATCACGGCCATGCCGGACCCGCCGGCGGTGGTGGCGCTGACGACGTTCGACGCGGACACCTACGTCATCCGCGCCCTGCGCGCCGGAGCGGCGGGCTTCCTGGTCAAATCGACCCCGCCGGAGGACCTGATTGGCCTGGTCCGCGTGGCAGCGGACGGCCACACGGTGCTGTCACCGTCGGCTGCTCGCCGGTTGGTGGCGTTGTCCTCGGACGGCCGTGAGCGCGGGGAGGACGCGCGGCGCCGGACCGCGGGGCTGACCGAGCGGGAGCGGGACGTGCTGGCGTGCCTGGGCGAGGGACTGTCCAATGCGGACATCGCAGGGCGGCTGCATCTGGCTGAGGCGACGGTGAAGAGCTATGTGTCGCGGATGTTGGTGAAGCTGGAGTGTGCGAACCGGACGCAGGCGGGGTTGCTGGCTCATGAGGCGGGGTTGGTGGCTCGCTAGGGTGCGTAGTTTGCGGCGGGTGGGGTCCGCTGCGGGATCTGTGCGATGGGGTCCGGCTGTGGGGCACCGGGTGCGGGGAGCTTGGTTTTGCGGGTCTGTGTGACGTTGTCGTCGATGCGGGTGGACGCCTCTTTGCTGAGCGGTGGGCGGCCTGGACTTGGTCGGGTAGATCCGGGGGTTGAGGTGCCTGGCTAGCTCGGGGATCTGTTGTCGCGGGTGCGGTCGATGCCTCGCTGCGGGAACCGAGGCGTTCATGTTGCTCGGTCGACTCGGGAATCTGGTGTCACGCAGGCGGTGGCTGCCTCGCCGCGCAAACCGAGGCATTCATGTGCCCGGCCGACCCGAGGATCTCTTGTCACGCACGCGGTAGATGCCTCACCGCAGGAACCGAGACGGTTACGTGCTCGGCCGACCCGAGAATCTCTTGTCACGCACACGGTAGATGCCTCACCGCAGGAACCGAGACGGTTACGTGCTCGGCCGACCCGAGAATCTCTTGTCACGCACACGGTAGATGCCTCACCGCGGAAACCGAGGCGGTTGCGTGCTCGGCTGGTCCGAGAATCTGGTGTCACGCAGGCGGTGGATGCCTCGCCGCGCAAACCGAGGCATTCGCGTAGTCGGCTGGCTCGGGAATCGCCGCCGATGGTTCCGCAATTCGTTGGGCCGCCTTGGTTGCTCGCGCGGGTGGGGACATGGGGGTGGGCCCGTAGCCGGTGGCTGCGGGCCTGTCCCGTGTTCAGGCTGCGAAGGGCAGGGGTTGATGCAGGTTGTTGCGCCTGGGTTTTCGGCGTTTGTCCAGGAACCGTGGGGGCAGGAATTCGGGGTGGCCGTCGGTGGCGATGCGGACTTGCCAACCCGAGCGGTGCAACAGCCGGTGGTGGTGGCCGCACAACAGGACCAGGTTCGCCAGCTCGGTCGGGCCGCCCTCGGCCCAGTGCCGGATGTGATGACCCTGGCAATGCCGTGGCGGGCGATGGCAACCCGGGAACGTGCAGCCGCGATCGCGCAGGAACAACGCCCGGCGCAGGCCCGGTGAGATCAGGCGGCGGGCACGACCTAAGTCGAGGGGTTCGCTGGCGGAGCCGAGGACAGCGGGGATCACCTTGCAGTCACAGGCATGCAGGCGGGCCTCGGCGGCCGAAATCAGGCCGGTATCGCCGAGCGTTGCCTGCCCCAGACCGGATTTCAGGTCCGCCAGGGAGACCGCGACCATGACGTGGGCGCGTTCTCCGGCTTGGGTGGGTAGCTCTGGGGAGTTGAGCGCGAGGTCGACTGCGTCGGAGAAGGCGTCGCCGTAGCGTTCCTGTGGGGAGCGGAGGTCGTCGGCGCCGCGGCGTTCGGCCAGCGCGTCGAGCAGGGCGCTGGCGCGGGTGCCGGTTTCGTCGTCGAAGCGACCGGACAGTTCCCAGGTTCCGGTGCGTTTGCGGCGCAGCGACAGTTCCCGGGCGGGGGTAGCGGGTTCAGTGTCTTCGGGGGCGGGGCCGTCGGGGTCGAGGTGAGCCAGGATCCGCGCGCCCAGGGCGGCGACTTGCTTGTGACCGCCCTCGGCGGCGAAGGCCAGGAGATCGGCCTCGGCGGTATCGCGGTGCATGGCGGGGATCTGGGAGACGGCCTCGATGATGGTGTCGATCATCGGGGTGCTCAACGAGCCGGTCACGGCAGCGGCACCGGTGGCCGGGGCGAGGACGGGGGTGGCGTCGGAGGAGTAGAGGGCCTGGGCACGAGCGACGGTGCGTCTGGCGGCAGCATGCGGAACATCGGCGAGGTGCTCATAAAGCCGTGCAGTGGAACGGTATCCGAAGAGTTCCATAACGCCGCGGGATTCGATTTCCACCAGCAGCGCACCGATTTCCGCCTCAGCAGACCGCACCACAGTGAGCAGCGCAACGACACGGTCGGCCAAGGCCGCCGCATCCGCTTGCCACACCGCTTCTCTGTCCACACACCAAGACTACCGGCCATACGAACACCTGTTCATCACACGATCAGGTGGAACAGATCAAGGCCACAACAACGGAACAGCGTGCCAAACCGCCCACCCGATCACCACGAACCAGCCAAGAATCCAGAAAAACCCAGGAATCCCAGTCCGCTCAGCAAGCGAAGAAGCATCATCCCCCACCACCCCACGGAACCGGTTCGCGACCAGCGCCCCCAACCCACCCAGCTCACTGGTCAGCAGCAACCAAGCCTCCGCATACGCGACGCCGTTCTTCAACCAGTCCGGCGCCCACCGCAGCGCGCAGAACACGACCGCGCCCACCGCGACGACCGCCGCGCCGGTGATCACGTCCCGTGTGAACAGCAGGATGAACAGCATCGCGACCGCGGTCAGGGCCAGCACCGCCGGTACCAGACCCCGGTGCAGCAGCGCTGCCGCGCCGAGGCCGGCCAAGGGTGGCATCGCGTAGCCGGCCGCGGTGGCCAGGATGCCCGCGAACGGTGACGGGTTCCAATGCTCGGTCTGACCGGACTCCGCGCCGGTGATTTCGATGCGGAAGACGCCGCCGCCGGTCAGGATGCTCACCAGGGCGTGGCCGCCCTCGTGGAAGAGGGTGCCGAGGACGTTCACGCGGTTCAACAGCAGACGGGTTCCGGTGGTCATGAGGGCGAACGACGTCGCCGACACCGCGCCGGCGAACACCGCGGTCGTGCCCACCAGTGCCCAGCCGGGCGCGGGCACCGTCTCGTTGAGCACCGCGAAGGCGGACGCCACGGAATCTACGCCGACGCCGGGGTGTGCTCCGCGTCGTACGCATCACGCGCGTCCTGCACCGAAGACATGTGCACGCGCGCCCACCGGTCCAGCATCTCCAGCGGCTCCGACAGGTTCCGGCCCAGCGGCGTCAGCTCGTACTCCACCTTCGGCGGGATCGTCGCGTACGCCGTGCGGGTGAGGATGCCGTCGCGGACCAGGCTCCGCAGCGTCTGGGTGAGGACCTTCTGCGAGATCCCGTCCACGCGGCGGCCGATCTCGGTGAACCGGAGCGGGCCGTCCTTCAGCGCGCCCACGATGAGCACGGTCCACTGGTCGCCGATGCGGTCGAGCAGCTGGCGGGTCGGGCAGTTGCGGTCGTACGGGTCGGGCTGCCACACGGCGCGTCTCCTCACTTTCCGAGAGAGAGTAACACGCGTTTCAGCCGGTGGGGGCCATCAGCGCTTCGAACAGGATCCGCAGGTGCCGGCGCCCGCGGTCCCAGCGGGCCTCCAGTTCCTCCTGGTCGCGCGTGGCCCAGCTGGCGATGAGGATGCCGCGCACGACGTCCATCGCCGTGTACACCGCGTGCAGGAACTCGTGGTGCCCGGCGTGCTCCGGCATCAGCGCCCGGCCGAACTCGACCAGGCTCGACGTCGCGATCGGCTCGACCGCCGCCATCTGGCTGCGCAGCTCGGGGTCGGTGCGCGAGGCCACCCACAGCTCCACCGTCGCCGAGAACACCGGACCCTGGTGCATCTCCCACATCAGCTGCAGCGCGTCGCCGACCGGGTCGCTGGACGCGCGCAGCCGGTCGAGCTCGGCCATCGCGACCTCGGTGCGCTTGGCCGCCAGGTGCCGGATCGCCGACGTCACCAGGTCGGCCTTGGTCGGGAAGTGGTGCACCTGCGCGCCGCGCGTGACGCCGGCGCGGTCGGCCACGCGGGTGGTCGTCGTGCCCGCGTAGCCGTACTCGACGAGGCAGTCGATCGTCGCGTCGAGCAGCCGGACGCGCATCGCCGCGCTGCGCTCTTCCTGCGTGCGGCCGGTCGATCCCCGTCGTGGCGCTGACATGCGCCCACCTTATGGGGCCACCGGCGCCGCCTCGACCAGCCCCGCCACGACCCGCCCGATGAAGCGCCCGAGGAACCGCCGGTAGAACCAGCCCGTGCCGGGGATCTTCGGCGTGAACGTCGAGTGCCAGTGGATCTCGGTGCCGCCGTCGTGCGGCGAAAGATCGACGTAGGCGACGTAGTCCCGCAGCGGCAGGCCGTGGTCCAGCGCGTAGCCGAACCGGCGGCCCGGCTCCAGCGCGACGATCTTCTCGTACGACTTGACGCTGCCGGTCCGGAACAGCCGGATCGCGCCGAGGCCTTCCGGCTCCCCCTCGCCTTCGCGGACCAGCTCGAACGAGCCCAGCGGCGACCACCGCGGCCAGCTCGCGCCGTCGCGGAGGAGCGCGTACACGGTGTCGGGCGGCGCGGACGTCCGGCCGCGCACGGAAATGCTCTGTACCATTTGGTACGTGTACCATCTGGTACATGATCGAGACAAGCCCGCGCGACCGGCTCCTGGCGGCGGCGATCGACCACATCGCCCACCACCGCGGGACGGAGAAGAGCCTGCGGGCGCTCGCGGCGGACCTCGGCACCAGCCACCGCATGCTGATCTACCACTTCGGCTCGAAGGAAGGCCTGCTCACGGCGGTGGCGCGCGAGGTCGAGGCCCGGCAGCGCGCGGCGCTCACCGGCCTCGACCCGGCGGAGTTCTGGCGGCGGCTCACCGACGACGACCTGCGCGCCAACGAGCGGCTCTTCTTCCAGCTCTACGGCCAGGCCCTCGGCGGCACGCCGGGCACCACCGGCCTGCTCGACGGCGTCATCGACGACTGGCTGGGCCCGATCGAGGCGCTGCTCGCCGAGCACGGCGTCCCCGAAGCCGACCGCGCCGCGCACGCCCGGCTCGGCCTCGCCGTCGCGCGCGGGCTGCTGCTCGACCTCGTCACGACCGGCGACCGCGAAGCCGTCGACGCGGCGATGGCGCACTTCCTGGCGAGGTACCGGCAGCTCGCGTGATACTGGCGCGATGCGCCTGCTACTGGGGATGTCGGCCGCTCTGCTCGTGACGACCACGCTCACGCCCGTGGCGGCCGCCGCGAGCCCGCCGATCCGCGAAACGGCCTGGGTGGAAACCGGCACCGACCACGACCACGACGGGCAGACCGACCGCGTCGCCGCCGACATCGCCCGGCCGGCGACCGGCGGGCGCGTCCCGGCGATCCTCGACGTCAGCCCGTACTACGCCTGCTGCGGCCGGGGCAACGAGGCGCAGAAGAAGACCTACGAACCCGGCGGCACCCCGCGGCAGTTCCCGCTGTTCTACGACAACTACTTCGTGCCGCGCGGGTACGCGGTGGTGCTCGCCGACGTCGGCGGGACGAACCGCTCGTCGGGGTGCTTCGACGACGTCGGGAGCGGCAACGCCGTCGTGAACTGGCTCAACGGCCGGGCGAAGGCGTTCGACGCGCCCGAGGGCGGCCGTCCGGTGCGGGCGGACTGGGCCACCGGGGACGTCGGCGCGATCGGCAAGTCCCAGGACGGCGCCACCGCGATCGGCATGGCCGCCTCCGGGGTCCCCGGGCTGAAGACGATCGTGCCGATCGAAGGCGTCGCCGACAACTACGCCCAGCTCGTCGCGAACGGCGCGCCGCTGGCCACGCCGGAGAACACCGGTTCGTCGTTCACCTACAACGAGCGCGCGGCCGAGCTGTGCCGGCCGTTCGAAGCCGACCTCAAGGCGCGCATGGGCACGAACGGCGACTACAACGCCTACTGGCGCAGCGTGAACTACGTGCCGAAGCCGGTGCGGGCGAGCGTGCTGATCGCGCAGGGGTTCGGGGACGGCGCCGTGGCCCCGAACCAGTTCGCCGCCTACTGGGCCGCGCTCGGCCGGACCGGCGTCCCGCGCAAGGCGTGGCTGAGCCAGGCCGGCCACGTCGACCCGTTCGACCTGCGGCGCGCGCAGTGGGTCGACACGCTGGGCCGCTGGTTCGACCGCTGGCTGAAGGGCGTCCGCAACGGCGTCGAGGACGAGCCCGCCGTCCACCTCGAAACCACGCCGGACCACTGGACCGACGTCCGGAGCTGGCCGCCCGCGACCACGCCGGTGACGTTCCGGCCCGGCTCGGGCACGGCCACGGTCGTCGACGATCCCGCGGTCGGCCGGGAGGACTGGGCGGCGGGCGTCTCGGCGGCGCGGTTCACCGGGCCTCCCCTGCCCGCCGCGGTGCGGATCGCCGGGTCGCCGTCGGTGACGATCACGGCGTCGTCGGACAAGACCGCCGCGCGGCTCGGCGTCGCGCTCGTCGACTACGGCCCGGCCGAGCTGCGCAACACCGCGAACTACGGCAGCGGGATCAAGAACCTGGCGACGACGTCGTGCTGGGGCGAAAGCCGGCCCGGCGATTCCGCGTGCTTCCTCGACACCGCCACCGACCTCGTGCCGGTCGACCACCGGATCATCGCCGTGGGCTGGGCGGACCTCGGGCACCACGCGTCGCTGCGGCACGGCGAGCCGCTCGTCCCCGGCCGGGCGTACTCGATGACGTTCACCCTCACCGCGCTCGACCACGTGGTCCCGGCCGGGCACCGGCTCGGTCTGCTCCTCGGCGGCACCGACGGGCAGCTCTTCGACCCGGCCCTGCCGGCGCTCGGCGACACGCTGACCTTCGACCTCGCCCGGACGTCGGTCACCTTCGGCCTTACAAACCCCGAACACTAGGCCCACGCCGCCCGAACACCGCCGCGCGAGAGTTCTCCCCGTACCCGAGACGAGGAGACACGATGCGAGGAACCACCTGGACGCGGCTGGCACTGGCGGGCTGCGGGAGCGCGGCCTGCCTGCTGGTGGCGGCGCCGCTGGCCTCGGCCCAGACGACGTCGCCGGCGCCGGTCGCGCCGATCACGCTCAGCCCCGAGGAGTCGCAGCAGGTCTGCTCGGACTGGGTGCCGAAGCTGCAGAAGAAGGCCGACAACCTGAAGGCGCGGATCACCGGCGGCGCCGAGATCACCGGCTCGGTCGCCAACCTCAAGGCGCGGGCCGCCGACCAGCGCGCCAAGGGCCACACGCAGCGCGCCGACCAGCTCGACCAGCGCGCCACCAAGCGCCAGGGCCGGATCGGCGAGATCGACGCGGCCAAGCAGAAGCTCGACGCGTTCGCGTCCGCGCACTGCAAGCCGGCGAAGTGAGGGCGGCGAGGACCGCGGCGGCGGTCGGGGCCGCCGCGCTCGTCGCGCTCGGCTGCTCCGGCTGCCGCGACAACCTGATGGGTCCGCCGTCCGACGGCGCGCCCGCGTCGTCCGAATTGAGCGGTGTCGAGTCGACGCTGAACGGCATCGAGTCCGACATGAACAGCGATGGCACGCCCTGACCGGCTAGCGTCTTCCCGCACACGACGGAGGGAGCCGGTATGGGGTCACCAGGACGCGGCCTCGTCCTCGTGGTCGAGGACGAGGCCGCGATCGCCGAGCTGGCGGCGCTCTACCTGAAGCGCGACGGCTTCGGGGTGCACGTCGAGACCGACGGCGGGCGGGCGCTCGACGCCGTGCGGCGGGTGAAGCCGGTGGCGATCGTGCTCGACATCGGACTGTCCGGAATGGACGGTATCGAGATCTGCAAGGCGTTGCGCGCGGCCGGGGACTGGACGCCGGTGCTGTTCGTCACCGCCCGCGACGACGAGCTGGACCGCCTGCTGGGCCTGGAGATCGGCGCGGACGACTACCTGACGAAGCCGTTCAGCCCGCGCGAGCTGGCCGCCCGGGTCCGGACGGTGCTGCGCCGCGCGTCGGGGGCGACGCCGGCCGCGGAAACGTTCGCCGTCGGCGGCGCCCGGGTCGACGTCCTCTCCCGGCGGGCCTGGGCGGGCGACACGGAGATTTCCCTGACGTCGACCGAGTTCGACCTCCTCACGCACCTGCTCCGGCACCCGGGGCAGGTGCTTTCGCGCGACCAGCTGCTCAGCGCGGTCTGGGGCTACGCCGCGGCGGCGGGCACGCGCACGGTCGACGTCCACGTGGCGCAGCTGCGGGCGAAGCTCGGCGCGTCGAGCCCGATCCGGACGGTGCGCGGCATCGGCTACGCGGCGGACCCGGCGTGAGGGGCACGCTGGCCGGCCGGATCACCCTGGTGTGCCTGGCGGTCGCGGGGATCGCGGTCATCGTGGCCGGGCTGGTCGCGGCGCGGCTGATCCGGACGACGGCGGACAACGCGCTGCAGTCGTCGCTGTCCGCCCAGGCCGACGTCGTCGCCACGCAGCTCGACGAGACCGGCATCGGCAACCGGCTGGGCGTCGGCAAGGTGGCCGATGTAGTGCGCGGCCAGGGCATCTCGGTGGTGGTCCGCCGCGCGGGCGGGCAGGCGCTCGGCGAACCGGCCGCGGTGCAGGCATCGACCAAGCTCGGCCTCGCCGCCGACCATTCGGGCCGCGTCACGGTCGGCGGCGCGCAGTACCTGGTCGAGACGCGGGTGGTCGGCACGCGCGGGGCCGCGTTCGCGCTGGTCCTGCCCGCCCGCAACGCCGACGCGACGCAACGCGCGCTGGTGCGCAACATCGCGCTGGCACTGGGGATCGGGCTGCTGGTGGCGGCCGTGGCCGGGTTCGCGTCAGGACGGCTGCTGGGCCGTCCGCTGCGCCGGGCCGCGCTCGCCGCGGGCTCGCTGCGGGCGGGCCGGCGCGACGTGCGGGTGCCGGTCCGGGGACCGCGCGAGGTGGCGGAGGTCGCGGGCTCGTTGAACGCGCTGGCCGACGCGCTGGCGGTGAGCGAGGCGCGGCAGCGGGAGTTCCTGCTGTCGGTGTCGCACGAGCTGCGCACCCCGCTGACGGCGGTGACGGGTTTCGCGGAGGCGATCGCGGACGGCGTGGCCGCCGGTGACGACGCCGTGCGCGCGGGTCAGACGATCCAGCGCGAGGCGCAGCGCCTGGAACGGCTGGTGACGGATCTGCTGGAACTGGCGCGGCTGGGCGCGGACGAGTTCCGGCTGGACCTGGCTTCGGTCGACCTGGCCGCGCTGGTCCGCGACTGCGCGGAGGTGTGGCAGCTGCGGTGCGCGCGGGAAGACGTGCGGCTGTCGGTTTCGGCGCCTCCGTCCCCGGTTCCGGTGGTGGCGGACGCGCGGCGGCTGCGTCAGGTGGTGGATGGGCTGGCGGAGAACGCGCTGCGGGTGACGCCGTCCGGTGCGCCGATGGTGTTCGCTCTCGCGGTGACGTCCGCCGGCGCTTCCCTTTCGGTGCGCGACGGCGGTCCGGGGCTGGCGCCGGAGGATTACCCGGTGGCGTTCGAACGCGGCGTGCTGAACGCGCGCTACCGCGACCGGCGTCCGGTGGGCTCCGGAATCGGGCTGGCGCTGGTCCACGGCCTGGTGACGCGAATGGGCGGGACGTTGGCGGCGGGGCCGGCACCGGAAGGCGGAGCGGCGTTCACGATCGTTTTCCCGGTTTCTCCTCCGCCGTAACAACCGCCGTGTTCCGGCGACTTCCACAGCGTCCTCGTCGGCACAGGTGGAGGCGAAATCATGACCGAAAACGACGGCCCGATCGAATTGGTCGTCCTGACCGAGCGGCCGGCGGTGCGCGACGACGCACCGACCGACCTCGACGTGGTCGTCGAGATCCGTTGCCGGGCCGGGAGTTCGGCCCGCGAAGCCGGCGATGCGATGCGGATGAACCTGTGCGTGGTGATCGACCGAAGCGGCAGCATGGACGGCAGGAAACTGGAGACCGCGAAACGCAGCTGCCTCGACATCCTGGGCCGCCTCGCCGAGCAGGATCTGTTCACCGTGGTGGTTTTCGACGACCAGGCGGAAGTGGTCACCAACCCGCAAATGAGCCGTTCCGAGGCCCAAGAACGGATTCGTGCCATCGCGACCGGCGGCATGACCAACCTCTCGCTCGGCTGGTACCTGGGCCTGCTGGAACTGCAGACGCACACCACCGAGCAGCACTATAACCGGCTCTTCCTCCTGTCGGACGGTCAAGCCAACGCCGGTGAAACCAAGCGGACCACGCTGGCCCGCGAAGCGGCACAGTCACGGGACCTCGGCATCACGACCTCGACGATCGGCATCGGGGAGGATTTCGCCGAGGACACCCTCGAGACCATCGCCTCCGGGTCGGGTGGCCGGTTCTGGAGCATCAGCGAGTCGCGGCTCGAAGACATCATCGAGGAAGAGTTCAGCGGTGCCCTGAGCACCACGCTCGACCGGCCGCGGGTCGAGCTGACCTTGCCCGGCGGAGTCGTCCTGGACCAGGAGCTCAACATCCTGAAGAAGAGCGGCAACCGTTATCGGGTCCGGCCGCTCAAGGGCGAGGACATGTTCAACTTCGCCGTCCGCCTGTCCATCGACCCGAAGGCGCTCGAAGGCGAGCGAGCGGAGATCGGCGCCCGGCTCTTCGACGCGGATCAGCTCGTGACGACCGCCACCGCGGTGGTCGAACTGCTCCCGATCGAGCAGGCGACGGCGACCGCGTCCGAACCGCTGGTGCTCAGCGTGGTCAGCCAGTACACGATGACGACATCGGACGAGGAGATGCTCGAAAAGCTCGACACGGGTGACATGAACCTCATGAAGCGCCTCCTGATCGCCGAAGTGGAAGGCATGCGGCACGTGCGGGACGCGCTCGAGGCCGAGCAGGACACCGAACGCCGCCGCTTCGAGCTGGCGAATCTCATGGCCCGCGGGTTGATGTCCGAGGTATCGGTGGAACTCACCGAGCTCTTGGCGCCCTACCTGGCGGACCCCGGCGTGGATCGATTCCTTTCGTTCTGGCGCAAAGGCCTCCGGCAGGAGAAGTTCCGCTGGTCGAACCGCGACTGTGGGGTGAGCGCGTTCGACGAAGAGTCGGTCGCGGAGGTAGTGGCCCGCGCCATCACCCTGGGCGGTGAGCTGGCCGTGCGCTACCCCGGCGACGCCAAGGCCATCGGCCGGCGGGTGGAGGCGCTTCGTGAGTACCTGGAAAGGTTCTGAGCCGGGCGCCTGGACCTTCGGCAAAACCCTGCTCACCGGGCACGGGAAGGGCACCGGCGACTTCGGCACGTCCTACGCGGTCCTGTCCGGCGACCGGATGCTGAACGGCCGGGTCAGCGCGTCGATCACCCTGGCCGACCGGCACCAGACCGGCGCCGGCCTGGTGTGCCGGGCGGACAGCGCCTGGTCGTTCCTCGCGTTCTACACCGCGCCCGCCGAGGGGCCGCCGGATTCGACGTTCGCCCGCATCGGGGTGTTCAAGGAGGGGTTGTTCGTGCCGGTCGCCGTCTCGGCGGAACCGGTGGTGCTGTCGCGGCGGGCGAACCGGTTCTCGCTCGAGTTCTTCTCCGGGCACGTCCGCGGCGAGATCGTCGCGGGCGACCGCACCTACGAGCTGTCCGCGACCGTGCCGCACCTGCCGTTCCCGGGGCTGGCCGGGCTGGTCAAGTTCTACCGCGCGACGCTGCAGGCCCGGGAGTTCACCGCGACGATGAGCGACATCCCCTCCCCCAGCCAGGTGGCGCCGCCCGCCGAATACGACTTCGACGTGTTCCTGTGCCACTCGACACCGGACAAGCCGGTGGTCACCGAGCTGGCCGCGCGGCTCGCCGGCGCGGGCCTCACCTACTGGCTGGACGCCGAGCGGATCGACTTCGGGGACGCGATCACCGACGCCATCGAGCAGGGCCTGTCACGCAGCCGCTTCGTGCTGCCGTGCTTCAGCGCCGGCCAGAAGCAGTCCGGCTGGGTGCGCGCGGAGTACCAGGCGATCCTCAACGCGCAGTTCTCCGGCGACGACACCCGCCGGGTGGTCCCCGTGCTGCTGGACGACATCGAGGCGAGCGCCCTTCCGGTGCTGCTGCGGGACCGCAAGCGGGTGTCCTACCGGAACAAGGTGGAGTTCGGGGAGTTCATCCAGTTCCTGCGACGGCGGTGACCGGCGGGGCCGGTTAGGCTGATCGCCGTGGAGCTTCTGCACCTGCGCTACTTCGTGGCGGTCGCCGAGGAGCTGAACTTCTCCGCCGCCGCGCGGAAGCTGCACATGGCCGCTTCCCCGCTCAGCCAGCGGATCAAGGACCTCGAGCACGAGCTCGGGCAGCGGCTGTTCGACCGCAGCACCCACCACGTCACCCTGACCGACGCCGGGACCGCGCTGCTGCCCCTCGCGCGGGACGTGCTCGAGCAGGTCGGCGCCATCCCGTGGAAGCTCGCCGAAGCGACCAAGCCGCAGCGGCGGACCGTCTTCCTCGGGATCCCGGCCGGCGTGCACCCCGACCTGCGGGAACGCGTCAACGCCCTCGCCGGGCGCGTCCGGGACGAATACGAGCTCAAGCGCTGGCCCGGCACCACCGCCGACCTCGTGCAGGGCGTGCACGAGGGCAAGCTCGCCCTCACGCTGGCGCGGCTGCCGGTCACCGATCCGGCGCTGGAGCAGCTGCCCGTGATGACCGAGCGGCTCGGGGCCGTCGTGCCCGCCGAGCAGTTCGCCGGGCGGGAGTCGGTCAGCCTGGCCGAGCTGACCGACTTCCCGTACGTCGCCTCGCCGGAGGAAATCGTCCCCGCGTATTTCGACCAGCTCGACCACCAATTGAGCGAGCTCGGCGTCAAGAAACGCATCCGGTTGACCAACACCGGGTACGGCGGGACGTCGGAAATCATTTCCAGCGGCGAGGCGTTTTCCATTTCCATGCTCGACGAGAAGTCGCCGATGCACGGCTACCGGCTCGACAACGTCATCGTCCTGCCCTTCAGCGATTTCCGCCCCCAGCTGGACACCGGGCTGCTCTGGCGGCGCGACCGCACCGACGGCGACCTGCGCGGGCTCGTCAACGCCGCGAAAGAGATCTTCGCCGATCCACTCACTAGCTGACAAATGGTATGACCGCTGCGGTCATACCATTGTTCGCATCATGATCATTCCCTTTCCGCGCCACCGCTATTAGCTTCGGAGGTAGAGCGAAACAGCAAGGCGCGAAAGGACGAACGATGAACAGCACCGGCCCCTTGGACGGCGTGCGCGTGATCGACCTCTCGACCGTGGTCATGGGCCCGTACGCGGCCCAGATCCTGGGCGACCTGGGCGCCGACGTGATCAAGATCGAGTCCCCGGCGGACACCGTCCGCGTCGGGCAGTACCGCACCACGCCGGGCATGACCGCGCTGAACCTGAACGTGAACCGCAACAAGCGCAGCGTGGCCCTCAACCTCAAGGACGACGCCGAGCGCGAGCAGGCCCTCAAGCTGACCGACACCGCCGACGTGCTGATCACCAACATGCGCCCCGGCGCGCTGAGCCGGCTCGGCCTGAACTACGCCGACGTCGCCGAGCGCAACCCGCGGCTGGTCTACGCCCACGCGCAGGGCTTCCGCGGCGACTCCCCGCAGGCCGGCAACGCCGCCTACGACGAGACCGTGCAGGCCTCCTCCGGCCTGGTCGACGTCGCCAACCGCGCGCTCGGCGAGCCGGTCTACCTGCCGACGATCATCGGCGACAAGGTGTCGTCGCTGACCATCGCCTACAGCGTGCTCGCCGCGCTGGTTCACCGCGACAGGACCGGCGAGGGCCAGCAGATCGAGATCCCGATGACCGACACGCTGCTGGCGTTCAACCTGGTCGAGCACCTCGCCGGGCACACCTACGAGCCGGCCGAGGGGCCCACCGGGTTCGCGCTGTCGATGACGAAGGGCCACGCCGCGGTCCGCACCAAGGACGGCCTCGCCTGCGTCATCCCCTACAACCCGAAGAACTTCCGCGACTTCTTCGCCGCCGCCGAGCGCCCGGACCTCGCCGAGGACCCGCGCGTCAACGGCGAAGCCATCGATCGCGCCGACAACGAGTGGCTGACCGAGCAGATCGCCGCCTGTGCGCCGGCGCTGACCACCGAGGAGTGGGCCGAAGTCTGCGCGAAGCACAGCATCCCGATGGCGCCGGTGCTCGAACTGGACCGCGCGCACGAGGACCCCTACGTCCGCGACGGCCACCTGCTCGACACCGTCGAGCACCCGAGCGAGGGCACCATCCGCACGGTCGGCATCCCGGTGAAGTTCTCCGCGACGCCCGGCTCGATCCGCCGTCTGGCCCCGCTGGCCGGCCAGGACACCGCCGAAGTCCTCGCCGAACTGGTCTAGACCAACGCATCTTTCCCTACGAAAGTGGCGTCAAGGAAGTGTGAAGTCATGAGTGAAGTACGCACTGAGCGGATCGGCGGCACCCTGCTGATCACGATCGACCGGCCGGAGGCGCGCAACGCGGTCAACGCCGCCGTCGCGACGCGGCTGGCCGCCGCACTGGACGAGCTGGAAGCCGATCCCGCGCTCCGGGCGGGCGTCCTGACCGGCGCCGAGAACACCTTCAGCGCCGGAATGGACCTCAAGGCCGCGCTCAAGGGCGAATCCCCGGAGATCCCGGGACGCGGGTTCGGCGGCCTGACCGACGCCGAGCTGGGCAAGCCCCTGATCGCCGCGGTCGAAGGGTTCGCGATGGGCGGCGGGTTCGAACTCGCGCTGGGCTGCGACCTGATCGTCGCCGCCGAAAACGCGAAGTTCGGTCTCCCCGAAGTGAAGCGCGGCCTGATCGCCGCCGGTGGCGGGGTGATCCGGCTGCCGAAGCGGATCCCGCACCACCTCGCGATGGAGTTCCTGCTGACCGGCGAGCCGGTCACCGGCCGCCGCGCCGGGGAACTGGGACTGGTCAACCGCGTGACGCCGGCCGGCGACGCCGCCGCGGTCGCGGTCGGCCTGGCCGAGAAGCTGGCGGAGAACGCGCCCCTCGCGCTGGCCGCCGTCAAGAAGATCGTGCGTGCCGCGGACCCGAAGGCCGTGCAGCGCGAGGAAATCAAGAAACTGATGCAGTCCGACGACGTCCGCGAAGGCATGACCGCCTTCGCCGAGCGCCGTGCTCCGAAGTGGACAGGCGAATGAAGATCGAAGAAGTCCGCCGGCACGTGACCACTCCCCTGACCGCCCCGGCGTTCGCGCCCGTGGTCCCGAGGTTCACCGACCGCGAGTACCTGAACATCGTCTACCGGACCGACGCCGACGCCCTGCGCGCGGTCGTCCCGGAGCCCCTCGAAGTCGAAGAACCCTTGGTGCGCTTCGAAGTCATGAAGATGGGCGACGTCTCCGGCTACGGCCCGTACACCGAGTCCGGCCAGGCGATCGAAGTCAGCTTCGACGGCGAGCGCGGCGAGTACCTGCACGCGATGTACCTCGACAACTTCCCCGCGACGGCGTCCGGGCGCGAGGTCAGCGCGTACCCGAAGACGGTCGGCAGCCCGAACCTCTATGTCGACAACGGTGTCCTCGTGGGCACTTTGGACTACGGGACGCTCCGGGTGGCCACCGCGACCATGGGCTACAAGCACCACGAACTGGACGCCCACGAGGCCGAACGCCAGATCACGGTCCCGACGTTCATGCTCAAGACGATCCCGGGCTACGACGGCGCGCCGCGCGTGCAGGAACTGGTCCGCACCGAGATCACCGACGTCGTGGTCAAGGAGGCCTACACCGGCCCCGCGCGGCTGCAGCTGTTCCAGCACGTCCTCGCGCCGCTGGCGGACCTGCCGGTGCTGGAGGTCGTCTCCGCGAGCCACATCCGCACCGACCTGACCCTCGCTCCGGTCAAGCCGGTCTTCGACTACCTGAAGGGAGCGCGGTCATGAAGAACGCGGCTGTCATCGGCGCCGGCACGATCGGCCTGTCCTGGACGGCGTTGTTCGCCCACCACGGCCTGACCGTCCGGGTCACCGACCCCCGCCCCGACCTCGCCGACGCCGTCGCCGAAGCGCTGAAGACGTTCGCCCCGCACCTGGGCACCACCGCCGAGGAGCTGGCGAGCCGGGTGAGCATCGCCGGGAGCGTCACTGAATCAGTGAAAGATGCGGACGTCGTCCAGGAGAACGGGCCGGAGAACGTCGAGTTCAAGAAGGAGCTGTTCGCACAGCTCGTCGCGGAAGCTCCGGAGCACGCGCTGCTGCTCAGCTCGTCGAGCGCCATCCCGTCCACGGCGTTCACCGAAGAGATCGACGGCACGCGTGTCCTCATCGGACACCCGTTCAACCCGCCGCACCTGATCCCGCTGGTCGAGGTCGTCCCCGGCGAGCGCACCAGCGACGAGTCGGTCGAGCGGGCCGTCGGGTTCTACACCTCGCTCGGCCGGACGCCGGTCGTGGAGCGCAAGGAAATGCCCGGCTTCGTCGGCAACCGGCTGCAGAACGCGCTCAGCCGCGAGGCGATCTACCTCGTCGAGCAGGGTGTGGTGACGCCGGAAGAACTCGACAAGGTCATCACGAACTCGCTCGGCATCCGCTGGGCGACCGTCGGGCCGTTCCTCGGCTCGCACCTCGGTGGCGGCCCCGGCGGCTACCGGCACATGGCCGAGCACATCGGCAAGTCGATGAAGAAGATGTGGGCCGGGCTGGGCACTCCCAGCCAGAGCCCCGAAGAGCAGGAACGGCTCATCGAAGCCGTCGAAACCGCTTACGGCTCCTCCACGTACTCGGACCTGGCCGAGACGCGCGACCGCAAGCAGCTCGCCGTTCTGCACGCAGTGGAGGAGAACTGACATGGACACCCTGACCGCCGACTTCTACGACTTCGAGGCGCTGCTGCCCGACGACGAGCACAAGCTGCTGGTCAAGGCGCGCGAGTTCATGGAGCACGACGTCAAGCCGCTGGTGAACGAGAACTGGGAAGCCGGTACCTTCCCGAAGGAACTGATCGGGATGTTCCGCGAGAGCGGCCTCGCCGGCCTGCCCTACGAAGGCTACGGCGAGCACAAGCCCGCCGTCAGCCACCTGCTCACCGGCATGATGGCGATGGAGATGAGCCGCACCGACGCGTCCGTCGCGACGTTCTTCGGTGTCCACAACGGACTGGCGATGTACTCCATCTACAGTGGCGGAAGCCAGGAACAGCGGGACCGCTGGCTCCCCGAGATGGCCGCGATGGACAAGATCGGCGCGTTCGCGATGACCGAGCCGCTCGGCGGGTCCGATGTGGCCGGTGGCATGCGCACGACCGCACAGCGACAGGGCGACACCTGGATCCTCAACGGTGCCAAGAAGTGGATCGGCAATGCGACCTTCGCCGACTACGTCGTCGTGTGGGCCCGCGACCTGGACGACAACCACGTCAAGGGATTCGTCGTCGAGAAGGGCACGCCGGGCTTCGTACCGGAGAAGATCCAGGGCAAGACCGCGTTCCGGATCGTCGAGAACGCCGAGATCGCCCTCACCGACGTCCGCGTGCCGGAGGCGAACCGCCTGCAGGGCATCAACTCCTTCCGGGACGTCGCCGAGATCCTGCGTGCCACCCGCGGCGGTGTCGCGTGGCAGGCGCTGGGCGTGATGATCGGCGCCTACGAAGCCGCGCTGGCCTACGCGCGGGAGCGCAAGCAGTTCGGCCGCCCGATCGCACGCTTCCAGCTTGTGCAGGACCTGCTCGTGAAGAGCCTCGGCAACATCACCGCGTCGTGGGGCATGCTCGTGCAGCTCGCCCGCCTGCAGGACGCCGGGATCTTCAAGGACGAGCACTCGTCGCTGGCCAAGGCGTTCGTCACCTCGCGGATGCGCGAGGTCGTCGCCTGGAGCCGGGAGATCTTCGGCGGCAACGGGATCGTGCTCGGCTACGACGTCGCGCGGTTCTTCGCCGACGCTGAAGCGATCTACTCGTTCGAGGGCACGCGCGAGATGAACACCCTGATCGTCGGCAAGGCGATCACCGGGCAGTCCGCGTTCGTGTGAGCGTCAGTTCACGCAGCCGGCGGCCGCACTGGTCGCCGGCTGCTTGCTGTCCGGCGTCCTGGTGGTGGTCGCCGCGACCGGCTTGACGCCGCCGGGCGTGTCGTCGCCCGAGGCCTGCACCGCGGGCGTGCTGATCGCGGTGCGCACGAACTGCTGGACCTGCGCCGGGTCGACCTTCACCGCGTCGCCGTCGGACGGCGTGGCCAGCGACAGGCTCTGCACCGGGATGGTGGCGAACGCGATCGCGCCCGACGTCATCCCCCGCAGCTGCTGCGCGAAGCTCAGGACGTCCCAGCCCTTGTCCAGCACCACCGCGCCCTGCACCGCGCTGACCAGCGAGTTCAGCTTCGAGACGTCGGTGAACGTGCCCGCGTTCAGCACCTTCTTGGCCATCCCGGACAGGAACGCCTGCTGCCGCGCGATCCGGTCGAGGTCGCCGTTCTGCAGCCCGTGGCGCTGCCGGACGAACGCGAGGGCCTGCGCGCCGGACAGCGTCTGCGGCCCGGCCGCGAAGTCCGCGCCCGAGTAGCTGTCGTGCACCGGCTCCTTGAGGCAGACCTCGACGCCGCCGACCGCCTGCGAAAGCGCGTCGAAGCCGGCGAGGTTGATGGCCGCGTAGTGGTTGATGGTCAGCCCGGTGAACTTCTCGACGGTCCGGATCGCCGTCCTGGCCCCCGCCGCGTTCGCCGCGACCTCCAGCTGCGCGCCGCTCAGCCCCTGGGCGCGCAACCCGGACATCGAGGCGTTCTTGGCGCGGCTGTACGCGGAGTTGATCTTGTGCTTGCCGAACCCGTCCGCGATGTCCACATAGGAATCGCGGGGGATGGAGATCGCGGTGGCCGCGGCACCGCCCGCCGGGATGTGCACGACGATCATCGTGTCGGTGGTGTCCCCGCCGTCGTCCCCGCTCCCGGCGTGCAGGGCGTCGAGCACGCTCTGCGGCAACGGGTTGCCGTACGCGTCGGTGCGGGCGTCGATCCCGACGAGCAGGATGTTCTGGGCCACTTTGAGCGGTTCGCCGGGAACGGCGTCTTCCCCGTCGATCTGCGCCGACGGCGGGATGACGTCGGCGGTGACGATGCCGGCGTCCAGCTTGCTCAGCTGCGTCCACGCGTACCCGGTGACGGCGAGCACCAGCGTCGACACGACGCCGATGGCCACGCGCCCACCGACGCGGCGCCCCCGGGACGACAGCAGCACGGCACTTCCCCTTGCTTCCCTCTGGTTCGAACCCCTGCTTCGAGGATCACCGGGTTAGCTGGGAATCAGCTGAGAAAATTGTAGGAAGGTCGTGACGCTGCCCGATCGGCCGAGCCGGTTCGAGCCGATCGGCCGATTTTCGCGACGGACGGTGGTGGCGCGGGCACGGGGAAGTGCTGTGGCAGTGACCACAGTGGCCGGCCGCCGGTCCGCGACGTCATGAACGAGTCGTTCATGACGCCGGACGGGATGAAAGGGTCGTTCATGGCGTCCGGCCGCGCGCCCGGGCTAGCGGGGCATCCGGCGCCAGATCGCGCGCGGCAGCAGGCGCATCCCGAAGAACACCGGCCGGAGCACTCCCGGCACCCACACGACCCCGCGGCCCCGGCGCAACGCCGCCGCCGTCGCCTCCGCCACCTGGTCCGGGGTGCTCGAGAACGGCGCCGGTGCCATCCCCTCCGTCATCCGGCCGATCACGAAGCCCGGGCGGACCAGCAGCAGGTGGACACCGGAACCGTGCAGGGCGTCCGCGAGGCCGCTCGCGAAGCCGTCGAGGCCGGCCTTCGCCGAGCCGTACACGTAGTTCGCGCGGCGCACGCGGATGCCGGCCACCGACGAGAACACCACCAGGGTGCCGTGGCCCTGGGCGCGCAGCAGGTTCGCCGCGTGGGTCAGCACGCCGACCTGGGCGACGTAGTCGGTGTGGACGATCGCCGCGGCGTGGGTCGCGTCCGCCTCCGCGCGGGACTGGTCGCCGAGGATGCCGAAGGCGAGCACCACCGTCTCCAGCGGGCCGTGCTCGGCCGCCACCTTGTCCAGGAACGGGCCGTGCGCGGTGAGGTCGTCGGCGTCGAAGTCCGCGGTCTCGACGCTTTCCGCGCCCGCCTCCCGCAGCGCGGCGACCTCCGCCGTCAGGTCGGCGCCCGGGCGCGCGGCCAGCACGAACCGCCGGGTGTCGCCGCTGACCAGGCGTTTCGCCAGGGCCAGCCCGATCTCACTGCGTCCGCCGAGCACCAGCACCGTTCCGCTCATCGCCGCAGTCTTCCAGCCCGGGTGCGCTAGCGTGCCCGGGTGGGTCGCACTCCGGACTTCGAAACGCTCGTCGAACGGCACCGCCGGGAGATCCAGGTGCACTGCTACCGGATGCTCGGGTCGCTGAGCGACGCCGAAGACCTGGCCCAGGAAACCTTCCTGCGGGCGTGGAAGGCCCGCGACGGCTTCGAAGGCCGGGCGAGCGTGCGCACCTGGCTCTACCGGATCGCGACGAACGCGTGCCTCGACGTCCTCGCCCGCCGTCCGCGTCGGGTGCTGCCCGACCAGCTCGGGCCCGCCGGGGAGCCGGACGGGCCGATCGCGGCCGCCGACCTGCCGTGGCTCGAGCCGTACCCGGACCGGCTGCTCGACGGGGCCGGGCCGGCCGACGCCGTGGTCGACCGGGAGACGATCGAGCTGGCGTACCTCGCCGCCCTCCAGCACCTGCCGCCGCGGCAGCGGGCCGCGCTCGTCCTGCGCGACGTGCTCGGCTGGCCGGCCAAGGAGACGGCGGCGGCGCTGGAGACGAGCGTCGCTTCGGCGAACAGCGCGCTCCAGCGGGCGCGGACGACGTTGCGTGAGCGGCTGCCCCCGCACCGTGCCGAGTGGACGGCCGGCGACCCGACGGCCGAGGAAGCGGCGCTGCTCAAGCGGTTCATCGCCGCGTACGAGGACGGCGATCCCACCGCGGTCGCGCGGCTGCTGCGCGAGGACGCCCGTGCGGTCATGCCGCCGTACACGCTGTGGTTCGGCAGCCGCGCGTCGATCATCCGGGCGCTGTCGCTCTCGCTGGACCCGGCGTCGCCGCACTGCGTCGGGCGGTTCCGGATGCGGCCGGTGCGCGCCAACGGCCGGCCCGCCGTGGCCACCTACCTGCGGCGGCCGGGCGAAGCCGGCTTCCGGTGGTTCGGGGTGACCGTGCTGACGGTCGAAGCCGGGCTGATCACGGCGATGGCCGCGTTCGAGTCGGTGCCGGCCGCCGCCTGGGACCTGCCCGAAGCGTGGCCAGGTGAGCACGATGAGCATGGGTCGTAATCCCACGCAAGCGAATTGAACGGCACACGCGGGCGCGAAAATGCCCGGGCGGGTGATTCGCGAAAACCACCCGCCCGGGCACACGCACTCCCGCATCCGATTTTCTTCCGGATTCGGTGTTATTGCTCTGGGCCGCCGGGAAGAGGTCACCGGGCGGCGGTCAGGCCACTCGGTGCCGCTGCGGCGCGGTACGCGCCAGCCGGCGTCGGTCCTCGGCGGTGGTCCCGCCGAAAACACCGTGGTCGAGCCCGTTGTCGAGCGCGTAACCGAGGCATTCGGCGCGCACCGGGCAGCGGGCGCACACGGCCTTGGCCTGCGCTGTCTGCCGGGCGCCGGGGCCCATCGCGGAGATCGGGAAGAACAGTTCCGGGTCCTCGTCCTTGCAGGCCGCGAGTTCCGCCCAGCCCGTCATCGTGGCTTCCATTTCCTTCGTTCACCTCCTTCGTTCTTCTGTTTCCCATTGTCAGCGCGCGTCAACCGACTTGACCGCGGCGGACGCGCGAGCGAATCCGCGTCGGTCAAGGGGGTTTTGGCTTCGGTCCCCGGTTCACCCACCGGGCAACCAAGACTGCAACACGTGAGAGTACGCCCTTCTTCCCCGGATCTCGATGTCGATCACGTCACCCGATCGGCGACGAAGTACTCCGGCGCGTCCCTTGCGGCAGCCGCCCGAAGGTGCTCCACCGAACGGCCCGGCCCGCGCGGCCCGCGCCGGGCCTTCCCCTGTCCGGCAAGGCATTCCCGCCCGGACGCGGCCGAAACCCGGCCGGTCTTCGCCACGGCGGCGTCCGCCGCGGGGGCTCGAGCCGCGGCACCCCGCCGGCGTCCGGAATCCGCCGTTCGCGGCTTCGCTCCCCCGGCTGCCCGCCGCCGGGTCGGTTTCCCGTCGTCATCGAAGCGGGGTACCCGGCATGTCCGCGGTCACTCGTCACATCGCGTCACCAAGGAGAAGCAGCCCATTACTCCTACCGGGCAGTCTTGATCGAATCGTTACACGTAGCGGTCACCTCGCCGCACCTGTCTTGGTGGAGGCGAGGGGTGGTGAGGGGTCGGTGGGCGGTCACGACGATTTCGACGCGTTCTTCCGCGCCGACTTCGCGCCGCTGGTGGCGTTCCTCTGCAAGGCCGGGTTCGAGGTCGAGACCGCGCGGGACGCGGCCGCCGAGGCGATGGTCCACGCGCTGGAGGCGTGGCCGGCCCTCGACGACCCGCGGGCGTGGGTCCGCCGGGTCGCCGGGCGGCTGCTCGACGGCGCGGGCGACGCGCGCGCGGACTGGACGCTGGCGGGTGATCCGCGGGACGACCGCGAGCTCGCCGGGCTGGTCGACCAGCACGGCGAGCTGATCGACCTCCTCGCGTCCCTGCCCGGCAGGCAGCGGATGGTCCTGGCGTGGTCGCTCGACGGGTTCACCCCGGCGCAGATCACGGACGCGCTGCGCATCGCGCCCGCGACCGTCCGCTCCACCCTCCGCCACGTGCGGGAACGCCTTCGGCGACACCGGGCTGTCCGGCCCGGTGACCAGCGGGACAGGGAAAGGTGAGCACCATGCCGGCAACCGAGTACGGGGACCGGGCGATCACCGAGCTGCTGCGGGAGTCCAACACCGCGCTGCACGACTCGCTGCGGGCCGGCCTCGACGTGGAGGGCACGCTGCTGCGGGTGCGCAGCCGGGTGCTGGTCCGGGAGATCGCCGCGGCGCAGCCCGCCGACGCGTTCCCCGCGCACTGGCGCCGCCACGACGAGCCGGTCGCGGACGCCATCGCCGGTGACGACGCCGCGACCGCCCGGCTGCTCGCCACCATCCGCCCGCTGGTGGTGCGCTACTGCCGGGCCCGCGTCGGCCGCCACGAGCGCTCGTTCGCCTCGGCCGACGACGTCGCGCAGGAGGTCTGCCTCGCCGTGCTCACCGCGCTGCCGTCCTACCGCGACCAGGGCCGCCCGTTCCTCGCGTTCGTCTACGGCATCGCCCAGCACAAGGTCGCGGACGCCCACCGCGCCGCGGCGCGCAACCGCACCGACCCGGTGCCCGAGATCCCGGACGGCGTCAGCGAAGCCGCCGGTCCCGAGCAGCGGGCGCTGCGGTTCGAGCTGAACGAGCGGCTGGCCCGGCTGCTGGACGTGCTCCCGGCGAAGCAGCGCGAAATCGTCGTGCTGCGGATCGTGGTCGGGCTGTCGGCGGAGGAAACGGCCGCCGCGGTCGGCTCCACGCCCGGCGCTGTCCGCGTGGCCCAGCACCGCGCGCTCGGGCGGCTCCGAAGACTCCTGGGCGACGAGGACTGACTCAGCGCCGCACCCGCTCCAGGACGAACTCCGCCAGCGCCGCCGCCGGGCCCGCCATCGACTCCCTCGCCAGCAGCATGAACTCGATGTCGCCGGGTTCGGGCAGGCCGTCGAGCTCGACCAGGTCGGCCGGGATCAGGCTGCGCGCGTGCAGGGTGACGCCGAGGCCGGCCGCCGCCGCGGCGCGCAGGCCGGTCAGGCTCGACGTCTGGCACGCCGCGCGCCACTCGAGCCCGGCGCGCTCGAGGCACTCCACCGCCAGCTGCCGCGTGATCGACGGCATCGGGTACTGCACCAGCGGCACCGGCTCGCCGGGCTCCAGCACCGTGGCCGCCGACCCGATCCAGACCAGCGGCTCCCGCCAGAGCAGCCGCCCGTGGTGCGCGCCCGGGCGGCGCTTGCCCAGGACCAGGTCCAGCTGCCCGGCCCGCAGCCGCTGCGTCAGGACGTCCGAAAGCTCCACCGTCAGCTCGACGTCCACCAGCGGGTGACTGCGGCGCAACCGGTGCAGGATCTCCGGCAGCTCGCCGAGCGCGAAGTCCTCGGACACGCCGAACCGGACGCGGCCGCGCAGCTCGGCCCCGCGGAAGTGCCGTTCCGCGCGTTCTTCGGTGTCGACGACCGTCTGCGCGAACCCCAGCATCGCCTGCCCGCGCGCGGTCAGCTCGACGGTGTGGGTGTCGCGGGCGAACAGCAGCCCGCCCGAATCGCGTTCGAGCCGGCGCACGTGCTGGCTGACGGTCGGCTGGCCGACGCCGAGGCGCCGCGCGGCCGCGGTGAAGCTGCGCGTCTCGGCGACGGCGAGGAAGGAACGGCACAGGCGGGGGTCGAGCACGCGGTCACTTTATCGCGATTCACGATGACAGTCAGTCCGGTCATCGGGGTTCACAATGAACGCGGCGGCGCCGACAATGGCTGTGGAAGGAGATCCATGTCCCGGTTGCGTCTCGACCCGTTCGTCCTCGCCATCCTCGCCACCGTCGGCGTCGCCACCCTGCTGCCCGCTTCGGGCGCGGTGGCCGGCGGCTTCGGCACCGCCACCACGATCGCCGTCGGTCTGCTGTTCTTCTTGTACGGCGCCCGGTTGTCCACGCAGGAAGCCCTCGACGGCTTGCGGCACTGGCGCCTCCACGCGGTCGTGCTCGGCGCGACGTTCGTGCTGTTCCCGCTGCTGGGCCTGGCCCTGTTCGCGCTGCCGTCGTCGGTGCTGCCCGCCCAGCTGGCCGCCGGGGTGCTGTTCCTCGCCGTGCTGCCCTCGACCGTGCAGTCGTCGATCGCGTTCACCTCGATCGCGCGCGGCAACGTCGCGGCGGCGATCTGCAGCGCGTCGCTGTCCAACCTGGCCGGGATCGTGCTCACCCCGCTGCTGGCGGCGCTGCTGCTCGCGGGCGACGGCGCCGGCGTCGACGGGTCGGCGGTGCTGGGGATCGTGCTGCAGCTGCTCGCGCCATTCGTGGCGGGCCAGCTGGCGCGGCGCTGGATCGGCGGCTGGATCTCCGCGCACGCGGCGCCGCTGAAGCTGGTCGACCGCGGTTCGATCCTGCTGGTCGTCTACACGGCGTTCAGCGCGGGCATGACCGAAGGCATCTGGCACCGGCTCGACCTCGGCCACCTGCTGGTGCTCGGCGCGGTGTGCGGCGTGCTGCTGGCGGCCGTGCTGGCCGCGACCGGCTGGGGCGCCCGCGCGCTCGGCTTCGCCCGCGCCGACCGGATCACCATCGTGTTCTGCGGGTCGAAGAAGAGCCTGGCGAGCGGCCTGCCGATGGCGACGGTGCTGTTCGGGCACGCGCAGGTGGGGCTGATCGTGCTGCCGCTGATGCTGTTCCACCAGATCCAGCTGATCGTCTGCGCGGCGCTGGCCCGCCGCTACGCCGCCGCGTCGGAGGGCCGGGAACTCGTGCCCGCCTGAGCCGATGAGTTTCCGCGGCCCCGCTCGTCGGTACCGGTGACACCCCGAACCGGAAGGCGGCACCATGGCCAAGGTCCTCTACCACATCACGATGTCCCTCGACGGCTTCGTCGCCGGCCCCGCCGACGACATGTCCTGGCTGCGGGGCCTGCCCACCGGCCCGAACCCGGTCGCCGAGCGGGTCATGGGCGAGATCGGCGCGGTGCTGATGGGCCACCGCACGTACGCCCCGGCGACCACGGCGGAGGGCGAGGTCTACGGCGGCCGCGTCCGCGTCCCGATCTTCGTGGTGACCCGCGACGACCCGGCGTCGGCGCAGCCGGGCTTCACCTTCGAGGCGGACCTGCTGAAGGCGGTCGCCGCGGCCTCGGCGGCAGCGGGCGACGGCTGCGTCGCGGTACTGGGCCCGGCGACGGCCCGCCGCTGCCTCGAGGCGGGCGTGCTCGACGAGGTCCTGGTGCACGTGGCCCCGGTGCTGCTCGGCGACGGAGTCCGGCTCTTCGACCACCCGGGCGGCACGCGGGTCCGGCTGGAGCCGGTGGAGCTGAGCACGGCGGGCGGGCTCGGGAACTTCCGGTACCGGGTGGAGTCCCCTGTGGACAGTCGGGCGTAACGGCGGCGGGCGGCGGAACGATCCCGGTGGTGTTGTTCCCAGGGGAGGATCCACCATGGCACTTCAGGTTCGAACCGCACTCGCCGTCCTGGGCGGGGCCGTCGTCGTCACGGCGGGGGCGGTGGCCTTCGCGGGCGCGTCCGCCGCCGTCGGCCCGTCACCGGCCCCGATCGTCCAAGCGGCGCAAGCCACCTGCGTGACGGACGGCAGCGGCTTCTGCACGGTCACCCACGGCCTCGGCAAGGTGCCCGAGGCCGTCGTGGTCTCGGCGAACACGCCGGGCCCGTTCAACGCGTTCATGCTCAACACGGTGCAGGGGTCGTACACGGCGACCACGTTCCAGGTGCGGGCGATGTTCACGCAGACCACGCCGAAGACGTTCGGCCAGATCTGGTTCACCTACGCGGCTTACGGCGCGGCGACGACCCCGCCGACCACGACGCCCCGCACCACACCGCCGCAGACCACGCCGAACACCACCACCCCGACAACACCGACGCCCACAACAACCCCCGGCGGCGGTTCCTGAGCGGAATCCGTGGTCTTCGCCTTGCTCCGCAACGACTTCCGTCACCGCGGACGGGGCGAAGGCCTGTCCCGCAGCTCCTCCGCCAGGATCGCGTCGACGCGCGAGCCCGCCCGGAAGAGGGCTCGCGCGGCGGCGCGGACCACGAAGCCCAGCGCGAACAGGAAGAGCAGCGCGAGGCCGATGACCGCGGGGTTCGCCACGAGCTCCTCCCGGTACTGGTGGGCGAGGAAGCCCAGGCCCGCCCCCGCCGTGAACGCGTCCAGCAGCGCCAGCCGGAACGCCCGGCGGTGGGGCGGCGTGGCGCCGGCCATCGTTCCCTCCCGCCGGGGGTTTCAGCGGTGACGCCCTTGCAACTTAGACGAGCGTGCCCCGGTCGGCGGCCACTTGAACCTGTTTGGCCTACCGGATCTGCCCGGATGGCCGCTGTGATAACTTGAACCGAACTGAGACTTCTGTGCGGACGCAAATCCGCGTGCCGGGGGTCAGGGGGCGGTAGCTCAGTTGGTTAGAGCAGGGGACTCATAATCCCTTGGCCGCGGGTTCGAGCCCCGCCCGCCCCACGAGTCGGGGTTTGCTGCTCGGTGCTGGCGCACCTTCGCCGGTGCCCGCAGTATCTGCCCGGGGGACAACCCCCGGACCCCCGGCGCGCAACGCGCGTCACCTTGCGTGCCGGTCCATGGGCCGGCGACCGTCCACTCAGGACTGGTCAGCGGATGCGGTCGTAGACCACTGCCGTTTCGCCCAGGTCGCCTGTTTCGTGGTGGGTCAGCTTCCACTTGGTGGCCGGCAGGCCGTCGTCGAAGAGGCGGGGGCCGCCGCCCGCGATTTCCGGGCAGATCATCAGGTACAGGCGGTCGAGGGCGTCCGCTTCGAGCAGGGCCTTGATGACGCTCGCGCTGCTGTTCACCAGGATCTCGCCCGAGCCCGTCGCCTTCAGCCCGGCGATGACCTCCGCGGCCGGGGCGTTCACCAGGCGGGTGCGCTCCCACGGGGACTCCGTCAGCGTGGTCGAGAAGACCACCTTCTCCACGTCCACCAGCCACTTCGCGTAACCGCGGTCGCGCGGGTCGGCGTTCTCGTCGGCGGCCACCGTCGGCCAGAAACCGAGGAAGCCCTCGGCGTTGCGGCGGCCGAGCACCGCCGTCGTCGCCCCTTCCCAGATGCGCGTGAGGTGACGGCGGGCGACGTCGGTCATCGCGTACGTGACGATCGCGCCCATGTCGGCCGGACCGGCGGGGCCGTGGTAGCGGCCGTCGAGGGTCAGGCTCAGGTTCGCGGTCACCTTGCGGTCGGTCATGGTTTTCAGCCCTTCTTCGTGAGTACAGCGGTGAGGTTGTCGAGAACCTGCCCCCAGCCGGTTTCGATGCCGGCGATCGCGGGGACGGCCTCGGGGGTCGTCGCGGTGATGCGCAGGCCGAGCCGGAGGCGGGTGCCCCCGCGCTCTTCGGCCAGCGCCAGGTCGTAGTGGCCGGTGAACGAGGCCGGGCCCGCCACCGCGAGGTCGAACGCGAGGTGCGCGGGTTCCTCGGCCGCGTGGACACGGCCTTCGGAGCGGTACTCGCCGTCCGCGTCGCGGTAGGCGACCACGGCCCGCCCGCCCGGCCGCGGCTCGAGGACGCACTCGGTGATCGTCAGCGGCGGCGGGACCCACCAGGACCCCAGCAGGCCCGGCTCGGTCCAGTGCCGCCAGACGGTCTCGCGCGGCACGGCCAGCAGCCGGTCGAACGCGAACTCGCGCCCGTCCGCCCACCGGTCCCGGTCCGCGACCGCGGCGTCCGCCTCGATCGCCGCCCGGTAGCGCGCGACGACGTCCCGCTCGCCGGCGTGGCCCGTCGTCGCCTCGGCCAGCTCCCGCAGCCGGCCCGCGAAGGCGGCGAGCGGCTCCGCCTCGAGGGCGTAGACGCGGCGCTGCCCCAGCGGGAAAACGGCGACGAGGCCGGCCCGGGCGAGGGTCTGCAGGTGCTTGGTGGTCTGCGGCTGCCGCAGCCCGGTCAGCTCGGCGAGCTCGCCGACCGAGCGGGGGCGCTCGGCCAGGAGTTCGACGATGCGCCACCGCGCCGCGTCCCCGAGTGCTGCTGCGATCCCGTCCATGGGTCTAAGTATTCACACAGAAGAATATTCGTGTCAAGGAATACTTTCAGTCAGGCAGCCAGCGCAGGCCGTAGGCGTACCCGAGCTGGGGCGCGGCGAAGTCCTGCGCCACCTCGCCGGCGCCGTCGAGGTCCAGCGGCGCGCCCGGCTGCGGCGGGTCGGCGAGCACCGACGGCGCGACCCGGTCCAGGCGCCACACCGACCGCGGCGGCCGGTCCGGGTCGAAGCGCACGCGCACCGTGAACGACTCGCACGTCACCAGCGGCACGAACGTGTAGGACGACCGGATCGGGCGCCCGTCTTGGATCCGCAGGACAAGCGAGAACGTGTGGCTGTCACCGCGGGACAGGGGCCGCGGCAGGTCGAGCAGCCAGCGGAAGTGCCGCTGCCCCTCGCGGCTCCGGTCGCTGATCCGCACGCCGTGCTGGGCGTCGGCGGCAACGTGCCGTTCGCCGTCCAGCCCGTCGTCGGTGCGGGGGACGGTGAACTGCGCGGAGATCCGGCGGAGCCCGTCCTGGGTCGCCACGATCACGCGCTCCTCGATCAGCTCCGGTTCGGCGGTGTCCAGCCGCACGAGCGCCTTGAGCCGCTTGACGAACCAGCCGCGGTCCGGGTCGGGCTCGCCGTCGCCCGGCTGCGACCCGGCCTGGATTTCCGCGGCGAGGCGGGCGAACGCGCGGTCGATGCGGCGCCGCGCCGTGCGTTCGGAGACCTGGAGGCGGTCGGCGAGGACCCCGATCCGGTCGCGGAGCCGGGCGTGCTGGGTGCCGGCGGCGATGCCGAGCGCGACGTTGACCGCCAGCCGGTCGTCGGGCGGGAAATCCGCGATCGCGGCCGAAATCGCGGCACGCAGAACTCGCCGCGCGTCGCGGTCGCTCGTCGTCCGGTGGATTTCGCTCCAGCCCGAGACGAGCGGCCCGAGGCGGCTTCGCAGCCGTTCGGCTTCCAGGCCCCAGCCGCGCCGCAAAGTGGTGAGTTCCCGGAGCAGACCGTCCTCGTGTGCCATGGGAATCCGATTGTGGCACGCGGACTTCCGGGCGATCGGGCGTACCGCGTGCGCCGATCAGGTGATTCCCGGGTGGCCAGTGGTTGGCCATTTCCGCCGTGATTCGGCCCGGCCGCGGCCATTTCCGGTTCTCCGGCTGACCCACCATTTTCCCGTCGACGACATCGGGAGGACGGGTTGCTCGACAGCACCGACGTCGCGGGCGTCCGCCGGCTGGCCCGCGACGGCCTGCTCGCCGGCTCGGCCGCGGCGGCGCCGCCCGGCGTCCGCGCGCGGCTGCGCGGCGCGGTCTACAGCGTGGCGTGGCCGCTGGTGTTCACGCGGATCACCAAGCCGCTGGAACGGCGGCGACGGCACCCGGACTGCGCCCGCGGCCTCGAGTGGCTGCGCCCCGACTGCCTCGACCGCTTCCACGACGACGTCGAGGCGGTGGTGGAGCACGCGCTGCGGCGCGCGACCGGCCCGATCGAGAACCTCGAGGGCTGGCTGGCCACCCGCCTGAGCCCGGCGACGGTCGACGCCCACCGGCGGCGGCGCGGCGAAATCGGGGCCCTGCAACGGCCTCGCCTCCCGTCCTGGCTCGGTGACGCCCTCTTCGGCGACACCTGGTTGTGCGACCTGGCGGTGCAGATCCTCACCTGGGCCGGCGTCCCGACGGCGGCGGGCGCCGAGCTGTGGCCCCTCGACGCCTGGGCCGCGCGGCGCGCCGAGGTGACCGGCGAGCCGGTGGCCGACCGCGACACGATCGACCGCGAAGTGCGGAAGGTGCTGACGGCGATGCGGTCCCGCCCGAAGTGGTACGACGAGCACGTCGAGCGGCCACTGGGCCACAAGCGGGCACCGGTGGCCCCGATGCCGGCGGACAACGCGGCGGAACCGCCCGCCCTGGAACTGGTCGGCCGCGACGAGATCGAGGACGCGCAGCTGGCGCGGCTGGCCGAGGAGGCACTGGCGGCGATCGATTCCCGGCTGGCGCGCGGCGACCCGGCGGAGGAGGTGGTCGCGGTGGTGATCCGGACGCTGTTCGGCGCGGCGGGGTCCGGCGACTCCGCCCGCGACGACTGGCTGGCGGCCGCGCTCGCCGACCGGGAGCGGCTCGACGGGATCGTGGCCACGGTGCTGGCCATCCTGGGCCGCTGACCTCGCGCGGTCTGCCTGGCGACGCGGAGATGTCATGAAAGGGTCGTTCATGTCGTCTGGCGAGGTGAACGACCCTTTCATGACATCGCGGCCGACCTCACCTAAGCCGACTTGGGTGGGGCCGTCCGGCCGTCCTCGGCCAGCCGGCTCCGCCGCGCCTCGAAGACCCGCGTCAGCACCTCCGGTGGGCAGCCCGCCGCCTGTCCCCGCCGGCGGGCGGCGGTCAGCTCGGCCAGCAAAACCGCCCGGAGCGCCGCGCGTGCCTGGTCCGGGATTCTTCTGAGCGGGGCCGCTTCGGTCACCCCGGCCTCCTCTCCACCGCACCGGCGCACCGCCGGTGCGGCCCAGACTTCACCTGACGGACAACGTCAGCGCCACCACGGCGGCGGCGGGGCCGGGAGGTGGAGGGGGCAGCCCGTGTGGCGGCCCGTCCAGCAGTCCGCGAGCCAGCTCGTCAGCGCGACCGGCCCGAGGAGGCTGTCCTCCCACACCGGCGTCAGCTCGCCCGCCCGCCGCAGGACCGCCTCGGCCGTGCCGCAGAACGACACGATCGCCGCGACCGCCGCGGCGGCTTTCTCCTCCGGCCAGGCGACGGCGGCTCGCGGCAGCCGGGCGGGGATCGCCCGGCCGGTGGCGATGGTGCAGTCGCGCGCCAGCAGCAGGGCGAGGTCGAACTCGACGGATTCGGCGTGGCGCTGCCGGGTTCGCCAGCGGGGCGAAGCCGCGGCCGCGTGCAGGCCGGCCAGCCGGGCGGCGGCCAGCCCGTCCCACACCGCCAGGAGTACCGCTCGCGTGTCCGCCGGAGGCGTGACGGCGAGTTCGTGGGAGACGGCGCTGAGCCAGGCACACGGGTCCTTGACCCGACGATCGACGACGACGGTCACGGCAGCCAGTTTCGCACCGGAATCCCGCGATGGACCCCAGCTGATCATGGTTCACCCGAGGACCACCCGGTCGGTGGCGAACCGTTGAGCGGCGCGTTCCCTCCTTCGGGCACTCCAGGTGACCACTTCGTCACGCCTGTGCGACCATGTCGGCGCTCAGTGCCGAGCACGCCCTCCCGACCGTCCTCCGCGAAAGGCCGACACCGAGTGATCAAGATCAGCAAGAGCCGGGCCGGCACCCAGCGCGTCACCTTCAGCCTGCCGGTCGGCGCACCGCCCGGACGGGTGAGCGTCGTGGGTTCGTTCAACGACTGGACGCCCGGCCGCCACCACCTCACCCCGCGCTCCAACGGCCGGCGTTCGGCGTCGGTCGACGTCGCCCCCGGCACCGTGCTGCAGTTCCGCTACCTCGGCGAGAACGGCCACTGGTTCGACGACCCCGACCTGGCCGACCGCGCCGACGGCAACTGCGTCTGCACGACCGCCTGACCCCGGCTCACGACCGGCGGCGCCGCTTCCCCGCGCCGCCGGTCCGCCGGGCCGGCTTCGGCGGCGCCGGCTTCCGCACCGGGCGCTTGCGCTCCGCCGGAGCCGGGGCCTGCTGGCGGCCGCGCGTGCTGTTGACCGTGCGGCCGCGGACGATGCCGATGAACTGCTCCATCAGGTCCGTCGTCTCGTCCTCCAGCCACGACAGCGCGACGCTCGACTGCGGCGCGTCCCCGACCGGCCGGTAGGTCAGGTCGCGGCGGTGGTGCAGGCGGGCCAGCGACTGCGGGACGACGAGCACCCCGACGCCGGCCGCCACGAGCTCGATCGCGTCCGCCGTGGTCTCCGGGCGCGAAACCGCCGGGCGGCCCGGCCGGGACGGCCACTCCAGGGTGTCGTCCAGCGGGTGCAGCACGACCTCGTCCGCCAAGTCCACGGTGGACACTTCGTCCGCCGCCGCGATCAGGTGGTCCTTGGCCACCACGACCACGGTCGTCTCGGTGTAGAGCGGGATCGCGTGCAGGCCGTCGCGGTCGATCGGCGAGCGCAGCAGCGCCGCGTCCGCCTCCCGCGCGCGCAGCAGGCCCGCCGCGTCCGCCGCGGCCACCGGCACCAGGGTCAGCGGCACCTCCGGCACCCGCTCGCCCCAGGTCCGCACCCACTTGGCGGGGGTCGCTCCGGGAACGTAGGCGAGGCGGAACGAGGTCACCGGGTCAGGTTACCGGGCACCCCGCTGGCTACCCTGGACGGCATGACGTCGCACAAGACCGCCCAGACCATGAAGCCCGCGACGGCGGCGAAGAAACTGGGCGTGTACCTCGAAGCCACCCCCGCCGAGTTCCAGGAGGGTGTCGTCTCCCGCGACGAACTGAACGCGCTGCAGGCCGACCCGCCCGAGTGGCTGCAGGAACTGCGCCGGAACGGGCCGCACCCGCGGCCGGTCGTCGCGGCGAAGCTGGGCGTCTCCATCGGCGGCCTCACGCGCGGCGGCATCACCGAAGCGCTCACCACCGAGCAGATCGACGCGCTGAAGGCGGAAAGCCCCGACTGGCTGGTGCGCGAGCGCGCCACCCAGGCCGAGGTGCGCAAGGAAACCGTGCGCCTGAAGGAGAAGAACCGCTGACCACCTTGGCGGAGGCCGAGCGCCTCGACGCGGAAGACGAGCTGGCGCCCTTCCGCGAACGGTTCGTCCCGATCAGCGATCCCGGCGTCGTCGCCTACCTGGACGGCAATTCCCTCGGCCGTCCCCTGCGCGCCACCGCGGAACGCCTGCGGCAACTCGTCGCCGAAGAATGGGGCGGCCGGCTCATCCGGTCGTGGGAAGAGCGCTGGCTCGCGCTGCCCGAAGCGATCGGCGACGAGCTGGGCCGCGTCGCGCTCGGCGCCGCGCCGGGCCAGACGATCGTCGCCGACTCGACGTCCGTGTGCCTCTACAAGGTGCTGCGCGCGGCCGTCGCGCTGCGGCCGGGGCGCGACGAGATCGTCACGGACACCGCGAACTTCCCCACCGACCGGTTCCTCGTCGAAAGCGTCGCCGCCGAACTCGGGCTCACGGTCCGGTGGATCGAGGCCGCCGACGTCCGCCCCGAAGACGTCGCGGCGGTGACCGGGCCGCGCACCGCGGCGGTCGTGCTGTCCCATGTGGACTACCGCTCGGCCGCGATCGCCGACCTGGCCGCCATCACGCGGCTGGTGCGCGACCGCGGCGGCCTCACCGTCTGGGACCTCTGCCACAGCGTCGGCTCGATCCCGGTCGCGCTCGACGCGGCGGGCGCCGACTTCGCCGTCGGCTGCACGTACAAGTTCCTCAACGCCGGCCCCGGCGCGCCCGCTTTCCTCTACGTCAACGCCCGCCACCACGCGGAGTTCGGCCAGCCGATCACCGGCTGGATGGGCGCGGCCGACACGTTCGGCATGGCGGCCGAGTACGTCCCCGCGCCGGGGATCCGCCGGGCGCTGTCCGGCACGCCGCCGGTGCTCGGCATGGCGGGCGTCCAGGAGGGCGTCGCGCTGCTGGCCGAGGCGGGGATCGACCGCGTGCGCGCCAAGGCCGTGGCACTGGGCCGGTGGGTGCTCTCCCTCGCCGACGAGTGGCTGGCCCCGCTCGGGTTCGAGGTCGCCTCACCCCGCGACGACGACCGCCGCGGCGGCCACGTCACCCTCCGCCACCCGGACGCCGAGCGGCTTTCGCGGGTGCTGATCGACAACGGCGTGCTGATCGACTTCCGCCGTCCGGACGGTATTCGCGTGGGGCTCAGCCCGCTCACGACGAGCTTCACCGAGGTGCGGGCGGCGCTGGACCGGATCCGGGAGCTGGCCGGACGACCTGAATGACTCATTCAGGTCGTCCGGCGACAGAGGCCCGGCAAAGTCGCCGGGAGCCGACCGCCCTCGGTCTGAACCGACCGGTGCCGGCCGCGGCGAGTGGCGCCGGGCCGCCCCGCGGTGTCTTGAATGAGTCATTCAGGACCTCCGAAGACCTGAATGAGTCATTCAAGACACCGGCGAAGCCGCCGCCGGGCAAACCGCCGCGACTTTGCCGAGGCCCTGACGTCCGACGACATGAATGAGTCTCATTCACTACGGCCAAATAGTAGCCATAGCTACAGTAGTCATGTACAGTATCTGGCATGAGCACTCCCGGGCACCTGGTCTGGCGCCTCTCCATGAAGTGGCGCGTCGCCGTCGACCGGGCGCTGGCCCCGGCCGGGCTGACCCACGCCCAGTACGTCTTCCTCGCCTCGCTCCTCGACCTCCAGCGCGACCACCCGCCGAGCCAGCGGGAACTCGCCGACCACACCGGTCTCGAAGCCCTCTACGTCTCCAAGCTCGCCCGCACCCTCGACGCCGACGGCATGGTCGAACGCACCCGCGACCCCGCCGACACCCGGACCATCCGGCTCACCCTCACCGACCGTGGGCGCGAAGTCGTCGAGCCCGCTATCGCCACCGTCGGCACGCTGCTCGACCGGCTGCTCGCGCCGCTCGGCGGCCGTCGCGCCGATCGCACCGCGGCCTTGACCCGGGAACTCACCCTGCTGCTCGACACCCCGCTCGAAGGAGCCTGAAATGCCCGTCCTCCACCACGAAGAAACCGGCAGCGGCACCCCGATCGTGTTCCTGCACGGCAACCCCGGCTCGTCGCACGGCTGGCGCCACGTTCTCCCCCACGTCGGCGGCGGGCGGCTGCTCGCGCCCGACCTCATCGGCATGGGCCGCTCGCCCAAGCCCGACATCGGCTACACCTTCGCCGACCACGCCCGCTACCTCGACGACTGGTTCGACGCGCTGGAGCTCGACGACGTCGTGCTCGTCGGGCACGACTGGGGTGGCGCGCTCGCCTTCGACCACGCCGCCCGCCACCCCGGCCGGGTCCGCGGGCTCGCGTTCTTCGAGACCATCGTGAAGCCGATGGCGTGGGACGACCTGTCGCCGCAGGCGGCCGAGCGCTCCCGCAAGATCCGCACGCCCGGCGTCGGCGAAGAAATGGTGCTGACGCAGGACCTGTTCATCCGGCAGGCGTTCACCGGCGGTGTCCGCACGCCGGTGTCCGACGACGACCTGGCCGTCTACCTCGCGCCCTTCCCCACCCCGGAAAGCCGCCGCCCGGTGCTCGCCTGGGCCCGTCAGCTGCCGCTCGGCGGGGAGCCCGCCGGGCTGGTCGAGCGCGTCGAGGCCTACGACCGGTGGCTGGCCGGCGCCACCGGCGTCCCCAAGCTGCTCCTGACGTTCGAGGGCTCCCCCACCCTGCTCATCGGCGAAGCGATGACGAAGTGGTGCACGGAAAACATCGCCGCGCTGGACGTCGTCGCGTGCGGGGAGGCCGGGCACCACGCCCAGGAGGACCGGCCGAAGGAGATCGCCACCGAACTCTCGGCGTGGCTGAACCGGCACGGGCTCCGCTGAGGCGTCAGCTGTGCCGCAGCGGCGGCACGGCCGCCAGGCCGAGGATGCGGGTCGCCACCCACGCCAGGGAATCCGCCGTGCGGGCCGGGGTGTCCGACGGCTGCATGACGTGGCTGAGGACCGCGCGCACCACCAGGTCGATCACGACGTCGACCTGGTCGTCGGAGAGCGGCAGCCGGTAGGGCCGCACGCGCTCGGCGAGCACGACCTTCGCGCGGGCGAGCAGCGCGCCCGCGTCGGTGGTCAGCAGCGGGAGGAGTTCGGGCGCGGCGCCGTGCGACGCCGAGACGATCGCGCGCAGCAGGACGTTGTCCTCGGCGAGTTCGAGCACCGAGCGGACGGCCTCGTAGAACGCCTCGATGAGGTCGTCCGGGTGGTGTTCGAAGGCGGCGTCGACGACCGTGAGGAACCGGTCGAGCTCGTGCGCGACCATCGCCTCGGCCAGCGCGGCCTTGGAGCCGATCTCGTTGTAGACGGTCTGCCTGCTGACGCCGACCAGCTCGGCCAGCCGGGCCATGGTGACCGACGGCCAGCCGGACCGCGCGGTCAGCTCGATCGCCGCGGCGATGATCGGCCGCCGGTGCTGTCCACCTTCGGGCGGCGCCGGAGGTGCCCCGCTCATGACCGTCATCCTAGGCCGTCCCCGCGAAGGCCAGCGCATCCGCCCAGGACGCCCGGCCCGCGATCCGCCTGCGGTGCTTCATGATCTCGCGCGGGCGGTCGACGGTGAGCGCGCCGACGAGCCGGTCGCCGCGGCGGTAGAGCGTGGTGTCCCCGGCGGTCACGACCTCGTCTGCGTCCGGCGTGCCGACGAACTGGATCCGGTGGCCGTACCAGTCGGACCAGAAGTACGGCACGGCTTCCAACGGCCGCGCGGCCGCCGGGTCGAGCGCGTGGCGAGCGGCGGCCGCTCCCTGCTCGGCCGCGTTCGTCCAGTGCTCGAGCCGCAGGAGGCCGCCGAACAGCGGGCTCGCCACGTGCGCGACGTCGCCCGCCGCGTAGACGCCCGGTGCCCCGGCGGACAGGGTCGCGTCGCAGACCACGCCGCGGTCGCGTTCGTGCAGGACCAGCCCGCTGCCTTCGAGCCAGCCGGTGGCCGGGACGGCGCCGATGCCGGCGACCACGAGGTCCGCGGGCAGGACTTCGCCCCCGGCCAGCCGCACGCTGCCGTCGGTGACGCCGGTGACCTCGGCGCCGAGACGCAGCTCGGTACCGGCTTCGTGGTGCAACGCGGCCAGCGCCGCCCCGGCGGTCTCCCCGACCGCGCGGGCGAGCGGGACGGCGGCGGCTTCCACGATCGTCACCGGCAGGCCCCGGGCGCGGGCCGCGGACGCGACCTCCGAGCCGATGAACCCGGCGCCGATCACGACGGTCCGCGCGCCCCGGTCGAGCGCGTCGCGCACGGCGACAGCGTCTTCGGCGGTGCGCAGCGCGCGGGCGCCGGGCAAGGTGCGCGCGGTCGCGCCGGTGGCGATCACCAGAGCGTCGTACCGCACGGCCCGGCCCGCGACGGTCACCTCGCGCGAGCCGAGGTCGAGCCCCTCGGCCGACGCGCCCAGCAGCAGCTCGACGCCGAGGACTTCGCGGAGCACCTCCTCGGTGTGGAACGGCTCGACCGCCCGCGGGCCGCCGGCGGCGAGGAACGCCTTGGACAGCGGCGGCCGGTCGTAGGGCAGGTGCTCCTCGGCCCCGATCAGCACGATCCGGCCGCGGTACCCGGTGCGGCGGGCGGCTTCCACGGCGCGCAGCCCGGCGAGCGACGCGCCCACGACGACGAGGGTCATGCCAGCCTCAAGGCCAGCACGGGGCAGGAGTCCACGGCGGCGGCGACGTCCTGCCGGTGCTCCTCGCCGGGCCGCTCGTCGAGCACGACGACGGTGCCGTCCTCGCCGACCTCGAAGAAGTCGGGCGCCATCGCTTCGCACATGCCGAGGCCGTCGCACTTGCCGCGGTCCGCTTCGATCCGCATCACGCACCCACCCGGCCCGGCGCGACGAAGTCGACCTTCTCGCGGACGCCGCAGTCGGGGCAGCACCAGGAGTCCGGGATCGCCGACCACGGCGTGCCGGCCGGGAAGCCCTCCCGCGGGTCGCCGAGCTTCTCGTCGTAGACGTACCCGCAGCCCGGGCACATGCCGCCTTCGGTCGCGTCGCCGTGGGTGTCGGCCGGCGCGGGCCCGGCCGCGGTGACGCGGGTGCCGTACCGGGCCAGGATCTTCTCGCGCTTCGACGGCTGGATGTTCGCGCGGGAGACGTCGCCGCCGAAGTGGGCGAGCACCCGCGGGTCCATCACCCGGCGCCACACCGGCGGCACGAGCGCCAGCACGATCATCCCGGCGTACCCGGTCGGCAGCACCGGCGATTCGGCGAAGTCGCGCAGGGTCTGGTAGCGGCGCGTCGGGTTCGCGTGGTGGTCGCTGTGCCGCTGCAGGTGGTAGAGCAGGACGTTGGTGGCGATGTTGTTGGAGTTCCAGCTGTGGCTGGGATCCACCCGCTCGTAGCGCCGCTTGCCTTCGACGCCGACCCGCTGCCGCAGCATGCCGTAGTGCTCCATGTAGTTGACGACCTCCAGCAGGGAAAACCCGACGACGGCCTGGATCACCAGGTACGGCAGCACGCCCACGCCGAGCCACGCGACCATCGCCGCCCACAGCACCGCGGACATCAGCCAGGCGTTGAGGACGTCGTTGCCGAGGCGGAACGGGTGCTTGCCGCGGCGGGCGTAGCGCTTGCGCTCCAGGCGCCACGCCGACTTCAGCGAACCGAAGACCGTGCGCGGCCAGAAGCGGTAGAAGCTCTCGCCGAGTCGGCTGCTCGCCGGGTCCTCCGGCGTCGCGACGCGGACGTGGTGACCGCGGTTGTGCTCGATGTAGAAGTGCCCGTAGAAGCTCTGCGCCAGCGCGATCTTCGACAGCCAGCGCTCGTGGCTCTCCTTCTTGTGCCCCAGCTCGTGCGCGGTGTTGATGCCGATCCCGCCGATGCAGCCGATGGAGACCGCCAGCCCGATCTTGTCCGCGACGCCGAGGTCCCCGCGGGCGATCAGCCAGAACGCGGCGGCGAAGCCGACGTACTGGATCGGCAGGAAGGCGAAGGTGATCCAGCGGTAGTAGCGGTCCTTCTCCAGCCGCTCGATGACGTCGTCGGGCGGGTTGCTCCGGTCCAGCCCGGCGCCCAGGTCGATGAGCGGCACGATCACCAGGATCACGACCGGGCCGATCCAGAACCACCCGCCCCAGCCGGTGGCCGCGTGCAGCCCGATGGCGAGGAACGCCAGGGACGGCACGACCAGCCCGATCAGCCACAGGTACCGCTTGCGGTCCCGCCACAGCTCGGTCGAGCCGGCGGGGACGGTTCCGGTCAGTTCGCTCATCACGCCTCCTCGAGTGATTTACGAAACTGTAGGTGATGTAAAGCTGGTTTGACAAGAGCTGCCACTTTGTCAATCCGGGCCTTGCCGGCGCCGCTACCCTGGGAAGCGGGTGAGGAGCAGTGGCGGACGAACCGCGGCCGGTGGTCGTACCGGACTTCCGGGGCAGGCAGGCACTCGACGCGTGGCTGTCGGGCCACGACGCGGGCTTGACGCTGCAGGGACCCGATCCGGACAGCCCCCACCCGCTCCTGAACGGCTTGGTCGTGGCCCAGCTCCCGGCCGCGGGGACCCGGCTGGACCGGTGGGGCACGGTGACCGTGTGGGTGACCAGCGGCGGTGACCCCGGCGGCGTCCGCGAGCCCCGGCGGCCACGTCCCGACCTCCGCGCGGAACCCGGCTACGGCGAACCCTGACCGCTGTCACGACGCGCCCGCGACGGACCCCTGTGGTCAAGACCATCAAGCGCCGCCCGCCGCATCAGACGAATTCACATTCACCCGTTCGGCCCAGTGTGCAAGACGGCGAAAACAGCCGCGAGGCCGTTACCAGAGGAAATGCGCGTAACCACGCCGACGCACTCGGTAAACACCGTTCGCCCCTCGCCGGACAACCGTCCGCGAGCTGGGTCAGCACCACGGGCCCTCGGCGGTTCGTGGTAAAAAACGGACCCTGATCGATTCCGCGGCAACACGGAGGGTGAGGCGAAGACGGGTGACGGCGGCCGCTGTGTCCCATCGTCGTGTCCGCTTCCTCGTCCGGGTCCCCTTTCCTCGCCGACCGTCACTCAGGAGTTCGTGAACCGCCGTGCTGAACAAAGACGCCAAGGACGAGTCGGACAAGCCGTACGACAAGTCGATCCGCAAAAGGCTGACCAGGACCGTTCTCATTCCCAGCGTGACGCTGCTCGTGCTGTGGATCGCGGTCTCTTCCTACTTCCTCTTCAACGGCGTTTACGTCCGGCTGGTCGCCGCTTCGGTCCGTGAGGTGTCCATCCCCGCGGCGACCGCGCTGGCCGAATTCCAGAAGGAACGCCAGAGCGCGCTGCAGTACCTGGACGACCCCGCGCTGGGCCCGGGCCGGCTGCAGGCGCAGCAGAAGGTCACCGACGAGAAGCTCGGCACGCTGCAGGACGCGTTCGCCGCGACGATCTCGAACGCGCCGGACGAGATCGCGTCCAAGGTCAACGCGCTGAAGTCGCAGTTCGACCAGCTGCCCGTGCTGCGCTCGCAGATCAGCTTCCGCAGCATCGACCGCGCGCAGGTCAACAACTACTACAACGGCGTGATGGACACGGCGTCGAACCTGTTCGACACCCAGGCCCGCATCGTGCCGGACGCCGAAGCCGCGACCGGCGGCATCACCGCGACCTCGGTCTTCCGCGCCGGGGACGCGATGTCGCGCGAGACGTCGCTCGTGTCGACGGCCTTCTCGGCCGGCACGTTCGCCCCCGACGACTTCGCCCAGTTCGCGCAGCTGTCCGGGACCTACCGCACGCAGCTGGCGCAGATCGAGCCGTTCCTCGACGCGAACGTCCGCGACCGGTACCGGGCGCTGACCAAGAGCACCGCCTGGCAGCAGCTGGCCACCGCCGAAGAGGCGATCGTCAAGCACGGGCCGTGGTCGCCCAGCGAGCAGAACACCGTGCCGGTGTCCGAAACGGACTGGCTGAACGCGACCACCCAGGTCGCCCAGGGCCTCAACGACCTGGCCATCACCCAGGCGGACAAGGTTTCCGCGGCCGCGATCGACTCCGGTGACGCGCAGCTGCGCAACGTCATCATCGGCAGCATCCTGGCCCTGCTCGCGTCGCTGGCGGCGATCATCGTCGCCGTGCGGGTGTCGCGCTCGCTCGTCGACCGCGCGCTGATGACGCGCCTCGCCCGGCTGCGCAACGACTCGCTCGACCTCGCCCGCAACCGGCTGCCGGACATCGTGGCGCGGCTGAAGAACGGCGAACCGGTCGACCTCGAGGAAGAGCTGCCGCAGCTGGACCACGGCCGCGACGAGATCGGGCAGGTGGCGGAGGCGTTCAACACCGCGCAGCTGACCGCCGTCAACGCCGCGGCGAGCGAGGCGAAGGCCCGCAGCGGCGTGCACAACGTGTTCCTCGGCATCGCGCACCGGAACCAGGTCCTGGTGCACCAGCAGCTGCAGATCCTCGACGAGATGGAAGCGCGGGAGGACGACTCGACGCAGCTGGCGTCGCTGTTCCAGCTCGACCACCTCGCCGCCCGCGCCCGCCGGACCACCGAGAACCTGATCATCCTGGGCGGCAAGCAGCCCGGGCGCCGCTGGCGCAAGCCGGTCGCGCTGATGGAGGTCCTGCGCGCGGCCGTCTCGGAGACCGAGCAGTACGCGCGGGTCCAGGTGGAGCAGGTCGCCGACGTCGCCATCGTCGGCGCCGCGGTGGCCGACACCATCCACCTGATCGCCGAGCTCGTCGACAACGCGACGTCGTTCTCGCCGCCCGGCTCGCCGGTCGAGGTGACCAGCCGCATGGTCGCGCGCGGCGTCGTCGTCGACGTGTCCGACCAGGGCCTCGGGATGAAGGACGGCGTCCGCGAGTGGGCGAACTCGATGATGGCGGAGGCCCCCGAGTTCGACGCGATGGCGCTGCGGGCCGACTCCAGCCTCGGCCTGTTCGTGGTCGCGCGGCTGGCGGCCCGGCTCGGCATCACCGTCACCTTCGACCCGTCCCGCTACGGCGGTCTCCGCGCCACCGTGCTCATCCCGGGCCAGCACCTGGCGGGCGAGGACGCCGCGGGTGCCGAAGAGCCCGGCAGCTCCCCGGCGGAAACGACCGCGGTCCTCGCCCCGGTGGGCGCCCCCGCCGCGCGGGCCGCAGAAAGCTCGCTCGGTTCCATGGACTCACCCAGCTCGTTCACCGGCCAGATCCCGATGAAGCGAGAGACCAAGCCGAGGCCGTACCCGGCGCGGGCGCTCACCCCGCCCGACGCCTTGCCGTCCGTGCCCGCCGCGGTGCCGGAGCCGGAGGCGGCGCCCGCCGCCGAGACCCCCGCCGCGCCGCGCCCGGCCGACGACCGGCCCCGGCTGCCCCGGCGCGAGCCGCAGCAGAACCTCGTCGCCCAGCTCGAGGCCGAACCGGACGACAGCGACGACGACGTGGTGGCGCCGGGCGAAGGCACCGCGCGCACGCTGGCGGCGTTCCACAAGGGCACCCGCCGCGGCCGCGGGCCGGACGAAGCGTAGTTCCCGACCACACAGAAAAGTCCACACAGGAAAGTCAGGGTCTGACGTCGAATGAACGAGTACGGGAACCCCAAACCCGATCTCAACTGGCTGCTCGACGACGTGGTGAGCCGCGTGGTCGGCGCGCAGAACGCGATCGTGCTGTCCGCCGACGGGCTGCTCATCGGCAAGTCGGCGGGCATGAGCAAGGACGACTCGGACCAGCTGTCGGCGATCGCCTCCAGCTTGCAGAGCCTCGCCAAGGGGGTGAGCAAGCAGTTCAACCGCGGCCCGGTGCTGCAGAACATGATCGAGATGGAACGCGGCTACCTGTTCGTCTCGGCGGCGGGCCAGGGTGCCTGCCTCGCCGTGCTGGCCGCGGACAACGTCGACGTCGAGATGATCGCCTACGAGATGAGCCGCCTGGTGAAACGGGTCGGCGACTACATGGCGTCGGCGCCGCGCGAAGCGGCGTCGGTGCTGCGGGAGGCCACGTGAGCTCGGACGACGGCTGGTACGACGAGGCCGCCGGGCCGCTGGTCCGGCCGTACACGATCACGAGCGGCCGGACGCCGGGCGACAGCGCGCGGCTGGACCTGTCCACGCAGGTCATGACGCTGCGGTCGGAGCAGGAGCCGGTCGGGCTGGGCCCGGAGCACGTGGCGATCGTGCAGCTGTGCCGCCACCCGGTTTCGGTCGCGGAGATCGCGGTGTACGTGAAGATCCCGCTGGGGGTCGTGCGCGTGCTCGTCGGCGACCTGATCGAGCGCGGCCTCGTGATCACGCGCTCCCCCACCCACCACCCGGCGCAGTCGCCGGACCTCGAAACACTCCAGGCGGTTCTCGATGGCCTCATCAAGTACTGACGGCACGGGGACCGACCTGGTCCCGACGCCGGTCAAGATCATCGTCGCCGGCGGGTTCGGCGCCGGGAAGACCACGATGGTCGGTTCGGTCAGCGAGATCCCGCCGCTGACGACCGAAGAGGTGCTCACCGAGGCGAGCGCCGGGATCGACGACCTGTCCGGTGTGGAGCGCAAGACCACCACGACGGTCGCGCTCGACTTCGGCCGGATCACGATCTCGCCGCGGCACGTGCTGTACCTGTTCGGGACGCCGGGGCAGGCGCGTTTCTGGTTCATGTGGGACGACCTGGCGCGCGGCGCGATCGGGACGGTCGTGCTCGTCGACACCCGGCGGCTGGAGACCAGCTTCGCCGCCATCGACTTCTTCGAGCGCCGGAAGATCCCGTTCGTCGTCGCGGTGAACTGCTTCGACAACGCGCCGCGCTACACCGCCGACGAGATCCGCGAGGCCCTCGTGGTCCCGGATCGAGTGCCCATCGTCATGTGTGACGCGCGTGACAGGGACTCCAGCAAGCTCGCGCTGATCCGGTTGGTGAAGCACGCGATGACGGTGGTGCCCGCGCGGGTCTGAGACCTGCGCGTTGTCCGCTTGGTGTCCGGTCCGGACTCGCCGGTGCCCGAGGTGTCCCTCCGTGTCCACCCCGGACACCGGCGTACCCACATGGCCCAATTGGTTGCACCACCCGGGTGCAGCTTTTTAGTTGAGCAAGCATCCAACTGATAGCATCCGCTGGTGACCAGTCGAGTGCCGGACTTTCCTGAATATATAAGGGAAAACTATCCGGCACACGGCCGTCTCTTCGGTGACTTTCTGTGCGGGCTCTGGGCTACTGCCAGTGAAGCGCTCGGGGTCCCGGTGGAACAGTCCGTCCGGACGACCCGGGCGTTGCGCGCCGCGCTCCCCCGCTGGGCGCACGACCGGATCGGGCTCGTGCCCGCGCACCCGTCCTATGTGGCGGAAGACGGCTTCCCGGCCGAGATGTCGGTGAACTGGTCGGGCGGCGAACCCGAGCTGCGCATCCTGTTCGACAGCCTCGGTCACGACGTCGTCTGGCCCGGGGACGGCGGGCCCGTCACCCGCCGGCTGGACCGCGTCCACGAGACGTTCACCCCGCGGGCGGGCCGCCCGTCCCCCGCGCCGGTGTGGCATTCGATCGCCTGGCGCCCGCCGTCGCGGATCGTCCACAAGACCTACTTCGGGCTCTACGCCTGGCCGCACGCGCACCGCGAGGCCGCCGTCGCGGAGGCGATGGACCGGCTCGGCATGAGCGCGGCCTGGGACGATGCCCGCCGCCGCGTCGAAACCGTCGGCGGCGAACGGGAAATCGAGTTCTTCGCGGTCGACCTGGCCGACGAAGCCGACGCCCGGGTCAAGATCTACTACCGCAACCACGACGCCGGTCTCGCCGAAGTCAACGACGTCGCTTCGGTGGCGCTGAGCCACGACGCGGCCGCCGCGTCGGCCGCGTACCGCACCCTGACCGGCGGCCGGCCCGAAGCCGGGGAAGCCGCCCTGAGCTGCCTCGCGTTCCGGTCCGGGGTGGACCGGGCCGCGGAGTCCACGACGTACCTACGGCTGCCCGATCTCACGTCCAGTGACGAAGAAGCCGTTGAGCGCACGGCGGAACTGCTGCACCGCGAAGGCGTCGACCCGGGCCGGTTCCGCCTCCTCACCGCCGCGCTGGCGCCGGGTCCGCTGTCCGGCACGCGCGTGCTGGAGCTGGTGAGCTACCGCACAGCGGGCCGCCGCGGCGACGTGACCACGTACTTCCGGTTCCCCGTCTACGATCGGGCGCTCGCGCCCGTTGATCTCGGCTAGGCGTCCCGGAAGGATGATCTCCCGCAGCACCAAGCTAAGGAGCCGATCGTGACCCAGCAGGACGTCGAGCGCGTCGCCCGCCACAACGAGCAGCGGCAACGGGAATACGAATCCTCGGACCTGATCCGCCTGCTGAGCGACGAGACCACACCGCCGGAAACCCGGAAGGCGGTGCTCACGTACCTGCAGCCGTGGTCGAACGCCTTCCAGCGGATGATCAGCGCGCGGGTCAGCTTCGAGAGCGACCCGGAACTGCGGGCGCTCGCGCTGGAGCACCAGCAGGAAGAGGTCGGGCACGACAAGATCCTCGCCCGCAGCCGCGCGGAGGACCGGCAGCTGGTCTGGGACCCGGTCATCGAAATGGGCGCCTCGTGGTTCGTCGACCAGTTCGCGATCCTGCCCGGCGTGCAGCGCGCGGTGCTGGCACACCTGGCCCTCGAAGCCGGCAGCCTCGTGTTCAGCCAGGCGGGCACGAAAGCGTTCCCCGAGGACGAATACTTCGAGCTGCACGACGAAGCCGACGTCGAGCACCTCGAGATGGGGTACGAGCTCCTGCGGCAGCGCGAGGACTGGACCGACGACGCGGTGATCGCGGTCCTCGACCGCGCGTGGCAGGTGATCGGCGTGGTTTCCGACCGCATCGCCGAGTGCGCCCGCCGCGATACGGTGGTGGCATGACCACACCCGACCCCGCCGACACCGCCCGCGCGATCGCCGCCGAAGCCGCCGACGCGTACCGGGAAGCGTTGGGAGAGCGCCTGATCGGCGCGTACCTGCTGGGCAGCCTGTCCTACGGCGGCTACTCCGCGGCGGCCAGCGACATCGACGTGGCCCTCGTCCTCACCGACGTCCCCGAAAGCGACGAGGTCGCCCCGGTGACGGCCGCGCTGCAGGAGCGGAGTCCGTTGCACCGCAAGCTGTCGGTGTTCTGGGCCTCCCTCCCGGCCCTGCGCGAAGGCCGTGACGACGGCCGCTTCCCGGCGTTGGACCGCCTGCAGCTCGCCGACCACGGCGTCCTCTTGACCGGCCGCGACGTCCTGTCCGAGGTGGCCCGGCCGGCCGCGTCCGAAATGCTGCTGGAAAGCGCGCGCTTCGCGATCGCGGTCCTGGCGACCGACGAGGTGGCGGCCGAATTCCGCGAGCCCCGCCGCCTGCTGGCGGACAAGGTGTGGTTCACGAAGGCGGTGCTGTTCCCGGTCCGGTTCCTTTGCTCGGCAACGCTTCCGACGGGCCGCGCGGCGAACAACGACGAGGCGATCGAGTGGTACCTGTCCCAGCCGGACACCCCGGCGGCCTCGCTGGTGAAGCTGGCGGAGCGCGTCCGGGCCGGCCACCCGCTGGAGGCGGCGGAGGCACGCCCGGAGCTGCTGGCGGGCCTGGTTCCGTTGTACCGCCACTACATCGAGGCGGAGACGAAGCGCCTGCGCGACACCGGCGCACCGGCGGACGTCGTGAAGGCGTTCGAAGACTGGGGCGACCGGCTGGGTTGACCAATCGACTGAACCCGAGCACTCACGACTGCGGCGTCGGCACCTGCGGGTTCCGGGCCGCCCAAGCGGCGACCTGGGCCCGTGAGTCGAAACCCAGCTTGCGCAGGATCCGGTTCACGTGGCCTTCCGCCGTGCGCCGGGAAATGACGAGCCGGTCCGCGATCTCCTGGTTGCTCCGGCCGTCCGCGATCAGGAACGCGACTTCGCCTTCCCGTTCCGTCAACGGCGTCGGGCGCGCCGGGTCCGTCGCCGCGGGCCGGGACGGGCCCGAATCCCCGAGCGCGTAAGCGATGGCCTCCGGGAGGCCGAACTCGCGGCCGCGGCGCACCGCCGCTTCGAACGGCCCGTCGCCCAGCGCGCGCCTGGTGCGCGTCTCGCATTCGCCGTGCGGGGCGCCGAAGTAGCGCGAGCCGAACATCGGGAAGCCGACCGCCTGCCAGATCGGCTGCGCCGAGCCCAGCATGACCGCCGCCGGCTCCCACTGTTCTCGGGCGGCCTCGGTCCACGCCAGTGCCTCGATCGCCAGCACGATGCCGAGCAGGTCGTGGAACGTGCTCTTCACGCGCAGGCAGTCCCGGCCGTGTTCGGCCGCCCGGTCGAGGTCGCCGCGGCCCAGCGCGACCAGGGCCTGCGCGTAGACGGCGTACGCGTGCGCCCACTGCTCGCCGTGGGCGGCGCCGGTCGCGCACGCCTCTTCGCACAGCCGGCCCGCGCGGTCGAGGTCGCCGAGGAAGACGGACGCGATGGCCAGCTCGATGCCGGCCAGCATCACGTTGCTGTTGAGCTCGCCGAGCTGCCGGTAGCGGGCCAGCGCCTCTTCGAACAACGTCTTCGCGTCGCCGACGTCGTCCCCGACCAGCAGGTTGCAGCCGAGCCGGTGCGTCGCGTAGGCCAGCGCGACCTCGTCACCGGTCCGCCTCGCGTAGGCGCGGCACTCCTCCAGCATCGCGACCGCGGCGGCGTTGTCACCCTGCAACGTCGCGACGTACCCGTTGACGCACAACGCTTTCGCCCGTTCCGCGTCCGGTTCGGCGGCGAGGGCGAGCGCGCGGTCGAGCCAGTGGCGGCCTTCGCCGAACACCCCGCAGCCCGCCCAGTAGAACCAGAGCGTCGAGGCCAGCCGGAGGCCGGTCCCGAGCTCGCCCGGCTCCGTCAGGCTGTAGTCCAGCGCGGACCGCAGGTTCGCGTGCTCGAGGCGGGTCCGCCGGAAGATGTCCGCCTGCTCGGGCCCGAACCACGCCCGTTCGCTCCGCTCGGCGACGTCGAGGTAGTGGTCCCGCATCCGCCGCAGCACCGAAGCCGTCTCGCCGGACGCGGTCAGCTTGTCGCGGCCGAACTGCCGCAGCGGTTCCAGCAGCCGGAACCGCTGCCGGTCGCCGTCGGCCTCGCGGATCAGCACCGACTTCTCGACGAGCCCGGCGATCCGGTGCCGCAGGTCCGCGGCGGGCAGCCCGTCGCCGGCGCAGACGCGCTCGGCCGCCGCGAGGTCGAAGCCGCCGGCGAACACCGACGCCCGCGCCCACAGATGCCGTTCGGCGGGCGAGCACAGCGTGAAGCTCCATTCGACGGCGGCGCGCAGCGTCTGGTGCCGCGGTTCCCCGCCGCGCTTCACCGCGCGGGGCAGCGCGAAGCAGTCGTCCAGCCCGGCTTCCAGCTCCGCCAGCGTCAGCACCCGCAGCCGGACGGCGGCCAGCTCGATCGCCAGCGGAATGCCGGCCAGCAGGCGGCAGATCGAGCCGACGCGGTCCTGGTTCTCCGCCGTGACGGCGAACCCCGGGTCGACCGCCATCGCGCGTTCGGCGAACAGCGTCAGCGCCGGGTAGCGCAGCCACGCCCCGCCGGCCAGCGGGCGGCCCGGTTCCGGCACCGGCAGCGGCGAGACCGGCCACAGGTGCTCGCCCGCCAGCGCGAGCCGTTCCCGGCTGGTCGCGAGCAGCCGGAGCCCGGGCGCGGCCCGCAGCAGGTCGTGGGCCAGCACCGCGCAGGCGTCGAGGAGGTGCTCGCAGTTGTCCAGCACCACCAGTGTCCGGCGGTCGCGCAGGTGCTCGGCGAGCACGTCCGCCGGGCTCCGGCCGGTTTCGTCGTGCACGCCCAGCGCCTCGAGCACCGTGTGCGCCACGAGCGCCGGGTCCTGCAGCCCGTCGAGTTCGACCAGCCAGACGCCGTCGGGGAACGCGCGGGACAGCCCGGCGGCGGTCTGCACGGCGAGCCGGGTCTTGCCCACCCCGCCGACGCCGGTCAGCGTGACCAGCCGCGCCCGCGTCAGCAGCTGCTTGACCTCGGCGACGTCGGCCTTGCGTCCCACGAAACTCGTGGTGTCCGCAGGCAGGTTGCCCCTCTCGCACCCCGTGCCGGCCTTGCCCACCCGTGAACCGTAGGGAGCGCGCCGCGGACGGGTCAATGCGAACCCCTCGGAGGTTGCAACGCCCGGGCGTCAGGCGTCCGGGATTCCGTACAGCGTCGGCGCGTCGCCGCCGTGCATCGCGGCCAGGCTCGTCCGGCAGGCCTGGCGGACGTCGCGGTTCGCCGCCGAACCCGCCTGGCCGCAGCGCGGGCAGAACAGGTGCACCGCGCCGGGCGGGGTTTCGTCGACGGCGACGTCGACCGGGCATTCGCAGCGGCGGCACCACCGGTGCCCGGTGGCGATCAGGACGTGCAGCGGGTCGCCGACGCACTGGTGGGTCCAGCACCGGTGGACGTAGCAGGTGCTGCGGGTGTGCGGGCTGAGGCCGTGCTCCTCGGCGGTGTCCTCGGCGGCCAGGATCGCCGCGAGCCGCCGGTCAGGGAGGTCGGCGTACCGGTCCCGGCCGCGGCCGGGAGAGGGGGCCGGCCGCGCCTCCGGGACGTCCGAGGGGGTGACGACCCGGAGGAGGGGACGCGGCCGGCCGTGCACCATGGGTTCCGAACCTCCTGCGGACTTCTGCGGCACGTCCGAGACTGCTCCGGACCCACCACGCACCGCACCCGTACAAGTACCCGACTCCATACCTGTCCGCATCACCCACCGCACCCGACGGACTACTTCCCGCAGTCGCGGCGGTCGCCACCGCGGCGCGCGGCGAGTAGGCTCCAGGGTCAACTCAGTGGTGATGCCGGGAGCCGTCATGACCGACTCCGAGTTCGACTTCCGCCGGGCGATCCCCGACCGGCCCGGTCCGCGGGACATCGAGCAGCTGGAAGCGCAGACCAGGGCGCTGCGGGCGGTGGACTACCGCAGCGGGGGCGGCATGTGCCGCGACGCCGTGCTCGTCCGGATCCACCTCGGGCACGAGCTGCTCCGCGCGTCCGTGGCGGAGCCGGTGCGCTCGCGGTTGTGCGCGGCGGTGGCCGACCTGCACAACCTGGCCGCGTGGGCGAGCTTCGACAGCGGCCACGTCGGCGCCGCGCACCACCACCTCGACCTGGCGCTGAGCCTGGCCGAGCACTGCGGGCAGGACGACCTGGCCGCCAACATCCGCTACCGGCGCGGCCGGATCCACCTGCACCACGGGGCCGCCGACGAGGCGCTGGCCCAGTTCCAGCACGGCAGGCTGGCGGCGCGGCGCGCCGGATCGGCGCTGGCGGCGAGCATCCTGAGCGCCAACCAGGCGTGGGCGTACGCCGAAAAGGGCGACGAGCGGCTCGCGCTCGACCTGCTCGGCCGGGCCGGCGAGGAGTTCGAGGCGGCGGGCCCCGGCGAACCGCCGGACTGGGCGCGGTTCTTCACCGAGACCGACGTCGCCGCGATGACCGGCACGGTGCGCACCGCGCTCGCCGTGCGCGCCGGCCCCCGCCACGCCCCGGCCGCGATCGCGGCGCTGACCCGCGCGGTCGAGCGCTACGACCAGGACATGGCCCGCAGCCGTTCCTTCTGCCTGGCCATGCTGGCCACCGGCCATCTGATCGAGGGCGAGCTGGAGCGCGGCGCGGAGGTCGGCACCGAAGCGGTCGACACGGCCGAGACGCTCAAGTCCGTCCGCACCAAAGACCGCCTGCGGCCGCTCAAGCTGGAGGCGGAGAAGCACCGCGACCACGCCGGCGTCCGCGCGCTGGCCGAGCACATCACGGCGTTCGCGGTGAGCTCGACGCACGTCTAGCGCAGGGTCAGCGGCGTCTCGGACTCGACGCGGGTGAGCTTCTGCGGGTTGCGCACGTAGTAGAGGCCGGTGATGCGCCCGCCCTCGACCCGGACGGCCATGACGCCGTCGAGCTCGCCGTCGAGGCGCAGGGTGAGGGCCGGGTTGCCGTTGACGACGGTGGCTTCGGTGGTGAGCGCGGCGTCGTTCTTGGCGATGCCGCCGAGCACCAGCCGCGCGAGCCGGTCGGCTCCGGTGACCGGCCGCGGCACGGCCTGCTTGACGCCGCCGCCGTCGCTCATCAGGACGACGTCCGGCGCGAGGACGTCGAGGAGTCCTTGCAGGTCCCGGCTTTCCAGTGCGCGCTGGAACGACTCCAGCACCGCCCGGGTCTCGCGCGCGGAGACGGTCTCGCGGGGGCGGCGGGCGTCGACGTGGCGCCGCGCGCGGTGCGCGATCTGCCGGACCGCGGCGGGGGTCTTGCCGACCGCGGCCGCGATTTCGTCGTACCCGAAGTCGAAGACCTCGCGCAGCACGAAGACGGCGCGTTCGGTCGGCGCGAGCGTTTCGAGGACGAGCATGAGCGCCATCGACACGCTCTCGGCGAGCTCGACGTTCTCGGCGACGTCCGGGGTGGTGAGCAGCGGCTCCGGGAGCCAGGGGCCGACGTAGGCCTCCTTGCGGCGCTTCATGGTGCGCAGCCGGTTGAGCGCCAGGCGGGTCGTGATCCGGACCAGGTAGGCGCGTTCCTCACGCACCTCGGCCAGGTCGACGTCCGCCCAGCGCAGCCAGGTCTCCTGCAGCACGTCCTCGGCGTCGGCCGCGGACCCGAGCATCTCGTAGGCGACGGTGAACAGCAGGTTCCGGTGGGCGACGAAGGTGTCGGTGGCGTTCATGGTCGGCTCCTTTTCCCGGCCGCGGTCAGACCGCGAACCGCCCCCAGGCGACGAACACGGCCACGGCGAGGTACGCGAGGTTCAGGAAGGCCAACTTCGCGCTGCCGTGCCGGACGTGGGTGATCATCGCACCGATCATGAGCAGCACCCAGCACACGGCCGTCACCGGCACGAGCACGGGCGCGATCCCGGTCACCGCCGGCAGCACCAGCCCGGCGGCGGCGAGCAGTTCGAGCACCCCGAGCCCCTTGACGAACCCGGGAGCCGCCTCGGCGGTCCACTCCCCACCCCGCGCGGCGGCCAGCTTCGCCTGCGGCAGGAAGGCTTTGCTGACGCCCCCGGCGAGCGCGACGAGCGCGAGTGCTCCGGCGGCGATCCACAGTGCGAGGTCCATGGCGGTCTCCTTCTTTCGGCTGGTTCGGCCTCAAGACACCGCGGTATGGACGGCTGTGACAGAGCATGACGTGGATCACTTGACGGGCAGGTACGCGGCGACGTCCGCGAGAGCGTCCAGCGTCCCGCGGTCGACGTGCCCGGTGGCAACATCGGCCTCGGCGACCACCATCCCGTAGCCGTCCGGGCGCGACTGGTAGTGCAGCCCGGTCATCTCGACCCCCGCGATCCCGAGCACGGCGGCGATTTCCAGCGGCCGGACGTCACCGCTGCCCTGCACCGCCTCGACCTTCTCGAACTCCTTCGCCTGCCGCTTCGACCGGAACCCCACCCGCACTACGGAGATCACCGCGGCGTTGCCGTGGCCGTCGCCGACCGCGAGCAGCATCCGGTCCAGCGACGTGCACGGCGTCCGGGTCAGGAACTCCCGCACCTTGCCGGTCGCGGCCGCGACGCAGTCCCCTTCCCGCTCGAGACGGCGCACCTCGCGCTTGAGCTCCTTGAGCTTCAGGCGGCTCCAGGCCTCCTTCGGCTTCCCCCGCTTCGCCGACTCCCGCGCCTCGGCCCGCCGGGTCTTGAGCGAGCGCCCCGGCAACGAGTCGACGACATCACCGGCGGCGTTCCCGGCCAGCGCCTCGGACGCGGCCCCGGCTCCCCCACCGCCGCGACCACCACCCCCTTGCCCCTTCCGACCGGGATGAAGATCCGGCGCCCGTCCTTCGTGATCCAGCGTCCCTTTTCCGCCACGCAAGCTCCCCTCGCCGCACCGCGATCAACGCGGCACCCGGCGCGGAAGTTGCCCACCGGCCGCGACTGTCCGGGATCTGTCCACTCGGCGACGCCGTAAGGTGCGGAGCGTGGATCTCGGTCAGGTCTTCGCCGGAGTGCCCCGCGCCGGGCGGGTGGACGGTTGCGCGTACTGCTACCCGCAGTCCGACCTGGACCTGCTCGGCGGCGACCCCGCGCTGGTGCCGGACGAGCTGGTGGGCGCCTTCGCCCGGGAGGTCACCGACCACTGGCCGCAGGAGCAGTACGGCCTGGTGTGGCGTGGCCTCGCACCCCGGATCCTCGGGCTGCTGGAGGCCTCACCGGACGTGCTGTTGCTGCGCGGTCTGCCCTACGCCCGCTTCTCGACATGGCCCGCCGAGGAGCAAGCCGCGGTGCGCGGCGAACTCCGCGCGATGGTGACGCGTGCGCTCACCGGGCCTCCGCTTGCCGCGGCGGATTTGGTGTGCGCCGCGGCCCACGTCGACCACGACCTGCGCCCCTGGCTGAGCCACCTCGACTCGCTGACCGGCGCCGACGCGGAAATCGCGCGCCTCGCCCGCTTCTGGGCCGACGACTTGGCCGCGGGCGGCGAGCCGAGCCTGTGGTGGTTCCCGCCGGACCCGGCCGCGCCGATCCGCGATTGGCTCCACTCCACCGCCCTGCACGAGCGCCTGTCCCGGCTGGACGACCGGGACACGCTGATCGCCATCGCGCAGCTGTGACCCGCCCGCAGCTCACTCGTCGACGCCGCTCTTCCACAGTGCATAGAACGCAGAGCGGGTAACGGGCTTGAGACCGGGTTCGGCGCCGTCCAATGCCTGATCGGTGAGTCCACCGGCGTCATCCTCCAGATGCCGCCACCAGTAGCGGTGAACTTCCCCGGACGAATCCAGCACGATCTGTTTGACGGCCGCCGTTTCGTGGTCGACGATGACGGCCTCGAACAGCCAGCGCGCTCCCGCGTCGACCAGACCTTCGTGATCCACATACTCGAAGTACCGGCGCGGCTCGGAGCCCTCGTCCAAATCCCGATACCACGCGACGGTCGCCCGGAACGCCGCCTCCACGTCCGCCGGAAGATCCGTCACGACCTGAGTATGCCAGCGGTACAACGAGCACTTCGGTAATCGCGTTGGTGGGACTTCCATGATCGGGAACAATGGCTGAAATGGACATGCGCGCCCTCCTCGCACGGATCGATCCGCTGGCCGCGCCGGCGCGGCGGCGGGTTCTCGCCGACACCGCACGCGCGCTGGCCGGGTCCCCCGAGCTGACCACGCTGCTCGCGGAACTGGACGCCGTTCCCGGGATCCCCCGCGGCTGGGCCGCGACGATGGCCGTCATCGCGGCCGACGACACGCACATTCGCCGCAGCGTCGTCGCGGCCGACCTCCGGGTCTCCGGTCAGCTGATGATCCACTGCGCTCGCCACGGCCTGCACTTCGACGTCCTCACCGCGGCTCTGCCCACCGCGCCCCTCGCCTGGCGGCACACCCTCTACCGCGCCGTGCGTGCCACCGGCGCCACGGCGTGGGCCGAAGCACTGCTGCCCTCGGTGCGCGCACGGTTCGGTGACCACGAGGCCGCCGCCGTGCTGGCGGCCTGCGAAGCCGGCACAGTCACGGCTTTGCTGCCCGAACTGGACTTCGCCGTGCCCAACCTCGCCGCGCTGGCCCGCCGGCACCCCGCCGTCGTGCTCACCCACCTGCGCCGTCGGCTGACCGAAGCCGGGGATGCCGGCCGCCAGGCCGTCTGGACGCGGTTCGGTCCCGCGCTGGCGCGGCTCGTCGAGCACGACACGGGACAGGTCGTCGACCTGCTCGCGCACCTCGGACCGCCGACCGGGCTCCCGGCCGGGGCGAACCGCTGGCTGGCGACGGCGATCGCGGCCGAGCCGGACCGCGTTGCCGCCATCCTCGCCGATCCCCTGCGGCGCATCCAGGTCCAGGCGGGCCGGAGCACCGAGCGTGCGCTACGCCGGGCATCGGACGCGTCGCTGACCTCCCTCGCACGCACCTACCTCACCCACGCCCCTCGCCTGACGGCGTTGCTGCGCGGACTCCCGCCCGCACGGCGCGCGACCGTCCTGAGTGGAGCGCTGGGCGAACGGACCCTCCAGCAAGCCAGGCTGCCGATCGCGCTGCTCGACGTCCTGCCCTGGCCGGCGCGGCACGAGCACGCTCGCCGGCTGCTGGCCACCCGCCCCGTGGCCGACGACCCCGGCCTGCGCCGGGAAGCGAGCGCTCGGCTGCCGTGGCCGGAAGCCGAGCCCGTCCTGCGCACCACGACCGCCAGGCCGGCCGCCGCCGAGCGAGCCCTCGGCTACCCGCTGCTGATCGGCGCGGCGGCCGCGACGCGGGACCCGGAGGTCGTCGCCGGCCTGCTGGGGTCACTGACCCGGCTGGCCAACGAGCAGGATCCGGTCCGCCACGCCGCGCTCGCGGCCGTCGCCGCGCTCCCGGGCTGGCTCATGCGGTCCGCCGATCCGGCCACACTGGTCAAGCTGGCCACCGACGCCGTCCAGGCCAGGGACGCGTCCTGGGGCACCCGCCGAGCGGTCGGCACGCTGGCCGTCACCCTCGTCCGGCAGGGAACGCTCACGGCGCGGCCCGACCTGGTCGAGAGCGGACTGCGGATCCTGGAGCTGTCCGGTGGCCACGCGCACAGCCTCACCTTGCACCGGCTCGACCAGGACCTGCCGCGCGGTGCCGAGCAGGCCGTGTGGTCCGCGCTGCGGCCGCTCATCGCCGCCGACGCCCGAGCCGGCCGCTTCAACCTGGTGCTGTCCCTGGCCGCCGGCCTGCACCGGCGCGCGTGGACCATGCCCGATCTCCAGGCCGCCGTGGGCGAAGCGACCGGCGCGGCCGACGACGCCACGGTGCGGTGGGCGCTCGAGCTGTGGCTGGCCCCGCCCGCGACCCGGGACGAACGCGTCGAGGCCGTGCTGCGGCACGACTCGTCCACGATCATGGTGACCGCGGTGGCGAACGCGGTCAGCGGACGCCGGACCGACCTGCTCGACCAGGTGCTGGACCGGCCACCGCAGGGCCGGTTCGTCGCCCGCGGCGTCCGGCTGGTGCCGGTGTTCGACGGGTCGTTGCGGCACTGGCTGCCGCGTCAGGTCGCCCGGTACGCCGAGTTGCTGGCCGACCTCGCCACCGCGCCCCGCAAGGCGGCCTGGGAACGGGCCTCGGCCGTGCGCCGCCTGGCGAGCCTGCCCGGTACCGGTATCGAGGACGTGCGGCCGTTCCTCCAGGACGACGACGTCGCCGTGGTCGAAGCCGCGCTGGCCGGGCTGGCCTGGACCGACCGGCCCGGCGACGCGCTGGGCACCTTGCTCGGCTACGCCGGCACCGACCGCGCCCGGGTCGCGATGTACGCGGCCGGCCGGGCCGCCCGCACCATCCCGCCCGCCGAGCTGCGTGCCGCACTCCGGCCGGTGCTGGCGGGGAAGAAGGTCACGTCGCGCAAGGAGGCGCTCCGGCTCATCGCCGAACACCGCGTGCCCGGCGCCGCCGACGAACTGGCCGCGCTGTGGGCGGAGCCGGAGCTGCACCGCGACCTGCGCCGCGCCATCGTGTCGGCCGCGCGCCGGGTGCTCGACGACGGCCGCGCGTGGCAGTGGCTGGCCGAAGCGGCCGGCCTGACCGCGGTGGCCACCGCCGTGACCGAAGCCGACCCGATGACCATCCCGGAGCGGTATCGGGCGCGCTACGGCGCGCTGGTGCGGACGGTGGCCGGCAGCGCCGACCCGGACACCGCGCGAACCGGCTTGGCCGCCTGGCCCGCGTGGAGCGTCTGGGACCGCGAAGGAGCCGCTGCACTGGTCGCCCTGATCGCCGACCTGCACCGCACCGCGACCTGGCAACCGGCGGCCGAAGCGGTGCTCACCGCGTGCGCTGTCACCGGTGACACGGCGCCGTTGGACGCCGTCGTCACCGCACTCCTCGACATCGACGACGTCGTGGTCGCCGACCGGGACCAGCCGGCCCGGCAACGACTGCGCCACTTCCTCCTGCGCCTGGGCAACCACCTGAGTGCTGACGGCGAAACGATGCGCGGCGCGGCGGAGCGGCTGGCGACGGAACTGGCACACCGCGAGGAGCACCGAACGGACGCGCTCATGCTCGCCGTCACCGCCCTGCCCCGCCGCGGGGACCTGCTGCCGGCGCTGCGCGGGATCGCCGCCCTCGCCGGCCGTCCGGCCCTGGCGTGGCAGGTGGCGGACCGGCTGGCGACCTGGCTGGCCGGCCACGACCCGGGCCGTCCCGAACTGCTCGGCACCGCCTTGGCCCTCGAAGCAAGCCCGGCGGAGGCGTTGCTGGCGGCGAGCATCACGAGCCAGGCCGGCCCGCAAGCCGGCTGGCCGCGTCCCTGGCGCGAGCTGGTGTTGTCGCTGCGCGACCATCCCGACGCCGACATCCGCGACCGCGCGTCCCACCTCTCTTTCGCTCCCGAGTGACCGCCCTGGTCACCAGCCGACGGGACCGAGGCGGTCGATGAAGATGCCGGTGGGTCCGTCGGCGTCGAGTGTCGCGAGTTCGATGATCGGGTCGGTGCCTTCGGTGACCGTCAGCTGGCCGGTGTGGTTGTTCATGTCGGTGGCGGTGAACTTGTGGTTCGCGACCTCGCCGGGGGTCATGGCGTTGAACTTGATGCCCGGGAACGCCTGGGCGTACCGGACGGTGATCATGTTCAGCGCCGCTTTCGACGAACTGTAGGCGAGCTCGTGCATCTTCGAGACGCGCTGCGCCGGATCGGCCATGACCGCGAAGGAACCGCCGCCGCTGGACACCATCACCACCCGCGGGTGGTCCGCCGCGATCAGCAGGGGCAGGAACGCGTGCGTGACCCGGACCGGCCCGTACACGTTGGTGTCGTAGACGGAATGGAGCTCCTCGGCCGTCGCGTCCGCGGGCGGGACGACGTTTCCCGGTGCGCCGGCGTTGTTGATCAGCACGTCCAGCCGGTCGGTGTGCTTGCGCACAAGCTGCTCGGCACCGGCCACCGACTCGTCCGAGGTCACGTCCAGCGGGACCAGGACCACGTTCGCGCCCCCGGCGGCCAGCTTGCCGGCGGCCGCCTGGCCCCGGCCTTCGTCCCGCGAGCCGAGGAAGATCGTCCAGCCCAGCTCGCCGAGCCGCCGGGCCGCTTCGAAACCGAGTCCCTTGTTGCCTCCGGTGATCAGCACCGAGGTCTGTTCCTTGTTCGTCATGCCCACCGGACACCGCTTTTCGCGCTGCTGTGACGACATGTGAACGGCCTCACAGGCTCGGTCAGCAGCCTGGAATGGCGGCCGAGATGCGAAGTCGGCTCCTCAACGCGGCGCTATGCCTTGAGCCGCCGCTCCGATTTACCGAGTACGTGGACCCTGTCGCATCCAGTTCTCCGCACCCCGCGATGGGCAGCGCAGTGCCCCGTCCCCTGTCATGAGACCCGACCGCTCGGTCTGCTCTCGACGCGCTGCCCGGCTCGTCGTCCACTCCCGGCCTTGCCGAACATCCGTACCTGCCGGTGACCGTGGACTCCGGTCAGTCCCAGTAGTTGAAGAGCGTCTCACCCAGATCCCCCGGAGCCCAGAACTCGATGTCGCCTGGGTGGTACCCCGGCCACACCCGTGCGTCGAACGGCCCGGCCAGATCAGCCGGGGTCAGTACCCGGTAGGCCGGGAACTCCGCCAGCACGGCGACCAGTTCGGGAGCATCGACGAACGTCAGCGGCCCGGCGTCGACCGCCGTCCCGTCGATCGCCCGCGGCTCAGCGACCGCCACGACCGGCTCGGTGCGGTCGTTCGTGCACACGATCGACAGGCGATGGCCGCCGTGCTCGACGACGCCCTGGTGGAAGTTCGGCGTGACACCGTCGGCGATCCGGAACTCGACGACCTGGCCGCCGGTGCGCCTGGCTGCTTCGTGGCACGCCCGGCGGAACTCACGGAGGTCGACCATCGCGCGACGGTACCGGCTCGACGCGTCTCCAAGTAACGGATTTCCGGGAAGCCGGCCCAGCCGGACCCGGCCCCTGCCGATCGCCGCGTAGTCGGGCGGTCGACTCGACTCGTGGTCCGAGCCCAGGCTGCAGGACGCCTAGCGCGACGGCGTCCGCACCTACCTCGGCCTGCTGACCGCGGGCCTCCCCCACTTTCTTCATGGTCGCGGGCCGCAGAGCCCCGCGCTGGCCAGCAACGTCGTGCTGACCATCGAGCAGGAAGTCGACCGGATCGGCCAGGACGACTGGGTGGACATCACGGAGTGGACGTGAACCAGACGCTCTACGCGACCACCGACTCGTGGTACCGCGGCTCCAACGCTCGGCGAAGGCATCCTGCGCCGCCACCCGCGCGTCGTGCCGTTCTGGGTCCCCGACTACCAGCTCGACGTACCGTCGCTGGCCGACGCCGGGCCGGCAGGTGGCACCTGAGTCAACCTGACACGACCACAGACGCAATGAAGGCCCAGGTCGATGACCTGGGCCTCTGCTCCCCCGCTTGGACTCGAACCAAGAACCCTCCGGTTAACAGCCGAATGCTCTGCCAGTTGAGCTACAGGGGAATGTCGCTCACTTCCGGTGCCGGTCTCTCCGACCGACAAGAGAAACCTTAGCCCATGCCCCAAAGCCGCTTCACAGCACCCCCCACTTGGCGCAACCAGTACGCGGGCCGGGGTTTTCCTGGACAATGGACAGTCGGACGACCTAGCGACGGGAAGGCGTGGACGCGGATGAAGAAGTTCCTGCTGGGGGCAGGCCTGGGGTACGTACTGGGCGCCAAGGCAGGCCGGGGGCGGTACGAGCAGCTCGTGCGCACCTACCGCCGGGTCGTCGACCACCCCATGGTGCAAGGGGCCGCCGGGGTGGCGCGGGCCAAGATCAGCGAGAAGGTGCGGCGCTGACCCTGGCCACGAAGAACACCCGGCGGAACTCGAACCACGTGGTGCCGTCGGCGCGCACGGGGTAGGCCGAGGCCAGGAGCGGGGCCAGTTCCGCGCGGAACCGGTCCCACTCGGCGTCGGCCAGCGCGGCGCGGACGGGGCGCAGCGCCGTTCCGGTGATCCACTCCAGCACCGGGTTCTCGCCCCGCAGCGGCTGCACGTACGTCGTCTCCCAGGCGTCGACCTCGCAGCCGGCGTCGGCCAGGAGGTTCGCGTAGCCGAGCGGGGTCGAGACCGCGTCGTCTTCGCGCAGGACGACGTCGGCCAGCCGGGACGACCAGGCCGGCGACGCCGCGAGCTGCCGCGTCAGCGCGTGCGAAGGGGCGTTGAAGTTGCCCGGCACCTGAACCGCCAGGTAAGCGCCCGAAGGCAGCGAAGCAGCCCACCGGCGAAGCAGCGAAGCGTGGTCCGGGACCCATTGCAGGACGGCGTTCGACACCACGACGTCGGTGTCCGGTGCCGGCGTCCAGTCGCGGACGTCGAGCACCGTGGCGTCGAGGCCGCGCGAGCGTGCTGCGGTCACCATTTCGGGTGAACTATCGCCGCACTCCAGCACCGCCGACGGCCAGCGCTCGCGGAGGGAAACCGTCAGGTTGCCGGGGCCACAGCCGAGGTCCACCACGCGCCGGGGCGACGCGGCCCCGATGCGCGAGACGAGGTCGTAGAACGGGCGGGCCCGCAGGTCGGCGTAGTCGAGGTACTTCCCGGGATCCCACACGGCCGCCTCCAGCAAGCAGTACGCCTGTACTGAGTACGAGCGTACTGCTATTCGGCAGGCTTGACCAGCTTCGCGGCGGCCTGCTCGGCGATGGCCGCCACCAGGGCGACGTCGGTGCCGGGGTCCGGGCGGACCTGCAGGACGCTGCCGTCGCGGCCCGGGACCTTGCGCTGGACGAACCACGCTCCCCCGGACCCGATCTCCTGCCGGTGCCGCGAGCGGATCGAGCCCTCGACGCGCTGGTAGGCCTCGCGCGGCACCTTGCCCGGCGCGGGCAGCCGGAAGCGCACCGGCGGCCGGTCGGCCAGCACGACCGCCGCTCCCGCCGTGCCGACCTCTTCCGACTCGGTCAGCGTGAACACGCCGTCCGCCCAGGTCGCCTTGGCGACGAGGTGCCAGCCGACGCGCCGCGCGCCGTCTCCGGCTGGGACCCACAGGCCCAAAGCCGTCACGACCAGGTGGCCGCCGCCTTCGACCGGGGCGCTGACGACGACGTCTTCACCGGGCGACAGCGTCCCGGGGAAGTCGGCGGGCGTGCGATCGCCCAGCAACCGGCGCAGGAAGCTCATCTCAGCCCCACGCGCCGGCGGCCGCCTGCTCGCCCAGCGACTTCTTGTACTGCTCCAGCGCGACGAGGTCGCCGAACAGCGCGCGGTAGTCGTCCGGCGCTTCGACCGGCGACAGCCGCTGCAGCTTGCCCTTGATCTCCGCGATCTGCCGCCCGACGAGGCTCTCCTGCAGCCGCGCGAGGATCGACGAGATGTACCGCGAGTCGACTTCGTCCTTGGCCTGCAACGGTTCCACGGCCAGCTCGGACAGCACGCGCCGGACCGTCCCTTCCGGACAGTGCGGGGCCGCCGCGTCCAGCAGCGCCGGGCCGGTGAGGCCCGAACCCGCGCCGCCCGCCTTCAGCACGGCCTCGTGCACGGCCACGTACACCGGGTGCGTGAACGCTTCCAGTGGCAGCGCGTCGTACTCCGGCCCGGCGATCGCGGGCTGCTGCAGCGCGGCCTTCAACGCCTCGCGCTGGACGGCGAACCGGGGGTCCTTCGGGGCCGGGCGGGCCACATCCTGAGCCGGTGCCGCCGGGGCGGCCTGCTGGCCGCGCGCGGGCTGGCGCAGCGGCGCCCCGCCGCGCTTGTCGGTCGCGCCCGCGCTGCCGCGGACCCGGTTGACCACCTGCGCGACGTCCTGCCAGCCCACCCACCAGGCGAGCTTCGACGCGTAGCCGTCGCGGGCCGCGCGGTCCTTGATCGAGGCCACCATCGGCACGGTCTTCTGCAGCGCCGCGACCTGGCCGTCGACCGAGTCGAGGTCGTAGTTCTTGAGCGTGCTGCGGATGACGAACTCGAACAGCGGCGTGCGCCGCGCGACCAGGTCCTTCACCGCGCTGTCGCCCTTGGCCAGCCGCAGCTCGCACGGGTCCATGCCGTCCGGCGCGACCGCGATGTACGTCTGGCCGGCGAACGTCTGGTCGCCCTCGAACGCCTTCAGTGCCGCCTTCTGACCGGCTTCATCGCCGTCGAACGTGAAGATGACTTCGCCGCGGAAGGCGTCGTCGTCCATCATCAGCCGGCGCAGCACCTTCATGTGGTCCTCGCCGAACGCCGTGCCCGACGACGCGACCGCCGTCGGCACGCCCGCCGCGTGCATCGCCATCACGTCGGTGTAGCCCTCGACCACGACGACCTGGTGCCGCTTCGCGATCTCGCGCTTGGCCAGGTCGAGGCCGAACATGACCTGGGATTTCTTGTAGATCGGCGACTCGGCGGTGTTGAGGTACTTCGCCGAGATCCGGTCGTCGTCGAACAGCCGCCGCGCGCCGAAGCCGACGACGTCGTTGCCGACGTCGCGGATCGGCCAGACCAGCCGCCGGTGGAAGCGGTCCATCGGGCCGCGCTGGCCCTCCTTCGACAGCCCCGCGGTGAGCAGCTCCTTGACCTCGAACCCGCGGTTGAGCAGGAACTTCGTCAGCTTGTCCCAGCCGCCGGGCGCGTAGCCGCAGCCGAACGTCTTCGCCGCGGCGGCGTCGAACCCGCGCTCGGACAGGAAGTCCCGCGCCGCGCGCGCCTCGTCGGTGAGCAGCTGCTCGGCGTAGAACTCCTGGGCCACGCGGTGCGCTTCGACCAGCCGGGTGCGGCTGCCGCGGTCGCGCTGGACCGTCGCGCCGCCGCCTTCGTAGGTGAGCCGGATGCCGACGCGGTCGGCCAGCCGCTCGACGGCTTCCACGAACGAGATCAGGTCGATCTTCTGGATGAACTTGATCACGTCGCCGCCCTCGCCACAGCCGAAGCAGTGGAAGGTGCCGTGCGTCGGGCGGACGTTGAACGACGGGGTCTTCTCGTTGTGGAACGGGCAGAGGCCCTTCAGGCTGCCCCCACCGGCGCGGCGCAGTGCCACGTACTCCCCGACGACCTCGTCGATCCGGTTCCGCTCGCGCACCTCCGCGATGTCGCTCTCCCGAATCCGTCCTGCCACGTCACCCACTCTAGCCGCGCCGTTTGCGGCACACTCGGGGCATGGTCTCCACGCCCACCGCCCAGGACACGCTGGCCACGGAGTTCGCCGAGCACCGGAGTCACCTGATCGGCGTCGCCTACCGGCTGACCGGCACCCGCGCCGACGCCGAGGACGCCGTCCAGGAGTCCTGGCTGCGGCTGGCCGGGCTCGACGACGCCGGCCGCGCGGCGATCCGGGACCTGCGGGGCTGGCTGACCACCGTCGTCGGCCGGATCTGCCTCGACCGGCTGAAGTCGGCCGCGGCCCAGCGCGAGAAGTACGTCGGCAACTGGCTGCCCGAGCCGGTCGTCACGCCGTTCGGGCGCCCGGTGAGCGAAGACCCCCTCGACGTCGCCGTGCGGGACGACGGCCTGCGGATGGCCGCGCTGGTCGTGCTCGACAAGCTGACCCCGGAGCAGCGCGTCGCGTTCGTGCTGCACGACGCCTTCTCCGTGCCGTTCGCCGAGATCGCGGACGCGCTCGGCGTCTCGGCCGAGGCCGCGCGCCAGCACGCGTCCCGCGGCCGCAAGGCACTGGCCGACGCCGACCCGGCGCCGCGCGTGCCCCTGGAGGACCAGGCGAAGATCCTCGAGAAGTTCGTCATCGCCCTGCAGGCGGGCGACATCCGGGCGATGACCGAGCTGCTGGCCCCGGACGTCGTGCTCGTCGGCGACTCGGACGGCAAGGGCCGGACCACGCGCCAGCTCATCGTCGGCGCGGACAAGATCGCCCGGTTCTTCGTGGGCCTCACGAGCAAGTACCCGCCCGGGGTGCTCACCGCCGGCACCCCGGTGCTGGTCAACGGCGATCTGGGCGTGTACCTCGCCCCGCAGCCGGGCCAGGACGGCTACTTCGCCCTCGACGAGCACGTGCAGGCGATGACCGTCCGCGACGGGAAGATCGTGGCGATCTACGACATCGTGAACCCGGACAAGCTGACCCGGATCACGCGTCCTGGCGACGAGCCCGCGTGATCCCGGCCGCCAGCAGCAGCGCGGCGAAGGCGCCGAAGTAGGCCAGCGCCCAGGCCGGGGGCAGCGGCGAGTCCGACAGCACCGCGGCGTTGCCGCCGTCGCGGCCCGCGTTCGCCTCGCCGGTGCCGCTGAGGAACTTCGTGGCGGCGTTCAGCGGCAGCCACCGGTGGATCGCCTCCCCGGCCCGCGGGATCAGCTGGACGACGTTCTCCGCCATCAGCGGGTAGGCCACGAGCACCGCGACCGCGCCCGCGGTGTGGCGCGCGAGCAGGCCGACGCCGACCCCGCACACGGCGGCGAGCGCGAACACCGGGCCGGTGCCGGCGACGATCGTCCAGTCCGCGGCGCTGTCCAGCGCCAGGTCGGCGTCCGACGCGAGGACCCGCGCGACCAGCCACGCCGCGAACGCGGCCGCCTCGCCGATCCCGAACGCGTAGCCGGCGACGAGCGCGGCCTTGGCCAGCAGCACCGGCGTCCGGCCGGGCACGGCCTGGAAGGTGCCGTGGATCGTGCCGGAGTGGTATTCGCTGGTCACCGCGAGCGCGCCCAGCACCAGCACCGCGACCAGCGCGAGCTGATAGCCGAACTGGGTGCTCGCGACGGTCGGCGGCAGCCGGGACTCGGTGGCGGTCAGCGCCGTGAGCGCGGCCGGGAAGGCCAGCGCGACGAGCGCGAAGAGACCGCACACCCAGGGCGTGGCGATGCTGAAGAGCTTGATCCGTTCACTGGCGACGAGGTGCATGCGCGGAACGGTCCCGCGGCGGACCCCGGTGGCGCGTCCACCCGGGGTCCGATCCTCCGCGTCCTACGGGAGCGGGACGCGGCAGGCGTCGCCCGAGGTGAAGCCCTGGTCGACGATGCCGAGCGCGCTGTTCATCCGGGCGCGGGAGTTCTCCAGCGCGATCTGGTAGGTCAGCTCGACGACGCCTTCGCGGCCGAACTCGCGCTCGAGCTCGGCGACCTGCTCGTCGGTGACCGTGACCTGCTCGCCGGACATCGCGTCGGCGTAGGCGATCGCGAGCCGTTCCTGGTGGCTGAACGCGGGCGAGGTCGCGTAGTCGTCGATCTGCTTCAGCCGTTCGATGTCCAGGCCGTCGTGCTTCTGCAGCATCGTGCCGAAGTCGACGCACCACGAGCAGCCGATGCGGGTCGCGACCCGGTAGACGGCGAGTTCCCGCACGCTGACCGGCAGCCGCCGGGACGCGCGTTCCACCAGCAGCTCGTGCACGACGTTCGCGCGCAGCAGGCCGGGGTGGTGCGCGACGACGGCCATCGGCTCGGGCACGGCGCCGTAGCGGCGGCCGGCGATCCGGTAGAACAGCTTGAGGACCGGTCCGGCTTCGGTGCTCTTCTTCGCGGTGATGCGCGGCATTTCCGTTCTCCTTCGTCTCGCGGTCACGAGGAGGACGAGACGGCTTCCCCGGACGTGACAGCGGGCGCTGTGAGCCACGCCACCAGCAGGACCGCGGCCGCGCCGGCGAACACGACGGTCAGGCCCGGCGCGGCCAGGCCGCCGGTCGTGGCCAGCGCCAGCCAGCCGAAAACAGCGGCGCCGGCCAGGCCGCCCGCCTGCCGGGCGAAGGTCAGCGACCCCAGCGTGACGCCGAGCAGCGCGCGGTCCGCCCGCGTCTGGCCGAGCACGGTGTAGGCGGACGTGCAGACCGCGAACGCGGCGCCGATCGCGAACAGCCCCGGGGCGAGCAGCCAGGGCACGCCGTCCAGCGCGGCCGCGGCGGCGATCGCGGCGAGTCCCGCCGTGCCGAGCAGGCAGCCGAAGCGGCCCCACGCCGTCATGTCCGGGTGACGGCGGGCCAGCGCGGCGAAGGACGCGGAGAGGGCGAGCTGCCCGGCGGCCATCGCGACGAGCAGCAGCCCGGTGCCCGCCGCGTCGGAGCCGAGCGCGGCGACCAGCGCGACGTAGGTGAAGGTGCCGTAGAGCGCGGCGCCGGCGAGGCCGTTGACGACCACCGCGCGCTTGAGGACGGCGTCCGCGAAGACCTTCGGCGAGATCAGCGGGCTCGCGGTGCGGCGCTGCCTGAGGACGAACAGGAACCCGGTCGCAACGACGGTCGCGACGAGCAACGGTGTCCACAGTGGACTGCGAGCGAGGGTGTCGAAGGTACCCAGCGCCACCACCGCGGCGCCCGCGACGGCCAGCAGCGCGCCACCCGGCACGTCGAGCTTCTCCTTGGTACCGCGGGGTTTCGCGGGCAGCCCGCGCCACCCGAGCACGAGGGCGGGCACGCACAGCGGGAGGTTGACGAGGAAGATCCACCGCCAGCCGGGCCCGGCCGCGAGCAGCCCGCCCAGCGGCGGCCCGCCGAGGGTCGCGGCGGCGAAGACGGCGGTCTGCCAGCCTTGGCGGCGCAGGAGCTCGTCGCGTTCGAACAGCTCGCCGAGCGCGCTCATCGCCGTGACGATCAGGCCGCTGCCGCCCAGCCCCTGCAGCGCGCGGGCGGCGATCAGCGACCCGACGTCCGGCGCGGCGGCGCACCACGCGGACGCGGCGGCGAACACGAGGACCGACGCGGCGAAGGACGCGCGGCTGCCGTAGAGGTCGCCGAGCCTGCCGTGCAGCGGCGTCGCGACGGTCAGGGTCAGCAGGCCGGCGGCGGTCACCGCGACCAGGCCGGTGCGGGCGTGCAGGTCGGCGCCGATGGACGGCAGGGCCGCGGTGACGATCAGGCCGTCGAGCTGGGCCATGGCCATGCCGAGCAGGAGCCCGGCGAACGCGAGGTTCCGAGATGCGTGCATAAAGCACACGTTATAACGTGCATTGTGCACACATCAAGCGATGGTGGTCCCGCGCTCTTCCGCCTGGTCCGCCACTGGGCCCGCCAATGGGCACCGGACGTCGTCGAGCGCTTCGCCGCCGACGCGCCGCCGACGTGGACGGTGCCGAACCTCTTCGTCATCCAGGCGATCGACGGCACCGCGTCCGACGAGGTCACCGTCGCGGACGTGGCCCGCCAGCTGGGCATCGACCGCTCGGTCGCCAGCCGGATGACGACCGAAGCGGCCCGCGACGGCTTCGTGACGCGCTCGACGTCGACCCGCGACGCGCGCCGGGCGGTGCTGACGCTCACCGACGAGGCGAGGGCGTTCCTCGCGGCTTCGCAGGCCCACCAGCGCCAGGCGTTCGAGGCGCTGGTGGGGCATTGGCCCGCCGAAGACCGTGAGCGCTTCGCGGGCTACCTGAGCCGGCTGGCAGGCGAAGTCCTCGGCTAGCGGTGAGGCCGCTAGCAGGGACCAACTCACCGGCAGGCGGGTGAGTTGGCCGTTCCGGTCGGTGAGTTGGCCGCCGGGGTTGCTGCCTTGCCGAGCCCCGCCGCAGGCACCGCCATCGCAACCCGGCGAACGCGCACTAGCTTTCGCCCAGGAAGGCGTTCAGCGCTTCCCAGGCGTGCCAGGCCCGGGTGACGCCGAACTGGGCGTTGAAGCGCACCGCGGCGCGGACGTCCTCCGGGGCCGCGCCACCCCGCAGCGCCCGCCCGACGTGCGTGCGGAACGTGTCGGCCAGCGTCTGGTAGTGGATGTCGACACTGAGGCTGGCCAGCCCGCGTTCGCGCTCGCTGAGCGTGCCGGGACCGTGCCCGGACCGCATCCGCGACTGCAGGTCGAAGTAGCCGGCGTACTGCGGGTCCAATTCGGCGAGCCGGGCCCGCACCGCCTCCGGCAGCGGGCTGGGGCCCGCCGACAGCAATTCCTCCGGCAGCGGCTCGGCGCCCGGCCGGGGGATCCCCAGCTCCGCCTCCAGCCCGGCGAGCCGTTCGAGCCCCTCGGCGGCGGCGTGGTAGCCGGTGTCGTAGGAGACGAACCGCAGGAGTTCCCGCAGGTCGGCGGTGGAGACGCCGGCGGCGAGCCCGGTCCGCACGTGCGCGGCGAACACCCCGCCCAGGGTCGATTGGCAGACGTCGGCCGTGACGCGCAGGAACGTCTTCTCGCGATCGGTGAGCTCGGAAATGGCATCGAGGTAGCCGGCGGAGGCGCCCGCGAGCTGCGCGAACACCAGGTCGAGCGGTTCGGTGGTGGTCAAGATCGTGCTCCCTCATCGAGTTAACGGACGTAGCGCTACAGCTGTAGTGCGAGTGACACTACAGCTGTAGCGCAATGGGTGTCCAGCTATGCTGCCGGTGATGGACGGAACCCCTGCCGCCCGACGGCGGCCCAATGCCCGAGGCCAGGGCGAGCTGCTGCGGGACGAGATCGTCACGGCCGCGGTCGGGATGCTCGACGAGCTGGCCGACGACGAAGCGCTGTCCCTGCGGGCGGTCGCGCGGGTGGTGTCGATCGCGGCGACGTCGGTCTACCTGCACTTCCCGGACCGGGACGCGCTGGTGCTGGCCGCGATGCGGCGCTGCCACGAAGACCTCGTCCGCACCGGCGACGAAGCCGCCGAAGCCGCCCCGGATCCGGCCGCGGCCCTGCGCGCCCGGATCCTGGCGCAGGCCGCGTGGGCGCGCGAGCACCCCGGGCTCTACAAGGTGCTGCACGAAAGCCGGGTCCACCGGCGCCACGGCATGCCGTTCAAGGAGGTCATGGTGGCCCGCACGACCGAGGCGGTCCAGGCCTGCATGGACGCCGGCCTCGCCCCCGCCGACGACGCCGCGACGGTCGCCATCGACCTGCGGACCGCCGTCAACGGCATGCTGGCCCAGCGGATCAACGAGCCCGACCTGCCCTGGCCGCCGGCGGTCGAGCAGATCGACCGGTTCCTGGTGAAGCTGGCCGGCCTGCGGCGCTGACTTGTGATCACGGCGAGAACGGGCTTGGGTGGGCGGGTATGAACCCGGGTTACCCGACGGTGCTCCCGCGGATGGTGGTGCGCGACGTCGTCGCCACCGTCGCCTTCCTGCGCACCGTGTTCGGCGCGACCGGCGAGACCGAGAGCGGCCGGCCCGCCGAAATCCGCATCGGTGACTCGCCGCTGCTGGTGTCCGCCGAAGGCGAGCGCGAGCTCTTCCCCGCGTTCCTGTACGTCTACGTCGCCGACGTGGAGGCGACGTACCGCCGCGCGCTCGACTGCGGCGCGACGAGCCTGGAGGAACCGGCCGACCAGCCCTACGGCGACCGGCGCGCCATGATCCGCGACCCGTTCGGCAACGTCTTCCAGATCGCCCGGCGCCGCGGCTGACCGTCAGCCCGGCAGCGCCGTCCGCCCGGTCAGGCAGCGTTGCACGAGCGGGCCGAAGCTGCCGGCCAGCTCGTCGACGGACGCCGACGCGATCGGTTCGATCCGCACGATGTAGCGCGCGACCGCGAGCCCCAGGATCTGGACGTTGACCATGCCCGCCCGCAGCGCGGCGTCCGGCGCGTCGAGCATCGCCGCGAGCCGGCCGGTGATCTCCCGGTCGATGAACTCGCGCAGCAGCGCTTCGGACTGTTCGTCGGTGGGCGCCGACCTGGTCAGCATCACGAGCGGGGTGCGGTCCGACTTGTCGAGGTTCTCCAGGAGCGTCCGGACGATGCGGTCGCCCATGCCGTCGAGGCCGCCCGTGAAGATCGACTCGATGGCCGGCGGGACGGCGCCGGACATTTCGATCGCGGCGGCGAACAGGCCCTGCTTGGTGCCGAAGAAGTAGAACACCATCGCCGGGTCGACCTCCGCGGCGGTGGCGATCGCGCGCACGGTCGTGCCGCGGTAGCCGTGCCGGCCGAACAGCTCGCGGGCGGTCCGCAGGATCCGCTGCTTGCTCTCCGCGCCGGACCGCCAGCGTCCGGGGCGGTGGGGGACGTCTTCCTCTGCCATGACCGCCGAAGCCTAACACTCTTTCTTCATCACTCGGTGGAGTTTGCCGTACAGTGTTCTTCATCAGGCGGTGAAGAAAGGGGTGGTGGCGTGAAGGTGATCGTGGTCGGCGCCGGACTCGGCGGGTTGACGCTGGCCCACGGGTTGCGCCGGGCGGGGATCGACGTCGTGGTGTACGAGCGGGACGGCGAAGCGGGACGTCCGCAGGGCATCAGCCTGCACGTCGACGACCGGGGCACCTCGGCGCTGCGGGCGTGCCTGCCTCCGGAGCACGCCGCGATGGCGGCGGCCACCACGGGCGGTCCGCGCGAACGGACGCTGACGCTGTCCGACGTGGCCGGAGAGCTCACCGTCGTGGCGTCCCGGCCGGCGGACGGCGCCGAGGGCCGGGCACGGCCCGGTCGGCAGACGCATCGGCCGCTGCTCCGGGCGATTCTGCTGACCGGGCTGGAGGATTCGGTGCGGTTCGGGGCGGAGTTCACGCGGTTCGAGCGGCGGGCCGGCGGCACGGTCCGGGCCTGGTTCGCCGACGGCCGCGTGGACACCGGGGACGTGCTGGTCGGCGCGGACGGGATCGGTTCGGCGGTCCGCCGCCGCTACCTGCCGCACGTGCGCGTGACCGACACCGGACGACGCATGCTCATGGGCGCGACGCCACTGCGGGCCGCGGCTGGGCTGCCGGAGCTGATCGGCGACAGCCCGGCCGTCGTGCGGGTGGGAGGCACGATGATGGTGCTGGGCGTGCTGCGGTTCACCGAATCTCCCGTGACCGCGCGGGAGCGGTGGCTGCCCGCACTGCGTCCCGGCGCCGTCGCCGGGATCGAGGACTACGTGATGTGGGCCTTGCCCACCACGCGGGAGCGGCTCGGTGCGGCGGGGTCGTTGCCGGAGCTGGCCGGGGACCTGCACCCCACGTTGCGGGCGGTCGCCGCCGAGGCGTGGCCGGACGTCACGGTCGCGCTGCGGATCGGGACGATCCCGCCGATGCCCGCCTGGCCCGCCGGTCCGGTCACGCTCCTCGGCGACGCCATCCACCTGGCGCCGGGCTTCGGCGGCAACCTGGCGATGCGGGACGCGCACCGCCTCTGCGAAGCTCTGGCCGAGGCGCGGCGCGGCCGGCTCGATCTGCTCGACGCGATCGGCTCCTACGAGGAAACCCTGCGGCGCACCAGCTTCACGTCCGTCCCGGCGGAGGCGGGCGCATGAGCCTCGACGCGCTGACGAACAAGTCCCTGTCGTTGTTCAGCGCGGTGGGCGGGTGGCGCACGGTCGCCGAAGGCGTCGCGTCGCGGGCGCTGTTCCTCGTCGCGTACCTGCTGAGCGGGCGGGTGCTCACGGCCGCGCTGATCGCCGTCGGCGGCGTGTGCGCGTTCGCCGTGGTCCGGATGTGCACCGACCGCAAGTTCTGGCAGCCGATGGTCGGGCTGGTCGTGGTCGGGGTGTCGGCGCTGCTGGCCGGGAGCACCGGGCACGCGATCGACTTCTACCTCACCGCGGTCCTGATCCAGGCAGGCGGCGGCGTGGTGTTCGGCGTCTCGATGCCGGCGCGGTGGCCGGTCATCGGCGTGGTGCTGGGCGCCGTGCGCGGCGACCGCTTCGCCTGGCGGCGCGACCGGCGGCAGCGGCGGCGCTACACGGTCTGCACGGCGGTGTTCCTGGCGAAGTTCGCCGTCGTGACGGCCTTGCTGGTGCCGCTGTACCTGGCCGGGAAGGTCGTCGCGCTCGGCGTCGCCGCGACGGTGCTGGGCGGTGCGCCCGCGGCGGGGGTCTGCGTCTACCTGTGCTGGCGGATCCTGCGCCCGCGCGAGCCGGCCGTCGCCGCGGCGAGCGGTGGTTGACGGCCGGGCTACTCCCCGGTGCTGCCGTCGATCGACTCGCGGAGGAAGTCGGCGTGGCCGTTGTGGCGGGAGTACTCCTCGACCAGGTGCACCAGGATCCAGCGCAGGGTGGGCGTGTTGCCGTCCCGCAGCGAACGCCGGGCCCGCTGCGTCAGGTCGCCGCTCGCCAGCGCGTCCCGCACCGCCGCCCGCGAGCGCTCGACGGTGTCCTGCCAAAGCCCGCGAAGCTGCTCCGGGGTGTCGTCCGCGGCGGAATCCCAGTCCCAGTCCGGTGTCTCCGCCCAGTCGACCGCGTCGAACGGCGGCCTCCGGTCGTGGGCGGCCCAGACGTAGGAGAACCAGTTGTCCTCCACGTAGGCCAGGTGCTTGAGCAAGCCGCCGAGGGTCATCGAGGCGGGCGCCACCGTCGCGCGCAGGCCCGCCTCGTCCAGTCCGGCGCACTTCCAGGCCAGGGTCGCGCGGTGGAAGTCGAGGAAGCCGAGGAGGGTCGCGGCTTCGTCGCCGTCGAAAGGCGGTTCGGGCCGCCCCTGTTCGTCCACAGAGGTCAGCTTACGGCGTCAGCGGGCGCACGTCCCAGACCCACACCCCGCCGACGAACTCCGCGGGCTTGCGCAGCAGCAGTTCCACTGTGGACTTGAGGGCTTCCTGGTTCTGCCGCGGGCCGACCACGAGGACGTCGGCCTTCCAGTAGCGGAGGTCTTCCAGTGCCTGGGTGCGGTCGGCTTCGGTGACGTTCGCGGCCTGGCCGGTGCGCTCGACCTCCGCGAACAGGTCCGACGTCGGCCGCGGGACGGCGCCGTACCGGCCGCGGCGGTCGTCGGCCGAGGTCGGGCCGACGAAGTAGCCCTCCGGCATCGGGTAGCCGAGGCCGGCGTCGACCTGCCAGTGCAGCGGCTCGGCTTCACCGGTGCTGGGCAGCGGGACGGGCACCAGCGAACCGCCGGGAGCGATGTACTGGCGCCAGATTCCGTCGGCGAAGAAGGGCGGCGAAAGCGGGCGCTGGTGCGTCACCAGCTCCGTCGGCGCGATCGGGAGGAGCACGGCGACGACGGCACCGACCCAGAGCATCTTCACCGGGAAGCGAGGTTTGTCTTCGAGGGGCTGCGGCAGTTCGGCCGCCGCCGTCCAGACGCGGTGCGTCGCGATCGCCAGGAGCCCGCCGACCGCGGGGATGCAGCCCATCGCGAGCCGGGACTCGATCAGCGAGTCCAGCAGCGGCAGCTGGCCCAGCCACTTCCACAGTCCCGGGACGCCGGTGTCCTGGTGCGCCACCGTGATTTCGACACCCAGCGAAAGGAAGGCCATCACGTACATCGTGATCGCGAGCGCCCGCGCGACGACGTCGCGCCACAGCCAGATCGTGAGCACGACCATGAGCACGATCAGCGGCCAGCCGAAGAACGCGTTCTCCTCGGTGCGGTTCATCGAGACGTCCGCGGCGGCTTCCGGCGTGCCGGCGATCGACTGCGTCGCGAAGCGCGTGAGGGCCGCGGTGTCGTTGCCCGCCGAACCGTGCAGGAGGGAGTGGAAGCTGTAGGGACCGAAGAACTGCCAGTACAACGGGAAGCCGGCGATCACCAGCGCGACCACCGCGCCGATGCCGACGCCCTTGCCCAGCGGCGCCAGCATGCCGCGGATTTCCGCGCGGCGCGGGATGAGGTAGGAGATCGCGAAGACGAGGAAGGTGAGCGCGAAGATCGCCAGCGGTTCTTCACCGAGCAGGATCTGCCACGCGACGAGCACGCCGAGCACGATGCCGTTGCGCACCGGGCGTTCGCCGTGCGCGATCTGGATGGTCTTGAGGGCGATGAACGGCAGCACGAACAGCACGACGAAGTTCGGGTGCGCGTTGCCGTGCGAGATCATCGGCGGGGCGAAGCCGCAGAAGGCACCACCGATCGCGGCCGCGGTCCGGTTCGGCACCAGGTGGCGCGAAAACACCCAGTACCAGCCGAACGCGGTGCCGGCGAGGCCCGCCGTCAGCACGATGGCCCAGGTGAGCGTCGCGCCGAAGGTCAGCGTGATCGGCGCGAGCGGGATGTTCAGGCCGAACATCGCCGCGTTCGCCGCCATGTTCACGCCGTCCGGGTAGTTCTGCAGGTCCGTGGTGAACGGGTTCTGGAAGTGCAGCACGGACTTCGCGACGACCGTGGAGTACCACTCCCACTGGCTCTGGTCGGACGCGCCGTTCCAGAGGTAGCCGCGCTTGAGGTCGAACCAGAGCCCGTTGTAGAGCAGGATCGTGAAGAGGAGGTAGCCGCCGCCGATGGCGGTGTCCTGCCACGCCCAGCGTTTCGGGCCGGTGGGTGCTTCGGGGGCGGGCGGGACGAGCTCGGGGACGGCTTCGGACTTCAAGCTCACGGTTCGACCACCCTGGCGAAGAAGTAGAGGGCACCCGTGGCGGCGTGCCGGACCAGTAGCAGGAACGGCCGGTCCACCGTGACGGCGACCGGTTCGTCGATGATCATCGAGGTGAGCCGCATCGTCAGCGCGGTCGCCGCGGCCCCCTCGAAGCCCTGTTCGTCGACGCGCAGCACGGCCTGGTGCAGCACCTCGGAGACGGTCAGCCGCGGGTCCGGGGAAAGCCCGGAGAGGTCGGCTTCGTCGGTGAACATGGTGCGCACGCCCAGGCCGCGCAGCACGCCGGTGAGCGAGCTGGGCACGTCGAGCGAAACTTTCGGGAGCGCGAGCTCGACCGGCTTGAAGCGGATCTCGCCGAGCAGGCTCGCCAGCTTCGCCTCGTCGAGCGCGGCTTCGGCCTCGGCGAGGTCGCCGTCGGGCAGCAGCACGACGGCCTGCAGCCCGCCACCGCCCGCCAGCTGCACGACCTGCCAGCCGTCCGCGTGCGCGTAGCCGACGCTCTCGCCGAGCCACATGGTCGGCACGTCCCGGGTGCCGGAGGGCGCGTGGAAGGGCGCGTCGGAGGTGTTGGCCTCGCGGAACGGCAGCTTCCAGGCGGACTTGAGGTACAACGCGTTGACGAGCACGGCGGCGACGTCCCGGTCGATCGACCCGGGCGGCAGCAGCTGCGGGATCAACCCCCGCGTGGTCCGCCCGACGTCGTCGTTGATCAGCGCCCGCGCGGCTTCGGGCTCCGTCTCGAAAGGCGCCCCGGCAACGGCGGCCCCAGGCCACCCGGCGAGTTCGCTCTTGAAGGAGTCCTCGAGCGGCAGCCGGTCGTCGGCCCACAACGTGTTGGCGACGGCCAGTTCAGGCTGCTCACCACGCTCTTCCCCGAGCTGGGCGGCGTCCTTGAGCAGTCCGGCCTGCTCCCCCAGCAGCGCGACGAGCTCCTCCCGAGTCCGCCCACGCGCGGCGAGCGCGGCGAGGGTCAGCGCACTGGCCACCGAATACGGCGAGAAACAGCTGTTCCCGCCCTCGGCACCGAGGGCCTGGTGAACGGCGAGGGCGAACCGGAGGTGGCTGTCCGTGGCCATGCGGGCGAGACTACCGGAACGCCGCACCCCACCGGGCGCCCACGCGCAACTCCGCCCACCGGTGACAAATCCCCCACCGGCCGACGCGGAGGAGCGTGCTAGCGCCACTCCCCCGAATGCCGCTCGGCCCACCACCGGTGAGCGGAACGGCACTCGCCCCGCGCCGCCGGCCGAGACAGCCGGGCCCGCCGCCGCACGACCGGGAGGCTGAGCCCAAGCCCGCCGCCGCAACCCGCACCGCCGAGCGAATCGCCGCCCGATCACCGCGCCCGCCGGCCGAAACAGCCAGGCCGACCGCCGCCGAGCGAGCCGCCGCCACCCGCCGCCGAGCGAGCCGCGGCCAGAAGCAACCAGGCCCGGCCGCCAAGCGAGCCGCCGCCAGAAGCAGGCCCGGCCGCCACCCGCGCCGCCAAGCGAGCCGCCGCCAGAAGCAGGCCCGGCCGCCACCCGCGCCGCCAAGCGAGCCGCCGCCAGAAGCGACCAGGCCCGGCCGCCGCACCGTGAAGCCGAGCAAGCCACTGGCCGAAACAGCCGGGCCAGCCGTCGCAACACCCGATGCCGGTCAGCGGTGCAGGCGGGTCACGTGCCACGAGTACCACGCGTGGGCCTGCGCGTCCGTGAGCGAAGCGACCTGGTCGATCACCACCCTCAACAACCCGGCGTCATCCTTCGCCGCGTTCCAAGCCGGGACGAACAACGGGTCCAGTGACTCCGGGGCCCGGCGGGCCAGCGCGTGCACCAGCTCCGCCAGCAGCTCGCGCTGGCCCTCCTGCATCGCCAGGCGGCGGCGGTCGCTCATCACGTACCGCAGGGCCAGTGCCTTCAGCAGCGCCACCTCCGCCGCCACCTGTTCGGGGACCGCCAGGCGGGCGCCGTAGCGGCTCAGGGGGCTGGTGCCGAAGGCCGCTCGGGTGCCGGTGACCGCCGCTGTCGTGAAGCGGCCGACCAGTTCGCTCGTCAGGCGCTTCAGCGCGACCTGGGCGCCCGGGGAGCCGTCCGGTTCCGCCTCGGCCAGCGCGGCTACCGCGGGCAGGGCCAGCAGCTCCGTCGCCGCGTTCTCCAATGTGGACACCGACTGCGACGAGAAGTGCTTGGCGGCGGCCTCGGCGACCGCCGCGCGCTCGTCCGGGTGGGCCAGTACGCGCAGCTTGATGCGGCCGGCCAGGACGCCGTCCTCGACGTCGTGGACCGAGTACGCCACGTCGTCCGCCCAGTCCATGATCTGGGCCTCCAGGCAGGTGCGGCCCTCGGGCGCGCCCTCCCGGAACCACGCGAACACCGCCGTGTCGTCCGGGTACACGCCGTACTTCGCCGTGCCGGGCTTGCGGGGCCACGGGTACTTCGTCGTCGCGTCCAGGCACGCGCGGGTCAGGTTGAGGCCCGCCGGGGCGCCGTCGGGGCCGAGGAGCTTGGGCTCCAGGCGGGTCAGGATGCGGATCGTCTGCGCGTTGCCCTCGAAGCCGCCGCACGCCGCCGCGACCTGGTCGAGCGCGCGTTCACCGTTGTGGCCGAACGGCGGGTGGCCGATGTCGTGCGCCAGGCCCGCGGTGTCCACCAGGTCCGGGTCCGCGCCCAGCTCCTCGGCGATGCCGCGGCCGATCTGCGCGACCTCCAGCGAGTGCGTCAGCCGCGTGCGCGGGACGCCGGTGACCTCGGCGCCCTCCCCCGGCCCGACCACCTGGGTCTTGCCCGCGAGCCGCCGCAGCGCGGCCGAGTGCAGCACCCGCGCGCGGTCGCGGGAGAACGCGCTGCGCCCGTCCGCCCGCGCGCCGGGCAGCGCCGCGGCCTTCGCCGGCTCCGGGAGCAGGCGCGCGATGTCGTGTTCGGTGTAACCCACCCGCTCAGCTTAAGCGGCCGCACCGACAAAAACCTCAGCCCAGGAAGGTGGCGAACAGGTCGTCGGCCGGGGTCTTGGTCAGCCGGTAGTACAGCAGCGCGCCGGTCTCCCGGACGATGTAGCGCACCTGGGTGACGCGCTCCTGCACGATCGGCCCGCTGTGCGTCGGCGCCGTCCACGCGTCCAGCCCCAGGTCGCCGGCCATCGTCCGGGCGCGGAAGGAGTGCCACGGGTCGCTGACGAGCACCGCCGTGTGCCAGTCGCGGGCTTCGACCTGCTGGGCGACCGCGCGCAGGCTCCGCAGCGTGTCGCTGCCCTCGCCGACGGCCAGCGTCGCCGACGCCGGGACGCCGTGCCGGGTCAGCCACAGCTGGCCGGCCCGCGCCTCGGTGAAGTTGTCCTCGGCCTTCTTGCCGCCCGCGGTGACGATCGTCTTCGCGACGCCCGCGTCGTAGAGCTGCTTGGCCTTCACCAGCCGGGCCGCGTAGATGTCCGACGGCCTGCCGTTGTACTGCGCCGCGCCCAGCACCACGATGACGTCGGCGGGCGTCCGGTCGTTTTCGCGGGCGACCTGCCACACCCGGAACGCCGTACCGCCGACGAGCGCGAGCACCACGAGCACCACGCCCAGCGCGATCCGGCGTGCCCAGTTCGCGAGCGACGGTTTGGTGCGTTCAGCGGTACCCACCCGTCCCATCTTGTCAGAACGCGGCGGCCCGCTCAGAGCCAGCCGCGCTCCTCGGCGACGCGCACGGCTTCGGCCCGGGTCCGGGCGCCCGTCTTGCCGATCGCGGCGGACAGGTGGTTGCGCACGGTGCCCTCCGACAGGTGCAGGGCCCGCGCCACGTCGGCCACCGTGGCGCCGTCCTTGGCTTCCCGCAGCACGTCCAGTTCCCGCCCGGTGAGCGGGCTGGCCCCGGTGGCGAGGGATTCCGCGGCCAGCGCCGGGTCCACCACCCGGAGTCCACTGTGGACTCGCCGGACGGCTTCGACGAGCTGCTCGGGCGGCGCGTCCTTGACGACGAAGCCGGCCGCGCCCGCCGCCATCGCGCGGGCCAGGTAGCCGGGCCTGCCGAACGTCGTGCAGATGATCACGCGGCACGACGGGAGCGCGGCCCGCAGGTCGGCCGCCGCTTCGAGGCCGTCCTTGCCCGGCATCTGCACGTCCAGCAGGGCGACGTCGGGCTTCGCCTCGCGCGCGGCGGCGACGACCTCGTCGCCCGAGCCGACCTGCCCGACCACCTCGATGTCGCTTTCCAGCCCGAGCACGGTGGCCAGCGCCCCGCGCACCATGGCCTGGTCGTCGGCCAGCAGCACCCGGATCAAGCGAGTCCTCCCGCGGGTTCGGCGCGCACGGCCGGGGCGGCCGCGCGCGGTTCGGGCTGCGGGACCTCCGCCCGCACCAGCAATCCTCCCCCGGGCCGGGCGGACGTCCGCAACGCGCCCCCCACGGCGGCGAGCCGTTCGGAAAGCCCGCGCAGGCCGTTGCCCGCGACGACGCCGGTGGCCCGCCCGTCGTCCTCGACCTCCAGCCAGGTGTCGCCCAGCCGCACCTTCACCTGCTTGGCGCCGGAATGCCGCAGCACGTTCGTGACGGCTTCGCGCAGCACGTAGCCGAAGGTGTTCTGCAGCTCCGGCCGGACGTTGTCGACGGCGTGCGGCAGGTCGGCGTCGATCTCCGCGGCGCGCAACGCCGCCCGCGCGCCGACGAGCTCCGCCGACAGCGACACTTCGCGGTATTCCGAAACCGTCGCGCGGACGTCGGAGAGCGCGCTGCGGGTCAGGCTCTCGATCTCGCGGATCTCCTCCACCGTGCGCGGGATGTCGCCGGAGCTCTCCAGCACCCGCCGGGCCAGCCCCGCCTTGACGGTGATCGTGGTGAGGCTGTGCCCGAGCAGGTCGTGCAGGTCGCGGGCGACGCGCTGGCGCTCGTTCGCCACCGCGAGCGTGGCGATCTCCTCGTTGGCCCGCTCCAGCCGCCGCACCGCGCGGACGAGGTTGGCCATGAAGAACATCGCCAGCGTCACCGAGGCGACCGTGATGAGGTCGCCGTAGTCGGCCAGGAACCGGCCTTCGACCAGCAGCACGACGGCACCGGCGGCCAGCGCGCCGACGTCCAGGATCACCGACCAGGCGGCCGGGAGCAGGAACACCAGCACCGCCGTGCCGTAGAGCAGGACGAACCCGCTCGCGCTGGTCGTCGCCAGCGTCGCGACCCCCAGGGCGTTCATCGTGATCCCGAAGGCCAGCTTCACCCGCCGCTCCCGTTGGAAGAAGAACGGGAAGATCGCGTAGCACAACGCGTACGTGTAGATCAGCACGCCGGTGAGCACGGCCTCGACCGAAACGCCGGGCTCGGCCAGCAGACCCCGCGTGACCGGAACGAGGAACGGCAGCAGGAACACCACCGACATGACCGTCCACCGCAGGCCCTTCGGGCCGCCGCGGCGCCCGGCATCGGGCAGGGGGTCCTCCCACCACGATTCCTTGGTGTCCAGCCCGAACTTGCGCTTCGCCATCGCCGTTCCTCGTTCTCCCGGCCCTCAGACCCGGGCGCTGTCCTTACGGTAACGCCTGATCACGAGCGCCCCCAGCACGACCGCCCACGCCCCCAGCACGCCGGCCGCGGTCGGCAGCGACACCACCATGTCGGTGGTCACCGCGGGCCGCGCCACCTGCAGCACCCAGTACGTCGGCATGATCTGGGCGACGTCGTGCATCCAGCCCGGCATCGACTCGATCGGGATCCAGAGGCCGCCGAGGAAACCCATGCCGAGGGTGACGATCATGTTGACCGGCTGCATCGAATCGGGCGTGCCGAACTGGCCGAGCAGCAGCCCGAGCAGCACCAGCGGGATCGTGCCGAGCCAGACACCGGCGAAGATCCGGACCCAGCCCGCGGCGTCGAGGTGCACGCCCTGCATCGTCACGGCCAGCAGCGGCACCAGCACCAGCGCGGGCAGCCCCACGAGCATCCCGGAGATGCCCTTGCCCGCCAGGTAGCCGCTGCCGGTCAGCGGGGTCAGGCGCAGCTGGCGCTGCCAGCCGACGGCGCGTTCGAGCGCGAGCCGGGCCCCGCTGTTCGTCGCGGCGGCGAAGGTCCCGAACGTCATCATGTTGATCATGATCACGGCGGTGACCGTGGCGTGGTCCGGCGCGTCCGACTTCGTGAAGACGTTGGCCTGCAACAGGAACATCAGCACCGGGAACGCGACGACGAAGATCAGGAAGCGCGGCGCCCGGAAGTTCCGGCGGATCTCGGTGAGCAGGTAGGCGGCGTTCATCGGACGGGCTCCGCGGTCTCGTCGGCGGTCAGGGAGAGGAAGGCGCCTTCGAGGCCGACGGCCCCGATTTCGACGTCGTGCACGGCCGGGACGGCGGCCTTGAGCGCCCAGAGCGTCTCGTCGGAGTCGGCGCTGGAGATCGCGACGCGGTCGCCGCGCAGCTCGAACTCCTTGACACCGGGCAGCGCGGCGATCAGCGCCTCGGTGGCACCCGGGACGGCGGCGCGCAGGGTGCGGCCGCCGGCCAGCGCGCGGACCTCGGCGACGCTCCCGTCGGCGACGATCCGGCCGCGGCGCATCAGCACCACGCGGTCGGCGAACTCCTCGGCTTCTTCGAGGTAGTGCGTGGCGAACACGACCGTGCGGCCGGACTCGGTGAACGCGTACATCGACTGCCAGAACTCGCGCCGCGTCCCGACGTCCATCGCCGCCGTCGGCTCGTCGAGGATCAGCAGGTCGGGGTTGCTGACCAGGGCGACGGCGAAGCGCACGCGCTGCTTCTGCCCGCCGGACAGCTTGTTCGCGCGGCGGCCGGCCAGCTCTTCGACGCCCGCGGCGCGCAGGGCTTCGGCCACCGGCATCGGGCGGCGGTGCAGGGCCGCGACCATGCCGACGGTCTCGCCGACGGTCAGGTCGTCCATCAGGGCGCCGCCCTGCAGCATCGCGCCGATCAGCCCGGCGCGGACGGCGTCGATCGGCTTGCGCCCGAACACGCGGACTTCGCCGGCACCGGGGCTGGTCAGGCCGAGGATCATGTCGACGGTGGTGGACTTGCCGGCACCGTTCGGGCCGAGCAGGGCGACCACCTCGCCCGGGGCGATCGTCAGGTCGAGGCCGTCGACCGCGTGGACGTCGCCGTAGTGCTTGCGCAGGCCGGTGAGGTGGATCGCGGCCCCCGCCGCCACCGCCTGGATGTCTGTTTCTCGCATGCCCCCAGGCTGCCGCGCGACGGGCCCGGGTCCCCAGACCGTGCGTCACGACCTCGCCGTGACAGGTGTCAGGGGTACCCGGGCCCGTGCGTGGTTCAGCAGCCGATGAGGCGGGCCGCCAGGTAGGACTCGAGCTTGTCGATCGCGATGCGCTCCTGCGCCATCGAGTCGCGCTCGCGCACGGTCACGGCCTGGTCCTCGAGCGAGTCGAAGTCGACCGTGACGCAGTACGGCGTGCCGATCTCGTCCTGGCGGCGGTAGCGGCGGCCGATCGCCTGCGCGTCGTCGAAGTCGACGTTCCAGTGCTTGCGCAGGGTCGCGGCGACGTCCTTCGCCTTCGGGGTCAGGTCGGCGTTGCGCGACAGCGGCAGCACCGCGACCTTGAACGGCGACAGCCGCGGGTCGAGCTTGAGCACCACGCGGGTGTCGGTGCCGCCCTTGGCGTTGGGCACCTCTTCCTCGTGGTAGGCGTCGACCATGAAGGCCATCATCGACCGGCCGACACCCGCCGCGGGCTCGATCACGAACGGCCGGTACCGCTGCCCGGACGCCTGGTCGAAGAACGACAGGTCCTGACCCGAGTGGTTCGAGTGCGTGGTCAGGTCGAAGTCGGTGCGGTTGGCGATGCCCTCGAGCTCGCCCCACTCCTGGCCCGCGTTGAACGCGAACCGGTACTCGATGTCGACGGTGCGCTTCGCGTAGTGCGAGAGCTTTTCCTTCGGGTGCTCGTAGTGGCGCAGGTTCTCGGCCTTGATGCCGAGGTCGGTGTACCACTTCGTGCGCTCGTCGATCCAGTACTGGTGCCAGCGCTCGTCCTCGCCCGGCTCGACGAAGAACTCCATCTCCATCTGCTCGAACTCGCGGGTCCGGAAGATGAAGTTGCCCGGCGTGATCTCGTTGCGGAACGACTTGCCGATCTGGCCGATGCCGAACGGCGGCTTCTTCCGCGACGTCGTCTGGACGTTGGAGAAGTTCACGAAGATGCCCTGCGCGGTCTCCGGGCGGAGGTAGGCCAGGCCCTCTTCGGACTCCACCGGGCCGAGGTAGGTCTTCAGCATCATGTTGAAGTCCCGCGGCTCGGTGTACTTGCCGCGCGTGCCGCAGTTCGGGCAGGGCACCTCGGACAGGTCGTCCTCGGTGGTCTCCTTGCCGCTGCGCGCGGCGTACTCCTCGGCGAGCTGGTCGGCGCGGAACCGCTTGTGGCAGGACAGGCACTCGATCAGCGGGTCGGTGAAGACGCTGACGTGCCCGGAGGCCACCCACACCTGCCGCGGCAGGATCACCGAGGAGTCGAGGCCGACGACGTCGTCCCGGCCCTGGACCACGGTCTTCCACCACTGGCGCTTGATGTTGTCCTTGAGCTCGACCCCGAGCGGTCCGTAGTCCCACGCCGAGCGGGTACCGCCGTAGATCTCCCCGCTGGGGAAGACGAACCCACGGTTCTTGCACAGGCGGACTACGGTTTCAATGGTGTTCGTGGGCACTCCACGCTCCGGAAGCATGCGGGGACGGTTATCGGACTAGAACGTCCAGGGTATCCGCCGGGGCCCAGCGGTTGACGCGCAGGCTAGGGCCGCGACACCAGCGACGCCGTCACGACGCGGTTGTCCTCGTAGCCCTCGCTCCCGCCGACGTATTCGCCACCGCAGGTGACCAGCAGCAGCTTGTGCGGGCCATCGGGGTCGAACAGCTGCTCGGAGCGGCCGGCGAGGTCGGTCTTGTGGACGGTCTCGGCGGCGTCGACCCGGTAGACCCAGGCGCCGCCGGCGGTGTCGGTCAGCTTGACCTCCTGGCCGGGCTTGACCTGCCAGAGCTCCATGAACGGGCCCTTCTTGCCCTTCCAGTTGACGTGCCCGGAGAGCAGGGCGACGCCGCGGTCGGCGCCCAGCTCGGCGCCCCACCAGGCGGCTTCGTCGAGGCCTTCGGGGATCTTGAGCGCGCCCTCGGCGTCGAGGTCCTCCTGGACGAGCTTGGCGGTGCCGCCGCCGGGGAGGCTCAGGTTCGCGGGGTCGCGGGCGATGTCCTGGGTGGTCTGCTGCTCGGCGGGTTGGTGGGTGGCGGGCGCGTTCGCGACCGCGGGTTCATCCTTTCCAGTGAAGATGAGCAGGGTGGCAACGACCGCGGCGACGACGAAAGCGCCGGCGACGCCGACGATCCACCAGCGGCCGGAGCCCTGCTTCCGCTCCGCCGGGTTCTGCTCCTGCATGGGGTCGGGCTCCTTCGCTCGGTGACTTCGGCGAAGCAAGACATGCGGCGGCGGGCGCGGGAGGTTGCACCGAGATCGCGGCCCGTCCGGCGACGTGAATGACATTCCCGACGTCCAACAGCATCGTCCGCGGAGACGAATCGGTCATTCACGTCGCTTGGTGGGGTGCGCTCAGCCGGTCGGGCGGGTCACCAGCTTCGCCGTCACCAGGCGGTTCTCGTCGTACCCCTCGGTGCCGCCCACGTAGTCGCCGCCGCAGGTGATCAGGACCAGGCGGTGGGGGCCGTCCTGGCCGAACCAGTGCTGGGCCTGCTGCGGGAGGGCTTCCTTCGGGAGCGTCACCACCTCGTCGACGCGGTAGACCCAGCGGCCGCCGCGGGCGTCGACGATCGTCACCTCGTCGCCCGCGCGGGTGCGCCACAGCTCGTCGAACGGGCCGCGCTCGCCTTCCCAGTTCACGTGGCCCGAGAGCAGTGCCGCGCCGCGGTCGGCGCCCAGTTTCGCGCCCCACCAGGCCGCGTCGGCCAGGCCGCGGGGGATCGGGAGGACGCCCGTGTCGGTCAGTTCCGTGCGGACCAGGCGGGCGGTCGCGCCGTCGGGGAGGCGGACCGTGCCCGGGCGCTGCTGGGCCGCCGATTCGCTGTCCGCCGGCAGCACCGCCGGGGCCGCGTTCTCGCCCGGCAGCGTGCCCGGGGGTGGTGCCGCGATCGGGGGCGACGTCGGGGGCAGCCAGGTCAGGACGACGATCCCGGCCGCGAACGCGGCGACCGCCAAGGCCGCCGCGACGGCGGCCAGCGCGGTGCGGAGCACCTAGTCCGTCCCGGTCTTGCGGCGCCGGCCGAGCAGCAGCGCGACCGCCGCGAAGAACACGCCGCCGAAGAGCAGGCCGACGCCGAGCGGGACGCGGGAGCCGTCGCCGTCGGTCGCGGGGGCCGCCGCGCCGAGGTAGCCGGCCGGGACCTGCGTCGGGACCGCCGCCTGCGACGCGGTCGTGCCGCCCGACTGGTTGCCCGCCTTCGCGACGAACCCCTTCGGGACCGAGCAGCTGACGCCGCCGAGCACGATGTTCGTCCGCACGTCCTGCAGCGCGGCGCCCTGCGCGTCCTTGACGTGGGTGGTGATCTCGACGCGCCAGCCGGCGACCGCGGTGAAGTCGCCGCCGCGCCAGCCGTCCTGCCGGATCAGCTGGTCGAACGTGGCAACGCGGGTCAGCTTGAGGTCGGAGACCGTGGTCGCCTTGTCGGCGTTCGTGATGTCGCCGGGCGGGCCGAGCTTCAGGTTGGTCAGCTGGAGGCCGGCGGTTCCGCCGGGCACCGGGACGATGCCGAGCGTGCCGTCGGACTGGCGCACCCACAGCCGCGCGAGGGAAGTGGTGGCGGTGAGCTTCGCCGGACCGGTGCAGTCCACCGCCGACTTCGCGCCTTCGAGCACGAGCACGGTGTTGTCGACCGGCTTCGCGGCCCCCTGCCAGACGTCGCGGAGCGCGTAGTTCGTCTCGGCCACCGCGGTGGGCACGGTGGTCGCCTGCAACGCGGCGACGACGTTGTGGTCGCGGCTCGCGACACCCGGCGGGTACGGGTTCTGCGACGCGCTGTAGCGGCCGAGGTCGATCTGGTAGTGCCCGCCGAACGTCGCGCGCTCGCCGTCGTCCTTGGGGACGGTGACGCGGTCCGTGCCGAGCTTGGACTGCCCCGGCAGCAGGGGTGAACGCTGCGTTTCGGTGATGAGGGCGCCGCCGCGCTGGCCTTCCGCGCCGATCCGGACCGAAGCGATGTTCGCGAACGAGACCGGCCCGGTCTTCTCGTCGACGGCCTGCGTCTGCGCTCCGGCCAAACCCACTCCGACCAGCGGGAACACCACAGCCGTCAGCGCGGCTGCTTTCGTTGCGAAACGGGTCATGTCTCCCCACTGGTCTGCTCGGGCGCGGCGCCGGCGTGCGAGAAGCGACGAAACGCTCCGCGACAACCTTGCACCGTCGGCCACTACATGCGAAGCCGAAGAGCCAATATCCCACGAACTCACCCGAACGGGGTAATACGACCTGCCGTACCCCGCAGCTCGGCGCCGGGGCGGGGCTCCCGTCCGGGGGAACACTAGGATGGGCGGGGCCGTTATCGGCAATGACTACGGAATTCATGGTCCGGACGGGCAGGCTGGAGGCGGGCATGGCGACGGTGACCGGGAGTGGCGCCCAGCCGGGGCTCGCGGAGTGCGCGCCGGCGTCGGCGCCGGTCCACCCGTCCCCGTCGGTGCTGACGGACGCGGGCGACCTGCTGCGCGCGCTGGCCGCGCCGGTCCGGATCGCGATCGTGCTGCAGCTGCGGGCCGCCGACCGGTGCGTGCACGAGCTGGTGGACGCCCTCGACGTCGCGCAGCCGCTGATCAGCCAGCACCTGCGGGTGCTCAAGACCGCCGGGGTGGTGCAGGGCGAACGCCGCGGCCGCGAGGTGGTCTACCGGCTCGCCGACGACCACCTGGCGCACATCGTGGTCGACGCCGTGGCCCACGTGCAGGAAGGAAAGTGATGAACCCCGCCGCGCCGCGCAGCCAGGCCCCGGTGCCCGGGCGCCGATCGACCCGGCAGCGAGCCGCGGTCGTCGAGCTGCTGAGCACCGTCGACGACTTCCGCTCCGCCCAGGAACTGCATGACGAGCTGCGCAAACGCGGCGACGGCATCGGCCTGACGACGGTGTACCGCACGTTGCAGTCCCTGTCGGAGGCCGGCGAGATCGACGTCCTGCGCACCGACTCGGGCGAAGCGATCTACCGGCGGTGTTCCGCGCACCACCACCATCACCTGGTGTGCCGCCGCTGCGGCCGCACGGTCGAGGTCGAAGGACCGGCCGTCGAGCGGTGGGCGGAGAAGATCGCCGCCGAGCACGGGTTTTCGGAGATCTCGCACACGGTGGAGATCACCGGCACCTGCGGGGAGCACTGAGCGAGCCGGTCACGAGGGCCAGGCCACGTCGTCGATGGCGAGCCACGGCGCCGCGGCCAGTTCGGACGGCGTGAGTCCCGCGATCGCCCGTGCTTCGCGGTGCAGGTGCGACTGGTCCGCGTAGCCGCTTCGCGCCGCCACCGTCGCCGCGCTGTGGCCGGCGGCCAGGAGGTGGGCCGCGTGGTCGAAGCGCACCAGCCGGCCCGCCCTCTTGGGGGTCAGTCCGAGCTGGGCGCCGAACCGGGCCCACAGGCGCTTGCGGCTCCAGCCGACCTCTTCGGCCAAGCCCTCGACCCTGACCCGGCCCCGGCCGTCGAGCGTCCGGCGCCAGGCTTCGACGACCTCCGGCTCCACCCGGGGCCGCGCCGCCATCCGGCGGGTGAGGAGGTCCGTCGCGAGGGCGAACCGGTCGTCCCAGGACGGCGTGGCGCGCAGCCTCTCCTCGACGCGGGCGGCGTCGCGCCCCCACACCTCTTCGAGGGTGGCCACGGTGCCGGTCAGCTCGGCCGAGACGTCCAGCAGGGCGGCGGCCACCACCGGGGACAGGCGGATCTGCAGGCATTCGCCTTCGCGGCCGCCGGTCCGGATACCGCCCGGCAGCAACCCCGCGACGAAGCTGCCGCACCGGCGCGTACCACCGGTTTCGCGGATGATGCCGCCTGTCTCGCTCAGGTCGAGGAACAGGGTGATCGACGGGTGCGCGACCATCGCGATCCCGACGTCCCCGGGGATCCGCTGGCGGAACCCCGCCATCGCGACGCCCGGGAGCCGCGCGGCCGCGCGCGGGACCGCGACCTCCACGTCCGCCCACTTCCAGCCGGTCGGCAGCACGTACGCAGCTTATGCCGGTGAAGCGTCCGCCGTCGCGAAGTGCAGCAGCAGCTCGCTCGTCGGCTCGGGAGCTTCGAGCGGCGGGATGTGCCCGACGCCGGGGAGCAGTTCGACGCGTGCGCCCGGCACCGCGTTGTACTGGTGCGCCGACCGCGGGTCCCAGCGGGGATCCGCCGCGCCGAACACCACCAGCACGGGCTTTCCGAGACCGGCCAGGCGGTCCGGCACGCTCTGTTCGGCGAGGTAGGCGGAATTGGCGCGCAGGATTCTCCGGAACGTGCGGTAGGCGATGCTTCTCAGGTCGGCGACGGCGTCGTCCGGGATCGCCACCGGACGGGCGGTCGTCGCGCGGATCCCCTTGCGGATCACCGCGTCCGAACGCCGGGGCCACAGGATCGGGCCGAACGGCGGGGCGAGCAGGGCCCGCAGGATCAGCGGCTGCGGCAGGAGCGCGCCGAGGCTCGGGCCGGTGCTGACCAGCGCCAGCGACCGCACCAGGTCGGGACGCTGTTCCGCGAGCGCCGTCGCGACGTAGCCGCCGCTGGAGTGCCCGGCCACCGTGACCTGCCGCAGCCCGAGGTCGTCGAGCAGCGCGGCCACGCGGGCGGCCTGCCCGGGCACCGCGTACGACGGCGCGGGCGGCGACTGGCCGCACCCCGGGAGGTCGACCCGGATGACGTGGTGGCGGGCGGCGAGGATCCCGGCCACCGGCCCCCAGGAGGCGCCCGAAGCACCCGAGCCGTGGATGAGCAGCAGGGGCGGCGCCTGCCCCGGACCGTCGTGGACGACGTGCATCCCGTGAACAACCATGTGCCGGACGTTAGAACGCCGCCGGCCGCCCGTCTTGGACGAATGTCAGTACTCGTAAGGATCCTTGGGGGCCGGGACCGTCGCCAGCGAGGCCGGGGTGAAGTCGGGCGTGTAGCTGTTCGCCCGGGTCGCCGTGCCGGGGACCACCTGGCCGGTCACGCGGATCCAGGCGTCGCTCGCCAGGTGGTCCGCGTCGCCGCCGCGGAGGCGGACCGTCACCGGGAACGCGTCGGCCGCGCAGCAGCTGATGACCAGCCGGGCCAGCAGGGTGCCCCCGTCGGTGTGGACGACGAACCCGGTCAGGGCGACCGTGCGGCCGTTCAACGTGCCCGCCGCGTCCCAGCCCGCCCGGCTGACGAACTCGTTGACCGCCAACGGAACCGGGTCGCCCGCGGGGAGCGGCGGGAACGACGCCGCGTTGGCCGCCGCCGCGCTCGCCGGAACCCTCGCCTCCGTGCGGATCACCGAGTCGGCGCCCAGCGCCGGCGGTGCGACCAGGAACACCGCCAGGACGGGGACCAGCAGCAGCCACGCCGGGCGGGCCGAGTGGGCGTGACCGTGACCGCCGTCCGGGGAAGCCGGTGCGGGCGCGGCGCGGGCGGCCAGCAGATCGCGCACGATCGCCACCGCGCCGAGTGCGACCATCACCGCGCCGCCGGCGATGATCCACGGCTGCTGGGCCGGTTTCACGTACCTCAGGTAGTCGCCGTTCACCGCGATCTTGATCAGCGCGCCACCCAGCAGGAGCAGCAGGATGTTCTGCGTCTCGCGTTTCACGCCACCCCCACCAGGAACCCGGCCACGACCGCGCAGGCCACGGCCACCACGAACGTCGCCGGCGCGAAGCGGACCGCGAACGAGCGGCCGAACGTGCCTGCCTGCAACGCGAACAGCTTGACGTCCACCGCCGGGCCGACGACCAGGAACACCAGCTTCGGCAGCAGCGGCAACGCCGTCAGGGACGCCGCCACGAACGCGTCCGCCTCGCTGCAGAGCGCCAGCACCACCGCGAGCACCGCCATCACCAGCACGCCGAGCACCAGCTGGTCGCCCAGCACGCCGAACCACTTCGCCGGTACCAGCACGTTCAGCGCCGAGGAGATCAGCGCGCCCAGCACCAGGAAACCGCCCGCCTCCACCAGGTCCGTGCGGGCCGTTTCGGCGAAGACCCGCCACCGCTGCCCGCTCGCCACCTCCGGGAGCCGCCGCAGCGCGCGCGACGTGATCCACTCGAGCTTGCCCCAGCGGGCCCACAGCCAGCCCATCACCACCGCCGTCGCCAGCGAGCCGGCGAAGCGGGCCAGCACCATCTCCGGCTTGCCCGGGAACGCGACCGCGGTGGCCACCAGCACCACCGGGTTGACCGCCGGCGCCGCCAGCAGGAAGGTCAGCGCCGCGGCCGGCGCCACGCCCTGCCCCATCAGCCGGCGCGCCACCGGGACCGACGCGCACTCGCAGCCGGGCAGCGCGACCCCGGCCAGCCCGGCCACGCCGACCGCCGCACCGGACCGGCGGGGCAGCACCCGTTCCAGCACGCGGGCGGGCACGAACGCCGCGATGGCCCCGCTGATCAGCACGCCCAGCACCAGGAACGGCAACGCCTGCACGCAGACGGCGACGAACACGGTCGACCCGGTGCGCAGCGCGGGCACGTCGAACAGCTGCTGCAGCCAGCCCTGCCCGAGGATGGCGATCAGCAGGATCGCGCACAGCACCTCGACCGAGCTGATCCGGAAGCGGCGGGTGCGCCGGCCGGGCTCGGTCTCGGAAGTGGAAACGATGTTCACGACGACGATGATGCCAGTGCCCACCGACAAGAAATCGGCCGCACCGCCGCGAACGGCCGGAAACGGTCCGTTTCCGACCGGAATCCGCCGTTCGCGGCGGAAATTCCACCCCGTGTGGGTTACCCGGCGGACCCGATACCCGGCAATTCGGTCCGCAGCTGCGAAGCCGTCGAGACGACCAGCATCAGCAACGTCCCCAGCGCCGACGCGTCCAGGCCGGCGGCCGGGAACGCGTACCGCAGCGTGACGTCGAGCCCGGAGTCCGAGTGCCCGACGCCGAGCGTCCCGAACAGCCCCTGCCCCGCCCGCTCGGCGACCGCGACCGACAGCGCCGGCCCGTCCGCCAGGTCCCAGGCGACCACGCAGGTCAGCGAGAGCACGGTGAGCCCCTCGCCGAGCCGGGTCGCCTGGATGACGCACGGGACGTCGCCGTGGGAGAACGTCAGCGCGCCGTCGTCGTCGACGCGCACCTCGAGGTAGCGCTCGAGGGCTTCCTTCGCCTGCGTCAGCAGCTCCGCGGTCTCGGCCGCTTCGGTCGCGCTCACGAGGAAGCCGCCTGGTCGACGGCGCCGCCGAAGCGGCGATCCCGCTTCGCGAACTCCAGGCACGCCCGCCACAGGTGCGTCCGGTCGAAGTCCGGGAACAGCGTGTCCTGGTAGACCATCTCGGCGTAGGCGGACTGCCACAGCAGGAAGTTCGACGTCCGCTGCTCCCCCGACGGCCGCAGGAACAGGTCCACGTCGGGCATCTCCGGCTGGTACAGGTACTTGCCGATGGTCTTCTCGGTGACCTTGCCCGGGTCCAGCTTGCCGTCCGCGACGTCGCGGGCGATCCGCTGCATCGCGTCGCCCAGCTCGGCGCGGCCGCCGTAGTTGACGCACATCGTCATGTTCAGCGCCGTGTTGTGCTTGGTCTTCTCCTCGGCCGCCTGCAGCTCCTTGATCACCGACGCCCACAGCTTGGGACGGCGGCCCGCCCACCGGATGCGCACGCCGATCGAGCCGAGGTAGTCGACCTGGCGGCGGATGGTGTCGCGGTTGAAGCCCATCAGGAACCGCACCTCTTCGGGGCTGCGCTTCCAGTTCTCCGTCGAGAACGCGTACACCGAGAGCCACTTGACGCCGATTTCGACCGCGCCGGCGGCGACGTCGATCATCACCGCTTCGCCGCGCTTGTGGCCCTCGATCCGCGGCAGGCCGCGCTGGTTGGCCCAGCGGCCGTTGCCGTCCATGACCAGCGCGACGTGCTTCGGCACCAGCTCACGCGGGATTTCCGGCGGCTTCGCGCCCGACGGGTGCGGATCCGGGGCCCGCAGCTCATACCGTGACGCCTTGTTCTCGCGTCCCCTGCGCAGCACTGCGAGCCTCCCTGGATGGGGTGAACCGATCAGGGCCGACCCTACTGCCCCTGCGCGGCGGCTTCCCGGGCACGTCGCTCGACGAGGGGAAGCGACCGGAGCTGGCGCTCCAGATGCCACTGCAGGTGGGCCGCGACCAGGCCGCTCGCGTCGCGGCGGGTGCCGGGCAGGGTCGACTCGGCCAGCGGCCATTCGCCGTGCAGGAGGGCGGTGAGCAGGGCGAGGACCTCGGGCGCGGGGTGCACGCAGCCGGGCACCCGGCAGTCCTGGCACATCGAGCCGCCCGCGGCGACGCTGAACGCGACGTGCGGGCCCGGCAGGCCGCAGCGGGCGCACTCGGTGAGCGCGGGCGCCCAGCCGGCGTAGGACATCGCGCGGAGGAAGAACGCGTCGAGCACGAGGGACGCGTCGCGCTCCCCGGCGGCGAGGGAGCGCAAGGCGCCGCAGACGAGGAGGTAGAGCTTGAGCACCGGTTCGCCCTCTTCGGCCGAGAGCCGGTCCGCGGTTTCGGCGATCGCGCTGGCCGCGGTGTAGCGCTGGTAGTCGGCGACCAGCGGCAGCTGGAACGCGTCGACGGTCTCGACCTGCGTGATGACGTCGAGCGTGCGCCCGGTGTAGAACTGCACGTCGACGTGGCCGAACGGCTCCAGCCGGGCCCCGAAGCGGGACGACGTGCGCCGCACGCCCTTCGCGACGGCCCGCACCTTGCCGTGCCGCCGGGTCAGCAGGGTGACGATCCGGTCGGCTTCACCCAGCTTGTGCGTGCGCAACACCACCCCGGTGTCGCGGTAGAGGTTCACCACCCCGACATCGTCCCACTTCCGGGCGATGCCGGGGTGGTGCGCCCCGCGGGAATCAGCAGTAGTAGCCCGTGCAGTAGCTGACCGAGGCCGCCGTGGCGAGCGCGATGATCCAGACGACGATCGCGGTCACGCAGCCGAGCGCGCCGACGATGGTCGCGATCAGGCAGAGCGTCTTGGTCGTCTTCGACGCCTGCTCCGCCATCGCGTAGTTGCCCTGCATCTTGTACGTCTGGACCTCGTTGGACTTCATGATCGCGAAGATCGCGAGGATCCAGAAGAGGAAGATGCAGCCGATCGCCCAGCCCTTGTAGTCCTTGATCTGGTTGATGTCGCCACCACCACCGGGCATGCCGTAGCCGGGGGCGCCGAACCCGCCGGTGGGCGGCTGGCCGTACGGCGCGGGCTGGCCGTACGGCGCCGGCTGGCCGTAGGGCGCGGGCGTGCCGCCGGACGGCGGGCCGTAGCCCGGCTGCTGCGGCTGCTGGCCGTAGGGCTGCTGCTGGCCGTAGGGATTGGTCATGAACTTCTACCCCAACTACTCGTGATTTCCCGCCGGGTCACCCCGGCGGTGGTGCGGGAAGTGCTAGTGCTGGCCGAACTGGCCCGGGTCGATCTTGCGGGTCTGCTCGGCCTCGTCCTGGTTCTCGGGACGCAGCATCTGGGTGCGCTCGGCTTGCTCGTCGAAGGCGGGCGTGCCGCCGGCGTCCGGGCGCAGCATCTGGGTGCGCTCGGCCTGCTCGTCGAACGCGGGCCCGCCCGGCGGCGGGGCGAGCGGCTGGCCCGGCGCCGGGAACCCGCCGGACGGCGGCTGCGGCTGGCCGAAACCACCCGGCGCGGGCTGCTGCGGGAAGCCACCGGATTGCGGCGGCTGCTGCGGGAAACCGCCGGCTTGCGGCTGGTCGAGTCCCCCGGGCTGCGGCTGTTGCGGGAAGCCCCCGGACTGCGGCTGGTCGAGTCCCCCGGGCTGCGGCTGCTGCGAGAAACCACCGGACTGCGGCTGGTCGAACCCACCGGACTGCGGCTGCTGCGGGAAGCCCGCGGCTTGCGGCGGCTGGGCGAGCCCGCCCGGCTGGGGCTGGCCGAAGCCGCCCGGTGCCGGCTGCTCGAACCCGCCGGAGGGCGGCGGGTAGCCGCCCGCGAACTGCTGCGCGCCCGGCTGCCCGAACGGCGCGGGAGCGGCGGCGTCGTCGGCCTGGACGACGACCGTGCCGACGATCTTGTCGGCCAGCGTCTGGGACTTGTCGTCCCACAGCGGCCACAGCCAGCCGACGTAGCAGATGACGTTGTCGACGAAGTGGGCGAGGTCGCGCACGAACGCCATGCCCGCGCCGACCGGCTGCCCGTTGTCCTCGCGGACCAGCTTGATCTTGGCGATCCGCTTGCCCATCGACTGGCCGGTGTTGCCCTGCTGGATCCACCGGTTGTAGACGGTCCAGGCGATCCAGCCGAGGAACGCGAGCGCGCCCACGATGCTGATCAACGGGCCGGCGTGCCGGACGACCAGGTAGAGCAGGCCGAAGACCGCGTACAGCACGAAGATGGGGCCGATGTCGACGAGCCAGCCGAGGGCGCGCTGTCCCCAGGTCGCGTAGTTCCGCGGGGCGCCGAAGGGTGCGCCTTGCCCGAACGGCGCCGGCTGCCCGAACGGCGCGGGCTGGCCGTACGGCGTCGGCTGTCCGAACGGCTGCTGGCCACCGGGCTGCTGCCCGAACGGCTGCTGACCGTAGGGATCGGTCATTGCGTCTTCCCCTCGCTGGTCACTTCCCCGACGCGCGGAAACGGATCCGCCCTCATCGGTCCGGTCCGCGGGAGCGTACTCGGTCGGGTCACGACCGCGCCTCCCAGGCGTCGGTGACCCGCGCACCGGTCCGACGCGACGGGCGGCTCACCGGTTCCGCCGCGTAGCGGTTCAGACGCGCAACGCCGTGAAGGGCGCGAACGGCAGGTTGCGGATGACGAACCAGACGACGAACACGATGGAGAACGTCAGCGGCGTCCAGCGCCAGTGCAGCCAGCTGTCCATCGCGCGGCCGCGCAGGCGCCCCAGGGTCCACGCCGCCGTGCTCCACACGAACAGCAGCACGACCACGAACGACACGGCGTTGTAGTGCAGTGCCGCCGGGATGTCGCCGTGCATCAGGCTGTACGCCATCCGCATGCCGCCGCAGCCCGGGCAGTCGATGCCGAACAGCGCCTTGGTCGGGCACACGGGCAGGAACCCGCCGGGGGTGGTGGGGTCGCCGACCCAGACGACCGCGCAGCACACGCCGAGCCCGGCCACGAGGGCCAGCGGCGGGCCGATCGCCCGCAGCTTGGCCTTCGCGCCCTGCGCCGGGATTCCCGTGTAGACGGTCGTCGCGGTCACGGCGTGAACCAGTCCGCGTTGGCGCCGACGACGAAGATCATCACCACGATGAAGATCACGTAGAGCAGCAGGAGGATCCCGGTCGAGATCGCCGACCACATCGCCCACTTCCGGGCGTCCTCGGCGGCCTTGTGCGCCTCGGCGTGCATGCCTTGGAACCACAGCGAACTGACCTGGCTGGACTTCACGATCGAGACGACGCCCAGCGGCAGGCAGCAGAGCACCGTGCTCAGGATCGCCCACACCATGTTGTTGTCCGGCGGCGGCCCGTAGTTCGGCGGCGGGTAGCCGTAGCCGTAGCCGGGCGGCGGTCCGCCCGGGGGCGGGTACGGCGGCGGGTACTGGTCGGTCACCGGGATCCTCCTGCTGTTCGGCTACGTCAGTATGACGTCGTGCTCGTGCCGAACGTGAAGACGCCCGCGATCATCAGGATGATCCACAGCACGAGCCACGCGACACCGACGACCGCCGAGATGATCGCCCACTTCTTGGCCGAGTCGGCGGCTTCCTGCGCGGCGGCGGTCTGGCCCTGCGCCCACAGCCCGTTCACCTTCGCGGCCTGGACGATCGACACGACGCCGAACGGGAGGCAGCAGAGGATGGTGGTGAGGATGGCCCACACCAGGTTGTTGCTCGGGGGCGGGCCCGGCTGGTACCCGCCCGGCTGGCCGCCGGGGTAGTTCGGCTGCCCGCCGGGCTGGTCGCCGGGGTAGTTGGGCATGCCCTGGCTGTCGGTCATTTTCGGTCGGTCCCCTTCGTCGTGCTCCATGGACGACCACCGGTTCCGCCGCCGCCCCGATCGGCCGCGGTGTGGTCGAGGTGCGAACTGTAGGGGTACCGCTTCGCCGGCGCGCGGGGATTGCGGCCGTCGCGACCGAAATGAGACCAGGAATTCAGAACCCGAGGCGCCGCAGCTGACGGGGGTCGCGCTGCCAGTCCTTGGCCACCTTGATGTGCAGGTCGAGGTACACCTTGGAGCCGAGGAGCCGCTCGATGTGCTTGCGGGCGGTGGCGCCGACTTCGCGCAGCCGCTCGCCCTTGTGCCCCAGGATGATGCCCTTCTGGCTGGGCCGTTCCACGTACAGGAACGCGTGCACGTCGATGAGGTCGTCGCGGCCTTCGCGGGGCAGCATCTCCTCGACGGTGACGGCGATCGAGTGCGGCAGCTCGTCGCGGACGCCTTCCAGCGCCGCCTCGCGGATCAGCTCGGCGACCAGGGTCTGCTCGGGCTCGTCCGTGAGTTCGCCGCCCGGGTACAGCTGCGGGCCTTCGGGAAGCCGCTCGACGAGCAGCTTCGCCAGCGTGTCGACCTGGAAACCGTCCACGGCGGACACCGGGACCAGCTCGGCGAAGTCCATCACTTGCTGCAGGGCAAGCAACTGTTCGGCGACCTGCTGCGGCTGGACGAGGTCGGTCTTGGTGACGATGCCGATGACCGGGGTTCGCTTGGCGATCTTCTGCAGCTCGTTGGCGATGAACTTGTCGCCGGGGCCGATCTTTTCGTTCGCCGGCACGCAGAAGCCGACGACGTCCACTTCGGACCACGTCGTGTGCACGATGTCGTTGAGCCGCTCGCCGAGCAGGGTGCGGGGGCGGTGCAGGCCCGGCGTGTCGATGAGGACGAGCTGGGCGTCCTCGCGGTGGACGATGCCGCGGATGGCGTGCCGGGTGGTCTGGGGCTTGCTGGAGGTGATCGCGACCTTGGTGCCGACGAGGGCGTTGGTCAGCGTCGACTTCCCCGCGTTGGGGCGGCCGACGAAGCAGGCGAAACCGGAACGGTGCTCGGTCATCGGCTGAGCACCTTGAGCACTTCGCCGCTGGGGTCGGCCAGGATGATCGGCGCGTTCGCCGCGATGTCGCGGACCGCGTGCACGGACGCCTCCTTGAGCAGCCCTTCGGCGGTGACGACGGCGGCGGCCTCGATGCCCTCGGCGCCGCTCGACACGGCGGCGGCGACGGCGGCCTGGAGCGCGGTCAGCTTGAACGACGGCTGGTCGACCGTGCCGGCGGCGTACGTGCGGCCGTCGGTGTCGCGGATCGCGGCGCCCTCGGCGGCCTGGGTGCGGGCGCGCGAAGACCGGGCCAGCGTGACGAGTTTCTGGTCCTCGGCCTCGAGGTCAGGCATGTTCGACGCTCCTGTCGCGTTCGTCGGGGTGGGGTACGCGCGTGCGGCGGCGGGTGGTCCGGTCGGCCGGGTCCGTCATCGCGTCGGCGTCGGCCGGGTGGACCACGACGGAGGTGATCCGCATGCGGCCGCGCCGGTCCTTGCCCCCTTCGGCGAACAGCCGAAGGCCGGCGACCTCGGCTTCGGCCCCCGGCAGCGGGACCCTACCCAGTCGTTCCGCGAGCAGCCCGCCCACGGTCTCGACGTCGTGGTCTTCGAGGTCGATGCCGAACAGTTCGCCCAGGTCGTCGACGCTCATCCGGGACGACACGCGGACGGCACCGCCCTCGAGCTCCTCGACCTCGGGGCGCTCGTCGGCGTCGGACTCGTCGGTGATCTCGCCGACGATCTCTTCGAGGACGTCTTCGATGGTGAGCAGGCCGGCGGTGCCGCCGTACTCGTCGACGGCGATCGCCATGTGGTTGTGCGAGCGCTGCATTTCCTTGAGCAGCTCGTCGAGGCGCTTCGAGTCGGGGACGAAGGACGCTTCGTTCATCAGCGTGCTGACGATCGTGCTCGCGCCGTCCGGGTCCATGTACGCGGCCATCAGGTCCTTGATGTTGACGACGCCGACGATGTCGTCGACCGATTCGTCGATCACCGGGAGCCGGGTGAAGCCGGTGCGCAGCGCCAGCGCCAGCGCTTGCCGGACGGTCTTGGCGCGCTCGATCCAGACGATTTCGGTGCGCGGCACCATGACCTCGCGGGCGACGGTGTCGCCGAGCTCGAAGACCGAGTGGATCATCTCGCGCTCGGAGTCCTCGACGACGCCGCGTTCCTGGGCGAGGTCGACGAGTTCGCGCAGCTCGACTTCGGAGGTGAACGGGCCTTCGCGGAAGCCCTGGCCGGGCGTGATGGCGTTACCGATGAGGATCAGCAGCCGGGACAGCGGGCCGAGGACGGAGCCGAGCACGCGGACGGGCCCGGCGACGTACCGGCCGATGCGGTAGGGGTGCTGGCGGCCGAGGGTGCGGGGACCGACGCCGATGAGGACGTAGCTGACCACGACCATGACGACGGCGGCGACGAGCACGGCCAGGCCGAGCGGCGCCAGCCGGGTGCCCACGAACACCGTGACCAGCACGGTCGCGGTGAGCTCGCAGCCGAGGCGGAGCAGGAGCAGCAGGTTGATGTGGCGGCGCCGTTCGGCGACGACCGCGGAGAGGTGGCGGGCGCCGGGCAGCCCGAGCCGGGCGAGGCCGTCGGCCCGGGCTTGCGAGACCGTGCTGATGGCGGCGTCGGCCGCCGCGAAGACGCCCGCCAGCAGGACGAGCGCGATCGCGAAGAGCAGCTGGGCCATGACGGGCGCCTAGTGCCGCGCTTCGGGAGCCAGTGCGCCCCAAGGCCACATTGGTTGCGTCTGACGCACCGAAGGCCGCCTTGGGTGCGTCTGACGCACCGAAGGCCACATTGGGGCGCTTGCGGCGCGGGACACTACGGCGTTTCCCCGGCCGGCTCGTCGGCCGCGTCGAGCCCGGCGATGCCGAGGACGCGGTCGTCGGTGCTGCGCTGGGCGTCCTGCTTGTCCAGTGCGGCGACGGCGTCCTGGTACTCGCCGAGGATGCGCTTCTGGAGCGCGAACATCTCGCGTTCCTCGGCGGGCTCGGCGTGGTCGTACCCGAGCAGGTGCAGGCAGCCGTGCACGGTGAGCAGGTGCAGCTCGTCGATCAGGGCGTGGCCCGCGGTCTTGGCCTGGTCCTTGGCGAACGCCGGGCAGAGCACGATGTCCCCGAGCAGCGCCGGTGACGCGTCGGGCGCGTCGGGGCGGCGGGAGGAGTCGAGCTCGTCCATCGGGAAGGCCATCACGTCGGTGGGACCGGGCAGGTCCATCCAGCGTTCGTGGAGGTCTTCCATGACGTCGAGGGTGACGAGGAGGATGGACAGCTCGGCGAGCGGGCTGACCTCCATCTTGTCGAGGGCGTAGCGCGCGGCCGAGACGATGGACGTCTCGTCGACGTTGACGCCGGACTCGTTGGCGATCTCGATGCTCACCGCCGGTTGCCCTTCCAGCCGTTGCCCTGCTGTCCCTGCGCGTCCTGCACGGCCTGCCACTTCTCGTAGGCGTCGACGATGTCGCCGACGAGCTTGTGCCGGACGACGTCCTGGCTGGTCAGCTCGGCGAAGTGCAGGTCGTCGACGCCGGTGAGGATGTCGCGGACCACGCGGAGGCCGCTGCGCTGCCCGCTGGGCAGGTCGACCTGCGTGATGTCACCGGTGACGACGATCTTGGAGCCGAAGCCGAGCCGGGTGAGGAACATCTTCATCTGCTCGGGCGTGGTGTTCTGCGCTTCGTCGAGGATGATGAAGGCGTCGTTCAACGTCCGGCCGCGCATGTAGGCGAGCGGCGCGATCTCGATGGTGCCCGCCTGCATGAGCCGCGGGATGGACTCGGGCTCGACCATGTCGTGCAGCGCGTCGTAGAGGGGCCGCAGGTAGGGGTCGATCTTCTCGTTGAGGGTGCCCGGCAGGTACCCCAGCCGCTCGCCGGCCTCGACGGCGGGCCGGGTCAGCACGATGCGCGTGACCTGCTTGGCCTGCAGCGCCTGCACGGCCTTCGCCATCGCCAGGTAGGTCTTGCCGGTACCAGCGGGCCCGATGCCGAACACGACGGTGTGCTTGTCGATGGCGTCGACGTACCGCTTCTGGTTCAGCGTCTTGGGCCGGATGGTCTTCCCGCGCCGCGAAACGATGTTGAGGCTGAGCACCTCGACCGGTGACGCGTCGCCGGTCGAAAGCATCCCGATGGTGCGCCGCACGGTGTCGGGGCCGACCTGCTGGCCCCCGCCGGCGAGCTGCACGAGCTCGGCGAAGACGCGCTCGGCGAACGCCACGTCGGCCGGCGAACCGGTCAGGGTGACTTCGTTGCCCCGGACGTGCACGTCGGCGGCGAGCAGCTCCTCGGCGACACGCAGGTTCTCGTCGCGGGACCCGAGCAGGCTCAGCGCGGCGGCGTCGGGAATGGGAAACCGCGACTGCGCAGCCTGAACCGCGCCATCCTCGGTCTTGGCGACGTCCCCGGGGACGTCGGGTCGGGCGGCACCACCCGGTACGGTTCCGGCCACGTGGCCTCAGGCCTGCTTTCTCGGTGAGTACGACTGGACCCCACCGATGCTACTGGCACCCCCCGACAAGACGCAGGCCGGTTTACGCACCCGCCCCGAACAACCCCAGCGGCTCCCCACCCAGTACATGGGCATGCACGTGAAAGACGGTCTGCCCAGCATCGTCACCGGTGTTGAAGACCACCCGATACCCACTCTCGAGCACACCCTCAAGCTCCGCAACGCGCCGAGCGGTCAACGCAACGTCAGCAAGCAACTGCGGATCAGCGGCAGCCAGCTCCCCCAAGTTCCGATACCGCTTCTTGGGCACAACGAGCACATGAACCCGTGCCTGCGGCCGAATGTCCCGGAAAGCAAAGGTCGTCTCATCCTGGTAGACGACATCAGCAGGCACCTCACCAGCAATGATCCGCTCAAAGAGCGTCTCCGCACCATCACTCATGCCAAGCACCCTACCGACGCACCCCCGCGCCGCCCCACCAAACCAACACCGAACGCGACTCGCGGGGGGGTCCGGGGGCTCGCCCCCGGCTGGGGGTCTGGGGGTTTGACCCCCAGAAGACACAACGAACGCAACGCGGCAACCGACGGAGCGAAGCGGAGGAGGATGCCGCGGCGCGGTAGACCCTGGGGGTCGATCTACCGCCGCCGCGGCTGCCGCCGGACCGAGGGGGGAGGTGCCCGGCGGAGCTCGTGTCTTCCCAGTGGCGCGCCGAAACCGTAGGTGGCGCGTTAGTAAACGAGAGTAACGGGTCGGAGTGTGATCGCGCCATAACTGGGCGCAGATTCGCGGGTTTTTCGGGGGTGATCTTTTCAGCGCCAGCGGGTGGTCAGGGCCCCTAGTGCGCCGAGGGCGACGGCCGCGGCGGTGGAGGTGCGCAGGACGGTGGTGCCGAGGCGGACGGCTTGGGCGCCGGCTTCGCGCAGGGTGGTGAGCTCGTCGTCGGTGATGCCGCCTTCGGGGCCGACGACGAGGAGGAGGTCGCCGGTGTCCGGGAGGGTGAGGTCGGTGAGGCGGTCGGGGACGTCGGATTCGAGCACGACGGCGAGGGAGGTGGTGGCGATGAGGCCGGCGAGCTCGCGGGTGGTGACGGGCTCGGTGACGGCGGGGACGTGGGCGCGGCGGGCTTGCTTGGCGGCGGCGCGGGCGGTGGTGCGCCAGCGGGCGAGGGCCTTGTCGCCGCGGCCGCCGTCTTCCCACTTCGCGACGCTGCGGGCGGCGCGCCAGGGTACGACGGCGTCGACGCCGGCTTCGGTGGCGAGTTCGACGGCGAGTTCGCCGCGGTCGCCCTTGGCGAGGGCTTGGGCGAGGACGACGCGCAGGGCGGGCGGGTCCTCGGTCCAGCTTTCCTCGACGGTCAGGGTCAGTGCCGCGTCGCGGCCCGGCTGGACGGCTTCGACGACGCAGCGGGCCATGGCACCGGCGCCGTCGGAGAGCACCAGCCGCTCCCCCACGCGCAGGCGGCGGACGGTGGCCGCGTGCCGGGCTTCCTCGCCGTCGAGCACCGTCCGCCCGGAGGCGGGAACGGTGCCGGCGAGGAAGACCGGCAGGGTGGTGTCGGGCACGGTCAGCGGTGGTTCTTGGCGCGCAGCTTCGAGAACAGGCCGCCGTGCTTGCCGTTCGACGACAACGTCGGCGCTTCCTCGCCGCGCTGCTGGGCCAGCTCGACGAGCAGCTCGCGCTGGGCGTCGTCGAGCTTGGTCGGGACCTGGACGTCGATGTGGACGTGCAGGTCACCGCGGCCGTCGACGCGGCCGGAGGACCGCAGCCGGGGCATGCCCTTGCCGGTGAGGACGAGCTCGGCGTTGGGCTGGGTGCCGGGTTCGATGTCGAGCTCGTAGTCGCCGTCGACCAGCGTCGCGATGGGCACGGTGGCGCCGAGCGCGGCGGTCGTCATCGGGATGCGGAAGTTGCAGTGCAGGTCGTGGCCCTGGCGGACGAAGACCTCGTGCGGGGTCTCGTCGATCTCGACGTAGAGGTCGCCGGCCGGCCCGCCGCCGGGGCCGACCTCGCCCTGGCCGGAGAGGCGGATGCGCATGCCGTCGCCGACGCCCGGCGGGATCTTGGCGGTGACGTTGCGGCGGGCGCGGATGCGGCCGTCGCCGCCGCACTGGCGGCAGGGGTCGGGGATGACCTCGCCGAAGCCGCGGCAGACCGGGCAGGGGCGGGCCGTGACGACCTGGCCGAGGAAGGACCGCTGGACGGACTGGACCTCGCCGGCGCCGCCGCAGGTGTCGCACGTCTTGACCGAGGTGCCCTCGGCGGTGCCGGCGCCGCGGCAGAGGTCGCAGACGATGGCCGTGTCGACGGCGATTTCCTTGTCGACGCCGGTGGCGCACTCCTCGAGGGAGAGGCCGAGCCGGATGAGGGCGTCGGAGCCGGGCTGGACGCGGCTGCGCGGGCCACGGCCGCGGCCGCCACCGCCGCCCGCGGCGCCGAAGAAGGCGTCCATGATGTCGCCGAGGCCGCCGAAGCCGGCGAAGGGGTCGCCGCCGCCCCCGCCGCGCGCGCCGTTGTCCATCGGGTCGCCGCCGAGGTCGACGATCTTGCGCTTCTGCGGGTCCGACAGCACCTCGTAGGCCGTGGTGACCTCGCCGAACTTGTGCTGGGCGTCTTCCGACGGGTTGACGTCGGGGTGCAGCTCCCTGGCCAGCTTCCGGTACGCGCGCTTGATCTCCTGATCGCTCGCGTTCTTCGCCACCCCGAGGATGCCGTAGTAGTCCCTCGCCACCGTCTTCGCTTCTCCTTCTGCTCTGCCCGGCTCAGCTGCCGTGCAGGATCTGCCCCACGTAGTTGGCGACCGCGCGCACCGCGGCGATCGTGCCGGGGTAGTCCATCCGGGTCGGGCCGACCACCCCCATGCCCCCGAGCACCATGTCCTGGCCGTAGCCGATCGACACGACCGAGGTGCTGCGCATCTGCTCGTCTTCATTTTCCTCACCGATGCGCACCGTGATCGCACCGGGGTTGCGCGCGGCGGCCAGCAGCTTGAGCACGACGACCTGTTCCTCGAGGGCTTCGAGGACCTGGCGCAGCGAACCCGGGAAGTCGGCGACGTTGCGGGTGAGGTTGGCGGTACCGCCGAGGACCAGGCGTTCTTCCGGGTGCTCGGCCAGCGACTCGACCAGGACGGTCGTGACGCGGATGAGCGCGTCGCGCAGCTCGCCGGGCGCCTGGTCGGGCAGCTCGGCGACGCGCGCGGCGGCGTCGTTGAGCCGCCGTCCGGACATCGCCGTGTTGAGCACCGTGCGCAGCCGGGCGACGTCCTCTTCGGTCACGACGTCGCCGAGGTCGACCGTGCGCTGGTCGACGCGGCCGTTGTCGGTGATCAGCACCAGCATCAGCCGCGCCGGGGTGAGCGGCACGACTTCGAGGTGGCGCACCTTGGCGTTGGTCAGCATCGGGTACTGGACGACGGCGACCTGCCGGGTCAGCTGCGCGAGCAGCCGCACCGACCGGCGGAGGACGTCGTCGAGGTCGGTGCCGCTGTCGAGGAAGGTGGTGATGGCCCGCCGCTCGGCGGCGCTCAGCGGCTTGACCTCGGAGAGCCGGTCGACGAAGAGCCGGTACCCCTTGTCGGTGGGCACGCGCCCGGCGCTGGTGTGCGGCTGGGTGATGTAGCCCTCTTCTTCGAGGGTGGCCATGTCGTTGCGCACGGTGGCGCTCGACACGCCCAGGTTGTGCCGCTCGACGATCGCCTTCGACCCGACCGGTTCCTGGTTGGACACGTAGTCCGCGACGATCGCGCGCAGCACGTCGAAGCGGCGCTCCTCCGCGTTGGCCACCGGTTCCTCACCTACCTCGTTCGCTGCCGACTCCGAGTTTACGGAAGCCTGAGCCGATCGTGCTCAACCCCGGTCGTCGCCGCGGGTGGAGGCGCGGCCGGCAACGTCATGAACGAGTCGTTCACCTCGCCCGACGCGATGAAAGGGTCGTTCACGACATCCCGGGCCGGCTCGCCCGCCGCGGCCGGGTAAAGGGCGTCCCAATCAATTCCCATGCGCTGTTCTCAATGGAAATTCCCGGGTTGATGGGGGAACCGAAAAGCGGTTTGCTGCCTCTGATCCGCATGCCCTTCCCGACTTCCGAGGTCGCCGTGAACCGAATTGAACCGGCTTCGGCCGGAATGCCCGAAATCGTCCGGCGCGCGGCCGAGGCGAAGGCCCGGCTCGAACACGTCTCGGCGACCGCGTCGAGTCCCGACGGGGCGGTCACGGTCACCGTCAACACCAGCGGTGCGCTGCAGGAACTCACCTTCGGCGCGCGGGCCGACGAGCTGCCGCGGGCCCGGCTGGCCCAGGCCGTCCTCGCCGCCGCCAAGCGCGCGCAGGTCGACGCCGCCCGGCAGCTGACCGCGATCATGGCGCCGGTGATCGGTCCCGACAGCGACGCGATGCATTTCCTCCAGGAACAGATCCCGGCGCCCGAATTGCCCGAAGAACCGGAAAAAGCGCCACGCTGGGAATTCACCGCGACCGAGCCCGCGACGCCGCCGCCACCGCCCGTGCGCCCGGCCCGGCCGCGGCCGGACGACGGCGAAGAAGACTTCGGCGGCCCGATCCTGCGCCGGGGGCTCTGATGGCGCTCAAGGTCGACTTCGACGTCCTCGGCGGGCACGAGGACGAGATCCGCGAGATCGCGGACAAGGTGCAGCAGGCCCTCGACGCCGCCGGCAGCGCCCAAGCGCTCGACTTCGACGCGTTCGGGCTGGTCGGGCAGGTGTTCGCGGTGCCGATCGAGATCTGGACGAGCCAGGCCGAGGACTTCCTCCGCGCGGCCGTCGACGCCGGGCACGAGGTCGCCGACCGGGTGAAGACCGCCCACGGCGCCTTCACCGAGCACGAACAGACGACGAAGTGCCTGATCGAAGGCATCGGCAAGGAGCTGCCGGCATGACCGGGACGCAGGAGAACCCGCTGGTCGCGACCAGCGAGCCGAGCGGCGGCTTCTGGAGCGGGATGGGCGACTCGGCGAAGGGCGAGCTCGACAACGTCAACGCCCAGACGAGCGGCGCCGGCATCTTCAACGACGCCGCGGCCACGCTCACCGACGCCCGCAACGGCGACTGGGGCAACCTCGCGCTGGACGTCGGCACCGACGCCCTCGACCTGCTCGGCGCGGCGATGGACCCGCTCGGCACCCTGGCGAGCGCCGGCGTCGGCTGGCTGATCGAGCACATCAGCTTCCTCAAGGACGGCCTCGACAAGCTCGCCGGCAAGCCCGAAGCCGTCACCGCCAAGGCCGTGACCTGGACGAACATCGCGAAGCAGCTCACCGAGACGGCCGAGCAGTACGAGCAGCAGGCCAAGAAGGTCCAACAGTCGTTCCGGGACTGCGGGTCCGCCGAGGCCTACCAGAAGACGGCGGAGAGCTACGTCGGCGTCCTGCGCGGAGCGGCTTCGCACGCCGACAGCGCGTCGACGGCGATGAACGTCGGCGCGGCGCTGGTCGGCACCGAGCGCGGGCTGATCCGCGACATGATCTCGTCGTTCGTCGGCGAGCTGATCGTCAAGGCGCTGGCCGCGCTGGCCGCGTCGTGGTGCACCTTCGGCGGCACGATCGCGGCGTTCATCGCCGACACGGTCGTCGAGGGCGGGGTCCTCGCCGAGAAGATCAGCACGCGGATCGCGAAGATCGTCGAGAAGCTCGAGAGCCTGGCCAAGGGCGCGGGCAAGTCGAAGGCGGCGCTCGAAGGCGCGGCGAACGCACTGAAGAAGGTCGGCAAGGGCGTCGACAAGATCGTGGACAAGAGCGTCGACACGGCCGCGAACATCGAACGCCGGGCCAACGAGCTCAAGCAGGCGGGCAAGGAGGCGAAGTCCGCCGAGGAGACGGCCAAGGGCTGGAGCGACGCCGCCAAGGCGCACGTGCCCGGCCGCGAGAAGGTCGAAGGGCTCGGCGACAGGCTGTCCGACGACGGCCGCAGCTTCCTCAGCCAGAAGGAGTGGCGCGAGGGCGGCGGCGTCCCCGGCTTCAACCTCGCCGACGGCGTCGGCGTCGCCACCGAAGGCCGCCGCCAGGAGAACGAGCAGATCGACCGCTACCACGAAGGCCAGGAGGCCTACGAGAAGGAACACCCGGAGGGTGAAGGCGAGTGACCGGGCAAGCGGAGGTGGAGCTGGCCAACCGGCAGGGCAGGCTCCACCCCTCGCAGCGGGGGAAGGTGCTCGACGGCTCCTTCTGGCTGGCCGCGGTCGTCGCGGTCGCGGCGCTCGTCGTCGCCGTGGTCGTCCCGCTTTCGACGATCGACACCCGGTTCGGCGCCCGGCTCACCGGGGCCACCGTGGCCGCGGCCCTCGCCACGGCCGTCCCCCTCCTGCTCCTGGCCGCGTGGCTGGCGTTCGTCTGCGGGCGCCGGCTGGCCGACGTCCGGGACGGGCGGCTGGTCGCGATCACCGGCTGGACCCACGACTTCGGCAGGCAGCGGCCCGACCGCGAGTACCCGATCGTGCTCTCCACCCGGCTCAGCAAGGGCCTGAACGAGCACCACTACCTGACCGCGGGCGGGAAGGAGTTCCAGCTCTACGGGACGGGCCCGCGGGTCCAGCCGGACCGGAACAACACCGTCCTGCTGACCCCGCGGTCCCGGCTGCTGATCACCGTCCTGCCGGCGTAGCCCGGGGCTCGATCACCAGGTCGCCGCGGGTGACCGCCCGGATGTGGTCGCCGGCGAGCAGGTCGTGCGGGTAGCCGAGGTCGAGCGCGCTCACCTCGTCGAGGCGGGCCAGCTGGTCCGGCGTGAACTCGACGTCGAGGGCGCCCAGGTTGCCCTCCAGCTGGGCGAGCGTGCGGGCGCCGACGACCGGCGCGGTCACGCCCGGGTTCCGCAGGGTCCAGGCCAGCGCGACCTGGGCGGGCGTGTGCCCCGCCTCGGCCGCGACTTCCGTGACGACGTCGGCGATGGCGAGCGTGCGGTCGGTGACCATGCCGAGCCCGGCGTTGAAGCTCCGGCGGGTGCTCTCGCCGGAGCCCGCGTCGCGGTACTTGCCGGACAGCACGCCGCCGCCCAGCGGCGAATACGGCATCACCCCGAGGCCCAGCTCGCGCGCCATCGGGATCAGGTCGCGTTCGGCGTCCCGCCGGATCAGGCTGTACTCGACCTGCAGCGCGATCAGCGGCGACCAGCCCCGCAGGTCGGCGATGGCCTGCATCCGCGAAACCTCCCAGGCCGGGACGTTGGACATCGCCACGTAGCGGACCTTGCCCTGGCGGACCAGGTCGTCGAGGCCGCGCAGGATCTCCTCGACCGGCGTCGTGAAGTCCCAGACGTGCAGGAAGAGCAGGTCGAGGTAGTCGGTGCCCAGCTGCCGCAGGCTGGTCTCCACCGACGCGAACAGGCTCTTGCGGTGCGGGCCGCCGGAGTTCGGGTCGCCGGGGCGCACCAGCGTCGTGTACTTGGTCGCCAGCACCAGGCGTTCGCGGTGCTCGCGGGCGAACTCGCCCAGCAGCCGCTCGGCGCTGCCGTCGGTGTACGTCGGCGCCGTGTCGAGGAAGTTGCCACCGCGCTCGACGTAGGTGTCGAACAGCTTGCGCGCCTCGGCGGCCTCCGCGCCCCAGCCCCACTCGGTGCCGAACGTGGCCGTGCCCAGGGCCAGCGGCGAAACCCGCAGCCCGGACCGGCCCAGCAGCCGGTAGGTGTCGAGGGTGAGCGTCATCGGGTCCTCCCGTGTCCGTGATGTGCGCCCAGCCTCTGCCGGTGGCGCTCGCGGGGTAAGGGAAGGACCTTCCTGGGAACAGCTGTCCCACCCTGCCGGTTGACCCCGGGTATGACCACCGCCACCGCGGAACTGGCCGCGTTCCTCCGGACCCGGCGGGAACGCCTGGACCCGCGCGACTTCGACCTGCCCGTCCGCCGGTCGCGGCGGACGCCGGGGCTGCGCCGCGAAGAGGTCGCCGAACTGGCCGGGGTCAGCGTCGACTACGTCGTGCGGCTGGAGCAGGCACGCGGGCTGCGGCCGTCGGCGGCCGTGGTGGAGGCGCTGTCGGCGGCGTTGCGGCTGACCGACGGCGAACGCGCCTACTTCTTCGACCTGGCCCGGCAGCGGCCGCGCGGCACCGGCGAGCCCGCCACGACCGCGGAGCCGTCGCTCGCCCGGCTGGTCGACGACTTGTCGCCGCTCCCGGCCATGCTGCTGAACCACCGCTTCGACATCCTGGCCTGGAACGGCGAAATGGCGCGGCTGCTGCTGGACTTCGGCACGCTGCCGCCGTCGCGGCGGAACGCGATGTGGCTGTGCCTGCTGCACCCGGAGATCCGCGAGTACTACGTCGACCGCGAACGCGTGGTGCGCGAAGGGATCGCCCACCTGCGCGCCGCGTGGGCCGCGCACCCGGACGACCCGGTGCTGACCGCGCTCATCGCCGAATGCACCGGTGGCAACGAGGAGTTCGCGCGGTTGTGGGCCGAACGGGACGTCCGGGGCACCGGCCGGGCCGGCAAGGTGCTGCGCCACCCCGGCGCCGGGGTGATCGCCGTGGACTTCGAGGTCCTCGTGCCGCTGCGGGACAGCGGTCAGCGGCTGCTGATCGGCCGTCCGGCGGACGAGGCGAGCCGGGCCGCGCTCAGGAGTTGCGCGGGAAGCCCAGGTTGACGCCCGCGTGCGAGCGGTCCGGCCACCGCGACGTCACGACCTTCGTGCGGGTGAAGAAGTGGAAGCCTTCCGGCCCGTAGGCGTGGCTGTCGCCGAACAGCGAGTCCTTCCAGCCGCCGAAGGAGTAGTAGCCGACCGGGACCGGGATCGGCACGTTGACCCCGACCATGCCGACCTCGACCTCGTTCTGGAACTTCCGCGCGGCGGCGCCGTCGCCGGTGAAGATGGCGGTGCCGTTGCCGTACGGGTTCGCGTTGATCAGGGCGAGCGCGTCGTCGTAGGACGCCGCGCGCGCGACCGAAAGCACCGGGCCGAAGATCTCGTCGGTGTAGATCGACATCTCCGGGCGGACGTGGTCGAACAGCGTCGGGCCCAACCAGAAGCCGTCACCGGCCACCTCGATGCCCCGGCCGTCCACCACGAGGGACGCGCCGGACTCGACTCCCGCGTCCACATAGGACACCACGCGCTCGTGGTGCGCCTTGGTGACCAGCGGGCCCATCTCGGACTCCGGGTCACGGCCGTCGCCGACGCGCAGCCGGGACATCCGCTCGGTGATCTTCGCGACCAGTTCGTCGCCGACCGGGTCGACGGCGACGACCACCGACACCGCCATGCAGCGCTCGCCCGCCGAGCCGAACCCGGCCGAGACCGCGGCGTCGGCGGCGAGGTCGAGGTCGGCGTCCGGCAGCACGACCATGTGGTTCTTGGCCCCGCCGAGCGCCTGGACGCGCTTGCCGTGCCGGGTGCCGGTTTCGTAGACGTAGCGCGCGATCGGCGTCGACCCGACGAAGGAGATCGCCTTGACGTCGGCGTGTTCCAGCAGCCCGTCGACCGCCGCCTTGTCGCCGTGCAGCACGTTGAGCGCGCCCGCGGGCAGCCCGGCTTCGGCGAACAGCTCCGCGATGAACACCGCCGCCGACGGGTCCTTCTCGCTCGGCTTGAGCACGACGGTGTTGCCGCAGGCCAGCGCGTTGGGGACGAACCACAGCGGCACCATGGCCGGGAAGTTGAACGGCGAGATCACGCCGACCACGCCGAGCGGCTGGGCGATCGAGTAGACGTCGACGCCGGTGGAGGCGTTCTCGCTGAAGCCGCCCTTGAGCAGCTGGGCGGCGCCGCACGCGTACTCGACGTTCTCGATCGCGCGGGCGATCTCCCCGGCCGCGTCCGACTCGACCTTGCCGTGCTCGCTCGTGATGATCTTCGCCAGCTCGTGCTTGCGGGCCGAGAGCAGCTCGCGGAAGGCGAACAGCACGCGCGTCCGGCCCGCCAGCGACGTCCCGCGCCAGCCCGGCAGCGCCGCCTTGGCCGCGGCGACGGCGGCTTCGACCTCGGCGTCGCCCGCGAAGTCGACCTGGGCGCGGACCTGGCCGGTGGCTGGGTCGAACACGTCGCCGCTGCGCGCGGGGGTCCCGGTGAACGGCTTGCCGTCGATCCAGTGGCTGATGCGGTCGCTCACGGCGGTTCGCTCCTTCGCTCGGGGGACGTCCACCCGAGTCTCCGGGCGGGCGCCACGCGGACGCCATCGGCAACGTGTACGCCAGTTGCCTCCCGGCCGTACAGTCTGTCCCTGCCGATCACCGCGAGGAGCCATGTACCCGACCGTCGCCGAGGCGCTCGCCCTGCCGGTGCTGCGCCAGGGCCGCCCGCACGTCGTCGCCGGCGCGGCCGGGCTGGACGCGCCGGTGCGCTGGGCGCACGTCGCCGAAGTCGCCGACATCGCGCACCTGCTGCGCGGCGGTGAGCTGGTGCTGACCACCGGCGTCGCGCTGCCCGACGACGGCCCGGCACTCGCCCGCTACGTCGCCGACCTGGCCGGGGTCGGTGCCGCCGGCGTCGTGATCGAGCTGGTCCGGCACTGGAGCGACAAGCTGCCGGCCGCGCTGGTCGAGGCGGCCGAGGAGCACGGCCTGCCGCTGGTCACGCTTTCGCGCGAGACGCGGTTCGTCAGCGTCACCGAGGCGGTGAACGGCCAGATCGTCGACGCCCAGGTCGCCGAGCTGCGCGCCGCCGAGCGGGTGCACGAGACGTTCACCGCGCTGACCGTCGCGGGCGCCGAACCCGGCGTCGTGCTGGGCGAAGTCGCCCGGCTCACCGAGCTGCCCGTGGTGCTCGAGACGCTGTCGCACGAGCTGCTCGCCTACGACGCGGCCGGCACCGACCCGGCCGAGCTGCTGACCGGCTGGCCGTCGCGCTCACGGGTGGTGCAGGTCGGCGAGCGGACCGGCTACCACCCCGGGTCGGGCTGGCTGGTCACCGTGGTCGGCGCGCGCGGGCACGACTGGGGCCGGCTGGTCCTCGTCTGCGCCGACCAGCCGCCGCACCGGCACCGGGTGGTCGCCGAGCGGGCGGCGTCCGCGCTGGCCGTGCACCGGCTGGTCGCGAAGGATTCCGACGGTCTCGAACGGCAGGCGCACCGCGCGGTGCTCACCGAGCTGCTCGCCTCGCCGGCGCCGTCCTCGGAGCTGCTGGCGCGGGCCTCGGCGCTCGCCGTGCCGCTGACCGGGCGGCAGCTGGTCGGGCTGGCGGTCCGGCCGCGGTTGGCCGGCAGCCGCCCCGCGCTGTCGACGCCACCGGTGCTGCGCGAGCTGGCGGAGGCGACGGTGCTGGCGGCCCGCCGCGCGAAGGTGTCGGCGCTGGTCGCGACCGACGACCTCGGGGTGCGGGCGCTGCTCGCGCTGTCGCGGGAGGCCAACGCCGACGCCGTGCTGCACCGGCTCGCCACCGACGTCCACGAAGCCAGGGGCAGTGCGCCCGGCGTGCTGGCGGTCGGCACCACGGTGTCGTCGCCCGCCGAAGCGCACCGGACGCTGCAGGAGGCGGCGCACGTCGCGGCGGCCGCGCTCGGGGCGGGTGACGAGCGCGTCGTGCACCGCCTGTCCGACGTCCGGCTGCGCGGCCTGCTGCACCTGCTGGCGGGCGACGAGCGGGTGACGGCGTTCGCGCACCGGGAGCTGGGTCCGCTGCTGCAGCGCGACGCCGCCACGGGCAGCCGGCTCGTCCAGGCCCTGCGGCACTACTGCGAACAGGGCGGCAACAAGTCGGCGGCGGCCGCGGCCGCGCACACGTCGAGGACGGCGTACTACCAGCAGCTCGCCCGGATCGAGCAGGTCCTCGGCGTCCGGCTGGAGGACCCGGAGTCGATGCTCTCGCTCTACGTCGCCCTCCTGGCGTCAGACCTCACCCGGCCGAGCGAAGAAGACTCACCCGGACGTGGAGCACAGTGATCGGCCCGGGGCTGCCGATGACACCGATATGGCCCTACTCCCCTTCGCTGCCTGCCTGATGAGCCTGAGCTGCCTCGCCCCCGCGCAGCCCCCGGCGTCGACGCTGCAGCTGACCACCCACGACACCGCGAACCGGATCGGCTCGGTGGTGCTCACGTGCGAACCGACCGGCGGCACGCACCCGAAGCGCGCCAAGGCGTGCGCGGTGCTGGCGGGCGTGGACGGCGACTTCTCGAAGATCAACGCCCGGCACCAGGCCTGCACGCTGATCTACGCGCCGGTGGACGTCACGGCCGTCGGCACCTGGCGCGGCAAGCCGGTGTCGTTCCGCGAGACGTACCCGAACCGCTGCGCCGCCGACCGCGACTCGGACGACGTCTTCGCCTTCTGAGCCCGGACGCGCGGAAGCCGCCGGACCGCCCCCACGACGGCCCGGTGGCTTCCGCGCATGTGGTTAACCACGCCTGACCGGCCGGTCCGGTTCAGCCGCAGCGCCCGAGAGGTACGTCACGTGCCGAGGCGCGGGCGAGGTTCCAGGCGGGCCAGCCGTCCGCGGTGTCGCCGGCCAGCACCTGCCGCAGCACGCAGGTGCGCAGCGGTTCCGGCAGCCGCGCCTCGACGACCGGCACGACGTCGGCGGAGAACCCGGCCAGGTACCGGTGGTCCAGCGGCTTCCCGGCGGCGGCGCGATCGAGGTTCGCTTCGGCGATGAGCCGTTCCGGGTCGAGCACGGCGAGCCCGAGCAGCGCGACGGCGGCCGTCCCGATCGCGGCGCGCGGCAGCCACGACGGGCGCAGCCGGACCAGCGACACCAGCACGAGGACGAACACGGCGCCGAACCACAGTTCGCAGACCTCGACCAGCAGCCGCAGCACGGTGAAGCCGTACGCCTCCTGGTAGGTCCCCATCCGGCTGAGCGCCGAGCCGACGAGCACGAGGGTCAACGCGCTCAGCGCCCCGAGCAGGCCGCGCTGGCGGAGCCGATCGGCTTTCGTGCTGTTCGGCGCCCACCGCAGCGCCGCGGCGACGATGGCGAGCGTGAGGACGGTGACGGCGCAGAGCTGCCAGAAGCCGCTGCGCGCGTACTCCGCCGACGTCAGGCCGCTGGTGCGCAGGACGTATTCGGTGCCGCCGAAGAGCACGACCAGCCGGACGGCGACGAAGACGCTGAACAGCACGATCAGGACGACGAGCGGGACCGTCCACTCCAGACCGTACTTGGTCCTTTCCGGACTCTCGGTGTTCGCCGTTTGTACTGGTGCGGCCAGGAAGTAGCACGCCCCGGCCACGAGGAGCGCGACGACGGCGAAGACCACGCACCACCGCACGAGCACGGCGGGACTGAGATCGGGGATCACCGCGGTGACGACGGCGGCGAAGGCGGCATCGGCACTGGAGAGCAGCGGAACGAAGACGGCGACGAGCACGGCGGCTCCGAGCACGGCGAGCGCGATCCGCCGGGCGACGCCGTCCCGGCGTCCGGCGAACCGCCCCAGACCGCGACCGGCCCACGGGATCGCGCGGAGGGCTTCGAGGGGCAGCGCAACCATGTCGTAGAGGACACTGTGGACGGTCCGGGGCCCGACGACAGCCAGCGACCCGGCCACGACGGCGGCCGGTACGCAGAGCGCGAACAGCCAGCCCGAGGCGCGGAAGGTCCCGACGCTCAGGAGGGCGAGGGCCAGCAGGGCCCAGGTGGCGTTCGTCCAGGTGAGCCGTCCTCGGTTGGCGACGGCCACGGCGACGGCGACCGCGAGGGCGGCGAGCAGCCAGCCGATGCCGGGGCGGTCCACGGGGAGGACGAGGGCGCCGGCGATCCCGGCGACGGCGGCGGCGGGGAGGACGGCTGGGGGCAGGGGGACGGTCGCGGACTTCGGGGGCGGGAGGGGCTGGAGGAGGACGGGTGGGGCGGCGATGGCGACGCCGCCGGATGCCGGGGCCATGCCGGTGGCCCAGGCGTTTCCGCCGGGTTGGGCCCATGCGCCGGCAGTTCCCGCCGTCGCGTGGGTTCCAGCGGCGCTCCCAGCCCCCACGCCGGTCCCGGCAACGCTCCCAGCCCCCACGCCGGTCCCGGCAGCGCTACCCGCCGTCACGCCAGTTCCGGCAGCGCTCCCAGCCCCCACGCCGGTCCCAGCAGCACTCCCAGCCCCCACGCCGGTCCCGGCAACGCTCCCAGCCCCCACGCGGGTTCCAGCAGCGCTCCCAGCCCCCACGCCGGTCCCAGCAGCACTCCCGGCCCCCACGCCGGTCCCGGCAGCACCAGCGGCTCCCGAGTCCGCACGGTCTCCCGCAGCACCAACCCCCTCCCCCTCGCCCGCGGTCACCTGGCGCTTGCCCCGCGGCACCCCCTTCCCCGCACCGGGCTTCCCGGCCCCACCCACACTGTTCTTCGGCATTCCACCCACTCCTGACATTCACATTTGCAAACATCCAAGGCCGACCGCCACCTCAAAGGTCTTGAATGAGTCATTCAGGTCTTCGGAGGTCCTGAATGACTCATTCAAGACACTCCGGCGCTGCCGCCCGGCGCCACTCGCGACGCCGTGAGGCCGGTCCGCGATGTCATGAAAGGGTCGTTCACCTCGCCAGACGACATGAACGACCCTTTCATGACATCCCCCGGCGAACGACGCGGCCGGGACCCGGGCCCCAAGTCAGCCGGTCGGCAAGGTCACCCGGATCCGCGACCCCGGCGACGAATCGACCACCCCGATCGTCCCCCCGTGCAGCTCCACCGCCCACCTGGCGATCGCCAGCCCCAGCCCCGTCCCACCGCCGGACGGCCGCTCACCCCGGGTGAACCGCTCGAACACCCGGACCCGATCCGCCGGCGCGATCCCCGGACCCTCGTCGCACACGTCGATGCGCACCTCGCCCGGCCGGACCTCCCCCAGCACGCGCACCGAACCGCCCGCGGGCCCGTGCCGGACCGCGTTCTCCAGCAGGTTCGCCACCACCTGGAACAGCCGCCCGCGGTCCGCGGTCACCTGGACGTCCGGCGCCGACACCGAGAAGCTCACCCCGCGCACCAGCGCCGCTTCGGAGACCGCCTCCGACAACAGATCGGCCAGCGAGAACGACGTCTTGTGCAGCGGAATCGCCCCCGCGTCCAGCCGCGACAGGTCGAGGAGCTCGTCCACCAGCGTCGCCAGCCGCTCGGTCTGCTGCAGGGCCGTCTTCAACGTGGCCGGGTCCGGGTCCTCGACGCCGTCGACGAGGTTCTCCAGCACGCCGTTCAACGCCGTGATCGGCGTCCGCAGCTCGTGCGACACGTTCGCGATCAGCTCGCGCCGCTGCCGGTCCGCGTCCCCGAGGTCCCCGGCCATCTGGTTGAACGCCGAAGCGAGCGAGCCCACCTCGTCCCGCGTGGTCGCCCGGATCCGCCGCGTGTAGTCGCCCTTCGCCATCGCGCGCGCCGCCGCCGTCATCTCGCGCAGCGGGCGCGTCATGCCGTGGGCCAGCACCTGGGACAGCACCAGGGCCAGCACCATCGCGGTGATCGTCGTCTTGGGCGGCAGCCAGCCGATCTGCCAGTTGAAGAACGCGAACGCGACGCCGCCGGACGCGACCATCAGGATCGCCAGCTTCAGCTTGATCGACCGGATCCGGTCGAGCGGCCGCGGCACGAGGTTCACGATCCCGCCTCCAACGCGTAGCCGACGCCGTGCACCGTGCGGATCAGGTCCGCCCCCAGCTTCCGCCGCAGCGCCTTGATGTGGCTGTCCACCGCGCGGGTGCCCGCGGACGTGCCGTGGACGTCCCAGTCCCACACCTCCGACAGCAGCCGTTCGCGCGGCTGGACCGCCCGCGGCCGCCGGGCGAAGTGCACCAGCAGGTCGAACTCGATCGGCGTCAGCTGCGCCGCGACGCCTGCCCGGGCCACGCGCCGCTGGTCGACGTCGATCTCGAGGTCGCCGAGCACGATCCGGGTGCCCGCGACCGACGACGAGCGCTCGACCCGCCGCAGCAGCGCGTGCACCCGCGCGGTCAGCACCCGCATCGAGAACGGCTTCGTCAGGTAGTCGTCGGCGCCGACGCCCAGCCCGACCAGCATGTCCGTCTCGTCGGCGCGCGCGGTCAGCATGAGCACCGGCACCGGCCGCCGCCCCTGGATCCGGCGGCAGACCTCCAGGCCGTCGAACCCCGGCAGCATCACGTCCAGCACCACGAGGTCCGGCTCCGCCGCAGCCTCCGCCTCGACCGCCGCCGGCCCGTCGTGCGCGACGTCCACGGTGAACCCCTCGGCCCGCAGCCGGGCCGCGATCGACGCGGCGATCGTGCCGTCGTCCTCGACGACGAGCACCCGCCGCCCACCCAGTTCCATGGCCACGACCCTATGCACCCCCGGTGGAGACGGTCCGCGTGAAGTGTGGAGATCCTGTGGAGACGTTTCACCCGCTTTGCCGGTTCGTAACGGCCGGATGTGTGACGCAGGTCATGCACCCCGAAGCCCGTTCGCGCAATCGACAGACTGCACTCCAGGCCGTGGAAGAGTGAACACTCTGCCGTTGCCCCGGCGATGACCAGGCGCGCAGGATGCCGCAATGGCGCCGACACCCGCAGACCAGCGCGTGCACGACGACGGCCGGGTCGAACTGGACCCCGCCGACGTCGGGTCTCTCGAAGGCAGCCGGTTCTTCAACGAGGAGCTGGCCCCCGTCGCGATCGAAAAACGGACCTGGACCACCTACAACTACTTCGCGCTCTGGATGGGGATGGCGCACAACATCCCCAGCTACGCGCTGGCCGCGTCGCTGATCGCCCTCGGCATGAACTGGGTGCAGGCGCTGATCACGATCACCATCGGCAACCTGATCGTGCTCGTCCCGATGCTGCTCAACAGCCACGCCGGCACGAAGTACGGCATCCCGTTCCCGGTGTTCGCCCGCGCGTTCTACGGCTTGCGTGGCGCGAACCTGGCCGCGCTGCTGCGCGCGTTCATCGCGTGCGGCTGGTTCGGCATCCAGACCTGGGTCGGCGGCGAGGCCATCTACGTCATCCTCGGGCGCCTGCTCGGCTCGTGGTGGCGCGACTCGGCCGTGGTCGCCGGCCAGCACTGGACGCTGTGGCTGTCCTTCGTGGTCTTCTGGATCGGCCAGATGCTCATCATCTGGCGCGGCATGGAGGCGGTCCGCCGGTTCGAGAACTGGACGGCGCCGCTGGTGTCGGTCGGCTTCCTGATCATGCTCGGGTACGTGCTGGTCAAGGCGGGCGGGCTCGGCCCGATCCTGTCCGACGGCGGCAAGCTCGGCTGGGGCCCGGACTTCTGGAAGGTGTTCGCCCCGGCGCTGATGGCGATGATCGCGTTCTGGTCGACGCTGTCGCTCAACATGCCGGACTTCACCCGCTTCGGCGGCAGCCAGCGCAAGCAGGTCCGCGGCCAGGTCCTCGGCCTGCCCACCACGATGACGTTCATCGCGATCGTGGCCATCCTGACCACGTCGGGCGGGCACGTCCTCTACGGCGAGGACATCTGGGACCCGGCGCAGCTGGCCGACAAGTTCTCCAGCCCGATCGTGGTCGTCGTCGCGCTGGTCGCGCTGGTGCTGGCCACGATCTCGGCGAACCTGGCGGCCAACGTCGTCAGCCCGTCCTACGACTTCTCGAACGCCTTCCCGAAGAAGATCACGTTCGCGGTCGGCGGCGGCATCACCGGCGTCATCGGCATCCTCATCCAGCCGTGGCGGCTCTACTCCGACCCGAACATCTACATCTTCGCCTGGCTCGGCTTCTACGGCGGCCTGCTCGGCGCGGTGGCCGGGGTGCTCGTCGCGGGCTACTGGGTGGTCGCCCGCACCAAGCTCAAGCTGAAGGACCTCTACACACCCGATGGGGTGTACTGGTTCAGCGGCGGCTGGAACTGGCGCGCGCTGGTCGCCACGCTGGTCGGAGCCGTCTTGGCGGTCGGCGGAGCGTATGGCGGGCCGTTCCCCGACGCCGGTCTGATCCCGTTCCTCAAGCCCCTTTACGACTACAACTGGGTGGTCGGCTTCGTCGGCGCGTTCGTCGTCTTCGCCGCCCTGTCCGCATCGTCTACCAAGGAGGAAGCAAGTGAGCGTCGTCCGAGCCGGATTGATCCAGCAGCGGTGGACGGGTGACAAGGAGTCCATGATCAAGGCGGCGGTCGACCACATCGCCACCGCCGCCTCGCAGGGCGCCCAGGTCGTCTGCCTCCAGGAACTGTTCTACGGGCCGTACTTCTGCCAGGTGCAGGACACCGACTACTACTCCTACACCGAGGGCATCCCGGACGGCCCGACGACCAAGCTCATGCAGGAGGTGGCCGAGCGCCACGGCGTCGTGCTCGTCGTGCCGATGTACGAGGTCGAGCAGCCCGGCGTGTACTACAACACCGCCGCGGTGATCGACGCCGACGGCACGTACCTCGGCAAGCACCGCAAGAACCACATCCCCCAGGTCAAGGGGTTCTGGGAGAAGTTCTACTTCCGGCCCGGCAACCTGGGCTACCCGGTGTTCGACACCGCCGTGGGCCGCATCGGCGTCTACATCTGCTACGAGCGGCACTTCCCGGAGGGCTGGCGCGCGCTGGGCCTGGCCGGGGCGAAGATCGTGTTCAACCCGTCGGCGACCAGCCGCGGCCTGTCGCAGTACCTGTGGCGGCTCGAGCAGCCGGCGGCCGCGGTGGCGAACGAGTACTTCGTCGGCGCGATCAACCGCGTCGGCAAGGAACCGCTGGGCGACAACGACTTCTACGGCCAGACGTACTTCGCCGACCCGCGCGGGCAGCTGATCGGCGACGCCGCGTCGGACACCGAAGACGAGGTCGTCGTGCGCGACCTCGACATGGCGCAGCTCGACGAGGTCCGGGACCTGTGGGCGTTCTACCGCGACCGCCGCCCGGACACCTACGGCCCCCTCACGGAGGCCTGATGACCACGCTCATCACGGGTGGCCAGGTCGTTTCACCATCGGGCGCGCTGCTCGCGGACGTCCTCGTCGACGGCGAGACCATCGCCGCCGTCGGGGCGCCCGGCACGCTGTCCGGTGACGAGACGATCGACGCCACCGGCAAGTACGTGCTGCCCGGCGGCATCGACGCGCACACGCACATGGAGATGCCGTTCGGCGGCACCCACTCCGTCGACAGCTTCTCGACCGGCACCACGGCGGCGGCCTGGGGCGGCACGACCACGATCATCGACTTCGCCGTGCAGGCCAAGGGCACGTCCCTGCTGTCCACACTGGACAAGTGGCACGCGAAGGCCGACGGCAACTGCGCGATCGACTACGGCTTCCACATGATCGTCAGCGACGTCAACGACCAGTCGCTGAAGGAGATGGAAGCCTGCGTCGACGGCGGCGTCGGCAGCTTCAAGATGTTCATGGCCTACCCGGGGGTGTTCTACTCCACGGACGGCGAAATCCTGCTCGCGATGCAGAAGGCACGCGAAATCGGCGCCACGATCATGATGCACGCGGAGAACGGCATCGCGATCGACCAGCTGGCCGCGCAGGCGTTCGCGGCCGGGAAGATCGACCCCGTCCAGCACGGCTTGACGCGTCCGCCGGAGCTGGAGGGCGAGGCGACCTCGCGCGCGATCCAGCTGGCGAAGGTGACCGGTTCCCCGCTGTACATCGTGCACCTCTCGGCGTCGCAAGCGCTGGCGGCCGTGGCGGAGGCGCGCAACGACGGCCAGAACGTCTTCGCGGAGACGTGCCCGCAGTACCTCTACCTGTCCATCGAGGACCTCGCCAAGCCGGACTTCGAGGGCGCGAAGTACGTCGCTTCGCCGCCGCTGCGCGAGAAGTCGCACCAGGCCGACCTGTGGCGCGGCCTGCGGACCAACGACCTGTCCGTGGTGTCCACCGACCACTGCCCGTTCTGCTTCAAGGACCAGAAGGAACTCGGCCGCGGCGACTTCCGGGCCATTCCGAACGGGATGCCGGGCGTCGAGCACCGGATGGACCTGCTGCACCAGGGCGTGGTCGCCGGTGAGCTGACGCTCGGGCGCTGGGTCGAGACGTGCTCGGCGACGCCGGCCCGGATGTTCGGCCTGTACCCCAAGAAGGGCGTCATCGCGGCGGGTTCGGACGCGGACATCGTCATCTACGACCCGAAAGCGACGCAGACGTTGTCCGCGGAGACGCACCACATGAACGTGGACTACTCGGCGTACGAGGGGTTCGAGATCACCGGCCGCGTGCACACGGTGCTGTCCCGTGGGCGCGTCGTGGTGTCGCCTTCCGGTTTCTCGGGATCGACGTCGCACGGGAAGTTCCTGTCCCGCTCGCTGAACCAGTACCTGAACTGAGGACGCCATGGACTTCGGGATCGTGCTGCAGACCGACCCGCCCGCGCGCGACGTGGTGCGGCTGATGAAGGACGCCGAGGACGCCGGGTTCCGCTACGGCTGGACGTTCGACTCCTGCGTGCTGTGGCAGGAACCGTTCGTCATCTACTCGGCGATCCTCGCGGCGACGTCGTCGCTGGTCGTCGGTCCGATGGTGACCAGCCCCGGCACCCGCGACTGGTCGGTCATGGCGTCGACGTTCGCCACGCTCAACGACATGTACGGCAACCGGACGGTCTGCGGCATCGGCCGCGGCGACTCCGCGCACCGGGTCGTCGGCAAGCCACCGTCCACTTTGGCCACCGTGCGCGACTGCATGCGCGTGGTCAAGGACCTCGCCGAGGGCCGCGCGGTGACGATGAACGACAAGACCGTGCAGATCCCGTGGATCCGCAACGGACGCCTGGAAATGTGGATGGCGGGGTACGGACCCAAGGCGCTGCAGACGGTCGGCGAGCACGCCGACGGCTTCATCCTCCAGTGCGCGGACCCGGCCATCGCGCGCTGGACGATCGGCGCCGTCCGCGACGCCGCCCGGGCCGCCGGCCGCGACCCGGGTGGCATCACGATCTGTGTCGCGGCCCCGGCGTACGTCGGCGACGACCTGGCGCACCAGCGCGAACAGCTGCGCTGGTTCGGCGGGATGGTCGGCAACCACGTCGCGGACCTGGTGGCACGCTACGGGTCTTCGGGCGCGGTGCCCCGCGAGCTGACCGACTACATCCGCGAGCGGGAGGGCTACGACTACAGCCACCACGGCAAGGCGGGCAACCCGTCGACGGAGTTCGTGCCGGACGAGATCGTCGACCGGTTCTGCCTGCTGGGCCCGGCGTCGTCGCACGTGGAACGGTTGCAGGAGCTGGCGGAACTGGGCGTGGACCAGTTCTCGCTGTACCTGATGCACGACGACCGCGAGGCGACGCTGGCGTCCTACGGCTCGCAGATCATCCCGAAGCTCACCGCGTAGGGCGCCTGCGCTCCCCACGTACTCGTCGCGAGCGGTCAGCGGTACGCGTCGTGCTCGGCTTCCTGCCGGACAGCTGCCAGCGCGTCGCGCAGCTCGGTGAGCCCGACGGAGCCGAGGGCCAGCCGGAGCGCCTGGGGCGCGGTGGGCGTCGTCGCGAACGGCTCGGCCGTGGCGACCGCGACCCGCCGCCGCGCCAAGGCCGCCGCGATCCGGTCCGGGCGCGAATCCGGCGCGAGCGGCAGCCACAGGAAGTACGACGAGGGGTGCGTGACCACGGGAAGCCCGGCAAGCACCTCGGCGGCAATCGCCTGCCGCTGCCGGGCGTCTTCGCGCTTGCGCGTTTCGAGGCGGTCGACTGTGCCGTCGTCGAGCCAGCGGCGGGCCAGCTCCGCGGTCAGCGCGGGGGTGTTCCACGTCGTGGCGCGGATGGCGCGTTCGAGCGACGGCACCAGCGGGTCCGGCGCGACCGCGAACCCGAACCGCAGCCCGGTCGCGACGTTCTTCGACAACGCGGACACGTACACGGTGGCTTCGGGCGCCAGCGCCGCGAGCGGGGGTGGCGCGTCCTCGGCCAGGTAGGCGTAGGACGCGTCCTCGATGATCGTCAGCCCGTGCGCGCGGGCGATCGAGACCAGCCGCGTGCGGCGGGCTTCGTCGAGCACCCAGCCCAGCGGGTTGTGCATTGTCGGCATCGCGTACACCGCGCGGACCCGGCGACCTCGGCACAACCGCTCGAGGACGTCGAGGTCGGGCCCGCCCGCGGTCACCGGCAGCGGCGCCGGCTCCAGCCCGAGCGTGCGCGCGAGCACCCGGAACCCGGGGTAGGTGAGCGCGTCGACCGCGACGACGTCCCCGGGCCGGAACAGGGTCATGGCGGTGATCGCGAGCCCGTGCTGCGCCCCGTCGACGATCAGCACCCGCTCCCGGCCGACGTCCAGCCCCCGCCGCCGCAGGTGCCGGGCGACGGCGGCGCGATCCTGCGCCCGCCCGCGGTGCGGCTGGTAGCGCAGCAGCGCGTCGAGGTCACCGGCGGTGGCGAGGTCGCGCAGCGCCTGGCGCAGCAGATCGGCCTGCCCCGGCACGGCGGGGTGGTTGAAGCTGAGGTCGAGCGCGTCGGCGGCAACGGACCGCTCGTCGGCGGCCTCCCCGATGGCGGGGTCGCGGACGAAGGTGCCCCGCCCCTGCTCGCAGCTGACCAGCCCCATCGCTGCCAGCTCGGCGTACACGCGCGAGGCGGTGACCACGGCGATGCCCTGGTCAGCGGCCAGCCGCCGGTGCGTGGGCAGCTTCGTCCCGGCCGGGAAGCGCCCGTCCCGGATCTGCTTCGCGAGGGTGTCGACGACGCCTTTGTACTTCGGTACGCGCACCCGCCGGATTGTAGGCAGGACAATTCTTGGACTGTCCTGGGTGAGCGGTCTTAGCGTGGCGGCCATGCACACGGCGATCCTGACCTTCGACGGCTACAACGAACTCGACTCCCTGATCGCACTGGGCGTCCTCAACCGCGCGGGCTCGCGGGTGTCGATCGCGAGCCCGACACCGCAGGTGACCTCGATGAACGGCGTGACGTTGACCGCGACGATCGGCTTGGCGGATGCCTGTTCGGCCGACGCGGTGATCATCGGGAGCGGCGTGCGCACCCGCGAGGTGGTGGAGGACCCGGCCATCATGCGGGTGCTGAGCACCCTCGACCCGGCTCGCCAGCTGTTGGCCGCGCAGTGTTCGGGGACGTTGGTGCTGGCGAAGCTGGGGTTGCTGGGCGGGGTGCCTGCGTGCACGGATCTGACGTCGAAGCCGTGGGTGGTGGCGGCGGGCGTCGAGGTCTTGGACCAACCGTTCTACGCGCGCGGCAACGTGGCTACGGCGGGCGGGTGTTTGGCGTCGGCTTACTTGGCGACGTGGGTGATCGCGCGGCTGCACGGGTTGGAGGCGGCTGAGGGGGCGATGCATTACGTGGCGCCGGTCGGGGAGAAGGAGGAGTACGTTGCGCGGGCGATGCGGAACGTGACGCCGTACCTGGAGCCGGCGTTGCGGTGACGGATGTTCCCCGCCTGCGGCCGATCCGGTTCAGTCCAGCAGCGCCTGGTAGACCAGCTGCCGCAGCTGCGGCCGCAGCCGGTAGGTGCTCGACGGCAGCAGCTGCGTGTAGAACCCCACCGTCAAATCCTCGTCCGGATCCACCCAGAACGCCGTGGAAGCCGCGCCGCCCCAAGCGAACTCGCCCGCCGACGACAGCGTGCGGGCCTTCACCGGGTCCTCCAGTACCGAGAAGCCGAGCCCGAACCCGTGACCGTCGAAGGGCATCTCCGCGAACAGCGGGCGGCCGAACGCCTCCAGGTCCACGTGGCCCGGCAAGTGGTTCGAAGCCATCAGGGAAACCGTCCGCGGGGACAGCAGCCGGACGCCGTCGAGTTCGCCGCCGCGCAGCAGCATCTCCGTGAACCGCCAGTAGTCCCCCGCCGACGACACCAAGCCGCCGCCGCCGGAAAGGCAGTCGGGGCGCGCGGTGCCGCTGCGACCGAACGCGTCGTTGCGCACCGCGCGGCCCGACGAAGGATCGCGGACGTACAACGCCGCCAGGCGCGAAAGGGACGTGGCCACGAAGTCCGTGTCCGTCATGCCCAGCGGCGTGAAGATGCGCGACGAAAAGAACTCGTCGAGCGGCAGACCCGAGACCACCTCGACGAGCCGCCCCAGCACGTCCGTCGCGATCGAGTAGTTCCACTCCGCCCCCGGCTGGAACAGCAGCGGCAACGCGGCCCACTGCCGGGTGCATTCCGCCAGGTCCGCGCCCGGCGGGGTGCCCCACTCGAAGCCCGCCGCGCGGTAGATCGCGTCCACCGGGTGGCCGTGGTGGAAGCCGTACGTCAGGCCCGCCGTGTGCGTCAGCAGGTGCCACACGCGGATCGGCGACGTCGCCGGTTCGGTGACCGGCGCCAACGCCGACCCCTTGACGAACACGCGCGGCGAAGCGAACTCCGGCAGCCAGCGCGAAATCGGGTCGTCCAGCTCCAGCAGACCCTCTTCGACGAGCATCATCGCCGCCACCGAGGTGATCGGCTTGGTCATCGAGAAGATGCGCCAGAGCGTGTCGGTTTCGACCGGGAGGTCCGCTTCGACGTCGCGGTGCCCGCCGCGGCCGACGTGCACGACGCGGCCGTGCCTGCTCACCACCGCGAGCCAGCCCGGTAGCCGCCCGTCCTCGACATACCGGTCGAAGTGCGCGTCGAGCCGCCGCAGCCGGTCCGCGTCGAACCCGGCTTCGGCCGGGTCGACTTCCACCTTGAGTTCCGCCATGCCGCGAGGTTACTTCTCGCGCGCCCGTTCGGCCGCCTTCTCTTCACGCCACGCTTCGTCGTTCTTGCCGACGCGCCAGTAGCCCGAGATCGACAGCAGCTCGCGCCGCACGCCGCGCTCGTCGAGCAGGTAGCGCCGCAGGTCCCGCACGAAGTCCGCTTCGCCGTGCACGAACGCCTGCACGACGCCGTCGCGCCACGGCAGCGCGCGGACCGCCGCAGCGACGTCGCCGCCCGAAGCCCGGTGCAGCCAGGTGATCTGCGCGTCGGCCTTGGTGGCCAGCGGCTGCTCCTCGGCCGCGTTCTCGACGAGGATCACCGCGTGCGCCGGGACGCCGGCCGGGAGCGCTTCGAGGGAGGCCGCGATGGCCGGCAACGCGCTTTCGTCGCCCGCCAGCAGGTGCCAGTCCGCCTCGGTGCCCGGCGCGTAGGCGCCACCGGGACCGGACAGCAGCAGCTCGTCACCAGGCTGAGCCGAGGCCGCCCACGGGCCGGCGATGCCCTCGTCGCCGTGGTGCACGAAGTCGATGACCAGCTCGCCGGCCTGCGGGTCGAACGCCCGTACGGTGTACGAACGCATCCGCGGCCAGTGCTCCCGCGGGAGCGTCGCACGGCACTCCTGGACGTCGAACGGCTCCGGGTACTCGACGCCCGGCACCTTGAACAACACCTTGACGTAGGCGTCGGTGAACTCGTTGGGCGTGAAGTCGGCGATGCCTTCGCCGCCCGCGACGATCCGGATCATGTGCGGGGTCAGCCGCTCGGTGCGCAGGACCCGCAGCCGCACCGCGGGACGCCCGGACCGCCGGGGTGCTTCAGCCATCGACCACTCCAATACTAAGGCTTACCTAAGTCAGCCTACGCGCCGGATCCGGCCCGTGCCTACCCAGGTGTACCCGGTTCTTCGGGCAACCGCGCGAACCCGGCGGCGGTCCGCGCCCGGAACCCGAGGAAGAACCGGTTCGCGAGCGGCACTCCCCACCGCCCCCACGAGGCCGCGTTGACGACGCGGTGCTCGACGCGCGCGCCCACGGGGTCCGGCGTCACGCGGTATTCGCCGCGGTACCACCACCCGCCCTGGACCGCGACGAACCCGCGCTCGCGGTCGACGTCCATCCGCATCGGGTACGCGCCCCCGGTCAGCAGCCGCCGCAACCGGTCGAACACCTCCCCGGGCGGCCGCGCGACGACTCCCGAAGCCTCCGCAAGCGCTTTCACGAGCGCGGATCCGAGACGCGCGTGTTCTGGAACGCCGTGATCAGCCACTCGCCGTCCTCCCGGACGAGCACGAAGGTGACGGTCGATTCGCGCCCTTCGTCCGTGGTGTCCGCCCCGGTCAGCGACGAGCCGCCGCCCACGACGGCGACGGCGACGTCCGGGCGGACGAACCGGACCTTCGCCGCCGCGTCGAGCCGCCCGGTCAGCTTGCTCCCCTTCAGCGGGCCTTCGAAGAGCGCGCGGTGCGAGTTCTCGATCCCGGCGCGCCCGGGGAAGTTGGCCCCGAAGAACGTCACGTAGTCGGCGTCTTCGGTGAAGAGCCGGCCGTACGCGGTCGCGTCCCCGTCGTTCCAGGCCTGGGTGAGTTTGCCGAGCACCGCGCGGACGCCGGCTTCCGGAGTGGTCATGGTATCCCCTTCACGAACGCTGTTCGTTTGACGAACACCGTTCTACTGACGAACGACGTTCGCGTCAAGTACAGTGTTCGCGTGACCGTTCCCCCGCCGCCGTGGCGCAGCGCCCCGCGCCGCCGCGCCGCGAAACCCGTCCTGTCCCAGGAGCTCGTCGTGAAGACGGCGCTGGAGATCCTGGCGAAGGAGGGCTTCGACGCCGTCACCATGCGGCGCGTCGCGCAGGAGCTGGAAACCGGGCCCGCGTCGCTCTACGCGCACGTCGCCAACAAGGACGAGCTGGCGGAGCTGATGCTCGACGCCGTGCTCGCCGACGTGCCGCTGCCGGAGCCGGACCCGGCGCGCTGGGACGAGCAGGTCAAGGACCTCGTCCGCGCGCAGATCCGGGTGATGGTCGCCCACCCCGGGATCGCGCGCGTCGCCTGGGACGTCGCCGTGCCGGTGACGCCGAGTTCGCTGCGCCAGGGCGAGGCGATGCTCGCCCTGCTGCGCGCCGGCGGCCTCGAACTCAAGCAGGCGACGTTCGCCGGCGACGCGCTTTCCCTCTACGCCAAGGCGTACGCGTACGAAGCCAGCGGCTGGACGTGGGGTGAGATCGACCCGGCCGAAGTGACCGCACGCGGCGAGCAGATGGTCGCCTACATGCGGTCACTGCCGCCCGAGTCGTTCCCGAACATGCTGCGCATCGGCGAGTTCTTCTCCGCCGAAACCGCCGCCGAACGCCTCGAATTCGCGCTCGACACCTACCTCGCCGGCCTCAAGGTGCTCGCCGCGAGGAACTAGGGCCGCAGCACGATCTTGCCGCGCGTGTGCCGCCGCTCCAGCTCGCGGTAGGCGTCCCGCACCTCGGCCAGCGGGTAGACGCGGGCCACCGGCAGGGTCAGCAAACCCTTGTCCAGCAACAGGCTCAGCTCCCGCAGGATCTCGGCCGACGCGCCGGCCGCGTTGCCGTCGGTCTTGACGTTGTACTTCGCCGCCGCCTCGAAGTCGATGATCGTGTCGATCCGCCCGGGGTGGATCCCCAGGTGCAGAGCCAGTTCCACGTACCCGGAGCCGAAGGTGTCGACGAACGCGTGCACACCGTCCGGCGCCGCCTCCTTGATCCGCTCGAGGACGCCTTCGCCGTAGGAAACCGGCACGACGCCGAGTTCGCGCAGCCACTCGTGGTTGGCCTCGCCCGCGAGGCCGATGACCGTGGCGCCGGCCAGCTTCGCCAGCTGGACCGCGAGCGAACCCACGCCGCCAGCCGCGCCCGAAACGACGACGGTCTCCCCTTCGCGCGGGCACACGGCGCCCACCGCCGCGTACGCGGTCGTCCCGGCGACGAAGAGCGCGCCGGCGACCTCCCACGGCAGGTCCGCGGGCTTCGGCGTCAGGTTCGCCGCTTCCGCGACGACGAAGTCGGCGTGGCTCGAGCGGGTGTCGACGAACCCGATCACCTCGTCGCCGACGGCGATCTCCCCGACGCCTTCGCCCAGCTCGGCGACCACGCCGGCGAAGTCGCTGCCCTGGCCGGAGGGGAACGTCGCCGGGAAGCGCTCGTGCAGGAACCCCCGCCTGATGGCGGCTTCGCCGGGGTTGATCCCGGCGGCGCGCACCTCGACCAGCACCTGCCCCCGGCCCGGCACCGGCCGCGGCACGTCCTCGACCCGCAGGACCTCCACGTCGCCGTACTCGTCGAACCTGATCGCGCGCGCCATGGGGCCTCCTCGAAAGTCGTTGCTGAATACAAGCAACGACCGGACCCTGCCATTGATTCCCGGCTCAGCCCGCGAGCCGCCGGACCACGCCGTCCGCGAGCAGGCGGCCGCGGTCGGTGAGCACCGCGCGGCCCCGGCTGTCCAAAGCGGACGGGTCCAGCAGGCCTTCGGCCGCCGCCGCACGGGCTTCGGCGAGCCCGGGCTCGTCGAGGACGTCCAGCGGGAGCCCCTCGGCGACGCGGAGTTCGAGCATGATCCGCTCGAGGTGCTGGTCGTCGTCGGTGAGCACTTCGCGCCCGCCCGCGGGCGAATCGCCGGCGGCGAGCAGCGCCGCGTACCGGGCCGGGTGCTTGACGTTCCACCAGCGCACGCCGCCGACGTGGCTGTGCGCGCCCGGGCCCGCGCCCCACCAGTCGTCGCCGCGCCAGTAGCCGAGGTTGTGCCGGCAGCGGGCCGCGTCGGACGCCGCCCAGTTCGACACCTCGTACCAGCGCAGCCCGGCCGCCGTGAGCGCGGCGTCGATCATCTCGTAGTCCGCGGCCAGCACGTCGTCGTCCGGGGCCGGCAGCTCGCCGCGGCGGACGCGGCGGGCCAGCGCGGTGCCCTCCTCGACGATCAGCGCGTACGCCGAGACGTGGTCGACGCCGGCGGCCAGCACGGCGTCGAGGGTGGCGAGGAGGTCGTCCGGGCGTTCTCCCGGCGTGCCGTAGATCACGTCGAGGTTCACGTGGTCGAACCCGGCCGCGCGCGCTTCGGCGGCGGCCTGCCCCGGCCGGCCGGGCGTGTGCACGCGGTCGAGGATCTTCAGCACGTGCGGCGCGGCCGACTGCATGCCCAGCGAGACGCGCGTGTAGCCGGCTTCGCGGATCCCGGCGAAGAACTCCGGCGACGTCGACTCCGGGTTCGACTCGGTCGTCACCTCGGCGCCCGGCGCGAGCCCGAAGACGTCGCGGACGGCGTCGAGCACCGAGCCGAGCCCGTCGGCGCCGAGCAGCGACGGCGTACCTCCGCCGACGAACACGGTGTCGGCGGCAGGCGGCACGACCAGCACGCGCGCGGCCAGCTCCAGCTCGCGCCGCAGCCCTTCGAGCCAGGACTGCGGCGACGAGCCGGAGTCCAGCTCGCCCGCGGTGTAGGTGTTGAAGTCGCAGTAACCGCAGCGCGTCGCGCAGAACGGGACGTGCACGTAGACCCCGAACGCCCGGCTGCCGAGCCCCTTCAGCGCGCTCTCCGGCAACGCCGGGTCGATGGGGGTGGCGGGGTCGGGACGCAGCTCGGGCACCCCCCGATTGTCCCCTACGAAGCCGGGAGGTTCGCCGCCGCCCACTCGGGGTCGACGGGGATCATCTCGATGACGTCGAGCAGCACCCCGTTCGGGTCGGCGACGTAGAAGTGCCGCTGCCCGTACACCTCGTCGACGAGCGGGGTGACCAGTTCCACACCCGCTTCCGCCAGGCGTTTCGCCTCGGCCGCCGCGTCTTCGACAATGAGCCCGAACATCACCCCGGCCGTCTCGGCCGCCCGGTACCCCGCCGGCACGGAGGCGTGGCCGCGCTGCACGAAGCTGATCTCGTACCCCGGCGCACCGGCGTTGACGCTGGCGAACCAGTCCAGCTCGACGGTGACCGGCAGCCCGATCACGTCGGCGTAGAAGCGGGTGGTCGCGGCGACGTCGTCCACCAGGTACCCCGCCCCGAAACCCTTGACCTGCATCCCCAGTTCCTCTCTCCAAACCACTGTGCTTGAAGTACTCTACATGTAGTGGTTTGAACAGCGCAAGAGTCCGCATGCAGCACGGTTGACACGATTTTCGCAGGTGAGTGACCCTTCTCCCAGCATGCGGTCAGGCCTGGACCACATTGTGGACGCGTGGCACGCTCAGGTCGTGACTCATGCCGGTGTCTTCCTGGTGGCCCGCCGCCACGTCGACCTCGTGCGGGTCGCGAGCGCCCTCTGCGCACCCGTTCGCTGACTCCCGTCGCCACCACCTGCCACGAAACCGGACAGCCCCATCGGAGGACGCCGTCATGGCCACGCCCACGCGTCAGACCCCCGCCCGACCCGCACGCGCGAAGCAGAAGCGCGGCGAAGGGCAGTGGGCGCTCGGTTACCGCGAGCCGCTGAACCCGAACGAGCGGTCGAAGAAGGACGACCACCCGCTCAACGTGCGGGCGCGCATCGAGAACATCTACGCCCACCGGGGATTCGACTCCATCGACCCGGGTGACCTGCGCGGCCGGTTCCGCTGGTTCGGCCTCTACACCCAGCGCAAGCCGGGGATCGACGGCGGCCGCACCGCGACCCTGGAGCCCGAAGAGCTCGACGACCGCTACTTCATGCTGCGGGTCCGGCTCGACGGCGGCGCGCTGACCACCCACCAGCTCACCGTGCTCGGCGAGATCTCGCAGCAGTACGCGCGCGACACCGCCGACATCACCGACCGGCAGAACATCCAGTACCACTGGATCCGGGTCGAAGACGTCCCGGCGATCTGGGCCAAGCTCGAGAACGCCGGCATGACCACGATGGAGGCGTGCGGCGACAGCCCGCGCGTCATGCTCGGCTCGCCGGTCGCCGGCATCTCGGCCGACGAGATCATCGACGGCACGCCGGCGCTGGACGAGATCAAGCGCCGCTACATCGGCAAGCCGGAGTTCGCCAACCTGCCGCGCAAGTTCAAGACCGCGATCTCCGGCCAGCCCGACGTCGCGCACGAGATCCACGACGTCGCGTTCGTCGGCGTGGACCACCCCGAACACGGACCGGGCTTCGACGTCTGGGTCGGCGGCGGCCTGTCCACCAACCCGATGCTCGGCCAGCGCCTCGGCGCGTGGGTGCCGCTGGACGAGGTCCCGGACGTCTGGGAAGGCGTCATCTCGATCTTCCGCGACTACGGCTACCGGCGGCTGCGCTCCCGTGCCCGGATCAAGTTCCTGGTCAAGGACTGGGGTGCGGAGAAGTTCCGCCAGGTGCTGCAGGACGAGTACCTCAAGCGCGAGCTGATCGACGGCCCGGCACCGGCCGAGCCCGCCAACCCGATCGACCACGTCGGCGTGCACCCGCAGGTCGACGGCAACTTCTACGTCGGCGCCGCGCCGATCGCCGGCCGGTCCTCCGGCGGCACGCTGGTCGCTGTCGCCAAGGCCGCCGAGCGCGTGGGCTCGGGCCGCGTGCGGCTCACGCCGCAGCAGAAGCTCGTCGTGCTCGACGTCCCCGAGGCCCAGGTCGCCACGCTCGAAGCCGAGCTGACGGAACTGGGGCTGGAGACCAAGCCGTCGCCGTGGCGGCGCGGGGTGATGGCCTGCACCGGGCTGGAGTACTGCAAGCTCGCCATCGTCGAGACGAAGGCACGCGCGCAGCAGCTCGTCGCGGACCTCGAGAAGTCCCTGGCGGACATCCAGAAGGACCTCGACACGCCGGTCAGCGTGCACCTCAACGGCTGCCCCAACTCCTGCGCGCGGATCCAGACCGCGGACATCGGGCTCAAGGGCCAGATCGTCACCGACGCCGACGGCAACCAGGTCGAAGGCTTCCAGGTGCACCTGGGCGGCGGCCTCGGCCTCGACGCCGGGTTCGGCCGGAAGCTGCGCGGCCACAAGGTGACCTCGGGCGAGCTGACCGGGTACGTCGAACGAGTCGTGCGCAACTACGTGGCCGGGCGCGAACCCGGCGAACGCTTCGCCCAGTGGGCGGCGCGCGCCGACGAAAGCGCCCTCCAGTGACCGAGCGAGCAGCGCCGTACTACTGCCCCTATTGCGGGGACGAGGACTTGCGGCCGGAAGAGAACGGCGGGTGGCTGTGTTCTGCCTGTCGCCGGGTTTTCTCGGTCAAGTTCCTCGGCCTGTCCCTCCCGGAGGTTTCCCGATGACCGCCACCGCCGACTACAAGACCCTCGCCGAGCGCGCGTCCAAGGAGCTCGCCGACGCCACCGCCGACGAAGCGATCCGCTGGACCGTCGACACGTTCGGCGACGACTTCATCGTCGCGTCCAACATGCAGGACGCCGTGCTCATCGACCTCACCACGAAGGTGAAGTCCGATGTGGACATCCTGTTCCTCGAGACCGGCTACCACTTCCCGGAAACGCTCGGCACGCGCGACGCGGTGCAGACGGTCTACCCGGACGTGAAGATCGTCAACGCCCAGGCCGAGCAGAGCGTCGCCGAGCAGGACGCGGAGTACGGCGAGAAGCTGCACGCCCGCGACGCCACGCTGTGCTGCAACCTGCGCAAGGTCGTGCCGCTGCGCAAGACCCTCGCGAACTACTCGGCGTGGATCACCGGCGTCCGCCGGGTCGACGCGCCGACCCGGGCCAACACCCCGATCGTCACCTGGGACGACCGCAACGGCCTCGTCAAGGTCAACCCGATCGCGGCGTGGACCGACGACGAGTTCAACGGCTACATCCGCGAGCACGGGATCCTGGAGAACCCGCTCGTTTCGATCGGCTACCTCTCGATCGGCTGCGCGCCCTGCACGGCCCGCGTCGAGCCGGGCGCCGACCCGCGCAGCGGCCGCTGGGCGGGCCAGTCGAAGACCGAGTGCGGACTGCACGGCTGAGGAAGGGACGCATGACGACCTTGGAGCCCGCGACCGATGCGGCACAGGACAACTTGGCGGCCTTGGAGTCCGAGGCCATCCACATCTTCCGGGAGGTGGCGGGCGAGTTCGACCGCCCGGTGATCCTGTTCTCCGGCGGCAAGGACTCGACGCTGCTGCTGCACCTGGCGATCAAGGCGTTCTGGCCGGCGCCGGTGCCGTTCCCGCTGCTGCACGTGGACACCGGGCACAACTTCGACGAGGTCATCGAGTTCCGCGACCGCGTCGTCGAGCGGCACGGGCTGCGCCTGGTCGTCGCGAAGGTCCAGGACTGGATCGACGACGGGCGCCTCGAAGAGCGCGCGGACGGGATGCGCAACCCGCTGCAGACCACGCCGCTGCTCGACACCATCGCCGAGAACAAGTTCGACGCCGTCTTCGGCGGCGGGCGCCGCGACGAGGAGCGCGCCCGCGCGAAGGAGCGGATCTTCAGCCTCCGCAACGCCTTCGGCCAGTGGGAGCCGCGCCGGCAGCGGCCCGAGCTGTGGAACCTCTACAACGGCAGGCACCGCCCGGGCGAGCAGGTCCGCGTCTTCCCGCTGTCCAACTGGACCGAGGCCGATGTCTGGAACTACATCGCCCGTGAGAAGGTCGAGCTGCCCTCGATCTACTACGCGCACCGGCGCGAGGTGTACTTGCGCGACGGGATGCTGCTGGCCGAGGGCCCGTGGGGCGGTCCCCGCCCCGGGGAAGAGGTCCGCGAGCTGACCGTGCGGTACCGGACCGTCGGCGACGGCTCGTGCACCGGCGCGATCGAGTCCGAGGCCGCCACCGTCGAAGACGTCATCGCCGAGGTGTCCGCGTCGCGGCTCACCGAACGCGGCGCCACCCGCGCCGACGACCGCATGTCCGAGGCGGCCATGGAAGACCGCAAGCGTGAGGGGTACTTCTGATGTCCAGCCTGTTGCGGCTCGCGACCGCGGGCAGCGTCGACGACGGCAAGTCCACCCTGGTCGGCCGGCTGCTCTACGACACGAAGTCGGTGCTCGCCGACCAGCTCGACGCCGTCACCCGCGCGTCCGTCGACAAGGGACTGTCCACACCGGACTTGTCTTTGCTCGTCGACGGCCTGCGCTCGGAACGCGAGCAGGGCATCACCATCGACGTCGCGTACCGGTACTTCGCCACGCCGAAGCGGTCGTTCGTGCTGGCCGACACGCCGGGGCACGTGCAGTACACGCGCAACACGGTGACCGGCGCGTCCACCGCGCAGCTGGCCGTGCTGCTGGTCGACGCGCGCAAGGGCGTCATCGAGCAGACGCGGCGGCACGCGGCCGTGCTGGCCCTGCTGGGCGTGCCGCAGCTGGTGCTGGCGGTGAACAAGATCGACCTGGTCGACTACGACGAGGCGACGTTCACGGTGATCGCCGAGGAGTTCGCTTCGCACGCCGAGACGCTGGGCTACGCGCGGGGTTCGGTGCTCACGATCCCCGTGTCGGCGCTCGAAGGCGACAACGTCGCGACGCGCTCGGAACGGACGCCGTGGTACACCGGCCCGAGCCTGCTGGAGCACCTGGAGGACGTCCCGGTCGCCCCCGACCCGCACGACTCCGCGCTGCGGTTCCCGGTGCAGTACGTGATCCGCCCGCGCACGGCGGAGTACCTGGACTACCGCGGCTACGCGGGCCAGATCGCCGCGGGCACGGTCCGCCCCGGTGACGAGATCGTCGTGCTGCCGCAGGGCATCCGCAGCCGCGTCGAGCGCATCGACACCGCCGACGGCCCGCTGGCGGAGGCCGGCGCCGGGACGTCGGTGACGCTGCTGCTGACCGACGACATCGACATCTCCCGCGGCGACCTGATCGCCGCCGCGGACGCGCCGCCCCGGGTCACCGACGAGATCACCGGCACGCTGTGCTGGCTGTCGTCGAAGCCGCTGAAGCCGGGCGCGCGGGTGCTCGTCAAGCACGGCACCCGCACGGTCCAGGCGCTGGTCGACGAGCTGCACGCGCGGTTCGACGAGCAGACGCTGTCCAGTGTGGACGCCCCGGCGTCGCTGGAGCTCAACGACATCGGCCGCGTCACGCTGCGGCTGGCCGAAGAGCTGGGCGTCGACGACTACGGCGTCAGCCCGCGCACCGGCGCGTTCCTGGTGATCGACCCGAAGGACGGCGACACGCTGGCGGCCGGCCTGGTGGGCGAGCGCTTCTCGTGACGCCACCCCTGGTCGCCGTCGCGCACGGCAGCCGCGACCCCCGCTCGGCGTCGACCGTGCGGGCACTCGTGGACGTCGTGCGCGCACAGGCCCCGGGTACCGCGGTGCACGAGTCCTTTTTGGACCTGTCGGCCCCGCTGGTGACGGACGTGCTGCGGGGCCTGTACAACTCGGGGCACCGGGCGGCGGTCGTGGTGCCGTTGCTGCTGGGCAGCGCGTTCCACGCGCGGGTGGACCTGCCCGCGCTGATCTCTTCGGTGGTCGCGGACTGCCCGGGCTTCCGCATCCAGGTGTCGGACGTGCTCGGCGCGGACCCGGCCCTGGAGGCGGTGGCCCTGGACCGGCTGGCGTCGGCATCCCACCGCCGGGGCTCGGGCGTGCTGGTGAGCGCGGTGGGGTCGTCGAACGCGTCCGCGAACGCCGTGGTGGCCGCCCTGGCCGCGCGCTGGGAGGAGCGGCTGGGCATCCCGGTGAGCGAAGCGTTCGCGTCCGCCACCCAGCCGGACATCCCCGCCGCGGCCGCGTCGTTGCGTGCGCGGGGCGTGCGGCACCTGATCGTCGCATCGTGGTTCCTCGCGCCGGGCCTGCTGCCGGACCGGATCGCCCGGCTGGCCCGGGAGGCCGATCCGAAGGCGTTCATCGCGAAGCCGTTGGCCGACGACCCGCGCGTGGCGGACGTGGTGATCAGCCGGTACGCGTCCGCGTTGACCGGACTGCTCCGCCAGTACGCCTGAACGCGGGGGAAGGTACGGCGGGCTTCGGGCCTGCGGGCTAGAGATTAGAAGGTTCTCGGTCGGCGCCCGGTCCGTGAAGCGCTCGGTCGCCTCGGCAAGGCCACCTGAGCCACTGTCCGTACCCCAGAGCAGCAGGTCAGCGCCTCCACCACCGCCAAAAGGCGAGTCTCATTCACATTTACCGTCACCCCACGTGCATGGGAACGGTAAATCCTTGACGCGCTAGTTAACTTGCCGGTAACTATCTAATCGCTGCGCAGCTTTCTCCCTCCCCTCTTGAAACCGCAGGTAGGTGGATACAGATGAAAGCTCTTCACCTTTCCCGGCTCGCCGCTCTGACCGCGGCCGCCGCCCTTCCGATCGCCCTCGCCGCCCCGGCGTCGGCGGCCACCTCCGTCACCTTCGACTGCCAGGCCGATGCCCCGATCGTCGGCCCGCAGAAGGTGTCGCTGAACCAGGACGCGGACGTCAGCGCGCCCGCCACGGTCGCCCCCGGCGGGGCTTTCGACGTCGTCATCGACCCGGCGCCGAACACCGTGCCGAGCGATGTGAGCGGGAACAAGGTCAAGAACATCAACACGTTCGCGCTCAAGTTCCCGATCCCCGCGAACTCCACCTACGTCGGCGCCGACCTCGCCGGCGGGTCCGGCCTCGGCAGCACCGCGCCGACCATCGCGGTCGCGAACGGCGTCGCGACGCTGAGCTTCCCCGGCCCGATCGCGGGCGGCGCGACCTTCGAACTGCCCACGATCACCGCGCACCTGACGGCCGGGCAGTCGGGCACCATCGAAACGAAGCTGTCCGGCACCAGCTACAGCGACCCGGGCCTGACCTTCAAGGCGGTGGCGAGCAGCATCATCGGCGACGTCACCGCGCCGACGGCCTGCTTCCCCAACCCCAGCCCCGTCTTCACCACGACGACCATCGGCTGATTTCCCCGGCCACCCTGCGGGTTCCGCCCGTAGGGTGGCCGCATGGGGAACTTCGAACTCGCTCAGGTCAACATCAGCCGCATGACGGCGCCGCTCGACGACGAGTCCTTCCGGGACTTCGTCGACGCGCTCGAGCCGGTCAACGCGATCGCCGACCGTGCGCCGGGTTTCGTCTGGCGCCTGCAGACCGAGGACGGCGACGCCACCTCGATCCGCGCCTTCGAGTGGGACGTCCGCGGCACGTCCGGGATCCTGGTCAACATGTCCGTGTGGACGTCGGTCGAGGCGCTGGCGGACTTCGTGTTCTCCGGCGAGCACCTGGCGGTCCTCAAGCGCCGCCGCGAGTGGTTCCACCGCGTCCAGGACGTGATGACCGCGCTGTGGTGGGTGCCCGCCGGCCACCGGCCGACGACCGCGGAGGCCGAAGCGAAGATCAAGCACCTGCGCGTTTACGGCCCGACCCCGGCGGCGTTCACGCTGAAGCAGCACTTCTCGCCGGCGTCCGACGCCCGCGAGGGTGACCCCGGCTGGCTGTGCCCCGCGTAACACCGGCGTCGCGCGGCGAGTGTGCAAGGGTGACGGGCATGGCTGACGAACTGGTGCACTACGACGTGGTGGGCGGCACCGCCACGATCACCCTGGACTCCCCGCACAACCGCAACGCGCTGTCGGCGCAGCTGCGCCGCGAGCTCTCGGACTCCCTGGCGAAGGCGGCCACCGACGACGCCGTCCGCGTGATCGTGCTGACCCACACCGGCCCGGTGTTCTGCGCCGGGATGGACCTCAAGGAAGCTCGCGGCGGCAGCGCCGGCGACCAGGGCGTCAACGAGTTCCCGAGGATCCTCGAGCAGCTGTGGACGAGCCCGAAGCCGGTCGTCGCGCGCCTGGCCGGCCCGGCGCGCGCCGGCGGCATCGGCATGGTGGCGGCGTGCGACATCGCGGTGGCGGTCCCGGAAGCGACGTTCGCCTTCTCCGAGGTCCGCATCGGCGTGGTCCCGGCGATCATCTCCCTGACGGTCCTCCCCCGCCTGAACCCGCGCGCGGCCCACGAGCTGTTCCTGACCGGCGACACGTTCGACGCCCGCCGCGCGGTGGAGATCGGCCTGCTCAACTCGGCGGTCCCGGCCGACGAGCTCGACGCCGAGGTGACCCGGTTCGTCAAGGCGCTCGCGGCGGGCGGGCCGAAGGCGCTGGCCGAGACCAAGGCGCTGCTGAGCCGCCCCCGCTTCGCGACGCCGTCGGAGGGCTTCGAGGAGATGCTCGGCCTGTCGGCGAAGTTCTTCGCGAGCGAGGAAGGCCAGGAGGGCATCCTGGCCTTCGCCCAGAAGCGCAAGCCGAACTGGGTCCCGCAGGACTGAGCCGGTCCGGGCTGCCGGACGCCGCTCAGGCGTCCGGCAGGACCACCGTGAGCCGCCACGAGCCGGCACTGGGGCCGCTCGGCCCGAGCGCGCGCTGCGCGTCCGAAAGCACGCTGCGGATCGCCAGGTACGTCTTGGGTTCGGCCTTGCGCAGCGCGTCCGAGCCCGGCCAGATCAGCACGTGCTCCCCCGGCGGCAGCCACGACAGGTCGGTCAGGCAGTCGTAGAGCGCGTCGAGGTTGTGCCCGAAGTAGTCCGGAAAGGACAGTGCGGCGGCGAACGCGCTCAGCGTGCTGGCCTTGTCCACGGTGGGCCGCGAGTTCACCAGGTGCGGGTACGCGCCCCGGGCGAACGCCGCTTCGGCGGCGGCCTTCGCCTCCTCCGACGCGCTCATCGGGCCGGGTCCACGACGACGAACGACGAGTAGTGGTCGCCGGTGTAGTACAGCTCGTGCGCCTGCCCGGTGATCAGCCGCCGCGCGCCGCGGTCGGGGCTGCCCGGGGTCTTCACGGTGTACTCGTGGTAGTAACCGGACTTCTTGCCGGGCAAGCGCTTCTCGCGGTTTTCGAACACGACGCCGTCGTTGCGCGGGTACGGGAACGGCCCGCCCTTTTCGATCAGCTGCCACGTGTCCGCGGCCTGGGAGGGCAACGTGGAAAGCGCCTTCAGCGGCAGCCCGGAGTCGGCTCCCGGTACGGCCGCGCTGCCCTTGGCCGGAGCACTCGAGGACGAGCCGGCGGTACTGCTCGACGAGGTGCTCGGGGACGTCGATCCGCCGCCGACGGCGTCCTTGACCAGCCAGCCCCCCAGCACCAGCACGAGGAGCCCGATCAGCGCGGCGGTGATCCGCCTTCGGTTGAACATGGTGCGCGAGCCTATGCCGAGGGGTCGGAGCGGTCGTCGTCACGCCCCGGGGTCAAGCGGCGGGCGAAGAGCCCGACGAGCTTGTCGAGCACCCACGCGGCGGCCAGGCACAGCGGCACGACGACCACCATGACCAGCACGAACTGCACGGGGAACCAAGCCTGGGCGAGCCACAGCTCGACCCCGTCCCACCAGTCGGCAAGCCCGTTGAACACGGTGTGAGCCTACGCGCGCTCTGCTGCCTGCGCGCTTCAGGGCCTCGCTTCCAGAATCGGCGGAGCCGATTGCAGCGGAGGCGAAGCCACCCGACGGAGTCGGGTCCGGGTCCGCCGGACGCAAGGCCCGCTCACCGTGTCTGGCGACACGCAGCACAGGGTTGAAGGAAAAGGTACGTTGCGAGGCATGTTCGCCGTGTACGCGCAGGAACCCAACGCAGACAGCCCGCTGGACTCGCTCGTCGTCGGCGAGCGGCCCGAACCCGACGTGCCGGACGGCTGGGTCCGCGTGCACGTCAAGGCGGCCAGCCTGAACATGCACGACCTGTGGACGCTCCGCGGGGTCGGGATCAAGCCGGAGCAGTTCCCGATGATCCTCGGCTGCGACGGCGCCGGCACCCTCGACGACGGCTCCGAGGTCGTGATCCACTCCGTGATCAACGCCCCCGGCTGGCAGGGCGACGACACCCTCGACCCGAAGCGCACCCTGCTCACCGAGAAGCACCAGGGCACCTTCGCCGACCAGGTGATCGTCCCGGCCCGCAACGTCGTCCCCAAGCCGGCCGACCTCAGCTTCGCCGAAGCCGCCACCATGGGCACGGCCTGGCTGACCGCCTACCGGATGCTCTTCGTGAAGTCCGGGCTGCGGCCGGGCCAGACGATGCTCGTGCAGGGTGCTTCCGGCGGCGTGTCGACTGCGCTGGTGCAGCTCGGCCGCGCGGCCGGGTTCCGGGTCTGGGTCACCGGCCGCACCGAGGAGAAGCGCGCGCTCGCCGAAAGCCTCGGCGCGCACCAGGCGTTCGAGTCGGGCGCGCGGCTGCCCGAGCGCGTCGACGCCGTGTTCGAGACCGTCGGGAAGGCGACCTGGTCGCACTCGGTCAAGTCGCTGAAGCCGGGCGGCATCATCGTGGTCTCCGGCTCGACCAGCGGCCCGGATGCGGGCGCCGAGCTGCAGCGCGTCTTCTTCCTGCAGCTGCGCGTCGCCGGCTCGACGATGGGCACCCGCGACGAGCTCGCCGACCTGCTCGCCTACCTCGACCTGACCGGCGTGCGGCCGCAGATCGGGCAGGAACTGCCGTTCGAAGAGGCAGCCAAGGGGTTCCAGGCGATGCTCGAAGGCGACACCGCCGGCAAGATCGTCTTCACCCGCTGAGGCGCTGACCTGGGCGGATCGCGCACCGGCCCGCCCAGGTCACCGCTTGTACCGCCCACTTGGTGAATTGTCAACGTACTCGGATCGAGATCTGGTCGTTAGCACCCAAATTCGACCAAAACCCAAGGGCGGCAAGCTAATCTGTAAACATGACCGCGACGAAGCGGCCCGCACCGGCTGGACCGGGCGGCCGGCCCAGCAGTGATCCGGACCCCATCCGGGTCTCCTTCCGGCGCTACGCCGGCGTCCGCACCCGCGTCCTCGAGGTCGGCGACCCCGGCCCCGGACCGGAGCTCCCCCGCCGCTCGCGGCGGCGCAAGTCCGCCGCCGCGCACCTGCGGCCCACCGCGCCGCGGCTGGTGCTGCTGCACGGCTACTGCGACAGCGCTGACACCTGGCGCCCCGCCCTCGAGCAGCTCGCGGCCGCCGACATCCCCGCGATCGCGGTCGACCTGCCCGGCTTCGGCGACGCCCAGCCGCTGCGGCCCGGCCCGATGCTGCCGCAGCTCGACGCGTTCACCACCGCTGTCGTCCGCGAACAGGCCGTGCTCGGCTCGGTCGTGCTGGCCGGCAACTCCCTCGGCGGCACGATGAGCCTGCGCGCGGCGCAGAACAGCAGGCTGCCGATCTCCGGCGTCGTCTCGATCGCCGCGCCGGGGTTCGTCGACTCGTGGCTGATCCGCACGGTGGCGCGCTACCCGCTGCCCCTGCGGCTGTACTCGTCCCTGCCGGTCCCGGTGCCGGGTTTCCTGGTGCGCAAGGTCGCCGAGCAGCTCGTCCCGAGGCTGCTCTACGCCGACTCCGCGGCGGCCGACGCGACGCAGGTGCAGCGCTTCACCGCGCTGTTCCCCGACTACCGCGCGACCAAGAGCCGGCTGGAGCAGGCCCGGCAGCTCGTCGCGGAGCTCGCCGACGCCTACCGCCTCGACTCCGTGCAGGTCCCGCTGCTGGTCGTCGCGTGCGGCAAGGACAAGCTCGTCACCGCGGCGTCCGGGCGGCAGCTGCACACGCTGGTGCCGCACAGCAGGCTGCTGGTCCGCGAGGACTGGGGGCACTGCCCGCAGCTGGACGACCCGGTCGAGATCGCGGAGCTGCTCACCTACTTCGCCGCGAGCGCGGTCCGGACCACCCAGGCCAAGCGCGCCGCGGCGACGGCGTCGGAAGCGGTGAGCGAGGACACCGCGGCGGGCTGATCCGCTCACGCTGTCTTCACGCGGAGTTGGCGGTAGGTTCCCCCGTTGGGTCCGTGATCCGGGCTCGCACACCGACGTTCGGGAGACGAAGATGTCCGCTCCAAGCCTGGGCTCCAGCTCCGGCATCTTCCGGCGCAAGCCGATCGACCAGATCCAGGACACCAGCGAAGCCGGCGGCCTCAAACGCACCCTGGGGCTGTGGCAACTGACCGCCATCGGCATCGGCGGCATCATCGGCGCGGGGATCTTCGCCCTCGCCGGCAGTGTCGCGCACGGCGACGACTCGGCCGGCATCCCCGGCGTCGGCCCGGCCGTGCTGATCTCGTTCCTCATCGCGGGCGTCGCGAGCGCGGCGGCCGCGTTCTCCTACGCCGAGTTCGCCGGCCTGATCCCGAAGGCGGGGTCGGCCTACACCTACGGCTACGCGGTCCTCGGCGAGGTCGTCGGCTGGTTCATCGGCTGGGACCTGCTGCTGGAGTACACCGCGATCGTGTCGGTGGTGGCGATCGGCATCTCCGGCTACTTCAACTTCCTGCTCGGGCAGATCGGCCTCGACCTGCCCGCCTGGATGCTCGGCGCGCCCGGCACCGGGCCGGGCCACAAGGTTGACCTGTTCGCCGCGCTGCTCTGCCTGCTCATCGCGTACCTGCTCAACCGCGGCATCCGCAGCGCCGCCCGGTTCGAGACGGCGATGGTCGGCATCAAGGTGCTGATCGTGCTGGTCGTCATCCTGGTCGGCTTCTTCTACGTCAAGACCGGCAACTACACGCCGTTCGCCCCGGCGGGCTTCGGCGGCGCGGTGACCGGCGCCGCGACGGTGTTCTTCGCCGTCTTCGGCTACGACGCCATGTCGACGGCGGCCGAGGAGTCGAAGGACGCGCAGCGGCACATGCCGAAGGCCATCATCTACTCGCTGGCCATCTCGATGGTGCTGTACGTGCTGGCCTGCCTGGTGCTGACCGGCATGCAGAAGTACACCGAGATCGACCCGAAGAGCGGCTTCTCGACGGCGTTCAAGTCGGTCGGCCTCGACGGGCTGGCCACGGTGATCGCGATCGGCGCCATCGTCGGCATCCTCACCGTGCTGTTCACGTTCCTGATGGGCGCCACCCGCGTCGGCTACTCGATGAGCCGCGACGGCCTGCTGCCGGCGTGGCTCGGCAAGACGAACGTGAAGCGCCAGGTGCCGAGCCGGATGACGTGGATCCTCGGCGGCGCGTCGGCGATCATCGCCGGGGTGCTGCCGATCGGCGAGGCCGCGGAGCTGACGAACATCGGCATCCTGCTCGCGTTCGTCGTGGTCTGCGTCGCGGTGATCGTGCTGCGCTACAAGCAGCCCGACCTGCCGCGCACGTTCAAGACGCCGGGCATGCCGGTGGTGCCCGCGATCGGCGTCGTGTTCTCGATCTGGCTGATCACGTTCCTGCAGCCGGCGACCTGGCTGCGGTTCGCGGTCTGGTTCGTGCTCGGGATGCTCGTGTACTTCCTCTACAGCAGGCGGCACTCGCTCCTGAACCGCACCGAGCGCTAGCGGATCCGGTCGAGGCGTGCGGCGGCGTCGCGCGCCTCGACCTTCAGCCGCTCGAGGATGACGGCGGCCGAGGCGTCGTAGGCGAGCGGGTACGTCTGGCCCGCCCACAGCGAAATCGCTTCCGGGTCCCCCGCCTTGGCAGCGGCCTTGCGCACCGGCCCGGCGAGGTGGTTCAGCTGCGGGTACGCCGCGGGGGCGCCCTCGGAAAGCGCGTCCATGAACTTGTTGACCAGCCCCCGCGCCGGGCGCCCGCTGAAGGCGCGGGTGAACGCCGTCTCGCGTTCGGCGAGCGCCAGCGCCTTCCGGTGGGCCTCCGACGTCCCGGCTTCGTCCGCGCGCAGGAAGACGGTGCCGAGCTGGGCGGCGACCGCCCCGGCGGCGAGCACGGCGGCGACGTCCGCACCGTGCACCAGCCCGCCGGCGGCGATCAGCGGCAGGTCGACACGCGCGGCGACGAGCCGCAGCAGCGCCAGCACGCCGTACTCCGCGCCACCGCCGGGCAGGCGGGGGTCGTCGGTGAAGAGGCTCCGGTGCCCGCCCGCCTCGAAACCCTGCACGACGAGCGCGTCGGCCCCGAGGTCCGCGGCCCGCTGCGCGCTCTCGGGCGTGGTCACGGTGACGACCACCTTCGCCCCGGCTTCCTTCAGCCGCTGGACGTCCGACGGCGACGGCGGCCCGAAGGTGAACGACACGACGGGCACCCGCTTCTCGAGCACCACGTCCAGCTTCGCCGGGTAGTTGTCGTCGTCCCACTTCGGTTCCCCGAGCTCGACGTCGTACTCGCGCGCGAAGGCCTCGAGCCGTTCGCGGTGCGCGCCGAGGTCGGCGCCGGTGTCCGGCTGCGGCACGAAGAGGTTGACGCCGAACTCGCCGCTGGTCAGCTCCCGCGTCCGCTCGACCTGCGCCGCCAGCGCGGCGGGGGTGAGCATGCCCGCCGAGAGGAAGCCGAAGCCGCCCGCCTCGGTCACCGCGGCGACCAGCTCCGGGGTGGTGGGGCCGCCCGCCATGGGCGCGGCGATGACCGGGAACGCCAGCTCGTCGAACATGCCACCGAGCGTAGTACTCAGGCGGGCAGCAGCGTCGCGTAGAGCTTCGTGATCACCCCGGCCGCGTGGGCTCAACCACCCAGACTGGTCTAGACCACGGCCGCCGAAGGTGCGACGATCCGGGCAGGCGCGACGGCGAGGTCGCGCCCATCCCGCCAGGAGGTCCCCCGGTGAAGACGTCCAGAACGCGGCGCCTCGGCCGCGCACTCGCCGTGCTGGCCCTGATCGGCGCCAGTACGACAGCCGCCCAGCTCACCCCGGCCGCGGCGGCCACGCCGGCGCTGCAGTCGATCGTCCCGGTCCCGGTTTCGGTGACGGCCGCCGCCGGGGTCTCGTTCCCGCTGGTCTCGACGACGAAGATCGTCACCGAGGCCGGCTCCGCCCCGGCGAAGCAGGTGGGCGACTACCTGGCCGGCGTGCTGCGCCCGTCGACCGGCTTCGCGCTGCCGGTGTCCGACGCCCCGGCGTCCGTGCCGTCCGACAGCATCGCCCTGCTGCTCAGCGGCGCGCCCGCGTCCGTCGGCGCGCAGGGCTACCAGCTCGTGTCGTCGGCGTCCTCGGTCACCATCCGGGCGACGACCGCCGACGGGCTCTTCGCCGGCGTCCAGACGCTGCGGCAGCTCCTGCCCGGCAGCATCGAGAGCCCCTCGGCGCAGCCCGGCCCGTGGAGCGTCCCGGGCGCGACGGTCCTGGACTACCCGCGCTTCGGCTACCGCGGCGCGATGCTCGACGTCGCGCGGCACTTCCACCCGGTGTCGACGGTCAAGCGCTACCTCGACCAGCTCGCCCAGTACAAGATCAACGCCCTGCACCTGCACCTGGCGGACGACCAGGGCTGGCGCCTCCAGATCGACAGCTGGCCGAAGCTGGCGACGTACGGCGGCAGCACCCAGGTCGGCGGCGGCGCGGGCGGCTACTACACGAAGGCGCAGTACACCGAGATCGTGGACTACGCGGCCTCGCGCCACATCACGATCATCCCGGAGATCGACATGCCGGGGCACGTCAACGCGGCGCTGGCGTCGTACGCGGAGCTGAACTGCAACGGGGTGGCCCCGGCGCTGCGCACGGACACGGCGGTCGGCTACAGCTCGCTGTGCATCTCGAAGGACATCACGTACACGTTCATCGCGGACGTCCTGCGCGAACTGGCGGCCCTGACCCCGGGCCCGTACCTCCACATCGGCGGCGACGAGGCGTCCTCGACCTCCGCGTCCGACTACCTGACGTTCGTGAACAAGGTCCTCCCCCTGGTCGCGGCGACGGGCAAGCAGGTGGTGGGCTGGCACGACATCGCGAAGGCGACCCTGCCCGCTTCGGCGACCCCGCAGTTCTGGGGCACCACGACGTCGGACGCGGGCGTGTCGGCGGCGGTTTCCCGCGGCAGCAAGGTGATCCTGTCGCCGGCGAACAAGGCGTACCTGGACATGAAGTACAACAGCTCCACCCCCATCGGCCTGTCGTGGGCGGGCTACATCGAGGTCCAGGACGCGTACGGCTGGAACCCGGGCGCTTACCTGTCGGGCGTGGGCGAATCGGCGGTCCGCGGCGTCGAATCCCCGCTGTGGACGGAAACGGTGACCAAGCCGGCCGACATCGACTACCTGGCCTTCCCCCGCCTGGCCGCCCACGCGGAGCTGGGCTGGTCCCCCTGGTCGACCCACGACTGGACGACGTTCCGCACCCGCCTCGGCGCCCAGGCCCCGCGCTGGGTGGCGCAGGGGATCAACTTCTACCGGTCCACGCAGGTGGCTTGGGACACCGGCGGCACGACGAACCCCGGCACGTGCACGGACCCGGCGTGGAGCGCTTCGCAGGTCTACACGGGCGGCAACGTGGTGTCGCACAACGGGCACAAGTGGACGGCGAAGTGGTGGACGCAGGGCGAGGAGCCAGGAACGACGGGCCAGTGGGGAGTGTGGACCGACAACGGCACCTGCTGAGGTACGGGCCGGGCCCGTCTCGGTGAGGCGGGCCCGGCCGGCGCGGAACTGTAACAGGATCTTTCACCCGTTCGACTCAGCTGGAGTCCGATCCGAAGGCGCACGCTCGCCCTGCGCGGAGCGCCCCGCACGAGGAGTCCAGTGATCGAAGTTCTTCGGGCTGTGGGCAACTCCCAGAGCGCTTTGCTGGGCATCTTCGGTCTCGGTGTCGCTCTTCTGGTGTTCGCGGTGACCGGTGGGCGGGTCATCGTCAGGCACTTCATCCGGGTCGACGCCAAAGCCGGCGCGCTGACGAAGTTCGCGGTCCGGACGATCGGCGCCCTGGGTGTCTTGTGCATCGGCGTTGCCTTCTTCGCGAGCCCGGCGCCGGCGGTCATCGCCTCCTGGTTTCCCGCCGGCGGCAGTTCCGGCACTGCGACAACGCTCACGCCGGACGGGGGCAGACCGGCTCCGGACACACCGTCCCAGCCGCCGGAGACGTCGGGACAGCCGACCAACGCGCAGCAGCCGGAACGACCGCCCAGCACGACGCGGCCGCAGCCGATCGAGGAATCGACACCCGCCGTCGCGGCGGACCCACCGTCCGGGTACCTCAGCCAGATGAAGGCGGTCAAGACGGTCGGCGCCGACGGCACCGAGGAACTCATGACGGCGAACGGCCACGACTACCTGCACAGCGTCTACGCGTCTCAGAACTATTGCCTGAGCAGCAGCCGGGTCTCGTACGTCGACTATTCCCTCGAGCGCAAATACGCGACCTTCACGGCGACAGCCGCTTTGAAGGACACCGACCGGCCGGATCTCAAAGTCCGTTACGAGGTGTTCGCGGACAACAGTTCCAGTCCCCGGTATTCCACGGACATCGCGTACGGCGAACAAGCGTCCGTCTCGGTGCCGGTCAAGGGAGTACTACGCCTCCGGCTTTCCGCAACGTTCTTCACCCCGAAGGACTGCAACGAGTTCGACCGGGCGATCTGGGGAGACGCCCACGTGGGGTGACGGCCCCCGCCTCGGCGTGCACGAACGGTCAGCTCGGCACTTCACCTGGTGATACCGGAACACCGACGGCGGCCGGCGGGTTAGGTTGGGGCATGAGCGCCGATCTGGAGCAGGTTCGCACGCTGTCGCTGCAGGAGCACGGCCTTGCCACCGTCGCCACCACCCGGGCCGATGGGACCGTGCACTCGTCCGTCGTCAACGCCGGGGTCTTCGACGATCCGGTGACCGGGGCGGCCGGGGTTGCCTATGTCGCCGTCGGGAAGGCGCACAAGCTCGCGCTGCTTCGGCGGGCCGGGCACGCCACCGTGACGTTCCGGCGGGGGTGGAACTGGCTGTCCGTCACCGGGGCCACGCACCTCGTCGGACCGGATGATCCCGATCCCGCCTTCGACCCCGCGGGGCTGCCGCAGCTGCTGCGCGACGTTTTCATCGCCGCGACCGGGACGCACGACGACTGGGCCGAGTACGACCGCGTGATGGCCGAAGAGCGGCGGGTTTCGGTGTTCGTCCGGGCGGACCGGATAATCGGCAATCCCTGATCCTTCCCCCTCCGGGAGTCGTCGTTGTCCGAGTCACCCCCTCGCGTCAGCACGCCGGTCAAGGTCCTGCTCGGCGTGCTCCTCGTCGCCGACGCCGGGTTCGGCGTGGTCCTCGCCCTCGGACTGGTGCGCGGCCAGTCGCCGTGGCTGATCGGCGGGGCCTACGCGGCGACCGTGGTCGTCGCCGTGCTGGCCTACCGCGCGTCCCGCGCCGGTGACCTCAAGCGCGGCTTCGAGGGCCTCCAGGACCTCACCGTCGGCGAAGAAGGCCTCCGCCTGCCCGCGGGGACGCTCAGCACGCGCGTGATCCCGTGGACGCAGATCGCCGACATCACGCCACGCCGCTCGGCGCGCTTCGGCGACGGCTTCGTGCGCGACGCCCTCTGGGTCGACCTGGTCACCGGCGGCGGCGTCGAGAGCTCCGTCCAGCGCTACGCACCGCGCGGGCGGCTCGCCCCGGCGCCACCGGGCCGGCGGCAGTTCGAGCAGACGGCGATCCTCGACCCGGGCCTGTTCGACGCCGTGGTCGAGCGCCTCCGGAAGGAACTACGGCACCGGCAGCTGCACGCCCAGCTCCGCGGCTCACCCCGCATCCGCCACCACTGACCGCGCCGGTCCCGGCTCAGCCGCGCCGCCCCAGCAGCTCCCTCGGCACGATCCGCACCGGGAACGGCAGCTCGACCTCCAGCACCTCGTCACCCGCCGCCTTGTCCACCTGCTGGTAGTGACCGTCGCCGTCCAGCTCGAACACCGTCAGCGCGGGGTCGGCCGGGTCGATCACCCAGTAGCTGCCGGTGCCGAGGCGTTCGTAGACCGCCTTCTTGAGGTTCAGGTCGTAGATCGCCGTGCTGGGCGACAGCACTTCGACGGCGAGCACCGGCGGCGCCGGGAGGTCCTTCTCGGTGAAGTCCGCCGCGCGGCCCACCAGGACGTCCGGCTGCAGCTCGATCCGGTCGCCGTGGTGCACCGCGAACGGGGCGCCGAGCACGTCGAACTCCGGCGGGCACACCGCTTCCAGCACGCCGTAGAGGCGGTAGGCGATCTTCTGGTGCCGCAGCCCGGGTGCCGGGGTCACGAGCAGCGCCCCGTCGATGAGTTCGTATCTTCGGCCGTCATCCGGCATCCCCTCCAGGTCGCGCACCGTCATGGGGCCCGACCCGGTCGGATACTGGAAGTCCATCATGAGAGTCATCGTGCCCTCCTTTCGCTCTTCGCACCAGAGCACCAGAGAGCACCGACAGAAACCGCATCGAACACGGGTTCGGCGCCGTTATTCACGCGGAAGAGTGAATAACGGCGCCGGTGTCACTTCGAGGCGACACTCACTTCTTGTTCTTGCCCGAGTCCTCAGTGGACAGTGCGGCGACGAAGGCCTCCTGCGGGACCTCGACCCGGCCGACGGTCTTCATCCGCTTCTTGCCTTCCTTCTGCTTCTCCAGCAGCTTCCGCTTCCGCGAGATGTCACCGCCGTAGCACTTCGCGAGCACGTCCTTGCGGATCGCGCGGATCGTCTCGCGCGCGATGATCCGCGAACCGACCGCCGCCTGGATCGGGACCTCGAACTGCTGGCGCGGGATCAGCTCGCGCAGCCGCGTCGCCATGCGGTTGCCGTAGCCGTAGGCCGCGTCCTTGTGCACGATCGCCGAGAACGCGTCGACGGTTTCGCCCTGCAGCAGGATGTCCACCTTGACCAGGTCCGCGATCTGCTCGCCCGCCTCTTCGTAGTCGAGCGACGCGTAACCGCGCGTACGCGACTTCAGCGTGTCGAAGAAGTCGAAGATGATTTCCGCGAGCGGGATGTTGTAGCGCAGTTCGACGCGGTCCTCGGACAGGTAGTCCATCCCCAGCAGGGTGCCGCGCTTCGTCTGGCACAGCTCCATGATCGTGCCGACGAACTCCGACGGCGCGAGGATGCTGACCTTCGACACCGGCTCGTGCACCTCGGCGATCTTCAGCCCGGTCGGCCAGTCCGACGGGTTGGTCACGACGACCTCGTTGCGGTCCTCCAGGACCACGCGGTAGATGACGTTCGGCGCCGTCGAGATCAGGTCGAGGCCGAACTCGCGCTCGAGCCGGTCGCGGGTGATCTCCAGGTGCAGCAGGCCGAGGAAGCCGCAGCGGAAGCCGAAGCCCAGCGCCACCGACGTCTCCGGCTCGTAGTCGAGCGCGGCGTCGTTGAGCTGGAGCTTGTCCAGCGCCTCGCGCAACTCGGGGTAGTCGGAGCCGTCCACCGGGTACAGTCCGGAGTAGACCATCGGCTTCGGCTCGCGGTAGCCCGCCAGCGCTTCTTTCGCGCCGTGGCGCTCGGACGTCACGGTGTCGCCGACCTTCGACTGCCGGACGTCCTTCACGCCGGTGATCAGGTAGCCGACCTCGCCGACGCCGAGCCCCTTGCTGGGCTTGGGCTCCGGCGAGATGATGCCGACCTCGAGCAGCTCGTGCGTCGCGCCGGTCGACATCATCTTGATCTTTTCGCGCGGCGTGATCTTGCCGTCGACGACGCGGATGTAGGTGACGACGCCGCGGTAGGTGTCGTACACCGAGTCGAAGATCATCGCGCGGGCGGGCGCGTCGGCGTCGCCCTGCGGCGCCGGGACCTGCTTGACGACCTCGTCGAGCAGGTCGCCGACCCCCATGCCGGTCTTGGCCGAGACGCGCAGCACGTCCTCGGGCTCGCAGCCGATGATGTGGGCCAGCTCACCCGCGTACTTGTCGGGGTCGGCCGAGGGCAGGTCGATCTTGTTCAGGACCGGGATGATCTGGAGGTTGTTCTCCAGCGCGAGGTACAGGTTGGCCAGGGTCTGGGCCTCGATCCCCTGCGCGGCGTCGACCAGCAGGATCGCGCCTTCACACGCTTCCAGCGCCCGGGACACCTCGTAGGTGAAGTCGACGTGGCCCGGCGTGTCGATCATGTGCAGGACGTGGTCCTGCCCGTCGACCTGCCAGGGCAGCCGGACGTTCTGCGCCTTGATCGTGATGCCGCGCTCGCGCTCGATGTCCATCCGGTCGAGGTACTGAGCGCGCATGGCCCGCTCTTCCACGACGCCGGTGAGCTGCAGCATGCGGTCGGCCAGGGTGGACTTGCCGTGGTCGATGTGCGCGATGATGCAGAAGTTCCGGATGAGCTCCGGAGGCGTGAAGGTGGTGTCGGCGAACGTCGTCACTCGAATGAGTCCTCGGAAAGTCGGGGATGGCCACCTCTATGTTCCCATGACCCTCCGGGTGCGGGTGGGGGTCATCCCCGATGCGGGGTTCCGCGATCCGTGGTGCCCTCGAAGTATGAGCACTCCGCACCAGCCGGCACCCCCTCCCCAGCCGGAGACCAGCGGCTTTTCCCGCGTTCTCGACCGTGCGTTCGGTCACCCCTCCGGCCCGCTCGGCCGCCTCGGCGGCTGGGTCATGGCGCGGGGCAACGCCGCCACCGAACACCGCGTCGTCGACCTCGCGAAGATCGAACCGGACGAGACCGCCCTGGTCGTCGGGCCCGGCCCCGGCATCGGCCTGGCCGCCACCGCGCGCCTGGCCGGGCGCACCATCGGCGTCGACCCCTCCCCCGAGATGCTCGCGCTGTGCCACGAGCGCTGCGGCGACCGCGCCGAGCTGCGCGAAGGCTCGGCCGCGCGCACCGGCGAGCCCGACGAGTCCGTCGACGTCGTGCTGAGCGTGAACAACGTCATGCTGTGGGACGACCGCGCGGCGGGCTTCGCCGAGCTGTTCCGGGTGCTGCGCCCGGGCGGACGGCTGCTGGTGTCCGCGCACGAGAAGTGGCTGCCCGTGAGCAGGCACGTGCTGGCCGACGAGGCCGCGGCCGCGGGCTTCGCCGACCTGCAGACGTGGACCTGGGAGCCGCCCGGGTTCGCCGCGCTCGCCGCGCAGCTGCGGGCCGTCAAGCCCGCCTAGCGGGTGTCCGTGCGGATCGGGTGGCCCTCGGGCACCTCGACCAGCACGATCCGCGTGCCGTCCGGGTCGGCGATCCAGGCCTCGTCGAGGCCCCACGGCTCGCGCTGGGCGTCCCGCACCGGCTCCAGGCCCTTCGCCTTCAGATCGGCCAGCGTCCCGGCGAGGTCGCGGACCTGCAGCCAGAGCACCAGGTCGGGCGACGAGCCCGTTTCGCCCGCGCCGGAGACCTCCAGGGAGCCGTGCCCGAGGAAGAACACGGTGCCGCCGGGGAACTCGCGCTCCACGGCCAGGCCGAGGGTGTCGCGGTAGAACGCGGTGGTCGCGGCGGCGTCGCGCGGGCGGACGATGAGCCTGCTCTTCAGGACTTCCATCGCACCATCCCTACCGGACGCGCTCAGGCGGCCGCAATCGCGGCGATGCCGGACAGCACGATCACCGACCCGGCCAGCCGCCGGACGGCGTTGCTTTCGCCCAGCACCAGCCACGCGGCGACGCCGCCGATCACGATGCTCAGCTCCCGGGCGGGCGCGACCAGGCTGACCGGCGCCATCGTGAGCGCGAACAGCACGAGGATGTACGCGACCGGCGACAGCACGGCGACCAGCAGCACCTCCCGGCGCTGCTCACGCCAGATGCGGCGGACTTCGGCGCGATCGGCCAGCGCGCCGGGCACGAGCATCGCGCTCTGCAGGAGCGAGCCGAGGCCGAAGTAGACGACCGGCGGCACGCCGATACCGGTCACGGAGTGCGCGTCCCAGAGGGTGTAGCCGGCGATGGTGGCGCCGGTGAGCAGGCCGTAGAGGATCCCCGCCTTGACCGCACGGGGGTCCTCGGCCTGGCGGCCGGTGCTGATCACCAGCACGCCGGCGATGACCAGGAACGCGCCGGCCAGGCCGAGGACGCCGGGCCGTTCGCCGAGCACGAGGACGGCGGCCAGCACCGACAGCAGCGGTCCGGTGCCCCGCGCGACGGGGTAGACGACGGAGAGGTCCCCGACGCGGTACCCGCGTTGCAGGACGACGCCGTAGGCGACGTGCAGCACCGCCGTCACCACGGCGGCGAGCAGCCAGCTCCACTGTGGACGTTCGGGCTCGACGACCAGCAGCACGACGGTCACCGGCAGCAGGAGGACGGCGGAAACCGTGTAGTAGAGCCAGACGAACTGGGTGCCGCCGGAGGAGATCCGCTTGGCGGCGAGGTTCCACGCGGCGTGCACGACGGCGGCGACGAGAACGAGGGACAAGGCGGTGGCGTTCACAGGACCCCTTCGGGTTTTCGCGCGCGCGAAAACCGGGTCCTCCAGGCTTTTGCCCCGTCAGATGAACGACCGGCCGTCCGGGCCCGCCGATGGTGCCGCTCGGACCAGACCCGCCCGGTCCTGGTTGTGTGGTGCGGTGTGCGCGGACCGGCGGCGGAACCCTAGGCACTGACCGCCGTCCACCGTACTCCCGCCGCCGGACGCCCGCGGCCCGGCTGTTAAAGTGGGCGTTCGCTGCCCGTGCGGCATTCCGTCATGGAGGAAACCCGCTTTCCGCGGGGCCACTTCAGCGCGGCGGCGATCTCACCGAGTGAAGCAGGAGTTGCCCTATGGCCAACATCAAGTCGCAGATCAAGCGCATCACCACGAACGAGAAGGCGCGTCAGCGCAACCAGGCGATCCGGTCCTCGGTGAAGACCGCGATCCGCAAGGTCCGCGAAGCCGCCGAGGCCGGCGACAAGGCCAAGGCCGTCGAGCTGCAGCGCGACGCCGCCCAGAAGCTGGACAAGGCCGTCTCGAAGGGCGTCATCCACGCCAACCAGGCCGCCAACAAGAAGTCGGCGCTGGCCAAGCGCGTCAACGCGCTCTGAGCTGGTTGATTTCTGGGAAGGCCCCGGCTTCGGCCGGGGCCTTCTTCGTGTCCGGGGTCAGCGGTCGCCCTTGGCTGCTGCGACTTCAAGGACCGCGCGTTCCAGCGCGTAGCCCGGGTCCGCCGCCACGCCCTTGACCTCGGCGTTCAGCCGCGCGACCACCCGCATGGCCGTGGCCAGCCCGTCCTGGTTCCAGCCACGGGACTGCCCCTGCGCCTTGCGGATCTTCCACGGCGGCATGCCCAGCTCGCCCGCCATCTGATTCGGGTTGCCGCGACCGGCGCCCGAGACGCGCGCGATCGTGCGGACCGCGTCGGCCAGCGCGTCGGCCACCAGGACGTGCGGGACCCCGAGCTGCATCGCCCAGCGCAACGACTCCAGCGCCGCCGAGCGGTCGCCGCTGACCGCCTTCTCGGCGACCGCGAAGCCCGTCACGTCGGCGCGGCCGCGGTGGTACCGGCGGACGGCGTCGGCGTCGACCGCGCCGCCCGTGTCGGCCACCAGCTGGCTGGCCGCCGAGGAGAGTTCGCGCAGGTCGGAGCCCACGGCGTCGATCAGCGCGGCGACCCCGGCCGGGTCGATCTTGCCGCCCGCCCGGCGCACCTCGTGCCGCACGAACTGCTCGCGCTCGGCCGGCTTCGTCAGCTTCGGGCACTCGGTGATCTCGGCCCCGGCCTTCTTCAGCACCGCCGGGAGCGACTTGCCCGCCTTGCTGCGGCCGCCGCCGGTGTGGACGACGACGAGCACGACCCCGTCCGCCGGGTCCTTCAGGTAGGACGCCACGGCGTCGGCCAGCTCCTGCGAGATGTCCTGGGCCGATTCCAGGACGATCACGCGGCCTTCGCTGAACAGCGACGGGCTCACCAGTTCGGCCAGCTCGGGCGCTGTGAGATCGGACACCCGGACCCGGGTCAGCTCGGCCGTCGGGTCCGTCGCGCGGGCGGCGGCGAGCGTGTCGCGGACGGCCCGCTCGATCAGCAGTTCTTCGTCACCCAGGACCAGGTGCAGCGGGGCCGGGGCGGTGGCTTGCGCGGTCACCCCCGAATCTTCTCACCCGCGCCGCGGTGCGCCCGCTCCGGTGATGTCGGGCGGCCACCGTGGCACGGGCCGCGCACGATGTCGTACGGTGTAGCCGAGGCAGCCCGCCCCGGGGACACCCGGCGTGCGCGCACCGACAACCGAATACCGCTCATCCAGAGGGGCAGAGGGAACGGCCCGACGAAGCCCCGGCAACCGGCGTACAGCCCGTCATCCCGCGATCGCGGGGTAGCTGACGACCACGGTGCCAATTCCGGCCCGCTTCGGCGGGGCAGATGAGGAAAGGAACCTCGCGATGACCGCAACCCTCGGCACGACCTCCACCACCAAGACCCCGGACCTCGGTCCCGCCGTCGAGCTGGTGTCGAAGGAAGAGGGTCACCGGCAGCCGCTCGCCCCCGAATTCGTCTCCGCCGAAGACTTCTCGCCGCTCGAGGTCGCCTACGACTTCGGCCGCGTCCGCCGCGAAGACATCGAGGCCGGCCCCAAGAACATCTGGCGCTACAAGAAACTCCTCCCGGTTCCGTCCAACGTCGAAGAGATCCCGAACACCGAGCCGGGCGCGACCCGCCTGGTCCGCGCCGACCGCCTCGCCAAGGAACTCGGCCTCAAGCGCGTGTGGGTCAAGGACGACACCGGCAACCCGACGCACTCGTTCAAGGACCGCGTCGTCGCCGTCGCGCTGGCCGCGGCCCGCGAGTTCGGGTTCGAGGTGCTCGCGTGTCCGTCGACCGGCAACCTGGCCAACGCGACGGCCGCCGCCGCGGCCCGCGCCGGCTGGCGGTCGGTCGTGCTGATCCCGAAGACCCTCGAGCGCGCCAAGATCCTCACCACCGCCGTGTACGACGGCGACCTCGTCGCGGTCGACGGCAACTACGACGACGTCAACCGCCTCGCCACCGAGCTGGCCGGCGAGCACCCGAAGTGGGCGTTCGTGAACGTGAACGTCCGGCCGTACTACTCGGAAGGCTCGAAGACGCTGGCCTTCGAGGTCGCCGAGCAGCTCGGCTGGCGCATCCCGCCGCAGATCGTCGTGCCGATCGCCTCCGGTTCGCAGTTGACGAAGGTGGACAAGGGTTTCCGCGAGCTGGGTCAGCTCGGTCTCGTGGACGCCAGCCCGTACAAGGTGTTCGGCGCGCAGGCCACCGGTTGCTCGCCGGTCTCGGCCGCCTTCCGCGCCGGGCACGACGTGGTCCAGCCGGTGAAGCCGGACACCATCGCCCGCTCGCTGGCGATCGGCAACCCGGCCGACGGCCCCTACGTCCTCGACATCGTCAACCGCACCGGCGGCGCGATCGAGGACGTCACCGACGAAGAGGTCGTCGAAGGCATCCGGCTGCTGGCCCGCACCGAAGGCATCTTCACCGAGACGGCAGGCGGGGTCACCGTCGCCACGGCGAAGAAGCTGGTCGAGACCGGCAAGCTGGACCCGGACGCCGAGACCGTCCTGCTGATCACCGGCGACGGCCTCAAGACCCTCGACGCGATCGAGAACCACGTGGGCCCCAAGGCGATCGTGCCGCCGTCGGCCGCCGCCGTGAACGAGGCGCTCGGCTACTGACGTCCGCGCCGCCCGGGGCGGGCCGCTTGGCGCGCCCCGGGCTTCAGCGGCGAGGTGGCCCACGGGGTTCGCCCCGGCGCGCCACCGCCGGACCCGCCGTGTCCGCGACGACCGCCGTGTCGCCGTCGGCGTCGGTCCGGGTGACGAGAGCACCGAGCGCCGTCAGAGTGTCCATTGTGGACTTGCTCGGGTGGCCGTAGGTGTTGCCGGCGCCCACGCTGACCAACGCCACCCGCGGCGCCACCGCCGCGAGGAACGACGGCAGCGAGTAGCGCGAACCGTGGTGGGGGACTTTCAGCACCTCCGCTTTCAGATCACCGACGTCGGCCAGCAGGTCGGCCTGCGCGGCCAGTTCGACGTCGCCGGTCAGCATCACCCGGCCCGCCGCCGTTTCCGCGCGCAGCACGACCGAGCTGTTGTTGATGGCCGTCCCGTCCTGGCCCACTGGCCGCGCCGGGACGTAACGCGGCCCCAGCACGTCGAGCGACAAGCCGGGCCAGGCCAGCCGCTCCCCCGGGGTCAGCTCCACCAGCGGCACCGCCTGCCGGGCCGCCTCCGCGGCGACCTGCCGCCACGCCCACTCCGGCGCCCGCCCCGGCCCGACGGCGATCCCGCCGACCGCCCGGCCGTCGAAGACCGAAGCGAGCCCGCCGATGTGGTCGGCGTGCAGGTGGCTCAGCACCAGCAACGGAATCCGGTCGACGGCCAGCCGGTGCAGGCACTCGTCGACCGGCCCCGGCTCGGGCCCGGTGTCCACGACGACGGCCCGCCCCGGCTCGGCGGTCGCCAGCACCACCGCGTCACCCTGGCCGACGTCGCACTCGACCACCGCCCAGTTCCGCGGCGGCCACGCCGGCGCCAGCACCCGGACCGGCACGAGCACCAGCAACGCGCAGGCGGCCAGGACTGCCATGAGCACCCGCACCCGCCGGACCCGGGCGGCCAGCACCAGCAACCCGAGGACGGCGGCGGCGAGCAGCCCGCCCCACCAGCCGCCCGGCCAGGCGATGACCGCGCCCGGGGCCCGCGCGCCGTGCCGCGCCACCGTGATCAGCCACCAGGCTTCGGGATCGGCGAGGTGCACCAGGAACCTCCCGCCGCCCGGCCACCACGGACCGGTGACCGTCGCCAGCACGCCGAGCACCGTCGCCGGAGCCACCACGGGCGCGGCGAGGACGTTGGTCAGCACCGAGACCAGGCTCACCGAGCCCGCCATCCCCGCGAGCACCGGCGCCGTCACCAGGAAGGCCGCCAGCGGGATCGCCAGCCCTTCCGCGACGCCCGGCGGGACCCCGCGGCGGACCAGCCCACCCGCCCAGCGCGGCGCGAGCAGCACCAGCCCGGCGGTGGCGAAGACCGACAACGCGAACCCGAAGTCGGTGGCCATCGCCGGGTCCGCCACCACGAGCACGCACACCGCGAACGCCAGCGCGGGCAGCGCCGAACCCCGCCGGCCCAGCGCCAGTGCCAGCAGTGCCACCGCCGCCATGACTCCCGCCCGCAGCACGCTCGGCTCCGGCCCGACCAGCACCAGGAACCCCGCCAGGCAGGTCCCGGCCGCCACCGCCGACAGCCGCGGCCCGAGCCGCAGCAGGCGGAGCAGCAGCAGGACCGCACCACAGGCCACGGCGAGGTTGCCGCCGCTGACCGCGGTGAGGTGGGCGAGGCCCGCGGTGACGAACTCCTGCTCGACGCGAGGCGACAGCCCGCTCGTGTCGCCCAGGACCAGCCCCGGCAGCAGGCCGGCTGGTTCGTCCGGCAGGGCCCGACACAGGTCGTGCAAGCCTGCGCGGAGCCCGGCCGCGGTCCGCTGCCACCACGGCGCCGGGCCGGGCTCCCCCGGCGGGCCGCGCACCGAAAGCACCGCCACGGTCAGGTCCGAGCCGCGGGGCGGCATCAGCAGCCCCGGCGCCGTCACTTCCTGGCCGGGGAGCAGCGACGCCCACTGCTCGACCGGAGCCAGCACCAGGATGCGCCCGGACGACGGCACCGGCCGCCCGTCGACCGACGCCGTGCGCACGTCGGCCGTCAGCACCACCGAGCGGGCGCCGGCCTGCCGGTCGGCGTAGCCCGCGCCGCGCACGGGCTTGGGACGTTCGGCGACCACGACCCGCAGCACCGCGGGCAGGCCTTGGGCCGCTTCGGCAGGAAGGGGATCTTCCTGGGCGTCGCGGATCCGCCAGGCGATCGGACCGGCGGCGACGAGGCCCAGCACCAGCAGCGCTGCCGCCGCGCCGAGCACCCGGGGACGATCACGGGCCCGCCAGCACACGATCCCGGCGAGCGCCGCCGAGGCGAGCCCGGCGGCGAAGGCCGTCCACCAGCCGAGGAGCAGGCCGGCGAGCGCGGCCAGCCAGCACGCCAGCGCCGCCGGGACCAGCCGCAGGTCCTGCCGGGTGTCGATCGGGGGAATCGCGCTCATCCGACCGTCACCTTCTCGCGGAGCTTCTCGAACTTGCTTTCGCCGAGCCCGTCGATGTCGCGCAGCTGCTCGATCTTGGTGAAGCCGCCGTGGTCGGTCCGCCACTGGACGATCCGCTTCGCCATCACCTCGCCGATGCCCGGCAGCGTGTCCAGCTGGTCCGCGGTCGAAGCGTTGAGGTCGACCTTCGCGCCCTCCGCGGGCGCGCCGGCCACGGCGGCGGGCGCCGGGACGCCGACCGCGAGCTGCTCGCCGTCGGCCACCTTGCGGGCGAGGTTCAGCGCGGAGACGTCCGCGCCGGGTTCGGCCCCGCCCGCCGCGCGCAGCACGTCCGCGACGCGGCTGCCCGGGGGCACGGTGACCAGCCCCGGCGACCGGACGCGCCCGATCACGCTCACGACAAGGCCGGCCTGGGGTGCGGCCCGCGCCTCCGCCGCCGGTTTCGCGCTCGGCAGCGCGGGCAGCGGCTCGGGTGCCGGCGGGCCGCCGAGGAGCGCGACCGAGCCGAGGACGATCACCACGACCGCGGCGAGGACACCGGCGAGCGCCCACCGGCGGCGGCCGGCACCGGCCGAGCCGCCCGGCAGCCAGCGCCGGACCAGCCGGCCACCCGGCCCGACCGTGCTCGCGTCGGGCGAGAGCTGGTCGGCCAGCCAGGAGAGCCGGTCGTTGACGGGAGGGCCCGGATCCCGGGCGGACTGCTCGAACACACGATCGACGTTAGGGCGCGCGGGGAGGCGTCCGACAGGGGTGGCGCCGCGTCCTGTGGACAACCGGGGTGTTGTGGACGGATTGCCCCGGCCCGGCCCGGGAACGGCCGTTTCCGTCGTACCCGGGTGGCATGCTGGCGGGTTCGGCTAGCTCCGGGACGGGACCGTGCGCTGGACGACCACGCCCAGCACCCCGGGCCCGGTGTGCGCCCCGATCACCGCGCCCAGCTCGGAGACCACGCAGCCCGCCGAGCGCGGCACCGCTTCTTCGAGCCGGTTCGCCAGTTCGACCGCCCGCTCCGGCGAGGCGAGGTGGTGGACGGCCAGCTCGACGTCGTCTTCGGCCGCCGCTTCGGCGGCGAGCTCGACCAGCCGCGCGATCGCGCGGTTCATCGTGCGGACCTTTTCCAGCGGCAGGATGCGGCCGTCGGCCATGTGCAGCACCGGCTTCACGGCGAGCGCGGTGCCGAGCAGCGCCGCCGCCGGGCCGATCCGCCCGCCGCGGCGCAGGTGGTCGAGGGTTTCCACGACGAACAACGTCGACGAGCAGCCGGCCGCCGTCACCGCCGCGGCCTCGACGTCGGCCGCCGAAGCGCCCGCCGAAGCGGCCGAAGCGGCGTGCAGCGCGGCGAACCCCAGCCCCATCGCCGTGGTCCGCGAATCGACCACGCGGACGCGGTCGGGCCCCACTTCCTGGGCCGCCAGCACGGCCGCTTCCCAGGTGCCCGACAGCTCCCGCGACAGGTGGACCGAGACGATCGAGTCGGCGCCGTCGGCGAGCGCCGCGCGGTACTCCTCGGCGAACTCGGTGGGCGTCGGCCGGGACGTCGTGACGATCTTGCGCTGCTTCATCGCTTCGGCGACCGCCGCCGGCCCGGTCTCCACGCCGTCGAGCGAGACGACGCCGTCGACGAGGACGTGCAGCGGCACCACCCGGACCGCGTGCCGTTCGGCGAAGCCCTCCGGCAGGTGGGCGGTGGAATCCGTGACTACGGCGACCGACACGCCGTCAGCCTACGTGGCCGGGGGTCAGCACCGGTGCCAGCAACACGGACATCGCGTCACCCACCGAGGCGTGCCCCTTCCAGCCCCAGTGCATGCCGTCCGGGTTGCCCTCACCGCTCAGGACGTGCTCTCCGACAACGGCTTCGAGGTCGAGCAGGGGAACGTTCGCCCGTGCGCCCCACGCCGCCATCGCGGCCGCCGCGGCCGGCCGCGCGGTGTGCACTCCGCCGTAGGCCGCCGCGCGGTGCACCGACGGCAGCATCCCGAAGACCGGCAGCTCGGGCCGCAGGGCGCGCAGCGCGCCCACGGCGGTGTCGAGGTACCGCACGGTGAGCTTGGCGGGCAGCACGGTCGGCCGGCCGCGGAAGGCGACCGAAAGCCGGGGCTGCGCGGCGAGGTAGGCCTGGCGCACCACCCGGCGGACGGGGTCGGGACGCAGGTACCGCAGCCCGGTGCGCAGGTAGGTCGGCAGCGGCGACGGCAGCGTGTCCATGCTGCCGACCGCGAACACGACGGCGTCGACGTGGTGCAGGTCGGCCCACACGCGCGGGTCGCCGGTCAGCGACCACCAGGCGTCGCGGGCGTTCCAGCCGATGCCCGCGACCAGGTCGGCGGTGCCGCCCAGCGCGGCGGCCGCGACGTTCGGCCACAGCCGCGGTTCGTCCGCGGCGCACGGTCCTTCGGGACCGTGAAAGCTCAGCGAATCGCCGAACACCAGCAGGCGCGGCCCCATCGGTTAGCCGTGCATCCCCGCGTTGTAGGCGTTCAGCCGCCACTTGCCGTCGCGCAGGCCGAGCTCGACCCAGTGGCAGTTCGAGATCCCGCCCAGCGAAGGCCAGATCGCGACCGGCAGGTTCAGCAGCCGGGCGGTGAGCGCGATGATCAGCCCGCCGTGCGCGGCCAGGAGCACGGTGTCGCCGACGTCGGAGTTGGCCTGCTGCAGGTCGGCGACCACTTCGCCGGCGCGGTCGGCGACGTCGACGCGGTTCTCCCCGCCCGGCGGGGCCCAGGTCGCGTCGGTGCGCCAGCGGTCGCGTTCACCGGGGTAGGCCTCGTCGACCTCCGCGCCGGTGAGCCCCTGCCATTCGCCGAGGTGCGTCTCGCGCAGGCGCTTGTCGATGCGCAGCGGGACGCCGATGGCGTCGGTGAGCACGGTGGCCGTGTCGGTGGCGCGGCGCAGGTCGGACGCGATGACGAGGTCCGGCGAGAACCGGGCCAGCGCGGGTACCGCGAACCGGGCCTGGTTCCAGCCGCGCGGGGTCAGCGCCGAATCGAGGTGACCTTGCATCCGCCCGGCGGCGTTGTAGTCCGTCTCGCCGTGGCGCCAGAGCACGAGCCGCCGCGGGCTCACGGGACGTCCGGGTCCTCGTCGGCGGGTGGCTCCTCGAGTCCGTCCACCTCGATGCGCGGGCAGTCCTTCCACAGCCGCTCGAGGCCGTAGAACGTGCGCTCCTCGACGTGCTGGACGTGCACGACGACGTCGACGTAGTCGAGCAGGACCCAGCGCCCTTCGCGGGCTCCTTCGCGGCGGACCGGCTTGTGGCCGCTCTCCCGCAGCTTCTCCTCGACGTTGTCGACGATCGCGCCCACCAGGCGCTCGTTGGACGCGGAGGCGATGACGAAGGCGTCGGTGATGACGAGCTGCTCGGACACGTCCAGCACGACTACGTCGCTGGCCTTCTTGTCCGCCGCCGCGTGTGCGGCCGCTACGGCCAGCTCTCGTGCCTCGGACGTGGCTGCCACGGTGCTCCTTCACAGATCGGGTTCGCCCGAGAAGGGTACCCGCCGGGACCAGCGGGCCTTCAGTCGCTCTTCCGGTACAGGTCCTTCTTGGCGATGTACCGGACGACGCCGTCGGGCACGAGGTACCAGACGGGCTCCCCGCGTTCGACCCGGTCGCGGCAGCCGGTCGACGAGATCGCCATCGCGGTGACCTCGACGAGGCTCACCTTCCCGCTGGGCAGGTGGTGGGAGTTGAGCCGGTAGCCCGGCCGGGTGACGCCGATGAAGTGCGCGAAGTCGAACAGCTCGTCCGCCTTGTGCCAGGTCAGGATCTGTTCGAGCGCGTCGGCGCCGGTGATGAAGAAGAGTTCGTCTTCGGGGTACTCGGCGTGGAGGTCGCGCAGGGTGTCGACGGTGTAGGTCTGGCCGCCGCGGTCGATGTCCACGCGGCTGACCGAGAACACCGGGTTCGACGCGGTCGCGATGACCGTCATCAGGTAGCGGTCCTCGGCCTTGGTCACCCGGCGGCCGGTCTTCTGCCACGGCTGCCCGGTGGGGACGAAGATCACTTCGTCGAGCCCGAACCGGGACTGGACCTCGCTGGCCGCGACGAGGTGGCCGTGGTGCACGGGGTCGAAGGTGCCGCCCATGACCCCGATCCGCCGTGGTGACATGACTGGGGAGCCTATACATCGCGCGCGCGGGACGCCGGGTGCTGTTCGCCACCCCGCCCGACCGGGCAGAAGGTGTGATTCAGGTCACATAACCACCCGTATTCGTCACGAACGGTCCGTTCGCGACGCCGCCGATTCCCGGATCGTCGGTGCCATGGGGTAGACGTGGGGACGTGGACACCACCGGCACCACCTCAGCCCTCCGCGACCGCGCCGAAACCCTCCTCCGGGCGCTGGCCGGCGACTCGGCGACGCTGCGCGAAGACCAATGGACGGCCATCGAGGCCCTGGTCGCGCAGCGGCGCCGGGCGCTGGTCGTGCAGCGCACCGGGTGGGGCAAGTCGGCGGTGTACTTCCTGGCCACGGCGTTGCTGCGGGAACAGGGAAGCGGCCCGACGGTCATCGTCTCGCCGCTGCTCGCCCTGATGCGCAACCAGATCTCGGCGGCGGCGCGCGCCGGGATCCACGCGGCGACGATGAACTCCGCGAACCCCCAGGAGTGGGACCAGGTGCAGGCGGCGGTCGCGGCCGGCGAGGTCGACGTCCTGCTGGTCAGCCCCGAACGGCTGAACAACCCGGACTTCCGCGACAACGTGCTGCCGAAGCTGACCGCGAGCACCGGCCTGCTGGTGGTCGACGAGGCGCACTGCGTCTCCGACTGGGGCCACGACTTCCGGCCGGACTACCGGCGGCTGCGCACGCTGCTGGGCGACCTCCCGGAGGGCGTGCCGGTGCTGGCGACCACGGCGACCGCGAACGACCGCGTGGTCACCGACGTCGCCGAGCAGCTGGGCCTCGGCACCGGCGGGGACACGCTCGTGCTGCGCGGCAGCCTCGACCGGGAAAGCCTGCGGTTGTCGGTGTGCCGGCTGCCGACGTCGCAGGCGCGGCTGGCGTGGCTCGCCGAGCACCTGGCGGAGCTGCCGGGGTCGGGGATCATCTACTGCCTGACCGTCGCGGCGGCGCACGACGTCGCGTCGCTGCTGAAGGACCGCGGGTACCCGGTGGCGGCCTACACCGGCAAGACCGACCCGGCCGACCGGCAGGCGGCCGAGGACGACCTGCTCGGCAACCGGGTCAAGGCGCTCGTCGCGACTTCCGCGCTGGGCATGGGTTTCGACAAGCCGGACCTCGGGTTCGTCGTGCACCTCGGCGCGCCGTCGTCGCCGATCGCCTACTACCAGCAGGTGGGCCGCGCCGGGCGTGGCGTCGAACGCGCCGAAGTCGTGCTGCTGCCCGGCGAGGAGGACAAGGCGATCTGGGCGTACTTCGGGTCGCTCGCCTTCCCCGACGAGCTGCGGGTGACGCAGGTGCTGAACACCCTCGCCTACGCCGACCGTCCCCTTTCGACGGCCGCGCTCGAGCCGTCCGTGGAACTCTCCCGCTCCCGGCTGGAAATGGTGCTCAAGGTGCTGGACGTCGACGGCGCGGTGCGGCGCGTCAAGGGCGGCTGGACGAGCACGGGCGAGGAGTGGGAGTACGACCGCGGCCGGTACCGGCGGGTCGCGGAAGCACGCGACCGCGAGCAGGAAGCGATGCTCGGCTACCTCGCGACCGGGGGCTGCCGGATGGAATACCTGCGGCGGCAGCTCGACGATCCCGAGGCGGCGCCGTGCGGGCGGTGCGACAACTGCACCGGGCAGCACTGGGACACGGCGGTGGCCGACGAGGTCGTCGACGCGACCCGGGAACGCCTGCAGCGGCCCGGGGTCGAGGTCGCCCCGCGCAAGCAGTGGCCCACCGGGATGTCCTCTTTGGACGTTCCGGTGTCCGGCCGGATCTCGGCCGACGACCAGGCCGAGCCGGGCCAGGTGCTCGGGCGGCTGACCGACGTCGGCTGGGGCAACCGGTTGCGGGAGCTGGTCGGCGCCGGCGCCCGGGACACCGAGGTCCCCGACTCGGTGTTCAAGGCCTGCGTCCAGGTGCTCGCCGGGTGGCAGTGGGCGGAACGGCCGGTGGCGGTGGTCGCCGTCCCGTCGGAGACGCGGCCGCAGCTCGTGTACAGCCTCGCGACGCGGCTGGCCGAGATCGGCAAGCTGGACTTCCTCGGCGCGCTGGACGCGGAAGGGCCACCGCCGCGGCAGGCCAACAGCGCGCAGCGGCTGGCCGACCTGTGGCGGCGGATGAGCATGCCCGCCGACCTCGCGGCGACGCTGCCGGCCGGGCCGGTCCTGCTGGTCGACGACGTCATCGACACCGGCTGGACGATGACGCTGGCCGCGCGGCTGCTGCGGCGGGCCGGGGCACCCGCCGTGCTGCCGTTCGCGCTGGCCAGCACGGCCTGAGTGGAAGGAGGACACGAAAACCGCGTAGTCAGGATCTTTCGCACCGCGAACGAATGTGGCAAAGTCCCGTTCCACCTTCGGGTGACGGGAGGCTGCCATGACCGAGTCCACCGTGCGGGAGCTGCGCCACCGGCTGCCGGTGCGCAAGCTGTTCGCGGCGAGCGCCGGCAACGCGCTGGAGTGGTTCGACTGGACGATCTACGCGACGTTCAGCATCTACTTCGCCGGCGCGTTCTTCCCCGCCGGGAACGACACGCTGGCCCTGATCAACACCTTCGCGACGTACGCGCTGGCGTTCTTCTTCCGGCCGCTCGGCGGTGTCCTGCTCGGACGCTTCGCCGACACCCGGGGCCGGAAACCGGCGATGATCCTCACCATCCTGCTGATGGCGGGCGGGTCGGTGGCGATCGGCCTGCTGCCGACGTTCTCGCTGATCGGCTGGCTCGCGCCGATCCTGCTGCTGGTCGCGCGCATCGCGCAGGGGCTGTCGCTGGGCGGTGAGGTGTCCAACGCGTCGGCGTACCTGGGCGAGATCGCGCCGGCGGAACGCCGCGGCCGGTACTCGGCGTTCTTCTACATCTCGACCGGTTCGGCCGTGCTCGTCGCGACCGTCCTCGGCTTCGTGCTCGCGCGGACCCTGGACAAGGCACAGCTGACGGCGTGGGGCTGGCGGCTGCCGTTCCTGCTGGGCGGCGTCTTCGGCCTGGTCGGGTTGTGGCTGCGCCGCAGCATCGCCGAAACCGAGCTCTTCGAGCGGACGAAGAGCGAGGCCCGGAAGATCGAACGGCCGTTGCTGACAACGCTTACGCACCACCCGAAAGCCGTCGGCAGGCTCGTCGGCTTCTCGATGCTCTCGACCCTTTGCTACTACACGTTCTTCAGCGCGCTGACGTCGTTCGCGGTCAAGACCCGGCACGCCGACGCCGACGCCGTCTTCCTCGCCCTTTCCGTCGGCACGGCGTTGTTCATCGCCCTGCAGTACCCGATGGGGGCGTTGGCGGACCGGTTCGGGCGCAAGCCGCAGCTGCTCGTGTGGTCCGGGGCGACCGCGATCGTCGTCGTCCCGCTGTCCGCGTTGATCGGCCCGGGGATCGGCGGCCTGCTCGTGGTGTTCTGCGTCGGGCTCGGGCTGTACACCGCGATGACGTCGATCGCGCCGGCGATCATGAGCGAGCTGTTCCCGACCGAGCTGCGCGGGCTGGGGATCGGCGCCTGGTACAACCTGACCGTCGCCGTCTTCGGCGGCACCGCGCCGCTGCTCATCACCCTGTTCGGCGAAGTGTCGCAGACGCTGTACTTCTGGTACGTCGCCGTCGGGGCCGCGATCGCGTTCGCGGTGATCCTCACGCTCCCGGAAACGAAAGGCACTGAGCTGAAGTAAACCCTTCGTCGCCGGCCGGTCACGCTCGCTACGCTGCGGGCTCCCCGACCCGAGCCGAAGGAGGGACACCGTGCACACCGCCGACGTTACCGAGGAGCTGGCGCGCCGCGTGGTGGCCGCCGCCGGCCGGGCGCTCGACATCGACCTGACGCCGGAGCAGGCGCTGGTCCAGGCGTCGCCGCGGGAAGGCGTCGACTACCAGGCGAACCTCGCGATGAGCCTCGGCAAGCGGCTCGGCCGCCCGCCGCGCGAGGTGGCCGGGCTGATCGCCGGGGTGCTGGAGCTCGACGGCATCGCGGAGCCGCCCGAAGTCGCCGGGCCGGGTTTCCTCAACTTCGCGCTGCGCAAGGAATGGCTGGAGACGCGCGTCGCCGCCGTGCTCGGTGATCCGCGGCTCGGCGTGCCGGAAACCGCGGCGCCACGGACGATCGCGCTCGACTACAGCAGCCCGAACGTGGCCAAGGAAATGCACGTCGGGCACCTGCGGACGTCGGTGATCGGCGACGCCCTCGCGCGCCTGCTGCGGTTCGCCGGCCACGAAGTGCTGCCGCACAACCACCTCGGCGACTGGGGCACGCCGTTCGGGATGCTCATCGAGCACCTGCTCGACGTCTCGGCCGGGCAAAGCGGCATCGCCGACCTCGACGCCTTCTACCGCGAAGCACGCCGGAAGTTCGACAGCGACGAAGCGTTCGCGACCCGAGCGCGCGAGCGGGTCGTCCTGCTGCAAGGCGGCGACGAAGCGACGCTGGCCGTCTGGCGGGAGCTGATCGCGGAGTCGACGAAGCACTTCAACGAGGTCTACGCGCTGCTCGGCATTTCGCTGACGGACAAGGACATCTACGGCGAGAGCTTCTACAACCCGTACCTCGCCGCGGTGGTCGACGACCTCGAGAAGGCCGGGCTGACCGAGATCAGCGACGGCGCGGTCTGCGTGTTCCCCGAAGGCTTCCGCAACCGCGAAGGCGACCGGCTGCCGCTGATCGTCCGCAAGCGCGACGGCGGTTACGGGTACGCCGCCACGGATTTGGCGACCGTCCGGTACTGGACGGCCGCACGCGGGGCGACCGACCTCCTCTACGTCGTCGGGGCGCCGCAGGCCCAGCACTTCGCGATGGTGTTCGCCGTCTGCCGCGCGGCGGGCTGGCTGACCGGGCACGCCGAGCACATCGGGTTCGGCACAGTCCTCGGCGCGGACGGCAAGACGATGCGGACCCGGTCCGGCGACACCGTCAAGCTGGCCGACCTGCTCACCGAAGCCGTGGCACAGGCCGCCGCGGTCGTCGCCGAACGCAGTGAGCTCGACGCGGCGGGCCAGGCCGAAGTAGCCCGCGCGGTGGGCATCGGCGCGGTCAAGTACGCGGACCTGTCCGGGGACCGCGAACGCGACTACGTCTTCGCCTGGGACCGGATGCTCGCCAAGGAGGGCAACACCTCGGTGTACCTGCAGTACGCGCACGCGCGGACGCGGTCGATCCTGCGGAAGGCCGGCGAGCAGCCCGGCGGCGCGGAAATCGTGCTGGAAGCACCGGCGGAACGGGCGCTGGCACTGAAACTGCTCCGGTTCGGCGAAGCGCTGAAGGCCGCGACGAACGGCTACGCGCCGCACAAGCTGTGCACGTACCTGTACGAGACGGCGGTCGCGTTTTCCCGGTTCTTCGAGGAATGTCCGGTCTTGAAGGCGTCTTCTCCGTCGCTGCGCGCGTCACGGCTCGGATTGACTACGCTGACTTCGCAAACGCTCGCGCTCGGGCTCTCGCTGCTCGGCATCGAAGCGCCCGACCGGCTTTAGCGGAGACCACCTTGGAACTGCCCGCCGACCTGCTCGCGTTGCTGCGCGAACCCAGCCTCTGCTTCCTGGCGACGTCGATGCCGGACGGCTCGCCGCAGCTGACCCAGACCTGGGTGGACACCGACGGGACGCACATCCTGGTCAACACCGTGCTGGGGCACCAGAAGCAGCGCAACATCGAGCGCGACCCGCGGGTGGCGCTCAACGTGGCCGACCGCGACCGGCCGTCGCGGTACTACGCGATCCGCGGGCGGGTCGTCGAAACGACCGAGGAAGGCGCCGTCGAGCACATCGAGGAGCTCGCGCAGCGCTACCTCGGCGGGCCGTACCCGTGGTGGGGCGGGCGGGACCAGACGCGGGTGCTGCTGACCGTCAAAGCGGATCGGATCACCCCATCATGATCATCATCGCCGGTTGGCTCGCCGTCGCGCCCGAAGCGCGGGCCGCCTACCTGGAAGGCTGCGCCGAAGCCGTGCGGCTGGCGCGGGAAGCGCCAGGCTGCCTCGACTACGCGCTGGGCGCCGACCTGCTCGACGCCGGCCGGATCACCGTGTACGAGCGCTGGGAGTCCGATGCGGACCTCGAGCGCTTCCGCGGGTCCGGGCCGTCGGACGAGCAGGCGGCGCAGATCCTCGACGCCTCGGTGGCGCGCTACCGCATCTCGGCGGTCGAAGCGCCGTGAGCCGCTAACAGCGTCACCAGTTCGTCGGCCAGGCCGCGGCCGATCGGCTCGCGCGTCGCCAGCAGGCGGTACCAGAGCACGCCGAACACGACGTCGATCACCGTGCCGGGAGCGACGCCCGCGGGCAGTTCGCCGCGCTCGCCGGCGCGGTCGACGATCGTGCCCAGCGCTTCGCGGCGGCGGTACAGGAAGTCCTCGCGGAACCGCTTGCCGAACTCCGGGTCGAGCTGCGCCTGCGCCATGAGCGCGCGCAGCGTGTCCGCGACCTGGTTCTTCTCCCCCAGTTCGAACGTGCTGTCCAGGAAGCGCCCGAGGTCGGCGCGGAACGACCCCTCGTCGGGGATCGGGATCTGCAAGTCGGCCTTCGTCGCGAGCGCGTCGAGCAGGACGTCGGCCTTCGACGGCCACCAGCGGTAGATCGTCTGCTTGCCGACGCCGGAGCGCGCGGCGATGCCCTCGACGGTCAGCGCGCCGTAGCCCGCCTCCGCGACCAGGTCGAGCGTGGCGGCGAGGATCGCCAGCCTGCTCTGCTCGCTGCGCTTGCGGCCGGGACGGGACTGGTCGGTCATGGGATCCGATGGTACCGTCGATTTCGAAACGAGACGTACCGGTTCGAAATGAGGAACAACGCATGAGCATCGCTCTCGTCGCCGGCGGCACTTCGGGCATCGGCCTGGCGACCGCGCGGCGGCTGCACCGGCAGGGCTACGACGTCCACGTCACCGGCCGCGGCAAGGAGCGCCTCGACGACGTCGCGGCGAGCGACCCGCAGCTGACCGGCCACCAGGCCGACGGCGGCGACGCCACGGCGATGGCCGCGCTGGCGTCGTCGCTGGGCACGGTCGACGTGCTGGTGGTGAGCCTGTCCGGCGCCGAAGGCATGGGGCCGATCGATTCGCTGGACCTCGAGGAGCTGCGGCGGGCGTTCGACGCGAAGTTCTGGGCGCACCTGACGACGGTCCAAGCCGTCCTGCCGCACCTGGCCGCCGACGGCTCGATCACGCTGCTCAGCGCGATCACGGCGCGGGCCGCGATGCCCGGGACAGCGGGGATCGGCGCCCTGAACGCGGCCGTCGAGGCGCTGGTCAAGCCGCTGGCGGTGGAGCTGGCGCCCCGGCGGGTCAACGCGGTCTCGCCGGGCGTCGTCGACACGGCTTGGTGGAGCGGCTTCCCGGCGGAGGTGCGGGAGGGGTTCTTCGCCCAGACGGCGGCTTCGATCCCGGCACGCCGGGTCGCGACGGCCGACGACGTGGCCGAAGTGGTCGCGCTGGCGGCGACGAACGCCAACCTGACGGGCACGGTCCTGGAAGCCGACGGCGGCGCCCGCCTGGTCTCACTGGGCTGAGGCTGTCCCGCACTTTCACGTGAAAGTGCGGGGCCTCGCGTGGGTCAGCGGCGCAGGGGGACCAGGTCGTCGGCGTGGACGACCTCGCGTCGCTGCTCCTCCGGGAGTTCCGGGGTGGAGCGGCCGATCAGGTCCGGGAGTTCCGTCGCGTCGAACGCCACCACCCCGCGGGCCACCGCGCGGTCCTTCGCGTCCACCAGGTCGACCACGTCGCCGGCCTGGAAGTCGCCCTCCACACCGGTGATGCCCGCCGCCAGCAATGACCTGCGGCGGCGGACCACCGCCGTCACCGCGCCGTCGTCCAGGCGGAGCCTGCCCGTCGTGTCGGCCGCGTAGCCGAGCCAGAAGCGGCGGGCGGACAGGCGGGTGTCCGCCGGGGCGAACGCCGTGCCGGGGGACGCCGTGGTCAGGGCGGCGGCGGCTTCCGAAGCCGCGGCCAGGAGGACCGGGATGCCCGCGCCCGCCGCGGTGCGGGCGGCCGCCAGTTTCGAGACCATGCCGCCCGTGCCGAGGCCGGAGCTGGACATGCCGACCGAGATTCCGTCCACATCGGACTCCGACAGGACTTCGGTCAGCTTGCGGGTGGCGCCCTCGCGGGGGTCTCCGTCGTACAGACCGTCCACATCGGACAGCAGGAGCAACGCGTCCGCGCCGATCAGGTGCGCCACCAGCGCCGCCAGGCGGTCGTTGTCGCCGAAGCGGATTTCCTCGGTGGCCACCGTGTCGTTCTCGTTGACCACCGGGACCGCGCCGAGGGCCAGCAGCCGCGAGAAGGTGCGCTGCGCGTTGCGGTAGTGGGAACGGCGAACGACGTCGTCGGACGTCAGCAGCACCTGACCGACCGTCAGCGAATACCGCCCGAACGATTCGGCGTAGGCGTGCGCCAGCGCCAGCTGGCCGACGCTCGCCGCCGCCTGCTGGGTCGCCAGGTCGCGCGGGCGCTTGCCGAGCGAGAGCGGGGCCAGGCCGGCGCCGATCGCGCCCGAGGACACCAGGACGATCTGGGTGTCGCGGGCGACGCGCTCGGCGATCGCGTCGACCAGCGCGTCCAGGCGGGCCACGTCGAGGCCGCTGCCCGCGGTGGTCAGCGCCGACGAGCCGACCTTGACCACCAGGCGGCGCGCCGCCGCGATGGCCTGCCTCGTGCCACTCACTCGCCGGCGTCCTGGTCGTCGAACTCGCCGGTGCCCTCGCGCCGGATGCGGCGGGCTTCCTTGCGCTCGGACGCGCCGACGCGGTCGGTGCGCTCCAAGCGGACGTCGGTGCCGCGCCCGGACAGGTGAACCGCCACCGAAGGCGTCGACGGCTCCCACTCGAACTGGACGTCGCCGATCGTGACCGGGCTGCCGGGCTTCGCGCCGAGCTTCGCCAGCTGCTCCTCGACGCCGAGGCGGTCCAGCCGGTCGGCGAGGTAGCCGACGGCCTCGTCGTTGGAGAAGTCGGTCTGGCGGATCCAGCGCTCCGGCCGCGCGCCGCGCACGATGAACGCGCCCTCTTCCTCCGGGTCGACCTCGACGGTGAACCCGGAGTCGTCGACCGCGAGCGGCCGCAGGACGATCTTCTCCGGCTCCAGCACCGGCTGCGCCTCGCGGTAGCGCTCGACGATCGACGCGAGCGCGAAAGTCAGCTCCCGCAGGCCCTTGCGGGACGCGGTCGAGACCTCGAAGACCTGCAGCCCGCGCGCTTCCAGCTCCGGCCGGACGAACTCGGCCAGCTCGGCCGCCTCCGGGACGTCGATCTTGTTGAGCACGACGACGCGCGGGCGCTCCTCGAGCTTGCCGCCCAGGCTCGGCGTGTACTTCGCGAGCTCGGCCTCCAGAGCGTCCACATCGGACAGCGGGTCGCGGCCGGGCTCGAGGGTGGCGCAGTCGACGACGTGCACCAGCACCGCGCAGCGCTCGATGTGGCGGAGGAAGTCGAGGCCGAGGCCCTTGCCTTCGGACGCGCCGGGGATCAGGCCGGGCACGTCGGCCATCGTGAAGACCGTGTCGCCGCCGGTGATGACGCCGAGGTTCGGCACGAGCGTGGTGAACGGGTAGTCGGCGATCTTCGGCTTGGCTGCGGACAGCACCGAGATCAGCGACGACTTGCCCGCGGACGGGAAGCCGAGCAGGCCGACGTCGGCGACCGAGCGCAGCTCCAGCGTCAGGTCGCGGCTCTCGCCCGGCTCGCCGAGCAGTGCGAACCCGGGGGCCTTGCGGGCCTTCGACGCGAGTGCCGCGTTGCCGAGGCCGCCGCGGCCGCCCTGGGCGGCGACGAACGTGGTGCCCGGGCCGATCAGGTCGGCGACCAGTTCGCCGTCTTCGGTGAACACGACGGTGCCGGAGGGGACCTTCATCACCAGCGACTCCCCCGCCGCGCCCGCGCGGTTGCCGCCCTGGCCGAGCTTGCCGTTGCCCGCCTTGGCGTGCGGACGGAAGTGGAAGTCGAGCAGCGTGTGCACGTTGGGGTCGACGACCAGCAGGACGTCGCCGCCGTTGCCGCCGTTGCCGCCGTCGGGGCCGCCGAGGGGCTTGAACTTCTCGCGGTGCACCGAGGCACAGCCGTTGCCCCCGTCACCGGCGGTCAGGTGGATGACCGCGCGGTCCACGAACCGGGACGCCATGACGTTGCCTCACTTCACTCGCTCTAAAGGGACTGCACAAAACAAACGAGGGGTGGCACCGGATATTCCGGCCCCACCCCTCGTCAGAGGTCTAGACAGAAGCCGAATCAGGCTTCCGACGGCACGATGTTGACCGTCTTGCGGCCACGCTTCTCGCCGAACTGGACCGCACCGGCGGCCAGGGCGAACAGCGTGTCGTCGCCGCCACGGCCGACGTTCACGCCGGGGTGGAACTTGGTGCCGCGCTGGCGGATGAGGATCTCGCCGGCGTTGACTTCCTGGCCGCCGAAGCGCTTGACGCCGAGGCGCTGCGCGTTCGAGTCACGACCGTTGCGGGAGCTGGACGCACCCTTCTTGTGAGCCATAGCTCAGTCCTCTTTCTGAAGAACGAAGATCCGGAGAAGAACTACTTGGAGATGGCGGTGACCTCGACGCGGGTCAGCTTCTGCCGGTGACCCTGGCGCTTGTGGTAGCCCGTCTTGTTCTTGAACTTGTGGATCCGGATCTTCGGACCCTTGGTCTGCTCGACGACCTTGCCGGTGACCGAGACCTTCGCCAACGCGTCGGCGTCCGTGGTGACCTCGCCACCGTCCACGAACAGCACGGCGGGGAAGGTGTGCTCGGTGCCCGGCTCGCCCTCGAGCTTCTCGACCTCGACGACGTCGCCGACGGCCACCTTGTACTGCTTGCCGCCGGTCTTGACGATCGCGTACGCCGACACGGAAGTCTCCTGCATTACTCGACAATGGGTGGGGGCCCGCGCGACCGGCCCACCCGAAAACTCAGGCGGTCCTGGACTCGCGCAGCGACCTGCTCTGGTGGCAGGCCGTACTACAGGTTACGTGGGGTGCCCCGGTGCGTTACCACCGGGGTCCCCTAGTCGTTCAGTTGCTCTGGTCCGAGGCGTGCACCGGCGGGCCCGCGGGCCGCGACGCCGCCCGGCGCGGACGGCGCCGGGTGGAACGCGCGGCCGGTTCGGGCACGCTGACCTCGGGTTCGGCGACCGGCTGAGCGGCCTCCGAAGACTCGTTGACCGGCTCCTCGGCCGGTTCCGGCGCGGACGACCGCTCGACCGCGGGCTCCTCGTCCTGCGGCACCGGGACCTCGTCCGCTTCGGTGGTCACCGGGGTGCCGGCGACCTCCTGGGCGGGCTCGGCGGGCGGCTCGGCCGTCACCGGCGTCTCGTCCGCCTCCGTGGTCGCCGGGACGTCCGCGACCTCCTTGGCGGGCTCCGGGACGTGCCCGTTCACGCCGTGGTCGTGGTCCTTGGCGGCCTTCGAGGCGTTCGCCATGGCCGCCACCGCCGACGCGATCGACTCGCGCTGCTCCGGCGACGGGACGGCGTGCACCTCGGCCTTGGCGGCTTCGGCCTGCTCCTTGGCGGCCTCCTCGCCCTTGCCGCGGCCGCGCGACCGGCGGGAGCTCTTCTCCCCGCCACCGCCGTTGTTGCCGCCGTTGCCGTTCCCTCCGTGGGAGTGGCCCGAACCGCCGCCCGTGCGCTGCACCTCGGTCGAGACGAGCACGCCCCGGCCCTTGCAGTGCTCGCACGGCGTCGAGAACGCCTCCAGCAGGCCGGTGCCGATCTTCTTGCGGGTCATCTGCACCAGGCCCAGCGAGGTGACCTCGGCGACCTGGTGGCGCGTGCGGTCCCGGCCGAGGCACTCGGTGAGGCGGCGCAGCACCAGCTCGCGGTTCGACTCGAGCACCATGTCGATGAAGTCGATGACGATGATGCCGCCGATGTCCCGCAGCCGGAGCTGGCGGACGATCTCCTCCGCGGACTCCAGGTTGTTGCGGGTCACCGTCTCCTCGAGGTTTCCACCCGATCCGGTGAACTTGCCGGTGTTGACGTCGATGACCGTCATCGCCTCGGTGCGGTCGATGACCAGGTAACCGCCGCTCGGCAGCCAGACCTTGCGGTCGAGCGCCTTGGTGATCTGCTCGTCGATCCGGTGGTCGGCGAACGCGTCACCGGTGCCGGTGTAGCGCTTGAGGCGGTCGGTCAGGTCCGGCGCGACGTGCCGGACGTAGGACTCGATGGTGTCCCACGCCTTGTCGCCCTGGACCTCGAGCTTGGCGAAGTCCTCGGTGAACAGGTCACGCACGACCTTGACCAGCAGGTCCGGCTCTTCGTAGAGCATGGTCGGCGCGCCGCCCTTGCGGTTCGACCCGGCGTCGGCCTTCTCCTTGATGACGTCCCACTGGGCCTTCAGCCGGTCGACGTCGCGGCCCAGCTCCTCCTCGCTGATGCCCTCGGAGGCGGTGCGGATGATCACGCCCGCGTCCTCCGGGACGATCCGCTTGAGGATGTCCTTGAGCCGGCGGCGCTCGTTCTCCGGCAGCTTGCGGGAGATGCCGGTGGCGCCGCCCGCCGGCACGTAGACGAGGAAGCGGCCGGGCAGCGAGATCTGCGTCGTCAGCCGGGCGCCCTTGTGCCCGACCGGGTCCTTGGTGACCTGGACCAGCACGGAGTCGCCGGTGGACAGCGCCTGCTCGATCTTGCGGGCCTTGCCCTCCAGGCCGGCGGCGTCCCAGTCGACCTCGCCGGCGTAGAGCACGGCGTTGCGGCCGCGGCCGATGTCGATGAACGCGGCTTCCATGCTGGGCAGCACGTTCTGGACGCGGCCGAGGTAGACGTTGCCGACGATGGAGCCGGAGCCCGACTGCGTCACGAAGTGCTCGACCAGCACGCCGTCTTCGAGCACGCCGATCTGCGTCGAGTCGCCCTTTTCGGCGACGACCATCGTGCGCTCGACCGACTCGCGGCGGGCGAGGAACTCGGCCTCGGACAGGATCGGGGCGCGGCGGCGGCCGGCCTCGCGGCCGTCGCGGCGGCGCTGGCGCTTGGCCTCCAGGCGGGTCGACCCGCGGACGCTGCGCACCTCGTCGCGCGCCGGGCGCTCGGACTGCTCGGCCTTGGCCTGGCGGACGTGCGTGACGGTGTTGGGCGGGTCGTCGGTGCCCTCGGCGTCGTCACCGTCCGAGCCCTTGCGGCGACGGCGGCGGCGACGGCGCTTGCTGCCGCCCTCACCCTCGTCGTCGCTGTCGGACTCCGCCGCGGGGCCGGCGGCTTCCTCGGCCTCTTCGGTGTCCGCTTCGGGCTTTTCGTCACCGTTGCGGCCGCGGCGGCGCGGCTGCTCTTCGGCCTGGTCGTCTTCGGTCTCGGTGCCTTCGTCGGTGCCGTCGGCGCCCTTGCCGCGGCCCCGGCCGCGACGGCCGCGGCGACGGCGACGGCGGCTGCCGCCGTCCTCGTCGTCACCTTCGGTGTCGGTGGCGGGGGTGGTGTCTTCCGCTTCTTCCGTGTCGGCGGCGGGCTCGGGCTCCGGGCGGAGCTCCGGCTCCGCGAACGGGTCGGCGGGCTTGCGGACCGGCTTGACGGCGCGCTCGGCCGGCTCCGGCGGCAGGAAGACCGGCGACGGCGCGGCGAACACCGGCAGGTGGGCGCGGGTCTTCTGGCGCGGGCGCGGCTTCTCGGCCTCGGCGACCGGGACCTCGGGCACCGGCGGGACCGCGGGGGTGGGCTGGGACTGGGGGTGGTTCTGGGTGGCGTCGCGGCCACGGCCGGTTCGGCCCTGGTCGGCGGGGCGGCCCTGGTCGCCGGAGCGGCCCTGGTCACCGGGGCGGCCCTGGTCGGCAGAGCGGCTCTGGTCGGCGCTGGCCCGGTCCTGGTCGGCGGAGCGACCCTGGTCGGCGGAGCGACCCTGGTCGCTGAGGCGGTCCTGGGCGGCTTCGCCCTGGGCAGGTCGCCGACCGGCGTCGGCGTCGCCGCGGCCGGTGGGCTGGCCCTGGTCTGCTTCGGCGCGGACGGGGGCCTGACCGGTGTCGCCCTGGGCTGATCGCTGACCGGTGTCGGCCTGGCCGGTGGACCGGTCCTGCTCGGCCTCGCCCCCGGTGGGGGTCTGGCCGGCGTGGGTCTGCGCGGCGGTGTCGCCGGGGCCGGTGTGCGGGGTCTCACCGGTGGCGGTCTCGGCCGGGGTGAAGGCCTCGGCCACCTTGAGGGCCACGTCCCTCGTCACGCTCGACTGTGCGCTGCGCACGCTTTCGCCCAGCTCGGCGAGCTTGGCGAGGATGTCCCGGCTGTGCGACTCGAGCAGCTTGGCCAGCGCGTGCACCCGGATCCGGGCGGGCAGGTCGGCCAGCGGGCCGCTCGTGGGTGTGGCGGGATTCCCGCCGGTGTGCTCGGCGGGTGTTTCCGCGTTCGACATGTTTCTCCTCCGCCCCCGGGCGCGTCTGCCGGTTCGCACCGGCAGGGACGCGGCCGCGCAGGGGCCCCTTTCTGTTCGTTCCGCCGTGGTGGTCACCAGCGGCGGGAATCCTTGCCCGACAACCGGGCGCCGCACCACCGCTTCCGGTGGGACGCAACCCGGTCAAAGGTCTGCTCGGCGGCGTGCGTGACCCACTCGCGGCCCCCGGGCCGCCCGCCACGTCGTCCAGCCGCCCGGTTCACGGGCGGCGACGCGCCGCGGGAGTTCATGCACATCACCGGGCCGAAACACCGCGGGCAGCACCTCTCACGTGCGCCCCGCGGCCCAGCGGCCACCCCGAGTATCCCACACCGGGTGACCACTCCGGTGTACTCGGTACCTCCCGCAGGCGTCCGGGCGCGCCGCGGGGGCCACCGGCCGGGCGAACTTGGCCGCAGCGCTTGTCCGCCGGGCACGGGGTGGCTACCGTGCGGCTCGGGGTGGCCGGATCGATCGCGCGCACCGGCACCCGCGGTACCTGCATCCGGTGGGAGGTCCGGTGTCCCTGCTGGCGCGGCCGCTGCGGGCGGCCGTGTGCACCGCCCTGGTGCTTTCGGGGTGCGTCACCGCCGGTCCGGCGGTGGCCGACGAGCCCGGCTGCGTCCCAGGGCGGTCACTGCGCTACGTCGTCACCTTCGACCGCGGCACCCCCGAGTCCACGGCTCGCGAGCGGATCACCGGCGCGTGCGGCGCCACCACCGTTTACTACCCGCAGATCGCCGTCGCGGTCGCGACCTCCGGTGACCCGGGCTTCGGCGCGCGGATCGGGCTCGACCGGGCGTTCAGCGCGCAGGCCGAGCGGCTGGCCGCGCAGCGCGCCACGGACCCGGTCAAACCCCAGCCCGCGCGGGCGGCACTCCCCCGGACCGATCCCGGGACGGTACCCACCGCCGACCTGAGCGCGCAGCAGTGGGACATGCGGATGATCAACGCGGACCGGGCGCACGGCTTCACCGGCGGCAGCCGCGACGTCGTCATCGGCGTGCTCGACTCCGGCGTCGACCCGGACCACCCGGACCTCGCCGGCGCGCTCGACCCGGACGACTCGGCCGGCTGCCTGACCGGCGCGCCCGACCGTGCGCCGGCGGCTTGGGCGCCGACGACGTCGGTGCACGGGACGCACGTGGCGGGCATCATCGCCGCGGCCGACGACGGGCGGGGCGTGACCGGTGTGGCGCCCGGGGTGCGGGTGGCGTCGGTGAAGGTGATCGACGACCGCGGCTACGCCGACCCCGAAGCCGCCGTGTGCGGGCTGATGTGGGCCGCGTCACGGCACATGCGGCTGACGAACAGCAGCTTCTTCGTGAACCCGTGGACGCTCTCGTGCATCCGCGGCAACGACCGCGGCGTGGTCCACGAGGCGCTGGCGCGCGCGGTGGAGTACAGCACGTCGGCGGGCACGCTGAACGTCGCGGCGGCGACGAACGAAGCCGTCGACCTGACGCCGTCGGCGCGGTCGGGCTCGCCGGGCGCGGGCAGCGGCTGCGAGGCCCTGCCGGCCGGGCTGCGGGACGTCGTCGCGGTGTCGGCCGTGGGTCCGGACCGGGTGAAGGCGGGCTACAGCTCGTACGGGCTGGGCGTGATCGACGTCACCGCGCCGGGCGGCGAGACGGGCGAGTGCGTCCTGTCGACCGTGCCGGGCGGGTACGCGCCGCTGTGCGGGACGTCGATGGCGGCGCCGCACGTCACCGGCGTGCTGGCGCTGCTGGCTTCCCGCGAGCCCGGCGCCCGCCCTCGGCAGCTGCGCCGGACGCTAGAAACGCAGGCGACGCCGATGGCGTGCCCGGCCGACTACGACCTGACCGGCGACGGCACGCAGGACGCGTACTGCGCCGGGTACGAGGGCTACAGCGGGTTCTACGGGCACGGGATGGCGGACGCGCTGGCGGCCGTCGCGCCGAAGGGGCGCCCGGACCCTGCCCGCTGATCGGCGTGGAGATCCGAACGGTTCACGACGCGGACGACAAGGTTCCGGCGAAGTCGGGCCGGCACGGCGAATTCGGCGGCGCATGCGTCGTGAACGACTCGTCGATGACGTCGCGGCGATGACATGAACGGGTCATTCATGTCGTCTGACGAGGTGAACGACCCTTTCATGACATCGGCCGGCCAAGTCGTGTCCGACCGGCCGGCCGGCGTGGGCGGTGACTGATGTGGCCGCTGGGCCTGGTGTCCTGGTTCCGGATGCCCGCCGGCCGGGAGCGTCGCCCGGCCGCGTGGTCTGCCCGGCGCCGCGGGGATGTCGTGCGCGACTTTGCCGGGATCCTCACGTCAGGAGCAGCTTCGCGATGCGGCGCGTCGACGCCCAGAGGCCCACCCCTCCCAGGAGCAGCAGGTACGCCAGGTTGATCAGCATCGAGCCGGACAGCAGGCCGGTCGCCAGGCCGCGCATCAGCTCGATCGCGTGGTAGAGCGGGAGGCAGCGGACCACCCACTGCAGCGGCTCCGGGTACACCGACAGCGGGAAGAACGTCGTCGCGAACAGGAACATCGGGGTCAGGCCCAGCTGGATGTAGTCGAACTGGGCCGTCGAACGCAGGAACGTCACCAGCGCCATGCCGATCGCCGAGAAGGCCAGGCCGACCAGCAGCGCCGCCGGGACCATCAGCAGGGCCCACCAGGACGCCAGCAGGCCCATCGCCGCCGCGATCGCCAGGAACGCCACCGCGTAGAGGCCGCCGCGGGTGATCGCCCAGCCGATCTCGCCGAGGGCCACGTCCAGCGGGCCGATCGGGGTGGCCAGCATCGCGTCGTACAGCTTGGCGTAGCGCAGCTTGAAGAACAGGTTGTACGTCGATTCGAAGACGGCGCCGTTCATCGCCGACGTCGCCAGCAGGGCCGGGGCCACGAACGCGACGTAGCTCATCGGGCGCCCGTCCGGGCCCGCGACTTCGTTGACGAGCGTGCCGAAGCCGAGCTGGAAGGCCAGCAGGTACAGGAACGGCTCGACCGCGCCGGACAGGAAGATCAGCCAGCTGCCGCGGTACACCATGACCGAGCGCTCGACGAGCATGCGCGCGCGGCCGGCGTACAGCCCGGGTGGCAGCACCCGCAGCAGCAGCCCGGCACGGCGCGGCGGGGCCTGGACGCTCACCATCAGACCACCAGCCTCCGGTAGAAGGCCCGGTGCGCGAACGCCCACCCGGCCGCGAACAACGCCGCCAGCACCGCGAAGTGGCCGAGCATCGCCCAGCCGCCGACGCCGCCGACGCTCACGCCGCGGGCCAGCTGCGTGCCGTGCCACAGCGGGGAAAGCCAGGCCAGCCAGCGGATCGCGGCCGGCAGCTGGGTGATCGGGAAGAACGTGCCGGAGAACAACGTCATCGGCATCACGACGAAGCGGAAGATCAACCCGAACCGCTGGCCCTCGTCGAACGTGCGCGCCGCCAGCGCGGCCATCGGCGTGGTGCAGGCGAGGCCGGTGACGGTGCCCGCGAGGATCACCAGCAGCACCCCCGGCCCGGTCCAGGCGCCGAAGAACAGCGCGACGAACGCGTAGATCGCGCCCGCCAGCGTCAGCCGCAGCGCCGACCAGATCAGGTGGCCGCCGAAGACCTGGCCCGGGGACACCGGGGTGGCCGTGACGGCCAGGTAGTCCTTCTGCCACTTGAACCCCGACAGCACGGGGTAGCTCGATTCGCCGACCGCCTGCTGCGCGGCACCGGCGGCGAGCAGGGCGGGCGCGATGTACTGGAGGTAGGTCAGGCCGCCGGTGACCGCGCCCGGGCGCACCTGCGAGCCGAAGCCGAGGCCCATCGCGGCGAGGAAGAGGACCGGTTGCAGGCCGGTGGAGTACAAAGTGGACACCCAGTGGCGGCGGTACCAGGTCCAGTAGCCCTCGACGCGCAGCCAGGCGCCGTGCCACTTGCCGACCACGCGGCCGGTCGATTCGACGGTGGTCACGGGCGCCGCCCGGGGGTTGCGGGGTGGCAGGGCGACGCGGCCGCCCGCGCGGAGGCATGAACCGGCGGGCGGCCGGCAGCGGCACGGGCCGCGTGGGTCGCCGCTCGGGGCGGGCGAGCCGGCACACCGCGAACGTCGGCCCCGGGAGCCAGGCGCGCCGGGCGGCCGGCAGCAGCACAGGCCGGCGCACCGGGAACGACGAAGGCGGCACCCGGCTCTGGGCAGCTCGCGGCCGGGTGGGTCGGCGAAAGGGTTCCCATCAGTCCACCAGCGTCCGGCCGGTCAACCGCAGGAAGACGTCCTCCAGCGAACTCCGGCGCACCAGGCTCGACAGCGGACGGACCCCGCGGGCGTGCGCGTGTTCCAGCGCCGCCTCGCCGTCGTCGCTGTACAGCAGCACCCGGTCCGGCAGGATCTCCACGCGCTCCGCCAGCCCTTCGACCTGCTGGGCCGCCGCGGCCTGCTCCCCCGACGTGAACCGCAGTTCGACGACCTCGCGCCTCGAGTAGCGCTTGATCAGCTCCGACGGCGAGCCCTCCGCCGCGATGCGGCCGTGGTCCATCACCACCAGCCTGTCGCAAAGCTGCTCGGCTTCGTCCATGTAGTGCGTCGTCACGATCAGCGTCGTGCCCTGCGCCTTGAGGCGGAACAGCCGGTCCCACAGCAGGTGGCGGGCCTGCGGGTCGAGGCCCGTCGTCGGCTCGTCGAGCAGCAGCAGCTCCGGGTCGTTGACCAGCGACCGCGCGATCGTCAGCCGCCGCTTCATGCCGCCGGAGAGCGGTTCGACCTTGTCGTCGGCGCGGTCCGTCAGCTGCGCGAACTCCAGCAGCTCCCCGGCTTTGCGCCGGGCAGCCGCCCGTGACAGGCCGAAGTAGCGGCCGTAGATCAGCAGGTTCTCCCGGACCGTCAGCTCGACGTCCAGGTTGTCCTGCTGCGGCACCACGCCCAGGCGCGCGCGGATGCGCGGCCCGGCGGTCTCCGGGTCGGCGCCGAGCACGCGCAGATCACCGTCGGTGCGTGGCGACACGCACGCGATCATCCGCATGGTCGACGACTTCCCGGCGCCGTTGGGCCCGAGGAAGCCGAACGCCTCCCCGCGCCGCACTTCGACGTCGATCCCGCGCACGGCCTCGAACCCGCCGAAGCGCTTCACGAGCGCTTTGGCCTGCACCAGTGCCGGTTCCCGGTCCTCCGATTCGTCCACCCCACGACCATACGAGCGGGCACCGACAAAAACCGAACGCTTTAGCCGCGCACGGTCACGACCAGCGACTGAGTCACCCCGTTGACCGTCACCGACAGCCGCGCGACGCCCGGGCGCAACGCCGTCAGGACACCCGAAGCCGGGTCGAACGAAACGACGCCCCAGCTCGCCGTCCAGTCCGCGCTCACCGGGTAGGACACCGGCACGTCACGCGTGCCTTGGCGCACCGAAGCACGCACCACCGCGCGTTCGCCACGGGCCAGCAAAGACGGCCCGGACAGCGTCAGCGAGTCGACGTTCGGCCGCGTCTCGAAGCGCACCGGCTGGGCGCGGTCGGCCGGGTCGACGCGCAGCAGCGTCCAGCCGACGAACCCGCCGTCGCCCGGGGCGGCCGCGGGTGCCTTGCCCGAGTTGCCGTTGACCAGGTACGGCACGCCGTCCACCCGGGACAGCGAGAACACGCCGGCGTGCGAGGCGACCGAAGCGGCGGGCTTGCCGGATGCCTGCTCGAACCCGGTCAGCCACTGGGTCAGGAGCGTGGCTTCCTTCCGGTCCCCGAGCTGGGAGTTCCCGGTCGGGCTCGGGTCCTTCACCGGGTGGTGCATGGCGACGACGACCCCGCGCACGGACCGGTCGGCCGCCGCCGAATCGAGCGCCGAGCGCAGCATCCGGACCTGGTCGAACCCGCCGGCCCGCAGCGAGCCGCGCGAGGAGTCCATGAGCACCAGCCGGATGCCGTGCACGTCGACGACGCGGTGGGTCTCCCCGAAGACGGCCTGGAAGTTGGCGAGCCCGTTGCCCGCCTCGGCTTCGTGGTTGCCCGGCACGTAGTACCAGGGCACCTTGCCGTCCAGCTCGTCGGCGATCACCTGCCGGGCCAGCGCGAAGTCGGGAGCGGTCCCCCGGTCGACGAAGTCGCCGTTGATCAGCACCAGGTCCGGCTTCGCGGCGACGGCCTCGCGCAGCGCGCGCCGGGCCTGCGTCACCAGCGGGCCCGCCGGGTCGTCCGCGGTGAACTGGGCGTCGCTGACCACCGCGACGCGCAGGCCGCCGGTCAGCACGCCGTCGGTGACCAGCGCGGGATCGTGCGGCGCCGCGTCCGCGGGCACCGAAGTCGTCGGGGCCACTTCGAAGGTCAGGTCGTCGAACACCAGCCGGCCCTCGTACTGCTGGTCCGGCACGTTCTCGACGGCGTAGAAGCGCGCCAGGCGCTGGCCGTCGGGCAGGCCGGCCGGCACCGCCGCCGTGACGTACCGCCAGCCCGTCCAGTCCACGCTCAGCGAAAGGTCCACGACGGACGCCACGTTCGCGGCGTCGCGCAGTTCCGCCCGCAGCCAGGCGCCCTTGCCGTCGCCGTTCACCCAGAGCCCGATCTTCTGGGTGCCCGCCGGGACGGCGAGCGGCGCGGACGGCGTCACGTAGGCCGCGCGCGTGGCGTTCGTGCCGGTCAGCCGGTAGTCCAGCGCGAGACCGGCGCCGCCGTCGCGCCCGGGTGCCGCCGACAGCGCCGCGCCGACGACCGCCGGGTACACCGTCGCCGTCCAGCCCGCCGGGCCGTCCAGTGGCGCGGCGACCTGGGGCACGGTGCCCACCGAAGCGGCCAGGTGCGTGGTGAAGCCCGCGGCGGACGCGGTGATCGCGGTCGCCCCGGACGCGGTCAGCGCGGTCACCGCGTACCCGTCGCCGGACGGCTCGATCCGCACCACCGAGTGGTCGTAGTCGAGCTTGACGTCGTCGGGTTCCAGCCAGGTGCCGTAGCCGTCGGCGTCGTAGCCGTAGACCTTGAACGTGCTCTTGGCGCCCGCGCCCGACAGCGCGACCTGCTCGGTGCTCGTGCCCAGCCGGACCGGCGCGCCCAGCACCGACAGCGTCGTCTTGCCGGACGCGCGGCCGGACTTCGCGACGACGTCGACGGCGCCCGGGCCGTGGCCGGTGACCACCCCGCGCGTCACGGTCGCCCGCCGGCGGTCCGACGTCGTCCAGTGCGGCTCGGCGGCCACCGCGGCGCCGGTCTCGTCGTGGCCGTCGGCGACCAGGTGCCGGGTCAGGCCGGTCAGCACGCGGTTCGCGTCCGCGGTGGCCACCGCGGGGGCGGGCGCGAAGCCGGTGAGCTTGCCGCTGCCCGGCACGGTCGTGAAGCCGATCCCGTTGGGTACGAGGCGTTCCCCGCCGTCGGACGGCGAGTTCCGGACGCTCGGCGCAGCCTCGCCTTCGTTGCGCGCGAGCAGCGTCGACGAGCGCCGCCGTCGAGGTTGATCGCGTCGTCGGCGCCGAGGCTCTTCATGTGCCGGGCCAGTTCCAGCTCGGTCAGGCCGCGGCTGTCGGCCTGCCGTCCGTCCACAGTGGCCAGCCACATCCGCCTGCCGTCGGCGGAGAAGCCGACCGCGGTCCGCGGGTGCATGGCGACGTTGTCGACCGGCTGCACGACGCCGTCGCGGAGCAGGACTTCGTTGCCGCCCACCGCGACCGCGATCTTCCCGGCGTCCGTGCGGGGCGCGTACGCGACGTCCACCGGGTCACCGGGCTTGAGGGCCGCGAGGGCGTCGGCGCCGGCTTCACGGGCCAGGAGCAGCGTCGTGCCGGCCGCGATCGGGCCGGCCGCGGGCTGCTCGCGCGTGGCGGTCACGACCCCGTCGCGCAGCTCGACTTCCCGCACCCGCGATGCCCCGGCCACCGAAGTCGCCCGGCCGGACGCGCCCCACAACGGCGTGTAGACGCCGATCGCGTCCGTGCCGAGCACCGGGCTGTTGAAGTTCGTGGCCTTGACCGCGCCACCCGGCAGCGTCACGGTGGCTTCGAGGAAGATCGACGCCAGCCGCGCCTTGCCGTCGTCGGTGATCGACGCGGTGAGGTTGTGGCCGGCGGCGGGCGCGGTCTGCAGCTGCCCGTGGTCGATGCCGACGCCGATCGGCGCGCCGGTGGCGCTGATGTCGAAGAAGTCGCCGTTGACCCCGGCGACCGCGCCCGCCCGCGCGACCTGCTGCGAGAGCGGCGTGCGCGCGGAAACCGTGCCGGGGCTGAGGTACGTGGGCTTCAGGACCTTGCTGCCGAGGTCGACGGCGAGGGTGTCGCCGCGGATCCAGCCCGCCGGGTCGAACCGGTCGAACTGGGTGAGGTTCAGCCCGGGCGCGACCTCGGTGGTCGCGCTGCCGGTGACGAGCCCGTCGTCGGGGGCCGCGGCGGCGAAGGCGGTCGGCCCTTCGTGGGCCGACGACGCGGCGGGCGCGGCCTCGACCGGCGGCGTGCCGAGCGGCGCGCGGAGCGGGTCGGCGTGGGCGGGAACGGCGAACGCCGTCGCGGCCAGGGCGACGAACGGCAGCAAGACGCGTGACTTCTTCACCAGGAACCCCAGTATCAAGTGAGAGTGAGCCTGCACCAGCTCAGCGCAGCGGCACGGCCAGGGGAAGGCTTCCCGGTGAACGACGCCTGAATGGTCTAGAACACCATCACGGCGTGAGGGGCGCGGCGAGCAGCGCGGCCGCGGCGTCGCCGGTGACGCGCGGGTCGGGTCCAGTGCGCTTCCACAGCCGCAGCAGGAGATCGCGGGCGGGCGCTTCGACGGACGCGCCGCCGGCGGCCGGGCCGAGCGCGGGCGGCTCGCCGGGGTGCACGGTCCAGACGTCGCCGGTGTCGGTGGCGCGCAGGGAGACCGGGCCGGGCAGCTCGGGAACGGCGTGCCAGCGCGTGACGCGGGGCAGCATCGCGCCGAGCACCTCGTCGACGCCGTCCGCGGCCACGGCCGGGTCGAGCACGTGGCCGCTGCCCGAGTCGGCGAGGTGGACGGCGGTTTCGTGCACCTGGCGGCGGAACCAGAACGCCTTGGTCTTTTCGGTGCCGCCGAAGTGCCAGCACGGGTCTTCGGGGGTGGCCCGCTCGAGGGCGTCGAGGAGCAGTTCGGCGCTTTCGGCGTACCAGGACGCCAGGTCGGCGCCGGGATCCGCTTCGAAGTCCTGCGGCCGCGGCTCCCCGGTGGTGACGACGGTGGCCGCCCAGCGGTGGACGTTCCCGAGGTGCGTGCCGAGGTCGGCGAGCGTCCAGTCGCCGCAGTCGGGCACCTTCGCGGCGAGGTCGCCGGTGCGCAGGGCGTCGGCGAACGCGCCCGTGAGCTCCCGCAGCACGGGCAGGTAGTCGCGGGCGGGGAACGGCATCGTGGTCATCGGCGCTCCGGGTGCGGAGAACCGGGGCCACGCGCGGGCGTGGCCCCGGTGTCGATCACAGGTCGGGGAACCAGAGCTTCAGCTCGCGCTCGGCCGACTCCGGCGAGTCCGAGCCGTGCACCAGGTTGTACTGGGTCTCCAGCGCGAAGTCGCCGCGGATGGTGCCCGGGGTGGCCTTCTCGACCGGGTCGGTGCCACCGGCCAGCTGGCGGAACGCGGCGATCGCACGCGGGCCCTCGACGGCGAGCGCGACCAGCGGGCCCGACGTGATGAACTCCAGCAGCTCGCCGAAGAACGAACGCTCCTTGTGCTCGGCGTAGTGCTCCTCGGCCAGCGCCTGCGGCACGGTCCGCAGTTCGACGGCGGCGAGCTTGAGGCCCTTGCGCTCGATCCGCGAGATGACCTCGCCGACGAGGCCGCGCGCGACGCCATCGGGCTTGACCAGGACCAGCGTGCGTTCAGTCACGACGGTGTTTCTCCTTGTTGCGGTTTGGGTCGGTGCGCGTGAGCGTAGCCGGAGCCGGTGCGGGGTCTCGGCGGAGGCCGGGCAAAGTCGCGGTCGCGTGGTCTGCCCGGCGTCGCGGGGATGTCGTGAAAGGGTCGTTCATGTCGTCTGGCGAGGTGAACGACCCTTTCATGACATGTGGGCGCGCGCCGAGCCGGTCAGCGGCCCTGCGGGTGCAGCTTCTTGGACCACAGCGAAGCCCCCGTGGCGTCCCGCAGGTCCACCGTCAGGTCCCCGCTGACACCGTCCACGTTCAGCTCGCCGAAGTGCTGGAACCCGTCGATCGGCGCCGTGTTCGCCGCCGGCGGGGCGTGCACGAACACCGCCTCGGGGCCGAACGTCGGGTCCAGCGCGTTGGGCCCGAACGCGCCCGCGTTCAGCGGTCCGGACACGAACTCCCAGAACGGGTCGAAGTCCTGGAAGGCCGCGCGGTCCGGGGAGTAGTGGTGCGCCGCGGTGTAGTGGACGTCCGCGGTCAGCCAGACGACGTTGCGGACGCGGCGGCGCTGGATCTCGCGCAGCACCCACGCCAGCTCGGTCTCGCGGCCGCCCGGGGCGCCCGGGAGGTTGTTCGCCACCGCTTCGATGTCCTTGCCGTCCGGGACGACCAGGCCGAGCGGCATGTCCGCCTGGACGATCTTCCACGTCGCCGTGCTGCGGCCGAGCGCGTCGGCCAGCCAGCGGGCCTGGCGGTCGCCGAGGATGTAGCCGGGCTTGGTCTGGTCCGCGGTGTTGGCGTTGCGGTAGGTCCGCATGTCCAGCACGAAGACCTCGACGCGCGAGCCGTAGGTGAAACTGCGGTACACGCGGCCGTCGACCGCCTGGCGCGAGTCGATCGGGTGCCACTCGTGGAAGGCCTGGTACGCCCGCGGCGCGAGGACGTCGGTGCGCTTCTCGGTGTAGGCCGGGTTGTCCAGGACCTCGCCCGGGTACCAGTTGTTCGAGACCTCGTGGTCGTCCCACTGGACGTACGAGGGCACCTGCGCCGCGAACCGGCGGAAGTTCTCGTCGAGGCGGTTGTACGCGTGCTGGCCGCGGAACTCGTCCAGCGTCTCCGCGACCTTCGACTTCTCCGCCGTGACGACGTTGCGCCAGGTCCGGCCGCCGGGCAGGGACACGGTTTCGGTCAGCGGCCCGTCCGAGTACACCGTGTCGCCGCTGTGCAGGAACAGGTCGGGGTTGCGCGCGGCCATCGCCGAGAAGATCGTCATCCCGCCCAGGTCCGGGTTGATGCCCCAGTTCTGGCCGACGACGTCGCCGGACCAGACGATCCGGGTGTCGCGGCGGCCGAGCGGTGCCGTGGCGAACCGGCCGGTCAGCGGCTCGCTCGTGGCGCGCCCGTCGAGGGACTCCGCCGTGACGCGGTAGTGGTACTCGGTGCCGGGCCGCAGCGCGGCGACGCGAACCTGCCCGGTGCCGCCGGTGGCCGGCCCGGCGAGGGGGCCGGGCACCCGGCGGGCGTGCCGGAACGACGGGTCGCGCGCGACCTCGACCACGAGCCGCGACGGGCGGTCCGCGCGGGACCAGACGATCGCCGAGCCGGGGGTGACGTCGCCGGACTGGACGCCGTGGGTGAGCACGGGCCGGTCGCGGCGGACGAGCGGGACCGCGGCGAAGGCCGTCGACGGCAGCACGAGCGTGGCGGCGGCGCCGGTGAGACCGGCCTTGAGCAGGGTACGGCGGGAGTGGTGGGTCATGCGCGGTTTCTATCCCGCCCCGGCCAACGCGGGTTTGCGCGCGGGTGAACGGATATCGGGGGTTTTCCCCATCCCCGGCCCCGCTCGCCGTCGGTAGCGTGGCGATCACGACAAGGGGGTCAGATGAGACCATTCAGGAAAACCCTGGCGGTTCTGACGGCGGCACTCACCATCACCACACTGGGGACGGCCGTCGCGGAAGCCGGCCAGGAGAAAGCCGTTCTCCGCTACACCGAACACGGCATCCCGCACATCGTCGCGAAGGACTTCGGCGGCCTCGGCTACGGGTACGGCTACGCGGCGGCGACCGACAACGTCTGCGAGCTCGCGAACATCTACCTGACGGTGAGCGCGCAGCGGTCGAAGTACCTCGGCCCGGGCGGCGACGGCTACCCGTCGCTGTCCGAAGCGGCGAACAACCTGCACAGCGACCTGTTCTTCCAGCGGATCAACGATTCGGGGATCGTCGACCGGCTGGCCGCGCAGCCCGCGCCGCAGGGCCCGCGGCCCGAGGTCCGGCAGATCGTTTCCGGCTACGTCCGGGGCTTCAACGCCTACCTGGCGCGCACCGGCCGGGCCGGCATCACCGACCCGGCCTGCCGCGGCGCGGACTGGGTCCGGCCGATCACCGAGCAGGACTTCTACCGGCACTTCTACGCCATCGCGATCACCGGCGGCCAGGGCGTGGTCACCGAAAGCCTGTTCGCCGCGCCGCCGTCCGGGCCGGCACCGGCGCCGGGCACCGCCGGCCAGCTGTCCGACCAGGTCCGCAAGGCGCTGGGCGGCGGCGGGCTGGGCAGCAACGGCATCGCGATCGGCGCGGACTCGACCGCGTCGGGCCGGGGCAGCGTGCTGCTCGGCAACCCGCACTACCCGTGGCAGGCCGGGCGCCGGTTCTGGCAGAGCCAGCTGACCATCCCGGGCCGCTTCGACGTCGCCGGCGCGAGCCTGCTCGGCATGCCGTTCGTCCAGATCGGGCACACCGCCGACGCGGCCTGGACGCACACGGTGTCCACACCGGTCACGTTCGGCCTCTTCGAGGTGCCGCTGCAGCCGGGCGACCCGACGACGTACCTGGTCGACGGCAAGCCCGAGAAGATGACCTCGGCCGACGTCACGGTCCAGGTGCGCCAGGCCGACGGCTCGGTGCAACCGGTCCGCCAGACGTTCTGGTCGACGCGCTACGGCCCGGTGCTGGCCGACTTCCAGGGCATTCCGCTGCCGTGGACGGCGAAATCGGCGTACGCGGTGCGCGACGCCAACGCGACGAACCTGCGCGGGCTGAACACGTGGTTCGAACTGGACCAGGCCCGCAGCACGACCGACATCGTGCGGGCGCTGAGCCGCACCCAGGGCGTGCCGTGGGTCAACACCATCGCCACCGACCGGGCGGGCAACGCGCTCTACGCCGACATCCAGGTCGTCCCGCACGTCACCGACGAGCTGGCGGAAGCGTGCAGCACCGTCACGGGCCGCGACACGTTCCAGCAGGTCGGACTGGCCATTTTGGACGGTTCGAAGTCGTCGTGCCAGTGGGGTTCCGACCCGGGCGCGATCGAGCCGGGCATCTTCGCGCCGTCGCGGCTGCCGCAGCAGCAACGCCGTGACTACGAGCTGAACGCCAACGACAGCGCCTGGCTGGCGAACGCGAAGGCGCCGATCACCGGCTACCCGCACATCGTCGGGGACATCGGCACGGAACGCTCGCCGCGCACGCGGGAAGCGTTGCTGACCGCCGAAAAGGGCGGCTTCACGACCGATTCGATGAAGAAGATGCTCTTCGCCGACCACAGCCTCCTCGCCGACCTCACGGCGGCGGACCTGGCGAAGCTGTGCGCGTCCTTCCCGGGCGGGCTGGCGCCGTCGTCGTCCGGCCCGGTGCCGGTCGGGCCCGCCTGCGACGCCCTGGCGAAGTGGGACCACACCTACTCGCTCGACAGCCGCGGTTCGCTGCTGTTCCAGCGGTTCGCCGCGCGGCTCGGGAACGTGGACCGGTTCACCGTGCCGTTCGCCCCGAAGGCGCCGTTGACCACGCCGAACACGCTCAACGTGGCCAACGCGGACGTCCGGAAGGCGTTCGGCGACGCGCTCGTAGAACTGCGCACGGCCGGGCTGGCTCCCGACGCGCGCCTGCGGGACGGCCAGGCTGTCACCCGCAACGGCGAGCGCATCCCGATCCACGGCGCCCAGGGTTTCCTCGGCGTGCTCAACGTGATGACGACGGAATGGGACCCGGCGCGCGGCAACGTCGAGGTCGCGCACGGGTCGAGTTACATCCAGGTGGTCGGGTTCAGCGGGCACGGGTGCCCGGACTCGTCGACGTTGCTGACGTACTCGCAGTCGTCGAACCCGAAGTCGCCGTACTTCAGCGACCAGACGAAGCTCTACAGCCGCGGTGAATGGGTGAAGGAACGCTTCTGCGAAGCGGACATCCTGCGCTCCCCCGCGCTGCGGACCGTGGTGCTGCGCTGAGTTCCCGGCGGGGGCGGGCGCTCAGCCGCCCGTCTCCGCCGACAACGCGCGCAGGTCGGCGAAGGCCTCGTCGAGGTGTTCGTCCAGGCTGCGCGAGGATTCCTCGATCCACGCCCCGGCCGCGTGGTGGAACGTGATCCAGCCGACGTGCGCGGCCAGTTCGGCCAGCCGGTCGGTGACTCCCCGCGCCCGCAGCGCCGCCGCCAGGGCGTCGCCCATCGCCGCGGCCTTGGCCTGGTCGCGCTCCCGCAGCGCCGGGGTCGCCGCGATGACCGCGAGCCGCGGTTCGGCGAACGGCCGGTTGCCCTCGATGATCCGCCCGGCCTTCCGGAAGGCGCGGATCAGGACTTCGAGCGGCGGCAGCCCGTCGGGCGCGTCGGCGACCGAAGCCGTCAGATCCGCGCGCAACGTGGCTTCGCCGTCGAAGAGCACTTCGCGCTTGTCCGGGAAGTGCCGGAAGAACGTGCGCTCGGTGACGCCGGCCCGTGCGGCGATCTCGGCCGTCGTGGTCTGGTCGAACCCGCGTTCCCGGTACAGCTCCAGCGCCGCCTGCTGGAGGCGGCGGCGCGCTTCTTCTCCGCTGCGTGGCACGCTGTCAGCCTACCGGTAGCGACAGCGACTGACACTACGCGGTACAGTTCGTAGCGTCAGTCACTGTCACTACCCGGGAGATGTCCCCATGCACGTCTTCGTCACCGGCGGATCCGGCCTCACCGGACCCGCCGTCGTCACCGAGCTGATCGCGGCCGGCCACACCGTCACCGGCCTCGCCCGCTCGGACGTTTCCGCGGCCCGGCTCGAGTCGCTGGGCGCCACCCCGCACCCGGGCTCGCTGGAGGACCTCGACAGCCTGCGGACCGGCGCCGCGGCCGCCGACGCGGTGCTGCACATGGCCTTCGGCGGCGACTTCACCGACCTCGAGGACATGACCCGCCGCGACCGGACCGCGATCGAGGCGCTCGGCCAGGTCCTGGTGGGTTCGGGCAAGCCGTTCGTCAGCACGTCCGGCACGCTGGTCATGCCCGCCGGCCGGGAGAGCACCGAGCGGGACGAGCCGGACGCGGCCGGGCTCGCCGCCTTCCGGATCGCGGGCGAGCGGGCCTGCCTGGACTTCGCCGGGCAGGGCGTGCGCGCGAGCGTGGTCCGCCTCGCGCCCACCGTCCACGGTCCCGGTGACCAGGGCTTCATCGCCTGGCTCGTGGACACCGCGCGCAAGACCGGGCAGTCGGCCTACGTCGGCGACGGCACCAACCGCTGGCCCGCGGTGCACCGGCTCGACGCGGCCGTCGTCTTCCGGCTGGCCCTGGAAGGCGCTCCGGCGGGCAGCGTGCTGCACGCGACCGCCGAGAACGTGCCGTTCCGGAGCATCGCGGAGACGGTCGGGCGCGGGCTCGGCCTGCCGGTGGTTTCGCTGACGCCGGACGAGGCCGCCGGGCACTTCGTCAGCCCGTTCATCGCCAAGGCCTACGGCACCGACGCGCCCGTCTCCAGCACGCTCACGCGGGAACTGCTCGGCTGGTCACCGCGCCACGCGTCGCTGCTCGACGACGTCGCGAACGGCGACTACCTGTAACGGATCAGGGCTGGGGCTGCTGCTGGCTCGCCAGGGTGCCGGCCGCCATCCGGCGGGCGACGTCCTTGCGCAGCCACAGCAGCCACAGCCAGATCGCCAGGAAGATGACGCCCAGCACGGTGATCGCGGGCAGCCAGAACACCAGCGCGATCAGCACGACCTGCAGCGCGAGGATCAGCGGCACCGCCCACGGGCGCTTGACGAACCCGCAGGTCACGACCAGCAGGACGGCCACCGCGATGACGGTCCAGCCGGTGCCGGTGCTGATCCCGCCGCCGAGCTTGTTGACCACCGGGAGCGCGAGGGCGACCGTGATCGCCTCCATGATCAGCGTCCCCGACATCACGCCGCGGAAGCCCTTCATCGGGTCCTTCGGCTTGGGCGTCTCGTTCGAGGTCACGCCGGCTCCTTCCCGAACAGGGTGCGCGCCTCGCCGGCGGTGACCACCGAGCCGGTGACCAGCACGCCGCCGCCGGACAGCGGCTCCTCGGGGTCGTCGTTGGTCTCCACCAGCGCGATCGCCGTCTCGATCGCCGTCTCCAGGTCGGTCTCGGCGACCACCCGGTCCTCGCCGAATACTGAGATCGCCAGCTGGTTGAGCTCCTCCAGCGGCATCGAGCGCGGCGAGGAATTGCGGGTCACGACGACGTCGGACACCACCGGTTCGAGTGCGTCCAGGATGCCGTGGGCGTCCTTTTCGGCCATCACCCCGACCACCGCGACCAGGCGGCGGAAGGCGAACTCCTCGGCGACGGTCGCGGCCAGCGCGCGGGCGCCGTGCGGGTTGTGGGCCGCGTCGATCATCACCGCGGGGGCCGCGCGGACGCGCTCCAGCCGTCCCGGCGTCTCGACCTCGGCGAACGCCTCGCGCACGGCCTCGACGACCAGCTGCTTGTCCTTGCCCGCGCCGAAGAACGCCTCGACCGCGGCCAGCGCGAGCGCGGCGTTCGCGGCCTGGTGGGCGCCGTGCAGGGGCAGGAAGACGTCGTCGTAGACCCCGCCGAGGCCCTGGAGCTTCAGCAGCTGCCCGCCGACGGCGACCTCGCGCTCCAGCACGCCGAACTCGCTGCCGGCGCGCGCGACCGCGGCGTCGACCTCGACGGCGCGTTCCAGCAGCACCTTCAGGACCTCGGGGTCCTGCTCGGCGATGACGGCGACCGAGCCGGGCTTGATGATGCCCGCCTTCTCGCGCGCCGCGCTGACCGCGTCGGGCCCCAGGTACTCGACGTGGTCGAGGCCGATCGGGGTGATGACGGCGACGTCGGCGTCGGCGACGTTCGTGGCGTCCCAGGCGCCGCCCAGGCCCGCTTCGAGCACGGCGGCCTCGACCGGCGCGTCGGCGAACGCGGCGAACGCCATGCCGGTGAGGATCTCGAACTTGCTCATCGCGACGCCGTCCGCGGCGGCACCGTCCACCATGGACACGTACGGCGCGATGTCGTGCCACAGCTCGGCGTAGCGCGCGGCGGAGATCGGCTGCCCGTCGAGCGCGATCCGCTCGGTGACCAGCTGCAGGTGCGGGCTCGTGTACCGGCCGACGCGCAGTCCCATCCGGGTCAGCAGCGCGTCGATCATGCGGGCCGTGGAGCCCTTGCCGTTCGTGCCGGCGACGTGCAGCACCGGGTAACCCTTGTTGGGCTCGCCCAGGAGCTGCACCAGCGCGGCGATCCGGGCCAGCGACGGCTCGATCTTCGTCTCCGGCCAGCGCTGGTTCAGCTCGGCCTCGACGGCCAGCAGCTCGCGCCGCGCTTCGGGCCCGTCCGGGTCGCCGTACACCGCGGCTTCGCCCTGGTCGTCGAGCTCGTGCAGCTCGGCGTCCTCGGGCACGGTCAGGTCGGGCACCGGGCCGGTGGCGAGGTTGTCGCCCAGCTGGCCGACGCCGCCGATGCCGCCGCGCGCACCGCCGCCCGCCTCGAACGCGGTGTCGCGCACGTCCAGTTCGGGGTCGTGGTCGTCGGACTCCTCGTACCCCGACGTCCCCAGTTCGTCGACGCCCGCGAAGCTGTCCAGATCCGACAGGTCCGGCTTCCGACCTGTCTCATCCTGCGGCACTGACTCTCCTCCGGCCTGGGGTTTCGCGCTTGCCTTCCGAGTCTACGTGCGTGGCGGGTGGCACTCTCGACGCATGCCGTTCAACCACAACGACCACTACCACCCGCTGCTGCTGGACCTGCTGCCGCCGGGACCGGGCATCGCGCTGGACGTCGGCTGCGGCACCGGCCGGTTCGCGCGGCGGCTGGCCGCGACCGGGATGGCGGTGGAGGCGGTCGACGTGTCGGCCGCGATGGTCGAAGCGGCCGCGGGGCTCGGCTCGCCGGGACCCGGCGAGATCGTCTACCGGCAGGCCGACGTCACCACCGACGCCCTGCCCGAAGCCCACTACGACTACATCTCCTGCCTGGCGTCCCTGCACCACATGCCGTTCGAGACGCTCGCGAAGCTGCGTCGCGCGCTCGTGCCCGGCGGGGTGCTCGTGGTGCTGGGTCTGGCGCGACCGAGCACGCCGGTGGACTGGGCACGGGCGATCGCGGCGGTGCCGGTCAACGCGCTCGCCCGGCTGGTCGTCTACGCGGGCGAGCGGTTGAACGGCGGCCCCGAGGACGGCCCGAAGGCCCCGGTGGTCGACGACTTCCCCACGATGGCCGAAGTGCGCCGCGAGGCGGCCCGGCTGCTGCCCGGGAGCACCGTGCGGCCGCTGTTCTTCTGGCGCACGTTGATCACTTACCGTGAGCACGGCGTGGGTGACCCGACTGGCGGGTGAAGTTCATCCCCGTCGCCGACCGGTACTCGCTAGATGTGGAGGCAACGTTTCCACCAGCGAGAACGGGGTCTTCATGCGCATCACCCGGCTGCTCACCGCCGTCGTCTCGGCAGCGATCCTGCTGCCGGCGTCGGCCGCTGTGGCGTCTCCGGCGTCCGCGGCGACCGTCGGCAGCTACGTCGCCCTCGGCGACTCCTACACCTCCGGGCCGTTCATCCCCACCCAGCGGCTCGACCCGCTCGGCTGCGGGCGGTCCACCGCGAACTACCCGTCGGTGCTGGCCGCCGCGCTGCACGCCGGCCGGTTCACCGACGTCAGCTGCGCCGGGGCGGACACCACGAACCTGACGCGGCCGCAGGGCGTGCCGTTCAACGGCACCAACCCGCCGCAGCTGGGCGCGCTGCGGATCGACACCGACCTGGTCACCCTCGGCATCGGCGGCAACGACTACGGCATCTTCGGCAGCCTGACCTCGACGTGCCCGGGCCTGCGGGCGAGCGACCCGACGGGCAACCCCTGCGAAGAGCACTTCAAGGGCGCGATCGGCTCGGCGATCGACAACATCGGGCCGCGGGTGGAGGCGGTGCTCGCCGCGATCCACGAGCGCTCGCCGAAGGCGCGGGTCGTGCTGGTCGGCTACCCGCGGATCGCGCCGGACAGGGGCTACTGCCCGGACGTGCTGCCGTTCGCCGACGGCGACTACGCGTGGCTGAACGGCGTCGAGGAGAAGCTGAACGCCACGCTGTCCGACGCCGCGGACGCGGACGGCGCGACGGAGTTCGTCGACACGTTCGGCCCGTCCCGCGGCCACGACGCGTGCGCGCGCGGCGGCGCGGCGTGGATCAACGGGAAGGACCAGAACGTCTTCGAGGCGGCCGCCTACCACCCCTTCAAGGCGGGCATGGCCGGCGTGGCGGGGGTGGTGCTCAGGGCGTTGCGCTGACGAACTCCAGCACGATCCGGGCGAACTCGTCCGGCAGCTCGACCGGGGCCCCGTGCCCCGCGTCGATCTCGGCGGCGCGTGCGTCCGGGATCGCGGCGACCAGCTCCCGCTGCTGCTCCGCCGTGACCAGCCGGTCGTGCGCGCTGCCGAGCACCAGCACCGGCGCCGTGATCGCGCCGAGCACCGGGCGCAGGTCCACGGTGCGGTCGGTCTCGACCTGGCGGTCCGCGCCGGGCTGGATCACCGTGTCGAGCGTCTTGACGAGCTGTTCGTTGCTCTCGGCGGTCGCCTGCTCCCAGTAGCGCGGGCCGAAGGCCATCAGCGGGAGCAGCCGCGCGAAGGACCCGGTTTCGAGCAGGTCCAGCCAGAAGCGGAATTCGGCGTCCTGCCGGGTGTCCGTGACGGGCCAGGCGGCGTGCAGCACCGCTGTCCGGACGCGGTCGGGGCGGGTACCGGCCAGGTGCGCCGCCACGACGGCGCCGAGGGAATGGCCGACGACGTGGGCGCGCTCGACACCCGCGTGGTCCAGGACGGCTTCGGCTTGGGCGGCGAGGTCTTCGACGCTGATCGGGCCGCCGTCGTCGGTGGTCAGGCCGGAGCCGGGGAAGTCGGGGGCGAGGACGGTGAAGTTCCGCGCTTGCGCCGTGAGGGGTCCCCACTGTTCGCGGGAGGCGGCGGTGCCGTGCAGCAGGAGCAGCGCGGGGCCGTCGCCGGTCCGGTCGTAGTGGACGGTGGTGGTGCCGAGCGTCACTTCGGGCATGGGTCGGGCTCCTTCAGATGATCGAGCGGAGGGCGGCGGTGAACGCGCGGGGGTCCTCCTGGTGCGGGAGGTGCCCGCAGCCGGCGAGGACGTGCACGCGCGCGCCGGGCGTCAGGGCGGCGCAGGTGCGCGGGACTTCGAGGGGGATCTCGGCGTCCAGCTCGCCGTGCAGGTAGGTGATCGGGACCTTCAGGTCGCCGAGGCGCGGGCGCGGGTCGTAGGTGGTGCACTCGGTGAAGAGCTCGTCGATGTAGACGCCGGAGTCGAGCAGCTGGCGGATCGTCCACGCGACGAGCCCGGGCGCGGCGCCCGCGACCCAGTGGGGCACCCAGTCCTCGAACGTGCCGAAACGGTCGTCGACGAGGCGTTCGCGCAGGTCACGCACCTTGTCGAGCATGCCGGTGCTCGGCCAGTAGCCCGGGCTGTCCACGGCGACGACGCGCTCGACCAGCTCGGGCCGGGCGAGCGCGAGTTCGGTGGCGAAGACGCCGCCGATGCTGGACCCGACGACGGTGGGGTGGATCCCGAGCGCCTCGATCACGCCGGCGAGGTCGTCGGCGACGCCGGCGATGGTGTTGCCCTCGGCCGGGTGGTCCGAGCGGCCGCACCCGCGCCAGTCGAGCGTGACGACGCGGTGGTCGCGCACGAGGTCGGGCAGGCACGACTGCCAGACGCGGCCGCTGGTCCCCCAGCCGTGCAGGAGCAGCAGGGCCGGCCCGGCGCCGGCGTCTTCGTAGTGCAGCCGGATGTGGTTCACGGTGGTGAAAGGCATGGCTCGAGCATCGTTTTTCCGGGCGCGCGCTTCGAGGGGCAGTCCGCTCCTACACTCATCACGAACGGTGATGAATGGGGGTCTCGTGGAGCTTCGCCAGCTCAGGTACTTCGTGACGGTGGCCGAGGAGCTGCACTTCGGCCGCGCGGCGGAGCGGCTGCACATCGTCCAGCCGGCCGTGAGCCAGCAGGTGCGGCGGCTGGAGCGGGAGCTGGCGGTCGAGCTGCTCCTGCGCACGACGCGATCGGTGGTCTTGTCGGAGGCCGGGCAGCGGTTCCTGCCGCACGCGCGAGCGGTTCTGGCGGCGGCCGACCGGGCGGCGGATTCGGTGGCGGAGTTCCGCGCCGCCGGGCCGGTGGTCCGGCTGGGGACGAGCGAGGGTCTGGGCGACCGGCTGGACGCGTTGCTGAGCGCCTTCGCCCGGCTGGCGCCTTCGGCGGCCTTGGAGCTGGTCCACGCGCCGACTTCGCAGCGGCTTCAGCGCGTCCGGGACGGCTCGTTGTCCGCGACCATCGTGCGGGGCTCGTGGCCGTTTTCCGGGCTCGACTTCACTCCCTTGTGGACGGACGAGGTCCTGGCAGCCCTGCCTGCCGCACACCCGCTGGCGGCTTCGGACGAGGTCGCGTTCGCCGAGCTGGCTTCGTTGCCGGTGCGGCTCCCGGCCCGGTCGCGGAACCCGCCGTTGCACGATCTGGTCGTCGAGTGCTGCCGCGAAGCCGGGTTCGCACCGCTGCTGGGCAAGGATTTCACGACGGCGCAGGACACGTTGGGCACACTGGGCTTCGGGCGGCCCCACTGGACGGTGTTCTACCGGGCGCACGCGAACCTGCTGCCGGTACCGGGCGTGGTGTTCCGGCCGTTGCGCGATCCTTCGCCGCGGATGCCGGCGTACCTGGCGACCCCGGCGGACCGCCGCGTGACCCCGGAGGTGGTGGCCTTGATCGAAGCGGCCCGCGAAACCGAGGCCGGCTGACCTGTCGATCAAACCATCTGTATTTTGGCGAGAGCGACTCGGTAGCCCAACGCTTCGATCTGACGGGCGTGGATCACGAGATTGAGCTTGCTGAAGAAGAACAGCGACTTTCCGACGGGGCCGAGCTTCGCGGTGGCGATCGCGTACACGAACGTCCAGTCCTCTCGGCGCCCGTACTGCGCTGAGCGGTCCAGTCGACGCATGAATCCCATCAGGTGGTTTTGGTACTTGGCTTCGTGCATCGAGGACGCCGACACACTGCCCTGCGCGAACAGGTGGGACAGCGTGCTCGACTTTGTCGCGTTCTTGACGCAAAGCAACTGACGATCCGGCGTGAGAACATCGCAAACCTCGATCCGCTGGTAACGGCTGTACACAAGATTCTCCTTGTCGAGCAACTGCCACTTGCGGTCACGCGCCAGTCGTTCGTTGTACAACCCCTCAGCGGTGTCGGACTTCTTCTTGGGTTTCAACGCCGCCGGATCCCAGTCCGCCAGGTCGAGGTCCGCGGTTAGGTCTGCCATGCCTTCGACGTACTCATCCACCTCGGCGAGGTAGTCACGATCGATCCGGAACCAGGAACCGGATGTCAAAGCGTAGCGGCCCCCATCAGCGTGATCCACCTCGACCTGGACGTAGTCGTAGAGGCTGTATCTCCGGTCGACATCCTCGCTGTCCTCGTTGAGTGCACGAACCTTGACCTTCTGCAGCACGTCGTCGTACTGCTCGAATTCCTCGAGCACCTCGTAGACCGAATCCGTGGTCAGTTCGTCCAGATCGACGTGCTGGTAGTAGCCGATGCGGTAGTGGTGGATGGCGAGCTGCTCAAAGGGGTCTGGTGCCGCGAACGCGACAGATGCGTCCCGACTCCGGACAAGTTCGGCAACTGCAGCGTCTAGACCTCCGACAACTGGATCATCCCTGCCTAGGCGGATGAAGTTGTCCAGGAACGGAAATGTCTCCCGGTACGCGTCGTTCTCGTAATGAGACATAATCTGGTGCAGTTTTACGGGAAGTCCGCGCAACGAGAACTCCTTGATGTTCAGCCTCAAGGAGTCGGAGCCCTCGACAGTCGAGGCAAACGCGTTGTCGGTGACCCTCCCGCTGAGTTGGCGGATCCACTCCTCTGCCGGCTCGACGCCGAGATCCGCGAACGCACTGGCGGCGGGTAGGATCGTTTTCTGGCTCCGCGCAGACCGGTTGAATCCCTTGGTGTTCGCGCTGGTCACCCTGTCATGGGCGACAACATTGGCGGTCACCCTAAGTCCGAAGCCCGGCTCGACCGTCACAGGCTCAAGCGCGTGGTGACCAGTGCCGAACGTGACGGCAAAGACCCGATCTTGCAGTCCGACGAGGAGCACCCCGGCGCTGCTCTGTGTTCTCAGCCGACTCAAGCCAGATGGGTCGACAACGATCGACGCCACGCTCTGGGTCCACGCGGCCGGCTTGGCTGGTTTCGACCGCACGAAAAGCCGCCAGTTCACTCCTTCGACATTCGGCGGGTGCACATCGATCTCTCGGAACCGAGTCGCCTCCCGCAGGAGCGCTCGGCTCAGTTCGATGCCCGACCGCAGCAGGTTCAGCGTGATCTGCACAGCTCTCTCCTCGAGCGTCCACGTCGGCGGATTCCGCGAGGTCGAAGGCCGAGAACCGCGCACGCCGGCGTCCAAGCCCTGACGTAGTGCCGCATGATTCGCTCGACCGGGTCGCTGTGTTGCGGGCTACAGCCCGCCTTCACTCTGACGGAGCACTAGTCGTAACAGGACAGTCGCCCAAAACGATTCCGACAGCTTGGGCCAGCCACGATCTGGGTACGGAGAAGCCCGGTACTCCCGAAGGAGCACCGGGCTTCGCCAACGACCTCAGGAAGCCGGCAGGGCCGCCAGGCGGGCGGTGATGCGGTCGATGTCCGCGACCGCCGTTTCCTTGCGGACCTTGATCTTGTCGATCACCGGGGCCGGGGCCTTCGCGATGAACGCCTCGTTGCCCAGCTTCGCTTCCGTCTGCGTCAGCTCCTTCTGGGCCGCCGCCAGGTCCTTCTGCAGACGCTTGCGCTCGGCCGCGACGTCGACCGTGCCCGAGAGGTCCAGCTCCACCGTCACCACGCCGTCCGCCAGGGCCACCTCGAGGGACGCGCTGGCCGCGAACTCGTCGGCCGGCGGGGTCAGGCGCACCAGGGACCGGACCGCCTCTTCGTGGCCGCCGGTGTAGCCCGCCAGGCGGGACGCCACCTTCTGGCCCGGCTTCAGGCCCTGGTCGGCGCGGAAGCGGCGGATCTCCGTCACCAGCTTCTGGACGTCCGCGATCCGCGCGTCGGCCACGGAATCGGCATAGCCCGCGGGAGCGGACGGCCACGAAGCGATCACCAGCGACTCGCCGCCGGTCAGCGCCGTCCAGAGCTTCTCCGTGATGAACGGGATGAACGGGTGCAGCAGCCGGAGCACCGTGTCCAGCACGTGGCCCAGGACGGACCGGGTCGCGGCGACTCGCGCGTCATCGCCTTGGTACAGCTGGACCTTCGCCAGCTCCAGGTACCAGTCGCACAGCTCGTTCCAGGTGAACTGGTAGAGCGCGCCCGCCACCTTCGCGAACTGGAAGTCCTCGAACAGGCCGTCCACTTCGGACACCAGCGCGCCCAGGCGGCCCAGGATCCAGCGGTCCGCTTCCGTCAGGTTGGCGGCAGGCGGAAGAGCGGAAGCGACCGAAGCCCCGTTCATCATCGCGAACTTCGTGGCGTTCCACAGCTTCGTGCAGAAGTTGCGGGAGCCCGCCGCCCACTCGTCGGCCAGTGCCATGTCCGCGCCCGGGTTCGCGCCGCGGGCCAGGGTGAAGCGGGTGGCGTCCGCGCCGTACGCGTCCATCCACTCCAGCGGGTCAATCACGTTGCCGCGCGACTTCGACATCTTCTTGCCGTTCGCGTCCCGGATCAGGCCGTGCAGGTACACGTGGTCGAACGGCTGCTTCCCCTGCATCTGGTGCACGCCGAACATCATCATCCGGACGACCCAGAAGAACAGGATGTCGTAGCCGGTCGAGAGCACGCTCGTCGGGTAGAACTTGGCCAGATCGTCCGAGGACGACGGCCAGCCCAGTGTCGACATCGGCCACAGGCCCGACGAGAACCACGTGTCCAGCACGTCCGGGTCCTGCGTCCAGCCCTCGCCCGACGGCGGCTGCTCGTCCGGGCCGACGCAGACGACTTCACCGTCCGGGCCGTAGTACACCGGGATGCGGTGGCCCCACCACAGCTGGCGCGAAATCGTCCAGTCGTGCATGTTGTCGACCCAGTCGAAGTACCGCTTGCCCAGCTCCGGCGGGTGGATCTTGGTGCGGCCGTCGCGGACCGCGTCACCGGCCAGCTTGGCCAGCTCCTCGACCTTGACCCACCACTGCAGCGACAGCCGCGGCTCGACAACAGTGTCACAGCGGGAGCAGTGCCCGACCGCGTGGACGTACGGGCGCTTCTCGGCGACGATCCGGCCCTGCGCGCGCAGCGCCGCGACCACCGCCGGCCGCGCCTCGAACCGGTCGAGGCCCTCGAACGGGCCGGGGACCGTGATCTCGGCCTTCTCGTTCATCACCGTGAGCATCGGCAGGTCGTGGCGGCGGCCGATCTCGAAGTCGTTCGGGTCGTGCGCCGGGGTGACCTTCACCGCACCGGTGCCGAACTCGGGGTCGACGTGCTTGTCGGCCACGATCGGGATGCGGCGGCCGGTCAGCGGCAGCTCGACCTCGGTGCCGACCAGGTGCGCGTACCGCTCGTCGTCCGGGTGGACGGCGACCGCGGTGTCGCCCAGCATCGTCTCCGCGCGCGTCGTGGCCACGACGATGGCGTCGTCGCCGTCGCCGTAGCGGATCGACACGAGTTCGCCGTCGTCGTCGTTGTGGTCGACCTCGATGTCCGACAGCGCGGTCTGGCAGCGCGGGCACCAGTTGATGATCCGCTCGGCGCGGTAGATCAAGCCCTCGTCGAAGAAGTTCTTGAACACCGTCTGGACGGCCTTCGACAGGTTCTCGTCCATGGTGAAGCGCTCACGCGACCAGTCGACGCCGTCGCCGAGGCGCTTCATCTGGCCCAGGATCTTGCCGCCGTACTCGGCCTTCCACTCCCAGACGCGCTCGACGAACTTCTCGCGGCCCAGGTCGTGGCGGGAAAGGCCCTCGCCGGCCAGCTGGCGCTCGACGACGTTCTGCGTCGCGATGCCCGCGTGGTCCATGCCCGGCAGCCACAGCACCTCGTAGCCCTGCATCCGGCGGCGGCGGCTCATCGCGTCCATCAGGGTGTGGTTGAGCGCGTGCCCCATGTGCAGCGAACCGGTCACGTTCGGCGGCGGCAGTACGATCGAGAACGGCGGCTTCCCCGACGAGGCGTCGGCCGTGAAGTACCCGGCCGCTACCCAGCGGTCGTACATCGGTGCTTCCTCGGCGGCCGGGTCCCAGGCACCCGGAAGGTCGGTGGTCTGCTGCGGAGCGTTCTCGGTCACAATGGACAAGTCTACGAACCCGTCACGGCGGGTCACCCAGGGGGAAGGCACTCGGGATGGCACAGCCTCAGCAGCCGCATGATCCGGACGACCGGCGCCTCGAGACGCACCCGGACCTGATGAACCCGGATTGGCAGAAGTACGCCGAGCGGGACGCCTGGCTGGGCGCCAAGAAGGACCTCAAGAAGCGCCGCAAGCGAGAGCAGCGCGCGGGCGGTTTCCAGCGTCCCGGGCAGAGCCGCTGGCCGGGCGTGCTGGCCCTGCTCGTCGTGGCCGGCCTGGTCGCCGCGGCGCTCATCGTGCACCAGATCCAGGGTGTCGGCGTCAACGAAGACCCGTTCGTCTTCTTCGGGTCGTAACGCCCGGTCCCCGCCGTCGATGATCAGGCATCGACCTTGGGGGAAGCACGTGGACGACGACAACCTGCTCGACTCGCACCCGGACCTGATGGACCCGGAGTGGCGCAAGCACGCGCAGACGGACGCCTGGCTGGGCGCCAAGAAGGACCGCAAGCAGTTCCGGAAGCAGCAGAGGCGCAGCGCGCGGAAGCCCCGGCGCCGCTGGTGGATCTTCGCCGTGTTCGTGCTGATCCTCGCGGTGACCACCGCGGCGATCGTGTACGTCGGGCGCCGGCCGGCCCCGGTGGCCGCACCGCCGAACCCGACGCAGGTGGCGCAGTTCGCCCACGTCGACCTGGCCCGGCCGTACGACGGCACTCCGGCCCAGAACTGGCCGAAGGGCCTCGACGGCATCACCTCGCCCGCCGCCGCGCCGGTCGGCGCCTTCAAGGCCGAAGCGGTCGCGGATGCCTACGCGAAGACCCGGCAGGCGATCACCGCCGCCCGCCTCGACCCCGCGGTGCTGTTCTCGCACGATCCGAAGGCCTTTCTCGCGCTCTTCGCCCCGGACCAGCGCGAGCAGCTGGCGCCGCGGCTGGCCGGGAAGGCGGCGAAGGACCAGGCCGGCTTCGACTCCTACCTGACCGAGATCGCCGACGGCTACCACCTGCTCGACGCCGGCCCCCGCACGTTCGGCACGCTCACCGCGCGGGCCGGCGGGAAGCCCGGTGAGCTGACCGTCGACGCCAAGTACGTCGTCGCCTACGCCTTCGACAACGTCCACCCGGAGACGCTGACCAGCCCGAACCAGATCGTCAGCTTCCTGCGCGTCGACGAGGCCTACGTCGTCGCCACCGGCTCGCGCGTCGCGAAGAGCAGCCAGGGCCTGTGGCTCGACGGCGGCCAGAGCGCGACCTCGTCGGTCGGCTGCGCCGCGGCGCGGGAAGGCTTCCTGGCGCCCGGCTACGCGAACCCGCCGGCCGGCCCGTCGGCCGGTGACCAGGACGCGCCCGGCTACTACGACCCGAAGTACCCGGTGCCGACCCTCGACGGCTGCCACTGACGACCCGCGTCCCGGGAGCGGGATGCGTCACAACCGAATACACAGCCTGGACTGCACAGTTAAACTGTGTGCATGGGCGAAGTACCTCCGCACGTGGCCGAGAGCGCCGGCTGGCTCCGCGGCGTCGTCGGGCAGCTGCACCGGCGGCTGCGCCAGGTCGACAACGCCGGGATCCTCACGCCGTCGCAGTCCGCCGTGCTCAACCGGCTGCACCGGGCGGGCCCGGCCACCCAGGGTGAGCTGGCCGCCGCCGAGCACGTGCGGCAGCAGTCGATGGCCGCCACCCTCGGCGTGCTCGACGAGCTCGGCTACCTCGCCCGCACACCCGATCCCGCCGACCGGCGGCGCGTGGTGATCAGCCTGTCCCCCGCCGGCCGCGACACCGTGCGCGGCATCCTCCAGCACCGCGAAGAGTGGCTGGCCCAGGCGCTGCTGGACGAGCTGTCCCCCGCCGAGCTCGACACCGTCACGCGCGCGCTGCCGCTGCTGCAGCGCGTGGCCCAGCACTGAAGGGAAGCCCCACGACCACCGTCACCGCCCCCGCCAAGTTCGGCGCCCGCCTGGTCACCCCGCTGGTGGCAGGCGCGGTGCTCAACCCGATCAACTCCACCCTCATCGCCGTCGCGCTCGTGCCGATCGGGCAGAGCTTCGGCGCCGGGCCCGGCCAGACCGCCTGGCTGATCTCGGCCCTGTACCTCGCCACCGCGGTCGGGCAGCCGGTGGTCGGGCTGCTCGTCGACCGCTACGGCGCCCGCCGCGTGCTGCTGGCCGGCGCGACGCTGGTGATCGTCGCCGGGATCGCGGGGATGATCCCGCTCTCGGTCGGCTGGCTGACGGGCGTGCGGGTGGTGCTCGGCCTCGGCACGTGCGCCGGGTTCCCGGCCGCGATGGCCGTGCTCCGCCACCACGCCGAGGCGAACGGCCAGGGCGTGCCCGCCCGCGTGCTTTCGGTGCTGTCGATGTCCGCGCAGACGGTGATGGTGATCGGCCCGACGCTGGGCGGCGTGCTGATCGGGCTCTTCGGCTGGCCGGCGATCTTCGCCGTCAACATCCCGCTCGCCGGGCTTTCGCTGGTGCTGACGCTGCTGTGGGTGCCGGCGAACGACGGCGGCGCGCGCACCGCGACCCGGATCGACGTGCTCGGCATCGCGCTGTTCTCCGCGACGCTGCTGGCGCTGCTGTTCTTCCTGATGGACCCGGGTGCCGAGGCGTGGCTGCTCGCCGTCGTCGCCGCCTTCGGCACCGCGTTCGCCCTCGTCGAGCTGCGGCGCGACCACCCCTTCCTCGACCTGCGGATGCTCGCGGCCAACGGGGCGATCCTGCGCACCTACCTGCGGCAGGCGCTGAGCTTCATGGCCATCTACGCGATCATGTTCGGTTACGTCCAATGGCTCGAAACCACGCGCCGGCTGTCCGAGGAGGCCGCCGGGCTGATGCTGCTGCCGATGTCGGGCACGGCGGTCTGCGCCGCGGCGTTTTCCGGGCGCGCGTCGGGGATCAAGGCACGGCTGGTCACGGTGGCGGTCGCGCTGGCCGGCGGCTCGGCGCTGCTGCTGTTCGTCCACGACGGCACGGGGTCCGGCGCGCTGCTCGCGCTGGCCGCGTTGTTCGGCCTGGCGCAGGGCCTGACCAGCGTCGCGAACCAGACGACGCTCTACGGTGAGGCGCCCGCCGAGCAGATGGGCACCGCGAGCGGTCTCTTCCGCACGGCCCAGTACCTCGGCGCGATCGTGGCCTCGACGCTCATCGCCCTCTGCTACGGCCCGCACGCGGATTCCGCCGGGCTGCACCGGCTGGCCGTCGCGCTGGTCGTCATCAGCGCCCTGTTGCTCGTCGTCACCGTCGCCGACCGCGGCCTGCGCGCCGCCAAGGTGAAATCGGCGTGAGGCGACGCATCTTTCCTAGGGAAAGTGCGCACCGCAGCGTGAGGCGACGCATCTTTCCTGGAGAAAGTGGCGCGCCGGGCGGGTGGGCCACCCCCTGTTAGCGGTCGCGATCATCGAGGCGGACGATGGGCGCATGACCCGTGAAGCGCCGGCGCAGGACGTGGACGAGACCCGCCTCGAGGTGGGCAAGCCGAAGGGCTGGGCGGCCGGGATACCCGGGGTCGCCGTGTCGCTCGCGCGCAGCGTCGAGCAGCTGGGCACCGGCCGGACGATCAAGGCGCTGCGGCTGCTGAACCAGCGCGAGGGTTTCGACTGCCCGGGCTGCGCGTGGCCGGAACCGCGCGAGGTCGACGGCGAGAAGCGCAAGCTGGCCGAGTTCTGCGAAAACGGCGCCAAGGCCGTCGCCGAGGAGGCCACGAAACGGCGGGTGGACCGCGGCTTCTTCGCGAAGCACCCCGTCCGCGAGCTGAGGACCAAGACCGATTACTGGCTCGGCCAGCAGGGCCGGATCACCGAGCCGTTCGTGCTGCGCGAAGGCGCGACGCACTACGAGCCGATCTCCTGGGACGACGCGTTCGAGCTCGTCGCCGGCGAGCTGAAGGCGCTGACCGACCCGAACGAGGCGTTCTTCTACACCTCCGGCCGCACCAGCAACGAGGCCGCGTTCCTCTACCAGCTGATGGTGCGTTCCTTCGGCACCAACAACCTGCCGGACTGCTCCAACATGTGCCACGAGTCCTCGGGCGCGGCGCTGTCGGCCACCACCGGCGTCGGCAAGGGCTCGGTGAGCCTGGCCGACATCCACCAGGCCGACCTGATCGTCGTCGTCGGGCAGAACCCGGGCACCAACCACCCGCGGATGCTCTCGGCGCTCGAAGTCGCCAAGGGCCGCGGCGCCAAGGTCATCGCCGTGAACCCGCTGCCCGAAGCCGGGTTGATGCGGTTCAAGAACCCGCAGAACGTCCGCGGCGTCGTCGGCAAGGGCACGCCCCTGGCCGACGAGTTCGCCCAGATCCGCCTGGGCGGCGACCTGGCGCTGTTCCAGGCCGTCGGGCACCTGCTGCTCGCCTGGGACGAGGAGGCGCCGGGCGCGATCGTCGACCGCGAGTTCGTCGCGCGGGCCACGGAAGGCTTCGACGACTACGCGAAGCACCTGCGGGAGATCGACTGGCCCGAGGTCGAGCGCGCCACCGGGCTGCCGCGCGAGCAGATCGAGCGCGTCGCGCGGATGATCGCGTCGTCCGAGCGGACGATCTACTGCTGGGCGATGGGCCTGACGCAGCACAAGCACGCCGTGCCGACGATCTCCGAGATCGCGAACCTGGCGCTGATGCGCGGGATGATCGGCAAGCCGGGCGCGGGCCTGTGCCCGGTGCGCGGGCACTCGAACGTCCAGGGCGACCGGACGATGGGCATCTGGGAGAAGATGCCGCAGTCCTTCCTGGACGCCCTCGCCACCGAGTTCGGCATCGACGTCCCGCGCGAGCACGGCCTCGACACCGTCGACGCGATCCGCGCGATGCGCGACGGCCGGGGCAAGGTCTTCTTCGCCGTCGGCGGCAACTTCGCCGCCGCGACACCGGACACGGACGCCACCGAGAAGGCGCTCGAGTCGTGCTCGCTGACCGTCCACGTCTCGACGAAGCTGAACCGGTCGCACGTCGTCCACGGCCGCACCGCGCTGATCCTGCCGACGCTCGGGCGCACCGAGCGGGACGTCCAGGCGAGCGGCGAGCAGTTCGTCACGGTCGAGGACTCGATGTCGCAGGTGCACGCCTCCCGCGGCCGGCTCGCGCCGGCGAGCGAGCACCTGCTCTCCGAGGTCGCCATCGTCGCCCGGCTCGCGGAAAAGCTGTTCGGCGCGGGCCACGCGGTGCCGTGGCGGACGTTCGAGACCGACTACGACCTGATCCGCGACCGGATCTCGCGGGTCGTGCCGGGCTGCCACGACTACAACCGCCGCGTCCGCGAGCCCGACGGGTTCGTGCTGCCGCACGCGCCGCGCGACTCCCGCGAGTTCACCGGCACCGCGAACGGCAAGGGCAACTTCACGGTCTCGGAGCTGCAGTACCCGCAGGCTCCCGAGGGCAGGCTGCTGCTGCAGACGATGCGCAGCCACGACCAGTACAACACCACGATCTACGGCCTTTCCGACCGCTACCGCGGCATCGAGAACGCCCGCCGGGTCGTGCTCGTCAACCCCGCCGACATCGCGGCGCTCGGCCTGACCGACGGCGCGCTGGTCGACCTGGTCTCCGAGTGGCGCGACGGCGACCGCCGGGCCCCGGCGTTCCGCGTCGTGGCCTACCCGACGGCCCGCGGCTGCGCGGCGGCGTACTTCCCCGAGGCGAACGCGCTGGTCCCGCTGGACTCGGTGGCGGACAAGTCGAACACGCCGGTGTCGAAGGCGATCGTGGTACGGCTCGAGCCTCAGCCCTGACGCGCCGCTGCGGCCGGTCCGGCGATCCGCGATGTCATGAAAGGATCGTTCACCTCACCAGACGCCATGAACGACCCTTTCATGACATCCCCGCGGCGCCGGGACCACACGACCAGGCGGCTCTGCCACCGATCGCCCCACGCGCAGGCCGAGCACCAGCCACGGCACTCAGCCCGCGGCCGCCACAGTCGGTTTCGCGGTCGGCGCACCAGGCCTCAGCCCCGGTAGTCGCGCTGCAGGGTGTCGGTCATGGCGGTGACCACGGCCTGGACGTTGTCGAGCGTCGCCGGCGGGATCAGCGCGGCCTCCGTGCCGCCGTCGGCGATGGCCAGGCCCAGGACGACGTTGCCGGAGCGGACGGCGGCCCACTGCTCGGAGAAGCCGGCCTCGTCGCCGACGCCGGTGGCGAGGCGGACGCCCGAGTGGTCGCCGAGCGCGTCGGTCATCAGCTGGGTGGCCTGGGACGCCGCGTTCTCGGTGTCGGAGTCGGTGAACCGCACGACGGCGATCGTGACGACCCGGTAGTCCTGCGGGTTCGGCTTGCCGCCGCCGAGGTCGCGGGCGAACAGGCGCTTGCAGCCGGTGAGCTCGTTGCCCTCGGTCGAGCGGTCCTGCGGCACCACCTTCGCCTCGGCCGTCTTGATCGAGTCCGGCGGGACTTCGACGGTCCCCGGGGCCAGCCGGTCGCGGATGTCCGCGCCGGGCAGCTTGCACGCGTCGATCGACTCGGGGTAGTGCGCCGTGCCGGACGCCGACTGGCACCCCGCGCACAGAACTGCGGAAACGAGCACCGGGAGGAGCCACCGTCCGCGGGCGGCGCTGATGCGCATAGGTTTCGGACTTTCCCTATTTCGTGAAATCGACTTTCCGGTTCGCCACCGATCCGGTGATCTTTTCCGGTCCGTCCCGCGGTGCTGCCGCCGACGGTCACCGCACCCTGCCTCACCAGGCAGGCAACGTCAAGACCAGTCACCCGCGTGGTCCGCCGTGGTCCGGTCGGCGGAAAACAACATTGCGGTGCTTTGCGGAAAAACTTCGCGCGATTTCACGAAATCCTGCGCCGGGCGCGGTCAATTCACGCAGACGACTCCGCTCGACGTGATCGGGTCGTCGCCGGCGGCCGGGGCGCCCCCGCCGTCCGCCGCGCCGGGACCCGCGTACACCGAGCCGAGCACGACCTCGATGTGCCCGGCGGGCACCGACGCGGACTGCTGCGTCGTGAGCCCGCCCAGCAGCTTGGCCACCTCAGCGCCGCGGTCGGCGAGGTCGGGGCCGAACCGGACCAGCGACGTCCGCCGCGTCGCCGTGTTGCCGGTCGCGCCGGGGGTGAACCCCTTGTCGCGCAGCAGACCGGACACGCGCGCCGCGAGCCCCTCCCGCGGCCCCGCGTTGGAGACGTCGACGGTGGGCCCCGGCGCCGCCGGCGACGACGGCGGGGCGGCCGGCCCGATCAAGCCCGCCGCGAACGCCTTGACCGCGGCCGGGTCGACCTGCACCGCGGTCGCGCGGCGGTCGGCCGGGTCGTACCGGTAGTCGGGGTTGACGATCGGGATCGTCTCGAACTGGATGCCGCCGCCGCTGACCCCGCGCATCTGCCCGACGAAGTCGAGCAGGTTCCACGAGGAGTCGAGCACCACCGAGCGCTTCACCGCGTCGATGAGGTCCGAGAGCTTCCCGGGGTCGCCCAGCGTGCCCGCCGACAGCACCTGCCGCGCCAGCCCGGCGAGGAAGACCTGCTGCCGCCGGACGCGGTCGAAGTCGCCGCCCCGGAGGTTGTCGCGCTGCCGCACGAAGGCGAGCGCGTCCGCGCCCGAGATCCGCTGCGGCCCGGCTTGGAAGTTCGCGCCCGAGTTCCGGTCCTGGGTGGGCGCCTTCAGGCAGACGTCGACGCCGCCGACCGCCTTGCTGATCTCGGAGAAGCTGAGCAGGTTGACTTCGGCGAAGTGGTCGATCTTGACGCCGGTGAGGTCCTCGACCGCCTGCCGGGTCGCGCGCCGCGCGGCCGTGAGCGCGCTCTGGTCGATCTTCGCCTTGTCGGTCTCCCCCGCATTGCGCAGCCGCCGCGCCTCGGTGGCCTTCGCGCGCCCGAACGCCGCGTTGATCTTGCCCTTGCCGCCGGGCATCGACACGTAGCTGTCGCGCGGGATGGAAAACGCTTTCACCGCTTTGGTCCCGTTCGGGATCCGCAGCACGATCAGGGTGTCGGTGAGGTCGTCACCGTTGGCACCGACGCGCAGTTCCCGGAGCACGTCCGGCGACAGCGGGTTGCCCTGGGGGTCGGTGCGGGCGTCCCGGCCGACGAGCAGGACGTCCAGCGAACCGTCGGCGGGCTGCTCCCCCGGGCTCGTCCCGCCGTCGGCGTCGATCACGCTGTCGCGCGTGACCTCGTCGAGCGCCTGGAAGTTCACGTAGCCGTACGCCGTGCCGCAGAAGACGACCAGCGCCAGCCCGGAGACGACGATCTTGCCCAGAGGATGCACGCCCTATCGACGCCCGCGGCGCCCGTCGTGCTGCACCGGTGAGGCAGGTCACATCCGCAGGTGCGAGGCGCCGTTGAGGTCGAGGATCGTGCCGGACGCCCAGGTCGCCTCCGCGGACGCCAGGTAGACGACGGCCGCGGCGACCTCTTCGGGGGTGCCGACCCGCCCGAACGGGCTCTGCGCGCGCAGGGCGTCGTCGATCCGGTCCGCCACGCGCTCGGTGGCGGTGAAGCCGGGCGCGACCGCCGTCACGGAGATGCCGTGCGGCGCCAGCGAAACGGCGAGCGACTGGCCGAGCGCGTGCAGCGCCGCCTTGCTCGCGCCGTACGCCGGGTGGTCCGGCTCGCCCTTGAACGCCCCGCGCGACCCGATGTTGACGATCCGGCCGGGCACGCCGCGCCCGATGAGGTGCCGGGCGACGCAGTAGCTCAGGTTCGCGGCGCCCACGAGGTTGACGTCGAGGGTGCGCCGCCAGATCCGCTGCCAGTCCGCGTAGGACACGCCGTCGACCGGGTGCGCGGTCTCCGCCGACGTGGCGACGGCGGCGTTGTTGACCAGCACGTCGACCCCGCCGAGCCCGGCTTCGGCGGCGTCGGCGAGCTTCCGCGCCGCCTCCGGGTCGGCGAGGTCGCCGCCGATCAGCAGGTGTCCTTCGCCGGACAGCTGGGAAAGCGTTTCTTCGGCGTCCGCGGCGCGGTGTCCGTAGTGGACGGCCACCCGATCTCCCCGCGCCGCGAACGCCGTGGCCACCGCGCGCCCGATGCCGCGGGACGCGCCGGTGACGAGAATTCCTTTGCTCATCCGAAAAGCTGTACCAGCTTCAGGAACAGCTGGTACACGCCGTACCCGAACGGGAGCACGACCCACGCCCAGGTCAGCACGATCAACGGGGTCCGGTTGGGCTTCGACGGCTCGCTCATCAGGCTTCACTCCTCGCGGCCGCGGCGACCGGCTCGTGGTACTTCTCCTTGACCGGGCGCACCAGCTCGTTGGCCACGAAGCCGACCACCAGCAGGCCGATCATGATGTAGAACGACAGCTCGTACAGCGCCGGCCCGGACTTGCCCGCCGCCTTCTGGCTGTCGGCGATCCGGTTGACGATCAGCGGGCCGAGCACGCCGGCCACCGACCACGCGGTGAGCAGCCTGCCGTGGATCGCGCCGACCTGGTAGGTGCCGAAGAGGTCCTTCAGGTAGGCCGGGACCGTCGCGAACCCGCCGCCGTAGAACGACAGGATCACCATCGCGCACAGGATGAACACGAGCTTCGACGAGTTCTCCGTCAACGCGATCACCAGGTACAGCACCGCGCCGACGCCGAGGTAGGTGCGGTAGATGTTCTTGCGCCCGACCAGGTCCGAAGTGGACGACCAGACGAACCGGCCGAGCATGTTGCACAGCGACAGCAGCGCGACGAACCCGGCCGCCGCGGCCGTGCCGACCGGCGTCGGCGTGCTCTTGAAGAAGTCGACGATCATCGGGGACGCCTTCTCCAGGATCCCGATGCCCGCGGTGACGTTGAAGCACAGCACGACCCACAGGCACCAGAACTGCGGCGTCTTGATCGCGTTGGCGGCCGAGACGTTCGCGGTGCTGATCATCGCCCGGCCGTGGTCGGTCTTCGGCTCCCAGCCGGCCGGCTTCCAGCCCTCGGCGGGCACCCGCACGAGCAGCCAGCCCATCGACATGAACACCGCGTAGACGACGCCGTGCACGACGAACGCCGTCGCGATGGTGCCGGCGGTCGGCGCGCTGCCGAGCATCGACGACGACCACGGCGACGCGATCAGCGCGCCGCCGCCGAAGCCCATGATCGCGATGCCGGTGGCCATGCCCGGCCGGTCGGGGAACCACTTGATCAGCGTGGACACCGGCGAGATGTAGCCGATGCCGAGCCCGATGCCGCCGATCCCGCCGTAGCCGACGACGACCAGCCAGAACTGCCCGGTCGCCACGCCCAGCGCGGAAACGAGGAACCCGGTGGCGAAGCAGCACATCGAGACGAACATCGCCCAGCGCGGGCCGTTCTTCTCCACGAGCGTGCCGCCGAACGCCGCGGACAGGCCGAGCATGACGATGCCGAGCTGGAACGGCAGCGAGCTCTGCGTACCGTTGAGGTGCATCGTCTTCTCGAGCGGGGTCTTGAACACGCTCCACGCGTAGGCCTGGCCGATCGACAGGTGCACCGAGAGGGCCGCCGGCGGCACCAGCCACCGCGTCCACGTCGGGGGCGCCACGATCCGGGACCGGTCCAGGAAGCCGAGAGCCATCGGTTCCCTCCGTACTCTGGGGATGATGGAGGGAATGTATTACTAAATACCCGGCGTTGCACCATACGGGTGTCGAACTTCCGGGCGGCGAAAGGTGTCAGAGATGGGCAGGGTGACCGTGCGCAGGCCGGTCCGGCGGATTTCCGCGACCGGGGACCGGCGCCGTCCCGACGCGCTCGCCGCCGAAGAGCCCCTGGAGCTGCGGGTCGGCGGCAAGGCGCTCGCCGTCACCATGCGCACGCCCGGCCACGACGTCGAGCTGGCCCACGGCTTCCTGCTGTCCGAAGGCGTGATCGGCGGCCGTGCGGACATCGCCGTCGCCCGCTACTGCGACGGCGTCGACGACCAGGGCCGCAACACCTACAACGTCCTCGACATCGCGCTGGCCGACGGCGTGGCCCCGCCGGACACCGGCGTCGAGCGGAACTTCTACACCACCTCTTCGTGTGGTGTCTGCGGCAAGGCCGCGCTCGACGCGGTCAAGCTCAAGACCCGCTTCTCCCCCGCCGGCGCGGCCTTCGCCGTGAAGAGCGAGACGCTGGCCGGCCTGCCGGACGCGCTGCGTGCCCGGCAGAAGGTCTTCGCCAGCACCGGCGGCCTGCACGCGGCGGCGCTGTTCGCCCCGGACGGCGAACTCGCGGTCGTCCGCGAAGACGTCGGACGGCACAACGCGGTCGACAAGGTGCTCGGCTGGGCGGTGCTGGAGGGCCGGGTGCCCGCGCCCGGCTACGGCCTCCTGGTGTCCGGGCGCGCGTCGTTCGAACTGGTGCAGAAGGCCGCGATGGCGGGCATCGGCCTGCTGGCCGCGGTGTCCGCGCCGTCATCGCTGGCGGTGGAACTGGCCGAGGAGAACGGCATGACCCTCATCGGCTTCCTGCGCGGCGACTCGATGAACCTCTACACCGGCGACCACCGCGTCTTGACCTAGGTGTGATGTCCGGGGAGGTTGGTCAGCCGGGTGACCGGCGGCTTGCCGCCGGTTGCGCTGTGGGGTCGATGGTGATTGTAGAAGTGCAGCCAGCCCGGTAGCGCCGCCCGCCGCAGACTCTCGGACGGGTAGAAGCGGGCGTAGGCCCACCCGTCGGCCAGGGTCCGGTGGAAACGTTCGATCTTGCCGTTCGTTTGAGGCCGGTAAGGCCGGGTCCGTTTCGGGATAACGCCCAGCTCGGCGCACGTGTCGCGCCAAGCGTGGGACCGGTAGGCCGAGCCGTTGTCGGACAACACGCGTTCGACAGTCACGCCTAGATCGGCGAACCAGGCCACGGCCCGGCGCAGGACAGCGGTGGCAGTCACCGCGGTTTCGTCGGTGTGGATTTCGGCGTAGGCGACGCGGGAGTGGTCGTCGATGACGGTGTGCACGAACGCGGTGCCGGTGCGGGGCTTGTAGTCCGCACCGCGGGGCAAGCCTGGCGTGGCGCGTTTGTTGCGCTCGCCTTGCTGCCGGCCGAGGTAACGGTGCCCGCCGCCGTCGGGGATGTTGCCGAACTTGGTGACATCGACATGCAGCAGCGAGCCGGGATGGTCGTGTTCGTAGCGGCGCAGCGGTTCGCCGGTGACCCGGTCGATGCGGGACAGACGGTTGATCCGGCAGCGCACCAGCACCGCGTGCACGGTCGAAGCCGGGACGTTGAGCCGGCCGGCGATCTGGACCGGGCCGAGTCGGTTGCGCCATCGCAGCCGCACGATCGCCCGCATGAGGTGTTCGGGGGTGCGGGTCGGGCTGTGGTGGGGGCGGCTGCTGCGGTCAGCCATCCCTGCCGCGCCCTCGAGCCGGTAGCGCTGCGCCCATTTCGCGGCGGTTTTGGCGGCGACCATGAACATCTTGGCCGCTTCAGCGTGGGTCCAACCGTGTTCGACGACCAGGCGGGCGAGTCGCAGCCGGGTGCGCGGGGTCAGGGTGGCGTTAGGGTGGGACACGAAGGCCTCCGGCGGGTGAAGCGGTTCCTAGACAGCTCCACTTCACATCCGGAGGCCTTCACCTGTCAGCACGACAGGCCGCCAGTAATCACCTCAACTCGGGACAACGTCCCCGGACATCACACCTAGGAGGCGACCCAGTTGCCGTGGAAGCCGTTGGGCACGCGGTCGGGCAGGTGGATCGCCGCCACCGTCTCCAGGGTGCCCGCGTCGAGCACCGTGAGGTCGCTGCGCTGCGACGCCGGGTCGTAGACGAACCCCATCAGGACACCGTCGTCTTCGGCCGCGTCGTCGTGGGACGGGACGAACACGAACTCGCCGGGCTGCCGTCCGCCGCCGAACGCGCGCTCCTGGCGGGAGCCGGTGCGGAAGTCGTGCTTGAACAGGGAGCTGCCCGGGTTCGCCTCGCCGTCGGTCGAGACCGCGTAGCCGTAGCGGTGGGGCCGGCCGACGAGCCGCTCGTCGACGCGCGGGAACTCCTGGCCCCGGTCGTCGAGCCGCTCCTCGAGCACCTTGCCCGCGGTGAGGTCGACGGTCCAGCGGTCCAGCGTCGGGCCGCCTTCGGCCGGGCCGTGCAGCTCCCGGTCGAACATCTTCGGGTGGCGCACGACGTCGAGGACGACGCTGTCGCCGTCGTCGTAGGCGTTGAGCGGGTGGAAGACGTAGCACGGTTCGACGTCGAACCAGCGGACGTCGCGGCTCTGGCCGTCCCGCGGCATGACCCCGATCCGCGCCGGGTACTTCTCGTTCCAGCGGTAGGGCAGGCCGCCGTTCGCGCCGATCTTGCTCGCCATCATCGCCGACACCGGGTCCGGCACGCGGACCTTGCCGACCATCGCCGACACGACCAGCTTCGCGGGCGTCCGCAGCGCGCTCGGCACGGAGGTGGCGACCGCCATCCCGGCGTTGAACGTCACCGGCAGGTCGTAGAACACAACGTACTTCTCGGTCAGGGAGAAGTCGTGCATCATCGGTGACCCGGTGACCTCGACGTCGACGACGCGGCGCGCGCGGCCGGCCGCGTCGATCACCGAGTACTGGACCTTGTTGCCCATGCCGAAGAAGTACGAGACGGCGTGCAGCTCGCCGGTGCGCGGGTCGCGCTTGGGGTGGGCGGTGTAGCCGCCCGGCAGCGTGCCGTCGAAGTCGCAGCGGCCGACGGTGTCGAGCTCGTCGGTCAGCTCGTAGATCGGCGCGCCCGCCTCGACCAGCGCGAGGGTCTTGCCGGCGTGGCCGATCACGTTGGTGTTGGCGCCGAGCGCGTCCAGGCCGCAGAACCGGCTCGCGTCCTCGCCGTTGAGCGTCGCCTTGACCGACTCGTTGCGGACCCAGCGGTTGCGGTACCACTCGGCCTTGCCGTCGCGCAGGCGCACGCCGTGGACCATGCCGTCGCCCATGAACCAGTGGTAGGCCGCCGGGTCCACTTCGGACAGCGGGTTGGGGCCGTTGCGCAGGTAGCGGCCGTCGAGGAACTCGGGGATCCGCCCGGTGACGGCGAGCTCGGTGATCGTGTGCTCCCGGCTGACCGGGGCGAAGTTTCCTTCGAGGAACTTATTGCCCATGGCGTGACCCCTCCGCGCGTTCCATAACTGGGTTATGGATACAGGTATAACAGGGTTATGGGACACTGGCAAGCATGAGCCCCAAACCGCGCGCGACCGACGTCAAGGCCCGGCTCGTCGAGGCCGCCATCCGGCTGCTCGACGACGGCGGCCCGGAAACCCTGCAGGCCCGCAAGCTGGCGGCGGAGGTCGGCGTCTCCACGATGGCGGTGTACACGCACTTCGGCGGCATGGCCGCGCTGGTCGACGAGGTGGCGCGCGCCGGCTTCCTGCGGCTTTCGGAGTGGCTGGCCGAGGTCGGCGAGACCGACGACCCGGTCGCGGACATCTTCAGCCTCGCCCGCACCTACCGGCAGGCGGTCGCCGAGCAGCCCCAGCTGTTCGCGGTCACGTTCGGCCAGTCCGCGCCCGGCGGCAAGCGCGCGACGCTGTCCGACCTCACCACCGAGGAGGGCCGCGAAGCCGCCCCGGAGGGCCTGGAGGCGTTCGAGCACATCGTCCGGGCCACCGAGCGGGCCATCGAGGCGGGCCGCTTCCGGCCCGCGGACAAGTACCAGGCCGCCGCCCAGCTGTGGAGCGCCCTGCACGGCTTCGTCACCTTGGAGGCGTCCGGGCACTTCGGGCCCGGCGAACAGGGCATAGACCACATTTTGATACCCCTCGGCATCACGCTCGCCGTGGGTCTCGGGGACACTGTGGACCGGGCCGAACGCTCCACCGACGCCGCGAAGGCGGCTTGGCGCGCGAGGACCCGAAACGCCGGGCAGGGTGGGAACGACTAACCCGGCGAGCGGGACGGGAGGGGAACGCGGAGCGGGTGCGCGGCGTCCTATGGGAGCAGGCGGGGGACGGAGACAGGTGAACGAGGAAAACGGGGACGCGGAGCGCGCGGGCGGTGGGGACCAGCCGCAGCCCGCGAAGGCGGTCGCGGAGGCGGCGGTCCAGGGCGCGCGGCGCTGGCTGAGCCGCCGTTCGGTGCTGATCGCGGGCGCGTCCGGGCTGGCCGTGACCGGCCTGGCCGTCGGGACGGCGACCGGCAAGCTGCCCTTCAGCCAGGCCCTGCAGCGCGCGCTCGGCGTGGCGTCGTCGAACCCGACGACCCAGCTGGGCAGCACGCGCGTCGAACGCGTCTACTCCGCGGCCCGCGGCCGGATGGTCGACCTGGTGTTCATCCTGCCGTCGAAGACCCCGCCGAAGGGGCTGCCGATGTCGCTGGTGCTGCACGGCCTGCACGGCAACGCCCGCAGCGCGGCCCCGACCGGCACGCTCAAGCAGCTCGCCAGCGACGTCGCCCGCAAGGCGGTCCCGTCGTTCGGCTTCGTGGCCGTCGACGGCGGCGACAACTACTGGCACCAGGTCCACCCGGGCGACGACCCGATGGCGATGCTGCTGGAGGAGGTCCCGCAGTGGCTGCGGGCCCGCGGCTTCGCCGGCCCGACCGGCCTGCCCTTCGCGTGCACAGGCGTCTCGATGGGCGGCTTCGGCGCCCTGGTGTACACCCGCCGCCGCGTGGAACGCCGTCAGCCGCCGTCCGCGGTGGCGACGCTGGCCCCGGCGCTGATCACGTCGTGGCCGGAGATGGCCAAGCGCCACATCTTCCGCGACATCCAGGACTGGACGGCGCTCGACCCGCTGCGCCACATCGACGAGACCAAGAGCGTCCCCAACGGCATCTGGTGCGGCACGGAGGACCCGTTCATCACCGGCGTCCGCCGCTACATCGACGCCGCCCACCCGGCGGTCGCCCACACGGCGCACGGCAAGCACGGCGACCCGTTCAACCGGACGGTGGTGCCGAGCCTGATCAGCTTCCTCGGCAAGCACGTCCCCCGCACGGACTGACGGTCTGTCTACAGCCGAAGTACCCGGCGGGCGAGGTCAGCCGCAGCGGAAGTGGACCCGGGTCGTCGTCGAGCCCGGGATCCAGTACGTGCGGACCAGGTCGGCCAGCCGGTTCACCAGCAGCAGGCCGCGCCCGCCCAGCGTCGACGCCGCCGGCGGGATGCGGCCGGCCAGCGGGTCCGCGATCGTGCCCGTGTCGGTCACCTCGCCGACCACCTCGTCCGGCGCCGCCCACAACCGCAGAACACCCGTGCCGCCGCCGTAGAGCACGCTGTTCGTCGTCAGCTCGGCGATCGCCAGCGCGAAGTCGTCGCGGCGCGGCCGGCGGAGGCCGTGGCGGGCCGCCCAGATCTCCGCGAAGCCCCGCAGCGACGCCAGCTGCGCGAGGTCGAACGAGCGCTCCACCGCGCCGTTCGGGGGCTCCAGCGGGCGCCTCAGGTCCGCGCGGACGCCGTCGGGGTCGAAGCGCGGGCTGTCGAACGGGCCCGCCAGGCCCCACAGCTCGGGGTGGGTGCGCTCGGCGTCTGCCAGGATCGGCGGGGACAGCGCCGCGACGTCGTACGGGCAGAGGATCGCCAGGTCACGGCCCGCGAAGGCGTTGTTGATCAGCGCCTCGTGCTCCACACACGCCGGGTACTCGGCGTCGGAGCGCCAGGCCCAGACCGGCTCGCCGACGATCCGCACCGGGCCGGGGTGCCGGTCGGCGAAGGAGTGCAGCACCGAGGGCAGGATGGCGCCGGGGTTGCGGCCCGCCCGGCCCATGTCGATCAGGAGGACGTCGTCCGCGCGGTCTTCCAGCGCCTTCTCGACGAGCACCAGGTTGCGGCCCGGAACGGCGACGGCGGCGGGCTCACCGCGGTCGAGCCCTTCGAGCAGGAACGGAATGACACCATCGAGGTACTCAGTGTCACCACGGTAGAACAATGCGGGATGCCGGAACGGCTGAAGGGCATCTACCACGCGTCGGTGGTACCCCGGCGGCTACGACGCCAAACGCTACGAAAGGCGGGACTTCACTCCACCCAGCGGCCGACGACGGAGATCAGCCAGAAACCGATCAGCGCCGCGAGGGCGAACAGCAGCACCCAGTTGACCAGCTGACGCCGCTCGGTCACGCCGCGGGCCTGCCACAGCCCGTAGCCCGCGACGAGGAACAGCGGCACCGGGATCAGCGGCAACGGCGACAGCCGGCTCACCACGGCCACGACGCACGTGCCGGTGCACACGGCCAGCACGCCCATCAGCACGCGGTTCAGCCACGGGTACCGCTCGAAAGCGGACGCGATCACGCGTTCGCTCAGCTCGCGGAACCCGAGGACCGGCCCGGCGGCCACCGGTTCGGCGGGCGGGGCCGGAGGCGGCGGCGCCTGCACGCCGCCCCCGCGGGTGGTGCCCCCGGTACCCGGGAAAGAATCAGCAGTCATTCAGCTTTTCCTGTCGGTCTCCGGGCCCGTGGTGGCCCGGAGACGGCCGGCGTCAGGCCGACTTCTCACCGCGCTCGCTGCGGGCGCGCCGGGTCGGCTGCCGGGCGACGATCGTCGGGTTCACGTTCTCCCGGACGGTCTGCTCGGTGATGACGACCTTCGCCACGTCGTCGCGGCTCGGGATGTCGTACATCACCGGCTGGAGCACTTCTTCCATGATCGCACGCAGGCCGCGGGCGCCGGTGCCGCGCAGGACCGCCTGGTCGGCGATGGCCTCGAGCGCGGTCTTGGTGAACTCGAGCTCGACGTTGTCCATCTCGAAGAGCTTCTTGTACTGCTTCACCAGGGCGTTGCGCGGCTGGGTCAGGATGTTGACCAGCGAGTCCTTGTCCAGGTGGTTCACCGTCGCCACGACCGGGAGCCGGCCGATGAACTCCGGGATCAGCCCGAACTTGATCAGGTCCTCGGGCATGGTGTCGGAGAAGACGTCGCTCTCCTCGATCTCGGACTTGGTGCGGATCTCCGCGCCGAAGCCGAGGCCGCGCTTGCCGACCCGCTCGTTGATGATCTTCTCCAGCCCGGCGAACGCGCCGGCCACGATGAACAGCACGTTCGTCGTGTCGATCTGGATGAACTCCTGGTGCGGGTGCTTGCGGCCGCCCTGCGGCGGGACCGAGGCGGTGGTGCCCTCGAGGATCTTCAGCAGCGCCTGCTGGACACCCTCGCCGGACACGTCGCGGGTGATCGACGGGTTTTCGCTCTTCCGGGCGATCTTGTCGACCTCGTCGATGTAGATGATCCCGGTCTCGGCCCGCTTGACGTCGTAGTCCGCCGCCTGGATGAGCTTGAGCAGGATGTTCTCGACGTCCTCGCCGACGTACCCGGCCTCGGTCAGCGCCGTGGCGTCCGCGATCGCGAACGGCACGTTCAGCAGCTTCGCCAGGGTCTGCGCGAGGTAGGTCTTGCCGCACCCGGTGGGGCCGAGCATCAGGATGTTCGACTTGGCGAGCTCGACCGACTCCTCCTTGGAGTCCTTCGGCCCGGCCTTGTCGTCCGCCTGGATCCGCTTGTAGTGGTTGTAGACCGCTACCGCGAGCGTCCGCTTGGCGTCGTCCTGACCGATGATGTACTGCTCGAGGAACTCGTGGATGTCGGCGGGCTTGGGCAGCTCGTCGAGCTTGACGTCGCCGGCCTCGGCCAGCTCCTCCTCGATGATCTCATTGCAGAGGTCGATGCACTCATCGCAGATGTAGACCCCGGGGCCGGCAATGAGCTTCTTCACCTGCTTCTGGCTCTTCCCGCAGAAAGAACACTTCAGCAGGTCTCCGCCGTCACCGATCCGTGCCATGGCCGTTGACCTCGTCCCCTCCGGCGCGGGTTTCCGCGCCTGACGTGTGTTGCGGCGGTGCGACCCCCCGGCCACTCTCGACCGGGCGGAGCCTCACGCATTGCCACTGACGGTACCCGTCCGATGCCGTGGGCGGGAACACCCACACGCTCCGGGAGCACGTCAGAGGACGACCCTAAACCAGGATGCCGGTGTGTGTCGTCTCCTCGACACACACCGGCCTGGCGGATCTACAGAGCCGACGCCTTGCGGTACGGCAGCACCTCGTCGATGATGCCGTACGCCTTGGCCTCCTCGGCCGTGAGGATCTTGTCGCGCTCGATGTCGGTCCGGATCTGGTCCGGGTCCTTGTTCGTGTGCTTGGCCAGGATGACCTCCATCTGGCGGCGCACGCGCTGGATCTCGTTCGCCTGGATCTCCAGGTCCGAGACCTGCCCGTAGGTGCCCTCGGTGGCCGGCTGGTGGATCAGCACGCGCGCGTTCGGCAGCGCGTAGCGCTTGCCCGGCGTGCCGGCCGACAGCAGCACCGCGGCGGCCGAGGCGGCCTGGCCGAGGCAGTACGTCTGGATGTCCGGGCGGACGAACTGCATGGTGTCGTAGATCGCCATCAGCGAGGTGAACGAGCCACCCGGCGAGTTGATGTAGATCAGGATGTCGCGGTCCGGGTCCTCGTGCTCGAGGTGCAGCATCTGGGCCATCACGTCGTTGGCCGACGCGTCGTCCACCTGCACGCCGAGGAAGATGACCCGCTCTTCGTACAGCTTGTTGTACGGGTTCGACTCCTTGACGCCGTAGCTGGTGCGCTCCACGTACGACGGCAGGATGTACCGCGACTGGGGCGTGCTCGGGGCCTGGAAGTCACCCGGGAGCCGGAAGTTGCTCATGATCGAGTCTCCTGTGTGCTTCGCGCTCAGTTCGAGCCCGGACGGGCGATGTCGGCGGTGAGGACGTGGTCCACGAACCCGTAGTCCTTCGCCTCCTGCGCGGTGAACCAGCGGTCGCGGTCCCCGTCCTTGATGATCTGCTCGACCGTCTGGCCGGTCTGTTCCGCGGTGATCCGGGCCAGCTCCTGCTTCCACTTGTTGAACAGGTCGGCCTGGATCGCGATGTCCGACGCCGTGCCGCCGACGCCGGCCGACGGCTGGTGCATCAGGATGCGCGCGTGCGGCAGCGCGTAGCGCTTGCCCGGCGTGCCCGAGGAGAGCAGGAACTGCCCCATCGAGGCCGCCATGCCCATCGCGTACGTCGCGACGTCCGGGCGGATGAGCTGCATGGTGTCGTAGATCGCGAACCCGGCGGTGACCGAACCGCCCGGCGAGTTGATGTAGAAGCGGATGTCGGACTCGGCGTCGTCGGCGTCGAGCAGCAACAGCTGCGCGGTGATCCGGTTGGCGACCTCGTCGTTGACCTCGGAACCGAGGACGACGATGCGCTCCTGGAGCAACCGCTCGAACACCGAGTCGGTGAGGTTGAGCCCTGCGGTGCCGGTCCGCGCCTCGGGCGTGTGCTGCGTCACGTCTGCCTGCCTTTTCGCCGGCGGTGGCCCGGTGCTGACGGCCACCGCTGTCGTTTCAGATGCTTGAGATCTTGTATCCGACCCTAACGAACTTGGGCGGTGCAGAATGCCTGACACCGCCCAAGTTCGCTCACAGCTTCACTCCGCCGGAGTCTTCGCCGTTTCGTCGGTGACCTGCGTCTCCTGGGTTGCCTCGTCGGTGGCGGGCTCGTCCGAGCCGAACAGCTCCGAGAGGTCGACCTCGGCGCCGGAACCGTCGGTCACGGTGGCCTTGCGGACCACCGAAGCGAGGGCCTTGCCGCGCCGGACGTCGGCGTAGATCGCGGTCAGCTGGCCCGACTGCTGGGCGCGCTGGACGTACTCGTCCGGGCTGATGCCGAAGCGCTGGGCCTGGTAGATGATCCGCTCGGTGAGCTCGCCGTCGTTGACCGAGACCTCTTCCTTGTCGGCGATGGTGTCCAGCAGCAGCTGCGTGCGGACGGCCTTCTCCGACTCGGTGCGGGTCTCGGTGTCGAACTCTTCGAGGGTGCGGCCTTCGGCCTCGAGGGCCTTGGCGAACTGGGCCTCGTCGTGGTCGAACGGGTGGATCGCGTCGTGCTTGCGGTTCTCGATCTCGGCGTCGAGCACCTTCTCCGGGATCGGCACCTCGGTGCGCTCCAGGAGCTCGTCGAGCACCTTGTCGCGGGCCTGGACGCCCTGCTGCATCTTCTTGACGCGGCCCAGGCGCTCGCGGAGGTCGCCCTTGAGCTCCTCGATCGTGTCGAACTCGCTCGCCATCTGGGCGAACTCGTCGTCCGCCTCGGGCAGCTCGCGCTGCTTGACCGTCTGGACGGTCACGGTCACCTCGGCGTCCTTGCCGGCGTGCTCCCCGGCGACGAGCTGGGTGGTGAACGTCTTGGTCTCGCCGGCGGTCGCGCCCACGATGGCCTCGTCGATGCCGTCGACGAGCTGGCCGGAGCCGATCTCGTAGGACAGCCCGGTGGTGCTCGCCTCTTCGACGGCCTCGCCGTCGACGGTCGCGGACAGGTCGATCGAGACGAAGTCGCCGGTCTCGGCCGGGCGGTCGACGCCGGTCAGCGTGCCGAAGCGGGCGCGCAGCTCGTCGAGCTGCTCGTCGACCTCGGCGTCGGTCAGCTCGACGTCGTCGACGGTGACCGCGAAGCCTTCGAGGTCGGGCAGCTCGATCTCCGGGCGGACGTCGACCTCGGCGGTGAACTCCAGGACGTCGCGGTCCTCGAGCTTGGTCACGTCGAACTCGGGGTTGCCGAGCGTGCGGACCTCGTTCTCGCGGACGGCCTCGATGTACTTCGCCGGGATGGCCTCGTTGACGACCTCGTCGAGCACCGGGCCGCGGCCGATGCGGCTTTCCAGGACGCGAGCGGGCGCCTTGCCGGGCCGGAAGCCCGGGATGCGCACCTGCTGGGCGATCTTGCGGTAGGCGCGGTCGAAGTTCGGCTTGAGCTCGTCGAACGGCACCTCGACATTGATCTTGACTCGCGTCGGGCTCAGCTGCTCGACGGTGCTCTTCAAGGTCTTCTCCTCGAGCGGTAACGATTGTGTAGGACAATCCTGCGGAAATGGCCCCGGTCACGTGCAGACCGGGACGTCCGAGTCTAGGCCAGTGGCCATCGCCGCCGGGCCGGGGGCCACCTGCGGCGTCAGGACCCGAGCATCCGGCCGATCACCCAGCGCATCTGGCCGCTCGCGTGCTCGGCCGAGCCGCTGGGCTGCACCAGGTGGGACAGCAGCAACCGGACGAACGCCTCGACCGCGACCGCCCACTCCGACGGGGTCAGCCGGACCTGGGGGTAGGCGCCCGCGAACACCGCGGCGACGGCCTCGACGGCCCGGCCGAGCACCGCTTCCGGCTGCGAGGTGAGCAGCGGGAGGAAGTCGTCGCGGCCGCCCTGCGCGCCGCCGAGCGCGATCTGGACCAGCGGGTTGGCGCGGGCGGCTTCGAGGGTGTGCCGGAAGGCGGCCGTCACGCCGTCCACCGGGTCGTCCGGGTGCGCGGCGACGTCGGCGTTCACGCGCGCGACGAACAGGTCGGTCTCGGCGAGCATCAGCGCCTCGGCGAGCTCGGCCTTGGAGCCGAGTTCGTTGTAGACGGTCTGCCTGCTGACGCCGACCCGCGCGGCCAGCTTCCCCATCGTCACGGCGGCCCAGCCGTCCGCGGCGATGACGTCCGCCGCCGCGGCCAGCAACCGTTCCCGGGTGCGTGCCGGGGCGGGGTGGGTGACGGCCTTCACAAGGCGAGCTTACCCACCGCTAACGTTTCGCTGGCGGGCGCCTTTTTTCGAAGCCTGCCCGAACGTTTACAAACCCCGCCGGGTTGTCTACGGTGACTCCCGCCTCGCCAGGAGCTTCTCGACCGAGGAGACCGTTCGATGCCCGTCGTCGACACCCCGCCGCGCGGCACCGGGACGGCGCTTCCGGTGCCGTCCCGCGCGGTGCCTTCGCCCCGGATCCCGCTCCCCCGCGCTTCGGTGCCGACGCTGCTGCTGTTCTTCGGCGGCGTCACGCTGTGGGTCACCGCGACCTGGCTGCTGCTGGAGGGGATCGCGCCGCCGGTGTTCACCGTGCCGCTGCACGCGATCGTCACCTTCACGATGTTCACCGTGGTGCACGAGTCGTCGCACCACGCGGCCGGGAAGCTGACGTGGGTCAACGAGGTGCTCGGCAGGCTCGCGATGCCGTTCGTCGCCGCCTACGCGTCGTTCCCGCTGCTGCGGTTCATCCACAGCGAACACCACCGCAACACCAACGCGGACTCGCGCACCGACCCGGACGCGTGGACCTCGCAGGGCGCCTGGTGGTCGCTGCCGTTCCGGTGGCTGACCATCGACTTCTGGTACGCGCGGTTCTACGCGGCCCGCGTCCGGACCCGCCCGCCGCAGGAGCGCGCGGAGACGGTCGTCGCGGTGTCGCTGGCGTTCGCCGCGGCCGCGACGCTGATCGCCGGCGGTTACGGCGTGGAGCTGCTGCTGGGCTACGTGCTGCCGCAGCGGCTCGGGCTGGCCGTGCTGGCGTGGTGGTTCGACTGGCTGCCGCACCACGGGCTGCCCGCCGCGAAGCCCCGCGACAAGTTCGGCACCACGCGGGTGCGGGTGGGGCTCGAGTGGCTGATGACGCCGATGATGCTCTACCAGAACTACCACCTGGTGCACCACCTCCACCCCGCCGTGCCGTTCTACCGCTACCTGCGCGCGTGGAAGGACAACCGGGACGCGTACCTGGCCCGCGACGTCCCGATCACCACGGCGTGGGGCCGCGAGCTGACCGCGGCGGAGTACCGCGCGTGGCGGCGGCTGACGTGCGAGCTCGGCGGCGAACCGGCGCCGGCGCCCCCGCCGCTCGGGCCGAGCCGCTTCCACCGGCTGCGGGTGCGCGAGGTGCGGCCGCTGACCGCGGACGCCGTCGCGATCACGTTCTACGTCCCGCCGCAGCTCAAGGAGGAGTTCCGGTTCACCCCCGGCCAGCACGTGGCGGTCCGGGCCGTGCTCGACGGGCAGCCGGTGCGGCGGACGTACTCGATCTGCGCGCCGGCGGAGTCCGGGGAGCTGCGGATCGCGGTGAAGCGGCGCCCGGGCGGAGCGTTCTCGAGCCACGCGACGACGGCGCTGGCCGCAGGCGACTTCCTCGACGTCCTGCCGCCGTCGGGCGGGTTCACGCACACCCAGGATCCCGCGCGGACCGCGCACTACGTCGCGCTGGCCGCGGGCAGCGGGATCACGCCGGTGCTGTCGATCCTGGTCAGCACGCTGTCGGCGGAGCCGCACAGCAAGGCGACGCTGCTGTACGTGAACACGTCGGGTGCGACGACTTTGTTCGCGCGAGAGCTGACGGCACTGGCCGAGGGCTTCGGCGGCCGCCTGCACGTCGTGCACTACCGCACCGACGAGCGCGACCCGGACCTGCACGCGCACCGGCCCCGCCAGTTCGACGTGATCGGCGAGGCACTGGCCATTTCCCACGAGCGCTACCAGCGCGGCCGCCTCGACGCCACCCGGCTGCGCGCCCTCCTGCAGAACCGCCTCCACCCGGCGAAGGTCGACGAGTGGTTCCTGTGCGGCCCGAGGGGCCTGACGGACCTGGCCCGCCGCACCCTGGCGGACGCGGACGTCCCGGAGGAGAACGTCCACTTCGAACTCTTCCGCGGCGCGGCCCCGCTGCGCGACCCGGCGGGCCCGGCGGCCACGGTGGCGGTGACCCTGGGCGGCACGACGACCCCCATCCCGGCCGCCGCGGGTGAGACGGTCCTGGACGCGGCCCTGCGCGCGGGTCTGGAGGTCCCGTACTCCTGCCAGGGCGGCGCGTGCGGCACCTGCCAGGCAACGCTCCTGCACGGCCAGGTCGACATGGACGTCCGCTACGCGCTGACCGAGGCCGACGCGGCGGCGTGCCGGATCCTGACGTGCCGGGCCCGGGCGACGACCCCGGAGGTCGCGGTCGACTACGACCGCCGCTGACCCCAAGCGCCCCAATGTGGCCTTCGGTGCGTCTGACGCACCCAAGGCGGCCTTCGGTGCGTCTGACGCAACCAAGGCCACCTTGGGGCGCTTGAGGCGAGGGGCGCGAACGGCGGATTTCCGACGGAAACGGCCTTGAACTGCCACTCGTGACCGCGCGCGGCGCGGTTTTGTCGGACCTGGTGCGCATCCTCGACGCGTGTACCGAGCAACCTGGACCAAGCACCCACTCGTCACCGGCCACGCGAGCAATCCCGACGTCGTACGCGTATCGGAGCTCGAGGAAATCGGCATGCCCCGAAGCAGCATCTACCGGCGGTGCCTACCCGGCGGACCATGGCGCAGACTGCTGCCGGGTGTGATCTTGCTGCATCCCTCGGAGCCGACCGACGAACAACGGCTGAGAGCCGCGCTGCTGCGCGGGGGCAACCGCTCCGTGGTCACGGGGCTTTGGGCCTTGCGCCGGCACGGTTTGCAACGGATCCCGGAACCGGACGACGTCCACCTGCTGACCCCACACGCGCGCGAGGTCACCAGTGCGGGGTTCGCCCTGATCGAGCGCACCACCCGGCTGCCGAACCCATTGCTGAGAGACGGCGTGCCGATCGCGCCGGTGCACCGCGCGGTGCTCGACGGAGCGCGCCGGCTTCGCGACTTCGACACCGTACAAGCGATGCTCGCCGAAGCGGTCCAGCGGAGGAGATGCACGCCAGAGCAGCTCGATCGCGAGTTGAGCCTGGGCAGTCAACGCGGCTCCGCGATCCCCCGGCGAGCACTGCAAGCGATCTTGAACGGTGCGGAGTCGGTAGCCGAGGCAGATGCCTGGGAAATCTGGAAGCTTTCGGAGCTGCCCGCAGCCGAATGGAACGTCAGCGTCTTCGACCGGGACGGCAGCTTCATTTCGAAGCCGGACGCTTGGTGTGAAGACGTCGCCTTCGCCTGGGAGATCGACTCGCGCGGGTACCACGAGGGCGGCGACCACTACGCGGCAACCTTGGCGCGGAACGCGCGGTACTCGGCAGCCGGGATCGTCTGCCTGCAGACCCTCCCGAGCCGCCTCCGGACCGAGCCGGGCGTCGTGATCACCGAACTCCGCGACACCTACGCCGCGGCCTGTGCTCGCCCACGACCTCTCGTCACCTGCCGTCCTTGAGGCCCGAGCGCCCCAAGGTGGCCTTCGGTGCGTCTGACGCACCGAAGGCCACCTTGGGTGCGCCAGACGCAACCAAGGCCACATTGGGGCGCTTGAGGGCCGGCTTCAGCCCGTCTGGGCCGGCGCGCCGGTGGGCGGCGTTCCCTGCCCGCCGCCCGGCTGGGCGCCCGTCTGCCCTTCCGTCACCGACGTCGCCGTCGCCGTGTCGCCCGACTCCGTCGCCACCACCGTGATCGTGTCGCCCGTCGCCAGGCCCGTCGCCTGCGCCGACGTGATCGTGTACGTCTTCGAGAAGCCGTCGTCGCTCTTCGCCGTCAGCGACGTCGCGCTCAGCTCCGTCACCTCACCCGTCTGCATGATCTTCGTGACGTAGCCGCCGTTCCCGTCTGAGGACACGTACTCCCCGTGCAACGCCGACCCCAAGCCGCCGCCCGGCATGCCGCCGGGGCCGCCGGTCATGCCGTTCATCCCGCCGGGGCCGGTGGCCGCGGCGGTCGACGTCGACGACGAAGCGGCCCAGACCGCCGCTCCCCCGCCGGCCACGATCACCGCCGCGACGGCGCCCGCCGCGATCTTCTTGCCCGGGGACCAGCTCGCGCGCGGCGGCGTGCCCGGTGCGGGCGCGGCGCCCCACGTCTGGTCCGGTGTGGACGGTGCCTGCGGTGTGGTCATGGTCGTGCTCCTTAACGAGATCCTTCGGTGCGATCCACGGTGGAGCCCGTCGCTGTGCGCGCACTGTGCCCGCCGTCAGCCGTTCCTGTGACCGGCGGAACCGGGCACCGGCACCGCACAGCCGCCTCACAGGCAGCACACAACCCGCACACACGGCCTGGACGGACGCTGATCCCATGGCCGCGCGAACCGTCCCGTCACGCCCCCGCCGGGGGCGGCTTTCGCTGCGCGCGAAGCTGACCGGGTCGATGGTCGTGCTGCTCACCGTGGTGTGCCTGATCGTCGGCGTCGTCAGCGAGCTCGCGCTCGACGTCTTCCTCACCCGCCAGGTCGACCAGCAGCTGTCCGCGGCCGCGAGCCGCTCGCTCGTCTTCGCGAGCAACGCCCGCCCGCAGGACGCCGGCCCGCTGCCCGACGACCAGGGCCAGCACCCGCTCGGGCAGAACGTCGGCACGGTCAGCGGCACCTTCGACGGGCGGCAGCTCGTCCACGACGACAGCATCTCCGAACACGGCGAACGCCTCCAGCTGACGGCGGCGCAGCAGGCCGGCATGCTCTCGGTGCCCACCGACGGCAAGCCGCACACGGTGTCCCTCGACGACCTCGGCGAGTACCGGCTGATGGCGCTGCCGGTCACCGGGACCGGCGAAGTCGTGGTCACCGGCCTGCCGCTGGCGCCGGTCACCGCCACGCTGGTCACCGTCGGGCTGATCCTGTTCGGCGTCGCCGCCGCGGGCGTGCTCGGCGCGGCCTTCCTCGGCGCGTTCGCGGTCCGCCGCACGCTGCGCCCCCTCGACCGCGTCGCGGCCACCGCCGGGCGGGTCACCGAGCTCCCGCTCGACCGCGGCCAGGTGGCGCTGTCCATCCGCGTCCCGGAGTCCGACACCGACCCGCGCACCGAGGTCGGGCAGGTCGGCTCGGCGCTCAACCTCATGCTCGGCCACGTCGCCCAGGCCCTCGAAGCCCGCCACGACAGCGAGATCCGCGTCCGGCAGTTCGTCGCGGACGCCAGCCACGAGCTGCGGACCCCGCTCGCCGCCATCCGCGGGTACGCCGAGCTGGCCGCCCGCGGCAGCGCGCTGGTGCCGCCCGACGTCGCCCATTCGATGGGCCGGATCCAGTCCGAGGCCGTCCGGATGTCGGCGCTCGTCGAGGACCTCCTGCTGCTCGCGCGGCTCGACGCGGGCCGCCCGCTCGACGTCCGCGACGTCGACCTCACCCGGCTGGTCGCCGACGCGGTCGGCGACGCCCAGGTCGCCGGCCGCGGCCACCGCTGGCTCCTGGAGTTGCCCCCGGACCCGGTCCTCGTGCACGGCGACGTCCAGCGCCTGCACCAGGTGCTGGCGAACCTGCTGGCCAACGCGCGCACGCACACCCCGCCGGGCACCACCGTGGTGACGACGCTGGCCCGCTCGGCGGACGGCAGCGCGGTGCTCACGGTGACCGACAACGGCCCCGGCATCGACCCCGCCCTGCTCCCGGAGGTCTTCGAGCGGTTCGCGCGCGGCGACTCGTCACGCTCCCGCACCGCGGGCAGCACCGGGCTCGGCATGGCGATCGCGTCCGCCGTCGTGCTCGCCCACCACGGCACCATCGAGGTGCACAGCCGTCCCGGGCGGACCGAGTTCGCCGTGCGCCTGCCCGTGGCCGTGCCCGCACAGCGAGTGCACAGCATCGGCACAACCCGGCCCCAGCTGGGCACCGGAAGCTGAGCCCATGACCGCACTCGCGTCACGCGAAACCGTCGTGACCCCACCTGCTCCCACCCGCACCGCCTGGCACCGCCCGGCCCTGGCCGTCCTGCTCCTCGGCACGGCGGTGCTGTACCTCTGGGGCCTCGGCGCTTCGGGCTGGGCCAACGCCTTCTACTCGGCGGCCGCCCAGGCGGGTTCGCAGAGCTGGAAAGCGCTGTTCTTCGGCTCGAGCGACGCGGCGAACGCGATCACGGTCGACAAGACCCCGGCGGCGCTGTGGGTGATGGGCCTGTCGGCGCGGCTGTTCGGCGTCAACGCGTGGAGCATCCTGGTGCCGCAGGCGCTGATGGGCGTCGGCTCGGTTTGGCTGCTGTACGCGACGGTGCGCCGGACGTCCGGCCCGGCCGCGGGCCTGGTCGCCGGGCTCGTGCTGGCCCTGACCCCGGCCGCCGCGCTGATGTTCCGGTTCAACAACCCGGACGCGCTGCTGGTGCTGCTGCTGGTCGCGGCCGCGTACTGCGTGGTCCGCGCCGGTGAGAAGGCGAGCCCGCGCTGGCTCGCGCTGGCGGGCGTGGCGGTCGGGTTCGGCTTCCTGGCGAAGATGCTGCAGGCGTTCCTGGTGCTCCCGGCGTTCGCGCTCGCCTACCTCGTGGCCGCGCCGGCGCCGCTCGGCAAGCGGCTGCTGCACCTGTTGGGCGCGTTCGCCTCGACGGTGGCCGCCGCGGGCTGGTACCTCGTGGTGGTTGCCCTGTGGCCGGCGGCGGACCGCCCGTTCATCGGCGGCTCCCAGACCAACTCCCTGTGGGAACTGGTCTTCGGCTACAACGGCTTCGGCCGCATCACCGGCGACGAGGTCGGCAGCGTCGGCGGCGGCGCGGGCCGCGGCTGGGGCTCGACCGGCCTGACGAGGCTGTTCGGCAGCGAAATGGCGGGCGGCATCGCGTGGCTCCTGCCGGCGGCGCTGCTGGCGCTGTTCGCGGGCCTGTGGTTCACCCGCCGAGCACCCCGCACCGACCGCTCCCGCGCGGCGCTGATCCTGTGGGGCGGCTGGCTCGTGGTGACGGCCCTGGTGTTCAGCTACATGGGCGGCATCATCCACCCGTACTACACGGTGGCACTGGCCCCGCCGATCGCGGCACTGGCCGGCACGGCGGCGGTCCAGCTGTGGCGCCTGCGTTCGAACCCGGCGGCATCCGGTTCGTTGAGCGGCGGCGTGGCTTTGACGGCCCTGACGGCGTACCTGGTGCTCTCGGGCTCGACGTGGCACCCGTGGCTTGCCCCGACGATCCTGGTCGGCGGTCTGCTGGCCGCGGTGGCCCTGTTCTTCGCGGCCCACTTGACCCGCTGGGCGGCCACGGCGGTCGCCGTCTTGGCGCTCATCGTGACGTTGTCGGGCACCGGCGCGTACACCCTGGCGACGGCCGCGGTGCCCCACAGCGGCGCAATCCCTTCGGCAGGCCCATCATCAGGCCGTTTCGGCGGCCCTGGCGGCTTCGGCGGCCCCGCCGGCTTCGGCGGCGGTCGTGGCGGCGGCCCGGGATCGCTGCTGAGCACGACCCTGCCAGGCGCGTCACTGACGGCGTTGCTGCGGCAGGACGCGTCCCAGTACACGTGGACGGCGGCAACGGTGTTGTCGAACGCTGCGGCCGGCTACCAGCTGGCGAGCGGAGCACCGGTGATGGCGGTGGGTGGGTTCAACGGAACGGACCCTTACCCGACGCTGGCGCAGTTCCAGCAGTACGTGGCCGATGGGCGGATCCACTACTTCCTCGGTGAAGGAATGACGATGCAGGGCAGCACCGGTTCGGACGCGGCCCAGCAGATCGCCGAATGGGTGGCGGAGCACTACCGGTCGTCCACTGTGGACGGTGTGACAGTCTACGACCTGACCTCGAGCGACTGAGCGTTCCCATGTAGCCGCGGTTTGTGCGACGATGTGCGCCCGGGCGGACGGGAGGACCCATGACCCAGCCCCACGTGCGGCCGGCCCGTTCCCCGGACGTAGAGCCGTTCGCCGCGGCGTTCGGTGCCGAGTGGTACTTCACCGACCGGCTGGCGCGCCAGCGGGAAGGGCGCGGCGTGCTCCTGCTCGCGTGGCTGGGGAGCCGCCTGGCGGGCGATGTCTACGTGTGGCTCGAAGGAGCCGAAGAGCCGCCGATCCGCGCGCACCTTCCCGGCGTCGCGCTGCTCACCCACCTCGAGGTCCGGCCGCAGCTGCGCAACCGCGGCATCGGCCGGGCACTGGTCGCCGCGACCGAGCGATACGTCCTTGAGCGCGGCGGCCACCGGGTCGCCCTGGCGGTCCGCACCGACAACCCGGCCGCTGCCCGCCTGTACCGCCGCTTGGACTACCGGGACTGGGGTCATGGCGAGGTCACCTGCTACACGCTGGACGTGCGGCCGGACGGCCGAGTCGTCCGCCGGCCGGAACGCTGCCACGTGCTGGTCAAAGGCCAGGAGCCGGTCACACCCGAAGTGCGACCGAGCGGCGCCGCGCGCCGGTCGTGACCCCGACATCGACCTGAGCGGCGCGCGGGATCTCGAGGGCCGCGACGGCGTGCTCGATGCCCAAACCAGCCCCGTGGTCGCGCCGGAGCCGGGTGACCCGCCGCCGCCAGCGCCCGCAATCCGACTGCCAGGCACTCAGGTACCCCATGCACAGCTCCGGCGTGATCAGCAGGCTGTGCCCGATCGCCGCTTTGAGCGCGGCGACCATCCGCGCGCGTACGGCTGCCTCGTTCGGCGACGCCCGTACCAGCTCGATGGTGTCGTGGATGATCCGCCGCCGATGGACGAGGAACTCCCGCCAGTAGGCCTGATCGGCGTCCGCCAGGCCGAGGTGGCTGTCGAACAGACCGAACACGCCCTCCGCCAGCGTGTCACCCAGTTCTTCACCACGGGCGCGCCGAGCGTCGCGATACGGGTCGTAAACGCGCTGGACAGCTGTTCCGGTGATCGCCGACGGCCGCAAGCCGGTGCCGTCGAGGAGGAAGAACCAGTCTTCGTTGTAGATGTTCGGGAAGAAGGACTCGAACGCGACTTCACCGACCGCGAGGGCTCCGCCACCGATGAACGTGTCCTGTGGCAGTCCGACATCCCGGATCGCGTGACACACGACGGAGTTGTCCGGCATGCCCGCGTTGGCGAGCCCGACGACCGGGTACTCGCCGAGCAATCCGGCGGCGGCACCGAGGTGGACCGGATCGGGCAGCTCGATGTCGTCGTCGAGGAAGAGGATCCGTTCCCAGCCGGCGAGCACCGCGATGAGCAACCCGAGGTTCCGCTTGAAACTGGTGTCAGCCGACCGGCCGAACCGGGTGGACCGCAGGACCCGATCGGTGGCGAAGTCCGGCACCAGCTCGGGATCGAGCAGACCGGTGTCGATGGCGAGGGCGCGGGCACCGGCGTTCCTGGCCTCGATGACGGCGTCGAAGGCGGTGGATCGCTTGCTGCACAGCATGAGCAGGAGGACGTCCTGCTCTTTGGCCGCGGAGATGGCCTGACACAGGTAATGGGCCGGGCGACTGGTGGGCACGATGATCGCATCGAGCTCCGCCCGCGGAGCGTCGAGGGCGTCACGAGGGGCCAGCAGGCCCCGGTGCGACCGGTGCTGGCGCGCGGTCATTCGGCGGCCTCGGGCCACTCGTGCAACCGGTTCTCCTCGAGGGTCCAGTCCGGGGTCAGCCCCTGCCCTCCGACGACGGGTACCCGGCTGATGATGCTGAACGACTCCGCTTCGCCGAAGCGATCGTGCAGGTAGCCCGCGTTGCGGTCGCGGAACCTCGGGTCGGTCAGCGCGCGAACCGCTCCCAGCGTGCCGCGGCCGTACATGCCGTTGCACACGGTCACGGTCCGCTTCCGGTTGAACGGGCTGATCCCGCGGTAGAACTGCGCGACGTCTTCCAGCAGGCGACCACCGTCGAACTGCGGCTCCAACAGGATCGACCGGCCGTTCCGGCGCACCCGGAAGCCGCCCTGTTCGGCGTCCTCCTCCCGGCCGACCTGCTCGACGGGGAGATCGACCCGTTCGATCACGTCGCGGGTCACCGAGTTCCAGTCGACCCCACCGAGCAGGATCAAGTGGGCGGTGTAGTCGTCGGGTATCAGGCTGTCCGCGGTACGGAAAGTGACCCGGGCTTCGGGGTTGCGGGCCCGGATGTGGCCGAACAGCTCGATCAGCGCGTCGGGGTCGGCATAGGTGTACAGCGAAACGAAGTCGGCGCTCTCCGGATCGGCGTAGCTGAGGTGGCGGCGGAGCTCCTCCGGCAGCGGAGCGCACACGATGGTGACGTCCTGGTGCTCTTCGAAGGTCCAGAGATCCCGCACCTGCTCGAAAGTCTTGGGTTCGAAGCCTTCGTGAAGCGACCGCAACTCGTCCAGGAGCTCGTCACGCCGCTCCCGTTCCTCCTTCGTCAATTCCCCGGCCGGCACGACACGCAGGTGGTCACCGTCCAGCGACCGCCGGGTCGCGAACAGCGTCGCGTACACCTCGAGCCGCTTGATCGGCGGCATGACCGGGTTTTCCGGGTTCTCCCACGAGGAAATCAACGCGACGCTGACCCTGCCGATGGCCCCGGCGAGGTCGGCCTGCGTGATACCGGCGTCCGGCCATTGCTCCTCGCGCAGGGCGCGCAGACGGCGGGCGAGCGCGGCCCGGGGCGTTCGCTCTGGCATCACTCCGCCACCCTCCAGTGATCCGCAGTGGCGCGGGCAAGAGCACGATTGTACCCGTAGCGGCACCGTTTCCGGGCCGCCGTGGAATCGGCTCGGCCGATCGCGTTTCCGTCTCGATTCCCGCCGTTTGTGCCGGCGCCGGCGGAATGACGATCAGTGGTGCCCGAGCACGGCGGCGACGAGCGTGGCCGCCTCACCACCGTGCCAGGAGCTGGCTGAGAACCGCTCCTGCGCGGTGCCCTCCCACGCCGGCCCGTCGGCACCCAGCGTCAGCGCGGGGCCGGCCGTCATCGTGCCGATCTCCTGCGCCGGCACACCTTCTCCCCACAGCGTTTTGACGACCAGCCCCGCGTCCTCCGCCCGCGTGGCCACGACCAGCCCCCAGTCGCCCCACGTCTGGGCGAGCTCGAACGGGTGCAAGCCGCTCTGTCGCGCCACCTCCGCCACGATCGCGTCGAGTTCGAACTCCCCGGTCATCGTCGCGCCGAGCCCGTTGGCCTCGCAAAGCGTGCGAACCGTCGCGAAGAGGCCGTCGGACACGTCCATCGCCGCTCGCGCGAGTCCGCCGGCGGCGAGTATCCGCCCCGCTTTCAGCTGGGCGTCCGGCCGGCACGCCCGCCGCCAAAGCTCGTCCGCCAGCGCCTCCGGCAGCGAAGCCCGTCCCGTCTTCACCAGTGCGGCCGCCCAGAGGTACCCCGGTGAACCGACCAGCAACAGGCGGTCGCCCTCCTGAGCCCCGGACCGCCGGAGCCTGCTGCCCGGCACGCACCGGCCGATCGCGGTGGCCGTCAGCTGCATCGTCGCGCCGTCCCGGATGTCGCCGCCGGCGACCTTCGTCCGGTGTTCCCGGCAGCAGGCGTCGACGCCGTCGAGGAGGCGCTCGAACTCCGCGACCGTCGTCGTCTTGGGGAGGGTGTAGTTCACGACCAGGCCAAGCGGCTCGGCGCCGGCAGCGGCCAGGTCCGACAAGTTGATCGTGGCCAGCAGCCAGCCCGCGTGGAACAGGTCCGGCTCGGCCAGGATGTTGACGACCGGCGTCGGGCAGCTGTCGGTCGTCGCGACCAGTTCGCACCCCGTCTCGACCGCCGCCAGGAACGCGCTGTCGTCGCCGAAGCCTTCCAAAGCACCGTAGCGGGGCCGCAGCACGCGTTCCTGGATGCCCCGCTCGCCCAGGTCGCCTAGCGTGAGCTCAGTTGCGCCGGACATGGTCTGCCAATCGGGACGCGACGACTGTGTGGTCGCTCGAGTAGTTGTGCGGCATTTCGCCGTAGGTCAGCTCGCTCCCGGAAGATGCGAACAGCATCAAGTTGCAGATCCGCGTCCCGGGGTACAGCAGCACCGGGTGCCGCAGGTGGTTGACGATCTCCAGGGTGAGCACCGCGCCCGCGGCCCGTCCGAACCCGGGGCTGACCTGACCGCACAGCACGACGCTGATCCCGAGCCGCGCGTAGTCGCTGGTGCCGTCGACGAGGCCGGCGAGGGTCCCGGGGAGGCCGATCTTCTCCAACGTCGGGGCGAGCACCACCTCGCCGGGCTCCACGACCAGCCGCCCCTGGGCGTCGAACTCCTTGGGAACCAGGTCCGGGTGGGTCGCCCGATCGGCGACGTCGACCGGGCCGGACGTCGTGAGCGTGAACGCCTCGTACCCGAGCCGGAGGCTGAGCGCGGCCGGGCGCACGAGAGTGGCGTCGAACGGCTCGACCCGCAGTTCGCCGGACTGCTGAGCGCGCCGGATCGCCCGGTCGGTCAGCACCCCGCGGTCACCTCGTCGCGCTGGGCTCCGGCGCTTCATGACCTGGGCCTTGAACTCCATGAGCGTCATGGTGCGACCTCGTTCTCGAGGCTCGAAAGGATCTCGCTCACGAGCCGCACCAAGTCGGCTCCGTCGAGTGCGAAGTTGGGCTGGTCGTCGCTTTCCCCCGGCTCGCAGTAGACGACCGTCGTCGGCGTCCGGCGCGGTCCCTGGACCACGACAGTCGCGGTGAGCCCGGCGTCGATCGGACGCACCGTGTGCACGACCGAGGTGTCGCACCGGTACACGTCACCACCGTGGACGTGCCGGACCCCGCGGCGTTTCAGCCGGGCTTCGCCGTCAGCGACGAGCGCCGCCGGGTTCGCGGGGTCGGTACCGTAGCGGTACCGCTGGTACGGCTTCCCGCCGTCGGTGGCCTCCTCGAAGTCCACCATGTGCATCCCGGTTCCGGTGAGCACGTAGGAGGAGAAGTCCCACCGGTGGCTGTGCGGGTTGGATTCACCGCGCGAAGGCGTCTCGCCGCGGGGCCAGACGTGCAGGCGAACGCGGAACTCCGGTTCGACGCCGGCGTGGAGGACGATCTTCGCGAAGCTGTTGGGGTGCCAGTACGAACGCTTGGCCACCTCGGTGACCGCCGCGTCGTCGGCGATCAGGTCCCGCAGCCAGGCGGCGAAACCGAGCCGGTCGGCGCGGATGTGCTCGGACGCCGCTTCGAGCTGGGTCAAGCCGATGTGGAGATCGTCGCCGCGAAGCGCTTCCGCGATCCGGCGCGGGAACGCGTGGCCTGCCGAAAGATCGGCGGCAACGACGAAGGGAGTCGTGCTCATCGTGCGGGGATTCTCTATTCTGCGGCTGGTGGGAGGAAAGGGGGTGCCGTGAACGCCAGCGCGGCCGAGCGCAGGGCGGTGACGGCGTCGAGGGTCATCCAGATGGGAAGGTCGCCGCTGCCCCAGGCCCACAGGCCGACACCGGCTTCGTAGCGTTCCCAAAGCGAGCTGAGTGCGCGGCTCAGCCGGACCGCGGGCACCTGCGGGGCCTCCGCGAGTGCTTGGACGACCCAAGCGGAAGTGAAGTGCTTGATGTTCACGCGGACGGATTGCCGGCCACCGGGTTGCGGCAGCGCGAGTTCTTCCATGATCCCGTCGTCGGGGTGGGTGCGGTCGACGAGCCATTCCGTTGCCACGTCGACGGCGTCGCGGACGTCGGGGCGGTCTTCGCCAGTCCGCAGCAGAACCCGCAATGCCACGACGGCACGCGCGGTGTGCGCTGCGGACGGTTCCGGCGACACGAGTCGCGGTTCTTTCTTCTCGCCCCACAAGAGGACGCCGTCGAAGTCCAGCCGGGCCGCGAGGAGGTCGTCGGCCAGCCGCCGGGTCAGCGGGGCGTCGGGTCCGATGCGCGCCGAGGTGCGCAACGCGGTAGCGAGCAAAAAGGGGCGCGTCCGGCTGTATTCGTCGAGTGAGTTCTCGAGGTGCTGGAGCCCTTCTTCGGCGGAGAGGACGGTGCTGGCTTGGCACAGCGCGTCCACCACCGCCGCGGTGACCTCGGGGCGGCGGCCGGCGGAACGGCCCTGCCACCCGAAGTCGGACCGCTTCGCGTAAAGATCCTCGACGATGTCGTGTAGGTCGATGTAGGTGGCGCCCAACACGACCGTGGCGCTGATCCCGTAGGCCGTGGCGAGCGTGGTCTGCTCGCTCGTCTGCTGGAGGTTGTGCCGCCAGCCGACCGCACGGCCGTTCTCGTCGCGGATCAGAAGCCCGGCGAGGCTGTGTCCGGCCCGCCGGAAGACTTCGAGCAGCGAGCCACCCGTCGACAGGAGCGCACCGCCTGCCGGCGCCGGCGACCGGGCCGCCTCGACCATCCGGACCAGCGAGTTCGCTGCCCGGAAGTGATCGTCGAGCAGCCGGGCGTTCTCCACCGACGGCAGGTACCGCCCGGTTTCCCACTGGGTCAGGTTCGCCCGGGTCACACCGATGATCCGGGCGACGTCGGCCTGGGTCAGCCCAGCCGCCTTGCGCAGCCGGCGCAACTCCCTGCCTACCTCCGCGACGGTCAGCGTTACCACATCAGTACCTATCGGCGGCTCTGCCGCCGACATAGAATGTAGGTAGGCACCGGCCACTGTTCTTACCTACTCATGTAGGCAAACGTAGGGAGGTGACAGTTCGTGGACACAGAGCGCACCTTATCCCATCCTCGCGGCAATGACGCCGCCGACTCGGCCCGACTCCTCCAAAAGGGTTGCGGCCGCAGCTCACAGGCCACCTTTTTGTCGGCCACCTCGCGACCGGCCGCTCCCGGGTTACCACGGAGAGTGCCCAGCGGCCCGGAAAGCCGCCGCCGGATTGCCTGATCGAGCCACCCACCCGAACGCGTGCGTCACCGCCGGAAGTATCAGAGGCACGGTCACACCTCTCCTACGTCCAGCCAACGTGACGATCCACCGCCTGGCCGAACTTCGACGAATCGCGAGCTGAATCCCGCCTTCTGAGTCACCTGACACACAAGGCGCGGCGTTCCGGAGGTTTCCTGGATCCACCGAGGAGGAGGGCACTCATGGACCCCAACACCACCGCCGCACCGCGCGGCAGCCGCTGGCGGCGTGGCGTCTACGCCGCCGGGCTCGTCATCCCCTTCACCGCGTCCCAGCTTTGGGCGCTGCTGGTGCTGCTGCGGCTCGCGCCGCTCGACGGTCTTGTCGGGCAGGCCGTCGTGCTCGTCCTGGTGGGATCCGTCGCCGCGGTCTGGGCGGGGTGGCGGTGGACCTGGCGGCTGGGCAAGGACAAGGACTTGCAGCCCGCCCCCAAGACGCGGATCCCGACATGACGTCCGGGCCGGCGATCGTCGCGGCCATCGTGGCCGCCACCGGGGCCGGGCGTCTCCTGCACCACCTCGGCGGGGTCTTCCGCCGTCGCCACGACGAAAGGAGCACGGAGATGAGCGAGCAGCCGTCCTTCCCGCTGCGGGTTTACCACTGGCGGTGGGAGATCCTGGCCGTCACCCTGCTCCCCTACTGCGCCGTGACCTTCGCGCTGTGGGCGGGTCCACTGTGGGCATCGCTCGTCCTGGCCGCCGCGCTCGGCTGGGCGGTGCTGCGGCGGCGCCAGGTCCGCGCCCGGTTCAAGGCGGTGGCGCTGCAGCACCGGCTGCGGGCGGTGTTCCCGCACCTGCGCCTCCCCGGCGGCCGGCCCACCATCCTCTGGAGCCGGCCCCGCGGCGGTGACGTCGTCGTGTCGCTGTACGGCCGCGAGGCCTTCGACCACCTGCACCGCCACCGCGCGGTCCTGGCGGCGGCGTGCTCGGTGCCGGAGGTCTACGTCGACCGGCACCCGCGGTACGCGAGCCTGGTGACGCTGACGATCAGCGCGGACGCGCCGAAGCGCGAGCCGGGCCGGGGCTCCCTGCCGAGCAACGTCGTGCCGCTGCGCGTCCACAGCTGAGCACCGGGCCCGGTGTCCCCCGTCTCGGGCACCGGGCCCGGCGCACAGCAAGCGCACAGAGAGATCACACGGTCACCAAAGCGGCGGCCGCGACCGTAGGGGCATGACAGCCACCGCCCCCGCACCGCGGCCCGGGACCGTGCCGGTCGACCTGGCCGGTCCGCAGCCCGTTCTCGACGTCGTCATCCCGGTCTACAACGAAGAGGCCGACCTCGAACCGTGCATCCGACGGCTGCACGCACACCTGGCCGAACACGTCTCCTACCCGTACCGGATCACCGTCGCCGACAACGCGAGCACCGACGCGACGCTGCAGGTGGCGGAAAGACTGGCCCGCGAGTTCCCCGAGGTGGCCGTCCACCACCTCGACGAGAAGGGCCGCGGCCGCGCGCTCAACGCCGTCTGGCGGGCCTCCGACGCCGCTGTCCTGGCCTACATGGACGTCGACCTCTCCACCGATCTCGCCGCGCTCGGGCCGCTCGTCGCGCCCCTGCTGTCCGGGCACTCGGACGTCGCCATCGGCAGCAGGCTCGCCCGGGGGGCGCGAGTGGTGCGGGGGCCGAAGCGCGAGTTCATTTCCCGCTGCTACAACCTGATCCTCCGCTCGACGCTGGCCGCGAAGTTCAGCGACGCGCAGTGCGGGTTCAAGGCGATCCGCGCCGACGTCGCCCGTGAGCTGCTGCCGCACGTCGTCGACACCGGCTGGTTCTTCGACACCGAGCTGCTCGTCCTGGCGCAGCGCGCCGGGCTGCGGATCCACGAGGTGCCGGTCGACTGGGTGGACGACCCGGACTCGTCGGTCAACATCGTCAAGACCGCCACCGAGGACCTCAAGGGCATCGCCCGCGTCACCAAAGCCACCTTCACCGGCGAGATCCCGATCAGCAGGCTGCGCGAGCAGCTCGGCCGCCAGCCGATCGGCGTCGACGCGCCGGGGGTGCCGCCGCGGCTGGTCACGCAGCTGGTCCGGTTCGCCGCGATCGGCGTCAGCAGCACGCTGGCCTACCTCGTGCTGTTCCTGCTGCTGCGGACGGTCGTCGGCGCGCAGGCGGCGAACTTCACGGCGCTGCTGGTGACGGCGATCGGGAACACCGCGCTGAACCGGCGGCTCACGTTCGGCATCCGCGGCCGCGCCGGTGCCGGGCGGCACCAGTTCGAAGGGCTCATCGTGTTCGGCCTCGGCCTGGCGCTCACGAGCGGGTCGCTGGCCCTGCTCAACGGGTCCACCACGCCCGGCCTCGTCCTGGAGATCACCGTGCTCGTGCTGGCGAACCTCGCCGCCACGGTGCTCCGCTTCCTGCTCCTGCGCGGCTGGGTCTTCAACCCGCGCCGCCAGGCCGCCACCCAGAAGGAGTCCTGATGACCGCCGTCCTGTCCGACCCCGTGACGCGGGAACCGCGCCACCGCAGGGATTCCGTGGCGCACGCGCCGCCGCGCTGGGTCCGCCCGGCGGTGTTCGGGCTGCTGGCCGCGACCGCCGTCCTCTACTTCTGGAACCTGACCGCGTCCGGCTTCGGCAACTCGTTCTACGCGGCGGCCGTGCAGTCCGGGACGCAGAGCTGGAAGGCGTGGCTGTTCGGATCGCTCGACTCGGGCAACGTCCTGACCGTCGACAAGCCGCCGGCGGCGCTGTGGGTCGGCACGGCGTTCGCGCGGGTCTTCGGGTTCTCGAGCTTCACCGTGCTGGCGCCGCAAGCGCTGATGGGCGTCGCGTCCGTCGGCGTCCTCTACCTGACGGTGAAGCGGACCGCGGGCCCGGTCGCCGGGCTGCTGGCGGGCGCGATGCTCGCGGTGACGCCGGTGGCGGCGCTGATGTTCCGGTTCAACAACCCGGACGCGCTGCTGGTCCTGCTGATGGTCGCGGGCGCCTACTTCGTCGTGCGCGCCACGGAAAAGGCGAGCCCGCGGTGGCTCGCGCTGGCCGGCGCGGCGATCGGGTTCGGGTTCCTGACGAAGATGATGCAGGCGTTCCTGGTGCTGCCGGCGTTCGGGCTGGTGTACCTGCTCGCGGCGCCGGCGTCGCTGGGCAAGCGGCTGCTGCACCTCGGCGGGGCGGTCGTCTCGCTGGTCGTTTCCGCGGGCTGGTTCATCGCGCTGGTGGAGCTGTGGCCGGCGTCGTCGCGGCCGTACATCGGCGGGTCCGAAGGGGACAGCCTGCTCGAACTCGCGTTGGGCTACAACGGTTTGGGCCGCATCTTCGGCGGCGAGGGCAACGGCGGCGGCATGGGTGGCGGCGGCATGGGCGGCAACACCGGGTTCGGTGGGTCGACCGGCCTGTTCCGGATGTTCGGCGCCAGCTTCGGCACGGAGATCTCGTGGCTGCTGCCCGCCGCGCTGATCGGGCTGGTCGCCGGGCTGTGGTTCACCCGCCGCGCGCCGCGCACCGACCGCACCCGCCTGGCGCTGGTCCTGTGGGGCGGCTGGCTGGTCGTGACGGCGGCGGTGTTCAGCTTCATGAGCGGCACGGTCCACCCGTACTACTCGGTGGCGCTCGCGCCGGCGATCGCCGCGCTGGTCGCGATTTCGGGCCGCGCGCTGTGGCACGGCCGGGCGAACCCCGCGCCGCGGGCGACGCTGGCCGGGATGGTCGTGGCGACGGCGGTGTGGTCGTTCATCCTGCTGGACCGGACGCCGGACTGGTTCCCGGCGCTGAAGTGGCTCGTCGCGGTGCTGGGCGTGCTGGTCGGCACGGTGCTGGTGATGGGCGTGCCCGCGTCCCGCCGGCTGGTGGCCGTCGTGGCGGCGGCGCTGGTCCTGACCATCGGGGCGTCGTCCGCGGCGTACGGTGTCGAGACGGCTTCGGTGGCCCACAGCGGTTCGATCCCGACGTCCGGCCCGACGTCGAGCGGCTTCGGCGGGGGTGGTTTCGGTGGGGAGGATTCGTCGTCGAGCGCGATCGGTTCGCTGCTCGCGCGGACGACGACCAAGTGGGCGGCGGCGACCACGGGCTCGCAGAGCGCGGCCTCCCTGGAACTGGCCAGCGGCAAGGCGGTGATCGGGATCGGCGGCTGGAGCGGCTCGGACCCGGCCCCGACGCTGGCCGAGTTCAAGGCTTACGTGGCGGCCGGTGAGATCAAGTACTACGTCGAAGGTGGCCGGGGCGGTGGCCCGGGTGGCGGTTCGTCGGAGATCACGGACTGGGTGACGGCGAACTTCACCGCCACCACGGTCGACGGCCAAACGGTGTACGACCTGCAGAGCTGACCGCACGCACCACGGGGCGTGAGCGCGATCCGGCGCTCACGCCCCTTTCGCACGCAGGTGGTGGCTCACGTCGCCGACGAGGTCCACCGTCGCCCGGCGCTCCGTGAACCGCCAGCCGGACTCGCTCTTCGTGAACCGGTCCGCGTAGCGCCCCGCCGCGATCGTCTGCAGCGGCAGCCCCGGAACCGCCTGCAGCACCGTGAAGTAAGCACTCGACGAGGCCGTCGACCCGCGCACCTCCACCGCCACGTTCGTCGTCACGTGCTTGGTCCGCGGAGTCCCGTCCTCGTACACGATCACCGTTTCCCGCAGCATCCGCTCCACTGCCGCCGAGCCGCTCAACGATCCGCCGCTGCCGGTGAACACGCCCGCGGAGAACAACTCCCCCACCCCGGCGAAATCCCCCGCGTCCACCAGCGCCGCGTACGAAAAGATCAAGTTCGAGAGCGCCCGGTAGTCGTCCACGGAAACGATCTTACAGAGAAAGTATGGAAACCTTCCGTAGCTTGGCGGCGAACGGCGGCAGGGGGCCGCCGGTCAGGGGGTGCACCATGGATCGACGGGACCTGCTCAAGATCGGCGTCGCCACCGTCGCCGGGGCCGTGCTGCTCGAAGGGACCGCTGCCGCCGACACCGGGCTGCCACCGGTCGAGGGCATGCGCGGGGACCGGCGGGCCAACGAACTCTGGTACCAGCTCGACGAAATCTCGCTCTACCACCCGGCGCAGGAAGTCCAGGACGCCTACGCCGTCCTCTTCCCCTTCATCCAGCAGAACGCGCCGGAAGGCCTGTACGAAAAGTGGCGGGCGCTGAGCCTGGAACCGGGTTACCCCGGGAACTACGCCGAGTTCGCCAAGCCCGTCGAACAGCCGCTGCGGACGCTCTCGACCCTGCAGCTGGACAACTTCGACCGCTTCTACCGCGGCGACGAAGCCGGCCTCGCCGGCGCGTTCGCCGCCTTCGGCCAGGGGGTGCTCTTCGACCCGCGGCGGGCGGCCGCCGAGTCGGAGGTGCACACCATGAACGGCGATCCGCCGAACGGGTACCACTTCTGGCACGCCGTCCAGCGCGCGCAGATGGTCCTGGACATCGACCGGCGGCGGTGGGCCGCGCTCGACCCGCTCGTCGGGTTCGCGTGGGCGCTGCAGTCGATCGCGAAACCCGACCACCGGCACGTCAACCCCGGCCTGCCCCGGGAGCAGGTCCGCGCGCTGGCCCGCTACTGGCTGCCCCGCTCGCCGCGGCAGCTGGACCGGGACTTCCGGTCGGCGCCCTACCCCGCCTGAGCCGCCAGCACCCGCTGGTACGCCGCCCGCAGCGCCGGGCCCGGCTCGACGCCCAGCCGGTCGGCGAGCAGCGCGCGGCCGCGGTGGTAGACGTCGATCGCGTCCGCCTGGCGGCCGCTCGCGCAGAGCCCCGCCATGAGCAGGGCCCTCGCGCGTTCCCGCAGCGGGTGTTCGAGGACGAGCGCGGTGGCGTCGGGGACCGCACGCAGGTGGTCGCCCGACGCCACTTCCGCCTCGATCCGGCCTTCCAGCACCGCCAGCCGCAGCTCTTCGAAGCGCGCCGACTCGCCCGCGCGCAACGGCTCGGCGACGTCGGCGAGCACCGGGCCGCGCCACAGCTCCAGCGCGGCGCGGAACGCCTTCGCCGCCGGGCCCGGCCGTCCCGCGCGCAGGTCGTCGTGGCCGGTCCCGGCCAGCCGCTCGAACTCCTCGGCGTCGACCGTGCCGCACGGCGTGAGCAGGTAGCCGCCGCCCGAACGGACGAGCCGGGCGGGCCGGCCGAGCGCGTGGCGCAGGCGGGAAACGTACGTGCACACCTGCGCTTCCACGGTCGAAGGCCGCTCGGCGTCCCACAGCAGGGAAATCAGCCGTTCGTCGGGTACCACCCGGCCGCGGGCCAGCAGCAACGCCGCCAGCAGCGTCCGCGGCTTGCGCCCGCCGAGCGCGGCCGGGCGGCCGTCGGCGCGCGACACCGCCAGCGGCCCCAACATGCGGAACTCCATTGCCCCCACCCCGTTCCCACCGTACGCGGAACCGCACCGGAAAGTCTCAGACGGCCCACAGGTTCGGCGCGGATCATGGTGGTCAGAGGGGATGAGGAGGCCGCGATGATCACCACCCGTCCGGGGTACCCGCGCTGGCACACCGCGAGTGCGCAGGGCCCCCGCTCGCTCAACGCCGACGCCGTCGGGGCCTACGCCGCCGCCGGCGGGCCCGGCGTCGTCTTCGCGCTCGCCGACGGGGTCGGCGACGACCCGGCCGCCGCACGGGCCGCCCGCGCCGCCGCCGCGGCCGCCGCGCGGACTCCGGTCCACAAAGGACCAGTCGAGGCCGTGCTCGCCGCCCAGCGCGCCGTCCGCGAGCAGGCGGGCGGGGACGCCGTGCTCGTCGTCGCGATGCCGGCCGCGCACGGCGGCTACCGCATCGCCTGGGTCGGCGACGCCCGCGCGTACTCCTGGGACGGCACCACGCTCTCGCGGCTGACCACCGACCACACCCTCGCGGAGTACTTCCGCGCCCGCCACCAGCCGGTGACGCCGCGCATGGAGCACGTCGTCACGACCAGCGTCCGCACCACCGAAGCGGACGAGATCGGCACGGCGGAGACCACGAGCACGGGCCTGCTGCTGACCAGCGACGGCATCCACAAGCCGCTCGCCGGCGGCGGCATCCGCGCCGTGCTGGCCCAACCGGGCGCGGGTGCCGCGGAACTCGTCGAAGCGGCGCTGGCCCGCGGCGGCTCGGACAACGCGACCGCCATCTACGTCGAACCCCTGGAGGCCGACGTCACGACGGTGCGATTTCCCGTCGCCGCGTGAGCCCGGTTAGTGCGGTGACCACGAAGGTTCACCGGGGCGGGGCCCTGGGGTGGTGAGGCCGGCCTGTCGAACGGCCTCGTGCCGATCTCCGTCGTCAGACGGGAACGGCCGGCTCACCGCTCACAACGGCCAACTCGTGCACCGGAACGGCCAACTCGCCGGCAGGCGGGTGAGTTGGCCGTTCGGGTCGGTGCGTTGGCCCTTCCGGTTGGTGAGTTGGCCGCCGGGGTTGTTGTGGTCGGTGCTGCCGAGGGGGCGGGGAGGCCAGTGTGGCGGGTTCGCTTGCGCCCCAATGTGGCGTTCGGTGCGTTGAACGCACCGAACGCCACATTGGGTGCGTTCCCGGTCATCGCACTAGCCGCGTTTGAGCTGCCGGTACTCGCGCAGCACGAGGACGATGATCACAACGTCGAGCGCGGCGAAGAACGGCAGCGCGATCGAGTGGGTGTGCACGGCCCGGAAGATCTCGTAGACCACGAAGGCGGCGAGGACGACGGCCGCCACCGGGTAGGCGCGGACGATCTTCCGGGCCAGCGCCCACACCAGGCCGAGCTTGATGAGCCCGTGGGCGAGCAGGTAGGCGACGGCGAACGTCTTGGTGTCGCCGTTCAGGAAGTTCTCCGTCGCCGACTGGAGGTGCCGCGCGAGCGTGCCCGACGGGTCGCCGAGCAGGTCGCGGGTGATCACCGCGTGGGTGAACCCGCTGACGGCCGCGGCCGGGATGAACGCGAGGATCAGGGCCCCGACGACCTGCAGCGCGCCGTCGAGGCCCTTGATCGCGATGGCGACCCGGAAGAACTTCTCGGTCGCCGTGGCTTTCGCTTCCGTCATGCCACCCAGCTCAGCACAAAGCGCAGGTCAGCGCACCTGGGACAGAGCGGGCGGAACGGACTTCGTGCCCCACGTCGTGGGGGTGTCGCTCAGCGAAAACCGGATCTTGCCGGCGCGGAGCAGGTCCGTGTGGGAGATCCAGCTGCGGTCGTAGCCCCGCGACCCGATCCGGACGTCCTGGGTGTACTGCAGCTTCGCCGCGCTCGCGCCGGGCGCCTCGATCTCGATCTCGCGGCCGCCCGCCGGGTGGATCTCGACCTTCTCGAACATCGGCGTGCTCAGCAGGTACGTCCCGGAGCCGGGCTGGGCTTCGAAGACGCCGGTCATGCCGAAGACGAGCCACGACGAGATGGTGCCGAGGTCGTCGTTGCCGGGCATGCCGTACGGCGTGTCGGTGAACAGCGTCCGCGCCGCGCGCAGCACGGCCGAGGTCTTCCAGGGCGCGCCCGTCCAGCTGTACATCCAGGGCGCGTGCAGGTCGGGCTCGTTGTTCGGGTTGAAGGCGAAGTTGTTGTGGTAGTCGTACGCGCCGTGGACCCAGGAGTCCTTGGCGGCCTTCGCCGGGTCGGTGAGCAGCAGCGGCGTGTCGAAGAAGGTGTCGAGCCGCTTCTCCGCCTGCGCCGGGCCGCCCATCAGGCCGAACAGCTTCGCCGTGTCCTGCTGGGCGAGCCACTGGTACTGCCACGGCGTTCCCTCGTGGAAGCCGGTCGACTGCGCCGGGTCGGGGTCGCCGACGCCGGTGCCGTCCGCCGCGCGGGTGCGCGGGAAACCGGTGAAGCCGTGGGATTCGACGCCGGTGTCCCACAGCTTCGCGAAGTTGCCGCAGCGGGCGGACAGCGTCGCGGCCTTGTCCCGGTAGCCCAGCCCGGACGCCATGGTCGACAGCGCGCAGTCGGCGAGGGCGTACTCGAGGGTCGCCGAGCCGGCCTGGCGGGTGTCGCCGTAGGTGTAACCCGGGAGGTCCTGGTACCCGATCCAGCCGTTCTTCACGTACGTCGGGTTGCCGTCGCGGCCGCGGAAGATCGACTGGTCGGCCGGGACCTCGTTGGCGTTGCGCCACAACGCGTCGAAGAGCTGACGCGCGGTCCGGTCGTCCAGGATGCCGCGGCGGTAGTTGTCGACCACCCACGGCGTGACGGGGTCGCCGCTCATCACGTTCGTCTCGCCGCCGCCCAGCGCCCAGCGCGGGACCCAGCCGCCGTCCTGGTAGATCTTGAGGACGGACTTGGTCATGTCCGCCGCCTTGTCCGGGTGTAGGAGCGCGACCAGCTGGTTCTGCGACCGGTAGGTGTCCCAGAGCGAGAACATCTGGTAGTACGTGTCCCGGCTGCGGTGCACGGCGTCGTCGAAGCCGCGGTACGAACCGTCCACATCGGACCCGACGGACGGGTGCAGCAGCGACCGGTACAGCGCGCTGTAGTACGTGCGCTGGTCGGCGGTCGTCCCGCCGGCGACGCGCATCCGGTTCAGCTCGGCTTGCCAGGTGTCGTGCGCCTGCTTTTCGGCCTTGTCGAACGACTGGGGCTGCTCGGCCGCGCGGTTCAGCCGGGCGCCGTCGATCGAGGTGTACGACAGGCCGACGGAGGCGCCGACCTGGCTCTTGTCGCTGCCGAAGGTGAGCCACGCGCCGGTGCGCTGGGACCCGAGCTTGGCGTCGCGCTGGTTCGGGGTCAGCTTCGAGTCGGTCCAGGTGCCGAAGCCGGTGAACTCGCGGTCGAACTTCGCGCTGAAGAAGACCTTGTAGCGCTCCTTCTGCGTCTCCCAGCAGAAGTTGCCGCCCTGCAGCCAGCCCTCGACGGTGTCGTCGCCGACGACGTGGACGTCCCCGGCGTAGGTGTAGCCGTTGCTCTCGCCGACCTCGATGAGGACGTTCTGGCTCGCACCGTCCGGGAAGGTGTAGCGGTGCTGGCCGGTGCGCTGGGTGGCGGTCAGCTCGGCTTCGACGCCGTTGCCGAGCTTGACGCCGTAGTACCCGGGCCGTCGCGTCTCGTCGGCGTGGCTGAACTTCGCGCCGTACTGCGCGGGATCGCTGCTGGTCACGGCGCCGGTGGTGGGCATGAAGCGGAAGTTGCCCATCGTCTGGCAGCCGACCCCGGAGAGGTGGGTGTGGCTGAAGCCGAGGGTCGTGTCCTGGGCGTAGTCGTAGGACGCGTACTTCTTGAGCTGGGTGTCCGGGGACAGCTGCACCATCCCGAAGGGGGTGGTGGCGCCCGGGAACGTGGTGCCGTCCCCGTTGTTGCCGATCGAGGTGTCGACGAGCGTGGTGGGGTCGTCGGCGAACCTCGGCCCGGCGGCTTGGGCGGGGGTCGCGAGGGCCATCGTCGTGGCTCCGGCGAGCAAGGTGGCAAGGACGCGCGTCCGCGCTCTCATCCGTGTCCTCCTGACAACGTTGTCACATCAACGGTGGGATCCTTTCCGTTGTCCGGTGGACATTGCAAGCCCCGAACGAAGGGGGTCAGATCTGGTGCGTGACGTGCCCGTCGAGGATGGTCGCCGTCACCGGGAGGTTCCGCAGGTCCGACGGCGAGAGCGCCGACGGGTCCGTCGCCGTCACCATCAGGTCCGCGACGTCCCCCACGGCCACGCCGCGGCGGCCGCCCGAGGACGAAGCCAGCGCGTCGGCGAACGGGATCGACTGCTCCGGGTGCCACGGCGGGCGGTCGTCGTCGGTGCGGGCGACCGCCGAGGCGATGCCGTCCCACGGGTCGAGGGGCGCGACCGGCGCGTCCGAGCCGAACTCCAGGCGGGCACCCGACTCCAGCAGCGAACGGTACGAGAACGCGCGCGAAGTCCGGCCGTGCCAGTGGCGGTCGGCCACGTCCCGGTCGTCCGGCTGGTGGGCGGGCTGGACCGACGCCACCAGGCCCAGGGCGGCGAACCGCGGGATGTCGGCCGGCGCGAGCAGCTGGGCGTGCTCGACGCGGCCCGGGCAGCCGATCTCCTCGAAGGCGTCCAGCGCGATCGTGTTGGCGTGGTCGCCGATCGCGTGCACCGCCGGGAGCAGGCCGTGGTCGAAAGCGCGGCGCATCAAGGGAAGCAGCTCGGCGGGCGGGAGTTCGAGCAGGCCCGGTGACTCGCTGCCCGGGTAGGGGTCGTGGCAATAAGCCGTGCGCGTGTTGAGGGAGCCGTCCACGAAGAGCTTGAACGGGCCGACCGTCAGGCGCCCGTCCGCGTCCGGGAGGACGTCGCCCGTGCGGTGGCCGCGCTCGATGGTCTGGTCCAGCAGGTGTTTCGCGATCACGCACGCAACCCGGGTCGACGGCGTGCCGCGGCGGGTCCAGTCCGCCACCGTGTCCGCGTACTCGTAGTCGACGATCTGCGTCACGCCGCGAGCCGCCGCGGCGGCGAGGGCTTCCGCGACCCAGGCGTCCTGGGTGTCGATCGACGCCGTCGGGAGCTGGGCCGTCGCGCTCATGCAGTCGGCCTCCAGCAGGACGCCGGTCGGGTGGTCGCGGCCGATCAGCTTCAGTGCCGCCGGGCTCAGCCAGAGCGTGTGGAGGTCCGCGCTGAACAACGCGACCGCGCGGCCGGGCAGCGCGCGCTGCAGCAGGTCCTTGTGCGGCAGGTCCGGCCACAGCCCGTCGCGGAAACCCGCGCCCACCACCAGCTCCGACTGCGGGGCCGGCGTCGCCAGCAGGTGCGCCAGCAGCAGCTCGATCGCCTCCGCGGCCGACCGGGCCGCGTCCAGGGGGATGCGGCGGCGGAAGGTCGCCCACTGCACGACGTGGACGTGCGCGTCCACCAAACCCGGCAGCAGCGTGCCGCCGTGACCGTCGACGACCCGCGCGGCGAACCCGGGCGCCCCCGGCTCGGTGATCGCCGTGACGCGGCCGTCGTTCACCCGTACGTCCGCGAGCTCGCCGCCGAGCCCGGGGCGCACGCGGCGCAGCAGGAGATCATCCATGCCGCTTACCTTGCCAGCCGGACCCGTCCGGGTGAAGCACGGCTTGAGAGGGGAAATATCGGGGTACTAGCCAGTGTTGGAAAAGATGGCAGCCGTCGCCCGCCGAAGGGTCAGGGCCGGTCCATGGGCGCCGCCTTCACAAGCCGCGCAGGGTTCGACTCCCTCGGTTGCCGCTCGAGTTATCCGACCGGGATGTCCCGGCGCCGCAACGCGATCAGGCCGACGGCGCCGGCGGCGCCCGCGATCAGGACCAGCCACAGCACCGGAACCGCCGAGAACGTGCCACCCGGCAGGCGCGCCAAGTGCTGGAACGGCGAGATCCCCAGCACCGCCGGGCTCCACCGCAACGCCGTACCCACCAGCGACAGCAGCAGGAACGCGCCCAGCAGCCCCCACGCCGCCGCGGCGAAACGCGGGGCGAGACCGATCAACGCCGCCGCCAGGCCGGCCAGTACCCACACCGCCGGCAGCTGCGCGAGCGCCGCCGGGACCAGCGACGCGCCCGTTCCGTACGCCGCGCCGGTCGCCAAACCCGTGACCGCCAGCAAGACCGCCGAACCCAGCACCGCGATCAGCCCGTGCGCCGCCGCCCAGCCGAGCCGGCCGACCGCCGTCGCCAGCACCGGCTCCGCGCGGCCCGCCGCCTCCTCGGCACGCAGCTTCAGCGTCGCCTGCACCGCGTACCCCGCCGCCGCCAGGCCGAACAGCGTCATCGTGCCCGCCAGGTACGCGTCGGTCACCGCGCCCCCGCCGCCCACGCGGGAGAACACCTCCGCGACGGCCGGGTTGTCGCGCATCATGCCCGCGACGTTCTTGGCGACCCCGCCCATCAGCAGCCCGACCAGCGCGAGGCAGCCGGTCCAGACCACGAGCGTCCCCCGCTGCAGCCGCCAAGCCAGCGCCCACGGCGAGCGCAGGGACGCCTTCGCCGTCGCCCGGCCCGGCCGCGCCGGGAGCAGCGCCGCACCCAGATCTCGCCGCGCGGAGAGCAGGACCGCCGCCGCGAAGAGCAACGCCGTCGCGAAAACGCCCAGCGCGAGGACCCACCACCGCTCGCCCGCGAACGGCCGCAGCCGGTGCGCCCAGCCGATCGGCGACAGCCACGACAGCCAGCCCGCCGGGCCGCTGTCGCCGGCCGCGCGCAGCAGGAACGCCAGGACGAGCCCGCCGATCCCGATCCCCCGCGCGCCGCTCGCGCCCCACGTCAGCTGCGCCGCGACCGCGCCGACCCCGGCGAACACCCAGCCGCACAAGGAAAATCCCAGCCCCAGCGCGAACGCGCCCGCCGCCGGGACGCCCTGCGCGGACAGCCCGGCACCCACGAGCACCCCGTACGCCAGGCACGCCCCGCAGGCGGCGATGACCGCGGCCGCCAGACCCGCGTGCCGCCCGACGACGGTCGCGCCGGTCAGTTCCCGGCGGCCGGCCTCCTCCTCGGTCCGGGTGTGCCGGATCACCGTGAGCAGCGCGATCAGCCCGGCCACGACCGGGACGAACCCGCACTGCCACGCCAGCAGGTTCCCCACCGAGGAGCCGTAGAGCGGACCGTTGCGGACCACGAACGTCGCACTCGACGCGTTCAGGTCGTAGAAGTGCTGTCGCGAAGCCTCGTCCGGGTACGCGGCTTCGATCGACGACAGGTACCCCATCGGCGCCGCCGTCAAGGCGATGATCCACAGCGGCAGCAGCAGCCGGTCGCGGCGGAGCACCAGCCGCAGCAGCGCGAAGGTCCCGGTCATCGCGCCGGCTCGTAGTGGCGGAGGAACAGCTCCTCGAGCGTCGGCGGCCGGCTGACCAGGTTCCGCAGCCCGGCTTCGGCCAGGTGCCGCATCACGTCGTCCAGCGCGGGCTGGTCGACGGACAGGTGGACGTGCGAGCCGTACGTGCCCAGGTCGTGGACGCCCGGCAGCGCCCCCAGGTCCGCCGGCACGTGCGCGAGCGAGGCGTCGATCGTGATCCGGCCGAGGTGCCGCAGCTCGTCGAGGGTGCCCGACTCGACGGTGCGGCCGGCCCGGATGATCGTGACACGGTCGCACAGCGCCTCGACCTCGGACAGGATGTGCGAAGAGAGCAGTACTGTCCGGTCGCCGCGGGCCCGTTCCTCCTCGACGACCTGCCGGAACGCCTCCTCCATCAGCGGGTCGAGCCCGGACGTCGGTTCGTCGAAGATCAGCAGCTCCACATCGGACGCCAGCGCCGCGACGAGCGCGACCTTCTGCCGGTTGCCCTTCGAGTACGTCCGGCCCTTCTTCCGCGGGTCGAGGTCGAACCGTTCGATCAGCTCCGCGCGCCGCTTGGCGTCGAGACCGCCGCGCAGCCGGCCGAGGAGGTCGATGACCTCGCCCCCGGTGAGGTTGGGCCAGAGCGTGACGTCGCCCGGCACGTACGCGAGCCGCCGGTGCAGCCGCGTCGCGTCGGCCCACGGGTCGCCGCCGAGCAGGGTGGCGCGGCCGCCGTCGGCGCGCATCAGCCCGAGCAGGACGCGGATCGTCGTGGTCTTGCCGGCGCCGTTGGGCCCGAGGAAGCCGTGCACCTCGCCGGTGTGGACGGTCAGGTCGAGCCCGTCGAGGGCCCTCGTCCGGCCGAACGCCTTGGTGAGGCCGTCGGCGGTGATCGCTTCGGCCATCGTCATCCCTTCCGTTCGTAGGCGGCCAGCGCTTCGCGGGCCTTTTCGAGGGTTTCGCCGTCGCCGAGCGGGTTGAGGAACAGGTGCCCGGCGGCCAGGGACATGCGCAGCATCGCCTCGTGCGTGCCCGGCTCCTCGCCGAGCGCGCGGGCGACGTGGTCCTGCAGGATCATCAGCCCGCCGGTCATCGCGGCGAGCGCGGCGGCGACGCCCCGCGGGTCGGGCATGTCCATGCCCTGCTCCCGGAAGTAGCGCTCGGTGCCGTCGACGATCTCGGTGAACTGGGCGGCGGCGGCTTCGGAGCCGTCGATCAGCGCGCGCCCCAGGTACCGGCGGTAGAGCAGCTGGCGGGCGTCGAACGACGGGAGGAACCCCGGGTTCGCGGCCCCCTTCGCCAGCACGTCCTCCTTGAACTTGAGCAGCTCGTCGAAGACGTACGCGTCGCAGGCCTCGCGCAGGCCGTCCTTCGAGCCGAAGTGGTGGCGGATGAGCCCGCCCGACACCCCGGCCGCCTCGGCGATGTCCAGGATCGACGTCTTTTCCATGCCGCGGGCGGTGAACAGCCGGATGGCGGCGTCGCGGATCCGGGCCCGCGCGGTGAGGTCTTCGGTGCTCATGCCCGTCCTATACGTACGTGTAGCAAACTACACGAGAATGTAGTCCCCTATACGCACGTATAGCAAGGCCGCACTTTCACGTGAAAGTGCGGCTTCGGGTTACCGCCTAACCGGTCAGCCGGTTAGGCCATTCGGCTCGCAACCAATTGCGGTCTTTGGGCTAACTGTCTTATTGCTGACGAAGATCCCACACGGTGTACTGCTCGGACGCACATCTTCACGAAGGGTCGTTTCAGTGACACAGCACAGATCGCGCTGGAGACGGCGGGCCGGGATCACCGTCCTCGCCACCGCACTCGGCGCCTCCGTCCTCGGCGTCGCCGTTCCCGTGGCGTCCGCCCAGCCGGCCCCGCCCACCTCGGGCGCGGCCGACGGCAAGACCCTCGACGAGCACGACCGCGCACTCGTCGCCGAGGCCGAGAAGGCCGGCAAGCCCGACGTCACGCTGCTGATCGCGGCGGAAAAGGGCCAGACCGGTGCCGCCGTCAACGAGCTCAAGGCCCTCGGCGGCGTCGTCCAGTCCACCGACACCAAGCTCGACTACGTCAAGGTCACCGTCCCCACGGACAAGGCCGAGAAGGCCGCGAAGCTCAAGTCCGTGAACGCCGTCGACGTCGACGGCCTGATCATGCGCGACGACCCGAAGCCCGACGGCGCGACCACCCCGCTGCCGCAGCCGGCCCCGGGCAAGGACACCCCGCGCGTCAACCCGTACCTGCCGACCGGGGACACCTACGCGGCGCAGTTCGGCCAGGTCCTGCCCAACTGGGACGGCAAGGACACCACGGTCGCGGTGCTCGACTCCGGCGTCGACCTCGACTCCCCCGCGCTGGCCACCACCAGCCACGGCGAACGCAAGATCGTCGACTGGTACAACGCCAACGCCACCAACTCCGGTGACGGCACCTGGGTCAAGCAGTCCACGCAGACCTACACCGGCACCTTCACCGCGAACGGCAAGAGCTGGACGGCCCCGGCGACCGGCGGCCCGTACACCTTCGGCGTGTTCGGCGAGACCGCGGGCGACCTGGGCGCCGCGGACAGCGAGACCGGCGGCGACATCAACCGCGACGGCGACCGCGCCGACTCGTGGGGCGTGCTGCTCGACCCGGCGACCAAGGAGGTCCGGGTCGACCTCAACGGCAACGGCGACTTCACCGACGAGAAGCCGATGACCGACTACGCCAAGAAGTACGACGTCGGCTTCTTCGGCACCGACAACCCGGCCACGGACATCGCCGAGCGGATGGCGTTCGTGGTCCAGACCGACAAGCCGGGTTACGTCGGCATCGGCATCGCCGGCGCCGAGCACGGTTCGCACGTCGCCGGCATCGCGACCGGCAACGACCTCTTCGGCGGCAAGATGGACGGTGCGGCCCCCGGCGCGAAGGTGCTGGCGGTCAAGGTCTGCCTCACCGGCAGCGCGTGCACCTCGTCGGGCCTGATCGACGGTGTCGTCTACGCGGCCAGCCACGGCGCCGACGTCATCAACATCTCGATCGGCGGCCTGCCGGCGCTCAACGACGGCAACAACGCCCGCGCGGAGCTCTACAACCGCACGATCGCCGAGTACAACGTCCAGATCTTCATCTCGGCGGGCAACAGCGGCGCCGGGGCGAACACCGTCGGCGACCCGTCGGTGGCCACGGACGCGATCTCGGTCGGCTCGTACATCACCAAGGAGACCTGGCTGTCGAACTACGGCTCGGTCACCGCGAACGCCGAGTCGCTGCACCCGTTCTCCTCGCGCGGCCCGCGTGAGGACGGCGGCTTCAAGCCGGACATCATCGCGCCCGGCGCGGCGATCGCCACCACCCCGCGCTGGGAGGCGCCGGGCCCGGTGGCCGGGACGTACACCCTGCCCGCCGGTTACGCCATGCTGCAGGGCACGTCGATGGCGGCGCCGCAGGCGACCGGCGCGGCGGCGCTGCTGGTGAGCGCGTACAAGGCGACGCACCAGGGCCAGCGGCCGCCGGTGGCGCAGCTGCGCGCGGCGATCAAGTCGACCGCGCGGTTCGTGCCGGGCATCAGCGCGTACGCCCAGGGCGCGGGGCTGTTCAACGTCCCGGCCGCGTTCGTCGCGCTGTCGCTGAACCCGAAGCCGGACGCCGTCTCGACGTCGGTCGAGGTGCACACGGCGCTGTCGAACCTGCTGGCGACGCCGAACACGGGCGTGGGCATCCACGACCGCGAAGGCGTGACCACGGGCAAGGCCTACACCCGGACCTACACGATCACCCGCACCACGGGCTCGGCGCAGCCGGTGCCGTACTTCGCGCGGTGGACGGGCAACGACGGCACGTTCTCGTCGAAGTCCACGGTGGTCCTGCCGCTGAACACGCCGGTGAAGTTCGACGTCAAGGTGAACCCGAAGACCGCGGGCGCCCACTCGGCGCTGCTGTACCTGGACAACCCGCTGACCGTCGGCATCGACGTGCAGACCCTCAACACGGTCTTCGCGCCGCAGGAGTTCACCGCCGACAAGGGCTTCCAGGTCGACGTGGCCGGCAAGATCGCCCGCAACCAGGCGACCAGCTACTTCGTGCGGGTGCCGCAGGGCGCCAGCGCGCTGAAGGTGGACCTGGACGCCGGCGCCGGCGCGCCGGGCAAGAGCCAGGTGCGCTTCCTGCGCTACGACCCGACCGGTGTCCCGGCCGAGGCCAGCACGTCCACGACGTACTGCTACCTCCCCGACGCGGGTGCCGGCTGCCCCGGTGGCACGCCGACCAGCCGCACGATCGCCAACCCGCTCCCGGGCGTGTGGGAGATCGTCGTCGAGGCGCGCCGGACGTCCGACGTGGCCGACGCGGCGTACAAGCTGTCGGCTTCGGTGCTGGGCACGGCGATCTCGCCGAACCCGGACACGATCGCGTCGGCCACGCTGAACACGCCGATCGCGCGGTCCTACACCGTGACGAACACGCTCGGCGGGTTCACCGGCAAGCTGAACGGCGCCACGCTGGGCAGCGCGAAGGTGGCGCGGCCGTCGATCGGCGAGGGCGCGCAGCAGCAGTACCAGATCGCGGTGACGCCGGGCTCGACGTCGCTGACGGCCACGATCGGCAAGACGTCCGACGTCGGCGCCGACCTGGACCTGGTGCTGTACAACTGCACGACCGGCTCCTGCGTGCAGGCGGCGGTCAGCGCGGACGGTGACTCCGAGGAGTCGGTGACCGTGGCCAACCCGGCCGCGGGCGTCTGGGTCGCGCTGGTCGACGGGTACGCGGTGCCCTCGGGCACGACCGAGTTCGACTACCTCGACGTCTTCACCAACCCGGGCTTCGGTTCGGTCGCGGTGACCGACGCCAACGCGGCGCACGCGTCGGGCAGCTCGTGGACGGTGCCGGCGACGGTGACCGCCACGGCGGCCCCGGCCGCGGGCCGCACCCTGCGCGGTCAGCTGACCGTGCAGACCGACACCGGTGTCACGGTCGGCTCCTCGCTGGTGCTGATCAACGCGGTGAGCTAGTCCCGCTCAACGGAAACCGCCCCGGGTGCGCCCGGGGCGGTTTTCGCTGTGTTTGGTGGGTTTCCGACGCAAGTTTGCGTATGTGCGGTGAAGTCTTGCCGTGTTTCGGCGCGTGCCCGTATGGTCGGGACCATGCGCCGGCTGTCTTCCCGGACCCAGTTGTTCTACTACCCGTGGTACGGCGGCGGTTCCACCGGCTACCGGCACTGGACGCAGGGCGGCCACACACCGCCGTCCGACATCGGCGCGAACTTCTACCCGGTGCTGGGGCCGTACGACTCCGGCGATTTCTCCGGCGCGGTCGAACAGCACATGCGCTGGATCGAGCAGTCCGGCGCCGGGGTGATCGTGTACAGCTGGTGGGGCCAAGGGTCCTATGAGGACGGTCTGGCGGCCGGCGTGCTGGAAGCCGCGGCCCGGCACGGGATCAAGGTCGCGTGGCACCTCGAGCCGTACAGCGGCCGGACGGCGGCGTCCACTGTGGCCGATGTGAACTACCTCTTGGGCCGGTACGGTGCGAGCCCCGCGTTCTACGTCTTCGAAAGCTTGCGGATCACCGACTGGACGGCGCTGGACCAGGTGCGCTCGTCGGCGATCGTGCTGGCGCAGACGACCGACACGAGCAAGGTCGCGCACTTCGGCGGGATGTACACCTACGACGCGATCGCCGGGGCCACCGCGCCGGGCTGGCGCGAGGCCGGGGCGTACTGCGAGGCGAACGGGCTCGTGTGGGCGCCTTCGGTGGGTCCGGGGTACGTCGACGACCGCGCGGTGCCGGGCAACACGACCCCGACACTGGCGCGGGACAACGGCGCGACCTACGACCGCGAGTGGCAGAACGCGCTTTCTTCCCAGGCGGACTGGGTTTCGGTGACGTCGTTCAACGAGTGGCACGAGGGGTCGGTCATCGAGCCCGCGCGGTCTTCGCCGCCCGCCGCGGGGTACGAGACGTTCGCCGGGGCCTACGGGACGTCGGGGACGGCCTCGGAAACCGCTTACCTGGACCGGACCCGCTACTGGGCGGCGCAGGTCGCCTCCTGAGGTGCCGGACCGGCCCGGCTTCGCCGAGGCCCTGGCGCTTACGCCTCCTGAGCCCGGCTGACGAACGGCGCCGGGTCGGCGAGCACGCGGTGCACGACCCGGCCCGCCGCCCCCAGCGTCGCCGCGTCGCCACCGAGACGTGACGCGGTCAGCACCGGCGGCGCGCCGCGGAGGCCGCCGAGGCGGGTGGCGAGCACCTCCGACACCGGTCCGGACAGCCACGGGTACAGCTGGGTGAACACCCCGCCCAGCACGACGCGGTCGAGGTCCAGGAGGTTCACCGCCGACGTCAGGGCGATGCCGAGGGCCTTCCCCGCGGCCTCGCACGCTTCCCGCGCCGCGCGGTCGCCATCCGCCAGCGCGGCCACGAACGCGGGCAGCGTCGGCGCGTTTCCGGCCGCCAGCAACGCTTCCTGGCCCGCGAAGGTCTCCAGGCAGCCGTTCCCGCCGCAGCGGCAGAGCGGGCCCTGGGGCGCGACGACGACGTGGCCCAGCTCGCCGGCAAGGCCGCGGGCACCGGCGAACAGCGTGCCGTCGACGACCAGGCCGGCGCCGATGCCGACTTCGCCGGAGACGTAGAGGAAGTCGCGTTCGCCGTCGCCGTACCAGAGCTCGCCGAGGGCCGCGAGGTTCGCTTCGTTGTCCAGCTCGACCGGGATCGGCAGGCGCAGCAGGTCGGCCGGGCGGACGTCCTGCCAGCCGAGGTTGGGGGCGCTGAAGAGGACGCCGTCGCCGACCGGGCCGGACACCGCGAGCACCGCGCCCGCGACCTCGAGGCCGAGCCGGTGGGCCTCGGCGAGCGCCTCGGTGGCGAGCGCCTGCAGCTCCCCCAGGACCTTCTTCGGCCGCGAGCCGCGGTTGTCGCGCTCGCGGCGGGCGGCGAACCGGACGCCGCCGGTGAGGTCGAGCACGCGCCCGGCGAGGTAGTCGACGTTGATTTCGAGCCCGAGCGACGCCACGCGAGCCCCGCTGAGCACGACCGCCACGCCGGGGCGGCCGCGTTCGCCCGCCCGGGCCGGGCCGGTTTCGGCGAGCAGCCCCGCGTCGACCAGGTCGCCGACCAGCTTGCTCACCGTGGACTTGGTCAGGCCGGTGACCTCGGCGAGCGCGGCGCGGGTCAGCGCGCCGCCGCGGTGGACCGCGCCCAGCACCACCTCGAGGTTGCGGGCGCGCATCTCCTCGTGCCGCACGGCCTGGGTCATCTCGTCCCCTCCTGCTGTGCACTTTAACCGGCCCCCTTGACGCCCGGGATCCCCTCGGCGCATATTTAGTCTACATCGTGAACTAAATGAAGGGATCGTCATGAGCGACTACGCCCCCCGGCCGGCCGACAAGTTCACCTTCGGCCTCTGGACCGTGGGCTGGCCGGCGAACGACCCGTTCGGGGTCGCGACACGGCCGCCGCTGGACCCGGTGGAGAGCGTCCACCGGCTGGCGGAGCTGGGCGCGTACGGCGTGACCTTCCACGACGACGACCTGCTGGCCACCGAACCCGACCGCGACAAGGCGATCGAGGCGTTCCGCAAGGCGCTGGCCGAGACCGGCCTGAAGGTGCCGATGGCGACGACGAACCTGTTCACCCACCCGGTGTTCAAGGACGGCGGCCTGACCAGCAACGACCGCGACGTCCGCCGCTACGCGCTGCGCAAGGTCCGCCGCAACATCGACCTGGCGGCCGAGCTCGGCGCGGAGACGTACGTGGTGTGGGGTGGCCGCGAGGGCGCGGAGTCCGACGGCGCGAAGGACGTCCGCGCGGCGCTGGCCCGCTACAAGGAGGGCCTCGACCTGCTGGCGGACTACGTCGTGGAGAAGGGCTACTCGCTGCGGTTCGCGCTGGAGCCGAAGCCGAACGAGCCCCGCGGCGACATCCTGCTGCCGACGATCGGCCACGCGCTGGGCTTCATCTCGCAGCTGGCGCGGCCGGAGATGTTCGGGCTGAACCCGGAGGTGGGGCACGAGCAGATGGCGGGCCTGAACTTCGTGCACGGCATCGCGCAGGCGCTGTGGCAGGGCAAGCTGTTCCACATCGACCTGAACGGCCAGCACGGCCCGAAGTACGACCAGGACCTGATCTTCGGCCACGGCGACGTGAAGAGCGCGTTCTTCCTGGTGGACCTGCTGGAGAACGGCGGCTACGAGGGCCCGCGCCACTTCGACTACAAGCCGCTGCGCACGGAGGACCCCTCGGACGTCTGGGTCTCGGCGGCGGCGAACATGCGGACGTACCTGATCCTGAAGGAGAAGGCGGCGAAGTTCCGGTCCGACCCCGAGGTGGCCGAGGCGTTGGCGGCTTCGCGGGTCCCGGACCTGTCGACGCCGACGCTGGCGCCGGGCGAGACGTTCGACGACGTCCTGAACGACGACTTCGACCTGGACGCGGCGGCCGAGCGCGGGTACCACTTCACGCGGCTCAACCAGCTGGCTCTGGAGCACCTGCTCGGCGTGCGCTGAAAAGCCGTGAAGGCCTCCTTACCGGCCATAAGAGCCGGTAAGGAGGCCTTCACGGACTTCAGGACACCGTCAGGGTGTCGATGTCGAACAGCGAACCCGCGCCACCTCGGAAGACGAGGTGGAGGGGGCCGGAACCGGGTGACAAGGTGGTCGAGACCGTCTGGAACGTCTCCCAGCTCCCCGTGACAGGCACCGTCACCGTCCCCAGCAACGCACCCGTAGCCGAACCGGAACGGATCTCGATCGTGCCGCCCGCGCCCGCCGAGGACACCACCGCGCTGAAGCGCGTGATGCCCGAAGTGCTCACCGACGCGTACCCGGCCCAATCGCCGTTCTCGATGTAGCCCAGGGTCTGGCCGCCGCTCGCCGGGGCGTGGGACGCGACCTGCACCCCCGACCCCGACGTGAACGACTCACCCTCCACAGTGGACGACGCCACCCCGCACGAAGCCGGAGCAAGACCTGCGGCATAACGGATCGCGCCCAGCAGGGAAGCGCGGAACACCGGGTCCGAATAGGACTCGATCGTGTGGCCGAGTCCCGTGTAGAACGCCCGGCCGTTCCCCTGCGGGTGGCACCACGTGATCGGGTGGTCCGCGCCCATCTCGCCGCCCGTGTAGCTGGACTCGTCCAGCGTCTGCAGCACGTGCACGCTGCCGCGCGGGTTCGTCCGGTAGTTGTACAGCTCGTCCGTCCGCGTCCACACCGCGGGCAGCCCGGCCGTCGCCGGGTGGGTGTTGTCCTCGGTCACGAAGCGGGCCTGCTGGATCGCCGGGTGGCTCTTGAACCACGCACCGACCAGCTGCCCGTACCACGGCCAGTCGTACTCCGTGTCCGCCGCCGCGTGGACGCCGACGTAGCCGCCGCCTCCTTCCACATAGGACTGGAACGCCGCTTGCTGCGTGGCGTCCAGGACATCACCGGTCGTCGAAAGGAATACCACGGCTTCGTAGGAGGACAGCGAAGTGAACACCGACGCGTCCTCGGTGGCCGTGACGGTGAACCCTTGCGCCGCACCCAGTTCGCGAATGGCCTGGATGCCCGCCGGGATCGAGTCGTGGCGGAAGCCCGCCGTCTTGGAGAACACCAGTACGTCGTAGGACGGATCCACCTGCGTCGGCATACCGCCCAGCGTAAAGGAATCGACGTCGAAGAGGGAGCCGGAACCGCCGCGGAACACCAGGAACAGCGCTCCCGAGCCGCTCGACACCGACGTCGTCACGTTCTGGAACGTCTCCCAGCCGCCGGTCGTCGGCACGGTCACGGACCCGAGCAGCGTCCCGGTGGCCGAGCCGGAGCGGATCTCGATCGTCCCGCCCGCGCCGGCCGACGAAATCCGCGCGGTGAAGGACCGCGCGCCCGCCGTGCTCACGGACGCGTACCCGGCCCAGTCGCCGTTCTCGATGTAGCCGAGGGTGTTGCCGCCGCTCGCGCCCGCGTGTGGCGCGATCTGCACGCCGGAACCGGACGTGAACGACTCGCCCTCGACCGCCGAAGCGGCGGTGGTGAACGTGAACGAGTCCAGGTCGAACAGGTTGCCCTGCCCGGTCACGCCCTTGAACACGAGGTACAGCGTCGTCGTCCCGGCCGGCTGAGCAGCCAGGTTCGCCGTGACGTCGGCGAACGTGTCCCAGTTCCCGGTGTTGGCCACGGCCGCCGACCCGAGCAGGGTGCCGGTCGGCGAACCCGCGCGCACCTCCAGCGTGCCGCCCGGGCCGCCCGACGAGACCCGCGCGGTGATCGACGTGGCGTTGCCCAGCGCGTACGGCGCGAACGAGATCCAGTCGCCGTCGTCGGTGTACCCGACCGTCCGGCCGCCCTCCGCGGCGCCGTGGTCGGCGAGCTGGATCCCCGACTGCGCCGAGAAGTGCTCGCCCTGCCGGTGCCGCGGCTGCAGCTTCCGGACGCTGTGCGACGTCAGCCCGCCCTGGTCGGTGTACTGCGCGTCGAAGACGCCGTAGATGTTCGCGGCGGCGTCGTGCTCCCCGTCGACCGGGACCGCGATGGAGCCGGAACACCCGGTTGCCTGCGTGATCTGGTGCTCGTGGCTGTCGTGGCCGAGCAGGTATGTCACCTTGACCTTCGAGCAGTCCAGCGGCCCGTCTTCCGGGTCGCTGCCGGTCACCTGGAACGGCACGGTGTCACCGAAGGAGAACAGCTGACCGTCCACAGGCGACGCCAGCGACACCGTGGGCGCCGTGTTCCCGACCGTCACGACGAGACTCGCCGTGCCCGTCAGCCCTTCCGGATCGGACACCGTCACCGTCGGCGAGTACGTGCCGTTGGTCGTGTAGGTGTGCGCCGGGTTCGCCGCCGTCGACGACGAGCCGTCGCCGAAGTCCCAGCGGTAGGTCAGCGCGCCGCCCTCGGGGTCGGCGCTCCCCGCCGAAGAGAAGTTGACCGTCAACGGGTTCGGCCCGGACGTCTTGTCGGCCGCGGCCTTCGCGACCGGGTTGCGGTTCGTGCCCGCGAGGTACTCGATCCGGTACAGCGCCTGGTTGTCGCTGCCGGTCCCGTAGTCGAGGACGTAGAGGGCGCCGTCCGGGCCGAACGCCATGTCCATCACCTGCGTACCGCTCCACGGGAAGTCCTCGATCGGCCCACGCGTCCCGTCGGCGTTGACGGTGACCGCCTTGATCCACTTGCGACCGTACTCGCCCGCGAAGTACTTGCCGTCCAACGACTGCGGGAACTTGACGGTGGACGTCGAAGCCGCGTCGTACCGGTAGACCGGCCCGCCCATCGGCGACTCCGAGCCGCTGCCGAACTCCGGCGGCGAGCCTTCGTCGCCCGCGTACTTGATCCACGCGGGCTTCGGCACCGGCAGCTTGGCCAGCCCGGTGTTGCGGAACGACGAGTTCGTCGGACCGCCCGCGCAGTCGTACTTCGCGCCCGACGGTCCACTCGGGAACGTGTAGTGGTTGTACGTCTCGGTCGTGGTGTTCGACCCGGTGCAGTACGGCCAGCCGAAGTTGCCCGGCCCGGTGATCCGGTCGAACTCGACCTGGCCCTGCGGCCCGCGGTCGTGGTTGGTGACGCCGGCGTCCGGGCCGTAGTCGCCCAGGTAGACGACCCCGGTCGGCTTGTCGACACTCATCCGGAACGGGTTGCGGAAGCCCATCGCGTAGATCTCCGGGCGCGTGCTCGCGGTCCCGGGTGCGAAGAGGTTGCCGGAGGGGATCGTGTACGTCCCGTCGGGTTGCGGGTGGATCCGCAGCAGCTTGCCGCGCAGGTCGTTCGTGTTGCCCGACGAGCGCTGCGCGTCGAACTGCGGGTTGCGCGTGGTCCGTTCGTCGATCGGCGAATAGCTGTCCGAGGAGAACGGGTTCGTGTCGTCGCCGGTGGTCAGGTAGAGGTTGCCCGCGGCGTCGAAGTCGATGTCGCCGCCGACGTGGCAGCACTGCCCTCGGTCGTTGGCGACCTTCAGAACGACCTTCTCGCTGGCCAAGTCGAGGGTGTTGTCGGTCTTCAGGACGAACCGGGACAGGTGCAGTTCGCCCTTGTACGGCGCGAAGTCCGCTTCGGTGCCGTCGGTCGGCGCGTCACCGTCCGGTGTGGACAGCCGCGGTGAGTAGTACAGCCAGACGAACCGGTTCGTGGCGAAGCCGGGGTCGGCGGCGACGCCTTGGAGGCCTTCCTCGTCGTGCGTGTAGACGTTCAGCTTGCCCGCGATCGACGTGGCGCCGGCCGCGGTGGTGACGCGGACGGTGCCGTCGCGGGAGGTGTGCACGACCGAGCGGTCGGGCAGCACGGCGAGCGACATCGCCTCGCCGCCCAGCTCGGCCGCGCCGGTGGCGAGCGCGACCTGCTGGTAGTCCGCGGGCGGGATGTCCGCGCGGGCCGGGGTGTCGACGGTGAGCAGGAGGCCGGCACCCAGCAACGCGGTGCCGAACAGCCTCGCCCACTTCGGTGGGGACGGAGACATGCCGGTTCCTTCCTGATTTTGAGCGTGCTTCGCCCCGGTGCGGCGCGAAGCCGGTTTCGATCACCTTCCGACGGGGCTGGCGGCCACCCGCCTGTGGACAACCGCCGCTTTCACGTGAAAGCGGCACCTCCCCCTGTGGACAAGCGGCACTTTCACGTGAAAGTGCCGTCTCCGGGAGGGGTTACTTCGAGGAGAAGGCGGCGTCGAAGGCCGCTGTGGGTGGGGTGAAGTTGAGCTTGCGAACGAACTCCAGGGCTTCGGGGGCGCCGGTCAGGCGGTCCATGCCCGCGTCCTCCCACTCGATGGAGATCGGGCCGTCGTAGCCGATGGCGTTGAGCATCCGGAAGACGTCCTCCCAGGGGACGTCGCCGTGGCCGGTCGAGACGAAGTCCCAGCCGCGGCGCGGATCCGCCCACGGCAGGTGCGATCCCATCCGCCCGTTGCGGCCGTTGAGCTGCTTGCGGGCCTCCTTGCAGTCGACGTGGTAGATGCGGTCCTTGAAGTCCCACAGGAACCCGGCGGGGTCGAGGTCCTGCCAGACGAAGTGCGACGGGTCGAAGTTTAGCCCGAACGCCGGGCGGTGCCCGATCGCCTCCAGCGTCCGGACGGTGCTCCAGTAGTCGTAGGCGATCTCGCTCGGGTGCACCTCGTGGGCGAAGCGGACGCCGACTTCGTCGAACACGTCCAGGATCGGGTTCCAGCGCGTGGCGAAGTCGGCGTACCCGCGCTCGATCATCGACGGCGGCACCGGCGGGAACATCGCCACCGTGTGCCAGATCGACGAGCCGGTGAACCCGACCACTGTGGACACCCCGAGCTTCGCCGCGGCGCGGGCGGTGGCCTGCATTTCGGCCGCCGCCCGCTGCCGGACGCCTTCGGGTTCGCCGTCGCCCCAGATCCGCGCGGGCAGGATGGCTTCGTGCCGCTCGTCGATCGGGTGGTCGCAGACGGCCTGACCCACCAGGTGGTTCGAGATGGCCCACACCTTGAGGTCGTACTTGGCCAGCGTCGCGAGCTTCGCCGGGACGTAGGCGTCGTCGGCGAGCGCCTTGTCCACTTCGAAGTGGTCGCCCCAGCAGGCGATCTCGAGGCCTTCGTAGCCCCAGCCGCTCGCCAGCTCGCAGACCTCCTCGAACGGCAGATCGGCCCACTGCCCGGTGAACAACGTCAACGGTCGTGCCATGTCTGACCTCCTGGGTGCGTCCTATTCGGTGCGGATAGCCGTGAGCAGCAGATCCTTGACTTCGGTGGCGTGGATCTTTTCGCGCGCGAGCGACGGGTCCGAGCACAGCAGCACCGGCCCGTCCTCGGGCGCGTCGGGCAGCCGGCCGTGGCTGCCGCGCACCGGCGCCGGGTCGAGCGGGACGACCTGCATCGAGTACCGCAGGCCGAGCTTCTTGCGCGCCAGCGCCGACGCCGCCTTCAGCTTCACCGCCGGGTCGTTCGGGTCGAAGAACAGCTCGGCCGGGTCGTAGCCGGGCTTGCGGTGGATCTCGACGGTCTTCGCGAAGTCCGGCGCGCGGTCGTCGCTCAGCCAGTAGTAGTACGTGAACCACGCGTCCGGCTCGGCGATCGCGACCAGCTCGCCCGCGCGCTCGTGGTTGATGCCGATCGACGCCTGCCCGTCGCGGTCGAGCACGACGTCCACACCGGACAGTCCCGCGACGATGTCCCGCACGCGCGGGATGTCCGCCGGGTCGGCGACGTAGACGTGCGCGACCTGGTGGTCGGCCACCGCGAACGCCCGGGACGTCCACGGGTCCAGGTACTCCATGCCTGCCTGGACGTACACGTTGAGCAGGCCTTCGCGACGCAGCGCCCGGTTGATGTCGACCGGCCGGCTCGCGTTCGTGATGCCGTACTCCGAGAGCGCGACGACGGTGTGCCCGCCCGCGGCCGCGAAGTCCAGCAGCGGTTTCAGGGCCGTGTCGATCTCGCGGGCGGCGGCCGCCGCCTGCGGCGCGTCCGGACCGAAGCGCTGGAGGTCGTAGTCGAGGTGCGGGATGTAGACGAGCGTGGTGTCCGGCTTGTCCTCGGCCATGATCTTCTGCGCCGCGGCGATGATCCACTTCGACGACGTGATCGCCGCCGTCGGACCCCAGTAGGTGAACAGCGGGAACTCGCCGAGGTCGCCGACCAGGCGGTCGTGCAGCTGCGGCGGGTAGGTGTAGGCGTCCGGGGACTTCTTGCCGTCGGCGTGGTAGATCGGCCGCGGGGTCACCGTCAGGTCGACGTCCATGCCCATCGCGTACCACCAGCAGACGTTCGCGACGCGGTGCCCGGCCTGCGCGCGGCGGGCGGCGTCCCAGAACTTGTCGCCCTGCACCAGCTTGTTGTGCTGGCGCCAGAGGAAGATCTCGCCGAGGTCGCGGAAGTACCAGCCGTTGCCCACGATCCCGTGCTCGGCCGGCTGCAGGCCGGTGAGGAACGTCGACTGCACCGAGCACGTCACGGCCGGGAACACGGTGTCCAGCTGCGCGGTGAAGCCGGGCTCGGCCATCTTGCGCAGGTTGGGCATGTGCGGCAGCAGCCGCGGGGTCAGTCCGACGACGTCGAGCACGAGCAAACTCATTCCGAAACCTCTTCCAAGCCTAGTGCGATCAAGGAACGCCGGGTCCAGTCCAGCTCGGCCGCGATGCCCGCGACCAGCCCGGCGTCGTCGGCGGGTGCGTCCGGGAGCACCTGCCAGGTGTAGGTCTCGACCTCGACGTGGTCGGTGCGCGCGGTGGCGCCGCCGAACAGCTCGGCCAGCGTCGCGGCCAGCACCGGCCGGGTCGACGTCAGCGGCGGCGCCGGGTCGGCGTGCAGCGGCACGTGGAAGTGCACGCGCCACGGCGCCTCGCCCGGGAGCCCGCCCGCGAGCGCCAGATCGAGGTCGTCGGCCCCCGGCGGGGCCCCTTCGTTGCTCTGGTGCAGGAACCGGGGTTCCACAAAGGACTCCAGTGCCCGGCGGGTCGCGGGGTCCTTCGGCGAAGCGGCCTCCAGGGCCGCCGACGCCTGCAGCTTGACGACGTCCAGCCCGGCCGCTTCCAGCCGTCCCAGCGCGGCGGCCGGGTCCTCGAAGCCCACGGCGAGGTGGCACGTGTCCAGGCAGACGCCGAGCCAGTCGGTGTCCACATCGGACAGCAGGGACGCCGCCTGCGCGGTCGTCTCGATGACGCAGCCGGGTTCGGGTTCGAACGCCACCCGCACCGGACGTTCCTGCGCCGCCAGTCCCTTGGCGAGCTGTTCGAGCTGACCGCGATCGTCCTGCCACTCCGTGCGCCAGCCGAGCGGCAACGTCGAGACGCTGCCCCGGGCCGCGTCGTCGGGGAGCAGCTCGGCCAGCAGCTTCGCCAGGTCCAACGTGTACTGCGTGCGCTCGGGCGTCGACCAGTCCGGCCGGTACACCTTGTGCTTGACGACCGGGTCGTGGAACCCCTGGTACGGGAACCCGTTGAAGGTGACGACCTCCAGGCCGCGCGTGGCCAGGTCGTCGCGCAGCCGGGCCACCGCCGCCGGGTTCGCCACCAGCTCCGAAGCCACCGGCCGGGCCAGCCACAGGCCGAGCCCGAGCCGGCTCACGCCGAGGCGTTCGCGGACCGGCTCGCCGAAGCGGGCCAGCTGGGCGAGCACGCCGTCGAGGTCCTCGGCCTGGTGCACGTTGGTGCAGTAGGCGAGGTGGACGAGCGAGCCGTCGCGGTGCCGGAACCTCACTTGCGCGCTCCCCGCAGGATCGAGTTGCCCGCGAACTCGGCGGCCACGGTGTCGGATTCCAGCGAAAGCCGCCCGCTCTGGCCGTAGAATTCGACGGGGTTGCGCCACAGCACCCGGTCGACGTCGTCCTCGGTGAACCCGGCGGCCAGCATCGCGTCGCCGGTCTTGCGGGTCTTGAGCGGGTCGCTCTTCCCCCAGTCGGCGGCCGAGTTCACCAGGACGCGCTCGGTGCCGTATTCGCGGAGGATCGCGACCATCCGCTCTTCGTCCATTTTGGTGTCCGGGTAGATCGAGAACCCCATCCAGGAGCCGGATTCCTTGACCATCGCGACGGTCACCTCGTTGAGGTGGTCGAGCACCACGCGTTCCGGCGCGATCCCCGACTCGCGGACGACGGCGATGCTGCGCTCGGTGCCGGCGGCCTTGTCGCGGTGCGGGGTGTGCACCATCGCCGGGAGGTCGTGGTCGATCGCCAGCGCGAGCTGCGCGGCGAACGCCTTGTCCTCCTCGGCGGTCATCGAGTCGTAGCCGATCTCGCCGACCGCGACCACGCCGTCCTTCTCCAGGTAACGCGGCAGCAGGTCGAGCACCGGCGTGCAGCGCGGGTCGTTGGCCTCCTTGGGGTTCAACGCGATCGTGCAGTGGTGCGCGATGCCGTACTGGCTGGCGCGGAACGGCTCCCAGCCGACCAGTGCGTCGAAGTAGTCGGTGAAGCTGCCGACGTTCGTGCGGGGCTGCCCCAGCCAGAACGCCGGCTCGACGAGCGCGCGGACCCCGGCCGCGCGCATCGCCGCGTAGTCGTCGGTGGTCCGGGAGCTCATGTGGATGTGCGGGTCGAAGATGCGCATCAGGCGTCCTGTTCGGTCAGCAGCGGGAGGAGGTCGGCGGGGACGTCGCGGCCCGCGGCGGTGCGCTCGGCGGCGAAGGACCGCATCATGCGCAGCAGCTCCTCGTCGGTCCGGCGGTCGAGCCCGGCGATGCCGGCCAGGGGAATGCCCATGAACACGCACTTGAGGACGCCGTGGCGGTAGGCGGCGTCGTCGAGGTGCGTGGCGGCGTACTCCCCCATCGCGGCGGTCACCAGGCGGGTGTCGTTGGTGCGCAGGGCGTCCGCGACCAGCTCGAGCCCGGCGTCGCCGGTGTCCACGACGGACAGTCCACGCAGGACGGCCCGCTTCTCGGCGGCGTCGCCGTAGCGGTAGAGGTCCGGCATCTCGGCGGCCGCGCCCGGCGCGGCCTTGAGCAGTTCCACTCGGGCCACGTCGTCGACCGTCCATCCCGGAATGTCGGACGGGCCCCGGCCGACCCGGCGGCCGACGCCCGGGAACACCGTGCGCAGGACCGTCGCATCGGCGGCGACGTCGTGCAGTGCCTTGTCCAGCCAGGCGTTCACGCCGCCACCGCCTTCCGCAGGAATTCGAGGGACTCACGGGCGATCCGCGGCGCCGCGTGGCTGTCCCGCGGCAGTTCCACGGCCACCAGCCCGGGGTACGGCGACAGCGCTTCCAGCACCGGCGGGAAGTCGATCTCGCCGTGCCCGAACTCCAGGTGCTCGTGGGTGCCGCGGCGCATGTCGTCGATCTGCACGTTGACCAGCCGCGGCAGCGCGCGGCGGACGCAGTCGGGCACGGACGCGGACTCGTTGCACCGGCAGTGCCCGATGTCCAGCGTCAGCCCGAACCGCGGCGGGTCGCCGAGCCGCCGGGCCAGCTCGAAGTAGCCGTCCAGGTCTTCGACCAGCATGCCCGGCTCCGGTTCGAAGCCGAGCTTGACGTCGTGCTCGTCGGCCGCCTTGAGCACGTCGGCGCAGCCGTCGACCAGGTGCACCCAAGCGTCCTCAGTGGACAGATCGGCGGGTTTGTTCCCGCTCCAGAAGGAAACCGCCTCGGCGTTCAGGTCCGCGGCGATCTCCACCGCCCGCGTCAGGAACTCGACGCGGCGCGCGCGGTCGGGGTCGAGGAACGTCGGCGAGTGCTTGCGCCACGGGTCCAGCAGGAACCGCGCGCCGGTCTCGATCACTACGGCCAACCCGAGCCGGTCCAGCTCGGCGGCCAGCGACGCGACGCGCCGGGCGAGGTCCGGCCCGAACGGGTCGAGGTGCTGGTGGTCGAGGGTCAGCGCGACGCCGTCGTAGCCGAGGTCCGACAGAACGCGCAGGGCGTCGCCGAGGCGGTGGTTGGCGAAGCCGTTGGTGCCGTACCCGAACCTCATGTCGGCGACACCTTCCGGCTCAGCGCCCGCGCGATCGGGAACGCGGCGGCGACGGCCAGCGCCGAGCGCCACGCCCCGGTCCGCGCGATCAGCCCGGCCTGCAACGGGATCATGCCGTGGATCCCGGCCCCGACCGCGCGGCGGATCTTCGGCGCGGCCGGGTCGCGGACCGCGTCGTACTGCGCCCGCCCGGTGGTCAGCGCGTACGTCCCGAGCAGCGCCGAGGCCAGCGGCCCGACGCGGCCGGCGGCGACGCGGACCCCCGCGGTGGCGGCCAGGGTGGCCGCGGGCAGCGCGGGCTTCGCGCCGTGCACCTCGGACCGCGACAGCGTCGTCACGGCGTAGGTGTGCGCCCCCACGGTCAGCGCCGCGGGCAGCGCGGGCTTCGCCCCGCCCGCACCCAGCAGGACGTCGAGCGCGCGGGCGGCGGCCATCGCGGCCGGGCCGAGCGCGGTCTCCTTGAGCACGAAGTCGTACGCCCACACGGTCGCGGCCAGCGGCAGCGCGACGCGCAGCGCCCGCTTCCCGCCGGCGGCGGCCGCGATGCCCAGCCCGCCCGCGGTCAGCCCGGTGGCCACGCCGAGCGCGGCGCCCGGCGAGACCCGGCCCGACGGGATCGGCCGCTCGGGCCGTTCCATGGCGTCGAGGTGGCGGTCGGCGTAGTCGTTGAGCGCCATGCCCGCCCAGTAGATGCAGACGGACGCGCCGGTCAGCGCCAGCGTGCGGCGGCGGAAGGGCCAGCCGGCCGCGGCGGCCCCGGCGACGGCGTCCCCGGGCACGGTCAGCGCCGCGGGCGCGCGGACGAGTTCGACGAGCGCCTTCACCGGTGCGCCCACTCGCGCAGGGCCGCGTACTGCGCCGCCAGGTCGTGCGGGCCGTCGCCGACGGGGTCCTTGAAGAAGAACCCGAACTCGGCCACCGGCCCGGCCACGCCGTCGCGGCAGGCCTTGCCGGTCAGCCGGGCGAGGTCGAGCACCAGCGGCGCGGCGAGCGCCGAGTCGCAGCCCTGCCAGGTGAGCTGCAGCGTCATCCGCGCGCCGAGGAACCCCTCGAACAGCACGTGGTCCCAGGCGGTCTTCCAGTCGCCGAGCGCCGGGACGTAGTCGATGTGCACCTCGCCGTCGACCTCGCGCCCGAGGTTCTGCGAAAGCACCTGCTGCTTGGACGCGTTCTTGCTCGCCGCCGCGCCGGGGTCGGACAGCGTGGCACCGTCGCCCCCGCCGAGCAGGTTGGTACCCGACCACGCCAGGACGTTCAGCGCGCGCTGGGCGAACATCGGCGCGAGCACCGACCGCAGCAGCGTCTCGCCGGTCTTGCCGTCGCGGCCGGCGTACGGCTGCCCGGTGGCCCGGGCCAGCTCGTCGAGCGCGGGCAGGCGCGCGCCGGTGGACGGGGTGAAGTCGACAAAGCCACAGCCGGCGCGGAAGGCCGCGTAGGCGTACAGCGCGCTAGGCGGCAGCGTGTCCAGCGCGTTCTCCAGCGCGGCCAGGGAAGCGTGCGCCGGGTGCGGCGCGCACGGCGGTTCGGTGGAGGAGACGTTGACCACGACGACGTGGTCCAGCCCCTCCCGGAACTCGGTGAGGTCCGCGACGATCCGGTCGACTGCCGCCTGCCCGCCTTCCGACGGCGCCTGCCGCAGCCGGGCCTCGGCCGCCTCCAGCTCCGCGCTCACGGCGGCGGGCAGCGCCGAGGGCAGGACACCCGCCGCGGCCAGGTGCTCGGCCCGCTTGACCAGCGGCGTGTCGACGACGTCGTGCCCTCCGAAGACCAGGTCCCCCAGCCCGGGCAGCTCAGCCCCGGCGAACTCCGGCGACTCGGTCACGCAGCCGGTGCGCGCGGCCAGTCCCGCGCGCATGGCCGCGGCCCCGGCGACGGCGGTCGTGGCCACCGATCCCCGGGCACCGATCAGCCAGACACCGATCTTCCCCATAACTTCCTCCAGCAGTTCGGCACATCAGCCCGCGACCGGCGGTTCCCCGCCCGGCGCGCGGACGCCCACCCGATCTACATCGCGCGGATCGATCAAGTGTTTCCACCCGGTCGGGGGGCGCGGGCGTCATCCGCTCTCCCGTTCCGCGCGGACCGGGACCAGCGCCGGGTCGTCGAACACCGCCTGCAGCGCCACGTGCGCGCCGCCCCGCGACGCCGCGGTGAACCCCAGCCAGGACAGCTCGACGCGGCAGCCCCCGATCCCCGGGGCGATCACGCGGGTTTCGAGCTCGGCGAGCATCGGGCCGAGCAGGTACGGGCCCAGCTGGGCGAAGTAGCCGCCGAGCAGCACCACGCGCGGGTTGAAGACGTTGACCAGCACCGCGGCGCCGACGCCGAGCCCGGTGCCGACCTGCGCGAGCGCGTCGAGCGTCCGCTTGTCCTTGAGCTCGGCCCGGCGGCGGATCAGGTCGAGCCGCTGTTCGAGGTCCAGCGACGGGTCGTGCACGGGGTCGCCCGGCGACGCGGCGAGCCGCAGCATCCCGGCGAGCCCGACGAGCGTTTCCCAGCAACCGCGGCGCCCGCAGCCGCAGCGCCGGCCCGCCGGGTCGAGCTGGATGTGACCGATCTCGCCGGAGAACCCCTCGGCGCCCCCGAGCAGCCGTCCCCCGGCGATCACGCCGCCGCCGACGCCGATCTCGCCGGTGAGGTACACCAGGTCCGCGGTGCCCGCGACGCTGCCCATGGCGTATTCGCCGAGCGCGCCGAGGTTCGCGTCGTTGGCCGTGCGGATCGGGAACGACGGCGGGCCGAGCCGCCGGGTCAGCCGTTCGGTGATGCCGCGGACCACCCCGACGTCGGTCCAGTGCAGGTTGGGCGCGAAGGCGACGGTGCCGCTCGCGACGTCGACCAGCGCCGGGATGCCGACGGTGACCCCGGCGGGCATGACCCCGAGCCGGCGGCACTCCCGCAGGGCCCGCGCGGTCAGTTCGGCTCCGGCGTCGAGGACCTTCTCGACGGGGAGCGCGGCGACGTCCAGCGCCACGCGTTGCTCGAACAGGACGGCGCCGGTGAGGTCGAGGGCGAGCGCGGTCAGGTAGTCGACGTTGATCTCCACGCCGATCCCGCCGACCCCGCGGCCGTCGAGCCGCACGATCGTGCCCGGCCGTCCCACCGCGCCGGCGCGCTCGCGGTCGCCTTCGCGGACCAGCCCGCGCTCGGCGAGTTCGGCGACGAGGCTGGACACGGTTCCCTTGTTCAGCCCGGTGTCCGCGGCGATCCCCGCCCGCGACCGGGGACCCGCGTCGCGCAGGTGCCGCAGCACCAGCGAAAGGTTGCTCCGCCGGACGGCGGCCTGGTCGGCCGGGCGCACCGGTTTGAGCGCGAAGGAGGAGTCCACGCCGACACCACCCCAGTTCGTCTGGTGGGACAACAAATTAGGGCGGGCGAAACGATCCGGTCAACGAGCACCGGGACGGGACGAAAGCCGGACAAACGGTGCTGACCAGCGAAACTATCGCTCGCGGGAAGCAAAAGTGTCCCACGGATGGAGCAGGGGTTCGGGCGCACGGGCGCCCTAATCCCGCCGCCGATCGGGAGGGTGCCGCCCAGCGGGGGTTTCGGAAGACTTGCGCAAGTTCGCGTCAGGAGGCGGGCACAGCGGCAGGTGGCAGCGGAGAAAGTTTCACGCCCTGGCACCGGGCAGGCGGCGAACGCCCCAATGTGGCCTTGGTTGCGTCTTGCGCACCGAAGGCCGCCTTGGGTGCGTCTGACGCATCGAAGGCCACCTTGGGGCGCTTGGTCAGGAGGCGGGCACGGAAAGCTTGCCCAGCACGCCGACCAGCGGTGAAAGTTCCGGCAACGCCTCGGCTTCGGCGAGCGCTTCCGCCAGCGCCGTGTCGTGGGTCGGGCGGGCCGCGGTCAGCAGGGCCTGGCCCGCCGGGGTGACCTCGGTGTAGATGCCGCGGCGGTCGTCGGCGCAGAGGTAGCGGGCCAGCAGGCCGCGGCCCTCCAGCCGGGTCACCAGCCTGGTCGTCGCCGACTGGCTGAGCACCACGGCGTTGGCGAGCTGGTTCATCCGCAGGTGGAAGCCGTCCTGGCGGGCCAGCACGTCGAGCACGGTGTACTCGCTCACCGACAGCTCGTGGTCGCGCTCGAGCGCGCGCTGCAGCTTGTCCTCGATCCGCGCGTGGAGCGCGGCGAGCGTGCGCCAGCCCTGCGCGCGTGCCTCCACGGCGTCGTCGTCCAGTGACACGGTTCACCTCTCCCGCGCTTGCGCGCACCCGGTTGCACGCTGCACTATCAAGCTCGTGCAATATACGGCGTCTGCAACTATCTCGGACGCTCGTAGTTGTCAACGCCCATAACCAGTCTACCCCGGGAAGAAGGAAGTCCATGCCCGCCGCTCTGCTCGCACTGGCGATCAGCGCTTTCGGGATCGGCACCACCGAGTTCGTGATCATGGGCCTGCTGCCCGAGGTCGCGGCCGACTTCGGTGTCTCGATCCCGTCCGCAGGCCTGCTCATCTCGGGCTACGCGCTCGGCGTCGTCGTCGGCGCGCCCGTGCTCACCGCGCTGGCCTCGCGGGTGCCGCGCAAGACCGTGCTGGTCGCCCTGATGGGCCTGTTCATCGCGGGCAACGTGCTCTCGGCGCTGGCCCCGAGCTACGGCCTGCTGATGACCGGCCGCGTCGTCGCGGCGCTGAGCCACGGCGCGTTCTTCGGCGTCGGCTCGGTCGTCGCCGCGTCGCTGGTCGCCCCGGCCAAGCAGGCCAGCGCGATCGCGCTGATGTTCACCGGCCTGACCGTGGCCAACGTCCTCGGCGTGCCCGCCGGCACCGCGCTCGGCCAGGCCTTCGGCTGGCGCTCGACGTTCTGGGTGGTCAGCGCACTGGGCGTGGCCGGCGCCGTCGGCATCCTCGCCCTGGTGCCGCACCAGGAACCCGCGCCGGGCGCGGGCCTGCGCGGCGAACTGGCCGTGTTCCGGCGTCCGCAGGTGTGGCTCGCGCTGATCATGACCGCGCTCGGCTTCGCCGGCGTGTTCGCGTCCTTCACCTACATCGCGCCGATGATGACCGAGGTCGCCGGCTTCTCCAGCGGGGCCGTCACCTGGCTGCTCGTGCTGTTCGGCGGTGGCCTCTTCGCGGGCAACCTGCTGGGTGGCCGGGCCGCCGACCGCAAGCTCATGCCGAGCCTCTACGTCATCCTCGCGGCGCTGGCGGTCGTGCTGGTCGCGTTCGTCTTCACCGCGCACGCGAAGGTGCCGGCGGCGATCACCATCGCGCTGTTCGGCGCGGCGGGCTTCGCGACCGTGCCGCCGCTGCAGGCCCGCGTGATGGCCAAGGCCGAGGGCGCCCCGGCGCTGGCCTCGGCAGCGAACATCGCCGCCTTCAACCTCGGCAACGCGGGCGGCGCGTGGCTCGGCGGCCAGGCCATCGGGGCCGGCCTCGGCTACACCGCGCCCAACTGGATCGGCGCCGCGCTCGCCGCCGCGGGACTCGCCGTGGCGCTCGTCTCCGGACTGCTCGACCGCAGGACCCCGGCTAGTTTCGAAGCCGGGGAACGGGTACTCGCCCGATGAACCACCCACCGAAAGGAACCCTCGTGACCAGCGTGCCCGTGATCGAACTCAACAACGGCGTGCGGATGCCGCAGCTCGGCTACGGCGTGTTCCAGGTCCCGGACGACGAGACCGCCACCGCCGTGAAGGCCGCCCTCGACGCGGGCTACCGCAGCATCGACACCGCCGCCGTCTACGGCAACGAGAAGGGTGTCGGCCAGGCCATCGCCGAGTCCGGTCTGTCCCGTGACGAACTGTTCGTCACCACCAAGCTGTGGAACTCCGCCCAGGGCTACGACTCGACGCTCAAGGCGTTCGACGAGAGCATGGCCAAGCTCGGCCTGGAGCAGCTCGACCTGTACCTCATCCACTGGCCGACGCCGCAGCGCGACAAGTACCTGGACACGTGGAAGGCGTTCGAGAAGCTGTACGCCGACGGCCGCGTCCGCGCGATCGGCGTGTCCAACTTCCAGCCGGCGCACCTCGAACGGCTGATGGACGCTTCCGACGTCGTCCCGGCGGTCAACCAGATCGAGCTGCACCCGTACCTGCAGCAGCAGGAGGTCCGCGAGTTCGACGCGAAGCACGGCATCGCGACGGAGGCGTGGAGCCCGCTCGCCAAGGGCGGCAGCCTGCTGGGTGACCCGGTCGTGGCGGAGCTGGCGGTCAAGCACAGCCGGACGCCCGCGCAGATCGTCCTGCGCTGGCACCTGCAGCTGGGCAACGTCGTCATCCCGAAGTCGGTGACGCCGGCACGGATCGCGGAGAACTTCGACCTGTTCGGGTTCACCCTCACGGAGGAGGAGCTCGACTCGCTGTCGCCGCTGGACCGCGGTGAACGCACCGGCCCGGACCCGGACTCCTTCAACGCCGCCTGACCCGCGCACTGCCGTTAAGGCCACCTTACGGGCGTCTGACGCCCGTAAGGTGGCCTTAACGGCACGGGGTCACTGCTTGCGGGCCACTCCGCCCAGTGTGAGGAAGTTCAGCTCGGACAGCGGGTGCAGGCGCGGGCCGTCCGGCCACCACTCGTGCAGGTAGACCAGGCCCGGCCGCAGCAGCTCGGTGCCGTCGAAGAACCCCTCGATCTGCTCGCGCGTGCGGTGGACGCTGCCGAGTCCGGTGCCCTGGAAGCTCGTCTCCAGCAGCCGCGCCAGCTCCTGGCGCGGCGAGTCCTCTTCCGGGTCGAAGTTGTGCGTGAGCAGCAGGTACGAACCCGGCGCGAGCGCCTCGACGTACTCCCCGACGATCTTCTTCGCGCGGTCGTAGTCGTCGATGTGGTGGATGATCGACGTCAGGATCAGCGCGACCGGCCGGGAGAAGTCGAGGTACTCCTTCACGACGTCGTCGCCGAGGGTGTCGGCCGGGCGGGTCAGGTCGGCGCCCGTCACGTGGGTCAGGTAGTTCTCTTCCAGCAGGGCGCGGCCGTGCACCTGCACCACCGGGTCGTTGTCGACGTAGACCACCTGCGCGTCCGGGTTGTACCGCTGCGCCACTTGGTGGGTGTTTTCCGCGGTCGGCATGCCGGAACCGAGGTCCAGGAACTGGTCGATGCCGCGCTTGCCTGCCAGGAACCGGACCGCGCGCACCAGCCAGTCGCGGTGCTCCTTCGCCATCGTGCGCGCGCCGGGCGCGATCGCCAGCAGGCGCCGCATCGCTTCGCGGTCGACTTCGTAGTGGTCGTGGCCACCGAGGAGCGCGTCGGACAACCGGGCCAGGCTCGCCTTGCTGAAATCGAGCGCGGCCGCCCCGCCCTCGGTCCCGGGCCGCAGGTCGCCAGGCGTCATCGGCTGATCTCCCACTCTGCGCAGCAACGGACAGTGCTCAGCCTACGACATGCCGGTGACCAAGTGAACCAGGCCGAAGGGCCTTGGCTGCCAGGGACTATGACCCGAAACGCAGTTCGCGCCAGGAGCTTCCGCCGTCCGTGGTGCGGTACACGGCCGAACCGTCCGCGGCATCCGGCTGACCGTCCACGACGACCCCCGTGCCGCGGCCGGGGAAGTCGAGATCGGCCAGCCCGAGCCCGCGCTCGGACAGCGCCGTCGTCGTCCAGGTGCGGCCGCCGTCGGCCGTGCGGTGCAGGAAACCGACGCCACCGCCCACCGCGGCCACCGTCGCGGACGTCGGCGAAGCGGCGCCGAACCCCTGGGTGATCCCGGTGTACGGCGCGGCGTCGCTCCCGCTGAACGCCCCGCCGAGCCGCGGGGCGTGCCGCAGCCGCCGCTCGGTCGACCCGGGCTGCGGCGACCCGGGACTGCTGCTGCACAGCGCCACGACCTGCCGTTCCCGCACGTTGGCGAGCGACGCGACCGACCCGGCCGGGCACGGCGGCTCGGCCCGCGTGAAGCGGACGCCGTCGCGGGAGGTCCAGTACTCCTCCGTGCCGTAGTCCGCGCCGAGCGCGACCTGGACACCGCCGCCGACGGAAAGATCGCCGTAGGTGATCGACCCGGTGACGGCGAACCCGGGCACCGGCACCAGCACCGGCGAACCGGCGGCCGCGGAGTACAGCCGCGTCGAGCCGCGGCCCTCGCCGTAGCTGGTGAGCACCGCGAACACGCGGCCGCCCGTCTCGGCGACCTTCGAGAGGTAGTACGGCTCGCGCGCGCCGATCAGGCCGACCGGGTGCCAGCTCGCGCCGCCGTCCCGGGTGGTGCGGAGGTGGACGCCGTCGCTGACGTAGGCGACGCGGCTGCTGACGGAGGTCAGCGCGACGTGGTTGTGGTTGTCCGGCAACGGCACCGGCGGCGCGCCCAGCCGCCGCCAGTGCGCCCCGCCGTCCGTGGTGCCGAGCAGCGCCGGGCACCAGCCGTCCGCGCACGGGGAATAGCCCAGGACGTAGCCGGTGTCCGGACCGGTCCAGCTCGTCGACGCGGGCCGGAATCCCGCCGGTACCGCGGTTTCCGCGTCCGCGGGGAGTGTCGAGACGGCCAGGAGGGCGAGGACGGACGCCAGCAGCGCCGGGATTCTCATGATCACGTGGACGTTCGTGGCGGAGCCGGGTTGCCCGCCGCACCCGGCGTCATGCCCTTCTACCTTCCCCAAACTACCCACAAAACGGACGTTACGGATATTTGCGACAAGTACGGTTCGCATCCCCGCACGCCGGGTATCCGAAAAGAAGCCACCGTACGCCCAGATCCGTCCACATCGGACAGTCGAAAGGACGGCGACGATGCCGTATCCCCCGCCCCAGGAACCGTACGAACCGCGTTACGAACCGGAAACGACGGAAGAAGTCGTGGAGCGGACCCATCCGCGCATCCGGATCGTCCGCACGATCAACGCCCTGATCCACCTCGTGTGCGCGGTGTTCGCGCTGGTCCTGGCCGTGCACATCGTCCTGGTGATCGGCGAGGCGAACTCGGCGAACGGCTTCGCGCACCTGATCAGCGAGTGGTCGTCCGGGGTGTCGCTGGGCTTGCGCAACCTGTTCACGCCGGATTCGGAGAAGCTCGCGACGTTCCTCAACGACGGCCTCGCGGCGGTGATCTGGCTGGTCATCGGGGCGATCCTGACCGACGTCATCACGCGCATCGGCGTGCCGGGACCGCGGCGGGTCTGGTACCGGCGCAGCTACCGCTGACCACGAAGAAGGCCTCCCCGGCCGGGCCGGGGAGGCCTTCTTCACGTCCGTCGTCAGCCCTGCGGCTGTTCCGCGACCGGCTCGGCCGGCTCGGGCTCGTGCTCCGGGCGGGCCTCATCGGCTGGTTCGGCGCCGCGGGGCACCGGAACGCCCTCGGAGGCGATCGCGTCGAAGTGCTCACGGCACCAACGGCCGTAGCGCCTTGCCTGCACCGTCATCGCGTCCACCTCCTCTCGCCGGGCGATCCTCGTCACACCCTCAGCGTGCTCCGCCGCGGTGCCGAATGCCAACAAATTTAAGCGGGACTTAAGGCACCCGTCCGGGTGAATGTCTACAAAGGACTCAGGCGAACGAGCGCACGACCTCGCGGCAGAACGCCGGCAGGTCGTCCGGGTTCCGGCTGGACACCAGGCCGTTGTCGACCACTACCTCTTGGTCGACCACGGTGGCGCCGGCGTTACGCAGGTCGGTGCGGATGCTGGGGTACGACGTCAGCGTGCGGCCGCGTACGACATCCGCTTCGACGAGCGTCCACGGACCGTGGCAGATCACCCCGACCGGCTTACCCGCGCGGACGAATTCGCCCACGAAGCGGACCGCGTCCGGGTCCGTCCGGAGGTTGTCCGGGTTCATCGTGCCACCGGGCAGCAGCAGCGCGTCGAAGTCGCCGACCTCGACGTCGGCCACCTTGCGATCGACCGGGAACCGGTCGCCCTTGTCGATGTCGCCGTTCATCGCCTGGATCTCGCCGGTGTCGAGGGACACCAGCTCGACCGTCGCGCCCTCGTCGAGGACGGCCTGGCGCGGCTTTTCGAGCTCGACCTGTTCGACGCCGTCCGCGGCCAGGATCGCGACGCGGCGCCCGTTCAGTGCGTTCGTCATGGGACTCCTGTCGTCGGGTCGGATGCACCGGGGAATTACCCCCTCCACCGGCGCCCAAACCCGGGCTACACAGGACAACGCTCAGTCCGGGCACTCCACGGCGAGCACCGCGATGTCGTCGTGCGCCGAGCTGCCCAGCCAGTCGCGGACGGCCTGCCGCAGCCGCCGCACCACCTCGCGGGCCGGCTCGCCCGCCGCCGCGGTCAGCACCGCGCGCAGGCGGTCGTCGCCGAAGAGCTCGGTCTGGTCGTGGCGGTTGCGGGCTTCGGTGATGCCGTCGGTGTAGAGCAGGCACATGTCGCCGCGTTCGAGCCGCACGCCCGCCTCGGCGAACCGGGCCTGCGGCGAGATGCCGACCAGCGTGCCGGGGACGGTGACCTCCTCGACCACCCCCGACCGGCGCACGATCAGCGGCGCCGGGTGCCCGCCGGAGGCCAGCGTCAGGTCGACGCCGCCGTCCACCGGCTGGGCCGTGCCGAGCACGAGGGTGGCGAAGCGGCTGCTGCCGCCGGCGATGAGCAGCTCGTTGAGCAGCCGCAGCAGCGTGCGGCCGTCGCGTTCGACCATGGCCAGCGCGGTCAGCGCGTGCCGGACCCGGCCGGTCAGCGCCGCGGCCTCCGGGCCCTTGCCGCAGACGTCGCCGAGCACCAGGAACGCGCTGCCGTCGTCGTGCGGGAGGACGTCGTAGAAGTCGCCGCCGACCGCCAGCACCCCGCCCGCCGGCTCGTACCAGGTCTCGAACCGGGTGCCCTCGAGCTCGGGCGGGTCGATCGGGCGCAGCGTCGTCTCGAGGCCGCGGGTGGCCTCCTCCTGGCGGGCGTAGCGCTGGGCGTTGGCCAGCGCCGTCCCGGCCGCCTTGGCGAACTCGGCCACCGCGCGCGTCTGCTCGCCGCCGAACTCGGGGTCGGCGCGCCGGCCGAGCAGCAGGGCACCGGTGACGCCGGAGCCCGCGCTCGGCCCGAGCGAGACCACCGACACGTCGGCGTGACCGGCGAACCGGTCGGCCACGACCGGCGGGAGCGTGGCGACCTCGGGCGCGGGCACGGGCGCGATCTGGGGACGGCCGGTGGCGCCGAAGGTCGCCGCCAGCACCGGGGCGACCTGGGCCGGGACCCGCCGGATCCGGCCGTGGCCCTGCGCCGCGGGGCGCTCGCAGCTCCACCACTCCCACCGGCCGCGGGTGGTCGGGAGCAGCACGAAAACGGTCTCGGCCAGCGCGGACGCGGCCAGCTCGGCGATCACCCGCGCGGTCCCGTGGCGCCCGCGCGCGCCGGCCAGCCGGGGCCCGGCCTCGGCCAGGAAGTCGCCGACGTGCCGCTGCGGGACGTCCTCCGCGGGCACGGTCCAGGCGTGCCAGCCGCCGGGCAGGGCGCGGATGCGGGCCGGCCGTTTGTGGCCCGCTACCTCGACGTGTCCCGACGTTTCGGCGATGGGGTGCAGGCGGGGCTCGGCGCCGCCGGTCAGCGTGTGCGCCGCCGGGTTCGCCCAGCGCAGCGCCCCTTCGGCGTCGCTGAGGAACACCGCGTCGCGCACGTCTTCGAGGACGGCCCGCCCGAAGGCGTCGAAGCCCGGCGGCCCGTCCTCACCTGTCATCGGCGGCAGGGCCGCCGACGCCGGGGCCGGACGTGACACCATGCACGGACCTCCTGCCTCCGGACTGCTGTCGCACGGCTACCGCGTGGTGGGCGGACTGGCTCGAAGTGTAGGGCGAATCATGGCACGCTGGGTCGACGACCATGGCTGGCGCATGCGTGGTGGAGAGGGTCGGCACACATGACAACGGAATCCCAGAGCGAAGCGGCCGCGCTGGAACGGCTGCTCGTGGCGGTCCGGGATCTCGGGGACGGCAACTTCCGCCGCCGGCTCGTTCCGCACGGCGACGGCATCTCGGCGCAGCTCGCGGTGGCGTTCAACGACATCGCCGAGCGCAACCAGCGGCTGGTCAGCGAGCTGTTGCGGGTGCGCACGGCCGTCGGCCAGGAAGGCAGGCTGCTCGAACGCCTGGAGGGCGAAGTCGGCCCCGGTGGCTGGAGCACCGCCGTCGACGCGGTCAACGGCCTGGTCGAGGACCTCACCCGGCCGGCGATCGAGCTCGAGCGCGTGCTCGGCGGCGTCGCCGACGGGGACCTGTCCCAGCCGATGACCCTCACCCTGGACGGCCGCCCGCTGCAGGGCGCGTACGCCACGCTGGCCAAGACGGTCAACGGCCTCATCGCGCAGCTGTCCCGCTTCGCCGCCGAAGTGACGAGGCTCTCCCGCGAGATCGCGGGTGAGGGACGTCTCGGTGGCCAGGCGGTCGTGCCGGGCGTGTCCGGCACCTGGCGCGACCTGACCGATTCGGTCAACTTCATGGCCGACAACCTCACCGAGCAGGTCCGCAACATCGCCCAGGTCACCACGGCCGTCGCGCGCGGTGACCTGACCCAGAAGATCAACGTCGACGCCCGCGGCGAGATCCTCGAGCTCAAGAACACCATCAACACCATGGTCGACCAGCTCTCGGCGTTCGCCGACGAGGTCACCCGCGTCTCGCGCGAGGTCGGCTCGGACGGCAAGCTCGGCGGCCAGGCCCAGGTCCCGGGCGTCGCCGGGACGTGGCGCGACCTCACCGACTCGGTCAACCTGATGGCCGACAACCTGACCGACCAGGTCCGCGGGATCTCGCAGGTGGCGACCGCGGTGGCCAACGGCGACCTGACGAAGAAGATCGACGTCGACGCCCGCGGCGAGATCCTGCAGCTCAAGAACACGCTGAACACGATGGTCGACCAGCTCTCGGCGTTCGCCGGCGAGGTCACCCGCGTGGCGCGCGAGGTCGGCTCCGAGGGCAAGCTGGGCGGCCAGGCCGAGGTGGCGGGCGCGGCCGGGACGTGGCGCAGCCTCACCGACTCGGTCAACGGGATGGCCGACAACCTCACCGACCAGGTCCGCAACATCTCGCACGTGACCACGGCCGTGGCGAAGGGCGACCTGACCCAGAAGATCACCGTCGACGCGCGCGGCGAGATCCTCGAGCTCAAGACGACCATGAACACGATGGTCGACCAGCTGTCCGCGTTCGCCGACGAAGTCACCCGCGTCGCCCGCGAGGTGGGTACCGAGGGGCAGCTGGGCGGGCAGGCGCAGGTCCCGGGCGTCGCCGGCACCTGGCGCGACCTCACCGGCTCGGTCAACTTCATGGCGAACAACCTGACCACCCAGGTCCGCAACATCGCCCAGGTCGCCACGGCCGTGGCGAAGGGCGACCTGACCCAGAAGATCGCGGTCGACGCCCGGGGCGAGATCCTCGAACTCAAGACCACGCTCAACACGATGGTCGACCAGCTCTCCGCGTTCGCCGACGAAGTCACCCGCGTCGCCCGCGAAGTCGGTACCGAGGGCAAGCTCGGCGGCCAGGCCACCGTGCCCGGGGTCGCCGGGACCTGGAAGGACCTCACCGACAACGTCAACTTCATGGCGAACAACCTGACCGACCAGGTCCGGAACATCGCCACGGTGACGTCGGCGGTCGCGAAGGGCGACCTGACCCAGAAGATCACCGTCGACGCGCGCGGCGAGATCCTCGAGCTCAAGACCACGCTCAACACGATGGTCGACCAGCTCTCCGCGTTCGCCGACGAAGTCACCCGCGTCGCCCGCGAAGTCGGTACCGAGGGCAAGCTCGGCGGCCAGGCCACCGTGCGCGGCGTCGCCGGCACGTGGAAGGACCTCACCGACAACGTCAACGTCATGGCCACCAACCTGACCGACCAGGTGCGCAGCATCGCCACGGTCGCGACCGGCGTGGCCAACGGCGACCTGTCGAAGAAGATCTCGATCGTCGCCCAGGGCGAGGTCGCGGCGCTGGCCGAGACGCTGAACGGGATGGTCGAGACGCTGCGCGCGTTCGCCGACGAGGTCACCCGCGTGTCCCGCGAGGTCGGCACCGAAGGCATCCTCGGCGGTCAGGCGCGGGTGCCCGGCGTCGCCGGGACCTGGAAGGACCTGACCGAGAACGTCAACTTCATGGCGCACAACCTGACCAGCCAGGTGCGCAACATCTCGCAGGTGACCACCGCGGTCGCGAAGGGCGATCTGACCAAGAAGATCGACGTCGACGCGCGTGGCGAAATCCTCGAACTCAAGACCACGATGAACACGATGGTCGACCAGCTCTCGGCGTTCGCCTCCGAGGTCACGCGTGTCGCGCGCGAGGTCGGCACCGAGGGCAAGCTGGGCGGCCAGGCCGAGGTCGACGGCGTGTCGGGTACCTGGCAGCGGCTCACCGAGAGCGTGAACCAGCTGGCCGGGAACCTGACCACGCAGGTCCGCGCGATCGCGCAGGTGGCGACCGCGGTGACCGCAGGCGACCTGACCCGGCACATCACGGTCGACGCGTCCGGCGAGGTCGCCGACCTCAAGGACAACATCAACCAGATGATCGCGAACCTCAAGGAGACGACGAGGACCAACCGCGAGCAGGACTGGCTGAAGACGAACCTCGCGCAGCTGTCAGGCCGGATGCAGGGGCACCGCGACCTGGCGTCGGTCGCGGCGCTGATCCTGTCCGAGCTGGCTCCGCTGGTCCAGGCCCAGCAGGGCGCGTTCTTCCTGGCCCGCGACGACGACCGCGACGGCACGGCGCTGGAGTGCATCGCGGCCTACGGGCTCGCGCAGTCCCGCGCCGGCCTGCGGTTCGGCATGGGCGAGTCGCTGATCGGCCAGGCCGCGGTCGACCAGCGCACGATCCTGGTCCACAACGCCCCGCCGGAGTACGCGCTGATCTCCTCCGGCCTCGGCTCGGCGGCGCCGGTGAACCTGATCGTGCTGCCGGTGCTGTTCCAGGGCGAGGTGCTCGGCGTGCTGGAGCTGGCCTCGGTCAACGAGTTCAGCACGGTCCACCAGGACCTGCTGGAGCAGCTGCGGCACACCATCGGCGTCAACGTCAACACGATCCTGTCGAACTCGCGCACGGAAGCGCTGCTCACGGAGTCGCAGCGGCTGGCGCAGGAGCTGCGGGCGCGGTCGGAGCAGCTGCAGGCCCAGCAGGGCGAGCTGCGCCGGTCGAACACGGAGCTGGCCGAGAAGGCGGCGCTGCTGGCCCAGCAGAACCGCGACATCGAGGTCAAGAACAGCGAGATCGAGCAGGCGCGCCAGGAGCTGGAGGAGCGCGCCGGGCAGCTGACTGTGGCGTCGCAGTACAAGACCGAGTTCATGGCGAACATGTCGCACGAGCTGCGGACGCCGTTGAACAGCGCGTTGATCCTGGCGAAGCTGCTGTCGGAGAACCCGGAAGGGAACCTGACCGAGAAGCAGATCCAGTTCGCGAAGACGATCTACGCGGCCGGGTCCGACCTGCAGCAGCTGATCAACGACATACTGGACCTGGCCAAGGTCGAGGCGGGCCGGTTGGACATGCAGATGTCCGACATCACGCTGCCGGAGCTGGTGGACTACGTCGAGTCCCTGTGCCGCCCGCTGACCGCGGACAAGGGCCTGGAGTTCGCGGTCCACATCGACCCGCCGGTGCCGGGCAGCGTCCACACCGACGAGCACCGGCTGCAGCAGATCTTGCGGAACCTCCTCTCGAACGCGGCGAAGTTCACCGACGAGGGCGGCGTCCGGCTGCACATCCGCGCGGCCGACCCGGCGGAGGTGGAGCAGGAGGCGCTGAAGAACGCACCGGGCATCATCGCGTTCGCGGTCGAGGACACGGGCATCGGCATCCCCGAGGAGAAGCTGGCGGTCATCTTCGAGGCGTTCCGCCAGGCGGACGGCACGACGAGCCGCAAGTACGGCGGCACGGGCCTGGGCCTGAACATCAGCCAGCAGCTCACGGAGCTGCTGGGGGGCGAGCTGCGCGTGGTGAGCGAACCGGGCGTCGGCTCGACGTTCACCCTGTACCTCCCGGTGGCGGCGGCCAACCTGGTCGACCCGACCGTGACGGCGCCGTCCCCGCCCAAGCTCCCCCCGGTCCCGAGCACGGTCCTGGTGGCGGCCCCGGACGTCACCCCGAAGCGCTTCCACGGCGAGAAGGTCCTGATCGTCGACGACGACCTGCGGAACGTGTTCGCCCTGGCCGCGGTCCTGGAGCAGGCGGGCCTGGAGGTCATCTACGCGGAGACCGGCGTGGACGGCATCCGCGCCCTGGAGCGCAACGAGGACACGGCCCTGGTGCTGATGGACGTGATGATGCCGGAGCTCGACGGCAACGCGACGATCGCGGCGATCCGCGCGGAGGCGGCCAACGCCGACCTGCCGGTGATCGCGGTGACGGCGAAGGCGACGGCGGAGGACCGGGCCCGCACGCTGGCCAGCGGGGCGGACGACTACATCACGAAGCCGGTCGACACGGACAAGCTCCTGGACGTGATCGCGGCGTCCCTGGAGGCGGACGCCGCGTCGTACGGTGGAGCGGGTGACGGGAATCGAACCCGCGTAGCTAGTTTGGAAGACTAGGGCTCTACCATTGAGCTACACCCGCGTGCCCCCGGAGGTACCCGGGTGCGTGGGTAGTTTAGCGGGACCCGCTAGGCTGATCACACACCCCCCTGGGGTGGCACGGGATGTGGCGCAGCTTGGTAGCGCATCCGCTTTGGGAGCGGAGGGTCGCAGGTTCAAATCCTGTCATCCCGACCAGATGGGCCTCTGGCGGCGTGTCCGCTGTATTTCCGCCCGCCCTCCCCCGCTCAGCTCGGGGAGAGGGTGATGTCCGATGAACAGATCGATCCGCGCCACGACCGTCCTCGCGGTGGCCGCCGCAGTCGTCGTCGCCTGTGGGCGGGCCCCCGAGCCGCCGTCCGCGGCCCTGCCCGAGACCACGGCGAGCGCCGAAGAGACCGCCGAAAGCCCCACGGTCGAGACCAGCGAACCCCAGCCAACCCACAGCCACCCGGCCGCCACCACGCGACCGGCACCGAAACCCCGCCCGAACCCGCCGACCACCCCGAAGCCCCAACCCAAGCCGCCCGACCGGTGGGTGCTCAGCTCGGCCGATCGGCGCAGCATCGAGCAACGCACCCACATCTCCTTCCTGTCCATCAACGCCGCCGACTCGCTCCGCACCTACTGCCCCAAGCACGACGCCTGCATCAAGATCGCCTTCGACGTCGACCCCGGCCTCGGGCACGAAGACGAGGACTGCTGGATCGACCACGTCGTCATCCCGGACCCGCTGCACGAAGGGGGGACGATCACGTGGGTGGTCAACAACCTCTGCGATTCCGCCGAGTAGCCGGGCAGCCCAAGGCCGAAGCACCGGACGCGCCTTCGCGGGCACTCAAGGTGTTCAGCTCCATCCTCGCGCCCACCACCGTGCTCACCGCGCTGCTCTTCTACTTCGGGACGCAGCACGCCAACGCCTTCTGCGGGTGGTTCGGGGTCCACTACTCGGTCCTCGGGCTGTCCGTGTCGGACTACCTGATCCGCGCCGGTGACGGGATGACCGTGCCGATCACCGTGGTCGCCGCCGTCGGGCTCGGGGTGTTGTGGGCGCACCGGTTGCTGGAGGCACGGCTTTCGCCACGCGCTTGGCGCACGCTGCTGCGGCGGGCGGTGCCCGTGCTCTCGGTCGCCGGGGTCGCGCTCGTCGGGCTGGGGCTGGCCGGGCTCGTCGTGCCCGCCTTGCTGTACCGGTTCCCCGGGCTGCCGGGGTTGTGCCTGGCCGTGGGGTTCCTGTGCTTCCCGCTCGCCGACCGGGTGCACCAGGCACGCACCGGGCGGCACCGGAGCGCCACCGGCGCCGTCGTGCAGTGGACCTTCACCTTCGTGCTCGTCACCGTCGGGGCGTTCTGGGCCGTCACCGACTACTCCGCGGCCGTCGGGGAACTGCGCGCGTACGAATACGAAGTCGCCCTGCCGAAGACGCCCGACACCGTCGTCTTCAGCGAGAAGGACCTCGGCGTCCGGGCGCGCGGGGTGGTCATGTCCCCCTGCGCGCCGGACGCCCAGTACCGCTTCCGCTACGACGGGCTCGTGCTCGTCCTGCAGTCCGGCGGCACCTCGCTGCTGCTCCCCCGCGAGTGGAACCGCGCCGACGGCACCGCCGTGCTGCTACCCGGTTCCGCCGGCACCCGGCTCGAGTTCGCGCCGGCGGGTACCGTCCGCGACCGTGTCTGCTAGCCACTTCGCCACCGTCGAGGCCAGCGCCTCCGGCTGGTCTTCCGGCGTGTGGTGGCCCGCCTTTTCCGGCCGCCGCACCACTTCCAGCGCGGCGAAGTTCGCGGTGAACCAGTCGATCATCGGCTCCGTCAGCATCGTCCCGTAGCCCGGTTCGAACGTCACCAGCAACTTGGGCACGCCGGAAGCCTCGAGCCAGCGGTCGAACGCCTCGATCCGGGCCACCACCGACGCCGGCTCGCCGCCCAGCGGCATCGAGCGGGCCCACTGCAGCAGCGGGCGACGGTCCTGGAACGCGTACTCCGGCGGCACGAAGTCCTCGATCAGCGACGCGCCCGTCGTCTTGAGCGCCCGGAACACCTCGGCTCCCGCGGGCGGGAACTCCGCCCACGACATCGGCTTCAGCACCGCTTCCGTGAACGCCAGGGCCCGCACGCGCGAAGGGTGCCGGGCGGCCCAGTCCGCGGCCAGCGCGCCACCCCAGTCGTGTCCGATGAGGACCACGTCGTCCAGTGCGAGGTCGTCGAACCACTCGTCGAGGTAGCGCGCGTGGTCGTCGAACGTGTACTCGATGTCCGGCCGTGGCGAGTCGCCCATGCCGATCAGGTCCGGGGCCAGGCGGCGGCCGGGCAGGGACGGCATCACGTTGCGCCACAAGCGCGACGACGTCGGGTTGCCGTGCAGGAACACCAAAGGCGCTCCGGTTCCCAGCTCCTGATAGGACAGTACTGTCACTTGAACGCTCCCGCGAAGCGAACGGCCCACTCCGCGAACGAACGCGGCGGGCGGCCCAGCACCCGCGCCACGTCCGGACTCACCTGCTGCTCCTCCGGTTTCGGCGCACCCAGGATGTCCAGTGTGGACTCCGCGACCGCCACCGGCATGAAGTTCACCATCGCCGCGAGGGCCTCCTCGCGCGTCCGGGACACGAACCGCACCGGCTCCCCCACCGCCTCGCCGATGGCCGTCGCCTGCTCGCGCGGGGTCACCGGGGCCGGGCCGGTCAAGACGTACGTTTTGCCCGCGTGCGACGGGGAAACCAGCGCCGCCGTCGCGACGGCCGCGATGTCCTCCGGGTCGACCACGGGCAGGGCGACGTCACCGAAGGGCGCGACGACCTCCCGCGACGAACGGACGCTTTCCGCCCACTGGAACGCGTTCGACGCGAACCCACCGGGGCGCAGCACCGTCCACTCCAGACCCGAAGCGCGCACCTCGTCTTCGAACACCGCCGGGTGCCGCCCGGTTCCGACGCCCTGCGACGACAGCAGCACCACACGTGCACCCCCGGCCCGCGCCAGCACCGGCGCCAGCGAACCCCGGAAATCCGGTGGCACCATCAAGAACACGGCCGACGCACCTTCGACCGGCAACGTCGACGGCGATGCCAAGTCCCCCTGCCGGACCACGACTCCCGACGGCGCCTCGGCGATGCGGCGGGACACCGCCGTCACCTCTTCACCCGCTTCCGCCAGCATGCGCACCAGCGGCGTTCCGACATTTCCCGTTGCTCCCACGATCACGATCATGCGAGCCACGCTACCTTCGCCGGTATAGTAGGTACCTAGAGGAAAGTAATGGCTGGAGGCCCGAAAAGTGACCAGGACCACACCTGAGCTCGCCTGCCCGATCGCGCCGGTCGTGGACATCGTGTTCAGCCGCTGGACCACGCCGATCCTGTGGACGCTCAACGAGTTCGGCCGGCAGCGGTTCGTCGAGCTCGAGCGCCGCATCGCCACGATCACGCCGAAGGTGCTCACCCAGCGGCTGCGGCAGCTCGAGCGCGACGGCCTGGTCGTCCGCACCTACCACGCCGAGGTGCCGCCCCGGGTGGAGTACGAGATCAGCGAGCTGGGCCGCAGCCTGGGCCCGCTGTTCGCCAGCCTCGCCGAGTGGTCGCCCCACCTCGACGAGGTGGAGAAGGCCCGCGCGGCCTACGACTCCGCTAACGCGAAAGGTCCAGGTAGTCCAGGTTCGCCGGGCCGTCCGCGGTCGTCGCGGTGACCCGCACGGTGTGCGCGCCCGCCGCCAGCGACACCGGACGGGCGACCGTGCTCCACGTCGTCCAAGCACCGGTCGGCGGGAACGGGACACCCGTGGCCACCACCGTGCCGTCGACCGCGATGTCAACCGGGCGCGCCGCCGTCGTGCCGTTGGCGTAGCCGAACGTCAGCGCCGACGCCGGGCCGGTGACCTGCCATTCGACGTAGCTGCCGACGGCGTTGGCCCCGTTCGCGAAGCCGGTCCCCGAGAAGCCCGCGTGGTTCGCGTCGATCGTGCCGCCCGCGGAGACGGTCGCGGATTCGGCTTCGTAGCGAGCAGCCCCGGAAGACAAGCGGTACAGCACCGTCGCGTGCGAGGGCACCGAGGCGCTGATCGTCCCCGTGGTGCTCCGGACGGCTTTGCTCCACAAGTCCTTCAGCGTGTACGACGACGCGCCGCCGATGCCCGTCGCGGAGGCCGAAGTGCTGATCGTCGCCGTCGCCGACGTCTCGTTGGACAGCGCCACCGCGCGGTCGCCGTTCGCGAGCACCTTGCTGTAGACGACGAGCCCGCCGTTCGCGCTCAGCACCGTCGCCTGCTTGCCCAGCGGGTCCTGGTCGAGCGCGATCACGTCGGTGTTTTTGAGGATCGCGAAGCTGTCGTCGGACGCCTTCCGCAGGTCGCTGCCGATGAGCAGCGGCGCCGCCATCATCGCCCACAGGCTGAAGTGCGTGCGGTACTCCGCCGCGGTCATGCCGCCGTTGCCGACCTCCAGCATGTCCGGGTCGTTCCAGTGCCCGGGTCCGGCGTACTGGGCGAGGCCGCGATTGGTCTGGGCCTTGCCGATCATGCTCGACCACTTGTCCGAGATGTCGCCGGTGGTGCGCCACAGGTTCCCGACGGGCGCGGCCCACGTCCACGGCTTGTTCTGCCCCCACTCGCAGATCGAATAGGCGATGGGGCGGCCGGACTTCGCGAGCGCGTCCCGCATCGCCTTGTACCGCTGCTGCGCGTCGACACCCTGGTTGTTGCAGTTGTCGTACTTGAGGTAGTCGACGCCCCACGACGCGAAGAGGTTCGCGTCCTGCTGCTCGTGCCCCAGCGCGCCGGGGAAGCCGGCGGTGTTGCACGTCTTCGTCCCGGCGCTGGTGTAGATGCCGAACTTCAGGCCCTTGCCGTGCACGTAGTCGGCGAGAGCCTTGATACCGCCGGGAAAGCGCGCGGGATCGGGCACGAGGTCGCCCGCGGAGTTGCGCGCGGGCAGCGCCCAGCAGTCGTCGATGTTGACGTAGGTGTAGCCCGCGGCTTTGAGGCCCTTGCTGACGAAGATGTCCGCGATGCCCTTGATCATGGCTTCGTTGAACTCGGCCCGGCACTGCGTCGAGTTCCAGTTGTTGAAGCCCATCGGCGGCGTTCGCAGCAGGCCGTTTTCGAGGGCCGACGCCGGGGACGAGCCCAGGACGAGACCGCTTGCCGCGATCACGAGCGCGGCGGCCGCGCTCGTGCTGCGCCGGAGTGAGGACATGCGTGCTCCCGGAGGTGAGAGGGGGACGACCTCCGGTTAGTAAAGGTTCCTTCCGATCAGCGCGTCAAGGTGTGGTGCACGAAACATCAGATATCATCCCGGTCACCGGCACGACATCGGCAGTTCCTCCACCAGCCAGGCGTGCAGCTGACGCGCCGCGTCGGCCACGTCCTCCCCCGTCTTCAGGGTCAGGACCGGTACCCGCGGCTCGGCGGCCGCCGCGCCGAACAGCCGCAGGTAGGCGCCGACGGTCGTGAGTTCGGCGTCCGTGACGCTCTCGGGAAGCTCGTCGAACTCGACCTCCGCCGGATCGGCGAGCACGACACCGGTCGCCCCGGCCACGTCCGCCACGGCGGCCGCGAGCAGGGCGCCCGAGCCGGACCCGAGCACGACGAACGGTTCGCCGGCCGCCTGCTCGCGGATCGCCTCGGCCGCCGACGCGACCAGCGTGTCCAGTTCGGCCGGTGCGGACGTCTCACCGTCGAAACCGGGCGCGGGCAGCAGCCACGCCTCGCGGACGCCGTCGAACCGCACGGTCACCTCTTCGCACCACTGCGTCGAGCCGGTGAGCGTGCCGAACGCGAAGAGCAGCGGGCGGGACGCGCCCGTCGCCACGCGCTTCGGCCGCGGAGTCCACGGGACCGGCGGCAGGAACTGCGACGCCGTGGCGAGGAACGTCCGGAATTCGTCGGTGCGGCCGGTTTCCCTCGCCGTCCTGAGCAGGGCGCCGAGCGAACCGCCCGTGTCCGGCGCGGCCAGGGAGACGTTGGCCAGCAGGTGGTCGGTGAGTTCGGCGACCGTCGGGAAGTCCCAGACGAGCGCGGCGGGCAGCTCGAGCCCGGTCGCCGCGCTGATCCGGTTCCGCAGCTCGACGACGCCGAGGGAGGTGAACCCCAGCTCGGCGAACGCGGATTCCGGCTCGACGGCCTCGACGGACGGGTGCCCGAGCGTCGCCGCGACCTCCGCCCGGACCCAGCCGAGGAGCCACGCGGGCCGGTCACCGGCCGGAAGCTCCGCCAACCGCCCGGTGATGGACTCGACCACTGCCGGCACTTCGCCGCCTTCGGGCACGACGGTCTCCGGCAGCACCATGTCGAGCCAGTACCGGCTGCGCTGGAACGCGTAGGTCGGCAGGTCGACGCGGACAGCTCCGGGGAAGAACGACTCCCAGCCGACGTCGACCCCAAAGGCGTGAACAGTGCTCAACGCGGTGAGCAGTGCTCTCTCTTCAGAGCGGTCGCGTCGCAACGCCGGGACGGCGACGCAGTCCCCGCCGAGGGTCTCCCTGGTCATCGCGCTGAGCACGCCGTCCGGCCCCAGTTCCAGGAACGTCGTCACGCCTTCGGTTTCAAGAGTGCGCACCGCATCGGCGAAGCGGACTGCCTCACGCACGTGCCGCACCCAGTAGTCGGCGGTGAACGGCTCCGCGAGAGCACCGCTCACATTCGAGATCACCGGTATCGTCGCGGAGCGATGCTCCAACGACTCGGCGACCGCGCGGAACTCCTCCAGCATCGGGTCCATCAACGGCGAGTGGAACGCGTGGCTGACGGTCAGGCGCTTGGTCTTCGGGAACTGCGCTGCGATGGCCAGGACCGCGGCTTCCTCGCCGGAGATGACGACCGACTCGGGGCCGTTGACCGCGGCGATCGAGACGCCCTCGGTCAGGGTGATCGCGGACTCCGGAGCGGCGATCGAGACCATCGCACCGCCGGCGGGCAGGGCTTGCATGAGGGAGGCGCGCGCGGCGACCAGGCGGCAAGCGTCCTCCAGGGAAAGGACCCCTGCGACGTGGGCGGCGGAGATCTCGCCGATCGAGTGCCCGGCCACGAAGTCCGGGCGGATGCCGAACGACTCGACCAGGCGGTAGAGGGCGACCTCGACCGCGAAGAGCGCGGGCTGGGTGAACTCGGTGCGATCCAGCAGCTCGGGCGTGGCGAGCGCCTCGCGAAGCGCGGGATCGAAGTGGGTGAGGATCTCGTCGAAAGCCGCCGCGTAGACCGGGAAGCGAGGGTAAAGCTCCTGGCCCATGCCGACCCGCTGCGCACCCTGGCCAGTGAACAGCGCCGCCAGGCGGCCGGGACGTTCACGGCCGGTGACCACGTTCGGTGCGGCCCGGCCGTCGGCCAGCGCGGCCAGCCCGGCCGAAAGCTCTTCGGCGGTAGTGCCGTGAACCACCGCTCGATGCGCGAAGCGGCTTCGCGAAGAAGCCAAGGACAACCCGACGTCGGCCGGGTGTTCAGTGACACCAACCAGCTGGGCAGCCTGCGCCCGGAGCGCCGCCTCACTACGACCCGACAACACCCACGGCAGCACGCCCGTCTCGCCGCGCTCCGGAACAACCACCGGCGCAGGAGGAGCCTGTTCGAGGATCGCGTGCGCGTTGGTCCCGCTGACACCGAACGACGACACCCCGGCCCGCCGCGGCCGGTCGGACACCCACTCGCGGGCTTCCGTCAGCAGCTCCACCGAGCCGGCCGTCCAGTCCACATGGGACGACGGCTCGTCGACGTGCAGCGTGGGCGGCAGGACACCGTGCCGCATCGCCATGATCATCTTGATCACGCCGCCGACGCCGGCCGCCGCCTGGGTGTGGCCGATGTTGGACTTCAGCGAGCCGAGCCAGAGCGGCGCCGAGCGGTCCTGGCCGTACGTCGCCAGGATGGCCTGCGCCTCGATCGGGTCGCCGAGCGTCGTGCCGGTGCCGTGGCCTTCCACGACGTCCACTTCGGACGGCTGCAACCCGGCCCCGGCCAGTGCGGCGCGGATGACCCGCTGCTGCGACGGTCCATTCGGGGCAGTGAGGCCGTTGGAGGCGCCGTCGGAGTTCACCGCCGTGCCGCGGATCACCGCGAGCACCGGGTGGCCCAGCCGCCGGGCGTCGGAAAGCCGTTCCACAGCCAGGATTCCCGCGCCTTCACCCCAGCCGGTGCCGTCGGCGGCGTCGGCGAAGGACTTGCAGCGGCCGTCGGCGGCGAGCCCGCGCTGACGGCTGAAGTCGATGAACACCCCCGGCGTCGAAAGCACCGTGACGCCGCCGGCCAGCGCGAGGTCGCACTCGCCCTGCCGCAGCGACTGGCACGCCAGGTGCAGTGCCACCAGCGAAGACGAACACGCCGTGTCCACCGTGAGCGCCGGGCCTTCCAGCCCGAACGCGTACGCGATGCGGCCGGACACCACGCTCGCCGAGCTGCCGGTGCCGAGGAAGCCGTCGACGCCCTCGGGCACGGCGAGCGGCCGGGACGCGTAGTCCGAGTACATCACGCCGGTGAACACGCCGGTCCGGCTGCCGCGCAACGACTCCGGGTCGATGCCCGCGCGTTCCAGTGCCTCCCAGGACGTCTCGAGCAGGAGCCGCTGCTGGGGGTCCATCGCGAGCGCCTCGCGGGGCGAGATGCCGAAGAAGCCCGCGTCGAAGTCGGCGGCGTCGTAGAGGAACGCGCCTTCCTTGGCGTAGCTGGTGCCGGGGTGGTCGGGGTCCGGGTCGTACAGCGCGTCGAGGTCCCAGCCGCGGTCGTCCGGCAGGCCCGCGACGGCGTCGCGGCCCGCGGCGACCAGGTCCCACAGGTCTTCGGGGCCGCGGACGCCACCCGGGTAGCGGCAGCCGATGCCGACGACGACGATCGGGTCGCCGTCCACCCGGCGTTCCCGCACCACGACCTGCGACGACTCCCCGGAAACCCGTTCGACGACGTACCGGGTGAGTGCCTGCGGGTTCGGGTGGTCGAAGACGAGCGTCGCCGGCAGCCGCAGGCCGGTTTCCGCGGCGAGCCGGTTGCGCAGCTCCAGCGCCGTCAGCGAGTCGAAGCCGAGTTCCTTGAAGGCGCGGCCCGGTTCGACCGCGGCCGCCGAGCCGTACCCGAGCACGCCCGCGACCAGGCCGCGGACGAGTTCGAGGACCTGGCGGGTCCGGTCGTCCGCGCCGAGCCCGGCCAGCCGCTCGGCGAACGACGACTTCGCGACCGCCGCCGCGGCCTGCCGTCGGGCGGGCGGCAGCAAGCCGTGGAGGAGCGCCGGCGTCACGGGCTGACGGCGCAGCGCGGCCAGCTCCAGCCGGACCGGCGCGAGCACGGCCTGGTCCGCGGCGACCGCCCGGTCGAACAGCGCCAGCCCGGCCTCGCTGGTCAACGGCGTCATGCCCGCGCCGGCCATGCGGTGCAGGTCGCCCTCGGCGAGGTGCCCGGTCATCGAGCTGGCCTCGGCCCAGAGTCCCCAGGCCAGCGCCACCGCGGGCAGGCCGTGGGCGCGGCGGTGCTGGGCGAGCGCGTCGAGGTAGGCGTTCGCGGCGGCGTAGTTGGCCTGGCCCGCGCCGCCCATGGTGGCGGCGAAGGACGAGAACAGCACGAACGCCGATAGCCCGGAGGTGAGTTCGTGCAGGTTGCGGGCCGCGTCGGCCTTGGGCCGCAGCACGGTGTCCAGTCGCTCCGGCGTGAGCGATTCGACGACGCCGTCGTCGAGGACGCCGGCCGCGTGCACCACCGCCGAAACGGGGTGCTCGGCCAGGACCGCCGCCAGCTGCGCGCGATCGGCGACGTCGCAGGCGATCGCCGTCGCGGTGGCGCCGAGCCCGGAAAGCTCGGCGAGGAGTTCGGGCGCGGGAGCGCTGCGGGACAACAGAAGCAGCCGCCGGACACCGTGGCTGGTGACCAGGTGCCGGGCGACCAACCCGCCGAGCAGGCCGGACGCCCCGGTGATCAGCACCGCGTCGGCACCCCACTCAGGCTTACTGTCCGAAGTGGACGCGCGCGCCAGCCGTGGGACGTGCCACTTCCCGTCGCGCAGCGCCAGCTGGGGTTCCCCGCTGGGCAGTTCCGCCGGGACCTCGCCGGCGTCGAGCAGCACGAACCGGCCGGGGTTCTCGGCCTGGGCCGAACGCACCAGGCCGGTGACGGCCGCCGCGGCGAGGTTCGGCACGTCTTCGCCGCCGACCGAGACCGCACCCGTGGTCGCGATGACCGAGAGTTCTTCGGAGGCCAGTGCCTCCTGGAGTCGCGTGAGGACGGCCGCTGTCGTCTCCCGCACTGTCCCTTCCGGAACCCGGAAGACGGTGAAGTCGCTGGTCAGCTCGGTGCCGGTCAGCTCGGGCCAGATGACTTCGAAGAGCGCGTCCGAAGTGGACTCCGTCTTGGCGGGCGTCCGCAACGTCAGCGACCGGACCTCGCCGACCGGGGCGCCGGTCTCGTCGGCCAGGGTCAGCGCGACGGCGTCGCCGGACACCGGCGTCAACGTCACCCGCAGCACGGTCGCGCCGGACGCGGTCAGCGAGACGCCGCTCCAGGCGAACGGCAGCTTCGGCCCGTCCGCGGTCGCCGAAAGCGCACCGAACCCGGCCGCGTGCAGGGCCGCGTCGAGCAGTGCCGGGTGCAGGCCGAACCGGGCCGCTTCGGCGCGCAAGGCCTCGGGCAACTCGACTTCGGCGAAGACCTCGCTCCCCCGGGTCCAGACCGCACGCAGCCCGCGGAACGCCGGGCCGTAGTCGACACCGGTCGCCGCCATGGCCGGGTAGAAGCCGTCCAGCTCGACCCGCTCGGCCCCCGCCGGCGGCCACTCGGAGGCCGCACTTTCACGTGAAAGTGCGGCCTCCGAAAGGAAGCCGGTCGCGTGGCGGGTCCACGGGGTGAACTCGTCCGGTCGCGAGTGGATGGTGAGGTCGCCGTCGCCGGCCACCGAAACCTGGAGGTGCACGCCGCCCGTGGCCGGCAGCACCAGCGGCGTCTCGAGCGTGAGTTCGTCGAGGGTGCGGCGGCCGACCTGGTCACCGGCGCGGATCGCGAGTTCGACGAACGCCGTGCCCGGCAACAGGACTTCGCCGCCGACGCGATGGTCGGCCAGCCACGGGAGGTTGTGCAGTGACAGCTTTCCGGTCAGCACGGCGCCACCGGAGTCCGCGAGCCCGACCACGGCACCGAGCAGCGGGTGTTCCGCCGGGGTGAGCCCGAGGCCGCCCGCGTCGCCGATCGCCACCAGCCGCGGCCAGTACCGCTCGTGCTGGAACGCGTACGTCGGCAGTTCGGTGCGCCGCGCGCCGGGGAAGGCGTCGTCCCAGCGGACGTCGACGCCGTGCACCCAGGCTTCGGCCAGCGACGTGTGGAACCGGGCGAGGCCGCCCTCGCCACGACGCAACGTCCCGAACGCGGCGTCCCCGATCGCCATGGTCAGCACAGGGTGCGGCGACGCCTCGACGAACGTCCGGAAACCCTGACCGGTCAACGCGGTCACGGCGGTGTCGAGCCGGACCGGACGGCGGAGGTTGGTGTACCAGTACTCGGCGTCCAGCTCGGTGCCGTCGAGCCAGGCGCCGGTGACCGTCGAGAAGAAGCCGGTCGACGCCGTTGTCGGCCGGACGGGCGCCAGAACCTCCAGGAGGCGCTCGCGGATCCGTTCCACCTGCGGCGAATGCGAGGCGTAGTCCACCGGGATCCGCTTCGCGCGAACGTCGTCGGCGGCGCAGGCGGCCATCAGCTCGTCGAGCGCGTCCGGGGTCCCGGAAACGACGACCGCGGCGGGACCGTTGATTGCGGCGATCGACAGCCGCTCGCCCCACGGCGTGATCCGGGCGGTCACCGCGTCGGCGCTTTCGGGGAGCGAAACCATGCCGCCCTGCCCCGCCAGTTCCAGGATCGCCTGGCTGCGCAACGCGACCACCCGCGCACCGTCCTCAAGGGACAGCGCACCGGAAACGACGGCGGCGGCGATCTCGCCCTGCGAGTGCCCGACGACCGCGGCCGGCTCGACGCCGTACGAGCGCCAGAGTTCCGCCAGCGACACCATCACGGCGAAGAGCGCGGGCTGCACGACGTCGACGCGCTCCAGCATCGCGGCGTCGCGGATGGCATCGGTCAGCGACCAGTCCACAAAGGAGGACAGCGCCGCCGCGCACTCGTCCATGCGGGCGGCGAAGACCGGCGATTCGGCCAAGAGGTCCACGGCCATCCCGGCCCATTGGGAACCCTGGCCGGGGAACACCATCGCGACCTTCCCCGCGGCGGCCGTCCCCTTGACCACGGCGGGCGCGGGGAGATCCTCGGCCAGCGCGGCGAGCCCGGCGGCCAGGCCGTCGCGGTCACCGACGACCACCGCGCGGTGGTCGAACGCGGACCGGGTCGTGGCCAGCGAAAGACCGATGTCACCGACCGGCCCGCGCACCCCGGCGAGCGCGGCGGCCTGTCCGCGCAGCGCCTCGGCCGACCGGGCCGAGAGCACCCAGGGCACGACCTGCCCGGGCTCGTCGGGTCCGGGGACGCGAACGTCCTCCGCCGGGGCTTCCTCCAGGATCGTGTGCACGTTGGTGCCGCTCATGCCGAACGCCGAGATCGCGGCGCGGCGCGGCCGGTCCGACGGCCACTCGCGGCGCTCGGTGAGCACCTCCACCGCACCGGCCGACCAGTCCACCCGGGACGACAGCTCGTCGACGTGCAAGGTCTGCGGAAGGACGGCGTGGCGCAACGCCATGACCATCTTGATGACCCCGGCGACCCCGGCGGCGGCTTGGGTGTGGCCGATGTTGGACTTCACGGAACCGAGCCACAGCGGTGTTTCACGGTCCTGGCCGTAGGTCGCGAGCAGCGCCTGGGCTTCGATCGGATCGCCGAGGGTCGTGCCGGTGCCGTGCGCCTCGACCGCGTCGACGTCCGCTGTGGACAGTCCCGCATCGGCCAGCGCGGCCCGGATGACCCGCTGCTGCGACGGTCCATTCGGGGCGGTCAGCCCGTTCGACGCGCCATCGGAGTTGACCGCCGAACCGCGGACGATCGCCAGCACCGGGTGGCCGTTCCGGCGGGCGTCCGAAAGCCGTTCCACCACGACCATGCCGCTGCCCTCGCCCCACGAGGTGCCGTCGGCGGCTTCGGCGAACGCCTTGCACCGGCCGTCGGCGGCCAGGCCGCGCAGCCGGCTGAACGCGATGAACGAGCCCGGGGTCGGCAGCACGGTCACACCACCGGCCAATGCGAGGTCGCACTCCCCCTGCCGCAGCGCCTGTACCGCCAGGTGCAGCGCGACCAGCGACGACGAACACGCCGTGTCGACGGTGAGTGTCGGCCCCTCCAGCCCGAACGCGTACGCGACACGTCCGGAAAGGACACTCGCCGCGTTGCTCGTGGCGAGGTGCCCTTCGAGAGCTTCGGCGGCGCTGAGCATGAGGGTGCCGTAGTCCTGGCCGTTGGAGCCGACGAAGACACCGGTCCGGCTGCCCTTCAACGACGGCGGCCGGATACCCGCGTGCTCGAAGGCCTCCCACGAAGTCTCCAGCAGGAGCCGCTGTTGCGGGTCCATGGCCAGTGCCTCACGTGGGGAGATGCCGAAGAAGCCCGCGTCGAAATCGGCGACGCCGTCGAGGAAACCGCCTTCCCGGACGTACGACGTCCCGGGTGCCTCGGGATCCGGGTCGTACAGCGAACCCAGTTCCCAGCCGCGATCCTCGGGGAACCCGGAGATCGCGTCCCGTCCATCGCGGACCAGCTCCCACAGCTGCGCCGGGGTCCGGACGCCGCCGGGGAACCGGCAGCCGAGGCCGACGATCGCGATCGGCTCGGGGGTCTGCGCCTCTTGGAGCCGCCGGCGGGTGTCCTGCAGATCGGCCGTGACCCGCTTGAGGAAGTAGCGGAGCTTTTCCTCGTTGTCCATCGTCGTTCACTCCATGCAGTAGCGGGCGCCGGATCAGGAGATGCCGAACTCTTTGCCGAGGAGGTCGAACATCTCCTCGTCGCTGGCGGTGTCGAGGCTCGGTGCGGCGGCTTCGCCCGCCCAGCCCGCGGTGAGCAGCCGCAGCTGCTCGGCCACCCGGGCCCGGTCGGCGTCGCCCAGGCTCGCGCCGAGCCTGCCGAGCTCGTCGAGCAGCCCGTCGACCCCGCGCGGCGCGGGCTCGTCGCCGGCCAGTTCCGCGGTGAGGTGCCGGGCCAGCGTGGCCGGCGACGGGTAGTCGAAGATGAGCGTCGCGGGCAGGCTCAGCCCGGTGACGCGGTCGAGGCGGTTGCGGAGCTCGACCGCGGTCAGCGACGTGAAGCCGGTTTCGCTGAACGCCCGGTCCGGCGCCACGTCCGCGGCCCGGCCGTGGCCGAGCACCGCCGCGACGTGCTCGCGGACGACGTCGAGGACGAGTTCACCCGCGTCGGCCGCGGAAAGCCCGGTCAGGCGGTCGCCGAGTCCGGTGTGGACTTCCGCGACCGGAGCCGCCGGGGCCAGCTCGCGGTACAGCGGGCGCGCCTGCCCGGAAAGGTAGGTGTCCCAGTCGATGTCGGCGACGACCTGCGAGCGCGTGACCCGGCCGAGCGCCGCGGCGGCCTCCGCCGGCGGCAGCGGGGTGACCCCGGCCCGCCGCATGCGGTCGGCGTTTTCGGCGGCCATGCCGCCACCCGCCCACGGTCCCCACGCGATCGAGGCGGCTGCCTTGCCCGTCGCGCGACGGCGCTGGGCGAGCGCGTCCAGCTCGGCGTTGGCGGCCGCGTAGTTCGCCTGCCCGGCGGCGCCGACCGCGCCGGCGAGCGAGGAGAACAGCACGAACGCGTCGAGGTCGCCGGTCAGCTCGTCGAGGACCCGGGCGCCGGAAACCTTGGCGTGCAGGACTTCCGCGAACCGGTCACCGGTCAGGCTGTCGACGACGCCGTCGTCGAGCACGCCGGCCGCGTGCACCACCGCGGACACGGGGTGCTCGGCCAGCAGGGCCGCGACGGCGTCCCGGTCGGCGGTGTCGCAGGCGACGACGGTCGTGCGCTCGTCGGGTGCCTCGCCACCGCGGCGGCTCGCGAGGACGACGTGCTCGGCGCCGTGGCCCAGCAGCCAGCCGGCCACGTGCCCGCCGAGCGCCCCGGTGCCCCCGGTGACGAGCACGGTACCCGATGGCGTCCACTGTGGACCGGAACCGGTGTCGCGGACGAGCCGTCGGGCGAAGACCCCGGCGGGCCGCACGGCGACTTCGTCCTCGCCGCCGGCCGCGAGCACCGCGCACAGCCGCTCGCCGTCCTCGGGCCCGACGGTGGCCGGCAAGTCCACCAGGCCGCCCCAGCGGTTCGGGTGTTCCATCGCGACCGTCCGGCCGAAGCCCCAGAACTGCGCCTGGGCCGGGTCCGCGACCGGCTCGCTGTCCGCCGTCGCGACCGCGCCGCGGGTCGCGCACCACAGCGGCGCCGTGACGCCCGCGTCGCCGAGTCCCTGCACCAGCGCGAGGGTCTGCGGGAGCCCACCCGCCACGGCCGAACCCGGCGTGCCGGCCGCGAAGGCCAGCAACGAAAGGGCACCCGTCGGCGTCGAGCCTTCTTCCGCGAGCTTGGCCTCGACCAGCTTGGCCACGGTGATGCGGTCGGCGTCTTCCGGTACCCGGACGACCAGCGGCCGCGCCCCCGACGTCGCGAAGGCACCCGCCACCGCCGTCACCGCGCCGGAGTCGTCGAGGGTTTCCGGCAGGACGAACAGCCAGTCGCCCGAGACGGCGGCCCCGGTCTCCCGCAGCTTCCGCCAGACGACGCGGTAGCGCCAGGCGTCGGACGGCGAGCCGGTCCGGCTTTCCCGCCGCCAGCCGGACAGCGCGGGAAGGGCGGTACCGATGGCCGCGCGCTGGTCGCCGTCGAGGCCGAGGAGCGAGCCGAGCGAATCGAGGTCCTCGCCCTCGACGGCCCGCCAGAACTCCGAGTCCGCTTCCGGCACCGGCGCCGGTGCCGCGGGCTCGGGCCAGAAGCGCTGCCGCTGGAACGGGTAGGTGGGCAGATCGACCGCGGGCGCCGGCGGGTAGAACGCGGCCCAGTCGACGTCCACCCCATTGACGTGAACAGTGCTCAACGCAGTGAGCAGTGCTCGCTCTTCGGAGCGGTCTCGTCGTAGAGCACTGCTCACGGTTCCGCCGTCGACCATCGCGCTCAGCACCGCGTCCGGCCCCAGCTCCAGGAACACCCCGACACCCTCGGCTTGCAGTGTCGCGACCCCGTCTGCGAACCGGACCGCTTCCCGGACGTGGCGGACCCAGTAGTCGGCCGTGAACGGCTCGGCGAGAGCACCGCTCACGTTCGAGATCACCGGTATCGTCGCGGAGCGGTGCTCCAACGACTCGGCGACCGCGCGGAAGTCCTCCAGCATCGGGTCCATCAGCGGCGAATGGAACGCGTGGCTCACCGCGAGGCGCTTGGTCTTGGGGAACTGGGCGGCGATGGCCAGGACCGCAGCTTCGTCGCCGGAGATGACCACGGATTCCGGGCCGTTGACTGCGGCGATGGAGACGCCCTCGGTGAGGGTGATCGCTGACTCCGGGGCAGCGATGGAGACCATCGCACCGCCGGGCGGGAGAGCCTGCATCAGGGAGGCGCGGGCGGTGACCAGGCGGCAGGCGTCTTCCACGGACAGGACGCCTGCTACGTGAGCCGCCGAGATCTCGCCGATCGAGTGGCCGGCCACGAAGTCCGGGCGGATGCCGAACGACTCGACCAGGCGGTGGAGCGCGACCTCGACGGCGAAGAGCGCGGGCTGGGTGTAGCCCGTCTGATCGAGGCGGTCGCCGCCGTCGAAGACGATCTCGCGCAGGGACGCGTCGAGCAGGCCGTCGAACTCCGCGCACACGGCGTCGAAAGCGTCGGCGTACACCGGGAACCGGTCGTACAGCTCGCGGCCCATCCCGGCACGCTGCGCACCCTGGCCGGTGAAGAGGAAGGCCAGGCGCCCGCCGGGCGTAGCCGTGCCGCGGATCGCGTTGTCCAGGTCCGCGAGTCCGGCGAGGAGTTCGCCGGTGCCGTCACCGAGCACGACCGCCCGGTGGTCGAGAGCCGCGCGGCCGGTCGCCAGGGTGCGGCCGATCCCGGCGGCGGGAACGTCTTCGGTGACGGCCGCGCGGAGGCGGCGGGCCTGGTCGTGCAGGGCCTGCTCGTCGCGGGCGGACAGCGGCCAGAGCGTGAGTCCGCTCGGGACGCTCACGGCCCGCTCGGGTTCGCCGGCTTCGAGGACCAGGTGGGCGTTGGTACCGCTGACACCGAACGCCGACACCCCGGCCCGACGGGCGCGGCCGGTCTCCGGCCACGGCGTCGGCTCGGTGAGCAGCTCGACGGCACCCGCCGTCCAGTCCACATGGGACGAAGGCGCGTCGACGTGCAGGGTCCGCGGGAGAACGCCGTGGCGCATGGCCAGCACCATCTTGATGACCCCGGCGATCCCGGCGGCGGCCTGGGTGTGGCCGATGTTGGACTTCACCGATCCCAGCCACAACGGCGTTTCGCGCTCCTGGCCGTACGTGGCCAGCAGTGCCTGTGCCTCGATCGGGTCGCCCAAGGTGGTTCCGGTTCCGTGCGCTTCGACCGCGTCGACGTCCGAAGTGGACAGTCCGGCGTCGGCCAATGCGGCGCGGATGACCCGCTGCTGCGACGGGCCGTTCGGCGCGGTCAGGCCGTTGGACGCGCCGTCGGAGTTCACGGCGGAGCCGCGGACGATCGCGAGGACCCGGTGGCCGTTCCGGCGCGCGTCGGACAGCCGCTCCAGGAGCACCAGGCCGGCGCCTTCGCCCCAGCCGGTCCCGTCCGCCGCCTCGGCGAACGCCTTGCAGCGGCCGTCCGAAGCGAGGCCGCGCTGGCGGCTGAACTCGACGAAGGTGGCCGGGGTCGACATCACGGTCGCGCCGCCCGCCAGGGCCAGATCGCATTCGCCGCGGCGCAGGGCCTGCGCGGCGAGGTGGATGGCGACCAGCGAGGACGAGCACGCGGTGTCGACGGTGAGCGCCGGTCCTTCGAGCCCGAACGCGTAGGCCAGCCGCCCGGACACGACCGCGGCCGCGTTGCCGGTGCCGATGAACCCGCCGACCTCTTCGCCCGCCGCGCCGAGCAAGCCGGCGTAGTCCTGGCCGTTGGTGCCGGCAAACACCCCGGTGCGGCTGCCCCGCAACGAATGCGGGTCGAGGCCGGCGCGTTCGAACACCTCCCAGGCGATCTCGAGCAGCAGGCGCTGCTGCGGATCCATGGCGAGGGCTTCGCGCGGGGAGATCCCGAAGAAGGCCGCGTCGAACTCCGCTGCCGTGTCGAGGAAACCGCCGTCGCGGACGTAGCTGTGGCCGCTCTTGCCGTGCTCCGGGTCGTAGAGCGCGCCGAGGTCCCAGCCGCGGTCCTCCGGCAGGCCCGACATCGCGTCGACGCCGTCCGCGACCAGCCGCCAGAGGTCTTCCGGCGTCGCGACCGAGCCGGGGAACCGGCAGCCCATGGCGACGAGCGCGATCGGCTCGTCGGTGCCGGAACGCGTCGGCGTCGTGTCCGCCGGTTCCGGCAGGCGGCCGAGCAGTTCGCGGTGCAGGTGCCGGGCCAGCGCGGCCGGGGTCGGGTGGTCGAAGACGAGGGTCGCGGGCAGGCTCAGCCCGGTCGCCGCGTCGAGGCGGTTGCGCAGCTCGACCGCCGTCAGCGAGGTGAACCCGCTTTCGGAGAACGCACGCCCGGCGTCGACCGCGGCGGCGTCGGGGTAGCCCAGGACGGCCGCGACGTGCGTGCGGGTCAGGTCGAGGACCTTCCGGCCACCCTCCTCTTCGGACTGTCCGGCGAGCAGGCCCGCGGGTTCTTCGGCCACGGCGGCCGGAGCCTCGGCGGTTTCGGCGAACCCGGTGAACAGCGGCCGGGGCCGGACAGCCCGCAACGCCGGGAGGTAAACGTCCCAGTCGAGGTCGGCGACCACCGCCACCGGCGCGTCCCCGGTGGCCTCGGCGGCGAGGGCGTCGAGCGCGAGCGCGGGCTCCAGGGCACCGACCCCCGCGGCACGCAGCCGGCGCCGCGCTTCGGCGTCCCCGGCGGCCATCCCGTCGCCCGCCCACGGGCCCCACGCGATCGAGACGGCGGGCAGCCCCGCGGCACGCCGGTGCTGCGCGAGCGCGTCGAGGTGGGCGTTGGCCGCGGCGTAACTCCCCTGCCCCGCCGCGCCGAACGCGCCGGCCATGGAGGAGAACAGGACGAAGGCGTCGAGGTCCGAAGTGAGCGCGGCGAGGTTCTCGGCGGCGGTCGCCTTCGCGCGCAGAACGGTGTCGAACCGTTCGGGCGTCAGGGATTCGATGACACCGTCGTCGAGGACACCGGCGGTGTGCACCACCGCGTTGAGCTCCTCGGGGAGGACGGCAGCCAGGGCGTCGCGGTCGGCGGCGTCGCAGGCCACGATCGAGACCTCGCAGCCGAACGCGGTCAGCTCGCGTTCCAGCTCCGCGGCACCCGGCGCGGCCGGTCCGCGACGGCTGAGCAGCACCAGCCGCTCGGCGCCACCGGCGGCCAGCCGCCGGGCGACCTGGGCACCGAGCGCGCCCGTGCCGCCGGTGACCAGCACCGTTCCCCGCGGCTGCCAGGTCTCGCCCGGTGTCGCGACGCGCCGCTCCAGCCGTCGCGCGAAGACGCCGGACGGGCGCAGCGCGACCTCGTCCTCGGTCCCGCCGAGCACGGCGGCCAGCCGTTCGCGGCCGCGGTCGTCCAGCTCGGCGGGGAGGTCGATCAGGCCGCCCCAGCGCTGGGGGTACTCCATGGCCGCCGTCCGGCCGAGGCCCCAGACCTGCGCCTGGACCGGCGCGTCGACGCGATCGGCACGCACGGCCACGACGGCGCCCCGGGTGAGGCACCACAGCCGGCCGCTGGTGCCGAGGTCGCCGAGGACCTGCAGCAGCGTGGCCGTGCCCGCTGTGATTCCGTCGCCGGCGAGGGCCAGCAACGAAAGCACACCGTCCACTTCGGAATCGCCCAGTGCCGCGCGCACCTGCTCGGCGAACTCGGCGCGCGGGAGCAGCGGGTCGATCCGCACCGGGGTGATCCGCCCGCCGCGTTCGATGATCGTCTGCGCGACCCCGGCCACGGCACCGGCTTCGCCCGCTTCCGGCACGACCAGCAACCAGTTCCCGACGGTCGCGGCGGCCTCCGGCGTGACCGGGCGCCAGGCGATGCCGTACCGCCACGAATCCACAGTGGACTCCTGGCGCCGCCGGCGGTACCAGGCCGACAGAGCCGGGGTCACCGCCGCGGCGACGTCGTCGTCCAGCGCCAGCTCGGTGGCCAGCTCCCCGCTCGCGACGACGTCCCAGAACCCCGAGTCCCCGCCGGCCGCGGTGGCGGGTGCGACGCCGGGCTCGCCGGCGAGCCAGTAACGCCGGTGCCGGAACGCGTACGTCGGCAGGTCAACCCGTCGGCCACCGGGATAGAACTCGCCCCAGTCGACGTCGACGCCGTTGACGTGAACGGTGCTCAGTGCCGTGAGCAGTGCTCTCTCTTCGGAGCGGTCTCGTCGTAGAGCACTGCTCACGGTTCCGCTGTCGATCATGGCGCTCAGTACCGCGTCCGGCCCCAGCTCCAGGAAGACGTCGGCGCCGGCGGCCTGCAGCGTCGAGACGCCGTCGGCGAAGCGGACCGTCTCCCGGACGTGGCGGACCCAGTAGTCGCCCGTGAAGGGCTCGGCGAGAGCACCGCTCACATTCGAGATCACCGGTATCGTCGCGGGGCGGTGCTCCAACGACTCGGCGATCGCGCGGAAGTCCTCCAGCATCGGGTCCATCAGGGGCGAGTGGAAGGCGTGGCTGACGGTGAGGCGTTTGGTCTTGGTGAACTGGGCGGCGATCGCCAGGACCTCGGACTCGTCGCCGGAGATGACCACCGATTCCGGGCCGTTGACGGCGGCGATGGAGACGCCCTCGGTGAGGGTGATGGCCGACTCGGGGGCCGCGATGGAGACCATCGCGCCGCCGGGCGGGAGGGACTGCATCAGGGAAGCTCGGGCAGCGACCAGGCGGCAGGCGTCGCCCAGGGAGAGGACTCCGGCGACGTGGGCGGCCGAGATTTCGCCGATTGAGTGACCGGCTACGAAATCGGGGCGGATGCCGAACGACTCGACTAGGCGGTAGAGGGCGACTTCGAGGGCGAACAGGGCTGGTTGGGTGAATTCGGTGCGGTCCAGCAGGTCTTGGGTGGTGAAGGCCTGGCGGAGGTTGGGATCGAAGTGGGTGAGGACCTCGTCGAACGCCTCGGCGTAGATGGGGAAGCGGGTGTAGAGGGACATGCCCATGTCCGCACGTTGCGCGCCTTGACCCGTGAACAGCACCGCCAAGCGGCGGTCCGGGCGGGCGATGCCGGTGACCGGCGGATTCTTCAGTGCGGCCAGCAGTTCCGCGCGGTCACTGCCGAACACCACGGCGCGGTGGTCGAGTGCGGCGCGGGAGTGGGCCAGCGAATAACCGACGTCGACCGGGGAAAGCTCCGGCCGGGCCTCGACGTGGGCGCGGAGGCGGTCGGCCTGCGCCGTGAGCGCGTCCGCGTCGCGGGCGGAGAGCAGCCACGGGATCACCCCGGGCTTGGGCTCGGGGCGGGGAACGACGGGAGCAGCCGCCGGGGCCTGCTCGATGATCGTGTGGGCGTTGGTGCCGGAGATGCCGAACGACGAGATCCCGGCGCGGCGCGGGTGGCCGGTCTCGGGCCAGGGCCGTCCTTCCGTGAGCAGCTCGACCGCGCCCGACTCCCAGTCGATGCGTGACGACGGCGCGTCCACGTGGAGGGTGCGCGGCAGGACACCGTGCCGCAACGCCATGACGACCTTGATCACGCCGGCGACGCCCGCGGCGGCCTGCGTGTGCCCGATGTTCGACTTGAGCGAACCCAGCCACAGCGGCTCTTCGCGGTCCTGCCCGTAGGTCGCGAGGAGGGCCTGGGCTTCGATCGGGTCGCCGAGGGTGGTGCCGGTGCCGTGCGCCTCGACCATGTCCACTTCGGACGGTGCGAGTCCGGCTCCGGCCAGTGCAGCGCGGATGACCCGTTGCTGCGAGGGGCCGTTGGGGGCGGTCAGGCCGTTGGACGCACCATCGGAATTCACCGCGGAACCGCGGACCACGGCGAGGACTTCGTGCCCGTTGCGTCGGGCGTCGGAGAGTCGCTCCAGCAGCACGAGGCCCGCGCCCTCGCCCCAGCCCGTGCCGTCGGCGGACTCGGCGAACGCCTTGCAGCGGCTGTCCGAGGACAGTCCGCCTTGGCGGTCGAACTCGACGAACATGCCCGGCTGCGCCATCACCGCGACGCCGCCCGCGAGCGCGAGGTCGCAATCGCCACTGCGCAGCGCTTGGACCGCCCAGTGCAGCGCGACCAGGGACGACGAGCACGCGGTGTCCACCGAGACGGCGGGCCCCTCGAAGCCGAAGGTGTAGGAGACGCGTCCGGAGACGACGCTGGTCGCGTTGCCGGTCAGCAAGTGCCCCTCGACGCCGGCGGCCACCTCGGCCACGCCGCTGCCGTACGCCTGGTGCGCGGCGCCGACGAACACGCCGGTGCTGCTGCCGCGCAGCGAGCGCGGGTCGATCCCGGCGCGCTCCAAGGCTTCCCACGAGATTTCCAGCAGGAGCCGCTGCTGCGGGTCCATGGCGAGGGCCTCGTGCGGCGAGATGCCGAAGAACTCAGCGTCGAACCCGCCCGCGTCGTGCACGAACCCGCCCTCGGCACCGTCCAGCGCGGCGAGGTCCCAGCCGCGGTCGGCGGGCAGGGCCGTGAGCGCGTCGCGGCCGGTTTCGACCAGGTGCCACAGTTCTTCCGGCGACGTCACTTCGCCCGGGTAGCGGCAGCTCATCGCGACGATCGCGATCGGGTCGTCGTCGACGACCGTGGTGACCACCGCCGGCGCGGCGGTTTCGGTGCCACCGCCCAATTCGGCTTGCAGCAGGGCGGCCAGCGCCTGGGGGTTCGGGTGGTCGAAGGTGATCGTCGCCGGGAGCCGGAGGCCGGTCACCGCGGTGAGCCGGTTGCGCAGTTCGACGGCGGTCAGCGAGTCGAAACCCAGGTCCTTGAACGCTTTCGCCGGCTCGACGGCGTCGGCGCCGTCGTGCCCGAGGACCGCGGCGACGTGCGTCCGGACGAGGTCGAGCAGGAACCGGCGGACGTCGTCCGGGCTCAGCCCGGCGAGCTTCGCCGCGAGTCCTTCGGCGCCCGGCACGGGCCCGGCCGCGCGGCGCGTGCGGACGCGGACCAGGCTGTGCCACAACGTCGGCAGGTGCTCGGCCTGGGCCCGCAGCGCGCCGAGGTCGACGCGCACCGGCACGACGCAGCCGGTGCCGGCCACCTGGGCCGCGTCGAACAGGGAAAGGGCTTCCTCGGTCCCGAGCGCGCCGATGCCCGAACGCGCGATCCGGGAGAGGTCTTCCTCGTCGAGGGTGCCGGTCATGCCGCTGGCTTCGGCCCACTGTCCCCACGCGAGCGAAACGCCGGGCAGGCCCTGCGCGCGGCGCTGGGCGGCGAGCGCGTCGAGGGCGGCGTTGGCGGCCGCGTAGTTGCCCTGGCCCGCCGCGCCGGCGACCCCGGCCAGCGAGGAGTACAGGGCGAACCACGCGAGGTCGCGGTCGCGCGTCAGCTCGTGCAGGTTCAGCGCGGCGTCGACCTTCGGCCCGATGACCGCGTCGAGCCGCTCGGGGGTGAGGGACTCGATGACGCCGTCGTCGAGGACGCCCGCGGTGTGCACGACACCGGTCAGGCGCACCGAATCCAGCAACGCGGCGAGGGCGGCGCGGTCGGTGACGTCGCAGCTTTCGACGCGCACGTCGGCGCCGAGTCCGGTGAGCTCGGCGACCAGCTCGGCCGCGCCCGGGGCGGCGGCGCCACGGCGGCTGGTGAGCAGGAGGTGCCGGACGCCGTGGGTGGTCACGAGGTGGCGGGCCAGCAGGCCGCCGAGGGTGCCGGTGCCGCCGGTGACGAGCACGGTGCCGTCCGGGTCCGGCGCGGCGGGGACGGTCAGGACGTTCTTGCCGACGTGCTTGGCCTGGCTGATGAACCGGAACGCGTCCCGCGCGCGGACGATGTCCCAGGCCGTGAGCGGAAGCGGGGTCAGCTCGTGGTTCGCGAACAGCGTCAGCAGGTCGCGGAGGATCTCCTGGATGCGGTCCGGGCCCGGGTCGCCGAGGTCGAACGGGAGGTAGGCGACGCCGTCGCGGACGTCCGCGCCGCGCAGGTCGGTCTTGCCCATCTCGAGGAACCGGCCGCCGCGCGGGAGCAGGTCGAGCGAGGCGTCCACAAAGGACCCGGTGAGCGAGTTGAGGACGACGTCCACGCCGCGGCCTTCGGTGGCGGCGAGGAACCGTTGCGAGAACTCGAGATCGCGCGAGGATGCGATGTTCGTGACGCCGAGCGCGCGGACGGCGTCGTGCTTGGCCGGGCTCGCCGTGGCGAACACTTCCGCGTTCTTCGTGCGTGCGAGCTGGACGGCGGCCATGCCGACGCCGCCGGCCGCGGCGTGGATGAGCACGGACTGGCCCGCGTCGAGCCCGCCGAGGTCGAACAGCGCGTAGTAGGCGGTGACGAACGCGACCGGCACGGACGCGGCCTCGGCGAAGGTCCAGCCCGCGGGCACCGGGACGAGCAGCCGCGCGTCGGTGACGGCGGTGGGTCCGAACGCGCCGGTGAACAGACCCAGCACACGATCGCCGGGCGCGAGGCCGGTGACGTCCGGCCCTACTTCGGTGACGACGCCGGCGGCTTCCGAGCCGAGGACGGCGTCCGGGTCCGGGTACATGCCGAGCGCGATCAGGACGTCGCGGAAGTTGACGCCGGCGGCGCGGACGGCGACCCGGACCTCGCCGCGGCCGAGCTCCTGCTCGGGCTGCGGCTGCAGGGTGAGGTCGTCGAGGGTGCCGCCGGTGGTGGCCAGCCGCCACTGTCCATCCGGGACGGTCAGGGCGCCGCTGTGGGCGCGGACCAGACGGGGCGCGGTGAACTTGCCGTCGCGGACGGCGACCTGCGGTTCGGTCGCGGGCAGGGTGGTGAGGTCGGGTGTTTCGGCGCCGTCGAGGTCGAGGAACTGGAAGCGGCCCGGGTGCTCGGACTGGGCTGAGCGCACCAGGCCCTGCACGGCGGCCGCGGCGGGGTCGGTGCCGCCGCCACGGGTCACGACGACCAGCCGGCCGGGGCGGTCGGCGGCGAGCCAGGTCTGGACCAGTGCCAGTGCCCGGTGGGTGGCGGCCTGGACGGAGGTCGCGGTCGTGGCGGGGACGGCGAAGACGAGGGATGCGTCGGTTTCCAGGTCGGGCGTCAGCGGAAGGCCGAGACCCAGGGTGTCCGGGCCGAGGACCACCGCGTCGGTAGCGGGGGCGGCCGGCACCGAGGTCCAGTCGAGGCGGAAGAGCGAGCCGTTCTGGGTGGGCGGCGCGGGACTGGCGATCGGACGCAGGACCAGGGAGTCCACCGACGCGACGGGGCCGCCGGACTGGTCGTGGACCGTCACCGAGACCGCGTTGTCGCCTGCTGGGGACAACCGGACGCGTAGTGCCGTAGCGCCGGAAGCGTGCAGGGCGACGCCGCTCCACGAGAACGGCATGCCGCCGGTGCCCGTCGCGGGCGTGTCCGCGGGGGCGGCGAGGCCGAGCGGGTGCAGGGCCGCGTCGAGGAGGGCGGGGTGCAGGCCGAACGCGGCCGCGTCGGGCTGGAACTCCTCGGGCAGCGTGACCTCGGCGAACGTGTCTTCGCCGCGGCGCCAGACCGTCTGCAGGCCGTGGAAGGCCGGGCCGTACGTGAAACCGAGTCCCGCCAGCCCGTCGTAGAGGCCGTCGGTCGGGACGCGCTCGGCGCCCGGCGGCGGCCACTCCGTCAGCTCCGCGGCCGGCGGGGCGCCGGTGGCGAGGAGGCCGCTCGCTTGCCGGGTCCAGGTGTCGGTGTCCTGGCCGGGGGTGGCGCCGTCGTCCGGACGCGAGTGCAGGGTGAGTTCGCGGCGGCCGGCGCCGTCGGCGGGACCGACGAACACCTGGATCGCGACGCCCCCGCGGCCGGGCAGGACGAGCGGGGTTTCGAGGGTCAGTTCCTCGACGACGTCGCAGCCGACCTGGTCGCCGGCCCGGACGGCCAGTTCCAGCAGCGCGGTGCCGGGGACGAGGACCGCCCCGCCGAGCGCGTGCCCGGCGAGCCAGGGCTGGGTTTCGAGGGACAGCCGTCCGGTGAAGACGACGCCGTCGTGCCCCGCCAGGCTGACGGCGGCGCCGAGCAGCGGGTGGTCCAGACCGCCGAGGCCAAGCGAGCCGGCGTCGCCGTGGGCCACGCCGCCGCGCGGCCAGAAGCGTTCACGCTGGAAGGCGTACGCGGGAAGATCGATGCGGCGGCCGCCCGGGAAGAGGGGCGTCCAGTCGACGTCGATGCCGTTGACGTGAACGGTGCTCAGTGCTGTGAGCAGTGCTCTTTCTTCGGAGCGGTCTCGTCGTAGAGCACTGCTCACGGTTCCGCCGTCGATCATCGCGCTGAGGACGCCGTCCGGGCCCAGCTCCAGGAAGGTCTGGACACCTTCGGCTTGGAGGGTGGCGATGCCGTCGGCGAAGCGGACCGCTTCCCGGACGTGACGGACCCAGTAGTCAGCGGTGAACGGCTCGGCGAGAGCACCGCTCACATTCGAGATCACCGGTATCGTCGCGGGGCGGTGCTCCAAGGACTCGGCGACGGCGCGGAACTCGTCGAGCATCGGGTCCATCAGCGGCGAGTGGAACGCGTGGCTTACCGCGAGGCGCTTGGTTTTCGGGAACTGAGCGGCGATGGCCAGGACTTGAGCCTCGTCGCCGGAGATGACTACCGACTCGGGGGTGTTGACCGCGGCGATGGAGACGCCGTCGGTGAGGGTGATCGCGGACTCGGGGGCCGCGATGGAGACCATCGCGCCGCCCGTGGGGAGGGCTTGCATGAGGGAGGCGCGGGCGGAGACCAGACGGCAGGCGTCTTCGAGCGAGAGGACTCCGGCTACGTGGGCGGCGGAGATTTCGCCGATTGAGTGGCCTGCTACGAAGTCTGGGCGGATACCGAAGGACTCGACCAGGCGGTAGAGGGCGACTTCGAGCGCGAAGAGGGCGGGTTGGGTGAATTCGGTGCGGTCGAGGAGGTCTTGGGTGGTGAAGGCCTCGCGGAGGTCCGGGGTGAAGTGCGAGAGGATCTCGTCGAACGCCTCCGCGTAGACCGGGAAGCGGGTGTAGAGGGACATGCCCATGCCGACCCGCTGCGCGCCTTGGCCGGTGAACAACACCGCCAGGAGGGCGTCCGGGTCGGCGGTGCCGGTGACCGCGTCCTCGATGCGCTCCAGACCCGCCCGCAGCTCCTCACGATCGGCCCCCACCACCACCGCGCGTCGGGCGAGGGCGGCTCGGGTGACCGCCAGGGAGTAGCCGCCGTCGACCGGGTCGGGGTCCGCTGCCAGCAGTCGCTGGGCTTGCTCGTGCAGGGCCGCGTCGGTCGCCCCCGACAGTACCCAGGGCAGCAGGCCCGCTGCGGGGGCTGGGGGTTCGGCCGCCGGAACCGCCGGGGCCTCCTCGACGATCACGTGCACGTTCGTGCCGCTCACGCCGAACGCCGACACGCCCGCGCGCCGCGGTGACTCGCCAGCCGGCCAGGGGCGGGGCTCGGTGAGCAGCTCGACCGCTCCGGCCGCCCAGTCCACTTCGGACGACGGCGCGTCGACGTGCAGGGTGCGGGGCAGGACCTCGTGCCGCAGCGCCATGACCATCTTGATGACGCCCGCGATGCCGGACGCCGACTGCGTGTGGCCGATGTTCGACTTCAGCGCGCCGAGCCACAGTGGACGGTCCGCGGGGCGGTCCTGGCCGTACGTGGCCAGCAGGGCCTGGGCCTCGATCGGGTCGCCCAGCGCCGTTCCGGTGCCGTGGGCTTCGACCGCGTCGACGTCCGAAGTGGACAGGCCCGCGTTGGCGAGCGCCTGGCGGATGACTCGTTGCTGCGACGGGCCGTTCGGGGCGGTCAGGCCGTTGGACGCGCCGTCGGAGTTCACCGCGGAGCCGCGGATGACGCCGAGGACGCGGTGTCCGTTGCGGCGGGCGTCGGACAGCTTCTCCAGCAGGACCATGCCGACGCCTTCGCCCCAGCCGGTGCCGTCGGCGGCGTCGGCGAAGGACTTGCACCGGCCGTCCGATGCCAAGCCGCGCTGGCGGCTGAACTCGGCGAACGCCAGCGGGCTCACCATCACCGTGACGCCACCCGCCAGCGCGAGGCCGCACTCGTCCTGGCGCAGCGCCTGGCACGCCCAGTGCAGCGCCACCAGCGACGACGAACACGCAGTGTCCACAGTGACCGATGGGCCTTCCAGCCCGAAGGTGTAGGACAGCCGCCCGGACATGACGCTCGGCGCTTCACCGGTCAGCAGGTAGCCCTCGGAGCCCGCGGCCGTCTGCAGCGTGCTGCTGTAGCCGGACGCGTTGGCGCCGATGAACACGCCGGTCCGGCTGCCCCGCAGGGAAAACGGATCCAGACGGCCGCGCTCCAGCAGCTCCCAGGACGTCTCCAGCAGCAGGCGCTGCTGGGGGTCCATGGCCAGCGCCTCGCGCGGCGAGATGCCGAACAGGCCGGGATCGAACCGGGCCGCGTCGGGGACGAAGCCGCCTTCGACCGCGCGGGCGCCTTCGTCGCCGTACATGCGCTCGACGTCCCAGCCGCGGTCCTCCGGGAAGCCCGACATCGCGTCGGTGCCGGTGGCGACGAGGTCCCACAGGTCCTCGGGCGAGGCGACCCCGCCCGGGTACCGGCAGGCCAGGGAGATGATGGCGATCGGCTCCTGCTCGGCCGCCTCCGCCGCCTGCAGCCGCTGCCTGGTCTGGTGCAGGTCGGCCGTCACGCGCTTGAGGTACTCGAGGAGCTTGTCCTGCTCTGACATCGCCAACCTCATCCGTTCGTCCAGTCAGGGCGTCAGTGCGCCGGCGGGGAAATTCCGAGTTCGTTGTCGATGAAGGCGAAGACCTCGTCGGCCGACGCGTCGGCCAGCTGCGCCTTTTCCGGCGCCGGCTCCGCGCTCCACCGGTTCAGCAGGGACTTCAGCCGCATTTCGACGCGCAGCCGGAGGTTCTCGTCGGTTTCGAGGTCGCCCAGCGACGCCTCCAGCTGGTCCAGCGCGCCGAACGCCGACTCGCCGGGAGTGCCGCCGGGGGTGATCTCGGCCGCCAGGAACCGGGCCAGCGCGACCGGTGTCGGGTGGTCGAAGACGGCGGTGGCCGCCAGCCGCAGGCCGGTGACCTCCCGCAGCCGGTTGCGGACCTCGACCGCGGTCACCGAGTCGAACCCGAGGTCGCGGAACGGCCGGGTGCTGCCGATCGCGTCGGCGCCGCGGTGGCCGAGGACGACCGCGGCTTCGGTGCGGACCAGGTCGAGCACGGCCCGGTCGCGTTCGGCAGGCGGCAGCCCGGCCAGCCGCTCGCGCCAGCCGGCCGCGGCGCCTTCGTCGAAGCGGGTCTGCTCGGCCTCCAGCCGGGCCAGTACCTGCCGGACCGCGGGCAGGTCCTCGATCAGCGGGCGGCGCCGCGACGCCGTGAAGGCCGGCACGAACCGCTCCCAATCGACGTCGGCCACGGCGAGGAACGTCTCGTCGCGGTCGAGCGCGCCCTGCATGGCCGCCACCGCGCGCTCGGGCGCCATCGGCCGCAGGCCGCGGCGGCGCAGCTGCTGCTCGCCTTCGTCCTGCGCCATGCCGCCGCCGGCCCACAGGCCCCAGGCCACCGAAGTCGCCTTGACGCCACGGGCGCGACGCTGTTCGGCGAGCGCGTCCAGGTAGGCGTTCGCGGCGGCATAGGCGCCCTGGCCCGCGCTGCCCCACACACCGGAGTTGGAGGAGAACAGCACGAACGCTTCGAGGTCGTCGCCGAGCAGCTCGTCGAGGTGCGCGGCGCCCGCGACCTTGGCCGCGAGGACGTCTTCGAACTCGTGCAGCCCGGTCTCGGCCAGGGTGCTCGACTGCGGCAGCCCGGCGGCGTGCACAACGGCCGTCGGCGCGTGCTCCAGCCCGGCCAGCAGTTCTTCGACGGCCTTGCGCTCGGCGACGTCGCACGCGGCGATGGTCACCACGCAGCCGAGTTCCCGCAGTTCGTCGGCCAGTTCCACCGCACCGGGCGCGGCTTCGCCACGACGGCTGGTGAGCACGAGGTGCTCGGCGCCGGACCGGCCCAGCCAGCGGGCGACGTGCGCGCCCAGCGAGCCGGTGCCGCCGGTGACGAGCACGGTGCCGCGCGGCCGCCACGGCTCCCCCGCGGGCGCCGGCCGGGCCGGGCGCAGCCGGCGGGCGAGGATGCCCTGGGCGCGGATCGCGAGCTGGTCTTCGCCGCCGGAATCGGCCAGCACTCCGGCCAGCCGGTCGGCGGTGCGTTCGTCCACAATGGCGGGCAGGTCGACGAGACCGCCCCAGATCCCCGGGTACTCCAGGCCGATCACGCGGCCGAGGCCCCACAGCTGCGCGGGCACGCTCGACGGCGGCGCGTCGTCGGCCCCGGTGGTGACCGCACCACGGGTGATGATCCACAGTGGAGCGTCGATCCCGGCTTCGGCCAGCCTCGGCGCCAAAGCGGCCGTCGCCGCGACGCCCGAAGCGATCAGCGGGTGACCGGGCAACGGCTCTTCGTCCAGCCCCAGCAGGGAAACCACACCGGCGTACTCGCCCGGCGGCAGTTCCTCCACAGTGGCCGTGACGACGTCTGCGCCGCGGGTGGCCAGGGCGTCGAGCACCGAGGTCGCGAAGGCCCCGGCAGAACCGAGGACCAGCCAGCGCCCGGACAGCAGTGGCAGGGCCGGTTCGACGACCGGCGACCAGCTCACCTTCAGACACCAGGAGTCTACAGTGGACTCCTCGGTGCGCCGGGAGCGCCAGCGGGTCAGCGCGGGCAGGACCTCGTCGAGCGCGCCGCGGTCGACGCCGAGGACGCCGGCCAGGTCGTCGGTTTCTTCGAGCGCCGTCCAGAGCCCGTCCTCGGCCGGGGCCACCGCGGGGGCCGGGTCCAGCCAGTACCGCTGGTGGTCGAAGGCGTACGTCGGCAACGGAACCAACCGGGCGCCTTCGCCGAACGCGGGCGTCCAGTCGACGTCGACGCCGTGCACCCACACCTCGGCGAGCGACGTGTACAGCCGCTCGAGGCCGCCTTCACCGCGGCGCAGGGTGCCGGCCACGACGGCTTCGTCCACAGTGTCCTGGACGCTCATCGTGAGCACCGGGTGCGAGCTGCATTCGATGAAGGTGCCGTAGCCGTCCTCGGCCAGCAGCCGCGTGGTCGCGTCGAACAGCACCGGGTTGCGCAGGTTGGTGTACCAGTAGCCGCCGTCGAGCCCGGCGGTGTCGATCGGCTCCGCGGTCACCGTGGAGTAGAAAGCGACTTCGGCCGGCCGCGGCGAGACCGGCGCGAGCAGTTCGCGCAGCTCGGCTTCGATCGCTTCGACGTGGGCCGAGTGGGAGGCGTAGTCGACCGGGATCCGCTTCGCGCGGATGCCGTCGGCGTCACAGGACGCCATCAGCTCGTCGAGGGCGGACGGCTCGCCGGACACCACGACCGCGGCCGGGCCGTTCACCGCCGCGACCGAAAGCCCGTCGGTCAGGCGAGCCTCGACGGTTTCCCGGGACGCGGCCACGGAAACCATTCCGCCGCGCCCGGCCAGCGCCAGGATCGCCTTGCTGCGCAACGCGACCACGCGGGCAGCGTCCTCGAGGGACAGTGCGCCGGCGACCGCGGCCGCGGCGATCTCGCCCTGGGAGTGGCCGATGACGGCGTCGGGGTGGACGCCGTGTGCCCGCCAGGCCTCGGCCAGCGACACCATCACGGCGAACAGCGCGGGCTGCACGACGTCGACCCGCTCCAGCATCGCGGAGTCGCGGATGGCGTCGGTCAGCGACCAGTCGACGAACGGCGCCAGCGCGCGTTCGCAGTCCCGCATGCGGGCCGCGAACGCCGGCGACGTGTCCATCAGGTCCAAAGCCATCCCCACCCATTGCGAGCCCTGCCCGGGAAAGACGAAGGCGACCTTGCCCCCGTGGCGGGCGCTGCCCCGCACCAGGCCGGGAACGGCCCGGCCGTGGGCGAGCGCGCCCAGGGCGTCGTGGCCGCTGTGCTCATCGGCGGCCACGAGCACCGCCCGTTGTTCGAACGTAGACCGGGAATTCGCGAGGGAGTACCCCACATCTGCGGCCCGGACCCCCTGTGCGGCCCCTACGCGCGCCTGCAGCCGGCGCGCCTGCCCGGCCAGGGCAGCGGGGGACTTCGCGGACAGGACCCAGGGCACCGGGCCGGTCGCGGCGGGCCCGGACGGCTCCGGCGCGACCGGCTCCGGTGCGGCTTCGAGGACCGCGTGGACGTTGGTGCCGCTCATCCCGAACGACGACACCGCGGCCCGGCGCGGCCGTCCGGTTTCCGGCCACGGCAGGTTCTCGCCGACCAGCCGGACGTTGCCCGCCGTCCAGTCCACATGGGACGACGGCGTGCCGGCGTGCAGCGTGGCGGGCAGCAGGCCGTGGCGCAGGGCCAGGACCATCTTGATGATCCCGGCGACGCCGGAGGCGGCCTGGCTGTGGCCGATGTTGGACTTCACCGAGCCGAGCCACAGGGGGTGCTCGCGGTCGCGGCCGTAGGTGGCCAGGATGGCCTGGGCCTCGATCGGGTCGCCGAGCGTGGTGCCGGTGCCGTGGGCCTCGACGGCGTCGACGTCGTCGAAGGTCAGCCGGGCGTTGGCCACGGCCTGGCGGATCACCTGCTGCTGGGCGGGGCCGTTGGGGGCGGTGAGGCCGTTGGAGGCGCCGTCCTGGTTGACCGCCGAGCCGCGGATCACCGCGAGGACCTCGTGGCCGTTGCGCTGGGCGTCGGCGAGCCGTTCGACCAGCACGACGCCGACGCCCTCGGCCATGCCCATGCCGTCGGCGTCGTCGGAGAAGGCCTTGCAGCGGCCGTCGGCGGCGAGCGCGCGCTGCCTGCTGAACGCGACGAACGACGCCGGGGTCGACATCAGCGCCACCCCGCCGGCCAGCGCCATCGTGCACTCGCCGTTGCGCAGCGACTGGCAGGCCAGGTGCAGCGCGACCAGCGACGACGAGCAGGCCGTGTCGACGGTGACCGCCGGGCCGGTGAGCCCGAAGGTGTAGGAGATCCGGCCGGAGACGACGCTGGCCGCGCCGCCGGTGAGCAGGTGTCCGGCCGAGCTGTCGGGCTGGGCGAGCCCGATGCCGTAGTCGGCGTAGTTGGTGCCGACGAACACGCCGGTCGCGCTCCCCCGCAGGCTCTCCGGGTCGACGCCGGCGCGTTCCATCGCCTCCCACGTCGTCTCCAGCAGGAGCCGCTGCTGGGGGTCCATGGTGAGCGCCTCGCGCGGCGAAATGCCGAAGAAGCCCGGGTCGAAGTCGCCCGCGTCGTGCAGGAACCCGCCGTGGCGGGTGGTGCTGGTGCCCTCGCGGTCGGGATCGGGGTCGAACAGCGCGTCGGTGTCCCAGCCGCGGTTGACCGGGAATCCGGTGATGGCGTCGCCGCCCGCGGTGATCAGCTCCCAGAGGTCCTCGGGGCTGGTGATGCCGCCGGGGTAGCGGCAGCTCATCGCGACGATCGCGATCGGCTGGTCGTCGGCCACCGCGACGACGGTCTCGGTGACCGCGGTCGTGGCGCCGAAGAGGCCGTCGAGCAGGAACGCCGTGATCCGCTCGGCGTTCGGGTGGTCGAAGGCGAGGGTCGCGGGGAGGCTCTGGCCGGTCTCGGCGGCCAAGCGGTTGCGCAGCTCGACCGCGGTGAGCGAGTCGAAGCCGAGTTCCCGCAGGGCCACGCCCGGGGCGACGGCGTCCGGGCCGTCGTGGCCGAGGACCGCCGCCGCGGTGGCGCGGACCAGCTCCAGGACGGTCCGGGTGCGGTCGGCCGGGGACAGGCCGGCCAGGCGTTCGCGCAGGCCACCGGTGGCGGCCGGGGCCTGGGTCTCGACGGCCAGTGCGCGGCTGACCTCGGGCAGCTCGTCCAGCAGGGGGCGGGGCCGCAGTGCGGTGAACACCGGCGCGAACCGCGCCCAGTCGACGTCGGCGAGCGCGAGGAACGTCTCGTCGTCGGCCAGCACCTGCCGGAGCCCGGCGAAGGCGAGGTCGGGGTCGAGGAACGGCAGGCCCTGGCGCAGCAGGCGGCTCGCGTCGAAGTCCTGGTTCTCCTTGGCGTTGTCCCAGGGGTTGACGGCGTTCCAGACGCCCCACGCCAGCGACGTGGCCCGGAGGCCGCGGGCACGACGGCGCTCGGCCAGGGCGTCGAGGTGGGCGTTGGCCGCCGCGTAGGCCGCGTGGTCGCCGCTGCCCCAGACGCCGGCGATCGAGGAGAACAGCACGAAGGCGTCGAGGTCGCGGTCGAAGACGGCGTCGAGGTTCTCGGCACCGAGGACCTTCGCGCGCGCGACGGCGGCGAACTCCGCGACGTCGGTGGCGTCGATCGAGGCCAGCTCGATCAGCGCGGCGGCGTGGATCACCGCGCTGAAGTCGTGGCGCTCGGCGAGGGCCTGGACCTCGGCGCGGTCGGCGATGTCGCAGGCCTCGAAGGTGACGGGGACGTCCAGCGCGGCGGCGAGTTCCGCGGCGCCGGGGGCCTGGTCGCCGCGGCGGCTGGCGAGGACGACGTGCTCGGCGCCGGTGTCCTGGAGCCAGCGGGCGATCCGCGGGCCGAGCGCGCCGGTGCCGCCGGTGACGAGCACGGTGCCGCGCAGCGACCACTTCCCGCTCTTCGACGCGGGCGCGCGGACCAGGCGGCGGACGAGGACTCCGGAGTCGCGGACGGCGAACTGGTCTTCGTCGCCGGCGGTGGCCAGGATCGCGGCGAGCCGTCCCGCGGCGCGGTCGTCGAGGTCGGCGGGCAGGTCGACCAGGCCGCCCCAGCGGTTCGGGTGCTCGAGGCCGATGACGCGGCCGAGTCCCCAGATCTGGGCCTGGGCGGGCGACGGCGAGTCCGTCGCGACGGCGCCGGACGTAAGCAGCCACAGCGGCGCGGTGATCTCCGCGTCGCCGAGGGCTTGGGCGAGCAGGAGCGTGCCCGCGACGCCGGACGGCAGCTCGGGGAACTCAGGGTGCGGCCGTTCGTCGAAGCCCAGCAAGGAAAGCACGCCTACCGGGTTCGGCTCGGCTTCGCGCAGGCGGGCGGCCAGGCTCTCGCGGTCCCCGGTCACCTCGACCGGCACGACCTCGACCCCGAGGGCGTCCAAGACGGCCGCATCCTGCCCCGGCGCGACCACGACGACCCAGCGCCCAGGCGGCACTTTCACGTGAAAGTGACGTGGAGATCCCCCCTCCGGATCACTTTCACGTGAAAGTGCGGGGCTTGGGCGCCAGCGGATGTCGTAGCGCCAGGAGTTCACCGTGGACTTGTCGTGGGCGGCGCGGCGCCAGTCGCTCAGCGCGGGCAGCAGCTCGCTCAGCGGGATCTCGGTGTCGACGCCGAGGGTGTCGGCGAGGGCCTGGAGGTCGTTGCTGTCGACGACCTCCCAGAAGCCGTTGTCCGCCGGAGCGGCCGCTACGGGCGTGCCGGGCTTCAGCCAGTAGTGGCGGTGCTGGAACGCGTAGGTGGGCAGGTCGACGCGGCTCGCGCCGGCGAAGTACGGCGTCCAGTCGACCTTGACGCCGCGTACGTGCGCTTCGGCGACTGAAAGCGCGAAGCGCGCGAAGCCGCCTTCGCCGCGACGCAGCGAGCCGAGCGCGACGACGTCTTCGCCGATCGCCATCGTGAGCACCGGGTGCGGCGAGGCCTCCACGAACGTGCCGAAGCCCTGGCTCTTCAGCTGCTCGACGGCGATGTCCAGCCGGACGGTGCTGCGCAGGTTCGTGTACCAGTACTCGGCGTCGAGCGCGCTGCCGTCGATCCACTCGCCGGTCACCGTCGAGAAGAACGCCGTCTCCCCCGCTCGCGGCTCGATCGGGCCGAGCACCTCCAGGAGTTCTTCGCGCAGCTGCTCCACCTGGACGGAGTGGGACGCGTAGTCCACCGGGATGCGCCGGGTCCGGACCTCTTCGCAGGCGGCCATGAACTCGTCGAGCGCTTCCGGCTCACCCGAGACGACGGTCGCGGCGGGACCGTTCACCGCGGCGATCGAGATCCGCTCGCCCCACGGCCGGGCGAGTTCTTCGGTCCGTTCGCGCGAAGCGGCCACGGACACCATCCCGCCCGCCCCTGCCAGCGCGAGGATCGCCTTGCTGCGCAGCGCGACCACCCGCGCACCGTCCTCAAGGGACAGCGCACCCGAGACGACGGCGGCGGCGATCTCCCCCTGCGAGTGCCCGATCACGGCGTCCGGGCGCACGCCGTGGGCAGCCCACAGCGCGGCCAGCGACACCATCATCGCGAACAACGCGGGCTGCACGACGTCGACGCGGTCCAGGTCGATGTCTTCGTCCAGCAGCGAAAAGCCGGTGTGCGGTTCGAGTGCCCGGGCGCATTCGGTGAAGCGCGCGGCGAAGACCTCGGACGTCGCCAGCAGCTCCGTCGCCATTCCGGCCCACTGGGCACCCTGGCCCGGGAAGACCATGGCGACCTTGCCGCTGCTCCCGGCGGTGCCGGTGACGACGTTCGGCGCGGGAACGCCGTCGGCCAGCGCGCGGACCCCGGCGAGCAGGCGCTCCCGGTCCTCGCCGACGACGACGGCGCGGTGCGCGAAGGTGGACCGGGTTGTCGCCAGCGAGAACGCGACTCCGGCCGGGTCGGCGTCGATTGTGGACAGCCGTGCGGCCTGCTCTCGAAGCGCCTCTGGCGACTTCGCCGAGAGCACCCACGGCAGCACCGCACCAGCGGCCGAGGCGACCGGCGATTCCTCTTCGGACTCTTCCAGGATGATGTGCGCGTTGGTGCCGGAGATCCCGAACGACGACACCGCGCCCCGGCGCGGCCGGTCGGCGGTCCAGTCCCGGCCTTCCTGCAGCAGCTCGACCGCGCCCTCGGCCCAATCGATCTTCGTCGACGGCGTCCCGGCGTGCAGGGTCGGCGGCATCCGGCGGTTCCGCAGCGCCATGACGAGCTTGATGATGCCGCTGACCCCGGCCGCCGCCTGGGTGTGGCCGATGTTCGACTTGACCGAACCGAGCCACAACGGCTCCGGCCGGTCCTGGCCGTAAGTCGCCAGCAGGGCCTGCGCTTCGATCGGGTCGCCCAGCGCGGTGCCCGTGCCGTGCGCCTCCACCAGGTCGACGTCCACAGTGGACAGCCGGGCGTCGGCGAGCGCGTCGCGGATCACGCGCTGCTGCGACGGGCCGTTCGGCGCGGACAGGCCGCTGCTCGCGCCGTCCTGGTTGACGGCCGAGCCGCGCACGACCGCCAGCACCGGGTGGCCGAGGCGCCGCGCGTCGGACAACCGCTCGACCAGCAGCATGCCGACGCCTTCGCCCCAGCCGGTGCCGTCGGCGCCCTCGGCGAACGCCTTGCACCGGCCGTTGCCGGACAGGCCGCCCTGGCGCTGCATCTCGGTGAACATGCCCGGGTTGACCATCACCGCGGCGCCGCCGGCGAGCGCGAGGTCGGATTCCCCGCGCCGCAGCGACTGCACGGCCAGGTGCAGCGCGACCAGCGACGACGAACACGCGGTGTCGACGGTGACGGACGGGCCTTCGAGGCCGAGGACGTAGGAGATGCGGCCGGACAGGACGCTGGTCGCGGTCCCGGTCATCAGGTGCCCGGCGACGGCTTCGGCGTCCTCCCCCGCCCCGGTGGCGTACCCCTGGTGCGCGGCGCCGACGAACACCGCGGCCCGGCTGCCGCGCACCGTCTCCGGGACGATTCCCGCGCGCTCCAACGCTTCCCACGAGGTCTCCAGGAGCAGCCGCTGCTGCGGGTCCATCGCGAGCGCTTCCCGCGGCGAGATGCCGAAGAACCCGGCGTCGAAGAGGCCCGCGTCGTGCACGAACCCGCCCTCGGCGGCGAACCCGGCGTCACGGGTGTCGGGCCAGCCGCGGTCGGCCGGGAACCCGGACATCGCGTCGCGGCCGCCGTCCACCAGCTGCCACAGGTCCTCGGGCGAACGGACGCCGCCCGGGAACCGGCAGGCCATCCCGACGATCGCGATCGGCTCGTACCCGGCGTCCTCCACCTCCTGGATGCGCTTGCGGGCGCGCCGGAGGTCCGCGGTCACCTTCTTCAGGTATTCCCGGAGCTTCGCGTCGTTGTCCATCAGGCCCCATCCCGTCGGTGCGTGGCGTCCATTCAGGACAGCCCGAGCTCGTTGTCGATCAGGTCGAAGATTTCGTCGTCGGTGGCGGCGTCGAGCCCGTCGCCGGACTCCTCCGCCGTCTGGGTGGCGCGCCGCCGAGCCAGCAGGGTCTCCAGGCGCGCGGTGATCCGCCTGCTGTCGCCGGCGCCTTCGAGCACGCGCTCGAGCCGGTCCAGCTCGGCCAGCACCGCCGCGTCCGCGTCCACCTCTTCGGGCGCGAGCCCGGCCAGCAGGTGCGCCGCCAGGTCGGCGGGCGACGGGTGGTCGAAGATCAGCGTGGCCGGCAGCCGCAGCCCGGTCTCGGCGGTGAGCCGGTTGCGCAGCTCCACCGCGGTCAGCGAGTCGAAGCCGAGGTCGAGGAAGCCGCGGCCGCCCTCGATGTCGGCCGCCGAACCGTGGCCCAGCACCGTGGCGACGTGCCCGCGCACGACGTCGAGCAGGAACTCGCCGCGGTCGGCTGCGGGCACCGCGCCGAGCCGCTGGGCGAACGGCGGGCCGGCGGGCTCTTCCGACGCGGTTTCGGCGGTCCGGCGGGCCGGGGCCCGCACCAACGATGCGAACAGCGGCGGCAAGCCGGCCTGTGCGCCCAGCGCGGCGGTGTCGAGCTGCAGCGGCAGCAGCACCGGTTCGGGCCGCGCGGCGGCGACGTCGAACAGGTCCAGACCGCTTTCGGCGGTGAACGGGACGAACGCGGACCGCTCCAGCTTGGCCCGTCCGGCGTCGCCGAACATGCCGTCGGTGGCCCACGGACCCCACGCCAGCGAACCGGCGGGCAGGCCGCGGGCCGCGCGGTACTGCGCGAGCGCGTCGAGGAACGCGTTGGCCGCGGCGTAGTTGCCCTGCCCGGGGCTGCCCAGCGTGGCCGCCGCCGAGGAGAACAGCACGAATGCCGAGAGACCGAGGTCCCGGGTGAACTCGTGCAGGTTCAGCGCGGCGTCCACCTTGGGCCGCAGGACCGCGTTGAGCCGCTCGGGCGTCAGCGACGCGACGACGCCGTCGTCGAGCACGCCTGCCGCGTGCACCACGCCGGTGAGCGGGCGGTCCGCGGGGATCGCGGCGAGCACCGCGGCCAGCTCCCGGCGGTCGGCGGCGTCGCCTGCGACGATCCGGACGTTCGCGCCGAGTTCCCGCAGGTCGGCGGCCAGTTCGGCGGCGCCCGGCGCGTCGGGACCACGTCGGCTCAGCAAGACTAGGTCGCGGACGCCGTGCCCGGTGACCAGCCGCCGGGCGAGCAGGCCGCCCAGCGCGCCGGTGCCGCCGGTGATCAGCACCGTGCCGGGGCCGAAGCACGACGGCATGGTGAGCACGACCTTGCCGACGTGCTTGGCCTGGCTGACGAACCGGAACGCCTCGGGCGCGCGCCGCACGTCCCAGGTCCGCACCGGCAACGGCGTCAGCGCCCCGGCTTCGAACAGCGCGATGACCTCGGTGAACAGCTCGCGGATCCGGTCCGGCCCGGCTTCGACGAGGTCGAACGCCTGGTAGGCCACGCCCGGGTGGGCGGCGGCGACCTCGCCCGCGTCGCGGACGTCCGCCTTGCCCATCTCCAGGAACCGCCCGCCGCGCGGCATCAGCGCGAAGGAGGCGTCGACGAATTCCTGCGTCAGCGCGTTGAGCACGACGTCGACGCCGCGGCCGCCGCTGGCCTCGCGGAACAGCTCCGCGAACCCGGTGGTGCGCGAGGACGCCAGGTGGGCGTCGTCGAGCCCGGACGCGCGCAGGACGTCCCACTTGCCGGGGCTCGCGGTGGCGTAGACCTCGGCGCCGAGGTGGCGGGCCAGCTGGATGGCGGCCATGCCGACGCCGCCCGCGCCGGCGTGGATCAGCACGGACTCCCCGGCCCGCAGCCCGGCGAGGTCGACGAGACCGTAGTACGCGGTGAGGAACACGATGGGCACCGAAGCCGCTTCGCTGAACGACCAGCCTTCGGGCATCTTCGCGAGCATCCGCTGGTCCGCGACCGAGCGCGGGCCGAACGAGCCGGGGAAGAAGCCCAGCACCTTGTCGCCGGGCTTGAGGCCGGTGACGCCTTCGCCGCATTCCAGCACGACGCCGGCGCCTTCGATGCCCATGATCGGCTCGCCCGGGTACATCCCGAGTCCGATGAGGACGTCGCGGAAGTTCATGCCCGCGGCGCGGATGGCCACCCGGACGTGGCCTGGTTCGAGCGTCTCGGGCAGCGGATTCGGGAGCAGCGCGAGGTTTTCCAGCGTGCCCGGTCCGGTCGTGTCGAGCCGCCAGTTGCCCTCGGCGGGCACCCGCAGCAGCTCACCGGAACCCGCGCGCACCAGCCGCGCGGCCAGTGCCCGGCCGTCCCGCAGCGCGAGCTGCGGCTCGCCGGAAGCGACCGCGCCCAGCAACGCCGCCGAGCGCGGATCGTCGTCGTCGAGGTCGACCAGCACGAGCCGGCCCGGGTTCTCGAACTGCGCCGACCGCAGCAGGCCCCACACCGGCGCCGCGGTGAGGTCGGGGACGCGGTCGCCGTCGACCGCGCCGACCGCGCCGCGGGTGACCAGCACCAGCCGCGCGGTGCTGAACCGCTCGTCGGCCAGCCAGGCGCGGACCAGGTCCAGCGCGAAGCCCGCGCGGTCCTTCGGCTGCGGCGAGTGCCGGATCGCGGAGAACACGAACTGCGGCTCTTCGCCGGTCTCTTCCGTGCTGCGGGCGAGGTCCGCGAGGTCCACATAGGACTCGACGGTGCCCGCCGAGCCGAGCCCGGCGACCAGGCCGAGCGGGTCGGGCCCGATGACGGCGTACCGGCCGCCGGTCGTTTCGGGCACCGGGATCGGCGTCCACTCGACGTGGAACAGCGAGTCGCCGCCGTCCGGGCCGCGCAGCTGCTCGGCCGAAACCGGGCGCAGCACCAGTCCGGCCACCGACGCGACCGGCGCCCCGGTGGCGTCCGCAACGTCGACCGCGACGGCGTCCCCGGTGCCGGGCCGCAGCCGGACCCGCAGCGCGGCGGCCCCGGTGGCGTGCAGGGTGACGCCGGTCCAGGCGAACGGCAGCCGCGGTCCCGTCTCGCCGTCTCGCAGGCCGAGCGCGTGGAGGGCGGCGTCGAGCAGCGCCGGGTGGAGGCCGAACGCGCCGGCCTGCTGCTGCTCCGGCAGCGCGACTTCGGCGTAGATCTCTTCCCCGGAACGCCAAGCCGCGCGCAGGCCGCGGAACGCCGGTCCGTAGCCGAAGCCCGACGCCGCGAGGGTGTCGTAGAAGCCCGTGACGTCAACGGGTTCCGCGGCCGGCGGCCACTCCTTCAGCGCGACGGGCTCCGCCGCGGTGGCCGGGGCGAGCACGCCCGCCGCGTGCGCGGTCCACTCGTCGCGGCCTTCCGGTCGCGAGTGGACGGTCAGTTCGCGACGGCCTTCGTCGTCCGGCCCGCCCACCGCGACCTGGATCGCGACGGCGTCCTGCTCGCGCAGCACGAGCGGGGCGGAGAGGGTCAGTTCTTCGAGCGCGGGACAGCCGGCCTGGTCGCCCGCGCGCACCGCCAGCTCGACGAACGCGGTGCCGGGGACCAGGACCGTGCCTAGTACGGCGTGGTCGGCCAGCCACGGTTGCGTCGCGAGCGACAGCCGTCCGGTGAGGACGACGCCGTCGCCACCGGCCAGCGGCAGGCTCGCGGCCAGCAACGGGTGCCCCGCGTCGGTCAGCCCGGCCGCGCCGACGTCCCCGGCCACCGCCGGGACCTCGGGCCAGAAGCGCCGGTGCTGGAAGGCGTACGTCGGCAGCGGGACGCGGCGGGCGCCGGTGACCGCGGCCGAGAGGTCGGCCGGGACCCCGCGGACCCACAGCCCGGCGAGCGCGGTGGCGAACGTGCGTTCCTCCGGCCGGTCGCGGCGCAGCAGCGGCACGGCCACGACGTCCTCGCCGAGGCAGTCCGCGGCCATGGCGCTGAGCACGGCGTCCGGGCCCGCTTCGAGGAACGTCCGGACACCCTGGCCGGCCAGGGTGGCGACGGCGTCGGCGAACCGCACCGACGCGCGCACCTGGTGCACCCAGTAGTCCGGAGTGGACAGTTCGGGACCGGCGAGCCCGCCGGTCACCGTGGACACGACGGTCCGCTGGGCCGGGTGGTAGGTCAGCCGGTTCGCGACCGCGGCGAAGTCGTCGAGCATCGCGTCCATCCGCGGGGAGTGGAACGCGTGGCTCACCTTGAGCCGCTTGGTCCGCACGCCCGCCGCCGCGAACCCGGCGGCCAGTTCCAGCACGACGTCCTCGTCGCCGGAGACGACGACCGACCCCGGCCCGTTGACGGCGGCGATGCCCGCGCGACCACCGGTCTTGGCCACCTCGGCGGCCACGGCGTCTTCGCCGGCCCGCAGGGAAACCATCGCCCCGCCGTCCGGCAGCGCGTCCATCAGGCGGCCGCGGGCGGCGACCAGTTCGGCAGCGTCGGCGAGCGACAGCACCCCGGCGACGTGCGCGGCGACCAGCTCGCCGATCGAGTGGCCGGCGAGGTAGTCCGCGTGCACGCCCCAGCTCTCGGCCAGCCGGTGCAGCGCCAGCTCCACCGCGAACAACGCGGTCTGGGTGTAGGCGGTCCGGTCGAGCAACGCGGCCTGTTCGGTGCCCGGCTCGGCGAAGACGAGGTCCCGGATCGAGTGCTCCAGGTGCGGGTCGAGGTGCGCGCAGGCCTCGTCGAACGCGTCGGCGTAGACACTGAACCGCGCGTAGAGTTCGCGGCCCATCCCGGCGCGTTGCGCGCCCTGCCCGGTGAACAGGACCGCGAGCGGACCGGTGGCCGCCTCACCCGAGATCACCTCGGGTGCGGGCGTGCCCTGGGCGAGCGCGGCGAGTCCGGCCCGGAAGTCCGCGGCCGTGGTGCCGAGCACGACGGCCCGGTGGTCCAGCGCGGCGCGTCCGGTGGCCAGGGAGAACCCGATGTCGGCAGGCGTCCCGTCCACTTCGGACAGCCTCGCGGCCTGCGCGCGCAGTGCGGCCACCGAGCGGCCGGAGACCGGCCACGGCACCAGCCGGTCGGTCACCTCTGGGGTTTCCGCCACTGGCGCGGGCTCGGCCTGCTCGATGATGGTGTGCGCGTTGGTCCCGGAGATGCCGAACGACGAGACCCCGGCCCGGCGCGGCCGGTCGGCGGGCCACTCGTGGGCTTCGGTGAGCAGCTCGACCGCACCGGCGGACCAGTCCACATGGGACGAAGGCGCGTCGACGTGCAACGACTTCGGGAGCACGCCGTGCCGCATCGCCATGACCACCTTGATGACCCCGGCGGCCCCCGCGGCGGCTTGCGTGTGGCCGATGTTCGACTTGATCGAGCCGAGCCACAGCGGTGTTTCCCGGTCCTGGCCGTAGGTCGCGAGGACCGCCTGCGCCTCGATCGGGTCGCCCAGCGTCGTACCGGTGCCGTGCGCCTCGACGACGTCCACCTCGGACGGCGCCAGGCCCGCGTTCGCCAGCGCCGCGCGGATCACGCGTTGCTGCGACGGCCCGTTCGGCGCGGTCAGGCCGTTCGACGCGCCGTCGGAGTTGACCGCCGATCCCCTTACGAGGGCGAGGACTTCGTGACCGTTGCGGCGGGCGTCGGAAAGCCGTTCCAGCAGCAGCAATCCCGCGCCTTCGGCCCAGCCGGTGCCGTCGGCGGCTTCGGCGAACGGCTTGCACCGGCCGTCCGGCGCGAGCCCGCGCTGCCGGCTGAACTCGACGAACGCGCCCGGCGTCGACATGACAGTGACCCCGCCCGCAACGGCCATTGTGGACTCACCCTGACGCAGCGACTGGCAGGCCAGGTGCAACGCGACCAGCGACGACGAGCACGCGGTGTCGACCGCGACCGAAGGTCCTTCCAGGCCGAAGGTGTAGGAGACTCGCCCGGCGATGACGCTCGTGGTGTTCCCGGTCAGCAGGTGGCCTTCGACGCCGGACGCCGAGCCGAGCATGGTGACGTAGTCCTGGCCGTTCGTGCCCGCGAACACGCCGGTCTTGGTGCCACGCAGCGAATGCGGGTCGATTCCCGCCCGCTCGAACAGCTCCCACGCCGTCTCGAGCAGCAGCCGCTGCTGCGGGTCCATGGCGAGCGCCTCGCGCGGCGAGATCCCGAAGAACGCGGCGTCGAACTGGCCCACGCCGTCGAGGAACCCGCCGTCGCGGGCGTAGCTGCGGCCGCTCTTGCCCGGGTCCGGGTCGTAGAGCGCGCCGAGGTCCCAGCCACGGTCGTCGGGGAAGCCGGAAATGCCGTCGCGACCTTCGCCGACCAGCCGCCAGAGGTCCTCGGGCGAGCGGACGCCGCCCGGGTAGCGGCAGCTCATCGCGACGATCGCGATCGGGTCGTCGGCGACCTCGGCCACGGTCGCGGGCGTGCCCGGTTCCGAGGTGTCGGCGCCGAAGATCTCGCCGAGCAGGCGGTCGGTCAGGTCGGCCGGGGTCGGGTGGTCGAACACCAGCGTCGAGGGCAGCGCGAGGCCGGTGTCGGCGGCCAGGCCGTTGCGCAGCTCGACCGCGGTGAGCGAGTCGAAACCCAGGTCCTTGAAGGGCCGGACCGGCTCGATCGCCTCGGCCCCGTCGTGCCCGAGGACCGCCGCGGCGCGGGCACGCACGACGTCCAGCAGCACGCGACGTCGTTCGGGCGCGGGCAGCGCGGCCAGCCGGGTGGCCAGCTCGGCCGTGCCGCGGGCCGCGGTTTCGCCTGCGGTGACGGCGAACTCGGGCAGCTCGGCCATCAGCGGCCGGGTACGGGCGGCCGCGTACGAGGGCGCGAAGCGGGCCCAGTCGACGTCGGCGACGACCACGGTGGTCTCGTTCAGCTCGACGGCCTGCAGGAGCGCGCGCAGCCCCAGCTCCGGGTCCAGCGGGAGGAGCCCGCGGCGGCGGAGCAGCTCGTCGCCTTCCTCGGACGCGCCCATACCCGCGCCCGCCCACGGACCCCAGGCGATCGACGTCCCGGCGAGCCCCGCGGCGCGACGGCGTTCGGCCAGCGCGTCGAGGTGGGCGTTGGCGGCCGCGTAGGCACCCTGGTGGCCACTGCCCCAGACACCCGCGATGGAGGAGAACAGGACGAAGGCGTCGAGGTCGTCGCCGAGCAGCTCGTCGAGGTGGACGGCGCCGTCGACCTTGGCGCTGACGACCTCGGCGAAGTCCTCAGTGGACGATTCGCCGATCGGCGTGAAGCGGCCGTAACCCGCGGCGTGGAAGACCGACGTTACCGATCGTCCTTCGAGGACTCCCGCCAGCGCGGCACGGTCGGCGACGTCGCACGCGATGATCTCGGCTTCCGCGCCGAGGTCACGCAGCTGCGTCACGAGTTCTTCCGCACCGGGGGCGTCCGGTCCGCGGCGGCTGAGCAGCAGGAGGTGGCGAGCGCCGTCCGCGGCGAGCTTGCGGGCGAGGGCGCTGCCGAGCGCGCCGGTGCCACCGGTGATCAGGACGGTGCCGCGCGGGGTCCAGCCGCCGGGTTCGGCGCCGGCCGGGGCGCGGACGAGCCGCGGCACGAACGCGCCGGAAGCGCGGAGTGCCACCTGGTCCTCTGCGGTGCCCGCGGCGAGGAGGCCCGCGAGCCGGGCGTGGCCGCGGTCGTCGAGGGTGGCCGGGAGGTCCAGGAGGCCGATGTCGCGACCGGTCAGTTCGAGCGCGGCGACCCGGCCGAGGCCCCAGACCTGCGCCAGCGCGGGGTCGGGTGCAGCGTCGGAGCGGGCGGTGCGCACGGCTTCGGTGGTGACGCACCAGAGCGGGCCGGGCACGCCGGCTTGCAGCACGGTGAGGGCTTCGCCGAGGTTCGCCGGGAACGCGAGGGCACCGGCGACGTCTTCCGCTTCGCCGAGACGGTCGAGCGGTAGGCAGCGGACGTCGGCGCCGTGCTCGGCCAGGCTTTCGGCGATCCCGGCGGGCGCGGTGCCGAGGACGAGCCAGGTGCCGGAAAGCCGTTCGGCGGCGATCGGGTGCGGCCGCCAGGTGACGCGGTAACGCCACGATTCGAGGGTGCTCGCCTCGCGGTGACGGGTGCGCCAGGCCTGGAGCGCCGGCTGGATGGCGTCGGCGAGGCTTTCGTCGACGGCGAGGTCCCGGGCCAGGTCGCCGTTCTCGACGGCCGCCCAGAACTCAGCATCGGCTTCGGTGGCGGCCGGGGGCTGGGCCGGTTCGAGCCAGTACCGCTGGTGCTCGAAGGGGTACGTCGGCAGCGCCACGGCCCGGCCCGCGGAGCCCGCGTAGAGGCTCTCCCAGTCCAGGTCGACGCCGTTGACGTGCAGCCGGGCCAGCGCGGCGAAGAACGTTCGCTCCTCGTCGCGGTCCCGCCGCAGCGCGGGGATCGCGGTGCCCGGGACCATCGCGCTGAGCACCCCATCCGGCCCCAGCTCGAGAAAGACCCCGACCCCCGCGGCCTCCAACGTCGAGACGCCATCCGCGAACCGGACCGCTTCCCGCACGTGCCGCACCCAGTAGTCCGCCGTGAACGGCTCTGCGAGAGCACCGCTCACATTCGAGATCACCGGAATCGTCGCGGAGCGGTGCTCCAGAGACTCCGCGACCGCGCGGAACTCCTCCAGCATCGGGTCCATCAACGGCGAATGGAAGGCGTGGCTGACAGTCAGGCGCTTGATCTTCGGGAACTGAGCCGCGATCGCGAGGACCTCGGCTTCGTCGCCGGAGATGACGACCGACTCGGGGCCGTTGACGGCGGCGATGGAGACACCCTCGGTCAGGGTGATCGCGGACTCCGGGGCCGCGATCGAGACCATGGCCCCGCCCGCGGGGAGAGCCTGCATCAGGGAAGCTCGGGCGGCCACCAGACGGCAGGCGTCCTCCAGGGACAGGACACCGGCAACGTGAGCTGCCGAGATCTCGCCGATTGAATGGCCCGCTACGAAATCCGGCCGGATGCCGAAGGACTCGATCAGGCGGTAGAGGGCGACCTCGAGCGCGAAGAGCGCGGGTTGGGTGAACTCGGTGCGATCCAGGAGATCCTGGGTGGCGAAGGCCTCGCGGAGTGCGGGATCGAAGTGGGCCAGGACCGCGTCGAAAGCCTCGGCGTAGACGGGGAAGCGGGCGTAGAGGGACATCCCCATATCGACCCGCTGCGCGCCCTGGCCGGTGAACAGCACCGCCAGCAGGGCGTCCCGATCGGCCGTGCCGGTCACCACGGCGGCGTCGGAACCACCGTCGGCAAGGACGCCGAGCGCGTCGTCGATCTCCTCGCCGGACGCGACGAGCACCGCGCGGTGGTCGTGCGTGGCACGCGTGAACGCCAACGAATACGCGAGGTCCTGCGGCGCCACGTCCGTACCGCGGAGCCGGGCGGCCTGGGTCCGCAACGCCGTCGCACTCCGGGCCGACAGCGGGACGAGCGGCGGTGTCGCGTCCGGGCCCGCCGGCGGCAGCACCACCGCGTCGGCCTGCTCCAGGACGACGTGCGCGTTGGTGCCGCTCACCCCGAACGCCGAGACCGCGGCCCGGCGCGGGCCGTCGGACTCCCACGGGCGTTCCTCGGTGAGCAGCTCGACCGAGCCGGCCGTCCAGTCCACTTGGGACGACGGGGTGTCGACGTGCAGCGTCCGGGGCAGGACGCCGTGCCGCATGGCGAGGACCATCTTGATCACGCCTGCCACGCCGGACGCCGACTGGGTGTGGCCGATGTTCGACTTCAGCGAGCCGAGCCACAGTGGACGGTCCCGGTCGCGGCCGTACGTCGCCAGCAGGGCCTGTGCCTCGATCGGGTCGCCCAGGCGGGTACCCGTGCCGTGCGCCTCGACCGCGTCGACGTCCGAAGTGGACAGACCGGCGCTGGCCAGCGCCGCGCGGATCACCCGCTGCTGCGACGGACCGTTCGGGGCGCTCAAGCCGTTCGAGGCGCCGTCCTGGTTGACGGCCGAACCGCGGACCACGGCCAGCACCGGGTGGCCGTTGCGCCGGGCGTCCGACAGCCGCTCCAGCAGGACCAGGCCGACGCCTTCACCCCAGCCGGTGCCGTCGGCCGCGTCCGCGAAGGACTTGCAGCGGCCGTCTTCGGCGAGGCCGCGCTGACGGCTGAACTCGACGAACGCCGCCGGGTGCGCCATCACCGTGACGCCGCCGGCCAGCGCCATCGAGCATTCGCCCTGCCGCAGCGACTGGCACGCCAGGTGCAGGGCCACCAGCGACGACGAACACGCCGTGTCGACGGTGACCGCCGGGCCCTCCAGGCCGAACGTGTACGACAGCCGGCCCGACACGACCGCCGGGGCGCTGCCGGTCAGCAGGTAGCCCTCGGAGCCGCCGGACTCGTCGCGCGCGCCGACGCCGTAGCCGGACGACGTCGCGCCGACGAACACGCCGGTTCCGCTGCCGCGCAACGCATCCGGGTCGATGCCCGCCCGCTCGAACACCTCCCACGACGTCTCCAGCAGGACGCGCTGCTGCGGGTCCATGGCGAGCGCCTCGCGCGGCGAGATGCCGAAGAAGCCGGCGTCGAACGCCGCCGCCGTGCTCATGAACCCGCCCTCGCGGGTGTAGCTGGTGCCGAGCTTCGCCGGGTCCGGGTCGTACAGCGCCGCCAGGTCCCAGCCGCGGTCGGCCGGGAACGGCCCGACGCCGTCGGCGCCCTCGGCGATCAGGCGCCACAGGTCCTCGGGCGACTGGACGTCCCCCGGGTAGCGGCAGCCCATGGCCACGATCGCGATCGGCTCGTCGGACGCGGCGGCCGTGGCCGGGCCCGCGGTGGCCGTCTCGGTCCCGGACACCTCGCCGAGGAGGTGCTCGGCCAGCGCGCGCGGGTGCGGGTGGTCGAAAACGACGGTGGCCGGGAGGCGGACACCGGTCACCGCCGTCAGCCGGTTGCGGAGCTCGACCGCCGTCAAGGAGTCGAAACCCAGCTCGCGGAACGCGCGGTCGGCGGCGACGGCGGCGCCCGAGTCGTGCCCGAGCACGGCGGCCGCCTGAGCCCGCACCAGCTCGAGGATGTGGTGCGCGGCTTCGCGCGGGCCGAGCCCCCGCACCGCTTCGGCGAGCCCGCCACCGACGTCGGTGACGACCTCCTCGGCGGCGAGGTGCTCGCGGACTTCCGGGAGGTCTTCGATCAGCGGACGGCGGCGGGCGGCGGTGAACCCGTCGGCGAACCGCGGCCAGTCCATGTCGGCGACGGCGACGAAGGTGTCGTCGTTGTCGAGGGCGTACTGGAGCGCGGCGATCGCCAGCTTCGGGTTCATCTCGCGCAAACCGCGGCGGCGCAGGTGTTCCTTCGCCTCGGCGCTGCCCGCCATGCCGTCGCCGGCCCAGGAACCCCAGGCCACCGAGGTGGCGGTCCGCCCTGCCGCGCGACGGCGGGCGGCGAGGGCGTCGAGGTGGGCGTTGGCGGCGGCGTAGGCGCCCTGGCCCGCGCTGCCCCAGACGCCCGCGTTGGACGAGAAGAGGACGAAGGCGTCGAGGTCGTCGCCGAGCAGTTCGTCCAGGTGATCGGCGCCGTCGGCCTTGGCCGCGAGCACCTCGGCGAACTCTTCGACGCTGGTGTCGGCGACGGTGCCCGCCTGCGGCAGGCCGGCGGTGTGCACGACGGCCCGCACCTCGAGCCCGCCGACCAGGGTGGCCACGGCGTCGCGGTCGGCGAGGTCGCAGGCCGCGAAGGTGACTTCGGCGCCGAGAGCGGTTAGCTCCACATCGAGCGCTTCGGCGCCCGGAGCGTCTTCGCCGCGACGGCTGACCAGCACCAGGTGGTCCGCGCCGGCGCCGGCCAGCCAGCGGGCGACGTGCCCGCCGAGCGCGCCGGTTCCGCCGGTGACGAGCACGGTGCCTTCGGGACGCCACTTCCGCGCCGGCTCGCCGCCCGGCGCGTGCGCGAGCCGGCGCGCGAAGACGCCGGAAGCACGTACGGCGACCTGGTCCTCGTGGTCGAGCCCGGCGAGGACGGCGGTCAGCCGGCGCGCGGCCCGGCGGTCGAGGGTGGCGGGCAGGTCGACGAGCCCGCCCCAGCGTTCGGGGTGTTCGAGCCCGATGACCCGGCCCAGCGCCCAGACCTGCGCGGGGTCCGCGGCGGGGGCGCCGTCGCCCGGGAGTGCGGCGACGGCGTCGCGGGTCAGCAGCCACAGTGGCGCGGTGCTCCCGGCCAGGGCCTGCGCGAGCAGAAGGGTGCTGGGCGCGTCCGGCAGCAGGGATACCACCCCGGCGACGTCGACGAGGTCGCCCGTCGACTCGACCACCTCCGGCTCGGCACCGGCGGCCGCGAGGGCGTTCGTCACCTCGGCGGTGTCCGTCCCGGGCGCGGCGACCACGAGCCAGCGGCCGCACAGGGTCGCGGCTTCCGGCTCCGGCAGCGGCTTCCACTCGACGCGGTAGCGCCAGGAATCCACTGTGGACTTTTCCTGCCGGAGCCGCCGCCACCGGGCGAGGGCGGGCAGCAGCTCGGCGAACGACGTCTCGGAACCGACGCCGATCAGGTCGGCCACCGCACCGAGGTCTTCCCCCTCGACGGCGGTCCAGAACCGGGCGTCCGCGGGATCACCCGCGATGGGCTTCACCGGCGCGTCGAGCCAATACCGCTTGCGCTGGAACGCGTACGTCGGGAGGTCCACGATCCGCGCGCCGGGGAACGCGGGCGTCCAGTCGACGGCGACCCCGTTGACGTGCGCTTCGGCCAGCGCGGTGTGGAACCGGGTGAGCCCGCCGTCGTCGCGCCGCAGCGAGCCCAGCGCGACGACGTCGTCGCCGATGGCCATGGTCAGGACCGGGTGCGGGGACGCCTCGATGAACGACGTGAACCCCTCGCGCTTCAGCCGCTCGACGGCCGAGTCCAGCCGCACCGCGCTGCGCAGGTTCGTGTACCAGTACTCGGCGTCGACCGTTTCGTTCCACTCGCCGGTGACCGTCGAGATGAAGGCGATCTCCCCGGCGCGAGGCGTGATCGGCGCGAGGACGTCCAGGAGTTCGTCGCGCAGCTGCTCGACCTGCGCCGAGTGCGACGCGTAATCCACCGGCACCCGCTTCGCGCGGACACCGTCGGCCTCGCAGGACGCGATCAGCGCGTCGAGGGCGTCCGGCTCCCCCGAGACCACCACGGCGGCGGGGCCGTTCACCGCGGCGATCGACAGCCCGTCCGTCAGCCGCGCCTCCACCTCGGCGAGGGGCGCCGCGACCGAGACCATCCCGCCCCGGCCGGCCAGCGCGAGGATCGCCTTGCTGCGCAACGTCACCACGCGCGCACCATCCTCAAGGGACAGTGCACCGGACACCACCGCGGCCGCGATCTCACCCTGCGAGTGCCCCACCACCGCGTCCGGGACCACGCCGTACGACCGCCACAGCTCCGCCAGCGACACCATGACGGCCCACAGTGCGGGCTGCACGACATCGACCCGTGCCAGCGCCGAAGCATCGGCCAGCACTTCGCGGAGCGACCAGTCCACAAAGGACGACAAAGCGACCGCGCACTCGTCCAAGCGCGTCGCGAACACCGGCGACGAAGAAGCCAGCTCCAGAGCCATCCCGGCCCACTGCGAACCCTGCCCCGGGAACACCAGGGCCACCTTGCCGCGGGCGGACGCCTCGCCGGTGACGAGGCCGGGGTCCGGCTCACCGGCCGCCAGCGCGGCGAGCCCGCCCTCCCCGGTGACCACCGCGCGGTGGCCGAGCAGCGCCCGCGCCTTCACCAGCGAATACCCGATGTCGGCCGGGTCGCCGGGGTGCTCCAGCAACCCGGACGCCTGAGCCCGCAACGCTTCCGCCGAACTCGCCGACAGCACCCACGGCACCGGGCCGGACGCGGCTCGCGACGGCAGCTCCGGTTCCTCCGGCGCCTGCTCCAGGATGACGTGCGCGTTGGTCCCGCTGACGCCGAACGACGACACGCCGATCCGGCGCGGCTGCCCGGTCTCCGGCCACGGCGTCGCCTCGGTGAGCAGCCGGACCTCGCCCGCGCTCCAGTCCACTTGGGACGACGGCGCGTCGATGTGCAGCGACTGCGGCAGGACGCCGTTGCGCATGGCCTGGACGGATTTGATGATCCCGGCGACGCCGGCGGCGGCCTGCGTGTGCCCGAGGTTGGACTTCACCGAGCCGAGCAGCAGCGGGCGGTCGGCGGCGCGGCCACGGCCGTAGGTGGCCAGCAGCGCCTGCGCTTCGATCGGGTCGCCCAGCGTGGTGCCGGTGCCGTGCGCCTCGACGGCGTCGACCTGCTCGGCCGACAGCTGGGCGCGGTCGAGCGCGGCCCGGATCACCCGCTGCTGCGACGGCCCGTTCGGCGCGGTCAGGCCGCTGCTGGCACCGTCCTGGTTGACCGCGGAGCCGCGGACGACGGCGAGCACCGGGTGCCCGTTGCGGCGCGCGTCGGAAAGCCGTTCGACCAGCAGCATGCCGACGCCCTCACCCCAGCCGGTGCCGTCGGCGGCGTCGGCGAAGGGCTTGCAGCGGCCGTCTGCGGCGAGGCCGCGCTGGCGGCTGAACGCGGTGAACGTGCCCGGCGTCGCCATCACCGTGACGCCGCCGGCCAGTGCCAGTGAGCAGTCACCGAGCCGGACCGCCTGGCAGGCCAGGTGCAGCGCGACGAGCGACGACGAACACGCCGTGTCGATGGTGACCGCGGGCCCTTCCAGGCCGAGGGTGTAGGCGATCCGGCCGGAGGCGACGCTGCCCGCGCTGCCGTTGCCGAGGTAGGCCTCGAACTCCGCGAAGACGTCGGGGGCGAGCAGCAGCCGGGCCGCGTAGTCCTGGTACATCACGCCCGCGTAGACGCCGACCTTCTCGCCGCGCACCGACGTCGGGTCGATGCCTGCCCGCTCCAGCACCTCCCACGACACTTCGAGGAGCAGCCGCTGCTGCGGGTCCATGGCGAGCGCTTCCCGCGGGGAAATGCCGAAGAAGCCCGCGTCGAAGTCGGCCGCGTCGGCGAGGAAGGCGCCTTCCCGGGTATAGCTGGTGCCCGCGCTGCCGGGGTCTTCGTCGTAGAGCGCTTCGAGGTCCCAGCCGCGGTCGGCCGGGAACGCGCCGACCGCGTCCTCACCCGCGGCCAGCAGGTCCCACAGCTGTTCGGGGGTGCGGACGCCGCCGGGGAAGCGGCAGCTCATGCCGACGATGGCGACCGGCTCCTGCGCGCGGTCCTCGTTCTCCTTCAGCCGCCGCCGCGCCTCGCGCAGATCGGCCGTGGCGCGCTTGAGGTAGTCCAGGAGCTTCTGTTCGTTCGACATCAGGACATCCCCAGTTCGTCGTCGAGGAGGTCGAAGATCTCCTCGGCGGTGGCGTCGGCCAGTTCCGTGCCGGGTTCGTCCCGGCGGTCGTCGGTCGCGGTCCAGCGGGCCAGCAGCCCGCGCAGGCGCTCGGTGATCAGGTCGCGCTCGCCCGCGCCGGGCTCGGTCGCGGCGAGCACCGCGGCCAGCCGGTCCAGTTCCGCGTGGACGGGCAACGCGGCCTTCGCGCCGTCCGCGGGCAGTTCGGCGCACAGGTGCTTGGTGAGCGCGTCCGGGTTCGGGTAGTCGAAGATCAGCGTGGCGGGCAGCCGCAGCCCGGTCACCGCGTTGAGCCGGTTGCGCAGTTCCAACGCGGTCAGCGAGTCGAACCCGAGGTCGAGGAAGCCGCGGCCGGCTTCGACGGCGTTGCCCGACGCGTAGCCGAGCACGGCCGCCACCTGCGCGCGCACCACGTCGTCGACGACGCGGAGCTGCTCGGCTTCCGGCAGGCCCGCCAGCCGTTCGGCCAGCCCCGGCCCGGCCGGGACGCCGTCGCGCACGGCCCGCCGTGAGGAGGTCCGGACCAGTCCGCGCAGCAGCGCCGGGACCTCGGCACGGGCCCGCCACGCGGCGAGGTCCAGCGCGACCGGCATCAGCAGCGGCTCGCCCGTGCTCACCGCGAGGTCGAACAGCCGCAGCGCGCGGTCGGTCGGCAAGGCGCGGACGCCGGACCGGCCCAGGCGCGACACGTCGTCGTCGCCGAGGTGCGCGGTCAGGCCGCTGCGGGCTTCCCACAGCCCCCACGCGAGCGACGTCGCGGGCAGCCCGTGGCCGCGGCGGTGCTGGGCGAGGGCGTCGAGGTAGGCGTTGGCCGCGGAGTAGCCGGCCTGGCCGGCGCCGCCCATCGTCGTGGCGAAGGAGGAGAACAGGACGAACGCGTCGAGGTCCAAGTGCGCGGTCAGTTCGTGCAAGTGCTTGGCTGCCAGGGCTTTGGGACGCAACACGGTGTCCAGCCGCTCGGGCGTCAGTCCTTCGAGGACACCGTCGTCGAGCGCGCCCGCGGCGTGGACCACGGCCGTCAGCGGGTGCTCGGCGGGGATGGCCGCCAGCGCGCTTTCGAGGGCCGCCTTGTCGGCGACGTCGCAGGAAAGCACGGTCACCGATGCGCCGGCCAGCTCCTCGGCGGGCGGTGCGCTGCGGCTGAGCAACAGCAGGTGCCGGACGCCGTGGACGCTCACCAGGTGCCGCGCGAGCAGGCCGCCGAGCACGCCGCTCGCGCCGGTGATCAGCACGGTCCCGTCCGGGTTCCAGGCGTGCTCCTGCTGCGGCGGGGTCGCGCGCGCCAGCCGTGGCACCTGGAATTCGCCGCCGCGCAAGGCCAGTTGCGGCTCCCCGGACGCGGCGGCCGCGCCCGCCCAGGTCGCCAGGTTTTCGGTGGTGTCGACGTCGAGGAGGACGAACCGGCCCGGGTGCTCCGACTGCGCGGACCGCACCAGACCCCAGACGGCGGCCGCTTCGGGGTCGGCGGGCGCCTCCCCCACGGCCGACTCGGTGACGAGCACCAGCTTCCCGTCGTGCTCCCCGGCCAGGAACTCCTGCACGATCCCGAGCGCCTCGACGGTCGCGTCGCCGCGGAATTCCGCGTACGCCACCGGGCCGGGTTCCCCGAGCGGGACCGCCGGGACGGCGGGCTCGGTGTCGATGTGCTGCCAGTTCAGGGTGAACAGGGAGTCGGTGCCGTGGTCCGCGGCGGCGGCCAGCTGCCCGGCCGAGATCGGGCGCATGACCAGGGAATCCGCCTCGGCGACCGGAGCGCCGCTCTCGTCGGCGACGGCGACCGAGACGCCGTCCGCGCCGAGTCCCCCGAGCCGGACGCGCAGGGTCGTCGCCCCGGTCGCGTACAGCCGGACGCCGGTCCACGCGAACGGCAGCCGGGCGCCGGCCTGGGCGCTGGTCAGGCCGATCGGGTGCAGGGCCGCGTCGAGCAGCGCCGGGTGCAGGCCGTAGCGCGCGGCGTCGGCGCGCTGGTCGTCGGGCAGGACGACCTCGGCGTAGAGGTCGTCGCCGTGCCGCCAGGCCGCGCGCAGGCCCTGGAACGCCGGGCCGTAGCGGTAGCCGTGACCGGCGAGGGTGTCGTAGTGCCCGTCGACCGGCAGGGGTTCCGCGCCGGACGGCGGCCACGCGGTCAGGCTCGTCCCCGGCTCGGCGCCGGTCGCCAGGATCCCTTCGGCGTGCTGGGTCCAGTCGACGTCGTCGTTCGGTCGCGAGTGGACGGTCACCGTGCGACGGCCGTCCTCGTCGGCGGCTTCGACGCGGGCCTGGACGGCGACGCCGCCGCGACGGGGCAGGACGAGCGGTGCCTGCAGGGTCAGCTCCTCGACGGTGGCGCAGCCGACCTGGTCGCCGGCCCGCACGGCCAGCTCGACGAACGCGGTGCCGGGCAGCAGCACGGTGTCGCCGACGGCGTGGTCGGCGAGCCACGGGTGGGTGCTCAGCGAGATACGTCCGGTGAGGAGGGTGGCGCCGGTGCCCGCGACGGTCACGGCGGCCCCGAGCAGCGGGTGCCCGGCGTCGGTGAGCCCGAGCCCGCCGGCGTCGCCCGCGGTCGTGGCCGTCCACTGTGGCCAGTACCGGTCCTGCTGGAAGGGGTAGGTGGGCAGGTCGGTGAGGCGGGCGCCGGGGAACGCCGGGGTCCAGTCGACCCGGACGCCGTTGACGTGCGCTTCGGCGAGCGCGGTGTAGAAGCGGGTCAATCCCCCGTCGTCGCGGCGCAAGCTTCCCAGCGCGAGGACGTCGTCGCCGAGTGCCATGGTGAGCACGGGGTGCGGCGAGGCTTCGATGAACGTGCCGAAGCCCTCGCTCTTGAGTCGCTCGACGGCCGTGTCCAGGCGGACGGTGCTGCGGAGGTTCGTGTACCAGTACTCCGCGTCGAGGGTTTCATTCCACTCACCCGTCACCGTGGAGATGAAGGCGATCTCGCCTTGACGTGGGGTGATCGGGGCCAGTACCTCGCGTAGCTCGTCACGGAGCTGCTCGACCTGCGCCGAGTGCGAGGCGTAGTCGACCGGGACCCGCTTGGCGCGGATGCCGTCGGCTTCGCAGGACGCGATCAGCTCGTCGAGCGCCTGCGGCGTACCGGAGACCACGACCGCGGCCGGGCCGTTGACCGCCGCGATGGAGATTCCGTCGGTCAGCCGTTCCTCGACGGCTTCGCGAGAGGCGGCCACCGAGACCATGCCACCTTGCCCGGCCAACGCCAGAATCGCCTTGCTACGCAGGGTGACCACACGAGCACCATCCTCAAGGGACAGCGCACCGGACACCACCGCGGCCGCGATCTCACCCTGCGAATGCCCGACGACCGCGTCCGGCACCACACCGAACGAACGCCACAGCTCCGCCAGGGAAACCATCACCGCCCACAACGCGGGCTGCACGACGTCGACCCGATCGAGAGCCACGGCGTCGTCGAGCACCGCTCGCAGGTCCCAGTCCACAAAGGAACCCAGCGCAGCCGCGCATTCGTCGAGCCGGGCGCCGAACACAGGCGCGGAGTCCGCCAGTTCGAGAGCCATCCCCGCCCACTGCGAACCCTGACCCGGGAAGACCAAGGCCACCTTGCCGGGCGTCCCGGCGATTCCGGTGACCGCGTTCGCCGACGGTGTCCCCTCGGCGACGGCGGTCAGCGCGTCGGCACCGAGCACGACCGCGCGGTACGGGAACCTCGAACGGGCGGTGGCCAGCGAGAACCCGATGTCCGCCGGATCGCCGTCGACCGCGGCGAGGGCGGCGGCCTGGTCGCGCAACGCGGCTTCGGTACGACCGGCCAGCACCCACGGCACCGGCCTGGAGACCGGCTCGCGCTCCTCGGCGACGACGTCCGGCGCCTGCTCCAGGATCGTGTGCGCGTTGGTGCCCGAGATGCCGAACGACGAGACGCCCGCGCGTCGCGGTCGGTCGGAAGTCCAGTCGCGGGCCTCGGTGAGCAGCTCGACCGCGCCCGACGTCCAGTCCACATGGGACGACGGCGCGTCGACGTGCAGGGTCTGCGGCAGGACGCCGTGGCGCATCGCCATGACCATCTTGATGATCCCGGCGGCCCCCGCCGCGGCCTGCGTGTGCCCGAGGTTCGACTTCACCGAGCCGAGCCACAGCGGCTCGTCGCGGTCCTGACCGTAGGTCGCCAGCAGGGCCTGTGCCTCGATCGGGTCGCCCAGGGTCGTGCCGGTGCCGTGCGCTTCCACGGCGTCCACTTCGGACGGCTTCAGCCCGGCGTCCGCGAGCGCGGCACGGATGACCCGCTGCTGCGACGGGCCGTTCGGGGCGGTCAGGCCGTTCGACGCGCCGTCGGAGTTCACCGCCGAACCCCGCACCACGGCGAGCACCCGGCGGCCTTCGCGCTGAGCGTCCGAAAGCCGTTGCACCAGCAGCATGCCCGCGCCCTCGGAGAACCCGGCGCCGTCGGCCGCTTCGGCGAACGCCTTGCTCCGGCCGTCGGCGGCGAGGCCGCGCTGGAGGCTGAAGTCGACGAACATGCCCGGGGTCGCCATCACCGTCGCACCACCGGCCAGCGCCATCGAGCACTCGCCGCGCCGCAGCGCCTGCACGGCCAGGTGCAACGCCACCAGCGACGACGAACACGCCGTGTCCACCGTCAGCGACGGGCCTTCCAGCCCGAACACGTACGACAGGCGCCCGGAGACGACGCTGGCCGCGTTCCCGACTCCGGCGTGGCCTTCCAGCTGCTCGGTCGAGCGTTCCAGCAGTGCCGGGTAGTCCTGGCCGTTGGTACCGGCGAACACGCCGATCCGTTCGCCCCGAACGGAAAGCGGGTCGAGCCCGGCGCGTTCGAAGGCTTCCCACGACGTCTGCAGCAGCAGGCGCTGCTGCGGGTCCATGGCGAGGGCTTCCCGCGGTGAGATGCCGAAGAAACCGGGGTCGAACTTCGTGGTGTCGGCGAGGAAACCGCCCTCGCGGGCGTAGCTCTTGCCGCTGGCGCCGGGTTCGGGGTCGTAGATCTCCTCGAGGTCCCAGCCTCGGTCGTCGGGGAACGGCGTGATGCCGTCGCCGCCCGCCGCGACCAGCCGCCAGAGGTCCTCGGGCGAGCGGACGCCGCCCGGGAACCGGCAGCCGATACCGACGATGGCGATCGGCTCGTCGGCGGCGACCCGGGCCGGCGCGTCGGTTTCGGCCGCGGCACCGCCGAGCAGTTCGCCGAGGTAGCCGGCGAGCACGGTGACGGTCGGGTGGTCGAACACGAGGGTCGCGGGCAGCCGCAGGCCGGTCGCGGTGGCGAGCCGGGTGCGCAGCTCGACCGCTGTCAGCGAGTCGAAGCCGAGTTCGGAGAAGGCGCGTTCGACGTCGACCCCGGCCGGGGAGGCGTGCCCGAGCACGGCCGCGGCCTGCGCGCGGACCAGGTCGGTCAGCACGCGGTGGGCGTCGGCCGCGCTCAGCCCGGCCAGCTGCGCGGCGAACCCCGTGGTCTGGACCGGGATTTCCTCGGCGGCTTCGGGGATCTCGGCGAGCAGCGGCCGCGGCCGGGCGGCGGCGAACGCCGGGGCGAACCGCGCCCAGTCGACGTCGGCGACCACCACGGTCGTGTCGTCGTGGTCGAGGGCCCGGCCGAGCGCGGTCAGCGCCAGCTCGGGGTCGAGCGGCGGCACGCCCTCGGCGACCAGCCGGTCGCGGTCGACGCCTTCGTCGGCATCCCAGACGCCCCAGGCGATCGAGGTCGCCGTCGCACCACGCGCCCGGCGCCGCTCGGCGAGCGCGTCGAGGTGCGCGTTGGCCGCCGCGTAGGCACCGTGGGCGCCGCTGCCGACGACCGCGGCGATGGACGAGAACAGCACGAACGCGTCGAGGTCGTCGGGCAGGAGCGCGTCGAGGTGGTCGGCCGCGCCGGCCTTCACGCGGCAGGCGCGCTCGAGGAGTTCCGGCCCGGTCTCGGCGAGCGGGGCCAGGTCGGTGACGGCGGCGGCGTGGAACACCGACCGGACCGGACCGTGTGCTTCGAGCACCGCGGCCAGCTGGTCACGGTCCGCGACATCGCAGTACGCCTCGACGATTTCGGCGTCGCGCAAGGTTTCCACGCCGGGCAGTGCGGCCGCGGCGAGCACGATCCGGGTGGCGCCCCGCGTGATCAGCCAGCGCGCGAGCCGGACGGCCGCGTGGCCGTCGGCGTCGGTGACGAGCACCGTGCCCTCGGGCCGCCAGCGCCTCGCGGGTTCGCCGGTCTCGGCGTGGACGAGCCGCCGGGCGAACACGCCGGAAGCACGCACGGCCACCTGGTCTTCGCCGGTGGTCCCGCTCAGAACGGCGGCCAGGCGGGCACCGGCGGTCTCGTCGAGGGACGGCGGCAGGTCGACCAGGCCACCCCAGCGGGTGGGGTGTTCGAGCCCGGCGATCCGGCCGAGACCCCACACCTGGGCCTGCGCGGGATCCGGGACGTCGTCGGGCCCGGCGGCCACCGCACCCTCGGTGAGGAGCCAGAGCGGGGCGTCGACGCGGGTCAGTTCGAGAGCGGTCGCGGCGTCCGGCCGGACGGCCACCACGCCGGTCAGGTTCTCGTCGTCCTCGACGATCTCGGCACCGTGCGCGGCGAGGACCTCGCGGACGTCGTCGCCGTCGCCGACGACTCGCCAGCGGCCGGTGAGCCGGGACGGCGACGTCGTGACGGGACGCCAGGCGACGCGGTAGCGCCAGGAGTCCGTTGTGGACTCGGCGTGGCGTCGGCTGCGCCACTTCGCGAGCGCGGGCAGAACGGCGTCGAGCGGGGCGTCCTCGGCGAGGTCGAGGACACCCGCGAAAGCCGGGACGTCCTGGTCGCCGACGACCTCCCAGAACCGCTGGTCCGCGGGGTCGGCGTGGGCCGGCGCGGCTTCGGGGACGTCGAGCCAGTACCGCTCGCGCTGGAAGGCGTAGGTGGGCAGGTCGGCGGGGACCACGTCGGGGAAGGCCGGGGTCCAGTCGACGGCGACGCCATTGACGTGCGCTTCGGCGAGCGCGGTGTGGAATCGGGTCAGCCCGCCGTCGTCCCTGCGGAGACTTCCCAGCGCGATGACGTCGTCTCCGAGCGCCATGGTCAGCACCGGGTGCGGGGATGCCTCGATGAACGTGCCGAAACCCTCGCTCTTGAGCCGCTCGATCGCAGTGTCGAGACGGACCGTGCTGCGGAGATTTGTGTACCAGTACTCGGCGTCGACCGTCTCGTTCCACTCGCCGGTCACGGTGGAGATGAAGGCGATTTCGCCGGTGCGCGGAGTGATCGGGGCCAGCACCTCGCCCAGCTCGTCACGGAGCTGCTCGACCTGCGGCGAATGCGACGCGTAGTCCACCGGGACCCGCTTCACGCGGATGTCGTCCGCACGGCAGGCCGCCATGAACTCGTCCAGGGCCTCGGGCACGCCCGAAACCACGACCGCCGTGGGACCGTTCACCGCCGCGACCGAAACCCCGTCGATCAGCCGTTCCTGCACGGTTTCGTGGGAAGCGGCGACTGAGACCATTCCCCCGCCACCGGCCAACGCGAGGATCGCCCTGCTGCGCAGCGCCACGACCCGAGCACCGTCCTCGAGGGACAGCGCGCCGGACACCACGGCGGCCGCGATCTCGCCCTGCGAGTGCCCCACCACCGCGTCCGGCACCACCCCGAACGACCGCCACAACTCGGCCAGGGACACCATGACGGCCCACAGCGCGGGCTGGACGACGTCCACGCGGCTCAGCGCGTCCGCGTCGGCCAGAACCTCGCGCAAGGACCAATCCACAAAGGACGCGAGTGCGGCACCGCAGTCGTCCAGCCGGGCCGCGAAGACCGGCGAGGACTCCGCGAGGTCCAGTGCCATCCCGGCCCACTGCGCGCCCTGCCCCGGGAAGACCAGCGCGACCTTGCCCGGCGCACCGGCTTCCCCGGTGACCACGTTCGCCGCCGGAGTGCCCTCCGCCAGCGCCGTGAGGCCGCCCGTGAGATCGCCGACCACGACCGCCCGGTGCCGGAACAGCGATCGCGCGGACACCAGCGCCGCCCCGACCGACGCGGCGGGCAGCTCGCCCCGGCCGAGCAGCGCGGCGGCCTGCGCCCGCAGCGCCTCCGGCGTCCGCCCCGAAAGCACCCACGGGACCGGCCCGGAGCGCCCCAATGTGGCCTTCGGTGCGTCAGACGCACCCAAGGCGGCCTTCGGTGCGTCAGACGCAACCACGGCCACATTGGGGCGCTCTGGCGACTCGAGAATCGCGTGCGCGTTGGTACCGCTCACCCCGAACGACGACACCGCCGCGCGCAGCGGCCGGTCGGACGTCCACTCGCGGGACTCCGTCAGCAGCTCCACCGACCCGGCCGTCCAGTCCACATGGGACGAAGGCGCGTCCACGTGCAACGTCTTCGGCAGTACTCCGTGCCGCATCGCCATCACCATCTTGATGACGCCGCCGACACCCGCCGCGGCTTGCGTGTGGCCGATGTTGGACTTCAGCGACCCCAGCCACAGCGGCGCCGAACGGTCCTGACCGTACGTCTCCAGCAGCGCCTGCGCCTCGATCGGGTCGCCGAGGGTGGTGCCGGTGCCGTGCGCCTCGACCGCGTCCACTTCGGACGTCGTCAGGCCCGCGTTCGCCAGTGCCTGGCGGATCACCCGCTGCTGGGCCGGGCCGTTGGGCGCGGTGAGGCCGTTGGAGGCGCCGTCCTGGTTGACGGCCGAGCCGCGGACGACCGCGAGCACCGGGTGGCCGTTGCGCTTCGCGTCGGACAGCCGTTCCACGAGCAGGAGGCCCGCGCCCTCGCCCCAGCCCGTGCCGTCGGCGGCGTCGGCGAACGACTTGCAGCGGCCGTCCGCCGCGAGGCCGCGCTGGCGGCTGAACTCGACGAACAGCGCGGGCGTCGACAGGACGGCGACGCCGCCGGCCAGCGCGAGGTCGCACTCGCCCTGCCGCAGCGACTGGCACGCCAGGTGCAGCGCGACCAGGGACGACGAACACGCCGTGTCCACGGTGATCGCCGGGCCTTCGAGGCCGAACGCGTACGCGATCCGGCCCGAGGCGACGCTGCCCGCGCTGCCGTTGCCGAGGTAGCCCTCGTAGTCTTCCAGTCCACTTCGGACGTTCTGCAGCCGCGTCGCGTAGTCCTGGTACATCACGCCGGCGAACACGCCGGTCCGGCTGCCGCGCACCGATTCCGGCACGATCCCGGCGCGCTCGAACGCCTCCCACGCGATCTCCAGCAGCAGCCGCTGCTGGGGGTCGGTGGCGGTCGCCTCGCGCGGGGACATGCCGAAGAACTCCGCGTCGAATTCGGCGGCGTCGTAGAGGAAACCGCCTTCGCGGGCGTACGACGTGCCGCCGTGTGCGGGGTCGTCGTCGAAGAGGTCGCTGGGCCAGCCGCGGTCCGCCGGGAACACCGAAACGGCGTCGCGGCCCTCGGCGACCAGCTGCCAGAGGTCGTCCGGGGAGGCGACCCCGCCCGGGTACCGGCAGCTCATCGCGACGATCGCGATCGGCTCGTCGGCCTCGGCCGGGCGCGCGACGGCGGTCCGGTCGGTCCGCCCGGCGAGGTGGGCGGCGAGCACCGCCGGGGTCGGGTAGTCGAACACGAGGGTCGCGGGCAGCCGCAGGCCGGTGGCCGCGGCGAGGCGGTTGCGGAGGTCGACCGCGGTCAGCGAGTCGAAGCCGAGGTCCTTGAACGCGCGGCCCGGGTCGACCGCCTGCGCCGACGCGTGCCCGAGCACCGCCGCCACCTGCGTGCGGACCAGCTCGACCAAGGCCTCTTCGGTCAGCTCCGCCAGCGCGTGGCCGCCGGCCGCGGCGGTCCGCCGCACCGGCGGGAACAGCCCGCGGAACAACGGGGAGACGGTGCCGTCGGCGGCCTGCCGGCGCAGCGCGGCGGCGTCGAGCGTGATCGGGACGAGCGCGGCCGGGCCCGCGACGACGGCGCGGTCGAACAGCGCGAGCCCGTGCGCGGTCTCGAGTGGACGGACGCCGGAGCGGCCGAGCCGGTCCCGCGCGCGATCGTCGAGGTGCCCGGTCATGCCGCTCGCCTCGGCCCACAGGCCCCACGCGAGCGAGACGGCGGGTTGCCCGGCCGCGCGGCGCCGCTGGGCGAGGGCGTCGAGATAGGCGTTGGCGGCGGCGTAGTTGCCCTGCCCGCTGCCGCCGGTGGTGCCCGCGGCGGCGGAGAACAGCACGAACGCCTTGAGGTCGCCGGTCAGCTCGTCGAGGTTGCGGGCGGCGACGGCCTTCGGGCGCAGCACCGCGTCCAGCCGCTCCGGCGTCAGGGCTTCGACGACGCCGTCGTCGAGGACACCGGCGGCGTGCACGACGGCGGAAACCCGGTGCGCGGCAAGCACTTCCGCCAGCCGGTCGCGGTCCGCCGCGTCGCAGGCGGCGAAGACGGCTTCGGTGCCCGCGGCGGCGAGGTCCGCGGCGAGTTCTTCCGCGCCGGGTGCGTCGGCGCCCCGGCGGCTGAGCAGCACCAGCCGCCGGACGCCGTGCTCCCGGGCCAGGTGCCGGGCAACGAGGCCGCCGAGCACGCCCGAGGCGCCGGTCACGAGCACGTCGCCGTCGCCCCAGTCCGGCGTCTCGCCGGTGGCGGTCGCGCGGGCGAGCCGGGGCACGAACACGCGGCCGTCGCGAACGGCCGACTGCGGCTCCGGCGGAACGACCGGGTGGTCCGGGTCGTCGGTGTCCAGCAGCGCGAAACGGCCCGGGTGCTCCGCCTGTGCCGAACGCACCAAGCCCCATGCGGCGGCGAGGTCCGGGTCGGGCGCTTCGCCGTCGTGGACCGCGACCGCGCCACTGGTGACGAAGACGAGGACCTCGGCGCGCTCGGTGGCGAGCCAATCCTGGACGAGGCCGAGCACGCGGTGGACCGGCGCGCCGGTGAGCGGCTCGAAGACGGCGTCGGTGCTGCCGGTTTCGGTGGTTTCGGTCCAGCCGACGACGTACAGGTCGTCTGCGGAGCGGTCCAGACCACCGGCGGGCAACGGGCGGAAGGCCAGCGACGCGGCGGACGCGACGGGGGCACCCGCCGGGTCGGCGACCTCGACCGCGATCTCGTCGGTCCCGAGCCGGGTCAGCCGGACGCGCAGCGCGGACGCGCCGGTGGCGTGCAGGGCGAACCGCGTCCAGGCGAACGGGAGCCGGGCCTGTCCGTCCTCTGTGGACGCGAGCGCGAGTGGGTGCAGGGCGGTGTCCAGCAGGGCCGGGTGGAGGCCGTAGCGGGCCGTGTCCGGTGTGTCGGGCAGGTCGACCTCGGCGAAGATCTCGTCGCCGCGGCGCCACGCCGATCGCAGGCCTTGGAAGGCGGGTCCGTAGCCGTAGCCGGCGGCCGCGCGGAGGCCGTCGTAGAACCCGTCGAGGTCGATCCTGGCCGCGCCCTCGGGCGGCCAGGAGTCCAGGGTGAAACCGGCCTCGGGCATACCGGGCGCGAGAACGCCCGCGGCGTGCCGGATCCAGGGGTCGTCCTCGTCGCGCCGGGAATGCACCTCAACGGCGCGGCGTCCGGTCTCGTCGGCCGCGCCGACCCAGACCTGCAGCGCGCGGGTGTCGCGCGCCTCCAGGGTGAGCGGGGTTTCGAGGGTGAGTTCTTCGACGGTACCGCAGCCGGCGCGGTCGCCGGCCTGGACGGCGAGTTCGACGAAAGCCGTGCCGGGCAAGAGGATCGTGCCGTGCACGGCGTGGTCGGCGAGCCACGGCTGCGCCTGCGGCGAGACGCGGCCGGTGAGGACGAGCCCGTCGCCGGCGGCCAGCGCCACGGCCGCGCCGAGCAGCGGGTGCCCGGTGGCGCTGAGGCCGAGGGCACCCGCGTCGCCCGGGTCCGCGACGACGTCGGGCCAGAAGCGTTCGCGCTGGAAGGCGTAGGTCGGGAGGTCGGTGGTGCGGGCGCCGGGGAAGGCCGGGGTCCAGTCGACGGCGACGCCGTGGACGTACGCTTCGCCGAGCGCGGTGTGGAAGCGGGTCAGCCCGCCGTCGTCCCTGCGGAGACTTCCGAGCGCGATGACGTCTTCCCCGAGTGCCATGGTGAGGACCGGGTGCGGGGACGCCTCGATGAACGTGCCGAAACCTTCGCTCTTGAGCCGCTCGATCGCCGTGTCGAGACGGACCGTGCTGCGGAGATTCGTGTACCAGTACTCGGCGTCGACCGTCTCGTTCCACTCGCCGGTCACGGTGGAGATGAAGGCGATTTCGCCGGTGCGCGGAGCGATCGGCGCCAGCACCTCAAGCAGCTCGTCACGGAGCTGCTCGACCTGCGGCGAATGCGAGGCGTAGTCCACCGGGACCCGCTTGACCCGGATGTCGTCGGCGCGGCAAGCGGCCATGAACTCGTCCAGGGCTTCCGGCGTCCCGGAGACCACCACGGCCGACGGACCGTTCACCGCCGCGACGGAAACCCCGTCGATCAGCCGCTCCTCGACGGTTTCGAGGGAGGCGGCGACGGACACCATCCCGCCACCTCCGGCCAGTGCGAGGATCGCCTTGCTGCGCAAAGTAACCACACGCGCACCGTCCTCAAGGGACAGCGAGCCCGACACCACCGCGGCCGCGATCTCACCCTGCGAATGCCCGACGACCGCGTCCGGGATCACACCGAACGAACGCCACAGTTCCGCGAGCGAGACCATCACGGCGAACAACGCCGGTTGCACGACGTCCACCCGGGTCAGCGCTTCCGCGTCGGCCAGCGCGTCGCGGAGCCGCCAGTCCACAAAGGACTCCAGCGCCGCGCCGCACTCGTCGAGCCGGGCCGCGAAGACCGGCGACGCCGCCGCCAGTTCGAGGGCCATCCCCGCCCACTGAGACCCTTGGCCCGGGAAGACCAGCGCGACCTTGCCCGGCGCGGCGGCTTCCCCGGTGACCACGTTCGCCGCGGGAGTGCCCTCGGCGAGCGCGGTCAGCCCGGCGTGGAGGTCGCCGACGACGACCGCACGGTGCGGGAACGCCGTGCGGGTCGTGACCAGCGAAAACCCGGTGTCGGCGGCGTTGGCATTGTGGTGCGCGGCCAGTGCGGCGGCTTGCGCCTGGAGCGCCTCGGCGGTCCGCGCGGACAGCACCCACGGCACCGGACCGGCCGCGACGGCTTCGGGTTCCTCGGTGGCCGGGGCGGCTTCGAGGATCGCGTGCGCATTGGTGCCGCTCATGCCGAAGGCGGACACGCCCGCGCGACGCGGCTCCCCGGTCTCCGGCCACGGCCGGGCCTCGGTGAGCAGCCGGACGCCGCCGGACGCCCAGTCGACGTGCGAGGTCGGGGCATCGACGTGCAGGGTCTGCGGGAGGACGCCGTTGCGCATCGCCATGACCATCTTGATCACGCCGGCGACACCCGCGGCGCCCTGCGTGTGGCCGACGTTCGACTTCAGCGAGCCGAGGAACAGCGGGTCGTCGCTGCCGCGGGCGCGGCCGTAGGTGGCCAGCAGGGCCTGCGCCTCGATCGGGTCGCCGAGGGTGGTGCCGGTGCCGTGCGCCTCGACCGCGTCGACCTGCTTCGCCGACAGCCGCGCGCTCGCCAGCGCGTCGGTGATCACGCGTTCCTGCGCGGGGCCGTTGGGCGCGGTCAAGCCGTTGGACGCGCCGTCCTGGTTGACCGCCGAGCCGCGGACGACGGCGAGCACGGGGTGGCCGTTGCGCTGCGCGTCGGACAGGCGTTCCAGCACCAGCATGCCGGCGCCCTCGCCCCAGCCGGTGCCGTCGGCGGCCTCGGCGAAGGACTTGCAGCGGCCGTCGGCGGCGAGTCCGCGCTGACGGCTGAACGCGACGAACGCCGCCGGCGTGGACAGCACGGTCACGCCGCCGGCGAGGGCGAGCGAGCACTCGCGGCGGCGCAGCGCGTGGCACGCCCAGTGCAGCGCGACGAGCGACGACGAGCACGCGGTGTCGACCGTGACGGCGGCGCCGGTGAGACCGAGGAAGTAGGCGAGCCGCCCGGAGACGACGGCGGTGGCGGTGCCGGTCAGCAGGTGCCCTTCGACGGCGTCGCCGGCGCCGCGCATGAGGTTCGCGTAGTCCTGGCCGGTGTTGCCGACGAAGACGCCGGTTTCCGTGCCGGCCAGCGAAGCGGGGTCGATGCGGGCGCGTTCGATGGCCTCCCAGGTCGTCTCCAGCAGTAGCCGCTGCTGGGCGTCCATGGCAAGGGCTTCGCGCGGGGAGATGCCGAAGAACCCGGCGTCGAAGTCGGCGACGTCGTGCAGGAACCCGCCGGACGCGGTGTGCGAGGTGCCGGGCCGGTCGGGGTCGGGGTCGCGGAGCGCGTCGAGGTCCCAGCCGCGGTTCTCCGGGAACCCGGTGACGGCGTCGGTACCCGCGGCGACCAGGTCCCACAGGTCCTGCGGCGACCGGACGCCCCCGGGCAGCCGGCACCCCATGCCGACGATCGCGATCGGCTCCTGCTCGGCGTCCTCGACGGCCTGCAGCCGCTGGCGCGTCTGGTGCAGGTTGGTCGTGACCCACCTGAGGTGCTCGCGCAGCGTCTCCTCGTCGGCCATGTAAGTGCCACCAGCCTTTTCTCCAGCGAACTGCGGAACCCCGGGGATCAATCTGCAGGCTATGGGACCTTTTTTGGCCCTACAACCCCTAATGATGCCCCTTAAAGGGGCCCCTACACAGGGAAAACCCGCCCCCTTGCCGGGGGCGGGTTTTATTCGAAGAATTGCTTCTACAATTTCCCGAGGTCATTGTTGATGAATTCGAGGAGCGCGTCGTCGTCGGCGAATTCCAGGCCGCTCGCGGGTGCCGGGACGGCCGGCGGCTCGGCGTACCGGCTCAGCAGGGCCTGCAGCCGGACGGTCAGCTCGCCGCGCGTCAGCCGGTCGGGTTCGCCGCCGGCAAGCGCCGTCTCCAGCCGCTCCAGCTCGGCCAGCACGCTCGGGGTGTCGTCGCCCAGCTCCGCGCGCAGGTGTTCGGCGAGCGCGGTCGCGTTGGGGTGGTTGAAGACGAGCGTGGCGGGCAGCTCGAGGCCGGTTTCCGCGGCGAGCCTGCCCCGCAGTTCGACGGCGGTGAGCGAGTCGAACCCGAGTTCGGTGAAGGCCCGCTGCGGATCCACGGCGGCGGTCGTGGCGTGGCCGAGGACGTGCGCGGCCTCGGTCCGGATCAGGCCGACCAGCTCGGCGAGCTGCTCGGCCGGCGCGAGCCCGGCGAGCTTCGCCCGGAACCCCTCCCCCTGGCCGGCGACCGCGTGCGGCTCGTCGACCCGCGCCTCGGGCAGCTCGGCGAGCAGGCGGCTCGGGCGCGTGGCGGTGAAGGCCGGGACAAACTTCGCCCAGTCGACGTCCGCGACGACGACGTTCTCGTCCCCGGCCCGCCGCAGCGCGGCGATCGCTTTGTCCGGCGGGAGGGTCACGAGGCCGCGCCGCCGGAGGTGCTCCTGCGCGGCGGGGTCGGCGGCCATCCCGCCCTCGGCCCAGGGGCCCCAGGCGATGGCGGTGGCCACCCGGTTCTTCGCCCGGCGCTGGTCCGCGAGGGCATCGAGTTCGGCGTTGGCGGCGGCGTAGGCGGTTTGGCCGCCGCTGCCCCAGACCCCGGCGATGGAGGAGAAGAGGACGAAGGCTTCGAGGTCGTCACCGAGGAGTTCGTCGAGGTGCCGGGCCCCGGCGACCTTGGCTTCCCGGATCCGGTGGAACTCGGCGTCGTCGAGGTCGGCGAAGGCGGTGGCCTGCCCGGCCCCGGCCGCGTGCACGACGGCGGTGATCTTCGGGAGCTGTTCGAGGGTCCGGGCGAGGTCGGCGCGGTTGCCGACGTCGCAGGCCAGGACGGTCGCGCCCAGTTCGTCGGCGATCGCTTCGGCACCGGGTGCGGCGAGGCCGCTGCGGCTGAGGAGGACCAGGTGTTCGGCCCCGGCCTGGGCGGCCCAACGCGCCACGGCGGTGCCCAGTGCGCCGGTGCCGCCGGTGATGAGGACGGTCCCGCTGGGCGTCCACGACGGGGTGGGCTGTGGGGCGCGGACCAGGCGGCGGGCGAAGACGCCTGAGGGGCGGAGGGCGAGCTGGTCCTCGCCGGTGGAGCCGGTCAGGATGGCTTGTAGGCGGGCGACTTGCTGTTCGTCGGGGTCGGTGGGGACGTCGACGAGGCCGCCCCAGCGGTCGGGGGTCTCCAGGGCCAGTGCGCGCCCGAAGCCCCAGAGGGCGGCCAGGGCGGGGGTCTCCAGCGCGCCGAGGGTTACGCACCACAACGGCGCAGTGAGGTCGGACCTGGCCAGGGTCATGGCGGTGGTGAGGGCGTTGTCGCCTGGGGCCGCGATCAGGATCACGTGGTCGGCCGCGTCGATTTCCCGCGGCTCGACGACGGGGAGGCCGAGCGCGTCGGCCCAGCGCCGGGCCGCACCGGAGGCCGCGACGGCTACGCGGCGGCCCGCCGTCGCACCGCCGACGGGACGATCCGCGGCCGCCGGGGTCGCACCGGAAGCGACCCCGAGGCGATCCGAAGCCGCAGCGGAGGTGGCCACATCGCGATCGGCGGCCGCACCGGAGATGGCCAGGTGGCGATCGGCGCCCGCACCGGAGGTTGCCAGCTGGCGAGCCGCGGCCGCCGGAGCCGCGCCCGAGGCGGTCCCGAGACGTTCCGGAGCCGGGTCCGCGATCGGGACCCAGGTCACCCGGTAGCGCCAGGAGTCCGTCACCGCGGTCTCGGCCCGCTCCCGGCGCCACGACGCCAGCGCCGGCAGCACCTTCGCCACATCCGGCTCCGGCACTCCGGTCCCGGCCGACAGACCGGCCGCGTCCGCGCGGTCGACCGCCGCCCAGAACTGGGCGTCGACCTCGCCGCCGACGGGGCGTGCGGCCGGGGCGGGCCAGAACCGTTCGCGCTGGAAAGCGTACGTGGGCAGGGGAATCCGGTGCCCGGGCAGCGACGTCCAGTCCACCGGGACACCGGCGGTGTGGATCCGGGCCAAGGCGGTGAAGAACGTCCGAGCTTCCTCGCGGTCCCGCCGCAGCACCGCCACGGCCGTACCCGGCACCATCGCGCTGAGCACGCCGTCGGGCCCCAGCTCCAGGAACACCCCCACACCGGCGGCTTCCAACGTCGCGACCCCGTCCGCGAACCGGACCGCCTCACGCACGTGCCGGACCCAGTAGTCCGCGGTGAACGGCTCAGCGAGAGCACCGCTCACATTCGAGATCACGGGTATCGTCGCAGAGCGATGCTCCAAGGACGCCGCCACCGCGCGGAACTCGTCGAGCATCGGGTCCATCAACGGTGAGTGGAACGCGTGGCTCACCGTGAGCCGCTTCGTCTTGGGGAACTGCGCCGCGATCGCGAGCACCTCGGCCTCGTCGCCGGAGACGACCACCGACTCGGGGCCGTTGACCGCGGCGATCGAGACGCCCTCGGTGAGCGTGATGGCCGACTCGGGAGCGGCGATCGAGACCATCGCGCCACCGGCCGGGAGAGCCTGCATCAGCGACGCGCGGGCGCTCACCAGCCGGCAAGCGTCCTCAAGGGACAGTACGCCGGCCACGTGCGCCGCCGAGATTTCGCCGATCGAGTGCCCCGCCACGAAATCCGGGCGAACGCCGAAGGACTCGACCAGGCGATAAAGAGCGACCTCGACCGCAAACAGCGCGGGCTGGGTGAACTCGGTGCGATCCAGCAGCTCGGGATCGGCGAAGGCCTCACGGAGGCCAGGGGGGAAGTGCGTGAGGATCTCGTCGAAAGCCTTGGCGTAGACGGGAAAGCGGTCGTACAAACCCTGCCCCATCCCGACCCGCTGCGCACCCTGACCGGTGAACAGCACAGCGAGCGGCCCCGGCACGGCGTCCCCGCGCACCACGGAAGGATCCGGCGCACCGTCCGCCAGCGCGGTCAGCCCGCGGACCAGCTCGGCATCATCCGCGGCGAGCACAGCCGCCCGCCGTGACAACGCCGCACGGCCCGTCGCCAAGGAAAAAGCCACGTCCGGCAGCGCACCGCGTTCGGCGGCCAGCAACCGGCGGGCCTGGGCGCGCACACCCTCCTCGGTCCGCGCCGAAACCACCACCGGCAGCACCCCGGCCGGAGCGGTGTCGTGGACGACCGCCTCCTCGGGTGCCTGCTCGAGGATCGTGTGCGCGTTCGTCCCCGAGATCCCGAACGACGAGACAGCCGCCCGCCGCGGCCGGTCCGACGGCCACTTCCGCGCCTCGGTCAGCAGTTCCACCGCTCCGGCCGTCCAGTCCACATGGGACGAGGGCGCGTCGACGTGCAACGTCTGCGGCAGCACACCGGCGCGCATCGCCATGACCATCTTGATGATCCCGGCAACTCCGGCGGCGGCCTGCGTGTGCCCCAGGTTGGACTTCACCGAACCCAGCCACAGCGGCTCGTCGCGCTCCGCGCCGTAAGTCGCGAGCAGCGCCTGCGCTTCGATCGGGTCGCCCAGCTTCGTCCCCGTCCCATGCGCTTCCACGGCGTCCACTTCGGACGCCGAAAGCCCGGCATCCGCAAGCGCGGCACGGATCACGCGTTGCTGCGAAGGACCGTTCGGCGCGGTCAAGCCGTTCGACGCGCCATCCGAGTTCACCGCCGAACCCCGCACCACGGCCAAGACCTCGTGACCGTTGCGGCGCGCGTCCGACAACCGCTCCACCAGCAGCAGGCCGACGCCTTCGCCCCAGCCGGTGCCGTCCGCGCCGTCGGCGAACGCCTTGATGCGGCCGTCCGGGGCGAGGCCGCCTTGCCGGTCGAACTCCACGAAAGCACCCGGCGTCGACATCACCGTGACGCCGCCCGCGATGGCCATCGAGCATTCGCCCGCCCGCAACGCCTGCCGCGCCCAGTGCACCGCCACCAGCGACGACGAGCACGCCGTGTCCACAGTGACCGCCGGGCCCTCCAGCCCGAACGCGTAGGCGATCCGGCCGGAGACGACCGCCGCCGCGTTGCCCGTGCCGACGTAGCCCGCGACCTCCTCGCCCGCGTCGGTGAGCAGCGCCGGGTAGTCCTGGCCGTTGGTGCCGGCGAAAACGCCGATCCGTTCGCCGCGCAGTGAACGCGGGTCGAGACCGGCGCGTTCGAACAGCTCCCACGACGTTTCCAGCAGCAGCCGCTGCTGCGGGTCCATGGCGAGGGCCTCGCGGGGCGAGATGCCGAAGAGTTCGGCGTCGAAATCCGTTGCCCCGCTGAGGAATCCGCCCGGCCGGACGGCGGCGAGGCCGGACGGCCAGCCGCGGTCGGCGGGCGGGGCGGACAGCGCGTCGGCGCCGCGCGCGACGAGGTCCCACAGGTCTTCCGGCGACCGGACCTCGCCCGGGAACCGGCACGCCATCGCCACGATCGCGATCGGCTCGTCGTCGCCCGCTCCGCCGGCCGCCGTCGTGTCCGGGCCGGCGGCCGAACCGGCGAGCAGGCCGTGCAGGTGCCGGGCGAGCGTGGCCGGGTCGGGGTGGTCGTAGGTCAGGGTGGCGGGCAGGTCGAGCCCGGTGGCGGCGCGCAGCCGGTTGCGGAGTTCGACCGCCGACAACGACGTGAAGCCGAGGTCGCTGAACGCGCGGTCGCGGTCGACCGCGGCGGCCGATGCGTGCCCGAGCACCGCGGCGACGTGCTCGCGGACGAGGTTCAGCACGCCGGCGGCGGTGAATTCGACGACGACGGGCGCCTCGGCGGGCGGCGCCAGCTCGGCGAGCAGCGGGCTCGGCCGGGCCGCGGTGAACGCCGGGCCGAACACCGCCCAGTCGACGTCGGCGATCGCCACCGTCGTGTCCCCGGCGGCCAGCGCGCCGCCGAGCGCGGTGAGCGCGAGGTCCGGGTCGAGCGGGCGGAGGCCCGCCGCGCCGAGGCGGGCGGTGACGCCGTCGTCCGCCATCCCGCCGCCGTCCCACGGTCCCCACGCCACGGCCAGCGCGGGCCGGCCGGCGGCGCGGCGCGTCTCGGCGAGCGCGTCGAGCCGGGCGTTGGCCGCGGCGTAGCCCGCCTGCCCGGCCGCGCCGAGGGTGCCGGCGAGCCCGGAGAACAGCACGAAGGCGTCGAGGTCGTGGGTCAGTTCGTCGAGGTGGCGCGCACCGTCGACCTTGGCCGCCGCGACCCGCGCGAGGCGCTCCGGGGTCAGCGTGTCGAGGACGCCGTCGTCGAGCACGCCGGCGGTGTGGACCACCGCGCGGAGGTCCGGGATCCGCTCGAGGAGCGCGGCCACGGCGTCACGATCGGCGACGTCGCAGGCTTCGACGGTCGTCGGGGTGCCGGCCGCGGTCAGCTCGGCGGCCAGTTCGGCCGCGCCCGGGGCGTCGGGGCCGCGGCGGGAGGTGACGACGAGCCGCTCGGCGCCGTTCGCCGCCGCCCACCGGGCGACGCGGGCGCCGAGCGCGCCGGTCCCGCCGGTGACGAGGACCGTGCCCCGCCACCGCCAGTCCGGCGCGCCTTCGGCCGGGGTGGCCACGAGCCGCCGCCCGAAGACTCCGGACGCGCGCACGGCCACCTGGTCTTCGCCGCCACCGAGCACGGCGAGGAGCCGGGCGGCGGCGCGTTCGTCCAGCTCGGCGGGGAGTTCGATGAGGCCGCCCCAGCGTTCGGGGACCTCCAGTGCGGCGCTGCGGCCGAGGCCCCAGATTCCGGATTGGTCCGGTGACGCGGTGGTCAGGCACCACAGCGGTGCGGTGATTTCCGCGTCGCCGAGGGCTTGGAGGAGGAGCGTTGTTGTCGCGACGTCCCCGCCGATGGACAGCACGCCGGTCCAGTCGTCACCGGCCTCGCGCAGCCGTTCGGCCAACTCGGCGCGGGACTCGCCCACGGTGGTCAGTGGCACGACGCCGGTGAGCAGAACTTCCAGCCGGGCCGCGGTTTCGTCGCCCGGCGGCGCGACCAGCAGCCACTGTCCCGGAGTCCCGGGCTCGGGGGTGATCGGCGTCCACTCGGCGCGGTACCGCCAGCCGGCCACGGCGCGGTCCCGGCGGCTGCGGTGCCGCCAGGCGGACAGCGCCGGCCGCACGGCCGCCGCGAGGTCCTGGTCGAGGCCGAGCGCGACGGCGAGGTCGCCCGTGTCCGCGCTCTCGACCGCCGCCCAGAACGCTTTGTCCTCTGTGGACACGTCGGCGGTGCCGGTGAGCCAGTAGTGCTGCCGCTGGAAGGCGTAGGTCGGCAGTTCGGCGCGGGCTTCGGTGGGCAGGAACGAGGTCCAGTCGACGTTCACGCCGTGGACGTGAACAGTGCTCAGCGCTGTGAGCAGTGCTCTCTCTTCGGAGCGGTCTCGTCGTAGAGCACTGCTCACGGTTCCGCCGTCGATCATCGCGCTCAGCACCGCGTCGGGGCCCAGCTCGAGGAACACGCCGACGCCCTCGGCTTGCAGCGTGGCGACGCCGTCGGCGAAGCGGACCGCCTCGCGAACGTGGCGGACCCAGTAGTCGGCCGTGAACGGTTCGGCGAGAGCACCGCTCACATTCGAGATCACCGGTATCGTCGCGGGGCGGTGCTCCAACGACTCGGCGACCACGCGGAAGTCCTCCAGCATCGGGTCCATCAGCGGCGAATGGAACGCGTGGCTCACGGCGAGGCGCTTGGTTTTCGGGAACTGGGCGGCGATGGCCAGCACGGCGGCTTCGTCGCCGGAGATGACTACTGACTCGGGGGTGTTGACGGCGGCGATGGAGACGCCGTCGGTCAGGGTGATCTCAGACTCGGGGGCGGCGATGGAGACCATTGCGCCACCCATGGGGAGGGACTGCATGAGGGAGGCGCGGGCGGCGACCAGGCGGCAGGCGTCTTCGAGCGAGAGGACGCCTGCTACGTGGGCTGCGGAGATTTCGCCGATTGAATGGCCTGCTACGAAGTCTGGGCGGATGCCGAACGACTCGACCAGGCGGTAGAGGGCGACCTCGAGGGCGAACAAGGCCGGTTGGGTGAATTCGGTGCGGTCCAGCAGGTCTTGGGTGGTGAAGGCCTCGCGGAGGTCCGGAGTGAAGTGAGAGAGGATCTCGTCGAACGCCTCCGCGTAGACCGGGAAGCGGGAGTAGAGGGACATACCCATGCCGGACCGCTGCGCACCTTGGCCGGTGAACAGCACCGCCAGCCCACCCGGCGCGACGGTGCCTTGCACCAGGTTCGGAGCGCTCCCGCCGGCCGCGAGGGCTTCGAGTCCGGTCCGCATCTCGGCGGCCGAATCACCGAACACGACAGCCCGGTCCTCGAAGGCCGTGCGGCCGTTCAACAGCGCCGCTCCCACGTCCGGCAGGGAGGCGTCCGCGAAGGGCATCAGCGCCGAAGCCTGTGCACGCAACGCATCCGCACCTCGGGCCGAGATCGGCCACGGGACCGGGGCGGTCACCTCGGTCACCGTCGGCTCGGCCGGTTCCACTCCTTCGAGGATCACGTGGGCGTTCGTACCCGAGATCCCGAACGACGACACCGCCGCCCGGCGGGGGCGGTCGGACGGCCACTCGCGGGCCGCGGTGAGGAGGCGTACCGCGCCCGCGGACCAGTCCACTTGGGACGATGGCGAGTCGGCGTGCAACGTGCGGGGCAGCACGCCGTGTCGCATGGCCTGGACCATCTTGATCACGCCCGCCACGCCGGACGCCGACTGCGTGTGGCCGATGTTGGACTTCACCGAACCCAGCCAGAGCGGCGCTTCCCGGTCCTGGCCGTAGGTTTCGAGCAGCGCCTGTGCCTCGATCGGGTCGCCGAGCGAGGTCCCCGTGCCGTGCGCTTCGACGACGTCGACGTCCGATGTGGACAGGCGCGCCGCCGCGAGGGCGGCCGTGATCACGCGGCGCTGGGAGGGGCCGTTGGGGGCGGTGAGGCCGTTCGACGCGCCGTCGGAGTTCACCGCCGAGCCGCGCAGGACCGCGAGCACCGGGTGGCCGTGGCGCCGGGCGTCCGACAGGCGCTCGACCAGCAGCATGCCGGCTCCCTCGGCCCAGCCGGTGCCGTCGGCCGCGTCGGAGAAGGCCTTGCAGCGCCCGTCGGCCGCGAGGCCGCCTTGGCGGTCGAACTCGGCGAACGTGCCCGGGGTGGCCATCACCGTCACGCCACCGGCGATCGCCAGCGTGCATTCCCCGCGCCGCAGCGCCTGCGCGGCCAGGTGCAAGGCGACCAGCGACGACGAGCACGCCGAGTCGATCGTGACCGACGGGCCCTCCAGCCCGAGGTGGTAGGACAGCCGTCCGGACAGCACGCTGCCCGCGGTGCCGGTGAGCAGGTAGCCCGCGACCTCCTCGTCCCCGCCCGCGTCGCCGCCGTAGCCGGACGCGGCCCCGCCGATGAACACCCCGGTGCTGCTGCGCTTCAACGACTTCGGCGCGATCCCCGCCCGCTCCAGCAGCTCCCACGACGTCTCCAGCAGCAGGCGCTGCTGCGGGTCCATGGCGAGGGCCTCGCGGGGCGAGATGCCGAAGAACCCGGCGTCGAATTCGCCCGCGCCGTAAAGGAATCCGCCCTGGAACGCACCCGGCGGCCAGCCGCGGTCGGACGGGAAGCCGCCGATCGCGTCGGTGCCGGTTTCGACCAGCTGCCACAGGTCCTCGGGCGAGCTGACGCCGCCGGGGTAGCGGCAGCTCATGGCCACGATCGCGATGGGCTCCCGGTCCCGGGCCTCGACGTCGGCGAGCCGGTCGCGGGTGTCCTTCAGATCGGCCGTGACGAACTTGAGGTAGTCACGGAGTTTCTGCTCGTTGGCCATGGCTCCCACTGTCTTTCACGAAGTCCGGAAGGTGGTGTCGATGAAGTCGAAGAGCTCGTCGTCGCTGGCGCCGCCGAGGTCGGTGCCACCGGTCTCGCCCGCCAGGTCGCTCCAGCGCGCGAGGAAACCCTTCAGCCGCGCGGTGACCTCGCCGCGCGCGGAGATCCCATCCAGATCTGCCTCGGTGACGGTCTCGAACGCGGCTTCCAGCCGGTCCAGCTCGTCGAGGAGCCGGACGCCGGTCGGTTCGCCGCCGCCGAGCCGCCGGTCCAGCTCCTCGGCCAGGTCGGCCGCGGTCGGGTGGTCGAAGGCCAGCGACGCCGGCAGGCTCAGCCCGGTGCCGGCCGCGAGCCGGTTGCGCAGCTCGACCGCCATCAGCGAGTCGAAGCCGAGCTCCTTGAAGGCGCGCTCGGGCCCGATCGCCTGCGCCGTGTGCCCGAGCACGCCCGCGACCTGCTCCAAGACCAGAGCGAGGAGCGCCTTCGGCCGGTCCACAGTGGACATCGAAGCGAACCCGGTCTCCTCGGGCTCGGCTTCGGTGAGCGCGGCCCGCACCGCCGGGAGGTCGGCCAGCACCGGCCGGGGCCGGGCGGCGGTGAACACCGGCGCGAACCGGGCCCAGTCGACGTCCGCGACCACGACGGCGGTGTCGTCGGCGGCGAGCGCCCGGCGGAAGGCCGTGACGCCGAGCGCGGGGTCCATCGGCGGCAGCCCGCGCCCGCGCAGCATCCGCACCGCGTCGTCGTCGGCGGCCATCCCGGACTCGGCCCACGGGCCCCAGGCGATCGCGGTCGCGGTGAGCCCGCGGCCACGGCGTTCTTCGGCGAGCGCGTCGAGGAACGCGTTCGCCGCACCGTAAACCGCCTGCTCACCGCTGCCCCAGACGCCGGAGATCGACGAGAACAGCACGAACGCGTCCAGGTCGCGGTCGCGGGTCAGCTCGTCGAGGTGCCGCGCGCCGGCCACCTTCCCGGCCAGCACCGCCGTGACTTCCCCGGGCGTGATCGCCGGGATCGGACCGTTCTGGCCGGTGCCGGCGGCGTGCACCACCGCGGTCAGCGGCAGGTCCGCCGGGATGGCCGCGATGACCTTCTCGAGGCCGTCCCGGTCGGCCGCGTCGCAGGCGGCGAGGGTGACGCGGACGCCGAGGGCGGACAGTTCCGAGGCCAGCTCGGCCGCACCGGGCGCCTTCGCGCCGCGACGGCCGGTGAGCACGAGGTGTTCGGCGCCGGTGGCGGCGAGTTCGCGGGCAACGGCCGCGCCGAGCGCGCCGGTGCCGCCGGTGACCAGCACCGTGCCGCGCGGCCGCCAGTCCCGCGTCGCCCCGGCGGGGGCGGGCGCGAGCCGCCGGGCGAAGACGCCGTCCGGGCGGATGGCGACCTCGTCCTCGGTGCCGTCGGCGAGCACGGCCGCGAGCCGGGCCCCGGCCGCGGCGTCGAGCGTCTCCGGCAGGTCGGCGAGGCCACCCCAGCCGGACGGCAGCTCCAGGGCCGCGATCCGGCCGAAGCCCCAGGTCGTCGCCTGGCCGGGCCGGGTCACGTCCTTGACCGCGCCCCGCGTGAGGCACCACAGGCGGGCCGGGACGCCGGAGTCGGCGAACGCCTGGGTCAGCACCAGGTTGGCGGCGAGCCCGGCTTCCGCGTCGGCGTCGACGGCCAGCAGCGACACGACTCCTTCGACGTCGGCGTGCTCACGCAGCAGCGTCGTCAGCGCGGCCCGGTCGCGGGGACCGGACTCGGTCACCGGCTCGGCGCCGTGCGCGGCCAGCGCTTGCGCCACTTCGCGGGCGGGGCCGTCCACGCCGAGGACGAGCCAGCGGCCGGTCAGCCGTCCGGTGGTCTCGGCCAGCGGGCGCCAGGTGACGCGGTAGCGCCAGGCGTCCACAGTGGACGACGAGCGCCAGCGGTCGAGCGCCGCCATGGCGTGGTCGTCGAGGGCGAGGTCGCCCGCGTCGACCGCGGCCCAGAACCGGCTGTCCCCTTCCGCCGGGGGCGCGGGCTCGAGCCAGAACCGCGACCGCTGGAAGGCGTAGGTCGGCAGCGCGGTCCGCCGGGCGCCGTCGAGCACCGCGGCGACGTCGAGCGGGAAGCCGGCGACGCGCAGCCGGGCGAACGCCGTGAGCACTGCTCTCGGCTCGTCCTCGCCGGCGCGGAGCGTGGGCACCGAAGGGAGATCAGTGCTCTCGGCCGCCATCGCGGACAGCACGCCGTCGGGGCCGAGTTCGAGGAAGGTGCTCGCGCCCTGCTCGGCCAGGGTCTTCACCGCGTCGCCGAACCGGACGGCTTCCCGCACGTGCCGCACCCAGTACTCCGCGGTGTACGGCTCGGCGAGAGCACCGCTCACATTCGAGATCACCGGTATCGTCGCGGGGCGGTGCTCCAACGACTCGGCGACGGCGCGGAACTCGTCGAGCATCGGGTCCATCAGCGGCGAGTGGAAGGCGTGGCTGACGCGCAGCCGCTTGGTCTTGACCCCGCGTCCCGCGAACTCCGCGGCGACGGCGAGCGCGGCGGTCTCGTCGCCCGAGATCACCGTGCTGCGAGGACCGTTGACCGCCGCGATGCCGACGCCTTCGGCGGGCAGCTCGGCCCGGACATCGGCCTCGGGTGCGCCGATCGCGACCATCGCGCCGCCCTCGGGCAGCGCCTGCATCAGGCTCGCCCGGGCGGAGACCAGCGCGCACGCGTCGGCCAGCGAGAGCACGCCGGCGACGTGCGCGGCGGCGAGTTCGCCGATCGAGTGCCCGGCCACGAAGTCCGGCCGGACGCCCCAGGACTCGACGAGCCGGAACAGCGCGACTTCGAGGGCGAAGAGCGCGGGCTGCGCGTAGCCGGTGCGGTCGAGCAGGTCCGATTCGATCACTTCGGACAGCGGCCGGTCGGTGTCCAGCAGCGCCGCGACCTCGTCGAACGCCGCGGCGAACACCGGGAAGCGCGCGTACAGCTCGCGGCCCATTCCCGCGCGCTGGGCACCCTGGCCGGTGAAGAGCACGGCCAGGCGGCCCGGGTTGCCGCTGCCGGTGAGCGCGCCCGGGTCGCCGTCGGCGATCGCGGCCAGCCCGGCGAGGAGTTCGGGGACGGTCTCGCCGACGACCGCGGCGCGGTGGCCGAGGTCGGCGCGGGTCGTGGCCAGGCTCAGCGCGATGTCCGCGGGCACGCCGTCACCGGCGAACTCGCGCAGCCGGGCGGCCTGCGCCCGCAGCGCAGCCGGGCTCTTCGCCGACAACACCCACGGCACCGGCCCGGACACCGGCTCGCGCTCCGCCACGACCACGTCCGGTGCCTGCTCGAGGATCGTGTGCGCGTTGGTGCCGGAGATCCCGAACGACGACACCCCGGCCCGCAAGGGCCGATCGGCGGCCCATTCGCGCGATTCGGTCAGCAGCTCGACCGCGCCCGCCGTCCAGTCCACATGGGACGAAGGCACGTCGACGTGCAGTGTCCGCGGCAGCACACCGTGGCGCATCGCCATCACCATCTTGATGATCCCGGCGACCCCCGCGGCGGCCTGCGTGTGCCCGAGGTTGGACTTCACCGAGCCCAGGTACAACGGCGTCGAGCGGTCCTGGCCGTAGGTCGCCAGCAGGGCCTGCGCTTCGATCGGGTCGCCCAGCTTCGTCCCCGTCCCATGCGCTTCCACCGCGTCCACTTCGGACGCCGAAAGCCCGGCATCCGCGAGCGCGGCACGGATCACCCGCTGCTGCGACGGGCCGTTCGGCGCGGTCAAGCCGTTCGACGCGCCGTCGGAGTTCACCGCCGAACCCCGTACCACGGCGAGGACTTCGTGGCCGTTGCGGCGCGCATCCGACAACCGCTCCACCAGCAGCAACCCGACGCCTTCGGCCATGCTGGTGCCGTCCGCGCCCTCGGCGAACGCCTTGACCCGGCCGTCCTCGGCCAAGCCGCGTTGCTGGCTGAACGCGAGCAGGACGCCGGGGGCCGGCATGACCGTCACACCGCCCGCGAGCGCCAGGTCGCACTCGCCGCGGCGCAGCGCCTGCACCGCCAGGTGCAACGCCACCAGCGACGACGAACACGCCGTGTCCACCGTCAGCGACGGGCCTTCCAGCCCGAACACGTACGACAACCGGCCCGACGCCACCGACGACGTCCCGCCGGTCATCAGGTGCCCTTCGAGGCCGTCGGTGGCCGCGCCCGCGCCGTAGCCGGACGTCGCCGCGCCGACGAACACGCCGGTCCGGCTGCCGCGCGCCGACGTCGGGTCGATGCCGGCGCGTTCGAACGCCTCCCAGGTCGCTTCGAGCAGGAGCCGCTGCTGCGGGTCCATGGTCAGCGCCTCGCGCGGCGCGATCTCGAACAGCTCCGGGTCGAAGCGGTCGGCGCCGGTCACGAAACCGCCGCTGCGCGTGTAGATGCGGCCCGGCGTACCGGGTTCCGGGTGGTAGAGCCCGTCGAGGTCCCAGCCGCGGTCGGTGGGGAACGGCGTGATCGCGTCGACGCCACCCTCCACAAGGGACCACAGGTCTTCGGGCGAGGCGACGGAACCCGGGTAGCGGCAGCTCATCGCGACGATGACGACCGGGTCGTTGTCCGTCGGCACGGTCACGACCTGAGTGGACGGTTCCGCGGCCCCGCCGAACAGCTCGGTCCGCAGCAGCGTCACGAGCGCCGCCGGGGCCGGGTGGTCGAACACCAGCGTCGCCGGGAGGCGCAGGCCGGTCGCGGCGCCGAGGCGGTTGCGCAGCTCGACGGCGGTCAGGGAGTCGAAGCCGAGTTCGGCGAACGAACGACCGGGTTCGATCTCGTCGGCGGTGTCGTGCCCGAGCACCGCGGCGACGTGGTCGCAGACCAGTTCGAGGAGCCGCCGGTCGCGCTCGGCCGCGGGGAGCGGCTGCAGCCGTGCGGCCAGTCCGCCGTCGCTCGTCGTGGCGGCGGTGGCGGCCCGGCGGGTGGCGCGGACGAGCCCGCGCAGCAACGGCGGCACCGGGCCGTTCGCCGCCGAAAGGTCGAGCCGGGCCGGGATCGCGAGGGTTTCGCCGCGGGCCACGGCCGCGTCGAACAGGGCCAGCCCTTCGGCGTCGGACAGCCCGGTCATGCCGCCCCGCGACATCCGGGCCAGGTCGGCGGCGCCGAGGTGACCGGTCATGCCGCTCGCCTCCGCCCACAGGCCCCAGGCCAGCGAGACGCCCGGCAGGCCGAGGGAACGGCGGTGCGCGGCCAGCGCGTCGAGGGCGGTGTTGGCGGCCGCGTAGTTGCTCTGCCCGGCCGTGCCGAACACGCCCGCGGCGGCCGAGAACAGCACGAACAGCGCCAAGTCCCTGTCCTGGGTCAGCTCGTGCAGGTTGACGGCGGCATCGACCTTGGGCCGCAACACCTCCGCGAGCTGCTCCGCGTCGAGACCGGTGAGCAGGCCGTCGGCCAGGACACCCGCGGTGTGCACGACGCCGGTCAGCGGGCGGTCGGCCAGCAGCTCGGCCAGCGCGTCGCGGTCGGCGGCGTCGCACGCGGCGATCGTCACCTCGGCGCCCAGCGCGGTCAGGTCGCTCGCCAGCTCCGCGGCTCCCGGGGCGTCCGGGCCGCGGCGGCTGATCAGCAGCAGCCGCCGGACGCCGTGCGCGGTCACCAGGTGCTGGGCGATCCGGGCGCCGAGCGTGCCGGTGCCGCCGGTGACGAGGACCGTGCCGTCCGGGTCGAGGCGCCGCGGCACGGTGACGACGTTCTTGCCGACGTGCCGCGCCTGGCTGATGAACCGGAACGCCTCCGGCACCTGCCGCAGGTCCCAGGTCCGGCGCGGCAGCGGGGTGAGCGCGCCGGCTTCGAACAGCCCGGCGAGTTCGCGCAGGATCTCCTGCAGGCGTTCGGGTCCGGCTTCGATCAGGTCGAAGGCCCGGTAGTGCACGCCGGCGTGGGCGCGGGCGACTTCGGCGGCGTCGCGGACGTCGGACTTGCCCATCTCGACGAACCGGCCGCCGCGCGGCAGCAGCCGCAGGGAGGCGTTGACGAACTCGCCCGCGAGGGCGTCGAGCACGACGTCGACCCCGCGCCCATCGGTCGCGGCGCGGAAGTGGTCCTCGAAGGACAGGCTGCGCGAGTCTCCGATGTGGACGTGGTCGAGACCCAGTTCCCGCAGTACGTCGTGCTTTCCGGCGCTCGCGGTCGCGAACACCTCGGCGCCGTGGTGCCGGGCGAGCTGGACCGCGGCCATGCCGACACCGCCGGCGGCCGCGTGCACGAGCACGGACTGGCCCGCCCGCAAGCCACCGAGGTCGAACAGTCCATAGTAGGCAGTCGCGAACGCAACGGGGACCGACGCGGCTTCGGCGAAGCTCCAGCCGTCCGGCATCGGGGTGACCAGGCGGTGGTCGGTGACCGCGACCGGGCCGAGCGCACCGGTGAAGAGCCCGGTCACGCGGTCGCCGACGGCCAGCCCGCGCACCCGCTCCCCCGTCTCGAGGACGACGCCGGCGGCCTCGCCGCCCATCAACGCCTGCCCCGGGTACATCCCGAGCGTGATCAGGACGTCGCGGAAGTTCAGCCCGGCCGCGCGGACCTCGACGCGGATGTCGTCGGGCCCGAGTTCGGCCGCGGCTTCCGGCGCCGGGAGGGTCGCGAGGCCGTCGAGGGTGCCGGTGCCGGTGGTGCCGACGCGCCAGGATCCGTTCGCGGGCAGGGTCAGTTCGGTGGCCGGGCGGGCCAGCCGCGGGGCGAGCAGCGTCCCGGCGCGAGCGGCGAGCTGCGGTTCGCCGGACGCCAGCGCGGTGCCGATGGCGGCGGCCGGATCGGACCGCTCGTCGACGTCCAGGAGCACGAAGCGGCCGGGGTTTTCCGACTGGGCCGAGCGGATCAGGCCCCAGGCCGGGGCTTGGGCCAGGCCGGGCACGGGGTCGCCGGGCAGTGCGGCGAGGGCGCCGGTGGTGAGCACGACCAGCCGGGCGGCGGCGAACCGCTCGTCCGCCAGCCAGTCCTGCGCGGTCGCGAGGACATGCGAGGCCACGGCGTGCGGATCGGCGCCGGTGACCGGCAGGACGACGGCGTCCGGCACCTCGGCGAGGTCCGCCAGAGCCCCGGACAGCCAAGCGAATCCGGGCACCTCGCCAGTCGCGGTGACCGGCGTCCACTCCGTACGGAAGAGGGCGTCCGGCACGTCGTCCACTGTGGACGCGACCTGGAACGCCAGCGATCCGATGCGCGCCACCGGCCGGCCGGCCGGGTCGGTGGCCACGACCGACATCGCGTTCGGACCGGCCTGGCTCAGCCGCACGCGCAGGGCGGTGGCCCCGGCGGCGAACACGCTGACGTCGGTGAAGGCGAACGGGAGCCGGGCCTGGCCGTCGTCGGGGAAGAACTCGCCGAGGCCCAGCGCGTGCAGGGCGGCGTCGAGCAGGGCGGGGTGCACGGCGAACGCGTCGGTGCCCGGCAGCTCCACCTCCGCGAAGACGTCGCCGTCGAGCCGCCAAGCCGCGCGCAGGCCGCGGAAAGCGGGCCCGTAGCGGTAACCGGCGTCGGCGAGCGCGGCGTAGTGGGCCTCGACGTCGAGCGCGTCCGCGCCGGTGGGCGGCCACTCCAGCGTTTCGGGTTCCGGTGCGCCGGGCGCGAGCACACCCTGGGCGTGCCGGGTCCAGCGGGCACCGGGCCGGTCCGGCCGGGAGCTGATGGTCAGGCCGCGGCGGCCGTCCTCACCCGGCGCCTCGACGGCGACCTGGAGCTGGACACCGCCGGTGGCGGGCACGGCGAGCGGCGCGCCGAGGGTGAGTTCTTCGACGGTGCCGCACCCGGTGTGGTCGCCGGCGTGGACCGCGAGTTCGGCGAACGCGGTGCCGGGCAGGAGGGCGGTGCCGAGGACTTCGTGGTCGGCGAGCCAGGGGTGGGTCTGGCGGGACAGCCGTCCGGTGAGGACGGTCCGGTCTTCGTCGGCGAGGGCGACCGCGGCGCCGAGCAGCGGGTGCTCGACGGCACCGAGGCCGAGCCCGGCGGCGTCGCCGGTGCGGGTCGCCGGGCGGGGCCAGTACTGCTTGCGCTGGAAGGCGTACGTCGGGAGGTCGACGATCTGGGCGTGTGGGAAAGCGGGGGTCCAGTCGACGGCGATGCCGTGGACGTGCGCTTCGGCGAGCGCGGTGTGGAAGCGGGTCAATCCCCCGTCGTCGCGGCGGAGACTTCCCAGCGCGACAACGTCTTCGCCGAGTGCCATGGTCAGCACGGGGTGCGGCGAGGCTTCGATGAAAGTGCCGAAACCTTCGCTCTTGAGCCGCTCGATCGCGGTGTCGAGACGGACCGTGCTGCGCAGGTTCGTGTACCAGTACTCGGCGTCGACTGTTTCGTTCCACTCGCCCGTCACCGTGGAGATGAAGGCGATCCCGCCTTCGCGGGGCGTGATCGGCGCGAGCACCTCGCGCAGCTCGTCACGGAGCAGCTCGACCTGCGCCGAATGAGAGGCGTAGTCGACCGGGACTCGCTTGGCGCGGATGCCGTCGGCTTCGCAGGACGCGATCAGCTCGTCGAGGGCCTCCGGCGTACCCGAGACCACGACCGCCGCCGGGCCGTTGACCGCCGCGATCGACAGCCCGTCCGTGAGCCGCTGCTCGACGGTGGCGAGCGGCGCGGCCACCGAGACCATCCCGCCTTGCCCGGCCAGCGCCAGAATCGCCTTGCTACGCAACGTGACCACGCGAGCACCATCCTCAAGGGACAGCGCGCCGGACACCACCGCGGCCGCGATCTCACCCTGCGAGTGCCCGACGACCGCGTCCGGCACCACGCCGAACGAACGCCACAGCTCGGCCAGGGAAACCATCACCGCCCACAACGCTGGCTGCACGACGTCGACCCGATCGAGAGCCACGGCGTCGTCGAGCACCGATCGCAGGTCCCAGTCCACAAAGGAACCCAGCGCGGCCGCGCATTCGTCGAGCCGGGCGGCGAACACAGGCGCGGAGTCCGCCAGTTCGAGAGCCATCCCAGCCCACTGCGAACCCTGACCCGGGAACACCAGCGCGACCTTGCCGGGGGCGTCGGCCACGCCGGTGACGACGTTCGCCGCCGGGACACCTTCGGCCAACGCGGTCAGTCCCTCGACGAGGTCACCGACCACGACCGCGCGGTGCGGCAGGGAAGCCCGGGTGGCGACCAGGGAGAACCCGATGTCCGCCGGAGCGCCCGCCACCCCGAGCAGCGCCTGCGCCTGGCCGCGCAGGGCGTCGGCCGAGCGGGCGGACAGCACCCACGGGACCGGTTCCGATGCGGCGCTCGGCGAGATTTCGGGCTGGGGAACGGCTTCCAGGACCGTGTGGGCGTTGGTGCCGCTCATGCCGAACGACGACACCGCGGCCCGCAACGGCCGGTCCGCGATCCACTCGCGCGACTCCGTCAGCAGCTCGACCGCACCCGCCGTCCAGTCCACGTGGGACGACGGCGCGTCGACGTGCAGGGTCCGCGGGAGGACGCCGTGGCGCATGGCCATGACCATCTTGATCACCCCGGCGACCCCGGCCGCCGCTTGGGTGTGACCGATGTTGGACTTCACCGAGCCCAGGTACAGCGGCGTCTCGCGGTCCTGGCCGTAAGTCGCCAGCAGGGCCTGGGCTTCGATCGGGTCACCGAGAGTTGTTCCGGTGCCGTGCGCTTCGACGGCGTCGACGTCCGATGTGGACAGTCCGGCGTCGGCCAGCGCCGCGCGGATGACGCGTTGCTGGGCCGGGCCGTTGGGGGCGGTGAGGCCGTTGGACGCGCCGTCTTGGTTGACCGCCGAACCGCGGACCACGGCCAGCACGCGGTGACCGTTGCGTTCGGCGTCCGACAGCCGTTCGAGCAGCACCAGGCCCGCGCCTTCGCCCCAGGCCGTGCCGTCCGCGGCTTCGGCGAAGGCCTTGCAGCGGCCGTCGGCGGCGAGGCCGCGCTGGCGGCTGAACTCGACGAACGTGCCCGGCGTGGCCATCACGGTGACCCCGCCCGCCAGTGCCATCGAGCACTCGCCCAGGCGCAGCGACTGGACGGCCAGGTGCAGCGCGACCAGCGAAGACGAGCACGCCGTGTCGACCGAGACCGCCGGGCCCTCCAGTCCGAAGGTGTACGCCAGCCGGCCCGAGGCGACGCTCGCCGCGTTGCCGGTCGCGATGTGCCCTTCGAGGGCGTCGGCCGAGCCGAGGAGCAGAGTTGTGTAGTCGTGGCTGTTGGTGCCCGCGAACACGCCGGTCCGGCTGCCCCGGACCGAAGCCGGGTCGATGCCCGCGCGCTCGAACGCCTCCCACGTCAGCTCCAGCAGGAGGCGCTGCTGCGGGTCCATGGCCAGTGCTTCACGCGGCGAGATGCCGAAGAACCCGGCGTCGAAACCGCCTGCCGCGTCGAGGAAAGCGCCCTCGGTGACGCTCACCGAACCGAGCCGCGAGGGGTCGGCGTCGTACAGGTTTTCCAGGTCCCAGCCACGGTCGGCCGGGAAGCCGGAGACCGCGTCCGCGCCATCGGACACCAAGCGCCACAAGTCTTCCGGGGACGCGATGCCGCCCGCGTACCGGCAGCTCATCGCGACGATCGCGATCGGCTCGTCGGCCACCGCCGACACGGTCGCGGTGGTTTCGGTGGCGGCGTCGCCGAGGACGCCGGCCCGCAGGTGACCGGCGAGCGCGGCCGGCGTCGGCCAGTCGTAGACGAGCGTCGCGGGCAGAGCGAGGCCGGTCTCCGCACGCAGGGCGTCCCGCAGCTCGACCGCGGTCAGCGAGTCGAACCCGATCTCCTGGAAGGCACGATCCGGCGCGACGGCGGTCGCGCTCGCGTGCCCGAGCACCGCGGCGGCCTGGTCCCGGACGAGCTGCAGCAGCACCTCGTCGGCGACGGCCGGGGACAGCCCGCGCAGCCGTCCGACGAGCCCGCCGGGCGCGGGGGCCTCGGGCGCGACGGCGGGGATCCCGGTCAGCAGCGGGCTCGGCCGTCGCGAGGTGAAGGCGGCCGTGAACCGCGGCCAGTCGACGTCGGCGAAGGTGACGGTCGTGTCGCCGCCCGCGGCCCGCAGCAGCGCCGTGACGGCCACCCCCGGGTCGAGGGCGCGGAGCCCGCGGCGGAGCAGGTAGTCCTCGGCGTCGTTGTCGGCCGCCATCCCGCCGTCGGCCCACGGCCCCCACGCCACGGCCGTCGCGGCGAGACCGCGGGCGCGGCGGCCTTCGGCGAGCGCGTCGAGGAAAGCGTTGGCGGCGCCGTAGAGCGCCTGCTGCCCGCTGCCCCACACCCCGGCGATCGAGGAGAACAGGACGAAGGCGTCGAGGTCGGCGTCGGCGAGGAGTTCGTCGAGGTGACGGGCGCCGATCGCCTTGGCCGCCCACTGCTCGGCCACGTCCGCGCCGTCCACTTCGGACAGCGGCGCGGACCGGACGACACCCGCCGTGTGCACGACGGCGGTGAGCCCGGGGCTGACCCGCTCGACCAGCTCGGCCAGGAACTCCCGGTCGGCGACGTCGCCGGCCGCGAACGTCACCCGGACGCCCAGCTCCTCGGCCAGCTCGGCCGCTCCCGGGGCATCGGCGCCCCGGCGGGAGACCAGCACCAGGTGGTCGGCGCCCGCCCGGGCGAGGCGGCGGGCGACGTGCGCGCCCAGCGCCCCGGTCCCGCCGGTGATGAGGACGGTGCCGCGCGGGGTCCACGCCGGGGCCGCGACCGGCTCGGCGGGCTCCAGCCGCCGTCCGAAGTCGCCCTCGGCGCGGAGCGCGACCTGGTCTTCGGCGCCGGTCAGCCGAGCGAAGAACCGTGCCGCGGTTGCGGAGTCCACTTCGGACGGCAGGTCGATCAGGCCGCCCCAGCGGCCGGGCAGTTCGAGCGCGGCCGCGCGGCCGAGTCCCCAGACGGCGGCCTGGTCGGGATCCGGCGCGAGGTCGGTTCCGGTGGCGCGCACGGCCCCGGACGTCACGCACCACAGCGGGGCGTCGATCCCGGCGGCGTCGAGTTCACGGACGAGGTCGACGGTCCGCCCGAGCCCGGCGCCGCTGAACACCACGACCGGCTCGGCGTCGCCGAGCGAGCCGTCGAACCGGATGACCCGGCCGTGCCAGTTCTCGAGGACGGCTTCCAGCTGCGGGGACGGCTCGACGACGAGGCAGTCGCCGTGGGGCGCGGCCGCTTCGGCGGGGTCCAGCGGGGTCCAGGTGACCCGGTACCGCCAGGCGTCCGCGGCCGTGGCCTCTTCACGGCGTTGGCGCACGGCATCGAGGGCGGGCCGCAGAGTGTCTTCGGGCAGGCCGAGTTCGGCGGCGAGCGCGGGGACGTCCACATCGGTTTGCGGCGCGGGCGTGGGCCAGAAGCGTTCCCGCTGGAACGGGTAGGTCGGCAGGTCGATCCGCGGGCCGGCGGGCAGGTACGCGGCCCAGTCGACGGCGCCGCCGTGGACCCACACCCCGGCGAGGGCGGTCAGCAGGGTCCGTTCTTCGTCGCGGTCGCGGCGCAGGGCCGGGAAGGAGCCCGGCACCATCGCGCTGAGGACGCCGTCCGGTCCCACCTCCAGGAAGGTCTGGACACCTTCGGCTTCGAGAGTGGCGATGCCGTCGGCGAAGCGGACCGCCTCGCGGACGTGGCGGACCCAGTAGTCGGCCGTGAACGGCTCAGCGAGAGCACCGCTCACATTCGAGATCACGGGTATCGTCGCGGAGCGGTGCTCCAGTGACTCCGCGACCGCGCGGAACTCGTCGAGCATCGGGTCCATCAGCGGCGAGTGGAACGCGTGGCTGACCGCGAGGCGCTTGGTCTTCGGAAACTGGGCGGCGATGGCCAGGACCTCGGACTCGTCGCCGGAGATGACCACGGATTCCGGGCCGTTGACCGCGGCGATCGAGACGCCCTCGGTGAGGGTGATCTCAGACTCGGGGGCGGCGATGGAGACCATCGCGCCGCCGGGCGGGAGGGCCTGCATGAGGGAGGCGCGGGCGGAAACCAGGCGGCAGGCGTCTTCCAGGGACAGGACACCGGCAACGTGGGCGGCCGAGATTTCGCCGATCGAGTGGCCCGCTACGAAATCTGGGCGGATGCCGAACGACTCGACTAGGCGGTAGAGGGCGACCTCGAGTGCGAACAAGGCCGGTTGGGTGAATTCGGTGCGGTCGAGGAGGTCTTGGGTGGTGAAGGCCTTGCGGAGGTCCGGAGTGAAGTGCGAGAGGATCTCGTCGAACGCCGCCGCGTAGACGGGGAAGCGGGAGTAGAGCTGCTCGCCCATGCCGGCTCGTTGGGCGCCCTGGCCGGTGAACAGCACCGCCAGCCGGGAATCCTCGCGGACCTCGCCGGTGACCGTGGTCGAGTCGAGGATGACACTGCGGTGCTCGAACGCCGTCCGGGCCGTCGCCAGCGTACGGGCGATGTCCGCGGGGTCGGCCGTCACTGCCGCGAGCTGCGAAGCCTGTGCCCGCAACGCTTCCGGTGTCTTGGCCGACAGCACGAACGGCGTCAGACTGCCGACCGACGCTTCCGCCGGCACCGGCGAGGCGGGCGGCACGGCTTCGAGGATCGTGTGCGCGTTCGTGCCGCTGACGCCGAACGACGACACCGCGGCCCGCCGCGGCCGGTCGACCGACGGCCACTCACGGGACTCGGTCAGCAGCTCGACCGCGCCCGCCGACCAGTCCACATGCGACGATGGCGCGTCGACGTGCAGAGTTTGCGGCAGCACCCCGTGCCGCATCGCCATGACCATCTTGATGATCCCCGCGACGCCCGCCGCCGCCTGGGTGTGGCCGATGTTCGACTTCACCGAACCGAGCCACAGCGGCGTCGTGCGGTCCTGGCCGTAGGTGGCAAGGAGCGCCTGGGCTTCGATCGGGTCGCCCAAAGTCGTACCGGTGCCGTGCGCTTCGACGACGTCGATGTCCGAAGTGGACAGGCGGGCGCTGTCGAGCGCCGCGCGGATCACCCGTTGCTGGGACGGGCCGTTCGGCGCGGTCAGGCCGTTGGACGCGCCGTCGGAGTTGACCGCCGAGCCCCGGACCAGCGCCAGGACTTCGTGGCCGTGGCGCCGCGCGTCGGAAAGGCGCTCCACCAGGAGCATCCCGACGCCTTCGCCCCAGCCGGTGCCGTCGGCGGCCTCGGCGAACGCCTTGACGCGGCCGTCCGGGGCGAGGCCGCGCTGCTTGCTGAACTCGACGAACGTGCCGGGGGTGGCCATCACCGTCGCGCCGCCGGCCAGCGCCAGGTCGCACTCGCCCTGCCGCAGCGCCTGCACGGCGAGGTGCAGCGCGACCAGCGACGACGAGCACGCCGTGTCGACGGTCAGCGACGTGCCCTCGAACCCGAACAGGTACGACAGCCGCCCGGAGACGACGCTCGCCGCGTTGCCGGTGCCGAGGTAGCCCTCGACGTCCTCGGCCGAGGAACGCAGCAGGGTCAGGTAGTCCTGGCCGTTGGAGCCGACGAACACGCCGGTCCGGCTGCCGCGCACCGAAGCCGGGTCGATGCCGGCGCGCTCGAAGGCCTCCCACGACGTCTCCAGCAGGAGCCGCTGCTGGGGGTCCATCGCCAGCGCTTCACGGGGCGAGATCCCGAAGAAGCCGGCGTCGAAGAGGTCGGCGTCGTGCAGGAAAGCGCCTTCTCGCGCGTAGGTCGTGCCCGGGCGGCCTTCGTCGAACAGCGTCGCGGTGTCCCAGCCGCGGTTGGCCGGGAACGCCGTGATGGCGTCGCCGCCGCGGGCCACCAGGTCCCACAACCCTTCCGGCGAGCGCACCCCGCCGGGGAACCGGCAGGCCATCGCGACGATGGCGACCGGCTCGGTCGCGGCCTCGACGAGCTGCCGGTTCTGCCGCCGCAGCCGCTCGGCCTCCTTCACGGAGGCGCGCAGCGCGTCGAGCACCTTCTCGGGCGTGGCCATGGTTTCAGCTCCAGGGGTGGGTCATCGGGAATCGGTACCGTCCAGCGCCAGCCGCACCAGCGCTTCGGCGTCCAGCTCGTCCAGGTCGTCGCCGGCGTCGGCGGCGTCCTCGAGCCCGGCCAGCTCCAGCAGCGCCGACATCAGGCCGGCGTCGCGGAACTTCGCCAGCGGCACGGTGGCCAGCGCCGCCCGGATCCGGGCTTCTTCGGGGTCGGCCGCGGCGCCGGGCCGCAGGACTTCCAGCAGGTGCGCGGCCAGCGCCGCCGGGGTCGGGTGGTCGAAGACGACCGTCGCGGGCAGCGTCACGCCGGCCGCCGCCGCGAGGCGGTTGCGGAACTCGACCGAGGTCAGGGAGTCGAAGCCCAGCTCGGTGAACGGCCGGCCCGCCGGGACGGCGTCGGCCCCGCGGTGCCCCAGCGCGCCCGCCGCCTCGGTACGGACCAGGCCCAGCACCGTTCGTTCGGCGTCCGACGGCGACAGCTCGGCCAGCTCGGCCCGCAGGTCGCGGTCGGCCACCGGCGCGGCCACGGCTTCCAGCGCCCGGCGCGCGTCCGGCACGCCGAGCAGCAGCGCGCTCGGCCGGGCCGACGTGAACGCGGGCACGAACCGGTCCCAGTCGACGTCGGCCAGGGTCAGCGCGGTCTCGTCCCGCCCGACCGCGGCGGCGAGCGCGCGGACGGCGAGGGCGGGCCGCAGGGTCCGCAAACCCCGGCGCCGCAAGTAATCCTCGGCGTCGTGGTCGGCCGCCATGCCGCCATCGGCCCACGGGCCCCAGGCGAGCGCGGTCGCGGTCCGGCCCGCGGCCCGGCGGCGGCGGGCGAGCGCGTCGAGGTGGGCGTTGGCCGCCCCGTACGCGGACTGGCCGCCGCTGCCCCAGACGCCGGCGATCGACGAGAACAGCACGAAGGCGTCCAGTTCGGTGTCGCCGAGCAGCGCGTCGAGGTTCTCCGCACCGGCCACCTTGGCGGCCAGGATGTCCGCGAACGGCGCCAGATCGGCGTCTTCCAACGGGGTCGCTCCCCCGGTGCCTGCCGCGTGGACGACGGCGGTGAGGTCGTCGCGGATGTCCTCGAGCACCGTGGCGAGCGCGGCGCGGTCGGCGACGTCGCAGGCCGCGATCGTCACGTCGGCACCCAGCGCGGTCAGCTCCGCCCGCAGGTCTTCCGCACCCGGCGCCTGCTCGCCGCGGCGGCTGGTGAGGACGATCTTTTCCGCGCCCGCGGTGGCGAGCCAGCGGGCGACGTGAGCGCCGAGCGCACCCGTGCCGCCGGTGACGAGCACCGTGCCGCGCGGCTGCCACGGCCGTCCGGCGGGCGCGCCGGTCACCGGGACGAGGCGACGGACGAGCCGTCCGTCCCGCAGCGCGACCTGGTCTTCGGCCGGGTCGGCCAGTGCCTGGACGAGCAGTTCCGCGGTCCGGACGTCGAAGTCCGCGGGCAGGTCGACCAGACCGCCCCAGCCGGCCGGGCGGTCGAGGGCGGCGCTGCGGCCGAGTCCCCAGACCTGTGCCTGGACGGCGTCGGGAGCCGCGTCCGCCGGCCCGGTCGTGACCGCGCCGCGGGTGACTGTCCACACCGGAGTGTCGGTGACCGACTGGAGCAGCGCGAGGGTCGCCGCCACTCCGGCCGGGACAGTGCCGGTTCCGGGCGTGAGCGCGAGCAAGGACAAGACGGCGTCCGCTTCCGCCAGGTCGGCTTCGGCCGGGTCGTCGAGCCGGGTGACCGCGACGCCGTTCGCGGTGAGTGCCGCGGCGATCCGGTCGCCGAGCGCGCTTTCCGCGGCCGGGACGGCCAGCAGCCACGTGCCCCGCGGCTTCGCACCGGTTTCCCGGGCCGGTTCCCAGGCGACGCGGTACCGCCACGAGTCCACAACGGACTCTTCGTCCCGCTGACGTCGCCAAGTCGACAACGCGGGCAGCAGCGCGCTCAGGGATTCGCGCTGGGTCTCGTCGATCGCCAGCGCGCCGGCCAGTTCGCCGACGTCCGCGCGTTCGACCGCCGACCAGAACGCGGTGTCCGCCGCGGGCACGGGGGCGGCCGGTTCGAGCCAGTAGTGCTCGTGCTGGAAGGCGTAGGTCGGCAAGGCCACGCGGCCGGTGGCCCCGAAGACCGCCGAGAGGTCCGCGGGCGCGCCGTTCGCGAACAGCGTCGACAGCGCGGTCAGCGCCGCCGTCTCCTCCGGCCGGTCGCGCCGCAGCGACGGCACGACCACGGCGTCCTCGGCCACGAGGTCCCGGGCCATCGAGCTGAGCACGCCGTCCGGGCCCAGCTCCAGGAAGAAGCGGGCGCCTTCGGCTTCGAGCGTCGCGACGCCGTCGGCGAACCGGACGGCTTCCCGCACATGCTCCACCCAGTAGTCCGCGGTGAACGGCTCGGCGAGAGCACCGCTCACATTCGAGATCACCGGTACCTTTGCGGGGTGGTAGGTGACCTTGTCGGCCACCGCGCGGAACTCGTCGAGCATCGGGTCGAGGTGCGGCGAGTGGAAGGCGTGGCTGACGCTGAGCCGCTTGGTCCGGACGCCCTGTGTCGCGAACTCCTCGGCGAGGGCGAGGACTTCGGGCTCGTCGCCGGAGACGACCACCGACGCCGGGCCGTTGATCGCCGCGATCGACACCCGGTCGCCCAGCCGCGGCAGCACTTCGGCCTCCGGGGCGGCGATCGACACCATCGCGCCGCCCTTGGGCAGCGCCTGCATCAGCGCGGCGCGGGCCGAGACGAGCAGGCACGCGTCTTCGAGCGAGAACACGCCGGCGACGTGCGCGGCGGCCAGCTCACCGATCGAGTGCCCGGCGACGAACGCCGGCTTGACGCCCCACGACTCGAAAAGCCGGTACAGCGCGACTTCGACGGCGAACAGCGCCGGCTGGGTGAAGCCGGTCTCGTCCAGGCCCGGCGCGTCGCCGAAGACGACGTCCCGCACGGGCACGGTGAACTCGGCGCAGATCGTGTCGAACGCCGCCGCGTAGACCGGGTACCGGTCGTACAGCTCGCGGCCCATGCCCGCCCGCTGCGCGCCTTGGCCGGTGAACAGCACCGCGAGCTTGCCGTTCGACGCGGTGCCGCGGACGACCCCGGGGACACTTTCTCCTGCTGCCAGCGAGTGAAGCCCGGAAAGCAGTTCGTCACGGCTGCTGCCGAGCACGACCGCGCGGTCGTCGAAGCGGGTACGCGCGAGCAGCGTCCCGGCGACGGCCGACGGCGGAGCATCGGCGACCGCCGACGCCAGCTTGCGGGCCTGGGCACGCAACGCCTGCTCCCCCTTGGCCGACAACGCCCAGGCCACCACCGGCGGCTCCGGCGGCACGACCGGCGCGGGCACCGGTTCGTCGGGCAGTTCCAGGATGGCGTGGGCGTTCGTGCCGGAAATGCCGAACGCCGAGATCCCGGCCCGGCGCGGGCGTCCCGTGGCCGGCCACGCGCGTTGCTCGGTGAGCAGCTCGACCGCGCCGGACTCCCAGTCCACTCGGGACGAAGGGGCATCGACGTGCAAGGTCTTCGGAAGCACGCCGTGGCGCATGGCCATGACCATCTTGATCACGCCGGCCACGCCCGCGGCCGACTGCGTGTGCCCGAGGTTGGACTTCAGCGAGCCCAGCCACAGCGGTTCCTCGCGGTCCTGGCCGTAGGTCGCGAGCACCGCCTGCGCCTCGATCGGGTCGCCGAGGGTCGTGCCGGTGCCGTGGGCCTCCACCGCATCGACGTCCGAAGTGGACAGTCCGGCGCTCGCCAGCGCCGCGCGGATCACGCGTTGCTGCGAGGGCCCGTTCGGCGCGGTCAGGCCGTTCGACGCGCCGTCGGAGTTGACGGCCGAACCGCGCAGGAGCGCGAGGACTTCGTGGCCGTTGCGCCGCGCGTCCGACAGCCGCTCCAGGACGACCATGCCGGCGCCTTCGCTCCAGCCGGTGCCGTCGGCCGAGTCCGAGAAGGCCTTGCAGCGGCCGTCCGGGGACAGGCCGCGTTGCCGGCTGAACTCGACGAAGATGTCCGGCGTGCCGAGGATCGCGACGCCGCCGGCCAGCGCGAGATCGCATTCGCCCTGGCGGAGGGCCTGACCGGCCAGGTGCAAGGCGACCAGCGACGACGAGCACGCGGTGTCCACAGTGACCGCGGACCCCTCCAGGCCCAGGTGGTAGGCGACCCGCCCGGACAGCACGCTGCCCGCGTTGCCGGTCATCAAGTGCCCCTCGACGCCGTCCGCGGCCGCGGTGGCACCGGCGGCGTACCCGGAGTGCGCGGCGCCGACGAAGACGCCGGTGTTGCTGCCGCGCAACGTGCCCGGCTCGATCCCCGCGCGTTCGAAGGCTTCCCACGAAACTTCCAGCAGCAGCCGCTGCTGCGGGTCCATCGCGAGCGCTTCCCTCGGGGAGATCCCGAAGAACGCCGCGTCGAAGTGCGCCGCGCCGGGCAGGAATCCACCACCCGACGCGTAGAACGTGCCCGGGTGCGCCGGGTCCGGGTGGTACAGCTCGTCGACCGGCCAGCCGCGGTCGGCCGGGAACCCGCCGATGGCGTCGCGGCCCTCGGCGACCAGCTGCCACAGCGCGTCGGCCGAATCGACGTCGCCCGGGAAACGGCAGCTCATCGCCACGATGGCGACCGGGTCGTCGACGCGGTTCCGCGGCCGGGCGGCCGGCGCCGCCGCGGGTGCCGCACCCGCCAGTTCGCCGTACAGGTGACCGGCGAGCACGTCGGGGTTCGGGTAGTCGAAGACGAGCGTCGCGGGCAGCGTGCGGCCGGTCGCGGTGGCGAGCCGGTTGCGCAGCTCGACCGCGGTCAGCGAGTCGAAACCGCTGTCCTTGAACGCTTTCGCGGGGTCGACCGCGTCGGGGCTCGCGTGCCCCAGGACCGCCGCGACGTGCTTGCGGACGAGGTCCAGCAGCCGTCCGCGCGCCGCTTCCGGGGCGAGGCCGGCGAGCTGCGCGGCCCAGCCGTCGTCGGCGACGGCGGTCCGGGCGCTGCGGCGGACCGGCGTGCGGACGAGCCCGCGCCACAGCGGGGCCAGGTCTTCCGCGGTGCGCAGCGCGGCGAGGTCGACGCGCATCGGCACGGCGACCGGCCGGCCGAGCCCGATCGCGGCGTCCAGCGCGGCGAGCGCGTCCTCTGTGGACAGCGGCCGGATGCCGGCGCGTTCGATGCGGCCGCGGTCGCGGTCCCCGAGCTTGCCGGTCATCGCGCTGGACAGCGCCCACTGGCCCCAGGCGAGGGAAACCGCGGGCAGGCCACGGGAACGGCGCCGGGCAGCGAGCGCGTCGAGGGCGCTGTTCGCCGCGGCGTACCCGCTTTGCCCGGCCGCGCCGACGATCCCGGCGACCGAGGAGAACAGGACGAACCAGGCCAGGTCGTGGTCCCGGGTAAGCCTGTCGAGCGCCTCCGCACCGTCCACTTTGGCGCGGAGCACGGCGGAAACCCGTGCCGGTGTCTGCGCTTCGAGCACGCCGTCGTCCAGGACGCCGGCCGCGTGCACCACCCCGATCAGCGGCTGCCCGGCGGGGATCGCCCGCAGCACGTCCGCCACGAAACCGGGCTCGGCCACGTCGCCGGCGGCCACGACCGCCTCGACGCCGAGCGCGGTCAGTTCGTCGACGAGCCCGGCCGCACCGGGCACGTCGATCCCCCGCCTGCCGACGAGCACCAGCCGCTCGACGCCGGGACGGCGGGCGAGGTGCCGGGCCACGGCGGCGCCGAGCGTTCCGGTACCACCGGTGACGAGCACGGTGCCCGCCGGTTCGGGCCGCGGCAGCGTGAGGACGTTCTTGCCGATGTGCTTGGCCTGGCTGACGAACCGGAACGCGTCGGCGGCGCGGCCGAGGTCCCAGGCGCGCACCGGCAACGGCCTCAGCTCGCCGCGGCCGAAGGCGGCCAGCAGGTCGGCGAGAATGGCGGCGATCCGGGCCGCGCCCGGGTCGCCGAGGTCGAAGGTGTGGTAGCCGTCGCCCTCGCGGACGTCGGTCTTGCCCAGCTCGACGAACTGCCCGCCGGGCTTGAGCAGCTCCAGCGAGGCGTCGGTGAACGCGCCGGTCAGCGAGTTCAGCACGACGTCGACGCCACCGGCGAACTTCTCGCGGAAGTCCAGGGTGCGCGAGCTGGCCAGGTGCGCGTCGTCGAGGCCGAGCTCGCGCAACACGGCGTGCTTGCCTTCGCTCGCCGTCGCGAACACTTCGGCGCCCTTCCAGCGGGCCAGCTGCACCGCGGCCATCCCGACGCCGCCGGCCGCCGCGTGCACGAGCACGGACTGGCCGGCTTCGAGGCCGCCGAGGTCGAACAAGCCGTAGTACGCGGTGACGAACGCGACCGGGACGGTCGCGGCCTCGGCGAACGTCCACCCGCCGGGGATCTCCGCCAGACGGCGTGCATCGGCGGTGGCGCGCGGCGCGAAGGCGTCGTCGACGAGGCCGAACACGCGGTCCCCGACGGCGAGATCCTCAACGCCCGCCCCGATTTCGACGACCACGCCGGCGGCTTCGGAGCCGAGGCGGGCGTCGGGGTCCGGGTACATGCCGAGCGAGATGAGCACGTCGCGGAAGTTCAGCCCGGCGGCGCGGACCTCGATCCGGACTTCGCCCGTTTCCAGTGGTGCTTCGGTCGTTTCGGTCAGCGCCAGGCTGTCGGTCGTGCCGCCGCCGGTGGTGCCGAGGCGCCAGGAGGCGGTCGTCGGGGTCAGCGGCATCCCGCTCGCGCGGACCAGCCGCGGCGCGGTCGCGACGCCTTCGCGGATCATCAGCTGCAGCTCACCGAAGGCGTCCACAGTGGACAGGAGGTCCTGCGATCGCGGGTCGTCGTCGACGTCGGCCAGGAGGAACCGGCCCGGGTGTTCCGACTGCGCGGACCGCACCAGCCCGGCGACGGCCGCCGCGGCGAGGTCGCCGTCCGCCGCGCCGCGGGTGACGACGACGAGCTTGCCCGGCCGGTTCCCGGCGAGCCAGGTCTGGAGCTTTTCGAGGACCCGGCCGGTGGTTTCGTGCACGTCGTCGCCGGTCACCCGGGTGAACTCGAGATCGGCGCCCGCCGCCGCGGGGTCGGCGGTGACCTCGGTCCAGACCTGTTCGAAGAGCGTGTCCGGGACGGTGGCCGCCGCGGGGGCGACGGGGCGCAGCAGCAGCGAGCCGACGGTCACCACGGGGGCGCCGGTGGTGTCCCACGCGGTGAGCGCGACGGCGTTCTCCCCCGCCGGGCTCAGCCGGACGCGGAGTGCGGTGGCGCCGGTGGCGTGCACCGCGACGCGGGTGAAGGAGAACGGCATCCGGGCGGCGCCGTCGTCCGGGGTGACGATGCCGAGGCCGAGCGGGTGCAGGGCGGCGTCGAGCAGGGCCGGGTGCAAGGCGAACCCGGCGGCGTCGAACGGTTCCGGCAGCGAGACTTCGGCGAAGACCTCGGAGCCGTCTCGCCAGACGCGGGTGAGGCCGCCGAAGGCTTCGCCGTAGACGAAGCCCATCGCGGCGAGCCGCTCGTAGAGCCCGGTGGTGTCGACCGGTTCCACGCCGGCCGGGGGCCACTCGGCGGCACTTTCACGTGAAAGTGCGGCGGTGCTGACGCTGCCGGTGGCGTGCTGGGTCCAGTCGGCGTCGGCGGTCCGCGAGTGCACGGCGATCGGGCGGCGTCCCGCGGTGTCGGCCGGGCCGGCCGATACCTGGACGGTGACCGCGCCGCGGTCGGGAAGCACCAGCGGGGCGGCGAAGGTCAGTTCGTCGACGACGGTGCAGCCGACCTGGTCGGCGGCCTGGACGACGAGTTCGAGCAGCGCGGTGCCGGGGACCAGGACGGTGCCGGACAGCGCGTGCCCGGCCAGCCACGGGTGCGTTTCCAGGGAGAGGCGTCCGGTGAGGACGGTGCCTTCGTCGCCGGCGAGGTCGACGGCCGCGCCGAGCAGGGGGTGTTCGAGCGTGCCCATGCCGACGGCGCCGAGGTCGCCGCGGGCGGCTCCGGAGCGTGGCCAGTAGCGGTCGCGTTGGAAGGGGTAGGTCGGGAGGTCGATGCGGCGGCCGCCGGGGAAGAGGGGCGTCCAGTCGACGTCGATGCCGTTGACGTGAACGGTGCTCAGTGCTGTGAGCAGTGCTCTTTCTTCGGAGCGGTCTCGTCGTAGAGCACTGCTCACGGTTCCGCCGTCGATCATCGCGCTGAGGACGCCGTCCGGGCCCAGCTCCAGGAAGGTCTGGACGCCTTCGGCTTGGAGCGTGGTGATGCCGTCGGCGAAGCGGACCGCCTCGCGGACGTGGCGGACCCAGTAGTCCGCGGTGAACGGCTCGGCGAGAGCACCGCTCACATTTGAGATCACCGGTATCGTTGCGGTGCGGTGCTCCAAGGACTCGGCGACGGTGCGGAACTCGTCGAGCATGGGGTCCATCAGCGGCGAGTGGAACGCGTGGCTGACGGTGAGGCGCTTGGTTTTCGGGAACTGGGCTGCGATGGCCAGCACGGCGGCTTCGTCGCCGGAGATGACTACCGACTCGGGGGTGTTGACGGCGGCGATGGAGACGCCGTCGGTGAGGGTGATCTCAGACTCGGGGGCCGCGATGGAGACCATCGCGCCGCCCGTGGGGAGGGCTTGCATGAGGGAGGCGCGGGCGGCGACCAGGCGGCAGGCGTCTTCGAGCGAGAGGACTCCGGCTACGTGGGCTGCGGAGATTTCGCCGATTGAGTGGCCTGCTACGAAGTCTGGGCGGATGCCGAACGATTCGATCAGGCGGTAGAGGGCGACTTCGAGCGCGAAGAGGGCGGGTTGGGTGAATTCGGTGCGGTCCAGGAGGTCTTGGGTGGTGAAGGCCTCGCGGAGGTCCGGAGTGAAGTGCGAGAGGATCTCGTCGAAAGCCTCCGCGTAGACCGGGAAGCGGGAGTAGAGCTGCTCGCCCATACCGACACGCTGCGCGCCTTGGCCGGTGAAGAGGACTGCGAGCAGGGCGTCCGGGTCGGCTGTTCCCGTGATGATGTCGTCGCCCAGTCGCACCGCGCGGTGGTCCAAGCGGGCTCGGGTGGTGGCCAGCGAGAAACCCAGGTCCACCGGGTTCGCGGCCGGGAGCCGGTCGATCAAGGTCTCCAGGGCGGCCGCGTCGTGCGCGGAGAAGACCTGTGGCAGCAGGGCGTCCGTCGGGGACGGCTCGGGCTGGGGCTCGGCCGCCGGGGCCTGCTCCAGGATCGTGTGGACGTTGGTGCCGCTCACGCCGAACGCCGAAACCGCCGCCCGGCGGGGGCGGTTGTGGTGCGGCCACGCGCGCTGCTCGGTGAGCAGCTCGACGGAACCCGCCGTCCAGTCCACTTGGGACGACGGCGCGTCGACGTGCAGGGTGCGGGGCAGGACGCCGTGGCGCAGGGCCTCGACCGTCTTGATGACGCCGGCCATGCCGGCCGCGGCCTGGGTGTGGCCGAGGTTGGACTTGACCGAACCGAGCCAGAGGGGCTCGTCGCGGTCCTGGCCGTAGGTGGCCAGCAGCGCCTGGGCCTCGATCGGGTCGCCGAGGCGGGTGCCGGTGCCGTGGGCTTCGACCGCGTCGACGTCTGCTGTGGACAGTCCGGCGTTCGCCAGCGCCGCTCGGATGACCCGCTGCTGGGAGGGGCCGTTCGGGGCGCTCAGGCCGTTCGAAGCACCGTCCTGGTTGACGGCCGAGCCGCGGACGACGGCGAGGATCCGGTGGCCGTTGCGTTCGGCGTCCGAGAGGCGCTCCAGCAGGACCAGGCCGACGCCTTCGCCCCAGCCGGTGCCGTCGGCCGCGTCGGCGAAGGGTTTGCAGCGGCCGTCCGCGGCCAGGCCGCGCTGGCGGGCGAACTCCAGGAACGCCATCGGCTTGGCCATGATCGCCACGCCGCCGGCCAGTGCCAGCGAGCACTCGCCCTGCCGCAGCGCCTGGCTCGCCAGGTGCATCGCGACCAGCGCCGACGAACACGCCGTGTCGACCGTGACGGCCGGGCCTTCGAGCCCGAAGGTGTACGACAAGCGCCCGGACATCACGCTCGGGGCCTCGCCGGTGAGCAGGTAACCCTCCGAACCGGACGGTCCCTGTTCGAGATTCGAGCCGTAGCCGGAACTGCTGGCGCCGACGAACACGCCGGTCGCGCTGCCGCGCAGCGAAGCCGGGTCGACGCCCGCGCGTTCGAACACCTCCCACGCCGTCTCCAGCAGCACGCGCTGCTGCGGGTCCATGGCGAGGGCTTCCCGCGGCGAGATGCCGAAGAAGCCCGCGTCGAAGTCGGCGGCACCCGTGACGAACCCGCCGACCTCGGCGAATTCCGCGTCACCGAAGGAGGTCAGGTCCCAGCCGCGGTCGGCCGGGAACGCCGTCAGCGCGTCGACGCCGTCGGTGACCAGGCGCCACAGGTCTTCCGGCGACCGGACACCGCCGGGGAAGCGGCAGCCCATCGCGACGATCGCGATCGGTTCGTCGGTGGCGGTGGCGGCGGCCGCGGTGACGACCGCGGTTTCGGTGCGGCCCAGCAGAAGCCGGTGCAGCTCTTCGGCGAGCGCGGCCGGGTTCGGGTGGTCGAACACCAGCGTCGCGGGCAGCGTCAGCCCGGTCGCCGCGTTGATCCGGTTGCGGACCTCGACCGCGGTCAGCGAGTCGAAGCCCAGCTCGCGGAACGCCCGGCCGGCCGGGACCGCCGTCGCCGAGTCGTGCCCGAGCACCGACGCGGCCTGGCCGCGGACGAGGTCGAGCAGCAGCCGCCGGGCTTCGGCCTCACCGAGTTCGGCCACCCGGCGGGCGAGTGCCGGACGCTCGGCCGAGGGCTCGTCGGCGGCTTCGAGCAGCGCCCGGACCTCGGGGATGTCCTCGATCAGCGGCCGCCGCCGCGCCAGCGTGAAGCCGGGCGCGAACCGCGCCCAGTCGACGTCGGCGACGGCGAGGAAGACCTCGTTCGCGTCGAGCGCCTGGCAGAGCGCCTCCACCGCGGCTTCCGGCGCCATCTCGCGGAGCCCGCGGCGGCGCAGCTGGTCTTCCAGCTCGACGTCGCCCGCCATGCCCCCGCCGCCCCAGAAGCCCCACGCGACCGAAGTGGCGGCGGCCCCGCGAGCGCGGCGCTGCTCGGCGAGGGCGTCGAGGTAGGCGTTGCCCGCGCCGTACGCCCCTTGGCCGCCGGAGCCCCAGACACCGGCGTTCGAGGAGAAGAGCACGAAGGCGTCGACGTCGTCGCCGAGCAGCTCGTCCAGGTTCCGGGCGCCCGCGACCTTGCCGCCGATGACGTCGGCGAACTCGGCCGCGGTCGTCTCCAGCACGGGCGTGGCCTGCGGCAGCCCGGCGGCGTGCACGACCGCGCGCACCGGTTCGCCGAGGTCCGCCAGCAGCGCGGCCAGCGAGGCGCGGTCGGCGACGTCGCACGCGGCGATCGTCACCCGCGTCCCGAGCGCGGACAGTTCGGCTTCGAGGTCCGCCGCGCCCGGCGCGTCCGGACCGCGGCGGCTGGTGAGCACCAGGTGCTCGGCGCCGTCGGTGGCGAGCCGACGCGCGACGTGCGCGCCCAGCGCCCCGGTCCCGCCGGTGATCAGGACCGTCCCGCGCGGCTTCCACCGCTCGGCCGTCGGGGTGAAGGGCGCACGGACCAGGCGCCGGGCCAGCAGCCCGGACGGGCGGACCGCGACCTGGTCCTCTTCGTCCACTCCGGACAGCGCGGCGGCGATCAGGCCCGCCGTCGCGGCGTCCGGTTCGGCGGGCAGGTCGAGCAAGCCGCCCCAGATCGCGGGCAGTTCGAGGCCGATCACGCGGCCCAGGCCCCACGTCATGGCCTGCGCCGGGCGGACGTCGAGCCCGCCGCGGGTGAGCAGCCACAACGGCGTCTCGCTCGCGGCCATCGCTTGCGCCAGCGCGAGGTTCGCGGTGGCGCCGGCGGGCAGGAAGTCCGCTTCGGGCGACGGGGTTTCGTCGAGCGCGAGCAGTGAGACGACGCCGGTGAAGCCCGCCGCGTCGGTGAACTCGGAGACCACCACGGGCTCGGCGCCGTGGGCGGCCAACGCGGCCGGGACACCGCAGTCGTCGTGTCCGTCCGGGACGACGACCAGCCACCGCCCGGACAGTTCCGGAGTGGACGGTGCGGCAACGGGCTTCCACTCGACCCGGTACCGCCAGGAGTCCACTTCGGACGCGGCGCGGGCCCGCTCGCGCCAGCGGGTCAGCGCGGGCAGGACTTCGGCCAGCGTGCTGCCCGGCGCCACGTCGAGGGTGCCGGCGACGGCGTCGAGGTCGAGACCGTCGACGGCGGCCCAGAAAGCGGCGTCCACCGGGTCGGCGGCCGACTCCGGCGCGACCCCCGCGTCGAGCCAGTAGCGGCGGCGCTGGAAGGCGTAGGTGGGCAGGTCGACGCGGTGGGCGCCGGGGAACGCGGGCGTCCAGTCCACGGCGACCCCGCGCACGTGCGCCTCGCCGAGCGAGCGCAGGAACCGCTCGTACCCGCCGTCGTCGCGGCGCAGCGAACCGAGGGCCTCGACGCCGTCGGTCTCGCCGATCGCCATCGTCAGCACCGGGTGCGGCGAGGACTCGACGAACGTGCCGAACCCCTCCGCGGCGAGCGTGGCGACGGCGACGTCGAGCCGGACGGTCTCGCGGAGGTTCGTGTACCAGTACTCGGCGTCCAGCCGGGCGCCGTCGATCCAGGCGCCGGTGACGGTCGAGAAGAACGCGATGTCGCCGGTGCGCGGCCGGATCGGGGCCAGCACGTCGAGGAGTTCACCGCGCAGCTGCTCGACCTGCGCCGAGTGGGACGCGTAGTCGACGGGGATGCGCTTGGCGCGCACGCCGTCCGCCTCGCACGCGGTGATCAGCGCGTCCAGCGCGCCGGGCGTACCCGAGACGACGACGGCGGCCGGGCCGTTCACCGCCGCGATCGACAACCCGTCGGTCAGCCGCGCTTCGACGGCCTCCAGCGGTGCCGCGACGGACACCATGCCGCCGCCCCCGGCCAGCGCCAGGATCGCCTTGCTGCGCAACGCCACCACCCGGGCACCGTCCTCAAGGGACAGCGCGCCGGACACCACCGCGGCCGCGATCTCGCCCTGCGAGTGACCCACCACCGCGTCCGGGACCACGCCGAACGACCGCCACAACTCGGCCAGCGACACCATCACGGCCCACAGCGCGGGCTGCACGACGTCGACCCGGGCCAGCGCCGAGGCGTCGGCCAGCACATCGCGCAACGTCCAGTCCACAAAGGACGACAGCGCCGCCGCGCACTCGTCGAGCCGCGCACCGAACACCGGCGACGACGCGGCCAGCTCCAGCGCCATGCCCGCCCACTGGGAACCCTGACCGGGGAACACGAGCGCGGTCCGGCCGGTGCCCGCGGTCCCGGTGATCACGTTCGGGGCCGGAATCCCCTCCGCCAGCGCCGAAAGCCCGCTCACCAGCGCGGCCCGGTCACCGGTGACGACCGCGCGGTGCGGGAAGGCGGTCCGGGAAGTGGCCAGCGAGAACGCGAGGTCGGCCACGTTGTGCTCGGCCTGTCCCTGCAGCGCAAGCGCTTGCGCCTGCAGCGCCTCGGGCGACTTGGCCGACAGCACCCACGGCACCACCGGCGGTTCGGGCGTCGGCTCGACGTCGGCGACGTCGCCCTGCTCGAGGATCACGTGGGCGTTCGTGCCCGAGATGCCGAACGACGAGACCGCCGCCCGACGCGGGCGCGGCCGCTCCCACGGCCGCGGTTCGTCGAGCAGCCGGACCGCGCCGCTCTCCCAGTCCACGTGGGACGACGGCGTTTCCGCGTGCAGCGTCCGCGGCATCAGCCCGTGCCGCAGCGCCTGCACGGTCTTGATCACCCCGGCGACGCCGGCGGCGGCCTGGCAGTGGCCGATGTTGGACTTGAGCGAGCCGAGCCACAGCGGCTCCTCGCGGTCCTGGCCGTAGGTGGCCAGCAGCGCCTGCGCCTCGATCGGATCGCCCAGCGTGGTGCCGGTGCCGTGCGCCTCCACCAGGTCGATGTCCGAAGTGGACAGACCGGCGTCGGCCAGGGCCGCGCGGATCACGCGCTGCTGCGCCGGTCCGCTGGGCGCGCTGAGCCCGTTCGACGCGCCGTCCTGGTTCAGCGCGCTGCCGCGCAGCACGGCGAGCACCGGGTGCCCGAGGCGCCGTGCGTCGGACAGCCGCTCGACGAGCACGACGCCCGCGCCCTCGGCCATGCCCATGCCGTCGGCGCCGGCGCCGAACGCCTTGCAGCGCCCGTCCGCGGCCAGGCCGCGCTGGCGGCTGAACGCGGTCAGCGGCGCCGGCGTCACCATCACCGCGACGCCGCCCGCCAGCGCCAGCGAGCACTCGCCGCGGCGCAGGGCCTGCGCGGCCAGGTGCAGTGTCACCAGCGACGACGCGCAGGCCGCGTCGACGGTGAGCGCGGGACCTTCCAGGCCGAGGGTGTAGGCGACCCGGCCGGACAGCACGCTCGACACGCTGCCGGTGAGCAGGTGCCCTTCGAGGCCGTCCGGGATGTCGCGCATCCGGGCGTGGTAGTCCTGGTAGTTGGCGCCGACGAACACCCCCGCGGGCTCGCCGCGCAGGGTGGCCGGGTCGATCCCGGCGTGCTCGATCGCCTCCCACGAGATCTCCAGCAGCAGCCGCTGCTGCGGGTCCATGGCCAGCGCCTCGCGCGGCGAGATGCCGAAGAAGCCAGCGTCGAAATCGGCCACGTCGTGCAGGAAGCCGCCGTGGCGGACGGTCGAGGTGCCCTGCTCGTCGGCGTCGCCGCCGAACAGCTTCGCCAGATCCCAGCCGCGGTCGGTCGGGAACCCGGAGATGACGTCGCGGCCTTCGGCGACGAGGGTCCAGAGGTCGTCGGCGGACTTGACGCCGCCCGGGTAGCGGCAGCCCATGCCGATGATCGCGATCGGTTCATCGGCGGTCGCGATCCGGTTCACCGCAACGGTTTCCGTGCGGGTGCCGAGCACGGCGTCCCGCAGGTGCGCGGCGAGCCGCACCGGCGTCGGGTGGTCGAAGACGAGGGTCGCGGGCAGCCGCAGGCCGGTCGCGGCGGCGATCCGGTTGCGGACGTCCAGCGCGGTCAGCGAGTCGAAGCCGAGGTCGGTGAACGGCCGGTCCGGCTCGACGGCGGCACCGTTCGCGTGCCCGAGCACCGCGGCGGCCTGGGCGCGGACCAGCTCGAGGAGCAGCCGGTCGGCTTCGTCGCCGGACAACCCGGCGAGCTGCCCGGCCAGTGCCGGTGCTTCCGCGGTGGGCGCCTTCGCGGTTTCCTTGAGCCGCTTGACCTGCGGCAGGTCGTCGAACAGCGGCCGGGCGCGGCCGGCGGTGAACACCGGCAGGAACCGGGCCCAGTCGACGTCGGCGAGCACCGCGAAGGTCTCGTCGTGGCCGAGGGTTTCGTGCAGGGCCGCGATCGCGGTGGCCGGGTCCATCAGCGGCAGCCCGCGCCGGGCGAGCTGCCCGGTGTCGACGCCTTCGGACATCCCGCCCTGGCCCTCGATCTCGGTCGGCGCCCAGACGCCCCAGGCGATCGACGTCGCGGTCGCGCCCCGGGCCCGGCGCCGCTCGGCGAGCGTGTCGAGGAAGTTGTTGGCCGCCGAGTAGCCGGCGTGGTCGCCGCTGCCCCAGACGCCGGCGATCGAGGAGAACAGGACGAACGCGTCGAGGTCGTCGCCGAGCAGCTCGTCCAGGTGCCGCGCGCCCGCCACCTTGGCCCGGACGACCTCGGCGAACCCGGGCAGGGTCGTTTCGGTCACCGGCAGGAGCTCGACCGTGCCCGCGGCGTGGAACACCGAGCGGACCGGTTCGCCGAGGTCCGCCAGCAGGGCGGCGAGGGCGTCGCGGTCGGCGACGTCGCAGCGGGCGAGCGTGACGCGGGTGCCGAGGGCTTCCAGCTCGGCGGCGAGTTCGGTGGCACCCGGCGCGTCCGGCCCACGGCGGCCGGTCAGCACCAGGTGCGACGCGCCTTCGCTCGCGAGCCAGCGGGCGACGTGCGTGCCGAGCGCCCCGGTGCCGCCGGTGACCAGGATCGTGCCTTCGGGCCGCCACCGCGCCGGCCGGGCCTGCTCGCCCTTGCCCCCGGGGTGCAGCCGCCGGACCCGGACACCGCCGGGCCGCACGGCCAGCTGGTCTTCGTCGCCGCGGGCGGCCAGGATCCGGCCCAGCTGGTCGAGTTCGGCGGTGGTGGGTGCCGCGGTGAGGTCGACGAGGCCGCCCCAGCGGTCGGCGTGCTCCAGCGCGAGGACGCGCCCGAGGCCCCAGAGCAGCGACTGCTCGAGGCCGGGCAGCTCGTCGGCGGGTCCGGTGCGGACCGCGCCGCGGGTCAGCACCCACAGCGGCGCGCCGATCCCGGCGTCGCCGAGTGCCTGGGCCAGGACGAGCGTCAGGATCAGCCCGGCCGGGCTCTCGGGGAACTCCGGGTGCGGCCGTTCGTCGGCGGCCAGCAGCGAGACGACGCCGTCGAACGGCCCGGTGAGGCGCCCGGCCAGCGCGGCCCGGTCGGTGTCCGTGAGCACGAGGGTCTCGACGTCGGCGGTGCGGGCGAGCGTGTCGACGACGTCCTGACCGGAGCCGTCCTCGCCGCGCACGACCAGCCAGCGGCCGGACGGCTTCGCGAGGGGCAGGTCGGCGGGCTTCCAGGTGATGCCGTACCGCCAGGAGTCCACAGTGGACTCCATGGTCCGGCGCCGCCGCCAGTCCGCCAGTGCCGGGAGGACTTCGCCGAGCGGGGTGTCGACGGAGACGCCGAGGGTGCCCGCGAGGTCGGCCGGGTCGGCGCGGTCGACGACGTCCCAGAACCGCGCGTCGGCGGGCGCGACCCCGCCGCCGTGTCCGTCTTCGGTGTGCAGCCAGAAGCTTTCCCGCTGGAAGGCGTAGGTCGGCAGGGCGACGCGGCCCGCGCCGGGGAACGCCGGGGTCCAGTCGACGTCGACGCCGGCGCAGTGCGCTTCGCCCAGCGCCAGCTGGAACCGGGCGAGCCCGCCGTCGCCGCGGCGCAGCGTGCCCAGCGCGGTCGCGGTCTCGCCGATCGCCATGGTCAGCACCGGGTGCGGCGACGCCTCGATGAACGTCCCGAAGCCGCGTTCGGTGAGCGCGCGGACGGCGTCGTCGAGCAGCACGGTGCCGCGGAGGTTGGTGTACCAGTACGTCGCGTCCAGCTCGGCGCCGTCGGCCCAGTCGCCGGTCACGGTGGAGAAGAAGCCCGTCCCGGCGGTCCGCGGGGTGATCGGGGCGAGCACGCCGAGGAGCTCGTCGCGGATCTCCTCGACCTGCGCGGAGTGCGACGCGTAGTCCACCGGGATCCGCTTGGCGCGGACGCCGTCGGTCTCGCAGGCGGCGATCAGCGCGTCCAGGGCCCGGGGTTCGCCCGAGACGACCACCGCGGCCGGGCCGTTCACCGCCGCGACCGAGAGCCCGTCGGTCAGCAGTGCCTCGACGGTCTCCCGCGAGGCAGCCACCGACACCATGCCGCCGCGTCCGGCCAGCGCCAGGATCGCCTTGCTGCGCAACGCGACCACCCGTGCACCGTCCTCAAGGGACAGCGCACCGGACACCACGGCGGCGGCGATCTCACCCTGCGAGTGGCCCACGACCGCGTCCGGCACGACGCCGTAGGAGCGCCACAGCTCGGCCAGCGAAACCATGACCGCCCACAACGCGGGCTGCACCACATCGACCCGGGTCAGCGCGTCCGCGTCGGCGAGGACGTCCCGCAACGGCCAGTCCACAAAGGACGACAAGGCAACCGAACACTCGTCCAGCCGGGCCGCGAACACCGGCGACGAAGAAGCCAGCTCCAGTGCCATCCCGGCCCACTGCGAGCCCTGACCGGGGAACACCAGCGCGACCTTGCCGGGCTTCCCGGCCACCCCGGTGACCACGGCGTCGTCCGGCGCACCGGACGCGACCGCGGCAATCCCGCGGAGCAGTTCATCCCGGTCGTGCCCGACCACGACGGCCCGGTGCTCGAACCGCGCCCGCTCGACCGCCAGGGAGCGCCCCACCTCGGGCAGCGGCAGGCCATCCACACCGGACACCAGCGTCGCGGCCTGCGCCCGCAGCGCGTCCGCCGTGCGCCCGGAGACCACCCACGGCACCGGCCCCGAGCGCCCCAATGTGGCCTTCGGTGCGTCAGACGCACCCAAGGCGGCCTTCGGTGCGTCTGACGCAACCAAGGCCACATTGGGGCGCTCCGGCGCGGCTTCGAGGATCGCGTGCGCGTTCGTGCCGCTGATGCCGAAGGACGACACCGCCGCCCGGCGCGGGTGGTCGCGCTCGGGCCACTCGACGTCCTCGGCCAGCAGCCGCAGGGTGCCGTCCGACCAGTCCACTTCGGACGTCGGGCGCTCGGCGTGCCGCGACTTCGGCAACGTCGAGTGCTGCAGTGCCAGCACGGCCTTCATGACGCCGGCGACGCCCGCCGCGGCCTGCGTGTGCCCGATGTTCGACTTCACCGAACCCAGCCACAGCGGCTGTTCCGGCGACCGGCCGCGGCCGTAGGTCTCCAGCAGGGCCTGCGCCTCGATCGGGTCGCCGAGCGGCGTCCCGGTGCCGTGCGCCTCCATCAGGTCGACCTGGCTGGCCGCCACCCGGGCGTTGGCGAGCGCGTCGAGGATGACGCGCTCCTGCGACGGCCCGTTCGGGGCGCTCAGCCCGTTCGAAGCGCCGTCGGAGTTGACCGCCGAGCCGCGCACGACCGCGAGCACCGGGTGCCCGTTGCGCTGGGCGTCGGAAAGCCGTTCCAGCACCAGCATCCCGGCACCCTCGGCGGCGCCGAACCCGTCGGCGTCGGCGGAGAACGGCTTGCACCGGCCGTCCGGGGAAAGCGCTCGCTGCCGGCTCAGCTCGATCAGGATGCCCGGCGTCGCCATCACGGTCACACCGCCGGCCAGCGCCAGCGAGCACTCGTCGCGGCGCAGCGCCTGCACCGCCCAGTGCAGGGCGACCAGCGAGGACGAGCACGCGGTGTCGACGGTGACCGCGGGCCCCTCCAGACCGAGGACGTAGGCGATCCGGCCGGAGGCGACGCTGGTGATCGTGCCGGTGAGCAGGTGCCCCTCGACCGACTCCGGCACCTTGTGCGAGCTGGGCACGTAGTTCTGCTGCATGGCCCCGACGAACACGCCGGTGCGGCTCGCCTTCAGCGTCCGCGGGTCGATGCCGCCGCGCTCGAGGGCCTCCCACGACGTCTCCAGCAGCAGCCGCTGCTGCGGGTCCATGGCGAGGGCCTCACGCGGCGAGATGCCGAAGAAGCCGGCGTCGAACCGGTCGGCGTCGTGCAGGAACGCACCGCCGCGCATGGAGAACGTGCCGGGCCGCGACGGGTCCGGGTCGTAGAGCGACGCGAGGTCCCAGTCGCGGCCGTCGGGCAGCTCACCGATGACGTCCTCGCCGTCGGTCACCAGCCGCCACAACGCTTCCGGCGTCTCGATCCCGCCCGGGAAGCGGCAGCCCATGCCCACGATCGCGATCGGCTCGGTTTCCCGCGCCTCGAAGTCCCGCAACCGCTGCTTGGCCTGGCGCAGGTCCGCGGTGGCCAGCTTCAGGTAGTCGCGAAGCTTGTCCTCGTTCGACATGTGCCGTCAACTCCGTGCCTTGTCCGCGCCGCCGGGGTGGCGGCGCCGGCCCGATCCCGTCTCAGGACAGGTCGAGCTCTCGATCGAGCAGTGCGAAGATTTCGTCGTCCGACGCGGCGTCGAGCGGCGCGTCCCCGGCTTCGGGGCCGCCCGCGTCGTCCGCGCCGTCCAGCCGGAACAGCAGGTCGCGCAACCGGACCTTGACCCGGCCGTGCAGCGGCGGGCCGCCCGCGTCGGCGAACAGCGCCTGCTCCAGCCGGTCGAGGCCGGCGAGGACATCGGAGTCCTCAGTGGACGGTTGCAGGGCCGCCAGCAGGTGCGCGGCCAGCGCGTCCGGGGTCGGGTAGTCGAAGACCAGGGTGGTGCGCAGCTTCAGCCCGGTCGCCTCGGCGAGCCGGTTGCGCAGCGCCACCGCCGTGAGCGATTCGAAGCCCAGCTCGCTGAAAGCGTTGTCACCGTTGATCGCCGTGTCCCGCCCGAGCACCTCGGCGGTGTGGTCGAGGACCAGGTCCAGCACCAGTTCCGCGCGGGCGGGCTCGGGCAGCTCGGCCAGCCGCGCCGCCAGCCCGGGACCGGTGCGCGTGACCGGCTCGGCGTGCGGGGCCCGGACGTACTCCGCCGGCAGCGCCCCGAGGACGACGTTTTCGGCGGAGAAGACCGGTCGTCCCACGGTGTCGGTGGCCGCCACCGACACCGAATCCGGACCGGTGGCCCGCAGCCGGACCCGCAACGCCGGTGCCCCGGCCGTGTGCAGGGCCAGCCCGCTCCACGACGACGCGAGCCAGCCGTCGGACTCCGCCGCGGCGGGGAACAACGCGACCGCCTGGAGCGCGGAGTCCAGCAACGCGGGGTGGACGCCGTAGCCCGCCCCACCCCCGGCCTGCGCCGGCAACGCCACTTCGGCGAACAGCTCGCCGTCGAGCGACCAGGCACTGGTGAGCGCGCCGAACTCGGGACCCAGCTCGATTCCATGCGCCCGCAAGCGATCCCGGGCCGTCGCGGCGTCCTCGGCGACGGCCCCGGGTGGCGGCCACTCCACCGGCTCGGGGGCCGCTGCCGCGCCTGCCGTCTCGGCCATGATCCCGGTCGCGTGCCGCGTCCACGGCCCGCCCTGGGCCGCCCCGACCGAGTCCGGCCGGGCGAACACGCCGATCCGGCGTGCCCCGGCGTCGTCGACCGGGCCGATCCGCACCTGCAGGCACAGCGCCTCTTCGGCGAAGACGACCGGAAGGTGCTGGGTGAGCTCTTCGATCCGCGCGCAGCCCAGTTCGGACGCCGCGTGCAGGGTCAGCTCGACGAGCACGGCCGAGGGCAGCACGGTCCGGCCGAACACGGTGTGCCCGGCCAGCCACGGCTGCTGCGCGGCCGATAGCCGTCCGGTGAACAGCCAGCCGCCGTCCTCGGCGAGTTCGACCGCGGCGCCGAGCAGCGGGTGCCCGGCGGCCAGCAGGCCGGCGGCCGCGACCGTGGCGTCCGAACCGGACTCCGGCAGCGTCACCGGCTCGGCACCGCCGGGGAAGGCCGCGGTCCAGTCGACGCTCACCCCGGACACGTAGGCCGCGGCGAGCGAGCCGAGGAACGAGCGCGGGCCGTCCTCGCGGCGGCGGATCGAGCCGAGCACCACCGCGCGGCCGTCGAGCGTGTCGATCGTGTCCTGCACCGCGACCGTGAGCACCGGGTGCGGGCTGATCTCGGCGAAGACGCCGAGCCCCTGCTCGACGAGCCCGCGGGTCGCCTCGTCGAAGCGGACCGGGTTGCGCAGGTTCCGGAACCAGTAGCGGGCGTCGAGCAGCGAGGTGTCGAGCGGGCCTTCGGTCACCGTCGAGTGGAACGGGACGGCGGTGGCCGACGGCGCGAGCGGGGCGAGGTCGGCCAGCAGCCGGTCGCGGATGCCGTCGATGTGCCGCGAGTGCGCGGCCAGCCCGACCGGGATCCGCCGGGCCCGCACGCCTTCGGCGGTCAGGTCGGCCAGGAGTTCTTCCACCGCACCGGAATCGCCGGAGACGACGACCCACGACGGCGCGTTCACCGCCCCGATGTCGAGCCCGTCCCGGCCCGCCAGCCGCGCCCGGACGTCGGCGACCGGCAGGGGGACGGAGATCATGTCGCCGCGCCCGGACAGCGTGGCCTGGGCCTGGCTCCACCGCGCGGCTACCCGCATCCCGTCCTGGTGGGACAGTGCGCCGGTCGCGCAGGCCGCGGCGACCTCGCCGAGGCTGTGCCCGACGACGGCGGCGGGCTCGACGCCGTGCGCGCGCCACAGCGCGGCCAGCGCCACCATCACCGCGAACAGCACCGGCTGCACGACGTCGGCGCCATCGTCCAAAGTGGGCGCGCCGGGACGGCCGTGCAGAACGTCCACAAGGGACCAGTCGGCGAACGCGGCGAGCGCGGCGTCGCAGCGCGCGATCTCGCCGGCGAACACCGGCGACCACTCCAGCAGGTCCAGCGCCATGCCCGGCCACTGCGAACCCTGGCCGGGGAAGACGAACACGACCCGCTCGGCCCGCCGGGCGCTGCCGCGCACGACGTCGGGCGGGTTCTGGCCGGCCGCCAGGGCTTCCAGGCCGCGCAGGCCACCGTCGCGCCCGGCCGGCAGCAGCACGGCCCGGTGCGCCCGGCCGGTGTCCTCGGCGGCGACCGACCGCGCGAACGACTCGAACGGCGTGTCCGGGTGCTCGGCGAGGTACCGCGCGAGGCGGTGCGCCTTCGACCGCAGGCCCGCCTTGCTGTCGGCGGAGACGATCAGGGGCACGACGTCGTGACCACTGCCGGTGTGCTCGTGCTCGGTCGTCAGGGTCGGGGTGGCCACTCGATACCTCCGGGGTCGGGCGTCCGGCTCAAGGCAGGCGCACGGAGAACGGGTTCCGGAACACGTCGCCCGGGTCCCAGCGCGCCTTGACCCGCTGCAGCCGCGGGTAGTTGTGCTGGTGGTAGAGCTCGTGCCAGGCCAGCCCGGAGCGGTTCCACCGCTCGTCCTGCACGTCGAAGTCCGGGTTGTTCACGTAGGAACCGTTCGTGCGCTCGTCCGGCACCGGCACCCCGCCGGTCCCGGCGTAGACGTCCGCGTAGAACTCGCGCAGCCACGCGAGGTGCCCTTCGGGCTGCTCGGAGGCGTCCCAGTGCGTGGAGTAGACGAGCTTGAGGATCGAGTCGCGCTGCGCGATCGCGGTGTCGGCGGGCGCCAGCGCGTTCATCTGGCCGCCGCAGCCGACGAACATGACGCCGGCGCGGTGGTTGCCGTAGTCCTCGCGCAGCAGGTGCCGGTAGATCTTGGCGGCCTGCTCGTCCGTGCAGCGTTTGCGCAGGTCGGCCGCCTTGATCTTGAAGCTGAGCGTGTGGTCGCCGCTGTCGGCGATGCCGCCCCACGACGTCGCGTGCAGCCACGGCAGCTCCTGGCGGCTGCTCAGCGCGGGGGCCACCCCGAGGTCCTGGCGGATCGCGGCCACGTAGTCGTCGAGCAGGCCGGCCGCGTTCGGCAGCGCGCTGTCGATCTGGGTCGACATGGCGACGAACTGCGAAGCGCGCGTGCCGCACCAGAGGCCGCTGTAGAGGTCGTCGTAGGGCGAACCGGGCGCGCTGTTGCGCTCGTACCAGTCGCCGTGGTTGCGCAGGAGGCGGGTGAACGCGGCTTCGTCGAGCATGTCCCACACCCAGACGTCCTGCTGCACCAGCAGCCGCGCGGGCGGAGTCGGCAGCAACGCGCCGGGGGCGCCGGTCGCGCCGGGGATCCGCAGCCAGTAGCGCGTGACGACGCCGAAGTTGCCGCCACCGCCGCCGGTGTGGGCCCACCAGAGGTCGTGGTTCTCGTCGTCGGGGTCGCGGGTCGCGACCACCGCGCGGGCGGTGCCGTCGGCGTCGACCACGACGACCTCGACCGCGTACAGGTGGTCGGAGACGTAGCCGAACTTGCGCGAGAGCGGGCCGTAGCCGCCGCCCGCGATGTGCCCGCCCAGGCCGACGCTCGGGCAGGAGCCGGCCGGGATGGTGACGCCCCAGCGCTTGTACAGCGTCCGGTAGGCCTGGCCCACGGTCGCGCCCGGCTCGACGACGAAGGCGTCGCGCTCGGCGTCGAAGTCGATGCGGTTGAGCTCGGAGAGGTCGATGACCACCTGGACGTCCGGGGCGCCGACCATCTCCTCGACGCAGTGGCCGCCGCTGCGGACCGCGATCCGCCTGCCCTCGCGGACAGCGGTGCCCACCGCGTCGACCACTTCTTCGGTCGAGGTCGGGACGCGGACGTAATCGGGTTTGCCGACCCAGCGCTGATTCACCCCGCGCACGAGATCGGCGTACCGGGCGTCGTCCGGCATAACTGTTACCGCACCCATCGATCGCCCTCATTCCCCAGTTTATTCATCGACGCCGAACACTACGGTGGCGCCGCTGACCGCTCCAACCCCTAACCCCCCGGAACCGCTGCTCACCAGCCTCTTGCTTAGGGGCGCGCTAGGGGTTACCGGCCCGATCGGCCGCTGCTAGCTTCAGACTGCGGAAATCTTTATTCTGCTAAATACAAGGGCGGGCAATCGTGGCCGAACTCCATTCATGGCACCCGATCGACGAGAACGCGAACGACAAGGAAGTAATCATCACGGTTGATTTCACGGTCACCGGGCGACCGGAAGCGGGGTTCGCCGAGCTCGCGACCCACCTCGAGACGCCCTACGGCGTGTGGGAGAGCCTGCCGCCCGCCGTCGGCGACGAAACCGGCATGAACGGCGACGACTACCTCGACCGGTGGACCACCGAGCTGCGGGAGAGCGGTGTCGAGGTCAAGGCGGTGTTCGGCTACTGCGCGTCCAGCGTGTTCGCGCTCGCCATCGCCGACCGCGTCGCCACCTGGCAGGACAAGCCGCAGGTGGTGCTGTTCGACCCGACCGCCGCGACCGGGTTCACCGTGCTGTACTACGGCTTCTTCCGCGTGGTGGACGCCCTCGCGGCCGTCCTGACCGAGGACGAGGTCCGCGACGCGCACGCCGCCGGCGAGACCGCGCAGCAGACCCACGACGACCTCGAGACGCTCACGAAGGAGTTCGTGCGCATCTACCGCGAGGTCGGCGGCACCGCCTTCGAGCGCGTCGGCCTGGAAGCCGACCGCGCCGAGGAGCTGGTCTCCTGGTTCAGCAGCTACATGACCTACCTCGTCGCGGCTTCGCAGCTGACCGTGCCCGCCGACCTGTCCGGGGTGGACGTCATCCGCTCGGCCGAGCTGCCCGGCGCGCTGGAGATCGGCGCGCGCGAAGTCCGCTTCGACATCGACCACTCCGGCCTGCTCAGCCAGCCGGAGGTCGCGCAGGCCGTCAGCGGCCTGCTCGCCTGACCGCCCCTTTCTTCCGGAAAATCCAGCAGGAGAGCTGATGCCGACGTCACCGACCGGTCTGGGCACCGGCACGGAAAGCCAAGCCGAAGCCGCGCTCGCCGGGCACCCCGGGGTCGCGCGGGCCCGCGTGACCCGCGAGCCCGGGACCGGGCGGCTCGTCGCCCACGTCGTGCCGCGGGACCCGGTCGCCGAGGACGGCGACGACCGCAAGCGCGTCGACGAGTGGCAGCTGATCTACGAATGGGTCTACGGCGAACTCCCCGAGTCCGGTGGGCTCGGGGAGAACTTCGTGGGCTGGCACAGCACCTACACCGGGCTCCCGATCGAGCTCGCGCAGATGCGGGAGTGGCGGGACGCGACCGTCGAGCGGATCAAGTCGCTGAACCCCCGCCGGGTGCTGGAGATCGGCGTCGGCACCGGCCTGCTGATGGCCAAGCTCGCGCCGTCGTGCGAGGAGTACGTGGCCACGGACTTCTCCGCCACCGTCGTCGAGACGCTCACCGGCCAGGTCGCCGAGGACCCCGCGCTGGCCCACGTGACGCTGCACAACCGCGAGGCCACCGACTTCTCGGACCTGCCGGACCAGCACTTCGACACCGTCGTGATCAACTCGGTCATCCAGTACTTCCCCGACATCGGCTACCTCGCGGACGTCCTGCGCCAGGCGGCCGCGCTGCTCGCGCCCGGCGGCGCGGTGTTCGTCGGCGACGTGCGCAACCTGCGGCTGCTGCGGGCCTTCCGGACCGCGGTGCTGGCCGAGGAGATCGCCGCTGCGCCCGAGACGGCCCGCGAGCTCGTCGAGAACAGCGTGCTGGAGGAGAAGGAACTGCTCGTCGACCCCGACTTCTTCCCGGCGCTGGCGGCGACGCTGCCCGGGATCGCGGCCGCCGACGTCCGGCTCAAGCGGGCCCACCACCACAACGAGCTGAGCCGGCACCGCTACGACGCCGTGCTGCGCAAGGAACCCGCGGAGACCGTCGAGCCGGCGCTGACCGCGGCCTGGGACCCGGGTGCGCTGGAGACGCTGCTGAGCGACGTCCGGCCGGCGTCCGCGCGGATCACCGGCGTGCCGAACGGCCGCGTCGCACGGGAGCTGGCCGAGCTGGCGAAACTCGACACCGGCCGGACGCCGGCCGCGGTCACCGCGCCGGACCCCGAAGACCTCCACGAGATCGGCAAGCGGCGCGGCTACCAGGCCGCGGTCACCTGGTCCGCCGAAGGCCCCGGCCTGGTCGACGTCGTGTACACCCGCGACGGCGAGCCGGTGGTCGTGCCCGCCTCGGCCGCCACCCCCGGGCTGCCCTTCACCGCCTACGCGAACGCGCCTTCACGCGCGGCGAAGACCAGCTCGTTCGTCGCCGAGCTGCGCGCCTACCTCGCCGCGCGGCTGCCCGCCGAGGCGATCCCGCACGCCTTCACCACCGTCGAAGACCTCCCCGAAGGGACCGGACATGCCGACCACTGAGGGCACGCGGATCCCCGCGACCCGCAAGGAAGAAGGCCTCTGGCTGCTGGAGCGGCTGGTCCCCGGCGAGGGCGTGAACAACGTCCCGGGCGTGGCGCTGCGGGTCGCGGGCCGGCTCGACCGGGCCGTGCTGCAGGAAGCCGTCGCGCGGATCGTGCGCCGCCACGACGCGCTGCGGACCGTCTTCCACGCCGACGACACCCGGCTGACCAAGGAGGTGCTGCCGTCCTTCCCGCTGCGGCTGGAGGGCGAGGACAGCACCGACGTCGACGCCGGCCTGCGCGAGCTGATCACCCGGCCGTTCGCGCTCGACGGCACGCCGCTGCTGCGCGTCGGCCTCTACCACGGCCCGGAGCACGACTCCGTCGGCGTGGCCGTGCACCACCTGATCTTCGACGGCACCTCGATGTCGATCTTCCTGGAAGAGCTGGCCGCCGCGTACGACGCCGTGCTCGCCGGGGACCTCCCCGACGCGAGCGAGCCCGTCCCGCTCTGGCCGGAGTCCGAGCCGAAGCCGGCCAGCCTCGCGTTCTGGCGCGAGCACCTGCGCGGCTTCGACGCGAGCGGCCTCGAACTGTGGTGCGGCGGCCAGGAAAGCGCCCAGCCGACCCTGCGCGGCGAGCAGCTGGTCCGCGCGTTCTCGCCCGAGGCGAAGGACGTCGTCACCGCGCTGCAGAAGGACCTCAAGGCACCCGACGTCGTCCTCCTGCTCGCCGCCTACTACCTGCTCCTGCACGCCCACGGCGCCGGTCCCGACCTCGCCGTCGGCTTCCCGGTGAACGTCCGCAGCCAGCAGGCGCAGCGGGCGATCGGCTACCACGTCAACATCGTCCCGCTGCGCGTCCGCATCGACCCGGCCGAGACGTTCCGGGCGTTCAGCCGCCGGGTGCGCGACCTGTTCTTCGAGGCGATCGCGCACGCCGACGTGCCGATGGACGTCCTGCTGCCCGAGGTCGAGCGCGCCGATTCCTCCTGGCGCACCACGATGTTCCGGCACGTCTTCAACTACCTGCCCTTCGGCGGGCGGGCGGCCACGAGCATCGGCGGCGCGCCCGCCGAAGTCGCCGAGATCGACCCGGGGCACAGCAAGTTCGACCTCGAGTTCGTCATCCTGCCCTCGGCGGACGAGAGCCGGGTCAAGGCGGTGTACGGCGCCGAGGTGCTCGGCGGCGACGACGTCGCCCTGCTGCTGGAGCGCTACGACGCCCTGCTCGTCGCGGCCGCGAGCGCGCCCGACCGGCCGCTGGGCGAGCTGGACGCCTGGGGCGCGACCGACCGCCGCGTGCTGGACACGGTCGCGAAACCGGCGTCCCAGGGCACCGCGCTCACCGCGATCGCCCGGCACGTGCGGGAAACCCCCGGCGCGCCCGCGCTGGTCACCGACGAGGGCACGACGTCCTACCGCGAACTCTGGCGCGCCGCCTCGGCGGTCACGACCCTGCTCGCCGACGCCGGGACCGGCACGGGCGACCAGGTCGCCGTGGTGGCCCCGCGCGGGCGCGAACTCGCGGCGGCGGTGCTCGGCGGCTGGCTGGCCGGCGCCACCGTCACCACCGTCGACCCCGGCCAGGACGACGTCGCCGAAGCCGTGTCGAGCGCGAAGATCGTGCTGGGCGCGGCGGAAACCGCGCCGCACGCCTCGATCCCGTGGCGGCCGATCTCGTACGCGGTCACCGTCGCCGTCGAGCCGGATCCCACGGCCGTCGCCGCGGACAGCCCGGCGCTGACCGGCGTGACCCACGGGGAACTCGCCGCGTCGGCCCGGCACAGCGCGGCCCTCGTGCCGCCGGGCCGCCCGGTGCTGTGGCTGACCTCCCCCGCCGCCGGAGCCGCCGTCGCCGAGCTGCTGCTGGCGCTGACCACCGGCGCCCCGCTGGTCGTGGCCCCCGACGCGGCCCGCGCCGACGGCCGGCTGCTCGCCGACCTCCTGACCCGCCACGAGGTCGGCGTCGTGCACGCCACCCCGGCCGTCTGGTCGCGCGTGGTCGAGCACCTCGGCGAAGCCGCCGGCGGCCGGACCGCGCTGATCGGCGCCGAACCCGCGCCCGCTCCGCTCGTGCGCACCCTGCGCGCGCTCGAGGCCGACGTCCACACCGTGTACTCCGGGGCCGGCCGGTGGGTGCTCGCCGACGGCATGCCGGTCGCGGGCCTCGAAGCCGACGTCGTCGCGCCGGACGGGCGGCAGCTGCCCCTGGGCGTGCGCGGTGAGCTCCGGCTGGCCGGGATGGCCACCGGCGTGCTCGCGCACTGGCGCACCGACGGGTCCCTGCACGTCCACGGCCCGCGCGAGCGCCAGCTGTCCCTCGGCGGCACCCGCGTCGACCTGGCGACCGTGGAAGACGCGCTGACCGCGTACACCGACGTTGTCGCGGCCGCCGTCACCGCGCGGGTCACCGACGGCGCGACCGAGCTGGTCGCCGTCGTGCAGGCGCCGGACAAGCCGCAGCTCGCCGCCGACCTGGCCCGGCACGCCGAGACGGCGCTGCCGCCGCGGGCGCGTCCGGCCCGGTACGTGCGGGTCGACGCGCTGCCCGAGACCGCCGTCCACACGGTGGACCGGGCGGCGGTCGCCGAGCTGGCCGCCACGGCCGGTCCGCCCGCCGAAGTGCCCGCGGAGGCCGCGCCGGACCCGACGACCACGGCCGTCATGGCGTTGTTCGCGAAGCTGCTCAAGCGCACCGACGTCACCGAGGACACGAACTTCTTCGCCAGTGGCGGGCATTCGCTGCTGGCCGCCCAGCTCGTCCAGTCGATCCAGAAGCAGACCGGGGTCCGGCTGAAGCTGTCCGCCGCCTTCTCCCACCCGACGCCGGCCGCGCTGGCGGAGCTGATCACCGAACGCGGGAGCACCCGATGACGACGTCCTTCAACCCGGAGCCCCGGCCGTTCGAGCGGGCCGAGACCATGCACGGCCTGTTCGAGTGGTGCGCCGGGCGCTGGCCGGACCGGACCGCGCTGCACCACCAGGGCCGGGACATCTCCTACCGCGAGCTGGCGGAGACCGCCGACGCGTACGCGGCCGAGCTGCAGGCCCGCGGCGTCGGACGCGGCTCGATCGTGCCGGTGCTGCTGCCCCGCTCCCCCGAGCTGTTCGCGACGCTGCTGGCCGTGCTCAAGTGCGGGGCGGCCTACGCGGCGCTGGACCTGCGGTGGCCGCAAACCCGGCTCGCCGAGCTGATCGAGCACCTCGGCGGTCCGGTGGTGGCCGCCGAACGCGGTGCCTCCTGGCCGTCGTCGTGGTCGCCGCCGTCGCAGCCGGTCCTCGGCACCCGCCCGGCCGCGGTCGAAGTCGGCGCCGACGACCCTTGCGCGGTGTTCTTCACCTCCGGCACCACCGGGACGCCGAAGGGCGTGGTCACCGCGCACCGCGGCAACGTGCGGCTCTTCGACGACTGGCTGTTCACCCCGCTGGACTCCGGCGCGGTGATGCCGCAGGCGCTCGCGGCGACGTGGGACGCCTTCGGCCTCGACTCCTGGGGCGTGCTGTTCAACGGCGGCACGCTGGTTCTGCTGGAAGACACCCTGGAGCTGGCGACGAAACTGCGTGACCTGATCGCGATCCACGGCGTCACCACGATCTTCCCGCCCACCGCGGTGTTCCACAGCATGGTCGACAACGACCTCGACGCCTTCGCCGGCCTGCGGGCCGTCGGCACCGGCGGCGAGAAGCTCTCGGCCCGGCACGCGGCCCGGTTCCTCGAGGCGTACCCGGACATCCCGCTGTACAACATGTACGGCCCGGTCGAGTCGAGCGTGGCGGCCACCTGCCACCGCGTCCGGCCGGAAGACCGCGCCGAGGTGCCGCTCGGCGTCCCGTTCCCCAACACCCAGGCCTACATCCTCGACGGCGACCGCCTGTGCGACGTCGGCGAGAGCGGCGAGATCTGCCTGGGCGGCAAGGGGCTGGCGCTCGGGTACTTCGAGGACGACGCGCTGACCGCGCGGAAGTTCGTCGAGATCGCGCTGCCGTCCGGGCCGGAGCGCGTCTACCGCACCGGCGACCTCGGCCGCTGGACCGCCGACGGCCTGCTGCACTTCGAAGGCCGCGCGGACCGCCAGGTCAAGATCCGCGGCCACCGCATCGAACTCGACGACGTCGAGCACAACGCCGGCCGCGTACCGGGGGTCGGCGCCTGCGCGGTGGTGCCGGTGACCGGCGCCGACGGCGCGTACGAGGACCTGTGCCTGTTCTACACCGGGTCCGGCTCCGCGCCGGGCGAGGAGGAACTGCGCTCCCGGTTGGCCGAGCGGCTGCCGGGGTACCTGGTGCCCGCCCTGGTGCAGCGTTTGGAGCGGCTGCCCGTGCTGGAGGACCGGAAGCTGGACCGCCGCGCGCTGGCCGAGCTGGCCGCGAACCGCCGTGCCGAGTCGGTCGCGCCGGTGGCGGAAGAGCTTTCGGACACCGAAGCCGCGGTGGCGGGGTTCCTGCGCGAGATCATCGGCGTGCCCACGATCGCCAGCGACGTCTCGTTCTTCCGGCAGGGCGGCAACTCGCTGTCCGCCGCCCAGCTGTGCTCCCGGATCAGCCGGGACCTCGGCGTCAAGCTGCGGATCTCCCAGGTGTTCGAGGCGCCGACCGTGCGCGGTGTCGCCGGGCTGATCACCGCCGGAAAGCCGTAGGAGGAAAGCCATGCCGGTCCAGACGGCCGAGGACATGACCACGCAGATGCGCGTGCTGTGGACCCTCGGCGAACTCGGCGATCCCCTGGCGCTGCTGCTGCGCGGCCCGGAGGATCCCTACCCGCTGTACGAAAAGATCCGCGCGAAGGGCGCGCTGCACCGCAGCGAGCTCGGCGCGTGGACGACGGTCGACCACGCGACGGCCACGAAGGTGCTGCGCGACCGGCGGTTCGGGGTGCTCAAGTCCGACGGCAAGCCGATCAGCCCGGTGATCACGACGTTCGACAACTCGATGCTGGGCGCCGACGGCGCCGACCACGCGCGGCTGCGCAAGCTGGCCACGCCGTTCCTGAGTCCCAAGGCGATCCTCGGCTTCCGCGACCGCCTGACGGCGATCTGCCACGAGCTGCTGGACCGGGTGGACACCAGCCGGGAGTTCGACCTGATGACGTCGTTCGCCGACCTCATCCCGGTCACGGTGGTGGCGGCCATCTTCGACATCCCCGAGCCGTTCCTGAGCCGGTACCTGGAGCACGGCCCGAAGTTCGGCACGATCTTCGACGAGATCACGTCGGCGGAGCACATCGCGAGCGTCCAGCGGTCGCTGGACGAGCTGGACGCGCTGTTCACCGAGCTGATGGAAATGCGCCTGGCCCACCCGGGCGACGACGCGGTCAGCAAGCTCCTGACGGCGCGGTCCGAGGACCGGCTCACGACCCACGAACTGGTGTCGATGTGCCAGCTGCTGACGCTCGCGGGCGCGGAGTCGACGGTGAACCTGATCGGCGTCGGCGTGAAGACGATGCTGGAACGCCGTGACCAGTGGGACAAGCTGGTGGCGGACCCGGACCTGGCCCCGCAGGCGGCGCAGGAGTCGCTGCGGTTCGAGGCGCCGGTGCAGCAGTCCAGCCGGGTGTCCACAGTGGACGTCGAGATCGGGGACACGGTGATCCCGGCCGACACCGCGGTCGTCATCCTGACCGCGGGCTGCAACCGCGACCCCGCTGTCTGGTCCCGGCCGGACGTCTTCGACATCACCCGCCCGACCACGCCGGACAACCTGTCCTTTTCGGGCGGTTCGCACTACTGCCTGGGCGCGCCGCTGGCCCGCCTGGAGGCGGACGTGGCGTTCCGGGTCCTGGCAACGCGGTTGCCGGACCTGCGCCAGACGGGCCCGGCCGACCGCCGACGCTCGGCGATCATCCGAGGCCTCCGCCACCTACCGGTGACGAACGGCTGACGATCCCTTCGGACGGCCGGTGCCCTACCCGGGGCACCGGCCGTTCGCGCGCGCGGGTCCGGGCGTGGTCTGCCCGGCGCCGCGGGGATGTCGTGAAAGGGTCGTTCATGTCGTCTGGCGAGGTGAACGACCCTTTCATGACATCGCGGGCCGCCGGGCCGGCCGAGGCGCCGGCGAGATTCGGGCGCGTGTCGCGAGGCGGCGGTCTTGCCTCCCGCCACCGCGCGAAACGGCCGGCGCCCCCAACGGGAGCACCGGCCGTCCAGTGAGATCAGGTCAGCTCACCGCGACCTGAGTACTCAGCGGCAGCGAGGCCGAAGACGAACCGGCCTGCACCGACCGCGTCCCGCTTCCGCGCTTCCACGCCTTCGCCGCCGAGTCCCAGTAGCTCAGCTGGCGCGGGTCCACGTGGATCGTCAACGTCCGGTACGCCCCGGGCGTCAACGTCACCTTCGCGTACCCGCCGAGCGCCGTCGGCGCCTGCGGAGCCGTCACCTGCGGGCTCGGGCCGAGGAACACCTGGGCCACCTCCGTGCCCGTCCGGGTTCCCGTGTTCCGCACCGTCACCTTCACGTCGAGACCGCCGTCCGAGGCGTTCGAAGCCGTCAGCCCGCTGTACGCGAACGACGTGTACGAAAGCCCGTAGCCGAACGGGAAGAGCGGGGCCACCTTCTTGTCCGCGTACCAGCGGTAGCCGATGTCGACGCCCTCGGTGTACTTCACCTGGCCGTCCTGGCCCGGGTACAGGCCCGCGCCGCCGCTGACGAGGGTGTGGGCCTCGTCCACCGGGAACGTCTGGGTCAGCTTGCCCTGCGGGTTGGCGTCGCCGTACAGCAGCGCCGTCGTCGCTTCGGCGCCCTTCTGGCCCGGGTACCACATCTCCAGCACCGCGGCCGTCTTCGCCAGCCACGGCATCTTCACCGCGGACGCCGTGTTCAGCACGACCACCGTGCGCGGGTTGGCCGTGGCGACCGCGTCGATCAGCTCGTCCTGGTAGCCCGGCAGCGACAGGTCGGGGCGGTCGAGGCCTTCGGAGCTGTCGTCGTAGGCGAACACGATCGGCGTGGTGGCCGCCTTGGCCGCCGCCACCGCTTCGGCGATCTTGGCCTGGGCCGCGGCCGGGGTGAGCCAGTGCAGGTTCACCTGCAGCGGCTTGACGAAGTCCGCGAAACCGTAGAGCAGCAGCGAGTGCTGGCCCGCGGTCAGGTGCACGGTGATGCCCGTGTAGCCGGTCGCGATCGAATCGCCGAACAGGCCGCTCGCGGCGCCGTCGACCTGGAGGAAGCCGCCACCGCCGGTGGCCTGCAGCTGGATGCTGTAGTCGCCTTCGACCGGCGCGGTGATCGTGCCGTTGTAGAACACGCCTTCCGCGCCGGCGGGCAGCCCGCCGCCCTGGGTGTAGGCCGGGGACAGCGCGTTCGACGGCACCGCCTCGCCCGCCGGGTCGTAGCCCGGGGTGTACGTCGTCGTGCTGCCCGCGCGCTGCTTGATGACGTCCAGCGGGCTGGCCGGCGTGGCCGACGGGAGGACGTGGGAGCTGCCGCCGCCGTTGAGCTTCGGCGTCTTCGCGTTGTAGCCGATCACCGCGACGCTGCCCGAGCGCGTGGTGCTCAGCGGCAGCGCCCCCTTCTGGTTGCGCAGCAGGACCGCGCCCGCCTGGGCGACGTCCTGCGCCGTCGCCGTCAGCCCGGCCAGGTCACGCGTCGGGCGCGCGGGGTTGTCGAGCAGGTGGAACCGGTCCAGCTGGCCGAGGATGCGCGCCACGGCGGTGTCCAAAGCGGACTGCGGGATCCTGCCCTCGCTGATCGCCGTCTTGAGCTGGTCGCCGAAGTACGTGCCGTCCGGCATCTCCTGGTCGAGGCCCTTGGGCAGGGAGTCGGGCGTCAGCGACATCCGCCAGTCCGACATCACCCAGCCCTTGAACGCCAGCTGCTCCCGCAGGATCCCGGTCAGCAGGTCGCCGTTCGCGCACGCGGACGGCCCGTTGAGGTTGTTGTACGAGCACATCACCGCGCCGGCGCCGGCCTTCACCGCGGCTTCGAACCCGGGCAGCTCGACCTCGTGCAGCGTCTGGTCGTCCATCTGGACGTTGATCGTCTGCCGGTCGTTTTCCTGGTTGTTGCCCGCCAGGTGCTTGACCACGGGGATGGTGCCCTGCCCCGCGATGCCCTTGACCTCCGCGGCGGCGATCCGCGACGTCAGCAGCGGGTCCTCGCTGAACGTCTCGAAGTTGCGCCCGCCGTAGGGAATCCGGATGGTGTTGACCATCGGGGACAGCAGCACGTCGGTGCCCAGCGCCCGGGCTTCGCGGCCGACACCGGCGCCGTAGCGGGTGGCGAGCGACTCGTCGAAGCTGGACGCGAGCGAAACCGGCGCCGGCATGACGACCGACGGCTTGTCGACGCGCACCCCGGCCGAGCCGTCCGCCAGCCGCAGCGACGGGATGCCGAGGCGCGGCACGCCCGGGACGTACCCGGCTTCGCCGACGCTGTTCGGGTCGGTGCCGCCGTGCACCAGGGAAAGCTTCTCGTCGAGCGTCAGCTCGCCGACGAGGTCGCGCACCCTCGGCGAGAACTTCGCGGCCGGCTCGGCCGACGCACCGGCCGCCGCCAGGCCGGACGTCAGGAGCACGCCGGCCAGGACGACCGCCGCCGTGCGCGACCGCGGCCGCGCACGAAGAAGATCATTACGCATAGTCACCCCAGAAACCCGCGAAAGGGTCGCCCCTCCCGCTTGTTGGTCCAATTGAGGACCAACCTAGGTGACTACTGCACGGACCGTAACCCCTGTCTTGACCAGTGCCTTCACCGGTTCAGAGCGGCCGGCGGGCGAACTCCCGGCTAATTCCGGGTGACGTCCAAACTCGCTTCGCCGCCGCGGATCTCCCCGAGGTGCAGGTGGTAGCCGAGGAAATCGATGTCGACGCCCTGGAAGAGGGACACGCTGATCCCGTTCGACAGGAAGGTCACGGAATTGTTGTCGACCTTCTGCACGTGCAGTTCCTGCCCGCCGAGGTCGACTTTGCCGCCACTGGTGAGGTTGAAGTGACACGACCGGTCCTCGCACCCCAGATCGATCAAATGGTCACAGCCGGCCACCGAAAAGGCAGTGACCAGAGCGAACACGCACACCACGATCCCACGACGCATTTCGATCCCCCGATATCGGTTTTCGATCAGGCTGATGGCAGGACGCACGGAATGAGGATGGTGATTTCGGTGGGGCCGCCGGCCGGGCTGTCGATTTCCACGACCCCGTCGAACGCCGCGACCCGCCGCTGGACGCCGGCGAGCCCGCTGCCGCGGCCGAAGTCGGCGCCGCCCTTGCCGTCGTCGGCGACGACGACCTTCAGCGCGCCCGGCCGGTAGGTGACGCTGATCCGCACGCGCTTGGCCGCCGCGTGCTTGGCCGCGTTGGCCAGCAGTTCGGCGACGGAGAAGTAGACCGCCGACTCCAGCGCCGCGTCGGGCCTGCCGACCAGGCCGACCTCGACGTCGGTGGGCACCGGCGCGTCCATCGCGAGGTCGTCGAGCGCGGCGCCGAGCCCGCGGTCGGCGAGCATCGGCGGCTGGATGCCGTGCACCAGTCCCCGCAGCTCGCGCAGGGCGGCCGCGGACAGGTCACGCGCACCCGCCAGCTGGCGGCGGACCTCGTCGAGGTCGGTGTCGAGCAGCATCTCGGCGGTGCTGAGCGACATGCCGATCGCGATCAGCCGCGCCTGGGCGCCGTCGTGCAGGTCGCGCTCGATCCGCCGCAGCTCCGCGGCCTGCGCGTCGATGGCCGCGGCCCGCGTCGCGAACAGCCGCTCGACCCGCCGGGTCAGCAGCGCGCGCTCGTCGGGCGCCAGCAGCCACCGCGTCCAGGCCTCGTGCAGGCTGACGGCGCCGGGCGCGGCCACCAGGCCCAGCACCAGCAGCGCGAGCCCGGCGACGGCGGTCCCGGCGACCCCGGCCGGGGTGTCCACCGGCAGCGGGAAGTACCACCCGTCGGTCGCCAGGTGGGGCGCGGTCAGCGGCGAGACCAGCAGGAACGCCCCGAACGCGGCCAGCGCGACCGGAACGGCCGCGAGCAGGCCGCCGGTCAGCGGGTTGACCACCAGCCAGCACAGGTCGCGCCAGGTGGCCGGGTCGGTGAAGAACCAGCGGCCGCGGCGCTGGGCGAGGGAGATCCAGCGGGACTTGTGGAAGTCGTAGCCGTTCCAGTACCAGCCGTTTTCGGTGCGTTCCAGCGCCGGCAACGGGAGGTACGGCGATTCGATCGCGCGGCCGTAGAGCAGCGGCGCGCTTTTCCGGGAAAGGGCGGGCAGCACCCGGCACGCGGGAATGGCGACCAGCACGGTCAGCCCCGCGGCGGCGACGTATTCCGGCAGCCAGATCACCGCGGGCAACGTGAGAACGCACACCTGCGCGGCCGCGAACAGCACGAAAACGAGCAGCCGCGCCATTCCGGCGAAGCCGCGCCGGACGGCCGACGCGCTCCGCTGGGGAATCGTCGACATCGGCAGATCATACTCTCCGCGGGAGAGTGTTCCCGGTCGGCTCATCGCGTCCCCCATCCGCCCCGGACGCACCCGATCGGGTCCGCTCGCACTCGAGGTCGTCCCAGTCTGAGGTGCCCCGGGGAACGGGACAATCGGCTTAGGCCACACATAGGGGTATAGCCAGCCCTACCCCTATGTTCGGTCTAACAGGCTCACGCCGACCAGCACCGCGACACTACCGTTGTCCAGGCAAGCGGCGCCACGACGCAAGCGAATGGCACCGGAAACGCGACCGAACTCGCGATGACCCAGGAGCAGCAATGAACGAAGCCGGTATCCAGCGCACGCAAGCGGGCACGCAGTCCCACGCGGAACCCCGGAACCCGCGGCTGGCGTTGTTCGCTTCCGCCGCGTTCGACCTGATCGTCCCCCTCGCCGTCTACTACATCCTGCGCCAGAACGGCGTCCCGCTGTTGACCGCGGCGATCATCGGTGGCATCGTCCCGGTGGTCCGCACCGTGTACGTCTTCGCCCGGTACCGCAAGATCGACGGGCTCGGCCTCTTCATGGTGACGATGATGGTGATCGGTACCGCGGTTTCCCTGATTTCCGGTGACGCCCGGTTCTTCTTCGCCAAGGACGGCTGGCTGACCGCCATGTTCGGCATCTGGATGCTGATCACGCTGTTCTTCGAAAAGCCGTTCTTCCTGCACGCCGGCGTCAGCATCGCCCGCACCAAGCGCGGCGGCGCCGGCGCGGAGGTCTGGGAGCGCCGCTGGGACACCGAGCCCAAGATGCGCCACGGGCTGCGCCTGCTGACCGTGGTCTTCGGCGTCGGCATGATCGTCGACGCGGTCGTCCGCGTCGTGCTCGCCTACTCGCTGCCGCTCGACGACATCAACCTGGTGACGACCGTGCAGTGGATCGTGGTCCTCGGCGGGCTCATCGGCTTCATGGCCTACTACACCCGCAAGCACGACCTGCGTGCCTGAGGGCCCCCGGCCGACCACCGCACTCCGAGGAGCTTTCCCATGGCACACATCGCGCTGCTGAACATCCCCGCGTACGGGCACGTCATGCCGACGCTGGACGTGGCCGCCGAGCTGGTCCGCCGCGGTCACCGCGTCACCTTCGCCACCACCGACCAGTTCGCCGACCTGGTGGCCCCGACGGGGGCGCGGGTCCTGCGCTACGAGTCGTCCTTGACGCCGAAGCCGCGCACCGAGGCCCCGCCCGCCGACTTCGCCGCCTGGCTGCCGCTGGTGCTGGTCATGGAGAGCACCGCGACCATCCCGGTGTTCGAAGCGGCGTTCGCCGACGACAAGCCGGACCTGATCCTGTACGACCGCACGGTTTACGCGACCGGGCGGGTGCTTTCCGCGAAGTGGGGCGTGCCCGCGGTCGAGCTGTTCCCGTCCTTCGCCTACAACGACGAGTGGTCGCTGGCGAAGTTCCTCGGGGAGGAAAACGGTTTCAGCGAGGACCACCCGGCGCGCGTGGCGTTCCGCGAGAAGATCGCGGAGCTGACCGCGGCGCACGGCGTCGGTGAGATCACCCCCGCCGACTTCGCCATCGGCCGCGAGGAGTTCGCGCTCGCGTTCGTGGCGAAGGAGTTCCAGTACCGCGGCGAAACGTTCGACGACCGCTTCGCGTTCGTCGGCCCGTGCCTGGGCGACCGGGCGTTCCAGGGCGACTGGCAGCCGCCGTCGGACGGCAAGCCCGTGCTGCTGGTTTCGCTCGGCACGGCGTTCAACGACCGCCCGGACTTCTTCCGCGCCGTCGTGACGGCCTTCACCGGCGAGAACTGGCACGTCGTGCTGTCGATCGGCACCCTCGACCCGGCGGAGCTGGGCGAGCTGCCGCCGAACTTCGAAGCGCACGCCCAGGTGCCGCAGCTGGAAGTGCTGAAGCACGCTTCGGTCTTCATCACCCACTCCGGCATGGGCGGGACGATGGAGGCGCTGTACTTCGACACCCCGATGGTGTCGCTGCCGCAGAGCGTCGAGCAGGCCGCCGTCGCCCAGCGCGTCGCGGAGCTCGGCCTCGGCACCAGCCTCACCGGCCAGGAGCCCACTCCGGAGCTGCTGCGCGAAGCCGTGCGCGCCACGGCGGGCGACGAGCGGATCGACGCCGCGGTCGCCGCGATGAGCGCGAAGGTGCGCGCGGCCGGCGGCGCCGTCCGGGCGGCCGACGAGCTCGAGCGGCACCTCAAGCGCGTTTCCTGACCCGCTGGTTCGTCTCCGGACCAGCCGCCAGTGGGGAAGGGCCGAGGTTGTCCCCCAGCACCACGGCCCTTCCTCACCCCCGTCTGCCCTTTCGACCCTGATTTCCCTGGAGGACCAGCGTGCAGGACGCTGTGGTGGTGCGGGACCTCGTGAAGAGGTACCCGAAAGCAGAACGGCCTGCGGTCGACGGCCTCGGCTTCACGATCGCCGCGGGCGAGGTCTTCGGCCTGCTGGGCCCCAACGGCGCGGGCAAGACGACGACGGTCAGCATGCTGACCACCCGCGCGCTGCCGACGTCCGGCCGGGCCGAGGTGGCCGGCATCGACGTCGTCAAGCACGCGACCGCGGCCCGCCAGGTGCTGGCCGTGGTGCCGCAGCGCAACAACCTCGACCAATCGCTCACGGTGCGGCAGAACCTGCTGTTCCACGCCGCCTACCACGGCATGGGCCGCGCGCAGCGGCACCGCCGGGCCGACGAGCTGATCGAGTGGATGGGCCTCGGCCCGCGCGCGAAGGCCCGGGTGGACGAGATGTCCGGCGGCCAGGCCCAGCGCGTGATGATCGCCCGTGCCCTGATGCACCGGCCGAAGGTGATGTTCCTCGACGAGCCGGCGACCGGGCTGGACCCGCAGTCAAGGCTGTTCGTGCACGAGCGCGTCGCCGAGCTGACGGCCGAAGGCGTCACCGTCGTCGTCACCACGCACGACATGGAGGAGGCGGCCAAGCTGTGCGACCGGGTCGGCATCGTCGACCACGGCAAGCTGCTGGCCCTCGACACCACCGAAGCGCTGACCCGGTCGCTGCCGGGCAACACGACGCTCACCGTGGGCGTCACGCTGGCCGACGCGCCCGCCGAAGCCGTCGGCAAGGAGCTGGAGCTGGTGCCCGCCGTCGTCCGGGTCGAGCGGCTCGCCGCGACCGGCCGGGCCGCCGCCGACGAGAGCGCCGTCCAGTTCCGCCTCTACACCGAAGCCGAGCCGGCGTCGCTGCTGCCCGGCGTGCTGGCCGTGCTGGGCCGCGAGCGGTGCGAGGTCACCGGGATCTCGTTCGGCAAGCCGACCCTCGAAGACGTGTTCATCTCCATCACCGGACGGGACCTGCGATGACCGCCACGACGCTCACCCCGCCGCCCGGGCTCGGCACCGGCACCGGCCAGGCCGGCAACCCCGGCCAGGCCCGCGCGTTCTTCGCCGTCCTCGGGCGCGATGCCTTCGTCACCGGGCGGGAGCTGCTGCCGTTCCTGGCGCAGATGCTGATCCAGCCGCTGTTCCTGCTGTTCATCTTCGGCAAGGTGCTCTCGCAGATCGGCTACGCGGGCGCCGGCTACGCGCAGATCCTGCTGCCCGGCATGGTCGCGATGAACGCGTTCACCGGGGCGCTGCAGAACACCGCGCTCCCGCTGGTGCTGGACTTCTCGGTGACCAGGGAGATCGAGGACCGGCTGCTGGCGCCCCTGTCGATCCGCCTGGTGGCGGTCGAGAAGATGCTGTTCGGCGCGATCCGCGGCGTCATCGCCGGCCTGGTGATGATCCCGATCGGCCTGCTCATCCTCGACGGCGTCAGCTGGGACCCCGCGGCCCTGCCGGGTGTCGCCGGCGTGGTCGCCCTGGGGTCGCTGGCCGGCGCGGCGGTGGGCATGGTGCTCGGCACGATCGTCCCGCCCCGGCACATCAACCTCGTCTTCACGATCCTGCTGGTCCCCCTGATCTTCACCGGCTCGGGCCAGTTCCCGTGGCTCAGCCTGTCCGGTTTGCGGTGGTTCCAGGTGATTTGCGCGGCGAACCCGCTGACGTACGTGTCGGAAGCGCTGCGGCGGCTGGTGATGCCGACGCAGGTCGAGTCGATCCCGCTGTGGATCTCCGTGCTGGTCATGGTGGCCGCGACGGTGCTCTTCGGGATCATCGGGATCCGCGGCTTCCTGAAGCGTGCGCTGGACTGACTCGGGGTAACCGGGCGGACGCGCCGACGGTACGGTTGGACCACCCAGCCCCGGCCCCGCCCGGCCCGGAAACCCAGGAGCGGTTCGTGCGCGTTGTCCTCGCGGAGGATCTCTACCTGCTTCGAGACGGCATGACCCGGCTGCTCGAGGCGAAGGGGTTCACCGTGGTGGCCGCGGTCGGCAACGCGACCGAGCTCCTGAAGGCGATCGACGACCACGAACCGGACATCGCGGTGGTGGACGTCCGGTTGCCCCCCAAGTTCAGCGACGAGGGCGTTCGCGCGGCCCTGGAGGCCCGCCAGCGGCGTCCCGGGCTGCCGGTGCTGGTGCTGTCCCAGCACGTCGAGCAGACGTACGCGCGAGAGCTGCTGGCCGACGGCGCGGGGGCGATCGGTTACCTGCTGAAGGACCGCGTGCTCAACGCGGACCAGTTCGTCGACGCGCTGCGGATGGTGGCGGCGGGCGGGACCGCGATGGACCCCGAGGTGATCTCGAAGCTGCTGGCCAGCCGATCCCGCCGCGACCCGCTGGAGGCGTTGACGCCCCGCGAGCGCCAGGTGCTGGAGCTGATGGCGGAGGGCCGGTCCAACGCGGCGATCGCGCAGCGGATGGTGATCAGCGAGGCCGCGGTGGGCAAGCACACGGCGAGTATTTTCACGAAGCTGGACCTGGCCCAGCACGAGGACGACAACCGGCGGGTGCTGGCGGTGCTGACGTACCTGAGCAGCAAGGTGCCGAAGCCCTAGCCGGCCGCGGCCCGCAATGTCATGAAAGAGTCGTTCATCTCGCCGGACGAGGTGAAAGGGTCGTTCATGACGTCCAGGCCAGGGCCAGGACCCGGCGCCGGACACGCCGAAGGGGACCTTCCGCCAGTCGCCTGGCAGGAAGGTCCCCTCAACGCCCGATCAGCAGCCGTAGAACTTCCGGACCCGGTCGGTGATGTACTCCTGGTCCGCCTCCGTCAACGACGTGTACGTCGGCAGGTACAGCCCCTCCTCGGCGAACCGGTTCGCCTTCAGCGACGGCCAGACCGGGTCGAGGTACATCGGCTGCCGGCTCATCGGCTTGAAGAACACGCGGGTCTCGATGCCCTCCGAAGCCAGGAACTCCCGCAGCTCCTCCCGCCGCTCGCACAGCAGGTCGTACATCCACAGCACGTCGCGCCGCGGCATGAGCGTCACCCCGGGCACGTCCCGCAGCCGCTCGTCGTAGCGCGCCTCGATCGACGCCCGCAGTTCGAGGATCGAGTCCAGCTTGCCCACCTGCGCCACCGCGACCGCGGCCTGCAGGTTGGTCATCCGGAAGTTGTAGCCGACCTTCTTGTGCAGGAACGTGTGGTCCCGGTTGAACGCCATCCCCCGCAGGTGCTTCATCTGCGCGGCCAGCCGCGCGTCCGACGTCAGGCAGATCCCGCCCTCGCCCGACGCGATGATCTTGTTGGCGAACAGCGAAAAGCACGCGATGTCCCCGACCGGCCGCACCCCGTGCGCCTCCGCGGAATCCTCCACCACGCGCAGGTTGTACTCGTACGCGATCTCCATGATGGCGGCCATGTCGCACCGGCGGCCGTAGACGTGCACCGGCATGATCGCCTTGGTGCGCGGGGTGATCTTCGCTTCGATCAGCGACACGTCCAGGTTGAGGTCGTCGCCGCAGTCGACGAACACCGGGGTCGCGCCGGTGTAGGTCACCGCCCACGCGGACGCGATCATCGTGAACTCGGGGACGATCACCTCGTCGCCCGGGCCGATGCCGAGCGCGCGCAACGCCAGCGTCAGCGCCGTCGTGCCGGACGAGCACGCCACGCCGTGCTCGACCCCGTTGTACGCCGCGAAGGCCTCCTCGAACCGGGCCACGTACGGGCCCTGTGAGGAGATCCAGCCGCTCGTGACGGCTTCGGTGACGTTGGCCAGCTCGGCTTCGTCCAGGTACGGCTGCGAAACCGGGTACTTGACGGACATGCCCTTCCCTTCCCCGCTCACCGGACCGCGGCCAGCACGGCGTCGGCCGCGGCCGCGGCGCCGCCCGCCGACCGGAAGCGGTCCGCCCAGTCCTCGGCGTTCGCCGTGAACTCCTTCTCCTCCAGCAACCGGCGCAGCTTCGCGACGATCGCGTCCGCGGACACGGCCTCCTCGTGCGAAAGCACCAGCCCGCAGCCGCTGTCGAGGACGCGGGCCGCGTGGTCGTGGCAGTCCATCCAGAACGGCTGCACGAGGCCCGGCTTGCCGAAGTACACGCCTTCGTACGCGCTATTGCCGCCGCCGTGGTTGTAGTAGACGCGCACGTGCGGGTGGGCCAGCACGTCGAACTGCGACGGCACCCAGTTCTCCAGGCGCACGTTCGCGGGCAGGTCCGCCGGCAGCAGCGCGCGCTGGGCCTTGGGCAGCTTCCACAGCACGTGGTGCTCCGGCCCGAGCTTCCGCGCCGCTTCGGCGATCGCCGTCACCTGCGGCGCGGTCAGCCGCATGTGGGTGCCGAACGCCAGGTAGACGACCGACTCGTGCTCGTCCAGCCAGGCCGACAGCGCCGGGTCCGGAGTCACGGCCTCGGGCAGCGGCGGCACGACCGGGCCGACCATCTTCAGGTGCGACGGCGCCGCGGCGAACGGGTACTCCATGCCGAACACCGAGTACGCCAGGATCGCCTGCGCGCGGTCGGCGTAGGCGGACTGGCCCGCGGTCGCGTTCACGATGCCGGCTTCCTTGCGGGCCTTGGTGAACTGCACCGCGGGCACCTTCGTGAGCATGCCGAGCAGCAGCCGCAGCCGGAAGCCGAGGTTCGCGAGCTTCTGGCGGCCGGACAGGTCGCGCGGCAGCCCGGTGTTCGGGCTCGGGTAGCTCAGCGGCAGGCGGTCGGCGAAGACCTCGCTGACCGAGATCGGCACGCTGTAGACGTACGGGATGTTCCGCGCGATCGCCGCGTCGGTCGGGTAGACGCTGGAGGAGTCGATGACCATGAGCGCCGGCTTCACCTCGTCGACGACGGCCAGCGCGCGCTCGTACATCGTCACCATGATGCTCGCGTCGGTGACTCCGCTCAGGTACGCGATCACGTTCTGCGGCCGCGCGGTGAGGGCGCCGGGCTTCGCGGGCTGCGTCGCGGCGGCGTAGAGGTCCGGGTCCCACTCGCCCGGCGGGCGCTCGAGGCGCTCCCCGAACGAAACGAACTTCACCGGGTTGTCGGCGGAGATGGCCTCGACGGCCGCGCGGCGGTCCTCTGTGGACGCGAAGTACAGGTCCGGCACGCCGCGGCGGGCGAGCTCGCCCGCGATGACCAGCAGCGGGTTGATCATGCCGGCGTCGGCGATCGACGCGAACAGGATGGGGGTCATCGGCTCACCAGCTCCCGGCGAGCATCAGCTCGCTGTACTTGTGCTCGTTCGACGCCTTGCGCAGGTCGGCCTCGACCATCATCCGCATCAGCTCCTCGAAGTCGACCGTCTGCTTCCAGCCGAGTTCGGCGCGCGCCTTGTCCGGGTTGGCGCAGAGGGTTTCGACCTCCGCGGGCCGCACCAGGGCCGGGTCGATGACGACGTAGTCGTGCCAGTTCAGGTCGACCGCGTCGAAGGCGATCTGGACGGCGTCGCGGACCGAGTGCATCTCGCCGGTGCCGACGACGTAGTCGGTCGCGGTGTCCTGCTGCAGCATCAGGTGCATCGCGCGGACGTAGTCGCCGGCGAAGCCCCAGTCGCGCACCGCGTCCAGGTTGCCGAGGTAGAGCTTGTCGCGCAGGCCCAGCTTGATCTCCGCCACCGCCATGGTGATCTTGCGGGTGACGAACTCGGCGCCGCGGCGCGGCGACTCGTGGTTGAACAGGATCCCGGACACCCCGAACATGCCGAAGGATTCGCGGTAGTTCTTGGTGATGAAGTGCCCGTAGGTCTTCGCGACGCCGTAGGGGCTGCGCGGGTGGAAGATGGTCTGCTCGTTCTGCGGGGTCTCGGCGACCTTGCCGTACATCTCCGACGACGACGCCTGGTAGAACCGGATCCCGCCGCCGGTCGTGGGCCGGGACTTGTCCAGCCCGCACACCATCCGGACCGCTTCGAGCACCCGCAGCACGCCCATGCCGTTCACCTCGGTGGTGAGTTCGGGCTGCTGCCACGACATCGGCACGAACGAGATGGCCGCGAGGTTGTAGACCTCGTCCGGCTGCACCAGGTCCACCGCGGACACGAGGCTGACCTGGTCCATCAGGTCGCCTTCCACGAAGTGCAGATCGGAGACCAGCCTGCTGATCCGCGACTTGCGCGGGTTCGCCTGGCCGCGGACCAGGCCCCAGACCTGGTAACCCTCGGCGAGGAGGTGTTCGGCCAGGTACGAACCGTCCTGCCCGGTGATGCCCGTGATCAACGCACGCTTCGCCATGAATGTGCCTTCCCTTGCCACGTAACGAGTAGAGCCCCCGCCGTGGCGTCGTCCGGCCGCCTTGCGAGCAGCTTCGGTGAACCCTGCCGCCGCGAAAATCGCGCTGTACCGCCGAATCCGCGTCCGGTGGTCGGCAACGACGTCCACGCTCGCGCCACGCCGCCGCGAAGTCAAGGAGATCGGCGCCAAGTCAATGGCCCGCCCCTACCCCGAGGGGAACGGCCTAGGGGCGCCACGGAAAACCTAGGGGTGGGGCCGAAACGCGCGAAGGAGCCGGGGCCCGCCGAAGCGGGTCCCGGCTCCTCCGGACCGGACTCAGCGGCCGGGCGGTACCGGCCGCAGCGGACGGCGCACCGGGGGCACCGCCTGGTGGTTGACCGCCACGGGCTGGCGGGGCGCGCCGGGCAGCCGCTCCTGCTGCTCTGGCACCCGCAGCTGCGGTTCCGCCGCCAGGTCGCGGCGCCGGGTGACGCTCAGCTTGCGGTAGACGCGCGTCAGGTGCTGCTCCACGGTGCTGACGGTGATGTAGAGCCGGCTCGCGATCTCCCGGTTGGTGTGCCCGCGCGCGGCCAGCCAGCCGACCCGCTGTTCGGCGTCGGTGAGCAGCTTGACGTCGGCGGGCGCCACCGCGCCGCGGAGGGAGACCACGACGTCGTCGTTGCCGCCGTCGAGGAAGGACCGCCGCAGCAGCTCCGCCCCGCACTCCTTGGCCAGCGCCCGCGCGTCCCGGCTCGCCGTGCGCGCCGTGACGGGGTCGCCGCCGGCCCGGCTCAGCTCGGCCAGCGTCCGGGCCAGTTCCAGCTTGGCACCGGACTTTTCGAGCGCGTCGGCCGCTTCCTGCATCAGCTTCGGCCGCTGCGCCGGGTCGGCCACCAGCGCCAGCGTCCGCAGCGTGATGCCCCGCGTGCGGTCGCCGCAGTCCGGCCCGAGCTTCGCCGCCTGCGCCTCGGCGAGCTCCCTCGCCTTTTCGCGGTCACCCAGCTTCAGGTAGACCTCGGCGGCGCTGGAGCGCCACGGCACCAGCGACGGCTGGTCCAGCTCCCAGCGCGCCATCTGCTCCCCGCAGGCGAGGAAGTCGTTCAGCGCGGTCGGGAGCCGGCCCGTCGCGAGGTAGTAGTGCCCCCGAGCGTGCAGGTAGTGCAGGCCGAACCGGGTCTCGCCGAGCGCGTCGGGCACCGGCTGGTTGAGCAGCTCCGCCGCCTCGTCGAACCGGCCCATCTCGGTGAGCGCCGCCAGCAGCGTGGCCAGCGGGGCGCCGACCCCGATGCCCCAGGCCTCCGGCGTCATCTTCGTCAGCGCGAGCTTCGCGTTGCGCGCCGCGAGCGGGAGGTCGCCCTGGCGGAGGGCGACTTCGGCGCGCAGCTCGGCCAGCGAAGCCTGCCACGTCGGGGCCGGGCGCCCGGCGGCCTGCGCCATCAGGTGCTCGGCCCAGGTCGCGGCCTTGTCGAGGCGCTCGGCGTAGATCAGCACCGTGGCGGCGAACACCAGGTGCCGCAAGCTGGTGTCGGTCATCCGGGTGCCTTCGAGCACCTGCTCGGCGTCGAGCACGGCGGCCTCGGTCGGGCCTTCGCGCACGGCGCTGGTCAGCGCGCCGACCGCCTTCTGCTGCGAGTTCACCGCGAGCCCGAGCCGCGGCGCGGCCGAGTCCCCGGTGCAGGTCGCGAGCATCGGCTCGACGAGGTGCCGCATCCCCGGCACCGAGCTGGCCAGCCACGAGTCGAGCGTGAGCAGCTCGCCGCGGGTGCGCCGGTCGGTGGAGTCGACGAGGTCGCCGAAGGCGTTCGCGATCTCCACGGCCTCGTCGACCCGGCCGAACCAGAGCAGGAACTCGAAGATGCCGACCACCCGGATGCCCGGCAGGTGTCCGGCGCGGGTCGCGTGCACCAGCTCCGGCAGCCGGCGCATCGCCTTCGCCGGGGTGGTCCGCCATTCGATCTCGGCCAGCGACGCCTTGGCGATCGCGCGGTCGCGGTCGTCGGTGCAGCAGCGGCTGGCCAGCGCGATGCAGGCGCGGGCCAGTTCGACGTCGTCCTCGAGCAGCGCCGCCTCCGACGCCTCGGACAGCAGGTGCTCGGTCCACGGCTCGTCCAGGTTCGCCGCCACGACGTGCGCGGCGATGGCGGTCGGCCGGGCGCCCTGGTCGAACAGCAGGCGCGCGGCCTGGCCGTGCAGGGCGGACCGGACACCGGGGTCGAGCTCGTCGAGCACCGCGGCGCGGGCCTCGGCGTGGCGGAACCGGTGCCCGTCGAGGACGCCGGCCGACTCCAGCGCCTTCCGCACCGGCTCGGTGGTGGCCGGCGCGAAGGAGACCATGCCGCCGGCCAGCGGGACCAGCGACTGCTCGCCGTCGCCGAGGACGGCGAGCGCCCTGGCGAGTTCGAGCGCGCGCGGCTCGCTGGAGTGCAGGCAGCTGAGCACCGCGTGCCGGTAGGCGGCCCCGGCGACGACCCCGCCCGCGCCCGCCGCCCTGGTGTCCTGCACCAGCGCGGTGGCCAGCAGCGGGTTGCCGCCGCTGACCGCGAAGCACTCCGCGGCCAGCGCGTGGGCCTTGCCTTCGTCGAGCTTGCCCGCCAGCAGGACGCCGACGCCGTTGCGGGACAACGGGGCCAGCCGCAGCTGGCGGCAGTGCGGCCGCCGCATCAGGTCGACGTGGCGCACCGGGCGCCGTTCGCCGGGGTCCGCGCGTTCGGCGAGCAGCACGAGCACCCGGGCGGGCCGGATGCGCCGCGCCATGTGCTGCAGGAACTGCAGCGACGCGGGATCGGCGTAGTGGGCGTCGTCGACGCAGATCACCAGCGGGGTCTCGGCCGACCAGCCGATCACCGCGCTGGACAGGCGGTGCAGGAACCGGCTGTCCAGCAGCGTCGCGTCGGCTTCGGCGTCCTCCACGTACGCCGAAACCTGGTCGACGATGTCCGCGCGGACACCCGGGGTGTGCACCAGCTGGGAAACGACGCCCAGCCCGACGGCGGTTTCCGACCGGGCGCCGGAGGCGGACAGGACGACCGCGCCGGTACCGGCGGCCTGCCTGCCGAACTCCTCCAGCAGGGCCGTTTTCCCGCTGGCGACCGGACCGAGGACGAGGCCGACACCGCCGGCCCCGGAATGGCAGTCGGCGAGCATCTGACTCAGCGTCGCCGTTTCGAAGTCACGTTCGATGAGCATGACGGAACTTCCCCCAGAAATTCTCTGTGTGTTGGACTCCTCTGATCCACGGCCGGAACGACGGCCCCCAGGCCGCCGGCTCCCGTTGTTCTCCGTGAATCACCAGCACAGCCACGTGTGCGGGCGGGCAAAGGCCGCCGCACGCATTGCTTCACGGCAATCACACGGCACACCGCTCCCCAACGGCGCCTGCCGGCGATTACGTACTCGGCCGGCTCGCGCATGAGCCGGCTTCAACGTCTATTCAGCGTCCTCACGAAGGACAGCGGTAACCGTTCATCAGACGAACCTTTCCCCAGACCCCAGATCCCCGCAGTTTCCCGGTTGGGTGATTACTGCCCCGATCACCCGGTCTCCCGCGAGGAGATAACGAACCAGAAGCTACCACCTGCCCCTACGTGCCGCAACGAGCCACGAAGGGGGTTCACCCGGACCGCGATGTCCGTTAAGTCCCGTTCGGTGGGACGGCCTGCAAACCCGTCCCGACCAGCGTTTACCCCAGGGAAACGCCGGCCGTCGGGCAAGGATCGAAAGTAGGTGGGCGTTATGAGCCGCACCACTTGTTCCGCGCCGCGGCGCGCACTTATTTCCGGCGCGGTTGAAATCGCCCGAAGGAAACAGAATGTGAACAGTTTTTTGACGGGCGCCGCGTCCGCGGACCGGGACGCGGCGCCTGCCGTGGTCAGACCTTCGCGGGAACGCGGCCCTCCTTCGAGAAGTACCCGCGGACACCCTTGGAGCAGAGCAGCAGGAACAGCACGAGCAGGACCACGGCCTGGACGACCTGGCCGGCCCGCATCCAGTCCGGGAACTCGGCCGAGACGACGAGGTACACGAGCCCGGCGAGCCCGAGGACGGTCACCAGCATCACCCGCACCCACGTGCGCCGCCTGCCGAGCTTGAGCCGCGCGGCCAGGCGGACGTAGACGATGGCGATGACGAGGACCGACACCGGGCGGATCCACAGGACGCTTTCGAGCGACGCGCGCGTCCCCGCGTGGTCGGCCGGGTTCGCCTGACCGGTCGACTCCCAGTGCAGCACCTGGTAGTCGAGGATGGCCTCCTTGTTCAGGAACGTCAGCACCGCGAACGCGATGCTGATCAGCAGGTTCAGGTAGAGCAGGAAGATGACCGGCCGCAGCGCGCGGCCGGTCGAGGACGAGGTGGCCATGGTTTCCCCAGTTCAGTCGTGCGCGGTGGCACGTTCGACGATGCGGACGAGTTCGGCCGCGTAGGCGGCGACGTCGATCCCCGGACGGCGGATCGATTCGGTGTGGAAGCCGTCTATGGCCTGGCGGATGGTGATCGCCATGACGCGCGGGTCGAACCGGCCGAAGTCGCCGGTGCGCTGCCCCTCGCGCAGGCAGGTCTCGAGGACGTCGATGGCCCCGTGGTACCACTCCCCGGTGCCGCCGCCGGCCTCACCGCCGGGGGCACCGCCGTGCCGCAGGCTTTCGAGCAGCGCGGTGAGTTCGACCGGGTGCTCGGCGATGAACGCCAGGTTCGACTCGATGTAGACCCGCAGCTCCGCCGCCGGCCCGTCCACCGCGTCGATCCGCTCCCGCATGTACGCGAGGCTCGTGGTCAGCACGTCCCGCACGACTTCGGCGATCAGGTCCGCCTTGCCGTCGAAGTGGTAGGAGATCATGCCGGTGCTGCTCAGCCCGGCACGCTTCGCGATCTGCCCGAACGATGCCTTCGCGTACCCGAGTTCACCGATCGTCTCGATCGCCGCGCGGACGATCTGCGCCCGCCGGGCGTTCTCGGTGAACGTTTTTGCTTGCATGAGCAAAAGGTAGCACGGCCGAGCAAACAATCGCCAGAATGCCGTCTTTCCGCACTCGCGCGGTTGCGGTACGTGTCGATCATTTCCCGGGAAATGAGAAGGCCGCTCCGGGAGTGCCGGAGCGGCCTTGGTCTCGAGGGCGACGCCGGCGGGGAAGGCCGCAACGGCAGCCCGCACCGCGCGCCGAGCGGCCATGACCACGCCGGGCTGCCGGCCCGCCGGCACCGCCGGGCGAGCGGGGCAGCGTCTTGAATGAGTCATTCAGGTCACCAGAGGTCCCGAATGACTCATTCAAGACCTCCGGTGAGGCGCGGCGCGGCGCTACTCGGTCACCTGGCGGGCCGTCGCCATCGCGCGTTCGGTCTCCCAGAACGCCCGCATCGACCGGATCAGCCCGTCCTCGCCCACCCGGTACACGAACACCCCGTCCGTGTCGACGCGGTAGCCGCCCGGCAGGTACGTCGTGATCGTGCCGACGTTGGCGCACTCGTCCCCCGCCGCGTGGGAGTCGCGGATGACGAACTCGAAGCGCTCCACGTTCGCGATCGTCTTGTCCCAGAACGCGCTGATGCCGTCGCGGCCGTGGTGCCCCTTGCCCTCTTCGTCGAAGAACGACGGCCCGACCGGGTCTTCCACGACGGCGTCACCGGCGAACAAGCCGAGCCACGCCTCCTTGTCCCCCGCCGTCACCGCGGTCATCGACGCGAACGCCGCACGTCGCGCCGGCGGCTGCTCCGCCGACGTGTCCCAGCTGACCTGCACACCCACGGCCGTCACCCCTCGAACTTCGCGATGATCTCGGTCCCGAACTTGCGGATCGCTTCGAGCTTCGGCTCGACCGGCGCGTCGAACCCGACGCCGTCGAACACCCACGGCATGGTGATGACGTCGGTGACGCCCACCTCGGCCTGCTCGCGGTAGCCGTCGAGGCCGAAGCGGTCGATGCAGACCGCCTGGTACTCGAACGGGTCGTCCGCGCGGCCGCGCTCGGCGAGCAGCTCCTTGATGCGCGCGATGGTGTCGCGCAGCTCCTCGAGCTTCATCATCGCCGACGACCAGCCGTCGGCGACCCGCGCGGCGCGCTTGAGCGCGACCTCCGTGTGGCCGCCGATGTAGAACGGCACCCGCGACGGCGGCGCCGGGCTCATCTGGATCTTGTCGAAGTCGTAGAACTCGCCGTGGTACTCGACCATGCCGCCGCCGAGGATCAGGCGCAGCACGTCGATGGCCTCGTCGACGCGCTTGCCGCGCCGCTCGAACGGCACGCCGCAGTACTCGAACTCCTGCGGCAGCCAGCCGACGCCGAGGCCGAGGCCGAACCGGCCGCCGGTGAGCACGCTCGCCGAGCCCACCTGGCGCGCCAGCAGCACCGGGTTGCGCGAGCCGAGCTTGAGCACCGACGTGTAGAAGTGGATCCGGCTGGTGACCGCCCCCATCGACGCGGTGGCGACGAGCGGGTCGACCCACGGGGTGTCCCCGGTCCAGAACCGGCTGCCGTCCGGGGTGTAGGGGTAGTCCGTGTCCACCGTTTCGGCGTAGAAGAGCGAGTCCGGCAGGGCGATGGAGGCGAAGCCGGCCTCTTCGGCGGCCCGGGCGAGCTCGCCCAGCTGATCGAGGGGGTTCATCGCGATCGACAGGGTGAACTTCATGGTGTCGAACTATAACGTGTTCTAGTTTGCCGGGCCAGGGCTGACGGTGTGCCGGATCACTCGCCGGGAACCCTCCGCGTAACGTCCGCGTTGTCCGAATCAAAGGTGACTTCCGGTCACCGAGCCCCGAACTTCTGGGAGTGGTCCATGGGCACCGCGATCTTCCTGATCGTGCTCGTCGTCGTGATCGTCGGTGGCGGCCTCTATTTCTCGCGGCAGCGCGCCGCGGCCCGGCAGCGGGAGCTCGACGACGCCAAGGCCGACGCCCGGCGCCTCGTCGAGCGGCTCGGCGGTCAGGTCCTCAACCTCAACGGCAACGACACCGCGTCGATGCAGGCGATGGCCGACGCGAGCGAGCGCTACAACGCCGCCGGCTCGCAGCTGGAGCAGGCCCGCACGATCGAACAGGCCCGGCTGGTGAAGGACACCGCCGTCGAAGGCCTCTACTACGTCCGCGCCGCGCGCGTCGCGATGGGCATGGACCCCGGGCCGCAGCTGCCGGAGGAGGCCGAGCGCGAGCGCGCCGGCAAGGTCACCGAGCGGCGTGACGTCGACGTCGAGGGCCGGCACTACGCGGCCTCGCCCGAGGCCGGGCAGGACACGCCGTACTACTACCCCGGCGGCCGCGTGGCCGGGCGGCCGGTGCCACAGGGCTGGTACAGCGAGCCGTGGTGGAAGCCCGCGCTCGTCGCCGGTGCCTGGGGCCTCGGGTCGATGTTCCTGTTCAGCGCGATGTTCTCCGGCATGAGCGGCATCGCCAGCGCGTCGGCGTGGGAGTCGGGCTACGACGCGGGCCAGCAGGACGCGCTCGAGTCCGGCGACATGGGCGGCGACGGTGGTGACGGCGGCGGCGACTTCGGTGGCGACGGCGGCGACATGGGCGGCGGCGACTGGGGCGGCGGCGGTTTCGACGGCGGCGGTTTCGACGGCGGTGGCTTCGACGGCGGCGGCTTCGACTTCTGACCCCGAACGTCCGTGAAGGCCTCCTTACCGGCTCGAAATGCCGGTAAGGAGGCCTTCACGGCTTTCGCGGGCGGTCAGGCGGGCTGGCAGGTGGGGCACCAGTAGAGGTTGCGCCCCACCAGTTCCGAATTCGCCACCGGTGTCCCGCACACCAGGCAGGGCTCGCCCGCCCGGCGGTAGACGTACACCTCGCCGCCGTGGCGGTCGACCCGCGCCGCGCGGCCCATCGCCTCCGGCAGGTGCTCCGGGCGGACCGTGTCGATCCGGCCGACGCGGACGCCGTCGCGCATCAGGGTCACCAGGTCGGCCCACAGGTCGTCCCACAACGCCCGGTCCAGCGCACGGCCCGGCGTCAGCGGCGCGACGCCGTGGCGGAACAGCACTTCGGCGCGGTAGACGTTCCCGACGCCGGCGAGCACCGCCTGGTCCATCAGCAGCGCCGCGATCGACGTCTTCGACCGCGAAACGCGCTCCCACGCCCGCTCGGGTTTCGCGTCGCGGCGCAGCGGGTCCGGGCCCAGCCGGGCCTTGATCGCGTCCGCCTGGTCCGGGGACAGCAGCTCGCAGCGGGTCGGCCCGCGCAGGTCCGTCCAATGTGTCCGGCCGGCCAGCCGCAGCCGGACCTGGCCGACCGGTTCCGGCGCGGGCAGCGGGGATTCGCCGAACGTGCCGTACAAACCCAGGTGGATGTGCACGATCCCGTGCGGGCCGTAGTCGTGGAACAGGTGCTTGCCGTACGCCTGCGCGCCGACGAACACCTGACCGTCCAAACGGGACGCTTCGGCGGCGAACCGGCCCTGCGGGCTGCTCACCCCGACCGGGGCGCCGGCGTACCGGCGCTGGTGCAGCCGCGCGAGCCGGTGGAGCGTGTGCCCCTCGGGCATCAGGCTTCCGGCAACGCCGGCGGGGTCCCGGTGCGCTCGTAGTCGAGCAGCTGCTGCACGCGGCGGGCGTGCCGCTCCTCCGGCGAGACCTCGGTCGCCAGGAACGCCTCGACGATCTCGGTGGCCTCTTCGGCGGTGTGCATCCGGGCACCGACGCCGATCAGCTGGGCGTGGTTGTGCTCGCGGCACAGCTTCGCGGTCTCGACGCTCCACGCGAGGCCGGCCCGCGCGCCGGGCACCTTGTTGGCGGCGATCTGCTCGCCGTTGCCGGAGCCGCCGACGACGATGCCGCGGCTGCCCTCGTCGGCCACCACGCGCAGCGCCGTCTCGACGCAGAACGCCGGGTAGTCGTCGGCCGCGTCGTAGACGTGCGGACCGATGTCGGTCACCTCGTGGCCCTGCTTCTCCAGGTGAGCCACCAGGTGGTTCTTCAGCTCGAAACCGGCATGGTCGGATCCCAAGTAGACACGCACGGCTGGGAGTCTGCCACCACGCCCGGTTTCGGGCATGCTCCGGGGGTGGGCATCTGGGAGCAATCGGGGCACGACGTGCGGCTCGACTGGGGCGGCGAAGGCGTCGCCGCGCTCGGCCGCGAATGCGCGGTGCTGGTGGTCGTCGACGTGCTTTCCTTCAGCACCACCACGGATCTCGTGGTCGGCCGCGGCGGCCGGGTGCTGCCGGTGCGGTGGCGCGACGAACGCGGCGTCGCGCGGGCGAAGGCGGCGGGCGCGGTCGTCGCGGGTGAGGCCGAATTCACGCTGCGGCCCTCGTCTGTGACGGAGATCCCGCCCGGGACGCTGCTCGCGCTCCCCTCGCCCAACGGCGCGACGCTGTGCGACGCGGCCGCGCGGACCGGGGCCGCCGTCCTCGCGGGGTGCCTGCGCAACGCGTCCGCCGTCGCCGCGAAGGCGCTCGAGCTCGGCGGCCCGGTTGGGCTGATCGCGGCCGGGGAACGCTGGGGCGTGGACATCTTCGGGGCCGGCGACACTTTCGGGCCGCTGCGCCCGTGCGTCGAAGACCAGGTGGGCGCGGGCGCGATCGCCGCCGCGCTGGCCCGGCTGGGCGCGTCGCTGTCCCCCGAAGCCGCCCTCGCCGCGCGCTGCGCCGACGTCGACCTGGTGACGGCCTGCGTGTCGGGGCGGGAACTGACCGAATCGGGGCACGGCGGGGACGTCGCGCTGGCCACGCGGCTCGACGTGAGCCAGGCTGCCCCTGTCCTGAACGAAGGAGTACTGGCATGACCGGCCGCTGGATCGACGTCGCCGACGGCGTGCACGCGCGCCGCTACGAGGAACTGGACCTGACCGTCGGGCTGGTGGTGGGCGCCGAGCGGTGCCTGGTCGTCGACACGCGCGGCGACCTCGAGCAGGGCGCCGAACTCGCCGCGGCGGTACGGGAGATCACGCCGCTACCCTGGTCGGTGGCGTGCACGCACGCGCACTTCGACCACACGTGGGGCACCGAGGCGTTCACGCCCTGCGCCGTCTGGGCGCACGAAGGCTGCCGGGCCGAGCTGGCCGAGTACGCGGAAGACGCACGGGCCAAGTGGATCGGCTACTACCGCGAAGCGGGCAAGGCCGGCATCGCCGACGCCATCGCGCGGACCACGTTCGTAGTGCCCGACCACCTGTTCACCGACCGGGCCGAGCTCGACCTCGGCGGCCGCACCGCCGTGCTGCTGCACCCCGGCCGCGCCCACACCGACCACGACGCCGTCGTGCACGTGCCGGACGCGGGTGTCGTCTTCGCGGGCGACGTCGTCGAGAACGCGGAGCACGGCTTCAGCGCGTTCTCCTTCAGCGCGGAGTCGGACCTGACCGCCTGGCCGGGCACCCTGGACGCGATCCTCGCCCTCGAACCGCGGGTGATCGTGCCCGGCCACGGCGATCCGGTCGACGCCGACTTCGTCCGCTACCACCGCCACGGCCTGCACGAGCTGATCGCCCTGAAGGCGGCGATGGGCCGCGGCGAGACGACCGAGGCCGCCGCCGTGGCAGCTTCCCGCTACCCCGGCGACGTCACCCTGGCCGCCCTCGCCACCCCCTGAAGCGTCGCTTTCACGTGAAAGCGACGACCTGGGGGCGTAGCTTTCACGTGAAAGTGGCGCTCAGGTGAAGTTCAGGTCGCCCGTGCGGGTGCGCTTGAGCTCGAAGAAGTCCGGGTAGCTCGCCAGCGCCACCGCGCCGTCGAACACCTTCAGCGCGTCTTCGCCGCGCGGGATGGAGCTCAGGACCGGGCCGAAGAACGCCACGCCGTCGATGTGGATCGTCGGGGTGCCGACGTCCTGGCCGACCGGGTCCATGCCCTCGTGGTGGCTCTTCTTCAGCGCCTCGTCGTACTCCGTCGAGTCCGCGGCGTCGAAGAGCTCGGCCGGCGCGCCGATCGCGGCCAGCGCCTCCTTGATGACCTGGTCGCGGTCCTTGTTGCCCTGGTTGTGGTACCGGGTGCCGAACTCGGTGTAGTACTCGCGCAGCATCTCCTCGCCCTTGAGCTGCGACAGCGCCACGGCCACGCGCACCGGTCCCCAGCCCTTCGACAGCAGCTCCTTGTACTGCTCGGGCAGCTCGTCCCGGCCCTCGTTCAGCACCGACAGGCTCATGATCCGGAAGCGCAGGTCCAGGTTGCGGTGCTTCTCCACCTCCAGGATCCAGCGGGAGGTGATCCACGCGAACGGGCAGATCGGGTCGAAGTAGAAATCGACCTTCGTGGGCTGCTCGGCAGCGGTCATCGGGGAACTCCTGTGTCACGTCTCGATGTGGGCGGACCCCCACACGACGGGCCAACACCGGCGCACCCGAGCTTGTTCCCTTGTCGCCGGGCACCCCGTCGCCATGATTGGATGCGGGGACTTGAAAACCGATACCAACGACCAGAGGTGCCTGTGCCCGCCCCCAACCTGACCCGCGACCAAGCCAAGCTGCGCGCGGATCTGCTCGACGTCACCGCCTACGACATCGAGCTGGATCTGACCGACGGCCACGGTGGTCCCGGGGAGAAGACCTTCGCGTCGACGACGACCGTCCGGTTCTCCAGCGCCCGGGCCGGCGAGGGCACGTGGATCGACATCGTCGCCGACCGCGTGCACTCGGCCACCCTGAACGGCGCGGACGTCGACGTCAGCGCCTACGTCGAGGACAAGGGCATCGCGCTCGCCGGGCTGGCCGAGGCGAACGAGCTCACGGTGTCCGCCGACTGCCGGTACATGAACACCGGCGAGGGCCTGCACCGGTTCGTCGACCCGGTCGACGACGGCGTCTACCTGTACACGCAGTTCGAGACGGCCGACGCCAAGCGGATGTTCGCCTGCTTCGACCAGCCGGACCTGAAGTCGGTCTACCGGCTCACGGTCATCGCGCCGCGGGACTGGAAGGTCGTCTCGAACACGATGGCCGAGTCCACCGAGGAGACGCCGGAAGGCGCCGTCCGGACGGTGTTCAAGGAGTCCGAGCGGCTCTCGACGTACCTGGTCGCGCTGATCGCCGGCCCGTACGCGGAGTGGCGCGACGAGTACACCGACGCCCACAAGACCATCCCGCTCGGCGTCTACTGCCGCGCGTCGCTGGCCGAGCACATGGACGCCGACCGCCTGTTCACCGAGACCAAGCAGGGTTTCGGCTTCTACCACGAGAAGTTCGGCACGCCCTACCCGTTCTCCAAGTACGACCAGCTGTTCGTGCCGGAGTTCAACGCGGGCGCGATGGAGAACGCCGGCGCGGTGACCTTCCTGGAGGACTACGTCTTCCGCAGCCGCGTCACCCGCTACGCCTACGAGCGGCGCGCCGAGACGCTGCTGCACGAGATGGCGCACATGTGGTTCGGCGACCTGGTCACCATGCGCTGGTGGGACGACCTGTGGCTGAACGAGTCGTTCGCGACCTTCGCCAGCGTCCTGGCCCAGGCCGAAGCGACCGAGTACAAGAACGCGTGGACCAGCTTCGCGAACATCGAGAAGTCGTGGGCCTACCGGCAGGACCAGCTGCCCTCGACGCACCCGATCGCGGCCGACATCGTCGACCTGCACGCGGTCGAGGTCAACTTCGACGGCATCACGTACGCCAAGGGCGCGAGCGTGCTGAAGCAGCTCGTCGCCTACGTCGGGCTGGACCACTTCCTCGACGGCCTGAAGGTGTACTTCGGCAAGCACGCCTGGGGCAACGCGACCCTGGCCGACCTGCTGGGCGCGCTGGAGGAGGCGTCCGGGCGCGACCTGTCGTGGTGGAGCGCGCAGTGGCTGGAGACCACCGGGCTCAACTCGCTGAGCCCGCGCTACGAGGTCGGCGCGGACGGGACGTTCACCTCGTTCGCCGTCGTGCAGTCCGGCGCCAAGCCGGGTGCCGGTGAGCTGCGCACGCACCGCGTCGCCGTGGGCGTGTACGACGAGGACGCCTCGGGCAAGATCGTCCGCACGCACCGCGTGGAGCTGGACGTCGACGGTGAGCGCACCGAGGTGCCGGACCTGGTCGGCCTGCCCGCGGGCAAGCTGGTGCTGGTCAACGACGACGACCTGACGTACTGCACGATGCGCCTCGACCCGACGTCGCTCACGACGCTGATCGACCGCGTCGCCGACATCACCGAGTCGCTCCCGCGCACCCTGTGCTGGTCGGCGGCGTGGGAGATGACCCGCGAGGCCGAGCTGAAGGCCCGCGACTTCGTCACGCTGGTCCAGCGCGGCATCCACACCGAGACCGAGGTCGGCGTCGTCCAGCGGCTGCTGCTGCAGGCCCAGACCGCGCTGAACTCGTACGCGGAGCAGGAGTGGGCGGCCTCGACCGGCTGGCCGGCGTTCACCGGGCGGCTGCTGGAGCTGGTCCGCGCCGCGGAGCCGGGTTCGGACCACCAGCTGGCGTTCGTGAACTCGCTGGCGGGCTCGGTCCTGGACGAGGCGACGCTGTCGGTGGTGGCCGGCTGGCTCCACGGTTCCGCGCCGCTCGACGGCCTGACGGTGGACACCGACCTGCGCTGGCGCCTGCTGCACGCGCTGGTGGCCCACGGCAAGGCCGACGCGGCGGAGATCGACGCGGAACTGTCCCGCGACAACACGGCCACCGGCCGCCGCCAGGCGGAGCGCGCCCGCGCCCTGCGCCCGACGGCCGAGGCCAAGTCGGACGCGTGGCAGCGCGCGGTGTACGACGACGAGCTGCCGAACGCGGTCAGCGACTCGCTCATCTCGGGCTTCTCGCACCCGGGCCAGAAAGCGCTGCTGGGCTCGTACGTGGCCAAGTACTTCGAGGTGATCGACGAGGTCTGGCAGCGGCGGTCCAGCGAGCGCGCGCAGCCGATCGCGATCGGGCTGTACCCGTCGTGGGCTGTGGACCAGGAGACGGTCACGGCGTCGGACGAGTGGCTGGCGGGCGACCACTCGCAGGCCCTGCGCCGGCTGGTTTCGGAGGGCCGGGCGGGCATCGTGCGCGCGCTGGCGGCGCGGGACTTCGACGCGCAGTCCTGAGTTTCGAGCCCCGGACGTAGAAGAGCCCCGCACCTCACCGAGGTGCGGGGCTCTGGCGCGAAATCAGCGGGGCGCGGGCCCAGCCTGGTCGGACAGCATGCGCAGTGCGTTCACCAGGCCGTTGACCAGCCCGCGAACGAGGTCGCCCTCCTTGAAGGACGCCACCATGCTCGCCACCGCCAGCTTGGCGCCGCGGTCCGGGAGGCGGGTGTACGCCGTCTTGCCCGTGACGATCTCGATCTTGCGCTCGCCCGGGGAGACCGCGATCAGGACCGCGTTGGCCGGGTCCGCCGTCGTCGAGTGCAGCTTCTCCGCGGACGCGCGGCTGTCCTCGCCCAGTTCGCCGAGGTACAGGCTGAAGTCGAGGCCGGTCTCCCGGCTCGCGAACGTCAGCGCCTCGTCCAGGCGGGCCAGCTGGCGGGTGTCGAACGGGCCCGTCGGCGCGGCCGGCTCGTACATCTTCGCGGCCGACACGCGGCCGCTCGACGTCAGGGCCTCGCCGTACGCCAGCTCGGACTCGTCGACGCGCTTGGTCAGCTCACCAGTTGCCACGAGCGCCTCCCGCCGCGGTCGCGGCGCCCGAAGGCGCCTTGCTTTCGGCGCCGGCGTGCCGGTGCCCCTCGCCGACCCCTTCGGGGTTGGCGCTCCACCACATGGCCGGGTACTCCCAAGCCTGGCCGGACCGGTACCGCGGGGCGCCGCCGGACCTGCGCCGGAGCGTCAGGAGCCCGGCGAGACCGTAGATGGCCAGCGGGATCACGGCGAAGACCACGATCGTCTCGACAACGTTCACGCCGCTGAGGGTATCGGATGACCTCCGCGCCCACCGCGCGCGCCGCACTCGACCGTTCGTCGTAAGCCGGGTGCCGTCCGCCGCTTGGCTCGCGGCCACTGGAACGTTGGGGCGAAGACCGTCGGGCCGAAAGGTTGCAACTCAACGTACAGGCGGCCGCACCCGCCGCTGTCGTCTTGTCGCAGCCTTGAAATCCTCGTAGCTTTTTCACCTGTACGGGCCTTGCGCCCCGCTCCCCAGCCCCAGCAGGTAACGCACCGGTCCCAGGAGGCCTTGCCATGAACAGCGTCCAGACCCCCGCACAGGCGATCACCGAGACCTTCTCGTCACCGAGCGACATCGAATTCGCGCCCGGAACACGTGTGACGGCGGGCACAAGGGTTACCCGGGGTACACGCGTCACTCGCGGTACACGCGTGACGGCCGGAACCCGCGTCACCATGGGCACCCGGGTGACGGCGGGCACGCGCGTCACGCGGGGTACGCGAGTCACCCGGGGCACGCGCGTCACGATGGGCACCCGTGTGACGGCCGGCACGCGAGTCACCTGCGGCACCCGTGTCACGCGGGGCACGCGAGTCACCCGCGGCACGCGCGTCACCATGGGCACCCGCGTGACCTGCCAGAGCGACTACGCGCTCGCTGCCTGACCCGTACTCCAGGGACGCACGCACTACCTGAACACGCGCAAGCACCCCGGCTCGCCCCGGCCGCCGTCAAGGCAGCCGGGGCGCCGGCATGTTTCAGGCAGCCGAGCCCAGATAGGGCTGCCAGAGCGGGTCGGCCTCTTTGGAATGGGCGAGCAGCCGCCAGTGCGGGCCGTGGGGCGCCCGCGGGACGACGCGCAGCCGCCAGCCGATCTCCGAGAGCAGCCGGTCCGCTTTGCGGTGGTTGCACTTGGCGCAGCAGGCGACGCAGTTCGTCCAGCTGTGCGGGCCGCCGCGGCTGCGCGGCTGGACGTGGTCGATCGTTTCGGCCCGTCCCCCGCAGTACGCGCAGCGGTACCGGTCGCGGTGCATCAGCCCGGCGCGGGTGAGCGGCACCTGCGCCCGGTACGGCACCCGCACGTACGTGCTGAGCCGGATCACCGAGGGCACCGGCAGCGACACCTTCGCCGAATGCAGCTCGATGCCGCCGGGGTCGCCGTGCACCACTTCCGCCTTGCCGCACATCACCAGCACCACGGCCCGCCGCAGCGGGAGCGCGGTCAGCGGCTCGAAAGTGGCGTTGAGCAGGAGCACCCGGCGCCGGCCCCAGGCCGGAACGGACGGATCCCGGCCTCTACTACGCTGTCCGGGCGGGCGGGTAACTCCCCCTGGGCGGCTCCCCGGCCCGGCCGGGACGGCTCCGCCGGATGCGGAACCCCCCGGATAGGCGCGCAGGACCACCTCTGGCGTCTCGTCGGCCGTGGCTTGGCCGGAGGCGCCGCGGGGGCTGGGTTGTCGGTCTGGCACTCGACCACCTCCAGGGGCGTAGGCATAGTCGACCACAGAACAGCCCCCCAGCGCACGTGTGTTACAAGACGTGTCACATCCGCGCGACCCAACATCCACTTGAAGTTGGGCAGACCGACCTGATCGGAAGGATGATCGAACTCCCGTGTCCCCCTTGCTCACCGCCGGACAGACACCGTGCATCCAGGACACCAGCACGTTCTGCTACCAGGTGTGGAAAGCCACGAACAACGAGTGGCTGGCCGGCTCGGCGAACTGGCTGCTCACGAAGCCGCTGAAGATCCTGATGATCCTGGTGATCGCGTTCGTGATCCGCCTGCTGCTCAGACGGCTGATCAACCGGGTCACCACGTTCCCGCGCTCCGGCGGCAAGCTGCCGGCCCTGCTGCGGCCCCTGCGCGAGCGCGCGCCCGAAGTGCTCGGTTCCGCGATCATCGAACGGCGGCGGCAGCGCGCCCAGACCATCGGCTCGGTGCTGAAGTCGATGGCCACGTTCCTGGTCTACGGCCTCGCGTTCATCCTCGTGCTGGGCGAACTGGGCCTGGACCTCGGCCCGATCATCGCCTCGGCGGGCATCATCGGCGTCGCGATCGGGTTCGGCGCGCAGAACCTCGTCAAGGACTTCCTGTCCGGCATCTTCATGATGGTCGAGGACCAGTACGGCGTCGGCGACGTCGTCGACATCGGCGAGGCGACCGGCACCGTCGAGGCGGTCGGCCTCCGGATCACCACGCTGCGCGACCTCAAGGGCACCGTCTGGTACGTCCGCAACGGCGAGGTGCTGCGCGTCGGCAACTCCAGCCAGGGCTTCGCGGTCGCGGTCGTCGACGTCCCCCTCGGCTACACCGCCGACGTCGAACGCGCGACCACCGTGCTGGCCGACGCGGCCGCCACCGCCACCGCGAGCGACGCGCTGAAGGACAACGTCCTCGAGCCGCCGGAGATGCTGGGTGTGGAAAGCGTCACACCGGAGGGCCTCCAGCTGCGCCTGACCGTGAAGGTGCGCCCGGGCAAGCAGTGGGCCGTCCAGCGCGCCCTCCGCGCGCAGCTGCTCGCGGCGCTGGAAGAGGCCGGGTTCGAGCCGCCGCTCGGCCGGCTGTTCCCGAGTGTGGCCCCGGCCGTCGAAAAGTAGCGCCGTTACGCTGGGAAGCGGGTTCGCGACCATCCGGAAGGAGCGGGACCGGGCGTCGGGAACCCGCACCCAGGAGGGCAAAATGGAAGGCGTGTCTGCAGTGAGCGAACCGGCGAACCTCTACGAAGCGGTCGGCGGCGAACCGACGTTCCGCCGCATCGTCGGGCGGTTCTACGAAGAGGTCGCGCGCGACGAGATCCTCCGCCCGCTCTACCCCGAGGAGGACCTCGGCCCGGCCGAGGAGCGCTTCCGGCTGTTCCTCATGCAGTACTGGGGCGGCCCGCACACCTACTCCGACCGGCGCGGGCACCCGCGGCTGCGGATGCGGCACGCGCCGTTCAAGATCGGGCCGATCGAGCGCGACGCCTGGCTGCGCTGCATCCGGATCGCCGTCGACGAGGAGAACCTGGAAGAGCCGTACCGCGGTCAGCTCTGGGCGTACCTGGAGATGGCCGCGCACAGCATGATGAACAGCTTCGTATGAGACAGGAAGCCTGGTGGCAGGACGCCGTCTTCTACCAGGTCTACGTGCGCTCGTTCGCCGACTCGGACGGTGACGGCGTCGGAGACCTGGAAGGCATCCACTCCAGGCTCGGTTACCTTGAGCTGCTGGGCGTGGACGCGCTGTGGCTGACGCCGTTCTACCGCTCCCCGATGGCCGACCACGGCTACGACATCGCCGACCCGCGCGACGTCGACCCGATGTTCGGCACCCTCGGCGACTTCGACGTCCTGCTGACCGAGGCGCACAAGCGTGGCATCAAGGTCACCGTGGACGTGGTCCCCAACCACACCAGCAACCAGCACGCCTGGTTCAAGTCCGCGATGGCGGCCGCGCCGGGCAGCCCCGAGCGCGACCGCTACATCTTCCGCGACGGCGTCGGGCCGACCGGCGAGGACCCGCCGAACAACTGGGTCAGCGCGTTCGGCGGCCCGGCCTGGACCCGGGTGCCCGACGGCCAGTGGTACCTGCACCTGTTCGCGCCGCAGCAGCCGGACCTGAACTGGGCCAACCCGGAGGTCGCCGCCGACCTCGAGCGCACGCTGCGGTTCTGGCTCGAACGCGGCGTCGACGGCTTCCGCATCGACGTCGCGCACGGCATGGCGAAGCCGCCCGGCCTGCCGGACATGGACCCGCGCGCCGACGCGCTCGGGCCCAGCCACTACTACGACCCGCGCTGGGACAACGACGGCGTCCACGAGATCCACCAGATGATCCGCAAGGTGCTCGACGAGTTCCCGGACGCGATGGCGGTCGGCGAGATCTGGGTGACCGACGAGGAACGCCTCTCCCGCTACCTGCGGCCCGACGAGCTGCACCTGGCGTTCAACTTCCGGCTGGTGCTGACCCACTTCGACGCCGACGCCATGCGCACGGCCATCGAGCGCTCCCTGACCGTCCCGGCGAAGGTCGGCGCGCCCGCGACCTGGACGCTGGGCAACCACGACGTCTGGCGCCAGGTCAGCCGCTACGGCGGCGGCGAGACCGGGGTCCGCCGCGCGCGGGCGATGGCGCTGGTGGAGCTGGCGCTGCCCGGCACGGTCTACCTGTACAACGGCGAGGAGCTGGGCCTGGCGAACGTCGAGCTGGCCCCGGCCGACATGGCCGACCCGCGCGCGAAGACGAGCGGCGCCGAGTTCGGCCGCGACGTCTCGCGCGTGCCGCTGCCGTGGGAGGGCGACCTCCCGCCGTTCGGGTTCTCGCGCAACCCGCGCACGTGGCTGCCGATGCCCGCGGAATGGGCCGGGCTGACGGTGGAGAAGCAGATCGAGGACGCGGACTCGACGCTTTCCCTGTACCGCCAGGCGATCGAGCTGCGGAAGACCCATCCGGCGTTCGGCGGCGACGAGCTGGAGTGGTACGGCGCGCCCGCGGGCTGTTTCGCGTTCCGGCGCCGCGGCGGCGGGCTGGTGTGCGCGCTCAACACGTCCGCGAGCCCGATCGCGTTGCCGCCGGGTGAGGTGCTGCTGTCGAGCAGTCCGCTGGTGGACGGGAAGCTGCCGGCGGACTCGGCAGCCTGGCTGATCTGAGGGAGCTGCCGTGCGGAAACTGGTCTACGGCATGAACTTGAGCCTGGACGGCTACACCACCGCGCCCGGGGGCGACATCGGCTGGAGCGAACCGAGCGACGAGCTGTTCGAGTGGTGGCTCGAGCGGGAGCAGGCGATCGACCTCTTCCTGTACGGGCGCAAGCTCTGGGAGACGATGGGCTCCCACTGGCCGACGGCCGACGAGCTGCCCGGCGCGACGCCGGCGGAGATCGCGTTCGCGCGGAACTGGCGGGACACGCCGAAGGTGCTGTTCACCTCGACGAAGGTCGACGAGACCCGCTGGAACACCCGCGTGGTGACCGGCGACGCGATCGCCGAGATCACCCGCCTCAAGGACGGCGACGGCGGGCCGATGCGGGTCGGCGGGCCGACGCTGGCCGTGGCGGCTCTGCGGGCCGGGCTGGTCGACGAGTACGAGATCGTCACCCACCGGTCGTCGTGGGTGGCGGCGCGCCGTTCTTCCCCGCGCTCGACAGCTGGGTGAACCTGAACCTGGTGGAGACGCGGACGTTCCCCGGCGGAGTGACCCTGGCCCGGTACGAACGGCGCTGACCGCTAGCGCCCCAATGTGGCCTTGGTTGCGTCAGACGCACCGAAGGCCGCCTTGGGTGCGTCTGACGCACCGAAGGCCACATTGGGGCGCTTGCCCCGACCCGTCGACGAACCGAACGGCGAGCGGGCTAGCCGCTCTGGTCGCCCGAGCCGTCGTCGAAGGCGCCGCTCGCCAGCCACGCCACCAGCGCGGCGGCCTGGAGGTAGGGCGCCGCTTGGGCGGCCGCCCGGCCCGCCGCACGCGTGCGGCCCCACCTCTCAGGTCTTTCGGCGCGCTCCGGCGCCTGCTCACCGGCCGGACGGTCCCGCCGCCACGGCGTCTCCTCGGCGCGCACGGCGTCGAGGAAGTCCGCGGTCGGGTCGTCCGGCGTCATGACTCCAGACTGCCACCGCCCGGCGAGAACGGTGGCAGTCGTAAGGAATCCGTCAGAACAGCAGCGGCAGCAGCGCGTGGCGGCGCCGGACGATCGCGCCGTAGCGCGCGTCCAGGCGCAGCCACGAGTCCGTCGCCGACACGCGGACGACGTCCTCGGTCCGGTCCGAGTCCACGAAACCCATGCCCGACATCGCGAACAGGCAGCGCATCTGGACCTTGACCTCCACCGCGTCGCCGGACACGGTGAGCACCGCCTGGTCCATCAGCGACGACGGCGGGGTGCCGTGCGGGCCCGCGTTGTCCCTGGCCAGCGTCACGCCCCGGTCGGCCAGCTCCGCGACGACCCGCGCCGGCAGCTCGTCGACCAGCGGCCAGCGGCCGGACGGCGGCAGTTCGCCGTGCCACAGCAGGTCACGGGCCGGGCCCGGGTCCATCCGCGGCCCACCCGCCACGGTCAGCGCGGCGAGCAGCTCGTTGCCGGACACCGTGACGTCGCCGGGGGTGACGTCCCCGGCCACCGCGCGCGTCGCGAAGCACTCGAACGGCGTCGCCGTCCAGGCCTCGACCACGCCGTCGCCGCGCTGGCGCAGCCGGACGGCCGTCTGACCGTCCAGCCGGACCGCGCGGGCGACGAAGGCGCCGAGGGTCTCCCGGTCCGCCGCGTCCGGCACGAACAACTCAGGCATCCGCGAACCCCTGCTTCAGAAACTCCGACTCGGGCGGGCTGAGCCTACGCGGCCGCAACGCGACCGTGTCGTACGGCGCCAGCACCGTCTCCGCGGTGACCGCCACCGGGTCGGTTTCGGCCGGCCCGGTGTGCACCCGGTAGGCCAGCGTGAAGCTGGCCGCCCGGAGTTCCGTGAGGTCGATGTCCACCCGCAGCTGCTGCCCGGAGACCACGATCGGCGCCTTGTAGGCCACTTCCAGCTTGACCACGACGATGCCCTTCGGCAGCTGGTCGAGCCCCGCCTCGACGGCGCCCTCGAACAGCAGCGGGATCCGCGCCTCTTCGAGCAGCGTCACCATCTTCGCGTGGTTGATGTGGCCGTAGACGTCCATGTCCGTCCAGCGCGGGCGGACGTGCGAAACGTAGGTCACCGCACCGTGCTCCGGATCTGCCGGGCCGCCACCGAGAGCGTCGCGAGGTCGAGCCGCCCGGAGTTGTGGATCTCCTCCAGCGCGACCCGCGCGCGCTGCAGGCGCGAGGAGTTCGTCTTCTCCCACTGGGCGATCTTGGCGTCCCCGGACGAGCCGGGATCGCTGTGCCGCAACGCGTCCAGCGTGATCGCCCGCAGCGAGCCGTAGACGTCGTCGCGCAGCGAGAGCCGGGCGAGGGCGTGCCAGCGGTTGCCGCGTTCCAGCGCGCTGATCTCGGTGAGCATCTTGTCGATGTCCAGGTGGTCCGAAAGCGCGTAGTACAGCTCCGCCGTCTCGGCCGGGCTGTGCGTGGCGTCCACGCCGATCTGCTGCTCGGCGAGCTCGGCCACCTCGGTGACGTCGAGCAGGCCGTAGGTGTGCAGCAGCAGCGACACCCGGCGCGCCAGCCCCTCGGGCACCTTCGCGGCGATCAGCTCGTCGACGTGCTTCTGCACCGACTCGGCCTCGCGGCCGCGCAGCAGGTCGCCGATCTTCGGGACCAGGTCGCCCAGCACGCGGCCGAAGCGCTTGATCTCCGACAGCAGCGCCAGCGGCTGCGGCCGGTTGGTGAGGAACCAGCGCGCGGCCCGGTCGAGCAGCCGCCGCGTCTCCAGCACCATCGCGTCGGCGACGTCGGTGTGCACGACGTTGTCCAGCGCGTCGATCTCCGCCCACAGCGACGGCAGGTCGAACACCTGCGTCACCACCGCGTACGCGCGCACCGCGTCGGTCGCGGTCGCGTTCATCTCCTCCATCAGCCGGTAGACGAAAGAGATGCCGCCGCCGTCGACCACCTCGTTGGCGACCAGCGTGGTGATGATCTGGCGCTTCAGCGGGTGCTCGCCGATGGCGTCCGGGAACCGCTCGCGCAGCGGCTTCGGGAAGTACTCGGGCAGCCGGGCCGCGAACACCTTCGAGTCGGGCAGGTCGCTGGCCAGCAGCTCGCCCTTCAGCTCCAGCTTGACGTGGGCCAGCAGTGTCGCCAGCTCCGGCGACGTCAGGCCCTTGCCCGCCTTCTCCAGCTCGCGGAACTCCGAGTTGCTCGGCAGCGCCTCGAGTTTCCGGTCGAACGCGCCCGCCGCCACCAGCGCCTGGACCTGCCGCTGGTGCACCGAAAGCATCGGCGCGGCGTGCGCCCGGCTGACGCCGAGGACGGCGTTCTGCCGGTAGTTGTCCGCCAGCACCAGCGCGCCGACCTCGTCGGTCATCTCCGCGAGCAGCTCGTTGCGCTGCGCCTCCTCGAGCTTCCCGGTCTGCACCAGGTGGTCGAGCAGGATCTTGATGTTGACCTCGTGGTCCGAGCAGTCGACACCGGCCGAGTTGTCCAGCGCGTCGGTGTTGATCTTGCCGCCGTTGCGCGCGAACTCGATCCGGCCGAGCTGGGTGAGGCCCAGGTTGCCGCCTTCGCCGAACACCTTGACGCGCAGCTGCTTGCCGTCGACGCGGATGGCGTCGTTGGCCTTGTCCCCCGCGGCCAGGTGGGTCTCGGTCTCCGCCTTGACGTAGGTGCCGATGCCGCCGTTCCACAGCAGCTCGACCGGCGCCAGCAGGATCGCCTGGATCAGGTCCATCGGCGCCAGCGCGGTGACGCCCTCGTCGAGGCCGAGTGCCGTGCGGACCTGCGGGCTGATCGGGATCGACTTCGCCGTGCGCGGGTAGATCCCGCCGCCCTCGCTGATCAGCGAGCGGTCGTAGTCGTCCCACGAGCTGCGCGGGAGGTCGAACAGCCGGCGCCGCTCGGCGAACGACGCGGCGGCGTCCGGGTCCGGGTCGAGGAAGACGTGCATGTGGTTGAACGCCGCGACCAGCCGGATGTGCTCGGACAGCAGCATGCCGTTGCCGAAGACGTCGCCCATCATGTCGCCGATGCCGACGACGGTGAAGTCCTCGGTCTGGGTGTCCTTGCCCAGCTCGCGGAAGTGCCGCTTGACGCTCTCCCAGGCACCCTTCGCCGTGATGCCCATGGCCTTGTGGTCGTAGCCGACCGAGCCGCCGGAGGCGAACGCGTCACCCAGCCAGAAGCCGTACTGCGCGGAGACCTCGTTCGCGATGTCGGAGAACTTCGCCGTGCCCTTGTCGGCCGCGACGACCAGGTAGGAGTCGTCGGGGTCGTGCCGGACGACGCCCGGCGCGGGCACGGTCTTGCCCTCGATCCGGTTGTCGGTCAGGTCGAGCAGGCCGGAGATGAACATCCGGTAGCAGGCGATGCCCTCGTTGAGCTGGGCGTCGCGGTCGATGCTCGCGTCCCCGGTCGCGGCCGGCGGCGTCTTCACGACGAAGCCGCCCTTCGCGCCGACCGGCACGATCACCGCGTTCTTCACCGCCTGCGCCTTGACCAGGCCGAGGATCTCGGTGCGGAAGTCCTCGCGCCGGTCCGACCAGCGCAGGCCACCGCGCGCGACCTCGCCGAAGCGCAGGTGCACGCCCTCGACGCGCGGCGAGTACACGAAGATCTCGAACTTGGGCCGCGGCTCGGGCAGCTCGGGCACGCCGGCCGGGTCGAGCTTGATCGCCAGGTACGGCCGCGGCTTCCCGGCGGTGTCGGTGACGTGGTAGTTCGTCCGCAGGGTGGCCCGGATGACGGCCATCAGGCGGCGCAGGATCCGGTCCTCGTCGAGGCTGGTGACCTCGTCGATCATCGAGCCGAGCTCGCCGGCCAGCGCTTCGGTGGCCGCTTCGCGGTCGGTCTCGCCCAGCTGCGGGTCGAACCGGGCCTCGAACAGCCGCAGCAGCTTCGTGGCGACCTGGGTGTGGTTCAGCAGCGTGTTCTGGATGTAGTCCTGGGAGAACGCGCTGCCGGCCTGGCGCAGGTACCGCGAGTACGCGCGCAGCACGGCCACCTGGCGCCAGGTGAGCCCGGCCCGCAGGACGAGCCCGTTGAGGCCGTCGACCTCGGCGTCGCCCCGCCACGCGGCCTCGAAGGCGTCCTGGAAGCGGTCGCGCAGCTCGGTGATCGCCGCGGCGTCGGTCTTCGCGATGACCTTCTGGTCGATGCGCAGGCCGAAGTCGTAGATCCAGCACGCGCCGCCGTCCTCGCGGTGCAGCTCGTACGGCCGCTCGTCGACGACCTCGACGCCCATCGCCTGCAGCACCGGCAGCACCTTGGACAGCGTCACGCCCTCGCCGCGCAGGTAGAGCTTGAAGCGCCGCTCGCCGGGCTCGGCGTTCGCCGGCAGGTAGAACGACAGCGCGAGGTCGCCCTCGTCGGTCAGCGAGTCGAGGGCGCGGAGGTCGCCCAGCGCCTCTTCGGCGGTGAAGTCCTCCTTGTAGCCCTCGGGGAACACGCTCGCGTAGCGCTGGCCCTGCTCGGTGGCCGACTCCTCGCCGACGATCCCGACCGCGACCCCGCCGTCCGACCGCTCGCGGCGCTCGTCGAGCACCGCCTCGACCATCCGGTCGTCCCAGCTGCGGACCGCGGCGTTGAGCCGCTCCTGGATCCGCTGCGTGTCCGGCTCCAGGCGGCGCGCGGGATCGGTGTGCACCATGAAGTGCACCTGCGCCAGCACGGTTTCCCCGATCCGGGCGCTGTACTCGAGCTGGGTGCCTTCGAGTTCCTCGAGCAGGACTTCCTGCATGGCCAGCCGCGACCGCGTGGTGTAGCGGTCCTGCGGGAGGTAGACGAGGCAGGAGTAGAAGCGGCCGTAGGGGTCGCGGCGCAGGAACAGCCGCAGCCGCCGCCGGTCGGACAGCGTGATCGCGCCGGTCGTCGTCGCGTAGAGGGAGTCGGTGTCGGCGGAGAACAGGTCGGCCCGCGGCCAGTTCTGCAGGACTTCGAGCATCCGCTGGCCGGAGAAGGACTCCATCGGGAAGCCGGCGCGGTGGATGACCTCGCGGACCCGCTTGCACACCACCGGGATGTCGAGGACGTTCTCGTGCAGCGCCGTGGTGGTGAACATGCCGAGGAAGCGGTGCTCGCCGGTGACGGTGCCCTCGGCGTCGAACGTCTTCACGCCGACGTAGTAGGGGTAGACCGGCCGGTGCACGGTCGAGGGCGCGCTCGCCTGGGTCAGCACCAGCAGCGTCGGCGCGAGCGCGGTGGCGGCGGTGTCCGGGCCGGCGGTGAGGCCGCGGGCGGCGAGGCTGTCCTGGCGCAGCACGCCGAGACCGGAGGCCAGGACCGCGCGCAGGGCGGGGTCGTCGGATTCCGGGTGCGGGTTGTCGACCAGCTCGTAGCGGCGGTAGCCGAGGAAGGTGAAGTGGCCGTCGGCCAGCCAGCGCAGCAGCCGCGCGCCCTCGGCCACCTCGGCCTGGGGCAGCTTCGGCGGGTCGGTCTCCAGCTCACTCGCCAGGTCGCAGGCGGTCTGGGCCATCTTCTCGGCGTCTTCGACGACCTCGCGGACGTCGCCCAGCACGCTCGAGAGCCGGTTGTCGAGCTCGCGCGCGCGGTTGCGGTCGGTGACGAAGTCGATCTCGATGTACATCCACGACTCGGCGGCCGAGTTCGCGGGCGGCTCGGCCGGGTCGGCGTCGGGGTGGACTTCGAGCAGCTCACCGGTCAGGTCGCGGGTGACGACGACGATCGGGTGGACGATCCGCTGCACCTGCACCCCGTCGCGCGCGAACTCGGCGGCGATCGAGTCGACCAGGTACGGCATGTCGTCGGTGACGACCTGCACGACGGTGGCCTCGCGAGCCCACCCGTCCTCGGCGACGGTCGGGTTCAGCAGCCGCACGGCCGGGCGGCCGGGCATCCGGTGCTTCGCCAGCTGCAGGTGCGAGCGCACCGCCCCGACGAGGTTCACGGCCTCGTCGCCGACGATCTCCTCGGCCGGGATGTGCCGGTAGTACAGCCGGATGAGCTCACCGATCTCCGGCGCCAGCCCCGCGGCGGCGTCGATCAGGTCGTCCCTGATCTGCTCCGGGCTGGCCGGGGCGCGCTGGCCGAACTCGGGTTCGGTTTCCGCGCCGGTTCCGGATGGGGACGAGACTCCGGTCGAGCTCATTTGAGACAACTCTCCAGTTTGCGTGAGGTGGCACCGCGCCGGCTCGTCGTTGAGCCGGACCCACCCCACACTAATGCGCCGGGCCGCGGTGCCACACGAAGACCCGGAGGTTGGTCCGAGCGGAAAAACCCTTTCGGGCCAGCGGATTCGCGGTATCGGTAAAGCTACCGGCGGGTTGTGTCCAGCGGGCTCGCGCGGCGCTGACCAGCCACGCTGGAGGGCGGTCCGGGGGTCGTGATCGGTTCAGCTACCGGGGTGCGGCACCGCTCGGCGAACGTTGTCGGCCGGTCGGCGACCTCTGGCGGGGGCGGATCCCGTGGCGGTGGGGGCCGGGACAGGTCGGCGACGAAACGGGACGTCTCGGCGACCGGGGCGGGATCGGCCGGAACGCTCCCGCGGCCTGGCGGGATGTCATGAAAGGGTCGTTCATGGCGTCTGGCGTCATGAACGGGTCGTTCATGGCATCGGTGCCGCCGCGCGGAGGTCTTGAATGAGTCATTCAGGGCGTCTGCGGTCCTGAATGACTCATTCAAGACACCGGCGGAGGCGGCCAGGCGGGATCAGCCGGCCGAGCCCGTGGCGGCGGGGTCAGTCGCCCGAGCCGTGGCGGCGGGAGTCCGGCACCTCGGCGCCGTGGCCGTTGCGGCCGTGGCCGTTGCGACGCCCGGTGTCCTCGGAGCCCAGCTGCTTCACCAGCGCGGCCGCGCTCGCGGTGCCCGCCTGGTGTTCGGCCAGTGCGCGGGCGAGGAGGTCGGCGAGGCCGGCGTCCGGCGGGGGCTCGTCCTCCGCGATGGCGCGGGCGTAGCTCTCCGGGAAGGGCGCCGTCGCCGGGGTCCAGTGGCCGAAGTCCTCCATCGGCTCCAGCGACGGGGGCATCCGCAGCCGCGGCAGCCAGGGCTCGGCCTCGTCCCGGTAGTCCGGCGCGGACGGCGGCTGGTCCTCCGGACGCGGCGGCGGCGCGAGTTGCGGCTCGGGACGTTCGTCGGCGCGGGCGGTGTCGGCGTCCTCCGCACGGCGACGGCCTCCGGCGCCCCCGGACGACGAGATGCCCAGGCGGTCCAGCACCGACCGCGCGGCGACGGACCCGTGTTCGGAGTCGTGCCGGGTCGAGGGCTGCGGTTCCCGCCGCGACCGCGGCTCGGGCTCCCGCTCGGCGGCGGGCTCCGGAGCGAGCGGCAGCGCGGGCGTGACGCGCGTGGGCGCCGACTCCCGCTCGGCCGCGGTCTCCTTCAGCCGGGCTTCGGCCAGCGCGGCCCAGGAGAACTTCGTCTTCCCGCCCGCCGCGGGCTCGGCCGCCTCGACGGGTTCCGGCCGCGCCTCGACCGGCACCGGCTCGGACCTCCGCCGCCCCTCGGACGACTCCGGCCGCGCCTCCGCTTCACGCTCGACCCGTACCGGCTCCGACCGACGCCCACCCTCGAACGACTCGACCGGCTCCGCTCCCCGGGCACGATCCGACCGCGCCTCCACTTCCCGGGCACGCTCCGACCACACCTCAACCGGCTCCGGGGCACGTTCCAGCCGCACCTCAACCGGCTCCGGCCGCAGCTCCACGTCCCGCACAGGCTCCGACCGCACCCCAACCGGATCCGGCCGCAGCTCCACGTCCCGCGCACGCTCCGACCGCACCTCAGTCGGCTCCGGCCGCAACTCCACGTCCCGGGCACGCTCCGACCGCACCCCAACCGGCTCCGGCCGCGACACCACCTCCGGGGCACGCTCCGACCGCACCTCAGTCGGCTCCGGCCGCGACGCCACTTCCGCAGCACGCTCCGGTCGCACCTCAACGCGCTCAACCCGCGCCGGCCGGAACTCAGGCTCGCGCTCCACCGCCGCCGGCACCTCACGCCCACGCTTGGGCACCGCACGCGCCACAGACCGCGACTCCGCCGACCGCACCTCGATCGGCTCCACCCGAGACGCCGCCGGCTCCGCACGCCGCTCCACCACAACCGGCTCCGGCCGGGCGGGCTCGTCACGGATCGCCGGCATCACCATCGTCTCGGCCGCGTCCGCCGTCACCCGCGGCCGTTCGAACGACCACCCGGGCGACGCCTTCTCCTCGCGGCCGAACGACCAAGCAGGCGCCGGGGCCGACGGCTCGACCGCCGGAACCGGCCGCGAAGGCACCGCCTTCAACACCTCGTCGAGGTCCACCGAAGCCGGCTCGCCGGTCCCGAACTCGCCCGCCAGCACGCTGCACGCCTGCCGCCGGGCCCGCGCGTGGAGCTGCTCGGCCGCGCGCGAGCGGTACAGGCACGCGATGGCCTCCTCGGCCCGGCCGAACCGCTCCTCCAGCTGGGCCAGCTCGAGCCACAGCCGCGCGGTGACCGCCGGGAGACCGTGCCGTTCGGTGCTCGCCACGGCTTCGCGGACCAGCTCGATCGCCGCCTCGCCCGAACCGGCGGGCAGGTGGACGCGGGTCGCCACGGCCAGCCGGAGCCAGCCCATCGGGGCGACGCCCGCCGCGCGCACCGGCTCGGCCAGCACCGGCTCGGCGATCTCGTACGCCATTTCCGTGTCGCCGCGGTCGAGCAGTGTGCTGACCAGCAGCAGCACCAGCCGGATGCGGACGAGGCCGCCGTCGTCGGCCGGGTTGTCGAGCTTCTCCAGGAAGCCAAGGCCGGTGCGGGCCGCGTCGGCCGCGGCCGTCAGGTCGCCGTGGCGGCGGCGGTGCGCCGCCGTGCCGACGCGCAGCAGCGCGCGGACCAGCAGCTGGGTGTCGGCGCCCGCCGACCCGTCACCGAGGACGAGCTTGTCCGCCTCGACGAGCACCCGGTCCAGCTCGGCCTTCCGCCCCAGCAGGCCGAGGCAGCCGACCAGGTGGCACAACGCGGCGGCGCGGTGCACCGGAGAGACCACCGGATCGGTCAGCACCGGCCGCAGCGCGGCGAGGCCGGTCAGCGGCACGCCCAGGCTGCGGGCGCACACGGCGAGGTCGATGCGCAGCCGGGCGGCGATGTCGCCGTAGCCGGCGTGCTCGGCCGCGCGCAGGGCCGCGACCGCCCGCCCGACCGTCGCCGGCCGCATCCCGAGCCGGACGCGCGAGGACACGACCAGGCTCTCCGCCCGGATCCACTGCTCGTCGGCGCCGGCGGCCTCCGACAGCGCGGCCGCGCGCTCGCCGAGGACGAGCGCGAGCTCCGGCGCACGCAGGTGCAGCGCGTCCGCGCGTTCGATCAGCCGGCCGACTGCGGAGAGGGTTCCCCCGGCGTGGCCGGAGCGCCCGCCCTCCGGGGAGAGCGGGGCCGTCCGGTGCGCTTTGCTGGCCTCCACGGGGAAACCCGCCCCCTCAGTCGCGGGTCAGCTTGCGGTGGGTGACACGGTGCGGGCGGGCGGCTTCGGCGCCCATCCGCTCCACCTTGTTCTTCTCGTACCCCTCGAAGTTGCCCTCGAACCAGAACCACTTGGCGGGGTCCTCGTCCGTGCCCTCCCAGGCCAGGATGTGCGTCGCGACCCGGTCGAGGAACCACCGGTCGTGCGAGATCACGACGGCGCAGCCGGGGAACTGCTCCAGCGCGTTCTCCAGCGAGCCCAGGGTTTCGACGTCCAGGTCGTTCGTCGGCTCGTCCAGCAGGATCAGGTTCCCGCCCTGCTTGAGCGTCAGCGCCAGGTTGAGCCGGTTGCGCTCACCACCGGAGAGCACGCCCGCCGGCTTCTGCTGGTCCGGGCCCTTGAAGCCGAACGCGCTGACGTACGCGCGCGACGGCATTTCGGTCTGGCCGACGTGGATGTAGTCCAGCTCGTCGGAAACGACCTGCCACACGGTCTTCTTCGGGTCGATGCCGCCGCGGTTCTGGTCCACATAGGACAGCTTGACCGTCTCGCCGATCTTGACGACGCCGTTGTCCGGCTCCTCGAGCCCGACGATCGTCTTGAACAGCGTGGTCTTGCCGACGCCGTTCGGGCCGATCACGCCGACGATGCCGTTGCGCGGCAGGTTGAACGACAGGCCGTCGATGAGGACGCGGCCGTCGAAGCCCTTCTGCAGCTTCTCGACCTCGACCACGACGTTGCCCAGCCGCGGGCCCGGCGGGATCTGGATCTCTTCGAAGTCGAGCTTGCGGTGCTTGTCCGCCTCCGCCGCCATCTCTTCGTACCGGTCGAGGCGCGAGCGCGACTTCGTCTGGCGCGCCTTCGCGTTGGACCGCACCCACTCGAGCTCGGTCTTCAGCCGCTTGGCGAGCTTCGCGTCCTTCTTGCCCTGGACCTCGAGGCGCTCGCGCTTCTTCTCCAGGTACGTCGAGTAGTTGCCCTCGTAGCCGACGACGCGGCCGCGGTCCAGCTCCATGATCCACTGGGCCACGTTGTCGAGGAAGTACCGGTCGTGGGTGACGGCGAGGACAGCGCCGGCGTAGCGGGCCAGGAACTGCTCCAGCCACAGGACGCTCTCGGCGTCCAGGTGGTTGGTGGGCTCGTCGAGCAGCAGCAGGTCGGGCGCCGACAGCAGCAGCTTGCACAGCGCGACGCGGCGGCGCTCACCACCGGAGAGGTGGGAGACGCCTTCGTCCGGCGGCGGGCAGCGCAGCGCGTCCATGGCCTGCTCGACGGTCGAGTCGAGCTCCCAGGCGTCGGCGTGGTCCAGCTCCTCCTGGAGCTGCCCCATCTCTTCCATCAGCTCGTCGGTGTACTCGGTCTCCATGAGCTTGAGGACCTCGTTGTACCGGTCGAGCTTGACCTTGACCTCGCCCAGGCCCTCTTCGACGTTCTCGCGGACCGTCTTGTCCTCGTTGAGCTCCGGCTCCTGCATGAGGATGCCCACGGAAGCTCCGGGCTGGAGGAACGCCTCGCCGTTGCTGGCCTGCTCGATCCCCGCCATGATCTTGAGAACGGTGGACTTACCGGCACCGTTCGGCCCGACCACGCCGATCTTGGCGCCGGGGTAGAACGCGGTGCTGACGTCGTCGAGGATGACCTTGTCCCCGACGGTCTTGCGCACCTTCTTCATGGTGTAGATGAACTCGGCCATACCCACGATCGTAGAGCGCGCCTGATCGCGTCTCGACGCCGGTCACCACCGGACTACCGAAAGTCAGGCCGGGATCACCGGAAGCGCTGTTTTCCGGCACCCGGACCAGCCCTCAACCTCAACTGGACCCCGAGGGTCGCTTGCCCTCCGCCAGGTTCTTGAGCATCGCGTTGTAGGCGTTCAGCTCTTCGTCGCCGGTGGCCGCTTCGCGCCGGTCACGTCGCTTCGCCTCGCGCTCGTCCTGGCGCGACCACTGCACCAGCAGCGCGATCAGCACCAGCAGCACCGGGACCTCGCCGGCGGCCCAGGCGATGCCGCCGCCGAGCCGCTGGTCGGCGAGCAGGTCGGTCACCCACGGCAGGTGCAGCTGGCTGTAGAACGCCTGCCCGATGACGGTCTGCTTGCTCATCAGGATCACGCCGAAGAACGCGTGGAACGGCATCGCGGCGAACATCATGCCGAGCCGCCCGAGGTACGGGATCCGCCGCGGCGCCGGGTCGACGCCGATCACCGGCCAGTAGAAGACGTACCCGGCGAGCAGGAAGTGCCCGTTCATCACCAGGTGCGCCCAGTGGTAGTTCAGCGCGTTGTCGAACAGGCCGGAGAAGTACAGCGCGTAGAACGAGCCGACGAACAGCAGCAGCGCGACCACCGGGTGGGTGAGGAACCGCGACACCGGGGAGTGCACGAAGGCGACGAGCCACTCGCGCGGCCCCGGCGGGTTGTCCTTGCCCGCGGCGGGCAGCGCGCGCAGGGCGAGCGTCACCGGGCCGCCGAGCACGAACAGCACCGGCGCCACCATCGACAGCAGCATGTGGTTGCCCATGTGGACGCTGAACATCGCGGGCGCGTACCGGCCGATGCCGGACGACGTCGCGATGAGCAGCACCACGCAGCCGCTGATCCAGGCGACCGTGCGGCCGACCGGCCAGCTGTCGCCCCGGCGCAGCAGCCGCCGCACCCCCGCCAGGTAGAGCCCGCCCATGACCAGCGCCAGGACGCCGTAGACGAGGTCGAAGCGGGTGTCGAAGAGCAGCCGCCACAGCGCCGGCGGGCCGTCGAGGTCGTAGCCGATCAGCAGCTCGGTGGTGGAGGGCTGGGTGATCGCGTCCGCCGGCGGCGGCGTCCGCGCGAGCCCGGACGCGATCCCGATCGTCACGAACATGATCACGATCTCGACCGACGCGAGGCGCAGCAGCTGCGCGCCGCCCTTGCCGTCCACGAGGTTCGCGACGCCCTTTTCGCGCTGCTGGTGGCCGAACACCCCGAGCAGCAGCAGCGCGACCGTCTTGGCCACGACCAGCAGGCCGTAGTCGGTGGTGAAGAGGTCGTTCAGGCCGATCCGGACCAGCGCGTTGACCACGCCGGAAAGCAGCATGACGATCCAGCAGATCAGCGCCAGCCGCGAGAACCGCCGCGCGGCCAGGCTCAGGTGGTTCCCGCGCCGGTAGCCCAGCGCCAGCAGCGCGATCAGCCCGCCGACCCACAGCGCCGCGGCGACCAGGTGGAACAGCAGGCTGTTGGTGGCGACGTCGTGCGAGCCGCCGCTGGCGGAGTGCCCGGTGACCGCGACCGGGACCAGGCCGGCGACGGCGAGCGCGAACAGCACCGCCGTCCAGCCCCAGGTGAGCGCGAGCCGGCAGCCGAGCGCGACGAGGACGGCGATCAGCGCCGTCCACAGCCAGGCCTTCGGCTGCTCGATGGCGCCGACGAGGTCGAGCAGCGTCTGCGGGTCCAGGATGTCGCCGAACGGCTTCCCGGCGGTGTCGGCGGCGGTGAAGGCGACCGACAGCAGCGCGGCGGCGAACCAGACCCACGCGGCGATCCCCGCCGCGCGCAGGGCGCCGTAGCCCTCCGGACCGAGCGTGCCGGACTGCTGCGGCGGCACCAGGAACGCGGCGAGCAGCAGCGACCCGACGCAGATCACCGACGCGGACTCCGACAGCACGCGCACGACCGTGACGCCGTACTGCGTGACCAGGCCCGGGTCGGGCAGGCCGGCGATGACGTACCCGGCTCCGCCGGTGAGGGCGATCAGCCCGACCGCGACCACCGCGGCGAGCAGCACGCCGACCGAGAGCAGGGGCAGCACACTCGCCCGGCGCTGCGTGGGGACGTCGGGTTCCTTCACGGACTGCTCGGACACGCCCCTGAGGGTATGCCCGCCCCGGTCAGGCCGGTGTGACGGGCAGGATGGGCGCGTGAAGATGATCCTGCTGCGGCACGCCGAGTCGCTCGGCAACGTCGACGAACTCGCCTACACGCGGATCCCCGACCACGCCCTGCCGCTGACCGCGAAGGGCGAGCGGGAAGCGCGCGCGGCGGGTCCGGAGATCGCCCGGCTGCTCGACGGTGAGCGGCCCGCCGTCTACGTCAGCCCGTACCTGCGCACGCGGGAAACGTTGCGGCTGCTGGACATCCGGGCGTCGTGCGAGCGGCTGCTGCAGGAGCCGCGGCTGCGCGAGCAGGACTGGGGCAACCTCCAGGACCCGGCCGACCAGGAGGTCCAGAAGGCGCGGCGCAACGAGTTCGGGCACTTCTTCTACCGGCTGCCCTTCGGCGAGTCGGGCGCGGACGTCGACGACCGCGTCGCGGCGTTCCTCTCGGACCTGCGCCTGCGCGACGAAAGTCACCCCGAGACGGTGCTGATCGTGTCGCACGGGCTCACGCTGCGGCTGCTGTGCCGCCGCCTCTTCGGCTGGAGCATCGAGCTGTTCGAGTCGCTGTCCAACCCCGGGACCTGCGAATACCGCGTGCTCGAGGAACAAGACGGCAAGTGGTCGCTGGACCGCCCGTTCGCCCAGTGGCGCGACTCACCCGACGGGGAAACGCAGCTCTAGCGGCGCGGTCAGCACGACGCGGGTGCCCTGCCCGGGCGCCGAATCGATGCGCGCGGCGCCGCCGATCTCGGCCAGGCGCGCGTGGATCGAGTTGTCGATGCCGAACCCGGCGCGGCGGGCACCGGGGTCGAAGCCCGTCCCGTGGTCGCGCACGGACACCGTGACAACGCCTTCGCGCTCTTCGAGGCAGACGACGGCTCTCGCGGTTTTCGCGTGCTTCAGGGTGTTTCGCAGTGCTTCGCGGGTGGCGTCGTGCAGCGCGTTGACGACGGCTTCGGGCACGTCGGCGGGCTTCGCGAGCACGACGAGGTCGATGCGCAGGCCGTCCGCCGTCATCTCGACGGCCAGCGCGCCGAGGCGGTGTTCGAGCCCGCCCGGCTCGGCGGGCGCGTCACCGTCGAGGCTCAGCCGCAGGCGCAGCGCGTGCGCGCGGGCGGTGCGCCGGACCTGGTCGAGGCTGCCGACGGGGTCGAGGGCGTCACCGGGCGCCGGCAGGGCGAGGGACTCCATCACCTGCAGCACGGTGTCGTGGACGTCGCGGCGGTGCCGCTCGCGCTCGGCGGCCCGGCCGCGCTGCTCCCCCAGCCGGTGCGCGAACCGCATCGACCCGGCGACCAGCAGCACGATCGCCAGCGCCGTGACGACGGCCGCGAGCAGCGCGAGCAGGATCCACGTCGCCGGCGCGGACGTGCCGGAGACGGCGGCCGTGCCGTAGCGCAGCAGCACGGCACCGGCGATCGCCGCGGCGCCGGCGGGCGCGCCGCGCAGCAGGGTCCAGACCATGACCGTGCCGATGATGTTCGGCCAGGTCAGCGCCAGCAGACCGGGCGCGAACGCCGCCGCGGCCAGGCTGGTGACGAGCGTGTACGCGGTATCGGCGAGGAGCACCGGCCGGATGCCGGTGGCGCGGCGGAAGACCCAGGCCACCTCGAGGAGGTTCGGCACCAGGAAGAACGCCACGGCGAGCCAGAGCACCGACGCGGTGCGCCCGCCGTCGGCCCACAGGGCCTGGAGGAACAAGGCCAGCCGGAACACGACCGGCACCAGCACGAGCCGCGGAACGACGCCCTGCACCAGCGAAAGCGCACCCCACCGACCGCTCCCGCCGGCGAGCGCCCCCGCTCCGCCGAGCAGCACAACCCTCACGACGTCCTCCCCGGACCGGGGCCCCTACCCCGATCAGCCGACCTGAAATGGAAGCGTCGCCGCATTCATCTCAGTTTACCGACGGGGTCAGCTTGCCCCCACCGGTTCGGCACTGTCAACGGGTGCCGCCAGGGCCCGCCTGCGTCCTGAATGAGTCATTCAGGTCCCCGGAGGTCCTGAATGACTCATTCAAGACCTTTGCCGTCTCGACGGCGGGCAATCGAGGAGAGGAGCGATCCCCATGCCGCGAGCCATGATTTATCCATGAGTCCGGGGGTGCGCCTCCCAGCTGAGACCCAGCGGAAGGCACCCGGCTCGATGGGAGAACCGCACAACAGGTCCTCCTGCGAGGAGCCCCGGGTACGCCTCCACCGCTGCGATCCAGCGGCCGCGGCACCCGGCTCGGGACGAGAACCAGTGGAACGGGGAAGGGGGCCGGCGGGTGACGCACACGATGACGTCCCGCCGGAGCCCCCGGAACCTGCCGCCGGTGTTCTGGTGGATCTGGATCAGCCTCCTGGTCAACTGGGCCGGCGCCTTCACCCGGCCCGTGCTCGCGCTGTCGCTGACGGCCGGGCACGGGTACCCGGTGTCCTACGCCGGGTACGTCATCGCCCTGATCGGGCTGGGTGGCGTGCTCGGCACCGTGGCCGGCGGCGTGCTCGCCGACCGGCTGGGCCGGCGGCCGACCCTGCTGCTGGCGCACGCCGTCACCGCGGTGGCGATGGTCGCGCTCGGCACGGCGAGCGGACGCTGGCAGCTCGAAGTGGCGGCCTTCGCCGTCGGCGCCGGGTCCGTGGCGGCCCGGCCGGCGATGAACGCCGCGCTCGCCGACGTCGTCCCGCCCGCCGACCGGCCGGCCGCCTTCGCGCTGAACTACTGGGCGGTCAACGTCGGCGTCGCGGTGTCCGCCGCGCTGACCGGCGTGGTGGTCGGCTTCGGCTACCCGGCCGCGTTCGTCGCCGACGCCGCCGCGACCGCGTTGTGCGCGCTCGTCGTGCTGCTGAAGGTGCCCGAAACGCGGCCGCCGGGCCCGCCGCGGGCCCGTGCCACCCGGCCGCCGCTGCGGTTCGACCGGCGCTTCGCCGTCTTCCTGCTCGCCACCTTCGCGATCGGCTGCGTCTACGAGCAGAGCGCGACGACGCTGCCGGTCGTCATGGTCGGCGCCGGGCTCACCGCCGGGGCGTTCGGCCTCGTGCAGGCCCTGAACGGGCTGCTCATCGCGGTCCTGCAGATCCCGCTGACCCGCTGGGCGCGGCGGCACCCGCGACGCCCCGTCCTGGTGGTCAGCGCCCTGCTGATCGGGTGGGGCTTCGGGCTCAACCTGTTCGCCGAAGGGCTGTTCGGGTACGCCGTCGTCGCCCTGGTCTGGACCGTCGGGGAGATCCTGCAGATGCCCGTCGGCAGCGCCGTGGCCGCGGACCGCGCGCCCGGCACGCAGCGCGGCCGGTACGCGGCCCGCTACACCGGCGCGTGGTCGGCCGCGGCCCTGCTCGGGCCCGCCGGCGGCGGCTGGCTGCTCGACCGCGCGGGCCCCGCGGCGGTCTGGCTGGCCTGCGCCGGGCTCGGCGCGCTGGCCGCCGCGGGGTTCGCGTTCGGTACCAAGCTTCCGCGCGAGGTGGGCGCCTCGGACGCGCGGAACGGGGAGCGATCCCCGGCACCCGCCACCGGAACCGGTGGTGGGCCGTCAAGGGAAAGGGTAACGCCATGAAGCAGGAGCAGTTCTCCACCGAGACCGCCCCGGAAGCCCTGGTCGTCAACACCTGCGTCGCGGCGAGCCTCGTCGTGAACACGTGCGTGGCCGCGAGCCTGACCGTCAACACGTGCGTCGCGGCGTACCTGCCGGAGCGCTGATGACCGCTGTGCGCGAAGGGCTGCCCGGCCGGAGCGGTGAGCGCCGCTCCGCGCCGGGCCCCGGCCCGATCGTCACGCGGCTGCGGTCCTTCGCCGGCCTCGAAGGCACCCCGGACGCCCTGCACCTCGCGGTGGCCGACATCCGCCAGATGGGCCTCCCCTGGCAGGCCGACCCGCAGGGCTTCGGCACGTCGTGGGACGACCCGGCGCACGCGCGCGTGTCCGCCTGGGGCGAAGCGGTGGAGCGGTACTGCGCGACCTGGCCACCCCAGGACCTCGTCCACGGCAGCCACGACGACCTCGTCGCACGCGGGCTGACGGCGCTGTCCCCCGCGCGCCTCGCCCTCTACTCACCCGGCCAGTACGCCACCCCCGGGTTCCCGTTCACGCCGTTCACCGGCTCGTCGCCGGTCCACTGGGTCCGCGCGACGTCCCTCGGCGGCGGCGTCGTCCACGTCCCGGCGTTCCTGGTCCACACCGGCTGGCCCCACGTGCCGAAGGCGGTCGAGGAGCCGCTCCACGCGTTCCCGGCGATCGGCGGCACAGCCGCGGGTGAAACCCTCGAAGCCGCGATCCGCTCCGGGTTGCAGGAAATCGTCGAACACGACGCCTCGGCGGTCTGGTGGCTCAACGGCGCGCCCCAGCCCACCCTGGCCCCGACCCCGCGCCTGGCTTCCCTCGGTGGCGACGCCCGCTTCTGGTCGATCGGAAACGCGTTCGGCGTCCCGGTGATCGCGGCGGCGGTGCGGTCGCCCGAGGGCTGGCTGACGGTCGGCACGGCGATGCGCCCCGACCCGGAGGAGGCGGCGCTGAAGGCGCTGGCGGAGGCGTACACGCTGCAGATCACCTGCCGGACGCTCGACAACCCGGAGGCGATGACCGGCGACCGCCCTGGCCCCCTGCGGCCGTGGCGGGCGGAGCGCGACTACACCGACCTCTACGGTCCGGCCGACCTGGTGGAGCTGCTGTGCCACCAGCAGTACCACCTGGATCCGCGAGCCGGCGACGCCGCGCTGGCCTGGGCTTCGGGCGGTTCTGCCCTCGATTGGGGGGCGATCCCACGGCCGGTGGACGACTCGCTCGACGCCCTCCACGCCCGCGTCGCGGCGGCCGGGCACGAGGTGCTGTACGTCGACCTGACCACGCCGGAAGCCGCGGCGGAGGGAGCCCGGGTGGTGCGGGTCCTGGTGCCGGGCACGGTCGGCACGGCGCCGGCGGCGTACCCGCCGCTGGGGCTGCGGCGGGTCCAGGACCTCGGGGTGCGGCTGGGCTGGCACGCGGAGCCGTTGGCCGAGGAAGACCTCAACCGCGCCCCGATGCCGCACGGCTGACGCCGGCCCGCGCCTCCTCCCGCCGCCGCGACCGCCGCGCCGCCACCGCCGACGGCAGGATCAGCGCCGCGACCAGCCCGACGAACAGGAACGCCGCCCCGTACCCGACCGCCTGCGCGATGCCCCCGATGATCGGCGGCCCGGCCAGGAACCCGGTGTACGCGAGCGCCGACACGAACCCGATCTCGCGCTCCCCGCCCGTACCGTCACCACGCTTCCCGGCATCCCCGGCGAGGCTCAACGCGAGCGGGAACGACGCCGCGAGACCCGCTCCGGCCAGCGCGAAGCCGACGTACGCGACCGCCGCGACCGGGATCGTGGCCGTCGCGAGGAAGCCGGCCGTGGCCAGTGCCGCGCCCGCGACCAGGGTGCGGGTCGGCCCGAACCGCCGGTGCACCCAGGGGCCCACCAGCCGGGTCAGCGCCATGACCAGCTGGAACCCGGCGAACGCCAGCGCCGCCGCGCCCGGTCCGGCGCCGCGCTCGGCGGTCATCAGCAGCGCGGACCAGTCCGCCGCCGCGCCCTCGGCGACGGCCGAGCACAGCGCGACCGCCGCGAGCAGCCACAGCACCGGACGGCGGATCGGCGCCCGGTGACCGGTGACCACCGCGGCGGCGTGCTCGGGGCGGCTTCCCGGGACCGCTCGGAGCACGGGCAGCAGCACCACGACGGCGAAGACGGCCGCCGTGGTGAGGTGGCGCGCGGGCGACCAGCCGTGTCCCGCGGCGAGCCCAGCGGCCAGCGAACCCGCGAGCGCACCGACGCTGAACCCCGCGTGGAACACCGGCATGAGCGCCCGCCCCGTGCGACGTTCGACGGCCACCGCGGCGACGTTCATCGCGACGTCGAGCATCCCGACGCTCGCGCCGACCACGAACAGCGCCCCGGCCAGGAGCGGGACGCCCGGGGCGAACCCGATCAGCACCAGCGCGACGGCGGCCAGGCCGGTGCTCCCCGCCACGACCGCCCTGGCCCCGAAGCGTTCGACGACCCGCCCGGCCGCCGAGGCGGCCACGAGCATGCCGACGCTGGCGCCGAGCAGCGCGAGCCCGAAGACGCCGGGTGAAGCGTGCACCTGGGCGGCCAGCGCGGGCGTGCGCGTCGCCCACGAGCCGATCGCCAGTCCGTTGAGGGCGAACACGGTGAACACCGCGATCCGATCCCGCATGGTTCCCCCTTCCGCCGCCCCAGCTTGACACGGCGCGCGTAGCACCGGACCGCCCCGTCCGCAAGCCCCGCCGGCGGCCGTGTGGACAACTGCGCGCGCTTCCCCGAGTTGTCCACAGAATCGAAAACACGGGCTGACAACCGTTTCCCGGCGAGCCAATCTGGAATCACACGTTCACCGCGGCCCCGGTGCCGCGACTTCCAGAGGGGAATCCACCATGTCTTCCAGCCGTCTCCGTTCCCGGCTCCCGCAGTTGCTCGTCCTGGCCGTGCTCGGACTGCTGACCAGTGCCGGAGCGGCGCAGGCCGCTTCGGCGCCGCCGGATCCCGCCTGCCAGAAGGGCGAGTTCTGCCTGTGGTCGGGCGACGCCTACGGCGGCGAATCCGAGCGGTTCGACCTGCGCACCGCGAATCCCGGGGAATGCATTCCGCTGCCCGAAGGATTCGCGGGGTCGTCGTTCGCGAATCTGATGAGCCGTGACGTCACGGTGTACCAGGACGGGGAATGCTCGACCGAAGGCGATTTCATCACCTACCCGGGTGGTGGCACGTTCGTGCCGAACGCGCCCTTCCTCGTCCGCGCGGTCCAGATCTGGGAGTGACCCCCGACCCGGGTCCGAGCCCGCCGCCCGCTCCAAGGGGGAGCCGGCTCGCGGCGGCGGCCGGGCCCGACCGGGGCCGCTCCCCCGACAGCGGCCCCACCCCGTGGGCGCGCCGCCGCGGCACGGCGCGCCCACGGGGCCTACCGGAGGCAGCTCGGCCGTCACACGGGAGTGGTCCGGACACCTCCCCCGAACGGGTCGGATCGCGGGCAGTGACGGTGTCGCCACCGGACTCCGGAATTACGTCGAACGAGACCTGAAACGATTCGCCGGTGTCGAACGATCGAGAGAATGGCGACGACTAAGCTGCCGGTGCCGGGCGACCGGCACGATCGGCAGCAGCCGTCGGCGCGGGCCCTCGTAGCTCAGCTGGATAGAGCAAGAGCCTTCTAATCTCTAGGTCGCAGGTTCGAGTCCTGCCGGGGGCGCCACCAGGGAAGACGTCGTGCGCGGCTGCGCACGACGTGCCCTGGCCACGTGATCGGCCCCACATCGTGCTCCCACAATGGACGGTGGCCGCCCGCATTCCCCCGCAGCGCGCGAAGGTCCGGACGTCGCACCGTGCGAGCGGCCAGGTGGCCCAACGGGGCCGGGCCGAGTTCCAGTCGAGACAACCTTGTTACCCAGGCGGCGAACCGGGCGTCGTGCTCCCGCGCGACCGAACGGTCACACCGAGCGATGAACCGCGTCAAACCGACACGCCGGCCCGATCCGGCACACCTGTGGAGGACACCATCGTGGCGGACCACGCATCCACCCCGCGACACCGCCGACGGCGCGAGAACGGCGTCGCGCGCGGCATCTTCGACGAAGCGCGCCGGGCCGACCTGGTGCAGCGGCACCTGAGGAAGCTGCACCACTTGGCCTTCCGCGCGGCCGCGGAGCATTCCGGCACCGGACCACCGGCGGGCGCACTGTCCAGTTCGGATCCGACACCCGGGGAAGCCGCGCCACCCACGGCGGAGGCCGCTTGACCCGGACCACGGCGAACCGGAACTTCGCACGCAACAAGATGATCGCCGACGTGATCTTGTCCCAGATTGGAGGAAAGCCGGCGACGAGAGGACGGACATGGACCTGCCCACACTGCTCGAGCGCGCTTTCCGGACGACGGCGGGTGTGGCGGCCGCCATCGAACCGGCGGCCTGGGACGGGCCGAGCCCGTGCCCGCGGTGGTCGGTGCGCCAGGTCGGCAACCACATGCTGGGAATGGTCGGCTTGACCACGCACGTCGCGAGCGGGCTGACGCTGGACCCCGCCGAAGCGCAGCCGGAGCGGCTGGCGCAGCTGGCGTACACCGACCGGCTCGGCGCGGACCCCGCGGCCGCCATCCAAGCGGTCGGAGACCGGTCCGTCGCCGTCTTCGCCGAGCCCGGCACCCTCGAACGGCTCACCGTGGGCAAGGGCGGCGCGGACACGCCCGGTTCCGTGCACGCCTTGATGTGCATCAACGAGGTCGTCACCCACGGCTGGGACCTGGCCAGCGGCGGCGGGGTCGCCTACGAGCCCGACGCCGAGGTCGTCGCCACGGCGCGCGAGTTCGCCCTCGAGCTGGTGGGGCCCGAAGCGCGGGCGCTCGGGATGTTCGGGCCGCCCGTGGCGGTCGGGGCGGACGCCGACGTGCTGACCGCGCACCTGGGGCACACCGGCCGCCGGTCGCCGTGGCCGGGAATCCGAGCGGTGGCCTGATGCCGGGCGGGGTGCGGCGGTTCGAGCACGTCGGCGTGATCGTCGACGACCTCGAAGCGGTGACGGCTTTCTTCGCCGACCTCGGTTTCGAAGTCGCTCCGCCGATGCGGATCGAAGACGAATGGGTCGACCGGATTCTCGGGCTCGAGGGCGTGCACGCGGAAATGGTGATGGTGAACGCGCCGGACGGCAGCGGAAAGCTCGAGCTGACGAAGTTCCACCACCCGGTCGACCCGGCGGGCGCGGCTCCGCCGGCCGTGAACCGGTTGGGGTTCCGGCACATCGCGTACATCGTCGAAGACCTCGACCGCACGATCGAGCGAATTCGGGCGAAAGGTCTGGACACCATCGGCGAAATCGTCAACTACGAAAACATCTTCCGGATGTGCTACGTCCACGGACCGGAAGGGCTCATCGTCGAACTGGCGGAGGAGAGCACTTAGGGAGATGCGGGACGGGGCCGCGTCGATAGCATCGCCAACGGGCGCAGGAATGTCCTGCGCCGCCGATGGGATCAAGGAGCGGATGCAATGGCCCGAGTTGTCGTACACGCAGTGGTTTCGCTGGACGGCTACATCGCCTATCCCGATGACACCGTCGGGCCGCTGTTCGACTGGTACGGGAACGGCGACACCACGATCCGCGCCAACGACGAGTGGTCGTTCAACGTCAGCCAGGCGTCCGCGGACTACGTGCAGCCCTTCTGGGACGCCATCAAGGTCACGGTGATCGGACGGCACCTCTTCGACACCTTCGACGGCTGGGCGGGCAAGCCGGCCTCGGCGGACGAGCTCGTCGTCATCACCCACCGGCCGCTGCCGGAGGAGTGGCTGGCCCGGTTCCCCGACGCGCCGTTCCACACGGCCGACTCGATCGAGAACGGCATCAACCTGGCCAAGAAGCTGGCCGGCGACGGGCTGGTCTGCGTGGCCGCGGGGGACGTGGCCGGGCAGGCGTTCTCGGCCGGGCTCGTGGACGAGGTCGCGCTGGACGTCGCGCCGGTCGTCTTCGGCGAGGGCAAGCGGTACTTCGGCAGCCACTCCGGGACCGTCCTGCTCGAGGACCCGGACGTCGTCATCCAGGGCGACCGCGTGCTGCACCTGCACTACAACGTCAAGCGCTGACCCGCGCCGCGGAAAACGTTTACCAGGTCGCCGGGAGCACGGCCGCTCTCGGCGATCTGCGTGCCTCGGCACCCGGCGCGCGCGTGCCTTCCCGCACGTTCGGATACGCGTCTCCACCGGCGGTTCTTGTAGCTTGGCAAGCATGGCTGACTGGTTGGCGGATGCGGTCCTATACCAGATCTATCCGCAGAGCTTCGCGGACTCGAACGGGGACGGGATCGGCGACCTCGGGGGCGTCGAGTCCAAATTGGACTACCTGGCGTGGCTGGGTGTCAACACGGTCTGGCTGAACCCGTGCTTCGCCTCCCCCATGTTCGACGCGGGGTACGACATCGCGGACTACTTCCGCGTCGACCCGCGGTACGGGAGCAACGACGACCTGCTCAAGCTGGTCGACTCGGCGGGCAGGCACGGGATCCGGGTGCTGCTGGACTTCGTTCCCGGGCACACCTCCAACGAGCACCCGTGGTTCGTCGCCTCGGCGAACGACCCGGACGACCACCGCTACATCTGGGCCGCCGAGCAGGGGCCGAACTTCCAGCCGTCGCCGGGCAGCCGGGAGGGTTTCTACCTGCCGAACTACTTCCCCGTGCAGCCCGCGCTGAACTTCGGGTACGGGCGGCCGAACGAGGCCGAGCCGTGGCGCCAGCCGGTGGACGCCGAGGGGCCGCGGGCGAACCGCCAGGCCCTCCGGGACATCATGGACTTCTGGATGGGTTACGGCATCGCCGGGTTCCGGGTCGACATGGCGCCGTTCCTGATCAAGGACGACCCCGGCCTGGTGGAGACGTCGAAGCTGTGGCGTGACCTGCGCGCGTGGATCGACCGCGCGCACCCCGGGACCGTGCTGCTGTCGGAGTGGAACGACCCGAAGCTGGCCGTCCCGGCCGGGTTCGACGCCGACTTCTTCATGCACTACGGGGAAAGCCGCGCGTTCCGGTCACTGTTCCACAACCGCGCGGTCTACGACATGACCTGGGAAGACCCGCGGCCGGCCTACTTCGACGCGGCGGGCCAGGGCTCGATCGACGTGTTCCTCGCCGAATGGGCGACGACCGCGGCGTCGATCGGCGACCGCGGGCACATCATCCTGCCGACCGCGAACCACGACTGGCCGCGGCTCGTCGCGGGTTCGCGCACGGCGCGGCACGCGCGCAGCGCGCTGGTGTTCCTGCTGACCTGGCCGACGCTGCCGGCGATCTACTACGGCGACGAGATCGGCACGCAGTACCAGCCCGGCCTGCCCGACCACGAGGGCAGCCTGCTGCAGGTCTTCGAGGACGGCTTCAACCGCGCGGGCTCGCGCACGCCGATGCAGTGGGACGCGGCCGATCCGGAGGTCACCTACCTGCCCGCGAACCCGTCGCCGACGCGGCCGGACGTGGCCTCGCAGCGCGAGGACCCCGGGTCGAACCTGAACCTCGTCCGCGAACTCATCGCCCTGCGCAAGGCGAATCCCGCGCTGGGCACCCGCGGGGGCGTCTCGATCGTCCGGGCCGGGTACCCGTTCGTCTACCGCCGCGGTGAGTTCACCGTGGTGGTCAACCCCGCGCTGCGATCGGAGACCGTGAACGTCACGGCGCCCGGCGAGCTGGTTCTCGGCGAGGGCACCGGCTACGACGCCGCCGGGCTGCACGTCTCGGGCTACGGCTACGGGATCTACCGGGCCTGACGGAACCGATGAATCCCGGCCGGAGCCCGGCCGGGATTTTTCGTGCGTGGGCACGGAAAAAGCCCCGGGCCAAGGCGGCCCGGGGCTCCTCCGAAACTGGCTCAGCGCTCGTGCGTCTTCAGCCAGGCGACGTAGTCCTGGACCGTGCGCGCGGAGTCGTACTCCGGCTCGAAGCCGGTGTCCTCGCGCAGGCGGGTGATGTCGAGGTAGTTCGGCGAGGGGCGCTCCGGGCTGCGGCCCGGCGGCAGCGTGATGTTCGCGCCCGGGACGGCCTTGTTGATCTCGTCGACGACCTCGGCGTAGGGCACCAGGCGGCCGCTCGAGACGTTGTAGGTGTTGTGGTTCAGGTGCTTCGCCGTCATGAGCAGGGCGATCGCGCGGCCGCAGTCCTTGACGTAGCAGAGGTCCGTGGCGTCCTCGGCGTAGGCGTCCGGGCGCGGCGGGGTCAGGTCCGCGTCCTCGCCCAGTACCGCCGAGCTGAGCAGGCGGGGCAGCGCGAAGAACGGCGAGTCCGGCAGGCTCAGCGGCCCCCAGATCGTGCCGATGCGCAGGTTGACGAGCTCGAAGCCGCCGGCGGCCGCGGCCGCGATCGAGAACAGCTCCGCCGTCTTCTTGAACTGGAGGATCTGGGGCAGCGGCAGCACCGGGAGGGCCGCGTCCTCGCGCCACGGGGCCGAGTCGTCCACGCCGACGTACACGCCGATCGAGCTGGCGACCGAGAACCGGCGCACGCCCCAGACCGACGCCGCCTTGAGGGCGTTCAGCAGGCCGAGGCTCTCGACGCGGAGGTACTCGACCGGGTCGGGGGTGGCGAAGTAGCTCGCCGCGAGGTGCACGATGCCGGTGATCTCGTGGCGCTTGCCGATGTCGAGGAACGCCTCTTCGTCCGTGGTGTCCAGCGGCTCGACCACGACCCGGCCCTCGGCCTCGTTCGCCAGGTACTCCGGCAGCTCGGTGGACCGGTGCGACGTGAGCACGACGGATTCGCCCAGGTCGAGCAGCGCCCGTGCGGTGTGCGACCCGATGGAACCCAGGCCGCCGGTAACGAGTATCATTGTCATCCTTTCGCGCTTTTCCGACGATGATCGCGCTCGTCTTTGCCGACAGTCATCCTGCCCTACCTCACCGCATTTCCGGCCGGAACGAAAGGGAATCGGCACGCTGGGAGATGTCGTGATCACCGCCCCACGGGCACCGTGGAACGGTGAACCGGAACTCCGAGGAGCGTCGCCATGCAGCTTGATGACCACGCGATGAAGGAATTGATGCTGGCCGGCGAGTACCACCTCGCCAACGGGGAACTCCTGAGCGAGGAGGTCCGGCGCGCCCAGGTGCTGCTGGAGGAGTACAACCGCAGCTCCGTGCTGGAAGGCGAACGGCGCCGCCAGATCTGCGAAGAGCTCTTCGGCGAGTTCGGCGAAGGCGCCTACCTGCGCCCGCCGTTCTACTGCAACTACGGGTACCAGACCAAGATCGGGGCCCGCAGCTTCGCCAACTTCGGTGTCATCTTCCTCGACGTCGGCCAGATCACCATCGGCGAGGACGTCCTGCTCGGGTCGTACTCGCAGCTCCTGGCCGCCGGGCACACGATCGAGCCCGAGTCGCGCCGCGCGAAGTGGGGCTACGGCAAGCCCATCACCATCGGGGACAACGTCTGGCTCGGGGCGGGCAGCATCGTCGGCCCGGGCGTCACCATCGGCGAGAACGCCGTCATCGGCGCGAACTCCGTGGTGATGAAGGACATCCCGGCGAACGTCGTCGCCGTGGGCGCGCCGGCCCGGGTCATCCGGACCATCGAGCCGGGCGAAGACCGCCCCTTCGACATCGCGAGCTGAACCCCGCCCCACGGGAAAGGCCCCGGACCGCCCGGTCCGGGGCCTTTCCCGTGGGGAGCGTCAGGACGGAAGCTCGACCGACTGGCGGTGCCGGAACACGTTGCGGGGGTCGTACTTCTTCTTCACGGCCTGCAGGCGCGGGTACGCGCCCTTGTAGTACAGCTCGTGCCACGGCGAGGCCGACTTGTTGAACGCCGGGTCGCTCAGGTCGGCGTCGCAGTGGTTGACGTACGAGCCGTCCGAGACGTCGTTGGGCACCGGGACGCCGCCGGTGGCCGCGTAGACCTCGGCGTAGACCTCGCGCGCCCACGCGATGTTGGCGGCGTCGCCGGCGGCGCCGTTCCACACCGAGGACCACTGGACCTGGTAGGCCGCGTCGCGGTGCTGGATGGCCGAGTTCGCCTGGGGCACCGCGGAAACCTGGCCGCCGTAGGGCTGGAAGATGATGTTGATGTTCGGGTTGCTGATGTCGGAGCGGGTCAGGTGCTTGTACATCGCCGCGGTCTGGGCCGGGGTGAACAGGCCCTTCATGAAGGCGGCCTTGTACTTGGCCCGCGCCGTCGGGTCGTTGGCCACCGAGTTGCCGGTGCCGGTCAGCTCGACGAACTGCAGCCAGGGCAACGTCTGCGGCGCGACGAAGTCCGGCGCCGCCACGCCGTCGGCGAGGTAGGCGATGTAACCGTCCATGATGGCCTGCGCGTTCGGCACCGACGGGTCCAGCTGCGTCAGCGCGGTGACCGAGCCGCTCGACTTGTGGTTCACCGACAGGGCGCCGGTCAGGTCACGGGCCGGGTCGTTCGCCGACCGGTGGTCGATGTGCCACTGCGCGTAGTTCCGCACCAGGCGCGAGAACTGCGCCTCCGACAGGTTGTTCAGGTTCCAGCCGGCCACGGTGAAGTTCGTCCGCGCGGGCGGCTTGGGCAGCAGATTGCGCGGGTCGGTGCCGGTCGCGCCCGGCGAGCGGAAGAAGTACCGCGTCACGACGCCGAAGTTGCCGCCGCCGCCCCCGGTGTGCGCCCACCAGAGCTCGCGGTTCGGGTCGCCGGGCTCGCGGGTGGCCACGACCGTCTGGGCCCGGCCCGCGGCGTTCACGGTGACGACCTCGACGGCGTACAGGTGGTCCACGACCAGGCCGTTGCGGCGGACCAGCCAGCCCCAGCCGCCGCCGGCGACGTGCCCGCCGACGCCGACGGAGTAGCAGACGCCGCCGGGGATGACGACGCCCCAGGTCTTGTACAGCTTCTCGTAGACGTCCAGCAGGGTCGCCCCGGACTCGATCGCGATCGCGTTGCGCTGCTGGTCGTAGTAGACGCGGTTCATGTGGCTCAGGTCGAGGATGACCTGGGTTTCGTCGCTGTAGACGAAGTCTTCGTAGCAGTGGCCGCCGCCGCGGACGCTGATCCGCTTGCCCGCGCTGACGGCCGCGGTCACCAGAGGCGCGACCTGCGACGGCGAGTCGATGACGGCGACGCGCTCCGGGTGCGCCACGAACCGGGCGTTGAGCGCGCGCACCAGGTCCGGGTACTGCTGGTCCGCCGGGTTGACGATCGAGGCGGGGCAGTCGGCGCCCGCCGCGGTGGCTTCGGCGGCTCCCGCCACCCCGGTGAGGAGCCCGGTGTCGAGCAACGCCGTCCCGCCGACTCCGAGAACTGCGCCAGTGAGGAATTTTCTCCGACCAGTGACCTGCCGCTCATTGAGCATTTCTGCCGTTCCTCTGCGATCGCGACTGAGTGCCGAGTCAAGAATTGAAAGCAGAAAATTAACCGATCAGGTGATTGACGAGCATCTTGCGTCGTGCCTTTAGCGAAAAAGATTCGCTTCGACACCCAGGGTGACCACACGAAAGAAGGGGACTTCCCTCGGCTGAGGAAAGCCCCCTTTCGACGAACCGGCTAGACCTGCGGCACGACCTCCGCGGCGATCAGGTCCAGGTGGTCCAGGTCGGCCAGGTCGAGGACCTGGAGGTACACCCGGGAGATCCCGGTGCGCTCGCGCCACCGGCCGATCTTGTCGACGACTTCGGCCGGCGAACCGGTCAGCGTCTTCTCGCGCAGGTCTTCGACCGTGCGGCCGATCTTCTCCGCGCGTGCGGCCACGGTGGCCTCGTCGGCGCCGACGCAGATGGTCTGGGCCACCGAGAACGTGATCTCCGCGGGGTCGCGGCCGATCTCGGCGCAGGCCGCGCGGACGCGGTCGAACTGCGCCGCCGTGTTCTCCTCGTCCCACAGCGAGTTGTTGAATTCGTTGGCGTAGCGGGCAACCAGGCGGGGCAGGCGCTTCGGGCCCTTGCCGCCCATGATGATCGGCGGGTGCGGACCCTGCACCGGCTTCGGCAGCGCCGGCGAGTCGACGATCCGGTAGTGCTTGCCCTCGAACGAATACGTGTCGCCGACCGGGGTTCCCCACAGCCCGGTGAGGATCTCCAGCTGCTCCCCCAGCCGGTCCACGCGCTCGCCCTTGGTCGGGAACGGCGCGCCGATGGCGTGGTGCTCGCCCTCGAACCAGCCCGAGCCGATGCCGAATTCCACGCGGCCACCGGACATTTCGTCCACCTGCGCGATGGTGACGGCCAGCGCGCCGGGGTACCGGAACGTCACCGGGCTCAGCAGCACACCGAGCCGGATGCGGCTGGTTTCCCGTGCCAGCGCGCCCAGCGTGACCCACGCGTCCGACGGACCGGGGTGCGCCGCCGCGGTTCCGGTGCGCATGTAGTGGTCGGACCGGAAGAACGCGGGGAACCCGGTCGCTTCGGCGTGCCGGGCCACGCGCAGCAAATCGCCGTGGCCGGCCCCTTCCTGCGGTTCGGTGAAGATCCTCAGCTCCATGGGAAAAAGCCTATCCCGGCGAAGAGGGCACGCTAAGCGAGGCGGCACGCTCGGAGATGAGCACGACAAGGACCGGTGCGAGAGTTCGATGTGCGACGGCGCAGCCCGCGGTGCCCGTGACCCGGCCGATCCCGGTGACTACAAAGTACCAGCCGGAGCACGGTGTTCCACGATTTGGACACCGCGCGGGTCCGCAAGGTGCGGTTGCGCGAACAAGGACTTCAAGGGGAGTCAAAACATGCTCGAGCACGTGCGTTGTCCGCATCTGGTACCGATTCCCGCCGCGGACGATACCGAGCCGTTCACCGCCTCCGCCAGCCGCGACGACGTCTACTCGGTCTTCGTCTGCAAGGCCGAGCCCTGCGCGGAAAAGTTCCTCCTCAAGCAGATCGACGGACGGCGGGTCGCCCTCGTCACCGACGACACGGTCGCCGCGCTGCACGCCGAGCGCCTCGCGAACTCGTTGCGGGCACAGGGAATCGACGTCGCCATGACGTCCTTCCCGCCCGGTGAAGCCAACAAGTCGATCGACACCGCGGTCCGCATGCTCGACTGGCTGGCCGGCACGTCCATCGCCCGCCGCGACATCATCCTGTCGGTCGGCGGCGGCGTGGTCATCGACACCATCGGCTGGGTCGCCAGCGCCTACATGCGCGGCGTCCCCTACATCAACGTCCCGACCACGCTGCTCGGCCAGGTCGACGCGGCGCTCGGCGGCAAGGTCGCCGTCGACCACCCGAGCGCGAAGAACCTCATCGGCGCGTTCTACCAGCCGAAGGCGGTCGTCTCGAACGTGGCCTACCTGTCCACTCTGGACCGCAGGCAGATCGCGGCCGGGCTGGCGGAGGCCATCAAGAAGGGCGTGATCGGCTCGCCGCCGCTGTTCGACCTCATCGAGGAGAACGCCGACCTGGCGCTGAACCGCGACCTGCCCGCGCTGGAGCAGATCGTGCGCGCGGCGAGCGTCGTGAAGTCCGAGCTGATCCAGCTGGACCCGTACGAAGTGGACCTGCGGCGCCCGCTCAACTTCGGGCACACCGTCGGCCACGCGGTGGAGACGGTGACCGGCTACGGCCCGGTGCTGCACGGCGAGGCCGTCGCCTACGGCATGACGATCGCCGCCGAAATCGCGGTGCGGCGCGGGATGCTCGCCGAGGACGACCGCTCGCGGCTGGTCGGCCTGCTGAACCGCTGCGGGCTGCCGACGTCCACTTTGGACCTCCCGGGCTCGGTGCAGCCGGGTGCCGTCACCGCGGCGCTGGGCCAGATCCGGAAGATCCGCGACTCGAAGATCCGGTTCGTGCTGCCCGTCGAGTACGGCTGCACGGTCATCGCCGACGACGTCACCGACGACGAGGTCGCCATGGCGATGGCCGCGACCCGCGCCGCCGCGCTGGCCGAATCCCGCGAGGGGGCGAGGGCGGCATGAGCACCCCGGCCGATGCGCTGTCGTGCGCGGCGGTGCTGTTCGACCTCGACGGCGTGCTGGTGGAATCCGGCAGCACCGTGGAGCGGTCGTGGCGCGCCTGGGCGGTGGACCACGGGCTCGACGCGGACGCCGTGGTCGCCGCCTGCCACGGACGCCCGTCGGCCGAGACGATCGCGGCCGTCGCGCCGCACCTCGACGCCGCCGGTGAAGCCGCCGCGCTGGAACTCCTGCAGGCGGCGGACACCAGCGAGCTCGTGGCGTGCCCCGGCGCGGCGGAAATCCTCGCCGCGCTGCCGGGGACGCGGCACGCGGTGGTGACGTCGGGGACCCGGCCGCTCGCGACCGCGCGGCTGACCAGCGTCGGGCTGCCGGTCCCGGCCGTGCTGATCGCCGCGGGCGAGGTCCCGCGCGGCAAGCCGGCGCCCGACGGCTACCTCACCGCGGCCGCCCGGCTCGGCTTCGCGCCGCAGACGTGCGTCGTCGTCGAGGACGCGCGGCCCGGCGTGCTCGCCGCGCGGGCCGCCGGCTGCCGCGTCATCGGCATCGACGGGCCCGCGCTCGGCGATCCGTCCGATGTGGACATCCTGGTGCCGGACCTCGCCGCGGTCGCGGCCACGGTGGGCGCCGGCTCGATCGCGCTGACGAGGAGGAGCGAAACCCATGTCTGACAACACGGTTCTGGTCGTCGGCCGCGGGCTGATCGGCGCTTCGGTGGCCGACCGGCTGCGGGACGGCGGCCACGACGTGGCGACCGTGTCGACCACGCCACTGCCCCACGCCGGGCACCTGTCGGTCGACCTCGACGACCCGGCGGGCCGCGAACGCCTGCGGTCCCACGTGGACGAGCTGCGCCCGGCGCGGGTCATCCTGACGCACGGGCCCAGCGACGTCACGTGGATCGAGGCGAACGAGCAGCGGGCGGAGGCCGTCCACCACGGCGTGGCCAAGCTGCTCGCCGGGTCCGGGGTGCCGACCGTGCTGGTCTCCACCGACAACGTCTTCGACGGCTCGCGCGGCGGCCACCGCCCCGCGGACCCGATCAGCCCGCACAACGTCTACGGGCGGGTCAAGGCGCTGGCGGAGCAGGAGCTGCTGACGGGGCCGAACCTCGCGCTGCGCGTCAGCCTCGTCTACGGCTGGACCGGCCCGGCGCACCGCGCCACCTACGGCCAGCGCTGCCTGCAGGCGGCCGCCGCCGCCGAAGAGCTGGAAGCGCCGACCGACCAGTCGTTCACGCCGGTGCACATCGACGACGTCTCGGAGGTGCTGGCCGCGCTGTGCCGCGTGCCCGAGCTCCCGACCGGCATCGCCCACCTGGCCGGGCCGGAGGAACTGAGCCGGTTCGACTTCGCGACGGTGGCCTACCGGCTCACCGGCACCGACCCCGCGCTGGTGCGGCCGGTCCTGCGCCGCGACACCCTCTGGGCCTCGCGCCCGCGGCACTCCTCGCTGGCCTGCGACGACTTCGGGCACCTGCCCGGGCTGGCCGGCTGGACGCCGATGACGCCGGCGGACGGGCTGCGGCGGATGCTGCGGACCGGCCCCGTGGTCGCGGTCTGATGGTCGGCCGGTTCGCGATCGACGCCGGCGGCAGCCGCACCCGGGTTCTGGTGGTGCCCGGGGACGGCCGCGCGCGGCGGACGTTCGAATTCCCGTCGATCAACCCGCACGCGACCGGCGACGAGGCCGGCCGCACCCTGCGGGCGGCGTTCGCCGAGATCGGCGCCGCGCTCGGGGCCGGGCCCTCGGTCGGCTGGCTGGCCAGCGCGGCGGCCGGGCCCGGCGGGATCGGCCCGGAGCTCGAGCGGGCCGGGGCCGCCGCCGACGCCGCCGGCCTGGACACCGCCGGGCTGGTCGTCTCCAACGACGTGCTGCCGCTGCTGTGGGGCGTGCCGGCGCTCTCCGGCGTCGGCGTGGTCGCCGTGTGCGGCACCGGCTCCGGGTTCTTCGGGACCGACGGGAAGCGCGTGGCCAACGCGGGCGGCTGCGAGTACCTCGGCAGCGACGAGGGCGGGGCCGTCGACATCGGCCTGCGCGGGCTGCGGGCGGCCGTGCGGGCCACCGACGGCCGCGGCCCCGAGACCGCGCTCGTCGACGCGCTGGGCGAGTACGCCGGCACGACCGTCGCCGGCCTCGCGCGCCGGCTGGCCGCGCAGCCGTTCCCCAAGCAGGGCCTGGCCGCGCTCGCGCCGGTGGTCTGCGCGACCTGGCTGGCCGGCGACGAGGTCGCGCTCGGCGTGGTCGACCAGGCGGTCGGCGATCTGGCGGAAGGCGTGTACGCGGTCCGCGACGCGCTCGGCCTGCCGGACGGGTTCGCCGTCGCCGCGGCGGGTGGCGTGTTCACCGGCTGCCCCGAGCTGTACGAGCAGTTCGCCCACCACCTGACCGGGCCGGTCGGCGCCGGCAGCGCCGACCTCGTGACCGACACGGCCTCGGTCGTGCTGACCGCGCTCGACCGGTTCGCCGTCGACGGCGAACCCGTGCTGCCCGGCGGGCTCGACGCCTACGCCGCGGCGCTGCCCCCGAGGAGGCGACATGAAGCTGGGACTGTGCTTGGCGGCGTTCGGTGACCTCGACCTGGCCACCGCGCTGCGGCACGCGGAGAAGTTCGGCCCGCTGTGGCTGGACGTGCCGACCGACACGACGTTCGGGCTGATCGACGCCGGGCGGTGCGCCGACGACGCGGCCTACCGCGACGAGGTGGCGGCGGTGCTGCGCGGCCAGCAGGTCGGGTGCGTCAGCAACAGCCGCGACGCGCAGCTGCTGCTCGGCCCGCACGACCGGCACACCGACCCGGTGCACCAGGGCGGCCCGGCCGCCAAGCGCGCCCACGCGCTCACCTGCGCCCTCGGCGCGATCCGGCTGGCCGAGCGGCTCGGCGCGCCGGACGTCCGGCTGCTGCCCGGCTGCCCCGACTTCGGGCGCTGGCTCTCCTGGTGGCACAGCGACGTGAGCTGGGCCGACAACATCGCGGAGTTCCGCGCCGTGGCAGAGCCGCTGGTCCGGGCCGCGCGCGAGGCGGGCGTCCGGCTGCTGGTGGAGCCGCACCCGAAGCAGGTCGTCTACGACCGGGCGAGCGCGGACCTGCTGTTCGCCGCGACCGAGGACTGGGCGGACGTGCTCGGGCTGTGCGTCGACCCGGCGAACCTCGCCGCGACCGGGCACGACCCGGTCGACGCCGTGCGCGGCTGGGAAACCCGCATGGGCGCGGTGCACGCGAAGGACCTGCAGCGCTGGAGCGGGCGCGGCCTGCCGTCCGGCGCCGGCTGGGGCCGCTACGGCCCGCAGCCGCCGATCCGCTTCCGCGCGCTCGGCCTCGGCGAGCTGCCGTGGGCGGAGATCGTGGCGACGCTGCAGGACGAAGGCTTCGACGGCGTGCTCTACCTCGAGCACGAGGACACGCTGCTCCCCCGCGAGCGCAGCATCGAGCGCGGGCTCGGGGTGCTGCGGTCGATGGTGCCGGACGCGGTGGCCGAAGGGCGGACGTGGTGACCCCGGTGTGGGTGCGCGAGCCGGGGCCGGGCCCGCGGCTGGTGCACGTCAACGCGACCGCGACCGGCGGCGGCGTCGCCGAGCTGCTGCACGGGCTGGTGCCGGCGCAGCTGGCCGACGGGCTCGACGCCGGCTGGGCGGTGATCGCCGGGGACGACGGGTTCTTCGCGTTCACCAAGTCCCTGCACCACCTGCTGCACGACCGGGGCGCGCCGCGGATCGCCCCCGCCGACCTGGAGCACTACCGGGCGGTGCTGGCGCCGCAGGCCGAGTGGCTGGCCGCGCGGGTGGGTCCGGGCGACACCGTGGTGCTGCACGACCCGCAGGTGCTCGGCCTGGCCCCGGCGCTGGCGGCGGCCGGTGCCCGGGTGGTCTGGCACTGCCACATCGGCACCGACACCCCGGGCCCGGGCCCGGCGGCGGTCTGGCGCGCGTTCGCCGCCGAACTGTCCACAGTGGACGTCGTGGTGACGGCGCTGGCGGCGTACGCGCCACCGGGGCGGCCGGTCGCGGTGTGCGCGCCGGCGTTCGACCCGAAGGCGGCGAAGAACCGGCCGATGGACGCGGTGGAGGCGAACGAGCTGCTGGCCGAAGCCGGGCTGACCGCGGAAACGACGTGCGAACTCGCCACCGTCGAGCAGGACGCGCCGATGCCGGCCGGGGCGCGGCTGGTGCTGCAGGTCTCGCGGTGGGACCCGCTCAAGGACATGCCCGGCGTGCTGCGGCTGCTGCCCGACCTGCCCGGCGACGTCCACCTCGTGCTGGCGGGCAACGATCCCGAAGAGATCCCGGACGACCCCGAAGGCCTCGCCGTGCTCGCCGAAGTGCGGCGGCTGCGGGCCGGGCTGCCCGCGCCGGTGCGGCGCCGGGTGCACCTGCTGCGCACGTCGCAGCGGGACCCCGAACGCGCCGCGCTGCTGATCAACGCCCTGCAGCGGCGGGCGGACGTCGTCGTGCAGAAGAGCCTCGCCGAAGGGTTCGGGCTCACCGTCACCGAGGCGATGGCGAAGGGGCGGCCGGTGGTCGCCGGGCGCGTCGGCGGGCTGTGCGCGCAGATCGAGCACGGCCGGACCGGGCTGCTGGTCGACCCGTCGGACACGGCAGCCGTCGTGGCCGCCGTGAACCAGCTGCTTTCGTGCCTGCGGGACCGCGAGCGCATGGGCGCGGCCGCAGCGGCCGCGGCCACCACCACGTACCTGATGGACCGCCTGGTCGCGGACTACCGCGCGGTGGCGGCCCGGCTTCCGGAAGGGGCGGCACGATGAGGACCGGAGTGGTCACCGCGGCGGGCGGGCGGATCGGGTCGGCAGTGGCCGGGCGGCTGCTCGCGGCCGGCGTCGTCGACGAGGTCGTGGCGGTCGACGTCGTCGAGCCGACGGTTCCCGCCGGTGCCAAGGGTTTGGTCTGCGACCTGCGCGAAGCGTCCGAAGTGGACAAGCTGGCGGCCGCGCTGCCGGGCGAGCTTTCGGTGCTCGTCAACGTGCTGGGCGGCGAACGGCGCCCGCACCTCGAACCCGTCGAGGACGCGACCTGGCCGCCGGAAGCGGTGTGGGACGACATCTTCGCGCTCAACGTCACCACGGCCTACCGCGTGACGAAGGCCCTGCGCGAACGCTTCGGCCGCGGCTCGGCGATCTGCAACGTCAGCTCGATCGCGGCGAACATGCCGTGGGTGGTCTCCCCCGCGTACGGCGCCGCGAAGGCCGCGCTCGAACACTGGAGCACCTCGCTCGCCGTCGCGCTGGCGCCGGCCGGGGTGCGGGTGAACACCGTCCGGCCCGGGTTCGTCTGGAGCAAGCAGTGGCAGGACGTCAGCCGCGCCGAGTTCGACGAGGTCGTCGCCGACCGCGTCCCGCTCGGCCGGGAGCAGACCGCCGACGACGTCGCCGACGTCGTCGCGTTCCTCTGCTCCCCCGCGGCGAAGCACATCACCGGGCAGGGCCTGGACGTGGACGGCGGCGCGACCCTGGTGCGGAGGGCACGATGAGGCTGATGGCGGTGCACGCGCACCCGGACGACGAATCGAGCAAGGCCGCGGCGACGCTCGCGCGGTACGTGGACGAGGGCCACGAAGTCCTGGTCGTCACCTGCACGGGCGGCGAGGAGGGCAGCATCCTCAACCCGGCCATGGACACGCCGGAGGTGCGCGCCGACCTCACCGCGGTCCGCCGGGGCGAGATCGCGCGCGCGATCGAGGTGCTGGGCGTCGAGCAGCGGTGGCTCGGGTTCGCCGACTCCGGCTGGCCGGACGGCACCCCGGTGCCCCCGGGCCGGTTCGCGAGCCTGCCGCTCTCGACGTGCACCGAGCGGCTGCTCGTGGAGATGCGCGAGTTCCGGCCGCACGTGGTGATCACCTACGACGAGAACGGCGGCTACCCGCACCCGGACCACATCCGGGCGCACGAGGTCGCGGTCGCGGCGTTCGAGGCGGCCGGCGCCGACCCGGACTGGCAGCCGCTGAAGCTGTACTACGTCCACGAGTGGTGCGGCAAGAAGATGGCGATCTTCCACGAAGCGCTGCTGGCGGCGGGGCTGGATTCGCCGTACCACGAGTGGCTGAAGGAGTGGGACACGAAGCCGGACATCTACGCGCGGATCACCACGCGGGTGCCGTGCGCGGACCACTTCCCGCGGCGCGACGCGGCGCTGCTGGCCCACGCCACCCAGATCGACCCGGACAGCCACTGGTTCGCCGTCCCGCTGGAGCTCCAGCGCGAGCTGTGGCCGACCGAAGATTTCGAGCTCGCCCGTTCCCGGGTGGGCGGCTCTGGGCCGGAGGACGACCTGTTCGCCGGCATCGAAGTGCGGAAGGGGTAAGGATGAAGACCGTGGAACAGTGGTTCGACCCGATGGACCCGTGGTCCTGGGTCGTGTCGCGGTGGCTGCTGGAGGTCGAGCAGGTCCGGGAGATCGACCTGCGGTTCCGGGTGATGAGCGTTTCGGTGGTCAACGCCGACCGCGAGATCCCCGAGCAGTACCTCGACGACCCGGAGGCCTACCTGAAGCGGATGCAGGCGGCCTGGGGCCCGGTCCGCGTGGCGACGGCGGCCGCCGAGCAGCTCGGCCCGAAGGTGCTGCGCGACCTGTACACCGCGCTGGGCACGCGCATCCACGAACAGGGCAACAAGGACTTCCCCGCCGTGATCTCGGCGGCGCTGGACGAGCTGGGCCTGCCCGCCGAGCTGAACGAGGTCGCCACGACGGACGCGGCCGACGACCAGGTCCGCGCCAGTACCCGCGAGGCGATGGACGCGGTGGGCATCGAGATCGGCACCCCGATCATCCGGATCGACGGCGCCGCGTTCTTCGGGCCGGTGGTGTCGAAGATCGCGCGGGGTGAGGACGCCGGGCGGTTGTTCGACGCGTTGGCGACGTTGGCGGGGTTCGAGCACGTTTCGGAGATCAAGCGGGCGCGGATTTCGGAGCCCGACTTCTCCTGAGCCCCGGTCCGCCACGTCAGTGCTGGGCCCGCAATGCCATGAAAGGGTCGTTCATGTCGTCAGACGACATGAACGACCCTTTCATGGCATCTCCGGAACTCAGGCCACTACACGGCCGCGGGCGACCACGAGCCGCACGTCGGCCAGCACCGACGTCGAGGTGCGCGGGTCCCCGTCCACCACGAGCAGGTCCGCGTCCAACCCCGGCAGCACCCGGCCCGTCACCGAAGACAACCCGAGGATGTCCGCCGCGCTCGACGTCGCCAGCTCCAGGACGCGCTCCGGGCTGAACCCCAGCCATTCGTACATCCCCAGCAGCCCCGCGTACTCGCCGAACACCGCGTTCCGCACCCCGCCGTCCGAGCCCGGCAGGATCGGGACGCCCAGCTCGTCCAGCCACGCGATCCGGTCGAACAGCGGACGCGCCGCCGCCTCGCCGAGCGTTTCCCGCTGCACCAGCCAATCCCGCGGCCCGGCCGTGCAGCACGCCGCGATCCCGGCCACCGCCATCCGGCGGGCGATGTCCGCGCGGCGGTGCCACTGCGCGTCGCCGGCCAGCCAGTAGCAGTGCTCGATCGTGTCCACGCCCGCGTCGACCGCGAACTCGATCGACTCCGTGCCGTGCGCGTGCGCGGCGACCGGGAGGCCGAGCGCGTGCGCCTCCGCGACGACCGCCTTCACCTCGGCCTGGGTGAACTGGGACTCCCACATCGCCGCGCCGCCCGGGGTCAGGCTGCCGCCGCTGGCCATCACCTTGATCACGTCCGCGCCGGCCTCCGCGTTGGCGCGGACCAGTTCCCGCATCGCCGCTTCACCGGTGACCTCGCCGCCGAAGAACCAGCAGTGGCCGCCCGGTGGGGTCAGCGGGGCCAGCGCCGCGAGGATGCGGGGGCCCGGCCGGGTGCCCGCGTCGATCTCCCGCCGCAGCCCGGTGATGCGCGGGGGCCGGTCGCCGAGGTCGCGGACCGTCGTCACGCCGGACGCCACGAGCCGCGCGGCCCGCTCGGCCATGCCCGCGGCGACCGCGTCGGGATCCGCGGCGAGCAACGCCCCCACCGGGTCGCTGCCGCCGTCCATGGACAGGTGCAGGTGCCCGTCGATGAGGCCGGGCACCAGCGTCGCGCCCGGGAAAGCCAGGCGCCGCGCGGATTCCGGCGCCACGACCGACTCGCGCGGGCCCGCCGCGGCGATCTTCCCGGCCACCACCAGGACGGCGGCGTCCGGGACGCATTCGCCGAGCGGGCCGCGCAGGAGCCTGCCCACCTCGATCAGCAGCGGCCCCGGAGCACTCATGCCACGGACGATAGCAACGGAACGCTGCGCGCCACCCGGCCTTTCAGCTCGCAGAGCAACGGCCAAGAAGTCGCGAAGTTCAGCCGCGCGAACCCCTGCCCGCCGCGCCCGAACGACTCGCCGGGGCTCAGCTCGATCCCGGCGTTCTCGCGCACCACCGACGTCGGGTCGGCCCAGCCGAACGCCCGGAAGTCCAGCCACGCCAGGTAAGTCGCCTCCGGCAGGTGGTAGCGCACCATCGGCAGCTCGGTCCGCATCGTCTCGGCGACCATGTACCGGCTGCGGTCGAGGTAGGAGACCGTCGCGTCCAGCCACTCGTCGCCCTGCGTCCACGCGGCCACCGTCGCGGCCGCGCCGAAGATGTTGACCGAACCCAGCAGGCCCGCCTGGACGTCGATCACCGCGTGCATCCACTTGGGGCCCAGGTGCGCCACCGCGCAGCGCAGGCCGGCCAGGTTGAACGCCTTGCTCGCGCCGTACACGGTCACCGTCCGGGCACCCATTTCCGTGCTCAGGGAAGCGAACGGGATGTGCCGGTGCGGGGCGAACGTCAGGTCGGCGTGCAGCTCGTCGGACACGACCAGCATGTCGTTGCGCTCGACGGCGGTGGCGAGCGCGGTCAGCTCCGCGCGGGTGAACACGCGCCCGGTCGGGTTGTGCGGGCTCACCAGCAGGAGCAGCTTGGCGCCGGCCAGCACGGCGTCCAGCTGCCCGGCGTCGAACCGCCAGCCGGCTTCGGTGTCCTCCATCGGGATCGGCACCACCCGGCGGCCCATGCTGGTGATCATCTTGGTGAGCGGGCCGAACGCCGGGGTGTGGATGGCGATCCCGTCGCCCGGCCGCGTCGACGCCTCCAGCACCACGCGCACGGCCTGCGCGACGTTCGTGAACTCGCGCACGTCACCCGGGTTCACGAACCAGCCGTAGCGGTCGGCCATCCGGTCGACGAAGGCCTCGCGCACGGTCCGCGCGCCGGTCGGCCAGTCCGGGTAGCCGAAGTCGCCGCTCGAGATCAGGTCGTGGAGCGACTCCCGGATCGGCTCGGCGACCGGGAAGTCCATGTCCGCCACCCAGGCCGGCACCACGTCCGGGCGGACGACCTGCCACTTGGCCCCGGGCCGGGACCGCAGTTCCGGTTCCGAGAGCGCCGAAAACTGCTGATGCAGCCGCGATCGCGCCGCCGGCAACAGCGTCGCGCTCGCCTGCTCGATCGTCATGGCCGTACCTCGTTTTCGTTTCCACCCAGTGTGTGTGTTCCCCTGCCCATATGACGGCTCGGGCGTGCAGAACTCATCGGTACCGGGCGAAAAATCCCCTGACCGTCGCGAATTTCCTGGTCAGGGCGCGGGAAGAGCCCGGGCTCCGCCGGGCTCTTCCTTTCGGGAGCGGACTTTCAGCCGTTGCCGGCGGGCTTCCCGCGTTCCAGCGAGAGGGTGCGGTCCGTGCCGTGCGCGACGGTGAACCGCGCCGCCAGCTCCGGCGGCAGGTACTCGGCGAGCCGGTCCACCGGGACCCACTCCGAGCGGTCCAGGCCGTTGCGGCCGAGGGTGAGCCGGATGTCGTCGTCGGCGAGTTCGCCGCCGTCGAAGACGTAGAGGAACTCGTCGCCGTCGTCGCCCGGCACCCAGTCGACGACGACCAGGCCCCGCGGCTCCCGGTCGAGACCGAGGTCCTCGCCCAGCTGGCGCCGCGCGGCCGCGGCCGGCGATTCGCCGTGCCCGACCAGCGCGCCCGGGATGTCCCAGCCGTTCTCGTAGATCGAGCGGTGCAGCAGCAGCACGGTGTCGCCGCGGGTGAACAGCGTCCCCGCGCAGACCCGCGGGGCGGGCGTGGCCTCGGTCATGGATCCTCTCCTTCCTGGCCGCGCCGCTACGCGAGCGGCACGGACTGGGCGAACCGGAACAGCCCGCCCGGGTCGTAGTGCGCCTTGACCGCCCGCAGCCGGGCGAGGTTGGCGCCGTAGTACGCCGAAGGGGCGTCCTCGAGGTCGGGGTCGGGGAATCCCGGGTAGGCGCCGCCGGTGCCCCACGGGCGCGTCAGGTCCCACGAGCGGTTCAGCCACTTGCGCGACTCGGCGGGCTCGAGGTCGGCGTCGAGGTCGGCGGCGTGCTTGAGCAGGTACCGCGCGGTCCGGTGCGGGAACGCCGTCGCGGCGGGGTCGGCGTCGTTGTACGCGCCGCCCGAGGGCAGCAGCTCCAGGGAGCGGCCCTCGCCCTGCTTGCGCCCGTCGTCGAACTCCGCGAGCAGCGCCTCGACGACGTCGGCGGGCAGCGGCCTGCCGATGAACTCCGACCGGCTGTACAGGTGCGCGCCCGGGTGGTCGTCACCCGGCCCGTTCTCCGCGAGGTACGCCTTGGTTTCGCGGTAGGGCAGCGTGACGCGGGTGTCGGTGACCGGCGCGGGCAGCGAGCGCACGAACCCCGCCACCGACTCCGCACCACCGGTCAGCGTGCCGAACAGGTGCGTGACGGGCTCGTCGGCGGGGTTCGCCGACGCCGTCACCATCAGGCTCGGGGCGACTTCGCGCGGCGCGCCGTCGAGCCACTCCTGCCAGGCCAGCACCAGCGCGGCGGCGTGCTCGCGGCCCCAGGTGAGGTGGAAGCTGGTGGCTTCCGGCGCGGGCACGGGGTCGAACACCAGCCGCGTCACCACGCCGAAGTTGCCGGTGCCCGCGCCGCGCAGCGCCCAGAACAGGTCCGGCTCGCGGCGCTCGTCGCAGTCGACGACCCGGCCGTCGGCGAGGACCACGGTGGCCGCGCGCAGCCGGTCGAGCGCGAGGCCGTGCCGGCGGCCGAGGATGCCCATGCCGCCGCCGAGGGCGTGCCCGGCGAGGCCGACGGTCGGGCCGCAGCCGGCCGGGATCGTCCGGCCGTGCGGGGCGAGCGCGTCGTAGGCGTCGGCGAGCCGGGCGCCCGCGCCGACGACGAGCCGGCCGTCCTCGACCGACGCCGTCGCCATCGGCCGGGTGTCCAGCAGGATCCCCGTGGTGGACGAATGCCCGGCGAAGTCGTGGCCGCCGCCGCGGACCGCCAGCGGCAGCCCGGTTTCGCGGGCCGCGGCCAGCGTCACCGCGACGTCGGCGTCGGTGGCGCAGCGGACCACCACGGCCGGGCGGACCGCGTCGTACCGGGCCATTTCGGGGCGGCGGGTCTCGTCGTAGCCGGCCGAACCCGGGGTGAGGAGCTCACCCTTCAGCCGCCGCTCCAGCGCGTTCCAGCGCACCAGGGTCGTCCTTCCTCGCGCTCAGGCAGCTTCGTCGGTGCGTTCGGGAGCACCCGCCGCGGCCGCGGGGGCCGCGGCCGGCGAGACCGCCGCGACCGGCCGGCTGCGGAGCAGCAGCAGGAAGGTGACGATCGGCAGGATCCCCATGATCTCCGACATGATCGAGTACCCGCCGGCGCCGAGCAAGGCGGTGCCGCCGATGGTGCCGGTCGCCGACACGCACCAGACGACGGCGTCGACCGCGCCGACGACCTGGCCCTGGCCGTTCGAGGACAGCGTCGTGGCGAGGGTGCGGCTGCCCGCCATGAACCCGAGGTTCCAGCCGTACCCCAGCAGGAACAGGGAGATCGAGCCGACCACCGTGTGGGACATGGTCGAGCCGGCGCCGATCGCGGCGGCGAGCACGAGCACCGCCAGGCCGGCGAACATCACCTTGCGCGCGCCGATCCGGTCGATCATCCAGCCGGTGAGCGGGGCGAAGATGAACATGCCGCCGGCGTGCGCGGCGAGTGCGGCGCCGACGACGACCAGGGTGCCGTCCTTCAGGATGATGTCCATCGGGGCCGCGGTCATGATCGCGACCATGATGAGCTGGCTGACGATCATGACCAGCAGCAGCATCCGCGCCGAGCCGGAGCGGAACACCGAGCCCAGCACCGCCAGCTGCGAGCCCTCCGGGCGCGGCGCCTTGTGCCGGGGCAGCGTGATCCCGCCGAGCCCGGCGACCGCGCTGACCACCGCGGCGAGCAGGAACGGCCCGGACAGCTCGGGCAGGCCGAAGCTGCCCATCAGCGAGCTCATGGGGTACAGCAGCAGCGGCCCGCCGACCGAGCCCACCGCACCGGCGGCGACGACCAGGCCGAGCGCGTACCCGCTGCGATGAGCGGGGTAGAGCTCCGCGGCCGCGTACCGCGAGACGATCGAACCGCCGACGCCGAGGCCGAGCACGAACATCCCGCCGTCCAGCAGGGGGATGCTCTCGATCAGCGTCGCGGTGAAGCAGATCAGGCCGCCGAGCGTCCCGACGGCGAAGGCGACCATCAGGCTCGCCCGCCAGCCCAGCCACGAGGTCGCGCGCACCAGCAGCAGCGCGCCGAGACCGGTGCCGAGGATGGTCAGCGTCTGCGGGAACGCGCTCCACATGACGCCGACGTAGGGCTCGGCCCAGATGGTGCTGGTCGGCGCGACGGCCGCCATCGCGGCGTTCATCAGGGTGGCGGTGGTGAACAGCGCCATCATCCCGCGGCGCCGCGCCGAAATCTCGGCACGGCTCGCCGTGTCGGCCGGCGCTGCTCCGAATCCTGGTGACACGACTTCCTCCCGGCCATCGGCGTCAACCACTTCGCCCATCGTGCTGGAGCTGATCGACCGGCACATCTCCCGCGTTGCCGAGCGCCGGACCGCAACCCAGGAGTAGGGCGCCGTCGAGCGCGCTGCGAGCCTGGACCGGGGATGCGAGGGGAGTCAGACGAGTGGACGACGAAGCGGACCGGGCGAGCGCCGCCGGTGACGAGCGGGCGTTCGGGAGGCTGCTCGAACGGCACCGCCACGAGCTGCGCGTCCACTGCCACCGGCTGCTCGGGTCCTACGACGAGGCCGAGGACATGGTCCAGGAGACCTTCCTCCGCGCGTGGCACAAGCGGGACCAGTACGCGGGCCGCTCGACCTTCCGGGCCTGGCTGTACCGGATCGCCACCAACCGCTGCCTCGACCACCTCGCCCGGCAGCCCGACGCCGGCGAGCTCGAAGCCGACGGCACCGAGCCGAGCACGCCCGGGGCGGACGCCGCCGTGCTCGCGCGGGAAGTGCTCGAACAGGCCTTCCTCACCGCCCTGCAGCACCTGCCGCCCAAGCAGCGCGCGGTGCTCGTCCTGCGCGACGTGCTCGGGTGGCCGGCCAAGGAGTGCGCGGAGGTGCTCGCAATCAGCGTCGCGTCGGCCAACAGCGCGCTGCAGCGGGCGCGGGCGACGATGAAACGCGTGCACGACGAACGGGCTCGGCCCTCCGACGCGGAACGGGTGCTGCTGCGCCGGTACATGAGCGCGCTCGACCGGTCCGAAGTGGACGTCGTCGTCGAACTGCTGGACCAGGAGCGGCGGGCGGCGTGATGCGCACGGGATGAGACGCGGCCGCCCGCGGTGCCGTGGCACCGTGCCCGCATGCGGATGCTGGTCACGGGCGGGGCGGGGTTCATCGGCGCGAACTTCGTGCTGGACACGATCGAACGGCGGCCGGACGCGGAGGTGACCGTGCTGGACGCGCTCACCTACGCGGGAAACCGCGACAGCCTGAGCCCGGTCGCCGGCCGGATCCGGTTCGTGCACGGCGACATCTGCGACGCGGCGCTCGTCGACCGGCTCGTCGCCGAGTCCGACGTCGTCGTCCACTTCGCCGCCGAGTCCCATGTGGACAATTCGCTGCACGACCCCTCGCCGTTCATCCGCACCAACATCCTCGGCACGTTCACCATCCTGGAAGCGGTTCGCAAGCACGGGCGGCGGCTGCACCACATCTCCACCGACGAGGTGTTCGGCGACCTGCCGCTCGACGCCGTCGAGCAGTTCACCGAGGAAACCGCCTACGACCCGTCGAGCCCGTACTCGGCGAGCAAGGCGAGTTCGGACATGCTGGTCCGCGCGTGGGTCCGCTCGTACGGCGTCGAAGCCACGCTTTCCAACTGCGCCAACAACTACGGCCCGTACCAGCACGTCGAAAAGCTCATCCCGCGCCAGATCACCAACCTGCTCACCGGCACCCGGCCGAAGCTGTACGGCGCCGGCGCGAACGTCCGGGAATGGACCCACGTCGCCGACCACAACGACGCCGTGCACCGGATCATCGACGGCGGCCGGATCGGGCACACCTACCTCATCGGTTCCGGGGACGAGCGCAGCAACAAGGAAATCGTGGAACTGATCCTCGAGCTTTCCGGCGAACCGGCCGGCGCCTACGACCACGTCGCCGATCGCCCCGGCCACGACCTGCGTTATTCCAACGATTCCACCAAGGTGCGCACCGAACTCGGCTGGCAGCCGCGGTACGCGGATTTCCGCGCCGGACTGGCCGCCACCCTCGATTGGTACCGCCAGAATGAATGGTGGTGGAAACCGCAGAAAACGGACACCGAGGCCAGGTACGGCATTCTCGGGCGCTAGCTCGCAATCGCGGAGACGCCCCCGCGGAACCGGGCGCCGTACGTTTGTCCACCGGAGCACCGTACGGCTAGCCCGAAGGAGTAGGTCGTGAGTAAAACGCTCTGCCAGACGTGTGGGGACGTGGAGGTCCGCAAGTTCCTCTCACTCGGCCAGCAGCCTTCGTTCCATTTCCCGGCGAATCGGGAAGAAGCGGAGAACGAACGCCTCTGGCCGCTCGAGCTGGGTTTCTGCGAGCAGTGCAGCCTGGTGCAGGTCTTGGAGTCGGTCAGCGAGCGCATCCTGTTCTCGGGTGACTACCACCACCTGGCCGGCCTGACCGCGGGCTACCACGAGCACCTGCAAGGACTCGCCGACACGCTCGCGGGTCTGTTCGACTCGACCGACGGCCGGTCCGTCGTCGAGTTCGGCAGCAACGACGGCAGCCTGCTGGACAAGCTGGCCGCGCGGTCGTTCGACGTCCTCGGCGTCGACCCGGTCGGTCAGGTGACCGCGGCCGGGTCGCAGGTCGTCAAGGACTACTTCAGCTCGACCGTCGGGGCCGAGCTCGCCGCCACCCGCGGCAAGACCGACCTCGTCGTCGCGCTCAACGTGTTCGCGCACGTCACCAACCTGCACGACGTGCTGGACGGCGTGACCTCGCTCCTCAAGGACGACGGCCTGTTCGTCACCGAGTCGCACTACCTGGTGGACCTGCTGGAGACCCTCCAGTACGACTTCGCCTACCACGAGCACTCGCGGTACTACTCGGTCACGGCGCTGGACGAGGCGTTCCGGCGGCACGGCCTGGAGACGGTCAAGATCGAGCGGATCCCGACCCACGGCGGCTCGATCCGGGTGTACGCCGGCTTCGCGGGCGCGCACGAGGTCGACCAGTCGGTCATCGAACTGCGCGAGCTCGAGGACTCCCTCAAGCTGCGCGACTCGATGATCTACACGCGGTTCGCCGAGCGCGTCGAGCAGCACCGCGAGAAGCTCAACGAGCTGGTCCGGTTCCTGAAGAACAGCGGCGCGCGCGTCGCGGCGGCGTCCGCGCCCGGCCGCGCGGTGACGATGCTGAACTACTGCGGCCTCGGCCCGGACGACATCGACGTCGTCTCCGAGATCAGCCCGCGCAAGATCGGCAAGCTGTTCCCCGGCACGCACATCCCCATCATCAGCCAGCAGGAGCTGGCCGGGGACAACCAGCCGGAGTACGCGCTGCTGATGTCGTGGCACATCGCCGACGAGGTCATCACCAACCTGCGCAACGAGGGCTTCCGGGGCACGCTCATCGAGCCGCTGCCGGAGCCGCGGATCCTCGAGCGCTGAGGCCGCACCGCCGTACGGGCGCCCACTGGCCCCGTCCCTCTCCGGAGGGGCGGGGCCAGTGGCTTTCCGGCGCGCGGCGGAAAGGTCCTGGCGGCACTGAGCGACCCCGCCACCACGAGGGTGACGGGGTCGCTGGGGGTACGCGCTAGCTCGCCCGCGGTGCCGGGAGCCGCGGGGGCCGGGCCCGGCTGAACCGGCGCATCATCGGCGTCTCGACGAACCGGTACAGCAGCCACCCGACGAACAGGGTCACCACGAACAGGCCGATCAGCACCAGGATCGCGAGCGGGGTGCTGAACACCGCGTTGCCCATCAGCGACCGCAGGTAGAAGATCGTCACGCCTTGGGACAGGTAGAACCCGAAGGACACGTTTCCGAGCCAGACGGCGACGCGGCCGCGCAGCCGCGTGCGCGTGCCCCGCAGGTCCGCGTTGGCGAACGACGCCACCATCACCGCGATCGGGATCAGCGTGGCGAAGTTCAGCGAGAACTGGAACGGCACGAACATCGAAGCGACGTAGCCGACGACCATGAACACGACCGAGGCGGCCGGCTTGATCCCGATCCACTTGCCCGCCAGCACGATCCGGGCCAGTACGGCGCCCAGCACGAACTCGAACAGCCTGCCGACCGGCAGGAAGTAGCCGAACCAGTACTGCAGCGGCGAAATCGGGATGTTGGGGTTGGCGCCGTCGCTCGGCACGACGAACGTGGCGACGAGCTGGTAGGCGAACAACCCGGCGACCATGATCCCGGCCCACAGCCACAGGCGGCGGACGTCCATCCGCAGGATCGGGCGGATGATCAGCGGGAACAGCACGTAGAACAGCAGCTCGCCGCCGAGCGACCACGACGGGGTGTCGACGCTCATCGCGATGCTGAAGTCCGGGAACCACGGGTGCACCAGGAACAGGTTGGGCAGCCACGCCTTCCAGCTGGTGTAGGCGGCGGCGAACAGCACCATCGCCGCGACCCACATCGCCAGGTGGTTGGGGAACACCTTCACGATGCGGCGGCGGATGAACGCCCGCGCGCGCTCGCCGGGCTTCACCGACCAGGACAGCACGAACCCGCTGAGCACGAAGAAGAACGAGACACCGACGAAGCCGCCGGTCCCGAAGATCGCGCCGTACCACTTCGCGACGTCCACATCGGCGAACGGGTTGATCGGCCCGGTCGGCAGCGCCGGGTTCATCATGATCCCCGTGTGGAAGAGGAACACGACGAACGCGGCGTAGAACCGCAGCCCGGTCAACGAATCCAGTTTTCTCGGGGCCCCGAGGTGGTGGGGCTCGAGGGGGACTTCCACAGTTTGCGCCATGCCGGCTCCAAGTCGTGACGACAGCCGAAGCTGATATTCCGTTTCACTCTTCCCGTGCCTTACGACGGCGGCGTCTCCCCGCGTGCCGCCCTCGCGCGCAACCTCGAAGGCGCGCGCGAGGGCGGGCGTCTGCGATAGTCGGCGGTACCCCGTACTTTTGGCGTGGAGGCCGGAAACATGACCACGATCGACCTTTCCGATTTCGAAGGCTTCTGGGCCAAGCCCCTGGACTACCGGCACGCCGCCTTCGACGAGCTGCGCGCCCGCCCGGGGTTGCCGTTCTTCGAGGAGCCGGAGTTCGGCTCGCTTCCGCGCGGCCGCGGCTACTACGCGGTGACCAAGATGGACGACATCCTCTTCGCCAGCCGCAACCCGGGCACGTTCATCTCCGGCAAGGGCAACGCCACCCCGGTCGACATGCCGGAGGAGTTCCTCGGCCAGTCGATGATCTCGATGGACGACCCGCGCCACGCCCGGCTGCGCCGCATCGTTTCGCGCGGCTTCACCAACAAGAAGATCAAGTCGCTGCACGGCAACGTGGCCCAGGTGGCCAAGGAGATCGTCGACGAGGTGATCGACCGCGGCGAGGTCGACGCGGTCGAGGACATCGCCGCGAAGCTGCCGCTGCGCATCATCTGCGACATGATGGGCGTCCCGGAAGCCAGCCGGCAGTTCGTCTTCGACCAGACGAACAAGATGATGGGCGTCCAGGACCCGGAGTACGTCCCCGAGGGCGAAGACGCGTTCGAGGCGCTGTTCAAGGCCGTGCAGGAGCTGACCAACCTGCTGAACGGGCTGGCCGCCGAGCGCGCCGAGCACCCCACCGACGACATGATCTCCCAGCTGATGACCGCCGAGGTCAACGGCGAGGCGCTCACGCCGGACGAGCTGGCCGAGTTCTTCATCCTGCTCACCGGCGCCGGCACCGAGACCACCCGCAACGCGATCACCTGGGGCATCCACCTGCTCACGAAGCACCCCGAGCAGCGCGAGGCCTGGCTGGCCGACCTCGACGGCGTGACGCCGACCGCGGTGGAGGAGATCGTCCGCTGGACGACGCCGGTCATCGCGCAGCGGCGCACGATCGCCGAGGACGCCGAGCCGGTGGAGCTGTCCGGCCAGCTGCTCGTCCCGGGCGACAAGGTGATGATGTACTACTGGGCGGCCAACCGGGACCCGAAGTACTTCACCGACCCCGCGGGCTTCGACGTCCGCCGCGACCCGAACCCGCAGATCGGGTACGGCGGCCCGGGCCCGCACTTCTGCCTCGGCGCGCACCTGGCGCGGCTGGAGATCGGCGTGATGTTCCGCGAGCTGCTGACCCGCATCCCGGACCTGCACTCGACGGCGGAGCCGGCGCGGCTGACGTCGCCGATGATCAACGGCATCAAGCGCCTGCCGGTGGCCTTCACCCCCGGCGGTGCGCGGTAGCCGGTTGCCGGACGTGCCCGGGCGTCGAGGTCCGTGAGTTCCTCTCGCTCGGGCCGCAGCCGGCCTGCCTGTTCCCGGCGGACGCGGCGGCCGAACCGAGGTGGCCGCTCGACCTCGCGTTCTGCCCGCGCTGCGGCCTGGTCCAGATCGTGACGCCGGTGGGTGAACGCGTGCTGTTCGCCGGCGACTACCACCACCTCGACGGGGTGACCGGCAGCTACCGGCGGCACCTGCGCGGGCTGGCGGCGGACCTCGCCACCGCGTACCCGAGCGCCTCGGTCGTCGAGATCGGCAGCAACCACGGGGTCCTGCTCGCCGAACTGGCCGCCCGCGGGCTCGACGTGCTCGGCGTCGACCCGAACGGCTTCGGCCCGGCCCCGGTCGTCCGGGAGTTCTTCGGCGCGGAATCCGCGCGGCGACTGTCGCCTGTGGACATCGTCGCCGCGGTCAACACGCTGGCCTACGTCGAGGACCCGGCCGACTTCCTGACCGGGGTGCGCGCGATCCTGCGTCCCGGCGGGGTGTTCGTCTCGGAGTCGCACTACCTGCCGGATCTCCTCGAGACGCTGCAGTACGACTTCTTCTACCACGAGCACCCGCGGTACTACTCGCTGACGGCGCTCGAAGCGGCGTTCGCCCCGCACGGGCTGGAGGTGTTCCGCGTCGAGCGGATTCCCACGCGCGGCGGATCGCTGCGCGTCTACGCGGGCTCCCCCGGCGAGTCCGAAGTGGACGAATCCGTCGCCGCGCTGCGGGAGTTCGAGAAAACCCTGCGGCTGAACGAAGAAGGGACCTACCGGAAGTTCGCCGCGCGGGTGGCCGAGCACCGCGAACGCCTGCGCGGCTTGCTGGCGGCGGTGAAGCGGGACGGCTCGCGCGTCGCGGCCGCGACGTCACCGGCGCGCGCGACGACCCTGCTGACCTACTGCGGGCTGGGACCGGCCGACCTCGGGTTCGTCTCGGAGGTCAACCCGCGCAAGATCGGCAGGCTGTCCCCGGGCGCGCACCTCCCCGTGGTCGCCCAAGAGCGGCTGTGCGGGCCGGACCAGCCGGAGTACGCGCTGCTGCTGTCCTGGCACATCGCCGACGAGCTGATGTCCCTGCTGCGCGCCGACGGGTTCCGGGGGCGGTTCATCGTCCCGCTCCCGGAACCCGTCGTCGTCTGAGCTACGCGGCCGGCACTTCGTCCGGAATGGGCTCCGCCGCCGGCGCGGGTTCCTGGCCGCTCTTCGGCACGTGCCGGAACAGCAGCAGCGCCACCGCCGCGAGCACCACCATGAGCACCGCGCAGACGATCGCCGCACCGGCGAACCCGCTGGTGAAGGCCTCGCGGATGGCGGTCAGCAGCGAACCGGCCAGGTCACCGGGCAGGCTGCCGGCCGCGGCCGTGCCCTCGGCGATGCCCTCGCGGGCGGCCGCGGCGACGTCGGACGGCACCCCGGCCGGGACCTCGGCCACGCCGCGGTAGACGGCCGTGGCGATCGAGCCGAACACCGCGATGCCGAAGGCGACGCCGAGTTCGTTGCTCGTCTGCGAGATCGCGCCCGCCGCCCCGGCCTTCTCCGGCGGCGCCGAGCCCATCACCAGGCCGATGCCCAGCACCAGCATCGGCGAGAGCCCGGCGGTCGCCAGCACCGTGCCGAGCACGGTGATGACCAGGCCGCCGCTCGCCGGCACCTGCGTGAGCAGCACGAAACCGGCCAGGGACACCATCATCCCGGCCGCGATGACGACCGCGGGCCGGAACCGCTGGGCCAGGCCCGGCGAAACCATGTACCCGGCCACCATGCCGACGGTGTACGGGATCAGCCACAGGCCGGAGTTCAGCGGCGAGAGGCCGAGCACCAGCTGCAGGTACTGGTTGAACAGCAGGATGATGCCGCTGATCGTGGACCCGCCGAGCAGCATCATGCCCAGCGCGCCGCTGAAGGCCGGGCGGCCGAGCAGCCGCACGTCCAGCAGCGGGTCGGCGAGCCGCCGCTGCCGGCGCACGAACGCGACGCCGAACAGCAGGCCCGCCGCGAGGACCACCAGCGACACCACGACCGAGCTGCCGCGCGCGAGTTCCTTGAGGCCGTAGATGACCGGCAGGATGGTGGCCATCGACAGCACGATGCTGACGAGGTCGAGCTTGAAGCCGGCGCCGCCCGCCTTGTGCTCGGGCAGCAGGATCGGCGCGACGACCAGCAGCAGCCCCATCACCGGCAAGCCGAGCAGGAACACCGAACCCCACCAGAACGCCGACAGCATCACGCCGCCGACCAGCGGGCCGATGGCCATGCCGACCATGAAGAAGCTCGTCTGGACGCTGATCGCGACCGCCCGCTGCTTCGCGTTCCGGAACATCGTGGAGATCAGGCCCAGCATCGTGGGCATCAGCGTGGAGCCGGCGATGCCGAGCCCCGCGCGGGCCGCGATCAGCATCTCCGCGCTGGACGACCAGGCCGCCACCGCCGAGGCGACGCTGAACAGCGCGGCGCCGATCATCAGCAGCTTCCGGTGCCCGATGCGGTCGCCCAGGTTGCCCATGGTGACGAGGAGACCGGCGATGGTGAAGCCGTAGATGTCGACGATCCACAGCATCTGCGCGCTGCTGGGGTGCAGGTCCGCGGTGACGTGGGGAATGGCCAGGATGAGGACGCTCAGGTCCAGTGACAGCAGCAGGGTCGGGAGGATGAGGACGGCGAGGCCGATCCACTCCTTCTTGCCCGCCAGCTCGCCTGGGGGCGTCGAGCTGTTGGTGGTCATGATCCCCTTTGAGTGGTTTGTCTGAATCGTTTCAAGAGTCACCGGGTGTGACTCGTCCAACACTGATCGTCGGCCCCTCTCGAGGACGGCCGCATCTTTCTGATTGCTCTGCGTCACGAAGTCCGCAAGCAATCGGTGAGACGCTGGCGGCGGCGGGCGGCTGGGAACCTCGAACGATGCGGATCCTCTTCGCCACGGTGCCCCTCTCGGGACACTTCTTCCCCCTCGTGCCGCTCGCGTGGGCCTACCGGGCCGCCGGCGCCGAGGTCGTGGTGACCACGTCGGCGGACTACCTGCCGACGGTCCTGCGCGCCGGGCTCCCCGCGACGCCCGCCGGGCCCGCGGCGGACTTCACCGGCCTCGCCGGCCACGGCTACCGCGACGCCGGCGAGCACCTGCTCGCCCACGGCCGGGTGTTCGCCCGCGTCTCCGCCGCGAACCTGGTGGGCACGCTCCGGCTCGCCGAGAGCTGGCAGCCGGACCTCGTGGTGTACGAACGCGCGGCCGCGGCGGGCGCGATCACGGCGGCGGTGCACGGCGTCCCCGGCGTCGAGCTGCAGTGGGGTGTGCCCGCGCTGCGCGAGTACCGCGAGGCGGCGGACGAGGTGCTCGCCGGCGAGCTGTCCGCGCTGGGCCTGCCCGCGCTGCCGCGCGCGGACCACGTCGTCGGCACCTGGCCGCCGAGCCTGCGCCACCTGCACGCGGCGGAGCAGTCGAGCATGCGGCACGTGCCGTACAACGGCGACGCCCGGCTGCCGGACTGGCTGGCGGTCCCGCCGCGACGGCCGCGGGTGTGCCTGACGCTGGGCACCGTGCTCCCCGGGCTCGGCACGGCCGGGCTGTTCCTGGCCCTGCTCGAGAAACTGTCCACGTTGGACATCGAGCTGGTGGTCGCGGTGGCCGACGAGACGGCGGCGGCGTGGGGCCCGCTCCCGCCGTCGGTGCTGCACGCGGGACGGCTCCCGCTGGCGCAGGCGCTGCGGACGTGCGACGCGGTCGTGCACCACGGCGGCAACGGGACGTCGCTCGCGGCGCTCGAAGCCGGGGTCCCGCAGCTGGTGCTCCCGCACTTCGACGACCAGATCGGGAACGCGGAAGCCGTGGTGCGCTCGGGCGCCGGGCTGCGGCTGTCGCCCGGGGAGATCACGCCCGAGGCGGTGGCGGCCGGGTGCGCGCAGCTGCTGGACGAACCCCGGTTCGCCGAGGTGGCGGCCGGGGTCGCCGCGGAGAACGCCGCGCAGCCGTCGCCCGCCGAAGTCGTGCGCACGCTGACTCCCCTGGCTCTGCAACCGGAACTCCGCCGGGCGGGCTGACCCCGGCACGCGAAAAGGCCGCGGGCCGGGTGATCCCCGGCCCGCGGCCTCCGCACTGCCCGCCTCAAGCGCCCCAATGTGGCCTTGGTTGCGTCTGACGCACCCAAGGTGGCCTTCGGTGCGTCTGACGCACCGAAGGCCACCTTGGGGCGCTCGGGACCCGGGCTCAGCTCTGGTGGTCGAGCGTGAGCTGCTCCAGGATCTTCACGTACTCGGCCGGGCCGGGGACCGAGTTGATCTCCTTCAGCAGCCGCTGGGCGTTCTCCTTGAAGGACTTCTCCTCCAGCACCCGGCGGATCTGCTCGCGCATCACCGCGGCGTCCGGCTCGGCCACGTTCAGCACCAGGCCCGCGCCCTTCGCCAGGGTGAAGCGGGCCAGCGCCGGGCCGAGGCTGTAGCGCGACCGGGCCAGGCGGGCCGCACCCGAGGGGTTCGCGCGGATGCTGTGGCCGACGAAGTCGACCAGCAGCTGCGGGACGCTGTTCAGGATCGCCGGCATGACCGTGCCGACACCGCCGTGGTGGATGAGCAGCGAGCACGTCGGGACCAGCTGGTCCAGCGGGACGAACGGGAGGACGCGGACGTTCTCCGGGATCTGCTCGACCTTCGCCAGCTGCTGCTCGTCGAGCGTCGCGACGACCTCGACGTCCAATTCGGACAGTGCGTTGAGCAGCACCGGGATGTGGTCCCAGCCGCCCTCCATGAACGCGCGCTCGGACAGGCCCAGCGACACCGCGACGCGGGGGCGCTCCGGCACCGGGTACAGCCAGTCCGGCATCGGCTGCTGGCTCGAGTACGACACCCAGCGCATCGGGACGACGTTCGCGGACACCTCGGGGCCGATCTCCGTCGGCTGCGAGTTGATCGTCCACTGGCCCCACAGCAGCTCGTCGTCGATCTCGACGCCGTAGCGCTCGGCCGCCGCGCGGACCGTCTCGACCGCCGGGTTCGGCAGTTCGGGCGCACCGGGCTTGCTCGTGAGCTCCTTGAACTTGTCGATGCTGCGGCAGAAGACGTCGGGCGCGGTCCACCAGCGGGCGTGCGCCGCGCCGGCGACCTTCGCCGCCACCGCCGCGGCGGGCAGGCAGGCGTCCCAGATCACCAGGTCCGGCTGCCACGCCTTGGTGAACTCGACGAGGCCGTCCAGGAACGGCAGCGGCTCGTTCGGGTCACCCTTCCACGGCGCGAAGTCCCACTGCGCGGGCAGGTAGTACTGGCTGTAGACGTCCCAGTGCTCGCGGTCCGGGTCGTCGGCGTCGAAGCCGAGGGCCTCCAGCGCCGCGGTGATCTCGGCGAGGTCCGCGCGCTCCTTCTCGTAGGCCCGGCCGGGGCCCATCGGGATCGGCATGCTGTCGATGTCGCAGACCGAGACCGGGGTGATGCCCATCGACGCGATCGTCTCCACCCCGCCCGGGTGCGTGGCGATCACGACTTCGTGGCCCGCGGACTTCAGCGCCCAGGCCAGCGGCGCCAGCGGGTAGGTGTGCGCCGGGGCCGGCCAGATGGCGAATTGCACACGCATTGTTTCGGCTCCTCCAGGACGAGTCGGCGGGAGACTTTCTTCAGCCGCCAAGGGAAAATCGTAGGGACGCGAAGCGGGGCGGACATCTCCCCCAGTGCCGCTCAGGCCGCCTCGGCCCGCTGGTCACCGGGCTCTTCCGGGTCCGGGACCGCGGCCAGCCCCCCGCGTTCCGCGGCAATCCGGGAAAGCGCCGCATAACGGTCAGGACGGCGAGCCCGCAGCCAAAACGCGAAACCCGCGCCGGCCGCGACGACGACCACGAACGCCCACGGCAGCGAGTTCACCAGCGTGCTCGTCGTGCCGGTCAGCAGGTCGAAGTTCTGGACCACCAGCACCGCGGACGCCACCAGCCCGAGCAGCCCCAGGACGGGCGCGACCCCGGTGCGCCACCAGTGCCGGTCCGGCCGGCGGCGGAAGAACGCGATGACCGACAGGGAAGCGGCCGCCTGCAGCCCGACGATGCCGAGCGTGCCCAGCCCCGTCATGGTGGTGGCGAGGTTGACGTACGGGTCCGCGCCGGCGAGCGCGAAGATCGCGGTGACGGCGACGGTGAAGATCGTCTGCGTCAGGCTCGCGCGGTGCGGCGACCCGTGCTTGCGGTGCACCGCGCCGAGCCCGGCGGGCAGCACGCGGTCGCGGCCGAGGGCGTACAGGTAGCGGTTGGACGCGCCGTGCATCGCGAGCATCCCGGCGAACAGGCTGGTGCACAACAGGATCTGCATCCCGGTGGTGACCGCCGAGCCCAGGTAGTCGTCGGTGAGCCCGCCGAAGAGGTTGCCGAGCTGCTGCCCGGCGACGTCCCGCAGCTGCCCCGGCCCGACCGCGCCGACCGCGACCCAGCTCGTCAGCGCGTAGAAGACCGCGATCAGGATCACCGACCAGTAGGTGGCGAGCGGGACGCTGCGGCGCGGGTTGCGCGACTCTTCGCCGTACAGCGCGGCGGATTCGAAGCCGATGAAGGAGATGAGCGCGAACATCAGGGACACGCCGAGCCCGGCACCGACGATGGTCGCCGGGTCGAACGAGGCCGCGGGCAGCGCGCCACCGCCGTGCCGGAGCAGCACCGCGATGTCGAGCAGCACCAGGATCGCGACCTCGGCGATCATCAGGACGGCGAGCACGCGGGCGCTGAAGTCGATCTTCCGGTAGCCCAGCACGCCCATCAGCGCGAGCCCGATCGCGGCCCAGACCGGCCACGGCCAGTCGAGGCCGTAGGAGGCCGCGACGAGCTGCGCGAAGTAGGCGAAGGCGCCGGTCATCCCGACGGTGGCGGTGTTGTAGGCGAGCACGGCGGCCCAGCCACCCCCGACCGCGGCCGGCCGCCCGAGCCCGGCCGACAGGTAGCCGTAGAACCCGCCCGAGGTGACGATCCGCCGGCTCATCGCGGCGTACCCGACGGAGAAGCAGAGGAGCGTGAGCCCGGCGAAGACGAACATCGCGGGCACCGCGGCGCCGTTGCCGATGGCGAAGGCCAGCGGGACGGTCCCGACCATCGCGGCGAGCGGAGCCGCGGCCGCCACGACCAGGAAGACGATCTTCGGGGTACCGAGGGTGCGCCGGAGGGACGCCGGTCGCGCGTCCCCGGAACCGCGGTCGGATGCTGCGCTCACGGGTTCTTCCTCTCACTCGCTCGCGATGGGTTCGCGACCAAGTCTTCGCTTCGGGTGAGCACCCGCTCGTCTCCCCCGCTGCGGACTAAAGCGCCCCAATGTGGCGTTGGTTGCGTCAGACGCACCGAACGCCACATTGGGTGCGCTGGACGCACCGAACGCCACATTGGGGCGCTTGGGGCCGGGACGCGAAAGGGACGGCCGGCGGGGGTGCCGGCCGTCCCTTTCTCCGTGCGGGGAGCCGCGTCAGGAGGCCTTGGCCAGTGGCGTCGACTGCGCCCCGCGGACCAGGTCCGCGGCCTTCTCCCCGATGACGATCGCCGTCGCGTTCGGCGCGCCGCGGCCGACGGTCGGCATCACCGAGACGTCGGCGACTCGGAGGCCTTCGACGCCGTACACCTTGAGCTCGTGGTCGACGACCCGGCCCATCCCGCAGGCGCCGCTGCCGTGGAAGATCGAGTTCGTGTAGCGCCGCACGTACTCGCGCAGGTCGTCGTCCGAATCGGACGCCGGGGCGTTGAGCAGGCGCTCGTTGAACTTCGCGAACGCCGGCCGGCTCGCGATGTCCATGGCGATCCGGACGCCGGCCACGGCGACGTCGATGTCGCCCTCCGCGCTGAAGTAGCGGTGCTCGATCTTCGGCTTGGCCGTCGGGTCCTCCGCCACCAGCGTGATCTGGCCGCGGCTGCGCTGCGTCAGCAGCACCGGGCCGAACGTGATCGCGTGCCGGGTCGGCACCGTCAGGCCGCTGTCGGCGAACTCCATCGGGCCGGCGAAGTAGACGACGTCCGGGGCGGGCAGCCCGGGCTGGGTCCGCACGTACCCGCCCGCCTCCGGGCCGTTCGACGTCAGCGGGCCGCGGCCCTCTTCCTGGAACGCCCGGATGCTCTCCGGCTCGAACGCGCTCAGCAGGCTGTTCGGCTGCGAGTGTTCGTAGATCAGCGGGACCAGCGGGTGGTCCTGCAGGTTCTTGCCGACCTCGGCGTGGTCGAGCACGACCTCCATGCCGAGCCCGCGCAGCTGGTCGGCCGGGCCGATGCCGGAGAGCAGCAGCAGCTGCGGCGAGTTGTACGCCCCGGCCGAGAGGATGACCTCGCGCTCGGCGTGGATCGTGAGCTCGTCGTCGACCTGGCGGCCGGTGACGCCGATCGCGCGGCCGTTCTCGATGAGCACGCGGTAGACCTGGTAGTTCTTGATCAGCGTCAGGTTCGGCCGCTCGAGCGCCGGGTGCAGGAACGCCTGCGCGGTGCTCCACCGGCGCCCGTTGCGCTGGGTCACCTGGAAGCGGCCGAAGCCGTCCTGGGTGGGGCCGTTGAAGTCGTCGTTGGCCGGGTGCCCGGCCTGCAGCGCCGCCTCGACGAGCGCCGTCGTCGCGGGGTTCAGCGAACGACCGTCCGAAACGGACAGTGGCCCGCCCGCGCCGTGGTACTCCGACGCGCCGCGCTCGTTGTCCTCGGACCGCTTGAACAGCGGGAGCAGCTCGTCGTAGCTCCAGCCGGGCTGGTTCCAGCCGTCGTAGTCGATGCGGTTGTTGCGCAGGTACAGCATCGCGTTGATCGAGCTGGTGCCGCCGAGCACCTTGCCGCGCGGGTGGAAGACCCGCCGCCGGTTCAGCTGCTCTTCTTCGTGGGAGTCGTAGTCCCAGTCGACCCGGGTGCGGAACAGGTCGCCGAAGACGGCGGGGATGTGGATGTTCTCGACGTCGTCGTTGCCGCCCGCCTCGACGAGAGCGACCTTGACGTCCGGGTCTTCGGACAGCCGGGCCGCGAGCACGCAGCCCGCGGAGCCCGCGCCGACCACGATGTAGTCGTACATCAGCTGGCCTCCTTGATGAGGTCGGCGGCCTTCTCGCCGATCATGATGGCGGACGCGTTCGGGTTGCCCCGGCCGACGACCGGCATCACCGAGCAGTCGGCGACCCGCAGGCCGTCGACGCCCTGGACGCGCAGCTCGGCGTCGACGACCTCGCCGATCGCGCAGGTGCCCGCGGGGTGGAAGATCGAGTGGGTGTACCGGCGCAGGTACGCCTTGAGGTCGTCGTCCGATTCGGACGCCGGGAACTGGTAGAACGACTCGTGGAACGGCCGCAGGGCCTCCTGCTTGGCGATCTCCAGCGAGACCCGCAGCGCGCGCACGCCCGTCTCCAGGTCGGCTTCCTCGGCGAAGAAGTTGTTGAGGATGCGCGGTTTCGCCGTCGGGTTGGTCGACTGCAGGGTGATGTTGCCGCGGCTCTCCGGCGTGATGAGCACCGGGCCGAGCGAAATCGCGTGCTCGTACGGGAACGCGAGCCCGCTCTCCACGAACATCACCGGCGCCGCGAAGATCGCCGCGTCCGGGGCGGGCAGGTCCGGCAGGGTGCGGAAGTAGCCGCCGGCCTCCGGGCCGTTGCCGGTCAGCGGGCCGCGCTGCTCCTCCATGAACAACCGGAAGTTCTCCGGGGTGGCCGCCGCGGTCATGCTGATCGGCTGCGAGTGCACCGAAACCAGCGGCACCAGCGCGTGGTCGGAGAGGTTCTGCCCGACCTGCGGGCTGTCGGCGACGACCGGGATCCCGAACGCCGAGAGCAGGCACGACGGGCCGATGCCGGACAGCTGCAGCAGCTGCGGCGAGTTGTACGCCCCGGCCGAGAGGATGACCTCGCGCTCGGCGCGGATGTCGATGGGGGCGTCGTCGCCCTGCTGCCCGGTGACGCCGACCGCGCGCCCGTTCTCGATGATCACCTTGTGCGCGCGGAACTCCGTCAGCACGGTGAGGTTCGGCCGGCCGAGCGCCGGGCGCAGGAACGCGGCCGCGGTGCTCCACCGCTTGCCGTCGCGCTGGGTCAGCTGGAACTCGCCGAAGCCGTCCAGCTCGGCGCCGTTGAAGTCGTCGGTGGCCTTGTAGCCGGCCTGCACGGCGGCTTCGACGAGCGCCACCGAGCTCGGGTTGTGCGAGCGGTTGTCCGAAACGGACAGCGGGCCGCCTTCGCCGTGGTACTCCGACGCGCCGCGCTCGTTGTCCTCGGACTTCTTGAAGTACGGCAGCACCTCGTCGAAGGACCAGCCCGGCTGGTTCCAGCCGTCGTAGTCGATCTTCGTGCCGCGGACGTACAGCATCGCGTTGGTGGAGCTGGTGCCGCCCAGCACCTTGCCGCGCGGGAGGTACAGCCGTCGGCCGCCGAGGTGCGGCTCCTCCGCCGTGTCGTAGTCCCAGTCGTAGCGGGTGCGGAACAGCTGGCTGAACGCCGCCGGGATGTGGATCTCCTCGGCGTCGTCCGGCGGTCCCGCCTCCAGCAGGGCCACCTTGACGTCGGGATCCTCCGACAGCCGGGCCGCCAGCACGCACCCCGTCGAACCCGCGCCGACGATCACGTAGTCGTACATCTGCTCTCCAAGCTCCAGAAGGTCAATCGGGGTCGAGCTCGCTGCCGGAGCTCGGCGAGCGGGACGGCGGGCTCGCACCCGCCGTCCCACGGGGTCAGCGCGGTGCGAGCGTGCCGTCCGGGCGCAGCCGGGAAACGACTTCGACGACCGCCGCGGCCGCCCGGCGCGCCTCGGCCTCGGTGAACACCAGCGGCGGCGCGAGCACGAAGTTGTGCCCGTACGGCCGGGCGATCACGCCGTGGACCTTGCGCGTCTCGAACGCGACCGCCTCGACCTGCGACCAGTCGAGCGGAGCCGTCGTCTCCTTGTCGGCGACCAGTTCGAGGGCGGCGAGGGTGCCCTCGATCCGGACGTCCCCGACGTTGGGCAGCTCGCGGGCCGGGGCCAGCGCCTCCTCGAACCAGCCCTGGATGCGCCGCGCGTTGTCCAGCAGGCCTTCGCGCTCGATGATGTCGAGCGTGGCCAGGCCGAGGGCGCAGGCGACCGGGTGCCCCTGGAACGTGTAGCCGTGGAAGAAGCCGCCGTCGCCGATGAGGGTGTCGGCGATGTCGTCGGTCATCAGGGTGGCGCCCAGCGGCGCGTAGCCACCCGCGATGCCCTTGGCGGCGGTGATGATGTCCGCCTCCATGCCCTGGTTCGCCGACTCGAACCACGAGCCGATCCGGCCGAACGCCGTGACGACCTCGTCCGCGATGAGCAGGATCCCGTTCTTGCGCAGGACTTCCCGCACGCGCTTCCAGTAGCCCGGCGGCGGGGCGAGGACGCCGCCACCGGCCATGATGGGCTCGCCGATCATGGCGGCGATGTTCTCCGCGCCGATCCGCTCGATGGTGTCTTCGAGCTCCTGGACCAGGAAGTCGGTCGGGTCGACGTCGCCGTAGAGCTGCTTCGCCCGGTACGGGTAGGGCGGGGAGAGCTTCTCGACGTGCGGCAGGTTCGGGCCGACGCCGGCCTGCATGGGCGGGAAGCCGGTCGCGGTGCCGCTGCCGTAGGTCGCGCCGTGGAACGAGTAGTGCCGGGCGAGGATCCACGTCCGGTCCGGCGCGCCCTTGCGGGTGTGGTAGAGCCGGGCGGCCTTGATCGCGGTCTCCACGGCTTCCGAACCACCGCTGGAGAAGGCGACCCGGTTGATGCCGGCCGGGGCGAGCTGCGCGAGCCGCTCGGCGAGCCGGATCGCCTTCTCGTTGGTGAACTCGAGGAGGCTCGTGAAGAACTCGATCTCCTTGATCTGCTTCGCGGCGACCTCGGCGAGGTCGGCGCGGCCGTGACCGAGCGGCGAGTGCCAGACCCCGCCGCCGGCGGCGTCGAGGAGTTCGTTGCCGCGCGCGTCCCAGACCGTGCTCCCCTGCCCCTTGACGATGACCAGCCGGTCGGTGATGTCACCGCGGTGCATCGAGCGGACCAGGTGCTTGCGGTCGAGGTCTTCCAGTTCCGACGCCGGGGCGGACAACGGCGGGATCCCAGGTGTGGTCACGGCTTTCAGTCCAATCATGAGAGGAGACGACGTAATTCGCCCCAGGAACGTTGGCACACAACACTTTCCGAAACCGAGTTCACCGTACCCGGCGGTCGGTCGAGGACTTCTCCGCCGGTGCGGGGCGTCTCAGATGTACTGCGTGTTGGGTTCCAGGCCGAGCAGGACCCGGCCGTAGAGCTCGTTGTTCGTGTCGGGCGCCATCAGCGCGTGCAGGTTCACCACGTGGATGTCGCGCGTGATCCGCTGGATCGGCACGCTGCTGTAGGCCGACGAACCGCCGCTGGCGAGGCTCAGCGCGTCCACCGCCGACTTGGTGAGCCGGCAGATCGCGCCGATGTCCGCACGGGTGCGGGCGCGCTCGAGCAGCGACCACTCCGCGCCGGTGGCGGCCTTCTCGTCCGCGGTGCGGGTGATCCGGTCCGCGTGGAAGGCGGCCTGGTCGATCTGCAGCCGGGCCTCCGCGACCTTGAGGTGCGTGACGGGCGCCTCGGCCTGGTGCGCGTAGTCGGTGTAGGTGATCTTGCGGGTGCCGACGCGCTCGAGGAAGTTCTCCATCGCCGCCTCGGCGAGCCCGATCGCCGTGCCCGCCGAGGACGCGTTCGCCACGCCCAGCAACGGGTTCCGGTAGATCGGCAGCTCGGCGCTGGCCGGCGAGTGGCTCTGGCCCTGCAGGATCGACACCAGCGGGATGACGCGCTCGGCGGGCACGAACAGGTCGTTCGCGACGGTGGTGACGCTGCCGGAGCCGGCCATGCCCATCGTGTACCAGTCGTCGATGACCTGGAGATCGCTCAGCGGCACCAGCGCGGCGACCGGCCACATGCCCTGGCCGTCCGGCGTCGGGGCGATGGCGATGATCTCCTGCCAGTGGCTGTGCAGCGCGCCGCTGATGAAGCCCCAGCGGCCGTTGACGACGTAGCCGCCGTCGGTGGGCACGGCCTGCCCGCCCGGGCTGAGCGTGCCGCAGACGCGGACGTCCGGCGTCGAGTAGACCTCGTCCTGCACGGCGTCCGGGAACATGCCGACCATCCAGCCGGGGATGTTCCACACCGACGTCGTCCAGCCGACGGCGCCGTCCCCGCGCGCCAGCTCGACGAGCACGGCGTTCAGCGTGGCGGTGTCGACCTCGAACCCGCCGTAGCGCTTCGGCACGCGCAGCTTGAAGAACCCGGCGTCGCCCAGCGCCTCGAGCGTGTCGTCGTGCAGGCGGCGGTTCTCCTCGTGCCAGACGGCGTTCTTCTGGAGCAGGGGCACCAGGTCCTGGGCCCGGCGGACCAGTTCCTCGCGCGAAGGGACGGGGACGTTCGTCGTCATCGGTGGTCCTTCCGGGTTTCCACGTGCGGCTTCGGGTCGAGAATCCGCTTCCCCGCTCCGGCGGCGCACCTCCGCGATTGCGGAGCACGCCGCCGGGTGCGCGGCGCTCAGCCGCGGATCGGGCTGCTCTGGTGCGACAGGAGCGACCACTCGCCGTCGCGCTCCACCACGATCCAGGTGGCGCGGATCTGGCGCTCCGGCGCGGTTTCGGTTTCGCCGTCGAGGATGATGCCGCCCTGGGTGATCACCATCGCGGTGTCCTCGGCCAGGAACGTGACCTGCAGCGGCCAGCCCTTGACGTGCGCGCCGGCCAGCGGGCCGTCGAAGCCCGCCTGCATGTACGCGCGGATCTGCTCGCGGCTGGTCAGCTGCTCGTCCTGCATGAGCAGGCTGCCGTTCTCGGTGAAGACCCCGGCGAACTCGTCGGCGTCGTTGGTCTTCCACGCGTGCGTGATGCGCAGCGGCACGGTCAGCGCGGCGCGGTCGCGGGGATCGGTGAACTCGCGGTAGAAGTCCGTGTCCTCCTCGACCCCGTACGAGGCGAGGATTTCCGTTGCGGTGGCGGGCATTGCGGCTCCTTCGTCGGTGTTCCGGGTGTTCACCAGCGGAGGGTCGCGCCGGTGCCGCGCGGGCTGTTCTGGTAGCCGGCGAGGTACCACACGCCGTCTTCTTCCTTCTTGACCGTCCACGTCGAGCGGACGGCGAGCTCCGGCGAGATCTCGGTCTCCCCCGGCGCCAGGATGCCGCCGTGCGTGCGGATCAGCGCGACGGTGTCGGTCACGATCCGCAGGTCGACCGGCTTGCCGGTGATCCGCGAGCCCTTGAACGGGCCGGCGAACGCGGCCGCCAGGAACGGGCGGATCTCGTCGCGGCCGACCTTGTAGACGTCACCCGGCAGGATCAGGGTGCCGTCCTTGGTGAAGACGTCGACGACCGCGTCGACGTCGTTGCGGGCCCAGGCTTCCACCAGCCGCAGCGGGACGCCCAGCACTTCCTTCTCCCGTTCGCTCGTGAACGGGCCGTAGTAGTCGTCCAACGCGGACGACGCGTCGAGTTCAGCGGACACCGGGTCCTCCTCTTCGCCTCAGCGGACGGGTCCCGCCCATCATCGGCGCTCACCCCGTGACCCGGCGCCTTCTGCATTGCCGCTACGTCACGCGCTCCGGTCGAGGCCGGCGACGAGCGGCTCCGGGCGCACGTTGTGCGGGTACGGCCAGCCGCGCTGCGTCAGGTAGAGCACGAGGTCGACGGTGTTGCTCGCGACGTCGATCTGCGCGATGCGGTGGTTTTCGATCTTCAGCACAATTGTTTCCACCGACGTGCCCTCCCGGCCGGTCGGCCCGATGTGGAAAAACGGCTCGTCGTGTTTCCAGTGCAGGTTGAAGACGATGAAGCCGCGCCCGTTCCCCTGCTCGTCCAGCGCGAGGTGCTCGTCGATCAGGTCTATCCGCTTGCCGAGGCGCACGAACCACTTCGCCCATTCCTTCAGCGCGCCGAGGCCGATCTGACCGAATTGCGCCGGGCTGTTGATCAGGACGTCGTCGGCGATGATGGCGTCCCATCGCTCGAACTCGACGAGTTGCAAGCCGTCGTACAGTTCTCTGGTCAGCGTGGTTTCCGAATTCACGGTCACTCCTGTGGAGAGTAGGTTGTGGAACGACCGAGAATGGCACCGCCGCACCGCGCGCTGCCAGTTTCCGGCGAATCGGGAAACCCAGAGCGCACGCTCGGAGTAGAGCGCGGTACCGGCCCCGATTACCGTGCGACAGTGGAGTGAACCCGGCCCGCGGAAAGGGCGGACATGAATCCTTGGCCGACCGGGGAGCCGCCGGAAGCGCGCCTGCGGGCCGCGCTCGCCGCCGACCGGCCCCTCCTCCACGACCACCCCCGGCTGCGGGCGCTGCTCGAATCGAGCGCGGTGGCGGACCCGGGCGAGTTCTTCCTGCTGTTCCTGCACCACTGCATGGCCACCGGCGCCGCGCTCGACCAGGGCGCCGCCGAGGAGGACGTCGCCGATCTCGCCTCCGGGCGCTGGGCCGGCGCCGCGCTGCTCGCCGAACTGGGCCACGCCAACAGCAACTCCCGCACGCACACCGAGGCCGTCTTCGACCCGGCGACGCGGGAGTTCGTGCTGTCGACCCCGGTTCCCGGCGCGGCGAAGTACCCGGCCACCTTCGGCCCGGCCGGGCTCGCGACGCTCGCCGTCGTCAGCGCGCGGCTCCTCATCGGCGGCACGGAGCACGGCACCGCGCTGTTCCTGGTCCCGGTGCGCGACGAGCGCGGGCCCTGCCCGGGTGTGTCGATCGAACCCTGCCCGCCGACCGCGTTGCTGCCCCTGGACTACGCGACGGTCCGGTTCGACGGCGTCCGCGTGCCCTACCGGCGCTGGCTGCGCGACGGCGCGTCGATCACCCCGGACGGCGAGTTCCACGACCCGCTGGCCGACGCCGGCGCCCGCGGCCGCCGCACGATGAGCATGGGCCGCTTCGGCTGGGGCGCGATCACCGTCGGCCTCGCCGCGGTCGCGCGCGCGAGCGTCTCACTCGCCCTCGACCGCGCGGGCCGCCGCCGGACCCTCGACCGGCTGGCCGGCGAGATCCCCGCGATCGACCACCTCAACCAGCAGCGCCTGCTGTTCGGCGCGCTGGCGTCGGCGCTCGCGGCGACGACGCTCGCCCGGCGCGAGACCGGCCGCTACTGGTCCTTCGGCGCACCGCCCGGCGTGCACCGCGAGCTGGGGCTGACCAAGGTCGCGGTCACGGCGCTGGCCGACCGCGCGGTGAACCGCGCCCGCTCGGCCAGCGGTACGGCCGGGTTCTTCTCCGAGCACCGGCTGATCGGCTACCAGGGCCTGACCCTGGCGTTCCAGTCCGCCGGCGGCGACAACCGGCTGATCGCGCTCGACGCGGCGTGGACGATGGCGGCGGGCCAGGAGTACACGCCGCCCGCGGACGCACCGGGCGCGGACGAGTGGGTCACGCTCTTCCGGCACCGGGAACGCCTGCTGCACGAGGAACTCGCGACCGGCCTCGACGGCTCGTTCGACACCTGGAACGCGCGCTCGGAACTGGCGCTGCGCTTCGTTTCCGCGCACTCGGCCCGCCGGACGGCGGAGGTCGTCTCCGGCGAGCTGCCGTCCGACCTGTACGAGCTGCACTGCCTCGAGGAGGTCGAGGCGCACGCGGGGTGGTTCCTGGCCCACGGGCTGCTCACCGCCGACCAGGTGCTCGGCCTGCCGGACCGGATCAACGCGCTCTGCCGCTGCCTGCACCAGGACCCCACCCCGCTCGACCGGCTTCTGTGCCGTTAAGGCCACCTTACGGGCGTCTGACGCCCGTAAGGTGGCCTTAACGGCAGTGGGCTGGAAGCGGGCGTCAGCGGGCGACGGCCTCCACGACCGACACCGCGAACCCGGTGTCGAGAACCCGGGTCAGCTCCAGCCCGGCCTTGTCGAACAGCGCCCGGAACTCCTCCTCGGTGCGCTCCCGGCCCGGCAGGATCGACATGACCATGATGTCGAACAGCTTGCCCAGGTGCGGTTCGTTGCGCGGCGGGATCACCGTGTCCAGCACCACGATCCGGCCGCCGGGGCGCATCGCGCGGCGGCAGTTGCGCAGGATGCGCACGCACTGCTCGTCGTTCCAGTCGTGGATGATGTGCTTGAGCAGGTAGACGTCGGCCGGCGGGCACTCCTCGAAGAAGTCGCCGGTGACGAGCTCCCAGCGGTCGTCGTCGCCGAGCTCGCCGAGGCGGTGGCCGGCCACGACGTGGTCGCCCAGGTCCATCAGGAGGCCGTACAGGCTGTCGTCCGCGCGCAGCGCTTCGAGCAGCAACCCGCCGTACCCGCCGCCGACGTCGACGACCGTCGCCCCGGCCGGGAAGGTCAGGTTGCGGATGATGGAAGCGTTCTCGGAGTCCGACTTCGACTGCATGCCCGAATAGAACGTCTCGGGGGACTCGACGTCGCGGAAGTAGTCGAAGAACGTCGTGCCGAACACCTTGTCGAAGGACGCGTCGCCGTGCTCGACGCTGTGCGCCAGCTCGCCGTGGGAGTTCCAGAACGTCTTGTCGGTGAAGGTCAGGACGGCGGACCGGAGCGAGCCCGGCACGTCCGAGCGCAGCAGCTCGGCCTCGGGGGTCAGCTCGAAGCGCCCCCGGTCGTCCTCGTGGAACACCCCGCGCATGGCGAGGGCCCGCAGGACGCGGTTCAGGTTGTCGGCGTGGGCCCCGGTGGCCTGCGCCAGCTCGACGACCGTCTTCGGCCCGCTGGCCAGGTGGTCGGCGACGCCCACGGCGGCCGCGGCGCGCAGGGCCGCGGAATAGACGTAGCCCAACGTCTCCTCGAACAAGCGGATCCCGGCCTGTTCGGTGTCGGAGAGTCTTGCCGGTTTGCTGTCCACGGGATCACCTTCCGCTCGTCGCCTGTGGCTCCCCATCGTGGCGGCGCGCCGCGACCGGCGTCGACTCCTCCTGTGCGCGACCACAGTGGACACTTCACGCGCGAAAGCCACCCCAGCGCACCGGGGTGGCCTGCGCGCCGCGGCGGGCTCAGCCGCGGATCGGGCTGGTCTGGTGGGAGACGAGCTTGTAGTCGCCCGCCTCCTTGCGCACGACCCAGGTCGCCCGGTTCTCGTTCTCCGGCGCGATCTCGGTGGCGCCGTCCAGGATGATGCCGCCCTTGGTGATCGCCAGCGCGACGCCGTCGGCCAGGAACTTGCACTGGACGGGCTCGTCGGCGACCTTGCTGCCGCGGTACGCGCCGGCGAACTGCTCGGCCAGGTAGGCGCGGATCGCCTCGCGGCCGCGCAGCTGCTCGTCGCCGATCAGCATGCTGCCGTCGTCGGTGAACAGGTCGGCCAGCGCGTCGGCGTCCCCGGCGTCCCAGGCGGCGCGCAGGCGCAGCGGGACGGTGAAGACCGCGCCCTCCTCGCCGTTGGGGAAGTCGCCGTAGTAGCCGGCCCACTGCTTGGCCTTGGCGACCAGGTCGGAAGCCTTGGAAGTCATCGGTGTCTCCTCGAAGATGGGGGTTACCAGCGGAGGGTGGCGCCTTCGCCGCGCGGGCTGTTCTGGTAGCCGGCCAGGTACCAGGTCCCGTCGCGCTTGACGGTGATCCAGGTCGAGCGGACGGCCAGCTCGGGCGCGATCTCGGTCTCGCCCTCGGCGAGGATGCCGCCGTGCGTGCGGATCAGCGCGACGTCGTCGGTGACGAAGCGCAGGTCGACCGGCTGCCCGGTGACGCCGCTGTTCTTGAACGGCCCGGCGTACGCGGCCTTCATGAAGACGCGGATCTCTTCGCGGCCTTCCTTGTACACGTCACCCGGCAGCAGCAGCAGGCCGTCCTCCAGGAAGACGTCGGCGACACCGTCGGCGTCGTTCTTCGCCCACGCCGCCACCAGCCGCAGCGGAACCTGGAGCACCTCCTTCTCCTTGTCGCTGGTGAACTCTCCGTAGTACGCGTCCAAACGGGATTGTTCGGTGGTCGTCATTCCGGCCCCTTGTCGTCACGGATCTCTGCCGGGTTCGGCACAGCAAACCCCGGTTACCATGGTGGGCACCCGGTTCCGCGCGGGCGCCTCCATTCGTGCTTGCCGTCCTACGCGGCGCGACGCGCGCTTTCGGCGCTCTTGGCCGCGGCCAGGACGGCGTCGTAGTCGGGGTGCTCGCCGATTTCCGGCACGTATTCGGCGTGCACGACGGTGTCGTTCGCGTCGATCACGAAAACCGCGCGGGCCAGCAGCCGGAATTCCTTGATCACGACGCCGTAGGCGGTGCCGAAGGAGAGGTCGCGGTGGTCGGACCCGACCAGCGCGCCCTCGATCCCGGCGGCGCCGCACCAGCGCGCCTGCGCGAAGGGCAGGTCGACGGAGACGGTCAGCACGGAGACGTCGCCGAGCCCCGCGACCTCTTCGTTGAACCGCCGGGTCTGCAGGTCGCAGACGGGCGTCTCGAGCGAGGGCACGACCGAGACGATCCGCACCCGCCCGGCGAGCGAAGCGGACGCGACCGGGGACATGTCCGGCGCCACGAGGGTGAAGTCCGGAGCCTGGTCGCCGACACCGACGGCCGGCCCGAGCAGGGTCACCGGACGGCCGCGGAAGGTCGTGACGCCGGTGCGTTCGGGAATCGCGTTCATGGACTGGACCACTTTCGGCTGGGTACGGGTCGAGGCCCCAGTTTCGGGGTTCACGGGACGGCACGCCTCTCCTCGGCTGCCGAATTCCGGTGCTGCGGCCGCCGGTGGTGTCTTGAATGACTCATTCAAGACCTCCGGTGACAGGGCTCCGGCAAAGTCGCCGGGGGGCCGACCGCTCGGTCTGAACCGACCGGCGCCGGCCGCGGCGAGCGCGCCGGGCGGCTCTGCGGTGTCTTGAATGACTCATTCAGGACCTCCGAAGACCTGAATGACTCATTCAAGACGTCCGCGCCCGCTGCCCGCCGGAAGAAAAGCTTCAGTCTTTCACCCACACGATTGACCGGCGTCTTCTGCCGTGCGCTCCCATCCGCGACCGGTGTTCCGTGCCCGGGACCGCTGCTACGGTCGATTCCCCCGCTGCCGAAGAAAGGACCCACCCATGAATCGCCCGCCCGTCGTCTCGGCGGAGGAATGGCAGGCCGAGCGCGACAAGCTCCTCGTCAAGGAAAAGGAGCTCACCCACGCGCTGGACGACCTCGCCGCCCAGCGGCGGCGGCTGCCGATGATCCGTCTGAAGGACGACTACGTCTTCACCGGCCCCGACGGGGAAACCGGCGACCTCGTCTCGCTGTTCGACGGCCACAACCAGCTGATCATCTACCACTACATGAAGCAGCCGGGCAGCGACCACCTCTGCGTCGGCTGCGCGTCGCTGACCGACAACCTCTCGCCGTGGGCGCACCTGGCACCCCGCGGGGTGCGGCTGATCCTCGAGTCCGTGGCGCCGCAGGAAGAACTCGAACCGCTGCGGCAGCGGTTCGGCTGGCAGATCCCGTGGTACTCGAGCTACGGCAGCACGTTCAACGAAGACATGGGCACCGGCGGCGGGTTCGGCGTGAGCGTGCTGCTGCGCGACGGCGACGAGGTCTTCCGGACCTGGTTCACCAACGGGCGCGGGACCGACCGCCTCCGGCTCGACTTCAACCTGCTCGACCTCACCCCGTACGGGCGCCAAGAGGTCTGGGAGGACTCGCCCGAGGGCTGGCCGCAGACGTCGACCATGGGCTGGCTCCGGCTGCGCGACGAGTACTGAACCTCCGCACGCACGAAGGCGACCGCGGTCCCGGCGCGGCCTAGGCTCGCGGCCGGGACCGACGTGCGGGAGGCCAGGATGCCGGGAGCAGAAGACGCCGTGGCGGCGGAGAAGCCGTCGCCGGCGCGGATGTACGACTACTTCCTCCACGGGGACAACAACTTCCCGGTCGACCGGGCGGCCGGGGACGCCGTCATCGACCAGGTCGGCGAGGTGCTCACCAAGGACGTCGTCTGGGAGAACCGCCGCTTCCTCGGCCGGGTGGTGCACCACCTCGCCGCCGAGCACGGGGTGCGGCAGTTCATCGACGTCGGGGCCGGGCTGCCCAGCATGGAGAACACCCACCAGATCGCCCGCCGGTCCATCCCGGACGCCCGGGTCGCCTACGTCGACCTCGACCCGGTGGTCGCGAGCCACGGGAAAACCCTGCTCTCCGAAGAGGAGCAGAAGATCACCCGGCTGCTGACCGCCGACCTGCGCGCGCCGCTGTCCATTTTGGACAACCCGGAGCTGGCGGACCTGATCGACTTCGACCAGCCGGTCGCGCTGCTGTGCGTCGCCGTCTTCCACTTCATCACCGACGAAGACGACCCGCACGGCATTCTCCGGACGTTCCGGGAGCGGCTGGCGCCGGGGTCGTTCCTCGCGCTGTCGCACCTGAACGCCGACGAGTCCCCCGAAGCCGAGCAGGACACCATGCGCGCGATCTACCGCAACGCGACGTCGCCGATCGTCTTCCGGACCCGCGCCGAGATCGAGGCGCTGTTCACCGGCTTCCCGCTCCAGCCGCCCGGCCTGGTGCCGACCGGGCACTGGCGTCGCGAAGGCGACACCACCCGCCGGATGTACGGCGGCCTCGGCCGGCTGGGCTGACCACCGCGCTCGCGGCCGGGTCCGCGGCCGTGGTCACCACGAACGAAGGGCGAATCCCTTGCCTCAACCGGAACCGTTCCGCATCGCCGTGCCCGACGAGGACATCCAGGACCTCCGCGAGCGCCTCGCGCGCACGCGCCTCCCCGGCGACCTGGCCAACGACGGCTGGGAGTACGGGACCAACCAGGAGTACCTGGCCGGGCTGCTGGCCGACTGGCGCGACAGCTACGACTGGCGCGCGCACGAGGCCGAGATGAACGCCTACGCGCACTACCGCGTCGAGCTGGCCGGCCAGCCGGTGCACTACCTGCACGTCCCGGGCGACGGGAAGGTCCCGCTGCTGCTGATCGGCGGCTGGCCGTGGACGTTCTGGGACTTCAAGGACGTGCTGCCGCACCTGGCCGGCCACGAGGTCGTGGTGGCGGACCTGCCCGGCTACGGCTTTTCGACGCCGCTGGCCCGGCCGGGCATCGGGTACGCCGAGACCGCCGACATGTACCACCAGCTGATGACCGAGGTGCTCGGCCACGAGCGCTACGGCGTCTACGGCTCCGACTGGGGCTCGATCATCGGCCAGCACCTGGCCCACCACCACCCGGAGTCGGTCGCCGGGCTGCACACGACGATGCCGTTCAGCCTCGAGGGCCCGATCCCGGAGGAGCTCTGGGCGGACGACGAGAAGGTCCGGCGCGCGGCGAACACGGCGTGGGCGCGCTACAGCAACGGCTACTTCGTGCTGCACACGACCCGCCCGCAGAGCATCGCCTACATCGGCGACTCGCCGGCGGCGACCGCGGCGTGGCTGGTCGAGAAGCTGCACGACTGGACCGACCACGACGGCGACTTCGAGACCGGCTACCCGCGCGAGCGCGTCCTCACGACGTTGTCGCTGTTCTGGTTCACGAACTCGATGGGCAGCACCGCCCGGCTGTACGCGGAGAGCTTCCAGAAGCCGTGGACGCCGAAGAGCGACGCGCAGCCGCTGTTCAACGTCCCGACCGCGGTCGCGGCCTACCCGCGCGAACCCGCGGCGGTGCCGCGCAAGTGGGTGGAGAGCCGCTTCGACCTGCGCCGCTACACGGTGATGGAGCGCGGGGGCCACTACCCCGCCGTCGAGTCCCCGGAAACCCTCGGGCGCGACATCGCCGAGTTCTTCGCCGAGCTGCCGCAGTCCTGACCGCAGGTGGTCGTGAGTGTTTAGGGCGGTTAGAACCGCCCTAAACACTCACGACGTCACTGCTCGGGCAGGAACTTGGCGAGACCCGCGTAGCCGCTGTGCTTGAGGCGCTCGCCCGACAGGGACTTGTACTCGTCGTCGGCGCGGATGCCGAGGCCGTCGACCATGCGGTTCATGAAGTTGAACAGCGCGCAGACCAGCACCGCGTCGTGCAGCGCGCGCTCGTCCCAGCCGGCCGCGAAGACCGCTTCGGCGTCCGCGTCGGTCATCCGGGACGGCGTCCGCGTCAGCTTGCCGACGTAGGCGAGCACCGGCTTCATGCGGTCCTCGACCGGTGCGGTGTCCAGGTCGGTGAGGGCCGCGGTCAGCACGCCCGGCGGGACGCCGAACGCCTCCGCCGTCACCGTGTGGATGCCGTGGCAGTAGCCGCATTCGTTGACGCCGGAGACGTAGGCGGCGATCAGCTCCCGCTCGCCCGGCGTGAACGGCGAATCGCCGCGCAGCAGCACCTCGTGGAAGGCCAGCAGGTGCCGGGCGGGCTCGGGGTTGGCTTGGAAGACCTGCAGCAGCGTGGTCTCAGCCGGCAGGGACTTCAAGTACGACATCGGTGTCCTTTCGATCCGCGATCCGGTCGACGTCGGTGCGGCGGAGCACGCACGCCGTCAGGTAGGCCAGTGACGCGGCGCCCGCGCCGGGCACGGCCGCGGCAACCCGGGCCGAGGCCCGCTCCCACTCCCGCCGGAGCGAGCCCGGCGTCGACGTCGAGGGCGGGTCGCCGAGCGCCGAGCGCAGGCTCCGCCAGTGCTGCCGGCCCGTCTCCAGCAGCCCGGGCAGGCCGGCGTCCGGGACGCCGTGCCGGGCCTGGTCGACGACCTGCGTCACCAGCGCCGGGTCGTCCGCCAGCCGGGCGAGCCCGAGCCCGGCGAGCAGCCGGTCGGCCTCCAGGCCGAGCAGGATCACCCCGACCTCGGTGGCCGCGGGGGCGTCGACCTCGGGCAGGGCGAACCGGGTGTCCTCCATCGCGTTCCTCCCTCAGACCCCGACCGCGGTCTTCGCCGGCGCCGGGAGCCGGCCACCCTGCAGGACCTGCGCGATCGCCGCCGCCGCGCGGGTGGTCGCGACGCGGTGGCCGTCGATGTTGCGGGCCGCCGGGCCGAGGACCATCGCGGCCGCGGCGCCGACCACCGACACCCGCGGCGCGCGGACGTGGGCCAGCGTCCGTTCGTCCAGCTCGGGCCAGCCGTCGCGGACGGAAAGCGCTTCACCGGGCAGCAGGCCTTCGCCGATCGACGGCGTGGTGCCCAGCGCGAGCTGCACGTGGTCGGCGGCGATCCGCCCGCCGCCCGCCAGGCGCACCACGGTCGTCCCGCCGACGCCGGGGCCGATGCTCTTGACCGCGGCGCCGCGGTGCACGACCAGGCGTCCCTCGGCCTGCGCGCGTTCGAGCAGGGGCCGGAACTCGAACATGATCGACGCCCGCCGGAACGCGCTCATCAGCTCGAGCCGCTCGGACCAGCCGACGCGGTTGAAGCGCAGGCGCCCTTCGGGGCGGAAGAACGAGGAATTCACGTCGGCGCACTGGTAGCGCTCGCCGGTTTCCCGCACGACCCAGTGCACCTCGCGGCCTTCGGCGAGCGCGCCGGCGATCAGGTGGGCCGCGGTGAGCCCGGCGCCCACCACCGCCAGGCACTGCCCGCCGACCGGCACCGATTCGTCCCAATAGGACACTCCGGCCGGTGCGGAACCGCCGCCCCACCAGGAATCCGGGGCTTCCCGGCGCTCTTCGCCGAGGCACAGCACGACGTGCCGGGCGGTGACGGAGAACCGGTCGGCCCGCACGGTGACCGCGTCGCCTTCGGGCACGACCTCGCGCACGCGCGCCTGCCACGTCTTGCGGCCGATGTGGTGGCTGGCGATCAGGTGGTCGCAGTAGGCGTCGAAGACGTCGACCGGGACCACCGACCGGTGGCCCGCCTGCGACATCCGGATCTGGCGCCGCTCGGTCGGCGTCAGCCGCCCCCAGTGCAGGCGCGCGAAGTCCAGGAGCTCGCAGTCGCGGTAGCCCTCGACCCCGGGGTGGTGCTCGTACGGGGACCGCAGGACGCGCTGGCCCAGCCGGTCGATGCGGCCGAAGAACCGGCCGCACGGGCGGCCGGTCCGGTCGGCGATGACGACGTCGCGGACGCCGTGGTGCCACAGCGCGGAAGCCACCGCGACACCGGCGGGGCCGGCGCCGACGACCACGACGTCCGCCGAGGTGGCGGGCACCGTGCCGCGGACCGGGGCCGGCACCGGGGGCCGGGGCCACGCACGTCCGCGGGGTGAGTCCAGCAGGTGCGGCTCGGGCACGAACGTGATCATGTGCTCCCCAGCTCGATCGGGACCCGGCGGGTCGTCAGATGACGGTCACCGGGACGATCAGCTCGATCACGGGTCGCTGGTTCATGCCGTGCGCGACCAGCTCGTCCAGCGTCTGCTGCGACTGCTCGGCGCTGTCGGTGGGGATGGGGCTGTACCGGGAGTAGAAGTACGCCGGCTTGCGCCCGCCCGTCTCCATCGAATACGCCTTGAGCACGGTTTCGCCCGGGCGCACCTCGCCGTCGTAGAACGTGAGGCGGCGCTGGTCCGGCGTCATGAAGCTCTTGGTGAACTGGGGCGACATCAGCAGGTCGTCGTCGAGGAACGTCGATTCCTCGTCCAGCACGGCCTGCATGGCGACCCAGGTCTGGTCGGTCAGGTTGGTCTCCGCCTTGATCACGTGCCAGCGGCCCGGCTCGGGCAGGTTGACGCTGACCGAGACGTCGTGGTCGGTGGTGTCCACGGCCCCGGTGATCATGAGGACCCGGCGGCCGAGATCGGCAGTCCCGGTCATCTGGATGTCCCGCGCCCGGACCCGGCTGGAAACGTCAAGACCCGGCAGTTCAGGTGACGACATTGTGCTGCCTCCTCGTTATTCGCCCCAAAATAACGTTCTGACCAGCGAACATATGAAGAGTTCCATACCGGGAGGGCGATAGTCAAGGTGCGAAACACATGACCGGAGCAGGTGATATTGCGCCACTTACGCGGCGGTGTTCGGCCGCACGCGAACGCGCGTTGCGCCGTTCAGAGCAGGATCAGCGCCGGTTACTCCGGGTTGGCCGGGCCCGACTGGGCCGGCGCGACGTCGACGTCGTCCTCGAGCGCGCCGACATAACGGATTTCGAATGAAGATTCCGCGCGCTGCACCATGATTTTGAGGACGAGATTCGCTTTCACGACCACGACGAAATTGCGCGGGTTTTCCGCGTCGCCGAAAATGTCGTAGACGAGGAACGCCGAACCGTCGCCGACCGCGAACAGCGCTTCGTAGAGCGCGTTGCGCTGGGCCTGGGTCGCGGATTCGGCCCACTCCTCGAGGATCTCGAAGCCAGCGGTGAGCTGGAGGCGCACTGCCATTCGCCGGCCTCCCAACCGAACGTCCGCCGGTGCGCCCGGCCCACGCAGACGTGCATCGCGGACAGGCCACTGGCTCGCCCCGCCGGGAACCCCGTGACGCCCCGGCCGACCTCCAGTTTCCCGTGGCGGCCGGGACGTGGTCATCTTCGAAAGTGCGAGTCGGTGAGGCTTGTTCAGCCGTCGCCCGCCGCGGCGGGCTGACCAGAACAAGCCTCAGTTGTACCCGAGGACTATGTGCCCGAGTTCGTCCGCCGCCGGCTCGAGGTCGGGCACGGCGCTCAGGTGCCGTTCGGCCGCCCGCTCCGGCTCGGCGGGCTGCTCGGGTTCGGCCGGAACCGCTGCTGCTGTCATGGCTTTCTCCTTCCGGTGGGACCGGTCCACGATGCGCCCGCGCGGTCGCGGATCGGACGTGCGCGAATCAGGTCCGGGTGGATGCGCACCGCACGAGTGGCGGCGGGGAACGCACGGGGAGTGCACTGGGATGACCGAGATTTCACCCGGATCCCTCGAGCGAGGTGCGTCATGACCGATCACGAGACCCCACGGGGCGCCGCGGAGCGCCAGCGCACCTGCGCGGCCTGCGGGGGCGCGTTCGTCCCCGGCGAGCACACGGAGGTCGAGGTCCTCCTCGACGGGATCGTGCGCTACGTGGCGGTGCACCCGGGCCACAGCACGTATTCCCCGGCCCGGGAGGGTGCGGCGGCGGCCCGGCTGCGGGAGTTCGCGCAGGCCCGGGCGGCGGAGGAGCGCGACAGCCGAGCGGCCTGACCGCCGCCCAACGGTCTTGAACGACTCATTCAGGTCTCCGGAGGTCAGGGCCTCGGCAAAGTCGGGCCGTTGCGGCCGGTCCGCAATGTCATGAAAGGGTCGTTCACCTCACCAGACGACATGAACGACCCTTTCATGACATCCCCGCGGCGCCGGCCGCACCCCGGAAGCGCCGAAGGGGGCCTTCCCCGCGCCCAGGCGAGGAAAGCCCCTTCGGCTCACCACGTGCGGTGAACGTCCCCTTCAGCGCGGCAAGCCCGACAGCCGCCAAGCGCCCGGGCGCCGGAAGAGCGGCTCCCCCGACCCCCGCGCCCGCCAGCCACCGACCTCGACGGCCGGCGAAGGCGGCGCACCCGCCGCCAGCAGCGCCAGCGCCGTCACCAGCGCCGCCAGCTCCACGTCGTCCGGTGCACCCCGGACCACCCGCACCACCATCCCGGCCCCCTAGATCGGCAGGTTCCCGTGCTTGCGGGACGGTCCCGGCTTCCGCTTGTCCCGCAGCATCGCCAGCCCGCGGGCCAGCGCCGCGCGGGTCTCCGCCGGGTCGATGATGTCGTCCACCAGGCCGCGCTCCGCCGCGTACTGCGGGTTCAGGTACTCCTCGGTGTACTCCGCGACCAGCTTCGCCCGCAACGCCGCCGGGTCGGGGGCCGCCGCCAGTTCGCGGCGGTGCAGGACGTTCACCGCGCCCTCCGCGCCCATCACCGCGATCTGGTTGGTCGGCCAGGCCAGCGACAGGTCGCAGCCGATCGACCGCGAATCCATCACGATGTACGCGCCGCCGTAGGCCTTCCGCAGGATCACCTGGATCCGCGGGACCGTCGCCTCGCAGTACGCGTGCAGCAGCTGCGCGCCCTGGCGGATGATCCCGCTCCGCTCCTGCTCGACGCCCGGCAGGAAGCCCGGGACGTCGACCAGGCTGACCAGCGGGATGCCGAACGCGTCGCAGAACCGCACGAACCGCGCCGCCTTCTGGGAGGCCGGGCCGTCCAGGACGCCGGCGAACACCACCGGCTGGTTGCCGACCAGGCCGACGACGCGGCCGTCGATGCGGGCCAGCGCGCACAGCACGTTGCGGGCCCAGCCTTCGTGCAGCTCGAAGAACTCGCCGTCGTCGGTGATCTCCGCGAAGACGTCGCGCATGTCGTACGGCTGGTTCGGCTCGACCGGCACCAGTTCCGCCAGCCTCGGCCGGTAGTCGTCCTTCGCGCTGGACGAGCTCGCGTCCGGCGGCGGGTCCAGGTAGTTGCCCGGCAGCAGGGACACCAGGTAGCGGACGTCGGCGAGGCAGCTCTCCTCGTCGTCGTGCACGACCGTCGCGACCCCCGAGTGGGTGCCGTGGACGTCGGCGCCACCGAGTTCGTCGTGGGTTACGCGACGGCCGGTGACCGCCTCCACGACGTCCGGGCCGGTCAGGTACATCCGGGCCGTGTCGCGCACCATGAACGTGAAGTCCGCCAGTGCCGGCGAGTACGCCGCGCCGCCCGCGCACGGGCCGAGGATCACGCTGATCTGCGGGATCACGCCGGACGCCTCGACCTGGCGGCGGAAGATGCCGCCGTAGCCGTTGAGCGCGAGCACGCCCTCCTGGATCCGCGCGCCGCCGCTGTCGTTGAGCCCGATCACCGGGGCGCCGTTGGCCACCGCGAGGTCGAGCACCTTGTGGATCTTGGCCGCGTGCGCCTCGCCGAGCGAGCCGCCGAACAGCGTGAAGTCCTGGGCGTAGACGAAGACGCGGCGGCCGTCGATGGTGCCGGACCCGGCGACGACGCCGTCGGTGTACGGGCGGTTGCCCGCCAGCCCCGGCCCGCTCGCCTGGTGGCGCCGGTACGGCTCGATCTCGGTGAACGAGTCCTCGTCGAGCAGCAGGGCCAGGCGTTCCCGCGCGGTCAGCTTGCCGAGCGAGTGCTGGCGCCGCACCGCGTCGAGCTTGCCTTCGTGGATGTGCGCGCGGAGCTCGTCGCGGCGCCGCCGCAGCAGCGGCATGTCCGCGGGCTCCGCGCGCACCTGGTCGGCCGCCCTGGCCAGCTCGATGACCTGGGCGTCGCCCGGCTCCCCCGGCCGCGCGAGCCGGCGGCGGCCGTGCCGGGGTCCCTCCGGGACCGGCACCACCTCCGCGTCGGCCCGCTGGGCCCCGGATTCGTGGCCTCCGCTCACGCGGCATCCCTCATCCGTAGCTGCTGGTCGTGCTCGATCTCGGCGACGATGTCGGACCACACGATGCCGCGGCCGAGCCGGGGCATCGGGCGGACCGGCCACTCGGCGGGCACGTCCGGCACCACGGGCGGAGCCGCGGCCGACCGGGCGGCTTCGGTGGCATCGCTGGCGGTCATGGCAGAACCTCCTCGGTCGGGGCGCCGGCACCGGCGTCCACAGTGGACAGAATGCCCGCGGTGCCCGCCTGCCGGCCGGTCAGCCGCCCGGTGGCGTGCAGCCAGGCCACCGTGTCGCGCACGGTCTCGGGCGCCGGCCGCGCGGGAACGTCCCCGCGCGGCGCACCCGGCTCGACGGGCACGGCGGTGGCGCAGACGTAGAGCGCGCCGTACTGCGCCGGGACGTGCCACGGCCAGGCGCGCTGCAGCAGGTCGGCGGCCCGCCCGACCGGGAACATCGCGCGTGCCGGCAGGAACACCGCGGGCAGCCGCCGCCCGGTGGCGGCGCGGACCGCGGCGAGGTACTCGCGGGTGCTCAGGAAGTGCCCCGGCCCGAAGTACGCCGGGCCCGGCGCCGCCGCGTCGAACAGCCACGCGTGCAGCTCCGCCGAGTCGCGGACGTCGCCGATCGGCAGCCCGCCCGAGGGCCACATCGGCATCAGCCCGCGCAGCAGGTCCCGCAGCCGCGCGTTCTGGTCGCCCAGGTGCGGGTCGTCCGGGCCGAGCAACGCCGGCGGGTAGGTGATGGTGACCGGCGCGCCGGCCTCCCGGTGGCCGCGGGCGATCCGGTCGGCTTCGGCCTTGGCCGCGAGGTAGGCCTCCCGTGGCGCGCCGACCGGGCTCGCCGGACCGATCGACGGCTCGCGGGTCGGGAACAGCGCCCCGACCGTCGAGACGTGCACGATCCGCCCGGTGCCCGCGCGGCGGGCGGCGTCGAGCACGGCCGACGTGCCCTCGACGTTGACCCGCCACACCTCGTCCCGCCGCCGGCTGTCGAAGGTGTACACGCCCGCCGCGTGCAGCAGGCCGTCCGCGCCCTCGACGAGCCGGGCGACCGCGGCGGGATCGGTGACGTCACCCGCCACGGCGTCCACAGTGGACGGAACCCGACCGGGGTCACGGGCGAGCAGCCGCACCCGGTGACCCCGCCGCAGCAGCGCCGCGACCGTGTGGGTCCCGAGGAAGCCGGTCCCGCCCGTGACCGCGATCAGCATGTCGTCCGTCCCTTCAGGCCGCGCGGGCGCGCCCGTCGATCTGGTGGTAGCCGCCGCCGTAGAAGACCAGCGCATGCTCGCCCTCGCCGCGGCTGGTCGCGACCACCCGGCCGAGGAAGATCGAGTGGTCACCGCCCTCGACGACCTGGGCGAGCTCGCACTCCAGCCACGCCAGCGCGCCCTTGAGCAGCGGCGAGCCGGTCTTGCCGCCGACCGTGTAGCCGACCGCCTCGAACTGGGCGATCCCGTCGGGACGGCGCCAGTCGGCGAAGTACTTCGACAGCTCCTGCTGGTCCGCCCCGAGGATGTTCACCCCGAACGAGCCGGCGGTGACGATCGCGGCGTGCATCCGGGCCGCCTTCGAGACGCAGCACAGCACCATCGGCGGTTCCAGCGACACCGACGAGAACGCGTTGGCGGTCATGCCGTGCGCGTCCTCCCCGCCCGCCGTCAGGACCGTCACCCCGGTCGCGAACTGCGCCATCACCTGGCGCAGCCCCGGCTGGGCCGACAGCCCGCGGCGGGCGGGCGAGGTCCGCAGCCGCTTGAGGACGTGAGCCCTCTCGGAAGGCTCTGCTTCGTAGCCCACGTCAGACTCCCTTGCCGTTGACCGCGGCCGTCGAGTAGGGCACCAGCGCCTCGCGCAGCTGCTCGGGGACCCGCGACGGCACGGTCGCCGTGTTGGGCCCGCGCATGCAGGCGATGCGCTGCCGTCCCCGGGCCACCAGGCGCTCCTCACCGTCGGTGGTGAGGTGGACGTAGTCGAACGCGAACTGGATCTGCGTCGAGGTGAGCTCCTCCAGCCGCAGCCGGATGGACAGCTCGTCGAACGCGGTGATCTCGGCGAAGAACTCGCACTCCACCTTGAGGGTGAACAGCTTGAGGTCGTGGCGGACCTCTTCGAGCACCGCCGGCGCCTTCTCCTTCAGGAACATCTCGCGGCACCGGCCCTGCCAGCGCACGTAGTTCACGTAGTAGACGTTGCCCACCAGGTTGGTCTCTTCGAAGCCGACCGTGTGGCGGATCTCGTAGTAGTCGGACATCTTCAGTTCCCCTCTGCGTGGAGCACGGCGAACACGATCGGGTCGGTCCGGTCGTTGACGGTGGTCGACCAGGTGGCGATCCGGGCGTTGCCGGAGGCGAGCAGCGCCCACCCGTCGGCGTCGACCTGGCGGACGGTCAGCGCCTGGGTCATCAGCCCGGTCTTGCGGACGCACTCCAGCGCGCTCCAGACCCGGGTGTTGGCGACGCTGATCGGTTCCCCGGTGTCCGCGGCGAGCAGCCGGCCGAGGCCGAGCAGCTCCTCGCCGAGCAGGCCGGCCCAGTCCTCTTCGGTGCGTTCGATCGCCGTCTCGATGTCGCAGGCGACCTGGTCGGCGCCGGCGACCACGAGGGTCAGCTGCGAGGTGTGCGAAGCGCCGACGTTGCCGCCGTCGAACTCCGGCTTGCCGTCGGGGCGGTAGCGGACCTCGACCGGCTTGTCGAGCGCGCGGCCCGCCGCGAGCGCGGTCTGCGCCCGCCGCTCGGCGATGCCCTCCGCCGGGCGCCCGGCCGGGTCCGGCTCGAGCACGACCGACCGCGTCCCGCCGAGCAGCCGCTCACAGGCACGCTCCACGTAGGACCCGAGCATCGACGGGACCCACGGGCCGGCGCCGTCGCGCTTGCGGACCGCGCGCAGCTTCAGCCCTTCCCAGCGCTCGACCAGGGTGCCGTCCGGGTTGCGGACGTCGAGGTCGTAGACGTAACTGTCGCCGTCCTGGAAGCGTTCCTTCGCGTCCAGCAGGACGTACTCGTCGTGCTGGACACCCGGCTCGGCCAGGTACAGCTTCTCGATGCCCTGCGGCAGCAGCGTCGCGTCCGGGACGCAGCACTGGATCGCGTGCATCATCGCGTCCCGCGTGCCGGGGTCGGCCAGCAGCCGCTCCTGCGGGAGGAACGGGGCGAACCAGTAGTGGTCCGCGCTGGTCGCGATCTCGGCGACCGCGTGCCGCGCGCTCGCCCGCCGGTAGCCCAGCACCCGCTGGAACCGCTTGCCCTGGAACAGGACCGAGCCGTACAGCTCGCTGATCGGCTCCACCGGGACCGGCGGCAGCGCGACGTCGCGGGGTGCCCGCTCGCCGAGTTCCGCCGGCCGCGCGAAGCTCAGCCGCGCCCGGAAGTGGTCGGCGCTGAAGCCCGTCTCGTCACTGCGGATGACGACGTCGACGGTGTCCGCGTCGCGGGCCAGGGTGGCCAGCCGGACCGTGGTCGACCCGCCGGGCGAGACGATGATCGGCCGGAGGAACTCGACGTCCGACAGCACCGGGGTGCCGGTGCGGTCCAGCGTCGCCGCCGCGGCCTGCGTCATGGCTTCCATGCCGAGCACCGCCGGGAACAGCAGCTGCCCGTCGAGCAGGTGGTCGGTCAGGTACGGGTCGGCCCCGTCGGACAGGTCCGCCTCGGTGATCAGCTCGACGCCCGGGTAGTGCACGATCGCGCGGTCGACGAACCGGGTCAGCGGCAGCTCCCGCTTCTGGATCGGCAGCGTGGCCAGCCCCGAAGTGCGGCCGCAGACCACGAGCACCGGCGGCGCGGCCGGGTCGGCCAGCACCTGGCGGAGGATGGTGATGCCCTCCTCGGTCGGGATCGGCGTGATGCCGTCGCGCATCAGGGCGCTGACGACGCCGAGCTTCTCGCCCATGCCGGTGCCCGACCAGACCGACCACTCCAGCGCGATCGCCCGCGCCTTCGGGTGCTCCTGGCCGAAGCGCAGGGTCAGCTCGGTCATCCAGTCGTTCGCCGTGGCGTAGTGCGCTTCACCGCGCAGGCCCGCCCGGCCGATGATGCTGCCGAAGGTCACCAGCAGCTTGATCTTGTCCTGGTCGACCGCGTTCAGCACCGCGTTGAGCCCGCCGATCTTCGGCGCGAGCGTCTTGCGGAAGCTGTCTTCGGTCAGGGAGAACAGGGCGGCCGGCTCGTTGCGGCCGGCGCCGTGCAGGACCGCGGTGACCGGGCCGAGGTCGGCCTCGATCCGCGCGACCACCTCGGCCACCGCCGGTGCGCTGGTGACGTCGGCGCGCTCGTAGCGGTAGCGGATGCCCGCCGCCTCCATGCGGTCGAGGTTCTCCGCCAGCTCGCTGTCGGACTCGGGGTCGCTGCGCCCGAGCAGGGCCAGCCGCGCTCCGGAATCCTTGGCCAGCGCCAACGCGCTCTCCGCCGTGATGCCCTTGCCACCACCGGTGACGAGCAGTACGTCGGTGGCGTCCAGCGAGTCCTGGATCGGGCCGGGCTTCGGCGCGGCCAGCGCGGACAGCCGCGGCACGGTGCGCCCGCCGTCGGCGCCGTAGCGCGCTTCGGTGAAGTCCGTGGTCGCGGCGACCTCGGCCACCACGGTGGACACGGCCGAGGCGACCGCGTCCTCGTCCGACGGCGTCGGGTCCGCGAAGTCGATGATCGTCGTCTTCGCCGAGGGGTCCTCGAGCCGCAGGGTGCGGGCGAGGCCGGCGGCGCCGTAGCCGTGGTGCACGACCACGAAGCGCGTGCCGTTGGGGGCGGCCATGACCGCGCGGCCGGCGTCGAGGAACAGCCCGACGTGGCTCGAGTCGCAGTCCGCGGGCAGGACGAGCAGGACGCCGTCGCCGACGCCCGCCTTCGCCAGCGCGGCCTTCAGCGGCTCGGCCAGCGGGTGGCGCGGGGTCGCGAAGACCTGCCACTCGGCCTGCCCGGCGCCCGGCGTGAGGTCCGCCTTCGGCCGCGGCGCGGGCACGTACTCGACCGCGAACGGCCGGACCCACGGGCCGACACCCGGGGCCTCGCCGGCGCCGGAGTCGGTCGGCTTCGCCGTCTGCGCCAGCTCGTCGATCATCTCGGCGAGCTCACCGAGGCACACCGTCGCGAAGTTCGGCATGCCCTCCAGCGCGGGACGGCCCAGCGCCCGGGTGACGTCGTTGACCAGCTGCCCGACCGTGATCGACGACAGGTGCAGGTCGTCGAGCGGGTGGGTGTCGGCGGTGACGGCTTCCAGCGGCAGCTCGACGCGCTCGGCGGCGAGCTTGCGCAGCAGGTCCAGCGTCGAGCCGGACTCGCTTTCGCCGGACGCGGCGTCGGCCTCGGCGGCCTGCGCCTTCTCCGCGGCCAGCTCGGCGGCCAGCTCGCTGTCGATCGACGGCGCCGCCTCGCACGGGCTGGCCAGGAAGTTGAACACGCCGTCGGCGGGCAGGGCGCGCACGACGCGGCCCTCGAACAGCGTGTCCAGCGACAGCTCGGCGCCGAGCGCGAACGCCGCGCCGACGACCCGCAGCAGCGCCTGCAGCGACGCGTTGTCCGTGTCGATCGCGAGCACCGGGGTCTCCGGCGCGATCTCCTCGAACAGCCCGGTCAGCACCCGGCCCGGCCCGACCTCGACCACCAGGTCGCTGCGCTCGGCCACCTTGGCGGCGGCTTCGCGGAAGCGGACCGGCAGCACGATCTGGTCGCGCAGCAGCTCCGCCAGGTTCTCCGCCGCGTGCAGGACGTCGCCGCTCACGGTGGAGACGACCGGCCGCTCGAGGCGGGAGAAGGAGAACTCGCCCAGCTTCTCGGTCATCGCGTTCGCGGCGGGCTCGACCGCCGGCGAGTGGAAGGCGTGCGAGACCTTGATCCGGGTCGCGCCGACGCCCTGGGCCTTGGCCCGGGCGACGATCTTGTCGATCGCCGGGGCGGGCCCGGAGATGACGGTCTGCTCGGGCGCGTTGTAGCCGGCGATGACGACGTCGTCGCCCAGGCCCAGCTCCTCCACCCGGCTCGGCGAAGCGGCGATGCCTGCCATCGCGCCGGTGCCGTCGCCGGTCGTCGTGGCCATCACCTTGCCGCGGACCTTGGCCAGCGCCAGCAGCCCGCGCTCGTCGAGCGCGCCGCCCCAGTGCAGGGCGGTCAGCTCGCCGAGGCTGTGGCCGGTCGCCGCCGACGCCTCGATGCCGAACGAGCGCAGCACGCGCAGCGCGGCCAGCGAGCCGGTGACGATCCGGGGCTGCGCCACCTCGGTGGCGACCTGGTCGCCGGTGGCGGGCAGCCCGGCGGCGCGGTAGATCTCCTCGGCCGCGGCGAACCGGCGGCGCAGCGCGCTCTCGCCGCCGCGCCCGGAACCCTGGCCGGGGAACAGGTAGCCGATCTTCGGCGCGGTGCCGCGGCTGCTCGCGAAGATGCCGTCGGCGCTGTCGAAGACCGCGTCACCCGAGTCGAACTGCTCCAGCAGCTTCGTCAGCTTCCGTTCGGCGTGCTCCGGGTTGGCCGCGACGACCGCGGCGCGCACCGGCTTGCCCGAGACCTCCTTCGCCAGGGTGGCGGCGAGGTCGGTCAGCTCGGCGAAGGAGAGCTTCGGCACGGTTTCCAGCACCGCGGCGACGTTCCCGCGCAGGGTGGCGAGGTCGTCGGCGTCGAACAGCAGCAGTTCGGCGTCCTGGCGGCCGGCGACCAGCGTGCGGGCGCGCTCGTCGAGCTCGCGGCGCCGCGGCGCGGTCGGTGCCTCGGTGACGGTGATGTGGGAGTTGATCCCGCCGAAGCCCATCGCGGAAACACCCGCGCGGACCGGCTGGTCCTCCGGCCACAGCGTCGCGTCGCGCGGGACGTACATCCGCGCCGAGGACCCGGTGAGCGACTCGTGCGGGTCGTGGTGGCCGGTGGCCGGCGGGATGACCTGGTGGTAGACCGCCAGCGTCGCCTTGATCAGGCCGGCGACGCCCGCCGCGGCCTTGGTGTGGCCGATGTTGCCCTTGATCGTCGACAGCGCGGCCTGCTTGGCCAGCGGGTCGGCGTCGCGGCGGGCGGTGGACAGCGCCTCGATCTCGGTGGCGTCGCCCAGCGCGGTGCCGGTGCCGTGGCCCTCGAAGTAGGAGACGGTCTCGACGCCGTAGCCCGCGCGGTCGTAGGCGCGCTTGATGGCCAGCCGGTGCCCGGCGGCCTCGGGCCGGGTGATGCCGCCCTTGCCGTCGGAGGAGACGCCCCAGCCGCCGATCGACGCGTAGATCCGCTTGCCCTGCTCCAGCGCGTCGCTTTCGCGCATCAGGACCAGCATGCCCGAGCCCTCGCCGGGCCAGAAGCCGTTGGAGTCGGCGTCGTAGACCTTCATCTCGCGCTTGGCCAGCGCGCCGGTCTTGGCGAAGCCGATGACCTCGAACGGGTCGATCGACAGGTCGACACCGCCGGCGATGGCGAGGTCCAGGTCGCCCTGGACGAGCGCGTTGGCCGCGGTGACCACCGAGAGCAGCGAGGACGAGCAGGCGCCGTCGACGGTGTACCCGCCGCCGGCGAAGTCGAAGTGGTTGCAGACGCGGCCGGCGATGGTGTTCGCCAGGCCACCGGCGAGGGTGTCCTCGTTGATCTCGGGGAACGGCTCCTTGTACTGGATTTCGAGTTCCCGCAGGAAGTTCGCGGTCTCCTCGTCCTCCCAGCCGCGGGAGCTCAGCGCCGCCGCGACCGTGCGGCGCACGTACGGCCAGCGCAGCCGCATGATGTTGGCGCGGGAGAACTCGCCGGTGAGGCTGTTGCCGATGACGACGCCGGTGCTCTGCTTCGGGGCGCCGTCGCCTTCATCGAACCCGGCGTCGGCGAGCGCCTGCGCGGCGACGTCGAGGGCGAGCCAGTGCGTCGTGTCGGTCGCCCGGAAGGTGCTCCCGGCGACCTTGTGCGCCACCCGGTCGAACTCGTAGTCCCGCAGCACGGCCGCCTTCTGCGCGTAGAAGCGGTCCGGCGCCTTCGGGTCGGGCGAGTAGTAGTCCGCCCGGTTCATCCGCTCGTCCGGCAGCCTGCGGAACGCCCGGCGCCCGGCCAGCACGTTTTCCCAGAGCTCCTCCGGAGAACTCGCGTCGGGGTACCGGAGACCGATACCGACGATCGAAATCCGCTCTACGCTCATGCCACCGCACTCCCACTGGCTCTCGAGCCCCGTATCACCGGGACCATCAGGTCCCCGCTGTCCTCCGGTGCGGGGCTCGCGCCCCGCCCCCGGTCTGATTCCCCGGGCGGTAGCCGCCCGGTGCCCGTCCGCCGGGCGTTGAAGTCCAGCATCTCCCGGCCGGTGCGGACCGTCTTCTCTCTCCCTGCCCGCGGCGTGCACGTCAGCACGCTGGGACAAGGGACCCACACCGTCTACAATGGATTTTTCAGGCGCCGAACTGGCCGGGCTTGCGGCCCTGGCCCGCCGGCCCGCGGTAGGCCTGGGCGATGTCCAGCCACTGGTCCGCCAGCGTGCCCTGCGCCCGCACGTCGAGGTCGTAGCGGTGCCGCCGCCGGGTGACCAGCAGGCAGAAGTCCGCCGCGCTGCCGGTGACCCGCTGGGTCGCGTCCTCGGGCCCGAACGTCCACAGCGCGCCCGAGGGCGCGGTGAGCTCGAACCGGAACTCCTCCGCCGGCGGCTTCAGGTTCCGCGCCTCGTAGCCGAAGTCCCGGACGCGCACGGCGAAGCCGACCAGGTGCTTGATCCGGTCGGTCCGCTCGCGGCGCACGCCGAGCGCGTCGGCGATGTCCTGGCCGTGGCCGAACGCCTCCATCATCCCCGCGCACGCCAGCACGTACGGCGGCAGCGGGTTGACCAGCCACGGCACCAGCTGGTCGCCGGGCACGGCCGCGAGTGCCTTGATGCCGGCGTCGCGCTCGGCGCGCCAGCGCGTCAGCAGCACCTCGGCCGGGTCGTGGATGTAGTCCTCCAGCGCGGCGTTCACCGCGGCCTCGAAGCCGCCCTTGAGCGACTTCGTCATGGCGACGAAGGCTTCCGGCTGCGCGGCCGAGAGGCCGGCGATGCGGAAGATGAAGGCGAGGTGCCCGATCTGGTGCCGGACCGGCCAGCCCGGCGCCGGGGTGGGGGTGTCCCACTCCGCTTCGGAAAGGCCGGCGACGAGCGCGTCCACCTCGGCGGCCTCCGCGGTCAGGTCGGCGATCACGCCCGTGGTGTCAGTCACCTGTCTGTCCTCTCACCGATGCGACGTCTTCTCGTGGGACAGCGGCCGCCGCGACGGGGCGGGGGTAAGGGCGCCACCGCGCGGCGACCGCCGTCCGGAGCAGATCGGCTGCCGCGCGGGGCGGGCGAAGCGGTCCCGGGGAAACGTTGGTGTCCCGGTGCTGCGCGCCCCGGCGGGCGATCTGACCTCCCGATCATCACCCGCGCCGACCTGCAGGGTCTTCTCTTGGCGGGCGGACCGGCAGCCGCTCACCGGCCGCCACGGCCGCCGTGAAAGCGGCCCACGACACCAGCTCCACCAGGCCCCGATCGGTCGCGTCCACGGCGGCGACGTCGTCGGCCCCGACCTGGTACGCGGCCTTGGCGGTGAGCAGCGCCAACCGGCCCGCGGCACGTTCCCCGGCCGGCAGCTCGGCGAGCAGCGGCTCGACCCACGCGCGGCTCAGCCCGGGCGGTTTCCCGTCCCACGCCTTGACTTCCCGGCGGACGAGGTCCCGCACGCGAGAAGGCACCGACCGTTCCCCGGCGGCCTCGATGGCCGCCGCGGCGCGCGCGAAGGCGTCGGAGAGGGTGTCCCCCGGCCCGTCCCCGGCCGCGGCGGGCAGCAGTTCCAGCGCCCACCCGGCCGGCGGCGGGTCCCCGGGCTTGAGCAGGAACCCCAGCACGGCCTTGGCTTTCGCCCGCGCCTGCGGCGGCACGTTCTCCGCCAGCGGCGAAGGCCCGAGGAACACGCTCACGACCCGGTTGAGGTAGTGGAACGCGACGGCGACCCCGGCGAACTCGGCGGCGGTGCCGGCCGGGATGTCCGCGGGCAGCCCGCCCTCGCCCCGCGCCCAGGCCGCCAGCGCCCGCGTGTCGCGATCGGGAATGCCCCCGACGTCCCCGGCCTCGATGGCCGCGGCGGCGGCCGGGTCGCCCAGCGACCCCAGCGCCATCCCGTGCACCTCGACGCAGTAGGGGCACTCGTTGGCCGCGGACACGGCCGCCGCGACGACCTCCTTGTCCGCCCGGCTCGCGGACCCGGCGGCCACCAGCGACTCCCGCAGCACCAGCCACGCCGCGGCGAGCGCCTCGGGCGACGCCGAGTGCAGCGCCATCGGCGGCGCGAGCATCCCGAAGTCCCGCTCGACCTGCCGGTAGACGTCCTTCACGAGCCCCCGCGCCCGCCGCGGGCGCACAACCTCGACGTACTTCACGTCCCGCAGCGTCCGCCGCAACGCGATCCTGACCAGCCCCGGAGCCATGGCCCCTCCTCCTTTTTCGACGTCCGGCCAAGCGCCCCAATGTGGCGTTCGGTGCGTCAGACGCACCCAATGTGGCGTTCGGTGCGTTGGACGCAACCAACGCCACATTGGGGCGCATTCCGGCCAGTGCCCCAAACAACCGAACTCGCGCACCCGGACGAGTGCGCGAGTTCGTGGGTGGCGTGCCTCAGTTCCCGGCGACCAGGTCCAGTTTGGACACTGCCCGCCGTCCGGTGATCGAGCCGTCCGGGGCCGGGGCCCCGTACTTGACGTCGACGCCGCGCGACTGCAGCTCGCGGACGATGCCCGGGATGGACCGCTCGGCCAGCGCCGCGATGGTCATCGCCGGGTTGACCGTCAGCGCTCCCGGCACCGACGCGCTGTCGGTGACGAAGATGCCCGGGTGGTTGCGCAGCTCGTGGTTCGGGTGCAGCGCGGACGTCGCCGGGTCGTCGCCGATGCGGCAGGACGCCAGCGGGTGCACCGTGTACGCGCCGACGACGTCGTTGGTCCACGGCGAGACCTTCGCCAGGCCGTCCTTCTCGATGATCGCCTTGCAGTCGGCGTCGGCGAGCGCCCAGCCCCGGCGGGTGTTCTCCGTCGGGTCGTAGCGCAGCGGGCCGCGGCCGAGCATCTGCTGCGAAATCCGGTAGGCGTTGCCGGTCGGCGGCGGCGTGCCGAAGACGCCTTCGTTGTCGTCCTCGGTCATCAGGAAGATCGTGAGCCAGTTGGCCCACTGCTTGAGGATCTCCTTCTTCTCCGCCCCGTACCAGCGCGGCTCCTCCCCGCCCGGCACCTGCGCCAGGATGGTGCCCAGGCCCGGCGGGAAGTAGAGCTGCTCCAGCGAGTACCGCTCGTACTCCGGCAGCGACCCGTCGAGCTTGTCCCAGTTCGCGACGGTCGGGCCCTTGCCGATGTGGTTGGCCGAGTAGACCGGACCGTCCTCACGGGACAGTCCCAGCACCTCGCGGACGCGGTCCTCGTCGATGATCGCGGTGTTGAGCCGCTCGCCGTTGCCGGAGAAGTACCGCCCGACGCCGTGCGGCATCTCGCCCAGCGCCGCCTCCGAGCGCTGCAGGATCACCGGGGTCGCGCCGGCGCCCGCGGCGATGATGACGACCTTCGCCTCGATCACGCCGGTGCCGGTGTGCACCCGGTAGTCCTCTTCGTCCACGATGTCGAAGTGGACGCGGTAGCTGCCGTCCTCGGTGCGCTCCAGCCGCTGGACCTCGTGCAGCGGCCGGATTTCCGCGCCGTGCGAAAGAGCCGCCGGCAGGTAGTTGGTCAGCATCGACCGCTTGGCGTCGAACTTGCAGCCCGCCATCATGAAGTTGCAGTTGACGCAGGTGTCGTTGTCCACCGCGACCGGCGCCGGGTTCGCCGTGCGCCCCGAGTGGTTGCAGGCCGCGGCCCACAGCCCACCGGCGTAGGAGACGTCGCTCCAGTCCTGTTTGGACACCGGGATCGACTCGTCGACGCGGTCGTACCACGGCTCCAGCGTGTCGCGGGAGATCACCGACGGCCACATCCGGCGCCCGATGCTGCCGTGGCGCTCGAATACGAACCGCGGCGCGCGCGGCATCGCCGCGAAGTACACCACGCTGCCACCGCCCACGCAGTTGCCGCCCAGCACGCTCATCCCGTCGCCGACGACGAAGTCGAACGCGCGGGTGTAGGACGAGCCGAGCAGGTAGTCGTGCTCGAAGTCGGCCGCGGCCAGCCACGGCCCGCGCTCCAGCACCGTCACCTTCGCCCCGCCGGCGGCGAGGTGGTAGGCCGGGATGGACCCGCCGAAACCGCTGCCGACGATGACGACGTCGGTCTTGTCGATGGCAGTCATGCGGGGCTCCCGGAAGGCGTCGTGTCGGGGTGGAGCTCGGCCAGCTTGCGGCCGTAGCCGTACTTCGGGAACCGCCAGAACCCGTCGGCGTCCGGCGCCTGGTAGCCCAGTGCCAGCAGACCGGGGTGCCCCTCGCGGATGGCTTCGGCGGTGTGCTTGTGCGCGGCGCTGTCGAAGGCCATGTTGCAGAACAGCGCGAGGCTGACCCAGCCGTCCTTCTCCGGGTGCCCCGGCGTGGTCAGCCGGTGCACCAGCTCGCGGCGGTGCTCGTACGGCAGCGCGACGAACGGCGGGACGTCGTGGTCGAGCTCCAGCTCCACCTCGCCCGCGTAGGCCTTCGCGTGGTCGTTGAGCGACTGCGCGAGGTAGGGCAGGCCGGCCGTGACGCCGGTCGCGTCGAAGTTCAGCAGCTCGAGCGCGCCCGCGGCGACCGAGCCGGGACCGGGCGCGGCCCCGGCGACCGCCCGGTCGCCGTCGAACCGCTTCTCCCCGGGCACGATCGTGTCCGCGTACGCCTCGAGGGTCATGTTCATGACGCGTTCTTCTTCGGTGGCCTCGGGTTGCACCGGCCTACCTCCTCATCGAATGTCCACAGTAGACGTCAGGCTGCTTCGGACCGCCGCGCCCGCTCCCGGCGGTGCACGGTCATCGGCAGCCCGCCGCGCACCCGCAGCGAGAGCATCGCCTCGGGCTCGACGACCTTGTCCGGCACCTTGCGCAGCTCGAGGTCGCGCGCGGCCATGGCGAGCACGAACACCGCCTCCATCACCCCGAGGCTGTTGCCGATGCAGAACCTCGGGCCGGCCCCGAAGGGCAGGTAGGCGTACCGCGGCGGCCGCTCCGCGGCGGTGAACCGGCCCGGGTCGAAGCGCTCGGGGTCGGTCCAGAACCCCGGGTGCCGGTGCAGCGTGTAGGGCACCACGACGACGTCGGACCCGGCGGGCACGTGGTACCCGCCGATCTCGTCGTCGGCCTGGGCGATCCGCGGCAGCAGCCACACCGGCGGGTAGAGCCGCATGACCTCTTCGACCACCGCGACGGTGAACGTCAGCCGCCGCAGGTCCTCGTACTCGGGCAGCCGGTCGCCGAGCACCTCGACGGCCTCGGCGTGCAGCCGCTCGCCGACTTCCGGGTGCTCGTCGATCAGGTGGAACGCCCAGCCCAGCGTGCTCGCCGTGGTTTCGTGCCCGGCCAGCAGCAGGGTGATCAGCTCGTCGCGCATGCGCTCGCGCGAAGCGCCGTCTTCCGAGCCCGACGCGATGAGCCGGGACAGCACGTCCTCGCCGTTCTCGACCGGGTTCGCCAGGCGCTGGTCGACCAGCTCGTCGGCGATCCGGCGCAGGTCCTCGCGCGCGGTCCGGAAGTGCAGCTGCTTCTTGAGCGGCACCCACTGCGGGACCATGCTCAGCGTGACCGCCTCGAACATGGCCTGGTCCTGCACCGCCTCGAACGAGTGGCCGAGGGTTTCGTACCCGCCCAGTTCGGCGTCGAGCAGCGTCTTGCCGAGCACGCCGAGGGTCAGCCCGGTCATCTCGTGCAGGACCTCGACCGGCCCGTCGTGCGCGGCCAGCCGCTGGATCAGCCCGTCCACTTCGGCCGCCACGATGCCGGCCTGGCGCGAGATCCGCTTGGGCTGGAACACCGGCTGGATGGTCCGGCGCTGCTTCTTCCACGTGTCGCCGTCGCTGGTGAGCAGGCCGTCGCCGAGGGCCCGGCGGGCCTCCTGCAGGCCGATGCCCTTGTGGTAGTTCGCCGCGTTGTCCGCGAGCACGTGCTTGGCCAGGTCCGGGTGGTTCACCAGGTACATCGCCTTGGGTCCGATGGCGATGCGGACGACGTCGCCGTAGGCCTCGGCGTTGTCGCCCATGAGCGCGAGCCGGTCGGTGAAGAGCTGCTTCAGCAACCGGATCGTCGCCCGGCGCGGCGGCCCGGGCGGCGCGGTGCGCGCCGCCCGGGTGTCGTCCGTGGGACCCGTCATGCCGCGACGGCTCCCGGCTTCTCGTCGTCCGCCGGCGGGGCCGCGGCGAGCTCGAGCTTCGCCTTCTGCGCGGCCTGGTCGGCTTCGAACTTGATGCGCGCCTTGTTCGAGAAGTGCAGGCCCCACAGGAACATCCCGCGGATCAGGCAGACGGTCGCGGTGGCCAGGAACAGCCCGTAGGCCACGTGCACGGCGGTGAAGAAGCCGTACGCCAGCGCCACGCCGGAACCGAAGGCGAACTGCGAGACCGGCTTCGACGGCGACGTGCCCGGGTCGGTCACCATGTAGTTGGTGTAGAGCACGAACGCGACGCCGGTGCCCATCGCCAGCGCCCCGGGGATCGACGTGCCGAAGATCCAGCCGCGGACGAAGGCCTGGACCACGAAGAAGCTCAGCCAGCCCAGGATCAGCCACATCCGGTTGGTCAGCAGCGCGTTGAGCACCGTGCCCGACACCAGGATGATGCCGACGATCAGCCAGCCGCCCCAGGTGGGGATCTGCTCGGTGAAGTGGTACGGCGGGGCGATGCTGGCCCACGGGAACACCAGCAGGATGATCGTGATGCCGAAGTTCGACGGGTTCATGTAGTGCCGCATCCGGCCGTACACCGGGGCCTGCAGCACCCACTTCGCGCCGACGGCGACGACGACGCCGAACATCATCACGAGGATCCGGTCGTTGACGTAGGTCAGCATGTTCAGCGCGAGCCCGGTGATGTGCGCCGGCAGCAGGAACTCCACGAGCCCCTTGAAGCCGTTGCCCTTGAACCGGACCGCGCGATCGGTCACGCGGGCGTTGATGATCTCGAGCAGGATCTCCGTGGTGTACGCGGTCGCCAGCGCGACGAACGGGTACAGGTACGGCTGCTCGAAGCCGAGGAACGTGTAGCCGACGATGTTGAAGATCGTGATCGAGATCGCGAAGCGCCGCAGCGCGGTGATGACCTTGTTGGTCCGCTTCGGTGGCGCGCTGTCCACTTTGGTCAGAGTCGGGGTGGCCATGCCGGTCACTTCGCTTCCTTCGCCTGGGTACCGAGCTGGTAGGAGTACTGGCCGGGTGCCAGCTTCAGGTCCTGCGTCCGCAGCTGCCCGGTCCGGTCGCGCCACTGGAGGTGGACGTTCAGCGGGCCGGAGACCTTCGGCCCGAGACCGATCTGGACGTCGAAGCTGCGCCGGCCGGCCTCACCACTGCTGCCGTCGACCCGGCCGAGGTACTTCCGGCCGTCCGGACCCGTCACGGTGACCTCGGCGCCGATCGCGGGCGGGCCGGCCGCGGGCAGCGGGCCGGGCGCCACCGGGGCGTCGGTGAACAGCTTCAGCTGCAGGAACTTGCCGGGGTTCGGGCTGTCGTTGTGGTAGAAGATCGGCTGCTCCCACTGCCGCGCCACGGCGAACTCGGGCAGGCCGTCCCCGTCGGTGTCGCCGACGGCGATGCCGCGGGTCGGGACCGGCACGGCCAGGCCCAGCTTCGGCGCGAGGTCGACGTACCGGCCGTCCGGGCTCTTCACGAAGAAGTGCAGGGTCTGGTCCCCACCGATGTCGTCACCGGCGCGGGCGTTCGGCCACCAGAACGGGTTGGACAGCAGGCCGTCGTGCGCGGTGGCGATCTCCTGCAGGTTCGGCCAGCGGTTGACCTGGCCCTTGACGAACCCGGTCGCCTGGGCGATCTGGTTCTCCCCGCTGTTGTTGAAGTCCTGGATCTTGACGTCCCAGCCCCAGCCGGACCACGCCGTGCCCTTCTCGGCGCTGTCGTCGTGGAAGGGGGCGACCCCGTCCTTGAACTGCCGGGTCAGGTCCGCGTTGTCCTTGGCCCGGTTCATGAACTGGAAGTTCGACTCCTCGATGCCCCACGACGTCGTGATGTTGCTGACGAACAGGTCGTAGAGGCCGTCGTGGTTCAGGTCGCCGAAGTCGACGCCCATCCCCTTGAAGGAGTCGTGGCCCAGCACCTTCGACTTCGGGTCGTCGATCCCGCGGACGCCGGTGACCTCGCCGAACTCGATGTGGCCCGGCGTGGACTTGTTGTACAGGAAGTGGTCGTGCCCGAAGTCGTTGGCGATGTAGAGCTCGGGCAGGCTGTCGCCGTCGACGTCGGTGGCGCTGGAGGCCAGCGTCCAGCCGAGCCGCGCGGTTTCCGGGATGCCCTGGGACGCGTCGACGAACTTCGCGCTCGGGTTCGCCCCGGCCGTGGCGCCGGTCCAGCGGTAGACGTACTTGGCGCCGGAGTTCTCCGCGTGCGACATCGACTGGTTCAGCGTGATGCCGCCGTCGGCGTTCGGGTCCAGGACCCGGCTGTCCGGGAAGTAGTTCCCGACGAAGATGTCGACGTGGCCGTCGCCGTCGAAGTCGCCGATGGTGACGGAGTCGGTGTTCCACAGTGGACCGTTGTACTTGCCGTCGGCGCCGCGGTGGCTGCCCGGCACCAGCTCGGTCGGCTGGAACGCGGAGGCGTCGAACTTGGTGGCGTCGGCCTTCTGCAGGAACAGGACCGGCGTGCGGCCCCAGTAGTAGGCCAGGATGTCGGTGCGGCCGTCTTCGTTGTAGTCACCGGGGACGCAGCCCATCGGCGCCATGTAGTCCCACGTCGGCAGCGCCGGGGCGGGGTCGAGCGCGAAGGGCGCGTACCGCGGGCCGGAGTCCGGCGCCGGCGTGATGACGACCTGGTCGCTGCGCGGGTCGACCAGGCAGAGGTCGTTGGGCTTGCCGCTGCCGCTGATGTCGTTGATCGCGATCGCGGCGCCGACCGAGGAGATCCACGCGGCGATGTGCTCGTACTCCTTGTTCACCGTCCGGATCGACTGCGACTTCGTGGCCGCGGGCAGCGCGATCGTCATCGGGGTGAAGCGGAACTGCTCCGCCAGCTTGTCCTGCTCGGCGGCGGAGACGCTGGGCAGCCGTGCGACCAGGAACAGGCCGAGGACCAGCACCAGCGCCACGATGCCCGCCAGCTGCTTGCGCAGCCAGCCGAAGGTCGCGGTCATTTGTTCTTCCCTCCGTGGGTCAGCACTTCTTCGGCGATCCGCTGCCGCCAGGTTTCGAACGCCGGGACGTCGGCACCGTCGACGACCACGGCCGGCCGGACCTCTTGGGTGATGGCGGCGGCGCGTTCGGCGGACAGCCCGCAGATGGCCTGGGCCGCCATTTCGGTCTCCGGGATCATCAGGCCCGAGCGCACCCGGCACTCGGCGGCGAAGGCGCTCCCCTGTGCCAGCTGCCCGTGGTGGATCCCGGCGCGGTCGACGAGCTCCCCCAGCTCGTCGGCGGTGACGCCGCACGCGTAGGTCGAGGCCAACCCGACCCCGGCGTACAGGTCGCCGTGGCGCGACTCGGGGAACTCCTCGATGGTCTTGGTCACCAGCTCGACGTCGGTGCCGCAGATGAACCACAGCGCCCGGCCGATGCCCTGGTCGATGGCGCGCAGCGCGTAACCGTCGTACCGCTTGTCCGGCCAGGAGAAGCCGGGCTCCTGGTACTGCTGCCGGATGTACTTGTCGGTCTTGAAGTACGCCTGGTGGAAGCCGTAGCCGTCGAGCACGAGCCAGCGCAGCAGCGGGTCGAACGCGGACGCCTTCGGCCACGCGAACCGCGGGAGCCGGCACATGGCCCAGCCGACACCGACGTAGATGATGTAGTCGTGCTTTTCACCGGGCCCGGCGAGGAATTCGGCGATGTTCGTGCTCTTGCCGAACGGGAGCCCGTCGAGGACGCCGTACCCCATTCCGGCGCCTTCGTAGGCGAAGCCGCGGAACTGCGTCGGGATCTGCTCGAGCCATTCCTCGGCCTGCCCGACCGACCGCGCTTCGACCGCGTGCGCGTACCCGAGGAGGAATTTCTCCCCGACCGTCTCGAGTCGTTCCTGAGCGGCTGGGCTCTTCCGGTGGAAGCCCCGCTTTTCCAGCGTGGTCTCCGAGACATCTGGTGTCAGGATGCGGCGTCTGAGCGCGCGCCAACCATTGCCCAACGCACTCTCCCCCTTACGGGTCGAATAGGAAGGTGTCGCTTCTTCGCCTTCTACAGTCACAGATTCGCTGGTCAGCGCTCTACTCCACCCTTGCGTGGGGGAAGCAGGGCTCTTCGCGAATGCGGAATCGCGTCAGCTCGCGCGGCGCCGGGCGGCCACGTCGAATTCGTCGCGGATCCGCTGCCGCCACAGTTCGTAGGCCGGTTCCGGGCCGTCTTCGCCGTCGGCGCGCTCGGTGCGGTCCGCGAGGTTCTGCGCACCCTGCACCGACAGGTCGGTGAGCACGCCGGCCGCGAGGTGGGTGTGGGCCGGGACGTAGCCGGAGTACGTGCGGGCCTTGACCGCGAACACCACGCCGAGCGCGAGCTCGTCGTAGTGCTCGCCGGCCAGCCGCCGCAGCTTGCCGAGGCCGGGCTGGTCGCTGCCGCCGGCGAACGTCGCGGCGAGCCCGACCCCGCTCCAGAGGTCCGCCCGGCGCCGCTCGGCGAACCGGCCGACGGCGGCGGCCGCGGCTTCGGGGTTGCCGCCGTTGATGAACCACAGCGCCCGGCCGACGCCCTGGTCGAAGGCGCGCGCGAAGTACTCCGGGCGGCCCGCCCACGGGTAGGGCTGCGGCTCGGCCTGCTCGCCGACCCACTTCTCGGTGTCGAAGTAGGCGCGGTCGAAGCCGAAGCCGTCGACGGCGAGCCAGCTCATCACCGGGTGGTAGGGCACCCCGTTCAGCTCGGGCAGGATGTTCTTCCACAGTGGACGCGGCAGCCGCGCCATGGCGAAGCCGATCCCGATGTAGGTCAGGAAGATGTGCGGGCGGCCCGGTCCTTCGAGCAGCTCGCGCGTGCGGTTCCGGCCGCCGCCGGGCATCGCGTCGAGGATCGTGTAACCCATCGTGGCGCCCTCGTAGGCGAACCCGCGCTGCTCGGGCTCGATCAGCGCCAGGCGGCGCTCGATCTCCCACAGCGAAGCCCCTTCGATGGCCCATTCGAACCCGCACACCACCGCCTGCGGCACCGCCTCCAGCCGGGCCGTCGCGTCGGTGTGGGTGACGGGGAAGCCGCGGTCGGCGAACCCGACCGAAGCGAGGGAAGGCGCGAGCACCTTCTTGCGCAGAACTCCGATGAAGGTGGACATCGTCGTAGCCGTCCTTAAGGTTCGAAGGGGATCAGGCGACGGCGCGCAGGTGCGGCCGCTGGGCGGCGAGCATGCGCTGGGTGAACGGCGACTGCTTCGACGCCAGGGTGATCGCGATCGGCGCGTCGGTCGACGCGGGGGCGCGCAGGCCGACGCGGCCGGTGGACTGGCCGTGCGGGGCCACCTGCACGGGCGAGTAGCCGATCGAGAACCGCGGCCCGGCCGTGCCCGCCTGGTGCTGGGCGACCGCGATGGCCGTCCAGCGCCCGGCCGGGACGCCGTGGATGGTCAGCTCACCGGAGTTCATGTTCGCCATGCCGCCGAAGGCGACCGGGCCGCACTGGGGCACCGGGTCGGCGAACAGCCCGACCAGGGTGTCCGCCGGCGCCGCGCCGCGCGGCATGTCCAGCTGCAGCGACAGCACGCCGGAGCCGGTCTGCAGCGAGGCGCAGCTGCGACCGGCCGCGCGCAGCGTCCGCAGCGGCGGGAGCCGCTGGAACGTCGGCGAGATCGCCACGAGCAGCTCGGCCACCTGCGGCTCGCGGTACTGCGTCGGGGTCATCCCGACCGCCCGCGAGAACCGGCTGGTGAACGTGCCGACGCTGCTGTAGCCGACGCTGCACACGATGTCCGAGACGTTCAGCGACGTCGTCAGCAGCAGCCGCTTGGCCTCGAACAGGCGCACGGCGGTGAGGAACCGGCCGGGGGTCACCCCGGTCGCCTCGGCGAACATCCGGGAGAAGTGGAACCGGCTGACGAACACCTCGGACGCCAGCTCGGCCAGCGTGATCGGCTCGAAGTACCGCTCCTGGATGGACGAGATCGCTTGCAGGACGGCGGGCCGGACCGACTTCTCAACTCGCTCGAGCGCCGGCTCGCGGCGCGGTTCGCCGAACTCGCTGTCGTTCCCGACAGCCGCTATAGAGCGCAACATCATCAGTCCAAACCTCGAATTCCCCTGATGGCAGTTCTCCTGGTTCTCCTGGTGCCAGGGAAGACGCCACTTCTCGCAGATCGATCGACGAGCGATTGAGGAATGCCGATGTCCGTCCAACCCGGACGCGTGACACCCACCCGGGTGCGGGTGTTCCACCCGGGTGTGGCGTGCGCGACACCCGGGTCCGGCGTGCGCAACACCCGCGGTCTTGATCGTCCGCGGTCGGCCGGGAGTCCCGTTTGGTCCGTTCCGGGGACCCCCTCGACAGCCCGCCTCCCAGGTTCGGCCGGATGGCCGAGGGTGCGCGACGCACATCCGGGCCGTGCGAAACGCATGCGGGGACGGGGCGAACGCACAAGGAGTCTGGTGGGCGGTTCACTGGCCGCGGGGGCCCCGCTCTGTCACATTCGGATAGAAGCCCGGAGTTCGGCCGTCCACCGACCCGCGCGGCACGAACTGGGGAGCGCGAGGACGCATTGATGATGCTGGAGGCCTGCCATGTACTCCGAACAGCGGCGAACCGACGAGCCGGACCAGGGTGGTGTCCGCTTCACCGTACTGGGGCCGCTGGAAGTGCTGCGTGGGGGAATCGACTACGCTCCGACGACCCCGAAGGTGCTGGCACTGCTGGCCGTGCTCGTGATGCGACCGGGGAAGATGGTACACATCGACACCCTCATCCGGGAGCTCTGGTCGGACAACCCGCCGCGGACGGTCCGGACCACGCTGCACACCTACGTCTACCACCTCCGCCGCTGCATCGACCAGAACGGGCTCGCGGCCGACGGCGAGAAGATGCTGACGACCAAGCAGTCCGGCTACACCTTCCACATCGACCCGGCGCAGGTCGACACCCACGACTTCACGCGGTTGCAGCAGATCGGGCACGAGCACCAGGACGCCGGCGACCACTCGGCCGCGGCGGACGCCTACCGGGCGGCGCTGGACCTGTGGTCCGGCACCCCGTTCGCGAACGTCCACTGTGGACCGGTGCTGTCCGCGTACCGGACCGAGCTGCTGGAGCAGCGGCGCAGCGTGCTGCACCTGCGGATCGAAGCGGAGATCATCGGCGGGCGGCACCGCGAGCTGATCGGCGAGCTGCGCTCGCTGACCACCGGCAGCCCGCTCGACGAAGCCCTGCACGGGCAGCTGATGCGCGCGCTCGGCCGCAGCGGACGGCGGTCCGACGCGATGACCGTCTACCGCAGACTCCGCTCCCGGCTGGCCGGCGAGCTGGGCGTCGAACCCTGTGACGACCTGCAGACGCTGCACCGGGAGCTGATCTCCGAAGGCGACCACCGCTGATCCGCCCAGACTTCCCCGGCACCCGCCGAACCCGTCGGATCGCCCGAGAAAGAAGTGAGGAACGTTCGATGCCCACTGCACCCACCCGTGCCTACGGCCAGTTCTGCGGCGTCGCCCGCGCGCTCGAGCTCATCGGCGAGCGCTGGTCGCTGCTGATCATCCGCGACCTGGTGCTCGGCGCGAAGCGCTACGACGAGCTGCAGGCCGGCCTGCCGAAGATCCCGCCGTCCATCCTGTCGGCCCGGCTCAACGAGCTGGAGGCGACCGGCGTGATCCGCCGCCGCGTCCGCGCCGAGCTCGACGCGGGCCTGGTCTACGAGCTGACCCAGTACGGCAGCGAGCTCGACCACATCCTGCTCGACCTCGGCCTCTGGGGCGCCCGCTCGCTGCACGCCCCCGGCGCCGACGACGTGTTCACCCTGGACGCCGCGATCCTGTCGCTGTACACGACTTTCCGCGCCGAGTGCGCGGAAGGCGTCCAGATCAACTTCGAGATCCGCTACGACGACCGCATGATCGTGCACGCCCTCGTCGAAGACGGCGCGGTCAAGGTCGGCGAGGGCCGGTTCGCCGGCGCCGACCTGGTCATCAAGGCCGTGCACGGCGCGGCGCTGCTGGACCTGATGAGCGGCCAGCTCACCGCGCCGACGGCGCTGCGCTCGGGCAAGATCGCGATCGAGGGCGAGCTGTCCGACCTGGAGCTGTTCGCCCAGCTGTTCCACGTCCCGGCGGCCCCGGAGCCGGCCACCGGCATCGTGGTCCGCTGACCCGGTGGCTCGGAGTCCGGTCAGGACTCCGAGCCGAGCCGGTCCGCTTTCGCTTGCAGGTAACGGCGTTCCGGGCCGCTCCCGGTCCGGTTCGCTGCCCGCAGGTAGAACTCCCGCGCCTCCGCCGCGCGGCCCGCTTCTTCCAGCAGGTGCGCGCGCACGGCGTCGGCACGGTGCGCCACGTCGAGGCCGTCCAGCAGTGCCAGGCCCGCCGCCGGGCCCGACACCTGCGCGACGGCCACCGCGCGGTTCACCGTCACCACCGGCCCCGGCATCAGCTCTTCCAGCACGCCGTACAGCTCGACGATCTGCGGCCAGTCCGTCGTTTCCGTGCTCGGCGCCTCGTCGTGCAGCGCCGCGATCGCCGCCTGCACCTGGTACGGCCCGACCGGCCCGCGGCCGAGCACGGCGCGGACCAGCCCGGCGCCCTCCGCGATCATCGCCGCGTCCCAGCGCGTGCGGTCCTGCTCCGGCAGCGGGACCAGCTCGCCGTCCGGGCCCGTGCGCGCCGCCCGCCGCGCGTCCGTCAGCAGCATCAGCGCCAGCAGCCCCGCCACTTCGCCTTCGCCCGGGATCAGCGCGCGCACGGCACGCGTCAGCCGGATCGCCTCCGCCGCCAGCTCGACGTCCAGCAGGTGTTCCCCCGACGTCGCGGTGTAGCCCTCGTTGAAGATCAGGTACAGCACCTGGAGCACCACGCGCAGCCGCTCCGGGAAGTCGGCGGCCGACGGCTCGCCGAACGTCGAGCCCGCCGCCGCGATGCTCTCCTTCGCGCGGGTGATGCGGCGCGTCATGGTCGCTTCGGGCACCAGGAACGCGCTGGCGATCTGCGCCGTCGTCAAGCCGCCGACCGCACGCAGCGTCAGCGCCACTTGCGAGGGCGGCGAAACCGCGGGGTGGCAGCACAGGAACAGCAGCGTGAGCGTGTCGTCGGAGTCCGGCGGCCGCTCTTCGCCGGGACCGGCGACGACGGCGGGCGGCTCGCGCACGGCGACCGCCTCTTCCCGGCGCCGCCGGGCGCTTTCGCTGCGCCAGAGGTCGGTGAGCCGCCGGGTCGCGACCGTGATCAGCCAGCCGCGCGGGTTCTCCGGGACCCCGTCGGACGGCCACTGCTCGCTAGCCGCGAGCAGGGCCTCCTGGACGGCGTCCTCGCACGCGTCGAACTGGCCGTACCGGCGGACGAGCGCGCCCAGCACCTGCGGCACGAGCGGCCGCAGGACCTCGGCGACCCCGGTCACGCCATGGGGACTTCGGTTTCGGCGTCGGCGAAGAAGACGACCTCGCGCACCTCGATGCCGAGGCCTTCGATCGCGGCGTCGGGGATCATCGCGGCGAGCTCGACGGCGCGCTCCTTGCTCGCGCACTCCACGAGGTAGTAGCCGGCGAGGAACTCCTTGGACTCCAGGAACGGCCCGTCGGTGACGGCGGGCAGCCCCGAGCGCACCCGCACGACGGAGCTGTCGCCGACCGCGCCGAGCGCCTGGGTGTTGATCATCTCGCCGGATTCCCTGATCGTGCGGATGAAATCCTGGTGCCCGGTCATGATGGTGTCCATCTCGGCCTCGGAGAGGTTCGCCATCACGTCGGGGTTCAGGTACATCGCCAGCAGGTACTTCACGCCCGCTCCCTTCGTCCGTGCGGATGAACATAGCCGAGGCGGACGTCGCAACCGCGGAGTGGAGCCCCCGCGAGCCCGCCTGCCAGCCTGGACCCGGGCAGTCCCGGACCCCAGGAGGGTGGCAGCGATGGCCGACGTGTTCACGGACCTGCAGACCGAGACGGAGGCGCTGGCCGAACTGGCGGAGCGCCACGGGTACGGTCCGGGCCCGAACATCACCGGGCACTTCGCCCGGTTGACGTCGACCGCGCGGCTGGTCCGGCTCAGCGTCGAGAACCCCGGCGCCTTCGGCGTCACCCCGCAGATCTCCTACGACTCGCTGGACGAGGCCATCCTGATCTGGCTGATCGAGCAGCGGAAGGCCAACGCGCTGCTGGCGTCGGCCCCGCCGGAGCCGGAGCTGCCGTGGAGCGACGGCCCGCTGCGCCCGTCGGTCCTCGCCGCGGCCGTGCTGACCGAGGTGTTCGCCGGCGGCCAGGACATCGCCGACCTGTTCGGCGTCCAGCCCCAGCGCGACGACGCGATCGGCCACGTCGCCTACTACGGCGTCCGGACCAGGGACCGCGCCTACCGGCGCCACCAGGAGACGCCACCGGCGAAGCCGTTCCGCTTCGAGCTGGTGGCGCCGTCGGGAACCCGCTGGGACTTCGGCCCGGAGAACGCGACCGACCGCGTCACCGGTCCGGCGGAGGACTTCTGCCTGCTGGTCACCGGCCGCCGGTTCGCCGAGGACCTGGACCTGACGTTCACCGGGCGGCACACCGCCGAATGGCTGGAACTGCTGGAAAGCTGACCGCGCGGGTGCCACCGGCCGGTCCGGCGGTCCGCGATGTCATGAAAGGGTCGTTCACCTCGCCAGACGCCATGAACGACCCTTTCATCTCCTCAGACGATGCTGCTGGCGACTTCGGGGCTCGCACCGACCGGAACGGCCAACACATCCGGGACTCCGGTGTGTTGGCCACTCCGGTCGCCGAACTGGCCGTTCCGGGCGATCCGCCCCCACACCGGCCGCTCAAGCGACGTTGCCGGAACCCTGTCGTCCGGCGACATGAACGACCCTTTCATGGCACCGCCGCGGCTGGCGTTACTCGAACGGGGCAGGATCGCCGGCACCGACGCGCAGGATCTCCGCTTCCCCCGAGGAGAAGTCCACGACGGTCGTCGGCTCCACCCCGCAGTCCCCCGAGTCGAGGACCGCTTCCAGGACGTTGTCGAGCTCTTCCTTGATCTCCCAGCCCTGCGTCATCGGCTCGCCCTCGCCGGGCAGCAGCAGCGTGCTCGACAGCAGCGGTTCGCCGAGCTCGGCGAGCAGCGCCTGGGTGACGCGGTGGTCCGGGATGCGCACGCCGACCGTTTTCTTCTTCTCGTGCATCAGCCGCCGCGGCACCTCCTTGGTGGCGGGCAGGATGAACGTGTAGCTGCCGGGCGTCGCGGCCTTGATCGCGCGGAACACCGAGTTGTCGATGTGGACGAACTGCCCGAGCTGGGCGAAGTCCTGGCAGACCAGCGTGAAGTGGTGCCGGTGGTCCAGCTTGCGGATGCTGCGGATCCGGTCGAGCCCGTCCCGGTTCCCCGGCCGGCACCCGAGCGCGAAGCACGAGTCGGTCGGGTAGGCGATCAGCCCGTCGGCGCGGAGGATCTCCACGACCTGGCCCAGCGACCGCTTCTGCGGGTTCTCCGGGTGCAGGTCGAAATAGCGTGCCATGGCCCGAGCCTAGGGTCGCCCGCCCGGACCGGCACGGCGGGCCTCCTCCGACCGGGCTCATCGGGCTTGCCGCGGCCGGTCCGGCGCCACTCGTCGCGGGCCGGAGTCCGGCGCGCTCCCGCCCCACCCGTCCTCCCCCGACACGCCGGGCGCGTCTCCTAAGGTGCGGTTCCCCGGCCGAACGCTGGGCTCCCGCCGCGGCACCGCCGCACAATCCGCTGTGGGACCACAGGCTGGGAGGACGAGTCATGACGGAGCTGACCGTGCCGGAGCTGGATCGCCCCCGCGTCGTCGCCGGGGCCGGGTACCTGTTCGAGGGTTCGCGGGGCCGCGTCTCGCTCGCCGAGCTGTTCGGCGGTCACCGGCGCCTGGCCGTGCACCACCCGATGGCCGACCACAGCGGACCCGCCGATCTGGTGCCCGCCGCCGACGTCGCGGCCGCGCTGGACGACCCCGGGCTGCGGCTGGTGCTGGTGTCCCGCGCGTCCTACGAGAAGTTCGCGCAGTACCGGCGGCACCTCGGCTGGGACGTCGCCGTGTTCTCGGCCGCGGGCACCCGGTTCACCGACGACTTCCCCGCGACCCGCCACATCCCCGGTGCCGCCGGTGGCGATTCGTGGGACGACGACGAGTCCGGGCTGAGTTTCTTCCGGCTCGACGGGGGTTCGGTGCTGCACACCGGGTCGGTCGCCGTGCCCCGCCTCGACTTCCTCGGCCTGCTCGCGCACGCGTTCGGGTTCCCGCCGGGAGCCGGCGGCCACTGACCCCTGTCAACCCCCTTTTTCCGGTGTCCGAACAGGTCGCCGGGACCGTTCTGCGCGCTTTCACACCGTTTTCGGCGCGCTCCCGTGAGTTAGGATCTACCGCACGCATGCACACCGCGCCCAGGTTCCGGCCTCCCGAGCGGACCGGCCGCCACGCTGACTCCGAGGGGTTCGCAACCATGTCTCCGGTCGCCGCACTCGAGCCCGCCGGGCGCTCAGCGACCGCCGAACCGCGCGGCACCACCGCGGCGGACCGGCGCCCCAGACTGGCCACGTACCTCGCGGCGGCCATCCTCGTCACCGTCGTCGCCGGGTTCGGCGTGATCGGCGTGGTCAGCCTGCTGCCGAACTCGGTCGACGCCTGGGAAGGCGCGTACGCCATCGGCGCCGTCGCCGGGCTGCTGGCGATCCAGCTGCTGTGGTTCAGCCGGCCCGCCGCGCGGCTCGACTCGGTGACCAGCCGGGTCCTGCTCGGCGTCATGGTCGTGCTCGCCTACGCCCCCGTCGCGACCTTCGGGCTCTTCTGGGCGGACATGCCGGACTTCGTCGGCGGCGCGGTGCTGCTCGTGCTGCCCCCGCGGTACGCCTGGCCCTCGGCGGGCGCGGCCTGCCTCAGCATCGCGTTCATCTACTGGTACCACGGCGCCGAGCCGCTGACCGTGGTCTACAACGCGATCGCGGCGGTCTTCTACATCATCCTGTTCTACCTGCTGGCCCGGCTGCCCCGGATGGTCAACGAGCTCCACGAGGCCCGCAGCGAACTGGCCCAGCGCGCGGTCGCCGAACAGCGGCTCGCCTTCGCCCGCGACCTGCACGACCTGCTCGGGCTGAGCCTGTCGGCGATCGCGCTCAAGGGCGAGCTCGTGCACCGGCTGATGAGCAAGTCGGCGGAGCGGGCCAAGGCGGAGCTCGCCGAGATCACCGCGACCGCGCAGCGCACCCTGTCCGACGTCCGCGCGGTCTCGCACGGCTACCGCGAGCTGTCGCTGGAGAAGGAGTCCCGGACGGCCGAGTCGCTGCTGTCGGCGTCGGACATCGCCGTGCAGATCCACCTCGACCGGGGCGAGCTGCCGGTCCAGGCCGGGACGCTGCTCGCGCGGGTGCTGCGCGAAGGCGTCACGAACGTCCTGCGCTACAGCGAAGTCGAGCACTGCGAAATCGACATCCGGCACCACGACGGCAAGGTCACCCTCGAGATCGTCAACGACGGCGTGACGAGGGACGATCCCGTGCTCGCCCCGGACAGCAAGCTCTCGGCCCTGCCCGACGAGGTCGCCGCGCTCGGCGGCACGGCGACCGTGAAGGCCGACGCCGACGGGCGCTTCCGGCTCCGCGTCGAACTCCCGATACCCGACCGGACGGCGAGCACCGCCGCGCCCGAGACCGAGCGGCAGTCGGTGAGCCTGTCGAAGCGGGTGCGCTGGCTGCTGCCGACGGCCATGGCCATGATGGGCTGCGGCGCGACCGTGCACGCGCTCCAGCTGACCACCGACGCGTGGCAGGTGGCCCTGGTCATCGGCTGCGTCGTGGCGCTGCTGGCGCTGCAGTTCTCGTACTTCAACCGGCCCTCGACCCAGCTGCGGTCGACGCAAAGCTACGGCATGCTGTTCGTCCAGGCCTGCCTGACCTACCTGCCGCTGCTGCCGCTGGGCCCGAACTGGGTCAGCGTGCCCGGGCTGCTGATCGGCAGCTCCCTGCTGGTCCTGCCGCCGGTGGCGGGCTGGGCGTTCTTCGCCGTCAACATCGCGGCCTACGCGGAGATCCAGCGGATTTCGGGCGCGAACATCACGTCGACGGTCTTCTACACCGCGGCCACCGTGCTGACCGGGCTGGCGGTGTTCGGGCTGCTGTGGCTGGTGCGGCTGGTCACCGAGCTCGACAGCACCCGGCGCCGGCTGGCCGAGATGGCGCTGGCCGAGGAACGGCTGCGGTTCGCCCGCGACCTGCACGACCTGCTCGGCATGAGCCTGTCCGCGATCGCGCTGAAGAGCGAGCTGACCGCGCGCGTGCTCCCCCTGGACCGCGACCGCGCCGCCGAAGAGCTGACCGAGGTCCTCGGCCTGACGCGGCAAGCTCTTTCCGACGTCCGGTCGGTCGCCAGCGGCTACCGCGAGCTGTCCCTCGACAGCGAGTCCCGCACCGCGAAGTCGGTACTGGCGGCCGCCGACGTCCGGGTGCGGATGGAGATGCTCGAGGACGACCTGCCGATGCCGGTGCGGACGGTGCTGGCCGTCGTGCTGCGCGAAGGCGTCACGAACGTCCTGCGGCACAGCCGGGTGGAGAGCTGCGAGATCGCCATGCGCCGCACGGGCGAGGGGATCTGCCTCGACATCGTCAACGACGGCGTCGAGCGCAACGGGGACGGGCCCCGCCCGGAGCCCGAGGCGGCCGAAGAACCCGCGGTGCCCGCACCGCGGGTCCCGGGTTCCGTCGTCGCGTCGCGGGAGACCTCGCCGGGCAGCGGGATCGGCAACCTGTCGCACCGGGTCGCCGACCTCGGCGGCGAGCTCACCGCCGGCGTCGAGCCGGACGGCCGCTTCCGGCTGCGCGCGGTCGTACCGGTCTGAACCACGGAAATACTGGTCTGTACCTCTTTGCCCGAACCGGGCGCGCTCAGAGCCAGCCGGACTCTTCGGCGATGCGGATGGCGTCGACCCGGTTGCGGGCGTTGAGCTTCGCGACGACGGTCGTCAGGTAGTTGCGGACCGTCCCCGCCGACAGGTACAGGCGCGCGGCGACTTCGACGGTCCCGTAGCCCTGCGCGGTCATCCGCAGCACGTCGAGCTCGCGGCCGGTGAGCGGGCAGTCCACCGTGTCCCAGGCGGCCAGCGCCAGGTCCCCGTCGACCATGCGGCGGCCCGCGAGCACCCCGCGGACGGCGTTGGCCAGCTTGTCGGGTGGCGCGTCCTTCAGCAGGAACCCGCCCACCTTGGCGTCCAGGGCGCGCCTGAGCGTCCCCGGTCTGCCCAGGCTGGTCAGGATGAGGGTCCGGCACTCCGGGAGCTGTTCGTGCAGCTCACCGGCCGCGGTGAGCCCGTCCTTGCCCGGCAGGTCGATGTCGATGACCGCCACCTGCGCCTGCTTGGCCTTGGCGGTGGGCACGATCTCCAGCCCCGACGCGACCTCCGCGACGACCTCGATGTCGGGCTCCAGCCGCAGCAGGGCGACGAGCGCGCCCCGCACGATGTGCATGTCCTCGGCAACCAGCACTCTGATCACGGGTGCCTCCGCACTCACGATTCCCCAGAAGCTCAGTTAAACATTCTGCTTGACGAATCGGTTGCACCATTCGGGCACCACTTTGCCGCCACTGCCGCGGAATACCCCGGCCCAGGTAAGTGCCAGGTTAAAAATGCCGGTTCGCGACCGGACAGCTACCGGCCGTGACAGGGGTGCTCCACATGCGCCGAGCCGGCCGCGACGGACGCGGGAGATGTCCGTCGTGACCGGCTCGGCACCGTCAGGAACTGCGCAAACACCCTCAGGCCGCTTCGAGGAGGTCGACGCGGCAGACGGACCCGCGCACGGGGTGGACGTCGGTGCCGTTGCCCCACTGCTCGAAACGGTCGATCGACAACTCCGTGGTGGCCTTCTCGAACTCGATGCCCATGTCGGCGAAAAGCGAGCGGACTTCAGCGGAAAACTGTGCGGACATTGTTGCTCCCCAGTGGCGAAGATGAATGCTTCACGTGACATAAATCGTCGCTGAACGCCGCAACGGCAGCCAGTGCCCGCATCATCGGGCACCTGTGGCTTACACATGGTCCGTGCGGTTCCGGAGAGGACTCCGAACGGCCTAACAAGAAGTCGAAACCTGAGCGGATCACGCCGATTTCGTGACCAAGCGCGGTCGCGCGACTGCACTTCGCTATCACCGGCACGGGTGACACACGTCCGGTGCACGTCGGCTACCCGCTCGAAACCGGGGCAAACGGGGCATGTGCAAAACGCATGTCGACCACCGGCGAAATCCACGTCGACCGGTGCACAGAGCACTTAAGAAGTAGACGCCAACGGATCTACAGTTTTAGCCGGAATCAATTCCCGCACCGGGTGCCTTCGCCGGGAAGGCGATCGGGCGGCACTCCTCGACCGGAAGGACGGCCTACCATGGATGAGATCGTCCGGCAAGCTGTGGCACGAGCCATCGTGACCATGCGAGACAACCTGGGCGAGCGGCTCACGATCGACGACCTCGCCCGCGCGGCCATGTTCAGCAAGTTCCACTTCACCCGCGTGTTCCTGCGGGTCACCGGGCTCTCGCCCGGCCGGTTCCTCTCGGCCCTGCGGCTGGCGGAGGCGAAACGCCTGCTCGCGACCACCGTGATCTCGGTGGCCGACATCAGCCACCAGGTCGGGTACAACAGCGTCGGCACCTTCAGCGCGCGGTTCAGCGGCAGCGTCGGCATCTCGCCGTCCGGCTACCGCCAGCTGCACGGGATGGCGCCGCGGATCGCCGACCGGCAGGCCGAGCCGGGCTCGGGCGCCACGGTGCGCGGGCAGCTGCGCCTCTCGTCGCCGGCCGACGTCGGGCCCGTGTTCGTCGGGCTCTTCAGCGCCCGCATCGCCGAGGGCACGCCCGCCCGGCACGTGGTCGTGCCCGGTCCCGGGCCGTACGCGCTGGCCGACGTCCCGCTCGGGTCGTGGTACGTGCTGACCCACGCCTTCGGCACGTGCGCGCAGGACGGCAACCAGGCGCTGCGCCCGTTCACCGGCCTCACCGGCCCGGTGCACATCCAGCGCGGCGTCACGGCGAGCCTGGCCGACGTGCGGCTGCGCCCGCGCCACGGCTTCGACCCGCCCGTCCTGCTGGCTCTCCCGGACCTGCGCCAGGCCGCCGTCTCGCGGTCGCTGGCGAGCTGACCGGACCACTGGGGATGTGCCGCCCGCGCGGGGAACGCGGGCGGCGTGGGGGGACTGGGGACGAACCCGCGGCCGTTCGGCCCAACGTGCCGACATCGGCCGCGGGATTGCGGGCACCCGCCTATCTCGGGTAAGTGCGCGGGAATTGAGGGGCATTCTCCCCCGGTGCGCGATCGGGGTTTCACTTCCGGGAAACTCCGGCGTCGTCGCGCAATGGCGTACAATTACCGTTCGGAGTCGTCGGACTGGGGTGCGAGGTACCGTCGTGATCAAGGTGTTGCTGGCCGAGGACATGCACATGGTCCGCGGCGCGCTCGTCGCCTTGCTGAACCTCGAATCCGACATCGAGGTCGTGGCCGAGGTGTCCACGGGAGACCAGATCCTGCCCGCCGCGAAGGCGGCCCAGCCCGATGTCGCGATCATCGACATCGACCTGCCGGGCAAGGACGGCCTCTCCGCCGCGATCGAAATCCACGAGAGCCTGCCGGACGTCCACACGCTGATCCTGACCAGCCTCGGCCGGCCGGGCACGGTGCGCCGGGCGCTGGACGCCAAGGTGAACGGCTTCCTGCTCAAGGACGCGCCGTCCGACAAGCTGGCGAACGCGGTCCGGTCGGTCGCGATCGGACGCCGCGTCATCGACAGCGAACTGGCGCTCGCCGCCTGGGAAACCGACGACTGCCCGCTGACCCCGCGCGAAATCGAGATCCTGTCGCTGGCGGCCCGCGGCCGCACGGTGGCCGACATCGCGTCGGAGCTGTTCCTGTCGGCGGGCACGGTCCGCAACTACCTGGCCGCGGTGGTGACGAAGCTGAACGCCCGCAACCGGGTCCACGCGATTCGCATCGCGACCGAAGCGGAATGGCTCTGACCGCCCCGGTCCCGGAAAGCGCTTTCGCTCCGCTTCACCCAAGCACCCCAATGTGGCGTTGGTTGCGTCCAACGCACCGAACGCCACATTGGGTGCGTTGGACGCACCGAACGCCACATTGGGGCGCTTGAGGCGGGGGCGGGGGCGGGGGTCAGCTCGCGCGGGGGCGTTCGCGGCGTACCGAGCCCACCGGGATGGCCACCAGCAGGCGGTGGGTGCCGTCCGGGCCCACTTCGGTCGTCAGCGTGCCGTTCATCGCCTCCACGCGGTCGCCCAGGTTCCGCAGGCCCGCCCCGGACCCCTCGCCGCCGCCCGCGCCGTTCGCGCCGTCGTTGACGATCTCCAGCCAGGCCGTACCGTCCTCCGTGCTCACCGAAAACGCGCACCAGCTCGCGGTGCTGTGGCGCACCACGTTCGTCACCCCTTCGCGCAGCACCGTCCCCAGCGTCGTGGCCACCGGCGAGGGCAGCTCGCCGATGCCGGAGCGGGCGACCGTCACGCGGGTGCCGGCCGCGCTCAGCACGTCCGCCGCCGCGCGGCACTCCTCGTCCAGCGACAGCTCGCGGTAGCCGGCCGAGATCGTGCGGACGTCGGCCAGCGCGCGCCGGGACATCACGAGCAGCTCCGCCAGTTCCGCCTTGGCCAGCTCCGGTTTGCCGGGCACCAGGCGAGCCACGAGTTCACCCTTGAGGGTGATGGCCGAAAGGCTCAATCCCAGCAGGTCGTGGAGGTCCCGGGAGAACCGCATGCGTTCCTCGGCGATGGTCCGGCGCTTCAGCTCGCACACCTCCTGAGCCCGCCCGGCGACCACCCGCGCGGCCGTCCCGAGCCCGAACAGCGACAGCGCCGCCACGCCGGCCGACACCGCGCTCCCCAGCCCGGCCTCGAGCCAGCCGCCGGGCCAGCTCGGCACCACCGAAACGACCCCAGCCACGACGCACGCCAGCAGCGCCCAGGGGACCGCCCTGGCCGGCGGGGACACCAGCAGCAGGCCCCCGGCGAAGAACCCGCCCGCGGAGCTCCACGGCTCCCCCAGCGGCAGCAACGGCCCGAACCCGAGCGCGGCCTGCACGGTCAGGGCCAGCCACGGGCGCCGGACGCGGCCGCGGGCGAACCAGAACAGGTGCCCGGCCACCAGCCCCGCGGCGCAGGCCAGCGCGACCGGCCGCAGCACCCACGGCTCCGCACCGGCCAGCACGGGCAGGACGGCCAGCAAGGCCACGCCGGCGGCGGCCACGGCCTGCGCGCCCAGCACGAGCGCGCGGGAGTCCCGCCGCTCTTCCGCGAACGGCGCGACCCGCCTCGAAAACAGCGAACCGCGCACCCGCACCGGAAAAACCACGGCCCCTCCCGCGTTACCCCCAGCACCCCAGGTCACCAAGGTAACAGGGCGCACCCCGGGTTTCAGGGGTCAACCGGCCCCGGGGAAGTCGAGGACGCACTCGCCCACGCTCACTTCGGCGGGCCACTCCAGTTTCAGGGAGCGGTCGACGCGGTCGCCGGCGTCGACCGGCACGGCGTGCGCGGCCAGGCCCATCGCCTTCGCCGTGAGGTACAGGACCTGCTGGAGCGCGCCGACGTGCAGCAGCGTCGTCGCGTACGCGGCGCTGCCGAGCACCCAGGCGATCCGCGACATCCGCGCGGTCATCGTCAGCAGCACCGACGGCCTGCGGTGGCTGCCCGCTCCGACCATCGCCAGGTCGAGCAGCCCGTCGAGGGCCACGGCGTCGTCGTTGATGAGCGTCAGCGTGTGCCACAGCGGGTCGTAGTGGTAGATCCCGCGCCCGAGCCCCGCGCACCGGTTGATGGCGACGTAGATTTCGAGCTCGTACAGGCAGGCGACGCTGAAGTACGGCCGCTGGGACGCCTCGTGGCCGGGCCCGCCGGGCAGGTAGGTCGGCCCGATCGACCGCACCCGCGCGGCGCGGAAGAGGAACTCCCCGATCTGCTCGGCCGACAGCGCGCGCTCGGTGACCTCGGGGCACACGTGGTCTTCTTCGAGCAGCGAGCTCAGCGTCGGGTCGTTCGTCTTGAGCGCGGCCGGGTCGGGGCGGTGCAACGGGAAAGTCGGGCCCGCGGTGATCTGCTTGACCACCGGCGGCTCGGCGCCGGTCCGGCGCGGCCCCGGTTCCGAGGACCCGCCCTTCTGCCACGTCCGGCTGCGCGCGTGGAACATCAGGTCGTCCTGCGACCAGACGGCGAGGTCGTCGTCGCCGTCTTCGGCGAACTCCGCCCAGTCGTCGGCCGCCAGCACCACGCCGGCCGCCACCAGGAACGCGGCGATGTCGGCCACCACCGCTTCGGCGAGCCCCGTGGTCTCGGCGACCTGCGCGACGGTGACCGGCCGGGCGAGCGACGACGCCACGCTCACCGCGGGCGGGCGCAGCAGCGCGACCCGGTAGCGGGCGCGGGGCGATTCGAGCAGCAGCCCGCCGCCGTCCGGCCGCATCGCCGAGAACCGCGAAAGCTTGATGAGCCGCTCGGGCGGCAGCGGATCGGCCGGGAAGACCGGGTTCTGCGTCACCGGGATCGCCGAGAGCAGCGGCCCGCGGCCGTCGTTGAGCGCCAGCGAGTGCACGACCGAGCCGGACAGCCGGTTGAGGGCCTTGCGCAGCGCGCCCGCCCAGGCCTCGGCCCCGCCGCTCGCCGACGAAGCGAGGTTGCCCATGGAGACCGGGCCGAGCACCATCCGGCCCAGTGATTCGCGAACCGGCCCGGGGATGCCCGCCAGTTCGTACTCACCCCACCAGGTGATCGCGACGATCGTGTCGTCGTCCCCCGCCTCCAGCAGGGTGTCTTCGGTGAGGGACCAGAGCCGGACGGTCTCCGGGATCCCCTCCTGGTGGTGTGCAGGCAAGACCAAACTCCTCAAGCGAACAGCGAACTCCGAGCTCCCGCACGGGGCGCTCAGAGGAACATCGGGAACGGGTTGAGCCGCTCGTACGGGGTCGGTGCTTCGAGCCTGCCCAGCGCGACCGGGACGTCGAAGAGCCGGCCGGGCGCGAACCGGGCCCAGAAGGGGCGCAGCCCCGGGACGAGCACCTTGACCACGGGGATCCCGACGTCCGGGCGCGTCTGGTCGAGCACCAGCAGTTCCAGGCCCGCGCGGTCGAACACCCGGCCCAGCGCCTCGACGTCGTCGCGGACGTCGGGGCGGTTGACGAACGGGAAGTCGGCGGCGGTCCGCATCCGCTGCCCCGCGGCCGGCCGCAGGTACGGCTGGTTCGCGACGGTCGCGTAGGCCAGCCAGCGCCGCGCGTCCGGGTCGTCGAGCCCCTGGCCCGCCTCCCGCACGATCGGCAGCATCTGGTTGAGCTCGGTCACCGCGCGGCGCACCGCGATCCGCGGGTCGAGGTGCGCGCCGAAGCCCATCATGATGTCTTCGTGCGGGCCGTCGGTCCGCCGCGAAAGCGCGACGGCGACCGGGATCCCGAGATCCGAGGTCACGTCGAGGACCCACAGCTCGCGGCCGATCGCCGCGTAGTTGCCCGCCATCTCCTCCAGCCACGCGTCGGCGAAGGACGCCAGGTCCACGCCCGGCACCGGCGTCCGGTTGTACCACCACAGCGCCACGGCGTCCCGTTCGACGAGCTCGAGCGCGCCCTGCAGGATCGCGTCCTCCAGGCTGCTGCCCGCCGCCGCGCCGTTCGAGTCGGCGCGCACGCCGTGCGCCGCGCTCTCCCGCGGGGTCCCGTAGTACAGGTACGACGTCGGCAGCAGGCGGCGGCGCCCGGACGGCGACCACACCGGCGTCCAGTCGGTGCGGGCCGACGGGTCGAACGGGACGGGGACCTGCTGGAAGTCGGCGTGCGCCCGGTTCCAGGCGCCGCGGTCGGCGTACTGCCGGTCGGCGAAGAGCATGCAGGCGTTGGGGTGGACGGCTTCGTCGCCCAGCTCCTCGAAGGAGCCGCGGATGCGCAGTTCGTCGCCCTGGAAGTTGCCGGAGAACCGTTCCGCCGCCTCGCAGAGCGCGCTGACCTCGGCGTCGAGCGGGCTGACGCCCTTGCCGCCGTTCTCGCAGCGCAGCCCGGCGCGCAGCGCGGCCATCCCGGTGATGCCGCGGGCGACGTTGGGGCCGGAGCGGTAGGCGTTGGCGAACGGCGGCGCGGCCGGGTCCGGCTGGATCTCCTTGATGATCCCGGTGACCGGGCTGATCAGGTGCCGGTGCCGTTCGAGCATCTGCGACGGCGTCGCGGTGCGGTGCCCGCCGCCCCCGGTGGTCGCCTTCTTCGCCGGCCGCAGCGTCACCGGCCGGACCGACCGCCATGCGACCTGCCACGGGTCGCCGCAGCCGGGGCACTGCGGGCGGCGGCGCAGCTCGTGCAGCCTGCCCTGCAGGTCCAGCGTGTCGAGCGTCCACACGCACTGCTGGCCGTGGTAGCGGTACCCGGCCACCCACTTGGCCGCCTCCAGCGCGACGAGGTGCGCCGCGGCCGAGGTCAGCGGCGGCAGCGCCGGCATCGGGCGGCGCGCCGGCCCGGCGTGGCCCAGTTCCTCCTGCACGCACGCTTCGGCGTGCCGGTGGCCCCACAGCCGGTGGGTCAGGCAGTGCCAGCACGCCCCGGTCGGCTGCAGCACCGGCCCGATCCACACCTGGGCGCCGAACGGCCGCGCCAGCAGCCACGGCCGCCCGGACCGCCGGTGCTCGGCGTCGACCACGGCGAGCCGCGGGTCGAGGTAGTCGGCGCACAGCACGACCGACAGGTCGGCGGACCCCGCGTCGCCGCGCACCACCCCGAGCCCGGCGCCGGCGAGCGCCCGCTCCACCGCACCGGGATCCACGCCGTCGGCGCTGTCGCCGACCGCCGTCAGCCGCACGGTGCCCTGCCGTGCGGCGACTTGGTCGGCGTCCACGCCGCACGCGTCCCAGTAAGCCAGCGCGCGCTCGTCCCCGAGCCGGTCTTCGTCGCTCTGGCTGCGCAACGTGACCAACCCGGCGTCCACCAGCTGCGCCAGCAGTGCCGCCACCTCTTCCGGTGCCATCCCGCCGGGCCGGTCGCGCAGCAGCCCGTCGAGGTCGTGCGTACCGTCCAGCAGCGCCGCGAGCGACTCGATCTTCGCCCCGCGCATCGCGATCACGCCCTGTTCGGAGAACAGGTACGCCCCTTTGCCCGCCCTGACCTCGGCCCGGAGGTGGCGCCGGAAAGCCGGGGCCCGCGTCGGCGTCGTTCCGCCGTCTTCGGGAACCCGAGCGTTGACAGCTGTCGTGCGCATCGGCTCTCCTGCCGGTAGCCGGGTGGGGCGGGACGAGAACCTGAATCCTGCTCCACCCGAGGTCTACTCAGCCAGTGCGGCAAACACGGAGAAGTCATGCGAAACGCATGGGTTGACATGGGAAACGCACGCTGCGCCGGTGCGGGACTCACTGGCCGCGCACGGCGCCGAACCGTCACCGTAGACATCGACGCCCGCGGCGGAATGGTGCGTCACGGGGCACCGTAACCGACCTCGCGGCCCTGCGCGATTCGGGGGTGGTGCCCGGCCTGGCACCCGAGACAAGTGAGGACCCGAGTATGCCTACCTCTGCTCGCACCTACGGACAGTTCTGCGGCCTGGCCCGGGCGCTCGAGATCGTCGGCGAGCGCTGGTCGCTGCTCGTCGTCCGTGACCTCATGCTCGGCCCGAAGCGGTTCACCGACCTGCAGCGCACCCTGCCGCGCATCCCGGTGAGCATCCTGACTTCGCGGCTCAACGAGCTCGAGGAGTCGGGTGTGGTCCGCCGCCGCGTGCTCTCGCAGCTGGACGGCGGCATCGTCTACGAGCTCACCGAGTACGGCACCGAGCTCGACCACATCGTGCTCGACCTCGGCCTGTGGGGCTCCCGGTCGCTGACCTACCCGAAGCCGGACGAGGTCTTCACGCTCGACACCGCGATCATCTCGCTCTACACGACCTTCCAGGAGGAGGCCGCTTCGGGCGTGCACGTCAACTACGAGCTGCACCACCCTGGCGACATGGTCGTGCACGCGATGGTCGACGACGGCGCGCTCAAGGCGTCCGCGGGCGCGCTGCCCGCCGCCGACCTGGTGATCGAGCCGCAGGGCCCGGCGCTGCTGGACCTGCTGAACGGCAGCCTGTCGGCGCCGGACGCGATCGCCAGCGGCAAGGTCCGCGTCGAGGGCGACCCGGCGCACCTGGACCTGTTCACCCGCCTGTTCCGCGTCCCGCCGGCCCCCGACCGCCCGACCGGCCTCGTCGCGCACTGACCGCGCCGCGCCGCGGGCCGGACCCGCGGCGCGCAAGCGGCCGACTGGCGCAGTTTCCCTGGTGGAATGCGCAATCCGGAGTAACCGAAGATCGCGCGCGGACGGCTATCGTCGACGCACACCTTCGTTTTCGGGAGATCTGGGGTCCGCATGTCGACGTCCGAAATCGCCCGGCCTGCCGGGTTCCTCGGCGGCCTCAACAGCCGCTACCACAACCGCGCGCTCGCCGTGTTCATGCTGATCGTGATCGCCCACTGGGCCGAGCACATCGTCCAGGCCGTGCAGATCTACGGCTTCGGCTGGCCGGCGGCGAAGGCCCGCGGCGTGCTCGGCATGCCGTTCCCGTGGCTGATCTCCCAGGAGTGGCTGCACTACGGCTACGCGCTGGTGATGCTGGTCTTCCTGTGGGTCCTGCGGCACGGGTTCGCCGGCCGGTCGCGGCAGTGGTGGAACCTCGCGCTGGGCATCCAGTTCTGGCACCACATCGAGCACCTGCTGCTGTTCGTCCAGGCGCAGAGCGGCTGGCGGCTGGCCGGGCAGAAGGTGCCCACCAGCATCATCCAGCTGCTGGTCCCGCGCGTGGAGCTGCACCTGTTCTACAACACGATCGTCACCATCCCGATGATCGTCGCCGTCATCCTGCACCGGCGTGCCTCGGCCGCCGAGCGCGAGATCACCGGCTGCTCGTGCGGAGTGCCGAGGCGGCCCGCGCTCGCCGCGTCGTGAAACGCGCGCTGGTCCTGCTGGCCTTCCTCGCCGGCTGGCTGCTGCTCAGCGCCACTCCCGCTTCGGCGCACGTCGAAGTCGTCTCGTCGACCCCCGGGGACGGCGCCCGCCTGAGCGCGGCGCCGTCCCTGGTGTCGGTCACGCTGTCGGAGAACGTCGGGATCCAGCCCGGGTCGATCAAGGTCGTCGACCTGGCCGGCAAGCAGGTCGACGCCGGCCCGGTGTTCCAGCCCGGCGAGGACGCCGAACAGCTCGCGGTGAAGCTCCGGCCCGGTCTCCCGGACGGCAGCTACCTGGTCGAATACGCGTTCGTCTCGGCCGACTCCCACCCGGTCCGCGGCACGTTCGCGTTCGTGGTCGGCACCGGCCCGCTGGTGACGTCGGCGGGCGCGGTGTCCGCGGCCACCGGCACCGACGGCGTCGTCGACGCGGCCTCGACGTCGGTGCGCTGGCTGGCCTACCTCGGCGTCGTCCTCCTCGGCGGCGCGGCGTTCCTGGTGCTGTGCCGCCCGGCGGGCCGCACCGACCGCCGCGCCCGCCTGCTCCTGAACACCGGCGCGGGCCTGCTGCTGGCCACCACCGTGGCGACGTTCGTGCTGCAGGGCCCGTACGCGGCCGGGCGGGGCATCGGCGCGGTGTCCGACTTCGGGCTGCTGGCCGACACGCTGCGCGTCGCCTACGGGAAGCTGCTGCTGCTCCGGCTGGTGGCGGTGGCCGTGCTGATCGTGCTGCTGCCCCGGCTGCTGCGGCCGGAGCAGCCGGACAAGCTGCGCGCCCGCTTCGAGAACCTGACGATGGTGACGGGCTTCGTCGTCCTGCTGACGTTCTCCGCGACCGGCCACCCGGTGACGGACCCGGTCATGTTCGTCTCGGTGACGGCGGACCTCGTCCACTTCGGCGCGATCGCGGTCTGGGTGGGTGGCCTGGTCCAGCTGGGGCTGTGCCTGCACCGCCCGGCCCCGGACGAGGACCTGGTCCCGGTGGCGGCGAAGTTCTCCCGCCTCGCGGCGGGCTCGGTGGCGGCGGTCGCGATCAGCGGCGCGGTGCTGGCGCTGCGGATCATGCCTTCGCTGTCGACGCTGTGGACGACCGGGTTCGGCCTGCTGGTGCTGCTGAAGATCGCCGGCCTGGCGGCCCTGCTGGCGGTGGCGAGCCGCTCGCGCGCGGCGGTCCGGCGGAGTGTCGGTGAACCGGCGGAAGGGACCACGAAGACGCTGTCCCTTCGCCGCCTGCGCACGGCGGTGGCGGCGGAGGTCCTGCTCAGCGTGGTGGTCCTGGCCGTGGCGGCCCTCCTGACGGTCACCCCACCCGGCGGCTGACCAGCACCGCCTTGCCATGAACGACTCTTTCATGGCGTCTGGCGGCAGGCCCCGGCAAAGTGGCCGGGGCCGGCCTTGGCCTGCCCCACCGGCGCCGACCGGCCCCCGCGGTGTCTTGAATGAGTCATTCAGGACCTCCGAAGACCTGAATGAGTCATTCAGGACGTCGGCGAAGCCGCCACCGGGCGAACCGCCGCGACTTTGCCGGAACCCTGCTGTCAGACGAGGTGAAAGAGTCCGGCCGCCCCCACACGTCATGAAAGGGTCGTTCACCCCGCCAGACGCCATGAACGACCCTTTCACAACATCCCCACGACCCCAGGCAAAGCCACGCGGCCAGCCACCCCACCCCAGCGCGACCTCGCCAACGCCCCGGCGCCAGACGACATGAAAGAGTCGTTCACCACGCCAGACGACATGAACGACCCTTTCACGACATCCCCACGACCCCCTGGCGCCAGACGACATAAAATGACGTCGGGGCCCGCTCAAACCCCAGGCCGAAGCGGCGGCGCGAACGGGCCCCACGTGAACGCGGGCAGCCACCGCGCCGGCGCCTCGCTCCAGTCCAGGGCCGCGAGCTGGCGCACCGACCGCCGTCCGGCCAGCGCCCGGTACAGGTCGTGGGCCGGGGCGGTCACCGACACCGCCGGCCGTCCCGCGCCCGCCGTCCAGGTCGAGCCGCCCGTCGTGCGGAGCCGGATCGGCGGCAGCCCGCGGCCGGCGACCGAGCCCGAAAAGCCGCGGACCAGCACCTCGAAGCTCGGCGCCCAGGCCAGGTGCTCCACCGGCGGCGGCACGCCGAGGGCCGCGCGCAGGTCCAGTTCGTGGGTGTAGGCGTCCATCACCAGCACGTCGCCGCTGCGCCCGCCCGCGTCCGCGAGGCGCCGGTCGAGGTCGTCGCCGAGCTCGTCCCAGCGGTCGAGCAGCCCGGGGACCTCGAGCGGCCCCTCGCGCGGCGGCAGCGTGCCCCCGAGGCGCGCGAAGACGCCCTCGGCCTTCTCCAGGACGTGCTCGAGCAGGTCCGTGACGGTCCACTTCGGACACGCCGGGACCGGGCGCCGGTGCGTGCCGGGCCGCCCGTCGAGCAGGGCGCGGACGTGCCGGCGCACCTCGGGGTAGCCGACGAAGTCCGGCGCCGGGACCGGCCGGGTCGCTGTCACGCGCTCACCTCACCCTGGCACGATCGAGGGCTGTCGGCCCAGTATCCCCTGGTGACGGCGTCGCGGTTCTCCTCGCGTGCCGTCACCCTGAAGAGACAGGAGGTCGTGACCTTGCCCACACTGTGGTCCACGTCGGCGCAGTGGGAGCTGCTGCCGCCGGTGCTGCTCGCGCTCGTGCTGAGCGTCGCCATCGGGCTCGAACGCGAGGCCGGCATGAAGGCCGCCGGGCTGCGGACGCACAGCCTGGTCGGCGTCGGGTCGGCCGTGTTCATGCTGGTGTCGAAGTACGGGTTCGCCGACCTGCTCGGTCTCGACCACGTGTCGCTGGACCCGTCGCGGATCGCCGCGCAGATCGTGTCCGGCATCGGCTTCATCGGCGGCGGCTTGATCTTCGTCCGCCGCGACGCGGTCCGCGGCCTGACGACGGCGGCGACGATCTGGGTCACCGCCGCGGTCGGCACGGCGTGCGGTGCCGGGCTCTCCGTCCTCGCCGTCGGCACGACGATCGCGCACTTCGTGGTGACCCGCGGCTTCCCGCCGTTGCAGCGGTTCGTCGCGCGCCACCGCCGGCAGCCGCCGGTCCTGCAGCTGAGCTACCTCGACGGCCACGGCGTGCTGCGCGCCGCGCTGGCCGCCTGCACCGGGCGGGGCTGGTCGGTGCAGCACGTCGACGTCGACCACGAGTCGCTTTCCGAGGAGGGGCAACGGATCGCGGTCGTCACCCTGCGCCTCGACGGCCGCGGCGACCTCTACGACCTCGCCGCCGAACTGGCCGAACTGCCCGGCGTGCGCAGCACGTCCACCGGCGCCGGGGAACCGCTCGACGAATGATCACCCGCCCGGGCAGCGCGCGGTGGCGGGTTTGCGGCACACTGGGGTGCACACCGGATTCCCCGGCCCCGCAAGGAAAAGGTGCGGCCGAGGAAAAACCATCCAATTCGGAGGTGAGGCATGGCCCCCGGCGGTGGCGAGGACGTGGCCCGATTCGACCTGGCGTGGCGCGGCTTCAATCGCGCCCAGGTCAAGGAATACGCCGACTGGGCCGAGGCCGAGATCCGCAGACTCACCGCCGAACGCGACGCGGCGCGAAGCCGCGTGGCCGAGCTGGCGGAGCAGAACGGTGAGCTCCGCGTGAAGATCGACCGGATCAGCCGCACCCCGATCGCGCCGGACGCCCTGCAGGAGCGCTCCCGCCGGATGATCGAGCTGACCCGCGAAGAGGCCACCGAAATCACCGCGCGCGCAACGGAAACCGCGGCGAAGATCCGCCGCGAGGCGGAGGCGGAGGCCGTCCGGCTGACCGCGGAGGAGCGCCGTCTCGTGGCCGCGGCCGAAGCCGAACGCGACCGCCACCGCGCCGAGCACGAAGAGCTGATGCGGGCGGCCGAGCAACGCCGCCGCGAACTCGACGAGGCGGCGGCGCACCGCCGGGCCGAGCTGGAGGAAGACCACAAGCGCGCGATGACGGTCCGCCGCGCGGAGGCGATGCGCGAACTGGCCGACCAGGAAGCGGCGGCCCGCGCGAAGGCGGATCAGCTGGTGGCGGAGGCGACCCAGCGCGCGGAGGCACTGGTCGGCGCGGCCGAACGCGAGGTCACGGCGCTGAACGAGGTCCGCGACAAGCTGCACGCGAGCCTGACGGGCTGCCGCACGCTCCTGACGCAGGCGGCGGTGGCGCTGGACGACCGGCCGGCACCGTTCGACCCGGAAGCGACGTTGCCGATGCCGATGGCGAAGAGAGTGCCGGTGCAACGCCGTTCACCAGCGGACAACCTCGCCGACCCGGTCAGCTGACGGGTGGCTCCTCCGGTGGCCGGTGGCCGCTCCGCCAAGGTCGAGCCCGACGCGACTTCGCCGGGACCGCAAGGCGCACTCCGTTGACCGACGCCGTCCCGTTCCCGCCCCGCCGCGTGTTCGCCCTGGTCACGGCCGTCCTCACCCTCGCCGCGGCCACGACACTCGCCAACCGCGTCCTCCCCGGCTGGGCCTACCCCCTCTGCGGCCTCACCGCCGCCCTGATCCTCATCGCCCTCGGCCGCGCGGCCGGCTGCACCTGGGCCGACCTGGGCCTGAGCACTCTCCGCCGCCCCGCGCTGGTCGGCCTCGCCGGCGCCGCGCTCGTCGCGGCGGTCTTCGGGATCGCGCTGGCCGTCCCCGCCCTCCGCACCATCTACCACGACGGCCGCGTGGGCGACCCCGACCTCGGCCAGCTGCTCTGGCTGACCTGCGGCCGCATCCTGTTCGGGACCGTCCTGATCGAAGAGGTCGCCTTCCGCGGCGTGCTCCCCGGCCTCTTCGGCGCGACCGACGACCGCTGGCGCTGGCCGCCCATCCTCTGCTCGGCCGCGCTCTTCGGGCTCTGGCACGCCCTGCCCGCGCTCGCCATCGGCCGCAACGCCGCGGTCCACGCCGTGTTCGGGGCGACGCCGGTGGTGGTGCTGCAGGTGCTCGCCATGGCCGCGGCGGGGGTCGCCGGGCTCTTCCTGCACTGGTGGCGGCACGCCGGCCGGGGCGTGCTCGCCTCGGTGATCGTGCACTTCACGACCAACGCCGGCGGCCTCACCCTGGCCGTGCTCGTGCGTTAGGAGCGGACCAGCCGCGCGATCGCGTCCGACGCCTCGCGCACCTTCAGGTCCGCTTCTTCGCCGCCGGAGGCCGCCGCCTGGACGACGCAGGTCGCCAGGTGCTCGTCGAGCAGCTCCAGCGAGAACGACTGCAGCGCCTTCGTCGCCGCCGACACCTGGGTCAGGATGTCGATGCAGTACTTGTCCTGCTCGACCATGCGCTGCAGCCCGCGGATCTGCCCCTCGATCCGGCGCAGGCGCTTGAGATAGGCCTCTCGCTCGGTGCCGTAACCCGTCATCCCACCTGTCCCCTCGTCCACGTCCCTGACCACCGACTATACCCTCCGGGGGTTCAGCGGAAGCGGCGCAACCGGAGGCTGTTGCTCACCACGAACGCCGACGAGCACGCCATCGCCGCGCCCGCGATCATCGGGTTCAGCAGGCCGAGCGCCGCCAGCGGCAGCGCCGCGACGTTGTAGGCGAACGCCCAGAACAGGTTCCCCTTGATCGTCGTGAGCGTGCGGCGCGCCAGCCGGATCGCGTCGGCCGCGACGCGCAGGTCGCCGCGCACCAGGGTCAGGTCGCTCGCCTCGATGGCCGCGTCCGTGCCGGTGCCCATCGCCAGCCCCAGGTCCGCCTGGGCGAGCGCGGCCGCGTCGTTGACGCCGTCGCCGACCATGGCCACCACGTGCCCCTGCGCCTGCAGCCGTTTGACGACGTCGACCTTGCCCTCCGGCAGCACCTCGGCAACGACCTCGTCGATACCCGCCTCGGCCGCGATCGCCCGGGCCACGCCTTCGTCGTCGCCGGTCAGCAGCACCGGCGTCAGGCCGAGTTCCCGCAGCTCGGCGACGGCACGGGCGGACGTCGGCTTGATCGTGTCGGCGACGGTCAGCGTGCCGCGGACCTCGCCGTCCCAGGTCACGCCGACCGCGGCGCCTTTCGCCCGCCCGACGCTGACCGTGCGCCCTTCGACCACGCCGGTCACGCCGACGCCGGGCGTGCTGCGGAACTCCGTGACCGCGGGCAGCGCGCCGAACCGCTCGCGGGCGGCGTCGGCGATGGCGCGGCCGATCGGGTGCTCGGACGCGGCCTCGACGGCGCCCGCCAGCCGGAGCACCTCGCCGTCGCCCTCGACGAGCGTCATCCGCCCGGTGGTGACGGTGCCGGTCTTGTCCAGGACCACGGTGTCGATCCGCCGGGTCGACTCGAGCACCTCGGGGCCCTTGATGAGGATGCCGAGCTGCGCGCCGCGGCCGGTCCCGACGAGCAGCGCCGTCGGGGTCGCCAGGCCGAGCGCGCACGGGCAGGCGATGATCAGCACGGCGACGGCCGCGGTGAACGCCGCCTCCGTCGCGCCGCCGGTGGCCAGCCAGACCACCAGCGTCGCCAGCGCCAGGAAGACGACCGCCGGGACGAACACCGCCGAGACGCGGTCGGCCAGCCGCTGCACCTCGGCCTTGCCGTTCTGCGCGGCCTCGACCAGCCGCGCCATCTGCGCCAGCCGCGTGTCGGCGCCGACGCGCGTGGCCCGCACGAGGAGCCGGCCGCCGACGTTCACGGTGGCGCCGGTGACCGCGTCGCCCGGCCCGACCTCGACCGGCACGGACTCGCCAGTCAGCATGCTGGTGTCGACCGCCGACCCGCCGTCGGTGACGACGCCGTCGGTCGCGATCTTCTCGCCGGGCCGCGCCACGAAGACGTCGCCGGGGTGCAGATCGGTCACGGGGACCAGCCGCTCTTCGCCGTCGCGCAGGACGGTGACGTCCTTCGCGCCGAGGTCCATGAGCGCGCGCAGGGCGGCGCCGGCGCGGCGCTTGGCGCGGGTCTCGAAGTAGCGGCCGGCCAGGATGAACGTCGTGACGGCGGCGGCCACCTCGAAGTACAGGCTGTCGCCCGCCGTCCCCGAGCTGATCAGCTCGAAGCCGTGGCGCATGCCGATCTCGCCCGCCATGCCGAACAGCAGCGCGTACAGCGACCAGGCCGTCGCGGCGACGACACCGAGCGAGATGAGCGTGTCCATCGTGGCGGTGGCGTGCCGGAGGTTCACCGCGGCGGCGCGGTGGAACGGCCACGCGCCCCACGTCACGACCGGGGCGGCGAGGACGAGCGAGACCCACTGCCAGTAGTCGAACTGCCAGGCCGGGACCATCGCCAGTGCGACGAGCGGGACGGTGAGCGCTGCCGAAAGGAGCAAACGCTTGCGGAGCGTGGGCGCCTCGTCCGGTGCTTCGGGCTCGGGGAGCCGCGCGGAGTACCCGGCGGCTTCGACCACGGCCGTGAGATCGGCGACGGACAGCTCGCTCGGGTAGCTGACCTGGGCTTTTTCGGTGGCGTAGTTGACCGTCGCGGTGACGCCGCCGACCTTGTTGAGCTTGCGTTCGACCCGGGCCGCGCAAGACGCGCACGTCATCCCGCCGATGGCGAGTTCGACGCGTTCCGCGGTGGTCCCGTCGGCCGTCATCACGCGACCAGGCGGTATCCGGCCTCGGTCACGGCGGCGGAAACGGCTTCGGCGGTCAGCGGGGTGTCGCTGGTCACGACCACGCGCCCGCTCTCGACGTCGACGTCGACCTGCCGGACCCCGGCGAGTTCGGAGACCTCTTCGCGGACCGAGGTGGCGCAGTGTCCGCAGGTCATGCCCTCGACGGTGTAGGTCGCTTCGGTCATCTGGAGGTCCTTTCGCTCTCCCTCCTTTATACCCATCGGGGGTAGGGGTTCACCATCGGGCCCCGACAGACTCGACCCATGCGCAAGCTCTACGCCATCGGGATCGGGGCCGGCGACCCGGAGCACCTCACGGTGCAGGCGATCGACCGCCTCAACCGCGTCGACGTCTTCTTCGTGCTCGACAAGGGCTCGGAGAAGGCGGACCTGGTGCGGCTGCGGCAGGAGATCCTCGACCGGTTCGTCACGCGGCCGGGCTACCGCGTGGTGCTGGCGGAGGACCCGCCCCGCGACCGCACGCCGGCGGACTACCGGGCCGCGGTCGCCGACTGGCACGCGGCGCGCGCGGAGGTCTACGAGCAGCTGATCCGCACGGAGCTGGGGCCGTCCGGCACGGGGGCGTTCCTGGTGTGGGGCGACCCGTCGCTGTACGACAGCACGATCGCGTTGATCGAGGCGGTGCTCGCGCGGGGGAACGTCGAGTTCGAGTACGAGGTCGTGCCGGGGGTCAGCAGCATCTCGGCGCTGGTCGCCCGCCACCGGACGACGATGAACCAGATCGGCCGCGCGGTCCAGCTCACGACCGGCCGTCGGCTGGCCGAGGGCTGGCCGGACGGGGTCGACGACGTCTTCGTGCTCCTGGACGCCCACACGACGTTCGACCGTTTCGCCGACGAGGGTCTGCAGATCTTCTGGGGCGCCTACGTGGGGACGCCGGACGAAATCCTGCTTTCGGGCCCGTTGACGGCCGCGCTGGCGGAGGAGATCCGCCGCGTCCGGGCCGAGGCGCGGGAGCGGCACGGCTGGATCATGGACACGTACCTGCTGCGCCGGCCGGCCCGGGAATAGCGAAAGGCCCCGGGAGAACCGAGAGGTTCTCGACCGGGGCCTTCCTCAAGCAAGTTCGGCGGTGTCCTACTCTCCCACAACCCTTCGATTGCAGTACCATCGGCGCTGTCAGGCTTAGCTTCCGGGTTCGGAATGGGACCGGGCG
>NZ_RSEC01000061.1 GCF_003937945.1 Amycolatopsis eburnea
CGCTACATCGCCCGGGAGCTCTACCGGATCATCACCGCAAACGGCCTCGAACTCACCCCTCGACATCCATAGGAGCATCCCTTTCATGACATCCCCGCCGCGGCCCCGGGCGGCCCTGCGGTGTCTTGAATGAGTCATTCAGGACCTCCGAAGACCTGAATGAGTCATTCAAGACGTCGGCGAAGCCGCCGCCGGGCAAACCGCCGCCACTTTGCCGGGACCCTGTCCCCAGACGACATGAACGACCCTTTCACGACATCCCCCGCGGCGCCGGGCAGACCACGCGGCCAGGCGAGCTTGACGCATACCCATATCGGCATATGATGACTCCCGTGGCCCGAGCAGCGACGACAACCGACACCTTCAACGCGGTCGCCGAACCCCGGCGGCGGCAGATCCTCGACGTCCTCCGCGACGGCGAGCGTTCCGTCGGCGACCTCGTCGACCTGCTCGGTCTCGCCCAGCCGCAGGTCTCCAAGCACCTGCGGGTGCTGCGCGAGGTCGGCGCGGTCGACGTGCGCGGCGATGGCCGCCAGCGGCTGTACCGGCTCAACGGGCCCGCGCTCAAGCCGATCCACGACTGGGTGCGGCAGTACGAGCGGACGTGGGCCGGGCGGTTCGACCTGATGGATGACGTCCTCGAGGAACTCAAGGAACAGGAGCACTGACGTGGAGATCACCACCCCCGCCGACGACCAGATCCTCATCACGCGCGAGTTCGACGCGCCGAAGCACCTCGTCTACCGCGTCTGGACCACGCCCGAGCTGGTGGGCCGCTGGTGGAGCGGCCACCGCGGGACCACCACCGAAGTCGAGCTGGACCTGCGCCCCGGCGGCCGCTGGCGGTACGTGCTGAAGACGGGCGACGGTACCGAAGTCGGGTTCCACGGCGAGTACCGCGAAGTCGTCCCCGGCGAGCGGCTCGTCTACACCGAGGTGTTCGAAATGCCCGGCGTGCCCCTCGACTCGGTGGACGGGCCGCTCAACACCGTCACCTTCACCGCGCTCGACGGCGACCGCACCCTGCTGCGGCTGCTCACCGAGACCGGGAGCAAGGAGCTGCGCGACACCATCCTGCAGTCCGGCATGGAGGTCGGTGCCCGGGAGCAGATGGTGATCATCCAGGAGCTGGCGGACTCCCTGCGTTAGCGGCGCGGAGGAACCTCTCGCCCGTCTTCGCCAGCTCCGCGGCCAGCTCCGGCGCGTCGAGCACCTCGAAGTCCACTTCGAGCAGCCCGAGGTACAGCCCGAGCATCGCCGCGTTGTCCGAGCCGACCTCCGCGACGCAGCGGTCCGGCCCTTCCGGCGTCACCTCGACCGCGATCGGCAGCCGGGCGCGGACGTGGTCCACCGGGGCGTGCAGCCGGACCCGGGCGTGGAAGCGCCAGGTCGCCGCGCCCGCGCTGCGCTGGACGAACCGCGCCACGTCGCCCTCGGGCGGCTCGCGCGGGGTGAAGCGCGGGCCGTTCGGCACCTTCGGCGTCAGGCGGTCGACGCGGAACGTGCGCCAGTCGTCCCGCGCGGTGTCCCACGCGACGAGGTACCAGCGCCGTCCCCAGCTGACCAGCCGGTGCGGCTCGACCTCGCGGCGGCTCGCCTCGCGCTGGTGGCTCAGGTAGTCGAAGCGCAGCCGCTCGCTCGCCCGGATGGCCGCCGCGATCGCGGTCAGCACCCGGGCGTCGACGGCCGGGCCGGCGCCGGGCACCGACACCGTTGCGGCCTCCAGGGCCTGGACCCGGTGCCGCAGCCGCGACGGCAGGACCTGCTCCAGCTTCGCCAGCGCGCGCACCGACGTCTCGGCGATGTCGGACACGCCGGTCGCCGTGCGGAGGCCGACCGCGACGGCGACCGCTTCGTCGTCGTCGAGCAGCAACGGCGGCAGCTGCGCGCCGGCGCCGAGCCGGTAGCCGCCCTGGACGCCGGGGGCGGCTTCGACCGGGTACCCGAGTTCGCGCAGCTTGCCGACGTCGGTGCGGACGGTGCGCGCGCTGACGCCGAGCCGCTCGGCCAGGTCGGCGCCGGTCCAGTCGCGCCGGGTCTCGAGCAGCGACAGGAGCCGGAGCAGGCGGGCGGAAGTCTGCAACATTTTCCGAGTCTCGCATGAATCGCGGAATGAAGTCTTCCGCAATGGCTCATAGCGTGCTTCCCATGACGAACGAAATCCGCCCCTTCCGCATCGACGTCCCGCAGGCCGAGCTGGACGATCTGCACCGCCGCCTGGCCACCGCCCGGTTCGCCGACCCCGTGCCCGGCGACGAGCCGGACTGGTCCCGCGGCATGCCCACCGAGGCCGTCCGCGACCTGGCCGGGTACTGGCGCGACGGCTTCGACTGGCGGGCGCAGGAAGCGGCCATCAACGCGTTCCCGCAGTTCACGACCGAGATCGACGGGCAGGTCATCCACTTCCTGCACGTCCGCTCGCCGCGGGCCGACGCGGTGCCGCTGCTGCTCACCCACGGCTACCCGAGCTCGTTCACCGAGTTCCTCGACGTCATCGGCCCGCTCACCGAAGACGGGCCGGACGCCTTCCACGTCGTCGTCCCGTCCGTGCCCGGCTTCGGGTTCTCGACGCCGCTGAGCGGCCCCGGCTGGGAGCTCGCCCAGACGACGGACGCGTTCGCGGAGCTGATGACGCGCCTGGGCTACGACCGCTTCGCCGCGCAGGGCGGCGACATCGGCGCCGGCGTCACCGGGCGGCTGGCCGCGCTGTACCCGGAGCGCGTGATCGGCACGCACGTCACCAGCGACCGCGGGACGATCGCGCTGGCGGGGGAGCAGCTTCCCCTGCCGGAGAACCTGTCGCCCGCGGAACAGTCCGAATTGGACGCCGCGCGCGAGGCGTGGCAGGCCGGGCGCGGCTACCTCGACCTCCAGTCCCACAAGCCCGAGACGATCGCGGCCGCGCTCACCGACTCCCCGGTCGGCCAGCTGGCCTGGATCGCGGAGAAGTTCCAGGCGTGGAGCGGCGACGGCGTCGACCGCGACCGCCTGCTGACGAACGTGAGCCTCTACTGGTTCACCCGCAGCGGCGCGTCCGCGGCCCGGTTCCTGTACGAGGCCGCGCATTCCGGGCACGGCTGGCTGGCGCCGTCGGACGTCCCGGCGGGCTGGGCGGTGTTCAACTCCTCGCCGGTGGTCCGCCGGATCATGGACCCGGAGGAGAAGATCGCGCACTGGTCGGAGTTCGCCTCGGGCGGCCACTTCGCCGCGCTGGAGGAGCCGGAGCTGCTCGTGGCCGACATCCGCGCGTTCTTCCGCGGCCTGCGCCCGTGAACCGGGTCGTGAGTGACAAGTAGGGTTCTGGCGAACGTTCTTTTGCCGACCTGCGTTGTCGCCGGGTGCTGGAACGGCCAACTCACCGCCCGCAGCGGCCAACTCACGCACCGGAACGGCCAACTCGCCGGCAAGGCGGGTGAGTTGGCCGTTCCGGTTGATGAGTTGGCCGCTGCGGGAGGCGTTGTGGCCGGTGGTGCTGTTGGGACTCAAGGGGGGGCCGGTGTGCCGGGTATGGATGCACCCAATGTGGCGTTCGGTGCGTCTGACGCACCGAACGCCACATTGGGTGCGTTCCCGGCCGCCGCCGACTCCCCGCGCCGTAGGTAGCCAAATGACCATTGGCCCTAACCCGACTCGCCACTCACGACCGGCGTGCGTAGGCCAGAATCGGCGGTGTGCAGTTCGCCATCCTCGGGCCGGTCGAAGCCCGCCGTCCCGATGGGACGCCCGTCGCGCTCGGCGGGCCGCAGCTGCGGGGGCTGCTGGCCCTGCTCGCGCTCGACGCCGGGCGGGTCGTCGGGGCCGATCGGCTGATCGACGGGCTGCACGGCGACCACCCGCCCGAGGGGGCCGCCGAGGCGCTGCAGTCCCAGGTCTCGCGCCTGCGCAAGCGGCTCAAGGACGGCGGCGCGCCCGACGGGCTCGTCGAGTTCACCTCCGCCGGGTACCGGCTGGCCGTCGACCCCCAGGACGTCGACCTCCACCGGTTCGAGCGGCTCACCGCGCGGGCGCGGGAAACCGCCGGGCCGGAAGCGAAACTCGCGCTCTTCACCGAAGCGCTCGCGCTCTGGCGGGGTCCCGCGCTCGACGGGCTCGCCGACCCGCCGCGCGCGGCCCGGCTGGCCGAGCTGCGGCTGGCCGCGATCGAGGACCGCGTCGACGCCGGGCTCGCCCTCGGGCAGCACGACCGGCTCGTCGCCGAACTCCGGGAACTCGTCCGCGAACACCCGCTGCGCGAACGGCTCGCCGCCCGGCTCGTGCGCGCGTTGCACGGCAGCGGCCGGTCCGCCGAAGCGCTGTCGGTGTTCGCCGAAGTCCGCGAACGCCTCGCCGACGAGCTGGGCGCCGACCCGTCACCCGAACTCGCCGACGCGCACACCGCCGTCCTGCGCGGTGCGCCCGCGCGCCGGGTTCCCGTGCCGCTCACCGGGTTCGTCGCACGCGGCGAGCTCGACGGGCTGCGCGCGGCGCTCGCGTCGGCGCGGCTCGTCACGCTCACCGGGCCCGGCGGCGCGGGCAAGACGCGGCTCGCCGTCGAAGCCGCGACCCGCGAAGCCGGCGAAGTCTGCTTCGTCGAATTGGCGACGACGACCGAGGTCGCGCCCGCCGTCCTGGCCGCACTGGGGCTGCGGGAACAGGGCGTCTTGGCGCCGGGCGCGCCCGCGGACCCGGCCGACCGCCTGGCCGCCGGGCTCGCCGACCGGTCGCTGCTGCTCGTCCTCGACAACTGCGAGCACGTCGTCGCCGATGCCGCGCGGCTGGTGCGGCGGCTGCTCGCGGCCGTCCCGGGACTGCGCGTGCTCGCGACGAGCCGTGAAGCGCTGGGCTTGACCGGCGAGGTGCTGGTGGCGGTCGGCGCGCTGCCCGCGGCGGCCGCCGCCCGGCTGTTCACCGAACGGGCCGCCGCGGTCGCTCCCGGCGAAGCGCCCGACAGCGACGCCGTCACGCGGATCTGCGCCGCGCTCGACGGCCTGCCGCTGGCGATCGAGCTCGCCGCCGCCCGGCTGCGGACGTTGTCCGCCACCGACGTCGCCGCCCGGCTCGGCGACCGGTTCGGCCTGCTGTCGCGCGGCGAACGGACCGCCGAGCCGCGGCACCGGACCCTGCGCGGCGTCGTCGAGTGGAGCTGGGACCTCCTCGAGCCGGCCGAACAGCGGCTCGCCGGCCGGTTCGCGGTGTTCGCCGGCGGCGCGCGGCTCGACGCCGTCGAGCGGGTCTGCGCCGTCCCGGACGCCGAGGGCGTGCTCGCCGGCCTGGTCGAGAAGTCCTTCGTCGAGTTCGACGGCGGCCGGTACCGGATGCTGGAGACCATCCGCGCCTTCTGCGCCGAGCGGGGCGACGACGTCCGCGCCGCGCACGCCGAGTACTTCCTCGGATTCGCCCGCGCCGCCGGGCCCCGGCTGCGCGGTGCCGGCCAGCTGACGGCGCTGGCCGAGCTGACCGCCGAACACGCCGACCTGCACGCGGCCCTGCGCTGGAGCGCGGCGGCGGCCCCGGAACTCGCCCTGCGGCTCCTCGCTGCGCTGACCTGGTACTGGTGGCTGCGCGGCCTGCGCAGTGAGGCGACCCCGTTCGCGGACGCCGTGCTCGCCGCCGTCGGCCCCGAGCCGCCGCCGGGGCTGGCCGAGGAGTACGTCCTCTGCCTGATCCACGCGTCGGATACCGCCACCGGGATCGAACCGATCGTGCGGCGGCTCGACGGGCCGCTGCGGCACCCGTACCTCTTCCTGCTGTGGGCGTTTTCCCCGCGCCCCAAGGCGAAGGAGGGCGCCCGGCTCGCCGCGCTGATCGGCCCGGACCTGTGGTCCCGGGCGTTCGCGCGGATCGGCGACGGCCTCGGCGCGCAGTACGGCGGCCGGATCGCCGACGCCGAGGCGCACTTCGCCGCGGCACTGGCCGGGTTCCGCGAGCTGGGTGACCGCTGGGGCGCGGCGAGCGCGCTGGAGAAGCTCGCGGAGTTCGCCGACTGGCGCGGCGACCACGCCGGGTTCCGCGAGCTGATGGACGAGTCCGTCCGGCTGGCGGGCGAACTCGGCGCCTTCGAAGACGCGGCCGAGCTGCTGTGCCGCCGCGCCGACGGCCTGCTGCGCGCGGGCGGCGTCGAGGCCGCGAAGGCCGATTACGAAGCCGCCGCCGAACAAGCGCGGGGTACGCCGTTGACCCTCGCCCGGGCGCGCGGCGGGCTCGGCGAAGTCGCGCGCCGCGCGGGTGACCTGGCCACGGCCCGGCGCTGGTACACCGCGGCGCTCGGCCTGGCCACCGGCCCGGTGACCGGCGGCGAGACGCGCATCCGGCTCCACACCGGCTTCGGCTGGACCGCGGCCGCCGGCGGCGACCTCGACGAAGCGACCGAGCTGCACCAGGAGGCGCTCGCCACCGCGCTCGAGCACGCGAACCTGCCCGGCGCGGCCCAGGCGATCGAAGGGCTGGCCGGGGTGCTCGCCGGACGCGACGAGGACGAGCGGGCCGCGTTCCTGCTCGGCGTCGCGGTCGGGCTGCGCGGGGCGCCGGTCGCCGGGGACGCCGACGTCGCCGCCGTGGCCGGCCGCGTCCGGGCGCGGATCGGCCCCGAGGCCTACGCTTCCGCGTTCGCCCGCGGCCGGGAAATGCCCCCTGAGCAGGCCATTCACGAGCTCGGTCAGCGGCGGTTCGCGCTCGGTTCGTGAACGGTGAGCGGCCGCGCCCAAGCTGCGTGGCATGACGAAGCACATCCTGATCTCCGGCGCCAGCGTCGCCGGCCCCGCCCTCGCCTTCTGGCTGCACCGCCACGGCTTCCGCGCCACCGTCGTCGAGCGGGCCCCGAGCCTGCGCGAAGGCGGCTACAAGGTCGACATCCGCGGCGTCGCCGTCGACGTCGTCCGCCGGATGGGGCTGCTGGAGCGGGTGCACGCGGCGAGCACCGACATGCGGGGCGCGGCGTTCGTGGACAAGCGCGGCAAGCAGGTCGCGACCCTCGACGCCGACACGTTCGGCTTCCGCCACGGCGACGACACCGAAATCCTCCGCGGCGACCTCGCGAAGATCCTCTACGACGCCACCCGCGAGCACACCGAGTACGTCTTCGGCGACTGGATCACCGGCCTCGACCAGGGCCCCGGCGGCGTCGAGGTGACGTTCGCCCACGGCGCGCCACGCCGGTTCGACCTGGTCGTCGGCGCCGACGGCCTGCACTCGGGCGTCCGCGCGCTCGCGTTCGGCCCGGAGGAGGACTTCCTGCGCCGGTTCGACGCCTACATCTCGATTTCGACGGTGCCCAACACGTTCGAGCTCGACCGCTGGGAACTGCTGCACTCGGCGGCGCCGGGCAAGATGGTCAACGTCTACAGCACCGCCCGCGCCGAGGACGCCAAGGCCGCGTTCTGGTTCAGCGCCCCGCCGCTGACCTACGACCGGCGGGACGTCGAGAGCCAGAAGGACCTGGTGGCCGGCCAGTTCGCGGGCCTGGGCTGGGAGGTTTCGGCGCTGCTGGACGCGATGCGCGAAGCGGGCGACTTCTACTTCGACCCGGTGTGCCAGATCGTCATGGACCACCTGTCGACCGGCCGGGTGACCCTGCTCGGCGACGCGGGCTACTGCGCGTCCCCGGCGTCGGGCCAGGGCACGAGCCTGGCACTGGCGGGCGCGTACGTGCTGGCGGGCGAACTGGCGGCTTCGACCGACTTCGCCGTCGCGCTTTCCCGCTATGAGGCGGAAATGCGGCCGTTCATCGAGAAGAACCAGGCACTGGCGAAGACGGCGTTGCGCGGGATCATCCCGCAGTCGCGGGCGTTCGCGTGGTTCAACACCCGGATGATCAAGCTGATGCCGTACCTGCCGGGCCGCAACCGCGTCCTGGAGCAGATGGCCCGCCCGATCCGCGAGGCGGCGAACGCGTTGGTGCTGAAGGAGTTCACCTCGCCAGACGACATGAACGACCCTTTCACGACATCCCGCGACGCCGGGCAGACCACGCGGCCGGCCCGCGGCACCACCCGGACAAGCTGCACAAGTCCTAAAGCGCGGCCTTGACCTTGGCCGCGACCTCGGCCAGCTCCTCCCGCGACCGCACCCGCCAGTCGGCGTTCATGACGAAGCCGTCGTCCGCGTGGCGGGGGATCACGTGCAGGTGGACGTGGGGGATCTCCTGGCCGGCGGCCTTGCCGTCGGCGAGGTAGAGGTTGATGCCTTCGCACGGCAGGTCGGTGCGGCGCAGGGCCGCGGCCAGCGTGTGGGCGACGGCGAACAGGCGGCCACCCGTCTCGGCCGGCAGCGAGGCCAGGTCCGCGTGGTGCGCGCGGGGGAGGACGAGCAGGTGGCCGGTGGTGACCGGGCGCAGGTCGGCCACCGCGACGAAGTCGTCGTCCTCGTGCACGAACGCCGCCGGGGCGCGGCCGGTGGCGATGGCGCAGAAGATGCATTCGCCGCCGTCGGTCGTCGCCGGCAGGCGCTCGAGTTCAGCCATGGGGGTGACCCTAGCGGGTGACGGCCGGTGCTCAGCCCGCGTCGCCCAGCCAGTGGTGCAGTGCCCACCACGACCGGACCGCGTCGAGGACCCGGCCGCCGCTGTTTTCCGCCAGTGCCACCGGGGTCAGCTCCGCCAGCCGGTCCAGCCGGTACCGGACCGTGTTCGGGTGCAGGTGCAGGGCTTCCGCCGTCGTCCGCAGGCGCTGCCCGTGGTCGAGGTAGGCCAGCGCCGTCGCCGCCAGCTCGCGGTGGAACGGGTTCGCCGGGTCCAGCGCGCCGAGCGACGACGTCGTGAGCAGGTCGGCGAGCAGCGGCTGGGCGGCCAGCGCGAGGCTGCCCGCCAGCGCCGTGAGGTCGTGGCGGCCGGGGCCGGCCAGGCGGGCCGCCGCCGTGCAGAGGCCGTGGACTTCCGGCAGCCCGGGCAGCGGGACCGCGGGCGCGACGACCAGGACCGCGCCGGCGGCGGGCTCGACGGACGGCGCGCGGGCCGCCAGGCCGGTGAGCCTGCCTTCGACCAGGCCGTAGACCCCGCCGAACTCCAGCAGCGCCTGTTCGAGGGTGCGGGCCCGCGCCGGATCGCTGACGTCGGAAACCACGCAGTGGTACCGGCCATCGGGACGCAGGCCCGCCTGCCGGAGCTCCTCCGGCGTCGGCGGCGGCCCGGCGAGCAGCAGCGTCCGCAGCAGCTGGGTGCGCGCGTCGCGGACGGTGCGCGACAGCTGGAGCTCGGCCGCGTGGTACCCCTTGACGATGTGGCGTTCCAGCGCGCCGGTGTAGCGCTCGGCGTCCAGGACCGTCTCGAGGATGACGTCGTCGGGCAGCCCGGCGGCCCGGCAGCGTTCGACGGCGACGCGCGCGGCGAGCGTCCGGCCCGCCTGGACGCCGCGCAGCAGGTCGGTGAGCGGGACACCCTGCGCCGCGCGGTCGGCGCCGAGCTTCTCCGCCGTCGTGTAGTCGGCGGTGCCGGGGTTCGTCGTGGCCCGCAGCGCCGCCGACAGCAGGAACTGCACGTGGCGGCGGTTTTCGGCTTCCGGCAGCCGCGCGACCTCGGGGGACTGGCTGCGCGCCGCGCGCACGAGCTCGTCCAGCACGGTCTCGTCCGCGGCCATCGCGTCGAGCACCTGCCGGAGCAGCGGCAACGCCGGCACGGCACCTCCCGGGCCCGTTGTGGCACGGCCACAACGCCGCGCGCGCGATGTTGGCCGAGCGGCCCTACCGGAGCGGCTCCGGGGGCCGGTTATCGTGGCGATACCGGACAGTAACCGCTCTACCGCACGAAAGCCATCGCAGTTCCCGCCGCACCTCTTCAGCGTCGAAAGGTGTTCCCAGTGCGCACTTCCCCGACCCGACGGCGGTCGTACCTCTCGCGCGCGGCGTACGCGCTGTCCGCCGCCGCCCTGCTGGTGACCGGCGCCGCGGTGCCCGCGACCGGTGCCCCCGCGGCCCTGCGGGAGGTGATGTTCGTCGGCAACAACTGGGAAGGGACGGCGGACGTCATCCAGTCGCGGGGCTCGTTCGCCCGCATCGGGCGCGTGAACATCATCCCGGACAAGGACGACCGGCTGCGGGAGATCTACCTCAACCCGATCAAGCTGGCGTTCTTCCTCGGCATCCGCAACGGCCCCGGCGAAGGCCACGACCAGTTCGTCGACGACATGTACACCACCCCGGACGGCGGTTCGGTGGTGGCGTCGCGGCCCAGCTTCGCCGACGTCGTGTCGATCAGCCTCACCACCGGCCGGATCAACTGGCGCTTCCCGGTGTCGGGCTTCCGCTCCGACCACATGGCCGTCTCGCCGGACGGGCGCCGCGTCGCGGTGTCCGCCTCGACGTCCAACACCGTGCACGTGCTGGACATCGTCACCGGCCAGCAGGTCGGCTCCTTCGCGACCGGCGACAAGCCGCACGAGAACGTGTTCACCGGCGGCGGCCGGTACCTGTGGAACATGTCGATCGGCGAGGTCAACACCGACCTCGACGACCCGGGCTGGGACTTCACCAAGGGGGACCGGCGGATCACCGTCGTCGACGCCACGACGTTCGCCCAGGTCAAGGTGATCGACATGCGCCAGCGCCTCGACGCCTTCGGGCGCCGCGACCTGTCCGACGCGGTGCGGCCGGTGGCGTTCACGCCGGACGAGTCGAAGCTGTACTTCCAGGTCTCGTTCTTCAACGGCTTCCTGGAGTACGACGTCGCGACCGACAAGATCACCCGGCTCAAGGAACTGCCGAAGAACCCGGCCACCAGCGACGACCGCACGACGTTCGTCAACGACTCGCGCCACCACGGCCTGTCGATGAGCCCGGCGGGCGACAAGCTCTGCGTCGCGGGCACGATGGACGACTACGCGACGGTCGTCGACCGCGCGACCCTGCAGCAGGGTGCGCTGGTGCCGGCGGTGAAGCCGTACTGGGCGACGGTCAGCGGCGACGGCACGGCGTGCGTGATCTCCGAGGCCGGTGCCGACCAGGTCACCGCGATCGACTTCGCGACGGGCCAGAAGCGCGTTTCGGTCCCGGTGGGCGACCACCCGCAGCGGGTCCGGATCGGGCACGTGCCCGAGGGCTGGACCGGCCCCAGCGCCTGACCGCGAGCGGCGTGGTTCGTCCGTGCGGACGGACCACGCCGCCCGCATTCGTCGTCGCGCACCAACGGCGTCCGCCGGAATGCTCCTAACGTCACCGGGATCGGTGACCACGAGGAGGCAGCGGGTGCGGACACTCTTGCGGGGCGGCCGGGTCGTCGACCCGGGCAGCGGGTTCGACGGCGTCGCCGACGTGCTCCTCGACGGCGGCAAGGTCGCCGCCGTCGGGGCGAACCTCGACGCCCCCGACGCGACCGGGATCGACGTGACCGGGCTCGTCGTCGGGCCGGGGTTCGTCGACCTGCACAGCCACGTGCACTCCGTCGCCGGGCAGCGGCTGCAGGCCATGGACGGGGTCACCACCGCGCTCGACCTCGAAGCCGGGCTGATGCCCGTCGAGCGGGCGTACGCCGAGGCCGCCGCGGCCGGGCGGCCACTGCACTACGGCTTCTCCGCCTCCTGGGGCGCGGCCCGCGCGCAGGTGCTCGCCGGGATCGAGCCTGACGCGAACATCGGCAGCGGACTGGCCGTGCTCGGGAACCCCCGCTGGCAGCGGAGTTCGTCCAAACCGGAACTCGGCGCCTGGCTGTCCCTTTTGGACACCGAGATCGCGAAAGGCGCGCTGGGCATCGGCGTCCTCATGGGGTACGCGCCCGCCACCGACCCCGGGGAGTTCCTCGCCGTCGCGCGCCTCGCGGCGAAGGCCGGAGTGCCGACCTACACCCACGTCCGCGAACTGGTCGAGGTCGACCCCGCGATCCCGGTCGACGGCTCGGTCGAAATCGCCGTCGCGGCCGGGGAAACCGGCGCCGCGATGCACCACTGCCACGTCAACAGCACCTCCGGTCACCACGTCGACCGCGTCCTCGCCACCCTGGACAACGCCCGCCGCGAGGGCTCGCGCGTCACCGTCGAGGCCTACCCGTACGGTGCCGGCAGCACCGCCGTCGGCGCCGCGTTCATCGAGCCGGACCGCCTGCGGCTGAAGGGACTCCGCCCGTCGAGCGTGGTGATCCTCGAGACGGGCGAGCGCGTCCGCGACGAAGCCCGCCTCCGCGAAATCCGGAAGGCGGACCCGGGCGCGCCGTGCCTGCTGGAGTTCCTCGACGAGCACGATCCCCGCGACCGCGGCCTGCTGCACCAGGCGCTGGCCTTCCCGGACGCGATCGTCGCCAGCGACGCCATGCCGGTGTACTGGAAGGACGGCCGCGCCGAGAGCACCGAGTGGCCGCTGCCGCCGGGCGGCACGACGCACCCGCGCACCTCTGGCACCTTCGCGAAAACCCTGCGGCTGATGGTCCGCGAAACCGGCACCTGGACGTGGCTCGAAGCCTTCCGCCGCTGCTCCTACCTGCCTTCCCGGCTCCTCGACGACGTCGCGCCCGCCGCCCGCGGCAAGGGCCACCTCGGTGCCGGAGCGGACGCCGACGTCGTCGTGCTCGACCCGGACCGGATCACCGACACCGCGACCTACACCGACCCCACCCGGCCGTCGCACGGCATCCGGCACCTCTTCGTGGCCGGCGTGCGGGTGATCGGCGACGGGCAGCTCGACCCGGAAGCGCTTCCCGGGCAACCGCTGCGGGGTGAGCCGAAGTGATCGACGACATCGAGGCGCTCGTCGGCTGCGAATCCCCGTCGGAGGACCACGAAGCCGTCGCGCGCAGTGCCGAGGTCGTCGCCGCGATCGGGCGGCGGCTCCTCGGGACCGAGCCCGAACGGATCGTCACCGACGGCTGCACGCACCTGCGGTGGCGCTTCGGCGAGCCGCGGGTGCTGCTGCTCGGGCACCACGACACCGTGTGGCCGCTGGGATCCCTGGCCACCCACCCGTTCGAGGTCCGCGACGGCGTCCTGCGCGGCCCCGGCTGCTTCGACATGAAGGCCGGCGTCGTGATGGCCCTGCACGCCGCCGCGGCGCTGCCCGACCGGGACGGCCTGTCGATCCTCGTCACCGGCGACGAGGAAATCGGCTCGCCGCTGTCCCGGCCGCTGATCGAGGACGAGGCCAAGACCTGCGACGCGGTGCTCGTGCTCGAAGCGTCGGCCGACGGCGGGGCGCTGAAGACCCGCCGCAAAGGCGTTTCCCGGTACTGGGTCGAGGTCGACGGCCGCGCCGCGCACGCCGGGCTCGAACCGGAGAAGGGCGTCAACGCCGGGATCGAGGTCGCCCACCAGATCCTCGCCGTGGCCGCGCTCGCGGACGCGGAGAAGGGCACCACCGTCGTCCCGACCGCGCTCAGCGCCGGGACGACCACCAACACCGTGCCCGCCGCGGCGAGCGTCGCCGTCGACGCGCGCGTGTGGGACACCGGCGAGCAGGGCCGCGTCGACCGCGCCATCCGGAGCCTGACCCCGGTCGTCGACGGCTCGGGGATCCGGATCGGCGGCGGCATCAACCGGGCGCCGCTGGAGGCGAAGGCGTCGGCCGAGCTTTTCGCGCTCGCGAACGAACTCGCCGCCGGCCTCGGCATCGGACCGCTCACCGAGGCGGCCGTCGGCGGGGCGTCGGACGGCAATTTCACCGCCGGGCTGGGCATTCCGACGCTGGACGGCCTCGGCGCGGTCGGCGGCGGTGCGCACGCCGACGACGAACACGTCCTCGTCGCGGAGCTGCCCCGCCGCACCGCGCTGGTCCGGGAGCTCGCGGAAACCCTGCTGGCGCGGGAAAGTTCGTCCGCGCCGACGAACGCGCGGGGCGAATCCGGTGCGGCACAACGGTGACCGGCGGGCCGGGTCCGGAGAGGATCGTCAGCGTGACTGAAGTCGTGACGAACACAGCCCCGCCGCTGCGGGACGAGGCGGCCGCCGCCGCGGCCACCGCCGCCACGGCCTCGGGGGTCGCCGTCCGGACCCTGGCCGAGGTCGCCGACCTGGCCGCCGTGACCCGGCTCTTCGAGTCGATCTGGCGCCCCGAGCCGGGAAACCCGCCGGTGACCGCCGAACTGCTGCGCGCCATGGTCTCGGCGGGCAACTACGTGGCCGGTGCCTTCGACGGGCCCGAGCTCCTCGGTGCCTGCTTCGGGTTCTTCGGCGGACCGGCGAAGGGAGGACTGCACAGCCACATCGCCGGCGTCGCCACCCGCGGGCACGGCCGCGGCATCGGCTTCGCGCTCAAGCTGCACCAGCGCGCGTGGGCGCTGGGACAGGACGTCGGCGAGATCTCCTGGACGTTCGACCCGCTGGTGCGGCGCAACGCCCACTTCAACCTGACCAAGCTCGCCGCCCGCCCGGCGCACTACCTGCCCGACTTCTACGGCCCGATGCACGACGGCATCAACGGCGCCGGCGACACCGACCGGCTGATGGCCGTCTGGAACCTGACGAGCCCGCCGGTGCGGGCGGCCGCGAGCGGGGTCCCGGACCGGGCGGACACCGCGGTGCTGCGGAAGCAGGGCGCCGCGGTCGCGCTGGCCGCGGACGCGGGCGGGGCGCCGGTCACCGGGCCGGCGGACGCGCCCGTGGTGCTGGTCGCCGTGCCGCCGGACATCGAGGCGCTCCGGCGGAGCGACCCCGGGCTGGGCCGGGCGTGGCGGGTCGCGCTGCGGGACGTCCTGGGCGGGTTGATGGCCGGCGGGGCGTCGGTCACGGGGTTCGATCGTGCCGGCTGGTACGTGGTCGCGAAGGAGCACACGGCGTGAAACTGACCGGGGTGGAACTGCTGCGCGTCCGGATGCCGCTGGTGGCGCCGTTCCGGACGTCGTTCGGCACGCAGGCCGAGCGCGAACTCCTGCTCCTTCGGGCGGTGACGTCCGAAGGCGAGGGCTGGGGCGAGTGCGGCGCGATGGTCGACCCGCTGTACTCCTCGGAGTACGTCGACGGCGTCGAGCACGTGCTGCGCACCTTCCTGGTGCCGGCGCTGCTCGCCGCCGGGGACCTGACCGCGCACAAGGTCGCGCCGCTGCTGGCGAAGTTCAAGGGCCACCGGATGGCCAAGGCCGCACTGGAAATGGCGGTCCTGGACGCCGAGCTGCGCGCCCACGGCATGTCCTTCGGCACCGCGCTCGGGTCCACCAGAGACTCCGTGCCGTGCGGGGTGTCCGTCGGCATCATGGACACCGTCCCGAAGCTGCTCGACGTCGTCGCCGGCTACCTCGACGACGGGTACGTCCGGATCAAGCTGAAGATCGAGCCGGGCTGGGACGTCGAGCCGGTGCGCGCGGTCCGCGAACGCTTCGGGGACATCCTGCTCCAGGTCGACGCGAACACCGCGTACACGCTCTCGGACGTGCCGCAGCTGCAACGGCTCGACCCGTTCGAGCTGCTGCTCATCGAACAGCCCCTCGAAGAGGAAGACGTGCTCGGTCACGCCGAGCTGGCCAAGCACATCCGGACGCCGATCTGCCTCGACGAGTCCGTCGTCTCCGCGCGCTCGGCCGCCGACGCGATCAAGCTCGGCGCCTGCGGGATCGTCAACATCAAGCCGAGCCGGGTCGGCGGCTACCTCGAAGCGCGGCGGGTGCACGACGTCTGCGCCGCGCACGGCGTCCCGGTCTGGTGCGGCGGGATGATCGAGACCGGCCTCGGCCGGGCCGCCAACGTCGCGCTGGCGTCGCTGCCCGGGTTCACGCTGCCGGGCGACACCTCGGCGTCCGACCGGTTCTACCGCACCGACATCACCGAGCCGTTCGTCCTGGAAGCGGGCGGCCGGCTGCCGGTGCCGTCCGGTCCCGGTCTCGGCGTCACGCCGATCCCGGAACGGCTCGCCGAGGTGACGACCGCCAAGGCGTGGCTCACCTCGCCTGCCGGATAGTCCACAACGGACGGAGGGTTCCATGGAGTCAGCCGAACAAGTGCTCGGCCGCTGGGTGGCGGAAGCCGGCGCGCGGGCCCGGACGTGCGCGGCCGGCGCCGCCGTCACGGCGTCGCGGGTCAAGGTCCTGGTCGCGGTGCGGTACGCGGGCCTGCGGGCCGGCGCGGCCCACCGGCTGCGGGCGGTTCGTCGCCCGCGATGAAAGTTTCCCCGGGTCTCGTCGGTTTCGACGAATCGGCGGCCCCGGGACCCGTCCTAGCATCCCCGCATCGCCGGTTCCCCCACCGTTCGCCACGAGAGGCAACCATGTCGAAGCTCACCGAACTCTCCGCCTGGCTCGACCGCCGGCTCCCCGCGTTGCTGGCCGAGCACAAGGTGCCGGGCGCGTCCGTCGCCGTCTACGCCGGCGGCGAGATCATCGACCACGCGGCCGGCGTGCTCAACACGGGCACCGGCGTCGAGGCCGACACCGATTCGCTGTTCCAGATCGGCTCCATCACCAAGATCTGGACGACCACGCTGGCCCTGCAGCTCGCCGACGATGGCCTGCTCGACCTCGACCAGCCGGTCCGGAAGTACCTGCCCGAGTTCAAGATCGCCGACGAAGAGGCCGCCGCGCGGATCACCGTCCGGCAGCTGATGTGCCACACCTCCGGCTTCGAGGGCGACATCTTCACCGACACCGGCCGCGGCGACGACTGCGTCGAGAAGTACGTCGCGACCCTCGGCGACGTCCCGCAGCTGTTCGCGCCCGGCGAGATGTTCTCCTACAACAACGCCGCCTTCTGCGTGCTCGGCCGGGTCGTGGAAGTGCTGCGCGGCAAGCCCTACAACGACTGCCTGGCCGAGCACCTGTTCGTCCCCTTGGGACTGACGCACGCCGCCGCGAGCCCGTACGAGGCCATCCGCTTCCGCGCCGCGCTCGGGCACCTCACGCCCGAGCCCGGCGCCGACCCGCAGCCCGCCGGCGTCTGGGCGCTGGCGGCGTCCAACGCCCCGGCCGGCTCGATGCTCGCCATGCGCCCGCGCGACCTGGTGACGTTCGCCGGCATGCACCTGCGCGACGGCGAGGGCCCGGACGGCACCCGGGTGCTGAGCGCGGAAAGCGCCCGCGCCATGCGGGAACGCGTCGTGGAGCTGCCCGACCTCGGCCTGATGGGCGAGGCGTGGGGCCTCGGCTGGTCGCTGTCCGAGGGCGGCCAGGTGGTCGGCCACGACGGCGGCACGATCGGCCAGTCGGCCTTCCTGCGCCTGGCGGCCGGGCACGACGTCGCCGTGGCGCTGCTGACCAACGGCGGCAACCCGATCGCGCTCTACACCGAGGTCGTCGGGCACGTGCTGAAGGAGCTGACCGGCATCGAGCTGAAGGTGCCGCCGGTGCCGAACCCGGAAGCCCCGCGCATCGACGCCACGCGGTACGTCGGCGAGTACTCGTCGTCCGTCGCGGACATCACGGTCAGCCAGGACGAGGACGGCCGCGTCTGGGTGGAGCGCGTCCCGAAGGGGATCTTCGCGGAGCTGGCCAAGCCGGAGAAGACCGAGCTGGTCGCGATGAACGGCGACACGCTGATCCTGGCCGAGCCGATGCAGGGCATGTACCTGCCGCACGCGTTCGTCGGCGACGACGGCACCGGGCGCGCGCTGTACCTGCACACCGGCCGCGCCGACCGGCGGGTGCGCGCGTGAGCCCGACGCGGATCGCGGACGCCTTCCTGGCGGCGGGCGCCCGGGGTTTCCTGCACGCCAAGGAGATCGGCGGCGGGGGAGAGGTCGCCGTCGGCGCCGACGACCCGGTGGTGCTGGCGTCGGTGTTCAAGATCCCGGTCGCCGTCGCCTACGCCCGCGAAGTCGTGGCCGGCCGGCTCGACGAGACCGAGCGCACCCGCGTCGGAAAGCGCTACCGCATCGGCGGGATCGGCACCGCGGGCTGCGCCGACGACGTCGAAATGAGCTGGCGCGACCTCGCCCTGTTCATGCTGACCATGAGCGACAACGCGGCCACCGACGTGCTCTACCACCGCGTCGGCCAGGCCGCCGTCGACCGCGTCCTCGCCGACCTCGGCCTCGGGCGGACCCGGCTGATCGGCTGCTGCGAGGACCTGTTCGCCTCGGTGCTCGCCGATCTGGGCGCCGCCGAAGACGCCGACCTCGACGCCGTGTTCGCCGGCGCGACGCCCGAACAGACCTGGAAGCTCGCGGTGCTCGACCCCGAGCGGACGACGGCGTCCACGCCCCGGGAGATCACGACCCTGCTCGAAGCGATCTGGACCGACCGCGCCGCGGAACCGGCCGCGTGCGAGCGGGTGCGCGCGATCATGGCGCGGCAGATCTGGCCGCACCGCATCTCCTCCGGCTTCGGCTCCGACGTCAAGATCGCGGCCAAGACCGGCACCCTGCCCGCGGTGCGCAACGAAGCCGGCGTCCTGTCCTTCCCGGACGGCCGCCGCTTCGCCGTCGCGGTCTTCACCCGCGCGGACTCCCTGGCCGAGCGGCAACCCGCCGTCGACGCAGCCATCGGCAAGGCCGCCCGCCTCGCCGTGGACCACCTCCGGAAGGAAACACCATGACCAGGATTCGGACGGCGGGGGTCGTGCTCGGGGTGCTCGCGCTCACCGCGACCGCCTGCGGGGGATCGGGCAACGCCGGCAGCGGGGACGGGAAGCCGGTGGACGGCAAGACGTTCAGCCTCGGCGTCGGCTCCGACCCCGGCAGCCTCGACCCGCACATGACCGTGCTGTCGGTGGCCCTGCAGGTCGACCGGTTCCTCTACGACACGCTGCTCGGCCTCGACGACGCCGGCAAGCCGGTCGCCGGGCTGGCCGCGAAGTGGGAGGCGTCGACGACGACCGCGTCCTTCACCCTCCGCCAGGGCCTCACGTGCGCGGACGGCAGCCCGCTGACCGCCGCCGACGTCGCGGCCAACATCAACTTCATCGGCGACCCGGCGAACAAGTCGCCCATCGCCGGGCTGTTCATCGCCCCGGGCACCAAGGCGACCGCGGACGCGGCGACCGGCACGATCTCCGTGACCAGCGGCAAGCCGGACGCGTTCCTGGCCCGCAACGTCGGCGGGGTGCCGATCGCCTGCGCCAAGGGGCTCGCGGACCGGAAGCTGCTCGCCAAGGGCGAAGCCGGCACCGGGATGTTCACCGTCACCGAGTCCGTGCCCAACGACCACTACACGTTCACCCGCCGCAAGGACTACGCGTGGGGCCCCGGTGACTGGAAGGCGGAGCCGGGCCTGCCGGACAAGGTCGTCGTGCGGGTCATCCCGAACACCACGACCGCGACCAACCTGCTGCTGTCCGGCGAGCTGAACGCGGCCCAGGTCAACGGGCCGGACCGGCAGCGGCTGGAGGGGCGCAAGCTCTTCCACGCCGACTTCACGGCGCCGATGGGCGAGGTGTTCTACAACCAGGCGGCCGGGCGGCCCGGGCAGGACGAAGCCGTCCGCCGGGCGCTGACCCAGGCGCTCGACCTGCCCCAGCTCGGCAAGGTGCTGACCAACGGCGCCGGCAAGCCGTCGCAGGGCATGATCACGAACGAGCCGGAGGTCTGCCCCGGCGACACCGTCACCGGCAACCTCCCGGCCCACGACCCGGCCGCGGCGGCGTCCGCTTTGGACGCCGCGGGTTGGAAGAAGGGCGCGGACGGCGTGCGCGCCAAGGACGGCAAGAAGCTCGCGCTGACCGTCCTCTACGGCACCCAGCTCGGCCCGACGATGGCGCCGACCGCGGAGCTGGTCCAGCAGCAGTGGAAGTCCCTCGGCGCCGACGTGACGCTCAAGGCGGTCGACAGCCCCGGTCTCAGCCAGGTCCTGTTCGGCACCGGCGAGTGGGAGGTCTCCCTCGGCCCGGTCGGGTTCTCGCTGCCGAGCCAGCTGGTGCCGTTCGTCTCCGGCCCGGCCGCGCCGGACGGGACGAACTTCGCCCACATTTCCAACCCCGGCTACGACCAGGGCGCGCAGGCCGCGGCGACCAAGCCCGGCGACGCGAGCTGCGCGGACTGGAACGCGGCGGAGACCGCGCTGATCAAGCGGGTCGACGCGGTGCCCTACTTCGACTCCGTCGTGCCGACCTACGCCAGCGGCGCGAAGTTCACGCTCAGCCAGGGCAGCCTGACGCCGTCGTCGATCCGGATGCTGGCGAAGTGACCACGGCGGCGGCACCACCCCGGCTGCGCGGCGGCCCGTGGCCGGCGTTCGCCGCGCGCCGGCTGGCCCGGTTCGCCGTCTCGCTGTGGGCGCTGCTCACCGCGGCGTTCCTGATGATCCACCTGGTGCCCGGCGACCCGGTGCGCGCGTCGCTCGGGATGACCGCGCCCGCCGCGCTGGTGGCGGCGAAGCGGGCCGAGCTCGGCCTGGACGACCCGCTGTGGGTGCAGTACGGGCACTACGTGCGCAACCTGCTGTCCGGGGACTTCGGGACGTCGATGGCGAGCGGGCAGCCGGTGGCGCAGGTGATCGGCGACCGGCTGCCCTCGACAGTGCAGCTGGCGGTGCTGGCCTTCGCGGTCGTGGTGGCCGTCGCGGTCCCGCTGGGCGTCGGCTTCGCGGTGCTCACCCGCGGCGGCCGCCGCCGGGGCGCGGAGCTGGGCTTCACGTCGGTGAGCGTGCTCGTCGCGGCCATCCCCGAGTTCCTGATCGGGGTCGGGCTGGTGGCGCTGCTCGCCGTCGGCCTCGGCTGGTTCCCGGTCGCGGGCGCCGACGACGTCAGCGGGTACGTGCTGCCGGTGGCGGCGCTGGCGATCGGGCCGGCGGCGGTGCTGGCCCGGATCATCCGCGTCGAGCTGCTTTCCGTGCTGGGCGCCGACTTCGTCCGCACCGCGCGGGCGAAGCGGCTGCCCGCGCGGCTGGTCTACGTGCGGCACGCGCTGCCGAACGCCCTGACCGCGACGCTCACCCTGGGCGGGCTGATGCTGACTTCGATGGTGGCGGGGACGGTGCTGGTGGAGAACGTGTTCGCCTGGCCCGGCCTCGGTTCGACGATCGTGCAGTCGATCGTGACGAAGGACTACCCGCTGGTGCAGGGGATCGTGCTGGTCTACGGCGTCGGCGTGCTGCTGGTCAACCTGCTGGTCGACGTCGTGCTCGGGCTGCTCGACCCCCGCTCGGCGATCCGGGAGGCCTGATGACGGCGCGACGACGTGGTTCGGTGTGGGTGGCGGCCGTGCGCACCCCGGTGGGCGCGTGCTCGGCGGTGCTGCTGGCGGTGGTGGTCGTGCTGGCGGTGGTGGCCCCGCTCGTCTGGGGTGACGGCGCCGCGGCGATCGACACCGACGCGATCGGCCAGGGACCGTCGGGCGCGCACCCGTTCGGCACCGACTCCCTCGGCCGCGACCTGCTGCTCCGCACCCTGGTGGCGACCCGGCTCTCGATCGGGCTCGCGGTACTGGCGACCGCGATCGGCGTCGGCACCGGGGTCGTGCTCGGGACGCTGCCGTCGGTGCTGCCGCGGTGGGCGGGCCGGCTGCTCATCGCGGCCGTCGACATCGCGGTGGCGTTCCCCGGGCTGCTGCTGGCCCTGTTCTTCGCGGTGATCTTCGGCGTCGGCACCCAGGGCGCGGTGCTCGCGATCGCGTTCGCGATGGCGCCGGCGTTCGCCCGGCTCGTGCAGACGCTCTCGGCGTCGGTGAGCGGGCGCGACTACATCGCCGCGGCCCGGATCGCCGGGGTCGGCCGGCTCCGGCTGCTGGCCCGGCACGTGCTGCCGAACATCGGCGAACCTCTCGTGGTCAACGCGACCATCGGGGCCGGCTCGTCGCTGCTCGCCTTCGCCGGGCTGTCCTTCCTCGGGATCGGCGTGCAGGCGCCGGACTACGACTGGGGACGGCTGCTGCGCGAAGGCCTGGACGGCATCTACGTCAGCCCGGTGGCCGCGCTCGCGCCCGCCGCGGCGGTGGTGCTGGCCGGGCTGGCGTTCAACCTGGTGGGGGAGACGGTCGCCGCGGTGGTCGGGGTCCGGACGCGTGCGACCCGGCGCGCGGCGGGCCCGCTCCCGGCGCCCCGGCCCGCGCCCGGCGGCGAACCCGCGGCCGACGCGGTGCTCGCCGTCGAAAACCTCCAGGTGGCGTTCCCCGGGCCGGGCGGCTGGACCGTGCCGGTGCGCGGGGTCAGCTTCACCGTCCGCGCGGGCGAGGCGATCGGCGTCGTCGGCGAGTCGGGGTCCGGCAAGAGCCTGACCGCGCTGGCCGTGTCCCGCCTGATCGAAGCACCCGGCGTGGTCACCGCCGACCGGCTCGAGTTCGCCGGGAAGCCCCTGGCGTCGGCGACGGACCGCGAGCTCGGCACGGCGCTGGCCATGGTGTTCCAGGACCCGATGACGTCGTTCAACCCGGCCCGCCGGGTCGGCGGCCAGCTCGCCGAGGTGTCCGAGCGGCACCACGGCCTGTCGCGGCGCCAGGCGTTCGCCCGCGCGGTCGAGAAGCTGACCGCGGTGCGGGTCCCGGCCGCGGCGCGGCGGGCGCGGCAGTACCCGCACGAGTTCTCCGGCGGGATGCGGCAGCGCGCGATGATCGGCATGGGCCTGATGGGCGAGCCGAAGCTGGTCATCGCCGACGAGCCGACCACCGCGCTCGACGTCACCGTGCAGCGGCAGGTGCTGCGCCTGCTCGCCCGCACGCGCGAGACCGAAGGCGCGGCGATCCTGCTCATCAGCCACGACATCGCCGTCGTTTCCCAGACGTGCGACCGGATGCTGGTGATGTACGCCGGGCGCGTGGTGGAGGACCTGCCGACCGGAGGCGAGGCCCGGCACCCGTACACGCGGGCGCTGCTGGCCACGACGGTGGACCTCGGCACCGACCGCGACGAGCCCCTCGAAGTGATCCCCGGCCGCCCGCCTGCCCCGGACCAGGTGCCGCCCGGCTGCGCGTTCGCCGATCGCTGCCCGCTGGCGTCGGAGCGCTGCCGCACCGAGGACCCCGTGCTCGAACCGGCCGGGGCCGGGCACCGGGTGGCCTGCTGGCACCCGCCCGCCGGTGTCCTTTCCGGACAGTCCCATGAGGAGGGTGCCGCGTGAGCGCTCTGGAGTTCGAGGACGTGAGTGTCCGCTACGGCAGGCTGACCGCGGTCGACGGCGTCAGCCTGACCGTCCCTTCCGGACAGGTCGTCGGCCTGGTCGGCGAGTCCGGCTCGGGTAAGTCGACCCTGGCCAGGGCGGCGGCCGGCCTCGCGCCGGTCAGCGCGGGCCGGGTCCGGCTCGACGGCACCGACGTGCGGAAGCTGCCCCGGCGCCGCCCGCTGCAGATGGTGTTCCAGGACCCGTATTCGTCGCTGGACCCCCGGATGGCGATCGGCGAGTCGATCGCCGAGGCGATGCCGCGCGGTCCCGGGCGGAAGGCCGAGGTGGCCCGGCTGCTCGAACTGGTGCACCTGGACCCCGATCGGGCGGGGATGCTGCCCGGTCAGCTGTCCGGCGGGCAGCGGCAGCGCGTCGCGCTCGCCCGGGCGCTGGCCGGGCAGCCGAAGGTCCTGATCGCCGACGAGATCACCTCCGCACTCGACGTCTCGGTGCAGGGCGCGGTGCTCAACCTCGTCCGGGACGTGCAGCGGCGGCTGAACCTGTCGATGCTGTTCATCTCCCACAACCTCGCCGTGGTGCGGTACGTCAGCGACGTCGTCGCCGTGATGTACCTCGGCCGGATCGTCGAAGCCGGGCCCGCCGAGCAGGTGCTCACCGACCCGCGGCACCCGTACACCAAGGAACTGCTGGCCGCCGCGCCGTCCACGCACGGCAACCTGCTCGCCGGGGACGACCTCCTCGCCGACACCGAACCCGCCGACCCGCACCACCCGCCGTCCGGCTGCCGCTACCACCCGCGGTGCCCGATCGGTCCGCTCGTGCACGCCGACCGGACCGTCTGCGCCCGCACCGACCCGGCCGCGGGCACCGAGCACCGGCCGCACCGGGCGGCCTGCCACTTCGCCGCGTGAACCCGTTTCCCACAAGGAGATCCCGCATGACCCGACGTCTGGGCACCGACGACCTGTACGCCCTCGAATTCCCCGAGCAGCCCGCGCTCTCGCCCGACGGGAGCCGGATCGCGTACGTCGTGCGCACCGCCGACCGCGACGCCGACGAAGACACCCGGTCGCTGTGGCAGGTCGCCACCGCAGGCGGCCCGGCCCGGCGGCTCACCCGCGGCAAGGCCGACGTCGCACCGGCGTTCTCCCCGGACGGCACGCGGATCGCGTTCCTGCGCGCCCAGGACGGCCCGGCGCAGCTCTGGCTGCTGCCCGCCGACGGCGGCGAGCCCGAGCAGGTCACCACGCTCCCGCTCGGCGCGGGCACGCCGGTGTGGCGGCCCGACGGCGCCGAGATCGCCTTCAGCGCCCCGATCGACCTCCACGCCGAGGAGGGCGAGGACGCGGGCGCCCAAGGCCGGCGCGCGCACGCCCCGGTCGTCGCCGACCGGCTCGACTTCAAGGCCGACGGCCCCGGGTTCCTGCGGACCCTGCGCAAGCACGTCCACGTCCTCGACGTCGCCACCGGCGAGGTCCGCCGGGTGACCTCGGGCGACTGGCACGCCGGCGACCCGGCCTGGTCGCCGGACGGCACGCGGCTTGCCTTCCCGGCGGCCCGGGACGCCGACGGCGACCTGACCTTCCGTTCGGGCGCCTACGTCGTCGAGCCCGGGAACGCGACCGCCGAACCCCGGCTCGTGGGCTCGGGCGAAGGCATGGCGGGCCCGGCCCTCTGGACCGCCGACGGGAGCGCGCTGCTCGTCGTCGGCCGCCGGGACACGGCCACCGGCCACGCCGGTCTGCTGCGCGTGCCGCTCGACGGCGGCGAAACCGTCGATCTGGCCGCGTCGCTCGACCGCAACGTGATGCCGGGCGGACCGGGCTACCCGGGTGCCCTGCCGCAGCTGGCCGGTTCCGAAGTCCTGTTCTGCGTCCGCGACCGCGGCTACACGCACCTCTACGCCGTCGACGTCACCGGCGGCGAGCCGCGGCTGGTACTGGGCGGCACCGGGAACGCCGTGGCGGGCCTGAGCGTCGCCGGGGACACCGCGGCGGTCGTGCTGGCCACGACGACGTCGTACGGCGAGATCGCGACGGTCGGCGTCGGCGGGGGAGCGGCGACCGTCCGCACTTCGCACGGCGACGGCGAGCTCGAGCTGTTCACCCACGAGGAGCGCGAGTTCACGATCTCCGACGGCACGGTCGTGCACGGCTGGCTGCTGCGCGACCCCGCCCGCACCGGCCCGCTGCCGCTGCTGCTGGACATCCACGGCGGCCCGCACAACGCGTGGAACGGCGCCGCCGACGCCGTGCACGTCTACCACCAGCAGCTCGCCGCCCGCGGCTGGGCGGTGCTGCTGCTGAACCCGCGCGGCAGCGACGGCTACGGCGAAGCGTTCTACACCGCGGCGGTCGGCGCGTGGGGGCTGGCCGACGCCAAGGACTTCCTCGAGCCGCTGGACGACCTGGTCGCCGAGGGCGTGGCGGACGCGCGGCGGCTCGCCGTGACCGGCTACAGCTACGGCGGCTACATGACCTGCTACCTGACCAGCCGCGACGACCGGTTCGCCGCCGCGGTCGCGGGTGGCGTGGTGAGCGACCCGGTGAGCATGGCGGGCACGTCCGACGCCGGGCACTTCCTCGGCGTCGCCGAGCTCGGCGCGATCCCCACGGAGAACCGGGCGCACTACGCGGCGCTCTCCCCGCTGGCGCAGGTGGAAAAGGTGCGCACGCCGACGCTGGTCGTGCACGGCGCGAACGACGACCGGTGCCCGGCCGGGCAGGCCGAGCAGTGGTTCACCGCGCTGCGCGAGCAGGGCGTGCCGACCCGGCTGGTGCTCTACCCCGGCGCGTCCCACCTGTTCATCCTCGACGGGCGGCCGTCGCACCGGGTGGACTTCAACCGCCGGATCGTGGACTGGGTCGAGCAGCACGCGGGCGAGCCGGGCAAGCCGGCCCGCGTCCCGCTCGACACCGCGCACTGGCGGCGGCGCCTGGCCGAACTCGCGCGCAAGCACCGCGTCCCCGGGGCGACGCTGGGCATCGCGCGCGGCGACGACGAGGCCGTCGCGAGCTTCGGGGTGCTCAACAAGGCCACCGGCGTCGAGGTCACCGACGACTCGGTGTTCCAGATCGGCTCGATCAGCAAGGTGTGGACGGCCACCGTGGCCATGCAGCTGGTCGACGAGGGCCTGCTGAGCCTGGACGCCCCGATCGCCGACGTGCTGCCGGAGCTGCGGCTGGCCGACCCCGACGTCACGAAGAAGGTGACGCTGCGGCACCTGCTGACCCACACCAGCGGCATCGACGGCGACGTCTTCACCGACACCGGCCGCGGCGACGACTGCGTCGAGAAGTACGTCGAGGTGCTGGACCAGGCCGCGCAGACCCACCCCCTCGGCGCGACGCTGTCCTACTGCAACTCCGGGTTCATCCTCATCGGACGGGTGATCGAGAAGCTGACCGGCAAGACGTGGGACGCGGCCCTGCGCGAGCGGCTGTTCACGCCGCTGGGCCTGACCCGCACGGGCACCCTGCCGGAGGAGGCGCTGCTGTTCCGCGCGGCGATGGGCCACGTGGCCAGCGGCGAGGAGGACCCGCAGCCCGCGCCCGCGTGGGGCCTCCCGCGCTCGGCGGGCCCGGCCGGCCTGATCACGGCGTCGGCGTCGGACGTCCTGACGTTCGCCCGCATGCACCTGGCCGGCGGCGTCGCCGCGGACGGCTCGCGGGTGCTCTCGGCGGAGTCGGCCGCGGCGATGACCGAGGAACAGGTCGAGATGCCGGACAAGCACACCCTCGGCGACTCGTGGGGCCTCGGCTGGATCCGCTTCGGCTGGGACGGCCACCGCGTGATCGGCCACGACGGCAACACGATCGGCCAGTCGGCGTTCCTGCGCGTGCTGCCGGACCACGGGCTGGCGGTCACGCTGCTCACCAACGGCGGCAGCGCCCACGACCTGTACGAGGAGCTCTACGCGGAGATCTTCGCGGAACTGGCGGGCGTCGCGATGCCGCGCCCGTTCGAGCCGCCCGCGGCGCCGCCGGACCTGGACGTCTCGGAGTACCTGGGCGTGTACGAGCGCGAGTCGATGCGCATCGAAATCCTGACCAGGGAAGGGCAGTTGCGCATCCGCCAGACGGTGACGGGCTCGCTCGCGTCGCTGATGCCGGACCCGACGACGGAGGACGACCTGGTGCCGGTCGGCCCCGGCCACTTCGCCCACAGCCCGGCGGGCATGCGGGGCTGGGTCTCGGTGACGTTCTACACGCTGCCGACGGGGGAGCGGTACCTGCACACGGGCGTGCGGGCGACCCCGAAGGCCGCGGGATGAGCCCCGTCACGTCGGGACGGCCGGGGGAACACCGCGTGGCGTAGGGCGTTGTAAGGGGTGTCGGTACGGAGGAGTCCCCGGGCCTCACCCCTTGCCTTCACGGAAAACCAGTCCGGCTGGAGCCGTGTTGAGCCTTTCGCCGCGAGGCGACCCCCGTACCGGCCTCGAACTCCCGCTTCCGCTCGCAGGTTCCCCCCAGCCTTCGCCGAGCGGAAGCGGGACTTTCTTTTGCCCGGCTTCAACCGCCCCAATGTGGCGTTGGTTGCGTCCAGCGCACCCAATGTGGCGTTCGGTGCGTTGGACGCACCGAACGCCACATTGGGGCGGTTTGCTCAGTGGTGCGCCGCGGCCGCCGGGGTCGAACCCGGCTTCTTCGGGCGGATCAGCCAGGTGCCCGCGAACGCGGCCAGCCCGATGCAGCCCGCCACCACGAACGCCGCGTGCAGGCCCGACGCGTCCGGGCTGCCCGCCGTCTGGTCCGCACTGCCCAGGGTCGCCACGCTGACGAACACCGCGGTGCCGAGCGCGCCCGCCACCTGCTGCAGCGTCGAGAGGATCGCGCTGCCGTGCGAATACAGGTGCTCGGGCAGGACGCCGAGCGATTCGGTGAACAGCGGCGTCATCATCAGGCCGAGCCCGGCCATCAGCAGCACGTGGATCCCGATCACCGCGATCAGCGGCGAGTCCGGGCCCAGGATCGTGAACAGCCACAGCGAGACGGCCATCGCCCCGGCGCCGGGGATGACCAGCGGGCGCGCGCCGACCTTGTCGAACAGCGCGCCGACCGGACGGCCGAGCAGGCCCAGCACCAAGCCGCCGGGCAGGACGGCCAGTCCGCTGACGAACGTGCTCGTGTGCAGCACCGTCTGCAGGTAGAGGGGCAGCATGATGGCCGCCGCGCCGATCAGGCAGACGAACAGCAGCGCGGTGAGCACCAGCGAGACGACGAAGCTGCGGTGGGTGAACGGCCGCAGGTCCAGCAGCGCGCGGTCGCGGCGCTGCAGCCGCAGCTGGCGCCAGGTGAACACCGCCAGCGAGACGACGCCGACGACGATCGGCACCCACGCCGGCACCGGCGGCTCGACCCCGGCCTGTTCGCCGCCGGCGGACAGGCCGTACAGCACGCCGCCGAACCCGATCGCGGACAGCAGCACCGAGGGCACGTCCAGCGGCACGCGGCGGCGTTCGCTCTCCAGCTTCAGCAGCAGCGCCCCGGCCACCAGCGCGGCGATCGACAGCGGCAGCACGATCCAGAACATCCAGCGCCAGCCCAGCGACGACAGCACGCCGCCGCCGATGGTCGGCCCGATCGCGGGCGCCACCGCGATGACGATCGTGATGGTGCCCATCGTCGCGCCGCGCCGCTCCGGCGGCACGAGCCGCATCACCGACGTCATCAGCAGCGGCAGCATCACGGCCGTACCGCACGCCTGCACCACGCGCCCGGTCATCAGCAGCGCGAAGCCGGGCGCGAGCGCGCACAGCAGCGTGCCGAGGCTGAACGCCGACAGCGAGAAGAGGAAGACCTGCCGCGGCGAGAAGCGCTCCAGCAGGAACCCGGTCGTGGGAATGACGACGGCCATGGTCAGCAGGAACCCGCTGGTCAGCCACTGCACCGTCGTCGTCGGTACGCGGAGGTCGACGGTCAGGTCGCGCAGCGCGACGCTGAGGATCGTCTCGTTGAGGATCATCACGAACGCGGACAGCACGAGGACCCCGATGAGGAGCCCCGCCCGCGCCGGAGCGCGGGTCAGGTCGGCGGGCGGACGGGAATCGGTGTCGGTCATCGGGGTGGGAGCTCTCCTGGGTCGGCCGGGCCGGCTGTCTCCTTGCAGTCTGCCCGTGCCCGCACCCCGGTGTCACGGCGATTTCCGCAGTGCAGCGGGTCACACCGCACGATGGAGGAGACCCCCGTGAAGGCCCGCGAACGCGTCCGATATGCTTCCGTCAGTACCAAGTTCCGCAACGCGCGATTAGCTCAGCGGGAGAGCGCTTCCCTGACACGGAAGAGGTCACTGGTTCAATCCCAGTATCGCGCACCACGAACCCACCCCCGGGATTTCGTGGAAGTTGGTACCACCGGGCGATTAGCTCAGGGGGAGAGCGCTTCGTTCACACCGAAGAGGTCACTGGTTCGATCCCAGTATCGCCCACTCGAGAGCGGGAGCCCCTGTTCGCGGAATGCGCGAACAGGGGCTCTCTCGTTCTGTGTCTTGTGGGGGCCGAGCCCCCACGCCCCCGCCGGGGGCGAGCCCCCGGACCCCCAGTGTGGTCGCGTGAGCGGGGCAGTGCCGGTCCACTTCGGACGGTCAAAGCAGCTTGCGCTGCAGCACATCCGCGAGCACCGTGCCGACCACCTTGGTCAGCTCGCGTTCGTCCGGCAGGGTGCCCCGGCGGCTCGCGAACAGCAGGTGGCCACCGCCGATCAGGGACAGGGCCAGCGAGTCGACGTCGGCGTCCGCGGCGATGCGGCCCTGGGCGCGCTCGGCGGTCAGGTAGTCCGCGAGCATCGTGCGCGCCTCCACCAGGATGGGCAGGCCGTCACCCGGCCGGCGCAACCGGGTGCGAAGCTCGTCGCGGAAGAAGAGCAGGCTGACGAGCGCCAGCGACACCGGGTCGAACAGCTCGGTCAGGGTGGCGGTCACGTTGTCCGCGACCGTCCGCGTGCCCGCGGCGGCCCGCAGGAGCGCGGCCTGGTCCCGCAATCGGGTGATGCGCTCGCGGACGAGTTCCGCCAGGAAGTCGTCGAAGTCCGCGAAGTGTCGGTGCAGCACGCCCTTGGCGACGTCGGCTTCGGTCGTGACCGCGCGGCTCGTGAGCGCCTCCGCGCCGTCGCGCAGCAGGACGCGCTCGGCGGCGGCGAACAGCTGCCGTCGCACGTCGCGCAAGTGGACCCCGGTCGGCATGAACCCCATTCTCCGGTACGCCGCCGTCGAACGCGCATTGCCCGAGTGGGCGCTTGCCCATTAGAGTGGGCACATGCCCACTCAACCGCATGAAGCACGCCGGATCGCGGAGTCGTTCGGGATCGACGCCGGACGCTACGACCGCGCGCGCCCGCCGTACCCGGAAGAACTCGTGACCGCGGTGCGTGCCGCGAGCCCCGGCCCGGACCTCCTCGACGTCGGCTGCGGCACCGGGATCGAGGCGCGGCAGCTGGCCGCCGCCGGGTGCCGGGTGCTCGGCGTCGACCCCGACCCGCGGATGGCCGCGTTCGCGCGGGACAAGGGGACCGACGTCGAAGTCGCGACCTTCGAGGAGTGGGACCCCGCCGGGCGCGCGTTCGACGCGGTCGTCGCGGGGCAGGCCTGGCACTGGGTCGACCCGGTCGCCGGCCCGGCGAAGGCGGCGCGCGTGCTGCGGCCCGGCGGGCTGCTCGCGGTGTTCGCGCACGTCTTCCAGCCGCCCGCCGCGGTCGCGGACGCGCTGAAGGCCGCCATGCCCGGCTCGCCGTTCGCGGGGGAGTCGAGGAGCGCCGCCGAGCTGTACGAGGTGATGTTCACCGGGTTCGCCGACGCGGTCCGGGCCTCGGGTGCCTTCGGCGAGCCGGAACTCCGGCGGTTCACCTGGGAGAAGCGCTACACGCGCGAGGAGTGGCTGGACTTCCTGCCGACGACCGGCGGCCTGACGCGGCTGGCGCCGGGCGCGCTGGCGGAGGTGCTGGCCGCCGTCGGCGCGGCGATCGAAAAGCCCTTCGTGCTGCCGTACACGACGCTGGCGGTGTTCGCGGCAAAGCCTTGACAAAAAAAGTTGTCGGTGAGAAGTTGGGGACACACAACCCGCACCGACCTCCGGAGTCCCCATGTCCTTCCAGGCCTACCTCGACAACGCCGAGAAGCAGACCGGCATCACCCCGCGCGCCTTCCTCGACCTGGCGGCGAGCAAGAACCTCACCAAGCACGGCGAGATCATCACCTGGCTGAAGACGGACCACGGCCTGGGCCACGGCCACGCCACGGCGATCGCCCGCCTGGTGACGAAGGGACCGGAGTTCGTGGCCGCGCACCACACCGGCGGCGTGCTCCACCTCGACGGACTGGCCGCCCGGGAGTGACCCCGGGCGGTCAGCGGCTCGCCGCGGCGGCCGGTTCGGGACTCGCCGCCACCGCCGCGGGTGCCCGCCGGGGCAGGAACGCCGCGACCGCCAGCGCGATCAGCGCCGCCGCCGAGCCCATCGCCAGCACCAGCCGGAAACCGTTCTGCGACGGCAGGGTCGCCGGTCCGAAGCCGATCGTCCACCGCGCGAGGACCAGCCCCGCCGTCGCGCTCGAGACCGACGTGCCGATCGAGCGCATCAGCGTGTTGAGGCTGTTCGCCGCGGCGGTCTCCGAAACCGGGACCGCGCCCATCACCAGCGCGGGCATCGCGCCGTACGCCAGCCCGATGCCCGCGCCGATGATGCTCGACACGACCACGAGCTGCCAGGTCGCGCTCATCAGCCCGATGCCCAGCGCGTACCCGGCCGCGACGACGACCGCGCCGAGCATCAGCGTCGTCTTCGGGCCGCGCGTGCGGGAAACGCGTGCCGAGACCGGGGCCAGCGCCATCATCACCAGCCCCGACGGCGCCATCACCAAGCCCACCACCAGCATCGACTTGCCGAGGCCGTAGCCGGTCGCGGCCGGCAGCTGCAGGAGCTGGGGCAGGACCAGTGACATCGCGAACATCGCGAAGCCGAACACCGCCGACGCGATGTTCGTCAGCAGCACCTGGCGCCGCGCGGTCGTGCGCAGGTCCACCAGCGGCCGCGCGGTCCGCAGCTCCCACCGGCCCCACAGCAGCAGGACGACGGCCGCGGCCGCGAACAGGCCCAGCGTCGCCGGGCTGCCCCAGCCCCAGTCGGCGCCCTTCGAAATCGCGAGCAGCAGGCACACCAGCGCGATCGACAGCCCGGCCGCGCCCGGCACGTCGAACCGGCCGCCGGTGCGGACCGGGGACTCCGGCACCAGCGCGACGACCAGGCCGGCCACCACCAGTCCCAGCCCGGCCGCGGTCCAGAACAGCACGTGCCAATCGGCGTTTTCCGCCAGCAGTGCCGCGGCGGGCAGGCCGAGCGCGCCGCCGACGCCGAGGGACGCGCTCATCAGCGCCGTGGCCGAGCCGAGCCGTTCGGCGGGCAGCTCGTCGCGCATGATGCTGATCCCGAGCGGGATGACGCCGGCCGCGAGGCCCTGCAGCGCCCGGCCGGCGACCATCGGCGCCAGGCTGCCGGACAGCGCGCCGATCGTCGAACCCGCCACCAGAGCGCCGAGGCTGAGCAGCAGCATCCGCCGCTTGCCGTACATGTCGCCGAGCCTGCCGACCGTCGGCGTCGCCACCGCGCCCGCGAGCAGGGTGGCCGTGATCGCCCAGGTGGCGTCGGCCGCGGAGGCGTGCAGCAGCCCGGGCAGGGCCGGGATCAGCGGGATGACCAGCGTCTGCATCAGCGAGACGACGATGCCCGCGAAGGCGAGGACCCCCACGACGAGGTTCGCGCGTGACGGCGCCTCGACGGCGGGGGTGGCGGGGTCGGGCACGGGTCCTCCGTCGGGATGTCCGAATTAAATCAGTCGCTTGACTTAGCGTAGCAGTCTTCGGTTGACTGATCACGAACTGGAGGACCGATGACGAACACCACCGACATCCCCGGGTTCCCGATGGCGCGCGCCGCCGGCTGCCCGTTCGACCCGCCGCCCGCGGCCCGCGAACTGCAGGCCGAGGCGCCGCTCGCGCGCGTCCGGCTGTGGGACGGCAGCACGCCGTGGCTGGTGACCCGCTACGCCGACCAGCGCGCGCTGCTGGCCGACCCGCGCGTCAGCGCCGACGTCACGCGCCCCGGCTACCCGAGCCCGGCGCCGCTGCCGAAGGGCGGCACCGGCATCAGCTTCATCCTGATGGACAACCCCGAGCACGCGCGGCTGCGCAAGATGGTGACCGCGCCGTTCACGATCCGCCGCGTCGCCGCCATGCGCCCGGCGGTGCAGCAGATCGTCGACGAGCGGATCGACGCGCTGCTGGCCGGCCCGAAGCCGGCCGACCTCGTCGAGGCGTTCGCGCTGCCGGTGCCGTCACTGGTGATCTGCGAACTGCTCGGCGTGCCCTACGCCGACCACGATTTCTTCCAGGACAACAGCAAGGTCATCATCCGGCGGGACGCGAAGCCGGAAGAACGCGCGGCCGGGCACCAGGCGCTCGTCGGCTACCTCGACCGGCTGGTGGGGGAGAAGCTGGAAAACCCCGCGGACGACCTGCTTTCCGGGCTCGCGGCCCGCGTGCACGCCGGGGAGCTGACCCGGGTCGAAGCGGCGCAGATGGGCGCGCTCCTGCTCATCGCCGGCCACGAGACGACGGCGAACATGATCGCGCTCGGCACGCTGGCCCTGCTGGAGCACCCGGACCAGCTGGCGCTGCTGCGCGAGTCCGACGACCCGGCGCTGGTGGCGTCGGCGGTCGAAGAACTGTTGCGGTACCTGAACATCACGCACAACGGCCGCCGCCGCGTCGCGCTCGAGGACATCGAGGTCGCGGGGGTGACCGTCCGGGCCGGTGAAGGCCTGATCATGGCCAACGACATCGCCAACCGCGACCCGGCGGCGTTCCCCGGCGGCGACCGGCTCGACCTGACCCGCGACGCGCACCGGCACGTCGCCTTCGGCTTCGGCGTCCACCAGTGCCTCGGCCAGCCGCTGGCCCGGCTCGAGCTGCAGGTCGTCTACCGCACGCTCTACCGGCGGATCCCGACGCTCGCGCTGGCGACAGCCGTCGAGCGGATCCCGTTCAAGCACGACGGATCCGTGTACGGCGTGTACGAACTGCCGGTCACCTGGTGAAGCGCGTCAGACGCTCCGCAGCACCGACACGACCACGCCCAGGATCGCCGCCCGGTCGCCGTCGATGACGTCGTAGGCGGGGTTGCGGGGCTCGAGGTAGACGTGACCGCCGCGGCGGCGGTAGACCTTGACCGTCGCCTCCTCGTCGATCATCGCCGCGACGATCTGGCCCGAGTGGGCCTCGTGCTGCTGCTTGACCACGACGATGTCGCCGTCGCAGATGGCGGCGTCGATCATCGAGTCACCGCGGACGCGCAGCCCGAAGACGGTGCCCCGCCCGGTGAGGTCGCGCGGCAGCTTGAGGACGTCGTCGACGTGCTCGACGGCCGAGATCGGCGTACCGGCGGCGATGTCGCCGACGACGGGCACCGGGACCGAGTCGCGGTCTTCCCTTGCTTCGCCGCCCTGCAGGAACGCTCGCACGTCCATCGGGCGCGACACGCCCGAGCCGCGGCGCAGGAACCCCTTGTCCTCCAGGCTCGCCAGGTGCTTCGACACCGACGACGTCGACTGCAGCCCGACCGCTTCGCCGATCTCGCGGGTGCTGGGGGAGTAGCCGTACCGGACCACCCAGTCCCGGATCGCCACGAGGATCTTCTGCTGCCGTTCCGGCAGGGCGGCGGCGTCGAGGTGCTCGAAAGTGTCGTCGTAGGTGGTCACGGGCGTGATCCTAGAGGTCCGCGCGCCGCTGCCGCCGACCGGTCCGCCCCGGCGGGTCCCGCTGACCGGAACATCGGGCGACGGTTGGCGTCTTACCAACATGAACTCGCACTTTGCCATCTGTTGACCTAAGTGCCCTTGCGACGTATGGTCTAGACCACAATTTCCTTCGCTCGCACCACATCCCGTCGCGGCGGGCCTCCTCGGTGGCCCGGACCGCGGCTTCGCCGTGCCCGGCGGGAGGCGAGCCTGTCCCCGAAGGAGCTGGTATGAACCGCAAACTGGTCGCGGCCGCGACGGGCGCCCTCCTGGCACCGGTACTGGTCGTGGTGAGCCCCGCCGGCGTGGCGAGCGCGCACGGCTACGTGAACTCCCCGGCCAGCCGGCAGGCGCAGTGTGCCCAGGGCACGGTGCCGTGCGGCGAAATCAAGTACGAGCCCCAGAGCGTGGAGGGCCCGAAGGGGCTGCGGTCCTGCAACGGCGGCAACGCGCAGTTCGCCGAGCTCAACGACGACAGCAAGGGCTGGCACGCTTCGCCGGTGGGCACGACGGCGACGTTCACGTGGACGTTCACCGCCCGCCACCGCACGGCGAACTACGAGTACTACGTCGGCGGCCAGAAGGTCGCGGACATCAGCGGCAACAACGAGCAGCCCCCGGAAACCGTTTCGCACCAGGTGAACCTGTCCGGCCACACGGGACGCCAGACGGTGCTCGCGGTGTGGAACATCGCGGACACGGCGAACGCGTTCTACGCCTGCATCGACCTGCAGGTCGGCTGAGCCGCCGCCCGCCCGGAAGCGCGCGGCTCCCGGGCGGGCGGTTTCACCGGTTCGGGCGCCGGTCGGCGGCCGCGGGCTCGTCTTTGCGGGCGGTCCCGATCTCCGCCTCGTCAGCCGGCGACGCCGCAGGGCGCAAGCTTTCGTCGAGCAGCGTCTGGGCGATCGTGGCAAGGTCCCGGACGCTCGTTCCAGCCGATACCTTCGCTCGGCGCCGTCGCGTCAAGGCGACGAGGTGGGGGCGGATCGCGCTCGTAAGCCGTGGCGACAGGTAGTGCAGCAGATCTACTTGAGAACGGGTGCTGGTCAACGTGATCGTGCCCGGCAGACGATCGGTGATGGCGTACCGGAAGGCCCGCGCCATCAGTCCGACGGGCGTGATCGTCACGGTGGCCTCGTCCGTCGCCCGTGAAGCGGGGATGACCGCGGCGCCGATCCCGGTGAGGGGCTCGGCGACACCGGGCTCGTCGGCGGCTGTGGCCACGGCAAGCACCGCGTCGGGTGGAAGCCCGATGAACGGTGGTGGGTTCCCCCCGCCGAGGCCGAAGGCGAAGCCGAGCTCGGGCAGCGCCGGGTCCTCGACCACGGTGAGATCGGGCAGGGACACGCCCAGCCCGGTGTAGAGGTCCTTCCGGGCGGCCGCGAAGCCGTCTGGTGCTGTGACATCGGCGGATTCCAGCAAAGCGTCGAGGTAGCCGGGGTGGACCTTGATCTCCCACGTGTCCGCGGCCAGGCTGTCGACGACCTGTTCGGCGATATCGGTGGCCGGTGCCCCGGGATCGACGGCCCCGCGGTATCGATCGCCGGCGTCCCGCACGGGAAGACCGAGCCGCAGCGCGAGTTCCAGTCCCGCCACCGAACCCATCCTCGGGGCGTCGCCGGGAAGGAGCGAGGCCAGCTGGTCGCGGTCCACGAGCGCGACCGCGTTCCGTCTGACGGCTTCCGCCACGATGGCGGCCAGCACTGCCGAGGCGCCCGCGACATCGCCGGACCGCGCCCGTTCGGCTATCACGGCGTCAGCTTCGCCGGCTTGCCGGTACCAGGGGATGCCCGCGACCCCCCGGAACAGCGATGCCGAGGCGAGGTCACCGGTGTCGCACCTGGAACCACCGGCAGTGACGGAGAAGAGCTCGAGGGCGTCGGGCGCGCACCAGAGGTTCAGGGTGGTCTCGATGCCGGCGCCGAGCCCGTGCACCAGGTCGTCGAGTGCGTTCTGGACCGTGGTGCGGCACTCGAGCAGGCCGGGATCGGATCGGGCGACCACAGTGTGCAGGGACGGCGCGAGCTCGACGTCGACCGTCGTCGCGGAGCGGCTGGTCATGCTTCTCCACCTCCGGCGCGCTGGATGAGGGCCAGCCGGGAGCGTGCTTCCCGGACGGCGGCCGCGTACGACCATTTTTCGCCCGACACGATGCGGACCAGGCCGCCGAGGTCACCTTCGGGGCAGAGGCTGATTCCCGTGCGGAGGAGATCCCGGAAAACCGTCGTCAGCCGGACGACGCCGCGGTCATCGACGTCGGGGGCGCCGGCGAGGTGACCGGCTGTTCGCCACTCCGAGATCAGTGCGGCGATGTCGTCGACCCTCACGAGATCGGCCACACTGCCGAGCAAGCACGCCTCCAACACACGCATGGGGTACGTCAGCCGGTCGTGGTCGGCCCCGGTTTCGATCAGCAGCGCGGACCAGACGACTTGATCGAAGAAGTGGTCGACCTTGTTCCTGACCCAGCCGACGGCGCGCTCCAGCGCGGTGGTTCCCGGGTGTTCCGCCCCCTCCGCGCCGGGGGGCGGCGCCGGCACCCAGCACGATTCCGACCCGGTCAGGGGGTCCGGAACAACCGTGACCTCGACGTCCTGGCCGAGTTTCGACCGCACGTGCTCGCGCGAACTCGGAATGTAGGCGTAGCCGGCAGGGACGTGGCCGGGCACGTCGCGGTTGCCGCCGATGCAGATGCGATACCCGCCGGGAGGCAACTCGGTGTCTTCCCGGACCCGGACGCCCGGAACGGTGATTCCGGTCGTCGCCCGCACGCGGTCTCGGATCCGCGGGATGACGGTCGCGAACAGCGGTCCGTCCTCGCTCGTGTTTGCCGGCACGAGGTCGGTGGCGATCGAGATGACGATCGGGTCCGTCATCGGCCACGCCCACTCGTCGAACGTCGGTGCCAGCTGGAACAGCTCGTCCCGGATCCGGTTCAAGGCGTCGGCCAGAGAGGCGTCATCGAGGCCGCCCGTGCCCCGGCGAAGCTGCACCAGCCGCGCCGCCCCGCCCCCGATCTTCCGGAGGACGTCCGTGAGCTCGCTGACAGACATCGTGCTACTGGCGGCGGCGGCTCGCCGCGCTTCCTGATGGTCGTCTCGGAGCAGGGAAGTCAGGAGCCGGCGGGACTCCAGTGCGGGTACGCAGTCATCCGCCGGGAGAGACAACGGTGTTCCCAGTGCTCGGCCCACGAGTTCGTGCGCGCGGTCCACCTCGTCGTTCCCGAGCAGCGCGTCGACCGCTACCAGAATCCGTCCCACCAGACCGGGCTGGTCGATGTCCGGCAGTCCGGCCGACTCGAGGACGTCGATCGAGACCCGTGCCGCTTCCTCCCAGCGAGCCGCGGCGATCAGGACGCGGCTTCGCGTGAGTGCCAACGGCCACCGGCCGTTGTCGCCCTCGCCGGCGCTCGCCGCGGCAAGCTGGAGGAGGACGTCGTCGGGGTCGAGATGGGCTGTCTGAAGCCGCCCGGCCAGCCGGTCGATCTCGTCGGCGTGGCGGAGAGCCGTCGCCGCACTGGCTTCGCTCGGGGCTTTGGTCGCGAAGTCACGCAGGTCCCTGGCGAGTTGCGTCGCTTCGAAGACGTCGCGCAGGGAAGTCCGCACGACAGCCATTTGTCCTTCTGCGGCTGCCGGACGGTCGAGCGCGAGGTGGCACAACATCAATGCCCCGGCGATGTCGCCCGCGGTGTAGATCGTGCGGGTGAAGTAGGCATCGACGGGCTCGAGCCGTGCGATGGCCTCGCCGTAGCGGCCGCCTCGGTACAGGAGTTCGGCGATGACGGGGAGATCGGCGTCCCTGGCCCGAGGATCGCCCTGGTCCATCAGTTCGAGCGCGCCCGCCGCGGTGGCCGCGGCCGCCGCTGGCTCGGCGCGCAGCAACGCGCGAATCGCGATCAAGCGGGCTCTCAAACCCTCGGGGCCGTCGTAGGCGCTGCGCAGCTTCTTCTCCGCTTCCCGGTTTCGGCCGAGCAGGTGCAGGACGAGTCCGTGCATCAACACGTCGTCGGGAGGCAGATCGAGGAATCGGCCGCAGGTGGTCTCCGCGTCGGGGTGACCGCTCTGCAATTGGGCGTAGAGGAGAGTCCACAGGGCGAATTGGTCGTCGGGAGCGAGAGCGACAGCCCGTCGGGCGCAGTCGAGGGCCACCCCCGGCCATTCGAGCTGGATGCAGGCCTCGGCCAGGCGTGACCACGTGTCACCGTCCCTGTCCTCGACCAGGAGGTGCCGCTCGTACGCTCCGAGCACGGAGAGCATGGACAGCCTGCCTCGCTCCGGGACCAGGTCGGCGAGCTCTCGGAAGATCGCGGCGGAGGTGTCGAGGGCCCAGGTCCAAGCCCAGCTCGCCGGACCGGCCTCGGTTCCGGCCCGCCACTCGCCGAGCGCTTGCTCTAGGGTGCGGCGCCGTTCGGTCCGATCGGGCAGGCCGACCGAGCTCAAGCGGAGCGTCTCCGCGAGGTACCAGTGGGTGAGCGGACGATCCGCGGCGGTGAGGGACAACCGGAGGAGCCGCTCGGCGTCGGCGAGCGCATCCGTTTGGTAGGCCTTCTCCCCGGCGTCGAAATACGCGTCCGCCACGGCATCTACGTCGTCCTGGGGAAGCAGTTCGGCTTTGAGCTCGCGAAGGCGCACTGCGGCCGCCGGGTCGTGGTCCACCTTGCCCTCGCTGATGAACTGAGAAACGTCGGCGAGTGCCTGCTCCTGCCTGCCGAGCTGGATGTCGACCAGGACGAGGGTGTGGAAGACCGCGGCGTCGCCGGAATCCCGCGAGCGCACCGCGCGGAGAACGTCCTCGACGGGGTCGACGTCGGTCAGCCGGTTGACGGCCTGCAGGGCGTCTTGACACTTCCCCTCCAGGATGGCGGCTTCGAGTTCGAGAGCGCACAGTGCGTCTCCGACCCGCGCTCCGACCCGGGGACGCAGAGCGGGGAGGACGCGGTCGAGCAGGTACCGCCGTGCCGGGCCCGCTTCTTCGGCGAGCAACAGATCGCGCAGCCAGGTCGTGACGGCTTCGAGCGCCTGCGGTGTGTCCTCCACCGCTTCCAGCACTTGCGCGGCGGCCGCACCGGGTTTACCCAGCTGCTGAGCGCACTCGGCGTTCATGAGCAGAAGTGCGGCACGAGGTGGGTGATCGCCCGGTTCGGCCAGCGCGGTGGCGATCGCGTCGCGGGCGGCTTCGTGCCGCTTGTCCACGATGAGTGCCATCGCGTAATCCGCGGCGGCGCGGCGGATGGCCGGCGGGTTGGTCAGCGTGTCCTGGAAGGCGTCGAATCCTGGCCAAGATCGCCATTCCGCTCCCTCGCTCATGATGCCTTCTCAAATCCGTCGCCGGGACGTTGGGGAAGCGCGAGGGGAGGCGCGGTGGGTTCGCCGGGCGGCGGTGTGTAGGGCTGGACCTCGAACCTGTGCGTGCAGACCGGGCATCTCCCGAGCTGCGGCTTGTGGAGGCTCTCGCGGCAATCGCAGCCGGTCGGGGTGTCCCAGGAGCAGGGACAGACGAGGGGGATGGCGCATTCGGGACAGAACTTGTGCTCGGTCCTCGTCGTGACCGCACAGCGAGGGCAAGTACCCTGCGGTGGCCGGGTTTCGCGTTCGGAGAACGGGTTCCGGTGCCGTGCCTTCACTATTTCGACGTCGCGTTGCAGGTAGATGACCGGGGTCCCGAAGTTCCGGTGCCCCCAGTAGGTGCCCTCTGCCAGCTCGACGAGTGCTTTGCGCCCTTCGAAGACCGCTTCACCCACGGTTCGGTTTTCGATGAGAGCCCGGTAGAAAGCAGCCGCGAAGACGTCCGCTTCCTCGGCCTCGATGTCGTACTGCATCGCGATGACGGCAGGGACGCCGGACCGGACGATCTCCACCGCGGTGCAGTACAGCGCTTCGTTGTCCGACCCGCCGCCGTGGCAGGAGTGCAGGAACATGAGGCTCGGTGGTGAGGACCCGAACAGCGCGCGCAGCTTGCTCGTGTCGACGAGCTCGGTCCGTTTGACGGACGCGGCCGGCTGACGCTTCGATCGTTCGATGTCGGCGAGGGCTACGTCGGCGGTGATCCGGTCGGTTTCGCGCGGAAGGACCACCTTGCCGGGTTCGCCGTGCGCGACGAGATGCACGATGTCGGGGTTCATCTCGCTGATCGCCTTCTTCAGCTGGCCGAAGGTCGGCTGCCGGAGCGGCTGTGCGGCAAGTGGATTGTCGTCCTCGAACAGCGCTCGGAGGTTCTTGGTCGTGCCCTCGTTCGTCCCTTCGGGTGCGCACAGGGCGAAGAGGATGGACAGGTTGTCGCGCGGGTTGTCGGGTAGTGGCCGCTGGCCCGATACGACCCGGGTGAGCACGAGCGAATGCGATTCGCCGGTGAGGAAGGTTCCGCTTCCGTTTTCGTGCGCGAGGTAGAGGAATTCCCAGGGGAGATTGGTGAGGTCCTCCGCGCGGGGGTGGAAGGTGATGACGAGCCGGAGCGAGTCCGCCCGGTGATCGTCGGCGAACGCCCGGAACCGTTCGAACGTCTGCCGGAAAGCCAGATCGACATCGCCGCGGAAGACGCGATCGTAGAGGTGCCGCCCCAGGATCTTGAGTCCTTCGGCGGACACCGCCTCCGGGCGGTCCCGCAGGAGCTGCCCGATCCACTTGGTCGTCGCCGAGTGCAGCAGGTCCTCGTCGGTTTCACAGAAGTATTCGTCGTGGTGGGTGTCGCTGGTGAACTTGACCTGCTTGCTGTCCAGGAGATCCAGCTTGCACTCGATGAACCCCTTCCGGCTCATGAGACACCCCTGATCTGCCGGGACCGGGTCAGCAGTGGATCGCTTTCCGCCTCCCGGCTGTCCAGCCGCTCGATGGCCTGGGCCCGCTCGCGGACGGCGACCGCCCGCCGCTCCCACCCTGCGTAGATCTCGTCCACGGCGTCGGGTGGCACGTCCGGACTGGTCGCGATTTCCTCGTAGAGCGCCGCGAGGTAGTTGCGCATGACCGAGCGGGCGTCCTCGTTCGGGATCCCGGCCCATCGCACGATCCGGTTCCACAGCGGCGTGAACCACGGCAGCGACTGCAGATCGACCGTCGGCTCCACCCCGACGCTGAAGGCGAGGTAATCGGTCTTCACCGGCGGTTTCGCCGATGCCGCGGTGTCGCCCTTCTTCAGCATCCCGCCGTCGAGCCACAAACGATCGGCTTGTTCGGCGTTCGGCAGGACCGCGAAAGATGCCGCGGGCAGCTGGTCGCCGTGGAGTTCGAGGCGTTCGCCCAGCACGGGCTGCACCTGCTTGTGGCCCAGGGCGGCCTCGACGGCGTCCAGGACACCGTTCGCGATATCGAGCCCGGCGGACATCGGGCCGCCGACGCCGACCGCCGAGCAGATTTTCTGCACGGCGCTGAGAGCGGCCCGGGCGTAGTCGTCGCGCAAGAGCCGGTACAAGATCACCGTGACCGCGATCCGCCCGGTGTAGGGGAAGGGGCCGCCGACCAGTGTGTCCGAGTACCGCATTGTGCGCGGGGTGCCGTGCTCCGCGTTCACCAGTGAAGAACCGACGACGAACGGAACCCGGCAGGTCTTTCCGTCGAACAGCGACTCGGTTACGGCGAGCACCAACGGGTCGTAGGTCTTGCTGCGCACTTGGTCGGAAGCCAGCCGCATGTCGTTCACGGTCACGTGTACGCGGTGGCGGTCTTTCGTCGCGGCCGTCGGTCCTCGAGCGCCGTTTTCCGGAAGGCTGCCCAGCACGTGGTCGGAGGGGATCAGGAGCCGGTGGCAGGCCGGGAGCTGCGAACGGCCGAACTTTTGGATTGTTTCGTAAATTCCTCCCGGCATCAGCTGTCTCCCTGAGCTCGGCTTACCGCGATGAGCGTGAGTCGTCGCCGCTTGCCACGGGGTTACACCTTGTTGCGGTCAAGAAGGGAAATCACTCGGGTGGCGTACCGGAGGGTCGGGGTCGGTGGCGGCGTTGAGGAATGCGCGGCCGCGGAAACGGATCCCGGTCCGCGATCGAGGTCGCAACCGTGCGGACGACGCCGGCCGGCTATGGGAGCTTCGCGGCGACCGGGTACCTGAAGACCGGTCGCACCGGCGAGGCCGTGAGCACCGTCATCCGGCGCTGACTACGCCTCTTCGAGCAGGGCCGGGTCGGTCGCGACCGCGCGGAGGCGGGCCAGCATGATGCGGGCGACCCGGTCGTAGCGGCTGTCGTCGTCGAAGAGCACGGCGTCTTCGGCGGCGACGCGGGCCAGCGCGTCGAGTTCGAAGGCGAGGTCGGCCGGGTCGAGGTCCGCGGTGATCTCGCCCAGCTCCTGCGCTTCGGAAGTCGTTGCCGCGTAAAAGATCTGCCAGTCTTGGCGGGCCGAGGCGATGGTGTCCCGGACGCGGCCGGGGCGGGCGTCGAACTCCGCGGCCGCCGCGGTGAAGAAGCAGCCGCCGTCGAACACCGGACGGCGGGTGTACCGCAGCCACGACTCGCCCAGTGCCCGGACGCGCCGGATGCCCGGGGGTGCCTTCCTGGCCGGTCTGACGACCTTCGCCGTGAAGACTTCGATCGCCGCGCGCACGGTCGCGAGCTGCAGCTCCTCCTTCGACCCGAAGAGCGCGAACACCCCGCTCTTGCTGACGTCCAGCTCGGTGGCCAGCCGTCGCACGGACAGGCTTTCCAGCCCCTCCACCGAGGCGATGTTCATCGCCCGGTCCAGGATGAGCTGCCGTGACTGCATGCCGCGCAGGATCCGCTTGTCCACCTCGTGAGCATAGCCGATAGGTGGACGACCGTACCGGTGTCGTAGCCGAAGTTGGTCAAAATTACGCGGCCGAGCCGTGAAAGTTCCAGTACGGTCGTCCACATTGTTTGACCGAAGGAGCTGAGCATGCGAGCGGTGCGCCAAGACGAGTGGGGTTCTCCGGAGGGCATGAGACTGGTCGAGACCGAGGCGCCGGTGCCGGTCTTCGGCGAGGTGCTGGTCGAGGTGCGGGCGGCGGGCGTGAACCCGGTCGACTGCTACACGGCCCGGGGCCAGGCCTACAACCGCGTCCTCGACCTGCCGTTCGTCCACGGCTGGGACGTCGCGGGCGTGGTGGCCGAGGTCGGCTACGGCACCACGCGGTTCCGGCCCGGCGACCGGGTCTTCGGCATGCCGTGGTTCCCGCGCGCCGCGGGCGCCTACGCGGAGTTCGTCACGGCGCCCGCGCGGCACTTCGCCGCCCTGCCCGCCGAGCTCGGCTTCCCGGCGGGGGCCGCGTTGCCGCTGGCCGGGCTGTCCGCGTGGCAGATGCTCGTCGACGTGGCAGGGGTCCGGCCGGGGCAGCGCGTGCTGGTCACGGCCGCGGCCGGCGGCGTCGGCCACCTCGCGGTCCAGATCGCGAAAGCGCTCGGCGCGTACGTGATCGGCACCGCCAGCGCCGCCAAGCACGCGTTCGTGACGGCCCTCGGCGCGGACGAGGTCGTGGACTACACCACGACCGACGTCGCCGCGGCAGTCCGCGACGCCGACGTGGTGCTCCAGATGTTCGGCGGTGACGCGGCGCTGGACGCGCTCCGGTGCCTGCGCCCGGGCGGGATCCTGGTCAACGCCCAGAGCGCGTGGACCCCCGGGATGCACGAACGGGCGGCGGAACTGGGTGTCCGCGCGTCCGGGTTCCTGGTCGAGCCGGACCACGTCGGTCTCGCCGCGCTGGCGGATCTGGCACGCGAAGGCGCGCTCGAGGTGCACGTCGGCCGCGAACTGCCGCTCTCGCAAGCGGTCGAGGCGCACCGGCTCGTCTCGAGTGGACGGACCGTCGGCAAGGTCGTGCTGACCGTGGGCGGGCCGGCGTGAGCCCGGCGGCCACGTTCGTCCTCGTCCACGGCGCCTGGCACGGACCGTGGGCCTGGCACGGCGTCGTACCCCACCTGCACGCCGCGGGTGCGCGCACGATCACCCCGGAACTCGGCGGGGGCGGCCTCCACGACGACGCCGGCGCGGTCCTCGACGCCCTCCCGGACGGCGAAAACGTCGTGCTGGTCGGGCACAGCTACGCCGGCCTGGTCGTCCGGGAGGCGGCCGACGCGCGTCCCGGCGCGGTCGAGCACGTCATCCTGCTCGACGGCTGGGCCGGACCGGACGGCGCGAGCCTCCTCGGCCTGGCGCCCGCATCGTTCGGCGCGGCGATCCGGGCGGCGGCCGGGGACGGCACGCTGATCCCGGCGCCTCCGCCGGCCGCGTTCGGCGTGACCGACCCGGATCAGGCGGCCTGGCTGGCGGAACGGCTGCGGCCCCAGCCGCTGCGCACGTTCACCGAACCCACGCGGTTGACCGGCGCGGTCGGCCGCGTCCCCGGAACGGCCGTGCACTGCCGGCCGCCGACGTACCCGTTCGAGCGGTTCGGGAAGTCCGCCGGGTACGCGACGCGGGCGCTCGACGGACCGCACGACGTGCCGCTCACGGACCCCGAACTGGTCGCCCGCACGCTCCTTGAAGTAGCTTGCCCGGGTGAGTCTCCTCGATGACGTGGCCGAGCGCGACGGCTGGCGCTGCTGGGTGTGCGACGAACCGGTCGACCCGGACATGTCGGTGAACGACCCGCGGGGACCCAGCGTCGACAGCCGGACCGCCGACCGGAAGGCGAAGGTCCCCGAGCGGCTCGCACACCGCGGGTGCAACACGCGCAAGGGCGCGGTCAAGGTGGTCATCGCCTGGCCGGACCGCCTGCACGTGGCCGAACCCGCGCCGCTGATCACCGTGGCCGGACGGCTGGAGCGCAAGGGCGGCCGCGAAATGGTCGCCCGGTGCCCGACCGAGCAGGACGCCCGGGAGGCCGCGGACTGGCTGGTGGACCGGTTTTCCCGGCTCCTGCCGGGACTCCCGGTGACCGCCGACGTCCAGCCGGGCGGTGGTCAGTTCCTGGTTCTGCTGGCGGCCGGTCGTCGCTGACCGCGGGGGTCAGGCGGCGCCGCCGGGTTGCCACGGGCCGCCGGGGTACCCGGGCTGCGGCACCGTGCGCTTGGCGGCGGACAGCCGGACGATGCCGAGGACCGCGTTGACGACCAAGGCGACGAGCAGGAACGGCACCGCGATCAGGTGGACCGGCCGGAAGCCCACCGCCTCGGAGATCAGCTGGCCGATGACCGGCCCGAGCAGCAGCGCGAGCACGGCGAGCCCGGCCGTCACCCCGCCGGCAGCTCCGCGGCCTTCGCGGAGCTTCACGATCAGCGCGACCGTCGCACCGGCGGCCGCGCCCGTGCCGAGTCCCGAGAGGACGCGGCCGGCCGTCAGCAGGGCGCCGGCGTCGGCGAAGGCGACCAGCAGGACGCCGAAGACGAGGAAGCAGGACGCGGGCACGGCCACGGCGGTCGGGAAGCGGGCGCCGAGCAGGAGCCCGGGTACCGCGCCGAGCGCCACCCCGGCCAGGTAGGCGACCAGGCCCGCCACCAGCAAGAACAGGCTGGACAGGCCGAGGTCGCGCTGGATCTCCGACTCGCCGTCGAACCGGTAGATCACGGTCAGCATGAAGAACCCGATCAGCGCGGTGGACCCGGGCCCGAGCACCTGCCACCAGACCGGAGCGGTGACCGGGCGGGTGGCGTTCGGCGGCGTCACGTACATGCGGGTGACCGTATAGCTTCGCGAGCGCGCGCGTACGGCGATGGCGGAAGTCGGCCACGGCTGTCCTACAGTGGGGCCGTGGCCGACCTGACGGAGTTCAAGGCGCTCAGCTTCGACTGCTACGGCACGTTGATCGACTGGGAGGCGGGGATCGCCGCCGTCCTGTCGCCGTGGGCGAAGGAGCACGGCCTCGGCCTCTCCGACGAGGAACTGCTGGTCGCCTACGCGGACAACGAGGCCGCGGTCGAGCGGGAAGCGCCGGCGACGCGGTACCCCGACGTGCTCGCGGAGGCGTTCCGCCGGACCGGCGCGGATCTCGGGTGCGGTGTCGGCGACGAGTGGGCCCGCCGGCTCGGCGAGTCCGTGCCGCAGTGGCCCGCGTTCCCGGACTCGGCCGACGCGCTGGCGCGGCTCGCCGGGCACTACCAGCTGATCATCCTGTCCAATGTGGACCGTGCGGGCTTCGCGGGGAGCAACGAGCGGCTGCGCGGCCGGTTCGCCGCGATCATCACCGCCGAGGACGTCGGCGCCTACAAGCCCGCCGGGAACCACTTTCGCGCGCTGGACGAGACGTTGCCGTCGCTGGGGGTGGCGCGCGCGGAACTGCTGCACGTGGCGCAAAGCCTGTTCCACGACCACGTTCCCGCGAAGCGCGAAGGCCTGTCGTCGGTGTGGATCAACCGGCGGCACGCCAACCCGGGCTGGGGCGCGACGCCCGAGCCGAGCGGCGACTGGTCCTACCAGGCCGAATACCCGTCGATGGGTGCCTTCGCCGACGCCGTCGACCGCGCGTTCGCCGGAGCCTGACGCCCGGAGCCGCCATACTGGTCCCATGACGAGCGACGGCCGCGCGATGTTGCTGGGCTTCGATCCCGACGAAGGGCGGCTCATCATCGCCCGGAACAACCCGGACGACGCGCGGTACGTCGTGGTCGTCATCCCCGGCGCCGGATCCGGCATGCACAACGCGGACCCGTTGTTCGACCTCGTGGACACACTGATCAGCAGGTTCGAGGGGGACGACTTCTCCGTGGTCGGCTGGGCCGACTACGTGGCACCGCAGGACTCCTGGCAAGCCCGTGACCCGGCGTACGCGGCCGCGGCGACCGGCCGGCTGGCGAGTTTCCTGGCCGGCCTGCCGGTCACGGCGGAGAACTTCGGGCGCTACAAGAAAGCGGCCAGGGTCGTGGTGGTCGGGCTCGGCTACGGCGGTCTCGTCGCCGGGCTGACCGGGCGCGAGCACGGGCTCGCCGCGGACGCGCTGGTCCTGCTCGGCTGCGCCGGGGCGGGCGTCGACAGCGCCGCCGCGGCGCGGGTGCGCGGGCCGGTGTACGTCACGCCCGACGACCCCGGCGACGGCACGCCGCCGGACGCGCACGGGATCCGGCCGGACACCCCGGCCTTCGGCGCCACGCTCCTGCGGCCGGGCCCGTTGACCTTCCGGCGCGATCCGTTCGTGCGGTACCTGCCCTCGCTGCGGCGGATCGTCCTGGGGACGGCGTGACTTACGCGCCGAAGTGCAGGTGCGACGCCCAGAGTGACGGCGTGCGGGGGTATTCCGCGCGCAGCGCGCGGACGGCGTGGTGCAGCGAACGCGCGGCCGCGCCCGGATCGATCGCCCCGGCCGTCCGCAACCCGCGGTAGAAGCCCTCGGCGACCTCGACCGCCGCTTCGTCGTCGAGCTCCCACAGCGTGCCGACGACCTGGGGGAACCCGGCCGCCTGGAGGGCGCCCGCCAGGTGCAGCGCCTCGTCGAGCAGGCCCTCGGCCGGGTTCATCGCGGTGTGGCAGGCGGACAGGTAGGCCAGGTGGACGCCCTGGAGGCCGACGGCGTTCAGGGCGCCCGCGGTCAGCGGAGCGTCGCGCAGCAGCAGCCGGCTCTTCGCCGGGTTTCCGACGTCGTACGTGCCGTGGCAGGCGAAGTGCGCGATGGCGTGCGTCGGCAGCTCCGCGAGCACGCGGGCCCGGTCCGGTGCGGTCAGGACGTCCGCGCCGGGCAGGAGTTCGCGCAGCAGCTCGGTTTCCGCGCCGACGTGGCGCAGGTCGGGCAGGCCCGGCGTGACCGGCATGGCGACGACCAGCGCGCGGCCCGGCGGCCCCGGGGCGGCGCGGCGGCGGTCGCGCGCGTGGCGCAGGCTCCGGACGGTGGGGGTGTAGGAGGACACGACGCGGTCCAGCACGGCCGGCCCGGTGCCGTGGTGTCCCGCGGCGTGCAGCGGCAGCAGGCTCAGGTACCCGCCCGGCGCCCACCACAGCCGCGGCCACGGCGCGCCGTCCGCGGGGGTTTCGCGGTAGCCGAGCGCGTCCAGGACCGGGCCGGCGACGGCGTCCCACAGCCACGCGAGCACGTCGAGCAGGTCCTGCTGGGCGGCCACGCGATCGGCGGCCGGATCGGCCGCTTCGCGCAGGGCCACGTGGAAGGCGTTGACCTGGTCGATCACGGCGGCCACGGTCAGCCGCGGCAGCGGTAGCGCGGTGGTGCCGGCCCCGGTGAGCAGGAGCGCCGTGCCGCCGGTGGCCACGGTGAGCGTGACGATCGGGCCGTGGGCGGCCTCGGCGCGCAGCTCCTCGGCGGCCGGGGGCAACGCGAAGCCGGCGAAGCCCGGTGTCCGCCGGATTTCGCGGAGCGTCGCGGTCAGCGCGGTGGCCACGCCGACGCGGTCCGGCCGCGGGTCGTCCGGCGCGGGCTCGCGGTCGAGGAGTTCGCGCAGCGCGGCGAAGCGCTCGGCCAGCTCGGGCTCGGCCCGGCGCAACGCGGTCAGGTCGCCGCGGGTGTCCAGCACCCGGCCCAGCAGGATCGCGCGACCGGCTTCCAGCAACGCCAACGCGCGCTCGGCACGCTGGTCTTCGGGCCGGTCCGGGGCCAGCAGGGCCAGCGTGGCGGCGTCGTCGGCGAGCCCCGCCGCCGTCTCGATCGCGCCCTGCTGCTGCGGGCGCGCCATCCGGTGCGGTGCCAGTTCCGGCAGCAGGTGGACCGCGGTTTCCAGCAAACGGGCGCCCAGCACCAGATCCTCGTCGCCGGGCGACCGCCGTTCGACCGCGAGCCAGGCGCCCAGCTTCGCGCCTTCGACCCGCAGCCGCGGCGCCGCCGCCGGGTGGCCGGCCACCGTCGTGACGAGGTCGAGCGCCTCGGCCCGGTCGGCCTCGACGCCGGGCCCGGTGCCGGCCCGGCGGCCGGTCCCGATCCGCGCGGACAGCGTGCGGGCCAAGCTGAACAGCCGGGCCGGCTGGTCGAACGCGTCGTCCCGCCCGAACTCGACCGCGCGGCGGCCGAGTTCGATCGCCTCGTCGAGGTCGGCGGGGTCGCGGTCCCGGTCGAAGCGGGCGTGCAGCAACGCCGAGAGGTTGCCGAACGCATCCGGGTCCCGGTCGACGGCGGCGCGGCGGCCGAGTTCGATCGCTTCGTCGAGGTCGTGGCCGGCGCGGTGGTGGTCGAACCGGTGCTTCAGCGTGTCGCTCAGCGCGACGACCAGGCGGAGGTCCCCGGGGTCGCCGGCGAGCGCGCGCCGTCCGGTCGCCACGGCCTCGTCGAGGTCCGGCTCCCGGCGGGCCTCGAGCCACCGGGACTTGAGCGTGAAGCTCAGCGTCGCGAGGGCACGCGCGTGCTCGGCTTCGTCGCCGGGCACCGCGACCAGCCGGCGCGCCACCTCGATCGCTTCGTCCACGTCGGCCAGCACGTTCGTCCAGGCGAACCGCCGCCGCAGGTACGCGCCGTGCAGGCGCAGCACCTCGGCGAGCGTCGGTTCGCGGTGGTCCGCGCCGTCGTCGAAGACGCCGTCGGCGCGCAACCGGAGGTAGCCGTGCGGCCGCTCCACCGGCGGCCGCCCGCTTTCCGCCGCCGCTACGGACTGGCGCACGAGGTCGACGGCCAGGTCGAGGTCTTCGAGGACCCCGGCCGTCCGCGCGCGCACGTCGAGCAGGTGGGCGAAGTTGAGCAATACCCCGGCCGGCGCGTCCGCCTGGGACACGGCGCGCGCGATGCCCGCGGCTTCGTCCAGGTCGCCGCGCGCGTCGCGGGCCTGGTAGCGCGCGAACAGCGCGACGCAGAGGTCGGACTGGCAGGCGAGCCGCTCGACACCGGGCGCCGCGGCCGGCACGGCGGACCGCAGGACGTCCACCGCCTCGTCCAGGTCGCGCGGGTCGGGCCGGGCCCGGAAGCGGTTCAGCAGGGCGAACCCGAGGCCGGTCAGGTCCGCGCCGCGCCCGGGCTCGCCGGACGTCGTCGCCGCGGCGATCGCCCGCCGGGTCGCGATCACCTCGTCCTCGTCGGCCGGTGCGCCGGAGACCTCGAACCGCGCCGACGCCAGCTGGTCGAGCAGGCGAAGCGCGTTGAGCCGGAGGTCCGGCGGGGCCACCTGGACCGCCTGGCGCGCGATGGCCGCGGCTTCGTCCAGATCGGCGGGTGCGCGGCCCCGGTCGAAGCGGACCAGCAGGTCCGTGGTGAGCCCGGTCAGATCGCGGAACCGCCCGCCGCCCCGGACGGCGACGAGCCGCCGCCCGGCCGCGATGGCCTCGTCCAGGTCCGGCGCGGCGCCGGTCCGCTCGAACCGGCTGCGCAGCGCATCCGCGAGGGTGGACAGGAACTTGCTCTCCTGGGGCTGGCCGGCCCCGTCCCGGACGGCGAGGCGCGCGGCGGCCACGGCTTCGTCGAGGTCCGACGCCGGACCGCCGTGGCCGAAGCTCTGGTACAGCGCCCGCGCGAGGTTGTTCAGCACGGACGGCCGGTCGCGCGCGGCTCCGCCGGGTGCCGCGGCCGCGCGCCGGGTGACGGCGACGGCCTCGGCCAGATCGGCCGGCGCGCCCGCGAGTTCGAAGCGGGTCAGCAGCGCGCCGCCGAGGTTCGTCAGCTGCTCGGTGACCCGGCCGTGGCTCCCGGCCGCGGCGACCGCCCGCCGCCCGGCCGCGATGGACTCGTCGAGGTCGGCCGGGTCGCTGGTCTGCTGGTAGCGGGTCGTGAGGAAACCACTGAGGTTCGAGAGGTACTTGTCGAAGTCTTCGTCCGCGGCGCCCAGTTCCACGGCGCGGCGGGCCGGCACCACCGCCTGGTCGACGTCGGCCCGGTCGCCGGTCAGCTGGAACCGCGTGAAGAGGGCCGCACCGAAGAAGGACAGCCGTCGCGCGAGGCCGGGGTCGTCGGGCGGGGTCGCGTCGATGGTGTGCCGGTAACCGGAAATCACGTCGTCGAGCAGAGCGAGGTCCCCGGTGCGCGCCGCCTCCTGGAGCGCGGCGATCAGCGGGCCCTGCGCCGCTTCCGCGAGCGCAGGCCGGAGGGGCTCGGGGAAGTCGATCTCGCCGAGCATCGTCGCCGCCGGGCTGAGCAGGTGCATTGCCGCGCGAAGGGCGTTTTCGCGGTCGGCGCCGAGCAGGACCTGCGCCTGGAGCCAGTGCAGCCAGCCCAGCACATAACCGGCTTCGACGTCCTGTTCCCGGCGGCTGTTTTCCAGATCCGCGGCCACCGCGACGACCGACGGCGTGAACGCCTGGGAATGGTCGCCGGACTGCCGGATCCGCGCCACGAAATCGCCGAGCAGAACGACGAGGTCGTCGCGACGTCCCACCGAAATCCCCCCTCGAACGCGCTGTGATCGAGTGTATAGTGGCCGCACCATTCCCGGGGGAGGCCAGTGGAACGCGGCACCGAATCGGCGGAGCAGATCGCGGACGCCGTCGCCTATGTCTGCGAAAACGCCACCGGAATTCGCGAAACGCTCGAACGCGGTCCAGCGGGCGGAACCGCCCGGCTCGACGAGGTTTTCACCGCATTGCGCGCCGGAACCGACGTCGCCGGGCCGCTGGCAGCCCTGCACCGCGCGCTGCGCCGGGCCCAGGACGCGGCCGGGGTCTTCGGGCGCACGCGGGACGCCGCCATGACGTCGCTCGCCGGGATCCGGCGCGACCACCCGCGCGAGACCGTGCTGCTGTGCCCGCGCGCGGAAAACCCGTGCGCCCGCTACGCGTGGCCGGATCGCGCCGGCGCCGCCGTCTGCGCGGTCGACGACACGCCCCTTCGCCGTGCGACGCTTTCGCCGTGACGGGACTCCTCGGCGGGTTCGGCGGCCAGCTCGGCAAGGACCTCGCGGCCCGGTGGCTCGGCCTGCTCGCGTTGCCGGGCGCGCTCTTCCTCGCGGCCGCGGCCACCGCGGCCGCCCTCGGCCAGGCGCACGCGCTCGACGTCCCCCGGCTGGTCCGGCAGGTCGCCGCGTGGGCCCGTGACCCGGCGGCGGGCACCGTCGGCGGCCAGATCGTCCTGGTGGTGGCCGTGCTCGTGCTTTCGGTCGGGCTGGGGCTGATCGTCCGGCTGCTCGGCGCGGGGCTCGAACGGCTGGTGCTCGCCGACGGCTGGGCGTCGTGGCCCCGGCCGGCGCGGGCGCTCGTGGCGCGCCGGATCCGGGCGCGGCGGCGGCGCTGGGACGAAGCCCACCGCGCGTACGGCGCCCTGTGGGCCGAAGCCGCGCGGGCGAAAGCGTTGCAGCGCGAGGTGGATCCGCGCACCCGGCTGGCCGCGCTCCGCGTCCGGGACGCCGTCGCGGCGGAACGCCCGGACCGGCCCACGTGGAGCGGCGACCGGATCCACGGCGTGTCCGTGCGGCTGCTGCGCGACCACCGGCTCGACATCGCGCTGCTCTGGCCGCACCTGTGGCTGGTCCTGCCGGAGCAGGAGCGCGCCGAGATCACCGCCGCCCGCACCGGCATGACGCGGGCGAGCGAACTCGGTGCGTGGGCGGTGCTCTACCTGTCCCTGAGCTCCTGGTGGTGGCCCGCCGCGGTGATCGCGGTGCTGCTCGCGATCACGGCCCGGACGCGCACGCGGACCGCCACCGACGGCTACGCGCGTTTGGTCGAGGCCGCCGTCCGCCTGCACGCCCGCGACCTCGCCGGCCAGGTCGGCATCGAGTTCGACGGTCCGCTCCCGGCGGACGCCGGTGATCGCTTCGACGAGGTTTTCGCTTCGGCTCCGCCACTCGAGCCGCGCTGACCGGCGCCCGCCGGGGCCCTGGCGACTGCCTGCGGCTGCACCGCAGGTCGGCGGTCAGCCCGGCTCGCCGTAGTCGGCCGGCCGGGTGCGGAGCTTCGCCGCGATACGGGCCAGGGCCTGCCGGTCGGTCTTCGAAAGCGGGTCGAGCACCAGCTCCCGGACCGAACGCACGTGGACCGGCGCGGCGGTGACGACGACTTCATGGCCGGCCGAGGTCAGCGCGGCAAGGGTGTAACGGCCGTCGGCCGGGTCGGGGGAGCGGGTGACCCAGCCGCGGTTCTCCAGTCGTTTGACCACATTGGACAGCCGCGAGAGCGAGCCGTTGGTCAGGTAGGCGAGTTCGCTCATCCGGATCCGGCGGTCCGGGGCCTCCGAGATCTGGCTGAGCGTCATGTACTCGAACAGCGTCACGCCCGCGGCCTGCTGCAACGGCGCCTCGAGCCGGCCGGGCATCAGGAGGGCCAGGGAGATCAGGCCGGTCCAGGCTTCCTTCTCCGAGGCGTCGAGCCACCGCGGCTCGTCGCCGGGATCCGGGCTGGTGATCGAGGGCACCGCGTCACTCTACCGCCTCGCCTTGACTTCACCCTTGAAGTCAAGGCAGACTGAAATCACTTCAAGGTTGAACTAAAAGGAGTGCACGGAATGCCGGTTTCGCTGATCAACCCGGACGGCCACGTGGTGGTCCCCGACTACCACCACGTCGCCGTCGCCACCGGCGGGACGCAGGTCCACCTCGCCGGTCAGGTCGCGTGGGACGAGAACGGCGCGCTGGTCGCGCCCGGCGACCTCGCGGGGCAGGTCGTCCAGGTCTACCGCAATGTCGCCAAATCGCTGGCCGCCGCCGGTGCCACGTTCGCCGACGTCGTGCGCGTCACCTGGTACGCCGCCGGCTGGCGGCGCGAGCAGTACGACGACTTCCGCGCGGGTGTCGAGCGGGCGATGAAGGAACTGGACATCACGGCGACGCCGCCGGCGGCGCTGATCGGCGTCGAGATCCTGTTCGACCCGGAGATCCTGGTCGAAGCCGAGGTCACCGCCGTCGTGGACCGGCCACGGGTCAGTTGAGCTTGCGCGTGTCCGCGGGCAGCCCGCCGCCGGCGTAGACGTCTTCGGCGAGCTTCGCCAGCGCCGTGAGCGCCACGTTCTGGCTCCACGGCCCGTAGGACACGCGCGAGACGCCGAGTTCCTGCGCGCGGGCCAGCGGGATCGACCCGGGGATGCCGATGAGGTTGACCTTGCGCTCGCCGAGTTCGCCGACGAGGCGCGCCACCTGGTCCTCGTCCAGCTTGCCGGGCACGAAGAAGTTGGACGCGCCCGCGTCGAGGTAGGCGCGGCCGCGGGTGAGGGCCTCGGCCATCGCCGTCTCCGGGTCGGTCTTGAGGAAGGCGTCGGTGCGGGCGTTGAGCACGAAGTCGACGCCGGCCGACTCCGCGGCCGCGACGGCGGCTTCGACGGCCTTCACGGCTTCGGCGAGCGGCTTCATCTGGTCCTCGAGGTTGGCGCCGACCGCGCCCACCTCGATGGCCCTCGCCACGGTGCCGCCCGGGTCGCCGTAGCCCGCTTCGAGGTCGGCCGTCACCGGCAGGTCGCCCGCGGTCCGCACGATCAGGGCGACCTCGGCGATCATCTCGTCGCGCGGGATCCGCTCGCCGTCCGGGTAGCCGCGCGAGGCGGCGATGCCGTGGCTGGGGGTCGCGAGGGCCCGGGTGCCCGGCGTCTCGGCGACGACCTTCGCGGTGATCGCGTCCCAGACGTTGACGACGAGCAGCAGTTCGGGTGCGGCGTGCAGCTCTTGCAGGAGGGTGGCCTTCTCGGCGGTCGAGCTCATGCCGTCCAATCTAGAGCGGCGCGCGGTGGTTGGATGGACGCCATGCTGGTGGGTGCGCACGAGGTCGAGGTGTTCGAAGCGGCCCGGCCGCGGCTGGAGGCCATCGCGTACCGGCTGCTGGGGTCCGCGGCCGACGCCGAGGACGCGGTGCAGGACACGTTCCTGCGCTGGCAGGCCGCGGACCGGGAGCACATCGAGACGCCCGAGGCGTGGCTGACGAAGGTGCTCACCAACCTCTGCCTGAACCGGCTCACCTCGGCGCGGGCCCGGCGCGAGACCTACGTCGGCCAGTGGCTGCCCGAGCCGGTCTTCGCCGGCGACCGGATGCTCGGCCCGTCGGAAACCGCCGAGCAGCGCGAGTCCGTCTCGATCGCGGTGCTCACGCTGATGGAACGGCTCACGCCGCAGGAGCGCGCCGTGTACGTGCTGCGCGAGGCGTTCGGTTACGCCCACGGCGAAATCGCCGAGGTGCTCGACCTCACCGAGGCCAACTGCCAGCAGGTCTACCGGCGCGCCAAGCAGCACCTGGCCACCGGGCGGCGCCGGCCGGCGGTCGACGCGGCCGCGGCCCGCAAGGTCGTCGAGGAGTTCCTCGCGGCCGCGCTCAGCGGCAAGACCGACTCGCTGGTGCGGCTGCTGACCGACGACGCGGTCGCGATCGGCGACGGCGGCGGCGTGGTCTTCTCGGTGCCGGAGCCGATCACCGGTGCCCTGCGGGTGGCGAGGTTCCTGCGCACGCTGTTCAAGCCCGCCGACGCCAAGTGGGCGATGATCGGCGGCCGCCCCGAGCTGTTCGCCGCGGTCGCCAACGGCGTGCCCGCGCTGGTCATGGTGGTCGGCGACCGGATCGCCGGCGTCTTCGCGCTGGACGTCACCGACGGCGGCATCGCGGCGGTCCACGCGCAGGCGAACCCCGGCAAGCTCGGCCGCGCGGCGCGCCGGTGGGCGGAATCCACGCAGGGGGAGCCGCTCGCCGGCGACTGGTGACTCAGGTCACACCCGGTACCTGTCAGGTTTCGCGCCGCCATCCGGTTCAGGCGGCGAACACCGAACCGGACAGGAGTGGAACCATGAAGCACCGCATCGTCGTCCTCGGGGCCGGGTACGCCGGAGCCAACGCCGCCGGGCGCCTGGCCAAGCGGCTGCACCCCGCCGACACCGAGATCACCGTCGTCAACGCCGACCCCGAATTCGTCGAGCGCATCCGCCTGCACCAGCTCGCGAGCGGCCAGGACCTCAAGCCCCGCCCGCTGACCGAGGTCTTCGCGGGCACCGGCGTGCGGGTGCGCATCGGCAAAGTCACCGCCGTCGATGCCGAGCGCAAGACCGTCAGCGTCGACGGGGACGGCGAGATCGCCTACGACACGCTCGTCTACGCCCTCGGCAGCACCATCGCCGGCAGCGGGGTGCCCGGCGTCGCCGAGCACGCGCACCACCTCGCGGGCAAGCAGTCCGCGCTGCGGCTGCGGGCGCGCCTGGCAGAACTCGGCGCGGGGGAGACCGTGCTCGTCGTCGGCGGTGGCCTCACGGGGATCGAAGCCGTCACGGAGATCGCCGAAGCCCGGCCGGACCTCGCCGTCTCGTTCGCCGTCCGCGGCGAACTCGGTGCCTGGCTGAGCGAGAAGGCCCGGCGGCACCTGCGCGCGGCTTTCGCTCGGCTCGGCATCGTCGTGCACGAGCACACCGACGTCGTGGGCGTCGGCCCGGCCGCCGCGAGCACCGCGGACGGCCGCGAAATCCCGGCCCGGGTCACGGTCTGGACGGCCGGCTTCGCCGTCCACCCCATCGCCGCGGCCACGACGCTGACGGTCGCCGAGACGGGACAGGTCGTCGTCGACGAGACCCTGCGGTCGGTTTCGCACCCCGACGTCTACGCGGTCGGCGACGCCGCGCTCGCCCCGGGCGCGAACGGCGCGCCGCTGCGGATGTCGTGCGCCTCGGGCGTTCCCTCGGCCCGCCTGGCGGCCGACGTCATCGCCGCCCGGCTGACCGGCCGCGAAGTCCCGCCGAACAAGATCGGCTACACCGCCCAGTGCATCAGCCTCGGCCGCCGCGACGCGGTCGTGCAGTGGGTGACCCCGGACGACCGGCCCAAGCCGTCCGCGGTCACCAGCCGGGCGGCCGCCCGCGTGAAGGAACTGATCTCCCGGAGCGCGGCGTGGAGCATCACCCACCCGACGCCGGCCCCGGTCCGCCGCCGCCGGGTGGCCGGTCACGAAACGGACAACATGCGCGCCCAGGTGCAACCGGAGGCCCTGATCAGGCGATAGAGGACCGTTGGGAAGGGGACCCGATATGGTCTTGAGCAAGCTTCGCACCCTCCGGTACGCCCTGGTGGCGGCGGTACTGACCGGCGCACTCCTGCCCGTCGCGACGGCGGAGGCGGCGACCGCGCTGCCACCGGGGTTCGTGCTGCGGGACACCAGCGCCGGGCTGGGACAGGAACCGCTTACCGACTTCGCGTACCTGCCGGACAACTCGGTGCTGGTTACCGGAAAGAGCGGCAGTGTGCGTTGGTTACCGGCGGACGGGTCGGCGGGAAGGTTGCTGACGAAGCTGCCGGTCCGGACCAATGAGGACCTCGGGCTGGTCGGGCTGGCCGTGGCGCCGGATTACGCGACGTCGCACGCGATCTACCTGACGCGGTCGATCAACCAGACCAGCGGTTTCGTGATGCGGCTGGCGCGGTTCACGGTCACCGTGGACGCGGCGGGCGCGCCGACCGGCCTGGGCGGCGAGCAGTCGTTGTTCGAGGTGCCGGGCATCTTCAACGTCCACGGCATCGACGAGGTGGTCGCGGCGACCGACGGGACGCTGTGGCTGTCCATTGGGGACAGTGGCGACTTCACCAAGATGGATCCGGGCGCGCTGCGGGCGCTGGACGTCAACCAGCCCTACGGCAAGATCTTCCACCTGGCCGCGGACGGCAAGGGTGTGGCGACCAACCCGTACTTCGACGCGGCGAACCCGGGTTCGACGGCGAGCAAGGTGTTCGCGCGCGGCTTCCGCAACCCGTTCCGGTTCAGCATCGACCCGAGCCTGGGCCTGCCGGTCGCCGGTGACGTCGGCTGGACCGCGTGGGAGGAGGTCGACGTCGTGCAGCGCGGCGCGAACCAGGGGTGGCCGTGCTGGGAGGGCAACCACCCGACGCCGGGTTACAGCGGTCTCGCGGAATGCGCCGGCGTGGCGAACCAGCCGCCGGTGTTCGAGTACCAGCACGGCAACGGCGTGATGCAGGGCAACAGCGTCAGCGGCGGGATCGTCTACAACGGATCGAGCTACCCGGCGGCCTACCGTGGTTCGTACTTCTTCGGCGACTACGTGACGCACAAGATCTGGACGATGAAGTACGACGACCAGGGCCGGCTCACGCAGGCCCCGGAGAACCCGCCGGTGTTCACCGACATCGGTGGTCCGGTGAAGTTCGCGGCGGCGCCGAACGGCGACATCGTCTACGCCGACATCCTGTCCGGCAACCTGCGCCGGCTGAGCTATTCGGCGGGCAACACGGCGCCGGTGGCGAACGCGTCGTCGACCACCGACCCGGCCACCCGGACGGTCGCCTTCGACGGTTCGGCGTCGGTGGACTACGACAACGACACGCTGAAGTACGACTGGGACTTCGGGGACGGGACCACCGTCCTCGACGCGGGGCCGGCGGTGTCGCACGCCTACGCCGCGGGCACCGAGGCGTTCACCGCCAGGCTGACGGTCCGGGACCCGCTCGGGGCGACGGGGACGACCACCATCGCGGTCGCGCCCGGCAACCACACCCCGGAGATCACCTTGACCACGCCGGGGGACACGGCGACGTTCGCGGTCAACCAGCAGGTTTCGCTGAGCGCCACCGCGGCCGACGCCGAGGACGGCGCCTTGCCGATCACGTGGACCACCACGGTGCGGCACTGCCCGAGCGAGGCGACGTGCCACTCGCACCCCGGGGCGGGCGGGACCGGGGCGAGCTTCGCGGCGCCGTTCACCGAGCACCCGGACTCGCGAATGGAGTTCACCGCTACGGTGACCGACAGCGCCGGGGTGACCGCGTCGAAGACCTACGTGGCCTGGCCGCGCGAGCACCGGATCACCTTGGTCAGCACGCAACCGGCGGCGCTGGGCATCCCGGTCGAGGGCGGCGTCAGCACGGCGATGGTCGCCGAGGGCGCCACGTTCGACGTCGAAGCCGCCGCGCTGGCGATCGACGGCGTCTCGAAGTTCACCGGCTGGCAAGGCGGCCCGGCGAGCGCCACCTGGGTCGTCACGGTGGGCACAACGGACATGACGCTGACGGCGAACTACGCCACGCCGATCGACCAGCGCTACACCGCCGACCCGGCGCTGCAGGCGAAGCTCGGGGCACCGGCAGGACCCGAAGTCACCGACGGGGGAGTCCACTACCGGGCCTACGCCAACGGACGCCTGTACTGGAGCGCGGTGGGCGGCACCAAGTTCCTCACCGGTCCGGTGCTGGCCAAGTACCTCGCCTTCGGCGGGCACGCCAAGCTCGGCCCGCCGACGACCGACACGACGTCCACTCCGGACGGTGCCGGGCAGTACAACCACTTCGTCAACAACGGGAACGTGGGCTCGATCTACTACACGGCCGCGACGGGCGCGCATGCGCTCTACGGTGAGATCCGGAAGAAGTGGGCGGCGCTGGACTACGAGCGCGGCCTGGGCTACCCGACCACCGACGAATCCGGCACGCCGGATGGTGTCGGCCGCTACAACCACTTCATCAAGGGCGGCAACGTCGGTTCGATCTACTACACGAACGCCACCGGCGCGCACGCGATCTTCGGGGAGATCCGCAAGAAGTGGGCCGCACTGGGCTACGAACGCGGGCTCGGCTACCCGACGACCGACGAAAGCGTGACACCGGACCGGATCGGCCGGTACAACCACTTCAGCCTCGGCCACTCGATCTACTACACGGTGGCGACCGGCGCGCACGCGGTGAAGGGCGAGATCCGCAAGCGCTGGGCGGCGCTCGGGTGGGAGCGGTCGTACCTGCGCTACCCGACGTCGGACGAGTACGTGGTGAACGGGGTGTACCGCAGCGACTTCCAGGGCGGCTACATCACCTTCACCCTCGCGGGCGGAGCCGTCGACCGTCCCTGGTGACCCGAGCGCCTCAGGCCGGCCGCGCGAACCAGCGGCCGGCCTGAGGCAGGGCTCCGGCAAAGTCGCCGGGCGGCCCTGCGGTGTCTTGAATGAGTCATTCAGGACCTCCGAAGACCTGAATGAGTCATTCAAGACGTCGGCGAAGCCGCCGCCGGGCAAGCCGCCGCGACTTTGCCGGGACCCTGCGGCCAGAGGTGTCACGAAGGTGTTCACGTTAACACTTTCGCCGGATCCGCTTGCTGTTTCGACGGGTGCCGGGTTCGAATCCGCCCAGTTCCACGGTGGTGTTCAACCGAGATCGCCCGGGCACTTGGCTGAACATCGGCTGTTAGCGATAACAAAAAGTCCTTGTTGGCACTGTCCGTCGTCGTTATCGTGCTGTCTGTGCTCCCCAGTTCTGCTCGCAAGGAGGCGACGCATGAGCTCTTCGGTCGAGACAGCCACGAGGTTCCAGGTTTTCCGGCACCGCTGGCGAAAGGTGCTCGCGGTCGCGGCGGCCGCGTTGCTCACCGGCGCGGCGCTGACGGTCACGACGGGTACGGCGACCGCCGCCGGCACCGGGCCGTGTGACATCTACGCGTCCGGTGGTACCCCCTGCGTGGCCGCGCACAGCACCACCCGCGCGTTGTTCGGCTCCTACGGCGGGTCGCTCTACCAGGTACGCCGCTGGTCCGACGGCGCCACCGCCAACATCGGCGTGCTCAGTGCCGGCGGTTACGCGAACGCCGCCGCGCAGGACTCGTTCTGCTCGGGCACGTACTGCACGATCGTGCGGATCTACGACCAGACCGCGCGCCACAACGACCTGACCATCGCACCCGGCGGCGGCGCCAACCCGACCGCCGACCAGGGCGCGAACGCCGCGGCCCTGCCGGTGACCGCGGGCGGCCACAAGGTGTACGGCGTCTACATCTCGGCCGGCAACGGCTACCGCAACAACAACACCAACGGCATCGCCACCGGCAGCGCCCCCGAGGGCATGTACATGGTCACCGAGGGCACGCACTTCAACGACCGCTGCTGCTTCGACTACGGCAACGCCGAAACGAACAACAACGACACCGGCAACGGGGACATGGACGCCATCTACTTCGGCACCCTGTGCTGGTTCTCCCCGTGCAGCGGCTCGGCCCCGAAGGTCATGGCCGACCTGGAAAACGGTCTCTTCGCCGGCGGCAACGGTTCGAACACCGCGAACACCGGCCGCGGCAGCGCGTTCGTCACGGCGGTGACCAAGAACAACGGCACCTCGACGTACGCGATCAAGGACGGCAACGCCCAGTCCGGCGGCCTCACGACCCGCTGGAACGGATCCCTGCCGACGCAGGGCGGGTACCAGCCGATGACGAAGCAGGGCGCCATCATCCTCGGCATCGGCGGTGACAACAGCAACGGCTCGGTCGGCTCGTTCTTCGAAGGCGTGATGACCTCGGGCTACCCCTCCGACGCCACGGAGAACTCGGTGCAGGCCAACATCGTTTCGGTCGGCTACACCAAGAGCGTCACGTTCCCGGTCAACGGCGCCAGCTACCGCCTGACGAACCTGGCCGCGGGCAAGGTGCTCGACGCGGCCAACTGCGGCACCGCGAACGGGACCGCGGTCCAGCTGTGGGCCAACCTGAACAACGCCTGCCAGCAGTGGCGCTTCACCAGCGTCGGCGCCAACAAGTGGACCATCACCAACGTCAACGCGGGCACGGTGCTGGACGCGGTCAACTGCGGCGTGGCACTCGGCACCGCCACGAACCTGTGGCAGCCGCTCGGCAACAAGTGCCAGCAGTGGGCGGTGATCCCGGCCGGGAACGGCCGCTACGAACTGGTGGTGGAGAACAGCGGCATGGTCCTCGACGACCAGAACTGCGGCACCGCGAACGGCACGAAGACGCAGATGTGGATGTGGCTCAACAACACCTGCCAGCTCTGGTCGTTCTCGTCGTAGCCCCGCCAGCCGCGGCGCGGTGAGCCTGCCGCGCCGCGGCACCCGGTCAGCCGGCCGGGTGGAGGAGCTGCCGGATCCGGGTGGCCACCAGCTGGGGTTGCTCGGCCTGGATGAAGTGCGCCGAGGCGACTTCCTCGTGGTGCCCGTCGGGCAGGCTGTCCGCGTACCGGCGCTGGTGCTCGCGGGTGGCGGCGTGCTGGCGTTCCCGGCCCTTGGCGGCGTGGGCGGCGGACAGCACGATCGTCGGGCAGTCCGGGAGCCGGGGCGGCCGGGCGCGGAACCGCGGGATGGCCGCGGCCACCGCCCGCATTTCCCGCCGGGTCTGCGCGATCCCGGCGGGGGTGAAGTCCTCGGTGAGCATGGCCTGGTAGGTGTCGGGGGAGAACAGGCGCCGGACGTTGCCGCTGAGCAACCGCGCCAGCGGGCGGGCGCGGCTGAGGGTCTGCGACACGGCCAGCACGCGGTCGACCTTCGCGGTGGTCCGGTCCCAGGTGTCGTACACCGGCGAGGTTTCCGGCAGGGGATCGACCAGCAGCAGCCCGCGCAGCCGGGACCCCAGGCGCTCGGCCGCGCGCCGGGCGACCAGCCCGCCCATGCTGTGCGCGACGAGCACGAACCCGCCCGGGACGACGGCCTCGGTCAGCGCGACCAGGTCGGCCGCCAGGTCGTCCACGCCGACCTGCTCGCTCGTGCGTCCGCTGAGCGCGCGTCCGGCCCGGTCGTAGGTCACCGACCGGGCCGTGCCGGCCAGCTCCGGCAGCACCGGGTCCCAGCACGTCCGGCCGCAGCCGCCACCCGCCTCGAAGACCACCCAGTCCGGTCCCCGGCCGGATTCCTCGACGTAGACGGTTCGACCGGCGGTGGGCACCTGCCGCCCGTGGGCAGTTCGCATGGCTCCTCCACGACCTACGTTTTCAATGATGAGAATGGTATCTCATGTGAAATAGTGGGGTCGTGGACACCGTCGACCTGCTCCTGCACCCCGTTCGCCTGCGCATCGTGCACGCCCTGTCCGGCGGGGGAGAGCTCACCACCGCGCAGGTGTGCGCCCGCCTGCCCGACGTCGCGAAGGTGACCGTGTACCGGCAGATCGCCCTGCTCGTCGAGGGCGGGTTCCTGGAGGTGGCGGGCGAGCGCCGGGTGCGGGGAGCCGTGGAGCGCCGGTACCGGCTGCGGCAGGACCGGCCGGTGATCGGCGCCGACGAGGCCGCGGAGATGGGGCCGGACGAGCACCGCCGCGGGTTCGCGGTCGCCGCGGCGGTGCTGATCGCCGAGTTCAACGCCTACCTCGACCGCGACGGTGCCGACCCGGTCGCGGACGGGGTGTCCTACCGGCAGGGCGTGCTCTGGCTCAGCCCGGGCGAACGCGCCGAGCTGGCCCGCCGGATGGTCGCCGTCCTGCGCGACTTCGCTACCGACGGGCCGGGGCCCGGCCGGGTGCCCTACCTGCTCAGCCCGATCCTCTTCCCCTCGGCCTCAGCAGGCGACACCGTTCAGCGTGGGTGACTGGAAGGGTGGCGTGCTGCCGCTGTAGCCGGCGTTGTACCCGATCGTCGCGGTCGCGCCCGTGGCGAGGCTGCCGTTCCACGCCGCGTTGTCGACCTTGACGACGTCGCCGGTGTCGGTCCAGGTGCCGTTCCAGCCCTGGTTGACGGTGACGCCGGGCGCGGTGAAGGTGAGCGTCCAGGTGCTGACCGCCGCGCCGCGGTTCTCGATGACGATTTCGCCGGTGTAGCCGCCCGTCCAGGCGCTGACCACCCGGTGCGTGACGTGGCAGGTGCCGGACGGCTGCGGGGTCGTGGTGGTCGGCGTCGTCGGCGTGGTCGGGGTCGTCGGGGTGGTGCTGGTGCCGGGGGTCGTGGTCTGCACCGGGCCGGCCGCGATGGCGAGGTCGTAGGCCCGCTGCGGCACGAACTGGCCGGCGGCGGCGATGCAGCCGTCCGCCTCGCCCGGCGGCTTGACCCAGAGGAACGCGGCGATCTGGCCGTCACCGGTCTGGTCGGTGCTCGCCTTGCCGATCGCGCGCCCGCCCGGGTCGCACCACTCGCTGCCCTGCGGGCCGTTGCCGTTGCGGCTGGTGTCGATCACGCCCTTCAGCCGCGAGTCGCCGAGCTGGCCGAGGATCGCCTTGTCGTAGGACACCTCGTCGGACGTCGCGCGGTAGTTGGACACGTTGGTGGAGATGCCGTCGGCGCTGTTCGAGATGTCGGCGGCGCGCAGCCGCGCGGCGGCGTCGCCCGGGGACAGCCACGCGGAGTGCCCGATGTCGAAGTACACCTTGGCCTGGCTCGAGCCGGCCTTGAGCTTCTTGCCCGCGTAGGCGATCGACGCCGTGGTCTGGCTTTGCTGGTCGCCGCTCTGGCAGTTCGTCATGAGCGCGAGCACGTCGGGTTCGAGCACGATGGCCGCGGGACGGCCCGCCAGGCCCGCCGAGACCTGGTCGATCCACGCGCGGTACGCGTCGTGGGACGGCGCGCCGCCGCCGCTCGCCCCGCCGCAGTCGCGGTTCGGGATGTCGTAGACGACCATGATCGGGATCTTCCCGGCGGCGGCCGCCGCGCCGACGTAGGAGTCCACTTCGCCGCGCACGGTCGAGGTGTTCGTGGTGGTGAACCACCGCGCCTGCGGCACCGCGGCGACGCGGTCGCGGATGACCGCGGTCCGCGAGTCGCCGGGGTTCGCCGCGACCCACTTCGCCGCGTTGGTGTTCGGGTCGACGTAGAACGCCGATTCGGCGGCGTGCGCGTCACCCCACGTGAGCGTGGTGAGGACGCCGGTCGTGACCAGCGCGGCGAGTGCGCCGGCTGCCACTGCCCTGCTTCGCATGCACTTCTCCTTCGGACGGCCAGGTGGCATGGCACCACCGGTTCACGAATGGGAGCGCTCCCAGGCGACGAGGACTTTAGCCGGGGAAACGCCCGCGGGGAAGAGCCGCTCACCCGGCCCGTCGAACCGGGGCGGCTGCGGCGGTTGGCGTACCGGGGTGCCGCCGAACCGGTCAGCGCGGGCCCGAGTGCTTTACACCGTGGATCCGGCTCCTTACCCTTCCGCTCTGGAAGCGCTCCCATCGACGAGGAGGCGGAGTGCGCGGTTCACTGGCGAACGCGATGTCCCGAGCGGTCGTGGCACTGCTCGTACTGGGCTCGATGGTGGTGGCTCCGGCGGTGTCCGCGAGCCCCGCCGCGGCCGGGAAGTTCAACTACGGCGAGGCCCTGCAGAAGGCCGTCTGGTTCTACGACGCCCAGCGCTCCGGCGCGCTGCCCGCGGACAACCGCGTGTCCTGGCGGGGCCCGTCCGCCCTCGCCGACGGCAAGGACGTCGGCGTGGACCTCACCGGCGGGTTCTACGACGCGGGCGACCACGTCAAGTTCGGCCTGCCGTTCGAGTTCAGCATGACCATGCTCGCCTGGGGCGCGCTGGAGAACCGCGCCGCCTACCAGGGTTCCGGCCAGTGGCGGTACCTGCTTTCGAACCTGCGCTGGGGCGACGACTGGCTGGTCAAGGCGCACCCGCAGCCCGACGTGCTCTACGGCCAGGTCGGCAAGGGCGACGACGACCACAAGTGGTGGGGCCCGGCCGAGGCGATGACCATGGCGCGGCCCGCCTACCGCGTCGACGACTCCTGCCCCGGCTCCGACCTCGCCGGCGAAGGCGCCGCGCAGCTGGCCGCGAGCTCGCTGGTGTTCAAGGCCGACGACCCCACCTACGCGGCCGCCCTGCTCACCCACGCCAAGCAGCTGTACTCGTTCGCCGACAACCACCGCGGCGCGTACTCGAACTGCATCACCGACGCGCAGAACTTCTACAAGTCCTGGAGCGGCTACCAGGACGAGCTGGTGTGGGGCGCGATCTGGCTCTACAAGGCCACCGGCGACGCGACTTACCTGACCAAGGCCCGCGCCGAGTACGAAAAGCTGGCCACCGAACCGCAGACCACCACCCGGTCCTACCGCTGGACGCTCGCCTGGGACGACAAGTCCTACGGCGCCTACGTCCTGCTCGCCCAGCTCACCGGCGACGCCGAGTACGTCGCCGACGCCAACCGCTGGCTGGACTGGTGGACCACCGGCGTCAACGGCCAGCGCGTGCCGTATTCGCCCGGCGGTCAAGCCGTGCTCGACCAGTGGGGCTCGTTGCGGTACGCGGCGAACACCGCGTTCGTGGCACTGACCTATTCGGACTGGTTGAAGGCGAGCGATCCCACCCGTGCCGCGACGTACCACAACTTCGGTGTCCGGCAGATCGACTACGCGCTCGGTGACAACCCGCGCGGCGCGAGCTTCGAGGTCGGGTTCGGGGTCAACCCGCCCCGCAACCCGCACCACCGCACCGCGCACGGCTCCTGGGACGACAACATCACCAATCCGGCGCAGAGCCGGCACGTCCTGTACGGCGCACTCGTCGGCGGCCCGTCTTCGGCCAACGACGCGTACACCGACGATCGCAGCAACTACACGATGAACGAGGTGGCGCTCGACTACAACGCCGGCTTCACCAGCGCGTTGGCCCGCCTCTACGGCGAGTACGGCGGCGCCCCGCTGGCGAGCTTCCCGCCGGCCGAAACCCCGGACGGCCCGGAAATCCTGGCGCAGGGCGGGCTGAACCAGCCCGACGGCGGCACCTTCACCGAAGTCAAGGCGTACGTGCTCAACAAGTCGGCGTGGCCGGCGCGCACCTTCACCGGGTCGCTGCGCTACTACTTCACCCTCGACGGCGCCACCACGCCCGCCCAGATCTCGGTCACCTCGGCGTACAACCAGTGCGACGCGCCTTCCGTGCACCAGTTCTCCGGGCAGGTGTACTACGTCGAGGTGGCGTGCTCCGGCGGCGTCGCGCCGGGCGGGCAGTCCCGCTACCGCAAGGAAGTGCAGTTCCGGATCTCCAGCACGGGAACCTGGGATCCCGCCAACGACTGGTCGCACACCGGCCTCGCGCCCAGCGGGACCGCGCCGGTGGACGCCCCGCGGCTGGTGCTCGCGCAGGGTTCCGCGGTGCTGTGGGGAACCGAGCCGGGACCGTCCACAGCGGACACCACGCCGCCGTCCGCGCCGACGGGGATCACCGCGACCGCCGGCAGCACGACCGTCGGGCTCAGCTGGACCGCTGCCACCGACGACGTCGGTGTAGCCGCTTACGACGTGCTGAACGCGGCCGGGACGGTGGTGGGCAGCACGACGAGCACGAGCTACCAGGTCACCGGCCTCACCCCCGGCACCGCGTACACGTTCTCGGTGCGCGCCCGCGACGCGGCCGGCAACCGGTCCCCGGCCGGCGGCCCGGTGTCGGTCACCACCACGACCGGCGGCGGGGATCCCGGTACCGGCTCGCTGGCCGTGCAGCAGCGTGGCGGCGGCGCGACGGACAACCAGATCCGCACCAGCCTGCAGATCCTCAACCGGGGCAGCACGCCCGTCGCCCTGACCGGGGTCACCGCGCGCTACTGGTTCACCGGCGACGCCGCCAACCCGGGCTACCAGATCTGGTGCGACTACGCGGTTCTCGGCTGCGCCAACGTCACCGTTCGCGTCGTGAAGCTCGCCTCGCCGCGCCCCGGCGCGGACGCCTACGTCGAACTCGGCTTCACCGGCGGCTCCCTGGCCGCCGGCGCCGGCACCGGCGAGGTCCAGATCCGGGTCGCCAAGGCCGACTGGTCCGCCTTCACCCAGTCCGACGACTACAGCTTCCGCGCGGCGACGTCGTTCAGCGACCTCGCCACGACCACCGCGTACCAGTCCGGAACCCTGAGCTGGGGCATCGAACCCTGAGCCCGGCGGGTCAGTCCTCCAGAGTCCGATCGTCCCGGTGGGCGCCGTAGAACCGCGCCTGCCGGGACATGACCTCGCGCATCGGCGTCCCCCTCGGCACGCCGTACACGGTGCCCGGGAAGTCCAAAGTGGCCTGCAGCTCCCAGAGTTCGTCGTGCCGGTCGGGGGAGAACAGCTCGGCCGGATCCCCGGCGGCGATCCAGCCGATGGGGAGGACCGCGCCGGGCGCGAGCCGCGAATTGACGTGCAGCACGCTGTTGATCCGCAACTCGGCACCGGCGCTGGCGACCGACCCCGGGAACAGCGACGCACCGGTCGCCACGAAGACCTCGTCCTCGACGGTGGCGCCGTTGACGTGGGTGTGCGGCCCGACCAGCACCGCGTCCCCGAGCGCCACCGGATGCCCGGCGCGGCCGCGGACCAGCGCGTGTTCCATGACCACGACGTCCGCCCCGGTGCGGATCTCGCCGTCTTCCGCGGTGAGCACCGCGCCGTGCAGCACCCGGGCCCGCTCGCCGAGCACGACCGCGCCGCACAGCACCGCGGACGGCGCGACGTAGGCCGATTCGGGTACCACGGGCCGGTGTCCCCGATGTTCGATCAGCATGCTCCGACGGTAACCCGGTCAGCCGGGTCCGGGCAGGGGCTCGGCATAGCCGCGCCGGATGGGCTTGCGGTGTCTTGAATGAGTCATTCAGGACCCCCGAAGACAGGGCCCCGGCAAAGTCGCCGGGGGCCGACCGCTCTGTCTGAACCGCCCGGCGCCGGCCGCAGCGAGTGGCGCCGGGCGGCCTGCGGTGTCTTGAATGAGTCATTCAGGACCCCCGAAGACCTGAATGACTCATTCAAGACGTCGGCGAAGCCGCCGCCGGGCGAACCGCCGCGACTTTGCCGGGACCCTGACCTCCGAAGACCTGAATGAGTCATTCAGGACGCTGGAAATGCTGTCGCCGAGCAAGCCGCGGCACCTCTGCCGGGACCTGACGTCCGGGGGACAGGACCCGCGTGCCGATCGCCGCCAGGAAGTCCAGTTTGTCGCGGGCGTCCGTGCCCGGCCGGGGCGTGTAGACCACGACCCGCAGGTTCGAGCCCTGCGTGGTGAGCACGTCGGAGTCCAGCTCGACCGGGCCGGCTTCCGGGTGCTCGATCACCTTGTGCCCGCTCTGGTGCTCGGCGACCGCCGCGGCCGCCCACAGCTCCCGAAAGCGGGGTGCCCGCCGCAGCCTCGCGATCAGCGCATCGACGTCGGGGTCGGTGGGGTAGCGGCTGGTCGTGGCGCGCAGGTCCGCCACCAGGGACTCCTCGAACGCGGCCCGCTCGCCGGGGCCGAACCGCACCGGGCTGGGCAGGCCCTCGAACTGCATGAGCAGCAGGTTGCGGTGGTCTTCGCCGATCGCCGTGGGGTCGCCGAAGGTCGCGGCGAACAACGGGTTCCAGTGCAGCAGCTGCCAGGTGGCGTCGTACACGGCGAGCGGGTGGGTCTCGAGCCGGTCCAGCAGGCGGCGGACGCTGCCGGGGATCAGCCGGGGCACGCGGTGCGGGCCGGCCGCGTGCCCGGCCAGCCGCATGAGGTGCGCGAACTCCGCGTCCGAGAGCTGCAGCGCCCGCCCCAGCGCGGTGCAGACCTGCGCGGACGGCTTCACCGCGCGTCCTTGCTCGAGCCGGACGACGTACTCGATCGAGATGCCGGCGAGCACGGCCAGCTCCTCGCGGCGGAGTCCCGGGGCCCGGCGGGGTGCCTTGTGCGGGATGCCCGCACTCGCCGGGTCGAGGCGGTCGCGCCACGTCCGCAGGGCCCGGCCGAGATCGTCCATGCGGTCATTGTGCGCCCGCGTGCCCGGTTCGTGGTGGTACTCGCGGTACCAGGACCTGCCGTGGCTGTTCGGCGCGGGCGCCGCGGCGGACGGTGGTCCCATGAACGCGACGAACTCCAGCACCCCGGCCGAACTCGTGGTCGTCACCGGCGCGAGCACCGGCATCGGCCGGGCGAGCGCGCGGCGCCTGGCCGCCGACGGCTTCCACGTCCTCGCCGGCGTCCGCACCGAAGCGGCCGCCGCGGAGGTGAAGGCCGGGCGCGTCGAACCGGTCCTGCTCGACATCACCGACGAAGGCCAGGTGGCCGCGCTCGCGGACCGGGTCGGCGCCGACCGCCGCCCGCTGCGCGCGGTGGTCAACAACGCCGGGATCGCGGTGAACGCCCCGATCGAGGCGCTGCCGCTGCCCGAATGGCGCCGCCAGTTCGACGTCTCGGTGTTCGGTCAGGTGGCGGTCATCCAGGCGCTCCTGCCCGCTCTCCTGCGGAGCGGGGGCCGCGTCGTGAACATCGGGTCCACCGGCGGGAAGGTCGCCATGCCGGGCTTCGGCGCCTACTCCGGCGCGAAGTTCGCGATGGAGGCCATCAGCGACTCGCTGCGCCGCGAGGTGGAGCCGTTCGGTGTTTCGGTCGCCGTGATCGTCCCGGGGGCCGTCCGGACGCGGCTGACCGAACGCGGGGGAGCGACGGCGGCGCGGCTGGCCGAGGCCATGACCCCGGAGCAGCGCACCCGCTACGCCGGGCTCATGACGGCGTTCCGCGCCACCACGGAGTCCTGGGGGACCGGCGGGCTGGACGCGAGCGTCGTCGCCGCCGCCGTCTCGAAGGCGATCCACGAGCGGAAGCCGCGCACCCGCTACGCCGTCGGCCGCGACGCGGCGGTCATGACGCGGCTGACCCACCTAGTCTCGGATCGCCTGCTCGACCGGATGGTGCGCCGCACGATGGGGCTGTGACCCCGCGTCGTTTAAGCGGCCGCCAGGCGGGTATCCAAGAACGTGCTCCATGTCCGGCAAGCCCGCCGCCGGGTGCTGGGTGTCCTCGCCGCGGCGGCCTTCGTGACCGCCGCCTGCGGCTCGGACTCCCAGGCGGAGACCGTGCACGCCGGTCGCGAGATCCGCGGGCAGCTCGAACTGCTGCGGCTCGTCGTGACCGCCGACCGCGGCTCCGTGCCGCCGTCGCCGAGCCTGTCGGTCACCGTCCGCGACACCATCGACGAACTCGGCTCGGTGGGCAAGGACGTCGGCAAGCTGCCCGACGACCGGGTCCGCGCGGCGTTCACCTCGATCACCGACCGCGCCGTCGGGGTCGCGCACCAGCTGGACGACGGCATCGGGGACGGGACCGACGACGGGCTCGACCGGATCGACGCCCAGCTCCAAGGCCTCGTCGCCGAGCTCGGCCGGTGGGGCGTGACCGCATGAGCAAGAAGTTCCTCGCCATCACCCTCGGCATCCTCACCGCGGTCGGCGGCTTCGTCGACATCGGGGACCTCGTCGAAAGCGGGGTCGTCGGCGCCCGCTACGGCATGGCGCTGGTCTGGGTGACGGCGCTCGGCGTGCTCGGCATCTGCGTGTACGCCGACATGTCCGGCCGGATCGTCGCCGTGACCGGCCGCCCGGTGTTCGACCTGATCCGCGAACGGCTGGGGCCGCGCACGGCGCTGGTCAACCTCGCCGGCTCGTTCCTCATCACGCTGCTGACGGTGGCCGCGGAGATCGGCGGCGTCGCGCTCACCATCGAGCTCGCGTCCGGAGTGGACCGGCTGATCTGGGTGCTGCCGATCGGGGTGCTGATCTGGCTCGTGATCTGGCGGGTCGGGTTCGAGCGGATGGAAACCGCTTTCGGGCTCGGCGGTCTGGCCATCGCCGTGTTCGCCGTCGCCGTGTTCTTCCTGCACCCCGACTGGTCTTCGCTCGGCGCGCAGATCGCCGGGTTCGGCCCGCCGCCGGACCAGGCGCTGCCGACCTACGCCTACCACGCCGTGGCGCTGTTCGCGTCGGCGATGACGCCGTACGAGGTCTTCTTCTTCACCTCCGGCGGCGTCGAAGAAGGCTGGACGGTCAAGGACCTCCCGGTCCAGCGCGCCAACGTGCTGCTGGGCTTCCCGCTCGGCGGCCTGCTCGCCCTCGCCGTGATGGCCTGCTCCGCCGTGGTGCTGTTCCCGGCGGGCGTCGACGTCAGCCAGGTCAGCCAGATCGTGCTGCCGGTGACGCTCGCGCTGGGCACCGCGGGACTGGTGGTCGTCCTGATCGGGATCTTCGCCGCCACCTTCGGCGCGGCACTGGAGACCGGGCTGTCGTCGGGGTACATGCTGGCGCAGTACTTCGGCTGGGAGTGGGGCAAGCGCCGCCGCCCGCGCGACGCGGCCCGCTTCCACGTCACGGTCGGCGTCGGGTTGCTGCTCGGGGTGCTCGTGGTGCAGACCGGGATCGACCCGGTCGGCCTGACCGAGTACTCGCTGATCTTCTCCGCGGTCGCGCTGCCGCTGACCTACCTGCCGGTGCTCATCGTCGCCAACGACCGGGAGTACCTCGGCGAGCACGCCAACGGGCGCTTCAGCAACACCGTCGGCGTCGGCATGCTCGTCGTCATCGCCCTCGCCGCCGTCGCGGCGATCCCCCTGATGATCTTCACCGGAGCCGGCCAATGACCCCCTGGGACGACCAGTACCCGATCGACCTGTCCGACGCCGTGCTCGACCGGCAGATCGTCGGCGAAGACGGCACCGTGGTCGGCAAGGTCGACGACGTCGAACTGCGGGCGCACGGCGACGGCACCTACGTCGTCGACGCCCTGCTCGTCGGTCCCGAAGCGCTCGCCGACCGCATCGGCGGACCGATGGGGAAGCTGCTGCGCCGCATCGGCCGGGGGTTCCGGGCCCAAGCCCCGCAACGCATCCCGATGAACGCGATCCGCCGCGCCGAGCCGACGATCGTCGTGACGGACGCCGTCGCGCACGCCACGGACAGCCCGTCCCAGGACTGGCTCCGCCGCACGGTCATCGACCGGATCCCGGGAGCGGGCCGTGCGAGCCGGTGAGCTGATCGGCCGTCCGGTCCGCGACCCCGCCGGCCGCGACCTCGGCGCGATCCGCGACATCCGGGTCCGGGCCACCCCCGGTCGCGACGGAATCCAGCAGCTGGTGGTGCGCGGAGTGATCGTCGGCCGGACCCCGGTGCGGCTGTTCGGCTACCAGCGCCACGACCAGCGCGGGCCCGCCCCGCTGGTCGCCCTCATCCGGTGGCTGCACCGGCACACCCGCTACGTCGCCTGGGAAGACGTCGACCTGTCCGGCCCCGAAGCGCGGATCCGGCGGCCGTTCGCCGAGCTGACCCCGCTGCACGAGGCCACGGACTGAGGCTGGTCCCGGTCAGGCCGGCCGCCGGCCCCAGGTGGCACCCAAGAGCACCAGCGCGGCGCCCTGGACGGCGGCGACGGTGACGATCAGCATGGGAACGGACTGCTCGTAGAGGGCGCCGGTGAGAGCGCCGCCGCCCAGGGTCGCGACGCCCAGGACGCCCGCGAAGACGCCGTACGCGGTGGCTCGGCGCGGGCTCGGGACGAGGTCGGCGACGACGGCGCGGAGGGTGGATTCCTGGACGCCGACCGCGGCGCCCCACAGCAGCGAGCCGAGGACGACCGGCCAGACGGCGTCGGTGAACGCGAGCAGCGGCACCCCCGCGGCCAGCAGCGGCAGGCTCACCAGGGCGCGCGGCCCGGCGCGGTCGTAGAGCCAGCCGGTCGCCAGCGCGGCGAGCGCGTCGGCGACCATCGCCGCGGCGTAGAGCACCGGGACCAGCGCGGGGGACAGGAGGTGCCGCTCGACGACGTGGAACGAGAGCACCCCGAAGGTGGCGAACCCGGCCATCGTGGTGGCGGTGAAGCCCGCGTACACCCAGAACGCACGCGGCAGGCGCGCCGGGTTTTCCGTTGTGTGGTCCCGTTTCGGAGCGGCGGCGGTTTCGTACGAAGCCGGGTCCGGTACGCGGGCGCGAAGCCACAGCAACACGGCGAGCGCCGCCACCCCGGGGACGGCGAGCACGCCCAGCGCCACGCCGTAGCCGCCGCCGGCCGCGAGGAGCGCGGCCACGGTGAGCGGGCCGATCAGGGCGCCGACCTGGTCCATCGCCTCGTGGACGGCGAACCCGCGGCCGCGGCCGGTGACGGCGGTGGCGTGCGAGAGCAAGGTGTCCTTCGCCGGGGACCGCACGGCCTTGCCGACCCGCTCGGCGATGACCAGGGCGCAGGCCACCCAGAGGACGCCGGTGAGGCCGAGCAGCGGCACGCTGGCGGCGGTCAGGGCGTAGCCGCCGATCGTGAGGCCCCAGAACCGCCGGGTGCGGTCGGCCAGCGGCCCGGACACCAGGCGCAGCCCGAGCGCCGCGGCTTCACCCGCTCCGGTGACCACGCCGACGACCGCCGCCGAGGCACCCAGCCCGGCCAGCAGCGGCCCGGTGATCGACCGGGCGCCTTCGTAGACGAAGTCCATCAGCAGGCTGACCGTGCCGAAGGCGACCACGAACCGCCACGGGGAAAGCCCGAGCATCGGCACCTCCGGTCACTCCCTCGAGAGGACCCTAACCGCGAGCCGGCCGGACGACGAGATCGCCCGGCCGGCTCGCCGTCGTCAGAAGGCGGTCACCACGGAACGCGCGGACGCCACCTGCGGTGCCGGGGTGTCGGCGGCCCGGCGGGCGCCGCCGGTCAGGGGCAGGCCGCCGGTCGGGGCGAACATGCCCATGGTGAACGTCGACCCGCTCGGGGCCGCGGCGATCGGCACGATCGGGAACGCGTTGCCGCCGGCCCGCACCGAGGTGGAGATGTAGTCGCCGAACATCCGGCCCTGGGAGGTGTTCGGTATCCACGACAGGCTCATCGGCCCGGCCACCTGGGTGGCGGTGCCCCAGCTGGTGCCGCCGTTGGTGGAGGAGATGAAGCCGACGTCGAGCCGGCAGGTCGCCGCCGTGCAGTTCGCGGCGGGGTAGAAGTAGTACGTCAGGCCGATCCGGGCGCCGGCGCCGGAGGTCGACGGGTCGACGCCGATGCCGGGCACGAAGTGGTCGGCGGTGCTGGTCGTGGCGTCGATCGGGACACGCGCCGGAGCCGTCCAGGTGGTGCCGTTGGCGGACTTGCTCAGCACGATGTCGTTGCTGGGGCAGCCGGAGCGGAACCGGCAGTCCGACCACACGACGTAGACGGTGCCCGAGCTGTCGATTTCCGCGCTGGGCAACGCTTCTTCGCGCAGACCGCCGGCGGCGTCGTGGTGGCTGATCGAGGCGACGGCAGTGGTGGAGGACCAGCTCCCGCCGCCGTTGGTGGAGCGGAAGCTGCGGATCTGGTCGTTGAGCGACAGGTAGGGGACCACGACCGTGCCGTTGGGTTGCACGACGGGCTGGCCGCCGAGCCCGGTGTGCGCGCCGGCCGGGGCACGGGCCGGGCCCCAGGTCAGGCCACCGTCGCTGGACGTGCGCATCCGGATCGAATCGCCGGAGCTGGTGATGTCGTACTGCGTGTAGCAGTTGCCGAAGAACGGGCTGCTCGCCGTGTTGTCGCAGACGATCCAGTTCTTGTCCAGCGAACCCGTCGCCGTGGTGACCGGGTTGCCGAAGGTCTTGCCGCCGTCGGTCGAGCGGCTGGTGAACACCGGGGTACCGCTGGGGCAGTTGACGCCGAGGGAGGAGATCAGCCAGACGTTGTGCTTGGCGTCGAAGGCGACGGCGGCGTCGCTGATCTGGCCGCAGGGGCCGCCGGTGTTCGCGGTGGTGCCGGGCAGGAAGCCGGACGTCCAGGTGGCGCCGCCGTCGGTGGAAGTGGCGAAACCGATGTCGGACGAGCCGCCGCCGAAGACGCGGCCGACCTGGAAGGCGGAGACGATCGTCGAGCCGAACGCGAACGTGTCGGGCTCGACCTCGGTTCTGTGCTGGGCTTGCGCGTCGGTGAACGGATCGGAACTGACCTGGGTCACGGCGACGTTCGCGGCCGCGGACGTCGCGGCGACCAGGAGCCCGCCGGTCACGAGGGCCGGCAGGAGGACGGCGAGTTTTCGGGGTAGCGGCATGTCGTGTTCACCTTCTCCGTCGAGGTGAGGCACTGAGGCGAGCGGCGGGGTGGCCGCCGCGGGCCACGGGCGACTGTCGATCCAGCCACCGAGGACCGGGTGCCGTAAAGGGGTCTCCACCGATCCAGACCCGTTCGGGGGCGCCCGAACGGCCGAAGAATTGGCCGTGCGCTTACCTGGTCCCGAATGGACAGTCGACAAAACCGGTAACGCCCCGGTGGTCCGGAGCGACCATTTCTGCGGCGGCCAAGGCGCGGTGTTTTCCGGGTGGCTGGCCGCAAACCGGAAATACCGGTCAAATTGAGGGAGTACGCCCGTGTCGCGTCCCCGCACCATCTCCGCGATCAGTGTGACGATCCTGAGCACCGCCGCGCTCGGCGTGTTCGCCGTCAACCCGGCGACCGCGCAGCCGTTCGGCTACCACCAGCTCAACCCCGTGCAGCAGCGCCACGTCTCCGGGCTGCTGTCCACCGTCCTCAACGGCGAAGACCCGGCGAACGCCGCCCGAGCGCTGGCGCCGAACCGGGCCACGCCCTCGGCCGCCGCGCCGTGCGCCAACCGCTTCGGCGCGAACGTGAAGGTCAACCAGAACTGCCTGAACCTCACCGACCCGGACCTGCAGGGCCGGGCCCAGGCCCAGAACGAGACCTGGGCCGCCGCCGATCCGAACAACCCGGACCACGTCATCGCCACCTACAACGACTACCGCCGCGGCGACGGCACCTGCGGCGTCAGCTACTCCCTCGACGGCGCCCGGACCTGGGCCGACGCGACCACGCCCAACGGCTTCAGCCGCGGTACCGACTTCGGCGGCGCACCACGGGAGTACTGGCAGTCCGGCGGCGACACCTCGGTGGCGTGGGACTCCCGCGGCAACGCCTACCTGTCGTGCCAGGTGTTCAACCGCGGCAGCGCCGTCTCGGCGAACCCCGACCAGTCCAGCGCGTTCCTGGTCTTCCGCTCGACCGGTACCAACGGCGCGTCCTGGAACTTCCCCGGCCGTCCCGTCACCACCCACGACGACACCGCGGGCGCCGGGAACTTCCTGCTGGACAAGCAGCTCCTGACCGTCGACAACAACCCGCGAAGCCCGTTCCGCGACCGCGTCTACGTTTCCTGGACGACATTCGCCGACGACGGAACCGGCTACATCTACGAGGCCTATTCGGCCGACTACGGCGAAACGTTCTCCGCGCCGGTGCTGGTCAGCGCCGACACCGCGTTGTGCGCCGACGCGCTCGGGTTCCCGACACCGCGGGGGAGGTGCAACCAGAACCAGGATTCGCAGCCGTTCGTCGGCCCGGACGGCGCGTTGTACGTGGTGTTCAACAACTTCAACAACGCACTCGCGAACCCGGCCGACAACCACAACCAGGTCCTGCTGGCCCGCTCGGCCGACGGCGGCGGGAGCTTCTCGGCGCCGGTGCTGGTCGGCAACTACCACGAGCTGCCCGACTGCGCGACCTACCAGAACGGCCAGGACCCCGGCCGCGCCTGCGTTCCCGAGAAGGGGGCGTCGGCCAACTCGGTGTTCCGGGCGAGCAACTACCCGGTCGGCGGCGTCGACCCGCGCAACCCGCGCCGCATCCTGGTGACCTACGGCTCCTACATCAGCCGGAACTCGAACGAAGCCACCGGCTGCACCCCGACCGGGTTCAGCCCCGCCAGCGGCATCAACACCTACACCGGCGTGAAGAACGGCACCTGCAACAACGACATCGTCCTGTCGGCTTCGGCGAACGCCGGTGCCTCGTTCGCCGGCGGCACCACCGACGTCCGGCAGCTGCCGGTGGTCACCACCGCGCCCGGCCAGGCCCGGACCGACCAGTTCTGGCAGGGCGCCGCGTTCGGCCCCGACGGCACCTTCGCGGTGAGCTACTACGACCGCCAGTACGGCGCCGACGAGACCACCGGCTTCTCCGACATCACGGTGTCGGCCGGCTTCACCCAGACCCGGGCGACGTCGGGCAGCATGCCGCCGCCGACGCAGTTCGCCGGGACGTTCTACGGCGACTACGCCGGGATCGCCGTCACGGCCCGCGCCGCCTACCCGGTCTGGTCGGACACCCGCCCGCCGGACCTGTTCCGGTGCCCCGGCACCGGCACCCCCGGCACGCCGCCCGCCACCTGCCAGGCCGGCGCGCCGAACGCGTCGATCGCCAACGACGAGGACGCCTACACGACCGCCGCCGCCCTCCGCTGACGCGGCCTTCGGGAGGGCCATCCGCGATCGCGCGGGTGGCCCTCCACCGCGGCGTCACGCGCCGCGGTTACCGCCGGCGGTCCCGCGGTCTGGCCGGGAAGACGAGTTCGCCTATCAGCGCTGCGTCATGCCGCCGGCGGTCCCGCGGTATGGCCGGGAAGTCGAGTCGGTCCTCCACCGCGGCGTCACGCCACCGCTGGCACCGCAGGCGGTCCCGCGGTATGGCCCGGAGAACGAGTTCGCCCACCACGGCTCAGCGGCCGTAGCCGCCTTCGGAGTAGTCGCGGTCACCGGCCGGTTCGCCGCTGTCGTTCGAGTAGCCCTGGTCGTAGCCCCCGCCGGACTGCTCCCCGCCGCGGTCGTCACCGGAGGAGGACTCGTCGTAGCCCCTCGTGGCGTGCCGGCCGTAGTCGCCGTCCTGCTGGCCGCCGTAGCCCTCGCTCTGCCCGCCGTCGTACCCTTGCCCCTCCTGGCGCCCGAAACCGCCGTCGGAGCCACCTTCGTAACCGCCCTCGGAGCGCCCGCCGAAGTCGCCCTCGGAGCGGCCCTCGGAGCCACCTCCGTAGCCACCCTCGGAACGGTTCTCGTAACCGCCCTCGGAGCGGCCGCCGGAGTCGCCGGCCGGGTTGTCGTTGCCCGACTGGTTCTCGTCGCGGCCGAGGAAGTCCTTCGCCTTGCCGGCGGCCGCGTCGATCTGGTCGCCGTGCTCGCCGAAGCGGGATTTGGCGAACTCCGCGGCCTTGTCGATGTTGCCGCTGCTCGCGACGTTCTTCACGTCATCGAAGTCGATGCCCATCTGAGCTCCCTCGGGGTTTGTTTTTGACCGGGGCCGGTGGAGGTGTGTGGCCCGGTTGACGGCCTTCATCAAAGCTGCCCGGCGCGGGCCTGCAACTCGAGCCGGTTGCCTGGGTGAAGAATGCGCCCGGGATTGGACGATCGACGCTCGCGGGGTTACCTTGCGGCATTTTCCGCGATTGCCGGAGGCCTCGTTTCGTTCGCTTGACAGGCGCGGGGCGGCGGTCATCCCTCACGCGGGTGGATCTGCCGCGCTTCCCCCGGCCAGGTGACCCGCGCCCGGAACCCGTTGCGGGGTAATTGTTTCCCCGGTCGGACGGCGGTGGGTGGCTCGCTGTCATCCCCGGGTGTGGTTTGCCGTTGCCCGCGCGCCGTGTTCGGATCCCTGGCATCAGCCGACGCGGAGCGAACGTAAAGGAAGTTTCAATTTCATGCGCAGTACAATTGCCCGGACGGCGGCGGGTTTGGCGATCGTGGCGGGCCTGGTCACCGCGTGTGGCTCGGGCGGCACGGACAACGCGGCTTCTTCCGGTCCGGACCTCAGCTCGTCCAGCGGCGCCGCCGCCTCGTCCGGTGCCGGGGCGCCGAGTTCGGCGGGCCAGGCCGCCGGGGACGCGGCCCAGCAGGTGAGCACGTCGATCGAGCAGGCGCTGCAGCGAGCGCCCATCACCTTCGAATCGGAGAAGGCCGACCTGACCGCGCAGGCGACGCAGACGCTCGGCGAAATCGCCAAGGCGCTGCAGGGGAACGCCGTGAAGATCACCGTCGCCACCCACGCGGGTTACCCCGACGCGGAAAAGGCGAAGGCGCTTTCCGAAAAGCGCGCCGAGGCGATCACCACCGCCCTCGAAGGGCTCGGCGTGCCCAAGGACCGCGTCGCGCAGGACGCGACCGGCAACGAGAAGGCCCAGGGTGACCAGGCACTGAACACGCAAATCAGCGTCGCGCAGTGAGCTTGGGCAACGGCGTCGGCTGGTTCCGGCCGGCCGGCGCCGCCTCGTCCGCTCCGGCGGGCCGGGTGCACTACCTCGTCGGGCCGAGCGGCTACCCGAACTTCGGCGACGAACTGATCGCCGCGACGTGGCTGCGGTACCTCGCCCGCACCGAACCGGACGCCGAGGTCTGGCTCGACACGCATTCGCCGGGACCCGCGCAGCTGCTGCTCGGCGACCTGCACCCCCGGTTGCGGTGCACCGACACCCTCTGGCGGCTGTGCGGCGAAGCGCCGTCGGACGAACCGGCGGAGGTGGCGGAGTGGGTGCGGGCGGCCGTGTCCGACCCCGGGCTCGCCCCGCGCTGGGACGCCGGCATCGACCTGCTCGGCCGCACCGACGTGCTGCACGTGATCGGCGGCGGCTACCTGAACGCCCTCTGGCCGCGGCACATCGGGTTGCTCGCGGGCGTGGCCACCGCTGCCCGGCGCTCCGGAGCCCGCACCGCCATGACCGGACAGGGCCTCGTGCCGTTCCCGGCCGGCGCCGCCGGCCTGCTGCGGTCGCTGGCCGAGCACTTCGACGTGGTCGACACGCGCGACGAGCCGTCGGCGGAGCTGCTGGACCGGGGCGCGAGCACCTGCGACGACGTCTTCCTCGAGCTGCCCGCGCCGGTGCCCGCGCGGGAGGCGCGGGAGTTCGTGCTGTGCCTGCAGTCCGACATCGGCACGGCCTCGCCGCCGGCGCTGGCCGCCCGGGTGCTGGACATCCTGCGGGCGTGGGAGGTCGATCCCCGGCGGCTGGCCGTGGTCGAGGGCATCCCGCGCGTCGACCGCGCCGTTCCGGCCGTGCTGGAGTCCGAACTGGACGGTGCCGAGTTCCACCCGTTCCGCGAGGTGTGGCGCCGCGGCCTGCCGGTGGCGCCGGGGCAGACGTGGATTTCCAGCCGCTACCACATGCACCTGCTCGCGGCGGCCGCCGGCGCGAACGGCGTGGCGATCAGCGTCTCGCGCGACTACTACACGCCGAAGCACCGCGGCCTGATCGATCTCGGCTCCGGCTGGACGCTGTCCGAGGCGGACGACCCCGAGCCGCCCGCGCCGCCCGTCGGCGCGTTCCCGCCGCACGTCCTGCGGCGGTGCCAGGCCTTGAAAAGCTCGGTCGCGCAGGCGATCTACGGCACCCGGACCCCCGCGGTGACCGCGCCCGCGACCCGTCGGCTGGTCCTGCGCTCCCGGCGACCCTCTGTGATGTGACCCGCGTCACGTCGATTGTCGCGTAAGGGTGCGAAACCGCCGCCGTGTCGTGAACAACAGCGTCAACCGAGGGGGCCATCCCATGTCCACTGTGCAGCTGCTCGACCGGCGTCTCCGGCGCGCCGGGGCCGAGCGGGCAACCTTGCGCGTGTACGCACTCGGTGCGAACGCGCGCGCCGTCGGCAAGCTCGGCGAACTCGTCGGGGCGGGGGAGGGGATCGAGTGGCTCGGGGCCACCGACTCGGTGCGCACCGCGGACACCGTGCTCCGCGCCGTCCACCCCGACGTCCTGGTCCTGCACAACACCATCGACCCGGACGCCCGCCTGGCGGCGCAGCTGACGGTGCTGTTCCCCGGGCTCGCCGTCGTCGTCCTGGTCGACCCGTGCACGCCGGCCGACCGGCACGCGGCCACCGGGGTGCACGCGGTCCTGCCGGCCGACGCGCCGCCGTCGGTGCTGGTCGCGAGCATCCGGCTCGCGCACGCCAACCGGTGCGCCCGGGTCGCGCTGCCCGCGCCCGGCGGCGTCCGGCCGCGGCACCTCGAGCTTTCCGCTCGCCAGCACGAGATCCTGGCGCTGATCGCCGACGGCAACAGCTACGCCGAAGTCGGCCGGATCCTGTTCATCTCGACGGAAACCGTGCGCACGCACGCCAAGCAGATCCTGCGGCGGCTGCACGCCCGCGACCGCACGCACGCGGTCTCACTGGCCTACCAGGCCGGCTTGCTCGGCCGTCCCGGTGGCCCGGCGACCATCGCGACGGAGGTGTCATGACGAACACCCGCAGGCTTCCCGCTCCCCGCACGGAAGCGTGGGACTGGCAGCTGGACGGCTCGTGCCGGAACGCGAGCAGCGCGATCTTCTTCCACCCCGAGTGGGAGCGCGGGAGCGCGCGAAGGCAGCGCGAGGCGACGGCCAAGGCGATCTGCGAGCACTGCCCGGTCTTGGAGACGTGCCGGAACCACGCCCTCGAGGCGCAGGAGCCGTACGGCGTCTGGGGTGGACTGTCCGAATCGGACCGCGAGGAAATCCTCACCCGAACCGGTTAACCCAGGCCTGGGGTGGGTGAATTCCGCCGCCGAATATTCCTTTGTGGACACTTTCGGGCGCGCACCGGGCCGTCGAGTCCTTATGATCGAGCCGGATTCCCGACGGTGACCACGCCACTGCGCCGTGTCACGGGGCCGCTGTGCGTGAGTGACCTCAGGAGGCAACCGTGGTGTCGTCGGCAGCGCGTCGGATCGGCTCGTTGACGGCCGCGTCGGCCCTCGGGCTGAGCCTGCTGGCGTGGAGCGGCGCGCCGCCCGCGGTGAACGTCCGGCAAGCCGCCGTGGCGGCCGCCGCGGCACCCGCCTTCAGCTGCGGGGCGCTCTACTCGCTGCAGGGCACGGGCGCGAACCCCGGCACCCGCACGATCTGGTCGGTCGACCCGGCCACCGGCGCCGGCGCACCGGCGGCGACGTTCGGCGGCGTGACCGGCACCATCAACGCGCTGGGCATCACCGAGGGCGGCAGCGCGGCGTACGGCGTCGCGGCCAACGGATCGGCCCGCACGATCTACCGGCTCGACACCACGACCGGCGTGACCACCTCGGTCCCCGGGGTCGCCGACGCCCCGGTGACGCACGGCGCGGTCAACCCGCGCAACGGCTTCTACTACTACGGTGGCTTCTCCGGGACCACGCTGAAGGTCTACGGCTTCGACCCCAACACCGGCACCTCGCTCGGGCTGGTCGCGCAGGGCACCGTGCCCACCGACGGCGCCAGCGGGGACTGGGCGTTCGACCAGCAGGGCAAGCTGTTCGTCGTCGGCGGCGCCAACGGCGCCAACAGCGTGTTCGCGGTCAACGAGGAGATCCCGGCCGCCGGGCCCGCGAAGACGATCACCGGCAGCCGGATCACGTCGATCAGCACGCCGGGCCAGGCGCTCAACGGCATCGCGTTCGCCAGCGACGGGTTCCTCTACCTCGCCAGCGGCACGACGCTGTACCGCGCCAACCCGAGCACTGGCGCGGTTCTGGACAGCCGGGCGCTGTCGCAGCCCGGCTCGGTCGACTTCGGTTCCTGCGCCTCGCCGAACACGATCACCGTGCGCAAGAACTTCCCCCAGGGCCGGGTCAAGCCGGCCGACCAGGTCACCGTCGCGGTCACCGGCGGCGGCATCACCACCGGGAACACCGGCACGACGACCGGCACCGACGCGGGCCTGCAGACCGAGCCCGGCGAGGTGGCCGGCCCGGTGTTCGGGCTGGCCGGCACCACCTACACGGTGTCGGAGTCCGGCGACGGCGCCGTCGAGAGCAGCCCGGCGGCGGCCGGCTACGAGCGCTCGTGGGAGTGCGTCGACCAGAACACCGGCCGGACGCTGGCCGGCGGTACCGGCACGAGCGGGCAGTTCACCATGCCGAACGGCGGCACCGCCGGGGTCGCCGCGCTCTGCACGTTCACCGACGTCGCGAAGGTCGCGCGCGTCGACCTGGTGAAGAAGGCCGGGCCGATCACGGACGTCGACGGCAACGGCCCGGACGCCGGCGACACGATCGCCTACACGTTCACCGTGACCAACACCGGCACGGTGCCCCTGCTGACCATCGGCGTGGCGGACCCGAAGACCGGACCGGTCACCTGCCCGCCCGGCGGGCTCGCGGTCGGCGCCTCGGCCACCTGCACCGCCACCTACCGGCTCACCCAGGCGGACGTCGACAGCGGCAGCGTGCCCAACACCGCACGCGCGACCGGTACCGCGACCGATCTGCCCGACGCCACCGACGACGATTCGGTCACCACCCCGGTGCCGGTGGTCCGCGCCCTCGCACTGGACAAGCAGGCGGGCCCGGTCACCGACGTCGACGGGAACGGGCAGGACGCGGGCGACACGATCGCCTACACCTTCACCGTGACCAACACCGGCAACGTCACGCTGAACCCGGTGTCGGTCGATGACCCGAAGGCCGGGCCGGTGTCGTGCCCGGTGTCGTCGCTGGCGCCGGGGGAATCGACGCGGTGCTCGGCGCGGCCGTACGCGCTGACGCAGTCCGATGTGGACGCCGGGAAGGTCGACAACACCGCCACGGCGACCGGCCGCTCGCCCGACGGGGGCACGGCGACCGGCACCGACTCCACGTCGACGCCGGTGACCGGCGCGGCGTCGATTTCGCTGACCAAGGCGGTGAGCGGAGTCACCGACGTGAACGGCAACGGGGTCGTCGACGCGGGCGATACGGTGGCATACACGTTCACGGTGACCAACACCGGCAACGTCACGTTGTCGGCGGTGTCGGTGGCTGATCCGAAGGTCGGGCCGGTGTCGTGTCCGGTGTCGTCGCTGGCGCCGGGCAAGTCGGTGCAGTGTTCGGCGGCGCCGTACCCGCTGACGCAGTCCGATGTGGACGCGGGCAAGGTCGACAACACGGCCACCGCTTCCGGCAGGCCGCCGTCCGGCGACCCGGTGACCGACGACGACACCGCCACGCTGCCGATCACGTCCGGCCCGTCGATTTCGCTGACCAAGGCCGTGACGGGGATCGCCGACGTGAACGGCAACGCGGTCGTCGACGCCGGGGACACGGTGGCGTACGCGTTCACGGTGACCAACACCGGGAACGTCACGTTGTCGGCGGTGTCGGTGGCTGATCCGAAGGTCGGGCCGGTGTCGTGTCCGGTGTCGTCGCTGGCGCCGGGCAAGTCGGCGCAGTGTTCGGCGCGGCCGTACCCGCTGACGCAGTCCGATGTGGACGCGGGCAAGGTGGACAACACGGCCACGGCTTCCGGCAGGCCGCCGTCCGGTGGCCCGGTGACCGACGACGACACCGCCACCACGCCGATCGCCCAGGTGCCCGGGATCGCCCTGGAGAAGGAATCCGGCGGCAGCACCGACGTGGACGGCAACGGTCCGGACGCCGGCGACACGATCGCCTACACCTTCACCGTCACCAACACCGGCAACGTCACGCTGGACCCGGTCTCGGTGGCCGACCCGAAGGCGGGCACCGTGCGCTGCCCCGAGCCGAAACTCGCGCCGGGCGCCTCGACGAAGTGCACCGCGTCCTACACCCTGACCCAGTCCGATGTGGACGCCGGAGAAGTCCGCAACACCGCGACGGCGTCCGGGAAGCCGCCGTCCGGCGACCCCGTGACCTCCGGGGACGGCACCGTGACACCGGTTCCGGTGGTGGCCGCGATCGCGCTGGACAAGCAGGCGAGCGGCGTGTCCGATGTGGACGGCAACGGGCCGGACGCGGGCGACACGATCGACTACAAGTTCGTCGTGACGAACACCGGCAACGTGACGCTCGACCCGGTCTCGGTCGCGGACGGGAAGGTCGGCGCGGTCACGTGCCCGGCCGGTCCGCTGGCGCCCGGCAAGTCGGTGACCTGCACCGCCGCGCCGTACGCGGTGACGCAGGCCGAGGTGGACGCGGGCGTGGTCGACAACTCCGCGACGGCGACCGGCACCCCACCCTCGGGCGATCCGGTCACCGCCGACGACAGCACGTCGACCCCGGTCCAGGGGCAGGGCGGCTTGGCCCTGGTGAAGAACTCCTCCGGCGTGATCGACCGGAACGGCGACGGGGTCACCGACCCGGGCGACGTCATCACCTACACCTTCAGCGTCACCAACGAAGGCAGCGTGACGCTGAACCCGGTCACCGTCGAGGACCCGGCGCTCGGCCCGGTGACCTGCCCGGCCGGTCCGCTGGCCCCGGGAGCCACGGTCACCTGCACGGCGGCGCCCCACGTGCTCACCCAGGCCGAGATCGACGCGGGGGAGAAGAGCAACACCGCGACGGCGACCGGCACGCCCCCGAAGGGCGACCCGGTGACCGGCCGGGACACGGTCGTCACGCCGATCACCCGGCTGCCCGGGATCTCGCTGGACAAGACCGCGGGCCCGATCACCGACACCGACGGCAACGGCCCCGACGCCGGGGACACCATCGAGTACACGTTCGTGGTGACCAACACCGGCAACGTGACGCTGGACCCCGTCGCGGTCGACGACCCGAAGACCGGCCCCGTGACCTGCCCGGTGACCGCGCTGGCGCCGCGGGCGCGGACGACCTGCACGGTGACCTACGCGGTGACGCAGGCCGACGTCGACGCGGGCAAGGTGGACAACACCGCCACGGCCACCGGCACGCCTCCCTCCGGCGACCCGGTGTCCGCCGTCGACACCACCAGCACCCCGCTCGCGGGCAAGGCGGCCATCGCGCTGGTGAAGAAGTCGGGCGGCGTCGTCGACGGGGACGGGAACGGTCCCGGCGCGGGCGACACGATCGACTACACGTTCGTCGTGACGAACACCGGCACGGTGACGCTCGACCCGGTCTCGGTGGCCGACGGGAAGGTCGGCGCGGTGACCTGCCCGGCCGGTCCGCTGGCGCCGGGCGCGTCGGTGACCTGCACCGCGCAGCCGTACCCGCTGACGCAGGCCGACGTCGACGCCGGCCGCGTGGACAACACCGCGACCGCCACCGGACGGCCGCCGTCCGGCGACCCGGTCACCGCCGACGGCACCACGTCGACGCCGGTCGCGCCCGGGCCCGCGATCAACCTGGTGAAGCAGGCCGGCGCGGTGTCCGATGTGGACGGCAACGGCCCCGGCGCGGGGGACACGATCGACTACGCGTTCACCGTTACCAACGGCGGGAACGTCACCCTCGACCCGATCGAGGTGACCGACCCGAAGACCGGTCCGGTGCGGTGCCCGGATTCGAAGCTCGCGCCCGGCAGGCAGACCACCTGCACGGCGGCGTACCGGCTGACGCAGGCCGACGTCGACGCGGGCCGGGTGGACAACACCGCGACGGCCACCGGCCGGCCGCCCTCGGGCACCCCGGTCGTCAGCAGCGACAGCACGAGCACGCCGATCGACGCCACCGCCGGCCTGAACCTCGACAAGCAGGCCGCATTGGCCGACGCGAACGGCGACGGCAAGGCCCAGGCCGGGGAGCGGATCGACTACCGGTTCGTGGTGACCAACAGCGGCTCGGTCACGGTCACCGCGGTGGGGGTCGTCGACGATCGGCTGACCGCCGCCGGGATCGCGGTCGAGTGCCCGGCCGGGCCGCTGGCGCCGGGCAGCACGGTCACCTGCACGGCGTCCTACGTCGTGACACCGGCCGACGCCGGCTCGGGCGGCGTGGTGAACACCGCCACGGCGACGGGCAAGACCCCCGGCGGCCGCGACGTCGGCTCACCACCGGACACCGTCATCGTCCCGGCCGGCGAGATCCCGGCGCCGACCCCGCCGGCCACGCCGCCGAGCCCGCCCCCGCCGCCGCGCCCGGGTGGCCCGGTGCCGCCTGGCGACTTGCCGCAAACGGGCGTGGACGTCGCCCTGCCGGTCCTCAGTGGACTGGCGGCGATCCTGCTCGGGCTGCTGATGCTCCGCGTCGGACGAGGGCGGCCGGGCCGGGGGAGGTCCGCTCGTCGCTGAGCCCGGCGGACCCGCGCGGATCACCCAGGCGGGTTCACCCACGTGGGAACCCCATCAGGGCAAGCAGTGCCGACGGGCGCAGACTGGCTGCAGATTTCCACGCGGGAAAAGGAAAGAGGATCGCTATGGGCCAGCAACTGAAGGACGGGCTCGGGCAGGCGTGGAACCTGGTGGCCACGTTCGTCCCGAAACTCGTGGGATTCTTGATCATCCTGCTGATCGGCTGGCTGATCGCGAAGGCGGTTTCGAAAGCGCTGGGGCTGGTCCTCGGCAAAGTCGGGTTCGGGAAACTCGTGGAGAAGACCGGCCTTTCCGGGAACATCGGCAGCCAGAAGATCGACGCGGCGGGGATCCTCGTCAAATTGGTGTACTACTTCATCCTGCTGATCGCGCTGCAGCTGGCGTTCGGGGTGTTCGGGCCGACGAACCCGGTGAGCCAGTTGCTCAACGACATCATCGCGTTCCTGCCGCGGATCGTGGTGGCACTGGTGCTGGTCGTGGTGGCGGCGGCGATCGCGAAGGTCGTGCGGGACGTGGTGGCCTCGGCGTTGTCGGGGCGGGGTGCGGCGCGTCCGCTGTCGTTGGCGGCGTACTGGCTGATCATGGCGTTCGGCATCATCGCGGCGCTGGGCCAGGTGAACATCGCGACGGCGATCACGGGCCCGGTCCTGATCGCGGTGCTGGCGACGATCGGCGGCGTGATCGTGGTCGGTTTCGGCGGCGGCCTGATCAAGCCGGCCCAGGACCGCTGGCGCGGCTGGCTCGCGAACCTGGGAAGCCGGCCCGCCGGCCGGGAGCCGGCGAACGGCGCGGACACGCCGACCCCGCCCGCGGGGTGGCAGCGCGCTGAACGCTAGGTGTCGGTGGCGCGCTGGAATCCGGGTGGCCGTGGTGTCAGGTCGAGCGTGGCCAGGACGGCGTCGCCACCGCCTGCGGGGTGGCAGCGCGCTGAACGCTAGGCGTCGGCGGCGCGCTGGATTCCGGGTGGCCGTGGTGTCGGATCGAGCATGGCCAAGACTGCGTCGCCGACGGCCGTAGCCACCGCCCTCGCCCGGTGCGGGCTCAACGGACCGCCCCGGTGCGCCGCGGCGAGCGCGACCGCCGCGGTGCGGTAGACGTCGATGTCGCAGGTCACCAGCGGGTTGCGGGCCGCCGCGCCCAGGATCCCGGCGATCGCCGACGGCGCGGTCCCGGCGTCGTCCGGCGTGATGATCGTGAGCGGGCTGGTTTCCCGGAACTCCGCGGAGAACGCGCCGAGCAGGTCGATGACGGCGTCGGCCCCGAAGATCGCCTGGTGCAGCGGGAAAGCGGCGGCGTCGGGCAGGTTCCACAGCGCGAGGTCGCGGGTGTCGGCGGCGATCAGCAGCGAAATGAGCGGGGGCAGCGTCCGCGCGCCGACGACGAGGACCCGCACGTCCCGCGGGGTCCGGTCGTGCCGGGCCAGCGCGGCCAGCAGGGCGGCGTAGCGGGGCAACGCCGGTTCCGAGACCACGGCGATCGTCATGTGATGATAATCTTCGAACTTAAAGAATTTCGCAAGTCGTCACCGGCTCGCCGCCGGCGGGCGCGGCAGTGAGGAGAGTCCGTGAGCAGGCCCCTCTACCAGGCGAAAGCCGAGTTCTTCAAGAACCTGGGGCACCCTGCCCGGATCCGGGTCCTGGAGCTGCTGAGCCAACGCGAGCACGCGGTCTCCGAGATGCTCCCGGAGGTGGGCATCGAGCCGGCGAACCTGTCCCAGCAGCTGGGCGTGCTCCGCCGCGCCGGCCTGGTGGTGACGCGCAAAGAGGGCTCGACGGTCTACTACTCGCTGACCAGCCCGGAGGTGGCCGAGCTGCTGCGGGTCGCCCGGCGCATCCTGACCAGCGTCCTCAGCGGCCAGGTCGAGCTGCTCGACGACCTGCGCGAGCCCGCGGGACCGGCCGGCAGCGAAACCGGGGGACGTCCGTGAGCGAGTTCGTGAGCGTCCTGCGCGAGCGGGTCGCCGGCGCCCTCGACGCGTTGAACGCCGCCCGGGACGCGGGCCTCGACCGCGAGGTCGAACTGCACGTCGCCCGGGTGCGGGACCTGCTCGAACTGGCCGGACGGCACGACGTGGACACCACCGGCTGGGTCGACGCCGTCGCGCTGACCACGCCGCCCTACCGGGACTGATCGGGATGGGCGCGAGTGCGCGCCGGCCACTCCGCCGGGAGCCTGACCGCGACGCAAGAGGGAGAAGACACCTGTGACAGCCAGCGTCCCGGCCACCCGGCGCGAGGGCGGCGTGACCAAGCGGCTCATGCTCGCCGCCGGCGGCTCCCACCCCAGGCTGGCCGACGCCGTCGCCGCGCGCCTGGGCACGACGATCGCGCCCCGGACCGCGCACGCGTTCGCCAACGGCGAGGTGTTCGTCCGGTTCGGCACGTCGGTCCGCGGCAGCGACGTCTTCGTCCTCCAGACCCCCACCGACCCGATCAACACGTGGCTGCTGGAAAGCCTGATCATGCTCGACGCGCTCCGCCGCGCCAGCGCCAAGACCATCACGGTGATCTGGCCGTTCCACCCCTACGGCCGCCAGGACAAGAAGCACCGCGGCCGCGAGCCCATCTCCGCCCGGCTGGTCGCCGACCTGCTCGCCACCGCCGGCGCCGACCGCCTCATGACCGTCGACCTGCACACCGCGCAGATCCAGGGGTTCTTCGCCGGGCCCGTCGACCACCTGCGGGCCCAACCCCTGCTCGCCCGCCACGTCCGCGCGGCCCACCCGGACGCGGACCTCACCGTCGTGGCCCCCGACTCCGGCCGGGTCCGCCTCGCCGAGACCTGGGCCGAGCTGCTCGGCGGCCGGCCCATCGCGTTCGTCCAGCACCGCGACTCCTTGCAGCACGGCCACGGCACCGAGATCGTCGGCGACGTCCGGGGCCGCGTCTGCGTAGTCGTCGACGACATGATCGACACCGGTGCCACCATGGCCGGCGCGACCCGCCTCCTGCGCGAACACGGTGCGGCGCAAGTGATCGCGGCCGCCACCCACGGCGTCCTCTCCGGCGACGCCCCGCACCGGCTCGCCGCCAGCGGCATCGGGGAGGTCGTCCTCACCGACACCGTCCCGCTACCGCCTGCCAAGCGGTTCCCGGGCCTCACCGTGCTTTCCGTCGCGCCGATGCTGGCCGAGGCCATCCACGAAGTCTTCGACGACGGCTCGGTGACCAAGCTCTTCGAGGGCGCGGAAGGTCACAAGGTGTAGCTCAACATGGGCACCGTCGCCGGTTTCGCCGTCCACGCCGCCCTTCACGGCTTTCGGGTCGACCTGCGGATCGCCCGTGAACGGCTCGGTTCCCGTGTCCGGTACGGCACCTGCCGCTAGAGTGCGGATCGTGCCGGAACAGACATGGTCACCCAAGCCGGGGACGCCCGCGATCGAGTACCGGTCCAGCCGGTGGTTGTTCATCGGCGGGCTGGTCATGTGTGTCTTCTTCGGACTGGGCGCCCTCTTCCCGGAAGCCGGGGGCCGTTCGTCGACGCCCAGAGCCGATTTCTCCCCGACCGCCGCCTCGTTCATCTTCGGCGCGCTCGCGGTGGGCGGCCTGCTGCTCATGGTCGGCTCCGTTCCCCGCACGCACCGCTTCGTCGTCGACGAACGCGGACTGTGGTGGCGAGCGGGCCGCAAGTCAGACCTGATCGCGTGGGAGGAGCTGCGCGCGGTCCGGGGCCGGGAACCGCGCCCGCCGGTCAAGGACGACCCGAACTCGAAAGCCGTGCTGTCGGCACTGGTCTTCACCCCGGTGGACCGGAACTTCGCCACCCGCCATGCGGCGCTGCTGAACCGGCCGCCCACCGCCGGCCCGGAAGTGGAACTGAAGCTGCCGAACGGCACCCTGGTCCGGCAGCTGGCCCAGGAGATCGCCGGCGTCCGGCCGGACCTGCTGCACTGACCTTCGCCGGGCGATGCGGGCCGCAGTTCCACACAGCACTCGCCGGCACGAGGGGTGCCGGTCGCCGTGCTGGGCTTCACCATGCTGGCCCGCTGGATCCCCGGTTTCCGCGTCCGCACGGCGACCGCGGACCCGGCTACGGCCAGGTGGCCGGTCGGCCGTGTGCGGCGCGGACGCGCTTTCCGGTGCCGGGTGGGAAGCCGTGCTTGGTGAGCCGGACTTCGGCGAGTTCGTCGGCCATCGTCATGGTGAAGAACAGGCTGAGGAACAGGCTCAGCGCGAGCATCGTGAACACCAGCGGCAGTGGCACCGGGGTGAGGGTCACCAGGACGACGAAGGCCGCGATCAGCCACGGCAGCGCCTCGGCGCAGATGCGGGCGGCGAACCGCAGGAGCCAGGTGCGCGCGGTGGCGTCGTGCAGGACCCAGCCGCGGTAGGTGTCGGGCAGCCGGCGTCCGTAGACGTACTGGATCCACCGCAGCGGTCCTGGCCGGTGTACCTCCATGGGACGAGGGTGCCCGCTCCCCGCCGTGGTCAATCCAGGCAGAACTCGTTGCCTTCGGGGTCGGTCATCACGATGAACCCGGCGCTGAGCGGGGGTTCGGGCTCGAAGCGGCGCACCCGGGTCGCACCGAGGGCGACCAGCCGTTCGCACTCCGCTTCGAGCGCCGCCATCCGCTCGGCACCCTGCAGGCCGGGTGCACTCCTGACGTCGAGGTGGACCCGGTTCTTCGCGGTCTTGCCCTCCGGTACCTGCTGGAAGAACAGGCGCGGGCCCCGACCGTCGGGGTCCTCCACGGCGGAGCTGCTGTTGCGCCGGTCTTCCGGCACGCCGGCCCGCTCGAGGAACTCGTCCCACGCCGCCAGCGGGTCGGCGCCCTCGGCCAGCTCGACGCCGGGCGGTGCGGGGTGGACGTAGTCCAGCACCTCGCGCCAGAACGACGAAAGCGCTCGGGGGTCGTGGGCGTCGAACGTGACCTGGACGTGTCGGCTCATCAGGGGTTCTCCGTTGTCGTCGGGGCTTGTGCCGCCCATCCTGACATCGGATGCGGACAGGTACGGTCCTCGACAGGTCCGCTGCGTAGGATGCTGACAGTGCTGTACCCCACCGAACCGGTGAAATCGTGATCGAAGAACTGGAAACGTCGTGAGTACGCACGTCGAGGGGCGTGCTCCCGAGCCGTTCACCCATCCCGCGCTTTTCTACCGGGACGCCGCCGAGTACCTCGCCGGTACCGTCCCGTTCATCCGGTCCGGCCTCGCCGCGGGCGAGCCGGTCGCCGTCGCGGTTCCCGGGTACAACCTCGCTCCGCTGCGCGCCGAACTCGGCGCCGACGCCGACCGCGTACAGCTGATGGACATGACGACGGCCGGGCGGAACCCCGGCCGGATCATCCCCGGCGTGCTTCGCGCCTTCGCCGACTCCCACCCGGACCGGCCGGTCCGGATCATCGGCGAACCGATCTGGCCGGACCGCAGCGACCAGGAATACCCGGCCTGCGTCCAGCACGAAGCGCTGATCAACCTGGCCTTCACCGGCCGGGACGTCACCATCCTCTGTCCCTACGACACGCGGAACCTGACCCCGGCGGTCCTGGCCGACGCCGAAGCCACCCATCCCGTGCTCATCGACAGCACGGGTCAGCGAACCAGCCCGGCCTACGACCCCGAGGCGGTGATCACTGCCTACAACCGGCCGCTGCCCGAACCGGCCGGCGCCGCCGAGCTCACCGTCGATGCCACCAACCTGGCCCAGGCCCGGGATCTCGTGCGCACGCAAGCGCGTCACGCGGGCTTGGCCGACGACCAGGTCGTCGACGCGGAACTGGTCGTGACCGAACTGGTCACCAACAGCATCGACCACGGCGGCGGCTCCGGCAGGCTGCGGATCTGGACCGCCGACGCGCACCTCGTCTGCCAGGTCGACGACCGGGGCACCCTGACCGACCCCCTGGCCGGGCGGCACCCGGTCCTGCCGGACCAGCACCGCAACCGCGGCTTGCTGCTGGTCAACCACATGTCCGACCTGGTCCGCCTGCACACCGGCAGCGGAAGTACGGCCATCCGGGTCCACTTCCGGCTTTGAGAGCCCGGCTTGTCGGATGCCCCGGGGCCCGTTCGTGGAGGATACGAGCCCGGCACCAGGCCGGGGCGCAGGCGAAGGGGCTTCACCATGACGGACCACCCGACGAACAAGCCGCTGCGGTTCGGCGTCGTCGCGCCGATCACCGCGGACCTGCCGGCCTGGCGTGATCAGCTACGGCGGCTGGCCGACAGCGGCTTCTCGACGATCCTGATGCCCGACGTGCCGCAGTGGCAGCCGGCACCGGGCCCGGCGCTCGCCGTGGCGGCGACCGTCACCGGCCTGCGCGTGGGCACCTGGGTGTATGCCTCGCCGGTCCGGCCCGCGTGGATCACCGCGTGGGAGGCGCACTCGCTGTCGGTGCTCACCGAGGGCCGGTTCGAGCTCGGCATCGGCACCGGGCGGCCGGGGATCGCCGACCAGCTTCGTGAGCTGGGACTGCCGCCCACCCCGGTCGGGCAACGGGCGAGCCAGGTGCGTGACGTCGTCACGGCGCTGCGCGACCTCGACGGCCCGGACCGGCACACCCCGGTGGTCATGGCCGTGGGCGGTCCGAAGGCCGAGGCGCTCGCCGCCGAGCTGGCCGACACGGTGACGTTCGTGATGCCGCAGACCGAAACGCGGGCCACGACGACGCAGCGGGTAGCGCGCTTCGACAACCGTCGTGACGCGGAACTGGCGCTGCACGTGCCGGGTGGTCGGCGACTCGGTCGCGGCGTTCATGACCGGGCCCGGCACCGATCCCGCCGCCGTCCGGGCCGCGGACTCGCTGGCGTTCCTGCCCGCCGACCCCGCTGCCGCGGCCGAGGAGATCCAGCGGCGGCGCGAGGAAATCGGGTTTTCCTACTTCGTGGTCGGCGCGGCCGGTGCCGGTGCGCTCGCGCCGGTCGTTGCCGAGCTGACCGGCCGGTAGGCCCTTACGCGGGATCGGTCAGCTGCAGCGTGGTCTGTTCCTCGAAGGCGGCGCCGAGGTCGGCGAACCGGGTCGCCGCGTCCTTGACGAGCGCCGGGTCGCCGGTGCGGCGGGCGTGGGCCCGGGTCAGGATCGCCGCGGTCCAGGTGTTGTGGGCCGCATGGCGTTCGGCGCGTTCCAGGTGCTTTTCGGCGTCCGGGGCGTCCAGCACCACCGCCAGTTCGGCGGCCGCACCGGCCGCGTAGCCGTTGAACCGGCCAGGGGTGAAGTCGGCGCCGACCTCGGGAAGCAGCCGCGGCAGGCCCGTTCCGGTGTGCACCGCGACGCGGGCGCGGACGAACGCGTCCAGCGGGGCCAGGTTGGCCGAGTCCGCCGGGGTGGCGACGCCCGCGACCGCCGCCGCGCGGGTGCGCCAGCCGGCCATCGCCTCTTCGTCGCCCGACAAGCCCGCGGCCAGGGCGGCGGCGAGCAGCGGCACGCCGAGGGTCGCGTTGCGGGGTGGCCCGGTTTCCGCGGTGGCGCGCCACAACCGGGCGGCGGACTCGGCGGCTTCGGCGAAGCTCCCGGTCAGCGCGAGGGTGGTGACCAGCCCGCTCGTCGCCCAGTACGGGTGCCCCGCGAGCGCGGGGTCGGCCGCGGCGCGCCTGCTCACGCTCAGCGCGTCGGCGAGGGCGCCGGTGGCCACGGCGTAGGTGATCGCCGAGCGGAACGCGTCCACCACCTCGAGCGCCGCCCGCGGGTCGGCGCGGTCGGTGGGGAGCACGAGGTCCAGGCGCCGCCGGGTCGTCGCATGGGCCAGGTCCGGGCGGCCCGCGAGGGCCTCCGCGGTGCACCGGGCGTCGAGCGCGGAGCTGAGCAGCAGCGGGTCGCCTGCCGCGGCCGCGACCGCGCGCTCGGCCGCCTCGGCCGTGACCGTTTGCGGGCCGGGCCCCGACCGCCACGCGCGGGCGACGGCGACCGGCGCCGAGCCGGACGCGAGCCGGTCCGCTTCGGTCAGCATCCGGTCGAGTTCGGCGTCCGGGACGGGGTCGGTGACGAACCCGGCGCCGCGGAACCGCTCCGCCAGCACGACCGCGGCGGCCAGGCACCCGGCCCGGGTCGCCGCGTCGTCCGCCGCGCGGCCGGCGGCGGTCAGCACGAGGTCGTAGTGCTCGCGCGCGGTGCCCAGCAGGTGCGCGCAGCTGCCCGCCCGGTCGAGGTCCGCGGCCGCCTCCGCGGTCGACGCCGCCCGGCCGGCGGCCGTTCGCCAGTGCGTGACGGCTTCGGCGACGAAGCCGCGCGCGTAGGCGAGCCTGGCCAGGTCGGCGGTAAGCCCGTGCGAGTCGTCCTCGGCGACGCAGGCGCGCAGGTCGTCGGCGATCCGGTCGAAGTCGTCGCGCCAGTCCCCGCCGAGCCGGCCGGTCAGCTCCCGCGCGCGGCGGGCGGCCCATTGCCGGTAGCGCGCCGACACCTCGTCGTCCAGCAGTTCGCGGGCGAACCGGGCGACGCCGTCGAAGAGCGCCCAGCCGTCCGTCCCGTGCACGGTGACCAGCGATTTGTCGACCAGCCGGCCAAGCAGGTCGGACACCGCGCCGGCGGACAGCTCCGGCGACAGCGCCGCGACGCCGTCGAGGTCGAAGCGGTGGCGGAACCGGGAGACCCGGACCAGCACCGTGCGTTCCTCCTCGGTGAGCAGGCGGTAGCTCCAGTCGAGCACCGACCGCAGTGACCGGTGCCGCGGCTCCCCGCGCGCGGCGGACAGCACGCGCAGCGGGTCGTCGGCCAGCCCGGCGCGCAGCCCGGCCAGGCCCAGCGACGCGACGCGCGCGGCGGCGAGTTCGATGGTCAGCGGCGTGCCGCCGAGCTCGCGGCACAGCTCGGCGACCTGCGCGGGGTCGGCGTCGAACGCCGGATCGACCGCCTTCGCGCGGTCGGTGAACAGGGCCGCCGCAGCACCGGTGGCGGGCAGCGGCCCGAGCTGCAGCACCGTTTCGCCGGGGACGCCGAGGCGTTCCCGGCTCGTCGTGAGCACGCTCAGCCGCGGGTTCGCCGCGATCAGGGCGGCGATGACGTCGGCGACGTCGTCGGCCACGTGCTCGCAGTTGTCCAGCACCAGCAGCGCCCGCCCGGTCAGCTGCGCGGCCACCGCGTCCGCCAGCGGCTGCTGCGGCCGGGGCAGGACGCCGAGCCCGGCGGCGACCGACTCGAGCACCGACCCGGGCCGGCTGGGGACGAGGTTGACGAAGGTCGCACCGCCCGGGAACCGCGCGGCGGCGGCTTCGGTCGCGGCCACGGCCAGCCGGGTCTTGCCGACCCCGCCGGGCCCGAGAACCGTGGTCACGCGGCTTTCGTCCACCAGCCGCACCACGGCGTCCCGCTCCTCGGCCCGCCCGACGAAGCTCGTGGGCGGCCGCGGCGCGCCGACGACCAGCCCGGTCCGTTCGCCGCCGAGCGTGGCCGCGCGGGCGGCCAGTTCGCGGCGGTCGGCGGCGTCGAGCTTGCGCAGCAACGCGGACACGTGGCTCTCGACCGTGCGGACCGACACGAAGAGCCGCTCGGCGATCTCGGCGTTGCTCAGCCGGTCCGCGACGGCCAGCAGGACCTCGCGCTCGCGCGGCGAGATGGTCGGCGAGCTGGGCATGGGCCCGAGTATGCCGCACCGCGGTTTCCGTACCGGCTCTCCGTGGCGGAATCCGTGGTCGCCACGGATGTCCCGGGCGGGGGTCCGGCCCGAGGATCTTCCCAGTCCGGAAAACACCCCGAAAGGAGACCTCCCGTGGTGGTCATCGCGAAGGAAGACGACCTGCGCATCGGCAGCGGGCGCACCGCCCGGTTCGAGGGCGAGCCCTACGGCTCCGGCATCTCGTTCTTCCACGTCCACAACACCGCCGGGCAGGGCCCGGACGCCCACGTCCACCCCTACACCGAAACCTGGGTCGTGCTCGCCGGCGAGGCCCTGTTCCGCACCGGCGACGGCGAGGCCACCGCCCGCCAGGGCGACGTCGTGGTGGTGGGCGCGGGCACCGCGCACGCCTTCCGCGCGGTCGGCCCCGAGCCGCTGCGGATGATGTGCATCCACGCCTCCCCGCGCATCGAGCAGGACTTCCTCGACGACGCCGCGGCCGCCGAAGCCGGCGTCACCTTCTGAAACCCCTGATCCGAAAAGGACACGAACCATGACCGTCACCCTGACCCGCCCCACGTCCGCGCAGTCGACGACCTTGGCAGTGGCGGCCCCGCTGTGGGTCGCCGTCTCCCTGGTCCAGGCCGCGACGCGGGAGGGCTTCGACCTGACCCGCCACCCGCTGAGCGCGTTGAGCACCGGCTCGCTCGGCTGGTTGCAGATCACCAACTTCGTCCTCGCCGGCGTGCTCATCCTCCTCGGCGCCACCCGGTTCACCTCCGGCGGCAAGGCGGTCACCCGCCTGCTCACCGTCTACGGCGCCGGCATGATCGCGGCGGGCGTCTTCACCCCGGACCCGGGCAACGGCTTCCCGGCCGGCACCCCCGCGGGCGTGCCTGCCACGTTGTCGTGGCACGGGATCGGCCACCTGGCCGCGGGCAGCGTCTCCTTCCTGGCGCTCGCCGCGGCCTGCTACGTCCTCGCCCGCCGCTTCGCCCGCGCGGGCAACCGCCGCGACGCGGTGGTGTCGGCGGTCGCCGGAGCGGCGCTGCTGGTGGGCAACGGCTGGGCGATGACCGGCGGCGCGGGCGGTTCGCTGACCCTTGCCCTCGGCGTCATCACGGCGATGCTGTGGGTCTCCGCCGTGGCCGCCCGGCGTCCGGTCAGGACGCGGTGACCTCGAGGCCGCGGGCCGCCACCACGTCCGCCCGGCCGTCGGCCAGCCGGTAGCACAGGCCGACGACCGCGACCCGGCCCGCGTCGACGCCGTCGGCGAGCACCCGGGAGCGTTCCAGCAGCAGGTCCACGGTGTGCCGGACGTGCTCGGCGAGGACCTCGTCCGGGGCCACCCGCCCCGCGGCCCGGGCGGCCAGCACGCTGGGCGTCACCCGCTCGACGACGTCCCGGATGTACCCGCCGGGCGTCACCCCGTCCGCCAGCGCGGCGGACGCGGCGCCGACCGCGCCGCACGAGTCGTGCCCGAGGACGACCACCAGCGGGCAGTCCAGCACCGCCACGCCGTACTCGATGCTGCCCAGTACCTCCGAGCCGGCCACGTGCCCCGCGGTGCGGACCACGAACAGGTCGCCCAGGCCGCGGTCGAAGATGATCTCGGCGGCCAGCCGGGAGTCGGAACACCCGAACAGCACGGCGAACGGCCGCTGACCGGGCGTGACCTCGGCCCGCCGCGCCGCATCCTGGTTCGGGTGCTCCGGAGCTCCGGCGACGAAGCGCCGGTTGCCGGCGAGCAGCAGCTCGAACGCGTCAGCGGGGGTCAACGATGCGATCTCGGCCATGGCCGCAGCCTAGCGACGGTGGGGCCGGGGCGTGGTTAACCGGTGGTCGCGGGGGTACCGCGTGATCATGCTGCCCACGGTGAAGGACTTGCGGGAGCTGGTCCGCCTGTTCGAAGCCGAAGGCGACGACCTGTACGTCCGCTGGTCACGCGGCCCGGACGTCGACCTGGCGGACGCGGCGTCGAGCCGGGACGGGCTGACCGGGATTCCGCTGCCGGGCCTGTCGGCGAACTCCCTGCGCCGCGAGCCGTGGTGGGGCGACCGCTCGATCCGGCTGTGGCTGGCGCGGCGGTTGTACGACTACGAGCACTTGCGGGACCTGCGCGGACCGGACGTCCGGCCGTGGGTGCTGCGGGCCAGGGAGGTCTCCCGCGGGCCGGACAACGAACCGCTGGTGGTGGCGGTGGAGCCGTTGGCGTGGGTGGCGGACGAAGTGCTGCTGGAAGCCCGCCGGCTGGTGGACGGACAGGGCTCGGCGGAGTGGGGACCGATGGACCGCCGAGCCCACCGCTGACCTCAGGTACCCGGCTTCGGTTGTGCTGCCCGGGTTTCGACGGGGCGGCGGCGGAGCGCCGCCTGCTCGAGCGGGGGAGGGACGTAGGCCACGTCGACCGGCCCGACGTCGGTGCCCGGCGCCACGATCTCGTCGATGCGGTCGAGCACGTCGTCGTCCACGAGCGTCCCGGCTCCCGCGAGCAGGTCGTCGAGCTGCTCGGGCGTGCGCGGCCCGATGATCGCCGAGGAGACCGCCGGGTGCGCGGTCGCGAACGCCAGCGCGAGGTGGGGCAGCGACAGCCCGGCCTGGCCGGCGACCTGGGCGAGGGCTTCGACGGCATCGAGCTTGCGCTCGTCGGTCATGTGCCGCCGCGCCCAGTGCAGCCGGCCCGCCGACGCCGTTTCGCCGTTGCCCCGGCGGAGGCGGCCGGCGAGCAGGCCCATCGCCAGCGGGCTCCACACCAGGACGCCCAGTCCGTGGCGCTCGCAGACCGGCAGGACCTCGCGTTCGATCCCGCGGTTGAGGATCGAGTAGTGCGGCTGTTCGGCGCGGAACCGGGCCAGCCCGGCCCGCCGCGCCACCCACTGGGCCTCGACGATGTCCGACGCGGGCAGGTTGGAGTGGCCGATCGCGCGGACCTTGCCCGCGCGCAGCAGGTCGGTCAGCGCGCCGAGGGTTTCCTCGACGTCCGTGCCGGGCTCGGGGTGGTGGGCCTGGTAGAGATCGATGTGGTCGACCCCCAGTCGGCGCAGCGACCCTTCGACCGCGGCGACGATCCACCGGCGGGAGCTGCCGCGCTGGTTGGCGCCGGGGCCCATCGGGCCGTTGAACTTCGTGGCGAGGACGACGTCGTCGCGGCGGCCGCGCAGCGCCTTACCGACGATCCTCTCGGATTCGCCGTCGCCGCCGTAGACGTCGGCGGTGTCGATGACGGTGATGCCGCCGTCGAGGGCGCGGTGGACGATCCGCACGCACTCGCCGGGGTCGGGGTTGCCGTGCGGGCCGAACATCATCGTGCCCAGGGTGTAGGCGCTGACCTGGATACCGGTCCGGCCGAGCGGGCGGGTGCGCATGGGGTTTCTCCTGGGGTGGCGGGGGTGCGGCCGGGACGGGCCGCACCCCTGGCGGGCGGTCAGGCCTGTGCGTACTGGGCCGCGACGTCGACGATCCAGGTGACGCCGAAGCGGTCGGCCAGCATCCCGAAGCCGGGCGCCCACGGGGCGGGGCCGAACTCCTCGATCACGGTCGCGCCCTCGGCGAGGCCCGCCCACACCGGGGCGACCTCGTCGACGCTTTCGCCGCGGACGGAGAGGAAGAACGGCTCGGTGGTGATCGTGGTGCCGTTTTCGCGCCGTGTGCGGGGTGCGCCCGGGGTGGCCGGCGCGGCCTGGCCGGGCACGTCGTAGGCCATGACGCGGAAGCCGTTGTCGGCGACGACCTGGCCGAACACGACGTGCGTGGCACCGGGCAGGTCGGCGGGCATCCCGAAGTCGGCGTAGGTGGCGATGGTGAGCTGCCCGCCGAACACCGACTGGTAGAACTCGAGGGCTTCGCGGGCCTCGCCGTGGAAGTTCAGGTGGGCGACAGCGTTGAGCGGCATGGTGTTCCGGTCCTTTACGAGGTTTTTCCGACGCCGGGGGTTCCGGCGACGAGTGCCACTGTCGCGTGAGTAGCGGTCAGGGTACGTCCCCTACTCGTGGCATTCTGAAAACATGCCGATCGCTTCTTCGACGACGACCTCGAGCCGGCTGCTGTCGCTGCTTTCGCTGCTGCAGGCCCGCCGTGACTGGCCGGGCGGCCTGCTCGCCGAGCGGCTGGGCGTCAGCGAGCGGACGGTGCGGCGCGACGTCGACCGGCTGCGGGAGCTCGGTTACCCCGTCCAGGCGGTCAAGGGACCCGACGGCGGCTACCGGCTCGAAGCGGGCAGCGAGCTGCCGCCGCTGCTGTTCGACGAGGAGCAGGCGGTCGCGCTCGCCGTGGCGCTGCGGATCGCCGTCGGGACGGGCGCGGGCATCGAGGAGGCGGCCGCGCGGGCACTGACCACCGTGCGGCAGGTGCTGCCCTCGCGGCTGCGGCAGCGGGTCGACGCCCTCGAGATCAGCGCGGCCGGAGCTGGTTCCCAGGTCGACACCGACGTCCTGCTCACGCTGAGCGCCGCGGTCCGCGCCCGGGAGGAGCTGCGGTTCGACTACCGCTCGCCGGGACGCCCCGCCGATGCCGAGCCGGGGCCGCCCCGCCGGGTGCAGCCGCACCACCTCGTGGTGCGGGCGGGGCGCTGGTACGTCGTCGGCTGGGACCCCGGCCGCGGCGACTGGCGCGCCTACCGCGCCGACCGGATGACACCGCGGGTGCCGAACGGGCCGAGGTTCACCCCCCGCGAGGTACCGGGCGGCGACGTGGCCGCCTTCCTGTCGGCCCGGTTCAAGGGCGCCGAGGTCACGAACGCCTGGCCCTGCCGCGGCGAGGTGATCCTCGACCGGCCCGCGGCCGAGGTCGCCCCGTTCGCCGGCGACGGCGTCGTCGAGGAACTCGGCGCGGGGCGGACCCGGCTGACGACCGGGTCGTGGTCCTGGGCCGCCCTCGCGGCGGCGTTGGCGCGCTTCGACACCGAGATCGAGGTGGTCGCCCCGCCGCAGCTGCGTGCGGCGTTCGCCGAGCTGTCCCGTCGCGCCGCCCGCGCCGCGGGCAGCGCGCCTTGACGGCACGCCGGTTCCGTCCAGGGTTCCGGCGAAGTCGCGCCGGTTCGCCCGGCGCGACTCGCCGCGGCCGGCGCCCTGAGGTCCGGCCCGTCAGCGGCTCACTTCGGCCGCGGTCAAGACCCGGTTCCACACCTGGACGTCGTCGATGCTGCCCGGCCAGAAGTCGCTGTGCCGCCCGCCGGAGACCGCCCGGCCGATCGCCAGCGGGCCGGGAGCGCTGTCTCCGGCCGCTTGGGCCCACGTCTTCGCCTGCGCCACGCCGTCGACGTAGAGGGTGTAGGTGCCGGCGTCGGCGTCGTGCACCCCGACCAGGTGGTACCAGCGCCCGGTCTGCGGGGCGGCGTCCGACAACGCCCGGCCCGAACTGGTCGAGAACGCGAGGCGGTCGTCGGCCGCCGAGTACTGCAGGTAGAAGCCACTGCTCGGGGTGCCGTCCTGGCTCACCGCCGTCGCCCAGGAGCCCGTGCGGTCCAGCCGGACCCGGGCGCTGACCGAGTAGTTGCCGGTGGTGTCCACGACGGGGCCGCCGGTCGCCGCGTACTGGCCCGAGCCGTCGAAGTGCAGGGCGGTGCCCGCGGTGCCGGGGACCCACGCGGGGGAGCCGCTCAAGGTGGCGTCGTGCGTTCCCGCGCTGTCGTGGGCGACGGTCCCGTTGCCTTCATCGAAGGTCCAGGCGCCGACCGGGTCCTGCTGTCCCGCGGGGTGCGCGATCTGGAGGTTCTGGCGCTGGTGCGTGGATGCGGTCCGGCCGCCGGGGCCGCGGTAGGACGCGGTCGCGGTCAACGTCGCCGCGCCGCCCGGTTCGGCACCCGGCGGCGGGCTCAGCGTGTAGTTCCACGTCCGGCTCTGCCCGGGCGGGATGGCGCCCGCCGGCCGGCTGCCGGCCGTGACCGACCAGCCGTCCGGAACGGCGACGCTCAGCCGCGGAGAGGTGAGCGGGCTGCCGGTGGTGTTCCGCACGGTCACGGTCAGCGGCGTGCCCGGGCGGACGGTGATGACGCCGTTGGCGTTGGCGGGACCGACGGTGATGCGGGCGTCCCGGCTCGACGGCGTCCAGGACTGCAACTCGGTGACGCCGACGAAGGCCCCCGGCGGGTTGGTGAACACGAGCCGGACCTTGCTGGTGGTCAGCGTCGGGAAGGTCACGCGGTTGACGCCGTTGCCCACCGGGTCCGCCGGCTCGCGGACCTGGCCGGGTACTTCCCGCCAGGCCGAGCCGGTCCAGTACTCCAGCCGGTAGGCCGCGGCGGGTTTGACGCCGCCACCGTCGTCGTAGCCCTGCCAGCGGATGTCGCCGACGGGGGTGGGAGCGCCGAAGTCGACGCCGTAGAAGTCGCTCGGGTTCGGCGAAGAATAGTTGGTCCAGCGGGTGTTCTCGGGGACCTCGTCGTACCAGGCCTTGCCGTCGAGGGCGTTCCACGGGTTGTCGCCCGCCCAGGTGTAGGACGTAATCGGCTTCGGGAAGCCGGTGCGCAGCGGGTTGGCGGCGTCGTTGACGAGTTCGTCCGCCGCGGGGAGTGCGGTGCGGCCGACGTCGATGGTCGTGGCGCGCAGGGTCGTGGAGCGCTGGACGAGCCGTCCGTCGACGTAGAGCCGCATCCCGGCGCCCTGCCCGTAGTGCTTGCCGTCGCGGTCCCACAGCACGGTGACGTCGTGCCCGTGATACGGCACGTTTTCGGCGGCGAAGTGGTCCCATGTGGACGGAGTCAATGGCTGGACGCGCAAGGTGCTGTCGCTCTGCGGGCGCAGGCCGATCAGCCCGGACAGCACCAGGTCGTTGTACGTGGAGTGGTTGTAGTCCTCGCTGTGGTTGCGCCCGTCGTAGATCCACGCGTCGCGGTCCGGGTCGTGCGCCTCGGCGACGTAGGGCTTGCCGTTCTTGGTCTGGGTGCGGGCGTAGGTGGCCAGCGCCGCGGCATAGTCCTCTTTGGACACGGTGGTCTGCGCGGGGTAGTCGTCGAGCAGGTTCGCCAGTCCGGTCAGGGTCTGTGCGGTGGCGAAGGGCCAGCTCGGCCCGTCCCACCGGCAGCAGGAGCCGGCGTCCTTCATGAAGAACGGGCTGCGGCGTTCGGCCGTGGTGGGACCGTAGGCGCTCGCGAAGCCCTGGGCGTCGAGCAGCTGCGACCACGCGGCGCTGTCACCGGGCTGCGCGGCGCCGAACATCCAGGGCAGGTAACCGATCTGCTCACGGCTGCCCGACAGCTTGTGCCCGGGGTTGTCGTCGCGGGCCATCGCGTAGTAGAAGCCCCGTTCCGGGTCCCACAGCCACTTCCGCAGGGCGGCCTTCAGGTTCGCGGCGCGCTGGGCGTACTCGGCGGCGAGCGCGTGGTCCCCGACCGAGCCGGCGATGCGGCTGATCGCGACCGCGTCGCCGTACTGGTAGGAGTTGAGCGTCGGCCGGTAGCCGGCGCCGCCGTGGTAGGGGTTCGGTGATTCGTAGGACGAGGCGGAGAACTCCATGGCGTCCCACACTGGAACCGACCAGTAGAGCCCGAGGCCGGCGTCGAACTGCTTGTCCCAGCCGCGGTACTGGCGCACGAGCGCGGGCAGCAGCTCGCGCAGCGGGCCGAAGTCGCCGGTCGCCTGCGCCTGGCCGTAGGCGGCGGTGGCCAGCCAGACGCTGTACTCGTGCGCCCAGTCGGTGGTGTCGGCGTTGACGTCGTCGGTGGCGGGCTTCGCGCCCGCGCCGGGCCCGGTGAGCCAGAACCGGAGGTAGTCCTGGCCGTAGCGGGGATCGCGCAGCCACCGCCCCTCGGTCAGCTGGTGCCCGGCGGCGGCGTTGATCGCCTGGTAGGGCGCGGCGTAGCCGCAGCAGTCGAGGAACTCCGTCGAGATCCAGCCGTCGGCGGGGTTGGTGTAGCGCAGGTGTTCCTTGAAGACGCGCCAGCGGTAGTAGTAGACGCTCTCCATCGTGGTGTCGGGCAAGTCCACGAAGGGGATGTTCGCTTCGTACCACCCAGGTTCGCTGAACCCGGCGAGCGCGGCGGAGTGGTCGAGGAAGTGCGTCCCCGAGCCGCGAGTGGTGTCTTCGGCCGCGGCGGCTCCGCCGAGCGCGACCGGCGCGACCAGGACGAGGGCGGCCAACCAGGTACTTCCCCAGGACAGTCGCCGGCGCATCGGGGCCTCCAGGGTTTACAACGTTGTAAAACTCAGACTCGACCACTATCGCTCAGGATCGCCCAAAAGGGAACACCCTGTGGACGAACGACGCGTCCCCCGGCGTGTGTTCGCGTGCGAAACGGGAAGCCGGGCCGGACGTGATCCGGCACCTCCGAACCGTCACCACGGAAGGAAAGTCATGTCAGCAACCACTCCGGCAGCGCGCGAACGACGGCGGCGCGCGAGGACCGGCTACCTGGCCGTCTACCTCCGCGACCAGCTGGCGCTCGGCATCACCTGGCGGGCGCTGGCGCGCCGCGCCCGTGACAACAACAAGGGAACCGAACTCGGCGAGGCACTGGTTCAGGTCGCCGACGGAATCGCGGAGGACGTGCGCACGTTCGAGACGATCATGCGCACACTCGGCGTCCGCCCCAACCCGGCCAAGGTCGTCCTGGCGGCGGCGGGGGAGCGGCTCGGGCGGCTCAAGCGCAACGGCCGGTGGGTTTCCTATTCGCCGCTGAGCCGGTTCGTGGAGCTGGAGGGCCTCGCGATGGGCATCGAGGGCAAGAAGATCCTCTGGCACACGCTGGGCGAGCTGGCCGGCTTGCGGGAGCGGCTGCCGGGCACGGACTTCGACGAACTGCTCGCCCGTGCCGCCCGCCAGCGGCAGACCCTGGAGCCTTTCCGGCGCGAGGCGGGAACCCGGGCGTTCGCCGCGAAGACGTGAGTCGTGCCGCGACAGAATCCGTTGTCGCGGTGGGCGAGCAGGTCGAGCACGCAACGCGTCCAGCAGCCGGCGGTGGTCGTCCGCGGTGCGGCCGAGCTCGCGGCGGGAGTGCTCGGCCGGCGCGAGGTGGCCGCGACCAGGGTGGGGTGGAAGTGCCGGTCGCCCTCGAGCACGCGGGTCTTGCTGTTCTGCTATACGGAAGTTAACCTCCGCAGAACGAAAACTGTGGGAGGTCGGATGGCGCGGGTGAAGCGGACGCCGGCGACGGGTGACGTGGCCCCGGTACGCCGCCCCGAGGACGAACGGCTCGGGTTCGGCAAGAGCCTCGCTTACGGCGTCCAGCACGTCTTGACCATGTACGGCGGGATCATCGCGCCCCCGCTGATCATCGGGGGCGCTGCGGGCGTCTCACCCGCCGAAGTCGGGCTGCTCGTCGCGTCGTGCCTGTTCATCGGCGGGCTGGCGACGATCCTGCAGTCCTACGGCGTGCCCTTCTTCGGCTCCCGGCTGCCGCTGGTGCAGGGCACCTCCTTCGCCGGCGTCGCGACGATGACCGCGATCGTGGCCGACGGCGGGCTGCCCGCGGTGTTCGGTTCGGTGATCGCCTCCGCGCTGCTCGGCCTGCTCATCACCCCCGTGTTTTCGCGGCTGGTGAAGTACTTCCCGCCGGTCGTCACCGGCACGGTGATCACCGTGATCGGCCTCAGCCTGATGCCGGTCGCGGCGAAGTGGGCGATGGGCAACGACACCAAGGCAGGCGATTTCGGGTCGGTCTCGAACATCGGGCTGGCCGCGTTGACGCTGGCGATCGTGCTGCTGCTCAGCAAGGTCGCCGTCCCGGCGATCTCCCGGCTCTCGATCCTCCTGTCGATCGTGGTGGGCACCGCGCTGGCCACTTTGCTCGGCAAGGCCGACTTCTCCCAGGTGGGGAACGGTCCGATCTTCGCGGTGCCGGCGCCGTTCGGTTTCGGCGCGCCGACCTTCGACGTCGCCGCGATCGTGTCGATGTTCATCGTCGTGCTGGTGACCCTCACCGAGACCACGGCCGACATCCTCGCGGTGGGCGAGATCGTCGACACGCCGGTCGGCAAGCGCCGGATCGGCGACGGCCTGCGGGCCGACATGGCGTCCTCGGCGATCGCGCCGGTCTTCAACGGCTTCATCCAGAGCGCCTTCGCCCAGAACGTCGGCCTCGTCGCGATCACCGGCGTCCGGAGCCGGTTCGTGGTGACCGCCGGCGGCGGCGTCCTGGTGGTCCTCGGCATGCTCCCGGTCCTGGGCCGCGTGGTCGCCGCCATCCCGTACCCCGTCCTGGGCGGCGCCGGTCTCGTGCTGTTCGGCACGGTCGCGGCGTCCGGCATCAAGACCCTGTCCAAAGTGGACTACAACGGCAACCTCAACCTGGTGATCGTCGCGGCTTCCGTCGGCCTGGGCATGGTCCCGATCGCGGTACCGGGCTTCTACGACCGGTTCCCGGCGTGGGTCGGCACGATCTTCCACTCGGGGATCAGCTCCGCGGCGCTCCTGGCGGTCGTGCTGAACCTGGTCTTCAACCACCTGAAACCGGGCAAGGCGGGAACCGAGCCGTCGGTGTTCGCGACGGCGACCCGCGTGATCGACTACTCCGACCTGAAGGTGCTGTCTCAGCTGGAGAACGGCGACAAGGTCGTCGACGGCAAGATCGTCGACGCGCAGGGGCGGCCGCTTCCGGTGCGGGACGCGGACGGCCGGCCGGTGCCCTACCGGATCGGCTCCGAGCCGCAGAACCACTGACGCGTACCCAATCATGGGCTGATTGCCGGTATTATCCCCGCCGCGACAATTGACCGGGTTGGGGTGACGGGTGGCGGGCGAAGCCGTACGAACGCTGGACGGGTTCGGCCGCCGTTACGCGGCCGCGGTACGCCTTGTCACCATCGTGCCCATCGGTGCGATCGCGTTGCTGCGGCCCGCGCCGGGCGCGTTCACCGGCACGCTGCTCGCGGCCGTCGTGGCCGTCGCCTGGACCGGCGGTTACTGCTGGTGGCTGGCGAAGGGCCGGGGCCGGACCGGCGCGGCCGCGATGTCGCTCGACGTCGCCGTGCTGATGTGCGTGTACCTGAGCGTGCTGTGGACGGACGCGGTCGCCTCCGCCAACACCGGCTGGCTGCGGCTCTTGATCACGTTCGCGTGCATCACCTGGCAGTGGCACACGGCACCGGTGGCCGGGGCGGTGGCCGTGGCGGTCGCCGCTAGCGGGTCGGTCACGCTCGTCGTCGCGGGCCACCCGTCCGACCTGACCCTGGTGGAGGCACAGCTGTGGGTGCCCGCGATGGCCGTGATGTCGCGGGTCGCGTGGGTGGTGGTCGCCCGTGCCGCCCGGCGCGCGGACCGGATGATGGCCGAGACGGCACAGGCACACCGGGATGCGGCGGTCACGGCGGCCGTGCGCGCCGAGGAACGCGAGCTCGCGAACTCGCTGCACGACACCGCGGCCACCACGTTGCTGATGGTCGGCGTCGGGCAGGTCCCGCCCGGCGCGGACTGGCTCGCCGCGCAGGCCGGCCGCGACCTCGAGCGCCTGCGCGCCGACGGCGGCCCGCCACCGGACGGCGCCGACCTCGTCGACCTGCTGCGGGGCGACCTCGACGCGGGCCACCTGACCGTCGACCTCGACGGACCGCCGCGGCTGCCGCTGCCGTTCGGCGTGGCCACGGCGATCGCGGGGGCCGTGCAGGAGGCGCTCAACAACGTCCGCAGGCACGCCGGCACCGACCGCGCGACCGTCCGCCTGCACGCGGGCGACGGGGAACTGCGGGTCGAGGTCGCCGACGAGGGCAGGGGGTTCGACGTGGCCGGTGCGCCCGCGACCCGGCGTGGCCTGCGGGAGTCCGTGCACGGCAGGATGTCCCGCGTCGGCGGCACGGCGACGGTCACGTCGGCCGAGGGAGCGGGCACCGTGGTGCGGTTGGAATGGCGGGCCGAACGTGCCCGATGACGAGCTGATCCGCGCGCAGCTGCTGCGCGGCCTGCGGATCGCGACAATGCTGGCGGCGGTCGCGAGCGTGGGACTGCTCAGCATGAACAACCTGCAGAAGAACCTGGGCAAGTACGACGTGCCCGCGACGCAGCTCACCGCGTTCGCCGTGCTGGCCGCGGTCCTGGCCCTCAACGTGGTGCTGGTCGTGCGGCGCCGGTCGTGGGGGCGGCTGGCGGGGCCGGCCGTGGCGGTGGTGTTCGCGGCGACCGCGCTGTCCTACCTGACGCTGCCGGCGGGCCGGACCTCGACCGGGGTGGACTGGGCGTTCGGCGCCGCCAACTGGGCCGGGCTGGTGGTGCTGTTCGACCGTCCACTCCGGACGGTCGGGGCGTTCCTGGCCGGGCACGAACTGCTGGCGCTGGCGAACGTGGTGGTGGTGAACGACGTCAGCCGCAACTCGCTGGCCCGCTTCGCCACCGGCTCGGTCACCGTGATCGGCTTTCCGCTGTGCCTGGGCGTGCTGGCGGCCGCGCTGGGCCGGATCGGCGCCCAGGCCGCGGCGGCCGCGCGGGAACTCGAACGGGTGCGCACCGCGGACGCCGTCGCCGTGGCCGCGCACCGCCGCCGCGCGCAGCGGTACGCCGAGCTGTCGGCGACGAGCGTGCCGCTGCTCGAAGGGCTCGCCGACGGTTCGCTGGTCCCGTCCGATCCCGACGTCCGGCGCCGGTCCGCGGTCGAGGCGGCCCGCATGCGCAGGCTGTTCGCCGAGACGGACCTGGTCGACAACCCGCTGCTGCACGAACTGCGCCACTGCGCGGACATCGCCGACCGCAAGGGGGTCGAGGTCGAACTGGACGCGCGCGGCACCTGGCCGGTGCCGCCGGTCGTGGTCCGCCGCGACCTCACCGACGCGGCGCTCACCGCGCTCGCCACCGCTGTCTCGTGGGCCCGGGTCACCGTCGTGGGCAGCGCGGACCTGGTGTCGGTCAGCGTGGTCGCGGACTGCGTGGAGTCGTCGCTGCCGCGCCCGGCGACCGGGGACGTGCGCGTGGAGACCTTCGGCGGGGACGGAATGGTGTGGACGGAGGCCCAATGGCAGCCGAGCTGATCACGGCGGTCATCGTGGACGACCACGCGGCGATCGCGGCGGGCGTGCGCTACTGGTGTGAGCGGGCCGACCCGCCGATCACGCTCATCGACGCGGGCGACCGGCTGGCCGGCGTGTGGACCGGCCCCGGCGGCGCCGCGGACGTGGTGATCTTCGACCTGGAGCTGGTGCCGGGCAAACCCGGGTTCGGCGAGCTGCGCAGGCTCGTCGACAGCGGCAGGAGGGTGGTCGTGTACTCGCAGCACGCCGACAACGCCACCGCCATCAAGTGCATCGATCTCGGGGCGCTCGCGTACCTGACCAAGCGCGAGGGCCCCGGCCACCTGGTGCCCGCGATCAGGGCCGCCGCCCGCGGCGCGCCCTACACCGCGCCGTCGCTCTCCGGCGCGCTCGCCGCCGACGACAACGCCGGCCGGCCGCACCTCTCCCCGAGGGAAACCGAGGTGCTGCGTGCGTGGTTCGCCTCCGCCTCGAAGGAGCTCGTGGCCGCCAAGCTCCACATCACCGTCAAGACCGTCGACACCCACATCACCCGCGTGCGGGTGAAGTACGCCAACGCAGGCCGCGCCGCGCGCACGAAGAGCGAGCTGGTCACCCGCGCCCTCGACGACGGCGTGATCACGCTGTCCGAGCTCAACGACACCGTGCGGTGAGGCGAACACCCGACACGCGTCGTCAGGCATCCCCTTGCGGCATGCCCAGTTCTCGGTAGACGGCCAGCGCCCGCGCCCGGTGTTCCCGCGCCGCGTCGTGGTCGCCGCGGGCGGTGTGGCTGGCGGCGATCCCGGCGTGGGCGTGTGCGCACAGGTCGGGGTGGCCGTTCCCCGTCGTGAGGGTTTCCCGGTACAGGCGTAGCGCTTCGGCGTGGTCGCCGGTCGCCGCGCGGGTGGCGGCCAAGCCGTTCAGCGCGCCCATCACCTCGTCGGGTTCACCGACCGCGCGGGCGATCCGCAGCGCCGACTCGAAGTGGCCGAGCGCCTGCTCGTTGTCGCCGAGGCCGTGACTGGCGACGCCGAGCACCCGCAGGGCCGTGCCCTCGAGACCGCGGTGGCCCGCGTCCCGGGCCGCGGCCAGCGCCTGGCGTGCCGCGCCGAGCGCGCGCTCGTACCGGCCCGCCGCGGCGGTGGCCTCGGCGACCCCGGCTCGGGCGCTGGCCAGTGCCGACCAGTCGCCGCTCGCCGTCGCGAGGTCCGCGGCCTCGGCGAACAGGGCCAGCGCCTCGTCGCAGCGGCCCAGGATGACCTGCATGCGGGCGAGGTTGTTCAGCACGCCCGCCCTCGGGTTCCCGGCGTCGTCCGCCTCGACCACGTCGAGCGCGGCGCGGAAGGTGTCCCTGGCGGCGGCGACCTCACCGCGGTGCCAGTGCACGATGCCGAGGTTGTTGAGCACGCGGGCCTCCATCACCCGCTCCCCGAGTGCGCGGTAGCCGTCTCTGGCGCGTTCGAGGTGTTCGACGCTCTTCTCCACCAGCCCCAGCCGGATCAGCGTGGAGCCGAGCATCCGCCGGGCGTCGGCCTCGGCGCGGGGGTCGCCGAGGGACTGCGCGGCGGCCAGCGCGCGGGTGTGCAGTGCGATCGCCTCGTCGTGGTACCCGCCGGTCACCAGGTAGTGCCACACGGTCGCCGACATCCGCACGACCGCCGCCGGTTCGCGGTGCGCGGCCGCCGCGAGCAGGTTGGCGCGTTCCGCGTCCAGCCACCGCAGCGCCGCGTGGTGCGTCGCGAACGCGGGCCGTTCGGTGTCGGAGTGCGTGTCCCGCGCCGCCTCGTGCGGCGCCAGCGCGGCCGTCGCGGCGGCCGCGGTCGCCAGGTAGTAGTCGAACAGCCTGGTCAGCGCGGCCGTGGTGTCCCCGTCGGTCCAGGCCAGCTCGGCGGCGTAGGCGAGCAGCAGGTCGTGCGACCGGTAGCGGCCCGCCGGGGTCTGCTCGACGAGGTGGGCCCGCACCAGCGCGTCGAGGGCGCGCTGGGTCGGGCGCAGGCCGGTGCCGGCGAGCGCGGCCACCGCGTACGCGTCCACGTCGTGGCCCTGGTGCACGCCGAGCAGCCGGAACACCCGCGCCGCCGCCGGTTCGAGCCGCCGGTAGGACCACGAGAACGCCGCGCGGACCGCCGTGTGCGGGTCGCCATCGACGTCCAGCAAGTCCAGCGCGTCCTCCTCGGCCAGTTCGGCGGCCAGGTCGGCGATGGCGCGGCCGGGCCGGGACCGCGCCAGCTCGGCGGCGATCCGCAACGCGAGCGGCAGCCGCGCGCACCGCTCCACGAGCGCGCCGACCGCGGCCGGCTCCGCGTCGGCACGCGCGCCGAGCAGCTCGCGCACCAGCGTCACCGAGTCGATCAGCGGCAGCCGGTCGAGCACCAGCCGGTGCGCGCCCTCACGGACCACGAGCCCGGCGAGCGTGTCCCGGCTGGTGATCACCGTGACGCAGGACGGACCCGCGGGCAGCAGCGGCCGCACGTCGTCGGCGGAGCGGGCGTTGTCCAGCACGACGAGCAGCCTGCGACGATCGGTCAGTGACCGGAAGCGGGCCGCACGCTCGGCCGGGTCCTCCGGGATGCCCGCGCCGTCGAAGCCGAGCGCACGCAGGAACCCGGCGAGCGCGTCGGTCGCGGACACGGGTTCGTCCGGGCCGTAACCGTGCAGGTCCACGTACAGCTGGCCGTCGGGGAAGCGGTCGCGGACGCGGTGTGCCCAGTGCACGGCGACCGCCGTCTTGCCGACCCCGGCCGTGCCCGCGAGCACCGACACCGGCGCCTCGGCGGACAGCAGCGCGTCCAGCTCCGCCAGTTCATCGCGCCTGCCGACGAACCCGTGCACGTCCGCGGGTAGCTGCGCCGGCGTCTCCCGGTGTGCCACCGGCTCCGCCACATCGCCCGCCAGCACCTGCTGCTGCAGCGCACGTAGCTCGGGTCCCGGCTCCAGCCCCAGCTCGGTGACGAGCACGTCCCTCGCCCGCCGGTACGCGTCGAGCGCCTCGGACTGGCGGCCCGCCCGGTACAGCGCGGTCATCAGCAGGCCGTGCACTCGCTCCCGCAGCGGGTGCGCGGCGGCCAGCTCGGCGAGTTCGCCGGTGACGGCCTCGTGCAGGCCCGCCGCCAGCTGCGCCTGGTACAGCGCCTCGATCCCGGTCAGCCTGCGTTCGGCGAGCCGGCCGGCCCAGTCGGCCAGCGCCGGCAGGTCCACATCGCCGAACGGGCCACCGCGCCACAACGCCAGCGCCGCCCGCAACGCCTCGATCGCGCGCTGCGGCTCGTCCGCCGCCAGCCCGGCCCCGACCAGCGCGTCGAACCGCTCCGCGTCGACCTCCTCCCGCGCAGCCCGCAGCAGGTAGCCGTCCGCGCCGAACGACAGCCGGTCCGGGTCGTCGAGCAGGCCCCGCAGGCGGTGGACGTGCAACTGCAGTTTCTGCGCCGTCCGCGAGTCCGGCCGGTCGCCCCACAGCGCGCCCGCCAGCACGTCCACCGGCACCGGCTGGTTGGCGTGCCGGAGCAGCACGCCGAGGAGCGTCCGCTGCAGCCTGCCCGTCACCTCGGTCTCCCGGTCGCCCGCCCGCAACCGCACCGCCCCCAGCACCCGGAACTCCATCGCGCCCCCTCGCCATCGCCGGCTTTCGTCGTCGTGAAAGCGCGGTGAAAGCGTCGCCGTGATCCTGTGTGTCGAGACCAGGCTTCCGGGAGTCCGATGTCCGGGTTGTCAGGTGTTCACCGGACACGGCAGGTGTTGCCGAGGGGGCAGCGCGTGCCGGCCGGGTTTCCGCGGGCGATTCGCGGGTTGGTCCATTGACGTCGCAGAGTGAGGTCGTTCACGTGCATCCGCAGTACCCGAAGCCCTACCCGGAACCGAAGGTGCACCCCGGCGTGCTGGCCGGGGTCAGCCTGTGGCGGGTGGCGATCGTCGCGGCCGCGCTGTACGGGTTCGGCGATGCCACCGGCTGGTCGGCGAACTTCGAGGGCCTCAGCCAGCAGGCCAGCCTGGCGACCGCGGTCGTCTACTTCGGACTGCTGCTCTACCCGCTCGCCACCGGCGGCGCGCGGCACGAGCCGAAGTCGCCGTGGTTGCGCGGCGCCACCACGGTTCTGCTGCTGCTCGTGGCAGGCACGTTCTTCGGCATCATGGGCGGCGACTTCGGCTACCTGCCGTTCGAGCACATCTGCACGCCGCTGCTGGTGCTGGTCGACTGGCTGTTCGTGGGCCGCAACCAGGCCGCCGCCAAGTGGTGGCACCCGCTGACGTGGATCGCGTTTCCGGTGGCGTACCTGGCCTACTTCCTGTCGGCCGGGGTGTACGAGTCGCTGTACTCGTTCCTCGACCCGGACGGCGACGAGTTCGCGGGCATGATCGGTGGTCTGCTCGCCGGGGTGGTCGTCGCCGGATACCTGTTGTACGGCACCGGAAAGCTCAAGGGTGCGATTCGCCGGCAGCCCAGCGCCTACGTCGCGCAGGGGTGGGCGCGGTGAACCAGCAGCAGCCCTGGCGTGGGCAACCCCAGTACGGCCCGCCGCCGCAGTACCAGCAGTACCACCGGTTTCCGCCGCCGCCTCGGAAGCGGGGCAACCGCGGGCTGATCGTCCTCGTCGTCGCGGTGACGTTGCTGGCCGCCGCGGCCGGTGGCTACTTCCTGTTCTTCGCGGGTGGCGGCGGCGGTTCCGGCGGCGGCACGGCCGCCGACCAGGACTACGACGCGACGGTCCGGGAGCACGGTGCCGCGGAGGTGGCCTGGCGGGTCGCGCAGGGCGGGGCGGCGGACCAGGCGGTTGCCAACGGCGCCTGGCTCACCGGCGAACACCTGGTGCGCAGGCTCCCCGGCCGGGTCGTCGCCTACGACCTGTCGTCCGGCGACGAGGCGTGGGCGTTCCCGCTCGACGACCCGCCGAAGGACAACTGCAAGTCCTCGCGCGAACAGTCCGGCAACCGGGTGGCGCTCTTGCGGAGCGTGGGCGAGGGGCAGCCGCGCACGAAGTCCAGGGCCGGGACACCCGGCGGCTGCGGCAAGCTCACCGTGCTCGACCTCGGCACCGGCAAGGAGGTGTTCACGGCCGACCTCGCGCCGGACGCGGACAAGAAGCTGCCCGACACGATGGCCAGGCCGGTCCTCACCGCCGACCGGGTGGTGGTCGACACCGCGCCGGGTCGCGTGTTCGACCTCGCCGGTGGCGCGGAAGTGCCTGTCCCGCCGGCGTTCGCCGGGTGCACCGCGCCGAGCCTCGGCCTGTTCGGCGACGTCCTGCTGGCCGACTCGACGTGCCCCGGCAACACGGAGGACAGGGACCACAAGAACGACGAGCTCCGCACGCTCCGGGCCTACGACGCGAACTTCGCGCTGAAGTGGGAGTGGAAGACCCCGAAGGACGACAAGGGGGAGCCGCTCCCGGTGCGGGGCGTGCTGTCCGTCGACCCACTGGTGGTCGAGGTCGGGCACAGCGGTCACGAGACCCGGCTGCTCGCCGTGGATCCGGCGTCCGGCGCGGCGAAACCGTTCGCCGCCTACAAGACCGACACCCGCGGCGAGTTCAAGTACGCCTGCGCGGGTCAGGGACTCCGCGACTGCCCGGCGGCGAAGGTGGTCGGCGGCAAGGTGATCCTGTCGACCAGCCCGGTCCAGGTGAACCCCGGCGACCCGGACGCGGGCGGCGCGCAGGCCACCGAGTTCCGCAACGAGCTGGTGGCACTGGACATCGCCACCGGCGACGCGGCGTGGCGTACCGGCAAGGTCGCGGGCCGGGCCCTGGCGATGGTCCCGACCGACGACAACCGGCTGATCGCGTTCCAGCCCGAGAACCCCAACGGCGCCAAGGCCATGGTGTTCTCGGTGAACCCGGCCGACGGCAAGGCCACGCCGGTGCTGGCGATCGGCCCGGCCGCGCTGGCCGACGACAAGCTCAACAAAGTCCTGCGCAACCAGAGCTTCGGCGGCGGCGGCGAGTCGGACGCGCTCTGGCGGGACGGCCTGCTCATCGTCATCAGGACGGTCTACCGGCCCGCCACCGCCGTGGAAATCAGCACCGTCGCATTCAGGGGGAAGTGAGATGACCGGGTACACCGTCAACATCGAAACCATCATGAACATGGCGAAGAAGTGCTACCTGATCGCCGACGCCTACGCCGACGTCACCGGCAAGATCGGCAGCGTGGACGCTGCCGTCGGCCACCTCACCGACCGGGACGGGGCGGCCACTGCGGCCGACACCGACGTCATCGCGCTGGTCGACGAATTCGTCGAGTACCTGCGGACCGCCAGCAGCCGCTACCACCTCGCGGCCGAACAGCTGGAGGCGGGCGCCGCGGCCTACACGAACACCGAGGACGACCAGCGCCAGATCTTCGAAGACTACGCGGCCGCGTTCGACGGCGGCGGCACGCGCGACTACGGCAACGCCGACTGGGACCCGGAGACCGAGGCCGACGACACGGCCCGGCCGGAGGGCACCACCGAGCACGCCGAGGGCTTCGACACCGCAGCGGAGGGAAACTGAGATGACCGGCCCGGGGAGCCAGGAGGACTACGCGAGCGCGCTCAGCCTGGTGCTCGACGACTTCGAGGCGGCGCTGGTGGACCGCTGGCAGCAGACCATCCACGACTGCGTCGTCAGCGGGGACGCCATCCCACCCGCACTGCACATCTACAAGCAGAGCCACTACACGCCGGTGTACGAACACCGGCAGCCCGAGGTGTACGCGCACGCCACCTCCGGCAACTGCGCGGTGCTGTCCTGGTACGAGGGCGGTCGCGAAGGTGGCGTGCCGACCTCCTGCGCGGGCCTGATCTGGTCGGGCGAGGGCGGCGCCCAGTCCGTCGTCTGGCCGCCGAGCGCCGACGGCACGTCGGTCCCGGTGCCGGAGACGATCGACTGCGGCCTCCCGCTGTTGATGGCCCAGGCGGAGGAGTGGTCCTACCAGGACCGCGCGTACGTCTACGAGCGGCTGCCGAAGTTCGCGGACCAGCAAATCCCGGTGCTGCGCAACGCGCGGGACGCGCTGATGGGGATGGCCGCCGACTTCGGCGCGACCGCGAGTGAGGGCGGGGAGCAGTCCGATCCCGCGCTGCAGACGTCGCTGACGCTGGCCGAGGAGGTGGACTGGCTGTTCGGGAGGCAGGGCGAGGGCGCCCACTGGCAGAAGGACTGGACCGGCACCGCCGCGGACCTGGCGGCCGAGGGCTTCTTCGCCTCGACCGGTCCCACGCTGAACAACCACGCGCTCATGGCCAACGGCCTCGGTCTGCTCATCAACGAGCGCGCCACGATCATCGACACCTACCGGAAGAACAACGTCAACCTCATCTCGGCGGCGGTCACCGCGCTCGGCGCCACCACGAGCACCACCTCCGAGCACGACCTCGCCGGGCTGTGGACGCAGGTGAGCCGGATCGGCACGATCGTCGGCTGGTTCCCGCTGCGGGACTCGGTGAACCGGGCGATCACGATCGTGTCCTGGCTGGGCGACCTCCTCCTCGGCGACGTCACCACGACCGAGATCACCTACGACAACGATCCCGGCAAGGTCGCGATCGACCTGCACGAGTCGGTGCTGGCGATGGCCGGCACGCTCAACACCGCGGAAGACGGCTACGCCGACGACGTGGCGGCGTTTCGCGCCGCCGTCAACGACGTGCCAGGCACGTTCCTGGAGCTGTACGACCTCACCGAGAACAGCCCAACCGGAACGCACTGACTTCTTTGCGGAGCCGCACTCGCACAACGGCCGCGCCGGCCACGGGAGCGGCGTGGTCACCGTTGCGGGCCTGGCTCGGACCGGTGCGGGTTGGGGCCGCGGTTCGGGCTCGGGTGTCCGGAGCTGCCGGCCGCCGGTCGAACCGGGACGTCCAGCAGGAACAGGCCGACAGCGCCGAACTCGCCGCCACCGTGTCGGCCGCCGCTGGCACGCCGATCGCCTGCACGGACCTTCCTGCGGACACGCTCGTCGAGGGACTGACCGGCACGGGCTTGCCCGCCGGCCTGGCCCACGTCCTCGCCGACGCCGATCTCGGCGACTCGGGCGACCTGAGCCGCCTGATCGGACGGCCCACCACCTCCCTGACCGACGCGATGACGGCCGCGCTGCGCTGACCAGCACCGGAAGATCAACCCCCGCCCTCCGAGCGGAAGGGTCCATCACGATGTCCACCCGCACCACAGCGCACGCCGCCTGGCGACGCCCGCTTCCCGATGTCACCGCGACGTCCGCACCCAGGTCACCGGCGTCAAGGTCGACGGCAACCGGCTGCTGCTCGCCGGCGCCTTCACCGGGCACTTCTTCATCTACACCACCGCCGACACCCTCGACTCCACCTACACCGTCGCCAACCCGAGCGAGCCGACGCTGGTCAACGACGAGGTCGTCGCCGCCAACGGCGACGTCACCGACTCCTACCGCGCCGTCGTCTATCGCATCCCGGCCGCCGAGGTGAACGCCCCCGCATCACGACCACTCCCGACGGCGAGTCCCTGGTCATCGGCTACTGGGGCAGCGGCGCGCTCTACCGGCTCATCCTCGCCACCGGCGTCACCATCAGCGGCAACCGACTGCTGGTCACCAGCTCCCAAATGAACAACTACTTCTCCGGCGTCCCACCGGAAAGCCCGGTGTTCACGAGACTGCCTTTGATCGCCCGTCCTGGCCGGCTCGGTCCGCTGCAGTACCAGCCCTGGCTTATATAAGTCAGGGCTGGTATGTTTCCGGGCGTGCACGCGTTCGACGTCCTCGGCGACCCGGTGCGCCGGCGCATTCTGGAGCTGCTCGCCGAGGGGGAGCAGACCTCTGGGGCGGTCACGGACGTGATCCGGGCTGAGTTCGCCCTGTCCCAGCCGGCTGTTTCCCAGCACCTACGTGTTCTGCGGGAGAACGGGTTCGCGTCGGTCCGGGCCGAGGGGGCTCGCCGGTTCTATGCCGTCGACCCGACGTCGCTGAGCGAGGTTGACGTGTGGTTGGACCGGTTTCGCGGGTTCTGGGACCAGCGGCTCGATGCCCTGGGCACCGAGTTGGCTCGAGGCAGGCGTGCATCCCGGTCCCGGCCCGATCCGCCGGTGAAAGGAACGTGACGTGAAGGATCTGCTGGACGAACTGGCCGCTGCGCGCCGGACGATGGGAACAGCGACCCTGCCCGCCGGTGACGCGTACACGGTGGAGCTGCGGCGTCGCTACGACGCGCCGGTCGACGACGTGTGGGACGCCATCACCGACCCTGAGCGGCTCGGGCGCTGGTTGAAGCCGGTCACCGGAGACCTGCGGCTCGGCGGGGCGTTCGAGCTGGACGGCGGTGAACACGGGGAGATCCTCCGGTGCGAGCCGCCGCGGCTGCTGCGGGTGTCCTGGCTCTTCGGGCCGGATGCCGACGAGTGGCCGGGCACGAGCGAGGTCGAGGTGCGCCTGTCCCCGGGTCCTGCCGGGGACACCGAGCTTGAACTGGTCCATGCGGCGGCCGTCGGGGAGCCCATGTTCCCGACCTACGGCCCCGGTGCCGGCGGTGTGGGCTGGGACCTGCATCTCCTGACCCTGGCCCGGCTCCTGGCAGACGGCGAGCCCCTCGATCACGAGGAGTTCCAGGCCTCGCCGACGGGGCAGGAGTTCATGCGGCGCAGCGCTGCGGCGTGGGGCGAAGCTCACCTGGCCGCCGGTGGCGACCCGGATCAGGTGGCGGCCGCCGTCAAGGCCACCACCGCGTTCTACGCCAACGGCGGAGACGCTTGATGAAGTACACCACTTCGATCGAGATCGCCCTGCCGCGGGAGAAGGTGCTCCAGATGCTCGCGGACCCGGCGCACCTGCCGAAGTGGCTGCGGGGCCTGGTACTGCACGAGCCGGTGGACGGAGCGCACGGCCGGCTCGGCACCACCTCGCGAGTGGTGTTTCGAAGGGGGAAGCGGACGATGGAGGCCACCGAAACCATCACCCGCCTGGAACCTGAAGACCTGCACGCCATTCCCGGTTCCGTGGTCGTGCACTACGACCGCGAGATCGTCGGCGAGGGCATGTGGCAGGCCCAGCGCGACCGGCTGATCGCGGCCGGCCCGGACACCACGACGTGGGAGAGCGAGAGCGAATTCCGGTTCGACGGATTGCTGGTGCGGCTGGTGGGGCTGGTGATGCCCGGCGCTTTCCGCAAGCAGTCGCAGCAGCACATGGAGGACTTCAAGGCGTTCGCCGAGCACGGGACGGATGTCCGCCAAGGGACGAAGTGATCTGCCGCAGTTGAAAACGGTTGGCCTGCTGACTGAATCGGGACAAGAGCGCCACTGAACCAGCACGACGCTGTGCGGTATTCGCGGCCCCTTCCTACACGGGTCCAAAGTGGAGTAAACAGAGCCTGCGAGTCCTCCCGGCCTCGGTCTTGGCGGCCTGTTTGATGTTCGAGGCCGAGCGGCGGCTCTACGAGATGGGGCTGGGGATGTCGGGTTTCGTGTTGTGCGGCACGAGTACGACTCCGAGCGCCGCGGGATTGAAATCCGGTCGCCGCTGAAGGAGGTGAGCGGGAAGGTCTACAAAGGAGACCGGAAGAGCGATGAGCACACTCGGACGGCCGGCAGCGGCGATCGAACTTCCGGATCCGGTTCTGGCGGCCGGCGTGGGACGGCATCGATCTGGACGAGTCCGGGGTGGGGGAGCGGCGACCGCCGATCCTGCCGTTGTTCACCTTCCACGAGGGCCGGCACAGCACGTGGCTGACCGAGGACGGGGTCCCGGAGGTCGCGCGGCGGGCGTGGTTCCCGCACCTGAGGTCCCGAGGACTGGAGCTCGGCCCGGGGCCCATCGCCATTTCATCGCCATCTGACGACTGAAGCCCTGCCGCTCCGGAAAGGGACAAATCCGGAACTCTGGGTCACGGCGTTTGCTCGGCGGCCGCCCCCCACGGTGTCGGCCAGGGCGAGGTGGACCGGGACGCGTTGTTCGGCACCCTGCGCGGCTTGAGTTCGACGGGGTAGCGACGGTGTGCGTGTTCGCGTGGGAGGAGTGGGCACTCGAGGAACGCGCGGTGCGGCTCACCGGCCTCGCTATTCCCTGCGGGCGAGTGTTGCGGACCGTGCCGCTACTGCGGCGAGCGCGGCGGCAGCCAGGACAATGACGCCCGCCGTAAGGAACACCGTTTGCAAGGTTGTCGACGAAACAAGGATCGCGCCGACGCCAGATCCTGCTGCCAGGGCTATCTGAAGGTTTGTCACGTTCACCGCGGACGCGGCTTCGGGGGTTTCCGGTGCCGCGTCGAGTATCCAGACCAGTGTTCCCGGGTTCACGATTCCCCAGAACAGGCCCCACAACACGAACAACAAGCCGGCCAGCCAGGGGAGAACGCCCGCGATCGCCAGCCCGATGAGCAGTGCGGACACCACCGTCGCCGCACCGGCGAAGCTGGCGATCACTCCGCGTTCGAACAACGATCCGGCGACGAGGGAGCCGACGATCCCACCGACGCCGTAGATGACGTAGAGCAGGGAGATCACACCGCTGGACAGATGTGTGCGATCGGTCAGGTACGGGGTGATGTACGTCCAGGCGGTGAACTGGCCGACGAACACGATCGCGCCCGCCGCCATCCCCCACTGCGCTGCCCGCCCGCTCAGGACTCGTGAGAGATCATGCATGCGCGTTGACCCGGCCGGCGGAATACTCGGCAGCACGGTCGCCTGCGCGACCACGACGAGCAGTGTCGCCCCCGCGGCGACGGCGAACGTGAGACGCCAGCCCACGAGATCACCGAGAAACTGTCCCGCCGGCAACCCCACCACCGTTCCACCCGAAATACCCGCCGCGATGATGGTGATGGCGCGCGTGCCTCCGGTCGGGCCCACCAGTTTGGGCCCGACCGGTGACACCACGGTCCAGAAAGCCCCCAGGGTGGCGCCGAACACCATGCGGGCGATCAGCACCAAGCCGAAGTTCGGCGCCACGGCGACGATCGCGTTCGACACCAGCACCGTCAAGCCGAGGACGAGGATGACCGATCGCCGGTTGAACCGTCCGGAACCGAGGAAGAACAGCGGCGCCGACACCGCCGCGCTGAAACCCGGCACGAGCACCATCAACCCCGCGAGGCCGAGCGGCACATGCAAGCCGTCGGCGATCCGCGGGAGCAGCCCCACCGGCATCGTCTCCGTCATCACTACGATGAACGCGCCGAGCGCGATGGCGCCGACTGCAGCCCAGCCGCGCCTGCTCCCCGGTTCCGAACCAGTGGCGGCGACGGAAGTGGCCGCAGGCTGAATCGGGACAGCCGCAGCGCACGACGATGTCGAAATCACGCGCACTTGCGTTGCGCGACGCGGCAGCGTTCCCCTTTCGTTTTCAGGCATTATGCTCTCCTTGGTCGTCACGTAGCAGAGGCCTTCGTCTGCCGACTGCGCTCACACCAGGTCGAACGTGTCCGCGTCCGGGCCGGTCGGCGTTCTCGGCGACGCGCGCGGGCGTGACAGACCGGGCCACCCGCGTCATGGCGGGCTCGTTCAGCAGGTGGCCGCCCTTTGGCCAGCGGGCTCCAGGGCACTCTTTCGTCCGCGAGGTGGCGTACTTGTCGCGCTTGGGAAGTGGCCAGTGGATGAGGTAGAGATCGAGTTGCTCGAGTCAGAGAGGCGCCGGCACTTGGAAGCCGCCGGAGCCGAGCTGGGGCATCTCGACGCCGTCGCTCAGCTTCAGCACGGGAACGCTGGTCAACTCGAAGACCCTTGTGTTTGCCGGCATCCCCGTGACTTCAGCGCTACTTCTGCAGGAAGGACTGCAGCATGGCCGTCACTTCACGTGGCTTCTCCTCCGTCACGAAGTGACCCGAATCCTTCAGAACCCGTCCCTGGACGTTCACGGCGTAGTCATGCCACTGGTCGGGGACTGCCTCACCGAAGGAGTCTTCACCACCGATCGCGAGGATCGGCATCTTCAGTTTGCCTCGGGCCAGGAACTCCTGGTTCCGCTGGACGTCGGTGCGGAGCCCGCGGTAGACGCTCATCCAGGCCGTCGTGTGGCCCGGCTTCTTCAGGTTGGCGGCGTAGAAGTCGTAGTCCGACGCCGTGAACGGCGACTTGTTGCCACCCAGGTACTCGGTGATCATGTCTTCGACCAGGACACGCTCGTTGCCGGCGATGAGCTTTTCGGCGAGCGACAGCTGGAACAGGCCGAAGTGCCACGCCGCGGGCTTGTCCGGGTCGGCGTTGAGAACCGGGTAGCTGTAAACGCTTTCATCGGGGATGGGAGCCTCCATCACCGCCATGCTCCGCACCTCCGATGGCCACTGCGCGCCGTAGTCGTAGGCCACCCACACGCCGATGTCGTGGGCGACCACCTGTACGCCTTGGTCGAGCCCCAGTTGCTTCACCAGCTGGTGCACGTCCGCCGCCAGTTGCGCGGCCTGGTAGCCACTGGGCGTCACCTGGGAGTCGCAAGCGCCACGCAGGTCGACGGCGATCACCGTGTGGTCCCTGGAGAGCGGAACCATTTGCTGCTTCCACTCGGTCCAGCACTGGGGGAACCCGTGGAGCATGACCACGGGTGAACCTTTGCCGCCCACCACGTAGTGCATGCGGAAGCCGTTCACCTCCGCGTACTTGGACTGGAACCCCGCGGGTGGCTGGGATTGCGGGTAAGTCGATGACGGCTGTGCCGTCACCGAGCTGTGAACGTCGCCGCCGCCTCGTGCCGCGGAGCTCGAAGTCGCGGAAACCACGAGCAGGAAGGCTGCCAACGTCACGATGAACGTGAAGGGTCTCTTGACCTTTCCGATTCTGGTGCCCACCGTTCTCCTGTTCTGAGTCGGTCCTCGTTGCCGTTCGGCGGATCGCTTCAGAGAGTCAGCGCCTGGCGGGGTGCGACTTCTTACCTCGCGGGGGCAGCCTCGCCACCGCCTTTCGCCGGTCGGCCGGCTGCGGCGCCTAGGACTGGTCGACCACGACGATCGGCTTCCCGCCACCTTGCCGTCCGGCGCTGAACGCCTTCGGTGCCTCCTCCAGCGAATGGCGGGATCCGACCAGGACGCGCAGGCTGCCTTCGCGCACGAGCGCGGCCAGCTGGGTGAGCTGGGCCCGGTCCGGTTCCACGACGAAGAAGACCGACCGCCCGTAACGCGGTTCGAACTCCGGCGGGGCGGCGATGGTGACCAGCGTGCCTCCCGCCCGCACCAGGCCGGCGGACTTCACGCCGATCTCCTCGCCGAACACGTCGAGAACCAAGTCGACTTCGCCGACGTCTTCCAGCCGGTCGGTTTCCAGGTCGACGAAAACGTCGGCACCCAGGTCGATGGCGACCTCACGGTGGTGGGCGCGGCCCGTGCCGATCACCGTCGCGCCCGCGCGCTTCGCCAGCTGCACCGCGATCGAGCCGACCCCGCCGGCGGCGCCGTGGATCAGCGCGGTCTGGCCCGCCTGGAGCCGGCCGTGGTCGAACAAGGCCTGCCACGCGGTCAGCCCGGAGACCGGCAACGCGGCGCCGACGGCGTGCTCGACGCCGGATGGCAGCGGCGCGAGGTTGCGGGCTTCGACGGCGGTGAACTCGGCGAGCGACCCGTCGCGGGTCCAGTCGGCGAGGCCGAACACGCGCTGCCCGACCGTGAGGCCGGTGGTGCCGTAGCCGAGCTCGGTGACGACGCCTGACAGCTCATGCCCGGGAACGCTGGGCGTCCGGTCGCGGCCCGCCCGGTCGGTCCAGGTGCCCGGCCACTCCAGCTCGCCGGAGGTGAAGCCGGCCGCGTGCACGCGCACGATGACGTCGTTCGTGGCGGCGCGCGGGGCCGGGTGGTCGGTCAGGGTCAACCCTTCGATCCCTGCGGCGGGGTCCTTGACGATGATGGCTTTCATGCTGAGTCCTCGTGGTGAGCGGGCAACTTGGGGCGGCCGCGAGGCTTCGCCGGCCTGTCCGCGAGGCTAGCGCCGGTCCGGCTCGGGACCTGGGTCCACTTGGGACGCGCGGGCGGGGACCACTCGGGTCACGCGAGTGCGCGGACCAGCCGCTCGAGAACCCCCGGCCACCCGCTCGGCGACGGTGCGGCGAACCCGATCACCACGCCGTTGCGGGCCGCGGCGGCGTCGGGATGGCGGAAGAAGCCCAGAGGCTCGACGGTCAGCTGTTCGGTGGCGATCCGCCGCACGAGCTCATCGTCCGTGCGCCCGGGTTGTTCGAGCAGGACGTGCAATCCGGCGGCGGTGCCCGCCATCCGCACTTTCGGCGCGTGCCGGGCGAGCGTCTCGACGAGGTGCCGGCGCCTGCGGCGGTACTGCGCGCGCATCGCCCGGATGTGCCGGTCGTAGGCGCCCGACTCCACGAACTCGGTCATCGCCAGCTGGTTCACGAATCCGACGGTTTCCTCGGTCTCGCCCTTCTGCGCGATGACCGCGCCGACGAGGCGGTCCGGCACCACGAGCCAGCCGAGGCGCAGGCCCGGCGCGAGCGATTTGCTCGCGGTGCCCAGGTACAGCACGTGATCGCGGTCGAGGCCCTGCAGGGCGCCGACGGGGGACCGGTCGTAGCGGAACTCGCCGTCGTAGTCGTCCTCGATGACCAGCGCGCCGCGCCGGCGGGCCCACTCGACGATCGCCGCGCGCCGGTCGTACCGCAGCGCCACCCCCAGCGGGAACTGGTGTGACGGGGTGAGGAGCACGGCCCCGATCCCCGGCGACCGGTCCAGTACTGACGGGTCGACGCCGTCGGCGTCGACAGCGAGGGGAACGGTTTCGAGCCCGGCGTCGGCCAGCGCGCGGCGCTGGGTCGGCAGGCCGAACTCCTCGACCGCCACCCGCGTCACCCCGGCCGCCGCGAGCGCGGCCGCGACGAGCCGCACCCCTTCCGCGGCGCCGCTGCACACGACGACGTTGCCGGCGTGCGCGCGCAGCCCGCGGGCTCGTGTGAGGTAGCGGGCGAGAGTGTCGCGGAGTTCGCCCCGGCCGTGGGGATCGGTGTAGCCGAACGCCTCGAACGGCACGACGCTGATCGACTTCTTGACCGCGCGGATCCACTCGTCGCCCGGGAAGGACGACAGGTCCGGGTGCCCGGGCCGCAGGTCGTGCCCCGGTCGCGAGCGGGTGTCGGCGGGCCGCGGTTGCTCCTCGACGAATTCGGCCACCCGTTCCGAAACCTTGGTGCCGGAACCCTGGAGCCCGGTGAGCCAGCCCTCGTTGATGAGTTCGGAGTAGACCCGGACCACGGTGTTGCGGGCGACCTGGAGGTCGGCGGCCAGGGCGCGGCTCGACGGCAGCCGGGTCCCGGGCGCGAGCCGGCCGGCGCGGATCGCGTCGCGGACCGCGTCGGTGAGGCTGGCCCGCACGTTCCCGTCGAGCCGCCCCAGGTGCAGGTCGAGGCCCGTCGTCCGGGGGCGGCGCTCAGCCGCTCGGTCGCTCACGGGTCAACGATAATGGCTGCTCACGATGCCGCTAGGCCAAGCTCGGATCCAGCCACGGGCCTTCGGGCAGCGCCGGGAGCGCGAACTGCTCGTCGAAGGAGCAGAGCGGGAGGCGCTCGCCGAGGAACCGCAGCACGACGGACCCCAGCACCGCCGCGCAGAGGGACCCGCCGAGGACGCCGACCTTGGCCTGCTGCTGGAGCCCGGGATCGGTGAACGCCAGATCGGTGATGAACAACGCGATCGTGAAGCCGATACCGGCCAGCATCGCGCCGCCGATGAGGTGGCTGTAGCGGACGCGGCCGGGCAGGGTCGCGATTCGCGTCCGGAGCGCGATCCCCGCGCCCAGGGAGATGCCGAGGGTGTTGCCGGCGACCAGGCCGACCGCGACGCCGAGGGTGACGGGGGAGGACATCGCCGACCGCAAGGCGGCACCGTCGAGGCGCACGCCGGCGTTGGCCAGGCCGAACGCGGGGATGATCGCGAAGGCGCTGATCGGGTGCAGGATCGCCTGCAGGCGCTCGTTCGCCGAAAGCGTCGCTTTCATCGCGGTGGTGGCGAGCCGCACCCGCGTCGAGTCCGCGCGCTCGATCACCGCCCGCCCGTAGAGGCGGAGGCGTTCGCGGGCGTGGCCGTCGACCTCGCCCGCCGGCACGAGCAGGCCGATCAGCACGCCGGCCAGGGTCGGGTGGACGCCGGAAGCGTCGACCGCCGCCCACAGCCCGGCGCCGACGACCAGGTACGGCGTCAGCCGCCACACGCCCAGCACCCGCAGGGCGAGCAGCGCCAGGACCAGCCCGGCGGCCGCGGCGAGCGCCACGACGGACACGTGGTGGGTGTAGAACACGGCCATCACCGCGATCGCCCCGATGTCGTCGCCGATCGCCAGCGTGAGCAGGAAGAGCCGCAGCTGGTCGGGGCAGCGGGGCCCGAACAGCGCCAGTACGCCGATCAGGAACGCGGTGTCGCTCGACACCGGGATGCCCCAGCCCGCGGCGGCCGGGCCGGAACCGGCGAAAGCGAAGTAGATGATCGCGGGCACGGCCAGCCCGCCGAGCGCGCCGCAGGCCGGGACGACGATCGAGCGCAGGTCGTGGAGCTCGCCGACGGACACCTCGCGGCTGATCTCCAAGCCCACCACGGCGAAGAACACGACCATGGCCACGTCGTTCACCCAGGCGCGCAGATCCAGCGTGAAGTGCGCGCCGCCGGCCTCCACGCCCGCCTGGACGCCCCAGAACGCGTCGTAGCTCGCCCCCGCCGCGTTCGCCCAGACGAGCGCGGCCACCGTGGCGGCGAGGAGCAGGACCGCGCTGCCGGCTTCGGTGAGCAGGAACCGGCGCAACCCGGCTGTCAGGTACGGCAGCGGCGTGTTCACGCGGCGGGCCATGGCCGGCAGCTGGGGGAGGAGACCTTCGGTGAACCGGCTCGAGTCGGGTTTCACGGGCCGAGTATGCCCGACGGGCCACCGGGTACCGTCGGACGAGCACTGTCCGGAGTGGACCCGTCGTGCCGTGGAGGGATCGCCTGTGACGACACCGAGCGAGGTCGATCTCGACCGCCACGTGTACGGCAATCCGTCGGCTTCGGTGACCGTGGTGGAGTACGGGGACTTCGAATGCCCGTACTGCGCGGCGGCGGCACCCGAGCTGCGCAAGCTGGTCGACGGCTCGGACGGCTCGATCCGGCTGGTGTTCCGGCACTTCCCGATCTTCACGATCCACCCGTACGCGCTCACCGCGGCGCTGGCCGCCGAGGCGTCGGGGGAGCTGTTCTGGGAGATGCACGACTTGCTGCTCACCCACCAGATGGAGCTGACGGACGTCCACCTGCGGGCCTACGCGGCGCGGATCGGGGCGGGCGAGGTCACCGGCGCCGCCGTGCAGCGGTTCCGGCCCGCCGTCGTGGCCGACTACACCTCCGGGGCCGAGCTGGGCGTCCGCGGCACCCCCGCGCTGTTCGTCGACGGCCGCGTCTACCGGGGCCGCGTCAGCTTCCCGGCTCTCCGCTCGGCCGTGCGGCCGCAGTCCTGACCGGACTCTGATGGACCTTCCAGTCCGGTCTTCGTCGTGATCTGACCGACAGTAGCGGAGGTTTCGATACAAAGACTGGACTAAATGGTTCTGTTCGGGGCATGATGAGCGCTGGAGAACGAAGCCGCGCCGAGCGGTCGCGAGAAGGGCCACCACGGTGACTGAGCAGCTGGGTTTCGCGGCGAGGTCCGACGGGGCCCTGAAGCTGTCGTCGGCTGTCCTGACCACCACCGACGGCGGCGACCACCCGCCATCGTGGGAGCTCTCGGTCAGCGCGCAGGTGCTGGGCGAAACCGAGATCATGCTCGCCACGACCCACGGGCCGGGCGGGAGCACGGCGGACGGCCACCACGAACTCCACGTCAACGCGGTCCTGCTGAGCATGATCCCGGACGTGCTCCACCTCGCCGGCCGCGGTGCGCCCCGGACCGGGTCCGGCACGCTGACGTTGACCTTCTCCGAAGGCGGCGCCGTCCGGAGCGAGTGGACCACGACGTTCGAAGTGCCGCGCACACCGCTCGAAGATCCGACCTGGCACCTCACCGTGCCGTTCGGCCGCAACACCGGAAGAAGACCTCAGGAGAAGTGAAATGACCGCCGAGATGGACGTCCGCCGCAACGGCGACACGGGATCGTACGAAGCCGTGGTCGACGGGCAGGTCGTCGGCATGATCGTCTACCACGTCCCGCGCGGTGGGCAGCGGGTGACGTTGAGCCACACGATCGTCGAACCCGGGTACCGGGGCCGGGGCATCGCGTCCCGGCTCGTGAAGCACGCACTGGACGATCTGCGCGGCCGGGACCAGAAGCTGACCAACTACTGCACCTTCGTCGCGGACTACATCGCCGACCACCCCGAGTACCGGGACCTGGTCGACGACCGGTTCCCCGGGCGGGCCACGGTGCCCGACCGCGAGCCACGCGAACGGTGAGGGGTGCGCAGGTGCCCCGGGCATCGCACGCGGTCGAGATCGACGGACCTTCGATCCGGACCGCTCGCCTCCACCTGACCCCGTGGACCACCGCCGACGCCGAAGCGGCCTTGAGCATCTTCGGTGACGGGGAAGTGGCCCGGTGGCTGGCGCCGGCCATGGATCGGGTGCCGGACCTGGCCGCCATGCGGCGGCTGCTCGACGGCTGGGCCCCGGCCGCCGAGCCGCCGGTCGGCCGGTGGAAGGTCGCCGAACGCGCCGGCGGGCGCGTGGTGGGCGCGGTCTCGCTGCTGCCGTTGCCGCCCGATGACATCGACCTCGAGGTCGGCGTCCAGATCGCCCGGGACCGGTGGGGCCGCGGTTACGCCGGTGAAGCCGGCGACGCGGTCGCCCACTACGCGTTCGAGGCCGGTGTGGACGAGATCTTCGCCGTCGCGCGTCCGGCGAACCGGCGGGGCGCGGCCGCCGCACGGCGGATGGGCATGGACTGGGTCGGGCAGACCGGCAAGTACTACGGCACGAGGCTCGACGTGTTCCGCCTGCGCCGGTACGACCTCGACGTGCCGGGCGGCCTGGCGCCGCCGGGAGAACCCACCGAAACCTGACCGACGCACGCCGAAAGAGAAACGACCATGCCCGGAACCCTTCCCGACCGATGCGGTACCTACTCGATCGGCGGACACGAAATCACCCGGCTCGGGCTCGGGACCGCTCAGATGAGCGAGTCCGGCGTCTGGAGTCATCCCGAAGACGCCGCGGAGGCCAAGCGTGTCCTCCGGGAGGCCGTCGACCTCGGGGTGAACCTCATCGACGTCGCCGAGTCGTCCGGGCCGTTCGACTACGAAGAGCTGATCGCCCAGTCGCTGAGCCCGTTCCCCGACGATCTGCTGCTGATGATCAAGGGCGGGTTGCTCCGGACGCCCCAGGGGGAGTGGGAGCCGTTGCCGCGGCCTTCGTTCCTGCGGAAGCAGATCGAGACGCGGCTGTGGTACCTGAAGCTCGACCGCATCCCGCTGTTCCAGCTGCACGGGTTCAGCCCGCACGCGCCGATCGCCGACCAGCTCGGCCTGCTCACCGAGCTGCAGCGCGAAGGGAAGATCGGGCGGATCGGGCTGGCCGAGGTGACACTGGCCGAGCTGCGGGAAGCCCGTGAACACGCCGACATCGCGACGGTCCAGGCCGAATACAACCTCGTCGACCGCGCGGCCGACCCGCTCGTGGACTACGCGGAGTCGGTGGGCATCGGGTTCATCCCGTGGCTGCCGCTGGCGACCGGCACACTGGCCACTGTGGACGGACCGGTGGCCGCGACGGCCCGGCGGCGCGGTGTCTCGCCCGCCCAGATCGCGCTGGCGTGGCTCTTGAACCGGTCGCCGGCGATGCTGCCCACCCCGGGCACGCTGAGCGTCCGGCACCTGGCGGAGAACGTGGCCGCGGCCGACATCCGGCTGACGGTGGCCGAAGTCGCCGACCTCGATCGGGTGGTGCCCCGGCCGTAACCGCCAGCACGTGGAGGGGGCTCACCGTGACCGGTTCGGAAGCTGTCCTGTCGAGACCGGTGGGCTTTCCGGTCCGCTCCCGGCAAGGCCGCCGGATCCTGGTCGCGACGGTTCTCGGCGCCAGCATCGCGGGCATCGACGCGAGCGTCGTGACCGTTGCTCTTCCCGACATCGGCCGGGACCTGGGCGCGAGCTTCGCGTCGCTGCAGTGGACGGTGACCGGGTACACGCTCAGCCTCGCCTCGCTGATCCTGCTCGCCGGCGGGCTGGGGGACCGGTACGGGCGCAGGCGGATCTTTCTCGCCGGTGTCGCGGTCTTCACGCTCGCCTCGGTGCTGTGCGCGGCCGTTCCCGACGTGCGAACCCTGGTCGGGGCGCGAATCCTGCAGGGCGTCGGCGGTGCGCTGATGGCGCCCGCGAGCATGGCCATCCTGCAGTCGACGATCGCGCCCGGCGACCGCCCGGTGGCGATCGGCACCTGGTCCGGGTTCGCCGGGATCGCGGGCGTGCTCGCGCCGTTCGCCGGCGGGTGGCTGTTGTCGCTGGGGTCGTGGCGCTGGATCTTCCTGATCAACGTGCCCGTGGCGGTCGTCGTGCTGGTGGTCAGCCTGCGCCACCTCCCGGAGACCCGCGACGAAGGTTCGTCCGGAATGGACTGGGGTGGTTCGGCGCTGGCGTTCGCCGCCCTCGCGGCGGCGACGTACGCGTTGACCGTGCTGCCTGCCGAGCCCACGCGGCCATGGGGCTGGGGGAGTGCGGTCGTCGCCGTCGGCGCGGGGGCCGGGTTCGCCTGGTACGAAAGGCGAACGCCGTCGCCGATGCTGCCCGCGGCGGCGCTGGGGTCGAGGCCGTTCGTCGCCATCAACGTGATCACGTTCGTCATCTACGGCGCGTTCGCCGTGTTCTCCCTGATGTTCACGATCGCGCTCGAGACGGTCGCCGGGTACAGCCCCGCCGAGGCGGGCAGCACCATGGTGCCGGTCACCGTCCTGAGCCTCGCGCTGTCGAGGCTCAGCGGCAGGCTCGCGGCCCGGATCGGGCCCGGACCGCAGCTGACCATCGGACCCGTGCTGTGCGGCACGGCCGCGCTGCTGGCCTTGCGAGTGGGGCCGGAGACCGGGTTCTGGAGCGTCGCGATCCCGCTCGAGTGCGTGTTCGGCCTCGGGACCGCGACGATGGTGGCGCCGCTGACGTCCGTCGCCCTGTCCTCCTTGCCGGGCGGCCACGTCGGCGTCGCGTCCGCGGTCAACAACACCGTGGCGCGCACCGCCGGCCTGGTGTGGGTCGCGGGTCTTCCCCCGCTGGTGGGGCTCACCGGTGATTCCTACACGCAGGCCGGGGAGTTCCTGCCCGGTTACCGGCTGGTGTGCGTGGTCTGCGCCGCCGCCATGTTCGTCTCGGGCGCTATCGCGGCGGCCGTGAGATCGGCGCCGTAATCTGGACTTTTTAGTCCTGTTTTGCTAATAATGATAGTGGCCCCAGGCGCTTGCCCAGCGTGTTCGAGCGGGTGCCGAAGATCGATCGTGGAGAGGGGAGGCGGCGTGACGTCAGGTGTGTTCCACGTCCGGTCGAGACGCACCACCGGCACCGGGCCGAAACCCCGGTTCGCATGACCGCCTCGGAAGTGGACGGACGAGTCCTGGTCGACGGGCGGAGCTTCGACCCCGAATCCGCGAACTGGGTCCGGGAACTCAGCCCGGGCAGCCCGACCTTCGAAGCCGCCTGCCGCAGGCTGTACGCGATGCTCTTCAAGATCGCGCGGGGAGAGACCGTCCGCAGGTCGCCGACCCTGCGGCTGACCGGCCCGGAGCTCGAGGACCTGGCCCACCAGGCCGCCGCCGACGCGCTCATGCGGATCACCCGCAAGATCGGCGAGTTCCGCGGCGACGCGCAGTTCAAGACCTGGGCGTTCAAGTTCGTCATCCTCGAGGTGTCGACGAAGGTCGGCAGGCACTTCTGGCGCGACCACCGCGTGTTCCCCGACGGCGGCGAGACCGGCCGCGCGCCGGCCGCCGCCGGCGACGAACCGCTGCGGCAGGTCGAGGCCAACGAGCTGCGGGCCGCGCTCGGCCGCGCCATCGAGAACGCGCTGACCGAACGCCAGCGGACCGTCTTCGTCGCGCTGGCCATCGACAACATCCCGATGGACGCCCTCGCGGCGAAACTGGACACCAACCGCAACGCCATCTACAAGGCGATGTTCGACGCCCGGCGCAACATCCGCGCCCACCTGGTGGCCCACGAATTCCTGTCCTGACCCGGCTACGGGCGCACGCGGATGATCGTCTTCCCCTTCTTGCGCCCGGCCGGGTTGAAGGCGGCGACGGCGTCGTCCAGGGACGCGATGGTGCCGATGTTGGCCCGCACCCGCCCGTCGCGGACCCGCCGCACGATCTCGCCCAGCTGGGTCCGGTCGGCCTCGACCACGAAGTCGATCGTGCGGCCGTCGGCGGGCCGGACCTCGGGCGGGCCGGCGATCGTGACCAGCGTTCCGCCGGGCCGGACCAAACGTGCCGAGCGGGCCCCGAGGTCGCCGCCGAACACGTCGAACACCAGGTCCACGCCGCCGACGTCCGCCAGTTCGTCGTTCTCCAGGTCGACGTACTCGTTCGCGCCGAATTCCCGTGCGGTGTGCGCGTCGGCCGCGCGTCCGGTGCCGATGACGTAGGCGCCCGCCTCGCGCGCGAGCTGCGTCGCCATCGAGCCGACGGCGCCGGCCGCGCCGTGCACGAGGACGCGTTGTCCCGCCTCCAGGCGGCCGTGCACGAACAGGCCCTGCCACGCGGTGAGGCCGGACATGACCACGCCCGCGCCGGTGGTGAAGTCGACGTCACCGGGCAGCGGCGCCAGGTTGCGCGCTTCGACGACCGCGTACTCCGCCAGGGTTCCGTCGCGAGTCCAGTCCGTCAGGCCGAACACCCGCTGGCCGACCGACAGCCCGGCGGCGCCGTAGCTCAGCGCGGAAACCACGCCGGCCACCTCGTGCCCGGGGATCGACGGCGTCCGGTCGTGGCCGCGCCGGTCGACCCAGGTCGAGGGCCACGACAGCTCGTCCCAGGTGAACCCCGACGCGTGGACCTCGACGACCACGTCACCGTAGTTCGCCCCGGAGAGGTCGGCCAGCTTCGCCACGTCCGGATCGGGACGCTCGGCCAGTGTCATCCCCGCCCGGCCGGCGGCCTCGTCCGTCACCACGATCGCCTTCATCCGGTCCACTTCCCTTCGTGCTGTTGTCCGGTTGAGGCTACTATGGACTACTTAGTCCACTCAGGTCCACCCGAAGGAGCCGAGCACATGGACGGACAGCAGGTGCAGCGGATCGCCGGTGATCGCGCCGCGAGCCTTCCGGACGCCGAACTCGAGCGGCGGTCCGCGCCCGACTGGGGCCTCTGGAAGGTGCGCGGGAAGGTCTTCCTGCTCATGACCGACCTGCCGGGTCACCCGGTCGTGATCCTGAAGGCCGACCCGGACCACGCCGCGGCCCTGCGCGAGCAGCACGCGGACATCACCCCGGGCTACCACATGGACAAGAAGCACTGGATCACGCTGACGGGTGGCGGCACCGTCGACGAGGAACTGGTCGAGGAGCTCGTGCTCGACTCCTACCGGCTGGTGGTCGAGGGGCTGCCGCGGTCGCGGCGGCCGGTCGTCCCGGGCACCGCCGGCCGCGGTCAGATGGCCAGCCCGGCACCGCCCGACACCACGATTTCCTGACCGGTCACGTAGGCGGCCTCGTCCGAAGCCAGGAACGCGACGGTGCCCGCGATGTCCTCGGGGCGGCCGAGGCGGCCGAACGGGTTCTGCTCCGCCATCGCCGTCATCGTCCCCGCGACGTCGTCGGTTTGCGTGCCGAGCGCGGTGCGCGTCATCGGGGTGTCGGTGAATCCCGGGCTCACCGCGTTGATCCGGATGCGGCGCGGGGCGAGCTCGAGGGCGAGGGTCGGGAGCATGGCCAGCATCGCGCCGTGCGACCCGGCCGCGACGCTGTTGCCGGTGAGGCTGCGGGTGGCGCCGATGCCGACGGTGACGATGACGGACGCGCCGTCGGTCAGCAGCGGCAACGCCTTGGCCAGCGTGAAGAACTGGCCTTTGGTGTTGACGGCGAACACCTCGTCGTACGCGGCTTCGTCGTAGCTGTCCAGGGTCATCGGAAGGCTGACGCCCGCGTTCAGGAACAGCGTGGTCAGGCTCCCGAACCGGGCGCCGACTTCGGCGATGACCTTGTCCGTGTCCGCGAGCGAGCGAGCGTCGGCCCGCAGGACCAGAACGTCCTCCGGCAGCTCCTTCCGTGCCCGGGCGACGCTTTCCTGGCGTTGGCCGGTGACCGCGACGCGGTATCCGCGGCCGTGCAGGGCCTCGGCGGCCGCCTTCCCGATCCCGCTGGTGCCGCCGGTGATCAGGGCTGTGGGTGTCGACATGGTGGTCACTCCGTTCCGGGTGGTCGTCTTGCCGGGCATCATGCCGCAGAGTGGACTATCTGGTCCAGGTCTGCGAAGCTGGAGCCGTGACCATGACCCGCACTGGAAAGCGTGCGACCGAGGAACAGTGTGCCGCCGCCGGGTACCTGGGCTCGCTGGACGACTCGCTGGCCCCGTGGGTGCGGTCGGCGGGGCCGATCGACGCCTACGAGACGCACCTGCCCGTCGAGGTGCGCAGCCCGCTCGAGTGGTTCGCCTTCGCCGTCACTTCGCGGCAGCTGAGCAGGGCGAGCGCCGTCGCGATCCACCACCGGCTCGTCGAGCACCTCGGCGGTTCCATCACCGCGGAGCAGGTCGTCTCGGCCGGTGAGCAGGCCCTGCGCGACGTCGGCTTGTCGCACCAGAAGGCCGAAACGCTCCGGGTGCTCGCCCGGCACGCGGGCGACGGCCTGCTGGATCCGGGCCTGCTCGCGACGATGACCGACGCCGAAGTCCGGGCCCGGCTCGAGGCGCTGCCGGGGCTCGGCCCGTCGTCGGCGCAGCGGTTCCTGCTGCACTACCTGCACCGGCCGGACGTCTTCCTGGCCCACGATCTCACCGTGCGCCAAGCGATCACGGCGCTCGACCGGCTGGACCACGCGATCACGCCGAAGGCCGCGGAGCGGCGAAGTGAGCCCTGGCGGCCGTACCGCTCGTACGCGACGTCCTACTTGTGGGGCTACGCGTGGGAGCACCACGGCGTCACGCCAAAGCGGACTGCATGGTCCAATGTAAGCCGCGTTCCCGGCGAGAAAGGCGTTATCTGATGCGAGACGTGGCACCGAGTGCCGCCCGGCGCGGCGAACGGCTTTCCCGGGCCTTCCCGGCCGGAGTCGTGTCGCTCGTGGTGTCGTTCGCGGCGGTGGGCTCCACGATCCCGCTGTTCAACGTCTACCGGGCCGAGGAAGGCTTCACCAACGCCGATATCTCGATCACCGTCGTCGCCTACTCCGTCGCGACTCTCGGCACGCTGCTGGTGCTGGGCCGGGTGTCCGGCCACCTGGGGCGGCGGCCCACGTCGATCGCGAGCCTCGGCCTGCTCCTGCTGGGCTGTGTGCTGCTGCTGGACGTGCACCACGTCGGCGTCCTGATCGCGGGGCGGCTCCTGATGGGCTTCGGTGCCGGCCTGGCCAGCAGCAGTCTCACGTCCTACATCGTCGACGCCGCACCGGCCAGACCGGCCTGGCTCGCTTCGGTCGCGTCGAGCCAGACAGTCATGCTCGGCCTCGCGGTCGGCGCCATCGGCTCCGGCGCGCTCGTGCAGTTCGGTCCGTGGCCGCGGGAGCTGATCTACCTCGTGGTGATCGGCCTGCTCCTGCTCTCGGCCGTGTTCATCTTCGTCAGCCCGGAAACCGTGACCCCGGAGCCGGGCGTCTGGCGATCCCTGCGTCCCCGGATCCGCGTACCGGCCGAGGTCAAGCACCTGGTCCCGGTCGCGGCGGCGGTGTTGCTGGCGACCTGGGCGACCGGGGCGTTCTACCAGGCGTTCGTGCCCGCGCTCGTGGCGGACCAGCTCCACACGCGCAGCCCTCTGGCGCTGGGGCTGGTGTTCGCCGCGTACATGGGACCGAGCGCGCTGGGTGCGCCGATCAGCGGCCGGTTCGCGCCCGCGGTGGCGCAGCGGGCCGGCATGCTCGGCTTCCTGGCGGGCATGATCGGCATCATCGCGGCGATCGCGACGGGCGCGCTGGTGCTGTTCTTCGCGGCGACCGTCGTCGCGGGGGCGAGCCAGGGCATCGCGATCAGCGCGGCCACCCGCGGCCTGCTGGCGGGCAGCGGCGTGGCGGACCGGGCCCCGATCTTCACGGTGGTCTACCTGCTCTCCTACTCCGGCGCGACGATTCCCGCCCTGGTCGCCGGTCAGCTTTCGGCGACGTTCTCCCTGCCGCAGATCGCCATCGGGTACGGCGCGCTCGCCCTCGTGGCCACCGTGTTCACCGTGGTCGCCGCCCGCGATCCGCGGCGCTGACGCGCTCGTCGGCGGAAGCGCCGCGCGCGGGGCCTGGGCGGCCGAGGTCGAAGTCGGCGGGTGTGGGCTGCCCGGCCTGCGCTACGGTGCGCGCCTCGACGCCCGGCGGCGTCAGCGGAACGGCCGCGCGCGGGCCCGACCGGCCGAGATCGCAGTCGCCGAGCGGGAGCGGCTCGGCGTCGCCAGGTGCGCGCTGCCCGGCCTGCGCCGCTGTCCACACCCCGAGACCGGCTTCCTCAGCGGAACGGCCGCGCGCGGGGCCCGGTGACTGCGCCGCGGGGCGAGGCCGGGAGTGAGTTCGAGTACGCGGACCACCCGGTACCGGTGCGGTCGCCAGGGCCGGTAGAACGCTTCGACTTCCTTGTCGGCCAGGGCGCGGCCCGCGAGCGCCAATCCGGTCATCCGGCCGAGGTCGAAGTCGCCGAGGGGGAGTGCGTCCGCGTCACCGAGCGCGCGGTGCCCGACCTGCGCCGCCGTCCACACCCCGATACCCGGCATCGCCGACAGCAGGCGGTAGACCCCGGCAGGGTCGGCGGCGGCGCGTTCGAGCTTGCCCGCGTGACGGGCGGCGAGCACGACCGTCCGCGATCGCCGCAGGTCGACTCCGGCTCGCCGCCAGTCCCAGACCGGGATCTTCGCCCACACCTCCGGGTGAGGCATGACGCGCATCGCGGCGGGAGCGGTGCCCGGCGCCGGCGTGCCGTGTGCGCGCAGCAACCGGGTCCAGGCGGCCTGGGCGTCCAGGCCGACGACCCGCTGCTCGAGGATCGCGGGCACCAGCGCCTCGAACACCCGGCCCGTGCGGGGGACGCGCAGGCCCGGCAGCCGGCGCCGAGCCCGGTCGAGTACGGGGTGGGCGGGCCGGAACTCCTCGGGGTGGTCGTGGGCACCCAGTTCGGCGCGGATGTGCTCGACGAGCTCGTCGGCGCCCGGGCCCCACGCGTCGACTTCCAGGTCGTCGAGGCGGTGTTGCCGGATCCGGTAGGTGACCGGCCCGGTCGAGGTCAACGCCGTCCGCCACAGGCCGTCGGCCTCCTCGCGGTGGGCCGGATCGTGCCGTCCGCGCCGCAGGGCCTTGAGCGTCAGCTTCGCGTCCACCGGGAAGGCCGGCCGCCAGTGCAGTGACCGGTCCGGCCGCGCGTCCATGATCTTCTCCCGGCTCAACTGTGGACTAATTAGTCCATGATAAGCCGTAAGAGCGGACACCGGGCCGACGCTCAAGACTCACACACCATCGGAGGTTGATTCACCGTGTCACGATTGGCCGTTCCCGAGGACGTCCCCGCCGAATCGCGGCAGATCCTCGAAGGGGTCGGCGCGCAGCTCGGCTTCGTCCCGGCGATGTTCACCCTCATCGCGTCGAACCCGGCCGTGCTCGAAGTCGTCACCACCCTGCAGGGGAAGCTGAGCCGGGTGCTGGACGCGCGGACCCGGCACAGCATCGCCCTGTCCGTCTCGGAAGCGAACGGCTGCGACTACTGCCTGGCCATGCACACGCACGTGTCGTCCGAGTTCGGCGGGATGTCCGATGAGGACATCGCGTTGAGCCGCGCCGGCGGCTCGGTCGACCCCAAGCGCGCCGCGGCCGCCCGGTTCGCGCACCGGCTCGTGGACAGCCGCGGCCGCGTCAGCGATGAGGACCTCGCCACCGTGCGGGCGGCCGGGTACACCGACCCCCAGATCCTGGCGATCGTCGCGGTCGCGGTGCAGGCGTTGCTCACCAACTACATCAACAACGTCAACCAGACCGGCATCGACATCCCCGCCTGAGCGGCCGAACCAGGAAAGGTGCGAAATGCCGGGCTCCGCGCTCTACGAGCAATTCATGGCGCTGCACACCCGCGACGGCGGCCTCGTCCTGCCGAACGCCTGGGACGGTCTCTCGGCTCTGCTCCTGGCCGACGCCGGTTTCGAGGCCGTCGCGACGTCGTCGGGGGCGCTGGCCGCCACACTCGGGCGGCCCGACGGCCGGCACGAAGTCGGCCGCGACGAGCACCTCGAGCACGCCCGCCTGCTCGGCGGGCTCACCGGGCTGCCGGTGAACGGGGACTTCGAGGACGGCTACGGCGACACACCCGAAGCCGTCGCGGCGACCGTCGAAGCCGCCGTCGAGCACGGCTTGGCCGGCATCGGGATCGAAGACACCACAGGCGATCCAGCCCGGCCCATCCGCGACTTCGACGACGCCGTCGACCGCGTGCGCGCCGCCGTGGCCGCGGCAAAACGGCGCATCGTCGTCACCGGGCGCACCGACAACTTCATCCAGGGCCGGCCGGATCTCGACGACACGATCCGGCGCTTGACGGCCTTCGCGGAGGTCGGCGCGGACGTGGTGTACGCGCCGTTTCCTCCCGACCTCGGCGCACTCGGCGCGATCGTCACGGCGGTCGCGCCGACGCCGGTCAACGTTCTCGTGTCACCCGCGGACAAGGTGCTGACCGTCGATGAACTGCGGCAGGCGGGCGTCAAGCGCATCAGCTTGGGCCCGTTCCTGTACGCCGGCGCGATGGCCGCACTCGAACGAGCCGCGAAGGCGCTCGTCGCGGGCGACCTCGCGGCCGCCACCGCGGGCATGGGCTTCGACCGGATCGGCGCACTGATCGCCGGCGCCAAGCACTGACGTACCTCCACCACCACTCGGAAGAAGAGGCAGATCGCCATGGATCTCGACAAGCTCATGAACCAGCACCTCACGAGGGCGTTCGACGGCAGCAAAACGATTCCGGAGGAGTCCCTCCAGCAGCTGCTGCGGTTCATGCGGTCGGCGCCGACGTCGACGAACATCCAGCCCAACCACTTCTACGTCCTCGCGTCGGCCGAAGCCAAGCGGCAGCTCGCCGACAACCTGGGGGAGCGGTTCCAGGACAACGGCGCGAAGATCCTGAACTCGTCGCACACCCTCATCCTCACCACCCGGGCGGACGTGCCGGACAGCCACCTCGACGACGTGTTCGGCAAGGAGGACGCCGACGGCCGGTTCCCCGATCCGGCGAAGCGCGCGATGTGGCAGTACATGACGCGGGACTTCCTGAACCTGCGCAACTACGCCTACAAGGATCTCAACCACTGGATGGAAAAGCAGACGTACCTGGTGATGGGGATGGCCATGATGGCGGCCGTCGAACTCGGCTTCGACGCGACGCCGCTGGAAGGGTTCGACCCGACCAGTGTGGACAAGGCGTTCAAGATCCGCGAAACCGGGCACACCACGACCGTGCTGCTGGCGCTCGGCTACCCCGACGAGGAAAAGGCCTACAAGGGCCCGATTTCGCGGTTCGACGCGGATCGCCTGTTCACCTTCATGTAGACCGCGGACGCACCGGCTGCCCGTCCCGCCTCGCGGGCGGGCGGCCGGTGCGGGCTCAGTCCAGAAAGCGGTCGTAGCTGATGAAACCGCGGGCGACGGCCACCTTGTCGTAGAGCAGCCGGGCGCGTTCGTTGTCCTGCTGGGTGAGCCAGTGAAGCCGCGCCGCGCCGTGGTCACGGGCGACCTGGGCGACGTACTCGATCAGGCCCCGCCCGACACCGCGCCCGCGCTCGGTTTCCGCCACGAACAAGTCCTGCAGATAACACGACCGGGCCGCCCACGGATTGGCGTGGAACAGGTAGTGCGCGAAACCGACCATCCGGCCGCTGTCGAGCCGGGCGGCGCAGCCGAACACGTCCTCGGCCCGCCGCAGCCGCCGCCACGTCCGCTCGTAACCCTCGTCCGGGACTTCGGTGCGGTAGAACTCCTTGTAGCCGCGCGCCAGGGTTTCCCAGCGTTCCCGGTCGGTTTCTTCGAGCGGACCGATCTTCATCAGTCGTCCTTTGTCGACAGTGAATGCGCGCGGGGCAGGGAAGTGCCGGCCGGGGCGACCCGCAGATGCTCGAGCGACACGTCGAGCACCGTGGCCAGCTGCCCGGGGTCACGCGTGGTCCTGGCGAGCAGGAATCCGCCCTGCAGCGCCCCCATGACGGCGGTGGCGATCGTGCCGGGGTCGACGCGGGAGTCGAGCTCCCCGCGTTCCTGGATGCGCCGGAAGGCCCCGGCGAGGAGGCCTTCCCACGCCGCGAACCCGGCGACCAGCGCGCGGTGCCCGCGGTCGTGGCGCCCGGCGAGCTCGCCGATGAGGGAGCCGATCGGGCAACCGCCGACGCCCCCGGTGACCTGGTTGTCCTCGACGAGCTTGTCGCGCCACGCCCGGAGGTCCGCGAGCGAGCGCACTCCGTCCAGCAACGCCTTCTGGCCGGTCAGCACGGTGTCCACCTGCGCGCGCACCACGGCCTCGATGAGGGCCTCTTCGTCCGCGAAGACCTGCCGGAGCTTCGGCTCGGGGACGCCGCTCGCGGCGGCGACTTCGGGGAGGGTGATCTCGCCCAGCGGGCGGTCGCGCACCAGGTCGATCGAGGCGGTCACGGCCAGCCGGTGCGCGTCCTCGGCGTGCCTCCCGGTCCGGTCACCCGACATGCCCCGAACACTAGCGGACGGGCGGGCCGCAGTACACATCGACCCGGGTGGTTTTTGGACGCTATCGTCCACTGCTGTGGTGTGGCGACTACGTGGCGCGGAAGCTCCGGACGTGGTCGATCGCCAGATCGAGGGTCTGCTTCATCGGCTCCGCCGAGCGGGCCATCCGCGCGAGGAGGTAACCACCCTGCAGTGCGGCCACCAGGAACGTGGCGAGCTTCCCCGGGTCGGCGTCCGGCCGGAGCGCGCCCGAGGAGCGCATCCGGATCAGCCCCTCGGCCAGCAGTTCTTCCCAGATCTCGAAGTACTTCGCGAGCAGCACGCGGGCTTCTTCGTCCCGGTCGGCCAGTTCGGCGGCGAGTGAGCCGAGCGCGCAGCCGTGGACGTCGTGCCGGAGGGCGGCGCGCCGGACGATCGCGTCGCGCCAGCGTTCGAGGTCGCGGATCGAGTTCAGCCGCCGCAGCTGGTCCCCCTGCTGCCCGACGAGCTGCGTGCCTCGCACCGCCACGACTTCGTGCACCAGGGCGGTCTTGTCGGGGAAGTGGTGGTACAGCTGCGACTTGCTGGTGCCGCTGGCGGCCCGGACGTCGTCGAGCGTGGTCGCGGCCACCCCGTTGACCTGCATGAGGTCGACAGCCGCCCGCACGATGCGGGACCGGGTCGCCGCGCCACGCGCGGTCAGCCGGGTTGTCTGCGTCGTGCCCTCCGGTGCGTCCACGGCCGTCAGGTTACCGCACCGGAGGCCTTGAGTACGGTCTACAGCTGGACTGCACGGTCCACGAAAAACCCGATGGGCCGCACCTTACGGAAGCATTACGGGCGGCGTCCGCCGCGATCTGCATGGACGCTGTGGTCCAGTATACGGTGTGGTTCATGGTGGATCCACCCGGACGCCTGCCGAATCCCGCGACGTGACGTCCGCGCTGGCGGGCGTGGACGAGTCCTGGCTGCGCGAGTCCTTCGCGGACGTCGGGGAGCTCGTCGCGGAGGTGGTGCGCGACCAGGTCCACGAGGTCTTCGCCGACCCCGGCCACCGGCTGACCGCCGCCACCGGCCTCGACGACCTGTGCCGATGGCGTGACGACGTCGTGGCCGCCTACCGCGCGACCCGGGTCCCGGCCGGATATCCGCTGGGCATCATCGCGCACGAGACGACCGGGCCCGACGACCGCGTCGGCCGGGCGCTCGCGGCGCACCTCGCCCCGTGGCAGTCCGCGCTCGGGGACGCGTTCTCGCGGCTGCGCGACCGGGGCGCGCTCGCCCCGTGCGTGCCGCCGGCGGAGCCGGCGACCGCCGTCACGGGGGCGCTCGTCGGCGCGATGGCCCGGTCCCGCGACGCCGGCCCGCCGGACGAGGTGCTGGCGCAGTTCGCCATGGTGCTGCGCCACGTGATGTCCGTCTTCGCAGGTCCGGTGGGGTAGCCTGACGGTGTGGCAGAACCGGAGCGCACGCGGTTGACGGCCCGGGGCGCGGCGACCCGAGCCCGGATCCTGGACGCGGCGGTCGAGCTGATGTCCGTGAAGGGCGCGACCGCGACCACGCTGGACGACGTCCGCGCGGCGAGCGGCACGAGCAAGTCGCAGCTCTACCACCACTTCCCGGACAAGGACGCTTTGGTCCAAGAGGTCATCGGCCGGCGGGCGCAGGACCTGCTCGCCTGGCACGAAGGGCAGCTCAAGCGGCTGAACTCGATGCGCGGACTCGAGCGGTGGCGGGACGCGGTCGTCCAGCACAACGCCCTCCACAACGGCGCGTACGGCTGTCCTCTCGGTTCCCTGGCGAGTGAACTGTCCGATCGCGACGAACGAGCGCGCACGGCACTCGCCGCGCATTTCGCGACGTGGGAGGGCCTGATCGCGGACGGCCTGGAGCGGATGCGAGCCGCGGGCAAGCTGAGGCCGGACGCCGACCCGCGGCGGCTCGCGGTCGGGCTGATGGGGGCGCTGCAGGGCGGGTACCTGCTCGCGCAGACCAAACAGGACGTCACCCCGATGAAAATCGCACTGGACATGGCGCTCGACGGCATCCGGGCGTTCCAGGCCTGATCTTCGCCCCGGGCGTAAGAAGACGCGCACATCGTACGCAGAAACACTGTCCCACCCGGGACGGTCACCGAACTCGGTGGCTCGCTGCTCGATGTGAGGCGGAGAATCGTGGTGCTGGGCGCTGGTGTGCGGCAAATCGGTGGCCGGGTCGAGCTGCTCGACCTGCCGGAGCCGCCCGGCCCGGGGCCGGGCGAAGTGGTGCTCGACGTCGCGGCGGCCGGCGTCGGCAACTGGGACGACATCGTCCGTTCGGGCGGGTGGGACGTCGGGCTGACCCCGCCGATGGCGCTCGGCGTCGAGGTGGCCGGGACGGTCGTCGCGGTCGGTTCTGGCGTGACGGGTTTCCGGCCGGGTGACGAAGTCCTCGGCCACCCGCTCCCGCTGCGTCACCAGGGCTGCTGGGCCGAGCGGGTGGTGGTCGACGCCGACCTGATCGTGGCCAAACCCCCGAACGTGCCGTGGGAGACGGCGGCGGCGTTCCCCGTGCCCGCCCTGACCGCCGAGCAAGCTCTCTCCGAATCGCTTCGAGTCGCTGAGAACGAGACGCTGCTCGTCCACGGCGCGGGAGGCGCGACCGGCGGGTTGGCGGTTCAGCTCGCGGTCCTGCGTGGCGCCCGGGTGATCGCCACCGCCGGACCGGCGAGCGCCGATCGAGTGGCGCGGTCCGGCGCGGTCGAGGTCGTCGACTACCGCGACCGGAGCTGGCCGGACCAGGTCCGCAAGTGGTCCGGCGGCGCCGGCGTCGACACCGCCCTCAACGCGGTACCCGGCGGCAGCGCCGACGCCGTCCGGGCGGTGCGCGAAAGCGGCCGGCTGGCGACCATCACGGGCGACCCGCGGTCGGCCGGGTGGGGCGTCAGCTTCGCGGACGTCTACGTCCGCCCGGACACCGACCAGCTCACGAAGCTGAGCGCCCTGCTCGGTGAGGGCAGGCTGACCCTCTCGGTGGGCCTGGCGCTGCCGCTGGCCGAGGCCGCGGCCGCGCTCGATCGCGCGGTCCGGGGTGCCAACGGCGGTCCGGTCGTCCTGCGCGCAAACCAGCGGCCGTCGAAGTCTTGAGTTCGCCGTTCCCCGTCACCACTGGAAAGGAACCCGCAAGAGAATGGCAAGACACTTGTTCACCCGCGTGGCACTCGGCGCCGCCGCTGTCCTGGCGGCCGTCACGAGCACGGCGCCGTCGGCGGCCGCGGCCACCGGGCAAGGCGCGGTGTTCGTGCAAACGGACAGCCCGGCGGGCAACGCCGTCGTCGCCTACCTCCGGTCCGCCGACGGAACGCTCACGCAGTCGGCTGTCTACCGGACCGGTGGTCTCGGCGGCGTGCTGGACGGGGCCGTCGTCGACCACCAGGCGTCGCAGGGCTCGCTGGTCTACGACAGGCGCAACCACCTCCTGTTCGCGACGAACTCGGGCAGCGACACGGTGACGGTGTTCGCCGTGCACGGCAGCCGCCTGACCCGGATCCAGACCGTCGCCTCCGGTGGGCGGTTCCCGGTGAGCGTCGCGGTCCACGGCGACCGGGTGTACGTCCTCAACGCGCTGCACGGCGGCTCGCTGCAGGGCTACCGGAACCTCGGCGGTCACCTGGTGCCCGGCGAGCACCGCGAACTGGGGCTCGACCCCGACGCCGTGCCGCAGTTCACCCACACGCCCGCCCAGGTCGAGTTCACGCCCGACGGGTCGCACGTCGTGGTGGCGACGAAGGCCGTGGGGGACAGCCTGATGGCCTACTCGGTCCACCCCGTGTCCGGGCTCTCCGCCGAGGCGACGGTGACGTCGACCGGTGCCGGGTCGGTGCCGTTCGGCTTCGTCTTCGGTCGCGACGGCCGGGTCCTGCTCACCGAAGCGGGCCCGAACGCGCTCGTCTCGGCGCGCCTCGACCGGACCGGGCGGGCGACGCTCTCGGCGCCCGTGGCCACCGGCCAGCAAGGGTCCTGCTGGATCGCGGCCGTGGGCGACCACGCCTACGTCGCCAACGCGGGCAGCGGCACCATCACCACCTACCAGGTGGGCCACGGCCAAGCCGCCGTGACCGGCCAGACGGCCGCCGCGGCCGGGACGATCGACCTCACCGCGTCCGGCGACGGGAAGTTCCTCTACGCCCAGGGCGGGAAGAACGGGGAAGTCGCCGCGTTCCGCATCGGCCACGACGGCGGCCTGACGGCGGTCGGCACGACCGCGGTGCCGGACGCGGCCGGTGGGGAAGGCATCGCCGCGTCCTGAGTGGACACCGGTCAGCACGCCACGTCGAGGAGAGAACCGCGTCATGACAGCCCATTCCCGGTTCCGGCTCGTCCCGATGGGACCGCGGGACCCGGCCGAGGCCGGGCGGGCGGCGTCCACTTTGGAGCTGTTCTTCGACCTCGTCTTCGTCGTCGCCGTGAGCATCGCCGCCGGGCGGTTGCACCACGGGCTCACTGAGGGGCACGCGCTGGACGGGATCGCCGGCTACGGGTTCGTGTTCTTCGGGATCTGGTGGGCGTGGATGAACTTCACCTGGTTCGCCACGTCCTTCGACACCGACGACTGGCTGTACCGGGTGCTGACGATCCTGCAGATGGGTGGCGTGCTCGTCTTCGCGTCCGGCATCGGACCGGCGTTCGACGAGCACGACTACTCGGTGCTCGTCATCGGCTACGTCGTGATGCGCGTGGCCCTGATCGCGCAGTGGCTGCGCGCGGCCCGGTGGCCCGGCCCCACCCGCCGGGCCGCCCGCGGCTACGCGGCCGGCATCGCGGTGGTGCAGGTGCTGTGGCTCGGTTCCCTGCTGCTGCCCGCCGGCGAACTCACCATCGCCCTGGTCGTGCTCGTCGTGGCGGAACTGGCCGTGCCGATCGTCGCCGAGCGCACCGGGACCACGCCGTGGCACCCGCACCACATCACCGAACGCTACGGCCTGTTCACCCTCATCCTCCTCGGCGAGAGCCTGCTGGCTTCCGCCAACGCGATCATCTCCGCGCAGCACGACGTCGAGTCGGCCGGCCGGCTCCTCGGCATCGCGGTGCTGGTGCTCATCGCCACGGCGGCCCTGTGGTGGATGTACTTCTGGCCACCGCACCACCACGCCATCACGGACGTCTCGGGCTCGTTGGCGTACGTGTACGGGCACTTTTTCGTCTTCGCCGCCGCGGGCGCGTTCTCGGCGGGGATCGAGGTCGAGATCGATGTCCTCACGGGACACTCCGCACTGCACCAGCCGTTCGCGTCGTTCGCCGCCACGATCCCGCTCGCCGTGTTCGTCCTCGGCGTCTGGGCTCTCGCGATCCGGCCCCACGCCGACCGCGTCGTCAACGCCGTCCTGCCCCTGGCGGGAATCCTCGTCCTCGCCGACCCCGTGGTCCCGATCCCGTTCGGGCTCACCGCCCCGATCCTCGCCGGGACGGTCGCCGTCCTCGTCTGGCGGCGGCCGTTCCAGCTCGAGGCGTAAGACCGGCGCCGACGGCGACACCAATGCAGCATGAGCTCATTGACCACGCCGACCAGGGGTACCGGCGCGCTCGAACGGCGCCTCGGGGAGGCCGCGGGCAACGCGGATCAGCGGTACCACCTGGCCAACGGCCTGCGGCACCAGATGAACAAGGTGTTCCCGACCCACTGGTCGTTCCTGATCGGCGAGGTGGCGCTGTACAGCTTCCTCCTCGTGATCGCGACCGGCGTGTACCTGACGCTCTTCTTCGACACCTCGATGCAGGAAGTCGTCTACCACGGCAGCTTCACGAACATGCAGGGTCTGGAGATGTCCCAGGCCTTCCGCACGACGCTGGACCTGTCCTTCGACGTCCGCGGCGGGCTGTTCGTGCGGCAGCTGCACCACTGGGGTGCGCTGATCTTCATCGCCGCCTCGCTCCTGCACACCTTCCGGATCTTCTTCACCGGCGCGTTCCGGCGCCCGCGGGAGGCCAACTGGGTCATCGGGGTGCTGCTGCTCCTGATCAGCATGTTCGAGGGTTTCTTCGGCTACTCGCTCCCGGACGACCTGCTGTCCGGCACGGGCATCCGCGCGACGCTGTCGGGCATCGTGCTCTCGGTGCCCGTCGTCGGCACCTGGATCCACTGGGCGCTCTTCGGCGGCGAGTTCCCCGGCGACCAGATCATCCCGCGGCTCTACACCCTGCACATCCTCGTGCTGCCGGGCATCCTCCTCGCCCTCACCGGCGTGCACCTGGCGCTGGTCTGGTACCAGAAGCACACGCAGTTCCCGGGCGTGCGCCGCAAGGAAACCAACGTCGTCGGCATCCGGATCATGCCCGAGTTCGCCCTCCACGGCGGCGCGCTCGCCGTGCTCGTCACGGGCGTGACCGCCTTGATGGCAGGGCTGTTCCAGATCAATCCGGTGTGGAACTTCGGCCCGTACAACCCGGCGCAGGTGTCGGCCGGTTCCCAGCCGGACTGGTACATGGCCTGGGCCGACGGCATGCTCCGGATCTGGCCCGCGTGGGAGGTCTACCTCGGGAACCACACGATCCCGGCGGTGTTCTTCCCGGGCGCCGTCGGCATGCCGCTGCTGTTCGGCATCCTGATCCTCTACCCGTGGATCGAGCGGAAGCTCGCGAAGGACACCGGTCACCGCAACCTGCTCCAGCGGCCGCGCGACGCCCCGGTCCGCACCTCGCTGGGCATGATGGCAATCGGGTTCCTCCTGGTCATCGAGCTGTCGGGGTTCAACGACATCATCGCCGACCAGTTCCGCATCTCGCTGAACGCGACGACGTGGGCGGGCCGCATCGGCGTGCTGCTCGCGCCGCCGATCGCCTACTACGTGACCTACCGGATCTGCCTGGGCCTGCAGCGGGCCGACCGCGAGGTGCTGGAACACGGCGTCGAGACCGGCATCATCAAACGCCTGCCGCACGGCGCGTTCATCGAGGTCCACCAGCCCCTGGCCTCGACCCCGCTCGACTACCAGGGCGCACCGGTGCCGAAGAAGATGAACAAGCTCGGGTCCGGCGGCCGGGCCGTGCCCGGTTCACTGTGGACACCGGACCCGCCGGAGGAGACCGCCGCGCTGGAACGGGACCAGACCAAGTGACCGAGGACAAGCTCCGCGCGCTCGGCGACGCCGGCGTCGCGATCTGGCTGGACGAACTCTCCCGCGACATCCTGGAAGACGGCGAGTTCGAACGCCTGGTGCGGGACTGCTCGGTCACGGGCGTCACCACGAACCCGACGATCTTCGCGAACGCCGTCGCCCGCGGCAGCCGCTACGCTCTCCAGCTCAACCGCCTGGCCGCGAACGGGATCGACGTCGCGGAGGCCGTCCGCGCGGTGATGATCTGGGACGTCCAGCGCGCGGCGGACGTGCTGCGTCCGGTCTGGGAGAGGACCGCCGGCGTCGACGGCCGGGTGTCGCTGGAGGTGAACCCCGAGCTCGCCGACGACACCGCCGCGACCATCGCGGAGGCCGTCCAGCTCTGGGAGCTCGTCGACCGGCCCAACCTCCTGGTCAAGATCCCGGCCACGCGCGCGGGTGTCCGGGCCGTCACGGGCGCCCTCGCGGCCGGGGTGAACGTGAACGTCACCCTGGTCTTCTCGGCACGCCGCTGTGCCGAGGTCGGGGCGGCTTACGTCGACGGGCTCGAGCAGGCCCGCGAGAACGGCCACGACCTCGTGTCGATCCACTCCGTCTCCTCGCTGTTCGTGTCGAGAGTGGACACCGAGGTCGACATGCGTCTCGACGCCAAGGGCGTCCGGGAGCTGCGGGGCCGCGCCGCCTTGGCCAACGCCCGGCTCGCGCACCAGGCCCTGGCGGAGGTGTGGGAAGGCGACCGGTGGCGGAGCCTGGCCGAAGACGGCGCCCGACCGCAGCGGCTCCTGTGGGCGTCCACGGGGGTGAAGGATCCGTCCTACCCGGACACGAAGTACGTCACCGGCCTGATCACACCGGGAACCGTGGTCACGATGCCGCCCGCGACGCTCTCGGCGTTCGCCGACCACGGCGAGGTCGCGGGGGACCAGGTCACCGGGCGGAGCGAAGAGGCGGCGGCGGACATCGCGGCCGTCGCCGCCGCCGGGATCGACCTCGACGACGTGTACACCACGCTCGAGCAGCAGGGCGTCGCGAAGTTCGCGGCCGGCTGGGCCGCCCTCCACGCCTCGGTCGGCGGCCAGTCCTGAAAGGAGTGCCATGCCCCGTTCACTGGAGTCACTCAGCCCCGCCGACGGCGAGCAAGTGACCACGAAGAACCTGGTCGCCGCACTGACGGCCGGGCGGATCGTCTACGACGACGGCGCCGAACAAGTCTTCGACGCCGACGGCGTCACCACCTACGTCGAGCGGGGCCACCCGACGCGCGGGGAATGGTACGTCGACAGCCACGGCCGCTTCGCGTCGTTCTGGCCACCCAGCTACCGCGCCTCGTACGACTTGCGGTGGCTGGTCGAGAACGGCTCGATCGTCGGCCTGCGGTTCACCCACGCCGAAGACGGTTCGCAGTTCTCCGGCCGCTACGCCTGACGGCGGGCCGTGCTCCGGCGGTAAGAAGTCCGGCCGGTCCGGCGCAAAGCACTCGACAGTGATGCCCCCACTGCCGGGCAGTGGTGCCGCGTCCCGGTCTCGCTCCCCACGGGCCGGGGGCCTCCCTGTCGTCCCCGCCGGGCGCTAGGAGGAGGAACCATGACGAACGCGGTGAACGGCAAGGCGGTGCTCCACCTGCCACGGCTGGTCGCCAGGGTGGACCGGCTGATGGCGGCCGCGGTCACGGCGCAGGCCGTGCTCGTGCTGGCCGACTTCCTGCTGCTGGGGCTGCTCGCCGGCGGCGTCGCCCTGCTGGAAGGGGCGTGCCTCGCCGTCTTCGGCATCGTCGGTCCCGCGATCGGCGTCACGCGCCACTTCCGGGTCGCGGCCCGGGACGGCGCCGGTCTCGTCCTCGCCTCGGCGGCCGGCTCACTGGTCCTGGGCTTGCTGTTCCACTTCGCACTCGGTGGACCCGCGAGCCTCCGTGTCATCGTGCACTCCGGAGCGTCCTTGGCGCGGCTCTTCGAAGTCTCCGTGACGCTCCAGGTGGCCGCGAGCGCCGCGGCAGTGCTGGTCGCCGCGCTCGCTTTGCGCCGCCGGACGTCGATCCTGTCGCTCGGCCGTCTTCCCGGGTGAGGCGGGACGTCATGCACAAGATCCTGATCATCGGCGGCGGCTACGCGGGCTTCTACGCCGCCTGGAAACTCGAAAAGAAGCTGCGGCGGGGCCAGGCCGAGGTCACGGTCGTCGACCCGCGGCCGTACCTGACCTACCAGCCGTTCCTGCCCGAGGTGGTGGCCGGCTCGATCGAGGCCCGGCACGCCGCGGTGTCGCTGCGCCGCCACCTGCACCGCACGCGCGTCGTCGCCGGGATGGTCACCGCGATCGACCACGAGCACCGGGTCGTCACGGTCCGGCCCGCCGACGGCGACGCGTTCGAACTGGGCTACGACCTCGTGGTGGTCACCGCGGGCGCGGTCACCCGCAAGTTCCCGGTGCCCGGCGTCGCGGAGCAGGCGATCGGGCTCAAGCACGTCGAGGAGGCGGTCGCCATCCGCGACCGGTTGCTGACGTCCTTCGACCGGGCGGCCACGCTGGCTCCGGGACCGCAGCGGCAGAGGCTGCTCACGGTCACCGTGGTCGGCGGCGGCTTCTCCGGCGTCGAAGGTTTCGCCGAGTTGCTGTCGCTGGCGTCCTCGGTCCTGCGGCGCTATCCCGAACTGGACCGCGACGAACTGCGGTTCCACCTGGTCGAGGCGTCCGCGCGGATCCTGCCCGAGGTGACCGGCCCGCCCGGCCGCTGGGTGGTGCGCTTCTTGCGGCAGCGCGGTGGGCAGGTGCACCTGAACACGCGGATCGAGTCGGCGACCGGCGGGCGCGTCGTGCTGTCCACCGGCGAAGAGTTCGACTCGGAGCTCATCGTGTGGACGACGGGCAACGCGGCGAACCCGGTCGTGGGCAGGCACACCGACCTGCCGGTGGACGAGCGCGGGTTCCTCCTCGTCCGGCCCGACCTCCGGGTCGGGACCGACCGCGAACCGGTCCCCGACGCGTGGGCCGCCGGGGACGACGCCGGGATCGAGGACCTCACCGCACCGGTCCCGGGCACCCGCACGGTGCCCAACGCCCAGCACGCCGTCCGCCAGGGCAAGCTGCTCGCCCGCAACATCGCCGCGACCCTGCGCGGCGGAAAACCGAAGGACTACCGGCACCGCAGCCTCGGCGCCGTGGCGGTGCTCGGCATCGGGCACGGCATCTTCCAGTACCGGCGGCTCGTGCTCAAAGGACCGCTCGCCTGGCTGATCCACCGCGGCTACCACGTGCTGGCCATCCCCACCTGGGAACGCAAGGTCCGCGTGCTGGCGGTCTGGCTGACCGCCGGGTTGTTCGGCCGCGACATCGTCTCGCTGGCCTCGGTGCAGCAGCCGCGAACCGCCTTCGTCGCCGGTGGGGAGCCGCCGGAAAGCTCGTTGCCCGACGGGAGAAAACCATGAAGACCACCGCGCCCGGCCCCATCGTCACCCGGCCGTACCCCGTGCGCCGTTCCGTGAAGGGCTCGGCGTTGCTGCGCCTGATGAGCACCACGGACCACAAGCAGATCGGCGTGATGTACCTGGTCACGGCCTTCGCCTTCTTCATGATCGGTGGGGCGATGGCAATGCTGGTGCGCAGCGAGCTCGCGCGTCCCGGGCTGCAGTTCCTCTCGCAGGAGCAGTACAACCAGCTGTTCACCATGCACGGCACGATCATGCTGCTGATGTACGCGACGCCCATCCTGTTCGGTTTCGCGAACTTCGTCCTGCCGCTGCAGATCGGCTCGCCCGACGTCGCCTTCCCGCGGCTCAACGCGTTCTCGTACTGGCTCTACCTCTTCGGCAGCCTGACCGTCGTCTCGGGTTTCCTCACCCCCGGCGGGGCGGCGGAGTTCGGCTGGACCGGCTACACGCCGCTGTCCGAAGCCACGCACACCCCCGGACCCGGCACCGACCTGTGGATCATAGGCCTGATCGTCAGCGGCCTCGGCACCATTCTCGGCGCCGTCAACATGATCACCACGGTCGTCTCGCTGCGCGCGCCCGGCATGACGATGTTCCGGCTGCCGATCTTCACCTGGAACATCGTGGTGACGTCGATCCTGATCCTCGTCGCGTTCCCCGTCCTCACCGCGGCGTTCTTCGGGCTGGAGGCCGATCGACGGCTGGGCGCGCACGTGTTCGACCCGGCCAACGGCGGGGTGATCCTGTGGCAGCACCTGTTCTGGTTCTTCGGCCACCCCGAGGTCTACATCATCGCGCTCCCCTTCTTCGGGATCGTGTCCGAGGTCTTCCCGGTGTTCAGCCGCAAACCCCTCTTCGGCTACAAGGGATTGGTCTTCGCCACGCTGGCCATCGCCGCGCTCTCGTTCTCCGTCTGGGCGCACCACCTCTACGCGACGGGTGCGGTGCTGCTGCCGTTCTTCTCGTTCATGACCTTCCTGATCGCGGTCCCGACCGGCGTGAAGTTCTTCAACTGGATCGGCACGATGTGGAAGGGCCAGCTGTCCTTCGAGACGCCGATGATCTTCTCGATGGGCTTCATCGTCACGTTCCTCTTCGGCGGCCTGACCGGCATCCTGCTGGCCGCGTCGGCGATCGACTTCCACGTGTCGGACAGCTACTTCGTCGTCGCGCACTTCCACTATGTCCTCTACGGCACCATCGCCTTCGCGACGTTCGCGGGCATCTACTTCTGGTTCCCGAAGATCACCGGCCGGATGATGGACGAGAAGCTCGGCAAGTGGCACTTCTGGACCACGTTCATCGGCTTCCACGGCACGTTCCTCGTCCAGCACTGGCTGGGTGCCGAGGGCATGCCGCGCCGGTACGCGGACTACCTGACCAGCGACGGCTTCACGACGCTGAACACGATCTCCACGATCGGCGCGTACATCCTCGGCGCCTCGACGCTGCCGTTCATCTGGAACGTCTTCAAGAGCTACCGGTACGGCGAGATCGTCACGGTGGACGACCCGTGGGGCTACGGCAACTCGCTGGAGTGGGCGACGTCCTGCCCGCCGCCGCGGCACAACTTCACCGAGCTGCCCCGGATCCGCTCCGAGCGGCCCGCGTTCGAGCTGCACTACCCGCACATGATCGAGCGCATCCACACCGAGGGCGAGATCGGCTTCTTCGGCAAGCAGCGGGTCAACAGCCACGCGTCGCCGTCGCAGCAGCTGCGAGGTTGACCGGTCAGCGGAGTTCGTCGCCACCGAATTGGCGGATCGCGCGCACCAGTGCCTCGTGATCGCGGGAGCAGGCAGGGCACGACTTCAGGTGCGCGGCCAGGCCGGGGAAAAGCTCGTCGGGGTTCTCGCCGGCGGCGGCCATCTCCGAGTAGGCGGGGAGCGCGTCGAGGGCGAGGTCGCACCCGATGTCCCGCGGATCGGTCCGGAGGAACTCGTTCAGTGCGTCCCAGTCGCTCATGCCCTACCTCGAGAGTTTCGAGCCGCGGTCTCGGACGTTAGCACCTGATCTTCGGCGGTTCTTACGCGCCGGGACACCCGGCTCATGGGAAGAAGGTGAAGAAATGCTGACGACACCGCACCACGCGCGGCTCACCGGCGAGGAACTGCCGGTCGACCTGATGAACACGGTGTGGTCGGGCCCGGGCGGCGTCACCGACGTCCTGGCGACCTCGGAGTCCACGATGGACTGGATCCGGGAGATCGCGCCGAGGCTGCCCCAGCAGCACCCGTCGTTCACGCACTGGCTGGCGTCGGCGACCCCGTTGAGCGCCCGCATGGCGGCCTACGACTTGCGGAGGCTGCGTGACGCGGTCCGCGGCCTGGCGGGCGAACTGACGGGGGACCGGCGCCAGGGGCTCCCGCCGGTCCCGGACCGGGCCACGGCGCTGAACGTCCTCAACAGCGCGGTCGCCGGGGCACCGCACTGGCCGGCGTTGGTGTGGCGGCCGCGGTCCGAACCCGAGCTGGGCGTCCAGGGTGACGTGCCGGGCGGGGTCGCGGCGGTCGGCCAGATCGCCCGTCAGGCGGTGGAGCTGTTCGGTGGCCGCGACCGGCGGCGCCTGCGTGCCTGCCCGGCGCCCGGCTGCTCCAACTACTTCCTCGACGTCGGCCGTCGCGGGCGGCGCACCTGGTGCTCGCCCTCGTGCGGTGCGCGGGTCCGGACCGCGCGGCGGAGGCAACCCGGCTGACATCGCCGTTCAGCGCGGCCACTGCCAGCCGTCGGGCCGGTAGCGCCGCAGCCCGTCGAGCAGCACCGCTTCGCCGTCGTGGAGGACAGGGACGACCGGCACGGCGGGAACGTCGCCGCGCCGCACGGCGGCCAGGAACCGGGCCAGCCGCTGCGGCCCGGGCACCAGTTCGCCACCGAGGTAGGCGACCACGAGCAGATCCGGCCCGGAGTCGTGCTCGACCGCGGCCGACCAGCCGTGCCGCTCGTCCCAGAGGAGGGCGACGTCCCGGCCCGGATGCCGCAGCAGCCGCGTGTCGAGCGCGATGTAGGCGGACGCGGGGTTGCCGAAGTCGGCCGTGCAGGACTCCACCCCCACGCCGACGGCCGCGCTCACCGCCGCGAGGTAGGCCGGAAGGCGGTGGTGGAGGACGAGTTCCCGATCGTGCCCATTGGCCAGCGAGATCACCGGCGCGAGGTCGCTTTGCCGAGCGGGACACCCACCACGGCGAGCATCGACGACGGGCAGGCGACGATCCGGAACCGGCAGCGGTACCGCGCGGCGTGGTGCTTCCGGAGGGCGAGCGCCGCGTCCAGGCCGAGCGCGGTGCAGCCGGTCAGGTCGACGGTGACGACCCCGCGGCAGACGGCCGTCGCGAAGTCGAGTTCGGCGCAGAGCCGCTCGACGGCGGACGGCGTGGTCAGGCGACCGGTGACCAGAATGGCGATCGAGCCGTCGGAGACCGCGACCTTGACGGGCTCTTCGGGCAAGCTCACGAGCACGACGTCCCCTCCCTGCGGGTGATCGCTAGTTGGTGCCCACCGGCGAGCACCTCTTACCGCTGCCGCAAGGATTCCGGCCGAGCCCCTCGCGCCGAGCCGGACAGACTGGCCGAAACGCCCGCGGCGGAAGCGTCCTACAGGGCGACTCCGAGGAGTGCGTCGACGGCGGTCCGGATCAACGCGGGAGCGTCGGCATCCGTGCCCGGCTGCCGCAGCGCGCCGGCCACCCACGCGTCGACGGCCGCGAGCGCCGACGGGGTGTCCAGGTCGTCGGCGAGCCGGTCCCGCAGGGTGGCGACCGTGTCCTCCGCCGCCGGGCCCGCCGGTGCCGACGTCGCCACCCGCCAGCGCGCCAGCCGCTCCTGGGCCTGGTGCAGCAGCTCGCCGGTCCACGCGCGATCGGTGCGGTAGTGCCCGGCGAACAGCGCCAGCCGCATCGCCGACGGGTCCACGCCCTCGGCCCGCAGCCGCGACACGAACACCAGGTTGCCTTGGGACTTCGACATCTTCTCGCCGTCGAGCGTGATCATCCCGGCGTGGACGTAGTGCCGGGCGAACGGGTGACCGCCCGTGCGGGCCTCCGCGTGGGCCGCGCTGAACTCGTGGTGGGGGAACACCAGGTCCGACCCGCCGCCCTGGACGTCGAACCCGAGGCCGAGCCGGTTGAGCGCGATCGCGCTGCACTGGACGTGCCAGCCGGGCCGTCCCGCCCCGAGCGCGGATTCCCGCGACGGCTCGCCGGGCCGGGCGAGCCGCCACAGCAGCGCGTCGAGCGGGTCGCGCTTGCCCGGGCGGTCCGGGTCGCCGCCGCGCTCGGCGAAGAACCTCGCCATGGCCGCCTCGTCGTAGTTCGACCCGTAGCCGAACCGGCCGGTGGCCGACCGGTCGAAGTAGATGTCCGGGTAGGCGGGATCGTCGGCCCGGTAGGCCGAGCCGGTGGCGAGGAGCTCGCCGATCATCTCGGCGATTTCGGGGATGGCCTCCACGGCGCCGACGAACTCCCGCGGCGGCAGCACCCGCAGCGCCGCCATGTCCGCACGGAACAGCGCGGTCTCGCGGCTGCCGAGCGCCACCCAGTCTTCGTGGTCCCGCTCGGCGCGCTCCAGCAGGGGCTCGTCGATGTCGGTGACGTTCTGGACGTAGTGGACGTCGTGGCCGCCGTCGCGCCACAGCCGGTGGACCAGGTCGAAGGCCAGGTACGTCGCCGCGTGCCCGAGGTGGGTCGCGTCGTAGGGCGTGATGCCGCAGACGTACATCTTCGCCACGGGGCCCGGTGCCGTCGGCTCGAGCCGGCCGGTGGCGGTGTCGTGGAGCCGCAACGGGGGCGGGGTGCCGGGGACGCGGGGCACGGCGGCCGAAGACCAGGTCTGCATGCTCCGACCCTAGGCGAGGCCGGGTCAGGATGGACGAGATGGTCCACTTAGCGTATCGTCCCGCTCGATCTTCCCGACGACGGAAACCCGGAGTGCAGTTGGCAGACGTTTTGCGCGCGGTCATGGACGAGCTGACGGCGGACCCCTCCAACGCGTGGGCGCGGGACCTCGGCTACCGGCCCGTGTGGGCCGGGTCGCCGTCCGCGCGGGTCGTGATCATCGGCCAGGCGCCGGGCTGGCGGGCCCAGGAGAGCGGGATCCCGTGGGACGACGCCAGCGGCGTGCGGTTGCGCTCGTGGCTCGGCGTCCGCGACGACGAGTTCTACGACCCCGAGCTGTTCGCCATCGTGCCGATGGACTTCTACTTCCCCGGCAAGGGCAAGACGGGCGACCTGCCCCCGCGCAGGGACTTCGCGCCGCGGTGGCACCCGCGGATCCTGGCCGGGATGCCCGAGGTCACCCTCCGCGTGCTCATCGGCGCGTACGCGCAGCGGTTCTACCTCGCCGGCCGGGCCAAGGCGAACCTCACCGAGACCGTGCGGGCCTACGGCGAGTACCTCGCCGCCGAGTTCCCGCTGGTGCACCCGTCACCGCTGAACTACCGCTGGCACGCCCGGAACACGTGGTTCGACGCCGAAGTCGTCCCCGCGCTGGCCGCCCGGGTCGCGCTCGCGCTGGGCCGCGGGTGACGACGTCGGCGACTGGTCCGGAAGGTCCGTATTCCGCCGCGCCGGGGCCGCCGGCCCGGGCTCGGCCGCCGAGGCGCTCCGGTGCGATAATGTGGTGCCGTGGTGGAACCGGAGAGCTCTGTGAGGCCGGTCCGGCGGACGGCGCGTGGTGAAGCGACCAGGGCGCGGATCCTGCGGGCCGCTGTCGACTTGATGACGGTGAAAGGGGTGGCCGCCACCACGCTCGACGACGTCCGCGCCGCGAGCAGCACCAGCAAGTCGCAGCTCTACCACCACTACCCCGACAAGGACGCCCTGGTCCAGGACGTCATCGAGTACCAGGCCGAAGAGGTGCTGACCACCCAGGCGGAGCAACTGCGGCGGCTCAATTCGATCCGCGGGCTCGAGCGCTGGCGGGACGCGATCGTCCAGCGCAGTGCCCTGCGCAACGGGGCTTACGGGTGCCGCCTGGGTTCGCTGGCGAGTGAGCTTTCGGACCAGAACGAGCGGGCGCGCTCGGCGCTCGCCGGCCATTTCGAGACCTGGCAGGGGCTGATCACCGACGGCCTGCGGCGGATGCGGGACTCCGGCAAGCTGCGGCCCGACGCCGACCCCGAACGGCTCGCCATCGGCCTGATGGGTGCCTTGCAGGGCGGGTACCTGCTCGCGCAGACCGAGCACGACGTCAAGCCGATGCGCATCGCGCTCGACATGGCCATCGACCACATCCGCGGCTTCCAGCCCTGAGGCACCGCGTCAGGTCACGGTGAGGGTCGCGGGACCGACGCGCAGGACCCCGTCGTCCAGTGGGGTGCAGCGCACGCCGCCGTGGCCGCGCAGCCCCCGGAACGCGCCGGGCGCCAGTACCACGTCCATCCACGCGCACGGGTGGGCCGGGCGGTAGGCCTGGAACCGGACTTCGCCCGCTCCGGAATCGAGGCCGAACACCGCGCCGGACCCGCCGCGCGGCGCGGCCAGCTCGTCGACGGGGAACCCGCGCACGACGATGTTGCGTCGCGGCAGGTGCGGGTCCGGTACCGCGGCGAGGCCGAGGTCGCGGGCCAGGACGTCGAGTGACTCGGCGGCGAAGAGGGTGACCGCGGCCCGGCGGTGGGCGGGCTGGTTGAAGTACCGGTCCCCGACGAGCCCGAGCCCGGCGCGCACGGTGACCTCGGCGTGCTCGACGGGTTCCGGATCGGGCCGCGGGCCGTCGGCCGGACGACCTTCGAAGGCGTGCGCGGGGGAGACCAGCAGCGCGACGATCTCCACCGGGATCGCCCGGTGCGGTTCCGGCATGGCTCTCCTCCCTCGCTCCGGCGCGCGAACCGGGGTTCGCGCGCCGGAGACGTCACTTGCCGTCGGTGCCGCTCGTGAACAGGGCGCGGTAGGCGCCGTAGCCCGCCGCCTCCAGGTCGTCGAGGTGGATGAACCGCAACGACGCGGAGTTGATGCAGTAGCGCATCCCGCCCTTGTCGAGGGGGCCGTCGTCGAAGACGTGGCCGAGGTGGCTGTCCCCGTGCAGCGAGCGGACCTCCGCCCGGATCATCCCGTGGCTGAAGTCCTCCCGCTCGACGACGTTCGCCTTGTCGATCGGCTTGGTGAAGCTCGGCCAGCCGGACCGGCTGTCGTACTTGTCGACCGAGGCGAACAGCGGTTCGCCGGACACGACGTCGACGTAGATGCCCGGCTCGTGGTTGTCCCAGTACGCGTTCGCGAACGGACGCTCCGTGCCGTCCTGCTGGGTGACGCGGTACTGCTCCGGGTTCAGCCGCGAGACGGCTTCCGGGTTCTTGTGGTACTTGGCCTGCTGAGGCACAGCTCTCCCTTCCCCGCCTTGCGGCGCGAAGCTGGGGCACCAGGTGGAACGCACCTGGACGTGCGGAGGTACAGACGTGCCGCGGGCCCGTGCTATTCCGCCGGACGGCCGGTCGGCGCGGGTGCGTTCGCCTTTCGTAAGAACTGGGTGGAGACGCCCGGCTGATTGGACTGTATGGTCCATGAAAAGCTACGTCGACCCTGAAGGAAAAGCCATGGCCAACACCGTGACCCCCGTCCTCGAGGTGTTGTCCATCCCGACGCTGATTCTTGTTGCGGGGCGCCAAGCCGAAGGCCGCGCTGCTGGCCGACCTCGCCGACGTCCTGGCCTCGATGGACTAAATAGTCCAGACGAGCTAGGGTTGCCCGGAACGACGCGGCGGATCGAATGCGAGAACCCCATGAGTGACGACTCCGACGAGTACGACGGCGGTTTCGACCTGGACAACGGTCTGCTGGAACCCGAGGACAGCCTCGTGGACCGCGGCGTGGCGGATGTGCTGGACGAGGGCTACACCCCGCCGGACCACCCCGTCGCGGTCTTCGACTGGGGCGTGACGGCGCGGGAGGCCGCCGGCCACGAGGAGCTCGGCAAACGGCTCGCGCGGGAGCTGCCGGACGTCTTCGACGCCGCGGACCGGGGCGACGGGCTCGGTGACGCGTCCGACACGGACGGCGAGCTGTACGACGACCAGGTCGGCGTGGCGCGGGCCGGACGGCTGGTCGAGGACCCGGACGCGGACGAGGTGTACCCCTACGTGTTCGCCTCCGATGTCGGCCTGGACGGCGCCGCGGCCTCCGCCGAAGAAGCGGCCATCCACATCGTTCCGGAATGACCGCCGACGCACGAGAAAGGCAGAGACAGATGGTGATCACCAGAGGCTTCACCGGGCGCGGGCGCGCCGGCCGGGACCCCCGGCTGCCACCCGGGCAGTACGACGCGGGCGACGACTGGCCGGTCCTGCACGCGGAAGCGACGCCGTCGATCGACACCGCGACGTGGACCTTCACCATCGACGGCCTCGTCGACACGCCGACCACCTGGACGTGGGACCAGATCCACGCGCTCCCGGGCGACCGGTACGAAGGCGCGATCCACTGCGTCACGACGTGGTCCAAGTTCGGCATGAGGTTCGACGGCGTCTCCGTCGACACCCTCCTCGACGTCACCGGGGTGCGCGACGACGCGGCCTACGTCATGGCGCGGTCGCACACCGGCTACACGACCAACCTGCCGATCGAGGACGTGGTCGACGGCCGCGCCTGGGTGGTGTGGGACGTCAACGGCGCACCGCTGGACGACATCCACGGCGGCCCGGCGCGGCTGCTGGTGCCGCACCTGTACTTCTGGAAGAGCGCCAAGTGGGTGTCCGGGCTGAAGTTCATGGCCGAGGACCAGCAGGGCTTCTGGGAGCGCAACGGCTACCACGACCACGGCGACCCGTGGCTCGAGCAGCGTTACCAGGGCGACTGATGGCCACGGCTTCGTCCTGGCAGACCGGCGTCGTGACCGCGATCGGCGAGGAGACCCCGCACGCGAAGACGTTCCGGCTGCGGCTCGCCGAACCCCGGACGCACCGGGCGGGCCAGTTCTACGTCGTCCGGTTGACCGCCCCGGACGGCTACCACGCCCAGCGGGACTACTCGGTGGCCAGCGCGCCCGGCGGCGAGCACATCGAGCTCACCGTCGAGAAGCTGCCGGACGGCGAGGTGTCGGCGTTCCTGCACGACGTGGTCCGGGTCGGTGACACGCTGCAGGTCCGCGGCCCGATCGGCCGGTTCTTCTCCTGGGACGGCGACGCGCCCGTCCTGGGCGTCGCCGGGGGCTCCGGGGTGGTCCCGCTGATGTCCATGCTGCGGCTGGCCCGGGGCGCGGGCCGCCCCGGCCTGATGCGGTTGGTCGTGTCCGTCCGATCACCCGAAGATCTTTACTACGCGGACGAAATCACCGGTCCGGAGACCACGGTCGTCTACACCCGCCGAGGCCCGGCGGGCGGTTCCCGGCCGATCGGCCGCCTCACGGCCGAGGACCTCCGGCCGCTGGCCGAGGCGGACCGCGACGTCTACGTCTGCGGCTCGCAAGGGTTCTGCGACGCGGCGACCGGTCTGCTCGCCGACGTCGGGATCGAGGAGAAGCGGATCCGGGTGAGCCGGTTCGGGCCGACCGGCTGAGCCGGTCGGTGTGGCTGTGACCAAGGGAATGCAGGAAGGTGCCGGATGAAGGCGATCGTGGTGACGGACCAGGCCGCGGGAACGGCCGGGATGAAGGTGGTGGAGCGGCCGCGAGCGGAGGCGGCGGGCAACGACGTCCTCGTCGAGGTGCACGCGTCGGGGTTCACCCCCGGCGAGCTGACGTGGCCGTCGGCCTGGGTCGACCGGCTCGGCCGCGACCGCACGCCGTCGGTGCCCGGGCACGAGCTGGCTGGCGTGGTCAGCGCGCTCGGGTACGGCACGCGGGGGTTGTCGGTGGGACAGCGGGTATTCGGCCTGACCGACTGGACCCGTGACGGCACGTTGGCGGAGTACGCGGCCGTCGAGGCGCGGAACCTCGCGCCGTTGCCGGGTGACATCGACTTCACGGTCGGGGCGAGTCTGCCGATCTCGGGCCTGACCGCGTGGCAGGGGTTGTTCGTGCACGGCCGCGTCGAGGCGGGGCAGAGCGTCCTGGTGCACGGGGTGGCCGGCGGGGTCGGTTCGATGGTGGCGCAGCTCGCGCGCGAGGCGGGCGCGCACGTCATCGGCACCGGGCGCGCCGCCGATCGTCAGGCGGCGCTCGACTTCGGGGCGCGGGAGTTCGTGGACCTCGAGCACGACTCGCTGGACGAGGTCGGCGGGGTCGACCTGGTTTTCGACGTCTTCGGCGGCGACATCCAGAAGCGGTCCGCGGACCTGGTGCGCGCCGGGGGAACGCTGGTGACGATCGCCGGCCCGCCGGAGGCACGGCCCGCCGCCGGCTTGGCGATCGACTTCGTCGTCGAAGCCGACCGCGCTCAGCTGGGCGAAATCGCTCAGCGGGTCCGGGAGGGGCGGCTGAAGACGAACATCGGCACAGTTGCCGCGCTCGACGACGCCGTCGCCGCCTTCAACCCGGCGGAGCGCGTCAAAGGCAAGACGATCATCCGCGTTCGTCCGTAGGGGGCCGGCTCCGACGGAACCTGAGCGAGGGCACATATAGATGGACTATAAGGTCCACTATGGGGTATGGGCGCGAATCTGGTCGAACGCCATCGCCAGGGTCGCTCGCAAGGGGTTGGCGTCCTGGGCGAGGTGTGCCAGCAAGTGACCGCCCTGCAGGGCGGCGATGAGGCCGATGGCGAGTTCCTCGGGGTCTGCTCCTCGGTCGAGTTCGCCGGCGGCCTGGAGGCGCCACAAGGCTGAGGCCAGCAACGCCTTCCACCGGGAGAACGCCTTGGCGAGCGCGCGGTGCCCCCGATCGTGGCGGTCGGCGAGGAGGTGGATCAGCGAACCGAGCGCGCGGGCGGTTTCGGGTGTGAGCCGGTCGAGAAGCCACCGTTCCAGGTCGCTGAGGTGCTGAACGGCGTCCAGGTGGGCACGCTGAGCTCGGAACACGGCGTCCAGCCGGGTCGACACGATCGCCTCCACGATCGCGTCGGGGTCCGGGAACAACTGCTCGAGTTCCGCCCGGGTCACCCCGGCGGCGGTTTGGATGCGCGCCGGGCTCAGCGAGCTGACGCCGTGGCGCACGAGGAGGGTGGTCGCCACAGCGACGACGCGTGCACGGGGATCCGGCTCCGAAGCTTCGACACGGGGGCCGGGTCCGTCGTTCCAGTCGGCCGTCATGGCTTGCACAGTAGTCGTCCTGGCCCCGGCCGGATGCATCAACCCCGCCCAAAAGTGGACTGTATAGTCCTTACCTGGAGGTTCCGGTGTGCCCGATGCCTCGCCGGGATAAGGGGGCGAACGAGGCAGGCCGAACGACGGGAAGCGCCGGCGGCGCCAACCCTGCGAGCATGGCGCAGCGCCCCTCAAGCGCCTTTGGTAGCAGCGTCGTACTTCGCGTTGTTCTCCACGATCCTCAACGGTGCGGTGCGGGCGCGGATGATCCCGGCCAACCCGTGCAACGGCGTCCGGGTGTCCAAGGGTGAGTTCGAGGCCGAGCGGCTGGTGGCGACGCCGGCGCAGGCGCTGTGTGCGGCGATGCGGCTCTACGAGGTGGGTCTGGGCAAGTCGGGTTTGTGCTGTGCTTGATGGATGTCTATACCGGCGCCCGATGGGGTGAACTTGTCGGGCAGCAGCGGCATGAGTACGACTCCGAGCGGAGGGGGATCGAGATCCGGTCACCACTGAAGGAGGTGAGTGGGAAGGTCTACAAAGGAGGCAGGAAGAGTCGAACGTCAAGAGTCGTCCGCCGACTCGGCGAGGGAACGCCCGGCCGAAGAAGGGGCGGACGAAAACTCCTGCGGGGAGGCGGTTCGTGGCGCTGCCGCCGGGGATCGCGGTGCTCTACGAGGAACTGATGGACAGCCATCGGGAGCCGTTCGTGCTGTGCACGCCGGAAGGGCATCCGTGGCGGGGGAGCGGCGACCGCCGATCCTGCCGTCGTTCACCTTCCACGAGGGCCGGCACACCCACAGCACGTGGCTGACCGAGGACGGGATCCCGGAGGTCGCCCGCCGCGCGCGGCTGGGGCAGAAGATGAAGGGCATCCCGCGTCTACGACCACGTGACCCCGGCGATGGTGAACGAGATCGTGGACGACCTGGAGGAGCGCTGGCAGCGTTCGCTGGCGTTGCTGTATCTGGGGAGCGGGTGTTGTGGTTCCCGCACCTGCGGTCCCAGCGGGCGATCGGGCCGGGGGCCGCCGCCGGATTGTCGCCATCTGACGACTGAAGCCCCGCCCCTCCGAAGAGGGACAGGGCTCCTGACCTGCGAAAACATGTGGTGCGCGATACTGGGATTGAACCAGTGACCTCTTCCGTGTCAGGGAAGCGCTCTCCCGCTGAGCTAATCGCGCGAGGTGGAGACGGGATTCGAACCCGTGTACACGGCTTTGCAGGCCGTTGCCTCGCCTCTCGGCCACTCCACCGTGACAGGCTCGAGAGCCTACCGAGCGGATGACGGGATTCGAACCCGCGACCCTCACCTTGGCAAGGTGATGCGCTACCAGCTGCGCTACATCCGCACTCCGCAGCTCCGGGTTGTCGTTCCCCCGTCGCCGTGGTGTGTGAAAACCATATCGGACCCCGAAAACGGCGGTGACACCGGGGTGTCACTCCGCCGTTGCAAGCCTGTCATCAGGCCAGATCGTGGGGGATGAGGTGGGTCAGGGCGTCGTCGACGTCGACCCACAGGTGCTCGTTGCCCGGGAGGACGACGTCGTAGGTGCGGTCGAGGAAGTCCGCCAGCTCCTGGGCCGACGCCTCGAACATGGCGTGCCCGGACGGCGAGTTCAGCTCGATCAGCACGGACTCGGGGTCTTCGACGGACGGGCGGATGCGGACGTCGCCGTCACCCGCGTCGGCCAGGAGGCCGTCCGCGAGGAGGTCGCGGGCGTACACCCACTCGACCCAGCCGGCGCGGCCGGTGCGGAAGGCGGCGACGACCGCGTACGGGTCGCGTGTGTCGTAGCGCAGCTCCACCTTGACCGGAACCGCGGGAGTCCGCGGCGCCAGCAGGTCGAAGACCGCCGTCGAGCGGAGCGTCACGTGATCGTTGCGCATCGTCCTACCCTTCGTCTCCCTTCCCGGCCCGGCCCGGCCGAGGGCGTCACCAAGTGGGACGCATCGGGAGGCCTGTTCCGTCGCGGGTGCGCCGCAGATCACCCGTCCGGGCTCATGGGCCCCCGTCTGCCGTCCGTGACCACCCCACGGCGCGCGTGTGACCGCGCGCCCCGCGGGGGCCCACGCCTCCATACTGCGCGGTTTAGTCGCCGGGCGATAGCACCGTCGCACGGATGTCGAACGTGGCGTCGGGCGGCCCCCGGGCCGGACAACCCCGGCTAGCTCGGGGTTGTTCGTTCCGTACTCGCCGGTAAGCGGAGTGTGGTCGGCGAGGACCACCCGTTTGCAGGCGCCCGGAAGTCGTACGCTAAAGTTTCGCCAACACCGCGAGCGGGCGATTAGCTCAGCGGGAGAGCGCTTCGTTCACACCGAAGAGGTCACTGGTTCGATCCCAGTATCGCCCACCGAAGCTCGACGCCGAAGGTCCCGGACGCACTCGTCCGGGGCCTTCGGCGTTTTCACGCGTCCCCAGGTCGGCTCGGCTTTCCGGTCGCCGGCCCGAACCGGAGTGAACGGTCCGTTCGAATCCGCCGTACTTGCTGACGAGAGCGGTTCGCGCCCCCGCCGGGAGGGGGCGCCGAACCTGCCTCCGCGACTTGCCGCCGCGGCGGATTTCTGTCGAACGGGACCCCGTGGGAGGGCGTATGTGATCCTCGGCACGCGCGAGCGGGCACGTGCGACAAAAACCGGCGCGCGTGACGGTCCGATGGCGAACGTAACCGCCCGCTCACGCGCCGCCGCCGGGGCGGCGTCGCGGCGATGTCCCGGTCCACTGTGGACGACGACGCGCCCGCGGTGTCCACAGTGGATCTCCGGGGCCCGTTCGGCCGTTCGGCGGCACGTGGTCCACCCGGGTGCGGGCATCGCCCTTTTTGACTACGGATTGTAATTTTCCTGGGGATACGCCCTATTACCCATCGTCATCATCTTGTTATCTTGCGGCCATTTCTTGGCGGGGAAGTCGCGCAGCATGTGGCTGGAAATCCTTGTAACGATGCTGAGAGAGTCGCCGATACCTTGCCGTGTGAAGCCTCTCCGGGCACTGCGCGACAGCTGAGTCGTGATGACTCTCCGAAATCACCAACGGTGACGCAGCGTGCCTGTGAGATCAACCGAATCTTGTTCACGGGAGGTCAGATGGAAGAGTCGGTGCGGCCTTCGTACACGGTGAGCCAGCCACCGCCGCACATCGACCTCCAGGCCATCCCGCGTCCCGCCAAGCGGGACGAGCACCTGGCGGAGCCGGACGCGACGCCGTCCGCCAAGGCGTTGCCCGCGGCCTGGGAAGCGAGGTACAGAGCCTGGGTCATCGGCAGCGACGTGTTCATCACGCTGCTGGTGATCGCGATCAGCGCGTTCGTCATCGATCGCGTTGCCCCGCACGACATGCACGCCTTCGGCACCATCCTCGCCGTGTTCGTCTCGCTGCCGGTCAGCCGGGCCTGGAGCCCGCGCGTGCTGGGCGAAGGCGCGGAGGAGTACCGCACCCTGGGCCGCGGCTTCCTCACCGCCGCCGTCCTGGTCGCGCTCGGCGGCCTGCTGTTCGGCGCGCTCGAGGTCCAGGTCTGGGTGTTCGTCGTCGTGCCCGCCATCGCGCTCGTCGCCTTCCCGCAGCGGTACCTGCTGCGCCAGGTGCTGCACCGCAAGCGCGCCAAGGGTCTCTGCCTGCTGCCGGTGATGGCCGCGGGCAGCCCGGAGACGGTCGCCGACCTGATCGCCCGCACCCGCTCGGAAGTGCACGTCGGCTGGCGCGTGGAGGCCGCCTGCACCTTCAGCGGCCACGGCGAGGAGCGCGACAGCGGCGAGATCGACGGCGTCCCGGTCGTGGGCCGGCTCGAGGAGCTGTCCCGCCACGTGCGCCGCGGCGGCTACCGGGTCGTGGCGATCACCGCGGACCAGTACTGGACGCCGAAGCGCCTGCAGCGGCTGGCCTGGGACATGGAGGGGACCGGCGCCGAGATGGTCGTGGCGCCGGTGCTGATGGAGGTCGCCGGCCCGCGGCTCAACGTCACCGGCGTGCTCGGGATGCCCCTGCTGCGCGTCACGGCGCCGATGTTCACCGGCGGGCGCCGGGTGGTGAAGGAGATCGTCGACCGCTGCGGCTCGGCCCTGCTGCTCACGATGCTCTCGCCGCTGCTGCTGGTGATCGCGCTCGCGATCAAGCTGAACGACCGCGGCCCGGTGATCTACCGCCAGCGCCGCGTCGGCCGCGACGGCGCCGTCTTCACCATGCTCAAGTTCCGCACGATGGTCACCAACGCCGACGAGATCAAGCAGACCCTGGCCGCCGACAACGAGGGCGCGGGCCCGCTGTTCAAGATGAAGCGCGACCCGCGGGTCACCCGCGTGGGTGGTTTCCTGCGCCGGTATTCGCTCGACGAGGTGCCCCAGCTGTTCAACGTCGTGTCCGGGAAGATGTCGCTCGTCGGCCCGCGCCCGCCGCTGCCGGAGGAGACGGCGCAGTACGCGCCCGACGCCCGCCGCCGCCTGCTGGTGAAGCCGGGGCTCACGGGGCTGTGGCAGGTCAGCGGCCGCAGCGACCTGACGTGGGCCGAGAGCATCCGGCTCGACCTGCGCTACGTCGAGGACTGGTCGCTCGCGCTGGACCTGGTGATCCTCTGGAAGACCTTCCGCGCGGTGATGGGCGGCCAGGGCGCCTACTGAGCCGGCCGACCGCGCGCTTCGCACCACGGCCGCCGACCCCGCTGGAGGGGGTCGGCGGCCGTGTCCGTTGTAAAACCGGTGTGAGGCGATGCATCTTTCCCGACGAAAGTGACGCCGTGGTCCCGGGGTTGTGATCCACGCAACTGGTTGAACGCGAAATAGTTCAACGCTCAACCCAGTTGGACGGGGAGTACCGACCAACGGAAGGAACGCAGCCCCATGACCACCTTTGCCGAGCAGACCGAAGGCCTCCAGGTCCCCGCGGACGTCCAGAACCTCCTCTTCCGCGAGGCCCGCACGGCCAACAGTTTCAGCTCCGAGCCGGTGACCGAGGAGCAGGTCCGCGCGATCTACGACCTCGTCAAGTGGGCCCCGACGTCGATGAACACCCAGCCGCTGCGCGCGCTGGTGCTCCGGACCGCCGAGGCGAAGGCCCGCCTGCTGCCGCACCTGGCGCCGGGCAACCGGGACAAGACCGAAGCCGCGCCGCTGACCGTCGTGCTCGCCGCGGACGTCGACTTCCACGAGAACATCCCGCAGGTCTTCCCGCACGCCCCGCAGGTCAAGGACAACTTCGCCGACGAGCAGGGTCGCGTGGAGTTCTCCAAGCTGAACTCGCTGCTGCAGGTCGGTTACTTCATCATCGGCGTCCGCGCCGCCGGGCTGGCCGCCGGCCCGATGACCGGCTTCGACGCCCAGGGCGTCGACGACGAGTTCTTCGCCGACAAGAAGTGGCGCTCGCTCGTCATCGTCAACGTCGGCAAGCCGGGTGAGAACCCGTGGTTCGACCGCCTGCCGCGCCTCGACTTCGACCAGGTCGTCGAGACCCTCTGACGTCGGTGACGCGGGCCGCCTCCGGAACCGGGGGCGGCCCGTTCCGCGTTCCCGGACGCGCGTGAGGCGCGCACGGGCCGCCGACTAGCATCGACGGCGTCGTCTTTGTCACTCCAGCTTGAGGAGCCGATCGTGTCCCAGTCGCCCCCCGTTTCCCCCGTGGCCGCCTCCCGTGTGGTGGTACCGGCGGGCACTACGGCGGGCGCGGCGGTCCGCGAAGCCGGCCTGCCGACCAAGGGCGAGGACACGATCGTCGTAGTGCGCGACGCCGACGGGAAGCTGCGCGACCTCGCCTGGGCGCCCGAGGCGGACGCCGAGGTCGAGCCGGTCGCCGCGAACACCGAGGACGGGCGCAGCGTCATCCGCCATTCGGCGGCCCACGTGCTCGCCCAAGCCGTCCAGCAGCAGTTCCCGGAAGCCAAGCTCGGCATCGGCCCGCCGGTGAAGGACGGCTTCTACTACGACTTCGCCGTTGACACCCCGTTCACCCCGGAGGACCTGCAGGCGCTCGAAAAGCGCATGAAGCAGATCGTGAAGGGCGCCCAGCAGTTCTCCCGGCGCGTTTTCGACTCCGTCGACGAGGCCAAGAAGGAACTGGCGGACGAGCCGTTCAAGCTCGAGCTCGTCGACCTCAAGTCCGAAGTGGACACCGCCGAGGTGATGGAGGTGGGCGAGGGCGAGCTCACCATCTACGACAACCTCGACCCGCGCACCAAGGAACGTGTCTGGAGTGACCTCTGCCGCGGCCCGCACGTGCCGACGACGAAGTTCATCCCCGCGTTCAAGCTGACCCGCGTCGCGGCGGCGTACTGGCGGGGGAGCGAGAAGTACCCGCAGCTGCAGCGCATCTACGGCACCGCGTGGGAGTCCACCGAGGCGCAGGACGCCCACCTCGAGCGCATCGCCGAGGCCGAGCGCCGCGACCACCGCAAGCTCGGCGCCGAGCTGGACCTGTTCTCCTTCCCCGAGGAGATCGGCTCCGGCCTGCCGGTGTTCCACCCGAAGGGCGGCATCATCCGCCGCGAGCTGGAGAACTACTCGCGCCGCCGCCACGAAGAGGCCGGCTACGAGTTCGTGAACACCCCGCACATCAGCAAGGGCGAGCTGTTCCACACCTCCGGCCACCTGCCGTACTACGCGGACACGATGTTCCCGCCGGTGCAGTTCGACGAGGAGAACTACTACCTCAAGGCCATGAACTGCCCGATGCACAACCTGATCTTCCGCTCGCGCGGGCGGTCCTACCGCGAGCTGCCGCTGCGGCTGTTCGAGTTCGGCACGGTGTACCGCTACGAGAAGTCGGGCGTGGTGCACGGCCTGACCCGCGTGCGCGGGCTGACGATGGACGACTCGCACATCTACTGCACCAAGGAGCAGATGCCGGGCGAGCTCAAGTCGCTGCTCAAGTTCGTCCTCGACCTGCTCGCCGACTACGGCCTCTCCGACTTCTACCTCGAGCTGTCCACCCGCGGGGACTCCGACAAGTTCATCGGCGAGGACTGGGAGTGGGAGGAGGCCACCGAGACGCTGCGGCAGGCCGCGATCGACTCCGGCCTCGAACTGGTCCCGGACCCGGGCGGCGCCGCGTTCTACGGCCCCAAGATCTCGGTCCAGGCCAAGGACGCCATCGGCCGCACCTGGCAGATGTCGACCATCCAGCTGGACTTCAACCAGAACAAGCGGTTCGAGCTCGAGTACACCGCGCCGGACGGCTCGCGCCAGCGGCCGGTGATGATCCACCGCGCGCTGTTCGGCTCGATCGAGCGGTTCTTCGGCGTGCTGACCGAGCACTACGCGGGCGCGTTCCCGGCGTGGCTCGCGCCGGTGCAGGTGGTCGGCATCCCGATCACCGCTGATCAGGTCGAGCACCTGCAGGCCATCGAGAAGGCGTTGCGCGCCAAGGGCATCCGCGCCGAGGTCGACGCGAGCGACGACCGGATGCAGAAGAAGATCCGGACGCACACCACGCAGAAGGTGCCGTTCATGCTGCTGGCCGGCGCGAAGGACGTCGAGGCGGGCGCGGTGTCGTTCCGCTTCCGCGACGGCGGCCAGATCAACGGCGTGCCGGTCGACAAGGCGGTGGCCGCGATCGCGGAGTGGGTCGAGCGCCGCGAGAACGCGTCGCCGTCGGCCGAGGCGCTGGAGACGGTCGTTCGGTGAGTGAGGGTCCCGAGCTCGTCGAGCAGCAGGGCGTCGGGGTCCAGGACGCGTTCCAGCGCCTCTGGACCCCGCACCGGATGGCCTACATCAAGGGCCAGGACAAGCCGGACGGCGACGGCGACACCGGCTGCCCGTTCTGCCGCATCCCTTCCCTGGACGACAAAACGGGGCTGATCGTCGCGCGCGGCGAGACCGTGTTCGCGGTGCTGAACCTCTACCCGTACAACCCCGGGCACCTGATGGTGGTGCCGTACCGGCACGTCGCGGACTACACCGAGCTGACGGTAGAGGAGACGCGCGAGGTCGCCGAGTTCACCCAGCACGCGATGAAGGTGATCCGCGCGGTGTCGGGCGCGCACGGGTTCAACATCGGCCTGAACCAGGGCGTGATCGCGGGCGCGGGCATCGCGGCGCACCTGCACCAGCACCTGGTGCCGCGGTGGGGCGGGGACGCGAACTTCATGCCGGTGATCGGGCAGACGAAGGTGCTCCCGCAATTGCTGGGCGAAACGCGGGACCTGCTCGCCGACGCGTGGTGAGCGTCAATTCAGCGCGTCCGGAAAAACCCTTATTGAGTGTTCAACCGAGGGTATGCTGGGGGTATGTCCGAAACCCGATGGCTCAGCGACGACGAGCAGCGCGTCTGGCGTGAGTTCAACGCGGCCACCCGCATGCTCAGCGCGCACCTCGAGGGCCAGCTGCAGCACGACTCGGGCATGCCGCACACCTACTACGAAGTCCTCGTCTCCCTCTCCGAGGCGCCGGGCCGGCGGTTGCGGATGAGCGAGCTCGCCGACGCCCGCCAGGCGTCGCGCAGCCGGCTCTCGCACGCCGTCGCGCGGCTGGAGGCCAACGGCTGGGTGCGCCGGGAAGCCTGCCCGACCGACAAGCGCGGCGCGTGGGCCGTCCTCACCGACGCCGGCTTCGCCGCGCTCGAAGCGGCCGCGCCCGGGCACGTCGAGGCCGTCCGCGAGAGCCTCTTCGACCCGCTGACGCCGGAGCAGGTCGTCGCGCTCGGGGAGATCAGCGCCGCGATCCGGCAGCGCCTCTCGCCGAAGTGCGCCGCCGCGCAGGCCGCCGAAGAGGCGCGCGAGCTCTCGAAATCGGGCTGAGCCGGGGCGGCGCGTCGGGTTCGCCGAGCCGGGTGGATAGGCTGCATTCGCCCACCCGACCCTCGTAGCCAGGTGCCTCTGACGAACCGATGCTCAATATCTTCGCGCGTGCCTCCGTTTCCCGCGTCACCGATCCGATCGGCCAGGCGCTGGTCCGCGTCGGGCTGACCCCGAACGCGATGACCGTGCTCGGCACCGCCGGCGCCGTCGCCTGCGCCCTGGCCTTCTTCCCGAACGGCTACCTGCTCTGGGGCACCTTCACGGTGTGGGGCTTCGCCATGCTCGACCTGCTCGACGGCGCCATGGCCCGGGCCCGCGGCTACGGCACCCCGTTCGGTGCCGTGCTCGACGCGACCTGCGACCGGCTGGTCGACGGCGCGTTGTTCGCCGCCATCGCCTGGTGGTGCTTCGTCGTCGACGACAACCACCCGGCCGCCGCCGCCGCGCTGCTGTGCCTGGTGCTCGCCCAGGTCATCTCCTACGTCAAGGCCCGCGCCGACGCCTCCGGCCTGCCGGTGGACGGCGGGCTCGTCGAACGCGCCGAGCGCCTGATCATCGCCCTGGTCGGCACCGGCCTGCACGGCTTCGGCATCCCGTACACCGTGGACGTGACGCTCTGGCTGCTGGCCGTGCTGTCGGTCATCACCCTGCTCCAGCGCTTCGCCGCGGTCGCGAAGGCGGCTCGTGAAGCCGCTCCGGGGGAGCAGCCGGCATGACCAGGCTGTCGGAGCGGTTGAGCGCCTTCGGCTACGCGGCCGGGTGGCGGCTGGCCGGCTGGCTGCCCGCCGGGTTCGGCAGCACGGTCTTCTCCCTCGGCGCCGACCTCGCCGTCAAGCGCGACGGCGGGGGCGTGCGGCAGCTGCGCGCCAACCTCGCCCGCGTCGTCCCGCAGGCCGACCCGGTCGAGCTCGACGAGCTGACCCGGCGCGCGATGCGCTCGTACGCCCGGTACTGGCACGAGACGTTCCGGCTGCCGTCGATGGACCAGAAGGACGTCAGCGGCAAGGTCGCGGCCTCCATCACCGGCGTCGAGAACCTCGACGCCGCGCTCGCCGAGGGCAACGGCGCGGTGATGGCGCTGCCGCACAGCGGCAACTGGGACATCGCCGGCGTCTGGCTGGCCGACTACCTCGGCGGGTTCACGACCGTCGCCGAACGCCTCAAGCCCGAGTCGCTCTACCGCCGGTTCGTGGAGTACCGCGAGTCGCTCGGCTTCGAGATCGTGCCGCTGACCGGCGACAGCTCGGCGATGCGCGTGCTGCTGAAGCGGCTGCGCGAGAACAAGGCCGTGTGCCTGGTCGGCGACCGCGACCTGACGACCAGCGGCATCCCGGTCAAGTTCTTCGGCGAGCAGGCCCGTTTCCCGGGTGGCCCGGCCCGGCTGGCCGCCACGACCGGCGCGGCGCTGATCCCGGCCGGCTGCTGGTTCACCGAGGACGGCTGGCAGATCCGGCTGCACCCGCGCATCCGCGTCACCGCCCGCGCCGAGGTCCCGGCCGCCACCCAGGCACTGGCCGACATCTTCGCCGGCGACATCGCCGCGCACCCGGCCGACTGGCACATGCTGCAGAAGTTCTGGCCGGCCGACCTCGAGGCGGGCGACCGGGTCAGCCTCGAAGAAGCGAGCTGAGGCGTGGCCGCGCGCCCGATGCGGATCGGGATCGTCTGCCCCTACTCGTTCGACGTGCCCGGCGGGGTCCAGGGCCACGTGATCGACCTGACGAAGGCGCTGCTCGCCCGCGGGCACCGGGTCTCGGTGCTCGCCCCCGCCGACGACGACGCCGACCTGCCGGAGTTCGTCCACCCGGCCGGGAAGGCGCTCGGGATCCCCTACAACGGCTCGGTCGCGCGGCTGCAGTTCGGGCCGGTGTCCTACGCGCGGGTGCGGCGCTGGATCCGCGAGGGCGACTTCGACGTCCTGCACCTGCACGAGCCCGCCGCGCCGAGCCTGTCGCTGCTGGCGCTGCTGATCGCCGACGGCCCGATCGTGGCGACGTTCCACACCGCGACCACGCGCTCGCGCACGCTGTCGGCCTTCCAGCCGGTGCTGCGGCCGCTGCTGGAGAAGATCACGGCGCGGATCGCGGTGTCGGCGCTGGCCCGCCGGGTCCAGGTCGAGCACGCGGGCGGCGACGCCGTGGAGATCCCGAACGGCGTCGACGTCGAGTTCTTCTCCTCGGCGACGCCGCTGCCGGGCTACCCGCGGGCCGGCGGCACGGTCGGGTTCGTGGGCCGCTTCGGCGAGCCGCGCAAGGGGATGGGCGTGCTGCTGGAGGCGTTGCGCCGGATCCTGCCGGAGTTCGAGGACCTGCGGCTGGTCGTGGTCGGTCGCGGGGACGCCGAGCAGCTGCGCCGCGACGCCGGGCCGGAGCTGGCGCCCCACCTGGAGCTGCTCGGCCAGGCGGACGACGTCGTCAAGGCCCGGGCGCTGCGCAGCGTCGACGTCTACTGCGCGCCGAACACCGGCGGCGAGAGCTTCGGGATGATCCTGACCGAGGCGATGGCGGCGGGTACGGCGGTGCTGGCCAGCGATCTCGACTCGTTCCGGCGGGTGCTCGACGACGGCCACGCCGGGATGCTGACCGTGACCGGCGACCCCGAGGCGCTCGCGGACGGGCTGCGCGAACTGCTCGGCGACCCGGCCCGCCGGGCGTCGCTGGCCGCGGCGGCGGGCGAGCGGGTCACGATGTTCGACTGGTCGGTCGTGGCGACGCAGGTGCTGCGCGTCTACGAGACGGCGGTGGCCGCCGACCCGCGGCGCGTCGCGGCGCCGGAACGGGAGCTCACCCGGTGACGGTGCTCGAGTGGCTGCTGCCGCTGCTGGCGCTGGTCGTGGTGGCCGGCGGGCTGTTCCTGGTGGCGACGGCGAACCGGCTCGACCGGCTGCACGTCCGGATGGACGCGGGCTGGGCCGCGCTCGACGCCGCGCTGGCCCGGCGGGCCGTCGTGGCGCGCGCGGTCGCGGTGGTGCTGGGCGACACCGGGCTGCGGACGGCGGCCGAACGCGCCGAAGCGGCTCCGCGCGCCGACCGCGAGGCCGAGGAGAACGAGCTGACGCTGCACCTGAGCCGCGTCGACCGGGCCGGGCTGCCCGCCGAGCTGGCCGAGGAGCTCACCGACGCCGAGCACCGGGTGGTGATCGCCCGCCGCGTCCACAACGACGCCGTCCGCGACACGCTGCGGCTGCGGCGGCGGCGCAAGGTCCGGTACTTCAAGCTGGCGGGCACGGCCCCGCTGCCGGAGTACTTCGAGTTCGCCGAGCCGGAGGTCTGACATGTGGTGGGTGGTCGTCGAAGAACAGCGCGGCGGCGGGGACGCGCGCGCCTGGAACGTCACCAAGACGAAGCCGGCGGGCGGCGACCGCGCCCACGCCGACGAGGTGGCGCGCCGGCTGGCGTTCGAGCACGAGCCGGTGCACCCGTCGGGGGTCAAGGAGCGGAAGGTGCTGCGGGTCGGTGACGGCTACCTGGTGATCGCGACCGGGCGCACCCAGACGTTCCACTTCCGCGTGACGCTCGGCGAGACCGTGACGGCACCCGAATGAGCTGGTGGGTGGTCGTCGAGGAGCAGCGCGGCTCGGAACGGAACTGGTCGCTGTCCGAGCAGTTTTCCTTCGCGGACCGGGAGACCGCGGAGACCGAGGCGCTGCGGCTGGCCCGGGAGTACGAGCCGGCCTACCCGTGGTCGCCGAAGTCGCGGAAGGTCCTGCGCGGTGACGGCGGCTACCTGGTGGTCGTCGAGGGCCGGACGTCGACGTTCCACTTCCGGCTGAGCGTGCTCGAAGAGCTCTGAAACCACGCCGGGCCTCGCCGCGTCGGAGCGGCATGGGTTCGACGTGGTGGGTGGTCATCGAAGAGCAGGGCGGCATGGGCGACGGCCGGGGCTGGGGCGTCGCCGACGCGGCGGGGTACGCCGACCGCGACACCGCGTTCGGCGAGGCGTACCTGCTGGCGAAGCAGCACCGGCCGCCACGGCCGTCGTCGCCGCAGAAGCGGGTCTTGCTGCGCGTGACCGACGGGTACCTGGTGCTCGTGAGGGGCAAGACGGACGTGTGGCAGTTCCGTGTGACGGTGGGCGAAGAGGGCGGCGGCTGACAGACTGGGCGGCATGAGCGAGACCTGCGACGTCGCCCACGGCGAGGCGGAAGCGGACCCCGGTGTGCGGACCCTGGTGGCGGTGTTCGCGTCGCCGGTCGCGCGGCACCTGCTGACGTTCGCGCGGGAGCTGGGCTACCACGTCGCGCTGTACGAGCCCGACCCCGCGCGGGCGACCGACGGGCCCGAGGGTGTCGACGCCGCCACGACGCTGCCGCCGCTCGACGCGTCGGCGGACGTCGTCGTCACCGACCACCACCGGCCGGAGCTGGGGGAGGTGCTCAAGGCCGCGCTCGGCGGGAACCCGCGCTGGATCGGCGTGCTCGGCAACCCGCGGCACCCCGGCCCGCACGTGGCCGCGTTGCAAGGGCTGGGTGTGGCCGAGTCCGACATCGCCCGGGTGCACCGGCCGGTCGGGCTGAACATCGGCTCGCGCACGCCGCCGGAGATCGCCATCGCGACGCTCGCCGGCCTGCTGGCCGACCGCAACGGCCGCCCCGGCGGCTTCGACTTCTGACGTGGTCCAGTGGTCGTGAGTGTTCAGGGCGGTTAGAACCGCCTTGAACACTCACGACCGGCCACGGCGTTCAGTGGACCGCCATCCCTTCCGGCATCGGCTCGAAGCGGGCGTGGCGGCGGGTGAACGTCGCCGTGCCCGAGGTCATCGAGCGCAGGTCGATCAGGTACCGCACCAGTTCCGTCGCCGGGACCTCCGCCCGGATCACCGTCCGGCCGCCGTCGCCGGCCTCGGTGCCCAGCACCCGGCCGCGCCGGGACGACAGGTCGCCCAGCACCGTGCCGAGGTGCTCGTCCGGCAGCCGGATCGCCACCTCCTCCAAGGGCTCGAGCATCGTGATGTGCCCGTTCGCCGCGGCCTCCCGCAGCGCCAGCGCGCCGGCCGTCTGGAACGCCGCGTCCGAGGAGTCGACGCTGTGCGCCTTCCCGTCGACCAGCGTCACCTTGACGTCGACCACCGGATGCCCGTCGGCCAGCCCGCGCGCCAGCTGGGCCCGCACGCCCTTCTCGACGCTCGGGATGAACTGGTGCGGCACCGAACCACCGACGACCTTGTCGACGAACTGGAACCCGGCGCCGCGCGGGAGCGGCTCGACCTCGATGTCGCACACGGCGAACTGGCCGTGCCCGCCGGACTGCTTGACGTGCCGCCCGTGTCCCTTCGCCGGCTTGCTGAACGTCGAGCGCAGGCTGATCTTCACCGGTTCGGTGTCGACGTCGGCGCCGCCCGCCCGCAGCCGCGAGAGCACGACGTCGGCATGGGCCTCGCCCATGCACCACAGCACCAGCTGACCGGTCTCGGCGTTGCGGTCCAGCCGCAGCGTCGGGTCGCCCGCGACCAGGCGGGAGAGGTTGCGGGCGAGGGTGTCCTCGTCGCTGCGGGTCTTCGCGACCACCGCGACCGGCAGCAGCGGCTCCGGCATCGCCCACGGCTCCATCAGCAGCGGGTCGTCGGGCGAGGAGACGGTGTCGCCGGTTTCCGCCGAGCCGACCTTGGTCAGTGCGCACAGGTCGCCCGCGACGCAGTACGGCACTTCCCGCAGGTTCGCGCCGAGCGGGGAGTAGAGGTGCGCGACGCGCTCGTCGGCGTCGTGGTCCTCGTGGCCGCGTTCGGCGAGACCGTGCCCGGACACGTGCACCGGCCGCTCGGGGCGCAGCGTCCCGGAAAACACCCGGACCAGTGACACCCGGCCGACGTAGGAGTCGACCGCCGTCCGGACGACCTCCGCGGCGAGGGGGCCCGCGGGGTCGGCGGTGATGGCGGCGTGCGTCCCGCCGTCCGGCGTGGTGACCTCGGGCGGCTGGTGCTCCAGCGGCGAGGGGAACGCGCGGACGATCCCGTCGAGCACCTCGGTCAGGCCGATGCCGCTGGTCGAGCACACGGGGATGACCGGGTGGAACGACCCGCGCGCGACGGCGGTCTCCAGGTCGGAGATGAGGGTGTCCTCGGCGATCTCCTCCCCGGCGAGGTACCGGTCCATCAGCGACTCGTCTTCGCTCTCGGCGATGATCCCTTCGATCAGCTCGTTGCGGGCCTCGGCCATCCGTTCGAGCTCCGCCGGGTCGGGTTCGCCGATCTTCGCCGGGAGCCCGCCGGAGTAGTCGAAGTACCGCTGGGTGATCAGCCCGACCAGGCCGTCGCCCGCGGGCAGGTACAGCGGCAGCACCCCGGCGCCGAACGCGGCCTGACAGGCGGCGATTTCGGCCATCGCGTCGGCCCGGTGGTGGTCGAGCCGGGAGACGACGACCGCGCGCGGCATGCCGACCGCGGCGCACTCCTCCCACACCGCGACCGTCGCCGCGTCCACCCCCTCGGCGGCGCAGACGACGAACAGCGCCGCGTCGGCCGCGCGCAGCCCGGCCCGCAGTTCCCCGACGAAGTCCGCGTACCCCGGCGTGTCGATCAGGTTGATCTTGTGGCCCTGGTGCAGCACCGGCGCGACCGAGAGGCCGACCGAGCGCTGCTGGCGGACCGCCGCGGGGTCGTGGTCGCACACCGTGGTCCCGTCGACGACCGAGCCCGCGCGCGGCACCGTGCCGGAGGCGGCGAGGAGGGCCTCGGTGAGGGTGGTCTTCCCCGAACCGGACGGGCCGACGAGCACGACGTTGCGCACTTTCGCGGGGTCGTCCACAGCGACGGCGGCCCCGGTGTCGGCGTTCTTGGCTTGTTTGTCTGCCATGACGACTCCTCGGCGAACGGCTGGTGTACGGGATGTGTCCTCGATCACACACCCGCTACCCTGGTCACGGCAAGGCAGGGCCCCCGGGACCAGCCGAATGCCCGGGGGGACGCGGGGCAGGGGGAGTGACGTGGACAGGCGGACTTTCTTGCGGGTTTCCGGAGCGGTGCCGGTGGCGGGACTGGCGGGGTGGCCGCCGCCGGACGACTGGGAGCGGCTGCGCAAGCGGCTCTCGGGTCCGTTGTTCCGGCCGGGCGACCCCGGCTACCCGGAGGCCAAGCAGGGTTTCTTCACGATGTACGACGACCGGGTGCCGGCCGCCGTGGTCGGCGCCGCGCGCGTCGAAGACGTCCAAGCGGCCGTCGGCTTCGCGGCCCGGCACGGGTTGCCGGTCGCCGCGCGCAGCGGCGGCCACAGCTACCCCGGCTATTCCACAGTGGACGGCGGGATCGTCGTGGACCTGAGCCGCTTTTCGGGCGTCGAAGCGCGTCCGGACGGCCGCGCGGTGATCGGCGCCGGAGCCCGGCTGGGGCCGATCGCCACGACGCTCGCCGCGGCCGGGCGGGTGCTCCCGGCGGGCAGCTGCGACACGGTCGGCATCGCCGGGCTGGCCCTCGGTGGCGGCGTCGGCCTGGTCGACCGCAAGCACGGGCTGACGTGCGACCACCTGGAGGCCGCGCGGATCGTCACCGCCGACGGCCGGGTGCGCACGGTGTCCCGCGCGGCGGACCCGGACCTGTTCTGGGCGCTGCGCGGCGGGGGCGGCGGCAACTTCGGGATCGTCACCGGGTTCACCTTCCGGACCGTGCCGATCGCCGACGTCGCCACCTTCAAGCTCACCTTCCCGGACGGCGCACAGGCCGCGTTGTTCGCCGCCTGGCAGGAGTGGCTGCCCGCGCAGCCGGACGAGCTGTGGTGCGGGGTGAACATCGACGCGGTCACCGCCGTGGCCAGCGGGACCTTCCTCGGCAGCGAAGCCCGGCTGAAGGAGCTGCTCGACGACCTGGTCCGCCGGGTCGGCACGGCACCCGCCGAGCGGGGCGCGCGGGTGCTGGACCACCTGAGCGCGATGCGGGCGTTCGACGAGCCGGAGTCCCGGCCGGGGGCGGTCGCGGCGCGGGCGGCGTACGTCGGGACCTCGCGGATGCTGCTGCGGGCCGCCCCCGACCCGGCCGCCGTGGTCGAGGTGCTCGTCCGCGATCCGGCCGTGGGCACGCTCATCGACTCCGCCGGCGGCGCGATCGCCCGCGTCGGCGCCCGCGAGACGGCGTTCCCGCACCGCTCCGCGCTCGCGAGCTTCCAGTTCCTGCACGGCGCCGAGCCGGCGAACGGCGGCGAGGCGGGGGCGCGGCGCGCGCTGGCGGCGGTGCGCGACGGGCTGGGCCCGGAGTTCGGCACCACCGGGTACGTCAACTACCTCGACCCGGAAATGCCGGACTGGGCCGAGGCGTACTACGGGGTGAACCTGCCGCGGCTGCGCGCGATCGCCCGGAAGTACGACCCGCGAGGAATTTTCGCTTTCCCGCAAGGGCTTTCCGAGCCCCGCTCGACTGTCCATATCGGAGAGACGTAAGCTCCGCGGCACGTCGGCAGAGAGGCAGCGCGTGCTCGACCTGGCATTCTCCACAGAGGACCTGGCGCACACCCGGTTCGCGTTCTCCCCGGCGTGGGAGATCGTCGCGAGCGTCCGCGTCCTCAACCAGCCGGGCGCGCACGCGCTGCACCTGCCGTGGGTCAAGCGCGCCACCGCGGCGCTCGACGCGGCCGGCCTGGACATCGGGCTGCTGCGCGACCTCGTCCCGCTGCGGCACCTGCCCGGTTTCCTGGCCGGCACGCCGGCGTCACCCCTGCCCGAGCTGACCGACGAGCTCGCCGACCTGCGCGACGTCCCCGCCCGCGTCGTCCGGCGCGAGCTGGACGCGATGACCGGGCCGCGGTCGCCGGCGTTGAACCGCTTCTACCGCGATCCCGAGGCGGGCCTCGAGCGGCTCGCGGCGGTGATGGAGCGGTACTGGGACCTCGTGCTGGCGCCCGACTGGCCGCGGATCCGGGCACTGCTCGAAGCCGACGTGCTGCACCGGTCGCGGCTGCTCGCCCAGGGCGGGGCGGCTGAGCTGTTCAACGACCTCACCCCGCTGGTCCGCTGGGAGGGCGGCACGCTCACGGTGGCGCACCGGCACTTGCACGCCGCGGTGCCGCTCGACGGGCGCGGTCTGGTGCTCGTGCCGTCGGCGTTCGTCTGGCCGCGGGTGTTCTCCAAGACCGACCCGCGCTGGCAGCCGGTGCTGCGCTACCCGCCGCGCGGGATCGCGACGCTGTGGGAGACCGGCACGGCCACCGCGCCCGGCGCGCTGGCCGGGGTCGTGGGCCGCGGCCGCGCGATGCTGCTGACCGAGCTCGCCGCGCCGGCGTCCACCGCGGAGCTGGCCCGCCGGACCGGCCTGAGCGCCGGGGCGGTGTCGCAGCACCTCGGCGCGCTCAAGGCAGCGGGCCTGGTCAGCGGCCACCGTGCCGGACGTCACGTGCTCTACGCACGCACCCGGGCCGCGGAAGTCCTGGTCGGCGGCGTGCCGGAAGTGGACTGCTGAGATAGCCGCGCACTGGCCTGCTTGAAGGGTCCACCGCCGACCTACCCTCGGATTCGTCACCCCCTGTTCTCCTTGTGGAAAGGCCCCGTCGTGTCCGAGCAGCAGACCACCCCCAGTGGCACCGTCCAGTCCGTCACCGGCACCGCCAAGGTGAAGCGCGGCATGGCCGAGATGCTCAAGGGCGGCGTGATCATGGACGTGGTCACCGCCGACCAGGCCAAGATCGCCGAAGACGCCGGCGCGGTCGCGGTCATGGCGCTCGAGCGCGTGCCCGCCGACATCCGCGCCCAGGGCGGCGTCGCCCGGATGAGCGACCCGGACCTGATCGACGGCATCATCGAGGCCGTTTCGATCCCGGTCATGGCGAAGGCCCGCATCGGCCACTTCGTCGAGGCGCAGGTCCTGCAGTCCCTCGGCGTCGACTACATCGACGAGTCCGAGGTGCTCACCCCGGCCGACTACGCCAACCACATCGACAAGTGGGCCTTCACGGTCCCCTTCGTCTGCGGCGCGACCAACCTCGGCGAGGCGCTGCGCCGGATCACCGAGGGCGCGGCGATGATCCGCTCCAAGGGTGAGGCCGGCACCGGCGACGTCTCCAACGCGACCACGCACATGCGCCAGATCCGCCAGGAGATCCGGCGGCTCACGTCGCTGCCGGAGGACGAGCTGTTCGTCGCGGCGAAGGAGCTGCAGGCGCCGTACGAGCTGGTCCGCGAGGTGGCGGCCAACGGCAAGCTCCCCGTGGTGCTGTTCACGGCGGGCGGCATCGCGACCCCGGCCGACGCGGCGATGATGATGCAGCTCGGCGCCGAGGGCGTGTTCGTCGGTTCCGGCATCTTCAAGTCCGGCAACCCGGCCCAGCGCGCCGAGGCGATCGTCAAGGCCACGACGTTCTACGACGACCCGGACGTGCTGGCGAAGGTCTCGCGCGGGCTGGGTGAGGCGATGGTGGGCATCAACGTGGAGGAGCTGCCGGAGCCGCACCGCCTCGCCGAGCGCGGCTGGTGACTCACACGTACTCCGAAATCTCCACGCCGTACGTCCCCGGCTCCAGGGCCTCGAAGATGTGCGGCACGTCCCCCGGGTAGGAGATGTAGTCCCCGGGCAGGAGCTCCTCCGGCTCGTCCAGGACGCCGACGCGCGCCCGGCCCGCGCAGAGCACGATGTGCTCGACCACCCCGGTCATGTGCGGGTCGGAGCGCCGCGGCGTGCCCGGTTCGCCGCGGACGACGTAGATGTCGCGGCGGGCGCCGGTGGGGCAGGCCGAGAGCAGCGTGCACGCGTAGTCGGCGTGCTCGGCGAACACCGTCGGGCCCTTGCCCGCGCGGACCACGCGCACCTTCGGCCGTTCCGGCTCGACCAGCCGGGAGAACGGGACGTCCAGCGCGACGCCGAGGGCCCACAGCGTCTCGACGCTGGGGTTGCCGGTGCCGGATTCGAGCTGCGACAGCGTCGACTTCGCGAGGCCGGCGCGCTTCGCGACCTCGGTCAGGGACAGGCCGGCGCGGGTGCGCTCCCGGCGCAGGGACGCGGCGATGATGTCGAGGGGCGCGCCCGTGGGTGCTGGTGCCATTCCGTTCGCTCCATCGGTCTGTCTGTTCATCTTGACGAACACCGGGCCGGGCGTTCATTGTAGAACACATGCGTTCGATATGGCGAACACTCGATCGGGGCCTCGCCCGGGACATCGGCCTCGTCTGCGTCGCCGATTGTCTCGTGGGGGTTTCCTACGGTGCCATCGCGGTGAGTTCGGGCTTCCCGCTGTGGCTGCCGATGCTGATGTCGCTGCTGGTGTTCGCCGGCGCGTCCCAGTTCATGTTCATCGGGATCGTGGCGGCCGGCGGCAACCCGTTCGCCGCCGTGCTGGCCGGGCTGCTGGCCAACGCGCGGCACCTGCCGTTCGGCTTCGCGATCGGGGACGTCCTGGGCAAGCGGTGGCCCGGCCGGCTCGCGGGCAGCCACCTGATGATCGACGAATCCGTCGCGTTCGCGCTGGCCCAGCGCGAGGCGCACCAGCGCCGGGCGGCGTACTGGGCGTGCGGGATCGGCCTGTTCGCCTGCTGGAACCTCGGCGTGGTCGCGGGCGCGTTCGCGGGCACGGCGATCAGCGACACCGACGTCTTCGGCCTGGACGCGGCGTTCCCGGCCGTGCTCCTGGCGCTGGTCCTGCCGGCGCTGCGCGACCGGGCGGCGCGGCTGCCGGTGCTGGCCGGGGTGGTGGTCGCGCTGGTCGCGACGCCGTTCCTGCCCGCCGGGCTGCCGGTGCTGCTGGCGCTGGCCGGGGTCGCCGTGGGCCTCGCGGCCAAGGAGCCCGAACTGCAGGAGGCGCGCTGATGGACGGGGTCGAGCTCCTGGTCGGCACGGCGGTGCTGGCGCTGGGGACGTTCGCGCTCCGCTTCGCCGGGCCGGTCCTGCGCACTCGGGTGAAGCTGTCACCGAAGGCCGAGCGGCTGATGGCGCTGGCGGCGGTCGTGCCGCTGGCGGCGCTGGTCGCGGTCAGCGCGCTGACCGAGGGACACGGGTTCGCGGGCTTCGCGCGGCCGGCCGGGGTGCTGGTGGCGGGCGTGCTGGCGTGGCGGAAGGCGCCGTTCGTGCTGGTGGTCGTCGCGGCCGCGGCGACGGCGGCACTGCTGCGGCTGGCCGGCGTCCCCTGATGCGCGCCTCCCCGAGCGCCCCAAGGCGGCCTTGGTTGCGTCAGACGCACCGAAGGCCGCCTTGGGTGCGGCTGACGCACCGAAGGCCACATTGGGGCGCTCGGGACGGGGCTGACCTGCCGGTACCGCGGCGGGGGAGTGCGTCTAGGCTGGTGGGAAGGTCTTTCGGGAGGTCGGGTGTCGTCGGAACCGGTCATCGGGGTGCTCGCCATGCAGGGTGCCGTGCGCGAGCACGTCGCCATGCTGGCCGAAGCGGGGGCGCGGGCCGTGCCCGTGCGGCGCGCCGCCGAGCTGTCCGAAGTGGACGGTCTGGTGCTGCCCGGTGGCGAGTCGACCACCATGTCGCGGCTGCTCGAGACGTTCGAGCTGCTCGAACCGCTGCGCGCGCGGATCGCCGGGGGCATGCCCGCGTTCGGCTCGTGCGCCGGGATGATCCTGCTGGCGCGGCAGACCCTCGACGGGCGGCCCGACCAGCAGCAGCTCGGCGGGCTCGACGTCGTCGTCCGGCGCAACGCCTTCGGCAGGCAGGTCGACTCCTTCGAGGCGGACCTCGACTTCGCCGAGGTGGACGGCGGGCCGGTGCGCGCGGTGTTCATCCGGGCTCCCTGGGTCGAGAAGGCCGGGGACGGCGTCGAGGTGCTCGCCACGGTCAGCGGCGTGCCCGGCGTGGGAGACGAGACCGCTAGGATCGTCGCGGTCCGGCAGGGGGCGGTGCTGGCGACCGCGTTCCACCCGGAGCTGACGCCCGACGTGCGGGTGCACCGGCTGTTCGTCGACCTCGTGCGGAAGGCAGCCTGAGACGCGGTGCCCGGCCGGGGTACGGAACAGATGGAGGAGAGATGAGCGGCCACTCCAAGTGGGCCACCACGAAGCACAAGAAGGCCAACCTCGACGCGAAGCGCGGCAAGCTCTTCGCGCGGTTGATCAAGAACATCGAGGTGGCCGCCCGCACGGGCACCGGTGGTGGCGACCCGGACGGCAACCCCACGCTCTACGACGCCATCCAGAAGGCGAAGAAGAACTCGGTCCCGCAGGACAACATCGAGCGCGCCCGCAAGCGCGGCGCCGGTGAAGAGGCGGGCGGCGCCGACTGGCAGAACATCACGTACGAGGGCTACGGCCCCAACGGCGTGGCGGTGCTGATCGAGTGCCTCACCGACAACAAGAACCGCGCCGCGATGGAGGTCCGCACCGCGCTCACGCGCAACAACGGCTCCCTCGCCGACCCGGGCTCGGTCGCCTACATGTTCACCCGCAAGGGTGTCGTGATCATGCCGAAGGGCGACGCGACCGAGGACGACGTCCTGATGGCGGTCCTCGACGCCGGTGCCGAAGAGGTCAACGACCTCGACGAGAGCTTCGAGATCGTCTCCGAGGGCGGCGACCTGGTCCCGGTGCGCAAGGCGCTGCAGGAGGCCGGGTTCGAGTACGAGTCGGCGGAACTGACGTTCCTCCCGTCGGTCAGCGTCCCGCTGGACGCCGAGGGCGCGAAGAAGGTCTTCAAGCTGATCGACGCCCTCGAGGACTGCGACGACGTCCAGAACGTGTACGCGAACTTCGACGTGTCGGACGAGGTGCTCGCCGAAGTCGGCTGACGCGAGATCGAGATGCGTGCTGAAGGCCGCCAGGGGACAGGTTCCTGGCGGCCTTCGTGCTGTCGGGCGGCGGCACGATCACGCCCCTCGCCTGAACCAGTTGACGCGCGGGTCGGTCCGGCGGCGGAGGAACGTGTACGCACTGCGTAGCCATCCACGTTTCGGACGAGGTGCTCGCCGAAGTCGGCTGAGTTTTCCCTTGCCTCGCAAGGAAACAGTGCCCGGGCCGGAAACTTTCCGGCCCGGGCACTGGGCTCTCGGGGGCTTCTCAGGCAGAATGTGCGCCGTGACCTCGACGACCCCCGCCGCCTCCGCCGATCTCGCCGCCGAACTGACGCCCGACGAACAGCGTCTCATCGCATGGATCGAGGGGCAGGCCAAGGAACGCGGCAACGCGGTCATCACGGTCGCGGCGGACGACGAGGGCGCCGGCTACTGCTTCACCGCCTGCGCGTGGGCGCTGCACCACGTGCCGGAAGCCGTCGTGGTCGGGCTGCCGGACCAGATGGGCCAGGTGCTGCTCGACGCCTACGTCGACCGCGCGGCCAACGGCGAGATCTTCGAGGTCGGCAAGCGCTACGACGACTTCTTCGACGGCGTCCCGGTCGTCCTCGAGCGGGTCAACAAGGGGCACTACCCCGAGTACTTCGGCACCGCCTTCCTCATCTACCCCGACGGCGACTTCCCGGCGCTGCAGCTGATCGTCGCGACGCCGGAGGGCAAGTTCCCCTGGCACCCGGACGCCCCCGAGGGCTTCGCGCGGTGGCAGCCGGTGCTGACCGAGAGCGGTGACCCCGAGAGCTGGACACCCGGCGTCGACGGTCCCTAGAACTTCCGCAGGTCGGCGGCCGCTTCCGGGTAGCGCAACGCCAGGTCCGCGGCGGCCGCGAACTCCACGCAGTCGTCGGTGTACGGCGGCACCACGACCGTGCCCAGCAGGCTCCACGCGCCGGTCGTCACGGTCGCCTGCCACGTCCCGGCGGGCACCACCACCTGCGGGCGCTCCCCGGCGGCGACGTCGGTCCCCAGCACCGGCCGCTCGACCGAGCCGTCTTCGTGCAGCAGCAGCATCGCGGCCGGCGCGCCCGCGTGGTGGGCGTACACCTCGACGCGGTCCAGCCGGTGCGGTGCGGAGAACTCGGGCGCGACGAGCAGGTAGTAGATCGCGGACCCGGCGTCCGAGCGCCAGCTCTGCGCCCACCGCCCGCCTTCGACGGGCAGCGGCTGAAGACCCAGGTGGGTGACGAAATCCGACGGCTCCGGCATGTCACCCATCCTGCCGGAGGCCGCGCCCAGTAGCCTGCGAACTCGAACGGATGTTCGCGGCGGAGGGAAAAGCGGGTGCGGGTGCTCGGGGTCGACCCCGGTCTGACCAGGTGCGGCCTGGGGGTGGTCGACGGCGGCAAGGGCCGGGCCGTCCGCTGCGTCGCCGTCGACGTGGTGCGGACACCGCCCGACGCCGACCTGGCGCACCGGCTGCTCGGCATCTCCGACGAGGTCGAACGCTGGCTGGACAAGTACAAGCCGCAGGCCGTCGCCGTCGAGCGCGTCTTCGCCCAGCACAACGTCCGGACGGCGATGGGCACCGCGCAGGCGGGCGGGGTGGTCGCGCTCGCGGCCGCGCGCCGCGGCCTGCCCGTCGTGTTCCACACGCCGAGCGAGGTGAAGGCCGCCGTCAGCGGGTCCGGCCGGGCGGACAAGGCCCAGGTCACCGCCATGGTGATGCGGCTGCTCAACCTCGAGGTCGCGCCCAAGCCCGCCGACGCCGCCGACGCCCTCGCGCTGGCCATCTGCCACCTCTGGCGGGAGCCGATGCGCGCGCGGCTCGCCGAGGCCGAAGCCCGCGCCGCCGAAATGGCCCGCACCCACAAGGCCCGCCTCGCCGCCGCGGCGAAGCAGGCGAAGAACCCAGGAGCAGCACGATGATCTCGTCGGTACGCGGAGAAGTCCTCTCGGTCGGGCTGGACCACGTCGTGGTCGAGGTCGGCGGGGTCGGCTTCGCCGTGCAGGCCACCCCGGCGACCCTCGCCACCCTGCGCCGCGGCGAAGAGGCCCGGCTCCACACGGCGCTGGTCGTGCGCGAAGACTCGCTGACGCTGTTCGGGTTCGCCGACGCCGACGCGCGCGAGCTGTTCGGGCTGCTGCAGACGGTGTCCGGGATCGGGCCGCGGCTCGCGCTCGCGACGCTCGCCGTGCTCGACCCCGACAAGCTGCGCGCCGCGCTGGTCGAAGGCAACATCACCGTGCTCACGTCGGTGCCCGGCATCGGCCGCAAGGGCGCCGAACGGCTCACCCTCGAACTGCGGGACAAGGTCACCGCGCTCGGCGGTGCCGACGGCGCGCCCGCGGTCACGGCACCCGGCGCGCTGCGCTCGGAGGTCGTCGAGGCGCTGGCCGGGCTCGGGTTCCCGGCCAAGCAGGCCGAGCAGGCGGTCGACAAGGTGCTCGCCGACGGTGACGGGCACACGACGCCCAGCGTGCTGCGCGCCGCACTGGCCACCCTCGGCCGGAAGCGGTAGGACGCGGCCGTGGAGTATGAAGCCGTGGACGAGGACGACGCCCTTTCGGCGTGGGCCCAGACCGGCGACCGGGACGTCGAAGGCACGCTGCGCCCGCGCAAGCTCGACGAGTTCGTCGGGCAGCCGCGCGTGCGCGAGCAGCTGGAGCTGGTGCTGGAGAGCGCGCGCCGCCGCGGCGTGCCGCCCGACCACGTCCTGCTCTCCGGGCCGCCCGGCCTGGGCAAGACGTCGATGGCCATGATCGTCGCCGCCGAGCTGGGCGCGGCCATCCGGATCACCTCGGGCCCGGCGCTCGAACGGGCCGGCGACCTCGCCGCGATGCTGTCCAACCTGGCGCCCGGCGACGTCCTGTTCATCGACGAGATCCACCGGATCGCCCGCCCCGCCGAGGAGATGCTCTACCTCGCGATGGAGGACTTCCGGGTCGACGTCGTGGTCGGCAAGGGACCGGGCGCCACCAGCATCCCGCTGGAGATCGCGCCGTTCACACTGGTCGGGGCGACCACCCGGTCGGGCTCGCTGACCGGGCCGCTGCGCGACCGGTTCGGCTTCACCGGCCAGATGGAGTTCTACACCGACACCGAGCTGGAGCTGGTCGTCCGCCGCGCGGCGACGATCCTCGACATCCCGATCGACCGCGACGGCTGCCAGGAGATCGCCGGCCGCTCGCGGGGCACGCCCCGGATCGCGAACCGGCTGCTGCGGCGCGTCCGCGACTACGCCGAGGTCCGCGCCGACGGCAAGGTGACCCTCGAGGTCGCCCGCGCCGCGCTGGCCGTCTACGACGTCGACGAGCTCGGCCTCGACCGGCTCGACCGGGCCGTCCTCACCGCGCTGACCAGGTCGTTCGGCGGCGGGCCGGTGGGCATTTCGACGCTGGCGGTCGCCGTGGGGGAGGAGGCGACGACCGTGGAAGAGGTGTGTGAGCCCTACCTCGTGCGCGCCGGTATGCTCGCCCGCACCCCGCGCGGCCGGGTCGCTACCGCGGCCGCGTGGGAACACCTCGGCATGGTGCCGCCCGCGGACCTCCCGGGGCGCCCGGACCAGGGCGGGCCGTCGCTGTTCGACCAGGACTGAACGGCCCGCACCGGCGGGTGGGTGCTGGCGTCCGCGCTGGTACCTGGCACACTTGACAGGAGCACATACCCAAAAACCGGACATTTCGGCTGGGCCCGGTGTCCGTCGAACGGAGAATCATGCAACAGCTATTGCTGCCCCTGCTGCTCGTGCTCGTCCTCGCCGTGCCGCTGGTGATGAGCACGCGGAAGCAGAAGAAGCAGCAGGCCGCGCAGCAGGAACTGCAGAGCAGCCTGGCGCCCGGTGACCGCGTGATGACCACCTCGGGTCTCTACGGCACCGTGGCCGACGCCACCGGCGACACCACGATCGACATCGAGATCGCCCCCGGCGTCGTCACCACCTGGCTGCGGCTCGCGGTCCGCGAGAAGGTCGAGCCCGTCGTCGAGACCGACGAGGACTCCGCCGACGACGCGGAGACCCCCGCCGAGGAGTCGATCATCGATTCCGACGCCGGCGTCAAGACCGAAGAGCCGCAGACCACCGCGCAGGTGGCGCCGCCGCTGGAGCACGGCAAGAAGTAACCCCGCGTTCCCTCCCGGGCACGCGCCGGAAGCCCCGACGAAAGTCGGTGTGGCCTGCAACGCCGGGCTCACGCAGCACCGAGTAGTGTCTCGGTGCTGCGTGCGTGTCCGCCGTCATACCCGTGCCCGGGAGTGAATCGCACACAGTCCCTCCCGGTAACCCTCCGGGCGGGCACCGCAACGTTGGGGTCCACCCCGTCCGAGGAGACCGAAGCACTGTGGCAGCTTCAGCCGGGCATCTCCGCCCGGGACGCTATCTCGCCCTGTTCGCCCTGATCGTGATCGTCTTGTACGCGCTGGTGTTCCTCACCGGCAACCACAAGCCGACCCCGAAGCTGGGCATCGACCTGCAGGGCGGCACCCGGGTCACGCTCACCGCCCGCACCCCCGACGGCGGCCAGCCGACGCGGGAGTCCCTGAACCAGGCGCGCCAGATCATCGAACGGCGCGTCAACGGGATCGGCGTCAGCGGCACCGAGGTCCTCCTCGACGGCAACAACGTCGTCATCACGGTCCCCGGCGAGCAGGGCGACCAGGCGAAGAACCTGGGCAAGACCGCGAAGCTGGGCTTCCGGAAGGTCGTCGCGAACGCGACGCAGCCGGTCGTGCCGCCGCAGACGACGACCCCGCCGCCGGCCACCGGCACGCCGACGTCGGGTGCGCCGAGCAGCTCCGCGCCGCCCGCCTCGTCGAGCGCGCCGCCGTCGAGCCCGGCCGCCGGTGGTGGCGGTGCCGCCGCCGCGCCCGCGCAGCAGCAGAGCAGCACCCCGGCCGCCCCGAGCAGCAGCGCCACGCCGCCGCCGTCGAGCCAGGCCCCGGCCCCTTCGGACGGCTCGGTCGACGCCGAGACCGCGAAGGAGATCCAGGCCGCGAAGGCGCTGCGCCAGGACCCGAAGCTGATCGGCGCCGACGGCCAGGCGAACCAGGAGCTCGTCGCGAAGGCGATGGCGTCGCTGACCTGCGCGCCGAACGCCAAGGACCCCCTCGAGGGCAACGACGACCCGAAGCTGCCGCTGGTCGCCTGCGGTGACCACGACACGTACAAGTACCTGCTGGAGCCGGAGTTCCTGCCGGGCACCGAGATCGCCGACTCGAACTCGGGCTACGACCAGCAGCGCGGCCAGTGGGTGGTGAACCTCAGCTTCAAGGCCGACGGCACCAAGACCTGGGCCGACTTCACCTCGAAGAACACCGGCCAGCAGGCCGCGTTCGTCCTCGACACGCAGGTCGTGTCCGCGCCGAACATCCAGGTGGCCATCCTCGACGGCAACACCCAGATCACCGGCAAGTTCACGCAGTCCGAGGCGAAGGACCTCTCGGACATCCTCAAGTACGGCTCGCTGCCGCTGTCGTTCGCCTCTTCGGACGCGACCACCGTGTCGGCGACCCTGGGCCTCGCGTCGCTGCAGGCCGGGCTGATCGCCGGCGGCATCGGCCTGCTGGTCGTGTTCGTCTACTGCCTGTTCTACTACCGGCTGCTCGGCGTGCTCACGATCCTGTCGCTGGCCCTGTCCGGCGCGCTGGTGTTCGCGGTGCTGGTGCTGCTCGGCCGCTGGATTGGCTACACGCTGGACCTCGCGGGCATCGCCGGCCTGATCATCGCCATCGGTATCACGGCGGACTCGTTCGTCATCTACTTCGAACGGCTCAAGGACGAGATCCGGGAGGGCCGGACGTTCCGGTCCGCGGTGCCGCGCGGCTGGGTCCGCGCCCGGCGCACCATCCTGGCTTCGGACGCGGTGAGCTTCCTGGCCGCGGCCATCCTGTACGTCATCGCGGTCGGCGACGTCCAGGGCTTCGCGTTCACCCTCGGCATGTCCACGGTGCTCGACCTGGTGGTCGTGTACCTGGTGACGCACCCGCTGGTGGCCATGGTGTCCACGTCGAAGAACGCGTTCCTGTCCAATCCGAGGCACCTGGGTCTCGGCGCCGTGCAGCAATTGGGTTCGCAGCGGAAGAAGGCGACCTCGGTCGGCCGCGCGAACGTGAAGGAGGCCTGACGTGGGGGTCGAAGAACTGGGCACGGACGCCGAGGGCAACGCCAAGGTGGCGGCCAAGCCCGGCAAGAAGGAAAGCGTCTTCCACCGGCTGTACGTCGGCACCGGCGCGTTCGACGTCGTCGGCAAGCGCAAGCGCTGGTACGTCTTCTTCGGCGCGCTGGTGCTGGTGTGCCTCGCGTCGATGGTGTTCCGCGGCTTCAACCTCGGCATCGAGTTCGAGGGCGGCACGCAGATCCAGATGCCCGCCAACGGCATCCACGGCGTGATCACCGAGGAGCAGGCGAAGGAGTCGTTCCAGAAGGCGCTCGGCCGCCCGGCCGCGGAAGCGCAGAAGGTCGGCACCGGCAACGCGGCGACCATCCAGATCCGCACCGACACGCTGAACGCGGCCGACGTCGCCAAGCTCAAGCAGGGCTTGTTCACCGACCTCGGCCCGAAGGCGGGCAACGGCCAGCCCAGCGCGCAGACGATCAGCGACAGCGCGGTGAGCGCGTCCTGGGGCGGGGAGATCTCGCAGAAGGCGCTGATCGCGCTCGGGGTGTTCCTCGTCGCTGTGGTCATCTTCCTGGCGATCTACTTCGACGCGCGGATGGCCTTGGCGGCGCTGATCTCGCTGCTGCACGACATCCTGGTCACCGCCGGCGTGTACTCGCTGGTCGGCTTCGAGGTCACGCCGGCGACCGTGATCGGCCTGCTGACGATCCTCGGGTTCTCGCTCTACGACACGGTGGTGGTGTTCGACAAGGTCCGCGAGAACACGCGCGGCCTGCTCGGGCTGACCCGCCGCACGTATGGCGAGGCCGCCAACCTGGCGCTGAACCAGACCCTGATGCGGTCGTTCAACACCGCGTTCATCGCGCTGCTGCCGATCCTGGGCCTGCTGATCGTCGGGTACGTGCTGCTCGGCTCGGGCACGCTGCAGGACCTCGCGCTGGTGCAGCTCACCGGTACGTTGGTCGGCGTCCTGTCGTCGGTCGCGCTGGCCACGCCGCTGCTGGTCGACTTCAAGATGCGCGACCCGAAGTACGCGCAGCAGGCCGAGCGCGTCCGCCAGCGCCGCGCCAACCAGGAGCGCAAGGCGGCGGGCGAGGCGGACTTCGACGCCACGGACGACGACGAACTGGCCAAGGAGCTGCGCAAGGAGAAGGCGTACGCGGCCGCGGCCAGCGTCCCCGCCCGGATCCAGAAGCAGCGCCCGCAGGGCAAGCCGTCCGGCAAGCGGAAGCGCTGACGTGCGGCTGGACGACGCCCTCGGCCTGATCGCCGAGGTGCCGGACTTCCCAGAGCCCGGCGTCCTGTTCCGCGACCTGAGCCCGCTCTTCGCGGACGCGGCCGCGTTCAAGGCGGTCACCGACGCGCTGGCGGAATCGCTGGAGCCCGGCGTGGAGGCACTCGCGGGCGTGGAAGCCCGCGGGTTCCTCCTCGCCGCGGCCGTCGGGTACGCCCGCGGCCTCGGCGTGGTGCTGATCCGCAAGCCGGGCAAGCTTCCCCAGGTGGCAGGCCGGGTGGACTACGCACTGGAGTACGGCACGGCCACGGTCGAGCTGCCCGCGGGCGTCGTCCGGCCCGGCCAGCGCATCGCGATCCTGGACGACGTCCTGGCCACGGGCGGCACGGTCGCGGCGACGGGCAAGCTCCTGGAGGACGCGGGAGCCGTGGTCGACGGCGTGTCGGTGGTCCTGGAGCTGGGCGGCCTCGGCGGCCGCGAGATCCTCGGCGACCGCAAGGTCCACGCCCTAAAGACCTGTTGAGAGCGCTAACCGGACGGCCGGCACTCAACCCGCACCGCACGCCACCCAGGCCCCCCCCGCAACCCCGATCCGAAGCCCGAACCGTCCGTAGTCACAATCGGGCATCGGGGTGGTGGGTCACCCAGAATGCAAAGCTGCTGGTAGAGGCCTCGCCATCCCCCTGAACGGGCGCACCCGACAGGACCACGAGGCGCAACGGCTACCCTGGTGGTCCGAAGGCCGCACGAGCAGCAGGAGGTGCGGGTGAGCCAGGAGCTCGACGCCGCGGTGCCCCCGAAACAGGGCGCCCAGCAGAACGGGCAGGCGGCGGCACAGCCCGCGTCGCCGAAGCCGAACGGCGCGGCGCCGAACCCGTCCGCGACCCGGCGGGTCCGGGCGCGCCTCGCCCGGCGGATCACCGCGCAGCGCGCCGCCCCGGTCAAGCAGGTCCTCGAGCCCCTCGCCGTCATCCACCGCGAGCTGCACCCCAACGCCGACCTCGGGCTGCTCCAGCGCGCCTACGACGTCGCCGAGGAGCTGCACCGGAACCAGCGGCGCAAGTCCGGCGACCCCTACATCACCCACCCGCTCGCCGTCGCGACCATCCTCGCCGAGCTGGGCATGGACACCACGACCCTGGTCGCGGCGCTGCTGCACGACACGGTCGAGGACACCGGCTACGCCGTCGAGAGCCTGAAGGCCGACTTCGGCGAGAAGGTCGCGGAACTCGTCGACGGCGTCACGAAGCTGGACAAGGTCAAGCTCGGCACCTCCGCCGAGGCCGAGACCATCCGCAAGATGGTCATCGCGATGGCCAAAGACCCGCGCGTGCTGGTCATCAAGCTCGCCGACCGGCTGCACAACATGCGCACCATGCGCTTCCTGCCGCCGGAGAAGCAGGCCCGCAAGGCCCGCGAAACGCTCGAAGTGCTCGCCCCGCTGGCCCACCGCCTGGGCATGGCCACGGTCAAGTGGGAGCTGGAAGACCTCGCGTTCGCGATCCTGCAGCCCAAGAAGTACGACGAGATCGTGCGCCTGGTCGCCGACCGCGCGCCCTCCCGGGACATCTACCTGCGCTCGGTCATCACCGACCTGACCAGCAACCTCGTCTCGTCGCGGATCACCGCGAAGGTCGAGGGGCGGCCGAAGCACTACTACTCGATCCACCAGAAGATGATCGTCCGCGGCCGCGACCTGGACGACATCCACGACCTGGTCGGCGTCCGGATCCTGGTCGAGGACGTCCGCGACTGCTACGCGGCGATGGGTGTCGTGCACGCGCTGTGGCAGCCGGTGCCCGGCCGGTTCAAGGACTACATCGCACAGCCGCGCTTCGGCGTCTACCAGTCGCTGCACACGACGGTGATCGGCCCGGACGGCAAGCCCCTCGAGGTGCAGATCCGCACCTACGAGATGCACCGCACCGCCGAATACGGCATCGCCGCGCACTGGCGGTACAAGGAAACCAAGGGCACGCACAACGGCAACGCGATGGACGTCGACGAGATGGCGTGGATGCGCCAGCTCCTCGACTGGCAGCGCGAGGCGGCGGACCCGGGTGACTTCCTCGAGTCCCTGCGCTACGAGCTGGCCTCGCGCGAGATCTTCGTGTTCACGCCGAAGGGCGACGTGATCACGCTGCCGGTGGAGTCGACGCCGGTCGACTTCGCCTACGCCGTGCACACCGAGGTCGGGCACCGCTGCATCGGCGCCCGCGTCAACGGCCGCCTGGTCGCGCTCGAGCGGAAGCTGGAGAACGGCGAAGTCGTCGAGATCTTCACGTCGAAGGCGGAGAACGCGGGCCCCAGCAGGGACTGGCTGCAGTTCGCCGGTTCGCCCAAGGCGCGCGCGAAGATCCGGCAGTGGTTCGCCAAGGAACGCCGCGACGAGGCGATCGAAGGCGGCAAGGAAGCCATCACCAAGGAGATCCGCAAGGTCGGCCTGCCGATCCAGCGGCTGGTCTCCGCGGAGTCGATGGGCGCGGTCGCCACCGAGCTGCGGCACGCGGACATCTCGTCGCTGTACGCGGCGGTCGGCGAGGGCCACACCAGCGCGAAGCACGTCGTCCAGCGGCTGGTCGCGCTGATCGGCGGGGTCGACGCGGCGGAGGAGGAGCTCGCCGAGCGCGCCACGCCGTCCACGGTGACCCGCCGCCGCGGCTCCAACGACGTCGGCGTCGTGGTCAAGGGCGCCAGCGACGTCTGGGCGAAGCTCGCGCGCTGCTGCACCCCGGTGCCGGGCGACGAGATCCTCGGGTTCGTGACCCGCGGCGGCGGCGTTTCGGTGCACCGCACGGACTGCACGAACGCCGGTGACCTGCAGTCCCAGCCCGAGCGGCTGGTCGAGGTCGAGTGGGCGCCCTCGGCGTCGTCGGTGTTCCTGGTGGCCATCCAGGTCGAGGCGCTCGACCGGCACCGGCTGCTGTCGGACGTCACCAAGGTGCTGGCCGACGAGAAGGTCAACATCCTCTCGGCCTCGGTGACCACGTCCCGCGACCGGGTCGCGGTCAGCCGCTTCTCGTTCGAGATGGGCGACCCGAAGCACCTCGGCCACGTCCTCAAGGTGGTCCGCGGGGTGGAAGGCGTCTACGACGTCTACCGCGTGACGTCGGCTTCCTAGGGCACCCACGACCCGTCGACGGCGATCCCGGCGGCCGCGGCGATCCGGTCGCGCGATGCCCGCAGCCGGGCGCGCAGGGCCGGCAGGTCGACGCCGAGCAGCCGCCCGTCGCGCTTGACCGGTTCGCCGGCGACGAAGACGCTGTCGACGAGCCCCGGGTGACCGGCCGAGACGAGCGTGCCCGCCGGGTCGCCGACGGGGAAGACCGACAGGTCCTCGGCGTCGAGCAGGACCAGGTCGGCGTCCTTGCCGGCGGTCAGGCTGCCGGTCCGGGCACCGCGCCCGCAGGCCCGCGCGCCGTCCACGGTGGCGAACGCCAGGACGTCCCGCGGCGGGATGCCGCGCTCCACCGCGAACAGCGTGCGCATTGCCCCGAACAGGTCGCCGCCGGCGGACGGGCAGTCGTCGATCGACAGCGACGGCCGCAGCCCGGCGGCCAGCGCCCGGCCGGCGACAACCGGCTCGAAGCCCATCTTCAGCTCGACGTCCGGGCTGATCGACACCGAAGCACCCGCGTCGGCGAGCATCGCCAGCTGGTCGTCGGACAGGCCGTTGCCGTGCACGATCGTCGTGCGGTCGTCGAGCAGGCCGCGCTCGGCCATCCCGGCGATCGGCCGGTCGCCGTGCCGCCAGCCACCAGTTCCGTGGACGTGCGTGCTCACCGGGAGCCCGAGTTCCCGCGCCAGCGCGACGTCCGCCGCGGTCTCGTCCATTGTGGACAGCACGGGTCCGTGCAGGCCCAGCGCCATGTCGTCGCCCGGCAGCAGGTTCCGCACGCGCCGGATCTCCGGCTCGATGTCCGGCCCGTCGGCGCCGTAGCAGAAGATCGCGTGGCCGGGTGCGTCGTGCAGGGCCTGGATCGCGGCGTCGGCGTTCTCCGGGGCGGTGGCGCAGTGGAACCAGTCGAGCATGGTCGTGACGCCGGAATCGAGCGCTTCCAGGCGGCCGAGCAGGGTGCCGAGGTAGACGTCTTCCGGCCGGTAGTGCGGCTTGAGCGTGCCGTGCACGGCGGTGCGGTACTGGTCGAACGTCCAGCCGGCGCCGACCCCGCGGAACGCCGTTTGCCAGGTGTGGCGGTGGGTGTCCACGAAGCCGGGCAGGACGATCTTGCCGGTGGCGTCGACGACTTCGGCGCCGCCGGCGTCGAGCGCGGGGGCGACGGCGGCGATGCGGCCGTCTTCGACGAGCACGTCGCCGCGCGGGAGCGTGCCCACGCCGGGATCCATGCTGAGCACCACGCCGCCCTGAACCAAGGTCTTCATCGGTGTCCTTCCCCAAGAGTTGACGTGTCAACTCTAGCGTAGACTGACGGCATGGCGGAGCTGAGCACCGAGGACTGGGCGTTCTGGGACACCTGGATGCGCGCCCAGCGCCTGCTCGTCCGCGAACTCGACCGGGGGCTGCAACGCGACTGCGGCATCTCGAAGGCCGAGTTCAGCGTGCTGATGACGCTGAGCGCGCCGATGCGCGTCGGCGAGCTGGCCGACGCGCTCGACTGGGAGAAGAGCCGCGTCTCGCACCTGCTCACGCGGATGGAGAACCGCGGCCTGGTGGCGCGGGCCGAGGACGGCGCGACCGGCCGCCGCACCGGCGTCGAGCTGACCGCCGAAGGCCGCCGGACGGCGGAGCGCGCCACCCGCGCCCACGGCGGCAACGTCCGCAGGCTCGTCCTCGACCGGCTCACCCCCGGGCAGGCCGCGGCCATCCGGGAGTGGAGCGAGCAGCTGATCGAGCGCACCGGGTCCGGCTAGAACAGCGCCGCGACCAGCGCGCCCAGCGGCGGGAGCGCCTGGGCGAGCGCGCCGCCCCGGCCGGCGCCGCGGGGACGGCTGAGGGCGAGCACGTCGGACACGCCGAGCGCGATCCCGGCCAGGAGCATGAACGCGCAGCAGTAGAGCACCAGGGCACGGCCCGCGACGGCGTCGCCCGTGTGCAGCAGGACCAGCCCGGTCACCGGGCCCGCGGCGAGGAACAGGTTGTAGAAGCCGACGTTGAACGACCACAACCGGGTCGCGGGCAGGTTCGCCGAGGGGATCCGGAAGATGCCCTCGTGCACGCCCCGGCGTTCGAACAGCAGCACTTCCCAGGTGAACGCCAGCAGGTGCACCAGCACGGCGACGCCCGCGAAGACCTGCGCCACGGCGTTCACGACGCGAACTCGATCTGGTGCCGCGCGGCGATTTCGGGGGCCTGCTCAGGGCCGGCCCGGTCGACGTCGCGGAAGAAGCGGCCCATGCCGCCGGTCAGGCTGACCGCCAGGAACTGCGCCGAGGGCGTGTGCACGGTGAACGTGTTGACCGCGCCCGCCGGGACGCTGATCGACGCGCCGGGGCCGAGGTCGTGCAGTTCGCCGTCGACGTAGACGGTGATCCGCCCGTGCAGCACGTAGAAGGCCTTCGCCCAGGGGTCGGCGTGCGGCGGGACGGACGGCCCGCGCGGGGCGTCGACTTCGAACACCTCGAAGGCGTCCCCGGTGTGCTCCGCGCCGATCTTGACGGTGATCCGCGCGTCGCCGGTGTCGAGTTCCGGGCCGGCGCCCGGTGCGCTGAAGTGGGTCATGCCGCCGACGCTAGGAACCGGGGGAGCGGCGCGGTATCCCCGGATTCCGGGATACCGCGGGGCCGCGCGGTGCGCGCATACTGCGTCCATGTGGGAGGGCCGGGCGCAGGGTGTGCGGCGGGAGGTCGCCGCGCTCGCGACGGCGGGCCTCGGCGTCGCCGAGCTGCACGCCGCCGCCATCGAGCTGGTCGACCGCGTGGTCCCCGCGGAGCTCGCGTGCTGGGCGTCGCTCGACCCGGACACCGCGGTGATCAGCTCGATGACCAGCGGCCGGGCCCGCATCCCCGGCGAGTACGAGCCGCTGCTGGCGACCTACGAGTACGACGGACGGCAGCCCCACACCTTCGCCGAGCTGGCCCGGCGGCCGGTGCCGGTGGCGCGGCTGTCGGACCTGCCGCGCCGCGACGCCGAGCGCAGCGGGCGGCTCGCCGAGGTGTGGCGGCCGCTGGGGCTGGGCCACGAGCTGCGCGCGGTGTTCCGCGTCGACGGCACGTGCTGGGCCGCGGCGGGCCTGGTCCGGTGCGGGGAGTTCAGCGACCGCGAGGTCGAGTTCCTGACGTCGGTCGCCCCGGCACTGGCCGCGGCGACGCGGGTGGCGGCGCGCACGCGCGGCGCGGGGGAGCCCGCGGAACCGGCGATCGTGGTCGTCGGCCCGGACGGCAGGCAGCGCGCCGCCACCGCGGCGGCCGAGCGCTGGCGGTCCGAAGTGGACGAAATCGCGCCCGGCCGGTTCGCGGTGCTGGTGCGCGCCGTGGTGGTCGGCGCCCGCGCCGCGGCGACGGGGACGTTCCGCGCGCGGGTCCGAGACGCCCACGGCGGCTGGATCCTGCTGCACGCCGGCCGGCTGGTGGCCGGGGACGACGGCGGCGAGACGGTGGTGACCGTCGGCCGCGCTTCGGGCGCCGAGCTGCTGAGCGTGCTGTTCGCGGCCTACGGCCTGACCGCCCGCGAGCGCGACGTGTGCCGCGAGGTGCTCGCCGGTCTGTCCACAGTGGACATCGCGGAGCGGCTGGCCATCTCGGCCCACACGGTGCAGGACCACCTGAAGTCGGTGTTCGGCAAGACCGGCGTCCGCAGCCGCGGGGAACTGACCGCGAAGTTGTTGTCGTGACGTGTCCGGGAATTGTCCTTCGACGATTCCCGGAACCGGGGGACGAGGGTGTAAATACCGTCCCCGGAATCGGCGGGCGCATGCTACGGTCTGCAAATTGCAGGTGGGCCGGAAATGCGCGGGTTGCGCCGGAGGGAGCAGCATGTCCGACGACACCACGCGGTACTTGTGCGCAGCGTCCTACCTCGACCCCGGTTACAGCACCCGGGCGATCAAGGAATTCCTCGTCGAGCCCACCCGGCCGGTCCCGGCGTCGCCGGGGATCGACGCGGGCCGCGTGCTCACCGAGGCGGTGCGGGCGAGGGCGCGCCGGAAGAACTACGACGCGATCCTGGTGCTGCTGATGGCCGTCGTCGTCTCGCTGTCGTGGGACAACGTGCTGCTGTACGCCTGGATCGTGCTCTCGGTCCTGCTCGTGGCGGCGCGGGCGGGCAAGACCGCCTACGCGACGCAGCGCACCTTCAACCCGAAGACACTCGTCGTGATCGGCCTTTCCATCGTGGCAGTCTGGCTGCTGCTGACCTACGCGGACGTGCTCTTCGACGACGACCGCAGCCGGTACGCCGCGCAGTACGAGGACTACTACGACGAAACCTCGGGTGGCGACACGGCCCGGCTCGTCGTCGGCATCGTGCTCGCCGTGGTGGTGCTCGTGGTGGTGACGATCGAGCGGTGGTCGCTGTGGAACCTGCTGACGAGCCGCTTCCGGCGCCTCGCCCCGCCGTCGCCCGACACCGGCAGCCTCACCGGCGCGTTCACCGAAGACTTCCGCGAGCAGCTCGGCCGGTTCCGGCGGGACGACGAATTCGCGGGTGCCCCCGGCGCGCCGCTGGTGGTGTACCGCGGCTACAACCCCTTCGTGGGCGCCGGGTTCCGGCGCGCGGCCTGGTCCATGGCGATCCCGCTGGAGCGCGTCGAAGACGCCCCGGACCCCCGGCCGGAGCTGACCACCGAAGCGCTGTACGACGGGATCCGCACGGCGATCGGGAACCTGCGAAACTCCAGCGCGTTGTCCCCGGACCGCCGGCTGGCCGCGCTCACCGTGACCGAGGCCGTGTTCACCCCGGCCGCCGAGCTCATCGACCACCTGGCGGAACCGGAAGCGGCGGCCTACCTGCCGGACATCGAGCATCCACCGCACACGCGGCTGACCGAGGCGCACGTCGGGCAGCTCCGGACCGAGCCGAAGGAATGGGCGCGCTACTACCTCTGCTTCCAGGTCGAGACCTGGGACCGGGAGCTCGTGCTGACGACGTTCCTGCACGTCGCCGTGGACGACACGACGCTGTACGTCGAGTGGACGCCGTTCATGCTGCCGCCGGTCAAGGCGGAGTACCGCGCGGTGGACAAGATGCGGCCGGACTCGCTGCGCCCGTTCGGCCAAGGACTGCTGGCGTGGCTGGAGATGCCGGCGAGCCTGCCGGTCCGGATCGCGAACCTCGCGTCGTGGATCCGCCGCCCCGGCCGCGAGCCCGGGGTTCTCGACCCGGACCGCTACGGCACCGCGAAAACGCTGCGGGAGCTGGGATCGGTCAACCTGTTCACGGACTACTTCCAGCTCGTCGACATCGAACGCTACGAAAAGATCATCGAAAGCCGCCTCCTGCCGGCGATCGGCAAGCTCCTCGGCGACGCCGGGTTCTCGACGGCCAAGTTCGACGAGCAGGCGGCGGTCGTGATCAACAACGACATCACCATCGAGGGCGACAACCGCGCCCCGATCACCCAGACCGGGGTGCGCGGCGACCGGCGCCGCCGCCCGCCCGGCAAGCCCGAGGAAGCGACCAGGACGGAGGCCTGATGGGACACCGGATTTCGAACAAGGTCAGCATCGGCGGCGACAACTCGGGCGACATCACCCAGACCGGCGTCGACGGCGGCGGGGGAGAGGCCGCGGTCTCGTCGCTGCTGGAGCTCGTCGAGCGCCTGACGGCCGAGGTGCGCGGCAAGGAGCTGGCGAAGCAGGAGGTGCTGGAGGACACGCTGACCGACCTGACGGCCGACCTCCGCGCCGGCGACGCCGAGCCCGCGGTGGTGCGCAGCCGGTGGGAGAAGGTGAAGGGCCTGCTGGGCGGGCTGGCGCAGGTCTCGGAGCTGGTGGCGAAGATTTCCGACCAGGTGCAGAAGATCTTCACCTGAGTCCTTTCCGGACGCTTCGGCCCCGGCCCGGCTCATGCGCCCCAATGTGGCGTTCGGTGCGTCCAGCGCACCCAATGTGGCGTTCGGTGCGTCTGACGCAACCAACGCCACATTGGGGCGCTCGGGGCAGGTGCTAAAGGAACTTGCGCAGCAGCGCGGTGACTTCCTCCGGGCGTTCCATCGACGGCAGGTGACCCGTGTCGGCCAGCTCGACCAGTTCCGCGTCCGGCAAGGACTCCGCCAGGTGCTCGGAAAGCTCGATCAGGCCGGGCGCGTCGGCCGTCCCGATCACCACCAGCGCCGGCGTCGTGATCTCGGCCAGCCGGTGGCGGGTGTCCGGGATCCGCTCCGTCCACTGTGGAGCCGTCCAGTCGTGCCGGTACACCTGCTCGCACATTTCCCGCACCAGCGCCAGCATCCCGGCCGGCAGCACCGACACGTCCCGGGACGGGCCGGCGACCAGGTACCGGATGTTGGCGTCCGCCATCGCCCGCACGTCCGCCGGGTCGACGTCGCCTTCGCGGGCGCGGTAGCGGGCGAGCCGCTCGGGCGGCATGATCTCGGCCGTGAGGCGGGCGATGTCGGCCTGCATGTGGTCCGGCCACTCGTGCCCGGTGAGGCCCGAGCCGAGCAGGGCGATCCGGGTGATCCGCTCCGGCGCGGCGAGGGCGGCGTCCAGCGCGCACGCCCCGCCCATGGACGCCCCGACCAGCGCGGCCCGCTCGATCCCCCGGGCATCGAGCAGGGCCAGCAGGTCCTCGTAGTGGGCGAACTCGCCGGGGCCGTCGGCGGTTTCGCCGAAGCCGCGGCGGTCGTAGCGGATCACCCGGTGCGTGGCGGCGAGCGCGGTGAACTGGGCGTCCCACATGCGGCGATCGCCGATCGCCGTGTGCAGCAGCACGACCGCGGGCCCCTCTCCCGCTTCGTCGTACCCGAACGCTGTCCCGCCTGCCTCGATGACCGCCATGGACCCCAAGCTAGCGACACGACCACGTCACACACCGCAGGTTTCGCTGAGGGCGAGAAGCTAGGGTGCGGTTCATGACCGACGGATTCCAGCTGACGCGCGACGGCGAGGTCGCGCGGCTGACCTTCACCCGGCCGGAGAAGATGAACGCCATCACCTACGGCATGTGGTCGGCGATCCCGGACGTGGTGGCCGAGGTGGAGGCCGACCCGGCGCTGAAGGTGCTGGTGATCGCGGGCGCGGGCAAGCACTTCTCGGCGGGCGCCGACATCAGCGAATTCGGCGAGCTGCGCACGACGGCGGAGGGCGCGGCGAGCTACGACAAGGCGGTCGAGGGCGCGGTCGCGGCGCTGACCTCGATGCGCAAGCCGTCGGTCGCGATCATCCAGGGCAACTGCATCGGCGGCGGCTGCCAGGTCTCGGTCGCCTGCGACTTCCGCTTCGCCGCGGAGGGTTCGCGGTTCGGCATCACCCCGGCGAAGCTCGGCATCGTCTACCACTTCGACTCGACGCGCCAGCTGGTGTCCCTGATCGGCCCCGCGCACGCCAAGTACTTCCTGCTTTCGGGTGAGCTGATCACCGCGGGCCGGGCCCGCGAAATCGGCCTGCTCAACGACGTCTTCCCGGCGGAATCGCTCGAATCCTCGACGGCGGAGTTCCTCGCGACGCTGTGCTCGCGGTCCCAGGCCTCGATCCGCGGGATGAACCGCATCATCGAGAAGATCGTCGCCGGCCAGGAGACCTCGGACGCGGAAGTCGAGGAGATCCGCTCCGAAGCCCTGCACGGCGAGGACTACGCGGAGGGCGTCGCCGCGTTCCTCGAGCGCCGCCCGCCGCGCTTCACCTTCCGCTGATTTCCCCGCGCCGAGCGGGAATCAGGCGTCCAGGTACTCGCGGAAGTGCTCGGCGACGACGTCGGTGACGCCCGCCGGATCGAGCCTGCCGTCGATTTCGATGACCCGGATGCCGCGGGCCCGCGCCGAGCGGACCGCCTGCGCGGCCAGCATCCGGTCGCGCGTCAGCCGGCTCCGCTGCTCCGGGATCGTGGGCTCGTCCGGCCGGTGGCGCAGCTGGTGCTGGCGGAACAGCTCGGTCGGCACGAGCACCACCATCCGGCGCGGGGAATCCACCAGCGGGGCCACCAGTTCCGGGTGCAGGCCCCCGCCTTCGGCGACGATCGGACGTGGGGACTCCCACGCGCGCAGTTCGTCCAGTGCCCGCTGGAACCGCTGCTCGAACTCCGCCAGCACCGCGGTCAGCTGTTCGCCGGCCGGGGTGTCGCCGGGCGCGGTCGCGGGGCGCGCGCGGTCGTCGTGGTGGTAGGTGGTCAGCCCGTGGCGATCGGCCAGCAGGCGCGCGACCGTGGACTTCCCGGTCCATGGGGCGCCGCCGATCCACAGCGCCTTGCGCAGGGTCCCGAACGGATCCGAGGTCATCGTTCGACTATTGCGGGACCGGCGGGCCGTGACCAGAGTTCCGGCGCCGGTTGAGCCGTTCAGCGCAGGGCCGGTCACCGCCCGTCGTCGTCGACGACGAGCACGGTCGAGCCGTCGGCGAAATCGGGTGGCCCGCCCAGCTTGAAGTGGAACCGCGAGCCCGGCCGGACGGCGGCGATCACCTGCGTTTCGGCGGTGTCGAGGACGATGATCGAGTGCTCGGCCGTGATCGGTTCCGGCCGCAGCACCTCCGGCACGACCGGGATCGGCAGCGTGCCGCTGACCGAGCCGCTGCCGTCGTCCTCGTCGCCGGCAACCGGTTCGAACGGCGGTGGCGGGACGAGCTGCGGCCGTCGCCGCCACCAGAGCCCGGCGAGCAGGCCGGTCAGCAGGCCACCGGAGCCGCTGACGGCCGACGCCAGCCCGACGCCGACCCCGGACGGCGCTTCGGCCACCACGGGGGCGGGCGCCGGGGGAGGAGCGGCCGGCAGCGGACCGAACCGCACGGCGGGGTCCTGGGCGTCGTCGGGCAGCTGGAGTACCTGGCCGGGCTCGATCCGCGTGGCGTCGGTGAACGGCGTGCCGTCGGGCCGGGGTCTGCCCTGGTTGAGCCGGAAGATCTCCGGGAAGCGGTTCCCGTCGCCGAGCGCGCGTTCGGCGATCTTGAACAGCGTGATGTCGTCCGGGTTGTCGGCGTGCGGCACGATGAAGTACTTGACCGACGGCGGGGGCGGCTCGGTCTGCGCGAGCGCCGGACCCCCGGCGAGCACGGCGAAGAGGACGCCGGCGGCGCCGGCTTGCCCGGCCCGCCCGAGGACGCGGCGCACCGCGGAAGCCCGGTTTTCGGCCATGGTCGGCACCTCTCCCCGGCGACCCCGGCGGGTTCCGGTGTTGCCCCCTTACACGGGGCCGGTGCGGCCGCGGTTCAGATCTCGTCCCAGGGAACGGTTTCGTAGGCCTTCGCGAGCAATTCCACGGCGCGGTCCGCGGGCGGCAGGACCAGGTCGTCCACGGCGGCGACCGGACGGCCGGGAGTTTCGGAGTTCGTCACGAACACGGCGTCGAAGTCGCGGAGGTCGGCGGGCCGGACTTCGCGCGTCTCCTGCGGCACGCCTAGCCGTCGCAAGGCTTCTTTCTGCAGCAGCATCGTGATCCCGGGCAGCACCGCGGCTTCCGGCCACACGACCGTGTCGCCGTCGAGGAATCCGGTGTTCCAGATCGACGCTTCGCTGATCCGCCCGGCGTGGTCGACGAACAGCGCGTCGTCGAACCCGGCCAGCGCGGCCTGGCGGGAGTGGTGGATCAGCCCGAACGTGCCCAGGTGCTTCACCTGCGGCAGATCGCGCTCGTAGCGCACCGTCCGCAGCCGCAACGGCGTCGGGTCGGGCGGGTGCGGCGGGAGCGTCCGGACGAGGATCTCCGGGTGCATCGGCTCGGCGAGCGAGCGCGTGAGGACCAGGACCCGCACCGAAAGGGCCGGCTCGCCCGCGATCGCCTGCCGGACGTACGACCGCACCAGGCCGGCGTCGAGGTCGGTGCCGAACAGCAGCCGGGTACTGGCTGCGAGCCGTTCGAGGTGGAGCGCGAGCCCGCGGACCCGCCCGTCCCGGACCTGCATCGCGGTGAAGTGGCCGTAGGAGACCATTCCCGCGATCGCGGCGTCCGGGCCGAGCGGATCCCCGTTCAGCTCGTAGCGGGGCGGCACTACTGGACGGTGACGCCCGTGAACTTGACCTGCTTGGTCGGCGCCCCGGTGCCGTCCTGCGGGTTCGGGTTGGCGATGCCCGCCTTGGCGACCGCGTCGAGCACCTTCAGGCCCTCGTCGCTGATGCTGCCGAACACCGAGTAGTCCGCCGGGAGGCCCTCGGCGTTGCCGTAGACCATGAAGAACTGGCTGCCGCCGGAGTTCGGGGCGGACGTCTTCGCCATGGCGAGGATGCCGCGGCCGTACTTGATCTCCGGGAACGCCTCGTCCGGCATCGTGTAGCCGGGGCCGCCCTGGCCGTCGGTCGTCGGGTCACCGGTGGCCGACGGGTCACCGCACTGCAGCATCTGCAGGCCTTCGGTGCCGAGCCGGTGGCACATGGTGTCGTTGTAGAAGTTCTGCTTCGCGAGGCTGATGAAGCTCTGCACCGCGCAGGGCGCGAGCGACCGGTCGAGCGTCAGCGGGATGTCGCCCGCGGTGCTCTTCAGCGTCACGTTCACCGTGCCGGTCGACGGGACGTTCTTGCCGTCCGGCGGGTTCACCTTCTTCGGCGCCTTGCTGCCCGTCGTGTCGGCCTTGAAGTCGCACGTCGTCGGGTTCGGCAGCGCCGTGGCCCGCTTCGGCAGCGCGGTGCGCTGCGTCGGGATCTGGACTTCGGTCGGCGGCGGGGTGGCCGACGACGACGCGGCCGCGTCGGTGCTGTCCCCGCCGTTGGCGCTGACGATCCACACCACCACGCCCGCGACGACGAGGACCGCCACGCCGACGACACCGGCGCCGATCCTCCGGCGTCGCTTCTGCTGCTCCAATCGGCGCTCGAGCTGCCTCTCGAGCTTGCGCTTCGCAGCTTCGCGGCGCTGCTGGTTGGTCGCCACCCCGTACCCTCCAGGTTTCCGCTCGTGTCACACGTCTGAGGTAGCGGCAGTGTATGGGCACAGCCTGTGAGGACCATGTACAGGGCCCGCTAGTCTCAACCCGATCGTGATCGGCGCCATCCGGCGCAGATGTCCGGGAGGCGTTCGGTGCTCGTCGTCGGGTTCGGCAGCGGCCCGCTGCAGGCCAACTGCTACCTGCTGGCGGAGGCCGCCGGCGGGCCGTGCGTGGTCGTGGACCCGGGGCAGGAGGTGGCCGCGCCGCTGGCCGCCGCGCTGGCCGAACACCGGCTGGTCCCGGCGGCGCTGGTGGCCACCCACGGGCACCCCGACCACGTCGCTTCGGCCGCTTCGCTGTCGGCCGAGCACGGCGTCCCGCTGCACCTGCACCCGGCTGACGCCCCGCTCCACGACGGGCCCAGCCTCCCGCTGGAGACCGGGACCTTCGCCGGGCTGGACATCGACGTCCGGCCCGCGCCGGGGCACACCCCGGGTTCGGTGGTGCTCGTACTGGAGACGGCGGAAGGCGGCAGGCTCGCGCTGACCGGCGACACGCTGTTCGCCGGGTCGGTGGGCCGCGGCGACGTGGCGGGCGCGGTGCGGGAGCTGCTGGCGGGCCTGCCGGACGACACGGTGGCGCTGCCGGGCCACGGCCCGGCGACGACGATCGGCCGGGAACGCGTGGGCAACCCGTTCCTCGCCGGGACGGGGGCGTGAGCATGGCCGACGAGCCGACCGAGCGGGTCGCGCTGTTCGAGGAGGACCCGCGCGGGCGCCGCCGCCGGGGGATCTCGGGCCTGATCGGCGTGGTCATCGTGGCCGCGGCGTTCGGCGGGGTCGCCGGGCTGATCGGCGGCACGGTGACCGGGCTGGTCGTCGCGCTCGTGATCGCGCTGCCCCTGCTGTACGTGATGGCGGTCAGCATCCGGCGCCGCGTCTGGCTGGAGGGCTCGACGCTGCTCGTGCGCACCTGGGGCCTGCGCCGGGTCGATCTGGTCACCGCGACCCGGCTCGACCTCGTCGTCGGCGACGTCCGGGGCAGCCGCACGGTCAGCCTGCTGGTCAACGCCGGGCAGCGCGGCAAGGTCGCGAAGGTCGACCTCGCGGTGTTCTCCGGGACCGGCGGCCGCGAGCTGGGCATCCTGCAGCTGCGGAAGCTGGCGAACGCGCTGATGAACAACACCGAGGCGAACGGCCTCGTCTTCGGGGAGCTGCTGGTCGCCGAGCTGAAGGCGGAAGCGCGCGGCGCCGGTGTGGCGGAACGCCCGCTCTACCGGCTGGCGTCGGTGGCGCCGTCGGGGAAGTACGTGCAGCGCTTCACGATGGAAGCGGTCAGCCGGTTCGTGGCGACTCTCGGCTGACGTCCGCCTCGCGCAGCTGCTCGAGCTGGTAGACCAGCTCCGGCACCTCCTGCGCGATGTACGCGGTGAGGCGCTCGACGTGGTGCAGCGTGGCCCGGACGTCCTCCAGGGCGGCCGCGATGCGCGGGAGCGACTCCACGGCCTGGACGGTGGCGGTGACCACCCGCAGCGTGCCGCGGACCAGGAACCGTGGGCCGGCGAGCAGGAGCATGCCGCCTTCCTACCGCGTTCTCGCTGGTCCGGCGCGGCCGGGGTGCTCCGGTGTTACGGGTGGGACGGAACGGCCTTCGTGGTGCTGCTGAGGTACGCCGCCGGCTCGCGGGAGGCGATCAGCGCGGCCAGGACCGTCGTCACCGGGACGGCCGCGACGATGCCGACGCTGCCCGCGAGCGTGCGGATGATCTCCTGCGCGATTTCTTCGCTGCCGAGCAGCGCGCCCAGGCCGACCCCGGAGATCGACGAGTACAGCAGCACCGGCAGCGCGGCCCCGGCGTAGGCCATCACGAGCGTGTTGACCGCGGAGCCGACGTGGTCGCGGCCGATCCGCAGGCCGGAGCGGTACAGCTCCTGCCAGGTCAGGTCCGGGTTGGCGCGGCGCAGCTCCCAGACGGCGCTGGTCTGGGTGACGGTGACGTCGTCGAGGACGCCGAGCGCGCCGATCACGACCCCGGCGAGCAGCAGCCCGCGCGCGTCGATGCCGTGGCCGAGCGAGCCGATGAGCGTCGAGGTGCTGTCGTCGAGGCCGGTGAGCGAGGCCGCGGCGGAGAAGATCGCGGAGAGGACCCCGATGAGCGCGAGGCTGACGAGCGTCCCGAGCACGGCGGCGGACGTTCTCGCCGACAGCCCGTGGGTCAGGTAGAGCGCGATGAACATGATCGCGCCCGCCCCGGCGATCGCCACGACCAGCGGGTTCTCCCCGGCGAGGATGGCGGGGAGGATGAACAGCGCGATGACGACGAAGGACAGCCCGAGCGCGACCAGCGCGGCGACCCCCTGCCACCGGCCGAGCACGAGCACCGCGATGGCGAACAGCGCGGCCAGCACGAGCAGTGGCGTCCCGCGCTGAAAGTCGACCAGCTGGAAACTGGCGGGATCGGCGGCGTTCCCGCCGTTGTAGGCGAGCACGACGGCGTCCCCGGCGGTGAACCGCGGGGTGCTGGGCTCGATCGGGACGGTCAGCTTGAGCTGCTTCCCGTTCGCGGGCCCGTCGGTCATGGTGAGGTCGACGGTCAGGCACGGCTTCGCGTTCGGGTCGGCCTGGTCGCCGACCTGCACCTGGCCCTGCGCGAGGCAGGGGCCGGTGCTGGTGGCGGTGATGTTCGCGTGCACCGGCGTGCCTTGGGGGACGACGCTGGTCGGGGAGGCCTTGCCCCAGGGGTAGAGCACGATCATGCCGACGACGGTGGCCAGGGCGAGCGGCGCGAGGAGCCAGATCAGGAGGAGCTTGACCCGGCGGGACGCGGGGGCGGCGGGGCCGTGGCCATGTCCGTGCCCGTGCCCGTGGCCGGTTTCGGCCGCGGGGGTGGTTTCCGCCGGAGTGCGCGGCCTGCTGCCACGCGGGACTCGCTGGGGCCCGGTGTCGCCTCGGCGAGCGGCGCGCTGGGGGCCGGTGTCGCCTCGGTGGGGCGGTTCGGCGTCGCCCGGGGGGACTCGCTGGGGGCCGGTGTCGCTGCGACGAGGAGCTGCGGTGTCGGCTCGGCGGCCGGTGCGGGAGGCGGCGGTGTCCCCGCGGCGGGATGCCCCCGTGTCGGCTTGGTCGGCGGCCGGAACCCGCTGCGGGCCGGTGTCGGCGCGGCGACCGGTTCGAGGGGCCGCGGTCTCGGCCGGGATCCGGTGCGAGCCGGTCTCGGCGGGCGCGCGCCGCGGGCCGGTGTCCGTCCGGCGGCGTGCTCCCTCGGGCGTGCGGCGGGCCGGTTTCCCGGGCGTTCCCGGCGTTCCGGACGTCCCGGGCCCCGGCGAAGGGGACAGCTCGTCCGTCACCCGGCGAATCGGTCCGGTGTCGTCGTCGGCGAGGTCGGGGCGGTCCACCCGCACATCCTGACAGCGGGATCCCGGCGCCCGCGCCAGGGGCCGCCGACGGACCGGTTCGTCCGGTTGGCTCAGCCGTACGCCTGGCGGACGTGCACCCGCCGGTACGCCGACGGCGGGGTGTCGAAGTGGTCGAGGAACGCCTGCCGCAGCGTTTCCGTCGAGCCGAAGCCGCAGCGGCGGGCGATCGTGGCCAGCGGGAGGTCCGTGCCGGACAGCAGGCGGGCCGCCTGCTCGGTGCGGATCGTGCGGACGTACCGGCCCGGCGTGGTGCCGAGGTGCGCGTCGAACAGCCGGGTCAGCTGGCGGGTGCTGATGCCCGCGCGGGCCGCGAGCGCCGGCGTGCCCAGGTCTTCGTCGAGGTGCTCGGCGATGTACGCGGTGAGGTCGCGGACCTCGCGGTGCTCCGGCGGGGGACCGGACAGGAACAGGCTCACCTGGGCCTGGTTCCCGGGCCGCTGCAGGTACGTGACCAGCGCGCGGGCCGCCTCGCGGGCGAGCGTCGGGCCGTGGTCGGCCTCCACCAGCGACAGCGTCAGGTCGAGCCCGCTCGTCACGCCCGCCGCCGTGTAGACGTTGCCGTGGCGGACGTACAGCGGCACCGGGTCCACCGTCACCGCCGGGTATTCCCGGGCGAGCTTGGCCGCGTAGCGCCAGTGGGTGGTCGCGCGGCGGCCGTTGAGCAGGCCGGCCGCGGCGAGCACCTCGGCGCCCGTGCAGACCGACGCGACCCGGCGGCTGGTGCGCGCGAGCCGCCGGACGTGGGCGAGGACGCGCTCGTCGGCCGCCGCGGCCGGGCTGCCCCAGCCGCCCGCGACGACCAGCGTGTCGAGGTCGCCCGCCACCTGGTCGAGCCGCAGGTGCGGCTGCAGCACGAGCCCGGCGCAGGTGCGGATGCCGTGCCCGTCGACCGAGGCCAGCTGGAGCTCGTACGGCGGCCGCGCGCCAAGCCGGTTCGCCGCGTCGAACACGTCGGCGGGACACGCGATGTCCAGCAGCTCGGCGTCGGCGTACCCGACGATCACGACCCGTCTGGGTGACCCTGGCATGATCGAACGCTAGCAGCCGGACCCGGCGCTCGGACGCGGTTCGCAGGAATCCGGACATCGGCGGCCCGCCCGCCGTCCCGGCCCGCCATGGTCGGGGGCATGACCGATGAGCAGAAGACCCTCGCCTTCGTCGTTTACCCCGGGCTGACGCCGCTCGACCTGGTGGGCCCGCTCCAGGTGCTCAGCGCGCTCGCGCAGATGGATCCCGGCTACCGGACCGTCGTCGTCGGCGCGAGCACGGACACCGTCGGCACGGACACGCCGCTGCGGGTCGCCCCGAGCCACACCTTCGAAGAGGTCCCGGCGCCGTACGCGGTGCTCGTCCCCGGTGGCACCGTGCCGACGCTGCGCGCGATGGCCGACGAGCGCCTCCTCGCCTGGCTGCGCACCGCGGCCGAAAGTGCGCAGCTGATGACGTCGGTCTGCACCGGCTCGCTGATCCTCGGCGCGGCGGGCCTCCTCGAAGGCAAGCAGGCGACGACGCACTGGATGCTCCGCGACGTCCTCGCCGGGCTGGGGGCCACGCCGGTCGCGCGCCGGTGGGTCGAGGACGGCTCCGTGATCACCGCCGCCGGGGTGTCCGCGGGCATCGACCTGGCGCTGCACCTGGTGGAACGGCTGGCCGGGCGGCAGGTCGCGACGAACGTCCAGTTCGCCATCGAGTACGACCCCGAGCCGCCGCAGGGCGCGCTGGACTGGGCGAACCAGCCGTACGGCGACCTCAAGCCGTTGCGGGAACACACCCTGCGCCAGGGGCTGGCCGAGCACCCCGAACTGCTGGGGCGGCTGCTCGCGCACACCTGACCGACGTCGTCGGCCATCCGGGTGATCGGGGGACGCGCCGCGCGCCCGGCGGTTAGATTCAGCTCGCTCGATCAGGTGATCTCGCGGGTGGGGTGTTGTAGCCGTGCGATTCCAGGTGCTCGGCCCGATGACGGCCTCCGTCCCGCTGCCCTCGGCTTCGCAGCCGCGGCGGCTGCTCGCCGTCCTGCTCGCCCGCGCCGGCCAGTACGTCGGCCGCGACACGCTGGTCGACGAGCTGTGGCCGGACGGCGCGCCGTCGAGCGCCGCGGCGATCGTGCAGGTCACCGTGTCGAAGCTGCGCAAGACGCTCTCACCCGGCCTCGGTGCCGCCGAGGCCGGGCAGCGGCTGCGGTCCGGGCCGCGGGGGTACGCGCTGGCGGTCGAGCCGGGCGAGCTGGACGCGGACGAGTTCCTGACGTGGCTGTCGGCGGGCGCCGACGACCGCGCCCAGCGCCGGCACGCCCTCGAACGCGCGCTGGCCTGCTGGCGGGGCGACGCGTTCGCCGACGTCGCCGGCGGGCCGCTGCTGGAGGCGCACAAGCTGTGGCTGGAGGACCGGCGCTCGGCGGCGCTGCTGCAGCTGGTCGAACTGGAGCTGGCCGACGGCGACGGCCGGTCGGTGGTCGAGCGGCTCGGCCCGGTGGTCGCGGCCCGCCCCGCCGACGAGCGCTTCGCCGCCCGGCTCGCGGCCGCGCTCGGCGCGGTCGGCCGCCGCGAATCGGCGCTGGAGGTGCTCCGCCGGACCCGGCGCGCGCTCTGGGAAGAGGCGGGCGTGTGGCCGGGCGCGGACCTCGTCGCGGTGTACCGCCGGATCGCCGGCACCGAGTGGACGACGCCGGGCCCGCCCGCCCAGCTCCCGCCGGCCGTGCCCGACCTCACCGGCCGCGCGGCCGAACTCGCCGTCGTCACGCGTGCGCTCCGGGGCCCGGCACCGGTGGTGCTGCACGGCGCCGCCGGGGCCGGGAAGTCCGCGCTCGCCGTGCAGGCCGCGTGGCGCGTCCGCCGCCGTTTCCCCGACGGCCAGCTGACGGCGTCGCTGCGCGGCCCGGACGGCACGCCCGCCGAACCCGCGGCCGTGCTGGCCGGATTCCTGCGCGCGCTCGGCGCGACTCCGGCCGAACTGGCCGACCGCGCGGGCCTGCCGGGTCTCTGGCGCGGCTACACCGCCGACCGGCGGCTGCTGGTGCTGCTGGAGGACGCGGCGTCCGAAGCCCAGGTGCGGGCGCTGCTCCCGAGCGGCCCCGGCTGCGCCACGCTGGTCACCACCCGCCGCGAACTGCCCGGCCTCTGCGGCGCGCACCCGGTCCCGGTGCCCGATCTGTCCACAGAGGACGCTCTGGCGCTGCTCGCCGCTATCGTGGGCGAACCCCGGGTGCGCGCGGAACCCGAAGCGGCGCAACGGCTTCTCGGCCGGTGCGGCGGGCTCGCACTGGCCGTCCGGATCGCCGGCGTGCGGCTCGCGGCCCGGCCGGGCTTGCGGATCGCCGAACTCGCGGCCCGCCTGTCCGACGGCCGGCGGCGCCTCGACGAGCTGACGGCGGGGGACCTGAGCGTCCGGGCCGCGGTGACGTCGGCGCTGCGCGAGCGACCGGCGGCCGACGTCGCGTTGCTGAGGCTGCTCACGGCGTTCGAGGGCGCGGTCCCGGACTGGTCGGCGGCGGCACTGCTCGGCCGCCCGGCGGCGGACGCCCGCGACCGGCTCGACGCGCTGGCCGCCGCGCACTTGCTGGAGCCGGCCGGGACGGTCCCGCCGTTCGTGCGGCTGGTACTGGCCGAAGGCACGCCGGGGGAGGTGGACCCGGCCGCACTGCGGCGGGCGTGCGAGGCCGCGCTGGTGCTCGCGAGGCACGCACTCGGACGCCCGGCTCCAGCGACGGCCAGGCCGGACCCGGCCGTGCTGCGCCGGATCGCGGCGGACCCCGTCGCCTGGGCGGCCGCCGAAACCGGGCACCTCGCGGCCGCCGTGCGGCTGGCCGGTTCACGCGGCTGGCACGAGCTGACCGAGCAGCTCGCCGACGCCTGCACCGCGCTCGCCGGCACGCCGTGGCTCGGGCACGCGGCCCGCGCGGTCACCGTCGCCGGGCTGGCCGCGGCGCGGCGGCGTCGTGATCCGCACGCGGAGGCCGGGAAGCTCTACGACCTCGGCGCCGTGCACTGGCAGCACGGGCGCGCGCGGCAGGCGCGGAACTACTTCGTCATGGCCGAGCACCGCTTCCGGGTCCTGGACGATCCACGCGGCACCGGGACGGCGCTGGCCGCGCTCGCCGACGTCCACCTCGACGGCGGTGATCCGCACGCCGCCGAAGCCGAGCTGCGGGAAGCCCTCGAGCTGCTACGAGCCTGCGGGGACCGGCGGGGGCAGGCGGCCGCGGCGGCGCAGCTGGGCTCGCTGGCCGAGGACGTCGGGGACGTGCGGCGCGCGGTCGAGAGCTTCGAAGTGAGCATGCTGCTCGCCCGCGAATGCGACGACGGCCGCTGGCACGACCAGGCCGCGAAGCGCTACGCCGACGTCCTGCGCCGCCACGGCGGGTGCGACCAGGCGGCGGACCTGCTCACCGGCGCGCTCGGCGGCGCCGTCCGGACGCGGGAGCGGCACTGGGAGGCGCACGTCCTGCGCAGCCTCGGCGACCTGCACACCGATGCCGGGGAACTCGCCGACGGGCAGCGCTGCCTGACGCGGTCGCTGGCGCTGTTCGACCAGATCGGGCACCGGCACGCCGCCGCCTACACCCACCGCAGCCTGGCCGAAGCCCGCCGCCGCGCGGGTGATCCGGCGGGCGCGCGGCGGCACCTGCTCGCCGCCATGGGCGTGTTCCGGGAGCTGCACGACCGCCGCGGCGCCGGGTACGCCCTGCTCAGCCTGGGCCGGACGCACGCGGCCGAGAACGCCGCGGCCGAGGCGGTGCGGTGCCTGCGCGGCTCGGCCGGGCTGTTCCGCGAGCTCGGGTTCCCGCTTTGGGAACTGCGCGCGCTGGGGGAGCTGGCCGCCGTGACCGGTGAATCCCCGGCGCGCGACCGCAGCCGTGAACTCTTGACGAAGATCAGGACCTGACGGCCTCGTGCCCCGATCCGCGGCGGCGGTGTTTGGCGAAGTTATGGCCGCCCCCATTTGGCTGCCGCCGTTCGGATCGTCGCACGAGAAGGAGCAAGGCATGCCGGGACAACGGATTCTGGCGCGGGCGGCGCTGGGGCTGGTCGCTTCGGCGGCGACGGTGGTGTTCGCGACCATCGGCACCGCGTCGGCGAGCGTCGAGGTCACCAAGCTCACGCAGTCGCAGGCGGCGTCGCAGCTGTCCGCGGCCGGGGTGACGCACTCGTCCAGCGGCGGCTGCACGGACCGCTACAACTCGACGTGCACGTCGTACGAGCAGATCAACCAGAGCACGGTCAGCGGCGTCATCACGCTCAAGCGCGCGAGCGGCTGCGCGATCAACATCACCGGGGGCACCGAGACCGGGCACGCGTCCGGCACCTACAGCCACTGGAACGGCTACAAGGTCGACATCTCGCACAACAGCTGCATCGACTCCTACATCAAGAACAGCTTCAGCTACATCGGCCTGCGCGGCGACGGCTACCCGCAGTGGAAAGCCGGGTCCGGCAACCTCTACTGCGACGAAGGCAGCCACTGGGACATCACGTACTACACCTGCGGCTGCTGACATCCCGGGGCCTGTCCGTTCCGAGGGCGGCGGACAGGCCCCGGTTACCGGCCGCGACGGCCGGGTACCCGCGTGGGCGGAGGTGAGGAGATGACTTCGCACAGCACCCCGGCTCCCCGCCCGCGCACCGCGCTGATCGGCGCGGCGGCGGGCTTCGTCCTGCTGGCCGGGCTCTACCTGGTGCTGGCCCCGTGGATCGCCGGCTTCGGCGGCGCGGGCGTGCTCGCGCTGAGCGACACCCTGGTCGGCCTGGTCCTGATCGCGCTGGCCATCGCCCGCACGGCCACCCGGCGGCTCGCCCTGATCGGCTGGGTCGTCCCGGTACTGGGCGCGTGGGCCGCGGTTTCGCCGTGGCTGCTCCGCCACGGCGGCGAAACCCCGCCCTCGACGGCTGCCCTGATCGGCAACGTCGTGGCGGGCGCCGTGGTCGTCGTCGCGGGGGTGGCGCTGGCCCGGCGGGTCAGTTCCTGATCAGCAGCCAGTCGCCCGAGGCGTCGCCGGGCCGGTACGGGCTGTCGGCCCGTTTCGCGACCACGCCGGGCAGGCCGTGCTGCCGGCTGGCCCCGGCGACGGCCTCGCCGCCACCGGTGTAGTAGCGCGGCACCTGCCAGTGCCGGTCTTCGACGGCCAGGCCGTCGAGCAGCTCACGGCGTTTGGTGTACGGCAGGTCCAGGGTCGGGTGGCCGTCGAGGTGCAGGACGTCGGCGGCGAAGTAGAAGACCGGGCAGTGCGCCTTGAGCCGCTTGGCGGCGGCGCCGTCGGCCTTGCGGCGTTCTTCGAGCCCGTCCGGGTACGGCTTGCCGTCCTTGATCACGACGACTTCGCCGTCCAGCAGCACTTCGGTCGACCCGAGGTCTTCGCCGAGCTTGTGCAGCTCGGGGTACCGCCCGGTGACGTCGGCGCCGGTCCCGTCGTGCGCGGTGACCCGGCCGCCGCAGACCAGCAGCATCGTCCGCAGGCCACCCCAGGCGAATTCGTAGGCCCACGCGTCGTCGTCGGCGGGCAGCTCGCCGGGCACGGCCGTCATCGGCTCGAGGAACTCGGGCGCGTCTTCGTGGCCCGGCTCGGCGGGGTCGAGGCGCCGCAGCGTCCAGTCGCGGTCGTCCTCGTCGTGCCGGTTGAGGAACAGGTACTTGCCACGCGCGCGGCCGCCGTGGAAGACGACCTCGACCTTGTGGTCGTTCCAGTGCAGGGTTTCGTAGGTCCCGGTGTCCCACACGGTCATCCGGCCGCCGCCGTACTCGCCGGCCGGGATCTCGCCTTCGAAGGTGAGGTACTCCATGGGGTGGTCTTCGGTGTGCACGGCGAGCCGGGGAACGCCGGGGGAGAGCGGCAGGCCCTTGGGCACGGCCCACGAGACGAGCACGCCGTCGCGCTCCAGCCGGAAGTCCCAGTGCAGGCGGCTGGCGTGGTGCTCCTGGATGACGAAGAGGTCGTCGCCCCCGGGCTCGGGCGGGCCGTCCGGCCAGGGTTCGGGGGTGCGGTCCTTGCCGCGTTTGCCGCGGTATTCGTCGAGTCTGTCGGCCATGGCCGCCCCGGTACCCCTTCCGCTGGAAGAACTTCCAGGGTACCGGGCGGCGCGGCCCGGACGTCGTGAACGGGTCTTTCATGGCGTCCGGCGAGGTGAACGACCCTTTCATGACATGCGTGCGGGGCCGCCCGGTGTCGGCGCCGGGCAGGCCCCGCACGCTCAGTCCGTCTCGGCCATCGCCTCCGCGAACTGGGCCGCGTACAGCCGCGCATAAGCCCCACCGCTGCCCAGCAGCGTCTCGTGGTCGCCCTGCTCGACGATCTGCCCGTGCTCCATCACCAGGATCACGTCGGCGTCGCGGATCGTCGACAACCGGTGCGCGATCACGAAGCTCGTCCGGCCGCTGCGCAGGGAGTTCATCGCCCGCTGGATGAGCACCTCGGTGCGGGTGTCGACCGAGCTCGTCGCCTCGTCCAGGATCAGGATCACCGGCTTGGCCAGGAACGCCCGCGCCACCGTGATCAGCTGCTTCTCGCCCGCGCTGACCGTGCCGCCTTCGTCGTCCAGCACCGTGTCGTAGCCGTCCGGCAGCGTCCGGACGAAGCGGTCGACGTGCGTCGCCTTCGCGGCTTCGACGATCTCCTCGTGCGTCGGGTTGTCCGCGCCGTAGGCGATGTTCTCCGCGATCGTGCCGCCGAACAGCCACGCGTCCTGCAGCACCATGCCGGTCTGGTCGCGCAGTTCCTCGCGGTTCATCTTCGCGATGTCGACGCCGTCGAGCGTGATCCGGCCGCTGTCCAGCTCGTAGAAGCGCATGAGCAGGTTGACCAGCGTCGTCTTGCCCGCGCCCGTCGGGCCGACGATCGCCACCGTCTGGCCGGGTTCCACGGTCAGCGACAAGCCCTCGATCAGCGGCTTGTCCGGCAGGTAGCGGAAGGACACGTCCTGGAACTCGACGCGCCCGCGCACCGGGGAGGGCCGCTCCGGCGAAGCGGGCTCCGGGCCCTGCTCCTCCGCGTCGAGGAGCGCGAACACCCGCTCGGCCGAGGCCACGCCGGACTGCAGCAGGTTCGCCATGCTCGCGATCTGCGTCACCGGCTGGCTGAACTGGCGGGAGTACTGGATGAACGCCTGCACCTCGCCGAGCGTCAGGCTGCCCGACGCCACGCGCAGCGCGCCGATCACCGCCACCAGCACGTAGCTCAGGTTGCCGATGAACATCATCGCCGGCTGGATCATGCCGGAGATGAACTGCGCCTTGAAGCTCGCCTGGTACAGGGTTTCGTTCTGCTTGTCGAAGATCGCCGCGGCCTCCTCGCGGCGGCCGAACACCTTGACCAGCGAGTGGCCGGTGTACATCTCCTCGACGTGCGCGTTGAGCTTCCCGGTCGTCGACCACTGCTTGATGAAGTTCGGCTGCGCCCGCTTGCCGATCTTCGCCGCCACGACGGCCGACAGCGGCACCGTGAGCAGCGCGATCAGCGCCAGCAGCGGCGAGATCAGGAACATCATGATCAGCACGCCGATCACCGTCAGCAGCGACGAGACGATCTGCGACAGCGTCTGCTGCAGCGACATCGCCAGGTTGTCGATGTCGTTGGTGACGCGGGAAAGCACCTCGCCGCGCGGCTGGCGGTCGAAGTACTTCAGCGGCAGCCGCGCGAACTTGGCCTCGACCTCTTCGCGCAGCCGGTACACCGCCTGCTGCACCAGCGTCGTCGTCAGCCGGGCCTGGATCAGCCCGAAGAACGACGAGATCACGAACAGCGCCAGCACGATGAGCAGGATCTGCCCGACTTTGTCGAAGTCGATGCCGGCGCCGGGCACGAGGTCGACGCGGCTGTAGATGTCGGCCAGCGTGCCGTCGCCGCGGGCGCGCAGCCCGGCGACGATCTGCTCCTTGGTGACGCCCGGCGGCACCTGCTTGCCGAGCACGCCGGCGAGGATCGCGTCGGTGGCCTGGCCGAGGATCTTCGGGCCGATCACGGTGAGCGTGACGCTGGCCGCGCCGAGCACGAGCACGCCGATGAGCGCGACCCGCTGCGGGCGCAGCAGCCGCAGCAGCCGCTTCAGCGAACCCTTGAAGTCGAGCGCCTTCTCCGGCGGGGCACCGCCGGCCATCCAGCGGCCGGGCCCGGCCGTCGCGGCGCCGGTGTTCTTGTGCCGCTGCGCGGTCGGCCGTTCCCCGGCGTCGGTGACGGCGGCTTTGGGCGATTCCGTGGTACTCACGCCGCCTCCTGTTCGGTGAGCTGGGACAGCACGATCTCCCGGTAGGTTTCGTTGCCGTCCATGAGTTCGTGGTGGGTGCCGGTGCCGACGACGCGGCCTTCGTCGAGGACGATGATCCGGTCGGCGTTGCGGATCGTGCTGACCCGCTGCGCGACGATGACCACCGTGGCGTCGGCCGTTTCGGACACCAGCGCGCGGCGCAGGGCCGCGTCCGTCGCGTAGTCGAGCGCGGAGAACGAGTCGTCGAACAGGTAGATCTCCGGCTTGTGCACCAGCATCCGCGCGATCGCGAGCCGCTGGCGCTGCCCGCCCGAGACGTTCGTGCCGCCCTGGGCGATCGGCGCGTCGAGACCCTCCGGCATCGCTTCGACGAAGTCCTTGCCTTGCGCCACTTCGAGCGCGTGCCACAGCTCTTCGTCGGTGGCGTCCGGGTTGCCGTAGCGCAGGTTGCTCGCCACCGTGCCGGCGAACAGGTACGGCTTCTGCGGCACCAGCCCGACCGCGCGGGCGAGCACCGCCGGGTCGAGGTCGCGGACGTCGACGCCGTCCACCTTGACCGTGCCGCGGGTGGCGTCCATCAGCCGGGGGATCAGGTTGAGCAGCGTGGTCTTGCCGGTACCGGTCGAGCCGATCACGGCGGTGGTCTCACCCGGCCGCCCGATCAGCGAAATGTCGCTCAGCACCGGCTTTTCCGCGCCGGGGTAGCGGAACTCGACGCCGGACAGCTCCAGGTGCCCGTGCACCGCGCCGGGCCGGATCGGCGACACCGGCGGGCGGACGCTCGACTCGGTGTCGAGCACCTCGCTGATCCGCTCGGCGCTGACCTCGGCGCGCGGCACCATCATGAACATGAACGTGGCCATCATGACGGCCATCAGGATCTGCAGCAGGTAGGACAGGAACGCGGTCATCGCGCCGATCTGCATGCTGCCGGAGTCGATCCGCTGCCCGCCGAACCACAGCACCGCGACGCTGGAGGCGTTCATCACCAGCATGACGATCGGGAACATCAGCGCCATCAGCTTGCCGACCCGCAGCGACACGGTGAGCAGCTGGTCGTTGGCGACGTCGAAGCGCTCCCGTTCGTGCTTGTCGCGGACGAACGCGCGGATGACGCGGATGCCCATGATCTGCTCGCGCAGGATCTGGTTGATCCGGTCGATGCGCTCCTGCATCAGCCGGAACGCCGGGCGCATCTTGGCGATGATCGTGCCGACCGCGACCGCCAGCACCGGCACGATGACCAGCAGCAGCGACGACAGCGGCACGTCGAGGTTCAGCGCGAGGATGATGCCGCCGACGCACATGATCGGCGCCGACACCATGAGCGTCAGTGTCATCAGCACCAGCATCTGGATCTGCTGGACGTCGTTGGTGGTGCGGGTGATCAGCGACGGCGTGCCGAACTGGCCGACTTCGCGGGCGGAGAAGTCCTGCACGCGGTGGAAGACGCCGGCGCGGATGTCGCGGCCGATCGCCATCGCGGTGCGGGCGCCGAAGTAGACCGCGCCGATCGACGCGGCGATCTGCGCGAGCGTGATGACGAGCATCATCGCGCCGACGCGCAGGATGTAGTCCATGTCGCCCTTGATCAGGCCGTTGTCGACGATGTCGGCGTTCAGCGTCGGCAGGTAGAGCATCGCGATCGTCTGCACGAGCTGGAGCGCGACGATCACCCACAACGTGCTCCGGTACGGGCGCAGGTGGCTGCGCAGGAGCTTGACTAGCACAACGATTCCCCCAGTGGAGTGGTGGTCGGTTCGGGTTGCGGAGCAGTGGCGCCGGCCGTCAGGGTGGGCATCCCCGCGGAAAGCTCGTCGAGCAGCCGTTCCAGGATCGGGAGGAACGGTTCGCCTTCGGTCGTGAACCAGTTGGTGAAGGCCACCCGGACAGCGCTTTCCACCGAGGCCGCCATCAGCCGGCACAACAGGTGGTCCACACCGCCCACCCGTTTCGCGATCGTTTCGGCCAGGACGCGCTCGACGGCCGCGTGGGCGTTCAGGAACTCCCCGCGCAGCATGAGCCGTCCCATCAGCTCACGGATACGCGCAACATACGCGCGATCGGGCTCGCCCTCACGCGAATATTGCTCGAGCACCGCGTGCTTGACCGAATCCCAGAGCGGCTCGTCGTCCGGCCGCGCGAGCAGGGCCTCGCGCATCCCCTCGTGCCGGTCGACGACGACCGAGCAGACCGCCTGCTCCTTGCTGGAGAAGTAGTTGTTGAACGTGCGGGGTGACACGCCGACCTCGGTGGCGATGTCCTCGACCTTCACGTTCTCCAGCCCGCGGTCCAGCGTCAGCCGCAGTGCCGCCTGGGCGAGCGCCTTGCGTGCTTCGCGCTTCTTGCGCTCGCGCAGGGTCAGCTTGGGTGGGTCGTCCGGCGGCATGAACGGAGTGTAGCGAAAAACTTGCGTGCCCCGCAAAAAAGTGCGCGGCCCGCAAGTTGCGGGCTTGCCGTGTGCGCTCTGTTGCCGGGTGCAAGATGCAAAAATGCACCGAATGGCCTAGCCGGCTGCGCTCACCAGCAGCGACGGGGCCGAAATCCGGTCACGTCGAGCGATCGCGCGGGGACCGGCTGTGGACATCCGACGAACCTTTCTGCTTGCATGTCCGGCATCGCCGCCCGGGGGTCGGCGCGATGCAGCCGTTGCCGAACCTGAGCAAGGAAGAAGTGGGACCACATGGCGAGCCGGGCCCGGGAACTCCTGGATCGATCACGCGTCCTGCTGGACCGCTCGCGGGTGGCCGCCGCGCAGTACCTCACCGCGCCGCCGAAGCACCCCGCGTCCGCGCCGCCGGCCGGCCCGGCGATCGCGGAGCTGTCGCGTCCCGAAGTGACGCCGGCGCCGCCGCCCGCGGACGAGGGCGTCCTGGCCGAGATCTGCGCCAGCGTGGCGCTGCGTGACCTCAACCTGCTCGACCAGCTGCTCGCGCGGCTCGAAGAGCTCGAAGCGGGGGAGGAGGACCACCACCGCCTCGCCGAGCTCTACCAGCTCGACCACCTCGCCACGCGGCTGCGGCGCAACGCCGAGAACCTGCGCGTGCTGGCCGGGCAGGACACCGCCGACGACGCCGCCCGCGCGACCTCGGTGCTCGACCTGGTCCGCGCGGCGATGTCCTCGATCGACCACTACGCCCGGATCACCATCGGCCGGGTGGTGAACCTCGGCGTCGTCGGCTTCGCCGCCGAGGACCTGGGCCGGGTGCTCGCGGAACTGCTCGACAACGCCGCCAACCAGTCCTCGCCCAGCTCGCCGGTGCACGTCAGCGCGCACCTGACCGAGCAGGGCAGCGTGCTCGTCCGGATCGAAGACGAGGGCATCGGCATCCCCGCCGACCGCGTCGACGGCCTCAACCGGCGGCTGGCCGCGGGCGGCGACCTCGACGACGCCTCGGCGCGGCACATGGGCCTCGCCGTGGTCGCCCGCCTCGCCGCGCGCCACGACGTCAGCGTGCGCCTGGACCGGCGCAGCCCGCACGGCACGGTCGCGACCGTCCTGCTGCCCACCGGCGTGGTCACCGAGCTGGCCGACAAGGCGTGGTCGGGCACCCGGACCGTGACGGTCGAACCGGCGAAGACCGGCGCCGAACCGGTGGCGGCGGGCGGGCTGCCGCGCCGCCGGCCGGGTGCGTTCCCGCGTGAGGAGCCCGCGCCGGTGCCGCGCAAGCCCACCCCCCGGCCCCGGCCGGTCGAGCGGGCCACCGGCGGCATGACGGCCAACGGCCTGCCGCGCCGCGTGCCCGGCAGCATCCGCGGCGCCGCCCCCGAACCACCACCGCCGCCGCCCCCGGCCGCGGAACCGGCCGTGAACGGGCACGAGAAGCTGCTCGCCGACCTCGGCGCGTTCGCCGACGGGGAGCGGGCCGCCCACGCCGAAAACCACGCCCAGCAGGACGAAACGCCCGGAGGAACCACCCCGTGAGCGCTCCCCACCCGGCTCCGGCGAACTTCGCCTGGCTGCTCGACGACTTCGTCCGGAAGGTGCACGGGGTCAGCCACGCGCTGATCATGAGCGTCGACGGCTTCCCGCTCACCGCGTCGGACTCGGTCGGCGAAGCGGAGGCCGAGCAGCTCGCCGCGATCGCCAGCGGCCTGCTCTCGCTGGCGGGCAACAGCGCGGCGCTGTTCGGGAAGGGCGCCTGCGAGCAGATCATCATCCGGCTCACCCACGGCTACTTCCTGTTCATGGGCATCGGTTCCGGTGCCGGGCTCGCGGTGCTGACCTCGGGCGAGGCGGACATGAAGGTGGTCGCCTACGAGATGACCCAGTTCATCACCAACGCCGGCCACGCGCTCACCCCCGAGGTGCGCGCCGAACTGCGCCAGGTGCTCACCGCGCGCCGGCCGCGGGTGTGATGGACGTGCCCGACACGGATGGGAAGACCATGTCCGAGAAGGACACCGCCCTGCCGCGGCGCAGCCGCCGGATCCGGGCGTACGCGCTCACCGGCGGCCGCACCAGCACCCGCCACCAGCTGCTGGTGGAGACGCTGGTGTCGGTCCCGCAGTACGACCCGGCGCTGAGCGACACGCTCATGCCCGAGTCGCGCTCGCTCTACGAACGCGCCCGGGTGCGGTCCTCGATCGCCGAGCTGTCGGTCGGGCTGGACCTGCCGCTGGGCGTCGTGCGGGTGCTGATCGGCGACCTCGCGTCCCAGGGCGCGGTGTTCGTCCACCCCACCGCGCACGCCTACCACCACGACACCAACGTGCTCGAGAGGATCCTTGATGGGCTCAAGCGGCTCCCCGCCTGAGGGCGATCTGCTGACGATCTCCGCGAAGATCGTCGTCGCCGGGGGCTTCGGTGTCGGCAAGACCACGTTCGTCGGCGCGGTCTCGGAAGTGCCGCCGATGAGCAACGAAGCGTGGATGACCGAGGCCGGCGAAGGCGTCGACGAGATCCCGCCCGGCGGCAAGTCGACCACGACCGTGGCGATGGACTTCGGCCGGATCACGCTGCGGCCGGACCTGCTGCTGTACCTGTTCGGCACGCCGGGCCAGGCGCGGTTCTGGTTCCTCTGGGACGACCTGAGCCGTGGCGCGCTCGGCGCGGTCGTGCTGGTCGACACCAGCCGGATCGACGAGTCGTTCGCGGCGATCAACTACTTCGAGAACGACTCGGAGCTGCCGTTCGTGGTGGCGGTCAACCAGTTCGAGGGCAAGCCGGTGCACGACCTCGAAGAGGTCCGCGACGCGCTGGCGCTCGACCCGGCCGTCCCGCTGGTCACCTGCGACGCGCGGGACCGCGCCTCGACGATCGCCACCCTGACCGAGCTGGTCAGCCACACGTTGTCGCTCGCCGTGCTGTCCGGGCCGCGTGAGCTGGCCGGCAGCGTCGCGCCCGCCTGAACCGAGGAGAGAAGAGCTTCATGCGCAGAGTCCTGATCGTGGGCGCCGGCCAGTCCGGGCTGCAGCTGGCCCTCGGGCTGCTGGCGAAGGACTACGACGTCACGGTGATGTCCGCGCGGACGCCGGAGGAGATCCGGAACGGGCGCGTGATGTCGACCCAGTGCATGTTCAACGACGCGCTGCAGCACGAGCGCGACCTCGGGCTGAACCAGTGGGAGGACGAGACCGTCCGGGTCGAGGGCCTCGGCGTGTCGGTGGCCGGGCCGGACGGCGGCCGCGCGCTGGACTGGTTCGCCGAGCTCGACCACTACGCGCAGTCGGTCGACCAGCGCGTGAAGATGGCGGGCTGGCTGGAGCTGTTCGAGGACCGCGGCGGCAAGCTGGTCATCCACGGCGTGATGACGTCCGAGCTGGACGCGCTGTCCCGGCTGTACGACCTGGTGATCATCTCGGCCGGCAAGGGCGAGCTGGTCCAGTTGTTCGACCGCGTGCCCGAGCGGTCGCCGTTCACGAAGCCGATGCGCGCGCTGTCCCTGGTCTACGCCCACGGCGTGCGGCCGCGGCCGGAGCACCCGGACAAGATGGCCGTGCGGTTCAACATCGTGCCCGGCGTCGGCGAGCTGTTCATGATCCCGGCGTACACGCTGAGCGGGAACTGCGACATCCTCTTCTTCGAGGGGATCCCCGGCGGCCCGCTGGACTGCTTCGACGACCACCCGGCCGCGGCGGAGCACTTCACCCGCCTGCTGGACCTGATGCGCCGGTTCGTGCCGTGGGAGTACGAGCGCTGCCGCGACGCGGAGCTCACCGACGGGAAGGCCGCGCTGGCCGGCGGGTACACGCCCGTCGTGCGCAACCCGGTCGGCACCCTGCCCGGCGGGGCGAAGGTGCTGGGCATGGCCGACGTCGTCGTGGCGAACGACCCGATCACCGGGCAGGGTTCCAACAACGCGAGCCACTGCGCGGCGACCTACCTGAGCGCGATCCTCGAGCGCGGCGCCCGGCCGTTCGACGCCGCGTGGATGGACGCCACGTTCGAGCGCTACTGGGAGTACGCCAAGCACGTCACCGAATGGACGAACGCGCTGCTCCTGCCGCCGCCCCCGCACGTGCTCCAGATCCTCGGGGTGGCGGGCCAGAACCCGGCCGTGGCCCGGCGGTTCGCCAACGGGTTCACCGACCCGACCGACTTCCAGCACTGGTTCCTGGACCCGGCCAAGTGGGAGAAGTACCTGGCAGAGGTCTAGATCGGACTGTCGCCGGGGGACGATTCGGGCTACGGTGGTCACGTAGCGTGAAGGCGACCCCGGAGGTACGTGGCATGCGGGCGATGTGGAAGGGCTCGGTGTCGTTCGGGCTGGTCAGCATCCCGATCCAGCTCTACGCGGCCACCGAGAACAAGAACGTCTCCCTGCGCCAGGTGCACGAGGCCGACGGCGGCCGCATCCAGTACAAGCGGTTCTGCACGATCGACGGCGCCGAGGTCCCGTACCCGGAGATCGCCAAGGGCTACGAGCTGCCCGACGGCGAGATGGTCGTCATCACCGACGCCGAGATGGCCGAGCTGCCGCTGCCCACGCAGCGCACGATCGACGTGCTCGAGTTCGTGCCGCTGGAGTCGATCGACCCGATCCAGTACGACCGGACGTACTACCTGGAGCCGCAGAAGAACGCGGTGAAGCCGTACGTCGTGCTGCGGGACGCGCTGCACAAGTCGAGCCAGGTGGCCATCGCCAAGGTCGCGGTGCGGCAGCGGGAGAGCATGGCGGTGCTGCGGGTGCACGCCGACGTGCTGGTGATGACGACGATGCTGTGGCCGGACGAGGTCCGCGAGCCCGACTTCCCGTTCCTGCGCGACGACCCGCCGCAGATCCGCCCGCAGGAGCTGTCGATGGCGGGCTCGCTGATCGACTCGCTGGCCGAGCCGGTGTTCGAGCCGGAGAAGTACCACGACCACTACCGCGAGGCCCTCGAGGAGATGATCGAGGCCAAGGTCGCGGGGGAGGAGACGACCAAGCCCGCGGCGGTCACCGCCAAGGCCGACGTCGTCGACCTGATGGCGGCGCTGCAGGCCAGCGTCGACGCGGCGAAGAAGTCGCGTGCGTCCACTTCGGAGGCGTCCGCTTCGGACGCGTCCGATGAGGACGCCAAGCCGGCGAAGAAGAAGGCGGCGCCGCGGAAGCGGGCGCCGAAGTCCGCCTGACCCCGGACGGGTGGTCCGGCCGACACGCCGCCGCGGTCCCGGGCCCGGCCGCTTCCCGGTGGTACCAAGGGGGCATGGAGTGCGCTTCTTGTGACGCGCGGATCGACCACTGCCACGGCACGCTGGTGGTGCACCCGGAAGGCGGGTTCGCCGAGTGCACCGATCCGGCCTGTGTGGACGGCGACCGCGTACGGCACGCGTTGATCGTCGACTGCCCGGCCCTCGGTGGCTGCGGGTGTGCCGCCGCGCCGGAGAAATCGTTGCTGCGCCAGGCTTCCTGAGCCTCCCGCCAGGATCCGCGAAGGCCTTCCCGCCGCCCGGCGGGGAGGCCTTCGCGGCGTAAGGAAGGTGTCAGCGCGGTAACACGATCGTGTATGCAGCCGTGTACACGGGCTTGGCGATGTGCTAACACTAACGGGGTCCTTCGGCTCTCCCTCCCCCTCGGAGCCGGAGGACCCTTTTATTTTCCCGGTGTCCAGTGTGGATATGTCAGCCGTCGATGTACAGTTCATCGCATGGTGACGTGTGAGACGCGGGAAGCGGCCCTGGCCCGGATCGGGCGCGCCCTGTCCGACCCGACCCGCTGCCGGATCCTGACCGCGCTGCTCGACGGTCCCGCCTATCCCGGGAAGCTGGCCGCGGAACTGGGGCTGAGCCGGTCGAACGTCTCGAACCACCTGTCGTGCCTGCGCGGCTGCGGGCTCGTCGTGGCGGGCTACGAGGGGCGTCAGGTGCGCTACGAGATCGCCGACGCCCACCTGGCCCGCGCGCTGCGCGAACTCGTCCACGTCGTGCTGGCGGTCGAACCGCGGGCCGACTGCGAGCCGGCGTGACGAGCCCCGGGTGTTCGGACGGGTGCTGCGCGCCGCTCGCGGTGGCGCCGGACCGCCGCGCGGTGCTGGTGCGCCGGGTCCGGCTGCTCGTGGCGGCGACCATCACCTACAACGTCGTCGAGGCGGTCGTCGCGCTGGCCGCGGGGAGCGCGGCTTCCTCGGGGGCGCTGATCGGTTTCGGGCTCGATTCCGTGATCGAAGTCGCTTCCGCCGTCGCGGTCGCCTGGCAGTTTTCCGGCGCGGACCCGGAAAGCCGGGAACGCCGGGCTCTGAAAGCGATTGCGCTGTCGTTTTTCGCGCTCGCGGTTTACGTCACGATCGAGGCCGTCAGCACATTCTTCAGCGGTACCGCGCCGGAAAGCTCACGGACCGGAATCGTGCTCGCGGCGGTTTCGCTCGCGGTGATGCCCGCCCTGTCCGCGGCGCAGCGCCGCGCGGGGCGGGAGCTGGGGTCGGCCAGCGCGGTGGCGGATTCGCGGCAGACCCTGCTCTGCACTTGGCTTTCCGCGGTGCTGCTGGCGGGGTTGCTGCTCAACGCCCTGTCCGGGTGGTGGTGGGCCGACCCGGCGGTCGCGCTCGCGATCGCCGCGGTGGCCGTGAACGAAGGCCGAACGGCCTGGCGCGGCCAGCATTGCTGCTGACGCGCCAGGCCGCGGGCCGGTCGGGAATCAGTACCAGTGCGCACGCCCACCGATCCGGCGGCCGGTGCCGCCCAGGATGGCCAGTGCCACGCCGGCCACCGCGAGGATGATGCCGATGGTGTAAAGCACCGGGATACCCACGATGAACCCGATGACGAGAAGAATTACACCGAGAATGATCACTTGACACACACTCCTTCGCATGGGACCCGTCCGGCGTGCCGGCCGGGCGGATGCGCTGTCACGGGGAGGATGGCCACTTTCCCGGTGCCGCAAACTGCGTCAAACGGAGCAATCTCGGATCAGTACCGGTAGTGATCGAGCTTGTACGGACCTTCGACGTCGACGCCGATGTAGTCCGCCTGCTGCTTCGTGAGCTTGGTGAGTTTCACCCCGAGTGCGTCGAGGTGCAGGCGGGCCACCTTTTCGTCGAGGTGCTTCGGCAGCCGGTGGACGTCGGTGGCGTACTCGCCGGGCTTGGCGAACAGTTCGATCTGCGCGATCGCCTGGTTGGTGAACGAGTTCGACATCACGAACGACGGGTGGCCGGTCGCGTTGCCGAGGTTCATCAGGCGGCCTTCGGAGAGCACGATGATCGAGTGGCCGTCCGGGAACGCCCACTCGTGCACCTGCGGCTTGATCTCCTTCTTCACGATGCCCGGCAGCTTCGCCAGCCCGGCCATGTCGATCTCGTTGTCGAAGTGCCCGACGTTGGCGACGATCGCGTTGTGCTTCATGCGGCTCATCTGGTCGGCGGAGATGATGCCGAAGTTGCCGGTGGTGGTGATGAAGATGTCCCCGGTGGCGACCACGTCGTCGAGCTCGACGACGTCGAGCCCGTCCATCGACGCCTGGAGCGCGCAGATCGGGTCGATCTCGGTGACCGCGACCCGGGCGCCCTGGCCGCGCAGCGCCTCGACCGCGCCCTTGCCGACGTCGCCGTAGCCGCAGACCACGACGCGCTTGCCGCCGATCATCACGTCGGTGGCCCGGTTCAGTCCGTCCACAAGGGAGTGCCGGATGCCGTACTTGTTGTCGAACTTGGACTTCGTGACGGAGTCGTTGACGTTCATCGCCGGGAAGAGCAGCTCGCCGTCCTTGGCGAGCTTGTAGAGCCGCTTGACGCCGTTGGTCGTCTCCTCGGTGACGCCGCGGATCTCCTTGGCCATCCGGGTGAAGCGGCCGCCGTCGGCGGCCACGCTCGCGCGGAGGGTGTCGAGGATGATCCGGTACTCCTCGGGGTCCTCTTCGGACGGTTGCGGGACGGCGCCCGCGGCTTCGAACTCGACGCCCTTGTGCACCAGCAGGGTGGCGTCGCCGCCGTCGTCGAGGATCATGTTCGGGGTCTTGCCGCCGTCGAAGGCGAAGAGCTGGTCGGTGCACCACCAGTACTCTTCGAGCGTCTCGCCCTTCCAGGCGAACACCGAGGTGCCCGACGGGGCGTCGACGGTGCCCTCGGGGCCGACGACGACCGCCGCGGCGGCCTCGTCCTGGGTGGAGAAGATGTTGCAGGACACCCAGCGCACCTCGGCGCCGAGCGCGACCAGTGTCTCGATCAGCACGGCGGTCTGCACGGTCATGTGCAGCGACCCGGCGATGCGCGCGCCCTTGAGCGGCTGGGCGGCGGCGTACTCGCGGCGGATCGCCATCAGGCCGGGCATCTCGTGCTCGGCCAGCCGCAGCTGGGTGCGGCCGGCGTCGGCCAGGGAAAGGTCGGCGACGGCGAAGTCGAGACCGTTGCGGCGTGCGAGTTTGTCACTCATTCCTCGAGCTCTTTCCTGACGGCTGGTTGCGGAACGCTCGGGAGGAACCGGGGCACGGCAACAAAAAAGGCACCTCCCTCGCGGGAGGCGCCCTTGGATGCGTGTCGCGGGCCGAGCGTGGCGGAAGGAGTTCCGTCGCAGCGCCTCTCGGCCCGGATCCAGGATGGCAAAGCCGCCGCGAAGCTGTCAAGCGAGCGTCCGGGCCATGAGAACGTCGTCGACGTCGGTGCCGTCGACGCGGAATTCCCCGCGCAGCACGCCTTCCACGGTGAACCCGGACCGCTCGTAGACCCGGCGGGCGGCGGCGTTGTGACCCAGCACGCGCAGCGTCAGCTTGCGGGCCCCGCGCCGGCGCGCCTCCGCGATGGCCGCGTCCACCAGCCGTCCCGCGATGCCGAGGCCCTGGCGGTCCGGGTCGACGGCGAGCCCGCCGAGCACCAGCACGTGCGCGTGGGCCGGGATGCCGAACCCCTCGCTGAGCCGGACGTACCCGGCGACGGCGCCGTCGTGCTCGGCGACGAGGAAGTTCTCCGGCCGCGCGCCCTCGTCGAAGAACGGCGTGCCGGGCGGCGGCGGGGGAGCGGGGGACACGGTGGAGTCCCACGTGCGCTCGTCGATCTCGGCGAGCACGGCTTCGTCGCCGGCGCGGGCCGGCCGGACCTTCGTCGTCACCCGGGCATCCTGGCGGAACCGGGCACCCCGGGGCGAGCGGAATTCCGCGCGCGAGTGCCTCAGACGAGGTGCGCGCGCCGCCAGATGCCCTCCGAGCGGCCGCCGATCAGCCCCGCTTCGCGCAGGAACGGCACGATCTTCTCGGCCATCCAGCGGCGCGTTTCGTGGAAGTGCGGGTTCGCCAGGGCCGCGGCCCGGCCTTCGCGCGGGTCGATCCCGACGCTGCGGTAGATCCGCGGGTCGACCATGCTGTCGATGACGCCGAACGCGACCAGCGCGGTGCGCACCCGGTGCCGCTGCAGGGCCGCCTTCGACAGCTTCGGCGTCTCGCGCAGCACCTCCTCCTTGGCGAACCGGACGTGCCGGGCCTCCTCGACGACGTGGATGCGGTTGACCGAGCGGATCAGCGGCTGGATGCCGTCGTCGTCCATCATCGAGCGCTGCAGCCGGTCGGTGGTCTCCTCGGCGACCAGCACGCTGGCGAACATCGACGGGCCGGCCGCGGTCGCGCCGAACACCTTGGCGGCGCGGTGCACGACCTTGGGGACGCCGTAGCGCGGGACGCCCAGCCGCTCGGCGGTGCGGGCGAACATCACCGAGTGCCGCGTCTCGTCGCCGATCTCGGTCATCGCGTACTGCGCGTGCTCGGTGCGCGCGTCGAGGTCGAAGACGTACCGGGCGAGCAGTTGCATGAGGACGATCTCGAACCACAGCCCGACGCTCATGATGCTGGCGATCTCGTGCTTGGACAGCTCGATCCGCTGCTCCGGCGTCAGCTTCGCCCAAAGGTCGGTGCCGTAGAGGGAGACGCGCTCGAGCGGCATGTAGGCCTTGCCCTCGACCAGCGGCGCGGCCCAGTCGACGTCGACGTACGGGTCGTAGGAGTTCTTCGCGGAGCTCTTGAGCAGGCGAGCCGCGGTGACGTCCCGGTCCTGGGCCTCGACGCCCATGGCGGCCTCCGGAAAAGTAGGGGGTACGCGCTGTACTAGTTACTTCGGCGAGCGTACACCGGCTCGCGGGACTTGAGTAGGCTTCCCGGGTGACCAAGGTCGACGGACGGGCGGCGCGCTGGGCGGGCCAGCAGGAGCGGCGGCGCGCCGAATTCGTCGACGCGGCACTGGCGGCCATCGCCGAGCACGGCCCGGACGTCTCGACCGAGCAGATCGCCGAGCGCGCCGGCGTGGCCCGCACCCGGCTGTACCGCCACTTCGCCGACGCGGCCGACCTCCAGCGCGCGATCGCCGAGCGCGCGGCGGAGCTGGTGACGGCCGAGCTCGCGCCGCTGTGGCACCCTTCGGGATCCCCGCACGAGATGATCACGACGGTGATCTCGACGCACCTGCGCTGGCTGACCGAGCACGAACCCCTGCACCGCTACCTGGCCCGCGCGGTCCCGGCCACGACCGACGTCCGCGGCACGATCGCCCGCCACCTCAGCGGCCTGTTCTCGGGCTACCTGACGGCGTTCGGCCTCGACCCGGCCCCGGCGGACACGATCGCGTTCGGCCTGGTCGGCTACGTCGAGTCGGCGACGACCCGCTGGCTCGACCACCCGGGCGCGCTCAGCCTGGCGCAGCTGACCGACCAGCTGACCGGCACGATCTGGGCGATGCTGGACCACACGCTGAAGGCCGGTGGCGTCGAGCTGGACCCGGACCGGCCGTTGCCGCTGCCTGACGAGATTTAGTCGTCGTCCTCGCGAAGGAACTCGGCCCGCACGCCGAGCAGCCGCACCGCGCGGGTCAGCTCGAACATGCCCAGCACCTCGCGCGCCGCCCGGTCGAGCTCCGCCGCGTCCGACGTCGGCTCCGGCAGCGTGATGCTGTGCGTGTGGGTCAGGAACGGCACGAATCGCACCTTGACCGCCACCCGCGCCGCCGGGCGGCCTTCGTCCAGGACGTCCTGCGTGACCCGCTTGGCCAGCGCCGAGACCTCCGCCGCGATCTCGGCCGGGTCCGTGAGGTCGCGCTGGAACGTCGTCTCGCGGCTGCGGGACCGGGCCACGTACGGGGTCGCGTTCACGTCGGCGTCGCTGATGCCGCCGCCGAGCAGCCGCAGCCACGGCCCGGTCTTCGGGCCGAAGCGGGCGGCCAGCACCGCCGCGTCCGCGCCCGCCAGGTCGAGCACCGTGCGGATGCCCAGCTCAGCCAGCTTCTTCGCGGTCTTGCCGCCGATGCCCCACAGCGCGTCGGTCGGCCGCTCGGCCATCACCGGCCACCAGTTCTCCTGCGTCAGCCGGTAGATCCCGCCCGGCTTGCCGAACCCGGTGGCGAGCTTGGCCCGCAGCTTGTTGTCGCCGATCCCGACCGCGCACGACAGCCCGGTCTCGCGGGCCACGGCGTCCTTCAACGCCACCGCGAGCGCCTCCGGGTCGTCGGTCTCCGCCCCGAGGAACGCCTCGTCCCAGCCCAGCACCTGCACGACGACCGGGAACTCCCGCAGCACCCCCATCACCCGCGCCGACACCTCGAGGTAGGCGTCCGGGTCACTGGGCAGGAAGACGGCGTCCGGGCAGCGCTTCGCGGCGAGCCGCAGCGGCATGCCGGACTGGACGCCGAACTCGCGGGCCTCGTACGAGGCGGTCGCGACCACCGCCCGTTCGGTGGGGTCGCCGTTGCCCCCGACGACGACGGGCCGGCCCGCGAGCTCGGGGTGGCGGGCGATCTCGACCGCGGCGATGAACTGGTCGAGGTCGACGTGCAGGACCCACTTCACGGGCCCAGTCTCGCCTCAGATCCGGTGCCGCGCCACGTGGGTCCAGACGGTGCCGGTGAGCGCGATGATCCCGCACAGCGTGACACCCGGGCCGGGCAGGACCAGCCCCACGACCAGCAGCGTCACGGCGACGACGTCGAAGATGATCAGGACGGTGCTCCGGAGCGCGCGCGACTTCGGCCGCTTGCCCTCGCGCAGCGCGGTGGCCAGATCGGGGTCGCTGAGCTCGAGGCTGCGTTCGATCTTTTCGAGCTCGGTGCGATCGTGGTGACTGAGCATCGGGGTACTCCTTCGGCGCCGTACCCGCCGTATCGCCAAAGCGAATACCCCATCGTCCTCCCAACGAACCGCCGAACGCCTTCCGAATTCGTGCTTTTTACTGAGCCGACCGGGTGATCCGCGCTCCGTGAGCGCCCGTGAGCACGTTAAGTTGCCTTGCGAACGTGGCCGGTGACCGAGGGGGCGGCCGTTGCGTCCTCTCGCGTGCCTGAACCCAGCTGGAGGACCTCGATGACCCTGCCCACCGAACCGATCGGCAGCATCCCGCGCCCGGCGTACCTCGTCGAGGGCCTCGGGGAGTTCGCCGCCGGGCGGATCGACGCCGCCGCGCTCGCCGAGCTGGAGAGCCGCGCGCTGGCCGACACGATCGCCCGGTTCGAGGAGACCGGCTCCCCGGTGCTGACCGACGGCGAGCAGGGCAAGCCGAGCTTCGCGACGTACCCGCTGGCCGGGCTGACCGCGCTGGCGCCGGACGGCGTCGTCATCCCGTTCGCCGACGGGCACACCCGGCAGCTGCCGCGGCTGACCGCGGGTCCGTTCCGCTACGCGACCCACGCCGACGAGTACCTGACCCGGGCGAAGGCGCTCACGGCCAAGCCGGTCAAGCAGGCGGTGATCGCGGCTTCGGCCGTTTCCCTGATCTACCCGGCCGACGGCATCGAGGGGTACTCGCAGGAGCAGTTCATCGCCGACCTGGTGAACGAGGCCGAGGCGGACATCCGCCGCAGCCTCGACGCGGGCGCCGACAGCGTCCAGATCGACTTCACCGAGGGCCGGCTGTCGCTGAAGCTGGACCCGTCGGGCGGCCTGCTGCGGCAGTTCGTCGAGCTGAACAACGCGGTCCTCGACCGGTTCACGGCGGAGGAGCGCGCGAAGATCGGCGTCCACACCTGCCCGGGCGGCGACCTGGACTCGGTGCACAGCCTCGACGTCGACTACGCGGGCCTGCTGCCGGCGCTGTTCGACCTCAAGGCCGGGCGCTTCTTCGTCCAGCTGGCCAGCGAGCCGGACCCCGATCGCGCGCTCGCGGTCATCGCCGACAACCTGAAGGCCGACCAGCGGGTCTTCGTCGGCGTGACCGACCCGATCGACCCGCGCGTGGAGACCCCGGAGGAGGTCCGCGACCGCGTCCTGGCGGCGGCCCGGTACGTCCCGGCCGAGCGGCTCGGGACGTGCGACGACTGCGGGTTCTCGCCGTTCGCGGACGACACGTCGACGTCGCGCGACATCGCCTTCGCGAAGATCAAGGCCCGGGTGGAAGGCACCCGCCTGGCGGCCGAGAAACTCGGCTGACGCCCGGGTTCACGCCGTTTCGGCGGCGACCTTCAGGCCGAGCGCGACGAGCAGGCTGCCGAGCACGGCATCGAGCCCCCGCCGGACGCGGCCGTCGCGGAAGACCTTCTTCAGCGCCCCGACGACCACGGCGAGGGTGACGAACCACACGACGGTGCCGGCGGTGGCGATCGCGGCGAGTTCGAGGGTCTGCAGGGTGGAGCCGTCGGCAGGCAGGAACTGGGGGAGCAGGGCGAGGAAGTAGACGGCCACCTTGGGGTTGAGCAGGTTGGTGAAGAGCCCTTGCCGGAACGCGGCCCCGGCTTTGAGCGGGTCTTTGCGCTCGCCGCCGAGGTCCCGGTATTCACCGCGGCGGACGGCCAGCCAGGCCTTGACCCCGAGGAAGACGAGGTAGGCGGCCCCGACCAGCTTGACGACGGTGAAGGCGACGGCCGACGCGGTGAGGACCGCGGCCACCCCGAGGGCGATCGCGACGACCCAGGCGAAGACCCCGAGGGCGATCCCGACCCCGGCGGCGATCCCGGCGCGCCGGCCGCCGGTGAGGGACGAGCGGGTGACGACGACGAAGTCGGGGCCGGGGGACATCGCGCCGAGGAGGACGACGAGGAGGAAGGACGCCGCGGTGGTGGCGGGGATCATGGGGTGAGCTTACGGCGGGGCCGCCACCGGTTTTCGGGTTCCGCCCGGTCAGCGTGTCACCCGGCAATCCCGCGCTTCACGATTTGATAACTGTCAGTGACATTCTGACCGTGATCGCGATTGTGCTGAAGCGTGGTTTCCCCGATCACGCTCATGACTGGCGGAATTGGGCAGGTGGAATGAGTACGTCGCTGGTGGACCGCGCGCGTCGGTTGTTCGAGTTTCTCCGCGGGGCTCAGCAGCTGAGGGCCAACCCGGTGCGATCGGTCGACACCTACCGGCGCGACGGCGACGTGCTCTGGCTCGCGGATCTCCCCGTCCATCCGGCGATCACGCGGCTGGCCGGGGACGCGCCGCCGGCGGACGCGCCGCTCCTGTCGGTCGACCGCGTGCCGGTGACGCTCCCGCCCGAACCCGACGCGGACCTCGCGCGATGGCTGACGGAGCCGCTCGACGACGCCGAGAAGACGCCGTCGCTCCGGCAGCGAATCACCGATGTGGAGCCCGAGCCCGATGCGGAAGAGGGCGCGGCGAAGGCACCGGCGCAGCTGAGCCTGGACCAGTTCCCGGACGTGGAGCGGAAGTACTCCACCTGGCTGCCGCGCTGGCAGGAATGGGCCGGACGCGAGCGGGTCGACCGTCCGGCACGGGATCTGTACGCGCGGCTCTACACGGTGTACGTCTACGCCAAGGAAAGCCCGGAGGAGCTGGAGCTGGTCGCCGGGACCGGCTGTCTCAGCTGGCAGCCCGTCGACGGCCACGTGATCAAGCGCCACCTGCTGACCAGCCCGGCGTCCGTCGACTTCGACGACCGGACCGGACGGCTCGAGGCCCGCATCGTCGAGTCGGGCGAGCCGGTGCAGCTCGAACTCGACATGGTCGATCCGAGCCTGGTCACGGCGCCGGACAAGATCGACGAGGTGCGCGCTGACATCAAAGCCTACGAGGGGCCGGCCCTGGATCCGGTCGCCACCGGAGAATTCGCGCGCCGGCTCGTCCACAGCCTCGACCCCGATGGCGAGTACCGGGAGCAGGACGAAGCTGCAGTCCCGGGCAAGTTCGGGGTCGCTGCGTACGCACCGGCGCTCGTCCTGCGGAGGCGGAGCCAGCAGGGCCTGATCGAAATCTTCGACACCATCCTGAGCCAGCTGGACGCAACCGGGGAGGTGCCGGACGGGCTGATCCCGTTGATCGACCCCGACCACGTCCCGACCGCGCCGGCGGCCACGGGCGACGGCGCGATCTTGACCGTCGATGACGAGCCGTTCCTCCCCCTGCCGGTCAACGACCGCCAGCTCGCCGTGATCCGGCGGGTCGACGCCGCGTCCCAGACCCTGGTGCAAGGGCCGCCGGGCACCGGCAAGACGCACACCGCCGCCGCGCTGATCTCCCACCTGCTCGCGCAGGGCAAGCGTGTTCTCGTCACCGCCCACACCGACCGGGCCCTGCGGGAAGTGCGCGACAAGCTCCCGGACGCGGTCAAGCCCCTCGCGGTCGCGGTCGTCGGGTCTTCCCGGGAAGACATGGCCGACCTGAAGGTGGCGGTCCAGGAAATCGCGGCGGCGGCGAGTGACCACGATGGCACCGAAAACGCGCGTGCCGTGCAGCGGCACCTGGAGACCGTCGACCGGCTGCGTCGCGAGCGATCCGCCGCCCACAGCAAGCTCGTCCAAGCGCGGGAACGGGAAGTCCTGACCTGGGAGCACTGCGGCTACCAGGGGACGCTCTCGAAGATCGCCCAGCAGCTCACCGCCGAGCAGGATCAGCTGGGCTGGTTGCGTGACTTCAGCGCGATCGGCCCCGACGACGAAGCGCCCTTCAGCACGGGTGAAGCGCAGGAGTGGCACGGCTACCTGATCGACGACAGCCTGCGGTCCGACGAACCCCAAGCCCGGTTGCGCCTGCCCGCCGTTGCGCAGCTGCCGGACGCCGAGCAGTTCGCGCGCCTGGTCGCCGCCGAAGGCCGTGCCACCACCGCGGATTCCCAACACACCGTGCTCAAGGAGCACCCCGCGTTCGCCGCTGTCCGGCGACTCGCGCCCGCACAGCGTGCCGAAGTCCAGAGCCGGCTTAACCGCCTCGCCGACGAAGCGGACTACCTGCTCGGGCGCCGGGAACAGTGGCTGGACGAGGCGCTGCGGGACATCCGGACCGGGCGGGCCGACCAGTGGCGTGCGCGCGGCGGCACGATCCAGAACTTGATCGCCACAGCCACGGGCTTCGTCGGCCCGCTCGGTCCGCTCACCGACGTGGTCGTGCGCGGCGGGGACCTGGGCGCACTCGTCTCCCTCGCCGGCGAGCTCTTGCGGTTCCTCTCGGGCGGCGGTGCCATCAAGACGATGGCCGACGGCAGCCCCAAGATCGGCGCTTTCGCGCCCAAGATCCTCAAGCAGGCCCAGCCGCTGTTCGACAACGTCCGGGTCGACGGACTGACCCCGACGTCGGGCCCCCAGCTGCACACGTTCATCGCCTGGGCTGAGGGCAGCCGGGTGCTGGCGGCGCTCGACCGAGCCTGGCCCGAGACCATCAAGATCCCGCTCGAGGACACCCTTCAGGAACGTCTTCAGTGGCACAGCGTGGAGCTCAAACAGCTGCACCGGGTGCTCGGTCTCGCCGACGAACTGGTCGCCGAAGAGGGGCGGTTGCGCCGGCTCGGGCTGCCGTCTCCGGATTGGAACGATCTCGGCGGCGTCCGCGAGTACGCGAGCCTGACCGATGCCGCGGCGGCCGAGGAAGCCAAGGTGGCGGCGGGAGCACCACTGGTCGCGCTGGCCCAGTTCGTCCGGGAAACCGCCCAGTGGTCCGACTCCGCCGAGTGCGTCGCCGGCTTGCTGGACGCCGTGGAGAAGCGTGACACCGAGAACTTCGCCCGTGCGCACCGGACCCTGACCCGCCTGGTGGAGGTCCGCAGCCAGGCGGATCGCCGCGACCACCTCGGCGGTGTGCTGAAGGCAGCCGCGCCGCGGCTGTACGAGGAAGTGGCCGCGGACGCTGGTGACCCGGTCTGGGCGCGGCGGCTCGCGAACTTCTCGGAGGCGTGGCGCTGGACCGCGGCGCGGGTGTGGGTCACGCAGCAGGAAGCGATCGACGTGAACTTCCTCCAGGCCGAGGTGACCAGGATCGAGCAGGCCATCCGGAAGGAGGCCGAAGCGATCGCCGCGCGGCGGGCGTGGGACCACGCGGCATCGCCGGAACGCCTCCACGGGTCCGCGCGCGCGGACTTGACCCAGTACGCGCAGCTCGTCCAGCGGGCGGGCAAGAACACCGGGATCTACCGCAACCAGCGCCGCGCCGAAATCCGGAAGGCGATGGATCGCTGCCGTCCTTCGGTGCCGGTGTGGATCATGCCGATCTACCGGATCGCCGAGCAGCTCCGCGTGCGCCCCGACATGTTCGACGTGGTCGTGGTGGACGAGGCTTCGCAAGCCGGGACGGAAGCGGTCTTCCTGCAGTACCTCGCCAAGAAGATCGTGGTCATCGGGGACGACAAGCAGGTTTCCCCCTCGGCGGTCGGCGTGGACCAGCAGCAGCTGCGTGACCTGGCCCGGCAGTACCTGGCCGCCGACCGGTACCGCGATACGTGGCAGGAGCCGCGTCGCAGCTTCTTCGACGAGGCGAAGATGCGCTACGGGAAGTCGATCACCCTGATCGAGCACCGGCGGTGCGTCCCCGAGATCATCGGCTTCTCCAACCGGATCGCCTACGAGCCGGAAGGCATCCGGCTGGTCCCGGTCCGCCAGTACGGTGTCGACCGGCTCGACCCGATCAAGGCCGTCTACCTCGAAGACGGCTACGAGCGCGGCACGACGAACAAGAGCAACCCCGTCGAGGTCGAAGCGATCATCGACCAGATCGAGAAGTGCCTCGCCGATCCGGCCTACGACGGCAAGACCTTCGGAGTCGTCTCGCTGCTCGGCCCGGCCCAGGCGAAGGAGATCCAGAACAAGCTCCTCGGACGCATCTCGAAGGAGGACTGGACGAGCCGCGACTTCCGCTGCGGCGACGCGGCCGACTTCCAGGGATCCGAGCGGGACGTGATCTTCCTGTCCATGGTCGCGGCGCCGGCGCCTGGCAAGCGCATGGTTCCGCTGACGCACGAACAGTACGTCCAGCGGTACAACGTGGCGGTTTCGCGGGCGAAGGACCAGGTCTGGGTCTTCCACTCGGTCCGCCCGGACGAACTCCCGAACCGGGACTGCATGCGGTTCCAGCTGCTCGACTACAGCTACGGGGTGATGGCGCGGTGGCAGAACGCCGACGCCGGGGTTTCGAGCGAGGTGGTGCCGGAAGACCGGCGGGTCGAACCGTTCGATTCGCTGTTCGAACAGCGCGTGTACAACCGCATCGTCGACCGCGGCTACCTCGTGCACGCGCAGTACCCGGCCATGGGGTACCGGATCGACCTGGTCGTGATCGGCGCTCACGGGCGCCTCGCCGTCGAGTGCGACGGCGACGAATGGCACGGCCCCGAAGCCTACGACCGCGATCTCGCTAGGCAGCGCGACCTCGAGCGGTGCGGTTGGCGGTTCTTCCGGATCCCCGGCTCCGCGTTCGACGTCGATCGGGCGGAAGCCCTCGCCGGACTGTGGGAGATGCTCGAGGAAGAAGACATCCACCCTTCGGGCTGGTCGCCGGCAACGGAGGTACCGGAGGCGGAAGCCGTCGTTGCTCCAGCACCGGCGATCGTCCTCGACCCCGCCGACGAGGTGGCGGAGAGCTTCACCGGTGATCTTGAGCTCGATGTCGAGCCGGGTGCTCTGCTCGAACCGAGTCCGATCGAGCGGCCAGACCTGCCACAAGCCGATCGGACGACCGCGAACGGTGCGCGGCTGGAGCTGAGCGAGTACGTGACCTATGCCGGTTCGTTGACGCCGGCAGCCGACGCGGGACGTGATCAGCTGGTCGAAGGGATCCGGGCGATCGTGGCCGCCGAAGGACCGGTGCGGGGTGACCGGATCCATCGCGTGTACGTGCAATCGTCGGGTGGTCTCCGAGTCGGTTCGCAGCTGGCTCGGGTCCTCAACTCGGCGGTGAGTCTCGCGGTCCGCCGGGGTGTCCTCCTCGCCGACGATCCGCTCGGGCGTTCGGGCGTCCGTCCCGCCACCTACCGGCTGCCGGACCAGCCCTTGGTCCACGTGCGGACGCTGGGGCCGCGTGACCTGGATGACGTGCCGCCGCGCGAGCTCGCCACGGTCATGAGGGAAATGGCCGGGCGCGAAGGCTGGGACAACGAAGAGGCGGTCTTTCGGGCCGTGTTGGCGCGGCTCGGGCTCAAGAAGCTGACGAAGAACGTGCGCCAGATCCTCGCATCGGTCGTGGGGCTGGCGCAGCAGCTCGAGGCCGAGGAGGTGGCCGCCGCGGCCGAGGATGCCTGAGGCCCGCCAGTTCGAATTTGAACTTCGTGTAGGGTCGATCATGTGGGTGACTCCAGGGGCGACGACGTGACGGCCGAGGTGCGGACGCGGGTGCGCATCCCGCTGCGGCTGCACGGCGGGCTCGAGGTGGACGCCGAAGCGGTCACCTTCCGCGGCCTCGAAGACGGTGGCGAGCACCTCGCCCTCGTGCTCGGCACGCCCGGCGCCGTCCCCCTCGTCCGCCCGCACTCCGAATGCCTGACCGGCGACGTCTTCGGGTCCGCGCGCTGCGACTGCGGGCCGCAGCTGGCCGAGGCCGTCGAACGGATCTCCGAAGCCGGTGGGTACCTGCTGTACCTGCGGCAGGAGGGCCGGGGGATCGGGCTCTACAACAAGCTCGACGCCTACGCGTTGCAGGACGGCGGCCTCGACACCTACGCCGCCAATGCCGCGCTCGGGTTGCCCGAGGATGGCCGGGATTACGCCGTCGCGGCGCAGATGCTCAAGGCGCTCGGGGCCGGCGAGGTCGATCTGCTCTCCAACAATCCCGACAAGGCCGCGCAGTTGCGGGCTGCTGGGATTGCCGTGCGGGATCAGGTTCCCACTGGGGTTTTCGCGACTGACAGCAATGTTCGGTACTTGCGGGCGAAGGCTGAGCAGACGGGGCACACGTTGCGGCTGCCGGGGATTGCCAGTTGATCTGTTCCACCTGATCGTGTGATGAACAGGTGTTCGTATGGTCGGTAGTCTTGGTGTGTGGACAGAGAAGCGGTGTGGCAAGCGGATGCGGCGGCCTTGGCCGACCGTGTTGTTTCGCTGCTCACTGTGGTGCGGTCTGCTGAGGCGGAAATCGGTGCGTTGCTGGTGGAAATCGAGTCCCGCGGCGTTATGGAGCTGTTCGGATACCGTTCCACCGCACGGCTTTATGAGCACCTCGCCGATGTTCCGCACGCTGCCGCCAGACGCACCGTCGCTCGTGCCCAGGCCCTAAACCCCACTCACACTCCCGCGGTCGCCCCGGCCACCGGTGCCGCCGCCCGCACCGGCTCGCTGAGTACCCCGATGATCGACACCATCGTCGAGGCCGTCTCCCGCATCCCCGCCACCCACCGCGACACCGCCGAACACGATCTCCTCACTTTCGCCGCCGACGCCGGTCACAAGCAAGTCGCCGCCCTGGGCGCGCGGATCCTGGCCCACCTCGACCCCGACGGGGTTGAACCCGACGACACCGAGCCGACCATCCCCGCCCGGGAACTGTCGTTGCGCCGCAAACGCACCGGAACCTGGGAACTGTCCGGTCGCTTCGACGACGAAACCGGCACCCGCGCCAGCGCCCTGCTCGACGCGTTGGCCGAACGCCGCGGCGCCGACGATCTCCGCTCCCCGCAGGAACGTTACGGCGATGCTTTCTCCGATGCGGTCGACCTGGCGTTGAATTCTCCAGAGTTACCGACGCAGGCTGGGGAACGCGCCCACGTCATGGTCGCGGTCTCCCTCACCGACCTGCAATCCGGCCTCGGCACGGCCACCCTGGGCGACACTGGCCTCATCACGGCCGCCGAAGCCCGCCTGCATGCCTGTGACTGCAAGTTGATCCCCGCTGTCCTCGGGTCCGCCAGCGAACCCCTCGACTTAGGTCGTGCCCGCCGCCTGATCTCACCCGGCTTGCGCCGGGCGTTGTTCCTGCGCGACCGAGGGTGTGCGTTCCCGGGTTGCCATCGCCCACCGCGGCATTGCCAGGGCCATCACATCCGGCACTGGGCCGAGGGCGGCCCGACCGAGCTGGCGAACCTGGTCCTGTTGTGCGGCCATCACCACCGGTTGTTGCACCGCTCCGGCTGGCAAGTCCGGATCGCCACCGACGGCCATCCGGAGTTCCTGCCACCACGGTTCCTGGACAAACGCCGAAAACCCCGGCGCAACAACATCCACCAACCCCTGCCCTTCGCAGCCTGAACACGGGACAGGCCCGCAGCCACCGGCTACGGGCCCACCCCCATGTGCTGAACTGCTGGCGCGGCCAGGGATTCACCCTCCCCCGGGGAGTCCCGCTGATCGCGGTTTCGGCCGCGGTGGATGCCCTGCGCGGTTCGGCGCCTACCCGCCTGTGGACCGTCGTCAACTGGATCGTGGACCCAGCGCCGGCTGCGCCAACTACGGCTTCCGTCGCTCACACTGGCTCGAACCGCGGGCGCGACCCCATCCGCCAACGATCCGCACCCGATCCTGACCGCGTTCGAATCACCGGCCGCCGACGCCCTACGTCAGCCGCTGTGCCGCCGCCGCGGCCGGGCCTGTCGTCAGCTTCTCCAGCAAGCCGATCAGCGTCGTCCGCTCAGACGGCGTCAGCGACGCAGCCCAAGCCTGCTCCCGCTCGTTGTGCTCCTGGTACGCCTCGGCCACCGACGCATGGCCCGCCTCCGTCAGGTCCAGCTCCACGGCCCGACGATCACGGGGTACCGCCGAGCGGGTCACCAGCCCGTCTCGCTCCAGCGTCTTGACCAGGGCCGAGACCGCCGCCCGGCTCATGCCGGCCAGCCGGGCCACGTGGCGGGACTCCAGGGGCCCGGCCAGCCACAGCACGAACAGCACCCGGAAGCCGCCCCAGCTCCAGCCTCGGGGGCGGTGGACCGTGGACTCCCAGTCGTAGACCAGTGCTCCCGCGAGGCGGTGCAGGGTGAGGCCGAGGCGCATCGCCACCGGGTCGGTCGCGGGGAGCTCGGCCCGCGTCTTCCCGATCGCGTAGTCGACGAACGAGAGGTAGTCGAGGTCGGCCGGTCGGTCGGTCATGCGGTCAGGTTAGGCGACGAGGGGGTTCCGCGCGGCGGCGCGGCGGGCTAGCCTGAGACGAGATAGTCAATGCTTTGACGATCAAGGAGCCCTAGCCGTGACGAAGAAAGCGTTCGCCTCTTCGGCCGACCTGGCGGAGAAAGCGCAGACCCTGGAAGTCCTGGACGACGGCGTCTACGCGCTGACCGCCGAGGGGGATCCCAACATCGGGGCCATCGAAGGCGAGGACTTCCTCGTCTGCTTCGAGGCGCTCGCCACGCCCGTCGCCGCCCGCGAGTGGCTCGCGAAGCTGCGCGAACACACCGACAAGCCCGTGCGCTACCTGGTGCTGAGCCACTACCACGCCGTGCGCGTGCTCGGTGCGTCCGCGTTCGACGCCGAAGTCATCGTCGCGCACGAGAACACCCGCGCGCTGGTCGCCGAACGCGGGAAGGAGGACTGGGCCAGTGAGTTCGGGCGGATGCCGCGGCTGGCCAAGGGCGCGGATTCCGTGCCGGGACTGACCTGGCCGACGCTGACCTTCTCCGACCGGCTCACCATCGACCTCGGGGGCGACCGCGGCGACCTCGTCCTGCAGTACTGCGGGCGCGGGCACACCGAAGGCGACATCGTGGCCTGGCTGCCGCGGCAGAAGATCCTCTACGCCGGTGACCTCGTGGAAGCCGAAGCCGCGCTCTACACCGGGGACGCGTTCCACCGCGACTGGGCCTCGTCCACTTTGGACCGGGTCGGCGCGTTCGGCGCCGAGACCCTGATCGGCGGGCGGGGTGGGGTGAGCCGTGGGGCGGAGGCCGTCGAGGCCGCGATCGCGCAGACGCGGCACTTCCTGACCACCATGATCCGCGAGGTCGGCGCGGTCCGCGATGCCGGCGGCACGCTCAAGGACGCCTTCGAACGCACGCACGCGGCCCTCAACGACCAGTACGGCCACTGGCCGATCTTCGAGCACTGCCTGCCCTTCGACGTCTCCCGGCTGTGGGACGAGCTGGGCGGCATCGAGCGGCCGGTGGTGTGGACCGCCGAACGCGACCGCGAAGTCTGGGACCAGCTCCAGGGCTAGGACGATGAGAGCTGCCGTCCTCGGCAGCGGCCCGGTCGGCCAGACGGCCGCGCTGCTGCTCGCGCGCTGGGGCGTACCCGTGGTGCTCGTCGACGAGCACGAGGTGCGCGACCCCGTGGGGTCCAAGGCCATCTGCCAGCAGCGGGACACCCTGGACGTCTGGGCCTCGCTCGGCGCGGGGTGCCTCGCCGAGGAAGGGCTCACCTGGACGACCGCCCGGACGTTCCACCGCGAGACCGAGCTGTTCTCGCTGAAGCTGCCCGACGGCGGCTCCGCGCTGCCGCCGTTCGTCAACATCTCCCAAGCCCGCGTCGAAGAGGTCCTCGACGAGCTGATCGCGCGGCAGCCGCTGATCGACGTCCGGCGCGGGCACCGCGTCACCGGCGTGACGCAGCCCGGGTGCGTCGAAATCGAGTGCGAGACGAAGGACGGGCCGCGCCGGATCGAGGCCGACTACGCGATCGCCTGCGCGGGCTCGCGGGGTGACACCGTGCGCCGCGCCCTCGGACAGCACCTCGACGGGTTCTCCTTCCGCGACCTCTTCCTGATCTGCGACATCCGCGCCGACCTGCCGGGGTGGGCGGCCGAGCGCCGCTTCCACTTCGACCCGCCGTGGAACCCGGGCAGGCAGGTGCTCATCCACCCGTGCCCGGGCTCGCAGTTCCGCATCGACTGGCAGGTCCCGGACGACTACGACCTCGCGGCCGAGGAAACCGGCGGCGCGCTCGACCGGCGGATCCGGGCGATCATCGGCGACCGGCCGTACGAGGTCGTCTGGCGCTCGGTGTACCGCTTCCACACGCGGCTGGTCGACCGGATGCGCGTCGGGCGCGTGCTGCTGGCCGGGGACTGCGCGCACCTGGTCGCGCCGTTCGGGGCGCGTGGGCTCAACTCCGGCGTCGCCGACGCGGAGAACGCGGCCTGGAAGCTCGCCTGGGTCCTGCGCGGCGACGCGGGCGAGGACCTGCTCGAGAGCTACCACGCCGAGCGGCACGCGGCGGCGGCCGAGAACGCGGCCGTGACGACGGCGACGATGGACTTCCTGGTGCCGCAGGACGACGGGCAGCGCGCGCGCCGCCTCGACGTCCTCACCCGCGCGGCCGGCGATCCGGCGGTGCACGAGCAGGTCGACTCCGGACGGCTGGCCGAGCCGTTCTGGTACACCGGTTCGCCGCTGACCACGTCCGATCCCACGCGGCCGTTCGCCGGCCGGCCACCCCGCGGGGCGCTGCCGCCGCCGGGGCCGGGAGTGCTGCTGCCGGACGTCACCGTCGGGAGTGGACGGTTGCGTGACCTGGCCCGGCAGGGGTTCCTGCTCCTGACGACCCCGGGCGTGCGGGCCGAAGGAATCCGAAGCGCCGAGATCCCCGTGGGCGGGGCGCTCGGCGCGCGTCCGGGCGAAGCCTGGCTGGTCCGCCCGGACGCCTACGTCGCCGCCGTCCTACGGGTAGGAGACCAGCGGGCTCACCTGGTGCCCGGTGTTCGCGGCGTCACCCGAGTCGTTGATGACGTGGGCGATCGTGCCCACGCCGCCGAGTGACACCGAAACGAGGTTGTGGAACCGGACCCCGCTGGTGTTCGGGACTTCGAACGAATGACTGGCCACAATGGACGGATTGGTGTTGAAGAAGCAGTAGCTGCCCAGGCCCCAGCCTTCGTGGCTGGTCACCGAGTCGGCCACCTTGTACGCGGCCCAGCCCTGCCGTCCGCCGCCGCTGGACCAGGACGCCTGGTCCGGCGGGTCGTACGGCATCTCGTTCTGGAAGAAGTACGTCCGCCCGCCGTTGCCGTTCCAGAGCACCTCGTACTGCTGGTAGTGCTCGACGAACAGCCCGTACATCGTCACGTTCGCGCCGTTGACGACCAGGCCGTTGGCCGCGGTGTTGACGTTCCAGCCGACGCCGTAGGAGTGGTCGCCGCGCCACAGCCACATGTGGTCGCCGATGACGTTGTTCGAGTTGACCACCAGCGTCTGCGTGGCCTTCCCGACGGCCGCGCCGCCGATCCGGAAGAACACGTCGTGCAGCGACGTCGGGTCGGCCGCGTGGTTGGCGGTCGAGCCCGGCTGGCCGACCTGCACCAGCACCGGCGAGTTCACCGCGCCCGCGTCGATCAGCAGCCCGGCGATCTTCACGCCGTCCACATCGGACGTCGTGATGGCCGCGGTCCCGGTCGTGGGCATCAGCGTCGCCAGGCCGAGGCCGAGCACCACGGTGTCCGGGCGCGTGACGTTCAGCGCCTGGTCGAGGTGGTAGACGCCGGGCGTCACCAGCAGGTTCTTACCCGCGGCCAGCGCGGCGTTGAGCGTCGCGGCGGAGTCGGACGGGTGCGCGACGTAGAACTCGCTGAGCGAGATCGACTGCCCGGCCGGCGCGCCGTGACCCCAGCTCGTCCCGGACGAGTTCTGCCGCAGCGCCGGGACGAACACGTTGTAGCTGCCCGAACCGTCGACGTAGAGGAACGGCTTCTCGCGGACCACCGGGGTCGGTCCGACGACCGTCTCCGGCGGGTTCGGGAACGACGCCGGCGGCGTGCCGGTCGAGCCGACGAACACCATGTTCCAGACGCCGCCCTGCCAGCCGCCCAGCTCGCTGTTGCGGGTCAGGAACTGCTGCTGCGAACCGGAAACGGCCACGCCGTCGATCTTGCTGTCGGCGATCAGGCCGCCGCTGGCCCAGCCGTCGCCGCCGTTCCACAGCTGGATCTGGCTGCCGCGCAGGTGCATCCGGCGGTACGGCGCGGCCTGCGCGACGGCCCAGCGCTCGACCTGCCCGGCGGGCAGGGTCACCGAGAGGTTCTCGGCGGAGCGCCAGAAGTTCTGCGTCGCGTTGCCCTTGTTGTTCGGGTTGTCGCCCTGCTGCAGCCAGTCGGCCTCGACGCGGACGTGGCCGTTGAGGGTGACGTCGTCGGGGGAGAGGCCGAGGCCCGCCACCTGCTCGTAGAAGCCGAGGTTGACGTCGGCGGTGTAGGTGCCCGGCTTGAACAGCACGGCGTAGCGCTCGCTGCCGAACTGGTTGGTGTGCTGCTGGTCCGCGATCTGGGTCAGCCGGTTCTGGATGGTCGCGGCCGGCGTCGAGGGGTCGAACACCGACACGTTCGGCCCGAGGTCCGGGTTGCGCGGGTCGGTCGGCGGGATGGTCGTCCCGCCGCCGGTGCCGTGCACCGCGACTTCCCAGAGCGAGTAGCCGTAGCCGGTCGCCCGCTGGGTGCCGTAAACGCGCAGGTAGCGCGCGGTTCCGGTGAGCGACACGGTCTGCGTGCCGCCCGTGCCGGCGGTGGTCGAGTACGCGGTGGTCCAGCTGTTGGCGTCCGGAGAAAGCTGGACGGAGAACGCTTTCGCGTACGCGGTTTCCCAGGTGAGCACCACGTCGCAGAGCTGCTGCGCGGAACCCAGGTCGACCTGGAGCCACTGCGGGTCGCTGAACGCGCTGGACCAGCGCGTGCCGGCGTTGCCGTCGACCGCGGCGGACGCGGGCGTGCCGCCGTTCTCGGTCGAGGACGCGGTCGCGGTGCGGCCCTGCGCGAGGTTGGTGCTGCCGCACGCGGCGGCCTGGGCCGGCGCGGAGCCGACCACCGCCGCGGTGGTGACCGCGGTGACGAAGGTGGTGGCGATGACGAGGAGGCGGTGAACGGGGGAGAACGTCGTTGATCTCATCGGCCTGCCTGCTGATCGGGGGGAGGGCGGGCGAAACGGGCCGGGCGAGCCCCACAGCTCGCGCCGGCGTCGGGTGGTGCGGCGGGTTCGCGCCCCGGCACCCGCCGGCATCGTGAGCCGGAGGAGCAGTGCCAGGGCGGGTGCGAGGAGCGCGAACCGGTCAGCCCGAGGGTGTGCGTGACGCGGGGAACCGGCCCGGGTGGCGGTCACGGAACCGGTTCCAGCGGGTCGAAGTGAACACCGCCGGGTTCGGCGGAGTCAAGGATCCGGCGCGGATTCGTTCTCCCGGACCAGTCCGTGGGCTGGTCCGCGACCGCCCGGCGCAGGGAAGTTGACATTTTACGGCTCTTTATTTATATCCTGAACTAAGAGCGTGCCGAGGAGCGGGACCCACACCCGCGCCGAGGACCACGTGAGCCGATCCGCGCCGGGGCAAGGCCGCCCCGGCGCCGGTTCGCCGTGGAGGTACCCATGCAACGCCGCATGCCGAGAACCCGGGTTCTCGCCGTTCTCGCCCTGACCGTGGCCGCCCTGTTCACCGCGCCGGCCGCGCGGGCCGCGCCCGTCCTGCTCTCCCAAGGCCGTCCGGTGACGGCGTCTTCGACCGAATCCGCCGCCTTCCCCGCGAGCGCGGCGGTCGACGGCAACGCCGGCACGCGCTGGTCCAGCGCCTTCGCCGACCCGCAGTGGCTGCAGGTGGACCTCGGGTCCACCCAGCAGCTGTCCCAGGTGGTGCTGAACTGGGAAGCCGCGTACGCCAAGGCCTTCACGCTCCAGGCATCCGCCGACGGCGCCACGTGGACGTCCCTCTACGCGACGACCACCGGCGCCGGCGGGACGCAGACCCTGAACGTCACGGGCAGCGGCCGGTACGTCCGGCTCACCGGCACCCAGCGCGCCACGCAGTACGGCTACTCGCTGTGGGAGTTCCAGGTCTTCGGCGGGGGCGGCACCACGCAGCCCGGCGACGTCCTGCTGTCGTACGGGAAGTCCGGGACGGCGTCGTCGTACCAGGACGACGGGGCCTGCCCCGGCTGCGTCCCGGCGAAGGCGTTCGACCGCGACCCGGCGACCCGCTGGGCGACGAGCGCCACGACCGGCTGGGTCGACCCCGGCTGGATCACCGTCGACCTCGGCGCGGTCGCGGCCGTGCACCAGGTGGTCCTGCAGTGGGACCCGGCGTACGCGGTCGCCTACCAGATCCAGGTGTCGAACGACAACGCGAACTGGACATCGGTGTACTCGACCACCACCGGCAAGGGCTTCAAGGAAACCCTGACCGTCAACGGTTCCGGCCGGTACGTCCGGATGTACGGCACCGCCCGGTCCAACGGCTACGGCTACTCGCTGTGGGGCTTCGACGTCTACGGCACCGGCGGCAGCCCGACGACCCCGCCGCCCGCGCCGCCGGCCCCGCACTTCCCCGGCACGCTGGTGTGGAGCGACGAGTTCAACGGCGCGGCGGGCGCCAACCCGGACCCGGCCAAGTGGACCGCCGAAACCGGCCCCGGCGTCAACAACGAACTCGAGTACTACACGAACAACAACAACGCCAAGCAGGACGGCCGCGGCAACCTCGTGATCCAGGTCCGCCGCGAGGCCACCCCGGGCAGCGCGTGCCCGGTCGACCCGGTCAGCGGCAGCGGCACCTGCCAGTACACCTCGGGCCGGATCAACACCGCGGGCAAGTTCAGCTTCACCTACGGCCACGTCGAGGCGAACATCAAGGTGTCCGGCACGCAGGGGCTGTGGCCCGCGTTCTGGTTGCTGGGCGCCAACTTCTTCGGCGGCACGCCGTGGCCGAACTGCGGCGAGATCGACATCATGGAGCACGTCGGCAAGTCGCCGAACCTGGCGTACTCGACGATCCACGCACCGGCGTACAACGGCGCGGGCGGCATCGGCGCGCCGTTCGACTTCGGTCAGGACGTCTCCGCCGGCTTCCACCGCTTCGGGCTCGACTGGGACGCCTCGCACATGACCTTTTACGTCGACGGCAACGCGTTCCAGACGATCAACCGGGACACGGTCGAGAGCACGCGCGGGCCGTGGGTGTACGACCACCCGTTCTTCCTGATCCTCAACAACGCGATCGGCGGGGACTTCCCCGGCCCGCCGGGTGCCGGGACCGTCCTGCCGCAGGACATGGTGATCGACTACGTGCGGGTGTACCAGTAGGCCTACGGTGACCGGGTCGATTCCCGGACCACCAGCGCGGTCGGGACGATCAGCGGCTGACCCGGTGGCGGCGCCCCGGCGAGCTGCGCGAGCAGCTGCCGGGCCGCCGTCTCGCCCATCGCCCGCAGCGGCTGGCGGATCGTCGTCAGCGGCGGCTGGGTGTGCGCGGCCAGGGGGATGTCGTCGAAACCGACCACGGCGACGTCCCCCGGCACCGCGCGCCCGGACTTGCGCAGCCCGGCCAGCACCCCGGCGGCGGTGAGGTCGTTGTGCGCGAACACCGCGTCGAACTCCGGACCCGACGCCAGCAGCTGGAGGATCGCGGCCTCGCCGCTCTCGCTCGTGAAGTCGCCTTCGATGATCAGCCGCGGATCGAGGGTCAGCCCGGCGTCGAGGACGGCTTCGTTGAACCCGTTGAGGCGGTCGGCGGTGCAGCCGAAGTCCCGCGGGCCGGTGACGGTGGCCAGCCGGGTGCGGCCGGTGGCCAGCAGGTGCCGGGCCGCCGCCGCGCCACCGTGGCGGTTGTCCGTGCCCACCGACGGGAACGCGGGACGGCGGCCGCGGTCGTCGATGACCACCACCGGCAGCCCGGAGTCGTGCAGCACGCGCAGGTGGCGCACCGCGTCGGGCGGTTCGATGAGCAGCAGGCCGTCGAACGCCTTCGCCGACACCTGCCGCGAAAACTCGTCCAGGGATTCGGCGCCGCGGTTGGCGGTGGACAGCAGCAGGCCGTAGCCCTTCGACTCCACGACGTCGGCGACGCCCTGCAGCACTTCGCCCATCCACGGCCAGGTCAGGCCGGGCACCAGCATCCCGACCGTGCGGGTCACGCCGCGGGCCAGCCCGACCGCGCCGGCGCTGGGGATGTACCCGGTCGCGGCGATCACCTCGCGCACCCGGATCGCGGTCGCCGCGTCCACGTCGGCTTTGTTGTTGAGCACCCTGGACACGGTCGTCTTGCTCACCCGCGCACGGCGGGCGACCTCGGCGATCGTGACGCGCATCCGTCCTCCCGAGGGGGTGGCAAGCCCTGTGGTGCCAAGGTACTCGCCCCCGGGCCCGCCGCGACCGGTCCGAGATCGATCAAGTCCAGCCGGACAACCGCGCCAGGCCGGCGTCGCCGGTCCGCCACTCCGTCCGGACGGCGACGTACCGCGCCGGGCCACCGAGCTTCACGGTCGTGGTGCGGCCACGGCCCGCGGGGCCCGCGGTCGTGTAGGTGACGCCGTCGGTGCTGGTTTCCACCGTGGCGGCGGGCACGCGCCCGAGCGTCCAGGCCAGCTCGACCGCGGAAACCGCCGTCACCGCCCCGAGATCGACGACCAGCCGGCCGCCGGGGCCGGGCCGCCACGCGGTCGCCGGGTCGTCGTCGACGGCCGCGGCCGGGCCCGACATCCCGGGCGGCAGCGGTTCGGCGGGGAAGACGCGCGCGCCGAGCGCGAGGTCTGCCAGCGGGTACGGGCGGAGCTCCCCGAACACGACGGGCACCGTCCGGCGCGGCGGCAGCACCACCTGCCGCGGGCGGCCGCCGTCCGGGGTGACCGTGACGGCCGCGGGCAGCGGCCCGGGCGCGGTGAGGTCGACGCGGCTCGCGTCGCGCACGACCGCAGTGAGCCCGGCCGGGCCGCGCACGGTGAACCGGGGCGGTTCGACGCGGCCCTCGGCGGGGGCGAGGTCCAGCGTGACCGTGGTGCCGGTCGCGGTGAGGACCTGCTCGCCGCGGTAGAGCCGGCGGGTTGACCCGGACTGGGGCAGGTTCGCCGTGCCCGCGGCGGCGGTGCCGGAAAGGTTGACCAGCACCAGGAAGCCGTCGGTGACGCTCGCCCGGACCGCGGGCGCGGTGGTCGCCACGCGGCCGGACGGCTTCGCGCCGGCCGGTGCCGGGTACAGCTCCGCGAGCAGGGGAGCGGCCGGACCGTCCGAGAGGACGACGCGGTCGCCGGTGACGGTGATCGGGTTCGGGCTGTCGACGACGATCCCGGCCCGGCCGTCGATGTCCAGCCGGCCGCCGGTGCTGCGCAGCGCCGGGACCGGGTAGGTCGCCACCGCCGTCCAGGTCACGCCGTCGGACGAGGTTTCGAGCCGGTACTTCCGCCCGGCGGCCGCCTCCCAGCTGAGCCGGGCGCGGTCGAAGGCCCGCGCCGCGCCGAGGTCGACGGCGAGCCAGCTGTCCGCGCGCGGCCGGTCCGATGTGGACACCGCCCAGCGCGTCGCCGGATCGCCGTCGTTGGCGTACTTCGCTTCCTTGCCCGCCGTTGCGGAGGACGCCGTCGCCGTCCCGGTTCGCGCGAGATCGGGGCCGTCGCCGTCGCGGACTTCGAACGCCCAGAGCGAGTAGCCGTACTGCGGATCCGGTGTGACGCCGAGCATCCGGACGTACCGCGCGGTGACGCGGGCGAAGGTGACGTCGTCGGTGCGGGCACCGGACGGCGCGGCCTGCGCCTTGACCGTCACGGTGCCTTCGGCGGCGGTGTAGGCGCGGTCGCCGTCGAGGCCGGGCACGCCCGGCATGGCGAGGTTGTAGACGTTCAGGACGCCTTCGCTCGCGGCGACGCCGGTGCTGGCGTAGACGGCGGCGCCGGTCGGCAGGGTGGCGAGAGCGGCGTACCCGGTGTCGAAGCGCAGCACGCCGACGGTGGCGTCGAAGCCGTCGCGGACCTTCTCGTACGTCGTCGCGTGGCGTTCGCGCACGGCGATGTTCGTCGCGGGCAGCAGCGCCGGGTTGGCGCCGCCGAGCACGAAGAGCCAGTCGTCGTGACGTGGCTGCCAGGCGAACTTGACGAACCCGGGCTTGGTCACCGTGCCCGCCCAGGCGGCGGGGGAGCGGTGGGCGAGCAGTCCCGGCCCGGTCCCGAAGTCCGCGACCCCGGCGGCGTGGGCGTCGAACTCGTCCTTGCTCGCGGCGGTCACCGGGCCGCCGTGGCTCGCGCGCCACTCGTGCAGCAGGTAGCTGATGGCGAGTTCGGCGCGGGCCTCCGGCTCGTACTTCGGCTCGCCGGAGAACTTCGTGATCCGGTCGGCGGGCGCGTAGGCCTGGTAGGGCTCGAGCCGCGCGGCCAGCTGCGCCTCGGCGTAGGCGGCGTAGCGGTCGCCGAGGACCTGGGCGCGGAAGGCGAGCGGGATGACGTCGCGGCCGTAGAGGTGCTCGCGGTCGGCGACCATCGGCATCAGCGGCTCGCCGGCGTCGCTGGTCATGAGCAACATGGTGCGCCAGAGCAGTTCGCCGTTGGGCTGCGCGGTGAGCACTTCGGGCAGCGGCGTCCCGGCGGCGAGGAAGTGCATCGTGTTGCGGCCGGAGGTGCGCCACAGCTCTTCCTGGTAGTGCGGGCCGAACGAGCCGTGGTTCTCCACGAGGAAGGTGTCGTAGAGGTTGGTCGCGGTGTTGGCGCTGACCGGGCGGCCGTCGACGAGCCGCGGGTTGGCGAGGTCGGCGGCGGGCAGCCCGGCTTCGTTGCGGCTCCACGTCCCGAAGGCGTCTCGCCACTGGCTCGCGCGCGGGTCGGCCGGCGCCCAGGCGAGGGCCGGGGCGAGGGATTGCGCGTAGACGCCCATTTCCTCCAGTTTCGTGTCGCCGACGAAACCGCCCTTGAGGCCGTTGGGCGTCCAGCTGCCGGAGGCGGGGTCGTCGTTTTCGCCGAGCGCGGTCGTGTAGGCGGCCTGCTCGGTGGTGATGCGTTCGACGTTCGCGCGCGTGGCCGCGTCCAGCTCCGCCCACAGCAGCCGGGCGGCGAGCAGGAAGTACGACTGGAACGTGGTGTCGAAGAACAGCTTCCGGCCCCACTCGGTGCCGCCGGTGAGCAGGCTGGACGCGGCGAAGTGCCGGATCGTGGCGAGGGTGTGGGCCTTGAGCGTGTCGCGGTCGACGCCGGCGACCGCGGGGTCGTAGCCGTCGCGGGTGAGGAGGACGGCGTTGCCGAGCACGACGGCGAAGGTGAAGTCGCGGGCCGGGTAGATCCCGGCCTTCGCGTCGAACTGCTGCTCGGCCCAGCGGGTGTGCCGCAGCAGGACGCGCAGGTAGGTGGCGGCGACCGGGTCGGGCGGCCCCGCGGCGGCGGCCGCCCGGCCGGGCAGGTTCACCAGCAGCGCGGCGGCGCCCACCGCGCCGAACAGGGCGAGCGCGTGCCGCCGGTCGAACTCGCCCATGCCGTGACCTCCCAGGCCGTTGACAACCTTGTCAGCGCGGATTCTGGGACGCCGCGCTCCGCGGGGGCAAGCCCGGGCGGCGATCTCGTCCGGTTTCGGACAACGCCCGGGTAATTCGTATAACGACCTATACCGCCGGGGTCGCTGCGACGTCATGAACGACCCTTTCATCGCGTCGGGCGACAGGGCTCCGGCAAAGTCGCCGAGGGGCGCCCTGTGGTGTCTTGAATGAGTCATTCAGGACCTCCGAAGACCTGAATGAGTCATTCAAGACGTCGCGGGCCAGGGTGGGAGGAAGGTCACCGCGAGCCGCCGCGTCCGCCGTGCTGGGATGACAACGTGATCAGCGACCCGGCCACCTTCCTCCTGCTCGTGCTCGCCGGCGTGGGTGCCGGCCTCACCGGGGCCACCGCCGGGCTCGCTTCGCTCGTCTCCTACCCGGCGCTGCTCGCCGCCGGGCTGCCGCCGGTCGTCGCGAACGTGACCAACACCGTCGCCATGCTCGGCACCACCGCCGGGGCGGCCGCCGGTGCCCGGCCCGAACTCGCCGGCCAGCGCGCCCGGCTCGTCCCGCTCTGCCTCATCACCACCGTCGGCGGCGCGGCCGGCGGGCTCGTGCTGCTCTTCACCCCGTCCGGCGCCTTCACCGCGATCGTCCCGTGGCTCATCGGCGGCGCCGCGCTGGTCCTGATGGCGGGCCCGCGCCTGCGCCGCCTGGCCGAAGCCGCCGACCACCACGGCCTCAGCCCCGCCACCGGCGTCGCCGCGTTCTTCATCGGGGTCTACGGCGGCTACTTCGGGGCCGCCGCGGGCGTGCTCATGCTCGCCCTGCTCGTCTCCGTGTGGAGCCAGCCGCTGGCCCGGACGAACGCCGCGAAGAACCTGGTCACCGGGTCGGCGAACTTCCTCGCCGCGATCGTCTTCGCCTGCACCGGCAAGGTCGTCTGGCTCGCCGCGCTCGCCGTCTGCCTCGGTTCGCTCGGCGGCTCGTGGCTGGGCTCCACGCTCGTGCGGCACCTGCCGGCGACGCCGCTGCGCATCGGGATCGGGCTGGCCGGGCTGGGATTGGCCGTCGTGCTCGGCTGGCAGGCTTACGCCTGAAAGACTTTGCCGCTCTCGGGCTGACGGCGGCCCCGCGGACAAGGCATGATCGGCGGGGTAACGGCGAGCAGGAGACCAGATGAGCATTGTCGGGACCCGGGTCGTCCGCCAGGAGGATCAGAACCTGATCACCGCGGGCGGCACCTACGTGGACGATTTGCGGGAGGAAGCGCTTTCCGGCGCCGCGCACGCGGTGTTCGTGCGCAGCCCCATCGCGCACGCGCGGATCGAGGGCATCGATGTCAGCGAGGCGAAGGCGGCGCCGGGCGTGCTCGGCGTGTTCACCGCCGCCGACCTCGGGCTCGGCGGGCACGCGGCCGGGCCGGTGCAGGAACCGTGGCTGGCCGACGGCGTCGTGCGCTACGTCGGCGAACCGGTCGCGCTCGTCCTCACCGAGGAGCGCTACCAGCTGGCCGACGCGGCCGAGCTGGTCGACGTCGACTACGACCCCCTCGACGCGGTCGCGAGCATCGGCGCCGCGCTGGCGGACGAGACGCTGCTGTACCCCGAAACCGGCAGCAACGTCGTGCAGGTCAACGGCGTGGCCGAGTTCGACGACGCGATCTTCGACGGGTGCGAGGTCGTGGTTTCGCAGACGATCGTGAACCAGCGCGTCGCGCCCGCGCCGCTCGAAGTGCGCGGTGCTTCGTGCGCGTGGGGCGAAGACGGCAGGCTGACGGTCTGGCTGTCGACCCAGAACGCCCAGATCGCCCGGACGCAGCTGGCCGCGAGCCTCGGCGTGGGCGAAGAGAACGTCCGGGTCGTCGCCCCCGACGTCGGCGGCGGCTTCGGCGCGAAGATCGGCGCCGACCCCGAAGCGACCGTGCTGGGCTGGGCCGCCAAGGAGATCGGGCGCCCGGTGCGCTGGGTCGAGTCGCGCAGCGAGAACCTCACCGCGATGACGCACGGCCGCGGGCAGCTCAACACCGTGACGATCGGCGGGAAGCGCGACGGCACCGTCCTCGCCTACCGCCTCGACGTCGTCCAGGACGCCGGCGCGTACCCGCGGACGCTGTTCCTGCCGACGCTGACCGAGCTGATGGCCGTCGGCGTCTACCGGTTCCCGAAGGTGGAGACGCGCAGCCGCGCGGTCGTCACGAACACCACGCCGATCGCGGCCTACCGCGGCGCGGGCCGCCCCGAGGCGACCGCCGCGGTCGAGCGGGGGATGGACGTCTTCGCCGCGGAGATCGGGCTGGACCCCGCCGACGTCCGCCGCGCCAACTTCATCCGGCCCGAGGAATTCCCGTACCAGACGCCGACCGGCGCCTCCTACGACACCGGCGAGTACGCGGCGGCGCTGGACAAGGTCCTCGACGCCGCCGGGTACGCCGAGCTGCGGGCCGAGCAGAAGCGGCGCCGCGAAGCCGGCGATCCGGTCGAACTGGGGCTGGGGATCGCGGCCTACGTCGAGATCACCGGCGGCGACGGCGGTGGCGAGAGCGGCCGCGTCGACATCCACCCGGACGGCTCGGTCGTCGCGTGGACCGGCAGCTCGCCGCACGGGCAGGGCCTCGGCACGTCGCTGGCGATGCTGCTGTCCGACCAGCTCGGCGTCCCGCTGGACAAGATCACCGTCCGCCACGGCGACACCGACGAGGTGCCCAAGGCCGTCGGCACGTTCGGCTCCCGCTCGCTGCAGCTGGGCGGCTCGGCGATCCGGCAGGCGGCGGAGGAGGTCATCGCGCAGGCGCGTGAGCTGGCGGCCGACCTGCTGGAGGCGGCGGCGGACGACCTCGAGCTGGACGCCGAACGCGGGGTCTGGCAGGTCCGCGGCGCGCCGTCGAGCACCGTGCTCAGCTGGGCGCAGGTGGCCGAAACGGCCGGCGAGGGCAAGCTTTCGGCCGACGTCTGGTTCGGCGGCGGCAAGCCGACGTTCCCGTTCGGCGCGCACCTCGCGGTGGTCGAGGTCGACACCGAGACCGGCAAGGTCGACCTGCGCCGGATCGTCGCGGTCGACGACGCCGGCCCGATCGTCAACCCGCTCACCTTCCGCGGCCAGCGCCACGGCGGGCTCGGGCAGGGCGCGGCGCAGGCCTTGATGGAGGTCGTCACCTACGACGAAGACGGCAACCCGACGACCGCGACGCTGGCGGACTACTCGTTCGTCACCGCCGCCGAGCTGCCGGACTTCGAGCTCGTCGACATGGCCACCCCGACCGACCGGAACCTGCTGGGCGTCAAGGGGATCGGCGAGGCGGCGACGATCGGTTCGACGCCGGCGGTGCACAACGCCGTGGTGGACGCGCTTTCGGCGCGGGGTGTGCACCACGTGGACATGCCCACGACCCCGATCCGGGTCTGGGAAGCATTGGAAGCAGCGGGGAAGGGAAGCGCGCGGTGAAGGTCTCGATCGAGGTCAACGGGCGGCCGGTGACCGAGGAGGTGCCGGACCGGACGCTGCTGGTGCACTTCCTGCGCGACACCGCCGGGTTCACCGGGACGAACATCGGCTGCGACACGACGTCCTGCGGTGCCTGCACGGTGCTGCTCGACGGCGAGTCGGTGAAGTCCTGCACGGTGCTGGCCGCGCAGGCCGACGGCCACGCCGTCACCACCGTCGAGGGGCTGGCCGAGCCGGACGGGTCGCTGCACCCGGTGCAGCGGGCGTTCCGCGAGCAGCACGGCCTGCAGTGCGGGTTCTGCACGCCGGGGATGATCATGGCGTCGGTGTCGCTGCTGAACGACAACCCGAAGCCGACCCGCGACGAGGTCCGGGCCGGGCTCGAGGGCAACCTCTGCCGCTGCACGGGCTACCACAACATCGTCAGCGCCGTGATCGACGCTTCGGGCCAGGAGGTGGACCGGTGATCCCCGCCGAATTCCGCTACGAGCGCGTGTCCACAGTGGACGAAGCGCTGGCCAGGCTCGCCGAGCACGGCGACGAGGCCAAGGTGCTGGCGGGCGGGCACTCCCTGCTGCCGCTGATGAAGCTGCGGCTGGCCGCGCCGGAGTACGTGGTCGACATCGGCCCGGTCGACGAGCTGCGGTACGTCCGGCTCGACGGCGGCGACGTCGTGATCGGCGCCTTGTCCCGCTACCACGACCTCCAGCAGGACCCGGTGCTGCGGGAGCACGCGCCGCTGCTGGCGCGGGTGTCCGGCGAGGTCGGCGACCGCCAGGTCCGCCACCGCGGCACGATCGGCGGTTCGCTGGTGCACGCCGACTCGGCGGCCGACCTGCCCGCGGCGGTGCTGGCGTCGGACGCGGTCCTGGTCGCGCGCGGCCCGGCGGGGGAGCGGCGCATCCCGGCGGCGGAGTTCTTCCTCGGCCCGTTCACGACGCCGCTGGAGCCCGACGAGCTGCTCACCGAGGTCCGGCTGCCCCGCCAGACCGGGCAGGGCTGGGGCTTCCAGAAGTTCACCCGCCGCGCGATCGACTGGGCGATGGTCGGCGTGGCCGTCACCGGCGGCCGGGTGGGCCTGATCAACATGGGCGGCGTGCCGCTGCGGGCCACCGCCACGGAGGAGGCGCTGGCGTCGGGCGCGTCGATCGCGGACGCGGCGGCGCTGGCGGCCGACGGCACGAACCCGCCGGACGAGCCGCACGCGACCGCGGAGTACCGCCGTCACCTGGCCCGGGTGCTCACCCGCCGCGCCCTCACGGAGGCGGCCGCCCGGTCCTGAACGCCGAAGGCCCGGCCGGTCCACAGTGGACCGGCCGGGCCTTGGCGTCGCGATCAGGCGAGGTCGAAGCGGTCGAGCTCCATGACCTTCGTCCACGCCGCCACGAAGTCGCCCACGAACTTCTCGCGGGCGTCGTCGCTGGCGTAGACCTCGGCGAGGGCCCGCAGCTGCGAGTTCGAGCCGAAGACGAGGTCGACCGCGGTGGCGGTCCACTTCACCTCGTCGGTCGACACGTCGCGGATCTCGTAGACGTTCTCGGCCGACTCCGACGCCTTCCACTTGGTGCCCGGCGCGAGCAGGTTGGCGAAGAAGTCGTTGGTCAGCACGCCCGGCTGGTCGGTGAGGACGCCGTGCGCCGCACCGCCGTGGTTCGCGCCGAGCGCCCGCAGGCCGCCGACCAGGACCGTCATCTCCGGCGCGGTCAGGTCGAGCATGTAGGCGCGGTCGACCAGCAGGACCTCCGGCTGGCGCTTCTCGCCGGCCCGCAGGTAGTTGCGGAAGCCGTCGGCCCGCGGCTCGAGCACCTTGAACGAGTCGACGTCCGTCTGCTCCTGGGAGGCGTCGGTGCGGCCCGGGTGGAACGGCACGGTCGTCTCGACGCCGGCGTCGCGCGCGGCCTTCTCGACGGCGGCCGAGCCGGCCAGCACGATCAGGTCGGCGAGCGAGATCTGCGCGCCGCCGGCCTCGTTGAACTCGCGCTGGATGCCCTCGAGGACCTCCAGGACCTTGCCGAGCTGCTCCGGCTGGTTGACCTCCCAGTTGCGCTGCGGCTCCAGGCGGATCCGCGCGCCGTTGGCGCCACCGCGCTTGTCGGTGGCGCGGAAGCTCGCGGCCGACGCCCACGCGGTCGAAACCAGCTCCGCGACCGACAGGCCCGAGTCGAGCACCTTCGCCTTGAGGGCGGTGATGTCGGCGTCGCCCACGAGCTCGCCCTCGACGGCCGGGACCGGGTCCTGCCACAGCTGCGGCTCGGCGACCCACGGGCCGAGGAAGCGGCTGACCGGGCCCATGTCGCGGTGCAGCAGCTTGTACCAGGCCTTGGCGAAGGCCAGCGCGAACTCGTCCGGGTTGTCCTTGAACCGCTGCGAGATCGGGCCGTAGATCGGGTCGAAGCGCAGCGACAGGTCGGTCGTCAGCATCGTCGGCTTGTGCTTCTTGTTCGGGTCGAACGGGTCCGGGATGATCTCCGGCGCGTCCTTCGCGACGTACTGCTTGCCACCGCCGGGGCTGGTGGTGAGCTCCCACTCGTAGCCGAACAGGATCTCGAAGAAGCGGTTGCTCCACTCGGTCGGCTTGTCGGTCCAGGTGACCTCGAGACCGCTGGTGATCTGGTCCGGGCCCTTGCCGCTGCCGAGCGTGTTCAGCCAGCCGAGGCCCTGGGCCTCCAGCGGGGCGCCCTCGGGCTCCGGGCCGACGTGGTCGTCGGCCACGCCGGCGCCGTGGGTCTTGCCGAAGGTGTGGCCGCCGGCGATGAGGGCGACGGTCTCTTCGTCGTTCATCGCCATCCGGGCGAAGGTCTCGCGGATGAAGCTCGCCGCGGCCTTGAAGTCCGCGCTGCCGCGGGGACCCTCGGGGTTGACGTAGATGAGGCCCATCTCGGTCGCGCCGAGCTCCGGCACCATCTCGGTGTCGCTGGCGTAGCGCTCGTCACCCAGCCAGTCGTCCTCGGGGCCCCAGAAGATCTCCTCCGGCTCCCAGGTGTCGACGCGGCCGAAGCCGAAGCCGAAGGTCTTGAAGCCCATCGACTCCAGGGCGACGTTGCCGGCCAGCACCAGCAGGTCGGCCCACGAGATCTTCTGGCCGTACTTCTGCTTGACCGGCCACAGCAGGCGCCGGGCCTTGTCGAGGTTGGCGTTGTCCGGCCAGCTGTTCAGCGGGGCGAAGCGCTGCCCGCCGTCACCGGCGCCGCCGCGGCCGTCGTGGATGCGGTAGGTGCCCGCGGCGTGCCAGCTCATCCGGATCATCAGGCCGCCGTAGTGGCCGAAGTCGGCGGGCCACCAGTCCTGCGAGGTGGTCAGCACCTGGACGATGTCCTGCTTGAGGGCCTCGACGTCGAGCTTCGCGAATTCCTTGGCGTAGTCGAACTTCTCGCCCAGCGGGTTGCTCTTCGACGAGTGCGCGTGCAGCACGGTCAGGTCGAGCTGGTTGGGCCACCAGTCCTTGTTGGTGCGCGGACGGCCGCCCGTCTTCGACGTCGGGGAGTCGATCGCCGGGTTCTCGCTCTCGCTTCCGTGCGAGGTCACGGAGTCGTGCGCGACCGGGCAACCGGCCGCCGCCTTCTGGTCCACGCCCTGCGCGCTGGACGGGGCGTTGTCCTGGGTGGAGCTCATTTACTTCCTTCCGAGAGCGGCGAATCATTTCGGGTGCGTTCGGCCGCGCAGTCGGGGCAGGTGCCCCAGTAGACGACCTCCGCTTGGTCGATCACGAAACCGTGGTCGTCCGAGGCGGTGAGGCAGGGGGTGTGGCCGACGGCGCAGTCGACGTCGGCGATCGCCCCGCAGGAGCGGCACACGACGTGGTGGTGGTTGTCACCCACGCGTGACTCGTAGCGGGCGTTCGCACCGGCGGGCTGGATGCGCCGCACCAGACCGGTGTCGGTGAGCGCACGCAGCACATCGTAGATCGTTTGGTGCGACACCGACGGGTGCTCGGCGCGCACCAGGTCGATCACCGTTTCGGTGTCGACGTGGGGGTTTTCGCGCAGCACCGCGAGCACGGCCAGCCGGGGCCGCGTCACGCGGAGCGAGACGGCTCGCAACTGCGCTTCGTAGTCGGACATCACGGCCGACCCTAGGACCGTATCTGGAATGAGTCAAGTTATGGCGCAGGTTCCACCCGGTGGTGTCGCGGGGGCGGGTACTAGGCTCGCGGGCATGCCGGACACGCAGTACGAAGACCTCCTCCGCCACGTGCTCGAAACGGGAACCCGCAAGGGGGACCGTACTGGTACGGGCACGAGGTCGATCTTCGGGCACCAGCTGCGCTACCGCCTGTCGGACGGCTTCCCGCTGATCACCACGAAGAAGGTCCATTTCCGCTCGATCGCGTACGAGCTCCTGTGGTTCCTGCGCGGCGACGCCAACGTCGGCTGGCTGCGCGAGCACGGCGTGACGATCTGGGACGAGTGGGCGGGAGACGACGGCGACCTGGGCCCGGTCTACGGCGTCCAGTGGCGCTCGTGGCCTACCCCGGACGGGGGGCACGTCGACCAGATCGCGGAGGTCCTGCGCACGCTGCGGGAGAACCCCGACTCGCGGCGGATCATCGTGTCGGCGTGGAACGTGGCCGACATCCCCCGGATGGCGCTGCCGCCGTGCCACGCGTTCTTCCAGTTCCACGTCGCCGACGGCAAGCTGTCCTGCCAGCTGTACCAGCGCAGCGCGGACCTGTTCCTCGGCGTCCCGTTCAACATCGCCAGCTACGCGCTGCTGACCCACATGATCGCCGCGCAGGTCGGCCTCGGCGTCGGCGACTTCATCTGGACCGGCGGCGACTGCCACATCTACGACAACCACGTCGACCAGGTCCGCACCCAGCTCGCCCGCGACGCGCGGCCGTTCCCGGTGCTCGGGCTGAAGCCGGCGGAGAGCCTGTTCGACTACACGTACGAGCACTTCTCGGTCGAGGGCTACGACCCGCACCCGGGCATCAAGGCCCCGGTGGCGGTGTGATCGGGCTGATCTGGGCCCAGTCGTCGAACGGCGTCATCGGCCGTGACGGGCAGCTGCCCTGGCACCTGCCGGAGGACCTGCGCCACTTCCGCGAGGTGACGGCGGGCGCGGCGGTGCTGATGGGGCGGCGGACGTGGGAGTCCCTGCCGCCGCGGTTTCGGCCGCTGCCGGGGCGGCGGAACCTGGTGCTTTCGCGGACCCCGCAGGAGGGGGCGGAGACGTTTCCGTCGCTGACCTTGGCGTTGGCGGCGGTGTCGGGCGATGTGTGGGTGATCGGCGGGGCGGCGGTGTACGCGGCCGCGCTGTCGGTCGCGGACCGGGTCGTGGTGACGGAGATCCGGGAGTCTTTCGAAGGGGACACGTACGCGCCCGAGGTGGGGCGGGCGGCGGAGTCCGTGGGGGAGTGGCTGGAGTCGTCGACCGGGCTGCACTACCGGTTCCTGACCTGGGGCTGAGCTTCGGCTCGTGCGGGCCGGCTCGCGAACGGCATGAAAGGGTCGTTCATCTCGTCGGACGTCATGAAAGGGTCGTTCATGGCGTCGCCAGCGTTGGTGGCTGGCTGATCCCGGGGCCGTCGCGCTCGCGGGCCTGACGTCTTGAATGAGTCATTCAGGTCTTCGGGGGTCCTGAATGACTCATTCAAGACCTTCACGCGCCGGCCGGTGGACTGCATGGGGGCCGTTGCGCTTCCGGAGCGGGCTCGGCTCGTGCGGGCCGGCCCGCGAACGACATGAACGAGTCGTTCACCTCGTAGGACGCCAGGGTCCCGGCAAAGTCGCAGTCGAGCGGTCTGCCGGGCGTCGCGGGAAGGCCGTGAAAGGGTCGTTCATGTCGTCGGACGAGGTGAACGACTCGTTCATGACGTCGCGGATGGGCGGATCGGCCGTGCTGCCCGACTTTGCCGGGACCCTGTCGTCGGACGTCATGAAAGGGTCGTTCATGGCGTCGCCGGCGTCGGCGACCGGCCCGCGCCGGTGACCGTTGCGCTTCCGGGGCTTGACGCTATACGGTTGCCTGACTAGAACACGTTACAGTTTACGTGTCCGGGCGGACCGAGGAGCGGAAATGGCGAAGCGGGCGCCGCGCGGCGACGAAGCCGATTACGTCGTCGTCGGGTCGGGGAGCTCCGGTGCGGCGGTTGCCGGGCGGCTGGCGCAGTCCGGAGCCAGCGTGATCGTGCTCGAAGCGGGCAAGAGCGACGAGCAGCTGCTCGTCACCAAGCCCGGCATGGTCGCGCCGATGCACGCGGTGCCGCAGCTGAAGAAGATCGTCGACTGGGGCTACTACTCCGTTCCGCAGAAACACGTTCTAGATCGCCGGATGCCGGTGCCGCGGGGCAAGGTCGTCGGCGGGTCCAGCTCCGTGAACGGCATGGTCTACGTCCGCGGGAACCGCGCCAACTTCGACTCCTGGGCCGCCGAGGGCAACGAGGGCTGGGACGCCGACAGCGTCAACGCCGCCTACAAGCGGATGGAGGACTTCGAGGACGGCGAGAACGCCTTCCGCGGCGCCGGCGGGCCCATCCGCATCACCCGCAACAAGATCCCGCAGGAAGGGACCCTGCAGTTCCTCGAGGCCACCGCCGACGCGATCGGCTGCGAGATCCTCGACGACTACAACGCCGAGTCCCAAGAAGGCGTCAGCCGGATGCAGCAGAACGCCGCCGACGGCCTGCGCTACAGCGCCTCGCGCGGCTACCTCCACCACGCGCCGTCGTCGCTGCAGCTCCAGTCGCGCGTGCTGGCGAAGAAGGTGCTCATCGAGAACGGCCGTGCCACCGGCGTCGAGGTCGTCGACGCCGACGGGAGCCAGCGCACGATCCGGGCGGGCAAGGAGGTCATCCTCGCCGCCGGGGTCGTCGGGTCCGCGCAGCTGCTGATGCTCTCCGGGGTCGGCCACGCCGAGCACCTGAAGGAACACGGCATCGACGTCGTCGCCGACCTGCCCGTCGGGGACAACCTGCACGACCACATGTTCCACGCGCTGACCTTCCAGGTCTCCTCCAGCAAGCTCCGCGGCACGGCGCCGTTCTTCGCCCGCGGCCTGGCCAAGGAGCTGCTGCGGCCCGGCTCCACCTTCCTGGCCAACTCGGTCTTCGAGGCGGTCGCCTTCCTACGCACGTCTCAGGCCGAAGCCGTCCCCGACCTGCAGCTGCACCTGCTGCCCTGGGCGTACGTCTCGCCGAACCAGGACGCCCCGATCCGGCACGCGGTCGACAAGCGGGGCGCGCTGACCGTGCTCACCACGCTGATCTACCCGAAGAGCCGCGGTACGCTGCGGCTCGCCTCGGCCGACCCCACGGCCGCGCCGCTCATCGACTTCCAGTACCTCGCCGACCCGGCCGACCTCGAAGTGCTCGGCGAAGGCTCCGAGATGGTCCGCGAGATCATGGCCTCGAAGGCCTTCGGCGGCGCCGTCAAGGAGGAGATCCACCCCGGCGAGCACCTCAAGGGCCAGGCGCTGCGCGACGCGATCCTCAACCGCGCGACGTCGGTCTATCACGGCGTCGGTACCTGCCGGATGGGCGTCGACGAGCTCGCCGTCGTCGGGCCCGACCTCAAGGTCCGCGGGGTCGACGCGCTGCGCGTCTGCGACGCCTCGATCATGCCGTCGATCACCGGCGGCAACACCAACGCGCCCTGCATCATGATCGGCGAAATGGGCGCACAGCTCGTCCTCGGGAGCCGGTCATGACCCTCACCCCGGTCGGCCTCACCCGCCCGGCGTCGGTGACCGGCGCCTTCCTAGACCGGCTTGTCGCCCGCGTCCCGGGTTCGGCCGGCTCGACCTGGAAGCTGACCGAGGTCTACACCGGCGACGTCCTCGTCGAGCTCCCGCAGTCGAGCCCCGAGGACATCGAGCGGGCGTTCGCCGTGGCGCGCGAGGCGCAGCGGAAGTGGGCCGCCACGCCGGTCAAGCAGCGGCTGGCCGTGTTCAAGCGGGCGCACACGCTGTTCGTGGACCACGCGCGGGACATCGCCGACCTCATCCAGGTCGAGAGCGGCAAGAACCGGCGGATGGCGATCGAGGAGACCTGCGACCCGCCGATGGTGATGAGCCACTACCTGAAGCGGGCGGCCAAGCTGCTGGCGCCGGTCAAGCGCGGCGGGCCGGTGCCGCTGGTGACGTCCTCGACCGAGGTCCGGCGGCCCAAGGGCGTCGTCGGCATCATCGCGCCGTGGAACTTCCCGTTCGCCACCGGCATTTCCGACGCCGTCCCGGCGCTGATGGCCGGCAACGCGGTCGTGCTGAAACCCGACAACAAGACAGCGCTCTCCCCGCTCTACGGCATCCGGCTGCTGGAAGAAGCCGGCCTGCCGGAAGGCCTGTTCCAGGTCGTCTGCGGCGAGGGCCCGGACGTCGGCCCGACGCTGATCGACCAGGCCGACTACGTCATGTTCACCGGCTCGACGGCCACCGGGAAGGTCATCGGCGAGCGGGCCGGGCGCAACCTCATCGGCTGCTGCCTCGAACTCGGCGGCAAGAACCCGATGATCGTGCTGGACGACGCGGACATCGGCGAAGCGGTGCAGGGCGCGGTGTTCGGCGCGTTCGGCAACACCGGGCAGATCTGCATGCACGTCGAGCGGATCTACCTGCCGGAGTCCCGCTACGCCGAGTTCAAGGACGCGTTCGTGGCGCGCGCGAAGGCCCTCGACGTCCGCGCCGCGTACGACTTCGGCCCCGAGATGGGCTCGCTCGTGTCGGTGGACCACATGCGCCGCGTCAAGTCCCATGTGGACGACGCGGTCGCCAAGGGCGCGAAGGTGCTGTGCGGCGGCAAGCCGCGCCCCGACCTCGGCCCGGCGTTCTTCGAGCCGACGATCCTCGAGGGCGTCACGAAGGACATGCTCTGCGGCGTCACGGAAACGTTCGGCCCGGTGGTGGCGCTGCACACCTACCGCACGGTCGACGAAGCGGTCGCGCTGGCCAACGACACGGACTACGGCCTCAACGCCTCGGTCTGGAGCACCGACGTCCCGGCGGCCCGCGCGCTGGCGGCCCGCATCGATTCCGGCAACGTGAACGTCAACGACGTCCTCGCGACGGCCTACGCGGCCAAGGGCACCCCGTCCGGCGGCGTCAAGAACTCCGGCGTCGGCGCCCGCCACGGCGACCAGGGGCTGCTCAAGTACACCGACGGGCAGAACCTGGCGGTGCTGAAGAAGCAGGTGATGGGCCCGCGGCCGGGGCAGGGCTACGAAAAGTACGTCGAGAGCATGCTTTCCGGGCTCAAGACGCTGCGGAAGCTGCGCCTGCGCTAGCCGCCGGGCGTCAGAGATCGAGCACGAGCCGCGGCGAGCGGGCGCGGGACACGCAGAGCATCAGCACCTCGCTCTCCTCCCGCTCGGCCGCGGTCAGCACGGCGTCGCGGTGGTCCGGCGTGCCGCCGAGCAGCCCGGTTTCGCAGGTGCCGCACGTCCCTTCCCGGCACGACGAGAGCACCGGGACCCCGGCTTCCTCGACGACGTCCAGGATCGACCGGTCCGCGGGCACCGCCAGCACCCGGCCCGACCCGGCGAGCTCCACCTCGAACGCCGTGCGCGGGCCGTCGTCGGGTTCCGGGGTGAAGCGCTCGACGTGCAGGTCCGCGAAGCCGAGTGCTTCCACCGCCGCCAGGAGCGGGGCCGGGCCGCAGCAGTACACCGCGGTGCCCGGCCCGGCCGGCAAGCCGGCGAGGTCGAGCAGGCCTTCCTCGTCCTGCGGCCGGATCGTCACGCGGTCGCCGTAGCGGGCCAGCTCTTCGGTGAAGGCCATCGACGAGCGCGTGCGGCCGCCGTACACGAGCTGCCATTCGCCGGCGCGTTCGAGCATCGGCAGGATCGGCGTGATGCCGATGCCGCCCGCGACGAACAGGTATCGCTCGGCGGGCACCAGCGGGAAGTGGTTGCGGGGCGCCGACACGACGACGTGCCGGCCGGGCGCCAGGTTGTCGTGGACGTACGCCGAGCCGCCGCGGCCGTCGGCTTCCCGCAGCACCGCGACCTGGTACGCCGAGGTGTCTTCGGGACGGCCGCAAAGGGAGTACTGCCGCACGCCGACGGGCAGTTCCACGTCGATGTGCGCGCCGGGGTCCCACGGCGGCAGCGGCCCGCCGTCCGGGGCGCGCAACGTCAGGCGGACGACGTCGTCCGCGACCTTTTCCTTGTCTGCCACCAGGAGTTTCATCGATGTCCTTCGGGGTGGGCGAGCAGCCAGTCCCAGAGCGCGACCGGGTCGTCGAAGTCCCGTTCGGCGCCGCAGTGGCAGATCGCGTGCAGCCAGTCGGTGCCGGGGACCCAGAGGACGCGGTTCACGGCGAGACCAGCCGCTGGAGCATCCGGCGCGCGGCGAGACCGCCGGTGTCGATGTTGACCGAAAGTTCCTGGTAGCCCGCGGGTTCCGTGGCGATCACCCGTTCGAGGACGTCGAGCGCTTCGACGTCCTGCAGCACCACCGTGCGGTTGTTCTCGGCCAAGAACGCCGACACGCCCTCGTCGTCGAGCGCGAAATCCCGCGCCACGGCCCAGAAGTCGTGCGTCGAGTGCTCGGTCTCCGGGGTGATCGCGTAGACGACCTCGACGTGGAAGGCGTCGGGATCGCTGCCGTCCGGCCGCGGCACGGACCCGACCGGCGCGATCCGGCTGTGCAGCTTGTACAGGCACGGCGGGGTGTACTCGATGTCCTGCCAGCGCGCGATCCGGCCCTGGAGACCGGTCGACTTGGCGTAGAAGGGCGGGCATTCCGCGTCGTCCATGTGGCGCGAGACGTAGACGACGCCGTTCTCCTCGTCGACTTCGGTCGTGATCGGCGTCGCGGCGACCTCCGGCGTGCCGATGTAGCCGCCGTGCAGGTAGGTCTCGTGGGACAGGTCGAGCAGGTTGTCGACCAGCAGCGAGTACCGGGCTTTCAGCGGTTCCATCCCGGCGACCGTCGTGTAGCCGGGGGAGTCGAGGTAGGGCGCCCGCGGGATCCGCGCGGCGTCGGCGTTCTCCGGGTCGCCGATGTAGATCCAGACGAAGGAGTCCTGCTCGACGACGGGGTACCGCGGCAGGCGGGCGGTCCGGGGCACCCGGGCTTGGCCCGGCACCGCGACGCACTTGCCGTCCGCGCCGTAGGTGAAGCCGTGGTAGCCGCAGACGACCTGGTCGTCGACGAGCCGCGAAGGCTGCTGGGACAACGGGAACCGCCGGTGCACGCACCGGTCGGCCACGGCCGTCACGCTCCCGTCGCGTGTCCGCCAGAACAGGACCGGCTCGCCGCACACGGTGCGGCTGAACAGCTCCGCGCCGATTTCGGAGCCGTAGGCGGCGACGTACCACTGGTCACGGGGAATGGCGCTCATCGGAGTTCGTCCTCTCGTGGCGGGGCCCCCAGCCTGGGCGGGCGGGCCCCTCGCCGCGAAGGGCGTTTCCATAAGTCGGAAAGCTCAGCCGAGCGCGCGGGAGATCGCGCGGGCGCTCGTGCGGACCAGCGGGGCGAGGGCGTGCGGCGACGCGCTGCCGTACCGCACGACGAGGGAGACCGCCGCGACCACCTGGCCGCGGGCGTCGTGGATCGGGGCGCCGACCGAAAGGCTGTCGAGGGTCACCTGGCGCTCGCTGATGGAGAACCCGTGGGTGCGGACATCGGCGAGCAGGTGGCGCAGGCGATCCGGATCGGTGACGGTTTCCGGTGTGTAGCGCTCGATCCGGCCGGCGAGGACGTCTTCCTGCACGTCGGCGGGCGCGTGGGCGAGCAGCACGAGCCCGACCCCGGTGGCGGTCAGCGCGAACCGGCCGCCGACGCGCGTCAGCACCGGGACCGCGCCCGAGCCGGCGATCCGTTCGATGAACACCACTTCGGTGCCCTCGCGGACGGCGAGCTGGACGTTCTCCCGGGTGATCTGCGAGAGGTCCTCCAGGAACGGCAGGGCGCGTTCGCGCAGGCCGAGGCCGCGCGGGGCCAGCGAGCCCAGCTCCCAGAGCCGCAGCCCGACCCGGTAGACACCCGCTTCGTCCCGCTCGAGCGCACCCCAGGCGCAGAACTCGCGCAGCAGCCGGTGCGCGGTGGCGGCGGGCAGGCCGGCGCGGCGGGCGACCTCGCTGAGCCGGAGTTCGGGGTGGTCGGGGGAGAAGGCTTCGAGCACCTTGAGCGCGCGCCCGAGCACCGGCCCGGTGGCCCCGGGAACACGACCTCGATGCGGCACGGCTACCTCCTCGGGGCGCGGCGCTGGGCGTCCGTGCCGGGACATTACGTGCCCGGCACCAGCTGCGCGCGGAGCAGTCCGTCGAGGCGCCGCCACGCCGGGGACTCGGCGTTCACCGCGTTCTGGATCAGCGCCGGGACGGCCGACGGTGCGTCCAGGCCGGGCAGGGGACCGGGGCCGTAGCGCCGCCGGGTGGCGGTGATGATCCGCTCGGCCAGCGCGGCGAGCGCCGGGTCCGCCGGGTCGAGGTCGTGGGCGCGGTCGTAGTCCAGGTAGAGCTGCCGCAAGCCGGGGTCGGCCAGGGCCTCCGACTGGTCCCGGAAGGACTCCGCGGCCAGCTCCGGGTGCGTCGCGTACACCAGGATCCACAGGTCCGTCTCCATCGCGACCCAGCGCGCGGAAAACCCCAGCCCGGGGAGCCCTTCGAGGTGCCGCGCGACCTCGGGCGGCAGCCCGTGCACCGGGCCGGACCCGAGCCGGCGGAGCCGCCGTTGCGTTTCGCGGAGCCGCTTGATGCGCGCGGTCAGCTCACGGTCGACGTCGTGCAGGGCTTCGCGGACCGACTCGGGTGTCGCGTCGCCGAGCTGCTTGATGCGCGCCAGCGGGACGCCGGCTTCGGCGAGGGTGCGAATCTTGAGCAGGTCGATGGCGTGCGCGGCGGTGTAGCGCCGGTAGCCGGACGCGTCCCGGTCCGGCTCCGGGAGCAGGCCTTTCGCGTGGTAGACGCGGATCGTCTTGATCGAAACGCCGGCGTACGCGGCCAGCCTGCCGATGGTGATCACCCCGCCATGATGCCGCGCTTGACCCTGCCCCAGGGGCAGGGTCGCAGACTCGATCGCATGACGAACCTGGATCCGGCCACCCTGCGCGCGCTCGCCGACGAGGGCAACGAGCGCGCCCTCGACCGCCTGGCCGACCTCGCCGACGCGCGCGGCGACGTCGCGGCGCTGAGCGAGCTGCTCGACGAGGGCAGCATGCACGCCGGCCGCCTGCTCACCCGCCGGGCGGTCACCGCCGGTGACCTGCTGGAGCTGCAGCGGGTGAGCGACGCGGGGTACGAGGAGGCGGCCACCGAGCTGGCGCGCCTGCTGGACGACCCGGCCCGATGACGTGAACCGGCGATCCGCGATGTCATGAAAGGGTCGTTCACCTCGCCAGACGACATGAACGGGTCGTTCATGACATCCTCGCGGCGCCGGAGCCCTGTCGCCGGACGAAGTGAATGTCGTCCGCCGGGGCGTGTCGGGGAGCCGTCCGCGCTCGCCGTGTAAGACTTCGCGACGATGGTCACCCCAGCCGATCTCGCCGACCTGCTCGAATGCGAGCACCGCAGTCTCCTCCACCAGGCCTGGACCGCGGGCCTGCCCGGAGCGCCCCGCCCCGCCGACCCGGCGACCCCGGGTGACGAACCCGCCGGCGACGCCGAAGCCACCCGGGAAGCGATCCGCGCCGGCGCGCCGGTCATCCCCGGCGCCGTCCTGCGCGACGGCGACTTCAGCGCGCGGGTCGATTCGCTCGTCCGGACCGCCGATGGCCGCTACGAGGTCCACGACGCCCAGCCGGTCCGGCACGCGACGCCCGCCGCCGTGGTGCGGCTGACCGCCTGCGCCGACGCGCTCGGGGACGTCGCCGGGCCGGACGTGCACCTCGGGCTGAGCGACGGCACCACCCGGACGCTGCGGGTCGACGACTTCCGCCCGCTCGTGCACCGGCTGCGCGCCCGGCTGCGCGACCGCAAGCCGCGGCTGCCCGTCCCGCTGTGGGCCGACGAACGGCCGGCCTGCGCCGGGTGCGGGTTCGCGCGGCACTGCGCGTCGGCCCGGGAGGCCGACCGCGACCTCTCGCTCGTCGCCGGGATGCGTGGTGACCAGCGGCGCAAGCTGACCGCCGCCGGGCTGGGCTCGATCGACGCGCTGGCCGCCGCCGGGCCGGGCGACCGGCCGCGGGACCTGTCCGTGACGGCGTTCGAGACCCTGCGAGCCCAGGCCGCGCTGCAGGTCCGGCAGGACACCACCGGCGAGATCAGCTACGAGGTCGTCGGCCCCGACGAGCTGGCCGCGCTGCCGGCGCCCGCGCCGGGGGACGTGTTCGTCGATCTGGCCGGCGATCCGCACGCCCTCGCCGGCGAAGGGCTGGAGTACCTCTTCGGCGCGGTCACCGAGGACGGCGACCGGCGGTTCACCGCCTTCTGGGCACACAGCCGCGCCCAGGAGAAACGCGCCTTCGAGGAGTTCGTCGACTTCGCCGCCGCGCGCGTCGCCGAACACCCCGGCTCGCACGTCTACCACTACGCGCCCTACGAGGTGACCGCGATCAAGCGGCTCGCGGCCGTGCACGGCACCCGCGAGGAGACCGTCGACCACCTGCTGCGCAGCGGCGCGGTCGTCGACCTGCACGCGGTCGTGCGCAAGGCGCTGCGCGTGTCGCAGCGGTCGTACTCGATCCGCCACCTCGAGCCGCTCTACCAGCCCGGCGCCCGCACCAAGACCGCCGTGTCGGACGTGGACGAGTACGAGGAGTACCTGGCGTTCGACCGGTCCGGCGAGCCGGAGCGCGCGGACGAGGTGCTGCGCCGGATCGCCGAGGACACCGAGGACGACTGCGTCTCGGCGCTGCGGCTGTTCGGTTTCCTGCACCGCGTCCGCGCCGACGCCGGGATCGACGGGCCGGAGCCGGCCGAGGAATCCGCCGAGGACGCCTTGCTGCGCGCGGCCGAAGAGGACGTCGCCGCCGAGCGGCGCGCCGAACGGGCCGCGGCGCTGGCCGCGCTGGTCGAGCCGCTGCTCGAAGGACTGCCGGACGACCCCGCGGACTTCACCGCGGACGACCGCGCCCGGGCGCTGCTGGCGGCGTCCGTCGGCTACCACCGCCGCGAGACCAACCCGGCCTGGTGGGAGTACTTCCGCCAGCTGGCCGCGCCGCTCGGCGACCTCGAAGTCGACACCGCCTGCGCCGTCCCGGTGGCACTCGAAGCAGGGGAGTGGGTGCCGCCGGCCGGGCGGGTGCGCACGGCGAAGCGGACGCTGCAGCTCGCCTGCGACCCGGACCGGCCGCACCCGTTCGCGCCCGGCGACGAGGTGCGGCTGCGCTACGGCGACACCGCCCGCGACGGGAAGGTCGTCGCCGCGTCGGCGGTCGAGCTGACGGTCGAGGAGAGCAGCCCGCCCGACGCCACCACGAACGACCGGCCGACGGCGGTCCTGCCCGGCAGCCCGGTCCGGCCGTCGCCCAAGGACGAGGCGGTCGCCGAGCTCGCCCGGCTGACCGTCGAAACGCTGCCGGAGCTGCCGCGCCACCCCGGGATCGACCTGCTCCGCCGGACCCCGCCGCGGCTGCGCTGGGGCGCCGCGCTGCCCGCGCCGGGCGACGACCTCGTCGCCACGGTCATCGACGCGGTCGAAGAGATGGACGGCTCGACGCTCGCCGTGCAGGGCCCGCCGGGCGCGGGCAAGACCTACCTCGCCGGGCGGCTGATCGCCCGGCTGGTGCGCGCGGGCCGGACCGTCGCGGTCACCTCGAACAGCCACAAGGCCGTGGAAAACGTGCTGAGCGCGGCGAAGAAGAACGCGCCCGACCTGCCGTGCGCCAAGCGCGCGAAGCGGACGCCGGACCCGGCGGCGCCGTGGGAGCAGCCGAAGAGCAACCCGGCGCTGGTCAAGTGGCGCGAGGAGCACGACACCGGGCACCTGGTCGGCGGCACCGCGTGGACGTTCGCCAACGCCGCCATCCGCGAAGAGCCCTTCGACTTCATGATCATCGACGAGGCGGGCCAGTTCGCCCTCGCCGACGCGCTCGCGGTGTCCGTGTGCGCCAAGAACGTCCTGCTGCTGGGCGATCCGCAGCAGCTGCCGCAGGTGGTGCAGGGGACGCACCCGGCGGGCGCGGAGGCTTCGGCGCTGGGCCACCTGATCGGCGAGGCCGACATCATGCCGCCCGAGCTGGGCTACTTCCTCGACGAGACGCGGCGGATGCACCCGGCCGTCTGCGCGCCGGTGTCGGAGCTGTCCTACGCCGGCCGCCTGCACTCGCACCCGTCGGCGGCCGAGCGGTCCATCGAGGGCGTCGAGGCGGGGCTGTACCTGGCCGAGGCCGACCACACCGGCAACACGACCCGCTCGGTCGAAGAAGCCGCCGTCGTCACCTCGATCGTCGCGGACCTGCACGGGCGCGCGTGGACCGACCACGGCACGACCCGGCCGCTCACCGACGCCGACATCGTCGTGGTCGCGCCCTACAACCTGCAGGCGCGCACGGTGAGCCGGGCGCTGGAGGAGGCCGGGTTCCCCGGGGTGCGGGTCGGCACGGTCGACCGGTTCCAGGGCCAGGAAGCGCCGGTGGTGCTCACGACGATGACGTCGTCGTCGGCGGTCGACCTGCCCCGCGGGCTCGACTTCCTGCTCTCGCGCAACCGGCTCAACGTCGCGCTCTCACGGGCCCAGGCGCTGGCGATCCTGGTGTGCTCGCCGCGGCTGGTCGAGGCCGACATCCGGACGGTGGAGCAGATGCGGCTGGTCGCGGGCATGATCGGCCTGCTGACCGCGGCCCGCCCCTGGCCGGCCGGGTAGCTCAGCCGGGCGGTTCGCTCTCGACGGCGTCCTCGTCGACGTCCTGGCCGCCGGGCCGCTTCCGGTCGGTCTCGGGGATTTCGATGTCGAGGTCGACGTCCGGGGTACCGGGCGTGCGGGGCACGTCGGGGCTGATGGGCTGGTGCTCGGCTTCGGTCATGCCCGGCAGTTACCCCGGCGGGCGCCGGTTCACGCCGGCGCGGAAAGCGCCTTCCGGGGGTGGACCACCGCGGCCGATGCTGATATTCCTTCGCCCGTGCCCCTGGACGCGATCGACCTCCACAGCATCAACGCGTGGGAGGTGGCCTTCCTGCGCGAGGAGGTGGGCGCCTACTTCGCGCACGGCATCGACCTGGCCCCCGGCGCGACCGTCCTCGACGTCGGCGCCAACGTCGGGGTCTTCTCGGCGGCCGTGTTCGAGCGCCTCGGCGGCGACGCGCGGATCTACGCCTTCGAACCGCTCCCGCCCCTGTTCGCGACGCTGGACTGCAACGGCCGCGACTTCTTCGACGGCCGGCTGACCGCGTTGCCGTACGGCCTCGCCGCCGCCGAGGACGAGCTCGACTTCAGCTACTTCCCGGCCGCGACCATCTTTTCGTCGTCGCTGCGGGACGAGGGGAACGTCGAGGTCGAGCGCCGCCGGGTCACCGCGAGCGTCGTCGAGATGATCCGCCGGGGCGGCCTCGGCGGCGGGCTGCGCCGGGTGCCCGCGCCCGTGCTGCGCGGCATCGTCGGGCGCAAGCTCCGCGTGCTGCGCGAACTCGAAACCCACCGCGTCCGGGTCCGGCCGCTCTCGGCGGTGCTCGACGAGCACGGCATCGAGCGCGTGGACCTGCTCAAGGTCGACGTCGAAGGGGCCGAGCTCGACGTCCTGCGCGGCCTCGAAGACCGCCATTGGCCGCTGGTGCGGCAGGCCGTCGTCGAGGTCGAGGGTTGGCGCGAGCACCGCGACACCGTCCGCGACGTCTTCGCCTCCCGCGGGTTCACCGTCGAAGCGGTGCAGGACCCCGTCCAGGAGGCCGCGGACATCGGGATGGTGTTCGCGGTCAGCGGTACCCGAGCCAGTCGAGGTTGATCCGGCCGGTGTCGCCCGGCGCGTAGGACAGGGTCAGCACCGGGTCCCGGCCGGTGAGCGGGACGTCGGCGAAGGTCGCCGTGCCCCAGTCGTCCCAGCTGTCGGAGACCTTCGGGAAGCTCAGCTGCCGCAGCGGGTGGCCGTCGACGGACAGCGTCATGGTGCGGGCGTCGCCGTTGGCGTTGGCGTACCGGACGGTGAGCGTGCCGGTCGACGGCGCGGTCGTGGTGCGGTGGATGGTGAAGGCCGACGCCGCGCCCTCGGCCCAGAGCCCGTCGAGGAAGGCGCGGCCGGAGTAGCCGGTGTGGTTCACGTTCGTCTTGACCCCGCCGGTGTTGTGCGCGTCTTCGGCTTCGAGGTGCGCCGGGTCCGGGCAGCCCGCGACGGTCCCGGCGGTGTCGGCGCAGCGGTCCTGGGCGTCGGGGACGCCGTCGCCGTCGCGGTCGCCCGCGGGCGCGCCGGTCAGCGTGATCTCGACGGTGTGCGCGCCGCCGAGCGTGGCCGGGAGTTCGGCCGCGGCGGGCCGGCCGTCGAGGGTGACCGAGCGGATCACGGTGCCCGCGCCGCGGAGCGTGACGGTGAGGTCCGCGGCCCGGTAGCGCAGGTGCCGCAGGGTGACGTCGCCCCAGCCGCTGGGCAGGGCCGGGGCGAAGGACAGGCCGCGTGCGGTGAAGCGCAGCCCGAACAGTCCACTGTGGATCATGTCGAGGAACGCCGTCGCCGACCACGTCTGGTCGGGCTCGGAACCCCAGTGGAACTTCACGGTGTCGCCGAGCCGCTGGTAGCCGCCGTCGACGACCCCGGTGCCGCCGTGGTAGATCTCCCAGTAACCGCTGTTCGACCCGGCCAGCTTCGCCAGGCGCGCGGTCTCGGCGGCGAAACCGTTCAGCTCGCCTTGCCCGGCCAGCGCTTTCGCCCACAGGCCTTGCACGAGCGGCCAGACGATCGCGTTGTGGCGGCCGGGCTGCGCGTCGGAGTAGCGCGCCCAGTTCGGGTAGGTGTCGGGCATGCCCCACGTCATTTCGCGCGCGTTGGCGACGATCGAGCGGGCCTGCGCGGGGTTCGCGACGCCGAAGAGCAGCGCGAACGCCAGCCCGGTGCCCTCCTGGTAGGCGCCGCGGGTGCCGTCGGCGAGGAGCTGGTAGTCGTACAGGCCGGTCTTCGGGTTCCAGAAGTTGCGGTTGATAGCGTTCTTCAGCGCGGTGGCCTTGGTGCGGTATGCGGCGGCTTCCGCGGCGGGACGGCCCAGCTGCCCGGCCATGTTCGCGGCGGTGACGTAGGCCGCGTAGTAGACCTCGTTGGTGCTCAAGAACATCCCGCTCGCGACGCCGGGCCAGGGCATGCTACCGGTGCTGACCGACTCGGTGGCGTCGGCCGGGGGCGCGGGGTAACCGGCGATGCCGTCGTTGAAGAAGGACGCGCCGGTGAACAGCCCGTAGGTGCGGTTGAACCCGGCCGTGGTGGCCGTTTCCCGGATGGCGAGGGTGTTCTTCGTGGTGGCGTAAGCGTCTTCGAGGAAGGCGCGGTCGCCGGTGACGAGGAAGTGGTGCCACGCGGCGGTCGCCCAGACGACCTGGTCCCACTGCTGGTCGTCCTGCTGCACGCGCAGCGCGCCGCCGGCGTCCTTGTCGACCACCGCCCAGAGCGTGTTGCGGGCCAGTGCCGGGTCGAGGAGGCTGGCCGCGTTCCAGCTGTTGACCGACGCGTCGCGCGTCCACGGCTGGGCGTAGCCGCCGCCGGCGCGGACGAAGCCGACGGACGGGTCGAGCAGGCCGCTCTTGTCGTACTTCGGGTCGTAGCCGATCGTGTTGGTGCGCAAGAGGTTGTCCAGCGCCTCGTCGTAGGCGGCGCCGTACAGGGCCTGGCTGCCGGGGTTCGCGAACTCGAGCGAGGGGAGTGCGGCGGGCGCCGCGGCCGCGGGGCCGGTGAGCACCCCGCACGCCGTCGCCGCCACCAGGACCGCTGCGCCGAACCGCCGCCGGACGTCGTGCACCATGCGCGTACCCCTTCGCGTAGATCGCAGCCAGTGCACCACGGGACGGCGGGATTTCCCGCGATCGGCGGGATTCTGTCCGTTTCTGTCCGTCGTCACGGTCGGGTAAAGATCGTTGTGCCCGGTCGCACCGTGTGATCGGGTGTCGGGACCGCGGTCGCGCTGAGTGAGGAGGGTGGGTGGCGTTCTTCCTTTCGCGGCTGTTCGCGCGCTGGGTCCTCACCCCCGGCCGCGGCTGGCTGCTGCCGGCCGCGGTGGTGCTCGTCGTGTTCGCGACCAGCTGGCCGCTGATGGCGCTGGCCGAGCCGGCGGGCAGCGAGCTGGTCCGACCCGGGACGTACTGGTGGTACTTCGTCGTCACCGCGACCACGGTCGGGTACGGCGACTTCTCACCCGAAACGGTCGCCGGGCGGTTCGTGGGCGCCTACGTCATCGTGGGCGGGATCGCGACGCTGACGACGGTGTTCACCAAGCTCGCTTCGGTGCTGGAACAGGCGAAGGGACGGCGGATGCAGGGGACGGAGGCGGTGCGCGCGAGCGGGCACACGGTGCTGATCGGGTACGCCGCCGGGCGGACCGAGCGGATCGTGGCCCAGCTGCTGGCCGACGGGGTGCCCGGGCTGGTGCTCTGCGCGGGGGAGGAGGTCGGCGTCCACCCGATGCCGGACTCCCCGGTGCAGTTCGTCCGCGGCGACCCGACGGCGGACGGCGTCCTGGCCAGGGCGGGCGTGGCGCGCGCCGCCGCGGTCCTGGTCGACGTGGCCGACGACAACGCCGCGCTGGCGGTCGCGGTGACGGTGGACCACGCGACGACGTCCGCGCACGTCGTGGTGACCCTGCGGGACCTCGAGCGCGCCGAGCTGGTCCGGTACGTCGACCCGCGGATCCGCTGCGTGCAGTGGCACACGCCCCGGATGGTGACCGAGGAGCTGACGTCCCCGGGCATCACCGAGGTCTACGCCGAGCTGATGACGGCCGGGGGCGCCGACACGTTCTCGGTCACGCTGCCGGAGTCCCTCGGCCCGCTCGCCGCCGAACACTGCCGCCTCGCGCTCGGCCGCACGTACGGCGCGACGGTGCTGGCCGTGCGCACCGGCGCGAACCTGGAGGTCAACCCGCCCTGGGACGCGGAACTGCCGCCCGGCGCGGTCCTGTACTACGTCGGCCCGAGGCGGCTCACCGCCGCCGAGGTCGAGACGGCCCTGCGGGGGGAGGTGGCCCCGCCGGGCCGGACGCTGCATACTGCAAGAATGCCGAGGAGGAAGCCGGGGGCCGCGAGGTGAGCTCGCGCGAGGGCCCGGCACGCCGGAAATTCGGCCGGATCGACCCGTACTGCCTGATGGCCGTGCTGCCGGTGCTGCTGGTGGCCGGAATCCTCGGTTCCCTGGTCAACATCATGCTGGGGCTGGGCTGCGCGGTCTTCGCGGGCCTGATCCTGCTGTTCGACTCGTGGGCGAACCGCCCCGGTCCGCTGCCGCCCGAGCCGGAACCGGAGCGCCGCCCGGTGCGCCAGGCCCCGGCGCGGCCACCGGTCCGCGAGGGGCGCCCGCCGGTGCGTGGGCCGCGGCCGCCCGCCGGGCGGGCCCCGGCGCCGGCTCGTGCGCCGGTCCGCCGGGCCGGACCGCCGCCCGCCGCTCGCTGAGCCTCGCCGGGTGGTCTGCCCGGCGTCGCGGGGATGTCGTGAAAGGGTCGTTCCTGTCGTCTGGCGAGGTGAACGACCCTTTCATGACATCGCCGGCACCCCTCCGGAGCCCGCCGGTCAGCCGGCCAGGAGCTGTTCGCGCAGGATGTCCGCGTGCCCGCCGTGCTGGGCCAGCTCCCGGAGCACCTGCAGATACACCCACCGCAGCGTGCGCGGCCCGCTCCGGTGTCCGGTCACCACCGTGTCCAGCGGCAGCTCCGCCACCACCCGCCGAGCCGTCGCGCAGGCCTCCCGGTGCGCTGCCGTGACCGACGCCACGGTGTCCTCCTCGCCCAGCCGGAACGACTCGTCCGGACCCGGGACCAGGCCGAGCTCCCCGCGGGGCGTACCGCCGACGCACTCCTCGAACCACACGCGCTGCATCCACGTCACGTGCTTGAGCAGCCCCAGCACCGTCGTCGCCGACGGGACCAGCCGGCGGCGGGCCTGCTCCTCGGTCAGCCCGTCGAGGGCGGCTTCGAGTCCGGCGCGGTGTTCCTCGAGGAACGCCTCGAGCTGGACGCGTTCGCCGTCGAGCGGCACGTCGAACGACCCCATCGCTCAGCCGCCGACGTGGATGCCGGGGCGCCGGTCGGCGTCCTTCTCGCTGCTGCGGATGATCTCCCGGACCACCGGCGCGGTGTCGCCGCGGCCGAGGAGCAGGTAGCGGAACAGGTGCCCGAGCGGGTTGCCCTCGGACCACTCGAAGTAGCAGTGGGGCCGGACACCGGTGACGTCGCGCAGGGTCAGCAGGATCGCGGCGATCGCGTTGGGCGCCGCGGGGCTGTTCGCGCGCAGGATGCGGTAGCCGTCGACGTCGACGCCCCGCACCTGCAGCACGTTGCTGAACTCCGACGGGTCCACGACGTCGATCTCGAGGAACAGGACGTCGGCGGCGCCGGGAACCGGGTTCATCCCGCGCTGTTCGGCTTCCTTGGCGGAGTACTCGGCGAGGTCGCCGCCCTGGCGCTTGTTGGCGATGATGTTCAGGGCGCCGTCGTGGGCCAGCGAGTCGGCGATGAACCGGCGTGCCTCGTCGTCGAACTCGATGTGCTCGGCGCGCAGCTCCGTGGTCCGCGTGACCCGCGAAACCAGCGAGACCACGATGATCCCGAGGATGAACAGCGCCGAAATGGCGATCCCGTCCGGCTTCTCGATGACGTTCTCGACGAGCGCGTACAGCAGGACGAGCGTCAAGACGACGAAGCCGGCGGCCGCGCCCCGCTGGCGGTGGCGGATCGCCGAGATGCTGACCGCGACCGCGCCCGAGACCATCATCGCGAGGATGCCGGTCGCGTAGGCGCCCGCCTGGGCGTTGACGTCGGCGCCGAACGCGATGGTGATGAGGACGCTGATCGCGGTGTAGACGAGCACGACCGGGCGGACGGCGCGGCCCCACTCCGGCGCCATCCCGTAGGCGGGCAGGTAGCGGGGGACGATGTTGATCAGCCCGGCCATCGCCGACGCGCCGGCGAACCACAGGATCAGGACGCTGCTGATGTCGTAGACGGTCCCGAAGATCTCGCCCAGTTCGTGGTGGGCGAGGTAGGCCATGGCACGGCCGTTGGCCTCGCCGCCTTCCTTGAACGCGTCCGCCGGGATCAGCACCGTGGTGATGAAGCTGGTCGCGATGAGGAAGACCGACATGATGAGCGCCGCGGCGGTGAGGAGCTTGCGCGTGTTGTGGATCCGCGACTCCAGCTTCTCTTCCGCCGTCTTCCCCTTCGCAGCGACCAGCGGCATCATGCTGACGCCGGTCTCGAACCCGGAGAGCCCGAGCACGAGCAGCGGGAACGCGATCACGGCCGGCCCGACGATGCCGCCGAACCCACCGCCGCCCGCGGTCAGCGCGTCGGTCCAGTGGGAAAGGGCCGCGGAGTCGCCGAGCAGGTCGACCACGCCGGCGACGGTGACCACGGCGTTGAGCAGCAGGAAGACCGCGACGAGCGGGATGGCGACCCCGACGGCCTCGCTGAACCCGAGCAGGAACACCCCGCCGAGGACCAGCAGCAGCACGACGGTGATGAGGACGGCGTGGCCGTGCAGGAACCCCGGCAGGTACGGGTTTTCCAGCATGTGCACGGTGGCGTCGGCCGAGGACAGCGTGATCGTGATGATCCACGACGTGGCCACGAACCCGAGCAGCGTGAGCACGAAGAGCTTCCCGCGCCAGAACGGCAGCAGGTTCTCCAGCATCGCGACCGAGCCCTGCCCGTGCGGGCTTTCCCGGGCGACCCGGCGGTACATCGGCAGCATCCCGAGCAGGGTGAGCGCGACGATCAGCAGCGTGGCCAGCGGCGACAGCGCCCCGGCGGCGAGCGCGGCGATCCCGGGGAGGTAGGAGAGCGTGGAGAAGTAGTCGACGCCGGTGAGGCACATGACCTTCCACCACGCCTGCGGCGTGCCGTGGTCCTCACCGCCGGCGCGGCCGACGGGGGCGACCCGGTGCTCCAGCAGCCACCGGGCGGCCCCGGACGCCGGTGGCTTCGGCGGCACCGGGCTGTCGACCTTCGCCGGAATGGTCAATTCGGGTGAAGCACCCATTTTTCGCCCTCACGTCCCCTCGGCCCGATGACACCGCGGACAAGCATGCCCGACGCCGCCGGGCGCGTCCCACCGGGACGTCCCCTGTGGACGGTCAGAACTCGTCGGCCGCCGTCAGCTCGTGCTCGAAGGCGTCCGCCCGGGCGACGACGGTCTTGAGCGGGCGCTCGAACTCCTCCTGGATGCTGAGGTCCTCCAGCGGCACGGTGTGCTTGAGCAGGGCGACGCCGTCCACCACGGCCGCGCCGCCGACCGCCGAGCCACCGGCGAGCTCGAGGAGCTTCCGCAGGTCGATCGAGTCGGCCCAGCCGACCGGGGACGAGATTTCGATCCACGAGCCGCCGTCGAGCTCGGGCAGGTGGTGCACCGTCGCCTGCTGGGTCCGCTCGCTCGGGCCGTTCAGCCGGAACCGCAGCCAGCCGTCCGACTCCTCCAGGACTTCGTACCGCGTCCGGACAAAGTTGATCACGTCGATCCAGGTGGTCACGCGTCGAGCATGCCACGTCCGCCCGGAGTCCGGCACCGAGGACACTCCGGGCACCTGGTGACCGGTGCGGCGGGGTGCCAGACTCGGGGTATGCGCGGTCGCCGGGAAGTCCGTGGCCGGCCGCGGACCGTGGCCGGTGGCGTTCCGGAACCCGCCTACCCCGTGCGGGTCCCGGTCGTCGCCCTCGTCGCCTCCGCCGGCGGGCTGGACGCGCTGTCCGAGGTGCTCGGGCCGCTGCCGGCGGGCCTGCCGGCGGCGGTGCTCGTCGCGCAGCACCTGGACCCGAGCCGGCCGAGCGGGCTGGCGCCGATCCTCGACGCGCGCACCGCGCTGCGCGTCGCGGAAGCCGTGGACGGCGACGAACTGACGCCCGGCACCGTGCTGGTCGCGCCGGCGGCCCGGCACCTGCTGGTCACCCCGGCGGCCCGGATCGGGCTGCTGGACACCGGCGCGCTGCCCCCGGCGCGGCCTTCGGCGGACCTGCTGCTGGCGACGCTCGCCGTCACCTGCGGTCCCCGCGCGCTCGCCGTCGTCCTGACCGGAAAGGGGACCGACGGCCAGGCGGGGATCCGCGCGGTCGTCCGCTGCGGGGGCACCGTCTTCGCCCAGGACGAAGCCACGTCCGCGCAGTTCGGGATGCCGGGTGCCGCGATCCTCACCGGGCATGGTCCACACCGTGCTGCCGCTGCCGGAACTCGCGGGGGCCGTCCGGGCGCACGTCGGGCACCCCACGGGTTTAAGCCGGCCGACGGGGGCTACTCGTCGTAACGGCCCGGCTCGGCTACCGTGGAGCCGCAGGTAAGAGGAGGTGGACGCCGTGCCGCCCTTCCGGCGTGACCTCGTGGTCGTCGGTGCTTCGGCCGGCGGTGTCGAGGCGCTGCGCGCCCTCGTGTCCGGGCTGCCCGACGACTTCCCGGCGGCCGTCCTGATCACCATGCACATCGCCGCGCGGGCGCACAGCGCGCTGCCCCGGATCCTCGGCAACGCGGGCCGGCTGCCCGCTCGGTCGGCGTGTCACGGCGAGGCCATCGAGCCCGGCACGGTCTACGTCGCGCCGCCGGACCGGCACCTGCTGACCGAAGACGGCTGCCTGGTCCTGTCGCAGGGACCGACCGAGAACGGCCACCGGCCGGCGGTCAACGCCCTGTTCCGGTCGGCCGCGCTGTCGGGCGGACCGCGCGTGGTCGGGGTCGTGCTGTCGGGCGTGCTGGACGACGGGGCCGCGGGCCTGCGCGCGATCGTGGACCAGGGCGGTGCCGCCGTGGTCCAGGACCCGGCGGACGCGCTCTACAGCGGCATGCCGGAGAACGCGCTGTCCCTGGTGGACACCGCGTACCCGGCCCGCGCCGCCGACCTCGGCGAGGTGCTCGACAAGCTGGTCCGGATGCCGCTGGACCCGGCGGGGGCCGGGCCGCCGTCCGACGTCCTCCTGCTGGAGGACCGGATCGCCAGGGACGGCGTGCGGGCGGGGGCGCTCAAACCCGCCGAACGGAACCTCGCCACGGACTTCGCCTGCCCCGACTGCGAGGGCCCGCTCACCGAGATCGACCCGGCCGGCCGGTACCGCTGCCGGATCGGGCACGCCTGGTCGGCCGAAGCCCTGCTCGCCGCGCAGGAGGACGAGTTCCGCCTCGCGCTGCAGCGGGCTTTGCGCGCGCTCGACGAGAAGGCGGCGCTGGCCGGCAAGCTGGCCGCGCAGACCGGTCGCGGGCAGCCGCGCGGGCTGGCGGAGCGCTACGCCGCGTCCGCCCGCGAAGCCGCCGGCGCCGCGGAGACATTGCGCCGCTTCCTGCTGCGCGCGGTCGTGGAGGACGACGAAGCGCGGGGGCGGGCATGACCGGCTCCGTGGTGAACCTGGCCGTCGACCGCATCGAGGAGGCGACCCTGGTGACGGTTTCCGGCGAGCTGGACACCGGCTCGTACCCGGTGTTGCGCGACGGCTTGCTCAAGATCGCGACGGACGCCCCCGAAGGACTGGTGGCAGACATCCGGGCGCTGCGGATCCACGACCCCGCGCTGGCGAGCGTCTTCCCGCTGATCGCCATGCGGATCGGGGACTGGCCGGGCATCCCGTTCACGCTGGTGGCCGCCGAGCCCGGCCACCGGGCGCTGCTGAACCGCCACGTCGTCGACCGCTACCTGCCGGTCCGCGACGACCTGACCGGGGCGGTGGCGGCACTGGACCACCCGGTGCGCCGGCGGAGCGAACGCACCTTCCCCCGGACCGAGGGCAGTTCGGCGCTGGTCCGCGAGTTCGTCACCGGCAGGCTGGCGCAGTGGGGCGTCCCCGAACTCGCCGAAGACGCCCGCTTCGTCGCCACCGAACTGGTGGAGAACGTCCTGAAGCACACCGTCTCGGAACCGCGCCTGCGCCTCGACCTCCGCCGCGGCGTGTGCACGGTCGCGGTGGCGGACCAGGACGCGCGCCCGGCCGTGCTGCTCGAACGGCTTTCCCCCTTCGAACCCGGCATGGGGCTGAAGCTCGTCGCGCAGCTGGCCCGCACGTGGGGGTGCAGCCGGTCGTGGGCCGGCGGGAAGGTCGTCTGGGCCGTTCTCGTCCGGCGTCCCCGAACCAGCGGTGGCGGTTCCGCCGGGTAGCGTGTCGGATCGTGAGCGAGCCCAAGGAACCCAACGGCGAGTTCGAGTCCGTGCTGACCTACCTCAAGGAGTCGCGGGGCTTCGACTTCACCGGGTACAAGCGGAGCAGCCTGATGCGCCGGGTCCGCCGCCGGATGAGCCAGGTGGAGATCGACAGCTACGCGGACTACATCGACCAGTTGCAGGTCAACGCCGACGAGTTCGTCGCGCTGTTCAACACCATCCTGATCAACGTGACCGGGTTCTTCCGCGACCCCGACGCGTGGGAGTACGTGCGGGAGCAGGTGCTGCCCGCGCTGCTCGCCGAGCGCAGCCCCGAAGAGCCGATCCGCGTGTGGAGCGCCGGCTGCGCGGGCGGGCAGGAGGCCTACAGCCTGGCGATGCTCTTCGCCGACGCGCTCGGGATCGAGGCGTTCCGGCAGCGGGTGAAGATCTACGCCACCGACGTCGACGACGAAGCGCTGGCGCAGGCCCGGCACGCGGCCTACACCCCGGCCGAGGTCGAAGGGCTCACCGAAGCCCAGCTGGAGCAGTACTTCGAGCTGCAGGGCAGCCGGTACTGCTTCCGCAAGGACCTGCGCCGGTCGGTCATCTTCGGGCGCAACGACCTGGTGCAGGACGCGCCGATCTCCCGGATCGACCTGCTGGTCTGCCGCAACACGCTGATGTACTTCAACGCCGAGACGCAGACGAAGGTCCTGGAGCGGTTCCACTTCGCGCTCGCGCCCCGCGGCGTGCTGTTCCTCGGCAAGGCCGAGATGCTGCTCTCGCACGCCCGGATCTTCGAGCCGCTGGACCTCAAGCGGCGGGTCTTCCGCAAGGCGATCAATTCCCCGATCAGCTTCAACCACTTCGTTTCCCACGGCTTCCCGCAGCGGCGCAGCCAGGACATCTCCGGTCTCGAAGGGCTGCGGGAGCACGCTTTCTCGGCGAGCCCGGTCGCCCAGATCGTGGTCACCGAAGACGAGACGACGGCGCTGATCAACTCGCAGGCGGAAGTCGCGTTCGGACTGTCCGAACGCGACATCGGGCGGCCGCTGCGCGACCTGGACGTCTCCTACCGGCCGGTGGCGCTGCGCGCGTACGTCGAGCAGGCCCGCCTGGAACGCCGGTCGCTGCGGATCAAGGACGTCGAGTGGCGCCGGGCCGGCGAGACCGTGTGGTACGAGGTGCACGTCAACCCGCTGGTGAACAACGCCAAGACGCTGCTCGGCGTCTCGGTGGTGTTCCACGACGTGAGCTGGGCGCGCCAGCTGCTGATCGAGCTGGAGCACACGAACCGGCAGCTGGAGTCGGCGTACGAGGAACTGCAGTCGACGAACGAAGAGCTCGAAACCACCAACGAGGAACTCCAGTCCACAGTGGAGGAACTGGAGACGACCAACGAAGAGCTCCAGTCCACCAACGAGGAACTGGAGACGATGAACGAGGAGCTGCAGTCGACCAACGACGAGCTGCAGACGATCAACGACGCGCTGCGCGAGCGCAGCCTCGACCTCGACGAGGTGAACGAGTTCCTCGAGTCGGTGCTCACCTCGATCCGGGCCGGCATCGTCGTGATCGACTCCGAGATGCGGATCAAGGCGTGGAACCGCGGCGCGGAAGACCTCTGGGGCGTGCGGCGGGAGGAGGCCGAGGGCACCCACCTGCTGAACCTGGACATCGGCCTGCCGGTGGGGGAGGTGCGCCCGGTGGTGCGCGAGGCGCTGGCCGACCCGGCCTACCACGGCGAGCTGACCCTGCACGCCATCAACCGCCGCGGGCGCGCGGCGGTCGTCCGGCTGCTCTGCGGGGCGTTGCGCGGCTCGACGGGCGAGAGCCAGGGCGCCCTGCTGATGATGGAGGAAACGAAGGCCGACCCGGCCGGGTGAACCCCGGCCGGGCGGGCGCCGCTACTTCGTCAGCGGCGCGATCCGCGCGAGGACCTCGTCGCGGCCCAGCGCCTGGCTGATCGCGTGCAGGTCCGGGCTGCGCGTGGAGCCCGACAGCGCGATGCGGATGATCTGCGACGCCTCGCGGATCGAGCCCGGGAACGCGCCGGGGTCCTTCTTGAATTCCTTGGCGTTGCGGGCGAAGCCGTGCTTGGCCGCCACCGCGCGGATCTGGTCGAACCACTCGCCGCCGTCTTCGAGCTGCTGGTAGCCCTCGGCGAAGTCGCGGGCGACCGCCTGGACGACCGCCGGGTCGACGCCGAGGGCGGCGATGCGCTCGTCGGCCGCGCCCGTGACCGCCGCGTGCAGCTGCGGGAAGAAGAACCCGTAGACGGCGCGGAACTCGCTCCACTTCTTCAGGTCCTTGCGCGGGTTCTCGGCGCCGTCGCGCTCGACGGCGAGGGCCCGCAGCGCGAGTTCGGGCTCGGCGTCGAGGACCGCCAGCAGCTCCTTGTCGAACTGCTCGGCCCAGGTGCGGACCGCGTCGAGGATCGCCGCGCCGGAGAGCGTCGCGATGTGGTCGGCGGAGATGTCGTCGAGCTTGACCAGGTCGACGAGCGGGCCGGCCACGCCGCACTCGGCGAGGTTGATCGGCTCGGTGAGCGCCTGCTCGAGCGGCAGCTCGGCGAGCCGGCCGTTGGCCAGGCCGCGCAGGTAGTAGAGGACGGCCTCGGTGGGGTAACCGGCTTCGATGTAGAAGTCGACGGACGCCTCCGGGTCCTTCCGCTTGGACAGCTTGCGCTTGGACCCGCCCTCCTGCTTCATCAGCGGCGCGATGTGCGCGTAGGTGATCGGCTCGAAGCCCAGCGCGTCGAACAGCTGCTGGTGCACCGGGACCGACGAGATCCACTCGTCGCCGCGGATCACCAGGTTGACCCGCATGAGGTGGTCGTCGACGGCGTGCGCGAAGTGGTAGGTCGGCAGCCGCGGGCTCTGGTCGGAGCTCTTGAGGATGACGACGTCGTTGCGGTTGGCCTCGGCCTCCAGCGGCCCGCGGATGGCGTCGGTGAACCGGGCCCGCGCGCCGGTGTCGTCCGGGGCGCGGAACCGCACGACGTACGGGGCGCCCGCGTCGAGCTTGGCCTGGACGTCGGCCGGGTCGGCGTCGCGCCAGATCGCCCAGCTGCCGTAGTACCCGGTGGGCAGCTTGGTGGCCTGCTGCCGCTGGGTGATGGCGGCCAGCTCGTCCTTGGTGGCGAAGTCGAGGTACGCCTTGCCTTCGCGGAGCAGCTCGCGCACGTAGCTGAGGTAGATGTGTTCGCGGGCCGACTGCTGGTAGGGCCCGTAGTCGCCGCCGCGCTCGATGTCCTCGTCGGCGGCGAGGTGGAAGTAGCGGAAGCCGCGCTCGAACTGCGCGACGGCGCCTTCGACCTCGCGCGACTGGTCGGTGTCCTCGACCCGCACCAGGTAGCGGCCGCCGGAGCGGCGGGCGACGTCCTGGTCGATGGTCGCGGTGTAGATGCCGCCGATGTGCACGAACCCGGTCGGGGACGGGCCGAAGCGCGTGACCAGCGCGCCTTCGGGCAGCTGCCGGGCGGGGTAGCGCTCCTCCCAGTGCCCTGGCTCGGGCAGGTCGGCGGGGAAGAGGGCGTCGATGACCGCTCGGTCCAGCATGGGTTGTTCTCCCGTATCGTGGTGCACTTGCCCGCCGTTCGGCGTCGGCGATGGTGGTCGTTTTCGCCGACGACGAGCCTAGCCGTCCGGCCCAGCGCCGCGGCCGGGCGGTCGTGAACCGGCGGCGGGGACGCCCTTTTGTGCTAGCTTCCCGGGATGCGCGGTCGGTTTCCCTTCGCCAGGACGCTCTCGGCAGTGGCTTCGCTGCTGGTGTTCCCCCTGATCGCCCCGGCTCCGGCCGGCGCCGCGCCGCCGGGCCGCGAGTGCGCGACGCCGTCGATCGACCGGTACCAGCAGTGGCTCGCGAGCGGCGAAGGCACCACCGTCCCGGCGACCGGCAGCCTCCTGGTCCGCGACCACCACCGGTACACGGCGAAGATCTCCTTCCTGAACGCCGAATGGCACGTCGCCGTCGTCTGGCTCGGGAACCAGTTCGAGGCCCAGGCTGACCTTTCGCACTCGGCCGGGTTCTGGCTGACCTACCGGGCGACCGACGACCTCTACGTCCAGCTGCGCCCGACCTCGCACTGGAGCGGCGGCGACAAGTGGCTGACGCTGGTGCCGTCCACCCACGGGCGGCTGGTCACGAAGTTCTTCGGCTTCGCACCCGATCGGTGGACGTCGTTGCCCGAACTGGGCACCCCGCCGTATTCGTTCGCCTCGGCGCTGCCGGAGGCACGCGGGCTGGTGTTCGTCGGGAAGACGCCGAACGAGCTGGAGTTCCGCGGGCTGCGCGTCGACCACTACCGGCCGCCCTGCTCGTGAACGTCGTCTTCGAAGCCGAGCTGTGGGAGTGGGACGCCCGGCGCACCGAAACCTGGACCTTCGTGAGCCTGCCCGCCGACGCGTCGGAAGACATCCGGGAGCTCACCGCCGGGCCGCGGCGCGGGTTCGGCGCCGTACGCGTCCGGGTGAAAGTCGGCGGCACGGCTTGGCGGACGTCGATCTTCCCCGACAGCGCGCGCGGCGCCTACGTGCTGCCGGTCAAGCGGGCCGTCCGCGAAGCCGAAGGGCTCGAAATCGGGGACACCTGCGCGGTGTCGGTCGAGCTCGTCGACTTCTGACCGCCGGGATCCGCCGAAACCGGATCGGCGCGCGGGCGGATCTGTCATGATGCGGACAACGGCACCCGTAATGCGCAAGGGAGACACATGTCCGCCCAGATGGACGAGCTGATCGCCCAGTTCGAAAACTTCCGGAGCAAGGTGCGGCAGGCCGAAGCCCGCTTCGCCGGCGTCGGTGACATGCAGGAGCGGGTTGCGCGCCTGGAGAGCACCGCCACTTCGCCGGACGGGACCGTCACCGTGGTCGCGGGGGCCGGCGGGACGGTCACCGACCTGCGGCTGACCGCCGGGGCCACGCGCGTCGAGCCGGGCCAGCTCGCCGCCACGATCATGGCGACCATCCGCCGGGCCGTGGCCGGGGCCGTGCAGCAGCAGGCCGGGATCGTCGACGAAGCCTTCGGGGACGCGTTCGGCGTCGACGTCTCCGGGCAGGTCCGCGAAGCCCAGAGCGAGGCGTTCGGAACCGCGGCGCCCGAGCCCGCGTCGGAACCGCAGCCGCGGCAGCCGTCGCGGCCCGTCCGGCGGCCCGCCGCCGACGACGACGATGACGACTTCGGTCAGGGCCCCATCCTCCGCCGATCCTAGGGAAACCGCGATGCCAGACGGAATACAGACGAACATCGGCGCGATCAACGCCTACGCCCGGCAGCTGCCCTTCTACGAGGGTGAAGCGGAGAAGTTCGGCGCCAAGATCGACGCGGCCGACGTGACGAACGAAGCCTGGGGCCTGATCGGCCTCTTCGCCAAGCAGGGCTACACCGAGCGCCTCGCCGAGCTGCGGTCGCTGCTGACCGATCTCAAGGACGGCGTCGACGGCTTCACCACGAAGCTGACCAAGGCCGCGGAGATGTACCAGGGCATGGAAGACGCCGGCAAGATCGCCTTCGGGCGCTACGAGGCGGAAATCGACGCGGTCGGGGGCCAGGGCGAATGACGGAGCCGAAGAAGAGCATCGCCGACGCGCTGAACGTCGAGGCCTACGACGAGAGCATGGGCGCGAACCTCGACCGCGCGGCGGGTTTCGTGCCGGTGGCCGGCACGGCGTACAAGGCGGGCAAGTCGATCGGGGCGCACGCCCAGCAGGCGTTCCAGGCCGACAACCCGAGTGAGCTGCTGTCCGCGGGCGGCGCGCTGGTCGGTGACGGGGCCGCGTTCGTCGGCGCCGCGGCGGGCGACATGGTCACCTTCGCGATGGACCCGATCGGCTGGCTGGTCAGCCACGGCCTGAACATGCTGCTCGAGCTCGTCCAGCCGCTGCAGGACGCGCTGCACCAAGTCACCGGCGACGGCCCGGCGATCGGGCACGCGTCGGAGAACTTCGTGACGATCGCGCAGGGCTTCGTCGCGCTGGCCGACGACTTCGAGAAGACCGGCGACACCGCGCTGGCCGAGTGGGTGGACGAAGCGGGCAACGCCGCGAAGGAAGCGCTCGGCGACTTCTCCTCCGGCATCCGCGGCATCGGCTCGGCCGCCGGCTCGGTCGCCGAGGTGCTGCAGATGTGGTCGATGGTCATGGTGGTCATCGAAGAGGTGATCAAGGGGATCATCACCGAGCTGGTGTCCTGGCTGATCACGCTGTGGCTGCCGGCGCTGGCCGCGTCGGTGATCAGCTTCGGCAGCTCGGTGGCCGCCGCGATGACCGCGTCCATCGCCAAGGCCGCGGCGGTCCTGAAGAAGGTCACCGGGTACCTGGGCAAGTTCGGCAAGCTGCTGGACACCTTCATCGAGTTCCTGGCGAAGTTCTCGACCAACGTCGTCAAGTTCACGACCAAGCTCCGCATCGGCGTGATGCCCGGCGAGACCAAGTTCGGGTTCGGCGCGGTCGCGCAGGGCTTCCAGCCGAGCAACCGGGTGCTCACGACGATGTTCGGCGCCTCGGCGGGTGCCGGGCCGCTGCTCGCCGGCGCCGGCGTGAAGGCGGGCATCGGCGCCGCGAAGGGCGCGTTCGCCGAAGGCAAGGACGCCGTGACGCCCGAAGGGGACGAACCGTGGTTCAACAAGAGCGAGATCGGCGGGGACCGGAGTCCGGAGGAGACCCGGAAGGACCTCGACATCTGACCGACCGGGCGGCCGCGCTCAACGCCCGTGCCGAGCAGTGGGCGGACGACGCCCAGGTCCGCCCGGGGTTCCGCGAGCGGGTCGAGGCGCTGGTGCGCGACCGCTGGCGCGAGCCGGTGATCGTGCTGCGCCTCGGCGACCCCGACGTGGGCTTCGCCGTGCCGGGCCGTCGCCAGGACGGCACGGTCGAGGGGGAGGGGCAGGTCGGCCAGTTCTTCAAAGGAGTCCTGCGCGGCGTCGGCACCGCGGTGGTGTCGGTGTTCTCCCTGGCCAACGGCGGCGGGGCCGGGCGGCCGTTCCAGCGGGAGGTCCGGGTGACCGGCCCGGCGGACGCGCAGGTGCTGGAGCTGGCCGACCGGCTGCGGTCGCTGCGGGGGCCGTGGCTGGCGTTCTCGCCGTCGTGCGTGGCGCTGGTGGACACCGGCTCGACCTACGTCGACCCGGCCGACGCGCCGCCGCCGAGCCTCGTCTGGGAGGCGCGGCAGCCGCAGGCACCGGCGGTGAACTTCCGGCGGCACACGCTGACCTGGCCGGACGGCTCGAGCTTCCGGTTCCCGCTGCACGGGCGGACCGAGGAGCAGCACCTGCGCAAGTTCGTCGAGCCGCCGGGCATCGTGCACTGGGAAGGCCGGCCGGACTAGTGCGGTGAGCCGGCCGTTCCCGGAGATCGGCACGAGACCGTTCGACAGGCCGGCCTCACCACCCAGGACCCCAGGGCTCCGGCTAAGTCGCCGGGGGCCGACCGCCCTCGGTCTGAACCGACCGGCGCCGGGCGGCCCTGCGGTGTCTTGAATGAGTCATTCAGGACCTCCGAAGACCTGAATGACTCATTCAAGACGTCGGCGAAGCCGCCGCCGGGCAAACCGCCGCGACTTTGCCGGGACCCGGACCCTGACCCAGGACCCCGGCCCGGTGAACCTTCGTGGTCACCGGAGTAGCCGGCCGAGGGGGACATGGCGCGCACCGAGGGGGAGGAGAGCGCGCCATGTCCGTTCTTGAAACGGTACGCGCCCGGCAGGCCGGTGGCGGCTGAACCACTCGTACGCCCGAACCGCGCACAGTGACCGGCGGGCTTGCTGTCCGTTGGAACTGCGTAGGGCGATTTGCCCGATACCTATCTTTTGTCCTGTCCGACGAAAGTCGGTACCGCCGTTCGCGGGCCGCGCACCACCCTCGAGCCCACCGGATCACCGGTTCCCCCACTCCTGAGCCGGCGCGGCCACCCCTCGCCGGCTCACCCCGCGAAAGTGAGCACCGGCATGCGCAGAACCGCACGCTCCGCCACGACCCTCCTGGCCGCCGCCGCGGCGATCGGGTTCTTCTCACCCGTCAGCGCCACCGCCACCACCATCGACGGCTACTCGCCGTCGGTGCAGCGCGACGCGGTCGCGTCCCTCGCCGCGGACGCGGGGATCAGCGAGTCCGCCGCCGTCGCCCTGCTGCGCACGCAGGCCGCGAGCGTCGACAAGCTGCACCAGGTCACCGCCTCGCTGGGCGCCCGCGCCGCCGACGGCTACCTCGACGCGGCCGCGGAGCCGGTCGTCAACGTGCTCGACCAGGCCGCCGCCGACCAGGTCACCGCGGCGGGCGCGCAGGCCAAGCTGGTCAAGCACTCCAGCTCCGCGCTGGCGAGCGCGCAGGACGCCCTCCAGGCGCTGCCCGCGGTCGCGCACACCTCGATCGGGCTCGACCCGAAGACCAACCAGGTCGTGCTGACCATCGCCGACGCGGCCAAGGGCACCGGCGCGCTGCTCGAGGCGGCCCGCGCGCTGGGCGACCGCGTCCGGGTGGAGCGCGTCGCGGGCGAGATGCACACCGCGATCTACAACGGCGAAGCCATCACCGGCGGCGGCACCCGCTGTTCGGCGGGCTTCAACACCAACCGCGGCGGCCAGAACTACCTCATCGACGCGGGCCATTGCACGCGTGCGGTGTCGCAGTGGAACGTCGGCCCGTCGCAGGGGGCGAGCTTCCCGACCAACGACTACGGCCTGATCCGCAACACGACCGGCAGCGCCCCCGGCGCGGTCACCCTGTGGAACGGCTCCACCCAGCGCATCAGCTCCGCCGGCACCGCGACGGTCGGCCAGCGCATCAGCAAGAGCGGCAGCACGACGCACCTGACGTCGGGCTCGGTCCAGCGGCTGAACGTGACGGTCAACTACGCCGAAGGCTCGGTGTACCAGCTGATCCAGACCACCGCGCTGGTCAACCCCGGCGACTCGGGCGGCTGCCTGTTCGCGGGCAGCGTCGGCCTGGGCATCACGTCCGGCAAGGGCAGCGGCACGTCGTACTTCCAGCCGGTGGGCGAGGCGCTGAGCGCGTACGGCGTGACGCTGAACTGACCGGCGTCAGTCACGGCGGCCGAAGATCAGCCGGTAGCCGACCAGGATGATCAGCGCGCCCAGGATCGCCAGGCCCCAGGTGCGCAGGTCGAAGAAGGTGCCGAGGTCGGTGTGGAACAGGGTCTTGCCGACCCAGCCGCCGACGAAGGCGCCGCCGATCCCGAGCAGGATCGTGATGATGCAGCCGCCGGGGTCCTTGCCCGGCATGAGGGCCTTCGCGATCAACCCCGCGATGAGCCCGAGCACGATCCAGCTGATGACGCCCACGGGTGCCTCCGTCCGCCTGTTTTCCTGACGGCAAAGGATGGCAGGAGGAGGCCCCGTGGGCGCGGTGAGCCACGCCCACGTGATCCGGATCTCAGCCGGGCAGCGGCCGGTAGCCCGAGCACAGGACCCGCAGCCAGTCGATCCCGCCGTCCCGCACGGTGTAGTAGGCCTGCTGCTCGACGAGGTGGTCGGTGCCGTCGCGGTGCACCCGCAGCCGGTAGGCCACGTGTTCGCGGTCGGCGACCCGGCCGGTCGTCACCGAGCACAGCTCCCGGATCCGGTCGGCCGCGCCGAACCAGCGGCCGAGGACGACGTCGCCGACGATCTCCGCCGGGTCGGACGCCGTCCAGTGGCGGCCCGGGGTCAGCGCCGCGAAGTCGACCCGGTCGGCCAGGACGCCATGCAGCGCGGCGGCGTCGCGGGCGGCGAGCGCGCGGGCGAACTGTTCGCCCAGCGTGGTTTCAGTAGCTGAAGGTCGTGACGGGCTCATCGCCGATCCACTCCCACATCGGTACGGTGCCGCCGAGCGCGGCGTTGGAGACGAGGTCGGCGTCGGCGAGGTGGCGCGCGGTGAAGCAGATCGGGCAGACCAGGAACCGGCCGCCCGCGGCTTCGTAGCGCTTGACCAGGTCGGCCAGCGGCGGGCAGCCTTCGCAGGCCACGGCCTGGGCGAAGCCGTCCTGGGCGAGCCGGACCGCTTCCTTGGTGAGGAACATGAGCGTCTCGCGGTGCTGTTCGGCGGCGCCGACGGCGACGAGGAACGCCACGGTGACCTTTTCGGGGTCTTCGAGTCCGGTGGTGAGGCTGATGACGGCGCGGGTGGGCATGGCGCGCTCCTTTCGACGCCGTCAGCCTCGCCCGGGCCCGCCTGCCGCCGCATGGGGCGGATGCCTCATCTTCCGGCGGCCGGGAACGCGCTCGTGATGCCGTGTTCGAGGGCGAACAGCCCGGCGCCGGTGCGGTTGGTGACGCCGGCCTTGGCGTAGATGTGCTCGACGTGGTTGCGCACGGTCTTCTCGCTGATCGACAGCGCCCGCGCGATCTCCCGGTTCGAGCCGCCCCCGGCGAGCAGGCGCAGCACCTCGGCCTCGCGGGCGGTCAGCCCGGCCGGGTAGGACGCCCGGCGGCGGGCCGGGTGCCCGGCCGCGAGCAGCACGGCTTCGACGGCGTGCGCGTCGAGCCGGGCTTCGCGCGCGTGCTGGCGCAGGATCTCGGCGGCGTCGACCGCGTCGCGCGCCGGCCGGTGCGGCCGGGGCTCGCGCAGCGCGTGGTAGACGTCGGCGGCGGCCAGCAGGCGCGCGCACGGCGTCAGCGCGGCACCGCCCGCGCCGAGTGGGTAGCCGGAGCCGTCCAGCCGCTCGTGGTGCGCCGCGGCGACGGCGGCGACGTCCGCCAATCCCTTTACGCGGCGCAGGATCCGGCCGGTCAGGTAGGGGTGCAGCCGGACCCGCTCGCGTTCGGCTTCGGTGAGCGGGCCGGGTTTTTCCCAGACGCTGTTGGGCACGCCCAGCCGGCCCAGGTCGTGCACGAGCCCGGCCCGCCGGACGAGCCGGGTGTCCGCTTCGGACAGTCCCGCGCGGCGGGCCGCCTCGGCGGCGAGGCCGGCCACGCCGCGGGAATGGCCGATGGCGAACGGGCACTTGAGGTCGGCGAAGTCACCGATCGCGGTGAGCAGCTCGTCCAGCTCCGGCTCGGTGAGCGTCCGGTCGCGGTCCGGGGCCTGGCCGAGGGCGGCCGTCCAGACGTCTTCGTCGAGGAGCCCGGCGAAGATTTCCGGTGCCGCGGCGGTGAACGCGGCGACGACGGCGGGGTCGAACTGGCTGCCGGCGCGCGCTTCGGCCAGCGCGACGGCGGCGTCCGGCCCGCCGCGGCGCAGGTGCACCTCGGCGACTTCGGCGAGGTGCACCACGCGCATCTCGATCGGCAGCTGGTCCCCGCGCGCGCCGGCGGGCAGGCCGCTGCCGTCCCAGCGCTCGAACGTGCACGCCAGCGCGTCGCGGACGGCGCCGCCCAGCCCCAGCCGGTCGGCCAGGCGGGCGGCCGAGGTGCAGTGGGAGTGGATCAGCGCCGCCATCCGGCCGCGGACGCCGGCGAGGAACACGGCGGCGAGCACGCCGCGCGCGAGCGGCGCCTTGTCCCGCCCGACGTGGGTGGCCAGCAGCCGCAGGAAGGGCAGGCCGGTCCAGTTCACCCGGTAGGTGGCGGCGCGGAAGGCGATGTCGTCGCCGAACCAGCGGGCCAGCTCGTGCGAGTCGGCGTGGCAGCCGATCCAGGCGACGAGGGTGGCGTAGTACGTCGTCGCCCGCTGTTCGTCGTCGAGGCCGAGCCGGTCGGCGAGCCGGGTGGCGAGCAGCGCGGACCGCAGCATGTGCTCCATCGGCTGGCCCAGCCCGAGGTCGATGGCCAGCGACAGGGCGGCGAGCACTTCGGCCCGGCTCGGCTGGACGGCCATGGTCACCGCCTCGTTCGTGGGACCTCGTCGCGCCAGCCTACGTTTTTGTCGGACCCCGCGGGTAGCTTCCGGGGCATGGTGCTGACCAAGGAGGAACGCGAAGAGTTTCTGGCCCAGCCGCACGTCGGCGCGTTGTCGGTGGTGGAGCGGCCCGACCGGGCGCCGCTCGTGGTGCCCATCTGGTACCAGTACACGCCGGGCGGCGAGCTGTGGGTGCGCACGGGCCCCGGCGCGCGCAAGACGCGGGCGATCCTCGCCGCGGGCCGGTTCAGCCTGCTGGCGCAGCGGACGTCGCCGACGGTCCGCTACGTCTCGGTGGAAGGGCCGGTAACGAGGACCGAGCCGGACTCCGAGGAGCGGTCGCTGGAGATGGCGTCGCGGTACCTGCCACCGGGCGCGGCCGAAGAGTTCGTGGCCTACGAGCGGAAGGAGCTGGGCGAGCACATCACGGTGTTCCTGCGGCCGGAGCACTGGCTGTCGGCCGACCTGGGGCCGGGCTGACCGTTCGGCCGAACGTGCGACTCCGGTAACGGCCCGGTCGCTCTCGGGGACTGACTTCTCGGTGACCCGACGAGCGGAGGCCGCGGATGCAGATCGACCTGTTCAACGAGATCCAGAACCCCCGCCCGTGGCCGGCGGGGCACGAGCGGCTGCGGTTCCGCCAGGCGATCGAGCAGGCCGTGCTCGCCGACGAGCTCGGGTACGGCTGCTGGTGGCAGGTCGAGCACCACGGCGCGGGGGAGTTCAGCCTCTCCTCGGCGCCGGAGCTGATGCTGGCCGCGCTGTCCCAGCGCACCAGCCGGATCCGGCTCGGCCACTCCGCCGTGCTCGCGCCGGGCCGGTTCAACCACCCGATCCGCGTCGCCGAACGCGCGGCGACGCTCGACCACCTCAGCGGCGGCCGGGTCGAGCTGGGCCTGACCCGCTCGACGATCCCGGAGTGGCGCCTGTTCGGCATCGAGCCGGCCGAGGCCCGCGCCCAGACGCAGCAGGCGTTCGAGATGGTGCCGAAGATGTGGACCTCGGAGCGGTTCTCGTACGAGAGCGACGACTACCGGATCGACGACGTGCCGATCGGGCCCAAGCCGCTGCAGCGGCCGCACCCACCGCTCTGGCAGGCGGCGGCGAGCCCGGCGTCGTTCGAGGAGGCGGGCCGGCGCGGGGTGGGCGTGCTGGGCACGACGATGTGGGAGTCGCTCGAACGCGCGGGCCGCCTGATCTCGCTGTACCGCGAGGCGGCTGCGGCGTGCACCGAGCCGGTCGGCGCGTACGTCAACAACCAGGTCGGCTTCTTCACGTTCGTCCACTGCGCGGACACCGACGAGGAGGCGATGCACAACGGCGCCGCGGCGGCGGCCGCCTGGTACACGGTGACGGCGCTGACGTTCTTCGAAGCGGCGACGGAGTTCGTCCGCCAGAACGCCCGCAACGAGCAGCTGCTGGCCGCCCCGGACGGCGGCGGCCTGACGGGCGAGTTCCTCCGCGGCGAGGCGGCGAACACCCCGTCGGCGGCGAACCTGCTGATCGCCCGCATCCTGCAGGGCGAGCAGGTCGCCGACGACGAGGTGTTCGAGGTGCTGAGCGCACAGGACTCGCTGATCGTGGGCAGCCCGGAGACGTGCCGCAAGAAGCTGCGCGCGTACGCCGACCTGGGCATCGACCGCATGATGTGCCTGCAGCAGATCGGCGCCATCCCGCACGACAAGGTCCTGAAGAGCATCCGCCTGATCGGGGAGCTGATCCCCGACCTGGCCTGAGGCTACGCGGTGAAGCCGCCGTCGACCGGGACGACCACCCCGGTCAGGTGGCTCGCCCGGTCGCTGAGCAGGAACGCCGCCGTGGAGCCGACTTCCGCGCCCGTGCCCGCCTTGCGCAGGGGCGTCGCGGCGATGCGGGCCTCCACCCCGCCGGGGATCGTGCGGCGCAGCTCGTCCAGCATCGGGGTTTCCGTCGGGCCCGGGGCGAGGACGTTGACGCGGATGCCCAGCGGCCCGAAGTCGTGGGCCGCGGTGCGGGTCAGGCCGATCACAGCGTGCTTCGTCGCCTGGTAGGCGCCCATGCCGGAACTGCCGCGCAGGCCGCCGATGCTGCTCACGTTCACGATCGAGCCGCCGCCCGTCATCGCGCCCACCTCGGCGCGCAGGCACAGCCACGTACCCTTCACGTTCACCGCCATGATCCGGTCGAAGTCCGCCTCCGAAACGGTGTCGAGCCGGCCGCTGCCGCCCATCGCCGCGTTGTTGAACGCGCCGTCCAGGCGGCCGAAGCGGGACACCGTGGCCGCCACGAAAGCGTCCACATCGGACGCCGAGGTGATGTCACCCGTCGTGTAAGCGACGTCGTGGTCGGAAAGCTCCGCGGCCAGTTTGGCCAGCGGCTCCTCGTTCCGCGCCACCAGCATCACCGACGCCCCGTCCGCGGCGAACACGCGTGCCGCGTCCGCGCCGATGCCCGAACTGGCCCCGACGACCAGGACCACCTTGCCCGCCAGCAAGCTCATGCCGCTCCTCCTCGCAGTGCCAGCATCGCCCGGGCGTCGGCCGGGGTCGCGATCGGCTTGCCGAGATCTTCCACCACCGCGCGGATCTTGCGGACCTGCTCGGCGTTGCTCTTCGCGAGCTTCCCCTTGCCGATCCACAGGCTGTCCTCCAGCCCGACCCGCACGTGCCCGCCGAGCCACGCGCTGTGCGTGCCGAACGCCAGCTGGTCGCGCCCGGCGGCGAACGCCGAGAACTGGTAGTCGTCGCCGAAGAGCTTGTCGGCGATGCGCACCATGTGCTCCAGGTTCGCGTGGTCCGCGCCGATCCCGCCCAGCACCCCGAACACGCCCTGGATCAGCAACGGCGGTTTCGCCAGCCCCAGCTCGACGAAGTAGGCCAGCGAGTACAGGTGCCCGATGTCGTAGCACTCGTATTCGAACCGCGTGCCCGCCGCACCGAGCGTCCGCAGCGTGTCCTCGATCCGGTCGAAGGTGTTCACGAACGGGTGGGAGTACGTGTTGCGCACGTACGGCTTCTCCCAGTCGTGCTGCCACTCCGTCACCTTGTCCGCGATGCCGGAGTAGACGAAGTTCATCGACCCCATGTTCATCGACGCCAGCTCGGGCTTCAGCTGCCGCGCCGCCGCGAGCCGTTCGTCCATCGTCATCGACGACGCGCCGCCGGTGGTGATGTTGACGACCGCGTCGGTCTGCGCGGTGATCCGCCCGACGATCTTCTCGAAGACCGCCGGGTCGGCGGTGGGCCGCCCGTCCGGTTCGCGGGCGTGCAGGTGCACGACGGCGGACCCGGCTTCGATGGCCTCCAAAGCGGCGTCGGCCACTTCGTCGGCGGACAACGGCAGGTACGGGCTCTGCGAAGGGATGTTGACCGACCCCGTGATAGCGGTCGTGATGATGACTTTTTCGGCCGTGCGCATCAGTTCTCCTCCTCGGCGAGGGCCCGGTAGGCGGCGAGCTTGCCGTCGTCGAGCGGGCCCACCAGGGTCAGCGCGACCTGCGTGGCGCCCGCGTCGTACTGGGCTTGGACCGCTTCGCGCACCTGCGAAGGCGTGCCGCAGGCGACCAGCGCGTCGACGAGCCGGTCCGATCCCGGCGGCGCGAGGTCGGCTTCGGTGAATCCCAGCCGGGTCAGCTTCGCGATCTGGTGGGGGAGCGTCAGGTAGTAGGCCAGCCGCTGCCGGGCGACTTCACGCGCCTCCGCGCGCGAGCGGCCCACGACCGCCCACTGGACGACGGACAGGAACAGGTCCCCGACCGTCTCGCGCGCCCAGCGGGTGTGCTCGGGCGTGACCAGGAACGTGATCAGCCCGTCGGCGCGCTCGGCCGCGAGCTTCGTGATCCCGGCCGAGTACGCGCCGAGCACCCGCGGCACCCCGGGCGCCACCTTGTCGACGCCGTCGAGGTAGGAGCGCAGGAACGGCAGCGGCCCGACCCCGCGTTCGCGGACCGCCCCGCTGACCCCGAGCCCCAGCACGTACCGCCCGGGGTAGCCGGCGGCGAGGTCCCGCGCCGCCGAGCCCGCCGACTTCGGGACGCGCTCGAGCGCGCGGGCGACCCCGTTGCCGACGATCAGCTTCTCGGTGGCCGACAGCACCAGCGCCGCCGTCGTGAACGCCTCACGCCCGCTGACCTCGGGAATCCACACCATCTGGTGGCCGAACTCTTCGAGCGCGCGCACGAACCGGACGACGCCGTCGTGGTCGAGGTCATCCAGCTCGGCGATCGACAACGCCGTGCGCGGCAGGGACAGCGTCATGAAACCGCTTCCCGGAAGGCGGTGACCAGCCCACGCGCGGCTTCGGCCAGCATCGTGGTGTCATTGCTCAGCAGCACGAAGTCACAGCCGTCGCGGACCGCTTGCGCGGCCTTGTCCGGGACCCCGCCGAACGCCAGCCCGCACTTCTTCCCGGCGTCGTGCGCGGCCGCGATCGCCGAGGCGATCAGGTCGAGCACGTCCGGCGCCGCCGGCGTCGAGCCCATCGACATCGACAGGTCGGCCGCGCCGACGAACACCGCGTCCACGGCGTCCAGTGCCAGCATCTCCGGCGCCGCCTTGATCGCCTCGACGCTCTCCAGCTGCGGGATGCAGAGGACGTCGTCGTTGCCCGTGGCCAGGTACTCGGAGGTGGCGCGAAGCCCCCACGCCCCGGCCCGGCTGGTGCCGCCCGCGCCGCGGCCGCCGTGCGGCGGGAACCGGCACGCCCGCCCGACCGCCGCCGCCTCCTCGACGGTGTCGACGTGCGGCACGAGGATGCCCATGGCGCCCGCGTCGAGGATCTTCTGGATCGTCGACGGCGTCTTGTCCGGCACCCGCACGATCGGCGTCACGCCGAGCGCGGCGGCGGTGTTGATCAGCCGGTACGCCGTCACCAGGTCCAGCGGCGCGTGCTCCAGGTCGACGACGACGAAGTCGAACCCGGCGAACGCCATGACCTCGGCGGGCTCGGTCGAGGCGATCTTCAGCCAGGTGCCCACGGGGGTGTGCGGACGGGTGAACAGCCCGCCGCCGGTGCGGCCGCTCACGGCATGGGGTAGTCGTCGGCGTTCAGGACCCAGCCCGGTTTCTCCGAGAAGTCCACCCGCGGCGGGCTGAAGATGTCGATCAGCTGGTTCACACCCGGGTCGCTCGCCGCGGAGGTGTGCACGGTCGGCGGCGGGATGATCGTCACCGACGGGCTGCCGATCCGCACGTGCTCGTCCTCGCGCCAGGTCGTGCTGTCGGGCAGCCACGGCGTGCGGATGTGGTGCACGTATTCCCCTTGCACGGCCAGGGAAAGCTGCTCGAAGTCGTCGTGGTGGTGCGGCGAGAGCTTGCGCGGGTCGCGCGGGCCGTCCTGCAGGGGCAGGAAGTTCACCATGAACGACCGCGTCCGGAAGATCCGGCCGAACCGCTTCGGGTCGTCCGGCACCTCCGACAGCGGGTAGAAGCGGACGCGCTCTTCGGCTGGCGCCGGCCAGCGTTCCAGCAGCGTGACGCGCGGGTGGGCTTGCGCGTAAGCGGCGGCGTTGGCGACCCGGTCCCGCCATGCGGGCTCGGTGGCTTCGACCAGCCGGACCAGCGGGCCGTCGCCGTGGACGCTGATCCGCGACGCGCCGGGCGGGACCACGACCAGCCCCGGCGAGTCCACTTTGGTCGCGCCGTCGGCGGTGAGCACGGTGAACGCGGGGGAGGCGCCGGTGACGACGATCGCCAGCTCGCCTTCGAGGGTGCCGTTGTCGAGGTCGTCGCCGTCACGGGCGTCGGTGTGGATCAGGATGACGTTCTGCGCCCGCACGACCGGGGTTTCGCGCAGGTCGAGGTACTGCGCGGCGGTGATCTCGGCGCCGCTGTCGGGCCGGGCCGCGGTGGCCAGCGCCGAGCGGGGATCGTCCTTTTCGTACACGAGCGGGTCCTTTCAGGCGTCGAGGTTCAGCAGGTACGTCGGGTTGTCGCGGACCATCCGCCGCAGGTCCTTCTCCGGCAGGCCGAGGTCGAGCAGCGCCTCGCCGACGCGCAGCCACGCGTCGACCGGCTTCGGGTTGGCCTTCTGGCCGAAGTCCGACGCCAGCACGGTGTGCTCCGGGCCGAGCGCCTCGATCCAGGTCAGCAGGTTCTTCGGGTCCCACTTCTGGGTGCCCTCGGGGTCGTACATGCCGACCTCGTGCTCGATGAACGCGCCCAGCTCGATCAGCTCGCGGCACAGCGCCGGGTCCGCGCCGATCACGAAGTCGGGGTGGCTGACGACCATCCGCTTCATCCCGCGCTCGTGCGCTTCCTGGAACAGCGTCTTGATGTACTCCGGGTACATGTGCCCGCCGTTGAGGACGGCCTGCTGCTCCTTGATCTCGTCGAGGATCTCGAGCGCCTCGGGCTTGAGGACGCCGTCGCCGTCGACGATGTCGATGCGCTCCAGCGTCAGCGGGACGGTCGTGGTCGGGAAGGCGCCGTCCTCGGGGTGGCAGTCGATGTGCCTGCCGGAGGAGATGGTCGGGAACCAGACGACCTTGCCGCCCATCCGCAGGGTCATCCGCACGGCGTGCACGTTGAGGCCGCCGACGGTGCTGTTCAGCGCGATGCCGCCGAAGGCCTGCGCCTGCACGCCTTCGAGGCGGCCCTTCATCGCGAGGATGTCCATCTGGGTGTTGTGGTGGTGGGACTTCGCGACCATGGCGCGCATCCCGATCCGGGCGCCGTCCTGCGCGGCCTCGACGTGGTCGAAGCGCCGGGGGAACGGGCTCGGGCCGGAGTGGACGTGCATGTCGACCAGGCCGTCCAGGACGGCGGCGATGGCGGGGCTCATCAGCGTGCCTCTCGTTCGCATTATGAAGTCAAAGTTCACTATAAGACCGGCTGTCAACCCCGTGACCGCTCTTGTGTTCACGGTTGGCGGTATTTAGAGTGACTGACGTTCGCTTCGTGAACACTAGGTTCGAAAACGGAGGACGATGATGTCCACACCGCCCAGCGCCGCGGAGACGGCCGCGCGACCCGGTACCCCGCACGGCCCCGACCCCGCCAAGGTGCGCGCCGCGGTGCGCGGCGGGACGCTCGCGTACTTCGTCGACCAGTTCGACATCTACCTGCCGATCGTCGTGCTGGCGCCGGCGACCGCGTACTTCCAGGCCGCGAACCTCAGCGCGAGCACGACGGCGCTGCTGGCGTCGCTCGTGTTCGCCTCGACGCTGATCGGCCGCCCGCTCGGCGCGGTCATCTTCGGCCACTTCGCCGACACCGTCGGCCGCAAGCGCACGACGCTGGTCGCGGTCGGCGGGTTCGGCACCATCACGCTGCTGACCGCGTGCCTGCCCGGGCACGAGACGATCGGGATGTGGTCGGTCGGCATCCTGATCGCCCTGCGGTTCGTCGACGGGATCTTCCTCGGCGGCGAGTACACGACCGCCGTGCCGCTGGCGATGGAGTGGAGCCCGAAGCACAAGCGCGGCCTCTACGCCTCGATCATCACGTCGACCTCGCCCGCCGCCTACGCGGTGATCGCCGCGCTCACCTTGCTCATGCTGCAGCTGCTGCCCGCCGCCGGCCTGCACAGCGCGTACGTGCAGTGGGGCTGGCGGATCCCGTTCTTCGTCGGCGCGCTGCTGGCCGCGGTGCTGTTCCGCTACTACCTCAAGCAGGTCCACGAACCCCCGGCGCAGCTGACCGGCGAGAAGCACAAGCTCCCGTTCGTCCGGCTGCTGAAGAAGTACCCGCGGGCGCTGGGCCAGGTGTTCATCCTGATGACCGGCACCTGGCTCGCGACCAACATGGAAGCCGCCGTGACACCCGCGCAGCTCAAGGCGCACCTGGAGCTGTCCAGCAAAGAGGTCACGCTGACGATGCTGGTGATCAACGCGTCCGCGGCGCTTTCGTACCCGCTGTTCGGCATGCTGTCCCAGCGCATCGGGCGCCGGCGGTTCTACATCGGCTACGGCTTCTCGATGGTCGTGCTGGGTGCGGGGTCCTACACGCTGCTGATGGCGTCGAACGGCGGTTTCGGCGCGGCGCTCGGTTTCGGCGTGCTCATCGGCGTGTTCACCGTCGGCACGTTCGGCCCGATCGCGGCCTACCTGACCGAGCGCTTCCCGGCCGGCATCCGGTCGACCGGCTACGGCGTCGGCTACAGCCTCGCGCTCATCCTCCCGGCGTTCTACCAGTTCTACCTGCAGCAGTTCGACGGGTTCCTGCCCGCGCACCTCGCGCCGGGCGTCCTGATCGTCGTCGCCGGCCTGCTGATCAGCCTGGGCGGCTTCCTCGGCCCGGAGACCAAGGACGTCGACATGGCCGACGACAGCACCATCCCGAAACTGTCCTGAATGGACGTCGCGGGACTCGCCGCCGCCAACCCGGTGTGGGTCGGTTCCTCGGAGCTGACCATGACCCTCGACGGGATCACCGCGTGCGTCGACGCGGGCGCCGGGGCGGTGGTGGCGAAGTCGGTCAACGAAAGCGCCGCCGCCCGGCGTCAGCTGGACATCGCGGACTACGCCTTCGTTTCCGCCGGCGGGGAGGTGCGGGCGCCGGGCTCGGGACGGCCGGGGGACGGGCTGCTCAACCGGTCCGGGCTGGCTCGAGTGGGCCTGGACGACTGGCTCGCCACCCTGGCCGCCGCGGTCGCCCACGGTGCGCCGCGGGGCTGCCCGGTACTGGGCAGCATCACCCTCGGCGACCCGGCCGCGGCCGCGCGGATCGGGCGCGCGCTGGCCTCGGTGGTCCCGGCGGTGGAGCTGAACATCGGCGCCCCGCACGGCCGCGAGGCGCGCGCGGTGCGGCAACTGACCGAAGTGGACGGTGTGGCCGACGCGGTGCGGACCGTGCGGAACGCCGTCGGCGTGCCGCTGTTCGTCAAGCTGCCGGGCCAGGCGTCCGACGTCGTCGCGCTGGCCCGCGCGGCCCGGTCGGCGGGCGCGGACGCGGTCGGGCTGGTCGGCCGCTACCCGGGCTTCCTGCCCGACCTCGACGGCGGTGCGGTGCTGGGCTCGTGGGGCGCGTGGAGCTCACCCGGGTGCCTGCCGATGAGCCTGTACTGGGTGGGCAAGGCGTTCCAGCGGCTCGACGTGCCCCTGATCGGGACGAACGGCGCCCGCACCGCGAAGGACGTGCTGCGGTTCCTCGCCGCCGGCGCACGGGCGGTGGAAGTCGTGACGGCGTTGTGGCTCGGCGGTCCCGCCGCGCTCCGGGAGCTGGTCGACGGCGTCGCCGGGGTGGACGAGGGCTTCGTCGGCAGCGCGCTGGCCGGGACGCGGGAGTACGCGGACGTGCCGCCCCTCCCGGCTCCGGCGTGGCTGCCCTACACCGCGCGCTGGACGTCGTCCGGGCGGTAGTGCCCGCCCAGCTCGTGGGTGAGCTCCCGCGCGGTGTCGACCACCACGCGCAGCTCGGGGGTGTCGTCGCCCATCGACAACGTGTTGTCCGGGCCCACGATCGCGATCGTCGCGCAGATCCCGTACTCGTCGAAGACCGGCGCCGCCACGGCCACTATCCCGGGCGTGCTCATCGCGGAGCAGTGGCCGACCGCGCGGACGCGGTCGACGTCGGCGCGCAGCTCGTCGCGCGCGGTGCCGGACAGGTTCCCGATCAGCCGTTCCATCGACAGCTGGTCGGCGTGGTAGGCGAGGAAGACCTTGCTCTGCGCGGTGTCCAGCGGCAGGTGGCTGCCGACGCGCACGGACACCACCACGATCGTCGAGACGTTCTCCTCGACCCGCGAGACGACCGGGCCGGTGAGGCCCCAGAGGCTCAGCACCACGCTCGTCTGCGTCGCCCGCGAGAGGGCCTGCATGTGCCGCGGGGCCAGGTTGACCACCCGGCGGTGGCCGATCGCGAACGCGCCCAGCTGCAGCAGGAGCCCGCCCGGCGCGTAACCGCCTTCGTTGCTGCGCTCCAGGAGCCCGGCCGCGACGAGCGAGGTGCAGTAGCGGTACGCCGTCGTGCGGTTGAGGCCGAGGCGCTCGGCGACCTCGCCGGCGGTGACCTCGGGCGTCGCGGGGTCGAACAGGGACAGGATCTGGCTGACCCGGCTGACGGCCTGGATGTCGGCCTGGTCGGCGCGGGTGTCCGTGGACCGCGTCGGTTTGGTCACGGGGGCCTCCGCCGAAAGTCTGGTACCGCTGTTCGAATAGTGAACACAGGCTACCGGACGTCAAGCGGGTTACCGGTCCACGACATTCGTTGTCACTTCGTCAGGTCTAGACATCCGATGGCTGGCCGACCTAACCTGACGAACGTCCACCCCGTCCTGCCGCCGCCGGGTCTGTGGCGCGGTTCGTCACGAGGAGAGTCATGACGTTTCGCGGTCTGGTCCTGGCATCCATCGTCGTTTCCGGCACGGTGGTGGCGGTGCCGGCCGCCTCGGCGGACGCGTGCACCGGGCCGGTCCGGCCCGCGACCATCATGACCGTCCAGGCCTGCGACAGCCCGGCCCGGATCGTCGCCAAGGCCGCGGCCGTCGTCCCGCGGAAAGGTCAGCTCGCCTGGCAGCAGCGGCCGGTCACCGCCTTCACCCACTTCGGGATGAACACCTTCACCGACCGCGAATGGGGCTCGGGCGCCGAAAAGGAATCCACTTTCGCCCCGCCGGCCGTCGACACCGCGCAGTGGATGCGCTCGCTCAAGGCCGCCGGCGTCACGCAGGTGATGCTCACCGCCAAGCACCACGACGGCTTCGTCCTCTACCCGACGCGCTACACGAACCACTCCGTCGTCGCGAGCCCGTGGTGGGTCACGCCCGGGTGCGCGGCCCCGGCCCGGGACGCGGCGGAGGCGAACCGCGTCCAGGACCCCTCGGCGTATTGGCAGGCGCGGACCGAATGCGCCAACCCGCGTGGCGACGTCCTGCGCGACTACGTCGATTCGGCGCGCGCGGCCGGGCTCGAGGTCGGCGTCTACCTCTCGCCCGCCGACGGTGCCGAGCTGCCGAAGCAGTTCTTCGCCGACGAAGTGCGGCGGATCGAAGCCAAGGTCGCCGCCGGGCAGCCGTTGAGCATCGAAGAACAAGCCACCTACGAAGACCGGGCCAGCACGCCGCAAGGTCAGGCGCGTTACGGGACCGGCAGTGCGGTCACCCGCCGGACCATCCCGACGCTCGTCCCGCACGACGACCGGGCCGCCGCGCTCGCCGCCGGGAAACTGCCGCGGTTCACCGTCGACGAGGACGACTACAACGCCTACTACCTCAACCAGATCTACGAGCTGTTCACCCAGTACGGCCCGATCGACGAGCTGTGGCTGGACGGCGCGAACCCGTGGCGGGACCACGGCATCGGCGAAAACTACGACTTCACGACGTGGTTCCGGCTGATCCACGCGCTGTCCCCGGACACCGTCACCTTCGCCGGGCCCGCGGGCGTGCGCTGGGTCGGCAACGAATCCGGGCAGGCGCGCGAAACCGAGTGGAGCCCGCTGCCCACCACCGGCGACCCGGAAACCGCGCACAACGAGGAGCTGTTCCTCGGCGGCGCGACCGCCGCCGACCTCGGCTCCCGGCAGGTGCTGGCGGACCCGTCGGTGCGCTACCTGCAGTGGGCGCCGGCGGAGTCCGACGTCTCGATCCGGCCCGGCTGGTTCTACCACCCGGACGAACAGCCGAAGACGCCCGCGCAGCTGGTCGAGATCTACCGCCGCACGGCCGGGCGGAACTCGTCGCTGCTGCTCAACGTCCCGCCCGGGCCGGACGGCCGGATCGCCGCCGCCGACACCGCCGCGCTGGCCGGCTTCGGGCAGGCGATCGCCCGGACGCAGGCCCGCAACCTCGCCGCGGGCGGCCCGGCCGCGGTCACGGACGCCTCGCTGACCACGGCGGAACGCCTGGACCGCCCGCTCGACGTCCGGCTGCCCCGGCCGGTCACGTTCGACCAGGTCCGGCTCGGCGAGGACATCACGCGCGGCCAGCACGTCGAAGGCGCGCGGGTGGAGGCCGAGGTCGGCGGCACCTGGCGGACCCTCGCCACGGTGACGACCATCGGCTACACCCGCCTGGTCACCCTGCCCGCGCCGGTGACCGCTGCCCACCTCCGCGTCGTCGTCACGCAGTCCCGCGCCACGCCGTACCTGGCCACCTTCGCGTTGTACCGCACCGCCGTCTGAAAGGCAGCCATGACCCGCCACCGCGCCCTGTTCGCCGCCGTCGTCACGGTGGCCGCCACCCTCACCGGAACCGCGCTACCCGCTGCCGCAGGTGGCGCGCTCCCGGTGGTTTCCCCGACGCCGCAGCAGATCAGCCGGGTGTCCGCGGACGTGCCGCTGCCCCGGTCGGTGGCGCTCGTCACCGACTCCGGTACCGACGCGGCGGCCAAGGATCTCTTGACGTCGGTGTTGCGCGACCACGGCGTCACCGACCGCGGCCACGGCCTGGTCGTCCGGCTCGGCAGCACCGGCCGGGACGTCCCGGCGCAGGCCGAGGGGTACGCGCTCAGCGTGTCGCGCGCGGGCATCACCATCGGCGGCCGCGACGGCGCCGGCCAGTACTACGGTGTGCAGACGCTGCGGCAGCTGTTCGTCCGGAGTGGACCCGGTTGGGCGGTGCGCGGTGTGGCCGTGCGCGACTGGCCGAACATGGCGCTGCGCGGGTCGATCGAGGGCTTCTACGGTCCGCCGTGGACGACCGAAGATCGGCTGCGGCAGCTCGCCTTCCTCGGCGAAGTCAAGGCCAACACCTACATCTACAGCGCCAAGGACGACACCTACCTGCGCGCCCGGTGGCGCGACCCGTACCCGGCCGGCGAGCTGGCGACGCTCGGGCAGCTCGTGCGGTCGGCCAACGCGCACCACGTCGAGTTCACCTACGCGCTCTCGCCGGGCGTCTCTGTCTGCTTCTCCTCGGCGGCCGACATCGCGGCGGTGGAAGCGAAGTTCCAGTCCGTCTACGACCTCGGCGTCCGGTCGTTCTCGATCCCGTTCGACGACATCTCGTACACGAAGTGGAACTGCGACGCCGACCGGACGGCCTTCGGCGCGCCCGGGCAGGCCGCCGCGGGCACCGCGCAGGTCTCGCTGCTCAACACGATCACCGAGGAGTTCGTCAAGACGCACAACGGGGTCCGGCCGCTGCAGACCGTGCCGACCGAGTACAGCGACCTGAAGGACTCGTCGTACAAGACCGAGCTGCGCGAGCACCTCGACCCCTCGGTCGTGGTGCAGTGGACCGGGACCGACGTCGTCCCGCCCAGCGTGACCACGGACGAGGCCGCGCAGGTGTCCACTGTGTACGGCCGCAAGGTGTTCCTCTGGGACAACTACCCGGTCAACGACTACGAGCAGTCGGCAGGGCGGCTGCTGCTCGCGCCCTACGCCCAGCGTGAGGCCGGGCTTTCGCGGTACCTCAACGGGATCGTCGCCAACCCGATGAACCAGGAGGCCGCCAGCGAGGTCGCCGAGTTCGGCGCGGCGGACTTCGCCTGGAACGACGCGGGGTACTCGCCGCAGCGGTCGTGGCCGCGGGCGCTGGCCCGGCTGGCGGGCGACGACCCGCGGGCCACGGCCGCCCTGACGGTGTTCGCCGACCTGGAGCACCTGGCCCCGACGTTCGGCCCGGCGCCGTGGCAGCCGCAGGCGCCGGTCCTGGCCGCGAAGGCCGCGCGGTTCTGGCAGCGCTGGGACGCGGGGGACCACCGGGCCCTGGCCGACCTGCGGGCGTACGCGGTCCGCATCCGCGACGCCGCCGGCGTGATCCGGGACGGCCGGGTGCAGCGCGCGTTCGTCGCGGAAGCCGGACCCTGGCTCGACGCCACCGAACTCTGGGGCGGCGCGCTGGTGACCCGGCTCGACGCACTGGCCGCCGCCACCCGCGGCGACCAGGCGACGGCCGGCCGGCTCACCGCGGCCGCCGACGACCTCGTCGCGCGGGCGCAGGCGGTGAAGACCGGCAACACCAACCGGTGGGGCATCCGGCAGGCACTCGTCGGCGACGGCGTCCTCGACACCCTCCTCGCGCAGCTGCGCGGCTAGGCCTGTATCGAAATCGTTCGGAGCCGTTCGGCGACCGTGGCCCCGCGTGGTCTGCCCGGCGCCGCGGGGATGTCATGAAAGGGTCGTTCATGTCGTCCGGCGAGGTGAACGACTCTTTCATGACATCGCGGACGGCCGGACCACCCTCCTCGCACAGCTGCGCGGCTAGGCGGCCAACCCGACGTACAGGAACCCGAGGAGGGTTCCGGGGCCGACCAGCAGGCAGATGCCGAGCCCGCCAAGCAGGGGCTCGTCGGCCCGGTACATCTTCCACAGCAGGCCGACGGCCACCGCGGCGGTGGCGGCGAGCAGGGTCAACACGACAACGGACAACATGGGATTTCCTTCGCGCAGCAGTGACCACGGCGCCGGGCGACGGCGTCGTGGAACGGGCTTTCAGCTCGCGAAGGCGGGTGGGGCGCGGGTGGACCGCGATGCCGGAACCGAGACCGCGTGGAGGGTCTCGCCGGACCGTTCGGTGTGCCCCGGCCTCAAGAGGGGCGCGGCACCGGGCGAAGCCGGGCCGATCGCCCACGGGACCGGGGTGGTGGCCGGCCCGCGCGGGGCGGCGGGGCGGACCGAGACGAGGTCGTGCGCCGGCGCCGTGGCCACCGCCGGGCCGTCGGGGACCGGCGACCACGGCTGGACGGCGGGTGCACCGCCGAGGACCAGCAGGACGGCGAGCAGCAACCCGAGGCGGTGGTACCACCCCGGGTCGCTGCGCTGTCCGAATCGTCCGATGTGGTCAGGCTACCTCAGCCACCGCCGTAGGTGGCCTGGGTGACCGCGAAGACGTTGCGGTTGCCCACGCCCTCCTGCAGCGACCACAGCAGGTCGGCGGCCGTGGCGTCCTCCCAGTACGAGATGCTCTCGCCGCCGCTCACCCACGCGAACGTGGACGAGCTCGCGCCCGGCTTCCAGTAGTAGAGCTGCTTCTGGCCGGAGGAGTTGAACCACCAGCGGCCGTTGTGGGACGCGACGCCGTTGAGCTTGTACCACGGCAGCTGCAGCGCCTGGCTCGCCGTGGTCGTGGCGGCGAACACCCCGGTGGAGTCGAACGGGTACCGGATCGCCCGCGGCGCCCGGTTCGGGTAGTCCGTGCAGCCCGACGAGCAGGTGTACTCGGTCATGACGATCGACTTGCTGACCCGGTCGAGCGAGATCGACGACCAGGCGAGGTTCGTGCCCGACGTCGTCTTCGACGTGATGGTGCCGACCTGCGGCAGGACGTAGGCGTAGTTGTGCGCGTAGTACGTGCTGCCGCTCTGGTGCCCGATCTGGTCGGCGGTGCCGCCGGTGTTCGTCTTGAGGATCTTGCGCATGTCGAACACGCGCATGCCCTTCCCGGTGTCGGCGACGTAGAGGTAGTCGCCGTACCAGGAGACCCCGCCCGCGTGGATCGGGATGTCCTTGAAGTCCGGCGCCGCCGCGGTCCCGGTCGGCTCGACCAGCAGCACCTTGCGGTAGGCGTTCGGGTAGGTGGCGTCCCAGTCGACCAGGGTGATCCGGCTGCGCTGCTGGGCGCCGTCGCAGCCGTCCTTGGTGTACCAGCTGACCAGCACGAGCTGGTGGCCGTCGTAGTTGCCGCTGTTGGCGGTGCCGACGGCGTCGCGGCTGGTCGTGATGCCCTGCGGGTAGTTCGAGCAGTCGGAGTTGTCGCCGCTGTCGAAGCGGAAGCCGCCGGACAGGCCGGCCACCGAGAACGACGACGGCAGCGCCGTGCGGTCGTGGTTCGCGTTCTCCATGACGGTGTGCACGGCCGCCGTGCCCAGCGTCGAGACCAGTGCGCTGTTCACGGCGTCGAACTGGTTGTAGTTGGCGGCCAGGGTGTACTGGCTCGCGGTCAGCGTGGTCGGCCCCGCGGCGGCCTGCGCGGCCGGGGGAGCGGCGAGCAGCCCCGCGAGCACGCCGGCAGCGAGCGCGGCTTTGGTCAATCGATGGCGTGACTTCATGTGACCCCCAAGAGTCCGATCGATGCCCGGCTCATGGTCGTACCGGGCGGGGTGGGGAAGCAACATCCTTCGCCGGATGGGCGGTATCCGTTCACCAGCTCGACGGGACGTACGCCCAGCCGAGGTAGTCGGAACGCTGCGCGTAGGTGCTCGTCTGGTACACCGACGGGCCGGTGCTGATCGCGACGCCGCCGCCGAGCGCGAGCATGATGTGCCCGGCGCTGGTGGTGCTGGTGAAGAAGACCGCGGCGCCGGCCGGGGCGACCGAGCCGGTGTGGATGCGGCCGTTGTTCTTCTGCCACTGGTAGTGCGTCGTGGCGGTGGCGAAGCGGCCGCTCGTGCCGAAGGCGCGTTCGACGAACAGCTCGCACTGGTTGTTCCAGTCGGTGTGGCCCAGCCGGGCCTTGGCGAACGCGATCGCGCTGTCGGCCCGCGGGTCCGCGGGGAACGCCGAGCCGCCCGGCTTGAGGCCGTCGGTGTCGCAGTGCGGGATGCCGCTGACGAAGCCTTCGGTGCCGGTCTTGACGTACTGGTCGGGCACCCACAGGTTGTCGGCGGTGAAGTCCCAGATCTCGTCGGACGCGGTGGCCTGGCACACCACGGGCACCGGAGCGCCGGTGAGGTACTTGTCCGCGACGCTGCCCGCCGCGTCGGCCGCGTCACCCTTCTTCGCGCGGCCGTTGAGGTCGGCCTTCGCCGGGAAGGAGTGCGGTGACGTGCACTGCGGCGCGACCATCGACGTCGAGCCGGTCTTGACGTAGGCGTCGGGCACCCACAGGCCGTCGGTGGTCAGGTCCCAGATGCTGCTGCCGCCGTAGGCCGGGCCGGTGTCCTGGCAGGCCAGGGTGACCGACGTGCCCGCCGGGTACATGTTCGCGATGCGCTGCGAACCCACGGCCACGTCGGGGTCCTTGACGGTCCGTCCGTCCACTGTGGTCGAAACCGGGTAGGCCGACGCGGCCTGCGCGGCGGGAGCGGCCAGCCCGGTGAGCGCGGTGGCCAGCCCGATGGTGGCGACCGCGGCCTTCAGTGTGGTTCTCACGTGTCCTCCAGACTTTGTCCGGCCGATGGTCGGCGGCGGGCGTACAAGAGCCGTACAAGCGCCGGTTCCGGAGTAGTACTTTCTGATGACCCCGGGTCCTCCGGACTCAGGATGTGCGCGGGCGGGGAAACGCGCGATCCTCGGTGTGTCGCCTTTCCGCCTTCGCCAAAGGAGAACCGATGCACCCGGCCGACCTGATCCAAGGCCACGAGCAAACCTGGTCGTGGCTCCTGCTCGGCCTGACCGGCGCGGTCGTGCTGGCCTTCGCCGTGCTGTTCCTGTCCGCGCTCGTCAGCATCCTCGGCTCGCGGCTGACCGGCGGCATGAAGCTCGTCTGGGTGATTTTCGCCTTTTGCGCGCCTTTCCTGGGCAGCCTGCTGTGGTTCGCGGTCGGCCGTCGTGACGCCTCCCTGCCCGCCCGCCGATGATCGTCGCGGAAGGACTCACCAAGACCTACCGCGGCGGCTCCGGTGTCGCCGGGCTGTCCTTCACCGTGCGGCCGGGTGTGGTCACGGGCTTCCTCGGCCCCAACGGCGCGGGCAAGTCGACGACCATCCGGCTGATGCTCGGCCTCGCCCGCGGCGCGGGCCGCACCACGTTCGGCGGCCGGGTCTACGCGGCCGTCCCCGGTCCACTGCGGACGGTCGGCGTGCTCACCGACGCCGCGGCGGTGCACCCGGCGCGATCCGCCGCGGCACACCTGAGGATGGTCGCCGCGGGCGGCGGCGTCCCGGCGCGGCGGGTGCGGGAGGTGCTGGCGGCCGTCGGGCTGGAGTCCGTCGCGAACCGGCCCGCCGGCCGGTTCAGCCTCGGCATGAAGCAGCGGCTGGGCCTGGCCACCGCGCTGCTGGGCGACCCGGAGTACCTGCTCCTCGACGAACCGGCCACCGGCCTCGACCCCGAGGGCGTCCGCTGGATCCGCGACCTGCTGCGCCGGCTGGCGGCGGAGGGCCGCACGATCCTGGCGTCGTCGCACCTGCTCGCGGAGATGTCGCTGCTCGCCGACGACCTGATCGTGATCGGCGCCGGCCGGCTCGTCTCGGCCGGGCCGCTGGCCGAGTTCGTCCGGGCGCACGCGCGGGCCGACGTCGTGGTGCGCGCCGAGCGGGCCGGCGTGCTGCTGGTGGCCTTGGCGCGGGCCGGCCTGCGGGTGCGGCAGGAGGCCGCGGGCGAACTGGTCGTCGAGACGGCCGACACGGGCAGGGTGGCCGCGGTGGCCGCGCGAGCCGGGGTCGCCGTCCGCGAGCTGTTCGTGCGGCAGAGCGGCTTGGAGGACGCCTTCCTGGCCGCGACCGCGGCGGCCGTGCGGCACCGGGGGACCGCGTCGTGAAGCACGCGCTCGCCTACGAATGGTTCCGGGTCCGCTCCCTCCGCTCCACCTGGCTCCTCCTCACGGCCGCCGGGGTGGTCCAGTTCGCCTCCGGGCTGTACTGGGGCCTCAAACGCGACCTGGGCACCCTCGACGCCGTGACGTCCGCGTTCGGCCTCGCCGACCGGGTCGGCGCCCTGCTGGTCGCCGCCGCCGGGGTCGCCGCCTTCGGGCTCGACCACCAGCACGGCACCCTCGCCACCACGCGGCTCGTGCTGCGCTCGCCGGTCCGGATCGTCGCGGCGCGGGCGCTCGTCACCGCCGGGCTGGGCCTGCTCGGCGGGCTGCTGATGGTGGTGCTGACCGCCGCCGGGGTGCTGACCGGCGGGGGCGCCCTGCCCGCCGACGTGGGGGCGGCGGGCAGGGCGGTGGGCGGCGTGCTGGCGCTGACCGTCCTTTCCGGACTCGCCGGGGTGGCGCTCGGTGGCCTGCTGCGCCACACCGGCCTCGCGATCGGCGCCTTCGCGGTGTGGGTGTTCGTCGGGGAGACGACGCTGGCCGTGCTCGGGCGCGTGCCGGTGACCGCGCTTCCCTTCACCGGCACGGCGTTGTCCGCGCTGCCGGGGACGGCGCTGTACGCGGGGCTGGTGGCCGTGGCGCTCGCGGTCGTGACCTTCACCCTGCCTCGCCGTGACGGCTGACCGGGTGCGCCCTAACCTGGGCACGGTGAAACGAGCGCTGGCGTGGTGGGACGGGCGCGCCGTCCTGCTCGCGCTCGACGTCGCGGTGGCCGCCGCGATCATCGTGGTGACGCTGACCGGCGGCGACCCGCGTGATCCGCACCCGGCGCTCTACGTGCCGGCGGTGTTCGTCTCGGGGCTCGCGCTGCTGGTGCGGCGCCGGTGGCCGTTCCTGGTGCTGCTCGTCGCGGTGGGGTGCATGCCGGCCGGGGTCACGCTGCTGCCGCTGATGGTGGCGCAGTACTCGGTCGCGGTGCGGTACGGCGTGAGCGTCGTGACCGGGCTGGCGGTCGTCATCGCCGCGGTCGCCGGGAACGTCGTGCCGGTGCTGCGGTCACCGGCGAGCTTCACGTCCGTGGTGCTCGTGCTCGGCTTCTTCGTGCTCGGCCCGGTGCTGGCCGGCCTGTGGATGCACCAGCGCGCCACGCTGCTGGCGGTGCTGCGGGAGCGGGCCGACGAGGCCGAGCGCACCCGGACGCTGCTGGCCGACCAGGCGGTCTTCGCCGAGCGGCGGCGGATCGCGCGGGAGATGCACGACGTGGTCGCCCACCGCGTCACGGCGGTCGCGCTGCAGGCGGGCGCGTTGTCGTTGCGGGCCCCGGACGAGAAGACCGAGCAGGCCGCCGAGACGATCCGGGCCACCAGCGCGACCGCGCTCGACGAGCTGCGGGGCATCCTGCGCGTGCTGCGCGACGACGCGGTGGAGGCGCCGGGCGCCGGGGTCCTCGCGTCGCTGGAGGAGCTGGTGGAGCAGGTCACCGCGACCGGGGCGCGGGTCGAGCTGGCGCTGCCGGACCCGCTGCCCGCGGTGCCCGACCAGGTCGGCCGCGCCGTCTACCGGGTCGTCCAGGAAGCGCTGACCAACGCGGGCAAGCACGCCCCGCACGCGGCCGTCGAGGTCCGGCTGGAGGTCACCGGCGACCGGCTCACCGTGGAGGTGACCAACCGGCTGACCCCGCACGGCAGCACCGTCCCGGGGTCCGGCTACGGCCTGGTGGGCATGCGGGAACGCGTGGAACTGGCGGGCGGCGAACTCCGGACGGGCCCGTCCGGCGACGGCCGGTTCCGGGTGCTGGCCCGGTTCCCGGTGGGAGGGGAGACCGAGTGACGGTGAAGGTCGTGCTGCTGGAGGACGAGGAGCTGGTCCGCAGCGGCATCCGGATGATCCTCGAGTCGGCCGACGACCTCGAAGTGGTCGCCGAGGACACCGACGGCTCGCGCGCGGTCGAGCTGACCGACCGCTACCGGCCGGACGTCGTGCTCACCGACGTCCAGATGCCGAAGGTCGACGGCCTCGAGGTGGTCAAGCGGCTGGCCGGCCACCCGGCGGCCCCGGCGGTCGTCGTCCTGACGACGTTCGACGTCGACGAGTACGTCTACACGGCGCTGCGCCACGGCGCGGCGGGCTTCCTGCTCAAGGACACCCCGCCGCGCGAGCTGGTGACGGCGGTCCGGGTGGCCGCCCGTGGTGAGGCGATGCTGTCGCCGAAGATCACCAAGCGCCTGCTCACCGACTTCGCCTCGGGCGGCGGCAGCACCCGGGCCCGCGCCCGGCTTTCGGTGCTGACGCCGCGGGAGCACGACGTGTCCGTCCACATCGGACGCGGACTCAGCAACGCGGAAATCGCGAAGGCGCTCGTGGTGAGCGAATCGACCGTGAAGGTCCACATCGGACGCATCATGGCGAAGCTGGACGCGGCCAACCGCACCCAGGTGGCGATCCTGGTCCACGACGCCGGCCTCAGCTGACGGGCTGTTCCCCGGCCACGCGCTGCCGCAGGACCTTCAGGGACTGCTCGCACCAGCGCAGGTTCTCCCGCTCGAACGACAGCCCGCGCATCAGCGTCAGGTACGGCCCGATCCGCTCCGCCGTGGCCAGGTAGTCGTCCTCGAACCGGCCGTCGAGCAGGCGCGCGCGAAGCCGCTCGTAGCGGGCGATCTTGGTCTCCGCGCGCGCCATCCGCTCCTCGAGCGCCTTCCGCACCGCGGCTCCGTCGCCGACGTCGACCGCCTGGACCTGCACCAGCAGCTCGTCGCGGATCACCCCGGGGCGGGGCGGGCGCGCGGTGAACTCGTGCAAGGTCCGGTGGCCCGCCTCGGTCACCGAGAACAGGCGCTTGTCCGGCCGCCGCTCCTGGTGGACGGTCCGCGCCGAAACGAGGCCGTCGGCCGCCATCCGGTCGAGTTCGCGGTAGAGCTGCTGCGGGGTCGCCGCCCAGAAGTTCGCCACCGAGGCGTCGAAGCCCTTCGCCAGGTCGTAGCCCGACGCCTCGCCTTCGAGTAACGCCGCCAGCAGCGCGTGGCGCAGAGCGATACTCACTTAGTTGAGTGCTTCCCGCTGAATCTGGCCGAACTGCGCCGCCATGGCATCGGCCAGCGCCTGCGCCGCCGACAGCGGGCGGACCATCACCGTGAACTCGTCGATCAGGCCGTCGGCGTCGAGGTGCAGGAAGTCGCAGCCCTCGACCCGCACGTCGCCGATCCGCGCCTCGAAGACGAGGGCGTGGTCGCGCCCTTCACCGCCGCTCAGCTCACGCACGTAGCGGAAGTCCTCGAAGACGCGCAGGACGCCCCGCAGGATCGCGGCGGTGATCGCCTTGCCGGGGTACGGCTTGAAGGCCACCGGGCTGCGGAACACGACGTTCTCCGCCAGCGTCGCGGCCATGGCGTCGGGATCGCGGGCCTCGACGGCCTTGCGGAAGCTGCTCATGCGGGCACCTCACCTAATCAACAAGTTGAGTACACCGTAGCAGCCCGGCCGCTGTATAACGCCCTACACGGCGGCGCCGCGGGGTTCGTACTGGGCGCGCAGCGCCTTCTTGTCCGGCTTGCCCAGCCCGGTCATCGGCAGGGACTCCGCGACGATCACCTGCTTGGGCACGTGCACCGGGCCCTTGCGCTCCCGCACCGCCGCCTGGATCTCGCCGGTGAGGCGCTCGACGGCGGCCTCGTCCAGAGCTTCGCGCAGGACGACGACCGCGGTCACGGCCTCACCCCACTTCTCGTCGGGGGTGCCGATCACGCCGACCTGCGCGACCGCGGGGTGCTCGGCGACGACGTCCTCCACTTCGCGGGGGAAGACGTTGAAACCGCCGGTGACGATCATGTCCTTGACGCGGTCGACGATGAACCAGAAGCCGTCCTCGTCTTCGCGGGCGACGTCGCCGGTGTGCAGCCAGCCGTCGCGGAAGGTCTCCGCGGTGACCTCCGGGAGGTTCCAGTAGCCGCCGGCGAGCAGGGGGCCGGCCACGCAGATCTCGCCGGGCTCGCCGGGGGGCACGGGCTCGTCGTCCGGGCCGAGCAGGGCCGTGCGCAGGAAGGCCGACGGCCGCCCGCAGGACGCCAGCCGCGCGTCGTCGTGGTCGCCCTTGGCGAGGTAGCTGATCGCCATCGGCGCTTCGGACTGGCCGTAGTACTGCGCGAAGATCGGCCCGAACCGGTCGATCGCCTCGCGCAGCCGCACCGGGTTGATCGACGCCGCGCCGTAGTAGACCGTCTGCAGCGACGAGAGGTCGCGGGTGCGCGAGTCGGGGTGGTCCATCAGGGCGTAGAGCATGGTCGGCACCAGCATGGTGGCGGTGATCCGCTGCTCCTCGATGACGCGCAGCACTTCGGCGACGTCGAACTTCGGCAGCACGACCAGGGAGCCGCCCTTGAGCAGCGTCGGGGCGAAGAACGCCGCGCCGGCGTGGGAGAGCGGTGTGCAGATCAGGAACTTCGGCGCTTCGGGCCACTCCCACTCGGAAAGCTGGATCTGGGTCATCGTGGTCATCGCCCGCGCGGTTCCCATGACGCCCTTGGGTTTTCCGGTGGTGCCGCCGGTGTAGGTGATGGAGACGACCTGGTCCGGAGGCAGCTCGACGGGCACGAGGGGCTTCGGCTCGAAGCCGGCGGCGGCCGCGGTCAGGTCCTTGCCGACGTGCGACAGCGGTTCCGGGACCGGGCCGATGGTGAGCACCTGGGTCAGCCCGGGCACCTTCTCGAGCAGCCCGAGCGCGCGCTCGACGAACGCGGGCACCGGGTCGATGATCAGCGTGGTGATGCCGGCGTCTTCGAGGATGTAGGCGTGGTCGTCCAGTGATCCCAGGGGGTGCAGCGCGGTCCGCCGCGAGCCCTGCACCTGCCCGGAGGCGGTGACGAGCAGGACTTCGGGCCGGTTGAGCGACAGCAGCGCGACGGGGGCCCCGGTGCCGGCGCCGAGCGCTTCGAAGGCCTGGGCGTACTGGCTGACCTGTTCGGCGGTCCGGCCCCCGGTCAGCGTGGTGTCGCCGAGCACCATGACGGGCTTGTCCCGGTGGCGTTTGAGGGCGGACACGACCAGGTGTCCGAGGTGGTTCGGGTGCCGCATCGCCTGCTCGTCCATCGGTCTCCCTTCCGCGGCGCCAGACTAGAACACGTTCCAGTTTCGGGCAACACGGTGGGCGTCACGGCACCGGGGCCGCCTGGGCGCGGGCCACGGCCTCGTCGCGGTCGGGCCGCAGCAGGTAGCCCGCCCGCAGCGCCCGGTCCGCCGCCGCGGTGAACTTCGCGACGTAGGTGGCGTGGTCCGGGTACAGCTGCCGGATCCGCGCCGGTGACAACGGTGTCGTCGTCCCGAGGAGCAGGCACGCGCCCGGCACGTTGCCGCCGCTGTTGTTCGGCGCGTACGCCGCCACCGGCACGTCGAGATCGGGCAGCCGGACACCGCCGAGGGCGTTCTCGTCGCCGTCGCGCACCACGATCAGGTTGAGCAGCAGCGCGATCGGCGGCGCGGCGGGCGGGGCCGCGCCGCCGCGGGCCCAGCGGTCCAGGTGCGCGAACGCCGCGTTCTCCGCGTACCGGAAGGTCATGCTGTTGACCGGCTTGTCGCACGTCGTCGGCGCGCCGTCGTTGAGGGACCGGTCACGGGCGTTGGCGGCGTTGTAGAGGTCGAGCCCGTACTGGTCGGCGTGCGCGGTGCCGGCGACTTCCCAGGTGCGCACCCGGGCGGTGTCCTGGCGGACCGAAGCCGAGGCGACGACGTCGGTTTCCGACTGCAGGACGAAGACCGGCACGTCGAGGTCGGTGCGGATGCGGGCCGAGAGCGGGCCGAGGACGCCGTCGCCGATCGGGGCCGCGAGCGCGGCGCGGCCGTGGATCATGATGCCGTCGTAGGCGTGGCGCACCGGCTGGATCGCGTTGGCGTAGGTGGTCAGCCGCAGCGCGGACTGCGAGTGGCCGGTGGCCAGCACGACCGACGGCGACCGGCCGCCGAACAGCCGCGGGTCGGTCCGGACGGCCTGCGCGGCCTGGGAAAAGACGTCGTAGGAAAGCGCATCCCCGCTCAGGTCCACGGTGGCGTACCGGCCGGGGTCGAGGCTCTTGAGCTTGTCCGCTCCGGCTTTCTGGGTCGTCACGCCGACGTAGGCGTAGCCCTGCCGGGTGAAGTGCTCGTACGACTGCGAGAAGTCCACGGGGATGTCGACGCCGAAGCTGACGTTGAGCCATTCGACGACGACGGTGCCGGTGAAGCGCGCGGGATCCGACGGCCGCACCACGACCATCCGCGTGGTGTACGGGTTGCCGGTGCTCGCGACGCGCGTGGCCCACCGCCCGTCGTCGGTCCACAGGCCCGTCTGGGTGAATGTGTCGGCTTCGCCGGACAGCAGGTACTCCTCCTCGACGTACCCGCGGGAGGTGAGGTCGAGGACGCCCTGGGCGCCGCTGACCGGCCAGCCCTTGCCGGCGTTCGCGGGCACGGCGGTGACGGTGGGCGCGGCGGCGTGGGCGGTTCCGGTGAGCACGAGGCCGGTCAGGAGCGCGGTCAGCAGGACGAGCAGGGCTCTGCGCATGGGAATCCTTCCTGGTGGTGGCCCGCGGCGGGAGGGCTCCGGCTCCCACCACCGTCCACATCGGACACAGGCGCGGTGGCCGGGCCGGCCACCGCCTCCGTCTTCTACTCGCCGGTACGGGCCAGGGCAACGAAGCGTCCGTCCGGGGACGCGGAAACACCGGGGAAAGCTCAGGGAAGTGACAAATCGCAGGCACCGGTCACTCGGATCCGGAGAAATCCGGGAAGTCCTTCCGGCGCCGCAACCTTGCGCGGGTGTCACTCGTTGCGCGACTATTCGCGGAACGTTTCTGCACGTGCAAGCGCACGGGCGAGGGGGTGTGGTGACCGAGGTGGCGCCGGCGGTGGCCGGGACGGTGGACGGCCCGAGCGACGCGGCTTTGATCGAGGCGGTACGCGGCGGGGACATCGCCGCGTTCGGCCGGCTGTACGACCGGCACCTCGGGGCCGCGCGCCGGGTGGCGGCCGCGATCGCGGCCGACGAAGCCGAGCGCGACGACCTGATCGCGGAAGGATTCACCCGCGTACTGCGGATTCTGCGCTCGGGCGAAGGTCCGGACGAGGATTTCCGGCCGTACCTGCTGACCACCATCCGGAACACGATGATCAGCTGGCGGCGGCGCGACTCCGCCGTCTCCCTCGTCGCCGAGGTGCCGGACGTCCTGCCGGGGGAGGGGAGCGACGAGCCGGTGGGCAGCCGGCTGCACGCCACCGTCGCCGCGGATGCGTTCGCGAGCCTGCCCGAACGGTGGCGAACCGTCCTGTGGCGGACCGAAATCGACGGCGATTCGCCCGCGCGGATCGCCGCCGACATCGGGATGACGCCGAACGGCGTCGCCGCGCTGGCCTACCGCGCCCGCGAAGGCCTGCGCCAGGCGTACCTGGACCAGCACGTGCCGGCCGCGCGGCGGCGGAACTGCAAGGTCGTCTCCGCGCAGCTGGCCCGGTACGTGCGCGACGGGATCGGGGACCACAAGGCCCACCGGATCACCGCCCACCTCGACCGCTGCGCGGACTGCCGGGAGCTCGCCGGCGGCCTCCGGCAGCTCAACCAGGAACTGCCCGCGACGATCATCCCGCTCATCCTGGGCGTCCCGGTCGTGTCGCAGTGGCTGTCCGCCACCGGCTCGCTCGCCTCGTCCGGCGCCGCGGCGAGCGCGGGCACGTCGGCGTTGTCGTGGGCCACGGCGGCGAAGGTCGCCGCGGCGAGCGCGGCGCTGGTCACGACCGTGACGATCGGCGCGAGCACCTCCGCCGACGTGCCGCCCCTTTCCGGGCCGGACAGCACGACCACGCAGCCGGCCGGGCGGGGACCCGGCACGCGAGCCGTGGCGCCCGCCGCGTCCTCCGGGACGTCGGACGCGCAGCCCGCGCCGTCGCTCACCGGGTCCGCCACCCCCGCCGCCGAGACGACCGGGGAGCCGACCGGCGAGCAGCGGCCCGGCGGGTCGGCGGGGGCCGCGAACCCGACGAAGCCCGAGGTGGCGGCGGACCCGGAGCCGGGCAAGCCGTCCACGCACGCGGGCAAGCGGCAGAACGAGGACAAGACGAAGACCCCGGGGCCGAAGACGGAGAACACACCGGTGCCCCAGGGCTGACCCGGCCCCGCGCGGGGCCGGGTCACCCGCTCAGCAGGGCTGGAGCAGCCAGCAGAGCCGGAAGTTCGCCTGGTACGTCGCCGGCGTCGGCGGCGCGACGACGTTCTGCGTCCGCGCCCCGCCGTGCGCCCAGCTGGTGAAGGCGTACTTGAGGTTGAGCGGCGGCAGGTTCTGCGGGCTGTTCGCGCTGATCGAGTTGGTCGAACCGGCGATCACCGTGCGCGAGAACGGGGTCCGCTGCTGCGTCCCGCCGACGGTGAGCATCGCCTGGCTGGGGCTGGAGGTGAAGTTCAGCGTGACCGTCTTCGGCTGCAGGTCGATCGTCTTGGTCCCGGTCCGGCCGGTCGAGTCCGTCGCGGTCAGCGTCAGCTGCAGGTACGACGGGTACTCGTGGTCGGGTGCGACGAACGAGCCCGAGGCCACGCCCGGGAAGTCCTGGACGTTGTGGGTGTGGCAGGTGCCGTTGGCCGCGCAGTGCCGGATCGCGAGCCGCCAGGACAGCGCCGAGGGCGGCAGCTGGCCGTCCTGGGCGTCGATCGCGCGGCCGGCGAAGGGCACGGTCTGGCCGACCGACCAGGTGAGCGCGGCGTCGGGCGTGTCGATGACCGGCACCGGGTCGAGCCCGGCCGGGTTCCCGACGGCGACGCGGACGGTCGTCGTCGCCGTCGCGCCGTGCGAGTCGGTGACCCGCAGGCCCGCGTCGACCGTCGCCGCCGCGGTGTAGGTCCAGGTGGGCCGCGACGCCGTGGAGTCGTCGTACGCGCCGTCGGCGTCGAGGTCCCAGCCGTAGGACAAGGTGTCGCCGGCGTCCGGGTCGGTGGAACCGGTGCCGTCGAACTGGACGGTGAGCGGCGCGGGCCCGCTGGACGGCGTCGCCGTGGCCGCGGCGACGGGCGGCCGGTTGGTGCCGCCGGGGTAGCCGACCCGGTGGAGCTCCCCGGCGCCGAGCGCGACGTAGAACAGGTCGCCGTCCGGGCCGGTGAGCACCTGCACCGGCACGTTGACGCCGGTCACGAACGGCACCAGCCGGCTCGGGCTCGGCTGGCCGCCGGAGGTCTGCATCGCCCAGATGCAGCCGCGGGAGGAGTCGGCGAAGAACAGCGCGCCGGCGTACTCGGCGGGGTAGTTGCTGCCGGATTCGAAGGCGATGCCGCTGATCGACGAGCCGCCGGTCGGGCACGGGTCGCTCGCGACGACCTTGGCGTTGTGGTTGTAGGCGTAGTACGGCGCGGTCTGGCCGCCCGCGGAGTACAGCGATTCGCAGCGGTCGAGGTTCGCGCCGTCGTAGCCGGCCTGGCGGGCGGTGCCTTCGAAGCAGGGCCAGCCGAAGTTCTCGGCCACGCCGTCGCCGACGTCCGCGACGCGGTTGATCTCTTCCCAGGTGTTCCAGCCGACGTCACCGGCCCACAGCTCGTTCGTGCCGGGCCGGAACCCGAAGCGGAACTGGTTGCGGGCGCCGTAGGCGATGATGCGCCGGGCGTTGGCGTCGGCGCTGCCCGCGAACGGGTTGCCGGGGAGCCCGGCGCCGGTGTCGGGGTCGATGCGCAGGAGCGTGCCGTTGAGCAGCACCGGCTGCCCGGCCGCGCGGCGCGGGGACTGCGACCGCAGCGCGCCGCCTTCCGCGGCCGGCGGCGAGAGGTTCGTGCCGGCCGGCGACGGCGGGTCGGCGCAGGGGTTGCCGACCTGGCCGTAGTCGGCGAAGTTGAAGCTGGCGCCGTCGCCGCCGCCCGCGTACAGGGCGCCGTCCGGGCCGAAGGCGAGCGCGCCGATCGAATGGCTCGGGTACTGCTGGCACCAGCCGGTGACCAGCGGTTTCTCGCTGACCGCCGTCCCGTCCGGGCCCATGGTGAGCTGCGAGACGCGGCCGGTGACGACGCAGCCCTTGTCGGTCGCGCCCGGCGGCGTGGGGCAGGTGTCGCCCCAGCGCGGCGCGGTCCCGCCCGGCTCGGCGTCGAGCGTGTAGGAGACGTAGACGTACGGCCGGGCGGGGAACCCGGGGTCGACCGCGAGCCCGAGCAGGCCCCGGTCCCAGAAGTCCTGGGTCGCGGTGCGCAGGTCGGCGAACACGGTCGCGGTCGGGTCGGCGAGCGAGTCGAAGACCTTGACCAGGCCGCTCTTCTCGGCGATGAAGACCCGGCCGTCGGGCGCGAACGCCGCGGCGGTCGGCGAGCTCAGCCCGCCGATGGCGACGGTGTCGGTGAACCCGGCGGGCACGGCGGCGGCCGGTGGCGCGGTGGCCACGGCGAAGCCGATGGCGAGCGGTGCGACGACACCCCATGCCAAGGCACGTCTTGATCTTCGATAGCCCATCACGAACTCCAGGTGCGGTGGGGACCGGACAAGTGCGAACGCTGTCCCGTATGGCGTGTGGAGTCCGAAAGTTGTTACACCGCTGACGGAAGTGTCCCTGAATCGCGCAAACCCCTTGCGGGTGAATAACTCACTGGCGCGGGCGGGCCAGCCATTCGGCCAGCAGTGCGCGTTCGGCGTCGGTGAGCGGCGCGGCGGGGGCCGCGTCCGGCTCGGGGGCGTCGGTGAGGATCCGGTGGGCGACCGCCTCCCACATGGCGTCGGCGAGGCCGGGGTCGCGGCTCTCCGGGGGCGCGGCCAGCAGGGCGAGCACCGTCCCGGTCCCGGCGGCGTGGACCAGTTCGGCCGCGCGCGGCTCGGGGACGCGGAGCCGTCCGGCCGTGGCGACGCGGTGGATGCGGCCGCGCAAGACCGCCAGGCCCGCTTCGGCCGCCGGCGAAACGCGGCCGGGGACGACCAGCAGGCCGAACACGGCCGGGTTGGCGAGGCCGAACCCGATGTGGGCGTCCCAGCCCGCCCGTAGGTCGGCCACCGGGTCGCCGGTGCCCGCGGTGTCCGACTTCCCCTCGACGTAGCTGGTGAAGACGTGCTCGGCGACCGCGTCGAGCAGCGCGTCCTTGTCCTCGAAGAACCGGTAGAGCGCCGGCGCCTGCACGCCGGCCGCCTGGGCGACGGCGCGGACGGTCACCGCCGCGGCCCCCTGCTCCCGGAGCAGCCGCGCGGCGGTCTCGACGATCTTCTCGCGGGCTTCCGTCCGGTTCATGGTTCCAATGGTAACGCATGATGGCTAGCATTGGTGCTAACGTAGTTACTAACGACGTTAACGAAGGGAACCGCCATGATCGTCATCACCGGGGGAACCGGCAAGCTCGGCTCGCAGGTCGTCGGCCACCTGCTCGACCGCGTCCCGGCCGCCGAAATCGGCGTGAGCGTGCGCGAGCCCGCCCGCGCGGCCGAACTCGCCGACCGGGGTGTCCGCGTGCGCCGCGGCGACTTCGCCGACCCGGCATCGCTGGCCGAGGCGTTCGAAGGGGCGGCGCAGGTGCTGGTCGTCTCGACGGACTCGACCGGGGAAACCGCCCGCGCGCACCACATCGCGGCGATCGACGCCGCGCGCGAGGCGGGGGTGAAACGCGTTCTCTACACGAGCCACCAGGCGGCCGCCGGGGACTCGCTGTTCGCGCCGATGCCCGACCACGCGGCGACCGAGCGGCACCTCGCCGCGGCGGGCTCGCCGTTCACCGCGCTGCGCAACGGTTTCTACGCCGCCACCGTCCCGCTGCTGCTGGGGGAGGCGCTGCGGACCGGCGAACTCGTCGCGCCCGCCGACGGGCCGGTGTCCTGGACCGCCCACGCCGACCTCGCCGAGGCGGCGGCGATCGTCCTGGCCGAGGAGGGGCGGTTCGACGGGCCGACGCCGCCGCTGACCGCGCCGGCCGCCCTCGACCTCGACGACGTCGCCGGCCTGCTCACCGAGCTGACGGGCCGCCCGGTCCGGCGGGTCGTGGCCGGGGACGACGAGTGGGTGGCCGGGCTGACCGGGCACGGCGTCCCGGAGGCGCAGGCGAGCCTGCTGCTCGGCATGTTCCACGCCGCGCGCCGGGGCGAATTCGCCGTCACCGGCCCCGCGCTCGAGGAGCTGCTGGGCCGTCCGGCGACGCCGTTGCGGACGGTCCTGGCGGCGGCGGTTGATCACTATGAACGGGGTGTATAAACCGTAGCTATACACACCGTGTACAGTCGTCGGCATGTCGATCGGACTCACCTTGCTCGGGCTGCTCGAGGGCGGCCCGCGGCACGGCTACGACCTGAAACGCGCGTATGACGACCGGTTCGGGCACGACCGCCGGGTGCACTACGGCCAGGTCTATTCGACCCTCGCGCGGCTGCTGAAGCAGGGGCTCGTCGAGGCCGACGGCGTCGAGGTGGACGGCGGCCCCGAGCGGAAGCGCTACGCGATCACCGACGCCGGGGTCGCCGACGTCGGGGCCTGGCTGGGGACGCCCGAGAAGCCCGACGCGTACCTGCAGAACACGCTGTACACGAAGGTGGTGCTCGCGCTGCTGTCCGGCCGGCCGGCCGCCGAGGTCCTCGACGTCCAGCGGTCGGCGCACCTCGACGCCATGCGCGAGCTGACCCGCCGCAAGACCGGGGGTGACCTCGTCGACCAGCTGATCTGCGACCACGCGCTGTTCCACCTGGAGGCCGACCTCCGCTGGCTGGAGCTGACCGCGGCCCGGCTGGACCAGCTGGCGGAGGCGATCGCGTGAGCGACGTCCTGCTGGAGGCGACGGAAGTGCGGAAGGCCTACGGGCCGACCGAAGCGCTCGCGGGGGCGAGCCTGCGGGTGCGCGCGGGCGAGGTCGTGGCGTTGATGGGGCCGTCGGGCGCGGGCAAGTCGACGTTGCTGCACTGCCTCGCCGGCATCGTCCAGCCGGACGGCGGCACGGTCCGCTACGACGGCGCGGACCTGGCCGGCCTGTCCGACCGCGCCCGCTCTTCCTTGCGGCGCACGGACTTCGGGTTCGTGTTCCAGTTCGGGCAGCTGGTGCCGGAGCTGACCTGCCTGGAGAACGTCGCCCTGCCGCTGCGTCTCAACGGCGTACGCGGCAGGGTCGCCGCCGAGCGGGGCCGCGCGATGCTGGCCGAGCTGGACCTGTCGGGCATCGAAGGCAAGCGGCCGGGGGAGGTGTCGGGCGGGCAGGGCCAGCGGGTGGCGGTCGCCCGCGCGCTGGTGACCGCGCCGCGCGTGGTGTTCGCCGACGAGCCGACGGGAGCCCTGGATTCCCTCAACGGCGAGCAGGTGATGCAGTTGCTGACGACCGCGGCCCGCGACCGCGACGCGGCGGTGGTCCTGGTGACGCACGAGGCCCGGGTGGCGGCGTACTCCGACCGCGAGGTCGTCGTCCGCGACGGCCGGACCCGCCGGCTCGAGGCGGCCCGGTGATCCGCCGCTGGATCGCCGACTTCGCCCTCGGCATGCGGCTCGCCCTCGGCGGCGGTGGGGTCCGGACCGCGTGGGCACGGCTGGCCCTGACCGCCGCCGGGGTCGGGTTCGGGGTGGTCGTGCTGCTCACCGCCACCTCCTTGCCGCACATGCTCGGCGCGCGGGCCGATCGCTCCGCCGGGCGGACAGCCGTCGCGGTGGCTGTGGACGGCGTCGACCCCGTCTACGCCGCCGAGCGCGACGACGAGTTCCGCGGGCGCGGTCTGCCGGGCTACCTCGTGCAGCCCACCGGTCCTCGCCTGCCCGCCGCGCCGGGTGTGGAACGGCTGCCCGGCCCCGGGGAGGCCGTGCTTTCGCCCGCGCTCGCGGCGCTTCTCCAGTCGCCGGAAGGGGAACTGCTGCGCCCGCGCTTCACGCAGCGGGTGATCGGCACCATCGGCGACGCCGGCCTGACCGGGCCCAACGAGCTGTTCTTCTACATCGGCTCCGCGACCGTCGCCACGCAACCCGGCGCCCTCACCGTCAGCGGGTTCGGCGGCGAACCCGTGCGGCGCGGGCTCGACCCGCTCGAACTGCTGCTGGTCGTGGTCGGCGCGACGACGTGCCTGGTGCCGGTGTTCGTCTTCGTCGTCACCAGCACCCGGCTCGCCGCGGCGGCGCGGGACCGGCGGCTGGCGGCACTGCGGCTCGTCGGCGCGGACCGCGGCCAGGTGCGCCGGATCGCCGCCGGGGAAGCCCTGCTCGGCTCGTTCGGCGGGCTCGTCGCCGGTGGGGCCCTGTTCCTGCTCGTGCGCGCGCTCGTCCCGCGGATCACCGTGTCCGCCTTCCGCGGCGGCATCTTCGCCGCCGACGTCGTGCCGGACTGGCGGCTCGCGGTCCCGGCCCTGCTGGCGCTGCCGCTGCTGGCGTGCGCGGCGGCCGTCTTCGCGCTGCGGCGGGTCGTCGTCGAGCCGCTCGGCGTCGTCCGGCGCGGCACGCGGGTGCGGCGGAAACTGTGGTGGCGCCTGCTGCCCGCGGTCGCCGGCGGGGCGCTGCTGGCCGTCCGCGCCGGGGCCGAGGACGCGCTCGACCCGGCCGTGATCGCCGGTGTCGTGCTGGTCCTCGCGGCCGTGCCGCTCGTGCTGCCGTGGCTGGTCGAGCGCGTCGCGGGGACGCTGCGCGGCGGGTCGCCCGCGTGGCTGCTGGCCGTGCGCCGGCTCCAGCTCGACAGCGCCACGGCCGCGCGGCTGGTCGGTGGCATCGCCGTCGTGCTGGCCGGATCCATTGCGCTGCAGGGGGTTTACGCGCGGGCGGAGAGCGACCAGCCGCCCGCGGGCGATGTCCGGGTGCTGGCGACCGCCTTCGCCACGAGCCCCGCCGACGTCGAGGCGTTCACCACCGCCCTGCACGCGCTGCCCGGCCTGGCTGCGATTCCGGTGGTAACGGCGACGTGCGCGGGATGCGCGGCCGATTCTCCACAATGGACGAACGGCAGGCTGAGCGCGAACGCGACGATCCCCGCCGCCGGTCCCGATGTCGTGGAGGGCGTGCGGAACGTCGTGGGCTGGAACGGGGTCGTCGCGTCGCTGGGCACCGGCCGGGACGGCACCTACGCGCTCATCACGCGGGTGCTTTCGGTGGGTTCGGTCCTGGTGCTGCTGCTCGCCGCGGGCAGCCTGCTGATCGCGGCGTGGGAACAGCTCCGCGAACGTCGGCGCAGCCTTGCCGCGCTGATGGCGAACGGCGTCGGGCGCGGGGTGCTCGCCCGGTCGCTGCTGTGGCAGCTGGCGATCCCGGTGGCGGTGGCGGTCTTCGTCGCCGTGCTCGCCGGGCTCGGGCTCGACTGGCTGCTGCTCACCTGGGTGGTGCACCGCCCGATGGTGGTCGACCTGGCCACGATCGGCGTGCTGACCGCGACCGCGGCCGCCGCGGTGCTGGTCGTGACCGCCGTGACACTGCCGGTGCTGTGGCGGTCGGCCGGCCTGGAACAGTTGCGGGAAGAGTAACGGAACCGGGTGCGGCGCAACGGATTCCGCGCCGACTGTTCGGTCGGTACGGTGATGCTGCCCGAAGGGGCGCCCTCTTCGCCGTGGTGGCGCCGCCCGCGGCTCGGCGATGGTGGACGGGCAGATGTCCGCCGAGCCGAGTTTCGAGGCAGCCGATGCGCACCATGTACGACGCGCTCACCGCGCGCAACATCCTGAAGAAGGACCGGCGGCCCGCGCTGGTGGCCGGGTACGTCGACCGGATCAAGCTCGCGCCGTGGACCGACGACGACTGGGCGCTCTTCCCGGACGCGCTGAAGGTGCGGATCGTCAAGAAGGCGTCCACAAACGACGGTCACGTCCTCGACGTGGAACCCGGCGACGCGCGGCCCGAGGAAGCGCCCGGCTGGGCGGCGATGCGGCGCCGGTCGGGCTTCGCGCACCCGGTGATCTACTGCAACCGGTCGACGTGGCCGAAGGTCAAGGCCGCGTTCGCCGACCAGGGCGTCGAACCGCCGCTGTACTGGATCGCGACGGCCACCGGGCGCCCCGAAATCCCGCCGGGCGCGATCGCGGCGCAGTACCTGCTCGACGTCGCGCCCGGCATCGACATCTCCGTCGTGGCGGACTTCTGGCCCGGCGTCGACGGGCCGTCACCGGCACCCCTTGCCACCGAACCCGGAGTGGAGCTCATGGAACGCATCACGGTCACCCCGCCCAACGCCGGCTCCAACACGGTCCGGCTCAACCTCTCCGGCAGCGCCGGCGCCGCGGTCATCGTCCGCCCGCGCATCAACCGCGACGGCGTGGCGAAGCCGATGTGGGTCGGCAACATCTTCGCGTGGGGCTCGGACAAGGTCGGCGTCGGCCACAACCCGAAGTCCGACCCGGGCTACGACGACCGCCTCACCTCCCACCGCCGGTTCGCACTGCCGGGCGCGGTGTGGGCCGACCTCGAGTACAGCGCGGCGGAGCCGTTCGACATCGACGTGGTCGGCTGAGGGCAGGGCGCGTGCAGTTCGCGCCGATCGGAGTGGCCAACGCGTCCGGGTCTCCGGTGTGTTGGCCACTCCGGTCGCCGACGTCCGTCGGGTGCGTGCCGCTCGTGATCGGGCGGGCGCGCTCCGTGCCGTGTTGACACGTCCGCCGAGCAGGTGCCAGTATCAGGATTAATCCGATTGGAAACGTTTCCAAGTCCAGTATCCGGAACTGGAAACGTTTCCAGCACCTGACTCGAGGGTAGAAGCGACGATGACGTCAACACGCGCCACGCTGCTGCAGGTGGCCGAGCGCGCCGGGGTCTCCCTGGCCTCGACCTCCCGCGCCCTGCACGGGACGGGCGCGAGCCGGGCGATGGTCGAGCGGGTCCGCGCCGCGGCCGCCGAGCTCGGGTACAGCGCGGACGCGATCGGGCGGTCGCTGCGGCTGAAGAAGACCTTCCAGGTCGCCTTCGCCGTCGCGGACATCGGGAACCCCGTCTACGTCGAGATGATGCGGGCCATCCACGAGGTCCTCGAACCGCACGGCTACCGCGTCGTCGTGATGACCACCGGCGACACCGCGACGTCGACCACCGAACTCGTGCGCAGCCTCAACAGCGGGTTCGTCGACGGCATGATCGTCAGCCCGCTGCGCACCGACGACCGGCTCATCCGGGAGATCCAGCAGGCGCCGGTGCCGGTCGTGGTGATCGGGCGGGCGCTGGACGACCGGGGGATCAGCTCGGTCTCCACCGACTCAGCGGGCGGGATCGGCGCGGCCGTCCACCACCTGCACGCCATCGGCCGCCGCCGGATCGGGTTCCTCAACGGGCCCCTGGACACCACGCCCGGCGCGTCCCGCCAGCGCGGGTTCGACGCCGCCACCGAGACGACCGCCTTCGAGCTGGTCGACCAGGAGGTCGCCGCCGACTTCACCGTCACCGCCGGCCTCGAAGCCGCGCGCGGACTGCTCGCCCGCCACGACCTCGACGCGCTCGTCGCGGCCAACGACCTGCTCGCCATCGGCGCGATCCGCGCGGTCCGCGAGAAGGGCCTGTCGGTGCCCGGGGACGTCGCGATCACCGGCATGGACGACACCGAGCTCGGCCGGGTCTTCCAGCCGAGCCTGACCAGCGTGTCCCTCGGCTCGACCGAACGCGGGCGCGCGGCCGCGCGGATCATGCTCCAGCTCGCCGACGACCCGGACCACGAGGCCCAGCAGATCGCCGTCGGCCCGGAGCTGAGGGTCCGCGAGTCGACCGGAGGTGCCGCATGACCGCGACCCTGACGCGCCCGGCGCCACCGGCGGGGAAGAAGAAGCCCGTCCTGGCGCGCACCCGGCGGCGTGAGGCGATCGCCCTCGTGCTGCCGTCGCTGATCCCGATCCTGGTGCTCAGCGTCGCCCCGCTCGTCGTCGGCATCTTCCTCGCCTTCACCGACGCGCGCCTGGTGCGCCACCCGGACTACGACTTCGCCGGCGTCGACAACTTCGTCCGCCTCGCCGGCAACGACCTGTTCTGGGACTCGCTGCGGATCGGCATGATCTGGACCGTCGGCGTGACGCTGCTGCAGCTGGCCGCCGCGATGGGACTGGCCCTGCTGCTCAACTCCGGCCTGCGGCTCCAAGGCCTGACGCGCGTCCTCGCGCTCATCCCGTGGGCGATGCCGCCGGTCGTCGTGGCGATCATGTGGCAGATGATCTACTCGGCCAACGGCGGCCCGCTCAACGCCTTCCTCGGCAGCGTCGGGCTGCCCGACGACATCAACTGGCTCGGCGACTTCTCCACCGCGCTGCCCGCCGTGATCGTCGTCGGCGTCTGGGTCGGCATGCCGCAGACGACGGTGACGCTCCTGGCCGGCCTGCAGCAGATCCCGGCCGAGCTGCACGAAGCGGCGTCGGTCGACGGCGCGGGCGCGTGGCGGCGGTTCACCGCGGTGACGTGGCCGAGCCTGCGCCCGATCGTCACCTCGATCACGTCGCTGAACTTCATCTGGAACTTCAACTCGTTCTCGCTGGTCTACGTCCTCACCGCGGGCGGCCCCGGCGGCAAGACGATGGTGCCGGTGCTGTTCATCTACCTGGAAGCCTTCAAGAACCGCGAGATCGGCTACGCCGCCGCGATGGGCCTCGTGCTCGTCGTCGTGGTGGTGCTCATCCTCGCCGTCTACCTGCGGTCGCAGTTCCGCGACGACCGCACCGCCGGGAAGGGACGCTGATGCGGGTTCTCGTGCGCCCGGCCCAGTACGCGGCCCTCGCGCTCTACATCCTGTTCCTCGGTTTCCCGTTGCTGTGGCTCATTTCCGCGTCGGTCAAGTCGTCGGGGGAGCTGAACTCGCTGACGGTGAGCCTGCTGCCGAGCGAGTGGCACTGGGACAACTACACCGAGGCGCTGAACAAGCAGGGCCTGATCCGGTCCGCGGCCAACAGCCTGATCGTCGCGCTGGCCTCGACCGCGCTGTCGGTCGTCATCGCCGTGCCCGCCGCCTACGTCCTCGCGCGGCTCAAGGGAAAGGTGCGCGCGGCCGGCGTCGGGTGGATCCTGGTCAGCCAGGTCTTCCCCGTGGTGCTGATCATCCTGCCGCTGTTCCTCATCCTGCGGACGCTCGGCCTGGCCGACAACCTCGCCGGCCTGACGCTCGTGCACACGACGTACATGCTGCCGTTCGCGCTGTGGATGCTGCAGGGCTACGTCGCCGCGATCCCGGTGGAGCTCGAGGAAGCCGGGGCGATGGACGGCGCGAACCGGCTCACCGTGCTGCGCACGATCGTCTTCCCGCTGCTGGCTCCCGGCGTCGTCGCGACCGCGATGTTCAGCTTCGTCTCGTCGTGGAACGAATTCTTCTTCGCGCTGGTGCTGCTGCAGTCGCCGGAGAACTACACCCTGCCCATCACCCTCACCATGTTCGTCGGCGGGGAGGGCAAGGTCGCCCTCGGCCCGCTCGCCGCGGGCGCCGTGCTCGCGGCCATCCCCAGCATCGTCTTCTTCGGCATCCTGCGGAAGAAGCTCACCAGCGGCCTGATGGCCGGGGCGGTGAAGGGATGAAAACCCTGTTTCCCCACCAGCTCTGTCCCTCAAAAGAACGCTCGAAAGGTCGGTCGATGATGACACGACGCACACTGGTCGCCGGCGCGCTGACGGCCGTCGGACTGCTGCTCACCGCCTGCGGGGGCGGGGGCAGCGGCGACGGCGGGGACGGCCCGGTCTCCCTCACCTTCCAGTCCCTGTCCGACCAGCCCGCCGCCATCGCCGCGACGCAGAAGATCGTCGGCGACTGGAACAAGGCGCACCCGGACGTGCAGGTCAAGATCGTGCAGGCGGGCTGGGACGGCGTCTACGACAAGCTGATCACCCAGTTCAACGCCGGGTCGGCGCCGGACATCGTGCACTACGAGGCGGCCGGGATCGCGCCGTTCGCCACCGACGGCTTCCTCGCCGACCTCACGCCGTACCTCTCGGCGGAGAAGCGCGCGGACATCCCGAAGGGCGTCCTCGACTCGGTCACGGTGGACGGCAAGGTGATCGCCCAGCCGACCGAGCTGCAGTCCTATGTGGTCTTCGCGAACAAGACCCAGTTGCAGCAGGCCGGCGTCACGATCCCGACCGGCGCCTCGATGACGTGGGACCAGCTGCGCGAGATCGCGAAGGCGACGACCAAGGACGGCAAGTTCGGCCTCGGCTGGGGCCTGTCGAGCCCGACGGCGGCGTTCGTCGCGCTGGCGCCCGGGTTCGGCGGGAAGTACTTCGAGGGCACCGGCAAGGACGCCAAGCTGACGGCCGGGCCGGGTGAGCAGGCGCTGCCGCAGCTCGTCGACGCGATGGCGCACCAGGACCACTCGATCCTGCCGGTGACGCTGACGCAGTCCGGCACCAAGGCCCTGGCGCCGTTCTACGCGGGGCAGATCGCGATGACCGTCCAGGGTTCCTACCAGGCGGCCAACATCGCCAAGGACGCGCCGAAGGGCTTCGACTGGGTGGTCCTGCCGCCGCTGGCCGGCTCGGCCGGTCCCGCGCAGGCGGCGAACCCGCAGACGCTGTCGGTGAACAAGGACTCGGCGCACGTCAAGGAGGCCGCGGAGTTCGTGGACTTCTTCACCAGCACCGAAAACCTCGCCGCGATCAACGAGGCCGACGCGTTGATCCCGCCGACGACCTCGGCGCGCCAGGCGCTGGCCGCGAAGCTCGCCGGCAAGAACGGCTGGGACGCGATCCTCGCCTCGGGCGAGCACCTGACCTCGGCGCCCTACCTGTTCGCCGGCAAGTACGCGCAGTGGAAGGACACCGTCGCGACCCCGGCGTACCAGCAGTTCCTCGCCCGGAAGATCGACGCGGCCGGCCTCGCGAAGCAGCTCGAGGACGGCTGGAAGAACGTCAACAAGTGACAGGAGCGGATTGGTGACCTGGCTGGAAGACCGGGCCGTCGCGGTGATCACCGGTGCGGCCGTCGGGGACGCACTCGGCGGCGCCACCGAAGGGTGGACGCCCGAGCAGATCGAAGAGCGGCACGGCGGCCGGGTGACCGGTGTCGTCGGGCCGTGGTACCCGGACTGGCGGACGGCCCGCCCGATCGCGCCGTACCACAAGGGCGACGGGCACGTCACCGACGACACCCTCATGACGCGGGCGCTCGTCGAGGTGTACGCGAAGCGCCGCGCGCACCTCGACGCGTACGCGATGGCCGAGGACCTGGTGCCGCTGATGATCGGCGAGCCGCGCTGGGTGCCGGAGCTGGAGTCGACCGCGTTGCTGCTGCAGCGGGTCTTCCTGGCCGAGAAGTGGATCGTCGCGAGGCTCCACTATGGACACGTCGACCCGCGCGAAGCGGGCGTGGGCAACGTGGTCAACTGCGGCGCGGCGATGTACGTCGCGCCGGTGGGCGTGGTCAACGCGGGTGATCCGCGGGCCGCGTACGCCGAGGCGATCGACCTGACCGGCGCGCACCAGTCGAGCTACGGCCGCGAGGCGGCGGGCGTGCTCGCCGCGATGGTGGCGGCCGCGGTCGCCCCGGGCGCGTCGCTCGACGACGTCGTGGCGGCCGCGCTGGACGTGGCCCACGACGGGACCGCGGCGGCGCTGCGCGCGGTCGTGGAGACCTTCGGTGACCGGTCCGTCCCCCCGGGCACCGACGAGGAAGAACGCGCGCTGGCGGCTCTCGTCCGCGAGACCGTCGCGCCGTTCGACTCGGTCGGGCCGCGCTACCGCGAGATGTCGATGGACGCGCGGCGGCCGTCGCGGACGAAGTCGATCGAGGAGCTGCCCGCCGCGCTGGCGTTCGTGCTGGCGCACCGGGGCGACTTCCGCGGCGCGGTGCTGGCGGCGGTGAACTACGGCCGGGACGCCGACTCGATCGCCGTGATGGCGGCGGCGATCTGCGCTGGTCTCGGCGGCACGGCAGTGGTGCCCGCCGAGTGGGTCGACCAGGTCGGCGACGCCAGCCGGATGGACCTGCGCGAGACCGGGCACCTGCTGGCTTCGGCGGCGGTGGACATCCTGAAGGCCGATCGCGAGCGGGCCGCCGCGCGCGCGGCGTTCCTGGAGGCGACGGCGTGAGGCTGACCTGGGCCCAGCCCGAGGACCTGCTCCCGCACGAGCTGGTCCAGTCCGCCGCGGAGGGCAAGGACGTCGCCGCTGCGCGAGCGCGGTGGATCGCGGCGGGCGGTGATCCCGTGCCCGCGGTGAGCGGCGCGGGTCCCGCGGCACCCAGGCTGCGGGCGCTGGCGCGGGAGCTGCTGGACTCGCTGGACGCGCCGGTGCCCGAGCCGGAACCGGAGCTGCCGGCGGCGCCTTCGCTGCCCCGCGGCTCCCGTGGCCGCGAGCTGAACGCGTGGACTGGCCGGGCGGCGGGCTGCCTGCTGGGGAAGCCGGTGGAGAAGATCCCGCGCGAGGGGATCGAGGAGATCTTGCGTGCGACGGGCCGGTGGCCCCTCACCGGGTGGTTCACCGCGGTGGGGCTGCCTCGGGAGGTCGCCGAGCGGTGGCCGTGGAACCGCCGGTCGGCGCCGACGTCGCTCGAGGAGAACATCGACGGGATGCCCGAGGACGACGACCTCAACTACCCGATGCTGGCGCTTTCCCTGGTGGAGGAGCACGGCCGGGGGTTCACCACGGAGGACGTCGCCCAGCTGTGGCTGGACAACCTGCCCGCCGGCCGGGTGTTCACGGCGGAGCGCGCGGCGTACCGGAACCTCCTCGACGCGCGCCCGGACACGGCGACGTACCGGAACCCGTTCCGGGAGTGGATCGGCGCGCTGATCCGCGCCGACGTGTTCGGCTGGATCCACCCGGGCGACGTCCACGGCGCGGCCCGGCTGGCGCGGGTGGACGCGCGGCTGAGCCACACGCGCAACGGCGTGTACGGCGCGATGTGGGCCGCGGGCCTGGCCTCGGCGGCGATGGTGTGCGACACGGTGGACGAGGTCCTCGACGCGGCGACGGCGGCGATCCCGGCTTCGAGCGCACTGGCGGCCGCGGTCCACTTCGGACGCTCGGCGGCCGCGGACGGTGATGTCGCGAGCGGACTCGACCGGCTGCACGCGGAATACGGGCACCTGCACTGGGTGCACGTGCTCAACAACGCGGCGGTGATCGCGTACGCGCTGGCGAAGGGCGACGGCGAGTTCGGCCCGAGCGTGTCGATCGCGGTGACGGCCGGCTGGGACACCGACTCGGCGGCCGCGACGGTCGGGGGAGTGGTGGGCGCGGTGAGCGGGGTCGGCGAGTACTGGAGCAAGCCGTTGGACGGGCGGATAGCGACTTCGCTGCCGGGCGGGGAACGGCGGATCGCGGAGCTGGCGGCGCGGACGGCGGCGCTGGCGGAGGGGGTCCGATGACCGGGCGGGTCGTGGTCGTCGGCTCGGCCAACGTGGATCTCGCCGTCGACGTGACCCGGGTGCCCCGAGCCGGTGAGACCGTCCTCGGTGACCGCCTCCGCCGCAGCCCCGGCGGCAAGGGTGCGAACCAGGCCGTCGCCGCCGCGCTGGCCGGAGGTGCCGACACCAGTTTCGTCGCCGCGCTCGGGGAAGACGAAGGCGCCGACCTGATCCTCGTCTCCCTCGGCGGCGCCGGGGTGCGCACCGACCTCGTCGAACGCGCCGACGCGCCCACCGGGACCGGCTTCATCACCGTGGCCCCGGACGGCGAGAACGCCATCGTCGTCGCCCCGGGCGCCAACGAGCACGTGAAGATCGGGGCCGCGCAGGCCGATCGGATCGCCGAAGCCGACGTCGTGCTCGCCCAGCTCGAGATTCCGCTCGACGTCGTCGCGGCCGCCGCCGCGGCCAAGCGGCCCGGGGCGCGGCTGATCCTCAACGCCGCGCCGTCGCGGGAGCTGCCCGATTCGCTGTGGGAGGTCGTCGACGTGCTCGTCGTGAACGAGCACGAAGCCGCCGATCTCGCAGGTGAGCCCGAGAAGCTGCTCAAGCGCGTGCCCGCGGTGGTCGTCACCCTCGGCGGCGAGGGCTGCGCCGTGCTCCGCCGCGGCGAAGAACCCGTGCGGATCCCCGGCATCCCGGTGGACGTCGTGGACACCACCGGCGCGGGCGACACCTTCTGCGGCGTCCTCGCCGCGGCACTGGCCCACGGGCACGACCTCCCCGACGCCGCACGGCGAGCGGGCACCGCCGCCGCGCTGGCCGTCACGCGGCCCGGGGCACAGGCCGCCGTCCCGACCGCCGCGGAAGTGGCGGAACTCGAAGGAAAGGCACGATGACCGCCGGTTTCGACCCGCTCGTCCCGCGGCCGATCGACCGGCCGACCGAGGTGCGCGGCCCGCTGTCCGCATTGGACGAGGCCAAGATCTTCGCCGCGCCGGCGGACCCGGCCGACCGGCCCGCGTGGCGCGCGAAGCTCCACGAATGGCGCGAAGACGCCCGCAAGCGCCACGGCTACACCGGCGCCGCCTACGACCGTCCACAAGCGACTTGGGCAGCGTCCTGCCACACCGTCGCCCAGGTCTGGCTCTGGGACGAGCTGCTCTACTCGTTCGAAGACCGCCGCTTCACGCCCGAGCGCTTCCTCGCCGACGCGCGAGACCGCTTCGGCGGGCTCGACGCCGTCGTCCTCTGGCACGCCTACCCGGTGATCGGTCTCGACGACCGCAACCAGTGGGACTTCTACCGCGAGGTCCCCGGCCTCGCCGAGCTGATCGCCACCCTGCACGCCGAGGGCCTGCACGTCTTCGTCGACTACAACCCCTGGGACGTCGGCACCCGCCGCGGCGCAGACGATCTCACCGAACTGGCCGCGCTGGTCAAGGACTTCGAAGCCGACGGCGTCTTCCTCGACACGCTCAAGAAGGCCGAGCCGGAGTTCGTCGAGCGCCTGGAAGCCGCCCGGCCCGGGATCGTCCTCGAAGGCGAGTCGAAGCTCGCCGTCGAGCGGATCGAGGACCACGCGGCGTCGTGGGCCCAGTTCTTCGCCGACTCGCCCGTGCCCGGCGTGCTGCGCGCCCACTGGTACGAGCGGCGCCACATGCAGCACCACGTCCGCCGCTGGCACCGCGACCACAGCGAAGAACTGCAGTCGGCGTGGCTCAACGGCGTCGGCGTCATGGTCTGGGAGGTCGTCTTCGGCGTCTGGGTCGGCTGGTCGCCCCGCGACGCCGCCACCGTCCGCCGGATGGTCACCCTGCAGCGCCTGGCGAAGGACCTCCTGCTCGACGGCGAGTGGACCCCCCTGCCCGAGCTGCCACCCGAGGCCGAAGCCGCCGGTGTCTACGCGTCCAAGTGGGAATTGGGTGACCGGACACTGTGGACACTCGTCAACCGCGGCGACACCGACTACCACGGCCCGCTGCCCGGCACGGATCTCCTCGGCGGGGTCCCGGCGCGTGGCATCGGCGCGACCGCGGAGGGCTGGCACCCGGACCTCCCGGACCTGCCGCACGACCCGGATGCCCGGTTCCCGCACCGGATCGCGCGCCGGGTGAGTCCACCACGGACAACCGGCGTGCCCGACGAAGACGCCGTCGTCGTCCCGGCCGGGCCGTACGTGCTGACCGTCCGGTACCGCGCTCGCGAAACGGGCATGTACCAGGGAGCGCCCTATGTGGACGAATGGAAGCCCCTCCCGCCGCGCCTGCACGACGCCCGGACGCTGCAGCGCGAAGGCGAGCTGGCGACGGCCGTCGCGGTCGGCGTCACCGAAGTGACCAACGCGCAGTACGCGGAGTTCCTGGCCGCCACCGGCCACGAACCGGCGCGGGAGCACCCGGGCGCGCCGGACGCCCCCGTCACCCACGTCGACCTCGACGACGCCCGCGCGTACTGCGCCTGGCGCGGCGGCCGCCTGCCGACCGAGGACGAATGGCAGCTGGCGGGGGACAGGCTGCGCCGCGGCACCCCGGCCGTGTGGAACTGGACCGAGAGCGAGCACTCCGACGGCCGCACGCGGTTCGTGCTGCTCAAGGGCGGCAGCGACTACCGGGCCGAAGGCTCGGAGTGGTACGTCGAAGGCGGCCGGAAAGGACCCGAGTACACCGTGAAACTCCTCTTGCCCGGCCTGGGCCTCGCCCGGAGCGCGACCGTCGGCTTCCGGTGCGCCTGGGAGGTGCCGTCGTGACCGTCTCCCGCGACCCCGCCGCCGGGGCACTGGCCGGGCTGCGCGTCGTCGACGCGTCCACGCTCTTCGCCGGGCCGATGGCCGCGATGCACCTCGGCGACATGGGTGCCGAGGTGATCAAGGTCGAGCACCCGCGCAAGCCGGACCCGGCGCGGACCCACGGCGTCGCCAAGGACGGTGTCAACCTCTGGTGGAAGACGCTGGGCCGCAACAAGCGCACGATCACCGCCGACCTCGGCAGCGAAGGCGGCCGCGAGGTCTTCCTCGCCCTCGCCACCACCGCCGACGTCGTGATCGAGAACTTCCGCCCGGGCACCCTCGAGCGCTGGGGCCTCGGGTACGACGAGCTGGCGAGCTGGAACCCGGAGCTCGTCCTCGCCCGCGTCACGGGATTCGGGCAGCTCGGTCCTTATCGGACACGGCCCGGCTTCGGCACCCTCGCCGAGGCGATGAGCGGCTTCGCGGCGACCACGGGGGAGCCGGACGGCCCGCCGACGCTGCCGCCGTTCGGGCTGGCCGACGGCATCGCGTCCCTGGCCACGGCGTACGCGATCATGGTCGCGCTCGCCGCGCGCGCGAACACCGGGCGCGGGCAGGTCGTCGACACCGCGATCATCGAGCCGATGCTCGCCATGCTCGGCCCGCAGATCACGCGCTGGGACCAGCTGGGCACCGTCCAGCCGCGCACCGGCAACCGGTCGATCAACAACGCGCCGCGCAACACCTACCGCACCGCCGACGGCCAGTGGGTCGCGGTGTCCACTTCGGCCCAGTCGATCGCCGAACGCGTGGTCCGGATGGTCGGCCGGCCCGACCTGGCCGACGAGCCGTGGTTCGCCAGCGGTGCCGAACGCGCGCAGCACGCCGACGAACTCGACGAAGCCGTCGGCAAGTGGATCGGGCAGCGCACGCGCGACGAGGTCGTCGCCGCGTTCGAAGAAGCGCAGGCCGCGGTGGCGCCGATCTACGACGCCGCCGACATCGTCGCCGACCCGCAGTTCCGGGCGCTCGGCACGATCCACGAGATCGAGGACGCCGAGCTGGGGCCGATGCTCATGCAGGGCCCGCTGTTCCGGCTCTCGGGCCACGACGGCGTCATCGGGTTCACCGGGCGCCCGCACGGCGCCGACACCGACGCGGTCCTCGACGAGCTCGGGTTCTCGCCGGAGCGGGTGGCCGAACTGCGGGAGCGGGGTGCGGTGTGACGCCGCCGCTCACGCTCCTCTACGCGCCCGCCGACCGGCCGGACCGGGTGCGCAAGGCACTGGCGTCCGCGGCCGACGTCGTGCTCGTCGACCTCGAGGACGCCGTCGCCCCGGCCCGGAAGGACGATGCCCGCGCCACCGCGGTCGAGCTGCTCGCTGCGGTGTCGAGGCCGGTGCAGGTGCGCGTCAACCACCCGAGCACGCCGTGGCACGACGCCGATCTCGCGGCGGTCGCGGGCCTTCCGCCGTCGGTGGGCGTGCGGCTCCCGAAAGTCGAAGCGCCGGAAGAGGTCCTGGCCGTCGCCGCGGTGCTGCCGGACCGGGACCTGCACCCGCTGATCGAGTCCGCGCTCGGCGTCGAACGGGCGTTGGAGATCGCGACGGCGTCGCCGCGGGTGGCGTCGATCGGGCTGGGCGAGGCCGACCTGCGCTCGGACCTCGGCGTGGCCGACGACGCCGGGCTGACCTGGGCGCGCAGCCGGGTGATCGTCGCGGCGCGGGCCGCGCGGCTCGCCCCGCCCGCGATGTCCGCCTACCCGAACGTCCGCGACCTCGACGGGCTCGCGGCGTCCTGCCGCGCCGGGCGGGCGCTCGGGTTCCGCGGCCGGACGGCGATCCACCCGGTGCAGCTCGAGACGATCCGGACGGCGTTCCTGCCGACGCGTGAGGAGGTCTCGCGAGCGCGCGAGGTGATCGCGCGGGTGGCCGGCGCGACGGCGGCGGGCGTCGGCGCGATCGCGTTGCCCGACGGCACGTTCCTCGACGTCGCGATGGTCGAGCAGGCGCGGGTGGTGCTTTCGCTGGCGGATTAGTACGGGCGTTGTACGGATTTTGGACCCGCGTGTGGCGCACTGGCGCCCATGCGAATTCCGAAAGCGATCGTCCTCGCGCTGGCCGTGGTGGCCGGCGCACTGGCGCTGCCCGGGACGGCGAGCGCCGCCTACAGCGACCCGCTGACGACCACCACGAAGCAGAACCTGGTCTGGCACGCGACCCCGGCCGCGGCGCTCACCGCGCTGGACAACGCGCTGCCGAACGTCAGCCTCAACACCGTCGTCAACGACACCAGCTACGCGATGACCGGCTGCACGAGCGCGGAGAAGGCCGCGCTGCCCAAGGCGCCGGTGGCCACCAAGGCGCTGTGCTGGGACAGCGAGCGCGCCGGCAGCACGTCGTGGGTGCCGCAGGGCATCACGACGTCCGGCGACGCCGACGACGACGGCATGTGGGGCGCGGACAAGATCATCCTGTCCGGCTGGCACGGCACCGACGCGCTCGGCCGGTACAACGACGCCCGGATCCAGGCGGTCAACTACAACGACCCGGCGTCGGCCGCGCACCGGATGGTGTACCTGGCCGTGCCGAACAGCACCGGCAGCAGCTTCAGCGCGGCGAAGGCGCACATGGGCGGGATGGCCTGGCTGGGCGACAAGATCTACGTCACCGCCGTCGGCAACACCTCGACCGCGATCCGCGTGTTCAGCACCAAGCACATCCTGCAGCTGAGCGACACGACGTCGAACGCGATCGGCAAGACGTCGGCCGGGTACGCGGCCTACACCTACAAGTACGCGATGATGCAGATCGGCTACTACACCTACGCGGGCGGCACCTGCAGCATGTCCTCCGACACGGGTGTGCCGTGCTTCTCGTCGCTGTCGCTGGACCGCACCACGTCGCCGGCTTCGATCGTGACGACGGAGTACTTCTCCGACCAGTCCCTGCACGGCCGCCTGTACCGGTTCCCGATGGGTTCGGACTACCTGCCGACGGGGACCGCGTCGGAGGCGTTCCGCAGCTCGGTGGGCAACATGCAGGGCGTGCTGTCCCACAACGGCAAGTGGTACGTGGCCCACAGCTCGGCGACGCTCAACGGCCAGCTCTGGGCCCAGACGACCACGGCGAGCACCTCGGCGACGTGCGGCACGACGACGGCGTGCTGGGCGGTCCACCCGGAGGCGCTGACCTACGACTGGGCGACGGGCCTGGTCTGGTCCCAGTCCGAGTGGTCGACGGCGGATTGCCAGGCGCAAGGTCAGACGTGCGGGCGGACGGTGTTCGCCGTGCCCCTGTCTTCGCTGGGCTGACCGGTCAGCAGGGAGTCAGGTGACCGGCTGCGGCTCCCGTTCCTCCGCCGCGGGAGCCGTGCCTGCCCGGCGCCGGTCCCACCGCGCCTTCGCCCGCCGGTAGAGCGGGGGCGCCGCCACCACGCACAGCGCCAGCGCCGCCACGTCCAGGAGGTACGCCGCCAGCCAGACGTGCTTGGCGATCTCGAAGTAGCCGTCGCCGACCACCGACATCGTCACGATGCCGAGCGCGCTCGTCACCGCCACCCCCGCCACGACGCCGTAGCGGGTCGTGGCCCGGTGGCGGCGCAGCAGGGCCAGTACCGTCGCGGCCAGGCCCAGCAGGACGAGCAGCACCGGCCACCACCACAGGCCCATGCTGTCCAGCCAGGCCTGGAACGTCGTGGCGTCGCCACCCATGTCGCCGCTGACCGGGGCCGAGTTGTCCGGGGGCCGGGTCTCCGCCGTCCACGGCTCGTCCGGCAGGTAGGGGAGGCTGCGCCCGAGGGTGGCCTGCAGGCCGGTGCCGATCGCGGCCACCAGCGCGCCCGGGTTCGCCAGCAGCAGGTCCCAGACCTTGTGCTTGACCGTCGCCGGGTCCTCCAGCAGCACGTCCGCGCCGGCCAGGGCCTCGGGGCCGTCCGGGTAGTACGCGTGGCCCGCGCTCTGCTGCGCCTCCGCCGGCAGGCCGAGCCGCGCCGCCGAACCGGGCAGTTCGACCAGGCCGAGGGTGTAGACCACGTTGACCGCGTTGACGTCGCTGTAGTTGCGGTTCTGCCAGGCCAGGTTCGCGCGGATCGGCGCGATGAGCTCCAGCACCAGCAGGAGCGCGAGCACCGGCCCGACGATCCGGCCGGACCACCAGCGGCCCCGGCCCGGCTTGGCCGCGGTGACCGCGCACACGAGCACGGCCAGCACGAACAGGGGCAGGAAGCCGATCTTCGCCAGCCCGCCCACGACCCCGCCGACGGCGACCAGGCCGAGCGCCGCCAGCCGCGCGAAGCCGTCCTCGGCCTTGGTCGCGGCGATCACCGCCAGCCCGCACAGCAGCGTGTACGCGCCGAACAGGCCCGCGGGCTCGGCGAACGTCGAGATGAACAGCCGCGCGAAGGACGGCTCGAGCAGGGGGAGCAGCGGCGGCAGCAGGAACAGCAGGCGCCGGGTGCCGCGGGCCTGCATCGCCCACGCGGCCGGCAGCGTGACCAGGAAGACCAGCAGCACGTACAGCCAGCCCAGCTTGACCAGGCTGAACGAGCCGTCCCCGCCGGCGACGGACCCGAAGAGCACCGCGGCGCTCGACGGCTGCGGGTCCGGGCACGGCGTGCCGCGCCCGAAGGCGAGCACCACGCCGCCCAGCCAGCTCGCCTTGTGGTCCGGCGTGGCCGGCGTCAGCCCGGGCCCGCAGAACAGCCGGTAACCGTCCCCGTTGTCCCCGGCGCCGGTCGGTGTGCCGCCCAGCAGACCGAGGACGAGCGCCAGCACGAGCGCGGCGATCGCCGCGGTCGCCGTGGCGATCCCCACCCTCTTCATGCCGGTCAGCGTAGGTGGTCGGGTCGGCGGGCGGTTCCGGAACTCCCGATTTCCCGTTTTGCCGGAGCGGCTCAGGCGCCGGGGTGACCGCAGGCGTAGACGTTCGCCGAAGCGAGCGCGACGCACGTGGGGCACGTGTTGACCGGCCGGTCGCGGCGGCCGTAGTACGGGTGGCGCGCGCCGCACAGCGCCGTGATCACGTCCCCAGGCCGCGGCTGCGGGTGGCACCGGGGGCAGTAGGCGTGCGCGGCGCGCTCGACGTCGGCGCTCATGGCACCGGGGTACCCCTGACCGCGGTGCGCCAACCCGGCACCGACCGGCCGCCGGTGAAGCACCAGATCGCGATGACCGGGTCGCAGAGCGCGCAGCCGAACGACGAGTCGTGCGCGAACGGCAGGATCGGCTGGCCCTTGAGGTGGTGCACGACGTCCCAGCCGGTGTGCAGCAGCCAGCCGATGCCGATGAACGTCCACGAGTCGAGCCCGCGGAAGGCGACGTAGGTCATGACGGCGCAGAAGGCGAGCTCCCACGGCCCGAGCGCGCCGCCGGAGAGGTAGGCGGCACCCGCGCCACCGACCACGACGGCGTTGAACCGCCGCCGGTGCGGTTCGGCGATGAACGAGTTGAGGCCGGCGTAGAGGAGGCCGATCAGGATCGGCGCGAGGATCTGGATCACGCCGGAAAACGCTAGGAACAGCGCGGCCGCGGGACCAGTGGCTGTCCGGCCACCCTCCGCCGGGTTCTCGCCAGCGGGACCCGCTCCGTAAAGTGTCCACCGGGGATCGATCAGGGTGGGCTGGATGAACGTGAAGGCGGACCGCGCGAGTGCGACGCGGGAAAGCATCCTCGCGACGGCGGAGCGGCTCTTCGCCGAGCACGGGGTGCATGTGGTGTCCAACCGGCACATCAGCGAGGCGGCCGGGCAGGGCAACAACGCGGCGGTGAACTACCACTTCGGCACCAAGGCCGACCTGGTCCGCGCGATCGTCCGCAAGCACGCGGGGCCCATGGAGCGGCTGCGCGCGGAGCTCGTCGAGGCGATCGACGGCGAAGGCGACCTCCGCGACTGGGTGGCCTGCCTGGTCCGCCCGAGCACGAGCCACCTGCGGGAGCTGGGCGCGCCGACGTGGTTCGCGCGGTTCAGCGCCCAGGTGATGACCGACCCGGCGCTGCGGGCGATCATCGCCGAGGAGTCGCTGTCCTCGCCGGCGCTCGCGCGGGCGGTCGAGGGCCTGAACCGGTACCTGGACGGCCTGCCCCCGGAGGTGCGCGCCGAGCGCCTCGACATGGCCCGCCAGCTGATGATCCACATGACGGCCGAGCGCGAACGCGCGCTCGCGGAGGCGACGGCCACGCCGCGGGCGAGCTGGGACGACGCGGGGACCGGCCTGATCGACGCCATCACCGGCCTGCTCCTGGCGCCGGTGTCGGGTCAGGACGTCTCGTAGGCCAGCGTCAGCCAGTTCCGGACCTCGTCGTCCACATCGGACACTCCACGCAGCTTGAGCTGGTGCCCCACGCGGGGTCCGCTGGCCCAGCGCGCCGGCGCGATCCGCGCGGTCGTCACCGGGTGCGGCAGCCACAGGTACACCAGGACGTCCTTGGACCGCGGCCGCAGCTCGGCGAGCTTGTGGTCGCGCTTGAGGAACACCCCGACCTTGACGGCGTCCTCGTGGACGTCGCCGAGGTCGCGCAGGTGCCCGATGACGGCGTCGTAGACCGCGCGCTGCCACGGCGGCTTCCCGGCGAAGGTCTCCTCGACGGTGCAGCCGGGGACGCAGGTGTGCCCTTGGCGGGCGCGCGCGAACTCGCGGTCGCAGCGGGGGCACGTCCAGCGGGTCGGCATGCCGTCCAGGATGGCACTCACAGGGCGGCCGGGCCGAGTGCCGGGATGGTGGCGGCCGAGTGGACCAGCCGCCGGGCCGCCGTGGCCGCGGCCTTGCGGTGGGCGGGCGGCAGCCGGTCCAGCAGTTCGCCGAGCGCCGCGTGCCGCCGGTCGAGGATCTCGCGCACCAGCACGCCCCCGGTCTCGGTGACCTCCAGCGTGACGACGCTGCGGTTGCGCGGGTCGCGGCCGCGGGCGACGTAGCCGAGGGCTTCCAGGCGGTCGGCCAGCCGCGTCACCGACGACGCGTTGACGCCCATCGCCTCGGCCAGCCGCGAGCTGGGCACCCGGCCGAGCCGGTCGAGCACGAGCAGGAGCCGGGTCTGGGGGAAGGACACCTCGGGCGGCGCGGCGTGCGCGCACTCCCACGCGATCCCGACCAGGACCAGGGTGAGACCGTCCAGGGCCACCACGTCCGGGTCGGCGTCTTCGAGGGTTTGCATGGAGCAATACTTGCCAACCGCAAGAGGATCGGTCAAGATGGGTGGCCCCCGGGTTGCCGGGGCCTCCTCGTCATGCGTCCACAATGGACTTGTTTCGGTCCGGATTGTGTTGAGGCGCAACGAAACCCGGGTGAACCTCCTCGTGCCGGGAGCCGTAGTACCCCGTACAGGCACCTGTCGCACGAGGAGGAAAGATGCCGGATCACCGTGGCATGACGGCCAAGGTCAGGGCCCGGACCATCCTGGTCGTCGTGGCCACCCTCGCCGTCCTCGGCGTGGGCTCGGTCCTGGTGCTGAAGGCCAGCGCCCAGACCGCGCCGGGCTCGACGCAGGCGCAGGTCCCGGCGTACGGGCACGACATGGCGGGCATGCAGCCGGTCTCCGCCGCCGGCATCGCCGGCGCCGGGCCGGTCACCGAGCTGGACAAGACGTTCCTGGTCAAGGTCCGCCAGGCCGGGCTGTGGGAGATGCCCGCGGGCGAGCTGGCCCAGACCCACGCGAGCAGCGAGGCGGTCAAGCGCGCCGGCCTCCACCTGCTGGACGGCCACGCGCACCTGGACCAGCTGGTCCGCGAGGACGCGAAGCTGCTCGGCGTGCAGCTGCCGGACCAGGCGAGCGCCGAACAGCAGGGCTGGGTCCGCCAGCTGACCGCGGCTCAGGGCCTGGAGTTCGACAGGCTGTTCACGAACCTGCTGCGTGCCTCGCACGGGAAGATCTTCGCGACCATCGCCGAGGTCCGCGCGGGCACGCAGAACGACGTGATCCGGCGCCACGCGACCCAGGCGAACCAGACGGTCCTGGACCACATGACGGTTCTGGAGGACACCGGCCTGGTCGACCCGAAGACGATCGCGGACGTCGCCAAGGCGGTGAACCCCCCGAAGTGACGCCCGTTTGGCGAGCCGGTCTCGGCGGCTCAGCGGGCCGGGGGCACGATCCCGTACTCGTGGATCTTCCGGTAGATCGTCGCCCGTGAAATACCCAGCAGCTTCGCCGCCCGCACCTTGTTGCCGTCCGCGTCCTCCAGGCAGCGCACGATCGCGTCCCGCTCGATCGACTCGAAGCGGTTGAGCGGGCGCCGGGCCACCGCGTGGAACTCCGCCGGGAGGTCGCCCGGGCGGATCGTGCCCGCCCGGCGGCGCTGGGCGACCGTGCGCAGCACCGCGTACAGCTGCCCGGTGTTGCCCGGCCACTCCGCGCGCATCAGCAGGTGCAGGGCCGCCGCCGAGCACGTGAGGCGGCCGCCGTAGCCGAGCTTGCTCAGGACCAGGGGGACCAGCTCGGCCAGGTCCTCGACGTGGTGGCGCAGCGGCGGGACCCGGACCGTGCGCGGGAACGCCTTGAGCAGCTCCGCCAGCCTCGGCTCGGTCTCCGCTTCGGGGACCAGCGTGAGGACGACCCACGGCGCGACCGGCCCTTCGCGCAGCCGGCGCAGCACCGCCGCCAAGGCGTCCGGGGCCGTCAGGCGGTCGGCGTGGCGGATCACCAGCGTGCGGATCGGGGCTTCGGCGTGCTCGCGCAGCAGGGCGTCGCCGTCCAGGGGGTCGGCCGCGTCGAGGGTGACCAGGCGGGCCGCCGGGTGGTGGCGCTGGTGCAGGCCCTTGGCCAGGGTGAGCTTGCCGGTGCCCGGCTCGCCCTCCAGCGCGACCCACTCGCCGCGCTGGTGACCGGCGTCCAGCTCGTGCCCGCAGCGCAGCCACAGCGGGGCCGAGCCGACCACACCCGGCAGGTACATCGGAAGCATCGGCGTCGACGCGGCCAGCGTCTCGTCGGCTTCGATCAGCTTCACCGACAGGACGCCGCCCGCGGTGTCGGTCTCGCGCTGGCCCGGGACGCGGCGGCAGAACACCCGGACGCGCAGGCCGCTGGACAGCGACAGCGTCGCCGGGGTCCGGCGTCCTTCGGCCAGCGCCTCCGTGGCGTGGCCGAGCAGCACGGACTGGTCGGCCGGGTCGAGCAGCTGGCGGGCCCGGTCGTTCATCATCACGATGTCGTCGTTGAACGCCAGCACGATGCCCGTCCAGCGGCGGCACGTCTGCAGGTAGGCCTGGAAGAGGATCATCTCGCGCAGGTCGCTGTGTCGCAGCAGGGCCTGGCGGATCTGCTCGGCCGTCGAGCGGGCCAGCGCGATGAGCAGGCCGCCCGCGTCCTTGTGCCAGCAGGTGAGGTCGACCGCGCCGACCTTCTTGCCGGAGATCGGGTGGTGGATCGGCACGCCCGCGCACGCGAGGTTCTCCAGGTGCTCGGCGTAGTGCTCGTGCCCGAACACGGTCGTCGCGCGCCCGTCCTCCAGCGCGGTGCCGATGCCGTTGGTCCCGACGGACTGCTCGCCGTAGCTGAACCCCGGCACCAGCTCGACGCGCTCCAGGTGCCGCCGCAGGTCGGCGTCGCCGGTCCGCTGGGTGAGCACGACCCCGGCCGGGTCGGTGAGGATGAGGCTGATCGGCTGGCCGTCGAACTGCTCGCCGAGCTTGTGCAGCACCGGTTCCGCGCCGCGCATCAGCGGGATGTCGAGGTTCTGGTCGCCGAGGTAGAGCGGGTCGATCCGGTCGGCCTCGACGCGGAACTCCCGCGAGCGCCGCCACGACGCCAGGATCGTCTGCCGCACGATCCCGGGGGACACCGTTTCGGCGGTCAGGAAACGCACCCGGTTGCGGGCGAGCTCGTCGTCGGCGAGCAGGGTTCCGGGCGCGTTCTCGTCCACGTGACCTCCAGCTTCCCGCGGCCCACGTGGGTGCGGGCACACCCGTTGTGCCGCCCGTCCAGCGTAAGCGTCTCCCGCGGGCGCCGGTGTCTCAAATTGAGACGCTCCCGCCCCCCGCGGCGGCGGTGCCATGGGGGCATGGCCGCCGAAACGTACAACCCCTGGACGATCGTCAACCTGGTCTTCACCCACCTGGCGGAGGCGGGCCTGCACCCGACGCTCGGCGCGGAGGGCCACCCCGGAGAACCCGCCGCGGCGCTCCTGCGCGCGCTCGGCATCGTCCCGACCGTCGAGGGCGACGCGCGCGTGCAGGCCGGCGTCCACGAGGAGCTCGCCGCCCTGCGCGCACGGGTGCTCGGCCCCGGCGAAACGCCCTGAGCAGCGGTTCTGTATCAGATTGAGACCCGCGTCACCCGCGGGCGCCCCTTCAATGGTCAACGCAGGACGCCCCGGGCGGCGAGCCACGGATGAAGGAGCTGATCCATGAGTCGCCAGAGTGTGGCGAAAGCCCACCAGAAGATCCAGGAACTGTCGTGGGAACCGGCGTACCACACCCCGGTCTCGCACTACGGCACCGACTACACCTTCCAGAAGGCCAAGAAGAAGGACCCGCTGAAGCAGGTCCTCCGCTCGTACTTCCCGATGCAGGAGGAGAAGGACCACCGGGTCTACGGCGCCGAGGACGGCGCGATCCGCGGCAACATGTTCCGCCAGGTGCAGGAACGCTGGCTGGAGTGGCAGAAGCTGTTCCTGTCGATCATCCCGCTGCCCGAGATCTCCGCGGCACGGGCGATGCCGCTGCTGTTCCGCACGGTCCCGAACCCGGAACTGCACAACGGCCAGGCGATCCAGATGATCGACGAGGTCCGCCACTCGACGATCCAGCAGAACCTCAAGCGCCTGTACATGCAGAACTACATCGACCCGGCGGGCTTCAACTCGAGCCTGCGCAACTTCCAGAACGACTACTGCGGCACCATCGGCCGCCAGTTCGCCGAAGGCTTCATTACCGGTGACGCGATCACCGCGGCGAGCATCTACCTCACCATCGTCGCGGAAACGGCGTTCACGAACACGCTGTTCGTCGCCATGCCGGCCGAGGCCGCCGCGAACGGCGACTACCTGCTGCCCACGGTGTTCCACTCGGTGCAGTCCGACGAGTCCCGCCACATCAGCAACGGCTACGCGACACTGCTGATGGCGTTGTCGGACGAGAGCAATCACCAGCTGCTCGAACGCGACCTGCGGTACGCGTGGTGGAACAACCACGCCGTCGTCGACGCCGCGATCGGCACGTTCATCGAGTACGGCACCAAGGACCGCCGCAAGGACCGCGAAAGCTACGCGGAGATGTGGCGCCGCTGGATCTACGACGACTACTACCGCAGCTACCTCGTTCCGCTGGAGAAGTACGGGCTCGTCATCCCGCACGACCTCATCGAGGAAGCCTGGAACCGGATCTGGAACAAGGGCTACGTCCACGAGGTCGCGCAGTTCTTCGCCACCGGGTGGCTCGCCAACTACTGGCGGATCGACCCGATGACCGACGAGGACTTCGAGTGGTTCGAGTACAAGTACCCGGGCTGGTACGACAAGTACGGCAAGTGGTGGGAGAACTACGCCCGCCTCGCGACGCCGAACGGGCACCACCCGATCGTCGCCGAAGACGTCGACTACGTGTACCCGCACCGCTGCTGGACCTGCATGGTGCCGTGCCTCATCCGCGAGGACATGGTGGTCGACCAGGTCGACGGCCAGCACCGGACGTACTGCTCCGAGACGTGCCGCTGGACCGACGCCGAGGCGTTCCGGCCCACCTACCAGGGCCGCAACACCCCGAACATGGGCCAGCTGGTCGGCGCCCGCGAGTGGGAGACGCTCTACCACGGCTGGAACTGGGCCGACGTCGTCTCCGACATGGGCTTCGTCCGCGACGACGGCAAGACCATGGTCGCGCAGCCGCACCTGAACCTGGACCCGAAGAAGATGTGGACGCTCGACCACCTGCGCCGGATGCCCGAGGTGCAGTCGCCGAACGTGCTGCTGAACCAGATGACCGACGAGCAGCGCGCCGCCTTCGTGGCCGACTACAACCGCCAGGGCCCGGCCGGCCGCCCGGCCCCGCAGACGGCCTGACGAGACGGGAAGGGCCGCACTTTCACGTGAAAGTGCGGCCCCCAGGTGGGCACTTTCACGTGAAAGTGCCGGATTGGGGCTGGCATGGCGGAAAAGCACCGCGTCCGGTTCGAGCCGGTCGGGATCGAGATCGACGTCGACGAGGACACCACGATCCTGCGCGCCGCCGCCGAGCAGGGCGTCATGCTCATGCACGGCTGCAAGGAAGGGCAGTGCGCGGCGTGCAAGTCGTTCATCCTCGACGGCGACGACGTCGAACACGACCGGTACTCGACCTTCGCGCTTCCCGACTACGAAAAGGAGGAAGGCTTCACGCTGCTGTGCCGGGCCCACGCCTACGAGGACCTCACGATCGAGCTGCTCAACTACGACGAGGAGATGATCCAGTCCGGGCTGCCGATCCAGGAGACGACGGCCGAGGTCGTCTCGAACGAGAACGTCACGCACGACCTCCGGCACCTGGTGGTGCGCCTGGACGAGGAACTGAAGTTCTTCCCCGGGCAGTACCTGGACTTCGCGATCCCGGGCACCGAGGAGACGCGGTCGTTCTCGATGGCCAACACCTCCGCGCGCGACGGGCTGCTCGAGTTCGTCATCAAGATCTACCCCGACGGGTTGTTCTCCCGGTTCCTCGACGCCGAAGTCGCGGTCGGCGACCGGCTCCGGGTGACCGGCCCGTTCGGGGTGTTCACCCTCCGGGACAACCCGGGCGCGGACCTCGTCTTCGTCGGCGGCGGCGCCGGGATGGCGCCGATCCTGGCGCTGCTGCGGTCCATGGCCGAGCGCGGCCTCGACCGGAAGGCGGTCTTCTACTACGGCGCCCGCCGCCGGCACGACCTCTGCTTCGAGGACGAACTGCGGGCGCTGGAAGAGAAACTGCCGAACTTCCGTTACGTACCAGCGCTTTCCGAGCCGGGAGACGACGGCTGGGACGGCGAGACCGGCCTGATCACCGACGTCCTGCGCCGGGCCGGCCTCGACCTGACCGGAGCCGACGCCTACGTCTGCGGCCCGCCGCCGATGGTGGAAGCCGCGCTGGAACTGCTGCCCGCGCTCGGCGTCGCCGACAAGCGCGTCTTCTACGACAAGTTCACCACCACGGGCGAAGGGTAAGGAACCCATGACAGCCACCCAAGAACGCAGCGTGCCGAAGCCGACGTTCACCGACGCCGAGGCGGGCGCCAAGGTCTTCCCGGACTCCACCGCCCGCCAGTACAACTACTTCACCCCGGCCAAGCGCAAGCAGAGCCACTACGAGGACGTCACCGTCGAGGTCCAGCCCGACCCGCGGCACTACCTGTCCCAGGGCTGGCTCTACGCCTTCGCCGACGGCAAGGGCGGCTACCCGCTCGAGTGGACCGCGCTGAAGGCGTGGGGCTCCGACCGCCCGCTGCCCGAACGCGGCCCGGGCTCCGGCGGCAAGGGCTACGACTGGCCGGCCCACGGCTGGCACGAGTTCCGCGACCCCAACGAGGAGTGGGAGCTCACCCTCTACCGGTACAACGCGAACGTCGTGCGCCAGCTGAACCAGAACATCGACGCCGCGCGCCAGGCCAAGGCGTTCGAGCAGTGGAACCGCAACTGGGTCGACTTCGTGGCCAAGCACGTCGGCGCGTGGATGCACGTCGACCACGGCCTCGGCCTCTACTTGTTCGCCAACGCCAACCGCCGCGCGCCGACGAACATGCACAACAACGCGATCTCGGTCAACAGCATGCACCGGATCCGCGCGGCGCAGGACCTGGCGCTGTACAACCTCACGCTCACCGAAGAGGTCGAGGGCTTCGACGGCACAGCTCATCTGTCCACTTGGAACGAAGACCCGGCGTGGCAGGGCGTGCGGGAGACCGCCGAGCAGCTGACCGGGATCTGGGACTGGGGCGAGGCGATCTTCGCCGCGAACGTCGTCTTCGAACCCCTCGTCGGCGAGTTGTTCCGCAGCAACCTGGTACAGCAGGCCGCGCCGGCGAACGGCGACTTCGTCACCCCGACGCTGATCGGCGCCGAGGAGTTCGACTTCTCCGAACGCGACCTCCGCTACACGAAGCCGTTGTTCCACCTGCTGATCAACGACAAGGAGTTCGCCGACCACAACAAGGCGCTGCTGCAGAAGTGGCTCGAGGACTGGGTGCCGCGGAGCATCGCGGCCGCCCGCGCGCTGCAGCCGCTGTGGTCGCAGCCCGACGCCAAGCCGATCCGGTTCGAGGACGGCCTCGACCGCGTGAAGAGCCGGTTCGCCGGAATCCTGTCCGAATTGGGCCTCAAGGCACCCGAGGAGCTGGGCCAGTGACTGTCTTCAAAACCGCGGAAAGCCCCTACCGGGCCGACAACACCGCGTCCAACATGTGCGGCTTCACCCTGATGAACAACCAGGTCGGCGCGATCATCGCCGAGGTCATGGCGGCCAAGGACAACGTGACCGTGACGCCGCTGCCGTCGATGATCCGCGTCGACGCGGTCGGCCGCACGGACGTCGTCTACGCCGAGGTCGACGAGGCCGCCGGCGAAGAAGAAGGCTGGTTCAACGCGGCGGAGTTCGAGGAGAGCATGTCCACCCACTACGGGCGGATGATCCACGAAGACGACCGCACGATCATGTTCGCCAACCCCGAGGACGCGGCCGAGTACCTCGACTTCGACCTCAAGCCCATTCGCTAGGAAAACAGCACTCGGTCCGGCTCAGGAGGATCAAAGAAATGTACGAAAAAGACGGCGAAAAGTACTTCGTGGTGGACGCCCACACCCACTTCTGGGACGCGAGCCCGGACAACTGGGTGAAGGGGCAGGAGGAATACGCCAAGGGCTGGATCGAGTGCTTCCACGCCTACCAGGGCCTCGGCCCGAAGGAGACGCACTGGCCGATCGACCGGTTCCAGAAGTACTCCGAAGAGCTGATGATGCACGACCTGTTCGAGGTCGGGCACGTCGACACGGCCATCTTCCAGCCGACGAACCTGCGGCAGTGGTACAAGAACGGCTTCAACACCACCGAGGCCGACGCCGCGCTGGCCGCCAAGCACCCCGGCAAGTTCCTCGTCAACACCACCTTCGACCCGCGTGAAGGCGACGAGGGCCTGAAGGGGCTCGAGGAGCGCGTCAAGCGCTACGGCTGCAAGGGCGTCAAGCTGTACACGGCCGAATGGCGCGGGGACTCCCGCGGCTGGAGCCTCAAGGACCCGGAAGCGGCGCGGTTCTTCGAGAAGTGCGAGGAGCTGGGCGTCAAGAACATCCACGTCCACAAGGGACCGACGATCTGGCCGCTGGACAAGGATGCGTTCGACGTGTCCGATGTGGACCACGTCGCGACGAACTTCCAGGGCCTCAACTTCATCGTCGAGCACGTCGGCCTGCCGCGCATCGAGGACTTCTGCTTCATGGCCACCCAGGAGCGCAACGTCTACGCGGGGCTGGCCGTCGTGGTCGGCGGCCTGATGCACGCCCGGCCGAAGTTCTTCGCGAAGGTCATGGGCGAGCTGATGTTCTGGCTCGGCGAGGACAAGCTGATCTTCGGCGCGGACTACGCCATCTGGGAACCCAAGTGGCAGGTCGAGGGCTTCGTCGACTGGAACATGCCGGGCGACGACGAGCTGTCGGACTTCCCGCCGCTCACCGTCGACCAGAAGAAGAAGATCCTCGGGCTGAACGCCGCGCGGCTCTACGACATCGACGTGCCGTCGGAGCTGCGGCTCAAGGATCCGGAATCGGTCGAGCCGGTCGGCGTGCCGAACTCATGACCACCCTGGTGCTCGGGGCCCGCGCCGCCGTGTGGGCGGCGCTGGGCACCGTCCGCGATCCCGAACTGGACGAACCGCTCACCGACCTCGGGTTCGTCGCCCGCTGCGAAGTGGACGACGAGGGGCACGCCGTCATCCGGCTGCGGCTGCCGACGTACTTCTGCGCGCCCAACTTCGCGTTCCTGATGGTGGCGGACGCCTACGACGCCGTGGCCGGCGTGCCGGGCCTGACCTCGCTCGACATCCGGCTCGACGACCACTTCGCCTCCGACGTCATCAACCGCGGGGTGGCGGCCCGGCATGGGTTCGTCGCTTCGTTCGAAGGCGAAGCCGCCGACGAGCTGGACACGCTGCGGTACGACTTCGTCCGCAAGGCGGTGCTGGCCGGAACGGACCGCGTGTGCCGGTCACTGGCGGGGCGTGATCCGACGACCCTGACCCTCGGCGAAGTCCCGCCGAGCCCGGACCTCGACCGGCTGCGCGCCCGGCGCCGTGAGCTGGGCCTGCCCGCCGAGGACGGCGACCCGCTGCTGCTCGACCCGGCCACCGGGCGGGCGGTGGACCCGGCCGACGCGAAGCGCCACCTGGCCTTCGCCCGGCTGACCCGCACGAGCATGGAGGCCAATTCCGGCGTGTGCCGCGGCATGTTGCGCGCGCGGTACGCGCTGACCGAAGACGAGGAGGGCACGGGATGAAGGCCGTGCGGCTGCAGAAGTACCACCAGCAACCGGTGATCGAAGACGTCCCGGAGCCGCGCGCGACCGGACCCTTCGACGTCGTGGTGAAGATCGGCGGCGCCGGCGTGTGCCGCACCGACCTGCACATCATCGAGGAGCAGTGGGCCGAGAAGTCCGGTGTCGCGCTGCCCTACACGATCGGCCACGAGAACGCGGGCTGGGTGCACGAGGTCGGCCCGGCGGTGTCCAATGTGGAGGTCGGTGACACAGTCATCCTGCACCCGACGCCGACGTGCGGGCTGTGCCACGCCTGCCGCGCGGGCGACGACATGCACTGTCCGAACGGGACCTTCCCCGGCATCAACACCGACGGTGGCATGGCGGAGTACCTGCTGACGTCAGCGAGGGCGTGCATCAAGCTGGACCCGTCGACGCAACCGTCCGATGTGGCCGCGCTGGCCGACGCGGGGATCACCGCCTACCACGCGGTGCGCAAGGCGGCCGCGCACCTGTACCCGGGCACCACCTGCGTCGTCAACGGCGCCGGCGGTCTCGGGCACATCGGCATCCAGTCGCTGCGCGCGCTGACCGCCGCCCGCGTGATCGTGGTCGACCGCAACGCCGACGCGCTGGAGCTGGCGTCCACCCTGGGCGCCGACGAAACGGTGCTGGCCGACGGCAAGCAGGTCGAGGCGGTGCTCGACCTGACCGGGGGCGACGGCGCCGAGGTCGTGCTCGACTTCGTCGCCGAGCAGGGCGCCCAGCAGGACGCGTTCGCGATGACCCGGCGCGCCGGGTCGCACTTCGTCATCGGCTACGGCTCGAACATCGAGATCCCGACCATCGACATCATCTCGACCGAGCGCAACATCATCGGCAACCTGGTGGGCACCTACAACGACCTGGCCGAGCTGATGGTGCTGGCCCAGGCCGGGAAGGTCACCCTGCACACGAAGAAGTACCCCTTGGACGCGGCGCTCGACGCGCTGGCCGACCTCGACGCCGGGCGCGTGCGCGGCCGGGCCATCCTCACCCCCTAGGAGCAGGCACATGGCGAAGGAACTGCGGTTCGGCCCGGACGCCCGCGACCTGCTGCTGTCGGGCGTCGACAAGCTGGCGGAAGCGGTCAAGTCCACCCTCGGCCCCAAGGGCCGCAACGTGATCATCGAGAAGATCACCGGTTCGCCGGTGGTCACCAACGACGGCGTCACCATCGCGCGCGAGATCCACCTGAAGAACCAGTTCGAGAACATGGGTGCGCAACTGGTCAAGGAAGCGGCGATCAAGACCAACGACGTCGTCGGCGACGGCACCACCACGGCCACCGTGCTCGCCCAGGCGATCGTCCGCGAAGGCATGCGGGCGATCGCGGCGGGCGGCAACCCGGTGCTGGTCAAGCGCGGCATCGACCACGCCGTGGGACTGCTGGTGGCGCACCTGGAGAAGCAGGCGCACCCGGTGGTGTCCGAACAGGACTACGCGCGGGTCGCGGCGATCTCGGCCAACGACGACGACGCCGTCGGCGCGGTGATCGCCAAGGCGCTGCACACCGTCGGCGACGGCGGTGTCGTGACGGTCGAGGAGTCGCCGTCGATCGGGATGGGCGTCGACTTCGTGGAGGGGTTCGAGTTCGACAACGGCTACCTCTCGCCGTACCTCGTCACCGACGCGGGCCGGCTGGAGGCGGTGCTCGACGACCCGTACATCCTGATGTGCGCGGAGAAGATCACCCAGGTCCAGCAGCTGATGCCGTTGCTGGACAAGGTGATGCGGGCGCCGCGGCCGCTGGTGGTGATCGGCGAGACGGTCGAGGGCACGGCGCTGTCCATGCTGGTGCACAACCACATGAACGGGACGTTCCAGTCGGTCGCGGTCCGCGCGCCCGGCTTCGGCGACCGGCGGCTGCACAAGCTGGAGGACCTGGCCGCGATCGTCGGCGGCGCCGTCCTTTCGCGGCAGTCCGGGTTCACGATGGAGACGATGACCCTGGAGCACCTCGGCCGGGCCAAGCAGGTCCGCGTCACCGAGAACCGCACGACGATCGTCGGCGGCGCGGGCTCCCCGGACGCGGTCGACTTCCGGGTCGGCCAGCTGCGGGCGGAGCTGGAGCGCGCGCAGTTCGGCGTCGACGAGGACGTCCTGACCGAGCGCATCGGCGCGCTGACGGGCAAGGTCGCGGTGGTCCACGTCGGCGCGGCGACCCCGGCGGAGCTGAAGGAGCTGCAGCACCGGGTCGAGGACGCGCTCTCGGCCACCCGCGCGGCGATGGCCGAAGGCATCGTGGCCGGCGGGGGAGCGGCGCTCCTGCACGCGGAGAAAGCCCTGGAAGGCCTGGGGCTGGACGGTGACCAGGCGATCGGCGTCGAGATCGTCCGGCGCGCCTTGGCCGAACCCGCGTTCCTCATCGCGCACAACGCGGGCCACCCCGCCCACGAGATCGTCGCGCGCACCAGGGAGCTGGGCGACGACGAGGGCTTCGACGCCCTGCACGACCGCTACGGCGACATGATCGCGCTCGGCGTGGTCGACCCGCTGCGGGTGTGCCGGTCGGCGGTGCAGAACGGGGCGTCGGTGGCGGGCCTGCTGCTCACGACGAACTCGCTGATCGCCGAGGAGCAGACCCCGTGGGGTGGCAGCCCGGCGCTGATGACCGAGTTCGGGCCGCTGGACGAGGGCCTGCACCAGCCTTCGCCGGACGCGAGCACGCCGCAGTCGCTCGGGATGGGCCCCTCCGTCGGCTGAGTCCGCGCCGCGGAGATCGGAGGTCCCCCCACCGGCGTCCTGAGCCGCCGTGGGGGGACCTTCCCCGTGCGCGGGGCGCGGGCCGGTGTCACCCTGGTGATCATGACGCACTACGTTCTCGCGCAGACGGTGGCGGCGGTCGGGGAGTTCGAGGCGAAGGGCTTCCTCGGCACGGTCGGCAAGATCGCCGCGGCGACGATCATCTTCTTCATCGCGATCGGCCTGGTCGTGGGCCTGCTGCTGGGCTACTTCATCGGCCGCTCGGTCGGGCGGCGGCAGGGCCCGCGCTGACCCGGTCGAGACCGTGGCGGGCGAGTTCGCGGCCGGCGAGCTCTTCGATGACGTCGCGGTCCCGCTCGCGCCAGCCCGTGGCCACGTCGTCCCCGGAAGCCAGGCGCCGCAGGGGTTGTGTCGTCAGGGCCCGCAAGGCGAGCAGGTCGAGGCCCTCGTCCCCGAGGGCGCGCAGCCGCGCGGCGGCGGTGGCCTGCCGGGCGAAGTGCCAGCGCAACGGGAGCCAGGTCACGACGAGCGTGAGCACCGGCAGCACGACGATGATCGCCGCCATCCACCACGCCAGGCTCTCCACGGCTTCGATCTGCCAGCGGCCGGCGTCGGCGAGCTGGGTGCCGACGTTCGAACCGCCGTGCAGCGCGTTGGCGAGCGCGTCGCCGACGAGCGGGATGCCGCCGGCCGAGTTCGCGGCGCCGTCGAAGGTGCCGCGGAGCCCGGTTCCGGCGTTCACGAGGCCGTCGCCGGGGGCGCGCAGCTTCAGCACCTGGTCGTACACCGAGGTGGCCAGCCAGACCGCGAAGACGACGAGCAGCAGGGCGAGCAAGTCGCTGACGAGCTGGGCGGTGCGGCGGATCGGCCGTTCGGCGTAGAGCTGCATCGGGGACGCCTTTCGCGGTGGGGGAGCGCGGCCACGGCAACGTACCCGCCCGGCGTCGGCGCGAACCGGCGACTCGATCTATGACAGCGGTCATAGTGTGCCGGCGGTCATGGTGTGCTCTCATGGGACTATGACAACCGTCATAGAGATCCGCGAGGCCGATCGCGACCCGGTCGGCGCGTTGGTCGCGGCGTGCTCGCCGGACAGCTTGCGGCGCCGCTTCATGATGGGCGGGCCCGCGGAGCCGGCCGAGGTCTTCCGGCGCTACCAGCGCTTCCTGCTCGCCGGGCCGCCGGCCGGTGTCGCGCTGCTCGCGTCCCGGGGCGGCACCCCCGTCGGCCTGCTGAACTTCGTCTCGGAAACCCCGGGCGCGGCCGAAATCGGCGTCCTGGTCGCCGACGCGTGGCAGCGGCAGGGGATCGGCAGCGCGCTGAGCCGGTGGCTGTGGGCGTCCGGGCGGTGGGCGGGGTGGACCGTGCGGGCCACCGTCCAGGCCGGGAACACCGGGGCCGAAGCGTTGCTGCTGGGCCAGGGCTTCCGGCCGGTGCCGACGTACGAGCGGGGCGAGCGCGACTTCGCGCTGGTGGTCCCCGACTGGGCTATCATGACGGACGTCATGAAGGAGGCAGCCGATGACGAGGACGCCGCGCGAGCGGATGGTGCTCAGCGCCGCGCAACTGGTGCGGATCCACGGTGTCGGGGCGACCGGCATGCGGGACGTGGCCGTCCACGCCGAAGCTCCGCGGGGGTCCCTGCAGCACTACTTCCCGGGCGGTAAGGACCAGCTGATCGCCGAAGCGGTCGCGTGGGCGGGCGACTACGCGGCCCGGCGGGTGGCGCGCGTCGTCACCAAGATCGAGAACCCGACGCCCGGCAAGCTCTTCGCGGCGATGGCGGGCCAGTGGCGCGACCAGTTCACCGACGACGGTTTCGACGCGGGCTGCCCCTTGGTCGCGACCGTCGCCGACACGGCGGCCACCAGCGACAGCCTCCGCGAAGCCGTCGGCAAGGCCTTCGACGGCTGGCAGCGCCCGGTCGCCACCGCCCTGGAGCAGCTGGGCGTTCCGCCGTCCCGCAGCGCCTCGCTGGCGGTCCTCATGCTGAGCACGCTGGAGGGCGCGATCGTCCTGGCCCGGGCCCACCGGGACGTCGCGCCGCTCGAGACGGTGGTCGAGGAACTGCGCCCGCTGCTCGACGGCGCCGTCGACCGGCGGCGCCGTCGCGAGATCTGAGGTGTACGCGCCGATGGCGTCCCACCTGGAGACCGAGCGGTGGATAAGCTCGGGCTCGAGCGGCACCACGTGTCCACAGAGGACAGCGGAGACGTCGTCTGGCTGACCCGCGCACTGCCCTAAAGTTCCCGGAAGAACTCCCGGATGTCGCGCACCAGCACGTCCGGCGCCTGCAGTGACGCGAAGTGCCCGCCGGTGTCGTACTCCGACCACCGCGTCACCGTGTTGGACAGCTCGGCCAGCCCCCGGAGCGCGTGATCACCGCGGAAGTTCGCCACCGCCGTCGGGACGCCGGACGGGGCCGGGCGCTCGCCCCAGCCGTCCTGGCCCGCTTCCAGGTAGAGGCGCGCCGCCGAGCCCGCGGTGCCGGTGAGCCAGAAGATCGTCACGTCGGTCAGGATCGCGTCCCACGACACGGCCGTCTGCCGTGTCGCCGAAGGGTCCCAGTCGACGAACCACTCCAGGTTCCACGCGAGCTGCCCGGCGGGGGAGTCGTTCAGCGCGTACGCCAGCGTCTGCGGGCGCGTCGCCATCTGCGTCGCGTACCCCGAGTGGGCGTACCACCAGACCTCGTTCTCCCGCGCGCGTTTCCGGTCCTCTTCGGACAGCCGCTCGAGGTCGCCCGGCGCCGTCGGCACCCCGGCGTTCGCGACGGCGTTGACGTGCACCCCGAGCACCGACGACGGCGCGACGCGGCCCAGTTCCGGCGAGACGATGCTGCCGAAGTCGCCGCCCTGGGCGCCGTAGCGCTCGTAGCCGAGGCGCCGCATCAGCTCGGCCCACGCCCGGGCCGTGCGGCGCGTGTTCCAGCCCGGCTCGGCCGTCGGGCCGGAGAACGCGAAGCCGGGCACCGACGGGGCGACGACGTGGAAGGCGTCGGCCGGGTCGCCGCCGTGGGCGCGCGGGTCGGTGAGCGGGCCGAGGACGTCGAGGAAGTCGGCGACCGTGCTCGGCCAGCCGTGGGTCAGGATGAGCGGCTTCGCGCCGGGTTCGGGGGAGCGGACGTGGAGGAAGTGCACGCGCTGGCCGTCGATCGTGGTCGTGAACTGCGGGAACGCGTTGAGCCGCGCTTCCTGCGCACGCCAGTCGAAATCGCTTTGCCAGTACTCGACCAGCTCGCGGAGGTAGGGCTCGCTGACGCCGTACGCCCACCCCACGCCGGGCAGCTCGCCCGGCCAGCGGGTGCGGGCGAGCCGGTGGCGCAGCTCGTCGAGGTCGACCTGCGGGACGTCGATGCGGAAGGGATCCATGTCCGGCACCCTCTCGCCCGTGTAGGACAGAAGCGGTCCTAGATGTCCGGCAGACTCGCAGCATGCGCGAAACCCGCCTGCTCCGGCTCCTGTCGCTGCTCCAGCTGCACCGCGACTGGTCCGGCACCGAGCTGGCCGAGCGCCTCGGCGTGACGACCCGGACGATCCGCCGCGACGTCGACCGCCTGCGCGAACTGGGCTACCCGGTGCACGCGGCGATGGGCCCGATCGGCGGCTACCGCCTGGGCGCGGGCGCGGAACTCCCGCCGCTGCTGCTCGACGACGACGAAGCGGTCGCGGTGGTGGTCGGCCTGCACGCGGGCGGCGTCTCGGGGCTGGAAGAGGCGTCGCTGCGGGCGCTGACGAAGGTCGAGCAGGTCCTGCCGTCCCGGCTGCGGCACCGCGTGGCGGCGCTGGAGGCGAGCGTGCTGGCGCTCCCGGCTCGCGGCCCGGTGGTGGCGGCGGACGTGCTCACCGCGGTGTCGGCGGCGATCCGCGCGTCGGAAACCCTGCGTTTCGACTACGTGAGCCACGACGGCCGCGAGTCCCGCCGCGCGGTCGAGCCGCACCGCCTGGTGTCGTGGGGCCGCCGCTGGTACCTGGTCGGCTGGGACACCGGCCGCGCGGACTGGCGGACGTTCCGCGCGGACCGGCTCACCTTGCGCACGCCCAACGGCCCCCGCTTCAGCCACCGCGAACCCCCGGACGGCGACCTCACGGCGTACCTCCGGCGCACGATGGGCCGCGAGATGTGGCCGCTGCGCGCCCGGCTGAAGCTCTACGCGCCGGCGTCGGAGCTGGCGGGCCGGGTGGACGGCGAGCTGACGCCGATCGACGCGGGGACGTGCCGGCTCGAGCTGGCTTCGGATTCGTACGACATCGTGGCGTTCGTCGTGGGGATGCTCGACGTGCCGTTCGAGGTGGAATCGCCACCGGAACTGGCGAGCCGGCTCAAGGAGCTTTCGGTGCGGTACGCGTCGGCGGCCGGCAGCAGCTGAGTGGCGGTGAGCGCGCCCGCCGACACCGTGAGCGCCGCCGCCACGACGACCGCGCGGCGCCGGGCCGGGGAGCGGGCTTCGAGCCTGCGCAGCTTCGCCAGGGCGCAGTGAACAGCCGCTTCGACCGCTGCCGGCGAGAGGGCGAGGGTTTCGGCGATGTCCGCCGTACCCAGATCGAGGCCGTACCGCAGCACCAGGACTTCGCGGTACCGGCGGGGCAGCCCGTCGAGTGGCCGCTCCCGCCGCGCGCGCCGCTTCCGCGACAGCCGCACCACGCTCGCGCGGAGGCGGCGGACCACCCGGGACGGATCGGCGAGGGGATCGCGGAGCCGGGCGAACGCTTCTTGCGCGACATCCTCGGCGTCGGCCGCGCCCAGCAGGTGGGCCAGCCGCACCAGCTCGCCGAAGTGCTGCGCGAACAGGGCCCGGAACGCGGTCTCGGCTTTCGGCACGTTGGCGGTCACGGGTATGCCACGCCCGAGCCGCCGCACCGGTTTAGGTGTGCGTCCCGCCGTCCACGCGGATCTCCGTGCCCGTGATGAACTCGCCGTCGTCCGAAGCCAGCATCGCCACCACTCCCGCCACCGCCTCCGGGCGGGCCACCGGGTTGCCGACCTCCGTGGTCAGGCCGGTCGGGAGGATCGGCAGCAGGCGGCCGAACAGCGTGAAGTCGACGTCCTGGGGCAGCCAGCTCGCCGCCGAGTCCGTGATCCCGCTCTTCACGCTGCCCGGCGCGACGCTCACCGCGCGCAGGCCCTGCTTCGCGTACTCCAGCGCCAGCGAATGCGTGAACGCCTGGATGCCGCCCTTGCTCGCGCAGTACGCCGCCATGTACGGGTGGGCGAACGACGCCGATGTCGAGCTGAAGTTCACCACCACGCTCTTGCCGGTGGCCAGCAGGGCGGGCAGGGCCGCGCGCGTGACCAGGAACGTGCCGGTCAGGTTCACCGCCAGCACCCGGTTCCACAGCTCCAGCGACGTCTCGTGCGTGTGCGACGCCAGCAGGATGCCCGCCGCGTTGACCAGGACGTCGAGGCCGCCCAGGGTCTCGAGGGCGGACGCCACCCCGGCGGCCACCGCGGCCTCGTCCGCGACGTCCATCGGCACCGTGGCCGTGGGCAGGTCGTCGAGGCCCGTGACGTCGGTGGCGACGACCCGCGCCCCTTCCGCCAGCAGGCGGAGCGTGGTGGCCCGGCCGATGCCGGAACCGGCGCCGGTGACGAGGATCCGGCGATCGCGCAGGCGTTCCATGGCGATCACCGTAGCCAGTCACGCCAGTGCCGGCACCCTTTCGGCTGCCGGCGGCGGGCCCGGCGGGGTGCCGTCGCCGAACGGGCGGCCGCCGAGCTGCTCGCGGTCGTGCGGGGTCAGCCAGCCCGAGACGTCCGGGCCGAGCGGGACGATCCCGGTCGGGTTCACGTTCTTGTGCACCACGTAGTAGTGCTCCTTGATCTGCGGGAAGTCGATCGTGTCGCCGAACCCGGGCGTCTGGAACAGGTCGCGCGTGTAGGCCCACAGCACCGGCAGCTCGGTGAGCTTCTGCCGGTTGCACTTGAAGTGGCCGTGGTAGACCGCGTCGAACCGGACGAGCGTGGTGAACAGCCGGACGTCGGCCTCGGTGATCGTGTCGCCGACCAGGTAGCGCTGGTTCGCGAGCCGCTCCGACAGCCAGTCCAGCCGGGCGAACAGCTTGCGGTAGGCGTGCTCGTACGCCTCCTGGGACCGGGCGAACCCGCACTGGTACACCGCGTTGTTGACGTCGGTGAAGACCTTCTCCGCGACGTCGTCGATCTCGTCGCGCAGCTTCTCCGGGTACAGCTCGGGCGCGCCGTCGCGGTGGTAGGCGGTCCACTCGGTCGACATGTCGAGGGTCATCTGCGCGAAGTCGTTGGTCACGACCTTGCCGCTCGGGACGTCGACGAACGCGGGCACGGTGATGCCGCGCGGGTACTCCGGGTCGCGCTTGAAGAACGCTTCCTGCAGCCGCTCGATGCCGAGCACCGGGTCGCGGCCGCCTTCGTCCAGGTCGAAGCTCCAGCTCCGCTCGTCGTGCACCGGCCCGGCGATGCCCATGGACAGCACGGGTTCCAGGCCCAGCAGCCGCCGCACGATCACCGCGCGGTTCGCCCACGGGCACGCGCGGGCGACGATCAGCCGGTAGCGGCCCGGCTCGACCGGCCAGCCGTCGCGGCCGTCGGCGGTGATGCGGTCCGGGAGGTAGTTCAGGTCCCGCTGGTACTCGCCCTTGTCGCTCATCGCGTCCTCGGCTCCTCGTCGGTCGGGGGAGCGGCGTCGAGCGCCGCGGCCAGCCGGGCCAGCACCGGACCGGCCGTCCGGATCTCCTCGGCGTTCAAGTGGTCGAACACCGAAGCCCGGACGCGGGCCAGGTGGCTCGGGTAGGCCGCCTCCAGTCTGGCCAATCCGGCGTCGGTCAGCACGGCGTTGGACGCGCGCCCGTCTTCCGTGCAGCGCCGCTTCTCGACCAGCCCGCGGCGGGTGAGGTCGTCGACCACGCGGCTGATCCGGCTCAGCGACAGGGCGGTCGTCGCCGCCAGCGCGGAGATGCGCAGCAGGCGATGCGGGGCCTCCGACAGCGCGACGAGCACGCCGTAGTCGCTGATCGTGAGACCGGTCTCCGGCAGGAACTGGTCCTCCAGCGCGCGCGGCAGGACGGTCGTGACGCGGATCAGCGACCGCCAGAACGCGGCTTCCCCGGTGTCGAGCGCGGACAGATCACCCATACCGGCGACTCTACCGAAAGCTTGCTTGCGCAACCAGCCAAAGTGAGTACAGTGTCGTTGAACCCTCAATCACCTGGGGGTCGCCACCACGAGGAGAGAAGACCAGAGATGACCAGCGCGACCACCTACCCCCAGCTGACCGGCGAATACACCCTCGACGCCGCCCACTCGCGGATCGGGTTCGTCGCCCGCCACGCCATGGTGACCAAGGTGCGCGGCAGCTTCAACGAGTTCACCGGTGCCGCGACGATCGACGGCGACGCGCCGGAGAAGTCGAGCGTCCAGGTGACCATCCAGGCGCACAGCATCGACACCCGCAACGCCGACCGCGACGGGCACCTGAAGAGCAACGACTTCCTGTCGATGGACGAGTACCCGCAGATCACGTTCACCTCGACCGAGATCAAGCAGACCGGCGACACCTCCTTCGACGTCACCGGCGACCTGACCATCAAGGACGTCACCCGCTCGGTGACCGTCCCGTTCGAGTTCGAGGGCTCCGCGAAGGACCCGTTCGGCAACGACCGGATCGGCTTCGAGGGCTCCACCACGATCAGCCGCAAGGACTACGGCATCACCTGGAACGCCGCGCTCGAGACCGGCGGCGTGCTGGTGAGCGACAAGGTCACGCTGGAGTTCGAGATCTCCGCGATCAAGTCCGCCTGACGCCGGGAGCGGGAACCGGGCTCACCGGTTCCCGCTCGCCCGCAGGTTCTCGATGCCGACGTCGAGCGCCGCTTCGAGGTGATCGATGCGGCCGGTCGAGAGCATCACCACCACGCCGCCCTGGATCCCCGCCAGCAGGGCGGCCGCGGTGCGTTCGGGGTCGGCGTCCGCGGCGACCTCGCCGGCGGCTTGCAGGTGGCGGATGCCGGCCGCAATTTCGTCCTGCCACCGCTTCAGCATCCCGCTCACCACCTTCTGCGCGCCGGGCGTCGCGCGGCCCAGCTGCGAGATGAGCACGTTGAGCGGGCAGTGCTGTCCCCGCGCGGTGTAGTGCTCGACGACCGTGTCGCGCCAGCGCCGCCACGCCGCCCACGACGTCAATCCACCGAGTTGCGGCTGCTGGGCCGCGATGACCTGGTCCGCTTCGTACTCGGCCACCTCCAGCAGCAGATCGTCCTTGCCGCCGGGGAAGTAGTGGAAGAGCTGGCTCTTGCTCGTGCCGGTCCGCGCCCGGATGTCGTCCAGCGTCGTGACGGCGACGCCGCGCTCCCGGATTTCCTCCGCTGCGCCTTCGACGATCCGCTGCCGGGTCGCGGCGCCCTTGGCGGTGAACTGCCTGGTAGCTGGACTCACGGGTCCAATCTAGTCCGTTCGGGCGATTTCGGCCCGGTGGGGTGTGGACGCCCCGGCGAAGGGGGAATCGATTTCCCGGCCGGGGAGGGAAATCGCATGCTGCTGGACAAGTTCGCCTTCGACCGGGAGCCCGCACAGGTCCGCCGGGTCCGCTCCTGGGTGCGCGACCGCCTGGCCGCGACCGAAGAGGTGCCGGACGAGGTCGCGGCGGACGTCGTGCTGATCGCGGGGGAGCTGGCGGCGAACGCCGTCCGCCACGCGACGGGACCGGTGCGCGCGCTGCTGACGTGCGCGGACTCGACGGTGTGGATCGGCATCGAGGACTCCGGCGGCGCGGCGTGGTTCGACCCGGCGGCCCCCGACGTGGCCCCGGTCGGCACCGGGCTGGCGTTGATCGCGGCGTGCAGCCGACGGCGGGGACACTTCCACCGGGCGGACGGCGGCAAGACGGTCTGGGCGGAGATCCCGATCGGCTCGTGACCTGGTCCGGATGTCATGAACGACTCTTTCATGGCGTCCGGTGACAGGGGCCCGGCAAAGTCGCGCCGGGGCCGGCCGCTCGGTCTGAACCGACCGGTGCCGGCCGCGGCGAGTTGAGCCGGGCGGCCCTGTGGTGTCTTGAATGAGTCATTCAGGACCTCCGAAGACCTGAATGACTCATTCAAGACGTCGGCGAAGCCCGCCGCCGGGCAAACCGCCGCGACTTTGCCGGAGCCCTGGCGTCCGGCGAGGTGAACGACCCTTTCATGGCGTCCGGCGACAGGGCTCCGGCAGAGTCGCGCCGGCGAGTGGGTGACCGGCGGCCGAGTCGCGTGGCCGCGTGGTCGGCCCGGCGCCGCGGGGATGTCATGAAAGGGTCGTTCATGTCGTCCGGCGAGATGAACGACTCTTTCATGACATCCCGCGCACCGCGGCGCGTCAGTGGGGCGTGTTGCGGGCGTACTCCGTCAACGCGCTGCGGTTCTGCAGGTTCGACTTCGCCATCAGGCTGGCCACGTGCTTCTCCACCGTCCGCGGGGAAATGTGCAGCCGCCGGGCGATGTCCTTGTTGCCCATGTTGTCCGCCAGCAGCTGCAGCACCTCGTACTCGCGGACCGTCACCCCCGCCGAACGCAGGCCGGCCGGGAGGCGGTCGGAGCCCGTGCGGCGCTGGCCGACCGCGACGCCCGTCTTGCGCAGCAGGCCGCGGCACGCGCTCGCCACCGCCGTCACGTCCGCCTGGTGGAAGTACTCCTCCGCTTCCTTGAGCCACGTCACCGGGTCGCCCCAGCCGTCGGCCGCGGCGGATTCCGCCACCATGCGCAGGCCCAGGTGGCGGCTCATCGGGAACGGGGACGCCGCTTCGATCGCGGCCGCGACCGCCTCGTCGGCCAGCTCCGGAGAGCCGGCGCGGCCGTGGCGGACCGCGTCGCCCAGCAGGACGAACTGGCGGTTCCAGCGCATGCCGCTCACCGCCGCCGGGGGACGCTCCGGAGGGGCCGTGCCGTCGAGGGCCTCGATCAGCAGGCGCAGGCCGTGCTGGCCCGCCAGGTGGAAGCGGCTCGGCTGGCGCTCCTCCAGGGCCAGCACCTGCGCGAGCTCGCGGCGGGCGCGTTCGGCGTCCTCCTCCAGCAGCGAGCAGAACACCTGTGCCAGCCCGACGCTCAGTACCATCTCCTGCGCGCTGTTGCCGCCCTCGGCGCGGAAGTCGTCGAGGGCGGCTTCCATCCGGGGCCGGTCCGCCTGGTGGGCGGCCACCATCGCGCGCGTCATGTGCGTGTACTGCAGCAGCGCCACCAGCCGGAGCCGGCCCAGCACCGCGAGGTTTTCGTCGAGGATGCGCTCGGCGTGGGCGAACTCGCCGCGCATCACCGCGTGCACCGCGCGGCTCGCGTCGACCGCGCAGGTGAGCGTGATCGCGCCGGTGCGCTGGGCCTCCGCGCGGGCGAGGTCGAACGTGCGGACGTCGCCCTCGGCGAGCATCCGGTGGCCGCCGAGGCGGACCAGCACCTGGGTGCGCAGGTGCGTGAGCTGGTGGCGCTCGGCCAGCCGCCGCGCCAGCTGCAGGTAGCGCTCGGCCTCGGCCAGATCCGTCTCCAGCGCCACCATGCCGAGCACCTGCAACGCCTGGCACGACACGAACGGCACGCCGGCGCGCTCGGCGACCTGCCACGCCTGTTCGGCGAGCCGGCGGGCGCGTTCGGTGTGCGCCGGGCCCGGGATGTCCAGCCACAGCGTCGCTTCGACGGCGTCGAGGCCCGCCTTCTGCTCCTCGGTCATCTCGCCGCCGAGCGGGGCGCGGGCTTGCTCGATCTGGTTGAGGCACTCGTCGTGCCGCCCGCCGATGTAGGCCGCCCACGCCAGCTGGACGTGCAGGTCGACCGCGCGCTCCAGCCGGCCGATCTCCGCGAAGCGAGCGGAAAACTCGACCGCGCGGTCGAACTGCCCGGTCTGCCCGAGCGCGTGCAGCAGCGACTCCAGCGCGTCGGCGCGGTCGTCGGGGCTCGCCGTGGCCAGCAGGTCGACGGCGCGGGTCAGCATGGTCACCGCCGAGTCGGCCGCGCCGCCGTCGAGGGCGCGGCGGCCGGCCTCGGCGAACAGCCGCCCGGCACCCGGGTGGTCCAGCGCCGTCAGCCGCAACGCCGCCGCCAGCGCGCACAGCTCGCCGGGCAGGCCCGGGTGCAGCTGCTCGACGGCGTCCGCGGCCCGGCGCGCCAGGTTCGCCTTCGTCGACGGCACGAGCCGCGCGAGCAGCGCCTCCGCGGTGAGCGGGTGGCGGAAGGCGTACCAGCCGGGCGTGGTCTCGTCGGTGGTCACCAAGTGCGCGGCGACGCTCGCGCTGATGTGGTTGTGCAGCATGCGGTCGTCCATGTCGGTGACCGCCTGCACGACCGAAAGCGGGAACCGCCTGCCCAGCACGGCGGCCACCGACAGCAGCGTTTCGCCGTCCGACCCGAGTGCGTCGACGCGCGCGGCGATGCTGCTGATCAGCGCCTCCGGCACGCGGGCCTGCAGCTCGCCGACGACCTGCCAGCCGTGCGCGCCGCCGACGAGCAGGCCGTCGGTGACCATGCCGTGCAGCAGTTCTTCGACGACGAACGGGACGCCTTCGCTGTTCTGCCACAACAGGTTCGCGACGGCGGCGGGGACCGCGGCCGGCTCGGTTTCCAGGCAGGCGGCGGCGAACTCGCGGGTGCGCGCGGCGTCGAGGCGGGTCAGTTCGAAGGTGTGGCTGGCCGAGCGCTGCGACGCCGCCGTCGCGAGCCGGAGCGCCTCACCCGGCTCGTTGCGCAGGGTGCCGATCAGCATCACCCGGCTCGACGCCAGGTTGTCGACGAGGTATTCGACGATGAACAGGGTTTCGGCGTCCGCGTTGTGCAGGTCTTCCAGCACGATCAGGCAGCCGCCTTCGCGCCCGGCCACCGACAGCAGCCGGAACACGGCCTCGGCGAGGACGAGGAGGTTGCCGTTGTCGTGCGGGCGGTCGCCGCGGTACCAGTCGGGGACGAGCCGGGCGAGCACCGGCACGAGCGGGTCGAGTTCGGGCGCCGCGGGCGGGTGGCCGCCGCGGAAGTGCGAGAGCAGGGCCTCGGCCAGCGGCCGGAACGGGACCATCGGCCCGATCGAGCTGGCTCGCCCGCGCAGCACGGGGAGCCCGGTCGCCAGTGCCCGCGCGGCGACGTCGGCGGCGAGCCGGGACTTCCCGATCCCGCCCTCGCCGACAAGGAAGAAGGCCCCACCGTGGTCGGTGCGGGCCTTCTCCAGAGCCTGGGACAGCGCGCCGAGCTCCCTGTCGCGCCCGATCAGGCGCGTCGATCGGATGCCCATCGCGGTCACTATATCCGGACGGACCCCCTCCGGGCGTAGGTCGAAATACCGACGCCCGGGTCCGTCTCACTATCCGGGGAACGCGCCCGTGACGACCGTGATGTCCATCGTGGTCAGGGAGTTCTGGCTGACCCGCGCCGCCTTGCCGGACAGCGCGTGGTTGCGCGCGCCCGTCCGGGCCGACGTCGGGAGGGTCAAGTCGCCGATCGGGTTGTCCGTGCCGGCGAAGTCGTGCTCGGTCATGCAGGTGGCTCCACTCTCGGTAGTCGTACGGGGTTAAACGGAAGCTATTCGGCGAAGGCGACGGTGAAGACCGGCGTGATGTCGAGGGTGCTCAGGCTGTTCTGGCTCAGCCGCGGCGCCTGGCCGGACAGCGCGCGGTTGCGGGCGCCGGTGCGGGTGGACACCGGGAGGGTCAGGTCGCCGACGGGGTTCTCGGGGAAGTCGTGCTCGGTCATGGGATTCGCCTTCGGTGCCGGGGGATGGGGGAAAGGAGTCAGAGAGCGAAGGTGCCGTTGGTGACGACCGTCGGCGAACCGAGCGTGTCGAGCGTGACGCCGGAGAGCCGGGGCCGGGTGCCCGCGAGCGCCTGGTTGCGCGCGCCGGCGTGGTTCGCCTGCGGGAGCACCAGGGCGCCGACGGTGGCTTCGGCGGTCTCGGTCGTGGTTTCGCGCATCGGTGGTTCTCTCCTCGTGAAGGTGGGGCGGATCAGCGGGTCGGGGCTTGCAGGAGCAGGGCGGACGGGACGCGGGGGCCGAAGCCGAGGCGCAGCAGGCCGTAGCCGATGCCGGCCAGGCCGGTGAGCAGGCCGGGGGAGGGCACGCCGTCCGGGGTGCCGCAGCGCGCGCCGTCCTGTTCGACGGCGGTCAGCAGCAGGCCGGTCCGGGTGGCGAGCGCGGCTTCCGCGCCGGCGTGGCCGGTCTCGGCGAGCACGCCGAGGACGTCGGTGATGCCGGTTTCGCCGTGGCAGAGCGACAAGTCGCGCAGCGGTTCCTGGGCGGCGAGGCGCCGGACCTGCTCGTCGAGGCCGCCGAGCACGTCGGGGTCGCCGGCGTAGGCGAGCACCTGGCCGGCCAGGCCGGAGCACCAGCCGTGCCCGGTCGCGGCCTTCGCGGGCGGCAGCGTCGCGGTCTCGCGCGGGTGCCCGGACAGGGCCCAGTCGACGCCGGCCGCGCCGTGCGCGAACCCGGGGTCGGCCAGGTCGGGGTCGATGGACCGGCTCGCGAGCTCGGCCGCGTAGGCACCGGCGAGCGCGGTGGCGGGCTCCAGGCCGGTCTGGGTGGCGACCGAGCGCAGCGCGACCAGCCCGCCGGCCAGCCCGGTGGTGAACCGCGGGGACGTCCGCGGTGTCGGGGCCGGCATCACCGCGACCGTGCGGGCGCAGAGGTCCAGCAGGTCCGGCCGGTCGAGCAGCCGCGCGAGGCGGGCCGCGGCGTAGGCGACGCCGCCGAGGCCGAGCAGGCCACCCGGCCCGGCCGCTTCGGCGAGTTCCGGGTCGGCTTCGAGCGCGGAAACCAGCGACGGCAGACCGGAAATCGCCTTGCCGGCCAGGTCCCGGTAGCGGTCGATGCCGGTCAGCTCGGCGAGCTGGGCGAGGAACAGCGCCACGCCGGGGTAGCCCTCGCCGAGCCCGCCGCCCATCGGCAGCACGGTCCAGTACTTCTCGTCGACCAGCTCCAGCCCCACCCAGTTGACGCGACCGCCGGCCGTGCAGGCGCGGGCGATGATAGCGTCGGCGACCCCGCACGCCGCCGAAAGCAGGTGCGCGGGCTCGGGGGTCTTGCTCGGCAGGATGCCGTCGCTGACCCCGCTGCCGGCGTGCGTCTCGGCGTCCGGCCGGGTGGCCAGCGCGGCGGAGATCAGCCACTCCTGGTCGCGGCGGTCGATGGTGGTCATGCCGGCGACCTTCGCCCGCACCGACGCCAGCGGCGTCGTGCCGAGCAGCCCGGCCAGCCGGTTGCGCTCGGTGTCCCAGACGTCGGCGGAGCCGGGCTCGCCGGTGAACATCGGGACGTCGCCGGCCCACAGGTCGGTCAGCTCCGCGGCCACCAGCGCGCGGCGGACGTCGTCGGTGCTGTCGTCGTGCAGCAGCCCGAAGGCCTCGTCGCGCGCGGCCGCGTCGGCCAGCAGGGACGGGTGCGTGGTCTCGTCGAGCAGCCGCGTGTAGAAGCTGGTCGGCCGGACCAGCACGCGGATCCCCGCGCCGGCGCAGCTTTCCAGCAGCGCGGCGAACTCGGTCGCGCCGGCGGCGATGGCGTCGTACCCGGCGCGGAACCCGGCCAGCAGCGCGGCGCCGTGCTCGGCGGGCTCGACGTCGACGCCGCCGAGGGTGGGCCGGTTGACGCCGGTGCCGACGCTGCCGGGCACCCGGACCAGCCGCATCCGGTCGGTGCCGGCGTCGAGCCAGTCGACGCGCTCCAGCGCCGGGGCCGCGGCGCGGCCGCCGCCGAGCCCGGAGATGTCCACCGCGCCGTGCTCGCCGACGATCATCTGCGGCAGCAGCATGGTCCGGTGCACCGAGCGGGCGAGCAGCTCCGCGGCCGGGTCGGTTTCGGTGCTTTCGGCCGGCAGCACGGGCTGGAACAGCGTCTCGATGTCGATCAGCACCGGCTGGTCGCCGGCCGCGATGATGTTCTCGAAGTGCACGTCGGTGCCGTCGAGGGCGTGCAGCAGGGCGAGCAGCACGCCTTGGCGGCGGTAGAAGCGGTCGACCTGGGTGAGGTCCGCGCACGGCCGGTGCTCGACGAACCGCAGCCAGCCGTAGCCGGGCCGGGTGAGCACGTCGACGGTTTCCAGCTCCAGGCCGGGGACGCGCGGGTTGAGCCAGCCGACCAGCGCGGTGAACGCCGTGTGCAGGTCGAGCGGACGCGGCTTGTAGACGACCCGCGCGCCGCCGGCGAACCGCAGTTCGCGGACCGCGCGGCCGCGCTGGTGCGCGTCGCCGGTGCCGCCGCTCACCTCGACCAGCGGGCCGGGGTCGGTGCCGACGAACGCGGCGAGGGCCACGCGGTCGGCGTCGAACCGGGCCAGCAGCTCGGTGGTGGCGGCGATCGCGAACAGGGACGCCTGCGCGGCGAGCCGGGCGAGCACGGGGTAGCGGTGCAGCAGGTCGGTCAGGCCGGCGGGGGTGCCGGTCCGGCGGACGAAGTCGGCGAAGCGCGCTTCCGGGGTTTCGCCGTCGAGGATCTCCTTGTGCCGCGCCCGGCCGAGCTCCAGCACCAGGGTGCGGGCGGCGAGGCCGGCCAGCTGGTGGCCGAGCTGCGCGGCGCAGCCGTCCGCGACCGAAGCGGCGTCGACGGCGGGCGAACCCGCTGCGGCAGCCGCGATCGCGGCCCGGGCCGCGTCGGTGAAGGGCCGGAACACCCCGGCGAACGCCTCGCGCCAAGCCGCACTTTCACGTGAAAGTGCCGACCTGGGGGCCGCACTTTCACGTGAAAGTGCGGCCTCGGCGAAGTCGACCCACGCGGGGCGGGTGCCGGGGCGCCGCTCGTGCGGGGTCAGCCCGGCCGCCCACCAGGTGGGCGGGAGCGTCGTGGTCGCCGGGTTCGGCTGCGGGGGAATCACGGGATCGAGCATGCCAGCGGGTGACGCCGGTTACATGGGGGTGCTACGCCCGCATTCCCGCGCGGCATGGGGGCGCTCTGGGGGCTCATGGGGGATCGAGCGGGAAAACGCCTGGTCGCGAAGTGGGGGATGGGGCCGGGTGGACGTGGCGGTTGGGCCGTTCGGCGGGCGGGTTCCCGGGGGCAGGAACGCGGGGTGCGCCACCCGTCCGGGGCACCCGGCACCCAGGACTCCGCGAACGCGCGCGCGGCCGCGACGCCCGCGCGCGAGGCGGACCGGGGTGGGCGGGCGGCGGGGGAATGCGGGGCCGCCGCACCCATGTGCGCCGGGCGCCGGCCGATGACGATTCGTCGTGAGAAGTTCGCGGCCCGCACCGCGGACGTTCCCCGAACGCACAGGGAGCGACGCACGATGACCACCTTCCAGATCGAGCAGACCCCGGACCGGCCCGCCGTGTCCGCGGGGTCCCCGCTGAAGTTCGTCCTGTCCAGCGTCCAGTCCGACTCGCACATGTGGAACCTCGTCGCCCTCCAGCTGATCATGGAGGAAATGGGCCACGAGGTGGTCAACCTCGGCGCCTGCGTCCCGGTCGAGCGGCTGCTGGCGGCCTGCCGCGCCGAGCGGCCGGACTGCCTGGTGATCAGCACCATCAACGGCCACGGCCACGTCGACGGCGCCCGGGTGATCTCCGCGCTGCGGGCCGACGCCGTCCTGGCCGGGCTGCCCGCCGTCATCGGCGGCAAGCTCGGCGTCCACGGCGACGCCAACAGCGCGCTGGAGGCCGAGCTGCTGGCGCTGGGCTACGACGCGGTGTTCCACGTCGGCGCCGGCGATTCCGGCCAGGCGATCGAGTCCTTCCGCGAGTTCGTCGCCGCGAACATCCGGACCTTGCGGTGACCGCTGCCCGGTCGGTGTTCAGCGCGTTCGTGGCCGAGCACCGCCGCCGCCGGACGCTCGTCGTCCAGCCGCGGATGGGGTTCTCCGACCCGGCCGCGATGCGCCGCGGGCTGCACGCGGTGGCCGGGGCCGGCGTCCCGGCGGTCGGCACCGTGACGCTCGACAGCTACACCCGCACCGGGCAGCACGACCTCGCCGCGATGTCCGTCCAGTCCGGGGTCCCGCTCAACGGCTTCCCGCTGGTGGCACTGGGGCCTTCGGTCACCGCCGGGCTGGTGGCGGACCTGCCCGGCTTCCCGGTCCAGGTGCGGCACGGCTCGGCGCAGCCCGAAGACATCTTCGCCGTGATGCTCGAAGCCGGCCTCGACGCCTCCGAGGGCGGGCCGGTGTCCTACTGCCTGCCCTACAGCAGCGTGCCGCTGCGGACGGCGGCGAAGGCGTGGTCGCGCTCGGCGTCGCTGCTGGCCGGGCAGGCGGTCGACTGCCACCTGGAGAGCTTCGGCGGCTGCATGCTCGGCCAGCTGTGCCCGCCGGGCCTGCTCGTCGCGCTTTCGGTGCTGGAGTGCCTGTTCTTCGCCGAGCACGGCGTGCGCAGCGTGTCGGCCAGCTACGCGCAGCAGACGAGCCCGGAGCAGGACGCCGAAGCGCTGTGGGCGATGCGGCGGCTGTGCGAAGAGGAACTGTCCACTGTGGACCACCACCTCGTGCTCTACACGTACATGGGGTTGTTCCCGGAGTCCGCGTCCGGGGCGCGGGAGCTGGTCGCCGAGAGCGTCCGGCTGGCCGTGCGCACGGGCACCGAGCGGCTGATCGTCAAGACCACCGCGGAAGCGCACCGGATCCCGACCGTCGAAGAGAACGTCTCGGCGCTGCAACTGGCGCACGCGACCGCGCGCTCGGCACCCGCGCCCGCCGCGCCGCCGGGGGAGACCGAGGTGTACGCCCAGGCGCGGCTGCTCGTCGACGAGGTGCGTTCGCTCGCCCCGACGCTGGCCGAGGCGCTGCCGGCGGCGTTCGAACGCGGACTGCTCGACGTCCCGTACTGCCTGCACCCCGACAACGGCGGCGAAACCCGGTGCGTGCTCGACGACGAAGGCCGCCTCCAGTGGTGGCACACCGGCCGGATGCCGCTGCCGCCCGCGCTGGGCGGCCGCCGCGGCCACGACCGGGTCAGCGCGACCCGGCTGCTCGCCGACCTGTCCTACCACCGCCGACGGCTCGACCCGGTCCTGTCCTGAACCGCCCGACCAGCTGGGAGTGAGAACGCCATGGAGTACACCGATCCGCCGGACCCGCGCACGCACCTGACCGCGGAGCGCACCCGGCACGTGCTGGGCCTGCAGCACAAGCTGCTCGCCGAGGCGCGCGCGTTCCTGGGCGCCCGCGGCTTCACCGAGCTGCTGCCGCCGGTGATCGGCCCGGTCACCGACCCGGGCGGCCGCGGCGCGAAGCAGGTGGACGTCGACTTCTACGGTCACCGCTACAAGCTGATGACCAGCGCGATCCTGTACAAGCAGGCGTCGCTGCTGGGCTTCCCGAAGATCTTCTACGTCGCGCCGAACGTCCGGCTCGAACCGCTGGAGACGGCGAACACGAGCCGGCACCTGGCCGAGTTCCACCAGCTCGACGTCGAGGTCGCCGGCGCGTCCCGCGACGACGTGCTCGACCTGCTGCAGGACCTGGTGGCGCACGTGGTGCGCCGGGTCGTCGAGGACGCGGGCGACGTGCTGGAAGCGCTGGGCCGTGACTCGGGCGCGTTCACCGACCTGCTCGGCGGCGCGTTCGGCAGGCTGGCGCACGCGACCGCCGTCGAGACGCTGCGCGAGCTCGGCCACCCGCAGAGCGCGGACGCCGAGATCGACTGGGCGGGCGAGGCGATCCTGTCGGAGAAGCACGCGCGGCCGTTCTTCCTCGTCGACTACCCGAAGGGCTCGCGCGGGTTCTACGACCGGGAAAGCGTTTCGGTGCCCGGTGTCCTGCGCAACTTCGACCTGATCGCGCCCGAGGGGTACGGCGAGCTGTGCAGCGGCAGCGAGCGGGAGCACGAGTACGGCCGGATCGTCACGCGGATGCGCGAAACGGGCGAGAACCCGGCGAAGTACGCCTGGTACCTCGACCTGGTCCGGTCGGGGATCCCGGCGAGCGCGGGCTTCGGTCTGGGCATCCAGCGGTTCACGCGGTACGTGGCCGGGCTGGACTCGGTGTGGCAGGCGACGGCGTTCCCGAAGCTGCCGGGGGTGGTCTCGCCGTGACCGCGCTGAGCGCTGCCGGGTTCCCCGCCGACCAGGTCCGGGCGCGGGCCCGGTCGGGCGCCGCGGCGGTGTTCCCGGACGCTTCTTCTTACGGGACTTCGTTGTTCGGTGCCTCGCCGGACGCCCCTTCGGACGTTCTGGACGCGGCGCGGCTGGTGCCCCCGGTGTTCGTGCCGCGGCGGCTGGAGAAGCTGATCGAGCTGGGCCGTGAGCCGCTGTACGGCGACGTCTCGCTCGCGACGTCGATCGGCGGGTTCGCGTCTGCGCTGCCGGTGTACCTGTCGGCGTTCGGCTCGACGCAGGTCGCGGGCGCCGGCCTCGGCGCGGCGGCGTCGGCGCAGGCCGCGGCCATCGGGATCCCGATGGTGATCGGCGAGAACGTCGTCCCGGTGCACGGCCACGGGCGCGTGGGAGGAGCTTCGGCCGGGACGTTGCTGGAGCGCCTGCGGGCGTACGGCGACGCGGTCCCGGACGGCCTCGGCGGCGTCGTCGTGCAGCAGAGCACGGAGGACGCCGACGCGGAGGTCTGGAACCTCGTGTACTCCGACCCGTCGGCGGCTCCGCTGCTGGAGTCGGGGCGGCTGGCGTTCGAGCTGAAGGTCGGGCAGGGCGCGAAGCCGGGGCTCGGCGGGATGACGCTGGTTTCGCCTGCTGACGCCGCTTCGCTCGCTTCTCTGTATGCGGTGGATCTGTCGCTGGGGTCTTCGGTGCTGCGGAGCAGCTCGCCCGGGACGTTCACGCCGGAGATCCTGCGGCAGCAGATCCGCTTGATGCGCAACAACTTCCCGCGCGCGGGGGTGTGGGTGAAGCTCCCGCCGGGCCGCGACGTCGCTTCCGCTGCTTCGGTGGCTTGGGAGGCGGGTGCCGACGCGGTCACGGTCGATGGTGCCGAAGGGGGGTCCGGCTGGACGCCGTTGTCGTTCGCGTCGGTCGGGCTTCCGTTGGGGGAGTGCTTGTCCCGCATCGGGGTACCGGGCGGGTGCCTGCTGGCGTCGGGCCGCATGTGGGAGGGCACGCGGGTGGCGAAGGCCCTGGCACTGGGCGCCCGCGCGGCGGGCCTCGGCCGGGCGGCGCTGCTGGCGGTCGACACGGATCCGGAGGCCGGGCTGGTCCGGTTCGTCGAGGCGCTGGCTTTGGAGCTGCGGCTGCTGCTGAGCGCGCTGGGTCAGTACCAGGCGGACGCGCTGACGCCGGAGGACGTGTGGTTCCCGGGCACGCCGGCGCCGGTTCGCGAGCAGGTGCTGTCATGACGCGCCGGTGCGGTGGTCCGGAGGGCGCGGGGCTGATCGGCGGTGCGTCATGACCGCGGTGGAGGAGCCCCGCACCGAGGCGGCCGGCCCGGGTGTGGCGGCCGTGACGCCCGGCGCGGAAGCGAGCGCGGGCAAAGCGCTTCCCGCTCCCTTCCTCGGCCTCGTCGCCGCCATGGGGCTGTCCTCCTTCGGCGACGCCGTCTGGCTCATCGCGCTCTCCGTCACCCTCGTCGGCACCGCGGGCCCGGCCCTCGCCGGCCTCGTCCTCGCCCTCGGGTCCCTCCCGAAAGTCCTCACCCTCCTCGTCGGCGGCGCAGTAGCCGACCGGACCGGGCCGCGCCGGGTGCTGATCACCACCGACCTCGTCCGCGCCGGCGCCATGCTCGGCGGAGCGGCCGCCGTCCTGGTGGCCGGGCCGTCGGTCCCGCTGCTCGCCGGGCTGATCGTCGTCATGGCCGTGGCCAGTGCCTTCTTCATCCCGGCCTCCGACGCGCTCCGGCCGAACCTGCTGCCGGCCGAGCACCTCGTGCGGGGCAACGCCGTCTACCTCGCCGCCGTGCGTGGGGGGCAGGCCGCGGGTGGGGCGCTCGGGTCGTGGCTGGCCGGGCTCGGGGGGCTCGTCACCGTCGCCGTCGTCAACGGCGTCAGCTTCGCGGTCTCCGCCGTCGCCGCCGGGAACACCAAGACCCTGACCAGCAAGGAACCCCGGCAGCGCGTCAAGCTCCGGCAGCTGGGCAAGGAAATAGCCGAAGGCGCGCGGTACGTCGCGAGGAGGCCCGCGCTCCGGACCGCCATGATCGTCACCGGGCTGCTCGAACTCAGCGGCGCCGGGCCGATCAACCTCGGGCTCGTCCTGCTCGGCGGCAACCAAGGCGCCGGCTGGCTGCTGACCGCCATGACGCTCGGCGCGTCCCTCGCCTTCGTCGTCTCGGTCAAGTGGCCGCCGCGGGAGAAGGCCGGGCGCCTGGCCACCGCGGGGCTCGCCGCGCAGGCCGGCTGCCTCGCCCTGCTGGCCACCGGGAACCTCGCCGTCGGCATCGCCGCCTTCTTCACCCTCGGCCTGGTCGCCGGGCTCACCGCGCTCGTGCTCGTGAGCCTCGCCCAGCGGTGGTCGGCGAAGGAGATGCGCGGGCGCGTCATGTCGATCCTCGCGCTGTTCACCCTCGCCGCCACCCCGGTCGGCAACCTCCTGATCGGCGTCCTGGTCGAGGCGCTCGGCGTCCCGCTGACCATGTTCGCCCACGCCGCGGTCGCGCTCGTCGCGCTCGCCCTGCTCGTCGCCACCCCGGCACTCGGCCGGGCCGCCCTCACAGAGGAGAAGAAATCATGAGCAACCCCTTCGAAGACGAGAACGGCACCTTCCTCGTCCTGGTCAACGCCGAGAACCAGCACTCGCTCTGGCCGTCCACCGTGGACGTCCCGGCCGGCTGGCGGACCGTGCACGGCGAGGACACCCGCGCCGCGTGCCTGGAGTACGTCGAAAAGAACTGGACCGACCTGCGCCCGGCGAGCCTCGTCGCCGCGATGCGCTGACCCTTCCCCCGCCGGCAGTGAACGAACTGGAGCTGATCACCGTGAACCACGACGCCCGGCAGCTGCTGGCGGCCTGGAACGACACCACGACCGACGTCCCGGAGGCGGGCCGCACGCTCACCCGGCTGCTCGCCGAGCAGGCGGCCCGCACCCCGGACGCGACGGCGCTGGTGTTCGAGGGCGAAACCCTCACCTACCGCGAACTCCACGACCGGGCCGCCCGGCTCGCGAGTCTCCTGGCCGACCGGGGCGTGGGGCCCGGCGTCCTCACCGGCGTCTGCGCCGACCGGTCCCTCGAGCTGGTGATCGCCCTGCTGGGGGTGCTCAAGGCCGGCGGCGCCTACGTCCCGCTCGACCCGGACTACCCGGCCGACCGCCTCGCCTACATGGTCGCCGACAGCGCCGCGCCGGTCGTGCTCACCCAGTCCCGCCACGAACACCTCTTCGCCGCCGAGACCATCCTCCTCGACGACGTCGACTGCGGCGCGGACCCGGTCACCGAGCCGGAGGTGTCCACAAAGGACCTCGCGTACGCCATCTACACCTCCGGCTCCACCGGCCGCCCCAAGGGTGTGCTGGTGCCGCACGAGGGCATCGTCAACCGGCTCGCCTGGACCCAGGCCCAGTACGGCCTCACCGCCGAAGACCGCGTGCTGCAGAAGACACCCTCGAGCTTCGACGTCTCGGTCTGGGAGTTCTTCTGGCCGCTGCTGACCGGCGCCACGCTGGTCCTCGCGCGGCCCGGCGGCCACCGCGATCCCGCCTACCTGGCCGGGGTGATCCGCGCCGAGCGGATCACGACCGTCCACTTCGTCCCGTCGATGCTGCAGGCCTTCCTGCTCGACCCCGCCGCCGCGACCTGCACCGGACTGCGCCGCGTGCTGTGCAGCGGCGAAGCCCTGCCCGCCGAACTGCAGGCCCGGTTCTTCGCCATCCTGCCCGGCGTCGAACTCCATAACCTATACGGCCCCACCGAAGCCTCGGTCGACGTCACGTATTGGGCGTGCAGCAAGGAAAACCCCACCGTCCCGATCGGACGTCCGGTGTGGAACACCCGCACCTACGTCCTCGACGCGCGGCTCCAGCCCGTCGCACCCGGGGAATCCGGCGAACTCTACCTCGCCGGCGTCCAGCTGGCCCGCGGCTACCACGGCCGGCCCGGCCTGACCGCCGAGCGGTTCGTGGCCAGCCCGTTCGAGCCGGGGGAGCGGCTGTACCGCACCGGTGACCTGGCCCGCTGGGACGAAACCGGGGCGCTGCACTACCTCGGCCGCACCGACCACCAGGTCAAGATCCGCGGCCTGCGCGTCGAGCTGGGCGAGATCGAGGCCGTCCTCGACCGCCAGCCCGGCGTCGGCGGCTCGTGCGTGCTGGCCCGCGAAGACCGCGAGGGCGACCAGCGCCTGGTCGGCTACCTCGTGCCGGACGGGGCCCCGGACCTCGACACCCTGCGTGCGGCCCTGGCGGAGAACCTGCCGGAGTACATGGTGCCGGCCGCGTTCGTCGTGCTCGACGACTTCCCGCTGACCCCGAGCGGCAAGCTCGACCGCAAGGCCCTGCCCGCCCCCGACTGGGCCGCCGCCCGCACCGGCCGCGCCCCGCGCACGCCGCGGGAAGCCGCGCTCTGCACCCTGTTCTCCGAGGTCCTCGGCGTCGACGGCGTCGGCATCGACGACGGCTTCCTCGCCCTCGGCGGCCACTCCCTCCTCGCCGCGAAGCTCGTCTCCGGCATCCGCGCCACCCTCGGCCTCGAAGCGGCCATCGGCGACGTCTTCCGCGCGCCGACCCCGGCCGGGCTGGCCGAACTCCTCGAAGACGCGGCCCCGGCCCGCGTGCCGCTGACCCCGCGGCCGCGGCCCGAGCCGATGCCGCTCTCGTTCGCCCAGCGCCGGCTGTGGTTCCTCGACCAGGCCGACACCCGGAACGCGAGCTACCACGTCCCGCAGGCCGTCCGCCTGACCGGCCCGGTCGACGCCGAGGTGCTGCGGCGGGCCGTCGGCGACGTCGTCGCCCGCCACGAAGCGCTCCGGACGGTCTTCACCCGCGACGGCGACGAGCCGGTGCAGCGCGTCCTGCCCGGCGGCGAAGTTCCGTGGACCTCCCAGGAGTCCACAGAGGACACTCTGGACCGGGACCTCACCGCGGCCACCGAGGCCGCCTTCGACCTCGCCCGCGAGCTGCCGATCCGCGCCACGCTGTTCACCCTGCCCGGCGACACCGCCGTGCTGCTGCTCGTCGTGCACCACATCGCCTGCGACGGCTGGTCGATGGCGCCGCTGCTGCGCCAGGTCGGCGAGGCCTACGCGGCCCGCCTCGCCGGAGACACTCCACAGTGGACGCCGTTGCCGGTCCAGTACGCGGACTACACGCTGTGGCAACGCGAACTGCCGGTCGACCGCGACCTCGCGTACTGGCGCGAAGCGCTCGCCGGTGCCCCCGAGGAACTGCCGCTGCCCACCGACCGGCCGCGCCCGGCGGTCGCGAGCCACCGCGGCGGCGTCGTCGCCATGGACGTGCCCGCCGAAGTCCACCGGAAGCTGACGGCGCTGGCCACGGACGCGGGCGCGACCCTGTTCATGGTGCTGCAGGCCGCGTTCGCCGCGCTGCTCACCCGGCTCGGTGCCGGGGAGGACGTCCCGGTCGGGTCGCCGGTCGCCGGCCGCACCGACGCCGCCCTCGACGACCTCGTCGGGTTCTTCGTCAACACCGTCGTCCTGCGCACCGCCACCGGCGGCGACCCGACGTTCCGCGAGCTGCTGGACCGGGCCCGCGAGACGTGCCTGGCCGCGTTCGAGCACTCCGAGGTGCCGTTCGAGCGGGTCGTCGAGGAGCTGAACCCGGCCCGCTCGCTCGGGCGCCACCCGCTGTTCCAGGTCCTGCTGGTGCTGCAGAACAACCTCGCGGCCGAACTGGACATCGACGGCACCCGCGCCACCGGCGAGCGCGTCGACATCGGCTACGCGAAGTTCGACCTGGCCGCGATCTTCGAGGAGCGCGACGGCGAGCTGACCGGCCTGCTGGAGTACGCGAGCGACCTGTTCGACCGCGAGACCGCCGCCGCGCTGGCCGGGCGCCTGCTGCGCGTCCTCGCCGCCGTCGCGGAGAATCCCGGTGTCCGGCTCGGCGACCTCGAACTCCTCGACACGGCCGAGCTGGCCCAGGCCACGACCGGCGGCATGCTCGCGCCCGCCGCACCGGCCGTCACGCTGCACGAGGTCATCGAGGGGCACGCCCGCCGCACGCCGGACGCGACCGCGTTGCTGTTCGAGGCCGAGGCCGTCACCTACGCCGAGCTGGACGCCCGCGCCAACGGCGTCGCCGCGCTGCTGACCGGCGTCCCGGCCGGGCGGATCGTCGCGATCTGCCTCGACCGCGGCCCGGACCTGGTCGCCGCCATCCTCGGCGTGCTCAAGGCGGGCTGCGGCTACACGCTGCTGGACCCGTCGTTTCCCGCCGAGCGGCGGCAGCTGCTGGCCGAGCAGGTCGACGCGCCCTTCGTGCTCGACGACCTGACCTCCGTCGAGCCGGCGGCGACCGCGCCGGACCGCGCGGTGTCCCCGGCCGGGCCCGCCTGCGTCATGTTCACCTCCGGGTCGACCGGCACCCCGAAGGGCGTCGTCGCCTCGCACGAAGCCGTCGCCACCACCGTCCTCGGCCAGGGCTACGGCGGGGACGTCTGGCTGCAGACCGCGCCGGTCTCGTGGGACGCCTTCGCGTTCGAGCTGTTCGGCGCCCTGTTCACCGGCGCCGCCTGCGTGCTGCAGCCGGGCCCGAAGCCCGAGCCCGCGCTCATCGCCGAGCTGGTCGCGCGCCACGGCGTCACCACGGCGTTCTTCTCCGCCAGCCTGTTCAACTTCCTCCTCGACGAGTACCCCGGCGTGTTCGAGCACCTCCGCGAGGTCTACACCGGCGGGGAGGCGGCGTCGGTCGCGCACCTCACGCGGGCCGTCGGGTCCTTCCCGGACGTGGCCTTCACCAACGCCTACGGCCCGGTCGAGAACATGATCTTCGTGACTTCCCACCGCGTCACGAGCGCCGACCTCACCGGCGCGCCGATCCCGATCGGCGTCCCGCTGCACGGCAAGCGCGCGTACGTGCTGGACGAGCGGCTGCGCCCGGTCGCGCCCGGCGTCGTCGGCGAGCTGTACGCGGCCGGCGGCGGGATCGCCGACGGTTACGCGGGCCGCCCGGACCTCACCGCCGTCCGCTTCCTCGCGAACCCCTTCGAGGCGGGGGAGCGGATGTACCGCACCGGTGACCTGGTGCGCCGCCGCGCCGACGGCGTCCTGGAGTACGTCGGGCGTGCCGATGACCAGGTCAAGATCCGCGGGTTCCGCGTCGAGCCGGGCGAGATCCGGACCGCGCTGGGCACCCACCCGGCCGTCACCGGGTCCGCCGTCGTCGTCCGCGAAGACCGGCCGGGGCAGAAGCTGCTGGTCGCCTACGTCGTCGGCGAGCCGGCCGACTTCCGCGCGTACCTGGCCGAGCGGCTGCCGGAGCACCTGGTGCCGTCGGCGTTCGTGCTGCTCGACGCCCTGCCGCTGACCGCCAACGGCAAGCTCGACCACCGCGCGCTGCCCGCGCCGGAGCGCACGAGCACGAGCCGCGCGCCGCGCACCCCGCGGGAAGAAGTCCTCTGTGGACTCTTCGCCGACGTGCTGGGCATCGCGGACGTCGGCGTCGACGACGGGTTCTTCGCCCTCGGCGGGCATTCCCTGCTCGCCGCCCGGCTGGTCGCGCGGATCGGCGCGGTGCTCGGCGCCCGGATCGGGGTGGCGGACGTCTTCCGCGCGCCGACCGTCGCCGCCCTCGCCGCGGTCCTCGACAGCGCTCGCGCCGCCCGCCCGGCCGTCGTCGCCCGCCCGCGGCCCGAGGTCCTGCCGCTGTCGTCGAACCAGCGCAGCCTGTGGTTCGTCGAGCAGCTCGACCAGGCCGGCGCGACCTACAACGTCCCCCGCGCGCTGCGGCTGATCGGTCCGCTCGAGGTGGCCGCGCTGCGCCAGGCGTTCGCCGACGTCGTCGAGCGCCACGAGGCCCTGCGGACGGTGTTCCCGGACGTCGACGGCGTCCCGCGTCAGGAGATCCGCCCGCTGACCGAGCTGCCGTGGACCGAAGAACCGGTCGACGTCGCCGAGTTCGCCGCTCGCGAGTTCGACCTCGCCACTGACCTCCCGATCCGCGCGGCCTTGTGGCGTGAAGGTGACGACCACGTCCTCGTCGTCGTCACCCACCACATCGCCAGCGACGGCTGGTCGTTCACCCCGCTGCTGCGCGATCTCTCCACCGCCTACGCCGCCCGTGTCGCGAATGAATGTCCGAACTGGACGCCGCTGCCGGTGCAGTACGCGGACTACGCGTTGTGGCAACAGGATTCGACCGGTGACTCGCTGGAACACTGGGCCGAAGCGCTCGCCGGGCTGCCCGACGAGATCAACCTGCCCTTCGACCACCCGCGCCCGCCGGTCGCCACGCACCGGGGCGCCACCCTGCCGGTGAACCTCGGCGCGGACCTGCACGCCCGGCTGCTGGAGCTGGCCCGCGGCGAGCACGCGACGCTGTTCATGGTGCTGCAGGCCGGGTTCGCCGCCCTCCTGTCCCGCCTCGGCGCCGGCGACGACGTCGCGATCGGCACCCCGTCCGCGGGCCGCCCGGACGCCGCGCTCGACGACCTCGTCGGGTTCTTCGTCCACACCCTCGTGCTGCGGACCGACCTCGGTGGCGACCCGAGCTTCACCGAGCTGGTGCACCGGGTCCGCGAGCGCGCGCTGACCGCGTTCGACCACGCCGACGTCCCGTTCGAACGGATCGTCGAGCGGCTCAACCCGGCCCGCTCGACCGCGCGGCACCCGCTGTTCCAGGTCATGCTCGCGCTGCAGAACAACGTGGCGGCCAACCTGGCGCTGCCCGGCGTGACCGCGGCGGACGTGCCGGTCGCCACGGCGACCGCGAAGTTCGACCTCACCCTGAACCTGGAGGAGAACACCGGCGCCGACGGGACCCCGGCGGGCATCGGCGGGTACCTGGAGTACGCCACCGACCTCCTGGAACCGGGCACCGCGGCCGACCTCGCGGACCGGTTCGCCCGCCTGCTGTCCGCGGCCGTCGCGGACCCCGCCGCACCGCTGTCCACAGTGGACCTGCTGGCCCCGGCGGAAGCGGCGGCGATCGACGCGGCCAACGCGGCGACGGCGATCCCGGTCCCGGACACCTCGGTGATCGAGCTGTTCGAAGCCCAGGCCGCGCGCACCCCGGACGCGCCCGCGCTGGAGTTCGGCGCGACGACGCTGACCTACGCCGAGCTGAACGCCCGCGCCAACCAGCTCGCCCGGCACCTGGCCGCACGCGGCGCCGGGCCCGAGCGGTACGTCGCCCTCTCGCTGCCGCGGGACGAGCAGCTGGTCATCGCCATGCTCGCGGTGCTCAAGACCGGCGCGGGCTACCTCGCGCTCGACCTCGACTACCCGGCCGACCGCATCGCGATGATGCTCGAGGACGCCGACCCGGCCCTCGTGCTGACCCCCGGCGAACTCGTCTTCGCCGGGGAAACCGGGAACCTCGGACACACCGCCTCGCCGGACAGCCCCGCGTACGTGATCTTCACGTCGGGCTCGACCGGCCGCCCCAAGGGCGTCGTCGTCCCGCGCCGCCCGCTGCTGAACTTCCTGCTGGACATGGTGGACCGGTTCGGCATCACCGCCGGGGACCGGCTGCTGGCCGTCACCACGGTCGGCTTCGACATCGCCGGCCTGGAGATCTTCGCGCCGCTGCTGGCCGGGGCGACCGTCGTCCTCGCGAGCCGCGACGACGTCCGCGACTCCCGGGCGCTGGCCGCGCTCGCGGAGGACCGCGTCACGCTTCTGCAGGCGACGCCGAGCCTGTTCCACGCGCTGCTCGCCGAGCCGGTCGACCTCTCCGGCGTGCACGTCCTCGTCGGTGGCGAAGCCCTGCCGGACGACCTCGCGGTCGCGCTGCGGGCCCGGGCCGCGTCGGTGACCAACATGTACGGGCCGACCGAGACCACGATCTGGTCCACCACCGCCCGCGTCGGCGAAGGCGCGCCGACCATCGGCACGCCGATCGCCAACACGCAGGTGTACGTGCTGGACCGGGCGCTGCGGCCGGTGCCGCCGGGTGTCCCGGGCGAGCTGTACCTCGCTGGCGACGGCGTCGTGCGCGGCTACCTCGGCCGCCCCGATCTGACCGCCGACCGCTTCGTCGCCAACCCCTTCGCCGACGGCGAGCGGATGTACCGCACCGGTGACCTGGTCGCCCGCCGCCGCGACGGCGAACTGCGCTTCCTCGGCCGCGTCGACCACCAGGTCAAGATCCGCGGCTTCCGGATCGAGCTGGGCGAGATCGAGGCCGTGCTGGCCACGCACCCGGCGGTCGCGCTGCGCGCCGTCGTCGTCCGCGAAGACCGGCCCGGCGACAAGCGCCTGGTCGCCTACGTCGTGCCCAGCGAGCCGGTCGAGGCCGAGGAGCTGCGCCGGCACCTGGCCGCCGCGCTGCCGGGGTACATGGTGCCCTCGGCGTTCGTGCTGCTCGACGAGCTGCCCCGGACCCCGAACGGCAAGCTCGACCGCAAGGCGCTGCCCGCGCCCGAGATCGAGTCCGGCGCGGGCCGGCTCCCGCGGACCGCGACCGAGCACGCGCTCTGCGAACTGTTCGGGGAAGTCCTCGGCGTCCCCGAGATGGGCATCGACGACGGCTTCTTCGACCTGGGCGGGCATTCGCTGCTCGCCACCCGGCTGACCGGGCGGATCCGCGCGGTGCTCGGCCTCGACGTCACCGTGCGGGCGCTGTTCGCGAACCCGACCGTGGCGGGGCTGTGCGAAACCCTCGGCGCGGCGGTCGAAGCGCGTCCGGCCGTGACGCGGCGCGAGCGGCCGGACCGCCTGCCGCTGGCCCCCGGCCAGGAGCGGCTGTGGTTCCTGGCCCGGATGGACCGCGAGGACACCGCCTACCACATGCCGATCGCGCTGCGGCTGCGCGGCGACGTCGACACCGGCGCGCTGGCGGCGGCACTGTCCGATGTGGCCGGCCGCCACGAATCCCTGCGCACGTACTACGCCGAGGACGAAGCCGGGCCGTACCAGGTGATCCTGGACTCGTTCGAGGTTCCGTTCGAGGTGGCGACCGGCTCGGTCGCCGAGGCCGCGCGGACGCCGTTCGACCTCGCCGCCGCACCGCCGGTGCGCTCGTGGCTGTTCGGCGAAGGCGACGAGCACGTCCTGCTCGTGCTGACCCACCACATCGCCGGCGACGGCTGGTCGATCCCGGTCCTGCTGCGCGACCTCGCCGAGGCGTACGCGGCCCGGCTTGACGGCAACGGTCCGAAGTGGACTCCGCTGCCGGTGCAGTACGCGGACTACACGCTGTGGCAACGGGAACTCGACACCGACCTCGCCTACTGGGCGGGCGCCCTCACCGGGCTGCCGGAGGAACTGGCGCTGCCCTACGACCGCGTCCGGCCCGCCACCGCCGACCACGCCGGCGGGTCCGCGCCCGTCGTGATCCCGCCCGCGCTGCACGCCCGGCTCCTGGAGCTGGCGGCCGGGCAGCGCGCGACGCTGTTCATGGTGCTGCAGGCCGCGCTCGCCACCCTGCTCGCGCGGTTCGGCGCCGGGGACGACATCCCGATCGGCACCCCGGTCGCCGGGCGCCCCGACCCGGTCCTCGACGACCTCGTCGGGTTCTTCGTCAACACCGTCGTGCTGCGCACCGACCTCAGCGGCGCCCCGGCGTTCACCGAGCTGCTGGACCGCGTCCGCGAAGCCGACCTGAGCGCGTTCGAGCACGACGACGTCCCCTTCGAGCGGCTCGTCGAAGAGCTGAACCCGGCCCGCTCGGCCGCCCGGCACCCGCTGTTCCAGGTGATGCTGGTGCTGCAGCAGGACGCCCCGGCCGTCGCACTGTCCGGAGTGGACACCGAGCCGTACGAGGTGGCCCGTGCGGTCGCCAAGTTCGACCTCACGGTCGCCTTGGAGGACCACGGCGACGGAGTCACCGGTGCTTTCGAATACGCGACGGCGTTGTTCGACGCGGCCACCGCCGAGCGCCTGGCGACGGCGTTCGTGCGGCTGCTGGAGCAGATCGCCGAGGCGCCTTCGACGTCCGTCGCGGACTTCGAGGTGCTCGCCGCCGAGGAGCGCGATCTCGTCTTGGCCGCGGGGAACGCCGTGCGGGTGAGCGACGCGCCGGTGGACTGCCTGCACACGATCGTCGAACGGCAGGACCCCGCCGCCGTCGCGATCCTGTTCGAGAGCGAGTCGCTGACCTACGGCGAGCTGAACGCCCGCGCCAACCAGGTCGCCCACCACCTCCTCGACGACGGCGTCCGGCGCGGCGAGGTGGTCGGCGTCCTGATGGAGCGCGGCTTCGAGTTCGCGGTCGCGGTGCTCGGCGTGCTCAAGTCCGGGGCCGCCTACACGCTCCTCGACCCGAGCTACCCGGCCGAGCGCCTGGCCGCGGTCACCGAGCAGGCAGGTGTCAAGCGGGTCCTCGACTCGTTGCCGAGCCACCCGGACACGGCGAACCCGGACGTCGAGCTGGCCCCGGCCGACCTGGCCTGCGTCATGTTCACCTCCGGCTCGACGGGCGTCCCCAAGGGCGTCGCGACTTCGCACCGCGGGGTCGTCGCCACGATGGGCCAGGGCTACGCCACGTTCGACGCCGATCAGGTGTGGCTGCAGTGCGCGCCGGTGTCGTGGGACGGCTTCGCGCTCCAGCTGTTCGGCGCGCTGCTCTACGGCGGCCGCACGGCCCTGCAGCCGGGCCAGAACCCGGAGCCGGAGCGGATCGCGGCGCTCGTCGCCGAGCACGGCGTGACCGTGCTGCACGCGTCCGCGAGCCTGTTCAACTACCTGCTGGACCAGGAGCCCCAGGTCTTCACCGTGCTGCGCCGCGCGATGACCGGCGGCGAGCCGGCGTCGGTCGAGCACGTCACGAAGGCGCTGCGCGAGTTCCCGGACGTCGAGCTGATCAACGGGTACGGCCCGGCCGAAAGCATGGGCTACACGACGTTCCACCCGATCACCGGGGCCGACCTCACCGGCACGGCGATCCCGATCGGGCGGCCGGTCGCGAGCAAGCGCGCCTACGTCCTCGACGCGCACCTGGCGCTGGCCGCGCCCGGCGTCACGGGTGAGCTGTATCTCGGCGGGCACGGCCTCGCCGACGGCTACCGCGGCCTGCCCGCGGCGACGGCCGAGCGGTTCGTGGCCTCGCCGTTCGTGCCGGGGGAGCGGATGTACCGCACCGGTGACCTCGTCCGCTGGCGCGCCGACGGCGTGCTGGAGTACGTCGGCCGCGCCGACGACCAGGTCAAGGTCCGCGGCTTCCGCGTCGAGCCCGGCGAGGTCCGGGCGGTGCTGGCCCGGCACGACGGCGTCGAGCAGGCCGCGGTCGTCGTCCGCGACGGGCGCCTGATCGGGTACGTCGTCGGCACCGCCGAACCGGCCGCGCTGCGGGCGTACCTGGCCGAGCGGCTGCCGGACTACCTGGTGCCGTCGGCGATCGTGCCGCTGGCCGAGCTGCCCCGGACGGCGAACGGCAAGCTCGACTGCCGCGCGCTGCCCGCCCCCGACTTCGCCGCGGGGTCCCGGCGCCGGCCGCGGACCGTCACCGAGAACGTCCTCTGTGGACTTTTTGCCGAGGTGCTCGGCCTCGACGAGGTCGGCCTGGACGACGGGTTCTTCGACCTGGGCGGGCACTCGCTGCTGGCCGCCCGGCTGATCGGCCGCGTCCGCGCGGTGCTCGGCGTCGAGCTGGGCATCCGCGACCTGTTCCGCACCCCGGCCGTTGCCGGGCTCGCCGAGGTCCTCGGCGACGCGGCTCCGGCGCGTCCGCCGGTGACGCGGCGCGAGCGGCCCGGGCGGCTGCCGCTGTCGTTCGCGCAGCAGCGGCTGTGGTTCGTCGACCAGGCCGAGGAGCCCAACGCGGGCTACGACGTCCCGCGTGCCCTGCGCCTGCGTGGCACCTTGGACGTTGCCGCACTGCGGGCGGCGCTGGCCGACGTCGTCGAGCGGCACGAGTCGCTGCGGACGGTGTTCCCTTCCCACGAAGGCGAACCGTGGCAGGAGATCCTGACCGCGCCTTCGGTGCCGTGGACGTTCACCCAGTCCACTGAGGACAGGTTGGACGACGTCCTCGCGGAGGCCGCCGCGCACGTCTTCGACCTGCGCACCGAGCTGCCGATCCGGGCACACCTGGTCTCGGTCGCCGCTGACGACCACGTGCTGCTGCTGGTGCTGCACCACATCGCGTCCGACGGCTGGTCCGCCGCGCCGCTGTGGCGCGACATGGCCACCGCCTACGCGGCCCGCGTCGACGGTGAGGCACCGGGCTGGGCGCCGCTGCCGGTGCAGTACGCGGACTACACCCTGTGGCAGCGCGAAGTCCTCGACGACGGCGAGATCGCCGGTCAGCTGGCGTTCTGGCGGGACACCCTCGCCGGGGCGCCGGAGGAGCTGGCCCTGCCCGCGGACCGGGTCCGCCCGGCCGTCGCGAGCCACCGGGGCGGCTCGGTGGAGTTCGCCCTCGACGCCAATGTCCACATGGGACTGGCCGAGCTGGCCCGCCACGGCGGCGCGACGCTGTTCATGGCGCTGCAGGCCGGGTTCGCGGCGCTGCTGTCGCGGCTCGGCGCGGGCGACGACGTCCCGCTCGGCACCGCGGTCGCCGGCCGCGGCGACACCGCGCTGGACGACCTCGCCGGGTTCTTCGTCAACACCCTCGTCCTGCGCACCGACGTCTCCGGGCAGCCGACGTTCCGGCAGCTCCTGGCTCGCGTCCGCGACGCCGGCCTGGCCGCGCTCGCGCACGCCGACGTCCCGTTCGAGCGGGTCGTCGAGGAGCTGAACCCGGCCCGTTCGGCGGCGCGGCACCCGCTGTTCCAGGTGATGCTGGTGCTGCAGAACAACACTACCGCGCGGCTGAGCCTGCCGGGGCTGGTCACCGAGGGCGTCGCGGTCCGCCGGGACGTCGCCAAGTTCGACCTGACCGCGGGCATCGAGGAGAACCACGCGGCCGACGGCAGCCCGGCCGGGCTGACCGGGCAGCTGGAGTACGCGGCCGACCTGTTCGACGCGGCCACCGCCGCCTCGATCGCGCGGTGGTTCGCCCGCTTCCTCACCGCCGCCGTCACCACGCCGGACGTGCCGGTGACCGAGCTGGACCTGCTCACCGGCGAGGAACGCGCCGCGCTGCTGGCCCAGGGCACGACCGCGGTCACCGCGCCGGCGCTGCGGCTGCACGAGCTGGTCGAGCGGCAGGCAGCCTGGGCCCCGGACGCGCCCGCGCTGGTCTTCGAGGGCTCGGCGCTGACCTACCGGCAGCTCGACACCGAGGCCAACCGGCTCGCCCGGCACCTGATCGCCGAGGGGGTCGGCCGGGGCGACCTGGTCGGCGTCCACATCGGACGCTCGCCGCGGCTGGCCGTCGCGCTACTGGCCGTGCTCAAGGTCGGGGCCGCCTACACCGTGCTGGACACCGACTTCCCGGAAGAACGGCTGGTCGGCGCGCTGCGCCGGACGTCGGCCGCGGTCGTGCTCACCGACGGCGGCGAGCTGCCGTGGCGGCGGATCGATGTCGTGGCGGACGCGGCCGCGATCGCCGTCCGCGACGGCGGCGTGCTTGGCCTGCCGGGGAGCCCGGACGACCTCGCCGTCGTCATGTTCACCTCCGGTTCGACCGGTGTGCCCAAGGCGGTCGCGGCCCCGCACCGCGCCGTCGTGGGCACGCTGACCGGCCAGGACTACGCCGGGTTCGGCCCGGACGACGTCTGGCTGCAGTGCGCGCCGGTGTCGTGGGACGCGTTCGGCACGCAGCTGCTCGGCCCGCTGCTGGCCGGCGGCACGGTCGTGCTCCAGCCCGGCCAGCGCCCCGAGCCCGCGCTGATCGAAGACCTGGTACTGGCGCACGGCGTCACGGTCCTGGACGTCTCGGCGAGCCTGTTCAACTTCCTGGTCGACGAGCACCCGGCGGTGTTCGGGACGGTCCGCCGCGCGCTGACCGGCGGCGAGGCGGCCTCGCCCGCCCACCTGGCGAAGGTCCTGCGCGAGTACCCGCACGTCGCCGTCGTCAACGGCTACGGCCCGGCCGAGACGATGGGCTTCAGCACGTTCCACGAGGTCACGGCGATCGACGGCCCGGTCCCGATCGGGCGGCCGCTGACCGGCAAGCACGCCTACGTCCTCGACGCCCGGCTGCGGCCGGTGCCCGCCGGGGTCGTCGGCGAGCTGTACCTGGCGGGCGTCGGCACCGCGCACGGCTACCTCGGGCAGCCCGGTGCGACGGCCGAGCGGTTCGTGGCGTCGCCGTTCCGGGCGGGGGAGCGGCTGTACCGCACCGGTGACCTCGCCCGGTGGACCGGCGACGGCGTGCTGGCCTACGCCGGCCGGGCGGACGACCAGGTCAAGATCCGCGGCTTCCGCGTCGAACCCGGCGAGGTGCAGGCCGTGCTGGCCGCGCACGAGGGTGTCACGCAGGCGGCGGTCGTGGTCCGGGACGGGGTGCTGGTCGCCTACGTCGTCGGCACCGCCGACCCGGCCGCGGTTTCGGAGTTCGCCGCCGCGCGGCTGCCGGAGTACCTGGTGCCGTCGGCGATCGTGCCGCTGGCCGAGCTGCCGCGGACCGCCAACGGCAAGCTGGACCGGGCCGCGCTGCCCGCGCCGCAGCAGACCGTCGCCGGGCACGTGGCGCCGCGGAACGCCGTGGAGACCGCGCTCGCCGCGATCTGGGCGAACGTCCTCGGCGTGCCGGAACCGGGGGTGACGGACAACTTCTTCGCCCTCGGCGGGCACTCGCTGCTGGCGGCCAAGGTGACCGGCCGGATGCGCACGGAGTTCGGCGTCCGGCTGGGGGTGCGGGCGCTGTTCGAAGCACCCACGATCGCGGCGCTGGCCCGGCTGGTGCCCGAAGCGTCCACTGTGGACTTCGAACCGATCCCGGTGCGCGCGGCGGCGGCCCGGACGCCGCTTTCGCCGGTGCAGCGGGGACTCTGGTTCGCCGAACGGCTCACCCCGGGCTCGGCGGAGTACCTCGTCCCGCTGGCCCTGCGGATCGGTGGCGACCTCGACGTCGAGGCGCTGGCGGGCGCGCTGTCCGCGGTGGTGGCGCGGCACGAGGTGCTGCGGAGCCGGTTCGTGGAAGTCGACGGCGAGCCCGCGCAGGTCGTGGACCCGGTCCGGCCGGTCCCGCTGCCGGTCACGGACGTGGCCGACGTCGAGGCCTTCGTGCGGTCGCAAGTGGACACCCCGCTCGACCTCGAGCACGGGCCCGTCTTCCGCGCCGCGCTGGGCCGGGTGTCGGACACCGACCACGTGCTCGTCCTGCTGCTGCACCACATCGTCGCCGACGGGTGGTCGATGGGCGTGCTGGCCTCGGAACTGCGGGACCACTACGCCGGGATCCGGCCCGCCGCCCTGCCCGTGCAGTTCGGCGACGTCGCCGCGTGGCAGGCCGCGGCGTCCGATGAAGCCGGGCTCGCGTTCTGGCGGCAGGCGCTCGACGGCATGCCGCACGTCGCCGAGCTGCCCGCCGACCGGCCGCGCCCGCTCACCCGCGACATCGCCGGGGCCAAGGTCCCGGTGCGCGTCCCGGCACCCGTGGTGAGCCGGCTGGCCACGCTGGGGGCCGAGCACGGCGCCAGCCTGTTCATGACCGTCCTGGCCGCCTTCGAGGTCCTGATCAGCCGCTACACCGCGATGCGGGACTTCGCGATCGGCACCCCGGTGTCCGGCCGCAGCCACCCGCAGACCGAGCCGCTCATCGGGCACTTCGTCAACACCGTGCCGCTGCGCGCGGACCTGACCGGCGACCCGGCGTTCACCGAACTCCTGCGAAGGGTCCGCACGAGCACCCTCGCCGCGTTCGACCACGACGACGTCCCGTTCGACCGGATCGTCGAGCTGCTGCGCCCGCAGCGCGACCTCACCCGCACCCCGCTGGTGCAGATCGTGTTCGCGCTGCAGAACAACGAGGAGGCGGGCTGGGCGCTGCCGGAGCTGGCCGTCGAGAAGCTCGCCGTCGACACGCGGGTGAGCAAGTTCGACCTCGAACTCGCGCTCGCCCAGGACGCCGATGGCGCCCTGACCGGCATCTTCGAGTACCCGACCGCGCTGTTCGACACCACCACCATCGAGCGGCTCGCCGGCCACTTCACGACGTTGCTGGCCCGCATCGCCGAAGCGCCGGGCACCCCGGTCGGCGAGCTGGACCTGCTCACCGAGGCCGAGCGGGACCACCTCGTCCACGGCGTCAACGACACGGACGTCGCCTACGACGAGACCGTCTGCCTGCACCACCTGATCACCGAGCAGGCCCGCCGGACCCCGGACGCGGTCGCCGTCGAATACCTCGACGAGAGCATCGGCTACGCCGAGCTGGAACGCCGGGCGGGAGTCCTCGCCGCACGGCTGGCCGCGCACGGCGTGGGCCCGGACGTCCCGGTGGGCTTGCGGATGGACCGCTCGATCGACCTGATCGTCGGCCTGGTCGCGATCCTCAAGGCGGGCGGCGCGTTCGTCCCGATCGAGACCGACGCGCCCGAACCGCGGGTGCTCGGCATCCTCGGCGACGCGCACTCGCCGGTCTGCCTGATCAACGAAGGCGCACCCGCCCCGCGGAGCACCGACGTCACGTTCCTCGAAGTGTCCGGTTTGGACGGTGCGGCACCGGAGCTGCCGGACACCACGCACCCGGACAACCTGGTGTCGATCTACTACACCTCGGGCTCCACCGGGAAACCGAAGGGCGTCGCCAGCACCCACCGCGGCTGGGTCAACCGGCTGCGCTGGCACCAGGACACCTACCGGCTCCGGCCGGGCGAGGCCGTCCTGCAGAAGACGACCCTCGTCTTCGACGACGCCGCGGTCGAATGCCTGTGGCCGCTCATCGTCGGCGGCCGGGTCGCGCTGATCCCGCCGGGCCTGCACCGCGACCCGGCCGCGATCCTCGAGGGCGCCGTCAAGCACCGCGTGGTCAACCTGCAGTTCGTGCCGAGCATGCTGACGCTGTTCCTGGAGCAGCTGACCCCGGCCGACCGCGCCGCGCTCAAGCCGCTGCGCAACGTCATCACCAGTGGCGAGGCGCTCCAGCCGGAACTGCTCAAGCTGTTCTTCGACCGCTTGGGCGAGCACGCGACCCTGCACAACCAGTGGGGTGCCACCGAGGTCTCGATCGACTCGACCATGCGCGCCTGCCTCCGGTCCGATGTGGACGGTGCGGGCTCGGTGAGCGTCGGCTCGCCGATCGCCAACAACCGGATCCACGTTCTCGACGAGCACCTGCGGCCGGTCCCGGTCGGCGTCCCCGGCGACCTGTTCATCGGCGGCGTCGGCCTGGCCCGCGGCTACCTCGGCGACCCGGTCAAGACGGCGTCGGCGTTCCTCGCCAGCCCGTTCGTGCCCGGCGAGCGGCTCTACCGCACCGGCGACCGCGGCCTGCGCACCCCCGACGGCGCGCTGACCTTCCTCGGCCGCCAGGACTCGCAGGTCAAGATCCGCGGCATCCGCGTCGAGCCCGGCGAGGTCGAGCAGGTCCTCCTGGAGCTGCCCGGCGTCCGCGAAGCCGCGGTCACGGTCTGGCAGCCGGTGCCGGGCGACAAGCGGCTCGCCGGGTACGTCACCCCGCAGGCCGGCGTCACGCTCACCGAGGCCGGGATCCGCGAGCAGCTGCGCGAGCGGCTGCCGGTGTACCTCGTCCCGACGGCGCTGAGCGTGCTGCCCGAGTTCCCGACGACGACCAGCGGCAAGATCGACCGCAAGGCGCTGCCCGCACCGGCCGCCGCCGGTGCCGAGTACCGCGCTCCGGAAGGCCCGGTCGCGGAACTGGTCGCCGAAGTGCTGCAGCACGTCCTCGGCGTCGAGCGCGTGGGTGCCGACGACAACTTCTTCGACCTGGGTGGGCACTCCCTGCTGGGCGTCCGGGTGGTCGCCGAGCTGCGCAAGCGGCTCTCGGCGGACATCCCGATCCGGCTGATCTTCGACTCGCCCACGGTCGCGGAACTCGCCGACGCCGTCGCCCGCGCCACCAAGCGCGAGTTCGAGGCCATCCCGAAGCGGCCCGACGGCCCGGCGCCGCTGGCCGGGGTCCAGGTCGGCATGTGGCTGGCCGACCGGATGGCGCCGTCGAGCGCGGAGTACCTGGTGCCGAACGCGGTCCGCCTGCGCGGTCCGCTGGACGTCGACGCGCTCGCCGCCGCGCTGACGAAGCTGGTCGAGCGGCACGAGATCCTGCGGACCCGGTTCGTCGAGATCGACGGCGAGCCGAAGCAGGTCGTCGACCCCGTCGGGCCGGTGCCGCTGCCGGTCAGCGAGATCGACGAGATCGAGCCGTTCCTGGCGGTGCGGGGCATCGACCTCGCCACCGGGCCGGTGTTCGCCGCGGCCCTCGGGCGGCTCGCCGACGACGACCACGTGCTGGTCCTCTCGGCGCACCACATCGTGCTCGACGGCTGGTCCGAAGGCATCCTCGCCGACGAGCTGCGTGACCTCTACGCGGGCGCAGACCTGCCGCCGCTGCCGGTGCAGTACGCCGACGTCGCGGCCTGGTCCCAGCCGAGCGACGCGGACGTCGAGTTCTGGCGGACGCAGCTGGCCGGCGTGCCGCAGGTGGTGCAGCTGCCGACGGACCGCCCGCGGCCGCCGGTGCGCGACCCGCGGGGCGCGCGGTACGAGTTCACCGTGCCCGCGGAGCTGGCCGCCCGGCTCGGCGAAGTCGGCGCGGAAGCCCGCGCCAGCCTGTTCATGACGTTGCTGGCCGGGTTCCAGGTGCTCGTGTCCCGGCACACCGGGCTGCGCGAGTTCGCGATCGGCAGCCCGGTCGCCGGCCGGGACCACCCGGACACCGAGCGGCTGATCGGCCAGTTCGTCAACACCCTGGCGTTGCGGGCCGACCTGACCGGCTCGCCCGGCTTCACCGAACTCCTCGGACGGGTCCGCGAGACGGCGCTGAACTCCTTCAGCCACCAGGAAGTCCCGATCGACCGGGTCGTGGCCGAGCTGCGGCCCGACCGCGACCCGAGCCGGAACCCCCTGGTGCAGCTGATGTTCGCGCTGCAGACGGTGTCCGTGGGTGGCTGGGAGTTCGCCGGGCTCGACTGCGAGCCCCTCGGCGTCGAGACCGGCGCGGCCAAGTTCGACCTCGCCATGGTGCTGCGCGAGCAGGTCTCCGGCGAAGTGGGCGGCGTCCTCGAATACCCGGTGGCGCTGTTCGACGAGGACACGGTCGCCGCGTTCGCGCAGCGGTACCTGCGCCTGCTGGCCGGGTTCGCCGCCGACCCGGCGCGGCCGGTCGACCGCGTCCCGATGCTCGACGCGGCCGAGGTCGCGCCCTTGCCCGGCGGCGCCCCGGGCGGCACGTTCGCCGGGCTCGTCGAAGCGCAGGCACGGCGGACACCGGACGCCCCGGCCGTCGTGGCCGGGCCGGATTCGCTCACCTACGCCGAGCTGGACGCGGCGGCCAACCGCGTGGCGCGGGTCCTGCGGGAGCGCGGGGCCGCGCCGGAAACGGTGGTCGCGCTGCTGCTGCCGCGCTCGGCCGACCTGGTCGTGGCACAGCTCGCGGTGGTCAAGACCGGGGCGGCGTTCCTGCCGATCGACCCGGGCTACCCGGCAGAGCGCGTCCAGTACATGATCGACGACGCCGATCCGGTGCTCACGCTGCGGGAGCTGCCGGAGTCCACAGAGGACGATGGACCGCTCGGCGTCGAAGTGAAACCGGAGAACGCGGCGTACGTGATCTACACGTCGGGTTCGACGGGACGGCCGAAGGGGGTCGTCGTCAGCCACGCCGGCCTCGGCACCCTGGTGGCCAACACCATCGACGCCTACCGGGTCGGCCCGGGCGACCGGGTGCTGCAGTACGTGTCCCCGAGCTTCGACGCGTCGATCCTCGAGCTGTGCGCGTCCCTGATGACCGGCGCCGCCCTGGTCGTCACCCCGCCCGGCCCGCTGCTGGGTGACCAGCTGCGGGACGTCCTCGCCGAGGGCCGCGTGACGCACGCGCTGATCCCGCCCGCGGCGCTGGCCACCGTCGAGGACGCGGACCTGCCGGACTTCCGGACGGTCGTGGTCGGCGGCGACGTCTGCCCGCCCGACCTGGTCGCGAAGTGGGCGCCGGGCCGCCGGATGCTCAACATGTACGGCCCGACCGAAGCCACGGTCGTCTCGACGGTGTCCGAACCACTCGTGGTGGGCGCCCCGGTGACCATCGGCCAGGCCCTGCGGCACACGCGGGCGTACGTCCTGGACGACCGGCTCCAGCCGGTGCCGCCCGGTGTGGCGGGGGAGCTGTACGTCGCGAGCCCGGGCCTCGCCCGCGGCTACCTCGGCCGGCCGGGGCTGACGGCGAGCCGGTTCGTGGCGAACCCGGCGGGCGGGCGGATGTACCGCACCGGCGACCTCGTCCGCCGCACCCGCGCCGGGGACCTGGAGTTCCTCGGCCGGACCGACGACCAGGTCAAGATCCGCGGCTTCCGCATCGAACTCGGCGAAGTCGAGTCCGCGCTGCGGGCCCACCCGGCGCTCACGGCGGCGGTCGTGCTGGCCAAGCCGGACCCGGCCGGCCAGAAACGGCTGGTCGCCTACGTGACCGGCGACGTCACGGCCGCCGAGTTGCGGAAGTTCCTCGGGCATCGGCTGCCGGAGCACCTGGTGCCGAGCGCGTTCGTCGTGCTCGACGAGCTGCCGGTCAACGCCAGCGGCAAGCTCGACCGGGCCGCGCTGCCCGAACCGGCCGAGGAGACGGCGGACTACGTCGCCCCGGGCAGCCCCGAGGAGCAGCTGATCGCCGACATCTGGAGCGAGGTGCTCGGCGTGCCCCGCGTCGGGCTCGGCGACGACTTCTTCGCCCTCGGCGGGCATTCCGTGCTCGCCGCCAAGGTCCGGATGCGGCTGCAGGCCGCGTTCGGGGTGGACCTCTCCCTGCCCGTGCTGTTCCAGACCACCACGGTCGCCGCGCTCGCCGCCGTGGTCCACACCGAGATCGAGGCCGAGCTCGCCGGCATGTCCGAGCAGGAGCTCCTCGACTCCCTCACCGAGGAGGCCAGCGCATGACCACGTTCGACATCCGCCCGGAGGCGGACGCCGACCGCGCCGCCCGGCTGCGGGCCGCGGTGCTCGCGAAACGGCTGCGCGGCCGGGCCGCCACGCCGGCGAGGGCGTTCGGCCGGGCCGACCGCGGCGCCCCGCTGCCGCTCTCGGCCGGGCAGCAGCGCCTGTGGTTCCTCGACCGGCTCGACCCGGACAGCGCCGAGTACGCCGTGCCGCTCCTGCTCCGGCTGGAGGGCGCGCTCGACGTCGACGCGCTCCGGCGGTCGCTCGACGCCCTGGTGGCGCGGCACGAGATCCTGCGCACGACGTACACCGCGGAGGACAACCGGCTGCGCCAGGTGATCGGGGCTCCGGCCCCGGTCGAGCTGCCGGTCGTCGAGGGCGACCTGGACGCGATCCTCGCCGACTACGTCGGCCGTCCGTTCGACCTCGCCACCGGGCCGGTGTTCCGGGCGCTGCTCGTCCGCGAGGCACCGGACCGGCACGTGCTCGCGTTGAACGTCCACCACATCGCCTGCGACGGCTGGTCGCTGCCGATCCTGATGGACGACCTCCGCAAGCTCTACACCGGCGCGGAGCTGCCGCCGGTCGAACTGTCCTATGCGGACTTCGCGGCCTGGGAACAGTCGCGAGTGGACGCCCACGCGGCCGACCTCGCGTACTGGAAGGAGCGGCTCGCCGGGCTGGAAACCCTGGAGCTGCCCGCCGACCGGCCGCGCCCGGCCCAGCGCGACCACCACGGCGCGTCGGTCCGGTTCACCATTCCCGCGGCCGCCGCCTCCGCCGTGATCGACCAGGGGAAGAGCACGGGCGCGACACCGTTCATGACCCTGCTGGCCGCCGCGTACGTCGTGCTGGGGCGGCACACCGGGCGTACGGACATCGCCGTCGGCACCCCGGTCGCCGGGCGCGGGCGGGCCGAGCTGGAGCACATGGTCGGGTTCTTCGTGAACACCGTCGTCGCCCGCGGCGACCTCTCCGGCGACCCGGACTTCGCCGAACTGGCCGACCGCGTCCGCGTGGCGCGGCTGGCCGACCAGGCGCACGAGGACCTGCCGTTCGAGCGGCTGGTCAAGGAGCTGGCGCCGGAGCGCGACCTCGCGCACACGCCGGTCGTGCAGGTCATGTTCGCCGTCTACGACTCCTCGACCGGCTCGCCGGACCTGGGCGAGCTGAAGGTGTCGCCGGTGGACCTCCCGTCGACGACGGCGAAGTTCGACCTGATGATCTCCTTCGTCCGCCAGGCCGACGGTTCCGTGGCAGGCGTGCTGGAGTACGCGACCGCGTTGTTCGACGAGGTCCGGATGACGCGGATGGGCGAGCACTTCGTCCGGCTGTTCACCGAACTCGCCGAGAAGCCCGGCGTCCGGCTGTCCGAAGTGGACATCCTCGGCGCGGGCGAGCGCGAGCTGCTGCTCCGGACGTGGAACGACACCGCCGAGCCCTACCTGCGCGGGACCGTGCACGGCCGGATCGCCGCGCAGGCCGCGTCCACACCGGACGCTGTCGCGGTCCGCTGTGGACAGACCGAGCTGACCTACGCCGAGCTGGAGGACCGCGCCACCCGGCTGGCCCAGCGGCTGCGCGCCCACGGCGTCGGCGTCGAAACCCCGGTCGGCGTGCTCTGCGAACGCGGCCCGCTGCTGCTCCCGGTGCTGCTGGCCATCCTCAAGACCGGCGGCCATTACATCCCCCTGGATCCGGCGTACCCGCAGGACCGCAAGGAGTACATGCTCCGCCAGGCCGGCGCCCGCGTTCTCGTCACCACCCGCCGCTTCGCCGGGGAAGACCTGGGGGAGGTCAAGCTCCTGGCCGACGAGCCGGTCGCCGACGACCCCGTGCCGTGGCAGGACCCGGTCGTCGACCCGGAAAACCTCGCGTACGTCATCTACACCTCCGGCTCCACCGGCCGCCCCAAGGGCGTGATGATCAGCCACCGCGGCGTGCTGCACTACCTCGACTGGTGTCGCCAGGCCTACCGCGCCGACGAGGGCGACGGCGCCCCGGTGCACTCGTCGCTGGCCTTCGACCTCACCGTCACCGGGCTGTTCCTGCCGCTGCTGTGCGGCACGACGGTGACCCTGGTGCCGGAGGACGAGCACCCGGTGGCCGGGCTCGCCGACGTCCTGTCCAGTGGCCGGAAGTTCAGCTTCGTCAAACTGACCCCGGCTCACCTCGAACCGCTGCGCCGGTGCCTCGCGCCGGAAGCGGCCGGAGCCGCCGCGCACCTGGTCGTCGGCGGCGAGCAGCTCACCGCGGAAGCGCTGGAGTTCTGGCGCGAGAACGCCCCCGAAGTCGGCGTGGCCAACGAATACGGCCACACCGAGACGTCCGTGGCCAACGTGATCAACCTGCTGCCCGCCGCCGAGTGCGTGACCACGCCGATCTCGGTCGGACGGCCGATCTGGAACACCGAGGTCTACCTCCTCGACGAGCACCTGCGGCCGGTCCCGGTCGGCGTCACCGGCGAGCTGTACGCCGGCGGCGCCGGAGTGGCCCGCGGGTTCGCCGGCAACCCGGGCCTCACGGCGGCCAAGTACGTGGCCAACCCGTTCGGCCCCGGCCGCCTCTACCGCAGCGGCGACCTGGCCCGGTACCTGCCGGACGGGCGCCTCGAGTTCGTCGGCCGCACCGACCACCAGGTCAAGGTCCGCGGCTACCGCATCGAGCTGGGCGAGATCGAGGCCGCGCTGGTCGGCGGCCCCGGCGTCACCGAGGCGGTCGCGGTGGTCCGCGACGGCGCCCTCGCCGGGTACGTCGCGCCGTCCACTGTGGACGCCGACGCGCTGCGAGCGCACCTGGCCGAGCGGCTGCCGGAGTACATGGTCCCGGCCACGCTGACCACTTTGGACACGCTGCCGCTGACGTCCAACGGCAAGATCGACCGCGTCGCCCTGCCCGCTCCGGAAGCCGCACCGGTGTCGACGTCCGGGGTGCTCCCGCGCGACGAGCTGGAAATGGCGCTGGCCAAGCTGTGGGAGGACCTGCTCGGCCGCCGCGTCGGCGTCACCGACGGCTTCTTCGACGTCGGCGGCCACTCGCTGCTGGCCGTCGTGCTGGTCGACCGGATCAAGGCCGAGCTGGGCGCGACCGTCGGCCTGGCCGAGGTGTTCCGCGCGCCGACGGTCCGGGCGCTGGCCGATTCGATCCGGGCCGGGGACCACGGCGGGGGACTGGTCGTGCCCCTCTCACCCGGCCGCGCCGGGGTCGCGCCGCTGTTCCTGCTGCCGCCGACCGCCGGGAGCCCGTTCCCGTACCTGCAGCTCGTGGCCGAACTGGACCCCGCGCTGCCGGTGTTCGGCCTGCAGGCACCCGGTTTCGCGCCCGGCGAGGACCCGGTCCACACCATCGAGGAGCTGGCCGCCGCGTTCGTGGCGGACCTGCTGCCCGTGGTGGGGGACCGGCCGATCCGGCTCGCGGGCTGGTCGCAGGGCGGTTCGGTGGCGTTCGAAATGGCCGCCCAGCTGGAAAGAGCGGGCCGGCCCGTCGAGCACCTGTGCGTCATCGACGCGACCGTCCTCGGCGTGGACGACTACGGCAACCCGCTGCCCGAAGTGGACACCAGCGATCCGCTGGCCTGGTTCGGCGAAGCCGTGCTGAAGCTGGCCCCGGGCGCTGTCGACACGCTCGACGAGATGCTCGCCGAAGCCCGTGACCGCGGCATGGTGAGCGAAGTCGCGGGCAACGCCGTCGTCGAGCAGATGGCGCGGGTCTACCTGGCGGGCAAGGACGCCGTCGAGGCCTACCGCTGCCGCGCGGTCGTCGACACCGGGATCCACCTCATCACCTCCACCGGCACCCACCCGGTGAAGGGCCGCCCGGAGGTGCGGCCGGAGAGCTGGCGCGCCCGCACGCGCGGCGAGCTCACGGTGACGCCGGTTTCGGGCCACCACTGGGACATGGTCGAACCGCCGCACGTGGCGGAGCTGGCCCGCGCCGTGCTGGCCGGGCTCGCCGTGACCGCCGACGAGTGAAGGAGAACGCCATGACCGAAGACCTCGCGGTCGCCGCACCGGCCCCCGCCACCGTCACCGACCCGCGCGCGGGCAGCTTCCGCGTCGACGCCCACCACGGCGAGATCCTGCAAGGGGTGTTCGCCGACGGTGGCCGGCTGCGCCGTGGCCTGGTCACCCTGCCGTGCCCGCTCTACAGCACCCGCGCTACCTTCCTGCCCACGGAGGACAGCGGCACGACCGTGCGGCCCGCGTGGCGCAGCAAGGCCCGCCGCGCCGCCGACCTCACCCTGGCCCGGCTCGGCCACCCCGTGCCCGGCGGCCTGCTCGACATCACCAGCGACATCCCGCTGTGCCGCGGCTTCGGCTCCTCGACCGCGGACGTGACGTCGGCGATCGGCGCGGTCCTCGCCGCGACCGGCCGCCGGCTGTCTCCGGCCGAGGTGGGCGCGCTGGCCGTCGAAGCCGAAACCGCGTCGGACTCGCTCATGTACGGCGGGCGGGCCGTAGTCTTCGCCCACCGCGAAGGCGAGCCGATCGAGGACCTCGGCGAGCTGATGCCGCTGGCCGTCCTGGGGTTCGGCACCAGCCCGGGCGGGCGCGGCGTCGACACCCTCGAACTCACGCCGGCGCGCTACACGTCGTGGGAGATCGAGGCGTTCCGCCCGCTGCGCGGCCTGCTGCGCCGGGCCGTGGCCGACGGCGACGCGGGCCTGCTCGGGCGCGTCGCCACCGCCAGCACCCTGCTCAACCAGCGCCACCTGCCCGTCCCCGGCCTGGACGACATCCTCGCCGTCGCCCGCGCCGCCGGGGCCACCGGCGTGCAGGTCGCCCACAGCGGCGACGTCGCGGGCCTGATCTTCGACGCGGCCGACGCCGAAACCCCGGCGCGGCTGGAGTTCGCCGCGGCCCGGCTCGACGTGACCGAAACCTGGCAGTTCGCAACCGAGAGGTGAGTCCGATGACCCTAGCCGCACCCGCTGTCAGCCGGTCCGTCGTCGAGGCGACCGAGCTGCCCCGGATCATCCGCGTCCGGCCCAACTTCCACGTCGCCGCCTTCGGCCTGATGAAGCTGCTGCCCGCCCGGTTCATGCTGGACCGCGCGGAGGAACGCGGCGAAGTCGGCCCGGGCACGACCGTGCTCGAGACGTCGTCGGGCACCTTCGGCCTCGGCCTCGCCATGGTCTGCCGGCTGCGCGGCTACCCGCTCACGATCGTCGGCGACCCGGCGATCGACGCGCCGCTCAAGCGCCGGCTCGAGCACCTCGGCGCCCGCGTGGAGATCTGCCCGAAGCCCAGTCCGGTCGGCGGCTACCAGCGCGCGCGGCTGGACCGGCTCGAGGAACTGCGCGCGGAGTACCCGAACCACTGGGTACCGGGCCAGTACAGCAATCCCGACAACCCGCGGTCGTACGCGCTGGTGGCCGAGCAGCTCGCCGAGACGATCGGCGTCCCGGACTGCCTGGTCGGCGCGGTCGGCTCCGGCGGTTCGACGTCCGGCACGAGTTCGTTCCTGCGGATGCTCGTCCCCGAGCTGACGCTGATCGGCGTCGACACCCAGCGCAGCGCCATCTTCGGCCAGCCGGACGGGCCGCGGGTCCTGCGCGGGCTCGGCAACAGCCTGGTGCCCCCCAACGTCGACCACTCCGGCTACGACCAGGTGCACTGGATCGGCGCGGCCGAGGCGTTCGCCGCGACGCGGGAGCTGTACGCGCGCCACTGCCTGTTCATGGGCCCGACCAGCGGCGCGTCGTTCAAGGTGGCGGACTGGTTCGCGCGCCGGAACCCGGACGCCACGGTCGTCGCGCTGCTGCCGGACGAGGGTTACCGCTACCAGGACACCGTCTACTCCGACGAGTGGCTGCGCGCGCAGGGGCTGGCGCACGCGGGGGCGGCCGAGCCGTACGAAGTCGTCACGCCGACCGAGCCCGGTGGCTCGTGGACGTGGCTGAACTGGGGCCGGCGGTCGCTCGGCGCCGTGTCGTGATGCGCACGCTGCTGCTCGTCGAGAGCAACACGACCGGCACCGGGCGGCTGTTCGCGCGCCAGGCGCGTTCGCTGGGGTTCGAGCCGGTGCTGGCCGCGGCCGACCCGGCCCGGTACCCGTACGCGGCCGAGGACGGCGTCCGGGTCGTCGAGTGCGACACGGCGGACGCGTGCGCGGTGCTGGCTTCGGACGTCGGCGAGCCCGCGGGCGTGACCACCAGCTCCGAGTACTTCATCCCGGTCGCCGCGCGGGTCGCGGCGAAGCTCGGCTTGCCGGGGCCGGACCCGGTCGCCGTGGCGGACTGCCGGAGCAAGGCGCACCAGCGGGCGGTGCTCGGGGCGCCGTGCACGGTGGCGACTTCGGTTTCCGAGGCGGTCGCGGCCGCGACCGAGTTTCCCGTGGTGCTCAAGCCCGCCGAGGGCTCGGGCAGCGTCGGCGTGCTGCGGTGCGAGACACCGGAGGCGGTCGCGTCCCAGGCGGCGGCGCTGCTCGCGGTGACGCACAACGAACGCGGCCTGCCGGTGCCGGCGCAGGTGCTGGTGGAGCCGTACGCGAGCGGGCCGGAGTACTCGGTGGAGCTGTTCGGCGACGTCGTGGTGGCGGTGGTCCGCAAGCACCTCGGGCCGGCGCCGTTCTTCGTCGAGGTCGGCCACGACGTCCCGGCGGCGCTGCCCCCGGCCGACGAGACGGCGCTGATCGACACGGCCCGGGCGGCGGTGACCGCGCTCGGACTGGGCTTCGGCGCGGCGCACGTCGAGATCCGCCTGACGCCGTCGGGCCCGCGGCTGATGGAGGTCAACCCGCGACCGGCGGGCGGCATGATCCCGGAGCTGATCCGCGCGGCGACCGGCGTCGACCTGGTGGCGGCGCAGGTTTCCGCGGTGCTGGGCCTGCCGCCTTCGTTGCGCCCCACCCGGCGCGCGTGCGCGTCGCTGCGCTTCCTCACCGCGAGTTCCACCTCGGTGGTGGCGGCGGGGGACGCGGTGGCGAAGGCGTCGGCGGTGCCGGGCGTTGCCGAAGCCCGGCTGTCCCGGCCCGACGGGACTCTCGTCCGGCCCGCCCGCGACTACCGCGACCGGGCCGGGTACGTGCTCGCGGTGTCCGACCGCCCCCGCGGCGCCCGCGCGGTGGCGGCCGCCGGCCTCGACCGCCTGCGCGCCGCCCTGACCCCGGAAGGCCCCCACCGATGACCCTGCGGTTCCTCATCACCACGGTGGCCCAGACCGCCGCCGCCCGCCCGCCGAGTGCCTCGAATGACTCATTCAGGTCACCGGAGGTCCTGAATGAGTCATTCAAGACCTCCGGGCGGGCCACCGAACCCCACCCGGACACCCCGGAAGGAGCACCTCGATGACCATCGCCCCAGGCGGGACCGGCAGGCTCACCAGCCCCATCTCCGCCGCGGCCCGGGAAATCCTCTTCGACCGCGACACCGCCCCCGCGCCCGACCCCGTCGCCGCCGAACTCGGGCTGATCAGCCAGGTCGACCGCGCCCACGTCGTCATGCTCGCCGAACGCGGCATCGTCGACCGCGAGAGGGCCGGCGAACTGCTCAACGGCATCGAAACCCTGCGGGCCCAGCGGTTCGCGCCGCTGCACGACGTCCCCGCGCCGCGCGGCCGGTACCTCGCCTACGAATCCCACCTGATCGAGACCCTCGGCGCGGACGTCGGCGGTGTCCTCCACAGTGGACGGTCGCGCAACGACCTCAACGCCACCGTGGTCCGGCTCCGGCTGCGCGAACCGCACGAACGGCTGCTCGCCGAGTCCGACGCCCTCGGCCGCGCGCTGCTGGAACGGGCCCGGCGCTGGGCCGAGGTCACCATGCCCGCTTACACCCACCACCAGCCCGCCGTGCCGATCACCTACGGCCACTACCTGGCCGGGGTGGCGGGCGCGCTCGTCCGGGACGTCGAAGGGGTGTGGCAGGCCGGGGCGGAGCTCGACCAGAACCCGCTCGGCGCGGGCGCGGTCGGCGGCACGTCGCTGCCGGTCGACCAGCACCGCACCACCGCGCTGCTCGGGTTCGCCGCGCCGCTGGCGAACTCGCTGCACGCGGTCGCGTCGCGGGATCTGGTGCTGCGCCTGCTGTCCGCGGCCACCGTGCTCGGCGTGCTGCTCTGCCGCGTCTCGCACGACCTGCAGGCGTGGACCAGCGCCGAGGCCGGGCTGCTGCGGCTGGCCGACGACGTCGTCGGGTCCAGCTCGATGATGCCGCAGAAGCGCAACCCCTTCCTGCTGGAGCACGTCCAGGGCCGGGCGCTCGCCCCGCTCGGCGCGTTCACCGCGGCGGCGGGCGCGATGGCCACCGCCCGCTTCACCAACGCCATCGCGGTCGGCACCGAAGCCGTGGCCCCGGCGTGGGCGGCGCTGGAAGCGGCGACCGACGCCGTCGTGCTGCTGCGGCTGGTCGTCGAGGGCGCCGAGCCGGTTCCGGAGCGGATGTACGCACGCGCGGTCGACGGCCAGACCGCGGCCACCCACCTCGCCGAACGGCTCGTCGACGCCGGTGTCCCGTTCCGCCAGGCCCACCACGACGTCGGCGCGATCGCCAAGGAGGCGCTGGCCGGGAACCTGCCGCTGCACGAGGTCGCCCGCGTCCGGCTGGCCGGGCAGCCACCGCACGTCCTGGCCGCGCTCGACCCGGCCGAAGTCGCGCAGCACGCGGCGTACGGCGGCGGCCCGGCGCGGGAGTCCGTGCTCGCCGCCGTGACCGAAGCCGAAACCGCGTTCGGCCGCGTCCGCGCGGCCGCCGAAGAACGCCGCTGGCGCTGGAGCCAGGCCGAAATCGGCCTCGACGACGCCGTCCGAACCCTCATCCGCTGACCGCCAAGGAGCCTGTTGTGACCACTTTCGCCGACGACCTCGCGACCTTCCGCCCGGAGACCGCCCAGGGCGCGCACGTCGAACTCCGCAGCGACACCTTCACCCTGCCGACGCCCACGATGCTGGAGGCGGCCGCGCGCGCCCCGCTCGGCGACGACGTCTACGGCGAGGACCCGACCGTGGACCGGCTGGAGCAGCTGTCCGCCGAGCTGCTCGGCAAGCAGGCAGGCTGCCTGATGCCGAGCGGCACGATGGCCAACCTGACCGCGCTGCTGGCGCACTGCCCGCGCGGCGGCAAGGCGATCGTCGGGCACGAGTCCGACGTGTACGTCTACGAAGCCGGCGGCGCGTCCCTGTGCGGCGGCATCGTCTACGACCCGCTGCCCAACCTGCCCGACGGCACGATCGACCCGGCGGCGATCGCCGAGGCGTGCGCGGTCGACCGTAGCGACCCGCAGATCGCGCCGCCCGCGGTGCTCAGCCTGGAAACCCCGCAGAACCGCTGCGGCGGGCTGCCGCTGCAGCTGGACTACCTCAGCGAGGTGTCCCGGCTGATCCGCTCCCACGGCGTCGCCCTGCACCTCGACGGCGCCCGCCTCTTCAACGCGGCGGTCGCGCTCGGCGTCAGCGCGGCGGAGGTCGCGAAGCACGCGGACACCGTGCAGATCTGCCTGTCGAAGGGCCTGTGCGCGCCGATCGGCTCGGTACTGGTCGGCGACCGCGTGACGATCGCGGCGGCCCGTCGCATGCGCAAGATGCTCGGCGGCGGCATGCGCCAGGCCGGCATGATCGCGGCCTGCGGCATCGTCGCGCTGACGGAGATGACCGAGCGCCTGGCCGACGACCACGCCCGCGCGGCGCGCCTGGCCCGCGGCCTGTCCCGCATCCCGGGCGTCCGCCTCGACCCGGGCCCGCCGCTGACGAACATGGTGTTCTTCAAGGTCCGCGACGACCGCTACACCACCCGCACCCTGATCGAAGCCGCCCGCCGGCGCGGCATCCGGGTGGAGGAGCTGGGCCACGACCGCATCCGCGCGGTGACCCATGCGGGAGTCGACGACGACGCGGTGGACCGCGCGGTCTCCGTCTTCGGCGACCTCCTCGGCCACGACGCCCTGGTGCGGTGATCGCGGCCGAGCGGTGCGGCTCCCCGCAGAATCGTCTAGCGAGGTGAACGACCCGTTCATGACGTGCGGCCGGGGACCGGCGAGCCGTGTCCGACCGGCTGTCCCGGGACGGGTGGCATGACTGATGTGGCTGCTGTGTCTGGTGTTCCGGCCGCGGATGCACCCAATGTGGCGTTCGGTGCGTCCAACGCACCGAACGCCACATCGGGGCGCACGCGCCGTGAGCGGTCTTCAGCCCAGCGCGGCGTCCAGCGACCGCGACGGCACCGCGTCCAGCGCCGCCAGCGTCTCCGCGTCCAGGACCACCGAACCCGCCGCGATGTTCGCCTCCAGGTGCGCCACGCTCGCCGTGCCCGGGATGAGGTGGACGTTCGGCGCGTGGTGCAGCAGCCACGCCAGCCCGATCTGCGCCGGCGTCACGCCCAGCGCCGCCGCCGCGGCCTGGACCGCCGGCTCGTCCGTCACCTTCGGCAGGCCTGGGAACGCGCCGCCCAGCGGGAAGAACGGGACCCACGCGATGTCCTCCGCCAGGCACAGCCGGAGCATCTCCTCGTCGTCGCGGGCGACCAGGCTGTAGGCGTTCTGCACGCAGGCGATCCCCGCCGGCAGGGCACGCCGGAGCGTGTCGAGGCCGACGCTGCTGAGGCCGATCGCGCCGATCTTGCCCTCGTCGCGCAGTGCCGTCAGCACCGCGAGCTGGTCGTCGACGTCGACCAGCTGGTCGCCCTCGGCCAGCAGGCCCGGCCGCAGCTCCGCGCGGCGCAGGTTGACCAGCGCGATCCGCTCGGTGCCGAGCGTCCGGAGGTTGTCCTCGACGCTCGCCCGCAGCTCCTCGGGCCGCTGGGCGAGGCGGAGCGGGACCGGGCCGCCCGGGTCGGGGTTGGCGCCGACCTTGGTGGCGATCAGGACGTCGTCGCCCACCGCCTCGCGGATGACGTCGTTGACGAAGCCGTTGCCGTAGAACTCGGCCGTGTCGACGTGCTCGACGCCCAGGTCCAGGGCCCGGCGGAGCAGGGCGACGGCCGCGGGCCGGTCGTCGCGGAGGCGTTCGAGCTGCATCGCGCCGAACCCGACGCGGGCGACGGTGCGGCCGGCTAGCTGGCTGGAAGACATGGTTGTCCCGCTTTCGTGCGATGATGGTGAAGCGGAGGAGCCTCCGCTAAACCGACCGTAGCACAACCGGAGGGACCTCCGTTTTGCCTTCGTCCGAACCCGGGCGCCCGGTGCGCGCCGACGCGCGCCGCAACCGCGAGAAGCTCGTCGAGGTCGCCCGCGCCGCCTTCGCCACCGACGGCGCCGTCGCGCTCGAGACCATCGCCCGCGAGGCCGGCGTCGGCATCGGGACGCTCTACCGGCACTTCCCGACCCGGGAAGCGCTCGTCGAGGCCGTCTACGCGGCCGAGCTCGACGACGTCACCGCCAGCGCCCCGGCCCTGCTCGAACAGCACCCGCCCGCGGTCGCGCTGCGTGCGTGGATGGACCGCTACGCCGCCTTCTTCGCGACCAAGCTGGGCATGGCCGACACCCTGCGCGTCAGCCTCGGGTCCGGGCGCATCGTCACGGCGGAGACCCGGCGGCGCATCGTCGCGGCGATCGGCGCCATCCTCGAAGCCGGCGCCGCGGCCGGCACGCTGCGCGCCGACGCCGACCCCGAGGACGTGACCTTCGTGCTGCTGGGCGTGTTCCTCTCGGCCGGGCACGAGCCCGAGCGGATCGGGCGGCTGCTGGACCTCGTGGCCGACGCCGTGCGGCCGTGACTCACTCCGGGCGGATCGGCAGCTCCGCGTCGTCGCGCAGGAACAGCGGGATCCGGTCCGCCGGAGCGGGCGCCTCGACGGAAGACCCACCCTCGTAACGGGTCCCGGTCACCGCGTCCGTCCACATGGCACCGGAGGGCAGGTACACCTCGCGGCTCGTGACGCCCGCCTCGAGCACCGGCGCGACCAGGAGGTCCGGGCCGAGCAGGAAGGCGTCCTCGACCGTCCAGCACGCCGGATCGGCCGGGAAGTCGACGAACAGCGGCCGCATCGGCGGGATGCCCTGCTCGTGCGCCACCCGCATCTGCGCCATCAGGTACGGCCGCAGCCGTTCCCGCAGCCGCAGCGACGCCGTGATGGCGTCGTACGCCGAATCCCCGTACGACCAGGCCTCGTTGGGGCCGCCGGTCATGTCCGGCCCGAACGGCGGGCGCGGGTCGCGGAAGCCGTGCAGGCGGAACAGCGGGCAGCACACGCCGTACTGGAACCACCGCACCATCAGCTCGCGGTACTCCGGCGACGCCGGGTCGCCGCCGTGGAAGCCGCCGATGTCCGTGGTCCACCACGGGATCCCGGCCACCGCGACGTTCAGCCCGGCCCGCACCTGCGCCCGCAGCGACGCCCACGTCGCCGCGACGTCGCCCGACCAGAGCGCGGCCCCGTACCGCTGGCTGCCCGCCCAGGCCGAGCGGGACAGCAGCACCACCTCGTCGTCGCCCTCGGCGCGGATGCCGTCGTGGAACGCCTGCGCGTTCGCCTGTGGGTAGAGGTTGAACACCTCCGCGCCCGGCCCGGCGTGGAAGCCGAGGTTGTGCGGGTGGCCGGGCTGGATCTCCGGCTCGTCGCCGTCCAGCCACCACGCGCGCACGCCGAGGTCGTAGTAGTTCTCCTTGACCTTGCTCCAGACGAACCGCCGCGCCGCCGGGTTGGTCGCGTCGTAGAACGCCACCGGCATCTCGACGCCGAACCCCTTGTCCTTCCACGGCGCGTGCGCCGGGACCCCGCTCTCCGCGGCGACCAGCAGGCCCTTCTCGTGCAGTTCCCGGTAGTTCTCCGACAGCGGGCTGACCGACGGCCAGACCGACACCATCAGCTTGACGCCCAGGCCGTCCAGCTCCCGGACCATCCCGGCCGGATCCGGCCACTCGGCGGGGTCGAACCGCCAGTCGCCGAGGTGCGTCCAGTGGAAGAAGTCCGCCACGATCACCGACAGCGGCAACCCGCGCGAGTGGTACTCACGCGCGACTGACAGCAGCTCCTCCTGCGTCCGGTAGCGCAGCTTCGACTGCCAGAACCCGCTCGCCCACTCCGGCAGCATCGGCGCGTGGCCGGTCGCGTCGGCGTAGTGGCTCAGGATCCGGCGCGGGCCGTCGCCGGTGGTGATCCAGTAGTCGAGCTGGCGGGCGTCGTCGGCGACCCACCGGGTGCCGTTGGCGGCCAGCTCGACCCGCCCGACGGCCGGGCTGTTCCAGAGGAACCCGTAGCCGCGGCTGGAGAGCAGGAACGGCACCGACACCTCGGCGTTGCGCTGCACCAGGTCGAGCACCAGGCCCTTCTGGTCGAGCCGCCCGTGCGTGTGCTGCCCGAGCCCGTAGAAGCGCTCGCCGTCGTAGGCGGCGAACCGCTGTTCGAGCCGGCCGTAGCCGTTGCGCGAGGGCATGAACAGCCGCGCGCCGGGCCACCAGAAGTGCGCCCGCTGTTCGGACAGCAGTTCCTCGCCGGTGTCCGTGCGGACGAACGTCAGCTGCGCGTCGACGCCGGTGTCGGTGTCGGCGATCGCCACGATCGCGGTGAGCGCGCCGTTGACGACCCGGCCGGTGCGCCCGTCGGCCATGGCGGTCGCGGCGGACGGCTTCGCGGGCAGCAGCGCGCCCGGCACGTCGTCGAGGATCTTGTGGCGCCCGGCGCGCACGCGCAGGCTGCCGTCGCCCCACGGCTCGACGCGCAGCACCTCGTGCCGCACGCGCACTTCCAGCGAGCGGCCGTCTTCGGTCGTGGCGATCAAGCGCTCTCCTTAGTCTTTGACGGCGCCGCTGGTCAGCCCGGCGACGACGTACCGCTGGGCGACGACGAGCAGGACGGCCGCGGGGATCGCGGCGAGGACGGCGGTGGCCATGATCCCGTTCCAGTCGGCGGACTGGTTGCCGACGAACCGGTAGATGCCCACCGTGATCGGTTCGAACGACTGGCCGGTGGTGAGGGTGACGGCGAACAGGAAGTCCGCCCAGGCGAACAGGAACGAGAACAGGCCGGCGGTGACCAGCGCGTTGCGGCTGACCGGGACGATGATCGAGAAGAACGTGCGCCAGTAGCCCGCGCCGTCCACTCGGGACGCTTCGGTCAGCTCCTTCGGCACCGAGATCATGAAGGCCCGCAGCAGGAGCACGGCGAACGGGATGGTCGCGGTGGAGTCGGCCAGCACGAGCCCGAGGTAGTTGTCGATCAGGCCCAGGTTGCTGAACACGGTGTAGAGCGCGTTGGCCATCACGATGCCCGGGATCATCTGCACGATGAGCAGCACGAACAGCAGCACCGGCCCGCCGCGTACCTTCAGCTGCGCCAGGGCGTACGACGCCGGCGCGGCGATCACCAGCGACACGAACACCGTGCCGAGCGCGACGACGACGCTGGACAGCAGGTTCGGCCCCTGGGTGGACAGCGCCTTGCGATAGCCGTCCAGGGTGCCGCCGACCGGGAAGAACGCCGGGTCCGGGCGCAGCAGCGCGCCGCTGGGCTGCAGGGACGCGTTGACCATCCAGTACAGCGGGAACAGCAGCACCGCGACGATCAGCACGCCGAGCACCGTCCGGGCCTTCACGCCGCCGCCTCGGCCAGGGTGGCCTTCGCCGAGCGCAGGTAGAGCAGCCCGAACACCGTCGCCACCAGGATGAGGACGTTGCCGACCGCGGCGCCCTGCCCGAACGCGAAGTCCTGGAACGACAGCCGGTAGGACCACGTCGTGAGCGTCTGGGTCGCGTTGGCCGGCCCGCCGCCGGTGACCACCATGATCACGTCGAACACCTTGATCGTGTAGACCAGCCCGAGCATGAGCACGATCCCGGTGACCGGCCGCAGCAGCGGCCAGGTGACGTACCGGAACCGCTGCCAGGCACCGGCGCCGTCCAGCGACGCGGCTTCGTAGAGCGACGCCGGGATCGCGCGCAGCCCGCCGTGCAGGATCACCAGGTTGAACGGGATGCCGATCCAGATGTTGGTGAGGACGACCGCGGGCAGCGCCCAGCCGGTGCTGCTCAGCCACGGCACCGCGTCGAGGCCGAAGAACCGCAGCGCCGCGTTGAGCACGCCGTGGTCCTGGTCGAACATCCAGCGCCAGACCGCGCCGCTGACCACCAGCGGCAGCAGCCAGGGGAGCAGCAGCAGGGACCGCAGCAGCGCGCTGCCGAGGAAGCGCCCGTTGAAGAACACCGCCAGCGCCAGCCCGATGCCGAACTGGAAGACGAGCGACCCGGCGGTGAACAGGACCGTGTTCAGCACCGCCGTCGAGAACAGCGGGTTGCCGAACACGGCCGCGTAATTGGCCAGGCCGACGAAGGGTGCTTCGCCGGTGTAGAACGACTTCACCGTGTAGTCCTGCGTGCTCATCACGACGTTCGCGGCCAGCGGGTAGCCGAAGAACACGACGACATAGCCGAGCGCGGGCAGCAGGAACAGCCACGCCGCGAACCGGTTGTCCCGCCGGGACCTGCGGCCGGCGCGGGGCGGTGCGGCGACGGCCGGGGCGACCAGGGTCACGACCCGCTCGCCTGCTGCGCGGCCTTGAGGGCCTGGTCGGCGGGCAGCTTCCCGGTCAGCGCCGCCTGGACGGCGTCGGCCAGCGCCTGCGAGACCTTCGGGTACTTCTCGCCCAGTTCCGCGGTGCGGGAACGGGCGGTGCCGACCTCGTCGACGAACGCCTGCATCGCGGGTTGCTCGGCACCGAACTTCGCCGCGGTGGCCGTCTTCGACGGGATGTACGCGTGCGCCTTGCTCCACTCGAGCATCGTCGGCTCCGACAGGATGCAGGAGAGCACCTTGCCGGCGGCCTGTTGGGTGGGACCGCTCGTGACCGGCACGGCGCCGACCTCGCCGCCGAGGGCGACCACCGGCTTGGCGCCCGCCTGCGGCACCGGGATCGGGACGACGCCGTAGTGCAGCGACTTCTGCTCGTCGAGCCGGGCCAGGTTCCACGACCCGTTGACCATCATCGCCGCGTTGCCCGCGACGAACTGGTCGGCGACGTCGTTCTGGTTCCACGTCACCACGGACTTCGACGCCGAGCCGGAGTTCACCAGGTCCGTCACGAACTGAAGCGCTTTCACGGATTGCGCGGAGTCCAATTGGGACAGTTCGGCGCCGTTGCTCCAGAAGAACGGCAGGAACTGCCAGGTGCCCTCCTCGGAGGGGATGGCGGAGAAGGCGAGCCCGTACTTGCCGTCCTTGGTCAGCTCGGCCGCGGCGGCCTTCAGCTCGTCCCAGGTCTTCGGCGGCTGGACACCGGCCGCGGCGAGGAGGTCCTTGTTGTAGATCAGCGCGAGCCCGTTGACGCCCGGCGCGACGCCGTACACCTTGTCCTGGTAGGTGCCCGCCTTGACGATGCTCTCGTAGTAGCCGTCGGTGGTGATGCCGTAGCCGTCCAGCGGGGTCAGCGCGCCGGTGGCGGCGACCTGCTGCAGCGTCGGGTTGTCGGTGAACAGCAGGTCCGGCAGCGTCTTCGAGCTCGCGCCCTGCAGGACCTTCGGCAGCATCTGGTTCGTCGGCACCTTCTGCCGCTCGATCTTGATGCCGGTCTGGCCCGCGCACGTGTCGAGGATCTTCTGCCACGCGGCGGAACCCTGCTCGTCGGCGTAGTAGTCGAGTTCGGTGATCGAGCCGGCGGGCTGGGCGCCGGCCGGGGCCGTGGGCGCGGGGCTGGGGCTGCACGCGGCCAGGAGCACGGCACCCGCGGTCAGCATGAGGGCGCGACGGGCTACGGACATGGCGATTCTCCTTCGGCAGTGGAGCAGAACCGGGTCAGCGCGGCGCGGCGGTGCTCTCGCGCCGGGTGAGGCGGGGCCCGAGCAGCCGGACCTCCGGGGTGGTGTGGCCGGCGAGCCGGCGCATCGTCATCTCGACGGCCTGCGTGCCGACCTCCTCGGCCGGGATGGCCACGTTGGTCAGCGAGACGGCGTGCTGCTCGGCCATGCTGTCCGGGCAGACCGCGATGACCGAGATGTCCTCGGGCACGCGCAGGCCGCGGTGGCGCAGGTCCGCCAGCAGGCCGGGCAGGACGGCCTCGTTGTGCACGACCAGGCCGGTCAGGTCCGGGTCGGCGGCGAGCAGGTCGTCCAGGCAGGCGCTCACCGCTTCGTAGGAATGGGCGCACGGCCGGTTGGCCGCCCGCACCTCACGCGTCTTCGCCGCCTCGTCGAAGCCGCGCAGGAACCGGGTCGCGTAGCTCGTCCCGCGCCGGTAGACCGCGGGGGAGGGGCCGATCAGCCCGATCGAGCGGTGCCCGAGGTCGGCCAGGTGCGCGACGCACGCCGAGGCGGCGGCGGTGAAGTCGAGGTCGACGCAGCTCAGCCCGGCCGGGTGGTCGGGCACGCCGATGAGCACCACCGGCAGGTCGAGCGCGAGCAGCATCGGCACCCGCGGGTCGGCGGTTTCGACGTCCATCACCATCAGCGCGTCGGCGATCGCCGAGGACGCCACCCGCTGCAGCGCGGCGGGTCCCTCGTCCTTGGTCAGCAGCAGGAGATCGTGGTCGTGCGCGCGGGCCGCGGTGACCGCCGAGGCGACGAACTCCATCACCACGGCGACGTTGAGGTCGGTGCGCAGCGGGACGACGAGCGCGAGTACGTTCGTCTTGCTGCTGGCCAGTGCCCGCGCCCCGGCGTGCGGGTGGTAGCCGAGCTTGCGGATGCTGTCCTCGACCAGCCGCCGGGTCTTCGGCGAGATCGAGCGCTTGCCGCTGATCACGTACGACACCGTGCTGGGGGCGACTCCCGCCGCGCTCGCGACGTCGTTGATCGTGACCACGGGCGGCCTCCTGGGGACGGGGCGGGAGATCGGTGTCGAAGCGCATCGACGATGGCACGAAGGTAAGCGACACCCGGCGGAAACACAAGCGTCATTCGCGATTGCCCGCAATTCGATTCCCATTCGACGACGGCGCTGTTCGTCGAAATTGTCGAACGCCGCTGATGGCGGTTCTTCGCGCAGCTCAGGGCGTAGATTCGGCCGTCTCGCGGGAGTTGCTGGGAGCGCGCCCAGCAACTCTTGACCTGCCGTCGACGCGGCTGTAATAGTCGTCCGCATCCCACCTTCGACGCGAATGTTCCGCGCCGCGCCGTCGAAACGATTCGACGAATCCGGAGGCCGTCCGTGCGCCAGTCCCCGTTCCGCCGCGCCCTCGTCCCGGTGGTCACCGCGACCCTGCTGCTGGCCCCCTCGCCGGCGCTCGCGGCGCCGCCACCGCCGTTCCGCGACCCGGACCTGCCGGTGGCCGCGCGCATCGACGACCTGCTGTCCCGGCTGACCGCGGACGAGAAGATCTCGCTGCTGCACCAGTACCAGCCCGCCATCCCGCGGCTCGGCATCGGCGTGTTCAAGACCGGCACCGAAGCCCTGCACGGCGTCGCGTGGTCGACGGACTACGACAACAACGGCGCGGTCGTGAAGGCGGACGGCACCGTGTTCCCGCAGGCGATCGGCCTGGCCTCGACGTGGGACCCGGCGCTGGTCAAGCAGGTCGGCTCGGCGGTCGGGCAGGAAGCACGCGGCTTCAACGCGCGGAACCCGACGCTGTGGGGCCTCAACCTGTGGGCGCCGGTCGTCAACCTGCTGCGCGACCCGCGCTGGGGCCGCAACGAAGAGGGCTATTCCGAGGACCCGCACCTGACCGGCGCGCTCGCGACCGCGTACGGCCGCGGCATCCAGGGCGACGACCCGCGCTACCTCCAGGCCGCCCCGACGTTGAAGCACTACCTCGCCTACAACAACGAGGTCAGCCGCGACACCAGCAACTCCTCGGTGCCGCCGAAGATCCTGCACGACTACGACGAGCAGGCGTTCAAGATCCCGCTGGAAGCCGGCGCGGCCAACGCCGTCATGCCGTCGTACAACCTGGTCAACGGGCGCCCGAACACCGTGAGCCCGGACCTCGGCGGCGCGCTGCGGAAGTGGGCGCCGCAGGATATCGCCGTCGTCAGCGACGCCGGGGCACCGTCCAACCTGGTCAACTCCGAGAAGTACTACGCCACCAAGGCCGAAGCGGACGCGGCGGCGATCAAGGCGGGGCTCGACAGCTTCACCGACAACGACACCAACGGCTCGATCACTGTCGCCGCGGTCAAGGAGGCGCTCGACCGCGGCCTGCTGACCATGGCCGACGTCGAGAAGGCCGACCGCCACCTGCTTTCGCTGCGGTTCCGGCTCGGCGAGTTCGACCCGCCCGGCCGCAACCCCTACGCGAAGATCACCCCGGCAGTGATCAACTCCCCGGCGCACCAGGCGCTCGCCCGCAAGGCCGCCGACGAGCAGGTCGTCCTGCTGCGCAACAACGGGAACGCGCTGCCGCTGGCCGCGGCGAAGAAGGTCGCGGTCGTCGGCCCGCTTTCGGACACGCTGTACGAGGACTGGTACAGCGGCGCGATGCCGTACCGCGTGACGCCGAAGCAGGCCATCGCCGAGCGGGCCGCGGTGACGTCGTCCGAAGGCGTCGACCGCGTCGCGCTCAAGGACCTCGCGACGGGCCGCTACCTGACGGCGCCGGCGACGGCGGGCAAGGTGACGGCGGGCGCGACCAGCGCGGGCACGGCGGAGTCGTTCGACGTCTACGACTGGGGCGCGGGCAAGAACACCCTGCGCGCCGCCGCGAACGGCAAGTTCCTGAGCTACTCGGGCGGCGCCCTGGTGAACGACGCCGACCAGCCGTCGGGGTGGTTCGTGCAGCAGCAGCTGAAGCTCGACCCGCAGCCGGACGGCAGCTACGTCCTGGAGTACGCGGGCAACGAGGTGACCGAGCCGTGGTTCGGCCCGAACCGGTTCGCGGTCGTCGGGGCCGACGGCGCGCTGACGATCTCCGCCCCGGACGCCGCGCACGCCACCAAGTTCGGCCGCGAGGTGCTGCGCAGCGGCATCGCGGAGGCGGTCGACGCGGCTCGCGGCGCGGACACGGCCGTCGTCGTGGTGGGCAGCATGCCGTTCATCAACGGCCGCGAGGCGAACGACCGGACGAGCACTTCGCTGGCCCCCGCGCAGCGCGCGCTGATCGAGGCGGTCGCGAAGGCCAACCCGCACACCGTGGTCGTGGTCGAGAACAGCTACCCGACGACCGGCTGGGACACGCTGTCCGTGCCGGGGATCGTGTGGACCAGCCACGCCGGCCAGGAGACCGGGCACGCGGTGGCGGACGTGCTGTTCGGCGACGTCGACCCCGGCGGACGGCTGACGCAGACGTGGTACGCGTCGGACGACGGGCTGCCGAGCATCCTCGACTACGACATCTCGAAGACCGGGATGACCTACCAGTACTACCGCGGGAAGCCGTTGTACCCCTTCGGATACGGGCTGAGCTACACGAGCTTCCGGTACGGCGTCCCGCGTGCTTCGCTCGTGGGTTCTTCGGTGCGGGTGAGCGTGGACGTGACGAACACGGGCTCGCGTGCGGGTACCGACGTCGTGCAGCTGTACTCGAAGGACTCGGGCGTGCAGCGGTTGCGGGACTTCGAGCGGATCACGCTTTCCCCGCACCAGACACGCACTGTCCAGTTCTCGGTTCCGGTGGCGGACCTGGCGGCGTGGGACGCCGCGCGGGGACGTTCGGTGGTCGCGGCCGGGGTGCGCGAGTTCTCGGTGGGGCGCAACGCCGTTGACCTTTCGGCGGCGCACCGGGTGTACGTGCCGGGGGAGCGGGCGCTGCCCCGCGACCTGAGCCGTACGACCCCGGCGGAGAACTTCGACGACTACTCTGGTGTTTCCCTGACGGACACGGCCAAGACGTCGGGCACATCGGTGGCGGCGGCGACCGGCAACTGGGTGGCCTACCGCAACGTCGCGTTGAGCGGCCCGGCGCGGTTCTCGGCTTCGGCGTCCACAGTGGAGCCTGCTCGCGTCACGGTCCGCCTGGATTCCCCGACCGGTCCGGTCCTGGGCACGGCGCAGGTGCCGTCCACGGGTGATCGTTACGCGTACACGACGGTGACCACCGCGCTGGCCAAGGCGACCGGCCGCCACGACGTGTACCTGACGTTCGACGGACCGGTCAACCTGGCGACCTTCTCCCTGCGGTGACCGGATGTCATGAAAGGGTCGTTCACCTCGTCAGATGACATGAACGACCCTTTCATGGCATCTCCGCGACGCCGGGCGGACCGCGGTGATCAGGGTTTCCGGCCCACCCCGGCGTACGGCAGGGCGTTGATCGCCGGGTCGTCGGACATGTCGCCCGCGCCCTCCGGCTTCCACATCGCGCAGCCGACCACGCCGGGGTCCACCACCTCGAAGCCGTCGAAGAAGGCGAGGACCTCGTAGTGCGTGCGGGGGACCGGCTGGTTCTGCTGGTCCTGGTTGCTCTTGTACACCTCGACCGCCTCGTCGAGGCGCTGGGACTCCGAGTCCGCCGCGACGTGCGTGACGGCCAGGAAGCTGCCCGGGGCGAGGCGGTCGCGGTAGCGGGCGAGGATGCCCACCGGGTCCCACGAGTCCGGGACGAAGTGCAGCAGCAGCAACATGAACACCGCGACCGGCTCGTCGAGGTCGAGGAGCTTGCCCGCGCCGTCGAAGACGTCGTTGACGTCGCGCAGGTCCGCCTGCAGCACCAGGCAGTTGTCGTTGTCCTGCAGCAGCAGCTCGCTGTGCGCGACCGCGACGGGCTCGCGGTCGACGTACACCACCCGGCACGACGGGTCGGCCTGCTGGACGATCTCGTGCAGGTTGCCCACCGTCGGGATGCCGGAGCCGATGTCGAGGAACTGCCGCACGCCCTGGCCGACCAGGTAGCGCGCCGCGCGGCGCAGGAACGCGCGGTTGAGGCGGGCCGCGTCGCGGACGCCCGGCATGATCTTGAGGATCTGCTCGCCGAGGGCGCGGTCCGCGGCGAAGTTGTGGTCGCCGTCGAGCCAGAAGTCGTACACCCGCGCCGGGTTCGGCACCGAGGTGTCGATCTCCGGCGGTACCCAGCTCAGTTCCCCGGTCACAGGACCTCCCACCCTCGCGGACTCCGGAGCCGCGGAGTCTAGCGTTAAGCTGGCGCGGTCACGAGGGAGACGAGGCCATGACGAACGTGCCCGGTCGCTGGCCCGTGCTCGGGCACACCGTCCCGCTGCTGCGCGACCCGCTGAAACTCTTCACTTCCCTGCCCGCGCACGGAAAAGTCGTCAAACTCCACCTCGGCCCGCTGCCGGTCCACGTGGTCACCACGCCGGAACTGGCGTGGCAGGTCCTCGCCACCGACGCCGACAAGTTCGACAAGGGCCTGGTCTTCGACAAGATGCGCCCGCTGTTCGGCGACGGGCTGGCCACGTCCAACGGCGAGCTGAACCGCCGCCAGCGCCGCCTGGTCATGCCCGCGTTCGGCCGTACCCGGATCGCGGGCTACGCCGAAAACACCATGACGAAGCTGGCCGACGAGCTGACGAGTTCCTGGCAGCCGGGCGAAGTCGTCGAGTTCGACCAGCGCATGCAGGACCTCGTGCTGACCATCGCCGGGCAGACGCTGTTCTCCACCGCGCTCGGCGACGAAGCGCTGTCGGAGATCCAGCGCTCGATCCCGGTCATGCTCAAGTACGTGCTGGTCCGGGCGTTCTCGCCGAAGTTCGTGGAGCGCCTGCCGATCCCGCCGAACCGCAAGTTCGACGCCGCCGCCGCGCGCCTGCGGGACGTCATCGGCGAAACCGTCGTCGCCGCCCGCGAGCAGGGCGCGGACCACGGCGACCTGCTCTCGATGCTGCTGCTGGCCCGCGACGAGGACACCGGCGAAGGCATGTCCGACCGCCAGGTGCACGACGAGGTCATCACGATCCTCACCACCGGCGCGGAAACCACCGCCGTGGCGCTGGCCTGGTTCTTCCACGAGCTGGGGCAGCACCCGGACGTCGAACGGCGCTTCCACGCGGAGGTCGACGACGTCCTCGGGGGCCGGGCCGCGCGGTTCGAAGACCTGCCGGACCTGGTGTACACGCACCAGATCGTCAACGAGATCGTCCGCCGCACCCCGCCGCTGATCCTGATGCGCCGCGCCCGCGAGGACGTCGAGCTGGGCGGGGTCCGGATCCCGGCCGGCACCGAGGTCGCGGTCAGCCAGCACACGCTGCACCGCGACCCGCGCTGGTTCCCGGACCCGGACCGGTTCGACCCGGACCGCTGGACGCCCGGCCACACCGCGGAACTGCCGAAGGGCGCGTACATCCCGTTCGGCGCGGGGGCCCGGCTGTGCCCGGGGCACGTGTTCGCGCCGACGGAGATCGGCATCGTCGCCGCCACCATCGGGGCGCGCTGGCGCCTGGTCCCGGTGCCGGGCAAGAAGGTGTACGCGCAGCTCAAGGCGACGATGCAGCCGAACCGCCTGCCGATGACGGTGGTGCCCCGGACCTGACGGTGCCGGTTCCACTACCGGGTGTAGTGTTCTCGGGTCCGAACAGCCTGACCCCATCCGGAGGAGTACGGCGTGAGACTGCCGGTCAAGCTGACGTCCGCGTTGTTCGCCTGCGGGGTCCTGCTCGCCTCGCTGACCGCGGCGGTGCCCGCCGAAGCCGCCTCGATCTCCTGCACCGACACGGATCTGCCGGTCACCGGTCCGGGCCTGCCGCCGCTGGTGCCGGGCGCGCCCGCGACCGTGCACGGCCGGCTGTGCCTGCCCGCCGGCGAGGCACCGGACACCGTCCAGCTGCTCGTGCACGGCGGCACGTACAACAGCGCGTACTGGGACCTGCCCTACGACCCGCAGCGGTACTCCTACCAGCGCGACATGGCCGCCCACGGCTACGCGACGTTCGCCGCGGACCAGCTCGGCGCCGGGCGCAGCAGCCACCCGCTGAGCCTGCCGCTGTCGGTCTGGGCCGCGGCCGAGTCGATGCACGAGGTGGTCGGGCACCTGCGCGCCGGGCGCGTGGGCGGGACGCCGTTCGCGAAGGTGGTCATCGTCGGGCACTCGGTCGGGTCCGGGGTCGTCGCGGTGGAGGCGTCGACCTACCACGACGTCGACGGCGTGGTCCTCACCGGCATCACGCACCTCCCGGCGCTGCCGGTGCTCGCGCTCGGCGCGGCCCTCGGCCTGCAGCCTGCCCTGCTCGACGGGCAGCTCGGGCAGCTCGGCAGCGATCCGCTGTACTTCACGACGAAGCCGGGCGCGCGTGCCGGGCTGTTCTACGCCGGCGGGGACGCCGACCCGGCGGTGGTCGCGGCGGACGAAGCCACCAAGGACCAGGTTTCGGTGCCCGGGATGGGCACGGTCGCGCTCTTCGGGATCGTGCTTCCGGCGACGAAGGGAATTACCGCACCGGTTTTGCAGGTGGTGGGGGAAAAGGACGTCCTTTTCTGCGGCTTGCTCGCCCTGCGTGACTGCGCGCACCCCGATGTGCTGCGCGCGCAGGAGGCGCCGTATTACGCCGATCCGTCGAAGTTGTCGATGTACGTCCTCCCGGGTGCGGGTCATTCCGTTGCGTTGCACGAAAACGCCGCTGATTACCGCACTGCCACCCGATCGTGGTTGCAGAATGACCTGGGGATCGCTCCGCAGGGTTATCACTCGATTGGATGAATGCTGTTTCGTGCGCCGGACGCCTTTTCGCGCCAAGATAAATCGGCCCACCGACCGGAGTGCGTCCGTCGAACCCAGGACAGGCTGAGGTGACTGCTCCCCAACCCCGTGGTGACCACCCGCGGCAGAAGCCGTCCGCCGAACGGGCGGCGCGGCGGCTCGGCACGCTCGCGCGCAAGTGGAGCTACCTGATCAGCACCACGGCGTACCTGCCGCACACGCCCGAGGAGATCGAGCGCGAACTGGGTGACCTCGTCACCACGCTCTTCGCCGCCGTCGCCGCCGACCCGCCGGACCTCGACGCGGCCGCGACCGCGGGCGGCAGGCTCGTCGAGCTGCGCTGCGTCGGCACCGACAGCTTGCGGCGCAGCCTGGAGGTGCTCGGCAAGGCGCTGGTGCGCGAGCCGGAGCTGCACCGCGTCGACGGGCTCGCCGAGCGGGTCGTCCTCGTGCTCGGCGCGCTGAGCTCGGGCTACGGCGAGATGCTGCGCGAGGACATCCAGAAGCGCCAGGAGGGCTTGAGCCGCGCGTTGCTGAAGGTGGAGCAGGAGACGCGGCAGAAGCAGGTGATCACGCGCGCGCAGTTCGAAGAGGTCTTCGCGGGCTCGGCCAGCGGCGTCGCGCTCACCGAACTCGACGGCCGCGTGCTGCGGGCCAACGCGGCGCTCGCCAAGACGCTCAACCGCACGCCGGCCGAGATCGGCGCGCTGAGCCTGTTCGACCTGGTGCACCCGGAGGACGTCGAGCAACTGCGGGACGGCTACCGCGAGCTCGTGGCGGGCAAGCTGCACCGGCTGCGCACCGGACGGCGGCTGGTCGGCAAGGACGGCGAACCGATGTGGGCCACGTTCGCGGCGTCGGTCATCCGCGACGCCGTCGGCGCGCCCCGGCAGCTGCTCACGATCGTCGACGACGACACCGAGGTCTCGCTGCTGCAGCGGCGGCTGTCGCACCAGGCCCTGCACGACGTCCTCACCGGGCTGCCGAACCGCCAGTTCTTCAGCACCCGCCTGGAAACCCTGCTCCGCGACGCCGACCCGGCCCGCGGCGTCACGCTCTTCCACCTCGACCTCGACGGCTTCTCCCGGATCAACGGCGGGCTCGGCCAGGAGCTCGGCGACCGCGTGCTGCGCGGGGTCGCCGCGAAGCTCAAGACGATCTTCGACGACGAGAAGGCGCTCGTCGCGCGGCTCGGCGGCGACGAGTTCGGTGTGCTGGTGCAGAACGGCGCGGACACGCCGGGCGTGCTGACGCTGGTCCGCCGCATCACCCACGAGCTCGCGGAGCCGGAGTACGTCGACGGGCGGCGCGGGGTGGCGGTGTCGGCCGCCATCGGCGTCGTGCACCGGCCGCCGCGCGACGTCACACCGGCGGAGCTGCTGCGCGCGTCGGACCTGACGCTGCGGCGGGTGCAGCGCACGGGCAGCCAGTGGGGCCTGTTCGACCGGGAGCTGGACCGCCGCGACCGGCACGACTTCGGCCTGGCCGCCGGGATGGCGGGCGCTTGGGAGAACGGCGAAATCGAAGTCTGCTTCCGGGCGCTGGTGTCCGCGGGCGACGAAGCCGTCCAGGGCGTCGAGGCCCGGCTGCGGTGGAACCACTCGGCCGAAGGGATGCTGGCGCACGAAACGTGCCTGCGGCTGGCGGCCGAAACCGGGCTGGCCCTGCCGCTGGGCACGTGGCTCCTGCGCACGGCGGCCGAGCGGCTGCTCGCGTCCGGGAGCGAGCTGCCGCTCACCGTCGAACTCACGCCGCAGCAAGCCGCCGACCCCGAGCTGGTCGGCGAGATCCGCGGGGTGCTGGAGTCGACCGGGCTGGCGCCCGCCGCCGTGCGGCCCGGCTTCCCGGTCGCGGCGCTGCTCGCGGAGTCCGGCGACGCGGCCGACAACCTCAAGGTGCTGGCCGAAATCGGCGTCCAGGCGGAGCTGCACGGCGTCGGCGACGTCACCTGCCTCACCGAGTTCCCGGCGCGCACGATCCGCCTCGCGCCGAGCCTGGTGGAGCGGCGCACCCACCCGCTCGTCGAGCCCTCGCTGACGGCGCTGATCGAAGCGGCCCACCAGGCGGGCGCGGAAGTCGGCGTCACCGGGGTGGCGGACGCCGACCAGGTGCGGTGGTGGCGGGAGCGCGGCATCGACCGGCTGTCCGGCCCGGCGTTCCCCGAGCCGGCCGGTCTCTGACGCCGCGCGCCCGAGGTGCCGGAGCGCCCCAATGTGGCGTTGGTTGCGTCCAGCGCACCCAATGTGGCGTTCGGTGCGTCTGACGCACCCAACGCCACATTGGGGTCGGGTGAGGCCCGCGAGCGCAGCCGCTACTGAGAAAACCTCATGGGGGCGCATTGCCGGGCTGCCGTCTGCGCACCTCGGACGCGCGGCGCTAGATCCGGACGAGCACTTCGTCGAGGGACTTGCGGTGCAGGTCCGGGACGACGCAGTCGTCGGCCGGGTAGCCGACCGGGATCACCGCGAACGCCTTTTCGTTGCGGGGACGGCCGAGCAGCTCGCCGAGGAAGCGCATCGGCGACGGCGTGTGCGTCAGCGCCGCCAGCCCGGCCACCTGCAACGCCGTCAGCAGCATGCCGACCGCGATGCCCACCGACTCGTCGACGTAGTAGTGCTTGCGGACGCCGCCGTCGTCGTCGAGGGCGAAGCGTTGCTGGAACACGACGATCAGGTACGGCGCGTCGGTCAGGTGCGGCTTCACCGCGTCGGTGCCGAGCGGCCGCAGCGCGTCGAGCCACGCCTCGCCGAGGCGGCCGCCGTAGGAGATCCGCTCCTCCTCTTCGGCGGCTTCCCGCAGCCGGCGGCGCACTTCGGGATCGGTGACGAGGACGAACGTCCACGGCTGCTGGTGCGCCCCGCTGGGCGCGGTGGACGCCACCGCGATCGCGTCGAGCACCGCGCGTTCGGGGACCGGGTCGGCGGAGAACATCCGGACCGAGCGCCGCGCTTCCATCCGCTGCCGCAGCGCGGCGGCCCGCGCGAGGGCTTCGTCGTCGGGCAGCCGGGCGGGCCGGTAGGGGACCGGGTGGTAGCTCCACCGTCCTCCCCACCACCGCCCTCAACGGAGGCGCTTCGCGCCGCTGGCCAATCTTCCGGAGTGTGGCGGGGAACACGCGGGTCGCAGCAGGGCCAAACGTACGATTCGCGGTGTTGGACGTCCGGTATACGGACAGTAAGGTCAGCCTTGCCACGATTTTTACACTGAACGGCGCAATGAAGCTGGGCCAAATGGACCTGTCGCGCGAAGTGATCTCCTCATTACCCTCCAGTAGCAGACAGTGGTGCCGATCACAGTCGCTCCGGGAGGCTCTATGGCGTCGCGCGTCCGTGGACCCGGCTCCGAAGACCTGCGCGAACTGCGGATCCGGCACCTCACCGGCTGCCTCCCGTGCACGCTCAAATGCGCGTACTGCGGGCTCCCGGTGCGGCTCACCGGGCCGGGCGACCACCCCGGCTACGGCGTGGTCGAAGAAGTGACCGGCGACCTCGTGCTGCTGCACCGCTTCTGCCGCGGCGCGCTCGGCCGCTGCCGGACGCGGGGGTGCGTGCTGCGGCGCGCCCACCTCGGCCGCGCGACCGAGCAGTACGAAACCGGGCGGCGGCGGCCGGGGCGTTACCAGCGCCTGGGTGTCCGCCGGTCGGCCGACCTCGATCTGTACCGGAGGCACTGGCGGATCGCGAAGATGCGGTACGCGTGCAAGGCGTGCCGGTACTACACCGGCTCGCACTGAGCCGGTCCTTCCATCACGACGCGGAGGACTCGTGCTCGTTCGTCTCATCCTCGGCCTGCTCATGACCGTCGTCGGCCTCGCCGTCGCCGGCAAGCGCGTGGCCTTCCTGTACCAGCTGATCAAGGCGGGCCAGCCCGACACGAAGCGGTCGAACGAACTCGGCGCCCGCCTCTTCGCGCAGGTCCGCGAAGTCTTCGGCCAGCGCAAGCTGCTCAAGTGGTCGGTTCCCGGCGCCGCGCACTTCTTCACGTTCTGGGGCTTCGTCATCCTGGCCTCGGTGTACCTCGAGGCCTACGGCGCCCTGTTCGACGAGAAGTTCGCGATCCCGTGGATCGGCCACTGGGCGGTGCTCGGCTTCCTGCAGGACTTCATCGCCGTCGCGGTGGCGGTCTCGCTGGGCGTCTTCACGGTCATCCGGATCCGGAACGCCCCGGAGCGCAAGGACCGCGCGTCGCGCTTCTACGGCTCGCACACCGGCGGCGCGTGGCTGATCCTCTTCATGATCTTCAACGTCGTCTGGACGATGTTCTTCTTCCGCGGCGCCTCCTCGGCGTCCGGCAACTTCCCGTACGACAACGGCGCGTACGTCTCCCTCGGCGTCGGGAACCTGCTGGAGCCGCTGGGCCACTCGACGACCGAAGTGCTCGAGACCGTCGGCCTGCTGCTGCACATCGGCGTCATGCTCGTCTTCCTCAGCATCGTGCTCTACTCCAAGCACCTGCACATCTTCGTGGCGCCGATCAACGTCTCGGCGAAGCGGCTGCCGGACGCGCTCGGCCCGCTGCTGCCGATGGAGTCCGGCGGCGTCGCGATCGACTTCGAGGACCCGGGCGAGGATGACACGTTCGGCCGCGGCAAGATCGGTGACTTCACGTGGAAGGGCATGCTCGACTTCGCCACGTGCACCGAGTGCGGCCGCTGCCAGTCGCAGTGCCCGGCGTGGAACACCGGCAAGCCGCTGTCGCCCAAGCTCGTCATCATGAACCTGCGCGACAACCTCTTCGAGGAGGCGCCCTACATCCTCGCGGGCACCGAGCACGAAGAGGCGCGCCCGCTGGTCGGCCCGGAGACCGACGGCGGCGTCATCGACCCGGACGTGCTGTGGTCGTGCACCACCTGCGGTGCGTGCGTCGAGCAGTGCCCGGTGGACATCGAGCACGTCGACCACATCGTCGACATGCGCCGCTACCAGGTGATGATCGAGTCGGCCTTCCCGACCGAGCTGGGCGGGCTGTTCAAGAACCTGGAGACCAAGGGCAACCCCTGGGGCCAGAACAACTCCGAGCGGCTCGCCTGGACGAAGGACCTCGGCTTCGACGTCCCGGTGTTCGACGGCGAGCTGGGGGAGGACGTCGAGTACGTTTTTTGGGTCGGCTGCGCCGGCGCGTTCGACGACCAGGCCCGCAAGACCGTCCGCGCCACGGCCGAGCTGCTGCACATCGCCGGCGTGAACTACGTCGTGCTCGGCACCGAGGAGTCCTGCACCGGCGACCCGGCGCGGCGCGCGGGCAACGAGTTCCTGTTCCAGATGATGGCCCAGCAGACGGCCGAGACGCTCAACGCCGTGTTCGAGGGCCGCGAGCCGCGCCTGCGCAAGATCGTCACGACCTGCCCGCACTGCCTCAACACGCTCAGCCGCGAATACCCGCAGCTCTACGGCCACTACGAGGTCGTCCACCACACGCAGCTGCTCAACCGCCTCGTCCGCGGCGGGCAGCTGACCCCGGTGAAGGCCGCCGAGGACGGCCCGAAGGTCACCTACCACGACCCCTGCTACCTCGGCCGCCACAACAAGGTCTACACCCCGCCCCGCGACCTGGTCGGCGCGGCCGGCGCCCAGCTGACGGAAATGCCCCGCCACGCGGACCGGGCCCTGTGCTGCGGCGCCGGCGGCGCGCGCATGTGGATGGAGGAGCAGATCGGCAAGCGCATCAACCTCGAGCGCGTGGACGAAGCGATCGCGACCGACGCGGAAACGATCGTGACCGGCTGCCCGTTCTGCCGCGTGATGCTGACCGACGGCCTGGTCCAGCGCCAGAGCGAGCAGAAGGCGGAGAACGTCGACGTCCGCGATGTGGCGCAGCTGCTGCTGGAGCGGGTGAAGACGCCGGACAGCTCGGCTCCGAAGGTCTGAATGCGGCCCCACCGGCGAAAACGCCGGCCTGATCGCCGTCGCCGCCCCGGGAGTTCTTTCCCGGGGCGGCTTTCGTCGTGCGCCCGAAACCCGTCGGCACGGTTTTCCGGCTCCCTCGCGGTGAAAAACGGCCCGGACACCTTCCTATTCGGACGACTTCTCCCGGCCGCGGGGCCGGCCGGGTGACCGTCCGGCTACTCCGCGTCAGAGCGCCTGGTGCGTTTACAACGTTCCGGCAACCGCCTTGACAGGGCCTGTGGTACGTACCACTCTAACCCCAACATTGGTCTACACCATTTGGGGAGCCTGGCCGTGGCGGCCGGGTATCGAAAGGACGGCATCGAGTGAAACGCTGGCTCAAGCTGGCGGCGGGCGCCGCCGCATTCACGCTCGCGACCGCAGGCTGCGCGGGCTCCAGCGGATCGGACACCGCGGCCTCGTCGAGCGGGAACGCCGCGATCAGCGGCGACGTCACGGTCTGGCTGATGACCGGGTCCGCGCCGACCACCCTGACCGACGCGCTCAACAAGGAGTTCGAGGCCGCGCACCCCGGGGTCAAGGTCAAGTACGAAATCCAGCAGTGGGACGGCATCCAGCAGAAGCTGACCACCGCGCTCGCCGGCGGCACCCCGCCGGACGTGATCGAGATCGGCAACACGCAGACCGCGGCGTTCGCCTCGCAGGACGGCGTGCTGACCGACCTGTCCGCGGACAAGGACAGCTTCAACGGCGCGCAGTGGCTCAAGGGCCTCGCCGACTCGGGCACCTACGACGGCAAGACCTACGGCGTCCCGTTCTACGCGGCCAACCGTGAGGTCATCTACCGCAAGGACATGTTCGAGCAGGCCGGCATCGCCAAGCCGCCGACCTCGAACGACGAGTGGATCGACGCGATCACGAAGCTGAAGACGAAGTTCGGCTCCGACCCCGACTTCCAGGCCCTCTACATGCCGGGCCAGAACTGGTACGCGCTGCTGTCCTTCATCTGGGACAACGGCGGGGACATCGCCCAGGCCGACGGCAAGAACTTCAAGGCGACGCTGGACAGCGCCGGCGCGAAGGCGGGCCTCGAGTTCTACAAGAAGCTCGTCGACACCTCCGGCACCAAGGCGCCGAAGGACGCGGACGAGGCCAAGCCGCAGCAGGCGACCGTCTACGGCGCCGGCAAGGTGGCCATGATGATCGGCCTCCCGTGGGAGCTGGCGACGGCCGCGAAGACCGACGCGAGCCTGACCGCCAAGACCGGCGCGTTCGCGATCCCGAGCAAGACCGCCGGCCAGAGCGCCCCGGTCTTCCTGGGCGGCTCGAACCTGGCCATCCCGGCCAACAGCAAGAACGTGGCCGCGGCCAAGGAGTACATCAAGCTGCTCTCCAGCGCGAAGTACCAGGGCCAGCTCGCCGCCGCCGGCGTCGTGCCGGGTACCTCGACCGACCTGACCGGCCTGGACAAGGACCCGCTGGGCAGCGTCATGGCCAAGGCCTCCACCAACGGCAAGGCCGTGCCGGCCAGCCCGAAGTGGGGTGACGTGGAGTCCGGCCAGAACCCGGTCAAGGACATGCTGACCGCGTACCTGACCGGCAAGAAGACGCTCGACCAGGCGACCGCCGACGCCAACGCAGCGCTGAACAAGCTCATCGGCGGATGACAGCGACCGCGAACGTGACGATGCCGGCGGGGGCCACCCCGCCGGCATCGCCGCGCGACGCGGGGGCCAAGAAGCGCAAGCGGGGCCGGTTCGGCGACCGGGTCCTCCCGTACCTGCTGCTCCTCCCCGCGCTCGCCGCGATCCTCGTGCTGCTCGCCTGGCCGCTGGTCCAGGTGCTCGCGATCAGCTTCCGCAAGCTCGACATCGGCCAGCTCGTCTCCGGCAAGACGATCTGGATCGGCTTCGACAACTACACGAACACGCTCTCGGACCCGGAGTTCTGGACCGTCACCTTCCGGACCCTGGTCTTCACCGCCGCCATCGTGGCCGCCACCATCCTGGGCGGGCTGCTGCTGGCGGTGCTCATGCGCCACCTCGGCCCGGTCGTGCGGATCATGGTCCAGGTGACGCTGGTGCTGGCCTGGGCCACCCCGGTGATCGCCACGACCACCGTGTTCCAGTGGATCTTCGACCAGCAGTACGGCATCCTCAACAAGACCCTCGACCGGCTGGGCTTCCACGGCTTCATCGGCTTCTCGTGGTTCTCCAGCGGGCCCAGCACGCTGGCCGTGATCGGGCTGCTGATCGTGTGGCAGGCCGTGCCGTTCGTGACGTTCTCGCTGTACGCGGGCATCATCGGCGTCTCGCGGGAGCAGTACGAGGCCGCCGGCATCGACGGCGCCAGCGCGTGGCAGACGTTCCGCGCGGTCACCTGGCCCGCCATCCGGCCGATCACCACCATGGTGACCTTCCTGTCGGTGCTGTGGGACTTCAACGCCTTCGCCCAGATCTGGGCGATCCGCGAGGGCGGCCCCGACGGCGGGAGCACCACACTGGCCGTCGTGCTGTACCTCAAGGGCATCGCGGGCAACCACTTCGGCGCGGCGGGCGCGATCGCGACCCTGATGCTGATCGTGCTCGCGCTCATCACGGGCCGGTACATCCAGCTGCTCACCCGGACCCGGGAAGGGGATCTGTCGTGAAGAAGTCGCTCTCGCAGCGGATCGTGCTCTCGGTGGTCGGCGTGCTGGTCGCGCTGGCGATCGTCTTCCCGACGTACTGGATGTTCGTCACCTCGCTCCGGACGCCCGGCGAGATCCTGTCGCCGAAGTACGACCTCGTCCCGACGTCGTTCTCGTTCGGCAACTTCGCCACCGCGCTGGGCAAGGACAACTTCCCGACGTACCTGATGAACAGCCTGATCGTCACCGTCGGGTCGGTGCTGTGCGCGCTGGTCGCCGGCACGCTGGCGGCGATCCCGCTCTCGCGGCTGCGGTTCACCGGCCGCAAGGGCTTCCTCGTGCTGGTCATGGTGGCGCAGCTGGCGCCGGTGTCGGCGCTGTTCATCCCGCTGTTCCTGCTGATGCGGGACGCCGGGCTGCTCAACACGCTGCCGTCGCTGCTGCTGATCTACTTCGCCACCACGCTGCCGTTCACGGTGTGGATGCTCTACGGCTTCGTCAACGGGATCCCGTACGAGCTGGAAGAGGCCGCGATGATCGACGGCTGCAGCCAGACCGGCGCCTTCCGCCGGGTGACGCTGCCGCTGCTCGGGCCGGGACTGGTGACCACGTCGGTGTTCAGCTTCATCACCGCGTGGAACGAGTACCTGTTCGCGCTGGTCTTCATCCAGGACAAGCCGAAGGAGACCCTGCCGGTGTGGCTCGCGTCGTTCCGCACGGCGTTCGCCACCGACTGGGGTGGCGTCATGGCCGCGTCGGTGATCTACGCGGTCCCGGCGCTGATCTTCTTCCTGCTCGTGCAGCGCAAGCTGGTGTCCGGCGCGACCGCCGGCGCCGTGAAGGGGTAGCTGGTGTCTTCACCGGAGAAGCTCGCTGAGGCCGTCCTCCTGCCCGGGTTCGCCGGGACGACCGCGCCGGACTGGCTCCGCCGCCGGATCTCCGACGGCCTCGGCGGGGTGGTCCTGTTCGGCCGCAACGTCGTCGACGACGAGCAGGTCGCCGCCCTCACCGCGCAGCTGCGGGGCGAGCGCGACGGCGTCGTCGTCGGGATCGACGAGGAGGGCGGCGACGTCACCCGCCTCGACGTGAACACCGGGTCGTTCGTGCCGGGCCCGCTGGCGCTGGGCGCGGCCGACGACCCGGAGCTGACCACGGCGGTCGCCGCCGCGCTCGGTGAACGGCTCGCGGCCTGCGGTGTGACGCTCAACCTGGCGCCGTGCGCGGACCTGACCCTGGCGGCCGAGGACCCGATCATCGGCGTCCGGGCGTTCGGGTCCGACCCGGCGAAGGCGTCGCCGCACGTCGCGGCGTACGTGACAGGGCTGCAGAAGTACGGCGTGGCGGCGTGCGCCAAGCACTTCCCCGGCCACGGCGCCGCGACCGAGGACTCGCACGTGGCGCTGCCGGTGCTGCCGCGGACGCCGGAGGAGCTGCGGGAGATCGAGCTGGTCCCGTTCGCCGCGGCGATCCGGGCCGGGGTGCGCTCGGTGATGTCGGGCCACCTGGTCGTGCGGGCCTGGGGCGAGGAGCCCGCGACGCTCAACCGCGTCGCGCTCACCGACGTCCTGCGCGGCGAGCTGGGCTTCACCGGCGCGGTCATCACCGACGCGCTGGAGATGGGCGCGGTCTCGGGCGCGTACGGCAAGCACGACGGTCTCGGCCGCTCGGCCGTGCGGGCACTGGCCGCGGGCGCCGACGCGCTGTGCCTGGGCGGCGCGGCCTTCGAAGCCGAGCACCTCGACGCGTGCGTCACGGCGATCGTGGCGGCGGTCGCGGCAGGGGAGCTGGCCCTGGACCGGCTGGCGGAGGCGGCCTCGCGGACGGCGGCGCTGGGTACCGACCCGGCACCGGCGACGGTCGGCCCGGTCGACCGGCGGCTCGGCCTGGAGGCGGCGCGCAAGGCGCTGCGCGTCCAGGGCTCGCCGCGGTTGGCGGGGCCGCCGCTGGTGGTCGACGTCCAGACCGAGCCGACCATCGCGGCCGGCCCGATGCCGTGGGGCCTCGGCGCGCACCTGGCCGAGCTGGTGCCGGGCACGCGGGCGATGACGGCGACACCCGAGGACGCCGAGGCGGTGCTGGCGGCGGCCCGCGATTTCCGCAGCGTCGTCGTGGTGACCCGGGAGGCGCACCGGCACCCGCGGGTGCGCGAGCTGCTGGCCGCGTTGTCCACTGTGGACTACATCCGCGTCGAAACCGGGGCACCGGGGCCGTCGGACGGGGGCGGCCCGCGCATCGACACGTTCAGCGGCTCCTACGTGAGCCTGCGGGCGGCGGCCGAGTACCTGGCCTGAATTCGTCCTGTTTGCCGTATCTCCAGGACCCGGTGTGCGCGTTTGTACGGGCCTTGTACCGGCGGCCGCCATCGTGGGGGCACACCGGAACCTGGAGGACGGACAAATGAGAATTCGGATCGGGAAGCGGACGGCGGCCGTGGTCGGCACCGCCGCGGCGATCGTGCTGGCCGGCGCCACGCCGGCGCTGGCGGCGACGGGCACGGTGCACACCGACTCCGGCGCGCCGCTGACCGTGCGCTCGGCCCCGAGCACCGGCGCGACCTCGACCGGCACGATCGCCGACGGCACCGCCGTCACGATCGACTGCCAGACGACGGGCGAGACGGTCACCGGCAAGTACGGCACGAGCAACATCTGGGACCACGTCCCCGGCGGCTACATCACCGACACCTACGTCTACACCGGCTCCGACGGCCGGATCGCGCCGGACTGCACCGACGTGCCGACCCCGCCGGCGACCGCGTGCTCGACGTCGGGCCTGAACGACCCGAACACCTGCGCCCAGGCGGTCACGAAGGCGAAGTCGCGGATCCACACGAACTACGACGCCTCCTACGACGGCTGGTGCGATCGCATCAACGCCCAGAACTACGGCTTCTCGGCAAGCGGCTCGACCACGGCGTACGTGCACTGGACCCAGATCCCCAGCACGTACAAGCACGCGAACAGCACGGACGTCCCGGCCGGCGGCCTGGCGTTCTTCTCCAACGGCGGCGCGGGCCACACGATGATCTCCATCGGCGGCGGCTACTTCCTGTCGAACGACATCCACGGCGCGGGCACCTACACCCAAACGACGATCTCGGAGATCAAGAGCAGGTGGGGCCAGACGTACCTCGGCTGGGCCCAGCCGTGGTTCAAGGTGAACCACTGACGTGACGCAAGGCCCGGCTCCCATCCCCGGCCGGGCTCACCGCCCCCTGCCCACCTCCCCCGGGCAGGGGGCGTTCGCGTTGGTGAGGCGGTCGCGCCCCGGTCGCCCGCTGCTCTCCGGAATCCTGGCGCCGCCGCCGTGCCCGGGGAGCGGAGCCTTGCCCCGGGGCGGCCGCGCTCGGTGGTTCCGCCCCGGCTGGTGGGCCGCGCGGGAGCCGCCATCGGTGAGCCGGAATCCCGGCGCCGCCGCCGTGCCCGGGAGCGGAGCCTTGCCCCGGGGGCGGCCGCACTCGGTGGTTCCGCCCCGGCCGGTGGGCCGAGGCCGCCATCGGTGAGCCGGGAACCCGGCACTGCCGACCTGCCTCGGGAGCGGCGTTTGCGGCGGTGGGGCGGCTGCGCGGATCGCGCTGGCGCCCGGCCGCTCGGCGCCGTGCGCTGCGGCGGCCCACCAACCCCGCCGCGGGTCAGGGCTTCAAGTGGTGCAGCACGAAGATCCCGCCCACCGCCGGCCGATCCCGCCGCTCGTGATCGGTCGCCACGTACTCGTCCAGCACCGCCAGGATCCGCCGATCGAGCTCCTCGACCTCATCCGCGGACAAGTGCAGCAGGAACTTCTCGTGCACCGCCACCGAATCCGGGCCCGCCGCCGCGAGTTCCTCCTGGAAGATCTCGATCGGGGCGAACCGCGTCTCGGGGTCGGCGGTCGAGAGGGGGCCGTCCAGCCACCACGTCTCGTTGTCGGCGCGGTAGGGCTTCTCCAGCGCGCCGCTCGGGCCGGTGCGGACCGGGGCCGGGTGCAGGAGGCCCGCGGACACCAGCTGCCGGACGTGGTGCAGGACCGTGCCGGGGTCGCGGTCGAGGCGGTCGGCCAGCTGCTTGTTCGTCAGCTCGTCGACCAGGCACAGCCGCATGATGCGCAGCCGCAGCGGGTGGCCGAGGGCCTTGGCTTCCTCCGGCGTCGCCGGACGGCGGCGGCGTGGCTCGTTCATGGACGCAGCGTAGTCGAGCCGATGGGGAAACGTCAGATCGATGGAGAAAACCCCATCGATGTGCGATCCTCCATTCATGCACCGGACCTTCTGGCGGCTGTGGACCGCCGCGGGGCTGTCGAGCCTCGCCGACGGCGTCCTCAAGGTCGCGCTGCCGCTGGTCGCGGTCGGCTACACGCGCTCTCCGGCGCTGATCGCGGGGCTCGCGTTCGCCTTCAGCGTCCCGTGGCTGCTGTGCGCGCTGCCCGCCGGCGCGCTCGTCGACCGGCTCGACCGCCGCCGCGCGATGCTCGCGGCGAACGAGCTGCGCGGTGGGCTGGTCGCCGTCGTCGCCTGCTCACCGCGCTCGGCGGGGGCTCGGTGTGGGCGCTCTACGTCGTCGCGCTCGGGGTCGGCACCGCCGAGACGCTCTACGACACCGCCGCGCAGTCGATCGTCCCGCAGGTCGTCGGGCGCGACGAGCTCGCGCGCGCCAACGGCCGGGTGTACGCGGTCGAGCAGACCGCCAACGAGTTCGCCGGGCCGCCGCTGGCCGGGGTCCTGGTCGCCGCCGGGGCGGTGGCCGCGCTCGCCACGCCGGTGGCGCTGTGGGCGGTGGCCGTCGGGGCGCTGCTGCTCGTGCGCGGCTCGTACCGGATCCCGCGCGGGGACCACCCCGCCACGCTCCGCGCGGACATCGCCGAAGGCCTGCGCTTCCTGCTGCACCACCGGATCCTGCGGACGTTCTCCCTGATGGTCGCCGGGTTCAACTTCGCCACCGGGGCGACGTTCGCGGTCCTCGTCCTCCACGCGGTCGGCCCCGGCTCGGCGATGGGGCTGTCCGGCCCGGCGTTCGGGCTGCTGACGGCGATGACCGCGGCCGGCGGCCTGGCCGGCTCACTGCTCGCCGAAGCGGTGGAACGCCGGCTCGGCCGCGTCCGCGCGCTCTGGGTGTCGTGGCTCGCCGGCGGGCTGCCGGTCGGCGTGCTCGCGGTCACCGCGAACCCGTACGTCGTGGGCGCGGGGTTCTTCGCCGGTGGCGCGGCGATCCTCGTCTCGAACGTGGTGATGGTGTCGCTGCGCCAGCGGCTCACGCCGGACCGGCTGCTCGGCCGCCTTACCAGCAGCCACCGCCTGGTCGCGTGGGGCACGAAGTCGCTCGGCGCGCTGGCCGGCGGCGCGCTCGCGCAGGCGTTCGGGCTGCACGTCGTGTTCGTCGTGATGACCGTGCTGGCGTTCTCGGTGGTGGGCGGCCTGGCCGGGGTGACCGGAACGGCGCTCGCCGAGGCCGAAGCCCGGGCTCAGAGCGGGTGGGTGTCCAGGTAGGCGCTCGACACCTTCTTCGGCACGCACATCCGCCAGGCCTCGACGACGAGTTCGCGCATCTCGTCGGCGTCGATCGCGGCCAGGCGGCAGCGCACCCAGCGGAACCGCAGGTCGGACGGCTCGGGCAGCAGGAACTTCTCCGGCTCGCCCGCGATCAGCGCGTCGCGTTGCTCGCGCGGGAAGGCGAAGCCCATCAGGGTCTCGTCCCGTGACAGCGCGAGGAAAACGATCTGCCCGATGCGGAACTTGACCCGGTCGCGCACGATCGCTTCGTACGCGCGGGGGAGCGTGGCCGCGAAGGCCCGTACCTCGTCACCGGTGACCATGGGCTCCATTGTGGCCGAGCGCGCTCAGAGCGGCCGGGCCAGCAGCTCCGACGCACCGGTCTTGACCGGCGCCACCACCGTCCAGCCCCAGCGGCGGTACAGCGCGTGTGCCGGCGCCGCGGTCGTCGCGGCCAGCACCGCGGCCGGCTCGGTCCGGGCGCCCAGCAGGCGATCGAGCATCGCGCGGCCGTGCCCCCGGCCGCGCAGCCCCGGCCGGACGGCGAATTCGTAGACGTAGAACAGCGGGCTCCCGGCGAGCCACGACGGCGGGTCGCCCGCCGCCAGGGACGGCCACCAGCCCGCTTCGCGGGCGACCCCGTAGGCGAACCCGGCCAGTTCGCCTCCACTGTGGACGGTCTCCAGCGCGAAGCCGGGCAGTTCCGCGTGGCCCGCCAGGGCTTCGCGGAACCGGGCCGCGTCCGCGGCGCTTTCCCGGTAGGGCGGTTCCCGGTAGACCTCGTGGTACAGTTCCGCGAACCCGGTCCAGTCAGGCATCCACGTTCTCCCGTGCCGGGGCCGCCTCCGGTACCGCTTTCAGTCCCGCGAGGACGACCACCGCCAGTGTGCAGCACCCGGCGAGCACGAGCCACGGCAGCTGCGGGCCGCCCGCCAGCAGCGCGGTGAAGGTCACCGGGGCCAGCACCCGCGCCGCGCCCCACAGCAGTTCCTCCAGCCCGAGGTAGCGCCCGCGCAGGTGGGCGGGCGCCAGCGCGACGATCAGCGCGCTGCTGGTCGGCGCCTGCAGCAGCTCCGCCGCGGTGAAGACGGCGGTCGCCACGCTCAGCACGGCGAACGCGGGCAGCGCGGTGACCAGCGGCACGGCCGCGTAGAGCAGGAACGCCCCGGCCCACACCACGGCCGCGACCTGCAGCGTGCGCGCCCGCCGGAACCGGTCCACCCGCGCGGCCACGACCGTCTGCGCCAGCACCACCAGCACCGTGTTGAGCGCGAACAGCACGCCGGGCTGCCAGGCGGGCAACCGCAGCGTGTCGAGCACGTAGGCGCTGAGCAGCACCGTCAGTGCGAGGTCGCACAGCGCGAAGACGAAGACGGTCACCAGCACCCGGCGGAACGCGCCGTCGGCGAGCACGGCCCGGTAGCCCCCGCGAGCCGCGGCGGCCCGAGGCGGTGCTTCGGCCGCCCGGCCGCGCCAGCACCCGACGAGCGCGGCCGCGACCAGGAAGCTCGCGGCGTTGAGCACGACGATCGCCGTGTAACCGCCGACGATGACCAGCACGCTGCCCGCCAGCCCGCCGAGGCCGATCCCGACGTTGCGCAGCGTGCGCTCCATCGCGTACCAGCGGGCGCGCTGCCCGTCGTCGGCCACCTGCGCCACCAGCGCGCCGGACGCCGGCCAGAACAGGCCCTCGCCCCAGAACGTCAGCGCCGCCAGCACCACGAGCGCCGCCGGCGACCCGGCGAAGACGTACCCGGTGAAGGTGAGCACCCGCAGCAGGTTCGCCGCGACGACCACCCGCCGCGGCCCGAAGCGGTCCACGAGCGGGCCCGCGCACAGCCCGGCGGGCAGAGCGAGCAGCGCGGCGAGCGACAGCGCCGCGCCGACCGCGGTCAGCGGAAGTCCCTTGGCCGCGTGGAAGTAGACGACGGCGAAGGGCAGGAACAGGCCGGTGCCGAGCGCGTCCACGCCCTGGGCGGCGACCAGCGGCAGGCGGCCCCGGGTGCGGGGCAGCCCGAGCAAAGCGGTGACGGCCATCGGTGCGTCCTCAGGCGTGGGGGAGCGGGAAGGTGTTCAGCCGCTCCTCGGGCAGGGGGTGCGCACGCCAGCCGAGGTCGACCGCCGCGCGGCGGACCCGGCCGTCGCCCCAGTACGGCAGCCCGGCCGGGAAGTTCGCCACCAGCCCCGGCACCAGCGTGTGCGCGGCATGGAACCCGGCGGCCGCGACGTCGCGGGTGGTGAGGTCGACACTCAGCACCTCGAACCCGCGTGCCTCGACGCGCTCCTGGTAGGTCTTGAGCGTCCGTTCGCCGAGCGCGGGCAGGCCGTCCCAGCTCCGCTCCGGCAGGTCGCGGACCCAGGGCGCGACGTGCGCCGCGGCGCGCGGGTCGAGGTGGACCTGCTGCTGGCACAGCAGGTCCACGACGTCGCCGAAGTCCGGGCGGTAGGAGTCGAGGTAGCGCCGGTCGGCCCGGTACGGCTTGAGGTTGCCCAGGTGCGGCAGGTCGTCGCGCATCGCGGCCAGCTCGCGCTCGTCGTCGAGGGCGAGGCAGGTGTGCTGCAGCGTGAACCCTTCGGCGAGCGCCTTCTTCGCCGCTTCCAGCGCGTCGGGGCGGGTGGCGAACCCGATCGACAGCCAGCGCCGCGCCCGGTCGAACACCGCCGCCGCGACGACCGGCACCGCGAACTCGTTGTCCAGCGGGATCAGCGTGACGTCGTAGGTCTCGGTGGTGTCGGCGACGAGCGCGCGCACCTCGGGCGGCACCGGCAGGGCGCCCAGCCGCGGTGTGTTGGCCCACCACACCATCGTAGTGTCCCGTTCCAGGACCTCTTCGAGACCGGAGGTGACGGCGTGCTCGGCGCTGGTGCCGCCGGCCAGCCCGGCGATCAGCGGGTCGGTGAACCGCGCCCCGGTGGGTTCGGGTGCCTGGGAGACCAGGCTCGCCGGGACCCAGACCGGCTCCTTCGTCGTGTGCGAAAAGGCTTCCACCCACGCGCATTCGGCGTCGGTGGTCAGCGGCGTGAACGGGAAGCCGGGCGTGGCGTACTGCCGGGCCGAATAGAGGTTGAGCCGGCGCGGGTCGAGGGCGGGGACGCCGTCGCGGCGCAGGCGCTCGTAGCTGCCGTGGCGGACCTCGCGCTCCGGGGGCAGCCAGCTGCCGCAGTACCGTTCGACGGCCTCGCCGATCGCGGACTCGCGGGCCAGCTCGAAGTCGTGCCACGACGTGCCGAACGCCTGGCGGTCGTTGGGCCAGCCGGCGACCCGCCGCATGTCCGCGACGTCCACCGCGCACACCTTGAGCCGGGCGGGCATGCCGGGCGCGGCGGGCAGTTCGTGCACGGCGGTCACGACGCCGGTCCGGTCGTCGACGAGCAGGTCCGGCCGCAGGCCCTGCTCCCGCACCGGCCGGGGCCGGTCGGGGACGGGAAGCACCGGCCGGGGGAGCGCGGTCAGCCGAACGGGATCGAGCTCCAGCTCCCCGGTCGTCGTCTCGGCGGGTTCGCCGGCGATCCAGCGCTCCAGCTGCACGGCGACCGCGGTGACCAGCCAGCGCGTGTCGCCGGGCCGGAACCGCGGCTGGGAAGGGGCTTCGGCCGCGGCGAAGGCGTCGAGCACGCGGGGGTCGAGGGCGGCGGACCGGCGCCGCGCCAGCACGTCGGCGAAGTCGGGGCCGGAGCCCGGTTCGACCGCGGGCCCGGCGATCCCGTGGCCGCGTTCGACGCGGAAGGGGAAGAACCGCACGCCGTGCCCGGCGCACAACGCGTCCAGCGCGGTGAGCTCGCGGTAGGCGGGGTGCGAGTAGGCGGCGACGAGGACGGTGTCCGCCGGTGCCACCGGGACGTCGGTGCCGGCGAGCAGGTGGACCGCGCCGTAGCCGGTCGTTTCGAGGGCCGCCACCAGCGGGCCGGTCAGCTCGGGCGCGCCGGTGACCAGCACCGTCGTCGCGGCGAGGCGCCGCACGCCGTCGTCGCCGGTCGCCGGGTGCAGGCAGCCGTCCGCTTCGAGGACGTCGAGCACTTCCGCGTGGTCCGGGCTCATCCCGGCGAGCAGCTCGGCGCGCGTCCGGGTGCCGTCGCAGCGGCCGAGCCAGTCACGGAACTCGCCCACCGGCGCGGTGATCGAGTACTGGCCGCCGTTCGGGGTGATGAGCAGGCACAGCTCCGGTTCGAGGTCGTGGAGCTCGACACCGGTCAGCTGCAGGCGCGGGTCGGCGGAAGGCATGGGCGATCCCCTCGTCGGCGGGGCCGTGCCGCGGCCCGTGATCCGGACCGCGGCACGGCCACGGCTGGGCCGGGACTACTTGGCGGACGCGCGGTTGTGCACGACGGCGCGGTTGTGGACCACGGCGCGGTTGTGGACGACGGCCCGGTTGTGCACGACCGCGCGGTTGTGCACGACGACGGCCGAGGGGCGCTCGAAGCTCGAGATCATGGTTCCTCCTGCGGAGTTGTCCCCCGGTGGGGTTCACCGGGGCGGGGTGACGGGAACCAGTTTCGGGCCGGGGCGTGCGTTCTGACGTCTTCTGGACTGCGATCCGCACGGGCGCGGCCGTGCGTTCGTCACGGCCGGCGCGTGCCGGCCGCACACGAAGAGCGGCCCGCAGTTTCATGAACGAGCCGTCAAGGCCACCTTACGGGCGTCAGACGCCCGTAAGGTGGCCTTGACGGCAGTCGGTGAGAACCCACGAGCAGCCACGGAAGACTGCCTGCCGGCCGGTGCCGGTGGGGGCCTCCCGCGGATCGGGATCAGGTCACGCCCGGCAGGCCCGCCCGCGGTTCACACAGTTGACCAGCCCGTTCATGATCCGCTGCGACATCACGTTCGCGAAGTCGTCGTGGTCGGAGAACGGGTTGTGCTTCTCCTGCGGGAAAGCGTCCACTTTGTACTGCTTCTTGACCTGGACGTCGTGCGGGATGTCGTAGGTCAGCGAGATCTGCAGCTGCGGGACCGCCTTGAACCCCTTGGCGCACCGGCCGTTCCGGTCCGGGTAGACGATGTGCGTGCGGTGGTTGGCGCTGTCGGTGTTCTGCCCGTCCCAGCAGCTCGGGAACGTGTGCACCCGCTTGACCTTGCTGTTCTGCGGGCAGATCGGGTACTTCTCGGTGACGCGGTTCTCGAACCCGGTGCACGTCCAGCTGGCGCGCGCGTTCGCGGGGCCGTTGGTCGAGACCTTCGCGTCACCGTAGAGCACGCGCAGGAACTTCGGCATCGCCACGACCTTGCCCACCGGGCTGCCGCGGAACGTGATCTGGACCTTCTGCGGGCGCAGGATCTTGCCGTCGTTGCCGGGGAGCTCGTTGTTGCCGTCCTGCCCGGGCAGCGCACCGCCCGCGGTGCTGCTCGGCGGCGGCGTCGGCGCTCCGGTGTCCTTGCCGGGCTTGGTCGAGCACGGCAGGTTGCCGAGGCCGCCCGGCTTGGGCGCGAACCGGCCGATCGCGGTGAGGATCCGGTCGATGATCGCCTTCCGCCGGTCGTTGAGCGGGCCGACGATGCTGTTCTGGACCAGGTTCTGGCCGCCCTGGCCCTGTGCCGCCGCGACGCGCTGGTTCGCCTCGTCGGCCTGGGCGTCGAGCTGCTCGAGGTTGCTGTCCACTTCGGCCATCGCCTGGTCGGGGATGTCCGGCAGCTTGCTCGCCACGTCCGGGCAGGCCACCTGGACGGTCTTCGCCTCCTGGGCGGCCTGCGCCCGGTCGCCGTCGGGCGCCTTGGCGGGTTCGTTCTTCTCCTCTTCACCGGTGTCGATCCGGACGACGGGCCAGAAGTACGCGGACTTGTCCCCGTTGCGGCAGGTGGTGCCGGCCTTCACGAGGCTCTTGTTGGTGGAGTCGGCGTTGGTGGAGAGGTTGCCGACGTAGTCGTGCAGGTGCTGGGCGCCGTTGCGGACGCCGGGCTGGGCGATGAAGTTGTCGGGGTTGAAGTGCTGGTTTTCGTTGCGGCCGCAGTCGACGGTGAACGTGCCCGTCGCGGCGCCGTAGACCGGTCGCGGGTCGAACTGGTTCGGCTGCACCTTCAGGATGTCGATGTAGAAGGCGGGATCGGCCTCGTCGGCGCTGGCCTCACCGGTGTTGCCGGTGGTCGTCGCGACGACGATGCCGCCGACCGCGATCGCGAGGGCGAGGCCGCCGGTCGCGATCTTGGTCCGGCGGGACAGGCGGTGCCGTCCTTGGGTGCGGGACATGGGAAATCCTCCGGGGTGTCGGGCTGGCGGGAACGCGCGACACTGAACGGGTACGAGCCCAGGCTCGTGCCCGTCAGGAATGCGTCGGCAAGGAACGGTCTTCCGGCTGGTCCACTGACCCGACATCAGTGGGTGCGCGCTCACCTGCCCGTGGCCGCGCCGTCACCCGGCTGGTTATCGTTCCGTTATGGAAGTTACACGCGCCTTTGACACCGGGCAAGCATCGAAAAAAGTTTGAACCGAACTGAACCGGCGGCCGTATCCCCCGGTGAGACCCGAGGCCTGCGCCCGGCCGGAAAGCGTTGCGCGACCCCGGGATCAGCGCAGCGTGGCGGGCACCGCGGGAATGGCGGCCAATGCCGAACCGAGCCGGTGGCCGACCGCGAGCGCGACCTGATCGCGCACCTCGGCGAGCTTGGCGACGTCGATTCCGGTCGCGATTCCTTCGCCGTGGAAGAAGTCGACGAGGTCGTCCGTCGCGATGTTGCCGGACGCGCCCGGGGCGAACGGGCAGCCGCCGATCCCGCCCAGCGCGGCGTCGAACCGCCGGATCCCGAGCGAGAGCCCTTCCCACGCGTTCGCCGCCGCGCGGCCGTACGTGTTGTGCAGGTGCAGGCCGAGCGGGACGTCCGGCAGTTCGTCGCGCACCGCCGAGACCACCGAACGCACCTGGCCGGGCCGGGCGGCGCCGATGGTGTCCGCGAGGTGGACGACGCGCGCGCCGAGCCGGCCGAGCCGCGCGGCGATGTCGGCGGTCCGGTCCGGAGCGGTGTCGCCGTCGAACGGGCAGCCGAACGCGGTCGCGACCGACGCCTCGATCGCGACCCCCGCTTCGGTGAGCACCTCGGCGCAGCCGGCGAGGCGGTCGAGCGCCGCGGCCGTGGGGACCCCGGCGTTCGCGGTGCTGTGCCCGTCGCTCGCGGAGACGACCAGCCGCACCGACTGCGCGCCGGCGTCGATCGCCTGCCGCGCCCCGCGTTCGGTGAACACGAGGGTGTGCAGGCGCGCGGGGGTGTCCGGTAGGAGCGCGCGCAGCACGTCGCCGGTGTCCGCCATCTGCGGTACCCGGCGCGCGGAGACGAACGAGCCGACTTCGAGCGCGCGCACGCCGGCGTCGACCAGGCCGCGGGCGAGCCGGATCTTTTCGTGCGACGGCACGGTGAGTGGCTCGTCCTGCAGCCCGTCGCGCAGCACGACCTCGGTGATGAGGACTTCGGTCACGTCAGATCACTCCGTTCTCGCGAAGCCCGGCGACGGCGTCGCCGGTGATGCCGAGTTCGGCGAGCACCGCTTCGGTGTGCGCGCCGAGATCCGGCCCGAGCGCGCGGGTGCGGCCGGGCCGTTCGGTCAGGCTGGGCACGATGCCCGGGAAGGTGACCTCGGCTTCGCGGTCTTCGCCGAGGCGCACGCGGTGCCGTTCGTGCATGCCGCGGGCCTCGAAGTGCGGATCCTTCGCGATGTCCGCGGCGGTGAGGATCGGCCCGCACGGCACGGACGCGGCGAGCAGTGCGGCCTCCGCGGCTTCCTGGGTGAGCGTCGCCGCCCACGCGCCGATCGCGTCGTCGAGGAGCCCGGCGTGGCGGACGCGCCCGGCGTTGTCCGCCAGCCGTGGGTCGGCCGCGAGATCCGCGCGCCCGATGGCGTGCATGAGGCGGCGGAAGATCGCGTCGCCGTTGCCGCTGACGACGATGTACTTGCCGTCGGCGCAGCGGTAGGTGTTGGACGGCGCCACGCCGGGGAGCGCGGAGCCCGCCGGCCCGCGCACGACGCCGTGCGCGTCGAAGTCCGGGAGCAGGGACTCCATCAGGGAGTAGACGGCTTCGTACAGGGCGACGTCGACGACCTCGCCGGGGCGGGCGCCCGGCTCGCGTTCGCGGCGGAGCAGGCCCATGAGCGCGCCGATCACCGCGTAGAGCCCGGCGACGGAGTCGGCGAGGCTGACCCCGGCGCGCGTGGGGGCCTGGCCGGGGTAGCCGGTGAGCGCGCGCAGGCCGCCGATCGCCTCGGCGACGCCGCCGAAGCCGGGGCGGTCGCGGTACGGGCCGGTCTGGCCGTAGCCGGAGACGCGGACGACGACCAGCCGCGGGTTGCGCGCGCGCAGCTTGTCCGGACCCAGGCCCCAGCGCTCCAGGGTGCCGGGCCGGAAGTTCTCGAGCAGGACGTCGCTGCGGGCGGCCAGCGCGCGGACGATGTCCTGGCCTTCGGGGCGGCGCAGGTCCACGGTCACCGACCGCTTGTTGCGGCCGAGCGTGCGGAAGAGCAGTGAGGTGTCGCCGCCGTGCAGCCGCCAGCGCCGGAGTTCGTCGCCGGTGCCGGGGCGCTCGACCTTGACGACGTCGGCCCCGAAGTCGGCCAGCAGGCGCCCGGCGGTGGGCGCGGCGATGAAGTTGCCCAGTTCGACCACCCGCAGGCCCGCCAGGGGCCCGGATTGTTCACTCATGCCCGACTCCAAACCACGATATGAGTTGCCAACTCAGAATACGGGTGTGTGTCGCGGAGTCAACGGGGCCGAGCGTCGCTAGACTGTGCGGCACACCACGGGCACGGGGCGGGGCGATGGCAGAGGAAGAGCGCAGCGGCGGCGGGACGACGCCGGTGCTGGTGCTGCGCAAGTTCAAGCAGATCCTCGAGTCGTTCACGATCGACGACCCGGAGCTGACGCTGCAGCAGATCACCCGTTCGACCGGGTTGCCGGCGAGCACGTGCCAGCGGCTGGTGCACAACCTCGTGCGCGAGGGGTTCCTCGACCGCTACGACGACACCTACCGCGTCGGCCTCGGCCTGGTCCGCTGGGCGGCGCCGGGCACGTTCGGCCTCGACCTGGTCCGCCTGACCCGGCCGGTGCTGCAGCAGCTGCGCGACGAAACGGGCGAGACGGCGTGCCTGTACGTCCGCGACGGCGCCTACCGCACGGTGATCTCCCTGGCGGAGTCCCGGCACCCGGTGGTCCGGCTGTTCGTGGTCGGCATGGTGATGCCGCTGCACGCGGGCTCGGCGGGCAAGGTCTTCCTGGCCTGGGACAAGCTCGCGATCAAGGACGCGATCGGCCACGGCCTGGCGCGGTTCACCCCGCGCACGGTCGTGGACATCGACCTGCTGACCGAGCAGCTCGGCCAGATCCGCTCGGCGGGGTACGCGGTGAGCTTCGAGGAACGCGACCTGGGTGCGGCGTCGTTGAGCGCCCCGGTGTTCGGCTTGAACGGCGAGGTGAGCGCGGCCATCGGCATCGGCGCCCCGACCCAGCGCATGACGGCGGCCGACGTCCCGCGGCTGGCCCCGGTGGTGGTGGAAGCGGCCCGGCGCGCCTCGGAACGGCTGGGGTACCGGCCGGGGGTGGAGCAGGTCGCCGCTCTCTGAGGGCTCCGCGGCGGGTGGTCTCGCGCGCTCGCGATGTCATGAAAGGGTCGTTCATCTCGCCGGACGAGGTGAAAGGGTCGTTCATGACCTCCGGGCCCCGCGGCATGCCGGGCGGGTTCGCGGCGGTGTCTTGAATGAGTCATTCAGGACCTCCGAAGACCTGAATGACTCATTCAAGACGTCAGCGGAGCCGCCGCCGAGCGAGCTCCGGGCCCGGCGGCGATACCTCCCGTCCTGTCCGAATCCGCACGTCAGCCTGCGATCCGGCGCCGGCTGACCCATCCTGTCCCCGTCCCGTGAGTCCTTGACTCCGCCCGCCCTGCGTCACATTATGAGTTCGCCAACCACATAGTGGCGAAGTCAAAGGAGACGACGGATGGCCCACCTCCCCGACGCCGCGCCGGACACCGGCACGATCGCGGGCCGGCTCGACCGGCTGCCCATCACCCGGACCCACCGGCGGGCGACCGTCGCCGTCGGGCTGGGGCTGTTCTTCGACTTCTACGAGGTCTTCCTCACCGGCGTGCTCAGCTCGGTGCTCGTCGAAGAGTTCGAGCTGACCAAGGCCGACCTGCCGCCGCTGCTCGCCTCGACGTTCGTCGGCATGTTCGTCGGCGCCCTGCTCCTCGGCCGGCTCGCCGACCGGTTCGGCCGGCGCGGCGCGTTCCTGGTGAACCTCGGGCTCTACTCGGTCTTCTCGCTGCTGGGCGCGTTCAGCGGCAGCGCGCTGATGCTGCTGGCGACGCGGTTCTTCGCGGGCATCGGCCTCGGCGCCGAGCCGCCGCTGGCCGACACCTACCTGACCGACCTGCTGCCCGCCCGCAAGCGCGGCCGCTTCATCGCCTGGGCCTACACGCTCGCCTTCTGCGGCTTCCCGGTCGTCGGCTTCCTCGCCCGTGGCCTGACCGACCACGAGGTCTTCGGCATCGAAGGCTGGCGCTGGCTGTTCGTGATCGGCGCGCTCGGCGCCGGCGCGGTCTTCCTGCTGCGGCGCGGCCTGCCCGAGTCACCGCGCTGGCTGGAGTCCGTCGGCCGCACGGAGGAGGCCGCGCACCTCGTGGCCGGCATGGAGGCCGAAGCCCGCGGCACCACCGTCGACACGCCCGCCCCGCGCCGCGGCGAGACCCGCAAGCGCGCCGCCGCGCCGGTGCGCGACCTCTTCGCGCCCGCCCTGCGGCGGCGGACCTGGATGATGGTCGTCTTCCACGTCCTGCAGACCCTCGGCTACTACGGCTTCGGCACGCTGGTGCCGCTCGTCCTCGCCGCCAAGGGGTACGCCGTCTCGCAATCGCTGCTGTTCGCCGCCCTGACCTACCTCGGCTACCCGGTCGGCTCGGCGTTGTCGCTGCCGATCGTCGAACGCGTCGAGCGCAAGTACCTCGTGGTCGGTTCGGTGCTGGCGATGGCGGTGTTCGGCATCGCGTTCGGCTACGCCGGCTCGATGGCGCTGATCCTGGTGTTCGGCTTCCTCTACACCGCGACCAGCAACCTCTTCTCGAACGCCTTCCACATCTACCAGGCCGAAATCTTCCCGACGGCGTTGCGCTCGACGGCGTCCAGCGGCACCTACTCCCTGTCGCGACTGGCCAGCGGCGCGATGCCGTTCGTCCTGGTCCCGCTGCTGTCCGCGCACGGCCCGACCACGCTCTTCCTCGTCGTCGCCGGCGCGCTCGTCGTGGTCGCCGTGGACATCGCGGTGCTCGGCCCGCGCACCACGGGCCGCCGGCTGGAGAACGTCAGCGGTGACACGGCCGTGCGGCCGCTTCGATGACCGCGACCGCCTCGCCGGCCGGCAGCCGCGCGGTGTCGACGACGAGGCGGTCGCGCGTCCACGGCTCGTACTCGCGGTCCAGGATCTCCTGCCACGTCGGCGGCACCAGGCCGGGGATGCCGACGTCGCGGGTTTCCGCGCGGCGCCGGTGTTCGGCGAGGTCGGAGCAGACGATCTCGGCTTCGAGCACCCGTGCGCCGGCGCCGAGTCCGGCCGCCCGCCAGGCGTCCCGGGTGACGGCGAGCGGGTTCACGCATTCGGCGATCACGCTCACGCCCGTGCGGAGCAGGTCGGCCGCGACGTCCTGGGCGACCACGTAGCCGACCGGTCCGAGCGGTTGCGCCAATGGCGACGCGCGGACGATCGCCTGCTCGATCGTGTCGACACGCAGGAACGCGAAACCGGTGTGGCGGGCCAGTTCCGCGGCGATGGTGGTCTTGCCGGTCGCGGGCAGGCCGCCGACGACGATCAGGAGCGGGGACACCCGCGCATGATCGCACGCGTGCTCCTCAAGAAGCGGCGCGCTTCTGCGCGACCAGCCCGCGCCGCAGCGTGGCCAGGGCCCGGTGCTGGGCCACGCGCACCGCGCCCGCGCTGGCGAGGCCGACCGCGGCGGCCGTTTCCTCCGCCGTCAGCCCGAGGATGATCCGCAGCACCAGGATTTCGCGCTGGCGCGGCGGGAGCGTGTCGAGGAGGCCGGACGACCAGTCGAGGGCGGCCGCGCGTTCGGCCGCTTCGCTCGTCGGGTCGCCGGGGGTCGCGCGGTCGGCGGGCGGCTCGGCGACCGGGCTCGTGCGGTCGCGCGCGCGGCGGCGGTGGAAGTCCGAGACCTTGTGCGAGGCGATGCCGAAGACGAACGCCAGGAAGCCGTCGGTCTCGTAGCGGTAGCCGGGCAGCGCGTTGACGATCGCCAGGAGCACGTCCTGCGCGCAGTCCTCGGCGTCCGACGAGCCGTCCTGCCAGGTGCGGAGCCGGCCGAGGCAGTAGCGGAACACCGGCGGGCGCAGGACGCGCAGCAGGCCGGCCACCGCGGCGCGGTCGCCCTGGATCGCCGCCCGGACGAGGGCCGGGTCGAGGGTGAACGTCGCCGGGGGAGCGGACGCGCCCTCGGCGGACTGCGGCGACATCGGCCTCACCCTTTCCCCACGCTCGCCGTCACGGATGATCACGACGCTAAGTCACCGCTCGCCGCCGCCGCACCGGCCGGGAGTCCGCTGCGACCCGGGTCTTCCGGCCCTGGTGCGCACGGCCGCGGTGTGCCGCGGGGGCGGCGCCGCGGCGGCCGGGCCGAACGGCCCTATCGGGTTACCCGCGGCACCGATCACGCTGGTGGCCGGGTATCTCACAGGAGAAACACAGGGACGCGATGGTGGACGACGTGGGCTTCGGGCTCCTGCTGGATCGGCAGCAATGCCTGGCGCTGCTGCGGACGGCGAGCCTCGGCCGGGTGATCTTCACCCACCGGGCCATGCCGGCGGTCCGCCCCGTCCGCTTCACGGTCGTCGACGACGCCGTGGTGTTCGCCGTCCCCGCCACCAGTCCCCTCTACGCGGGCGCGCGCGACGCCGTCGTCGCGTTCGAAGCCGACGAATACGCCGACGACCTCGGTGCCGGCTGGTACGTGAGCCTGCTCGGCCGGGCCACCGAATCCGGGGCGGTCGACCTCACCTGCTCGTGCCCCTGCCCGGTTCCGGCGGGGCACCGCTTCCTGCGCATCCCGGCCGAATCGATCAGCGGCCACCGGCTCGCCTGCCACGCCCAGTAACGAACCCGCTCCGCCGATCGACCCACCGGATGGACGAACCGGATTGGGCCGACACGGGCAGTCTTCTGTGGCACCCTTGACGGCCCGGGAGTGGCCCGGGAATCGGGCGGAGCCAGCGGGGTCGACGGGAAGTGACGGACGAGATCAGCATGCCGGCGATCCTCGCGGCGGTGGGCGGCATCGCCCGCGAGCTGGAGCTGCCGTCGCTGCTGGAGCGGGCGGTCACGGCCACGTGCGAGCTGATGGGGGCCCCGCGCGGGCGGCTGGAACTGCCCGAGAACGGCGTCGCCCGCTACGGCGGCGAGCCCGGCGCCGGCGCGGTCGAGGTGCCGGTGCGCGCCGGGTCGCGGGTGTTCGGGACCCTCGTGGTCGAGCCCGGGGACGGCGGCTTCACCCGGCGTGAACGGGAAGTGCTGGGCGCGCTCACCGCGGCGACCGGCATGGCGGTCGAAAAGGCGCTGCTGGTGGACCAGATGCGCCGCCGCGAACGCTGGCTCGAAGCCTCCTACGACGTCACCGGCGCCCTGCTCGCTTCGCAGGACCTGCACGCCACGCTCAGGCTGATCGCCGAACGCGCCCGCGTCGTCGCCGGCGGCACAGCCGGTGCGATCGCGCGCCCGGCCGGGCCGGGGCAGCTGGTGTTCGACGTCGTCGAGCCGCCGGGGGACGACGCCGACCGGCTGATCGGGCTGACCGTACCCACCGAGGGCACCGCCACCGGCGTCGCGTTCGCCACCCGCCGTCCCGTCGTCGTGCGCGACTACGGCGAGCGCGTCCAGGAAGAACAGCGCGACCGCGCCGGGCCGATGCCGGCGATGATCAAGGACCTCGACTCGGCCATCTCGGTGCCGCTGCTCGTCGGCGAGGACACGCTCGGGGTGCTGGTGGTCGCGAAGTTCCGCGACAAGTCGCCGTTCACCGACTCCGACGTCCAGCTGGCCGAGACCTTCGCCGGGCACGCCGCGCTCGCCGTCGAGTTCTCCCGCGCGCAGGAGGCGCGCCAGCAGCTGGCGGTGTTCGAGGACCGCGACCGGATCGCCCGCGACCTGCACGACCTGGTGATCCAGCGGCTGTTCGCGACCGGGCTCGGCCTCGAGGGCGTGAGCAGGCTGATCGCCGACCCGGCGGTCGCCGCGCGGGTGTCCGGGTTCGCCCAGGACCTCGACGGCACGATCCGCGAGATCCGCAACAGCATCTTCTCGCTGCAGGCGCCCGCGCAGGCGCACGGCAGCCTCCGCGCGGAGCTGCTGCGGGTGGCGGTGGACGCCCGCGACACGCTGGGGTTCGAGCCGCGCGTCGGGTTTGACGGGCCGCTGGACGCCGCGGTGCCGGACGCCGTCCGCTCGGACCTGATCGCGTCGCTGCGCGAGGCGCTGGCGAACGTCGCGCGGCACGCCGGGGCGACGTCGTCGTCGGTCGACGTCACCGTGGACGGGCTGGGCCGTCGGCTGACGCTGGCCGTGCGCGACGACGGGACGGGACCGCCGCCGGAGCCGGACCGGGTCAGCGGGCTCGCCAACCTGGCCGCGCGGGCGGCCCGGTGGGGCGGGACGTGCGCGCTGGTGGCCGCCGAAGGGGGCGGCGCCCGGCTGGAATGGACCGCCGAGCTGCCGGCGCGGGCCGGCGAGCAGGGGAGTGGACGATGACGATCGCGGTGTTCCTGCTCGACGACCACGAGCTGGTCCGGACCGGGCTGAAGACCGTCTTCGAGGCCGAGCCGGACATCGAAGTGGTCGGCGAGGCCGCGACGGCGGCCGAGGCGCTGGTGCGGATCCCGCAGGCGCGCCCGGATGTCGCGATCCTCGACGTCCGGCTGCCGGACGGGCAGGGCGTCGAGGTGTGCCGCGAGATCCGGTCCACTGTGGACCCGGCGCCCGCGTGCTTGATGCTGACGTCCTATTCGGACGACGACGCGCTGTTCGGCGCGATCATGGCGGGCGCGGCGGGTTACATGCTGAAGCAGGTCTCCGGCCGGTCGCTGATCGACGCCGTCCGCACGGTCGCCGGCGGCGGCTCGCTGCTGGACGCCACGCTCACCGCGTCGGTGATGAACAAGCTGCGCGGGGAGAACGTCGCCACCGCGGACCCGCGCTACGAGCAGCTGAGCCCGCAGGAGCGCCGGGTGCTCGACCTGGTCGCGGAGGGCCTGACCAACCGCCAGATCGCCGAGCGGCTGTTCCTGGCCGAGAAGACGGTGAAGAACTACGTTTCCTCGGTGCTGCACAAACTCGGCGTCGAACGGCGCACCTCGGCGGCGGTCTACATGTCCCAGCGGCGCGCCGGTCCCGGACGCTCGGGCTGAATCCGGGACCGATCGGACGAAACCGGTGGGGCGTTCGACGTATCCACCGGCCGATGCGGTACACCTGTCGGGGGACGCACGGATCGGGGTGCGCGGTGGAGGGGACGGCATGTCGGGGTTGTCGAGCGGGGACTACGTCACGCAGCAGATCCGGGCACTCGCGCAAGCGGTGCGCCGGGAAGGGGCCGGAGGGGTCGGCACGCGCAGCTTCCAGCTGGCGGAGCACCTGGCGGCCGAGGGTGGTGTCCACCGCGGCGACATCATGACCGCGACGGCGACGCTGCTGGCCATGACGGCGTGGTGCGACGGCGAGGCCGAGGCGGCCTGCCGGTTCGCGGAGCTGGCCGGGGAGAACGACGAGGACTCCCGGGAGCTGGTGACCCACCTGCTGCGGCTGGAGGCGGGCGCGGATCAGGGGTGGCTGCCGCAGGAGCAGGTGGAAGCGCTGCTGGAGTACGCGCGCAGGGCCCGACGCGGTGACCTGGCGCTGCGGGTGCGGGCGATCGCGGGCGCGTCGCGCGGCGGACGGCACCGGCGCGCGGACTAGAACGAGATGCGCTGAAGGGGACTTTCCTCGTGCGAGGGAAGTCCCCTTCAGCGCGTCGGGCTAGTCGCCGTCGAGGGGCCGGTCGGGATCGGCGAGCCGGTCCGGATCCACCTTCCGGCCGCTGAGGATCAGCTCGCGCACCGCGTCGAGGCCGTCGTCCCACTTGTTGACGTGCAGGCCCGCCACCACGCGGTCGCCGGCGAGCCAGAACGCGTGGAACGCCTCGGTGTCGCCGCGCCGGACGACGCGGTCGTAGCCGCCCGGCGGGAACCAGCCGGTGAACTCCATGCCCGCGTCGTACTGGTCGGAGAAGAAGTACGGCAGCTCGGCGTACTCGACGGCCTGGCCGAGCATCGACCGCGCCGCCGCGGGACCGCCGTTCGTGGCCGCCGCCCAGTGCTCGACGCGGAGGGGCCGCCCGTAGTGCGGGTGCCACGCGTTCGCGACGTCGCCCGCCGCGAAGACGTCCGGGTCCTCGGTGCGCAGGGCCGCGTCCACGCGGACGCCGTCGTCGATGGTCAGGCCAGCCTCTTCCGCCAGCTGCGTCTCGGGCCGCGCGCCGATGCCCACGACGACGACGTCGGCCGGGATCTCGCCGTCGTCGGTCCGCACCGCCGACACCGCGCCGTCGCCGTCGAACCCGGTCACGCCGGTGCCGAGCCGCAGCTCGACGCCGTGCCCGCGGTGCAGGTCCGCGAAGAACCCGCCCAGCTCCGGGCCGAGCGCGGCGTGCAGGGGCGAGGGTCCGGGCTCCACGATCGTCACTTCGCAGCCGTAGCTGCGCGCCGCCGCGGCGGTCTCCAGGCCGATCCAGCCCGCACCGGCGACGACGACGCGGCCGCTCGCCGACAGCGCCTCGCGCAACTGGTCCGCGTGGGACAGCCGGCGCAGGTAGTGGACGCCGTCGAGGTCGTTGCCGGGGACCCGCAGCCGCCGCGGCGAAGATCCGGTGGCCAGCAGCAGTTTCGTGTAGCCGAGGCGTTCGCCGCCGGCCAGCTCGACCTCGTGGGCGGCGCGGTCCAGTGCTGTGGCGCGCCGTCCGGTGAGCACCTCGACGTCGTGCTCGACGTACCACTTGTCGTCGTGGACGAACACCGACGCGCGGTCCTCCTGGCCGAGCAGGTAGCCCTTCGACAGCGGCGGCCGCTCGTAGGGCAGGTCCGGTTCCGCGCCGACGAGGACGATCCGGCCCTCGAAGCCTTCCGCCCGCAGGGTTTCCACGGCTTTCGCGCCGGCGAGCCCGGCGCCGATGACGACGAAGGTGTCCATCAGGAGACCACCCCGGTGAGCGCGAAGAACTCCTGCCGCGTCTTGGGTTCCTCGCGCAGCAGGCCGTGCAGCGACGAGGTGACGGTCTGCGCGCCGGTCGCCCGGACCCCGCGCAGCGACATGCACAGGTGCTCGGCCTCGATCACCACGCCGACGCCCTTCGGCGAGAGGTGCTCCTGCAGCCAGTCCGCGACCTGCTTGGTCAGCCGTTCCTGCACCTGCAGGTCGCGCGCGAACAGTTCGACGACGCGGGCGAGCTTCGACAGGCCGAGGATCCGGTCGCCGGGGAGGTAGCCGACGTGCGCGACGCCGCGGAAGGGCAGCATGTGGTGCTCGCACAGCGACTGCACGGGGATGCTCTTCGCCAGCACGAGCTCGTCGTAGCCCTCGTCGTTGGGGAAGGTCGTCAGCTGGAAGTCGCGCGGCCGCAGCATTTCCGCGTAGGCGTGGGCGACCCGGCGCGGCGTGTCGCCCAGGTGCTCCGACGTCGGGTCCTTGCCGAGCGCCCGCAGCAGGTCGGCGACCGCGCGCTCCGCGGCGTGCAGGTCGACGGCGTCGCGGTCGTGGACGACACCGAGGTGCCGCAGCGGTACGGGTTCGACGCTCACGGGCGTGCCTCCTTCTAAAATCAAGTCGAGCCGACGTTAGAAGCTCCCGCCCCTTTTCGTCAACAGTTATGTGTTTTAGAATGCGACGATGCACGAACCCCAGGCCGGCGCGCTGGCCGCGGTCGCGGCGCTCGACGAGCCGACCCGGCGCCGGTTGTACTCCTACGTCGTCCGCCAGCCGGTACCGGTGAGCCGCGACGACGCCGCCGCGGCCCTCAGCCTGCCTCGCGCGACCGTCGCGTTCCACCTCGACCGCCTGGTGGACGAGCAGCTGCTGGCGGTCGGCCACGAACGCCGCACCGGCCGCAGCGGCCCGGGCGCCGGGCGGCCGGCGAAGCTGTACCGGCGGTCCGACCGCCAGGTGAGCGTCTCCCTGCCGGAACGCCAGTACGAACTCGCCGGTCAGCTGCTCGCCACCGCCGTCGAGGAGGCCGACGAGACCGGCGACCCGGCCCGCGAAATCCTGACCCGCCGGGCCCGCGAGCGCGGCGCCGAGCTGGCCTCGGGCGCCCCGGACATCCTCGGCACGCTGGAAGAACACGGCTTCGAACCGCGCGTCGACGGCGATCAGGTGCTGCTGGGCAACTGCCCGTTCCACCAGCTGGCCCGGACGCACCAGCGGCTGGTCTGCGAGATGAACCTCGGCCTGGTCGAGGGCATGCTCGACGGCGTCGGCGAGCGAGGTCTGCGCGCGCGGCTGGAGCCCGGGCCGGGGTTGTGCTGCGTGCGCCTCGGGCCTGCCTAGCGCGGGAGGAAGGGCAGGACGAAGAGCACCGCGCCGAAGCCGACGAGCGCGGCCGAGGCGACGCGGTGCAGGTGTCGGCCGGGAAGCCGCCGCGCCAGGCGCGCACCGGCCAGCACACCGGCCGCGGCCAGCACGCCGAGGAGACTCCCGAGTCCGAAGTGGACGGACCCGTGCGCGGCGTACCCGAGCGTGGCGAACCCGACGAGCGGAAGCTGCACCAGCTGCCCGGCGGCGACGGTGGTCAGCGCGGGGACGCCGAGGGCGAGCAGGACGGGAACGAGGAGCACGGGCCCGCCGGTCCCGGTGAGCGCCGACCCGAACCCGATGAAGACCCCGACGGCGACGGCGGCAACCGGCGACAGCTCACGACGGCCGGCGGACTCCCGCGGCCGTCCCCACAGGTTGAACGCACCCGACCCCGCCGTCAGCGTCGCCAGCACCAGCCACAACGCCGTCGCCGGGACCGCGCCGTTCACCAGTGCCCCCACCGCAGCCGCCGGGGCCGCGCCGAGCGTCAGCCACCCGCCGAAACGCCACGGCATCGCCTGGTGCCGGGCGTACGCTGCCGTGCCCGCGAGACCCGTGAAGAGGAAGGACCAGCTGCTCGTGCCCGCCGCCGCGTGGATGTCGAGGCCGGTCAGCCACGTGAGCGCCGGGGGCAGCAGGACGCCGCCGATGCCGACGACGCCGATGCAGATCCCCACCGGGATCGCGAGGAGCAGGACGGCGATGCCCACCGGCCGACCGTAGCCGTACCCCGGGGGCGGGGCACGGCGGACGGCCGCCGGCTACTTCGCGCCGAGTGCGCCCACGACGGACGTGGTGATCGCGCTCGCGCCGAGCTCGGTGCCCGGCTTGATCCAGGGGTCGTTCGGCTCGGCGCCGGCGACCGTGCGCTCGCCGATGAACCCGCCGGTGACGGGGTCGATGATCAGCTGCCGGATCTCGTGCCGGTCGTCGAGGCCGAGCGCGACGCCGGAGCGGCCGTCGAGGTTCGCCGACGCCGCCAGCACGGTGATGCCCGGGATCTTCGCCAGCGCCCGGTACCACTGCGCGCGCAGCTCGGCCGGCATCAGCCCGGCCCGCAGGATCTCGATGCCGAAGTGGAACATCACCGACGGCGTCGAGCCGCGGCCCTTCGTCAGGTCCCGCAGCTTCGCGTACAGCGCGGCCGGGTCGCGCGGCAGCGCCGCGTAGAACGCCGGGCTGTCCCAGTCGGTGGGGTCACCGCACTTCTTGACGGGCTTGGCCTTCGGGAAGAAGTCACCGCACGCGCCCTGCCACTGGCCCTGGTCGGTCTTGGTGATCTCCGGCTCGGGTGCCTGCGCCTGCGGCACCGTACCGCCGAGGAACTTCCCGGTGCTCAGGATCTTGCGCGTCTCCTGCCACACGTCCCGCTCGGCGGCCGGGATCCACCGGTCGACCTCCTGCTCCCACAGGTACGTGTACCCGCCGCCGTCCGCGCTCTGGACGCCGCGCCCCACCCACGTGTGCTCGGCGACGAGGCGGAACTGCCCGGGCCCGACCGGCTGGTCGGCCGCACCGACGCTGAGGTCCGCCGCCCGGTTCAGCACCTGCGCCGCCGACATCAGCTTGACGTCGGGCAGCGGGACCGTCGGCGCCGGTGCCGCGTCGGGAACGGGCTCGGCCGGGCGCAGCACGACGACGGCGGTCAGCGCCGCCGCGGCCGCCGCGACCGGGACGGCGAACCGGCGGATCCGCCGTCGCCGCAAGGGGACGACGGTACCGGCGTCGAGCGCGGCCATGAGCTTCGCGCGGGCGGCGGCGAGGTCGGCCGGCGCGGTGCGGGCGTCGCGGTGGAGCAGCTCGAGGGTTTCGTCGAGCTCGGTCATAGCGGGTTCTCCTCGGTGGGGACGAGCCGGGCTTGGAGCCGGTGGCGCACGCGGTGCAGGCGCGAGCGCACCGTGCTCGCGGGCACGCCGAGCGCCTCGGCGACTTCGGCCGGTTCGAGACCGGCCCAGGACGTGAGCAGCAGGACGTCGCGGTCCTCTTCGGACAGCGCGGCCAGCGCGCCGGCCAGCACGCGCAGGCGGGCCGCCGCGTCGACCCGGCCGGCGACCGCGGTGTCGTGGTTCTCGGCCGGGCGCTCGACGGCGCCGGCCTTCGCGGTCAGCTGGAACCCGCGGACCTCCTGGCGCACGTGGTTGCGCAGCAGGTTGGTCGCGATGCCGTAGAGCCAGCCGCGGATCGGCGCCTGCGCCGGGTCGTAGCTGGCCCGTCTGCGCAGCGCGACGACGAACGTCTCGGCCACGAGGTCGTCGGCGGCGTGCACGCCGACCCGCCCCGCGAGGTATCCGCGCAGGGGCGGGGCGTACTCGTCGAAGAGCCGCGAGAAGACCTCTTTCGGATCTCGCGCGGCGAGGTCGGGCCGGTCGAGCCGTTCCACGATTCTGGTCACGCTACTGGTTGTCGCCGCCGCGCTCCGCGTCCCCGCGCGCACGTCCGGATGAGACGCAGGACACATCGGGCGAACACCGGCGGTGGGTCCGGACAACAGCCCGTATGCACCGGGGAAACGCGATACTGCTGGCCGCGACGTGCGCCGGCGCCGTGGTGGCGATGCTCGGGGCGGCCGCGGCGGTGCGCCCGCCGGGTCCGGCCGCCGCTCAGCCGCCCGCCTCGCCGTCGCTGTCCACGAGCGTGGCCACGACGGCGACGTCGGCCCCTGCGCCGCCGCTGCCGGACGAGGCCGCGCTCGCCGCGCTCGTGCCCGGCAGGCTGAGCGTGCTCGTCCACGACCGCGAAACCGGCCAGGACGTCGTCTCCCACCGCCCGGACGCCGTCTACCCGTCGGCGTCGCTGGTCAAGCTGCTGATCGCGCTGGAGGCACTGCGGCGCGGCGAGCCGGACGGCGACGTCGTGGGGATGCTTTCCCGCAGCGACGACGCGGTCGCGAACCGGCTCTGGACGAAGCTGGGCGGCCCGTCGCTCGTCACCCGCTGGGCCGCGCGCGCCGGCCTGACGGCCACCCGGCCGCCCGCCGACCCGCTGCACTGGGGCAGCACCCTCGTGACGGCCGCCGACGTCGCGCGGATCTACGCGTACCTCCTCGACGAAGCCCCGGAGGGCACCCGCCAGGTCGTCCTGGACGCGCTCGGCAACGCCACCCACCGCGGCGCGGACGGCTTCGACCAGTTCTTCGGCATCCCCGCCGCGGTGCCGGGCGGCTGGGCCGTCAAGCAGGGGTGGTCGTGCTGCGACCCGGGCCGGAACCTGCACACCAGCGGGCTGGTCGGCGCGCGGTACGTCGTCGTCGTGCTCACGGCCCAGCCCGCCGCGACCGGCTGGGCGGTGGCGACCCAGCGCGTCACGGCGGTGGTGAAAGCGCTCTCCGATCCGCTCGGCTGGTCCTGACGCGGCGCGGGAGGCCCGGTGCACGCCGATTCGGCGGTACCGTCTCCGGCGTGGGGACACGGCGCGAGGTGGAAGGGGCCAGGGTGGTGGACCGGGCGAAGGAGCAGACGAAGGCGCCGGCACCCGGGCCGCGGCAGCCGAGCCTGGCCGACGTCGCCGGCATGGCCGGGGTCTCGCACATGACCGTCTCGCGCGTGGTCAACGAGAGCGGCCCGGTGCGCCCCGAAACCCGCGAGCGCGTCCTCGCCGCCGTGCAGAAGCTCGGCTACCGGCCCAACACCGCCGCGCGGACCCTGGTCACCGGCCGGTCCGGCACGCTCGGCGTGGTCGCGCTGGAGTCGAACCTGTACGGGCCGGCGAGCACGTTGTACGGCATCGAAAACGCGGCGCGCGAGTCCGGCTACGGCGTCGCGATCTGCAGCGTGACCCGCCCCGGCCGGACGTCGATCGGCGACGCCGTGGAAAGCCTGCGCCGCCAGGCGGTCGAGGGCATCGTGGTGATCGCCCCGCACGTCACGGCCGGCCGCGCGCTGGCGGCCGCCCCGTCGGACATCCCGCTGGTGGCCGTCGGCGGCGGTGAGTCGGCGCCGGTCCCGGTGATCTCGGTCGACCAGTACGACGGCGCCCGCCGCGCCACCGAGCACCTGCTCGCGCTGGGGCACCGGACGGTCTGGCACCTCGCCGGCCCGGAGGACTGGCTCGAAGCCCGCGACCGCGAGCGCGGCTGGCGGGAGACCCTGGAGGCGCGCGGCCTGCGCGTCCCGGCGCTCGTGCGCGGGGACTGGAGCCCGCGCTCGGGCTACGAAGCCGGGCGGGCGCTGGCCGGGAAGCGGGGACTGAAGGCGGTGTTCTCGGCGAACGACCAGATGGCGCTGGGCCTGCTGCGGGCGTTCACCGAAGCCGGGATCCGGGTGCCGGAGGACGTGCACGTGGCGGGCTTCGACGACGTGCCGGAAGCCGCGTACTTCCCGCCGCCGCTGACGACGGTCCGCCAGGACTTCATCGAGGTGGGGCGCCGGACGTTCGGCCTCCTGGAGGAGCGCATGGCCGGCGGCGACGCCGGGGCCCGGCACCTGGTGCCCGCGGAGCTGATCGTCCGGGAGAGCACGGGCCCGCGCTGACCTGCGCTACGCCGCCCGCCGGATGACGTCGGGGAGCGGGCGCACGAAGAACGTCGCCCGCACTTCACGGCGTTCCTTCCAGAGGTGGTGGAGCGCGAGCCCGAAGATGATCGAGCCCACGACGTTCGCGACGAAGTGCCACCAGACGCGGTAGGTGGTCAGGCCCGGACCGGCGTCGACGAGCCCGAAGAACGTCGAGAGCCCGATCGCGCGCGAGCCGGACGCCACCGACACCGTGAGGACGAGGTGCTCGAGCCCGTGCAGGCCCTGCATCCACACGCCCATCTTCGCCCAGCGGCGGGCCCGGGTCTTCAACGCCCGCCGCGTGATCACCATGACGCCGGCAAGACCGGCCAGGAAGATGAAGTTGCCGGTGAGGTGCAGCAGCTCCATCCCGAACGTCGGCCGGTCCGGCAGCACCCGCTGCAGGCCGTTCGCGAGCCCGGTGCCCCACGGCGTCATCCACGCGGGCGAGTTCGGGTGGCCGAGCCAGTAGCCGGCCTGGGCGACGTGCTCCTGGACGTGCCCGAGCTGGCCCAGCACCCCGATGCCGATCACGGCGGCCGAGCCGCGGTACACCCATGGCCGCACCGCGCGGCGGTTCGCGTACGCCAGGACGCCGACCGCGCCCCACATGGCCAGCGCCCAGAGCACGAGGAGGGTCGCTCCCACGACGTCCCAGCCGGGCGTCGACGTCATCGGCATGTCCATGGCCGTCTCCCGTCGTCGAGCCCGAGGCTAACGCCGGACCCGGCCGGGAATCGTCTTCCCGTGTGCGCCGGACGAACCGTTGCAGGGCAACGGTTTTCGCTCAATTCAGGACAAGCCGGACGGCGAGCGCGGTGATCACCGCGCTCGACGCCAGCGCCGTCACCAGCCGCCCGCGCGGGCCGGTGAGGACCCGGCCCAGCAGCGCGCCGCCGCCCGCGAGGAGGGTTTGCCAGCTCGCCGAGGCGGCGAACGCGGCGAGCACGAACACCCCCTGGTCGAGGACCGGCACCGGAGCTCCCGCGCGGCCGCCGACCACCAAGGCGGCGAAGTAGACGATGGTCGCGGGGTTGACGAGCGTGATGCCGAGCAGGCCGGCGTACGCGCGGCCGGGCGCGAGCGGTGTCACGGGCCGTTCGGTGGCGTCCCGGTGCGACCGCAGGGCCACGACGGCCCCGCGGGCCGCCAGTACGAGGAGGATCCCCGCCGAGACCAGCCGCAGCGGCCCGGCCACCGGCGTGATCACGCTCGCGATCGCGGCCCCGCCGAGCACCGCCACCAGCGCGTACACCCCGTCGGCCGTGGCGACGCCGAGTGCGGCCGCGATGCCGGTGCGGAGCGAGGTGCGGGCGGTGAGGGCGACCAGGTAGGTGCCGACGGCGCCGACCGGGATCGCGATGCCGTAGCCGGCCACCAGGCCGGCGAGCAGCGCGGCGGTCACAGCGCGGGCGGGATCGGCCTCCGGGGACGGCGCTGCTGCCGGACCGGCGCGGTGGTCGCGGCGGTCGGCGGGAGCGGCGTGCGGCAGGAAGTCATGCGCAGATGGTGTAGCCGCGGCGCCGGCCGGGCAACCGGTTTTCCAGCCGGTGCGCGGCGGGCGGCTGTGCTTGAATCGGGCGGGACGTCGAGGCGAGAGAGGGCTTTCACGATGCGGGTGGACCTGAGCGGGAAGACGGCACTGGTCACCGGGTCCACCCAGGGCATCGGCTCGGCGATCGCGGTGGGTCTCGCGGCCGCGGGCGCCCGCGTCGCGATCAACGGCCGGAGCGAAACGGGCGTGCAGAAGGCGATCGCGCGGCTGCGCGAAGACCTGCCGGACGCGGACTTCCTCCCGGCACCCGGCGACGTCTCGGAAGAGGCGGGTGCCGCGCAGGTCGTCGAGGAGGTGCCGGACGCCGACATCCTGGTCAACAACCTCGGCATCTTCGGCGCCCAGGAGCCGCTGGACATCACCGACGCCGACTGGCGCCGCTACTTCGAGGTCAACGTCCTGGCCGCGGTGCGGCTCACCCGCGCCTACCTGCCGGGGATGACCGAACGCGGCTGGGGCCGGATCCAGTACATCGCCAGCGATTCCGCCATCGTGATCCCGGCCGAGATGATCCACTATGGAGTGTCGAAGACGGCGTTGCTCGGTGTCTCCCGCGGGTTCGCCAAGCACGCGGCGGGCACCGGCGTCACGGTCAACGCGGTGATCGCCGGGCCGACGCACACCGGCGGCGTCGAGGACTTCGTGTACCAGCTGGTGGGCAAGGACGTCCCGTGGGACGAGGCGCAGCGCCAGTTTATGAAGCAGTACCGGCCGCAGTCGTTGCTGCAGCGGCTGATCGAGCCCGAGGAGATCGCGCACCTGGTGGTGTACCTGAGTTCCCCGTTCGCCTCGGCCACGACCGGGGCGGCCGTGCGGGTCGACGGCGGGTACGTCGACGCCATCGTGCCCTGAGGCCCGTTCCCGCCCAGGAGCACGGGGGAACCCCGGGAGGGAACGGGGGTTGGGGGGGCCGGGGGTTTCACCCGCGCCGGCACTCCCTACAACGAGCCGCGGCGGCCGGTGTTCCCGCCGGCGGGGGTGACGTGCGTCGCCCGGGGTACCCCGCGCAGGGGTCGCCCGGACGAGCGCGCCGGCTGTCGTGATCGGCGCGCGTGGTTCATGATCGACTCCATGGACCACATCGAGACACCGGCGAAACCCGCCCGCGGCCTGCACCGGGTGCTCCTCGCGGCGGTGGCGGGCGCGTTGATCGCCGCCGCCGCGTGGGTGGCCCTCTGGCTGGCCATGCACCTTTAGGGGGACTACGGCGTGACCGTGATGTTCGTCAAGCCCGACTTGGCGTTCGTCACGGTGTTCGACGCGTACACCACGTTCGGGTGCGCCGCGCACTTCGACACCGAGCTGATCTTGATCGCGTAGGCGCCGGCCCCGCCGAGGTCGGACTTGTTGTTCCGCCAGACGTTCCCGCATCCGTTGTCGAACGACGGGCTCGTGCTGGTGTTGTGGTTCTCGTAGCCGTTGGCGAACGTGCCGGGCGCGGCGAACGTGCCCGTGTTGTCCTCGATCGTGTAGCCGATGCCCTTGACGTCGATCCAGGAGTCGGCCGAGTTCTCGCCGCTGATCCCGCGCCCGTCGAACGTGTTGCCGCGGATGACCCCGTCGAAGGTGCCTTCCTTGACGTCGATCGGCTCGGCCGCGACGAACGGCCCGATGTGGTTGCCCAGCACCTGGATCCGGTCGCCGCGGTCGACGCCGCCGGAGTTGCCGTGGCAGCCCCAGTTCGAGTTGGCGGAGCCGAGGTAGACGCCCTCGCCGTAGCCGGGCTGCACGAGGCCGGTGTAGGTGATCGTGGAGTTCTTCAGCACGCTGTCGGCCGACGAACGGCGGAAGTGGATCGCCTCTTCGTCGATGTGGTGCACGGTCACGCCGTCGATGGTGGTGTGCGGCGAGGCGTCGACGACAATGCCCTTTTTGGACTCCTGCACCGTGAAGCCGGTCAGGTTCCAGTACGGCGCGCCCGACAGCCACAGGCCGTAGCCCGGATCCCAGCCGGGAGTGGGCGCCGGGCAGCCGGGTGCGTCACCGGACGGGCCGTCGTTGATCAGGACGGCGTTCGCGGGGCCCGAAAGGGTGATCGGCTTCGCCGCGGTGCCGGGTTTCGTCGTGATGAAGGAGCCGCGGTAGGTGCCGGGCGCCAGCTTGATCGCCTGTCCCGGCGCCGCGTTCGCCAGCGCGGCCTGCAGCTGGGCGGCCGTGGAGACGTTCACGGTGTCGCCGCTGGGCGGGGGAGTGGTGGTCGTGGTGGGCGTCGTCGGGGTGGTGGTGGCCTGGCCGCCGCCCGCGCACGCGGCGCCGTTGACCGTGCAGCCGATGGGGACGCCTGCGCCGGAGACGTTGAAGCCGAAGCTCACGCTGGAACCGGCGGCGACCGTGCCGTTGAACCCGGCGTTGGTGAACTTGTAGTGCTGCCCGGTCTGCGTCTTCACCGAGCTCCACGAGCCGGTCACCGCCGAGCCGGCCGGCAGGTCGAACTCGACCGTCCAGCCGGTGGCGGCCGCGTCGCCGCGGTTCGCGATCGTGTAGCCGCCGCCGTAGCCACCGGTCCAGACCGAGGACTGCGCGAAGGTGGCGGAGAGGTTCGCCGCGGCCGCCGCCGCGGTGACCCCGCCGGTCAGGGCGAGGGCGAGCGCGGCGGCGGAAACGGTTGCGGCTCCGAGGAAAACGGCACTACGTGGGGACACCAGTGGCCTCCGGGAAAGGGGGACAGCGGAGGTGTTGCGGCGTACACCCGGACGTTCCCTTTATAGGCGACCCCGGCAGAGCCCGTCAATGGGCTGAACACCAGTCATGGATGTGAACGGTTAGCCGGTGACGCTCGGCGCGCCGGTTTCGAGGTGCCCGCTGAACCGGCGCAGGAACTTCGGGTCGGCGTCGAGTCTCGCCGACAGGTCGTACCAGCCGGACCCGTAGGCGACCGGGTTCCAGTCGTCGGTCACTGTCTGCCCGGCGGCGAGGGTGTAGGTCCACGGCCCGTCGGTGCGGTAGTGGTTCGCGGTGATCGTGAGCTTGACGGTCGTCGTCCCGCCGTTGCGCATGGTGAGCCGCAGCTTGTTTTCGGTGGTGTAGCCGCCGAGGACGTCGACGCCCGCGCCGGCGCTGTTCGCGTCCCCGGCCAGCACCCAGCGGAACCGGTTGGGCCCGTGCACCGCCACGCCGTACTTGCCGCCGCCGTAGAGCTGGATCCGCCAGGTGTCGCTGACCTGCGCCCCGGGTGCGACGTCGTAGGGCCACGGGCCGTCGGTCTGCCCGTCGTTGCGGTAGGCCATCAGCTGCACGGCCGCGGTGCCCTGGTTGGCGAACGTCGTGGTGAGGATCTTGCGGTCGGCGCTCAGCGACGTCGTGACCAGCGGCCGGTAGGGGAGCGCGCGGGCGGGCCGGGTCCCCGCCTCCTGGACCGGGACCTGCTGCGCGCCGGTCGCGGGCGGGGCGGGCTTCGGCAGCTTCGTCTGGGTGTCGTCGGCCTGCTTGCGCAGCGCGGCGGTGTCCGGCAGCAGCGGGATCTGCGAGTTCGGCGTGCCGAAGTCGAAGCACGTCATGAGGTCGCCGCAGAGCGCGCGGCGCCACGCGCTGATGTTCGGCTCGGCGACGCCGGTCCAGCGTTCCAGGAACCGGAGGACCGAAGTGTGGTCGGTGACTTCGGAGCTGACCCAGCCGCCGCGGCTCCACGGCGAGATCACCGTCATCGGCACGCGCGCCCCGAGACCGATCGGCTGCCCGCCGATGTACTCGCCCGCGGTGCCGGACGGCGCGATCGGCGGGGCGACGTGGTCGAAGAAGCCGTCGTTCTCGTCGTAGTTGATGAAGACCACTGTGGACTCCCAGAGCTTCGGGTTGGCCCACAAGGCGTTCAGCACGGTCTGGGTGTACGCGGCGCCGTCGACGGGCCGTGCTTCGGGGTGCTCGCAGTAGCCGTAGGGCGCGACGATCCAGGACACCTTCGGCAGCGAGCCGCTCGCGCAGTCGGCCTTGAACTCGGCGAGGACGTGGTCGACGTCCTTGCCCTGCCCCGAATCCGGTCCCCAGGTCTTGAACACGCTGGCCCGTCGGGACAGTTCGCTCGTGTAGTCCTGGTGGTAGGCCTGGAAGAGCCAGAGCGGGTTGTCGCCGTAGTCGCCGACGAACGAGCCGCTCGCGTCCCCGACCTCCTTGTTGGCGTAGACCTTCCACGAAACGCCGTGCTGCTGCAGGCGTTCCGGGTAGGTCGTCCAGCGGAAGACCGGCTGGTAGTCGGCGGGGTTGTAGTTCGCCGGGCCGCCCGCCTGCCCGGCGGCGTCGATGGTGCCGGTGAACAGGTAGAGCCGGTTGGGCGTGGTCGGGCCCTGCACCGAGCAGAAGTAGTGGTCGCACACCGTGAACGCGTCGGCGAGCGCGCGGTGGAACGGGATGTCGCCCTGGCCGAAGTAGCCCATGGTCATCTCGCCCTTGGCGGGGATCCACGCGTTGTTCGCGCCGCCGGCGATCGCCTGGTGCTGGTCGGTCCAGCCGTGGCCGAGGTCGCCGAGGTCCTGACCGTCCACTTTGGCCGTGTCCACCCGGAACGGCAGGAGGTACTTGCCATCGCTGCGCCCGGAATCGGGCTGGTGGAAGATGTCCTGGCCGTTCGGCTGGACGATCGCCGACCGGTCGCCGTAGCCGCGGACGCCCCGCATCGTGCCGTAGTAGTGGTCGAAGGAGCGGTTCTCCTGCATGAGGACGACGACGTGTTCGACGTCGGAAAGGCTGCCGGTGGCGCGGGGTTCGGCGAGCGCCTCGGCCATGCCGGGCGGCAGGGCGCCGAGCGCGCCGGCGGCGGCGACGCCGCCGAGGAAACTGCGTCGGGTGAGCTCGTGCGGGTCGGCCATCACGGGAGCCTCCAGGGGGCCTCGGCGGGGCAGCGCGCCCAGCGTAGGTGAGTGAAGGTGTTCGAAAACACCGACGTTCGGACGTAATCCTGCAATCCCGACACTTTCCGGTGATCGGGAACTGAACGGGAACCGGGCGGGGAATCTTGATCAGCACGAACCCTGACGGGAGGAGAGCACGATGAAGACCCGAATCGCTTCCTTCGCGGCGGCCGGTGCGCTCGCCGCTTCCGTGGTCGTCGCCGCGGCGGCCCCGGCGTCGGCCGACCCGGTGCCGGGCAGCGCGAACCAGTTCTACGCCTACTGCTCGGTCGACCTGCTCGGCGTGCCGGTCGCCTGCACGGAAACCGACGCGGCCCACGCCACGCACATCTGCCAGTACCTGGCGACGCCGCTGGGCATCGGCCTCGACTGCATCCAGCGCTGACCGGCCTGGTTGCCCGAAAGTACCCGGTGGTCCGGACCATCGGGTACTCGTCGGAAAATGTCCGACCGACTAGCCTTGTTCTTCGCAACCTCGGCCTCCATACTTTGTTGTGATCCACAACAAATAGGGCGCCGGTGAGCCGCCAGCCGTCGCCCGCGGAAGAAGAAGAGGCGACAATGACGTCGACCAGGATCCCCACCCGGTGGCGCCGGACGGCCCGGTTGCTGGCCGTCCCCGCCGCCCTGCTCGCGCTCGGCGCCGTGGTGGCCGCCCCGCCGAGCCAGGCCGCTTCGGTTCTCGAGAGCTTCACCGACGACTTCGACGGCCCCGCGGGCAGCGGCGTCGACGGCTCGAAGTGGGTGCACGAGACCGGCGACAACGTCAACAACCACGAACGGCAGTGGTACACCGACGGGACCGCCAACGCGGCCCTCGACGGCCAGGGCCACCTCGTGATCACCGCGAAGAAGGAGAACAGCGGCAACAACTGCTGGTACGGCGCGTGCGAGTACACCTCGGCGCGGCTGAACACCTCCGGCAAGTTCTCCACGTCGTCCGGGCACGTCGAAGCCCGGATGAAACTGCCGCGCGGGCAGGGCATGTGGCCCGCGTTCTGGATGCTGGGCACCGACATCGGCAGCGCAGGCTGGCCGAACTGCGGCGAGATCGACGTCATGGAGAACGTCGGGTTCGAGCCCAACACCGTGCACGGCACCATCCACGGCCCCGGCTACTCGGGCTCGGGCGGCATCGGAGCGGCCTACACCGGCCCGAACTTCTCCGACGACTTCCACACCTACGCCGTGGACTGGTCGACCGACAAGATCGTGTGGTCGGTGGACGGCAACGCCTACCAGACCCGCACACCGGCCGACGTCGGCGGCAACACGTGGGCGTTCAACCACCCGTTCTTCGTGATCCTCAACCTCGCGGTCGGCGGCTACTGGCCGGGTGACCCGGACGGCAGCACGCAGTTCCCGCAGCAGCTGGTGGTCGACTACGTCCACGTGAGCTGAGCGGCCCTCGAACGGCGGGACCGGCTCGCTCCCCGTGCGCGGCGGGGAGCGGACCGGTCCCGCGTCTTTTCCCGGGCCGGGCGCGGATGGGCGGATCGGCGGTGAACGAGTCGGTCACGACGTCGCGCCGGCCGGGCCTTGGTACAGAGCTGTGACATTCCTGGTTCAGACCTGTCGAACAACCCCGACGGGCCGGCGATCTTCCCCGGACAGAGTGACCGGAGTGCGCTCGGACGAGCGTGCCCCGGCAGCCGGAGGAGACCATGGCCCGTACCCGCATCCCACCCGTCGCCGGCGGGATCGCCGCCGCGGCGGCCGTCGTCGTCGCCGTGACCTGCTGGGTGCTCTTCCCGCCGGAACTCGCCGGCCGGGCGAGCGCCGCGCGGCCCGCGATCGACCTGGCGCTGCCGTGGCCGTCGGAAGGGCAGGCGAGCGCCGAGGTGCTGGGGCTGGGGTCGCTCGGCACGCGTGGTGCGCAGGAGCCGGTGCCGATCGCCAGCGTCACCAAGGTGATGACCGCCTACGTGGTGCTCAAGGACCACCCGCTCGACGCGGGCGAGGCGGGCCCGCGGATCACCGTCGACGAGCAGGCCGAGGCCGAATCGACCTCGGCGGAGGAGTCGACCGCGCCGGTCCGCGCGGGACGCCGGATCAGCGAGCGCGACCTGCTGGCCCTGATGCTGGTGCCGTCCGGCAACAACGTCGCCCGGCTGCTGGCCCGCTGGGACGCGGGCAGCCAGGAGGCGTTCGTCGCCAAGATGAACCGCGAGGCCGCGGCGCTCGGCATGACGAGCACGACGTACACCGGCGCGAGCGGCGTCGAGGACTCCACCACGAGCACCGCCGCCGACCAGCTGCGGCTGGCGCGCGAGGCGATGAAGATCCCGGTGCTGCGCGCGATCGTGGCGACGCCGAGCCTGCGCGTCGACGGCGTCCCGGGCACGGTGGTCAACACCAACACCCTCCTCGGCCAAGACGGCGTGATCGGCCTGAAGACGGGCTCGTCCACAGCCGCGGGCGGCGCGCTGATGTGGGCGGCGCAGGCCCCGGGCGGTGCGCTGATCCTGGGCGTGGTGCTGCACCAGAGCCCGGGTGGAAGCCCGGCATCGGGCTTGCGAGCGGCGCTGGAGAACAGCCGCAGGCTGATCGCGGCGATCCAGCACGAGCTGCCGACGGCGGCCACGCGATGACGGCGACCGTGCCACCGGGCGACCAGGGTTCGGCGGTGACCCAGCCGCTGGGGTGGAGCGGCGGGCGCCCGGCCACGGCGCCGGTGGAGCAGGCAGGCGGGCCGGTGCCGGGTGCGGGTTTGCGGCCGGTGGGGTCGGTGGATGGGCGAGTGCCGGGGGCGAAGACCCGGTCCGGGTCGGCGGATGGGCGAGTGCCCGGCGCAGGCGCCCGGCCGCCGGTCGCGGGTTCTGAGTCTGTGGCGTCGGTCGGCGGGCGAGTGCCGTCCCAGCCGCCGGGACCGGGCGGGCGACCGTCGTCCCGACGCCGGCCCGGAACCTGGCGTCGCGGCCGCATCATCGCCGCCCTCGCCATCCTCACCGCCCTGCTCCTGCTGGCCCACCCCCTCATCCCCAACTGGCCGGGCAACGCGGGCAGCCTCCTCGAAACCTTCCTCCCGTGGACCGGCGCCCTCGTCCTCCTCCTGCTCACCGCAGCCCTCCTGCGCCGCTCGGCCTTGGCTCTCGTCGCGCTCCTCCTCCCGACTCTGGTCTGGAGCACCTCCTTCGGCGCCAAGCTCTTCGACCACCGCGGCACCGGCGGCGACCTCACCGTCGTCTCGCACAACGTCAACGACGAAAACCTCGACCCCGCCGGCACCGCGCGAGCCCTCGCCGCCTCGAACGCGCAAGTGATCGCGCTCGAGGAGCTGAAGCGGTCCGAGATCCCGAAGTACGAAGACGCGCTCGCCGCCCGGTATCCGCACCACACCGTGCAGGGGACCGTCGGGGTCTGGAGCACCTTCCCGCTCCGGGACACCCGGCCGGTCGAGATCATGCCGTGGACGCGGGCGCTTCGGACCACTGTGGACACTGCGAAGGGGCCCGTCGCGCTCTTCGTCGCTCACCTGCCGTCGGTGCGGGTGCGGCTCGATTCGGGGTTCACCGCCAACGGCCGGGACGCCGCTGTCGAGCGGCTCGCTGCCGAAGTCGCCGCGGATTCCGCCGAAAAGGTCGTGCTCGTCGGGGATTTCAACGGGACCACCGACGATCGGGCGCTCGCCCCGATCACCGCTCGCCTGAAAGCCGCGCAGGACGAGGCCGGGGACGGGTTCGGGTTCAGCTGGCCCGCGTCGCTGCCGCTGGCGCGGATCGACCAGGTCTTCGTCGGCGGGGTGCGGGCGGTCGCGGCCTGGACGCTGCCCGCGACGGGGAGCGACCACCTGCCCGTGGCGGCGACCGTCGCGCTCTGACGCCGGGGGCGCGAACATGCGCCTGAACACCGTGGTCACCGCGCACCTGGTGAATCACAAACCAGGCTTTCCGCAGGCCGGGGCCCGGAAGCCGCGGCGGCGGGGAGTCCGGCGCACGTGACCACACCGTTACGCGACCCAGGGTTGACCGCGAGGGTGTTATCGCTAACACTACTCCTCGCCGTCACCGGAACAGGTGACGCAGGCCCAGTCGACGCGGACGGAGAGGGGACGCCGGTGGCCGAACGACCCCGCTCCGGCGGACCCGTGCGGGTGACCGCGGCCGGGACGCGGCAGCCGAGCCTGACCGACGTCGCGGGCGTGGCCGGGGTCTCGCACATGACCGTGTCCCGGGTGATCAACGGGACCGGCCCGGTGCGCCCCGAGACGCGGGCCCGGGTGCTCGCGGCGATCGAGGAACTGGGCTACCGGCCCAACTCCGCGGCCCGCGCGCTGGTCACCGGGCGGACCGGGACGCTCGGCGTCGTCGCGCTCGAGTCCAATCTGTACGGTCCGGCCAGCACGCTGTACGGCATCGAGAACGCCGCCCGCGAAGCCGGGTACGCGATCACGATCTCCAGTGTCAGCCGGCCGGGCCGGTCGTCGATCGCCGACGCGGTGGAGAACCTGCGCCGCCAGGCGGTCGAAGGCATCATCGTCATCGCCCCGCACGTCAGTGCGGGCCGTGCGCTGGAAGCCGCGCCCGCGGACTTCCCGGTCGTCGCCGTCGGCGGCGGGGAGACCGCGCCCGTGCCGGTCATCTCCGTCGACCAGCGCGACGGCGCCCGCCGCGCCACCGAGCACCTGCTCGCCCTCGGCCACCGCACGGTCTGGCACGTCGCCGGGCCGGAGGACTGGCTGGAGGCCCGCGACCGCGAGCTCGGCTGGCGCGAAACCCTGGAACGCCACGGGGTCCCGGCCCCGCGGGTGATCCGCGGAGACTGGAGCTCGCGGTCGGGCTACGAGGCGGGGCGATCCCTCGCCAAGGAACCGAAGCTGGACGCCGTTTTCGCCGGCAACGACCAGATGGCGCTCGGCTTGCTGCGCGCGTTCGCCGAGGCCGGTGTTTCGGTGCCGCGCGACGTGCGCGTCGCGGGCTTCGACGACGTGCCCGAGGCGGCGTACTTCACGCCGCCGCTCACCACGGTGCGCCAGGACTTCATCGAAGTCGGCAGGCGCACGTTCGGCCTGCTCACCCAGCGGATGGACGGGGGTGACCGGCACGCGCGCGCCTTGGTCGTGCCCGAGCTGATCGTCCGCGAGAGCACCGGGCCGCGTTAGCACGGCGAACGCGCCCGGCCCCAGAACGACCCCTCTGAATGTTAACGCTAACAAATTTGATCACCGTCGATCGAGGAGTGAACGTGCTGAAGAAGCGATGGGCCGCCGCGGCGGCCGCGGCGGCCGGACTCGTGCTGCTCAGCGCCTGCGGGAGTGGTGGCTCTTCCGGTGGCTCCGGCGGGGCGGTCACGCTCGGCTTCGCCCAGGTGGGCGCCGAGAGCGGCTGGCGGACGGCGAACACGAAGTCGATCCAGGAATCGGCCAAGACCGCCGGCATCGAGCTGAAGTTCTCCGACGCGCAGCAGAAGCAGGAGAACCAGATCTCCGCCATCCGCTCCTACATCCAGCAGAAGGTCAAGGTCATCGCCTTCTCGCCGGTGGTGGAGTCCGGCTGGGACACCGTGCTCAAGGAAGCCAAGACGGCCAACATCCCGGTCATCCTCACCGACCGCGCGATCGACTCGCCGGACAAGTCGCTCTACAAGACCTTCCTCGGCTCGGACTTCATCGCCGAGGGCAAGAAGGCGGGGCAGTGGCTGACCAAGGAGTTCGGCAGCGCCACCGGCCAGGTCAACATCGTCGAACTGCAGGGCACCACCGGGTCCGCCCCGGCGAACGACCGCAAGAAGGGCTTCGCGGACGTCATCGCGGCGGACCCGAAGTACAAGATCGTCGCCTCGCAGACCGGTGAGTTCACCCGCGCCAAGGGCAAGGAGGTCATGGAGGCCTTCCTGAAGTCCCAGCCCAAGATCGACGTCCTCTACGCGCACAACGACGACATGGCGCTCGGCGCCATCGAGGCGATCGAAGCCGCGGGCAAGGTCCCGGGCAAGGACATCAAGATCGTCTCGGTCGACGGCGTCAAGGACGCGCTGACCGCGCTGGCCGACGGCAAGATCAACCACGTCGTCGAGTGCAACCCGCTGCTCGGCCCGCAGCTGATGGACCTGGTGAAGAAGGTCGCCGCCGGCGAGCAGGTGCCCGCCCGCATCGAGACCCAGGAAACCGAGTTCGACCAGGCGTCGGCGAAGGCCGCCCTGCCGCAGCGGCAGTACTGAGAGGTCCCCGTGTCCACCGAAATCCTGACCATGACCGGGATCCGCAAGGAGTTCCCCGGCGTCCTCGCCCTCGACGGCGTCGGCTTCCGCCTGTTCCCCGGCGAAGTCCACGCGCTGATGGGGGAGAACGGCGCCGGCAAGTCCACCCTGATCAAGGTGCTGACCGGGGTGTACGGCGTGGACGCGGGCACGATCACCCTCGCCGGGACCGCCGTCTCCTTCGGCGGGCCCGGCGAGGCCCAGCAGGCCGGCATCAGCACGGTCTACCAGGAGGTCAACCTCTGCCCGAACCTGTCCGTGGCGGAGAACGTCTGCCTCGGCCGGGAACCCCGCCGCTTCGGCCGCATCCAGTGGGGGCCGATGCGGCGGCGGGCCGAGGAGCTCCTCGCCCGGCTGGACGTCCACGTGGACGTCTCGGCCGAGCTGAGCACCTGCTCCATCGCGGTGCAGCAGCTGGTCGCGATCGCCCGCGCGCTCGACGTCGACGCGCGGGTGCTCGTGCTCGACGAGCCGACGTCCAGTTTGGACGCCGGCGAGGTCGAGCAGCTGCTGAAGGTCGTCCGGTCCCTGCGCGAGCAGGGCCTGGCGATCCTGTTCGTCTCCCACTTCATCGACCAGGTCTTCGCCGTCGCGGACCGGATGACGGTGCTGCGCAACGGAAAGCTGATCGGCGAGTACCGCACCGCGGACATCACGCCGGTCGAGCTGGTCACCAAGATGATCGGCAAGGAACTCCAGGTCCTCGAGGACCTGGAGGACTCCGGCCCCACCCGGGCCGAGGTCGCGGACGCGCCGGTGTTCCTGTCCGCCGCGGACCTGGGGCGCAAGGGCGGCGTCGAGCCGTTCAGCCTCGACGTCCACGCCGGTGAGGTCGTCGGTCTCGCCGGGCTCCTGGGCTCGGGCCGCACCGAGCTGGCCCGGCTGCTCTTCGGCGCCGACCACGCCGACAGCGGGTCGATCCGCGTCGACGGGGAAACCACGAACCTGCGCACCCCGCGCGCCGGGCTCGACCACCGGATCGCGTTCTGCTCGGAAAACCGCAAGACCGAAGGCCTGGTCGAAGAACTGACCGTCCGGGAGAACATCGTCCTCGCGCTCCAGGCCTCGCGCGGCTGGGCGCGGCCGCTGTCCCGGCGCCGCCAGGACGAGATCGCCGGCAAGTACATCAAGGCGCTCGACATCCGGCCCGCCAACCCGGAAGCGCTGGTGGGCAACCTGTCCGGCGGCAACCAGCAGAAGGTGCTGCTGGCCCGCTGGCTCATCACCGAACCGCGCCTGCTGATCCTCGACGAGCCGACCCGCGGCATCGACATCGGCGCGAAGACGGAGATCCAGCGGCTGGTCACGCAGCTGTCCGCCGAGGGGATGGCCGTGCTGTTCATCTCCGCCGAACTCGACGAGGTGCTGCGGCTGAGCCACCGGGTCGTCGTGCTGCGCGACCGGAAAGTCGTGGCCCAGCGCGAAAACCAGGGACTCACCGCGGACGACGTGATGGCCACGATGGCCGAGGGAGCCGTCTCATGACCAAGCACCGGTTGTTCTGGCCCGTGGTGGCGCTGCTCGCGCTGCTGCTGGGCGACCTGATCGCGAGCCCCGCGTTCTTCTCGATCGAACTGCGCGACGGTCACCTCTACGGGAACCTCGTCGACATCCTGAAGAACGGCGCCCCGCTGATCCTCATCGCGATCGGCATGACGCTCGTCATCGCCACCCGCGGCATCGACCTCTCGGTCGGCGCGGTCGTCGCGATCAGCGGCTCGCTCGCGTGCCTGTGGATCGCCGACCACCCCGACGGCGTCGGTGCCACGCTCGTCGCGGTCGGGCTCGCGCTGGGGCTGTCGCTGGTGCTCGGGGTGTGGAACGGCTGGCTCGTCGCCCAGCTGGGCATCCAGCCGATCATCGCCACGCTCATCCTGATGGTCGCCGGCCGGGGGATCGCGCAGCTGATCTCCGGCGGGCAGATCATCACGATCAACTCGGCGCCGTACGAATGGATCGGCAGCGGGTTCGTGTTCACCCTGCCCAGCGCGATCCTCATCGCGCTGGCCGTGTTCGTGCTGGCGTCGCTGCTGGTCCGCCGCTCGGCCCTCGGCCTGCTCGTCGAAGCCGTCGGCGGGAACCCCGAGGCCAGCCGGCTGGCGGGCCTCCGGTCGGCCCGGCTGACCTGGCTCGTCTACGTCTTCTGCGCGCTGTGCGCGGGCATCGCTGGGCTGATGATCAGCGCGAACGTGCACAGCGCCGACGCCAACCACGCCGGGCTGTTCATCGAGCTCGACGCCATCCTCGCCGTCGTCGTCGGCGGCACGCAGCTGACCGGCGGCCGCTTCTCGATCGGCGGTGCGGTGATCGGCGCGCTGCTCATCCAGACGCTGACCACCACCGTCTACGCCCTCGGCATCCCGCCCGAGGCGATCATGCTGTTCAAGGCCGTGGTCGTGCTCGCGGTGTGCCTGCTGCAGTCGCCCGCGTTCCGCCGCAAGCTCCGCCGCCGCAAGGCCCGCCCGGCCGCGCCGGCGCCCGCGTCCGCTCCGGAAAAGGTGGAGGTCACGGCATGACCACGCTGACCCGCATCAAGGGCTACCGGCCGCAGCAGCGGCACCTCCCGATCCTCGCCACGATGGCGCTGCTCATCGGCGCCTACGTCTTCGGCGCGGCCAGCTATGACGCGTTCGGCTCCGGGCAGGTCGTGCTCGACCTGTTCATCAACAACGCCTTCCTGCTCGTGGTCGCGGTCGGCATGACGTTCGTGATCCTCACCGGCGGCATCGACCTGTCGGTGGGCTCGGTGGTCGCACTGTCCACAGTGGTCTCCGGCGACCTGATGCAGAAGCACGGCTGGTCCGCGTACGCGGCGATCGCCGTGGTGCTGGTGATCGGCGCCCTGCTCGGGGCCGGGATGGGCGCGCTCATCCACTTCTTCGAGATCCAGCCGTTCATCGCCACGCTGATCGGGATGTTCTTCGCCCGCGGGCTCTGCTACACGATCAGCACCGAGGCGTACTCGATCGACAACCCGACGATCGCCACCCTCGCCCAGACGCAGATCCCGCTGGGCGGGGAGCTGCACATCTCGATCAGCGTGGTCGTCGCGCTCGTCGTCGTCCTCGCGGCGGTGTACGTGCTGGCCTTCACCCGGTTCGGGCGCACGGTCTACTCGATCGGCGGCAACGCGCAGTCCGCGATGCTGATGGGTCTCAAGACCGGCCGCACGAAGATCGCCGTCTACACGATCAGCGGGTTCTGCTCGGCGCTCGGCGGGCTGCTGCTGGTGCTGTACAAGTCTTCCGGCGACCCGCTCAACGGCGTCGGCCTGGAGCTGACCGCGATCGCCGCGGTCGTCATCGGCGGCACCATCCTCACCGGTGGTTCCGGCTACGTGCTGGGCACCGTGCTCGGGATCATGGTGCTGGGCATCATCCAGACGCTGATCACCTTCGACGGCACCCTCAACTCCTGGTGGACCTCGATCATCACCGGCGCACTCCTCTTCGTCTTCATCGTCCTGCAACGCCTGGTCACCCGACGAACCCGTTAGGCGGAGCTTTCCCGTGAAAGCTCCGCCTTCGCACCCGTAATGTGAGCGCTAACGCTCGAAGGAGAGCCATGCCCCACAGATTCCGGCGGCCCCTGGCCGTGCTCGCGGCCGTCACGTTGTTGTCCGCCCTGCCCGTGACGACCGCCGCGGCCGGCCCCGAGCCGGGGCTGGCCGGGCACTGGGCGTTCGACGACGGCAGCGGGACCACCGCCGCCGACACCGCAGGCGACCACCCCGCCACCCTGAACCCCGGCGCGGGCTGGGGCCCGGGAATCCGCGGTGGTGCCTTGACCACCGACGGCACCAGCGGCTTCGCCGACGCCGGCGCGCCCGTGCTGGACACGACCAAGAGCTTCTCGGTGAGCAGCTGGGTCAAGCTCGACAAGACGTCCGGCTTCCAGACGTTCGTGAGCGTCGACGGGAACCAGGTCAGCAACTTCTTCCTGCAGTTCCGCGACGACTCGCGCCGGTTCGCCTTCACGCGGCTGGCCGGGGACGCCCCGGCCGACGGCGTCGTCGCGGGCGCGAACTTCGACCCGGTCGTGGGCCAGTGGTACCAGCTCACCGGCGTGTTCGACGCCGCGGCGTCCACGCTGTCGCTGTACGTCGACGGCACCCGCCAGGCCACCGTCGCCGCGCCCGCCGGCTGGGCCGGGACGGGTCACCTGGTGATCGGCCGCGGCAAGTACGGCGGCAACCCGGTGGACTACTTCGACGGCTCGATCGACGACGTCCGCGCGTACTCCGGCGCGCTGACCCCGGCCGACGCCGCCCGCCTGGCCATCGCCGGGCACTGGACCCTCGACGAAGGCACCGGCACCACCGCCGCCGACGACTCCCTCGACGCGCGCACCGCCACCCTCACCGGCGGCGCGACCTGGGGTGACGGCGTCGTCGGCCCGCACGGCGCGGTGCTCAACGGCACCGACGCCGCGATCGACGCCCCGGCGCCGGTCGTCGACACCGCGCAGAGCTTCTCGGTGTCCGCGTGGGTCAAGCCGACCGCGGCCACCGGCTTCCGCACCGCGGTGAGCGTCGACGGCTCGGCGATCAGCGGCTTCTACCTCCAGCGCGCCGCCGACGGCCGGTTCGCCTTCACCCGCCGCGCGGGCGACGGCGACACGGCGTCGTCCTCGGCGGTGTCCACGCTGCCCGCGCAGGCCGACCAGTGGCAGCACGTCGTCGGCGTCTACAACCGCGCGGCCGGCACGCTTTCCCTGTACGTCAACGGAACCCTGCAGCAGAGCGTCCCGTTCACGACGCCGTGGACCGCCTCCGGGCACCTGGTCATCGGGCGCGGAAAGTGGGCGGGCGCGCCGGCGGACTGGTTCGCCGGGGGAGTGGACGACGTCCGCGCCTACCCGACCCCGCTGACCGCCTCCGCCGTCGCTTCGCTGGCCGCCAGCGGATCGTGGCACTTCGACGAAGGCGCCGGCACGGTCGCCCGTGACTCGAGCGCCAACGCGGCCGACGGCACCCTCCGCGGGGCGACGTGGACCGCGGGCGCGGCGGGCAAGGCCGTCCAGTTCGACGGCAAGTCCACTGTGGACATGGGCACCTCGCCCGCGTTCGACACCGGCACCGGCTCGCTCTCGCTGGCCGCCTGGTTCCGCACCACCGCGGACGGCACCCTCGTCGACCACGGCGACGGCTACGCCCTCGGCGTCACCGGCGGCAAGCTGACCGCCCGGGTCGGCACGATCCAGGTGACCACCACCGGCGGCGGCCTGGCCGACGGCAACTGGCACCACGCCGCCCTCGTCCTCGACCGCGCCTCGCAGCGGCTCACCGTCTACGCCGACGGCGACGCGGCCGCGGTCACCAGCACCTGCGGCACCCCGACCGGGACCACTTTGGACGTTTCCGCCTGCCCGGCCTCGGGCACCGCCACCGCGCCGCTGACCGTGGGCGCCGGGTTCACCGGCGCCGTCGACGAACTCGAACTGCGCCGCTTCCCGCTCACCGCGGCCCAGATCGGCACCCTCGCGGGCGCCAACCACCTGGACGTCGACGCCAACGTCGTCCGCGCCAACACCCGCCCGACCACCTACGGCTCGATCCTCGAAGACATCAGCCACTCCGTCGAAGGCGGGCTGTACGCGGAACTCGTCCGCAACCGCACCTTCAAGGAGGCCTACCAGCGCGGCAGCGGCGCGGGCGACACCCCGGTCCCGTACTGGTCGCTCGTCACCTCGCCGGGCGCCACCGGCACGTACGCGATCGACACCGCCACCCCGCTCAACACCGCCCTCGACCGGTCGCTGAAGCTGCACGCCGACGCGGTCCCGGCGGGTGGTCGCGTGGCCGCGGCCAACGTCGGCTACTACGGCATCGCCGCGAAACCCGCCACCAAGTACACCGGCAGCTTCTTCGGCAAGGGCACCTGGACCGGCGCGGTTCGCGTCAGCCTGGAGAAGCCGGACGGCACGGTCCTGGCGAGCAAGGACGTCCAGCCGGTCGGCCCCGCGTGGGCGCAGCAGACGTTCAGCTTCACCACGCCGTCGACCATCACCGCGTCCACCGACAACCGGATCGTCGTCTCCCTGGTCAACAAGGGGAAGACGGCGCTGACCGGCGACGCCTGGTTCCAGCAGGTCTCGCTGTTCCCGCCCACCTTCAAGAACCACGGCGTCCGCCTCGACCTCGGGCAGAAGCTCGCGGCCATGAAGCTCGGCCTGTTCCGCGTCCCGGGCGGCAACTACCTCGAAGGCAACACCCTCGACACCCGGTTCGCCTGGAAGAACACCATCGGCAAGCCGGAGGAGCGGCCGGGCCACCAGAACACCGCGTGGGGCTACTGGTCCACCGACGGCTTCGGCATCCTCGACTACCTCAAGCTGGCCGAGGACATCGGCGCCCAGCCGCTGCTGGCCCTGTTCGCCGGCTACACGCTCAACGGCCAGCACGTCGACCAGGCCGACTACCCGCAGTACGTCCAGGAAGCCCTCGACGAGATCGAGTACGCCATCGGCGACGCCTCCACGACGTGGGGCGCGAAGCGGGTCGCCGACGGGCACCCGGCACCGTTCGACCTGCACTACGTCGAGGTCGGCAACGAGGACTGGTTCGACGGCTCGGGCAGCTACGCCTGGCGGTTCACCGACATGTACAACGCCATCAAGGCGAAGTACCCGCAGCTGACGGTCATCGCGACGACCGGCGGTCTGCAGGGCGGCGCCGCGTCGAGCACCTCGACCGGGGTGCGCTCGGACGCCGCGGACGACCACTACTACCAGTCGCCGCAGTGGTTCACCGACAACTCGACCCGCTACGACACCGCGGACCGCTCCGGCCCGGACATCCTCGTCGGCGAGTACGGCGCCCAGGACGGCCGGCCCACCGGCACCCTGGCCGCCGCCATCGGCGAAGCCGCGTTCCTCACCGGCCTCGAACGCAACAGCGACGTCGTCATCGGCTCGATGTACGCGCCGGTGCTGGTGCAGGAGAACCAGTCGAACTGGCCGGTCAACCTGATCGGCTTCGACGCCGGGACGAGCTACGCCTCGCCGTCGTACTGGGTGCAGCAGATGTTCTCCAGCACCCTCGGCAAGCAGATCGTGACCAGCCGCCTCAACCAGGGCAGCCCGCTGCGGCAGGTGGTCAACGTGACCACCAAGAACGGCCGCAAGACGTTCACGGTCAAGCTCGTCAACCCGACCGGCCAGGTGCAGACCGCGCGGCTGGCGCTCACCGGCGTCACCGCGGTCGACGGCACCGGGACGCTCACCACGCTCACCGGCGACCCGGCGGGCCGCAACAGCCTCGCCGCGCCGACCGCCATCGTGCCGCAGACCAGGGAGATCACCGGACTGGCCGCGACGTCGAAGCTGACCCTGCCCGCCAACTCCGTGACCACCCTGGTCATCACCGGCCGCTGAACAACACCAGGAGAGAGGACACCGTGGGACAACCACTCACCGTCGGCGTCGACTTCGGCACGCTGTCGGGCCGCGCCGTGGTCGTGCGCGTGGCGGACGGCGCCGAGCTGGGCAGCGCGGTCTTCGAATACCCGCACGGGGTGCTCGACGAGACGCTGCCCGCCACCGGTCGCCCGCTGCCGCCGGACTGGGCGCTGCAGGTGCCCGCGGACTACGTCGGAGTGCTCCGCACCGCCGTCCCGGCCGCGCTCGCCGCGGCCGGGGCGGACCCGGCCGACGTCATCGGCATCGCCACCGACTTCACCGCCTGCACGATGGTGCCGACCACCGCGGACGGCACGCCGCTGTGCGAGCTGCCCGAGTTCGCAGGCAACCCGCACGCCTACGTCAAGCTGTGGAAGCACCACTCGGCCCAGCCGCAGGCGGACCGCATCAACGAGCTGGCCCGCACGCGCGGCGAGAAGTGGCTGCCGCGCTACGGCGGGCTGATCTCGTCGGAGTGGGAGTTCGCCAAGGGACTCCAGGTGTTCGAAGAGGCACCGGAGGTTTACGGCGCGATGCGGTACTGGGTCGAGGCGGCCGACTGGATCGTCTGGCAGCTGACCGGCACCTACGTCCGCAACGCGTGCACCGCCGGGTACAAGGGCATCCTGCAGGACGGCCAGTACCCCAGCCGCGACTTCCTCCGCGAACTGGCGCCCGGCTTCGAGTCCTTCGTGGCCGACAAGCTCGAACACCCCCTGGGGCAATTGGGTTCGCGCGCCGGCTCACTGAGCGCCGAAGCGGCCGAGTGGACCGGGCTGCCCGAGGGCATCGCCGTGGCCGTTGGCAACGTTGACGCGCACGTCACCGCGCCCGCGGCGAACGCCGTCGAACCCGGTCAGATGGTCGCCATCATGGGCACCTCGACGTGCCACGTGATGAACGGCGCCGAGCTGCGGGAAGTCCCCGGCATGTGCGGGGTCGTCGACGGCGGGATCGTCTCCGGCCTCTGGGGCTACGAAGCCGGGCAGAGCGGTGTCGGCGACATCTTCGGGTGGTTCACCGAGCACTTCGCCCAGGACGGGCACGAGGAGCTCACCCGGCTGGCCGCGCAGCAGGAGATCGGCGAACACGGCCTGGTCGCCCTGGACTGGCACAGCGGCAACCGGTCGGTGCTCGTCGACCACGAGCTGTCCGGCGTGATCGTCGGCCAGACGCTGGCCACCCGCGCCGAAGACGTCTACCGCGCGCTGCTGGAGGCCACGGCGTTCGGCACCCGCAAGATCATCGAGACCTTCGGCGAGGCCGGCGTCCCGGTCACCGAGCTGATCATCGCGGGCGGCCTGGTCAAGAACGCGCTGCTCATGCAGATCTACGCCGACGTCACCAACCTCCCGCTGTCGGTCATCGGCTCCGAGCAGGGACCCGCGCTCGGCTCGGCCATCCACGCCGCGGTCGCCGCCGGGGCCTACCCCGACATCCGCGCGGCCGCCGCCGCGATGGGCTCGGTCGAGCGCGCGGTCTACCAGCCGGTGCCCGCGCACGTCACCGCCTACGACGAGCTGTACGCCGAGTACACGACGTTGCACGACTACTTCGGCCGTGGCGGCAACGATGTCATGCACCGCCTCGCCGCCCGCCGCCGCGCAGTCGCGAAAGGACGGTCCTGATGTCCCTGACCGGTGAAGTGCTCGACACCGTCGCCGAACTGCGGGACACCGTGGCGAAGCTGCACGGCGAACTGACCCGCAACGAGCTGGTCATCTGGACCGCGGGCAACGTCTCGGCCCGGGTCCCCGGCCGCGACCTGCTGGTGATCAAGCCCTCGGGGGTGTCCTACGACAACCTGTCCGCGGACACCATGGTGGTCACCGACCTGCACGGTGAGCTCGTCGAGGGCGACCTCGCGCCGTCGTCGGACACCGCCGCGCACGCCTACGTCTACCGGCACATGCCCGAGATCGGCGGCGTCGTCCACACGCACTCGACGTACGCCACGGCGTGGGCCGCGCGCGGCGAGCCGATCCCGTGCGTGCTCACGATGATCGCCGACGAGTTCGGCGGCGAGATCCCGGTCGGGCCGTTCGCCCTGATCGGCGACGACTCCATCGGCCGCGGCATCGTCGAAACGCTTCGCGCGAGCCGGTCGCCGGCCGTGCTGATGCGCAACCACGGCCCGTTCACCGTCGGCCGCACCGCCCGCGACGCGGTCAAGGCCGCCGTGATGGTCGAGGACGTGGCCCGCACCGTCCACAAGGCCTTCGAGCTGGGCACGCCCGAACCCCTGCCGCCCGAGGACGTCGACCGGCTCTACGCCCGGTACCAGAACGTCTACGGCCAGCACTGATTCCAAGGAGAACGATGACCCGCGCGTCGAAACCCCAGCTCTGGTTCCTCACCGGGAGCCAGGCCCTCTACGGCGAGGAAACCCTCGAACAGGTCGCCGGCCAGTCCCTGCGGATCCAGCAGCTCCTGGCCGCCTCCGGCGGGCTCCCGGCCGAGATCGTCGGCAAGCCGGTGCTGACCGAGTCCGCGTCGATCCGCCGCGTCCTGCAGGAAGCCAACTCCGACGCCGCGTGCGTCGGCGTGATCGCGTGGATGCACACCTTCTCGCCCGCGAAGATGTGGATCACCGGGCTGGACGCGCTGCGCAAGCCGCTGCTGCACCTGCACACCCAGCTCAACGAAGCCCTGCCGTGGTCGACCATCGACATGGACTTCATGAACCTCAACCAGGCCGCGCACGGCGACCGCGAGTTCGGGTTCATCCAGACCCGCCTCGGCGTCCCGCGCAAGACCGTCGCCGGCCACGTGTCGGACCCGGCCGTCGTCGCGCGGATCGACGCGTGGGCACGCGCCGCGATCGGCGCCGACCACCTGCGCAACCTCCGGCTGGCCCGGTTCGGCGACAACATGCGCGACGTCGCCGTCACCGAAGGGGACAAGGTCGAAGCCGAGCTGCGGTTCGGCGTCTCCGTCAACACCTACGGCGTGAACGACCTGGTCGAAGCCGTCGACTCGGTGTCCGATGTGGACTCGCTCGTGGCGCAGTACGCCCAGGACTACGACGTCGTCCCGGACCTGGCGGCCGGGGGAGCGCGGCACGAGTCGCTGCGGTACGCCGCGAAGATCGAAGCCGGGCTGCGGAAGTTCCTCACCGACGGCGGGTTCGGCGCGTTCACGACGAACTTCGAGGACCTGGGCGGCCTGCGCCAGCTGCCCGGGCTCGCGGTCCAGCGGCTGATGGCCGACGGCTACGGCTTCGGCGGCGAGGGCGACTGGAAGACCTCGGCGCTGCTGGCCGCGGTCAAGGCGATGGGCGTCGGGTCCGACCGGGGCACGTCGTTCATGGAGGACTACACCTACCACTTCGGGCCGGGCACGCCGAAGATCCTCGGCGCCCACATGCTCGAAGTCTGCCCGAGCATCGCCGCCGCGAAGCCGTCGTGCGAGATCCACGCGCTGGGCATCGGCGGCCGCGAGGACCCGGTCCGGCTGGTGTTCGACGCGGCACCCGGCCCCGGCGTCACCCTCGGCCTGGTCGACCTCGGCGACCGGTTCCGCCTGGTGGCCAACGAGATCGAGGTCGTCGAGCCGGACGAGCCGCTGCCGAACCTGCCGGTGGCGCGGGCGGTCTGGGAGCCGGCGCCGTCGCTGTCGACGTCCGCGGAGTCGTGGATCACCGCGGGCGGCCCGCACCACACCGTGCTCACCCAGGCCGTCAGCACGGAATCCCTTCGCGACTTCGCGAACCTGCTCGGCGTCGAGCTGCTGGTGATCGACTCCGACACCACGCCGCACGGCTTCGCCGACCGCATCCGCTGGAACCAGGCCTACCACCGGCTCGCCCAGGGTTTCTGAGAAAGGAAAACGGAACAATGAAGTTCACCAGAGGAATCGCGGCGCTCGCGGCCGCGGGGCTCGCGCTCACGCTGTCGGCGTGCGGCTCGAGCCAGAAGACGGCGGACCAGGCGGCCCCGTCCGGCACGAGCGCGGCGGGCGGCCTGGTCGGTGTCACGATGCCGACGAAGTCGTCGGAGCGCTGGATCCACGACGGCGACAACATCAAGTCGGCGCTGGAGAAGCTCGGGTACAAGGTCGACCTCCAGTACGCCGAGAACGACATCCCCACCCAGGTGAACCAGATCGAGAACCAGATCACCAAGGGCGCCAAGCTCCTGGTCATCGCCTCGATCGACGGCACCGCCATCACCACCCAGCTGCAGGAGGCGGCCGACCGCAAGATCCCGGTCATCGCCTACGACCGGCTGATCCGCAACTCGCCGAACGTCGACTACTACGCCACGTTCGACAACTTCAAGGTCGGCGTGGAGCAGGCGAACTCGCTGGTCAAGGGCCTGGGCACCGGGCCGGGGCCGTTCAACGTCGAGCTGTTCGCCGGTTCCCCGGACGACAACAACGCGACCTTCTTCTTCAACGGCGCGATGTCCGTCCTGAAGCCCCTGATCGACAGCGGCAAGCTGGTCGTCAAGAGCGGGCAGACCGACTTCGCCCGCGCGGCCATCCTGCGCTGGGACCCGGCCACCGCGCAGCGGCGCATGGAGGACCTGCTCACCAAGACCTACACCGGTGGCGCGAAGGTCGCGGGCGTGCTCTCGCCGTACGACGGCCTGTCGATCGGCATCCTGTCGGCGCTGAAGAGCAACGGCTACGGCACCGCCGGCCAGCCCTACCCGATCGTCACCGGGCAGGACGCCGAGGTCGCCTCGGTCAAGTCGATCATCGCCGGTGAGCAGTACTCGACGGTCTTCAAGGACACCCGCAAGCTCGCCGACACCACCGTCAAGATGGCCGACTCCGTCCTCAAGGGACAGAAGCCCGAGGTCAACAACACCACCGACTACGACAACGGCAAGAAGGTCGTCCCGTCCTACCTGCTGCAGCCGGTGACCGTGGACAAGTCGAACTACCAGAAGGAACTGGTCGACTCGGGCTACTACACGGCAGGTCAGCTGAAATGACCGAACTACTCGGCATGCGCGGGATCACCAAGACCTTCCCCGGGGTCAAGGCGCTGTCCGACGTCACGCTTTCCGTGCGCCAGGGGGAGATCCACGCGATCTGCGGGGAGAACGGCGCCGGGAAGTCCACCCTGATGAAGGTGCTCTCGGGCGTCTACCCGCACGGGACGTACGACGGCGAGATCACCTTCGACGGGCAGCGGTGCGAGTTCGGGTCGGTGCGCGACAGCGAGCGGCGCGGGATCGTGATCATCCACCAGGAACTCGCGCTGTGCGGCCAGTTGTCGATCGCGGAGAACATCTTCCTCGGCAACGAACAGCACAAGCGGGGCTGGATCGACTGGAACCGCACCAACCACGAGGCCGGCGCGCTGCTCAAGCGCGTCGGCCTCGCCGAAAACGCCACGCGGGCGGTGCAGGAGCTCGGCGTCGGCAAGCAGCAGCTCGTCGAGATCGCCAAGGCGCTGTCCAAGGAGGTGAAGCTGCTCATCCTCGACGAGCCCACCGCGGCGCTCAACGACGACGACTCGGCCCACCTGCTCGAGCTGCTGCGCGGGCTGCGCGACGAGGGCGTCACCTGCGTGATCATCTCGCACAAGCTGGGCGAGGTGACCGCGATCGCCGACACCGTCACGATCCTGCGCGACGGCAAGACGATCGAGACGCTGGACGCGGCGGGGCTGACCGAGGAACGCATCATCACCGGCATGGTCGGCCGCGACCTCGAGCACCGGTTCCCGCCCCGGGAACCGGACATCGGCGAAGAGGTGCTGCGGATCGAGGACTGGACCGTGCACAGCCCGACCCAGGCGGGCCGGGTGATCGTCGACAACGCGTCGCTCTCGCTGCGGCGCGGGGAGATCGTCGGGCTGGCCGGGCTGATGGGCGCGGGCCGCACCGAGCTCGCGATGAGCGTGTTCGGCCGGTCCTACGGCAAGGACATCTCCGGGCGGATCGTCAAGCACGGGAAGGAGATCGACGTCCGGTCCGTGCAGGACGCCGTCCGCCACGGCATCGCCTACGCCACCGAGGACCGGAAGCGCTACGGGCTCAACCTGATCGAGGACATCCAGCGCAACGTGTCCGCGGCCGGGCTGGGCAAGCTGGCGAAGCGGGGGTGGGTGAACGAGCACGCCGAGCACGACACGGCCGCCCGCTACCACCGCGACCTGCGGATCAAGGCGCCGTCCGTGCGCAGCGTGACCGGGAAGCTCTCCGGCGGCAACCAGCAGAAGGTCGTGCTGGCCAAGTGGATCTTCACCGACCCGGACGTGCTGATCCTCGACGAGCCGACGCGCGGCATCGACGTCGGCGCGAAGTTCGAGATCTACACGATCATCAACGAGCTGGCCGCGCAGGGGAAGGCCGTGCTGGTCATCTCCTCCGAGCTGCCGGAGCTGCTCGGGCTCTGCGACCGGATCTACGCGCTGTCGGCGGGCCGGATCACCGGTGAGGCGACCCGCGAACAAGCCACCCAGGAACTGCTCATGCAGTACATGACGAAGGAACGGGAATGACCACGACCGAAGCGCGGCCGGCCGCGCCCCCGGTTGAGCGCTCCAAGCGGAGGATCTCGATCAACCCGCGCCAGAGCGGCATCTACGTCGCGTTCGCGCTGATCGTGGTGCTGTTCGAGGTGCTCACCGGCGGCGCGCTGCTGGAACCGCAGAACATCTCCAACATCATCGTGCAGAACAGCTACGTGCTGATCCTCGCGATCGGGATGATCCTGGTGATCATCTCCGGGCACATCGACCTGTCCGCCGGGTCCGTCGTCGCGATGACCGGCGCGGTGTCGGCGGTGCTGATGGTGAACTCGCAGATGCCGTGGTTCTGGGCGGTGCTGATCACCCTCGCCGTCGGCGCGGTCATCGGCGCGTGGCAGGGCTACTGGGTCGCCTACTTCGGCATCCCGGCGTTCATCGTGACGCTCGCCGGCATGCTGGCGTTCCGGGCGCTGACCCTGACCGTGCTGGGCAACCAGGGCATCGGCCCGTTCCCGGACGCGATCCGCACGCTGTCCAACGGCTTCACCGACGGGTACCTCGGCAACATCGGCCTCGGCCCGCTCGGCGGCGCCGACCTGGTGTCGCTGCTGGCCGGCGTGGCCGCGGTGGCCGGCATCGTGTTCACGCAGTGGCGCAAGCGGATGGGCAGGCTGGGCTACGGCCAGGACGTCGACCCGTTCGCGGTCTTCGTGCTGAAGCTCGCCGGGATCGCGGTGCTGGTGATGGCGCTGGTCGTGCAGCTCGCGCGGTTCAAGAACCTGCCGTGGGTGCTGATCCTGCTGGCGGCGCTGGTGCTCGGCTACTCGCTCGTGGCCGGGAAGTCGGTGTTCGGCAGGCACATCTACGCCGTCGGCGGCAACCTGCAGGCGGCGACGCTCTCGGGCGTCAAGGTCAAGCAGGTGACGTTCTGGATCTTCGTCAACATGGGCGTGCTGGCCGCGCTCGCGGGGGTCATCTTCGCCGGCCGGCTCAACCAGGCGGGCCCGACGGCGGGCGTCAACTTCGAGCTCGACGCGATCGCGGCGGCGTTCATCGGCGGCGCGGCCGTGCAGGGCGGCGTCGGCAAGGTGGTCGGCGCGATCACCGGCGGCCTGATCATGGCGGTCATCAACAACGGGATGTCCCTGATCGGCGCGCCGAGCGAGCGGGTGATGCTGGTGAAGGGCGTCGTGCTGCTGGCGGCCGTGGCGTACGACATCTGGACGAAACGCCGCGCGGCTTCCTGAGTCCGGCATCGAAAAGGGGCTTTCCCGTTCGACGGGAAAGCCCCTTTCCTTTTCGAAGTTCTCGAATTGCTTGACCGGGTGGTAACGGGACCTTCATAGTGCTGGTGAATCCCTCACCGTGGAGGCCTTCCCCATGCGCAAAGTCGTGCGTTCCCTTGTGGTTTCCCTGACCGTGGCCGCTTCCGTGGCCGGTTCTACAGGTGTGGCAACAGCTGCGACGTGGTCGTCTTCGGACAAATGGGCGACCTGGTCCAATGGCGGGTACACGATCCGCAACGACGTCTGGGGCAGTGGTGCCGGCCCGCAGACCATCTGGGCGAATTCGTATTCCAACTGGGGTGTGTGGTCGGATCAGCCGAACACGGGTGGCGTGAAGTCGTACCCGCATTCGGCGAAGAACGTCGGCAAGAAGCTGAGCGCGCTCGGAAAGGTGTCGAGCAGCTTCTCGGTGAACCGTCCCGGCAGCGGCGCCTACGAGACGGCGTACGACATCTGGGCGGACAACAACGCCTACGAAATCATGCTGTGGATGAACAAGCAGGGCGCAGTCGGTCCGCTCGGCACCAAGCAGACCACGGCGACGGTCGGCGGCCACACCTGGGACGTCTACCAGGGATCGAACGGGTCGAACGCGGTCTTCTCGTTCGTGCGGACGTCGAACACCAACGCGGGGACGGTCGACGTCCTGGCGGTGCTGAACTGGATCCGCGCCCGCGGGTGGTTCGGCGACGTGACGCTCGGCGAAGTCCAGTTCGGCTTCGAGATCACCTCGTCCGCCGGTGGACTGGACTTCGCCGCGAACAGCTATTCGGTCACGTCGTCCTGAATCACTGCCGGCAGGTACGGCCGGTGTTGATGCAGTTGACCACCTGGTTCATCAGGCGCTGGCCCATGACGTTGGCGAAGTCGTCGTGGTCCGAGCGCGGGTTGTGGCTCTCCTGCGGGAAGGCGTCCACTTTGTACTGACCCTTCACCTGGATGTCGTGCGGGATGTCGTAGACCAGCTTGATGACCAGCTGCGGCACGTTCTTGAAGCCCTGCGGGCACTTGCCCTGCTGGTCGGCGAACACGATGTGCGTGCGGTGGTTGGCGCTGTCGATGTTCTTGCCGTCCCAGCAGTTCGGGAACGCGTGGATCCGCTCGACCCGGCTGTTCGGCGGGCAGATCGGGTAGTGGTCGGTCAGCCGGTCCTCGAAGCCGGTGCACGTCCAGCTGGGGCGGGCGTTGGCCGGGCCGTTGGTGCTCTGCTTGGCGTCGCCGTAGAGGATGCGGAGGAACTGCGGCATCGCGACGACCTTCTTCGCGCCGCCGCTGGTGAACGTGATGGTCGCCGAGCGGACGCGCTGGATCTCGCCGTCGTTGCCGGCCAGCTCGTTCTTGTCGTTGACGCCCGGCAGCTCGGCCGCCTGGCCGCCGCTGTTCTGACCGCCGTTGTCGAGCCCGCCCTGGCCGTTCTGCTTGAGCACGCACGCCGCGAGCCCGCCCAGGTTCGTCGGCTTGGCCGCCCGGCGGCCGATCGCGATGGCGATCCGGTCGATGGTCGCGGCCCGCTTGTCCTTGAGCGGGCCGACGACGGCGTTCTGGACGTCCTGCGGCGTCTTGAGGTCGCCGTTCGCGATCCGCGCGTTCGCCTCGTCGATCTGCTTGTCGAGCAGGTCGAGGTTGCGGTTCACCTCGTCCATGGCCTGGTCGGGGACGTCGGGGAGCTTGCTGGCGACGTCCGGGCAGTCGACCTGGGTGCTCGCCTTGTCCTTCGCGCTGCCGGCGCGGTCCGGCTGCGTCGCGGGCGGGTTCGCCTCCGCCTCGCCGGTGTCGATCCGGACGACGGGCCAGAAGTACGCGGACTTGTCGCCGTTCTTGCAGGTGGTGCCGGCCTTCGCGAGGCTCTTGTTGTTCGAATCGGCGTTCGTCGACAGGTTGCCGACGTAGTCGTGCAAGTGCTGCGCGCCGTTGCGGACACCGGGCTGTGCGATGAAGTTGTCGGGGTTGAAGTGCTGGTTTTCGTTGCGGCCGCAGTCGACGGTGAACGTGCCGCGCGCGCCTTGTCTCTGCAGCGCTTTGTTCACGTTAACACCACTGGGAACCTTGGCGATGTCGAGAAAGAACGACGGGTCGGCCTCGTCGGCGCTGGCCTCGCCGGTGCGCCCGGCGGTGGTCGCGACGACGATGCCGCCGACGGCGAGCGCGAGCGCGAGACCGCCGGTCGCGATCTTCGTGCGGCGGGTGATGCGATGCCTGCCCGTGGCGGGAGTGCGGGTGGTTTTCCGGGCCATGGTCACCTCGTTCGGTTTTCCGGGCGCGCTGGAAACAGCTGCGTGCCCGGTGGGAGACGCGCGGAACCCGGGGGAGTGCCACCGCGTCCGGGGCACTGGTTCCGGCATTGGCAGAAACGGCTCCTGTCGGAGGCCGGTTCAAGCGTGGAATCGCGCGTTACCGTTTCGTTATTTATGGAAGGTGAACAAAGTTCACGTCTGGTGGTGTGATCGCTAACATCGAGGCATGCCCGGCACCCTCGGCGTGATCGCGACCGGCACGACCGCGTCCGGACCGCTGCTGCACGGCCTCCGCGTGGCCGCCCGCGAGCAGGGGTATGCGCTGAACGTCTTCAGCGTCCCGGGTCCCGGCGACGCGGCGGTGTCGGCCGCGGTGGCGGGGCTGCGGCTGCAGGGCGTGGCGGGGATCGTCGTGCTCGACGGGAGCCTGGTCCCGGACCGCGCCCCGATCCCGCTCGTCCCGGCCGCCTTGACCGACCAGTACGCGGGCGCGCGCCGCGCCACCGAGCACCTGTTGGAGCTCGGCCACCTGACGGTCTGGCACCTCGGCGGCCCGGAAGACGGCCCGGCGGCCCGTGCCCGCGAACGCGGCTGGCGCGAAACACTGGAGCGCCACGGCGCCGAGGTTCCCCCGGTGGTCCGCGGCGACTGGACGGCACGGTCCGGCTACCGCGCGGGCCAGTCCCTGGCCGCCGAACCCGGCGTGCAGGCGGTGTTCTCGGCCAACGACCACATGGCACTGGGGTTGCTCGCGGCGTTCACCGAAGCGGGCGTGCGAGTCCCTCGTGACGCCCACGTGGTCGGCTTCGACGACGTCCCCGAGGCGGCGTACTTCGCCCCGCCGCTGACGACCGTCCGGCAGGATTTCGTGGCGGCGGGCCGCCAGACGCTGGCTGCTTTGGTGGCCCGGATCGAGGGTGTCGCGGCTCCGGTGCGGGGGACGGTCGAGGGGGAGCTGGTGGTGCGGGAGAGCAGCCGCTGCCTGCGGGCGGGCTAGTGTCGTGCGTCCGAGGTTCGTTGACAGCGGCCCACTGATGCGCCCCAATGTGGCGTTGGTTGCGTTGGACGCACCGAACGCCACATTGGGTGCGTTGGACGCACCGAACGCCACATTGGGGCGCTCGTTCCGAACGTGGAAGGCAACTTGCGACGCGCGACACTAGAGCGTGAGCCGGTCGCCCAGTTCGCGGATGTGGCCGGGGTTCCCGCAGGCCAGGTCCAGCTGACGGCGCCGTTCCGCGACGAACGCCCGCCCCAGCCCGGTCCGGTCCGAAGTGGACATCGCCCGCCGCAGGTCGTTCAGCAGTCCGCGTTCCTCGCCGCGCACGTGCGCGTCCACGACGTTTTCCAGCTGCGGCAACGCCTTCTCGAAGTCCTCGCTCTCCAGGACGGCCAGAAGGTCTTCGGCGAACGGGATCCCCGGCGAGTCCGGGCGGACGATGCGCTCGGTCGCCGTCGCGTGGGCGACCAGCAACGCCGCCAGCTCCGCCACCAGTGCCTCGCGGTCGGCTTCGGTGTTGCGGAGGTCGCGCAGCAGCTGCTCGAAGCGGCGGTGGTCGGCCAGCAGCACCTCGACCAGGTCGGACCCGGGTGCGGCGGCGACCGGGCCCGGGCGCATCCAGCCGAACGTCAGCTCCACCGCCTGGCGCCAGTGGCCGTACTCCGACGCGCGGCGGGCCGGGTCCATCGCCGGGAGCCACTGGCCGGCGCGGTGCCAGTTGCGGCGCAGGCCCTCCAGGTCCGGCCAGTACCCGACGGACAGCCCGGCCGCGTAGGCCGCGCCGAGGGACACCGTCTCCGCCACCATCGGGCGGACCACCGGGACGTCGAGGACGTCGGCGATGAACTGCATCAGCAGGTTGTCGGCGGTCATCCCACCGTCGACCTTCAGCGACGAGAGCGCCAGCCCGGAGTCCGCGTTCATCGCGTCGACGACCTCGCGGGTCTGCCAGCCGGTCGCCTCCAGCACCGCGCGCGCCAGGTGGCCCTTCGTGATGTACGACGTCAGGCCGGCGATCACGCCGCGGGCCTCGCTGTGCCAGTGCGGGGCGAACAGCCCGGAGAACGCGGGCACGATGTAGCAGCCGCCGTTGTCCTCGACCGTGCGGGCGAGGGTCTCGATCTCGGGCGCGCTGCCGATCAGCTCCAGGCCGTCGCGGAACCACTGCACCAGCGACCCGGTGACGGCGATCGAGCCTTCGAGGGCGTACACCGCGGGCTCGTCGCCGATCTTGAAGCCGACTGTGGTGAGCATGCCGTGGGTGGACAGCACCGGCGTCGGACCGGTGTTGAGCAGCAGGAAGCTGCCGGTGCCGTAGGTGCACTTCGCCTCGCCGGGCGCGAAGCACGTCTGGCCGAACAGCGCGGCCTGCTGGTCGCCCAGCGCCGCCGCGATGCGGATGCCGGGAACCACGCGCGAAGTGGTGCCGTAGACCTCGGTGGAGGACCGGATCTCCGGCAGCATCGCGCGCGGGACGTCGAAGAAGTCGAGCAGCTCGTCGTCCCAGCTGAGCGTGCGCAGGTTCATCAGCATGGTGCGCGAGGCGTTCGTGACGTCGGTGACGTGCACGCCGCCCTCGGCGCCGCCGGTGAGGTTCCAGATCAGCCAGCTCTCGATGGTCCCGAAGAGGACGTCGCCGCGCTCGGCGCGCTCGCGCAGGCCGGGGGTGCGGTCGAGCAGCCAGCGGACGCGCGGCGCGGAGAAGTACGTCGCCAGCGGCAGCCCGCACAGCTGCCGCACGCGGTCGGCGCCGGGCTCGCGGGCGAGCTGTTCGAGCATGGCGTCGGTGCGGGTGTCCTGCCAGACGATGGCCCGCCCGACCGGGTTGCCGGTCCGCCGGTCCCACAGCACGGTGGTCTCGCGCTGGTTGGCGATCCCGAGCCCGACGACCTGCTCCGCGCTCGCCCCGGCGTCGGCCAGTGCCTGCGGCACGATCCGGGAGACGTTCCGCCAGATCTCGACGGCGTCGTGCTCGACCCACCCGGGGCGCGGGAAGTGCTGCTGGTGTTCGCGCTGCACGACCGAGACGAGCCGGCCGCGGGCGTCGAACAGGATGCACCGGGTGGAGGTGGTGCCCTGGTCGATGGACATCACGTACCGCTGGACCACGTGCTCACCTCCTTCACCACCGGGACGCGCCCAGGTCCCGCGACACCGCACGCGCCGCGTCGCGGACGTGGCCCAGCAGCCGCGGGCTCGGGCTGCCGTCCGGCTCGCAGATCCGCTCCACCGCGCCGGTCACCCCGATCGCGCCGACCACGATGCCGCCGTGGCCGCGGATCGGGGCCGCGATACCGGCCTCGCCGGAGATCATCTCGCCGTTCTCCGCCGCCCAGCCCGCCTCACGTACCTTCGCACACGCGCGCTTGATCGCCGTCTGGGTGACCAGCGTGCGGCGCGTGTACGGCTCCGGGTCCGCCTTCAGCGTCGTGTCGTAGGCCAGCAGCACCTTGCCCAGCGCCGTCGCGTGCAGCGGCAGCAGCGTGCCGACGTCGAGGGTCTGCAGGCTGTCGTCCGGGCGGAACACGTGGTGCACCACCAGCACCCGGCCCTCCAGCGGCGCGCCGATCCGGACGGCCTCGCCGCTGCGCGCCGCCAGCGCGTCCGCCCAGTTGATCGCCCGCGACCGCAGCTCGTTGACGTCGAGGTAGCTCGTGCCCAGGTGCAGCAGCGCCGCGCCGAGCTGGTACTTGCCCGTGTCGCGGTCCTGCTCGACGAACCCGACGCCCTGCAGCGTCCGCAGGATCCCGTGCGCCGTGCCCTTCGCCAGCTCCAGCGACTCCGCGATCTCGCCGACGCCCAGGCGGCCCGAACCGCGCGCCAGCAACCGCAGGATCGCGGCGGCGCGCTCGATGGACTGGATCGGACCGGGCACGGCGCGACCTTAACCTGACCGGCCCCGATTCGACAATGTCGAACATCCACATCGGCCGTTCGACAATGCCGACCGCCGTGCGTTGACCACCCCGAAACCCGAACTTAACTTTCATCCACCAGTAGGGGGACAAGGTCCTTTGTGGAGGAAAGCAATGGTGCGAAACCTCAAGGCCCGCGGGCTCGGCGGCGAGATGGCCGCCGAGTTCGTGGGAACGATGATCCTCATCCTGTTCGGGTGCGGGGTGGTGGCGCAGGTCGCCGCCGCGGGCATCGGGGACCACGACAGCATCGCCTGGGCCTGGGGGCTCGGCGTCACGCTCGGTGTTTACGTCGCTTCGCGGATCAGCGGCGCGCACCTGAACCCGGCCGTGACCATCGCGCTCGCGGTGTTCAAGGGCTTCGAGTGGCGCAAGGTCGCCCCCTACGCCCTCGCGCAGACCGCCGGTGCGTTCCTCGCCGCGATGCTGGTGCGCTGGAACTACACCGAGGTGCTCAACGCCAAGGACCCCGGCCTCACGATCAAGACCCAGGGCGTCTTCTCCACCCTGCCGGGCAACGGCACGCTCCCGGTCGGCGACTGGGGCGCCTTCCGCGACCAGATCATCGGCACCGCGATCCTGCTGATCGTCCTGTTCGCCATCACCGACCTGCGCAACACCTCGCCGGGCGCGAACCTCGCCCCGGTCGTCGTCGGCTTCCTCGTCGTCGCCATCGGCATGGCCTGGGGCACCAACGCCGGCTACGCGATCAACCCCGCCCGCGACTTCGGCCCGCGCCTGGCGTCCTGGCTGACCGGCTACGACACGGCGTGGTCCGACCAGTACGGCTTCCCCTACTGGTGGATCCCGATCGTCGGGCCGATCATCGGCGCCCTCGTCGGCGGCGCGATCTACAAGTACCTGATCGAGCGCTTCCTGCCCACCGGGGACCCGCTCGACGCCATGCCCGCCAAGGACCTCGAGCCCGCCAACTGAGTTGAGGAGAACCCCGATGCCAGACTACGTCGGCGCCGTTGACCAGGGCACCACGAGCACCCGCTTCATGATCTTCGACCACGGCGGCAACGAAATCGCCCGCCACCAGCTCGAACACGAGCAGATCCTGCCCAAGCCGGGCTGGGTCGAGCACGACGCCACCGAGATCTGGGAACGCACCCGCTCGGTCATCGCGACCGCGCTCAACAAGGCCAACCTGACCCACGGCGACCTGGCCGCGCTGGGCATCACCAACCAGCGCGAGACCACCGTCGTGTGGAACCGGCGCACCGGCCGCCCGTACGGCAACGCGATCGTCTGGCAGGACACCCGCACCGACCGGATCGCCTCCGCGCTCGAGCGCGAGGGCAAGGGCGACACCATCCGCCGCAAGGCCGGCCTCCCGCCCGCGACGTACTTCTCCGGCGGCAAGCTGCAGTGGATCCTCGAGAACGTCGACGGCGTGCGCGAGGACGCGGAGAAGGGCGACGCGCTCTTCGGCACCACCGACTCGTGGCTCATCTGGAACCTGACCGGCGGAGTGGACGGCGGCGTGCACGTCACCGACCCGACCAACGCGTCGCGCACCATGCTGATGGACCTCGAAACCCTCGACTGGGACGACGAACTGCTGTCGTTCTTCAACGTCCCCCGCTCGATGCTGCCGGCCATCCGGCCCTCGTCGAACCCGGGCTTCTTCGGCACCACCCGCGCCGACGGCCCGCTCGGCGGCGAGGTCGCCATCACCGGCGTCCTCGGCGACCAGCAGGCGGCCACCGTCGGCCAGGTCTGCTTCCGGCCCGGCGAGGCCAAGAACACCTACGGCACCGGCAACTTCCTGCTCCTCAACACCGGCCACGAGCTGGTGCGCTCCCAGCACGGCCTGCTGACGACGCTCTGCTACCAGTTCGGCGACGAGAAGCCGGTCTACGCGCTGGAGGGCTCGATCGCCGTCACCGGCTCGGCCGTGCAGTGGCTGCGCGACCAGCTGGGCATCATCAGCGGCGCTGCGCAGAGCGAAAGCCTGGCCCGCCAGGTCGAGGACAACGGCGGCGTCTACTTCGTCCCGGCGTTCTCCGGCCTGTTCGCGCCGTACTGGCGCTCCGACGCGCGCGGCGCGATCGTCGGGCTCACCCGCGCCACGACGAACGCCCACATCGCGCGGGCCACCCTGGAAGCGATCTGCTACCAGACCCGCGACGTCGTCGAGGCCATGCAGAACGACTCCGGCGTCACGCTCGACGTGCTGCGGGTCGACGGCGGCGTCACCGCCAACGAGCTGTGCATGCAGCTGCAGGCGGACATCCTCGGCGTGCCGGTGTCGAAGCCGGTCGTCGCCGAGACCACCGCGCTCGGGGCCGCCTACGCGGCCGGGCTGGCCGTCGGCTTCTGGCGGTCGACCGACGAGCTCGAGCAGAACTGGAACGAAGACAAGCGCTGGACGCCGTCGTGGAGCGACGAGCAGCGCGCCGAGGGCTACGCGGGCTGGCAGAAAGCCGTCGGCCGCACGCTCGACTGGGTCGATGTGGAGTGAGGATCCGATGAAGAGGAGTTCGGTGGAAGCCGTGCCGCTGTCCCCGCTGTACCGCGCGGAGACGTTGAAGAAGCTGGCGCGCGAAGAGGTCGACGTGCTGGTCGTCGGCGGGGGAGTGACCGGGGCCGGCGTCGCGCTCGACGCCGCGTCCCGGGGGCTGTCGACCGCGCTGGTCGAGGCCCGCGACTTCGCCGCCGGCACGTCCAGCCGGTCGTCGAAGCTGATCCACGGCGGACTGCGCTACCTGGAGCAGCTCGACTTCAAGCTGGTGCGCGAGGCGCTGAAGGAGCGCGGGCTGCTGCTGCAGAAGCTGGCCCCGCACCTGGTGCGGCCGGTGAAGTTCCTGGTGCCGCTCCAGCACCGGGTGTGGGAGCGCGGGTACATCGGCGCCGGCGTCACGCTGTACGACACGCTCGGCGGCGCCCGCGCGCTGCCGCGGCACCGGCACCTGTCCAAGCGCGGTGCGTTCAAGGCGGCGCCGGGCCTGGCCGACGACGCGCTGATCGGCGCGATCCAGTACTACGACGCCCAGGTCGACGACGCCCGCCACACGATGACGATCGCGCGGACGGCGGCCGAGCAGGGCGCTTCGGTGCTGACGCGGGCCCGCGTGACGTCGCTGCTGCGCGACGGCGACCGGGTGGTCGGCGCCAAGGTCGTCGACCGCGAGAGCGGGATCGAGTTCGAGATCCGCGCTCGCACGGTGGTCGCCGCGACGGGCGTGTGGAGCGACGACATGGCGGCGGCGGCCGGCATTCCCGCGCCGTTCACCGTCCGGGCGTCGAAGGGCATCCACCTGGTGGTGCCGCGGGAGAAGATCGACCTCGACACCGGGCTGATCCTGCGCACGGAGAAGAGCGTGCTCTTCGTGATCCCGTGGGGCCGGCACTGGATCGTCGGCACCACCGACACCGAGTGGGATCTCGACCGCGAGCACCCGGCGGCGAGCCGCGCGGACGTCGACTACGTGCTGGAGCACCTCAACAAGGTGCTGCGGACGCCGGTGACGCACGACGACATCGAAGGCGTGTACGCGGGTCTGCGGCCGCTGCTCGCGGCGAAGGCGGCCGCGACGACGAAGCTGTCGCGCGAACACGCGGTGGCGCACCCGGTGCCGGGCCTGGTGATCGTGGCCGGCGGCAAGTACACGACGTACCGGGTGATGGCCGCGGACGCGGTCGACGTGGTGGTCGAGGACGTCGGCCGCCCGGCCCCGCCGTCGTGGACCGACCGGCTCCCGATCGTCGGCGCGGACGGCTACCACGAGCTGTGGGACGACCGCTTCGCCGTCGCTTCGCGGGCGGGCCTGACCGTGCCGCAGGTGGAGCACCTGCTGCAGCGGTACGGCACGCGGATCTGGAACCTGCTGGACCTGATCCGCGACGATCCTTCGCTGGCGTCACCGATTCCGGGTGCTTCGGAGTACCTGCGCGCGGAGGCCGTGTATGCGGCTTCGCACGAAGGCGCGCTGCACCTGGAGGACGTCCTGACCCGCCGCACGCGCATCTCGATCGAGGAGCGCGACCGCGGCGTGACGGCGGCGCCCGAAGTGGCCGCGCTGATGGCCCCGGTGCTGGGCTGGGACGCGCCGCGGACCGAGCGCGAGGTGGCGAACTACCTCGCGCGGGTCGAGGCGGAACGCTCGGCGCAGGAGGCCCCGGACGACGAGGCGGCGAACGCCACCCGCCTCGCGGCACCGGCGCTTTTGCCGGGCTGACTCAACCGATCGCCGCCGCCGCGCGTGGACCCCCCGGAACCCACCCGACAGGGGAGGAGCAGGGGATGTTCAGAGGTGTTCTCGCGACGGCGGCGGCGATGACGGTGCTCGCCGCGGTCCCGGCGAGTGCGGACGAGGTGACCGGGCCGATCGACCTCGGCACGCTGCCCGGCGGGCTGACCAGCTCGGGACTGCTGGTGACGAACCACGGCACGGTGTTCGGCGAGGCCTACGACAAGGCGTTCGACGTGCACGGCGCCCGCTGGGACGCGGCCGGCCGGATCAGCGAGCTGCGGCCGCTGGACGGCTACAGCACGGTGAAAGCCACCGCGCTCAGCGAGGCGGGCGTGGCGGTCGGGGACTCGACCAACCACGTCACGACCGGGCGGGCCACCCGCTGGGACGCCTCCGGCGTGCCGGTGGAGCTGGAACAGCCGACCGGGTTCCCCGGCTACGCGTGGTCCACGCCGGTCGCGGTCAACGAGAGCGGCATGGTCGCCGGGACCGCCTACGGCGCGCCCGGTCCGGACGCCGCGGTGCGGTGGGACAGCCAGGGCACGGTCACCGTGCTCGGCCTCGGCCGGGTCCGGGCGATGAACGACGCGGGCGCGGTGATCAGCGAGACGACGTACTGGGACCCCGCGGGCACCGTCGTCGCGCTGACCGACGGCGGTTCCCTGCACGACATCGACAACGCCGGCACCGTGGTCGGCAGCACCGGCGGCCACGCGGCCAAGTGGGACTCGACGGGCCGGCCCACGGTCCTCGACACCACCTGGGAGGCCAGCGAAGCGCTGGCCATCGCCGCCGACGGGACGATCGTCGGCGAGGTGCGCGACAAGGACGCCACCACGCGGATCGCGCGCTGGGACCCGGCGGGCACGCTCACCGTGCTCGCGGACGGCGCGGACAGCCGGTTCACGGCCGTGAGCCCGTCGGGCGCGGTGCTCGGGCAGCTCGACGCGGGGACGCCGGTGGTGTGGGACCGGGCCGGCCGGGTGCTGCGGCTGCCGGTGCCCGAGGGCGGGATCTGCTTCGCGAAGGGGCTGAACGACTGGGAGGTCACGGGGTCGTGTTCGGTGCCCGGCCAGAACTCCCACGCGGTGCTGTGGCGCTTCGGGGAGCCGGTCGGCAACCAAGCTCGGTGAGCACGTAGCGGGCGTTGGCGGAGATGACCGGGTTGGTGTGGCGGTAGTAGGGCAGCTGGATCACCGCCATCGACAGCGCGCGGCCCCGGCCGCGGGCCCAGGTCGCGTCGTCCCCGCCGACCTCGTCGCGGAAGGTGCCGCGGGTGTCCGCGGTCAGCAGGTTCCACGCCGGGATCAGGTCGGCCGCCGGGTCGCCGGCACCCGCGGTCGCCCAGTCGAGGACGCCGCTGAGGCGGCCGTCGCGCAGCAGGAGGTTGCTCGGCATCAGGTCCCCGTGCAGCCGGCACGGCGGCCCGGTCCACTGCGGAGCTTCGAGCGCCTCGGCCCAGACGGCGAGGGCCGCCTCCGCGTCGAACGGCTCGCCGGTGCCGCGCAGCTCTTCGATCGCCCGGCGGGTGGCCGTGTCCACATCGGACAGGGGCTTCCCGCGGCGCGTCGGGGGACCGTCCGGCGGGTGCGCCCGCAGCGCACGCACGAACTCCGCCAGGTCGCGGGCCGGCGCGAGGTGGCCTTCGCGGGCCGGTGTGCCGTCGAGCCAGCCGTGCACCGCCCACCGCCACGGGTAGCCCTCGGCCGGCTCGCCGACCGCGACGACGGCCGGGACCGCCACCGGCAGCTCGCCGAGGGTGGCGAGGGCTCGGCGTTCCTTCGCGATGTCGCCGGCGCCGCCCGCGGTGAGCGGCAGCCGGACGGTCAGGGAACCGTCCAGGCGGTACACCGCGTTGACCGTGCCGCCGGACGCCAACGGAGTGAGGGGCAGGCCGGCCCACCGGGGGAACTGGCCGTCGACGAGCCGCCGGACCAGCGCGGTGTCGATCGCGTGCTCGTCGGCGTGCATCCGGGCCATGCGTCCAGCGAACCACCGACGTCAACGCGATATCAGTGACGCCAGGCACCCCGGATTGCACGGTGATGCATAGCCGTGCATAATCATTCGCATGTCCAAGGTGCTCACTTCCCTGCCCGTCGGCGAGCGTGTCGGTATCGCCTTCTCCGGTGGCCTCGACACTTCCGTAGCGGTCGCGTGGATGCGCGACAAGGGCGCGGTGCCCTGCACCTACACCGCCGACATCGGGCAGTACGACGAGCCCGACATCGACTCCGTGCCCGGGCGGGCCGGCCAGTACGGCGCCGAGATCGCGCGGCTGGTCGACTGCCGGGAAGCCCTCGTCGAAGAAGGGCTCGCGGCGCTGACCTGCGGGGCGTTCCACATCCGCACCGGCGGCCGCAGCTACTTCAACACCACGCCGCTCGGCCGCGCCGTCACCGGCACGCTGCTGGTGCGCGCCATGCTCGAGGACGACGTCCAGATCTGGGGCGACGGCTCCACCTACAAGGGCAACGACATCGAGCGGTTCTACCGCTACGGCCTGCTGGCCAACCCCTCCCTGCGGATCTACAAGCCGTGGCTCGACGCCGACTTCGTCACCGAGCTGGGCGGCCGCAAGGAGATGTCGGAGTGGCTGGCCGCGCACGACCTGCCGTACCGGGACAGCACCGAAAAGGCCTACTCCACCGACGCCAACATCTGGGGCGCCACGCACGAGGCGAAGTCGCTGGAGCACCTCGACACCGGCATCGAGATCGTCAAGCCGATCATGGGCGTGGCGTTCTGGGACCCGGCCGTGGAGATCCCGGCCGAAGACGTCACGATCGGCTTCGAACACGGCAGGCCTGTGACGATCAACGGCAAGGAGTTCGCCTCCGCCGTCGACCTGGTGCTGGAGGCCAACGCCATCGGCGGCCGCCACGGCCTGGGCATGTCCGACCAGATCGAGAACCGGATCATCGAGGCGAAGAGCCGCGGCATCTACGAGGCGCCGGGCATGGCGCTGCTGCACGCCGCCTACGAGCGGCTCGTCAACGCCATCCACAACGAGGACACCCTCGCCAGCTACCACAACGAAGGCCGCCGGCTCGGCCGCCTGATGTACGAAGGCCGCTGGCTGGACCCGCAGGCGATGATGCTGCGCGAGTCGCTGCAGCGCTGGGTCGGCACCGCGATCACCGGCGAGGTGACGCTGCGGCTGCGGCGCGGCGAGGACTACTCGATCCTCGACACGACCGGCCCGGCGTTCAGCTACCACCCGGACAAGCTGTCGATGGAGCGCACCGAGGACTCGGCGTTCGGCCCGGTGGACCGGATCGGCCAGCTGACCATGCGCAACCTCGACATCGCCGACTCGCGGGCGAAGCTGGAGCAGTACGCGAGCCTCGGCATGGTCGGCGGCAAGAACCCGAAGCTGATCGGCGCCGCCCAGGCCGCGTCGACCGGCCTGATCGGCGCGATGCCGGAGGGCGGCGCCGAAGTGATCGCCTCGCGCGGCAAGACCGACGACGTCGAGCTGCTCGACAGCGCGGCGATGGAGTTCGGCACGGACTGATCGAGCACGCACCGAAGGCCACCACGCCCGCCGTGGTGGCCTTCGGTGCGTTCAGGGAACGAGGACGACCTTGCCGGTCACCGTTCCGGATTCGGCCAGCGCCAGCGCTTTCCCCGCTTCCGTCAGGGGAATCCGCGCGGCCACCTGGGCTTCGAGCTGTCCCTTCGCCGCGAGGTCGAAGACGGCCGTGAGGTCCTCGGCCAGGCGCGCGCGGAACCGGGCGGGATTCCGCTTGCCGCCCCAGACGTTGTAGAAGTGCGCCCGGCGCCGGTTCGGCAGGGCGTTCCACCACAGCAGCCGCGCGAAGAGCTTGAGCACCGGCAGCCGCGAGTTGCCCGGGGTGTCCTTCGTGGCCGCGCTGCCGTACGCGATCAGCGCGCCGCCGGGCGCCAGCAGGCGGAACGAGTCGGCGATGCCGGGGCCGCCGACGTGGTCGAAGACGGCGTCGACGCCGCCGGGCGCCAGTTCGCGCACCCGGGCGGGGACATCGCCGCGGTAGTCGAGCGCGGTGGCGCCGAGCGCGGTCACGACGTCGAGGTTGCGCGCCGAGGCGGTACCGATCACGGTGATGCCGGCCGTGCGGGCGAGCTGCACGAGCGTGGAGCCGACGCCGCCGCTCGCGCCGTGGACCAGGATCGTGCCGCCGGGCCGCACCTTCGCGTGCCGGTGCAGCATCTGCCACGCCGTGATGCCGTTGACCACGAACGTTTCCGCGTCGGCCGCGTCCAGCCCGCCGGGCACCGGCACCAGGTCCGCGGCGGGGACGGCGAGGTGGCTGCGCCAGCCGCCGATCTTGGTCAGGGCGGCCACGCGGCGGCCGACGAGCGCCGGATCCTCGGCGTCGAGGACCGTGCCGACGACGTCGTAGCCGGGGACGAACGGGAACGGCGGCTGGTCGAAGTACTTGCCGCGCCGCATCTGCTGTTCGGCGAAGGAGACGCCGCTCGCCTCGACGCGGAGCAAGGCTTCCCCGGGGGCGAGGGGCGGCAGCTCGCGGTGCTCGACGCGGAGGCCGTCCGGCTCGACGAGGCCGGGGAGGACGATTTCGGTGACGGTCATCAGGGGTTCCTTCCAGATGTGAGTGACTGGTCAATCACTCGACGGGCGCGAAAAAGGACTTGCTGGCCGGGGTCAGTTTTTGCCGGGGTGGCGGATGCCGGCGGAGAGGATCGCGGCCCACTCGCCGGCATGCTCGTCCAGGTCGAGGGTGGCGATCAGGTGGCAGAGCTGGCCGTAGGCGATGAACCGCTGCACCTGCTCGTCCCCGGCGCCGGAGCGCGAGCGGGCGAACTCGGTCACCTTCGCCAGCCCGCGCCGCACGGCGTCGGCGATCTCCGGCGTGTCGGCGGCCGACTGGGCGTGCACCTGCAGCATGAGCAGGTTCCGGTCGGCGATCAGTTCGGCGTAGGCGCCGCCCATCTCGTAGAGGAGCTGGTCGGGGTCTTCGCCGTCGGCCCGGGCGGCCCCGTTGGAGAGCGCGTGCGTGACGAGTTCGTAGCACCGGTCGAGCGCGGCGACGAACAGGGAAACCTTGCCGGGGAACAACTTGAAGACGTACGCGGGGGAGATGTCGGCCCGCTCGGCCACCGCGCTGATCGGCGTCCCGTGGTACCCGCCGCGGGCGAACTCGGCGATGGCGGCGTCGACGACGACGTCCCGCCGGGCGTCGGAGGTGGAGAGCGTGGCACCGCGCTTCGTCATGTGAGTGACTGTACACTCACTCTCGACGGCGGGGCAAGCGTCAGTGCTCGGGGGCGCCGCCCATCATCCGGAGCATCCCGGCGCCGCCGGTCCGGAAGAAGCGGGTCGTCAGTGCCGCGGCGAGCAGCAGGAACGCGATGTTCAGCCACGTCGTGTAGTTCCAGCTGATGCCTTCCCGCACGATCGTCGCCGAGCGCTCGGCCGGGATGAGGCCCGCGACGCCGAAGAGCAGCTCGACGAGGTAGCCCGCGCCGACCATAGCCGCGTAGAATGTGCCGAGCAGCACCAGCGCCATCCGCGCGCCGTAGTACTTCCGGTAGATGTTCAGGATCGGCAGGATCAGCAGGTCGGCGAAGATGAAGGAGACCACGCCGCCGAAGCTGATGCCGCCGTTCCACAGCACCGCGGCCAGCGGCGCGTTGCCGATCGAGCAGACGAACGCGAGGATCGCCACGACCGGCCCGATGATCGGCCCCCAGATCGCCGAAGCGACGGGGTGGTCGGTGAAGAACAGCGCGCGCCACCACGATTCCGGCACCCACGCGCCGACCGCGCCGGCGATCAGCAGCCCGATCACCAGGTCGCGCAGGATCGCCGCCCACTCCATGACGAACACGTGCGCGACGGCGGTGAAGCCGTCCGCCGAGAACAGCCGGTGGCGGAACGAACCCGGGCCCTGGACGGACATGTCCATCGCGGCGTGACCCTCCATCGACCCGGCGATGCCCTTTTCTGCCTGTTCGCGAGCCTTTTCGAGCAACCGCCCGCGGACGAACACGCGGAAGAGCACCGCCAGCAGCACGATCATGATCGGCCCGCCGACGAACTCCGCGGCGGTGAACTGCCAGCCCAGCAGCAGGGCCAGGATGATCCCCAGCTCGACGACGAGGTTCGTCGACCCGATCTCGAACGCCATCGCGGCGGTGAAGTGCGCGCCCCGGCGGAACAGCGACCGCGCCAGCGCGACCGCGGCGTAGGAACAGGACGACGACGCCGCGCCGAGCAGCGACGCCACCGCGAGCGTCCGCGGCCGGTCGTCGCCCAGCAGCCGCACGATCGTCGACTTCCGCACGACCGCCTGGACGACGGCGCTCAGCAGGAAGCCGAGGATCAGCGCCCACAGGATCTCCCAGGTCATCGACCCCGCCATGGCCAGTGCTTCACCGATCTCCGCCACGTCCGCAAGGTACCCCCGGGGAGGCGCGACCGCCCGCCGCGTCCACAAGGGACACGGCGGGCGGTTCGGTGACCGGGCTCAGACGCCGGCGGTCTGGGAGATCCAGTCGCGGTACTTCGTGATGTTGATGTACGCGGTGTAGGACTGCCGGTCGCTGGTCGACGCGACGCCGACCTGCTTGCCGTTCGCGTACATCGGGCCGCCGGAGTCGCCGCCCGCCGTGATGCCGTCGCCGCGGTTCGCGCAGACCGAGACGCCCGCCGCGCCGTCCGGGCAGTCGATCGACGTCACGCTGACCTTCGCCACCTTGAGCAGCTGGGACTGGCACTCGATCTCAGGCTTGTCGGTGCAGGTCGCGCCCCAGCCGTAGACCTCGGCCTGGTCGCCCACCTTGACGTCGCCCTCGCTGCCCAGCGGCGCGTAGTCCGTCTGCACCTGCTGGTCGATCTGCACCAGCGCGATGTCCGCGTCCGGCGCCTCGTGCACCGAGGTCGCGTTGACCGTGGTGCCCTTCGTCTGGTCGAGGTCGCCGACGTGGAAGCTGATCGACTGGCCGTCGGCGCCCTGCGTGCAGTGGCGGGCGGTGAGGATCCAGTCCGGCGCGATGATAGTCGCCGAGCAGATCTCCTGGCCGCCGGCGAACATCCGGGCCGCGGAGTGGAGCGAGTCGGCGTTGCCGCCGTCGATGATGGCCGGCTGCGCGGCCAGGGCGGGCGCGGCGGCCACGAACGCCGAGAGGAAAACACCGGAGACGACTACGCCGGTTCGCGCGATACGCACTTTACGATCAACCTCCAGCCGCGGACCGGGGCCTCGCGGTGACGGGGTGGTCAAGGACACACCCACCGTCACGGCTGTGGGTGAATCTCCGAAACCCGCCGATAGTCGGTTGATCAAGGACGCGACTTTCGTCGTGGGCCGTCCGGTCCAGTGTGCTGCCAACCGAGTGACAACGGCGCCCGCGATGTCAGCGAATCGCCCACGGCCGCGGCGGCCCCTCGTTAGAGTCCGGCTCGATGGCGCCAGAAGTGCGGTTCCACCTGCTCGGACCGCTGACCGTGACGGTCGGCGGCCGGCCGCTGCCGCTCGGCGGGGCGAAGCAGCGGGTGCTGCTGGCGCACCTGCTGCTCAACGCGAACCGGACGGTGCCGCCCGGCCAGCTCGTCGAGACCATCTGGCCGCGCGAACCACCCACATCGGCCACCGCCAACCTGCAGACCTACGTCTGGCGCCTGCGCCGCCTGCTGCCGGACACGCTCCTGCGCACCCACGGCCCGGGCTACTCGCTGGCCGTCGATCCCGACGCCGTCGACGCGCACCGGTTCACCCGGCTCGTCGGTGACGCGAAGCGCGCGGACTCGCCGGAAGTCGCGCTGACGCTGCTGGCCGAAGCCGAAGCGCTCTGGCGCGGCGATCCCCTCGAGGACCTGCCCACCGCGCCGGCGTGGGACGCCGAACTCGGGCGGCTGGTCGAGAACCGGCTGGCCGCGGTCGAGGAACGGCTGGCGCTGCAGGTGTCGCTGGGCCGCCACGACCCGGCGATCGCGGAGCTGACCGTGCTGCTGGCCGAGCACCCCTACCGGGAACGCCTGTGGCAGCAGTACTTGCTCGCGCTCACCGGCGCGGGCCGCCGGGCCGAAGCGCTGCGGGCGTACTCGACCGCGCGGGAGCGCCTGGTCACCGAACTCGGCGTCGAGCCGGGACCGGAACTGCGGGCGCTGCAGGCCGCGATCCTGTCCGGCGAACCGCTTCAGGCGCCTTCGCCGGATCCGCGGCCGGTCCGGCAGCTCCCGGCCGACTTGCCGGACTTCACCGGCCGCGACGGCTACGTCCGTGACCTGGAGGCCGCCGTCGGCCCGGCGCCGGTGGTGCTGACCGGCGCGCCCGGCACCGGCAAGACCGCGCTCGCCATGCACGTCGCCCACCGCCTCGCCGAGCGGTACCCGGACGGCCAGCTGTACGTCGACCTGGCCGGCACGGGCACCCCGCGCGAACCGGCCGAAGTGCTCGCCGACTTCCTGCACGCGCTGGGCGTCACCGGCAACGCCGTGCCGGCCGGGCTCGGCCAGCGGGCGGCGCTGTTCCGCTCGCGGCTGGCCGGGCGGCGGATGCTGCTCGTGCTCGACGACGCCGCCACGGCCGCGCAGGTCCGGCCGCTGCTGCCCGCCGACGCGGGGTGCGCGGTGCTGGCGACGACGCGCGGACGGCTGCCGGAGCTGGCGGGCGCGAAGCACGTCGAGCTCGGCGTGTTCGGCGAACGCGAGGCGTCGGCGTTGCTGGCCGGGGTCGCGGGCGCGGACCGCGTCGTCGGCGAACCGGCCGAAGCGGCGGCGATCGTGCGCTGCTGCGGGTACCTGCCGCTGGCGATCCGGATCGCCGGGGCGCGGCTGGCCGGGCGGCAGGCGTGGAGCCTGCGGACGCTGCACGACCGGCTCGCCGACGAGTCGAGCCGGCTGAGCGAGCTGCGCGTCGGCGACCTCGGCGTCCGGCCGAGCTTCGAGCTGAGCCTGCGGCAGCTGCCCGCGCGGGCGCGGACCGCGTTCTGCCGCACGGCGGTGCTGGGCGCCCAGGACTTCCCGAGCTGGGTGGTCGACGCCGTGCTGGGCCGCGAGGACACGCACGAGGTGCTCGACGTGCTCGTCGACGCCAACCTGGTTTCGCTGGCCGGCCGGGACGCGGGCGGCCAGCCGCGCTACCGGCTGCACGACCTGCTTCGGTGCTACGCGGCGGAATTGCTGGCGGAGGAGCCGGCTTCGGTGCGGCGGGAAACGCTTTCCCGCGTGTTGTCGGTGCTGCTCGCGCTGGCGAAGACGGCCGCCGCGGGCCTGCCACCGGCGTTCGGCGCGATGACGGGACCGGCGCTGCCCGCCGCGAGCCCGGAGCTGCCCGCCGCGCCGCTGGAGTGGTTCACGGCCGAACGCAAGCTGCTCGCCGGCGCGGTCCAGCTCGCGGCGGACGCGGGCCTCGACGAGCTGGCCTGGCAGCTGACAGCGGCGGCGGTCCCGTTCTACGACCTGCGCGGCGCGTACGACGAGTGGCGCCGCAGCCACCTGACGGCGCTCGCGGCGGTCGAGGCGGCGGGCAACGTCGCGGGCGCGGCCGTGCTGCACCGCGGCCTCGGCCAGGTCCGGCTGTACCACGACGAATACGAGGCGGCGGTGTCCGACATGGACCGCTCGGCGGCGCTGTTCCGCTCACTGGGCGACGTCCGCGGCGAAGCACTGGCGGTGGCGGGCCTCGGCACGGTCGCGCGGGTCCGCGACCGCCCGCGCGAGGCACTCGAGTACTACCGGCGGGCCCTGACCGGCCTGGAGCAGGCGGGCGACCGGACCGGCGTGGCGCAGATGCGCAACGCGATCGGCTCGACGTACGCGCTGCTGGGCGAGTTCACCGAGGCAGACACGTGGCTGCGGCGGGCCCGCGACCTGGCGCGCGAGATCGCGGACCCGCACCGCGAGGCGAAGGTCCTGACCGAGCTGGGCACCCTGCACCGCGACGCCGGCCGGCTGCCGGATTCGCTGGCGTGCCTGCGGCTGGCGCTGAGCATCCTGGAGGACCTCGACGACGAGCGCTGCAGCGCGTACGCGTTGCTGGGCATCGGGCAGACGCTGCTGGCGGCGGGGGAGCCGGTGCAGGCGCGCGGGGTGTGCGACCGGGCGTTGCGGGTGTTCCGGGAAACCGGGAACCGGCAAGGGGAAACGACGGGACTGGCGTTGCTGGAGCAGGCCCAGCGGAGGCGGAGTCCATCGACGGCGACGACCCGGCCTTGAGCCGGGTGGGTTCGGCGCGCGCTGCGGCCGGGTGCTGGGCGGGCCGGTGCCGTTGAACCCGGGCGCGGCCGGGTGGTGCGCGTGCCGGTGCCGTCGAGCCGAGCGGGGTGCGGCCGGGTGCTGGGCGGGCCGGTTCCGGGATCGCTCGTGAGGTGGTGGCCGTCGGCCCGTCGGCGGCCACCCGCGCTTGAGCCAGACGGGGTGCGGGCGGGTGCCCGCGTCGGAGTCGTCCGTGAGACGGTCGCCGGAGGCGGCTTGCCGCCCGGTGTTTCGGCCCCCGCGCCGGGCGTAACCCCCAGGTACGCCCGGCGCGACCGTGCTCAGTTGCTGTTGCCCGGCTTCCAGCCCAGGTAGTGCGCGAAGTACCCCTGGCGGGCGTGGCCGATGGCGCCGTTGACGCTCGTCGCCCAGACGCCGCCGTTGCCGTCGGCGATGCCCACGTGGCCGTAGGCCGAGATGTTCCAGAAGACGAAGGCGCCGCGGGGCGGGGTGCCGGTCGTGTGGCGGGCGCCGTCCGAGGAGCGCCAGTGCTCGATCGCGCTCGCGTGGTGGGTCGTGCGGTTCCAGGCCAGGCGCACCGCGCGCTCGCAGTAGCCCTGGTAGGCGGTGCTGCCGTTGCGGCTGGAGAACCACGAGATCGCCTGGTTCGCCGTCCGCGCCGCGACGAGGTCGGCGGCCGAGTCGGTGAGGACGGCGCCCGGGTCGGCGATGTCGGCCGCGGTGACCTCCGAGTACACCTCCGTCGGCGCGGTGGCGGCCGAAGCGACGCTGGCGCCGCCGAACAGCAGGGCGGCCGACAGCGCGGCCGCCTGGCAGATGGTTCGCATGGGTGTGTCTCCCTCAGTAGACCGGGACGGCGTGCCCCGGCGTCGGGGAGAACCCTGCGCGCGGCCGCTACACCGCCACTACACCGCCGCTCTCGCCGGCGGGTGACAAAAACCGCACCGGCACCGGCCAACGCGCATGACAAATTCTCCGGAAACGGAAAAGGAGAATGGCCGGTTGGGGAGTTTCTCACCTACTATCCGAAAGTCCGTTCGACGATGAAAGGATCCGATATGACGGAAACCCTCGTGCGGAAAACCGGCCGCCGATTCCTCGGAATGGGAATGGCCGCGGTGCTGGCGGGCGCGATCGCCGTGGCGGGTGCGGGCCCGGCCGCCGCGGCCGAGAAAACGCTCACCTACAAGGGCGGGTTCCCGCTGATCGGGGACCAGCAGGTGTCGGTGGTGGTCAAGGCCGACATCCCGGCGACCGCCACCGCGGGCACGCCGGTTTCGGTGCCGTTCAGCCTCGACGTCGACGCCGGCCAGGCCGCCGGTGACGGCCTGCGGCTGGTCGGCGCCACCAAGGTGTCCGGCGCGATCAAGTCCCAGGTGAACGTCGCCATCGCCGGCCAGTCGGTGGCGATCCCGATCGAGCTGCCCATCCCCGAAACGCCCGTGCCCGCCGAAGGCTCCCTGAAGTTCACCGCGCAGGGCCAAGTCGACTTCACCGTCCCGGCCGGCACCCCGGCCGGGGAGGCCACGAGCAGCGTCGACGCGGCGGCGGCCACCCACGTCGTCACCGACAGCAGCCTCGGCGAGTTCGACGTCGACCTGACGCTCGACCCGCCGGACCAGGACGCGACCCTGGGCACGACCACCGTGAACTGACGCGGGGCCCACCCCCGCCGGAATCCGCCCGGCGGGGGTGAGCCGGTGCCGGAATCCGGCACCACGGGAAATGCCGGGATCCACCGGAAACCGTTCCTCCCCAACGTGTTCCTCCCTTAGTAGGTACCGGATGCACGGGCGGGGCGCGGAGTATTCCGTGCCACCACACCGCCTCGTCACCGGCTGGAGGTCCACCTTCGTGAAAACCATGCCAGGAGTCCTTCGTGGACTCGCGATCCTTTCGGCCGCCACGGCCGCCGCCGTCGCGCTGCAGGCGCCGGCCACCGCGGCCGCCGCGCGCACCGACCTCGGCATCACCATGCAGGCCCAGCAGAAGGACCAGTGGTGCTGGGACGCCAGCGGCAACACCATCGCCGACTACTGGGGCCATTCCCTGACCCAGACCCGGTTCTGCCAGATCGCGCACAATGAGTCCGGCAGCGACTGCGCCAACAACCAGGGCTACCTGTCCGACCAGCAGCGGGTGTTCCGCTACCTCGGATTCACCAGCGCCGGGACGTACAACTCGAACGGGCAGACGCTCACGTTCACCGGCATCAAGAACCAGATCGACGCCGGGCAGCCGATCGGCACCCGCATCGGCTGGCGCTCCGGTGGCGGGCACATGCACGTGCTCTACGGCTACGACAATTCCAACGGCGCCACCCGCGTCGAATACGGCGACCCGTGGCCGAACAACAGCCGCTACAACTCGATGAACTACGACACCTACCGTTCGAACACCCAGTTCCAGTGGACCCACACCGTGTACGGAATCGAGGGATGAGCGTGCTGCGGAAAGCGATGGGCGCGGCCGTGCTGGCCGGCGCCGCGATGCTCGCCACCACCGGGGCTGCGAGCGCGGCGAACGGGCCGGCCGGCACCCCGACCGCCGCGGACACCGCCGCGATCGGGCAGCTGACCGGCAGCCGGGCGACGGTGGACCGGCTGGCCTCGACGAAGTTCCCCGGCGCCCACGCGGCGGCGGCCACGGCGAACACCGCGAAGGCCGACCCACGCACCCAGGTCGCGGTGTACGAGCCGACGGCGGCGTTCGTCGCGGGGAAGTCGGACGTCCCGGCCGAACTCGCCTACGTCGCCGTGCCGGCGCGGACCGGCGACGGTGCGGAAGCGACGGTCTGGGCCGAGCGGCAGGGCCCGGCCTGGACCGTCGTGAACGTCGCGTCCGGCGACTACGAGCAGCGTTACGCCCAGGCCGCCGCCGGGGGTTACCTCCTGCACGAGCCGCAGGTCAACGCCTGGTACGCGGTCCACGGCGACGCCGTGACGGTGCTCGACGGCTCGGTCACGGGCCTGGCGGCGGGAACAAAGCTCGCGCTGGCGGACTACCGGGCGGCGCTGCACGACCGGTACGCGGACAAGCTGCCGGGCTCGGCGTACGACCGCGACGGCGCGGGCGGCGGCTACGGCGGCCGCGAGCGCGCGGTCCCGGCCGCGGAGCCGGGCGAGGTCCCGGTGCTGCCGTTCGTGCTCGGCGGGGTGGTGCTGCTGGCGGCGGGCGCGGTCGTGGTGCCGCGGCTGCGGCGCCAGTAGGACGGTCCGCGATGTCATGAAAGGGTCGTTCACCTGGCCAGACGACATGAACGACCCTTTCATGACATTCCCACGGCACCGGGCAGACCACGCGCCGCGGCCGGCGGCTCTTGGCAGGTGATCATGATCAGGGCACAATGCGCCATGCCCGTTCCTTCGGCCCCGCCGGAGCCGGCGCGGCCGAGTGCGTCGGACCTCGCGCTGGTGGAGGCGCTGCAGCGCGACCCGCGGGCGCCGTGGACCCGGATCGCCGCCGCCGTGGGCACCGATGCCACGACGGCGGCGCGCCGCTGGGACCGGCTGCAGGCGGCCGGGCTCGCCTGGCTCACCGCGTACGTCACCGCCCCGACCACGACGGTCGGGTACGTCGACGTCGCCTGCCGCCCGGACGCCCTCGTCGCGCTCACGCAAGAGCTCTGCGGCTGGCCGGCGGTGTTCAGCGTCGAGCGCACCACCAGCCGCTTCGGGTTGTACCTGTCGCTGGCCGCGCGGGACCTCGACGCGCTGGACGCGCTGGTCACCGGCCGGATCGGGGCGCTGCCCGGGGTGCTGGAGGTGCGGTTCGCCGTCGCGACGCGCGTCTACCGCGAGGGCAGCGGGTGGCTGGTCAACGCGCTGGCCCCGGAGCAGCGGGCGGTGCTCGACGACACCGCGGAGCAGGCCCGGCTCGTCGTCCCGCAGCAGTGGAACGACCGCGACCTGCGCGCGCTGGTGGAGTCCCTCGGCGAGGACGGGCGGCGCAGCTACGCCGAGCTGGCCCGCGACTGCCGGATGAGCGAGTCGGCGGTGCGGCGCGCGCTGGCGCGGATGGTGCGCAACCACGAACTGGACTTCCGCTGCGACCTCGCGCACGTGCCGGCGGGCTGGCCGGTGATCGCGGGCTACCGCCTCGACGTGCCCGCGTCCGATCTCGACCGCGCGGGCACGGCGATCGCGCACCTGCCGGAAACCCGGCTTTCGGCGGCGGTCGTGGGGGAGGGCAACCTGGTCGTGTCGGCGTGGCTGCGCGAGCCGGCCGGCTGCACGGCCTACGAGGCGGCGCTGGCGGCCGCGGCACCGGGCGCCCGCGTCGTCGACCGCGCGATCACGCTGCGGATGCCCAAGCGGATGGGCCGCCTGCTCAGCCCGCACGGCCTCGGCGGCACCCACCAGGCGATCATCCCGGCGCGCTGAGCGTAGGGTCGGAGGCGGATTTCCGGCGCGGGGAAGGACACAACGGGTGGGCGAGTCGAACTGGGCCGGGAACCACACCTACGCGGCGGGCGCCGTCCTGACCCCGCGCACGGTGGACGAAGTGCGGGAGGCCGTCGCGGGCGCGAGCCGCGTCAAGGCGCTCGGCAGCCGCCACTGCTTCAACGACATCGCGGACTCCCCGGGCGGGACGCTGCTGGACCTCAGCGCGCTGGACACCGGGGTGGAGATCGGCGACGGCACGGTGACCGTCGGCGGGTCCGCGCGCTACGGCGACTTCGCCGAGCAGCTGCACGCCGCCGGCTTCGCGTTGCCCAACCTGGCGTCGCTCCCGCACATCACGGTGGCCGGCAGCGTCGCGACCGGCACCCACGGCTCCGGACGGCGGCAGCCGGGGCTCGCCGCGGCCGTCTCGGCGCTGGAGCTGGTCACCGCCGACGGCGGGCTCCGGACGTTCACCCGCGCCGACCCCGAGTTCCCCGGGCTGGTCGTCGGGCTCGGCGCGTTCGGGGTCGTCACCCGGCTGACGCTCGACGTGGTGCCCGCGTTCGACGTCCGGCAAGACGTCTTCGACGCCCTGCCGTGGGAGGCCGCGTACCGGCACTTCGACGAGATCGAAGACGCCGGGTACAGCGTCAGCCTCTTCACGAACTGGGCGAACGACGCCATCGACCTGGCGTGGGTCAAGAGCCGGGAGGGCGCTTTCACCGAGCGCGGCGAGCTGTTCGGCGCGGTCCCCGCCGACGGCCCGCGGCACCCGGCGCACGCCGCCGGGATCACGGCCGGGAACTGCACGCCGCAGCAGGGGGTGCCGGGCCCGTGGCACCAGCGGCTGCCGCACTTCGCGCTCGAGTTCACCCCGAGCGTCGGCGACGAGCTGCAGTCGGAGTACTTCGTGCCGTACGAGCACGCGACGGCCGCCATCGCCGCGGTCCGCGAACTCGCCGATCTCGTCTCGCCGCTGCTGCTGGTGTCGGAGATCCGCGCGATCGCGGGCGACGAGCTGTGGCTGAGCCCGTGCCACGGCGGCGACCGGGTCGCGCTGCACTTCACCTGGCAGCCACGCCAGGCGGAAGTCGAGGCGGTCCTCCCGGTCCTCGAGGAACGCCTGGCCGGGTTCGGCGCGCGGCCGCACTGGGGCAAGCTCTTCCACGACGTCCGCGGCGATTACCCGCGGCTCGACGACTTCCGGGCGCTGGCCGCGAGTCTCGACCCCGGCGGCAAGTTCCGGAACCCGTTCCTGGACCGGCACGTCTTCAGCGGCACGGGCTGAAGGGGACGTTCATCGCATGTGATGAGCTGAAGGGGACTTTCCTTGCATCTGATGAGAGGAAAGTCCCCTTCAGCCCGCCGGGGGAGCCGTCGTCGCGCGCACGATGAGGTAGGTGTCGAGCACCTGCGCCGTGCGCTCGTCGGCCTCGCCGTCGAGCAACCCCAGCAGGATCGTCACCGCCGCGCGGCCCGCCGCCTCCGTCGGCATCGCGATCGTCGTCAGCGGCGGTGCGGAGATGGCCGCGAAGACCAGGTCGTCGAAGCCGACCAGGCTGATCTCGTCCGGCACCGGCACGCCACGCGCGTTGAGCCGCGCCAGCGCGCCGAAGGCGACCAGGTCGTTGTAGGCGACGATCGCCGTCACGTCCGCCGCGAGCGCGAGGTCCGCGCCCTGCAGCCCGCCCTCGAACACCGGTGGGAACGGGCCGAACTCGACGACGTCCGTGCCGTGGCGCTCGGCCGCCTCCGCCAGGCCGTGGCGCCGGGCGCGGTTGGCCCACGACGCGCGCGGGCCGCCGAGGTAGGCGCAGCGGCGGTGGCCGAGCGCGGCCAGGTGCTGGATCGCCTGCCGCATCCCGTCCGCGGCGTCCATCACGATTGAAGGGATGCCCGCCACCTCGCGGTTGAGCAGCACCAGCGTGGTCTGCCCGGCGAGCGCGCGGAGCTGGTCGTCGGTCATGCTCGGGCTGCACAGCACGACGCCGTCGACCTGCTTCGCCATCCGGCGGACCAGGTTCTGCTCCATCGCCGGGTCCTCGTCGCTGTTGGCGAACAGCACGGCGATGTCGTCCTGGCGCGCGCGGGCCTGGACGCCGTTGAGCACGCCGGTGAAGAACGGGTTGCCCAGATCCGAAACCACGATGCCGATGTGCCCGGTGCGCGCGGCGGGCACCGGCTGCGGCGTGCCCACCGCGTGGTAGCCCAGTTCGGTCGCCGCGGCCAGCACCCGCGTGCGGGTCTGCCGCCGGACCAGATCCGGTGACGTGAACGCCCGGGACACCGTCGAGATCGACACGTTCGCGAGGCGGGCGACGTCGTGAATCGTCACGGTCACGGCAACTCCTCATGGTCCTGCACCATGATGGAAACGCGCGGTAGCGTTGTCAACAAATGCTGCAAACTCGCGGCATGTTTCCAGTAAGCGCTATCTCGAAACGTGCGCCGCCGTTCGGAGTACCATTGTTTCGATGAATTCGACGAACATTGACACCCCTGTCGGGCACGCCTTACCGTGACGACCGGAACTTTCTCCCGTACGCCTGACCCATTTCGTCACCTTCCGCGCGGCCCGGGTGGGCCCCGCCGATCGGAGACCCATGTCGGGGAGCCGGAGCCGCACCGCCGCGGACCCGCCGAGGCTGGCCGTCGTCGGCACGTCCGGCTACGCGTTCAGCTACCTGCACCGCGCGCGCATCCTGCACGACGAGGGGCTGGTGCGCTTCGCGGGCATGGCCGACATCCGGGTGCCGTCCGCCGCGGCGGTCGCGTTGCTGCCCGAGGGAGCCACCGCGCACCTCGGCGTCGACGACCTGCTCCGCCGGTGCCGCCCCGACATCACCGTGGTCGCGACCCCGCCGCACGCGCACGTCCGGGTCGGCGGCGCGGTGCTGCGCGCGGGCGGTGACCTGCTGCTGGAAACCCCGCCGGTGCTCGACCTCGCCGGGTTCACCACGCTGACCCGGCTGGCCGCGGAATCCGGCGCGGCCTGCCAGACCGGGTTCCAGAGCTTCGGCTCCCCGGCGCTGCCCGTCCTCCGGGCGGCGATCGCCGCGGGCCGGCTCGGCGAGGTCGTGGGCGTCGGGGCGGCCGGGGCGTGGATCCGCACCGACGCCTACTACCGCCGCAACCCGTGGGCCGGCCGCCGGTGGCTCGACGGCGAGGCCGTGGTCGACGGCGCGCTGACCAACCCGTTCTCCCACGCCGTGGCCACCGCGCTGCTCGTCGGCGGGGTCGGCGGCCACGACCCGGCGGAGATCGCGCTCGAGCTCTACGGCACGCGCGACATCGAAGCCGACGACACCGCGTGCCTGCGCATCCGGTTCGCGGCCGGTCCCGAAGTCGTCGTCGCCGCGTCGTTGTGCGCGGAGCAGGACCACGAGCCCTACGTCGTCGTGCACGGCACCGAGGGGCGCGCGAAGTTCTGGTACAAGAGCCACCGCCTGGAGATCGACGACGAGCGCGTCCACCTCGGGCCGCCGGCCGACCTGCTGCGCAACCTGGTGGCCCACCACCGGGACCCGGCCGGCGTGCCGCTGCTCGCGCCGCTGGCGCGGACCCGGGCGTTCGCCTCGGTGGTCGGGGCGGTCCGGGACGCGCCGTCGCCGTCGCGGATCCCGGCGGGCTGGATCCGCACAGTCGGCGAGGGGGCGAGCCGGCACCCGGTGGTGCGGGGGATCGGCGAAGAGGTCGCCGTCGCCGCGGACCGGCTGGCGCTGTTCTCCGAAATCGGCGTCCCGTGGGCGAGCGCCGCGCGGACGGCGGGGACCGCCCACCGCACCGGATAGCCCGCGCCGGTGCCCTTCGCGCTGGCGGCCCCGGTCATCCACCCGGTTGCTGTAAGCGCTTTCTCGACGTGCCTTCTTTTTGTGGAAAGCATTGCTGCACAAGGGTTGTAGTCCCGGATCGACCGTTGACACCGGTGTGGCGCACTGCCTACCGTGAGCGCGCTGACAGCGTTTTCAGAAAAGTGCTGACCGGCTGAGGACGGAGAAAATCGATGGGGCGGACAACTGTGCGTGGGACCCGGCTCGCCGCGCTGGCCGTGGTGGTTCCCCTGCTGCTGACCGGGGTGGCCGCGTGCGGCTCGGGCTCCGGTTCCGGCGACGGGGACGTGACCATCACCTTCGTCTGGTGGGGCAGCGACGGCCGCGCGAACCTGACGAAGAAGGCCGTGGAGCTGTTCCAGCGGAAGAACCCGAAGATCAAGGTGCAGACGTCGTTCTCGGCGTACGCGGCGTACTGGGAGAAGCTGGCGACGCAGACGGCCGGGGGCAAGCCACCGGACGTGCTCAACGTCGACACGCGGTACCTGGCCGAGTACGGCGGCCGGGGCGTGCTGGCCGACCTGAACCAGGGCGCGGGCAAGGCGATTTCGCTCGCCGACGTCAACCCCGAGCTGGCCGCCACCGGCGTGTACCAGGGCAAGCGGTACGCCGTGCCGTGGGCGCAGAACACCCCGGCGATGATCTACGACCCGGCGGCGTTCGCCGCGGCGGGCGCGGACCCGGCCAAGGGCCTGACCTGGCAGCAGTACGCCGACGCGGCGCAGAAGGTCAGCGCCGCCGGCGGGTTCGCCGCGCGCGGCGCGACCGACTTCGGCATCCTCGACACGACGCTGGAGATCTGGCTGCGCCAGCAGGGCAAGCAGTTCTACACCCCCGAGGGCAAGCTCGGCTTCACCGCCGACGACCTGCGCCGCTACTGGCAGCTCGCGAGCGGCTTCCGCGACGCCAAGGGCAGCTCGCCCGCGGACGTCACGGCGTCCTACAACACCTCGCCCGAGCAGTCGCCGCTGGGCAAGAAGCTGACCAGCTCGGAGTTCGCCTACGACAACCTGCTGCCCGCCTACCAGAAGGCGAACGGCAAGCCGCTGAACGTGGCGCCGTACCCGACCGACAAGGCGGGCGACACCGGGCAGTACCGGCGGCCGTCGATGTTCCTGGCCGTCTCGGCCCGCAGCGCGCAGCAGGAGGCGGCCGCGAAGCTCGTCGACTTCCTGGTGAACGACGCCGAGGTCGGCAAGATCGTCGGCACCGACCGCGGCCTGGCCCCGAACCTCAAGGTCCGCGCGCAGCTGGCGGGGTCGGCGACCGGCAACGACAAGACCCTCTACGACTACGAAGCCGCGCTCGAACCGAAGCTCGGGGCCGCGCCACCGGTGCCGCCGAAGGGCGCCGGCGCGATCCAGAAGCTCCTCCAGCGGACGTACGAAGAGGTCGCGTTCGGCCGGATGAGCATCGACGACGCCGTGAACCGGTTCATGACCGAGGCCGAGAAGGGGCTGTCCTAGCCGATGACGACCCTGCGCACCCCGGACCCGCCGGTCGCCGCCGAACCGGCCGCGCGCGCCCGGCCGGCCCGGCGCCGCCGCAAGAGCCAGCCGGAGGCCTTCGCGTTCCTGACGCCGTGGCTGCTCGGCGCGGTGGCGCTGACCGTCGGCCCGATGGTCGTGTCGCTGTACCTGTCGTTCACCGACTACGACATGTTCACCGCGCCGGACTGGGTCGGCTTCGGCAACTTCACCCACATGTTCACCGACGACGACCGATACCTGCAGTCGGTGAAGGTGACGCTGATCTACGTCCTGGTCTCGGTGCCGCTGAAGCTGACGGTGTCACTGCTGGTGGCGATGCTGCTGAACACCCGCCGCGGCGCGAACGGCTTCTACCGCGCGGCGTTCTACGCGCCTTCGCTGCTCGGCGCCAGCGTCGCGGCGGCGCTGGTGTGGCGGGCGCTGTTCATGGGCGGCGGCCCGGTGAACGAGGTGCTGGCGTTCTTCGGCTGGCACACGCCCAGCTGGGTCGACGACCCGCAGTTCAGCCTCGCCTCGATCGTGCTGCTGGGCGTGTGGCAGTTCGGCGCGCCGATGGTGATCTTCCTGGCCGGGCTCAAGCAGATCCCGGCGGAGCTGCACGAGGCCGCGGCGATCGACGGCGCCGGCGCGTTCCGCCGCTTCCGGCACATCACGCTGCCGATGCTGTCGCCGGTGATCTTCTTCAACCTGGTGATGGAGGCCATCCACGCCTTCCAGGCGTTCACCCCGGCGTTCGTCATCGGCGGCGGCCGCGGCGGCCCGGCCGACGCGGACCTGTTCTACACCCTCTACCTGTTCGAGGTCGGCTTCCAGGACTTCCGGATGGGCTACGCGTCGGCGATGGCGTGGGTGCTGCTGGCGGTGATCGCGATCGTGACGGCGATCGTCTTCCGCACGGCGAAGCTGTGGGTGTTCTACGACGACGCCGAGGAGCGCACATGACGGCGCTCCCGCGCACGGCCCGGTCGTTCGGCTGGCACGTGCTCTGCCTGGTGATCGTCGCCGTGGTGCTGTACCCGCTGGTGTGGCTGGCGTTCGCGTCGGTCAAGCCGCCGGACGAGATCCTGTCCCGGCTGGCGCTGCTGCCGACGAGGTTCGTCTTCGACGGCTACACCAAGGGCTGGGAGGGCGCGGCGGACGTCGGGTTCGGCCGCTTCTTCCTGAACTCGTTCCTGGTGGCCGGGCTGTCGGTGGTGGCGAACGTGCTGTCGTGCTCGCTGGCCGCGTACGCCTTCGCCCGGTTGAACTTCCGGTTCCGCGGCGCGCTGTTCGCGTTCATGATCACGACGTTGATGCTGCCCTACCACGTGACGCTGATCCCGCAGTACGTGATCTTCCAGCAGGCGGGGCTGGTCAACACGTTCGTGCCGCTGATCCTGCCGAAGCTCCTGGCGACCGAGGCGTTCTTCGTGTTCCTGATCGTGCAGTTCATGCGCGGCATCCCGCGGGAACTGGACGAGGCCGCGATCATCGACGGCTGCTCGGTCTACCGGACGTTCTGGCACGTGGTGCTCCCGCTGTCGAAACCGGCGCTGGTGACGACGTCGATCTTCACGTTCATCTGGACGTGGAACGACTTCTTCACGCAGATGGTGTACCTGAACGACACGGAGAAGTTCACGGTGCCGCTGGGCCTGCGGTTGTTCGTCGACACCAGCAGCCAGTCCAATTTCGGCGCGATGTTCGCGATGTCCGCGCTCGCGCTGGTCCCGATCGTGCTGTTCTTCCTCGCGTTCCAGCGCCTGCTGGTGGAGGGCGTGAGCACGAGTGGTCTGAAGGGGTGAGGGGATGCGCGAAGCGACGTGGCGGGCGGGGCTGGGGGAGTTCTCGGACTGCCTGCTGGCGGGATTGCTGGTGGCGGTGGCGTCCGTGCCGGTGGTGACGGCGGCGCCCGCGCTGGTGGCGGGGTGCCGTGCGGTCGATCGCTCCCGGCGTGGGGTGGGCGGTCCACTGTGGACGACGTTCTGGGCGGACTTCCGATCGGTCGTCCGTGGTGGGGTGCTGTTCGGGGTCGGCTGTGTCGTGGCGGTGGTGGTGTTCGCGGTGGACCTGGAGGTGGCGGGGTCGCTGCCGGGCGCGGGACTGGTTCGGCCGGTACTGGGGGTGCTGGCCGGAGCGGCGGTGGTGGCCGCGGCGCGGACGTGCGAGGTGGTGGCCACCCGCGGCCCAGGGCTGGGCGCGGTGTCGCCGAGCGTTGGGGTGGCTGTGGCCGCGGGACATCCGGGCGTGGCTGCCGCTGGCGAGCCGGGCGTGGTGTCGCTGGCCGCCGGTGCTGCGAGGCGGCCGGGTGCGGCTGCCGCTGGCGGTCCGGGCGAGCAGGCTGCCGGGGGCGCCGCTGGAATGGCGGGTGCCATGGGGCGGCCGAGCGCGGGCTCGAGCGGTGCCGCCACTCCCTGGCGCCGCGCAACCCTTGCCGCCGCGCGGGAAACCGTTGCGTCGCCCGGTAGCGCCGCGCTGCTCGCCGCCGCCGTCGGGCTCTCCGCCGTGCTCGTCTGGATGCTGCCCATCCTCGCCTTCATCGTCGCCGGGCCGCTGTGCCTCGCCGCCGTCGCGACCGGAGGGCGGTCGTGATTCCCGCCGTCGTCGTCTTCGGGACCGCCGGGCACGCGCTCACCCACCTCCGCCGCGCGCGGGCGCTGCACGATCGCGGGGAGATCGTGCTCGCCGGCGCGTGCGACGTCCGCGAGCCGCCGGAAGAAGCCCGCGCGCTCCTGCCCGCCGGGGCCAAGCTGACCGGCGACCCCCACGAACTCGTCGCGGACATCGCCGTCGTCGCGACTCCGCCGCACACCCACCTGCCGCTCGCCCGCGTCGCGCTCGAAGCCGGCTGTCACCTGCTGCTCGAGAAACCCCCGGTCCTGGACCTCGGCGGCTTCGGCGAACTCGAACGGCTCGCCCGCGACCGCGGCCTCGCCTGCCAGACCGGGTTCCAGAGCTTCGGCTCGGCCGCCGTCCCGCTCGTCCGGGCCGCCATCGCGGACGGCGAAATCGGGACGGTCACCGGGATCGCCGCCGCCGGGGCGTGGATCCGGCGGGACCGGTACTTCGGGCGGACCGGGTGGGCGGGACGGCGCCGCGTCGGCGGGCAGCCGGTCGTGGACGGCGCCCTCACCAATCCCTTCGCGCACGCCGTGGCGACCGCCTTGCTGCTCAACGGCACCGCGAACCTGCTCCCGGACCAGCTGACCGTCGAGCTCTACCGGGCTCGCGCCATCGAATCCGACGACACGGCCTGCGCGCGGCTCGCCTTCGCCGGCGCGCCGGACGTCGTCGTCGCGGCCACGCTCGCCGCCGCGGCCGACCACCAGCCCTACGTCCTCGTGCACGGCACCGAAGGCCGGATCCGCTGGGAGTACAAGACCGACCGGCTCGAGATCCGGGGGACACCGACGCCGGTGGACCCGCCCGAAGACCTGCTGGTCAACCTCGTCGAGCACGTGCGTGACGGCGTCCCGCTGCGGGCGCCGCTGTCGGCGACCCGTGCCTTCACCGCGCTCGTCGAGGCGGTCCGCGACGCGCCCGAGCCGCGGCCGCTGCCCGCCGAGTGGGTGCGCGCCGTCGGGACCGGGGCGGACCGGCACGACGTCGTGCCGGGCATCGACGCCGCCGTGGACACCGCCGCCGAGCGGCTCGCCCTCTTCTCCGAACTCGGGCTGCCCTGGACCGGCGCCGGCGCGCGCCGGGGAGAGAGGTGATGGTGGTGCGTAGGTACGCGATCGTCGGGCTGGGCTCGCGGGCCGGGCTGTTCGCCCGGGCACTGGCCGGCTCGCCGCGGGCGGAGCTGGCCACCTTCTGCGACTCGTCCGAGACCCGCATGCGGGTCCACAACGGCTGGCTCGGCACCGCGGTGCCGGGCTACCGGCCGGACGACTTCACCGCCATGCTGGCGAAGGAACGCATCGACGTCGTCGTGGTGTGCACGCCGGACCACACGCACGCGGACTACGTCGTCGCCGCGCTCGAGGCCGGCTGCGACGTCGTCACCGAAAAGCCGATGACCACCGACGTCGACGGCGCCCGCCGGATCCTGGCGGCGCGCCGCGCGACCGGACGCTCGGTGCGCGTCACCTTCAACTACCGCTACAACCCGGTGCACCGCCGGGTCCGGGAACTGCTGGAAACCGGCGCGATCGGCGAGGTGGGCTCGGTCGAATTCAGCTGGCTGCTCGACACCGCGCACGGCGCCGACTACTTCCGCCGCTGGCACCGCGACAAGGCGAACTCCGGCGGGCTGCTCGTGCACAAGTCCGGCCACCACTTCGACCTCGTCAACTGGTGGCTCGGCAGCGGGCCCGAGACGGTGTTCGCGCTGGGCCGGTTGTTCTTCTACGGCGAGGAAAACGGCCGCAAGCACGGGCAGCGGACGGAGTACGTGCGCGGCACCGGCACCACCGGCGACCCGTTCGCGCTCGACCTCGACCGCTCGCCCCGGCTGCGCGCGCTCTACCGGGACGCCGAAACCGAGGACGGCTACCTACGCGACCGCAACGTCTTCGCGCCCGGCATCACGATCGAGGACGACCTGTCCGTCCTCGTGCGCCACCGCGGCGGCGCGGTGCTGAACTACCACCTCCACGCGTATTCGCCGCGCGAGGGCTACCGCGTCGCCTTCTCCGGCAGCGAGGGACGGCTGGAGCTGGACGTCCGGGAAAACGAGCACGCCGCGTCCATCGCGGACCTCCCGCCGGGTACGCGGCCCGAACCCGGGCGGGCCCGGCTGACGCTGCAACGGCTCTGGGCGCCGCCCGAGGTCGTGCTCGACCAGGTTCTCGGCGAGGGCCACGGTGGCGGGGACGAACGGATGCTCGCCGAGCTGCTCGGGGACGCCGAGCCGGACGCCCTCGGCTGCGCGGCCGACCACGACGCGGGGCTGGCGGCGCTGCTCACCGGGCTGGCCGCCAACCGGTCGCTGGCGAGCGGACGGCCGGTCGCCGTCGCGGAGCTGCTCGCCGAGATCGGGGAGCGGGCGTGAGCCGGGCGGCGGTCGGGGACGGGACGCTGGAGCTGGCCGAAGAGGACGACGACCGGGTGCGGGTCCGCCTCGGCGACCTCGTCCTCGCCGAGTACGTGGTCGCGCCCGCGACCCCGGCCGGGGACTCGCCGAAGCCGTACCTGCACCCGCTGCGCACCACCGCGGGCGAGGTCGTCACCGCGGTCCGGCCGCACGACCACACGTGGCACAACGGCCTGCAGTTCACCATGGCCCACCTGTCGGGCGAGAACTTCTGGGGCGGCCGCACCTACGTGCGCGGCCGCGGGTACACCCCGCTGGACAACAACGGCACCGTCGGCCACGTCCGCTGGGAAAGCCTGGTGTCCACGGCCGGGCACTGCGAACTGCGGCACGAGCTGGCCTGGCGCACCGCGGCCGGCCTGCGCTGGCTCACCGAGCACCGCACGCTGCGCTTCGGCGACGTTTCGGTCGACGGCGGGCACTGGACGCTCACCTGGACCAGCCGGCTGCGCAACACCAGCGGCCGCGAGCTGCGCTGGGGGAGCCCGGTCACCGAGGGCCGGGACACGGCGGGCTACGGCGGGCTGTTCTGGCGCGGGCCGCGGTCGTTCGTCGGCGGCGAGGTCCGGACCCCGGACGGCCGGACCGCCGACGGCGCGATGGGGCACCAGGCGCCGTGGCTCGCCTTCACCGGGCGCCACGACGTCAGCCTGCGGACCTCGACGCTGCTGTTCGCCGACAGCCCGGCGAACCCCGCGTACCCGACGGCCTGGTACGTCCGGGCCGAGCCGTTCCCGGTGGTCAGCTTCGCCACGACCTACCACCGGCCGTGGCTGCTCGAACCGGGCGGGGAACTGACGCTGACCCACCACCTCGTCGTCGTCGACGGCGAGCCGGATCCCGCCCGGCTGGCCGAGCTCGCGGCCCGGGCGGCCGAATGAAGGAGCTGCCATGCAGTGGAAAGCTCTCGCGGGGTGCCTTGCCCTGATCGGACTCACCTGCGCGGCCGCGCCCGCGCAGGCGCACGGGCACGACCCCGGCCGTGTCGTGCTCGGCGCGCACGACGGCTGGGCCGCGGCGACCACCGGGACGACCGGGGGAGCGGCCGCCCCGGGCGTCCGCACGGTGACCAAGCGCTCCGAACTCGTCGCCGCGCTCGCCGCGGACCCGGGCGCGCCGAAGATCATCCGCGTCCGCGGCACCATCGAAGGCAATGTGGACGATCAGGACCGGCCGCTGCGCTGCACCGATTTCGCCGACCCCGGCTACAGCCTGCCCGCGTACCTGGCCGCGTACGACCCGGCGACCTGGGGCAAGGTCGAGCCGTCCGGACCGCTGGAGGAGGCCCGCGCGCGGTCCCAGGCCAACCAGGCGGCGCAGGTCGTGGTCGACGTCGGGCCGAACACGACCATCATCGGCGACCACGGCACGCTGCACGGGCTGACGCTGCGCGTGACCGGCGACAACGTGATCCTCCGGAACCTGAGCTTCGCCGACGCGCACGACTGCTTCCCGCAGTGGGACCCGCTGGACGGCGCCGACGGCAACTGGAACTCCGAGTACGACAACGTCGACCTGGTCGGCGCCACGCACGTCTGGGTGGACCACAACGACTTCGGCGACGGCGGGAACTCCGCGCAACCGACGTACTTCGGGCGGAAGTACGAGGTGCACGACGGCCTGCTGGACATCGTGAACGGCGCCGACCTGGTGACGGTCTCGTACAACCGGCTGCACGACCACGACAAGACGATGCTGATCGGGAACACCGACAAGCCCACCTACGACGTCGGCAAGCTGCGGGTCACCGTGCACCACAACCTCTTTTCGGAGATCGGGCAGCGCGCGCCGCGGGTCCGGTACGGGCAGGTGCACGTCTACGACAACCTGTACTCGGTGCGGGACGCGGCGGCGTACACGTATTCCCTCGGCGTCGGCGTGGAGTCCCGGATCTACGCGGAAAACAACTTCTTCCGGATCCCCGCTTCGGTGCCGCTCGGCGCGCTGGCCAAGTACTGGAAGGGGACGGTGCTGCACGCGACCGGCACGCTGGTGGCGACCGGCACCACGTGGCCCAAGCCGGTGGACCTGCTGGCCGAGTACAACGCGGTCAACGACCCGGACCTCGGCCCCGACGCCGGGTGGACGCCCGCCTTCGTCGAGCGCCTCGACCCGGCGTGGCAGGTCCCCGCGCGGGTGCTCGCCGCCGCCGGACCGGACGGGCGCTGACGTTTCGACACTTTCGGTGTTTTCTGAAAAGCGCCGCGGGTGGCGACCATCCGGGCGACTTGCCGGCCGCCCGCGGCGAACGACGTTGACACGGACTGCCCGCAACCCGAAACTCGGTGGCGAGAAAGCGCTTTCACAACCCGGTCGGACGTTTCCGTCAGCGCCGATTGAAGAATCAGACCAGGGAGTGATGCATGGTTTCCCCAGTGATTTCCCGGATGACCCGGGTGGTGGCCGTGGCCGCGCTCGCGGTTTCGGCGGCGGCCGGCACCGCCGTGAGCGCGGCGGCCGCCACCTGGCCCAGCCCCAGCACGAACGTGCCGGTCGGCGCGACGATCAAGGTCACCAGCGGCACCTACGACGGCGGGCTCAAGCGGTTCTACGGCACCGGCGACCTCGGGTCCGGCGGTCAGGACGAGGGCCAGAGCCCGCTGTTCCAGCTCGCCAACGGCACCACGCTGAAGAACGTCGTCCTGGGCAGCCCGGCCGCCGACGGCGTGCACTGCCTCGGCACCTGCACGCTGCTCAACGTCTGGTGGGAGGACGTCGGCGAGGACGCGGCGACGTTCAAGGGCACCTCCGCCTCGCAGACCATGACGATCGACGGCGGCGGCGCGCGCAAGGCGTCGGACAAGGTGTTCCAGCACAACGGTCCGGGCACGATGTACATCCGGAACTTCGAGGTGAACGACTTCGGCAAGCTGTACCGCTCCTGCGGCAACTGCAAGACGCAGTACAAGCGCAACGTCGTCGTCGACAACGTCACCGCGACCGTGCCGGGCAAGGCGCTCGTCGGCATCAACACCAACTACGGTGACACCGCGAAGCTGACGCGGATCACCATCGTCGGCGACTCGAGCCGCAAGATCGAGCCCTGCCAGAAGTACCAGGGCGTCACCAGCGGCGAGCCGACGAAGATCGGCAGCGGTCCCGACTCGACGAACTGCCTCTACACCAGCGCGAACATCACCTACCGGTAGTCCGAGCCGCGCCGCGGGTGCCGGCCGCCGTCCGGCACCCGCGGCGTTCCCAGGGAGGCGTCATGCTCACGACCCTGCTCGTCGCGGCCACGCTCGCGGCGCTGGTCAGCCCGCCGGCCGGGCCCGCGGCCGCCACCGTCGTCGTCGCCAAGGACGGCTCGGGCACGTACACCACCGTCCAGGCCGGGATCGACGCCGTGGCGGCCGGCGGCACCGTGTCGATCAAGCCCGGCACCTACCACGAGGTGATCACCGTGCCCGCGGCCAAGACCGGGGTGACCCTGCGGGGGACCACCGGCAAGGCGGCCGACGTCGTCGTCGACTACGACAACGCCAGCGGGACGAAGAAACCCGACGGGTCGACCTACGGCACGACGGGGAGCGCGACCGCGACGATCGCGGCGAACGGCTTCACCGCGACGGCGCTGACGTTCCGCAACTCCTTCGACCGCAAGGCCCACCCGGAGATCACCGCCACCCAGGCGGTCGCGGTCAAGACCACCGGCGACCGGATGGTCTTCGACAACGTCACCTTCCTCGGGCACCAGGACACGCTGTACGCCGACACCGCGGCCGTGGGCACGACCGGCCGCCAGTACTACCGCAACTGCGCGATCAGCGGCGACGTCGACTTCCTCTTCGGGCGCGCCACCGCCGTGTTCGACCGCGCGACGATCACCGCGCTCGACCGCGGCTCCAACCCGAACGGCTACCTGACCGCGGCCAGCACCCGGCGCACCAACCCGTACGGCTTCCTGATCGTGGGCAGCCGCGTCCTCAGCCCGGCCGCGGCGTCGAGCTTCTACCTGGGCCGGCCGTGGCACCCCGGCGGCGACGTCGACGCGATCGCGCAGGTCGTCATCCGCGACACCGCGCTCCCGGCGGCGATCAAGGCGGCACCCTGGACGGACATGTCGGGGTTCTCGTGGAAGGACGCCCGGTTCTTCGAGTACCGCAACACGGGAGCGGGCGCGGGTACCGGGACCGACCGGCCGCAGCTGACCGCCGCGCAGGCCGCGAACTTCACCGCGCAGCGCTACCTCGCGGGCGCCGACGGGTGGAACCCCGTGCACTGACGCCGCCACCTGCCCCAACGCGGGCCGGCCGTACGGCTACTGACCTCCGGCCGGTCCCAAGGCAGCCCCCGCGACCGCGCCGCCGGGCTCCTTCAGCTCGATGAACATCGAGTGCGTCGGCGTCGTGCCGACGTTCTCGCCCGAATGCTCCTGCGCCGCGACCCAGCGCACGGCTCCGGCGGGCAGGTCCACGCCGACTTCGCGGCCGCCGGCGGAGATGCGGCGGCTGAACGCGCTCAGGGTGACCATCACCGTGTCGGGGTGGCGGTGGGGCGCGGTCCGGTCGCCGGGTGAGTCGCGGTACTCCAGCACCCGCACCCGCTCGTTCTCGAAGACCACCTGGTACAGCTCGGGGTTCGTCTCGGCCGGGTCACCGGTCATGGCCGCCTCCTTCGTGGGACGTGAGTACCATGATGGCATGGCAGTACCATATGAGTCCACTGGCAGGCGGCGGCAGAAGGGCCGCACCCGGGCCGCGCTGGTCGAGGCCGCGCACGCGCTGCTCGCCGAGGGTGGATCGCCGACCGTCGAGGACGCCGCCGCCGCGGCCGGGATTTCCCGCACCACCGCCTACCGCTACTTCCCGAACCAGCGCGAGCTGCTGCTCGCCGCCTACCCGGAGATCCAGGACGACGCGGGCCTGCTGCCCCCGGACGCGCCCGCCGATCCCGCCGCGCGGCTCGAGCTGGTGATGCGGGAGTTCATCGCCTTCACGCTGCGCTGGGAGCCGCAGCTGCGCGCGCAGTTACGGCTGTCGCTGGAGCCCGGTGCCCAGCAACCTGTGTTGCGCCGGGGAAGGGCGATCCGCTGGATCGAGGAGGCGCTCGCCCCGCTCGCGGAGACGCACCCGCACCTGGACGTCCACGGCCTGGCGACCGCGATCCGGTCGGCGTCGGGCATCGAGTCGCTGGTGTGGCTGACCGACATCGGCGGGCTCGACCGCGCGCGGGCCGCCGACGTGCTGGCGGGGTCGGCGCGGGCCATCCTGCGGGAGGCGCTCCTCACGTGATCGACACCGTCGCGACGCACGATTCCGTGCCGTTGTCGAACGTGGTCGACGCGTTCCCCACCGCGGTGACCGGCACGTTGATGCCGGACGGCAGCGTCAGGCTCGTGCTCCCCGACGTCGGAATCGAGCGGGTGTAGATCGTGTGCGTGGTGAAGCCGTCGCGGTAGAAGATCCGCAGCAGCAGGTTGCCCGCGTCGCCGATGTACGGGCCCGACGACGTCGTCGCGCCGAGCATGTGGTGGTAGCCGCCGGACGTCTCGTACCGGAGGGTGAACGAGCCGCCGAAGCCGCCGGTGCTGCAGACGCCCGTCTTCTGGGTGGTGGTGGCCGCCTGGGCCGGGGCCGCCAGGACCGTCACGCCGGCCACGAGTGCCGCCAGCGCGGCTCGGATCGCAGTCTTCATGGCGTCATCCTGGCGGGTCCCGCTTCCGTTCCGCTTCCCTTCAGGCGGTAGTGCGGACGAGCAGGACCGGGCAGTCGGCGTGGTGGAGCAGGGCCTGGCCGGTGGAGCCGAGCAGGAGCCCGGGGAAGCCGCCGCGGCCGCGGTCGCCGAGGACGACGAGCTGCGCGCCGCCGCTGCGCTCGATCAGCTCCCGCCGGGGGTGGGCGTGCACCAGGACCCGCTCGACCTCGACGTCGCCGGTGTCGTGGGCCAGCAGCCGCTCGCCGAGCAGCCGGTGCCCGGCCTCGGTGACGCAGCGCGGATCCCGGCGCGGCGGTGGCGTGTCCGCCCAGGCGTGCAGCACGACGAGCGGCGCCCCGCGGGTCCGGGCTTCGGCGAGCGCGGCCGCGAGGACCCGCGCGCCGGCTTCGCTGCCGTCGATCCCGGTGACGACCGGGCGGTCGGCCGCGCCGGGCTCGTCCCAGCTGTCCCCGCGCACGACGGCGGTGTCGCAGCGTGCGTGCGTCCCGACGGCCGCGGCGACCGAGCCCGCGAGCAGGCTGGTGAGCCGCCCGTGCCCCGCGGAGCCGACGACGAGCAGCGCCGCGGACCTCGACGCCTCGATCAGCGCCTGCGCCGCGCGATCGGAGTCGAGCCGGGTGACGGCATCGTGCACCCCCTGCGCGGCGGCCAGTTCCTGAGCGGTCCGCAGCGCGCGGCGCCCGCGTGCCCGCAGCGCGTCGACAAGCTCATCCGGCGGCGGCACGACTCCACCGGCGAGCAGCGCGGGGACGTCGAGGGCGTGGACAATCTCGAGGGGAGCGCTCCGCAGCCGTGCGGTCCGCGCGGCCCAGCGAACGGCGTCGAGCGACTCGGCCGACCCGTCCACCCCGGTGACGATCGGCGGTCCGGTCATCTTCAAGACTGTAGGCCGGTGCGGTCACGGCCGGGAGCCTGGCGGAGATGTCATGAAAGGGTCGTTCACCTCGTCCGGCGAGATGAACGACCCTTTCATGTCGTCCGGCCGCGGGGGTTCCGGCAAGGTCGGGGCGGCGCCGGGCCGGAATCTCGGACCCGGCTCGCGTGGCGGGCGGTGCGGGCGCGGCCGGGAGGCCGGCGGGATGTCATGAGAGAGTCGTTCATGTCGTCCGGCGCCAGGGTCCCGGCAAAGTCGCGCCGGCGAGCGGGTGACCGGCCGCAAAGTCGCCTGGCCGCGTGGTCTGCCCGGCGTCGCGGGGATGTCATGAAAGGGTCGTTCATGTCGTCTGGCGAGATGAACGACCCTTTCATGACGTCCGGCCAAGTCGGGCGCTGGCCCCGGCGCGTGCGGTCGCGGCCCGTGCCGGTCTCCGGCAAGATCTGCGGCGTCCCTCGAACGGTCCGGAGGAGCGATGGCGGTGCTGGTCGTGGCGGCCGGGGTGCTCGGACTCCTCGTCGGGTCGTTCCTCAACGTCGTCATCCACCGCGTGCCGCGTGGCGAGTCGGTCGTCCGCCCACCCTCCCGCTGCCCCGGCTGCGGCGAAGAGATCCGCGCCCGCCACAACGTTCCCGTCTTCGGCTGGCTCGTCCTGCGCGGCCGGTGCGCGAACTGCGGCAGCCGGATCAGCGTCCGGTACCCGCTCGTCGAACTCGGCACCGGCGTCCTCTTCGCGCTGCTGGCCCTCCGGCTCGACCCGCCGGACCTGCCCGCCTACCTCTACTTCGGCGCCATCGGCATCGCGCTCGCGCTGATCGACCTCGACTGCCGCCGCCTGCCGGACGCGATCGTGCTGCCGTCCTACCCGGTGCTCGCCGTGCTGCTGACCGCCTCCGCCTGGTACCGCGACGACTGGTGGGCCCTCGCCCGCGCCGGGATCGGCGGGGCCGCCCTGTTCGGCTTCTACCTGCTGCTCGCCCTCGTGTACCCCCGGGGCATGGGGTTCGGTGACGTCAAGCTCGCCGGACTCCTGGGCGGCGTCCTCGGCTACCTCTCCTGGACGGCGTTGCTCCTCGGCGCGTTCGGCGGCTTCCTGCTCGGCGCGGTGGCCGGCGTCGTCGTGCTCGCCGCCGGCAAGGGCGATCGCAAGACGGCACTGCCGTTCGGGCCGTTCATGATCGCCGCCGCGCTGCTCGCCGTCTTCGTGGCGGACCCGCTGGGGCGGGCCTACCGCGAACTGGCCGGCCTGGCCTGAGCGGTCTAGCGGTTGCCGGACCAGCTGAGCACCGACACCTGTCTCGCGCCCGCCACCGGGTGGGCCGGGTCGCCGTCGACGTAGGCGACCCGGGCGCGCGCCGCCGGGGTGCCGGCCGGGGTGCACGTGCTCGCGCCCGGGCAGACGTACGCCGCCAGGTAGACGCCGAAGACGAAGCCGGGGGAGTCGTCCGGGACCTCGATCACCGGGCCGGTGAAGGACACGCTGCCGGTCAGCTTCACCTGCAACGACCGGGCGATCACGCCGAAGCGGAAGATCGGTTCGATCGCGTTGTTCAGCGTGATGTCCAGGACGGCCTTCGGCGCGTACGTCGTGCCCTGCACGTAGAACCGGTTCCCGGAGGTGTTCACCGACGTCACCAGCGCGCACGCCGCGCTGGTGACGTACATCAGCTGCGTGCACCCGCTCTGCGCGCGCAACGCGGGCGGCGTGTAGGTGAGCTCCAGCTGCAGCGCGTCCACCTGCTCGGTGCCCTTGTGCTTGACCGCGGCCGTGTACGCCAGCTGCGCGCCGGTGAACCCGCCGTCGTACACCTGCTGCGACAGCGCGCCCGTGACGTCGACCAGGTCGGTGTGCAGGACCTTGTCCGAGTACGACGGCACGCCGAACTTGTCCGCGCCCAGCTGGACGGACAGCGCGTCCTGGCTCGACCCGTTGTCGTTCCCGTGCACCACGCGGATCTTCGCGGACGTCAACAGGGACCCGGCCGGGATCGCGGCGGGCGGGGCGTACCCGGTCGCGGTCACGGTGGCGCTCTGGTTGCCGTTGCCGTTGTTCGTCCACGTCGCCAGGTTGCCGTCCACAGTGGACAGGCTGCCGGCGGGCGCGCTGGTGAAGGTCCCGGACGGCGTGCCGGACGGTGTGAGCGTCGCGGTCACCGGGGCCTCGGCGCCGGAGGTGAGCCCGTACAGCGCGACCGGCGGTTTCGTCCCGCTGTAGGACCCGCAGATCTCCGCCTCCGCGGCCTTGACCGCGAGCCGGCTGTCGCCGCCGAAGACGAACTGGACGCCGACCGCGCTCGCGTCTTCGATCGGGTTGTCGCACGCGCCCGGGATGGCCGTGTCCGCCGCCGACGGCGCCGCGATGACCCGGCCGGCGCGGTCCACCGGCGTGCCCGCGACCAGGCGGCCGCTGTTGACCGTCCAGACGTCGTCGCCCGCGGGCAGGCCCGGCGGGCGCGCGGCCGAGCTGTTGCGGAAGTCGAAGTAGTAGGCGCCCGGCTTGAACCACCAGATGCTGTCCTTGCACGGGCTGCTGTTGGTCATCAGCGCGGAGAGGCCGACGGCGTCGTCGTAGAAGCCGGGCTCGAAGGTCACCACCGGGCCGGTGCAGCCGGGCACGGCCCGGTGGGCGGGCACCGAGGTCAGCGCCGGGGCGTACCCGGGATCGGCGCCGAGTGCCGAACCGCCGTAGCCGCAGGACGCCGCCGGCGTGCTCCGGATCGTGCCCGCGCAGGCCCCGCGGGCGTACACCGCGGTGTTGGTGTCGAGCGAGCCGTTGACGACGTTGATGTTCGAGTTCGAGTAGACGACGCCGTGGACGCGGAACGCCGAGCCGGTCGGCTGCTGGATGGTGAGGCCGTCTTCGCCGCCGGTGCCGAGGGTGAGGATCGCGTTGCCCGGCCGGTTGCAGGCGCTCAGCGACGGGCACTGGATCAGTACCTTCGCCGGGTCCGCGGAGCACGTCACGGCGGCCGAGCCCCCGCCGCCGAAGTTCGGCAGGTCCAGCGTGTCGGAGCCGCCGAAGCAGTGCTGGCCGGACGCACCGGTGAAGGTGCTGTTGCGGATCCCGTTGATGCCCGCCTGCAACGCGCCGTCGGCCGTGTAGGCGGCCGAGGCCTGGTCGCGGAGGTTGACCGTGGCGCGGACGCTGGTGTCGGCGAAGGACAGCAGCGCGCCGAGCACCACCGCGACGACCGTGACGAGGATGAGCACCAGGGGCAGCGCGGCCCCGGTGTCGTCGCGCTTCATGTCTGCCTCCGTTGCCCGAACAGGGTGATGGGGTAGGGGTCGGCGCCGGCCGCGACGGCGGTGTAGGTGAGCTTCACCCACTGCGGCACGGCGGCGTCGGTGCAGGTGCTGGAGCAGGTGACGGCCGGGCTGCCGGGCCGGACGTGGTGCGCGACGACGGCGTCGGACACCGGCGACGGCGACCCCAGGCAGCGCAGGCGGTGCAGCTCGGTCCCGGCCAGGTAGTAGGCGACGATCGCGGTGCGCCGGGTCGCAGCCGGCGTGCTGGTGTCCCAGTCGTCGGACAGCAGCCGCAGCACCGAAACCGGCGTCGCGGCGGTGCCGCAGACCTGGCCGCCCGCGTCGTAGGCCGCGCCCAGCTGGACCGACGCCGAGAACGGGACCTTGCCGTTGGCGACCTGGCCCGTGAAGTCGCGCAGGCCGGTCGCGGCGACGTCCTGGGCGAAGAACGCCGAGCTCTGCTGGGCGTCGCGGGAGACGGCGAGGCGGGCGGAGGTGGCGTCGGTGTTCTTGATCGCGATCAGCACCGCGGTGGCGATCGGCGCGACGACCACCCCGAGGAGCGCGACGACGACGAGCAGCTCGATGAGCGTGAACCCGGCGTCGGAGCGGCGGTTCAGCACGGTGCCTCCCCGAGCCCGCAGCGCTTGCGCACCACGACTTCCAGACGTTCGCTCGCGCGCCCGTCGCCGCTGGCGACCTGCACGGTCAGCTGCTGCAGCCCGGTGTCGGCGCCGCAGGTGGCCGACCACGCCGAGCCGGTCCAGTACTTCACCGCGGTCACCGTGCTGGTGAACCCGGCCGGCACCGTGAACCCGGCCGGCGCGGCGTACTTCGCAGGTGTCGCGCACGGGACGTAGCCGCCGGCCATGACCTGGTTCTCGATCGCCTCGCCGAAGTCGCGCACGCCCGCGCCCGCGGTCGCCTGCTTGCGGTGGACGTCGGACATCAGGGTCGAGGCACCGATGCCGCCGACGATCGCGGCGACCGCGACCCCCAGGATCGCGATCGCGACCAGCAGTTCGAGGAGGCTCTCGCCCCGGTCGCCGGCGCGCATCAGACGTGCACCTGGGTGAAGATGCCGTACATCGCCGAGACGAGCGCGACCGCGACGAACCCGACGACCAGGCCCATCACCACGATGACGGCGGGCTCGAACAACGCGGTCAGCTTCTTCAGCCGGTAGTCCAGCTCGCCTTCGTAGTACTGGGCAGTGACTTCCAGCTGGGTGTCGAGGGTGCCGGTGTCCTCGCCGACGCGGATCATCTGCGCGGCGGTCACCGGGAACAGACCGGAGCCGGTGAGCGGGCGGGCCAGGCCCTCACCTTCGAGCACGGCGTGCGCGACCCGGGCGAGCGCGCGCATGAACACGCGGTTGCGCAGGGAGTCCGTGGCGACCCGCAGGGCTTCCGGCAGCGGCACCCCGGCGCTGACCATGGAGGACAGGATCCGGCAGAACCGCTCGACGAGCGCGTGCCGGACCGTCGGGCCGATCGCCGGGACGGCGAGGAGCACGCGGTCCCGCGCGTACCGCCCGCCCGGCGTCCGCACCCCGAAGACGTACAGCGCGATCACGGCGGCGAGCCCGGCCAGCAGCGCCCACCACCACTGGCCGAGGAAGTCGGTGACGGCCAGCAGCATGCGCGTCGGCAGCGGGAGTTTCGCGTTGAGGCTGGCGAAGAACACTTTGAACCGCGGCAGCACGAAGGTCGCGAGCACCACGACGGTGACCACGGACATCAGCGCGATCATCGCCGGGTAGATCAGCGCGGCCTTGATCTTGCGCCGGGCTTCGAGGTCGCGCTCCAGGTAGTCGGCGAGCTGGTCGAGGACGACGTCGAGCTGCCCGGACAGCTCCGCCGAGCGGAGGATCTCGCGGTAGAACTCGGGGAAGATCTTCGGGTGCCGGTCGACGCAGTCCGACAGCCGGTCGCCGCCGCGCAGGCCGAGTTCGACGTCCCGCAGCATCCGGGCCACCGACGAGTTCGCGGCCTCCTCGCCGAGGATGCGGACCGCGTCGATGAGCGGCAGCCCGGCCCGGACGAACGCGCCGAGCTGGCGCGAGAGATGCAGGACGACCTCGCGCTTGACCCGCGGCGCGGTCAGCTCGAGGCTGAGCACGCTCTTCTTCTCGGTGAGCTCGATGTCCCGCAGTTCGCGCTCGTACAGCGCGAGCGCGGCGGAGTCGAGGTCGGCGGCCTTCTGCACACCGCGGGTGCGCTGCCCGTCCGGGCCGGTGGCGACGTAGGCGTACCGGTTCATCGCGCGCCTCCGGTGAGGTAGATCGACCGCAGCACCTCGGCCGGGGTGGTGACGCCCCCGGCGATCAGCCGCAGCGCCTCGTCCTGCAGCGTCCGCATGCCTTCCTTGCGGGCCAGCTCGTGCACCTCGCGGTGCGGCGCGCTGTCCAGCACCAGCGCGCGGATCCCGTCGCTGACCGGCATCAGCTCGTAGACGCCGGTGCGGTCCAGGAACCCGGTCTGGGCGCAGAAGTTGCAGCCGGTACCCCGGACGAACCCGCCGTCGGGCCCCGCCGCGTCCATGGAGTCCAAAAAGGACAGCTCTTCGGCGGAAGGCTCGTAGTACTCGCGGCAGCGCAGGCAGATCCGCCGGACGAGCCGCTGGGCCAGCACGGCGGTGACCGAGGACGCCACGAGGAAGTTCTCGATGCCCATGTCCAGCAGCCGGTGCAGCGCCGACGCGGCGTCGGTGGCGTGCAGCGAGGACAGCACGAAGTGCCCGGTGAGCGCGGACTGCACGGCGATGCGCGCGGTGTCGACGTCGCGGACCTCGCCGACCAGGATGACGTCGGGGTCCTGCCGCAGGATCGACTTCAGGCCGTCGGCGAAGGTGACGCCGGCCTGCTCGTTGATCTGGATCTGGTTGATCGAGGACATGGTGTACTCGACCGGGTCCTCGATGGTCATGATGTTGCGCTCGGTGCTGTCCAGCTCGCCGAGCGAGCCGTAGAGCGTCGTGGTCTTGCCGCTGCCGGTCGGCCCGGCGCAGATCACCATGCCGTAGGGCGACTGCAGCACCGCGCCGTAGCGCGCCGCCATCTCCGCGGGCATGCCCAGCTGCGGCAGCCGGAACAGCGGGCGGCTCTTGTCCAGCAGCCGCAGCACGACCTTCTCGCCGCCGACGACCGGTGTGGTCGCCACCCGGATGTCCACCGGGCGGTCCTCGACGGCCATGCTGATCTGGCCGTCCTGCGGGCGGCGGCGCTCGACGATGTTCATCCCGCCGAGGATCTTGATCCGGCTGGTCACCGCGGGGCCCATCGAGCCGGGCAGGTCCAGCACGTCGTGCAGCACGCCGTCGATGCGGTAGCGGACGCGGACCCGCTCGGCCTGCGGCTCGACGTGGATGTCGGAGGCCCGGTCGCGCAGCGCCTGCTTGATCATCAGCGCGACGACGTGGACCACCGGCGCGTCGTCGTTCGCGGTGGCCGCCGGTTCGGCGCGGGACGCGTCGCGCCGGACGGCGTCGCGCGCTTCGAACGCCTTGACCTGCTGGTCGACGCCGGTGAGGGCGCGGTAGGTGCGCTCGACGGTGGCGAGGATGTCGGCGCGGGCGGCGAGCGCGACGGTCACCGGACGGCCGAGCGCCTCCTGCAGCGCGGGCGCGGTGGCGGGGTCGGCGACCGCGACCAGCACGGTGTCCTCGCGGACGGCGAGCGGGATCGCGCAGAGCTCGCGCGCCTTCGCTTCGCCGAGCAGGTCGGCGGCCGCGCGGTCCGGGGTCACCGTGCGCAGGTCGACGGTGCGGGGCTGGGTGCGGAGTCTCATGCCGGCACGCTCCGGGGCCGCGGGCGCGGGTCGATGTCCTGCGGGTGCAGGCTGCGGGCGGCCGCGTCGGCGGGGGAGACCAGGCCGGCCGCGACGAGCGCGGACAGCGACTGCTCCAGCGTCACCATGCCTTCGCGGTGGCCGGTCACCAGCGCGTTGCGCAGCTGGTGCGGCTTGCCCTCCTTGATCAGGTTGCGCACGGCGGTGTTCGCGACGAGCACCTCGAACGCCGCGACGAGCCCGCCGCCGACGCGCGGGAGCAGCCGCTGGTAGACGATCCCGGTGAGGGCCGCGGCGAGCTGCACCCGCACCTGTTCCTGCTGCCCGGCCGGGAAGACGTCGATCATCCGGGCCAGCGACTGCGCGGTGTCGTTGGTGTGCAGCGTGGCGAAGACCAGGTGCCCGGTTTCGGCGATGGTGAGGGCGAAGCGGATCGACTCGAGGTCGCGCATCTCGCCCACCAGCAGGACGTCGGGGTCCTCGCGCAGCGCGCTGCGCAGTGCGGCCGGGAACGACTCGGTGTCGGTGCCGACCTCGCGCTGGTTCACCGCGGACCGCCGGTGCTCGTGGACGTATTCGATCGGGTCTTCGACGGTGAGGATGTGGCAGGCGCGCTCGTGGTTGATCCGGTCGATGACGGCGGCGAGCGTCGTCGACTTGCCCGAGCCGGTCGGCCCGGTGACGAGCACGAGCCCCTGGTGCCGCCGGGCGAAGTCGCCCAGGACCGGCGGCAGGCCGAGGTCGGCCATGGCCGGGATCCGGCGCGGGATCATCCGCAGCGCGACGACCGTGGCGCCGCGCTGGGTGAACGCGTTGCCGCGGACGCGGGCGTGGTCGCGCCAGCTGAAGGAGAAGTCGAATTCGTGGGCGGTGCGCCAGGCACGGGCCTGCTCGTCGGTGAGCAGCTCGCCGAGCAGGGCGTCGGTGTCCTCGCCGGTGAGGACGGGGTGCCCGGCGACCGCGGCGAGGTCGCCGTGCACGCGCAGCTGCGGCGGCAGGCCGGCGGTGAGCAGCAGGTCGGTGCCGCGGGCCTGCCAGAGCGCTTCGAGCAGGCCGTCGGCGCGGCTGCCGGTCAGGGTGGGCATGGGTTCCCTCCGGGGCGAGGTGTCCTTTGTGGATGGAGTGCCGCGGGGCGGGCCTGCCCGCCCCGCGGACGGGATTCAGTGGGTGCAAGCGCCGGTGGCGGTGACCACGCCGCCGGCCGCGAGGCCGATGGTGTAGCCCTTGCCGGCGGGAGCGTTCTTCAGGTAGCCCTTGTCCGTGAGGTCCTTCATGGCGAGGGCGTAGTCGCCGGTCTTGGCGTAGAAGGCCTCGTTGGCGGTCTGGACGCTCTTCCAGTCGGTCTCGCAGGCGGCGGCCTGGCCTTCGCCGTTGAACGCCTGCACGGCGAACACGACGACGCCGGCGAGCACGCCGAGGATCACGACGACGATGAGCAGTTCGATCAGGGTGAAGCCGTCCTCGTTCGCGCGGGCGGCACGCAGTCTTTCCAGCATGGTTCTTCCTTTGCGTTGCAGGGGTTTCAGGGGTGTTCCGGAATCAGCAGGCGGCCACCTCCGGGGATCGGGTCCCCTTCCACGCGCCGGCGGTCGCGCGCACGCTGACGTACACCTTGTTGTTGCCGGGCAGGGGGATGGTGGCCGACGTGGTCGTGGCGGTGCCCGCGGTGGACGCGGTCCCGCCCGGGGTGGTCGCGGTGAGCAGCTCGAAGCCCGGCGGCAGCGGAGCCGGGTAAGCCCAGTGCAGCGTGGCGGTGGGACCGCCGCCGCTGTTGTTGCACTTCGCCGCGTCCAGGACCGGCTTGTCCGGAGTGGACAGTTTCAGTGCGGCCGCCGCGGCGGTCCCGGAGCCGCTCTTCAGCCAAGCCGCCTCGGCCTGGCCGCCGATCGCCGTGGCTGCCAGCAGCGCCGCCGCGACGGCCACCCGGGTGGTGCTCACTGGCTCACCACCGTGACGGTGACCGGGATCGTGAACACCGCGCCCTGGCAGGAGTCGTCGGCGGTGGGCAGCATCGACACCGCGCCCGTCAGGGTGAGGGTCGTGCTCGCCCCGGCGGCCAGCGCGGTGTTCGGCTGCTGCGCGACCCAGCTCACGGCGCCGCCCGGGCAGCCGCCGGTCGCCGTCGGGGTCCCGTTGCCGGTGACGGAGCTGACCTTCACCGGGTACGGGTTCGGGTTGGTGATCCGGATCAGGGCGGTGCCGGTGGCCCCGGGGTAGAGCAGTCCGGTGGTGAGCGCCGAGGCGTCCACCGCCCCGGTCGACGGCGCGGACGCGGTGCCCGCTTTCGCGCCGGCCGTGCCGGAGCCGGAGCTCGTCCACGCCGCGACGGCGATCCCGCCGCCCAGCGTCGCGCCGACCACCGTGGTGACCACGAGCACGCGGCGCAGGGTCGGGTTGTTCATGGCTTGACCGCCGTTCCGTTGTACGTCAAGGGAAAAGTGAGGGCGCGGCACGCGGCCGGGGCGCCGGGCAGCATGTGCGTGGTGAGGGCCGCGTCGGCGGTGCCGTTCCGCGGCACCGGCACCGGCGCGGCGAGCGCGTCGACCCGCACCGCCGACGCCGGGCAGCCCGGGACGGCCCGGCCCCGGCCGTCCACGGGTGCCCCGACCACCGTCGTCACCGCCTGGACGACGATGGGGAAGTTCTCCGTGTTGCCGAGCCGGATCCACCGCGTCCCGGTCGCGCCGGGGAACAGGGCGGTGGCCCGGCCGGGCACGTCGGTCACGGTGAACTGCTTGCCGCCGTTGCCGTTCGCGGTCGTCGCGACGGAGGCCGGGCCGAGCGCGAACCACCCGAGCGCGACGGCCGCGAGCGCGCCGGCCCGCCACCTGCGCATCGCCGGATCAGGCGTTGGACGACAGGGTGGCGGTGAGCGGCAGCGTGAACGTCTGGCCCTTGCAGGCGTCGGTGGCGCTGCCGTTCATGGTCGCGGTCAAGGTGTAGGTGCCTTCGCCGCCGGCCGCGATGGTGCCGGTGGGGTTCGTGACGGCCGCGCTCGTGACGGTCGCGGCGGCACAGCCGTTGACTTCGTTCGACGAACCGGCGCTGATGCTGTTCACCACGACCGGGTAGTCGTTGGGGTTGGTGACCTTCACCGTGAACGTGGTCGAACCACCCGGGTAGAGCGCGGTTCCGGTGCCGGAGGAGGAGATCACCGAGGGAACGTCGGTCTTCGAGGTGACCGAGCCGGTGCCGGCGCCGGTGCTCGTCCAGGCCGCGTAGGCGACCCCGGCGACGACGACCGCTCCGGCGGCACCGAGGACGACCGCGGACCGCTTGCTGATCTTGCGCATGGGTTCTCTCCAGGAATTCGCTGTGTGAGGGGAGGCCCGGGGCGGGCCGTCACGAAGAGTGTGCGAATCCGGGGGTGCCCGGCACCTCGGGCGACCGGCCCGACTGCGAAGGTCCGAGGTCCCTTGCGCCGTTCGGCCCAGCGTGTTACGCGCGCGGGATCGAGCCGCGGCAGCGGTGTTTCACCGGGAAAAAGTTCCGATGCGGGACCGTGACCTGCGGTGATTCGCGGTCTTCCGGCCGGCTGCCGTCGGACGGCGCGGCGGCCTTCCGGTGGCCGTCGGAGGGGTGCGCGGCGGCCTTCCGAGCCTTCGTCCGGGGATAACTTTCGGTGACAATTCCCCGCGCGGTGAAACGCATCCGACCGCCGGTCCTTGACGTACCCGGTGGCCCGCCCCGATCATTCCCGTCGCTCACCCCCGGGAGAACGAGGTACCCCGTGAAGAACCGCCTCGCCGTCGTGGTGCTCGCGTGCGCCGCCGCCGCGCTGGTCCCCGCCACCGCCCACGCCGACCCCGCCGACGGCGGCACGTTCTCCGTGCTGAGCTACAACGTCGCCGGGCTGCCCGAAGGCATTTCGAGCGCGCCGACCCCGCGCGAGCCCGCCACGACGGCGATCGGGCAGCGGCTGGGCCCGTACGACGTGGTGCACGTCGAGGAGGACTTCAACTACCACGCCACGCTCTACGCGGCCGACCACCACCCGTACCGCACCCCGACCAGCGGCGGCGCGGGGATCGGCAGCGGCCTGAACACGCTATCCTCGCTGCCCTACGACACCGATGACTTCGAGCGCGTGCGCTGGAACTCGTGCCAGTTCGACTCGGGCGACTGCCTGACGCCCAAGGGGTTCACGTTCATGCGGCTCAGGCTCGCCGAGGGCGTGTACGTGGACGCCTACAACGTGCACACCAACGCCGGGACGAACGACGGCGACCAGGCGTCGCGCGCGTCGAACCTGGCGCAGCTGACCGCGTTCATCCGGACGCACTCGGCGGGCAACGCGGTGCTCGTCATGGGCGACACGAACACGCGCTACACCCGCGCGGCGGACACGATCGCCGCGTTCGCCGCGGACAACGGCTTCACCGACGCGTGGGTCAAGCTCGTCCGCGGCGGGTCCGCGCCCGCGCCGGGCAGCCCCGCGCTGGTGTGCGATCCCCAGCACGTCACCGACGACTGCGAAGTCGTCGACAAGGTCCTCTACCGCGGCAGCCCGCTCGTCTCCCTCGACGCGACGGCGTACCACAACGAGCACGCGGGGTTCCTCGACGACGCGGGCCGCATGCTGTCCGACCACGACCCGGTCAGCGTCCGCTTCACCTGGACGCGCAACCCGGAACTGCGCCTGTCGGACCAGTTCGGCGGCCCCCACGGCGACTACTTCACCGACGTGGCCGCGATCCCGGCCGGCGCCCGCGTCCGGACGCTCTCACTGCGCGCCGGTTCGCGCGTGGACCAGCTCGGGGTGACGCTCGAGAACGGCACGGCGCTGGTGCACGGCGGTTCCGGCGGGACGGCGGCCGCGCTGGCCCTGGCCGCCGGCGAATACGTCACGACCGCGACGGTGTGCCGGGGCAGCTACCAGGGGCACACGCGGATCTTCTCGGCGGCGTTCACCACGAGCACCGGCCGCACCCTGGCGGGCGGCACGGCGACCGCGGACTGCGTGACCCGCACGGCGCCGGCGGGCTGGCAGCTCGCGGGCTTCCACGGGCGCGCCGGCGGCGAGGTCGACAAGATCGGGTTCGCCTACACCCGGCGCTGAGCGGTGCGCCGCGCGGACCAGCCGAGCAGGGCGAGCTCCAGCACCGCGAACCCGGCCAGCACCACCGCGCCCGGCGCGAAGAGCATCGCCAGCCCGACGAGCAGCACCGGCAGCACCAGGCCCGCGTAGGCCGCGAGGAACAGTGCCGCCAGCACTTCGCCGCGGGCGAGGTCGTCCGCGAGCGCCGCGACCGTCCCGACCGACGCGCGGAAGCCGAGGCCGAACCCGGCGCCCGCCAGCACGCTCGCGGCGAAGAACAGGGGAAGCGAGGCGGTGAACGCCGACCCGGTCAGCAGCACCAGCCCGGTGCCCATCAGCACGTACCCGGACCGCAGCTGCGGGCGCGTGCCGAGGCGCGAGAACGCGACCTGGGCGAGTGCCGCGCTGCCCAGCATGGTGAACGGCGCGAGGCCGGCGAGCAGGCGGGACGGCTCGTGCAGTTCGTGCGCCAGCAGCGCCGGGGCCAGCGCCATGAACAGGCCGCTCAGCGCGAACGCCGCGAACGCGCCGATGGCGGCACCGGCGAACTCGCCCCGCGACGACGGCGGGAGCGAGAGCCGCTGCGGGCGGTAGGCCGGACGCTCCTCCCGGCGTTCGACCGTCTCCGGCACCAGGCTCACCGCGATCGCTTCGAGCAGCAGCACCACCAGGAACACCGCGAACGGCGTGCTCAGCGGCTCGCCGGCGTACCGCGCGAACACCCCGCCCACGAGCGGGCCGAGCGCCAGGCCGCCGGCGTTCACCACGGTCGCGGTGAGGGCCGGGGCGCGCAGCTCGGACAGGTGCGCGGTGGCGGTCGCGGTGATGACGCCGATGCCCGCGCCGCTGATCAGCCGGGCGACGATCAGGCCCGGGACGTCCGGCCAGAGCAGGAACAGGGCGGCGGAGAGCGCCTCCGCGAGCAGCCCGGCGAGCAGGACGCGGCGGCGGCCCAGCCAGTCGCTGACGTGCCCGGCCAGGAACAGGCTCAGCATCACCCCGGCCGCGTACGCGGCGAAGACCACCGTGACGAGGAAGGCGGGAAAGCCGTCGCGCTGCTGGTAAAGCGCGTACAGCGGGGTCGGCACGGTGGAGAACGCGAGCGCCGTCGCGAACGCGACCGCGACGACGCGGAAACCCAGCCCGTGGCTCACGCGGAGCCGGGCGGGGGAGAGGGTGACGGACATCGGGACCTTCCGGGACGCCAAGGGATCTTCCGTGGTCCACGATGTCCCCGCCGACTCAGCAAGTCCAACGAAAAGTGCTGGTGCCAGTTATCGCTTTCGACGATAAGTTGGCCCCATGGACACGCGTCAGCTCGAATACTTCGTCGCCGTCGCCGAGGAACTCAGCTTCACCCGGGCCGCCCAGCGGGTGTTCGCGGTGCAGTCCACCGTGTCCGCCGCCGTGCGGTCCCTCGAAGCCGAGCTCGGCACGCGGCTGTTCGACCGGTCCACCCGCCGGGTCGCGCTTTCGGCGGCGGGCACGGCGTTCCTGCCCGAAGCCAAGGCCGCGATCGAGGCGCTCGAACGGGCGCGCGCGACCGTCCAGGAGGCGTCGGAAGGCCTGCGCGGCAGCCTCCGGATCGGCACGCTGACGTCCGTCGGCGGTGTCGACCTGCCCGGGCTGCTCGGGGCGTTCCACCGGCGCTACCCGCTGGTGGACATCCACGTGGCGGTGTCGATCACCGGGTCCACCGGCCTGGCCGACGAGGTCCGCCAGGGCCGCCTCGACGTCGCGCTGGTGGGCCTGCCCGAGTCCGATCTCGCCGGGCTGGACGTGCTGCGGCTCGACACGCGGCCGTTCGTCGTGGTGCTGCCGGCCACGCACCGGCTCGCGGCGCGGAAGGCGGTCCGCCTGGCCGACCTCGCCGGCGAGGCCTTCATCGACACGCCGCGCGGGTTCGGCAACCGGGTGCTGCTGGACCGCGCCTTCGACGCGCTCGGCTCGCCGCGGCGGGTCACCGTCGAGGTCGCGGACCTGCGCCCGGTGCCGGAGTACGTGCGCGCCGGGCTCGGCGTCGCGGTCATCCCGGACACGTCGGTGCCGGCCGGGCCGGACGTCGTGGTCCGGCCGCTGGCGGGTGCCGGGCTCGACTGGCCGCTCAACCTGGTCACCGCCGGGGCGAAGCCGCCGAGCCGGGCGCTGCGGACGCTGCTCGACCTCGTCGAGAGCGGTATTTGAACGCGTTCAACTCTTTCGGTACGGTGGGCTCGTGAAGGTTGTGATACCGGGCGGGACCGGCCACCTGGGGCGCGTGCTGAGCCGCGCGTGGGCCGGGAACGGGCACGAAGTCGTCGTCCTGACCCGAGGGGAAGCCACCGCGGCGCCGGGCATCCGGCACGTCCGCTGGGACGGGCGGAGCGCGGGTCCGTGGACGCGCGAGGTTGACGGCAGCGACGTCGTCGTCAACCTGGCCGGCCGGTCGGTGAACTGCCGCTACACCCGCGCGAACCTGCGGGAGATGTGGAACTCCCGCATCGACTCGGCCCGCGTCGTCGGTGGCGCGATCGAGCGCGCGGAGCGGCCACCGCGGGTCTGGCTGCAGATGAGCACCGCGACGATCTACGCCCACCGCCACGACGCCCCGAACGACGAAACCACCGGCGTCCTGGGCGGCGCCGAGCCCGGCGTGCCGGCGTACTGGTCCTACAGCGTCGACATCGCCCGGGCGTGGGAGCGCGAGCAGGAGGTCGCCGCGACGCCGCGCACGCGCAAGGTCGCGCTGCGGACGGCGATGGTGATGAGCCGCGAGCCCGGCGGCGCGTTCGAGATGCTGCGGCGCCTGACGCGGCTGGGCCTGGGCGGCCCGGTCGCCGGCGGTGCGCAGTACATGTCGTGGATTCACGAGGCCGACCTGCTGCGGGCGATCGACTTCCTGATCGAGCGCGACGAGCTGAGCGGGCCGGTGAACCTGGCGGCGCCGGAACCGTTGCCGTACCGGGATTTCCTGCGGGCGCTGCGCGCGGCCGCGGGCGTCCCGGTCGGCCTCCCGGCGACGCGCTGGATGGCGGCGCTCGGCGCGTTCGTGCTGCGCAGCGACCCGGAGCTGCTGCTGAAGAGCCGTTTCGTGGTCCCGGGCCGGCTCCTGGACGCGGGTTTCGAGTTCGGCTTCCCGTCCTGGCCCGCCGCGGCGGCGGACCTGCTGCACGGTCCACTCAGGACGGTCAGCTGAGCTCGGCGTTGTCCCGCAGCCGCCGCAGCATCAGCGCGAGGTGCAGCCGGAACCGCCCGGCGGGCGTGTCGACGTCGAAGCCGAGCACGGCCGCGGCCCGCGCGAGCCGGGCCGGCATGGTGCTGTGGTGCCGGTGCAGCACGGCGGCCGCCTTGCGGGCCGAGCCGGTGGCGCACAGGGCCGAGAGCGCGGCGAGGGTGTCTCCGCCGTGGGGTTCGGCGGCGAGCCGGTCGAGGGCCTGGACATCGGGGAGATCGGCCGGAGCCAGTTTGCCGTCGAGGGCGGCGAGGCTGCCGAGCTGCTCCCACCGGACCACGGGGTCGTCGTCGGAGGTGAACCGGAGCGCGGTGCGCGCGGCGACCCAGGAACGGGCGACCTCGATGGCGGGCACGGCCGGGCCGACGCCCATCCGGCGGGCGGCAGCCGCGTGACCGTTCGCTTGGCCGCCGTCCGGAATCGGGTCCGCCTCCGCCGTCAGCACCGCCCGCACCGTTCCCAGCACCGCCGACCGCCCCGCCGGTCCCTCCCCGCCGACCGTCGCCAGCACCCGCAACCGGGCCGACGGGCCGAACCCGAGCAGGTGCAGCGCCCGCGAGCGCTCCGCGGTCCCGGCCTCCTCCGACAGCGCCAGCTCCACCAGTGCCGGGTCGCCCAGCTCGGGTCGCGGGACCCCCGAATGCTCCAGCAGGATCGCCGTCGCGATCGCGAACCGCTCCAGCAGCATGTCGTCGAGCGGCAGCGGTGCGCCCGCGCGGGCCACCCACACCACCACCCCGCCCTCCAGCTCGCGCGCCGCCGAGCCGGGCGGGGCCGTGCCGGGGGCGGAAACCCCGGTGCCGGGGGCCGCGCGCAGGGACAGGCCGCGGCCGGGCGCGTGCACGCCGACCGGGCAGCCGGCGAGGTCGGCCGTGCTGCGCGTCAGGGTGTCGAGGTCCGCGCGGGCGGTGATCAGGCGGTCGAAGAACCCGATCACCCGTACGGCGTTCTCGGCGTCGGCATCGAGCCCGGACAGCCGCAGCAGCAGCCCCTTCATGCCGTCACGATAGGCGCGCCCGCCGCCGGATGGCGAGTTCCGGGGCGCCAACGCCCGCCGCGTGGCGGTGGTCCGCGGGCAGGCGGCGGCCGATGATCGGTGCCATGACCTACGCGATCGACCCCGAGCTGCTGCCCTGGCTGGACATGCTGCCGGCGGTGAGCCTGACCGACCACGAATCCCTGCTGGCCGCGCGATCTTCCATGTCCCAGCTGGGAGAAGTCCTCCCGAGCTACGAGCCGACGACCGCGATCGACGTCCGGGACACCGCCGTCCCCGGCCCGTCGGACGCGCCCGACGTGCCGGTGCGCGTCTACCGCCCGGCCGGCCGCACCGAAGCCGTGCCCGGCCTGCTCTACATCCACGGCGGCGGCTTCGTCCTCGGCGACCTGGACATGTTCCACACCTCGCTGCTGCGGCTGGTCGACGAGCTGGGCATCGTGATCGTGTCGGTCGACTACCGGCTGGCGCCCGAGCACCCGTTCCCGGCGCCGGTCGAAGACTGCTACGCGGCCCTCACCTGGCTCGAAGCCAAGGCGGACGAGCTGGGGGTCGACCCGGGCCGCCTCGGCGTCGCCGGCGAGAGCGCGGGTGGCGGGCTCTCCGCGGCCGTCGCGCTGCTGGCCCGGGATCGCGGCGGGCCGGCGCTGGCTTTCCAGTACCTCGGCATCCCGGAACTCGACGACCGGCTCGGCACCCCGTCGATGCGCGCCTACACCGACACCCCGGTGTGGAACCGGCCGAACGCGGTCTTCAGCTGGACGAGCTACCTCGGCGCGGAACCGGGCGGCGAAGGCGTTTCCCCGTACGCGGCCCCGGCGCGCGCGACCGACCTGGCCGGCCTGCCGCCCGCGTTCGTGACGACGTGCCAGTTCGACCCGCTGCGCGACGAAGGCATCGACTACGCCCAGCGCCTGGCCCACGCCGGTGTCGCGGTCGAGTTCCGCCACTACCCGGGCACGTTCCACGGCTCGAGCATGGTCGAGGCGGCGGGGATCTCGCGGCGGATGTTCGCCGACGAGGTCGAAGCCCTGCGCCGCGGCCTGCGCGTCTGACTCACGGCAGCTTGCCCACCACGGCTTTGCCCGCCGCCACCGCCGCGTCGCAGGCGCCGCCGCCCGGCTTCGTCGCGAAGAGCCGGACGTGCTCCGCCTGCTTCGCGTCGAACTGGCGGTGGTTCCACGTCACCGTGCAGCTGTCGCCGGTTTCGCGGCGGGTGGCCGGCACCCCGCCGAGGTCGACCGGGCTGCCTTCCTCCGGGACCACCGTCAGCTTCTCGAAGGTCAGCCGCAGCGACGTCGTGGCCGTCCACTCGCACTCGCGGAGGCGGTTCAGCGTCACCTGGCGGACGGGCCCGAGTACCGCCTCGGGTTTCTCCAGCGCCTGGCACGGATCCAGCGCGAGCAGCGTCCCGGGCGGCAGCGCGTAGCCGATCCCGCCGTCGCGGAGCCGCTGGAGCACCGTGCCGAGCGCGGTTTTCGCCAGCGCGCACGTCTTCGCCAGCGCCGTCACGCCGAGTTCGGGCTGGGCGGGGAGCTGGACACTGGCGTCGCACGTGCTCCCGCTGATCTCGGAGAACAGCACCGGCCGGCCGTCGAGGTCCTCGGCGGGCCGGCCGCCTTCGACGTAGATGCGCTCGCCCAGCTTGACGCCGATCTTCGCGCCGGAGCGCGTTTCGTACTCGCAGCGGTCGAAGTACATCGGGTCCGGCTCGGCCCGCAGCTTGCCCGCGTCCGCGACCGGCACGCCGTCGAGCACCTGGCAGGGATCGGTGCGGCGCAACGTTTCCAGGCTCACCGGGTCCAGGTGCTGGCTCGGCGGCGGGGGATCGGCGCGGAACACCTGGAGCGCGACCAGGCTGCCCGCCGCGAGCGCGGCGACGGCGGCCAGCACCGCGACGACCGGCACCCAGCGGCGCCGGCGTGGCGGGGCGGGCAGCGGCTCGGGTACCGGCCACGCCAGCGCGGCGCGGATCGCGGAGTCCTGCGCGTCGATCAGCCGGTGCACCGGCGGCGGCCACGTCCCGGGCGGCACCGCGCCCAGGAAGTCGAGGATCTGCCGCGGCGACGGCCTTCGCGCCGGGTCCTTGGCCAGGCACGGCTCGACCAGCGCGCGCAGCTCGGGCGGCACCCCGGTCAGGTCCGGGACGGCGTGCACGACGCTGTAGAGCACCTGCGCCGTGGTCGCGCCGGTGAACGGCCCGCGCCCGGTCGCCGCCATGACGAGCAGGCCGCCGAGGGAGAAGACGTCGCTCGCCGGGGTCAGCGGGCGGCTTTCGGCCTGCTCCGGCGACATGAACGCGGGGGAGCCGACGATGCCGCCGGTCCCGGTCAGCTCCGCCCCGCCCTCGGTGGCGCGCGCGATGCCGAAGTCGATGACGCGCGGCCCGTCGCCGGTGAGCAGGACGTTGCCGGGCTTGAGATCGCGGTGGATCAGGCCGACGCGGTGGATCTCGAGCAGTGCGCTCGCCAGCCCGACGGCGAGCCGCCGGACCGCTTCGGCCGGCAGCGGCCCGGTGGCTTCGACGGCTTCCTTCAGCGACGGCCCGGTGACGAAGACCGACGCCAGCCACGGCGTTTCGGCGTCGGGATCGGCGTCCATCACGGCCGCCGTGAACGCCCCGGAAACCCGTTGCGAGGCCACGACTTCCTGCCGGAACCGGCCGCGGAAGTGCGGGTCGCGCGCGAACTCGGCGTGCACCTGCTTGACCGCGGCGAGCCGGCCGTCCGGGGCGACGCCGAGCAGGACCCGGCCCATGCCGCCCTCGCCGAGTTCGGCGACCAGGCGGTACCTCCCGGCGACGCGGGGCTCGCCCGCTGCGAGTGGCTTCACGGCTTCGGCAATCCCGGCCGGGCCGCCTTGGCGAAGTCCTGCGTCTGCCGGCAGGTCTCTTCGGGACTCAGCGAACTGGCCGAGGTGCTGTAGGCGACGGTCACGTTCTCCGACGTTCCTTCGTCGATCGGGCGGTGCGCCCAGCTGAGGCTGCACAGCACCTTCGCCGGGTTGAACCGCTTGGTGGTGTAGAAGGCGGTCACGCCGCCGAGGTCGACGGTGCCCGCCGAGTCGTAGTAGGAGTCCTTCGAGACGAACGGCCGGGTGCCGCGCTCCAGCGTCAGCGTCACCTCGCCGCCGGCCTGCCAGTGGCACTCGTGCAGGCCGTCCGGTTCGACCTTGGTGACCGGGCCGACGATCCGCTGCGCGGCGGCCGTCGTGACGAGCCCGCAGGGGTCGACCGGCGCGAGACTTCCCGGCGGCGGCGCGGAGTTCAACGTGCGGAGGCGTTTCACCGCTTCACCGAGAGCGGCCTTCGCCACGTCGCACGGCTTGTCGAACGCCCCGGCCGCGTCACTGGCTTCGACGCCGATCGTGGCGGCCGGCCGGTCCACCACCGGCACGGACGCGGTGCAGCGGGTCGCCTCGTCTTCGACGCTGAGCGGGCGGCCGTCGAGGTCCCCGGCGGGCGTGCCGTTGGCGGCCACCGGGCCGCCGATGGTCAGCTCCAGCCACTTGCCCTGCGCGGTCTCGTAGGTGCAGGCGAAGAAGTGCACGCCGATCTTCGGGGTGAGCTTCCCGGTCCCGGGCACCGACGGCAGCACCGCGCACGGGTCGGCCCCGCGCAGCTTGTCCGGGCCCAGCGGGTCCGGGTTCGGCGCCGACGTCGTCGCGGCCGGCGGTGGCGGGGTACTGCTCGCCGGGGCGGCGGTCGCCCCGCCGTCGCCGTTCGGCAGGGTGACGGCGGTGATCGTGCCGCCCAGCACGACGACGGCGGCCCCGGCGGCGAGCGCGACCCGCAGCCGTCGCCGCGGCTTCGGCGGCTTGGCCACGACGGCGGCGACCTCGGCCTGGCGGCGGGCGATCAGCGCGTGCACGGCGGGCGGCCACGGGCGCTGCACCGGCGGCAGCGGCCCGAGCAGTTCGAGCAGCCGCGCCGGCGCCGGCCGCCGCGCCGGGTCCTTGACCAGGCACGCCTCGGCGAGCGCGCGCAGGTCCGGCGGCAGGGCCCGCAGGTCGGGGTGCGTGTGCACGACGTTGTAGAGCGACTGCGGCGCCGACGCCCCGGCGAACGGACTGCGCCCGGTCGCGGCGAGGACCAGCAGCGCACCGAGGGAGAAGACGTCGCTCGCCGGGGTCAGCGGCCGCCCGTCCGCCTGCTCCGGCGACATGAACGCCGGCGAGCCCAGGATGACGCCGGTGTGCGTCAGGTCGGTGTCGCCTTCCGCGGCGCGCGCGATGCCGAAGTCGATGACGCGGGGACCGTCCTCGGCGAGCAGGACGTTGCCCGGCTTGAGGTCCCGGTGCACCAGCCCGGCGCGGTGGATGCCGGCCAGCGCAGAGGCCAGCCCGGCGGCGAGGTGCCGGACCGCGGCGGGCGGCAGCGGCCCGGTCGCGTCCACGGCTTCCTGCAGCGACGGCCCGGGGACGAACACCGAGGCGAGCCACGGCGTCGGCGCGAACGGCTCGGCGTCCATCACGGCCGCGGTGTAGGCCCCCGAGACGAGCCGCGAGACCTCGATCTCGCGGCGGAACCGCTCGCGGAACCCGGGGTCGTGCGCGAACTGCCGGTGGACCTGCTTGACGGCGGCGAGCCTGCCGTCGGGCGCGACGCCCAGCAGCACGCGCCCCATCCCGCCCGCGCCGAGCGCGGCGAGCAGCCGGTACCGCCCGGCCCGCGCCGGTTCTCCCGGTCCCAACGGCTCCACGCCCACCTCCGCGGGCGATGGTAGAGCGTCGGCCGGGCGCGGTGGCCCGGAACGCCCGGACCGCGCGCGCCTGCGGTGTCTTGAATGAGTCATTCAGGACCTCCGAAGACCTGAATGAGTCATTCAAGACGTCGGCGGAGCCGCTGCAGAGCGAGCTGCCCCCACTTTGCCGGGACCCTGCGGCGCGCCGGGACCCCCGGACCCGGCGCGCCCCGCGGGTCAGGGCACGACGTCGGTGACCGTGTCCTTGACCACCTGCCACCGCCCGTGGTCCCGCACGAGCGTCAGGCTGATCGTGTAGTGCCGGTCGATGCCGTGCGAGGGCTCGAGGTAGTGCGCGTCGAGGATGGCGAAACCCATGTGGCAGCCCTCGACGACGGTGTGCGTCACCGTCCACGGCATCGAGTACTCGTAGGGCACCTTGAACTGCTCCAGCACCGGGTTCACGTTCGCGTCGTACCCGAGGTACAGGTTGCCCCGGCGGCCCACCGTGACCATGTCCCGGTGGATGATCGCGCGGTAGCGGGCCGCGTCGCGCTTGTTGTAGCTGTCCATGTCCTCCCACACGGCGTGGTCGAACGCCCGGCGGCACTCCTGCTGCCCGCCGTCGCCCTGCTCGCCGGCCGCCGCGGCGACCGGGGCGCCGAGCGCCGCCGCCGCGAGCAGCGTGCCCAGCGCCGCGTAACCCCACTTGCGCATCTGGTCTTCCCTTCCTCGTGGACCGGCGCCGAGGCTGCCCGGGCGGCGCATCACAGGTGCATCACTTCCGCACCGGCGCCGCGCGGAACCCCGTTAACCTCGCCCGCGGGGTGAGGTCATGGAGTTCCGCGTCCTGGGGCCGGTGCGAGTGCTCGACGGCGGACGGCGGATCGGGCCGTCCGGGCCGCGGCAGGAACGCATCCTGGCGGCGCTGCTGCTCGACGCCGGGCGCGTCGTCCCGGTGGCCCGGCTGGTCGACGTCGTGTGGGACGGCGAACCCCCGGCCACCGCGGTGCGGCAGGTCCGCAACCTGACCACAGCCCTGCGGCGCACGCTCGTCGCGGCCGGCGAAGACGTCCTCACCGCCGACGGGCCCGGCTTCACCCTGCGGCCCCGCGCGTTCGACCTGCACGCGTTCGAGGAGCACGCGTCCCGCGGCGAGTTCCGGGAGGCGCTGGCGTGCTGGCGCGGGCCGGCGCTCGCCGGCGTGGACAGCGCCGCGCTGCGCCCGGACGCCGAGCGCCTGGAGGAGCGGCGGCTCGCGGTGCTGGAGCAGTGCCTGGCCGCCGAGGTCGACGGCGGCGAGGGCGACGCGGTCGCCGAACTGACCGCGCTCGTCGCCGCGCACCCGCTGCGCGAAGGACTCGTCGGGCTGCTCATGCGGGCGCTGCACCGGGCGGGACGGCAGGCCGACGCGATCGACGTCTACCAGCGCGCGAAGCGGCGGCTGGCCGGCGACCTCGGGATCAGCCCGGGCGCGCCGCTGCGGGCGGTCTACGAAGAGCTCCTGCACGAGGAACCCGCGCCCGGCCGCTGCTTCCTGCCCTACGACGTCCCGGACTTCACCGGCCGCGCGGCCGACGTGGCTCGCGCGCTCGAGGCGTTGCGCGCCGGGCGCCCGGTGGTCGTCGACGGGATGGCCGGGGTCGGGAAGACGGCGTTCGCGGTCCGCGTCGCGCACCGGGCCGCCGCGGACTTCCCGGACGGGCAGCTGTTCCTCGACCTGCACGGCCACACCCCGGGCCGCGACCCGCTGCCCGCCGAAGCCGCGCTGTCCGCGCTGCTGCTGCAGGTCGGCGTGCCGGCGAGCCGCCAGCCGGACGGGCTGGACGAGCGGGCCGCGCTGTGGCGCTCCCGGGGCGCCGGGCGCCGCCTGCTCGTCGTGCTGGACAACGCCGCCGACGCCGGGCAGCTGGCCCCGCTGCTGCCGGGCGGACCCGGCGTGCTGGTCACCGGCCGCCGCCGTCCGGTCGTGGACGGCGCGCTCGCGATCGGCCTGGACGTGCTGCCGCCCGCCGAAGCCGAAGCGCTCTTCGCCGCCGCGGCAGGCCGGCCCGGCGCGGACGTCGCGCGGCTCTGCGGGTACCTGCCGCTGGCGCTGCGGATCGCCGCCGCCCGGCTGCACGCACGTCCACTGTGGACGGCCGGTGACCTGGCCGCGCGGCTCGGCTCCGAACGGCGGCGGCTAGCGGAGCTGCGCGCGGGCGGCCGCGACGTCGCCGCCGCGTTCGCGCTGTCCTACCGGGACCTGGCACCGGCGCAGCGGCGGGCGTTCCGGCTGCTGGGCGCCCACCCGGGTGCCGACTTCGACGTGACGGCTGCCGCGGCGCTGTGCGGCACCGGCGACGCCGAGCGGCTGCTGGAAGACCTGCTCGACGCGCACTTGCTGCGTCAGCCCGCACCCGGGCGGTACGGCTTCCACGACCTGATCGCCGAGCACGCCCGCGAGGCCGGCGACCCCGTCGAGACGGCGGCGGCGCTGGACCGGCTCCTGGACCACTACCGCGACGGCGAGTTCTCGTTCTCGGCCGAGCGCGCGAACCTCGTCGCCGTCACGGCGCTCGCGGGCTACGACGAGCACGTCTGGCGCATCGCCGACCGGGCGGTGGCGGCATTGCGCGAGCGGGGGCACCGCGACGAGCTGACCGCGCTGGCCCGCGCGGCCGTGGCGGCCGCGGACCGGCTGGGCGACCCGCACGCCCGCCAGCTGAGCCTGGCGAACCTGACGACGGCGCACTGGGAAAGCGGACGGCTGAGCGAGGCGGCCGAGGCGACGGCGGAGCGGCTGCGCCTGGTCCGCGCGTCCGGCGACCGCGCGGCCGAGGCGGCGGCGACGGCCCGGCTCGGCGCGGTGCACGGCATGCTCGGCCGCTACCCGGACGCCGTCCGGCACTACCGGCAGGCACTGGTGCTGGCGGGGGAGACGGGCAGTCACGCCGTCGCCGCCCTCGTGTGGGCCAACCTGAGCAACGCCCAGGACGTGCTGGGGGAGTACGAGGACGCGCTGACGTCGGCGGCCCGCGCCCGCGCGATCCGCGAGGAGCTCGGCGACGACGAAGGCGCCGTCCTGGCGACGGCCCAGTTCGGCCTGGTCCTGGCCCGGCTCGGCCGCCACCCCGAAGCGCGGGCGACGGGGGAGAAGGCGGTCCGCGCGGCGGTCTCGGCCGGGTACGCCTTCGGCGAAGCGTGGAGCCGCATCGACCTGGCGGAGGTGCTCCTGGCGGCCGGCGACCCCGGCGCGGCGCACGCCGAGGCGGAACGCGCGTGCGCGATCCTGGCGCGCCTCAACCACCCGCTGCTGCTGACGATGGCGGCCACCAGCCTCGGTGCGGCCGCACTGGCCCTCGGTGACCCACCGGCGGCGGTCGCCGCCTACCGCCTGGCCCTCACGACTGCGCGCCGCATCGGTTACCGCGCCCAGGAAGCCCGCGCCCTGCTCGGCCTGGCCGCTTCGCTCTCCGGCGACGAGGCCGGCGCGCACCTGCGCGCCGGCCTCGCCCTCCAAGCCGGCCTCGGCCTGGCCCCGGTGCCCCCGGGCCACGGCAAAAGCGCGGCAACTCCGTCGGCGGCGGCTCGACCTCCGCAGGCCTTCGTCAGGGAGCGGTGACGTCGATCAGGACCTTGCCGGTGATGCCGTCCTCCGACGCCGCGTGCGCCTTCGCCGTGTCGTCGAGGGAAAACCGGTGCACCGGTACGCCCCGGTCTTCGCCGACCCGCAGCGCGCCGTCGGCCAGCGCCGCCGTCACGTCCTCCGTGCCGGCCTTCAGCTTGTCCTCGCCCACGGTGTACAGCACCAGGAACTGGTAACGCGCGTTGACCCACACGTTGGCCCCGAAGTCGAGCGTCACCGTCCCCGACCCGCGGTCGTCGCCGTACAGGGAGACCGTGCCGCGCGGGCGCAGCACCTCGGTGTGCAGCTTCGCGTTGACCCCGGCCGCGACCTCGACCACGACGTCGACGCCGTCGGGCGCGACTTCGCGGATGCGCGCGCCCAGGTCCGCGTCCGGGTAGCGGACGACGTGGTGGGCGCCCGCCGCACGGGCCAGCGCGGCCTTTTCGTCGCTGGAGACGGTCGCGATCACCGTCGCCCCGGCCCAGCGGCCGAGCTGGATCGCCGCGTTGCCGACCGCGCCCGCGCCGCCGCTGACCAGCACCGTGCGGCCGTCGAGGGCGCCGGGGGCGAGCCGGGACGGCCCGTCTTCGGCGACCGTGAGCGCCCGGTGCGCGGTCAGCGCCGGGATGCCGAGCCCGGCGCCTTCGTCGAAGCCGGCGCCGTCGGGCAGCCGGACCAGTTTCGCCGCCGGCAGCACCGTGTACTCCTGCGCGGTGCCCGACCCGGGCCCGTACGCCCCGGCGATGACGGCCCACACGCGGTCGCCCGGCGCGAAGCCGGTGACGTCCGGGCCGACGGCGTCGACCACACCGGCGCCGTCCTGGTTGGGCACGGTCTCGGGGACGTCGGCGCCCGGCTGGGCGCGCAGGCCGGCGCGGGCCTTCCAGTCCGTGGGGTTGACCGCGGACACCACGATCCGAACGCGGACCTCACCGGGACCCGGCTCCGGCACGGCCCGCTCGGTCAGCTCCAGCACCTCGGGTCCGCCGTGGCGGCGGTAGACGACTGCTTTCATGTCCGGTGCAATCCCGCCCGACCCGCGGTTATTCCCCGCGCGCCGCGAAATCGGCCCTCGGGAAATCGGTTTTTCGCCGTCGGCAGAAACGGAAAACGGCGGCCCGCGGGTGATCCCCCGGCCGGGCGATTTTCGGTGTTGCCCGCGCGAAACCGGCCGCCGTCGCAGAAACTGGGCGCGTGGGAGAGGAAAAGCGCACGCCGGGGGACGAGCGGCCCAAGCGCGACGAACGAGAACCGACACCGATCTTCGACGCGGTCTTCAGCGCGACGCGCGCGAAGGCGAATGCGGGTAATCCGGCGCCGGAACCGGACAAAGCCGGGCGGTGAGCGGACGCGGGTCAGGTCGGACGTGTGGCACTTTGTTCGACGTCCGCAGTGAACATGTAGCATCTCGGTGCCCCAGCACCCGGCGGTCGAGGAGTGATCCGTGGCAGGCGTCGTCAACAGCATGATCGCCGCCGAGTACGCGGCGGGCGCCACGATCTCCGAGCTCGCCGAACGCTGGGGGATCGACCCGCGCCAGGTGGTCGAGCGGATCTCGGCCGCCGCCCGCTCCTGAGCGCCCTCAGATCGCCCGTTCCCCCTTGCCGAGCACGACGATGCCGCCTTCGCTGACGTGGTAGTGCCCGCGGTCGCGGGCCAGGTCCACCCCGATGTGCGCCCCCGGCGGGACCACGACGTTCTTGTCGAGGATCGCCCGCCGCACCACCGCGCCGCGGCCGACGCGGGCGCCGTCGAGCAGCACCGAGCCCTGCACCACCGCGCCCTGCTCGACGAGCACGTCGGGGGAGAGCACCGAGTCCACGACCTGTGCCCCGGAGATGATGCAGCCGTTGCTGACGATCGACTGGTTCGCCGAGCCGCCCTCGACGAACTTCGCCGCCGCCCGCTGGCCCGGGTGGGCGAGGATCGGCCACTTCCGGTTGTACAGGTTGAAGATCGGGTGCGTCGAGATCAGGTCGGTGTGCGCCTCGTAGTAGCTGTCGATGGTCCCGACGTCGCGCCAGTAGCCGTGGTCGCGCTCGGTCTCGCCGGGCACGACGTTGCCGTTGAAGTCGTAGACCGCCGCTTCACCGGACTTCACCAGCGCCGGGATGATGTCGCGGCCCATGTCGTGGTGCGAAGCCGCGTTCTCGGCGTCTGCGTGCAGCGCTTCCAGCATCACCTTCGTCGTGAAGATGTAGTTGCCCATCGACACGTACGACTCGTCGGGGGAGTCCGGCAGGCCCGGCGGGTCGTCGGGCTTCTCCATGAACGCGTCGATCATCAGGCCGTCGGTGGTGCGGATGACGCCGAACGAGCTCGCCTCCGACCGCGGGACCCGGATCCCGGCCACCGTCACCCCGGCGCCGGAAGCGATGTGGGCGTCCAGCATCTGCCGGGGGTCCATCCGGTAGATGTTGTCCGCGCCGAACACCGCGATGTAGTCGGGGTCCTCGTCGTAGACCAGGTTGAGGCTCTGGTGGATGGCGTCGGCGCTGCCCTGGTACCAGCGCGGCCCGAGCCGCTGCTGCGCCGGCACCGGCGTGACGTACTCGCCGGTGAGCGACGAGAGCCGCCACGTCGTCGAGATGTGCCGGTCGAGCGAGTGCGACTTGTACTGCGTCAGCACGCACAGCCGCCGGAACCCGCCGTGCACCAGGTTCGACAGCACGAAGTCGACCAGCCGGTGCACACCCCCGAAGGGCACGGCGGGTTTGGCCCGGTCGGCGGTCAGCGGCATCAGCCGCTTGCCCTCGCCGCCCGCGAGCACGATGCCCAGCACGTCGGCTCCACTGTTCACGACGACCTCCCGCACGCCTCGTAGAGGGCGACCGTCCGCTCGGCGATCGCCCTCCAGCCGAACTCGCCGACCGCGCGCTCGCGGCCGGCGGTACCCATCGCGGCGGCCCGGTCCGGGGACCCCACCACCTCGTTCAGCGCGGCGGCCAGGCCCGCCTCGAACCCTTCCGCGTCCCGCTCGTCGTAGTGCACGAGCAGCCCGGTCCGGCCGTCGTCGACGACCTCCGGGATGCCGCCGACGTCGCTGGCCACCACCGGCGTGCCGCACGCCATCGCCTCGAGGTTCACGATCCCGAGCGGCTCGTAGACCGACGGGCAGGCGAACACCGCGGCGTGGGTGAGCAGCTGCACGACCTCCTCGCGCGGCAGCATCTCGGGGATCCAGCGGACGCCGGTGCGCGCCCGCTCCAGCTCGGCGACCAGGCCGCGGAACTCCGCGTCCAGCTCCGGGGTGTCCGCGCCGCCGGCGCACAGCACCAGCTGGACACCCGGGTCGAGCTTCGCGCCGGCGCGGACGAGGTGCGGGACGCCCTTCTGCCGGGTGATCCGGCCGACGAACAGCACGTACGGCCGGTCCGGGTCGATGCCGTGCTTGACCAGCGCGTCCTTGCCCGGGTCGGGCCGGTACAGCGCCGTGTCGATACCGTTGTGGATCACGTGCACGCGCTCGGGCGGCACCGCGGGGTAGGCGGCGAGGACGTCCCGGCGCATGCCGCCGCTGACCGCGACGATCGCGTCGGCGGACTCGTAGGCCTCGCGCTCGATCCACGACGACACGCGGTAGCCGCCGCCGAGCTGCTCGGCCTTCCACGGCCGCAGCGGCTCCAGCGAGTGCGCGGTGACGACGTGGGGGATGCCGTGCGTCAGCTTCGCCAGGTGCCCGGCCAGGTTCGCGTACCAGGTGTGGCTGTGCGCGAGGTCGTGGCCTTCGAGGGCGTTCGCCATGGACACGGCGATGTCCATGGTCGTGAACGCGGGCTGGCGGTAGCCGTGGGGATCCGTGTGCCCGGTCGCGTCGGGGCGGTCAGGGCCCCAGCAGTGCACGTCGAGATCGACCAGCGGCCGCAACTCCCGGGCGAGGAACTCCACGTGGACCCCGGCGCCGCCGTAGACCTCCGGCGGGTACTCCCGGGTGAGCAGGCCGACCTTCATGACCGGAACCCTATGGCCTCACGGGGGTTTCGCGCAGTCTGACGTCCAGGGGAAATACCGGAGTTTTCCGTCACCGCCCGGGTAGGCGGCCGAAGTGCCGTTAAGGCCACCTTACGGGCGTCAGACGCCCGTAAGGTGGCCTTAACGGCAAGTGCGCGCTCACGGCTCACGGGTGAAGACGAAGTGGCCGACGCCCTTCGCCGCGGAGCGGACCTGCCAGTCGCCCGGTCCGGTCGCCGGGCCGGACGCGTACTGCATCCGGAAGTCCGGTTTGCGCGGGGCCACCGACGTGTCCAGCCAGTGGTAGTTGACCCGCAGCGCCAGGCTCATCAGCGGGTTCGCCGTCGCGATCCGCTTCTCGACCAGCTTCACCGCCTCGCCGCGGTCGGAGAACTCGTCGAGGATGGCGCACTCGCAGAAGTAGGCCAGGGTGCCGATCTCGCCCGGGCTGGCCACGCTCGCCCCGTTCAGCCGCGCGCCGAGCTCGGTGCCGACCCGCGCGTAGTCCTCGGCGCTCGCCCAGTTGCCGAACACCACCGGCGACGGCCACGGCAGGCCCTGCGCGCCGTCGACCGCGGCCGCGCCCAGCAGCAGCACGCCGGTCAGCCCGAGGGCGAGCACCGGCGGGCCGGTCCGCAGTTCCGCGCGCTCGCGGGCCTGGGCGTACCAGGTGCCGAACGCGGCGACGGCGAAGGCGCTCGCCGCGGTCACCGGCGCCACGTAGTACCAGTGGAACGGGCCGACCCCGATGAACGAGTAGGCCAGGTAGTAGAGGACCCCGCCGCCGGCCAGCGCCGCGACCGGGCCGAGCGCGGGGAACAGCGGCCACCGCACGGCGAACCGCGCCGCCGCCCACCCGGCGAGCGCGACGACGCCCAGCAGCGCCGGCACGAACGACACGAACACGGTCACCGGCCAGCCGAGGTAGTACATCATCGGCCCGGTGCTGTAGCTCCACGGCGCGAACAGGCCCGCCTGCGTCTGCTTGATGGCGAGCGTGTCGGGCACGAACGAGCCGAAGACGATCCAGCTGACCAGGAACCACGGCGCCGCCGTCAGCACCGCGAAGCCGGCCGCGGGCAGCAGCCGCCGCCGGATCGCGGGCGCGCTGAGGGCGATGACCACCACGAACACCACGAGGTCGAGCCGGGTGAGCACGGCCAGCCCGGCGACCACGCCGAACCAGCGCACCCGGCCTTCGAGCGCGACGACCGTGAGCACCAGCAGCACGGCCGGGATCAGCAGCACCTCGAGCCCGACCGCGGACAGCACGAACGGGTTCAGCAGCACCAGCGCGACCCCGAGCACACCGGCCGCGGGCGGCAGCGCGAGCCGCCGGCCGAGCCGCTGCCACGCCCACCCGAGCGCGGCACCGCACCCGACGGTCAGCACACCGAGCGCGACGACCGGGTGCGGCCCGCCCACCACCCGCGTCACGAGGGTCAGCGCGCCGAGGAGCAGGACGTTCAGCGGCGACGTCGCGGAGTTCGCCGGCGAACCGGGGATGATGCCCCATTCGCCGTGCACGGCGAGGTTCTTGGCGTAGGCGAGGGTGATGTAGGCGTCGTCGGTGAGGCTGCCGCGCGTCACCAGGAAGGCCGCGGCGGCCAGGACGGCGCCGTAGGCGGGCAGCCAGCGGCCGCGCGTGCTCGTCCGGTCTTCGGTCGTTCTGTCCGCGTCAGTCTCCGCCAGCACCTGTCCACCTCGCGGGCGCGCCATCGCCCTCAGCACGATCGAATGCCCCCGGGTGGCCGGTCCGGGGGTCGCCCGATCGTGGCACGGTTCGCGTGGGACCGCAGTGTGACCGCGTTCCTTTGTGGAGCGTCAGCGCGTCCGGCGGCGGGTCGTGACGAGGACGAGCGCGACGCCGCTGGTGAGCAGCAGGGCGCCGAGACCGAGTACCGGGCCCAGGTCGGTGCCGGTGCTGGGGAGGCGTCCGTGGCCGCCCGGGGTGGTCGGGACGGTCGGGTTCGTGCCCGCCGGGGTGGTGCTCGTCTCAGGCGAGGTGGCGGTCGGGGTGGTGACCGTGGTCGAGGTGACCGTCGTAGTGGTGGGGTTGGTGGTGTTCGGCCCCGTGGTCGAGGTGGGGGCCGTGGTCGGGCCGGTCGGCGTGGTGCTCGTCGAGGTGGGCTCGGTCGTGGTGCTGGTGGGCACCGTGGTGGTCGTCGTCCCGGTGGTCGGGGTGGTGCTCGTCGACGGGGGTTCGGTCGTGGTGCTCGTGGGGGAGGTGGGCGCCGTGGTGGTCGAGGTGGTCGGGCCGGTGGTGGTGCTGGTCGGCGTGGTGGTGGGTGCCGTCGAGGTCGTCGTCACCGTCGTGGTCGTGGTCGGCTCGGGGGTCTGGTCGCACGAGGGCAGGTCGCCGGTGAACGGGTACGCGTGGTACTCCTGCCCGCTGCCCTGGCCCACGCCGGAGCCGTGGACCAGGCTGCCCGCCGTGAAGAAGCGGCCGTTCGTGCCGGGGAGGGTGACGGTCGTGGTGCCGTCCGGGCGGCCCGCGAGCACGCTGCCCTGGAACATGCCGCTGCCGGTCAGGCGGACCACCCGGGCGTCGGGGAAGTTCCACAGCAGGCGCGGCCGCAGCCGGTTGAGCGGGTCGGTGTCGTCGAGGCTGCCGCTGTAGGTGTTGATCACCCGGGCCGAGCCGGTGAGGTTGACCAGCACCGTGGCCCCGTCCGGGATGCCCGCGAACGCGATGCCCTGGGTGGCGCCGCCGGGGCCGGCGACGTCCTGGGTGACGGTGAAGACCTGCAGCGCCGACTTCCCGTCGCCGGTGAAGAGCGTCTGGTGGTTCTGGTTCACCACGGTTCCGGTGGCCGCGGCCCGCGCATAGCACTCGCTGGCGGCGGTGAGCTCGGCCCGCAGGCCCGCGTACGGCTTCAGCGCCGCCGGGTCGTGGACGAGGGTGCCGATCACGGTGCCGCTGACGGTCCCGGCGTGCCGCACGACCCCGCCACCGGAGTCGCCCACGGCGTCGAGCCGCTGCCCGTCGGCCACCGAAAGGTCCCCGCCGACGGTCAGGTAGTCGGCCCCGTCCGGCGGCGGGACGCGCGAGCCGACCCCGGCGACGCCGACGTTGTAGATCGACGAGCCGGCGGTCTTGCGCAGCGTGAAGTCCCCGCCGACGACCACCCGGCCCTCGGCCTCGGCGGCGCTGCCGGTGACGCGCATGTCGCCGCCGGCGAAGACGTTGATGGCGTTGTCGCGGCCGGCGAACGCGCCGTTGCCGACCGGCGGGAAGGTGCCGGGACACGTCCCTGGCACGCACGGCCCGAGCCCGCCGGGCAGCGGATCGGCGGCCGCGGGGCGCCCGGCCGGGATCGAAAGGACCACGAGCCCGCAGGCCGCCAGCGCCGCGAGGGCGGCATGGGTCACGCGCACGGGACCTCCCCTGTCCACTGTGGACTTCCGTGCCGGACGATAGCGCCGGGTCAGGCGGGGTGCCCGCGGATGCACCCGATCGGGGAGTGCCGCGTCAAGCGCTGCGGCGCCCGGCGCCCCGCGCTTGCGCCACGGCCGCCTTCGCGGCGGCGAGCCCGGGGTGCAGCGGCAGCGTTCCGTCCAGGCCGAGGACGCGCAGCGGCCGGGCCACCGCCGCGTCGTTCGGCGCGATCGCGAAGGCGACGTCGCGTGCGACCGCGTCGCGGTGGGCCTCCACCAGGACGCTGAACACCGTCGAATCGCAGAAGGTGGTGCCGGTGAGGTCGGCCACGACCCCGCGCGCCCCCGCGCGGATCGGGGCCAGCAGCCGGTCGCGCAGCGGGCCCGCCGAGCCCAGGTCGAGTTCACCGGTGCAGCGGACCGTGACGATCCCGGCGTCCGTGCTGGTGGAAAACTCGGGCGCGGTGCGGTGCTCGGTCATCGGTTCCCTCCAGTCGTTCCCGGGCGAGTGGTACCCCGGGCGGCGCGAAATCACTCGTCGGCGGGCGGGACGCTGCGACATCCAGGCGGTTTCGATGCGCAAGCGCTGCGTCCGGGTATACCGTATTTCGCGCAGCACCACCGTTCCCGGCCCCTCGCCGCCGCGTCCCTCCCCGGAACCGGACGTCGCTAAGATTCGGCGGTTCGCCGTCCGCGAGGCGAAGGGAAGCGGTGGAAGCCAAGAACGTCGACGCGGGAGCCTGGGCGCCCGGCAAGGTCGCCGAGCTGCTCGGCGTCTCGCCCGTGACGCTGCGCAGCTGGAGCGCGCGGTACGGGATCGGCCCCCCGGCCGGCGCCGGACGGCACCGCCGCTACTCCGACGCCGACGTCCGCCGCCTGCAGCAGATGCAGCGCCTGGTCGCGCGCGGCATGCCGGTGCGCGAAGCGGCGGCCGCGGCCTTCGGCGGCGACGCGGACACCCCCGAGATCCCGGCGGCCGACCGGGCCCGCGAGCTCGCGGACGCGGCGGAGGAGCTGCGGTCCGCGACGGTGGCCGGCCTCCTCGACGAAACGCTGGGCACGCTCGGCCCGGCCGCCGCCTGGACCGACGTCCTGGCCCCGGTCCTGCGCGGCCTCGGCGAACGCTGGCAGCGCGGCGACGCCTGCTTCGCCTCGGAGTGGGCGCTGGCGACGGAGATCTCACTGGCGTACGAGCGCTTCAGCGCCCGCTTCCCGGCCGCCGTTCCCGGCCGCCCGGTGCTGCTGGCGTGCTGCCCGGCCGAGCGGCACTCGCTGCCGATGGAGGCCCTGCGGGCGACGCTGGCGGAGGCGGGCATCCCGGTGGCGTACCTCGGCCAGCTGGTGCCGGCGGAGGCACTGGCGGACCTGGCGGCCCGCCTCGACCCGGTGCTGGTGGTCCTGTGGTCGATGACCCCGCCGACCGCGGACGACCTCCTGGCCGCCCGCGTCCGCGCCCTCGGCCGCCCGGTCGGCACGGCGGGTCCGGGCTGGGCGAACCTGGGCGACCGCGGCTACCCGGCGGTGAACGACCTCGACGCGGCGGTCGAGCTGGCAGCGGCGCACGCGGAGCTGTAGCCGGCGCTCCGGGCCGCTTCGGTGCGAGTTCGCTGCAGCCGCATCGCGCACCGCTTCGCAGACATCGATGTCATTTTTCCGAATTCTTGTCCACCTTGTCTTCTTGACCGCTCCGACGCGCTCGGCGGAAGCTTCCTGGCAACGTTGTCAGCCTGTCGGGAAACGGAGTTCGCATGGCCGAGGAGTACGGCGTCGCCCCGGATGTCGAGCCGGTGGAGGTTGCCGCGGTGTCGCGGCGGCACGTTCTGGCCGCCGGGACCGGGCTGCTCGCCGGGTTCGGGCTCGCCGCCGTGCTGCCCGGGGTCGCGTCGGCCGCGCCCGCGGTGGCGCAGCAGACCGACCTCGCGCTCTTCCGGCCGGTCCAGGTGTCCTCGACCGCGTACGCCGCCACGCCCGCCGAGTTCGCCGTCGACGGCCTCGCGCAGGTCGGCGTCCGCGGTTCCGGCTGGCGCGCCGCCCAGGGTGACGGCCAGTGGATCGTCGTCGACCTGCAGGCCGCCTGCCGCATCGACTCCGTCGTGCTCACCTTCGAGGCCCGGCCCGGCGACCCGGCCTTCGACGCGGGCGCGTCCCGCAGCCGCACCAGCGGTGCCGAGATCCAGTCGAGCTACGCGACGGCGTTCGACCTCGACGTCTCCGACGACGGCCGCGCGTGGCGCACGGTCCACCACACCGACGCCGGCACCGGGGGCGTCGTGACGATCCCCCTGGCCGTCACCGCGCGCTGGGTCCGCTTCACCGCGAGCCGCCGCTCGACCACCAACCCGCTGGGCCTCAACGGCTTCCAGGTCTTCGGCACCGGCCCGCGGAACCGCCCCGAGGTGCACGGCTGGACGAGCTTCCCGGTCCGCCCGCACGACGACCCGCCCGCGCTCGCCGTGGCCCCCGACGGCACCGTGCCGCTCGAGTCCGGCTGGGTCCTCACGATGGACGACTGGGCGCCCACCGGCGACGGGAAGGCGCTGTCCGGCTCCACTGTGGACACCCGCGGCTGGCTGCCCGCCACCGTGCCCGGCACGGTACTGGCCTCGCTCGTCGAGCAGGGCCAGCTGCCCGACCCGGTGTCCGGGATGAACAACCTGCACGTCCCGGAAGCGCTTTCCCGGCACGCCTGGTGGTACCGCCGCCGCTTCGGCCTCCCGCGCGGCCTCGACACCTCGCCCGGCCGGCACGTCTGGCTCGAGTTCGACGGCATCAACCACGAAGCGCAGATCTGGCTCAACGGCGCGGAAATCGGCACGCAGAGCCACCCGTTCGGCCGCGGCGCCTTCGACGTCACGGCGGCGCTGCGCCGCACCGGAGACCAGGTCCTCGCCGTGAAGATCTCGCCGATGCCGCGGCCCGGCAGCCCCGGCGACAAGGGGTCCGACGGCAGCTCGTGGGTCGACGCGGGGAACACGATGTTCGACAACTCGCCGACCTACCTCGCGGTCTCCGGCTGGGACTGGATGCCCGCGGTGCGCGACCGCGCTTCGGGCATCTGGGACCACGTCCGCCTGCGCTCGACCGGCGCCGCCGTGCTCGGCGACGTCCGGGTCGACACGAAGGTGCCCGACGCCGCGACCGCCGAGGTGACGCTCACCGTCCCGGTCCGCAACGCGGCCGCGACCGCGCAGCGCGTCAAGGTCAGCGCCGCGTTCGGCCCGGTCAGCGTGTCGAGCACGGTCACCGTCCCGGCCGGGCAGAGCACCGACGTCGTGTTCCCGAAGCAGGTCGTGCGGAACCCGAAGCTCTGGTGGCCCAACGGCTACGGCGACCCGGACCTCCACGACCTGACGCTGACCGCGGCGATCGGCGCGAGCACCAGCGACCGGCGCACGGTCAAGATCGGCCTGCGCGAGATCGGCTACCGGTACGACCTGCCGATCGTCATCGCCGACGGCCGTGCCACCCAGACCGTCGACCTGGCGCCGCAGACCGCCCGGTACGTCCGGATGCAAGGCCTCAAGCGGGCCACCGGCTGGGGTTTCTCGCTCTGGACGATGGCGGTGCTCGACGGCTCGGGCACCGACGTCGCGCAGGGCAAGCCGTCGAGCTCGCTGTCGGTGGCCGACGGCAACCCGCCCGAGCGGGCCTTCGACGGCGACCCGAACACGCGCTGGACGTCGGCCTACGAGGACAACCAGTGGCTGCAGGTCGACCTCGGCGCCGCGACGGCGTTCGAGAAGGTCGTGCTGACCTGGGAAACCGCGTACGCGGCGACCTTCAAGATCCAGGTGTCGCAGGACGGCGAGACGTGGACCGACGCGGCTTCGGTGGACAACAGCCCCAAGCCGCTGACGTTCCTGGTCAACGGCGTCAAGATCTTCGCCCGCGGCGGCAGCTGGGGCTGGGACGAGCTGCTGCGCCGGATGCCCGCCGAGCGCACCGACGCCGTCGTCGCGATGCACCGCGACATGAACTTCACGCTGATCCGCAACTGGGTGGGCTCCTCGTACCGGCAGGAGCTGTTCGACGCCTGCGACAAGTACGGCATCCTGCTGTGGAACGAGTTCTGGGACGGCTGGTCGACCGACCCGGCCAACCACGACATCTTCCTGGCGCAGGCGAAGGACACCGTGCTGCGCTACCGCCACCACGCGTGCGCGACGGTCTGGTTCGGCTGCAACGAAGGCACTCCGCCTGCGGTGATCGACAACGCGCTGCGCGACATCGTCCATTCGAGCACCGACCTGCTCTACCAGGGCAACTCCGCGGGCGGCGTGATCACCGGCGACGGACCGTACTTCTGGCAGGACCCGAAGCGGTACTTCACCGGCGAGGCGACCGGCGGCAAGGCCGGGTTCTGGAGCGAGATCGGGCTGCCGACGGTGTCGGTCGTCGAAAGCATGCGCAACCTGGTCGGCGAGGGCGACCCGGGCTGGCCGATCGGCGCGCCCTGGTTCCTGCACGACTGGTCGACGAACGGGAACCAGTCCCCGCAGAGCTACCTGGCGGCCATCGACGCGCGGCTGGCGCCGTCGACCAGCCTGGCGGAGTTCTGCCGCAAGGCGCAGTTCGTCAACTACGAGAGCATGCGCGCGATCTTCGAGGCGTGGAACGCGAAGCTGTGGAACGACGCCACCGGCGTGCTGCTGTGGATGTCGCACCCGGCGTGGCACAGCACGGTCTGGCAGACCTACGACTACGACCTCGACGTCAACGGCAGCTACTACGGCGCGCGCAAGGGCTGCGAGCACCACCACGTGCAGGCCGACCTGACGACGTGGCAGGTCCGGGTGGTCAACCACACGCCGGGCGCGCTGACCGGCGTGACCGCCACCGCGCGCCTCCACGGGCTCGACGGCGCCGCACTGGGCCCGGCCCAGCAGCAGAAGCTCGACGTGGCCCCGGTTTCGGCCGCGGCGGCGTTCACGGTCCCGTTCGCCGACGGCCTGCCGGACCTGCACCTGCTGCGGCTGACCCTGACCGACGCCCGCGGCGCGGTCCTGTCGGAGAACACGTACTGGCGCTACCGCAGCGACACGGCGATGCGCGCGCTGAACCAGCTCCCGGGCGCGCGCCTGACGACGTCGCTGCGTCCGGACGGCGACGCGTACACCGCGACGATCCGCAACGACGGCCGCACGGTGGCGGCGATGATCCGGCTGTCGCTGCGGGAGAACAACGGCACTGACCGCGTCCTGCCGACCCGCTACGACGACAACTACTTCTGGCTCCTGCCGGGGGAGAGCCGCACGATCCGCGTCGAGCCGCGCCGCCGGGTACCGAACGCGAAACTGCTGGTGGAGGCCTACAACGTGGCGGCGAAGCTGACCAGCTGAAGTTCGTGAAGGCCACCTTGAGGAACGTAGAGTTCGTGAAGGTGGCCTTCACGAACTTTCCTCGTCGTCGTCCTCGTCCTCCGGCGGCGGGACTTGGCGGCGGGCGAGGAAGATCAGCAGGCCGATGATCGCCACCGGGCCGGTGAACAGCGCGATCTCGTCCCAGCCGCCCTGGTGCATCATCACCACGCGGGCCGCGGTGTCCACTGTGGTCATGCGCCCGACACCAGGTAGATGCCGACCGCCGTGTAGCCGACCATCAGGGCCAGCAGCGGGTACTGGCCGACCGTCCGGTACCCCGCGCGCAGCAGGCCGAGGGCGCGGTCGTGCGCCGAGCCGACCGCCAGGACGTGTCCCAGCACGATCGCGCCCACCTGCACCACGGCGATGAGCGCCGTCGACACGAGCGTGTAGTCGACGGCGGCCGGGTCGAAGCCGCGCTGGCCTTCGAACAGTGCGAACGAGAAGTAGTGGGCCACGGTGTAGCCGACCATGATCGGTACGAGCGTGTGCGCGAACCCCGAGTACGGCTCGGTGCCCTTGCGCAGGTACGGCCGCGTCAGCCGGATGCCGCCCGCGTACGCCAGCGCGGTCAGCGCGATCGCCGCGAGCAGGCCGGCCGTGGCGAGCAGGACCGACGGGGTCAGGTCGCTCCAGAACGGGAGCCGGGTCAGGCCGTCGAACGCCGTCGAGCCCAGGACGACCAGGATCACCGGCGTCCGGCCGGGGGAGCCGCCGAGCGCGAGCAGGCCGTCCAAGGGGGACCGCACGACCAGGCGGCCGTCGGCGCGGCGGCCGAACGGGGACAGCCCGGCGATCAGCACCGCGTAGACCTCGAAGCCGTCGCCGCGGTCGAACCAGCGCGGCCCGTACACCGCACCGCAAGTTACGTGTATAACGCCATACACGGTGACGAACGCGGCAATCAGCCGTGGCGAGTCCGAATGACCGGAAGCCAGCTCCAGCCAGAGAAAGGCGAGGAGGCTCGCGACCGCGGGCCAGTGAGCGAGCCGTTCCGGTAACGGACGCCGGCCGGGGAACAGCGACGCCAAGGTGCGCAACGGGTTCAGCCGCCGCCAGACCGGGCCGAAGAGCAGCGACAGCGGCACCAGTCCGACCCAGAACCACACGTAGAACCACGCGGGCGCGGGGTTGGCCGCCGAGGTGTCCGGGCCGAACCACGCCGTCCCGAGGAACCCGGCGAGCCCGGCCAGTCCGAGTCCGTTGAGGACGAACGACACCGCGCGGGAGTCGAGCACGCCCGCGAACGGCAGCGGACGTCCGGCCTCCGCGCCCCGCAGCCGCGGGGTCTTCCACAGCAGCGTCAGCGCGACGAACGACGCGAGCACGGCCGCCGCGCCCGCGTAGAGCGCGAGCCAGAGCGGGACCGGCAGGTCGGAGCGCCCGCCGAGGCCGTGGGCCAGGACGATCGTCACGCGCCGACCCGCAGCTGGGTCAGCTTCGTCCCGCTGTGGTGCAGCTCGACTTCGAACAGGCCCGGGACGTCGGCGGTGAACGACACCGAGCCGGGCTGTCCCGCCGTCAGCTCGACCTCCTTGTCGTAACCGTGGACGTGCAGCTCGTCGGCGGTGTCTGAGGTGACTTCGAGCCGGACGGCGCGGCCGGGGGAGACCTCGACCCGGTCCGGTCCGGCCACCCGCTTGCCGCCCTGGACGGTGAACCGCGCGACCTGCTCGCCCGCGGGCGCCGGCGGCGCGGGGGACGCGCACCCGCCCAGCACCAGGGTCAGCATTGTCACCAGCACGAGGGTCCGCGCCATCGCCGTCCTTCTCTTCGTGCGGGTTGTCCGATTGCGGGCACCCCGGAGTTGCCCGGGCGGTTCGCCCGGCTTATCGTGTGACGAACAGTAACAGTTACTTCTGTTCACGGATTCAGGAAGGCGCACGCGATGCTGCTGGCGCAGGAGAACAGCCCCCCGGCCGGGGGCGCGCAGTTCGGCCAGATCGTCGTCGCGCTGCTGATGTTCCTGCTGGTCTTCATCCCGCTGGCGATCTTCGTCCTGCGCACGCGCGCCGGCAAACGGACGCTCGTGGGCCGCCTCGCCGACTGGTCGGGCGAGCTGTCCGGGCTGCCGCGCTGGGCCGCGCTGCCGATGTTCGTCGCCTTCCTCTCCGGCATGTCCGCGCTGATCGGCGTCTACTGGGACGTGCCGATCCACATGGAACTCGGCCGCGACGAAGGCCCGCTGGCCAACCCGTCGCACTACCCGATCTACTTCGGCCTGATGGGCATCTTCGCCAGCGGCGTGCTCAGCGCCGCGCTGGCCAAGGGGAAGCTGCCGAAGCGCACCTTCAAGCTCGGCCCGCACTGGCGGGTGCCGATGGGCAGCGTCCAGATGATGCTGACCGGCCTGGTCGGCATCGCCGGCTTCCCGCTCGACGACGTCTGGCACCGGCTCTTCGGCCAGGACGTCACCGAGTGGGGCCCCACCCACGTGCTGATGATCGGCGGCGGCGTGGGCGTGGTGATCGGCCTGCAGCTGCTGCTGGCCGAAGCCCGCCAGGCCGGCGCCACCGGCCCGCTCGTCCGGCTGCTCGGGCCGGTGCTGGCCGGCGCCTGGATGATGGGCGCGTCGGCGTTCCTGATGGAGTTCGACCTCGGCGTGCCGCAGTTCCCGATGCTCGCCCAGGTGGTGCTGGTCGGGCTGATCGGCAGCTGGACGCTCGTCTGCGGCCGGCTCTCGTGGGGCCCGGGCGGCGCGCTGATCGTCGTCGCCGTGCTGCTGGTTTCCCGCGCGGTCTTCTCGATCATCCCGCTGGTCGCGGACCTGCACGTCGCTTCGCTGCTGCCCTACGCCGCCGAAGCGGTCGTGATCGAGGTCGTCGCGCTGCTCGTGCGCGGGCCGCTGTTCCCGGTCGTGGCCGGCCTGGCGAGCGGCACCCTCGGCCTGCTCGGCGAGTGGGCGTTCTCGCAGTGGCTGATGCCGGACCCGTGGCCCGCCGCGGACCTCGGCCTCTTCCTCGCCTTCGGCGCGGCCGCGAGCGTCGGCGGCGCGCTGATCGGCGTGTGGCAGTACCAGCGGATCGAGGACGTCGCCGCGGGCAGCCGTCTCGAGCGCGCGTTCGGAGCCCGGCACGCCGCCGGGCTGGTGGGCGCGCTCGGGGTCGTCGCGCTGATGGCCGCGGTCGCGGCGCCGCTCGCCCCGCCGCCCGGGCTCACCGCCGACGTCCGCCTGACCGAAGCCGCCGCGGGCCAGGAGATCTCCAACCCGCACGGCGGCGGGACGCCCCGCTGGGTGGACGCCACCGTGACGATCAGCCGGCCCGACCTCGCCGACGACGCCGTCTGGCTCACCGGGTTCGCCTGGCAGGGCGGCGACTTCTACTCCGCGCCGCTGGAGAAGCTCGGCCCCGGCGTCTACCGCACGGCCGAGCCGCTGCCGGTGTTCGGGCAGTGGAAGGCGGGGATCCGGCTGCACGTCGCGAACCGGATGATGGCGCTCGCGCCGATCTACGCGCCCGCCGACCCGGCGGCGAACGCGAAGGTCATCACGGCCGAGTCGGGGAAGCGCGACTTCGTCTCCGAGATCTCCTTCCTGCAGCGCGAACGCAAGACCGACACCCCGCTGGTGCTGTGGACGGTCGCCTACGTCGCGGTCGGGCTGATCTTCGCCGGGATGTGGGCCGCGTTCGCGTGGCTCTACGCGGCCGCGGCGGCCGGCGACGCGGCTCGGCGCCGGCAGACCGCGAGTTAGTGCGCGCCGACTAAACCGGGTACTGATTTCGTGCCCTCCGACGAACTAGGCTGAGGTCGTCCCGCCTAGCTTCGGGAGGTGCTCGTTTCGGTGAACCTGCGCCCGCACGCCAGCCTCGGCCGCGTCCTCGACGACCTCGGCGGCACCCTCCTGGACCTCGTGCTCGGCGACGGCGACCGCCCGGGCGGCATCGGCGGCGTCGCCATCCACGACCCGCTCGACGAACCCGCGCTGCCGCAGCACGCCCTGGTGCTCGGGGTCGGGCTGGCCGAGCCCGGCGAAGTCGTGCGGCAGCTGCGCACGCTGGCGCGCCACGACGCGGCCGGGCTCGTGCTGCGCGCCCCGGTCACGGTCACCGCGGCGATCACCGCCGCCGTCGAAGAGACCGGCGTCGCGCTGCTGGGCCTGGCCCGCGGCGCCTCCTGGGCCCAGCTCGCCGCGATGCTGCGGTCGCTGCTGGCCGAGGGCGACGTCGGCGACGCCGAACCGGAGACCCTGGCCGGGCTGCCGTCGGGCGACCTGTTCGCCGTGGCCAACGCGATCGGGGCGCTGATCGACGCGCCGGTCACCATCGAGGACCGCCGCTCGCGGGTGCTCGCGTTCTCCGGTCGCCAGGACGAAGCCGACCCGTCGCGCGTGGAGACGATCCTCGGGCGGCAGGTGCCGGAGCGGTTCTCGCGGATGCTGGCCGACCGCGGCGTGTTCCGCGAGCTCTACCGCAGCGACCAGCCGGTGTTCGTCGACCGGCCGGCGGAAAGCCCCGACGGCTTCATGATCCCGCGGGTGGCGGTCGCGGTGCGGGCGGGCGACGAGATCCTCGGCTCGATCTGGGCCGCGGTCCGCGAACCGCTGACGCCCGACCGCACCCAGGCCCTCTGCGACGCGGCCCGCCTGGTGGCCCTGCACCTGCTGCGCGTCCGGGCCGGCGCCGACGTCGAACGGCGGCTGCGCGCGGACCTGCTGAGCACGGCGCTCGAGGGCGGGGCCGCCGCACGCGAAGCGCTGAGCCGGCTGGGGCTGGCCGACCAGCCGGTCGTCGTGCTGGCGCTCGCGGTCCTGGAGAACGGCGCCGAAGACGCGGAGATCGCGACCGAGCGCCAGCGCCTGGCCGACGGCCTGGCCATGCACCTGAGCGCGGTCCACCCCCGCTGCGCGGCGGCCCTCGTCGGCGACACGGCGTACGGCCTGGTCCCGGTGACCCGCGACGCCGACGGCGAGCGTCGCGCGCTCCGGATCGCGAAGGACTTCCTGGACCGGGTGGGCGACCGCGTCCGGGCCGTCGTCGGCATCGGCCCGGTGGCGCGCAGTGCGGCGGAACTCCCGGAAGCCCGCGCCAGCGCGGATCGCGCGTTGCGGGTACTGCGCTCGGGGAGCGGCGCGGGCCGCCGGGTGGCGGCGCTGGCCGACGTCCACGTCGAGGCACTGCTGCTGGAGCTGCAGGACCTGGTGTCGGTGCGCGGCGATCGCCCGACCGGGCCGGTCGCGCGGCTGATCGAGTACGACGAGCAGCACCACGCGCACCTGGTCGAGACACTCCGGGCCTGGCTGGACGCGTTCGGCGACGTGATCGCGGCGTCGGCCGCCGTCCACGTGCACCCCAACACGTTCCGGTACCGCTTGCGGCGGCTGGCGGAGGTGGGCGGGTTCGACATGACGGACCCGGAGGCGCGGTTCGCGGCGATGCTGCAGCTGAGGGTGGTGGCCCCGCCCGCTTCATGAAGTGGCCGATCCGCCCCTCCGCGACATTCCCGCGACGTCCGGCAGACCGCTCGACCGCGACTTCGCCGGACCCTGCCCGCCCGCGTGGTGGTGGCTCCGCCCGCTTCGTGATCACCGCCCGAAATGTCGGTGATTAACCACCGGAAACCTGACCAGACTTGGTCAGTTACCTACTTTCGACCGGTGTGCGACCCCTTCGGGGCATGTGAACCTGCTCGGACTTCACGTCAGGTGATCAAGCTTCCACGGAGGTGTACCGGGTGTCACGCAAACGGGTCATCGCAGGGACGGCGGCGGTGAGCGCGGCCGTCGTCGCGGTGTCGCTGCTCTCGACGGGTTCGCCCGCCTACGCGACCATCGCCCAGCCGTCCATGCACGCGCTGAACCCCCTCGCGATGCCGTTCGGCAGCGTGGTGCGGTCGCAGCAGGAGATCGGGGGCGTGCCGGTGTTCGGCGGCCAGCTGATCCAGGTCCGCGACAAGGCGGGCGCGGTGCTCGCCACGCACGGCCGCACCGCGAAGAAGACCGCGGGCGCCTTCCCGGCCAGCGACGCGGGCGCGGCCGGCGCCGCCATCGCGGACGTCGCCAAGCGCACCGGCCTCGCCGCGAACACGCTGAAGGCCGACGCGCCGCGCGCCTACTGGTACGACGCCACGCTCGGTGGCGCGAAGGGCGACGGCATCGCGGTGCCGACCTACCAGGTCACCGTGCACGGCAAGAAGCTCAACGACAAGTGGACCGAGGTCGTCAAGGCCGGCACCCAGGACGTCGTCACGTCGTGGTCGGAGGTCCGCGAGGCCAACCGCGACGTCTGCGACGCGAACCACAAGGTCGTCAGCGGGAGCTCCGCGTCGGTCCGCTGCGGGACCGCCTTCGACGTCACCCGCAAGGAGGGCGGCGCCGAGTCGAGCGTCGCGGACGTCAACAACGTCTACACGTTCTTCGGGCAGGCGTCGGACTTCTACCAGAAGTACGTCAACGTCGACCTGACCAGCCTGATCGGCGCGGACTACTCCGACGGCACCGGCAAGGCGCTGCGCGGCACCGTCCGGATCTGCGTCGACGGCGAGTGCCCGTTCGCCAACGCCTTCTGGGACGGCGAGCAGATGGCCTTCGGCGAGGGCGTCACCACCGACGACATCACCGGCCACGAGCTGACGCACGGCGTCACGCAGCACACGTCCGGGCTGAGCGGCGGCCAGGCCGACTCGATCAACGAGGGCCTCTCGGACGTCTTCGGCAAATTCATCGGCATCACGTCGAACGACCCCAACGACACCGGCGACAACCGCTGGCTGCTCGGCGCGGGCTCGTCGCTCGGCGCGATCCGGAACATGAAGGACCCGCGCTCGTCGCTCACGCCGCAGCCGGACATGGTCAACGGCCCGGGCTGGGACACGAACAACCCGGACGAGCACATCAACGACGGCGTCGTGAACAAGGCCGACTACCTGATCACCGACGGCGACACCTTCAACGGCCAGACCGTCCGCGGCCTCGGCCTCGACAAGTCCGTCCAGATCTGGTGGGGCGTCGAGAACACGCTCACCCAGAGCGCGACCTTCAAGGACGTCGGCGACGCGCTGAACTCCTCGTGCGCGGCGCTGGCGAAGGCGGGCACGGCCGGCATCACCACCGACGACTGCACCCAGGTCGGCAACGCGGTGAAGGCCACCCAGCTGGACCAGGACCCGAAGTAGCCCTCAGCGGGGGAGCGACGCCAGCCCGGCGAGCAGCCGGTCGACGTCGCCCTCCGTGGTGTAGGGCGCGATGCCGGCGCGGACCGCGCCAGCATCGCCCAGCCCGAGGTGCCGCGAGCACTCGATCGCGTAGAAGCTGCTGGCCGGGGCGTTGACCCCCTGAGCGCCGAGGTGCTCGTACACCGCCTGGGACCGCACCCCGTCGACCGAGAACAGGGTCGTCGGGGTGCGGTGGCGTCCGGGTGCGCCGTACCGGGTGACGAACCCGAGCGAGTCCAGGCCCGCGTCGAGCCGGGCCAGAAGCGCGGTTTCGTGCTCCTCCAGCGCCGTCAGCGACGCGATCAGCCGTGAACGGCGGGAGCCCGTGCCCGGCACGAGCCCGGCGAGGAAGTCGATGGCCGCCGTCGTGCCCGCGAGGAGTTCGTAGGGGAGTGTCCCCAGCTCGAAGCGTTCCGGGACGGCGTCGGTCGAGGGCAGCAGCTTGTCCGGGCGCAGCGTCTCGAGCAGCGACGGCGCCGCCGCGACCAGGCCCAGGTGCGGTCCGAGGAACTTGTACGGCGAGCAGGCGTAGAAGTCGGCGCCGAGCGCGGTGACGTCGACCGCCGCGTGCGGGGTCAGGTGGACGCCGTCGACGTAGAGCAGCGCGCCGGCGTCGTGCACCGCCGCCGCGATCGCCGGGACGTCCGGGCGGGTGCCGAGCAGGTTCGACGCCGCGGTGACCGCGACCAGCCGCGTCCGCTCCGACAGCAGGGCCGTGATCGCGGCCGCGTCGAGCACGCCGGTGGCGGGGTCGAAGTCCGCCCAGCGGACGGTCGCGCCAGCGGCCTCGGCGGCCTGGACCCACGGCCGGATGTTGGCGTCGTGGTCGAGGCGGGTGACGACGACTTCGTCGCCGGCGCGCCAGTCCTTGGCCAGCGCGCGGGAGAAGTCGTAGGTCAGCTGGGTCATGCTGCGCCCGAAGACGACGCCGCGCGGATCGGCGGCGAGCAGGTCGGCCACGGCCTGCCGGGCGTCGGCGACGACGGTGCTCGCCCGGCGCTCGGCCGCGGTGACGACCCCGCGGTTGGCGATCGCGGCGCACAGCGTCCCGGCGACCGCCTCCCCGACGACGTCGGGCACTTGCGAGCCACCGGGGCCGTCGAAGTGGGCGGCACCGCCGGCGAGGGCGGGGAAGTGCTTGCGGATCGTGGTCACGTCGTAGGTCACGGCGCCAGCATGCCCACCGGCGCCGGCGACCTCAAGATCTCCGCAGGGGCGCGGCGGCCGTGGCGGGAACCTGCGGCGGCGCGGGCACCGGCCGCCGGACCGGGGCCGGCGCCTTCAGGTGCCGCCGAAGCTTCTGCGTCGGCTTCTCCACGTAGTTCCACGACAGCTGCCCGACCAGGTACGCCGACGGCACGGCCAGCAGGATCAGCAGCCACACCTGCCGGACCCCGGCGAGGATGAACAGCTGCTGGATCGGGAAGCCCCAGATGTACGTGCCGTAGCTGCCGTAGACCCACGGGCCCGCGACCTCGAGCTTCCGCGGCCAGTGCATCGCGAGCGTGATCGCGCCGTACGCCGCGCTGAGCGCCAGCAGGTACCGGCTCGCGGGCGTCTGGCTCAGCGCCAGGTAGGTGCCGAACAGCACGAGCGCGACCCACGGCTTGAGCGGGATCCGGTCGCGGTAGGCGTGCAGCACCATCCCGAGCACGAACGGCACCAGGAACGACACCGTCGAGCCGATCGGGACGACCAGCAGCGAGCCGCCGAGGCCGTGCTGCTCGAACGTCGCGTGCAGCATCGTGTCGGTGTAGATCATGCCGCCGAGGACGAGGAACAGCACCAGCCGCGGCAGGCCGATCAGCACGGCGACGCCGACGACGAGGACGAGCGCGTAGCCGAGCAGCTCCATCGGCAGCGTCCAGATCGCGCCGTTGACCGAGAACGGGTACGGGTTGTCCGCGAACACGCCGGGCAGGTCGTGCTGCATGTAGAACAGGACCGTCGTGCCGACCAGGTAGCGCCAGGTCTGGATGTGCGTCCAGTAGTCGTGCGCCGGCCACGTCGTGACCAGCGGGCCGATCACGAAGACGGTCACCAGCAGCACCACGACGAGCGGCGGCATGATCCGCAGCAGCCGCCGCGCGGAGAACCGCCACCACGACGGGTCGCGCGCCCAGCTGTCCTGGATCTGGTAGCCGCTCATCGCGAAGAACCCCATCAGCGCGATGTACCCCGGCGACATGTGCCAGGACGCGGGGAAGATCGTCAGCCGCTGCGGGTGCAGCAGCGGCATGCTGTGGTCGACGATGACCGTGATCGCGCCGATCATCCTCAGCCACGCGAAACCGACGTTGGGATTGGCGTGAATTTTTGGCGAGCTCGGCACGGGGGCAGATGCTAACCCATCCAGTCGCGGCCCTTGCCCCGAACGGGGGAGAAACTCACCGGCCGCGGTTGCGCGGGTGCTCGCGGGCCCGCCGTTCGTTGCCGTGCTTGTAGTTGCCGGTGACGCGGGCCATCAGCAGCTGCGGGTCGTCGCCCCGCGCGACCGCGGCCAGGAACCGGGCCGCGGCGGCCCCGCGGAGGGTGCCCGCGGGACGGCCGTGGTGCGTAATGGTCACGGTGCCGCGCTCGTCGACGCGGTGCGCGAAGCCGTCCGGGGTCCCCATCCGCCCAGGGTGGCACGCGGGGCAACCGGTTTTCGCGGCGGTGGAGCCGGGTTCGCGCGGGCCGGTGGCGGCGGCGTTGCCCGGTCCCGCCGCGGCGGGCGCCGGTTTCCGGTGTGATCGCCGGGCTGGGTCCGCGCGCGAACCTGGGCCCACAGCGCCGTCGCGGGCGACCGGTCCCGGCCTCGCATCCGACCGCCGCGGCAGGCCGCCGGGTTGCCGGGTCCGGTTCGCGTGAGCCCGGCCGCAGCGGTGTCGACCGGTCGTCGCTGCGGCGGGCGCCGGTTTCCCGGCCTGAGCACAGCGCTGGGTCCGCGCCACAGCGCCGGACCCCACGGCAGCCGGTTTCCCCGGGTCCGCTCCGGGGGATACCCGGATGGCGCGCGCACCCCAGCCCGACAGAATGCGTGGGATGCGGGGGAAACACCTACTGGCCGGCGCGCAGGTCCTCGTGCTGGCCGCATTGCTGGTCTCGTACAACGACGGGCGGTTCCGGTTCCCGGCCTACCGCGTCGACCTCGACGTCTACCGGCTGGGTTCGGCCGCGCTGCTGCACGGTCAAGACCTCTACGGCACCCTGCCGCCCACCGGCGACGGCCAGCTCCTGCTGTTCACCTACCCGCCGTTCGCGGCGATCCTGCTGGCGCCGTTCGCGGTCCTGCCGTACTGGGCCGCCTGCCTCGCCCTCACCCTGCTGACGCTCGGCGTGCTGGCCCTGGTCCTGAGGACCGTCCTCCGCGCGCTCGAGGCCCGGTGCGACTGGTGGCGGGTGGCCGCTCTCCTGCTCGCCGCCGAAGTGCTGGAGCCGGTGCTGCGGACGCTGTACGCGGGCCAGATCGACCTCCTGCTGCTCGCCCTCGTCGTCCTCGACGTCCTGGTGGCCGTGCCGAAGTGGCCGCGCGGGCTGCTGATCGGGATCGCCGCCGCCGTCAAGCTGACCCCGGCCGTTTTCCTCCTCTACTTCCTGCTCCGCCGCGACACCCGGGCCGCGGTGACCGCCGTCGTGACGTTCGTCGGTGCGACGGCGCTGGGGTTCCTGCTGGCCGGGGCGGACTCGGTGCGGTACTGGACCGGGGCGCTGTGGGACACCGGCCGCGTCGGGGAGCCGACCTACGCCGGTGACCAGTCGCTGCTCGGGCTGCTCGCGCGGGCCGGGGTACCGCCCGGGGCCCGGACGGCGTGGTGGCTGCCGCTGGTCGCGGTGGTGCTCGTGCTGACCGCGCTGGGCGTGCGGCGGGCGCTGGCCGCGGGGGAGCCGGTGCTCGCGCTCGGGCTCAACGCCGTGGGCGGGCTGCTGGTGTCGCCGATTTCCTGGACGCACCACTGGGTGTGGGCCGTGGTCGTGCTGCTCGGCTGGGCGGAGCTGGCGCGCCGGACCCGGCGCCGCGGGTTCGCAATGCTGGCAGGCGCCGGTGTGGTGCTCTTCGTCGCCGGCCCGCAGTGGTGGTGGCCGCGCGGCGGGGAGGTCGAGCGGCACTGGGACTTCGCGCAGCAGCTCACCGGCAACGGCTATGTCCTCTTCGGACTCGCGGTCCTGGCCACGGCCGTGCTGACGCGCTTTCCCCGGCCGGACGGCGGCTTCAGCGGCGCGGTCCCGGCCCGCGCCGCAGCCAGCCCGCTCCGAGGATGAGCATGGCCGTCCCGAGACCGAGCGCCAGGCAGACCCCGGCGTTGTTCATCGGCAGCACTTCGGAGACCGCGTCCGGCAGTGGGAGCAGCCCGGCCAGGCCGGCCACCACGTAGACACCGCCCGCGGCGACCAGGAACCGGGCGGCCAGCCGCGGCGAGCGCGTGCAGAACACCGCGGCGGCACCGGTCAGCAGGTGCGTGAGCGCCCACGGCCCGGACACCGCGAAGACCCCGAACAGCTCGCGCGGCCCGTCGCCGTCCGCGACGCCCGACATCAGCTCCAGCGCGGCGAGCACCAGGAACAGCAAGCCGATCAGCATGCCCATGCCCTGCACGGGGGCGGGGCCGCGCCGGGTCCCGGGGTCGGTGGCCGTCATGTCTTCCAGGTTCCCCGCCCGCGTCCTTTTAATGCACGTCTTGCGGGGTATCCGGGGCGCCGACGAAAGGTGAGCCATGACCGAGTACCGCCACACCGCGACCGCCGACATCCCCGCCGACGAGCTGTTCGCGTTCCTGAGCCAGCCGGAGAACCTGCCCCGGTACTTCCCGGAGATGAAAGTGGCGGAGCCGCGGGGCGGCGACAGCGTGCACGTCGAGGCCGAGGTGCACGGCGAACGCGTCGCGAGCGAAGCCTGGCTGCACACCGACGCGGGCACCCGTTCGCTGACGTGGGGCGCCGAAGGCCCCGACGACTACCACGGCGAACTGCGCATCGCCGAAGCCGGCCCGGCGGCCTCGGAGATCACCGTGACGCTCCACAGCGTCCGCGAGGCCGACGGCGGCGAAGTCCAGCGCGGCCTCGAGGAGACGGTCGCCGCGATGACCCACGCGGCGACCTCCGACGCCGACGTCGAAGCCGCCGAAGGCCAGGGCGGCTGGACGGACTACGACGCCACGAGGGACTCGTCCGGCTGAGCCGACCGGATCAGGTGGTCCGCGGCCGCGCCGGGACCGCGCGTTCGACCGCCGACACCAAGGCCCGCAACGCCGCCACCTCCGCCGCGAGCGCCTTGCGGCCCGCCGGGCTGATGGTGATCCACGTGCGGGGCCGCTTGCCTTCGTAGCCCTTTTCGACGTCGATCAGCCCGGCTTCCTCGAGGATCGTGACGTGCCGGGACAGGTTCCCGGCCGTCATGTCCAGCGTCCGGCGCAGGTACCCGAAATCCACCTTCCCGGCCTCGGCGGCGATGGTGAGGATGCCGAGCCGGTGCCGCTGGTGGACGGTTTCGTCCAGGCCCGCCGCGGGGTGCTCGCTCACGCCCGCACCCGCCGTTCGTGCCAGGCCGCGAAGGTGCCGCCCGCGAGCAGGACCAGCCCCGGGGGCAGGGTGTTCGTGAACGCCATCGTCGTGTCGCCGGAGTAGCGCGGGAAGAGCCCGAGGTGGAAGAACACGTGCTGCACGTTGTAGAGGTTGACCAGCAGCGCCGAGGCGGCGAAGAGGCCGCTGATGACGCCGAGCACGCGGCTGCGCTCCAGCCACGCGAGCCCGAGCAGGCCGAGCGCGATCGTGAGCAGCGGCGCGTACGGCCGGGCTGGGGCGAGCGCGAGGTCGAGCATCGCCAGCACGACGAACCCGGAGGCCAGCGCCGCGGCCGTGGCGGTACCGCGCGCGCCCCGGCCGCCGAGCCGCGACCGCAGCCACAGCGCCCCGCCGCCGGCCAGCGCGGCGACGGCCGCCACCGGGACGGTGAACGACGGCTGCGCGTACGGCGAACGCTCGACCCGGTAGGCGAACGACTCCACCACCGGCAGCCCGAACGAGATCGCGAGCACGCCGAGCAGCCCGATCGCGAGGTAACCCCGGATCGGCGTCCGCACCCCGCTGCGGCGGCCGCGGTGGAGGTACCAGGCCGCGGTGGCCAGGAACCCGCCGACGACCGCGACCAGCCAGTACAGCTGCAGGGGCGTCCCGAACCAGACCCCGGCGGCCCCGAACCGCGGCGGCCCGCCGTCGGCCCACAGCGGTGCCGGCAGCACGAGCACCCCGAACAGCAGCAGCGGCGCTGCGTAGGCGTGGCGGTCAGCCCGGGCTCGTGCGCGAAGCCGGGTCATCTCGTCGAGCAAGGCGGCCGGCGGCAGCTCGGTCACGTGGTCTCCCCAGATTCGTAACAGGTTTATCCGGCAAACCTGATCTGCGGACGAACATAGCGCACGGCGGGGTGGCGCGGAAGCCTAGGCCGCGATCGCCAGCACGAGGCCGGTCCCGGCGATGGCGACGCAGGCCGCGATCGTCGTCCGGCGGTAGTGGAGGATCAGCGCCGCGAACTCGCGCAGCAGCGCGCTCGGCAGGAAGTACCCCGCGGTCGGCGACCCCGTCGCGTGGTAGGGCAGGTGCAGCCGGCGGCACTCGACCGCCGCGCGGAAGACGTGGTAGCTGCTGGTCACGGCGACCACGCGGTGGGCGTCGCGGGGGAGCAGCGCCGCCGAGAAGCGCAGGTTCTCCTCGGTGGTGGTGGCGCGGTCCTCACGGCGGATCCGCTCGTCCGGGATCCCGCGTTCCCGCAGGTACGCGTGCATCGCTTCGGCTTCGGTGACCGTCTCGTCGGGACCGCGCCCGCCCGACACGACCAGCAGCGGCGGCTCGGGCTCCCGCGCGGCGAGCCGGATCGCGCGCTCGAGCCGCCCGGCCAGCAGCGGCGGCACCCGGTCCCCGGCGAGGCCGCAGCCGAGCACGATGATCGCGTCGACGCCGCCGCGCCGGCCGATCCGGCTGTACACCACGGAATACACCAGCAGGGACAGGAACAGGAACCCGAAGTAGCAGGCGAGCACCGCCGCGATGGCCACCAGCGCCGAACCCCACCGCCCGAGCGGTGCGAAGAACAGCGCCTCGAGCGCGAGCAGGCCGGCGCCGAGCGCGAGCGACAGCAGGTTCCCGGTGCTGCGCCCTTCCCGCCGCCACATCCGGACGCCGTTGACGAGCAACGCGGCGGGCAGCACCAGCGCGGCGAGCGCCACCGCGGCCCCGGCGACCGCCAGCAGCACGGGGGTTTCGCGCAGCAGCCACAACGCGGTCAGCAGCAACGCGACGCCCAGCCAGACGGCGTTGCCGAGCCGCCGGGGCTCACGCGCCAGCCGGACGGCGAACACGAGCAGCGCCACCGCGGCCGCGACCGGTAGCACCCCACCGGCGACGTTCACTCGGCCCTCCTCGGCTGTTCCCCGCGCGGAGGTCCAACCTAGCCCGGCCCGGGATCTCCTTCTGCTCCCGCCGGCCGGTGATGCCAAGCGCCCCAAGGTGGCCTTCGGTGCGTCGGACGCAACCAAGGTGGCCTTCGGTGCGTCGGACGCAACCAAGGCCACCTTGGGGCGCATGCGGCGTGACCGGCTCCGGGAAGGGCCGCGGAGGCTAAGCCTTGCGCTGCATGCTCGACCGCGCCGGGTTGGCCTGGCCGGCCGCCTTCGGGTCCTTCTCGTCCTGCTTCGCCCGCACACCGGCCTCGATCCGGTCCCCGAGGTCCTTGTCGACGTTGCGCCAGTACTCGAACGCCCGCGTCAGCACCGGCTCGGAGACGCCGTTGAGCAGGTGCCCGACGACGTTGTCGGCCAGCCGCGCGCGCTGGTCGTCGTCCAGCACCTCCCGGACCATCGTGCCGGCCTGGCCGAAGTCGTCGTCGTCCTCGCGCAGCGTGTACGCGGTGCGGACCAGGTCGCCGTCGGTGTGCCAGCCCGCCGGCTGCCCGTACCGCGCGACGTCCGCGCGCGGGCCGCCCTTCGAGTTCGGTGCGTACACCGGGTCGGTGACCTTCGTGTACCGCATCGCGCCGTCCTTGCTGTAGCTGTGCACGGGCGCGACGGGCGCGTTGACCGGCAGCTGCCGGTAGTTGGCGCCGATCCGGTAGCGGTGCGCGTCCGGGTAGGAGAACAGGCGGCCGAGCAGCATCTTGTCCGGGCTCGCGCCGATGCCGGGCACCAGGTTGCCCGGTTCGAACGCGGCCTGCTCGATCTCGGTGTGGTGGTCGGTCGGGTTCCGGTCCAGGGTCATCCGCCCGACGTCGATCAGCGGGTGGTCGCCGTGCGGCCACACCTTCGTCAGGTCGAAGGGGTTGAAGCGGTAGGTCTTGGCGTCGTCGAACGGCATGACCTGGACCTTGAGGGTCCACGACGGGTGGTCGCCGCGCTCGATCGCCTCGTACAGGTCGCGCGTGTGGTAGTCCGTGTCGGCCGACGCCATCTGGTCGGCTTCGTCCTGGGTGAAGCACTCGACACCCTGGTCGGTCTTGAAGTGGTACTTCACCCAGAAGCGCTCGCCCGCGGCGTTGACCCACATGAACGTGTGGGAGCTGTAGCCGTTCATGTGCCGCCAGGTGCGCGGGATGCCGCGGTCGCCCATCAGCCACGTCACCTGGTGCGCCGACTCCGGCGACAGCGTCCAGAAGTCCCACTGCATGTCGTGGTCGCGCAGGTTGTTGTCCGCGCGGCGCTTCTGCGAGCGGATGAAATGCTGGAACTTCAACGGGTCCCGCACGAAGAAGACCGGCGTGTTGTTCCCGACCAGGTCGTAGTTCCCTTCGCTGGTGTAGAACTTCACCGCGAAGCCGCGCGGGTCGCGCCAGGTGTCGGGGCTGCCCCGCTCCCCGGCGACCGTCGAGAAGCGGACCAGCAGGTCGGTCTTCGTCCCCGGCTGGAACACCGCGGCCTTGGTGTACGCGGTGACGTCGCCGGTCACCTCGAACCGCCCGAACGCGCCGCTGCCCTTCGCGTGCGGCTGGCGCTCCGGGACGCGTTCGCGGTTGAACTGCGCCATCTGCTCGATGAGGTAGCTGTCCTGCAGCAGGATCGGGCCGTCCGGGCCGACGGTGAGCGAGTGCTCGTCGCTTTCGACCGGGATCCCGGCGTCGGTGGTGGTCGGTTCGGTCACGGTGATGCCTCTTTCCGCGGCGTGGTGCGGCAGCCGGGGCAGACGCCCCAGAACACCACTTCCGCTTCGTCGACCAGGAAGCCGTGCGCGTCGTCCGGGGTCAGGCACGGTGCCGCGCCGACCACGCAGTCGACGTCTTCGGTCCGCCCGCAGGAGCGGCACACGACGTGGTGGTGGTTGTCCCCGGCCCGCCGTTCGAAGCGGGCCGGGTGTCCCGGCAGTTCGATCCGCCGGATCAGGCCGGCGGCCGCGCACGCGCCGAGGACGTCGTAGACGCCTTGGGTGGACACGGCACCCAGTTCCGCGCGGACCCCGGTGCCGATTTCGTCCACTGTGGAGTGAGGATGCCCGGCCAGCCAGCCCAGCACCGCTCGCCGGGGCGCGGTGACCCGCAGGCCGGCGGCCCGCAGCGCGGTCGTCACATCGCTCATGACACCCCACCGTGCGCGCTTCTTCGGAACGGGTCAAGTCCACGGATGGACTGTTTGACACCCCGGAAAACGGGTACTGGCACGGAGTTCTGGCATCTTGGAGAAGTGAGCGAGCGACCGGCCTTCGTGCTGCACGAGCACTGGCGGCCGCGGCACCACTTCGATCTCCGGCTGGAGGAGGAAGGCGTGCTGCGGTCTTGGGCGGTGCCCCGCGGCCTCCCGCCGGACGCGACCGGCAACCGGCTCGCCGTCGCCGTGCCCGACCACGCGCTCGACCACCTCGGCTACGAGGACGAGACCAAGAAGATCGCCGACACGGGCTGGTGGGAGGAGCACGACCGGACGGCCAAGCGGATCCTGTTCACCCTGCACGGGCGGACGTCGTCGGTGCGGTACGCGCTGATCCGGACCGAGCGCGACTGGCTGCTGCACCGGACCCGGGAGCAGCCGGACTGACGTCCAACGCGCGGAAGCGGGCCGGGCGCATGGCCCGGTGCGCCCAGTGCCCGAGCACCGCGAGCAGCGCGATCTCCAGCACCATCATCAGCCGCTCCACCAGGCCGGTCGCCACCGTCGGCAGGTGCCCGCCCAGCACGACGTTCACCGCGAACGGGACGATGAACGGCAGGTAGAACGGGATCGCGGCCAGCGCCAGCCGCCGGGACCAGGCGGCGAAGCGGCGCCAGCGAGGGTCGTCGCGGTGGCGGCGGCCCAGCGCCCAGCCGACGACCGGCAGGCTCAGGCACGTCACCGCCGAGGCGTAGAGGTGGATCTTGCCCGTCGCCGTGATCGCGCCACCCTGCGGATCCTTCGCGAACGCCGCCACCGCCAGCAGGCTCACGCACCACAGCGCCTTCGCGGCCACCAGCGCCGGGTTCGCCAGCAGGCCGCGGCGGTACAGCGCGACCAGCAGCAGCGCCGAGCCCGTGCTGGTCAGCAGCAGTGCGCCGTCCCACAGCCAGCGGCCCGGGCTCAGCGCGTAGTCGCTGAGCATCGTGCTGACCGGGTCGAGCGCCGCCACCCGCCGGTCGAGGTGCAGCACGGCCAGGAGCACGACGGCGCCGGCGAAGGCGGCCAGCGCCCCGGGGACGAGCAGCCGGGCGCGGAGGGAGGGACGGGTGGGTGAAGGACACAGCATGCGTGAAAACACTCCGGGACGGCTCGGCTGGTTCAGGCGAAGTCGCGGACGCTACCCGTGACCATTCCGTGACCATCGAAGACACGCACGAAATGTGGCCCAGCCCACAACCGCGCATCTTTCCCTGATTAAGTGCCGCCCTCCGCGGCGGCACTTAATCAGGGAAAGATGAGGTGTCGGTGGGGATCTCCGCAGAGTCCGTGAGCCGCAGCTTGCGGCGGGCGCGCTGGTAGAACGTCGTCATCCCGAGCCGCACCACCCGCGCCGCGCTCGGCCGGGCGCTCAGGTCGAGCCGGTCGCCGGGGGAGACGTACCCCTCGACCTGGCCGTCGACCTCCACCGCGAGCCGTCCGCTGGTCGGCAGCAGCTCCAGGGTCACCTCGTCGTGCACCGAGAGCACCACACCCCGGCTGTACGCCGAATGCGGCGCCGCCGGCGTGACGAGCAGCGCTTCCACCGACGGGCTGGTGATCGGCCCGCCGGCGGAGAAGCTGTACGCCGTCGAGCCGGTCGGGGTCGCCACGACCACCGCGTCCGCCGAGTAGCTGACGAACGGCTGGCCGCCGACGCGGACCGCGACCACCGCGCTGCCGTCGCCGGGCACGCGCACCACCGCGATGTCGTTGAACGCCGTGATCCGCCGCCCGCCGAGCACGGCGTCCACGGCCAGCCGCGGCTCGACCGTGAACTGGTGGTCGTCGATCGCCGAAAGCGCGCCGGGCAGGTCCGGGACGTCGACCTCGGCGAGGAAGCCGAGCTTGCCGAGGTTCACCCCGAGCACCGGCGCGCGCTGCCCGTCGGCCAGCCGCATGGCCCGCAGCATCGTGCCGTCGCCGCCCAGGCTGACCACGAGGTCGGCGCGTCGCCCGAGCTCCTCGGGCGTCACGCCGACCGCGGCGCAGTCCAGCCGGACGATCTCGTCCTCGATGCCGAGGATCTCGATGCCCCGGCTGCCCGCCCAGCCCAGCACGGCCTCGACGGCGGCCGCCGAGTCGCGGCGGGGGTGCAGCACCAGTCCCGCGGAGTGCATGTCAGCGGCCCCGGCCGGGCGCGGTTCCGAGCGTCATGCGCCCAGTCTGCCCGCTCCCGCCTCCCGTCGCGAGAACCGCAGTGCGCCGTCGTCGATCTTGCCGTGCCGGAGCTTGACGACGTCGTGCGCGTAGCTCATGCCCAGCTGCCACGGCGCCCGCGAGCCCGCCTTCGGGAACTCGTCGATCGAGCGCAGCACGTACCCGGCGTCGAAGTCCAGCAGCGGCCGCTCGGTGACCGCCGGGTCGTCGTTGACCGGCACGGCCCGGTCGTACCCGTGCCGGTCGAGGTGGCGCAGCAGCCGGACGAAGTACTCGCCCACGAGGTCGGCCTTGAGCGTCCAGGACGCGTTCGTGTACCCGATCGTGAAGACGAAGTTCGGCACGCCGCTGAGCATCATCCCCTTGTACGCCATGGTTTCCGGCAGCTTCACCGGCTCGCCGTCGACGACCAGGTCGATGCCGCCGAAGGCCAGCAGCTTGAGCCCGGTGGCGCTGACGACGACGTCCGCTTCGAGCTCGCCGCCCGATTCGAGCCGGATCCCGGTCCTGGTGAAGGAAGCGATCCGGTCGGTGACGATCGAAGCGTCGCCGCGCTTGATCGAGCGGAACAGGTCGCCGTCCGGCACCAGGCAGAGCCGCTGGTCCCAGGGCTGGTAGCGCGGCTTGAAGTGGGTGTCGACGGCGTAGCCCGGCGGCAGCTGCTTCATCGCGGCCTTGCGGATCATCGCCTTGACCACGCCGGGGCGGCGCCGGCTGAGCTGGTAGATCAGCGTGCTGACGGCGACGTTCTTCCAGCGCGCGATCGGGTACGCCAGCCGCGGGCCGAGCAGGGCGCGCAGCCGGTTGGCCAGCGCGTCCTCGGACGGCAGCGAAAGGATGTAGGTGGGGGAGCGCTGCAGCATCGTCACGTGCTCGGCGCGGTCGGTCATCGCCGGCACCAGCGTCACGGCGGTGGCGCCGCTGCCGATCACGACGACCTTCTTGCCGGTGTAGTCCAGGTCTTCGGGCCACTGCTGCGGGTGCACCACGGTGCCGCCGAACTCCTCGACGCCGGGGAACTCGGGGGTGTGGCCGCCCGCGTAGTCGTAGTAGCCGCTGCACAGGTACAGGAACTTCGCGGTGAACTCGACGGGCTTCCCGTCGTGCACCGCCTCGACCGTCCACAGTGCGTCCTCTGTGGACCATGCGGCGCGGACGACCTTGTGCCCGAACCGGATGTGCCGGTCGATCCCGGCGTCGGCCGCGGTGTCGCGGACGTACTTCAGGATCGACGGACCGTCCGCGATGGCCTTGGCGTCGGTCCACGGCCGGAACCGGTAGCCGAGGGTCTGCATGTCCGAATCGGACCGGACGCCGGGGTAGCGGAACAGGTCCCAGGTGCCGCCGATGGCGTCGCGCGCCTCGAGGATCGTGTACGTCTTGCGCGGGAACGCCGTGCGCAGGTGGTGGGCCGCGCCGACGCCGGACAGCCCGGCGCCGACGATCAGGACTTCGACGTGCTCGGTCATCGGCGGGCCTCCGTCCGCCGCGGGCGCCGCATCACGCGGGACAGCACGGCGTTGTAGTGGGTGGGGGTGATGCGGGCGAGCGCGTCGAACAGGTAGGCGTCCGGGCCGACGAGGATGCGGGCCTTCCCGCGGTCGACGCCGGCGTGGATGATCGCCGCTGCCTTGTCCGGCGACGTCATGGTCATGGCCTCGAACTGCGCGGCCATCTCTTCGCGGCTGCGGCCCAGCCCGGTGGGGTCGCGCCGGACGCGGGCGTTGCGCGCGATGTTCGTCGTGATGCCGCCGGGGTGCACGGTGATCGCGCGGACCGCGGAGCCGTGCAGTTCCTGGCGCAGCGACTCGGTGAACCCGCGCACGGCGAACTTCGCCGCGCAGTACGCGCTCTGGTGCGGCATCCCGAGCAGGCCGAACACGCTGGAGGTGTTCACGATCGCGCCTTCGCCCTGCTCGACGAGGATCGGCAGGAACGCGCGCGTGCCGTGGACGACGCCGTGGAAGTTGATGTCGTGCAGCCAGTCGTCGTCCTCGATGACGGCGTCGAGAACCGTGGACGTGACGGCGACACCGGCGTTGTTGAACACCGCCGCCAGGGGAGCCGGGGTCCAGTCCTTGACTTCCGCGGCGAAGCGCAGCTGGTCTTCGGCGTCGCGGACGTCGAGCACGCGCGTCAGCACGCGGCCGTGCAGCGCGGCAGCGGTCGCCTTGAGGCCGTCTTCGTCGACGTCGGCCAGCGCGACCGGCGAGCCGAGGCGGGACAGCCGGGTGGCCAGCGCGCGGCCGATCCCGGAGGCCGCGCCGGTGATCACCACGGGCCGGCCAGTGATGCTGTGTCGTTTGCGTGCCGATCCGGCGGCAGCCACGGCGGAAACCGTTGCGTCGTGCGGATCGGCTGCGGACCGTTTCCGCCTGCTTTCGGCCGGTTCGGCACTACGGGGCCGTGACATCGCTGCTCCTCGCGTGCTTGTCGATGAGGTCGAGGATGGTCGGCCACGCGCCTTCGGGCAGGTCGTGGCCCATGCCGGGGACGGTTTCCAGGCGGGCGCCGCGGATCGCGCGGGCGGTCGCGCCGCCGCCGGTCGGGTGCACCATCCGGTCGCGGTCGCCGTGGATCACCAGCGTCGGCGCGGTGATGTTCCGCAGCAGCGCGGTCCGGTTGCCGGACTTCATGATCGCGGCGAGCTGGCGGCCGACGCCGCCGGCGGTCGGGTCGCGGTCCCAGCCCGTCCCGGCCGTCTCGCGCACCCAGGCCTCGTCGAACGGGAAGCCGTGCGAGCCGATGTGCCGGAACATCCGGACCGCGCTCTCGACGGCCTCTTCGCGCGACTTCGGCGGCTTCGCGCCCATCATCCGCAACGTCGAGAGCGCGGGGCGGCCGAGCAGGCGCGACCCGGTCGTCGACATGATCGACGTCAGGGTGCGGATCCGGTCCGGGTACCGCGCCGCGACCGTCTGGGAGATCATGCCGCCCATCGACACGCCGGCGATGTGCGCGGTCTCGAGGTCCAGCGCGTCGAACAGGCCGATGGTGTCGGCGGCCATGTCCAGGAGGTCGTACTGCTGCGCGGGGAACCGGCCCGCGAGCATGCCGAGCAGGCTCGGCGGCCGGAAGCGCGGGTGCGTCGAGCGCCCGGCGTCGCGGTTGTCGAACCGGATGACCTCGAAGCCGCGCCCGGCGAGCTGCGCGCAGAAGGCGTCGGGCCAGCTGTGCAGCTGCTGGCCGAGGCCGGCGACGAGGACCAGCGGGTCGGCGCCGGCGTCCCCGATCCGTTCGTAGGCCAGGGAAATCCCCCGGCCGGCGTCGGCGGTCTGGTCGGTCACTGCTCTCCTCCGGTCCGGCGGCGCACGACCGCGCGGCCGCCCTTGGCGGGGGCGTAGGCCACGCCCCTCGAGTGCCAGCGTTCGCCGGGCTCGCTCGTCGGGACCAGCGTGAAGTCCCGCAGCAGCGTCCGCAGCACGACGGTCATCTCCATGGTGGCGAACGCGGCGCCCAGGCAGCGGCGGGTGCCGCCGCCGAACGGGATCCACTGGTAGAGATCCGGCCGCGCGCCGTCGAAGCGGTGCGGGTCGAAGGTGGCCGCGTGCGGGAACACGGCGTCGTCGTCGTGCACCAGCGCGATGCTGACCAGCACGTTGTAGCCCTTGGGCAGGGTCCACCGGCCCAGCCGGAAGCCGTCCTGCTTGACCTGGCGGGCGGTGAGGTCGATGACCGGGCGGGTGCGCTGGACCTCGAGGATCGTCGCGTCGAGGAGGTCGTCGCTTTCGGTGAGCTCGCGCAGGATCGCCGGGTGGCGGCGCAGGCGTTCGACGGCCCAGGCCAGCGTGGTCGCGGTGGTCTCGTGCCCGGCGGTGAGCAGGGTGAGGAGCTGGTCGGCGATCTCGTCGCGGGTCAGGCCGGAGCCGTCGTCGTGGCGGGTCTGCAGCATCATCGCGAGGACGTCGTCGCCGTCCGGGCGGGCCTTGGCGATCAGCCGGTCGACGATCGCGTCGTAGTCCCGGCGCATCCGTTCGAAGCGGCGCCACGGGTTGAAGCGGCCCTTCTTCGTGATCGGCAGGACGGCCAGCCGCGAGCCGAGCGTGACGAACGGCGGGAGCAGTTCGCGCAGCTCCGCGAATTCGGCCCCTTCCGCGCCGAACACCGCGCGGAGAATGGCGTTCAGCGTGATCCGCATCATCGACGGCAGCGTCGCGAACTCCTTGCCGTCCGGCCAGCTCGCGAGTTCGCGGACGGTTTCGGCTTCGACGATCTGTTCGTAGGCGGCGAGCCGTCGGCCGTGGAAGGGCGGTACCAGGAGCTTGCGCTGCCGCTTGTGCTCGTCACCGGAGAGGGCGAACAGCGACCGCGGCCCGAGGACGCGGCCGAGGTTGACTTCGAGGTTGTCGACGAGGTCGGGCCCGGACGTGAACAGCTGCTTGATTTCGGCGGGGTCGGCGAGCACGACGGCGTTGCCGAAGATCGGCACGTTCACCGTGAAGGCGTCGCCGTAGCGTTCCTTGAGCCGCCGCATGCCCCGCAGGGGTTGGGTGAGCGCGTAGGCGCCCTGGACGGCGCGGGGCACGCTCGGTCCCGGTGGCAGCGTCACCGCGCTTGTCATGGTCGTCATCGACCCTCCCGGAAAGGTGGTACGCGAACGTACCGTCGGTACGGTACGCCGGTGTACCATCCGGTTTCAAGAGGAAGGGGTGACTGCCGTGGACGTCGACACCCGCCGGCACCGCCAGCGCCTGCTGGACGGCCTGGCCGAGTCGATCACCGAAACCGGCTTCCGCGACACGACGGTGGCCGACGTCGTCCGCCGCGCCCGCACTTCCCGCCGGACGTTCTACGAGCACTTTTCGAGCCGCGAGGAGTGCCTGATCGCCCTGCTGGCCGACGCTAACCGCGCGATGATCCAGCAGATCTCGGACGCGGTGGACCCTGGTGCGCCGTGGGACGTTCAGGTGCGCCAGGCGATCGAGTCCTGGATCGCCTGCGCGGAATCGGAACCGGCGATCACCCTGAGCTGGATCCGCGACGTACCCGCGCTGGGCGCCGCGGCCCGGGACTTGCAGCGCGACGCGATGGAGGGGTTCATCGCGATGACGCAGCGCCTGACGGACACACCGTCGTTGCGGGCGGCCGGGATCAGCCCGCCGTCGCGGCAGATGGCGATCATCCTGCTGGGCGGGCTGCGGGAGCTGATCGCGACGACGGTGGAGGACGGCGGGAGGGCTGGGGACGTCACCGAGGTGGCGGTGCGGGCGTCGATCGCGTTGCTGGGGCCCGTGGTCGACACCCCGTGAGCGGCTAGGCCTGTATCGAAATCGTTCAGAGCCGTTCGGCGACCGTGGCCCGCCTCCTGGCCGCGTGGTCTGCCCGGCGTCGCGGGGATGTCATGAAAGGGTCGTTCATGTCGTCTGGCGAGGTGAACGACTCTTTCATGACATCGCGGGTGGGCGGACCACCCGCCGGCTGTCCGCACCGACGCCGATTTCGATACAGACCCTACGTCACCACCGGGTCGCCGAGACCGAGTTCCGGCGGCCGTCCTCGCCGCGTGACGACGACGGCCGCGGAGCCGAACGGCGATGCCGTGGGGCTCGGGCGGGACATCTCCAAGCGCAGCACGCGCGCGCCGGAGACGTCGACGTCGATCTCCGCCGGCTTTCCGGGGGCCACGTTGTGCGCCGAGCGGGGCGTGCCGTCGAGGACCACGCGCAGGTGCCCGACCTGGTGGGGGTCCCGGGCGTCGTCGAGCACCCCGGCGACCGTGGTGAACCGCTCGTAGTGGCCGCCCAGGTCGAGTTCGACGTACCCCGGCCCGGTCGCGGCCGGGATCGACGGCCGCAGGACGATGCTGTTCTCGTACCGCACGCCGCCGATCGAGGCCGGGCCGCGCCGGATGCCCTGGCTGGCGCACGACCACGGCAGTTCGCCGGCGTGCACGGGCGGGGCTTCGAGCTCGCCTCCGCGCCAGACCCCTCGAGGCGGTGCCGTGTGCTGCCCCCGCCCGATGATCGCGCCGAGCAAGTCGGCCACACCGTCGGCGGTGATCTGCGAGATCTCGTACCGCGTCATGGAGTAGGGGTTGAGGAATTCGGGGATGTCGTCGATCGACCCACCGGGCAGGACGACGGGAAGCACGCGGCGGGTGCCGTCGTCGAGGTCCTTGGTCAGCTTGTTGCGGATGATGGCGGTCTCGAACTGGGCGCCGCGGCCTTCATCCGGAGGGGCATCGCCGTCGGCGCGAGCCCGGTACAGGGGCGACGCCACGACGATGATGAAGTCGGCCGCCTTGAGGTTCCGCGTGGCCCACAACGACCAGTCGACGCGGACGTTGTCCTGCCACTGGTCGAGGACGACCTCCAGGCCGATCCGGCTGTGCAGCAGGGTCGCGAACTTCCGGACCTGCGCCTTGTGCTCTTCGGTGTCGTGCGAATAGCTGATGAACACCCGGGGCGCCTCGCGCTCGGACATCGGTGGCTCCTCGGGATCGGGCGGTGATTCACCGATCCGGGAGATCGGTATTCCGGAAACAACTCCCCGTTCTTTCCGGTGTTCGCCTGTCGTATATCCGTGGCTCGACGGATTGTCAAGAGGTGCGTTTCGGGGTCGCTGTGACGGGTGGCCAGTTATTGTCCTGGATCTGTCCGGTTTAGCGCCTTCTTCGGGGGAGCGGCGCGGATCTAGGATCGGATCCGCCTGGTGGGGAGCGGTGAAGGAGTGGCGGCTCGCGTGTACGAGTACGACGTGTTCATCAGCTACCGCCGTTCCGCGAGCGACATATCCGAGTGGATCCGCAACCATTTCCACCCGCGTCTCCTGGAAGTGCTCGACAACAATCGTTACGAAGACGTTCGGATTTTCTTCGACGACGAGGTGCGGGTCGGTGCCCGCTGGCCCGACGAACTGAGCGGTGCGTTGCTGCGTTCGCGCGTGCTCGTGCCGGTCTGCTCGCCGAAGTACTTCCGGGACGAATGGTGCCTGGCCGAGTGGTTCTCGATGGCCGATCGTGAAGCGCTGGCCACCGCCGAGCCGCGTGAGCAGCGGCTGCCCTTGATCTACCCGGTGATCTTCTGCGACTCCCAGCACTTCCCGGACTGGGCCCACGAGCGGCGCCCGCGGGATCTGCAGCAGTGGAACCACCCGTTCGAGCACTTCCAGACCGCGCCCGCCTACCTCGACTTCAACCAGCGGATCAAGCAGATCGCCGCGGAACTGGAGGAGCTGATCGACCGGGCACCGGAGTGGCGAGGCGACTGGCCGGTCAGCACCCCGGTCGTGGAACCGCCGAGCCGGGCACGAATGCCGAGGTTCTGACGGATGCCGGGATCGGTCTTCACCTTCTACTCCTACAAAGGCGGGGTCGGCCGCAGCTTCACGCTGGCCAACATCGCCGTGCTGCTGGCCCGGTGGGGGCACCGCGTGCTCTGCCTGGACTGGGACCTCGAAGCGCCCGGCCTCGCCGACTACTTCCGGCCGCGGTTGCCGAAGCGGCCGAGCGGGGGCGTGGTCGACATCGTCGACGACTTCCGGCGGGGCCGGTTCGCCCCGGACGCGCACGTCCAGCGGCTCGACGACGCCGGCGTGCTCGACTTCGTCGCGGCCGGCCGCGAGGAGCCCGGCTACCTCGGGCAGCTGCAGGAGATCGACTGGGACGCGCTGTACGACGACGGGTTCGGCGAATACCTCGAGGAGTGCCGCGAGCACTGGGTCACGCGCTACGACTTCGTGCTCATCGACAGCCGCACCGGCATCTCCGACATCGGCGGCATCTGCACCGCGCACCTGCCGGACCACCTCGTCCTGCTCTTCACCGCCAACCGGCAGAGCATCCTCGGCGCGATGGACGCCGCCCGCCGGGCCGACGCGGCGCGCAACCGCCTGCCGTTCGACCGCTCGCGGCTGACCGTGCTGCCGGTGCTGTCGCGGTTCGACAACCGCGAGGAGTACGACCGGTCGGAAACGTGGCGCGGCATCGTCGTCGACGAGACGGCCGAGCTGTACGGGAGCTGGCTCGACCAGACCGTCGACCCGGCGACCATGGCCCGCCACCTCACTTTGCCGTACGTGTCCTACTGGAGCTTCGGCGAGCAGCTGCCGGTGCTGTCGGAACAGACGCCCAGCGCCGACCAGATCGGGTTCGCCCTCGAGACGGTGGCGGCCGTGATCGCCTGCCGGCTGGACCGCACGGATCTGCTGGCCGAGAACCGCGACGCCTACGTCGCCGCTGTGCGGACGAGCCGCCGGGAGTTCAAGCACGACCTGCGCGTCAGCATCCCGAGAGGCGCGGTCGGCCCGGCGAACGAGCTGGTCACCGAGCTGAAGAAGCGGGACGTCCGCGCGGTGAAATCGCTTTCGGGTGACCGTTCCCTGCTCGCCCGCGCCGAGGACGACGCCAAGCACCTGTGCCTGGTCGTCGACGGCAAGGTCAGCCGCTGGCAGGCGGCCGAGGTCGAGCTGTTCCTGCACCGCACCCTCGGCCAGGACCGCCGCGTGATCCCGATCCTGACGGCGGGCACGGACGCGGCGTCGCTCCCGGGCTACGTCGGCAACCTGCGGTACCTGCGGCTGACCGACTCGCGCGGGCCGGCCGAGGTGGCCCGCGAACTGGTCGGCCAGCTGAAGGGCTTCACCGCGCTGGTCGAGCCGGAAGACGACCTCGACCTCGCGGGCCTGCTCGGCGAAGTCCGCGGAGCGCATCTGCGGCCGTCGCGCTGGGACCTCGTCGAAGAGCTGGTCACGGCCATGCAGGCCGCCGTCGGCGCGGGCGACAGCGGGCGCACCCACGACCTGGCCGCGGACCTGGCGGTGGCGGTGAAACCCCGCGTCGCGAACGGCGACGACCACCACGCGGCCCCGCCGGGGGTTCGCCAGTCGATCGACTGGCTGCTGCGAACCCTCGACACCCGAGCGAAAACCACGACGCAGCACCGGAAGGATCTCGAATGACCGACCGTCTGGGACACAAGCAGACCGCGGCGATGTTCACGCTGATGGTCCTGGGCCGCGAGGTGCCCAACCCGGAGTTGAAGGAGCGGGTGGGCTTCACGCTGACCGGCAAGGAACGCACCCAGCTGAACGAAACCGGGTACATCACGAGCGAAAAGGTCGGCCGCACGTTCGTCCACCAGCTGACCGACCGCGGCTGGGCGTGGTGCGAGAAGGAGATCGGTGAGGGGAACCCGCCGCCGCCCCGTCCGCTGAGCACGCTCTGCTCGGCGCTCTACGTCGTGCTCGGCGGTTTCGACGAGTTCCTCCGCCGGCGGAACCTGCGCCTGGCGGACGTCTTCGACCCGGCGAGCACGGGTCCGGTCGGCACCGCACCGGAATCGCGCCCGGAACCCGAGGGCGACCTCGAAACCCGCATCCGCGTCGCCTACCGCGAACTGGTGCGGGAACCCCGCGGCTGGGTCGGCCTGGTCGACCTGCGCCCGAAGCTCGGCGCGCCGGCGGCGGAGGTCGACGCCGTGCTCAAGCGGCTGAGCAGCGCGGGCAAGGTGCACCTCGTACCGGAGGACAACCGCAAGGCACTGACCGCGGCCGACCACGAGGCGGCGATCCGCATCGGCGGTGAGGACAACCACCTGCTCTCGATCGAGGCGTTGTGATGGACGAGCTCCAAGCGCTGGCGACCCTCAGCTTCGACTGGGCGGACACACCCGACCAGGTCTGGGTGGATTCGCCGTACCACGTCGACGGCCTGCACGCCGACGCGCTCGCCGCGATCGACACGGGCATCCGCGACGCCGTGACCAGCGGCGGGCCCAGTCCGATCGGCCTCGTCCTGCGCGGGCTCAAGGGAGTCGGCAAGACCCACCTGCTGGGCCTGGTCCGCCGTCAGGTCCACCGCGCGCGGGGCTACTTCTTCCTCGACGACGTCACCGCCGCCGACGCCTTCTGGGAAAACACGGCCGAAGCCCTGCGCCGCGGGCTGGCCCGCCCGGACGACTCCGGCGACTCGCAGCTGAAGCGCTTCCTGCTCCGCGTGTGCTTGCGGGCGCACGTCGACGCCGGCATCGAGGAGCGGATCCGGCGTGGCCGCGGACTGACCCCGGACGACCTGGAAGCGTTCATCGAGGGCGTGGAGTCCCTCGACGCGGTCGTCGCGGACGAATGCGGCGACACCGCGCGCGCCCTCGTGCTGATCGCCAGCAAGGACCGCGGGGCCAAGTACATCGGTGACGACTTCCTCGACGGCGACGAGCAGCTCACGCCGGAAGCCCGGCAGTGGAACATCTACTCGCGACCCAAGCCCGCACGGGTCCTGGTGCGGGAGATCACCCGGCTGCTGGCCCTCACGGGGCCCGTCGTGATCGCGGTGGACCAGCTCGACACCCTCGTCGCGCGGTCCGCCCAGCGCACCCAGGAAATCGGGGACAACACCGAGGAAAGCCTGCTCGTGGCGCAGATCGCCGACGGGCTGATGGGCCTGCGCGAAGTCACGCACAAGACGCTCACGGTCATGACCTGCCTGCCCAGCACGTGGGACCAGATCAAAGCCAAGTCGGCCGGGACCGTGCCGGACCGGTTCCGCGAGTCGGTCACCCTCGGCCGGATCCTCGACGCCGAGGTGGGACGCGCGCTGGTGGCGAAGCGGCTGGGAGTCGCGTACGAGGCCATGGGGTTCACGCCGCCGCACCCCACGTGGCCGGTCGCGCCGGTGGCGTTCGCTCAGCCGTGGGACCAGTGGACGCCGCGGCAGCTGCTGAAGCGCATCGGCGCGCACATCGAACTGTGCCTGCGCGCCGGTCAGGTCCAGGAGCTCACCTCCTTCGACGAGAAGGCACCCGCGCCGGTCGTCCCGGTGCGCACCGCCGTCGAGCACGACCGGTTCGCGGAACTCGACGCTGAATTCGAGAAGCTGCAGGCCGAAGCGGACCCGGGCGCGCTGCTCGCCGAGAAGGCCGTGGACAAGGCCATGCCGGGCCTGCTTTCCGCCGCGCTGCGGTGCTGGGTCACCGAAGTCGGCGACGACGACATGGAATGGTCGTGCGAGCGCCAGAACGGGCGGAGCGAGGTGCACGCCTGGCTCACCCGGACCGTGGTCGAGGCCGCGGACCTCCAGGAGCACTGGGCGTTCCGGGTGATCGCGGCCAAGGACCCGCGCGCCGCGCTGAGCCGGTTCCGCAAGGCGCGTTCCGCGGCCGGGCAGCTGCACGGCGCGGACAACCGCCACCTCGTCATCCTCCGCGACGCCTGGGGTCGCGGGGCCAAGACCCGCGAGGAGGTCGAGAAGTTCACGACCGCGGGCGGCAAGACCATCCCGCCGAGCGCGTCCGACGTCCGGACGTTCTGGGCGTTGCAGAAGATGCTCGCCAACGGCGGCCGCGAGCTGCACGAGTGGCTCATCGACCGGCGGCCCGCGAGCCGGTCCGAGCTGCTTTCCGCGGTGTTGCCGGAGAAGCCGTCGGGGCAGCCCGCCGAAGGGACGCACCCGCCGCCCGCGGAGGGGGAGATCACGCTCGGGAGCGTCGTCGGCTCGGGGGAGCCGGTGCGGGTCGAGCTTTCCGCGCTGCGCAAGCACGCCGCCGTTTTCGCGGGGTCCGGGTCCGGGAAGACCGTGCTGCTGCGGCGGATCGTGGAGGAGTGCGCTCTCCAGGGGGTTTCCGCGATCGTCCTGGACCCCAACAACGACCTCGCTCGCCTCGGTGACGCCTGGCCGGCGCCGCCGGAGAGCTGGGGGCCCGATGACGCCCAGCTGGCGAAGCGCTATCTCGCCGAGACGGACGTCGTCGTCTGGACGCCGGGGCGGGTGACCGGGCGGCCGTTGGCGTTCCAGCCCCTGCCGGACTTCGCCGGGGTGCTCGACGACTCCGACGAGTTCGCCGCGGCCGTCGAGGTGGCGGTCGCGACGCTGGCGCCGCAGGCCCGGCTGACCGGGAGCACCGCGAAGACCAACATCGGGCTGGCGGTGCTGCGGCAGGCGGTGGTCGAGCACGCGCGGACCGGGTCGCGGAGCCTGCCGGAGCTGATCGAGCTGCTGACCGACCTGCCCGAAGACGTCAGCAACCTCAACGACGCCAAGCGGATCGCGGCCGGGCTGGCCGAGGTGCTCAAGGCGGCGATGGTCAACGATCCGCTCTTCGCGGGCGGCGGGGAACCGGTGGACCCGGGCGTGCTGCTGACGCCGGCCGAGGGCAAGCGGGCGCGGGTTTCGGTGATCAGCTTCGTCGGCCTGCAGGCGGAGGAGCAGCGGCAGAACTTCGTCAACCAGCTGCAGATGGAGCTGTTCGCCTGGATCAAGCGCAACCCGGCGGGGGACCGGCCGCTGGGGGCGTTGTTCGTGATGGACGAGGCGCAGACGATGGCGTCTTCGGGGAGTCTGACGGCCAGTACGCGCAGCACGATCGTGCTCGCGTCCCAGGCCCGCAAGTACGGGCTCGGGCTGCTGTTCGCCACGCAGGCGCCCAAGGGGCTGCACAACCAGGTGGTCGGCAACGCCATGACGCAGTTCTTCGGCCGCCTCAACAGCCCGGCGCAGATCGCGGCGGCCAACGAGCTGGCGCGCGCGAAGGGGAGCCCGGTCGCGGACATCTCACGGCTGGAGCGGGCCCAGTTCTACGTGGCGGGGGAGGCGTTCGGCTTCCGGCAGGTGGCGACGCCGCTGTGCCTGAGCCACCACCCGGCGAGCCCGCTGCGGCTCGAGGAGGTGATCGCCCGCGCCCGGGAGTCGTGAGCGTGTCGATCCGGGCCGGGGCCGTTCGACGCAGGGGTGAAGCGCACCCGACCCGAGGAGCACCCCGTGATCCGCCTCTACATGAGCATGTCCCTCGACGGCTACATCGCCGGCCCCGACGACCGGCCCGGCCAGGAGCTGGGCCGCGGCGGCGGCCGGCTGTTCGACTGGCTCGACCACCGCCACGGCGACGGACCCAGCGGCCAGGTGTACCGCGAGGCGTCGGCGACCGGGGCGATCATCGCCGGACGGCGGACGTACGAGCTGGCCGGCCGGTGGGGCGGCGACCACCACGACGGCGTGCCGATCCACGTGCTGACCCACCGCGTCGACCCGGCCGACCCCGCACCCGGCAGCACCCGGTACTTCACGGACGTCGTGGCGTGCGCCGAAGAAGCCCGCGCGGCGGCCGGTGAGCGCGGTGTCATGGTGCACGGCGCGGGCGCCGCGCAGGCCCTGCTGGCGGCCGGGCAGCTGGACATCCACCTGGTCCCGGTGCTGCTCGGCGGCGGACGGCGGCTGTTCGGGGAAGGGGACCCGGTCGAGCTGCGGCTGGTGCGCCGCCTCGAGGACCGCGGTGTCACCCACCTGCGCTTCGAAGTGTCGCGTTAGGACTGCTCGGCCGCGTACTGCTCCAGGATCGCGTGCGTCGCGTCGATCAACGCCGGCGCTTCGCACACCGTCGCGAAGATCTCCGCGTACTGCAGCAGCACCCGCCGCAGCTTCTCCAGCTCGTCGCGCAGCTCCTGCGACCGCTCCCACGCCGCCTCGTGGACGACGACCGCCGTGCCCTCGGGCCGGGACGCTTCCCACTCCTGCAGCGCCGGGTGCCAGTGGGCCAGTACCGGGCGCAGGGCCGCGTTCAGCATCCAGATCGCCAGGTGCCCGAAGCGGTATTCGCCCTTCCGGGGCGGTTTCGCCACGGAAGGGCCGTACTTGCGCAGGATCTCCCGCGTCACCCCGAACAGCTGGTACAGCGAGCTGAGCGCCTCGCGCAGGATGCCGTGGCCGGGGGCCAGCGGGGCCACCGTGATGCGGGTGACCAGCTCTACGTACAGTTCCCACGCCGCATCGCGTTCTGCCTGGTCCGGGCGCCATTCGCCGGACAGCTTCGCCGGGCCCCAGCCCAGATCCACCCTGACCTTGTCGATGGGCATGTGCCGCCTTCCCGATCCGTTACCGTGCGCAACGGCAGTCTACCTACGGTCGAGCGGCGCGCCGGGTCCGTTGCGGACCGGTGCCCGGTCCCGGGTGGGGGACCGGGCACCGGGGGATCAGTCCGCTTCCGGGAAGTGGATGTCGGTGACGTGCACGTCCACGACCTCGACGTCCAGGCCGAGGTACTGCTCGACGGCGTCGATCACGGCGACCCGGATCTGCTCGCCGAGCGCCTTGACCGCGTGGCCGAAGTCGATCACCAGCGGGATGGTGATCCAGGCGACCTCGTCGGCGAGTTCGATGGTGATGCCGTCTTCGGCGACGCTGTGCACGCCTTCGGCCTTGGCCGCGACGCGGGTGACGATCTTCGCGACCACCCCGTCGGCCACCGTGGTGCTGCCGCGGGTGCCGGCCGCGGGCCGGGTCTCGGCGGCCGCTTCGGTGACCACGGCTTCGGCTTCGGCGACGACCGCCTCGGCGGCCGGCGCGTCTTCGGTGACCGGCTCCGCTTCCGCGGCCGGTTCGGTTTCGGCTTCGGCTTCTTCCGCGACGACGGCGTTGGCGTCGGTGTCGTCCTCGGCGGAGTCGGCCTCGGTGTCGGCCTCGGAGTCCGCGTCGGAGTCCGCCTCGGAGTCCGCCTCGGAGTCCGCGTCGGAGTCCGCGTCGGACTCGACCTCGGCGTCGGTCTCGGCCTCGGCGACCGCGTCCGCGTCGGTCTCGTCCTCGGCGACCGCGTCCGCGTCGGAGTCGGCCTCGCTGTCGTCTTCGGCCACGGCGTTCGAATCCGTGTCGTCCTCTTCGGCTTCGGCGGTGTCCTCTTCGGAGCCCGCCGCGTCCTCGGCGGTTTCCGCGGTCGCTTCGGCCTCGGCCGCGGAATCCGTCTCCTCTACGGTGTCGGCCGGGGCTTCGGCGACGACGGGTTCGGGCTCGGCGGTGCCGTAGGCGTACCCGCCGGAGCTGGGGGTTTCGTTCTTGGGGCGGCCGAAGATGCTGTTGATGACGTCGGACATGGTTTCCCTTCCCGGGAGCGACGACTCACTGTGAGGACGAACAGACGGGCGCCACTATAGGGTGAAGCCTGTGACCCGCGGCACAGGCCCCCACCTTCGAGACTCGCTTGTGTCCCAACGGATATCCGGCGCTCGGGAACTACGTCCAGGAATTGTCCACTTTCCGCCCGGTGGACATTTCTTTCACCCTTTCCGGAATAGCCCGGCCGGCACGTTCGAACCCAATGCGCGATATCCGGCGGGGTTGAGGTGCAGGTGGTCACCGACGTCGTAGGCCGGCAGCAGCCGCGCCGGTGCGGCCGGGTCGCGGGCCACGCGGTCGAAGTCGAGGACCGCGTCGAAATGGCCCGGCTCGCGGATCCACGCGTTCACCCGCTGCCGCGCCGCCTCGCGTTCCGGGGTGTCGTAATTCGTGTTGCCGCCGAACGGGGTCAGGGTCGCGCCGTACACGTCGATGCCGGCGGCGTGGGCGCGGACGAGGATCTGGTCGTAGGCGTCGATCAGCTGCCCGGCCACGTCCGCGGCGGCGGCCGGCGTCGCCGTGCCGATGTCGTTGACGCCTTCGAACACGATCGCCCACGACACGCCGCTCTGGGCGAGCAGGTCGCGGTCCAGGCGGGCCAGCACGTTCGGGCCCAGGCCGTCCTGCAGGACGCGGTTGCCGCCCGCCGCCTGGTTCAGCACCGCGGACGACACGCGGGACGCGAGCACGTCCGGCCAGCGGTCGTTGCCGTTCGTCGTCGAACCGCGGCCGTCGGAGAGCGAGTCGCCGATCACCGCCACCGCCGAAGCCGGGGACAGCACCTCGACGCCGCTCAGGAAGTACCAGTGGTCCACCGGGGTCGCGCCCGTCAGGTCCGCCGACGCCACCTGGTTGCCGGGCACCAGGTACGACGTCGTGCGCGAGCCCGGGTGCGAGGTGACCGACAGCGAAGCCTGCCCCTGCGCCAAATACGTCGTCACGGCGATGTTCTCGAAGGGCCGCACGGGGAACGGCAGCGGGTCCGAGACCACCTGCGCGCCCACCGGGACCGACACCGACGGCTTGCCGTGGAAGGTCACCGGCAGCACGCTGCCCGGGACGACCGACGACACCCCGGCGGCCCCCGCGAGCGGGCGGGCCACCGTGACCGCCGAGAGCGGCAAGGGCGCGCCGCCGAAGGCGTTCGAGAACCGCAGGCGGATGCGGGGCCCGCCGGCCGTGACGTGCGCCGTCTGCCGCAGGGAAGCGTTGTCCAGCACCCGGTCCGTGCCGGTGTACGGCGCCGGCGGCAGGTTCCCCGGCTCGGTCAGCTGGGGCATCGACGTCCACGTCGCCACCCAGTGCGACGACGGCGGCCGGGCCGAGGCACCCGCGAACAACGCGGTCAGCACCGCCAGCACCGCGATCAGCGCGGTGCGTCTCACCGCGAGAACTCCGGCGCCAGGACCCGGTCGAAGCCGACGTGCCGGCGCGGCCCGGTCAGTGTGCAGTGCAGCGTCGCGACGATCTGCTCGCTCGAGGTCCCGACGCGCAGTTCGACGTCGCCGGGGTCGACCTGGCGGCGGCCCGCGCGGCCGGTGTAGGACGTCAGGTCCGCGTGCAGCCCGATGTCCAGCACCTCGGTCGCGCCCGGGGCCAGGGTGACCCGGCGGGCGGCGATCAGCTGGCGCTCGGGCCGCGCGACCTCGGCGACCGGGTCGTGCAGGTACACCTGGACGACTTCGGACGTCTCCCGGTCGTGGTCGTTGCGCAGGGTGACCCGGACCCGGCACACGCCGTCGGTCGGCCAGACCGAACCCGTCGCGCTGACGTCCAGCCAGGTCGCCGGCGCGTAGGAAAGCCCGTGGCCGAACGGGAAGAGGGGCGTGGGGTCGACCGTGCTGACCTCGCTGCGCCGGCCGAGCGGCGCGGACAGGTAGGTCGACGGCTGGCTCGCGCCGGCCGCCGGGAAGCTCACCGGCAGCCTGCCCGCCGGGTCGATCCGTCCACTGAGGACGTCCGCCAGCGCCGTCGCGCCCTCCTCGCCGGGGTAGAACCCGGCGACGACCGCGGCCAGCCGGGGGAGCTGGCGGGAAAGCTCGTACGGACGGCCCGAAAGCAGCACCACGACCACCGGCTTCCCGGTGTCCAGCAACGCGTCCAGCAGTTCCTCCTGCCGGCCGGGCAGCCGCAGGTCGGGCGCGTCGCAGCCTTCGCCGGACGTCCCGCCGCCGAACAGCCCGGCCCGGTCGCCCAGCACGGCCACGCAGACCGAAGCGTCCGCGCACGCCGCCACGGCTTCCGCGATCCCGGCGTCGTCCCCGCCGGTGACCGGGCAGCCGAGCGCGTAGGTGACGTCGTAGGACGGCCGCAGCGCCTCCAGCACGGTCGGCACCGAAACGCCGAACGGGACGTCGGGGTGGTGGACGCCGACGTGCAACGGGAACGAGTAGCAGCCGAGCATCGCGCCCGCGGCGTCCGCGCGCGGCCCCACCACGGCGACGCGAGCGCCGGGGGAGAGCGGGAGCGTGCCGTCGTTGTGCAGCAGCACGATCGACTTTTCGGCCACCTCGCGGGCCAGCGCCCGCGACTCGGCGTCGTCGAGGTCGATCTCCTCCGGCACCTCGGGCGCCCAGTCCGCGTCCAGCAGGCCCAGTTCGCACTTCTGCCGCAGTACCCGTTCGAGGGCGCGGTCGACGGCGGCGGCGTCGACCGCACCCCCTTCCACCGCGGCGAGCAGCGGCTCGCCGTAGCAGTCCATGGTGGGCAGTTCCACGTCGATGCCCGCGGTCAGCGCCTGGCCGGCGGCGTCGGCGCGGTCGGCCGCGACGCCGTGGAGCCGGTGCAGGAACGCCACGGAGAAGTAGTCGGCGACGACCGTGCCGTCGAAGCCGTAGGTGTCCCGCAGCAGATCGGTCAGCAGCGAGGCGTCGGCGGCCGAGGGGAGGCCGTCGGTGTCGGTGTAGGCGTTCATCACCGAGCGCGCGCCCGCGCGCAGCGCCAGCTCGAACGGCGGGAGCAGGACGTCCGCGATCTCGCGCGGCCCGGCCGAAACCGGGGCCAGGTTGCGGCCGGCGCGCGAGGCGGAGTAGCCGACGAAGTGCTTGAGGGTCGCGATGATCCCGGCCGACTCCAGCCCGGCGACGTAGGCGCTGCCGATCGTGCCGACCAGGTACGGGTCCTCGCCGATGGTCTCCTCGACGCGGCCCCAGCGCAGGTCGCGGGCGACGTCGAGGACCGGCGACAGGCCCTGGTGCACGCCGAGGGCGCGCATGGTCTGCCCGATCCGCTCGCCCATGCGGCGGATGAGGTCCGGGTCGAACGTCGCACCCCACGACAGCGGCGCCGGGTAGATCGTCGCCTGCCACGCGGCCAGGCCGGTCAGGCACTCTTCGTGCACCACGGCCGGGATCCCGAACCGGCTGCTGGACACGATCTGCCGCTGGGTGCGCGCCAGGCTGTGCGCGCCGATCAGCGGGTCGACCGGCCGGGTGCCGAACACGCGGGTCAGCTGGCCGATGCCGTGCCGGACCAGGTCGTCGAAGTCGAGCGCCGCGTCGACGAACTCGTGCTGGTGCGGGGCCATCTCGCCGCCGGAGTCGATGCCGACCCAGACGCCGTAGAGCTGGGCGAGCTTCTCGCGGAGGGACATGCGCGCCATCAGCGCGCGGACGCGTTCGCCCGGGTCGGCCGTGGGGTCGCGCCACGGCTCGGAAGCCGTGGTGGGCTGCGTGGTCAAGGGTTTTCCGCCCTTCGTCAGGAGCTGAGGTTCAGGAGAGGGCCCGGGTCGAGTGGCGCACCACGAGGCCGGTGTCGAGGGTGACGTGCGTGCGCGCGACCTCGTCGCCGTTGATCAGGGCGATGAGCATGCTGATCGCGCGGTGGCCCATCTCGCGGATGGGCTGGTCCACTGTGGTCAGTGGCGGGCTGCAGAGCGCGGACTCGGGGACGTTGTCGAAGCCGACGACGGACAGGTCGTCCGGCACCGAAAGCCCCAGTTCGCGGGCCGCGCCGACGGTCGCGATGGCCGAGATGTCGTTCGCGGCGAACACCGCGGTCGGGCGGTCCGGGCCGGTCAGCAGGTCGTGGGCCGAGGCCGCCGAGACTTCCGGGTCGTAGGCGCCGATCCGGATGAGGTTCTCGTCGGCGGGCACGCCCGCGGCTTCCAGCGCCCGCAGGTAGCCCGCTTTGCGCAGCGACGCCGATTCGAGGTCGGGCCGTCCGGCGAGGAACGCGATCCGCCGGTGGCCCAGGTCCAGCAGGTGCTCGGTGGCCAGCTGCGCGCCGCGGAGGTTGTCGGAGTCGATGGTCGGCAGGTGCGACGGCCCGGTGTGCGGGTCGACCGCGACCACCGGCGTGCCGGGCACGGCTTCGAGCGAGACGGCCGGCGTGACCAGCACGGCGCCGTCGACGAGGGTGCCGGACAGGCGCGAGAGGTAGCGCTTCTCCCAGCCCGACGGGTCGCCGGTGCGCCCGCCCGCGGAGTAGACGACGAGCTCGAAACCGCTGCCGCGGATGGCGTCCGCGGCTCCCTTGAGCAGCTCGGTCGAGAACGGTTCCAGGTCGGCGACCAGGATGCCGATGACGTTGGTGCGGTGGTTTCTCAGGCTCTGCGCCACGAGGCTGGCCTCGTAGCCGAGTTCTTCGATGACCGCTCGGACCCGAGCGAGCGTCGCGGCCGAAACGCCGTAGCGCTCGTTGATCACTTTGGAAACCGTGGCCACCGAGACACCGGCACGCGCCGCGACGTCACGGATGGTCACCCTCGAGCTGGGCTGCATCGGCTCAGACTAACCATGGAAAACGTTATCGACAACGATTGACATCCGATTTGCCCCAGGTGCAGACTCTTCGCCAACCCGGGCGCTGTCACGCCCCGTCCAACTCGGCCGAAGTCGTCAGGAGTGGACCCACGATGTTCGCAAAACGCCGGATCCCCGTTCTCGCCGCTCTCGCGGCCGTCGTCCCGCTGGCGCTGTCGGCGTGCAGCGGGGGGAGCGACGCGCCCGCTCAGCCGAGCGGGCCGGTCACCCTCACCTGGTGGCACAACGGCACCACCGATCCGATCAAGTCGATCTGGGAGAAGGTGGTCACCGACTACCACCAGGCGCACCCCGATGTCACGATCAAGGCGCAGCCGCTGCAGAACGAGGACTTCCCCACGAAGGTGCCCCTCGCCCTGCAGGGTGCCGAGCCACCGGACGTCTACCAGTCCTGGGGCGCGGGTGAGCTGGCCTCGCAGGTCACGTCGGGCAAGCTCGCCGACATCACCGACGCGACCAAGTCCTGGATCGGCCAGGCCGGCAAGTTCGCCGAGAGCTGGCAGGTCGACGGCAAGCAGTACGGCGTGCCGTTCGCGCAGCACTTCGTCGGCTTCTGGTACCGCAAGGACCTCTTCACCCAGGCCGGGATCACCGCGCCGCCGAAGACGATGGACGAGCTCAACGCCGCCGTCTCGGCGCTGAAGGCCAAGGGCATCGCGCCGATCGCCGTCGGCGGCAAGGACCGCTGGCCGGACGCCTTCTACTACAACTACTTCGCGGTCCGCGAATGCTCCGCCGACGTGCTCAAGCAGTCGGTGAAGGCGGTCAAGCTCGAGGACCCGTGCTGGACGAGGGCCGGGCAGGACCTGAAGAACTTCCTGGCCACGCAACCGTTCCAGACCGGGTTCGCCGGCACGCCCGCCCAGCAGGGTGCGGGCAGCTCCGCCGGCCTGGTCGCCAACGGGAAGGCGGCGATGGAGCTGCAGGGCGACTGGGAGCCCGGCACGATGTCGTCGCTGACCGAAGACAAGCAGCTGGACTCGAAGATCGGCTGGTTCGCGTTCCCGTCGGTCACCGGCGGCCAGGGCGACCCGGCGGCCGTGCTCGGCGGCGGTGACGGCTTCGCCTGCACCAGCCGCGCGTCGAAGGCGTGCGCGGACTTCCTGCAGTACCTGAACTCCGAGCCGGTGCAGACCCAGCTCGCGGCGCAGGGGACCGGCCTGCCGGTGAACGCCGCGGCGGCGAAGTCGCTGAAGACCGACACGCTCAAGGAGGTCTTCGACTACGGGACCAAGGCCCCCTACCTGCAGATGTACTTCGACAAGGCGTTCCCGACCGCGGTCGGCGCGGCGCTGAACGACGCGGTGGCCAACATGTTCGCCGGTCAGGGCACCCCCGAGGGCATCGTGGCCGCCGTCAACCAGGCCGCGGCGGGCAACAAGTGACCACGGCGACGACCCCGGTGCGGACGGCGGCGCGGCCGTCCGCACCGGCGGCCCGGCCCCGGGCGCGGCGGTCCGGCCTGGGCAAGCGGCTCGAGCTGGCGCTGCTGCTCGGGCCGGCCCTGCTGCTGTTCGCCGGGTTCGTCCTGGTGCCGATCGGGATCGCCGGGTTCTACAGCCTGTTCCAGTGGAACGGCTTCGGCCCGCTCGACGAGTTCATCGGCCTCGACAACTACGTCGACGCTTTCACGGGCGAGGTGTTCCAGGGCGCCATCGGGCACAACCTGATCATCGCCGGGCTGTCGATCGTGGTGCAGCTGCCGCTGTCGATCGGGCTGGCGATGCTGCTCAACCGGAAGCTGCGGGGCCGCACGGTGCTGCGCGCCCTGGTGTTCGCGCCGTACGTGCTTTCCGAAGCGATCACCGCGGTGATCTGGGTGCAGATGCTGCAGCCGGGCGGCTTCACCGACCAGCTGCTCAAGGGTGCCGGGCTCGGCGGCCTGGTCCACGAGTGGCTGGCCGACCCGGGCATCGTGCTCTACACGCTGTTCGCGGTGATCACGTGGAAGTACATCGGCTTCGGCATCATCCTGCTGCTCGCCGGCCTCCAAGGGGTGCCGGCCGAGCTGCGCGAAGCCGCCGCGCTCGACGGCGCGTCCGCGTGGCAGACCACCCGGCACGTCGTGCTCCCGCTGCTCGGGCCGACGATCCGGATCTGGATCTTCCTTTCGGTGATCGGGTCCCTGCAGCTGTTCGACGTCGTCTGGATCATGACGCTCGGCGGCCCGGCGAACGCGTCGACGACGATGGCGACCTACCTGGTCGACCACGGCTTCAAGCGCTACGAGTTCGGGTTCGGTTCGGCGGTCGCGGTGATCCTGTTCGTCATCTGCTTCGTGTTCGCCCTGCTGTACCAGCGGTTCGCGCTCCGCCGCGACACCGAGGGCGCCCTGACGAGGATGGTGGGCTGATGCGCTCGCGCAGGTTCGGCATGGCGACGGGCTACCTCGCGGCGATCGTCGTGCTCGGCGTGACCGTGGTGCCGCTGCTGTTCGTGGTGCTCGGCGGGTTCCGCACCAACGCCCAGATCAACAACGACCCGGCCGGGCTGCCCGGCCCGTGGGTGACGGACAACTACGCCTCGGTCCTCGGCTCGGGCGCGTTCTGGACGTTCCTCGGCAACAGCGCGCTGATCGCCGTGATCGCGACCGCGGTCGCCGTCGGCTTGGGCTCGATGGCCGGCTACGCGTTGTCGCGGTACCACTTCAAGGGCCGGGAGGCGTTGTACACGCTGTTCACGCTCGGCCTGCTCTTCCCGCTCACGGTGGCGACGCTGCCGCTGTACCTGTGGCTGCGCCAGCTCGGCATGCTCGAGAGCTTCTGGGGCGTGGCGATCCCCGAGGCGGCGTTTTCCCTGCCGGTGACGATCGTGATCCTGCGCCCGTTCATGCACGCCATCCCCGGCGAGCTCGAGGACGCCGCCGTGCTCGACGGCGCGAGCAGGCTCGGCTTCTTCTGGCGCATCCTGCTGCCGCTGTCGGCGCCCGCGCTGACCACGGTCGCCGTGCTCGCCTTCGTCACCAGCTGGAACGCCTACCTGCTGCCGCTGCTGGTGTTCAACGACTCCGCGCACTTCACGCTGCCCCTCGGCGTCGCCCAGTTCCAGTCCCAGTTCTCCCAGGACACCGCCCGGGTGCTGGCGTTCACCGCGCTGTCGATGATCCCGGCGCTCGCGTTCTTCGTGCTCGCCGAACGGCGCATCGTCGGCGGGCTGACCGGATCCGTGAAGGGCTGACTCAGGAGGTCCCCGTGCCGTCCGAGGTCCACCGTCGTACCTTTCTGCAGCTGCTCGCACTGGCCGGGGCCGGCTCGGCCGCGCTGCCGGGACTCGCCGAAGCGGGGACCGGGTTCCCGCTGGTGTCGCGGGGGAAGGCCGCGACGATCGTGGTCGCCCCCGGCGACCTGCCGGGGGTCCGGCGGGTCGCCGGGGACCTGGCCGCGGACGTCGAGCGCGTCACCGGCGTCCGGCCCGCCGTCACCGACGCGGTGCCCGCCGGCGGGCCGGTCGTGCTGGTCGGCACGCTCGGCCACAGCCCGCTGGTCGACGACCTGGTCCGGGCCGGGCGCCTGGACGTCCGGGACGTCGAAGGCAAGTGGGAGACCTCGCTCAGCCAGGTCGTCGACGGGCGGCTCGTGCTCACCGGCAGCGACCAGCGGGGCGTCATCTACGGCGTCTACGAGGTTTCCCGGCGGATCGGCGTGTCGCCGTGGTACTGGTGGGCCGACGTGCCGCCGCGGAGGCAGTCCGAGCTGCACTTCCCGGGGGAGCGCTTCAGCCTGGGCACCCCGCACGTGAAGTACCGCGGGTTCTTCATCAACGACGAAAACCCGGCGCTCGGCACCTGGGCGCCGGCGTACTTCGGGCCGGGGCTCGCGCCGGGCTACCCCAACGGCTTCAACCGCCACTTCTACGCCAAGGTGTTCGAGACGATGCTGCGGCTGCGGGCCAACTACCTGTGGCCCGCGGTGTGGGGGCGGGCCTTCGCCGAGGACGACCCGCTCAACCACGCGACGGCCAAGGAGTACGGCGTCGTCATGGGCACCTCGCACGAGGCGCCGATGATGCGCGGCATCGAGGAGTGGAACCGGCACGCGACGCCCGGGCACGACCCGTACGGCGGCACCGGGGAGTGGAGCTTCCGCCGCAACGGCGAGGCCATCAAGGCGTACTGGACCGACGGCATCCGCCGGATGGCGCGCGAGGGCTTCGAAGGCGTCGTCACCCTCGGCATGCGCGGCAACGGCGACGTCGGCCTGCCCGACGGCGACGGCATCGAGCTGATGCAGGAGATCATCGCGGCCGAGCGGGACATCCTCGCGCGCGAACTGAGCACCGACGTCCCGCAGGTGTGGACGCTCTACAAGGAGGTCCAGCGGTACTGGGCGAAGGGCCTGCGGCCGCCGGACGACGTCATCGTGGTGTTCACCGACGACAACTGGGGCAACATCCGCAAGCAGCCGGACCTCTCGCTGCCCCCGCACCCTGGCGGGTACGGGCTGTACTACCACTTCGACTACGTCGGGGGCGGCCGCAACTACAAGTGGGTCGACACCGCGCTGATCGCGAACACGTGGGAGCAGCTGAACCAGGCCGCGTCCTACGGGAACGACCGGCTGTGGGTGGCGAACGTCGGGGACATGAAGGGCAACGAGCTGCCGCTGCAGTTCTTCCTCGACTACGCCTGGAACCCCGCGGCGTGGCCGGCCGACCGGCTGGCCACCTGGGAGCGGGAGTTCGCCGCGGAGAACTTCGGCGGGGCACTGGCGGCCGACATCGCCGGGGTGCTGCACGACTACGGGCGGCTGCAGTCCCGGCGCAAACCGGAGCTGCTGAACCGGCGGATCACCCTCGCCGCGGACGGCACCATCACCTACGACGACCAGGCGACGCCGTTCAGCCTGGAGAACTACGGCGAGCTGGACCGGGTCACCGCGGAGTGGCAGGACCTGGGAGCGCGGGCCGGCCGGATCGCCGCCCGGGTACCCGCGGGCTACCGGGACGCCTTCTACGAACTGGTGGGCTACGAGGTCCAGGCGACGGCGAACCTGTACGCGTTGCGGCGCGCGGAGTTCACGAACCTGCTGTACGTGACCCAGGGGCGGGCTTCGGCGAACGGGCTCGCCGCCGTCACCGAGGCCCGGTTCGCCGACGACCTGGCGCTCGCGGAGAAGTACAACACCGGCATCGCGGGCGGGAAGTGGCGGGGGTTCCAGACCCAGCCGCACATCGACTACGGCGACGTCGAACGGTACGGGCCGAACGCGCCGTGGCAGCAGCCGGAGCTGAACAACGTGGCCCTGCCGGACGTGATCTTCCCGGCGGTGCGCCGCATCGACGTCCCCGAAGCGGCCTCGCTGGGCGTGGCGGTCGACGGGTCCCTCGACGCGTGGCCGGGCGCGCCGGGACGGCCGGTGCTGCCGGAGTTCAGCCCGTGGCAAAGCGCGCCGGCGCAGTACCTCGACGTGTTCAACCGCGGCCGGACGCCGTTCCGCTGCACGGTCACGCCGGGCGCGCCGTGGGTCCGCGTCGAGCCGCGCGGCGGGCGAGTGGAGGAGGAGCTGCGGATGACCGTGCGCATCGACTGGGCCCGGGCGCCCCGGGGGACGACGACGGTGCCGATCACGGTGTCGGGCGCCGGTGCGTCGGTCGTGGTGGACGCGGTGGTGCGGAACCGCGAGCTGCCGCTGCCGTGGCGCCGCGGGTTCGTGGAGGCGGGCGGCTACGTGTCGGTCGAAGCGCCGCACTGCAGCGCGAACGTCGGCGCCGGTCCGGTTTCCTGGCGGCGCGTCCCGGACCTGGGGATGACGCCGTTCCCGGTGACCGCCGCGAGCGCGGCGCCCGGCGCGGGTGCCCGGCTGGAGTACCGGATGACGTTGTTCACCGCCGGGCCGGTCACGGTGTGGGCCCACCTTGCGCCGCGCAACAACGTGCTGGCCGGCGACGGGCTGCGGTACGCGGTCTCGTTCGACGACGCGGAGCCGCAGGTCGTCAACACCACGAAGGCGACCGGCGCCGATGACACCTCGATGAACCGCCAGTGGGAGCGGACGACGTCGGACAACGTGAACCTGACGTCGACGACGCACGTGGTGGGGACGCCCGGCCCGCACGTGCTGAAGTTCTGGATGGTGGACCCGGCCGTGGTGCTGCGCAAGCTGGTGGTGGACACCGGCGGCCTGCGGCCGAGCTACCTCGGACCGCCGGAGAGCATGCGGTGGCCGGGATGAGCCCCCCGCGGCCCCCGTCGCGGAGCTTTCACGTGAAAGCTACGCGGAGCTTTCACGTGAAAGTGGCGCGGCCGGCCCTCGCGGGCGGCTACCGGCGGACGACGGAGAGGACCTCGGTGCGGCGGTGGGCCGGGGCCGCCGTGCTCTGGCGCACCACCAGGCTGGTCGCCAGCTCCACCCGGTGGCTCTCCGGGTGCACCCCGCGGGCCAGCGAGATCGCCAGCCGCGCGCCCGTCGCGGCCATCTCCTGCAGGGGCTGGCGGATCGTCGTCAGCTCCGGGGTCAGCCAGCGGGCGATCGGCAGGTCGTCGAACCCCACCACGCTCAGGTCGTCCGGGATGCGCAGCCCCGCGCCGCGGGCGGCTTCGTACACGCCCAGCGCCTGCAGGTCGCTGCCGGCGAAGACCGCGGTCGGCGGATCCGGGAGGGTGAGCAGTGATGCCAGCTCGCGGTAACCCGAGCGGACGTGGAAGTCGCCGCGGCGGACCAGGGCCGGGTCGAACGCCAGGCCCGCCGTCTCCAGCGCCGTGCGGTAGCCGTCGATGCGCGCCCGGCTGCACAGCACGCCTTCCGGCCCGCCGATCATCGCGATCCGGCGGTGGCCCAGCTCCACCAGGTGCCGGGTCGCGGTCAGGCCGCCCTGCCAGTTCGTGGCCCCGATCGAGGGCGTCTCCGGGCCGGGGGCACCGGCCGGGTCGACCACGACCAGCGGGATGTCGCGGGCGCGCAGCTTGGCCAGCTGCCCGCCGGTGAAGTCCGAGCAGACCGAGACGATGCCGACCGGGCGGCGGGCGAGGACGCTCTCCAGCCAGCTCTGGCCGGGGGTGTGCCGTCCCGACGATTCCGCGAGCACGACCGCCATTCCGTTTTCGCGGGCGACGCACTCGACCCCGCGGATGATTTCCAGTGCCCACGTGCTTTCGAGTTCGTGGAACATCAGTTCCAGCAATCGTGAACGGCGGGACCGCTCGTCGGCCCGGCGGCGGTAACCGTATTTCCCGATAACGGCTTCCACCCGGGCCCGGGTGCTTTCGGAGACGTCCGGGCGACCGTTCAGCACTTTCGAAACGGTCGGTACCGAAACGCCGGTCTCGGCGGCGATCCGGGCGATCGTGACCCGGGACGCGGTCGGCTCGAGTTCCTCGGACTTCGTTGTCATGGAGGAGATTCTAGGTCATCGAAACCTGATTTGAAACGCCTCGAAACTTTCGGTTCGCCATTGTCGATGGAAGGGTGCAAGATGCTGAGAAGAATTCCGAAGAAACGCGCTGCCGCGGTGCTCGCCGCCGTCGCCGGTATCGCGGTGTGGCAGGCGCCGGCGGCGTCCGCGTCGGTTCCGCTGCAATACACCACGAACCGCTACGTCGGCAGCGCGGTCGCCGCGTCGTACCTGGCGTCGGAACCCGATTACCGGGCCGTGCTGACCCGCGAATTCGACAACGTCACCCCCGAGAACGAGATGAAGTGGGGCACCGTCGAAGCCGTCCGCGGGCAGTACGACTGGTCGGGCGCGGACGCGATCGTGCGCTACGCCCAGGAGCACCACAAGACCGTCCGCGGGCACACGCTCGTCTGGCACTCCCAGCTCCCCGACTGGGTCGCCGCGCTGCCCGCCGACGAGCTGCGCCGGGTCCTGCGCGACCACATCACGACGGAAGTCAAGCGGTACAAGGGAAAGGTCCGCGCCTGGGACGTCGTCAACGAGATCTTCAACGAGGACGGCACGCGGCGCGACACGGTGTTCCGGCAGAAGCTCGGCGACGGCTTCGTCGCCGACGTCTTCCGCTGGGCGCACGCGGCCGACCCGAAGGCGACGCTGTACATCAACGACTACAACATCGAAGGCCGCAACCCGAAGAGCGACGCCGTGTACGAGCTGGTGAAGACCCTGCGGCGGCAGGGCGTGCCGATCGGCGGCGTCGGGATCCAGGGGCACCTGTCGATCCAGTACGGCTTCCCGGGCGAGTACCGGGAAAATCTGGCCCGGCTGGCGAAGCTCGGCGTGGACGTCGCGATCACGGAGGCGGACGTCCGCGTCCCGACCCCGGCCACCGCCGCGGGCCTCGAGACCCAGGCGAGCTACTTCGGGCAGCTCTGGGACGGCTGCCAGGCGGTCCGCCGCTGCGTCGAGTTCACGACGTGGGGCTTCACGGACCGGCACTCCTGGGTGCCGGACGTCTTCCCCGGTGAGGGCGCGGCCTGCCTCTTCGACGAGAACCTGAACCCGAAACCGGCCTACACCCGCATCAACCCCTGACCGGACCGGTCCGCAGCCCGCGGGCGGCGAGCGCCGCCAGGACGCGGGGAACCGCCTCGACGGTGGCCGGGCGGCCTTCGTGCATCAGCACGACGCCGCCCGGCTCCACCGCCGACGCCGCCGTCACGATCTCGTCCGCCGGCGCGCCCGCCCAGTCGCGGGTGTCGACGCTCCACAGCACCTCGGTGAGGCCGTGGCCGGCGGCGGCCGACGCCACGGCCCGGTCGGTGTCGCCGTAGGGCGGCCGGAACAGCACCGGGCGGACGCCGGTGAGCGAGGTCAGGAGTTCCTGGGTCCGGCGGATCTCCGCGTCGCGGGCGGCGGGGTCCACAGTGGTCAGCCGCGGGTGCGTCCACGTGTGGTTGCCCAGCACGTGCCCGGCGCCGGCGATCGCCCGCACCAGGTCCGGGTGCGCCTCGGCGTGCTCGCCCCACAGGAAGAACGTCGCCCGCACGTCGCCGAGCGCGGCCAGCAGGGCCGGCGTGGTCGACGGGTACGGGCCGTCGTCGAAGGTGAGGGCGACCGTGCTCATCGGGCGAGCGCGGCCAGCCGCTTGGGCGTCGGCCAGCGGACGTTCCACGCCCAGCCGAGCTTCTCGAACAGCCAGATGACCCGGGCCGAGACGTCGATCTGGCCGCGCAGCGCGCCGTGGCGGGCCGACGTCGGGTCCGCGTGGTGGGTGTTGTGCCAGGACTCGCCCATCGACAGGATCGCCAGCGGCCAGAAGTTCGCCGAGCGGTCGCGGCTGGCGAACGGGCGCTCGCCGATCATGTGGCAGATCGAGTTCACCGACCACGTGACGTGGTGCTGGAACGAGATCCGGGCCAGCCCGGCCCAGAGGAACGCGGTCAGCGCGCCCCACCACGACAGCGTGAGCAGGCCGCCGAGCAGCGGCGGGAGCAGCAGGCTCAGCAGCACCCACAGCGGGAACAGCCGGTCGACGACGCGCAGGTCGCGGTCGGCCGCGAGGTCCGGGGCGAACCGGTCGACGTTGGTCTTGTCGCGGCCGAACAGCCAGCCCATGTGGGCGTGCCAGAACCCGCGGGCGAGCGCCACCGCGGAGGTGCCGAACAGCCACGGCGAGTGCGGGTCGCCCTCGCGGTCGGAGAAGGCGTGGTGGCGGCGGTGGTCGGCGACCCAGCCGATCACCGGGCCCTGGGCGGCGAGGCCGCCCGCGATGGCCAGCGCGACCCGCAGCGCCCGCTTCGCGCGGAAGGCGCCGTGGGTGAAGTAGCGGTGGTAGCCGACGGTCACCCCGAGGGTCGACACCACGAAGAACGCGCCGCCGATGGTGAGGTCCAGCCAGCTGACGCCCCAGCCCCAGAACACCGGGACGGCCGCGGCCAGCGCGACGAACGGGACCAGCAGGAACGTGCGGATGGTGATCAGCTCGGCGACGGTCTGCTTGCCGGAGAGCACGGGTTTCGGGGCGGGACGGGGAGCCTTCACGGAGGCGGTCATGCACTACTCGTTTCCAGGTCGGCACCGCGGCGAGGTACGCGCGGGAGGCCGGGGAGCGGGAACACCCGGCGGGCGGCGAGGGGAGACGTCGCCGCTCCTGCCGGCGGCGTGCTCGCTACACCCCACGTTACCTGATCGTTGTGAACCCGCCGTGTGGCCGCGCACGAGGAAGGCCCCCGCCCGGTGGGGGCAGGGGCCTTCGGGTGCCTCGTGGCTCAGATGACGCTGACGCGCTGGGCCTGCGGGCCCTTCTGGCCCTGGCCGATTTCGAACTCGACGCGCTGGCCCTCGTCGAGCGACTTGAAGCCGGTGCCCTGGATCTCGGAGTAGTGGACGAACACGTCCGGGCCCCCGCCATCCTGGGCGATGAAGCCGAAGCCCTTTTCACCGTTGAACCACTTGACACTGCCCTGAGCCATACCAATACCCACTCTTTGTTGGTGAGCCGGAGCGTCCCGTTCGGACGTCCCGGTCTCGGGTCATTCTCGCACTACTCCCCGTACCCGGGTCAAACCCCCCAGTCGGGGCGCAGGGGCAGGCCCATGCCGCCCTCGCTGTCGGTGCGCACCCCGAGGACCTGGTGCAGCTCGATCTCGCGCCGCTCGAACGCCAGCCGGCAGGCGGCGAGGTAGAGCGCCCAGACGCGGCTGCGCCCGGCCCCGGCCTCGGCGACCGCCTCGTCCCAGTGCTCGTCGAGGTTGGCGCACCACCCGGCCAGCGTCAGCGCGTAGTGCTCCCGCAGGTTCTCCGAGTGCCGCACCTCCAGGCCGCTGTCGTGCATCGCGGTGACGATCTCGCCCGGCGCCTCCAGCTCGCCGTCCGGGAAGACGTAGCGGTCGATGAACCCGCGCGAGCGGTGCGCGACGCTGGTGTCCGGGTTGGTGATGCAGTGGTTGAGCAGGCGCCCGTGCGGCTTCAGCTTGCCGGCCAGGAAGCGGAAGTAGCCGGGCACGTTGCGCGCCCCGATGTGCTCGGTCAGGCCGATCGAGGAGATCGCGTCGAACCCCGTTTCGGTGACGTCCCGGTAGTCGAGGTGGCGGATTTCGGCGCGGTCGGCGAGGCCGAGGGCGACGATGTTCTTCTGCGCCCACTGCGCTTGTTCACGCGAAAGTGTGACGCCGAGTGCTTCGACGCCGTAGTGCCGGACGGCGTGCGCGACCATGCCGCCCCAGCCGCAGCCGACGTCGAGCAGCCGCATCCCGGGCTTCAGGCCGAGCTTGCGGCAGACCAGGTCGAACTTGTTGGCCTGGGCCTCCTCCAGCGTGGCGTCCGCGGTCGGGAACACCGCGCACGTGTAGGCCATCGACGGGCCGAGGACCAGCTCGTAGAACCGGTTGGAGACGTCGTAGTGGCTGGCGATGGCCTCGCTGTCGCGCTCCTTCGAGTGCCGCAGCGCGGTGAGCCCGCGCCGGAACCGGCTCGGGTGCTCCTCGGCCGGCGGCTTGACGACCCGCAGGTGGCGTGGCCCGAGCTTGCGCAGCAGCCACAGCCGGTCGGCCGGGGTGAGCTGGTCGACCTGGGCCGACAGCGCGTGCAGGGCCGTGTAGAGGTCGCCGGTGACGTCGAGCGCCCCGGCGACGTACGCGCGGGCGAGCCCGAGGTCGCCGGGGGAGGACATCAGGTAGTCCAGCGCCAGCGGGGAGCGCACCTGGATGGCCACCGGGGCGTCGGCCGGGCCGCTGCGGCTGCCGTCGTACGCGGTGATCGACACGGTGGCGCGGGGGCCGAGGAGGCGCTCGAAGACCTCGCCGACCGTGGTGCTTGCCTGGGTCACTTTCGTTCCTTTCACCGGCGGCGGACGCATTTTTCGTAGAGGCCGAGCAGCCGCCCGCCCGGATCGTAGGTCCGCTTGAGCCCGGCGTAGGTCTCGCCGTTGTAGAGCCGCCAGAACTCGTCTTCGGCGTAGAAGCTGTCCGAATAGAGCGACTTGTGCCCGCCGAGCCGGGTGACCTCGGCTTCGATCATCCGGTTGTGCACGCCGTCGCGTTCGCCCGGTTCGAGCGGCACCGACGACCAGAACCCGAAGTTGACGTAGAGCTCGGCGGGGTCGAGTTCGTACAGCGGCCAGCGCACGCCGCCGGGGCGCTGCTTCAGCGGGCAGATCCAGACCGGGCTGATCGGGATCTCCCGTTCGAAGAACTCGAGGAACTCCGCCGCGCGGGCCAGCGGCACCTCGATGTCCTGCACGATGGTCTCCTCCGGCGGCAGCCGCCGGAGCTTGAGCAGCCGCTCGGCGACCTTGAACCGGCGGTCGAGGGCGACGAGCTTCCAGTAGACCGACGACCGGAGCAGGCGGCGGCCGAGCAGCAGCCGGGGCAGCCGGTGCTGGACGCCGAACGCCCGCGAGCACCAGAACCAGTCGGTGTCCCAGCGCCAGAGGTAGTCGCGGACGGTGAGGTGGTCGGTCCCGCGCCGCTGGATGGACCGGTAGTAGATGTTCAGCCAGGTGTAGTCGCTGGTCGACGGCGCGGTGTCGGTGAACGTGCCCAGCGTCAGGTAAAGCTCGTCCGGGCCGAACACCGTGCCGTCGACGAAGTCCTGCTCGCCGCTTTCGCAGACCTCGCCCAGCGCGTGGAAGAAGGTCTCCCGGTCGTGGTAGCGGACGTGCCGGAGCGCGACGTACGGCTTGACCGGCTCCAGCAGGATCCGCAGCCGCAGCGCGTAGCCGAGGGTGCCGTAGGAGTTGGGGAAGCCGTGGAAGAGGTCGCGGTGCTCGTTGTCCGGCGTGGCGACGACGATCCGGCCGTCGCCGGTGAGGATCTCGAGCTCGAGCACCGACTCGTGCGGCATGCCGTTGCGGAACGACGAGGACTCGATGCCGAGCCCGGTGACCGCGCCGCCGAGGGTGATGGTCTTGAGCTGCGGGACGACCAGCGGCATCAGCCCGTGCGGCAGGGTGGCGTCGACGAGCTGCTCGTAGGTGACCATCCCTTCGACGTCGGCGGTCCGGGTTCGGGGGTCGACGCGCAGCACGTGGCTGAACCCGGAGACGTCCAGTCCGGGGTGCCGGGTGGCCGCCCGGGAGCGGAAGAGGTTCGAGGTGCGCTTGGCCAGCCGCACGGTGGCTTCGCCGCTGATCCCGGTGAGCTGCCGCCGCAGGGCGTCGACGCGGGCTTCGTGCTCGGGGAACGCCGGGCCCGGACGGGCTTCGGGCACCCCGGCCTGATCGATGGTCACGACTCGATCCTGCCTCACGTCCAGGGCGGCCGCACCGCGCCGCGGCCTATTTCAGTGCCATACCGGGAATCCGGGTGCGGCGCGCGGCCGGCTCGGCTTCGTGTCGCGGAGCCGGGAGCAGGTCCGTCGTTTGTGACTGTGTGTGATCGAAAGTGTGCCACGCCGCAGGCTCACTCTCGGCGCGACTTTGCCGGACGGTGCCCGGGCGGTGGCGCGGCCCACGGGAGGCGGCTGATCGCGGTGGTGTTCTCCGGGCGGCCGGGCCGGGATTGATCCTGCCCCCGGCGGGGTACTCGCCGTCCGGACCGCGGGGATCCCGCGGCGCACCAGGGGAAAGCGAGGCGGCGTTGAGCATTCTGATCGACTTCGGGCGCGACACGGAGTTCTCGTTCGAGCGGCGGTTGCGCGGGTACGTCGAGGCGGTCGCCAAGGCCGTCGGCGTGGGGCTGGAGTCCTGCGCGTTCGACGCGGGCACGCCCGCCGCGGCCTACATCGCGCTCGACTGGCGGCTCGGCCGCTTCCCCGACCACGATCTCGCGCTCGTCTGGGACGAGCGGCACGGCTGGGCCGCGGCGATCGAGGGCGCGGCCGGGAACCCGGCCACGGCGCTGGCCCACCTCGGCGGCGAGGTCGTCCCCGAACCCCGTGCCGTGGTGCGGTTCCTGGCCGCCGTGCGCGCGGACGACCCCGGTGCGGGCTCGCTCGAAGCGCCGGAGCTGCGCGCCGCGGGTGACCACGAGCAGCTGCTGAACGCCCTGCTCGCGCGGCAATAGTTCCGTAGCCGTACGGGGCGGCTCCCCGGTTGTTCTCGTACCCGGCGTCACCGGAAAGTGACCGGCAGCAACCTCGAAAAGGAGCTGCCGTGAACTCGAGACAACGCTTGCTGGGCGCGTTCGCCGCCGTCCTCGCCCTCCCGCTGTTCGCCGTGCCCGCCGGTGCCGATCCGGTGGCGGTCACCCCGCTCGGCGGGACACCGCTGCCGGCCGGGGTTTCGCCGTCTTCGGTCGGCGGGACGCCCGCGTCGGTCAAGGACTACCCGTTCATCATCGCGGGGTTGCGGGAGGGCGGGTCGCGGCCGCTCGGCCAGACCTGCACCGGCTCGGTCGTGGCCCCGCGCAAGATCCTCATCGCCGCCCACTGCAAGGCGGCCGAGGGCCAGAAGTCGTTCCTGTACGGGCTCGACGACCTCAGCACCGGCGGCGGCACGTCCATCGGTGTCGTCAGCTACGACACCCACCCCAAGTACGTCAACTTCGACCAGGGCTACGACGTCGCGGTCGTGACCACCGACCGGGACATCCCGGTGCCGGGCGGGCAGTACGCGAAGGTCGCGACCTCGGCCGACACCGACCTGAACAAGCCGGGCAAGACCGGGCTCGGGCTCGGCTACGGCAAGAAGGACTTCAACGACAACACCCGGGACGTCACGCTGACGAAGTTCAGCCTGCCGATCGTCGCCGGGAGCAACTGCAGCGGGGTGGGCGCCGGGTTCCAGGAAGCCACCATGATCTGCAGCGGCTACGCCGACGGCCACGTCACGATCCTGCCCGGCGACAGCGGCGGCCCGCTGCTCGTCGACGGCAAGGTCGCCGGCGTCGCGTCGTGGAGCCGCAGCGACTTCAAGTGGTACAGCGTCTACGGCCGCCTCAACAACGACATGGGCGACTGGGTGAAGCAGCAGATCGGCGACGTCACGCCGCCGGAGACGTTCGGGCTCGGGGTCACGCCGGGCACGGTGCGGGCCGAGCCCGGCAAGTACGTCTCCGCCTCGGTGACGAGCACCGCCGGGAAGAACGGCCCGGAGCAGGTCGACCTGACCGCGTCGGGCCTGCCGGAAGGCGCGAAGGCGACGTTCCAGCCCGCGAAGATCACCTCGGGGGACACCGCGAAGCTGACGATCGAGACGTCCGCGAGCACCCCGCAGGGCGACTACCCGGTCACCATCACCGGGACCGGCCCGAGCGGCACGGCGACCGCGAAGCTGACGCTCACCGTCGGCAGCGGCCAGCCGCCGACCGGCGACTTCAAGGTGAGCGTCAACCCGGGCAGCGGGACCGTGCAGCCCGGCTTCTTCACCACCGCGACGGTCACCGTGGCCGGCGGTACCGGCACCGTGACGCTGTCGGCCACCGGGCTGTCGTTCGCGCCGTTCTTCAACCCCTCGACGCTGAACGGCGCCGGGACGTCGCAGATGCAGGTGGTCGGGCCGTTCCAGCGCGGGACCTACCCGGTCACCGTCACCGCGAAGGACTCGACCGGCAAGACGGCGACGGCGAAGTACACCCTGACCGTCCAATGAGGACCGCGGGCGGGGAGGCGGCCGCCTCCCCGCCCCGGGGTCAGAAGGTGATCGAGAAGCCCTCCAGCGTTCCGGTGTCGAAGCGGTAGACGTCCTGCACCCGCAGCTGCCAGGTGCCGTTCGCCGGCTCCGCGGCCGCGTTGACCGTGAACGTGGTGTGGATGCCCGCCGCCGAGCCGGTCCCGCCCGCCTGCTGCAGCGGGAAGACCGCGCCGCTCGGCCCGATCAGGTCGACGGCGAGGTCGCCGGTGTAGGTGTGGCTGATGTCCACCTTCACCGGCAGCGCCGCGGAGGCCTTGCCGTCGCAGCCGTCCTGGGTGACCGAGCTGGTGACCGCGGCGCCGGCGTCCGGGATCGCCACCGGCGTCGTGTTCGACTTGGCCCCGCACTGCGACGGCGGGGTGCCGCCGCCGATGAACGAGACGTTCAGCAGCTTGTTCGGCGAACCGCTCCCGGCGTTCTTGACGACACCGGAGGTCGCGCCGCCGACGAGCGCGTCCCGCGTCTGCTGCGCCGTGGCGCCCGGGTTGGCCGCCAGGTAGAGCGCGGCCGCGCCGGTGACGTGCGGGGTCGCCATCGACGTGCCGCTCATGTTCGCGCTGCTGCCGTTCGACAGCCCGAGCGACGTGATGTTGTTGCCCGGCGCGAAGAGGTCGGTGCAGCTGCCGTAGTTGGAGAAGGATGCGCGGTTGTCGTTCTCGTCGGAGGCGTTGACCGTGATCGCCTCGGGGACGTGCGCCGGGCTGGTGCCGCAGGCGTCGGTGGAGCTGTTGCCCGCGGCCACCGAGTAGACGATCCCGGCCGCGATCGACCGCTTGATGGCGTCGTCGCCGACCCCGACCTGGTCCATGGTGAGGCTCATGTTCGCGACCGCCGGCTTGACGGCGTTGGCCGTGACCCACTCGATCGCGTCGACCGCGGCGGAGTCCGGGCCGTTGCCGGAGCAGTCGTTGCCGAGCACCTTGAGCCCGACGAGCTTGACCTTCTTCGCGACGCCGTAGGTCTTGCTGCCGATCGTGCCCGCGGTGTGCGTGCCGTGGCCGTTGCAGTCGCTGCCGTTCCCTCCGACGAAGTCCTTGCCGATCGACGCGCGGCCTTCGTACTCGGGGTTGTCGGGCTTGATCCCGGTGTCGAGGTCGTAGGCGGTGACGCCCTCGCCGGTGTTCGGGTAGGTGTAGGAGTTGTCGCGGGGCAGGTTCGCCTGGTCGATCCGGTCCAGGCCCCAGGTCGGGTTGGTCTGGGTGCCCGCGATCCGCGCGGTGCCGTCCTCGTAGACCGCCGCCACCGCCGGGTCGGCCGCCAGCCGCCGTGCCTGCTGCGCGGTGAGGTGCCGGGCGGAGAAGCCGTGCAGGACCCGGGTGTAGGTGGACCGGACCTCGCCGCCGTACCGCGTGGCGAGCGACGCCGGCGCGCTGAGGCCCTGCGCGTCCTTCAAGACCACGATGTACTGGTCGCCGTAGTGCTGCCGGGCCGGGACCACGGTGCCCTCCGGCTGCGCGGCGGCGGCCACGCCGGCGGTGGCCAGCGCGGCCACGACCGCCGCGGCGACGGCGCCCGCCCTTCGGTGAACTGTGCGCATGCTTCGACTCCACTCACTCGAACAGGTGAATCGCGGCGCGGTGACCGAGAGCCACCGCCGTCTCACTGTCGGGTGGGCTCACCTGCGCTAACAAGCGAGGCAGCGCCCCGTAGGCCTACGTAACTAATGCCTTTCGCCGTCCCCCTACGAAAGTTCCGTGCCCGCCCGCGCGGGTTCCGCGCGGCCGAACGGCGGTCCTAAGCTCCGGTCACCGGACAGGGTGGTTCGGTACGCGATGCCGCTTTTCCGGGGAGGGGCGGGGCATGACGAACGCGGTCCTGATCGGGCGGACGGCCGAACTCGCCGCGCTGGTCTCCGCCGCGCTGCGCCCGCCCGCGGTCCTCGTCCTCGAAGGGGAGGCGGGCACCGGCAAGACCCGGCTGGCCGCCGAACTCCTGGCCCGGCCCGAACTCGCCGGCGCCCGCGTGCTGGCCGCCCGCTGCCGGCCGCAGCGCGAGCCGTTCCCCTGCGGTGTGGTCGTCGAAGCGCTGCGGGACGCCGGGAAGTACCTGCCGTCGGCCCCCTCGCCGGGACCGCTCACCGGCGTCCTGGCCCGGCACCTCCCGGAACTGGCGCAGCTGCTGCCGCCCGCGCCGGAACCGCTGGGGGACCGCCGCGCCGAGGCGCACCGGTTCTTCCGCGCCGTCCGCGAGCTGCTGGACCTGCTGGGCCCGCTGGTGCTGGTGCTCGAAGACCTGCAGTGGGCCGACGACGGTTCGCGGCGGCTGTTGCGGTTCCTCATGGGCGACCTGCCCGCCGGAACGGTCCTGCTGGTGAGCCACCGGCCCGAGGACGTGCCGGGCGGGCTCCCGCTGGGCCGCGCGCACCGGCCCGCACCGGGCAGTTCGACCACGCTGGTCCGGCTCGGCCCGCTCGAGCCGGACGGCGTGCGGCAGCTGGCCTCGGCCCTGCTCGGCGAGCCCGGCGTGTCCGACGCGTTCGCGGCCCGGCTGCACGACCGGACGGCCGGGATCCCGTTCGTCGTCGAGGAAGTCGTGCGCGCGCTGCCGGTCCCGGTCACCGAGGGAGCGCTGGACACGATCGAGCCGCCGACGCTGGTGCGTGAAGCGATCGTCGAACGGCTCGGGTCGTTGCCGCTGGTCGCGCGGCGGATCGCCGAAGCCGCCGCGGTGCTCGCCGAGCCCGCGCCGGTCGAACTGCTCACGGCGGTCGCGGGGCTGGGCGCGACCCGGGGCCGCCAGGCGCTCGTCCTGGCGCTGGAACGGGCGGTGCTGGTCGGGGCCGCCGAGTGCCGCTACGGCTTCCGGCACGACTTCGCGCGGCGCGCGGCGTACGGCACGATCCCCGGGCCGGTGCGCCAGGAACTGCACCGGCGGGCCGTCCGCGCGCTGGCCGGACGGCGCCCGGAGCCGTGGCTGCGGCTGGCCGAGCACAGCCGGCAGGCGGGGAACGCGGCCGACGCGTTGCGGTACGGCGAAGCCGCCGCCGACCGCGCGATCGACGCGGGCGACCCGGCGACCGCGATCGGCCTGCTGCGCGCGCTGCTCGCCGGGCCCGAACTCGAACCGTCCGATGTGGACAGACTGGCGGCGAAGCTCGCGTCCGTGGCCGCGAACGGCGTGTCGCAGGCGGAGGTCGTGGCGACGCTGGAAGGGCTGTTGTCCGGCGACCGGTTGTCCGGGCGGCTGTCGGCGGAGATCCGGCTGAGCCTCGGGCTGCTGCTGGCCCGGCAGGCCGGCGGCTTGGAGGCGGCGCGCACCGAGATCGAGGTGGCGCTGCCGGGACTCGGGCACCGGCCCGACCTCGCCGGGCGGGCGATGGCGGTGCTCGCGCAGCCGTGGATCGGCGCGACGCCGTTGCGCGCGCACCTGCCGTGGCTCGACCGGGTCGACGGCCTCATCGCCACCGCGGCCGACGCGCGGCTGCGGCTGACGCTGATGGCCAACAACATCCCGTCGCGCCTGCACATCGGCGACCCGCGCGCGTGGGCGGCGCTCGACGCGGCCCCGGTCAGCGCCGAGTCGGCCGAGGAACAGCGCCAGCTGGCGCGGCTGTACTGCAACGCCGCCGACGCGGGCGCGTGGACCGGGCACCACCGCCGGGCGCGCGGCCTGCTGGAACGCGGGATGCAGCTCGCCGCCGACGCCGGGACGCCCTACGTGGTCAGCACGGCCCGCACCACCGGCGTGCACATCGACTGGCTCAGCGGCGCCTGGGCCGGGCTCGACGAACGCGCGCGGGCGCTGCTGGCCGAGTACCGCGACCTGCTGCCGGTGAGCAGCGAGCTGTCACTGGTCCTGGGTCTGCTCGCGAGCGCGCGCGGCGCCTGGGACCGGGCCGCGGCGTGCTTCGCGGTGACCGGCGTCGACCGGCCGGAGAACGCGTTCACGCCGGTGGTCGTGGCCGCCCACGGCGGGATCGCCGGGATGCTGCTGGCCCAGGAAGCCGCCGAGGCGGCGGCCGCCGAAGCCGCGCGTGGCCTGGAACTGATCCGCACCAAGGGCGTCTGGGCGTGGTCGGGTGAGCTGGTCCCGGCGGCGGTGGTGGCGTTCTGCCGGACCGGCCGGGTGAGCGAAGCCCGTGACGTCCTCGCCGAGCTGGACCGCGAAACCCGCGACCTGGCGGCGCCGATGGCCCGGACGGTGCTGACGGAGGGCCGCGGCATCGTCGCGGCCCACGACGGCGACGTGGCCGGCGCGGCCGGGCTGTTCGACGAGGCCCGCGTCCGCTACGAGCGCCTCTCGGCGCCGTACCCGGCGGCACTGGCGGCCGAACGCCGCGCCCGGTGCCGGTTCGAGGCGGGCGACGTCGCCGCGGCGGGCGAGTTCGGCGACCTGGCCGACGCGTTCGCGGCACTGGGCGCGACCCGCGACGCGGCCCGCTGCCGCCACACGTTCCGCTCGACGGGCGCGACGGCCCCCTCCCGCCGCGGCCGCCGCGGCTACGGCGACGAGCTGTCCCCGCGCGAGCGCGACGTGGCCCGCCTGCTCACCGACGGCCACACGAACCGCGAGATCGCGGAGGTGCTGTTCCTGTCCCGGCGCACGGTCGAACAGCACGTCGCCAACGTGCTGCGGAAGCTGAAGGTGCGGTCGCGGGGCGATCTCGTGGGCGTGCGGACGGGGTGAGGGGTCAGCGCCCCGGCAAAGTCGGTCGCCGAACTGGCCGTTCCGGGCGATCCGTCGCCACACCGGCACCCGCCCCGAGTTCGCCACCAGCACGGCCGCTGAAGCGACTTTGCCGGAACCCTGGGGTGAGCGGTCAGCGGAATGGGCCAACGGGCACCAGCGCCCAGACGATCTTGCCGGGTGGGCAGGCGCGGACGCCCCAGCCGTGGGAGAGCTGGCCGACCAGCCGCAGGCCGTGCCCGCTGCCTGCGGCCACGCGTTCGATCGCCGGGTCCTCGTCGGCCACCTCCACGAGCAGGCCACGGCGTTCGCGGGTGACCCACAGGCGCGACGGCCGCCCGGTGTGCGCGTAGGCGTTGCCGACGAGTTCGTCGACCACCAGCAGCAACGCCCCGAGCAGTTCACCCCGCGGCAGCCCGAAGCCGACGCAGTCGGCGACGGTCGAGCGGATCCGCCGCAGCGGGGGTCTCGTGGTGAGGTCGATCGTCAGCTCCGCGGCGACGGCGGTTCGGAGGCTGAGCCACTCCACGAGCTGTGCCCACTCCGGTGGCAGTGGCTCGAGGTCTTCCGAGCCCGCCGTTTCGGCCATGCGCACGCCCTCCTCTCGGCAGGGGTTCGGGGCCGCCGGGCCGCCGGATGGGTCGGCGGTGGCGTGCCGGAACGGGACCCGGGCAGACTGGAGCCGGTGACCGAACGCGAGCTGACAGCGCAGACCGTGGTCGACCGCGAAGTCCCGGCCGAGCCCCGCCTTTCCCCGGACGGCCGGTGGGTGGCGTTCGTGACGTGCCCGGTCGGGTGGGTGGGCGGCCGCCGGACGAGCACCCTGTGGCTGGCCGCGCCGACGGCACCGAACCACCCCGGCGGTTGACCCCGGGCACGGCAGATGTCGGTGGGCCGAGGTGGGCGCCGGACTCGGGGTCGCTGTTCTTCCTGTCGGACGCGCAGCTGCACCGGGTCGGCGTGGGTGGAGGTGCGGCCGAGCGGTTGACGGACCTGCCTGGTGGGTTGGCGGCTTTCGCGCCTCTGCCGGGCGGAACCACGGTGGCGCTGATCGGCCCGGGGCCGGCGGACGACGGGCCATCGGGTGTCGATGGCCCGCACCGGCCTGTCGGCCCCCGGCCCGATCGGCTGCTTGAGGTGCCCACCCGTGCCGTCGGCGAGGCCGGGCCGGGCCCGATCACGGGAGCGGCCACTGGCCCCCGGCCCGATCGGCTGCTTGACGCGCCGACGCGTGCCGTCGGCGCGGTCGGCGAGGCCGGGCCGGGCCCGGTCAGGGAAGCGACCACCGCCGCCCGCCCCGATCGGCTCTGGCTGCTCGACCTCCCGGCCCGCGCCGTCCACGCGATCGGCGACCTCGGCCACCGCCATGTCCGCGAAGTCGCCCCGAGACCCGACGGCCAGACCCTCGCCGTCCTCACCTGGGCCACCGCCGAGCGCAACCCCGGCGTCTTCGCACCCGGCCTGTTCCTCGTCGACGTCACCACCGGCGCCACCGAAGACCTCGGCACCCCCGCGCTGGAAGCCGCCGACCTCGTCTGGTGGCGCCAAGAAAACACCTGGCAGCTCGCCTACCGCGGCCTCACCCCACCCGCGCTCGTGGGCGGCCACGCGATCTTCGCCGTCCCCGGCCACCGCAACCTCACCGCTCGGATGACCTCCTGCCCGATCGCACTCGCACCGGGCCCGCACGCGTTGTTCGCCGACGGCCTGGACACCACGATCCGCCGCCTCGACTCCGCCACCGGAACCTTCGTCGAAGCCGAGCGGGCCCGCGGCTCCCTGACCGGCCTCAGCGTCAGCGAAGCAGGCACCTTCGCCGTCATCGCCGGCGCCGGGAACGCACCCGAGGAAGTCCGGACGCACCGCACGATCAGCCGGACCGGACCCACGGGAATCCGCTGGGGCACCCAAGAACGCCTGCACTACCCAGCGGAAGACGGCACCGACCTCGACGGCCTCCTCGTCCTCCCGCCGGGCAGGACGGACGGCCCGTTCCCCCTGGTGACCCTCGTCCACGGCGGCCCGTACGACCGCTACGCCGACCGCCTCAACCTGGGCTGGTACCCCTCCGGCCAGTGGCTCGCCGCCGCCGGGTTCGCCGTCTTCCTGCCGAACCCGCGGGGCAGCATGGGCCGGGGACACGCCTTCGCCGCCGAGGTCGCCGGAGACGTCGGCGGGGCGGAGTTCGGCGACGTCGAAAGCGGCATCGACCTGCTCGTGGAACGCGGGATCGCCGACGAGAGCCGGCTCGGGATCGGCGGCTGGAGCCACGGTGGCTTCTTCGCCGCGTGGGCCGTCGCGCGCACCGATCGCTTCAAAGCCGCCGTCGTGGGCGCCGGGGTCATCGACTGGCCCCTCCTCGCCGAGACCGGGGAGCACAGCCGGTTCGAGGCCGCGCTGGGCGGGAAGGAGAACAGCCCGATCACCCACGCGCACCGGATCCGGACGCCCGTGCTCATCCTGCACGGCGAAGCCGACACCAACGTCCCGCTCTCGCAGGCCGAACTCCTGCACGACGCCCTCGGCGACCGCGAGCACGAGTTCGTGGTCTACCCCGGGGAGAACCACTCGATCCGCGGCCGCGACCACCAGATCGACGTCCTGCACCGCACGCGCGAGTGGTTCTCCCGGTGGCTCACACCTGCTCGCCCAGCTTGAACTCCGCCTCGCCGGTGCTGAAGGAGAACCCGTCCGCGCCGATGGTGACGTCGGCTTCACGCGGCTCGGACCGGGCCAGCACCGGCTGGACGGCGCCGTCGAGGTCCAGCACCACCGACGCGTCGGTGTACCAGCTCGGCACCACCGGGTTGCCCCACCAGTCGCGGCGCTGGTTGTCGTGGACGTCCCAGGTGATCACCGGGTTGTCCGGGTCGCCGGTGTAGTAGTCGTGGGTGTAGATCTCGATGCGGTGCCCGTCGGGATCGCGCACGTACAGGTAGAACGCGTTCGACACACCGTGCCGGCCCGGGCCCCGCTCGATCATGCCGGACTTCCGCAGGGCGCCCAGGTGGTCGCAGATGTGCAGGATCTGGTGCCGCTCGTGCGAGGCGAACGCGATGTGGTGCAGCCGCGGCCCGTCGCCGCCGGTCAGGGCGACGTCGTGGACCGTCGGCTTGCGGAACAGCCAGGCCGCGTACACCGTGCCCTCGTCGTCCTGGATGTCCTCCGACACGCGGAAACCCAGGCCCTCGTAGTACTTCCGGGCCGCCGGGACGTCCGGGGTGTCGAGGTTGAAGTGGTCCAAGCGCGACAGCGCGCCGGCGCCGTGGACGTCGTAGCGCTGCGTGAACCGCTCGACGTGCTCGGCCTCGTGGAAGAACTCCACCGGGAACCCGAGCGGGTCGAGGATCCGCACCGCCTCGCCGATGCCGCGCGTGGCGCCCGCCGGACGGCGGTCCACCCGCACGCCCAGCTCGCGGTAGTACGCCTCGGCGAGGTCGAGGTCACCGGGCGTGCGCACCCGGTAGGCCAGCACCCCCAGCGCGGGCGCCGGCCCCTTGCGCAGCACCAGCGAATGGTGGAGGTACTCCTCGAACGCCCGCAGGTACAGCGCGTCGGCGTCCTCGTGGGTGACGACGAGCCCGAGCACGTCGACGTAGAACTCCCGCGACGCCACCAGATCGGTGACGACGAGCTCGGCGTACGCGCAGCGGATGACGTCCGGCGGCGTTGCGGTCATGACTGTCCCTTCTGGACGGTGCCGAAGCGGGCGGTGTGCACCGGCCCGAGCGAGACGTGGATCGCCTGCTGGTGGGTGTAGAAGTCGAGCGAGCGGTAGCCGCCTTCGTGACCGAGGCCGGACGCCTTGACCCCGCCGAACGGCGTCCGCAGGTCGCGGACGTTGTGCGAGTTCAGCCAGACCATCCCGGCCTCGACCGACTGCGCGAAGGTGTGCGCCCGCTGCAGGTTCGACGTCCAGAGGTACGCGGCCAGCCCGTACTTGACGTCGTTGGCCAGCGCCAGCGCCTCGGCTTCGGTGTCGAACGGCGTCAGCGCGACGACCGGCCCGAAGATCTCCTCCTGGAAGATCCGCGCGGTCGGCGGCACATCGGCGAACACCGTCGGCGCCACGTAGTTGCCGCTGTCCAAACCGGACGGACGTCCGCCGCCGGCCAGCAGCCGGCCTTCGGACTTGCCCAGCTCGACGTAGCGCATCACCTTGTCGTAGTGCTCGGGGTGCACCAGCGCGCCGACCTCGGTGGCCGGGTCGTGCGGGTCGCCCACGACGATGTTCCGCGCCCGCTCGGCGTACCGCGCGCAGAACTCGTCGTAGACCGGCCGCTCGACGAGGATCCGGCTGCCCGCGGTGCAGCGCTCGCCGTTGAGGGAGAATACGCCGAAGAGCGTCGAGTCGAGCGCGGCGTCGAGGTCGGCGTCGGCGAACACGATGGCCGGGGACTTGCCGCCCAGCTCCATCGACATGCCCTTGAGGTGCGCCGCGCAGTTGCGGTAGATCGTCTGCCCGGTCGTGGTCTCGCCGGTGAACGAGATCAGCGGGACGTCGGGGTGCTTGACCAGCGCGTCGCCCGCCTCCTCCCCGAAGCCGTTGACCAGGTTGAAGACCCCGTCGGGCAGCCCGGCGCCGGCGAAGATCTCCGCCCACAGGCTCGCCGACAGCGGCGTGAACTCGGCCGGCTTGAGCACCACCGTGCAGCCCGACGCCAGTGCCGGCGCGAGCTTCCAGCTCTCCAGCATGAAGGGCGTGTTCCACGGCGTGATCAGCCCGGCCACCCCGACCGGCTTGCGGTGCACGTAGTTCACCTGCCGGCCGGGCACCTGGTAGGTGTCGTCGGCCTGGGCGACGACGAGGTCGGCGAAGAACCGGAAGTTCTCGGCCGCGCGCTGCGCCTGCCCGAGCGCCTGGGTGATCGGCAGCCCGGTGTCGAACGTCTCCAGCTCGGCCAGCCGCTTGTCCTGCGCCTCGACGGCGTCGGCGATCTTGTTCAGCACCCGGGCCCGCGCCCGGGGCAGCAGGCGCGGCCACGGCCCGTCGGTGAACGCCGTGCGCGCCGCCGCGACCGCGCGGTCGACGTCTTCGGCCTGGCCCGCGGCCGCCGTGACGTACGGGGTGTTGGACACCGGGTCGAGCACGTCGAACGTCTTGCCCGACACGCTGTCGACCAGTTCGCCGCCGATGTAGTGCTTCAGCTCGCCCGGCAGTCCTTCCGGGACGTAGTGGCTCATTGCTTTCCTTCCACGGTGTAGCCCTCGACCGGGCTGAGGTACGGAGCCCCTTCGGCCATCAGGTCCTTGATCCGCGCGATGCCGGCGTCGGTCGGGGTGATCAGCGGCGGCCGCACGTGCCCGGAGGCGATCAGCCCGCGCTGTTCGAGGACCCACTTCCCGGGCGCCGGGTTCGTCTCGACGAACAGCAGGTCGACCAGCGGGTGCAGGCCGTAGTGGAGTTCCCGCGCCCGCTCGTGGTCGCCGGACTGCCACGCGGTGTACATCTCCGCGCAGGCGGCCGGGGCGATGTTGGCCGTCGCGCTGACGAACCCGGCGCCGCCGAGGGCCAGCAGCGGCAGGCACAGCAGCTCGATGCCCGACCACACGAGCAGGCTGCGGCCGCACAGGTGCAGCACGCGGGAGAAGTGCTCGAAGTCCTTCGTCGTCTCCTTGATCCCGACGAAGTTGTCGCACGAGCGGAACAGCCGTGCGACGGTCTCCGGCGCGAGGTCGACCGCGGTCCGGCTGGGCACGTTGTAGGCGATGATCGGCAGGTCCGGGAACTCCCGGCAGACCGTGCGGTACCAGACGAACAGCGCGTCCTGGGTGGGCCGCGCGTAGTACGGCGTGATGACGAGCGCGGCGTCGATCCCGGCGTCCCGGGCGATGCCCGTCAGTTCCAGGGTCTCGTCGAGCTTCGCCGAACCGGTGCCCGGCACGAACGGCACGCGGTCGCCGACCGCGCTGGCCACCGTGCGGATCGCCGCGGCGCGTTCGGCGATGGTCTGGGAGCCGGGTTCGCCGGTGGAGCCGCCGATCGAGATGCCGTGCGAGCCCGAGGCGAGCTGCCAGCGCACGAGGTTCTCGAGACCGCCGTGGTCGACGGCCCCCTCGGCGGTGAACGGCGTCATCAGCGGCGCGATCGACCCGCGGATGGCCTGGGGATCGGAGCGGAAGCGCATGGGTTTCCCTTCTGGGTCAGTGGCGGCGGTAGGCGAGGAACGCGTCCAGGGTGGCCAGCCGGTGGGCGCGGACGGCCTGCTCGACCTCGGCGGCGGGTGCGCCGGTCTCGAGCAGGGCGAGGATGGCTTCGTGCTCGGCGACCGACTCGCGGGCCCGGCCGGGCACGAAGCTGAACGTCGAGGACCGCAGGCCGCTCAGCCGGTCCCAGCCGCGCCGGACCAGGTCGAGGACCTGCGGGTTGGGACAGGCGCTGAACAGCACGGCGTGGAAGTCGCGGTTGAGCCCGGTGAACCGGGCCGGTTCGAAGTGCCCGAGGCAGTCCGCCAGCTCGGCGTTCAGCGCACGGGCCTCGGCCAGCGCGCCGGGCGGCAGCACGGGGGCGGCGAGCGCGGCGGCGTACCCCTCGACCAGCGCGAGGGTCTGCATCGTGTGCTGGTACAGGCTTTCGTCGACCATCGCGACCTGCGCGCCGACGTTGCGCTCGAAGGTCACCAGTCCCTCGGCTTCCAGCAGCCGGATCGCCTCGCGGATCGGGACGACGCTGACGCCGAGCTCCTGGGCGAGCTGGCCGAGGACGAGGCGGTAGCCGGGGGAGAAGGTGCCGTCGGCGATCCGGGCCTTGATCCACTCGTAGGCGATCCGCGACTTGCTCATCGCGGTGCCGTTCACCGTTTCGCGAGCCATGCGGCGTACCTCCCGCGCCAGTGCTCGTCCATCGGGTAGAGGCCTTCGACGCGTTCGCCGGCGGCGACCTGCTCGGCGATGAACGTCTCCTGCAGCTCCTGCTCGATCGCGGCTTCGACGACCTCTTCGACCAGGTCCGGCGGGATGACCAGCACCCCGTCGGCGTCGCCGGCGATCACGTCGCCGGGGCAGACGGCCGCGCCACCGCAGGCGATCGCGACGTCGACGTCCCACGGCACGTGCCGTCGGCCGAGCACCGCGGGGTGCGGTCCCGCGTGGTAGGTGGGGATGTCCAAAGCGGACACCGCGGCGAGGTCGCGCACCCCGCCGTCGGTGACGATCCCGGCCGCGCCGCGCACCTGGGCCCGCAGCGCGAGGATGTCGCCGACGGTGCCGGTGCCGCGTTCGCCGCGGGCCTCCATGACGAGGACGTCACCGGGGCCGAGCGCGTCGATCGCCCGCTTCTGCGCGTTGTAGCCGCCGCCGCGGGACTTGAACAGGTCTTCGCGGTAGGGCAGGTACCGCAGGGTCCGGGCCCGGCCGGTCAGCCGGGTGCCGGGCCGGGTCGAGGTGAGACCGTCGATGGACACCGCGTTGTAGCCGCGCTTGCGCAGTTGCGCGGACAGCGTCGCGGTGCCGACGGACTCGATCTTCGCACGCAGCTCCGGCGTGAGTTCGAAACCCGGCTCGGCCGTGCCGTAGGCGTCCGCGCGTTGCTGCTCGTCGGTGCGGGGGAGCGCGCCGAACGGTCCGAACGGGACGGTGCCCGCGACGATCGGGGTCACCAGCCGGCCGGTGCTGAGCCCGTCGCCGTCTACCTCGACCTCGACGACGTCGCCGGGGACGGCGACCGACGCGCCCGCGGGCGTGCCGGTCAGGACGACGTCGCCGGGTTCGAGGGTGATCAGCTGCGAGAGGTCGGCGACCAGCCTGCCGAAATCGAAGAGCAGGTCTCCGGTGGTGTCCTCCTGGACCAGTTCGCCGTTGAGCCAGGTGCGCAGCCGCAGCGCGGCCGGGTCGACGCCGTCGGCGGGCAGGACTTCGGGCCCGAGCGGGGTGAAGCCGTCACCGCCCTTCGAGCGCAGGTTGCTGCCCTTGTCGGCGTAGCGCAGGTCGTAGACGCCGAAGTCGTTGGCCGCGGTGACCCCGCCGACGTACGACCAGCCTTCGCCGGGCGCGACGCGGCGGGCGGTGCGGCCGATGACCAGTGCGATCTCGCCTTCGAAGCCCAGCAGCTCGGTCCCGGCCGGGCGTTCGAGCACGGCGCCGCTCGCCGCCACGGACGTCGGCGGCTTGAGGAAGTACGACGGCTGGGCAGGCACCCGGCCGCGCTGGGCGGCGCGGGAGCGGTAGTTGAGGTGCAGCGCGATGATCTTGCCGGGCCGCTGCGCAAGGGTCGTCATCCGTGGTCCTGCCTGCCGGTTCGAAGAAGGTATCTTAAATAATATACGATCTGCGGCGCGGGGAAACCCCCTTTCACCCGCCGTAGTGGAGCCAGACGGACTTGGTCTCGGTGTAGGCGTCGAGCGCCCAGGGGCCCATTTCACGACCCCAGCCGGAGGCCTTGTAGCCGCCCCACGGCGCCGCCATGTCCGGGATCGGCGGCATGTTGACGAAGACCGCGCCGGCCCGGATGCCGTCGGCGTAGCGCTGGGCCGTGCGCAGGTCGCGGGTCCACACCGTCGCCGCGAGCCCGTACTCGGTGTCGTTGGCGCGGGCGAGCGGCTCGTCGCCGTCGTCGTAGGCCGTCACGGCCAGCACCGGCCCGAAGATCTCCTCGCGCATGATGGCCATGTCGTCGCGGACCCCGGCGAAGAGCGTCGGGGTGTAGAAGTAGCCGTCGCCGTCGACCGGGTTGCCGCCGGTGACCACGTCGGCACCCTGATCGCGGCCGGTGCCGACCAGGAAGTCGACGTGCTCGCGGTGCTTCGCCGACACCAGCGGGCCGAGCTGCGTGGTCTCCTCGGTACCCGGCCCGAGCCGCAGCCCTTCCAGGCCGCGCGCCATCTTCTCGACGAACTCCTGCTCGCGCTTGCGGTCGACGTAGAAGCGCGTGTACGCGGCGCAGACCTGGCCGGTGTTGAGCGTCGCCCCGGCGAGGTTGCCCGCGACGGCGGCGTCGATGTCGGCGTCGGCCGCGATGATGCTGGGGGCCTTCCCACCGAGCTCGAGGGTGAGCCGCTTGAGGTTGGACGCCGCGCTCGCCGCGGTGATCAGCTTCCCGACCGCCGTGGAGCCGGTGTAGGAGACGTGGTCCACGTCCGGGTGCTCGGTCAGCAGCGCGCCGACCGCGCCGTCGCCGGTGACGAGGTTGACCACGCCCGCCGGGATCCCGGCTTCGTGGACCAGTTCGACCAGGCGGATGCTGGTCAGCGGCGTCACCTCGCTGGGCTTGATCACCACCGTGTTGCCGGTCGCCAGTGCCGGCGCGAGCTTCCAGGCGAGGATCATCAGCGGGAAGTTCCACGGCGTGATCAGCGCGTTCACCCCGACCGGCTCGCGGCGGGTGTAGTGCAGGGTGTCCGGGAAGGACACCGGGTTCGTGGTGCCCTGCAGCTTCGTCACCCAGCCCGCGAAGTAGCGGAAGTGCTCCGCCGTGCCGGTCACGCTCACCTGCCGGGAGACCCCGATCGGCTGCCCCTGGTCGAGCGTCTCCAGCCGGGCCAGCTCTTCGTGGTGCCGGTCGACGAGGTCGGCCAGCCGGAACAGCAAAGCGGCGCGCTGGACCGGGAGGAGCCCGGCCCACTCCGGCGCGGTGAGCGCGCGCCGGGCGGCCGCGACGGCGGCGTCGACGTCGGCCCGCGACGCCGTGCCGACCTCTTCGATGACCCGGCCGGTCGCGGGGTCCCGGGTCGGGAGCGCGGCGCCGCCGGCCTCGGTCCACTGTCCGTCGATGCAGAGGCGTGTCGCCATCCCGTTGTCCTCCTCGGCCTGGGGTGAGCCGAGTATCGGGCGGCCGGGCGCCGTGGGTCTTGTCCGCTCCCGCACGCCCGTTGACCGACCGCGAAGGGATGTCACGGGAATTCCGGGCCACGCGCGAGGCTGGAGCGCATGGACGTGATCGTGGTGGGCGCCGGCTCGGCCGGTTCGGTGCTGGCGCGGCGGCTGGTCGACGCGGGCGCGGCGGTGACGCTGCTGGAGGCGGGTGGCGAGGACGTCAACCCGGCGATCCACGACCCCGCGCGGGCGGGGGAGCTGTGGCACGGACCCGAGGACTGGGACCTGTACACGGTCCCGCAGGAGCACGCGGCCGGCCGGCGGCTGCACCTGCCGCGGGGCAAGGTCCTCGGCGGCTCGCACGCGCTCAACGCGATGATCTGGGTCCGCGGCGCGCCCGCCGACTACGACGGCTGGGGCTTGCCCGGCTGGAGCTGGTCCGACGTCGAGCCGGTGTTCGACCGGATCGAGAAGGACCTCCTCGAAGTGGTGCCGAACGAGCCGCTGCACCCGGTCCAGCAGTCCATAGTGGACGCCTGCCGCGCGGTGGGTCTGCCCTTCAATGCGGATTACAACAGCGGAACCCTGGACGGGGTGTCCGTCGAGCGGATCACCTTGCGGGGCGGGAGACGCTTCAACACTTGGCACGCTTACGGCGCTCCGGTGGCCTCGCGGATGACCGTCTACACAGGAGCGCTGGTGCACCGGCTGCGGTTCTCCGGCTCCCGCGTGACCGGCGTCGAGGTCTCCCTCGACGGGGTGCCGCGGGAGCTTTCGGCCGATTTGGTCGTGCTCGCGGCGGGTGCGCTGGCTTCGCCCGCGATCCTGCTGCGCAGCGGCGTCGGCCCGGCGGACGAGCTGGCCGCGCTCGGCATCGAGGTCGTCGCGGACCTGCCCGGGGTCGGGCGCAACCTGCACGATCACCTGCTCTCCCCGGTGATCTTCTCGACGGCCCGCGAGATCTTGCCGTCGCCGGGCCGTCCGGTGACGCAGGTGCACTGGTTCTGGCGCAGCCGGGCCGGGCTCGCGGTGCCGGACACCCAGCCGATCTGCTTCAGCGTGCCGATGTACGAGCCGTGGATGTCCGGGCCGCCGACGGGCTTTTCGCTGATGGCCGGGATGGTGTCGCCGGAGAGCCGGGGGAGCCTGCGGCTGGCGCCGGACGGCTCGCCGCTGATCGACCTCGCGGCCCTGTCGGCACCGGCGGACTTCGAGAGCCTGGTGGCGTCGGTCGAGCAGTGCCTCGAGGTCGGCCGCGCGCCGGCGCTGGCGGAGGAGTGGGGCGCGCGCCCGGTGTACCCGGCGCCGGGCGACGACGTCCGGGAGTACGTACGGCGGACCGCGATCACGTACCACCACCAGGTCGGCACCTGCCGGATGGGCACCGGCGCCGACGCGGTCGTCGACCCGCGGCTGGCGGTGCACGGGTTCGACGGCCTGCTCGTCGCCGACGCGTCGGTGCTGCCCCGGGTGACGACGGGCAACACCAACGCGCCGGCGGTCCTGGTCGGCGAGCAGGCCGCCCACTTCATCCTCGGCGCAAGCTCGTGAGTGTTTAGGGCGGTTCTAACCGCCTGTGCTGTCTCAGGACCTCACGGACAGATGTGTCTCAGGACTTCTCGGACAGTTTGTGGTTGGTGAGGCGTTGGTAGCGTACTGACCTGTCGAG
>NZ_RSEC01000062.1 GCF_003937945.1 Amycolatopsis eburnea
GCCAGCTCGTCATACGACGGGCGAACACCTTCCCCCACAAGCAAGATCATCCCACATGGCCACTCACAGCCCGGAAACGACCTGAACAGTTACCCTGATCGTGTGATGAACAGGTGTTCGTATGGCCGGTAGTCTTGGTGTGTGGACAGAGAAGCGGTGTGGCAAGCGGATGCGGCGGCCTTGGCCGACCGTGTTGTTTCGCTGCTCACTGTGGTGCGGTCTGCTGAGGCGGAAATCGGTGCGTTGCTGGTGGAAATCGAGTCCCGCGGCGTTATGGAGCTGTTCGGATACCGTTCCACCGCACGCCTTTACGAGCACCTCGCGGACGTCCCGCACGCTGCCGCCAGACGCACCGTCGCCCGTGCCCAGGCCCTCTACTCCTCTGACGTCACCCCCGCCCTCGCCCCGGCCACCGGTGCCACTGCCGTGACCGGTTCGCTGAGCACCCCGATGATCGACACCATCGTCGAGGCTGTCTCGCGGATCCCCGCCGTCCATCGCGATACCGCCGAAGCCGATCTCCTCACTTTCGCCGCCGAGGGCGGTCACAAGCAAGTCGCGGCCTTGGGTGCGCGGATCCTGGCTCACCTCGACCCCGACGGCGTTGAACCCGAGGACACCGAGCCGACCATCCCCGCCCGAGAACTGTCGCTGCGCCGCAAACGCACCGGAACCTGGGAACTGTCCGGTCGCTTCGACGACGAAACCGGCACCCGCGCCAGCGCCCTGCTCGACGCGTTGGCCGAACGCCGCGGCGCCGACGACCTCCGCTCCCCACACGAACGCTACGGCGACGCCTTCTCCGACGCGGTCGACCTCGCGTTGAATTCCCCAGAGTTACCGACGCAGGCTGGGGAACGCGCCCACGTCATGGTCGCGGTCTCCCTGTCCGACCTGCAATCCGGCCTCGGCACGGCCACCCTCGGCGACACCGGCCTGATCACGGCCGCCGAAGCTCGCCTCCACGCCTGCGACTGCAAGTTGATCCCCGCCGTCCTCGGTTCCGCCAGCGAACCCCTCGACCTGGGCCGTGCCCGCCGCCTGATCAGCCCCGGCTTGCGCCGCGCGTTGTTCCTGCGCGACCGCGGCTGCGCGTTCCCCGGCTGCCACCGCCCACCCCGGCACTGCCAAGGCCACCACATCCGGCACTGGGCCGAGGGCGGCCCGACCGAGCTGGCCAACCTGGTCCTGCTCTGCGGCCACCACCACCGGCTCCTGCACCGCTCCGGCTGGCAAGTACGCATCGCCACCGACGGCCACCCCGAATTCCTGCCACCACGGTTCCTGGACAAACGCCGAAAACCCAGGCGCAACAACATCCATCAGCCCCTGCCCTTCGCAGCCTGAACACGGGACAGGCCCGCAGCCACCGGCTACGGGCCTACACCCACGCGCCCAATCCGCCCGCCCACGCTCCAGCAGCTTCCAGTCCTGGCTCTGCGTGGCCTTCCGTAGTCTGCCGTCGATTGCCGGTGTCTCAGCTGGCCGTCGCGTCCAACCGTCCGCCCACGCTCCGGCCGCTTCCAGTCCTGGCTCTGTGGAGCCTTCCGTAGTCTGCCGCCGATTGCCGGTGTCTCAGCTGGCTCGCGCGCCCAAGCGCCCGCCGACGCTCCGGCCGCCTCGTGTCCTGAGGCTTTGCGCGCTCCGCGCGTCATCCACCGTTGACTGCTGGCGTCTCAGCTGGCCCCAGCGCCCAAGCGCCCGACCACGCTCCAGCCGCCCAGCCCTGGGCTCTGCGCGCCCCGCGCGTCCTCCACCGTCGACTGCCCGCCCCTCACCCGGCCCCGCGCCCAGTCACTCCGCACCCCTGCGTGACGAATGCCGACTACCCGCCCCAGCTCTACCGCGGCCCGAGTCCAGCGCCTCTCCGCACTCCGCCCGCGGCCTGAGTTCCACACCATCTGCCACGACCGGCCGCACCCGGCCCCCTCAACCGCCGCCGAGCACAAGGCGCACGAACAAACACGAACAAAACAGTCACCCGTCCCAGACCGAAGCCCCCTGCCGCAGCACCGAGACCCCCGACGGATCCGTCACCGGCCACAGCTCCACCACATACCGGTAATGCTCCCCGAACTCGTGCTCGTTCCAAGTCACCGACGGCGGCCCAGCCGGCACAAACGAAACCCGAGCCCGGTACAACCCCGCCACCACCGAAAAGAACTTCTCCTGCGACGGGTAGTCCGAAGGCCCGGAAATCACCAACCGCCCGCTCGGAACCGGAAGATCCGCTTCCACCACGTGCTCCGCCTCCGGAATCACCGCGGGCGGGGACGGCTCCAACGTCACCGAAGACTCCACCACGTCCGAGCGGGCCGTCACGATCGCGATGCCACCGGGCTCGGAAGCGATCCGGTGGTCGAGGGCGTCGGGGGTCCAGCCGCTGCCGGTGAGGTGGGATGCCGAGTCGCGCAGGGAGAACTGGCGCTGGTCGGCGTGGACTACCAAAAGCACACTCGCCACCCTAGCCAGGACCCGCCCCGAAATGGTATCGACGCCGGGTTTAGCGTTGGGGCTATGACCACTGCTTCCGTCGACGTCGACACGGCCCGCAGCGACTACGCGGCCCTGGTCGGCCGAGGCCTCTCCCTGGACATCACCCGTGGCAAGCCGTCGCCCGAGCAGCTCGATCTTTCGAACGCGCTGCTGAGCCTCCCCGGCGATGGCTCCTTCAAGGCCGAGGACGGCACCGACGTCCGCAACTACGGTGGCCTGAAGGGCCTGGCCGAGCTGCGCCGCATTTTCGCCGGCGCGTTGCAGGTGCCCGCCGAGCAGCTGCTCGCCGCCGGGAACTCCAGCCTCGAGCTGATGCACGACGCCGTCGTGCAGGCGCTGCTGAGCAAGCTGCCCGGGGCCGAGCGCCGGTGGGCCGACGAGCCGCAGGTCAAGTTCCTCGCGCCCGTTCCGGGGTACGACCGGCACTTCGCGCTCACCGAGCGGTTCGGCATCGAGCTCGTGCCGGTCGCGATGACCGACGAGGGCCCGGACATGGACGCCGTCGAGACGCTGGTCGCCGAGGACCCCGCCGTCAAGGGGATCTGGTGCGTCCCGAAGTACAGCAACCCGACCGGGGTCACGTTCAGTGACGACGTCGTGCGGCGGCTCGCCACCATGCGCACCGCGGCGCCGGACTTCCGGATCTTCTGGGACAACGCCTACGCCGTGCACCACCTCACCGACGACGAGCCGGAGCTGGCCGACCTGCTGGCGCTGGCCACCGAGGCCGGCAACGCCGACCGCGTGTTCGTCTTCGGTTCGACCTCCAAGATCACCCTCGCCGGGGCCGGCGTCGGGTTCTTCGGGGCCTCCGAGGCCAACCTCGCCTGGTGGACCGGCAACACCGGCAAGCGCACCATCGGCCCGGACAAGGTCAACCAGCTGCGCCACGCCCACTTCCTCAAGGACGAGGCCGGCGTCCGCGCCCACATGCGCAAGCACGCCGAGATCATCGGGCCGAAGTTCGCGGCCGTCGACCGCATCCTCACCGAGGAGCTGGCCGACCTGGCGTCCTGGACCAAGCCGACCGGCGGGTACTTCATCACCCTGACCGTCCCCGCGGGCACCGCCAAGGAGGTCGTGCGGCTGGCCAAGGAGGCCGGGGTCGCGCTGACCCCCGCCGGGGCGACCCACCCGCACGGGGCCGACCCGGACGACGCCGTGATCCGGATCGCGCCGACGTTCCCGAAGCTCGCCGAGGTCGAAGAGGCCGTCCGCGCGCTGGCCGTCTGCGTCCGGCTCGCGGTCGCCGAACGCGGCTGACCAGGCAAAACAGAACCGGGAAGAATTTTTTCCCGATTCGACCGAGCCGGGGGCCGTCCAGGTACGTATCACCGTTGGGTGAGGTGGACGAACTCGTCACGAGAGGACGTCCCCCGGTGTTCGGAAAACGCTACACACGGCAGCTGATCGAGCGCAGCGCGGAGAACGCGACCGACCGCCGCCGCTTCCTCAAGGCCGCGGGAGCGGCGGGGCTCGGCGTCGCGGGCGCCGGTGCGCTGGGCACGGCGCTGTCGCTGGGGCTCGGCTCGGCCGGTGCCACGCAGCAGTACGGCGCGCAGGGCGGCGACGCCGCCAAGGAGGCGGCGAGCGACGCCGCCGTGCTCAACTTCGCGCTCAACCTGGAGTACCTGGAGGCGAACCTCTACTCGTTCGCGGTCTCCGGCTACGGGCTGAACGAGAAGTACGTCAACGGCATCGGCAACCTCGGCAAGGTCTCCGGCGGGCACGCCGTGAAGTTCAAGAGCGAGCACGTCAAGCAGATCGCGCAGGAGATCGCCGGCGACGAGGTCGCGCACGTGAACTTCCTGCGCAAGGCGCTCGACAAGGCCGCCGTCGCGCAGCCGGAGATCGACTTCCAGAACAGCTTCACCGCCGCCATGCAGGCCGCGGGGCTGATCAAGCAGGGCCAGACGTTCGACCCGTTCGCCAGCGAGAACAACTTCCTGCTCGCCGCGTACCTGTTCGAAGACGTCGGCGTGTCCGCCTACAAGGGCGCGGCGCCGCTGGTCAACAACAAGACGTTCCTCGACGCGGCGGCGGGCATCCTCGCGGTCGAGGCCTACCACGCGGGCATCGTGCGCGCGCAGCTGTTCGAACGCGGCCTCGGCGACGTCACGAACAAGATCTCCGACGCCCGCGACAGCCTCGACGGCAAGGCCGACGACGACGAAGGCGTGCTCAAGGACGGCATGGCGAACCTCGTGCCGGCGGACGCCAACGGCGTCGCGTTCGGCCGGTCGGCCGACCGCGTGCTCAACATCGCCTACCTCAACCCGGACAAGGTGTCCTCGGGCGGCTTCTTCCCGCGCGGTCTCAACGGCGACATCGCCACCAGTGGCGCCAAGGAGTGAGCCCCGCGTGCCGCCGCCACGGTAACGTCGTGGCCGGCGGCACGCGGAGTCCACGAGGGGGAGCAGGGTGCGGGTACTGGTTGCGGGTGGCGGGATCTCCGGCACGGTCACGGCGATGGCGCTGAAGCTCGCCGGGCACGAGCCGGTCGTCTTCGAGGCGTACCCGGCGGGCGGGGACGACATCGGCGCGTTCCTCACGATCATGCACAACGGCATGGACGCCCTGCGCGCGATCGGTGCCGACCAGCCGGTGATCGACGCGTCCTTCGCGGCGCTCGGGGTCGAACTGGTCGCCCCGAACGGCGAGACCGTCGGGCGGCGCGAGTTCGACACCGAAGGCCTCGACGGGCCGCGCACGATGACCCGCGCGACGCTCTACCGCGTCCTCCAGGACGAAGCCGCGCGCCGGGGCGTACCGCTCGAACGCGGCAAACGCCTCGTGAGCGCGAAGACCGGACCGGACGGTGTCACGGCGGAGTTCGCGGACGGCACCACCGAAACGGGTGACGTGTTGGTCGGCGCGGACGGGTTGCGCTCGGTCGTCCGGCGGCTGATCGATCCCGCCGCGGACGAGCCGCGCTACACCGGGCTGACCGTCGTGTACGGCTACACCCGCGCCGAGGGGCTCCCGGCGGCGCCCGGGGTCTACCGGATGGTCCGCGGCAGCAAGGCCGCGTTCGGGTTCACCACCGATCCGGACGGCGCCACGTTCTGGTTCGCCCGCATCCCGGACGCCGAGCGCTCGCGCGCGGAGATCGCGGCCGTCACCCCGGCGGGCTGGCGCGAGTTCGCGCACGCGGCGTTCGAGGGAGAACCGTTGCCCTGCGCCGAGATCGTCGCCGCCACCGGTGACGAGGTGTTCGGCGGCCACTCCTACGACGTCCCCGAAACGCGCGTCTGGTCGACACCGGAAATGGTCCTGACCGGGGACGCCGCGCACGCCGCGTCCCCGGCCGCGGGCCAGGGCGCGTCGATGGCGCTGGAGGACAGCGTGATCCTCGCGCAGTGCCTGCGCGACCTGCCGGACCCGGCGTCGGCTTTCGCGGCGTACGAAGGCTTGCGGCGCGAGCGGGTCGAGAAGCTGGTGAAGGCGAGCGCGGGCGGGGACGTCGGCGAGGAGCGCGGCTGGCTCTACTCGCACCACATCGACTGGGACGCGAAGATCACCGCCCGATGAGCCTCGGCCCGCCGCCCCGGCGCCTCGAGGTCACCGCCGACCAGGTGCGGCGGCTCGTCGCCGCGCAGTTCCCGCGGTGGGCGCACCTTCCCGTGCGTCCCGTGGCGAACGGCGGCTGGGACAACCGGACCTTCCACCTCGGCGACGCGATGTCGGTGCGGCTGCCCAGCGCGGCCGAGTACGCCCTGGCCGTCGATAAGGAACAGCGCTGGCTCCCGGTGCTCGCGCCCCGGCTGCCGTTGCCGATTCCGGTTCCCCTGGCGGAAGGCCGGCCCGGTGCGGACTACCCGTTCCCATGGTCGGTCTACCCGTGGCTCGACGGCGAACCGGCGACCGCGGCGGGCATCGCGGACCCCGTCGGGTTCGCGACCGACCTGGCCGGGTTCCTGGTGGCGCTGCAGGACGTCGACCCCACGGGCGTACCCGGGCCGGGGAAGCACAACTGGTTCCGGGGCGGCCCGCTGCACACCTACGACGAGCTGGTCCGGCACCTGCTCGACGACCTGACCGGCGAGATCTGGCAGGCCGCGCTCGACGCGCGCTGGGACGGGGTGGCGCGCTGGGTGCACGGCGACGTCGCCGCGGGGAACCTGTTGCTGGACAACGGAAAACTCGCCGCGGTCATCGACTTCGGCAGCTGCGGCGCCGGCGATCCGGCCTGCGACGTGGCCATCGCCTGGACGCTGCTGACCGCCGAGGGCCGCCGGGTGTTCCGCGAGCGGCTGGCGATCGACGACCCCACGTGGGCCCGCGGCCGCGGCTGGGCGCTGTGGAAGACGCTCGTCACCCGGTCCCGCGCGCACGGCCGTGAAGCCGCCGAAGCGGAGCGCGTCCTCGGCGAAATCCGTGCCGAGTACCGCGGCTGACGTCAGGCGCCGCAAGAGTCGCGGATGACCAGTTTCGTCGGCAGCCGCACCGGTTCCGGGGCGCCCACGTTCTCGATCATCGCCAGCAGCGCGCCGGCCGCCGCCGTGCCGAACCCGGGCTTGTCCTGGGCGACCGTCGTCAGCGCCGGGTCCACCAGTGACGCCACCTCGATGTCGTCGAACCCGACCACCGCCAGGTCGTCCGGCACCCGCAGCCCGGCCGCGCGGGCCGCCAGCAGCGCGCCGACCGCCATCTCGTCGCTGGCCGCGAACACCGCCGTCGGCGGGTCCTTGCGGGCCAGCAGCCGGCGCATGCCGACGAAGCCGCTCTCGCGGTAGAAGTCCCCGGTCACGACGTAGTCCTCGCGCACCGGCAGCCCCGCCTCGGCCAGGCCGCGCCGGTAGCCCTCGGTGCGGGCGGCGGCCGGCGCGTTGCCGCGCGGGCCGGTGATCGTGGCGATCCGCCGGTGCCCGAGCCCGGCCAGGTGCCGGACGGCTTCGGCGGCGCCGGCGGCGTTGTCCGAGGTCACGTAGGTCGCCCGCGGGCCGGAGAGGGCCACGTCCAGCGCGACGCACGGCAGCCCGGACTGGGCGAAGGTGCCGAACGCCTCGGCGTCGGTCCCGCTGTCGATGAGCACCAGCCCGGCCAGGTGGTGGCGCCGGGTCATGCCGACGTACCCGACCGGGTCGGCCAGCGACACGCCGGGGTGGCGGTTGCGGGCGTCGTCGCTCGTGGCGAGCAGCAGCAGGTGGTACCCGTGCGAGCTGAGCGCCGATTTGAGGCCCAGCAACAGGTCCTGCAGGAACGGGTGCCGCCAGCCGGGCCGCCGGTGGTCGGTGTCCCAGACCAGCCCGACCATCGCCGAGCGCTGCCGCGACAGCGCCCGCGCCGACTCGTTCGGCGAAAAGTCGAGTTCCCGGGCAACCCGTTCGACGTGGGTGCGGGTCGCCTCGCTGACCGTGGCGGGGCGGTTGAAGACCCGCGACACGGTTGCGACCGAAACGCCGCAGAGCTGCGCGATCTCGCGGGCGGTGACCATGGGGACCTCCGATGTTGTAACCGGTTACATCTGTAGCACATGATCTCAGACAGCGTAAATGCCGGAGTGCGTTACCTTTTCGTTACTTGACGTACCCCGCTTGGGAGCGCTCTCATGGTCCCGCGTTTTCCGACCGGCCCGCAGAACAACGGAGATCTCATGCGCCCGAAAACGACACCCCGCCTCGTCTTGGCGGTCGTCTGCGCCGCTGTCACCGCCCTGAGCGCCTGCGGGAGCGGTGACGCCGGCGGCGGGAAGATCAAGCTGAGCCTCGGCCTCTTCGGCAACTTCGGCTACACCGACCTGATCAAGGAGTACCAGGCCGCGCACCCGGACATCGAGATCACCGAGCGGACGGCGGCCTACTCCGACCACCACAAGAACCTCGCCGCGCACCTGGCCACCGGGGGCGGCGCCGCGGACATCGAAGCGATCGACACCGGGTACGTCGCCCAGTTCAAGGCGACCCCGGACAAGTTCGTCGACCTCAACACCGTCGGCGGGGACAAGCTCAAGGACCGCTGGCTGAGCTGGAAGTGGGCGGCCTCGCTCGCCAAGGGCGGCCAGCAGATCGGCTACGGCACCGACGTCGGCGGCCTGGCCATCTGCTACCGCCGCGACCTGTTCGAAAAGGCCCAGCTGCCCACCGACCGCGACGCCGTCTCCGCGCTCTGGCCGACCTGGCAGGCGTTCTTCGACACCGGTAAGCGCTTCCAGGCCAAGGCGCCGAACGGCGTCAAGTTCATGGACGGCGGCCCGACCGTGCTCAACGCGATCTTCGGCCAGGCGCCCGTCGGCTACTACGACCAGAACGACCAGCTGGTCGTCGCGAGCAACCAGGCCCTGCGCACCGGCTGGGACCAGGTCGTCGACGCCGTCAAGGCGAACCTCTCCGCCGGCCTGCTCTACAGCACGCCGACCTGGAACACCGGCTTCACCCAGGGCCAGTTCGCCACGGTCACCTGCCCGGCCTGGATGATGACCAAGATCAAGGACCAGGCCCCGGACACCGCGGGCAAGTGGGACGTCGCGGCCGTGCCCGGCGGGGGCGGCAACTGGGGCGGCTCGTACCTGACCGTGCCGAAGTCGGGCAAGCACACCAAGGAAGCCGCCGAGCTCGCCGCGTGGCTGACCGCGCCCGAGCAGCAGGCGAAGGTGTTCACCAGCAAGGGCCTGCTGCCCTCGACGCCGTCGCTCTACGACGACCCGAAGATCACCGGCTACACCAACCCGTTCTTCAACAACGCTCCCGTCGGCAAGGTGTTCACCGACGCGGCGAAGAAGCTGAACCCGCAGTACCAGGGCCCCAAGGCCGGCGACGTGCAGACGGAGTTCGGCAACGCGATGCAGCGCGTCGAGCAGGGCAAGCAGGACGGCGCGGCCGCGTGGGAGCAGCTCGTCGGTGACGTCTCGAAGCTGAAGTAATGGCGCTGACCTGGGCCGACCGGCGGCACAAGTGGGACGTCAAGCTGTCGCCGTTCGGCTTCATCAGCCCGTACTTCCTGATCTTCGGCGTCTTCGGGCTGTTCCCGCTGCTGTACACGGCGTTCGTGTCGCTGCAGAAGCGGAACCTGCTCGACGCCGATGGCGCGACGTTCATCGGGTTCGGCAACTACGAGCAGCTGCTGTTCCACGACCCGTACTTCTGGAACTCGATGGGGAACACGGTCAGCCTGTGGCTGCTGACCACGATCCCGCAGATCCTGTTCGCGCTCGGCATCGCGCACTTGCTCAACCGGCGGCTGCGCGGCCGGACGCTGTTCCGGATGGGGATGATCCTGCCGAACATCACCTCGGTGGCGGCGGTGACGATCATCTTCGCGCAGCTGTTCGGCCGGGACTTCGGCCTGGTCAACTGGGTGCTGAGCTGGTTCGGCGCCGGCCAGGTCGACTGGCAGGCGGGCACGGCCAGCTCCCACACCGCCATCGCGGCGATGGTGGTGTGGCGCTGGACCGGCTACCACGCGCTGATCTTCCTGGCGTCGATGCAGGCGATCCCGTCGGCCATGTACGAAGCCGCCACCCTCGACGGCGCCCGCGGGTGGCAGCAGTTCTGGCGGATCACCGTGCCGCTGCTGCGGCCGCAGATCATCTTCTCGACGGTGATCGCGACGACCGGCAACATGCGGCTGCTCGCCGAGCCGCTGCTGTTCAACCCGGGCACGGCGGCCGCCACCGGCGGCTCGGACCGGCAGTTCCAGACCGCCGCGCTCTACCTCTACGAACAGGGCTTCACCAAGTACGACTTCGGCTACAGCTCGGCGATCGCGCTGATCCTGGCCGTGGCCACGATGCTCGTCGCGGGCGTGTCGTACCTGGTCACCCGGCGCATCCAAACGGACTGAGGAGCGGACATGACCACCGTGCTGACCTCGGCGCCCGCCGCGGCGCCGAGCCCGCCCGGCCGGGTGCGGCGGCTGGTCCGGCGGGCCACAAGCCCGTGGACCTACGCCGCGCTCGTCGCGATCCTCGCCGGTTCGGCGTTCCCCGTGTACTGGTCGTTCGTCGTCTCCTCGCAGACGACGGAGGCGGTCGGGAGCGTGCCCCCGGTGCTCGTGCCCGGCGGGCACCTGTTCGAGAACATCGCCCGCGTCTTCGACGAGACGAACTTCGCGCTGGCGCTCGGGAACTCGCTGATCGTCGCGGGCACGATCACCGTGTCCGTGGTGCTGTTCTCGACGCTGGCCGGGTTCGCGTTCGCCAAGCTGAAGTTCCGCGGGCGGACGTTCCTGCTGCTGCTCGTGGTCGCCACCCAGGCGATCCCGACCGAGCTCGGCGTCGTCCCGCTCTACATGATGATGGCCGACTTCGGCTGGGCCGGGCAGCTGCAGGCGGTGATCGTGCCCGGGCTCGTCACGGCGTTCGGCGTGTTCTTCATGCGCCAGTACTTCGAACGCGCCCTGCCGCTGGAACTGCTGGAGGCCGGGCGGATGGACGGCTGCGGCTCGCTGCGGCTGTTCTGGCACGTGGCGCTGCCCGCCGCCCGGCCGGCCGCGGCGGTGCTCGGGCTGTTCACGTTCATGCAGGCGTGGAACGACTTCTTCTGGCCGCTGGTGGTGCTGGTGCCGGAGAACCCGACCGTCCAGACGGCACTGTCCAGCCTGGCCAGCGGCTACACCACCGACTACACGCTCGTGCTCACCGCCGCCACCATCGGCACCGTTCCCGTCCTCCTCGTGTTCCTGCTGTTCGGCCGCCAGATCGTCGGCGGCATCATGCAGGGCGCGCTCAAGGGCTGACCTCCCGGAGACCACCGTGACCACCAGTTTCCCGCCCGGCTTCCGCTGGGGCGTCGCCACTTCGGCGTTCCAGATCGAGGGCGCCACCACCGCGGACGGCCGCGGACCGTCCATCTGGGACACCTTCGCCGCGGTCCCCGGCGCGGTGGCCGGCGGCGACACCGGCGAACCGGCGGCCGACCACTACCACCGCTGGCCGCAGGACCTCGCCCTGCTCGCCGGCCTCGGCGTGGACGCCTACCGGTTCTCGGTGTCGTGGCCCCGCGTGCAGCCGTCCGGCCGCGGCCGCGTCGAACGCCGCGGGCTCGACTTCTACCGGCGGCTCGTGGAAGGGCTGCGGGAGAAGGGGATCGAGCCGTTCCTGACGCTCTACCACTGGGACCTGCCGCAGGCGCTGGAGGACGAAGGCGGCTGGCGCTCCCGGGACACGGCGTTCCGGTTCGCCGACTACGCGGCCCTCGTCCACGCGGAGCTCGGCGACCTGGTCGAGCACTGGACGACGCTGAACGAGCCGTACCCGTGCGCGGTCGCGGGCTACGGCGAGGGCCGCCACGCGCCCGGCGCGAAGGAGGGCGACGGCGCCCTCGCCGCGGCCCACCACCTGCTGCTCGGTCACGGCCTGGCGGTCCGGGCGATGCGGGGGCAGGCACCGCCGCACCACCAGTTCGGCATCGTCCTCAACCAGTCGCCCGCCGTCCCGGTGTCCGCCTCGCCGGCGGACGTGGCGGCGGCCGCCCGCCAGGACACGCTGCTGCGCCGCCAGTTCACCGACCCGCTCTTCGGCGGCCGCTACGCCCCGGGCCTGGCGGCGATGTTCAGCGGCGCCTCGGACTTCGCCTTCCGCCGTGACGGCGACCTGGGCACGATCGGCCAGCCCCTGGACTACCTGGGCGTCAACTACTACTACCGCCTGCACGTCGCGGACGCCCCGCACCGCGAACCCGACCCGGCGCTGCGCACGGTGGCCGACATCGGCGTGGACACCTCGCGGCTGCCGGACGTCCCGCGCACGGGCATGGGCTGGCCGGTGGAGCCGGAGGGGCTGACCGAGGCGCTGGTCGGCCTGCACAACCGCTACCCGGAGCTGCCCCCGGTGTACGTCACCGAGAACGGCTGCGTGTACCCGGACCGCAGCGACTTCGCCGACTACGAGCGCATCACGTACCTGAGCGAGCACATCGAGGCGGCGCGCACGGCCGCGGCGGCGGGGGTCGACCTGCGGGGGTACTTCTGCTGGTCGCTCCTGGACAACTTCGAGTGGGCGCACGGGTACAAGCACCGGTTCGGCCTGGTGCACGTGGACTACGCGACGCAGACCCGCACGCCGCGGGCGAGTTACCGCTGGTACCGCGACTTCGTCACGGCCCAGCGGCTCGCGTGAGGCCTACTTCTTGTACAGGCCTTCGATGGCGTTCGCGTAGTTCTTCGAAACCACGTTGCGCTTCAGCTTCAGGCTCGGCGTGATCTCGCCGCCCGCCTCGGTGAAGTCGTTCGCCAGCACCGTGAACTTCTTGATCGCCTCGGCCTTCGACACCTGCTTGTTCGCCTCGTCCACCGCGGCCTGGATCTCCGCGAGCAGGTCGGTGTCGGAAGCGAGGTCCGCCACCGAAGCGCCGGCGGGCTTGCCGTGCTGGGACTTCCACGCCGGGAAGTACTCCTCGTCCACGGTGACCAGCGCCGCGATGAACGGGCGCTGGTCGCCGACCACCATGGCCTGGCTGACCAGCGGGGCCGCCTTGATCGTGTCCTCGAGGCCGGACGGGGCGACGTTCTTGCCGCCCGCCGTCACGATGATCTCCTTCTTGCGGCCGGTGATCTTCAGGAAGCCGTCGGAGTCCAGCTCGCCGAGGTCGCCGGTGTGGAACCAGCCGTCGGTGAGCGCTTCCTTCGTCGCTGCCGGGTTGTTGTAGTACGCCTTGAACACCACGTCGCCCTTGAGCAGGACCTCGCCGTCGTCGGCGATGCGGACCGACGTGCCGTTGACCGGCTTGCCGACCGTGCCGACGCGGAACGCCGTCTGCGTGTTGACGTTCGCCGCCGCGGACGTCTCGGTGAGGCCGTAGCCCTCGAACACCGGGACGCCGATGCCGCGGAAGAAGTGCGCCAGCCGGGCGCCCAGGGGAGCGCCGCCGGACACCGCCGCGACGCAGCGGCCGCCGAGGGCCGCGCGCAGCTTGCCGTAGACGAGCTTGTCGAACGCCAGGTGCTTCAGCTTGAGGCCGAGCCCGGCGCCGCCGGTGTCCTGCGCCTGGCTGTACTCGACCGCGACCGCCTCGGCGGCGTCGAAGATCTTGCCCTTGCCCTCGCTGTGGGCCTTCTGCTTGGCCGAGTTGTAGACCTTCTCGAACACGCGCGGCACCGCGACCACGAACGTCGGGCGGAACGTGCCGAGGTCGGCGACCAGGTTCTTGACGTCCGGGGTGTGCCCGAGGGTGACGCGGGCGGTGAGCGCGGTCACCGCGATCGCGCGGGCCAGCACGTGCGCCAGCGGCAGGAAGCACAGCAGCGAGTTGCCCTGCTCCATCAGCTGCGGGAACGCCTCGATGTCGGCGCGGATCTCGGCCAGCAGGTTGCGGTGGGTCAGCTCGACGCCCTTGGGGCGGCCGGTGGTGCCCGAGGTGTAGACGATCGTGGCCAGCTCGTCCGCGCTCACGTCGCGGCGGCGCTCGTGCAGCTCGTCGTCGGAGAGGTCGGCGCCCAGCGCGGCCAGCGTCTCGACGGCGGGGGCGTCGCCCTCGATCTGCCACGTGTGGTCCAGCTCGGTGAGCCGGTCGCGGATCTCCTCGACCGCGCCGGCGTGGCCGGTCGTCTCGACGAACACGGCCTTGGCGGCCGAGTCGGAGAGGATCCAGTACACCTGTTCGGGCGACGAGGTGTCGTAGATCGGGACGGTCACCGCGCCGGCCGCCCAGATCGCGAAGTCGATCAGCGTCCACTCGTAGCGGGTCTTCGACATGATCGCGACGCGGTCGCCGCGGCCGATCCCGGCCTTCGCCATGCCCTTGGCGACCGCCAGCACCTCGGCGGCGAACTCCTTGGCGGTCACGTCCAGCCAGCTGCCCTCGACCTGGCGGCGGAAGCTCACCACGTCGGAGAACCGCTCGGCGTTCGCCCAGACGACATCGGACATGTTTTCGTCGTCGGCCACCGGCTTGCCGGCGGGAGCGCTGTATTCGCGCACGTGGACCTCCGTGTTCAACGCGTGCGGTGGGCGACACCGCTGTTACCCGCCAGTCAACTTAGCGTGGTGAGCACCTTAAGACCATGCTGATCGCCGCCGCACGGCGAGGGCGTGACATTCTTCGCACGTGAACGCACCGCCCGCCATCGACGTCGTCGACGAGACGTTCCTCGCGGTCCCGCCGTCCACCGTGGCCGCCGCCTTCGCCGACCCCCGGTCCTGGCCGCGCTACTGGCCCGACCTGGTCCTGGAGGTCTACACCGACCGGGGCGACCAGGGCCTGCGCTGGACCGTGCGCGGCGCGCTCGTCGGTACGATGGAGGTCTGGCTCGAGCCGGTGCTCGACGGCACTCTGCTGCACTACTTCCTGCGGGCGACCCCCGCCGACGCGGCGGGCGCGCCCCGTGCGCCGGCGCCGCGCGAGCTGCGCCGGGAGTTCGACCGGCGGGCCCGCGCGGCCAAGGCGATCGCGCTCGGGCTGAAGGAGATCCTGGAGGACGGGCGCGAGCCCGGAGTGCCTCCGCGCGGTGAAGACTGAAGGGACCAGGGGTGCGGGTACACGTCGTCTCGGACGTGCACGGCAACGCGGACGCGCTGAAGCGGGCGGGGGACGGGGCCGACGCGCTGGTCGTGCTCGGCGACCTGCTGGACTTCGTCGACTACCGCGACCACGACAAGGGCATCATGGGCGCGCTGTTCGGCGCCGAGAAGGTCGGGGAGTTCGCGCGCCTGCGCCGCGAGGGCACCCGTGACGAAACCGTTGCCTTCTCCCGGACGCTCTGGGCGACCCTCGACGACCCGGCCGCCGCGGTCGACGAGGCCATCCGCGAGCAGTACGCGACGCTGTTCGCGGCGATGACCGCGCCCACCTACGCCACCCCCGGCAACGTGGACACGCCGTCGCTGTGGCCGGAGTTCACCGGCGCGGGCATCCACGTCCTCGACGGCGAGGTGACCGAGATCGGCGGCCTCCGGTTCGGCTTCGTCGGCGGCGCGCTGCTGCCCGACGGCGTCGTCCCGCGCCGCCGCAAGGGCGCCGCCTGGCGCCCCTACCTGCGGGATCGCGAGGACTACGACAAGAGCGTGGCCGCGCTCACCGACGTCGACGTGCTCTGCACGCACGGCCCGCCCGCCCTGCCGGAGCTGACCTACGACGTCGTCGCGCGCCGCAACGAGATCGGCTCCACGGCGCTGCTGGAGCTGATCCGGGAACAGCGGCCGCGCTGGTCGGTGTTCGGCCACGTGCACCAGCCGCTGTCCGCGCGGGTCCGGGTCGGCCTGACCGAGTGCCGTAACGTGGGTCACTTCAAGGAGACCGGGCAGCCGTACGTGCTGCGCTGGTGACCGGCCGCGGCGGCTACGCTTCGTCCCATGGCCGAGCAGTCCACACAGTCCATCGAGGTCGACGCCGAGCCCAGCCGGGTGATGGCCGTGATCGCCGACTTCCCCGCCTACCCGGAATGGGCCAAGGCCGTCCGGCAGACCGAGGTGCTCGGCACCGACGCCGGTGGCCGGGCCAAGCAGGTCAAGCTGACCCTGGACGCGGGCCCGATCAAGGACGTCTACACCCTCGAGTACGACTGGGACGGTGACGGCCTCGGCGTCAGCTGGCACCTGGTCAAGGGCCAGATGCAGAAGGCGCAGAACGGCCGGTACGCGCTCGAGGACCTGGGCGGCCGGACGCGGGTCACCTACACGCTGTCGGTCGAGCTGGCGCTCCCGATGATCGGGCTGCTGCGCCGCAAGGCCGAGAAGATGGTCATGGACACCGCGCTGAAGGAGCTCAAGAAGCGGGCCGAGGGGTAGCCGCGTGCGGATCCTGCTGTTCACCGGCAAGGGGGGTGTCGGGAAGACGACGCTGGCCGCCGCCACCGGCGCCGCCCTGGCCGCTCGCGGCAGGAAGACGCTCGTCGTGTCCACCGACCCGGCGCACTCGCTCGGCGACGCCTTCGGGCACACCCTGAGCGCCGAACCGTCCGAAGTGGACGCACTGCTTTCGGCCGTCCAGATCGACTCCCGGACGCTGGTGGACACCACCTGGCACCGGCTGCGGGCCGAGCTGCAGGCCGCGCTGGCCGGCGCGGGGCTCGACACCCTGGACGCCGAAGAGCTGACCGTGCTGCCCGGCGTCGACGAGCTGCTCGCCCTCACCGAGGTCCGCCGGCTCGCCGAAGAAGGGCCGTGGGAGACCATCGTCGTCGACTGCGGGCCGACGGCCGAGACGCTGCGGCTGCTCGCCCTCCCGGAAGCCGTCTCCGGCTACCTGGCGCGCGTGTTCGGCAGGCGCGTCACCGAGTCCGTGCGCCGGCTCGGCGTCCACCTCGACGGCCTGCGCGCGCTGCTCACCGATCCGTCGGTGACCACGGTCCGGCTGGTGCTGACCCCGGAGCGGGTCGTCGTCGCCGAGGCGCGGCGCACGCTCAGCTCGCTGGCCCTGCGCGGCATCGCCGTCGACGGCCTGATCGCCAACCGGCTGATGCCCGCGCCCGGGTTCTGGCGCGGCGGCGCCGCGTCCTGGCTGCGCACCCGCCGCAACGAGCAGGACGCCGTGCTCGCCGAGCTGTCCGGGGCCGGCTTCGAGCGGGTCTCCCGCGTCGAGCACCGCGCCGTCGAACCGGTCGGGCTGCCCGCGCTGCTGGAGATCGCCGCGGAGCTGTACCGCGACGGCGACCCCCTGGCCGGCGACGGCACCCCGGTCACCCCGCTGCTGCTCATACGGCGCGCGCCGGACGGGTACACCCTGCGCATCGCGATCCCGCTGACGCGGGACACCGAGGTCGACCTCGCCCGCGTCGACGACGACCTGGCGATCACCGTGGACGGCTTCCGCAGGCTCATCGCCCTGCCGGAGTCGCTGCGGCCGTGCCGGATCACCGGCGCGGAATCCGATGCCGACGGCCTGGTCGTGAGCCTGGCCGGGAACCGGGGACGCGGGTGAGCGAAGAGGAACCCACGGACGGGCCGCGGCTCGCGGAGGAGATCCGCCTGCTCGTCGAGATGGTCGTGGAGAAGGCCGCGCCGTGGCTGGAGGGCGTCGTCGCCGCCGGGCACGGCGACCCTGACCAGGCGAAACCGGACGGCTCGGCGTGCGGGTGGTGCCCGCTCTGTGCGATCGTCGCGGTGGTGCGGGGTGAGCGACCCGAACTCGTGGCCCGCGTGCTGGAACAGCTGGCCCAGCTCGTGGCGTTGCTCCGGGCGGTGCTCGCGGACCGCTGGGAACCGGACGAGGGCGTGCACATGCCCGGGTTCCGGCCCGCGCCGCGGCCCCCGGCGGATGCCGCGGTCTCGGTGCGGGTCCAGCACATCGCCGTCCGCAGGCGTGACGAGTGGGAGAACTGAGTGCGGACGATAGGGGTGGACGTCGGCGGGACGAGCGTCCGGGCCGGCGTGGTGGACGAGCGCGGCTCCCTGCTCGACACGGCACGCGTCGGGACGCCGAGCGAGGAAGGCGCCCTCGAGGACGCCATCGCGGGCGTCGTCGAGGACCTGCGCAACCGGCACGACGTGGCCGGGGTGGGCCTGGCCGTGGCCGGGTTCGTGGCCCGCGACCGCCGGTCGGTGATGTTCGCACCGCACCTGGCCTGGCGCGGCGCCCCGGTCGCCGATCGCATCGAGAAGCGCGTCGGCCTGCCGGTCCTGCTGGAGCACGACGTCAACGCGGCGATGGTCGGCGAGCACCGCTTCGGCGCGGCCCGCGGCGCCCACGTGGCGGCGCTGGTGGCGCTGGGCACGGGCATCGGCGCGGGCCTGCTGCTGGACGGCAAGCTGTTCCGCGGCGCGTACGGCGTGGCACCGGAACTGGGCCACCTGACGGTGGTCCGCGGCGGCCGGCCCTGCCCGTGCGGCAAGTACGGCTGCTGGGAGCGTTACTGCAGCGGAACGGCGTTGGCCGCGACGGCGGTGGAGCTGCTGGCGCGGCACCCGGGCCGCTCGACGGTGCTGGCCCCGCAGGTCGCGGGCGACCCGGGCTCGGTGACGGGACGGCGGGTCGCCGGGGCGGCGCGGGACGGCGACCCGATCGCGCAGCTGGCGATGGCGGAACTGGCCAAGTGGCTGGGCGAAGGCCTGGCGCTGGTGGCGGACGTGTTCGACCCGGAGATCATCGTGATCGGCGGGGGAGTGTCGGAGTCGGCGCCCCTGTTCCTGGACGAGGCGCGCGAGCACTACGCGGGCGCGATCACGGGGGCGCGGCACCGGCCGCTGGCCCGGATCCGCACGGCTCACCTGGGCGACGACACGGCGATCGTCGGCGCGGCGGCGCTGGCGCTGGAAGCGGCCAAGACCCCGGTCTGAGTCACTCCTCCGGCGGCCGTGGAGAGGTGATCCGCGGCCGACCTGTGACACCCTGGCTAGGTGAGTCCCGCGTCCGCGAGCGTCTTCGTCAAGTGTTCCTGCGGGCACCTGCACTGGGGCCGGTACGGCGCCGCCGGGCTGCTGCTCGTCGATCCCGCGCGCGGGGTGCTGCTGCAGCGCCGGGCCTGGTGGGTGCACCACGGCCGCACCTGGGCGCTGCCCGGCGGGGCCATCGAGGCGGGCGAAACCGCCCTCACCGCGGCCGCCCGCGAAGCCTTCGAAGAGGCCTCCGTGCCCGCCGAAGCCTTCCGGACCGTCTCCGCCTCCGTCGTCGACCACGGCGAGTGGAGCTACACCACCGTGCTCGCGCTCGCCGAGGGCGCCGAAGCGCGCGTCGCCAACACCGAGAGCGCGGAGGTGCGCTGGGTGGACCCCGAAGACGTCCCCGGATACCCCCTGCACCGCGACTTCGCCGCCGCCTGGCCGGACCTGGCCGCGCGCGTCGGGCGCAAGCTCGTCCTCGTCGTCGACGGCGCCAACGTCGTCGGCTCGCGGCCGGACGGCTGGTGGCGCGACCGGCACGGCGCCGCCGAGCGGCTGCGCGACCAGCTCGCCCGGCTCGCCGAAGCCGGGCTGGCCGACCCGGACGACGCGTCCGTGACCTGGTGGCCGCGGATCGTGCTGGTCGTCGAGGGCAAGGCCAAGCACGTCACGGGCGTGGCCGGCGTGGAGGTCGTCGCCGCGGACACCGACGGCGACTCGAAGATCGTCGAGGTCGTCGCGAAGCAGGCCGACGCCCGGATCCTGGTCGCGACGGCCGACCGCGAGCTGAAGCGGCGCGTCGAAGCCCTCGGCGCGGCGATCCTCGGCCCCGGCACCCTGCGCACCCGGCTCGACGCGCTTTAGTCCTTCGGGATGCCGTCGCGCATCTCGGCGACCAGCGACGCCATCACGGCCTTGAGGCTGCCCTTGTGCGCCTCGGCGACCGCCCGCTGCCGCCGGTAGCTCGGCCCGTGCTCCAGGATCGTTTCGACGTCACGCAGCTCGGCAACGCAGTCCAGCCGCCGCGCCACCGGCTCCAGCCGGTCGAGCAGGTCGGCGATGTCGTCGGTGACCAGCCGCTCGCGCCCAGCCGCGTCCAGGATGACGATCGCGTCGGTGCCGTAGCGGGCCGCGCGCCACTTGTTCTCCTGGACGTGCCACGGCGGCAGCGTCGGCAGGATCTCGCCGTCGTCGAGGCGCTGGCTGAAGTCGTCGACCAAGCACTGCGTCAGCGCCGCGATCGCGCCGACCTCCAGCAGCGTCGGCAGCCCGTCGCAGACGCGCATCTCGATCGTGCCCAGGTGCGGGGCCGGCCGGATGTCCCAGCGGATCTCCGAGAAGTGGTCGATCACGCCGGTGGTGAACATGTCGTCGACGTAGTTCTCCAGCTCCGCCCACTTCCGGAACTGGAACGGCAGCCCGGCCGTCGGCAGCTGCTGGAACATCAGCGCCCGGTTCGAGGCGTACCCGGTGTCCTCGGCGCCCCAGTACGGCGACGATGCCGACAGCGCCTGCAGGTGCGGCGCGTAGTTGAGCAGCGCGTCGAGGATCGGCAGCACCTTCTCGCGGTGGTCGACCCCGACGTGCACGTGGACGCCGTAGATCAGCATCTGGCGGCCCCACCACTGGGTCCGGTCGATCAGCTTCGCGTAGCGCTCCTTGTCGGTGACCTTCTGCTGGTACCAGTTCGAAAACGGGTGCGTCCCGGCCGAGAACATCTCCACGCCGAGCGGGTCGGTGACGCCGTGCACGACGTCGAGCGACCCGTTCAGGTCGGCCTTGACCTCGGCGATCGTGTCGCAGACGCCGGTGATGATCTCGATGGTGTTGAGCAGCAGCTCCTGCTTGATCTTCGGGTGCTCGGCGGCGCCGTCGGGCCGGACCGCTTCGAGGATCCGTTCCGCCACCGAAGACAGCTCGCCGCTGCGGCGGTCGACCAGGCCGAGCTCCCACTCCGCGCCGACGGTCGATCGCCGCGAAGGGCTGAAATCGATGCGCATCGCCGTGACGCGTCAGACCTGGGCGCCGTTGCTGGGATCGGCGCCGGGCGGCGGTCCCTGCCGGACGCGGAGCAGCAGGAGCGCGATCGCCGTCGCGAGCGCGAGGATGCCGAGCGGGGTCGCCACCGTCGGGCCGACGCCGATCGCGCCGGGCAGGATCAGCAGGAACAGCCCGGCCAGGAACAGCAGCAGGATGAGGAACGCGCCCATCTTGGGCCGCGGCAGCGGCGGCGGCTCCGGCGGGATGTAGTGCTCGTCGTCGTCCGCGGGGTCGTCGGAGAACATCGTGGTGTCCCACGACGTGCCGCCGGAGCGCCAGCCGGGCTCGGGCGGGGCGGGGTCCGCGGCCGGCGGCTCGACGGGCCGTTCCGGCGTCTTCCGCGACTCGGTCGCCGTGCCCGTCTGCGGCGTGTCGGCGGTGTCGTCCTCCGGGAGCCCGAAGCCGTCGGCCCGCAGGTCGGCGACGATCTCGGCGAACGTCGCGTCGACGTCCTCCGGCCCGTCCTTCCCGCGGCTCATGCGGTCTCCTCAGGCTGTGCGGCGTGCGCCTTCGCGAACTCGACGCTACGCGAAAAGATGACCTCGGCGTCGTTGTCCTGCGTCGCCACGTGGTAGCTGTTCTCCAGCACGACCTCCGTGACGTCGGTGCTCGAGACGCCCTTCAGGACCAGCTGCGAGTTCACCGGCTCGACGACGTGGTCCACCGACGAGTGCAGCAGCAGCACCGGCTGCGTGACCTTGCCCAGGTCCGCGCGCACGACCGCCCACAGCTTCGCCAGGCTCGCGGCGGCGCGCACCGGGGTGCGCGGGTAGGCCAGCTCCGTCTCGCCCGGCTTCTTGATGTCGTTCGCGATCGCCGGCACCGACGGCACGATCCGGCCCAGCACCGGCAGCAGCCGCGTGTCCCACTTCAGCCGCGTCACCGACGGGTTGACCAGGACGATCCCGGCGATCCGGTCGCCGAACTCCTCGGCGAGGCGCAGGGTGAGCGTGCCGCCCATGGAGAGGCCGCCGACGAAGACCGTCTTGCACGCCGAGAGCAGCTCGAGGAGCGCTTCGCGGACCGTGCCGTACCAGTCTTCCCACGTCGTGCGGTTGAGGTCCGGCCAGCGGGTGCCGTGGCCGGGCAGGAGCGGGCAGCGCACGGTGAACCCGGCGCCGGCCAGGTGATCACCCCAGGCCCGCATGCTCGCCGGGGTACCGGTGAACCCGTGGCAGAGCAGGAACCCGATCTCGGCCGAACCGGTGTGGCCGAACGGTTCCGCGCCGGCGAGCACGCCCATGCGATCGCCTTCCGTGTGAGCGGTGGATCCGTCCATGCTCTCACGGCTCGCGGGCGTTGTGGGGCTCCGCCCGGGCCCGGAATTCGCTGTGAGATCGATCGCTGCCCGCCGGTAACCGGGTGGTCTCCGTTGTGCGGCGGGCACCCGGGTTCGTAGGCTGTCCGGCGCGGGTGAATGGGGCTGAGCTGCGATGGAGGACTGAGGCACCGGTGCTGTACTGGCTCATGAAGTGGGTATTCATCGGACCGCTGCTCAAGACGCTGTGGCCGACGAAGGTCGTCGGCGCGGAGAACATCCCCGAAACCGGCGGCGCGATCCTCGCCGGCAACCACCTGGCGGTCGCGGACTCGTTCTTCATGCCGCTGCGGGTCAAGCGCAAGGTCACCTTCCCGGCGAAGTCCGAGTACTTCACCGAGCCCGGCTTCAAGGGCCTGCTCAAGAAGTGGTTCTTCACCGGCGTCGGCCAGTTCCCCATCGACCGCTCCGGCGGCAACGCCGCCCAGGCCGCGCTCGACACCGCGACCCGCCTGGTCAAGGACGGCCACCTGCTCGGCATCTACCCCGAGGGCACCCGCTCCCCGGACGGCCGCCTGTACAAGGGCAAGACCGGCGTCGCCCGCATCGCGCTGGAGTCCGGCGGCGTCGTCGTCCCGGTGGCGATGATCGGCACGGACAAGGTCAACCCGATCGGCTCCCGGATGTGGTGGCCCCGCCGCCTCGAGGTCCGCTTCGGCAAGCCGCTGGACTTCTCGCGCTACGAAGGCCTCGCGGGCGACCGGTTCATCGAGCGGTCGATCACCGACGAGATCATGTACGCGCTGATGGAGCTGTCCGGCCAGGAGTACGTCGACATCTACGCGGCGAAGGCCAAGGAGCTGCTGGCCGCCGAGGCCGCCGGGGTCAAGCCCAAGGTGCCGGCCCAGCCCGCCTCCCGCGACGCGGCCCGGGTGCCGGATTCCAAGGTCGGCTGACCCACTACTACTGTTCACCAGTGCGTTTTTTCTACGACACCGAGTTCATCGAAGACGGCGTGACGATCGACCTGGTCTCCATCGGTGTCGTCGACGAGCGGGGCCGCGAGTTCTACGCGGTCTCGACGGAGTTCGACCCGGACCGCGCCGGGCCGTGGGTCCGGGACAACGTGCTGGACAAGCTCCCGTCGCCGGCGGACAAGGCGTGGCGCAGCCGCGAGAAGATCCGCGCCGACCTGCTGGAGTTCTTCGGCAAGCCCCCGGGCGGCATCGAGCTGTGGGCCTGGTTCGCGGCGTACGACCACGTGGCGCTGGCCCAGCTGTGGGGCCCGATGCCGGCCCTGCCCCGCCAGCTGCCGCGGTTCACTCGTGATCTGCGGCAGCGGTGGGAGGACGCCGGAAAGCCGAAGCTCCCGGCGGCCCCCACCGACCAGCACGACGCGCTGGCGGACGCGAAGCACAACCTGGCGCGCTGGGAAGTCATCGAGGAGTACTTCCCGCGCCGCTGACCGCGCCCCGGAATCCCCCGCGAGCGGCGCCGCCCGGCCGCCGGGGGCCCGGAATTGTCGGTGCTGCCCGGTAACGTCAAAACCGGGGGACCCCCAGGCCGGGGACCTCTCAGCGGCGCGCCCGGACCGCCGCGGCCAGCTCGTCCAGCAGCGGGGCCGTGTCGTCCCACGCCAGGCACGCGTCGGTGATCGACTGCCCGTAGGTCAGCTCCTCCGCGCGCCCCAGCGCGAGGTCCTGCCGCCCGCCGGCCAGGAAGCTCTCCATCATCAGGCCGGAAATCCCGCGCTCGCCGGATGCGATCCGCGCGGCCAGCTCGCGCACCACCGCGCCCTGCCGGACGTGGTCCTTGCCGCTGTTGCCGTGCGAAGCGTCGATGATCAGCCGCTCCGGCAGCCCGGACTTCGCCAGCCGGGCGAGGGCATCCGCAACGGAAGCGGCGTCGTAGTTCGGGCCCGCGTTGTGGCCGCGCAGGATGACGTGGCAGTCCGGGTTGCCCGACGTCGTCAGCAGCGCCGCGAGGCCGTCGGTGTTGATGCCGGGGAAGACGTGGCTCGCGGCCGCCGCGCGGGTCGCGTCGATCGCCACCTGGACGTCGCCCTCCGTCGAGTTCTTGATGCCCACCGGCATCGACAGGGCGCTGCACAGCTGGCGGTGCACCTGGCTCGCCGCCGTGCGCGCGCCGATCGAGCCCCACGTGACGATGTCGGCGATGAACTGCGGCGTGATCGGGTCGAGGAACTCGCAGCCGACCGGCAGGCCGAGCGCGGACACGTCGAGCAGCAGCTTCCGCGCCAGCCGCAGGCCCTTGTTGACGGCGAACGTGCCGTCCAGGTCCGGGTCGTTGATCAGGCCCTTCCAGCCCAGCGTCGTGCGCGGCTTCTCGAAGTACACGCGCATCACGACGTGGATGTCTTCGCGCAGCTCTTCGGCCTTCGCGGCCAGCCGGCGGGCGTAGTCGAGGGCCGCCTCGGGGTCGTGCACCGAGCACGGGCCGACGATGACGAGCAGGCGGTCGTCGCGGCCCTCGAGGATGTCGACGGTCTCGGCGCGCCCGTGCCGCACGACCTTGGCGACGGCGGCGTCGACCGGATGGTCTTCGCGCAGCAGCGCGGGCGAAATGAGCGGGCTGATCGACGTGGTGCGCGCGGCGTCGAGGTCACCGATGGTGGCGGGGCCGGCGGAGAGCGTCATGGCGGGGGTGTTCCTTCCTGGTGGACACCGACCCGCGGGGGACTCGCCGAGCCGGTGGGAAATCCGGCTCGGGGTGGTGGTCAGCGCAGGTTCACGCCGCCGTGCCCACCCGGGGCCGGCTTCGTAAACCAGAAATAGCGCTGCACGGCGCCAAGGTAGCACACGCCGGGCGCGGACCGATTCGGCAGGTGGTACGGGCTGCACCGATCAAGACGAGAGCCGCTACTCTGGCGGACGACGAAATGTGACTGTCATCTCCAGAGAACAGACGGAGGCTTCTCATGCGTGTCGGTGTGCTGACCGGCGGCGGCGACTGCCCGGGGCTCAACGCGGTCATCCGCGGTGTGGTGCGTAAGGGCATCGAGGTGCACGGCTGGGACTTCGTGGGCTTCCGCAACGGCTGGAACGGCCCGCTCACCGGGGACAGCCGTCCGCTCGGCCTCAACGACGTCGAGGACATCCTGACCCGCGGCGGCACCATCCTGCGGTCCTCGCGCACCAACCCGTACAAGGTCGAGGGCGGCGTCGACAAGATCAAGAAGGTCCTGGCCGACCAGGGCGTCGACGCGCTGATCGCGATCGGCGGCGAGGACACCCTCGGCGTCGCGAAGCGGCTGACCGACGACGGCGTCGGCGTCGTGGGCGTGCCCAAGACCATCGACAACGACCTGGGCGCCACCGACTACACCTTCGGCTTCGACACCGCGGTCTCCATCGCGACCGAGGCGATCGACCGGCTGCACACCACCGCCGAGTCGCACCACCGCGCCCTCGTCGTCGAGGTCATGGGCCGGCACGCCGGCTGGATCGCGCTGCACTCCGGCCTGGCCGGCGGCGCGAGCGTCATCCTGGTGCCGGAGAAGCACTTCAACGTCGACCAGGTCGTCTCCTACGTCGAGAGCCGCTTCGAGAAGGAGTACGCGCCGATCATCGTCGTCGCCGAGGGCGCGCTGCCCGAGGGCGGCGAGGAGAAGCTGCTGACCGGCGAGAAGGACGCCTTCGGGCACGTCCGCCTCGGCGGCATCGGCACCTGGCTGGCCGACGAGATCGCCCACCGCACCGGCAAGGAGTCCCGCGCGGTGGTCCTGGGCCACGTCCAGCGCGGCGGCACCCCGACGGCCTACGACCGCGTCCTCGCGACCCGCTTCGGCCTGCACGCGGTCGACGCGGTGGCCGACGGCGACTTCGGCGTGATGGTCGCCCTCAAGGGCACGGACATCGTCCGCGTGAAGCTGTCCGAGGCGACGGCCGAGCTGAAGACGGTCCCGGCCGAGCGCTACCAGGAAGCCGAAGTCTTCTTCGGCTGAGCTCGTTGTCCGTGAAGGCCTCCTTACCGGTCATAAAAGCCGGTAAGGAGGCCTTCACGGCTTTCAGGGGCGCTGGCGCACGGCGTCGACGATGCCCTGGCTGACCACCGCGCCGGTCGTCCCATTGCCGAGGTAGGCGAAGGTCACCGGGTCGAACAGGAACTCGTCCTGGTTGCCGATCCCGTGCTCGGTGGTGCTGTTCCACGTGATGCCCAGGACGGCCCGGCCGGTGGCGTCCTTCGCGTCGGTGCGGGCGACCAGCCCGGGCACCTTCGCAAGCGCCTCGTAGAGCGCGGCCCGCGCCGCCGGCCGCAGGTAGTCCCCGGCCAGGTCCACGGCCTCGTTGCCGAGGTCGTGCAGGGTGTCGCCTTCGCCGTGGGTGCTCCGGTGCAGGTGGGCGAGCATGGCGTCGGCGTCCGTCGGCAGGTCGGGGTGGACGGCCGGACGCGGCTCGCACCGGCTGGTCACGGTCCGCCCCCGGCCTTCCTTCTGCACGCGCTTCCCGGCGCGGCAGCCCGCGATTTCCGTTTCGTGGCCGAAGAGGACCTCGAGGCCGTCGTGGGTCCCGTCCGCCGACACCCAGAACTCGTTCTCCCGGCCGTCCGCGAGCCGCGTCCTGGTGTAGAGGAACTGGTCGGGCCGAGGCTCGACGTCCGGCAGGGCGCGCGCGGCGGCGGCGGCCCGGTACAGGATTTCCTGGGGGCCGGCGACCGGCGGCGGAGCCGTCGGCGCCGTCGGCGTGAGGGCGATGACGGCGGTGGCGGCCGCGGCGAGCCCGGCCGCCGTGACCGAGCCCCACACCCAGCGCCGGGCCGGTCGCCGCGCGGTCGTGGCGGCGAGCAGCTCGGCTCGCTGGCGGGCGAGGTCGTCGTGCGCCGGGAGCGTCGCCGGTCCGGCGAAGTCCCACAGCAGCTGCAGCTCATCCACGGTTCGAAACCTCCTCGGCGGGCGCGAGTTCCGCGCGGACCTTCTTGCGGGCCCGGTTCAGGCGCGACCGGACGGTGCCGACCGGGATGCCCAGCGCCGTCGCGACTTCCTCGTAGGACAGGCCTTCCCAGGCGATCAGCAGCAGGACGTCGCGATCACCGCGGGCGAGCCCGGCCAGCGCGGCGGCGAGCCTGCCGGTCAGCGCCTGCGCGCTCACCCGCGCGGCCACCCGGTCCGCGTGCCCCTCCTGCGTGCCGGGCGGTCCGAGCGCGGCGCGCAGCCGGTACTCGCGCGCCTCCTCGCGACGGCGCTTGCCGACCAGGTTGGTGGCGATGCCGTAGAGCCACGGCCGCGCGTCCGGGAAGGCCGGGTCGTAGCGGCCGCGGCCGGTGAAGGCGGCCAGGAACGTCTCGCCGAGGACGTCGTCGGCGAGCTGGCCGCCGAGCCGCCGGGCGAGGTACCGGTGGATGTGCGCGGCGTGGCGGTCGAAGACCACCGCGAACCGCTCGGGCTGCCGCAGTGACGCCGCGATGATCTCCGCGTCGGCCGCGCCTGGTGAACTCATGAACCGCCTGCCTGTCGTCCGCCACCTGCTCCCCTTATTGGCGGTCCGGGCGGTCCGGGTTCACGCTAGATCCGGGCGAGGCGGTCCAGGACGCCGGCCGCGGCGGCGATGTCGTCGGTCAGGGGCCGGTCGTCGACGCTCGCGTCCAGCACCTCGGACGCGATCTCGAAGGCGTCGCGCACCGGCAGGTCGACCAGGTCCGCGTCCCGCATCCGCAGCGCCCGGACCGCCGCCACCAGCTCGCACGCCAGGACCTGCTGGTAGGCCTGGCACGCCGCGGTCGCCGCGCGGGCCGCCTGGGTCGAGAAGCTCGCGTGGTCTTCGATGCCGCGGGACACCACGGCCGTGCCGAGCGTCGCCGGGAGCGCGGCCTGCCGCAGCTCGGTGAGCGCGTCGTGCGCCACGTACTCGAGGATCATCACGCCCGAGCTGCCCGCCGGGCCCGCCGCCAGGAACGGCCGCAGCCCGGTGAACTCCGGCTCCACCAGGTCGCCCAGCCGCGCCACCGACAGCTCCGCCACCTGGTGCACGGTCGCGCGGGCCTGGTCCAGCGCGGTCGACACGTACGCCGTGTGGAAGTGCGCGTGGTGGTAGGCGTCGCCGTGCACCGTCGAGATCATCGGGTTCTCGGTGCTCGCGTTGATCTCGACGGCGAGGACGTCCCGCAGGTAGTGGATCGCGTCCAGCGCCGGGCCCTGCACCTGCGGGAACGCCCGCAGCCCGAACGGGTCCTGGATGCGGCGGCCCGGCTTCGGCGTCTGGTGCATGCCCAGCAGCCGCCGCATCTCCGCGGCGCAGGCGACCTGCCCGGCGTGCGGGCGCGCTTCGTGCACCGGCGTCGCGTACGCCTCGGGGTTGCCGTCGAGCGCGACGTACGTCAGCGCCGCGACGGCGTGGCTCGCCCGGGTCAGCGCGTCCAGCCGCATCGCGGCGAGGGTCGCTTCGGCGAGCGTCGCGGCGTTGCTGCTCATGAACGCCAGCGCGTCGCCGGCGTGCACCGGGACCGGCGGCACGTGCCCGGTGACCCACGGCCGTTCGCCGGTGAGCGCCAGCGCGGTCTCGGCCAGGGGCGCGAGGTCGCCGGTGCCGATCGCGCCGAGCCGGTGCACCAGCGGCAGCGCGCCGGAGCGGACCGCTTCGGCCAGCGCGCCGATCAGCTCGGGGCTGATCCCGGATCGCCCGGCGAGCAGCTGGTTCAGCCGGATCAGCAGCATCGCCCGGACCTGCCCGGGCGGCAGCACGTCGCCGCTGCCGCCCGCGTGGCTGCGCAGCAGGCGCAGGCCGTGTTCCCGCGAGCTCTCGACGGTGTCGTCCTTGTTGGCCCCGACGCCGGTGGTCCGGCCGTAGACCACGCGGCGCGTGCTCAGGTCTTCCGCGAGCTTCCACGCGTGCTCGGCCGCGCGCTGCGCGGCGATCGAGACGTCGATGCCCAGCGGGCCCTCGGTGCGTGCCGCCGTCACGACGTCCGCGCACCGGAGGGTCCGGCCGTCCACCCGGATCAAGGGCAGCCTCCTTTCGCCTGCCCTCACTATGCGGCTAGGGCCCCGCCTGCGGCCAGGGCGGCATCGGCCAGTCCCAGCGCGGGACCGGTTCGTGCGGGTTCGGCTCGGCGCCGGGGGCGGAGAAGACCACGGCCAGGCGGCTGCCCCACTCGACGTACCCGGCGAAGGCCGCGCGGAACTCGGGGTCGCCGGGCAGCCCGGCCTCGTCGGCGGCGTCGAGCAGCAGCGACACCCACCGCCGGCGCTGCGGCTCGGTGATCCCGCGGCCGAGGTGGCGGCCGATCATGTGGGCGTGCCCGCCGTGGCTGCCGGTGTAGGCGGGCGGCCCGCCGAAGACCTCGCCGAGCCAGACGGCGACGTGCTCGGCGTGGTGCGGGTCCATGTCGCGGAAGACGGGCTCGAGCAGCGGGTCTTCGAGGACGTGGCCGTAGAAGATCGTGAGGAGGCGCACGAGGGCTTCGCGGCCGCCCGCCCAGTCGTAGAGGGAGGGGGTGGTGGTTTCGTAGCGTTCGGGTTCGCCGTCGGGCGTGAACCCTTCGATGCCGCCGAACGGCGACGTCGCGCGCACCAGGTACCGGCCGGGCGCGCGCTCGACGTGGTGCCCGGCCGCGGCCTTTTCGAACTCGGCCCGCGCGGCTTCTGGCACGGTGTAGCGGAAGTAGTCGACGATCACCCGGTCAGGCAACCAGCGGCCGGGCCGCGGCGGCAAGCACGTACTTTCCGGTGCGTGGGGAGGAACGGCGTGAAGCGGTACCACTGCGCGACGGAACTGGCGGTCGACCTGATCGGCGGCAAGTGGAAGCCGGTGCTCCTGGCGCACCTCAAGGAAGGCGCCCACCGCTACGGCGAACTGCGGCGCCGGGTGCCCGGGGTGAGCGAGAAGATGCTGACCCAGCAGCTGCGCGAGCTGACCGCGGACGGCCTGGTCCGCCGGGTGGAGATCCCCGGCCGGGTCCCGCGGGTCGAGTACCACCTGACGCCGGTGGGGGAGGAGCTCCGCCCGGCGCTGACGGCCCTGTACGAGTGGGGCGAGCGCCGCGCGGCGGAGCGCGGCATCACGTTCGAGCCGCCGGCGCCCTGACACCGCACGGCAAGCCGGATCGGCGCGGTCGGATCGGCGCGATCGGTCCGGCGCGGTCGGTCCGGCGCCAGGGCTCCGGCGAAGCCGCGCCGGGGCCAGCGGTGTCTTGAATGAGTCATTCAGGACCTCCGAAGACCTGAATGACTCATTCAAGACGTCGGCGAAGCCGCCGCCGCAGCCATGGCGTCCAGGCCGCTCAGTGCGGGTCGGTGGTGTCCAGGCGCCGCTCCAGCGCGTCGAGGCGCTCGCCCCAGAACCGCCGGTACGGGGCCAGCCACGCGTCCACCTCCGCCAGGGGCTCCGGCCTCAGCGCGTAGCACCTCCGCTGCGCCGCCACCCGGACCGTCACCAGGCCGGCCTCCCGCAGCACCCGCAGGTGCTTCGAGACCGCCGGCTGGCTGAGCGCCATCTCCTCGACCAGTTCGCCGACCGAGCGCTCGCCGTCGCGGAGGAGGTCCAGGATCGTGCGGCGGCGGGGTTCGGCCAGCACCTCGAAGGTCTGCATCACCCCCGAAATGTGCTCCGCCGGGCATATTCCTGTCAAGGCATGCACGACCCGGCCCGTGGGCTGCTTGGTCTGAACCATTGACCTAATGGTCTAGTCCACTTACGGTGGTGTGGTCCTCACCACTCCGGCAACGCGGCCGTGAGTAATTCTCCGGAGGGAGAACGCATGTCCCGCAGGAAGAGCTTCTCGGCGCTGCTGACGGTGGCCGCCGTCGCGGGCCTGGTCGCGGGGGCCGCGACCGCCCCGGTGGCCACCGCCGCCACCGAAAGCGCGCAGGCGTCCGTCGGCAAGGTCGTCGGCTACTTCACCGAGTGGGGTGTCTACGACCGGAACTACCACGTCAAGAACATCGAGACGTCGGGCTCGGCGAGCAAGCTGACGCACATCAACTACGCCTTCGGCAACGTGACGAACGGCGGCTGCGCGATCGGCGACGCCTACGCCGACTACCAGAAGACCTACGACGCCGCGGGCAGCGTGGACGGCGTCGCCGACACCTGGGACCAGCCCCTCGCCGGCAGCTTCAACCAGCTCAAGAAGCTCAAGGCCAAGCACCCGGGTCTCAAGGTGATCTGGTCGTTCGGCGGCTGGACCTGGTCCGGCGGCTTCGGGCAGGCGGCGCAGAACCCCGCCGCGTTCGCGGACTCCTGCTACAACCTGGTCAACGACCCGCGCTGGGCCGGCGTCTTCGACGGCATCGACATCGACTGGGAGTACCCCAACGCCTGCGGCCTGAGCTGCGACACCAGCGGCGCGGCGACGTACAAGAACCTGATGGCCGCCCTGCGCGCCAAGTTCGGCTCGCAGCTGGTCACCTCCGCGATCACCGCGGACGGCACCGACGGCGGCAAGATCGACGCGGCCGACTACGGCGGCGCCGCGCAGTACGTCGACTGGTACAACGTCATGACCTACGACTACTTCGGCGCCTGGGCCGCGCAGGGTCCGACGGCTCCGCATTCGCCGCTGACGAACTTCACCGGCATCCCGACCCCGGGCTTCTACTCCGACGCGGCGATCCAGAAGCTCAAGGGCAAGGGCGTCCCGGCGGGCAAGCTGTTGCTGGGCATCGGGTTCTACGGCCGCGGCTGGACGGGCGTCACGCAGGACGCCCCGGGCGGCACCGCGACCGGCCCGGCGCCCGGCAAGTACGAGCAGGGCATCGAGGACTACAAGGTGCTCAAGACGTCCTGCCCCTCGACCGGCACGGTCGCCGGCACCGCGTACGCCAAGTGCGGCAGCAACTGGTGGAGCTACGACACCCCGTCGACCATCGCGGGCAAGGTGGACTACGCCCGGCAGCAGGGGCTCGGCGGCGCGATGTTCTGGGAACTGTCCGGTGACACCACCGACGGCGAGCTGATCACGGCCGTCGCGAAGTAAGCACCCGCGGGGGCACCGGCGAAAGTTGTCGGTGCCCCCGTTTATCGTCCACGGCGTGAAGTTCAGCGGATTCGGCGAGTACGCCGTCGACTTCTACGACGGCCTCGTCGAGGACAACTCGAAGCCCTACTGGGACGACCACGTCGAGACCTACAAGTCCGACGTCCGCGCCCCCATGGAAGCGCTGCTCGCCGAGCTCGCGCCGGAGTTCTCGGACGGCTTCGGCGAGCCCAAGGTGTTCCGCCCCTACCGCGACGTCCGGTTCGCCAAGGACAAGACGCCGTACAAGACCCACTGCGGCGCGGTGATCGAGCAGGGCCGCGGCGGCGGCGCCTACTACGTCGAGGTCGGCCCCGAAGGCCTGCGCGTCGGCGGCGGCTGCTTCCACCTGGCCGCCGACCAGCTCGCCCGGTTCCGGCAGGCCGTCGACACCGAGCTGCACGGCGAAGCGCTCGAGAAGATCCTCGCCAAGCTCGAGAAGGGCGGCTGGGAGATCCGCGGCGACCGGCTGAAGTCGAAACCCCGGGGCTTCGACGCCGACCACCCCCGCCTCGACCTGCTGCGCTACCGCTCGGTGTACGCGGTGCGGGCCTGGGAACCGGACGACGTCCTCCACGAGCGGGGTGCCCTCGACCGGGTGAAAAAGGCCTGGCGGCAGCTGCGCGAGTTCAACGAGTGGGCCCGCGACCGGATCGGCCCGAGCGCGCAACCCCGGCGTTGACCGGCTGGACGGGGCGGGTTTCTGAACAGTTTTTCTGAACTTTTCGGGATCGGTACAGACGAACGCGCGAAGAGGGACTACGCTGTGCAGACGTGAGCCGACGCGCGAAGATCGTTTGTACCCTGGGCCCCGCCACCGCCACGCCGGAGAAGATGCGGGCCCTGGTGGATGCGGGCATGGACGTGGCCAGGATGAACTTCAGCCACGGCAGCCACAGCGACCACAAGCAGGTCTACGACCTGATCCGGGCCGCGGCCGCGGAGAGCGGCCGGGCGGTCGGCATCCTCGCCGACCTGCAGGGGCCGAAGATCCGCCTCGGCACGTTCGCCGGCGGGCCGGTCGAGTGGCACAACGGCGACGTCGTGCGGATCACCGTCGAGGACGTCGCCGGCACCCACGACCGGGTCTCGACCACCTACAAGGGCCTCGCCAAGGACGCCAAGCCGGGTGACCGGCTGCTGGTCGACGACGGCAAGGTCGGCCTGGTCGTCAAGGGCGTCGAGGGCCCGGACGTCGTCTGCGAGGTCACCGAGGGCGGCCCGGTCAGCAACAACAAGGGCGTCTCGCTGCCCGGCATGGACGTCTCCGTGCCGGCGCTGTCCGACAAGGACATCGAGGACCTCGAGTTCGCGCTGGAGCTGGGCGTCGACTTCATCGCGCTCTCCTTCGTCCGCTCGCCCGCCGACATCGACCTGGTCCACCAGGTGATGGACCGGATGGGCAAGGGACGGCTGCCGGTCGTCGCCAAGATCGAGAAGCCCGAGGCGGTCTACAACCTCGAGGCCATCGTGCTGGCCTTCGACGCGGTCATGGTCGCCCGCGGCGACCTGGGCGTCGAGCTGCCGCTGGAGCAGGTGCCCCTGGTCCAGAAGCGCGCCATCCAGATCTGCCGCGAGAACGCGAAGCCGGTCATCGTCGCGACGCAGATGCTCGAGTCGATGATCAACAACTCCCGGCCGACCCGCGCCGAGGCCTCCGACGTCGCGAACGCGGTGCTCGACGGCGCCGACGCGCTGATGCTGTCCGGCGAGACCTCGGTCGGCCGGTACGCGATCGAGGTCGTGGAGACGATGGGCCGGATCATCGAGGCGGTCGAGACCGACTCGCCGGTCGTCCCGCCGCTCTCGCACGTCCCGCGCACCAAGCGCGGCGTGATCTCCTACGCCGCCCGCGACATCGGCGAGCGGCTCAACGCGAAGGCCCTGGTCGCCTTCACGCAGTCCGGTGACACCGTGCGCCGCCTCGCGCGGCTGCACACCCGGCTGCCGCTGCTGGCGTTCACGCCCGAAGAGAGCGTCCGCAGCCAGCTGTCGATGACCTGGGGCACCACGACCCGGATCGTGCCGAAGGTCGACTCGACCGACCAGATGATCCAGCAGGTCGACCACGCGATGCTGGAGATGGGCAAGTACCAGAAGGGCGACCTGGTCGTCATCGTGGCCGGCTCGCCGCCGGGGACCGTCGGGTCGACGAACCTCATCCGCGTGCACCGGCTCGGTGAAGACGACCACGCTTGAGGGACCGACCGCTCAGTATGGACGTAAGGTCCTGCCATGACTGAAATGGCCAGGACGGCCGCCACCGAACCCGACCGGCCCGGTGGCGGCCAACCGGTGCTCGACCGCCTGATCGCGCTGCTCGACCTGGAAAAGATCGAAGAGAACATCTTCCGCGGCGTCTCGCCCGCCCATTCGCCGGTGCGGGTGTTCGGCGGACAGGTCGCCGGCCAGGCGCTGGTCGCGGCCGGGCGCACGGTCCCCGAGGAACGCCGGGTGCACTCGCTGCACGCGTACTTCATCCGGGGCGGCGACCCGAGCGTGCCGATCGTCTACGAGGTCGACCGGATCCGGGACGGCCGGTCGTTCACCACCCGCCGCGTCGTCGCGGTCCAGCACGGCAAGGCGATCTTCTCGCTGTCGGCGTCGTTCCAGAAGGACGAACCGGGCATCGAGCACGCCGAGACGATGCCCGAGGGCATCCCCGCGCCCGAGACGCTGCCGACGCTCATGGAACGCGCCGAGGGCTACGCGATCGGCGCGCACAGCCGGCCGCGGCCGATCGACGTCCGCTACGTCAACGAGCCGCCGTGGATCACCCGCGAGACCGGGAAGCGGCCCGCGCGCAACCAGGTGTGGATGCGCGCCGACGGGAAGCTGCCCGAGGACGAGCTGCTGCACGTCTGCGTGCTCACCTACGCCTCGGACATGACGCTGCTGGACTCGGTGCTCGCGCGCCACGGCGTCTACTGGGACACCGACAAGGTGCTCGGCGCGAGCCTCGACCACGCGCTGTGGTTCCACCGGCCGTTCCGCGCCGACGAGTGGTTCCTCTACGACAGCGCTTCGCCGACGGCGTCCGGCGCCCGCGGCCTCGCCACGGGCCGGTTCTTCGCCGAGGACGGCACGCTCATCGCGACGGTCGTCCAAGAAGGACTCCTGCGCGTCCTCTGAACGCGGCGCGGAAATCACCCCTACGGGCGACAAATTGGCGGAATATCCCGCTCCGCAAAAGGGCACTCGGGCGGGGGAGAGGGCCGGGACCGATCGGGGGACGGCCCCGGACCTCTTCTCCCGACGATCACGCGGCGGGCCGCGGATCCATCGTCTACGCTGCTCACCAGGGCCGGGCGGGGGCTTGGGGACGGAGCCACCGGGCCCCGCGCGCGTCCTGGGCAGTGCAGGCCGCGAGCATACAAGAGCATTCTGCAAATTGCAGATTCCGCCCCGGCTGGCCGGGCGGGAATAAGTGCCGGTGTTATTGCGGCACTGTCGTGGTTGGATACTGGCAGCGACCGAACGGCTACGACGCCGTCGACATCCGGAGGTGCGCGATGGCACGGGGACAGAGCCCCACGGTTCGCCGCCGGAGGCTCGCGGGCGAGCTGCGCCGGCTGCGGGAAGCCGCGGACCTGACCATCGACGAGGTCGGCGAGAAGCTCGAGTGCTCCGCCTCGAAGATCAGCCGCATCGAGACCGGCCACGTCGGCGTCACCCCGCGGGACGCCCGCGACATGCTGGCCCTCTACGGCATCACCGGCGACGAGCAGGAAGCGCTCGTCCAGCTGGCCAGGGAAGCCCGCAAGCGCGGCTGGTGGCACGCCTACAACGAGGTCTTCACCGGCACCTTCGTCGGGCTCGAGGCCGACGCCAGTTCGCTGCGCGCGTTCCAGGCGCTGCTGGTGCCCGGGCTGCTGCAGACCGAGCGGTACGCCCGCGCGGTGATCCGCGCGCTGCGCCCGGACGCCGAGGACGCCGAGATCCGCCGCCGCGTCGCCGCGCGGATGGCGCGCCAGGAACTGCTGTCGGAGACCCCGCCGCCGGAGTACTGGGCCGTGATGGACGAAGCCGTGCTGCGCCGGGTGGTCGACGGCCCCGAGGTGATGGCCGAGCAGCTCTACCGCATGGTCGCGGTCGCCGAGAAACCGAACGTGACCGTCCAGGTCGTGCCGTTCGGCGCCGGCGCGCACCCCGGCATGGAGGGCCCTTTCCTGATCATGGGGTTCCCCGAGCAGGCCGACCCGGACGTCGTCTACGTCGACGACAGCACGTCCAGCGGCCTCTACCTGGAGGAACCCACAGACGTCCGGCGCTACGGGCTGATGTTCGACCATCTGCGCGCGGCCGCACTGAAGCCGGACGACTCGGTGGATCTGATCGCCGAGGCCGCCGGACGGTTCGCCGAGCAGGCTGCCGCTCCGGCTCCGGTGCACCATCTGGAACCGAGGACACACTAAGGGAGTTGGGGACCATGGAAGCAGATCTGTCCGGGGCGCGCTGGCGCAAGAGCAGCCACAGCGGGGGCGGCAACGACTGCGTAGAGGTCGCTTTCGTCGACGGCGGCGCCGCGGTGCGCGACTCGAAGGACCCCGAAGGTGGTGCGTTCCGCCTGCCCGCGTCGGGCTGGCGGGGGCTGCTGGCCGCGGTGCGGACCGGCGGCCGCACGCACGGCTGAGGCCGTCCACGAAGACCCCTTACCCCCGCCGAGCTGGGCTCGACCGGGAGTAAGGGGTCTTTTCGCGACCAGAGCTGCGTGATCACCCGATGCCTGAGGCGCCCCCTCAGGACGAACCTGAGTGCTACCAAACCGGAGAACTCGGGAACAGGGGAACACGATGCACAGCGATCTCATGCTCGACGCGGTCCGCGCCGAAGCGGCCTACCGGGCCGAGGAACTGCGGAAGGCCGGGCGCAGCGCCTGGGCCGCCCGCGCCCGCCGCGCCGCCCGCCACGTGCGGGCCGCGCGCACCGACGTCGTGGTCCCGGCGCAGGAGCGCCGCGAGACCGCGCGGGAGGCCGCGGGCGCCGGCAAGACCGCCCGGTGAGGGCGGGGTGATGGTGTCGATGGCGATAAGCGGTCGGAAACTGTCGGTGGGGTGAGACAGAATGCTCCTCGTGCCCCGACTCGGCTCCGGAATCCCGCTCGTCGCCCGTACCCACGAGATGCGGCGGCTCCGCGCCGCCTTCGCCAGGGCTGAACGTGGCGAAGCCGGCGCGGTGCTGCTCTCGGGGGACGCCGGGGTCGGCAAGACCCGGCTGCTGACCGCGCTCGGCGAGCACGTCGACGGCTGCGGTGCGCTGGTGCTCACCGGCCGCTGCATCGACGTCCGCGAGGGCGGTCTCCCTTATCTTCCGTTCGCCGAGGCGCTCGCCCCCCTCGGCGTGGCGACGGACGCGGTGGTCGCGGCCGCGGTGCGGGCCCGGCCCGCGCTCGGCAGGCTGCTGCCCCAGGGGCAGGGGTTCGAGGAACCGCGGGCCGCCGAGCACCCGCCGATGACCTCGAACGACCGGGAGACCATGGTGCGTCCCCGGCCCGAGCAGGATCTCGGTCAGCTGCAGTTGTTCGACGCGGTACTGGGGGTGCTGACCGAGATCGCGGAGTCGCGCCCGGTGGTGATCCTGCTGGAGGATCTCCACTGGGCCGACGCGTCGACCCGCAACCTGCTGTCCTTCCTGCTGAGCCGGCTGCGCGCGCAGCGGCTGCTGGTCGTGGGCAGCTACCGCGAGGAGGACGTCCACCGGCGCCACCCGCTGCGCGGCCTCCTCTCCGAACTGGTCCGCCTCGCCACCGTCGAGCGCGTCGACCTGCACCCCTTCGGCGCCGCCGACGCCCGCAAGTTCGTCGAGGCGCTGGCCGACGAGCCGCTGCCGGCGGACGTCGTGGCCGACATCGTCAGCCGGTCCGAGGGCAACCCGTTCTTCGCCGAGGAGCTGCTCGCCACCAAGACCGAGTGCAACGACCTGCCCGCCGGGCTGGCCGAGGTGCTGCTGTCCCGGCTCGAGCGGCTCTCGCCGGACACGCGCCGGGTGGTCCGCGTGATCTCGGTGGCCAACGAGCCCGTGATGCACGCCGCGCTCGCCGAGGTCTCCGGGCTGGGCGAGCTGGAGCTCGACGAGGCGCTGCGCGAAGCCGTCCAGCACCACGTGCTCGTCGTGCTCTCCGACGGTTCCTACACGTTCCGGCACGCGCTGCTGCAGGAGGCGGTGTACGGCGACCTGCTGCCGGGGGAGCGGTCGCGCACGCACGCCGCGTACGCCGCGCGGATCCAGGCCCGGCCGCAGGGCCGCGGGCACGACGCGAAGCTGGCCCACCACTCGCTGCAGAGCAGCGACCTGGTCACCGCGCTGCCGGCGTTGCTGCGCGCGATGGACGAGGCCGAGAAGCTGGGCGCGCCCGGTTCGGCGCTGCGGCACGTCGAACAGGCACTGTCCATCTGGGACGCCGTCCCGGCCGCGGGCCGGCCCGAAGGCTACGACGAGCTGCGCCTGCTGCACGAGGCGTCCTACTTCGCCGGCACGTCCGGCGAGCCCGAGCGGGCCGCGGCCTTCGCGCGCTCGGCCACCCGGGCCCTGACCCCGGACACCCCGGTGGACCGCGCGGCGAAGACGTGGCGGCGGCTGGCCGAGGCGCTGCTGGCGCTGGAGGGCACGCTCGACGAGGCCACCGCGGCCATCGACCGGGCCTGGGACCTGGTCAAGGACGGCGAGCCGAGCGGGACGCGGGCGTGGGTGCTGGCCAGCCGGGCCGGCTTCCTGCGGATCCTCGACAAGCCCGAGGAAGCGCTGGACAGCGCGCTGACCGCGGTCGCCGACGCGCGGGCGGCCGGCGCGGCGGGCGCGGAGGCGTCGGCGCTGGTCACCCTGGGCACGCTGGCCGACTCCGCGGGCGACGCCGCCGAGGCCCGCGAGCGGCTGCGGCAGGCCGAACGCAAGGCACGGGACGCCGGGGCGCTCAACACCGAGATCCGTGCGACCTACTTCCTGGCGCTGAGCCACGACGACCAGGGCGAGTTCGCCGAAGCGCTGGCCCACGCGGCCCGCGGTGTCGCCCGCGCCGAAGAAGCCGGGCTGAGCTGGAGCGTCTACGGACTGGAGCTGCGGGCGGCGCAGCTGAAGCTGCGCTACCTGATGGGCGACTGGCCGGACGAAAGCGCCGGGCGCGCCGGGCGCGGGGTGTCCAGCGCGGTCGCCGCGCGGATCCTGGCCATCTGGTCGATGTTCCTCGTCGCCCGCGGCCGGTTCGACGAAGCCGCGAAGCTCGTCGCCGGGCAGCGGCAGCACTGGACGGCGGACATGCAGATCCCCCTGTCGCTGGGCGGCGCCGGGATCGAGCTGGCGTACTGGCGGGGCGAGCACGCCGAGGCGGTGCGCCGGACCGAAGACCTCATCGGCTGGCTGGAGCGGATCGAACCCGGCCTGCTGGCCGGCATCCGGGTGGCCGCGCTCGGCGTCTCCGCGGCGGCCGCGCTGGCCGCCGCGGCCCGGGTCCGCGGTGACTCGGCGGCGGCGGACGCGGCGGTGGCGGCGGGCGAGCGGATCCTGGCGCACGGCCGCATGTGCTCGGTCGTGGGGCAGCCGCGCTCGGGCACGCTCGGGCCGGAGGGCCGGGCCTGGCTGGCCCGGCTCGAAGCGGCGGCGTCCTGCCTGCCCGGCCGGGGCGACGCGGCGAAGTGGGCGGCCGCGGCGGAGGCGTTCGGCTACGGCGCCGTCTACGAGCAGGCGATCTGCCGCTGGCACGAGGCCGAAGCGCTGCTCGCTTCCGACGCCGATGCGGCTGACGCGCTCGAAGCGGCCCACGCGGTCGCCGTCCGGCTGGGCGCGATCCCGCTGCGCGACGCGGTCCGGGACCTGGCGCACCGCGCCCGCGTCGAGCTGGCCGGGGTCGAACCGGCCGCGCCGGCCCGCACGGTCACCGACCCGCTGACCGACCGCGAGCGCGACGTCCTGGAGCGTGTCGCGCTGGGCCGCACCAACCGGCAGGTGGGGGAGGAGCTCTACATCAGCGAGAAGACGGTGAGCGTGCACCTGTCCCGGGTGATGGCGAAGCTGGGCGCGAGCCGGCGCGCGGAGGCCGTGGCGATCGCCTACGACCGGGGCCTGCTGACCGCCCCGGCCTCCGAACACGCGTGAGCGGCCTCAGCGGGGGAGGCGGCGCAGGGCCCTGATGCCGAACGTCATCCCGCGCGACCACAGCGAACCCGGCACCGCGCGCGGCGGCCGCAGGGCCAGCCCGCGCTGCACCGCGATCGACTGGGACTCGGTGTACTTCAGCAGGCCTTCGGCGCCGTTGCGGCGGCCGACGCCGGAGTCCTTCATGCCGCCCATCGGCACCCCGACGCTGCCGAACGTCGCCGCGTACCCCTCGTTGACGTTGACCGTGCCCGCCTTGAGCCGCGCGCCGACCTCCCAGCCCGCGCGGCCGTTGCGCGACCAGACGCTGGCGTTGAGCCCGAACGGCGTGTCGTTGGCCCGGTCGATGGCCTCGGTGACGTCGGTGTAGCCGTAGATCGAGACGACCGGCCCGAAGGTCTCCTCGGCGAACGGCAGCATGTCCGGGGTGACGCCGGACAGCACCGTCGGCTCGTAGAACAGCGGGCCGAGGTCGGGCCGGGCGCGGCCGCCGGTGAGCACCGAAGCGCCCTTCCCGCGGGCGTCTTCGACGTGCGCCGACACCGTCGCGAGCTGGTCTTCCGAGGTCAGCGACCCCATCTGGGCGTGGTAGTCGAGCGCGCCGCCGAGCTTGAGCGCCGCGGTCTTCGCCACGAACGCGCGGGTGAACTCGTCGCGGATGTCCTCGTGGACGTAGATCCGCTCGACCGACACGCACAGCTGGCCCGCCGAGGAGAAGCAGGCCGCCACCGCGCCGGTCGCGGCCTTGGCGACGTCGGCGTCGGGCAGCACGATCATCGGGTTCTTGCCGCCGAGCTCCAGCGAGTACGACGTGAGCCGCTTCGCCACCTGCCCGGCCAGTTCCTTGCCGGTCGGGGTGGAGCCGGTGAAGCACAGGTAGTCGGACTCCTCGACCAGCGCGGTGCCGATCTTCGAGCCGCGGCCGAGCACGATCTGCCAGGTCCCGGCGGGCAGCCCGGCTTCCTCGGCGAGCTCGTGCAGCCACAGCGCGGAAAGCGCGGTCTGGTTGTCCGGCTTCTGCACGACGGCGTTGCCCGCGGCCAGCGCCGGCAGGACGTCCATCGCGGTCAGCGCCAGCGGGTAGTTCCAGGGCGAGATGATCCCGACCACGCCCTTGGGGTGGCGGATCTCGCCGGCGCGGGTCAGGCCGGGGATGACGCCCGCGACGCGCCGCGGGGCGAGGATCTTGGCCGCGTGCTTGCCGTAGTAGGCCGCCACCAGCGCGGTCGCGCTGACCTCGTCGAAGGCGTCGAGCCGGGCCTTGCCCGCCTCGACCTGGATCAGGTCGAGCACCTCGTCCTGGCGGGCGAGCACCAGGTCGTGCAGGCGGGTGAGCACGCGGGCGCGCTCGGCGGGGGAGCGGTCGGCCCACGCCCGCTGGGCCGTGCGCGCGCTCGCGAACACCGAGCGGACGTCGGCGTCGGTGGCCTGGGGCAGCGTCGCGATCGGCTGCCCGGTGAAGGGCGCGGTCATCCGGATCGGCGCCGAGTCCGCCCCGCCGGCCACGCGGGCGACGAGCTGGGCCGCCCGCGCCGAGCCGGGCGCCCCGGCGACGCCGCCGACGGTCGGCGGCAAAGGGGTGTCTTCGACCGTGTTCGCGGGGGTCGTGCTGGTCATGACGTCTCCGTTCCGCGGCGTCCGGAGTCCGCGCGACGCCGCGCAGGGGTTACCGACGAGTACACCATACCGTCGGTACGTCAGATGTCCAGTCTGATGTGAATATCTTTCACGTATTGGGCGGGTTCAGCGGCGGGAGCTGGTAGGTCGGCTCGGTCGGCTCCTGCTTCGGCGGCGGGTGGGCCTGGGTCGCCCCGCCGTAGGGGTCGTCGAGCCGCGCCGACAGCGTGCCGGGCGCCTCCTCGTCGGCGGCGGGCTGGGCCGGGAACGGCTGCGACGGCGGCCCGCCGCGGCCCGGACCGCCCGCGGGCTGCGCGGGGAAGGGCTGGGACGGCGGCGTGCCGTACCCGGGCTGCGCGGGGAACGGCTGCGAGGGCGGCCCGCCGTAGGGACCGGGGAAGGCCGGGGCGCCGCCGTACCCGTACTGCTGCTGCGGCGGCACCGGGTAGGGCCGCGACTGCTGCTGGTACGGCCCCGGCGGTCCGGCCGGCCCGGCCGGTGCGGGCGCGGGTGCCGCCGCCCGCCGCCCGGCCAGTGCGGCGAACACCAGTGCCACCACCGCCACCGCGCCGCCGCCGAGCAGCAGCCAGAAACCGGTCCCGGTCGCGTAGTGGGACTGGACCGAGCCCTCGCCGGACTCGTAGCTCAACGTCGCCGAGACGTCCATGCCCAGCATCCACACCGCCGCGGCCACGCCCGCGCCGCCGGCGATCAGCGCCGTCCGGGCGCCGTCGCGGACGCCCGGGCCCGCGGAGCGGCGCCGTCCCGCGAACGCCATGCCCGCCCCGGCCAGCAGCACCACCGCGCCGGCGGTGAGCGGGATCCCGTAGCGCGCGACGTGGGTGTTCTCGTAGAACTTCTTCGCTTCCTCGCCGGGTTCGACGGAGAACGACCGCGTCCAGGCGCTGATCGTCTGGCTGCTTTCGCTCTTGCCGTCGACGACCTGCTCGAACGACGTCTGCGGCAGGAACGACCCGGCCACGACGAGGGCCGCGGCGACGGCGCCGAACATCCCGGCGAGCAGCCGGCGGAACCCGCCGGGATCGGCGGCCGGCCGCGCGGGCGGCGGGCCGTAGGGATACGGGTGCGGAGCGGCGGTCATGGTGACTCCCCTCTGTCCGGGGGATTGGACCACGATTCGGCGGCCGCGGATAAGGGGTTGGTCAGCTCGGAGCAGTGGCGGCGTCCTGGTAGAGCAGGACGGCGATGCGCTTCCACTCCTCGAGGAGCTGCCGCCGCCGGTCCGGGTCGCCACCGAGCTCGGCGTCCAGCGCGAGCCCGCGGGTGAGGTTGACGGTGAGCCAGAACAGCATCTCGGCCCGCTCGGGCGGGAGCTCGCCGGCGACCTGCGTGACGTGCTCCAGCGTGGCGCGGCCGAGCGCGCGGTCGACCGGCCGGATGGCCGCGCGCAGCTCGGGGTCGGTGCGGGCGGCGACCCACAGCTCGGTGACGGCGGTCGAGAGCGTGCCCGAGTAGCCGGTCCACAGCAGGTCGATCGCGGCGGCGACCCCGGTGCCGCCGCCGGGCAGCTCGTCCAGCGAAGCCGCGAGCCGGCGGCGCAGCTTGGTCGTCAGGTGCTCGACCGCGGCGGCCATCAGCTCGGCCTTCGCCGTGAAGTGGTGCTGCACCGCGCCCTTCGAGACGCCCGCCCGGGCGCAGATCTCCTGGACCGACGTCCGCGCGTAGCCGAGGTCCACCAGGCAGTCGATGGTGGCGTCGAGCAGCGCCGTGCGGGTCTGCTCGCGCCGCTGCGCCTGGGTCCGGTGCGCCGTCGAGGTCACTTCGGCCTCCCTGCTTTACCTACAGGCCGGTACGGATGTACATTCCGCAGAGAACTTACATGCTGATCGTCATGTTTTCCAGCAGGAGGGTGTCCCCGTGCCGCTGCAACTGCCGAAGAGCTCGTGGAGCACGACCGAGCTCGAAGACCTCCGCGAACTCTCGCGGTCGTTCATGCAGAAGGAGCTCGTGCCGCACCAGGAGCGCTGGGCGGCCGAGAAGAAGGTCGACCGCGAGCTGTGGAACAAGGCGGGCGAGGTCGGGCTGCTCTGCCTGTCGATCCCCGAGGAGTACGGCGGGGGTGGCGGCACCTTCGCGCACGAGGCCGTCCTCTACGAGGAGCAGGCCCGCGCCGGGGACAGCGCGTGGGGCGTCACCGTCCACAATGGAATCGTCGCGCACTACCTGAGCGCCTACGCTTCCGAAGAGAAGAAGCGCGAGTGGCTGCCGAAGATGGCCACCGGCGAGATGGTCGGCGCGATCGCGATGACCGAACCCGGCACCGGCTCGGACCTGCAGGGCATCAAGACCCGCGCGGTGCGCGACGGCGACCACTACGTCATCAACGGCGCCAAGACGTTCATCACCAACGGTTTCCACGCCGACCTCGTCGTCGTCGCGGTCAAGACCGACCCGGACGCGGGCGCGCAGGGCGTCTCGCTGATCGTGGTCGAGACCGACACGCCGGGCTTCCGCCGCGGCCGCGTCCTCGACAAGGTCGGGCTCAAGGGACAGGACACCGCCGAGCTGTTCTTCGACGACGTCCGCGTGCCCGCCGCCAACCTCCTCGGCGACGCCGAAGGCCAGGGCTTCTTCCAGCTGATGCTGCAGCTGCCGCAGGAACGGCTGATCATCGCCGTCACCGCGGTGGCCGGGCTGGAGGCCGCGGTCGACCTGACCCTGGAGTACACCAAGGAGCGCACGGCGTTCGGCCGGCCGCTCTTCGGCTTCCAGAACACGAAGTTCACCCTCGCCGAGGCCGCCACCGAAGCCGCCGTCTCGCGCGCGTTCCTCGACCAGTGCATCGAACGCCACCTGCGCGGTGAACTGGACGTCCAGGGCGCGGCGATGGCGAAGCTCTGGACCACCGAGCGGGTCAACAAGGTCATCGACGACTGCGTGCAGCTCTTCGGCGGCTACGGCTACATGACCGAGTACCCGATCGCGCGCGCGTGGGCCGACGTCCGGATCTCCCGGATCTTCGGCGGCACCAGCGAGATCATGAAGGAAATCATCTCCCGCTCGCTGTGAAAGGACCCGACATGAAGGCAGGTCCGCTCAGCGGCCTGAAGGTGGTGGAGCTCGCGGGTCTCGCGCCCGGGCCCTTCGCCGCGATGATCCTCTCCGACCTCGGCGCCGACGTCGTGCGCGTCGACCGCGCGAAGCCGGGGGAGGACGTGCTCGGCATCGCGACCGACCCGCTCGCCCGCGGCCGCCGGTCCGTCGGCATCAACACCAAGACCCCCGAGGGCGTCGAACTGGTGCTGAAGCTGTGCGACACCGCCGACGTCCTCATCGAGCCGTTCCGCCCCGGCGTCGCCGAGCGGATCGGGCTCGGCCCGGAAGCCGTGCACGCCCGCAACCCGCGGCTGGTCTACGGCCGGATGACCGGCTGGGGCCAGGACGGGCCGCTCGCTCCGGCGGCCGGGCACGACATCAACTACATCGGCATCTCCGGCGCGCTCGAACCCATCGGGCGCGCGGGGGAGCGACCGGTGCCGCCGCTCAACCTCGTCGGCGACTTCGGTGGCGGCGGCCTGCTGCTCGCGATGGGCATCCTGGCCGCGCTGTACGAACGGAACACCTCCGGCAAGGGGCAGGTCGTCGACGCCTCGATGGTCGACGGCGCCGCGCTGCTCACCACGAGCCTGCACGGCATGGCCGCGGCCGGGCTGTGGGGCGGCGGCCGCGGGGACAACATGCTCGACGGCGGCGCGCCCTTCTACGACACCTACGAGACCGCGGACGGCAAGTACGTCGCCGTCGGCGCGATCGAGATGCGGTTCTGGGGCGACCTGGTCAAGGTCCTTGAACTGGACCAGGAGTCGCTGCCGCTGCACGTCGACAAGACGCAGTGGCCGAAGCTGCGCGAGATCCTCGCGACGACGATCGGCAAGCACACGCGCGACGAACTCGTCGCGCGTGCCGAGGGCACCGACGCGTGCCTGACGCCGGTCCTGGCGCCGGGCGAGGCGGCGGCGCACCCGCACAACGCGGCGCGCGGGACGTTCGTCGAGATCGGCGGCATGGTGCAGCCGGCCCCGGCGCCGCGCTTCGACCGGACGCCGCCGGAAACCCCGGAAGCACCGCGCGCCAAGGGATCCGACACCGAAGCCGTGCTGGCGGAACTGGGCGTCACGGACCTCGACGCGCTGCGTGCGGCGGGTGCGATCGCCTAGGTCCGAGCCAGGTCGGAGCGCACGACCGAGTAGATGACGTGGTCGCGCCACTCGCCGTCGCGGAAGCCGTAGCCGCGAAGCACGCCTTCGCGGGTGAAGCCGGCTTTCTCGAGCGAGCGCTGTTCGGCGCGGTTGCCGACCTCGGTCGTCGCTTCGACGCGGTTCAGCTGCGTGTGCGCGAAGAGGTATTCGGCGAGCAGCCGCTGGGCCTCGGTGCCGTGGCCGTGGCCGCGGGCTTCGGGCGCCAGCACCAGGCCGACGTTCCAGCAGTACGACGTCGGCCCGGTGCGGGTGCGGTGCCACGAAACGAGGCCGAGCACGCGGCCGCCGAGCACGGGCACGAGCATGCCGCTCTCGGCGGTGAGCATCCCGGTTTCGTGCCACCGGCGGCGCAGGTAGCCGGGGTCGTGCCAGCCGAACCACTGGTGTTCGCCCGCGGCGACGGGGTCGTTCGTCAGCCGGTCGAGCAGCTCGAGGTCGGCCTCGGCGACGGGCCGGAGCTCGACTCTGGAGACGTCGTCGTCCATCCGGCGACCTTATCGGCCGCTTGACCGGAACCGGGACCCCTACGCGGGATCCAGCCTCTCAGGTGATGCGTGGCAGCGGAGCGTGGTCAGCCGAAGCTGCCGTGGCGGCCTTCGCCGCCCGCGAACCGGGCCGCGCCTTCGACCGCTTCGGCCGCCAGCACCCCGGCGCCCATCGCGGCCCGGAACTCCGCCGTGAGAGCGTCCTCTTCGGACTGTCCCCACTGCGCCAGCGCCGACAGCCGGTCGCCGCGCAGGCACGCCTGCGGGAACGCCGCGAGCTGCCGGGCCAGCTCCTGCGCCGCCGGAACCGCTTCGCCCGCCGGGACCAGGCGGTTGGCCAAGCCGATCGAGAACGCTTCCTCCGCGTCCACGGGCCGTCCGGTGAGGATCAGGTCCATCGCCCGCGACTGGCCGATCAGGCGCGGCAGGCGCACCGTCCCGCCGTCGATCAGCGGGACGCCCCAGCGGCGGCAGTACACGCCGAACACCGCCGTCGCGTCCGCGACCCGCAGGTCGCACCACAGCGCCAGCTCCAGCCCGCCCGCGACGGCCGGCCCGTGCACCGCCGCGATCACCGGCTTGCCGAGCGCCATCCGGGTGGGGCCCATCGGGCCGTCCCCGTCCGGGTGAGTCCGGTTCACCCGCTCGGTGCCGATCGCCTTGAGGTCGGCACCCGCGCAGAACGCGCCGCCGGCGCCGGTCAGCACCGCGACGGCGGCGTCCGGGTCGGCGTCGAACGCGCGGAAGGCGTCGGCCAGCTCGGCCGCGGTGGGCCCGTCGACGGCGTTGCGGGCGGCCGGGCGGTCGAGGGTGATCGTGGTGACGGGACCGTCCTGCTCGACCAGCACGTTCCGGGGCATCGGCGCTCCTCGCGGTTGACCGGCGTGTCTTCCGGGCACGCCTTCCCTAGAGTAAGGGGGTGGCCACTCCCGGGACGGGGACGGCGAGCCGGGAGGAAGCGCATGTCGGGTGGGATGAAGAAGGTCCTGATCGTCGGAGTCGTCGCGATCGTCCTGTTCTTCCTGATCACCCAGCCGACGCAGTCCGCCGACTTCGTCCACCGCGTGCTCGGCTGGCTCAAGGACGGCGCCGAAGCGATCGTCACGTTCTTCCGGACGCTCTTCTCCTGATCTTCGCGAACCGCCCACCGGCACCGCATCGGGCGGCGCCGGTGGCTACCCTGCGTGTTAGCGGACGGTAAATCACCCAGCGTCACCAATCCCGGAATTCGGACCCCAGCACTCGACCATCCGGGTGGATTGCGGCGGAAAACGCGCAGGTCGGCGAATTCGTGGCAGCCGGGGTCTGGCGAAGGGGACCACCCCGGCCCTACGGTGCTCACATTGCGTGATCGGGTGGTTCGCCCTCCCCCCGGAGAACCCCGGTACGCAGGCAGTTTCCACTCAGCAAGGTGCAGGTTGGTGCGTGCGGCACCACCGCGTGGGACAGGCGTCAGGGCCTGTCCGTCGGGGACCTACAAGGAGGCAGGGATGACCGGAGATCCCGGAGTGGACGCGCTGATCCGGCAATGGGCCGCCGAGCGCGAGCAGACCCCCGAAGAGCAGGAGGTCGACCGCATCGCGAACGCGTGGCTGGCCGACGCGCCGCCGCAGGCCCCGGGCATCCCCGGCCAGCGGGCCCGGACCGGGCAGTCGCGGTTCGTCCCCGTCGAGTCGGCCGACCCCGGCTACCTGGCCGCGATGCGCAGCCGCCTGCCGGACGTGCCCGAAGAGCTCCTCACCGCCGCCGCGGGCTGGTGGCAGATGGTCGGCGGCGTCGCCGAGGCCGAGGAGTGGTGGAACGCCGGCATCAGCCCGCTCGACCAGCGGGCCCTCGACTACCGGGCGGCCGGGCTCGCGCCGTCCGACCTGAGCCGCCGGCTCGGGCCGATGACCGTCCTGCAGCACCTCCGCCGCGGCAGCGCCCCGGCCTGGTGCGTCGCGCGCCTCGCGCGGCAGCAGAAGTCCGCCTGACGCGTTTCACGCGGCCGGGTGAACCGGCGTGGTGAGAGGATTTCGGCGACCCGCGTAACGCTAACCTGCGCGGGCTCGTTGACACTTCGTCGACACCACGCTGGAGAACCGGAGTTACGTGCGCACCAGGACCGGAAAGAACGAGGACGACCCGATCGACGCGAGCGTCGAAGCAGCCGCCCCCGCCGCACCGGCACCGGCGCCGCGCTCCGGGAGCGTCGCGGTGCTCACCCGGCTGATCGTGGTCCTCGCCGTGCTGGCCGTGGCCGGCGGCGGCATCTGGCTCGTCACCCGCGCGGCGACGCCCGAGGCGAGCCCGCTCACCACCGAAATCCCCGCTCTGCAGGTCAAGGCCGCCGACGTCCGCCCGGGGTCGGTCGCCCCGGCCGGCGGCGCCGTGGCGGGCGGTGCCGAGCAGCAGACGTCTCCCCAGCAGGCCCGCAGCACCGGCCCGGCGACGCTGTCGCAGTGGGCGAGCCAGGTCGCGGCGGTCACGAACGTCCCCGCCCGGGCCCTGCAGGCCTACGGCAACGCCGAGCTGGCGATGCGCGCGGACCAGCCGAAGTGCAAGATCTCGTGGGCGACGCTCGCCGGCATCGGCCGCATCGAGTCGAACCACGGCCAGTACGCGGGCGCGGTCCTGGGCGCCGACGGCCGCCCGTCCAAGCCGATCATCGGCGTCCCCCTCGACGGCTCGGCCGGCGTCCAGGCCATCGGCGACACCGACGGCGGCCGCTACGACGGCGACGCGGGCGTCGACCGCGCGGTCGGCCCGATGCAGTTCATCCCGAGCACCTGGCGAAAGTGGGCCTCGGACGGCAACGGCGACGGCCTCGGCGACCCCCAGCAGATCGACGACGCGGCCCTGGCGGCGGCCCGCTACCTGTGCGCGGGCGGCCGCGACATGGCGAGCCCGGGCGGCTGGTGGGCCGGGATCCTGTCGTACAACAACTCGACGGAGTACGCGCAGAAGGTGTTCGGGTTGGCGGACGGCTACGCGAAGGCCGCCCAGTCGGTCCGAAAGCAGGGCTGACCCGGCGGCCCGAAACGCCATGAAAGGGTCGTTCACCTCGTCAGACGACATGAACGACCCTTTCATGACATCGCCGCGACGCCGGGCAGACCACGCGGCCAGGCGACTCTGCCGTCGAGCGAGCCGCCGGGACTTTGCCGGGACCCTGTCGTCCGGCGCCAGGAAAGAGTCGTTCATGACGTCCCCCGGGTGCGCGAAGGTCAAGTCCGTCAGGGCCAACGGGCGGTAAAGCGCGGCCGACCTGGGCTGAGAGCGGCGCCACCCGGTACGCGGTCGGCCGTCGCCGCTCAGCCGCCCAGTGCTAGCGTCGATGCCGTGCCAGATCCCCAGCCGCCTGCCGCGTCCCCCTGGGGCCGCCGGATCGCGATCGCCGCGACGTGCCTGGTGAGCCTGCTCGTCTGCTGCGGGCTCGCCTGGTGGCAGTGGGACCGCTTCACCTCGGCGAACGGCACCTTCCAGAACCTCGGCTACGTCCTGCAGTGGCCGCTGTTCGGGCTCTTCCCGGCCTTCATGTTCTGGCGGATCCGCAAGCTCCGCCTGAAGGCCGAAGCCGACGGCACCGCGGACGAGAAGCCCGCCGAAAAGCCCGTCGCCGAGGTGCCCGCCCCCCGTCCCCGTCCCGACGTACCACGCTCGGACGAGGACGAGGAGCTGGCCGCGTACAACCGTTACCTGCGCGAGCTGAACGCCCGCGACCAGCAGGCCGCAGAGTGAGGACGACCCGATGACCACCAGCACCGAAGGCGCCCGGACCGCGGTGCCGCTCGCCGGCCCCCTGCTCCGCTTCCGGACCGCCGCCTACGTCACCGGCGTCGGGCTGCTCGGCCTGTGCTTCGTGATGGTGCTGCGCTACGGCTTCGACAACCCGACGCCGTCCGCGGTGTACTCGCCGATCCACGGCGTCCTCTACATGATCTACCTGGTGCTGACCATCGACCTGGCGATCAAGGCCCGCTGGTCGATCAAGGGCACCGTGCTCGTGCTGCTGGCCGGCTGCGTCCCGTTCGTCTCGTTCCTCGTCGAGCGCCGGGTGACGCACAAGGTCAAGGCCGGGCAGAAGCTGTAACCCGGCGGAACGTCAGCGCCACCAGGAACGAACCGGCCGCGAACACCGCGGCCGTCCCGAACGCGGCGGTCATCCCGTCGACCGTGAGCTGGGCGCCCGTCGACGTCGTGGTGCGGGTCACCGAGCCGAACACCGTGATCAGCACGGCCAGCCCCAGCGTGCTGCCGACCTGCTGCATTGTCTGCAGCACGCCGCCCGCGGCGCCCGCGTCCTCGGTGGGCACCGTGGCCATCACGATCACGTTGAGCGGCGCGAACGCCAGCCCGCCGCCGAGTCCCATGAGCAGCAGCGGACCCAGCAGCGCCGGGAAGTACGCGCTGCTCGTGGTGAGCGTGGCGAGCCAAGCCACTCCCGCGACCATCAGCAGCGAGCCCGTGAGCGCCAGCGGCTTCGGCCCGTAGCGGGGGAGCAGCCGCGGCACGAGCCGGCTCATGGTGAAGATCAGCGCCGCCATCGGCAGGAAGGCGAACCCGGTGGCCAGCACCGCGTAGTGCCGGATGTCCTGCATGAACTGGGTGAGGAAGAAGAACATCGACATCATCGCCATCGGGCCGAGGAAGAAGTTGACGTAGGCCGCGCTGCGGTTGCGGTCGGCGAACAGGCGCAGCGGGACCAGCGGCAACGCGGTCCGGGCTTCGATCACGACGAACGCCGTCAGCAGCGCCAGGCCGCCGGCGAGCGACCCGAGGGTCACCGGGCTCGCCCAGCCGTCGGACGCGGCGTGGGTGAAGGCGAACACGAGCGCGCCGACGCCGAAGGTGCCGGTGATCGCGCCGGGCAGGTCGAGGTGCGCCCGCCGGCGCGGCGGCTCGGGGACGAACCGCGGGGCGAGCAGCACGATCGCCAGCCCGAACGGCACGTTGATGAACAGCGCGGCGCGCCACGAGATCCACTCGGTGAGCAGGCCGCCGACGATCAGGCCGATCGCGAAGCCGCCGCTGGACATCGCGGAGAACAGCGCGAGCGCCCGGACGCGGGCCTTGGCCTCGGTGAACGTCGTGGTGACCAGTGCCAGGGTGCTCGGGCCCGCCATCGCGGCACCGACGCCCTGCAGGACGCGGGCGGCGATGAGCAGCGCGGCCGAGTCGGCGAGGCCGCCGGCCAGCGAGGCGAGGGTGAACAGGGCGGTGCCCGCGACGAACATCCGGCGCCTGCCGAACAGGTCGCCCGCCCGGCCGCCGAGCAGCAGGAGCCCGCCGAAGACGAGGCTGTAGGCGGTCATCACCCAGGACAGGCCGGTGGGGGAGAACCCCAGGTCGGCCTGGATGCGCGGGAGCGCGACGTTCATCACGGTCGCGTCGAGGATGAGCATGAGCTGGCAGGTCAGGATGATCGCCAGGACGAACCCGCTGCGGCGTGGCGTGGCCGCCACGGGCGCGGGGTGGAGCGTTTGCTGCGACAAGGGATACTCCCCCAAGGAGCACGAAGGTAAGTGGAGAGCTTCTCCACTTGGACACGACGCGATAATATGGAGAGCGTCTCCGGATGCGCAAGTGAATTCGGAGAATCTCTCCGGTTATGTGGTGAGGAGGCCGGGATGCCGGGCGGGGACACGGCGCGTCCGATGCGGGCGGACGCGCGGCGCAACTACGAGCGCATCGTCGCGACGGCGAAGGACCTCTTCACCGCGCAGGGGCCCGACGTGCCGCTGGACGACGTCGCCAAGAAGGCGGGAGTCGGGGCCGGGACGCTCTACCGGCACTTCCCGACCCGGGAGAAGCTGTTCGAAGCCGTCTACCGCGACGAGATCGAGGTGCTGGCCGACCGCGCGTTCGCGCTGCACGACGAGCTGCCGCCGTGGGAGGCGCTGGAGGCGTGGCTGACCGCGCAGGTCACCTGGGTGGTCGAGCGGCACAAGCTGGCGGCGTTCCTCAAGGAGTCGATCGACTCCGGCTCGGAGACGTTCCAGTACTGCCAGAAGCGGCTGCGCGAGGCGACCGGCGTGCTGGTCGACGCGGCCCGGGACGCGGGGCTGGTCCGCCCGGACATCGAGGGCGTCGACGTGCTCCGGCTGGGGCACGGCGCGGGGATGGCCGTGCGCAACTGCAGTCCGGAGGACGGCAGGCGGGTGCTGGCCGTGATCCTGGACGGCCTGCGCGCGTGACGCGGGCCGTCCAGGCGGGGGTCAGCTGCCGATCCCGGTGAGGGACCGGACCTCCATCTCGGCCTGCTTGGCTTCGTCCGCCTTCGGCTTGCCGACCAGCGTGCCGACGAACCCGCACAGGAACGAGAACGGGATCGAGACCAGGCCCGGGTTCTTCAGCGGGAACCAGGCGAAGTCGATGCTCTTGAAGATCGAGTCCGGCGAGCCGGACACGACCGGTGAGAAGAGCACGAGCAGCAGGCACGCGATCAGGCCGCCGTAGATGCCCCACAGCGTGCCGGTCGTGTTGAACCGCTTCCAGAACAAGGAGTAGAGCAGCGTCGAGAGGTTCGCCGACGCCGCCACGGCGAACGCCAGTGCCACCAGGAACGCGATGTTCTGCCCGTTCGCCAGGACGCCGCCGATGATGGCCATCGCCCCGACGACGATCGCGGTCAGCCGCGCCACCCGGACCTCGTCGGCCGGCTCCGCCTTGCCCCGCTTGAAGATGTTCGCGTAGACGTCGTGGGCGAAGGAGGCCGACGCGGTGATCGTCAGGCCGGCCACGACCGCGAGGATCGTCGCGAACGCCACCGCGGCGATGATGCCCAGCAGCAGCGTGCCGCCGACGTGCAGGGCCAGCAGCGGCGCCGCCGAGTTCTCGCCGCCGGGCGCGGCCTTGATCTCGTCCGCGCCGACCAGCGCGGCCGCGCCGAATCCGATCACCAGCGTGCACAGGTAGAAGAGGAACATGCACGCCGTCGCCCAGACGACGCTTCGCCGCGCTTCGCGGGAGTTCGGCACGGTGTAGAAGCGCATCAGCACGTGCGGCAGCGCCGCCGCGCCGAGGACCAGCGCCAGTGCCAGCGACACGAAGTCCAGCTTGGTGGTGCCGTTCTTGCCGTACGAGCCGCCCGGCTCGAGGAGCTTGTCGCCGAGCGGGCTGTTCTCGGCCGCCGCGGAGAGCAGGTTCGAGAACGAGAAGCCGAACTTGCCGAACAGGAACACCGTGAGCAGCGCGCCGCACAGCAGCAGGATCGTCGCCTTGATGATCTGCACCCACGTGGTGCCCTTCATCCCGCCGACCAGCACGTACAGCACCATGACCACGCCGACGACGCCGATCACCAGCGCCTGGCCGAGCTTGGAGTGCACGTTGAGCAGCAGCGCCACCAGGCCGCCGGCGCCCGCCATCTGCGCGAGCATGTAGAAGAAGGAGATGACCAGCGTCGACGTCGCCGCCGCGGCGCGGACCGGGCGCTGCTGCATCCGGAAGCTGAGCACGTCGCCCATCGTGAAGCGGCCGGTGTTGCGCAGCAGCTCGGCGATCAGCAGCAGGTCGACCAGCCAGGCGACCAGGAAGCCGATGGAGTAGAGGAAGCCGTCGTAGCCGTGGATCGCGATGGCGCCGGCGATCCCGAGGAAGGACGCCGCCGACAGGAAGTCGCCGGACAGCGCGATGCCGTTCTGGCGGCCGGTGAAGGCGCTGCCCGCGGCGTAGTAGTCCGACGTCGAGGAGTTCCGGGTGCTGGCCCGGTAGACGACGTACAGCGTGATCGCCACGAAGAGGGCGAACACGACCGTGTTGACGAGCGGGTTGCTGGCGGGTGCCCCCGCGGCGAGGGCGGTCACCGGCGCGTCCCTTCCGGCGCGCCCGCGGTGGCGCGCAGTTCGGCCACGCGCGGGTCGACCTGGCGGCGCGCGTAGCGGAGGTAGAGCCAGGTGACCAGCGCGGTGCTGGCGAACTGGCCGATGCCGAGCACGATGCCGACGTTGACCTGGCCGAACACCTTCCGGCTCATGAAGTCGTGCGCGTAGGCCGCCAGCAGCACGTACGTCATGTACCAGGCGAAGAAGGCGAAGCTCATCGGGAAGACGAACCCGCGGAACCGGCGGCGCAGCGCGGCGAACTCGGGACTGGCCTGGATCCCGGCGTAGTCGGGGCCGGTGGGGGCGGCGGTCCGCCGCTGCGGGGCGCCGGACGGGCGCTCCCCGGTGAAGAGGGCCGGCATCCGGCCGGTCTCCTCGAGGGCGTTGCCCGTCGCTGGTCGCGCGACGTCGTACATGGGTGCCTCCGGCAGAGAGCCTGGCGTGGCGGCGGGACCCGGTGCCCGCGGCGGGCGCCGGCCGCCCTTGCGGTCTGCGAGGCGAACATCGTAACTACGCCGTCCGGCGGAGTCCGAAGGCGGCCGGGCGGTTCGGGGCCCCGGAAGCCCTCGTATTCGCTTTCTCGTCGAAAGTGTCGAATACGCTTTTGGTGACAAGATCACGGGCAGATCACCCGTAATGATGAGAAAAATTGTGACGCGACGTTGTCGCGTTCGGCCTACGCTGCGGCGAACGAAGTAATCCTGCCGGACGCGGGTGACCGGCCGTCACCCGGGGTAGTCGCAGTACGGTTTCGTAGCGCCGAAGAGGGTCCACCGCGGGCGGCGTGGCGGCGAAGATCCACTGGTCGGCGCGGGTTCTCGAAAGAAATCACCAGGTCGGGGGACGGTCGCGCGCAACGCCACAAGATCGGGCACATCTTGAGACTTGACCCACCCGTTGGGGGTACTGAGTGTAGATCGTCCGAGGTATGCTGCTGCCCTGCTTGGGCTAATCGGGTGACGACCGGATGCCTGGGTGAGGGCTGCCCGGTAACCGGAATTCCCCCTTCGGGAGCGGGGCCGGCGCGGTTCTCGGCCGGAAATCCGCTTTTCGCAGGTCAGCGCCCGAGTGGACGACAAAATTGACCGGCCCGGCATCGGGGGTACGATTCTTTGGCCCAGCTGACCGCAGCGATCGATTGGCATCGATAAAGTTGATCTCGACCACCGTGCAGAACGCAACTTGCGCCGTGCACGTGCACAGTCCCTTGCACGGGACGTCGGGGCGGTGCCTGCCCGGAGACGGGCGCGCGGACGGCCGGGCTGCCGGGGGCGAGCGAGGGCGACGGCGAAGTGGCAGGGTGCGGGCGGCGCGGCCGTCCGGGCGCCCGCCGCGAGCCGGCACGCCGCGCCGCCGACGCGGATCCATGACGCCGGACAGGGAGTCACACACGTGACCGTTGCAGGAGAAGGTCAGGTGCCCGTGGGGGAGCTGCTCGGCCGAGCACCCCGGCGGTCGAAGGGGAAGGCGGCCTGGCACGCGCTCGCGCACTGGCGCGACTGGAGCCTCCCCGTCAAGCTCTCGGCCGTCACCGTCGTGCCCATCGTCCTCGCGCTGGTGCTCGGCATCACGACGATCGCGGCGCAGGTCGGCCGCTCGGACGAGTACCAGCGGCTCGACCGGCTCGTCGCGCTCGGCGGCCAGGTGCGCGCGCTCACCGGCGCCCTGCAGCAGGAGCGCACGGTCACCGCGGCGATGCTGACCGAGGGCACCGTCGGCGGCACCCCCGAGCTGGCGAAGGCCCGCCAGGCCACGGACGCGGCGGTCGAGCCGTTCACCGCGGCGCAGGCCCGCGCGGCCGCGATCGAGCCCGGTGTGGCCGGCGCCGCGGGCGCCGCCACCTCGCAGCTGGGCAACCTCGGGTTCCTGCGCCGCCAGGTCGACGGCGGCCAGCTCGACCCGGGCCAGGCCATCACCGCGTTCTCCGACCTCGCCAAGCCGCTGATCGCCCTCGACACCGCGGCCACCGCGGGTGCCGGCGACGGCACGCTCGGCGGTACCCCGGCCGGGCTGCACGAGCTGCTCGTCGCGGGCGAGCAGGTGTCGGTCAGCCAGGCACTGGTGGCCTTCGGCATCGCCCGCGCCGGGCTGTCGCCGAGCGAGCTCGCCACCCTCCGCGCCGCCGAGCTGCGGCTCGCCGACCGGCTGGTCGACTTCCGGTCCGCGGCGGGCGACTCGCTGCAGCGCGACTTCGCGGCCATCGCCGAAGGCTCGCAGGCGCAGAGCCGCGCGCGGATGGTCGAGTCGGTGCTGAACGCGCCGAGCGGCGCGGTCGACGACGCCTTCCGCACGCTGCCGGTCCAGGACTGGAACGCCGCGTCCGCCGCGATGCGCGCGCAGATCGGGCAGGTCGCCGACCGGCTCGGCGCGTCGGCGTCGGCGACGTCGCAGGAACTGGTCGACGACTCCAGCAGCGGCGCCGGCCTGCTCGCCGTGCTGCTGTTCGCCGCGATGGTGCTCGCCGTCGCGGTCGTCTTCCTCATCACCCGGCAGCTGCTGCGCTCGCTGAAGGTGCTGCGCCGCAGCGCCCTCGACGTCGCCGAGACCGCGCTGCCGGAGGCGGTCCGCAACATCCAGGAGGGCCGCGCGCAGGGCACCGACGTCCGCCCGGTGCCGGTGCAGACCGACGACGAGGTCGGCGAGGTGGCGCGCGCGTTCGACAAGGTGCACCACCAGGCGCTGCGGCTGGCGACCGAGCAGGCCGCGATGCGCACCGGCTACGGCAGCGTCTTCGTCAACCTCTCGCGGCGCAGCCAGAGCCTGGTCCAGCGGCAGCTGCAGCTGATCGAGCAGCTCGAGCGGGACGAGGAGGACGCCGACCAGCTGGCGACGCTGTTCCAGCTCGACCACCTCGCCACCCGGATGCGGCGCAACAACGAGAACCTCATGGTGCTCTCGGGCGCCGAGCCGGGCCGCCGGTCGGGGAAGCCGGTCGGCACCACCGACATGCTCCGCGCGGCGGTGTCGGAGATCGAGCAGTACCAGCGGGTCCAGGTCCAGCCGCCGCCCCCGGCGCGGATCGTCGGCTACGCGGCGAGCGACCTGATGCGCCTGGTCGCCGAGCTGCTCGACAACGCCACGGCGTTCTCCGCACCGGAGACGTCGGTGACGGTGGCGTCGCGGCTGGGCGAGGACGGCTCGCTCAACATCGACATCCTCGACAAGGGCATCGGCATGAACGAGGCCGAGGTCGCCGAGGCGAACACCCGGCTGACCGAGGCGGGCTCGGTCGACCTGGCCACCTCGCGCCGGATGGGCCTGTTCGTCGTCGGCCGCCTGGCCAGCAGGCACCGCATCGGCGTGTCGCTGCACGGCGGCAAGGACATCGTCGGCGTCCGCGCCACGGTCGTCGTCCCGGCCGACCTGGTGATGCCGGTGACCGACGGCCCGCTGACCGGCCCGATCGGCGCCCTCCAGCAGCACCCGGCCAGCCCCGCGGCGGGCAACCAGCTGCCGCGCCGCCAGGTCAACGGCACCTCCCGCCCGCGCCCGGTCGTCCCGCAGCAGCCGGCGATGGGGGAGGAGCGCTGGCCGTCCGCGAGCGACCTCGCCGGCCTGTCCGAGGCCCGCCCCCCGTCCGACCTGGAGATTTCGGGGACGGCGTTGTTCGCGCCCATCCCGAAGGACGACGACACCCCACCGCCGCCGCGCCCGACGCTCCCCGCGGTGCTGCCGGTGCCGGTGCAGCAGCCGAAACCGGACGAGCTGCCGGCGGGCAAGGACCTGTTCTCCGCCAACGAAACGACGCTGACCGACTGGTGGCAGCAGGCCACCGCGACGCCGCCCGCCCCGCCGGCTCCCGAGCCGGCACCGGACCGGTCCGAGACGACGCCGATCTTCGACGAGATGCTGTCGGCCTGGTTCCGCGAGGACAAGCCGGCCGCGCCCGCCCCCGCGGCTCCCTCGGCTTCGGAGGAACCGGCCGAGCCCGAGCAGGCGGAACCCGAGCCGCAGGAGCGCCGCAGCTGGGACTTCGCCAGCGACGAGAACTTCCGCACGGTCCAGGCCCGTTCCCAGGCGGCCCCGACGGCCTTCACGGAAGCGGGCCTCCCGCGCCGCCGCCGCGGCGAGCAGCTGATGCCGGGCAGCGCGGTCCCGCCTCCGGCGGCCCCCACCCCGGCCCCATCCCGCCCGGAACTCCCGGTCCGCGACCCGGCGGACGTGCGGGGCAGGCTGAGCAGCTTCCAGCAGGGCGTGACCAGGGGGCGACAGCAGGCCCGCCAGGCCAAGCCCCAGCAGGCGCCGGGCGTTCCGGCAACTGGCGCGGCGCAGCCGGGCTCGGCCTCGCAGCCGGGTGTGGTCCAGCAGCCTGGTGTGGTCCAGCAGTCGGGTTCGGCCTCGCAGCCGGGTGTGGTCCAGCAGCCTGGTGTGGTCCAGCAGTCGGGCTCGGCCTCGCAGCCGGGTGTGGTCCAGCAACCTGGTGCGGCCTCGCAGCCGGGTGCGGCCCAGCAGCAGGGTGCGGCCGGCCAGGCAGCGGGCACCCCGGCATCCCAGGCCGGTGCCCCGGCACCTGGAGCCCCGGCGTCCGGCGCCTTCGCGCCTGGCGCTCCGGCACTCGGCACTCCGGCGGCGGGCACTCCGGCCGCGGGCGCTTCAGCCGTACCCCAGCCGAGCGCGACCCACCCGGCACCCCAGCCGACCCCGGCCGCGCAGGCGACGGGTTCCCAGCCGGAGCCGACCGGCCAGCCTCCTGCCGGCGCCGTTCAGCAGCCGGCCGAGCCGCAGCAGAACCTCCTGCCGCAGCCCCGCCGCCAGCCCCCGGCGACTTCGAACGGTCACGCCCAGCCGGGCGCGCAGGCGAACGGTCTGGCCCAGCCGGGGCAGCCCGGTGCTCAGCCGAGCGGTCACGCCCAGCCGGGCGCGCAGCCGAACGGTCTCGCCCAGCCGAGCCAGAACGCCGCGCAGCCGAACGGTCTCGCGCAGCCGAGCCAGCCCGGCCCCCAGCCGAGCCAGCCCGGCTCCCAGCCGAGCCAGCCCGGCTCCCAGCCGAACGGTCTCGCCCAGCCAGGCCAACCCGGTGCCCAGCCGAACGGACTCCCGCAGCCCTCCCAGTCCACCGGCCTGTCCCGCCCCAACGGCCGCCCCTCCCAGGAGCCCGCGTCGATCTTCGACGAGGCCCCCGCCAACGGCCGTCCGAGCACCCCGCCGACGTCGCTGCCCCGCCGCGGCACCAAAGCCGAAACCCCAGCTCCGCGCGAGGAAACCTCCGCCGTCGAAGCCACCGCCGAGTGGAACTTCGGGACCGATGACGGCTGGCGGGCGGTGCAAGCGGTGTCCCAGTCGACACCCGCCACGTTCACTTCGGCAGGATTGCCCCGGCGCCGTCGCGGGGAGCAGCTGCTTCCGGGCAGCGCCGGACCGCCCACCGGGGCCACGGCCCCCCGACCACAACGGGACGCGCACGACGTGCGCGGCCGCCTGCGGAGCTTCCAGCAGGGCATCGAGCGTGGACGCCACCGCACCGCACAGGCGGCCGAGACCAACCACGAGACACTGGAGGGTGAATGAACTCGCCGAGTAGCGCCCAGCCGACGCAGAACCAGTTCGGCTGGCTGGTGAACGACTTCGCGGAGCGGGTGCCGGGGGTGGCCCACGCCGTGGTCGTCTCGGCGGACGGCTTGCTGCTGACCGCGTCGAACCGGCTCCCGCTCGACCGGGCCGACCAGCTCGCCGCGGTCGCATCGGGCCTGGTCAGCCTCACCCAGGGCGCCGCCCGCTGCTTCGAGGCCGGCGCGGTCAACGAGACCGTCGTCGAGATGGAACTCGGGATCATGGTGCTGATGTCGATCAGCGACGGGTCCTGCCTCGCCGTCCTCGCCGCCCCCAACTGCGACATCGGGCAGGTCGCCTACGAGATGACGATGCTCGTCGACCGGGTCGGTCAGATCCTCACCCCGGAGCTGCGCGCCCAGCTTCAGGGCTCCGGTGGGTCGCTGATCGGCGAACCGGTGGGATGATGGCGCGATGAGCACGGGGTCCGGATTCGACGGCGAACCACCCGAGGGGCAGCACCCCGCCGGGCGAGGGGACGACGGCACGTTCGCCGACGTCCTCAACGGGTTCACCCTGGATTCCGGCCGTGCCCGCCGGAAGCGCAAGAAGAGCAAGGAGTCCCCGCCACCCCCGGCCGCCGGTGCGCACGCGGCCGCGGAACCGCCGGCGCCCGCGCCGTCGGCCGACCAAGGAGATCGCGTGACCTCTTTAGTCTCTCCACCCGGCAGTACCGACGGGGACAGCCCGCGACCTGGGGGTTTGTTCGATCCCGGGCCGCCCAGCGGCGAGTTCGTGATGCCCGCGGTGTTCGAACAGCCGCCCGCGCCGGAGGAGCTGACGGCCATCGTCCGGCCCTACGCGCTGACCGGCGGCCGCACCCGGGCAAACTACGCCCTGGAGCTGGAGACACTGATCTCCGCGAAGGACTACGCTGCCACCGGTGGCTTCCCCGAAGTGGCCGCGGAGCAGATCGAGTGCATTTCGATCATGGAAGAGTGCCGGACCCCCCGTTCGGTCGCCGAGATCGTGTCGGCCTTGCGGGTGCCTCTGGGCGTGGCCCGGGTGCTGATCAGCGACGCGGCGGACGCGGGGCTGGTCACGGTGCACAAGACGATTACGGGCAATGACGGCGCCGAGGCACATCTGGTGTTGATGGAAAGGGTTTTGAGTGGACTCCGTCGGCTATAAGGCACCGCGGGACACCGCGCCCCCGACCATGACATCCGCCAAGATCGTGGTGGCTGGCGGTTTCGGTGCGGGGAAGACGACCTTCGTCGGGTCGGTGTCGGAGATCGTGCCGCTGACCACCGAGGCGATGATGACCGACGCCAGCGTCGGCGTCGACAACCTCGACCACACGCCGGGCAAGTCGACGACCACGGTGGCGATGGACTTCGGGCGCGTCTCCCTGGACGCGGACCTGATCCTCTACCTGTTCGGCACGCCCGGCCAGCAGCGGTTCTGGTTCATGTGGGACGACCTCGTCCGCGGCGCGATCGGCGCGGTGGTGCTGGCCGACACGCGCCGGCTGGCGGACTCGTTCGCCCCGATCGACTTCTTCGAGGACCGGGGACTGCCGTACATCGTCGGCGTCAACACGTTCGACGGCGTGCTGGAGCACGACATCAACGACGTCCGCGAGGCGCTGTCGATCGACCCGAACATCCCGATCGTCCGCTGCGACGCGCGGGACCGCGAGTCGACCAAGCAGACGCTCATCACGCTGGTCGAGTACGCCATGCGCCAGTGGATCGCGCTGCGGGCGGCGAACGCCCGCTGACGCCGCACGGGCCCGGGGAACGCCCCGGGCCCGGCGCTGTCACGCCCGGCGGTAGCGCAGCAGCACGACGCGGCCGTCGAAGGTGCGCGATTCGACCAGGTCGAGGCCGAGCCGCGCGGTGCCCTCGGCGAACGGGCGCTTGCCGCCGCCGAGGACGACCGGGTGCACGAACACCTGGTACTCGTCGATCAGGCCGCGCGCGGTCAGCGCGGCGGCCAGCTCCGCGCCGCCCATGAGCAGCACGTCGCCGCCCGGTTCCGCCTTCAACGACGCCACGGCCTCGTGGAGGTCGCCGCCGACGACGCGGGTGTGCCAGCCCGGCTTCTCCAGCGTCCGCGAGAACACGACCTTCGGCGTCTCCCGCCAGACGGGCGCGAAGGCGAGGTCGTGCGGGTCGTCCGAGATCGACTCGGCGGCCGGCCAGAACCCCGCCATCATGTCCCAGACCTTGCGGCCGTACGCGAACTCGCCGCACCGCGCGCTCAGCTCCCGCGAGTACCCGGACAGCTCGGGGCCCAGCACCGGCCAGTCGAACTCGCCGTTCGGGCCCTCGACGCAGCCGTCGAGCGATGTGTGGACCATGTGGACGATCTCGCGCATTTCCGCCTCCTGGTGCTTCGGGTCACCAGCAGGTCGGAGCCGCGCCGGCGGACCGGACACGCCCGCGCGGGAAACTTCAGTACTCGTCGTGGCGCCGCCACCAGGCACCCGGGCCGTCGTCGCCGCGGCTCTCCTCTTCCCACGCCTCCTGGCGGCCCAGCGGCGTGATGTCGAGGTACCGGTGCGAGGCGAGGAACATCTCGCCGCCGCGGCCCGAGGTGAAGTACGTCCGGTAGACGTCGTCGCCGTTGCGCAGGAACACGCTGACCCCGAAGCCCATGCCGACGCCGCAGTCCTCGGTGAAGTCGCTGCCGTGCGAGGACACGAACGGCACGTCCCAGCCCATCCGGTTCTTGTACCGCTCGATCTCGGGCAGCGTCGCCGGCGCGACGACCTGGAGCGTGACGTCCCGGTCGTGCAGGTGCGCCAGGTGCGGCATGTTGTCGACGAGCAGGGAGCACCCCGGGCACCCCGCCTCGTCGCCCGGGTGCAGCATGAAGTGGTAGACGATCAGCTGCGGCCGTCCCTCGAACAGGTCCAGCAGGCTCTTCTCGCCCTCGGGCGTGGTGAACACGTACGGCTTCGGGAAGGGCACCATCGGCAGGCGGCGCCGTTCGGCGGCGAGGTGGTCGGCCGCCTTCATGTGCTCCTTCTCCTTGACGAGCAACGCGTCGCGCGCGGCCTGCCATTCCTCCGGCGAGACGATCTCGGGCAGGGCGTGCTGGGTCGCGGTCATCGGTCTTCCTCTCCTCGGTGGTGGATGAAGCCGGTCAGGTCGCCGAAGCTGGAGGTCCAGCCGTCGTGGTGGCCGTCGCGGTCGGCGACGGTCGGGAAGCCGGTCTGGACGAACGTCATCTCCGTCTTGCCGCCCAGGTCGGCGAAGTCGATCGTCACGAGGGTCTCCGCGCGCATGTCGCCTTCGGTGTCCCAGATGAAGGTGAACACGAGCCGCTCGGGCGCGGCGATCTCGCGGTAGGTGCCGTGCATCCAGTGCTCGTCGCCCTCGGGGGAGCGGATGCACGCGCGCCAGGCGCCGCCCGGCCGCGTGGCGAGGGTGACCGCGGAGCCGGTGTAGCCGTGCGGCCCGAGCCAGCTCGCCAGCTGGTCGGGGTCGGTCCACGCGGCGAAGACGAGCTCGCGCGGCGCGTCGAAGACCCGGGAGATGGTGAGGTCAGGCATCTTCGCCTCCGTTCCGCAGGGTGCGCAGGTGCTCTTCGAGGCGGTCGAACCCGTCGTCCCAGAACGGGCGGTAGCGCGCCACCCAGTCGGCCACGTCTTCCAGCGGTTTCGCCGCCAGCCGGCAGGGCCGCCACTGGCGGGTGCGGCCGCGGGTGATGAGCCCGGCCTGCTCCAGCACCTTCAGGTGGCGGGAGACGGCGGGCAGGCTCATCGGGAACGGCTCGGCGAGCTCGTTCACCGTCGCCTCACCCGCGGAAAGCCGGGCGAGGATGGCCCGCCGGGTCGGGTCGGCGAGTGCGGCGAACGTGCGGCTCAGGTGGTCTGCGGGCATGGTCATTTCAGCCTCTTGTTAATTAACGTCTCCGTTAAATATAGCCCCCAGCTGAGCACTGTCAAGGTTGTCGTGAGAGCCGCGTCACTGGTCCTCGGGTTTCCAATAGTAGGAAGCCAAAGTATTTTTGAGGGATGAGCAGCGAGCTGTACCGCCCCGTGCACCCCGTCCGGTTCGTGACGGCGTCGAGCCTCTTCGACGGTCACGACGCGTCGATCAACATCATGCGGCGGATCCTGCAGTCCCAGGGCGCGGAGGTCGTCCACCTCGGGCACAACCGCTCGGTCGACGAGGTGGCCACCGCCGCCATCGCCGAGGACGTCCAGGGCGTCGCCATCTCCGCCTACCAGGGCGGGCACGTCGAGTACTTCTCGTACCTGGTCGAGCTGCTGCGCGAGCGCGGCGCCGGCCACATCAAGGTCTTCGGCGGCGGGGGCGGGGTGATCGTGCGCGAGGAGATCGACCTGCTGCACTCGCGCGGCGTCGCCCGCATCTTCTCGCCCGAGGACGGCTACGAGATGGGCCTGCCGGGCATGATCAACTCGATGATCGAGGCCTGCGACACCGACCTCGCGGCCGAGGGCCCGGCGCTCGACAAGGTGCTCTCCGGGGACGTCCCCGCGCTTTCGCGGGTCATCACGCAGCTGGCGGCCGAACGGCTGCCCGCCGAGCTGCTCGACGGCATCACCGAAGCCGCGAGCGGGCGGACGGTGCCGGTACTGGGCATCACCGGCACCGGTGGCTCCGGCAAGTCGTCGCTCACCGACGAGCTGGTCCGCCGCTTCCGCCTCGACCAGGAGGACAAGCTGCGGATCGCGGTGCTCGCGGTCGACCCGTCGCGGCGCAAGGGCGGCGGCGCGCTGCTCGGCGACCGCATCCGGATGAACTGCCTCGACGGCTCGCCGGTGTACTTCCGTTCGCTGGCCACGCGCACGACGTCGGGGGAGATCCCGGCCGGGTTGCGCGAATCGATCCTGGCCTGCAAGGCCGCCGGCTACGACCTGGTCATCGTCGAGACGCCGGGCATCGGCCAGGGCGACGCCGGGATCGTCGACTTCGTGGACGAGTCGCTGTACGTGATGACGCCGGAGTTCGGCGCCGCGTCGCAGCTGGAGAAGATCGACATGCTCGACTTCGCCGACGTCGTCGCGATCAACAAGTTCGAGCGCCGCGGCGCCGAGGACGCCCGCCGCGACGTCGCGCGCCAGCTGGTGCGCAACCGCGAAGCCTTCTCGGAAGGCCCCGAGGACATGCCGGTCTACGGCACGAGCGCGGCGAAGTTCAACGACGACGGCGTCACCGCGCTGTACCAGCACCTGCGCGACGTGCTCGCCGAACGAGGGCTGTCCGTTTCGGCGGGGACGCTGCCCCGCGTGGAAGGCAAGGTGTCCACGGACGCCTCGACGATCATCCCCGGCAACCGCGCGCGGTACCTGGCCGAGATCGCCGACTCCGTACGCGGTTACCACGCGAAGACCGACCAGCAGGTCGCCGCGGTCCGCAAGCGGAACGCGCTTTCGGTGGCGCGCGAGGAACTGGCCAAGGCGGACGCGTCCACCGACGCGCTCGACGGGCTGCTCGCCGCGGCCGAGTCCGATGTGGACGGCGAGTCGACAAAGCTCCTCGAGCGCTTCCGGGAGCTGGCCGAGGAATACCGCCAGGACGAGCTGGTCGTGAAGATCCGCGACAAGGAGCTGCGCACGCAGCTGTGGCGCGACACGCTGTCCGGCAACCGGGTCCCGCGCGTCGCCCTGCCGCGCTACGGCGAGGACGGCGAGCTGCTGTCGTTCCTGCGCCGCGAGAACCTGCCGGGCTACTTCCCCTACACCGCGGGCGTTTTCCCGTTCAAGCGCGAGGGCGAGGACCCGGCGCGGATGTTCGCCGGAGAGGGGGACGCGTTCCGCACCAACCGCCGCTTCAAGCTGCTCTCGGCCGACTCCGAGGCCAAGCGGCTGTCGACGGCGTTCGACTCCGTGACCCTCTACGGCCACGACCCCGACACGCGTCCCGACATCTACGGCAAGGTCGGCACCTCGGGCGTGTCCATCGCGACGGTCGAGGACATGAAGGCCCTCTACGACGGCTTCGACCTGACCGCGCCGAACACGTCGGTGTCGATGACGATCAACGGCCCCGCGCCGACGATCCTGGCGTTCTTCCTCAACACCGCGATCGACCAGAAGATCGACGCGTTCCGGGCCGAGCACGGCCGCGAGCCGTCCGACGCCGAGGCCGCCGAGCTGCGCTCGTGGACGCTGCAGAACGTGCGCGGCACGGTGCAGGCCGACATCCTCAAGGAGGACCAGGGCCAGAACACCTGCATCTTCTCCACCGAGTTCAGCCTCCGGATGATGGCCGACATCCAGGAGTGGTTCATCGAGCACCACCTGCGGAACTTCTACTCGGTCTCGATCTCCGGCTACCACATCGCCGAGGCCGGCGCGAACCCCATCTCGCAGCTGGCCTTCACGCTGGCGAACGGCTTCACCTACGTCGAGTCGTACCTCGCCCGCGGCATGGACGTCGACTGCTTCGCGCCGAACCTGTCGTTCTTCTTCTCCAACGGAATGGACGCCGAGTACTCGGTGCTGGGCCGGGTGGCGCGCCGGATCTGGTCGGTGGCGATGCGCGACCGCTACGGCGCGAACGAGCGGTCGCAGAAGCTCAAGTACCACGTGCAGACGTCCGGCCGCTCGCTGCACGCGCAGGAGATGAGCTTCAACGACATCCGCACCACGCTGCAGGCGCTGTGCGCGCTGTACGACAACGCGAACTCGTTGCACACCAACGCCTTCGACGAGGCGATCACGACGCCGTCGGAGTCGTCGGTGCGCCGCGCGATGGCCATCCAGATGATCATCAACAAGGAATGGGGCCTGTCGAAGAACGAGAACCCGCTGCAGGGCTCGTTCGTCATCGACGAGCTGACGGACCTGGTCGAGGAAGCGGTCCTGGCCGAGTTCGACCGCATCTCCGAGCGCGGCGGTGTCCTCGGCGCGATGGAGACGGGCTACCAGCGCGGCAAGATCCAGGACGAGTCGATCCTGTACGAGCGCAAGAAGCACGACGGCTCGCTGCCGATCATCGGCGTCAACACGTTCCGCAACCCGAACCAGGGCGAGGACGACGTCGAGGTCGAACTGGCCCGCGCGACGGAGGCCGAGAAGAAGTCCCAGCTGGACCGCCTGGCCGACTTCCAGCACCGCCACCACGAGGAAGCCCAGCAGGCCCTGAAGGCCCTGCGCGAAGCGGCAACCCGCGGCGGCAACCTGTTCGGGGTGCTGATGGACGCCGCGCGGGTGTGCTCGCTGGGCCAGATCACGGAGGCGTTCTTCGAGGTCGGGGGCCAGTACCGCCGCAACGTCTAGCGGCGCACGGCCCGGCTCGAGCGCCCCAATGTGGCCTTCGGTGCGTCAGACGCACCCAATGTGGCGTTCGGTGCGTTGGACGCAACCAACGCCACATTGGGGCGCTTTCCGTCACCGCTCGCTAGCGGCGGACCGCCTTCAGCTGCCAAACCGGGACCAGCACCCGCCCGTCCGCGTCGGTCTCCATCGACGTCAGCCCCGCCGGGTCCGCGTCCAGCACCACCCGGACGCTCTGCCGCAGCTCCTCCGGCGTCATCGACGTCGTGTACAGCCGCGGCTCGAGCGTCTCGATCGTCCAGTCCTTCCCGACCGTCTCCCGCAGGTTGGCCTCGCTGATCAGGTACGGCGCCGGGAACGCGTCGGGGACCTCCGGCGAGAAGCAGAACAGGTGCAGCCGCGCGCCCGGGCGGGTCGCGCGGGTAAGGGCCGCGAGGTACGCCCTCCGCTGGCCCTCGCTCAGGCAGTGGTACAGCGCGCTGTCGAGCACCGTGTCGAACCGGCCTTCGTAGCCTTCGAGCTTCGTCGCGTCGGCGACCGCGAACTCGATGTCGAGGCCCCTCTCCGCCGCGCGGGCGCGAGCCTGCGAAACCGCCGACGGCGCGCCGTCCAGGCCGGTCACGCGCAGGCCGCGCGAGGCGAGGAACGCGGAGTTGTCGCCCAGGCCGCAGCCGATGTCGAGCACGTCGCCGCCGAACTCGCCGGCGTCGGCCAGCTCGACGACCGCGGGCTGCGGTGCGCCGAGGTCCCAGGGCATCTTCCGGCCCATCGGCGTGGCGCCCTGGTAGAGCTCCTCGAAGTCGACGTCCTGTACGTCCATGACCGCCCCCTTATTCAACGGATGATGAGATGACTCCATCGTGCACCCCGTGTCAAGGCGGTGGTACTCCTGGAGCATGAAATTCGGGATCTCGACGTTCGTGACCGACGAGGGCATCCGCCCCGACGTGCTGGGTGCGGCGCTGGAGGAACGCGGCTTCGATTCGCTCTTCCTGGCCGAGCACTCGCACATCCCCGTGAGCCGCGAAACCCCCTATCCCGGCGGGGGCGAGCTGCCGCGCGTGTACTACCGCACGCTCGACCCGTTCCTGGCGCTCACCGCCGCGGCCACGGCGACGTCGGAGCTGCTGCTCGGCACCGGGATCGCGCTGCTGATCCAGCGCGACCTGATCCACACCGCGAAGGAGGTCGCGTCGCTGGACGTGCTCTCCGACGGGCGCGCGCTGTTCGGCGTCGGCGTCGGCTGGAACCGCGAGGAGATGCGCAACCACGGCACCGACCCGAAGACCCGCGGCGCGCTCATCGACGAGCAGCTGGCCGCGCTCAAGGAGATCTGGACGAAGGACGAGGCCGAGTTCCACGGCGAGCACATCGACCTCGACCCGATCTTCAGCTGGCCGAAGCCGGTGCAGAAGCCGCACGTCCCGATCTACATCGGCGGCGAGAGCGAGGCGGCCCTGAACCGGCTCGCCAAGTACGGCGACGGCTGGCTGCTGCGGGGCTACACGAAGTACCAGGAGGCGCAGCGCGTCCGCCGCTGGCTGGCCGAGCAGGGCCGGGAAGACGTCCAGTTCGCGGTGTTCGGCGGCCCGACGATCCCGAAGGTGATCGACGGCTTCCGCGAGGCCGGCGTCGAGCGGTACACGTTCCTGCTCGACACGCTGCCGGAAGCGGAGACGCTCAAGGCCCTCGACGAGCTGGCGGAGGTGGCCGCCGCGCACCGCTGAGGCGCGGCTACTTGTCCAGCAGCAGGTGGACCGACAGTTCGAGGCGGTTCGCGACGTCGGCCGCCGAGGCGCGGCGGGTCACCCAGGCCACCAGGTTCGCCATCCAGACGTCGGCGACGACGTGGAAGATGTCGCGGTCGGCCTCGGTCGGCTCGTCGATGCCCATCGCCTTGGCGAACATGTTCTCCATCAGCAGCCCGACCTGCTCGACCTCGGCGGCCGCGGACGTGTCGGCGAACATGAAGGCCCGCACCATGGCTTCGGTCAGGTGCGGGTCGCGCTGCATCAGGCGGGTGTTGCGGCCGAGCACGAACATCAGCCGCTCGGCGGGCGTCTCGCCCGGGATGGCCTGCCGCTCGAGCTTCTCCTGCGCGCGCTCGAACTCGCGCGCCAGGCCGGAGACGAGCAGGTGGATCTTCGACGGGAAGTACCGGTACAGCGTGCCGAGCGCGACGTCCGCCTTCTCGGCGACGGCCCGCATCTGGACGGCGTCGTAGCCGCCCTTCGAGGCCAGGGCGAGGGTCGCGTCGATGATCCGGCGGCGCCGGTCGCGCTGGGCGGCCGAGCCGAGCTCGTCGGCGCCGATCGCGCTCAGGCCGTTGCCGCGCGCCTTGGTCTTGCCGGGCATCGGAGCTCCCCCGTCTGTCGGAACTTGTTCCACTTCAGGACACAGCGTACCTCTCCTGGCGAAACGTTCAACAATCGACCCACTGGCCGAAAAACTGTAACACGTTCTACACTCGCGAGTAGTGTCCCGTTCCGCGAGGAGGCCCGATGCCGGTCACGCTCACCGACGAACAAGCCGCGCTGGCCGAGGCGATCCACGCCTGGTCGGCGGCGCACCACCCGCGAGAGGCGGTGCGCGCGGCCGGAACCGGGGCCGGTCTTCCCGAAGGGTTCGCCGCGCTCGGCCTGTTCGGGGTGGCCCTGCCCGCGTCGGTGGGCGGCGCCGACGGAAGTATCGCCGATCTCGCCGCCGGCCTCGCCGCGGCGGCCGAAGAACTCGTCCCCGGCCCGGTGCTCGGCACCGCTCTGGGTGGCCTCCTGCTCGCCGACGTCCCGGCCGCGAAGGAACTGCTGCCGGCGCTGGCCGAGGGCGAAGCCACCCTCGCGGTGCTGCTGGACGCGCCCTCGCTCGACGACGGCGTCACCGGCCCGGTGCCCGGTGCCGACGCCGAGACGTGGCTCCTGGTGCCGGTCGACGGCGGTCACGTGTTGCTCGCGCCGGGCACGCCCGGCGTCACGGTCGAACCGCTGGCCGCGTTCGACTTCTCGCGCCCGCTCGCGCGCGTCCGGTTCTCCGGGGCCCGCGCCGACGTCCTCACCCTGCCGCCGGTCGCGCCCCTCGCGGCGACGCTGGCCGCCGCCGAAGCGGCCGGGGTGGCGCGGCGGTGCCTGACCGTCGCCGTCGACTACGCCAAGGTCCGTGAGCAGTTCGGCCGGCCGATCGGGGCGTTCCAGGCGGTCAAGCACCTGTGCGCCGAGATGCTCTGCCGCGCCGAAGCGGCCGAAGCGCTGGCCTGGGACGCGGCGTCCGGGCAGGACCCGCTGTCGGTGGCGAGCGCGGCCGTCGTCGCCCTCGACGCCGCCGTCGCCAACGCCAAGGACTGCGTCCAGGTGCTCGGCGGCATCGGGTTCACCTGGGAGCACGACGCGCACCTGTACCTGCGCCGCGCGGTCGCGCTGCGGCAGTGGCTCGGCGGCGGCTGGCGGCGGCGGGCGGCGGAGCTGGCGCTGGCGGGGGCCGTGCGCACCCTCAACGTCGACGTCGGCGACGATCCCGCGCTGCGCGCCGAGGTGGCGCGGATCGCGGCGCTGCCCGCCGGGGAGCAGCGGGTCGCGCTCGCCGACGCCGGGTTGCTGACACCGCACTGGCCCGCGCCCTACGGCCGGGGCGCCGGAGCCGCGGAGCAGCTGCGGATCGACGGCGCGCTGGCCGAAGCCGGCGTCCGCCGCCCGGACCTGGTGATCGGCGCCTGGGCGGTGCCGACGATCCTCGAACACGGCAGCGACGAGCAGCGCGAACGGTTCGCCCGGCCCACCCTCCGCGGCGAGCTCACGTGGTGCCAGCTGTTCAGCGAACCCGGCGCGGGCTCCGACCTGGCGGCGTTGCGGACGGCGGCGCGGCGGGTCGACGGCGGCTGGCGGCTGTCCGGCCAGAAGGTGTGGACGTCGCTGGCGCGCGAAGCCGATTGGGGGATCTGCCTGGCCCGCACCGATCCGGACGCGCCCAAGCACAAGGGCATCACGTACTTCCTGGTCGACATGCGCGCCGCGGGCATCACCACGAGGCCGCTGCGCGAGATCACCGGCGACGCCGTGTTCAACGAGGTGTTCCTGGACGACGTGTTCGTCCCGGACGCGGACGTGGTCGGCCCGCCGGGTGGCGGCTGGCGGCTGGCGCGCACGACGCTCGCGAACGAGCGGGTCGCCATCGGGAGCGGGTCGGCGGTGGGGGAGAGCGTGCAGACATTGGTGTCCACAATGGACGCCTCGGCGCTCGACGGTGTCGCGCTCGACCGGCTCGGTTCCCTGGTGGCGGACGGGGTCGCGGGCTCGGTGCTGGACCTGCGGGCGGCGCTGCGGCGGCTCGGCGGGCAGGATCCCGGCGCGGAGTCGAGCGTGCGGAAGCTGCTCGGGGTGCGGCACCGGCAGGACGTGGCCGAGTTCGCCGTGGAAGCGGCCGGGACCGGGGCCCTGCTGGCGGACGGCGCGGCGCAGCGCGAGTTCCTGCTGACGCGGTGCCTGTCGATTGCCGGCGGGACCACCCAGGTGCTGCTTTCGCTGACGGCCGAACGGCTTCTCGGCCTGCCGCGCTGACGTCCGGGCGGCGCGAACGGACCGTTCGTGCCGCCCGGCCCGAAACTGTCGGTGGCGTGTTCTAGCGTTGCGGGCGTGGAGTTCAGCGCAGACACCCAGGCCACCTACCTCCCCGCGGATCCCCCGCGGGAAGGCGTGCTGGCCCTGTGGGGCGACGACGTGGCCGGCGGGACCACGATCGAGCTCGTCCTGCCCCGGGGCGCCAAGTTCGCGCGGACGAAGGTCGACGCGGAGCTGGTGCCGCTCGAACGCGCGCTGCCGCGGCTGCTGGCGGTGGGGGAGGGGGCCAGCCCGGCGGTCGCGGCGTGGTCGGCCGCGGTCAACGCGGGGGTGAACCTGGTCGCGCGGGGACGGCTGCGTCCCGCCGCGTCCCCGGCCGGCGCGGCGGCGTGGCGGATCGGCCCGCTCGACGCCGCGGACGAGGAGCTGCTGCGCGGGCTCGCCGGCGCGCTGCCACCGGAGGCGTACGCGCTGCCGCTGACCGGGCTGAAACGCATCCGGCTGCACTCGCCGGACTCCCTGGTCCGCGCCCTCTGGGACGCGACGGCCGACCTGCTGGTCCGCAGCCCGGCCGCCCCGGTCGGCGCCGGCGACCCGGCGTTCGCGGCCCGCGAACCCGCGCTGCTGGGCCCGGACGGCGCGGCCTGGCTGGCCGAGCTGGAGGCCCGCGAGCCGCGGGGCGTGCAGGTGCTGTTGCGCGTCGAGGGCCTGGACGACGACACGTTCGCGGGGGTGCTGGCGGTCCGGAGCCTGGCCGAGCCGAGCCTGGTGGTGGAGGCGGCCACGCTCTGGGACGCCCCGGACGCGGTCCTGAACCGCCTCGGCGACCAGGTCGAAACGCAGCTGCTGCTCGGCCTGCGCCGCGGGGCGCGGGCGTGGGCGCCACTGGGCCGCGTCCTCGCCGAGCCCGCGCCGGCGTCCCTGCTCCTGTCCGACGAAGAGGTCGTCGACCTCCTCACCGACGGCGCCCGCGAACTGGGCGGCGCGGGCATCGAGGTGCTCTGGTCGAAGGGCCTGTTCGCGGGCGAGGTGAAGGCGAAGGCGAGCGCGACCCAGGCCCCGGCGAGCGTCGCCGGGCCGGAGTTCGCCTTGCGTTCGCTGCTGGAGTTCCGCTGGCAGCTCAGCCTGGGCGGCGAGCAGCTGACGGCGGCGGAGGTGGCGGCGCTCGCCGAGGCCAAGCGCCCCCTGGTCCGCCTGCGCGGCCAGTGGGTCCGGGTCGACCCGCAGCTGCTGGCCCGCGTCCGCGGCCGCCCCCGCAAACTGGAGGCGGCCGAAGCCCTGGCGGCGGCCCTGACGGGCGAGCTGGACCTGGACGGCGAACGCGTCGAGTTCGCCCCACCCCCGGCACTGGGCGGCCTGGCTTCCCGCATCCGCGACCGGGCGGACGCCGCGATCCCGGCGCCCCCGGGGTTGCAGGCGACGCTGCGGCCGTACCAGCAGGCGGGGCTGTCCTGGCTGGCCACGATGACGGAACTGGGCCTGGGCGCGTGCTTGGCCGACGACATGGGCCTGGGCAAGACGATCCAGCTGATCGCCCTGCACCTGCACCGCCGCGAGCTGGCCCGCCCACCCGCCCTCACCGGCGCCGAGCCCGCGTCCACCGCCGGCGGCCCCACCCTCGTCCTCTGCCCCACCTCCCTCCTCGGCAACTGGGAGCGCGAGTTCGCCCGCTTCGCCCCCGAGATCCCCGTCCGGCGGTTCCACGGCGGCAGCCGTCACCTCGACGACCTCGCCCCCGACGAAGTCGTCCTGGCCACCTACGGCGTCCTCCGCCGCGATCGCGAGACACTGTCCGAAGTGGACTGGGGCCTGGTCGCCGCCGACGAGGCGCAGCACGTCAAGAACCCGCTGTCCGCCACCGCCAAGGAACTCCGCAAGATCCCCGCCCGGGCGAAAGTCGCCCTCACCGGTACCCCGGTCGAAAACCGGCTCACCGAACTCTGGTCCATTGTGGACTGGACCACCCCCGGCCTGCTCGGCCCGCTCGACCGCTTCCGCCGCACGGTCGCGAAGCCGATCGAACGCGACCGCGACAAGGAAGTCACCGAACGGCTGGCCGCCACCGTCCGGCCGTTCCTCCTCCGCCGCCGCAAGACCGACCCCGACATCGCGCCGGAGCTGCCGCCCAAGACCGAGACCGACCGGTTCGTCCCGCTCACCGCCGAGCAGACCACGCTGTACGAAGCCGTCGTGCGCGAGAACCTCGCCGAAATCCGCGAATCGCAGGGCATCAAGCGGCGCGGGCAAGTACTCCAGCTGCTCACCGAGCTGAAGCAGATCTGCAACCACCCGGCGCAGTTCCTCAAAGAACCGCACGGCGCGCTCACCGGCCGGTCCGGCAAGCTCGCGGCCTTCGAAGAACTGCTGGACGTCATCCTCGACGAAGGCGAGAGCGTCCTGGTGTTCAGCCAGTACGTCCAGCTCTGCCGGCTGCTCGAACGCCGCCTCAAGGACCGGGGGCTGCCCACCGAAGTCCTCTCGGGGGACAGCTCGCCGTCGAAGCGGCAGGACATGGTCGACCGGTTCCAGGCCGGCGAGATCCCCGTGTTCCTGCTCTCGCTGAAGGCGGGCGGGGTCGGGCTCAACCTGACCCGCGCCACCCACGTCATCCACTACGACCGCTGGTGGAACCCCGCGGTCGAAGACCAGGCCACCGACCGCGCCTACCGCATCGGGCAGGACCGGCCCGTCCAGGTGCACCGGCTGATCGCCGAAGGCACCCTCGAGGAGCGGATCGCCGAGGTGCTCGAGAAGAAGCGGGGGCTGGCCGAGTCGATCGTCGGCGCGGGGGAGGACTGGATCACCGAGCTGTCCGACGACGCGCTCGCCGACCTCGTCCGGCTCGGGAGCGGGTGATGCCGCCGCGGCGGAACTTCGGCACCACCTGGTGGGGGCGTGCCTGGGTCGACGCGCTGGAGCAGCGCGCGAAGCTCGACCCGAACCGGCTGCCGCGCGGTCGCACCTACGCGCGCAAGGGCACCGTCAGCGAGCTGCACTTCGGCGCCGGGGAGATGAAGGCGCTGGTGCGCGGCAGCCGTCCCGAGCCCTACAAAGTCACCATCACCATGCGCACCTTCACCGACGGCGAGTGGGACACCCTGCTCGGCGTGGTCGGCACGCGGCTCGGGCACGCCGCGGCGCTGCTCGACGGCGAACTGCCGGGCGCGCTCGCCGAGCAGGCCCGCGAGGCCGGCGCCGACCTCCTGCCGGGGCCCGGCGACCTGCGGCCGCGGTGTTCGTGCCCGGACTCGGCGAACCCGTGCAAGCACGTCGCCGCGGTGTACTACCTGGTCGCCGACGAGGTGGACCGCGACCCGTTCACGCTGTTCCTGCTCCGCGGCCGGCCGCGGGCGGACGTCCTGGCCGAGCTGCGTGCCCGCCGGTCGCCGGCCCGCGCGGACCAGCCGAAGCTCCCGAAAGCGGCGGACGAAGGCCTGACGCCGCGAGCGGCCTACACCCGGCGGCCGGGCCCGATCCCGGACCTGCCGCCCCCGCCGCGCGTCGCGGGGCCGCCGGCGGTCCTGGACCTCGACCCGCCACCGGCCACGGGCTGGACGGCGGCCGCCCTGTCGTCGCTCGCGGCGGACGCGGCCTCCCTGGCCCGCGACCTGCTGATCGGCGGCGTGACGGCGGCCGAGCTGACGTTCGAAGAGGACCTGGCCCGCCGCGCGGCCGCCCGCACCGCCCCGGAGATCACCACCCTCGCCGCGGCGGCGGGCGTGCCACCCCGCGACCTCGCCCGCTGGGCCGAAGCCTGGCGCGAAGGCGGCCGCGGCGGCCTGGCGGCCCTGCGCGACACCTGGCAGCCCGGCCCCGGCCCGCTGGCCGAGGCGCAGGCGATCCTGGCCGAAGCGGGCCTCCCGGGCCGGCCGAAGCTCTGGCGCAACCGCCTCACCCAGGGGAACCTGCAGCTGCGCTACGGCCGCGACGCCCGGTGGTACCGCTTCACCCGCTCGGGCACGGAGTGGCGGCTGGACGGCCCGCCGTCGGCGAGCCCGGTGGACCTGGCCTACTGACCGGCCTTCCACGCGTTGTACGTGTGGTCCAGGAACCGCCCGACGCCGCGGACCACGTGCGCGCTCCGCACCGACGTGAACACGTCGAACGCGTGTTGCGCCCCCGCCAGTTCCGCGTACGCCACCGGCCGGCGGGACTTCTCCCGCAGCCGCCGCACGAATTCGCGGGCCTCGCGGACCGGGACCAGGGAATCGTCGCGGCCGTGGATCACGAAGAACGGCGGCGCGTCCGAACTGATCCGGTCCAGCGGCGAGGCCGCGATGTAGTCGTCCAGGTGGTTGACCGGGTCGCGGTCGGCGGCGAACACCCGGCGCGCGATCAGGCTCTCCAGCCGGTACTTGCTGGCCCGGGAACCCGACGTGGCCGCGAAGTCGTACACGCCGTAGTGCGGGACGCAGGCCTGGACGCTCGTGTCCACGTCCTCGAACTCCGGCTGCAGCGCCGGGTCGTTCTGCGACAGCGCCAGCAGTGCCGACAGGTGGCCGCCCGCCGAACCGCCGGTCACCGCGACGAAGTCCGGGTCGCCGCCGTACTCCGAAATCGACGAGCGGATCCACGCCAGCGCCCGCTTCGCCGCCACGATGTGGGCCGGCCAGCGATGCGCCGGCGACAGCGGGTAGTTGATCGCCACGCACACCCAGCCGCGGCGGGCGAGGTAGCGCATCAGCGGGCGGCCCTGCTCCTCCTTGTTGCCGATCACCCACGCGCCGCCGTGGACCTGCAGCAGCACGGGCGCGCCGGTCACCGGCTCCGACGGCCGGTAGACGTCCAGCAAGAAGCGCTTGCCGCCCGGGGCGTAGGCGATGTCGCGATCCACCCGCACGTCCGGGGCGCCCATCCGGAACGGCAGCGCCAGCTCGCTCCACGGCAGCCCGAGGTCGGACCGGCCCAGCTCGGCCGCGTAGTCCTCGCCGAGTGCCTCCGTCAGCGCCTTCTCGATCTCCTCGCGGGCGCCGTGGCCGGTGCGGATCAGCGCGCCCAGGCCGGCGGCCGACGCCGCGGCCATGGCCAGGCCCGCCTGCGTCGAGCGGTCGCGCGCGCCGTGGCGGGCCAGGTGGACCGCGGTGTCGGCCGCGGTCAGGGCCAGTAGCTGGGGCGCCAGCTCGCCGGTCAGCCACCCGGCGAAGAACACCGGGATCGTCGTCGAGCGGGCCTTCAGCGGGCGGAGCGCGTTCGCCGTGAGACCGAGCTGGACCGCGCGGCGGATCAGGAAGTTCGGCTGCACCAGCGCGATGATACCGGTGAGTAGGGTGACGCGCCGCGCACCGGAACGGGCTTACCCTGGCGGCATGCAGAGACTGAGCGGCCTCGACGCGAGCTTCCTCTACCTCGAGACGCCGTCCCAGGTCCTGCACGTCTGCGGGCTGCTCGTCCTCGACGGCTCGACCGTCCCCGGCGGCTACACCTTCGCGAAGCTCCTGGCCAAGCTCGACGAACGGGTCCGGCTGATCCCGGCGTTCCGCCGCAAACTGCACAACCCGGTCTGGAACCTCGGCCATCCCGTGTGGATCGAGGACGAGGACTTCGACCTCGACCACCACGTGCACCGCATCGGCGTGCCCGCGCCCGGCGACCGCGCCGAGCTGGCCGAGCTGTGCGCGCACATCGCCGGCCAGCAGCTCGACCGCGCGCGGCCGCTGTGGCAGCTCTACGTCATCGAAGGACTGGCCGACGGCCGGATCGCCGTGCTGCTGAAGATGCACCACGCCAGCGTCGACGGGGTGAGCGGGGCCAGCCTGATCACCGCGCTGGCCGGGCTGGAGCCCGACGCGCCGGCGCCGGTCACGGAGCAGCCCGGCAACCCGGCCGCGCCCTCGGCGCTGGACCTGCTGCGCTCGGGCGCCGGGACCGTCGTGCGACGTCCCGCCGAAGTCGCCCGGCTGCTGCCCGACCTGCTGGGGCTGGTGCCGCGGTGGCTCGGGAAAGCCCTGCGCGGCAAGGGGATGCCGGTCCCGTTCACCGCGCCGCGGACGTCGCTGAACGGCACGATCACCGGGCACCGCAGCGTCGCGTTCGCCCAGCTCGACCTCGACGAGGTCAAAGAGGTGAAGAACGCCTTCGGGGTCACGGTCAACGACGTCGTCCTCGCGCTCGTCGCGGGCGCGCTGCGCGAGTTCCTCGAAGCGCGCGGCGAACTGCCGGCCGACCCGCTGGTCGCGACCGTGCCCGTCTCGATCCACGACCGGACCGAGCGCGACCACGGCAGCAACAAGGTGTCGGCGTTCTTCGCCTCGCTCCCGACGCACCTGCCCGACCCGGCCGCGCGCGTGTTCTTCCTCGCCGAGGCCAACCGGCTCTCGAAGGACCACCACTACGACATCGACGCCGACATGCTGCAGGACTGGGCGCAGTTCTCGGCCGCGACGGCGTTCGGCCTCGCCGTCCGCGCGTACTCGGCGTTGCGCTTGGCGGAGAAGCACCCGGTGGTGCACAACCTGGTCGTCTCCAACGTGCCCGGCCCGCCGATGCCGCTGTACTTCCTCGGCGCGCGGATCACCGGCTTCTACCCGCTCGGGCCGGTCTTCCACGGCGCGGGCCTGAACGTCACCGTGCTGTCCAACGCGGGCAAGGTGCACGTCGGCCTGCTGGGCGCGCGGGAGCTGACCCGGGACCTGTGGCCGCTGGCCGACGCGCTGCCGGACGCCCTCGACCAGCTGCTCAAGGCCGCGGGCTGAGCACCACGACCGGGATCTCCCGGTCGGTCCACGCCTGGTACTTCGCGAAGTCGGCGTACAGCTCGACCAGCCGCGGCCACAGTTCGGCGCGCTCGTCGGCTCCGGCCACGCGAGCCGTGACCGCGACGTCGCGGCGGCCCTTCAGGTGGATGCGCGTCTCGGGGTCCGCCCGCAGGTTGAAGTACCACTGCGGGTGCCGAGGCAGCCCGCCCTGCGAGGCGACGATGACGACGTCGTCGCCGGAGCGCAGGTACAGCAGCGGTGTGGTGAACCGGCGCCCGGACTTGCGGCCCCGGTGCTCCAGCAGCAGCGTCGGCACCGGCTTGCGGAACCCGGCCCCGATCCGCCAGGTGCCGCCGATCCGGCCGCCGGTCAGCCGGAAGACCGCGACCTGCGCCTTCGCGCCGTACTTCATGACCTTCGCGGTCACCGGTGAGTCCAGGCCGCCGGGCTTCTGCTCCGGCAGGCTGAAGCGTCCCATCGCGGGTTCCTTCCTCGGGGGGAACACGTTCTGACTCGGCACGGGCGGCCAGTCGTGATCCGAGTCCTCCCGCGGGGTTGCCGTGCCGGTCCTTTCCGGTTAAGACTAGAACATGTTTCAGTATTGCGTCGAGCCGGAGGTCGGGCGTGGACTTCACCCTTGACGATACGCAGAGCGAGATCGCCGCTCTCGCCGCGAAGGTGCTCGGCGCGGAAGACGATCCGTGGCGCGCGCTCGCCGGCGCGGGCCTGCTGGCGCTCGCCCTGCCCACCGACCTCGAGGGCGACGGCTTGGGCGTCGCCGAGGTCGCGCAGGTCCTGACCGAGGTGGGGCGGGCCGCCGCGCCGGTGCCCGCGTACGCCGCGTTGGCGCTGGGCGTCCTGCCGGTCGAGACGCTCGGCACGCCCGCCCAGCGCGCGCGGTTCCTGCCGCCGGTCGCGGCCGGGGAGGCGCTGCTCACCGCGGCGCTGCACGAGCCGTCCGCGCCGCTGACCGCCGAGCCCGCCGCCACCGCGCGCGCCGCGAACGGGAAGTGGCTGCTCAGCGGCGTGAAGACCGCTGTCCCGTACGCCGCCGAAGCCACCCGGATCCTCACCCCGGTGACCACCGCGCACGGCACCGCCGTCTACCTGGCCGACCCGCGCGCCAACGGGGTCACGCTCGTCCCGACGCGGAACTCGGCCGGGTCGCCGGAGTGCACCGTGCGGCTCGACGACGTCGCCGTCGAGGAGACCGACCTCCTCTTCGACCGGGGCGCGGTCGCGACGCTGCACCGGTTCGCGCTGGCCGGCGCGCTCGCGCTCGGCGATGGGCTGCTGGCCGGCGCGCTCGCGCTCACCGTCAAGCACGTCGGCGAACGCACCCAGTTCGGCCGGCCGCTGGCGACGTTCCAGGCGGTCGCGGGCCAGATCGCCGACGTCTACGTCGCCGCGCGGACCGTACACCTCGCCGTGACGTCCGCGGTGTGGCGGCTGGCTGCCGGGCTCGACGCGGACGCCGAACTCGACGTCGCCGCCTACTGGCTCGCCGAGGAGGCCCCGAAGGCGCTCGCGACCTGCCACCACCTGCACGGCGGCGTCGGCGTCGACGAAACGTACCCGCTGCACCGCTATTCGTCGGCGGTCAAGGATCTCGGCCGGGCGCTCGGCGGCGCCGCGCACCGGCTCGGCAGGCTCGGCGAACGAGTGGCGGGGTGAGCGAAATGCACGTCGAACTGACCGCGGCGCAGAAGGACCTGCGCGCGGAGCTGCGGGAGTACTTCGCCGGGCTGATCAGCCCCGAGGAACGCCGCGAGATGCGGCGCGAGCGGCACGGGCCGGTGTTCCGCGAGATCGTCCGCCGGATGGGCCGCGACGGGCGGCTCGGCGTCGGCTGGCCGGAAGAGTACGGCGGGCAGGGCTTCGGCGAGATCGAGCAGCACCTGTTCGTCGACGAGGCCGCGCGCGCCGACGTCCAGCTGCCGTCGGTGACGCTGCAGACCGTCGGGCCGACGCTGCAGCAGTTCGGCACCGAGGAGCAGAAGTCCTTCTTCCTGCCGAAGATCCTGGCCGGGGAGATCCACTTCGCGATCGGCTACACCGAGCCGGAGGCGGGTACCGACCTCGCGGCGCTGCGGACGACCGCGGTGCGCGACGGCGACGAGTACGTCGTCAACGGCCAGAAGATCTTCACCACCGGCGGGCACGACGCCGACTACATCTGGCTCGCCGTGCGGACCGCGCCCGACGCGCCGCGGCACAAGGGCATCTCGATCCTCATCGTGGACACGAGCGACCCCGGCTATTCGTGGACGCCGATCATCACCTGCGACGGCGCCCACCACGTCAACGCGACGTACTATTCGGACGTCCGCGTGCCGGTGAACCGCCTGGTGGGCAAGGAAAACGAGGGCTGGCGGCTGATCACGACGCAGCTCAACCACGAGCGCGTCATGCTCGGGCCGGCCGGGCGGATCGGCGGGATGTACGACCGCGTGCGCGCCTGGGCCGCCGCCCACGACCTGCTCGACCTCGCCGACGTGCGGGCCGTGCTGGCCGAGGCGATGGCGGTGACGCGGGTGAACGAGCTGCTGAACTGGCAGGTCGCGGTGTCCTCGGCGACCGCGCCGGTCGGCGTCGGGGACGCGTCGGCGACCAAGGTGTTCAGTTCCGAGGCGATCCAGCGGATCGGCCGGAACCTCGAAGAGCTCGTCGCCCGCCACGGCGATCCGGCCGACCCGGACACCGCCGAGCTGGCCGACTGGCTGGACGTCTCCGCCAAGCGCAACATCGTGCTGACGTTCGGGGGCGGCGTCAGCGAAATCCAACGGGAGCTGATCGCCTCGATCGGCCTGGGTCTGCCGAGGGTGCCGCGATGACCATCCGGGAAGCCGCCGAAGAGATCGCCGCGCGCGGGGAATGCGCGCCGCGCCTGGCCAGGGACCCGGTCAACCAGGCCATGGTCAACAACTGGGTCGAGGCCATCGGGGACACCAACCCCGTCTACACCGACCCGGAGTTCGCCGCCGCGAGCGTCCACAAGGGACTGGTCGCGCCGCCGGCGATGGCGCAGGTGTGGACCATGGGCGGCCTGAACGTCCCGCGGGGGAGCGACGACCCGCTCGGGCTGATGATGGAACTGCTCGACGAAGCCGGGTACACCTCCGTCGTCGCGACGAACTCCGAGCAGACCTACCACCGCTACCTGCGCCCGGGCGAGCGGGTCGAGGCCCGGACGAAGCTCGAGGACGTCGTCGGGCCGAAGAAGACCGCGCTCGGCGAAGGCTGGTTCGTCACCACGCGGATGACCTGGTACGTCGAGGGTGAGGCCGTCGCGGAAATGATGTTCCGCGTCCTCAAGTTCCGGCCGCCCGCGCCGAAACCGCCGGCGGCGCCGGTGCTGCGGCCGGTGATCAGCCGGGACACGGAGTTCTTCTGGGAGGGGCTTCGCCAGGGCGAGCTGCGCATCCAGCGCTGGGGCGAGACGCTGCGGCACCCGCCCGGCCCGATGCCGCCGGACGGCGCGCTGGACACCAAGCCGGACTACGTCGTCGCGAGCGGCCGCGGGACGGTGTTCTCCTACGTCGTGCACCACCACCCGCCCGTGCCGGGCAAGGACCTCCCGTTCGTCGTGGCGCTGGTGGAGCTGGAAGAAGGGGTCCGCGTGATGGCGGAACTCCTGGACGCGGCGCCGGAGGAAGTCCACATCGGACTGCCGGTGACCGCCGCGTTCGTCCGGGTCGACGACGACCTGACCCTGCCCGCGTGGAAGATGGCTCGATGACCGTCGCCGAAGGAACCGAACTGCCGCCGCTGACGATCGAGGCGACGCCGACGTTCGTCGTCAGCACCGCGATCGCCACCCGCGACTTCCAGGACGTGCACCACGACCGGGACGCCGCGGTGGCGCGCGGCTCGAAGGACATCTTCCTCAACATCCTCACCGACACCGGACTGGTACAGCGGTTCGTCTCGGACTGGGCCGGGCCGGAGGCGCTCATCCGCTCGGTCAAGATCCGGCTCGGCGTGCCCTGCTACGCCTACGACACCTTGACCTTCACCGGCCGTGTGGTATCCGCCGACGGCAACGACGTCGTCGTGGCGGTGTCCGGAGTGGACTCACTCGGCGAGCACGTCGCCGGCACCGTGGAGGTGACCCTGCCGTGACGCTCCCGGGCAAGGCGGCCATCGCCGGCATCGGCGCCACGGAGTTCTCGAAGGACTCCGGGCGCAGCGAACTGCGGCTGGCCGCCGAATGCATCTCCCACGCGCTCGCCGACGCCGGGCTGTCGCCGTCCGATGTGGACGGACTGGTGTCGTTCACCATGGACGGCAACGCGGAAATCGCCGTGGCCCGGGAACTCGGCATCCCCGAACTGAAGTTCTTCAGCCGCATCCACTACGGCGGTGGCGCGGCGGCGGCGACCGTGCAGCAGGCCGCGATGGCGGTGGCGACTGGCGTCGCGGACGTCGTCGTCGCGTACCGGGCGTTCAACGAACGGTCGGGGATGCGGTTCGGCCAGGTGTCCTCGGCCGCGGCCGGGCAGGTGAACTCGTCCGGGGTGGACAACGCCTTCCACTACCCGATGGGCATCGCGACCCCGGCGGCGACCGTGGCCATGGTGGCGCGGCGCTACCTGCACGACTACGGCGCGACGAGCGAGGACTTCGGCCGCGTCGCGGTGCTCGACCGCAAGCACGCGGCGACCAACCCGAACGCGTGGTTCCACGAACGGCCGATCACCCTCGAGGAGCACCAGGCGTCGCGCTGGGTGGCCGAGCCGCTGCACCTGCTCGACTGCTGCCAGGAGAGCGACGGCGGGGTCGCGCTGGTCGTCACGAGCGTCGAGCGGGCCCGCGACCTGGCGCGGGCGCCGGCGGTGATCACCGCGGCGGCGCAGGGGAGCGGGCCGGACCAGTACGTGATGACCAGCTACTACCGCGACGACCTGGCCGCGCTGCCGGAGATGGGCGTCGTCGGGCGGCAGCTGTGGGCCCAGTCCGGGCTCGGACCGTCCGATGTGGACGTCGCGGTGCTGTACGACCACTTCACGCCGTACGTCCTGATGCAGCTGGAGGAGCTCGGCTTCTGCGGCCGCGGCGAGGCCAAGGACTTCATCGCCGGCGGCGCGCTGGAGCTCGACGGCTCGCTGCCGCTCAACCCGCACGGCGGGCAGCTCGGCGAGGCCTACATCCACGGCATGAACGGCATCGCGGAAGGCGTCCGGCAGATCCGCGGCACGGCGGTCAACCAGGTCACCGGCGCGGCCCGGGTGCTGGTCACGGCGGGAACGGGCGTGCCGACGAGCGGACTCATCCTGACGGGTGACTGAGGCGTCACCTCATTGACGGCTGGTGCGCGGCCGTCGCGGGTGTCACGGTGGAGGTACCACCCGCGACGGAGAGTGAGGCCGACTGGCGATGGTCGTCGACTGGGCGCTCACGGCCGCGTTCGCGGCGCTGGCGCTGCCGTGCGTGCTGCGGCTGGTCCGCCTCGACTACACGCGGCTGGGCCACGGCGTCCGCCACGGCGACCTGGCCGAGCTGCTGCTGGTCGTGGCGATGGTGGCGATGGTCTCCCCGGTCGGCGGCCCGATCCCGGCGGCGGGCTGGCAGGCGGTGCTGGCGCTGACGGCGGGCTGGTTCGCGGTGGCCTGGTGGCGGGACCGCTCCTGCGCCCACCACGCCCTGTCGGCGGCGGCGATGTTCTACATGGTGACGGCGATGCCCCACGCGAGCACGCACGGCCCGTGGCTGACCATGTCCACAATGGACGCCCGGCTGGCCCTGCCGCTGCTCGCCGTGGCGGCGGCAGGCTACTTCGTGGCCGACGCGGCCCGCACGGGAGTCGTCGTGGTCCGCGGGCCGGCCTCCCGCCCGGTCCCCGGCGTGGCCGGCTCCGGGCACACTTCGCGCGCGCTCTGCCGGGCGGCGATGGGTGCCGGGATGGGCTACCTGCTCCTCGCCTCGGCCCTCTGACACCCTCCCCGGCGCCGCCCCAAGGTCTTGAATGAGTCATTCAGGTCTTCGGAGGTCCTGAATGAGTCATTCAAGACACCGGGTGCGGGCTCAGGTGGTGAGGCGGCGGACCTCGCCGAGGGGGCTCTCGTCGACCGGCGGGAGCGAGGTGGCGGGGTGCGCGAGGGTCCACTGGGTCGCCGTCGCGATGTCGTTCTTCAACGCCGTGATCAGGTCCTCCGCCGAAGAGTACTTCTCCTGGTCGCGCAGGTGGGAGCCGAGCCACACCACCAGCGTCTCGCCGTAGAGGTCGCCGGTGAACTCGAGCAGGTGGGCCTCCAGCAGGCGGTAGCCGTCCGCGCCGTAGTACGTCGGGCGGCGGCCGACCGAGACCGCGGCCGGGACGTGGGTGCCGTCCGCGCGGCGGACCCAGCCGGCCCAGACGCCGTCGCCCAGCGAGCCGTCCTGGTCGCGCAGGGCGATGTTGGCCGTGGGAAAGCCCAGCTCACGGCCGCGCTTGTCGCCCGATTCGACCGTTCCCCGCACCACGAAGTATTCCGGCATCGCGTTCCGTCCTCCCGAGTCGCTCCCCTCCACGGTAGCGGGCGCGCGGACGGCGTTCAGAGCGTGGACAGCACCGTGTCCGCCAGCACCGGGGCGTCGTCGCGGTCGGCCGCCGACGTCGTCACCAGCAGCCGGCCGTCCTCGCGCCACACCCGGATCCGCAGCGTCTCGCCGGGGAAGACCACGCCGGCGAACTTCGTCGCGAACGACGCCACGCGGGCCGGGTCGCCGTCGAGGAACTCGTTCACCAGCACCCGCGCGACGATCCCGTACGTGCACAGCCCGTGCAGGATCGGCCGGTCGAACCCGGCAGCACGGGCGAACTCGGGGTCGGCGTGCAGCGGGTTGCGGTCGCCGCACAGCCGGTACAGCAGCGCCTGCTGCGGCAGCGTCGGCGTCTCGAGCACAACGTCGGGTTCACGAGCAGGCCATTCGACGCGGTCCGACGGGCCCCGCGAGCCGCCGAACCCGCCTTCGCCGCGGGCGAAGATGCTCGACCGGGCCGTCCACAATGGATCGCCGGACGACGACGTGACCGAGACCTCCTGGACGACCACCGCGGCCTTGCCCTTGTCGTACACGTCCGCGACGCGCGAGCGGGCCACGGCCTTGCCCGAAGCCGGGATCGGCCCGTGCAGGGTGATCTCCTGCTTGCCGTGCAGCACCTTCGCCAGGTCGATCTCCACGCCGGGGAACGACACCGCCGGCGGGTCGAACACGCGCAGGTTGGCCGCGACCGTCGCGAACGTCGGCAGCACCACCAGGTCCCGCTCGTAGGTGTAGCGCAGCTCGTCGGGCCCCGCACCCAGCGCCAGGTGGTACAGCAGCACGTCCGACGCCGTCCAGGCGAAGCTCACCTCGCCGATCTCGGCGCCGATCGCGACGTCGGGGTTGATGGGCACGCGGGCTCCTATTCGTAGCTGATCGAGACGTCGTCGGTGACCGGGAGCGACTGGCAGGCCAGCACGATGCCGTCCGCCATGTCCTCGGCGTCGAGGACCTCGTTGTGCAGCATCTTCACCTCGCCCGAGACGACCCGGCACGCGCACGCGCTGCATTGTCCCTCGCGGCAGGAGTACGGCGCGTCCATGCCCGCGTCCAGCAGGTGGTCCAGCAGCTTCCGCTGCCGCGGCCAGGACATCGTCCGCGTCGAACCGTCGAGCGACACCGTCAGCGACGCCGGTGCGTCGTCCGACTCGGGAGCCTCCTCGGCGGGGACTTCTTCGAACGGGTTCCCGGTGAGCGACGTGAACTTCTCGACGTGCACCCGGTCCCGCGGCACCCCGAGCTGCCCGAGTGCCTCCCGCACAGCCGCCATGAACGGCGCGGGCCCGCACAGGAACGCCTCGTGCGAGGTGTACGCCGACGCCAGCCCGCGCAGCTGCGCGACGTCCGGCAGGCCCTGGACGCTCTCCAGCCAGTGCACGACGACCAAGCGGTCGCCGTAGCGCTTCGCCAGCGACGCCAGCTCGCCCGCGAAGATGACGGAATTCTCGTCGCGGTTCGCGTAGACCAGCACGACCCGGCCGGATCCGGTCTCCAGCGCCGTTTTCAGGATCGCCATCACCGGCGTGATGCCGCTGCCGCCGGCGAAGAGCAGGAAGTCCTCGTCCACCGACGCCGGGCAGAACACGCCCGCCGGCGCGAGCACGTCCACCTGCATCCCCGGCTCCAGCGCCGAGCACACCCAGCCCGACCCGTAGCCGCCGTCGGTGCGCTTGACCGTCACCTGCACGCGGTTTTCGTGCGGCGCGCTCGAGAGCGAGTAGCACCGCGCCACCGAACCGGTCCGGTCGCTGGGGATCTTCAACGTCAGGAACTGCCCGGCCCGGTAGGCGAAAGCCGAAGCGTGCTCGGGCGGGACCTCGAAGACCACCGACCGCGCGTCCGGTGTCTCGACGACGACGTCGGCGACGGTCAGCGTGTAGACCCGCTCAGCCATCGGCCACCGCCAGCGTGCCCTCGCGCACGGCGTCGCCGATGCTGTCGGCCAGCTTCGGGCACGTGTCGAGCAGCGCCGACGGGCCGTCCGCGTCCGCGAACACCGGGCAGCTGTCGGCGGGCCGGGACGTCCACTGGATGCTCGTGTGCTGGATGCTGTTCTTCTTCACCAGCACGCACGTCCCGCAGCTGCGGCACTCGTGCGGCCGCAGCCCGCCCGAAAGGAACTCGGCCTGCTCGGCGGTGGTCACACTTCCGCCTCGGTCTTCCGGCGCGCCAGGTTCTCCGCCACCTCGGCCGCCCACGCCTCGTTCGCCTTCGAAGTGTCCACTTCGAACTCGAAGCGCCGGGTCATGTCCTCGGTGACGTCGGCCGCGTCGACGTAGAACTGCTGGTACCACCGGCGAAGCTGGTAGACCGGACCGTCCTCTTCGCACAGCAGCGGGTTGTCGATCTGCGTCTTGTGCTTCCAGATCTCGACGTCCTGCAGGAACCCGGCGCCGATCCCGCGGGCCAGCTTCGCGGCGATCTTGTCGGCGTGCTCGTCGGTGAGCCCGTGCTGCTTCTTGACCTTCATGCCGTACTGCAGCACGAACGACGTCGGCGTCACGGGGTAGTGGCAGTTGATGAGCACGCTCTCGATTTCGTAGCCCTGGAACGAGTTCACCAGCTTGTTGATCATGTAGGACGGCCCGAAGTACGACGCCTCCGAGCGCAGCAGGTTGTCCTCGCCGCCGTAGTTGGACGCCATGCCCACGTCCGGGCGGCCCTTGGTGTTGAGGTACTGCGTGGCGATGTGGCCTTCGAAGACGTTCTTGAAGTACGTCGGGTAGGCGTAGTGGATGTAGAAGAAGTGGGCCATGTCGACGACGTTGTCGATGATCTCCCGGCAGTTGGAGCCGTCGATGAAGATCTCGTCCCAGGTCCAGTTGCTCCACTCGTCGCTGTAGGCGGCCTCGATCCGCGGGATGGCCAGCTCTTCCGGCGGCGGGTTGCCCTCGGGGTCGTGCCAGAGCATCAGCTGGCCGTTCTGCTCCGAGACCGTCCACGACCGCGTCCGCGCGCGCAGCGGAACCCGCTTGGCGTAGGGGATCGAGACGCACTTGCCCTTGCCGTTCCAGCGCCAGTCGTGGAACGGGCACGCGACCTCGTCGCCCTTGACGCTGCCCTGGGTGAGGTCGCCGCCCATGTGCCGGCAGTAGCCGTCGAGGACGTTCAACTCTCCGTGAGAGTCGGCGAACACGACGAGCTTCGTGCCGAACGCCGTGACCGCGTGGGGTTTCCCGTCGCGGAACCGCTCGGCCAGGCCGAGGCAGTGCCAGCCGCGGGCGAACCGGGCCGGCGGCTCACCGGCGTAGATCGTGCGTACGGACTCCTGCGTCATCGCTCGCCTCCCGTGGTGCCCTGATCTTCGTTGGCCAGCCGCGTCGCCGCAAGGTAGCCGAACACCATGGCCGGGCCGATGGTCGCGCCCGGCCCGGCGTAGGTCCGGCCCATCACGGCCGCGCTGACGTTGCCCGCGGCGGACAGCCCGGGCACCACCGAGCCGTCCTCGCGCAGCACGCGCGCGTGTTCGTCGGTGCGCAGCCCGCCCTTGGTGCCCAGGTCGCCCGGCACGATCTTCACCGCGTAGTACGGCGCCTTGTCGAGCGGGCCGAGGCTGGGGTTGGGCTTGTTGCGCGGGTCCCCGTAGTAGTGGTCGTACTTGCTGACGCCGCGGTGGAAGTCCTCGTCGACGCCGGTGCGCGCGAAGCCGTTGAACCGCCGGACGGTCGCTTCGAGCGCGTCGGCGGGCACCTCGATCTTCGCCGCCAGCCCGGCCAGCGTCGCCGACTTCGCCGCGATCCCGGCCTTGAACCAGCGGCCGGGCAGCGGCTGGCGCGGCCCGATGCCGGTGAACATGTACCGGTCCTTGTAGCGCTGGTCGAACACCAGCCAGGTCGGGATGTGCTCGCCGGGCCCGTCGCCCTCGCCGTACATCGCGTGCACGGCCTCGACGTACGGCGCGGACTCGTTGACGAACCGCTCGCCGCGCGCGTCGACCATGATGCTGCGCGGCCGCGACCGCTCGGCGAGCGCGAACCACGGGCCGCCGGTCAGCGGCAGCGACGGCCCCCACCAGGCGTCGTCCATCAGGTCGAGCGCGGCGCCGAGCTGGATGCCGGCGGTGATGCCGTCGCCGGTGTTGGCGGCCGCGCCGACGGTCCAGTCGACGCCGATCGGCGCGCGCTGGTACTTCTCGCGCATCTCGAGGTTCTGCTCGAACCCGCCGCTGGCGAGGATCACCCCGCGCCGGGCCCCGACGACCCCGTCCGGGGTCACGACGCCGGTGACGCGGTCGGCTTCGACCCGCAGGTCGACCAGCGGCGTGTTCAGCCGTACTTCGACGCCCGCCCTGGTCAGGCCCACCCGGAGCCCGGCCGCAAGCGCTTGCCCCATGCTCAGCAGCCGCTGCCCGCGGAGCTTCCCGACCAGCCACTGGCGGCCCAGCGACAGCAGCCGGACACTCCCGCGGGGGTGCCGCGCGAGGAGGCTCAGCCAGCGGTAGTCGGCCTGGGTGATCGGCACGCCGAGCGGGGGAGCGCTGTACGGCGGTTCGAGGTGGGCCAGCTCGGCGCCGAGCAGCTTGCCGTCGAAGGCCATCGGCTCGACCGAGCGCCCGCCGGGCCGCCCGCCGGGGGCCTCGGGGTGGTAGTCGCTGTAGTCGCGGACCCAGCGGAACTTCAGCGGCGTGTGGTCGCAGACGAACTTCAGCACCTCGGGCCCGTGGTCGAGGAACGTGTCGCGCCGGACGGCCGGGACGACGTCGCCGACGATCGAGGCCAGGTACTCGCGCGCCCGCTCCGGGGGTTCGTCGATCCCGGCGGCGCGCAGCGCGTGGTTGCCCGGCAGCCAGACCCCGCCGCCGGAGCGCGCGGTCGAACCGCCGAAGCAGGCCGCCTTCTCCAGGACGACGACGCTCAGACCGTGGTGAGCCGCGGCCAGCGCGGCGGTCATCCCGGCGGCGCCACTGCCGACCACGACGACGTCGAACTGCTCCGTCATGCCACCTCACCTGTAACGTGTTCCACGAAATGAGTATCCAGTTGGGAGCCGCTTCGGCAACCATAGACGAGAACGTGTTTCAGTTCTAGGGTACCGACCATGGACGAACTCGTCGCGGACGTCATCATCGTGGGGTTCGGCGCGGCCGGCGCGTGCGCGGCCCTCGAAGCGGCCGACGCGGGCGCCGACGTCGTCATCGTCGAGCGGTTCGCCGGTGGCGGTGCCAGCGCGGTCAGCGGGGGCGTGGTCTACGCGGGCGGCGGGACCGCCCAGCAGCGGGACGCGGGCGTCGACGACTCGGTCGACGCGATGTACGCCTACCTGCGGCTCGAGACCGGGGACGTCGTCGCCGGGGAGACGCTGCGGCGGTTCTGCGAAGGCAGCCGCGAGATGATCACCTGGCTGGAGGGCAACGGCGTGCCGTTCGAAGGCAGCCTGTGCCCGTACAAGACGTCGTACCCCAGCGACGCCCACTACCTGTACTACTCCGGCAGCGAGGCCGCCGGCGGCTTCCGCGACGCGGCGAAGCCCGCGCCTCGCGGCCATCGGGTCAAGGGGCCCGGGACCTCGGGGAAGATGCTGATGACGCGGCTCAAGGAGGCCGTGCGCCGTCGCGGGATCCGGGTGCTGACCCAGACGCACGTCCGGCGCCTCGTGCGGGAGGACGGCCGGGTCACCGGGCTCGTCGCCGACACGTTGCAGAACGCGCCCGCGGGAGTCAAAGCCCGGCATCAACGGCTCGCGCGGTACGCCGCGAAGCCCGGGATCTACGTACCTTCGCTGCGCAAGTCGCTGCATCGCCGCGTCGAACGGATCGAGCGCGCCCACGGCCGTGAGCTGCGGATCACCGCCCGGCGCGGGGTCGTGCTGGCCGCGGGCGGCTTCATCGCGAACCGCGAGATGGTGCGCGAGCACGCCCCGAAGTACCGCGGCGGGCTGGCGCTCGGCACGTCCGCCGACAACGGCTCGGGCATCCGTCTCGGCGTCGAGGCCGGGGCCGCGACCGGCGAACTCGGCCGGATCTCCGCGTGGCGGTTCATCACGCCGCCCAGCGCGTTCCTCGGCGGGATCATCGTCGACGCCGGGGGCGGGCGGGTCATCGACGAGTCCCGCTACGGCGCCGCGGTCGGCGAGAAGCTCATCGAAGAGCACGGGAGCAAGGGCTGGCTGCTCGTCGACGCGCCGATCGTGGCGGAGGCGCGGCGTGACACGAAGGCGCAGAGCCAGTGGTTCCAAGGCCTTCAGCTGCGCTACCTGCTGCGGCGCGGCCGCGTGACCGGGGCGACGGTCGAGGAGGCCGCGCGCAAGGCCGGGGTCGATCCTCAGGGACTGCGGGCGAGCGTCGAGGCCTACCACGGCGCTTCGGACCCGGCCGGCAAGCCGGACGAGTTCCGGCGGCGCCTGGAGACGCCGCCGTTCTCGCTGATCGACATCTCGGTGCGGCCCAACCTGGGGTACCCGACGCCGATGCTCACCCTCGGCGGCCTGGTGGTGGACGAGGACACCGGCGCGGTCCGCGACACCGCGGGGGCGCCGATCCCGGGCCTGTACGCCGCCGGCCGCACCGCGGTGGGAATCTGTTCCAGGTCCTACGTGAGCGGTCTGTCCCTGGCCGACTGCGTGTTTTCCGGCCGCAGGGCGGGGATCAACAGTGCCCTGGCGCAGGGTGTTCTCGACAAAAACGAGAACGTGTTCTAGTCTTTGGCGGTGAGCGAAGGAGTGCGCATGAGCGAGCAGGTGATCGCCGGGGTCCGGGACCTCCTGCCGGTCCTGCGGGAACGGGCCCAGGACACCGAGGACGCGCGGAACGTCCCCGAGGAGTCCGTCAAGGCCCTGCAGGAGACCGGGTTCTTCAAGATGCTGCAGCCGAAGTCCTTCGGCGGCCTCGAAACCGACCCGGTGAGCTTCTACACCGCGGTCAAGCTGATCGCGAGCGCGTGCGGGTCCACCGGCTGGGTCGCCTCCATCCTCGGCGTCCACCCGTGGCACGTGGCGCTGTTCGACGCACAGGCGCAGCAGGAGGTCTGGGGCGACGACGAGGACGTGCGGATCTCGTCGTCGTACGCGCCGATGGGCAAGGCCGAGGTCGTCGACGGCGGCTACCGGCTGTCCGGCCGCTGGAGCTTCTCCTCCGGCTCCGGCCACTGCACGTGGGTGCTGCTCGGGGGACCGGCGTTCAAGGACGGGAAACCGGTCGACTTCTGCACCTACCTGCTGCCGATCGCGGACTACACCATCGTGGACGTCTGGGACACCGTCGGCCTGCGCGGCACCGGCTCGAACGACATCGTCGTCGAGGACGTCTTCGTCCCGCAGCACCGGGCGCTCAGCTTCATCGCGACGTCGAAGTGCAAGGTGCCGGGCCAGGCGATCAACCCCGGCCCGCTGTACCGGCTGCCCTACGGCTCGGTGCACCCGTCCACGATCACCGCGCCGATCATCGGCATGGCCCAAGGCGCCTACGACGCCCACGTCGAGCACCAGCGCAAGCGCGTGCGGGCCGCGTACGCCGGTGAACAGTCCAAAGAGGACCCGTTCGCCAAGGTGCGGATCGCCGAGGCGGCCAGCGAGATCGACGCCGCGTGGCTGCAGCTGACGCGCAACATCCAGGAGCTGTACGAACTCGCCGAGCGCGAGGAGCGGCTGCCCGCGGACCTGCGGCTGCGCGTCCGGCGCGACCAGGTGCGCGGCACCGAGCGCGCGATCGCCGCGATCGACCGGCTCTTCGAGAACTCCGGCGGCCGCGCGATCCAGCGCGGCACGCCGATCCAGCGCTTCTGGCGCGACGCGCACGCGGGCCGGGTCCACGCGGCCAACGACGCCGAGCGCGCGTACGTCATGTTCGGCACCGGCGCCTTCGGGCTCCCCGTCGAGAACGCGATGTACTGATGGCCGCGCCCGAAGGCAAGTACGTCCAAGCCGGTTCGCTGAAGCTGCACTACCACGAGGCCGGCGCCGAGCACGCCGAGACGGTGATCCTGCTGCACGGCGGCGGGCCCGGCGCGTCGGCGTGGAGCAACTTCGGGCGCAACCTGCCGGAGTTCGCCAAGCACTACCGGACGATCGCCGTCGACCAGCCCGGCTTCGGCCGGTCGGACAAGCCCACCGAGCACCCGCAGTACTTCCGGCACAGCGCGGACGCCGTCGCCGGGCTGATGGACGCGCTGGGCATCGAGCGCGCCCACTTCGTCGGCAACTCCCTCGGCGGCGGCGCGGCGGTGCGGTTCGCGTTGAACCACGGCAAACGCGCGGGACGCCTGGTGCTGATGGGGCCGGGCGGGCTGAGCGTCAACCTGTTCGCGCCCGACCCCACCGAAGGCGTGAAGAACCTCGGCAAGTTCGGCGCGAAGCCGAGCCGCGAGCGGATGGAAGCGTTCCTGCGCATCATGGTCCACGACCAGGCGCTGATCACCGACGAGCTGATCGACGAACGCTTCGCCGCGGCGAACACCCCGGACTCCCTGGCGGCGATGCGGGCGATGGGGAAGTCGTTCGCCCACCCCGAAACCTACGAAGAAGGCATGCTCTGGCGCGAAGCCCACCGCCTCCGCCAGCGCGTGCTCCTGATCTGGGGCCGCGAAGACCGCGTCAACCCGCTGGACGGCGCTTTGGTGGCCCTGAAGACGATTCCGCGCGCGCAGCTGCACGTGTTCGGCGGCTGCGGGCACTGGGCCCAGCTGGAGAAGTTCGACGAGTTCAACCGGCTGGCCCTCGACTTCCTCGGGAGTTCCTGATGGGCATCCGGTCACTGGGCTACCTCCGCATCGAGGCCACCGACATGGCCGCGTGGCGCGAGTACGGGCTCAAGGTGCTCGGCATGGTCGAAGGCAGCGGCGCCGACCCGGACGCGCTCTACCTGCGCATGGACGACTTCCCCGCGCGCCTGGTGATCTCGCCCGGGTCCGCGGACCGGTTGGCCGTCACGGGCTGGGAGGCGGCCAACGCCGGTGAGCTGGCCGAGATCCGGTCGCGGCTGGACAGTGCGGCGGTGCCGTACAAGGAAGGCACGCCGGAGGAACTGGCCGACCGGCGCGTCGACGAGCTGATCAGCTTCGACGACCCGTCCGGCAACACCCAGGAGGTGTTCCACGGCGTCGCGCTGCAGCACCGGCGGGTGGTGAGCCCGTACGGCCACAAGTTCGTCACCGGCGAGCAGGGCCTCGGTCACGTCGTCTTGTCCACAAAGGACGACGAGGCGTCACTGCGGTTCTACCGCGACGTCCTCGGCTTCCGGCTGCGCGACTCGATGCGCCTGCCGCCGCAGCTGGTCGGGCGTCCGGCCGACGGGCCACCCGCGTGGCTGCGGTTCTTCGGCTGCAACCCGCGCCACCACAGCCTGGCGTTCCTGCCGATGCCGACGCCGTCCGGGATCGTGCACCTGATGGTGGAGGTCGAGAACACCGACGACGTCGGCCTGTGCCTCGACCGCGCGATCCGGCGCAAGGTACCGATGTCGGCCACGCTCGGCCGGCACGTCAACGACCTGATGCTGTCGTTCTACATGAAGACCCCCGGCGGCTTCGACGTCGAGTTCGGCTGCGAAGGCCGCCAAGTCGACGACGACAACTGGATCGCCCGCGAGAGCACGGCGGTCTCGCTGTGGGGCCACGACTTCTCGGTCGGCGCGCGACCCCCGGGCGCATGACTTCCGTGGCGGTCGACCAGACCGAGTTCCGCAGCGTGCTCGGGCACTTCTGCACCGGCGTCACGGTGGTCACCGGCCGCGACGGCGACACCCTCGCCGGGTTCGCCTGCCAGTCGTTCGCGGCGCTGTCGCTGGACCCGCCGCTGGTGCTGTTCTGCCCGGCCCGCACCTCGCGGACGTGGCCGGTGCTGGCCGCGGCCGGGCGGTTCGCGGTCAACGTGCTGGCCGAGGACCAGCAGGAGATCAGCGCGGTGTTCGGCGCGCGGGGCGAGGACAAGTTCGCCCGGGTCGGCTGGACGCCGGCACCGTCCGGCGCGCCGCTGCTCGACGGCGCGCTGACCTGGATCGACTGCGCTCTGGAGGCCGTGCACGAGGCCGGGGACCACTACGTGGTGATCGGCCGGGTGACGGCGCTGGGCGCGCCGTCCGACGCGCGGCCGCTGCTGTTCCACCGGGGCAGGTACGCGGTGACGGAACCGGCCCAGGACGCGCTGGCGGCGCTGATGCCGTGGCCGCGTCCGGACGACTGGCTCTGAGCAGCCGTCGTCCGCTCGCGATCGCTCACGCACTGTGGTCGGCGATCGCGGCGAGTTAGCGCGACCGGGTGGTTGTGCACGGGTTCACAGGTGGGCCGCATCCCATTTACGAGAGAAAGCCAAGCCTCTGCGCGCACACTGTTATCGAGATGACGTTTACCGGGAGGGAGTGAGTCGCGCATGCGCAGGCCCAGCGGACGGATCGCCCGGTTCCGGCGCCGGTTGCACCCCGGGCGCAACCCGCTGGCGCGGACCGGCGACCGGCTCGAGTCCCTCCTGCTGCTCCTGGTGATCGCGGGGGCGTTCCTGGCCGTGCCGTTCGCGGCGGCGTTCGGCTCCGACACCTACGCGGCGCAGACCGTCCGCGCCGAGCAGGAGCGCGCGACCCGCCACCCGGCGACGGCGGTGTCCCTCGCCGCGGCGCCCAGCCAGACCTACAGCACCGACGGCGCCGGCGCCCCGGCCGACCAGACGACGGTCCAGGCCGCCTGGTTCGACGCGCGCGGCGCCCGCCACACCGGCGATGTCCTCGCCGACGCGGGCAGCCCGGCGGGCACCCGCGTGTCCGTGTGGCTCGACCAGCACGGCGAGCTGACGAGCGAGCCGCTGTCCCCGGCCACCTCGGCGGCCGACGGCGTCTTCGCGGCGATCCTGCTGTGGGTCGCGATCACGGGCTCCCTGGCAGGCCTCTACGGCGCCGGCCGCTTCGTCCTGAGCCGCCTGCACGCGGCGGCGTGGGACCGCGCGTGGGCCGAAGCCCGGCACGACAGCCGCTTCTGATCACTTCCAGCGGAAGTGCACGAACACCCGGCCGAAGTTGTCCTTGTCCTTCTCGACCCGGTGGTACAGCGCCTTGACGTCCTTGCGCTCGAGGAACCGCAGGACGTGCTTCTTCAGCTGCCCCGACCCCTTGCCCGGGATGATCTCCACCAGCGGCGCCTTCTTGGCCACGGCCTCGTCGATGACCGCGCGCAGCGCCCGGTCGATTTCGCCGCCGCGGTTGTAGATGTCGTGCAGGTCCAGCTTGAGCTTCACACGCGCTCCCGTGCTCGGCGGGCCGCCCGCCGCCGCTGCGGCCGGTCGGTCTCGCGCCCATCCTCGCCCGTGGTGACCGCGCGCAGGTCGACGTGCTGGACCACCGCGGATTCCGCCATCACCCGATCGGGGTCGGTCAGCACCGCGCGGACCAGGTCTGGCTCGTCGGCGTCGGTGACGTTGGCGAACTCGAGCAGGTAGCGCGCGTACCGCTCGTGTTCGCCGGTCACAGCGCCTGCCACCAGCCGTCCACCGGCGGGGGCGCGGTGACGTCGATGCGCTCGCCCGGGCGGGGGATCGCCAGCGGCAGGTCGGCCGCCTTCGCTTCGCGCCACACGCGGTCCGCCGGCTCGCCCCACGGGTGCATCGCCAGCTGGAACGTCGCCCAGTGCACCGGGACCAGCAGCTTCGCCCGCACGTCGAGCCCCGCCGCGACGCCTTCCTCCGGCGTCATGTGGATGTCCGGCCAGTGCGGGGCGTACGCGCCGACCTGGATCAGGGCCGCGTCGAACGGGCCGTGCTCCTCGCCGATCTTCGCGAAGCCGTCGAAGTACCCGGTGTCGCCGCTGTAGAACACCCGGTGCGCGGGGCCGAGCAGCGCCCACGACGTCCAGAGCGTGCTGTCGTTGGAGATGCCGCGGCCGGAGAAGTGCTGGGCCGGCGTCGCGACGAACCGGACGCCCGCCACCGTGGCCTCTTCGTGCCAGTCCAGCTCGATGATCCGGGCCGCCGGGACGCGCCAGCGTTCGAGGTGCGCGCCCACGCCGAGCGGCACCAGGAACGGCGCCGTCGTCGACGCGACCAGCGCGCGGACGGTCGCCAGGTCCAGGTGGTCGTAGTGGTCGTGCGAGATGACCACCGCGTCGATCCGGCCGAGGCCCGACAACGGCACCGGCGGCTCGTGCAGCCGCCGCGGGCCGGTGAACGCCGCTGGCGAGACCCGCTCGCTCCACACCGGGTCCAGCAGGACGCGGGCGCCGTCGAGCTCGACCAGCGCGGACGCGTGGCCGTACCAGGTCAGGTGCGCGCCCTCGGCGGACTCGACCGGCGCGGCCGCGACCAGCGGGACCGCCCCGCCCGGTTTGCGCAGTTCGCGGTGCTCGCCGAAGAACATCTCGCGGAAGATGGTCCGCATCGCCGCCGCCGTCATCGGGTGCCGCGGGGCGGCGTTGCGGAACACCTTCCCGTCGAACTGCGGCGACGAGCGCACCCGCTCGGCCCGCGCCCCGGCCGCCTTCGCGCCGAACGCCGCCGGCAGGTCGCGCAGCCCCGCGATCGTCTTCCTCATGGTTCCGAGTCTACGAACGGTTCCTGAGAGGCGCCCCAGCTTCATGCAGGTGGGTGAGCGCCTGCCGGTAGGACTCGGCCAGGCTCGTCTGCAGGTAGGGGACGCCGAGCTCGGCGCAGTAGGCCTGGACGATCGGCTGCGCCCGCCGCAGGTGCGGCGAGGGCATGCTCGGGAACAGGTGGTGCTCGATCTGGTAGTTGAGGCCGCCGAGCGCGACGTCGGTGACGAGGCCGCCGCGGACGTTGCGCGAGGTCAGCACCTGCTTGCGCAGGAAGTCCAGCTCGGCGGGCCCGGTCAGCGTCGGCATGCCCTTGTGGTTCGGCGCGAAGATCGATCCCATGTAGACACCCCAGAGTCCTTGGTGGACGGCGAAGAACAGCACCGCCATGCCGGGGGAGAGCACGGTGAACAGCGCGCTGAAGTAGAGGAGGTGGTGCACCGCGAGCAACGCGGCCTCGGTGCCGCGGCGGCGCAGGCCGGGTTTGCGCACCGCGCGGATCCCCGACCAGTGCAGGTTCAGGCCCTCGAGGGTGAGCAGCGGGAAGAACAGGAACGCCTGGTACCGCCCGATGAACCGGGGCACTGGCCCGAGATCCGCGCGAGCCTGGTCCTTCGACCACACCAGGATGTCCGGGTCGACGTCCGGGTCGAGCTCCTCGTGGTTCGGGTTGGCGTGGTGGCGGGTGTGCTTGTCCATCCACCAGCCGTAGCTCATCCCGATCCCGAGGTTCCCGGCGAGCATCCCGGCGATCTCGGTGGGACGGCGGCGCCGGAACACCTGCTTGTGCGCGAGGTCGTGGGAGAGCAACGCGATCTGGCCGAACAGGAAGGCCTGGAAGACGGCGACACCGAGCTGCCACCAGGAGTTCCCGAGCAGCGCGAAGGCCACCCACCCGGCGGCGAACAGCCCGGCGACGACGGTGGTCCTCGCGACGTAGTAACCGGGACGGCGCGCCAGCAGCCCGGCGGCGGAGATGCGGCGGCTCAGCCGGGCGAAGTCGCTGCCGACGAGGTTTTCTGTGGTGGTCACCCGGCCGAGTCTTCGCGCCGCGGGCCCGCGGCGGAATCCGGTGCGCCTCCGGCACTTTCGGGGGGCCAGCCCTACCGGCCGCGCTGGTATACGAGCGCCCCAATGTGGCGTTGGTTGCGTCCAGCGCACCCAATGTGGCGTTCGGTGCGTCCAACGCACCGAACGCCACATTGGGGCGCTTCGGTCAGGCGATGTACTCCGCCAGGTGCCGGCCCGTCAGGGTTTTCTTCCGGGCCTTCACCAGCTGCGCCGGCGTGCCCTCGAACACGATCTTCCCGCCGTCGTGTCCCGCGCCCGGGCCGAGGTCGATGATCCAGTCCGCGTGGGCCATCACCGCCTGGTGGTGCTCGATCACGATCACCGACTTGCCCGACTCCACCAGCCGGTCCAGCAGGCCGAGCAGCTGCTCGACGTCGGCCAGGTGCAGGCCCGCCGTCGGCTCGTCGAGGACGTAGATCCCGCCCTGTTCCGCCATGTGCGTCGCCAGCTTGATGCGCTGCCGCTCGCCGCCCGAGAGCGTCGTCAGGGGCTGGCCGAGCGTCAGGTAGCCGAGGCCGACGTCGGAGAGGTGGGTCAGGATCTTGTGCGCCGCCGGGGTTTTCGCGTCGCCGTCGGCGAAGAACTCCAGCGCCTCCGCGACCGACATCCCGAGGACCTCGCTGATGTCGCGGCCGCCGAACGTGTACTCCAGCACCTCGGCCGAGAACCGCTTGCCGTCGCAGACTTCGCACGGGGTCGAGGTGCCGGCCATGATGCCGAGGTCGGTGTAGACGACTCCGGCGCCGTTGCAGTTCGGGCAGGCGCCCTCGGAGTTGGCGCTGAACAACGCCGGCTTGACGCCGTTGGCCTTGGCGAAGGCCTTGCGGATCGGCTCCAGCAGCCCGGTGTAGGTGGCCGGGTTGCTGCGGCGCGAACCGCGGATGCCGGTCTGGTCCACCGTCACCACGCCCTCACCGCCGGACACCGACCCGTGGATCAGGGAGCTCTTGCCCGAGCCCGCCACGCCGGTCACGACGACCAGCACGCCGAGCGGGATGTCGACGTCGACGTCCTGGAGGTTGTGCGTCGAAGCCCCGCGCACCTCCAGCACGCCCGACGGCGAGCGCACCGACGACTTCAGCGACGCGCGGTCGTCGAGGTGGCGCCCGGTCAGCGTCCCGCTCTTGCGCAGACCGTCCACAGTGCCCTCGAAGACCACCTCGCCGCCCGCGGAGCCGGCCCCCGGCCCGAGGTCGACGACGTGGTCGGCGATCGCGATCGCCTCCGGCTTGTGCTCGACGACCAGCACCGTGTTGCCCTTGTCCCGCAGCTGCAGCAGCAGCTCGTTCATCCGCGCGATGTCGTGCGGGTGCAGCCCGATCGTCGGCTCGTCGAAGACGTAGGTGACGTCGGTCAGCGACGACCCGAGGTGGCGGATCATCTTGGTGCGCTGGGCTTCCCCGCCCGACAGCGTCCCGGATGGACGGTCGAGCGAGAGGTAGCCGAGGCCGATCTCGACGAACGAGTCGAGTGTGTGCTTCAGCGCGTCCAGCAGCGGCGCGACCGACGGCTCCGAGAGCTTCCCGACCCACGCGGCGAGGTCGCTGATCTGCATCTCGCACGCGTCGGCGATGCTGAGCCCGTCGATCTTCGACGACCGCGCCTCTTCCGAAAGCCTTGTCCCGCCGCAGTCCGGGCAGGTCTGGAACGTCACCGCCCGCTCGACGAACGCGCGGATGTGCGGCTGCATCGAGTCGACGTCCTTGGACAGCATGGACTTCTGGATCGCCGGCACCAGCCCGGTGTAGGTGAGGTTGATGCCGTCGACCTTGATCTTGGTCGGCTCCTTGTACACCAGGTCGGCGAACTGCTTCTTGGTGTACTTCTTGATCGGCTTGTCCGGGTCGAAGAAGCCGGAGCCGCGGAAGATGCGGCCGTACCAGCCTTCCATGCTGTAGCCCGGGATGGTGATCGCGCCTTCGTTGAGCGACTTGTTCTCGTCGAACAGCGCGGTGAGGTCGATGTCGTTGACCTTGCCGCGGCCCTCGCAGCGCGGGCACATGCCGCCGGTGATGCTGAAGCTGCGGCGCTCCTTGATCCGGCGCCCGCCCTTTTCGATGGTCACCGCGCCCGCGCCGCTGATCGAGGCGACGTTGAAGGAAAACGCCTGCGGCGAACCGATGTGCGGCGTGCCGAGCCTGCTGAACAGGATGCGCAGCATCGCGTTCGCGTCGGTCGCGGTGCCGACGGTGGAGTGCGGGTTCGCGCCCATCCGCTCCTGGTCGACGATGATCGCGGTGGTGATCCCGTCGAGCACGTCGACGTCGGGCCGGGCCAGCGTCGGCATGAACCCCTGCACGAAGGTGCTGTAGGTCTCGTTGATCAGCCGCTGCGACTCGGCCGCGATCGTGCTGAACACCAGGGAGCTCTTGCCGGAGCCGGAGACCCCGGTGAACACCGTCAGCCGCCGCTTCGGCAGTTCGACGCTGACGTCCTTGAGGTTGTTCACGCGGGCGCCGTGCACGCGGATCAGGTCGTGGCTGTCGGCGGTGGGCTTGCTCATCGGGGTTCTCCAGCTTTCGGTGGGTTCAGCGCACTTCTTGGATGCGGACGAGGTTGCCCGCGGGGTCGCGGAAGGAGCAGTCGCGGATGCCCCACGGCTGGTCGGTCGGCTCCTGGACGACTTCGGCGGAGCCGGCCTGCACCCGCTCGAAGGTGCCGTCGAGGTCGTCGGTGGCCAGGTTGACCGCCGCGAAGGTGCCCTTGGCCATCATTTCCGTGATGGTACGGCGTTCTTCGTCGGACAGGCCCGCGTACGCGGCGCCGGTCGGCTGCAGGACGAGCGCGGTGTCGGGCTGGCCCGGGAGGCCGATCGTCAGCCAGTGCTGGCCGCCGTAGTCGACGTCGTTGCGCACTTCGAAACCGAGCGTGTCGCGGTAGAAAGCGAGCGACGCTTCGTGGTCGTGGTGGGGGAGGAACGTCTGGTGAATGGTGAGGTTCATGGGAATCACGCTACTTTCGCCGGCGCGGGGCGGGCTTCTCGATTCCTGATCGCTTCGGCGGCCCGCCGGTATTCGTGCGGGGAAAGGCCGTAAGCGTCCTGGAACCGGCGGACGAAGAGCGCGACGGGCAGATCCACCTCGCGCGCCAGCGTTTCGACGTCGAGCGGCGATTCGCGGTCGAGGCGATCGCGGACGCGGCGCAGCAGCGCCAATTCGGCCAGGTGCTTCCGCGCGGCGGCGGCGAGGCTCAGGCACATGTCGGTTCCCTTTCCGGGGTGCGGCCGAGCACCGCCCGGGCCGCGATCGGGAGCAGCAGGAGGGTCAGCACGCCGGACAGGACCAGCCCGCCGGAACTGCCGGCCAGCTCGATCAGCGGCCCGCCCAGCGCCAGGCCCAGCGGGGCGGCGACGGTCGCGCCGGTCGTCCAGAGCGTGACGACCGGCTGCTGTTCGGCCGGGGCCAGCCCGGCTTGGAGGAAGCTGTAGGCGACCGGGGTGAACGGCGCGTACACCAGCCCGCCCAGGCCGAAGACGACCAGCGCCACGGTCAGGTCGCCGGTCAGCGCGAGGCCGATCGGGCACAGCGCCCACAGCCCGATGATCGCGACCAGCAGCGGCCGCTGCGGCAGGTTCCGCAGCCGTCCGACGAGCGCGGCCCCGACGAACGCGCCGGCGCCGAGCGCGCCCCACAGCCAGCCCAGGCCGGTCGCGCCCGCGTGCAGCGTCCCGCTCACGTAGAGCGGGAGGGCCACTTCGACGGGCATGTAGAGGAAGTTGAAGAAGAACTCGACCACGAGCAGCCGCGCGGCCACTGGACGGCGGCGCAGGATCCGCCAGCCCGAGCTTTCCGGCCGGGCCGGCGCTTCGGCGGGCTGGGGGACGCACGCGAGGGTGGCCGCCAGCAGGACCAGCGCGCCGCACGCGTCCAGGAACAGCGCGAGGCTCGCGCCCGCGGTGGCCACGACGATCCCGCCGAGCACCGGCCCGGCGATGTAGAGCGCGAACGTCGTGTTCAGCCCGAGCAGGCCGTTGACCGAGAACCGGCCGGCCTCGCCCGCGGCGGCCGTCGCCAGCACCCGGCGGCTGCTCGCCCCGGCCAGCCGGAACGTCGCGCCGAAGAAGAGCCCGGCGAGCAGCACCGGCAGGGTCAGCGAGCCGGTGGCGGCCAGCACCCCGAGCGCGGTGAACGTCAGCGACCGCAGCACGCAGTCGGCGACCAGGAGCGTCCGCGGCGGCACGCGCACCCGGCCCAGCCCGATGGCCAGCGCCAGCGCGGTGGACAGCACGAACGGCGCCGCCTCGACGAGCCCGACGGCGATCGCCTTCGGCACGCCGCCGGGCAGGGACAGCGTCTGCACCGGCATGGCGACCAGCAGCATGCCGGTGCCGACGCCGGCCAGGAGATCCCCCAGGAGCAGCCCGGCGATCCGCCGGTCGCGCAGCACCTCGCGGTAGCCGTGCGGGGCCGCGGTCGTGGTCAGCGCAGTTCCTGGATGCGCAGCAGGTTGCCCGCCGGGTCGCGGAAGGAGCAGTCGCGGACGCCGTAGGGCTGCTCGATCGGCTCCTGGACGACTTCGGCGCCACCCTCCTGGAGCTTCGCGAACAGGGCGTCGAGGTCCTTGGTGGCGAGGTTGGCCCCGGCGTAGGTGCCCTTCGCCATCATCTCGGCGATCATCCGGCGCTCGTCGTCGGTCAGCCCCGGCGTCGCGGTCGGCGGCGTCAGCACGATCGCGGTGTCGGGCTGGTTCGGCGGGCCGACGGTGATCCACTGCAGGCCGCCGTACTTGACGTTCTGGCGGACCTCGAAGCCCAGCAGGTCGCGGTAGAAGGCGAGCGAGGCTTCCGGGTCGGTGTGGGGCAGGAAGCTCGAGTGAATGGTGACGTCCATGGTCGTCACACTATGTGTGCGCCTGCGGTCGCGCTTCTCGATTCCTGATCGGTCTGGTGACCTGCTTCGCGACGCACGGTGGCATCCCGACGGTCGCCTCGGCCTGCTGCTCCCGGTAGACGCTCGGGGGCATGCCCACCAGCTCGGCGAACCGGGTGCTGAAGGTGCCGAGCGACGAGAACCCGACGGTGAAGCAGACCTCGGTGACGCTCAGCTCGCCTTTGCGCAGCAGCGCCATCGCCCGTTCGATCCGCCGCGTCATGAGGTACGAATACGGTGACTCTCCGTAGGCCTTCCGGAACTGCCGGCTGAGGTGCCCGGCCGACATGTTCACGCCTTTGGCGAGCGCGTCGACATCGAGCGGCTGGGCGTATTCGCGGTCGATCCGGTCCCGGACACGGCGAAGCAGCGCGAGGTCGCGCAGGTACTGCGCCGAGGCGGCGGTGCTGGTCACGAGGGAATCGTGCCACACGGGGAGCGCTCGGCGGAGTGAACCGGACCGGCTCGGGTCAGCGGGACGCCGGATGTCATGAACGACTCTTTCATGACATCCGGGCCCGGGAGCACGGCGAGACGCCCGGTCGGCCTGGAGCCGCTCGCGGCGGTCGGCGCCGGGGCCCGGGCTGGGGCGGCCGGTCCGCCGACTTCTCCGCGGGCTGGCGCTGGATGTCGTGAACGACTCTTTCATGTCGTCTGGCGCCATGAACGACCCTTTCATGACATCCGGGCCGGCAAGCTCGGGTCAGCGGAGCGCGGTCGTGATCGTCTCCCGCAGCCAGCGTTGCGGCGGGTCCGCGTCCAGGCGCGCGTGCCACGACAGCCGGACCTCCACCTCCGGCAGCTCCGCCGGGACCGGGAACCACCGCAGGCCCAGTGCCGGGCCGTGCCGCTCGGCCAGGCGCTGGGGCAGCAGGCCCACGTAGTCGCTGGTCGAGACCACCAGCGCGGCCACCGCGGACGTCGGCACCACCGCCGCCACCCGGCGCTGCAAGCCCGCTGCCGCGAGGACGTCGTCCAACGGGCCGCGCGCTCGCCCGCGCCGGGACGCCGACACGTGCGGGTAGCGGCACAGCTGCGCCAGCGTCGGACGCCGGTGCTTGCCCAGCGGGCTGTCCGCGCGGACCGCCGCGACCAGGCGTTCGCGGTACAGCACCGCGCTGTGGATGTCCGGGGCCGCGTGCTCGCCCACGCCGATGTCGAGGTCGATCGAGCCGTCGCGCAGTGCCTCCGCGCTTTCCGTGCCCTCCGCGACGAACCGCAGCGTGACGCCGGGCGCGGCCGCCGCCGTCGCTTCGGCCGCCGCGGTCGCCAGGGTGGCCGCCACGCCGTCGTTGATGCGGATCGTGAACGTGCGCTCGAGATCGGCGATCGCCACCTCGGTGCTGATCAGCGCCGACGCCTCCTCCAGCAGCGACCGCACGCGCGGGGCGGTGCGCAGCGCGAACGGCGTCGGGGCCATGCCGCGGCCGGCGCGCACCAGGATCGGGTCGTTCATCGCCCGCCGCAGGCGGCCCAGCGCGCGGCTGGTTGCCGGGATGGACAGGTTCAGGCGCTCGGCCGCGGCCGTGACGCTCCCTTCCCGCAGCAGCGCGTCGAACACGCGCAGGAGGTTCAGGTCCATGGTTGCACTGTACGCAAACCTGCCTTGACGAAGTTGCGTGGCAAGACACCCCGGGACGTCCTTAGCGTCGGCCGCATGGAGTTCAAGAAACTGGTCGCCCTGATGTGCGCGTGCGTCGTGCTCGTCGTCGGGATGGTCGCGGCGGTCAACCTCGCCGTCCCGATGCTCTCCGCGAGCGCGCTGCACCCGTCGGCGTCCGCGCTGGTCTGGATCGTCGACACCTACGTCGTCGTGTTCGCCTGCCTGGTGATCCCCGGCGGCGCCGCGGGCGACCGGTTCGGCCGCAAGGGCGTCCTGCTGGCGGGCCTCGGCCTCTTCGCGGCGGGCGCGCTGCTGTCGGCGCTCGCCCCGGACGTCGCCGTGCTGCTCGCCGGCCGGGCGCTCACCGGCGTCGGCGCGGCCGCCGTGCTGCCCAACTCGCTCGCCGTCCTGCTGCACGCCGCGCCCGCGGACCGGAAGGCGGCCACGATCGCGACCTGGGCGTCGATGACCGGCATCGGCGGCGTCGCGGGCAACGTCGGCGGCGGGCTGGTGCTGTCCGGTGGCTCGTGGCGCTGGCTGTTCGCCGCCGCCGTACCGGCCGCTCTCGCCGCGGCCGCGCTGGTGGCCCGGACAGCGCCGGTCTCCTCGCGCCACGACCGCCCGCTCGACCCGCTGGCCGCGTTGCTGCTGGTCGCCGCGTCGGTCGCGCTGCTCGTGGGGATCGTCCAGGGCCCGGAGGCGGGCTGGGGGAGCGCGGTCGTCGTGACCGGGTTCGCCGCCGCCGCGGTGTTGTTCACCGCCTGGACGCTGCGGGAGCTGAAGGCCGCGCACCCGCTCCTGGACCCCCGGCTGTTCCGGATCGCCGGCCTGCGCAGCGCCTGCCTCGGCATGACCACGGTCTTCTTCGGCATGTTCGCGCTGTTCTACGTCAACGCGTCGTTCCTGCAGTACGCCAAGGGGTTCGGCGTGCTGGGGACCGGCCTGGGGATCGTCCCCTTGACCGTCCCGATCGTCCTCGGCGGACGGCACGTGGGGCACCTGACCCGGCGCATCGGCCTCGACGCGACGGTGGCGCTCGCCTTCGCGTTCGTCGGCGGCGGCCTGGTCGGACTGTCCACGAGCGACGCTCAGACGCCGTACGCGCAGTACGCGGCTTGGCTCGTGGTCACCGGGATCGGCGTGACGCTGGCGCTGCCGACGCTGTCCGGCGTGATCGCCGGGTCGCTGCCGCCCGCGCAGGCCGGCGTCGGCACCGGGCTGCAGGCCACCACCCGCGAGTTCGGCAGCGCGCTCGGCGTCGCCGTCGCCGGCACGGTCATGACCGCGGAGTTCACGGCCGCGCTGCCGCCGGACGCCCGCGGTTCCCGGACCGTCGCGGAAGCGCTGGCCAGGACCGCCCACGCCGCGGACGTCGTCACGGCGTTCGTCGAAGGCACGGACGCGGGGCTGCGCGTGGCCGGGATCGCCGTGCTGGTCCTCGGCGCGCTGGTCGCCGGCGAAGCGTGGCGGCGGCGACCGTCCCGGGAGTTCCCGTTCCCCCGGGACGGCCGTGCACCGGTGCAACCCCGACCGGAGCCGTGACGGCCTCCGCGGCGGCATACCCTTCCACCGCGAAGACCCCCACGGTTCCGTTCGCCGCGGCGGGGAACCCCGTCACGGCGTCGACCCCGGGCCCCCGCCCGGTGCGCCGGAAGAAGGCCACCCCGGGGGCGTCGGGTTCCCTCGGGATGGCCCTCTCCTGGCCCGCCGGGCGCTCGGTTCCGCAACCGCGAGGCGGGCAGGGGGACGCTGGGGCCGGTCACCACACCGCCCAGCCGCGGAGGGGGCGTGGTGACCGGCAAGGGGACGACAGGCCGCCGCGCGCAGCCCCGCCCCGGCTTTCACTACCTCCCCATCGGGATGGCCATGGTCGGCAGCGCCGCTCCGGGCTGCGCGGCGAACGCCGTGGTCGGCGGGGCCGGCAGGGACTGCGCGGGGAACGCCGTCGTCGGGATGTCGTTGGCGAACTCGCTTTCGAACTCGCGCTCGAAGGCCTGGTGGTCGAAGCCGCTGTCGAACTCGGCGGGCACGTCGGCCGCCAGCGCGGCGACCGACGGCTCGGCCACCGGGACCTCGGGCGCGGGCTCCGGCTCGGGCACGTAGTCGGGGGCGGGCAGCCGCCGGTCGAGCTCGGCCATCCAGTCGAGCATCGCCCGCGGCTTGTCCCACGCGGAGATGCCGACGAGCCTGCCGTCGCGGATGAAGCCGGTGATGCCGTCGGCCAGCGACACGGTGTCCTCGGCCAGCGACGGCATCCCGCACATCTGCAGCCGGGTGTCGTACAGCGTCGACCAGGCGCGGGGGAGCGGGGTGAACGGCTTCGCGCTCGAGTGCCCCATCAGCAGGTTGTCCGCGGCGTGCCGCGCCGACTCGACGGCGTTGATCCAGTGCTCGACCCGCCGCGGGGTCTCGTCGAAGCGCAGGTTCGGCCAGCGCGCGATGTCGCCGGCGATGACGACGTCGGAGGCGCCCTCGGCGAACAGCTTCGCGTCGCACAGGACGCCGTCGCTGATGTCGAGGCCGGAGCCGCGCATCCAGTCGACCGACGGGACGCTGCCGATGGCGAGCACGACGACGCTGGCGACCAGCAGCTGGTTGTTCGTCAGGTGCAGCCCGACGGTGTCCTTCGTGCTGATCCAGTGCCGCACTTCGCTCTTCATCGCGAGCTTCGCGCGGTGCTCGTGGTGCGCCTCGACGATGCCGCTGGAGACGCGGTCGCCGAAGCGGTGCAGCGGCGCCTTCGCGTGCCCGACCAGGGTGACGTCCCGGCCGATGTGCCGCATGCTGGCCGCGAACTCGTTGCCGATCAGGCCGGCGCCGATCACGACGGCCGGCTTCTTGCTGGCGTGCAGGCAGCGCCGCACCGCCATCGAATCCTCGACCGTGCGCAGGATCCGCACCCGCGGGTCGTGCCGCGGGGAGCCGGGCAGGTGCCGCGGGTAGACGCCGGTCGCGGCGATCAGGCCGTCGTACCAGAGGGATTCGCCGCCGGGCAGGTGCACGACCCGCTCGGTGGTGTCCAGGTGCGTGACCCGCGCGCCGAGCCGCCAGTGCACGTCGAGGTCGGGCAGGTAGTGCGAAAGGCCTACGTCGCTGGGCCGTTCGGTGCCCATCACCAGTGCCTTGGAGACCATCGGCCGGTGGTAGGGCCGGCGCGCTTCGTCGCCGATCAGGACGATCTCGCCGTCGAAGTTCTGTTCCCGCAGGCGTTCCGCGGCACGCAGCCCGGCGACGCCCGCGCCGACGATGACGATCCGGTCGCCGTCAGCCATCGAGGTCCCCTCTCATCACGACCGCCTGCATCGGGCAGCAGCGGGCGGCCATCTTCGCCTGTTCCATGGTGGTTTCGTCCAGCAGCCGCGTGTGGAAGCGCAGGCGGCCGTCCTGGCCGAGGTCGAACACGTCCGGCGCCTCCATGGCACAGATGCCGTAGAGCTCGCACCGGTCGTTGTCGACGCTGATCCGGGGTCCGCTCCCGGGTAGGCGGAAGGGCATGTCAGGCCACCTGCTCTTCCACGAGGCCGATGCGTTCGAGGGTCCGCGCGGGCATGAACCGCAGCAGCGACACCGTGACCGCCGGGATGAGCAGCGTGATGCCGCCCAGCCAGACGACGGCGAGGTGGCCGTTGGCGATCGAGCCGAACCAGGCGTGCAGCGCGGTCAGCGCCACCGCCGGGTACGCGCAGCGGTGCAGCCACAGCCAGCGGCGGTAGGAGGTGAACCGCTGCAGGCCCGCGGTGAGCGCGATGGCGAGCATGACCTCGAAGCCGACGATGCCGGCGATGTGCCTGCCTTCCTGGCCGGCGAGGAACGGGAGGAACAGGTACTGCAGGGTGTACGGCTGGATCGTCAGGTAGAAGAAGCCCAGCGCGTGGATGCCGCCGAAGATCAGCGTCCCGGTCGCCAGCACCATGTGCGAGCTGCGCAGCGCCTTGCGGCCGGTGACCGAGCGGACCCAGCCGGTGGCGGTGAGCACGCCCCAGGTGAGCGTCAGCATCATGGCCGCGTACGACGCCCGTGCCGCGAAGGCGGCGAGCCCGCGGGCCGCCGGGTCCGTCTTGGGCTGGAACTGCTGCGTGAGGAAGATCGTCGCTTCGTGCCAGGTCTCAACCATGGCTACCCCCGGTTCTCACGGCGGCCGGCCGGCGCGTCGCCCTGGCCCGGCCGCGGTTGCCCTTGATCTGGCGCAGCACGTAGAACAGGCCGCCGCCGACCAGCAGGAACAGCGCTCCCACCACGGCGATCTGCGACGTGTCCAGGCCGAGCGGCTGCCCGACGGGCGCCGCGGTGGTGGAGACGGCCGGCGTGGGCAGCGCCGTGTAGTCGACCATCCCGGTGCTTTCGAGCATCGTCATGTGCCGCATGACGGCCTGGTTGCCGACGGTCGCGAACGCGCGCACGTCGTCGTTGCGCGTGCCGGCGCGCAGCTGCGCGAGGACGGCGAAGACCTGGCCGTGCGCCGCGCGCAGCCGGTTGGCGAAGATGCGGTCGAACTCCGGGCCGGGGGAGGCGTTCATCTCCTCGGCGAGCCAGCCGAGCTGCTCGGCGGAGGGCTGGTCGGGGACCGGCGAGTTCAGCTTCTGCGACAGCGCGCGCGTGGCGACGTCGAGGCGGCCGTGGTCCATCATGATCGCGAAGCCGACGGCCTGGACGATCGGGCTGCCCTTCTGCATCGCCATCATGCCCGAGGGCATTTCCCAGAGCCCGGCCTGGCGGACCTTGGTCAGCAGCACCGCGTCGGTTTCGGACACCTCCGCGGTCTGGGCGGTGGAGGTCACGGCCACCGACGCGAGCAGCGTCAGCACCGCGACCAGGACGAACACGACGCGGACGAAGGGACGGGAGCGGCCGGCGGCGGGCCGGAGCGCGAAGTCCGGCCCGGCGAACTCAGACGCCGAAAGCATTCTGCCTCCACTCGTCCTGCGTGAGCGTGATCTTGGTGCCGTCCGGCGCGATCGGGTACCAGGCCTGGTCCGCGCCCTGGCCGGAGGTGTCGGCGGGCTCGCTGTCGCCGGCGAAGTGGTACAGCGGCCAGCCGGCCAGGGTGAGCTGCTGGGTGCCGTCGTCCCGGGTGATTTGGCCGATCAGGGACTGGTCGACGTCGACGGGGGCGAGGGTGCCGCCGGCCTTGACCGGGATCCACTTCGCCGCGCACCCGCCGGTGCAGTTCGACCGCGGGGGGTTCGTCGTGTCGCGGTCGTAGCGGTAGATGGTGAAACCGGTGCCGTCGACGAGCATGAGCCCGAGGTCGAACGTCTTCGCGGCCCTGAGCTGGCTCTTCGCCGGGTCGTTCGGCGTGGCGGTGATGGGCTGCGGCATCGCGATGGTCATCGGGGCCTGCATCCCGGGCATCTGCATCCCGGCGCCGCCGCCGGCGTACCCGCCGGCCGAGGTGGTGGCCGCGCCGGCGGTACAGGCGGTGAGCAGGGCGAGTGCGGTGAGGCACACGGCGGCGGGGACCGCCGTTCGGGGAATGCGGATCACTGCTCCTCCGGAGGGCATGACTACGCGCTGTACCGTGAGGTGCAACGGAAAAGCGCGCGAAGGATCCACAGTGGACATTTGGTCCGGGGTGGATGCGGAGCGTTGCGGGGGACAACGCCTTGTCGGGGTCTTCGGTAGGGGATACGGACACGGTCCGGAAACGGTTCAAAAAAGTTTCGGGACCGTTTGGTACTGGACGTAGGCCCTTCGGAGCACCAGGATGTCCGGCGTGGGACGGCACACCCGAGCGCTGAGACCCGTTCAAGATCAGGAAGTCGTTGCCGAGTTCAACGACGCCTCCGACGACTTGGCGAAGGCGCTCTACCAGGAGTTCGGCGGGTCCCTCATGGCGTTCGCGCTGCGGCTGACCGGCCACGACCGGCAGTGGGCCGAAGACGTCGTGCAGGAGACCCTGATCAAGGCGTGGCGGAACGCGGACAAGCTCGACCGCCGGCCGGAGATGCTGCGTGCCTGGTTGTTCACGGTGGCCCGGCGGATCGTCATCGACGGCTGGCGCAGCCGCAGTGTCCGGCCCCAGGAGCTCGAGGAGATCGAATCCGACGCGATCGCGGTGTCCGACGAATCGGACCGGACGCTCGCCGCGATGATCGTTTACGAGGCGCTGCAGGGCCTTTCGCCCGAGCAGCGGGAGGCCATCCAGCAGACCTACCTGCGCGATCGGACCGTGAACGAGGTCGCGGCGACCCTCGGCGTACCCCCGGGCACCGTCAAGTCCCGCATCCACCACGCCGTCCGCGCGCTGCGCCGGGCCCTGCGCGAGCGGGGGTGAAGTGAGGGTGGCCGGGTCCGCACACACCGATGTCGCCGCGTACGTGCTCGGCGTCCTCAGCGAGGCCGAGAACACCCAGTTCGAAGCCCACCTGATGAACTGCCCGCACTGCCAGCTCGACCTGATCGAGCTCTACCAGCTGCCGGACGTCCTCGACCTGGTCAAGCGCAGCTGGCCGGAACCCCCGATGCCCGCGCCGGGTCCGCGGACCCTGGCGCCCGGGCCGCGCGTGCTGCGCGGCCTGATGGAAGAGGCCACGGTGAAGCGACGGCGGCGCAAGCGGCTCGGCCTGCTGGCCGGCGCCGCGGCCGCCGCCCTCGTCGTGGCCGGCCCGCTCGTGACGCTGGCGGTCCGGCCCGCCGACGCCGTCCCGCCCGCGTCGCTGGCCGCGCCGAGCAGCAAGCAGGCGCCGCCGGAGACGGGCGTCCTGGCGACGAGCGTGCCGCCGGCCCAGCCGGGTGGCGGGCAGACCTACGGGCGCGGCAGCGGCGGGTCCGCGGTCAACGCCCTCGTGACGGTCTCGCCGGTGGAGTGGGGCAGCCGCGTCGAGCTCGAGCTGCGCGGCATCGTCGGGCCGGTGAAGTGCCAGCTGGTCGCGATCTCCACGGCCGGCGACGAGCGCGTCGTCTCCAGCTGGGCGGTGCCGCCCAAGGGGTTCGGCATCCCGGGCTCGCCCGAACCGTTGCGGCTGCAGGGAACCATCTCGCTGGCGATGGACCAGATCTCGCGCTTCGAGGTCCGGGGTGACGACGGTTCGGTCCTCGTTTCCGTGCAGCGCTGACTCTTTCTTTTCCCGATAACGCGATGACCTGGATGAATGCTGCCCGGTTGCGTTCCGCTTGATAACGAACAGATAACGGACCGGTCGCTTTTGAACCTCTAGGCGCTGGGGTCCGTATCCCCCAATGCATCCCCCGATGCGTCCCGACGCGGCGGAACCACCCGACCCGAACCCCGGTTCCGCGCGAATCTCGACGTCAAAACAACGGTAGTTCTTGCCCGGGCTGCCGCGCTGCTGAAGCGCGCGCCCGGAAAAACGAACGAGGTGAACTAGTCTATGGCCCGGAATTCTCGGTCCCCCGTGACGGGCAAGCACCGCGTTGCCCGCCGAACCAAGATCGCGATGGGTGCGATCGGCCTGGCGATCGCCGTCGGCGCGCTGGCCGTCGCGGTCACCGCGGGCCGCACGGGCGAGGCCAGCGCGGACCCCGCGGACCCGTCGTTCTTCATCGACATCACCAAGGTTCCCGCCGGCAACAACGTCAACGCGGCCTTGAAGAAGAAGGGCGCGCAGGGTTCCTTCACCGTCGACTGTGGAACGAACGCGGACGGCGCGCACCACAACCCGGACAACTTCATCGCCCAGCCCGGGATCAAGAACGGTGCCCAGCACCTGCACGACTACGTCGGCAACGTGACCACCGACGCGGACTCGAACCTCAAGAGCCTGCTCGCCGGCGACACCACCTGCAAGAACGGTGACCAGTCCGCCTACTTCTGGCCGGTCATCCGCATCGACCGCGAAGACGACGCGGCCAACGAGAGCGAAAACCAGCAGGCGCAGCAGAAGCAGCGGGGCAAGACCGGCGACGTCCAGCAGGACCAGAGCGGGCAGGACGCCCAGGCCGCGCAGGAGCAGGACCAGCGCCAGCGCGACGGCCGCGGCGGTGGCCGGACGAGCGCCGGGCGCACCGGCGACCAGAACGCCCAGCAGCAGGACGGCCAGGACCAGAACCGCGACGGGCAGCAGGACCGCCGTCAGCGGAACCAGGACCAGAACAACCAGGACCAGAACAACCAGCAGCAGAACGGCGACCAGCAGAACGGCGACCAGCAGAACGGCGGCCAGAACCAGGACCAGGGCCAGCAGCAGGAAGAGCTGGGCGGTCCCCAAGGCGCGAACGAAGAAGTCGGCGACAACGACGGCGAGATCATCGAGCCGGAGTCGGCGACCCTGAAGTTCATCGGCGGCGGCGCCCAGCAGGTCACCGCGATGCCGCTCGGCCTGCGCGTCCTCTACGGCGACGCCAAGCAGAGCACCAACGGCCCGGCGAACGCCCGGCCCAGCTGGACGTGCACCGGCTTCGAGGACCGGCTGACCGACCTTTACCCGATCTGCCCGCAGGGCAGCAAGGTCGAGCGGATCCACGCGTTCCCGAACTGCTGGGACGGCAAGAACACCGACAGCGCGAACCACCGCACGCACATCGTGTTCGCCGACCAGCAGGGCAAGTGCCCCAAGGGCTTCAAGAACGTGCCGCAGCTGCAGGTGACGCTGGTGTACGACGTCCCGCAGGATGTCCAGCAGAACGGGCAGTACAAAGTGGACGCGTTCGCCCAGGAGAAGCACAACCCGCGGTCCGACCACGACGACTTCGCGAACGTGATGAGCAAGCAGATCATGGGCCGCCTGGTCAACTGCATCAACTCCGGCAAGGCCTGCGCCGAATAGACCCCGGCCCGGCGGACCCTTCCCCCCACCTCACCCCCTTCGGTCCGCCGGGCCGGTAGCACCACCCTCGAAAACCGCGGGACCCGTCGGTCCCGCACCCCGAAACCCCGGTCCGGTGGACGCTTTCCCTCCACCTCACCCCCCAGTCCACTGGACCGGGATCACCACCCCGACCCGGCCGAGCCCGGGTCAGCGAAGGAGGAACCGGCTGGAGTCGCTCCCGCCCCGCGAGTTCCGGCCCGGTGGACGTCTTCCCTCCACCTCACCCCCGCGTCCACCGGCGCCGGAACTCGATCCCTCCCAGGAGTTTTGACCGACCAAAGTGGACGCGAGAGCACCCGGCAAGCGAGATTCGCTCCCAGCGCCAAGCGATCCCCGCCCCGCAAGCGAAATTCACCTCGGCATCGGTACCCGGCAAGCGAGATCCGCCCCCCAGCACCAAGCGATCCCGCCCCGCAAGCGAAATCACCTCCGCCCCGGTCCGCGGCAAGCGGGATTCCCCTCCCCGTCAAACGAACTCCGGCCGCCGAGCACCCGGCAGGCAAGTCCGCCAGCACCGGTCGATGGCCCCTCCGGCCCCCGGTCCCCGAAGCCCCGGTCCGGTGGATGCTTCCCTCCACCTCACCCCCCTCATCCCCCGGACCGGCCCCCGTCGCGGTCCCCGTGCCCCGGCACGGGGACCGCGGCCCAGAAGTCCAGCGGCACCCGTCCCGCTCCGCGACCCGACGCGTCGAGCAGGCGGCCCATCAGCTTCACGCTCCGCAGCGTCACCGCCCGCCCGGTGATCTCCAGCCACGGCAGCTTCGCCGCCAGCAGCGCCTCCACCGCGACCGTGTCGTGCTGGGAAGGCAGCCACAGCACCAGCATCAGGTTCGCCGCCCCGGTCAGCGCCGCGCACATGCGGACCTCCGGCAGCATCGCCAGCGACCGCGCCGTCGTCTCCAGCTTGTCCGGCGGGACGCGCAGCCACAGCGTCACCGTCACCGGCGCCGGGGAGGCCGAGCGGGCGATCTCGCACCGGACGCGGATCGCGCCGCGGCCCAGGAGGGTGTCCAGCCGGCGCCGGACCGTCGTCGCCCCGACGCCCAGCGAAGCCGCCAGTGAGGCCGCCGACGCGCGGGCGTCCGCGCCGAGGGCCAGGATCAGCGCCCGGTCCGCGTCGTCGAAGCGCAGGGGCGCGCGGTTCCTCGCGGGCTTCGCCGAAAGCGCCTCGCGCTGGCCCGGCGAGATCGCCCGGACGCGCCACCGGCTGCCTTCGGTGAACATGCGCGGGGACAGCACCGTCCGCGTCCGCACCACGCCGGGCACCGCGGGCGTGTACGCGGCCAGCTCGCGCAACGTCGGCGTGACGACGTGGGCGAGCAGGTCGCACGGCCCGGCCAGGTACTCGACGGTGGCCACGCGCGGGTCGGCGGCCAGCGCGGACGCCACCGGGAGCGCCGCGCCGGGTTCGCAGTCGATCTCGACGAACGCCAGCGACAGCCGCGCGGTCAGCTCGCCGCCGACGTACGCGGTGAGCCACGCGTCGCCGCGGTCGACCAGCGCGTCCCAGCGGCGGGCGGCGGTCACCGCGCCCACGCCGAGCGCCTGGCCGAGCGTCGACCAGGACGCCCGCGGCGCGGCCTGGAGCGCGTCGACCAGTTTGAGGTCCTGCTCGGCCAACATGGCGGATTCTTCGCTCATCGGGCCCCGCATCGGTGGTTCCGGTGTTTTTCCCCGGCCATTGTGCTCGACACTTGCATGATCAGCGGATGACCCTGCGCTCGGACGCCGCCGCCCTGCTCGACGATCTGGTCGCCCTCCGCCGCGACCTGCACCGCATCCCCGAGATCGGCCTCCACCTGCCCCGCACCCAGGACCGGGTGCTCGCGGCGCTGGACGGCCTGCCGCTGGAAGTGAGCCTCGGCAAGAACCTGTCGTCGATCACCGCCGTGCTCCGCGGCGGCAAGCCCGGCGGCACCGTGCTGCTGCGCGGCGACATGGACGCGCTGCCGGTCACCGAGGCCAGCGGCGAGGAGTTCAGCTCGACCGTCGACGGCGCGATGCACGCCTGCGGCCACGACCTGCACACCGCCGGCCTGGTCGGCGCGGCCCGGCTGCTCGCCGCCCGGAAGGACGACCTGCCCGGCGACGTCGTCTTCATGTTCCAGCCCGGCGAAGAAGGCTGGGACGGCGCCGGCCACATGATCGAGGAAGGCGTGCTGACCGCGTCCGGCAAGCACGTCGACGCCGCGTACGGCCTGCACGTCTCGGCCGCGAGCTACGCGAAGGGCCACTTCGTCGCCCGGCCGGGCACGCTGATGGCGGCCTCGGGCGCGCTCGCGGTCCGCGTGCTCGGCGAAGGCGGCCACGGCTCGTCCCCGCACGACGCCCGCGACCCGATCCCGGCCGCCTGCGAGATGGTGACCGCGCTGCAGACCATGGTCACGCGCGCCTTCGACGTCTTCGACCCGGTGGTCGTCACGGTCGGCACGTTCCACGCCGGCACCCGGCGCAACATCATCCCGGACGACGCGAAGTTCGAAGCCACCCTGCGCTCGTTCTCGCCGGAAGTCGCGGCGCGGGTGGGGGAGCGCGCGGTCGGGGTGTGCCGGGGGATCGCCGCCGCGCACGGCCTCGACATCGAAGTCACCTACGAACCCGAGTACCCGGCGACGGTCAACGACAGCGCGGCCTACGACTTCGTCGCCGACACGATCCGCGACGTCTTCGGCGCGGAACGGTTCACCGAGATGGCCGATCCGATCACCGGTTCGGAGGACTTCTCCCGCGTGCTCGAACGGGTTCCCGGCGCGTACCTCTTCCTCGGCGCCTGCCCGACGGACCCGGAAACCGCGCCGGACAACCATTCGCCGCGCGCCCGCTTCGACGACAGCGTGCTCGGCGACGGCGCCGCGCTGCTGGCCGAGCTCGCCGTGCGCCGCCTCGGGCTCCTGGCCGGGTGACCCGCGTGCGCAGCTACCACTGGCCGCCGCTGCTCCCGGTCGTCGCGCTGGTCCTGATGCCGTTCCTGCCGTTCGTCAACACCACCGGGCTGTGGCTCGGGCTGCCGCGGATGGTCGTGTGGGGCGCGTTCTGGTGCCTCATGTTCACCCCGGCGCTGCTGCTGTCGGAACGGCTGATGCGCGGACGGGAGGACGAAGGATGATCCTCGCCTTCACCCTCGCCGGCATCGTGCTGATCGGCGTGCTCGGCTTCGTCGGGCGCCGCCGCCCGGCTGCGGACCTGGCGGAATGGACGGTCGGCGGCCGGAAGTTCGGCGCCGTGACGATGTGGTTCCTCCAGGCGGGGGAAGTGTTCACCACCTTCACCTTCCTCGGCATGGCGGGCCTCGCCTTCTCCGGCGGCGTCGCCGCGATGTACGCGCTGCCGTACGTGCCGATCGCCTACGTCGTGCTGTTCTTCCTCGCGAAACGCCTGTGGACGATGGGGAAGGACCGTGGCTACCTCACGCAGGGCGACTTCCTCGAGGACCGCTACGGCAGCCGGGCGCTCGGGACGCTGTCCGCGGTGCTCGGCGTCGTGTTCGTGCTGCCCTACCTGCAGCTGCAGATCACCGGGCTGGGCCTGATCGTCCGGCTGGTCACCGGCGACAGCGCGTCCGGGACGCTGAGCATGGTCGCCGGCAGCGTGCTGGTGGTCGCGTTCGTGCTGTGGGCCGGGCTGCGCGGTGTCGCGGCGACGTCCTACTTCAAGGACGGCATCATGCTGGTCGCGCTGGTGGTGCTGATCATCGCGGTGCCGACGCACTTCGCCGGCGGCATCGGAGGAGTGTTCCACAAGATCGAACAGCTGCACCCAGAGAAGCTGATCGTCCACAGTGGACCGAACGACCACGTCTGGTTCGTGACGAGCATGCTGGTCAGCGCGATCGGCGTCGGGCTGATGACGCTGCCGCACTCGTGGCCGGCGCTGATGTCCGCGCGCGACCCGAAGGTGCTGCGGCGCAACTACGCCTGGATGCCGGTCTACGAGCTGTGCCTGCTGCTGCCGATGGTCGTCGGGTTCGCCGCGATCCTCGTGGTGCCCAAGGGGAGTGACCCGAACGGCGTACTGCTGACGCTGTCGAAAGACGCACTGCCGACGTGGGTCACCGGCGTCATCGTGGTCGCCGCGACGGCCACCGCGATGGTGCCGGCGGCCGGGATCCTGATCGGCATCTCGTCGCTGGTGGCGCGCAACATAGTCCGCGTCTCGAGCGGCCGCAAGCAGTTCTGGATCAACCACGGCACGGTTGTGCTCGCGAGTACCCTTGCCCTCGTGCTCGGCATCTTCCGGCCGGACCTGCTGGCCAACCTCCTGTTGCTGACCTATTCGGGGTCGGTCCAGCTGGCCCCGGCGAACCTGCTGGGCTTCCTGAAGCGGGTGCCCGTCGGCAAGGGCCCGGTGTTCGCCGGGCTGATCGCGGGCGAGCTCGTCGTCATCTGGCTGACCTTTGTGGACAAGCACTTCGCCGGCACGGTCAACGTCGGCCTGATCGGGCTCGGCGTGAACGTCGTCGTGCTCGCGGCGGCCGCGGTGGTCGCGCCGCGCAAGACTGCTCTCGTGGAGGCGGCGTGACGCGCACGGTGTTCACCGGTGGTTCGGTCTTCGACGGCACGGGCGCCGAGCCGGCGGCGGCCGACGTCGTGGTCGAGCACGGCCGGATCGTCGACGTCGGCACCGGCCTCGACGGCGACGAGGGCGTCGACTGCGCGGGCGCGGTGCTGCTACCCGGGCTGTTCGACTGCCACGTGCACGTCACGGTGTCGGACATCGGGCTGCTCTCGCGCGTGCAGAAGCCGTTCTCCTACCAGTTCTACGAAGCCGCGCGGAACCTGTGGGCGACGCTGGGGCTCGGCATCACGACGGTCCGGGACGCCTCGGGCGCGGACCTCGGGATCAAGCAGGCGGTCGACGACGGGCTGATCCCGGGCCCGCGGCTGCAGATCTCGGTCGGGCTGATCAGCCAGACCGGCGGCCACGGCGACAGCTGGCACCCGTCCGGGCTGTGCGTGCCGCTGCTGGTACCGCACCCGGGCCGCCCGGACGCCACGGTCGACGGCCCCGACGAGATGCGCCGGGTGGCGCGGACGCTGCTGCGCGCGGGCGCCGACGTCCTCAAGGTGTGCACGACCGGCGGCGTGCTTTCCCCGCGCGACGACCCGCGCCACTCGCAGTTCAGCCCGGAGGAACTGGACGTGCTGGTCGCCGAGGCGTCGATGCAGGGCCGCCCGGTGATGGCCCACGCCCAGGGCGCGGCGGGCATCAAGAACGCGGTCCGCGCCGGCGTCCGGTCCATCGAGCACGGCATCTACCTCGACGACGAGGCGATCGAGCTGATGCTCGGCCACGGCACCTGGCTGGTGCCGACCCTGATCGCCCCGGTCAACGTGGTCCGCGCGGCCGACGCGGGCGTCGACCTGCCCGCCGCGGTGGTGGCGAAGGCGCGCGAGGTGGTGGAGGTGCACCGCGACGCGGTCCGCCGCGCGTACGCGGCCGGGGTCCGGATCGCGATGGGCACCGACAGCGGCGTGGGCCCGCACGGGACGAACCTCGAGGAACTGGCCCTGATGGCGGCGTGCGGCATGACCCCGGCGGACGTCCTGGAGGCGACGACGTCCTCGGCGGCCCGCCTGATGGGCCTGGACGGCGAGCTGGGCCGCCTGGAGCCGGGCCTGCGCGCGGACCTCGTGGTGGTGGCGGGCGACCCGTACGACTTCCCGGCGCTGGCGTCGAACATCCGGGAGGTCTGGAAGGACGGCGTCCGGGTGGTGTGAACTACCGCGGGTCGAACCGCAGGGTGGTCGCGGCGGCTTCGGCGGTCACCATGGCGTCGGTGGCGCCGCCGGGGTACTTGGCGCGGTAGGCCGCGTCGACCTCGGCGGTGGTCTCCGGCGCGGCCTCTTCGATCGTCACGTCGGCGGCCAGGCCGGGCACGCGGATCCGGGCCCGGCGCGACCGCAGCGCGGCCCCGAACCAGCCGGTGCCGCGCCGGTACCAGGTGCGCGCGTACGCGTGCCCGCCGGTGCAGACGACCCAGATCGGCGTCCACCGCGACGGGCCGCCCTCGACGGTGATTTCCAGTTCCCGGGCTTCAGCCAGGAGCCGCAGCTGCTCCGGTGACCACATGGTCCGTCAGGCCTCCGGGCTGAGCAGGTCCCGCAGCGCGGCCGCGAACTTCGCCGGGTTCCGCTGCGGCGCCAGGTGCGCCCCGGGGACCTCGGTGAACGGCAAACCCAGCTCCAGCGCCAGGATCTTCGCCGGCTGGTAGTGGTACCGCCCGCGGCTGCCCTCGCCCGCCACCGGGAAGATTTCCGTGCTCGCCCGCCGCAGGGCGCGCAGGTCCGGCAGGTAGTCGAAGAACTCCGTCAGCTCGCGGTCGAACAGCCGGATCCAGTCGGCCTCGTGCGGCAGCCGCAGGTTCGGCAGGTCGGGCAGGGCCGCGCCCGCGATCGCGTCGGCGAAGCGCGTCACGGCGGTCATCAGCTCCCCGGACCGGGCCAGCCGGACCTGTTCGGCCGCCGCTTCGAGCCAGCCGCCCGCGTCCGGCATCAGGTGCACCGCCGGGGGTTCGTGCGCGACCAGGGCGCTCACCCGGTCGGCGTGGCGGGCGACCAGGTCGAGCCCGATCAGCGCGCCCGCGCTGGTGCCGAACACCAGCGCCGGGCCGTCGGTGGCGTGGTCGAGGACCGCCAGCGCGTCGTCGGCCTGCAGCGGCACCGGGACCGGGCCGGTGGTGGTGTCGGTGCTACCGAAGTGTCCGCGCCGGTCGTAGGTGATCACGGTGTAGTCCGCGTAGAGCTGCTTCGCCAGCGCGCGGTAGGAGTCACCCGACCCGGTGCCACCCGGGATCAGCAGCAGCGCCGGGCCCTCGCCGCCGCGGCGGACGAGGAGCTCACCGTCCTGAACCGGGCAGCGGCTCTCCGAGATCATGCTTCGAAGTGAAGCACAAGCGCCACAAGCTAATGTGCGCGGCATGACCGAACGTCGAGCGATCCTGAGCGGCTCCACCTTCGAGGACCGGATCGGCTACGCCCGCGCGGTCGTCCACGGCGACCGCGTGTACGTCTCGGGCACCACGGGCTTCGACTACGCGGCGATGACGATCTCGGACGACGTGGTCGAGCAGGCGGCCCAGTGCGTCCGCAACATCGAAGCGGCACTGGCGGAGGCGGGCTGCACCCTCGCCGACGTGGTGCGGGTGCGCTACCTGCTGCCGTCCCGCGCGGACTTCGAGCCGTGCTGGCCGGTGCTGCGCAAGGCGTTCGCGGAGGTCCGCCCGGCCGCGACGATGCTGGAGTGCGGCCTGGCGGACCCGCGGATGAAGATCGAGATCGAGGTGGACGCCCACCTGCCGGGCTAGAGCCGCGCATCGCAAGTTGCCTTCCACGTTCGGGACGAGCGCCCCAATGTGGCGTTCGGTGCGTCCAACGCACCCAATGTGGCGTTCGGTGCGTCCAACGCAACCAACGCCACATTGGGGCGCATCGGTGGGCCGCTGTCAACGAACCTCGGACGCACGACACTAGATCCGCTCGATGATGGTCGCCGTCGCGAGGGCGCCGCCGGCGCACATCGTCACCAGGGCCGTCGAGGCGTCCCGGCGCTCCAGCTCGTGCAGTGCCGTCGTCAGCAGCCGCGCGCCCGTGCTGCCCACCGGGTGACCGAGGGCGATCGCGCCGCCGTTCACGTTGACCCGCGCCGGATCCGGGCCGACGACCTGCTGCCACGACAGCGCGACCGACGCGAAGGCCTCGTTCACCTCGAACAGGTCCAGGTCACCCACCGTCATGCCGGTCCGTGACAGCACCCGTTCGGTCGCGCGGATGGGGCCGTCCAGGTGGTAGTACGGCTCCGCGCCGACCAGGGCCTGCGCGAGGATCCGGGCCCGGGGACGCAGGCCCAGCGCCGCCGCCCGGTCGGAATCGACCAGCAGCAGCGCCGCCGCGCCGTCGGAGATCTGGGAGGACGTGCCCGCCGTGTGGATGCCGTCCTCGACCACCGGCTTCAGCCGAGCCAGACCCTCGGCCGTCGTCTCGCGGAGGCCCTGGTCGCGGCCGACCAGCCGGGTCTCGCCGGTGGGGGTTCCCTCGGGGGAGAGCACCGGCGCCTTCACCGGGACGACCTCGCGGTCGAAGTGCCCGGCTTCCCACGCGGCCGCCGCCTTCTGCTGGGAGGCCGCGCCGAACGCGTCGACGTCGTCCCGGGTCAGCCCGCGCCGGACCGCGATGCGCTCGGCCGCGCCGTACTGGTTGGGCAGGTCGATCGTCCACGACGACGGCCGCGGGGACGCCCCCGCGCGGTTGGTGCCCAGGGGGACGCGGCTCATCGCCTCGACGCCGCACGCGATGCCGACCTCGATGGCGCCGGTCGCGATCAGGCCGGCGATCAGGTGGGTGGCCTGCTGCGCCGAGCCGCACTGGGCGTCGATCGTCGTCGCGCCCGCCGTCTCGGGCAGGCCCGCGTGCAGCCAAGCCGTGCGCGTGACGTTGTTCGACTGCTCGCCCGCCTGCGTGACGCAGCCGCCGATCAGCTGCTCGACCAGTGCCGGGTCGATCCCGGCCCGGTCGGTCAGTGCGAGCTGCGCGGCGCCGAGCAGCTCGGCCGCGTGCAGGCCGGCCAGCAGCCCGCCCCGCTTGCCGATGGGGGTTCGCACGGCTTCGGCGATGACCGGCACGCCCATGTCGTCCCTTTCGTCGGGAAACACTGTTCACTGATCCAAAAACTAGAACAAGTTATCGTTTCTGGCAAGCCGTCGCAGGATCGACGTCATCTTGATCTTGCTGAGGTGAGCGTGCGCTCACCTGCCCTCATCGGTCAAGTAAACGGGTTTCACTCAACGGTCTTCCGTTGGTTAACACCGTATGCTTCAATCCAACTTAGAACGTGTTCCAAGCCGAACCGTGGGAGGCAACGTGGCCGCTCCGCTCATCCCGGCAGGGTTCGACTTCACCGATCCCGATCTCCTCGCCCAGCGACTCCCGGTGGACGAGTTCGCCGAGCTGCGGCGGACGGCACCGGTGTGGTGGAACCCCCAGAAGCACAACACCGCGGGGTTCCGCGACGACGGCTACTGGGTCGTCTCGCGCCACGCGGACGTCAAGGAGGTCTCCCGCGACAGCACGCTGTACTCGTCGCGGGAAAAGACCGCCATCATCCGCTTCGACGAGAACATGACCGAGGACAACCTCGACGCCAACCGCCTGGTGCTGCTCAACATGGACGCCCCGCAGCACACCAAGCTGCGGCGGATCGTGTCGAAGGGCTTCACGCCGCGCTCGATCGCGAAGCTCGAGGACACCCTGCGCGACCGCGCGGAGCGGATCGCCCACGAGGCCCGCAAGAAGGGGAGCGGCGACTTCGTCACCGACGTCGCGTGCGAGCTGCCGCTGCAGGCGATCGCCGAGCTGATCGGCATCCCGCAGGAGGACCGGCTCAAGATCTTCGACTGGTCCAACCAGATGGTCGCCTACGACGACCCGGAGTACGAGGTCGAGCCGCTGGAGGCGTCCACGCAGCTCATCGGCTACGCGTGGAACATGGCCGAGGACCGCCGCAAGTGCCCGATGGACGACATCGTCACGAAGCTGATCCAGGCCGACGTCGACGGCGAAGCGCTCGGCTCGGACGAGTTCGGCTTCTTCGTCATCCTGCTCGCCGTCGCCGGCAACGAGACGACGCGCAACGCGATCAGCCACGGCATGAAGGCGTTCATGGACCACCGGGACCAGTGGGAGCTGTTCAAGGAGCAGCGGCCGAAGACCGCGCCGGACGAGATCGTCCGCTGGGCCACCCCGGTGGTCGCGTTCCAGCGCACCGCCACGCGCGACACCGAGCTCGGCGGCGCGCAGATCCGCAAGGGCGACCGCGTCGGCATGTTCTACAGCTCGGCGAACTTCGACCACGAAGTCTTCGACGACCCGGAGAAGTTCGACATCCTCCGCGAGGACAACCCGCACGTCGGCTTCGGCGGCACGGGCTCGCACTACTGCATCGGCGCGAACCTGGCCCGCCTGGAGATCGACCTGATCTTCAACGCGATCGCCGACGTCATGCCGGGCATCACGGAGGCGGCGCCGCCGGTGCGGCTGCGGTCCAGCTGGCTCAACGGGATCAAGCACTACCCGGTGCGCTACGCCTGAGGAACTCCAGGACGCGCTCCCAGGTGAGGTCGGCGGCGGCCGGGTCGTGGTCGGGGCCGTCCGCGTCGGTGTAGAAGTGGCCGAGGCCCGGGTAGGTGTGCACCCGGGCATCGGCGCCCGCGCGCGTGGCGGCCGCCAGCCACGCCGCGACCTGCGCCGGGGGCGCGATCGGATCGGGATCGGCGACGTGCACCTCGACCGGCAGGCCGGGGCGGGCTCCGGCGGGTAGGTCGCCCAGCGCGTGCAGCAGCAGCACCCCGGCGGTGGCGGGCCGGTGCGGCAGCACGGCCTGGACGACGCCCGCGCCCATCGACACGCCCACCAGGACTGTCTCCGCGGGCAGGTCGCGCACCGCGTCGAGGGCTCGCCGGGTGATGGTTTCCCAGCCCACGGCCTCCTTCAGTGCGAAGCCCGATTCGAGTGTCGGGGCGGTGCGGCCGTCGTAGAGGTCCGGGGTGGTGACGTCGTGCCCGGCCGCCCGCAGCCGGTCGGCGAGGCCGCGTTCGACGGGCCGCAGCCCCAGCACGGAGTGGAACACCACGATGTCGGTCACCCGGCAATCGTGCCAAAGATGACATCATGAGGTGATGGCCCCGCGAGCGACCGTCGACGTCGAGTTCTCGATCCGCGTCACCGAACCCGGGTTCGCCGCGATCTCGGTCGCCGCCGCGCACGCGGACACCGAGGAGCTCACCGTTTCGTGGCACGGGGAAAGCCGGGTCGCCGAGTTCGAGCACGGCACCCGCGCCGAGGTCTTCGAGCTGCCACTGGGCGAGCACCGCGTCACCTACCACGCCGAGCGCGCGCTGGGCGAGCCCGAACCGGAGCCGGTCACGCTCACCGACGTCGCCGTCTTCACGCGGCCGAGCCGGTACTGCCCGTCCGACCGGATCGCCGGGCTGGTGCCGCCGGAGCTGTTCGCCTTGCGGAGCACCGAAAAGCAGGTCCACGCGATCGTCCGGCACGTCCACGAACGACTGTCCTACGTGGTCGGTTCCGGCCGCGCCACCGACGACGCGATCGACACGCTCCTGGCCGGCGAAGGCGTTTGCCGCGACTTCGCGCACGTGTGCATCACGCTGTGCCGGTTCCTCGACATCCCCGCGCGCTACGTCGGCGTCTACGCGCCCGGGCTGTCCCCGATGGACTTCCACGCCGTCTTCGAGGCCGGCCTCGACGGGCACTGGTACGTCTTCGACGCCACCCGCCTCGCGCCGCGGCAGACCATGCTGCGGATCTCCACCGGGCGCGACGCCGCCGACACCTCGTTCCTCGCCACCCTCGGCTGCGAGCTCGACTTCCTCGGCAGCACCGTGTTCGCGACGACGGACGCCGCGCTCCCGGTGGACGACGGCACCGGGCTCGTCGTCCTGGGCTGATGGTTCGACCGCGTGTTGCCTGCGCGAAGTGGCCTTCGGCTGGGTAGACAGTGTGCGTGAACAGTTCCCCCAAGGTCCCGAGCCCCTGGGCCCGGGCGCGTGCCCGGTACCGGTGGCTCGACCACATCGCACGGGCGACCAACCGCTACATCGAGCGCGGCGGGTACCACTACGTCGCCTCGATCACCTACTTCAGCCTGCTGTCGCTGGTGCCGCTGCTGATGGTCGCGTCGTCGGTCGCCGGGTTCGTGCTGGCCAGCCAGCCGCACCTGCTCGACACGATGGTGCACGCGATCGTCTCGACGCTGCCCGGGGGACTCGGCGACAAGGCCACCGACCTGCTCACCGGCTTCGTCGAGCAGCGGACCAGCGTCGGGGCGTTCGGCCTGGTGATCGGGCTCTACTCGGGCTGGAACTGGATGAACGCGCTGCGGGACTCGCTGACCGCGCTGTGGGGCCAGAACCGCTCCGACCAGCCGCTGCTGCGGCTCATCGCCGTCGACCTGCTCGCGCTGGTCGGCCTGAGCGCGGCGCTGCTGGTGTCGTTCACGCTGACCATCTCGGGCACCGCCCTCGGCGGCTACCTGCTGCGGCTGGCCGGCCTCGACGACACCAGCTGGGGGCACCAGCTCGTGTCCGCGTCCTCGGTGCCGCTGTCGCTGGCCGCCGACTGGCTGGTGTTCCTGTGGGTGCTGACCCGGCTGCCGCGGCAGAAGGTGGGCGTGCGCAGCGCCGTGCGCGGGGCGGTCGCGCTGGCCGTCGGGTTCGAGGTGCTCAAGCTGGCCGGCGGGTTCTACCTGCGGCTGATCGGCGACTCGCCGACCGGCATCGCGTTCGGCTCGGTGATCGGCCTCATCTTCTTCATCTCGCTGGTGGCGCGGCTGCTCGTCTACGTCACGGCGTGGACCGCGACCGGCTCGGACGCGCCGCCGAAGCCGGTCCAGCCGCCGGCGCCGGTGGTGCTGAACCCGGTGGTCGTGGTGGACCCGCCGATCGCGGTGCCGGCCACGGTCGGCGTCCTCACCGGCGTGGCCGGCACCCTGCTCGCCCTCCGCTGGCGCCGCTCCCGCCGCTGACCCGCCGCTTTCACGTGAAAGCGCCCACCTGGGGGCGTAGCTTTCACGTGAAAGCTACGCCGTGGGCTTTTCGGAGCCGACGAGCCACATCGAGAAGTACTGGGAGCCGCCGCCGTAGGCGTGGCCGAGCGCGCGGCGGGCGCCGTCCACCTGGTAGTCGCCGGCCCGGCCCATGACCTGCTTCGCCGCCTCGGAGAACCGGAGCATGCCGGACGCGCCGATCGGGTTGGACGAGAGCACCCCGCCGGACGGGTTGACCGGCAGCCGCCCGCCGAGCGCCGTCTCGCCCTTCTCGGTCACCTTCCAGCCCTCGCCCTCGGGCGCGAACCCGAGGTTCTCCAGCCACATCGGCTCGAACCACGAGAACGGCACGTAGATCTCGGCGACGTCCACTTCGGACATCGGGTCGGTGATGCCCGCCTCGGCCCACAGCGCGGCCGCCGCGTCCCGCCCGGCCTGGGGGTTCACCTGGTCGCGGCCGGCGAAGGTGGTCGGCTCGGTGCGCATCGCCGTCGCGTGGATCCACGCCGCGCCGCCCTCGACGGCGTCCCCGGCGGCCTCGTCGCCGAGCACCATCGCGCACGCGCCGTCGGACGACGGGCACGTCTCGTCGTAGCGGATCGGGTCCCACAGCATCTGCGACGCCCGCACCGATTCGACGGTGATGTCCGCCTGCCGCAGGTGCGCGTACGGGTTCAGCGCCCCGTTGCGCCGGTCCTTCGCCGCGACGATCGCCCCGACGTGCTCGGGCGCGCCCGACCGCCGGATGTAGGACCGCACGTGCGGCGCGAAGTAGCCGCCCGCGCCCGCCCCGACCGGCATCTGGAACGGCGGCAGGATCGACAGGCCCCACATCGCGTTCGACTCGGACTGCTTCTCGTACGCCACCGTGAGCACGCGCCGGTGGACACCGGCCTGGATGAGCGACGCCGCGACCAGCGCCGTCGAGCCGCCCACCGACCCGGCGGTGTGCACGCGCAGCAGGGGTTTCCCGGTCGCGCCCAGCGCGTCCGCGAGGAACAGCTCGGGCATCATCACGCCCTCGAACAGGTCCGGGGCCTTGCCGAGCACGACGGCGTCGATGTCGGCCCACTCGACCTGGGCGTCGGTCATCGCGCGGTCGATCGCCTCGCGCAGCAGGCCCGGCATCGAGACGTCCGCGCGCTTGGCGCGGTGGTGCGTCTGGCCGGTGCCGAGCACGGCGGTGAGCTGCTTGGTCATCGGGCCTCCAGCACGGTCACCAGGTTCTGTTGCAGGGCGGGGCCGCTCGTCGCGTGCGCCACGGCCTTGCGGGACTCGCCGCGGTGGATCCGGGCGGCGGCCTCGCCGATCCGGGCCAGCCCGGCGGAGAACATCGGGTTCGCCGCCAGCGCGCCCCCGGAGGGGTTGACCCGCACCTCGTCGCCGAGCCCGAGCGCGCCGCGCAGGATCAGCTCCTGGTGCGTGAACGGCGCGTGCAGCTCGGCGAGATCGGCGCCGTCGAGGTCCAGTGCCTTCGCCGCGGCCTCGGTGGACGGCGAGCGGGTCAGGTCGCGGGCGCCGAGCACGGGGGAGTCGACGCGGTGCTCGATCCCGCCGATCACCGCGGGCCGCTCGACGATGTCGCGGGCGCGTTCCTCAGTGGACAGGACGATCACGGCCGCGCCGTCGGTGACCGGCGCGATGTCGTGCCGCCGCAACGGGTCCGCGAGGTAGGGCGCGTCGAGCAGCTCGCTGACGTCCTTGCCGGTGCCGCGGGCGGCGACCTCGGCGAGGTCCTTTTCGGACCACAGCCCGGCGTCGAGCCCCAGGCGCGCCTGGAGCCCGGCGATCGAAACGGAGTCCGGCCACAAAGGAGCGACGACGTAGGGGTCGAGCTGCAGGGCGAGCACCCGGCGCAGCTGCCCGGCGCTGGACTTGCCGAAGCCGTAGACGAGCGCGGTCTCGACCTCGCCCATCTTGATCTTCAGCCAGGCCTCGTAGAGTGCCCAGGCGGCGTCCATTTCGACGTGCGACTCGTGGATCGGCGGGAACGCGCCGATCGCGTCGACCGCGGCGATGAACGAGAAGGCGCGCCCGGCCAGGTAGTCCGACGAACCGGAGCACCAGAACCCGATGTCCTGTTTGGACAGGCCGGTCTGCGCGAAGACCTCGGCGAAGATGGGGACGAGCATTTCGACGCCGTTGGTGGTCCCCTCGGTCTCCCGGACGTTGGGGGCCTGGGCGAAGCCCGCGATGGCGACGTCTGGCATCAGGACCTCACAGGTGGTGGGCGAAGGTTTCGTAGGCCGCGTCCGGCTCGCCGGTCGGCTCGAAGTGGCTGATGTTCTCCAGCGACGTCCACCACTCTTCGCGGGGCTTCCAGGACGCCCGCACGCGCATCCCCATCCTGACGTCCTGGGCGTCGCACCCCAGCACGAGGTGCAGGAACGCGATGTCCGCGCCGTCGAGCAGGATGTAGGCGGCGACGTACGGCGGCTTGATCCGCTGGCCGAGGAACGGGACGTTGACGATGCAGAACGTCGTCACGATGCCGGTGTCGGGCAGCTCGACCTCTTCGGTGGTCGGCACGCCGTCGGTCGGGCAGGCGCCGCGCGGCGGGATGTAAACCTTCCCGCATTCGGGACAGCGCTGGCCGATCAGCTTGCCCTCGGCGAGTCCCCGCAGGTAACGGCTCTCCTCGGGCGAGGCGGAGTGCATGTACTTCAGGTGCACCGGCGTGATGACGACGCTGACCGGCGCACCCTCTTCGCGCTCGGCGACCGGGGGAACGGGCTCGGTCGGCTCGGTGTCTTCGGCGTCGACGGGCAGGAAGTAGGCGATGTCCCGGATGTGCCCGACGGTCTCCCCGGCCCACCGCACGCGCACCCGTTGTCCACTGTGGATGTTCTCCGGTGACCCGGCGTCCACGGCGTGCAGCATCGCGGTGTCGGCCCCGTCGAGCTTGACCAGTGCCCAGGCGAACGGCCGGCTCAGCGGCTGCCCGTCGAGCGGCTCGGGGCACCACGACCAGGAGACGACGGTGCCCTCGTCGCCCACGGGGACGAACTCGCCGAGCTGCTCGGCGGTCACGGGGTCGTACTCGACCGGGGGGACATGAACGCGGCCGTCGCTGCCGCGGACGCCTTCGATCCGGCGCTCGCGCAGCCCGGTGACGAACCGGCCGAGGACGGGCCCGGTCGAGCGCGTGTAGTCGAAACCGACGTTGAGGGGTGCCGCCAGTGGTGTCTCGGTCACGCCGTTGAGTGAAACACGTTCTCGTTCTGGCGGCAAGATTCACTGCGGAGTGGATCGAGGTTTACTGGAACGTGTTCTAGGTGGCTGGCTCGGGGACGCCCAGCTCGCCGAACAGGGCGCTCGCCCGCCGCCGGTGGCCGCGGGCCTCGCCGGGCTCGTCGCGGGCCTCGTGGGCCGCGCCGAGGCCGGCCAGGGCCCGGGCCTGCTCGTACCGCTCGCCGCCTTCGGCGGCCAGGGACATCGCCCGCCGGTGCGCGTCGATCGCTTCGCCGGGCGCGCCGGCCTGGGTCAGGGCCGAGCCCAGGTTGTTGAGCGCCTCGATCTCCACGTACCGGTCGCCGATCTCGCGGGCTATCGCGAGGGCTTCGCGGTGGTGGCCGAGCGCGTCGGCGAGCCGGCCCCGCTGCCGGTCGAGCGTGCCGAGGTTGGTGAGCACGAAGCCTTCCGTCGTCCGGCTGCCCACGTCGCGGGCGATCCCGAGCGCCCGGCGGTGGCAGTCCTCCGCCTCGCCGGGACGGCCCAGCTGCTGGTGCACCGCGCCGATGTTCGTCAGCGCGTGCCCGGTGTACTCCCGGTCGCCGAGCTCCTGCCCGATCGCCAGTGCCCGCCGGAAGTGGTCGAGCGCTTCGGCACGGTGGTCCTGCCGCCGCAGGACGTTGCCGATGTTGTTGAGCAGGTAGGCCTCGTTGGCGCGGTCGCCGATCTCGCGGGCGATCGCCAGCGCCCCGCGGAACTGCCCGAGCGCTTCGGCGTAGCGGCCCAGCGCCGCGCAGGCGTTGCCGATGTTGCACCCGGCCCGGCTCCGGCCGGCGCGGTCGCCGACCTCCCGGGCGATCGCCATGGCCTGCTCGTAGCAGGCGAGCGCTTCACGGGTGCGCCGTTGCCGCTCGTGCACGATGCCGAGGTTGTTCAGCGCCCGCCCTTCGTTGACGCGGTCGCCGGTTTCCCGGGCGAGGCCGAGTGCTCGCGCGAAGAGCCGCTGCGCCTCCTCGATGCGCCCCTGCTTCCAGCGCGCGCCGCCGAGGTGGTTCAGCGCGTGGACCTCGCCCGCGCGGTCGCCCAGCTCCGCGACCGCCTCGAGCGCCCGTTCGTGGAGGGTGACGGCGACCGTGGTGCGGCCCATCACGTGCAGGTGCCGCCACAGGAGCATCGCGATGTCCGCCGTGTGGCGGGGCCGGCCCGGCCGCGCCGCCGCGGCCACCACGTTGGCTTCCTCGGCGTCCAGCCAGTCCCGGGCCGCCTCGGCGGTGACCGGCCCGGGGCCGGGCGAGCCGGCGACCGCGGGACGGCGGTCCTTCTCGTACGGGTACACGAGGTCCATCGCGACGGCCACCCGGTGGCGGTAGTGGTCGAGCAGCCGGGTCACGGCGTCGTGCGCCCGGCTGCCCGGCTCGTCGAGGCGAGCCCGTTCCGCCGCGTACGCGCGCACCAGGTCGTGCAGGCCGTACCGGCCCGGCGCCGGGCGGGTCAGCAGGTGCGCGGTCGCCAGGGTCTCCAGCCGGTCGCGGGTGCCGTCCGGGTCCTGGCCGGCCAGCGCGGCGGCCGCGGCCGCGTCGATGTCCCGGCCGGGTGGCTGGGCCAGCAGCCGCAGGAGCCGGCGGAGCCCGGCGTCGAGACCCCGGTCGGAGAGGGCGATCGCGGCCCGCACCCCGCCTTCCATGGCGAGCTCGGCCAGCGGGGCCGGGTAGTCGGCGAGCGGCCAGTCCGGGTGGTCCCGCAGGTGCCTGCCGATGATGGACAGGGCCAGCGGCAGCCGGCCCAGCAGCGCGGCGATCCGGGCGGCGGTCGCCGGGTCGGCGTCGACCCGGTCGGCGCCCGCGGTCCGCCGCAGCAAGGTGAGCGATTCGGCCGGGGTGAACACCGGCACCGAGACGCCGCGCATGCCCGGCAGGCGCCGCAGCGCGGTCCGGCTGGTCAGCAGTACCGGGCACGACGGCGCCCGCGGGAGGAGCGGCTCGGCCTGCCGGTCGTCGAGGACGTTGTCCAGCACGACGAGCGCCCGCGTCTCCGCCACCCGCCGCCGGTAGAGGGCGGTCCGGCCCTCGACGGTCTTCGGGATCGCCGCGCCGGGCACGCCGAGCAGCCGGAGGAACGACTCGAGCACGGCGTACGGATCCGCCGGCGGCCCTTCCGGGTCGAAGCCGCGCAGGTCGGCGAAGAGGGTTTTCCGGTCGCCGTCCGCCGCGAGGACGCGATGGCCGACGTGGACCGCCAGCGCGGTCTTCCCGACGCCGGCCATGCCGGTGAGCACCGCGCCGGCGGAGGTGCGGCACCGGTCGGTGACCCGCTGGACCAGGCGGGCGCGGCCGATGAACGCGGCGGCGTCCGCCGGGAGCCGGTCCCACGCGCCGACGCAGCCGGCCGCGCCGCGTTCCCCGAGCACCAGGGCGAGGGCCTGGCGCCAGCGCAGCAGCACCGGCGGATCGTCGCCCGCCAGGGCCCGCACGACGGCGAGGATCAGGTCGGGGCTGGGCCGGCGGCGGCCGAGCCGGAAGCAGTCGCCGACGGTGGCGCGCGCCGGCCATTCGCTTTCCGGGATCCCGGCCGCGTGCCGGGCGGCGTGGATCCGCTGGGTGACCGTCGTGATCGACGGGCCGCCCGCCCACACCTTCAACGACCGGAGCTCGCCGATGAGCTCGTCCACCGTCCGCGCGTGCTCTGGATCCGGCGCTCGCATCGAAACCCTCCCCGGTTTCCGGCTCGTCCGGGATCATCCAGGTTTTCCCCGTCCGCCGGTGGCCGGTCGGAGAATTTCCGCCGTCCGAAGCAACGAGCGTTGGTACGGAAGGGGAGATCGATGCGAGGAAAGATCGGCGTCGTGGCCGGCGTCGCGCTGGTGGCCTTGGTGACGGGGGTGACCGGCGCGGGCGCGGCGGGCCGGCCGGACTTCGCGGCGCAGGCACAATCGGCCGGGCTGACCCGCGCCCAGGGCGCCGAGCTGCAGGCCGAGGTCGACCGCGACCTGGCCGCCCTCGGCGGGGTCCAGGTGGCGGCGAACAAGATCACCACGGCGGACGGCGCCACGGTGCTGTACCCGCTGCCGGGCGAGAAGTACGCCCACGAGCTGGGCGACGGCCTGGACGGCAACGCGGTGACGACGGCCGCCGACGCCTGCCCGTACTACAACTTCTGCGGGTTCCCCGGGGCCAAGTACACGGGCAAGCGGTGGACCAAGTCGAACTGCGGTGTGTACAACGAGATCCCGGACGGCTGGAACAGCGGCGGTTCCTGGATCAACAACCAGTCGCACCACTTCACGTCGAGCATGTTCAACAAGAAGCACTACCACGTGTTCACGACCGACCCGGCGCCCAGCAACGACGCTTACGGCGACTGGGGACCCGTCTGGTACGTCATGAACAACTGCTGAGGCGGGGGAGGGGAGGCCGGGGCTCGCGGGCCCCGGCCTTTTCCGCGCTCAGCGGCCGTTGAAGTCGGGCTTCCGCTTCTCGCTGAACGCCCGTGGCCCCTCCTTGGCGTCCTCCGACGCGAACACCTCGATCCCGTACTGCGAGTCCAGCTTGAAGGCCTCCTCCTCGTGCAGGCCCTCGGTGTCCCGGATCGTCCGCAGGATCGCCCGCACCGCGAGCGGCCCGTTGGCGTTGACCAGCGAAGCCAGCTCCAGGGCCTTCGTGAGCGCGGAACCGTCCGGCACCACGTGGCCGATCAAGCCGATGGCCAAGGCTTCGGAAGCGGACAGATGACGGCCGGTCAGCAGGATGTCCGCCGCGACCGTGTACGGGATCTGCCGGGGCAGCCGCACCGCCGACCCACCCATCGGGAACAGCCCCCATCGCGCCTCCGACACCCCGAACCGGGCCGACTCGCCGGCCACCCGGATGTCGGTCCCCTGGAGGATCTCCGTGCCGCCCGCGATCGCCGGGCCCTCGACCGCCGCGATCAGCGGCTTCGTCAACCGGCGGCCCTTCAGCAGGCCCGGGATGCTCGACGGGTCGAACTTGCCCGACGCGAACGACTCCGACGGCGAGTTCCGCGACATCGACTTCAGGTCCGCGCCCGCGCAGAACGCGCCGCCCGCGCCGGTCAGGACGCAGCTGCGGATCGAGTCGTCCGAATCGACGCGGTCCCAGGCCTCGACCATGATCGACATCATCTCGCCGGTGATCGCGTTGCGCGCCTCGGGCCGGTTCATCGTGACGATCAGGGTCTGCCCCTCTTGCGAAACCAGCGCGTGCGGTTCACCCACGGAAGACCTCCTGAAGGAGCAGTGCCATTGCCCAGAACGATAACATGTTCTACTTTGGGGGCGTGGCACTCAACATCGCGGATCTTCTGGAGCACGCCGTCGACGCCGTGCCGGAGCGCGTCGCGGTCGTGTGCGGCGACCGGCGGGTCACCTTCGCCGAACTGGAGGCGCGGGCCAACCGGCTCGCCCACCACCTCGCCGCGCACGGCGTGGGACGCGGGTCCCACATCGGGGTCTATTCCCGCAACTCGATCGAGGCCCTGGAGGCGATGATCGCGGCGTACAAGCTGCGCGCGATCGCCGTCAACGTCAACTACCGCTACGTCCACGGCGAGCTGGTCTACCTCTTCAACGACGCCGAGATCGTCGCGCTCGTGCACGAGAGAAGCTACGCCGACAAGGTCGCCGCCGTCCTGCCCGAGACGCCCAAACTGAAACACGTTGTCGTGATCGACGACGGCACGGACGGCGACTACGGGAGCTACGGCGGAGTCGACTACGAGGCCGCGCTCGAGGCGGAAAGCCCGGAGCGCGACTTCGAGGAGCGGTCGGGCGACGACCGCTACATCCTCTACACCGGCGGCACCACGGGCTACCCCAAGGGCGTGCTCTGGCGCCAGGAAGACGTCTGGCGCGCGCTCGGCGGCGGGATCAACTTCGTCACCGGCGAGTACATCCCCGACGAGTGGACGCTCGCCGAGCAGGGCAAGGCCGGGAGCCTGACCCGGCTGCCCGCCGCGCCGCTGATCCACGGCGCCGCGCAGTGGGCCGCGTTCGGGGCGCTGTTCACCGGCAGCCCGGTCGTGTTCGTGCCGCGTTTCGACGCCCACGAGATCTGGAAAGCCGTGCAGGACAACAAGGTCCAGGTCCTCACGATCGTCGGCGACGCGATGGCGCGGCCGCTGATCGAGGCCTTCCGCGAGGGCGATTACGACGCGTCGTCGCTCGTCGCCGTCTCCAGCCACGCCGCGCTGTTCTCGCAGTCGGTGAAGCAGGAGTTCGTCGAGCTGGTGCCGAACGCCGTGATCACCGACGCGATCGGCTCGTCGGAAAGCGGCTTCACCGGGATCGGCATGGTCGGCAAGGACTCCGACCACAGCGCCGGCCCGCGGGTCAGCTTCGGCAAGGACGCGATCCTCGTCGACGACGACGGCAACCTCGTCGAGCCGGCGCCCGGCGCGGTCGGGCTGATCGCCCGCCGCGGGCACGTCCCGCTCGGCTACTACGGCGATCCGGAGAAGAGCAAGAAGATCTTCGTCGAGGTCGGCGGCGCCCGGTACGTCGTCCCGGGCGACTACGCCCGCTACGAGGAGGACGGCACGGTCACGCTGCTCGGCCGCGGCTCCCAGTGCGTCAACACCGGCGGCGAGAAGGTTTACCCGGAGGAGGTCGAGGGGGCGCTCAAGTCGCACCCCGACGTCTTCGACGCCCTGGTCATCGGCGTCCCGGACGAGCGGCTCGGCCAGCGCGTCGCCGCCGTCGTCCAGCTGCGGGACGGCGCCGCGCCGGACCTGGCCGCGCTCGAGGAGCACGTCCGGGGCGAGATCGCCGGGTACAAGGTGCCGCGCACGATCTGGCTGGCCGCCGAGATCGGCCGGTCGCCCAGCGGCAAGCCGGACTACCCGTGGGCCCAGCGCTACGCGGCCGAGCACGAACCGGCCACGGCCCAGCCCGTCTGAGAGGACATCGCAAGTGCGGACACCCCTGTGCGACCGGCTCGGCATCGACCTGCCGATCATCGGGTTCACGCCCTCGGAGCACGTCGCCGCGGCGCTCAGCCGCGCCGGCGGGCTCGGCGTGCTCGGCTGCGTCCGGTTCAACGACGCCGCCGAGCTCGACCGGGTGCTGACCTGGATGGACGAGAACACCGGCGGGAAGCCCTACGGCGTCGACATCGTGATGCCGGCGAAGATCCCGGCCGAAGGCACGCAGGTCGACCTGGCGAAGCACATCCCGGACGGCCACCGCGCGTTCGTCGACCGCGTGCTTCGCGAGTTGTCGGTGCCGCCGCTGCCGGACGACACCGACGAGCGCGCGGGCGTGCTCGGCTGGCTGCACTCGGTCGCGCGGTCGCACGTCGAGGTCGCGCTGAACCACCCGATCAAGCTGATCGCCAACGCGCTCGGCTCGCCGCCTGCCGACATCATCGGCCAGTGCCACGACCGCGGGGTGCCGGTGGCGGCGCTGGCCGGCAAGGCCGAGCACGCGGTCCGGCACGTCGAAAACGGCGTCGACTTCGTTGTCGCGCAAGGCTACGAGGCCGGTGGGCACACCGGCGAAATCGCGTCGATGGTGCTGGTGCCGGAAATCGTCGACGCCGTCGACGTGCCGGTGCTCGCGGCCGGCGGGATCGGGTCCGGGCGGCAGATGGCCGCGGCGCTCGCGCTCGGCGCGTCCGGCGTCTGGATGGGCTCGATGTGGCTGGCCACGCAGGAGTACCTGCAGACGATGGGCGAGTCGGTGGCCATGCAGCAGGCGCTCGTCGCGGCGACCTCGGCGGACACCGTGCGGACGCGGATCTACACCGGCAAGCCCGCGCGGCTGCTCAAGACCCGCTGGACCGAGGCGTGGGCCGCGCCGGACGCGCCCGAGCCGTTGCCGATGCCGCTGCAGAACCTGCTGGTTTCCCACGCGCACAACCGGATCCACGCGGCGAACGACCCGACCGTCGTGTCGATGCCGGTCGGGCAGATCGTCGGCCGGATGAACTCCGTCCGCCCGGTCGCCGACGTCGTCGCGGACCTGGTCTCCGGCTACGAAGAAGCACTGTCCCGTTTGGACAAGACCCGCTGAAAAGCCGTGAAGGCCTCCTTACCGGCGTTTATGACCGGTAAGGAGGCCTTCACGGACTTGCGGGTTACAGGGTGGCGGCGGCCGCGGCGATCTTCGACGCGAACGTGCTCACCTCGGTGTAGACGCCGGGGGCGTGCGGCCGGGCGCAGCCGTCACCCCAGCTGACGATGCCGACCTGGATCCACGCGTTGTTCGCGTCGCGGCGGAACATCGGGCCGCCCGAGTCGCCCTGGCAGGTGTCGACGCCGCCGGCGGTCAGGTTGCCGGCGCAGATCTCCGCGCTCGGGATCAGGTCGGGGTAGCTGCCGCCCTGGGCCTGGCAGGTGGCGTCCGAAACGAACGGGACGGTCGCCTTGAGCAGGTACCGCTGCTGCGCGCCGCCCTCGGTGGCCGCACCCCAGCCGGCCACGGTGAACGTGCCGCTGTTGTACGCCGTCGTCGTCGCGATCGGCAGCGTCGAGAGGCCGCTGACGGGGCTCGCGAGCTTGATCAGCGCCCAGTCGCCGCCGGTCGAGGTGCCGTAGGTGGGGGACTGGTAGACGTAGGTCGAGCGGATCTTCTGCGCGCTCGAGCTCTGCAGGTCGACGACGCCGACGGTCGCCGTGATCGAGGTGTTGGCCCCGGTCCGGCTGACGCAGTGCGCGGCGGTCAGCACGATCTGCTTGGTGTAGAGCGCCCCGCCGCAGCCCATGGAAAGCCGGACCATGAACGGGAACTCGCCCTGGGCGGCCCGGGTCCCGCCGACGACGTCGGTGGACGGCGGCTGCGCGGCGATCGCCGGCGTGGCGAACGACGCGGCCACGGCGACCGCGGCCACCGCGGTGGTGACGTTTCTGAGCAGGGTGAACCAGCGCTTGGTAGCCAAGGGGGATCAGTCCTTCCAGTGTCCACTGTGGAAGCCGTCGCCGTGAGCGGCTCCATGACTACACCAGGTGGTCGCAGACCGGGACAACCAACTTTCTTCGGATCTTTCGGGCGGTTGGGTGATTTCTCACCGCCTGATCCGGCGAACGCCGTAGGCCGATGCGCCGAGCAACAACGCGGCGCAGCCGGCCAGCACGGACGGCAGTGGCAGGCTGAACGCCAGCACCACGCACCCGGCCAGGCCCGGCACGGCGGCGATCCGGGCTGTCCCCCGGAGCGTGAACGCGGCCGCGTTGGCGATCGCGTAGTACGTCAGGACCGCGAAGGACGAGAAGCCGATCGCCGCGCGCAGGTCGATCGACGCGGCGAGCACGGCCACGACCAGCCCGACGGTGAGCTCGGCCCGGTGCGGCACCTGGTAGCGGGGGTGCACGGCGGCGAGGAACCGGGGGAGGTGGCCGTCGCGGCTCATCGCCAGCGTCGTGCGCGAAACGCCGAGGATGAGCGCGAGCAGCGAGCCGAGCGCCGCGATGGCGGCGCCGGCCCGGACCACCGGGGCGAGCCACCCGGGGACGGCCGCGGCGATCGGGTCCGGGCTCGCGGCGAGCGCGCTCGGGCCGAGCCGCACGAGCAGCAGCACCGCCAGCGCCGCGTAGACGACGAGGGTGATGCCCAGCGCCAGAGGGATGGCACGGGGGATGGTCCGGGCCGGGTCGCGGACCTCCTCGCCGAGCGTCGCCAGCCGCGCGTACCCGGCGAAGGCGAAGAAGAGCAGGCCGGCCGCTTCGAGCACGCCGCCGCCCCCGGGCCAGGCGAAGAGCGGCCCGCCCGCGGACGGGCCGGTGGCCATCGCCACGCCCGCGGCGGTGAGCACGAGCAGGGTGCACGACACGATCACCCGGGTCGCCAGCGCGGACCGGTGCACGCCGAAGTAGTTGACGGTCGTGAGCGCGGCGACCACCGCGACGGCGAGCAGGCTCCGCCACGGCTGCCCGAGCCCCGGCGCGGCGTAGGCGACGACGGTCAGCGTCATCGCGGCGCAGCTGGCCGTCTTCCCGGTGACGAATCCCCACCCGGCGAGGTATCCCCAGAATTCACCGAGCCTTTCCCGGCCGTAAACGTAGGTCCCGCCGGATTCGGGGTGAATCGCGGCGAGCCGCGCCGAAGACGTCGCATTGCAGTAAGCGACGACGGCCGCGACGACGAGCGCGAGCAGCAGCCCGCTCCCCGCGGCCCGCGCGGCCGGCGCGAACGCGGCGAACACGCCGGCCCCGATCATCGAGCCGAGGCCCAGGAAAACGGCGTCGGCCAGGCCGAGCCGGCGGGCGAGCGGGGTCGGGCGCATCCGGGTGATCCTCCTTGTTTCGCACGTGTTGCGCGCCACAGCGAACCACGGTGCACAGGGAACCGAATAGGGTCGATTCCGTGCCCGCCCCTTCACGCCATTCCCGCCTGTCCGCCGACGGCCCCGTCCTCGACGGGATTCCCGAGCACGGCCGCGTCCCGCGTTACTACGCGGTGAAGGTCGAACTGCTGGCGGTGATCGCGGAACTCGGCGAAGGCGCGGTGCTGCCCACGGAACGGGAATTGTGCGAACGGTTCGAAGTGTCGAGGGCGACGGTACGGCAGGCGGTGAGCGAACTGGTGCTGGAGGGCAAGCTCAGCCGCCGCCAGGGGAGCGGCACCTACGTCGCCGGCCCGAAGCTCGTCCAGCCGCTGGCCCTGGTCAGCTACACGGAGGGGTTGCGCCGCCAGGGCATCCGCCCGGGCCGCAACGTGATCACGCTCGAACGGCGCCTCGCGGGCAGCGCGCTGGCCGCCGACCTCCAGGTCACGGCGGACGCCGAAGTCTTCCACCTCGAGCGCGTGCTGCTGGCCGACGAGGAACGCGTCGGGCTGGAGTCGACATATCTGCTCGTCGAGCGTTTCCCGGACCTGCTGGACGTGTTCGACCCGGAGCAGTCGCTGTACGCGTGCCTGAGCGAACGGCTCGGGGTCGTGTTCGACGGGGCCGAGGAGCGGGTCGAGACGGTGCTGGCGACGCCGCGGGAGGCCCTGCTGATCGGCACCAACCCGGCCCTGCCGATGCTGCTCATGCACCGGGTTTCGTGGGGCCCGGACGGCGTGCCGTTCGAGCGGGTTCGGTCGCTGTACCGGGGTGACCGGCTGAGCTTCACGACCCGGCTGGGCCGCACGGACTGACCGGCCCAAGCGCCCCAATGTGGCGTTCGGTGCGTCAGACGCACCGAACGCCACATTGGGTGCGCTGGATGCAACCAACGCCACATTGGGGTGCTTGCCGGGGCGCGCGATCTGCGAGCTGTTCGCGGCGGTCGGGCTGATCCTGCCGGTGCTGCTCGGCGTCGCGCCGTCCTTGACCGGCTGGGCCGCGGCCGGGCTGGCCGTGGTCATGGTCGGGGCGATGGCGATGCACGGCAGGCTGGCGATCGTGCAGCACAAGGCGGCCGAGTGGCGGAACGTCGGGATCAACGTCGCGCTGCTCGCGATCGCCGTGTTCGTCGCCGCCGGACGGCTGTAGGTAACGATGAGATAACTCATCCGGTCCAATATTCGGAGCCACTTCACGCTCCGTTAGCCGTCGGGTCAGCCGTCGTTGGCGCGCGGCCGACAGCGTGTGCGGCGTGCGAATCCTCATCGTGGGTGGTGGCGTGCTCGGCACGCTGCACGCCTGGCAGGCCGTCGAGCGCGGCCACGACGTCGTCCAGCTCGAACGCGAACCCGAGGCCCGGGGCGCGTCCGTGCGCAACTTCGGCCTGGTCTGGGTCGGCGGCCGGGCGTCCGGTGCCGAACTGGAGACCGCGCGGCGGGCGCGGCTGCTGTGGGAGCGGATCGGTGAGCGCGTCCCGGCGCTCGGCTTCCGCGCCAACGGCTCGCTGACCGTCGTCCGGACCGACGCCGAACTCGCCGTCGCCCGCGAAGCCGCCGAAGGGCCCGAAGCCGCCGAACGCGGGTACAAGCTCCTTGACGCCACCGAGGTTCGCGCGCTGAACCCCGCGCTGCGCGGGGACTTCCGGGGCGCGCTGTGGTGCGAGCGCGACGCCGCCGTCGAGCCGCGGACCGCGCAGCCCGCGCTGCGGGCCGAACTCGCGAAGACCGGCCGCTACACCTGGCGGCCCGGGCGCGAGGTCCGGCACCTGAGCGCCACCGGCGTCGTCGACGACCACGGGGAGCGGCACGACGGTGACGTCGTCCTGTTCTGCACCGGCGCCCGGACCGGCGGCTTGGTGCGCGAGCTGGCCGGCGACCCGCCGGTGCGGCGCGTGCGGCTGCAGATGGCCCAGACCGAACCGCTCGGCGAACAGCTCACCACCAGCGTCGCCGACGGCGACAGCTTCCGCTACTACCCGGCCTACCGCGGCGCCGCGCTCGACGCGCTGGCCGGAACCCAGCCCCAGGGCGACGTCGCCGCCGCCCACCGCATGCAGCTGCTGCTCGTCCAGCGGCTCGACGGCTCGCTCACCGTCGGTGACACCCACGAGTACGACGAGCCGTTCGCCTTCGACGTCACCGAAGACCCCTACGCGCACCTCGCCGACGTCGCCGGGGCCCTGCTCGGGCGCCCCCTGCCACCGATCCGCCGCCGTTGGGCGGGGGTGTACGCGCAGACAGCCGATCCCGGCCGGATCGTGCACCGCGCGCGCGTCGCGGACAACGCCTTCCTGGTCACCGGGCCGGGCGGGCGCGGCATGACCTGCTCGCCCGCCATCGCCGAAGACACCGCCGAGGAGCTGGACCTGTGACCCCCGAACTCGTCGTGCTCGACATGGCGGGCACGACCGTCGCCGACGACGGCCTCGTCGTGCGGGCCTTCACCGAAGCCATCCGCGCCGCCGGCGTGCCCGCCGAGCGCTACCCCGAGATGCTGCAGTACGTCCTCGACACCATGGGCCAGTCGAAGATCGCCGTCTTCCGCGCCCTCCTCGGCGACGAAAGCCCAGCGCGGCAAGCGAACGCGGCCTTCGAGGCCGCCTACGGGAAGCTGGTGGGGGAGAGCAAGCCGATCCCCGGCGCCGAAGCCGTCATCCGCGGCCTGCGCGAGAACGGCGTGAAGGTCGCCTTCACCACCGGTTTCGCGCCCGCGACCCAGCAGGCCATCCTCGACGCCCTCGGCTGGCGCGACCTCGCCGACCTCGCGCTCGCGCCCGGCGACGGCGTCCGCGGCCGCCCGTTCCCCGACCTCGTCCTCGCCGCGGCGCTGCGGCTCGAAGTCACCGACGTGCGGCGGATCGCCGTCGTCGGCGACACCGCTTCGGACGTCCTGTGCGGCCTGCGCTCGGGCGCGTCCGTCGTCGCGGGCGTGCTGACCGGCGCCGGCCGCCGCGAAGACCTCGCCGAAGCCACCCACGTCCTCGACTCCGTCTCCGACCTCCCCGCCGTGCTCGAAGGAGAACCCCGATGAAGAAGACCCTGGCCACCGTCCTCGCGGTGGCGCTGACCGCCCTGCTCGCCGCGTGCGGGGGCACCGGCGCCGCGTCCGCCGGCGGCAAGACCGTCACCGTGTACACAGTGGACGGACTGGAAGACTGGTACACCGCCCGGTTCGCCGAGTTCAAGCAGCAGACCGGCGTCACGGTCCAGGCCGTCACCGCCGGCTCCGGTGAGGTCGCTTCGCGCGTGGAGAAGGAAAAGGCGAACACCCAGGCGGACGTCCTCGTCACGCTGCCGCCGTTCATCCAGCGCGTCGCCGGCCTGCTGCAGCCCTACACCCCGCGGGGCGCGGACCAGGTGTCGGACAAGGACCCGCAGGGCCGCTTCGCCGCGATGATGAACAACTACCTCAGCTTCATCCGCAACCCGGCGGCCACGCCGAAGACGTGGGACGACCTCCTCGACCCGAAGCTCAAGGGCAAGGTCCAGTACTCGACGCCCGGCGAGGCGGGCGACGGCACCGCCGTGCTCCTGCAGCTGCAGCACGTCCTCGGCGAGCAGGGCGCGCTCGACTACCTCGGCAAGCTCGAAGCGAACAACGCCGGGCCGTCGTCCTCGACCGGCAAGCTGCAGCCGAAGGTGGCCAAGGGCGAGCTGCTGGTGGCCAACGGCGACGTCCAGATGAACCTCGCCGAGATCGCCAAGAGCGGTGGCTTCGAGGTGTTCTTCCCCGCCGACGCCCAGGGCAAGCGCTCGACGTTCGCGCTGCCGTACTACGCCGGGCTCGTCACGAACGCGCCGCACGCCGACGAAGCGAAGAAGCTCCTCGATTTCCTGTTCTCGCCGGAGGTCCAGGCCAAGGCCGCCGACGCCTACGGCATCCCGGCACGCGCCGACGTCACCGCGACCGGCGCGAACGCGGCGAAGATCAAGGCCGCGCTCGACGGCGTCGAGATCTGGCAGCCGGACTGGACCGCCGTACTCGGCAAGCTCGACGCCGACCTGGCCGCCTACAAGAAGGCCGTCGGCCGGTGACGCCGTCCGTCGAGTTCCGCGGGGTGTCCGTCCACTTCGGACGGACCACCGCGCTGGACTCCCTCGACCTCGCGGTCGGCCGCGGCGAAACCCTCGCCCTGCTCGGGCCGTCCGGCTCCGGCAAGTCCACGGCGCTCAAGGCGCTCGCCGGGTTCGTCCGGCCCAGCGCGGGCCGGGTGTTCCTGAACGGCGAGGACGTCACGGACCTGCCGCCGCACCGGCGCGGTCTCGGCGTCGTCGTCCAGAGTTACGCGCTGTTCCCGCACATGCGCGTCGCCGACAACGTCGCTTTCGGACTCAAGGCGCGGCGGTGGCCGCGGGCCGATGTCGCCGCGCGGGTCGCCGAAGTCCTCGACCTGGTCGGGATGGGCGGCTACGCCCGCCGGTTCCCGCGCGAGCTGTCCGGCGGGCAGCAGCAGCGGGTCGCGCTGGCGAGGGCACTGGCCATCCGGCCCGACGTCCTGCTGCTCGACGAGCCGCTGTCCGCTTTGGACGCCGCGCTGCGCGAGGACATGATCGCGGAACTGCTGCGGCTGCGCGCCGAACTGCCGGACACCACGCTCGTCTACGTCACCCACGACCAGGGCGAAGCGCTCGCGCTGGCCGACCGGATCGCCGTCATGCGCGACTCGCGGCTGGTCGAAACCGGGCCCTGCGAACAGCTTTACCGGCGGCCCGGCTCGGAGTTCACCGCGAGCTTCCTCGGCGCGGCCAACCTCATCCCGGTCGACCTGGTCCGCGCCGGGTCCCCGGCGACCGTCCGGCTCGGCGAGCGCGAGCTGACCGCCGAGCCGACCGCCGCGCTCGGCTCCGGCCCGGTCGCGCTCGGCGTGCGCCCGCACCGCGTCGGCGTCGGCGAACCGGCCGCGGGCACGCTCCCGGCGCTGGTCAAGGCCGTGCAGTGGCGCGGCACCGGCTACCGGCTGGACCTGGTGCTGGCGACCGGCACGACGATCCGGGCCGAGGTCCCCGAGGCGTTCGCCGTCGGCACGGCGGTCGGGGTATCCATCCCGGACGGATGCCCGCTGGTCGGAGCCGGCTCGTGAGTGTCCGGCGGGGCTCGCTGTGGGTGCTGCCGCCGCTGGTGGTCGTCGCGGTGTTCTTCGGGTATCCGCTGGTCCTGGTGGCCGGGCAGTCGCTGACCACGGACCGCGGGCTCGGGTTCGCGGTCTGGGCCGAGGTGCTCGGCTCGGCGGAGTTCCGCGACGCGGCGCTGCAGACGATGCTGCTCGCGCTGGGCGCCACCGCCGGCTGCGTCGTGCTCGGCACGTTCCTCGCCCTGGTCATCGCGTTCGTCCCGTTCCCCGGCGCGCGGACCCTGTCGCGGCTGGTCGACACGGTGCTCGCGTTCCCGTCGTTCCTCATCGCGCTGGCGTTCACGTTCCTCTACGGCAGCGCGGGCGTGTTCGGCGCGGGCGGGTTCCTGTACTCGCCGTGGGGCGTGCTGCTGGCCGAGGTCACGTTCTACACGCCGTTCGTGCTGCGGCCGGCGCTGGCGGCGTTCGGGCAGATCCCCGGCGTGCACCTCGACGTCGCGGCGTCGCTGGGCGCGCGGCCGGGCCGGGTGCTGGGGCGGGTGGTGCTGCCCGCGGCGCTGCCGTCGCTGGCGTCGGGCGCCTGCCTGACGCTGCTGCTCGCGCTCAACGAGTTCGGCATCGTGCTGTTCCTCGGCGCGAAGGGCGTCACGACGCTGCCGATGCTGGTGTACGGCAAGGGGATCGTCACGTTCGACTTCCCGGCGGCGAGCGTCGTCGCGCTGGTCGACGTCGCGCTTTCGCTGCTGTTGTACGGGTGTTACCGGGTGCTGGCGGGAAGGGGGCGCGGTGCTGCTGTGGACGCGGCGTAGCAAGGTGCTGCTGTGGGTGCTGTTCGGCGTGGTGTTCGCGGTCGTCGTCGCGGCCCCGCTGGTGATGATCGTGCTCGCGTCGTTCGCCGGGCACTGGACGGGCGTGCTGCCGGGCGGCCTCACCCTCGGCCACTACGCGGACGCGCTGGCGGGGGAGACGTTCGCGAGCCTGGCGGTGAGCATCCAGACCGGGGTCGTCGCGGGCGCGGCGGCGGTGCTGCTCGGCACGTGGGCGGCGCTGGCCGCGGAGACCGCGCCGCCGCGGCTGCGGCGGCTCGCCGGAACGCTGTTCCACCTGCCGATCGCGGTGCCGTCGGTGGTGCTGGGGCTGGCGCTGCTGGTCGCGTTCAGCCGGCCGCCGCTGGCGTTCAACGGCACCCGCTGGATCGTGCTGCTCGGGCACCTGCTGATCCTGCTGCCGTTCGCCTTCAGCACGGTGTCGGCTGCGCTCACCCGCGTCGACCCGCAGCTCGCGCAGGCCGCGGCGTCGCTCGGCGCCTCCCCCGTCCGGGTGATGCTGCGGGTGCGCGTCCCGGTGCTGCTCCCGGCGATGACGGCGTCGGCGAGCCTCGCGCTGGCGATGTCGATGGGCGAGCTGGGTGCGACGATGATGCTGTACCCGCCGGACTGGCGCACGCTCCCGGCGAGCGTCTTCGCGCTGACCGACCGCGGCCAGGTGTTCCTCGCCTCCGCGGCGACGGTCCTGCTGCTCGGCGTCACCCTCGCCGGGGTGGTGCTGCTGGGCCTGGTCCGCGGCCGGGCGGCGCACCGGTAGGTGCAACCGATCCGGCGTCCGGTCCGTCTGGCAGGTATGCGCACACTGCTGGGTACGGTCCTGCTGCTCCTGACGCTGACCGCCTGCGCGGCCGGTTCGGGCTCCGGGGCGGCGCCGGCGCCGGAGACGCCCGCGACGTCGTCTTCGTCCTCGCTGCCGGGTTCGCCGCCGGTCGCCCCGCCGCCGTCCCAGACGGTCGGCCGCCCCACGCAGGGCATCGCCCCGGGCGACGACGTGATCGCGGAGTCCCAGGTCGACGCGCGTTCCCTGCCCGAGGGCTACCCGCGCAGCCTCACCCGCAGCCTCGACGGCAAGACGATCATCCTCCGGGCCGAGGAGGGCGGCTGCCGCCGCGTCTCGGCCCGCGTCGGTGACCAGACGCCGCAGCAGGTGGTGGTGCTGATCGCGGTCAGCGCGGGGAAGAAGGGCCAGATGTGCCCGGACTACCTCCGCGAGATCACGGTCCCGCTGCCGCTGACCGAGCCGCTCGGCACCCGCACGGTGGTACTCCGCCAGGGCTGACCCCGCCCCGGACGCTGGGAGGGCGGCCCCGGGCAGCCCGGCCCCGCCCTCCCAGACCACCCCGCCACTTTCCCTGCGAAAGCTCCGTCTCGAGCGGAGCTTTCGTGGGGAAAGTGGCGTTTGAGTCGATCTTTCGTGCAACCCCCTGTGGGGGCCGTTCCGTCTTCGGGACATGAGGTACTTAGCGAAGGTGGTCGGGACAGGCGCGTTCCTGCTGATGGCGACGGCCTGCGCCGGCCAGGACATGCCCACCAGCCAGCCCGCTGCCGGGGGTGACTCCGCGGCGCCGACCGGCAGCGTTTCGACGTCGCCGAGCGAGTCGGTGCTGCCGGGGTCGCCGACGGCGAACCCGCCCGGGAAGCCGCGGCTCACCGTGCCCGAAGGCAGTACGCCGGTGCCGCCCGCCAAGATCGACGCCAGCGCGCTGCCCAGCGGCTACCCGCACGAGGTGTGGACCGCCAACGGCGGCACCATCCTCAACATCCGCGCCCAGGAGGGTGGCTGCGGCCACGCCCTCGGCGAGGCGACCGAGCAGGCCGGCGACCACGTCGTCGTGAACCTGAGCGAAACCAAGGCGCAGACCGGCCAGATGTGCACGATGGACATCCGCTACCCGGTGATCTCGGTCGCGCTGGCCGCGCCGCTGGACCAGCGCACGGTGGTGCTGAAGACCACGCCGCCGAAGTGATCACCCTGGCCTAGGCTCGGGTGATGGGCAGCCGCCAGGTCTCACGCACCGCGATCGTCGCCACGACCCCGGAGAAGATCTTCGGGCTCCTGGCCGATCCGGCCCAGCACCCGCTCATCGACGGATCCGGCACGGTCCGGGCCGCCCAGCCGGGCGGCCCGGACCGGCTTTCGCTCGGCGCCACGTTCGGCATGGACATGAAGCTGGGCCCGTCCTACAAGATCCTCAACACCGTGGTGGAGTTCGAAGAGGACCGCCTGATCGCCTGGCGCCATTTCAACGGCCACCGCTGGCGCTGGCGCCTCGAACCGCTCGACGGCGGCCGCACCGAGGTCACCGAGACGTTCGACTGGTCGACGGCGAAGTTCCCGCTGGCCATCACGCTCAGCCCGTTCCCGCGCAAGAACGCCCAGGGCATCGAGAAGACCCTCGCCCGGCTCGCGGAGCTGTTCCCGGCCTGACGGAGGCCGCGCCCAATTAGTTGTACAATGCTTAATATTGTCCGTGCAACTACTTGCGGGGGTGCGGTGCCCCAGCCCGTCCGGCCCCGGGTCGTCCTGGCCGTCTGCTGCCTGAGCCTGTTCATCGTCGGGCTCGACAACACGATCGTGAACCTCGCGCTGCCGTCGATCCGGCACGAACTGGGCGCGTCCGTCGCGAGTCTGCAGTGGACGATCGACGCGTACACGCTCGTCCTGGCGAGCCTGCTCATGCTGTCCGGCTCGACCGCCGACCGGATCGGGCGGCGCCGGACGTTCCAGACCGGGCTCGCGCTGTTCAGCCTCGGCTCGTTGCTGTGCGGCGTCGCGCCCAACGCCGGGACGCTGATCGCCTTCCGTGCGCTGCAGGCCGTCGGCGGGTCGATGCTCAACCCGGTCGCGCTGTCCATCGTCACCAACGTCTTCACCGAACCGCGCGAGCGCGCCCGCGCGATCGGCGTGTGGGCCGGTGTGGTCGGGCTGAGCATGGCGGTCGGGCCGGTGGTCGGCGGCGCGCTCGTCGGCTGGGCCGGCTGGCGCTCGATCTTCTGGATCAACGTCCCGGTCGGCGTCGCCGCGATCGTCCTGACGGCGGTGTTCGTGCCCGAGTCCCGGTCGCCGCACCCGCGCCGGCTCGACCCGGTCGGGCAGCTGCTGGTGATCCTCCTGCTGGCCTCGCTCACCTACGCGATCATCGAAGGCCGCGGCGCGGGCTGGACGTCGCCGGAGATCATCGGCTGCTTCGCCGTGGCCGCGGTCGCGCTCGCCGTCCTGCTGCCGTACGAACGGCGGCGCGTGGATCCATTGCTGGAACTGAGGTTCTTCCGCAGCGTCCCGTTTTCCGGTGCGACGCTCACCGCGGTCACCGGCTTCGCGGCGCTGTCCGGGTTCCTCTTCCTCAACACGCTGTACCTGCAGGACACCCGCGGGTTTTCCGCGCTGCACGCGGGATTGCTGACGCTGCCGATGGCGGCGGTGACGGCGGTGTGCGCGCCGCTGTCGGGCCGCGTGGTCGCCGCGCGCGGGCCGCGGCTGCCGCTGCTGGTCGCCGGCGCGGGGATCGCCCTGTCCGGCGCCGTGCTCGCCGGGATCGGCCCCGCGACGCCGATTCCGGTGCTGGTACTGGGATACGTGTGCTTCGGCGCCGGGTTCGGCATGCTCAACGCGCCGATCACCAACGCCGCGGTGTCCGGGATGCCGCGGGAACGCGCGGGGCTCGCGGCGGCGGTGGCGTCCACCAGCCGCCAGGTCGGGGCTTCCCTGGGCGTGGCGGTGATCGGCGCGGTCGTCGCCGCGGCCTCGCCCGCGGCGGACCGGGTCGCGTGGGTAATCGTCGCCGCCTGCGGAGTTCTCGTGTTCGCGCTGGGCGTGCTCACCACCGGGCGCTGGGCGCTGGCCACGGCGGCGCGCGTCAATGGTTCGGACCACGGCGTACCGGTCGCCTGAGGCCCGCTGTCGAAGCTGTCGAAATTTTCACGGAAACGGTGAACCGCAGGCGTTACCGGCCCGTATCCCAGGGTGAGGTGGTGATCAGAGAGGAGGGGCACATGCCCCGGTTGAGTAGTGGTCGGCACCGCAAGCAGGCGACCATCGGGCTGGCCGCGTTGCTGGGTGTCTCCGGCATCACCGCGACCGCGATCGCGCTGAGCAGCCCGGCGGGCAACGCGGCCGAAGCTCCCAAGGAGAACTGCGCCGGACTCGACACCGCACTGCAGAACAACCTGAACTTCATCGCGGGCCAGCAGGCGAACCCGGACGCGCAGTCGGCCGCGCGGATCGCCAACCGGCAGGCGGTGGTGGACCTGATCCAGCAGCGGCGTCAGGTCGCGGGGTGCGCCGCGAACGTCGTGGCGAACAACGGACAGGCCCCGGCGGCCCAGGCGCCGGCGCAGCAAGCTCCGGCGCAGCAACAGAACCAGCAGCAGAACCAGTCCGGTGTGGACACCGGCGCCGTCGGCGAGGTCGTCTGCCCGGGGTCGACCGTGACCCTCTCCGGCGAAGGCGGCGCACCGGCCGCGTCGAGCAACCAGTTCCCGGCGGGGACGAAGCTGAAGGTGACGAACCTGGACAACTCGAAGTCCACGACGGTCGAGGTCACGTCGGTCTCGGGTAGCTGCACGCTGCTCAACAACGCGGCTTTCGAACAGGTTCGGGAGCCCGGCAAGTTCCTCATCCGGCGCGCGCGGATCGAGCGCGTCGGCTGAGGGAGCAGGGAAGGAAGGGGGCACCGGCGGCGGGCCGGTGTCCCCTTCCCTTGCGTCCTAACGGAAGCTGATCTGCAGCACCGGGTCGCCGGTGCTGGCGAAGAAGTCGTTGCCCTTGTCGTCGATGACGATGAACGCCGGGAAGTCCTCGACCTCGATCTTCCACACGGCTTCCATGCCGAGCTCGGCGTACTCCAGGACGTCGACCTTCTTGATGCAGTCCTGCGCGAGCCGCGCGGCCGGGCCGCCGATCGAGCCGAGGTAGAACCCGCCGTGCGCCTGGCACGCGGCCGTCACCTGCTTTGACCGGTTTCCCTTGGCCAGCATGACGAGCGAGCCGCCGGCCGCCTGGAACTGCTCGACGTAGGAGTCCATCCGCCCGGCCGTCGTGGGACCGAACGAGCCGGACGCGTAGCCCTCGGGCGTCTTCGCCGGGCCGGCGTAGTAGACCGGGTGGTTCTTCAGGTAGTCCGGCATCCCCTCACCGGCGTCGAGCCGTTCGGCGATCTTCGCGTGCGCGATGTCGCGCGCGACGACCAGCGGCCCGGTGAGCGACAGCCGCGTCTTGACCGGCAGCTGCGAGAGCTGCGCGCGGATCTCGGCCATCGGCCGGTTGAGGTCGACGCTCACGACGTCGTCGGAGAGGTCCTCTTCGGTGATCTCCGGGAGGAACTGCGCCGGGTCGCGCTCGAGCTGCTCGATGAACACGCCGTCGGCGGTGATCTTGGCCTTGGCCTGCCGGTCGGCGGAACAGCTCACGGCGATGCCGACGGGGCAGCTGGCGCCGTGGCGGGGGAGCCGGATCACGCGGACGTCGTGGCAGAAGTACTTGCCGCCGAACTGCGCGCCGATGCCGAACTGCCGGGTCATCTCCAGGACCTGCTGTTCCAGGCTGGGGTCGCGGAAGGCGTGCCCCAGCTCGGACCCTTCGGTCGGCAGGTTGTCGAGGTAACGCGCGGAGGCGAGCTTCGCGACCTTGAGGTTGAACTCGGCCGACATCCCGCCGACGACGATCGCCAGGTGGTACGGCGGGCAGGCCGCGGTGCCGAGGCTGCGCAGCTTCTCGTCGAGGAACCGGGCGAGCCGCTTCGGGTTCAGGACGGCCTTGGTTTCCTGGTACAGGAACGTCTTGTTGGCGCTGCCGCCGCCCTTGGCCATGAAGAGGAACTCGTAGGTCGGGTCCCCCTCCTTGTGGTACAGCTCGATCTGGGCGGGGAGGTTGGTGCCCGTGTTGCGCTCGTCCCAGAAGTTCACCGGCGCCATCTGCGAGTAGCGCAGGTTGAGCTGCTGGTAGGCGTCGAAGATGCCCTGCGAGAGCGCGCGCTCGTCGTCCCCGCCGGTCAGCACGCCCTCGCCGCGCTTGCCGACGACGATGGCGGTCCCGGTGTCCTGGCACATGGGCAGCACGCCGCCGGCCGAGATGGCGGCGTTGCGCAGCAGGTCCATGGCGACGAACCGGTCGTTCCCGGAGGCCTCGGGGTCGTCGACGATGGCCCGCAGCTGCTTCAGGTGTGACGTGCGCAACAGGTGCTGGATGTCGGTGATGGCGGTGCGCGCGAGGGTGGTGAGCGCTTCCGGCTCGATCTTCAGGAAGGTCCGCCCGGCGGCTTCGACGGTTTCGACGCCCTGGTCGGTGACCAGCCGGTATTCGGTGGTGGTGTCCTTGCCCAGCGGGAGGACTTCGGTGTGCTGAAACGTGGTGGACGGCACTGCCAGGCTCCTTTGCCAGCTCCGGGATCCGGCCAGCTTAGGCGGCGGGGGAGGGTGCGCCGAAGAGGCATGCGATCACTGTGGGCCACCCCACGCGGTGGCTTGGTTTCCCTCAGCCCCGGCTTGGTGTCTCCGCAACCCCGAAGCCTGATTGTGACTACGGCCGGCAGCACCGCGTCAAGGCGGGAAAGCGTGCCTTGACCCGGCGCTGCCGGCCGTGTTCTGGCTTCGGATCGGGGTTGCGGGGAGGTCTGGCTGCGGGGTGCCGGGTTGTGCTGCCCGCGTGCGTTGGGTGAGCTGCGCCGCCGTGCGTTTGGGGAGCTGGTCGGGAGGCCGGGTCCACCCCGACGGACCCGACCTCCCGGGGGAAGCTTCCGGGTGCGTGCACACCCGGTCGCGAGGTCGATGCCGCTACCGGTTCGAAGCCGCTTCAAGAATGTGACGTGACCGAAGTCATAAGTCAACGCGGCCGAACGGGTGTTGGCGGAGGGTTGCTACCCATGTCCGGCGGAGGCAAAACCCGGTTTTCGTGGAAAATTTTCACGACGGGCGGAATGCCTGGTCGTCGCCTCGGCGGTACGCCAAAAAAAGAGGGCGGGCGCACCGTGTGCGCCCGCCCTGTCGGACTGAGGGGTCAGCTGGCGTAGGCGCGGAGCCGGTCCGCGCGCTCGCCCTGGCGGAGCTTGGACATGACCTCGCGCTCGATCTGGCGGACGCGCTCGCGGGAGAGCCCGAAGTGCTTGCCGATCTGGTCGAGCGTGCGGGGCTGGCCGTCGTCGAGGCCGTAGCGCAGGCGGATGACCTGCTGCTCGCGGTCGTCCAGCGTCGACAGGACCCGGCGCAGGTCGTCCTGCAGCAGGCTGGAGATCACGGCGCTCTCGGCGTCCGTCGCCTCGGAGTCCTCGATGAAGTCGCCCAGCGGGGCGTCTTCCTCGGTGCCGACCGGCATGTCCAGGCTTACCGGGTCACGCGAGTGGTCGAGCAGGTCCGAGATCTTGTGCGCCGGGATGCCCGACTCGGCCGCCAGCTCCTCGTGGGTCGCGTCGCGCCCGAGCTGCTGGTGCAGGTCGCGCTTGATGCGGGCCAGCTTGTTCACCTGCTCCACCAGGTGGACCGGGAGGCGGATGGTGCGCCCCTGGTCGGCCATCCCCCGGGTGATGGCCTGGCGGATCCACCAGGTGGCGTACGTCGAGAACTTGAACCCCTTGGAGTAGTCGAACTTCTCCACCGCGCGGATGAGACCCAGGTTCCCCTCCTGGATCAGGTCGAGCAGCGGCATCCCGCGGCCGGTGTAGCGCTTGGCGAGCGAGACCACCAGGCGGAGGTTGGCCTCCAGCAGGTGGTTCTTCGCCACGTGCCCGTCGCGGACCAGGGCGGCCAGCTCGGTGCGGCGCTTCGCGGTCAGGCTCTCCGCGGTGTCCAGCATGTGCTGGGCGAAGACACCCGCCTCGATGCGCTTGGCCAGCTCGACCTCGTCGGCCGCGCTGAGCAGGGCCGTCTTGCCGATGCCGTTGAGGTAGACGCGGACGAGGTCGGCGGCGGGGCTCTGGGCGTCGAGGTCGGCGTCGGTGAGCGCCCCCACGCTCATCGCCGCCGGCTCCTCGGACACCTGAGCCGGGATGCGCTCGCGAATCCCGCGCGACTCGCGTTCGAGAGTCTGGACTGACATTCTGCCTCCCCGGTCACGGGCTGAACGTGCTGCTGCGGTGGTCCGCCGGTTGCGTCCCCGCGCACCGGGGCCTGTGGAACCCGGTACGCCGGTCCGGCCGGCTTGGCTGGACATCTGGCACAACGCTCCGGGTTTCCAAAACGTTCCCGGCTCGCTGAAAAGGAGACGGCTGCCGGCGCGCTCCGGTTGCTCGACCATTGCTGAGCTTTTGCTGAGAACGTTCCGTGACCGGGAAACCTGAGAATCCGATGTGAATCGGGTCAGGATGTGAACCGGGGCGCTGTGGTCTAGACCTCTACGACAACCGTGAACGGCCCGTCGTTGACGCTCGACACCGCCATCATCGCCCCGAAACGCCCCGTCGCCACGGTGGCGCCGCGGTCGCGCAGCGCGCTCACGACCGCGTCCACCAACGGCTCGGCGACCTCGGGGCGCGCGGCCTGCGTCCACGACGGCCGGCGCCCTTTCTTCGTGTCGCCGTAGAGGGTGAACTGGCTCACCACGAGCAGCGGCGCATTCACCGTGGCGCATGATTCCTCGTCACGCAGGACGCGCAGCTCGTGCAATTTCCGCGCCATCACGGCGGCCTTCGCCGCGTCGTCGTCGACGTGGATTCCCAGCAGCACAAGCAAACCCGGCTCGTCGATGGCGCCGACGACCGCGCCGTCGACCGTGACGTCCGCCCGCGTCACGCGGGCCGCGACGGCCCTCACTCGCCCGCCGGGACGAGCATCCCGTGCCGGACGAGCTCGCGGACGACGGGCAGCGCGGTGGCCGCCAGTTCCGAGGCGTCGAGGCCTTGCGAGAACGCGAGGAGCTCGATGAGGTCCTCCAGCGGCAGCGCGCCGCGGCAGCCCGCGAGGAGCCGCGTCGCCAGCTCGTCGACTTCGTGTTGCCAGCCCGGTCCGTCGGTGCGGTGCAGGCGCCGGATCGACGTCGCCCAGCCTTCGTCGCCGGGTTCCTCGACGCTTTCCAGCAAAACCGTGTCCGGCACTACAAAACGGACATCGAGTAATGAATCACCCGATTCGCGCAGCCAGGCGACGCGGTCCAGCCAGCCCGCCGCCTCCGGCCCCAGCGGGTCGTCGTAGGCCTGCCGCAGGTCCTCGCAGACGACTGTGGGACTGCTCACCCCGGCCGCCCGGCGCAGCGTGACGAACCCGAACCCGATGCCGCGGACGTCGTTCGCCGCGAACCAGTCGAGCCACGCCGCCGCCTTCGCCCGGCCCTCCGGCGACCGCGGCTCGAGCCCGGCGTCCCGCAGCCAGGTGCCGACGTAGAGCGCCGGGTCGGCCACGTCGCGCTGCACGAACCACGCGTCGGTCTCGGCGGGCAGCCAGCGGCTCACCCGGTCGGCCCAGTCCTCCTTCCCGGTGTGCAGCCACGAGGCCAGCAGGTGCCCGACGCCGCCGTCGTTGAGGAAGCCCGGCAGCTGCCGCACGACCAGCGCGCTCGCGTCGTCGCCGGCCAGCCCGGAGTCGCGGTAGGTGTAGTCCACCCGGGCCGGGCCGACCACGAACGGCGGATTGCAGACGACCTGGTCGAACTTCCGGCGCGCGACCGGCGCGAACCACTCGCCGCGCAGCAGCTCGACGTCCAGCTCGTTCAGCCGGAACGTCGCCGCGGCCAGCGCCAGGGCCCGCTCGGAGACGTCCGTCGCGGTCACGCGCCGCGCGTGCCGGGCCGCGTGCAGCGCCTGCACGCCGTTGCCGGTGCCCACGTCGAGCAGGGTGCCGACCGGGTTGCGGCTGGTCGCGCGGATCAGCGACAGCGACGCGTGGCCGACGCCGAGCACGTGGTCCTCGGGCACGGTGCTGCCGAGCACGTCGGCGTCGAGGTCGGAGACCACCCACCAGGAGCCCTCTTCGTCGCCGTGCGGGCGGATGTCGAGGGCGGCGCGGTAACCGCCGGCGACCGGCGCCAGTACCCCCGCGGTGACGGCGTCCTCCGGCGAAAGCGGCGAGAAAGCGGCCTTGACCTCGGCTTCGGGCTCGACCCCGCCGAGCAGGAACAGCCGGATCAGCGTGCCGAGGTCGCCCGCGTCCCGGCTCGCGCGCTCGGCGGGGACCGGCTCGCCGCGGCCCAGCGCGGCGTGCGCGGCGCCGCCGAGGGCGGCCACCACGCCGTCGGCGTCGTAGGAGGTGCGGCGGAAGGCTTCGCGCAGCCGCGCGCAGACGTCGTCGGACAGGTCGGGCAGTACGCTTCGCGTGCTCACGGTGGGTAATGCTGCCACGATGGCCCCCGTGACCCTTGAAGACGTCCTCGCCCCGCTCGACGCGGCGCTGCCCGAGCTCGAAGCGCTGTACATCGACCTGCACCGCCACCCGGAGCTCTCCTTCGCCGAGACCCGGACGGCGGCCGAGCTGGCCCGGCGGCTGGAGCGCGACGGCTACGAGGTGCACACCGGCATCGCCGGCACCGGCGTGCTGGGCGTGCTGCGCAACGGCGAAGGGCCCACGGTGCAGCTGCGGGCCGACATCGACGCGCTGCCGGTCGAGGAGAAGACCGGGCTGTCCTACGCCAGCACCGCCCGCGGCACCGACGAGCACGGCAAGGACGTCCCGGTCATGCACGCGTGCGGGCACGACATGCACGCGACCTGGCTCTCCGGCGCCGCCGCGCTGCTGGCGAAGGGGCGTGACACGTGGTCGGGCACGCTGCTGGTGGTGTTCCAGCCCGGCGAGGAGAGCGCGGGCGGCGCGTCGGCGATGGTGCGCGACGGCCTGTTCGACGTCGCCGGCAAGCCCGACGTCGTGTTCGGCCAGCACCTGGTGCCCGGCCCGGCGGGCTGGGTGCTCACCCGGCCCGGGGTGATCATGGCCGCGACCGACACGCTGCGCATCACCCTGCACGGCCGCGGCGGGCACGGCTCGCGCCCGGAGACCACCGTCGACCCGGCGGTGCTGGCCGCGTCCGTGGTGCTCAAGCTGCAGACGATCGTGTCCCGCGAGATCGCCGCCACCGACTCCGCCGTGGTCACCGTCGGCTCGCTGCACGTGGGCACCGCGAGCAACGTGATCGCCGACGACGCCGTCCTGGAGGTCAACGTCCGGTCCTTCGACCAGGCCGTCCGCGAGCGGGTGCTGGCCGCGGTCGAGCGGATCGTGAACGGCGAAGCGGCCACGGCCGGGGCGCCGAAGCCGCCGGAGATCGTCCGGTCCGGCTCGTACCCGATCACGGAGAACGACGAGGCCGCCAACGACGCCCTCACCGAGGCCTTCCGCGCCCGCTTCGGCGCGGAGGTCGTCCTGCCCGCCCCGCTGGTCACCGGCAGCGAGGACTTCAGCGAGTTCGGCCGCGCGGCCGGCGCGCCCTCGGTGTTCTGGCTGGTCGGCGGCTTCGACCCGGAGACGGTGGTCACGGCGATGACCGAGGGCCGGTTCGAGCGCGACGTCCCGTCCAACCACTCGCCGCGCTTCGCCCCGGTGCTGCACCCGACCCTGCGCACCGGGATCGAGACCCTCGTCGTCGCCGCGCTGAGCCGGTTGTCCCACCCCGGTGTCGGATGACCGGGGCAAGTGGGACGATGGTGACGGAGGTGGTGCAGTGACCACGCCCGCCAGCGGCCCCGACCCGGTGCTGATCACCGGGGCGGCGCGGTCGTACGAAGAACAGCTCGCGACGCGCAAGCGCAAGTACGTGATCATGATGGCGTGCCGGATCCCGTGCTTGGTCCTCGCCGGGCTGACCTACCACACGTGGTGGCTGGCGCTGGGGTTCCTCGCCATCTCGGTTCCGCTGCCGTGGATCGCGGTGCTCATCGCCAACGACCGCCCGCCCCGCAAGGCCGAGAAGGTCAGCCGGTACGAGCGCGAGGCGAAGGCGATCGAAGGCACGAGCCACCGCGTCATCGACGGCTGACCGAGGCCCACCCCTCCGACGAAAGCCGCGCTCCGGGCCGCCAGAGCCGCATCTTTCGGCGAGAAAGATGCGGCTTCAGGCCGGTTGAGGTCCGACCTTGCCGACGGCGAGGGCGCCCAGGCGGGTGCCGTGGCGCAGGACGTCCACAGTGGACTCGCCGGCCAGCCAGCCGGTGAGCACGCCCGCGTCGAACGCGTCGCCCGCGCCGGTGGAGTCGACGCACTCCGCCTCGACCGCCGGGACGCTCGTCACGCCGTCGTGGTTCACCCAGCTGGCGCCGTCGAGCCCGGCGGTCACGACCACCGCGCCGACCGCGCCGAGCAGCTCCTTCGCCGCCACCGGGTCCGCCGAGCCGGTCAGCGCGACCAGCTCTTCGGTGTTCGGCATCAGCAGGTCGACACCGCGGACGTCGTCGAGGAACGCCGCCGGGTCGGTGATGTGCGCGGCCGCCTGCGGGTCGACCGACGTCGTCAGGCCCGCTTCTTTCGCCGCCGCCAGCGCGGCGAGCCCGGCGGCCCGCGACGGCGGGTCGAGCAGCACGTACCCGGACAGGTGCAGGTGGCTCGCCCCGGCCAGCGCCTCGGGCGTGACGTCTTCGGGCGCGAAGCGCTGGTTCGCGCCGCGGTCGGCCAGCATGCTCCGCTGCCCGGAGCCGTCGACCATCACCACGACGCAGCACGTCGGCGCCTCGTCGTCGACGGCGAACGCGCACCGCACGCCCGCTGCCTCCAGCTCCGCGCGGATCAGCCGGCCGCCCGGGTCGTTGCCGATCCGCGCGAGCAGCGTCGTCTCCGCGCCGAGGTGCCGCAGCCACAACGCCGTGTTGGCGCCCGAGCCGCCGCCGGTGAACCGGATCTTCGCGCGGGCGTCGCCGCCGTGCGGCAACGGCTTGTCGTGCCGGGCGATCACGTCGAGGGCCGCGTCGCCGACCACCACGATCCCGGTCATGCCAGCGCCACCGCGACTTCGGCGGCCAGCTTCGCGTTGTTGAGCACGAGCGCTTCGTTCGCGTCGATGCTCACGCCGTCGCTGGCGGTGTGGAAGTGCTCCAGCAGCACCGGCGTGACGTCGGCGCCGTGCACGCCCCGCTCGTTGACCAACGCGAGGCCTTCGGCCAGCAGCCGGTCGTGCAGCGCCGTGTCCATTTCGGACTCTTCGGGGATCGGGTTGGCCAGCAGGACACCGGAATCCGCGTACGCGCGGTGCGCGGCGACCACGGCGGCGGCCTGCTTCGGGTCGTCGACCCGCCAGCCGACCTGGTGCCCGGACGAGCGCAGGTAGAACGCCGGGAAGTCGTCGGTGCGGTAGCCCAGCACCGGCACCGAGTTCGTCTCCAGCACCTCGAGGGTGGCCGGGATGTCGAGCACCGACTTCACGCCGGAGCAGACCACCACGGTCGGCACCTTCGCCAGCACGCCGAGGTCCGCCGAGACGTCCCACGACTGCGCGGCGCCGACGTGCACGCCGCCGAGCCCGCCGGTGGCGAACATCCCGATGCCCGCGGCGGCGGCCAGCGCCGACGTGCTCGCCACGGTCGTCGCGCCCGAGCGGCCGAGCCCGACGGCGGGGCCGAGGTCGCGCAGCGACAGCTTGTCCAGCCCGGCGTCCGGCGCGCAGACCCGCTCCAGCTCGGCGGGGGAGAGGCCGACGACGACCCGGCCGTCGAGCACCGCGATCGTGGCCGGGACGGCCCCGCCGTCGCGCACCACGCGCTCGAGGCGCCGGGCGACGTCCAGGTTGCGGCCCGGCGGCAGGCCGTGGGACAGGATGGTGCTCTCCAGCGCGACGACGGGGTGCCCGTCACGCAGCGCCGAGGCGATCTCTTCGTGCAGGTGGAGTGGGGTGGTCACGAGGGACCATCATCGGTGATCGGTTCGCCCGCCGCGCCAGTGGGTCAGCTCGGCCGTGAGGTTCTTTTCCGCGGCCGTCGCCCAGCGTGCTCGCGCCGCTTCGCTGCGGTACAGCTCGCGCGCGAGCATCCCTTCCAGCACCGCGGCGCGGCCTTCGCGCCAGACGTCGTCGGGGTACTTCGCGTACTCCTGGCGCACGCCTTCCGCGTAGGCCGCGTACCGGTCCGGCGGTGCGCCGAGGACGGCCAGGTCGGCGTCGAGCAGGGCGGTCGCGAGGTGGTCGCCGGGCGGCGCGTCGTGCGTGATCGTGGCGAGGATCAGGCCTTCGACCCGCTCGACGTGCGCTTCGGCGACCCCGTCGAGCGCTTCACGGGCCCACGCCGCGCTGGCGCGTTCGTCTTCGCCGGGCTTCGCGTCGTACACGACGTCATGCGCCCAGGCGGCGACGGCGAGCACCGCGCGCTCGGTGTCGCCGAGGTCCCCGGCCAGCCAGGCGGAGTCGCGGACGACGCCGGCCGCGTGCGCCAGCGTGTGGTAGCGGCGGTGGGGCTCGCCGTAGCGCGCTTCGAGCCGCGGCCGGGCGCCGGCCTGGCCGCCCAGCGCCGCCACGGCGTCGTCCCACTCCATCAGTCGAAGATCCCGCGGGGGCGGGCCAGCTGGCCGAGCCAGTCTTCGAGCTGCTTCTCCCAGTTCACGTCCGGCTTCATGGTGAACATCCCCACGAAGTCCTGCCCGCGCCCGCCGAAGCCGCCGGTCTTGCTCACCCGGACCCGCTTGGTGACCTCGAGGACGACGTCCGTGCGGTCCGCCGAGGCCAGGAAGGTGACCGCGACCTGCGAGAAGATGCTCGCGAAGCGCGGCGAAGGCGCGAAGCGGATCTCCTGGAAGAACGGCAGCTGCTGCTGGGCGCCGTCGACGCGGCCCTGTTCGAGGATCGCCTCGCGGAAGGTGAACCCGATCCGGCTGAGCGCGTCGAGCACCCGCTTCTGCGCCGGGAGCGGCTCGATCGCGACGGCGTCGGCGTCGAACGGGTCGCTCACCGCGGCGGCCAGGTCGAGCTCGGCCCGGACGCCGACCGCCATCCCGGCGAGCGGCTTGCCGTAGACGCTGGTCACCGGCGTCTCCCAGGGCAGCGGCACCTCGAACGGCACCCGGACCTGCTGGCCGGCCCGGATGGTTTCGCGGCCGGCGAGCTGCCGCGTGCCGAAGGGGAGGTCTTCGGTCTTGTCCTCGCCGGGGACCCGGACGCGCGCCAGCAGCGTCACCGAGAGGCCCTTGATCTCCTGGTCGACCTCGCCGCCGAGCAGCAGGACCTCGCCGTGCAGGGGACGGCCGGGAGCGGCGGCGGTGTCGAGCAGCCGGGCGTCGATCCGGGCCCCGCCGGAGCCGAACGTCGCGAGCACCTTCTGGAACATGCCGTGGATCCTGCCAGGCCGGGGACCGTCCGGGGCGGGACTCGGGCACAATGGACGGGTGAGCACCGAGACGCTGACGAAGCCGGAAACCACGCCCGAGGGCACGGACACCACCGACGACGACTCGCCGAAGATGTTCCACTACGTGAAGAAGAACAAGATCGCCGAGAGCGCGGTCATGGGCAACCACGTGGTGGCGCTGTGCGGCGAGGTCTTCCCGGTGACGAAGTCGCCGAAGCCCGGCTCGCCGGTCTGCCCGGCGTGCAAGGAGATCTTCGACGGGTTGCGCCCGGGCGAGTGATCCCGGCCTGAACCCCCGGCGGGTGTTCCCGCCGGGTCTTCGGGCTGTCCGGAACCGGACAAGTCGTCGAACAAACGTGAAAAACCTTCATTCGGCGGGTGTGCCGGGTGCCGGTGACCTGGTAAATCCAGCGGGCCAGGTCCCCTCACCCACCGGAGCCGCACATGCGCAGAACCGGGATCGTGCTCACCCTCGCCGCCCTGCTGGCCGTGGTCTCGCCCGCACTGGCCCAGGCCGTCACCGGCTGGACGGAAGTCGGCCGCGACCAGGCCAGAGCCCTCGACGAGAGCCAAGGCCTCGCGACGATCGTGCGGCCGTCGGGCACCACCATCCGCTACACCGGGATCGGCACCATCCCGGCCGACCTGAACTCCCAGGGCTGGAACCACGTCGGCGACCCGGGCTCGGCCCAGGGCTGGTACGTCGAGCCCTACCAGCGTGACGACCGCGGCGCGAAGCTCTTCCGCGTCCAGGCGCCGGACGGCTCGTGGAAGAACTTCAAGCACACCCTCGAGTCGTGGGAAGCGAACAACAACTCCTTCGCCGCGGTCTCGCCGGACGCCCGGTGGATGGTGGCGGGGGAGTGGGGCACGATGGACCGCCTCCTGGTCCACCCGATGCCCGGCGCGGCGGCGACCGACCCGGCGCAGAACCTGCCGCTGGCCGGCACGATCCGCCTCGACCACCCGGTCCGCGACGTCCAGGGCTGCGACTTCCAGACGGCCACCCGCCTGCTCTGCGCGTCGGACGACCCGGACGGCAGCCTCTTCGGCACCACGAAGCCGTTGCTGCAGATCGACCTGGCCGGCCCGCTGGCCGGTTCGGACGTCAGCGGCCACGTCACCTCGCTGGGCCAGCTGCCCCTGCGCAGCGGCTGCGGCGGGAACTTCGAGGTCGAGGGCATCGACTTCGACGAGCGCGACAACACGCTGCGGGTGATCGTCATGTCGCCGAGCATCTGCATCCTCTTCGACAGCATGACCTACCGCTTCAAGCAGTAGCTACGACGGCGAAGGCCCGCACTTTCACGTGAAAGTGCGGGCCTTCGCCGTGCGGTCGGGCCGTCAGGCCGTGGGGGCGGGGTCCAGGGACTCCGACTCCGGGGCCTTCGCCGGGTTGCGGCGCGCCTCGCGACGCGCGCGGCGGCGTTCCTTGCGGGTTTCGACCATCGTGTACAGCGTCGGGACCAGCACCAGGGTCAGCAGCGTCGAGCTGACCAGGCCGCCGATCACCACGATGGCGAGCGGCTGGCCGATGAAGCCGCCCTGGCCGGTGATGCCCAGCGCCATCGGCACCAGCGCGAAGATCGTCGCCGCCGCGGTCATCAGGATCGGGCGCAGCCGGCGCCGGCCGCCCTCGGTGACCGCCTCCGAGACGCTCATCCCTTCGGCCCGGTACTGGTTGATCAGGTCGATCAGGACGATGGCGTTCGTCACCACGATGCCGACCAGCATCAGCATCCCGATCAGGGCCGGGAGGCCGAGCGCGGTGCCGGTCGCCAGCAGCAGGCCGATCGCGCCGGTCGCCGCGAACGGGATCGACACCAGCAGGATCAGCGGCTGGATCAGGCTGCGGAACGTCGCCACCATGATCAGGAACACGATCGCGATCGCCGCCAGCAGCGCCAGGAACAGGTTCGAGAACGCCTCCTGCTGGTCCTGGCTGACACCGCCGAGCGAATAGGACGCGCCGCCGGTGAACGTCAGGCCGTCCAGCTTGGCCTTGATGTCCGCGGTCGTCTTGCTCAGGTTGTCCCCGGTGTTCTTGGCGGTGACCGTGGTCGACAGGTCGCCGCCGGTGCGGTGCACCGACGCCGGGCCGTCCACAGTGGACACCTTCGCTACCTCGTCGAGCCGGACGACCCCCGCGGGACCCGGGATCGGCAGCCCGCGGACCTGGTCGACCGTCACCGGAGCCGTACCGGCGCGCAGCACGATGTCCGTGCGCTGCCCGCCGACCGGCAGCTGCGTCACCGTGCGGCCGGCGATCGCCTGGTTGGCGACCTGGCCGATGGTGCTCGCCGACAGCCCGCGCGCGGCGGCCGCGGCGTCGTCCACCTCGACCTGCACCCGCGGCGAGCCGACGCTCAGGTCGCTGGACACCTCGGTCAGCCCGGACACCCCGCGCAGCGCCTGCACCACCTGGTCGGACGCCGGCTTGAGGGCGGTCTCCGACGGCGCGGTCACCGTCACCGAGACCTGGTCGGAGTTGAACCCGGACGCGTCCGCGCCGATCTTGATCTCGCCCAGCTCGGGCCGCGACGTCAGCTTCCCGCGCAGCCGGTCCGACAGCGCGTCGAGGTCGGTGTCCTTCGCGACGGTGACCGAGATGCTCGTGTTGGTGCCGCCGCCGAAGCCGAACGCGCCCCCGCCGCCGATGCTGACCTGGTAGGTCCGCACCGCAGGCTCCGCGGCCAGGGCCTGCTCGACCGTCGCCGCCGCCTTCTCCTTGGCCTCGACGCTGGTGCCCGCGGGCAGCTTCTGCGTCATGTTCAGCGTGGTGCCGCCGGACTGGTCCAGGAAGTTCGTGTTGAGCCGCGTCGCGAGCCCGACCGTGCCGGCGAAGATCAGCAGTGCCAGCAGCACGACGGTCAGCCGCCGCCTGGTCGCGAACCGGATCACCGGCAGGTACGCCCGCTGCAGCAGGCCACGGCGTTCCTTCTCGACGGCCGCTTCGCGCGCCCGCTCGGCTTCGATGGCGTCCGCCGGGACGGCCGGCCGCTTCAGGAACCAGTACGCCAGCACCGGGACCACGGTCAGCGACACGAGCAGCGAAGCCAGCAGCGCCACCGTCACCGTGATCGCGAACGGCGAGAACAGCTCCCCGACGAACCCGCCGACGAACGCGATCGGCAGGAACACCGCGACGGTCGTCAGCGTGGACGACGTCACCGCGCCGGCCACCTCGCGGACGCCGTCGAGCACCGCCCGCTGCTTCTCCTCGCCGTAGGCCAGGTGCCGCTTGATGTTCTCCAGCACGACGATCGAGTCGTCGACCACCCGGCCGATCGCGATGGTCAGCGCGCCGAGGGTGAGCAGGTTGAGCGACAGGTCGCCGGTCCACAGCGCCAGCAGCGCGACCACCACCGACAGCGGGATCGACACCGCGGTCACCAGCGTCGAGCGCACCGACAGCAGGAACAGCAGGATGACGACGACGGCGAACGCCAGGCCCAGCAGGCCTTCGGTGGTCAGGCCGCTGATCGCGTCCTTCACCGGGGTGCCCTGGTCGAACACCACGTTCATCTCGGCGCCGGTCTTCTTCGCCAGCTCCGGCAGCTTGTCGCGCACGGCGTCGGAGATCGCGACGGCGTTCCCGTTGTCCACCATGGTGATCGACAGGCCGAGGCTCGGCTTGCCGTTGGTGCGCGTGATCGACGTCGGCGGCGCGAAGCCGGCCTGGACGCCGGCGACGTCACCCAGCTTCACCGGGCCGCGCCCGCGCGCGGCGGTACTGGGCGTCAGGTAGAGGCCGCGGATCGTGTCCACAGTGGTCTGCCCGCCGCCGACCTGGACGCTCAGCGTCTTGCCGCCTTCGGTCAGCGTGCCGGCCGGGATCGCGGCGCCCGCCGTCTGCAGCGTGGTGGCGATCGACGTGGGGTCGACGCCCGCCGCGGCCAGCTTCGCGTAGTCGAGCGTGATCGTGACGCGCGGCTGCTGCACGCCGGTCACGGTCACCGTGCGGACGCCCTCGATCTTCCGCAGCTCCGGCGCGACCTGGTCGGTCAGCGCGGGCGCGAGCGCCTGCGGGTCCCCGGCCGTGCCCGCGGCGACCAGCACCACCGGCAGGTCGTCGGTGCTCCCGGCGGACACGGCGGGCTCGGAGTTCTGCGGCAGCCGCGGCCGGACCTGGTTCACCACCTGCTGGATCTGCTGGACGGCGGCGTCGATGTCGGTGCCGAACTCGAACTGCGCGACCACGCGCGAAACGCCGTCGGACGACGTCGAGTTGACCTCCTCGAGCCCCTTCAGCCCCTGCAGCGCGCCTTCCAGCGGCTCGGTGACCTGGCGGTCGACCGCGTCCGGCGAAGCGCCCGCGTACGCGGTGACGATCTGGGCCTGCGGGAACTGCAGGGACGGGAAGAGCTGCTGCTTGATCTGCGGCAGCGCGAACGCCCCGAACCCGACGACGACGAGCGCGAGCAGGCCGATCAGGCTTCGGTTGCGCAGGCTCAATCTGGCCAGCACGGACATGGCTTCGGGAACCCCCTCGGGAACGACGCGGCGATCGATGCCGTCGTCAGCGACCCGCAGAGCCTCCCATGCCCGACCTGAGGAGCGACTCAGTCTGAGGGTGGATTCCGGGTCGTCCCAGGGGAGGAGACCCGACCCTGAGGAGCGCTGGGTGCCGGGTCCGGTGCGCTCGGTGACGGGGTGTCCTCTTCGGACGGTGCGCTGCCGTTCCCGGCCCCGTCTTCGGCGCGCGGGCGCTTGAGCGGCGTGGTCGTGCGCTCCCACAGCTTGCGGCCCTCTTCGGTGCGCAGCCGCTCGGAAGCGCGTTCCATCTCCAGCCGCCGCCACCTGCGCCGCTGCCGCCGGGTCGCCTTCGCCGGCCACAGCTCCTGGATCGCGCTGTTGAAGTACGCCCCGCCGACCACGGCCAGCCCGATGAAGAACATCAGCAGCAGGAACGCGATCGGCGCGGCGAGCGCGCCGTAGGTGTAGCCGGTCTTGGTGATCCAGTTCAGGTAGACGCGCAGGCCGACCGACGAGAGCAGGAACACGACCATGGCGAGCACCGCGCCGGGCAGCCCGCGGTGCCACGGCAGCTTCCGCGGCAGCGCGAGCTTGTACAGCGTGGTCAGCGCCAGGGTGATCATCGCGCCGAGCGCCGGGAAGTACAGCGCGCTCACCCACGACGTCACGGTCGGGCGCCAGTCCGCCGGGAAGAACTCCGGCAGCAGGTCGGGGCCGATCGCCAGCAGCGGCAGCCCGACCACCAGGATCACCAGGCCGCACAGGTAGAGCAGGAGCGCGAAGATCCGCTGCCAGACGTCGTTGCGGACGCCGTACTGGTCGTGCGCGACGGTGATCGCGTCCACGAACGACGACATCGCCGACGAGCCGGCCCAGAGCGAGATCAGGAAGCCCACCGAGACGATCTCGCCCTTGCCGACGGTGAGGATGCTGTTCACGGTCGGCTCGATGATGTCCTGGACGGCGTTGGCGCTGAACACCGTCCGGCAGAACCCGATGATGCGGTCGTGCACGGCGGACACGACGCCGGTGCCGAACCACTCGCCGACGAAGCCCAGGCTGCCGAGCAGCCCGAGCAGCAGCGGAGGCAGCGACAGCGTCTGCCAGAAGGCCGCCTCGGCGGCCTCGGAGAAGATGTTGCCCTCCCAGGCCTTGGCGAGCGTGCGCGTGAGAAGGCGCCACGGCCCCTTGCGGGCCACCTTCGTCGCACCGGACGGCTGCACCTCACCCATGACGTGTCCAGCATGGTCCATCGCCGCTGATTTGGCTCGTCACACCCCCTGCGGCCGGGCGTGTCGGGGGACATCACCCGTGCCGGTGCCCGGAACTGTCGGACCCGGCCGGTAGACTCGCTCCAGTGCCCTCACCGCAGTCGCCGACGCAGAAGTCGGTACCACAGTGAGGGTTTTCGCACGTCACAGCACTTGAGCGAGGGGGGACCGGCATGACGGAGACGCAGCTCGGCGCGCCTCCCGCGGAGAAGGACTCGACCGCGCGCCCGCTGCGGGCGTGGCAGCGGCGGGCGCTCACCAAGTACCTGACGCAGAAGCCGAAGGACTTCCTCGCGGTGGCGACGCCCGGCGCCGGCAAGACGGTGTTCGGCCTGCGGATCGCCGCGGAGCTGCTGAGCGACCGCACGGTCGAGGCGATCACCATCGTCACGCCGACCGAGCACCTCAAGCACCAGTGGGCGGCCTCGGCCGCGGCGGCCGGCATCGCCATCGACTCGAACTTCCGCAACACCACCGGCGTCACGTCGTCGGACTACAACGGCGTCGCGCTGACGTACGCGCAGGTCGCGGCGCACCCGACCCTGCACCGGGTGCGCACGGAGAACCGCAAGACGCTGGTGATCCTCGACGAGATCCACCACGGCGGGGACGCGAAGAGCTGGGGTGACGCGATCCGCGAGGCCTTCACCCCGGCCGTGCGGCGCCTGTCGCTGACCGGGACGCCGTTCCGGTCCGACGACTCGGCCATCCCGTTCGTCACCTACGAGCCGGACGCGGGCGGGTTCCAGCGCAGCAAGGCCGACCACGCGTACGGCTACGCGGACGCGCTGGCCGACGGCGTGGTCCGGCCGGTCGTCTTCCTCGCGTACTCGGGCGAGGCCTCCTGGCGCACGAGCGCGGGGGAGGAGTTCACCGCGCGGCTCGGCGAGCCGCTGACCGCGGAGCAGAACGCCCGGGCGTGGCGCACGGCGCTCGACCCGGCGGGCGAGTGGATCCCGGCGGTGCTGCAGGCCGCCGACACGCGGCTGTCGCAGGTCCGCCAGGGCGTGCCGGACGCGGGCGGCCTGGTCATCGCGACCGACCAGGAGACGGCGCGGGCGTACGCGAAGATCCTGGAGCGCATCTCGGGCGAGGCCCCGACGCTGGTGCTGTCCGACGACCCGAAGGCGTCGGGCCGGATCAAGGAGTTCTCCGAGACCACCGAACGCTGGATCATCGCGGTCCGGATGGTCTCCGAAGGCGTCGACGTCCCGCGGCTGGCCGTGGGCGTGTACGCCACGAGCGCGTCGACCCCGCTGTTCTTCGCCCAGGCCATCGGCCGGTACGTGCGCGCCAGGAAGAAGGGCGAGACGGCGAGCGTCTTCCTGCCTTCGGTGCCGGTGCTGCTGGAGCTGGCCAGCGAGCTGGAGGCCCAGCGCGACCACGTGCTGGGCAAGCCGCACCGGGAGAAGGAAGGCTGGGAGGACGAGCTCCTCGCCCAGGCCAACCGCACCGAGGACGAGCCGGGCGAGGAGGAGAAGGCGTTCACCTCGCTGGGCGCCTCGGCCGAGCTCGACCAGGTCATCTACGACGGCAACTCGTTCGGCACGGCGGTCTTCTCCGGCTCGGACGAGGAGCAGGAGTACCTGGGCCTGCCGGGGCTGCTGGAGCCCGACCAGGTCCGCGCGCTGCTGCGCAAGCGGCAGGAAGAGCAGATCGCCGACGAGAAGCGGCGCAAGCCGGCCAAGGAGGAGGCGCCCCCGCCGGCGGCGCGTCCCCAGTCGGTCAGCGAGCGGCTCGGCGCGTTGCGCAAGGAGCTGAACGCGCTGGTGGGCATGTACCACCACCGGACCAAGAAGCCGCACGGCGCGATCCACAACGAGCTGCGCCGGGTGTGTGGCGGCCCGGTGACCGCGATGGCGACCGTCGAGCAGCTCGAGGAGCGGATCGTCACCCTGCGGTCCTGGTAGGCGTCGCCCGAGAGGCTGAAGCTCGGGTGATCACGGTCCGTTCCTGGTACGGACCAGTCGAGGTGTGACGCTCCGTGCCGCCGGTGTCACCACCGGCCTGCCCGGACGTCCTCGTTCCCGTGGTGCGACGGGCACTTTCGCGCACCAAGTTCGCAAGTCGGCGACCAATCACGCGCCGGACGCGTGGGTTCGCCACAGGTTGCGCTGGGTGTACCCCGAAGGAGTACCTTCACGGCGTCACGAAACCTGGATGTAACACTGAGTGAGTGCCGGCGATCACATCGTCAGCGGATCTGCTCTTTCCGGGCAAGGTTCAGCCCGTGTTGCCGAACCGTGTCCAATTGGTGTCATTTAATCGATCCAGCTATCTTCCCCGCAGCCGCTCAGCGGCATATGTTGTCGCCCACAACATATGCGCGTCGGTGCGCCGGGCCTCTCCGGATCACCGCCCCGCACGGCCCGAGACGACGTCGACGGCCGCTCGTCACCAATGCTTGGATCCGGAAGGAACGAGGATGCGCAGCAGAACCCTTACCCTCCTCGCCGCCACGGTGAGCACCGGCCTGGTGCTGACCGCTTGCGGTGCCAACAGTTCGAACAGCGGGGGCACGGGGAGCAGCTCCGCTTCCTCGTCCGCGCAGGCCGGCGGCGGTGCCAACGGCAAGGTCGGCGTCATCCTGCCGGAGACCGCCACCTCGGCGCGCTGGGAGGCCTTCGACAAGCCGATGCTGACCGCGGCGCTGACCGCGCAGGGCTTCGAGGTCGACGTCCAGAACGCCCAGGGCGACAACCAGAAGTTCTCCACCCTGGCCGACGGCTTCATCAGCTCCGGCGTCAAGGTCCTGGTCATCGCCCCCGGTGACCCGGCCGTCGGTGCCGCGGTCGAGGCCAAGGCGAAGACCGCGGGCATCCCGGTCATCGACTACGACCGCCCGAGCCTCGGCGGCTCCGCCGACTACTACGTCTCGTTCGACAACGAGAAGGTCGGCCAGCTGCAGGGCCAGGCCATGGCCGACGCGCTGAAGAGCAAGGCCGGCGCGGGCGTCGTCCAGATCGAGGGCGCCCCGACCGACAACAACGCCACGCTGTTCACCAAGGGCCAGGACTCCGTCCTCGAGCCGCTGTTCTCGGCGGGCACCCTGAAGCGCATCCAGAAGCAGCCGATCAACGACTGGGACAACCAGCTCGGCGGCACGACGTTCGAGCAGATCTTCACCGCCAACGGCGGCAAGGTCGACGGCGTCGTCGCGGCGAACGACGGCCTGGCCGGCGCGGTCATCACCATCCTCAAGAAGAACGGCCTCAACGGCAAGGTCCCGGTCACCGGCCAGGACGCCACCGCCGACGGCCTGATGGCGGTCATGCGCGGCGACCAGTACATGACGGTCTTCAAGCCGATCAAGGAAGAGGCCGAGGCCACCGCCAAGCTGGCCGCCGCCCTCGCCAAGGGCGACACCGCCGGCGCGGACGCGATCGCCACGGGCAAGCTGCACGACCCGAAGAACAACCGCGACATCAAGTCCGTGCTGCTCAACCCGACGACGATCCTGGAGAAGGACGTCAAGACCGTCGTCACCCAGGGCTACGTGAAGGCCGCCGAGATCTGCGGTGGCGACCTCGCCGCCAAGTGCACCTCGCTCGGCATCTCCTGAGCCGTCCGCTCAACCCATGAACAGCCGGGCCGGGACGCGCACCCCGACGGCGCGTCCCGGCCCGGTCCCCACCCAGGAGTAAAGCCAGCCATGAGTGAGCCCATCCTCGAGATCAAGGGCCTGAACAAGAGCTTCGGCCCCGTCCACGTCCTCCACGACGTGGACTTCGACGTGCGTGCGGGCGAAGTGACCGCCCTGGTCGGCGACAACGGCGCCGGCAAGTCGACCCTCGTCAAGTGCATCGCCGGCATCCACCCGTACGACTCGGGGGCCGTGCGGTTCAACGGGCAGGACGCCCACATCCGGGGGCCGAAGGACGCCGCCGACCTCGGCATCGAGGTCGTCTACCAGGACCTCGCGCTCGCCGACAACCTCGACATCGTCCAGAACATGTTCCTCGGCCGCGAGCGCGGGAGCAGCTGGAAGCTGGACGAAGCCAGCATGGAGAAGGCCGCGCGCGAGACGCTGGCCTCCCTGTCGGTGCGGACCGTGAAGTCGGTCCGGACGCCGGTCTCCTCGCTGTCCGGTGGTCAGCGCCAGACCGTCGCCATCGCGAAGTCGGTGCTGTGGAACAGCAAGGTCGTCGTGCTCGACGAGCCGACCGCCGCGCTCGGTGTCGCGCAGACCCGGCAGGTGCTGGACCTGGTCCGCCGCCTGGCCGAGCAGGGCCTGGGCGTCGTGCTGATCAGCCACAACATGGCCGACGTGTTCGAGGTCGCCGACCGCATCGCCGTCCTCTACCTCGGCCGCCTCGTCGCCGAGGTGCACACGAAGGACGTCACCCACGGCCAGGTCGTGGAACTGATCACCGCCGGTCGCTCCGGTGACCTCGGCCTGGCCCGGCCCGAAGCCGTGGTCCTGTGAGCGGGAAGAAAGAACCGGAAATGACTGAAACCCCTGCCAAGCACGAGGTCGGCAGCCCCGCCGACGCGCTCGCGCAGACCCAGAACCCGACCGCGGCGATCTCCGACTTCGGCATCGACACGACATCGATGTCAACCGGGGAAGCGATCCGCGACTACTTCGCCCGCCTGCGGGCCGGCGAGCTCGGCGCGCTGCCGTCGCTGTTCGGCCTGCTCGTGCTCGTCATCCTGTTCACGGCGCTGTCGGACAACTTCCTCACGCTCGCGAACATCGCCAACGTCTTCCCGCAGGGCGCCGGCGTGATCATCATCGCGATGGGCATCGTCTTCGTGCTGCTGCTCGGCGAAATCGACCTCGCCGCCGGTGTCGCGTCCGGTACCGCCGCGTCGGTGATGGCCCTGCACTACGTGCACGCCGGGAACCTGCTGGGCTCCATGGGCACCGGCGTGTTCGTCACGTTCATCGCGGTCCTCGCGGTGGCCATGCTGCTGTCGGCCTACCAGCGGATCTGGGCCGGCGCCGCGCTGTCGCTGATCGGCCTGCTGATCGTCGCGGTCGGCGTGCCGGCCAACGCGTGGCTGGAGATCCTGCTGGCCATCTGCGTCGGCACCGCGATCGGCTGCATCACCGGCTTCCTCGTGTCGAAGATCGGCATGCCGTCCTTCGTCGTGACCCTGGCGCTGTTCATCGTGTGGCAGGGCGTGCTGCTGCAGTTCATCGGTGAGGGCGGCACGATCGGCATCACGAACTCCGACGTCCTGTACAAGATCGCCAACGGCAACCTGAGCGTCCTGGGCAGCTGGATCTTCTTCCTCATCGCGGCCGGCGGCTTCGCCGTGGTCACGCTGCTCAGCCACTTCAAGCGGCTCCAGCGCGGCCTGGTCGTCCAGCCGACGCCGCTGGTGCTGATCAAGGTCGGCGCGCTCGTCGTCCTCTCGGCGCTGGGCACGTGGCTGCTGACGGTCAACCGCTCGCCGAACAAGGCGGTCGTCACCATCCAGGGCATCCCGTACGTCATCCCGGTGATGCTGGTGCTGCTGGTGGCCGGGACCTACGTGCTGAACCGGACCAAGTACGGCCGCTACGTCTACGCGGTCGGCGGCAACAAGGAAGCCGCCCGCCGCGCCGGTATCGACGTGCCGAAGATCCGCGCGAGCGTGTTCGTCATCGGCTCGGCGATCGCGGCCATCGGCGGCATCGTCGCCGCGTCGAAGGTCGGTTCGGTCAGCCCGCAGTCCGGTGGCCTGAACACGCTGCTGTTCTCGGTGGGCGCCGCGGTCATCGGCGGCACGTCGCTGTTCGGCGGCAAGGGCCGGGTGGCCGACGCCGTCGTCGGTGGCCTGGTGATCGCCGTGGTCATCAACGGCCTGGGCCTGCTCAAGCAGCCGGCCGCGGTGGTCAACATCGTCACCGGTCTGGTCCTGCTGCTCGCCGCCACGGTCGACGCGCTGTCCCGGCGCCGCGCGGCTGCGTCGGCGCGCTGAACCAGCATGGAATGATAAAGCCCGTGACCAGCACACCCGTTGCACGACCGGACGAGGTGCGCCGGCACAACCGCACGACCCTGCTCCGCCTGCTGCACGTCGGCGGGCCGAGCACCCGGGCGACCCTGGCCGCCGAGCTGGGGCTCAACCGGAGCACGATCAAGACCCTCGTCGACGGGCTCGCCGAAGCCGGCGTCGTCGAGGAGAAGGTGCCGAGGCCGGGACGAGGGGCGGGCCGCCCCTCGCTCCTGGTCCTGCCCCAGCCGCACGCGGCGGTCGTGCTCGCGGTCGACCTGCAGGTCGAGCACGTCGCGATCGCGCTGGTCGGGCTGGGCGGGCAGATCCTGGGCCGCAACAGCTGGAACCTGCGTGGCCGGATGGGCCAGCCCGACGAGGTCATCACGCACGTCATCGAGTCGACGGCCATCCTGGCCGGCGACCTCGACGTGACCCCGGTGGCGGCCGGGGTGTCGGTGCCCGGCGTCATCCGGCGCGCGGACGGGCACGTGCACGAGGCCCCGAACCTGCGCTGGACCGACGTCGCACTGGGCGAGCGGCTCGGCGGGGTGCTGCAGATCCCGATCCTGGTCGGCAACGACGCCGAGTTCGGCGCGGTGGCCGAGCACCTGCGCGGGGCCGCCCGCGGGGCGTCCGACATCGTCTACATCTCGGCGGACGTCGGCGTCGGCGGCGGCGTCATCGCCGAAGGCTCGCCCCTGCGCGGCGGCTCGGGGTACGTCGGCGAGATCGGGCACATGGTGATCCGCCCGGACGGCCGCCCCTGCTACTGCGGCAGCAGCGGCTGCTGGGAGACCGAGGTCGGCGAAGCGGCGCTGTGCCGGGCCCTCGGGCTCCCGGAGGACACGCCGCGCGGCGCGATCCTGTTCGAGCTGCGCGAGCTGGGCCGCGCCCCGGAAACGGCGCTCACGCGGCTGGCGGAGTTCGCCGAGTGGCTGACGCTCGGGCTGATCAACGTCGTCAACCTGCTGGGCCCGCAGCTGGTGATCCTCGGCGACCTGCTGACGGTGCTGCCGGAGGCGGTGCTGCGGCACGTCGGCGCGGAAGTGCGGCGGCGCAGCCTGGTCAGCCGGGCGGTCGGCGGCACCCGGATCGTGAGTTCCGCGCTGGGGGCCGACGTGAAGCTGCTGGGGGCCGCCGAAGTGGCGTTCGAAGTCGTGCTGGATTCTGTCTGATTTCCTGTCCGGTTTCGTGTCCGGAATCACGGCTTTTCGCGGCCGTACCGTGATAAAGGCCACGCACTCTGCAAGATGCAGAAAGGCGGCCGGTGCCTGTGCGCACCGGCCGCCTTTCGCGTGTCGGGGTTACCGCTGGATGTCGGCGGACAGTTCCTTGAGCTTGGCCTCGTGCTCGCGGGCGTGGTGCCCGCAGAAGAGCAGTTCGCCACCTCCGGAGAGGATGGCGCGTACCTGAGCTGCTGCTCCGCACCGGTCACAGCGGTCGGCGGCGGTCAGTTCGGGGCGGGTGAGCGTTGGCGTTGTCATGGGGGTCTCCCTCCGTCCCGGCACCGGTTGCCCGGTGCCATCGATCCAGCTACGCCCACTTCGGAACGCTGCCGCTGGCGGCGATCGCCTTCGGCTCCGCGGTGTTCGTGCTTCCACTCTTCCAGACGTTTCGCGGCTCGCAAGTGTTCCCGCGCCGGTGGGACCTGAGTCACGTCGATTTACCCCGGATGCCGTAGCCGGATCCCGCAATGCAGGAGACGAATACCCGGAGAGTTACGTTTTCCGTGGTCAGGCACCATGGAGCCGTGAGTACGGTGACAACCCGCCGACGGCTTTCCGCGGTCCCCGCACCGCTCTTGTTCGTTCTCAGCGGAATTTCGATGTACGCCGGAGCGGCGGTGGCGGTCGACCTTTTCGGCCACGCGACCCCGGCCGGAGTGGCCTGGCTCCGCTGCCTCGGCGCGGCGGCGGTCCTCCTCGCCTGGCGCCGCCCGCCCCGAGCGGCGTGGCAAGGCCGCCGGCTCCTGCTGGCGATCGTGTTCGGCGTGGTGACGGCGGGCATGAACGTGCTCTTCTACGAGGCGATCGCGAGGCTCCCGCTGGGCACGGTGGTGGCCCTGGAGTTCGCGGGCCCGGTCCTGGTGGCGGCCCTGGGCTCGCGAACGCTGCGCGACGTGCTGGCGCTGGTCCTGGTGGCCTGCGGCGTGGTGGCGATCGCGGACGTCCGCATCGCGGGCTCGTTCCTGGGCGTGGCCTTCGCCCTGGCCGCGGCGGCGGCCTGGGCCGGCTACATCCTCCTGGGCAAGCGAGTGGCGGTCGACGGCGACGGCATAGACAGCCTGGCCATCGGCTTCGCGGCGGCGACGGTGGTGTTGTCGCCGCTGGCGCTGGGGACGGGGGAGCTGTGGACGTCGCCGCGGATGCTGCTGCTGGGGGTGGGGGTCGGGGTGCTGTCGACGGTGGTGCCGTACGCACTGGACCAGGTGGTCTTGCGTCGCCTGGGCCAGGCCCGGTTCGCGGTGCTGCTGGCGCTGCTGCCGGTGACGGCCGGCGTGATGGGGTTCCTGCTGCTGGGGCAGGTGCCTTCGGTCCCGGAGGCACTGGGGACGCTGGCGGTGGTGGCCGGGGTGGCGTTGCGGAGCCGGGACGGCGCGGAGCGGGCGGCGGGGGTGGAGCCGCCGGGGTGAGGGGGGGCGCTGCCGCGGCGGCTACGCTCGCTGCCCTTCCGCCGGCATGCGGCGGTTCGCCGTGGACGGCCATCGCCAACCGCACGAGCCTCGGCGCACCCGCCTGCTCTGACTGACTCGCTCGGCAATTCGCCCGCCTTGCCCAGACCCGCACCCCGGCCGCCGAACACCGCCGAACCCCCGCCCAGCCCCGCACCCCGGCCGCGCCGAGCACCGCCGAACCTCTGCCCAGACCCGCACCCCGGCCGCGCCGGACACCGCCACCCCCCGAGCAGGCCAGCGACGGACCGGCGAAGGCAAAACCGCAGGTCGGCGACCTGTACCGGCCAGGCCGTACCAAGGCCGCGAGGCCGCCCGGAGCGGTCGGCGACAGGGCGGCCGAACCGCGCCCGCCGAGTTGTCCACAGACGGCCCGTGATGTGGGCAACTCGGCTCGGCAGGCCTCTTTCCCGGCCTTTTCGTCGGACCGGCCCGATACGCTGGAGCGGGGCTCGTCCCCCGGGACGGGTGGGGTTTGTCCGGGGCCGGAGGAGGCGGGTGGCCATGACCAAGGCGGCGTCCGCGGCGGCGAAGGACTTCGCGGCTGCCGGGGTTGGCGGTGTTCACCTCGCCTGGGCGGACAACAACGGCATTCCGCGGTCGCGGATCGTGCCCATCGCCGGGCTCGCCGATGCCGCCGTTCGCGGGGTTGGGGCCACGTCGCTCTTCGCCGTTTTCGACAGTCATGACGCCATCACCTACGGGCACGCCGGGCTCGCCACGCCGTCCGGGGACATCCGGCTCGTGCCCGTCGTCGAGCGGCTGCGGCGGCTCGCGGGGCAGCCCGCGCTCGCCTGGGCGCCCGCGCGGCAGCTCACCCGGGACGGCGAGCCGTGGCCCTACTGCCAGCGGGCCGTGCTCGAGGCGCAGGTCGCCGAGGGGGCGCGGCGGGGGCTCGAGTTCCGGGCCGGGTACGAGCTGGAATTCGCCGTCGCTCCCGCGGGCAGCACCGACATCGTGACCACGCCCGGGCACCCCGGCCCCGCCTACAGCCCGCACGCCCTGGTCCGCCTCGACGGCTTCATCGCCGCCCTGCTGCACGACTTCGCCGCCAACGGGCTGCGGATCGGGCAGCTGCACGCCGAGTACGGGGTCGCGCAGGTCGAGCTGTCGCTGGCGGCCACCGATCCGGTGGCCGCCGCCGATGATCAGCTGCTCGCGCGGCAGACCATTCACGCCGCCGCGCACGCGCACGGGCTCGTGGTCAGCTTCGCGCCGCTCATCGGGCTCGGTTCGGCCGGGAACGGCTGGCACCTGCACACCTCCGTCCACCGCAAGGGGCGGAACCTCCTCGACGACCTCGGCGGCGACGGCGCCGGTTACCTCGCCGGGCTGCTGCGCGACCTGCCGGCGCTGACCGCGATCACCGCGCCGAGCGTCCCGTCCACCCTGCGGCTGCGGCCCGGCTACTTCGCGGGCGCGTACGCGTTCTGGGGCGTCGAAAACCGCGAAGCGCCGCTGCGGTACGTCCCCGGCTCGCCGCTGCTGGGCGCCGGCCACGCGAACGTCGAGCTCAAGACGTCCGACGCCTCCGCCAACCCGTACCTCGCGCTCGCGGTCGTGCTGGCCGCCGGGATGGCGGGCATCGAGGACGCGCCCGCGCTGCCCGAGCCGATCGGCGAAGACCCGGGCGGCTGGACGGCGGGGGAGCGGGAGACGCGCGGGGTGCGGCGGCTGCCGGCCGACACCGCCGAGCAGGACGCCGCGCTGCTCGCCACGCCGCGGATCGCCGGCGTGCTCGGCGACGACCTGCTGGGCGCCTTCCGCGCGGTCCGGGCGTCCGACGCGGCGTGGGCGGCCGAACGCGCTCCCGGCGAGATCGTCGCCGCGCACCTGTGGCGTTATTGAAGGCTGGGATGATGACCCCACGGAATCCGGGAAGCCACTGAGGGGACCGATGTCTTCGGGGATCGACGGCGGGCAGCTCGACCTGTCCGGGGTGCGCTGGCTGCCGGGCGGGGCCCGCCTGGCCGCGGCGGCCCAGGCGGAGCTGCCCCAGAAAGACGGCCTGGCCGCGGCGTTCTGCGGCCTCGCGGCGCTGCGGGCGGCCGGGCTCGACGTGGCCGACCAGGACGCCGTCGCGGCGGCCGCGGGCACCGTCCGCGGCCCGGCCGTGCGCCCGCCGGGTGAGGTGGGGCGGGCCGGTTTCCGGTTGCCGCTGCCGGTCGTCGACGACCCGGCCGCCGCCGGCACGCGGGTTTCGGGGCTGGCCTCGGCCGTCGGTTCGCTGTCCCGCGGTGCTCTCGTGGCGGTGCCGGTGACGGGGGCGTGGACCACCGAGTCGCTCTTCGACCTGCTGGTCGGGCTGTGGGACGTCCCGCGCGTCGCGGTGATCGCCCGGATCGACGGCGCCGAGCTCGGTGCCCACGACACCCCGGAACGCGCGCTGCTCGACTACCTCGACACCGGCGTCCCGCCGCTCTGGACGTCCCGCTGGCGCCCGCCCGGCGGCCACTTCGTGCTCCTGGCGGGGATCCGCATCGGCGCCGAAGGCACCTTGCTGTCCGTTGTGGACACTTATGCGTCGTTGGGCGACAACGGGATCCACGACCAGCCGGTCGAATGGGTCACGGCGGCGCTGACCGGGCTCGGCGTCCTCGTGGTCGTCGACGCCGACCAGGCCGGCGTCGTCCGCGACGCGGCTCGCGTCGCCGGGCTCAGCTCGTCTCCTTGGGACTGACCGCGGCTTCGGTGGCGAAGCGGGAATGCCGCCTGCCGTAGGCGAAGTAGATCACCAGGCCGACCGCGAGCCACGCCGCGAACCGGATCCACGTCAGCACGTTGAGGTTGAGCATCAGGTACAGGCACGCCAGCGCGGCCAGGATCGGGACCACCGGCGAGAACGGCACGGAGAACGGCCGCTCCAGGTCGGGCCGGCGGCGTCGCAGCACCGGGACCGCCACCGCCACGATGATCATCGCCGACAGCGCCCCGATGCTCACCATGTCGGCCAGCTCGGAGATCGGGATGAACGCGGCCAGCACGGCGATCAGCGCCGCGCCGCCGATCGTCATCCGGTGCGGGGTGCCCCAGCGCGGGTGCGCCGTGCCGAGCGCCTTCGGCAGCAGGCCGTCGCGGCCCATCGCGAAGCCGATCCGCCCGATCGTCACCAGTTCGACCATCATCACCGACGTCAGGCCGGTCACCGCGCCGAGCGAGATCAGCGCGCCGACCCAGTGCTGGCCGACCCGGTCGAACGCGTCCGCCAGCGGCGCGCCGGTGTCGATGTCGGTGAACGGGATCATGCCGGTCAGCACGATCGACACGCCGATGTACAGCAGCGCGCACACGCCGAGCGCGCCGAGGATGCCGACCCGGAGGTCCTTGCGCGGGTTCAGCGTCTCCTCGCCGAGGTTCGCGAGGGCTTCGAAACCGGTGTAGGCGAAGAACACGACCGCGGCGGCGGTGACCATGCCCGCGATGCCGTACACCGACTGTTCGAGACCCAGCGCGGCCTGCACGATGGGTTGCTCGAGCACCGTCGCCCCGGACTCGGGGGCCTGCGCCGGCGGGATGAACGGCGTCAGGTTGGCGCCCTTGACGAAGAACAGCCCGACCGCGAGCACCAGCACGCAGACCGCGACCTTCACGCACACCAAGAGGTTGGTCAGCCACGCCGATTCCTTGATGCCCAGCACGGCGACGACGGTCAGCACGGCGATGATGAGCACCGCGCCGACGTTCACCTTCGCGTCTTCGCCGAACCACTCCGGCGACAGCCCGAGCAGGTTCGCCAGGTAGCCCGACCAGCCACGCGACACCACGGCGGCGCCGAGCGCGAACTCCAGCAGCAGGTCCCAGCCGATGATCCAGGCGAACACCTCCCCGAGGGTCGCGAAGGCGTAGGTGTAAGCGCTTCCTGCCGTCGGGACGCTGGAGGCGAGCTCGGCGTAGCACAGCGCCGCGAGGCCGGCGACGACCGCGCCGAGCACGAACGACAGCGTCACGGCGGGCCCGGCGTGCGTCTTCGCCTCGACGCCCGCGAGGGTGAAGATGCCGGTGCCGATGATGATGCCGACGCCGAACCCGACCAGGTCGCGTCCGCGCAGCCGCCGCTTGAGCTCTCCGGAGTCCTGGCGGGCCAGGACCTCGTCCACGTTCAGCGTTCTCCGCACACCCATGAGGAGAAGTTAGAAGGTCACGGGGGTTTCCGCAGATCGGCGAGCGTCAGCCCGTTTTCCTGCGCCAGGATCGCGGCGTGCACGCGGGAGTGCAGGCCCAGCTTGCCCAGCACGCGCGAGACGTGCGTCTTGACCGTGGTCTCGCCGATGTACAGCCGGGTGCCGATCTGGTAGTTGGACAGGCCCGCGCCGAGGCAGGCGAGGACCTCGCGTTCGCGGTCGGTGAGGGTGCAGAGGCCGTCGGGCGCCGGTGCCGGCCCCCGGGTGGCCGCGGCGAACGAGCTGATCACGCGGCGGGTGATCTGCGGGGCGAGCACGCCCTCGCCGGCCGCGACCAGCTTCACGGCCTCGATCAGCCGCGGCGCCGCGACGGACTTGAGCAGGAACCCGGCGGCACCCGCCTGCAGTGCCCCGTCCACGTACTCGTCGAGGTCGAACGTGGTGAGCACGAGGACCTGCGTGAGCCCTTCGGCGACCAGCTGGCGGGTGGCGCTGATGCCGTCGGTGCCCGGCATCTGCACGTCCATCAGCGTGACGTCGGGGCGGAGGGCGCGGGCCTGCCGCACGGCGGCGGCGCCGTCGGCGGCTTCCCCGACGACGTCGATGCCCTCCGCGTGGTTGAGGATGGTGCTGAGGCCGAACCGGATGGCGTCGTGGTCGTCGGCGATGAGGACGGTAACGGTCATCGTGAATCGCTCACCGGTAGTTCCGCGCGGACCAGCCAGCCTTCGCCCTCCGGGCCGGCGGTGAGCTTGCCGCCCACGGCGTCGGCTCGTTCGCGCATGTTCAGCAGGCCGGTTCCGGCGCCGTCGTCTTCTTTCGGGTGGTAGGCGTCGTTGCGGACCTCGACCGCGAGGACGCCGTCGAGGTAGCAGACGTCGACGTCGACCTTCCCGCCCGGGGCGTGCTTGACCGCGTTGGTCAGCGCCTCCTGCGTGATCCGGTACGCGGTCAGGTCGACCGCCGCCGGCAGCGGCACCGCGGTGTCCACAGTGGACCCCACGGTGACGTCCAGGCCGCTCGCCCGCGCCGACTCCACCAGCTTGGCCAGCTCGGCCAGCCGGGCGGGCGCGGTCCTCGCCGCGTCTCCGCGCTCGGCTTTGAGCAACCCGATCATCGCGCGCATTTCCTCCAGTGCGCTCACGCTGTTTTCCCGGACCGACTCGAGGACCGCCCTCGCCAGCTGCGGGTCCGGCAGCGAGAGCGCCGCTTCCGACTGGATCGCGATCGCCGAGAGGTGCCCGGCGATCACGTCGTGCAGGTCGCGCGCCATCCGCCCGCGCTCGGCCGCGACCGCCGCCCGCCGGTCCAGCTCCGCGATCTTCGCCAGCTGCGCGGCGTTGGCCCGCTCGGTCTCGGCGATGTCCCGCTGCTGCCGGACGTTCGCGGCCCACCACACCGGCGTGACGACGAACGGCAGCACGCCCACCGCGGACAGCACGGCCACCCGCCACTCCTGCGCGAGCAGCAGCACCGCGGCGAGCACGCCCACCACCGACAGCGCGGCGACGCCGATCATCACCCGGCTCGTGCGCCGGGAGCCGTACAGCGTCGCCGCGTACAGGAAGTCGGTGTAGATGATCAGCACCGGCAGCGACGGGCCGAGCCAGATGTCCGCCGCGACCACCGCCGTCGCCAGGAGCAGCGCGCCCGGTACCCAGCGGCGCAGCAGCTCCAGACCGCACAGCGCGGTCAGCTCCAGGAGTCGCACCCACAGCGGAGCGTGGTCGTACCCCGCCAGCAGCCGGTGGATGCCGGCCGCGTACACGCCGAAGCCGACCGCCCACGTGGTGAGGGCGATCAGGGCGTCCTGCTGCCACACCGGCAGCGAGCGAAGGCGAGGGAACTGCATGTGATCATCCCAGCACATCGCGTGCCGGGTCCGCGTCCTACGAAGTGATGACGCCCGGTCCTCCCTTCCGACGACGCGCCGGAGCCGCCGCGTGGGCGAGCGTGGAGGGGTGAACGGAATCGGGGAGTTCTTCGCGGAGAACCCGATGGCGGTCGTGATCGCGGCCGGCGAGATCGGGTTCTGGGTGTTCATCGCGGCCGGGCTGGCCGTGCGGTACCTGCTGCGGGCGCGGCGGGCGTCGGCGGTGCTGCTGGCGATGGTGCCGCTGATCGACGTGGTCGTGCTGGTGGCGACGGTCGTCGACCTGGCGGGCGGGGCGAAGGCGAACTTCACCCACGGTCTGGCAGCGGTGTACCTGGGGTTCAGCGTCGTGTTCGGGCCCGGCATGGTCCGCTGGGCCGACGAGCGCTTCGCGCACCGCTTCGGCGGCGGACCGCCACCACCGCCGAAGCGGCGGGGGCGGGAGAAGCTGCGCCACGAGTGGCGCGAGTTCTTCAAGTGCCTGCTGGCCTGCGGGCTGGCGGCGGTGGCGCTGCTGGGGGCGATCTTCGCGATCGGCACGCCGGACCAGGTCGCCCCGCTGTGGTCGTGGTTCCCGCGGCTCGGCGTGGTGACGGTGATCTGGCTGGTCACCGGTCCGGTGTGGGAGGAGCTGTTCGGTAAGCGCGAGGAGGTGCGGTCGTGATCGAGCTGCTGGGCATCCTGCTGGTGGTCCAGGGGGCGGGCGGGCTGCTGAACCGGCTGCTCGGTGCGGGTTCGCCGAGCTGGTTCGTCCAGCTGCACCTGCTGCCGCCTTCGCTGCACGTGGCGGCGAGCGTGGTGATGGTGCTCGGCGGGGCGGTGGTGTTGTTCGCGATCCGGGGAAGGAAGGGGAAAGGATGAGGGGTGGACGAGGGGGCGGGAACGGCCGCCGGGGTGACGTCGGACCGTGTGGATGGCGGGAACGGCCGGGCACCGGAATGCTGGGGGCCGTGCCCGATGAGATCCCCGCCCGACGTGCCCTGCAGGAGCTTGCCGACCGGTATGGCGTCGCCACCCGGTACGAGAACGCCGACCAGGTTTGGGTCGAGGTGGACGACGACGTCGTCGTCGCCGTTCTCGGGCAGTTCGGGGTCGACGCGACCAGTGCCGATGCCATCGCCGAGGCCCTGGCCGCCGCCGAGAGCGGGGCCGGGCTGCCGCCGGCGATCGTGGTCGAGGAGGGAGTGACCAGGCAGCTGCCCGGGGACGCCGAGGTCGTCCTGGAGGACGGGACGCGCCGCCAGGTGAGCGGGGAGCTGCCCGGCGACCTGCCGCTCGGCTGGCACCGGGTGGTGACCGCCGAGCAGGACGTCGTGCTCGCCGTCGTGCCCGCGAAGCTGCCGGCCGTGAAACCCGCGTGGGGATGGATGCTGCAGCTCTACTCCCTGCACTCGGCCGGGTCGTGGGGCATCGGCGACTACGCCGACCTCGCCACCTTCGCGGCGCGGTCGGCGGCCGAGCTGGACGCGGGGGTGCTGCTGGTCAACCCGGTGCAGGCGATCAGCCCGGCGCACCCCGTCGAGCGGTCGCCGTACTCGCCCGCGAGCCGTCGGTTCGCCAATCCCGTCTACCTGCGCGTCACGGCCACTGAGACGTTCGCGCGGGCCGGCGCGGCGACCCGGGCGGCCGTCGAGTCGCTGGCGCCGGACCGCGAAGGCGACCTGATCGACTACGACGCCGTCTGGACCGCCAAGCGAGCCGCGCTCGAACTGCTGTGGCCGCACCACGTGGAGGAGGTGCCCGAGGACGAGGACCTGCGCGAATTCGGTCTCTTCTGCGCGCTCGCCGAACTGCACGGCGCCGACTGGCGGGACTGGCCGGAAGGCCTGCGGGAGCCGGCCGGTGCCGAGGTGGGACGGGCCCGCGAGGAGCTCCGGGACCGCGTCGCCTTCCACTGCTGGCTGCAGCACCTCTGCCGCGTCCAGCTGGAAGCGGCGCGGCGAGCCGCCCGGGAGGCCGGGATGAGCGTCGGGATCGTGCACGACCTGCCGGTCGGGGTGCACCCGGGCGGAGCCGACACCTGGGCGGTGCGGGACGTCTTCGCCGCCGACGTGCGGGTCGGGGCGCCGCCGGACGCGTTCAACCAGCAGGGGCAGGACTGGAACCTGCCGCCGTGGCGGCCGGACAAGCTGGCCGAGGCCGGGTACGCGCCCTTCCGGGACGTCATCCGCGGGGTCCTGCGGTACGCCGACGGCATCCGCGTCGACCACATCGCCGGGCTGTGGCGGCTGTGGTGGATCCCGCCGGGCGAGCCCGCGCACCGCGGCACCTACGTGCACTACGACGCCGAGGCGATGGTCGGCGTGCTCGCGCTCGAGGCGCACCGGGCGGGCGCGGTCGTCGTGGGGGAGGACCTGGGCACGGTCGAGGACGTCGTCACCGAAACCATGCACGAACGGGGGATGCTCAGCTCCGCCGTGCTGTGGTTCGAACGGGACTGGGACGCGCCGGGCAAGCCGTTCACCCCGCCGGCGAGCTGGGACCCGGACGCGATGGCCAGCATCTCGACGCACGACCTGCCGACCGTCCCGGGCTGGCTGCGGGGCGAGCACGTCCGGGTGCGCGCCGAGCTGGGGCTGCTGGACCGCGGGGTCGAAGCCGAAGAGAAATCGGCCGCCGCCGAACGGGCCGCGCTGATGGAACTCGTTGCGCGCGAAGGGATTCCGGACGGCGACCCGGTCGTCGCGCTGCACACCCTGCTCGCGGAAGCCGCGTCGCGGCTCGTGCTGACGTCGCCGGCCGACGTCGCGGGCCAGGTGCGGCAGCCGAATCTGCCCGGAACCGTCGACCAGTACCCTAACTGGCGGATTCGCCTTCCCGTCAGCGTCGACGGCTTCTTCACCGCGAAGGGGGTTCGCGCCGCGGTCGCGCCGCTGGCGGCGGCCCGCCCGTTGCCCGGGTAACGGCTTCTTCGCGGCGCACGACTCACGTCCGTCGACACGGACGACACCGGCACGACCCAAGCTCGAGGAGACCCCAGTGCGGCCCTGGCCAGGAACGCCCTACCCGCTCGGCGCCACCTACGACGGAGTCGGGACGAACTTCGCCCTGTTCTCCGAGGTGGCCGAGCGGGTCGAACTGTGCCTGTTCGACGCCGACGGCACCGAGACGCGCCACACGCTCGAAGAGGTGGACGGGTTCGTCCACCACGGCTACCTGCTCAACGTCGGGCCGGGGCAGCGCTACGGCTTCCGCGTCCACGGACCGTACGACCCGAAGCGCGGCTTGCGCTGCAACCCGAACAAGCTGCTCATCGACCCGTACGCGAAGGCCGTCTCGCACGGCGTGAAGTGGGACGAGTCGCTGTTCGGCTACCAGTTCGACAACCCGGACGAGCGCAACGACGACGACTCCGCCGGGCGGGTGCCGTACTCGCTGGTGGCGAGCCCGTTCTTCGACTGGGGCAACGACCGCCAGCCGAAGCGGCCGTACAACGAGACGGTCATCTACGAGGCGCACGTCAAGGGCATGACCGTGAACCACCCGTTCGTGCCCGAGGCGCTGCGGGGCACCTACGCCGGTCTCGCGCACCCGGCGGTCGTGGAGCACCTGCAGAAACTCGGCGTCACGGCGGTGGAACTGCTGCCGGTGCACCAGTTCGTCACCGACCACGGCCTGGCCGAGAAGGGCCTGACGAACTACTGGGGCTACAACACGATCGGGTACTTCGCGCCGCACGACGCGTACGCGGCGATGCCCGGCGAGGGCGGGCAGGTCCAGGAGTTCAAGGGCATGGTGAAGGCCTTCCACGAGGCCGGCATCGAAGTCATCCTGGACGTGGTTTACAACCACACCGCCGAGGGAAACCACCTCGGGCCGACGCTGTCGATGCGGGGCATCGACAACGAGGCCTACTACCGGCTGGTGGAGGGGGAGCCCGAGTACTACATGGACTACACCGGCACCGGGAACTCCCTCAACGTCCGCAATCCGCACACACTGCAGCTGATCATGGACTCGCTGCGGTACTGGGTGACGGAGATGCACGTCGACGGCTTCCGCTTCGACCTCGCTTCGGCGCTGGCGCGCGAGTTCTACGACGTCGACCGGCTGTCCACGTTCTTCGACCTGGTGCAGCAGGACCCGATCGTCAGCCAGGTGAAGCTGATCGCCGAGCCGTGGGACGTCGGGCCCGGTGGCTACCAGGTCGGCAACTTCCCGCCGCTGTGGACGGAGTGGAACGGGCAGTTCCGCGACACCGTCCGCGACTTCTGGCGCGGCGAGCCCTCCACGCTGGGGGAGTTCGCGTCGCGCATCACCGGCTCGTCGGACCTCTACCAGGACGACGGCCGCCGCCCGTTCGCGTCGATCAACTTCGTCACCGCGCACGACGGCTTCACGCTGCGGGACCTGGTGTCCTACAACGAAAAGCACAACGAGGCCAACGGCGAGGACGGCCGTGACGGCGCCGACGACAACCGGTCGTGGAACTGCGGGGTCGAGGGCGAGACCGACGATCCCGAGGTGCTGAACCTGCGTGCCCGCCAGCAGCGGAACATGCTGGCCACGATGCTGCTTTCGCAAGGCGTCCCGATGATCCTGCACGGCGACGAGTTCGGGCGCACCCAGCAGGGCAACAACAACGTCTACTGCCAGGACTCCGCACTGTCCTGGATGGACTGGGAACTGGCCAAGGACAACGCGGACCTGGTCAAGTTCACCGGCGGGCTGGGCGCGTTCCGGCACCGGCACCCGGTGTTCCGCCGCCGCCGGTTCTTCCAGGGCGGGCCGGTCGGCAAGGGCGACAAGCTCGGCGACATCGCCTGGTTCACCCCGGCCGGCGAGGAGATGACCGAGCAGAACTGGGACGACGGCTTCGGCAAGGCGGTCGTCGTCTTCCTCAACGGCAAGGCGATCCCGGACCTCGACCAGCGCGGCATGAAGGTCGAGGACGACTCGTTCCTGCTCGCCTTCAACGCCCACTACGAGGACATCGACGCCAAGCTGCCGGGCAACGGGTACGGCGAGCGCTGGACAGTCGTCATCGACACCGCGACCGGCGAGGTGGAACCCGCCGGCGCGGAGCCGATCGAGGGCGGCGGCCAGCTCACCCTCCCCGCCCGGTCCCTGATCGTGCTGCAGCGGACGGAGACGGAGCCCGAATGACGGTGCCGGAGTCGACCTACCGGGTGCAGCTGCGCCCGGAGTTCACCTTCACCGACGCGGCCGGCATCGCCGGCTACCTGCGCGAACTCGGTGTCGGCGCGCTCTACGCGTCGCCGGTGCTGGACGCGACGCCCGGGTCGACGCACGGCTACGACGTCGTCGACCCGACGCGCGCGCGGCCAGAGCTGGGTGGCGAGGACGCCCGACGCGAGCTGAGCGTGAAGCTGAAGGAGGCCGGGCTCGGCCTGGTCGTCGACATCGTGCCCAACCACATGTCGGTCGAGGTCCCGAAGGCGAACCGGTTCTGGTGGGACGTGCTCCAACACGGCCGAGACTCGCCGTATGCGGCCTTCTTCGACGTCGACTGGGCACGCGGGCCGATCCTGCTGCCGGTCCTGGGCGACGACGACGCCGTGGCGGAGCTGTCGGTCGAGGACGGCGAACTCGCCTACTACGACCACCGCTTCCCGATCGCGCCGGGGACGGAAAGCGGGACGCCGCAAGAGATCCACGAACGGCAGCACTACCGGCTGATCGGCTGGCGCCGCGGCAACGCGGAGCTGAACTACCGCCGGTTCTTCGACATCACGAACCTGGCCGCCGTCCGCGTCGAGGACCCGACGGTGTTCGCCGAGACGCACGGCGAGGTGCTGCGCTGGGTGGCCGACGGCGACGTCACCGGCCTGCGCGTCGACCACCCGGACGGCCTCGCCGACCCCGGCGGCTACTTCCGGCGGCTGCGCGAGAACGCTCCGGGCGCGTGGATCGTGGCGGAGAAGATCCTGCACCCGGGCGAGCCGCTGCCGCAGAGCTGGCCGGTCGACGGCACCACCGGCTACGACGCCCTGCGCGAGATCGCCGGCGTCTTCGTCGGCCCGGCCGCCGAGCCCGCCTTCACCGAGCTGGCGAACGAGCTGGGCGTGAAGACCGGCTACCACCGCGTCGAGGCCGAGGCCCGGCGCCTGGTCACCGACCGCATCCTGGTCGCCGAGGTCCGGCGGATCGCGGCGCTGCTGCGGGACGTCGACGCCGAGCAGGCGCGGCAGGCGGTGGCCGAGGCCATGATCGCCTTCCCCGTCTACCGCTCCTACCTGCCCGAAGGCGCGGCGCACTGGGCCGCCGCGATCGCCGGAGCGCGCCAGGCGCGGCCCGACCTCGCCGACGCGCTCGCGGCCCTCGACGCGCAGGTCCGCGCCGAGCCGGACGGCGAGCTGGCCACCCGGATCCAGCAGACGTCCGGCATGGTCGTGGCCAAGGGCACCGAGGACACCACGTTCTACCGCTACACCCGCTTCGCCGCGCTCAACGAGGTCGGCGGCAACCCGGACCGCTTCGGCCTCGGCGTCGAGGAGTTCCACCGGCTGGCCGCCGGGCGCGAAGCGGGTTACCCGGCCGCGATGACGACGCTGACCACGCACGACACCAAGCGGTCCGAGGACACCCGCGCCCGGATGGCCGTGCTGGCCGAAGTGCCCGGTGAGTTCGCCGAAGCGGTCCGGCGGTGGACCGCGAGCCACGGGATCGACGAGCCGTCGCTCAACCTGCTCGCCTGGCAGACGCTCGTGTCCACCTGGCCGATCGAGCCGGCCCGGCTGCGGGACTACCTCGACAAGGCGGCCAAGGAAGCCAAGCTCCGGACCAGCTGGACCGACCACGACGAGGCCTTCGAGGCCGCCGTCGCCGCCTGGCCCGGCAAAGTCGTCAACGACCCCGACGTGGCCGCGTTCGTCGCGCGGATCGAGCGGCCGGGCTGGAGCAACTCGCTCGGGCAGAAGCTCGTCCAGCTGACCGCGCCCGGGGTCCCGGACGTCTACCAGGGCACCGAGCTGTGGGACTTCTCGCTGGTCGACCCGGACAACCGCCGTCCGGTCGACTACGCGGTCCGCCGCGAGCTGCTGAAGCGGATCTCCGGCGGCGAGCTGCCGGAGATCGACGCGTCGGGCGCGGCGAAGCTGCTGGTCGTGCACAAGGCGCTGAAGCTGCGCCAGGAGCACCCCGCGTTGTTCCGCGGCTACCGGCCGCTGCGCGCCGAGGGCGTCGCGGCGGAGCACTGCCTGGCCTACACCCGCAGCCCCGATCTGGCCGTCGCGGTCACCCGGCTGCCGGTCGGCCTCGAAGCCGCGGGCGGCTGGCGCGACACCGTGCTCCCGCTGCCGGACGGCGTCTGGACCGACGTCCTCACCGGCCGGGACGCGACGCCGGACCTGGCCACCCTGTTCGAGCGGTACCCCGTCGCGTTGCTGGTGCGAGGAGACGCATGAGGTTCAGTGTCTGGGCCCCGGCCGCCGAGCGGGTCCGGGTCGCCGTCGACGCCGAGGTGCACGAGATGACCGCGGCCGACGGCGGCTGGTGGCACGCCGACGCCGACGGCATCAACTACGCCTTCCTCCTGGACGACGACGAGAAGCCGCTGCCCGACCCGCGGTCGCGGTGGCAGCCGCACGGCGTCCACCAGGAGTCGCGGGTCTACGACCACGGCGAGTTCGAGTGGACCGACGACGCCTGGCACGGCCGTCAGCTGCCCGGCGCCGTCGTCTACGAGCTGCACCTCGGCACCTTCACCGAGGGCGGCACCTTCGACGCCGCCATCGACCGGCTCGACCACCTCGTCGACCTCGGGATCACGCACGTCGAGCTGCTGCCGGTGAACTCCTTCGACGGCACCGCCGGCTGGGGCTACGACGGCGTCCTCTGGGGCGCGGTGCACGAGCCCTACGGCGGCCCGGACGGGCTCAAGCGGTTCGTCGACGCGGCCCACGCGCGCGGCCTGGCGGTCGTGCTCGACGTCGTCTACAACCACCTCGGGCCCTCCGGCGCCTACCTCGACCGGTTCGGCCCGTACTTCGCCGGCCAGAACGACTGGGGGCCCGGCCTCAACCTCGACGGCGCCGGCTCCGACGAGGTCCGCCGGTACGTGATCGACAACGCGCTGAGCTGGTTCCACGACTTCCACGTCGACGCGCTGCGCCTGGACGCCGTCCACGCGCTGCTGGACCGGCGGGCCGTCCACCTGCTCGAACAGCTCGCCACCGAGGTCGACGCGCTGTCGGCGGCGCTGAACCGGCCGCTGACGCTGATCGCCGAGTCCGACCTCAACGACCCGCGGCTCGTCACGCCCCGCGAGCGCGGCGGGTATGGCCTGCACGCCCAGTGGTCGGACGACTTCCACCACGCGCTGCACGTCAAGCTGACCGGCGAAACGAGCGGGTACTACACCGACTTCGCCGCGCCGGACGCGCTCGGGCGGGTCCTGCGCGAGGCGTTCTTCCACGCCGGCACCTGGTCGTCGTTCCGGGAGCGGACCCACGGCCGCCCGGTCGACACGCGGACGGTGCCCGGGCACCGCTTCCTCGGCTACCTGCAGAACCACGACCAGATCGGCAACCGCGCGACCGGCGACCGGCTCTCGGCGACGGTCCCGGCGAACCGGCTGGGCTGCGGCGCGGCCATCCTGTTCTGCTCGCCGTTCACACCGATGGTGTTCATGGGGGAGGAGTGGGCGGCGAGCACGCCGTGGCAGTTCTTCGCCTCGTTCCCGGACCCCGAGCTGGCCGAGGCCGTCCGCACGGGCCGCCGTCGCGAGTTCTCCCGGCACGGCTGGGGCGAATCGGACGTACCGGACCCGATGGACCCGGCCACCGTGGACCGGTCGCGGCTCGACTGGGCCGAAGCGGACCAGCCGGGGCACCGCGAGGTGCTGGAGCTGTACCGCGCGCTGATCCGGCTGCGCCGCGAACGGCCCGAACTGGCCGATCCCCGGCTCGACGGCCTGCGCGTCGACAGCTCGCCGGACGGCTCCTGGCTCGTCCTGCACCGCGGCCCGCTGCGGCTGGCGGTCAACTTCGGTCCCGGGCCGGTCACGCTCCCGCTCGGAGCCACGTCGGCCCTGCTCACGTGGGGCGGGGCCGAGGTCGACGGCGGGGCAGCCCAGCTGCCGCCGGACGGTTTCGTTCTGGTCGAAACCCGATAACCGCACCGCACACGGCGCGCGAAGCGGCCGGTATCTGGGACGATTCAGGAATGGCCACACGACCCTCCGCCGACCACGTCCTCGCCGGGCGCCCCTTCCCGCTCGGAGCCCACCCCGAGGCCGGCGGCGTGCGGTTCGCGATCACGTCCGCCGTCGCGGACGCCGTCGAGCTGTGCCTGATCGACGCCGACGGGTCGGAACGCCGGATCGCGCTCACCGAGCGCACCTTCGGTGTCTGGCACGGCCTGGTACCCGGGGTGACGCCGGGGCAGCGCTACGGCTACCGGATCCACGGCCCGTACGACCCCGCCCGCGGCCTGCGGTGCAACCCGCACAAGCTGCTGGTGGACCCGTACGCGCGGCAGATCACCGGGGGACTGACCGACCTGGCCGCGGCACAGGGCTTCAACGGCGACCCCGAGCGCGGGCCGATGTCCACTGTGGACTCCCTGGGCAGCGTGCCGCTGTCGGTGGTCACCTCGCCGGGCGGGCCGGACACCGGCGTCAAGCCGGAGGTGCCGTTCGAGGAAGCGGTGGTCTACGAGCTGCACGTGAAGGGGTTCACCCGGCAGCACCCGTTCATCCCCGAGGCGCTGCGCGGCACCTACCTCGGCCTGGCCCACCCGGTCGCGATCGAATACCTGACCCGGCTCGGCGTCACGTCGGTGGAGCTGCTGCCGGTGCACTCGTTCCTCGACGAGCCGTCGCTGGTCCGCGCCGGGCGGCACAACTACTGGGGGTACTCGCCGCTCGGCTTCTTCGCGCCGCACGCCGCCTACGCCAGCGAACCGGGCCACGAGGTCGAGGAGTTCCGGCTGATGGTGGCCGCCCTGCACGCGGCGGGCATCGAAGTGATCCTCGACGTCGTGTTCAACCACACCTGCGAGGGCGGGCCGGACGGGCCGACGCTGAGCTTCCGCGGGCTGAACGCGCCGGTGTACTACCTGCACACCGACCGCGGGCACATGGCCGACATCACCGGCTGCGGCAACACCCTGGAGGCGGGCTCGCCGACCGTGGTGCGGCTGGTGACCGACTCGCTGCGCTACTGGACGCAGGAGATGGGCGTCGACGGCTTCCGGTTCGACCTGGCCAGCACGCTCGGGCGGCCCCGCGGGGGCGCGTTCGACGCGGCCTCGACGCTGCTCACCGCGATCACCACCGACCCCGTGCTGTCCCGGTGCAAGCTGATCGCCGAGCCGTGGGACGCGACCGGCGAGGGCTACCGCGTCGGCGGCTTCGGCGCCCAGTGGGCCGAGTGGAACGGCCGCTACCGGGACACCGTGCGCGACTTCTGGCGCGGCGCGACCGGCGTCCGCGACCTCGCCTACCGGCTGTCCGGTTCGTCGGACCTCTACGACCACAACCTGCGCCGGCCGTGGCAGTCGATCAACTTCGTCACCGCGCACGACGGCTTCACGCTGCGGGATCTGGTGTCCTACAACGAAAAGCACAACGAGGCCAACGGCGAGGACAACCGCGACGGGACCAACGACAACCGCTCGTGGAACCACGGCGCCGAGGGGGAGACCGCCGACCCGGCGATCCGCGCGCTGCGCACCCGGCAGGCCCGGAACATGTTCGCCACGCTGCTGCTGTCCACCGGCACCCCGATGCTCACCATGGGCGACGAGTTCTGGCGGACCCAGCACGGCAACAACAACGCGTACTGCCTCGACGACGAAACGTCCTGGCTGGACTGGACGCCGGACGACCCCGAAGCCGAGGCCATGCTCGCGTTCGCCCGCCGGGTGGTGCGGCTGCGCGCGAACAGCCCGGCGCTGCGGCAGCCGGAGTTCTTCGAAGGCCGGACCACCCCGACCGGCAAGCCCGACCTGGTCTGGTTCCGCCCGGACGGCGAGGAGTTCGCCGAGAACGACTGGTTCGAGGAGCGCCACACGCTCGGCATGTGGATCGACGGCTCGAACAGCCAGGCCCGCAACCGCGAGGGCGCGCTCGTGCCCGACCACTCGTGGCTGCTGTGGCTGCACGCGGGCGACGCGCCGGGCGAGGTCGTCCTGCCGGGCCGGGAGTACGGCGAGACGTACAAGCCGACGCTCGACACGAGCACCGCGGACGGCAGCCCGGCCAACCCCGGCGTGCTGGAGGCCAAGAGCCGGGTGACGCTGCAGTCGCGGTCCCTGCTGTTGCTGCGCGCCCCGCGGCTGGCCGCGGACCCGGCACCGGAGACCTACTGACCGGTACCGGACGCATCTTTCGTCCGTTCGGGTAAGGCTCCGCACTGTTGGGGTGCGCGTGTCGCCGCGGCTCGGCGTCGCGTGCGCGTAACGAGCCGGACATCCGGCCGAAATTCCTTGCTGGAACAGCGTTTCGACCGGCGGCGGGTGGGTACACACCTAAAGAGCCCTGCCTCGTAGGCGCTTGATCGTGTCAGGCAGACTGTCGTCGCCTGCGTCCAACCGACACACCGAGGGGCGTTGCCCATGACCGGCCGGCTCGGCATCGACGACGTCTCCCCCAGCGTGAGCTGCGGCCGGTATCCGGCCAAAGCCGTTGTGGGGGAACACATCCCGGTCACCGCGACCGTCTGGCGGGAAGGGCACGACGCCGTCGCCGCCACCGTCGCGTGGCGTGGTCCCGGCGACCGCCTGACGCGCCAGACGCGGATGGTGCCGCGCGGACCCGATCACCCCGACGAGTTCGCCGCGGTGATCGTCCCCGACACGACCGGGCCGTGGACCTTCCGGATCGACGCCTGGAGCGATCCCTGGGCGACGTGGGAGCACGCCGTCGAGGTGAAGGTCGCCGCCGGGCAGGGGCCCGAAGACCTCGCCAACGACATCGAAAACGGCGCCCGGCTGCTGGAGCGCGTCTCCCGCCGTCCCGACCGCCGCGCGGAGAAGGCGCTGCTGACCGGCGCGGTGACCGCGTTGCGCGACGAGACGCGCGGCCTCGCCGAGCGCGTCGGGCCCGCGCTGTCGCCCGAAATCCGCCAGCTCATGCGCGAATTCCCGGTGCGCGAGCTGATCACCAAGGGCAAGCCGTTCAAGGTCTGGGTCGACCGGCGGCGCGCCGCGTACGGCTCCTGGTACGAGTTCTTCCCGCGCTCGACCGGCGGGCTCGACGTCGAGGGCAAGCCGGTGCACGGCACCTTCACCACCGCCGCGGCCGCGCTCGACCGGGTCGCGAAGATGGGCTTCGACATCGTCTACCTGCCGCCGATCCACCCGATCGGCCGGGTGAACCGCAAGGGCCCCAACAACACCCTCGACGCCAAGCCCGAAGACGTCGGCTCGCCGTGGGCCATCGGCGCCGACGAGGGCGGGCACGACTCGATCCACCCCGACCTCGGCACCTTCGAGGACTTCGACGCCTTCGTCGCCCGCTCCGAGGAGCTGGGCATGGAGGTCGCGCTCGACTTCGCGCTGCAGGCCGCGCCCGACCACCCGTGGGTCCTGAAGAACCCGGAGTTCTTCACCACCCGCCCGGACGGCTCGATCGCCTACGCCGAGAACCCGCCGAAGAAGTACCAGGACATCTACCCGATCAACTTCGACAACGACCCCAAGGGCGTCTACGAAGAGATGCTGCGGGTGATCACCGTCTGGATCGACCACGGGGTCAAGATCTTCCGGGTCGACAACCCGCACACCAAGCCGCCGGACTTCTGGGCCTGGCTGATCCAGTCGGTGAAGGACGCCCACCCCGACGTGCTGTTCCTGGCCGAGGCGTTCACCCGGCCGGCGCGGCTGTGGGGCCTGGCCCGGCTCGGCTTCACCCAGAGCTACACCTACTTCACCTGGCGGACCGGCAAGCAGGAGCTGATCGACTTCGCCGTCGACCTGCGCGACCACTGGAACGAGGGCAGGCCGAACCTGTTCGTCAACACCCCGGACATCCTCCACGAGTCGCTGCAGCGCGGCGGCCCCGGCATGTTCGCGCTGCGGGCCGCGCTGGCGGCGACGATCTCGCCGACGTGGGGCGTCTACTCCGGCTACGAGCTGTTCGAGCACGTCCCGGTCCGCGAAGGCAGCGAGGAGTACCTGGACTCCGAGAAGTACCAGCTGCGGCCGCGCGACTTCGAGCGCGCGCTCGCCGAAGGGCGCTCGCTGGAGCCGTGGCTGGCCAAGCTGAACGCCGTCCGCAAGGCGCACCCGGCGCTGCAGCAGATGCGCACCCTGCACTTCCACCACGTCGACAACGACGCGCTGCTGGCCTACTCCAAACAGGACCCGGCCACCGGCGACACCGTGGTCACGGTCGTCACCCTCGATCCGTACGGGCCCCAGGAGGGCACGCTCTGGCTGGACACCGGGGCGCTCGGGTTCGAGGCGCACGAACGGCTGATCGCGCACGACGAGGTCACCGGCGACACGTGGGACTGGGGACCGGCGAACTACGTCCGGCTCGAACCCTGGCGGGCCGTGGCCCACGTGGTGTCGGTCCGGCGGCGGCTGGCCGGGTAGCAGGGAAGGAACGGATCGAGGGACTGAGGTGGAGCAGATGGCGGAAGAAGCCCGCCCCGACGCGGCGCTCGGGCTGGACGGCGTGCCGCACACCGGTGAGGCGATCACGGCCGACGGCATGCTGGTCGAACCCCAGGCCGGGGACTTCCGCTCGGCGCAGCAGGCGCCCAGCAACCCGGAGTGGTTCAAGGGCGCGGTGTTCTACGAGGTGCTGGTGCGCGCCTTCGCCGACTCCAACGGCGACGGCACCGGCGACCTGAGAGGGCTGGCCGGCCGGCTGGACTACCTGGCGTGGCTCGGCATCGACTGCCTGTGGCTGCCGCCGTTCTACGCCTCGCCGTTGCGCGACGGCGGGTACGACATCAGCGACTTCCGGGCGGTGCTGCCGGAGTTCGGCAGCGTCGAGGACTTCGTCTTCCTGCTGAACGAGGCGCACCGGCGCGGCATCCGGGTGATCACCGACCTGGTGCTCAACCACACTTCGGACGCGCACCCGTGGTTCCAGCAGTCGCGCAACGAACCCGACGGCCCGTACGGCGACTACTACGTGTGGAGCGACGACGACTCGCGCTACGCCGACGCGCGGATCATCTTCGTCGACACCGAGACGTCGAACTGGACCTACGACCCGGTGCGCGGCCAGTTCTACTGGCACCGGTTCTTCTCCCACCAGCCGGACCTCAACTTCGAGAACCCCGACGTCCAGAACGCCATGATCGACACCCTGCGGTTCTGGCTCGACCTGGGCATCGACGGGTTCCGCCTCGACGCCGTGCCGTACCTGTTCGAGCAGGAGGGCACCAACTGCGAGAACCTGCCGCGCACGCACGAGTTCCTCAAGCGCTGCCGCAAGGTCGTCGACGACGAGTACCCCGGGCGCATCCTCCTCGCCGAGGCCAACCAGTGGCCCTCGGACGTCGTCGAGTACTTCGGCGACCCGCAGGTCGGCGGCGACGAGTGCCACATGGCGTTCCACTTCCCGCTGATGCCGCGGATCTTCATGGCCGTGCGGCGGGAGTCGCGGTTCCCGATCTCGGAGATCCTGGTCCAGACCCCGCAGATCCCCAGCGGCACCCAGTGGGGCATCTTCCTGCGCAACCACGACGAGCTGACCCTCGAGATGGTCACCGACGAAGAGCGCGACTACATGTACGCGGAGTACGCCAAGGACCCGCGCATGAAGGCCAACATCGGCATCCGCCGGAGGCTGGCCCCGCTGCTGGACAACGACCGCAACCAGCAGGAGCTCTTCACCGCGATGCTGCTGTCCCTGCCGGGCTCGCCCGTTCTGTACTACGGTGACGAGATCGGCATGGGAGACAACATCTGGCTCGGCGACCGCGACGCGGTGCGCACCCCCATGCAGTGGACCCCGGACCGCAACGCCGGGTTCTCCTCCTGCGACCCGGGCCGGATCTACCTGCCGGTGATCATGGACCCGGTGTACGGCTACCAGGGCCTGAACGTCGAAGCGCAGTCGAACAACGCGTCCTCGCTGCTCAACTGGACCCGGCGGATGATCGAGGTGCGCAAGGAGCACCACGCGTTCGCCGAGGGCGACTTCATCGACCTCGGCGGGTCCAACCCGAGCGTGCTGGCCTACAAGCGCCAGTGGCGGCGCCCGGACGGCGGCGAGGACGTCGTGCTCTGCGTGAACAACCTCTCCCGGTTCCCGCAGCCGGTGGAGCTGGACCTGACCGGGCACCGCGGGTGCACGCCGGTGGAGCTCACCGGCGGGGTGCGGTTCCCCAGCATCGGGGAGCTGCCGTACCTGCTGACCCTGCCGGGCCACGGCTTCTACTGGTTCCAGCTGACGAGCCCGGGAGACGAAGGCGAAACGAGGTGAGTCCCTTGTCCGACCCGCGCGAGCTGGTCGACGACCTGACCGGCGACCTGAAGCGCTGGCTGCCCGAGCAGCGCTGGTTCGCCGGCAAGGACCGGCCGGTGACCGGCGTCCGGCCGCTCGGCGTGACCGAGCTGCTCACCGGTGATCCGCAGCTGCTGCACGTGGTCGTGGAAGTGGCCCAGGACGACCGGCGCGAGCCGTACCAGCTGCTCGTCGGGCGGCGGACGCACCCGCCGGAGATCGCGTCGACCAGCTGGATCGGCGCGGTCGGCGACCTGAACGCGTACGAGGCGTCCGGCGACCTGGACCTCACCGGCGTGCTGCTGGACCTGATGGCGCGCGAGGACGCGGTGGGGTCGCTCGTCTTCGAGCACGAGCCGGGCGCGGAGCTGGAGACCGGCCTGCGGGCGCGGCCGATCTCGTCGGAGCAGAGCAACACCTCGCTGGTCTACGGCGGGCAGTACATCCTCAAGCTGTTCCGCAAGCTGACCCCGGGCAAGAACAAGGACCTGCTGCTGCACCGCGCGCTGCAGGGCGTCGGCAGCAAGCACATCGCGCCGGTGCTCGGGTCGATCACCGGTGACCTCGGCGGCGAGCCGACCACGGTCGGCATGCTGCAGCACTTCGTCGCCGACGCCGTCGACGGCTGGGCGATGGCCACCACCAGCGTGCGCGACCTGATGGCGGCGCCGGAGCTGCACGCGGAGGAGGTCGGCGGCGACTTCGCCGGCGAGGCCGAGCGGCTGGGGCGCGCCGTCGCCGAGGTGCACGCCGACCTCGCCGAGGCGCTCGGCACGGAGACCGTCGACGCCGACGAGCTGGAGCGCACGACGAAGGCGATGGCCGCCCGCCTGGACACGATCGCCGGGCGGGTCCCGGAGCTGGCGGCGCACGCCCCGGCGCTGCGGTCGGCGTTCGAGAAGCTGGAGTCGCTGCCCGCCGGCGCGGTGACCATGCAGTACATCCACGGCGACCTGCACCTGGGCCAGGTGCTGCGGACCGTCGGCGGCTGGCTCCTGATCGACTTCGAGGGCGAGCCCGCGGCGCCGGTGGAGGAGCGCCACGCGCTGCGGTCGCCGTTGCGCGACGTGGCGGGCATGCTGAGGTCGTTCGACTACGCGGCCCAGCAGCTGCTGGTCGGGCAGCCCGACGAGCCGGCGCTGGCCGAGCGGGCCTGGGAGTGGTCCCAGCGCAACCGCGCGGCCTTCTGCGAGGGCTACGCGGCGGTCGCGGCGGACCCGCGCGAACAGGGCGAGCTGCTGCGCGCCTTCGAACTGGACAAGGCGGTCTACGAAGTGGGCTACGAGCACGCGAACCGGCCGGACTGGCTGGGCGTGCCGCTCGCTTCGATCGCCCGGATCACGAGTGGAGAGGGATGACACCGTGAACGCCGTTCCGGATGGCCTCCCGGCCGCGGCCCCGCCCGCCGCCGACATCGACCGGCTGCTGGCCGGTTCCCACCACGACCCGCACTCCGTCCTCGGCGTGCACCCGGCGGGCAAGGGGTTCGTGGCGCGGGCGCTGCTGCCCGGCGCCAAGGCGGTCACGCTGAGCGCGGGCGAGCAGCGGTACCCGATGGAACCGGTGATCGACGCGCTGTTCGCCGTCGCGGTGCCGGAGCACCCCGGCGACTACCGGCTGGAAGTCGAGTACGACGGGCACACCGCGACCGCCGACGACCCGTACCGCTGGCTGCCCACGGTGGGCGAGCTGGACCTGCACCTGATCGGCGAAGGCCGGCACGAACGGCTGTGGGAAGCGCTCGGCTCGCACGTCCGGTCGTACGAGACGGCGAACGGCGTCGTCGAGGGGACGTCCTTCGCGGTGTGGGCGCCGAACGCCCGCGGCATCCGCGTGATCGGCGACTTCAACGGCTGGGACGGGCGCGGGCACCCGATGCGCTCGCTCGGCTCGTCCGGGATCTGGGAGCTGTTCGTCCCCGGCGTCGGCCCGGGCACCTGCTACAAGTTCCGGATCCTCGGCGCGGACGGCAACTGGCACGAGAAGGCCGACCCGATGGCGTTCGCCACCGAGCAGCCGCCCGCGACGGCGTCGGTGGTCACCACGTCCGCGTACCTGTGGAACGACGACGAGTGGGTCGCCCAGCGCGAGGCGACCGAGTGGGCCGCGGCGCCGATGAGCGTCTACGAGGTGCACCTCGGCTCGTGGCGGCCCGGGCTGGACTACCGCGAGCTGGCCGACCAGCTCGGCGACTACCTCGTCGAGACCGGCTTCACGCACGTCGAGCTGCTGCCGGTGTCGGAGCACCCGTTCGGCGGCTCGTGGGGCTACCAGGTGACGTCGTACTACGCGCCGACGTCCCGCTTCGGTTCCCCGGACGACTTCCGCTACTTCGTCGACCGCCTGCACCAGCGCGGGATCGGCGTGCTGGTGGACTGGGTGCCCGCGCACTTCCCGCGCGACAGCTGGGCGCTGGCGAAGTTCGACGGCACCGCGCTGTACGAGCACGCGGACCCGCGCCGCGGCGAGCAGCCCGACTGGGGCACGCTCGTGTTCGACTTCGGCCGCAACGAGGTCCGCAACTTCCTCGTCGCCAACGCGCTGTACTGGATCGAGGAGTTCCACCTCGACGGCCTGCGCGTGGACGCGGTGGCGTCGATGCTGTACCTCGACTACTCCCGCAAGGAAGGGGAGTGGCTGCCGAACCAGTACGGCGGCCGCGAAAACCTGGACGCGGTGCGGTTCCTGCAGGAGCTGAACGCGACCGTCTACAAGCGACACCCGGGCATCGTGATGGTGGCCGAGGAATCGACCGCCTGGCCGGGCGTCACGCGCCCGACGCACCTGGGCGGCCTGGGTTTCGGCTTCAAGTGGAACATGGGCTGGATGCACGACACGCTCCGGTACCTGTCGCACGAGCCGATCCACCGCGCGTACCACCACAACGAGATGACGTTCTCGCTCGTGTACGCGTGGAGCGAGAACTTCGTCCTGCCGCTGTCGCACGACGAAGTGGTGCACGGCAAGGGATCCCTGTGGGGCCGCATGCCGGGCGACGCCTGGAACAAGGCGGCCGGGCTGCGCTCGCTGCTGGCGTTCATGTGGGCGCACCCGGGCAAGCAGCTGCTGTTCATGGGCGGCGAGTTCGGCCAGGAGGGGGAGTGGTCGGAGCAGCGCTCGCTCGACTGGCACCTCCTGGAGGAACCGCTGCACCGCGGGATCCAGGACCTGCTGCGGTCGCTGAACTCGGTGTACCGGTCGACGCCGGCGCTGTTCAGCCAGGACACCTCGCCCGAGGGCTTCGCCTGGATCGACGCGAACGACTCGAGCGGCAACGTGCTCAGCTTCCTGCGCCTCGGCACCGACGGCTCGCGCCTGGCGTGCGTGGCGAACTTCGCGGGCATCCCGCACCACGACTACCGCGTCGGCCTGCCGGCCGCCGGGCGGTGGCGCGAAGTCGTGAACACCGACGCGGAGGCGTACGGCGGATCCGGGGTGGGGAACCTCGGGCTCGTGGAGGCGACCGAGGAGCCGTGGCACGGCCAGCCGGCCTCGGCGGTGCTGCAGCTGCCGCCCGCGGGCGTCCTGTGGCTGGTCGAAGAGACCGACCCCGCTTGATCCCCGGCCGGGGGCGCCACTTTCGTAGGGAAAGTTGCGTCCCCGGCGCTACCATCGGGGGATGGACGGCTCCGGCGTCCTCGCGAACCTGATCCTCTTCGCCGTGGTCTGCTTCGCTCCCACGGTGCTGTTCTGGTGCGCGCTGCGCGTCCCGCGGCTGGTCCACCGGATCCGCGCGAAGCGGAGCGCGCCGGCGCCGTCGGGACCGCCGATCGAGCGGGTCGCCGCCGACCTGCGCCGCGTGCACCGGCTGCTCGCCGGCTACCCCTCCGGCACGCCCGCCGCCCGGCGCTTCGGGACCCGGCAGGCCTACGACGAGCTGCTCACCCAGGCCTGCCGCCAGGTCGGCGTCCCGCACCGGCTCGCCGAGCTGCCCGAGGGGATGGACCGCGAGATCGAACGGCTGCGCGTCGAGCAGTCGCTGCGGGAGCGCGGGCTGGCCGTCCCCTGAGTTGTACGGCTCGTGTACGGGGCCGGGTCACGCTGCGGGCATGCGCTTCCTGATCGGTTTCGTGACGCTGCTGCTGCTCGCCCTGGCGCCGCCGGCCCGGGCCGCGGCGAACTTCCCCCGGCTGGCGTCGGTCGACGACTACCGGCTGACCGCCGGGGACACCTTCGCCACGTACGGCTCGAGGGTCGCCGCGCTGGATCGCCAGCTGCCGCCGCGCGGGCTTTCGTCGTTGCTGGGGGACACCAACCGCAAGGCCCGCCCGCTCTGCCACGGCACGTACCTCGCCGCGGCGCTGAAGCCGGCCGGGTTCTGCTGGGAAGACGCCAACGACGACAAGACCAACGACTGGATCCCGCAGGGCCTCACCGGCTCCGGCGACGCCGACCCGGCGACCGGCACCGCCGCCGGCAAGCGCGTCGCCGCGACGTCGTGGCACACCCCGGGCGACACCATGGTCCGGCTGTCCTTTGTGGACGCGACCGGGCTCGGGTACCGGCACGTCCTGCTCGTGGAACCGACTTCCGACACCGATTTCGCGGTCGTGGCGGGTCACGGGCACGGCATGACGTGGTCGGGCAACCTGTTGTACGTCGCGACCACCGGCGGCCTGATCCGCGTCTTCGACACCACCCGCTTCTGGAAGGTCGACGCGAGCGCGGGCACGGTCGGCCGCGGCGCGGACGGCAAGTACCACGCGGCGTTCTACGACTACGCGATGCCTCAGATCGGCGCGTACTGGTACCCGGGCGGCGGCGCCTGCACGACGGCGGTGGGTGCGCGCCCGTGCCTCTCTACGCTGTCGTTCGACCACAGCGACTCGACGTTCGTGACGGCGGAACACGCCCCGGAGGCGGGCGGCCGGATCCTGAAGTGGCCGTTCGACCGCACGACGGGCCGCCTGGTGCCGTCGGCCGACGGCCTGGTGCACGCTGCCGAAGGGTTTTCCTCACCGGTGTGGGGCGTGCAGGGCGCGGTGTCGCGGAACGGCTACTTCGTGCTGACGGGCGTGTGCCCGGAGTACGCGGGCGTGGCGGGCGACCACCCGTCCTGCCTGCACGGCGGGGTCGGGGGCGTGTCGACGTCGAGGCTGGCCGGGCAGGCGCCGGTGAACAGCCAGAACCTGTCGTACTGGCCGGCGACGGGGGAGCTGTGGCTGCTGAACGAGCAGCTGCGGGAGCGGGTGGTGGTGCACGTGCCCTGGACGACGTTGACCGGACGGGCCTGAAACGCGGAAGAACCCCGCCACCGAGGTGACGGGGTTCTTCCGTATGCCGTGACTCAGTCCAGGTAGTCGCGCAGCACCTGGGACCGCGACGGGTGGCGCAGCTTAGACATCGTCTTCGACTCGATCTGCCGGATGCGCTCGCGGGTCACCCCGTACACCTGGCCGATCTCGTCGAGCGTGCGCGGCTGGCCGTCCGTGAGGCCGAAGCGCAGGCGGACCACGCCCGCCTCGCGCTCGGACAGCGTCTGCAGCACCGACTGGAGCTGGTCCTGCAGCAGCGTGAACGACACCGCGTCCACCGCGACGACCGCTTCGGAGTCCTCGATGAAGTCACCGAGCTGCGAGTCGCCCTCGTCGCCGATCGTCTGGTCGAGCGAGATCGGCTCACGCGCGTACTGCTGGATCTCCAGGACCTTCTCCGGGGAGATGTCCATTTCCTTGGCGAGCTCCTCGGGCGTCGGCTCGCGGCCGAGGTCCTGCAGGAGTTCGCGCTGTATGCGGCCGAGCTTGTTGATGACCTCGACCATGTGCACCGGGATGCGGATGGTGCGGGCCTGGTCGGCCATCGCGCGGGTGATCGCCTGGCGGATCCACCACGTGGCGTACGTCGAGAACTTGTAGCCCTTGGTGTAGTCGAACTTCTCCACCGCGCGGATCAGGCCGAGGTTGCCCTCCTGGATCAGGTCCAGGAACGCCATGCCGCGGCCGGTGTAGCGCTTGGCCAGCGACACCACGAGCCGGAGGTTCGCCTCCAGCAGGTGGTTCTTCGCCCGCTCGCCGTCGCGCACGATCCACTTGAGATCGCGGCGCATCTGCGTGACGAGCTTCTCGCCCTCCTCCTCGGCGGTGCGCACGCGCTCGGCGGCGTAGAGCCCGGCCTCGATCCGCTTGGCCAGCTCCACCTCCTCCTCCGCGTTCAGCAGCGCGACCTTGCCGATCTGCTTGAGGTAGGCACGCACGGAGTCGGCCGACGCGGTGAGCTCGGCGTCCTTGCGCGCCTGGCGCAGCGCCTCGGACTCCTCCTCGTCCCAGACGAAGTCCGGGTTGTCGGAGCCCTTGGCGGCCTTGTCGGCGGCGGCGCCACGGCGGCGCTGCGCCGGGGTCTCCTCGTCCGCTTCCTCGTCGTCGTCCTCGTCGTCGTCGGCCGAACCGGAGTCCGGCTCGTCGTTGACGGTTTCGTCGACGACGTCGACCTCGACCTCTTCCAGGTCCGACAGATCGGGCGAGTCGAGTTCGGCTTCGTCGAGTTCGCCAGGACCGTCCGGATCGCCGTCTTCGGTCTTCGCGCCCTTGGTCACGGCCTTCTTCGCCGGGGCCTTCTTGGCCGGGGCCTTCTTGGCGGTGGTGGTCTTGCGGGCCGCAGGCTTCGCCGTCCCGGTGGCTGCCTCTTCGGCCGGCTCTCCGGCTGCGGTCGCTGTCTTCGTCCCGCCTCGGGTTGCGGTTCTTGCGGCTGCCACTTACGCCCTTTCGCAGCGGTCGATCATGACGAGCAACGGCCTGGCGGCCACTGCTGCCTCACATTCGGGGATCACGCCTCGGCCTGCGGTTTTGCCCTCCGCAGCCGTGGGCCGTGTTCCATTGTAACGACGGTACGCGCATGCGGTGCGAAGCGATCACCCTCAGCCGCGTCGCGAGCGCCGGATCAGTGCTGGATGCCCTCGGCCGCGGCGGCCGCGGCGCCGACGATCCCGGCGTTGTTCTGCAGCGTCGCGACCAGCACCGGAGTGCGGATGTCCAGCAGCGGCACCCATTTCTCGGCCTTCTTGCTGACACCGCCGCCGACGATGAACAGGTCCGGCCAGATCAGGTTCTCGAGCACGGTCAGATAACGGTGCACCCGCTTGGCCCATTCGGGGTAGGAGAGCCCCTCGTTGTCCTTCACCGACGCCGCCGCGCGCTTCTCCGCGTCGTGGCCGTCGATCTCGAGGTGTCCGAACTCGGTGTTCGGGACGAGCTTGCCGTCCTGGAACACCGCGCTGCCGATCCCGGTGCCGAAGGTGAGCAGCGCGGTCACGCCCTTGCGCGCGACCGGGTCGCCGAAGCGGATCTCGGCCATGCCCGCCGCGTCGGCGTCGTTGAGCATCGCGACCTGGTCGACGCCGCGGCCGAGCCGCTTGGCGAACAGCGCGTCGGCGTCGGTGCCGATCCACTGCTTGTCGATGTTGGCCGCGGTGTGCGCGACGCCCTTCTTGACGACGGCCGGGAGCGTCACGCCGACCGGGCCGTCCCAGCCCGCCTGCGTGACGATGTCGTGCACGACGTCCGCCACCGCCGACGGCGTGGACGGCTTCGGCGTCTCGATCCGGACCCGGTCGCCGATCAGCCGGCCCTGCTCCAAGTCGACCAAGGCGCCCTTGATCCCGCTGCCGCCGATGTCGATGCCGAAACCTCGGCGGGTCGCCTCCACCACGGACGTGGTCCCTTCTCGCACGATTCAGAAGCCTGCCTCGGAGACTTTAACCGGATGTGGTGACATGGCGGACGTGGGAGTTGACGAGTCGTTGCTGAAAAGCGTCGCGGAGCAGGTCGCGACGGAAGCCGCCGAGCTGGTCCGCGAGGCCTGGGAGGGGATGGCGAACGGTCGTTCGGTGGCCGTCGGGACCAAGTCCGCGGACACCGACGTGGTGACCGCGGTCGACCACGAGTCCGAACGCCTGATCCGCGCCCGGCTGGCCGCGCTGCGGCCGGGCGACGAGGTGCTGGGCGAGGAGGGCGGCGGTGCGGCGGGCGACGGCGTGACCTGGGTGGTCGACCCGATCGACGGCACGGTCAACTTCCTCTACGGGCTGCCGTGGTTCGCGGTGTCGGTGGCCGCCCAGGTCGACGGCGAGTCGGTGGCGGGCGCGGTCGTGGAGCCGGCCGGCGGCCGCGTCTGGACGGCGGCCCGCGGCCAGGGCGCGTTCCTGAACGGCCGCCGCTTGGCGGTGTCGGAGCCCGCGCGGCTCGAACTGGCTTTGGTCGGGACCGGTTTCGCGTATTCGGCCGAGCGCCGGACGCGGCAGTCCCGCTTCGCGGCGGAGCTGCTGGGGCGGGTGCGCGACATCCGCCGCAACGGGGCGGCGTCGCTGGACCTGTGCGCGGTGGCGGCGGGCTGGCTGGACGCGTACTTCGAGCACGGCCTGCACCGCTGGGACTGGGCGGCGGGGGCCCTGATCGCGGCGGAGGCGGGCGCGGTGGTGTCCGTGCCGGGGTCGGTGCCGGAGCTGGGCGCGGACGCGACCTACGCGGCGGCGCCGTCGATCGCCGATCCGCTGCGGAAGCTGCTGGCCGAGTGCGGGGCGGGGGAGGTCTGAGCCGGCCGGTCCGCCCCTCCGCGATGTCATGAAAGGGTCGTTCATCTCGCCAGACGACATGAACGACCCTTTCACGACATCCCCGTGACGCCGGGCAGACCACGCGGCCGGCCCGCGGCCGGTCACCCGCTCGCCGCCGCGACTTTGCCGGGACCCTGTCGTTTGGCGGCCGGAACTGTCGGTGCCTCCCGGTAGCGTGGAGATCGGGGGCGCCCCCACGCGCGGGGGTTGTGGCGTTGGGAGCCGGGGAAGTCAGCAGGCGACGTCGCGGGCCGAGGCCAGCAGGGTCTGGTCGATCACCGGGGCCTTCGCGCCCGCCGACTGCTCGTTGCCGCCGCCGCCCTGGTGGGTCCTGGACCAGTCGGCGAGCTGGGTGAGGATCTGGCGGGCTTCGGGGCGCGGCCGGATGTCGCCGAAGAGGGAGCCCGTCACCAGGTCGACGCTCGCGTCCTTGCGGTTGTCCTGCACCAGCTCGGCGCACGGGACCACCAGGCTCAGCGTCCGCGCCGCGGTGACGCCGTTCTCGCCGAAGCGGATCTGGCCGCGGCACTTGGCCACCCGGCCGTCGTAGGCGGGGTCGTTGGCCGGCTCGCCGGCGCCGGTGAAGCCCAGCTCCTTGAGCGCCGTGGTGGCGATGCCGCCCTGGCCGCGGGTGCTCGACGCGTTGAGGACCTTCACCGCGACCTTGTCCGGCGGGATCGGCGCGCGGTCGTCGAGGGAGTTGTGCGGGACGGTGCTGAACGTGACACCCGGCGGCGGGCTCGCGGGCGGGTCGCACTTCACGGCCTCGTCGACGTCGCCCTTGCCGACCGCCGCGTTGATCCAGACGATGATCGCGCCGAGGGCGAGCACGCCGATGACGATCAGCGCCGGCAGCGGCTTGTGCTTGCGATACGGCCGCGCCCCACGGTCCCCGATGCCGTTCCCCGACGCCACCTGCCCGTCCCTTCCCGAACACCGAAACCGACCGTGCGAACCCCGGCACCCGTCGTGGCCGATCAGCCTAGGCGCTGCGGCCGGCGCGCCTCGTTCCGGGTCACCCCGCCGGAACGCCCGATCCCCGTGCGGCGATCGCACCACGCCCGGCCGGCCGGGGCAAGCGGACACGGGCCGCCTGTGGGGTTCTCCACCCGTGGGCAACCCGAACGGACGACAACGCGTCTTACCTGCGGGTTCCCCCTGTCGGGTGACGAATCCCCGGCAATGTCTGACTCGTTGCAGAACCGTCGCGGGCGTGAGCTACCCTTCCCGGGCTCCGGCCGCAGGAAGAGGCGCGAAAAGAAGAGACCTCGGTCACTTCGGCCGTCGGGCACAAACGAGGGCCCTGGAACGTTGACCAGCGGCACGGCGGACTCACGGGGCGACCCGGGGGTCCGGAGAAAAGAACACACAAGCTGATCGCAGGGGTGAGGGACAAGATGGCTACCGACTACGACGCTCCGCGCCGCAGCGAAGCCGACGAGCTGGCCGAAGACTCGTTGGAGGAGCTCAAGGCCCGGCGGAACGAGAACCAGTCCGGCGTCGTCGACGTCGACGAGGACGCGACCGCCGAGAACTTCGAGCTGCCGGGTGCCGACCTTTCCGGGCTTTCCGGTGAGGACATGACCGTGAAGGTGGTGCCGAAGCAGGCGGACGAGTTCACCTGCTCCGTGTGCTTCCTGGTGCACCACCGCAGCCGGCTGGCCGAGGACAACGGCGGACGCCTGATCTGCCGCGACTGCGCCTGACGAGCGCGGGGGTTCTCGACACAGGGGACGAACAGACGCGACGGAGAGCCTCGAGGGACACCCAGGGGGAGGCTCGAAGCGCGCTGGGGACAAAGGGGCCGGCCGGCGGGCCGGCCCCTTTCCCATGTCCGGAGGGGGTCAGGTGCCCTTGAGCAGCTCGGCGACGCGCTCGGGGTGCCGGGTGCTGAACAGCCAGTACGGCGTCGGGTCGCTCGCGTCGGTGAGGCGGACCTTGACCACCGGGCCGACCCAGCCGCGGTGCAGCACGTAGGCGGCGGGGTCGCCGTCGCGCCCGAGCGCCTTGCGCTTGGCTTCCTTGTCGAAGATCTCCACCTCGCCGGCGTAGCGCAGCGGCAGGTGGGCGTCGCCGACCCACAGCTCCGGCTCGTCGCCGCCGGTGACGCGGACCTTCGACCGGCCCAGCGACAGCAGCAGCGCCACCACGACCGGCAGCGCGATCACGTACGGCAGCCACGCCCGGATCCCCGGGTAGCCGAGGTCGATCTCGGCCGCGAGCAGGACCGCGCCGAGCACCGGCAGCGGCCAGCCCCACCACGGGACGTACAGCCGCTCGGAGTGCCGGACCGCGGCACTAGCGGCCGTCTTCGCTGATTCACCCACGGGTAGAGAGTAATCTCGCCGCCCGTGTCCAGCGTTCAGGTACTCCTCTCCCGGCTCGACCCGGATGTCCCGCTGCCCGCCTACGCCCGGCCGGGCGACGCGGGCGCCGATCTCGTCACCACCTCGGATATCGTCCTGGCACCCGGGGAACGCGGGGTGGTCGGCACCGGTGTGGCGATCGCGCTCCCGCCCGGGTACGCGGGGTTCGTCCACCCGCGCTCGGGCCTGGCCGCCCGGGTCGGGCTGTCGGTGGTGAACACCCCGGGCACGATCGACGCGGGCTACCGCGGGGAGATCAAGGTCTGCCTGATCAACCACGACCCGGTGCACCCGGTGGAGCTGACGCGCGGCGACCGCATCGCCCAGCTGGTCGTGCAGCGGGTCGAGCACGCCGAGTTCGTCGAGGTCGCGGAGCTCGACACCACCGAACGGGGTGCCGGCGGCTACGGATCCACCGGCGGACACGCCACACTGGGAGCACCGGCGCTCGCCGCGAGCGCCGGCGCGGGGGAAGGAACGGAGAAGTAGTGGGGATTTTCGGACGCAAGCGGCGGACCGAGGGCGGGTCCGCCGGCAGGCACGCCGCGCCCGAGGCCGAAGACACGATCGAGGACGAGCCGTACGACGACGAGGAGGCGGAGCTTTCGGACGTTTCCGACGGCCCGTTCGACGTCGCGGACTTCGACGACGACGGCGTCCCGCGGATCGACCTCGGCTCGGTGAAGGTGCCGGTGCCCGACGGTTCCCAGGTCCAGGTCGAGATGGACCCGGAGACCGGGGGCGTGCGGGCCGTGCACGTCGTCACCGAGCAGGGCCAGATCACGGTCAGCGCGTACGCCGCGCCGCGGTCGGGCGGGCTGTGGCGCGAGGTGAGCACCGAGCTCGCCGAGCAGCTGCGGGCCGACGGCGCCAAGGTCAACATCGGCCGGGGCAAGTGGGGCCTGGAGATCTCGGCCATCGTCAACGACGTCGCGCTGCGCTTCGTCGGCGTCGACCGGCCGCGCTGGATGCTGCGCGGCGTGATCGCCGGGCCGCAGTCGGAGGCCGCGGCTGCCGTCGAGGTGCTGCGCGAGATCGTCCGCCGCACGATCGTCGACCGCGGCGACGCCCCGATGCCGGTCCGCACCCCGCTGACCATCACGCTGCCCGAGGCCGTCGCCGAGCACATCGCGGCCCAGCAGCAACAGGGCTGACGCTCATTCCGTGAAGGCCTCCTTACCGGCACTTATGACCGGTAAGGAGGCCTTCACGGCGTTTCGAGGGCCCGCAGGAAGGCGAGGACGGTCGCCCGCCCGAGGGACTCGCGGTCGGCGCCCAGCGCCGTGAGCGTCGTCTCGCCGAGGACGCCGCGGGGGAGTGCCGTGGCCCACTCCGATGCGACTTTCGTCGGGTGGATCGGATCGTCGGTGCAGGTGCCGATCCCGGCCGGGACGGCGAGCCGCGCCAGCTCCCCGAGGGTGGGCGAGGGACGGCCCGCCGCGACGCGCAGGCCGTCGGCCAGCCCGTCGCCGTGGCGGCGCCACGCCCGGTCCAGTTCGGCCCGCAGCCAGTCCGGGCTGCCCGCGGTCTGCGCCAGCGCGGCCGCCACGCCGGAACCGGCCACCAGATCCGCGGACAGCGTCGCGGCGAGCGATGCGGGTGCTGAGCCGGGGACGCCGTTCCAGGCCGGGAGAGCGGCCAGCAGGCCCCCGCAACGGCCCGGGTTGCGCACCGCCCACTCGGCAGCCAGGTGTGCACCGAACGAGATACCGCCCACGAGCAGCTCGCCGTGGTCGGCCGCCAACGCGTCCAGGGTCGCCAGGTAGCCGTCGGCCAGCGCCGCGCCCGGGGGTGGCGGTGGCGCGATGAGCGGGACACCGAGGGCGCGCAGGGGCCCTTCGAAGACGGCCCGGACGAACACTTCGTCCGAGCCGGTGCCGGGCAGCAGCACCGCGGCGGGAACTCTGATCGCGGACGTCACGTTGCGATCTTTGCGCAAAGGCGTTTCCCTGGCGGGGACCGCAGTACGCTGGAATCGCACGGGCCGCAAGCAGTTATGTCGGGGGCCCCGGAGCACAGGAGCACCTATGTCCGCCAAAGACGGCGGCTACTTCAGCCGGCTGGTACGCAAGCTGACCAGCGACGTCGAGGATCTCGACGCAGACGAAATGTCGATGAGGTCGGGCGCCGAAGGGGCGCAGCGGGCCTGTGACTGCCGTTCCGGTGAAGAGGTCACCGTGATGGGGAGACTGCGCAGCGTGGAGCTCTGCCCGACGAACGAGGCCGCCACCCTGGAGGCCGAGCTGTTCGACGGAACACAGGGCGTGACGCTAATCTGGCTCGGCCGCCGCCGGATCCCGGGCATCGAGCCTGGCCGGACGATCAAGGTGCGCGGCCGGATGGCCGAGCGTGACGGCCAGAAGGTGCTGTACAACCCCTATTACGAGCTCCAGAGCCCAGTGAGTTGATCACCCATCGTGACTGAACCCGCCCCGAGCGAGAAGACCGACGACGAGCCGCAGCCGACCTTGCTCGAGCAGATGGGCGGCGTGTCCGGCCTGATCTACTCGTCGCTGCCGGTGATCGTCTTCGTGCTGGCCAACTCGTTCTTCGGGCTGACCGCGGCCATCTGGACCTCGATCGGCAGCGCGGTGGCCATCACCGTGCTGCGGCTGGTCCGCAAGGAGCCGCTGCAGCCGGCGATCTCCGGGTTCTTCGGCGTCGCGATCGCGGCGTTCATCGCCTACCGGACGGGGTCCGCGAAGGGCTTCTTCCTGTTCGGGATCTACGCGAGCCTGATCTACTGCGGCGTCTTCGTGCTGTCGGTGGTGGTCCGCTGGCCGATCGCGGGCGTCGTCTGGAACATGCTCAACGGCAGCGGCCACGCCTGGCGCAAGGACAAGCCGTCCCGCTACGGCTACGACATCGCCACGCTGGCGATGGCCCTGATCTTCGCCGCCCGGTTCGTGGTCCAGCGCTGGCTGTACCAGGAGGACTACACGGGCTGGCTGGCCTTCGCGAAGATCGCGATGGGGTACCCGCTGTACGCGCTGGGCCTGCTGGTGGTCGTGTGGGCGGTGCGGCGGTCGGACAAGCGCCTGAAGGCGCTGGCGGAGACCGAGCCGAAGCCGGAGACGGACGCGGAGGTCGAAGCCCGGCTGCGCGAGAAGTACGCGGCTCCCGAAGCCTGATCGAGCCACGCAGAAGGCCCCCGGCGCGCACGCCAGGGGCCTTCTTCACGTCCTCAGTACCCGAGCGCCGTCCGGATCTCCGGCTCCACGTCCGAGGTCGCCACGAACAGCAGCTCGTCGCCCGGCTCCAGCGGGTCCTCCGGCTGCGGCACGATCACCCGGTCGCCGCGCAGGATCGTCACCAGCGCCGCGTCGCGCGGCAGCGACAGCTCGCTCACCGGCTTCCCCGCCAGCGGCGTCTCGGCCGGCAGGGTCAGCTCGACGAGGTTCGCGTTGCTCTGCCGGAACGTCATCAGCCGCACCAGGTCGCCGACGCTGACCGCCTCCTCGACCATCGCCGCCAGCATCCGGGGCGTCGAGACCGCCACGTCGACGCCCCAGGCGTCGGTGAACAGCCACTCGTTGGCCGGGTTGTTCACCCGGGCCACCACGCGCCGCACCGCGAACTCCGTCTTCGCCAGCAGCGAGACCACCAGGTTGGCCTTGTCGTCGCCGGTCGCGGCGATGACGACGTCGCACTGCTCGATCCCGGACTCCTCCAGGATCGACACCTCGCAGGCGTCGCCGAGCACCCAGTCGGCCTGCTCGACCGCGTGCGGCTCGAACTGATCCGCTTCGCGCTCGATGAGCATCACCTGGTGCCTGCCGTCGATCAGCTCGGCGGCGATGGAGCGGCCGACCGCGCCCGCGCCCGCAATCGCGACCCTCATGCCTCGTCCTCCGGTTCGCGGTGCGCCACGCTGGTCACGTCGCTGACGGTGCCGGACCGCGCGGCCACCCACACGTCGTCGCCGTCCTGGACCACGGTCTTGTTGTCCGGCAGCACGGGCGTGCCGAAGCGCATGATGAACGCCACGCGCGCGCCGGTCGCCTCCTGCAGGGACCGGACGGAGTGCCCGACCCAGCCCTCGTGCAGCGGCAGCTGCAGCAGCGCGACGTTGCCCGACGGGTCCCGCCACGCCGACGCCACGCCGTCCGGCAGCAGCGTCCGCAGGAACCGGTCGGTGGTCCACGGCACGGTCGCCACGGTCGGGATGCCCAGCCGCTCGTACACCGCCGCGCGCTTGTGGTCGTAGATCCGCGCGACGACGTGCTCGATGCCGAAGTTCTCGCGCGCGACCCGCGCCGAAATGATGTTCGAGTTGTCGCCGCTGGACACCGCCGCGAACGCGCCGGCCCGCTCGATGCCCGCCTCGACGAGCACCTTGCGGTCGAAGCCGACGCCGACGACCTGCTGGCCGTGGAAGTCGCTGCCGAGCCGGCGGAACGCCTGCTGGTTCTTGTCGATGACGGCCACCTCGTGGCCGAGCCGCTCCAGCGCAGCGGCCAGGGACGCGCCGACCCGGCCGCATCCCATGATCACCACGTGCACGCCCTGCCTCCTCTTCGGCGGTTACCCGTCCGTTCCTACCCCGACATGCCAGCGCCGAACCTACCGTGTGCTCCGCCGGTTAGGCTTTCGTGGTGTCGAAGTTCCCGACCGTGCTGAAACGCCTGGTCCTCGGACGTCCGTTCCGCAGTGACAGGCTCTCTCACACGCTCCTGCCCAAGCGCATCGCGCTGCCGATCTTCGCGTCCGACGCGCTCTCGAGCGTGGCGTACGCACCCGAAGAGATCTTCCTGACACTGAGCGTGGCGGGTCTCTCGGCGTACGCGCTGGCGCCGTGGATCGGCGTCATGGTCGCCCTGGTCATGCTGGTCGTCGTCGCGTCCTACCGGCAGAACGTCCACGCCTACCCGAGCGGCGGTGGCGACTATGAGGTCGCCAACACCAACCTGGGCGGCAAGTTCGGGCTGACCGTGGCCAGCGCGCTGCTCGTCGACTACGTGCTGACCGTCGCCGTGTCCACTTCGTCCGGTGTGGCCAACATCGGGTCGGCCGTCCCGTGGGTGGCCCAGCACAAGGTGCTCGCCTCGATCGTCATCGTCGTCGTGCTGACGTCGCTGAACCTGCGCGGCATCCGCGAGTCGGGGAAGGCCTTCGCGATCCCGACATACGGCTTCATCCTGGGCATTCTGGCCATGGTGGTGTGGGGCCTGCTGCAGGCGGCCACCGGCACCGAGATGAAGGCCGAGAGCGCCGGGTTCACGCTGAACGCCGAAGGCACCTTCGCCGGCGTCGCGTACGCGTTCCTGGTGCTGCGGGCGTTCTCCTCCGGCGCGGCGGCGCTGACCGGGGTCGAGGCGATCAGCAACGGCGTCCCGGCGTTCCGGAAGCCGAAGTCGAAGAACGCGGCGACCACGCTGCTGATGATGGGCGTGCTGGCGGTCACCATGCTGGTCGGCATCATCACGCTCGCCACGATCACCGACGTCAAGTTCGCCGAAGACCCCGCGGAGCAGCTCGCGGGCGCGCCGGCGGGCTACGAGCAGAAGACGATCGTCGCGCAGATCGCGCACGCGGTGTTCGCCGACTTCCCGCCGGCGTTCTACTACATCTCCTTCTCCACCGGCATCATCCTGCTGCTGGCCGCGAACACCGCGTTCAACGGCTTCCCGGTGCTGGGCTCGATCCTGGCGCAGGACCGCTACCTGCCGCGGCAGCTGCACACCCGCGGCGACCGGCTGGCGTTCTCCAACGGGATCCTGTTCCTGGCGGCGTTCGCGCTGGTGCTGATCATCGCCTTCGACGCCGAGGTCACCCGGCTCATCCAGCTCTACATCGTGGGCGTGTTCGTGTCGTTCACGGTGAGCCAGGCCGGCATGATCCGGCACTGGAACCGGTTGCTGGCCAAGGAAACCGACCCGGGCGTGCGGCGGCGGATGCGGCGCTCGCAGACGGTGAACGCGATCGGCCTGACCATGACCGCGACCGTGCTGGTGATCGTGCTGATCACGAAGTTCCTGCTCGGCGCGTGGATCGCGATCGCCGCCATGGTGGCGATCTACGTGCTGATGACGGCGATCCGGCGGCACTACGACCGCGTCGCCGACGAGCTGAAGGACCTCGGCGACACCCCGACCGTGCTGCCGTCGCGCAACCACGCGATCGTCCTGGTGTCCAAACTGCACCGCCCGACGCTGCGCGCGCTGGCCTACGCCAAGGCGATGCGCCCGGACGTCCTCGAGGCCGTGACGGTCAATGTGGACGACGCGGACACGCGACGGCTCACCGCCGAGTGGGACGCGCACAACTTCAAGGTGCCGCTGAAGGTCGTCGAGTCGCCCTACCGCGAGATCACGAAGCCGGTGCTCGACTACGTGAAGCGCGTGCGCGGCGACAACCCGCGCAACGTGGTGACCGTGTTCATCCCGGAGTACGTGGTCGGGCACTGGTGGGAGCAGGTGCTGCACAACCAGAGCGCGCTGCGGCTCAAGGGGCGCCTGCTGTTCCAGTCCGGCGTGATCGTGGCGAGCGTGCCGTGGCAGCTGGAGTCCTCGGCCAAGGCGGCCGCGCGCGTCCGGAACGAACGGCCCGCGGCCGGCGACGTCCGGCGCGGGTTCTCGCCCAACGGCAAGCAGGCGGCCGCGCCGAAGCCCAAGGAGCCCGCCGAATGACGAGCTGGCTGGGCCGGGTCCTCGAGGTGGAGGTCGGGCCGGTCGCGCACGGCGGCCACTGCGTCGCGCGCGCCGACGGCCGGGTCGTGTTCGTCCGGCACGCGCTGCCGGGGGAGCGGGTCCGCGTCGAGGTCACCGAGGACAACGGCGGTTCGTTCTGCCGCGGCGACGCGGTGGAGGTGCTGTCGGCCGCCGAGGCGCGGGTCGAGCCGCCGTGCCCCCTCGCGGTGCCCGGCGGGTGCGGCGGGTGCGACTGGCAGCACGCGACGCCGCCGTACCAGCGCGAGCTGAAGGCCGCCGTGGTGGCCGAGCAGCTGCGGCGGCTGGCGGGGATCGAGCGCGACGTCGTCGTGGAGGCGCTGGAGGGCGGGCCGCTGGACTGGCGCAGCCGCGTCCGCCTGGTCGCCGGCCAGGACGGGCGCGCGGGCCTGCGCGCCCACCACAGCCACCGCGTGGTGCCCCTGGAGAAGTGCCCGATCGCGGTGCCGGGCGCGCTGGACGACGTCCTCGCGCGCCGCTGGCGCCCGGGCACCGAGCTGGAGGTGACCAGCGACGGCGACGGCACGCGGCACGTGCGCGAGCTGTCGACGGTCCGCGGCAAGGTCCGCGCCCGCCAGCTGTCGGGCGGCGTCGCGGTCCAGCACGCGGCGGGCCGCGACTGGCGCCTCGACGCCCACGGCTTCTGGCAGGTCCACCCGGCGGCGGCGCCCACCTTGGCGGCGGTCGTCGCGGACTGGGCGGAAGCCCCGGCGGGCGGCTCGGCGTGGGACCTGTACGCGGGGGTCGGGCTGTTCGCGTCGGTGCTGGCTTCGCAGGTCGGCGCGTCGGGCCGCGTCCTGGCGGTCGAGTCCGGGCGGCGCGCGGTGTCCGACGGCGAGCGGAACCTGGCGGATCTCCCGCAGGTGTCGTGGCAGGCGGGCCGTGTCGAGCACGTGCTGGAGGCGGCCGAGAAGCCGGTCGACGTCGTGGTCCTGGACCCGCCCCGCAAGGGCGCGGGCAAGGCGGTCGTGGAGTCGATCGTGGCGGGTTCCCCGGACCGGATCGTGTACGTGGCCTGCGACCCGGCGGCCCTGGCCCGCGACCTGGCGACGTTCGCCTCGCACGGGTACTCGCTGACCGATCTGCGGGCGTTCGACGCCTTCCCGATGACGCACCACGTGGAGTGCGTGGCGCTGCTGTCCTGAGTTTTTTGTCGGTGGTGGCGGTCACACTGTCGGCATGACTCCACTCGAGGACTTCGACACGGCGGCTTCGACGGTGACCGGCCTGGTATCGGCGGTCACCGACTGGCGCGCGCCCACGGCGTGCGCGGACTGGGACGTGCGCGCGGTGGTGAACCACCTGGCCCACGGGAACGCGAAGGTGGCGTTCTGGGCGGGAGCGGGCCCGCCCGCGCCGGACGGTGACTATTTGGGAGCGTCGCCGGTCGAATCGTTCGCGGCGTCGGTCTTGCGCGCGCGTTCGGTGCTGACTTCACCGGGGCTGCTGACGCGGAAGGTGACGACTCCGCTGGGCGAGGTGCCGGGGGTGTTCCTGGTGCACATGCGCGTGAACGAGTACGTGGTCCACGGCTGGGACATCGCGGACGCGACCGGCGCTTCGACGGACCTGCTGCCGGATCTGGCGGCGGGGGCGCTGGAGCAGTGGCGATCCCGGTTCGGTTCGGCACCGCGGCAGGCGGGCGGGCCGTTCGGGCCGGAGGTGGCAGCACCGGAGGGCGCGACGGCGGCGGACCGGCTGGCGGCGTTCTTGGGGAGGAGGTCGGTGCGGAACTGAGGGGTGCCTGGCGGCGGGGTGGGTTGCTGCGGCGGGGTGGTTTCGCGCGGCGGTTGGCGGGCTCGTAGCTGCGGCTCGTGCTGCCTGCCTGCGCGGGCGGCGTCCTCGCCTTGCTCGCGGCCGTCCGCCAGGCGGCCGGCGTGCGCTGCCGGCCGCCGCGCGGGCGAGCCGTGCGCTGCGGCGCCGAGCACCGCCGAGCGAGCCGTGCGCTGCGGGCCGGCGCGCGCGGCCGGGCTGATGTTCGCCGTCGAGTGCTGACGGCGTGGCGGGTGGTTTCGCGCGGCTGTCGGCGGGCTCGCAACCGCGGCTCGTGCTGCCTGCCCTGCGCGGGTGGCGTCCTCGCTGCGCCCGCGGCCGTCCGCAGGCGGCCGGTGCGCGGCGCCGAGCACCGCCGGGCGAGCCTTTCGCTGCGGCGCCGTGCACCGCTACGCGAGCCGGATGCTCCCGGCCCGTGTCAGCCTGCTCGCCGCACCGCGAAGGCCGCCGCCAGTCCGGCGGCCGTCATCGCCACCCCCGACGCCAGCAGCACCCACGCCCCGGCGCCCGGCACCACCCGCGCCGCCGGCTGGAAGCGGGCCACCCCGGGCAACGTCACCACCAGGTGGCGCAGCACCACGCCCGTCACCACCAGCCCCGGCAGGCACGCCATCGCCAGCGGCTCGTCCTGGCGCCGCGCGAACGTCAGGTACGCCAGCGTCCCCGCGACCAGGACCGCCGCCGCGCAGACGAGGCGCAGGCCCACGTCCAGTTCCGGGTCCGGGGTGCCCGGGGGCAGCGCGGCCGGGAACGACGCCGTGCGCAGGGTCAGGCCCGCGATCACCCCGAGCCCGGCGACCGCCACCAGCGCGGCTCGCGGCCCTCGCCACTGCGTCACGTCACGCAGCATAAAACGCTGGGCCGTTCGAATGATCCCGATCGGGTTACTCAGCCCGCGAACCAGTGCTGCGGGCCCGGGCGCAGGTTTTGGTAGATGTGCTTGACCTCGGTGTACTCCGCCAGCCCCGTGGGGCCCAGCTCGCGGCCGAAGCCGGACTGCTTGAAACCGCCCCACTCGGCCTGGGGGAGGTACGGGTGGAAGTCGTTGATCCACACCGTCCCGTGGCGCAGCCGCCCGGCCACCCGCTGCGCGCGCGAAGCGTCCTGCGTGAACACCGCGCCCGCCAGGCCGTAGTGCGTGTCGTTGGCGATGCGGACCGCGTCGTCCTCGTCGGTGAACGTCTCGACCGTCAGCACCGGCCCGAACGACTCCTCGACGACCGCCGACGAGCCCTGCCGCACGTCGTCCAGGATGGTCGGCAGGTAGTAGAAGCCGTCGGCCAGCGCCGGGTCGCCGGGGCGGCGGCCGCCCGTGCGCAGCACCGCGCCTTCCGCCAGCGCCGCCGCCACGTACGCCTCCACCTTGGACCGGTGCGCCGCCGAGATCAGCGGGCCGGTCTCCGCGCGGTCGTCGAACGGGCCGCCCAGGCGGATCCGCTCGGCGCGGCGCACCAGCTCGCCGACGAACTCGTCGTGCCACTCGCGTTGCACGATCAGCCGCGCGCCCGCCGAGCAGACCTGGCCCGAGTGCAGGAACACCGCCGTCAGCGCGTAGTCGACCGCCGTTTCGAAGTCGGCGTCGGCGAAGACCACGTTCGGGTTCTTGCCGCCCAGCTCGAGGGCCACTTTCTTGACCGTGCCCGCGGCGGCCGCGGCGATCACCTTGCCGGTCGCGAGCCCGCCGGTGAACGACACCAGGTCGACGTCCGGGTGCGACGCGAGCGGCGCGCCCACCTCGGCGCCCGCGCCGAGGACGAGGTTGCCCACGCCCGGGGGCAGGCCGGCCTCGGTGAGCAGCTTGAGGAACAGGATCGCCGTGTGCGGCGTCAGCTCGCTGGGCTTGAGCACGAACGTGTTGCCCGCCGCGAGCGCCGGCGCGATCTTCCACACCGTCTGCAGCAGCGGGTAGTTCCACGGCGTGATCAGCCCGCAGACGCCGACCGGCTCGTGCACGATCCGGCTGATCGCGTCCGGGTTGCCGGTGTCGACGACGCGGCCGGCGTCCTGCGCCGCGAGCTTGCCGAAGTAGCGCAGGCAGGCCGCGATGTCGGCCATGTCGTAGCGGCTCTCGACCAGGCGCTTGCCGGTGTCGAGCGACTCGGCGCGCGCGAACGCCTCCGCGTCGCGGTCGAGCAGGTCCGCGGTGCGCAGCAGCAGGTCGCCGCGCAGGTGCGCGGGCGTGCCGGGCCACGGGCCGGCGTCGAACGCCCGGCGCGCCGCCGCGATGGCCGCCTCGGTGTCCTTGGCGGTGCCCTCGGCGACCGCCGCGACCAGGGCACCGTCGGCCGGGCAGCGGATCTCGCGGCGCCCGCCGTCCAGCGCGTCCACCCAGTCGCCGCCGATGAAGAAGTCCGCCATGACCGCCATTCTCGTGGCCACGCCGCGTGACCGCCACAGCACGCCGGGGAGATGAGGTTCACCCCGCCTGCTGACGGGTGATCGCTCTCCGCCTGTGATGCCGGACGCGGCGGGCGGAACCACCCTGGCGGGTCTCCGTAGACTGGCCGGAACGTGGGGTGTCCGGAGACGAGCGAGGTGGAGACGAGTGACGATGCTGGAGTCCCTCAGCGGGCCGGCGGACCTGAAGCGCATGAGTGTCGAGGACCTCGGCGAACTGGCTGCCGAGATCCGGGACTTCCTCGTCGACAAGGTCCGCCGCGCGGGCGGGCACCTGGGGCCGAACCTCGGCGTCGTCGAGCTCACCCTGGCGCTGCACCGCGTGTTCGACTCGCCGCGCGACGCGATCGTCTGGGACGTCGGCCACCAGGCGTACGTGCACAAGATCGTCACGGGCCGCGCGGCCGGGTTCGACCTGCTGCGCCAGACCGGCGGCGTCACCGGTTACCCGTCGCGCGCGGAGAGTGACCACGACTGGGTGGAGAGCAGCCACGCGTCGTCCGGCCTGTCCTATGTGGACGGTCTGGCGAAGGCGTTCGAGCTGGACGGCGGCGGGCGGCACGCGATCGCCGTCGTCGGCGACGGCGCGCTCACCGGCGGGATGTGCTGGGAGGCGCTCAACAACATCGCCGCCCACCGGGACCGCCCGGTCGTCATCGTGATCAACGACAACGGCCGCTCGTACTCGCCGACCATCGGCGGACTGGCCGACCACCTCGCCGCGCTGCGCCTGCAGCCCGGTTACGAGCGGCTCCTCGACGGCGGCCGCGAGCTGCTCAAGCACACCCCGGTCGTCGGCAAGCCGATCTACGCCGCGCTGCACGCCGCGAAGGCCGGGCTGAAGGACGCGCTGAGCCCGCAGGCGATGTTCTCCGACCTCGGCCTGAAGTACCTCGGCCCGGTCGACGGGCACGACCAGGTGGCGCTGGAGAAGGCGTTCCAGAGCGCGAAGGCGTTCGGCGGCGCGGTGATCGTGCACGTGGTGACCGAGAAGGGGCACGGCTACGCGCCCGCGGTGAACAACGAGCACGACCAGATGCACCAGACCGACCCGATCGACCCCGAGACTGGCCTGCCGCCGGTGAAGGGCCCGAGCTGGACCGGCGTGTTCGGCGAGGAGCTGGCGAAGATCGGCGCCGAGCGCGAGGACGTCGTCGCGATCACCGCGGCGATGCTGCGCTCGACCGGGCTGGACAAGTTCGCCGAGTCCTTCCCGGACCGCTGGTACGACGTCGGCATCGCCGAGCAGCACGCGGTCACCTCGGCCGCCGGGCTCGCGATGGGCGGGCTGCACCCGGTGGTCGCGATCTACTCGACGTTCCTCAACCGCGCGTTCGACCAGGTCCTGATGGACGTCGCGCTGCACCGCCTGCCGGTGACGCTGGTGCTCGACCGGGCCGGCATCACCGGGCCGGACGGCCCGAGCCACCACGGCATGTGGGACCTCTCGCTGCTCGGCATGGTCCCGGGCATGCGCGTCGCGGCCCCGCGCGACCCGGCGACGCTGCGCGAGGAGCTGAACGAGGCCGTCGACGTCGCCGACGGCCCGACGGCGCTGCGGTTCTCGAAGGGCAAGGTCGGCACGGACGTGACGGCGGTGGAGCGGATCGGCACGGTCGACGTGCTGCGCCGCCCGGTCGAAGGCGCCGACGTGCTGCTGGTGACGGTCGGCGCGTTCGCGACCCTCGGGCTGGCGGCCGCGGACCGGCTGGCCGACCAGGGCATCGGCGTGACGGTGGTGGACCCGCGCTGGGTCCTGCCGGTCCCGGCCGAGCTGGTCGCGCTGGCGTCGCAGCACAAGCTGGTGGTGACGGTCGAGGACAGCGGCCGCCACGGCGGCTTCGGCTCGGCACTGGCGGCGATGTTCCGCGACGCCGAGTGCGACGTCCCGCTGCGCGATCTGGCGGTGCCGCAGACGTTCCACGACCTCGGCAGCCGCGACGAGGTCCTGGCCCGCATCGGGCTGACGGCGCAGGACGTGGCCCGCCGGGTGACGGAGTGGGCCGCCGGCCGCCTGGGCACGGCTCCCGAGCAGTCCGAGAAGAGCGCCGACCGCAGCTGAGCGGCCCGGTTCGAAGCGCCCCAATGTGGCCTTCGGTGCGTGAGACGCACCGAAGGCCGCCTTGGGTGCGTGGGACGCAACCAAGGCCACATTGGGTGCACCAGACGCACCGAAGGCCGCCTTGGGTGCGTGGGACGCAACCAAGGCCACCTTGGGTGCGCGGGATGGACCGAAGGCCGCCTTGGGTGCGTGGGACGCAACCAAGGCCGCCTTGGGTGCACCAGACGCACCGAAGGCCACATTGGGTGCGTGGGACGCAACCAATGTGGCCTTGGGGCGCTGGGGGCCGGGCGTCGCGGAACGTTCTTTCGCGGTCCGGGATTGTCGGTGCCCGCCGGTAGAGTGGAAAACAGGGGGCGCCCCCAGGGCCGGGGGTCAGGCTTCGGCGGGCAAGGCGATCGGGACCGCCGCGGGGGCCGACGCGAAGACCTCCGGCGGCTCCGGGAACAGCTTCACCAGCACCGGATACGCCACCGCCGCCGTCACCAGGGTGACCAGCAGGCTGATGTCCACCCCGCCCGCCACATCCCGCAGCGGGCCCGCGATCATCGGGGTGTTCGCGCACAGCAGTCCCAGCGTCGTCGCCGGGATCCAGGCCGCCATCGCGCGCCAGTTCACGCCGCGGGTGAACCAGTAGCGGCCGCCTCGGCGGCCCTCGTTGAACACCTGCAGGTCCGCCACGTCGTAGAAACCGCGGCGCTGGACGAAGCCGATCATCATGATCACCATCCACGGTGACGTGCACAGCACGATCAGCGTCGCGAACGCGTTGATGCTCGACACCATGTCCAGCACGAAATTTCCCACGAAGATGAACGCCACGCTCAGCGTGCCGATCAGGAGCGTCGCCTGGACCCGCGACAGCCTCGGGAAGATCGAGCTGAAGTCCAGGCCGGTGCCGTACAGCGACGTCGTTCCGGTCGACAGGCCGCCGATCAGCGCGACCACGATCAGCGGGATCGCGTACCACAGCGGGGAAATCGCCGTCAGGCCGGTGATGTAGTCGGCCGGGTTCGCGACCAGTGTCGCCGTCGCGATGCCGAAGCCGAACGGGAGGAGCGTCGCCACCTGGGCCAGGAACGGCGCTGTCAGGAGAGAGCGCTTGCTGAACGACGATGGGATGTAGCGGGCCCAGTCGCCGAGGAACGCGCCGAACGAGATCGGGTTGGCCAGGGCCGTCAACGCCGCCAGGGTGAACGTCGGCCAGAACGTGCCCAGCGCGTACGTGCCTGTGCCCGCGTAGCCCGGGTCGAACGTGCCGCCGTAGGCCACGATCCCCAGCAGCATGATCAGCGTGCCGAGGACGACCGCGATTCGGTTCACCAGCAGCATGAACCGGTAGCCGTAGATGCACACCACCAGCGTCGCGAGCGCGATCACGCCGTACGCGACGCCGCGCAGCACCGCGCCGCCGTCGAAGCCGAAGAGCCGCTGGGCCGCGCCGGCCACCGCGTCGCCGCTGACCCAGACCGAGATCGCGAAGAACGTGATCGCCGTCAGCAGGGACAGGAACGAGCCGACGCAGCGGCCGACCACGCCGAAGTGCGCGCCCGACGAGACCGCGTTGTTCGTGCGCGTGCGCGGGCCGAACAACGCCATCGGGGCCAGGACCAGCCCGCCCACGACCACGCCGAGCGCCGTCGCCAAAGCCGCGTCGCGGAAGCTCAGGCCGTACGCGATCGGGAGCGTGCCCAGGATGATCGTGGCGAACGTGTTCGCGCCGCCGAACGCCATCCGGAACAGGTCGCGCGGCCGGGACGTCTGCTCCTCGGGCGGGATCGGCGCGATGCCGTGCTGCTCGACCTCCGTCACCCGGGAACTCATGCGAACCTCGTCATCACGTGCTTGACGCGGGTGTACTCGGCGAAGGCGTACGCCGAGAGGTCCTTGCCGTGGCCGGAGTGGCCGAACCCGCCGTGCGGCATCTCCGCGACCAGCGGTCCGTGCGTGTTCACCCACACGCAGCCGAAGTCCAGCTCGGCCGACACCCGCGCGGCGACGCCGAGGTCGCGCGTCCACACCGAGGCGGCCAGTCCATAAGGGACGCCGTTGGCCAGTGCGATGCCGGCGGCTTCGTCCGAAAAGGACTGGACGGTGATGACCGGTCCGAAGATCTCCTCCTGGACGATCTCGTCGTCCTGGCGCAGTCCCGAAACCACGGTGGGGGAGAAGTAGTAGCCCCGCGAACCGAACCGCGTACCGCCGGTCTCGAGCCGCGCGTGCGACGGCAGCCGCGAGATCAGGCCCTCGACGCGCGAGAACTGCGCCGCGCTGTTCAGCGGCCCGAAGTCGACGCCCGGGGTCTGCGCCGCCGCGACCTTCGCGAGCGAAGCGACGAAGTCGTCGTGGATCGACTCGTGGACGAGTACCCGGCTGCCCGCGGTGCAGTCCTGGCCTGCGTTGTAGAACGCCGCGCCCACGATGCCCTCGGCCGTCGCAGCGAGGTCGGCGTCCGGGAACACCAGCAGGGGAGCGTTGCCGCCCAGTTCCAGGTGGGTACGTTTGAGGTCGGCGGCTGCCACGGTGGCCACGTCGATGCCCGCCCGGGTCGACCCGGTGATCGAGACGAGCGCGGTGATCGGGTGCTTGACCAGGGCCCGGCCCGTGTCGCGGTCGCCGGTCAGCACGGTGAACGCGCCGTCCGGCAGGAACTCCGCCGCGACGCGAGCCAGCAGCACAGCCGTCGACGGCGTCGTCTCGGCGGGCTTGAGGACGACGGTGTTGCCCGCGGCCAGTGCCGGGGCGATCTTCCAGACCGCCATCATCAGCGGGTAGTTCCACGGCGCGATCTGCGCGCAGACCCCGACCGGCTCGCGGCGGATCACCGACGTGTGGCCCGGCGCGTACTCGCCCGCCGCGGTGCCTTCGAGGTGTCGCGCGGCGCCGGCGAAGAACCGCAGGGCGCTCACGCACTCCGGGATCTCCTCGTCGAGGACGACGGACCGGATCTTGCCCGTCTCGCGGACCTCCAGGCCGGCGAACTCCGGCGCCCGTGCCTCCAGCGCGTCGGCGATCTTCAGCAGCGCGAGCTGCCGCTGCGCCGGAGTGCTGCGCCGCCACACCGCAAACGCTTGCGCGGCGGCCTGCAGCGCGTTGTCCACATCGGACTCCGAGGCGACGGGGCTGGTGCCGGACACCTCGCCGGTCGCCGGGTCGGTCAGGTCGAGCGTGCGGGTCATGCCTGCTCCAGGTGGGTCGGCGCGAACAGCTTCAGCAACGCGGGGAGGACGACGACGGACGGCCCGGGCGTGCGGATCGCCTCGGCGAGGTCCGCGCCCACCGTGTCCAAAGAGGACATGCGGGCGGGGACGCCGAACGAACGAGCCAAGGCGACGAAGTCGGGCCGGGTCAGCTCGGTCGCCGTCGTCTGGCCGAACGCGTCCGTGAGGTACTCGCGCAGCACGCCGTAGCCGCCGTCGTCGACGATCAGCCACGTGACGTCGAGGCCGTGCTGCACCGCGGTGGCCAGCTCGGCGAGGCCGTACATCGCGCCGCCGTCACCGGACACGGCGAGCGACGGGCCCCCGGCCGCCGCGCCGCCGAGCGCGCCCGGCAGACCGTAGCCCAGCCCGCCCGCGCCCTGCGCGGTGTGGATCGGCGCGCCCTCGGGGTTCCACGCCGACCACGCCCAGTACGCGGCGATCGTCATGTCCCAGAACGTCTGCGTACCCTCCGGCAGCGCGCCGCGGATGTCGTCGATCAGCTTGCGTTCGACGGCGAGGTCTTGAGCGTCCAAACGCGACTCGACACGTGCGAGCAGTCCGGAGACCGCCTTCTCGGCCCGGCCGTCGGACGCCCGCATCGGCACCTGCTCCAGCAGGGCCTGCAGCGTGAGCCGGACATCGGCGTGGATGCCCAGGCCCGGGTAGTTCGACTCCAGCTTGCCGAGATCGGCCTCGACCTGGATCACCCGGCCGCGCGGGGCGAACTCGCGGTAGTTGCTGGACAGCTCGCCCAGCCCGGAGCCGAGCACGAGCAGCACGTCCGCGTCCGCCAGGAACTCCGTGGTGTGCCAGTCTTCCAGCCACGATCGCCCGGACAGCTCGTGGTCCCAGCCGAAGACGCCCTTGCCGCCGAACGTCGAGATCACCGGCGCGCGCAACGCTTCGGCCAGCGCCATCAGCTCGGCCGAAGCGCCGGACCGCAACGCACCGCCGCCGGCGAGGATGACGGGGTTCGCCGCCGCGCCCAGCAGCTCCGTCGCCGCGGTGACCAGCTCCGGAAGAGGTTCCGGCAAAGAAGGAGCGGCCGAAACAGACGTGATCGGCGGGATACCGGCCGGGCCGAGCAGCACGTCCTGCGGGATTTCGACCCACACCGGGCCGTAGGGCGCGGTCGCCGCCGACGTCCACGCCTCGCGCAAGGCCGACGGGATCTGGCTCGCCCGCCGCACGACGTGCACCGACTTCACGACGTCCCGGAAGCTCGCTTGCTGGTCGGGCAGCTCGTGCAGGTAGCCGTGCCGCCCGCCGCCGAGCCCGGCGACCGGGACCTGGCTGGAGATCCCGAGCACCGGCACCGAAGCCGCGCGGGATTCCTGCAGGGAAGCCAACGTCAGCAATGCGCCCGGACCGGTCGACACGACCAGCGGGGTCACCGGCACCGGCCCGTCCGGGTTCGCCGCGAGCCGCGCGCGGGCGAACCCGTCGGCGGCGAAGGCGAGGTTGTTCTCGACGCGCCCGCTGATCACGCGCAGGTCGTCGGCTCGCCGCAGCGCCTCGAACAGGCCCAGCGCGTGCTGGCCGGGCAGGCCGAACACCGTGTCGGCGCCCAGGGCCCGCAGCGTTTCGACGACGACGTCGCCCCCGATGCGCGTCATTCGCCCTTCCCCAGGGCCAGCAGGCTCACCAGGTCGTAGGCGACGTGGGAGGCCGCGATGGCGGTGATCTCGGCGTGGTCGTAGGCCGGGGCCAGCTCGACGACGTCCGCGCCGACCAGGTTGAGGTCACGCAGCCCGCGCAGGATTTCCAGGAGTTCGCGGCTGGTCATCCCGCCGGCCTCGGGGGTGCCGGTGCCGGGCGCGTGCGCAGGGTCGAGCACGTCGATGTCGACCGAGACGTACAGCGGCCGGTCGCCGATGCGCTGACGCAGCGCGTCCACGGTCTCCGTGACGCCGCGGCGCAGGACGTCGCCGGAGGTGACGATGCCGAAGCCGAGGCGGCGGTCCTCTTCGAGGTCGCGCTTGCCGTACAGCGGCCCGCGAGTGCCCACATGCGACAGTGCGCTCGTGTCCAGGATCCCTTCCTCGGACGCCCGCCGGAACGGGGTGCCGTGGGTGTAGGGCTCGCCGAAGTAGGTGTCCCAGGTGTCCAGGTGCGCGTCGAAGTGCAGCAGGGCGACGGGTCCGTGCTTCTTGGCCGCGGCGCGCAGCAGCGGCAGCGCGATGGTGTGGTCGCCGCCGACGGTGACCAGCCGCGTCCCGTCCGCCTGCAGTGCTTCGGCTTCCTGCTGCAGCGTTTCGATCGCTTCGCCGATGTTGAACGGGTTGACCGCGATGTCGCCCGCGTCGACGACCTGCTTCTCCTCGAACGGCGAAATGTCCAGCTCGGGGTGGTAGGGCCGCAGCAGCCGGCTCGCCTCGCGGACGGCGGCCGGGCCGAACCGCGCGCCGGGCCGGTAGGACACGCCGGAGTCGAAGGGCACCCCGACGACGGCGACGTCGGCGCGCTCGACCTGGTCGATCCGCGGCAGCCGCGCGAAGGTCGCGAACCCGGCGAACCGGGGGACGCGCGACGAGTCGAGGGGTCCGATGTTAGGCACTGGTGGGCTCCTGTTCCCGGTTCGAGATGGGCGTTTCTTCGGCGCCGCTCAGGCGGCGGGTCCAGACGGAGAGGATCGAGTCGGGGGTGCGGGGCGTGGCGAAGCTGACCGCGAGGTAGACGACCAGGCTCGTGCCGAGGCCCCAGTAGATCGGGGTGTTGGCGTCGACGCCGTCGATGATCATGAACGCGAGGACCGAGATCGTGCCGGCCACCATCGACGCGTACGCGCCTTGGCGGGTGCCGCGCTTCCAGAACAGCGCGCCGACGATCGCGACGAGCAGGCCGCCGACCAGGATGTCGTAGGCGATGGTGAGCGCGTTGACGACGTCGTCGACGACCATCGCGATGGCGATGGCGATCAGCCCGAGCACCAGCGTGGCGATCCGGTTGCGGCTGACCTCGCCGCCCTTCTTCAGGCCCAGCTTGGTCAGCAGGTCCGACGTCGTCGTGGTGGCGCAGGCGATCAGTGCGCCGCTGGCGGTCGACATCATCGCCGACAGCGCGGCGGCCAGCACCAGGCCGCGGACGCCGGTCGGGAGCAGGCGCTCGACGATCGTCGCGAAGGCGTCCTGCGCGCTGGCGAGGTCCGGGTACAGCGTGTGCGCCGCGGTGCCGATCAGGGCGCCGGCCAGGCCGTAGACCAGGCAGTAGACGCCGGAGGTGATGCCGCCGGACGTCGCGATCCCCGGCGTGCGGGCGGTGAACACGCGCTGCCAGATGTCCTGGCCGATGAGCAGGCCGAAGGTGTAGATGACGAAGTAGGTGATGATCGTGTCGGTGCCGATCGAGGTGAAGCTGAAGAAGCTCGCGTCGAGCTTCTCGCTCATGCCGGAGAAGCCGCCGGCCGAGCTGATCGCGACCGGCAGCAGGATCGCCAGGATGCCGATGGTCTTGATGACGAACTGGGCGATGTCGGTGAGCGTGATCGACCACATGCCGCCGAGCACCGAGTACAGGACGACGATCGAGCCGCCGACCGCGATCCCGGCCCAGTTCGGCAGGTCGAAGAGCACCTTGAAGATGGTCGCGAAGGCCAGCGTCGAGGTGACGGTCAGCATCAGCGTGTAGCCCCACATGACCACGCCGGACACCTTGCTGGTGCGGCCGCCGTAGCGCAGGTCGAGCATCTCGCCGACGGTGTAGACCTTGAGCTTCACCAGCCGGCGCGCGAACAGCGTGTGCAGCACGAGGATGCCGACGCCGATGCTGACGACCAGCCACATGCCGGAGATGCCGAACTTGTAGCCGAGCTTCACGCCGCCGACGGTGGACGCGCCGCCGAGGACGACGGCCGACATCGTGCCGGAGTACATGAACCAGCCCAGCCGCCGCCCGGCGACGAGGTAGTCGGACTTCGTCTTCGCGAGCCGGAGGCCGTACCAGCCGACCCCGATCATGCCCGCGATGTACAGCGCGATCACCGCGTAGTCGCCGGTCACGGTGTCCTCCTCACGTCGTTTCGGGACACCGTAGGTTCGCCCGCCACCGCTGCGGCATGGGATGATTCATCTCCATGTCGACCTCGGCGGGGATGAAATGACCTCGATCACGGATGTGCTGTCCACGGAAGTGAATGTCCCGTTACGGGACGTGGTCGGCAACCGGGAGCTCGCGCTCCACGTCGTCCCGGAAACCCTGCGGCCGGGCGCCCTGGACGCGCCGGTGCGCTGGGCGCACGTCAGCGAGCTGCAGGACCCCGCGCCCTACTTGGTGGGCGGCGAGCTGATCCTCACCGCAGGGGTCAACCTGCCGGAGCGGATCGACCGGTACGTGCGCGGGCTGCGCGACGCCGGCGTGACGGCGCTGGGGTTCGGCCTCACCCCGACGGTGTTCGAGACGCTGCCGGAGCCGCTGCGCCGGGCGTGCGCGCGGCACGGGCTGCCGCTGCTGGTGGTGCCGACGCGGACGCCGTTCCTGGCGGTCAACCGGGCGGTGTCGGTCGCGCTGACCGAGGCCGGCCAGCGCGAGCAGCGGCGGATCACCGCGGCCCGCGAGACGCTGACCCGCGCGGCGGGCGGCGGGCTGGGCGAGCTGACGTCGTCGCTGGCCGCGCAGCTGCGGGCGTGGGTCGCGCTGGTCGGCGCCGGCGACGTCCTGGCCTCGGCGCACGACGCGCCGGCGCCGCTGCCGCCGCAGGTGCGCGACCTGGTGGCGACGGTGCGCGCGGGCAGCGGCATCCGCAGCGCGACCACCGAGGTGGACGGCGGGTTCGTGGTGGTCCAGCCGGTGTACCCGCAGGCGACGGCGTCGCACCTGGTGGTGGTCGGCAGGCCCCGGCGCTTCGACGGCGCCGAGCGGGCGATCCTGGCGGTCGGCGCGGCGCTGCTCGGCCTGGTCGGCCGCGCCGGCTCGGACGCGGCCGAACTGGGGGCGGCGGCCACCGGCCTGCTGCTCGGCCGGACGTCGCCCGCCGAGGTGGCCCGGTCGCTGCTGGGGTCGGAGGTGGTCCGGCTGGTCGCCGGGGCGGCGTACCGGCGCGGGCCGGACGAGGTGGCCCAGCGCCCGGACTGGCTGCGGGCGCGGCTGGACACGCCGCTGGTCTCGGTGCTGCCCGGGCCGGCGTTCGTGGCCGTCGCCGGGGACGTCTCGCGGCCGGTGCTGGAGGACCTGCGCGAGCACGGCTGGCTGGCGGCCGTGGGTTCGCCGGTGCCCGCTTCCCGGGCGGCGTCGGCCGGGGCGGAGGTGGAGCTGCTGCTGGCGCGGGCCCGGGCGCTGGGCCGTCCGGTGGTGGCGGAAACCGGCGCGGCGGACTTCTACGCGCTGCTGCCGCCGGACGCTTCCCGGAGCTTCGCGGAGAAGACCCTGGCGCCGCTGGTGGCCCTCGACGAAGCCGGTGACCGGGCGCTGGTGCTGACGTTGCGGACGTGGCTGGCCCACCACGGCGGCTGGGAACCGACAGCCGCGGAGCTGGGCGTGCACCGCAACAGCGTCCGGCACCGGATCGCCCAGGTCGAACGGGCGTTGGGCGTCGATCTGGCGGACCCGGAGACCCGGATGCGGCTGTGGTTCGCCCTGCGTTGGGCCACGCCTGGTCCTTAAAGGGCACTCTCAGGAAAATATGGGATTGTGGGCTCGTGCGAGTTTTGGTAGTCGAGGACGAAGAACCCCTGGCCGACGCGATCGCCCGTGGCCTGCGCCGCGAAGGCATGGCCGTGGACGTGGCGCTCACCGGTGACGATGGGCACGAGAAGGCCGCCGTCACGCGGTACGACGTCGTGCTGCTGGACCGCGACCTGCCCGGGATGTCCGGTGACGAGCTGTGCCGCGAGATCGTCGCGTCCGGGGAGCTGACCCGGGTGCTGATGCTCACCGCGAGCAGTTCGGTGTCCGACCGCGTCGACGGGCTGTCCCTCGGCGCCGACGACTACCTCGCGAAGCCGTTCGCCTTCCCCGAGCTGGTCGCCCGCGTCCGGGCGCTCGGCCGCCGCGCCACGCCGGCCGCGCCGCCGCTGCTCACCGCCGGGGACGTCGAGCTGGACCCGGCCAAACGCACGGTCCGCCGGGCGAGCGGGCCGGTCGAGCTGACGCGCAAGGAGTTCGGTGTCCTCGAGGTGCTGCTGTCGGCCGCCGGGTCCGTCGTCAGCAGCGAAGAGCTGCTCGAACGGGTGTGGGACGAGAACGCCGACCCGTTCACCACGACCGTCCGGGTCACCGTCATGACGCTGCGCAAGAAGCTCGGCGAGCCGGGGATCATCGAGACCGTCGTCGGCTCCGGGTACCGGGTGCCGGAGCCCGGCGCGCCACGCGCGTGAACCTGCCGGGCACCCGCAGCCTCCGCGCCCGGATCACCCTGCTGGCGACCGTGCTGGTCGCCGTCGTCAGCCTGCTGCTGCTCTGGCTGGCCTGGACGCTGGTGCGGGATTCGCTCGACGCGGTGCCGCGGATGCCGCCGGGCAGCACGGTGGTCGTCGACGGCGTCACGGTCGACGCCTCGACGCTCGCCGAGTCCCTGCGGGTGCACGCCCGCAACCGGATGCTGCTGTTCGGGTCGATCGCGTTCCTCTTCGTGGTGGCGGCCGCGGCGATCCTCGCCTGGACGTTCACCTCCCGCGTCCTGCTGCCGCTGCGCGAGATCACCGGCACCGCGCGGCGGCTGTCGGTCGAGTCGCTGGGGGAGCGGATCGGCGAGGTGCGCCCGCGCGACGAGCTGGCCGTGCTGGCGGAGACGTTCGACGACATGCTCGACCGGCTCCAGGCCGCGTTCGACGCCCAGCGGCGCTTCGTCGCGAACGCGAGCCACGAGCTGAGGACGCCGTTGTCGGTGATCCGCACGGAACTCGACGTCACCCTCGCCGACGACGACGCCGACGAAGCCGAGCTGCGCCGGATGGGCGGGGTGGTCCGCGACGCGACCGAGCGCGCCGGTCAGCTGGTGAACTCGCTGCTGCTGCTGGCCCGCACCGACGGCGCCGGGCTGGGCGTGCGCGAGCCGGTCGACCTGGCCGTCGTGGTCGACCGGGCCTGGCGCGCGGTGCACCGCGAAGCCGAGCACCGCGGCATTCAGGCGTCGTTCACCACGCCGCCGGCGCCGGCGTTCGGCGACCCGGCGCTGCTGGAACGGATCGCGGGCAACCTGCTGGAGAACGCGGTCCGCCACAACGTCGAAGGCGGCTGGCTGGACGTCGTGACCCAGTCCGGGCCGCGGTGGTCGACGCTGCGGGTCCGGTCGTCGGGCGGCCTGGTGGACCCGGCGACGGTGGCGGAGCTGTTCGAGCCGTTCCGCCGAGCCGGTGTCGCGCGGACCGCCCGCCACGGCGCCGGGCTGGGGCTGTCGATCGTCCGGGCGGCGGTCCAGGCGCACGGCGGGAACGTGGCGGCGGAGCCGATCGTGGGCGGCGGCCTGGCGGTGACGGTGCACCTCCCCGTCCGCTGAAGACCTCGTGAGTGTTCAGTCGGGTTCTGGCGAACGTTCTTTTGCCGACCTGCGTTGTCGCCGGGTGCTGGAACGGCCAACTCACCGCCCGCAGCGGCCAACTCGCCGGCAAGGCGGGTGAGTTGGCCGTTCCGGTTGGCGAGTTGGCCGTCGGGGAGGTGTTGTGGCCGGTGGTGCTGCTGGGACTCAAGGGGGGCCGGTGTGCCGGGTCCGGATGCACCCAATGTGGCGTTCGGTGCGTCAGACGCAACCAACGCCACATTGGGTGCGTTCCCGGCCGCCGCCGACTCTCCGGGTGGGGTCGTGAGTGTTCAGTAGGGTTCTAACCCGACTGAACACTCACGACCCGGCCAGGGCGAGACCGGCGCGGAGGACACCCGCCGCGTGGAGCAGGGCCGCGCGGGCGTCCGGGTCGATGCCGACGCGGTTCGCGAAGCCGTGCAGCTGGCCCTCGTGCCGCCGGTGCACCAGGGGGACTCCTGCGGCGGCCAGGCGGGCCGCGTAGGCCTCGCCTTCGTCTCGCAGGAGGTCGAAGCCGCACGTCGCCACGTACGTCGGCGGGAGGCCGTCGAGGGTCTCGTCGTAGGCCACCGACGCGCGGGGATCGGTGTACGAAGCCGGGTCACGCAGGTACTGCGCGCGGTACCAGGCCCACTCGTCCCGGTCGAGCCGGAAGCCCGAGCCGAACTGCCGGTGCGATTCCGACTCGCCGAGCGCGTCCGTCGCCGGGGTCAGCAGGAGGCTGAACGCCGGGCGGGGCAGCTCGCCGCGGGCGGCCGCGTGGGCCACCACCGCCGCCAGGTTGGCGCCGCTGCTGTCGCCGCCCACCGCGAGCCGGGCCGGGTCGATGCCGAAGTCCGCCGCCCGCGAGTGGACGAAGGCGAACGCCGCCACCGCGTCGGTGGCCGCCGCGGGGAACGGGTGTTCCGGGGCCAGCCGGTAGCCGATCGACACCACGCGGACGCCGGCCTCCTCGGCCAGCAGGCGGCACGCGCCTTCGTGCGTGTCCAGGCTGCCGAGGACGAACCCGCCGCCGTGGAAGTACACGATCGCCGGGCTGGGCGCCGGGACCCCGGCCGGTTCGTAGTGCCGCAGCGGCAATGGGCCGCCGGGGCCGGGCCACGACGAGTCGCGCGTCCGGACGCCCGGGCAGATCCCCGCACCCGCGAGCGCGCCCGCCAGGTTCAGCTCGGCCCGGGCCCGCGCGAGGCTGCCGTTCCGGTGCGGCGCGTCGAACGGCGCGAACCGCGAAACCCGCATCAGCACCTGGGCCGTGAGCACCGGTTGCCGCCCGTCGACCACCACCGGACGGCCAGCGAGCACGCGCAGCACCGGCGAAGGCAGGCCCAGCAGCCACCGCAACCCGGCCATCACGGCCCGGACGAGGAGCACTCTTCCGTTCAGCACACGTCCACGAAAATCGGGTTCGCGTACATCCACAAGTCCTCGAAGGGGTTCGCCTGCCCGACGACGTCCGGAGTGGGCTCGGCATCCCCGTTCGATCCGCGGACCCGGGCGTAGAACGGCGCCCGCACGTTCCGGAAGGTGTGCCGGAAGACGACCTGCCGCCCGGGCGCCCAGCGCGGCTCGAACGACTCCACGACCCGGGTGCCCGGCGCCGTCATCGTGTCCGGGTCGGTCACCGGGCCGGTGACCGGTCCCGCGACGACGTCCAGCCGGGCCAGCCGCGGTACCGAGCCGCCGCCGTTGGGTCGCGAAGCCAGCCGCGCCGAAACCACCAGCGTGACGTCCGAACCGCGCCGCACCCGCAGCCGCCCGCCGAGCGTCGCCGCCGAGCCGCCGCCGTACGCGCCGACGTCGAGCGCCTGGACCAGGCCGCCGTGCGACAGCCAGATCCGGCCCGCGCGCAGGCCCTCCAGCACCCCTTCGAGACTGCGCCGCGTCACGCCGACGTGCGTCCGGCTGAACTCGCCGGGGAAGAAGTCGGCGTACGGCGGGGCCAGCTGCGGGACGCCGCTGTCGACCGGGTCCGGGTACTTGCTGTGCGTGTCGTACCAGTCACCGGCGACCGGCGGGCGGACCAGCGTGTCGCCGCGGTTGTAGTGCGAATCGGAGTTCGTGGTGATCCACCACGGCTTGCCCTCGGCGAGCAGCGAGTCCCAGAGCCCGCCGACCTTCGCCGTCGACCAGTCCCAGCCGCCGAACGTCCGGTACGCCTCGGCGGGGTAGCCCGGCCACGAGTTCGGGCCCGCGCTGTTGGCGTAGCCGCCGCGCGCGCCGCCGTTGCCGAGCGGCTTCGGGAAGCCGTCGGCCTGCGCGCCGGGCGCGCCCTCCATGCCGATCACGATGTGCGGGGCGGCGTCGCGGTAGGCGCGCAGCTCGTGCGGGGCGACGCGGCCGTTGCGCAGCGGGTGGTTGATCAGCACGACCGGCGCGTGGATCCGCTTCGCCTGTTCCTCCGAAGCCAGCCAGCGCAACGCCCGCAGCGCGAGCGCCTCGTTCGCCGGGTCCGACGCCTCGGAGTTCGTCAGCCGCCAGTCGAAGGTCCGCTCGAACTCACGCAGTTTCGCGGCCTGGTCGGCGCCGGCCTGGAAGAACACGGTCGCGTGCTCGGCACCCGGGACGTTCCACTCCATGCCGTGCCACAGCAGCAGTTCCGGGTACTTCCGCCGGGCGGCGAGGAAATCGGCCTCGGTGGGCTCGACCGACACCTTCTCGTGCTCGGCGTGGCCGTGGTCGGTGAAGACGATCCAGTCGGCGCCGTGCGCCCGCCCGCCGGCCGCGATCTGCTCGATCCGGTACATCGCGTCGTAGGAGTACTGGCTGTGCGTGTGGTGATCGCCCACCAGCCACTGGTAGCGGCCGCACAATCGGCTCAGATCGACGTCGAGGTCGGGGAGGGGGAGTCCCGCGGCGGCGGCCGCGAGCCCGGCGCCTTTGAGGAACCGGCGTCTGTCGGTGGTCACGGCGGGACGTTAAGCCGCCGGGGTGAACGCGCGGTGTCCCGGCGGCCAACGTGTGCTGTGATCTTCGGTGTGCCGGAAAAGCCGCTGGTCCGTGTGGTCGTCCCGGCCTTCGCACTGGCCTTGGCGGCCGGCGTGGGGCTGGCGTTCGGCGTCGCGGAGCTGAAGCGGCCGCCGGACCTGCCGGTGGACACGAACCCCGCGCCCCTGTCCGGCCACCGGCTGTGCGCGGCGGTGGTCGTGGTCTTCCCGTCCGACGCCGAGCTGCGGGCGGCCGTACCGGTGCTCCACGACGACCCGAAGGCGCGGCGGCTGTTCGTCGACTCGCCGTCGGTCTCGCTGCTCGCGGTCCCGGGCACCGATCTGAAGGCCTGGGCGCAGGAGCTGCACGCGCGGTTGCGGACCGCGGAGCGCGTGACGGTCATCGATTCCGACGCGACGGCGGCGCAGCTGAAACTCACCGCGCCGCCGCCGAAGTGCCCTCGGGAGGGCGAATACTAGGAAGCCGGAACCGAAGCCACGCCCGGGGCGAGGAACGGCTTGCCGTTCACGCGCTCGGAGACGCCGGAGCGGTCCAGGTACGGCGTGATGCCGCCGTTCCAGAACGGCCAGCCCGCGCCGAGGATCAGGCACAGGTCGATGTCCTGCGCCTCCGCGACCACGCCCTCGTCGAGCATGATCCGGATCTCCTCGGCGATGGCGGACAGCGCCCGGTCGCGCACCTGCTCCGAAGTGGACGGCGAGTCACCCTGCGTCCACAGCTCGACGACCTCGGGGTCGGCGGACTGGTTGCCCTGGTCGTCCCAGACCCAGACGCCCTTCTTGCCCGCCTTGACGAACTTCGCGAGGTTCTCGGACACGGTGAACCGGTCCGGGAACGCCTCGTGCAGCGTCTCGCCGACGTGCAGCGCGATGGCCGGGCCGACGAGCTGCATCAGCGTCAGCGGCGTCATCGGCAGACCCAGCGGTTCCAGAGCCTGGTCGGCGACGTCGAACGGCGTGCCTTCGTCGACGGTCACCAGCACCTCGCCGAGGAAGCGCAGCAGGAGCCGGTTGACGACGAACGCGCTCGCGTCCTTCACCAGCACGCTGGACTTCTTCAGCTGCTTGCCGACCGAGAACGCCGTCGCGAGCGACGCGTCGTCGGTCTGCTCGCCGCGGACGATCTCCAGCAGCGGCAGCACGGCGACCGGGTTGAAGAAGTGGAAGCCGACGACCCGCTCGGGGTGCTGCAGCTTCGACGCCATCGCGGTGATCGACAGCGACGAGGTGTTCGTCGCCAGGATCGCCTCGGGGGAGACGTGCTGCTCCAGCTCGGCGAACACCTGCTGCTTGACGCCCAGCTCCTCGAAGACGGCTTCGATGACGAAGTCGGCGTCGGCGAAGGCGGCCTTGTCGAGCGAGCCGGTGACGAGCGCCTTGAGCCGGTTCGCGCCGTCCGGGGAGACGCGCTTCTTGCCCAGCAGCTTGTCGATCTCGGCGTGGACGTAGCCGACGCCCTTGTCGACGCGCTCCTGGTCGACGTCGGTCAGCACGACCGGCACCTTGAGGCGGCGCACGAACAGCAATGCGAGCTGGCTGGCCATCAGGCCGGCGCCGACGATGCCGACCTTGTTCACCTTGCGCGCCAACGACTTGTCGGGCGCGCCGGCCGGGCGCTTGGCGCGCTTGTTGACCAGGTTGAACGAGTACAGCCCGGCGCGCAGGACGTCGGACATGAGCAGCTCGGCGAGGCCGTCGGTCTCGGCCGCGTACCCGCGGTCGAGGTCGTTTTCCTTCGCGAGTTCGAGCAGCTCGACGGCCTTGGTGGCGCCCGGGGAGGCGCCGTGCGTCCGGCCGTCCACAATGGACTTGGCGCGGGCGATCGCGGCGTCCCACGCCGAACCGCGGTCGATCTCGCGCCGGGCCGGGGTGATTTCGCCGTTGACGACCTTCGCCAGCCACAGCAGCGACTGCTCGAGGTAGTCGGCCGAGCCGAAGACCGCGTCGACGATGCCGAGTTCGGCCGCCTGCTTGACGTTGAGCATCTTGTTCTGCGCCAAGGCGTTCTCGATGATCACCGTGACGGCCGCGTCGGCGCCGATGAGGTTCGGCAGCAGCTGCGTGCCGCCCCAGCCCGGGAACAGGCCGAGGAAGACCTCGGGGAACGCGATGGCGGCGGTGTTCTCCGACAGCGTCCGGTAGTGGCAGGACAGCGCCAGCTCGAGGCCGCCGCCCATGACCGCACCGTTGATGAACCCGAACGTCGGGATCGACGACTCGGTGAGGCGGCGGAACACGTCGTGCCCGGTCTGGGCGATCTCGCGCGCCAGCTTCGGGTCGCTCACGGACTCGACGCCCGAGAGGTCCGCGCCGACGGCGAAGATGAACGGCTTGCCGGTGACGGCGATCGCGGCCGGCTCGGCCTCGAACGCCTTGTCGATGGCCGCGTTCAGGGACACGAGACCCTGCGGGCCGAAGGTGTTCGGCCGGGTGTGGTCGTGGCCGTTGTCGAGCGTGATGAGCGCGACGGGCTTGGCGAGCCCGGGCACCTTCACCAGGCGCGTCACGGCGTGCGTGACGACCTCGTCCGGGAAGGCGGCCTTCGCTTCTTCAGCGGTGAAAGTCATTACTTCGCCCCCTCGAAGGCCGGGTTCTCCCAGATCACGGTGCCGCCCATGCCGATGCCGATGCACATCGTCGTCATGCCGTACCGGACGTCGGGCCGCTCGGCGAACTGGCGGGCCAGCTGCGTCATGAGCCGGACGCCGGACGAGGCCAGCGGGTGGCCGCACGCGATCGCGCCGCCCCACTGGTTGACGCGCGGGTCTTCGTCGTCGATGCCGAAGTGGTCGAGGAAGGCCAGCACCTGCACGGCGAAGGCCTCGTTGATCTCGAACAGGCCGATGTCGTCGATGGTCAGGCCGGTGCGCTTGAACAGCTTCTCGGTGGCCGGCACCGGGCCGATGCCCATGACCTCCGGCTCGACGCCGGCGAAGGCGTAGCCGACCAGCCGCATGGCGACCGGCAGGCCCAGCTCGCGGGCGGTGTCCTCGTCGGCGAGGAGCGACGCGGTGGCGCCGTCGTTGAGGCCGGCCGCGTTGCCCGCGGTGATCCGGCCGTGCGGGCGGAACGGCGTCTTGAGGTTCGCGAGGGTTTCGAGCGTGGTGCCCGGGCGGGGCGGCTCGTCCTCGGTGGCCAGGCCCCAGCCCAGCTCCTTCGAGCGGGTGGCGACCGGGACCAGCTCGGGGCCGATCTTGCCGGTCTTGACGGCCTCGGCGTAGCGCTCCTGGCTGCGCGCGGCGTAGGCGTCGGTGCGCTGCTTGGTGATCGCGGGGAACCGGTCGTGCAGGTTCTCGGCGGTCTGGCCCATGACGAGCGCGGTCGGGTCGACGAGCTTGTCGGCGATGATCCGCGGGTTCGGGTCGACACCCTCACCCATCGGGTGCCGGCCCATGTGCTCGACGCCGCCGGCGATGGCGATGTCGTAGGCGCCGAAGCCGATGCCGGACGCGGCGGTGGTGACGGCGGTCATCGCGCCGGCGCACATGCGGTCGATCGCGAAGCCCGGGACGGACTTCGGCAGCCCGGCCAGCAGCGCGGCGGTCCGGCCGATGGTCAGGCCCTGGTCGCCGATCTGCGTGGTGGCGGCGATGGCCACCTCGTCGACGCGCTCGGGCGGCAGCTCGGGGTGCCGCCGCAGCAGCTCGCGGATGGCGTTGACGACGAGGTCGTCCGCCCGGGTCCCGGCGTAGATGCCCTTGTCGCCGGCCTTGCCGAAGGGGGTGCGTACCCCCTCGACGAAGGCGACGGTGCGCACGCCCCGCGCGTTCGGCGCGAGCGGCGTTGCTGGTGCGGCCACTGAAGCTCCAGAAAGTAGAGGTCTTTGCCCGCACGATAGCCCTTGTTACCCGTCGGTAACCAGTGGTGTGGCCCGGTCGAGTGGGCTACGGCACACTCTTGGGCGTCAGCGTCCCGCCTTTCACGAGCCACGCCACGCCGAACGCCCACACCGCGGCGCTCTCCAGCCACAGCGCCGGGTGCCATTCCGGCACGAGCCGCAGCCAGCTGGTCAGCGCGATCAGCACGAGCGCGGCGAGGATCACCACGCCGCAGACGCGGTAGACGACCCCGACGCCTGGGGGCTGTTCGCCGTCGTGGGGGAACAGGCGGAGGCAGAAGTACGCGAGGGAGAGGAAGAACACCGCGGCGAACGTCAGGTGCAGCACGCCCGAGGTGCGGTCCCAGGCCGTGACGTCGTGGTCCGGCGTGGTGGGGAAGAGGGCGAGGCCGATCGCGCCGAGCCCGGCCACGGTGCTGGCGACGTTGTCGACGAAGTCGTGGCCGTAGTAGGCGAGCAGGAACACCCCGGCGGCGCACATCGAGCCGACGAAGACGTCGCGGACGTCGGTGTAGTAGTAGCCGCTGAGCGACCCGACGAGGTCGCCGCCCTGCGCCCACTGCTTGCCGAAGATCAGGACGAACGGCAGCGCCAGGCCGATGAGCCCGATGGCGCGCCGGAGGAACAGGTAGGAGTGGACGAGGGTGTTCTGCGGGGATCGGGTTGCCGTGGTCATGGCTGCCTCCGGGAGTCGCTACCGGGTACATCGGCGTCCCGGCGACGGGGTTTGAGGGCCGTTACCGCGCCGGGCAGCTGATCGTTACCCGCCGAGGTGCACCAGCCAACCGCCCTTCGCCGAAATGTCCTCCGCGCCTTCGATCGCCGCCGGTTCGCACAGGAAGCCCGGTACCCGGGTGCCGTCCGCCAGCTCGACCTTGCCGATCGCCAGCGGGGCGGGAATCCGGGACACGAACTCGCCGAAGCCGCGCACCGGCAGCTCCCACACCTCCGCCGCGATCGCGACGCCGTCCGACGCCACCCGCACCAGACCCGGCTTCGGCGGCACCGTGTCCAGCGCGTACAACCGGTAGGACGCCGACGTCGAAACCGCAGCCACGAACCGGCCGCCCCGCGAGGTCAGCTCGTGGTTCAGCGGCTGGCCGCGCAGGTGGGCGCCGACGACGACGATCGGCACCCGCTCGCCGCGCAGGCCCGCCAGTGCCGCCAGCTTCAGGTCGTCGTGCGGGGCGCCGAGCAGCATCACGCCGAACGGGCGCCCGGCCACGGTCCCGGCCGGCACCGCCAGCGCGGAGAGGCCGAACAGGTTGGTGGAGTTGGTGAACCGGCCCAGGCGCGCGTTGACCGCGACCGGGTCCGCGGCCACCTCGGCGAGCGTGGGGTGCTCGGTCGTCGTCGGGACCAGCAGCGCGTCGACGCCGGCCAGCGTCGCCAGTGCTTCGGCTCGCAGGCCCGCCAGTTTCGCCTGGTCCGCGAACAGCCGGTGGGCCGGGATGTCCCTGGCGCCGGTGATGATGCCGTGTACCACCGGGTCCACGTCGGCGGGGTGCGCGTCCAGGAACTCGCCGACCGCGGTGTACCGCTCGGCGACGAACGCGCCGCCGTACAGCAGTTGCGCCGCCTCCAGGAAAGCCGATATGTCCACAGTGGTCACTTCGGCACCCGCGGCCGCGTACTCCTCGACGGCGGCCTCGAACGCCTCGGCCCACCCCGGCGCCAGGGGCCCCAGCTCGGCGGGGACGCCGAGCCGGAACCGTCCCGTGTGGACCTGCGCGGGTTCGGCCAGGCACGTCAATGCGAACGACGCTTCCTCGACCGTCCGTGCGAACAGCGAGACGCAGTCGATGCTCGCGCACGCGGGCACCACGCCTTCGGTCGGCAGGAGGCCCGGGGTCGGCTTGAGCCCGACGATCCCGTTGAACGCCGCCGGCACCCGGCCCGACCCCGCGGTGTCCGTGCCCAGCGCCAGGTCGACGATTCCCAGGGCGACGGCCACCGCCGACCCCGAACTCGACCCGCCCGAGACGTACGCCGGATCCACGGCGTTGCGCACCGCGCCGTACGGGCTGCGGGTCCCGACCAGCCCGGTCGCGAACTGGTCCAGGTTGGTCGTGCCGAGCACCAGCGCCCCGGCCGCCCGCAGCCGGGCGACCACCGGGGCGTCGGCCTCCGGCTTGTACGCGTAGGCCGGGCAGCCGGCCGTCGTCGGCAGGCCCGCGACGTCGATGTTTCCCTTGACCGCGACGAGCTTCCCGTACAGCGGCAGCCCGCGGTCGGCCAGCGCCGCGGCCTCGGCCACCACCTCTTCTTCGGGCCGCAGGTCGATCCAGATCTCCGGGCGGTCGACCTGCTCGATCCGGCGGTACGCCGCCCGCACGCGTTCGACCGGGCTCATCCGAGCACCACCAGCGGCGTTCCGGGCGCCACCTGGTCGCCGGGGGACACGAGCACTTCGACCACCTCTCCGCTCGCCGGCGCGGGGATGCGCGCCTCGGTCTTCATCGCTTCCAGCGTCACCAGCGACTGCGCGTCCTCGACGCGCTCGCCCGCGGTGACGTCGACCCGCCAGACGGTCGCCGCGAACGGCGCCTCCACCACGTGCCCGCCCGGGGGTGCCTCGACCCGGGCCGGGGGCCGGGTGACCGGTTCCGGTTTCGGGTCGAACTCGCCCGCCGCGGCCCACGCCTGCCGCTCGGCCTCGAACGCGGCCGCCTGCGTCGCCCGGAACTCCGCGATGCTTTCGGCGTTGTCCGCCAAGAACTTCTCGTAGTCCGCGAGCGCGAAGGTGCCGTCGGTGGTGTCGAGTGGGAGCTGCCCGGAGGCGCTCCGCGCGCGCAGGTCCAGGAGTTCTTCGGCGGACACGGGGTACCAGGAGATCCGGTCGAAGAACCGCAGGTTCCACGGGCGCTCCCCGCCGTGCCAGCTGTTCCACACCTGCGTGGTCCGCCCGACGAACTGGTAGCCGCCCGGGCCTTCCATGCCGTAGATGCAGAGGTAGGCGCCGCCGATGCCGACGGAGTTCTCCGCCGTCCACGTCCGCGCCGGGTTGTACTTCGTCGTGACGAGCCGGTGGCGCGGGTCGAGCGGCGTCGCGACCGGCGCGCCGAGGTAGACGTCGCCGAGGCCCAGCACCAGGTATTCGGCGTCGAACACCGTGCGGTATACGTCGTCCACAGTGGACAAGCCGTTGACCCGCCGGATGAACTCGATGTTCCACGGGCACCACGGCGCGTCGTCGCGCACGCCGGTCATGTACCGCTCGATCGCCTCGCGCGTGGCCGGGTCGTCCCAGGACAGCGGGAGCCGGACCTGGCGGCTGGGCACCACGAGATCGTGCGTCGGCGGCAGGTCGCGTTCCAGCTCGCGCACCAGCCCGAGCGCCTTGCCGACCGGCAGCGCGTCGGGATCGACGTGCACCTGCAGCGACCGGATGCCCGGGGTCAGGTCCACGATGCCCGGCACGCCTTCGGCCGCGAGCCGTTCCGCGAGCGCGTGCACCCGCATCCGCAGCGCCAGGTCGAGCTTCATCTCGCCGTACTCGACGAGCAGGTTGTCGTCGCCGCTGCGGCGGTAGGTGACCGGCGGCTCACCGTCCGAAGCGGACAGTCGCGAGAGGACTCCGCCGTCCTCGCGCGCGGGCCGGCTCGGCTCGACCGCCGACGCGGGCCGGGTCCGCAGTGCCGCCGCGTGGTCGGTGCCGATCGGCACGAACCGCACGGTGTCGCCCGGCCGCAGCTGCCCGAGCTTCCAGCGCTCGCCGGTGGCGACCGTCGCCGGGCAGACGAACCCGCCCAGGCTGGGCCCGTCCGGGCCGAGCAGGATCGGCAGGTCGCCGGTGTAGTCGACGGCGCCGATCGCGTACGGCGTGTCGTGGATGTTCGACGGGTGCAGGCCCGCCTCGCCGCCGTCCGGGCGCGCCCACTGCGGCCGCGGCCCGACCAGGCGGACGCCGGTGCGCGCGGAGTTGAAGTGCACCTGCCAGTCGGTGGCGTAGAAGGTGTCGACGTCTTCGGGCGTGAAGAACTCCGGGGCCGCGTGCGGCCCTTCGAGCGCGCCGATCGTCCAGTGGGCGGTGAAGGCCGGCCGGTCCGCGACCGGGCCCACGACGGGGTCCGCCGGTGCCGGGCCGGGCCGCAGGACGTCGCCCGCGGCCAGTGCGCGGCCGCCGTGCCCGCCGAACCCGCCGAGGGTGAACGTCGCCGCGCTGCCGAGGAACTCCGGGACGTCCACGCCGCCCCGGACGAGCACGTAGCTGCGCAGCCCGGCCGTGCACGCGCGGACGTCCAAAGTGGCTCCGGCGGGGACTTCGACCGGGGTCCACAACGGAACTTCGGCGCCGTCGACGAGGACAGTCGTGGGCGCGCCGGTGACGCACACCTGCGCTGCGTGCGAGAACCGCAGCGCGACACCGTCCACAGTGCACTCCAGGCCGGGCGCGCCCTCGGGGTTGCCGAGGGCGAGGTTGCCCAGCCGCAGCGAAAGGTCGTCCATCGGGCCGCTCGGCGGCACCCCGACGTGCCAGAACCCGGTGCGGCCCGGCCAGTCCTGCACGGTCGTCATCGTGCCGCCGCGCACGACGTCGATCCGCGGCTCGGTGTCCGCGATGCCGTCCAAAGTAGACGTGTCGTGCGCGGCCGAGCCGAATGACGCGTCGGCCGCCGCCGCGCGCAGCTGCCCGAGGTTGGTCCGGACCCCGTCGACGCGGGTCCCGGCGAGCGCGTCCCGCAGGTTCGCCAGCGCGGCCGCGCGGTCGGGGCCGGTGCAGATCACCTTGGCCAGCAACGGGTCGTAGTGCGTGGTCACCGTGGTGCCCGGGCCGACCCAGGTGTCCACCCGGGTCCCGGCCGGGAACTCCGCCCGCGTGACGAGGCCGGAGCTGGGCCGGTGCCCGGCGTTCGGGTCCTCGGCGTACACGCGGGCTTCGACGGCGTGGCCGCGGGGGACCGGCGTCGCGCGGAACATCGCGCGGTCGCCCTGGGCGAGCCGCAGCATCCAGGCGACCAGGTCGACGCCGTACACCGCCTCGGTGACCGGGTGCTCGACCTGCAGCCGGGTGTTGACCTCGAGGAACGCCGCCTCGCCGCGTTCGGGGTCGTAGACGTACTCGACCGTGCCCGCCGAGCGGTAGCGGACCGACGAGCACAGCGCGACGGCCGAGTCGACGAGCTGCCGCCGGACGGCCTCGGGCAGGTCCGGCGCCGGGCACTCCTCGACGACCTTCTGGTTGCGCCGCTGCAGCGAGCAGTCCCGGGTACCCAGCGCCATGACCTCGCCGAGGCCGTCGCCGAACACCTGGACCTCGACGTGCCGCGCCCGGGTCACCAGCCGTTCCAGGAAGACGCCGGAGCTGGCGAAGCTCTTGGCCGCGACGCTGCGCACGGTGTCCCAGGCGGCGCGCAGGTCATCGGGCGACGCGCACGCGCGCATGCCGATGCCGCCCCCGCCGCCGGTCGCCTTGAGCATCACCGGGTAGCCGATGTCCGCCGCGCGCGCCAGCGCTTCGTCCACATCGGACAGCAGGCCGGTGCCGGCCAGCAGCGGCACGCCCGCCGCGATCGCCGCCTCGCGCGCGGTGTGCTTGCTGCCGAACACTTCCAGGTGCTCGGGCGACGGACCGGCGAACGCGATCCCGGCGTCTTCGCAGGCCCGCGCGAACGCCGCGTCCTCCGACAGGAAGCCGTAGCCGGGGTGGATCGCGTCGCAGCTGGTGTCGAGCGCGGCCTGGACGATCGCGTCCGCCCGCAGGTAGCTCTCCGCGGCGGGTGCGGGGCCGAGCCGTACGGCCCGGTCGGCCAGCCGCACGTGCGGTGCCAGGCGGTCGGCGTCGGAGTACACCGCGACGGTTTCGAGCCCCAGTTCCCCGGCAGTGCGCAGGATCCGGACCGCGATCTCGCCGCGGTTGGCGACGAGCAGCCTCACTCGCCGCCTCCGGGGGACGTGACGACCATGCGGACCGGCGTCGGGTCGAACCCGTTGCAGGGGTTGTTGATCTGCGGGCAGTTCGACACGAGGACGAGCACGTCGGTCTCCGCGCGCAGCCGGACTTCCAGGCCCGGCGCGGAAATGCCGTCGACGATGCCAAGCGTGCCGTCTTCTTCGACCGGCACGTTCATGTACCAGTTGACGTTGCTGACGAGGTCGCGCTTGCCGAGCCCCCACTTGGCGCCTTCGCTGAGGAAGTTCTCGACGCACGCGTGCTGGAACCGGGTGTGCTGGCCGTAGCGCAGGCTGTTGGACTCCTTGCTGCACGCGCCGCCGATGGTGTCGTGGCGGCCGCAGGTGTCGGCGACGACGGTCAGCAGCGGCGCGCCCTCCTGGGTGCGCAGGACGCTGCCCGTGGTGAGGAAGATGGTGCGCTGTGCGGCGATCGTCGCCGCCGCGCTGTAGCGCTTGGCCGTGTCGTTCGCGTCGTAGCAGAGGAAGTCGACGGCCTGGTTGCCGCCCAGGTCGATGATGGCCAGCTCGCTGCCGCGCTTCAGCACCGTGGAGAACGGGGCGCGCGCCGGGACGTCGAACGTCAGCTCCAGCCGGGACTCGTACGCCGTGCTCATGCGATCCCCCGTGCGGTCAGGTAGTCGGCGGTGTTCTCGAACGCGCGCTGCGCTTCCGGCGAGTGCGTCCACTCCGGACTGTCTGGAGTGGACGGTTGGTCCCGCCAGGCGAGGACTTCGAGGTTCGTCACGGTGTAGTCCGCCCGCGGGTCCACCGGGTGCGGCACGTTGGCGACCAGCACTATCGACGGGATCTCGATCCGCAGGTCGACGGACTTCCCGGCGCCCGCGGAGCCGGTGAACTCCAGCCCGCCGTCCGGCTGGACGCGTACGCCCTGGAAGAACGACAGGCTCGGCGGCAGGTCGCGCGGCCCGAGCCCGTTCTTGGCCGCGGCCAAGGTGAACAGTGGCAGGCCGGCGGGGGAGAGACCCTGCGGGGCGCCGTCGCCGTAGCGCTCGGTGTTGCCGTCCACAGTGGACGTCCCGCAGAGCGCGTCGTGGCGGCCGCTGGCGTCGGCCACGATCGTGGCGAGCACGCGGCCCTGATCGGACAGCAGCGCCACCTTTTCGCCGAGGTACGCGTTCCACTGCACCTTCACCGTGTCCGCGACGTTCAGCCGCTCCCAGGGCCCGTCGGCGTTGAACAGCAGCACGTGCGCGCAGGCGTCGCCCTCGACGTCGGTCAGGCGCAGCCGCGTCCCCCGGGCCAGCACCTTGTGCGTGTACCCGCCCCCGGCGACGGTCTCCGCCCAGGTCAGCGCCTCGGGCGCCACCCCGGGCGGGGGTGCCGGCCAGGTGCTCGCCGGGATCGACGGCATCGTTTCGACCACGGTGCCGGCCTGGGCCCGGGCGTGGTCCCGGGCGCCGTAGGTGGTGGCGGTGGTGCTCATGGACGTCCTCTCAGATCGCGGGTTCGAGGGCGGGAGCGGGGCGCAGCCGCAGCCAGCAGAGCCAGCCGATCACCAGTGCGCCGCCGACGAACTCTAGCGGGAACAGCAGCATCCAGGGGGCGCCCGAACCGGCGACGTCGTAGATCTCCGCGCGCGGCCAGGCGATGTTGACGATCATGGCGATCCCGTAGAGCACGGCTGCCCCGTTCAGCGGAACACCCCAGCGGCCCAGCGAGAACCGGCCGGGTTCCGCGGGGAAGCGGCCGCGCAGCCTTGCGACCAGCAGGGGGCCGGTGACCAGCAGGTACGCCAGGTAGACGACCACCACCGACGTCCCGGTGATGGTGCTGAAGAGCGTCGGGTTGCCGACGTTGAGCAGCAGGAGCGCGATGGCCAGCACGCCCGAAACGAGCGCGGGCGCGACCGGCGTCCCGGTTTTCGGATTCACCGACGAAAGTCGGGCGGAAGCGGGGAGCGCGCCGTCGCGGGCCATCGCGAAGATCAGCCGGACGGTGCCGGTCTGGATGGTGAGGGTGCAGACCACGACCGCGACGGCGACGTCGGCGAGGAAGACGCGGCCGAGGGTGTCGCCGAAGACGGCGGTGATGACGTACGGCAGGCCGTGCCCGGCGAGCTGCCCGTCGGTGAGGCTCGGCGCGGCCATCAGCGCGGTGACGACCACGGCCAGCCCGCCGATCCCGGACACGAGCACCGCCCGCAGCACGGCCCGCGGCGCGGCCTTTCGTGCGTCCTTCGTCTCCTCGGCGACCGACGCGGCGGTGTCGAAGCCGTAGAGGACGTACGCGGCCATGAGCGCCGAAGCGAGGACGCCGCCGATCCCGGCGCTCGTGCCGGGGGCGTCGTGCGCGACCACCTGCGGGCCGCGGACGGCGAACAGGCCGAGCCCGGAGATCAGGACGACGACGCCGAGCAGCTCGGCCGCGACACCGACGTCGTTGATCCTCGCCATCAGCCGGACGCCGCCGGCGTTGACGAGCGTGGTGAAGACGAGCAAGAGCGTGCCGAGGAGGACGGCGTTGGCCGCGCCCGACGGCGACGTCACCGAGGGGTCGCCGCCGACGAGCTGGAAGCCGTCCCACACCGAGGGCAGCACGACCTGCAGCGCGATCGCCGCGGCGGCGAGCGCGACGATGCAGCCGATCAGCATCATCCAGCCGGCGAGCCAGCCGAGGAACCCCTTCGAGAGCTGTTTCGCCCATTGGTAGACGGATCCGGCGAGCGGGAAGCGCGCGGCGAGCTCGGCGAAGGTGAGCGCGACGAGCAGCTGGCCGCCGAGGACGACCGGCCAGGTCCAGAAGAAGAGCGGGCCGCCGAAGGTGTAGCCGAAGCCGAAGAGCTGGAAGACGGTGGTGAGGATGGAGACGAACGAGAAGCCGGCGGCGAAGGCGGAGAACCCGCCCAGCGACCGGCGGAGCTCCTGGCGGTAACCGAAGGCGGCGAGATCGTCGGGTGGCATGCGGTCTCCTTGTTTCGATCGTGCGACAGAAATTAGGCCCGCGGCTGGACGTCCCGGTCTCCGTCGCGTTAGGGGTGCGTTAACGGCGGGGGCTTCCGGGCGTCAACAGCGACATGTGGGGGTAACCGCGGGTGCCGGGGCGCCGGACCTGGCAAGATCACCCCGTGGTCAAAGGCGCGGGAGTCGGCAGGCCGAGGGCGAGCGGAGCGGCGGCGAGCCGCCCGGACGCGCGCCAGGCGGTGCTCGACGCGGCAGGGGAGCTGTTCACCGGAGCCGGCTACGCGGCGACGACAACCCGCGCGATCGCCGAGCGCGCTGGTTTGCGGCAGGCGTCGCTCTACTACCACTTCCCGGCGAAGGAAGACATCCTCGCGGCGCTGCTGGCGGAGACGGTCCGGCCGTCCCTGGACCTGGCGGCCCGCCTGGTGGGTGCTTCCGGCCCGGCGGCGGTCCGGCTGTGGGCGTTGGCGTACGCGGACATCGGGCTGCTCGGCGGCGCCCGGCACAACCTGGGCGCGTTGTACCTGCTGCCGGAGGTGGGGTCGGCGAACCTGGCCCGGTTCCGGGCGGAACGGGCGGATCTGAAGGCGTCTTACGGTCGCCTGGTGGCGGCCGCGGGGGTGGCCCCGGAGGCGGTGGCGATCCGGACGGACCTGGTGTTCGGTCTGGTGGAGAGCATCGCCGTGGTGCGGCGGGACGACCCGGAACTGGATGTCGAGGCCCATGTCCGTGAAGGGGCGGACGGGGTGGTGCGGCTGGTGGGGGTGGAGCCGTCGGAGGAGCTGCGAGCCGAGGCCCACACCCTGCTGGCGACACTCACCGGCTGACGAGAACCCGGCGTCAGGAAGCCGTTGTCTGGAGGGCCTTGCTCAGCGCCGTCGCCGTCAGCTCCACCTGCCACGGCCTCGCCCCGCCCGCTCGCAGCACCGAAGCCACCGAGTCCTCGTCGGTCTCAGCCGGCGGGCGCCAGCACGTCCGCCGGACCAGGTCCGGCAGCAGCAGGTTCTCCACCGGGAGCCGGCGGTCCTCCGCGATCGCCGTCAGCGCCGCGCGCGCGGCGGACAGGCGGGCTGCCGCGTCCGGGTCCTTGTCCGCCCAGCGGTTCACCGGGGGCGGGCCGTCGGTCGGTTGCGACGGCGACGGCAGTTCCGACGCCGGGAGGGCGCGGGCCGCCTGGAGGTGGCGGAGCCAGCTCGCCGTGTACTTGCGCTGGACGCGGCCGCTGAAGACCGGGAGGGCCTGGAGGTCCTCGACCGTCTTCGGGTCGGCCGTCACCGCGTTGATGATCGCGCTGTCCGGCAGGATGCGGCTCGGCGCGCGGTCGCGTTTGCGGGCCAGCTCGTCGCGGGCCTGCCACAGCTCGCGGACCGCCGCCAGGCCACGCGGGTTGCGGATCTTGTGCACGCCGGACGTCCGGCGCCACGGCTCGGCCCGCGGGGGTGACGGCGGGGCCGTCCGGACGGCTTCGAACTCCTGCCGCGCCCACTCCAGCTTGCCCTGGGCGCCCAGCTCCGCCTCCAGCTTTTCGCGCAGCTGGATGAGCAGCTCGACGTCGAGGGCCGCGTAGTTGAGCCAGTCGACCGGCAGCGGCCGCTTCGACCAGTCCGCCGCGCTGTGCCCCTTCTCGAGGGTGTAGCCGAGCAGCAGCTCCACGAGCGTGCCCAGCGCGACGCGTTCGTAGCCCGCCAGCCGGCCGGCCAGCTCGGTGTCGAACAGCGCCGCCGGGTGCAGGTCCAGCTCGGCGAGGCAGGGGAGGTCCTGGGAGGCCGCGTGCAGCACCCACTCCAGGTCGTTGAGGACGTCGCGCAGCGGCTGGAGGTCGTCGGCCAGTGCGATCGGGTCGATCAGCACCGTGCCGGAACCCTCGCGGCGCAGCTGCACGAGGTAGGCCTTGGGCCAGTACCGGTAGCCGGACGCGCGTTCGGTGTCGACGGCCACCGCGCCGGTGCCCGCGGCGAGTCGCGCGCAGGCCTCGGCCAGCGCGGACGGTTCGGTGATCACCGGGGGCGTGCCCTCGGCGGGTTCGCGTAGCAGCACAGGGCCGCCCGTGGACTCGATCTCCATCCCGGTGTCCTCGGCCTCTGCGCTTCCCATGGTTGACGACCCTACGGGACGGGCATACCGCGCCTGGTCTGCCCGCCCCGCAGGGCTGTTCGCTTGCGTCAGCGGATCACGCCGGCTCGCATGGCCAGCGCCACCATCTGGGCCCGGTCGCCCGTGCCGAGCTTGCGCCCGATCCGGGACAGGTGGGACTTGACGGTGAGGGCGGAGAGCGAAAGCTCCTCGCCGATCTCCTTGTTGGACTGCCCGTCGGCGACCAGCTGGAGCACCTCCACCTCACGAGCGGACAGCTCGCGCGGGGTGTTGTCGGTGCCCGCGACGCGGGTCCCGGTGGCCAGCACCGGAGCCACGCTCGGGTCGGCGTACACGCCGCCCTCGAGCACGCGCCGCACGCCATCGGTCACGACGACCGGCGACGCGGACTTCAGCAGGTACGCCTGGGCCCCGGCCTGGAAGGCCGAGCGGACCGCGTACGGGTCGTCCGAGGATGCGAGTACCACGACGCGCGGCCAGCCGTGGCTACGGAGTTCCGTAACCAGCTCGATGCCGCTGCCGTCCGGCAGTCCGAGATCGAGGATCGCCAGGTCACAAGGCCCGGTGGCCTGTGCTCGCGCCCTCGCCTCGGCCACCGTGGCGGCTTCGTGGACGGTCCCCGCACCCATCTGTGCGAGTCTTGCTGCGATTGCCTCCCTCAACAGCGGGTGGTCGTCGACCACCAATACCGAAAAGAGCTCTTCCCGCGGGTGCGGAACCATGCTTGCCGGCAACGCGCCGGCTGGCGTGGATCGGACGGCCTGAGAAATGCCGACGGTAGCCACGTCACTACCTCCCTGGAGTCGGTCGTGCCCCCCGACCGGCACCGGGACCTTCGGCCGTTCAGCCGCGCCAGCTTTAGACCGAAAGTGGTGTCGTCGAAGGCACTGTAGCCGCCCGGAGGCCGTTGCGGGGGGATCGAATGGGTATCTATCTCAAACGAACAGTCACTCAGTGGGTTCGTAGTAACACGATCGGGCTAGTACACGGCCGGTTGTTAACGGATAGCCCAGCGAACACGATGCAAAGAAGTTGCCGACGGCCAAATGGCCGTGCAGATGGGTCGTGCAGCTGCCGGTGCGCCTAGTGACGGGGGTCCGGATGGCCGCGGGCCGGTCCCGGAATGTGGCCCCGGCCGGGGCATGATCAAGTTGCCGGAGCGGCTTCGGCAGGGTCTGCCGAGGCCGTGGCGCGTGACTGTCCGTGTCGATCACGGGGTCCGGGACGGCCTGGAACGCCGTGTTGATCTTGTTGCGGTGCGTGACCGCGGTGAGTCACTAACGAGGAGACGTGAAACGGCCTCAGAGCGGCCGGATGGGCGTATGGGGGTCTGTGATCGTCCGGCTCGGTTTCGGGCGCGGAGGGGTGCTTCCGGGGCCGCGAAGGCGTGAACGGCGTTCAGTGGACGTGAATTTTGCTCACATCGGTACAAGCGGGCTGCCTCGGGAGGACTTCGGGCGGGGTGCCGTTGCCGTTTCGTTGCGCGCGATCGCCCGATCGCCGCGGGGCAGGAGCGGGTCGGCGATGTCATGAAAGGGTCGTTCATCTCGCTGGACGTCATGAAAGGGTCGTTCATGGCGTCCGGAGGGGGCGCGGGTCAGGGGCGGGTCGGCGATGTCGTGTCGGGCGGTGCTGCGGTGTCTTGAATGAGTCATTCAGGACCTCCGAAGACCTGAATGAGTCATTCAAGACGCTTGCCAGGGCAGGAGCGGGAGCCCGGTCGCCGCGGGTCAGGGGCGGGTCGGCGATGTCGTGCCGGGCGGGGCTGCGGTGTCTTGAATGAGTCATTCAGGACCTCCGAAGACCTGAATGAGTCGTTCAGGACGCTTGCCGGGGCGGGAGCGGGAGCCCGGTCGCTGCGGGTCGGGAGCGGGGCGGCGATGTCATGAAAGGGTCGTTCATCTCGCCGGACGTCATGAAAGAGTCGTTCATGGCGTCCGGAAGGGGCCGTGGGTCAGGAGCTCTGCCGCTGCCCGAACAGGGTCACGCCGACCGGCGGCAGGCCCACCACGCTCGCCATCACCTGGCAGAACGCCTGCCCGTGCGGCAGCAGCCCGGCGTCCGTCGGGGTCCACGACGCCCGCAGCTCCAGGTCGTCGGTCCGCGCCGGGCCCGAAATGTCGCCGAAGCGGGCCGAGGACGTCTCGGTGACCGTGCCGCCCAGTGCCGTCCAGCTCGCGCCGGAGACCTCCAGCGCGTCCGTCAGCCACGACCAGCCGACCGCCGGCAGGAACGGGTCGGTCGCCAGCTCGCGGTCCAGCTCCGCGCGCACGTACATGACCAGCCGCAGCACGCCGTCCCAGCCGTCCTGGCCGTCCGGGTCGTGCAGCAGGACCAGGCGGCCCGAGGCCAGCACGTCGGCCGGGCCCGCCACTTCGCAGCTGACCGCGTACGACCACGGCGCGAGCCGCTGCGGGGCCCGCATGGGCTCCAGCAGCACCTCCCGGCGGGGCCGGACGGACTGCAGCGCCGCGACTGCTTCGCGGAAGAGCTCGGGCACTGGCGTCATCGCGGTCACGCTTCGACTTTAGGGCGGGCACGCCCCGTTGCGGGCGCAGGCGCGCCGATAGAAGGGCCGTCCCGAGGGCGTGGCACGATTGACGGCGATGTCACCGACCACGCCCCTGCCGCAGCGAGCCGCCCCGTCCGGCCGCCGCGAGCTGCCCGAAGCCCCGTTCCTGGCCGCCGCGCGCGGCGAACGCCCGGAGCGCACGCCCGTCTGGTTCATGCGCCAGGCCGGCCGCTCGCTGCCCGAATACCGCGCGCTGCGCGAGGGCGTGCCGATGCTCGACGCCTGCTTCGACCCCGAAATGCTCGCCGAGATCACGCTGCAGCCGGTCCGCCGCCACGGCGTCGACGCGGCGATCCTCTTCAGCGACATCGTGGTGCCGCTGAAGGCCGCCGGGGTCGACATCGACATCGTGCCCGGCACCGGCCCGGTCGCCGCTTCGCCGGTGCGCGACCTCGCCGCCGTGAAAGCGCTGCCGGTGCTCGAGCCCGAGCACGTCGCGAAGGTCGCCGACGGCGTCCGGCTGCTCGTCGAGCGGCTCGGCGGCACCCCGCTCATCGGCTTCGCCGGCGCGCCGTTCACGCTCGCCAGCTACCTCATCGAGGGCGGCCCGAGCCGCAACCACGAGCACACCAAGGCGCTGATGCACAGCGAGCCGGCGCTGTGGCACGAGCTGGCCGGGCGCCTGGCCGACGTCGCGCTGACGTTCCTGCGCGCGCAGCTCGACGCGGGCGTCGACGCGGTCCAGCTGTTCGACTCCTGGGCCGGCGCGCTGTCCGAACGGGACTACCGCGAGTTCGTCCTGCCGCACTCGGCGCGGGTCCTCGCGGGCGTCGCGGAGTACGGCGTGCCGCGCATCCACTTCGGCGTCGGCACCGGCGAGCTGCTCGCCGCGATGCGCGACGCGGGCGCGGACGTCGTCGGCGTCGACTGGCGCATCCCGCTCGACGAAGCCGTGCGGCGCCTCGGCGGCAAAGCGGTCGTGCAGGGCAACCTCGACCCGGCGCTGCTGCACGCGTCCTGGCCGGTCCTCGAAGCCGAGGTCCGCCGGATCGTCGAAGAGGGCAAGGCGGCCGACGGTCACATCTTCAACCTGGGCCACGGCGTGCTGCCGGGCGTCGACCCGGACGTGCTGACGCGCGTGGTCGGGCTGGTGCACGAGCTGTGAAGCGCGTCGCGGTCGTCGGCGGGGGCGTTTCCGGGCTGACCGCGGCGTACCGGCTGCGGCGGCTGCTCGGCCCGGACGCCGAGATCGTCGTGTTCGAGAAGACGAAGACGCCGGGCGGGAAGCTGCGCACGGCCGAGCTGGCCGGCGTCCCCTACGACGTCGGCGCCGAGGCCTTCCTCGTCCGCCGTCCCGAGATGCTCGCGCTGGTCCGCGAGCTGGGCCTCGACGTCGTCCACCCGACGAAGGCCCGCGCGAAGATCCACGCCGGCGGCAGCGTGACCGGCATGCCGCCCGGCACGCTGATGGGCGTCCCGGCGTCGGCGGAGTCCGTGGCCGGCGTGCTTTCCGAAGCGGGACGGCGAGCCGTCGAAGCCGAAGCCACGCTGCCCGAGCTGCGGCTGCCGAGCGGTGACCTGCCGCTCGGGCCGCTGCTGCGCGAGCGCTTCGGCGACGAACTGGTCGACCGGCTCGTCGACCCCCTGCTCGGCGGCGTCTACGCGGGGGGCGCGGACGGTCTCGGCCTGCGCGCGACCATGCCGGGCCTCGCCTCGGCGCTGGCCGCGGGCGCGGGTTCGCTGACCGCCGCGGCGGCCGCCCAGCTGCCCGCGAACCCCTCGACCGCGCCCGTGTTCGGCACCGTCCCGGGCGGGCTCGGCACGGTGATCGACCGGCTCACCGAGGCTTCCGGTGCCGAGCTGCGGGCCGGGCTGCCGGTCTGCGACCTCGAACGGCACGGCACCGGCTGGCGGCTGCGCATCGGCGCCGCGCCGACCGCGCACGCGCCCGCCGACAACACGGTCGAGGCCGACGCGGTCGTCCTCGCCGTCCCCGCGCCCTCGGCCCGCCGGCTGCTGGCCGACCTGGTGCCCGCGGCTTCGGCGGCGTTCGGCGAGGTCGAACTGGCGTCGATGGCCGTGGTCGCGCTGGCGCTGCCGCCCGGCACGCCGTTGCCGGACGCGTCGGGGATCCTGATCGGCCACGGCGAGCGTGACGCCGCAGGCAAGCCGTACGCGTCGAAGGCGTTCACGTTCTCTTCGCGCAAGTGGAGCCACTTCGGCACCGGCCCGGTGCTCGTCCGCGGCTCGGTCGGGCGCTTCGGCGAGCTGGGCGCGCTGAAGGCCGACGACGTCGAGCTGGTCCGCGTGGTGCGCGACGACCTCGCGCGCCTGACCGGCGTGACGGCCGCGCCGATCGAGACGCTCGTGACGCGGTGGGGCGGCGGGCTGCCGCAGTACGGCGCCGGGCACCTCGAACGGGTCGAGCGGATCGAGAAGGCGATCGCGGCGGTCCCGGGGCTGGCGGTCGCCGGCGCGACGCTGCACGGGGTCGGGCTGCCGGCCTGCGTGGCCACCGCGGAGGCGGCCGCGCAGCGGATCGCGGCGCACCTCGCCGAGTGAGTGCTCTCACCTGACCCGTGGCGGCGACCGGGCCGCCGCGGTGACAGGATGGACGTATGGCGCGGGTCAACTACAACGAGCTCAACGACACCATCCGGTACACGACCTGGTCGGTCTTCCGGATCGAGCCCGGCAGGCTGGGCGAGGACCGCGGGACCGCCGGCCGCGAGACGACCGAGTACCTCGACGGCCTGGAGGCCAAGGGCGTCGTCGTCCGGGGCGTCTACGACGTGTCCGCGCTGCGTGCCGACGCCGACTACATGATCTGGTGGCACGCCGAGGAGATCGAGCAGGTGCAGGCCGCCTACTCCGGCTTCCGGCGGACCCCGCTCGGGCGCGCGTCGACGCCGGTCTGGAGCCAGACCGCGCTGCACCGGCCCGCGGAGTTCAACAAGAGCCACATCCCCGCCTTCCTCGCGGGGGAAGAGGCGCGCAAGTACATCTGCGTGTACCCGTTCGTGCGGTCCTACGAGTGGTACCTGCTGCCCGACGCCGAGCGCCGCAAGATGCTGGCCGACCACGGCAAGGAAGCCCGCGACTACCCGGACGTGCGCGCGAACACCGTGGCGTCGTTCGCGCTGGGCGACTACGAGTGGATCCTCGCTTTCGAGGCCGACGAGCTGCACCGGATCGTCGACCTGATGCGCCACCTGCGCGGCACCGAGGCGCGGCGGCACGTGCGGGAGGAAATCCCGTTCTACACCGGCACGCGCGTGCCGCCCGCCGAGCTCGTCGCGGCCCTCCCGTAGTGCGCGAGGCAGTCGAGGGCGCCTGGCGGGCGCTCACCGGTTCGGCGCCGGGCCCCTTCGAGCTGACTGGCACCGAAGACGTGCTGCCGGGCCCGTACCGGGTGGCGGCCGCCGCGACGGCGTCGATCGCGGCGGCGACGCTGGCGGCAGGCGAACTGCTGAAGCAGCGCGGGATCGAGCCCGGCGTCGTCACCGCGGACACGCGGCACGCGGCGGCGGCGTTCCACAGCGAGCAGCTGCTGCGCGTCGACGGCACAGGCGCGGAGTCGGTCTGGGCGCCGCTGTCGGGCAACTACCGCACGGCCGACGGCTGGGTCCGCCTGCACTGCAACTACCCGCGCCACGAAGCGGCGGTGTGCTGGGGGCTGGGCGTACCCGGCACCCGGGGCGCGGTCGCGAAGGCGGTCGCGGGACGGCCCGCGCGCGAGATCGAGCACGCGGTGGTGTCCGCCGGGGGAGCGGCCGCCGAGCTGCGGTCGCCGGAGGACTGGGCGGCGCACCCGCAGGGGACCGCGGTGGCTTCGCTGCCGCTGGTTTCGCTGGAGCCGGTGGGTGCGGCGCCGAAGCGGACGTTCTTCTACTCGGACCGGCCGATGGGCGGCGTCCGGGTGCTGGAGCTGACCCACGTGCTGGCCGGGCCGGTCGCCGGGCGGGTCCTGGCCGCGCACGGCGCCGACGTCCTGCACGTCGGGGCCGCGCACCTGCCGCGCGTCGAGGCGCTGGTGCGGGATACCGGGCAGGGCAAGCGTTCGACGTTCGTCGCCCTGGACACCGAGGGCGGGCGCGCGCGGCTGAAGAAGCTGATCAGCCGGGCGGACGTGCTGGTCCAGTCCTTCCGGCCGGGCGCGCTGGAGAAGATCGGGTTCGGCCCCGCGGAGCTGGCCGAGCTGCGGCCGGGCCTGGTGATCGCGGACCTGAGCGCGTACGGCTGGGAAGGCCCGTGGGCGCGCCGGCGCGGGTTCGACAGCCTGGTCCAGATGTCGAACGGGATGGCGTTCGGTGCGGACGAGCCGTCGCCGCTGCCGGTCCAGGCCCTGGACCACGCGACGGGCTGGCTCGCGGCGGCGGCGATCATGACGGCGATCCACCGCCAGCTCGTGGACGGCGGCACCTGGCGCGCGCGGCTGTCGCTGGCGGGCACCGGCCGGTGGCTGGATTCGCTGGGGCGCAAGGATCCCGCGGGCGCCGAGGTCGACTACAGCGACCTGATGGAGGACGCGGACAGCGGCTACGGCCGGTTGACGCGGGTCCGGATGGCGGGCGGGCTGCCGGGAGCGGAGCCCCACTGGGACTTCGGGACGCGGCTGCCGGGAGTCGACAAACCGACCTGGACCCCCTGACGCAGGGCCCCGGCAAAGTCAGGCAGCGCGGCCGATCCGCCCCTCCGCGATGTCATGAAAGGGTCGTTCATCTCGCCAGACGACATGAACGACCCTTTCATGACATCCCCGCGACGCCGGGCAGACCACGCGGCCAGCCGACTCCGCGGCCGGTCACCGGCTCGCCGGCGCGACTTTGCCGGGAGGAGGTCCTGAATGACTCATTCAGCGCCGCCGCAACCGCTCCCGCAACCCCCGCCGGGGCTTCGGCAAGTGCCCACCCGCGATCAGCCACGCCACGAACTCGTCCGCGTACGCCCCCGACCGCTCCGCCGCGAGCTTCGGCCGCTCCGCGCTGAATTCCGCGAACAACGGCCCGTACCGCTCACCCAGCGCCTCAGCCACCTCAGGCCGCTGATAAGCCAGCACCCGCCCGTGCTTCCGCCGCAGCACCGAAGCCTCCACCCGCAACCGCGCCGGATCGAAGCCCGAAGGCGCCGGGCCCGAAGCCAGCAGCGCGTGCAGCAGCTCCGCCTGCCGCGCCGCCAGTTCCTCGCGGCTCACACCGTCACCGCCGCGCGCAACGCCGCCAGTTCCGAGGCCAGCTCGGCGTCGCTCGGGTAGTCGTCGTCGCGCTCCAGCAGCACCCCGGGCGGGTCCGTCCGGCGCCGCAGTTCCGTCAGCAGCGCCAGCACTTCCGGCAGCACGGGGTGCGCGTGCGTGTCGTGGTAGACGCCGTCGCGCTCGATACCGCCTGCCATGTGGACGTACGCCAGGCGCTCCCACGGGATGCCGTCGAGGAACGCCGCCGGGTCGGTGCCGATGTTGCGGGCGTTGGCGTACAGGTTCGCGACGTCGATGATCAGCCGGCAGTCCGTCCGCTCGGTCAGCTCGGTGAGGAACTGCTCCTCGGTCAGCTCCGCGTCCGGCCACTCCAGCACCGCGGCGATGTTCTCCAGCGCGAACGGCACGTCCACGATGGACTGGGCCAGCCGGACGTTCGCCACCAGCACGTCGAGCGCCTCGCGCGTGCGGGGGAGCGGCATCAGGTGCCCCGAGTCGAGCCCGCCCGCGCGCACGAAGCACACGTGGTCGCTGACCAGTGGCGCGTCCACGGCCCGGGCGATCTCCGCCAGGTGCTGGACGCGGCCGGTGTCGAGCGGCTCGGCCCCGCCCAGCGACAGCGAGACGGCGTGCGGCAGCACCGGCATCCCCTTGCGCCGCAACGCCACCAGCGTCTCCGGGAGGTGGTCGGCGTGCAGGTTCTCCGCGACCACCTCCACCCAGTCGACGCCCGGGAGCCGCGCGATGGACAGGTCCAGTTCGTGCCGCCAGCCGATCCCGATGCCGAGCTCACCCACCGCAACCCCCTCCGCCGCACGACGAACCGCACGAAGACCCGCTGCTGCACGACGAACTCGAGCAGGACGAGCCGCTGCTGCACGACGACCCGCCCGACGAACCACCGCCGCCGAACGACGTCACCGGCGGGGTCAGCGCAGCGCCGAGCTCTTCGTCCGGGTACATCGCCCAGCCGCCCAGCGCCACCGCCGCCGCGGCGCCGCCGAGCAGCACGCCGCCCGCGAGCATGCCGGCCGGCACCGGCCCGGACGCCGCCGAGCGCGCCTGGCCCAGCACCCGGTTCCCCGCCGCCGACGGCTGCCGGGGGCCCGTCTTGGACCGGCGGACCGCGGCCACGATCGCCAGCACCGCCGCGACCAGGACCAGGAACACCAGGATGCCGACCGGGCGGCCGAGCGCGATGCCGTTGACCAGCCGCACCAGGCCGAACGCGAGCACGGCGAGCTGCAGGACCAGCCCGATCGTCCGCGCCTGCCGCTTCGCCGCGGCCGAGGCCAGCAGGCCGTGCTGGTCGAGGCCCTCCTCCAAGGCCCGCATCGCCGCCGACTGGCGGCCGTACGCCCGCAGGGTCGTCGTCGTGCTCTGCTGGGCCATGTCGTAGACCGCCTGCTCCAGCGGCTCCGACGGCCGGGCGCCCGCCTGGCTGACCTGCTTGGCGCTGTTGACGCGCAGCTGCCCGCGGTCCACCAGCGCCGCGATCGCCGCGTCGACGGCCCGGTCGGGGCCGCCGGCGAGGAACGCGAGCTGGTAGACCGTCGGCGGCGGGACGGGCCGCCCGGAGTCCGCGCGCAGCGCGCGGCTGCCCACGACGCCGGACACGATGAGCCTGATCAGCAGGACCGCGCCGAGCAGCGCGATGTAGAGGACCACGAAATCCGGTCCGGAAATGCCCCACGGGTCGTCCATCGCCCGTCTCCCCTCAGTGTGTCGCGATTACCGTAGCTGTGAGACGCACGCGCTCGCGTCGGCGTTTCAACCGCCGCAGCCCCCGCCACCGCCGCCACCGCAACCCCCGCCCCCGCCGCCGCAGGAGCTGCCACCCCCGCCGCCGCAGGAGCTGCCGCCGTAGTAGCCGACGGCCGCGCCGCCCCCGGCGCTCGCCCAGCGGGTGCGCGAAGCGCGGTAGGGGCGCGCCGGCGACTTCTGCGTGGCCCGGCTGACCGCCAGCCGGATGTCCTTGTCGGGGTGCCCGGCGAACCCGCCCGCCGCGACCGCCCCGGCCGGGCCCGCGGTGAGCGTGCCGGCGCGGCGCGCGTCCGCCGCGGCCTTCCGGCCGGCGGAAGTGGCTTTGACCTGCGGCTCGTTGCGGGTCTTGACCGTCGCGAAGATCGCCAGCACGAGGCCGAGCACGAGCAGGCCGAGCAGGTAGCCGACCGGGTGCCCGGTGCTCGCCCCGGCGATCAGCCGGACCACGCCGAGGACCACCAGCAGCCACAACGCCACCGCGGCGGCCACCCGGGTCGTGCGGGCCTTGCGCGGGTCGGCGAGCAGGCCCCGGCCGGCCAGCGCGGTTTCCAGCTCCCGCAGCTCCGGGTGCTCGGCGACGGCCGCGCGCACCCGGTCGACCGACGAGCCGTGCTTGCCGACCTTCTGCAGCGCCGCGCGGCCCAGCGCGTCGATCGCCGAGCCCTTGACCCGCGAGACCCGGCCGCTGCCGTCGAGCCGGACGACCTGCTGGTCCAGCAGGCGCGCGACGACGACTTCGCCGGCGCGCAGCCGCCCGCCGGTCAGCAGCGCGAGTTCTTCGGCCCGCTTCGGCGCTCCGCCGGCGTGCCCGCGCGCCAGCAGCGCCAGGCGCACGACGGCCACCAGCGCCGTGAGGAGCAGCAGCGCCAGGTACAGGCCCGCGAACACCGGTCCGGGAATGCCCCAGGTGTCGGTCATGAGTCCGCCCTCCCTCGTCCGTGTGCGGAGACTACGTTCGAGGAAGGGCGGCGGGTTGCTCGCTTAAGGAGGATTTAGGACTCGGAGACCAGTTTCAGCGAGATCGAGTTGATGCAGTAGCGCTGGTCGGTCGGCGTCGGGTAGCCCTCGCCCTCGAAGACGTGCCCGAGGTGGCTGTGGCAGGAGGCGCAGAGCACCTCGATCCGCTTCATGCCCATCGCGCGGTCTTCGCGCAGCAGCACGGCGTCGGAGTCGGCCGGGTCGAAGAAGGACGGCCAGCCGCAGTGGCTCTCGAACTTCGTGTCGCTGCGGAACAGCTCCGCACCGCACGCGCGGCACTCGTAGACGCCGGTCGTCTTCGTGTCGGTGTACTCGCCGGTGAACGGCCGTTCGGTGCCCGCCTGGCGGAGCACGGCGTACTCGTCGGGGCTGAGCTGCTGCCGCCATTCCTGCTCGGACTTCACGACGCGCGGGGTCGCGCCGACAACGGGTTTCATACCTTTCACCCGATCCACGTTACGCCGCGAGCCAGGCGAGGGCGTGCACCACGATGTCCCATGCGGTCACGATCACGCCGAGCACGATGAGCACCACGATCAGGGCCGACACCCAGTACCGCAGCCCGCCGAGGCGGTTGCTGGAGTCCGCGAAGTCGGCGACGCCGTCCAGCGCCGCCTCGATGGTGAAGTTGGGACCGGAGCGTTCCATCCGGTCGAGGTGCTCGGCGAACGCGCGCGCCTCCGGGTCGTACGGGTCCAGGCCGACCAGGTCCTCGTGGAAGCGAGGATGCTGGCCCGGCAGCGAAGCTCCGTTCTCGGCCATACCCCCACGGTAGGCCATCGGCGCCCGTCAGCCCACCAGCGGCGCGTTAAGTCTCAGTAGCCGGAGCCGGCCGCGCCCTGCGGGCCGAGCCGGGTGTCGGCGTCGATGAGCATCTGGCCACCGCTCATGACGATCCGGTAGCCGTTGCGCGTGCCGTTGACCGTCAGGTTCATCGTGATCGAACCGTCGGAGTTCGAGCCGCCGCTGTCCGCGCGGGCGCTCGCGTAGTCGTTGACCTTGTTGTTGGCCCAGTAGTCGGCGAAGGCCTGCTCGCTGCCGTACACCTGCTGGGCGGCCGGGGTCAGCTTCGACCAGCCGCCGGCGGGGTTGTCGTAGAACGCCGTGAGCGCGCGGCCGGCGGCGCCGAAGTCGGTGATCTTGCTTTCCGGGACCGTCTTGCCGAGCCCGGCGGGCGCGTTCGTCGCGCTGCTCTCGCCGCTCTTCGGCGTGGTGTGGCCCGTCGTCGGCTGGGTGCCCGGCGACTGGGCGGTCTGGTCGCCGCCCGAGCCGCCGTTGCCGGAGTTCAGCACCAGGAACAGGACGACCGCGAGCACGACGACCGCGGCGCCCGCGCCGGCGAAGATCGCGTACTTGCGCTTGTTGTCCGGTTTCGGCGGGTTCGAAGAGTACTGCGGTGCCCTGGCCGTCGGCGCGGCCGCGGGCATCGGTCTGGGCGGGGTGTTCGGCGGTGCGGCGGGCGAGCGCATCGGCATGAACGCCGCGGTCGGGCGCGGCGGGTTCGACGCCGCCTTGTTCGCGGGCACCGGCGTGCCGACCGGCGGCGACGCGGGCGCCTTCTGGTCGGTGCGCTGCCACGGCGGGCGCTCGCCACCCTCGGCGGGCCCGGCGGGCTTGCGTCCCGCGCCGCCCGACAGCAGCGGCGGCGACGCCGACGTGCCGCCCTCGGTGCGGGCCAGCGCGGCCAGCCGCTCGCGGGCCTCGGCCATGCTCGGCCGCTCGCCCGGCTCGCTGCGCAGCAGGCTCATCAGCAGCGCGGTGGCCGCGCCCGCCTGCACCGGCGGGTTGATCTGGCCGTTCGCGGCCGCGTAGAGCAGCGCGAGCTGGTTGGTGGTGTTGCCGTACGGCGTGGTGCCCTCGATCGCCTGGTAGAGGGTCGCGCCGAGGGCGAAGACGTCGGAGCTGGGCACCGGGTCGGCGCCGCGCGCCAGCTCGGGCGCCAGGTAGGCGGGGGTGCCGCCGATCAGGCCGGTCGCGGTCAGCGTCATGTCGCCGGCCGCGCGCGAGATGCCGAAGTCGGTGATCTTCGCGGTGCCGGTCTCGTCGATCAGGATGTTGCCCGGCTTGACGTCGCGGTGGACGATGCCGGCGCGGTGCGCGGCCACCAGCGCGGACGCGACCTGCTCGCCGATGCGGGCGATCCGGCCGAGCGGGAGCGTGCCCTCCTCGGCGAGGATCGTGGAGAGGCTGGGCCCGTTCAGGTACTCCATCACCAGGCACGGGTCGCCGTTGTGCTCGGCGATGTCGAACACCACGATGGCGTTCGGGTGCTGGAACCGGGCCGCGTTCTTCGCCTCGCGCATCGCGCGCTGGCGCATGTTGTCGCGCTCGGTCTCGGAGACGCCCGGCTGGGGCAGGATCTGCTTGATCGCGACGGTGCGCTCGAGGCGCACGTCGGTGGCGCGCCACACGACTCCCATGGCACCGCTACCAATGTGCTCGACGAGGCGGTAGTGCCCCGCGATCAGCTGACCGGTGTCGATGGCGGCTGCTCCTGACGAAATTCCCGGTGGTGGTGACCCTGCTCAGCGCGTTTCCGCTTCGCGCACCCGATCGAGTGTAGCGGTCGGCCCGGTGCTCTTCGCGTCAGCCAGCCGGTCCGGCGGGCTCCGGTGCGGGCACCGGCGCTCGTTTCCGGAACACCCGGACCAGGCCGATCGCCCCGGCCAGCGCGAACACGCCGTAACAGACGAGCAGCGCCGGCGGCGTACCGCCGGTCAGGGCGTCGCCGAGGACGACCACGGCGACGGTGCCGGGCACGCTCCCCAGCAGCGTACCGGCCAGGTAGGGGACCGGCCGCACGGACGACACGCCGCAGAGGTAGCTGAACGGCGCGAACGGGACGACCGGGATCAGCCGGAGCGAGGTGATGGCCAGGACCCCGCCGTCGGAGAGCCGGTCGTTCACCGTCCGGACGGCCGAGCGGTGCAGGTGGCGGGTGACGAGGTCGCGGCCGAGCAGCCGGGCCAGCCCGAAGGACAGCGCGGCCGCGATGGTGGTGGCGACCAGCCCGATCGCGATCCCGGCCGCGGTGCCCAGGAGCAGCCCGGCGGCGAGGTTGAACACCGTCCGCGGGATCGGCGCGACGGTGAGCAGCGAGTAGGCGACGAGCAGCACGAGCGGCGTGGCGGCCCCGGTGGTGGCGGCCCAGGCCCGCAGCTCGGCCGGCCCGGGGATCGGCAGCAGCACCGCGGCCGCCGCGAAGACGGCGAGCACGGCGAGCGCGCAGATCAGCTTGGTGCGGCCGGACACCCGTTCGAGCCTACCGGCGCCGCTTTCACGTGAAAGCGGCGACCTGGGGCCCCCGGCAAAGTCGGGCAGCACGGCCGATCCGCCCCTCCGCGATGTCGTGAAAGGGTCGTTCATCTCGCCAGACGACATGAACGACCCTTTCACGACATCCCCGCGACGCCGGGCAGACCACGCGGCCGGTGGTTCGGAAGGGGCCGGGGCGCGCGATCCCCGCTAGCGTGGCCGCATGCCGAAGCACGGAGATCCGGTCGAGTACGAGGTGGGCGGGCGGACGGTCCGCGTCTCGAGCCCGGACAAGGTGTACTTCCCCCAGCGCGGCATCACGAAGCGCCAGGTCGTCGAGCACTACATCACCGTGGGCGGCCCGCTGCTGCGCGCGATCGGCGAGCGGCCGACCACGCTGAAGCGCTACGTCGACGGCGTCGAGGGCGAGTGGTTCTACGCCAAGCGGGTGCCGAAGGGTGCGCCGCCGTGGGTCGAGACGGCCGAGATCACCTTCCCCTCGGGCCGCAAGGCCTCCGAGGTGTGCCCGACCGAGCCCGCGGTGTTCGCCTGGGCGGCCAACCTGGGGACGTTCGACTTCCACCCGTGGCCGGTCCGCCGCGCCGACGCCGACCACCCGGACGAGCTCCGCATCGACGTCGACCCGCCGGACCGCGCCGGCTTCGCGGACGCGGTCGAGGTCGCGCGGGTGGTGCGCGAGGTGCTGGCGGACGCGGGCCTCACCGGCTACCCGAAGACGTCCGGCGGACGCGGCGTGCACGTCCTGGTCCGGATCCGGCCGGAGTGGGACTTCGTCGAGGTCCGCCACGCGGTGATCGCGCTCGGCCGCGAGGTCGCGCGCCGCATCCCGGAGAAGGCGACGATCGCGTGGTGGAAGGAGGAACGCGGTGGCCGCGTCTTCCTCGACTACAACCAGGCCGCGCGCGACCGCACGGTGGCGTCGTCCTGGTCGGTCCGCGGCACCCCGCGCGCGACGGTCTCGACCCCGCTCACGTGGGACCTGCTGGACGAGGTCGACGCGGACGACTTCGACGTCCTGACGATCCCGGCGTTCTTGAGCGAGCACGGCGATCTCCACGCCGGGATGGGCGCCGAGGCGTTCGGGCTGGAGACGGCGCTGGAGTGGTACGAGCGGGACCTGCGGGACGAGGGGCTGGGGGACATGCCGTACCCGCCGGACTACCCGAAGATGCCGGGGGAGCCGAAGCGGGTGCAGCCGAGCAAGGCCCGCCCGGAGTAGGTGCTCCGGGCGCTTCGGGAATACCCCCGCTGTAACGAGCGGCACACCGGTGTCGAGCACCACTCGTCAAAGCTTTAACCGGCCCGCCGGAAATTCTCCCGGGAACGCGGAGTGATCACGCGGGCGCCCGCTGTCGCCTTTCGGGTCACAAATGGCGCACGGCCTTCTTCGGGATCACGATCACCGGCTTCGCTGGCGTAACGTGCGGTCCCGAATCGATGACTCCCCGGGCAGGGCCGGGCAGCGGGTTCACGGAAGGAGGCCCTCGTGGACGACCTGATCGCATTCCTCGCCGCGCGCGTGGGCGCACGGCAGGCGTTGATCATGCAGGCCGTCAACAAGGCGAAGGCCGGCGACGCGATGAACCGCGGGGAGACCAAGGTCGCCGTGGAGCAGCGGATCCGCGGGCTGAGCGATCTCGACCTGGACGCGGTCAACCAGATGATCAACGAGATCGAAGCGACGCGGCGGATCCTGCTCGCGCACCGCACCACAGTCTCGGAGAAGGTCCCCGGGTTTCCGCTCTACGGCAGCGAATACTGGTGTGAGACCTGCCACGTGCCCGCCGACGAGGCGGGCTCCAACTGGTGCCTCACGCTGCGCCTGCTGGCCCTGCCCTACGCCGACCACCCGGACTACAGCGAGCGCTGGCGGCCCTGACGGGAATCCCGTTCACGGCCGCGCGTTGCACCCCGTGTGAAGTTCTCGGTGCTCGATCGCTCGCCCGTGCGGCGTGACGGCGGGCCCGCGCGGGCGCTGCGGGACACCGTCGCCTTCGCGGTCGACGTCGAACGGCTGGGGTACCACCGGTTCTGGGTGTCCGAGCACCACGGCGTGCCCGGCGTGGCCGGGTCCGCGCCGACCGTGCTCGCCGCCGCCGTGGCCGGGGCCACCGGGCGGATCCGGGTCGGGACCGGCGGGGTGATGCTGCCGAACCACCGGCCGCTGGTCGTGGCCGAGCAGTTCGGGGTGCTGGAAGCGCTGTACCCGGGGCGGATCGACATGGGGCTCGGCCGGTCGGTCGGCTTCACCGCCGGCGTCCGCGAAGCACTGGGCCAGGGCAAGGAAGCCGCCGACGGGTTCGCCGCGCAGGTGCGCGAGCTGCTCGGCTTCTTCACCGGCGAGCACGCCTATCCCGGCGTCCACGCCTACCCGGCCGAGGGGCTGCGCGTGCCGCCGTTCCTGCTGGCCACCGGTTCCGGCGCCGGCCTCGCCGCGGAACTCGGGCTGCCGCTGGTGATCGCGCCGGTGCGCGGGGAGCGGGTCATGGCCGAAGCCGTGGCGCGCTACCGCGACGGGTTCCGGCCGGGCGCGTGGGCGCTGGAGCCGTACGTCGTCGTCTCGACGGCGATCGCCGTGGCGGACACGGCGGCCGAGGCGCGGCGGCTGCTCGTCTCGGAAGCCTGGGCGACGGTGTATTCGCGCTCCCACGGCGTCTTCCCGCCGCTGTCGCCGCCGTCGGAAGTCCTGGCGCTGCCCATGACCGACCGCGAGCGCAGGCGGCTCGAAGAGACCCTCGACGGCCAGATCTCCGGCACCCGGGGCGAAGTCGCGGACCGCCTCGGGACACTGGTCGCGGCCGCGGGCGCCGACGAGGTTTTGGTGACGACGGCCGCCTACGACCAATCCGCGCGGCTCGATTCCCTCGCCCGGCTCGCCGATCTCCACGCCGTTGTGTGAGCCGATTTCCCCATAGCTTGATATCGCGTCGGAGAATTACCGCTGGCGCATTTCCGCGGCCCGGCGATACCATTTCCGGCGTGACTGCCGGGTCGGCCTCGAGCCGTGAGCAGACGGGGTACCCGGCTGTGCCGTGACCTCCGGGCGGGCCCGTGGCCCGCCGCCTCCCGCACGTCTTCCGTCATCGGAACGTGCGCGGGAAGGAGGTGAATCGCATGTCCCAGTGGCAAGAGTTCGTCGCGGCCCACAGCGAGGGCGGCGTCCTCGACGGCGTCGTGGCCCGGGTGCTGCCCTTCGGCGCGTTCGTCGAAGTGGCTCCCGGTGTGCACGGTCTGCTCGTGACCGACCGCGTCCCGCTGCAGGGCAGCCGGGTGACGGTCCGCATCGAAGCCATCGACGTGGAGCGGCGCCGGTTCAGCCTGGTGCGGGCGTGATCCGAGCCGGGTGAGGCAGGGCGCCCTGCCTCACCCGAGCACGAACGGCAGCCGCGCGGCCAGCTCGCCCAGTGCGTCGCGCTCGGCGTCCGTGGGGGACCGGCGGCCCGTCGCCACCAGCAGCACGTCGGTGTCCGAGAACGACGCCGGGAACGCCGTCCCGGCGATCTTCTCCAGCATCTCGCGCGTGCGGGACAGGCCCTCCGGGGGTGGCGGCGGGGCCGCCGGCAGGTGGGCCACCAGGTCCAGGTGGTGCAGCGTCCACTCCAGCACGTACGCCGAGAGGTAGTCGCCCGCGGTCAGGACCATATCCTGCGTCGCGACCCGCATCGCCGGGTCGGCCAGGTCCGCCGCGCGGCCGGCCGCCGCGCCCACGTCGTCGAGGTGGAACTTGAGCAGCGCCGGGTCCTCGTACGCCGCCGCCAGGCGGACGATCAGCGCGTCCAGCGGGTCTTCGCCGGTCGGTGGCTCGGCGGACAGCGCCCAGTACGACACCGCGTCGTGCGTGACCGCGGCCGAGGACGGCGTGACCAGCGTGATCAGTACGTCCTGCGCGTCGATCACCAGGTGGCACACCAGGTCCCGGATCAGCCACCCCCGGCAGCCCGACGGCTCGGCGAAATCGGCGTCGGGCAGTTCGGCGACCGCGGCGCGCAACGCCGCCCACGTGCGCGAAAAGAGATCCACGGCGGCGAAGCTAGCAGGGTCAGAGCCTCAGCTGCAGCTGAGTAAGGATGCGCTGCGCGGGGTCGTCGAAGTCCACCCCGGACACCTCGGTCGCGCGGCGGACGCGGTAGCGCACGGTGTTCGGGTGGATGTTCAGCACCCGCGCCGCGGCCCGGACGTCGCCGAACGCGTCCAGCCAGGCCAGGACCGCGGGGACGAGGATGCCGCCGTGTTCGGCGTCGTGGTCCACGAGCGAAACCAGGCGCGGGTCGCGGATGCGCGGCTGCCCGGCCAGGTAGGCCAGCACTTCCGACAGCAGCACCTCGGCGCGGACGTCGGCCAGCGAGGCGACGTCGGCCGCCCACTGCCCGCGGGCCATGGCGGCCAGGACGCGGTCGGCGTCGCCCCGGGACGCGGCCGCATCGGACAGGCGCGGCACGACGCCGCCGAGCGCCACCCGCACCGGGACGTCCAGGTGCCGCCGGGCGGTCGCGGCGATCTCGCGCGCCAGCGCCAGCACCGCCGCGTCTGAGTGCTCGGGCAGGTCCGGCAGCAGCGCGTAGACGCGGCCGCCGATCACGCTCACCAGCGCGCTGCGCCGGTAGGCCGCCGTGTGCACGGCGATCAGGTGCACCAGCTCCGCGCGCCGCAGCTGCCGGTTGTCCGAGCGCTCCAGCGAGAACGCGAGCACCTGTGCCGGGCGCGCGGGATCGGCGCCGATGTCGTCCGCGACGGACTCCGCGTCCAGCCGCCCCTCCAGCAGGCTGGCCAGCAGGTCCTCGCGCAGCCGCAGCTCGGGGCTGGGCAGGGTGCGGGCGCGGATGAGCTGCGGGGCGAGCGTCCGGCTCGCGCCGAGCAGGGCGGTCTCGGCGCGTTCGGTGAGCGGCTGGGCGCCCTCCTGGACCCAGATCGTGCCGAGCGGCTGCTTGCCGGCGTGGATGCCGGCCGCGATCCGGCGGCGGATGCCCAGCTCGGGGCGCTCGTCGATGCGCACGATCCCTTCGCCGGCGCGCAGCCGCTGGTAGACGCCCCATTCGCGGAGCATCGCGAGGTAGCGTTCCGGGCCTTCGCGGCCGAGGATCGACAGCCGCCGCAGCTCGTCCACCTCGTCGCCCGCCCGCGAGTAGGCCAGGACGCGGTTGGCGGTGTCCTCGATGCTGACCAGGCCGCCGGTGAGCGTCGCGATGGTCTGGGCCAGGGCGAACAGGTCGCCGAGCACTTCGCCGCTGGCCGCCTCGCCGCCCGCGCGGGCCGCCTCGACGACCCCGCGCGCCAGCGACTCGACCTGCTCCCACCGCGCTTCGGTGCCGACGGTGAGCAGCGCGACGCCCGCGTCCGCGGCCACGTCGGCACCCGTCGCGCCCTTGACCGCCACCGCGGCCGCGCCGCCGCGCCCGGCCGCGCGGATCGCCGGCGCCGCCGCCCGCCCCCGCGCGCCGATCACCAGCACCAGGTCGCCCGGTGAGGCTTCGAGGGGGTCTTCGGGGTCGAGGATGACGACGTCGGAGACCGGGACGCCCAGCCCGTGCGGGGCCACGACGACCTCGACGAGCGGCTCGCCGAGCGTCGCCAGCACGTGCCGCAGCGACGTCATCGCCGAGTTGTCTGATCAGCCAAGATCATACGGGCGATTTTAGCCGGTTGAACAGTCCGTCACCACGTGTCCGGAGTTACCGTTCGGGGCATCAAGGACGTAGAGGAAAAGGCAGAGGAGCCGCCGTGGACGCCGTGACCCAGACCCCCGCCCCGAAGAACGAGCCGGTGCTCACCTACGCGCCGGGCAGCGCTGAGCGCGCCGAACTCGAGGGTGCGCTCACGCGGCTGGGCCAGGCGGAACCGATCGACCTGACGGTCACCGTCGGCGGCGAGCAGCGCCCCGGCGGCGGCGAGCAGATCGACGTCGTCCAGCCGCACAACCACCAGCACGTCCTCGGCACCATCCACAGCGCCACCCAGCAGGACGCGACCGACGCCATCGCGGCCGCCGCGAAGGCCGCGCCGGAGTGGCGCGCGCTGTCCTACGACGACCGCGCCGCCATCCTGCTGCGCGCCGCCGACCTGCTCACCGGCAAGTGGCGCGCCACCCTGAACGCGGCCACCATGCTCGGCCAGTCCAAGACCGCGACCCAGGCCGAGATCGACTCCGCCTGCGAGCTGGCCGACTTCTGGCGCTTCAACGTCGAGTTCGGCCGCCGCGTGCTCACCGAGCAGCCGGTCAGCTCGCCGGGCGTGTGGAACCGGATGGAGCACCGGCCCCTCGAGGGCTTCGTCTACGCGATCACGCCGTTCAACTTCACCGCGATCGCCGGCAACCTGCCGACCGCGCCCGCGCTGATGGGCAACACGGTCCTGTGGAAGCCGTCGCCGACGCAGTCGTTCGCCGCGCACCTCACCATGCGGCTGCTGGAAGAGGCGGGCCTGCCGCCGGGCGTGATCAACCTGCTGCCGGGCGACGGCAAGGCCGTCTCCGAGGTCGCCCTGACCCACCGCGACCTGGCCGGCATCCACTTCACCGGCTCGACCGCGACGTTCCAGCACCTGTGGAGCACGGTCGGCGCCAACATCGCGGGCTACCGCTCGTACCCGCGGCTGGTCGGCGAGACCGGCGGCAAGGACTTTGTGCTCGCGCACCCGTCGGCCGACGTCGACGTCCTGCGCACCGCGCTGGTCCGCGGCGCCTTCGAGTACCAGGGCCAGAAGTGCTCCGCCGCTTCGCGCGCGTACGTCCCGCGCAGCGTCTGGAACCGGCTGAAGGACGGCCTCGTGGCCGAGACCGAGGCGCTGACCTACGGCGACGTCACCGACCTGTCGCACTTCGGCGGCGCGGTGATCGACGCCCGCGCGTTCGCCAAGCACACCGCGTTGTTCGACCGCGTCGCTTCCGACGACTCGGTGGAGGTGCTCACCGGCGGGACGGCCGACGACAGCGTCGGCTACTTCGTCCAGCCGACGATCCTCGTCTCGGGCAACCCGAAGCACGAGATCTTCTCGACCGAGTACTTCGGCCCGATCCTGTCGGTCCACGTCTACGAGGACAACGACTTCGACGCCGTGCTGAAGCTCGTCGACGAGACCGCCGCGTACGCGCTGACCGGCGCGATCATCGCCGACGACCGCGCGGCCGTGGCGAAGGCGTCCGAGGCGCTGAAGTTCGCCGCCGGCAACTTCTACGTCAACGACAAGCCGACCGGCGCCGTCGTCGGCCAGCAGCCGTTCGGTGGCGCGCGGGCCTCGGGCACCAACGACAAGGCGGGCTCGATCTTCAACCTCCAGCGCTGGACCAGCCCGCGCTCGATCAAGGAGACCTTCGTGCCGCCGACCTCCGTGCGCTACCCGCACCAGGGCTGAGAGGGAGACCGTCATGCTGCGTGCCCCGCTGCTCGCCGCCGCCCGGTCCCGGAAGATCCGGGCGCTCGTCGAAGCCGTGCCCGCCACGCGGTCCGTGGTGCGCCGGTTCGTCGCCGGGTCCGAGACCGCCGACGCCGTCCGCGTGGCCAGGGAACTGGCCGCGGACGGCCGCCGGATCACCCTCGACCACCTGGGCGAGGACACCACCGACGCCGCGCAGGCCGCCTCGACCGTCGCGGCCTACGAAGCCGTGCTGACCGCGCTCGCCGCGGAAGGACTGGCGGCCGGCGCCGACGTCTCGGTGAAGCTGTCGGCGGTGGGCCAGTTCCTGCCGTCGAACGGCGAGGACGTCGCCTTGGAGAACGCGCGGAAGATCTGCGCGGCGGCCGAGGCGGTCGGCGCCACCGTGACGCTCGACATGGAGGACCACACCACCACGGACTCGACGCTCGGCATCCTGCGCGAGCTGCGTGGCGAGTACCCGTGGGTGGGTGCGGTGCTGCAGGCCTACCTGCGGCGCACCGAGGAGGACTGCCGTTCGCTGTCCGGCCCGGGTTCCCGCGTCCGGCTGTGCAAGGGCGCGTACGCCGAGCCGGAGTCGGTGGCGTTCCAGGAGAAGTCCGAAGTGGACAAGTCCTACGTCCGCTGCCTGCGCGTGCTGATGGCGGGGCAGGGGTACCCGATGGTCGCTTCCCACGACCCGCGGATGATCGAGATCGCCGCCGCGCTGGCCGAGGAGAACGGCCGCAAGGACGACGACCACGAGTTCCAGATGCTCTACGGCATCCGGCCGGAGGAGCAGGCGCGAATCGCGGCGTCGGGCGCGCGCATGCGCGTCTACGTGCCCTACGGCGACGAGTGGTACGGCTACTTCATGCGGCGCCTGGCCGAGCGCCCGGCAAACCTGACGTTCTTCCTGCGCGGCCTCGCGACCCGCTCCTGAACGCCGTGAAGGCCTCCTTACCGGCATTTTTGACCGGTAAGGAGGCCTTCACGGGTGTGGTGGTGGTCAGGCCTGCTCGGCTTCGGCGGCCTTGCGCTTGACCTCGGCCATGTCGACGTCGCGGGCCTGCTTGATGAGCTCCTCCAGCGCGGGCTCGGGGAGCGCGCCGGGCTGGGCGTAGATCAGGGTCTTGTCCCGGATGATCGCCAGCGTCGGGATCGAGCGGACGTCGAAGGCGGCGGCGAGCTGCTGCTGCGCTTCGGTGTCGACGCTCGCGAACACGATGTCGTCGTGCTTCTCGGACGCCTTTTCGTAGACCGGCGCGAACTGGCGGCACGGCCCGCACCAGCTCGCCCAGAAGTCGATCAGGACGAATTCGTTGTCGTTTACCGTCTGGTCGAAGTTCTCGGCGGTCAGCTCAACGGTGCTCATGCCCTGGTCAACGAACCGGGGGCGGCGGGAATTCCCCGGGCCGGGGTAGCGTCTCCTTCCGAGCAACCCGGAAGAGGAGGACCACAGATGGCCGACGGCGAAATCCTGGGCCGGATCGACGAGCTGATCGCGGAGGAGCACGAGCTCCGGTCGCGCTCGGTCGGCGTGGGGCTGAGCGGCGGCGACAAGGACCGCCTCACCGCGGTCGAGCAGCAGCTCGACCAGTGCTGGGACCTGCTGCGGCAGCGCCGCGCGAAGACCGAGTTCCACGAGAACCCGGACGACGCCGCGGCCCGCCCGGTCTCCGAGGTCGAGTCCTACCGCCAGTAAAAATTTCTTCGGCGGCGACGTCGAAAGCCGGGAGCCGGCTCCGTCCCCGGGGTGAAAGCGACCGGGCAGGCCGGTCGCCCACCACCTGAGGGAGCACCACAATGGCCAAGTACCTGCTGCTCAAGCACTACCGCGGCGCCCCGGAGGCGGTCAACTGCGTGCCGATGGACCAGTGGGAACCGGAAGAGATCACCGCGCACATCCGGTACATGGACGAGTTCGCGGCCAAGCTCCGGGAGACCGGGGAGTTCGTCGGCGAGCAGGGGCTGGCCCCCGAGGGGACGTTCGTCCGCTACGACGGCGAGGGGCGCCCGCCGGTCACCGACGGCCCGTTCGCCGAGACGAAGGACCTCATCGCCGGCTGGATGATCATCGACGTCGACAGCTACGAGCGCGCGCTCGAGCTGGCCGCCGAGCTGTCCGCGGCGCCGGGCGCGGGCGGGAAGCCGATCCACGAGTGGCTCGAGCTGCGCCCGTGCCTGGCCCCGCTGCCCACCATCACGGAGTGACCGGACCGGTGGACGAGGTTCTCCTCCGCAGTCTCACCCCCGCGGTGCTGGCGATCCTCGTCCGCCGCGGCGCCCCGTTCGCGGCGGCCGAAGACGCCGTCCAGGAAGCGCTGATCGAGGCCGTCCGCGGCTGGGCGGACGGCCCGCCGCGCGACCCGAAGGGCTGGCTGGTCACGGTCGCCTGGCGCAAGTTCCTCGACGAGACCCGCTCGGACACCGCCCGCCGCCGTCGCGAGGACGTCGTCGAAGCCGAGGTGCCGCCCGGGGAGGTGCCCGCGCACGACGACACGCTGCAGCTGTACTTCCTGTGCGCGCACCCGTCTCTGACACCGTCGTCGGCGGTCGCGCTGACGCTGCGCGCGGTGGGCGGGCTGACCACGCGCCAGATCGCGCAGGCGTACCTGGTGCCCGAGGCGACGATGGGCCAGCGCATCAGCCGGGCGAAGAAGACGGTCTCGGGCGTGCGGTTCGACGAGCCCGGCGACGTCGCGACGGTGCTGCGCGTGCTGTACCTGGTGTTCAACGAGGGGTATTCGGGCGACGTCGACCTGGCGGCGGAGGCGATCCGCCTCACCCGCCGCCTGGCGGCGTCGATCGACCACCCGGAGGTGGCCGGGCTGCTCGCCCTGATGCTGCTGCACCACGCCCGCCGCGCCGGCCGCACCGGCCCGGACGGCGGGCTGGTGCCGCTGGCGTCGCAGGACCGGTCCTTGTGGGACACGAAGCTGATCGCCGAGGGCGTGTCGATCCTGCAGGCCGCGCTGGCGCGGGACCGGCTGGGGGAGTTCCAGGCGCAGGCGGCCATCGCGGCGTTGCACGCGGACGCGCCTCGGGCGGAGGAGACGGACTGGGTGCAGATCGTCGAGTGGTACGACGAGCTGGCCCGGCTGACCGACAGCCCGGTCGTGCGGCTCAACCGCGCGGTGGCGGTGGGGGAGGCCGACGGGGCGCGCGCCGGGTTGGCGGCGTTGGCGGAGCTGGATCCGTCGTTGCCGCGGTACACGGCGGTGGCGGCGTACCTCCACGAGCGTGAAGGGGATACGGCGAAGGCGGCGGAGCTGTACGCCGAGGCGGCCCGGAAGGCGACGAACGCGGCGGAGGTCGAGCACCTGACGCGGGAGGCGGCCCGGCTCAACGCGGGGCTGCGGGGCTCTTGACCGTGAAGGGCCCCTTCACGGCACTTAATGCCCGTGAAGGGGCCCTTCACGGGCATTCGGCGGGTGGGTGAGCCGTCTCGCTGACCGCGGGCCCAGCCCCCAGGCATGACATGTCAGGCCGGGCAGAGGGTGCCGTTCGCGGGGATCTTCCCGTCCACCAGGAATGCCCGCGCCGCGTCCGTCACGCACGGCGAAGCGCCCACCGCGCCGTGGCCCGCGCCCTGCCACGTGATCGTCACCGCCGACGGCATCTGGTCCGCGGCCCGGGTGCTGCCGACGCCCGGGGTCGACGGGTCGGCCGCCGTCGCCGCGACCAGGATCGGCGGGGCTCCCGGGGCGCCCGGGGGCGGCAGCGGTTCCGTGCGCACCGGCCACGGGCCGCACCACGCCAGCTGCTGGGCGACCACCGTGCCGAACTGCGGGTACTTCGCCCGCATGCCCGCCACCACCTGGTCGAGCTGGGCGGCCGACAGCCGGGACTGGCTGTCGTTGCAGCGGGTCGCGATCGTCGCGTCGATGCGGGACGGGTGCGCGCGCGAGTCGTGCAGGACCGGGGCCGCGAACGCCGCCAGCGGGCCGATGTTGCCGCCCCGGGCCGCGACCACCGCGTCCGCCAGCTCCGGCCAGCGCGAACGCTGGGAAAGGCCCGAGTACACCGCGAACATCGCCACGCCCGGGCCGAACGCGACGCCGTCGTCGGTCGACGGCGGGTTCGCGCGCAGCTGGTCGGTCAACGCCGCCAGGGCCGCCTTCGGGTCGCCCAGGGCGCAGCCGCGGGACGCGCAGTCCGTGCCGAAGGCGTCCAATGTGGACTGCGCGCCGGCGGCGACCGCGTCGAGCACCGCCGCGGTGTCCGCGCCCGGGTCCGGGACGCCGTCGAGGACCATGCGGCCGACCTGGGCCGGGAAGCGGACCGCGTACTCGGCCAGCACCTTCGAGCCGTCGCCGCGGCCGAGTGCGTTCAGGTGCTCCAGGCCCAGCTGCTTGCGCACCTCTTCGAGGTCGCCCGCCGCGCGCCAGCTGTCCAGCGCGGTCTGGGAGTCGTCCAGCTCGATCGCGCACTGCTGGCCGGCCTTGCGGGCCGCGTCCAGCACGTCCTGCAGGTCGCCCTGCGCCGGGTCGGCGTCGATCAGGTCGTGGCGGATGTCCGGCGGCACGCACTGGGCCGCGCCGGACATCCCCGTGCCGCGGCGGTCCACGCCCACCAGCGAGAACTTCTCCAGGAACGCCGGCGGCAGCGTCGCGGCCAGCCGCGCGGCGTACACCGTGCCCGGCTCGCCGTCGACGTCGTTGACGACCACCAGCGGCACCGGCCCGCTGCCGACCTTGAGCGCCAGCAGCCGGACCAGTGACCGGCGGGGCTCGCCCGGCGCGTCCAGCGGGGCGGTGACGCGGGCGCAGGTGAAGTGCAGGCTGTCCGGGACCGGCGGGGTGCCGATCCGCTGCCGGGTGTCGTCGTCGCAGTCGGCCCACTTCAGCGACGGCGACTGCGGTTCGGCCAGCGGCGGCAGCGGTACCGACGGCGTCCCGGCCGGCGTGCTGCCGGTGGTCTTGCCGTCGTTCTCGACCAGCGCCGGGCGCACCGACGGCCCGGCCGCGCACCCCGCGGCGGAGGCCAGGGCGAGCAGCGCGACCAGGACACGGGAACGGCGGCGGCGCACGGGCGAGGTCCTCACGTTCGATCAAGGGCAGCAGTACCGCCGAGCTTCGCACGGCCGGTGTGGGACGCGGGTTAGCGGGTCCGCACGACCTGCCCGCGGAACACGGCGTCGAGGTCGTAGCGGGCCGGTTCCTCCAGCTGGCTGTAGTCGCACGACGCGGCTTCGCGGTCCGGCCGCCAGCGCTTGAACCGCGCGTTGTGCCGGAAGCGCGACGGCATCCCGCCTTCGGTGTTCTCGTAGGCCACCTCGACGACGCGCTCGGGCCGCAGCGGCACCCACTCGTGCTCGGTGGCGCGCCAGCGGGTGATCCCGCCGGGGATGCGCTGCCCCTCGCCCTTCGCGAGCCCGCCCCAGGGGTGGTCCTCGCCGTCGGTGATCAGCGGCGCCAGTTCCTCGGCCAGCTCGCGGCGCTTCGGCATCGGGAACGACCCGACCGTGCCGACGTGGTGCAGCACCCCGTGCTCGTCGAACAGCCCCAGCAGGAAACTCCCGACCAGCTCGCCGGGGCCGCCGTCGACGTGCCAGCGCAGGCCGGCCAGTACGCAGTCGGCGGTGCGCACGTGCTTGTACTTGAGCATCACGCGCTTTCCGGGCGTGTACGGCTCGTCCAGGGGCTTGCCGATGACGCCGTCGAGGCCGGCGCCTTCGAACAGCTCGAACCAGTGCCGCGCGGTGGCCGGGTCGGTGGTGGCCGGGGTGAGCGGGAAGTTTTCGCCGGCCAGCTCCACGAGCCGGTCGCGCCGCACCGACGTCGGCTCGTCGAGCAGCAGGTCGTCGCCGAGGGCGAGGACGTCGAAGGCGACGAACTCCGCGGGCTGCTCGGCCGCCAGGAGCGTGATCCGGCTTTCGGCGGGGTGGATCCGCTCGGTGAGGGCGTCGAAGTTGAGCCGACCGTCGCGGGCGACGACGAGCTCGCCGTCCAGCACGACCCGCGGCGGCAGCACCTCCAGCAGCCGGGCCACCGCCTCGGGGAAGTACCGGTTGAGCGGCTTTTCCGCGCGGGACTGCAGGTACAGCTCGTCGCCGTCGCGGAAGACGAGACAGCGGAAGCCGTCCCACTTGGGCTCGAACAGCAGGCCGCCGGAGTCCGGGATGGCCTTCGACGGCTTGGCGAGCATCGGCTTCAGCGGCGGCTGCAGCGGTAGGGGCATGCTGCGCATTCTGCGCACAAGCCCGGCTCAGCGCACGCGTTTCGCCGGGGCCGTGTCGAGTTCCAGGCGGACGGCGGTGGGCAGCGCGTCGAGGCCGAGCGATTCCCGGGCCCGCGCCAGCACCTGGGTGTCGAGGCCGGCCCAGACGCCCTTGAGGTCGGTGCCTTCGTGCAGCCACAGCGTCACGCGCAACGCCGGGGCGGTGCGCGAGCCGACGGCGCGGACGCGGGCGCGGCTGACGCCGTCGAGCCGTTCGGCGTCGGCCCGCACGGCATCCGCGATCGCGGACGCGGTGACCACCAGTTCGGCGCCCTCGGTGCGGTCGAGGTCCAGGTCCGGCCGCGGTTCCGGGCGCAGCGAACGCAGCGCCCAGCGCAGCCCGAGCACGAACAGCAGGACGCCGAGCACGATCGCGGCGATCCGCGCGGGGGTCGCGTGACTCCCGAGCCACTCGACGGCCATCGGGTCCAGCAGCGGCCGCCGCCCGCGGTACTCGCCGAGCACGCCGAAGCCGACCACCAGGGCGAGGGCGCCGCCGAGCAGGGCGAGCAGCCCGACGAGGAACGTGAGCGCGCGTTCGCCCGCGTACGACCGGGAAAGCGCCTTCGCGGCGACTGACTTGCTCATCGGCGGTCCTTCGGCGAGTCGACGACGACGGTGACCTTCGGCCGCCGCGCCAGCGGGACGTCGTCGAGCAGGGCGGACACGGTTTCCAGCAGCCGCGGCCGCAGCTCGCCCTCGGCCTCCAGGGTGCTCTTCGCCCGGACGCGGATCCGCCGGGCGCTCGCGGTGACCGACGCGCCGGCGACGTTGTCCTGCGCGCGCACGGTCAGCCCGACCAGCCGGGCCAGCGACCGCGGCGACGTCGAAACGCTCACCTCGTCGCCCGGGTCGGTCAGCCGCACCGCGCGGCTGCCGGCGGCCAGCGCGCAGACGACGAGCACCAGGCCCGCGGCGGCGAGGACCCCGGCGCCGACGCGGACGGCGTAGGCGTCCCAGCCCAGCGCGGCGAGCTGCGCCTGCCAGCGCGGCCACGGCACCACCAGCGGCGCCGCCGCCGGGCGCCACCAGTGCCAGCCGACTTCGAGGGCGAGCAGCGCCCCGGCGGCCGCGAAGGCCAGGCCGAGCAGCGTGGCCAGGACGCGGACGAACGGGCGCACGGCTACCGCACCCTCGGCGCGACTTCGGGCAGCAGCGCGGACACGGTCACGGCGAGCGTCCGCACGTGGTAGCCGGTGATCAGCTCGACCTCTTCGGTGACCTTCCGCCGCACGTCGCCGACGACCGCCCGGACCGCACCCGGGTAGCGCAAGGCCAGGTCCAGGGCGAGGTCGACGTCGTTGTCGAGGCCGCCGACCTTGGCCTTCGCGCCCTTCTTGCCGTCGTGCGCGGTACCCGGCACCTGGCCGGCCGCGTGCTGCGCGACCTTGCGCACCACGGCGTGGCCGATGGTGAGGGTGCCGCGCTCGTCCGGTTCGGCGAGCTCGCGCGGCACGTCGAGGGCGCGGTTCACTTGTCGCGGCCCTTGCCGAACAGCTCGCCGAGGTCGAGTTCGCCGTCGAGGACCCGGCCGGCGACCAGGCCGATGATCCCGACGGCCAGGGTCACCAGGAACGCGGTGAACCCCTGGGTCGCGGCGAGGCCGAGGACCAGCCCGGCCAGGAGCCCGGTCTGCGTTGCGTTCACATGTCCTCCTTGGACGGTTCGAACGAAGAGCTTGCCCCGGCGGGGCGGTCACCGCACGCGGGGCGGGCGGCGGCGGAAGCGGGACACCAGCGCGGCCAGACCCCGGCGGCGGCGCACGAAGGTGACCGGGGCGTCGAAGCGGGCGTCCCCGGTGGAGTCCCGGAAGCGGGCCAGCCCGGCCGCGAACTCGGCCGGGTCCCCGCCCACGTCGGGGTGGTGCGCGCGCACGAACGCCCGGAAGGCCGCGCGGCCTTCCGGGTCCTCCCGCGCGGGCCCGGTCACTCCACCCGCGTGGATTCGGGCTCTTCGTCGCCCGGCAGGTGGATGTCGTTGACCGCGATGTTGACCTCGATCACCTCGAGCCCGGTGATCTGCTCGACCGCGGTGATCACGTTGCGCCGCACCGCGCGGGCGACGTCGGTGATCCGGGCGCCGTACTCGACGACGACGTCGAGGTCGATCGCGGTCTGCTTCTCACCGACCTCGACCGACACGCCGGTCGTGGTCACCGTGCCGGAACCGGGGATCCGCTCGCGCAGCGCGCCGATCGCGCGGGACACCCCGCCGCCGCCCAGCGCGTGCACGCCGGCGACCTCGCGGGCGGCCAGCCCGGCCACCTTCTGCACGACCAGCGACGAGATCGTGGTGCGGCCGGCGGCGCCCTCCTCGTTGAGCGGCGTCACCGTGCCGGGGCTCTCGGTCCGTTCCGGGTGCATGCGTGCTGGCTCCTCTCGCGGCGGTCTCTCGCCCTTACGATGCCCGGGACCGCGAATCCCTCACGCAAGCTCACCCGATCGGGGGAACGCTCAACCCGGGTGGACGTCCACGACGTGCACGTTCACCGCGGTCTCGACACCCAGCTGCCGGGACAGCTCGGCGGTGACCTCCCGCCGCAGCGCTTCGGCGGCTTCGTCGGCGACGACGCCGAAGCGGACCGACACCAGCACCTGCACGACGCCGTCCTCGACGGCGACGGCCGAGACGCGCACGCCCGCGGGCGCCCGGCCGGCCGCGATGGTCCCGGCCAGGCGGACGACCGTCTGTTCGGTGATCCGCAGCCCGCCGTCGTCCCCGGGCACCTCGACGGCGGCCCGGCCGCCGCGCGCGACCGCCCGCAGCACGCGTTCGACCAGGCCCGGCGGGGTCGCCACGCGGCGCCGGGCGGCGGCGCGCACGGCGTCCCAGCGCGGGTCGCGCTCGGGGTCGGTCTGCTCGGCCATCACCGCTCCCTCAATTCGGCGAGCAGCGCCACCCTGGCGCGGTGCAGCCGGGAACGCAAGGCGCCGACGTTCACGTCGAGCACTTCGGCGACCTCTTCGTAGCTCAGCCCCTCCAGCTCCCGCAGCACGAGCGGCACCCGCTGGGACACCTCGAGCCTGCCGATCGCCCGCAGCACCGCGTCCACCTCCTCCGCCCGCACGACCCGGCCTTCGGGGCCCGGGACGGCGAGCGCCGATGTGTCCACAGTGGACTGGCCGGCGGGTTCGTCCAGCGAGACGGTGGGCTTGCGGCGGCGCAGCAGGGCGAGCGCGCTGTTGGTGACGACCCGGTAGAGCCAGGTCGACACCGCGGACTCGTGCCGGAAGGTGCCGAGCGCGCGCCACGCGGCCAGCCACGACTCCTGCACGACGTCCTCGGCCTCGGCGGGGCTGCCGGTGATCCGCAGCGCGACCCGGTACATCCGGGGCGTGTGCTCCCGCACGAGCGCGCCGAACGCGGCTTCGTCCCCGGCCGCGGCCCGGGTGGCCAGGTCGGCGTCGCCGCTCACCCGGCGGCCCGGCGGTAGCGCAGGAACGTGAAGCCGTCTTCGACCAGGATCGACGCGAGCGAAAGCCGGCGCGGGACGGCCGCGGGGCCGGTGGCGATCCGGTCCGCGGTCCCGGCCACGAGCAGTGGCGCGACGGTCAGGCACAGCTGGTCGACGCGGTCGGCCGCGACGAGCTGCGCGAACAGCCGCGGCCCGCCTTCGCACGCGATCCGGCGCAGGCCCCGCTCGCCCAGCAGGTCGAGCGCGCGCGGCAGGTCGACGTCGGCGGTGCCCGCCCGCAGGACCGACGCCCCGGCGGCTTCGAGCGCCCCGGTGTCCGCGGACTCCGTGGTGACCACGATCGGGGGAACGACGGTCTCGGTGAACAGGCGGGAAGCGGGGTCGAGGTCGGCGGTCCGGGTCACCACCGCGATCGGCGGGACGCCGGTGAACCCGAGGCGGCGACGGCGGGCCAGGCGCTTCGGGCCCGCGACGACCCCGCGGTAGTCCTCCGCGCGGGCGGTCCCGGCGCCGACCAGGATCACGTCGGCGAGGTCGCGGCCGAGCAGGAAGACCCGCCGGTCGGCGGTGTGGGACAGCCCGGCCGACGTCGTGTCCACCTCGACGGCGCCGTCGGCCGACGCGACGAAGCTGACCTGCACCCACGGCCGGTCGAGGCTCGCCGGGTAGGCGTAGATCCCTTCGAGGTCTTCCCCGGTCAGCTCGCCCGTCGAGAGGGGCCACACACTCCGCACGGGACAATCCCAGCACGGGCGTGAAGCACGTCTCTACCGGGGCACAGCGGCGCCCGGACGGGGGAAGGCGGCGGATAGGCTCTGCGACCATGCCCGCGCACCTCACCGGCCGCCGTCCCGAGCTGTCCGCCGACGAGCTGATCGGCGCGCTGGTGCCGCCGCCGCGCTTCGACGCGGTCCGGTTCGAGACGTACATCCCCAACCCCGACGAGCCCAGCCAGGCCGCCGCGGTCGAGGCGTGCTCGGCGTTCGCCGCGAAGGTGGGGGCGCGCAAGGAGAAGAAGCGCTTCAAGCTATTCGGCGGCGCGGCCGAGCCGAGCGGGCCGATGGGCCTCTACCTCGACGGCGGCTTCGGCGTCGGCAAGACCCACCTGCTGGCGTCGGCGTGGCACGCGGCGCCCTCGCCCAAGGCGTACGGGACGTTCGTCGAGCTGACCCACCTGGTCGGCGCGCTGGGCTTCGCCGAAGCCGTGCGGCGGCTCTCGGAGCACCGGATCCTGGCCATCGACGAGTTCGAGCTGGACGACCCGGGCGACACCACGCTGGTCACGCGGCTGCTGCAGGAGCTGATGGACGCCGGGGTGTTCGTCGCGGCGACGTCGAACACGCTGCCGGAGAAGCTGGGCGAAGGCCGGTTCGCTGCGGAGGACTTCCTGCGCGAGATCCAGACGCTCTCGGCCCGCTTCGGCGTGGTGCGCGTCGACGGCCCGGACTACCGCCACCGCGGCCTGCCGGACGCGCCGCCGCCGGTCACCCCGGACGAGCTGGAAGCGTCGGCCGCCGCGCACGAAGGGTCCACTGTGGACGACTTCGACGCGCTGTGCGAGCACCTGGCTTCCCTGCACCCCTCCCGCTACGGGCGGCTGCTGGACGGCGTCACCCGCGTGCACCTGCGCGGCGTCCACCCGGCGCCGGACCAGAACGTGGCCCTGCGGCTCGTGGCGTTCGCCGACCGGCTCTACGACCGCGCGATCCCGGTGGTGGTGTCGGGCGAGCCGCTGCCGTCGCTGTTCACCGAGGAGATGGTGAACGGCGGCTACCGCAAGAAGTACCTGCGCGCGGTCAGCCGCCTGACGGCACTGGCACGCGACGCGGCGCCGGCCAGCTGAACAGCACCACGGAGACGGCGAAGAGCGTGCCGCCCACGACGTCGGTCAGGTAGTGGTACCCCATCCCGACCAGCCCGGCGGCGGCCGCCAGCAGCGCGAGCGCGGACAGCACGGCCACGACCGCCTTGCGCGTGACGAGCACGAGGACGGTCAGCACCGCCACCAGGCTCACGGTGTGGCCGCTCGGGTAGACGAGCGTGCCGTTCTTCCAGCGGTCGTAGAGGGGTTTCAGCAGCCAGCTCGTCAGCAGGATGGCCAGCACGGGGACGCCGATCGAGAGCGCGGCTTCGAGCCGCCGTCCGGCGCGGAGGCAGAGGACGACGGCGAGCACGCCGAGCGCGAGGACGACGTAGGGCTCGGTGGGGAGCACCAGCGCCCGCGCGACCCCGGGACCCAGGTGCGCCACGGCGCCGGCGGCGGCCGCGTCGACGGCGCCCGGGGTGGTGCCGCCCGCGAAGGGCAGGCCGAGCAGCAGGGCGAGCACCCCGCAGCCGGCGGCGGGCACCCACAACGTTCTCACCGCCGCGAGGGTAGTCGCGCTGGCGCGGGTGACCGGCCGCGTGGTCTGCCCGGCGCCGCGGGGATGCCATGAAAGGGTCGTTCATGTCGTCTGGTGAGGTGAACGACTCTTTCATGACGTCGCGGCCGCCCGGGGAAGCCCGCCGCGGCCGATCGTCCTCACCCGTGCGAGGGGTGGGCGCGCCCCCGCGGGCGGGGTGCGGCGCCGGTGCGTCACGATGCGGGGATGCGGGTGACAGTCGCCGGGGCCGGGATCGTGGGGCTCAGCTGCGCGTACCGGCTGGCCGAAGCCGGGCACGAAACCACCGTCGTCGCCGCGGCGCCGCCGGGGGAGACGACCTCCGCCGTCGCCGGCGGCGTGCTCTACCCGCCGGTGCGCCGGCCGGACGAGCGGATCGTGCGCTGGACCGCCGAGACCCTCGCGGTGCTGCGCGGGCAGCACGCGCCCGGGGTGCGGTTCCGCCGCGGCCGGGTGCTGCTGCCGCCGGGTGCCCCGGACCCGGCGTGGCTGCCGGCGATGGCGGACCCGGTCCGCGACGGCGACCGGCTGGAGTTCACCACGGCGCTGGTCGACACCCCGGTCTACCTGGACTGGTTGCTGGACCGGGTGCGCGCGCTGGGCGTGCGCGTGGAGTACCGGCCGCTGACCTCCCTCGCCGGCCTCGGCCCGGTCGTCAACGCCGCGGGGCTCGCCGCGGGCCGGCTGGCGGGGGACGCGTCGATGGTGCCCGTCGGCGGCCAGGTCGTGCACCTGACCGACCCGGGCCTGCCGGAGTTCGCGGTCGACGAGACCGGCCCGGGCGTCGCCTACGTCATCCCGCACGGCACCCACGTGGTGTGCGGCGGCACGGAGGAACCCGGCCGCGGCGACACCGACCCGAACCCGGGCGTGACGGCCGACATCGTGCGCCGCTGCCGCGAGCTGGAGCCCCGCCTCGAGGGCGCGCGGGTGCTGCGGTCGGTGGTCGGGCTGCGCCCGTTCCGGCGCGAGGTCCGGCTGGAGCGCGACGGCGACGTCGTGCACTGCTACGGCCACGGCGGCTCGGGGATCACCCTGGCCTGGGGCTGCGCGGCCGACGTCGCCGATCTGCTGTCAGCTCCCTGAGAACTCGGCGTGGTCGGCCTCGGTGAGGTCGGCGTAGCGGACGGCGTACGCGCCCATCGCCTCGTCCAGCTCGGAGTCCTCGGCGAAGTAGCCCGCCAGGAGCTTCGGGTGCAGCGACCGCGTGTGGGCGCGGGCGAGCAGCGCCCCGGCCAGGCGGCCGTAGTCGTCGAGGTGGTCCTTCTCCAGTTCCGACGGGTCGATGTCGCCCTTGAGGTTGCGGAACTGCCGGACGATGAACGGCACGCCGTCGATGGTGGTCCAGCCGAGCAGGATGTCGGTTTCGGCCTGGACCAGCCGGGCGCCCTCGACGATCCGGCGGCCCTCGTGGCCGGCGGCGGGCAGGTCGAGGTACGGCGCCAGTGCCGGCCGCTGCGCCTGTTTCACCTGCAGCACCAGGTCTTCTTCGTCGTTGCCGTGCAGCAGGGCGACGTAGCTGCGCAGCCCGACGCTGCCGGTGCCGACCACCCGGAAGGCGACGTCGGCGAGCCGGTAGCGCGCGATCAGCGTCCGGCGCGACTCGCGCAGGGTGTCCACATAGGACACCAGGCCGGCGGCGACGGCTTCGGCGGTCCGCTCGTCGACGTGCGTCAGCACCGGCGGGTCCTCGACGAACCGGTGGCGGGACAGGCCGGTCTCGTGGTCGTCGACGTGCTCGGTCCACTTCGCCGCGACCTTGGCGCTGGTGTTCTTGCGGGCCTTCTCGGCGGCGTCGGCGAAGTCGTCGATCAGCTCGTCCGCGCGGGCCTTCGACAGCACCGAGGAGTCCGGCAGGGCGTTCCACGACCGCAGGAACGGCAGGTCGGCCAGCGCGCGGATGGTCCGCCGGTAGGACTTCACGGCGTCCTCGGCGGCCTCCCGGCAGCCGGCCTCGCCGATGCCGCCCTCGCGGCCGGCGAGCACCAGGCTGGCCGCGAGCCGCTTGAGGTCCCACTCCCACGGGCCCGGTACGGTCTCGTCGAAGTCGTTGATGTCCATCACGATCTTGCCTTCGGGCGTGCCGTAGAGCCCGAAGTTCGCCGCGTGCGCGTCCCCGCAGAGCTGCGCGGTGAGCCCGGCCGACGGCGTGCCCGCGAGGTCGGCGCCCATCAGCCCGGCGGCACCGCGGAAGAACGTGAACGGCGACGCGCGCATGCGTTCACGGCGGAGTTCGACCAGCTCGGGCAGGCGCCCGGCGTTGCTAGCCTCGAAGTACTGCTGCGCGCTCGGCCGGCCCGCACCCGCGGCCTCGTGGTCGTGCACCGCGGCCGGCGTCTTCTCGCGCAGCCGCTTCCCCTGTTCGTACAGCTCGCCCGGTGTGACGCTGTCCGCGCCGGCGAGCGGCCGTTCCACCCATTCCCCTGATCCCATACCGGGCACAACGTCCGAAGGGGACGTTGTGCTCCCGGATGCCGCCGGGGCGGGAGGCTCGGCCGGCGGCATCCGGGTGGTTCAGGGGCGGACGACCTCGGCGATCGCGTCGATGCCGCGGTCCAGCTCCTCGCGCGTGATCACCAGCGGCGGCGCGACGCGCAGCGTGCGCTCGTGCGTCTCCTTGCACAGCACGCCCCGCGCCGACAGCGCCTGCGACGCTTCCCGGCCCGACGGGCCGCCGGGTGCGATGTCGATGCCCGCCCACAGGCCGCGGCCGCGGACCTCGGACAGCCCGGTGCCGATCAGCTCGGTGAGCCGCGTGTGCAGGTGGGCGCCCAGCTCGGTGGAGCGCTGCTGGAACTCGCCGGTGTTCAGCAGGCGGATCACCGCGCGGCCGACCGCGCACGCCAGCGGGTTGCCGCCGAAGGTCGAGCCGTGCTCGCCCGGCTTCAGCACGCCGAGGACGTCCCGGCGGCCGACCACCGCGGACACCGGCAGGATGCCGCCGCCGAGGGCCTTGCCGAGGGTGTAGACGTCGGCGCGGACGCCTTCGTGGTCGAGTGCCAGCACGGTGCCGGTGCGGGCCAGGCCGGACTGGATCTCGTCGGCGATCAGCAGCACGCCGTGCTCGTCGCAGGCGGCGCGGACCTCGGCGAAGTACCCCTCCGGCGGCACGATGACGCCGGCCTCGCCCTGCACGGGCTCCAGCAGCACGGCTGCGGTGCGCGGGGTGATCGCGTCGCGCAGCGCGGCGGCGTCGCCGTACTTGACCGTGACGAAGCCGGGCGTGAACGGGCCGAAGTCGGCGCGCGCGGTCTCGTCGGTCGAGAACGACACAATCGTGGTGGTCCGGCCGTGGAAGTTCGAGCCGGCGACGATGATCTCGGCGGTGCCGTCCGGCACGCCCTTGACCTGGTGCGCCCACTTCCGCGCGACCTTCACCGCGGACTCGACGGCTTCGGCGCCGGAGTTCATCGGCAGCACCAGCTCGGTGCCGGTCAGCTCCGCCAGCTCGCGGCAGAACAGGCCCAGCTGGTCGTGGTGGAACGCGCGCGAGGTCAGCGTGACGCGCCCGAGCTGCCCGACGGCGGCGGCGACCAGGTCCGGGTGGCGGTGCCCGAAGTTCAGGGCCGAGTACCCGGACAGGAAGTCGAGGTAGGACCTGCCCTCGACGTCGGTCACCGAGGCGCCTTCGGCTTCGGCGATCACGACGGGCAGCGGGTGGTAGTTGTGCGTGCTCCACCGCTCGTCGAGCTCGATGAAGCTCGCGGCGGAGGGGGCGGCGGTCTCCCGGCCGGCGAACGTCGTCATGCGTTCAGGTTAAAGGCAGGACACGCGGAATTCAGCCGGGAAACGTTGCTTTCACCCGTTGTTCGTTGCGCAATCCCCGGCCGACACCCCCGAAACGCTGCGCGGCGGTTGACGGACGCAATGGTAAGTCGTAACTTACCGTTCGTGGCGACTTACGGAAGCGACCAGCTGGCCGCGCTGGCCGACCCGTCGCGGCGCGCGATCGTCGAAGCGCTCCGCGCCGGGCCCCGCGCGGTCGGCGAGCTGGCCGCGGACCTGCCGATCAGCCGCCCGGCCGTCTCCCAGCACCTCAAGGTGCTCAAGGAGGCGGGCCTGGTCGCCGACCGGGCCGAAGGCACGAAGCGGCTTTACCGCCTCGAGCCCGACGGCATCGCCGCGGTGCGCGCCTACCTCGACCGCATGTGGTCGGACGCGCTCCGCTCGTTCGCCGATTTCGCCGAATCCACCGAGAGCGAGGAACCATGACACTCGAGCCGATCCGCAGGACGATCACCGTCGCGTGCTCGCGCGAGCACGCGTTCAAGACCTACACCGAGGCCTTCGACAGCTGGTGGCCGCGGGCGCACCACCTCGGGGCGGCCGACCTCGCCGAAGCCGTCCTGGAGCCGAAGCCGGGCGGCCGCTGGTACGAGCGGACCGTCGACGGCGCCGAATGCCAGTGGGGCGAGGTGCTCGTCTGGGAGCCACCCGCCCGGGTGGTCCTCTCGTGGCGGATCGACGGAGACTGGCAGATCGACCCGGACCCCGCGCACGCCAGCGAGATCGAGGTCAGGTTCGTCGAGGAGGGGCCGCGCAGCACCCGCGTCGAACTGGAGCACCGGGGCTTCGAGCGGCACGGCGAAACCGGTGCGAAGGTCCGCGAAGGCGTTTCCGGCGAGGGCGGGCACGGCGCCCTCCTGGGCCTCTTCGCCGAGAAAGCCGCCGCCTGAGCAGGTAGCTTCGCGAGATGGCCAAGAAGGACACAGGAAGCCGGGTCCGGGACGCGCTGCGCATCGACGGGGAGCTGCCGGACCCGGGCTCGACGCCGGTCGGACCCGGCAAGAAGCCCAAGGCGCTCGCCAAACTCGGCGACGCGGGCGAACGGCTGTCCGGGTTGCAGGAGGCGCTCTACGCCGAGGGCGTCGGCGGCGGTACCCGCAGCGTCCTGCTCGTGCTGCAGGGCATGGACACCTCCGGCAAGGGCGGCACCGTGTCGCACGTGCTCGGCCTGGTCAACCCGATGGGCGTCCGCTACGCCGGGTTCAAGGCCCCGACCGCGGCCGAACGCCGCCACCACTACCTGTGGCGGATCCGCAAGCAGCTCCCGGGCGCGGGCCGGATCGGCGTGTTCGACCGCTCGCACTACGAGGACATCCTGGTCCCGCGGGTGACCGGGCTGCTCACCGCGGCCGAGCGGCGCCGCCGCTACACCGAGATCAACGCCTTCGAGCGGGAGCTGGCCGACGCGGGCACGACCGTCGTCAAGGTGTTCCTGCACATCTCGCCCGAAGAGCAGCTCAAGCGGCTCAAGGCCCGGCTCGTCACGCCGGAGAAGCACTGGAAGTACAACCCCGGCGACCTGGAGGCGCGCTCGCAGTGGCCCGCCTACCAGCAGGCCTACGCCGACATCTTCAAGAAGACGTCCACCGGGAACGCCCCCTGGTACGCCGTGCCCGCCGACCACAAGTGGTACCGCAACTGGGCGGTCGCGGAGCTGCTCATCGAGACCCTCGCCGACCTGGACCCGCGGTTCCCGGAGCCGGGCTTCGACGTCGACGCGGAGCTGGCGAAGCTGAAGGGTGTTGGCGTCTCGTCGTGATCGTCTGAAAGAGTGCGGGCGTGACCGATGTCGACGACCTCCCGTTCCTCCGCAAGCAGGCCCGTACCCAGCGCTTCACCCTCGGCGCGCCGAAGGAGTTCCGGGTCGCCCCGGACGGCTCCCGCGTGCTGTTCCTGCGCGCGGAGTCGGGCACCGACCCCCGGCACAGCCTCTGGTCGGCCGACCTGGCGACCGGCGCCGAGACCAAGCTGGTCGACGCCGCCGAGCTGCTGCCCGGCGAGGAGGAGCTGCCCGCCGAGGAGCGGGCGCGCCGCGAGCGCGCCCGCGAGACCGGCGGCGGCGTCGTGCACTACGGCGTCGACGCGGGCTTCACCGTCGCGGTGTTCTCGCTCTCGGGCAAGCTCTACACCCTGGACCTCGCGTCCGGCGAGGTGACGCTGCGCGTCGACGGCTCGGTCATCGACCCGCGGCCCAGCCCGGACGGCACGCACGTCGCCTACGTCCAGGACCGGCGGCTGCACGTGCTGGAGCTGGCCACCGGTGACGACCGCGTGCTCGTCGAGGAGGACGGCGAAGACATCACCTGGGGCCTCGCCGAGTTCATCGCCGCCGAGGAGATGGACCGCACCCGCGGCTACTGGTGGGCCCCGGACGGCCGCAGCGTGCTGGCCGAGCGCTCGGACCGCGGCCCGGTCCCGCGCTGGACCATCGCCGACCCGGCCAACCCGCAGCACCCGGCGAACGTCGTCGCCTACCCGGCCGCGGGCACCACGAACGCGCTCGTCTCGCTCGCGGTGCTCGGCCTGGACGGCTCCCGCGTCGACGTCGAGCCGGGGGAGTGGGAGTACCTGGCCTCGGTGCACTGGTCGGCGGGCGGCGCGCCGCTGCTGGCCGTGCAGCCGCGCGACCAGCAGCGCATGGACGTCCTCGCGCTCGACGTCGCCGACGGCTCGACGTCGGTCGTGCACACCGCGACCGACCGGCACTGGATCGACATCGTCGGCGGCGTCCCGGCGTGGACGCCCGACGGGCGCCTGGTCACCGAGGGGATGGTGGACGGCGACCACCGGCTGTTCGTCGGCGGCGAGGCCGTCACGCCGGCCGGGCTGCAGCTGCGCGCGGTGCTGGACGTGGGCGAGGAGATCCTCTTCAGCGCCTCCGAGGCCGACCCGACGCAGATCCACGTCTTCCGCACCGAGGGCGCTTCGGTGCGCCGCCTGTCCACTGTGGACGGCGTGCACGTCGGCGCCGGGAGCGCCGCGGTCACCGTGCTTTCGTCGTGGAGCCTGGACTACAGCGGCCCACGCGTTTCGGTGCTGCGCGACGGCGAGCCGGTGGCGTCGATTTCGGTGTCCACTGTGGACCCCGACATCGTGCCGAACCTGACCTGGCTGACGCTGGGCGAGCGCGGCCTGCGCGCGGCGCTGCTGCTGCCGCGCGGCTACGAGCCGAGCGAAGGCAAGCTCCCGGTGCTGCTCGACCCGTACGGCGGGCCGCACGCCCAGCGCGTGCTGCAGAGCCGCAACGCGTTCCTGACCTCGCAGTGGCTGGCCGACCAGGGCTTCGCGGTGCTCGTCGCGGACGGCCGCGGCACGCCCGGGCGCGGCGCGGTGTGGGAGCGCGAGATCCACGGCCGCCTCGCCGACGTCACCCTCCAGGACCAGGTCGACGCCGTGCAGGCGGCGGCCGCCGCGCACCCGGAGCTGGACCTGGAGCGCGTCGCGATCCGCGGCTGGTCCTACGGCGGCTACCTGTCGGCGCTGGCGGTGCTGCGCCGCCCGGACGTGTTCCACGCGGCGGTCGCGGGCGCGCCGGTCACCGACTGGTCGTTGTACGACACGCACTACACCGAGCGCTACTTGGGGACTCCGCAGGACGAGCCGGAAAGCTACGCGCACAACTCGCTGATCGAGAGCGCCGGCGAGCTGAGCCGCGCGCTGCTCATCGTGCACGGGCTGGCCGACGACAACGTGTTCGTCGCCCACGCCCTGCGGTTGTCGTCGGCGCTGCTGGCGAAGGGGCGCCCGCACGTCTTCCTGCCGCTGGCGGGGGCGACCCACATGACGCCGCAGGCCGAAGAGGTCGCGGAGAACCTGATGCGCACGCAGGTGGACTGGCTGCTGCGCGAGCTGTCCGCCGTCGCCGTCGACAAGGAGAACGCATGAGCCGCTGGGGCCTGACGATTCCGCTGACCGGGGTGCCGCTGGCCGCGCACCGCGAGCTGGTGGAGCAGCTGCCGGACCTGGGCTACACCGACGCGTGGACGGCGGAGACGGCGGGCACGGACGCCTTCACGCCGCTGGTGCTCGCGTCGCAGTGGGCGCCGCAGCTGCGCCTGGGCACCGCGATCGTGCCGGTGTACACCCGCGGCCCCGGCCTGCTGGCGATGCAGGCGGCGACGGTCGCGGAGCTGGCGCCCGGCCGGTTCGTCCTCGGCATCGGCGCGTCGTCCCCGGTGATCGTCTCGAACTGGAACGCGGCGCCCTTCGAAGAGCCGTTCGCGCGGTCGCGGGACACCCTGCGGTTCCTGCGTTCGGCGCTGGCGGGGGAGAAGGTGAGCGAAACCTACGACACGTTCGCCGTCTCGAAGTTCCGCCTGGAGCGCCCGGCCGACCCGCCGCCGTCGATCATGCTGGCCGCGCTGCGCCCCGGCATGCTGCGCCTCGCGGCCCGCGAGGCGGACGGCGCGATCACCAACTGGCTGGCGGCTTCGGACGTGCCCAAGGTCCGTTCGGTGCTCGGCCCGGACGCCGAGCTGGCGGCCCGCATCTTCGTCTGCCCGACCGAGGACGCCGACGCGGCCCGCGGCCTCGGCCGGATGCTGATTTCGAGCTACCTGACGGTCCCGGTGTACGCGGCGTTCCACGACTGGCTCGGCCGGGGCGAGGCACTGGCCCCGATGCACGAGGCGTGGGCGGCGGGCGACCGGCAGAAGGCGAACCAGGTCATCCCGGACTCGGTGGTGGACGACCTGGTCATCCACGGCAGCGTGGAGTCGTGTCGCGAGCAGGTGCGGTCCTATGTGGACAACGGGCTGACGACGCCGATCATCGCGCTGCTGCCGACCGGCGGGGACCCGTTCGAGCAGGTGCGCGGCCTGGCACCGCGATGATCGTCACCCGGCCCGGGTAAGGTGTTCCCGGTCGGTCGGGGGCGGATCGTGGGGGCGATGGATTCGGATGGGCACGGCGAACCCGGACCCGGGTGGCCCCGATCCGCGCCGCGCCGGCCGGGACCTGCGCCGGGAATACCGCTTGGCGCCGAGTCCGCTGGCCAAAGGGGGCCAGGCCGAGGTTTTCCGCGCCGTGCACAAGCCCACGGAAACCGAAGTGGCGTTCAAGAGATCGGCTTCCGGGGGCGAGGACGCCGTCGCCCGCATGAAGCGGGAGATCGAAGCGGCGCGGCGGTTCGGCGACCACCCCCACGTCATGCCGATCATCGCCTGGGACCCCGGGCACCGGTGGTTCATCATGCCGCTGGCCGACGGCACCGCGCGGGACTTCGCGGACGAACTGACCGATCCCGACCGGTTGCGCGATCTGGTGACGGCCGTGTGCGAAGCGTTGCGGCGGCCCCATCGCGAAGGGTGGATCCATCGCGACCTGAAGCCGGACAACATCCTCCGGTTCGACGGTCGCTGGGTGGTGGCCGACTGGGGACTGGGCAGGCGGCCGCGGGGCGAAACCAGCCACCCCGCGCGGACCCAGGCGGGCACCGGTTTCGGCACCATCGGGTTCGCGGCGCCGGAGTTGTCCGTCGACGCGCACGAGGCGGGGCCGGAAGCCGACGTGTACAGCATCGGGCAGCTGATCGGCTGGGCGCTCACCGGCCGTGATCCGCTCGCGAACGTCGCGCTGCTGCCACCGGCGGAACCGTGGCGGACCCTCGTCCGCCGCGCCACGCGGATGGAGGCCGAGGCGCGGATCGCCGACGTCGACGCGTTGCTGGCGGAACTGACCGAGGCACTGGACGGGACGGCCGAACCGGTGGTGGAGCGCGGCCGGCGCCTGCTCGCCGCCGGTGACGCGGCTTCCGCGCGGCAGCTGCTCGAGCTGGCCGCCCATGCGGACGCCGATCCCGCGCTGTTCCACCAGGTGGTGGTCGAGTTCTCCGACTTCGCCGCCGTTTCGCCGGGCACGCTGGGCGAAGCCGTGCGAGCGGCGCGGTCCGTGCGTGGTAGACGCGGCCGGTTGACCGGCTGGGTGCTCGCCGTGGCGCGGTACGCGGCGGACGCCGCCGAAGGGGATCTGCTCGGTGATGCGGCGGAGACTCTTTTCGCGCTGGGCGGTGGGCGGCGAGCCGATGTCCGGGAGTGGGTGGCTTCGCTGTCCGGCCCGGCGGCGGCGACGGTGGCGGCGGCCCGCCGGGCCGCCGGAACCGGGCAGCCGGGTGCGGGCCGTCGCCCGAAGTGGCCGGTGGTGGCGGGCGCGGGCGCCGTCGCCGCCGGTGCGGCGATCGTGCTCGTGCTGAACCTGACGGCCGACGGGACGACTCCTCCCGGTGCCGATCCAGCCGCCACCGCGAACACGGCGCGCACGCCCAGCCCGCTGGCGGCGACAACGCAGCTGAAGAACTTCGTCGCCGCCTGGGACAACTACCCGGACTGGACGGCCTGCGCGCTCGCCACCGGCGACGAGGCCCTGAACGGGAGCTTCCCCGCGGCGGTTTCCGAGCGGCACGACCCGACGCACGCCATCACCTGCGGCAACAGCGGCAACCTCACGGTCATGTTCGCCGAGCACCTGGTCGAAGGCTGGTACCGCGATGTGGCCGACCGGTACCGCAGGGCGCCCGCGCCGGCCAGACCCGTCGACCAGGAGAAGAACCCACCGGCGGACGCGCACGTTTTCCAGTGGAGCCCGACGCGGCGCGCCCTGGTCTGGACCGACGACAGAAGCCATGCGATCGGTGTCCTGACCACCGACTCACCCACGGTCGACCTGGTCAAGGTGTGGAGCCGCTACCACGCCTGAGCGGTCACAGCCCGACGATGTCGGCGACGCGCGCCCAGCCGCACACCTTCTCGGCGCCCTGCACGGCCGTGACGAGCAACCACTCGAAATTGCCCTTGCCATCGGGGAGAACGGTGAGGTCCAACGGCGCGACCAGCACGGCGTCGTACCGGGTCCGGGAGCCGATCGGAGGGGAAGCGTCGTCGGCCGCGACCCGGAGCTGCAGGTCGCGAGCCGGCGTGACCTGCTTGGTCTGTTCGCGGGTGTTGCAGGTTTCGAGCGGGCCGTAGGCGGGACTGGTGCGCACGGGCCAGTCGCCGCGGAGCCCCACCTCGTAGGTGATCGGCGTTCCGCCCCCGCTCGCGCAGGAATCCTCTTCTTCCGAAAGGCTCGCGCGAACGGAGAAGGCGCCGCGTTTCGCGGTCACCGACTCGATGAAGCCGTCGCAGCGGGACGACGCGGCGAGCGGATGCCGTACCTGTTTCGCCGTGTGTTCGGTCCACAGCCACACGAACCACGTCTGCGACACCATCTGACCGCCGGCGCTGTAGAGGCCGACGGCGGCGTCTTCGTCGCCGTCGTCGTCGATGTCGGTGTAGGCGGGCGGGCCGAGCATCCGCCAGTCGAGACCGCCGGGGTATTCGGGGCCGTCCGTCTCCCGGTGCGCGAGGCCGCCCTTCAAGGTGAGGGTGGTGTCCACCACCGCGTCGTACCACTCGGTGTCGCCGAACGGGAACGACTCGATTTCCTTCGACAGCTCCGCCGGCCGAGGGGTGCCGGCGGTGCAGCCGGCTGCCAGCACGCCGAGCGTCGTGATCAGTGCGGCGATCTTCCCTCGCATCCGGAAATCATAGGGCGGTGGCCAGCAGCAGTCCGGCAGTTCCCGAAGCCAGTCCCGCCAGGACCGTCACCACCACGTTGAGCACCGCGTACAGCCGCGTCTTCTCCAGGAACAGCCGGACCGTCTCGTAGCCGAACGTCGAGAACGTCGTCAGGCCGCCGCAGAAGCCCACCGCCACCAAGGCGCGGACCGACGACGGCTCCGCGCCGTGCAGGAGCCGGCCGCTGAGGAAGCCGAGGATGAACGAGCCGGCGATGTTCACCGTCAGCGTGCCGAACGGGAACGGGGAATCGTGCCGGGCCTGGACCCGGCGGTCGGTCAGGTAGCGCAGGATCGAGCCGGCCGCGCCGCCGAGGGCCACCAGGAGCAGCGTCACTCCGTCCGCCCCACGTAGCGGACCACCTCGACCTGGTCGAGCGTCACCAGTCCCTCGCCGATGAGCTCGTCCAGCTGCGGCAGGAACGCGCGGAGCTTCTCCTCGGCGTCGATGATCACGATGACCATCGGCAGGTCCTCCGACAGCGACAGGATCCGCGTCGTGTGGATCAGCGACGAAGCGCCGTAGCCCTCGACGCCGCGAAGCACCGAAGCGCCCGCGAGGCCCGCGTCCCGGGCCCGGCGGACGATCTCGTGGTAGAGCGGCTTGTGGTGCCAGTGGTCGTCTTCGCCGAGGTAGATCGTGAGGCGGGTGGCCGGTCCTTCCATCAGCGTCCCTTCCGGATCGCGCGGGTCGCCGTCAGCCCGGCCGTCACCGCCGCCAGGCACAGCACCAGCGACGCCGCCACGTACAGCAGCGAACCCAGTATCCGCCCGGTCGTGGCCGCGTCGAGGGAATCGGTCACGAACGTGGAGAACGTCGTGAACCCGCCGAGGACGCCGACGCCGAGGAACGGCCGCAGCAGGTGGTGGGGGCGCGCGGTGGTCGTCAGGAACGCCATCAGGACGCCGATGAGCAGGCAGCCGAGCGCGTTGGTGAGCAGCGTCGCGACGGCGAACTCGCCGCGGGCGTGCGGGATCGCGACGGACAGCCCGTAGCGGGCGAGACTGCCCAGCGCGCCGCCGGCGCCGATCGCGAGCAGGACGTCCCACCGGGTCGCGGGCACGCTGATCACCTCCGGAGCCGAACCTACTCCCGATGGCCGACGCGTCCCCGCCACCCGGTCGAGCATGCTGGACGGGGCCGGATGACAGGCAGCCGTCGGTCGCCGTACTGTTGCTCAGCGTAGGCAAGGCAACCCTAAGGAAGGCGGGTACATGCGAGCAGACGGGCTGGCCGGTGGCCACGACGGCGCGGACCGGCTCGCCGAGCTGATCCCGGCGGCCCTGCGCGGCATGGCGGCGGGCATCGCCGAACGCGGCGGCCCGATCCCGGCCGGCGGCCCCGCCGCGGTGGCGGCGGCCCTGATGGCCGAGCACGGCGAGCCGGGGACCGCGGAAGCTCCTGGTGGGACGCAGGCCGGCGGCTCGGCGGCGCGCGAACCGGTAGCGGGGGCCGGCCCGGTGGGCGTGCGCGAGCCGGGAGCGGTCGCCACAACGGTGGCCGGAGTCGGCTCGCTGGCGGCGCGCGAACCGGCTGCTGGAGTTGATGGGCCGGCGGGGCCCGCGACGGTGGCCGGTGTCGGGCCGATGTCCACGCGCGAACCGGCCGCCGCTCATGCTGCCGCCGACACCGCACGAACCGGAGCCGGCACCCTCGAACCCACCGCACCCGGCGCCCTCCCCCTCCACGGCGTGGGAGCCGAAGCCGCTCTCGAAGAGCTGAGCCGCCTCCTCGCCGCGGGCTCCGCCGACCCCGCCGACCCGGCCTGCGCCGCCCACCTGCACTGCCCGCCGCTCGCCGTTTCCGTGGCCGCCGATGTCGTCGCCGGTGCGCTCAACCCCTCCATGGACTCCTGGGACCAGGCGCCCGTCGCCAGCGAACTCGAGCGCGAATTCACCACCGGAATCGCCCGGTTGTGTTACCCCGGCGCGCCCAGTCCCGACGCCGTCGTGACCACCGGCGGAACCGAGTCGAACCTCCTCGGCCTGCTCCTCGCCCGCGAGTCCGGCATCGTCCAGGCCGTCTGCGGGGCCAACGCCCACCACAGCGTCGCGCGCGCCGCCTGGCTGCTCGGCCTGCCCGCGCCGATCGTCGTACCCTGCGAACGCGATCGCATGCTGCCCGGCGCGCTCGCCGGCGTCGCCGGGCCGGGCACCGTCGTCGTCGCCACCGCCGGGACCACCAACACCGGCACCGTCGACCCGCTCGCCGAGATCGCCGGGATCTGCCGCCGGGCCGGCGCGCGGCTGCACGTCGACGCCGCCTACGGGGGTACCGCCCTGTGCAGCGAGGCGCTGAAGGGCAAGCTCGCCGGGCTCGAGCTGGCCGACTCCGTGGCGCTCGACCTGCACAAGTTCGGCTGGCAGCCGGTCGCCGCCGGGTTGTTCGCCGCGCGGGAAGCCGGTGATCTCGGGGCGCTGACCGTGCGGGCCGAGTACCTCAACGCCGACGACGACACCGAAGCCGGGCTGCCGGACCTGCTCGGCCGGTCGATCCGGACGTCGCGGCGGCCGGACGCCTTCCGGATGGCCGTCACGATGCGCGCGCTGGGGACCTCGGGGCTCGGCGCGCTCGTCGAACGCTGCTGCGCCACCGCGGCCGAGGTCGCGGCGGACGTCGAGCGGCACCCCGGGCTGCGGCTCTGGGGCGCGCCGGAACTGTCCACAGTGGTCTTGCGGCCGGTCGTCGCCGACGAGGCGGGCGGGGACGAGCTCGTCGCGCGTGTCCGCCGGGCGCTGCTCGAAGCCGGGACCGCCGTGATCGGCCGGGCCACGCTGCCGGCCGGGCCCGGGGGCGCCGGACAGCTGTGGCTCAAGCTGACGCTGCTGCACCCGCACGCCACCGCCTCGGACTACCGGCCGCTGCTCGACCGGATCGCCGCCACCGCGGGGGCCGAACTCGTCGCCGGCCGGGAAAGCCCGGTCGCTTCGTGAGGCGCCACCACCTCGCGGGTGTCGGGATCGGGCCGTTCAACCTCTCGCTCGCGGCGCTGGCCACCGGCGTCGACGGCCTGGACGCGGTGTTCTTCGACGCCCGCCCGGAGTTCCGCTGGCACCCCGGCCTGCTGGTCGAGGGCGCGACGCTGCAGGTGCCGTTCCTGGCCGACCTGGTGACGCTGGTCGACCCGACGAACCCGTTCTCCTTCCTGAACTACCTGCGCGACCGCGGCCGGCTGCTCCCGTTCTACTTCGCCGAACGGTTCCACCCGCCGCGCGCCGAGTACGACGACTACGGGCGGTGGGCCGCGGCCCGGCTGCCGTCGTGCCGGTTCGGGCACGAGGTCACCGGGATCCGCTGGGCCGGCGACGCCTTCGAGCTGACGGTCGCGGGCCGCGACCCGGTGCTCGCGGACAACGTCGTGCTCGGCGTCGGCTCGGTGCCGTCGGTGCCGGCGCCGCTGCGCGAGCCGGTCGCCGATCCCGGCGTCCTCGCCCTGCACTCCGCGGATTACCTGCCGCACCGGGAAAAGCTGCTTGCCGCCGGGAGCGTCACGGTCGTGGGGTCCGGGCAGTCGGGGGCCGAGGTGTTCCTCGACCTGCTGCGCTCCCGGTCCACTGTGGACGGCCTGCGCTGGCTCGCGCGGACGCCGGCGTTCGCGCCGATGGAGTACTCGAAGCTCGGCCTCGAACAGTTCACCCCGGACTACACCGCGTACTTCCACGGCCTCCCCGAAGCCGTCCGCGACCGGCTGCTGCCCGCGCAGTGGCAGCTGTACAAGGGGATCGACGCCGAGACCATCGCCGCGATCCACGACGAGCTGTACCGCCGCAGCATCACCGGCCCGCCGGGCGCGGTGCTGACGCCGGGGGTCGAGGTCGTCGGATCGTCCACAGTGGAGGGCCGGATCGAGCTGCGCGTCGTACAGGCCCAGCAGGGACGGGAAAGCACCCTGCGCACCGACGCCGTCGTCGCGGCCACCGGGTACGCGGAAGCGCCGACCGGGCCGCTGCTGGCCGGGCTCGGCGACGCCGTCCACCGCGACGGCCGGGGCCGCCTGGTCGTCGACGCCGGCTACCGCGTCGCCCTCGACGTGCCGGGCGCGCTGTACGTCCAGAACGCGGAACGGCACACCCACGGCCCCGGCGCCCCCGACCTCGGGCTCGGTGCCTGGCGGGCGGCCGTGATCCTCAACGCCGTGTGCGGCAAGACCGTGCACGAGCTGCCCGACCGCACCGCCTTCACCACGTTCGGCCTGGAGGAAGAGTGAGCATCGACGAGGCGGCCGCCTGGCGCGCGGCCGGTGCCCTGATCACGCACAAGATGCTCGGGGAGCTGTCCTACGAGCACCTGCTGGAGCCCGCCCGGGACGGTGACGCGTACCGGCTCGAGCTGCCGGACGCCACTTACGCGTTCCGGGCGCGGCGGGGCGCGTTCGACTCCTGGACGGTCGAACCGGGCAGCGCGCGCCGGTCGGGCGAGCCGGTCACCGACCCGCGCACCCTCGTCGTGGACGCACGGGAAGTCTTGGGGCTCAGCGGGTTGCGCCTGGCCGACGTGCTGGCCGAGCTGACCTCGACGGTCGCCAACGAGGCCGCCCGGCTGCGCCGCGCCCCGATCGCACCCGTGCTGTCCACTATGGACTACAACGTCGCCGACGGGCACCTGACCGGCCACCCGCGGCTGGTGCTGAACAAGGGCCGGGTCGGGTTCTCCGCGCGCGACCGCGCCCGCTACGCGCCGGAGGCGGGCGCGGACGTCCGGCTCCGCTGGTTCGCCGTCCACCCGGACCACGCCGAGTTCCGGTGCGTCGACGGCCTGAGCCGGGACGCGCTCCTGGACGCCGAACTCGGCGAGCTGCGGGCGGAGTTCGCCGGGAAGGCGCCCGAGGACTACGTCTGGGTGCCGGTGCACCCGTGGCAGGCCGACGAAATCCTCGGCACGCTCTACGCCGCCGAGCTCGCCACCGGGGTCGTGGTCGACCTCGGCGAGACCACCGATGCCTACCGCGCGCACCAGACGGTCCGGACGCTGGGCAACGTGACCACGCCGGGCCGCCACGACGTCAAGACCGCGGTGTCGGTGCGCAACACGCTCGTCTACCGCGGGCTCAACTCGGCCGCGACGCTCGCCGGGCCGTCGGTGACGTCGTGGCTGCGCGGGATCAGCGCGGCCGATCCGCTGCTGAGCGAGCGGTACCGGTTCGGGCTGCTCGGCGAGGTCGCCAGCGTGTCGGTGACGCACCCGCTGTTCGGGCACCTGGAGGAGCTGCCGTACCGCTTCCACGAGACGCTCGGCGCGCTGTGGCGCGAGCCGATCGCGCTCGGGGACGGGGAACGCGCGATTTCGTTCGCCGCCCTGCCTTATCGCGGGCCTCGCGGCGGTTCCGTGCTCACCCACCTGATCGGGCGGCACGACCCGGAAACGTGGCTGGCCCGGCTTTTCGACCTGCTGCTCACGCCGTTGCTGCAGTGGCTGCTGCGCCACGGCGTCGGGTTCTGCCCGCACGGCCAGAACCTGATCCTCGTCGTCGACGCCGTCAACGTCCCGCAGCGGGTGCTCATCAAGGACTTCGCCCAGGGTGTCGACCTGCTCGACGAGCAGGTCGAGAGCTACGAGAGCCTCCCGCCCGAAGCCGCGGCGGACATGCTGCGCTGGCCCGCGCACCTGCTGGCCCAGTCGCTGTTCAGCTCGGTGTTCTCCGGCCAGTTCCGGTTCTGGGCCGAGGTCCTGCTCGACGAGACCGGCCTGCCCCGCGCCCGGTTCTGGGCGCTCGTGCGCGAGGTCGTGGGCCGCTACCGGGACGAGAACCCGGACGTGGCCGCGCGGTTCGACGCGTGCCGGCTGTTCGCCCCGGACGTCGAGCGCGTGACGCTCAACCGGGAGCACCTCGCCGGCCAGGGGTTCGACAAGGTGGAGCGCGACGACGAGTTCGACGTCCGGTGGGGCCGGGTGCCGAACCCGCTGCACGCCCCGGACCCCGGCGGCGCGTGGTGACGCCGTTCGCGCGCCCGGCCGGCCCGCGATCGCTGGCCGCGCGCCAGGCGGCGGCCGCGGCGGGGACAGCCGTGCTGCGCGGGGTGCTCGCGGAGGACGACGCGCGCCTGCTCCTGCTCGTGCCCGACCCGCACGCCCGCTTCGCCGCGGTCGAGCTGGCCGCGCCGTTCGCCGCGTCGGTTCTCGACGACGGCTACGGCGTGTGCAGCTACGTCTTCGCGTGGACGCCGGACCGCGAACCGCTCGCGGCGTCCGGCGTGCTGGGCGGGTACCTCGAAGGCTTCGGCGACCTGCGGATGCGCCCGGACGCGGCGACGGCGATCCCGCTGGGCGACCGGACGTGGGCGGTGGTCTGCGACGCCGAGTGGCCGTCGGGCCGGATCGCCGAGCTCGCCCCGCGCGAGGTGCTGCGCGGGCAGCTCGCGGCGCTGGAGGGGCTCGGCCTGGTGCCGTCGGTGGGCATCGAGCACGAGGTGGTGTTCACCGGCGCGAACGGCCCGCTCACCGCGCACGGCACCGACTACGCGCTCGGCGGCACCGAGCACCTGGCGCCGCTGCTCGCCGACATCCGGTCCGGGCTGGCCGAAGCCGGGCTGGGCGTCGAATCCGCGCGCGCGGAGTGCCACCCGGGGCAGTACGAAGTCGTGCTGCGTCACCGCGACGCCCTGGCCGCGTGCGACGACGTGCTGCTGCAGCAGCTGATCGTGCGCCGGGCCGCCGCGCGCCACGGGGTGACCGCGTCCTACCTGGCCGCACCCGAGCCGGGGCAGGGGAATTCCGGTCACGTGCACCTGTCGTTGTCCACTGTGGACGGCTCGCCACCGGACCTGCTGGGCGGCTTCCTGGCGGGCGTGCTGCGCGACGCGCGGGCGCTGACGGCGGTCTGGGCGCCGACGTGGAACAGCTACGTCCGGCTGCGGACGGCCCCGTTCTCCCCGCGCGACGTCCGCTGGGGCCACGACGACCGGACCGCGGCGGTGCGCGTCGCCGGGCCGCCGTCGGACCCCCGCCTGGAGTTCCGCTTCGCCGGCGCGGACGCGCAGCCGCACCTGGTGGTCGCGGCGCTGCTGGCGGCCGGGCGGTTCGGGCTGGAGGAGGGCCTGGCCCCGCCGGAGCCCGGGGTGTCGGCCGGGACGCTAGCGACCTCGCCGTGGGAGGCGTTGTCCCTGCTGGAGCGGGCGGGCGAGCTGCTGGGCGCGGACGTCGCGGCCCAGCTGACGGCGCTGCTGACCGAGGAGATCGAGTCCGGTTTGGACGCGGTCACGGACTGGCAGCGCCGCCGGGGCGCCCTCCGTTCCTGAACCCGGCTGGTGCGGCCGACCGGGAACGCACCCAATGTGGCGTTCGGTGCGTTCAACGCACCGAACGCCACATTGGGGCGCAAGCTCACCAACCGGAACGGCCAACTCACCGACCCGAACGGCCAACGCACCCGCCTGCCGGCGAGTTGGCCGTTCCGGTGCGCGAGTTGGCCGCTGCGAGCGGTGAGCCGGCCGTTCCCGTCTGACGACGGAGATCGGCGCGAGACTGTTCGACAGCCCGGCTAGGCCGGGCGGATGTTCTGGTTGACGTGGAACACGTTCTCCGGGTCGTACCGCCGCTTCACCGCCGCCAGCCGGTCGTAGTTGCCCCGGTACGAGGCCCGGACCCGGTCCTGGCCCTCCTCCATCATGAAGTTGACGTACGCCCCGCCCGCCGACGTCGGGTGCAGCTCCTCCCAGTAGTCCCGCGTCCACCGCGAAATCGGCTCGGCGTTTTCCGGCGCGGGATCGACCCCGACGATCACGCCCGACCAGCCGCCGGACCGGTACGGGAACGCCGTCGCGTCCGCGGCCACCCGGCTCGCCGCGCCGTCGATCGGGTACAGGTGCATCGACGAGTGCATCGTCGGCAGCGCCTCGCCGTGCTTGAGGTGGATGTCGATCGCCGCGTCCGAGATCTCGTGGAACACGTCCGCGCGCCAGTACCACTGCAGCCCCGCCGGGTACAGCGCGTCGAACGCCCCCTGCAGGGCCGTGTACGGCATTTCCTGCAGCCCCACCAGCAGCGGCGAGCCGAACGAACGGACCGGGGCCAGCACCTCCTCGGCCTTGTCGTGCGGACCCGTGTAGCACCAGACGATGCCGCACGCCTTGCGGCCCCACAGCTGCTCCGGGAACGGCGGCGCGGGCGGCACGGTCAGCAGGCCGAACCAGCCGTTGACCTCCTCCGGCAGCGACGGCAGCAACTCGCGGTACCAGCGCAGCACCGCGGGGGTGTCGGCCAGGTCGTACAGCACCGGCCCGCCGAGCACGACGCCGTGCTCGCCGATGTCGTGGCAGCGGAACGTGAACGACGTGACCACGCCGAAGTTGCCGCCCCCGCCGCGCAGGGCCCAGAACAGGTCGGGGTGCGAAGACTCCGAAGCGTGCACGAACGAGCCGTCCGCGAGGACGACGTCCGCGGCGAGCAGGTTGTCGACGGTCAGGCCGAAGCGCCGGGCCAGGTAGCCGATGCCGCCGCCGAGCGTCAGGCCCGCGACACCGGTGGACGCGACGATGCCCGACGGCGTCGCCATGCCGAACGCGACCGTGGCGTGGTCGACGTCGCCCCAGGTGCAGCCGGCGTCGGCGCGCACGGTGTGGTGCACCGGGTCGACGGTGGTGCTGCGCAGCCCGGACAGGTCGATGACCAGCGCGTCGTCGGCGACGCCCAGGCCGCCCGCGTTGTGGCCGCCGCCGCGCACGGCCAGGTCCAGGCCCTGTTCACGGCCGTAGCGGACGCAGGCGACGACGTCGGCGGCGTCGCGGCAGTAGGCGATCGCCGCCGGCCGCTTGTCGATCATGGCGTTGTAGACGGCCCGGGCTTCGTCGTAGCCCGGGTCCGCCGGGGTGACGAGAGTGCCGCGCAGGGTGGCGGCCAGTGCTTCGTGCGGCAACGCGGTGGTGGTCATGGGTGGCCCCTCTCGGATTCCTGGTTCCGAGGCGAAGCTAGGCAGCGAGCGTTCGCGAAGCGTTCGGTCCGTTCAGGACGGTCCCGCGGCGGTCCGGACGCCGAGGTCCGCTTCCGCCCGCCGCAGCAGGGCGACGCTGCCGTGGGCCCGGGCCAGCTCCGCGGCGGCGCGCAGGCGGGGGACCGGATCGGCGTCGTACGCGGCCCGCAGCCGCAGCACCTCCGGCAGCCACCAGCGGTCGTCGCGGGCCTCGCCGGCGGCGAGCGCGGCGTCCAGCGTCGCGCGGGCCGCCTCGGGCGGGGACAGCGCGGCGACCAGCGCCAGCCAGTACGGCATCCGGGCGAAGGACCCCGCGGCCTTGAGGTTCGCGACGCCTTCCTGGGCCGCGGCCAGCCCGGCCTCGCCCCCGCGCGCCCAGCCGCCCAGCACCAGCGCCCATTCCCGGTAGTAGGCGAAGCCGTACCGGTCGCACAGCGCGTGCAGTTCGGTGACGGCCGTCCAGAGCGCCGGCCGGTCGTCGCGCATCTGGTGGGTGACGCCGGCGTAGGCCAGCGCGATGGTCAGGCTGTACGGGTGCCCGGCCGCGCGGGCGCGCTCGACGGCTTCGGCGCTGCTCGCCACCGCGGCGTCGTCGTGGCCGAGCAGCCAGTGGGCGTGCGCCGCCCAGGCCGGGCCGTGGATGTCCGGGCGGGTGCCGATCGGCCACGTCGACGCGCCGCGCGTGCGCTCGGCGCCCAGCTCGAAGTGCCGCAGCGCCTCGCCCGGGCGTCCGAGGCTCACCGACGAGCCCGCGACGATGAAGTGCGCCGAGCCGCTGAGCGCGGGGCTCGTCCCGGGGGCGACCAGCGTGAGCGCGCGTTCGGCCGACTCGTGCGCCTGCGCGGTCCGGCCCTGGACGAACCGGGACGACCACAGCTCCAGCAGGGCGGTGAGCGCGGAATCCTTGCTGCCCGAGGACTCCGCGAGCTCGAGCGAACGCTCCAGCGTGTGCTGCAGCTCGGGGGAGGAGTAGCCGTGCCGGGCGTTGAGCGGGCCGGCGAGCGCTTCGAGGACGGCGAGTTCCGCGCGGTCGCGGTCGCCGCTCGGCGGGCGGGCGCGGACGAGCGTCAGCGCTTCCTTCAGCAGCCGGATCGCCTCGGCGTGGGCGAAGGTGCGCGCGGCGACGGCCGCGGCCCGCCGGTAGTGCTCGACCGCGCGGTCCGGGCGGCCGCCGCGCGCGTACTGCTCGGCCAGCTGCGCGGCCACGGCGTCGGTGTCGCCGGCGTGCAGCAGTTCCAGGCCCTGGGCCAGCCGCCGGTGCAGCAGCCACCGGCGCGGCGGGCTGATCTGCTGGTAGGCGGCGTCGCGCAGCAGGTCGTGGGTGAAGTCGTAGCCGCCGCCGACCTCGCGCACGATGCGGCGCCGCCACAGCTCGTCGACCGCGCCGACGACGGTGTCCGCGTCGAGGTCGCTGGCTTCGGTGAGCAGCTCGAGGGTGAAGTCGCGGCCGGCCGCGGCGGCGAGCCCGGCCACTTCGCGGGCCGCCGGGCCGGGCTGTTCGAGCCGGGCCCGCAGGACGCCGCTCAGCCGTCCGGACGGCGGGGAAGCGTTGGTGCGCAACGCTTCCACGACGTACAGCGGGAACCCGCCGGTGGCCGCGTGGAGCAGGGCGCGGTCCGGTTCGGACAGCGGGTGCCCGGCGACCGCCTCGCCGAGGCGGGCGGTGCCCTCGGCGTCGAACGGGCGCAGGGGCAGCTCGGCCAGCCTGCCCTCGGCGCGCAGGTGCGCGGTCCAGGCCTCGACCCGGGCGTCGACGTGGCCGTCGCGCAGCGTGCCGGCGACCAGCAGCGGCGCGTCCGGCAGGAGGCCGAGGCAGAACGCGAGGAACGCGCCGGTCTCTTCGTCGCACCACTGGACGTTGTCGAGCACCAGCAGGACCGGCCGCCCGCCGGCGGTCAGCGCGCGAGCCAGCCCCTCGAAGAACCGCAGGCGCTGCCACGCGTCGACCGTGGGGTGCCCGCCCGCGGCCGGGCGCGGGGCGGGCAGCAGCCGGTCGACCTCGGCGCGCCACACCGGTTCCAGGGACCCCGCCGCCCGCTGCACCGACGGCGTGCGCAGCCACTCGGCCACCGGGGCCAGCGGGAGCCGGCCGGCCGAGCCGAAGCAGCGGCCGGTGGCCACGACGGCGCCTTCCGCGCCCGCCAGCGCGGCCAGCTCGGCGACGAGCCGCGTCTTGCCGACCCCGGCGTCGCCGCGCACGAGGACGATCCCGGCCCGGCCCGCCGCGGCCGCGTGCCACGCCTCGCCGAGCCGGGCCAGCTCCGCGGCCCGGCCGACGAGCCCGGGTGCCGCCGCCCGCCGGACCTCGGGACCCGGCCGGGCGAGCAGCCGGCGCAGCGCCGCCCGGGTCGGCTCCGCCGGGACGACGCCGAGCTCGCGCTCGAGGACCGACGCGCACCGGTGGTAGGTGCTCACCGCGCCCGCCCGGTCCCCGGCGTCGGCCTGCAGCCCCATCAGGGTCCGGTAGCCGGTCTCTTCGAGGGGCCGCAGCCGGATCCGGCGCCGGGCCGCGGCCAGCGCGGCGGCGGGGTCGCCCGACGGCGTCCGGCAGATCAGGTCGCACAGCTCGACGCACCGGCGGTCGAGCTCGGCGCGGGCCGCCAGCACCCAGTCGTCGGCCAGGCCGGGCAGCAGCTCCCCGCGGTGGACCGCCAGCGCCGCGTGGGCGTGGGTGAGCACGTCCTCGGCGTCCTCGGCGGCGAGCGCGGCCCGGTAGGCGGCGTCGAATTCCCGGACGTCGACCCGGCTCGACGGCGTGTCGCGCCAGCACAGGTCGCGCCCGGTGACCACCAGGGACGGCGGATCGCCCAGCACCCGGCGCAGCTGGTGCAGCTCGCGGCGCAGGTTCGTGAGCGCCTGCGCGTCGGTGGAGTCCGGCCAGAACAGCCCGGCGATCCGGCGCCGGGGCTGCGCCAGGCCGGCGTGCACGACGAGGTGCGCCACGAGCGCGACCGACCGCGGCGACCGCGTCAGCACGGCCCCGGTCGCGTCGTCGGCGATCACCTGCTCGCCCAGCAGCGAAACGCGCAGCACCCCGGTCACGCTAGTCCGGCCGCCGGGTCGCGGGCGGATCTTCACCGGGCAGGGGTTGCGCCGGGGCGCCCGGGTGCGCAGGCTCGACGTCGTGAGCGAGCACGAGTACGACCTCATCGTCATCGGTTCGGGCCCGGGCGGGCAGAAGGCCGCGATCGCCGCGGCGAAGCTGGGCAAGCGGGTGGCGGTCGTGGACCGGCACGACATGGTCGGCGGGGTGTGCGTCAACACCGGCACGATCCCGTCCAAGACGCTGCGCGAAGCGGTGCTCTACCTGACCGGGATGAACCAGCGCGAGCTGTACGGCGCGAGCTACCGCGTCAAGCAGGACATCACCATCGCCGACCTGCTCGCGCGCACCCAGCACGTCGTCGGGCGCGAGGTCCAGGTCGTGCGCGCGCAGCTGATGCGCAACCACGTCGACCTCATCCCCGGCACCGGCTCGTTCGCCGACGCGCACACCGTGGTCGTCGAGAGCAAGCACCCGGGCGACCGCCGGACGCTGAGCGGCGACCACATCGTCATCGCCACCGGCACCCGCCCGGCGCGGCCCGGCCACGTCGACTTCGACGCCGCCCGCGTCCTCGACTCCGACGAGATCCTGCGGCTCGAGCAGATCCCGTCGTCGCTCGTGGTGGTCGGCGCCGGCGTGATCGGCATCGAGTACGCGTCGATGTTCGCCGCGCTCGGCTCGCGCGTGACCGTGGTCGAGCAGCGCGACCAGATGCTCGACTTCTGCGACCCGGAGATCGTCGAGTCACTGAAATTCCAGTTGCGCGACCTCGGCGTCACGTTCCGCTTCGGCGAGAAGGTCGCGGACGTCGCGGTGTCCGAGGACGCCACGATCACCACCCTGGTCAGCGGCAAGCGCATCCCGGCCGACGGCGTCATGTACTCCGCGGGCCGCCAGGGCATGACCGGCGACCTGAACCTGGAAGCGGCGGGCCTGACCGCGGACGGCCGCGGCAGGCTGGTCGTCGACGAGAACTACCGCACCGAGGTCCCGCACATCTACGCGGTCGGCGACGTGATCGGCTTCCCGGCACTGGCGGCGACGTCGATGGACCAGGGCAGGCTGGCCGCGTACCACGCGTTCGGCGAACCGGCGAACGGCCTGGGCGCGCTGCAGCCGATCGGCATCTACACCATCCCGGAGATCTCGTACGTCGGCTCGACGGAGGCCCAGCTGACGTCGTCGTCGGTGCCGTACGAGGTCGGGATCGCGCGCTACCGCGAGCTGGCGCGCGGGCAGATCACCGGCGACAGCTACGGGATGCTCAAGCTCCTGGTGTCCACGACGGACCGGAAGCTGCTGGGCGTGCACGTCTTCGGCACGGGCGCGACCGACCTGGTCCACATCGGACAGGCGGTGATGGGCTGCGGCGGGACGGTCGACTACCTGGTGGACGCGGTCTTCAACTACCCGACGCTGTCGGAGGCGTACAAGGTGGCGGCGCTGGACGCGACGAACAAGATCCGGGCGCTGGACCGCTTCTCGTCCTGAGCGGGCGGTCCGGCGCGGCACTTCAGGGCCCCGGCAAATTCGGGCAGCACGGGCGATCCGCCCCTCCGCGATGTCATGAAAGAGTCGTTCACCTCGTCGGACGACATGAACGACCCTTTCACGGCATCCCCGCGACGCCGGGCAGACCACGCGGCCGGCCTGCAGTCGGTCACCCGCTCGCCGGCGCGACTTTGCCGGGACCCCACCGCGGTCCGCCTCAGGAACCCCACCAGCACCACCCGATTCCCCTGCCCCGAACCGGTTTGACACCCGACTAGAACATATGTTCGACTGGCCGCGTGCGATGGGATCGGCAGCGAGCAGGGGAGGGTGAGCCGGCACTGCCCGGGCTGGAGGGCCTGGTGCGTTCCGTGCGGTCACCGGAATTCGACGGCGTCACCTTCCACGAGGTGCACGCGCGCTCGGTGCTGAACAAGGTGCCCGCCGGCTCCGGCGTGCCGTTCGGCTGGACCGTGAACCCCTACCGCGGCTGCTCCCACGCCTGCACCTACTGCCTCGAAGGCGGCACCCGGATCCTGATGGCCGACGGCCGCACCAAGGCGCTGGCCGAGCTGGAGGTCGGGGACGCCCTCTACGGCACCCGCGGCCACGGCGCGGCCCGGCGGCTGGTGCCGACCCGGGTCGAAGCGCACTGGACGACCTTGCGCGCCGCCTACCGGGTGACGCTCGACGACGGCACTCGGCTCGTCGCCGGCGGGGATCACCGGTTCCTCACCAGCAAGGGGTGGAAGCACGTCACCGGCAGCAAGTTCGGCGCCGCCCAGCGGCCGCACCTCGAGGCCGGGACCGAGCTGATCGGCGTCGGGCGGTTCGCGCCGACGCCGGACGAAACGCTCGGGTACCGCGCCGGGTACCTCTGCGGGATGCTGCGCTCCGGCGGGTTCGCCGCCGAGCCCGACGCCGCCGCCCGCGCACTCGGGTACCTGCCCGACTTCGGGTCGTCCGTCGGGTTCCTGAAGGTGCCGCCGGACCCGGACGCGCACTGGCAGCGCGGGTTCCTCGCCGGCGTCTTCGACCTCGCGGGCGGCTACGGCCGCGGCATCCTCACGATCGCGCACGACGAACCCGAGATCACCGACGCCGTAGCCGCCGCGCTGGCGCGGTTCGGCTTCGCGCGCCAGCTCGACGAGGTGCCGAAGTTCCCGTCGCGGCAGGAGGTCCGGCTGCTCGGCGGCGCCGGGGAGGTGCTGCGGTTCCTGCACGTGAGCAACCCGGCGGTGACGTGGAAGCGGTCGCTGGACGGCACGGTGATCGGCGCGAGCCGCCGCCGCGTCGAGGCGGTCGAGCCGCTGGGCCTGCAGCTGCCGCTGTTCGACATCACCACCGGCACCGGCGACTTCATCGCCGACGGCATGGTGTCCCACAACTGCTTCGCCCGGAACACCCACACCTACCTCGACTTCGACGCCGGCCGCGACTTCGACACCCAGGTGGTCGTCAAGGTCAACGCCCCGCAGGTGCTCACCGCGCAGCTGAAGAAGCCGTCGTGGCGGCGCGAGCACGTCGCGATGGGCACCAACACCGACCCGTACCAGCGCGCGGAGGGCCGCTACCGGCTGATGCCGGGCATCATCACGGCGCTGGCGCGCTCCGGCACCCCGCTGTCGGTGCTCACGAAGGGCACCGTGCTGGCGCGGGACCTGCCCCTGCTGCGGGACGTCTCCGCCGACGTGCCGGTCGGGCTCGCGGTGTCGCTCGCGCTGCTCGACGGCGAGCTCCAGCACCGCCTCGAACCCGGCACGCCGAGCCCGCGGGCGCGGCTCGAGCTGATCCGCAAGGCCCGGGACGCCGGGCTGCCGTGCTCGGTGCTGGTGGCGCCGGTGCTGCCGTGGCTGACCGACTCCGCCGAGGCCCTCGACGCCCTGTTCGCGCAGCTCGCCGACGTCGGCGCGTCGAGCGTGACGGTGTTCCCGCTGCACCTGCGGCCCGGCGCCCGCGAGTGGTTCGGCCGCTGGCTGGCCGGCTCGTACCCGGCGCTCGTCCCGCGGTACCGGGAGCTGTACGCGCGGGGCAGCTACGTCCAGAAGGCGTACCGGGAGCGGCTCGCCGAGCGCGTCGCGCCCCTGCTGCGGCGGCACGGGCTGGCCCCGAAAACCGGCTACGACCCTCGCGACCCCGAACCGGCGGCCGCCCCGGAACCGGCCGCGCCCGCCGAGCAGCTGCGCCTGCTCTGACGGTCCACTGTGGACCATCCGGGTGACGCGCTGCGCCGTTCGACGTAATCGCCGGGCCGGTGCGCCGCGTTGTCCCGGGCTTGCGGGAAAATGTCCGATCGTGCCGTTGTCGTCCGGCGTCACCGGCGCCTAACGTCGAAGGGATCGATCCGGAAGGAGCGGACGGTGACGACCTCGCAGACCGATCGCGTCGCGGCCGCCCGGCTCGCCTGGGCCGCGCTGAAGCTGACCCGGGCCGGCAGGCACCCCGTCGGCGTCGACCGGCTGGCCGCGATCGTCGGCGTCGCCCCCGCCGAAGCCCGGCGGCTGGTCGAGCTGATCGGCTTCACCCTGCGCCGCGACCTCGTCTCGACCGGCCCCGCCCCGCGCGGCGCCCACCACCGGCCGGAGCCCGCCGAAGGCACCCTCGGCGCCGGCCCGGACGGCTCGGTCGACATGTTCCTGCTGGCCATCGCCACCGGCGAGCGCGTGCACGCGGCCGCGGTCTGCCCGGTCACCGGCACCCACATCCGGATCGACCTGACGAGCCACGGCATCCTGCAGGCCGACCCGCCGACCGCGGTGGTGGCCGCGATCGACCTCGGCTTCGGCCTGGCGAACGTCGACGCGGTGGCCTGCGCCGGCCAGCCGTTCTTCGCCTCGGCGTCGGCCGCGGCGAGCTGGCTGGTGGCCCACCCGGGCGGCCGGATCTACCAGGTGGCGGCCTACCTGGCCCAAGCTCACCGCCTGGTCGCGGCGCTGGAGGCCCGGCCCAGGCACGTCCTCTGAAGCGAGCGCCCGCCGACGTCGTAGGCTGGGCTGTTCGTTAGCCTTGCGGTGGCGACAACCGCCGCTGGAAAGCCCATCTCGAAGGAGAGCAGTCGCAGTGCTCCGCACCCACCAAGCCGGCACCCTGCGTGCCGGACAGGCCGGACAGACCGTCACCCTCACCGGATGGGTGGCCCGGCGGCGCGATCACGGCGGCGTCATCTTCATCGACCTGAGGGACGCCAGCGGCGTCGCCCAGGTCGTCTTCCGCGAAGGCGAGATGGCCGAGCGCGCGCACGCGCTGCGCTCCGAATTCTGCGTCAAGATCGTCGGCGAGGTCGCGAAGCGCCCCGAAGGCAACGCCAACGCCGAGATCCCGACCGGCGAGATCGAGGTGCTGGCCACCGGGCTCGAGGTGCTCTCGGAGTCCGCGCCGCTGCCGTTCCCGATCGACGACCGGGTCGACGTCGGCGAAGAGGTCCGCCTCAAGCACCGCTACCTCGACCTGCGCCGCAGCGGCCCGGCCGCCGCCATGCGCCTGCGCAGCGAGGTCAGCCGCGCCGCGCGCGAGGTGCTGCACGCCCAGGACTTCGTCGAGATCGAGACCCCGACGATGACCCGCTCGACGCCCGAAGGCGCGCGCGACTTCCTGGTCCCGGCCCGGCTCAAGCCCGGCTCCTGGTACGCGCTGCCGCAGTCGCCGCAGCTGTTCAAGCAGCTGCTCATGGTCGGCGGCATGGAGCGGTACTACCAGATCGCCCGCTGCTACCGCGACGAAGACTTCCGCGCCGACCGCCAGCCCGAGTTCACCCAGCTCGACATCGAGATGAGCTTCGTCGAGCAGGACGACGTCATCGACATCGGCGAGCAGATCGTCTCGGCGCTGTGGAAGCTGATCGGGCACGAGATCCCGCGGCCCATCCCGCGCATCACCTACCACGAGGCGATGGCCAAGTACGGCTCGGACAAGCCGGACCTGCGCTTCGACCTCGAGATCACCGACATGACGGAGTTCTTCGCCGACACGCCGTTCCGCGTGTTCCAGGCGCCCTACGTCGGCGCGGTCGTGATGGCGGGCGGCGCCGACCAGCCCCGCCGCCAGCTCGACGCGTGGCAGGAGTGGGCGAAGCAGCGCGGCGCGCGCGGCCTCGCGTACATCCTGGTCAACGAGGACGGCACGCTCGGCGGCCCGGTCGCGAAGAACCTGTCGGAGACCGAGCGCGAGAACGTCGCCGCCGCGGCGGGCGCCAAGCCGGGCGACTGCATCTTCTTCTCCGCGGGCAAGGCGTCGAGCACGCAGCCGCTGCTGGGCGCCGCACGCGACGAGATCGGCAAGCGCCTCGGCCTGATCGACGAGAACGCCTGGTCGTTCGTGTGGGTCGTCGACGCGCCGCTGTTCGCGCCGGTCGAGGACATCGGCGACGACGTCGCCGTCGGCTCCGGCAAGTGGACCGCCGTGCACCACGCGTTCACCTCGCCGACCCCGGAGTGGATCGACAAGTTCGAGCAGGACCCGGGCAACGCCCTGGCCTACGCCTACGACATCGTCTGCAACGGCAACGAGATCGGCGGTGGCTCGATCCGTATCCACCGCGGCGACGTCCAGAAGCGCGTGTTCAACCTGATGGGCCTCAGCGACGTGGAGGCGCAGGAGAAGTTCGGCTTCCTGCTCGACGCCTTCGCCTTCGGCCCCCCGCCGCACGGCGGCATCGCCTTCGGCTGGGACCGCATCGTCATGCTGCTGGCCAAGGCCGACTCGCTGCGTGACGTGATCGCGTTCCCGAAGACCGGCGGCGGGTACGACCCGCTGACCGCGGCGCCGGCCCCGATCACGGCGCAGCAGCGCAAGGAAGCCGGCATCGACGCGAAGCCGGCCCCCGCCCCGCAGAACTAGTGCTGCACCTCAGGGCCGTGTGCCCGCCGGAGAAGACCGCCGAGGCGCTCGGCATCCTGCGGGCCCACGCCGGGACGGCGCACCTGGTCGTGCACCGCGGTGCCGCCGTCTCGCCCGAAGGCGACCTGGTCGAGGCCGACATCGCGCGCGAGGCGGCGGACGAGATCCTCGAGGCGCTGTGCGTGCTCGAGCTCGACCACACCGGTGGCATCACGCTCGAAGCGCTCGACACGGCGCTTTCGGACGCCGCCGACCGGGCGGAAGAGGCCGCGCCGGGCGAGGGCGCGGACGCCGTGGTGTGGGAGGAGCTGCTCGCGCGCACCGGCGAGGAGTCGCGGCTGAACGTGACGTTCCTGGCCTTCCTCACCATCGCCTGCCTGCTGGCCGCGGTCGGCGTGCTGACGGACTCCGCGGTGACGATCGTCGGCGCGATGGTCGTCGGGCCGGAGTTCGGCCCGCTCGCCGCGCTCGCGGTGGGGGTGGTGCTGCGGCGCTGGGACCTCGTCCGGCTCGCGGGCGCCGCGCTCGGCGTCGGCTTCCCGCTGGCGATGGCCGTGACGCTGGGTGGCGCGCTGCTGGTGCGCGCGACCGACGTCTTCGGCGAAAAGGCGTTCGAGCTGAAGCAGCACAGCGACGTCGACTTCGTCTTCTCGGTCGGGGTGCCGTCCCTGGTCGTGGCGATGCTGGCCGGCGCCGCGGGGATGCTGGCCATGACGTCGGCGAAATCGGCCGCGCTGGTGGGCGTGTTCATCTCCGTGACGACGGTTCCCGCCGCGGGTTACGCGATGGTGGCGGCCGTGGCGGGGGAGTGGAGCCGATGCGTCCAATCGGTGGGTCAGCTGCTCGTGAACCTTCTCGGAATCGTTGCAGCAGCGGCCATTGTGTTGATCGTGCGCCGGAATGGGCAACGTTCACCCGTGGGGATGCGTCCGCTTTCACGCGGGTGACCCGTATCCGGGTGGGATGCGTCTTCTTGTCCGGATGTCAGTAGTCATGGTTGCTCAGTCACGAGTAGGGTCGGTGCCAATGACAGTCGACACCTCCTCCTCCGGCGACGCTGGGGTCGGGGCAGGAGCCGAGCAGCTCGCCGTCGCCGCGGCGGTCGCGGCGGGCGAGTCCGTTCTCTCGCGCCGGTTCGGCAGCGCGATCACCCTGGTCGCCCCCGAGGACCTCGCGGGGAGCGGGCCGGCGACGGTGGTCCGCGCGCGGGTGGTGTCGTCGTCGTTCGCGCTGCCGCGCACGGTGGTCGTCAAGCACTACCCGGACCCGCCGGGCCCGGGCGCCGACCCGTTCGCCCAGGAGGCGGTCAGCTACCAGCTGTTCACGGCGCTGGCCCCGGACGAGCGGATGTGCCCGGAGCTGCTCGCCCACGACGGCCGGGACCGCGCGCTGGTGCTGGAGGACCTCGGCCGCACCCCGACGCTGGAGGACAAGCTCTACGCGCGCGACTCCCGCGCGGCCGAGCGCGCGCTGCTGTCCTGGGCCCGCTCGCTGGGCAGGCTGCACGCGAGCACGGCGGGCCGCGAAGCGGACTTCAACGCCCTGCTCCGGCGCCTCGGCGGCCCGGCGAAAGAGGACGAAAGCGGCGTCGACGAGCAGTGCGCGCGCGTGCCGTCCCTGATCCAGGAGCGCCTGGGCATCCCGGTCCCGGACGCGGTCCGCGCCCAGGTCACGGCGGCGCTTGAGCAGTCCCGCTCGGCGGGCTTCCGCGCGTTCAGCCCGGTCGAGCTCAGCCCGGACAACAACCTGGTGACCGGCGAGGGCGTGCGTTTCCTGGACTTCGAGTACGGCTGCGTCCGCTCGGCCCTGATCGACGCGGCGCACCTGAGGCTGCCGTTCGCGAGCTGGCCGGACGCGCTCGCCCTCCCGGCGGGCATGAGCGAGGCGATGATCGCGGCCTGGCGCGCGGAGGTGGTGGGCGTCTGGCCGGCGTTCGCCGACGACGAGGCGCTGGCGGCGCACCTGACCACCAGCGAGCTGCTGCGGGTGTGGCTGATCACGGGGGAGGAGCTGGCGTCCCTCGACCTGTCCCGGCACGCGGCCCCGGTGAGCCGTGAGGCGGCGTTCGTGACCTGGTGGCGGGATCTGGCCAAGCACGCGGGGTACGTGCGGATGACGGCGGTGTCGGAGTTCGCGGCCCGGGTGGCGGCGGCACTGGCGGCGAAGCTGGGACCGCACGCGGACCTGGCGTTCTACCCGGCGTTCCGCTGAGCCCGGTTCGGCTTGTCCACAACCGGGCGGTGCTGTGGACAAGCCGGGCGGCGGCGCCTTTTCCGCGCCGGTCTTGTCGGACCTCGCCGATACGCTGGACGAGGGCAGCCCCCAGGGAGGGCGGGGCGCGTGCGGCGGCGGCGAACGGGACTTTTCCGGCACTTGTGAGGTGAGCGTCAAGAATTAGGCGCGGTGTCGGAGTCGCGTTACCTCGTCCTCACCGGCCGTGAGCCTCCGTGGCCGATGGTCGGGGGCGTGACCGTGATCAGTGTCGAAGTCACTCCCGAACCCTCCCGGCCGCCGCTCGCCGCCGTGCCGGACCACGCCCTCAAGCAAGCGCGGCGGCTGGTCGTGCTCGGCGACTCCACCGCGGTCGGGCTGGGGGATCCGCTGCCCCGGCGGGGCGGGTGGCGCGGGGTCGGCCCGCTGGTCGCCGCCGCGCTCGGGGTCGACGACGACGGGTACCTCAACCCCTCCTTCACCGGCGCGCGGATGCGGTGCGTGCTCACCGAGCAGGTGCCCGCCGCCGTCGCGCACCGGCCGGATGTCGCGCTGCTCGTCGCCGGGATGAACGACACGCTCCGGCCCGACTTCGATGCCGCGAAGATCGCCGCCGACCTCACCGCCGTGATCCACCGGCTGCGCGAAGCCGGGACGACCGTGGTGCCCGTGCGGTTCCACGACCACAGCAAGGTCTTCCGCCTCCCGCCGTCGCTCAAGCGCGCGCTCAGCGCCCGGGTCGCCGAGCTCAACGCGGCCATCGACGAGGTCGTCGCCCGCGAAGGCGTGCTCTGCCTCGACCTCGACCGGCTGCCCGGCGCCTACGAGCTGGCGTCGTGGAGCGTCGATCGCCTGCACCCGTCCGAACTCGGGCACCGCATGCTCGCCGAGGGCTTCACCGGGCTGCTCGCCGGCGCCGGGTTCGCCGTGCCGGAGCCGGTGAGCCTCACCTGCAGCGGCGGGGTCGAGCCGAGCGCCGCGGGGCACGTGGGGTGGCTGGTGCTCAAGGGGATCCCGTGGCTGTGGCGCCGCGGCCGCGAGTTCCTGCCCTACGCCGCGGTCATCATGTGGAACTCGTTCCGCGCCCGCTGAACACGCGCAGCGCTTCGGCGTCCGAAGCCGGGTTGCGGACGAAGAAGTCCGCCCACGCTTCGATGTCCGGGTACGCGCAGTGCTCGGCAAGGAACCGGCACGCCGCTTCGGCGTCGTACTCCGTGCGCCGCAGCTCGACGCCGTCGCCGAGCAGGGCCCAGTGCGCACCCCTTGCGCCGTAGGGCATCCCGACGCTGCCCGGGTTGACGATCAGCCGCCGGTCGGCCAGCCGCACGAACGGCATGTGCGTGTGCCCGCAGACCACGACGTCCTCGGTGACCCCCGCCAGCACCTCCGCCCAGCGCTCCAGCGGGCTGTCGACGAGCACGATTTCGCTGTCGTCCCGCGGGGTCGCGTGGCAGAACAGCACGCCGTCCAGGCTCACGGTCAGGGGAAGCGCGTCCAGGAACGGCAGATCGCCCGGCCGCAGCTGCCGGGCCGCCCACGGGAAGATCGGGTCCGGGACGAAGTCGCCGGCCCCGCGCGCGGACGCCGCCAGCTCTCGGTCGGCGTTGCCGCGCACCCACACCGCCCGGGAGCCGAGCGATTCCAGGCGCGTCAGCGTCTCGACCGGCATCGGCCCGGCGAGGACGTCGCCGAGCAGCACGATCCGGTCCGCCACCTCGACGTCCGGCTCCGCCAGGACGGCCTCGAGCGCGGGCAGCACCCCGTGGACGTCGGACAACACCGCCACCGTCATCGGTCCACCTTCGGGCACGGCAGCGCCCTGGGCGAGGGTTTTCGCCCAGGGCGCAACCGGTGCTACCCGATGGTGAGGGGCAGCTCGCGCACCCCGGTCATGTTCGGGTTGATCTGGAACTTCGGCGGTTCACCCGGGATCGTGCGCAGCGCGGGGTAGCGGTCGAACAGGATGCTCAGCGCCACCCGGCCTTCGAGCCGCGCGAGCGGCGCCCCGATGCAGAAGTGGATCCCGCGGCCGAACGCCAGGTGCGGGTTCGGGTCGCGCAGCGGGTTGAACGTGTCCGGGTCGGTGAACACCCGGTCGTCGCGGTTGGCCGCCGCCACCCACACGAGCAGCATCTGGTCCGGCGGCACGGTCACCCCGCCCAGCTCCACCTCGCGGGTCGCCGTGCGGGCCACCGCCGCGAACGGCGAGAGGTACCGCAGGGACTCTTCGATCGTCGCCGGCAGCAGCGAGCGGTCCGCGCGCACCCGCCGGTCCCACTCCGGGTGCGTGTCCAGGCACAGCACCGCGTTCCCGAGCAGCATCGTGGTGGTGATGTGCCCGGCCAGCAGCAGGATGTTCGCGAAGTTGACGACTTCGTTGCGCGTCAGCCGTTCCCCGTCGACCTCGGCCTCGACGAGCTTCGTCAGCAGGTCCTCCCGCGGCTGCTTCCGCCGTTCGTCGACGTGCGCGCCGAGGTATTCGGCAAGCGCTTTCTGGCCTTCCAGTGATTTCGCGACCGACTCCTCCTGGGACTTCGTCTGCTCCTTCAGCGAAAACTGCTCCGAGGAGTCGAACAGCTTGTCCACCCAGCCCTTGAACAGGTACCGGTCGCTCGCGGGGACCCCCAGCAGCTCCGCGATCACGATCACCGGCAACGGGTAGGCCAGGTCTTCGACCAGTTCGAGCCGTCCGTCGCCGCCGGCCGCGTCGAGCATTTCGTTCGTCACCGCGGCGATGCGCGGTTCCAGGTCCGCGACGACCTTCGGCGTGAACGCGCGGCTGACGAGCTTGCGCATCTTGTTGTGCAGCGGCGGGTCCAGCTGCAGCAGGTTGCCCGCCGACATCTCCTTCAGGTCGGCGTCCTGCATCATCTCCTTCGGCACCAGCCGGGTGGTGTCCGAGGAGTACGTCGCCGGGTCGCGGAGGACCTCTTCGGCCTCCGGGTGCCCGTAGACGTTCCAGAAGCCGAGCTCGGGCGCGTGGTGCACCCGCGCCTCCGGCTGCTTCCCCCGCAGCCAGAACTGGGATTCGTGGAGTCCCCAGGTGTCCGCTTGTGTGGTGGTCATGTCCGCCCCTTCTTTCCCCTGTGCGGCCCCGGGATCAGCCGGGGGCCTTGGCGGGATCGTGTGCGTAGATCCCTTGCCGGTAGCCCGAAACGAGCGCCTCGAGCGCCGAACCCAGTTCCGCCGCCACGTCCGCCACGGCCACGGGATCGGGTTCCCCCGCCGGTTCGAACGCGGTGCGGATGATGTGCGCGAGGACGGCCGCCTTCTCCTCGAGGGCGATCCCCTCGAACTCGTCGGAGAGCGTGTCGCCGAGGTAGAAGCCGAGCGTCGCGGCGTTCAGCGCGTAGGTGACGTTCGGGACGTCCGCGCGGATCAGCCCGCGCCGGAGCATCGCGTCCTCGAACTGCCCGCGCAGCTCGTCCTGCTGCTTGCGCAGGGCGAGGTCGCCGAGCGAGCCGAACATCTCGGCGTTGCCGCGCAGCATCGCCATCACCAGCGGACGGCGATGGGTGACCAGGAACGACGCCGAGATCATCCGGTGCGGCAGGATCATCGCCGGGTCGGCCTTGATCGCCGCCAGGATCTCGTCGGTCAGGTCGGCCGATTCGCGCATCATCAGCGCCTGGAACAGCAGTTCCTTGGTGCGCCAGTGCAGGTAGACGGTGCCCTTGCCGATGCCGGCCGCGCGCGCGATGTCGTCGATCGCCACCTTGCGGTAGCCCATGCGCAGCAGCAGCTCGCCCGCCGCGTCCAGGATGCGGTCGGCGCGCTCGCGGTTCGGATGACTCATGCGGTTCCACCTGCGGGTTCGTTGAACTTTTGACCTGTTGACCAGAATCGCACTTTCGGTCAACCGGTCATCACGACGGTAGCGCGGCCACCGGTGCCACGGCAAGCGGTTCTGTCGGTGCCGTCGGTTAACGTCATCGGTGTGGCACAGGACGAGCTCTTCACCGTGAACGCCGATCTGGCGCCCCCGCCGGAACCGACGGGGTCGAACGCCGGCGAACCGCAGGCGGACCCGGCGAGCTCGCCCCTGGCCGTCCGGATGCGGCCGCGTTCGCTCGACGAGGTCGTCGGCCAGCAGCACCTGCTGCGCGAGGGCGCCCCGCTGCGGCGGCTGGTCGAAGGGGCGGCGCCGGCTTCCGTGCTGCTCTACGGCCCGCCCGGCACCGGCAAGACCACCCTGGCCAACCTCGTCTCGATCGCCACCGGCCGCCGGTTCGTCGCGATGTCCGCGCTTTCGGCGGGCGTCAAGGAGGTCCGCGGGGTCATCGAGGAGGCCCGGCGGCGGCGCCAGTACAACGCCGAAAACACCGTGCTGTTCATCGACGAGGTGCACCGCTTCTCCAAGACCCAGCAGGACGCGCTGCTCGGCGCGGTCGAGGACCGCACCGTGCTGCTGGTCGCGGCGACCACCGAGAACCCGTCGTTCTCGGTCGTCTCGCCGCTGCTGTCGCGGTCGCTGGTGCTGCAGCTGCGCCCGCTGACCGACGACGACATCACGCGGCTGCTGGAGCGCGCGCTGGCCGACGAACGCGGCCTCGGGGGCGAGCTGACGCTGAGCGAGGACGCGCGCGCCCACCTCGTCCGGCTCGCGGGCGGGGACGCGCGCCGCGCGCTCACGGCGCTGGAGGCGGCGGCGGACGCGGCCTCGGCCACCGAGGCGAAGGCGATCGACCTCGCCATCGTCGAGTCCACTGTGGACAAGGCGGCGGTGCGCTACGACCGCGACGGCGACCAGCACTACGACGTGATCAGCGCGTTCATCAAGTCCATCCGCGGCTCCGACGTCGATGCCGCGCTGCACTACCTGGCCCGGATGATCGAGGCGGGGGAGGACCCGCGCTTCCTCGCCCGGCGGCTGGTCGTGCACGCGAGCGAGGACATCGGGATGGCCGACCCGACGGCCCTGCAGGCGGCGGTCGCGGCTTCGCACGCCGTCCAGTTCATCGGCATGCCCGAAGGCAGGCTCGCGCTGGCGCAGGCGACGATCCACCTGGCCACCGCGCCGAAGTCGAACGCGGTCATCACGGGCATCGACGCGGCGCTGGCCGACGTCCGCGCCGGGCTGGCCGGCACCGTCCCGCCGCACCTGCGCGACGGGCACTACGCGGGCGCCAAGAAGCTCGGCAACGCCCAGGGCTACCGCTACCCGCACAACGTGCCGGAAGGCGTGCTGGCGCAGCAGTACCCGCCGGACGAGCTGGTCGGCCGGGACTACTACGAGCCGACCCAGCGCGGGGCCGAGCGCACGCTCGCCGAGCGCGTCCCCAAGCTGCGCCGGACGATCCGCGGGGAAAAGTGACCGCGGCGGAACGATGCACGGGTGGTTGATCACCGAAGCGGGCCGCGGCGTCCAAGATCATCGGGTTTCGTAAGCTTCGCGCCTTGAGGTGACCCGAACCGGGTCCCGGTGACCGCAGGAGGCGAACCCGTGCCCGCGACGCTGCAGTGCATCGTCCTCGATTGCCCGGAACCGGTCGCGCTCGCCCGCTTCTACCAGGCTCTGCTCGGCGGCGAGGTGGACCGGCCCGATCCGCGGTGGCGGGTCGACGAGGACTGGTCGACCTTGCACGTGGACGGGCTGGTCCTGGGCTTCCAGCGGTCGCTCGACTACCGGCCGCCGCGCTGGCCGGACCCCGGTTTCCCGCAGCAGTTCCACCTCGACTTCGAGGTCGACGACTTCCGCGAGTCCCACCACGTCGTCCTGGCGAACGGCGGCCGGCTCCTGGACCCGGACCTCGGCGGCCGCGGCTGGCGCGTCTACGCCGACCCGGTGGGCCACCCGTTCTGCCTCCTCGGTGATTACTGAGCGCGTCCGCTGGGCACGCTGAGGGCATGACTGTCGCTTTCCTGGGAACCGGGATCATGGGCGCCCCGATGGCGGCCAACATCGCGAAGGCGGGCCTCGACGTCCGGGTTTGGAACCGGACGCGGGCCAAGGCCGAGCCCCTGGCCGACGTCGCCACGGTCGCCGATTCGGCGGCTTCGGCCGCCGAGGGCGCGGACATCCTCGTGACGATGCTCGCCGACGGTCCCGCGGTGGCCGAAGCGTTCGAAGCCGCTTCGCCCGCTTCGGGGACGTTGTGGCTGCAGATGAGCACGGTCGGCCTCGACTGGACCGACCGCCTCGCCGCGGCGGCGGAGCAGGCAGGCGTCGTGTTCGTCGACGCCCCCGTGCTCGGTACGCGCCAGCCCGCCGAGCAGGCGCAGCTGCAGGTCCTGGCGTCCGGCCCGGAGGAAGCCCGCCCGAAGGCGACGCCGGTGTTCGACGCGGTCGCCGTGAAGACGCAGTGGCTCGGCCCGGCGGGCCGGGGCAGCCGGCTGAAGCTGGTGCTGAACGCGTGGGTGCTGGCCCTGACCAACGCCACGGCGGAGAGCCTCGGCCTGGCGGCGGCGCTGGGGGTCGACCCGTCGCTGTTCCTGGAGACGATCGAGGGCGGGAGCCTGGACGTCGGCTACGCGCACGTGAAGGGCGGGGCGATGCTGTCGGGCGAATACCCGCCGTCGTTCCCGGCGGGCTTGGCGGCGAAGGACGCGCGCCTGGTGGTGGAGGCCGCGGGCGAGGACGTCGACGTGGCGGGCGCCCGCGCGGCGCTGTCCCACCTGGAGGCCGCCGTCGAAGCGGGTCACGGCGACGAGGACATGGCGGCGCTCTACCGCGCGGTGCGGAAGGAGTGCTGAGCCCAAGCGCCCCAATGTGGCCTTGGGTGCGTCAGACGCACCCAAGGCGGCCTTCGGTGCGCAAGACGCAACCAAGGCCACCTTGGGGCGCTTCAGGCCGGGAGGAGTGTCGCCAGGCGGTCCACGCCCAGGCCGCTCGTCATCAGCCGTTCCTTCGCGTTCCCCAGCAACCGCCGCGTCCACGGCGTGAAGCCGCCATCGCCCACTTCGGCGAGCTCGCCGCCGAAGGACGCGTACACCTTGAAGCAGAGGCCCTCGTAGTACCCACCTCGGCCGCCTTCGCGGTCCGGGAACGGGCGGACCGGCACGTCCGGCACCGCATCGAGCAGGCCCTCGAACCGGGGGTCGAGCACGGTCACGGCCAGCTCGACCGCGGCCGCGCCCAGCGTCCGGCAGGCCTCGGCCAGCAGCCGGGCGTGCTCGGCCCAGTGCTGCCGCTCGAAGGCCAGGTCGCCGGAGTCCCGGCCGGCCGTCACCGCACCGAACAGCGAGAAGTGCGCGAACAGCCCCGCCGGGACCTGCTGGGCCCGCACCACGCGCTGCACCGAGGCCAGGCGGACGACGTCCGCCGACGAGCGCCGGACCGCCGCCTCCAGGGCCAGGCCGGTGGTGGGGTCGGCGGCGACCTCGGTGCCGCGGCCGGTCGGCACCACCCGGTGCTGGGCCACCCCGGCCACCGCCGAATGGGTGCCGAGCGGGACGAGCGGCGAGAGGGGCACCAGGTCGAAGCCCGTTGCGGCGCCGAGCGCGGCGTCTTCGACCCGGCGCAGCAGGGCGAACGGCAGCGGGCTCGGCGCCGCGAACCGGTCGTCGCGGTGCCGCCGCAGCACGTCGGGACCGGACACCCGGGCCGCGCGGCGGCGCGCGATCTCCAGCTGCACCGTGGTCAGGTCGGCGCCGGGCAACGCGGCCAGCACGTCGGCCGCCGCGCCGCCCGGCCCGGAAAGGACCCGGCGCCCGGGTCCGTCGTCGTGTGCCATCGCCCAGGTGTACCGCCCCGCGGGCGCCGGGGGCGACGGGTTTTCCGGCCCGCGCGGGGTGACACGGTCGGGGACCCGGCCAGGCGGTAACCTCACCAGCACCCAAGACCGCTATCCGAGGAGGGCCCGTGTCGGCAGGGCAGATCGCCGCGTTGATCGCCGCAGGTGCATTCGTGGTGCTGGTCGTCCTGCTGGCGATCCCGCTGATCAAGCTCGGCAAGACGCTGGACGCGGCCACCGAGGCGATCGAGCGCACCAACAGCAACACCGACCCGCTGCTGATCGGCGCGAACCAGACGATCACGCACGTCAACACCCAGCTCGAGCGGGTGGACGGGATCACGTCGAACGCGCAGGCCGTCACCGGCAACGTCTCCGCGCTGACGTCGGTGTTCACCGCGACGCTGGGCGGCCCGCTCGTGAAGACCGCGGCGCTGTCCTACGGCCTGTCCAAGGCGATCCGCGCGCGCAAGAAGAAGAACGCGCTGAAGGCCGCGAAGAAGGCCGCCAAATGAGGCGGCTGTTCTGGCTCGGCGTCGGCGTGGTCGCCGGGGTAGCCCTGTCCCGCAAGGCGGCCGAAACGGCTCGTCAGGCCACTCCGGCGGGGTTAGCATCGAACCTGGGCGACGCCGTGCGCGAGCTGGCCGGCGCCGTGGGTTCGTTCGGCGCCGAGGTGCGCGCGGGCATGAACGAGCGGGAGCAGGAGTTGCACGACATGGTCGAGGAGCGGACGGGCGTTTCGGCGCCCCGCGCCGAAGGACGGCACGCGGCTGCCGCGCGGCGCCCGGTCCGGCGAGCTCGCCGGGCGGAGGGCTGATCCGGGCCTGCCCGGAACCCTTCCGCCGCCGCCGTCGACCCCGTTCGCAGCAACCAGCACAAGGACTGACCCGTGGACACACACGAAATCACCGATCGTTTCCTGCGCCATTTCGAGGGCAAGGGCCACACGCGCGTGCCCAGCGCGCCGCTGATCCTCGACGACCCGAACCTGCTGTTCGTCAACGCCGGCATGGTGCAGTTCAAGCCGTACTTCCTCGGTGAGGCGCCGCCGCCGTACCCGCGCGCGACCTCCGTGCAGAAGTGCGTGCGCACGCCGGACATCGACGAGGTCGGCAAGACCACCCGGCACAACACGTTCTTCCAGATGGCGGGCAACTTCTCCTTCGGCGACTACTTCAAGGAAGGCGCCATCGAGAACGCCTGGGAGCTGATCACCAAGCCCCAGAGTGAAGGCGGCTACGGCCTCGACCCGGACCGCATCTGGGCGACGGTCTACGAGGACGACTCCGAGGCCGCGGGCCTGTGGCGCAAGCTCACCGGCCTGCCCGGCGAGCGGATCCAGTCGCGCGACGGCAAGGACAACTACTGGGACATGGGCGTGCCCGGTCCCGGCGGCCCGTGCTCCGAGATCTACTACGACCGCGGCCCGGCGTACGGCCGCGAGGGCGGCCCGGTCGCGGACGAGGACCGCTACATCGAGATCTGGAACCTCGTCTTCATGCAGGACGTCCGCGGCGACCTGAGCCCCAAGCTCGGGCACAAGCCGATCGGCGAGCTGCCGAAGAAGAACATCGACACCGGCATGGGCGTCGAGCGCGTCGCGACGATCCTGCAGGGCGTCGAGAACGTCTACGAGACCGACCTCGTGCGCCCGGTCATCGGCCGCGCCGAGGAGTTCTCCGGTCGCCGCTACGGCAGCAACCACGCCGACGACGTCCGCTTCCGCGTCATCGCCGACCACGCCCGCACCGGCGTGCTGCTGATCGGCGACGGCGTCACCCCGGGCAACGACGGCCGCGGCTACGTGCTGCGCCGCCTGCTGCGCCGGATCATCCGCTCCTCGCGCCTGCTGGGCGTGCACGAGCCGGTGCTGCAGGCGTTCGCGGCGGTCGTGCGCGACACGATGGGCCCGACCTACCCCGAGCTGGTCGACGGCTTCGACCGGATCAACGAGGTCGTCCGGATCGAGGAGGAGGCCTTCCTCTCGACCCTGACCAGCGGCTCGCGCATCTTCGACCTCGCGGCCGAGGAGACCAAGCGCGGCGGCGGCGACGTGCTGGCTGGCGACAAGGCGTTCCAGCTGCACGACACCTACGGCTTCCCGATCGACCTCACCCTGGAGATGGCGGCCGAGCAGGGCCTGACCGTCGACGAAGAGGGCTTCCGCACGCTCATGAACGAGCAGCGGACCCGCGCGAAGGCGGACGCGGCGGCCCGCAAGACCGGCCACGGCGACCTCTCGGAGTACCGGAAGGTCCTGGAGCAGCACGGCGAGACCGAGTTCCTCGGCTACACCGACCTGCAGGCCGAGGCGAAGGTCGTCGCGCTGCTCGAAGACGGCCAGCCGGTCCGCAGCGTCGCCGCGGGCAAGAAGGCGGAGCTGGTCCTCGACCGCACGCCGTTCTACGCCGAGAGCGGTGGCCAGGTCGCCGACACCGGCGTGCTGCTGGGCGACGGCGTCGAGCTGAAGGTGCTGGACGTCCAGAAGATCGTCCCGGGGCTGTTCGTGCACCGCGTCGAGGTCGTCGACGGCGAGATCGGCCTGGACTCGAAGGTCACCGGCTCGGTCGACGCGCACCGGCGTCTCTCCATCGAGCGCTCGCACTCCGCGACGCACCTGGTGCACGCGGCCGTCCGCGGCGCGTACGGCAAGCGCGCGGCGCAGGCGGGTTCGCTGAACTCGCCGGGCCGCATGCGGTTCGACTTCACCACGCCGGGCTCGGTGTCGGCGGACGTGCTGACCGAGGTCGAGCAGGAGGTCAACGACTACCTGCTGACCAACGTCGAGGTGAACAGCTTCACCACGACCAAGGACAAGGCCCTCGAGCTGGGCGCGGTCGCGCTGTTCGGCGAGAAGTACGGCAACGACGTCCGCGTGGTCGACATGGGCGAGTACTCCCGCGAGCTCTGCGGTGGCACGCACGTCGGCCGGATCGGCGAGCTCGGCCTGGTCAAGCTGGTCTCCGACGCCTCCATCGGCTCGGGCGTGCACCGCGTCGAGGCGCTGGTCGGTTCGGACGCGCTGAAGTACGTCCGCAAGGAGCAGCTGCTGGTCTCCCAATTGGCCAGTACCTTCAAGGTCCCTTCGGAGCAACTTCCCGGCCGCATCGACGACGTCCTGACCCGGCTGAAGAACGCCGAGAAGGAGATCGCGCAGCTCAAGACCCAGCAGGTGCTGGGCTCGGCGGGCGCGCTGGTCGACAAGGCGCAGGAGATCGGCGGCGTCACGGTCGTGGCCGAGGTCGTCCCGGACGTCGACGGCAACGGCCTGCGCGCGCTCGCCGCCGACATCCGCGGCCGGCTCGGCGCGCGGCCCGGCGTGGTGGCGCTGTTCTCGCCGGCCGGTGAGAAGCTGAGCTTCGTCGTCGCGACGACCAAGGCGGCCCAGGACAAGGGGATCGCCGCGGGCAAGCTCGTGCCGTCGTTCGCCGAGAAGATCGGCGGCCGCGGCGGCGGCAAGCCCGACATGGCCCAGGGCGGCGGCACCAACCCGGCCGGCGCGGCCGACGCGGTCGCGGCCCTGCGCTCGGCGATTGCCGGCATTGGCTGACCGCGGAAACCGCGGCCCGGATCGCCCAGGCAAGGACGATCCGGGGCGCGGCCGTCGGCTCGGGGTGGATGTCGGATCCGTCCGGGTCGGGGTGGCGCTCAGCGATCCGGCCCCCCTGCTCGCTTCGCCATTGGTTACCCTCTCCCGCGATGCGACCGACGACAGTGATCTGGACCAGCTGGCCGCCCTCGTCACCGAGCACGAGGTGGTCGAGGTGATCGTGGGCCTGCCGAGAACGCTCGCCAACCGCCAGGGACCGGCGGCCGAGCTGGCGATCGCGTACGCTGAACGCCTGGCCGGGCGGATCACGCCCGTGCCGGTCCGGCTGGGCGACGAGCGGCTGACCACGGTCACCGCATCCCGCATCCTCTCCCAGCGCGGGGTCAAAGGCCGCAAGCAGCGCGCGGTGGTCGACCAGGCCGCCGCCGTCGAGATCCTGCAGGCCTGGATCGACGCCGCCGCCGCGCACCGCGCCCGGGAGGGAGACCGATGAACGAGCAGCACCCCGAGCTGCCCCGCGGACGCAGGCGACTGCGCGAGCCGGGACCGGCCACCCCGCCGCCGTCCCGTCCCGCACCGCGCCGTGACGACCCGCGGGCGAGCGGGTACCAGGAACTGCCGCAGGCTTCGCGGCACAGCGGCGAGTACGACCTGCCCCAGCCGTCCCGCCGCGGCCGCTCCGCCGAGCCGGGCCCCGACGCACCGGGCGGCCGCCGTCGCCGCCTGGAGCCCCCGGCCCCGCTGCCCCCGGCCGAAGCGGACTTCGACCCCCGCGACGCCGAGCGCGCCGGCCCGGCCCGCGCCCGCCACGGCCTCGACGCGGGCGCCGACGGCCCCGCCCCGCGCCGCCGCCGCACCACCCCGGACCCCGCCGAGCCCCGGCGCCGCCGCCCCGCACGGGACGAAGCCGCCCGCCGTCGGCGACCGAGTCCGGAGGAGCTGGCGGAGGTTGAGGCGCGTCGGCGTCAGGGGATGCCGGAGCCGGAGCTGGACGACGTCCGCCGTCGGCGACCGAGCCCGGAGGAGCTGGCCGAAGCCGAGGCCGCGCGCCGTCGGCGACCCAGCCCGGAAGAGCTGATGGAAGCCGAGGCTCGCCGCCGTCAGGCGATGCCGGAGCCGGAGCTGGACGACGCCCGCCGTCGGCGACCCAGCCCCGAGGAGCTGGCCGAGGCCGAAGCCGCCCGACGGCACCAGGCGATGCTCGACCTCGAAGAAGCCGCCGAAGCGCAGGCCGCCCGGATGCGCGGCAGCGCCGACGAGGGCGCCGAAGCACGAGTCGCCCACCTGCGCGGCGGACCCGCCGACGAGCCCCCGCAGCAGCGCCGCCGCGGTCCGGCGCCCGACCCGGCCGAAGGCGCCGATCCGCGCCGCCGCCGGGCCGCCGAGCCCGATGCCGAATCGCTGCGCCGCCGGGCGGCTCTCGAGCCCGAGGCCGAGTTCGATCCCCGCGCCGAGCCCCCGCGGCGGTCCCGCCAGCCGGGTGACCGCTCTGCCGGCGTGCCCGAACCCGGTGCCGAACCGCCGCGGCGCCGCCGTCCGCCGCCCCCGCCGGTGCGGGACGACCCGCCCACGGACATCATCCCGGCGCAGGCCCCGCCCGAGCCGGCCCACGAGGACCCCGGCGAGTTCTTCGCCGAGGACGACGAGTACGCGGACTACGACGAGTACGAAGACGACTACGACGAGGCCGAGTACGACGACGAGTACGACGACTACGAGGACGAGCCGGCCAAGCCCCGCAAGAAGAAGGGCAAGCGGTTCCTGGGCTGGGTCGCCGCGATCGCGGTGATCGCCCTGCTCGCTGGCGGCGCCTACTACGGCTTCACCAAGTTCTTCGGCTACGAGGACTTCGACGGCGCCGGTGACGGGGACGTGCTGTTCCAGGTCGACGACGGCGACTCGACGTCGGCGATCGGAGCGAAGCTCGCCACCGCCGGCATCGTCGCCAGCGGCAAGGCGTTCGTGAAGGCCGGCGAGGACAACCCGAAGCTGGCCCGGATCCAGCACGGCTTCTACGTGATGAAGTCGCACATGTCCGGGGCCAGCGCGGTCGACCGGATCACCTCGCCGGCGTCGCGCGTCGGCCAGCTGGAGATCCGGCCGTACACGCAGTTCGACGACATCACCCAGCCCGACGGCAAGGTCACGCCCGGCGTGTACAGCCTGCTGGCGAAGGCGACGTGCGCGCAGCTCGACGGCAAGAGCACCTGCGTGTCCGCCGACGACTTCCGCAAGGCGGTCGACGGCGCGGACCTGAAGGCGCTCGGCGTGCCGGACTGGGCGATCGAGCCGGCGAACAAGGCCGACCGCAAGGACCGCAGGCTGGAAGGCCTGATCGCGCCGGGCCTCTACGACGTCCGGCCCGGGGCGAACGCCCAGGAGGTCCTCGGGCAGCTGGTGAAGAGCTCGACCGAGGCCATCCAGAACGCCGGGCTGAGCCCGCAGTCGACCGGCCCGGGCATGACGCCGTACCAGACGCTGATCATCGCGTCGATCATCGAGCGCGAGGCGGTGAAGGCCGACTTCGGCAAGCTGTCGCGGGTCATCTACAACCGGCTGGCGATCAACATGCGGCTGCAGATGGACTCCACGGTCAACTACGTGCTCGACCGGCCGACGCTGCTGACGAACGAGGCCGACCGCGTGAAGTCCGGCGCGTACAACACGTACAAGAACGCCGGGCTGCCGCCGACGCCGATTTCGGTGCCGAGCGCGGACGCGATCCAGGCCGCGGTGCACCCGGTGGCGGGGGACTGGGTCTACTTCGTCAAGTGCGAGAAGAACGGCCTGTCCTGCTTCGCGGTCACCAACGACGAGCACAACAAGAACCGCGACCTGGCCAGGCAACGCGGTGTCATCTGAGCCGCGCAAGGCGGCCGTGCTCGGCAAGCCGGTGGCGCACTCGCTGTCCCCGGTGCTGCACGGCGCCGCGTTCGCCGCGCTCGGCCTGACCGGCTGGACGTACGAGCGGATCGAGACGGGCGCCGAGGAGCTCCCGGCGCTCGTCGACGGCCTCGGCCCGGAGTGGGCGGGCCTCTCGGTCACCATGCCGGGCAAGCGCGCGGCCCTGGACCACGCGGCTGAGGCGACCCCGCGCGCGGCGGCGGTCGGCGCGGCCAACACCCTGGTCCGCACCCCCCGCGGCTGGCTCGCGGACTGCACGGACGTCGAAGGCGTCACCGGAGCCCTGCGCGCGGCGGGCGGCTACGAGCCGTCGCCCGGCGACACGGCGGTGGTCCTCGGCGCGGGCGGCACCGCGGCGGCGGCGGTCGTCGGCCTCGCGGCTCTCGGCGTCCGCCGGGTGCGCCTCGTGGTGCGTGAACCGGCCCGGGCGGCGGAAACCCTCGACGCGGCCAAGCGCGCCGCGCTCGACGTCGACGTCCTCCGCTGGGCCGACACGGATTTCGCTTCGCTGGCATCCTCGGCGGTCCTGGTGAACACGGTCCCGCCGCCCGCGGTGGCTCCGCACGTGGCGGAGCTGGCGGCGATCGCGCACGTCCTCGACGTCATCTACCACCCGTGGCCGACCCCGCTGGCCGAAGCGGTGGCGGCGCGGGGCGGCCGCCTCGCGACCGGGCTGGACATGCTGCTGCACCAGGCGTTCGGCCAGGCCGAGCACTTCACCGGCCGGCCGGCCCCACGCGCGGCGATGCGGGACGCGCTGCGCGAAGCGACCGGAAATCTGCTGCCGCTGCCGATCGCCTGACGCTATTCTGGCGGACTGCCCAAAAGAAGGGGGTCTGCCCAGGATGAGCAGTCAAGAAGCCTTGAGCGACGACGAGATCGAGTCGGGCTGGGTCGGCGGCGAGGCGCCGAAGCTCAACTCGACGGTCACACTCGTGGACTACGACCCGGAGTGGCCGAAGCTCTTCGAGCGCGAAGCCGAACGGATCCGGGACGTGCTGGGGGAGCGGGTGCTCGTGCTGGAGCACGTCGGCTCGACGTCGGTACCGGGCCTGTGCGCGAAGCCGATCGTCGACATCCTGCTGGAAGTCCCGGATTCCGGCGACGAGGACGCCTACGTCCCGGCGCTGGAGGCGGCGGGGTACCGGCTCGTCATCCGTGAGCCGGACTGGGAGAAGCACCGCTGCTTCAAGGGCCCGGACACGAACATCAACCTCCACGTGTACTCGCCGGGCAACGGCCAGACGCCGCGCTACCGGCTCTTCCGCGACCGGTTGCGGTCGCATCCGTCGGAGCTGGCGCTGTACGCGGCGAAGAAGCGGGAACTCGCGGCGCGGGAGTGGAAGTACATCCAGCACTACGCGGACGCGAAAACGGAGGTGGTGGAGGAAATCCTCGGCCGGGCTCGGGCCGAGCAGTACGACGCTTTCAGCGAGTCTTATGCGGCGCACGCGGAGAAGTCGGTGACGAACGCGTGGTACGACCGCCCGGCGATCGTTTCGCTGGCGGGTGAGGTCTCGGGTCGACGTGTTCTGGACGTGGGTTGTGCGGCCGGGCACTTGAGCGCGTTGCTGGCCTCGGGGGGTGCGGATGTCCTGGGGGTGGATGCCAGCCCGGGGATGGTTTCCGTCGCCCGGCGGAAGTTCGGCGACGTCGCGCGGTTCGAGGTCGCGGACGTGACCCGGCCGCTCGCCCTCGAGACCGGTTCCTTCGACGTGATCACGGCTTCGCTGGTGCTGCACTACGTGAAGGACTGGGCGCCGATGCTGGCGGAGTTCCGGCGGGTGCTGAAACCCGGTGGGGCGCTGGTGTTTTCGGTGCACCACCCGGGCGAGGACTGGCGCTGGTTCGACCGGGAGAACTACTTCGAGCTGGAGCTGCTGGAGGACGAGTTCCCGGCCGGCCAGGTGGTGCGCTTCTACCGGCGCCCGTTGAGCTGGACGTTCAACGCGGTCCGGGAGGCGGGGTTCGCGGTGGACCGGCTCGAGGAGCCGATGCCGGTTCCGGAGGCCGACGAAGCCGACCCGAAGTGGGCGGCGAACCTGCGGACGAAGCCGCGGTTCCTGTACTTCCGGGCGGTCAGTCCCGCTTAGCCAGGTCCTGGATCAGCTCCACGATCTCCCGGCTCACCGGCCGGAAGATCCGCAGCCGCGACAACGCCGCCACCCGGGCCAGCAGCGGCACGCTCCGCTCCACCAGCATCCGGCTGCGCTGGGTCCCCGCCGAGCGGTCGTGGACCCAGAACAGCACCACGCCCATCTGGTACAGCCACAGCAGCTCCGGCAGCTGCCCCCGCAGCTCCGGGTCCAGCTTGACGTCGGAGCCGTCGACGACCTCGCGCATCAGGCCGATCGAGGCCTCGCGGGCGGCCGACGAGTCGTCGCTGAACGGGCTCAGCGGCGACTCGGGGTCGGCCGCGTTGACGAAGAACTGGGTGCCGAAGCGGTGGTAGGGCGCGGCGACGTCGAGCCAGCACAGCAGCACCGCGCGCAGGCGGGCCGCGAAGGCCGGTTCGGCGTCGAGCAGGGGGCGGGCCTTCGCCAGGTGCTGCCGCGCGATCTCGTCGTAGAAGCCCTGGATCAGCTGTTCCTTCGACGAGAAGTAGTAGTACGCGTTGCCCACCGAGACGCCCGCTTCGGCGGCGATCGCGCGCATCGTCGTGCGGTCGTAGCCGTTCTCGGTGAACAGCCGCATCGCGGTCGTGACGATCAGGGACCGCGTTTCCTCGCTCTTGGCCACGGACTGCACGTTAGCGCCGGTTCCGTCAGTGCTGCGGGAAGGGCGGCATCCCCGGGTAGGGGACGGGCGCCGGCGGCACCGGCTTCGGGGCCAGGTGGCGGCGGCGGATGCCGTTGAAGACCAGCACGTTCACCAGGTGCATGACGCCGAGGATGAGCGCCACCACACCGACCTTCAGCGAGAGCAGCTCGAACACCTCGCGGGCGCTGAGCACGCTCGCCCGGCTGGTCAGGAACAGCGTCACGAACCCGAGGCTGATCAGGTAGAAGCCCACGACCAGCAGCTGGTTGACGGCGGCGGCCAGGCCCGGGCTGTCGGCGAAGACCTCGGCGAGGAAGGTGCGGCCGTGCTTGCTCAGCGTCCGGGCCACGAGCACCGTCAGCGGGATGCTGATCAGCAGGTAGAGCGCATACGCGAGGACGACGGGGTCCATGGTTCCTCCAAGTTTTGAACGTGTTCAAGAAGACCGTAGCGCGCTTTTTGAACACGTTCAAGAGGGTAGGGTCACGCTCGTGAAACGCATCGCCGCCGGGCTGTCCATCGCCGCCCTCGCCGCGCTCTTCGTCCCCGCCACCGCCGACGCCGGATTCGGCACCAACGTCCGCTTCGCCACCTTCAACGCCTCGCTCAACCGCGCCGCCGCCGGGCAGCTCGTCACCGACCTGTCCACGCCGGGCAACGCCCAGGCCCAGGAGGTCGCCGAGGTCGTGCAGCGCAACCGCGCCGACGTCCAGCTGATCAACGAGTTCGACTACGTGCCCGGCAACGCCGCCGCCGACCTGTTCCGCAAGAACTACCTGGCGGTCGGCCAGCACGGCGCGCAGCCCATCGACTACCCGTACGCCTACACCGCGCCGGTCAACACGGGCGTGCCGACCGGGTTCGACCTCGACCGCAGCGGCACGGTCGGCGGCGGCAACGACGCGCAGGGCTTCGGCGCGTTCGAGGGCCAGTACGGCTTGCTCGTGCTGTCGAAGTACCCGATCGACCTCGCGCACGTCCGGACGTTCCAGAAGTTCCTCTGGAAGGACATGCCGGGCGCGCTGCTGCCCGACGACCCGGCCACGCCGGCGCCGCACGACTGGTACAGCCCCGCCGAACTGGACGTGCTGCGGCTGTCGTCGAAGTCGCACTGGGACCTGCCGCTGAAGATCGGCCGGTCCACCGTGCACTTCCTGGTCTCGCACCCGACGCCGCCGAGCTTCGACGGCCCGGAGGACCGCAACGGCACCCGCAACCACGACGAGATCCGCTTCTGGGCCGACTACGTGACACCCGGCAAGGGCGGCTACCTCTACGACGACCGCGGCCACCGCGGCGGGCTGGGCGCGTCCGAACGGTTCGTCGTCGCGGGCGACAACAACTCCGACCCTCTCGACGGCGACAGCGTCCCCGGCGCCATCGACCAGCTCCTGAACGCGCGCCGGGTGATCGAGACGCACCCGGGCAGCCAGGGCGCGGTGCTGGCCGCGCAGGCACAAGGCGGGGCCAACACGACGCAGAAGAGCGACCCCTTCTACGACACCGGCGACTTCAACGACGTCGCCCCGGGCAACCTCCGGACCGACTACGTGCTGCCGTCGAAGGGCCTGCTGCCGTGGCACGCGGAGGTGTTCTGGCCGGTGCCGTCCGACCCGCTGGCCCGGCTCAACGACGCCTCGGACCACCACTTGGTCCGCGTGGACGTCTTCGTGCCACTACGGTGAGATCATGCGCATCGCGATCCTCGACGACTACCAGAACGTCGCGCTGACGTTCGGCGACTGGGACTCGCTGAAGGCCGGCATCACGGTCTTCACCGAGCCCCTCGCCGACGTCGTGGCGCAGCTGCAGGGCTTCGAGGTGATCGTCGCGATGCGCGAGCGGACCCGGTTCCCGGCCGAGGTGCTCGACCGGCTGCCCGACCTCAAGCTGCTGGTCAGCACCGGCCCGCGCAACGCCGCCATCGACGTCCCGGCCGCGAAGCGCAACGGCGTCGTCGTGTCGAAGACCGGCTACCTCGGGGAGCCGACCGCCGAGCACACCTGGGCGCTGATCCTCGCCGCGGCGCGGAACCTGCCGCGGGAGTTCCGGTCCATGCGGGAGGGTGGCTGGCAGACGACCGTCGGCACCATGCTGCACGGCAAGACGCTGGGCCTGCTCGGTCTCGGCAGGCTCGGCGCGGGCGCGGCGAAGATCGGGCAGGCCTTCGGGATGGAGACCATCGCCTGGAGCCAGAACCTGACGCCGGAGAAGGCCGCCCCGCACGGCGTCACGGCGGTGTCCAGAGAGGAGCTGTTCGCGCGCTCGGACGTGCTGTCGATCCACCTGGTGCTCAGCGACCGCACGCGCGGTCTGGTCGGCGCGCCGGAACTCGCCGCGATGAAGCCGAGCGCGATGCTGGTGAACACCTCACGCGGGCCGATCGTCGACGAGGCCGCGCTGGTGGACGCGTTGCGCCGCAACGAGATCCGGGTCGCGGCGCTGGACGTCTACGACGTCGAGCCGTTCCCGGCCGACCATCCACTGAGGACACTCGACAACGCGGTCCTGACACCGCACCTCGGCTTCGTCGCGCGCGAGACCTACGAGATCTTCTACGGCGACGCGGTCGAGGACATCGCGGCCTACCAGGCGGGGGAACCGATCCGGCTGATGGAGTAGGCGTGCGGCCCGCCGGGGCCCGAGGTCCCCGCACCGGCCCGGCGGCGGGCCCGCACGAGAACCATGACACCACCCGCCGGGTGCGTCCGGCAGGGTCCAAAGACCCTGCTCCCGTCGGCCGTTGGGCTGAACGACGAGCTCCGGCTGGTGGTGAGTGGGAAACAGGGGCGGCACCCGGTTTCCCGGTCACGAGAACGGGACCGCGTCCGGCGCGCACGTCGTCCCGGCGGCCGGCGCGTTCAGCTCGGTCAGGTACTTCACGACCGCCGCCGAGGCGCACGCGCTCGGCGCGTCGAGTGACGTGTGGCCGTAGCCCTCGACGACGAGCACCCGGCCGTCGCCCAGTTCCGCCGCCGTCGCCTCCGCGTTGTGCAGCGGGGTCGCCGGGTCGAAGCGGTTGTTCAGCACCAGCACGGGGTTCTTCCGCGGCCGGTTCCACGGCCCGGTGTAGCGATCGGCGTCGTGCGCGGGCCAGCCGACGCACTGGGCCATCGAAAACACCGAGCCCAGCCCGAAGTACGGCTGCCGCGCGCTCTCGCGGGCCGCCAGCGCGGTGTAGTCCGCGACCGACGCCGGGTTGTCGCTGTCGACGCACTGCACGGCCAGGAAGCCGGGGGAGTACGTCGGCACGTACGGGTCGAGCACGGGAGCGGCGGGAGCGGCGTCCGAAGGCATCGCCGCAAGCGTCTGCGCGAGCCGCTTCCACCGGCCGGACTGGTACAGCGCGCTGTCGACCGTGTGCATCAGCGAGCCGACGCCGGTGGTGCGCGACGCCCGCGCGAACACCCCGGCGAACCGCTGCTTCGGGTCCCCGCCGGAGAACGCGCACCGCGGCCCGGCCGCCGTGCACGCGGCGAAGAACTGGTCCAGTTCCCGCTGCTGCGCCCCGGCGACGTCGGCGCGGACGTCCACCGGCTGCTTCTCCTGACCGGGCTTCCCGGTCGCGTTGGCGACGAGGTCGAGCGTGCCGTCGAGGGTCATCGCGCGGACCTTGTCCGGGAACAGGTTCGCGTACGTGCCGCCCAGGTACGTGCCGTAGGAGTAGCCGTAGAAGTTCAGCGAAGGGTCGCCGACGGCCTGGCGCAGCAGCTCCAGGTCCCGCGCCACGTTCGCGGTCGACAAATGGCTCAGCAGGGCACCCGAGGCGGCGCAGGCCCGGCCGGTGGCCGCGCTCGCCGCGAAGAACTCCTCCGGTTGCCGCAGCGGCGACCCGGCGGGCGGCAGGTGGTCGGCGCCCGGGCAGCTGACCGGCGACGACCCGCCGATCCCGCGCGGGTCGAAGCTCACCAGGTCGAACCGGGCACGCAGCTCCGCGGGGTAGCGGGCGGCGAACCGCGTCAGCTCGCCGACGCCGTCGGCGCCCGGGCCGCCGAAGTTGAAGAACAGCGAGCCGATCCGCCGTCCCGGGTCGCTCGCCGGGAGCCGGATCACCGAGAGCGTGATCGAGGCGCCCTTCGGTTCGCGGTAGCTCACCGGCACGGCCGCGCCCGAGCACTGGAACGACCCGTGGCACGGCGTCCAGCGCAGCGCGGGCACGGCGGCGCCGTTCGTGCCGAGCGCCGGGGGAGCGGTTTCGGGTGACGGCGCGGGAGCGGGTGCGGAAACGGCGGCCGGCGCGCTGCAGGCCGCGGCCAGCAGGACGGCCGCGAGGAGGACCCGCTTCACGCGCTCAATTCCGCCAGCACGGCGTCGGTGTAGCGCGGCCAGACCTCGGCCGCCCACGGGCCGAACGCGCGGTCGGCCAGCGCCACGCAGGCCGCGCCCGCGTCCGGGTCGACCCAGAGGAACGTGCCCGACTGGCCGAAGTGCCCGAAGGTGCGCGGCGAGCTGTTCGCCCCGGTCCAGTGCGGGCTCTTGTGGTCGCGGATCTCGAAGCCGAGGCCCCAGTCGTTGGGCTTCTGGTGCCCGAACCCGGGCAGCACGCCGGACAGGCCGGGAAACACGACGTTCGTCGCCTCGGCGACGGTGGCCGGGTCGAGCAGCTTCGGGGACTGCAGCTCGGCGGCGAAGGCCACCAGGTCGTCCACAGTGGACTCCGCGCCGGACGCGGGCGAACCGGTCAACGCGGTCGACGTCATGCCGAGCGGCGCGAACAGCGCTTCGGCCTGGTACTGCGCGAAGGGGATGCCGGAGTGCTCGGCCAGCGCGTCGGCCAGCTGCTCGAACCCGGCGTTGGAGTACAGCCGCCGCGTGCCCGGCTCGGCCATCGCCTGGTGCGCGTCGAACGCGAGCCCGGAGGTGTGGGCCAGCAGGTGCCGCACGGTCGACCCCTCGGGGCCGGCCGGGGTGCCGAGCTCGACGACGCCCTCTTCGACCGCGATGAGCGCGGTGTAGGCGGTCAGCGGCTTGGTGACCGAAGCCAGCCGGAACTTCCGCGCGGTGTCGCCGTGGCGCCCCCGGACGGTCCCGTCGGCGGACACCACGGCCGTCGCGGCGTTGTCCACCGGCCACTCGTCGATCAGGCGCAGGCTCTCCATGCGCCCACCCTACGAAACGAAGGCCTCCGCACCGGTGTCGGGGACCGGTGCGGAGGCCTTCGCGGCATTCGCCGCCTCAGGCGTCGAGGTCGGTGGCGACGAGCTCCGCAACCGCTTCCACGGCCGCTTCGGCGCCCTCGCCCTCGGCGCTGATGATGACCTCGTCGCCGTAGCCGGCGGCGAGCGTCATCAGGTTGAGCACGCTGCCGGCGGCCACCGGGCTCCCGCCGGCCTTGGCGATCTGCACCGCGACGGGTTGCGCCGCGGCCGCCTTCGCCACCAGCGCGGCCGGCCGGGCGTGCAGGCCCACCTTGCTCGCCACGGCGACGCGTTTCTCCGGCATGTTCGTCCTCTCGCTAACGGGGTCTTGCGTCGGTAGGGATGTTACGCGGCGGCGGTCCGGTCGAGGTCGGCCTCGATCGAGTCGTCCTCGCGGCCCGGGGTGCGCAGGTTGAACTTGGTGATCGCGAACCGGAACACGAAGTAGTAGATCACCGCGTAGACGAGGCCGATCGGGATGAGCAGCCACGGCTTCTGCGCCGCCGGGGCGCCGAAGTTGAGCAGGTAGTCGATCGCGCCGGCGGAGAAGTTGAAGCTCTGGTGGATGCCCAGCGCGTTGCAGATCGCCAGCGAGGTGCCGGTCATGATCGCGTGGAAGAGGTACAGCGGCCACGCGACGAACATGAACGAGAACTCGATCGGCTCGGTGACACCGGTGAGGAACGAGGTCAGCGCGCCGGCGATCATCACACCGCCGACGACCTTCTTCTGCGCCGGGCGGGCCGTCTGCCAGATGGCGAGGGCGGCGGCGGGCAGCGCGAACATGAAGATCGGGAAGAAGCCCGTGGTGAACGCGCCGGCCGACATCTTGCCCGCGACGAAGTTGTTGATGTCACCGCCGTCGAAGATGAACCAGACGGGGACGTTCAGCAGCTGGTGCAGACCGACCGGGATGAGCAGGCGGTTCAGCGCGCCGTAGATGCCGCCACCGACCACCGGGGAGGCGGTGACCGCGTCACCGGCGGCCTGGATGCCCTGGTCGACCCAGTGGAAGACCAGGCCGAAGACGACGCCGAGGACGACCATGACGACCGCGGTGATGATCGGGACGAACCGGCGGCCGCCGAAGAACGCCAGGTAGGCGGGCAGCTTGATGCGGTGGTACTTCTGCCACAGCAACGCCGCCACGATGCCGACCACGACACCCGCGAGCACCGAGTAGGGCCACTTGATCGGCGCCAGCTCGGTCGCGCCCGCCTTGTAGCCGGGCAGGTCGCTCAGCGGGGCGAAGACCTGGACGACGGAGCTGAAGACGAAGAAGCCGACGACCGCCGCGACGGCCGTCGAGCCGTCACCCTTCTTGGCGAAGCCGACCGCGATGCCGACCGCGAACAGCAGCGGCAGCCAGTTGAACAGCGTGCCGCCCGCGGCGCCCAGCACCGAAGCGACCTTGTTCCAGCCGAGGCCGTCCTTGCCGAGCATGTCGTCCTGCCCGAACCGCAGCAGGATGCCCGCCGCCGGGAGCACGGCGATGGGGAGCATGAGGCTACGGCCGAAGCGCTGAAGACCGGCGAGACCGCTGCCGCTCTTCTTCGCCCCCTCCGCGGTGGTGGAGCTCATCTGGATCCTCCATAGTGGGGTGGTTGACCGGGTTCCGGGGTGTTCCGGTCCAACTGCATGGTCACCTGGTAGTGATCTCCCCGGTACCAGGAAGTGATGTCTTCGATCGGGTCGCCGTTCGCGCTGGAGACCCGGCGGAACACGAGCAGCGGGCTGCCGGCGCGCATGCCGAGCAGCCGGGCCGTCTCGCGGTCCGCCCCTTCCGCCCAGACCGTCTGCCACGCCTGGTCGGGACGCACGTCGTACGTCTCGGCCAGCTGCGCGTAGAGGGACTGGGTCAGGTCGAGCTCGAGCAGGCCGGGAGCCCGGCCCGCGTGGTACCAGCCCCGCTCGACGGCCAGGGGCACGCCGTCGGCGTGGCGCAGCCGCACCAGGTGGTGCGCGGGCGCGCCCTCGGTCAGCCCGAGCGCGTGCGCCGAGGCGGTGGGCGGGACCTCGGTGGCCGCGGAGACCACCTCGGTCGTCGGGGTCAGCCCCCGCCGCCGCATGTCGTCGGTGAACGACATGAGGTACAGCTGCAGTTCCATCCGCCGGGCCGCGGTGAAGGTGCCCTTGCCGCGGACCCGGGCGAGCAGACCCTCTTCGACCAGCTTGCCGATCGCCGATCTGACCGTGAGCCGCGACACGCCGTAGCGTTGGGCCAGCTCGCGTTCCGACGGGATCGGCGCACCCGGCGGGAGCTCCCGCTCCACCGTGCGGCGGAGGATTTCCCGCAGCTGGGCGTGCTTGGGCGTGGGCCCGTTGACGACCCGGTCGGGTGGCGGGACGTGCGCGGCCGCGCTCATCGGCGTCACCCTCCTCGTTCTCGTGCCACCGGGGGACCGGTGCTCGCGTCCGGGCCGGAACATTGGTACGTTCCGGTCTAGACCAATGATCTGATGGGGCAGGATGCTCCGCCGCGCGGACGGGTGTCAACCACCGTTATCCGTTCGTGGCCCGCGGCGGGGTGCATGCCGACGAACGGCGTAGTACAGGTGGACACGCGGTTCGCGTCAGGTTGGGAACAAACAGTGATCAAGGAGACCGCGATGGCGGATGACAGGCCGGAAAAGATCCTCGCGGCGCTCGGCGGCGCGGAGAACTTGACCGAGGTGGAGGGCTGCATCACGCGGCTGCGCTGCGAGGTCGAGGACATGAGCCTCGTCGACGAAGCGGCGCTGAAGAAGGCCGGCGCGATGGGCGTCGTGAAGATGGGGTCGACGGCCCTGCAGGTCATCGTCGGGCCGGAGGCGGACACCATCGCCAGCGACATCGAGGACCTGCTGTGAGCCTCGAGGTGCTCAGCCCGGTCGCCGGGCGCGTGGTGCCGATCACCGAGGTCCCCGACCCGGTGTTCGCGCAGGCCATGGTGGGCCCGGGCATCGCCGTGCAGCCCTCGGGCGGGCGGTCGGACGCGGTGGCGCCGGTCGACGGCACGGTCGCCACCCTGCACCCGCACGCCTACGTCATCGCCACCGAGGACGGCAAGGCCGTGCTGGTCCACCTCGGCATCGACACGGTCAAGGAGAAGGGCGACGGCTTCACGCTGCACGTCGTCAAGGGCGAGCAGGTGCGCGCCGGCCAGCCGGTCGTCAGCTGGGACCCGGAGGCGGTGACCGCCGCGGGCTACTCGGCGATCGTCCCGGTCGTCGCACTGGACGCGTCGGCGGAGGTGCTGTCCGCTTTGGACGCCGAGCGCGACGTCGCGGCGGGCGAGAAGCTGTTCGCCTGGGACGCCTGAGTCTCATCTGTCACACCCGGCCGCGGGAACACCCGCAGTACAGGCCCCGCAACGTCATGAACGACCCTTTCATCTCGCCGGACGTGATGAAAGGGTCGTTCATGACCTCCGGACCGCTGTTCGCCTGGGACGCTTGAGTTTCCTCTGTCACACGAAGGGCCCTTGCGGACCACCGTCCACAAGGGCCCTTCGCGTGCGCCCGGCTCGTCAGCCGGTCACGACCTTCCCGTTCTCCACCTTCACCGGCACGCTGGGCAGCGGCTTGTTCGCCGGGCCCTGCTTGACCTCGCCGGTCAGCGCGTTGAAGACCGAGCCGTGGCAGGGGCAGACCAGGTCGGCGCCCTTCGGGGTGACCGTGCAGCCCTGGTGCGTGCAGATCGCGCTGAACGCCGCGCACGCCGACTCGGACGGCCGCGCCACGATCACGTCGGAGCCGTCCGGGGCCTTGGCGGCCTTCGCCTCGCCGACCGGGACGTCGGCGAGCGCGACCAGCGGCGTCCCGGCGGCGATCGGGGCCTGGGCGGTGCCGGACTTGGCGTCGTCCGACGAACAGGCGGTGAGCGCGACGGCGCCGACGGCGGCACCGGCGACGGCGGCACCCGTGGTGAGGACGGTGCGGCGGGAGTGCAGTTCGGCAGTCATGCCCTTACCAACGAGATCGGCACCCCATCGGTTCAATCCGTGGTGAACCGGATCGGCCCCTGTTCCGTGTATCTAGCCGAGTGGGTGTGGAGTGGAGGAACGATCATGGTGGGTTGGGTTCTGCGCATCGTCGTGGCGGCCGCGCTGCTGGGCTCGGCGGGCGTGCACTACTTCCTGTGGACCGAGGACTACCCGGGCATCGTCGGCCCGCTGTTCCTGCTGGACGCGATCGGCGGCCTGGTCATCGCGATCGCGGTGCTGGCCTGGCGGCACTGGCTGCCGGCGCTGGGCGCGGTCGGGTTCGGCGTGCTGACGCTCGGCGCGTACGTGCTGGCCGCGACCGTCGGCTTCGCCGGCAACCACGACCAGTTCAACAGCCAGCCGGAGTACTGGGGCGTCATCACGGAGGCGGTCTGCATCGTGGGCGGCCTGGCGCTGCTGTTCGTGAAGGACCGGCGCCGGGTCTCGGCCTAGTTCGTGGGGGAAGTCGCCGAAGAAGCGCTGATGCGCGCGCTGCACGAGGAACACGCGGCCGCGCTGTGGTCCTACGCGCTCCACCTGACCTCGGGCGACCGGATCCGCGCCGAAGACGTCGTCCAGGAGACGCTGCTGCGCGCCTGGCGCTCGACGGCGGTGCTCGACCAGTCGCAGGGCTCGGCCCGCGCGTGGCTGTTCACGGTGGCGCGGCGCATCGCGATCGACGGCTGGCGTTCGGCGTCGGCCCGGTCGGAGGTGGTGACGGACGCGCCACCGGAACGCGCCGTCGGCGACGGGACCGACCGCGCGGTCCAGGGCTGGCTGGTCGCGGAGGCGCTGGCCGAGCTGTCCGAGCGGCACCGCGAGGTCCTGCTGCTGTGTTACTTCCAGGGCTATTCCGTGGCGGACGCGGCGCTGCGCCTGGGCGTGGCCGAAGGAACGGTGAAGTCCCGCACGCACTACGCGTTGCGCGCGCTGCGGCTGGTGCTCGAGGAGAGGGGAGTGACCCAGTGAGCGAAGACCCCTTCGCGACGTTCGACGCCGCTTACGTGCTGGGGGCGCTGTCCCCCGAGGACCGCCAGCGCTTCGAGGAGCACCTGCGCACGTGCGACCGCTGCGCGGCGTCGGTCCGCGAGCTGGCCGGGCTGCCGGGCCTGCTGGCCCGCGTCGACACCCCGGCGGCCGCGCCCGACCCCGGGCCGCCCCCGCCGGACCTGCTCCCGTCGGTCCTCGCCCGGGTCCGCCGCGGCCGCCGCATCCGGCTGGCGGTGACGTCGGTCTCGGCGGCACTGGCGGTGTCGGCGTGCGTGGCGCTGGCGGTGGTGGCGTCGTGGCCCGCCCCGGCTCCGCCGCCGTCGATCGCGATGACGGCGCTGGGCCAGTTCCCGGTCCGCGCCGACGCCCGCCTCGACGCGTTCGAGTGGGGCACGCAGGTCGACATGTCGTGCAGCTACACCGGCGGCCGCAGCGGCGGCGACTACGTGCTGGTGGCGATCTCCCGCACGGGCGTGGAGACGCAGCTGGCGACGTGGAAGGCGGTCCCGGACAACACGGCCCGCATCGTGATCGGCACGGCGCTGCGGCGCTCGGACCTGGCGGTGCTGGAGGTGCGCGGGGGCAGCGGGCGGCCGTTGCTGCGGCTGACGCTGTGAGGGCTCGTCCGGGCCGCAGGGGGTCCCGGACGAGCCACCCGGCCGCCCATCGGAGGCACGTCCCGGCGCGGACCGGCGCCGTGACAGGATTGAGCCCATGTTGCGCTGGATCACCGCAGGTGAATCGCACGGACCCGCGCTGGCCGCCGTGCTCGAAGGGATGCCCGCCGGCGTCGCCGTCACCACCGCCGACGTCACCGAGCAGCTGGCCCGCCGCCGCCTCGGGTTCGGCCGCAGCCCGCGGATGGGCTTCGAGACCGACCACATCGAGTTCCTCGGCGGCGTGCGCCACGGCCTCACCCAGGGCGGCCCGGTCGCGGTGCAGATCGAGAACGCCGAGTGGCCCAAGTGGGAGCAGGTCATGGCGGCCGACCCGGTCGACCCGCAGGTCCTCGAGGGCCTCGCGCGCAACGAACCGCTCACCCGGCCCCGCCCGGGCCACGCGGACCTGCCCGGCATGCAGAAGTACGGCTTCGACGAGGCCCGGCCCGTCCTGGAGCGCGCCAGCGCCCGCGAGACGGCGTCGCGGACCGCGCTCGGCACCGTGGCGCGCAACTACCTGAAGCAGCTGCTCGGCGTCGAGATCCTCAGCCACGTCGTGTCGATCGGCGGCGCGGACGCCCCCGAGGGCCCGCTGCCGGTCGCGGCCGACCTGGCCGCCATCGACGAGAGCCCGGTCCGCGCGTTCAGCCAGGAGGGCACCGATGCGATGGTCGCCGAGGTCGACGCCGTGCGGAAGGCGGGCGACACCGTCGGTGGCGTGATCGAGGTCCTCGCCTACGGCCTCCCGCCGGGCCTCGGCTCCCACGTCCACTGGGACCGCCGGCTCGACGCGCGGCTGGCCGGCGCGCTGATGGGCGTCCAGGCGATGAAGGGCGTCGAGGTCGGCGACGGCTTCACCACCGCCCGCCGCTGGGGCAGCCAGGCGCACGACGAGATCGACCGCGGCACCGGCCCGGTCGGCGTCACCCGCCGGTCCAACCGCGCGGGCGGCCTCGAAGGCGGCATCACCAACGGCGAGCCGCTGCGGGTGCGCGTCGCGATGAAGCCGATCTCGACCGTCCCCAAAGCACTGTCCACAGTGGACGTCAAGACCGGCGAGCCCGCGGTCGCGATCCACCAGCGCTCGGACGTCTGCGCCGTGCCGCGCGCCGGTGTCGTGCTGGAGTCCGTGGTCGCGCTGATCCTCGCGGACGCCGCGCTGGAGAAGTTCGGCGGCGACTCGCTCGCCGAGGGCAAGCGCAACGCCGAGGCGTACCTGAAGGCCCTCGAGGAGCGGTGGTGAGCCCGCGCGCGGTGGTCGTCGGCCCGCCCGGCTCGGGCAAGAGCACGGTCGGGCCGCTGCTGGCGGCCGCGCTCGGCGTCGCGTTCCGGGACAGCGACGACGACATCGTCGCGCGCGCCGGGCGCAGCATCGCCGACATCTTCGCCGACGACGGCGAACCCGCTTTCCGCGCGCTGGAAGAAGAAGCGGTCGCCACCGCGCTGGCCGAGCACGACGGCGTGCTGTCGCTGGGCGGCGGCGCGCCGCTCACCCCCGGCACCCGCGCCCGCTTGGCCGAGCACACCGTCGTGTTCCTCAACGTCGGCCTCGCCGCGGGCGTGCAGCGCACCGGCCTGTCGAGCGCGCGGCCGCTGCTGGCCGGGGTGAACCCCCGCGCCACGTTCAAGAAACTGCTCGACGAACGCGTCCCCGTCTACCGCGAGGTCGCCACCGTCGAGGTCGTCACCGACGAGCGGACCCCGGCCGAGATCGTCGCGGACCTCGCCGCGCGGCTCGCCCCCGCCGAAGCCAAGGAGTGAATCACCCCGTGTCCGATCCGGTGCGGATCCCCGTCGCCACCGCCCACCCCTACGACGTCGTGGTCGGGCGCGGCCTGCTCGGCGACCTCACCGCGCAGCTGGCCGACGCCTCGAAGATCGCGCTGATCCACCCGCCGACGCTGACCACCACGGCCGAGGCCATCCGCGAGGAGCTGATCGCGGCCGGTCTCGACGCGCACCGCGTCGAGATCCCCGACGCCGAGGACGGCAAGGCGCTGACCGTCGCCAGCTTCTGCTGGGAGGTGCTCGGCCGGATCGGGCTGGACCGCCAAGGCGTCGTGGTCGGGCTCGGCGGCGGCGCCGTCACCGACCTCGCCGGGTTCGTCGCCGGGACGTGGATGCGCGGGGTCCGGCTGGTCAACGTGCCGACCACGCTGCTGGGCATGGTCGACGCGGCGGTCGGCGGCAAGACCGGCATCAACACCGAGGCCGGCAAGAACCTCGTCGGGGTGTTCCACGAGCCGAGCGCGGTGTTCGTCGACCTCGCGACGCTGGAGACGCTGCCGCCGAACGAGCTCGTCGCCGGCATGGCCGAGGTCGTCAAGACCGGCTTCATCGCCGATCCGCGGATCCTCGAGCTGATCGAGGCCGGCCCGGCCGCCGCGCTCGACGCCACCGGTGACGTGCTGGCCGAGCTGGTCCGCCGCTCGATCCAGGTGAAGGCCGACGTCGTCGCGGCGGACCTGCGCGAGTCCGACCTGCGGGAGATCCTCAACTACGGCCACACCCTCGGCCACGCCATCGAACGCCGCGAGCGGTACCGGTGGCGCCACGGCGCGGCGGTCAGCGTCGGGCTGGTGTTCGCCGCGGAGCTGGCGCGCCTGGCCGGGCGCCTCGACGACGCGACGGCCGAGCGCCACGCGTCGGTGCTCAAGCTGCTCGGCCTGCCGACGACGTACGACGCCGGCGCGCTCGCCCAGCTGCTGGAGACGATGAAGGGCGACAAGAAGACCCGCTCCGGCGTGCTGCGGTTCGTGGTCCTGGACGGGCTCGCCAAGCCCGGCAGGCTCGAGGGCCCGGACCCGTCGCTGCTGGCGGCCGCGTACTCGGCGATCGCCGCGGACGCCCCTTCGAGCGGGGGGAGCGTCCTGCTGTGAAGGTGTTCGTGTTCAACGGCCCCAACCTGGGGCGGCTCGGCAAGCGCGAGCCGTCGGTCTACGGCTCGACCACCCACGACGACCTCGCCGCGCTGTGCGTGCAGACCGGTGAGGAACTCGGCGTCGAGGTCGAGGTCCGGCAGACCGACCACGAGGGTGAGATGGTCGGCTGGCTGCACGAAGCCGCCGACGGCGGCCACCCGGTGGTGCTCAACGCGGGAGCGTGGACGCACTACTCGATCGCGGTGCGCGACGCCGCCGCGCAGCTGTCCGCGCCGCTGATCGAGCTGCACATCTCGAACGTGCACAAGCGCGAGGCGTTCCGGCACCACAGCGTCCTTTCGGACATCGCGACCGCGGTGATCGCGGGCCTCGGCGTCGACGGCTACCCGCTCGCCCTGCGCTGGCTCGCCGCGCACCCGGGATGACGGTGCTGGCGACGCCGCGGCTGACGCTGCGGCCGCTGACCGAGGCCGACCGCGAAGCCGTGGTGAAGGTCTTCGCCGACCCGGAGATGAGCCGGTTCTTCGCGGCGGACTTCTCCGACCCGGCGGCGGCGAACGCGATGGTCGACCGGCGCCTGGCGTTCCGCGGCCCGCCCGGCCAGGGCCACTGGGCGATCGAGCGCGACGGCGAGGTGATCGGCGTCGCGCACTTGCGGCCGTCGTGGGAGCTGCCCGGCGGGGTGCCCGAGCTGGGCTACTACGTGGCGAGCGCGCACGCCGGGCAGGGCCTGGCGACCGAGGCCGCCCGCGCGGTGCTCGACCACGGGCTCGGCACGCTGGGCCTCCCGGCGATCTGGGCGCTGGTGCACGAGAACAACGCGGCGAGCCGCGCGGTGGCCGCCCGGCTCGGCTTCCTCGACGTCGGCACCGGCGTCCACTACGGCGACCTGCACCGGGTGCTGGTCGCGCTCCCCGCCGCGCACGGGCGGCCGCACCACGTCGAGCTGTGGGTCCCGGACCTGGCCGGGGCGGAGCGGAGCTGGGGCTGGCTGCTGGGCGAGCTGGGCTGGCGGGAGTTCCAGCGCTGGCCGGCGGGCGTCAGCTGGCGGCTGGGTGGGACGTACCTGGTCGTGGAGGCGTCGCCGGGGCTGAGCGCTCCGGAGCACGAGCGCACGCGGCCGGGGCTCAACCACCTGGCGCTGCACGTGGCGACCCGCGCGGAGGTCGACGCCTTGGCGGCGGGGTCCGTCGAGCACGGCTGGCGGCCGCTGTTCGCCGACCGGTACCCGTACGCGGGCGGTCCGGCCCACTACGCGGCTTACCTCGAGAACGAGGCGGGGTTCGAGGTGGAGCTGGTCGCGCAGGAGGGCCCGCCGCCCGCGACGCCGTGAGGAAGCCCGCGATGTCATGAAAGGGTCGTTCACCTCACCAGACGACATGAACGACCCTTTCACGACATCGCCGCGACGCCGGACAAACATGCGGCCAGGCGACTCTGCCGCAGGTCACCCGCTCGCCGGCGCGAGTTTGCCCGGTCCCGGCGCCGGATGTCTTGGGCTTGACCCGGTTTGGCGGACACCTCTGATCAGGGGCGTAGGGCCTCTGGAAGGGATGTCCCTCATCATGGAAGCCATGGCCAGGAAGAAGCCCCGTGCGCGTCAGCGGTCTCGGCGGGTGTTCACGCCTGAGTTCAAAGCCCAGATCGTCGGTCTGGTGCACCGCGGCGAGCGAACAGTGCCGGAGGTGGTCCGGGACTTCGAGCTGACCGACTCGGTCGTGCGGAAATGGATCACCCAAGCCGAGCGTGACGCCGGGGTCCGCAGTGACGGGCTGACCAGCGAGGAGAAAGCCGAACTCGCCGCGCTGCGGAAAGAGAACACACGGTTGCGTGAGGACGTGGAGATCCTCAAACGGGCGACGGCTTTCTTCGCGAAGGAGACCCGGTGAACGTCTACCCGTTCATCGAGGCGGAGAACGCCCGCGGCGCAGGCACCGTCAAGCGTGCCTGCACCCTGCTCAAGGTCTCCCGAGCCGCCTACTACACCCACCGCACCGGTCTCTCGCAGCGTGCTCACGAGGATGCCACGCTGACCGAGAAAATCATCGAGGTGCACCGCGACTCCCGCGGCACCTACGGGTCACCGCGGGTGCACGCCGAACTGCGGGCCCAGGGGCACCACCATTCCCGCAAACGCGTCGCCCGGCTGATGCGCCAGGCCGGCTTGGCCGGGCGGGCACTGAAACGGTGGCGGGCCACCACCGTCGCCGACCCGGCCGTCCCCACCCGCCCGGACCTGATCACCCGCGACTTCACCTGCACTCCCGCCGCGGTCAACACACGGTGGTGCGGGGACATCACCTACATCCCCACCTGGGAAGGCTGGCTCTACCTGGCCACCGTGATCGACATCGCCTCCCGGCGAGTGGTCGGCTGGGCCACCGCCGACCACCTGCGCACCGACCTCATCGACACCGCGCTAGGCAACGCTCTCACCCAGCGCAGCCCCGCTCCCGGAGTGATCTTCCACTCCGACCGCGGCTGCCAGTACACCTCCGCCCAGTTCGCCCGCACCGCCACCCAGGCCGGAGTCCGGCTCTCGGTCGGACGCAAAGGCCAGTGCTGGGACAACGCGGTGGCTGAGTCGTTCTTCGCCACGATTAAGACCGAGCTGCTCGACCGCCGCACTTGGGCCACCAGAACCCAGGCCCACCAGGCAATCTTCAGCTACATCGAAGGCTGGTACAACACCCGCCGCCGGCATTCCAGCCTCGGCTACCTCAGCCCCGCCACCTACGAAACAACCACCCAGCCGGCTACCGCGCCTGCGATAGCCTGACCTCACTCATCAACCCTGTCCGCCCAAACGGGGCAAGCCCAGACCTGAATGAGTCATTCAAGACGTCGGCGAAGCCACCGCCGGGCAAGCCGCCGCGACTTTGCCGGGACCGTGTCGCCAGACGACATGAACGACCCTTTCATGACATCCCCGCGGCGCCGGGCAGACCACGCGGCCTGGCGGCCGCCACCGCTGAGGGTGACACCCGGTAGCCACTTCCCGATCACCTCGGGCCGCGCCGCCGCAAGCCCTGCGCGATCGAGGGACCGCCGACCGGGAGTGCCACCACTCGAACAGGTCCGCTCTCGCTACACTCCGATGTCGTGCACCCGTTTCGTCGTGGGGGTCGGCGACCCGCTCGTGCCTTGCTCGCCGGCCTTCTGGCCGGGCTGCTCGTCGCGGGCTGCACCGAGGGTTACGCCCAGCCGCAGGTCGCCGGGGAGCACCAAGGCGGCCAGCCCGCGCCGCGGCCGGCCGACGTCAAGCTCGCTTCGGGTGAGCCGCGGCAGAGCGGCGGGGTGATCGCCGCCGGGGGCGCGGACGCCGTCTACAACTACGGGCCCACCGTCATGCTCGACCGCGGGCAGACCCGGATGTGGTGGTGCAGCCAGTACGGCGGGGCCGGCCCGGCCGGCGACGACATCCTCTACGCGCAGGCGCGGTCCATGGACGGCCCGTTCACCGGGCCCGGCGGCGGGATCCCGGCGGCCGTCTTCTCCGGCGCGCCCGGGCAGTTCGACGGCATGCACACCTGCGACCCGTCCGTGCTGCGCGTCGGCTCCACCTACTACCTGTACTACACCGGCGCGGCGGGCGACCACGCGCTCGGCAACGCCATCGGGCTCGCGACCAGCCCCGACGGCGTCCACTGGACCCGCGCGGCGGGCGGGAAGCCGATCCTCGGGCCGTCGCACGACGTGCACCGCGCCAACGTCTACGGGGCAGGGCAGCCGTCGGTGGTCTACCTCGACGGCTGGTTCTACCTGATGTTCACCGACACCACCGGCCGCGCCGCGGGGTGGAACGGCGCCGGGCAGTTCGTGCTGCGCTCGGCCGACCCGGCGTTCGGCTCCGGGGTGCAGGCGCTGGACGTCGGCGGGTTCGTGCCGGTGACGTCGACGTCGGCGCCCCGCGGGCGGTCGATCGTCGACGGGTTCAGCGCGGACCTGATGTGGGTCGGCGCGCTGGACGCGTTCGTCGTCGCGCACGAGACCGACGGCGGCACGACCCTCACGTTCTGGACGCCGGACTTCACCGAGAACCCCTTCCAGCCGGTGCTGGTCTCCGGCCCGTGGAAGGAGGGCCCGGGGCTGGTGCGCCGGGCGGACGGCCACGCGCCGCTCTCGTCGGCCGACCCGTGCGACCGGGTGCCGTTCGACCTGGTCCGCGCGACCGCGACCGGCCGCGCGAACGCCCCGACCGACCTGCGCCACTTCGGGCTCGACCTGCTGGGCAGCCAGGCGTGCGGCAACCCCGGCCGGACGGCGGCGACGTTCGACGGCGTCACGATGCCCTCGCCGGAGCGGACGATGGACCTGGTCCGCGCGGGCGTGCGGGTCCGGGTGGACCGCCGCGCGGTGGCGGTGGCGCTGGCCGGGGAGGTGCTGGACAAGGCGCCCGCCGCGGTCTCGGTGCTGCCCCTGGCGGCGCGGCTGCGCTCGGCCGCGGAGGCGGTGCAGGCGCCGGGCAAGGGGTTCGCGTTCGTGCTCGACGACAGGAAGCGCTGGCGGGTCCCCGACGGCGGCATCGTCGGCAACAACGGCTCGGCCGCCCACCCGGTCACGGTGGCCCAGTGGGACGGCTACCCGAAGGGCCACGCCCTGGCCGGCTAGTGGCGTGCGTCCGAGGTTCGGTGACAGCGCCCCGCGAATGCGCCCCAATGTGGCGTTGGTTGCGTCCAACGCACCGAACGCCACATTGGGTGCGCTGGACGCACCGAGCGCCACATTGGGGCGCTCGGCCCGGCTGTGAAACGACTTGCGACGCGCGGCGTTAGGTGCCCACGCCGTCCTCGCCCGGCGGCCGGGAGCGCCCGATCCGGCCGCCGACGAACAACCCGAGCCCGGCCGGGACCAGCACCAGCAACGCCGAGAACGCCGCGCCGCCGGTCAGCGCGCCCCCGAGCTCCGACACGCCCGTCTGGTCGACGAACACCGCCCGCCCGATCACGTACAGCAGCCCCGACACGACCCCCGTGACCAGCGCTGCGATGAACCACGCGCGGCCGCGGTCCGGCACGCCGCGCCAGGCGTCGAGCGCGCTCCACAGCGCCGCCGCGCCGACCAGGACCGCCAGGGTCACCGACACGACCAGTGCCTGGTCCGTCGGGTGGTACACGGCGTACTTCGCCAGCAGCGTCAGCGCGACGCCGTGGAGCACCGCCATCCCCAGTCCGCGGATCACCCAAGCGCTCATCCTGCGGAGTGTAGGCCAGGTTACTCACGAGTCGCCTGGCCGCCGCGCACTAGGCTGGGCGAGTGCCCGAAACCCATGGACGACGCCGTGCGGCGCTGCGTGAGCTCCTGACCGGAGCCGGCGTGGACGCGCTGCTGATCACCGACCTGCTGAACATCCGCTACCTGACCGGGTTCACCGGTTCGAACGCCGCCGTGCTGCTGCACGCGGGCGGGGAGGGGAAGACCCTCTTCTGCACCGACGGCCGCTACACCACGCAGGCGGCCGGGGAGGTGCCCGACCTCGAGACCGTCGTCGACCGGGCCAGCGCCGCCGCCCTCGTCGCGAAGGCCGCGAAGGACCCCAAGACCTATTCGCGGGTCGGGTTCGAGAGCCAGCACATGAGCGTCGAGGAGTACGAAGCGCTCCGGCAGCAGGTCGAGCTGACGCGGACGCCCGGCCTGGTCGAGCGGCTGCGGGTGGTCAAGGACGAGGCCGAGATCGAGGCGCTGCGCCAGGCGTGCGCCGCCGCCGACCGGGCGCTGGACGACCTGGTCGCCGCCGGTGGCCTCCGGCCCGGGCGGACGGAGCTGGAAATCGCCCGCGACCTGGAGAACCGGATGCTCGTGCACGGCTCGGAGGCGCTCAGCTTCGCCTCCATCGTCGCCGCCGGCGCGCACTCGGCCATCCCGCACCACCAGCCGACCCACGCCGAGCTCAAGCGCGGCGACTTCGTCAAGCTGGACTTCGGCGCGACCGTCGACGGCTACCACTCGGACATGACCCGCACCTTCGTCCTCGGCGAGCCCGCGGACTGGCAGCGGGAGGTCTACGACCTCGTGCACACCGCGCAGGCGGCCGGGGTCGCGGCCGTCGTGCCGGGCGCCGAGGTGTCCGAAGTGGACGCCGCGGCGCGCAAGGTGATCGCCGACGCGGGGCACGGCGAGCACTTCGCGCACGGTCTCGGCCACGGCGTCGGCCTGCAGATCCACGAGGCGCCCAGCTTCGCCGCGACGGGCGTCGGTACACTGTCCGCCGGTATGGCGGTCACCGTCGAGCCCGGCGTGTACCTCGCGGGACGCGGTGGCGTGCGCATCGAGGACACGCTCGTCGTGCGGGCTGGGGAGCCCGAACTCCTCACCCTGAGCACCAAGAACCTCGTGGTCGTCTGACAGCGGCCCCGAACCCCGAAGATTCGACACAGGAGACTGCAAGCTCGTGGCCACGACCAACGACCTGAAGAACGGGCTCGTCCTCAACCTCGAGGGCCAGCTGTGGACCGTCACCGCGTTCCAGCACGTCAAGCCGGGCAAGGGCGGCGCCTTCGTGCGCACGACCCTCAAGCACGTGCTCACCGGCAAGGTGGTCGACAAGACGTTCAACGCGGGCACGAAGGTCGACACGGCCACGGTGGACCGCCGCAACATGACCTACCTGTACAAGGACGGCGCCGACTTCGTGTTCATGGACGGCGACACCTACGACCAGATCACGGTCCCGGCCGAGGTCGTCGGCGACAACGCCAACTACATGCTCGAGAACACCGAGGTCCAGGTCGCGGTGCACGAGAACGAGCCGCTGTACGTCGAGCTGCCGACGTCGGTCGAGATCGTCATCCAGCACACCGACCCGGGCCTGCAGGGCGACCGCTCGACCGGCGGCACCAAGCCGGCGACGCTGGAGACCGGCGCGGAGATCCAGGTCCCGCTGTTCCTGTCCACCGGCGAGAAGATCAAGGTCGACACCCGCGACGGCCGTTACCTGGGCCGCGTCTCCAGCTGATGCCGACGTCGAAACCCCACCCGAACCGCGGCGGCGCGATCAGCCGCAGGCAGGCGCGCCGTCGCGCGGTGGAAATGCTGTACGAGGCCGCGCAGCGCGACACCGACGCGGTGACGCTGCTGGCCGACCGCGTGGGCGCGACCGAGGTCGACCCGATCGCGGACTACACGATCAGCCTGGTCGAGGGCGTCACCGGCCGGAAGACGCAGATCGACGAGCTGCTGGCCGAGCACGCGCAGGGCTGGACCCTGGAGCGGATGCCGAAGGTCGACCTCGCGGTGCTGCGGGTCGGGGTCTACGAGCTGCTCTGGGCCGAGGATGTGCCCGACCCGGTCGCGATCGACGAGGCCGTGGGCCTCGCGAAGGAACTGTCCACGGACGATTCGCCGCGGTTCGTCAACGGCGTGCTGGGCCGGATCGGCACCATCGCCGACCGCCTCCGCGCTGTGCTGTAAAGCCCGCCTGGCCCCCCGGGCAGGCGGGTGCCGGTCGAGGTGACCACGACCGGGGGTCCGGGGGCTTGCCCCCGGGCGGGGTGTGGGGGCTGCGCCCCCGCAGATCACAGCGAAGTGAGCGTGGCTCGCGCTCTCCGTGAGCAGGGCTCGCCCCCGAACGAGCCCCCCGACGGCTCAGTGAGCGTCTCCAGGTGCCCCACTGGAAACGCTCACTGCGTCGGTGCAGTACATCGTGCGATCAGTCTTCCTTGGAGGGACGGGCCTCCGGCGGCAGGACACCCCAGTCGATGAGCTGCTCGGTCAGCTCGCCCGGCGTCATGTCGTAGATGATCGCCAGCGACCGCAGGTCCTCGGTGCGGATCGAGAGCACCTTGCCGTTGTAGTCGCCGCGCTGGCTCTGGATCGTCGCCGCGTAGCGGGCCAGCGGGCCCACCTTTTCGGCAGGCAGCTGCTGCAGGCGCTCGAGGTTGATCACGATCTTGGTGGCGGGCTCGGCACCGGAGGGGACCCGGCCCTCGGGCAGCAGCTCGACCACCGGCACACCGTAGAAGTCGGCCAGCTCGGCCAGCTTCTGCACGGTGACGGCACGGTCGCCACGCTCGTACGAGCCGACGACGACGGCCTTCCAGCGCCCACCGGACTTCTGCTCGACCCCGTGCAGGGACAGGCCCTGCTGCTGGCGGATCCCGCGGAGCTTGGCCCCGAGCGCCTTGGCGTAATCGCCCATCTGGTCGTTCTCCGTTCTTCACCCCCCGGCCGGTCGGGGTGACCGGTCCAGGGGACTCGCTGAGTCGAATACTCAGAGTAATGGTTACGCATTGTTGTCACCAGGTCAAGCAGAAGCTTGCCGCGAATCACGCCACACCACCCGTAAGACTGAGCAAAGTCCCTGCTACTGTCGGTGCGAAAGCCCCGACCAGCAGGGGAACAGACGTCCTTTAAGGACCCGTCCGGCGAGGCGGGGAAGGAGTCGGCAGTGTCGTCACGTCCGCGTGGCGCGGCTGGTTCGGCCGGGGAGCGCGAGCTCCTGACGGCCGGCGATGTCGCGCGCACGATCGCCCGAATGGCCCATCAGGTCATCGAAAAGACCGCGAACGGTGCGGAGAGCACTACCCCGCCCGTGTTGCTCGGCATCCCGTCCCGGGGCACGCCGCTCGCGGCCCGCCTGGCCGGCAAGATCGGCGAGTTCTCCGGGGTCCGCCCGCCCACCGGCGCCCTCGACGTCACCCTCTACCGGGACGACCTCCGCCGCCGCCCGCCGCGCGCGCTCGAACAGACGCAGCTGCCGCCCGACGGCATCGACGACCGGGTGGTGATCCTGGTCGACGACGTGCTCTTCTCCGGCCGCACGATCCGGGCCGCGCTCGATGCCCTCCGTGATCACGGCCGCCCCCGCGCGGTGCAGCTGGCCGTCCTGGTCGACCGCGGCCACCGCGAGCTGCCGATCCGCGCCGACTACGTGGGCAAGAACGTGCCGACCGCGCGCACCGAAGGCGTGTCCGTCCTGCTGGCCGAGATCGACGGCCGCGACGCGGTGCTGCTGCGCCCGTCAGACGCACCGGGAGAAGAGTCTTGAAGCACCTGCTCGCCACCGACGGGCTCGACCCGGCGCTGGCCACCGCCGTGCTGGACACCGCCGACGAGCTGAAGCACACGCTGCTCGGCCGCGAGGTCAAGAAGCTGCCGACGCTGCGCGGCCGCACGGTGATCACCCTGTTCTACGAGAACTCGACGCGCACGCGGGTGTCGTTCGAGATCGCCGGGAAGTGGATGAGCGCCGACGTGATCAACGTTTCGGCATCCAGCTCCTCGGTCAACAAAGGGGAGTCCCTGCGCGACACCGCGCTGACGCTGGCCGCCGCGGGCGCCGACTGCGTGATCGTCCGGCACCCCGCCAGTGGCGCCGCCCAGCGGCTCTCGGAGTGGCTCGCCGAGCCCGGCACGTCGGTCGTCAACGCCGGTGACGGCACCCACGAGCACCCGACGCAGGCGCTGCTCGACGCGGCCACGCTGCGGGAACGCCTCGGCTCGCTCAAGGACCGCCGGATCGCGATCGTCGGCGACGTCCTGCACAGCCGGGTCGCCCGCTCGAACATCCACCTGCTCGCCGCCCTCGGCGCCGAAGTGGTGCTCGTCGCGCCGCCGACGCTGCTGCCCTACGGCGTCGAGAGCCTGCCGGTCACCGTCTCGCACGACCTCGACGCCGAGCTGCCCGCGGTCGACGCGGTGATGATGTTGCGCGTCCAGGCGGAACGGATGCACGGCGGCTTCTTCCCGAGCGCGCGCGAGTACTCGATCGCCTACGGCCTTTCGGAACGGCGCCAGAAGCTGCTGCCGGACCACGCGGTCGTCCTGCACCCCGGCCCGATGCTGCGCGGGATGGAGATCGCTTCGGCGGTCGCCGACTCCCCGGCCTCGGCCATCACCGAACAGGTCCGCAACGGCGTCCACGTGCGCATGGCGGTCCTCTACCACCTCCTGGCCAGCGAAGGAGCCGCCGCGTGACCACCGTGATCAAGGGCGCCCGCCCCTACGGCGAGGGCGACCCGGTCGACGTTCTCGTCGAGGACGGGGTGATCACCGCGATCGGCGCCGTCGCCGTCCCCGAAGACGCCGAAATCGTCGAAGCGAACGGTCAGGTGCTGCTGCCCGGCTTCGTCGACCTGCACACCCACCTGCGCGAACCCGGCCGCGAAGACACCGAGACCATCGACTCCGGCTCGGCCGCGGCGGCGCTCGGCGGCTACACGGCGGTGTTCGCCATGGCCAACACCGACCCGGTCGCCGACAACGCCGTGATCGTCGACCACGTGTGGCGGCGCGGGCAGGAGGTCGGCCTGGTCGACGTCCACCCGGTCGGCGCGGTCACCGTCGGGCTCAAGGGCGAGAAGCTCGCCGAGCTGGGCACCATGGCGAACTCGCAGGCCCGGGTGAAGGTGTTCTCCGACGACGGCCTGTGCGTCGCCGACCCGCTGCTGATGCGCCGCGCGCTGGAGTACTCGACCGCGCTGGACGTCGTCATCGCGCAGCACGCCGAGGAGCCGCGGCTGACCGTCGGCGCCCAGGCGCACGAAGGCGAGCGCGCGGCCCGGCTCGGCTACACCGGCTGGCCGGCCGCCGCGGAGGAGTCCATCGTGGCCCGTGACTGCCTCCTGGCGCTGCACGCGAACGCGCGGCTGCACGTCTGCCACGTCTCGACGTCGGGGACGGCGGACGTGCTGCGCTGGGCCAAGGACCGCGGCACCAAGGTGTCGGCCGAGGTCACGCCGCACCACCTGCTGCTCACCGACGAGCGCCTGGCCACCTACGACCCGGTGAACAAGGTGAACCCGCCGCTGCGCACGGAATCCGACGCGGAGAAGCTGCGCGCGGCGCTGGCCGAGGGCGTCATCGACTGCGTGGCCACCGACCACGCGCCGCACGCGGTGCAGGACAAGGACACCGAGTGGAGCGCGGCCCGGCCGGGCATGCTCGGGCTGCAGACGGCGCTGTCCATCGTGGCCGAGACCATGGTCCGGACCGGGCTGCTCGACTGGCGCGGCGTCGCCCGCGTCATGAGCGAGCGCCCCGCGGAGATCGGCAACCTGGCCGACCAGGGCCGCCCCATCGAGGTCGGCGAGCCGGCGAACCTCACGCTGGTCGACCCGGACGCCGAGTGGACCGTCCGGGGCGCGGAACTCGCCAGCATCGCCGCCAACACCCCGTACGAGGGAATGCGGCTCCCCGGTGTGGTGACCGCGACCCTGCTGCGCGGGCGGCTCACCGCGCGGGACGGGAAGGTCTGCTGATGGAACGCCTTTGGCTGGTGCTGGCGATCGTCGCCTTCTTCCTGCTCTGCCTCTGGGGCATGTACGTGGGCTGGCGGCGCAAGGCGCGCGCGCAGAGCGTGCAGGTGCCGCCGTTCCCGGAGATCCCCGCGGAACCGGGTGACGTCCTGCTGGAGTCCACCGGCGTCTACGTCGCCACGACGTTCGCGGGGGAGTGGCAGAACCGGGTCGTCACCCGCGGCGCGGGACTGCGGACTTCCGCGTCCTGGCGGCTGCACGACGGCGGTGTCGCGGTCGAACGCGGCGGCGCGCCCGGCTTCTGGATCCCGCGCGAGGCGATCACCGGCGTCCGCCGCGACTCGAAGATCGCCGGGAAGGTGATGGGAACCGACGCACTGCTCGTCGTCACCTGGCGGGCCGGCGAAACCGAGGTCGACACCGGCTTCCGCGGCGACGACCTCGACGACTACCCACAGTGGATCGAACAGCTCAAGATCAAGGGAGGTGCCCAGTGAACGCGCGCGCTCAGGCCGCACTGGTACTCGAAGACGGCCGGGTGTTCCGCGGCGCTGCCTACGGCGCGCAGGGGCGGACCCTCGGCGAGGCGGTGTTCTGCACCGGCATGACCGGTTACCAGGAGACGCTGACGGACCCGTCCTACCACGGGCAGATCGTGGTGCAGACCGCGCCGCAGATCGGCAACACCGGCTGGAACGACGAGGACGACGAGTCCTCGAAGATCTGGGTCAACGGCTACGTCGTCCGCGACCCCGCGCGCACGCCGTCCAACTGGCGCTCCCGGCGCACGCTGGACGAGGAGCTGGTGCGCCAGGGCATCGTCGGCATCGCCGAGGTCGACACCCGGTCGCTGACGCGGCACCTGCGCGAGCTGGGCGCGATGCGCGCCGGGGTGTTCTCCGGCGACGCGCTGGGCACGGTCGACGAGATGGTCGCCGAGGTGCTGGCGAGCCCGAAGATGGAGGGCGCGGACCTGGCCGGCCAGGTCACGACGCCTCGCTCCTACGTGGTTCCCGCGGAGGGCGAGACCCGGTTCCGGGTGGTCGCGCTGGACCTGGGCATCAAGTCCAACACCCCGCGCCAGATGGTCAAGCGCGGCATCGAGGTGCACGTGCTGCCATCCACGTCGACCTTGGACGAGCTGCTGGCGGTCGAACCGGACGGCGTCTTCCTTTCGAACGGCCCGGGCGACCCGGCCACGACGACGCACGCCACCGAGCTGACCAAGCAGGTCCTCGGCCGCGAGATCCCGCTGTTCGGCATCTGCTTCGGCAACCAGGTCCTGGGCCGTGCTTTGGGTTTGGGCACGTACAAGATGCGCTACGGCCACCGCGGCATCAACATCCCGGTGATCGACGTCGCGACCAAGCAGGTCGCGATCACGGCGCAGAACCACGGCTTCGCCCTGGAAGGCGAGCCCGGGCAGCGCTTCGAGTCACCGTTCGGCGCGGCCCAGGTCAGCCACTACTGCGCCAACGACGGCGCGGTCGAGGGCCTGCGGGCGTTCGACGTCCCGGCGTTCTCGGTCCAGTACCACCCCGAAGCGGCTGCGGGACCCCACGACGCCGCGCCCCTGTTCGACGATTTCGTTTCGCTGATGGAGAAGAAGGCCTGATGCCGAAGAGGACGGACATCCAGCACGTGCTGGTGATCGGCTCCGGGCCGATCGTGATCGGGCAGGCCGCGGAGTTCGACTACTCCGGTACCCAGGCCTGCCGGGTGCTGCGCAGCGAAGGCCTGCGCGTCTCCCTGGTGAACTCGAACCCGGCCACCATCATGACCGACCCCGAGTTCGCCGACGCCACCTACATCGAGCCGGTCACGCCGGACTTCGTCGAGAAGGTCATCGCCGAGGAGCGCCCCGACGCGCTGCTCGCGACCCTCGGCGGGCAGACCGCGCTGAACTGCGCCGTCGCGCTGCACGAGCGCGGGGTGCTCGACAAGTACGGCGTCGAGCTGATCGGCGCCGACATCGACGCCATCCAGCGCGGTGAGGACCGGCAGAAGTTCAAGGACATCGTCCGCACCGTCGGCGCCGACGTCCCGCGTTCCCGCGTCTGCCACGACATGGACGAGGTCCGCGACACCGTCGAGGAACTCGGGCTGCCGGTCGTCATCCGGCCGAGCTTCACCATGGGCGGGCTCGGCTCCGGCATGGCGCACACCCCCGAGGACCTCGAACGCCTCGCCTCCACCGGGCTCACCGAATCCCCCGTCACCGAGGTGCTCATCGAGGAGAGCGTGCTCGGCTGGAAGGAGTACGAGCTCGAGCTGATGCGCGACAAGAGCGACAACGTCGTGGTCGTCTGCTCGATCGAGAACGTCGACGCGATGGGCGTGCACACCGGCGACTCGGTCACCGTCGCGCCGACCATGACGCTCACCGACCGCGAGTACCAGGTGATGCGGGACGTCGGCATCGCCGTGCTGCGCGAGGTCGGCGTCGACACCGGTGGCTGCAACATCCAGTTCGCGATCAACCCGCGCGACGGCCGGATGGTCGTCATCGAGATGAACCCGCGCGTGTCGCGCTCCAGCGCACTGGCGAGCAAGGCGACCGGCTTCCCGATCGCCAAGATCGCCGCGAAGCTCGCCATCGGCTACACGCTCGACGAGATCCAGAACGACATCACCGGCGAGACCCCGGCGGCGTTCGAGCCCACTTTGGACTACGTCGTCGTGAAGATGCCGCGGTTCGCCTTCGAGAAGTTCCCGGGCGCCGACCCGACGCTGACCACGACGATGAAGAGCGTCGGCGAGGCGATGTCGTTCGGCCGCAGCTTCCCCGAGGCGCTCGGCAAGGTGATGCGGTCGATCGAGACCAAGGCGACCGGGTTCTGGACGCGGCCCGACCCCGAGGGCGTCACGCTGGAGTCCACTTTGGACTCGCTGCGCACGCCGCACGAAGGCCGGCTGTACGAAGTGGAACGCGCGCTGCGGCTCGGCGGCACCGTCGAGCAGGTGCACGAAGCCTCCGGCATCGACCCGTGGTTCATCGACCAGATCGCCCTCATCGGCGAGGTCGGCGCCGAGGTCCGCGACGCGCCGGTGCTGGACGGCGACCTGCTGCGCCGCGCCAAGCGCACCGGCCTGTCGGACCGCCAGATCGCCGCCCTGCGGCCGGAACTGGCGGGCGAGGACGGCGTCCGCGCGCTGCGGCACCGCCTCGGCGTGCGGCCGGTGTTCAAGACCGTCGACACCTGCGCGGCCGAGTTCGCGGCCAAAACCCCTTACCACTACTCGGCTTACGAGTCGGACCCCGACGCGCAGTCCGAAGTGGCCGTCCAGTCCGACAAGCCGAAGGTGCTCATCCTCGGCTCCGGCCCGAACCGCATCGGCCAGGGCATCGAGTTCGACTACTCCTGCGTGCACGCGGCGATCGCGTTGCGGGAGGCGGGTTTCGAGGCCGTCATGGTCAACTGCAACCCGGAAACCGTGTCCACCGACTACGACACGTCCGACCGGCTGTACTTCGAGCCGCTGTCCTTCGAGGACGTCCTCGAGGTCGTGCACGCCGAGCAGGCGTCCGGCACGGTCGCCGGCGTCATCGTCCAGCTCGGCGGCCAGACCCCGCTGGGACTGGCGAAGCGCCTGGCCGACGCCGGTGTCCCGGTGGTCGGGACGCCGCCGGAGGCCATCCACCTGGCCGAGGACCGCGGCGCGTTCGGCGAGGTGCTCACCGACGCCGGGCTGCCCGCACCGCGCTACGGCACGGCGACCTCCTTCGAGGGCGCCAAGCGGATCGCCGACGAGATCGGCTACCCGGTGCTCGTCCGCCCGTCGTACGTGCTCGGCGGGCGTGGCATGGAGATCGTCTACGACGAGGAAACCCTGGCCGGCTACATCAGCCGCGCCACGGAGATCACCCCCGAGCACCCGGTGCTCGTCGACCGCTTCCTCGACGACGCCATCGAAATCGACGTCGACGCGCTGTTCGACGGCGAGGAGCTCTACCTCGGCGGCGTCATGGAGCACATCGAGGAGGCCGGGATCCACTCCGGCGACTCCTCGTGCGCGCTGCCGCCGATCACGCTCGGGCACACGGACCTGCAGGCCGTTCGCCGCTCCACCGAGGCGATCGCCCGCGGCGTGGGCGTGCGCGGGCTCCTGAACGTCCAGTACGCGCTCAAGGACGACGTCCTGTACGTCCTGGAGGCCAACCCGCGCGCGTCGCGCACGGTGCCGTTCGTGTCCAAGGCGACGGCGGTGCCGCTGGCCAAGGCCGCCGCGCTGGTGATGACCGGTTCGTCGATCAAGGACCTGCGCCAGAGCGGCGTCCTGCCGGCCGAGGGCGACGGCGGGCAGCTGCCCGCCGACTCGCCGGTCGCGGTCAAGGAAGCCGTGCTGCCCTTCCACCGCTTCCGCACCCCCGAGGGCCACGGCGTGGATTCCCTGCTGGGCCCGGAGATGAAGTCCACCGGCGAGGTGATGGGCGTCGACGTCTCCTTCGGCAAGGCCTTCGCCAAGTCCCAGAGCGGCGCGTACGGCTCGCTGCCGACGTCCGGGCGCGTGTTCGTCTCGGTCGCCAACCGCGACAAGCGCTCGCTGGTGTTCCCGGTGAAGCGGCTGGCGGACCTCGGGTTCGAGATCCTCGCCACGTCCGGCACCGCGGAAGTGCTGCGGCGCAACGGAGTCGCCTGCACCGTGGTGCGCAAGCACTACGAGGGGTCGACCGAAGCCGAGCCGAACATCGTGGACGTCATCCTCGCCGGCGACGTCGACATGGTGATCAACACCCCTTACGGCAACAGCGGTCCGCGCGTCGACGGCTACGAAATCCGCACGGCCGCGGTGTCGCGCGACATCCCGTGCGTGACGACCGTGCAGGGCGCTGCGGCGGCCGTGCACGGCATCGAGGCCCTCATCCGGGGCGACATCGGGGTCCGGTCCCTGCAGGAGCTGCAGGCGGCGCTGAAGGCGAAGTCGTGACGGCGGGGGAGCGGTTCGGGGCGCGGCTGGCCAAGGCCGTCGCGGCCCGCGGCCCGCTGTGCGCCGGCATCGACCCGCACCCGGGCCTGATCGAGGCCTGGGGGCTCCCGGTGGACGCTTCGGGCCTGGAGCGGTTCGCGCTGTCCGCCACGGAGGTCCTGGCGGCCCGCACGGCGATCGTGAAGCCGCAGTCGGCGTTCTTCGAAAGTTTCGGGGCCGCCGGTGTCCGCGTGCTGGAACGGGTGGTGGAGACCGCCCGGGACGCGGGCGCGCTGGTGCTGCTGGACGTCAAGCGCGGCGACATCGGCTCCACGATGGCGGCGTACACGGCCGCGTACGTGGCCGACGGCGCCGCGATCGCGGCCGACGCCATGACCGTTTCGCCGTACCTCGGGTTCGGCTCTTTGGCCCAATGCGCCGAAACGGCGGTCTCCGCGGGGCGCGGCATCTTCGTGCTTGCTCGGACTTCGAACCCCGAAGCTGCCGCCGTGCAGAACGCGAAGCTGCCCGACGGGCGCACGGTGGGGCAGTCGATCGTCGATTCCGCGGCGGCGCTCAACGCATCCGCGGCACCGCTCGGCGATGTGGGGGTCGTCGTCGGCGCCACCGTTTCGCCGGGGGAACTCGATCTCTCGCGGCTGAACGGACCGGTGCTGGCACCCGGTTTCGGGGCCCAGGGAGCCACTGTGGCCGATTTGAAGGCGCTTTTCGGAGCGGGACTGCCGGGCGTGCTGCCCGCGTCGTCCCGCGACATCCTGAAGCACGGTCCGGAGCACCAGGCTTTGCGCCAAGCGGTCGAACGCGTCGCCGAAGTGCTGGCCGACCCGCAGGAAAACGGCCAATAGCAGGGGCCGGAACCCGGTCCCACCAGGCACCCCCGCATTGTGGCCGGTGCTCACGGGTGGGTACCGTCGCGTCACCCACCCAGATTTGAGAACTACCGGAGGAAAACGTGGCACTTCCCCAGCTGACAGAGGAACAGCGCGCTGCGGCGCTGGAGAAGGCCGCCGCCGCCCGCCGCATCCGTGCTGAGCTGAAGGAGCGGCTGAAGCGGGGCGGTACCACTCTGGTCGACGTGCTGAAGCAGGCCGAGGAGAACGAAGTCCTCGGCAAGATGAAGGTTTCGGCTCTGCTCGAGGCCCTTCCGGGCGTCGGCAAGGTCCGCGCGCAGCAGACCATGGAACGACTGGAGATCGCCCCCAGCCGTCGCCTCCGCGGCCTCGGCGACCGGCAGCGCAAGGCGCTGCTGGCCGAGTTCAGCGGCGAGTGAACGGCGACGGTCGTGACTACCCGGTGACCCCGGGCGCCGACCGCGGCGGTGAGCCGGTGACGGGGGACCTCCCCCGGCACCGGCTCACCGTCGTATCGGGGCCATCGGGGGTCGGGAAGTCGAGCGTGGTGGGCGAGCTGCGGAAGCTGGAGCCCGACATCTGGTTCAGCGTCTCGGTCACCACGCGCAAGCCCCGCCCCGGCGAGGTCGACGGCGCGCACTACCACTTCGTCGACCGCGCCGAGTTCGACGCGATGATCGCCGGCGGCAGGCTCCTGGAGTGGGCCGAGTTCACCGGCAACCGCTACGGCACCCCGCGCGAGCCGGTCGAGAAGGCCCTCGCCGAGGGCCGCCCGGCCGTCCTGGAGATCGAGCTGCAGGGCGCCCGCCAGGTCCGTGCGGCGATGCCGGAGGCCCGGCTGGTGATGCTGATGCCGCCGTCCTGGGAAGAACTGGTCGGCAGGCTCACCGGGCGCGGCACCGAGAACGAGGCCGCGGTGCAGGCCCGGCTGGCCGAAGCGGAGCGCGAGCTGGCCGCGGCGGGGGAGTTCGACCACCGCGTCGTCAACGCCGACGTGCGGGAGGCCGCCGAGCACTTGCTAAACTTGATTACTGATCAGCCTTCCGAAGATGCGGAGCACCACGAGTGACCACCCAGGTAGCCCTGACCGAAGAGCTCGAGGGCATCACCAACCCCCCGATCGACGACCTGCTCGAGAAGGTCAGCTCGAAGTACGCGCTGGTGATCTACTCGGCCAAGCGGGCCCGCCAGATCAACGACTACTACGCCCAGCTGGGCGAGGGCCTGCTCGAGTACGTCGGCCCGCTCGTCGAGCCGGGCCCGCGCGAGAAGCCGCTCTCGATCGCGCTGCGCGAGATCCACGGCGGCCTGCTCGAGCACACCGAGGGTGAGTAAACCCCGCGTCGTCCTGGGCGTGGGCGGCGGCATCGCCGCCTACAAGGCCTGTGAGGTGCTGCGCGGGCTGACCGAATCCGGTCACGACGTCCGCGTGGTCCCCACCGAAGCCGCGCTGAACTTCGTCGGCGCGGCGACCTTCGAAGCGCTCTCGGGGCACCCGGTGCACACCGGCGTGTTCACCGAGGTGCCCGAGGTGCAGCACGTCCGCGTCGGCAAGGAAGCCGACCTCGTCCTGGTCGTCCCGGCCACGGCGAACCTGCTCGCCAAGGCCGCCCACGGCCTCGCGGACGACCTGCTGACGAACACCCTGCTCACCGCCCGGTGCCCGGTCGCCTTCTTCCCGGCGATGCACACGGAGATGTGGGAGCACCCCGCGACCCGCGACAACGTGGCCCTGCTGCGCTCGCGTGGCGCGATCGTCACCGAGCCCGACTCCGGCCGGCTGACCGGCGTCGACACCGGCAAGGGCCGCCTGGCCAACCCGGCCGAGATCGTCGACCTCGCCAAGCTGCTGCTGGCCCGCCCGGACGCCCTCCCGCGCGACCTCGAGGGCGTCCGCGTCGTCGTGTCGGCGGGCGGGACGCGCGAGCCGCTCGACCCGGTCCGCTACCTGGGCAACCGCTCGTCGGGCAAGCAGGGCTACGCGCTGGCCCGCGTCGCCGCCCAGCGCGGCGCCGACGTCACCCTGGTCACCGCGCACACCGTGGCCCTGCCGGACCCGGCGGGCGCGACCGTGCAGCACGTGTCGACGGCCGAGGAGCTGCGTCAGGCCGTGCACGCCGCGGCCGAAAGCGCCGACGTCGTGGTGATGGCCGCGGCCGTCGCCGACTTCCGGCCGGCGAACCGGGCCGACCACAAGATCAAGAAGTCCGACGACCAGCCGGACCCGGTGATCACCCTGGACCGCAACGCGGACATCCTGGCCGAATTGGTGCGGAACCGGCGGGCCGGGCAGGTCGTCGTCGGTTTCGCCGCGGAAACCGGCGACGAGCACGGCAGCGTCCTCGACCACGCCCGCGCGAAGCTCAAGCGCAAAGGTGCGGACTTGCTGGTCGTGAACGCCGTCGGGGACGGCAAGGCGTTCGGCACCGAGGACAATTCGGGCTGGCTGCTAGGGGCCGATTCCACTGAAAAACCCCTACCTCTTGTGCAGAAAGCGGAACTGGCGTCCATGGTGTGGGACGCTGTTGTGAGCTTCATGAAGCGTTGACCGTCCCTGGAGCGATAGTCAGTACGCTTGCACTGGTAAGGGGTGCCTAACTTTCCGGGCATCCGACGTCTAGGTGAGGAAGTGACGGCCACCGTGACCGCGTCTAGCAGCAGATTGTTCACCTCGGAGTCGGTGACCGAAGGGCACCCCGACAAGATTTGCGACGCCATCAGCGACTCGATCCTCGACGGTCTCCTGTCGAAGGACCCGCGCAGCCGCGTCGCGGTCGAGACCCTGATCACCACAGGCCAGGTGCACGTGGCCGGTGAGGTCACCACCGAGGCCTACGCCGACATCCCCACGATCGTCCGCGACGTCATCCTCAAGATCGGCTACGACTCCTCCGCCAAGGGCTTCGACGGCAACTCCTGCGGCGTCAACGTCGCGATCGGCTCGCAGTCGCCCGACATCGCCCAGGGCGTCGACACCGCGTACGAGTCGCGGGTCGAGTCGGACGAGGACGAGATCAACCGCCAGGGTGCCGGCGACCAGGGCCTGATGTTCGGCTACGCCTGCTCGGACACCCCCGAGCTGATGCCGCTGCCGATCGCGCTGGCCCACCGGCTCTCCAAGCGCCTGACCGCGGTCCGCAAGGACGGCGTGCTGCCGTACCTGCGCCCGGACGGCAAGACCCAGGTGACCATCGAGTACGCCGGCGACCAGCCGGTCCGCCTCGACACGGTCGTCGTGTCCTCGCAGCACGCCGACGGCATCGACCTGGAGAAGATGCTCAGTGTCGACGTCAAGGAGCACGTCGTCGGCCCCGAGCTCGAGGGCCTGGGCATCGACACCTCCGGCGCGCGCCTGCTGGTCAACCCGACCGGCCGCTTCGTCATCGGCGGCCCGATGGGCGACGCCGGCCTGACCGGCCGCAAGATCATCGTCGACACCTACGGCGGCATGGCCCGCCACGGTGGCGGCGCGTTCTCCGGCAAGGACCCGTCCAAGGTCGACCGCTCCGCCGCGTACGCGATGCGCTGGGTGGCCAAGAACGTCGTCGCCGCGGGCCTGGCCCAGCGGACCGAGGTGCAGGTCGCGTACGCGATCGGCAAGGCGGCGCCGGTCGGCCTGTTCGTCGAGACGTTCGGCACCGAGACGGTCGACCCGTCGAAGATCCAGCAGGCCATCACCGAGGTCTTCGACCTCCGGCCGGCGGCGATCATCCGCGACCTCGACCTGCTGCGCCCGATCTACGCCCCGACCGCGGCGTACGGCCACTTCGGCCGTCCCGAGCTGGACCTCCCGTGGGAGAGCACGGCCCGCGCCGAGGCCCTGAAGTCGGCCGCCGGCGCCTGACCTGAAGTCCGTGAAGGCCTCCTTACCGGCTTTTATGCCCGGTAAGGAGGCCTTCACGGCGTTCGGCGTTGGGGGTGTCGGAGGGGTCTGGTAGAGATCAGTGGCGTGAGTAAGTCCGAGCCCGTCGCTCTCTGGGAGCTTCCCGAGAAGCCGCCTGCAAGCAAGGCGGCGCCTTCGCGTGCCCGGAAGAAGCCGAGGCCGGGGGAGAAGGCGAAAGGGGCGCAGTCGCCCGCGCCGGAGCGGCCGGTCGCGCGGATCGTCGTCGACATCCCGCTGGCCCACCTGGACCGCACCTTCGACTACCTCGTCCCCGAGAAGCTGCACGAGACCGCGGTGCCGGGCTGCCGCGTCCGCGTCCGGTTCGCCGGCCAGCTCGTCGACGGCTACCTCATCGAGCGCGGCGAGTCCAGCGAGTACGACCGGAGGCTGGCGTTCCTGGACCGCGTGACGTCGGCCGAGCCGGTGCTGCCGCCGTCGTTGCACGCGCTGTGCCGGGCGGTGGCCGACCGCTACGGCGGCACGCTGTCGGACGTCCTGCGCCTGGCGATCCCGCCGCGCCACGCGAAGGCCGAAGGCGAGCCGCCGCTCGCGCCCGCGGCCCCACCGGAGGCGCCGGACACCGAGGCCTGGACGCGGTACCAGCGCGGCCCGGCGTTCCTGGAGGCCCTGGCCGAGGGCAAGCCCGCGAACGCCGTCTGGCAGGCCCTGCCGGGCGAGGACTGGCCGCGCCGGCTGGCGGAGGCGGCCGGCACGGTCGCGGCCGCGGGCCGCGGCGCGGTGCTGGTCGTGCCCGACCACCGCGACCTGACCCGCGTGCACGAGGCGTGCGCCGAGCTGCTGGGCGAAGCAGCCGTGGTGGCGCTGATCGCCGGGCTCGGGCCGGCGGAGCGCTACCGGCGCTGGCTGGCGGTGCTGCGCGGCGCGGTGCGCGTGGTGGTCGGCACGCGCGCGGCGATGTTCGCGCCGGTCCACGACCCCGGCCTGTTCGTCGTCTGGGACGACGGCGACGACCTGCACCTCGACCAGCACGCGCCGTACCCGCACGTCCGCGACGTGCTGATGGACCGCGCGCACACGACCAAGTCGTCCCTGCTGGTCGGCGGCTTCGCCCGCACGGCCGAGGCACAGCTGCTGGTCGAGTCCGGCTGGGCGCAGCCGGTGCTGGCCGACCGCGCGGTGCTGCGGGCCGCCGCCCCGCGCGTCACCCCGGTCGGCGAGGACTTCGACGTCGCCCGCGACGAGGCCGCCCGCGTCGCACGCCTGCCGGCGGTGGCGTTCGAGGCCGCGCGCCAGGCGTTCGCGGCCGGTCACCCGGCGCTGGTCCAGGTCCCGCGCCGCGGCTACGTCCCGGGTCTGGCCTGCGGCAACTGCCGCACGCCCGCCCACTGCCGCCGCTGCGCGGGCCCGCTGGCGCTGCCGGGCGGCTCGATCGACGGGCAGCCGAAACCCCCGGCCTGCCGCTGGTGCGGCGTCCCGGAAACGGCGTTCCGCTGCAGTGCCTGCGGCTCGGTGCGGCTGCGCGCGGTGATCGTCGGCGCCAAGCGCACGGCGGAGGAGCTCGGCCGCGCGTTCCCAGGCATCCCGGTCCGCACCTCGGGCGCGGCGGAGGTGCTGTCCGCGGTCCCGGGCAAACCGGCGCTGGTGGTCTGCACGCCGGGAGCCGAACCGGTGGCCGAAGGCGGCTACGGCGCGGCGCTGCTCCTGGACGGCTGGGCTCTCCTCGGGCGCCAGGACCTGCGGGCGGCGGAGGAGACCCTGCGCCGCTGGATGGCCGCGGCCGCCCTGGTCCGGCCGGCTGCCGACGGCGGCCGGGTCATCGTCGGCGCGGAGGCAGGCCTGCCGGTGGTCCAGGCCCTGGTCCGCTGGGACCCGGCCTGGCACGCGGGCCAGGAGCTGGCCGAGCGCCGCGAGCTGGGCTTCCCGCCGTCGATGCGGATGGCGAGCGTCGAGGGCGGCTCGGACGCGGTCGCGGGCTTCCTGGCCGACCTCCCGCTGCCCGACACCGGCGAGGTGCTGGGCCCGGTCCCGCTGGGCGAGGTCGACGAAGACGGCAACGCGGAGCGAGAGCGGGCCTTGGTCCGGGTGTCCCGCGCGGACGGCAAGGCACTGGCGGCCTCGATCCACGCGGCGGCGGCCCGGCGGGACGCGAAGAAGGCGACGGAACCGATCCGCGTCCAGGTGGATCCGCTCGATCTCATCTGAGGCGGGTTGGGGCTTCGGCGGGGTCGTATGTGCGGCGACCTCGCTGGCTGCGGGTGTGGCTTGCCGGAACCGTGTGCGACGGGTTGGGGCTTCGGTGGGGTCGTATGTGCGGCGACCTCGCTGGCTGCGGGTGTGGCTTGCCGGAACCGTGTGCGGCGGGTTGGGGCTTCGGTGGGGTCGTATGTGCGGCGACCTCGCTGGCTGCGGGTGTGGCTTGCCGGAACCGTGTGCGGCGGGTTGGGGCTTCGGCGGGGTCGTATGTGCGGCGACCTCGCTGGCTGCGGGTGTGGCTTGCCGGAACCGTGTGCGGCGGCTTGGGGCTTCGGTGGGGTCGTGTGGGCGGCGGCTTCGCTGGCTGCGGGTGTGGCTTGCCGGAACCGTGTGCGACGGGTTGGGGCTTCGGTGGGG
>NZ_RSEC01000063.1 GCF_003937945.1 Amycolatopsis eburnea
GTGGCCGGGGGTGCCGGGCCGGGTGGCGGGGGTGTCGGCGCCGGGTGTGCGGGTGGCGGGGGTGTGGCCGTCGGGTCGGATGTCGGGCGTGCCGCCGTCGGGGCGGGGCCGGGTGCCAGGGGCGTTGCCGCCGGGTCGGGTGTCGGGCGTGCCGGTGTCGGGGCGGGGCCGGGTGCCGGGGGTGTCGGGTGCGTGGGTGCCGGGCCCGTAGCCGCCGCGGGCGGCCGGGGCGGGTGCCTCGGGCGTGCGGGGACGGCCTGCGGGCAGGTCGCTGCCGGGGCGGGGACGTCCGGGTGTGTCGACGTGCGCGCCGGGGCTGCCGGGGGTGCCGGTCCAGCCGCCGCCACCACCGGTGCGCGGGGAGCCGCCGCCGAGCCCGCCACCGCCGGTGGCGGGTGCGCCGCCGGGTGGCATCCCGCCGGTCATGGGCGTCCCGCCCTGGGGCGGGACGCCGGGGGTGTCGGCGGTGCGGGGTGCGGGGACGGTGCCGGGGTCGGTGGTGCGGGGTGTGGTGGGTGCGGTGCCGCTGGCGGAGGTGGTGCCGTCGGCGCGGGGAGGTGCGGCGCTGCTGGGGGTGTCGGTCCCGGCGTGCGAGCCGTCGGTCCGTGCGGCGGGCGAGGAGCCGGAGTGCGTGGGGGTGCTGTCGCTGCCTCGTGTCGGTGACGGGCTGGTGTCCCCGCCGGTGTGGGCGGGTTCGCTGCTGCGGGTGGGTGCGGGGCTGGAGTCGCCGGTGTGGGAGGGCGTGCTGTCGCTGCCGCGGGTGGGCGAGGGGCTGCTGTCCCCGGTGTGGGCGGGTTCGCTGCTGCGGGTGGGTGAGGGGCTGGTGTCGCTGGCCCGGGCGGGGGTGTTGTCCCCGGTGTGGGCGGGCTCGCCGCTGCGGGTGGGTGACGGGCTGCTGTCCCCGCCGTGCGAGGGGGTGCTGTCGCTCCCGCGGGTGGGTGAGGGGTTGCTGTCGCTCGCCCGCGACGGCGTGCTGTCCCCGGTGTGCGACGGGCTGCTGTCACCCGTGTGCGAGGGTTCGTTGCTGCGGGCCGCCGAGGGGCTCGAATCACCCGAGTGGGACGGCGAACGCGTCGCCGAAGGACCGCTGTCCCCGGTGTGCGAGGGCGTGCCGTCGGCGCTGCTGTCCCCGCCGTGGGTGGGTGAGCCCTCGTCCGACCGCGCCGTCGAGGGGCTGCCGTCCGGTGCCTCGTCCCCGCGCGCCGTGGGGGAATCGTCCCCGCTGTGGGTGGAGGAGCTGTCCCGGTCCGAGCCGCGGCGGGACCCTCCATCGGGCGCGGAATCGGTGTTCATCGGGTCCGAACTCGGCGAATCCCCGTCCGCGCGGCCGGACTCGCCCGAGTCGCCCCGCGACCCGTCGCCCTCACCGGAGTGAGAACCCTCGCCGTCCCCGGAGTGCGAGCCATCCCCGTCCGGGGAGTCCCCGTCCCCGCCGTGGGCGCGGGTGTGGACCCCGCCACCCTCCCCCTTGGGGATCTTGTGGACGAAGCCGCCTTCCTTGACCTTCAACCCGTCCAGGCCGGAGACCTTGCCCAGGACCTTCCCGAACACCTTCGCGATCTTCTCGAAGACGTCGACCAGCTTCGACAGCAGCGGCGACACCTTCCGGATGGTGTCGGTGAGCTTCTTCAGCAGCTCCCCGATCTTCTTGCCCCACTTCGCGATCGCCGCCGAGGCCTGCGCGACCACCACCGGGGTGCCGAAACCGAGGGAGAAGACCTCCTCCATCACCCACGCGATCAGCTTGCCGACCAGGTCCGCGATCAGCTGCCGGACCGTCTCGCGGACGAACGACACGACCTGGCCCATGATCATCGTGACCGTGCTGATCGCCCCGGCCACCGTCGCCGCACCCGAGAGCGCCTCGGAATGCTCCGCGGCGAACTTGCGGTAGGCGTCCGCGCCCGCGCCGGTCCAGCCGGTGGTGCCGTTCTTGACCGCGTTGTCGAAGTCGGTCTTGCGCTCCCCGAGCGCTTTGGACACGTTGCCCCACGTGTCGGCATACGACTGGATCACCGGCGGGTTGCCCGCCACCGAGTCGAGCATGTCCTTCAACGGCTGCACGTGTTCCATCAGGAACGACGCCACCGACGACATCAGGTACCCGAACGGGTCGATCGCCGCCCCGGCGATTTCCCCGGCCAGCGACAGCATGCCGAGACCGCCGGAGACCCAGTCACCGTCCTTGATGCCGTTGAAGGCGTCCATCGACGACTCGGCGATGCCGATGCCGCCGGCCCAGCCGTAGTCGCCGTTGCCGGCGGTGAACGCGCCCGGGCCGTCCGGGTCCTGCTTCGACTCCGCGACGAGCGGGTTCCCCTCCGGCATCGCACCCCCCTTGACGTCTTCATAGTGACGCGCGCAGGGAAACCCGGGTTCCGGAAGACCGCGAATTGGGCCGATCGGCGCAGGGGGTCAGGCCAGGACGCAGTGCGTGCCGCCGTAGATCGTGGGCATGCAGCGGTTGCAGTGGACGCACAGGGAACGCGTGCTCGCGTCCGCCCGCATGCGGTTGACCAGGTCCGGTTCGCGCAGCAGGGCGCGGGCCAGCGCGACGAACGCGAAGCCCTCGGCCATCGCCAGGTTCATGGTCTCCACCGTCGTGATCCCGCCGAGCAGGATCAGCGGCAGGCGCAGCGCCGCGCGGAACTGGCGGGCGCGGTCGAGCAGGTAGGCCTCGCGGAACGGGTACTCGCGCAGGAAGAACCGGCCGCCGAGGCGCAGGCCCAGGCGGGCTGGTTGCGGGAAGCGGGCCGCGAACTCCCGCACCGGCGCGTCGCCGGTGAACAGGTACATCGGGTTGAGCAGCGAACTGCCCGCGGTGAGCTCCAGCGCGTCGACGCTGCCGTCCGCCTCCAGCCATCGGGCGACTTCGAGGCTTTCGTCCAGCCAGAAGCCGCCGGGGACGCCGTCGTCCATGTTCAGCTTGGCGGTGATCGCGAGCCGGTCGCCGACCGCGTCGCGCACCGCGCGGGCGACTTCGCGCGCCAGCCGGGCCCGGTTCGCGAGGCTGCCGCCGAAGCCGTCGGTGCGGTGGTTGAGCCGCGGGCTGAGGAACGCGCTGACCAGGTAGTTGTGTCCGAAGTGGACTTCCACGGCGTCGAAGCCGGCTTCCTCGGCCGTACGGGCCGCACTCGCGTGGGCTTCGACGATCCGGTCCAGGTCCGCGGCGGTGGCTGCGCGCGTCAGCCGCATGCCGAGCGGGCTGAACCGGCGGGTCGGGGACAGCGCCGGGAGGCGGTTCGACGCCGCGTTCGCCACCGGCCCGGCGTGCCCGATCTGCGCGCAGGCCGCCGCGCCCTCGGCGTGGATCGCGGCGGTGAACCGGCGCAGCCCGGGTACCGCGTCGGGTCGCATCCAGATCTGGTGGCGGTCCGTGCGGCCCTCGGGCGACACCGCGCAGTACGCCAGCGTCGTCATGCCGACGCCGCCGCGGGCGGGACGGCGGTGGTACTCGATCAGCTCGTCGGTGACGAGCGCGTCCGGCGTCCGGCCTTCGAACGTGGCGGCCTTGATCACCCGGTTGCGCAGCCGGACCGGGCCGAGCCGGGCCGGGGCGAACACGTCGGGCGGCGTCACGGCGCGTCCAGCCCGGCCGTGACGAACGAACGGACGGCGTCGAGCGGCAGCCGCGGCTCGGCCGGCGCGGGCGCGGCCGGCTGCCCGAACACCTGGAGCAGCAGCTGGAAGGCCAGGACCCAGCGCGTGGTCGCCTGCTCGCCGCTCAGGTCCGGCCGGGCGGCGCGCAGCAGCTCGGCCCACGGGTCCAGGCTGAACCAGGGTGACCGCCAGTGCATCCGCTGCCCCGAGAGCAGCACGCGGGCGAGCAGGTGCAGCCGGAGGCGGCCGACCGGGTCGGCGGCCAGCCCGGCCAGCGGCGCCAGTACGGCGTCGGCCAGGTCCGCCGCGGCCGGCACCCAGCCCTCGCTCCGCCGCCGCTCGAGGTCGTCGAGCAGGCCGCGCCACACGGGGGCGAGCCGGTCCTCCAGCATCGCCGCGACCAGCGCGTCCTTCGAGCCGAAGTGGTAGTGCACGGCGGCCGGGTTGAGCCCGGCCGCCGTGCAGATCGCCCGTACGGACACGCTGTCGTAGTCGCCCGCCAGCAGCAGCCGTTCGGCGGCGGCCAGCAGCCGGTCGGGTGTCGGGTCCATCCGACGAGTAGACCACCGGGAGCGCGAGCTTTCAAGCAGTGATTCAATCAGTGATTGAGTCAGCAGCTCAGCGCACCGGACCGCAGTGCGTGGTCCCCGTCGTTGCCGTCGTCGGCCCACACGACCGCCTTGCGACCGGCCGAGCACGACGGCGCGATCGCGAAGCCTTCGTTGTTGTAGTTCGGCATCTTCGACGGCCGCGCGTAGGTCGCCGCGACGGTGAACTTGCCGCCGGTGAGCTTCAGCGTCGCCGTCTTGCCCGAGCAGGTGTCGTCGCAGACCGACCAGAGGCGGCCGGTGGCCGGCTCGAACTCCAGCTCCATGATCTTCGGGAACCCGGACGAAATGGTCGCCACCTTGGTGAACCCGCCGCCGGACTGGTCGAGCGCGTACGCGTAGACCTTGCCGGTGTCCTCGAGCCCGACGAAGTAGAGGCCGGTGCCGTGCCCGGGGTACGCGGCCGGGTCGTACGGCGCCTTCCGGTGCTCGTCGAGGAAGCCGCCCGCGGTCAGGAACGCGTCCGGGACCCAGGTGATGGCCTCGAAGCCGCCGTTGTCGTCGACGGCGGGCAGATCGTCGGTGAGGTCCCATTCGGCGACCGCGTTCAGTGACTTGGCCGAGGACGTCGTGTCGAACCGCAGCACCTTCAGCATGCTGCCGTCACCGTCGTTGTCGCGCTCGGTCGCGGCGAAGACGCCGTCGGGGGTGGCCACCACGCCTTCGGTGTCCGGGTCGCCGCTGCCGTCGCGGTAGTGCAGGGCCTTCCCGGACGACCAGCCGTTCGCCGGGTCCGGGCCCCACGTCGAGCCGGTGCGGACGAGCCGGTACAGCGTGCCCGGGCCGTTCTTCACTGCCCACAGCACGTCGGCGCCCGCGAACGAGAGCCCGCTGAGGTTTTCGCCGAAGAAGCCGGCTGCGTCGGCGACCGCGACGGCCGGGTCGCCGGGCCACTTCGCGGTGGCGGCCTGCGCGGTGCCGACCGGGGCGGCGAGCAGTGCCGAGAAGAGGATCGCGGGTGCCGTGAACCGGCGGAAGACGCGCACGTGTGCTCCTTGGGGCCATCGGGCTCGGGCGAAACAACGCGGCGGTGCCAGGGATTTCCCCGGCAAGCCGGACTGTACCGACTTGATCGACTCGCGGCAACCGTCGGTGTCCAGGCGTGCTCTTGACGTAGTTAGGAAAGTTTCTTAACTTGAGCGCATGGAACTGCGGCTCGCCGAGTGGTACGACCACAACGTCCGGAAGCACACCAGGCGCACCGTGTTCCGCGGTGCCGCGGCCGGCGGTGCCGCGCTGGCCGCCGGGCGCCTCCTGCTGCCCGGAACCGCCGAGGCGGCGCCCCCGGTCCCGCGGGGACCGTCGGTGCTGCTGCGCGCGGAAACCGTGCCGGGCTCGGCGTTGCGGCCCTTCGGCAGGCACCTCGCCTACGGCGCCGACGCCTCGCGGCAGGTCGTCGTCTCCTGGCAGACACCGGCTCAGGTGACCGCGCCCTACCTGCGGATCGGCACGGTCGAAGGGGATTACGGCGCGACCGTGCCCGCCGAGGTGCGTGCGCTGAAGAGCGACCTGTCCTGGCAGACCGCGACGCACACCTTCTCCCCGCACAGCCCGTCCACGATCACGCAGTACTACCACCACGTCAAGCTCGACAACCTGGTGCCGAACACGACCTACTACTACGTCGTCGGCCACCAGGGTTACGACCCGGCGACCAGCGGCAGGCCCGGCGAGGTCGGCACCTTCCGCACCGCGCCCGCCGCGGGCCGCACCGAAGGGTTCTCCTTCACCGCGTTCGGCGACCAGGGCGTCGGCTACAACGCGCTCGCCACCAACAGCCTGATCGCCGATCTCGGCCCGCGGTTCCACCTCGCGATGGGGGACCTCAGCTACGCGCTCAACGGCGAAGGCGGGCACCCGGACGAAGACAAGTACGACGCCCGCAAGTGGGACTCGTTCTTCGCCCAGAACGAGCTCGTCGCGGCCGGGATCCCGTGGATGGTCGCGATCGGCAACCACGAGATGGAGGGCTGGTACGACGACCACGGCTACGCCGGCATGCGCGCCCGGTTCACCATGCCGGACAACGCGTGGGCCGGCTCGACGTGCATCTACTCGTGGCGCTACCAGAACGTCGGCCTGATCAGCTTGGACGGCAACGACATCTGCTACAACAGCCCGTCCAACCTGGATTACACCGAGGGCAAGCAGACCGCCTGGCTGAAGAGCCGGCTCGCGCAGTTCCGGGACGACCCGACGATCGAGTTCATCGTCGTCTACTGCCACCAGTGCACCTACTCGACGTCGGACGCGAACGGCGCCGAACTCGGCGCGCAGCAGAAGTGGGCGCCGCTGTTCGACCAGTACCAGGTGGACCTGGTCCTCAACGGGCACAACCACCTCTACGAACGCACCGACCCGATCAAGGCGGGCAAGGGCACGAAGAAGGTCGCACCCGGCGGCACGGTGAACTCCAGGACCGACGGCGTCACCTACATCACCGCGGGCGGTGGCGGCGAGAGCATCAACGACTGGATCGACGAGTCCGCCGGTGACTCCTACATCGGGCACGTCCACGACGCCACGGCCACCATGCGGTGGGACGACGAAGACGGCGGCGGGCACTCGAAGAAGGTCACCTGGTCGCGGGTGCGCTTCCGCGGCTACAGCCTGGTGCACGTCGACGTCACCCCGGCGGCCGGTGGGAAGCCCGGCCAGTTGAAGGTGCGGGCGCTCACCGAAGACAACGTCCTCGTCGACGACCTGACCATCCGCCGCGGCTGACCGGAGGACACGCGATGACCACGAACCTCTCCCGGCGCGCGCTGTTCGGCGCCGCGGCACCGGCCGGCCCGGCGCTGCGGCCGTTCGGCAGGCACCTGGCGTTCGGCGCGGACCCGGCCACCCAGGTCACGGTGTCCTGGCAGGTGCCCGGCAAGGTGACCGGGCCGTACGTCCGCTTCGGCACCTCGCCGTCGACGCTGGGGGCGCCCGTCGCCGCCGAAGTGCGGCCGCTGGAAAGCAAGCTGTCCTGGCAGCACCCGGAGGAGCACGACTTCCCGCCGCACGCGCCGGCCACGTACACGCAGTACTTCCTGCACGCCAAGCTGACCGGGCTGACGCCGGACACGACCTACCACTACGTGCTCGGGCACGCGGGCTACGACCCCGTGGCCGCGGACCGGCTCGGCGAGGTCGCGACCTTCCGCACGGCAGGCGCTTCCGGCGCGTTCACCTTCACCGCGGCCGGGGACCAAGGCCTCGGCTACAACGCGATCAACGGCGCGAGCCGGATCGCGGACCTCGCCCCGGCGTTCCACCTGGCACTCGGCGACCTGAGCTACGCGATGCACGAGCCCGAGGACAAGCCCACGTCGGAGGACTTCGAATACGACGCGCGGAAGTGGGACTCCTTCTTCGCGCAGAACGACGTGGTCGCGTCCGGGATCCCGTGGATGATCACCCTAGGCCACCGCGAGTACGAGAAGTTCTACGACAGCACCGGGAACGGCGGCGTGCGGGCGCGCTTCACCATGCCGGACAACGCGTGGAGCGGCTCCACCGGGATCTACGCGTGGCGCTACCACAACGTCGGGTTCCTGAGCCTCGACTCCGGCGAGGTCTGCTACCGCTTCCCGGCCAAGCTCGACTACACGGCGGGCAAGCAGCTCAAGTGGATCGACGCGCAGCTCGGGCGGTTCCGCGCCGACCCGGCCGTCGAGTTCGTCGTGGTCTACTGCAGCCACTCCGTCTACAGCACCGGCGACCGCTATGGCGCCGAGCGCGGCGCGCAGGAGAAGTGGGCGCCGCTGTTCGACAAGCACGGCGTCGACCTGGTGCTGACCGCGCACAACCGGCTCTACGAGCGCACCGACCCGATCAAGGCGGGGAAGGGCACGAAGAAGACCGGGGTGGTGAACCCGGCGGCCGACGGCACGACCTACATCACCGCCGGGGGCGGCGGGCAGGCCCTCGACGCGTTCTACAAGAAGGCACCCGAGAGCTACCTGGGTCACGTCAACGACGTCACCGCCACGATGAAGTCGTACAAGAAGGGCAGCAAAACGCCGACGGACACAGCGGTGACGTGGTCGCGGGTCCGCTACCGCGGCTACGGCCTGGTGGCGGTCGACGTCGTCCCGGGGCAGCTCACCGTGCGCGCGCTCGGCGAAGCCGGTGACCAGGTCGACGAGGTGGTGCTGCGGCGCGGCTGAACCCACGGCTTCGTTTCGCACCGCACGACCGGCGACGCTTCGGTGCCGGACGCGACGCAGTCGATGGCCCGGCCGGGAGCGGGAGCGGGGTAGCTGAACACGACCGGCGCGTCGCGGTCGCTGCCGGACGAGAACTTGACGACGGTGTTCGCGCGGGTTCCGGTCCCGTGCAGCGTCTTCGAGTAGTACGTGGTGTGCGGCCCGATGGCGGTGCTCGTGCCGTCGCCGTCGTCGTCCAGTTCGTGCACGGTCAGCACGTAGTCCCCGGTGGTGTACTTGCCCTCGTTCTCGTGCCCGGCTTCGGCCGGGGTCGCGCTGACGACCTCGGGCGCGACGGGGTCGGAGGCGGTGGCCAGCACCGTCGCCCCGATGCCGACCGCCACGGCGACGGCGGTGGCCACGGCCACCCCGACGCGCTTGAACTCCATGGTCGTGAAGCTAGGGGAGCGCGCGAGCGAGCACCTCGGCCGAAGGGACAGCCGACCTCGTTCTTTCGGCCGATGTACCGCATCGCACGACGATCGCCGGCCGGTTAGGGGTGCCGGGCGGTGGACAGGACACCCGTCGGCGTGCTGGGCTGGGACCCGGCCGCACTCCGGACGCGGCCGGTGAATCACCGACCGCGACGTCGAGGAGCGAAGCCCTGAGCTGGTGGGAGTACCTCCGCGAGAACTGGATCGACGTCGTCAACGACGCCATCCTGCACGTGGACCTCACCCTCGCGGCGGTCGCGCTGGCCGTGCTGATCGGGACCACGATCGGCGTGCTCACCTACCGGCGGCGCTGGCTCGGCTCGCTCGCCACCACGACGACCGCGGCCTTCCTCACCATCCCGTCGATCGCGCTGCTCGGCATCCTGATCGGGCCGTTCGGGCTCGGGCTGACGAACGTCCTGTTCGCGCTGGTGCTCTACGCGCTGCTGCCGATCACGCGCAACACGATCGTCGGGCTGCGCGGGGTCGATCCGGCCGTCGTCGACGCCGCGCACGGGATGGGGCTCGGCCGGGTGCGGGTGCTGTGGCGGGTGCGGCTGCCGCTGGCGTGGCCGGTGATCCTGTCCGGCATCCGGGTGTCGACGCAGATCACCATCGGGATCGCGGCCATCGGCGCCTACGTCAAGGGGCCCGGCCTCGGCAACGAGATCTTCGACGGGCTCGGCCGGTTCGGCTCGGTCAACTCGCTCAACCAGGTGCTGACCGGGACGGTCGGGATCATAGTGCTGGCGCTGCTGTTCGACCTGGCCTACGTCGTCGTCGGCAAGCTGACGGCGTGGCGGCGCCCGCGCACCCGCCTCGAAGGCGCGCCGGGGGAGCCGACCGGCGCCGGCGGCGAGACGATCGAGCTGCGCGGGGTCAGCAAGCACTACCCCGGCCAGGCGGTGCCCGCGGTCGACAACCTCTCGCTGACGATCCCGGCGGGCGAGATCGTCGTGCTGACCGGCCCGTCGGGCTGCGGCAAGACGACGACCATGCGGATGATCAACCGGCTCGTCGAGCCCACGTCGGGGGTCGTCACGCTCGGCGGCACCGATGTGGCCGAGCTCGACCTCGACGAGCACCGGCGCCACACCGGGTACGTCATCCAGCAGGTCGGGCTCTTCCCGCACCTGCGGGTGGACGCCAACATCGGCGTGGTGCCGCGGGTGCTCGGCTGGACGCGGCAGCGCGTCGCCGGCCGCGTGCGCGAACTGCTCGACGTCGTCGGGCTGACCCGCGAGCACGGCCGGCGCTACCCGCGTGAGCTCTCCGGCGGCCAGCAGCAGCGCGTCGGCGTGGCGCGGGCGATGGCGGCGGACCCGCAGGTGCTGCTGATGGACGAGCCGTTCGGCGCCACCGACCCGATCACGCGCGCCCGGCTGCAGGACGAGCTCCTGCGGCTGCAGAAGCAGGTGCGCAAGACGATCGTGTTCGTCACGCACGACTTCGACGAGGCCCTCAAGCTCGGTGACCGGATCGCGGTGCTGCGGCCGCGGTCGGTGCTCGCGCAGTACGACACGCCCCAGGCGATCCTGGCTGCGCCGGCCGACGACTACGTCTCGGCGTTCGCCGGTTCGAAGCGGAACCTGAAGCGGCTCGCGCTGATCCCGGTGGCGGACGTGCCGCTCGGGCCGGCGGCGGACGGGTTGCCCTCGATCGCCGCCACGGCGACGCTGCGGGACGTGCTGGACACGATGGTTCGCACCGGCCGCACCGCGGTCTCGGTGACCGAAGGCGGTGCCGTGCGGGGTGTCTGCGACGTCGCACGCCTGGTCGCGGCGCTCGAGCCCGCCGCCGAGCCGCCGCCCGCGGCCGCGCCGGCGCCCGAACCGGCCTCGCAGGCGGCGAAGCGGCCACGGCGGCGCCGGCTCGGCCTGCTGGTGCGCCCGGTGCTGCTCGCCCTCGCGCTGCTGGCGGTGTTCCTGATCGTGCGCGCGCAGCCCATCGACTCGATCGAGCAGCGCTACCTCAACGCGAACGAGATCTTCGCCGAACTCGGCGCGCACCTGCGGCTGACGCTGATCTCCACGGTCTGCACCATCGCGATCGCGCTCCCGCTGGGCATCCTGCTCACCCGCGCCGGGTCGCGGTGGGCCCGGCCGATCGGGCTCGGGCTGGGCAACCTCGGCCAGGCGATCCCGTCGATCGGGCTCGTCGTCCTGCTCGCGCTGTGGATCGGCACCGGCACCACGACGGCGGTGACGGCGCTGGTCGTCTACGCCACGTTGCCGGTGCTGCGCAACACGATCGTCGGGCTCGACGGCGTCGACCCGACGCTCGTGGACGCCGCGCGCGGCATGGGCATGACGAAGACGGCGATCCTCTGGCGGATCGAACTCCCGCTGGCGGTCCCGGTGATCCTCGCCGGGATCCGGACGGCGCTGGTGCTCACCGTCGCGAGCGCGACGCTGGCGACGTTCATCGACGGCGGCGGCCTCGGCGGCGGGCTGGTCGCCGGGATCGGGCTGTACCGCCCGCTGCTGAGCCTGACCTTCGGCATCGTCGTCGCCGCGCTGGCGCTCTTCGCCGACTGGCTGGGCCTGCTGGCCGAGGAAGTCCTGCACCCGCGCGGAACCCAACCCTAGGAGGACACCATGCGCCGCACGATCGCCGCCGTTTCCGCACTCGTCGTGGTGCTCGCCGCCGGCTGCACGATCGGCAAGGACCAGTCCGGCGCCCAGGTGGGCGAAGGGTCCATCAAGAAGATCGACGCACTGAGCGGGGCGCAGATCCGGGTCAGCTCCAAGGAGTTCGACGAACAGCTGCTGCTGGGCCAGATCGCCGTCGTCGCGCTGCAGGCGGCCGGCGCGAGCCCGCAGGACAAGACCAACATCACCGGCTCGAGCAACGTCCGCCAGGCGCTCACCAGCGGCGCGGTCGATCTCTATTGGGAGTACACCGGCACCGCGTGGATCAGCTACCTGAAGCAGACCAAGCCGATCGCCGACCCGCAGGCGCAGTACGACGCGGTCAAGCAGGCCGACGCCGCCAACAACGTCACCTGGTGGGCCCGCTCGCCTGCCAACGACACCTACGCGCTGGCCGGCAACCCGGCGGCGATCGCGCGCACCGGCGTCAAGACGCTCTCGGACTACGCGGCACTGGTGAAGCGCGACCCGGCGGCGGCGTCGACGTGCATCGGCCCGGAGTTCAAGAGCCGCGACGACGGCTTCCCGGGCCTGGAGAAGACGTACGGGTTCGACCTGCCCGCCCCGCAGGAGCACCTGCTCAACGACGCGGTCATCTACCCGACGGTCGGCAAGGGCGACACCTGCGGCTTCGGCGAGGTCGCCACGACGGACGGCCGCGTGGCGGGGCAGAAGCTCGTCGTGCTCGAAGACGACAAGCACTTCTTCCCGACGTACAACCCGGCTATCTCGATCGCGTCCGCGGTGGCGCAGAAGTACCCGCAGCTGGAGCAGGTCTTCACCCCGATCGCGGCGAAGCTGGACACGCCGACGCTGACCGAGCTGAACAAGAAGGTGAGCGTCGACGGCCAGAAGCCGGCGGAGGTGGCCCGCGACTGGCTGAAGTCGGCGGGTTTCATCAGCTAGGCGCCTTCAGCACGGACGTCGTGTCGCTGGTCAGCGTGGTCCCGTCAGCGGCCGCGGGCACGACGTCCGGGACGACGGCGCCGTGCGCGTCGACCAGGACCGAACGCGGTTCGCCCGGCTCGAAGGCGTGCCGCTCGCCCCACTGCCGGAGCGTGACGACCACGGGGAAGAGGTCCTTGCCCGCGTCGGTGAGGGCGTAGCGGCGGCGTTTGCCCGTCGGCGCTTCGACGTGCTCGAGCAGGCCGTGCGCGGTGAGCTTGCGGAGCCGGTCGGTGAGGATGTTGCGCGCGATGCCCGTGCGCTGCTGGAAGTCGGTGAACGAGCGGGCGCCGTCCATCGCGTCGCGGATGATCAGCAGGCTCCAGCGGTCCCCGACCAGATCGGCCGCGCGGGCGACCGGGCACTCCGGGTCGGTCCAGCTCGCTTCCACCACGTCCTCCATGAGTTGCTGATCGAAACCATTCTGACCTACTCTGCGAAGAGTTGCAAAACGCAACCAAGTGCGGAGGGGTCATGGGACGGGGAACGAGGCTGCTGCTGGCGGTCGTGTGCGGGGTGGCGGTCGCCGGGGTCTACGCGGGACAGCCGGTCCTGGGCCCGATGGGGGACGACCTCGGCGTCGCCCGGAACGCGGCCGGCTGGTTCGTCGCCGCCGGCCAGCTCGGCTACCTCGCCGGGCTGGTCCTGCTGGTGCCGCTGGGAGACCTGCTCGACCGGCGACGGCTGCTCGCCGTCCACTTGGGACTGGAAGCGGCCGGCCTGGCGCTCACCGCGGCCGCGCCGGCCGCCTGGGTGGCGTTCGCCGGGCTGGCCGCGGCGGGCTCGTTCGCGGTCGTGGTGCAGACGGCGGTCGCGTACGCGGCGGAGCTGTCCCCGGCCGGCGAGCGGGGCCGCAACCTCGGCGTCGTGACGTCCGGCGTGGTGGTGGGCATCCTCGGCGCGCGCATCGCCACCGGCGCGCTGGCCGACCTGTGGGGCTGGCGCGGCAGTTACCTCACGCTGGCCGTGCTCGCTGCCGCGCTCGGCGCGCTGAGCCTCGCCGTGCTGCCGGCCGACGAGCGCGTCCGCACCGGGCGGTACGGGCCGCTGCTCCGGTCGCTGGCCGGTCTGTTCACCCAGCCGGTCTTCCTCGGCCGCGGGCTCATCGCGTTCTTCCTCTTCGCGTCCTTCGGCACCCTCTGGAGCGGCCTGGCGCTGCCCCTGGCCGCGGCGCCGTGGCACCTGGGCGAAACGGCGATCGGGCTGTTCGGCCTCGCCGGGCTGGCGGGTGCCCTCGGCGCCGCCCGGGCCGGCCGCTGGGCCGACGCCGGGCACGCGCGCCGGGTGGCGGGTCTCGCGCTCGTGCTGCTGGTGTGCTCGTGGGCCGCGACCGGGCAGCTCGGCCGGTCGCTGCCGCTGCTGGTGCTCGGCGTGGTCGTGCTGGACTTCGCCGTCCAGGTCGTGCACGTCGGCAACCAGCACGTCCTGACCGCCGCCTTCCCCGGGCGCACCAGCAGCGCGATCGGCGGGTACATGGTCTTCTATTCGCTCGGTTCCGCGCTCGGGGCCGCCACGACGACGGCGTCGTTCGAGGCGGCGGGCTGGCTGGGGTCCGCCCTGCTGGGCGCGGCGTTCGCGCTGGGCGCTTTGGTGACGTGGGCGGCGACTGTCCACTCGGGACGCGGCGTGGTTCGCGCCCCGACGCAGTAGGCTGAGGCGAATGAGCGCGGTATCCGGCACGGAGCACTCGATGGTCGAAACCCGGCACCAGACCCGGTTGCTCACCCTGCTGCGGGACGAGGGCCCGATGTCACGGGTCGAACTGGGGGAGCGGCTCGAGCTGCCGCGGGCCCGGGTGGGGGCCGAGGTGGCCCGGCTCGCCGAGGTCGGGCTGGTCGAGGCTGCGGGGCCGTCGGCCAGCCGGGGTGGGCGGCGCTCGACGCTGGTGCGGCTGTCCGGGGAGCTGCGGGTGCTCGCCGTCGACGTCGGCGCGACGTCGGTCGGGGTGGCGGTCACCGACGCCTCGTGCGAGGTGCTCGCGCACGCCGTCGAGGACTGCGACGTGCGGCAGGGGCCGCACCCGGTGCTGCGGCGGGTCGCCGCGCTCGCCGACAAGGTGCGCGAGGAGGCGCCCGGGCGGCTGGTCGCCGCCGGGATCGGGTTGCCGGGGCCGGTCAGCTTCGCCGAGGGCATGGCCGTCGCGCCGCCGATCATGCCCGGGTGGGACCGGTTCAACGTGCGCGACCACCTCGGCGGGCTGTGGGGCTGCCCGGTCGCGGTGGACAACGACGTCAACGCGATGGCGCTCGGCGAGCGGCACGCCGGCGTCGCGCGCTCGACCGACGACCTGATGTTCGTCAAGATCGGCACCGGGATCGGCTGCGGCATCGTGCTCGGCGGCAAGGTGTACCGCGGCGTCGCGGGCACGGCGGGCGACATCGGGCACATCCGCCTCGACGACTTCGGCCCGACCTGCGCGTGCGGCGAGGTGGGCTGCCTGGAGGCCTACTTCGGCGGCGCCGCGCTGGCCCGCGACGGGCTGGCGCTGGCCCGCAGCGGCCGCTCGGCCCACCTGGCCGAGGTGGCCGCGGACGGCGGCGCGGTCACCGCCCGCGACGTCGGCCGCGCGGCGGCGGCGGGCGACTTCGGCGCGGTCAACCTCATCCGCGACGGCGGCAGGCGGCTCGGCCAGGTCATCGCCTCGCTGGTCTGCTTCATCAACCCGGGCATGGTCGTGATCGGCGGCGGGGTCGCCCAGCTCGGCCACCAGCTGCTGGCGGAGGTCCGCAGCGCGGTGTACCGGCGTTCGCTCCCGCTGGCGACGGGCAACCTGCCGATCGTGCTGTCCGAACTGGGCGAGACGGCGGGCGTGATCGGAGCCGCGTGGTCGGCGACGGACCGGGCCTTCACGCTGAGCAGCTGACCGCGGCCCGGCCCGGTGCGCGCCGCCCGTCCGGAAATGTCATGAAAGGGTCGTTCATGTCGTCTGGCGAGGTGAACGACTCTTTCATGACATCGCGGATGGGTGGATCGGCCGTGCTGCCGTCGGGGGCGATCCTGGGGCTTGACTCACGGTCGGTTGCTGAGCAACCCCGGGCAGTAATGTCAGGATCGGACAGACTTTCGCATCGAAAGTACGAAAGTCTGTCCGGTTTCGCACGTCTATCCGGGTGAAAACCGGGCATAGAGCGCCTCCATCACCTTGACGAGTGATGCGCGCCACCCTACTTTCGCTGCCTGAGCGACAAAGTCCGTTCAGCAGGCAGCACAAGTTGGGGGCACCGTGGCCGTCACCGGGACGAGGCGAGCCGATCCGGCGAGCCCGCGGACCGCGAACCTGGCCGCTGTCCTGCGCGCGCTGCGGGGCGGGCCGCTCTCGCGGACGCAGCTGGCCGCCCGGTGCGGGATCGCCAAGTCGGCCGTTCCCGCGCTGCTCACCGACCTCGCCGGGCGCGGGCTGGTCCGGGCCGCCGGGGTGCTGCCCGGGAACGGGCGGCCGAGCCGGCTCGTCGAGCTGCACGGCGAAGGCGCGTACGCGCTGGCCTTGAGCATCGAGGCCGACCGGTTGTCGGCCGTGGTCACCGATCTGGCCGGGCGGGTGCTGGCCGAACGGGCCGAGACCGTCGACGTCGCCGCGCTCGGGCTGCAGCGAGGCATGGACGAACTCGCCCACCTGGCCCGTGAAGTCCTGCCCGGCGCTCCGGTCGGGGTCGCGATCTCCGTGCCGGGGCTGGTCGACTCGGCCGTCGCCGTGCTGAGACTCGCGTCGGTGCTGCGCTGGCGGGACGCCGAGATCGCCGGGCTGATGGCCGCGCGGCTGAACCTGCCCGCCGAGGCCGTCGCCGTCGACAACGACGCCAACCTCGGCGCGCTCGCCGAGTCCCTCGATGGTGCCGAAGACCTGTTCTACCTCAGCGGCGGCACGACCGTCGGCGGCGGCCTCGTCTCCGCCGGCGCGATCTTGCGCGGCGCGCGCGGGTTCGCGGGCGAAGTCGGGCACATCGCCGTCGACCCGGTCGGCGAGCGCTGCGCCTGCGGCCGGACCGGCTGCCTGGAGACGAAGGCGAACCTCGCCGCCGTCCTGCGCGCCGCGGCGCCGCCAGGGGACCCGCTGCACGACCCCGCGCTCGGCGTCGAAGGACGGGTCGGTCTGCTCGCCGACCGCGTCCGGCGTGGCGACCAGCGCGCCGCCACGGCCGTGCACGAACTCGGCGTCGCGCTCGGCGTCGCACTGTCCACTGTGGTCGACGTGCTCGACCCGGACGTCGTCGTGCTGGGCGGCTACTTCGCCGAGCTGGGGGACTGGCTGGTGGAGCCGGTCCGCGTCGAGCTGGCCGCCCGGCCGCTCGGCCACGCCCGCGTCGTGCCGTCCCGGCTCGGCCTCGGCGCGCCGCTGCGGGGCGCCGCGCACCTGGCCGCCGAGCGGCTGTTCGCGAACCCGACGCTCGTCGAGGAGGCCACGGTATGAGCCTGCTGTCCGTCCGCGGGATCGTGAAGACCTTCCCCGGCGTCCGCGCGCTCGACGGCGTCGACCTCGACGTCGAACCGGGCGAAGTGCACTGCCTGCTCGGCCAGAACGGCGCGGGCAAGTCGACGCTCATCAAGGTCCTCGCCGGCGCGCACCAGCCCGACACCGGCGAAATCACCTGGCAGGGCGAGCCCGTCACGCTCGGCACGCCGGTCGACGCCCTGCGCCTCGGCATCGCCACCATGTACCAGGAACTCGACCTCGTCCCGGGCCTTTCGGTGGCGGACAACATCTTCCTCGGCCACGAACGCGCCCGCTTCGGCTTCACGCGCATCTCTCAGGCCCGCGACGAGGCCGCCCGCCTGATGGCCCGGCTCGGCCACCCCGACATCCGCCCGAACACCGAGGTCGGCAAGCTGTCGGCTGCCGGGCAGCAGCTCGTCTCGATGGCCCGCGCGCTCGCCCACGACGCCCGGCTGCTCGTGATGGACGAACCGACCGCCGCGCTGGCGGGCGAGGAGGTCGACAACCTCTTCCGGATCGTCGGCGAGCTGACCGCCGACGGCGTCGCGGTCGTCTACATCTCCCACCGGCTCGAGGAGCTGCGCCGGATCGGGCACCGGGTGACCGTGCTCAAGGACGGCCGGACCGTCGGTACCGGCCTCGACGCCCGCGAGACGCCGACCGCCGACCTGGTCGCGCTCATGGCCGGCCGCAAGGTGGAGACCGTGTTCGGCCCGCGTCACGACGGCCACGCCCGGCCGGAGGTGGCCCTCGAAGTCGAGCACCTCTCGCGGGCGGGCGAGTTCGAGGACGTCAGCTTCACCGTGCACGCGGGCGAGGTCGTCGGCATCGCCGGGCTGGTCGGCTCGGGCCGCAGCGAACTGCTCGAGACGATCTTCGGCGCGCGCAAGGCCGACCGCGGAACCGTCGCCGTGCAGGGGAAACCGCTCGGCACCGGCAACGTCCTGGCCGCCGTCAAGGCCGGGATCGGCCTGGCGCCCGAGGAACGCAAGAGCCAGGGCCTGCTGCTCGACCTGCCGGTGGTGCACAACGTGACCCTGGCCAGCCTCGGCCGCTACGCGAAGCTCGGGTTCACCGAACGCGCCAAGGAACTCGACGACGCCGGCGCGAGCCTGCGCCGACTCGACCTGCGGCCCGCCGACCCGCGGCGGATCGTGCGCACGCTGTCCGGCGGCAACCAGCAGAAGGCCGTGCTCGCGCGGTGGCTGGTCCGCGGCTGCAAGGTGCTGCTGCTCGACGAACCCACGCGCGGCGTCGACGTCGGCGCCCGCGCCGAGCTGTACCGGCTGATCGACGAGCTGGCCGCGACCGGCGTCGCGATCGTGCTGGTCTCCAGCGAAATCCCCGAGGTGCTCGGGCTGTCCGACCGGGTGCTGGTGCTGCGCGAGGGCCGCGTCCTCGCCGACCGGCGCTCCGGCGGGCTGACCGAGGCCGAGGTGCTCGACGTGATTCTCGAGGGGAGCGCGGCATGACCGAAACGCAAGCACCGCCACAGGAAGCGCTTCCCGCCGAACGGAAGCGGCGGTTCGCCTTCGCCGCCGACCCGCGGCTGCTCGGCCTGGCCGGCGTGCTCGTGGTGCTCTGCCTGGTGGGACAGTTCACCCGGCCGGAACTGTTCTTCACCGAAAGCAACATCTCGACGATCCTGCGGCTGGCCGCGGCGATCGGCGTGGTGAGCGTCGGGATGACCTTCGTGATCATCAGCGGCGGGATCGACCTGTCCGTCGGCTCGATGGTCGGCCTGGCCGGCGTCTGGCTGACGACGCTGGCCACGCAGTCGTACGGCCCGTGGGTGATGGTCCTCTGTGGACTCGCGGTCGGGCTCGGCTGCGGGCTGATCAACGGTGTGCTCGTCGCCTACGGCAAGGTCGTGCCGTTCATCGCCACGCTCGCGATGTACGTCTCGGCGCGCGGGCTCGCCGAGCGGATCAGCGGCCGGCGCACCCAGGTCGTCGCCGACCAGGACTTCCTCGCCTTCTTCCGGGGGAGCTTCCTGGGCATCCCGACGCTGATCTGGTTGTTCGCGCTGGTCTTCGCGGTCGGCTGGGTCGTGCTCAACCGCACCACGTTCGGCCGCCGGACGTACGCGGTCGGCGGCAACGCCGAGGCGTCGCGGCTGGCCGGCATCAACGTCAAGCGCCACCTCGCGCTCGTCTACGGCGTGGCCGGGCTGTGCTGCGGGATCGCCGCGCTGATGGTCGTCGCGCGGACGACGGCGGGCGCGTCGACCAACGGCATGTTCTACGAGCTCGACGCGATCGCGGCGGTGGTCATCGGCGGCACGCTGCTGACCGGCGGCCGCGGCTCGCTCATCGGCACCCTCATCGGCGTGCTGATCTTCACTGTGCTGTCGAACATCTTCACGCTGAACAACCTGGACACCGACATCCAGAACATCGCCAAGGGCGTGATCATCGTGCTCGCCGTGCTCTTGCAGTTCCGGGCCAGGAAAGCCAGGACCGGTCCGTAGAAACACCTTTGGAGGCCGTCATGACCGAACAACCCTTCCTCGGCCGCCGGGGATTCCTGCTGGGCGGGGCCGCCGTCGGCGCCGGCGCGCTGCTGGCCGGCTGCACGTCGAACACGCCCGCGAACTCGGAGTCGAACGCGCCGGTCGCCAACGCGGGCAACAACGCCCAGCCCGGCAAGCCGGTCACCATCGGCTTCTCCGCGCCCGCCGCCGACCACGGCTGGATCGCGGCGATCACCAAGAACGCCAAGGCGCAGGCGCAGAAGTTCAGCGAGGTGAAGTTCACCGCCACCGAGGGCACCAACGACGTCAACCAGCAGATCTCCCAGGTGGAGACGCTGATCAACGCGAAGGTCGACGTGCTGGTGATCCTGCCCTTCGACGGCAAGGCGCTGACCTCGGTCGGCCAGCAGGCGATGGACGCCGGCATCCCGGTGATCAACCTCGACCGCGTCTTCGACACGCCGCTGGCCTATAGAACCTGGATCGGCGGCGACAACTACCGGATGGGCGTCAACGCGGGCAACTACATCGCCGCGGAGCTCAAGAAGAAGAACGTCGCGAACCCGATCATCGGCGAGGTCGCGGGCATCGATTCGCTGCCGCTGACCCAGGAACGCAGCAAGGGCTTCAAGGACGCGCTGGGGCGCGCCGGGTTCAGCGTGGGCCCGCGGGTGTCGGCGCAGTTCACGTCGGAGTCGGGCGAGCAGCAGACCGCGAACCTGCTGCAGGGCGCGCCCAAGCTGGACGCCCTGTGGAACCACGACGACGACCAGGGCATCGGCGTCAACGCGGCGATCGACACCGCGGGCCGCAAGGAGTTCATCATGGTCGGCGGCGCCGGGTCGAAGAACATGATGAACCTGATCAAGGCGGACTCGTCGCCGATCAAGGCGACCGTGCTCTACAGCCCGTCGATGGCCTCGACGGCGGTCGCGCTCGCCCGGCTGCTCGGGCAGGGCAAGGGGATCGGCGACCTGGCCGAGCACGACATCCCGGCCGAGATCACGACGTATTCGGCGGTCGTGACGAAGGAGAACGTCGACCAGTACCTCGACGTCGGCTTCGATTCCTGACCGGACTTTTCGCCAGAACACAAGGAGGGGCATGAGCCGGGAAACCATCGGGATCGGCATGGTCGGGCACGCGTTCATGGGAGCGGTGCACTCGCACGCCTGGCGCAGCGTGCACCGGTTCTTCGACCCGCCGCTGGTACCGAGGCTCGCCGTGCTCGGCGGCCGCGACGAGACCCGGGCCAGGGCGGCCGCGGAGAAGTTCGGGTGGGAGGACGTCGAAACCGACTGGCGGAAGCTCGTCGCGCGGGACGACGTCGGCCTGGTCGACGTCTGCACGCCGGGGGACAGCCACGCGGAGATCGCGATCGCGGCGCTGGAGGCCGGGAAGCACGTGCTGTGCGAGAAACCGCTGGCCAACTCGGTCGCGGAGGCCGAGGCGATGGCCGAGGCGGCGCGGCGGGCCCGGGAACGCGGGGTGCGGGCCATGGTCGCGTTCAACTACCGCCGGGTGCCCGCGCTCGCGCACGCCAGGAACCTCGTCGCGAGCGGGGCGCTCGGCGAGATCCGGCACGTGCGGTCGGTGTACCTGCAGGACTGGCTGTCGGACCCGGAAGCGCCGATGACCTGGCGGCTGCGTCGCGAAAGCGCGGGCTCGGGCGCGCTCGGCGATCTGGGGGCGCACATCATCGACGCCGCCCAGTTCGTCACCGGCGACCTGATCACCGGCGTCTCGGCGCTGACCAACACCTTCGTGAAGCAACGGCCGTCCGAAACCGGCGGCACGGACGACGTGACGGTCGACGACACCGCGTTGTTCCTGGCCCGGCTGGCCGGGGGAGCGGTGGCGACCTTCGAGGCGACCCGGTTCGCGCTGGGCCGCAAGAACGCGATGCGGCTGGAGATCAACGGCTCGAAGGCGAGCCTGGCGTTCGACTTCGAGTCCATGAACGAACTCCAGTGGTACGAGGGCACCGGCACCGAAGCCGGGTTCCGCCGGATCCTCGTCACCGAGCCCGACCACCCGTACGTCGGCGCGTGGTGGCCGCCGGGGCACCTGCTCGGCTACGAGCACACGTTCACCCACGAGGTCGCCGACCTCCTGGACGCCATCGGCGCGGGCACGGACCCCACGCCGAGCTTCGACGACGGCCTGCGCGTCCAGCGGGTCCTGCACGCCGTCTGGCAAAGCGCGGCAACGGAAGCCACCTGGACCGCCGTGGAGGAGGGGAAATGAGCCGTCCCGTCACGTTGTTCACCGGCCAGTGGGCCGACCTGCCGTTCACGGAGGTCTGCAAGCTGGCCGCCGACTGGGGTTACGACGGCCTGGAAATCGCTTGCTCGGGCGACCACTTCGAGGTCGACCGCGCCCTGTCCGAAGAGGACTACGTCCCCGCGAGGCTGGCGCTGCTGGCCGAGCACGGGCTCAAGGTGTGGGCGATCTCGAACCACCTCGTCGGCCAGGCCGTCTGCGACGACCCGATCGACGCCCGGCACCGCGCGATCCTGCCGTCCCGCATCTGGGGCGACGGCGAACCCGAGGGCGTCCGGCAGCGGGCGGCCGCTGAAATGGCCGACACCGCGAGGGCCGCGGCGAAGCTCGGCGTGGACACCGTCATCGGCTTCACGGGGTCGAAGATCTGGAAGTACGTGGCGATGTTTCCGCCGGTCACGCGCGATGACATCGATGACGGTTACGCGGACTTCGCCCGGCGCTGGAACCCGATCCTGGACGTCTTCGACGAGGTCGGCGTCCGGTTCGCGCACGAAGTCCACCCGTCGGAGATCGCGTACGACTACTGGACGACCAAGCGCGCCCTCGAAGCCGTGGACCACCGGCCGGCGTTCGGGCTGAACTGGGACCCGTCGCACTTCGTCTGGCAGGACCTCGACCCGGTCGGGTTCATCCTCGACTTCGCCGACCGGATCTACCACGTCGACTGCAAGGACACCCGCAAGCGCTTCGACGGCCGCAACGGACGGCTCGGGTCGCACCTGGCCTGGGCGGATCCGCGGCGCGGCTGGGACTTCGTGTCCGTCGGCCACGGCGACGTCCCGTGGGAAGACTGCTTCCGGGCGCTGAACTCGATCGGCTACACCGGCCCGATCTCGGTGGAGTGGGAAGACGCCGGGATGGACCGGCTCCGGGGCGCGGCGGAGGCGGTGAAGTACCTGCGCGAGCACCTGTTCGACCAGCCGTCGGCGGCTTTCGACGCGGCTTTCAGCAACCAGAGATGAGGGAGTTCCATGTGCGGTGAACGGCCAGAGCAGCACTCCCGACGAACGTTCCTGAACGTGGCGACGGCGGCCCTCACGGTGGGGGCCGCGGCCATCGCGCTACCCGGCACCGCGGCCGCCTCCCCGGCCCGCCGCCGCGTGCCGCTCGACAAGATCAGCATCCAGCTCTACTCCCTGCGTTCCCTGCTGCAGAACGATCCCGAAGGCACGCTGTCGGCGCTGGCCGACATCGGCTACCGGAAGGTCGAGCTGGCCGGGACGTACGGCCGCAGCGCGACCGAGTTCCGCGCCATCCTCGACCGGTGCCACCTCACGGCGTCGTCCACGCACGTGGGCATCGACGGCGACCTGAACCAGACCATCGCCGACGCGAAGATCCTGGGCAACACCTCCGCCGTCGTGCCGTACGCGAACTTCGGCACCATCGCCGAGTGGGAAGCCTTCGCGGGCCGCATGAACACCGCGGCGGTGGCGTTCAAGAAGGCCGGGCTGAAGCTCGGGTACCACAACCACGACCACGAGTTCGCCCCGATCGGCGGCGTCGTGCCCTACGACGTGCTCACCGCGAAGACGGACAAGCGGCTCGTGCACCTGGAGATCGACCTGTTCTGGGCGGTGAACGGCGGCGCGGACCCGGTCGAGCTGTTCCGGCGCAACTACCCGCGCGTCAAGCAGTACCACGTGAAGGACCGGACCGCGGACGGGCAGATGGTCGACCCCGGCGCGGGTGTCATCGACTTCCCGCGCATCTTCGCCGCGTCCTGCCACACCATCGGTGAGTACATCGTCGAGCACGACCAGCCCGCCGATCCGCTGAACACCGCGAAGGTCGGGTTCGAGTACCTCCGCACCGTGCGCTTCTGACCCCGGGGGAATCCACATGCGAGTGTCACGTCGGTCGATGCTGGCCGGAACCGCCGCGGGCGTCCTCGCGCCCGCGGTCGGGATGGCCGATTCGGCCTACGCGGCGGGCCTGACCCGCCAGATCACCATCTACGCCGAAGCCCTGCCCGGCGGCCTCTACGGCTACGGCCTCGAGCCGGGCAAGGCCACGATCCCGGGGCCGCTGCTGGAGATCTACGAGGGCGACACCCTCGAGATCGAGCTGGTCAACCGGACCGACCAGCGGCTGTCGATCCACCCGCACGGCGTCAACTACGACACGGGATCCGACGGCGCCCCGCTCAACGCGTCGTTCAACAAGCCGTACGAGACGCGGACCTACACCTGGAAGACGCGCGCCCGCTACGACACGGGCAGCGGCTTCTGGATGCCGGGCAACGCCGGCTACTGGCACTACCACGACCACGCGATGGGCACCGACCACGGCACCGCCGGGCTCGCGCGCGGGCTCTACGGCGGGCTGATCGTGCGCAAGCGCGGCGACCTGCTGCCCAGCAAGCAGTACACCGTGGTGTTCAACGAGATGATGATCAACCACAAGATGGCGCCCGACACGCCGATCCTCGAGGCGCGGCTCGGCGAGCGCGTCGAGTGGGTGTGCGTGGGGTACGGCAGCCTGCCGCACACGTTCCACCTGCACGCCCACCGCTGGGCCGACACCCGCACCGGGATGCTCAGCAGCGCCGATGACAACGCTGCCATCGTCGACAACAAGAACCTCGACCCCGGCAGTTCGTTCGGTTTCCAGGTGATCGCCGGCGAGGGCGTCGGGCCGGGGGCGTGGATGTACCACTGCCACGTCCAGACCCATTCCGACGGCGGGATGGTGGGCCTGTTCCTGGTCCGCAACGCCGACGGCAGCCTGCCAGACGGAGCGCAGGAAGCGATCGACCGGTTCAAGCTGCATGACCATGCCGGGCACGACATGAGCCCCGATGGACGGACGCACGCATGAGGACGGGAGCTATGGGAAAACGGTGGTTCGGAAGGCGCGGGGCGCTCGTGCTCGCCATCGGCTCGGTCCTGGCGGCCGGGGCCCCGCTGATCACGATGCCGGTGGCGCAGGCCGCGTCCGCCGCGGTGAACGTGCCGGTCAACGTGCTGGTCTTCCACGGCGCGGCGGCGGACCAGAAGGACCCCGTGCTGCGCGCGGCGGACGCGATCGCCCGGCTGGGCACGGACAACGGCATCACGGTGACGGCGTCCTCGGACCCCGCCGTGTTCAACGCCGCGAACCTGGCCCGGTACCGCGGTGTCGTGTTCCTGTCCGCGCAGGGCGTCACGCTCAGCCGTGACCAGGAAGGCGCGCTGCAGGCGTACATGAAGGCCGGTGGCGGGTTCCTCGGCATCTCCGACGCCGCCCGCGCCCAGGACTCGTCCCAGTGGTTCACCGGGTTGATCGGGGCTCGCCCGGTCGGCGCGCGCCCGACGCCGGAAGCGGTGGCGTCGGTGACCGCGAGCGCGGAAAACCCGCCGAACGAGACCAAGGAGAAGCTGGCCGACAACAACGAGAACACGAAGTGGCTGACGTTCGCGAACACCGGCTGGGCGGCGTACAAGATGGCCACTCCGGTCGCGGTCAGCAGCTACTCGCTGGTCTCGGCCAACGACTTCCCGGGCCGTGACCCGAAGAACTGGACCCTGCAGGGCTCGGCCGACGGGAGCACCTGGGTCGACCTGGACACGCGCACCAACGAGGTGTTCCAGGAACGGTTCCAGACCCGGACGTTCACCTTCGCCAACACGACGGTGTACCCGAACTACCGGCTGAACATCACCGCGAACTCGGGTGAGCCGCTCATCCAGCTCGCCGACCTCAAGCTCTTCAAGGACACCTCGACGACCCCGCCGCCGCCCGAGCCGGCACCGCAGCAGGCCGTCGTCGACGTCCTCGACGCGCAGCACCCGGCCACCGCCGGGCTGCCGCAGAACTGGACGCGCACCGACCGGTGGCTCAACTGGGAGACCAACCCGGTCGGCACCGTCCACACGGTCGCGCAGGTCGAGGAGAAGGGCTACAACCCGGGCGTCGGCGCGAACGGCGCGTTCCACCCGATCTCGTGGTGCCGCGACTACGACGGCGGCCGCTCCTTCTACACCGGCATGGGCCGCACCGAAGGGTCCTACGGCGAAGACCAGTTCCGGAAGCACCTGCTCGGCGCCCTGCGCTGGACGACCGGCATGGTGCGCGGCGACTGCCAGGCCGGGATCGCCGCGAACTACAAGGTCGAGCGGCTGACCGGCAAGAACGCGGCCGGGCAGCTCGACCAGATCGGCGAGCCGCACGGCCTGACCATCGCGCCGGACGGCAAGGTGTTCTACATCGGCAAGGCGGCCTGCCCGACCGGCCCGGTCGTCAGCTGGGACGACCCGAACGTCGGCCTCGGCTGCGGCACGATCCACCAGTGGGACCCGGCGACCAAGAAGGTCAAGCTGCTCACGACGTTGCGCGTGATGGGCAACCGGGGCAGCGGTGACGAGCTGGTCAAGAACGAAGAGGGCCTGCTCGGCATCACGCTGGACCCGAAGTTCACCGAGAACGGCTGGTTCTACGCCTACTGGATGCCGCACGAGTCGATCGACCGCGACAAGCGGATCGGCAAGCGCACGATCTCCCGCTTCACCTACGACCTGGCGAAGCAGACCATCGACCAGGCGACCCGCAAGGACCTGCTGTCCTGGGACGTGCAGATCCACAGCTGCTGCCACGCCGGCGGCGGCATGGCGTTCGACAAGGACGGCAACCTCTACGTCGGGTCCGGGGACAACAACTCCTCGGGCGGCTCGAACGGCTACTCGGGCAACAACTGGACGCTCGACTACAAGGGCCTTTCCTTCCAGGACGCGCGCCGCACCGCGGGCAACACGAACGACCTGGGCGGCAAGATCCTGCGCATCCACCCGGAGCCGAACGGTACCTACACGATCCCGCCGGGGAACCTGTTCCCGAACGGGCCGGCGGACAAGACGCGCCCGGAGATCTACGTGATGGGCGTCCGCAACATCTCGCGGCTGCAGATCGATCCCGTGCACAACTGGATGACCGCGGGCTGGGTCGGTCCGGACGCGTCCTCGCCGAGCCCTGAACTGGGCCCGGCGAAGTACGAGACGGCGACCATCATCACCGAGGCGGGCAACCACGGGTGGCCGTACTGCATGGGCAACCGGCAGCCCTACCGCGACCGCAGCAGCACCAACGCGGCCGAGCTGACCGGCTGGTACGACTGCGACAACCCGGTCAACACCTCGCCGCGCAACACCGGCCTGGTGAACCTGCCGCCGATCAAGGACAACATGATCTGGTACTCGCCGGACGGCGGCGGGCCGGTCTTCCCGAAGCGGCCGGGCTCGTCCATCCCGACGTACGTCGCGGCGGACGCCACCTACACCCAGCCGTACCTGCGCGGCGGCGGCCAGGCGGTCATGTCCGGGCCGACGTACCACCGCTCGCTGGTCAACACGAACAGCGGCGTCGCGTGGCCGGCGTACTGGGACAACAAGTGGTTCATCGGCGACGAGTCCAACTCGCAGAACCGCGTCGCGGTGACCGTCGACCCGGCGGGCGTGCCGACGCACCAGCCGCCGGTGTTCGCCGAGACGTTCCGGCAGATCATCCCGGGCGGCTCGGGGGACACCCGGGTGCAGAGCTGGATGGACGCCAAGTTCGGGCCGGACGGCGCGCTGTACGTCCTGGACTACGGCAACGGGTTCTTCTCCCTGGACGCCAACCAGAAGCTGCTGAAGATCAGCTACACCGGCGGCGCGGCGACCCCGGCGCCGGCGGCGACGTCGACGATGGTGCAGAACAAGGCGCTGACGGCGGCGTTCACCGGCTCGAAGTCCGGCGGCGTGTCCTACCGCTGGGAGTTCGGCGACGGCTCGGTGTCCACCCAGGCCGACCCGCGGCACACCTACCCGCGCACCGGCCTGTTCACCGCCAAGCTGACCGTGACCTACGCGAACGGCGAAGCGGTGACGACCCGGACCTCGGTGAACGTCGGCTGCGTGGTGGCCGATCCGAGCCCGGTGGTGACGTTGGGCGACAGCATCACGAAGGTGGTCAACCGCAACGCCGGTGGCGGCTGCACGGTGGACGACTTCATCGACGACGAAGGCGTGTGGACGACGCACGCGGCGTTCGTCAACCACGTCGACCAGGCCACGCAGACGCTGTCCGACCTCGGGGTGCTGAACGACGCCGAGGTGGCCGAGCTGAACGCGGCCGCGGCGGCGTCGCCGATCGGGACCGCCGGCACCACCGGCTACGAGGCGCTCTTCGACGGCACAGCCGCGTCGCTGCGAGCGTGGGAACAAGCGCCTTCGGGTCAGTTCACGTTGCAACCCGACGGGTCGATCCGCTCGGCAGGCGGGCTGGGCATGCTGTGGTACGCCCAGCGGCAGTTCGGCGACTTCTCGGTGAAGGTCCAGTTCAAGGACATCGCCCCCGAGGGGTACCGGGCCAACAGCGGGCTGTTCGTCCGGTTCCCGGACCCGCGGACCCCGCTGGACCAGCGGCCGCCGGGCAGCTGCGGCACGGTCGGGTCGGCGCGGACGTCGCAGGCGTGGGTGGCCATCTACTGCGGCCACGAGATCCAGATCTACGACGGCGACACCGGTGAGCCGCAGAAGACCGGGTCGGTCTACAACTTCGACCCGCGCCCGCTCGACCAGGCGGGTGCCCGGCCGAAGGGCACGTGGAACGAGTACGAGATCAAGGTCGTCGGGCAGCACTACACGATGATCCGCAACGGCGTGGTGATCAACGAGTTCGACAACACGCCGGGCCAGCAGTCGTCGCGGGCGGGTGACCCGCCGACCGACCTGCGGCAGTTCGTGAGCGGGTTCATCGGGCTGCAGAACCACAGCGACAACGACCTGATCGAGTTCCGCAACATCCGGGTGCGGCAGCTGTAGCGCGATGGGGGCCGGGCACGCGCCCGGCCCCCGTCCCTCCCATCCCAGGAAGGTTCTCCCGCGATGTCCCCACGACTGATCGCCGTGCTGCTGACGGCTTTTCTCGCCCTGCTCGGGCTGGCCACCCCCGCGGTGGCGGCGCCGGTCCAGACGCTGACCTGGACCGGGAACAACAGCACCACCGAATACGCGTCCGCGCCCACCGGCGCGCTGCCCGGCGAGACCACGATCGTCTTCGAGAACAGCGAAGCCACCGGCAACACCACCGGGATGTCGCACACGCTGACGTTCGACACCTCGACGCCGGGCTACAACCACGACGTCTCGCTCAACATCCTGGCCAACCCGTTCGACCCGCAGAACGGCCGGCACGAGGCGACGGTGACGCTCACGCCGGGCAAGTACCGGTACTTCTGCACGATCCCCGGCCACAGCGCGATGGTGGGGGAGTTCGTCGTCTCCGACGGCACCGGGGACACCACGCCGCCGGTGGTGACCGCGGCGGTGGCGGGTGATCGCGACCCGTCGGGGAACTACATCGAGTCGGCGACGGTGTCGCTGACCGCGACCGACGCGGGCTCCGGCGTGGCGTCGGTCGAGTACCAGCTCGACGGCGGCACGTGGACCGCGTACTCGGCGCCGGTGGTGGTGTCCGCCGTGGGCATGCACATGCTGAACTACCGCGCGACCGACGTCGCCGGGAACACGTCCGAAGAGGGGATGGCGCACTTCACGATCGTCGAGGGGCAGGGCGACACGACGCCGCCCACGGTCACCGCTTCCCTTTCGGGGGACAAGGATCCGTCGGGCAACTACCTCGACGTGGCCACGGTGACCTTGACGGCGACCGACGCCGACTCCGCGGTCGCTTCGGTGGAGTACCAGCTCGACGGCGGCGCTTGGACGCGCTATTCGGCACCGGTCGCGGTGACGGGTGCCGGTGCGCACATGGTCCACTTCCGGGCGACCGACGCGGCCGGGAACACGTCACCGGAGGGCATGTCGAGCTTCACGGTGGTCAAGCGGGACACGACGGCACCGGTCGTCACGGCCGCGGTGGCCGGAACCCAGGACGACGACGGCAGCTACGTCGGCAAGGCGACGGTCACGGTGACGGCTTCGGACGCCGGGTCCGGGGTCGCCGCGGTGGAGTACAAAGTGGACGGTGGAGCGTGGACCGCCTACGCGGCACCGGTCGCGGTGACGGCGGTGGGGGCGCACACGGTGGGCTACCGCGCTCGTGACGTCGCCGGCAACGCGTCGGCGGAGGGGTCGGTGGCGTTCACGGTGGTCGCCGGCGGGGATACCACCGCGCCTTCGGTTGCGTTGCAGGTGACCGGGAAGCAGGACGGGAGCTGGAACTACGTGGGTTCGGCGACGGTCACGGTGCTCGCTTCCGACGCGGAGTCCGGGGTGGGCGTCGTGGAGTACAAACTGGACAGTGGGGTGTGGACGCGGTACTCGGCGCCGGTGGCCGTGCCCGCGCTGGGTGCGCACACGGTGCGTGCGCGGGCCACGGACATCGCCGGGAACGTCTCGGCGGAGGTGTCCGGTGCGTTCACGGTGGTCGCGGCCGCGCCCCCGCCGGACGCGTGCCCGAACTCCGACACCCGCGACACGGTGGTGATCGGCGGCGTCGACAGCCAGGTGGAGAACATCGACATCGGCAACGGGTGCACGCTCAACGACGTCATCGACGAGAACGCGGAGTACGCCTCGCACGACGCCTTCGTGAAGCACGTGAAGGCGGTGACCCAGGAACTGGTGACCAACGGCGTGCTGTCCACGGGCGACCGCAACCGCATCGTGACGGCGGCGATCGAGTCCGACATCGGCGGCACCCCGGCGGCCACCGCGAAACCGGACGTGAAGAAGCGCCTGTAGGAATCTGCCGCGGCCGGTCGTGAGTGTTTAGGGCGGTTAGAACCGCCCTAAACACTCACGACCTCAGGAGTACGTCCAGTGGCCGAGCCAGGACTCGCGCCACGCGACCGTCAGTTCGCTGACGCCGTCGACCCCGGACCGGTCCACCTGGGCCTTCCACGCCTCCTCCACCATCGCGCACAGCTTCGACGCCGGCAGCTCCACGCCGCCCGAAGCGAACTGGCGCAGGACCGACTTCGGCACCGCCAGCTTCGCCTTCCCGCGGATCACCGACTGCTCGGTCGCGCGGCAGATGAGGTACTCCACCGTGGCCAGGTCGCCCGCCGACGCGACCTGGCTCAGGGCGCGGTACAGGCAGTCCAGCGGGGCCGCCAGGCCCTGGTGCTGGCGGGCGATCTCCCACGACACCCACACCGCCAGGCAGTCCGGCATCTGGAACGGCCGGTAGGCGAACGCGGGGCCGGCGAAGGTCTGGTAGTCGGCCGTCGGGTCGGTCGGCGTCGCCGGCGGGTCCTCCGGGTCCGGGGGCAGGCCGAGGCGCTTGAACAGCTCGCGCAGCAGCTTCTGCGGGCGGGCCGGGGTCGACGGCTCGCCGAGCAGCTTGGTCAGGATGCGGTTCAGCCGGTCCGCGGCCACGCCGTGGACCGACAGCTGGAGGTGGACGAACGCCACGTCGGACAGCGTCGTGCCGGCGCAGCCGACCACGCCCACCTGCGGGTAGCGCTGCAGGAACGAGACGATCGCGTGCGTCGAGCCGACGCGGGCCGGGCCGACGAAGGTCACCGGGAGGCAGCTGCCGATGCGCTGGCGGGAGCGCAGGTCGCCCTTGTACAGCGGGGAAAACTCGCCGTCGGCGTGGGAGACCTCGAACCAGTTGCCCTGCCGGTGCCCGGGCCGCGTGTCGGCGAGCCAGAAGCTGTAGCCGTGCTTCTCGCACAGCTCGCGGAACCGGTCGGCCAGCTCGAACCGCGCGGCCGCGGACACGTCCCGCAGCGCGATCGCGAACCGGACCGCCAGCGACGCGCACGGCGACGCGATCTCCTTGCGGGTGCGCAGGTCGTGGTTGCGGGTCTTCACGACCAGCGGCAGCTGCGCCGGGCACTGCAGCGACAGCAGCGGCGCGTCGATGAACGCGGCCGCGGCGTCGGAGATCTCCCGCACCAGGTCGCGGACGGCGAGGCCGTGCCACTCGCAGACTTCGCGCGCCGCCGGGTCGATCGAGATCAGGCCTTCGAAGGTCTGCTCGGACTCGTAGATGAACGTCGGGTTCGGCGACGTCGTCTGGTGGAAGACCCAGCCGCCGTCGTTCTCCTCCGGGCGTTCCGCCGGCTGCCTGCCGTCGACGTGCTCGACGATCTCGGTGCCGTCCAGCGGCTTGCGGGTGCGGGTGCCGATCACGACGCCGGCGCCGTTCGTGGCCGAGCACAGCGTTTCCAGGAAGACCGCGTCGCCGGCGTTCGCCGTCACCAGGTCGCGCAGGTAGCCGTGGCGCGCCATCGCGTGGTGCACCTCGAAGTCCACTTTGGTCAGCGGCTGCCGCGCGATTTCGAAACCGGCGCGCGCCAGATCGGCGACGTTGCGCACGGAGACCCGTTGGCCGCGCATCTTCACCATCCCCCCGAAGAGTCGAACCGGACATCGGCTTCCAGCGGCCGGCGGCGGTCCCAGGCGCCGGCGCCCGCCCACCGCGGCGCCCCGATGCGCGACAGCGGGATCGCCGATTCGCGCCAGGACGCCTGCCCGAACAGCACGAGCGCGGCGAGCACCGGCAGCCCGACCGCGACCGTCAGCGCCACCTGCACGACTTCGCCCCGGCTCTGCGTCGCGACGGTCGCGGCGAACCCGGCGATGGCCGCGATGCTCAGCTGGACGAGGGCCTGCGGCAGCGTCCCGAGGTAGCCGAGCACGGTGCGGCGCGGGGGCAGGGACAGGCGGCTGTAGAGGAAACCGGGCAGCAGCAGCAACAGGGTGATCACGGACTGGCCGTCGCCGATGTGCCCGAGCGCCTTGGTGGCCTCCCGGCCGTACGGCCACGGGCTGCCCACGAGCAGCCACCCGATCACGAACGACACCGTCGCGACGGCGAGCGCGTAGAAGGTCACGTTGAGCGGGCCGGACTTCGTCGAGTCCCGGAGCACGAGCGTCGCGCGCACCCGGACGTGGTCGCCACGGGTGTCGCGGCCGCCGGAGCGACGCCAGTATGCGCGCGCCTCGTTGTCGGCGATGCCGTTGACCAGCACGAGGTCCTGGCCGAACTCGCGGTCGGTCAGCTCGCGCGCGGCCTCGCGCAGGTTCGCGGCGGTGAACTCCGGGTGCCGCCGCAGCGAGTTGTCCAGCTCGTTGGTCCCCGTCCGGACGGCCTCGCCGGTGGTGGCCGCGGCGGCGAGCCGGTGGCAGGCGGGCAGGCTGCGCGGCGAGAGTTCGACGCCGGACTGGCCTGCCTCCCACTTGCGGCGGCGCAGCAGGTCGGCGAGCCGCCGCAGCACGGTCTGCGCCTGCAGCTCGAGGATCTTGTGCCGGGCGCCGTCGGCTTCCTGCAGCGGGGCGGCGTCCTGCCGTTCGGCGAGCGACCCGAGGTCTTCGGCGAGGCCTTCGACCTGGTGCTGATCGGCGTCGGTGGACAGGTACATGCGCGAGATCTCGGCTTCCGGCGCGGTCCGGGCCACCAGGTGGTAGGACTTCAGCGTCGCCGGGATCATGGTCTGGTAGCTCACGACGTACCCGCGCCGGCTCGCGGCCAGCCGGCGCCACTGCTCCTTGGCGAGGGGCTGCCGAGCGTCGACGTGCAGCGGCGTTTCGTAGCTGAGCCGGTGTTCTTCCACGGAATCGTCGAGGGCCACCACGAGCATGTAGTCCCGGACGGCGACGTTCAGCAGGTACGCGTACTCGACCAGCAGCTCGGCACAGCCGTCGAGGATGCCCAGCGCCAGCTCCCGGCACTGCCGCCCGTACCCGGGCACGGTGCCACCGGACGGCGCCAGCGCGAACTCCTCGTCGGGGTGGTTCCGCTCGGTGAGCAGCGTCAGCAGCGCCTGCTGGATCAGCCAGCGCGGTTCGTGCACCTGGAACAGGAAGGTGTTCAGCTCGTGCTTGGCGGTCTGGGCGTTCTCGTCGCTGCCGAGGATCCCGCGCAGCAACCGGTAGAGCCCGGCGGCGACCAGCCGCGACGCCTCGTGCTGCGTGAGCCGCGGCAGCTTCTGGCCCGAGCTGTCGAAGACGTCGACGGGCGAGACGTCCCGCCGCGGCAGCCGGGCCAGCGGCACCCACAGCGACCGCTGCCGCGCCGGCCGCTCGGTGGCGCGCCCGCCGTGTTCCTGCCCGATGAGGTCCTGCAGCTGCGCGGTGGCCTGGCGCTGTCCTTCGTCGAGGAGCTTGAGGCTGACGTCGACTTCGGTGCTGCGCCGCGCGGTCCCGTGCTCGACGACGGTCAGCCGCTCGGTCAGCCGCCGCACGTGGTTGAGCCGCAAGGAGGTGTCGAGGAGCGCGAGCCCGACGGCGGCCCCCTGCCGCGACAGCCGGGGCGGGGCGCCGGGGATGGGGATCGTTTCGATGGCGTGCCGGAGACTGTCGATGCCGTCCACACCACTGAGAGTAGGAGGTGCGGAGCCGTGATACGTGCGGACGCCGAATCTTAGGCCGATCGGGGCGGGGAGGCTGGATCTTCGTCTGGTGAGCTAAGGGGTGGCGGAGAGGTCTTCCGGCGGGGTCCACAGCGGCGCGCCGCCGGCCCGCTCGGGCCGCAGCCAGCGGTGCCGCTCGGCGGTTTCGCGGGCGACGCGCAGGAAGTCCCGGACGGGCTCCGGCTCGTCGCCGTCGCGCCACGCCAGCGACCACGGGTACACCGGCTGCAGTTCCTTCGGCCGGTGCACCGGGAACCCGTGCTCGGGGTAGCGGCGGGCGTAGCTGTCGAATTCGAGCAGGAACGCGCTGTCGGGCGCCCGGCCGAGGGCGGCGCGGCAGTGGTCGAAGGTGCCGGGGTTGCCCAGCCAGCGCAGGGCGAGCCCGGTGTGCCGGGCGAACGAGCTCAGGTAGTGGCCGTGCACGTTGTACAGCGCCGTGCCCGGCCCGTCCGCGAAGACCTCGAGGGGCCGCTCGTGCATCGACACCGACGCCCGGGCCGGGTCGCCGGGCCTGCCGACCAGCCGGAACGGCTCCAGCCGCAGCGGCGTGTGCCGCCAGCCCGCCGGGTACTCGGCCTGCAACGCGGTCGTGACGCGGAGGATCGCGACGTCGAGGTGGTCGTCGAGCAGCGCGGCGAGCTGGCGGGCGCTGTCCATCTGGCTCTGGACCACCTCGACGCCCGGGTGGGCCGCGAGGTAGGCGTCGGTGACCACCCGGCTGGTGTCCAGCTCGAAGATGTGCGCGACCCGGAGGCGGTTCGGCGCGGGTTCGCGCAGCATCTGCCCGGCCGTGGCCAGCAGCTGCCGCGCGAGGTGCAGGAACCGCTCACCGCGCGGTGTCAGGGTGACGTGGCGGCTGTCGCGCACCAGCAGCGGCGCCCCGACCTCGGCCTCGAGCCGGCGGATCTGCTTGGACAGCGCCGGCTGGCTGATGTACAGCCGGGCGGCGGCCCGGCCGAAGTGGAGCTCGTCGGCGACCGTGACGAAGTACCGCACCAGCCTGAGGTCGAGGTCCATCCGGGCCTTCCGCGCGAGGGAGTGGAGCGCCAACGATGCCACTGCGGCTATCGATGCGCACGCACCAGGTCTTGGACGGCCCGGCCCGGATCGGGTTGGCTCGTGCCGGAGACGCCGTCCCGAAAACCCGGAGGATCCGATGGCAGCCGCGGGCACCCCTGTCGTGTTCATCCACGGTCTGTGGCTCCACGCCACGTCGTGGATCCCCTGGATCGACCACTTCCGGGCCGCCGGGTACGCGCCCGTCGCGCCCGGCTGGCCGCACGAGCCGGAAACCGTCGAGGCGGCGCGGGCGAACCCGGACGCCGTCGCGGACGTCGGCATCGACGACGCCACGAACCACTTCGCCTCGATCATCGACGGCCTCGACCGGCCGCCGGTCGTCATCGGCCACTCCTTCGGCGGCCTGATCACCGAGAAGCTGCTCGGCCAGGGCATCGGCGCGGCCGGCGTCGCCATCGACCCGGCGCAGATCAAGGGCGTGCTGCCGCTCCCGCTGGCGCAGCTGCGCGCGGGCCTGCCGGCGCTGGGCAACCCGGCCAACCTGCACCGGGCGGTGTCGCTGACGGAGAAGGAGTTCCGGTTCGGCTTCGGCAACGCGCTGACCGACGAGGAGTCCGCCGAGCTGCACCGCCGCTGGACGATCCCGTCACCGGCCCGGCCGCTGTTCCAGGCCGCGGCCGCGAACTTCGTGCTGCACTCCGAGGCGAAGGTCGACACCCGGCGCGAAGACCGCGGCCCGCTCCTGCTGGTGTCCGGCACCGCGGACCACACCGTCCCGGACGTGGTCACCCGCTCGACGCTCAAGCAGTACCGCGACTCCACCGCCGTCACCGAGCTGAAGCAGTTCGAGGGGCGCGGCCACTCGCTCACCATCGACAGCGGCTGGCGGGACGTCGCCGACGCCGTGCTCGCCTGGCTGCGCGAGCACGGGGTCTGAGCCCGTGGAACTGGACCTCGCGGGCCGGGTCGCCGTCGTCACCGGCGCCAGCCGGGGCATCGGCCTCGCCGTCACCGAAACCCTCGTCGCCGAGGGCGTCCACGTCGTCGCCGGCGCCCGCAAGCCCGGGCGCGAGCTGGAGGAGCTCACGCGGGCCGGGAAGGCGCACGCGCTGGCCGTGGACCTCGGCACCGCCGACGGCCCGGGCCGGCTCGTGGAGCTGGCGCTGAACGAGCTGGGGCGCGTCGACATCCTGGTCAACAACGTCGGCGCCGTCACCCCGCGGCCGAACGGCTTCCTGCTGGTCACCGACGAGGAGTGGACCCGGTCGATCACCCTCAACCTGCTGAGCGCGGTCCGCGCCACGCGGGCCGCGCTGCCGACGATGGTGACCGCGGGCCGGGGCAGCGTCGTCACGATCGCCTCGATCAACGCGCACCTGCCCGACCCCGGCGTCATCGACTACAGCGCGGCGAAGGCGGCGCTGGTCAACTTCACGAAGTCGGTGTCGAAGGAGTTCGGCCCGCACGGCGTCCGCGCCAACGCGATCAACCCGGGCCCGGTCGCGACGGACCTGTGGCTCGGCACCGGCGGCGTGGCGGAGACGGTCGCGGCCGGCTCCGGCGCGACCGCCGGCGCGGTGGCCGACGAGGCGGCCTCGCACGCGGTGACCGGCCGTTTCACCCAGCCCGCGGAAGTCGCGAACCTGGCGGCTTTCCTCGCCGCGGACCGGGTGGCGGGCAACATCACGGGCGCGACGTTCACCCTCGACGGCGGGTACACCACCGAAACGCACTAAAATCTCCGCCGGGCCAACGGCGACGGGGGAGCGGTGACGGACGAAACCGACGAATGGTTCGCGGTGCGCTGCGTCTTCCGGTGGACGCAGGCGGGCGAAGAACCGTACGAAGAGCGCATCACCCTGTGGCGTGCGCCCGACCTCGACGAGGCACTGTCCCTCGCCGAGGCGGACGCCCACGAGTACGCGGCCCGGGCCGGCATCGAGTACCTCGGCCTCGCCCAGGGGTATGCGACGGGCGAGAAGGAGCTGACGCCGGGCAGCGAGGTGTTTTCCCTGCTGCGCGACAGCGCGTTGCCGCCGGAGGAGTACCTGGACCGCCACTTCAGCACCGGCGCGGAGCACCAGGACCGCGGCTGACGTCACCGCCCTTGGTCGAGCGCCTCCCGAACGGCACGGTGCGGGCGATGATCAGCGGGAGCAGCACCTTCCGCGTGCTGACCACCGAACCACCCAGGTGCGCCGCGAGCGATCTTCCTCGCCTTCGCGAGGTGCTCTCCGCGGTGCTCCCTGAAGAGGTCGACCAAGACAGGCAGTGAATTCGAGGGCAGAGGTGATGAGTGCGGCTGCCCGCATGCTGCTCGTCGCCGCGGTCGTTACGGTTCAGGCGCAGGAGCCGGCCCACCCTCGCCTGGTCGATCGCGTTCAGCGGCGTGTTCAGGGATCCGCTGCCACCCCCTCCCGATACTTCGGGACATGCCGGAGTCAGGGGGGTCCGTGGGTTCGCTCCGTCTCGACGAATGCTTCCTCGACCAGGTCCGCGAGCGGCCCGACGCCGTGGCGGTCTGTGGTGACACCACCCTCACCTACCGCGAGCTGGCGGACCGTGCCACCGCGGTGGCCGCCGGGCTGCAGCGGCTCGGGGTGACGCGGGAAACGCTGGTGGGCATGGCTTTCCCGCGCGGGGTGGACGCCGTCGTCGCCGCGGTCGGGATCACCCTGGCCGGGGGTGCCTACGTGCCGATCAGTCCCGCGGCGCCCGGGAAGCGGATCGGGGAACTGCTCGCCGACAACGACATCGGGATCGTCGTGGCCGCCGACGCCGGCCTCGTCCAGGCAGTGGCGCCGGAGGGGGTGGAGGTCGCCGGGCTCTCCCGGGTCGAGGCGTGGGGGAGCGGGACGGAGAGCGTCACGGCGCCGCCGCCGCTGGACGAGCGATCGCCGCTCGCGCACGTGCTCTTCACCTCCGGGAGCACCGGGAAGCCCAAGGGCGTGCTGATCGAGCACGCCGGGATCTTCCGCGTCGTCCGCGAGCCGGAGTTCCTGGCCTTCGGGCCCGACGACCACGTCCTGCACGCCAGCCCGCTCGAGTTCGACGCCGCGACCATGGAGATCTGGGGCGCGCTGCTCAACGGCGCGCGGCTGTGCATCGTCGGCGCGGAGACCGTCGTCGTGCCGGTGCGGTTCGCCGCCGCGCTGCGGGAGCACCGGGTCACCTGGGCGTTCGTGACGTCGGCGTTGTTCAACCAGCTCGTCGACGACGAACCGGCGATCTTCGCGCCGCTGGGCAAGGTCTTCACCGGCGGGGACGTCGTGTCGCCGCGGCACCTCGAGCTGGTGCGCGCGCACTCCCCGGGCCTGGCCCTCCACGCCGCGTACGGGCCGACCGAGAACACCATCTTCACCACCGTCCACCCGATCGACGCCGAGCCCGGCGGGCCGGTTCCCCTCGGCAGGCCGCTCGGCGGCACCACGGTGCTCGTGCTGGACGAACACGGCGTGCCCGTCGCGCCGGGGGTGATCGGCGAGCTCTGCACCGGCGGGTCCGGCGTCGCGCGCGGCTACCTCAACCGGCCCGAGCTGACCGCCGAACGCTTCGTCGACGTCGACGGCGTGCGCTACTACCGCACCGGCGACCAGGCGCGCCAGGACGCCGACGGCCTGCTGCACTTCCACGGCCGGGTCGACGGCCAGGTGAAGATCCGCGGCCACCGCATCGAGATCGCCGAAGTGATCACGGCGCTGTACGCGGTGCCGGGGGTGCGCGACGCGTACGCCCAGCCGGTCGGCGACACCGTGCAGGACAAGCGGCTCGTCGCCTACCTCGTCGCGCCGGACACCGACGAGGCCGCCGTCCGGGCGGAACTCGCCGCGGCCCTGCCGGACTACCTGGTGCCCGACCAGTTCCTCTGGCTGGACCGGCTTCCGTTGAACGTCAACGGGAAGGTCGACACCGCCCGGCTGCCCGCGCCCGGTGCCGCACGGGCCAAGGTCCGGCACACCGAAGCGGAGGGACGGCTCGCCGAGCTGTGGGGCGAAGTGCTCGGCCTGCCGGCGGACACCATCGGGCCGGCCGAGGACTTCCTGGCCATCGGCGGCAGCTCGCTCAAGCTCGGTGCGCTGCTGGGCAAGCTGGACCGGCGGCTCGGCGTCCGGCTGGGCTACGCCGAAGCGCTGCGCGCCCGGACCCTCGCCGGGATGACCGCGGCGCTGGACGGCGCGGCGACCGGGCACGCGCCGCCGATCCCCGAACCGGCACCGGGTACGCGGGTGCCCCTGCACCCGCGTCAGCTCGCGCTCTACGCCCATTGGGCGGCCGATCCGGATTCCGTCGCCTACAACGTGCCGGTGCGGCTGCGGCTGCGCGGGCCCCTCGACCCCGCCCGCCTGCGACGGGCCGTGCGGGCGCTGGCCGGACGGCACGACGCCCTGCGGATGACCTTCGTGCTCGCCGAAGGCGGGGTGCGCCAGGTCGCTGCACCGGGCACCGGCGTCGCCTTCGAGGTGCTCGACGCGCCGGTCCCGGACGTGCCCGCCCGGTTCGTGCGCCCGTTCCGGCTCGACGCGCCGCCCCTGCTGCGCGCGCTGCTGGTCCCGGCCGGACCCGGCGGCCACGACCTCTACCTGGACACCCACCACATCGTGCTCGACGGCCTTTCGTTGCGGGTGCTCGTCGCCGACCTGCTCGACCTCTACCTCGGCGAAGAGCCGGCGCCGGCCCCGAGCTTCGCCGGGGCCGCGAAGTGGTGCCACGACCGCGGGGACGACCCGGCCGCCGAAGCCTTCTGGCTCGCCGAACTCGCCGGGCCGCCCACCGCCGACCTGCCGCTCGACCGTCCGCGGGGTACCCGGCGGGCGACCGCGGGCGCGGTGGCCCGCCGCGAGCTGCCCGCGAGCGAACTCGCCCGCGTCGAGGAGGCCGCGCGGCAGGCCGGCACGACACCGTTCACCGCGGTGCTCACCGCGTACGTCGCGGCGCTCGCGCGGCGCACCGGGGAGCACGACTTCGTCATCGGCACCCCGACGAGCGGGCGCACCGCCCACCCCGACCTGGACCGGGTGGTCGGCATGTTCGCGAACGTCGTGGGCCTGCGCGCGAAACCGGCCGAGGGCGGTGACCTCGGCGGGCTGCTGCGGGACCTGGACGACCGCCGCGCCGCCGCACTGTCCTATCCGGACCACCCGGCCGAGCCGCTGGCGAGGCGGCTGGGCATCGCCCGCGATCCGGCCCGCAACGCGCTCTTCGACGCCGTCTTCGCCTACCAGGACCTGGAGTTCTACGAGTTCGCCAAGGGCGGCCTCGAAGTCTCGGCCGAACTGGTCAACCCGGGGACCACCCGGTACGACCTCAACCTGCAGGCCTACCGGCGCCCGGACCGGCTCGTGCTCGACCTCGAATACGCCACCGCGCTCTTCGACCGCGACAGCGCCGAGCACCTGCTGGACGAGTGCCTGCGGGCACTGGCCGAGCTGGCCGCCGATCCCCGGACGCCGGTGTTCCGCACCGCGCCCACGACCGCGACTCCGGCAGAAAGGGCACCGGTCCGATGACCTCCAGCAGCGGCCTGCACGAGCTGTTCACCGCCCAGGCCCGGTGCACGCCGGACCGGATCGCGGTCACCGACGGACGGCGGGAGCTGACCTACCGCGAGCTCGACGAAGCGGCGGACCGGCTCGCGAGCCGGTTGCGGGCCGCCGGGGTGGGCCCCGGGGTGCTCGCCGGCGTCTGCGCCGACCGCGACGCGGACCTCGTCGTCGCGCTCCTCGGGGTGCTCAAGGCCGGGGGCGGGTACGTGCCGCTCGATCCGCGGTACCCGGCCGACCGGCTCGGGTTCGTCCTCGCCGACTGCCGCTGCCCGGTCGTCACCGGGCAGCGCCGGTTCGCCGACCGGGTACCGGGCGTCCCGTTCGTCGCCCTCGACGACGGCGCCGCGGCCGCCGAGACGAAGCCGGCGGCCGTCCGCCCGGACGACACCGCGTACGTCATCCACACCTCCGGTTCGACCGGACGGCCCAAGGGCGTCGTGGTCAGCCACGCCAACGTGACCCGGCTGTTCGAGGTGACGCGCGCGGAGTTCGGCGTCACCGAGGACGACACCTGGACGCTGTTCCACTCCTACGCCTTCGACTTCTCGGTGTGGGAGCTGTGGGGCGCGCTGCTGCACGGCGGCCGCGTCGTCGTGGTGCCCTACGAGGTCAGCCGGGACCCCGAGGCGTTCTGGCGGCTGCTGGCCGAGCAGCGGGTCACCGTGCTGAGCCAGACCCCGTCGGCCTTCCGGCAGCTGATCCGCGCCGCCGCGGCGGCCGGCTGGCCGGACACGGCGCTGCGGCTGGTCGTGTTCGGTGGCGAGGCCCTCGAACCGGCCGCGCTTGAGCCGTGGTTCGACCGCTACGGCGACCGCGCGCCGCGGCTGGTCAACATGTACGGCATCACCGAAACCACGGTGCACGTCACCGCGCGGCCGCTCACCCGCGAAGACACCGCCGGTGCGGGCAGCCCGATCGGGGCGCCGCTGGACGACCTGCGGGTCAGCCTCCTCGACGCGGACCTCCGGCCCGTCCCGCCGGGCGAACCGGGCGAGGTCTACGTCGGCGGCGCCGGTGTCGCGGGCGGCTACCTCGGTCGGCCCGGGCTGACCGCGGACCGGTTCGTGCCCGACCCGGCCGGCCCGCCGGGTGGGCGCCGCTACCGCACCGGCGACCTCGCGGCCGTGCGCGACGGCGAGCTGACGTTCCTCGGCCGCGTCGACGACCAGATCCAGTTCCGCGGCTTCCGCGTCGAACCCGCGGAGATCGAAGCCGCGCTCACCGGGCTGCCCGGCGTCAGCGCCGCCGCCGTGGTCCTCCAGCACGACCAGGAGGGCGAAGCGCACCTGGCCGGTTTCGTCGTCGCCGAGGCCGGCCCGCGCGAGGTGCGGGCCGCGCTGGCCGGGGTGCTGCCCGCGCACCTGGTGCCGTCCACCATCACCGCGCTCGACGCGCTTCCGTTGACCGCCAACGGGAAGCTCGATCGCGCGGCACTGCGGGATCGGGGAGGCCGCGCCGAGGAATCCACAGTGGACGCCACCGGCAGCCCGGCCGAGGTGCTCGCGGGCATCTGGGCAGGCGTGCTCGGCGTCGGCCACGTCGGCCCGGACGACGACTTCTTCGCGCTCGGCGGCGATTCCATGACCGCGATCCGCGTCGTGTCGAAGGCCCGCGAGGCGGGCATCGCGCTCAGCGTGCACGGCGTGTTCCAGCACCCCACGATCGCCGGGCTGATCGCGTCCGGAGTGGACGGTGCCGCCGAGAGCGCCCCGCAACCCGCGTCCGACGACGACGTGTACCCGGCGTCGCTCCTGCAGGTCGGCCTGATCTACGAGTGCGAGATCACCGAAGATCCCACGCTGTACCACGACCTCAGCGCCGTGCGGCTGTCGGGACCGCTCGACGAGGGCGCGCTGCGCCGCGCGCTGGACGCGGTGTCCGGCCGCCACGAACTGCTGCGCACGTCGTTCGACCTGGTCGGCCACGCGGAGCCGATGCAGCAGGTGCACGCCGCCGCGCCGATCCCGCTGACCCTGCTGGACGCGCCCGCGGCGGCCGGGCCCGCCGAAGCGCTCGAGCAGTGGTGGGCGGAGCAGTGGCGGCGGCCGTTCGACCTGGCGGAAGCGCCGCTGGCCCGGTGCCACGTGCTGCGCCACGCGGACGGCACCTGGCACCTCGCGGTCTCGGTGCACCACTCGGTGGTCGACGGGTGGAGCTTCGCCGTGGTGCTGGCCGACCTGCTCCAGGCCTACGACCACGAACTCGGCGGGAGCGCGCCGATCGCCGCTCCGCCCGCGGCGCGCTACCGCGACTTCGTCGTGCTGGAACGGAAAGCGGCCACCGACCCCGAAACCGCCGCGTACTGGAAGAGCGCGCTCGACGGCTACTCGCCCGTTCCACTGTGGACCAACGGGACGGGCGACGCGGAAGCGACCCTGACCCTGCCGCTGGCGGCGTCCCTGACCGCACAGGTGCGCCGGCTCGCGGTCCAGACCGGCGTGCCACCGAAGTCCGTGTACCTCGCCGCCCACCTCCGCATGCTCGGCGAGCTGACCGGGACCACCGACGTGCTCACCGGGCTGGTGAGCAACGGCCGCCCGGAGCACAGCGGCGCCGAGGCCGTGGTCGGCATGTTCGTCACCACCCTCCCGCTGCGGCTGGAACTGCCCGGCGGCCCGCCGCGCGCACTGGTCCGCGCGGCGTTCGAAGCCGAGCGGGCGCACCTGCCGCACCGGCACTTCCCCCCGGGCGAACTCCGCGCGGCGACCGGGTTCGGCCCGCCGGACGCGCTGTTCAACTACGCCGACTTCCGCGCCTACGACGGGGTCGACGACGTCCGGGCGATCCGCGCGCACGAGTGGTGGTTCGGCGACCGCAACGGTTTCCCGCTCTCGATGACCGTCTCGCGGCGCCCCGCGGCGCCGGAGTGGGACCTGTCCGTCCGCGTGGCCGCGGGCCACGGCGGCGCGGCGCTGGCGGAGACGGCGTCCGGGCTGCTGCTCGCCGCCCTCGGCGGGATCGTGGCCGACCCCGACGGAACCCGCGGGGGAGCGAAGTGACGCACGTCGACGGCGACGGGCGGTATTCCCTCTGGCCGAGCGGCTGAAGGGCACGGTGACCGCTCTCTTCGGGGTCGTGTTGCGGGAAGGCCGGTGTGCGGAGCGGTTTCCGGAGGAAACCGGCGATGCGCAGCTCGGGGCGTTCCCGTCCGCGTGGCCGCGGGCCACGGCGGCGCGGCGCCGGCGGAGACGGCGTGTGGGCTGCTGCTCGCCGGGATGGCCGCCCCCGGCGGAACACGCGCAGGAGGGGCGAAGTGACGCACGTGGTCGGCGAGCGGCGGTGTCCGCTTCCTTCGTGGCCGCGCTACGGGAAGCTCGGCGTGGCCAGCAGTTCACGGAGGAACCCGGCGATGCGCAGCTCGGGACGTTCGGCGAGCTGCAGCGCGGCCCCGCGCAACGCGGTCGGCCGGTACTCGCAGGCGGCCGCCAGGCGGGCGATCGTTCCCGTCGGCTCGTTGTGCAGCCGGCGGCGGCCGGCGATCGCGGCGAGCAGGTCGCCCGCTTCGGTGGCGGAGAGCGCGTCGAGCCGGATCGGCTCCACGCCGTCGCGGACGGTGAGGTCGTCCAGGCGGTGGCGGCTGGTCACGAGGGCCCGGCAGGACGGCGTGCCCGGCAGCAGCGGCCGCACCTGCGCGGCCGAAGCCGCGTCGTCCAGCAGGATCAGCGTGCGGGTCGAGGCGAGCAGCGAGCGGAAGTCGGCGGCCGCTTCGTTGACGTCGTCGGGGATCCGGCCGGCCGGGGTGCCGAGCGCGCGCAGGACCCGGCCCAGCGCTTCGGCGGGTTCGACCGGCGACGGACCGGACCCGCGCAGGTCGATGTACAGGGCGCCGTCGGGGAAGCCGGCCGCGTTGGCGTGCGCCCACCGGGTGCACACCGCCGTCTTCCCGATGCCGCCGGGTCCGGTGACGAGCACCGGGCTGCGGCGGCGGCCGGCCACGTCGTCGAGCCGGGCCAGCACTTCCGCGCGGCCCACGAAGTGGTTGACCTGCGCGGGAAGCTGGCGCGGCCGGGGCCGGGGCGCCCAGTCGGGGCCGTCCTCCCGGCGGGCGGCCGGTGGCAGCGCTCCGACCAGCTCCTCGACCGGGGTGGCCCGCAGGATCGCGACCTCGGTGTCCCGCAGCTCGCGGGTCGGCTCGATGCCCAGCTCGTCGCCGAGCACGCGGCGGCCGTCGCGGAACGCCGCGAGCGCGTCGGCGGACCGGCCGGCACCGTAGAGCGCGAGCATGTAACGCCGGCGGAACCCTTCGTGCAAGGGATGCGTCGAGAGCAGCCCGGCCAGTTCCGGGACCAGGTCGGCGAACCGGCCCAGCGTCAGGCCGATGTCCAGCTGGTGTTCGTGCACGCGGAGCCGGCGTTGTTCCAGCCGCGCCGATTCGGCGTGGGCGAACCGGCCCTCCAGCCCGTCGAGCGCGGTGCCGCGCCAGGCCGCCAGCGCGGTGCGGAACAGGCGGCGGGCTTCGGCGAGGCGGCCGGCCGACAGCTCGGTTTCCCCGCGGGCCACGGCGTTGTCGAACCGCACGAGGTCGACGTCGGCGGGCGGCGCGTGCAGCACGTAGCCGGTGGGGCAGGTCTCCACCGCCGCCGGATCCCCGTCGCTCGCGGTGAGCGCCCGGCGCACGGCCGCGACGTGCACGTGGACCTGGTTGCGCGCCGCTTTCGGAACTTCCTGCTCCCACAGCACGTCGATGATCCGCGACAGGGGGACGAGCTGGTTGGCGCGGGTGGCGAGGAGAGCGAGGAGCAGGCGTTGTTTCCGCCGTCTGACCGGTACTGGTGCGCCATGTTTGGTGATCTCGACGGGTCCCAGGACGTGGACGGTCATCAGTCTCCCCTGTTTCGGCCGCGCGGAACCGGATTTCGGGGCCGCGCGATGTGGTGGTGCGCCGTCGGGCTCGAGCCGGATTTCCGGGTGGGCGTCGTCACCGCGGCTTTCCGGCGGTTGCGCGCATCGCCCGTTTCCCGTTGCCCACCAAGGCACTCGTAATGCCCATGACGGTCGTCAACCCCCAGAAGTAGCGTGGTGGCACCAGTCCCCGGTTCGGTGCCGGCGTGCCCTCGGGCAGCCCCGGCAACTGTAGCGGAACGATTCGATCTAGTCACTGACGACCGTTCTCCGCCCTATTCCACACCGTTACCGGGTGGCGGACGATCTTCACTCGAAGGAATGCACCGCCGTCGCCCGATCATCCCAGTGCCGCGCGGGGTACCGCCGGTTCAGCGCAAAGTCAGTGTGCGGCACGACGATTGCGTTCATGGGAGCCTCCGAAGGAACGACGCTGCACGAACTGATCGCCGCGCAGGCGCGGGCGGCCCCGTCGAAGATCGCGGTCACCGGGCCGGACGGCGACCTCACCTACACCGAATTGGAGCACCGGGCGGAGCGGGTGGCCGCGCGGCTCGCGGCGCTCGGCGCGGGACCGGACCGGCCGGTGGGGCTCCTGGTGCCGCGGTCGGCGGCGATGATCGCGGGCATGCTGGGCATCCTGCGGGCGGGCGGGGCCTACCTCCCGCTCGACCCCGAACTGCCCGGTTCCCGGCTCGGTGCCTTGCTTTCCGCCGCGGGCGCGGTCGCCGTGGTGACGACTCGGGAGCTGGCGGACCGCGTCGCCGATCGGCCGGTCGTCGTACTGGGGGAGTGCGACGGCGAACCGGGACCGGCGCGGCCGCCCGTGCCCGCGTCGGCGTTGTGCTACGTGCTCTTCACGTCGGGCTCGACCGGCGCGCCCAAGGCCGTCGCGGTCGAGCACCGCCAGTACGCCCACTACCTGGCCGGTCTCGCGGAGCGGATCGAGCCGGGGTGGTCGTGGGCCCTGCTGTCGACGTTCTCCGCGGACCTGGGCAGCACCAACGTGTTCGCGGCGCTGACCACCGGGGGCCGGCTGCACGTGCTGTCCCGGGAACAGGCCGTCGATGCCGGCGCGCTCGCGGACTACTTCGCGCGGCACCGGATCGACGCGGTGAAGCTCGTCCCGAGCCACCTCGCCGCGCTGGCCGGCGGGGACGGCGCCGCCCTCGCCGGCGTGCTGCCGCGGCGCCTGCTGATCTGCGCGGGCGAGCCGCTGACGCCCGCGCTGGTGCGCCGGATCCGTGTCGCCCGGCCGGACCTGGCCGTCGAAAACCACTACGGGCCCACCGAAACGACCGTCTCGATGCTCGCTTACCCCGTCCCCGCCGAGGTTCCCGACCCGATCCCGCTCGGCCGCCCGTTCCGCGGGGTGCGCGTGCACGTCCTCGGGCCGGACGGCGAGCCGGTCCCCGACGGCGTCACCGGGACGCTCGGCATCACCGGGGGCAACGTGGCCCGCGGCTACCTCGGCGCGCCCGCCGCGACCGCGGCCGCCTTCACGCCGTGTCCCGGCGAACCCGGGGGACGGATGTACGAGACCGGCGACCTGGTCCGGCGCTCGCCCGGCGGAGACCTGGAGTTCGTCGGCCGCGCCGACGACCAGGTCAAGATCATGGGCTACCGCGTCGAACCCGGGGAGGTCGCCGCCGTCCTCGACCGCCACCCGGGGGTGACGCGCGCGGTCGTCGTGCCGCACGGCGCCGGTGGCGAACGGCGGCTGGCGGGTTACGTGACGGGAGCCGGGATCACCCCGGCGGAGCTGCGCGCGTTCGCGGCGGGGCTGCTGCCGGAGCACATGGTCCCGTCGGCGATCGTGGTGCTGGACGCGTTGCCGCTGAACGGGAACGGCAAGGTCGACCGCGCCGCCCTGCCGGATCCCTTCGCCAGGGCGGCGAACCGGCCGGGCGCGCCCGGCGCGGGGCTGGCCGAGCAGGTGACCGCCGCCTGGGCCGCGACCCTCGGCCACGACAACGTGGGTCCGCACGACAACTTCTTCGACATCGGCGGCACGTCACTGCTGCTGATGCGGCTGCGGGCCCGGCTGGTCCAGACCATGGAACGGGAGATCTCGATGGTCACGCTCTTCCGCAACCCGACCGTGCACCTGCTGGTGCGGCACCTCGAAGCGGCAGGCGGCCCGGCGGCGGAGGCGGGTGACGGCCGCGGCCGCAACCGGCTCACCGCGGCCGCCCGCGACCGCCGCCGCGCCGCCATGAGCGGGGGCGAGCGATGACGGCGGAGCCAACCGGGCTCGAGATCGCGGTCGTGGGCATGGCGGGCCGCTTCCCCGGCGCCGCCTCGGTCGCGCGGTTCTGGGAGAACGTGCTCGACGGCGGCGAGCAGGTCACCACGTTCACCGCCGAGGAGTCGATCGCCGCCGGGGTGGCGCCGGAGGTGGCCCGGCGGCCCGGCTACCGGCACGTGCACGGCGTGCTCGACGGCGTCGAGCACTTCGACAACGGGCTCTTCGGGTACACGCCCCGGGATTCCGCCCTGCTCGACCCGCAGCAGCGCATCTTCCTGGAATGCGCCTGGGCCGCCATGGAAGACGCCGGGTACGCGCCCCGCACCGAAGGCGCGCCGGTGGGCGTCTACGCCAGCGTCAGCCAGAACGCCTACCTGCTTTCGCACGTCCTGAAAACGCCGGGGGCGCTGGACCACACGAGCCCGCAGGAGTTCCTGCTGGCGACCGAAAAGGACATGCTCGCGGCCCGCGTCTCCTACCACCTCGACCTGCGCGGGCCCAGCCTGAGCGTGCAAGCGTCCTGCTCGTCTTCGCTGGTCTCGGTGCACATGGCCTGCCAGGCGCTGATCGCGGGCGAGTGCGAAATGGCGCTGGCGGGCGGGGTCACGGTGCACGTGCCCCAGTACGAGGGTTACGAGTACACGAACGGTTCGGTGTTCTCCTCGACCGGGCGCTGCCTGCCCTTCGACGCCGGGGCCGACGGGACGGTGTTCGGCAACGGCGTCGGCGTGGTCGTGCTCAAGCCCCTCGCGGACGCGCTCGCCGACCGCGACACCGTCCACGCCGTCATCCTCGGCTCGGCGGTGAACAACGACGGTGCCCGGCGGATGAGCTTCACCGCGCCCGGCGTCGACGGGCAGGTGCGGGTGATCCGCGCCGCGCACCGCGTCGCGGGCGTCGACCCGAGCACGATCACGTACCTGGAGACGCACGGGACCGGTACGTCCCTCGGCGACCCGATCGAGTTCGAGGCGCTGACCGAGGCGTTCGGCGGCGAAGGGCCGCCGTGCACGCTCGGCACCCTGAAGGCGCAGGTCGGCCACCTGTCCGGCGCGGCGGGCATCGCGGGGCTCATCAAGGCGGTGCTGGCGGTGGAGCACGGCGTGCTGCCGCCCAGCAGGCACTTCACCCGGCCGAACCCCGACATCGACCTCGACGGCAGCCGGTTCCGCCTGGTCACCGAGCCGGTGCCGTGGGAGGGCCACCGGCGCGCGGCGATCAGCTCGTTCGGCATCGGCGGGACCAACGCGCACCTGGTCCTGGAAGCGCCGCCCGCGCCGGCGCCCGGCTCGCCGCGGGGCGGACGGGCGTACGAAGTCCTGCCGCTGTCCGCCCGCGAGGACGAGCCGCTGTTCGAACTCGCCACCCGGCTGCGGGAGCACCTGAAGGACCGGCCGGACGCCCGGCTCGCCGACGTCGCCGCCACGCTGCAGAGCGGCCGCACGCCGCTGCGCCGCCGGGTGGCGATCGCCGTCGCGGACGTCGGCTCGGCGGTCGACGCGCTGGCCGCGGTGCGCCCGGCGGCCGCGGACGCCCGCGATCGCGACGTGGTCTTCATGTTCCCCGGCCAGGGCGCCCAGCGGGTGGGCATGGGCCGCGCGCTGTACGAGAGCGAGGAGACCTTCCGCGGCTGGATCGACGCCGCGGACGAGCGGCTGGACTTCGACCTGCGCGGCCTGCTGTACGCCGGGGACCCGGCCGGGAACGCGGAGGTCCTGGCCCGGACCGCCCGCACCCAGCCGGCGCTGTTCGCCGTCGAGCACGCGCTGGCGCGCCTCTGGGCGGAACTCGGGCTCGCGCCGTCGGCGATGATCGGGCACAGCGTCGGCGAGTACGTGGCCGCGACGCTCGCCGGCTGCTTCGAGTTCGGGACCGCGCTCGACCTGGTCGCCGAGCGCGCCCGGCTGATGCAGGAGCAGCCGCCCGGCGCGATGCTCAGCGTCAACCTGCCCGCCGACGAGGTCTTCGCGCTCCTCGGCGACGACGTCGCGGTCGCGGCGGTCAACGGCCCCGAGCTGTGCGCGGTGTCCGGCCCGGTGGCCGCCGTCGCGGCGCTGGAAGAACGGCTGCGCGCGGACGGCGTGACCTGCCGGCGGCTGCGGACGTCCCACGCGTTCCACTCGCCGATGATGGCGGGCGTGGCCGAGCGGTTCCGGCCGCTGCTGCGCGCGGCCGCGCCGAAACCGCCGGAAATCCCCTTCGTCTCCAACCTGACCGGCGACTGGATCCGCCCGGAAGAGGCCGAAGACCCGGAGTACTGGGTGCGGCACCTGCTCTCCCCGGTGCGTTTCCACGAAGGCGTGCAGCGGCTGCTGAGCGGCCCGCCGTCGGTGCTGCTCGAAGTCGGTCCGGGAGCCACGCTGCGCTCGCTCGTCGGCAAGACCGGTGACGACCGGGTCGCGATCGGCGGCCTGCCCGGTGCGGAGCGCGACGCCGACGACGCCTACCTCGCCCGGACGTTGGGCCGCCTGTGGGAGGCCGGCGCGCCCGTGGACTGGGCTTCGTGGCGCCGCGGGCCGTGGTCGCGCGTCCCGCTGCCGACGTACCCCTTCCAGCGGCGGCGGCACTGGATCGAGCCGGCCGGGACGCCCGCGCCGGAAGCGCTTCCGCCCGCCGAACCCGTCGAGGTGGCGCCGGCCGGCCCGGCCGAGATCGTCCTGCGCGTCTGGCGCGACCTGCTCGGCGTGGACCGGGTCGCGCTCGACGACAACTTCTTCGAGCTCGGCGGCCATTCGCTGCTGGCCGCCCGGATCGTCGCCCGCCTGGCCGACGAGACCGGCGTGCAGCTGCCCGGCGACGCGCTGTACGTCGCGCAGACGCCTGGGGAACTCGTCGCGCTGCTCGAAGAAAACGGCCTCGCCGCCGCCGAAGACGGTCCGCGGGATCCGGAGCTGGTGGCCCGCCTGATCGCGGAGATCGCGGAAATGTCGCCCGAAGAGGTCGAGGACCGCCTCCGCGAGGAAGCCTGACGGAAGCAGGTGTTGTTCAGCGAAGCGTTCAGCCCCCGCCGTGATGATGGATCCGGCTGAGACCGGGAACCGCTGGGGGAACCATGGATCGTTCGTGCCGTCGCCGTGTCCGCTCGTCCGCCGGCTCACCGCCGGCGCCGCTCGCATGATGGAGTTCCGGATCCTCGGCTGCCTCCAGGTGCGGGACGGCGCCGGGGTGGTCGAGATCGCCGCCGACAAGCAGCGGACCGTGCTGGCGGTCCTGCTGCTGCGTGCCGGGCAGACCGTGCCCGTGCACGAGCTCGAGGACCAGCTGTGGGGTGACGCGCCGCCCAGCAAGGCGAAGAACACGTTGCAGGCCTACGTCTACCGGCTGCGGCAGACCCTGAACTTCGACTCGGACACCGCGCTGGTGACCGAACCGGGTGGCTACCGGATGCTGCTGCCCGACGGCGCGCTCGACCTGCACCGCTTCGAGCGGCTGTCGGCGCGGGGGCGCGCGGCGGTCAAGGCCGGGCGCCTCGACGAGGGGTACGCCGCCCTGCAGGACGCCCTGGACCTGTGGCGCGGGCCCGCCTTCGCCGACGTGTCGGCCACGGCGCTGCAGGGTGACGCCCAGCGCCTGGAAGACCTGCGCATCGCCGTGGCGGAGGACGCCGCGGAGGCCGCGCTCGCGCTGGGCAGGCAGGCGGAACTGGTGCCGCGGCTGGAAACCCTGGTGGCCGCGCACCCCTACCGCGAACGGCTGTGGGGCCTGCTGATGGTCGCGCTCCTCGGCACCGGCTGCCAGGCGGACGCGCTCGCGACCTACGGCCGGGCCCGCACCCGGTTGCGCGAGGACCTCGGCATCGAGCCGGGACCGCAACTGCGCCAGCTGCACCGGGACATCCTGTCCGGGCGCGCGGGCGGCTTCCGGTCGCCGGAGCTGCCGCGCCAGCGCGGCGCCGGGTCGATCCGGCCTGCCGCCGAGCTGCCCCGCGACACCTCGACCTTCGTGGGCCGCGAAGCCGAACTCGCCGCCGTCTGCGGCTGGTTCGACGGGGACGGCGCCGGCCGGGTCGGGATGCTCAGCGGCCCGGCGGGGGTCGGCAAGAGCACGCTCGCGGTGCACGCGGCGCACCGGCTGGCCCCGCGCTTCCCCGACGGCCAGCTCTACGCCAACCTGCACGCCGACCCCGGGCACACCCCGGCGCCGGCGGAGATCCTCCGGCGCTGGCTCCCGATGCTGGGCGTCACGGCGCTGCCCGCGCACGAGGAGGAGCTGGCGGCGGTGTTCCGCTCGGCGCTCGCCACCCGGCGCGTGCTCGTCGTCGTGGACGGCGCGGCCTGCCTCGGCGACGTCAGCCCGCTCCTGCCCGGCGCGGGCACGTCCGCCGCGCTGCTGACCGGGAAGCGCGCGCTCACCGTGATCGACGGATCCGCGCACCACACCCTCGACGTCCCGGGCGACGAGGAAGCGCTCGAACTGCTGCGCCGCACGGCGGGCCCGCGGCGGGTCGACGCCGAACCGGCGGCCGCCCGGACCGTCGTCCGCCTCTGCGAGAACCTGCCGCTGGCGATCCGCATCGTGGCCGCGCGGCTGGCGGCCCGGCCGGACCTCCCGCTCCAGGCGCTGGCCGGCCAGTTCCTCGACGAGCAGCGCCGCCTCGACGAGCTCGCCTTCGGCGGGCTGACCCTGCGGGCCCGGATCCGGGCGGGGTACGACCGGCTGGCGTCGGCGGACGCGCGGCGGGTGTTCCGGCTGCTCGGGGCCCGGCCGCACGACGGCGTGACCCCGCGCGAGCTCGCCGCGCACAGCGGGCTCGCGGTGCCCCGCGTCCTCGGTGCCCTCAACACCCTCGCCGACGTCCACCTGCTCGGCGCGCCGCGGGACGGGCGGTACCGGATGTCCACGCTGGTGCGGCTGGTCGCGGCCGAGCTGGCCGGGCCGGGGGAGGTCAGGCAGCTGCAGGCGGTCTGCACCGGCGACGGCGCGTGAGGGCGCCGTCAGCGGGGCGTCAGAGCACTCGGCGAAGGTGGGTTCCACGGCCGCGCCGCAGGAAGGTAACCAGCCAGCCATGATCAGTGCCCACGACCACCCGCCCGGCTGGGACACCATCCACGGCCTCTTCGAACGCCGGCGGAGGGCGGCCCCGGACGCGGTCGCCGTCTGCCACGGGGGCACCGCGCGGACCTACGCCGAACTCGACGAGGCGGCTCGCGGCCTGGCCGCCCGGCTGCGCGAGCGCGGGGCCCGGCGGGGCGGGTACGTCGGCGTGCTCCTCGACCGGTCGCCCGAGCTGGTCGTGGCCCTGCTGGCGGTGCTGAAGTCCGGGGCGGCCTACATCGGGCTGGAGCCCGCACACCCGTCCCGGCGGCTCGGCGTGGTGCTCCGCGACGCGGGGGCCGCGCTGGTGGTCACCCGCACCGACCTCGCCCGCCTGCTGCCCGGCGACGCCGGTCCCGTGGTGCTGGTGGACGAGCCGGCCGCCGTCCCGACCGGCGACGGCCCGCCCGCCGCCGGCGCCCGGCCGGAAGACCTGGCGTGCGTCGTGTACGCGTCGGCGGCGGCCGGGCGGCCGGGTGTGATGGTCGAGCACCGGTGCGTGACGGCCTTCCTCGCCGCGCTCGGCAGCCGCTGCGGGCCGGGGCACCCGCGGTTCGCCGGAAGCACGTTCGACGCCGTCGTCGGCGACATCTTCGGCCCGCTGACCAGCGGCGGCGCCGTGGTGCTGCCCCCACCCGGCACCGACCCGCCGTGGCTGCCCGACCGGCCGCCCTCGGCTTGCGGGGCACCGGAAACGACGTCGATCGCGGTCACGGCCGGGCGTCCGCTGCCCGCGGTCGAGGTGTACGTCCTCGACGCCGACCTCTGGCCGGTGGCGTGCGGCGCGGTGGGCGAGCTGTACGTGGGCGGCCCGACGGTCTGCCGCGGCTACCTGGGCCGTCCCGCGCTGACGGCCGAGCTGTTCGGCCCGCACCCGTTCGCCCGCGAGCCGGGCGCCCGCCTCTACCGGACGGGCGACCTGGCACGCGTCCTGCCCGACGGCCGCCTCGAAGTCGTCGGCCGCACCGATGACCACGCCCGCACCCCGTGATGCGGCCGACCCGGAAGAGCGGACGACAGCGATGACGACGAACCTCGACGACCTGCTCGGCGGACTGACGCCGCGGCAGCAGAAACTGGTGCGCGCCCGGCTGGCCCAGCGGGCGGCGGTACCGGAACCCGCCGACGGGTACCCCCTTTCGCCCGCGCAGGAACGCTTGTGGCTGGCCGATCGCCTCTCGCCCGGCCGGTCCGCACCCGTCACCCTGGCGATCCGCCTGACCGGCCCGCTGGACCGCTCCCGCCTTCACCATGCGATCGCCGCCGTCATCGCCCGGCAGTCCGCGTTGCGCACCGTCTTCCGCGAGACCCCCGACGGACCCCGGCAGGTGGTCCTCGAAGAGTTCCGGCCCCCGCTGGTCACGGCGAAGCCGAGCGAACTCGCCGAACGCGTTCGGCAGGCCTTCGACCTGACCGCCGGGCCCCCGGTGGCCGTGACGCTGTTCGAGACGGCCCCCGCCGACCACCTGCTGCTGGTCTGCGTCCACCACATCGTCATCGACGGCTGGTCCACCCAGGTCTTCCTCGACGAGCTGATCGCCTGCTACGGCGGGACCGGTGAGCTGCCCGAGCTCCGGCTCCGCTTCGCCGACTACGCCGTGGCCGAACGCGAAGCCGTCGGACGGCTCGCCGAGCAGGTCGCCTATTGGCGCGAGCGCCTGGCCGGCGCCCCGGCCCTGTCGACCGTCCCGCCCGACCGCCCGCGCCCGCCGGCGCAGAGCAGGCGGGGCGCCCACGCGGAGTTCACCGTCGGCGCCGAGGTGACCGACCGGCTGACCGCGCTGGCCCGGCGCTGCGGCAGCACCCTCAACACCGTCGTCACCGCGGCGTTCGCGGTCCTGCTCCAGCAGGCGACGGGCCAGGACGACGTGCTGTTCGGCACGCCGGTCGCGCGCCGGCGGCGGACCGAGCTGGAGCCGCTCATCGGCAGCATCGCCGACACCGTGGTGACGCGGGTCGACCTGTCCGGTGACCCGTCCGGCGAGGAGCTGCTGCGCCGCGTCCAGCGGTCGGCCGCGGCCGCGGTGGCGCACCAGGACGTCCCGTTCTCCGAGCTGGTGCGGGAGCTCGCGCCCGCCCGGCGGCTCGCGTACAACCCGTTCTTCCAGATCATGCTGAGCGTCAGCGAAATCGCCGTGGGCGCGAAGGAAGCGGGCGGCGTCACCTTCGCCCCCGAGCGCGTCGAAACCGGCACCACCGAGTTCGACCTGTTCCTGACGGTGCGCCGCGGCCCGGCGGGGCTGACCGGCGTTCTCGGCTACAGCACGGATCTCTACCTGGCCGAGACGGCCCGGTACCTCACCGACGGCCTGGTCACCGTGCTGACCGGGCTGGCCGCCGCGCCCGGGCGGCCGGTGGCCGGGCTGCTGCCGCCGCGCCGCCGGGTCGAGGTCGCCGCGTCCTTCACGGCCGAGCCGATGGGCGACGCGATGCGGTTCTGGGCCGGTTTCCGGCGGGTCCCCGCCGACGTGCGGTTCGCCCCCTACGGCCAGGTGCTCCAGCAGCTGCTCGCCGGGGACGGCGGGGACGCGCAGGTCGTCCTGCTGCGCTGGAGCGACTGGACCCGCCGCCGGGACGCCTCGGCGGGGTTCCTCGACGGCGTCGTCGACGAGCTCCTCGCCGCGGTGAAGGCGTTCCGCGCCCGGACCGCCGCGCCCCTGCTGCTGGTGGTCTGCCCGCCCGAGCCCGGGACCGCCTTCCCGGCCGCCGACGAACGGCTGGCGCGGGGCCTGGCCGCCGTGCGCGGGGCCGAGGTGACGTGGCCCGGCGAGTTCGCCGCGGGCCTCGGCGTCACCGAGATCGCCGACCCCGCCGCCGACGCGCTCGGGCACGTTCCCTACACCGAAGAGTTCTTCGCCGCGCTCGGCACGCTGGCCGTCGACCGGCTGCACGCGCGGTGGGGGATCCCGCGGCCCGGCCCGGAACGCGCGGAGTACGCCGCCACGCACCTGGCGACCGCCGCGCGGATCGCCGCGGCGGCCCGGCCCGTCGCGGGACCCGCCGCCGGCGCGGACGAATACGTGGCCCCGCGGACCGAGACGGAGAAGCGGCTGGCCGTGCTCTGGGCCGAGCAGCTCGGCACCGCCGAGGTCGGCGTGCGGACGGGGTTCTTCGCGCTGGGCGGGCATTCCCTGCTGGTCACCAGGATGCTCGCGCTGGTGCACCGCGAGTTCGGCGTGAGCGTGCCGTTCCACGAGTTCTACGCCGACCCCGTGATCGCCGCGCTGGCCACCACGATCGACCTGGCAGGCGAGGCCGCGCCGGAAGCCGCCGGGATCCGCCCCGCGCCCCGCGGCGAACCCGTCGAACCGGCGGCCACCCAGAAACGCCTGTGGGCGCTGGCGCAGCTCGGTGTCCACTCGGGAGCGGTCACCTTCGCCGCGACGCTGACCGGCTCGCTCGACGAGGCGGCGCTGCGCGCGGCGGTCGAGGACGTCGTGCGGCGGCACGAATCCCTCCGGACGACCATCGGCGCGGTGCGGGGCCGCCCGGTCCTGATCGTCCACAAGGGACTCGACTGCTGGTGGCCGGGCACGGAGACCGAAGTGGGCGCGGCGGTCCGCGAACTCGCGGCGCACCCGTACGACCTGGCGACCGGGCCGCTGCTGCGGATCCGGTTGCTGCGCGACGGACCGGGCCGCCACCACCTGCTGATCGGCCTGCACCAGGCCGTCTGCGACAACGAGTCCTGGCACCTGCTCCTCACCGACCTGGCCGCCGCGTACCGGGCCCGGCTGGGGCTGGGCGAGCCGCTGCCGCCGTTGCCCGTGCAGATGGCGGACTACGCGGTGTGGGAACGGGAACAGCTGGCCGGCCCGGCGGCCGCCGCCGACGCCGCGTACTGGGCCGAGTGCCTGCGGGGCGCGCCACCGCGGCTGGAGCTGGCCCGCGCCCGCCCGCGGGCGACCGGCGACGCCGGGGTGCGGCACCGGCGGCTCGGCGACGGCCTCGGCCCGCTCGCCGGGGAGCTGGCCCGGGTGGCCGGCGTCAGCACGTTCGTCGTGCTGCTCACCGCGTACGCGCTGACGCTGGGGGAGGAAGCCGGGAGCGGAGACGTGGTCCTCGGAGTGCCGACCGCGGGCCGGGACCGCCCGGAGCTGCAGGGCGTCGTCGGCCGCTTCGCCCACCTCATGCCGATCCGCCTGAACCTGGCTGGAGCCACCACGTCCCGGGCGCTCCTGCACCGCGTGCACGAAGCGGTGCTGACCGCGCAGCGGCACCGCGGGGTGCCGTTCAGCCGGATCGTCGAGGTGGTCCGGCCGCCGCGCGAGCCCGCGCACCACCCGGTCTTCCAGCACGCGCTCAACGTCGTCGGCGACCGGTCGGCCGGGCTCGACCTGCCGGAGGTCTCCGTGCGGACGCTCGACCCGCCGCTCGCGGCCACCCAGTACGAGCTGTTCCTGCACCTGCACTGGGAAGACGGTGAGCTGGGCGCCACCGCCGAGTACGACAGCGGGCGGCTCGGCGACGACGTCGTGGCCGACCTGGTCACCCGGTTCGAGTCGGTGGTGCGGCGGATGGCCGCGCGGCCCGACGACGCCGTTCCCGGGCCGGCGCTGAGCGAACCCGTCCGCGCCGCCGCGCCGGGCCTGACCCTCGCGACGACCGGCCCGGCCGAGCCGCTCCACCGCGAAGCCGCGCAGTTGCTGACCCGGTTCGCGACCCCGCCCGGCCTCACCGTCACCACCCGCGTGTTCGGCGCCCTCCTGGACCCCGGCGACGCAGGCGGCCTCACCGCCGTCGTGCTGCGCTGGGCCGACCTGATCGGCTCGCCGGTCCCGACCCGCCCGGGCACGCAAGTCCGCCGCCTGGACGACGCCGTGACCGACGTCGTGGCCGCGGCCCGGGCCCACCGGTCGGCCACGAGCCGCCCGCTGCTCCTGCTGACCCAGGCGTCGGACGGCCTGCCGCCCCGGCTGGAAGCCCGCCTCGACGCGCGGCTGTTCGTCGAACTCGCCGGGCTGCCCGCGACGGAGGTCCTGACGGGCCTGGGTGCGCCGGGAGCGGCGGAGGCCGCCGTGGGGCGGCTGCACCAGGCGCTGCACGGTGCGCCGCTGCCCGCCGGGCGAGCCGCCGAAGCACCTCGCGACGACCGGGAACGCGCGCTGGCGCGGATCTGGGCCGGCTTGCTGGACCTGGACCCCGCCGGGATCGGCGTGCACAGCGACTTCTTCGCCCTCGGCGGCGATTCCCTGCTCGCCATCCAGGCCGCGCACCTGGCGGGTGCGGCGGGGATCGCGGTCACCCCCAGGCAGTTTTCGGCGCACCCCACGATCGCCGAGCTGGTCGCCCTACCCCGCGAAAAGGACGTGACTCGCCCATGAAACGCGCTTCGGGTTTCGCCGGATTCACCGTGATGTGGTCCGGGCAGATGCTCTCGACCGTCGGCACCCGGATGACGAACTTCGCCATCGGCATCAGCGTCTTCCAGCAGACGCACTCGGCGTTGAGCGTGACCCTGCTGACGTTCGTCGCCTTCGGGGCGACCGTCGCCTTCTCGCCCATCGCGGGGGTGCTGATCGACCGCTGGAGCCGCCGCACCACCATCATCGCCGCCGACGTCGGCTCGGCCGCGGTCACCCTGGCGCTGCTCGGCGTCTACGTGTTCGGCGATCCCCAGCTCTGGCAGCTGTACCTGGTGAACTTCCTGACCGGCGCGTTCCTCGCCTTCCAGGTGCCCGCGTACGGCGCCGCCATCACGCTGATGATCGAGAAGGGCGGCTACACCCGGGCCAACGCGATGATGGGCCTGCTGCGCGCGGCGCCGTACGTGGCCGCGCCCGCGATCGCCGCGCCGCTGGTGTCGGCGTTCGGCCTCGCCGCGGTCCTCGCGGTCGACGTCGTTTCGGCGGTGATCGCGATCGTGACGGTGTACGCCGTCACGCTGCCGCCCGACCCGGTCCGCGAGCCGGTGACGCCGGCCGACGGGACGGCGGTGACCCGGTTCCGGCGGGACTTCGCCGTGGGCTTCACCTACATCGCGCGCCGGCCGCCGCTGGTCGGGCTGCTGTCGGTCATGATCGCGATCAGCTTCCTCTCCGCACTGGGCTGGGTGCTGTTCCCGCCGCTGATCCTCGCCCGCACCGGCGATTCCGCCAACGCGGTCGGCATCGTCCAGGTCGTCGGCGCGATCGGCGGCACCGGCGCGGGCGTGCTGCTCGCCATGCTCAAGCCGACGGACAAGAAGATCGGCCGGATGCTCGTCGCGATCCTGGTCCTCGGTGTGCTCGGGCGGGTCCTCTTCGGCTTCGAGGGCATCTGGGTCTGGTCGGTCGCGCTGTTCTTCGGCTGGGGCGCGCTGCCCTTCATCGACGGCTACAACCAGACCATCTGGCAGGAGAAGACCCCGCCCCGGCTGCAGGGCCGGATCTTCGCCGTGGTCCAGATGGTGGAGAACATCGCGAGCCCGCTCGCCTACCTCGCCGCCGGGCTGCTCGCCGACGACCTCCTCGAGCCCGCCATGCGCTCGGGCGGCTGGCTCGCGTCGGTCTTCGGCCCGGTCACCGGCACCGGACCCGGTTCCGGGATCGCGGTCCTGTTCATCGTCTCCGGCGTCGGCGCCGCCGTCGTGGCCCTCGTCGGCTTCCTCACCCCCGCCATCCGGAACGCGGAATCCCTGCTGCCGGACGGGGGTGGCGAGGTCGTCGAGCCCGCCCCCGCCGCGCCCGGTACCGCACCCGCCCGCTGAGCACACGCGAAGGAGCGCTCCATGACCGACACCGCAGCCCCGGCCGGCCCGGCCTACCGGGTGGTCGTGAACGACGAGGAACAGTTCTCGATCTGGCCCGCGCACAAGGAAAACCCGGCGGGCTGGCACGACGCCGGGAAGACGGCGGGCAAGGAAGAGTGCCTCGCCTGGATCGAGGAGGTGTGGACCGACATGCGGCCGCGGTCGGCCCGCGACCCCGAGCCGTCGCCGCTCGTCCGGCTCATCGCCGAGGTGCTCGAGGCCGACCCCGGCGAGCTCGGCGACGACGCCGGCCCGGGCCGGGCCGCGGGGTGGACGAGCCTCAAGCACGTCCAGCTCGTCACGAGCCTGGAGCACACCTTCGGCATCAAGCTGTCCGCCGCCGACATCCGGGGACTGACCTCGGTCGCGGCCATCCGGGAGACGCTGCGGGCGAAGGGGGCGGACGCGTGACCGACTACCTGGTCACCCCGACCATCGAGCAGGCGCCGGACCCGACGGCGGCGGACGCCGACCTCGCGACGATGCTCCTGATCCGCCACTTCGAGCTCGCGCTGCTGGACCTGTTCGCGCGGGGCGAGCTGCACGGCACGACGCACACGTGCCTGGGGCAGGAGTACGTCCCGGTCGCGCTGGCGCCGTTGCTGACCGCGCGGGACTACGTCTTCAGCAACCACCGCGGCCACGGCCACTACATCGCCCGCTTCGGCGACCCGGCCGGCCTGCTCGCCGAGATCATGGGCCGCGCGGGCGGCGTCTGCCACGGCGTCGGCGGCAGCCAGCACGTCTTCCGCGACCGCTACCTGTCCACCGGCGTGCAGGGGGAGAGCCTGCCGGTGGCCACCGGCGTCGCCCTGCACCTCAAGCGGGAGGAGCCGGGCGCGCTCGCGCTCGCCTACATCGGCGACGGCACCTGGGGCGAGGGCGCGGTCTACGAAGCGCTCAACATGGCGGCGCTGTGGCGGCTGCCGCTGCTCGTCGTCGTCGAGAACAACGGCATCGCGCAGTCGACGCCCACCGCCGCGGAGCTGGCGGGCACCATCGGCGGCCGCGCCGCCGCGTTCGGCTGTGCCCACCTGCGCGTCGAGAACACCGACCCGGCCGGGATCCGCGCGGTGGCGGGACCGCTCGTCGAGCGGGTGCGGGAGGGTACCCCGCTGGTCCTCGAGTTCGTCACGAACCGGCTCGGGCCGCACAGCAAGGGCGACGACACCCGCCCGGAGGCGGAGCTGAGCCGGGTACGCGCGGCCGACTGGCACGCGCGGGGCTCGGGGGAGCGGTTCGCGGCGGCCGACGCGGCCGCGGCGGCGCGGATCGCCGGCCTGGTGGCCGAGGTCTCCGCGCGCCCGCCGGCGGTCTGGAGCCGGGCGTGACCGCGCGGCCGGAACGGGTGGTGGAGAACCTCAACCGCGCGCTGCACGAGCGCCTGCGGGCCGACCCCCGGCTGTACGTGCTCGGCGAGGACATCGCCGATCCGTACGGCGGGGCGTTCAAGGTGACGCGCGGGCTGTCGGACGCCCACCCCGGCCGGGTGATCACCACGCCGATCAGCGAGAACGGCATCACCGGCGTCGCCGCCGGGCTCGCCTTGACCGGGGACGCGGCGATCGTCGAGATCATGTTCGGCGACTTCGCCGGGCTCGCGTTCGACCAGGTGCTCAACTTCGCCAGCAAGTCCGTGTCGATGTACGGGCGCCCGCACCCGATGCGGCTGGTGGTGCGCCTCCCCTCGGGCGGCGGCCGCGGTTACGGCCCGACGCACAGCCAGTCGCTGCTCAAGCACTTCATCGGGATCCCCGGGCTGTCGGTGTTCGAGCTGTCGCCGTTCCACGACAACCGGGCGGTGCTGGCCCGCATGCTCGACCTCGGCGAACCGTGCGTGTTCGTCGAGGACAAGGTGCTCTACACGCGCCGGCAGGCCGAAGGCGGCCGGGTGGACGACCTGTTCGACCACGGCTTCCTCGGCGCGCCCGACCACGCGCCCGCGCACGTGTACGTCGACGCCGAGGGCGAAGTGGACTGCCTGCTCGTCGCGCCCGGCGGCGTCGCGGACCGGGCCGTCGCCGCGATGCGGGAACTGCTGCTGCACCACGAGATCAGCTGCCGGCTCGTCGTCCCGTCGCGGCTGTACCCGGTCGAGGCCGAGCCGCTGCTGGCCGCGGCGCGCGGGGCGTCGCACGTCTGCGTCGTCGAGGAGAGCACGGCGGGCGGGACCTGGGGTGCGGAGGTCGCGCACGTCCTGCACGAGCGGCTCTGGGGCCGCCTGCGCCGTCCGGTGCGGCTCGTCCACTCGGCCGACAGCGTCATCCCCGCGGCCGTCCACCTGGAACGCGAGGTGCTGGTCCAGGCCGGGACGATCCGGGACGCCGTGCTCGCGGACCTGCGGGCGGAAAGGAGCCCGGTGTGAACGACATCGAGGTGCCGAAGCTCAACACCAACGACACCGCCTACGTGCTCGTCGAGTGGCTGGCCGAGGACGGGCAGCCGCTGAAGGAGGGCGACCCGGTCGCCGTCGTCGAGACGTCGAAGGCGACCGAAGAGCTGTACTGCGAACACGACGGCGTCCTGCACCGGCTGGTTGCCGCGCCCGCCGACTGCGGCCCCGGCGACGTCGTCGCCCACCTCTTCGCCGCGGACGAGGACCGGCGGGAGTTCCTGGCCGCCCGGCCGGCGCCCGCCGCGGCCGCGGGCGGCGGCGGGCGCTTCACCCTCACCGAACCCGCGCGGCGGCTGGCCGAGCGGCACGGCGTCGCGCCTGACGCGCTGGCCGGGCTGGGACTGCGGGTGATCCGCGAGGGTGACGTCCAGCGGCTGATCGCCGAGGCGGGGCCGGAAACCCACACCCCGAGCCGGGCCCAGCGCGGGGTGGCCGCCGCCGTTTCCCAGTCGCACCAGGAGATCCCGGCCGCCTTCACCGCCGTCGTCGTCTCCGCAGGCCCGGCGCTGGCGGCCGCGCGGGAGCTGTCGGCGCGGACGGGCGCGCTCATCGGGCTGCCCGAGCTGCTCGTGGCCGTCCTCGGCAGGCTCACCGCGCGGTTCCCGCTCTGCTACGGCACTCCCACCGCCAAGGGCACGCTGCTGCTGCCCACGGCGGCGCACGTCGGCGTCACAATCGACGTCGGGAAGGGGCTGTTCGCCCCGGTCGTGAAGGACGCCGGTGAGCAGCCGCCGGCCGAAATCGCCGGGCTGCTGATGGACTTCCGCATCAAGGCCATGCGCGAGGACTTCCGGGCCGAAGACCTCGACGGCGCGAACATCCTGCTGTCGCTGAACAACGACGACGACGTCCTGTTCGCCCAGCCCATCGTGTTCCCGGGCCAGACGTCCGCGGTCGCGCTGGGCGGGGTCCGCCAGGAGGCGGTGTTCGCCGCCGACGGCAGCGTCGCCCCGCGCTCGGTGGCCGTGGTCGGGCTGGCCTACGACCACCGGTTCGTCAACGGCAGCACCGCGGTGGAGTTCCTCAAGGCGATCAAGGCGCTGCTCGAAGCGCCGGAAGGGGTTTCGGATGCCACCGACCGCTGAGCGCGACGCACTGGCCGACGCCGCGGCCGCCGTGCGGGCCCGCCGCCGCGCCCTGCCCGCGGTTCCGCCCGTGCTGACGATCGGAGTGCTGGCCACCTACACGATCGACCCCGTCGAGCCGTACCTGCGGGTGGCGCTGGCGGACGCGGACCTGCCCCCCGAGATCGTCGTCGGGCCGTTCGACCAGATCCTGCCGGAATGCCTGGGCGAGCACGGGAAGCTGGCCCGGCTCACCCCCGACGCGCTCGTCGTCGCGCCCCGCTGGGAGGACCTCCCGGACGGCGAGGAGGAGCCGGAGCTGCTGCGGCTCGCGGACGCCGCGGTGGCCGCCGCCGACCGCTGGGAGAGCTGCCTGGTGTTCGTGCTCCCGGCGCTCCCGCAGGAGGGCGCCGGGTACTGGGACGGGACCGCGGCCGCCGTCTCGGCGGCGCGGCAGCGCCTGCGGGACCGGCTCGCCGGCCGGTCCCAGGTGCTGGTCGCCGACGCGGAGTCGGCGGTGCGCGAGGTCGGGGCGCTGCGCGCGCACCACCCGGCGCTGTACGCGTTCGCCCGGATCCCGTACACCGAGGAAGTGTTCTGGCGCCTCGGCCTCGGCATCGCGCGGCTCCTGCGCACGCACTTCGGTGGGGTGCCCCGCGTCGTGGTCCTCGGCGCCGACCTCCGGGCGGAGGAGTACGCGGAGGTCCTGCGCGACCCGCTGCGCCGGCTGGCGGCGGCCGGCGTGCGGATCGGCGCCCAGGACGAGCCCGGCCTCCTGCTGACCGCGGATCCCGAGCTGGCGAGCGCGGCCGCGGAGGGGGTGCTCCTCGGCCCGGCCACCGAGGACTGGCCGGCGGAGCTGCACGAGGCCGGCGTCTTCGACCGGCCGCTGCCTCGCCGGGCCGGTGCCGCCGCGGTCGCACCGCCGGAAGCCAACGCCACGTTGTCGCTGGAGGACTTCCTGGCGGGCCTGGAGCTTTCGGTGACGTTCGGCGAGCCGGACGTCCCGAAGGTGACCGACCTGCTCGCGCGGGCCAAGGACTTCGTGCTGGGCCCGGTGCCGGCCGGATTCGACCCGGCGGAGTTCGCGACCGCCGGCGACCGGCTGCTGCTGGCGGCGTCCGTCCGCGACCGCTTCGGCGACCACGGCCTGGGCGCGGTGGCGGCACTGGAGTTCGCCTCGGGTGTCTGCCGCGTCGAGGTGTTCTCGATCTCGTGCCCGGTGATGGGCCGGGGCGTGGAATCGGTGGTGCTGAAGGAGATCGTCGGCCGGGCCGAGGGCCGCGGCTGTGCCACCGTCGAACTCGTCGTCGCGGCGACCGGGCGCAACGACGTCGCCCTGGAGTTCGCGGCGTCGGCGGCCGAGACCACCGGGGCTGTCGTGGTCCGGACGGCGTGACGGAAGCCGGCCCCGCCTTCGTTCAGGCGGGGCCGGCTTCGCGCACTACTCGGGCTTGCTCGCGGAGAGCGTCCACGACAGGGGGAGCGGGTCGCCGGGCAGGCGCCAGAAGCCCTCGTCGTGCTCGTCGCGGACCATGGTGCTGAAGCGCTGCCGGCAGTCGACCGGGACCTCGGTGAAGGTCCGGATCTGCAGCCCGGCCTCGAGCAGCGCGCCCATGATCTCCGGGATGGTCCACAGCCAGCTGTACTGCTTGTACGACTCGATGTGCTGGACGTCGTCGTACCCGTCGCCGTAGGTCGCGGAGACCTCGTCCTCCAGCGGCCCGCTCGGCAGCCGCTCCGGCCGGACGCGCAGGACACCGTCGACCTCTTCCACCGCGGCGAGGATCGGGTGGATCTCCGCGATGTGGAAGACCCCGCCGGGCCTGAGGAAGTGCGCCACGACCTTGGCCCACGCCTTGAGGTCGGGCAGGAGGTGGAGCACGCCGTAGTCGGTGTAGACGATGTCGAAGGAGCCGTCCAGCACCTGCGGCAGGTCGAAGACGTTGGCGTGCACGAAGGTGATGTCGGTGTTCAGCCCGTCGGCCAGCTCCCGGCCGATCTTCAGCGCCTCGTCGGCGAAGTCCACGGCCGTGACGTTCGCGCCCAGCCGCGCCCACGAGATCGCGTTCAGCCCGATGTGGCACTGCAGGTGCAGGAAGTCCTTGCCGGAAACGTCCCCGAGCGCGCCCTTCTCCAGCGAGCGCAGGCTGCTCTTCCCGGCCCGGAACGCGTCGAGGTCGTAGTAGGTCGAGTCCAGGTGGGCGAGCGCCCGCCGGTTCCAGCCCTGCTGGTTGCTCTGCATGCGGGTGCGGTCGTCGATGGCGGTGTCCAATGGAGGCCTCTCTTCGCTGTGATGGCCGGCGTCAGGGGCCTGGCCCCTGCGACCGATCGTGTCCCGCCCCGCTGACTCGGCACTGAAGTCCCCGAACCGGCTCAACGGTCCGGCACGACAGCGTCCCCCGGCCGTCCGAAGTGGACGCGCGGCGCCGTCGCCGCGAAGCCTGGCGTCAGCCGCGCCGAGCGGCGGGTGCGGCGAGCTCCGCCAGGTGGCGCAGCGAGTTCTCGAGGTGCCCGGGCCCGAACGGCGGGAACGCGATCCCCCGGTCGCGGATGTGCTGCGGCACCGCCGACCAGTCGTAGGAAAGGGTGACGCCGGTGCTCGCCGCGCCGAGCGGGGTGAGGTCGTACCGCCAGAGCCAGCCGCCGAACTCCAGCTCGCCGTCGGCCTTCCGGTGCCCTGTCACCCAGCCGATGGCCCGCGGCGCGTCGAACACCTCGACCCGGTTGACGACCTGGTAGTCCCCGACCGCACGGCTGCCGTGGAACATGTCCATCCGGAAGAGCTGCCCGGTCCGGGTCAGCGGCGCCGGGTCGACGGGCTCCCGCACCCAGCCGGTGCCGTCGATCGCCGCGTGCGTCGTCGGGTCCGCCAGCACCGCGAACACCCGCTCGGCGGGCACGGGGAAGGTCAGGGTCGCGGTCACGGTCTCGTGCTCCGGCATGGTGGCGTCCTTTCTCGGGGAGCTTTCACCGTGACCACGAACGGCCCTGCCCCGGTTCGACACCGGCGGCCGGGATTTTCCGGCGTCACCCGCGGACGCTGGTGACCGGGTCCAGCAGACGGCGGACTTCGTCGGCCTCCGGGATGCCGAGTTCGGTGTACGCCGCCAGCGCGGCTTCGAGGTGTGCCTTCGCCTCGGCGTGCCTGCCGGCGGCCCGGCGGGCCGTGCCCAGGCCGTGGTGGGCGACGGCTCGTTCGCGGAGGTGGCCGGTGCGCTCGGCGAGGGCCAGCGCGCGCTGGTACAACTCGATCGCCTCGTCGCCGGTCTTGGTGGCCGCGAACTCGTTGAGCGCCGAGACTTCGAGGTTCGTGTCGCCGCCGGTCTTCGCGAACTCCAGGGCGCGGCGGAAGTGGTCGTCGGCCTCCTCCGAGCGGCCCAGGCCGGCGTACGCGCCGCCCAGTGCGGCCAGTACCGGTCCGCCGAGGCCGGCCGAGCCGAGGTCCAGGGCGATCCGGCCGCTCCGGCGCAGGTAGCCGACCGCCGCGTCGTGGTCGCCGCACCAGCGGTGGTGCTCGCCGGTGTTGCAGAGGGCGATGCCTTCGAGCAGGGCGTGGCCGGTGCGGCGCGCGGCGGCGAGCGCGAGGCCGAGGTGCTCGCGGGCCGCCGCGCGGTGGCCGCGGAGGTCGGCGATCGTCGCGAAGGCGTTGCGCACCATGCTTTCGAGCAGATCGTCGCCCCGCTCCACGGCCACGGACAGCGCTTGCTCGAGGTGGCCGGCGGCTTCGTCGTACCGACCGAGCCGGATCAGGGCGGTGCCGACGGCCCTGGCGGCGAACCCGCGCTCCGGCGTGCCGGGACGGGTCGCGGCGAGCGCGGCCGAGTGCAGGGCGACCGCGTCGTGGTAGAACGCCGCGACCTCCAGGTACCGCCACAGCGTCGCCGACAGGCGGACCACGTGCCCGGCCAGCTCGGCGGGCGCGCGGGTGGCCGCCGCCAGCATGGCCGCCCGCTCGGCGTCGAGCCACGCCCGCGCGGCGCCCGCGTCGGCGAAGTCCGGCTGCGGCCCCACCGGGCACGGGGCGGGCTCGCGCAGGTACGGCTCGTGGGGCGAGAACCGGTCCATGGCCGCAGAGGCCCAGCCCAGGTAGTGGTCGAAGAGCCGGGTCGACGCGGCGAGCCGGGCGCCGGGGTCGTCGGTCGCGGCGGCGAGTTCGCCGGCGTAGAGCTTGACGAGGTCGTGCATCCGGAACCGGCCCGGCGGGTCCTCCGCCAGGAGGTTCGCGGCGCACAGCACCCGCAGCGCCCGGGCGTTCCCGACCAGCGCCGTCGCGGCCGCGCGCCCGATGACGCCGCCGGGTGCCGGCCCGAGCAGCCGGAACGCCGTGGCGGCCCCGGCGTCGAGGCAGCGGTAGGACACCTCGAACACCGCGCGCAGGTTCGCGGACAGCTCACCGGTGTCCAACGCGTCCAGGCGGCTTTCGCGCAGTTCGCCGGCCAGCGCGGCCAGCGGGCGGTCCGGCTGGGCCGTGACCCGGGCGGCGATGATCGCGAGTGCCAGGGACAGCCCGCCGCACCGGCGCAGGATTTCGCCTGCGGCCTCGGGTTCGGCCGCCAGGCGGGCCGCGCCCAGCTTGTGCGCGAGCAGGTCCCGTGCCTCGGGTTCGGCCAGCGTGCGCAGCGGCAGCGCGCCCGCGCCGTGGGTGGTGAGCAGGCCGCCCAGCTCGTGCCGGCTGGTGATCAGCACCGAGCAGGAGGACCCGCCGGGCAGCAGCGGGGTCACGTGCGCGGTGTCGCGGGCGTTGTCCAGCAGCACGAGCAGCCGGCGCTGCGCGGTGAGGCTCCGGTACAGCGCGGCCTGCGCGTCCGGCTCCGGCGGGATCGACGCCGGGGCCACGCCGAGCGCGCCGAGCAGGCCGCGGAGGGCCCGTTCGGCGGGCACCGGTTCGCGGGCCGGGTCGAAGCCGCGCAGGTCGGCGTAGAGCTGCCCGTCGGGGAACCGGCTCGCGTTGCCGGCCGCCCACCGCACCGCGAGCCACGTCTTCCCGAGACCGCCGGCGCCGGAGACCACCGCCACCGCGCCCGGCGCGGCGAGCAGCCGGTCGAGCGCCGCGAGTTCGCCGGCGCGCCCGGTGAACGACGGCGGCGCGGCCGGGAGCTGCCGGGGGACCGCCGGCTGCCCGCCGCGCAGGATCCGCTCGTGCACCCCGCGCAGGCGCGGCCCCGGATCGGCGCCGAGTTCGTCGGCCAGCCGGGCCCGGACCCGCTCGTACTCGCGCAGTGCGTCGGCCGGACGCCCGTCGAGGTGGAGCGCCTCGATCCGCTGCGCCGCCGCGCGTTCCCCGCTCGCGGCGTTCGGCCGGGTCAGCACCTCGGCGTGGGCGCCGGTGCGCAGCCGGAGGTCGTCGCGATCCAGCTCCGCCGCTTCGCGCTTGCGTTCCAGCTCACCGCGGACACCGTCGACCCACGGCGAGTCCAGCCCGCTGAACGGTTCGCCCCGCCACAGCCCCAGCGCCTCGTCGTAGAGCGCGAGGGCCGCCGGGTCGTCCGCCGTCGCGCGCGCTCGCCGCAGCAGGTCCTCGAACCGGTGCACGTCCACCGTCAGCGGGTCGGCGACCAGGACGTAGCCGCCGCGATCGCGTTCGATCGCGACGCCGTCCAGCGGAGCCAGCAGCCCGCGCAGCCGCGAAACGTAGGCGTAGAGAGCATTCCGCGGCTGCCGCGGCGCGCGTTCGCCCCAGACGCGGTCGATCAGCCGATCGACCGGCACCGCCCGGCCGACGTCCAGCAGCAGCACCGCCAGCACGTCCCGCTGCCGGGCGTGCCCGACGTCGAGCCGGGTACCGCCGGCGACGACCTCGACGGTGCCCAGCACCCGCAGTTCCACCACGACGGCCCTCCCTGCGTTCAGGCCTAGCGGATCGGCGGCGCCGGGACAAGGTCCGCACCGGCGGTGCGCAGGTCCGGCGTCCAGCGGTGACGCCCGGGTGACGTCGGAGCCGCGCGGCCGTGACGCCTCGAGTGCGATTCTGCCCCCAACCATGTCCACATCCTTCAAAGTCCGCGCTCCGCGTGCGAAGGCACCGGTGGCGGCTCCGGTGCCGGACCTGCTTGCGCCCGCCGCGCGTGCGTCGGGTTCGCCACCGCGGGTCGGGCCCGCGCTGTCCGGGTGGCCCGGGCAGCTGCTGGCCGGGCAGGACTTGGTCGGGAACCAGGCGGTCGCGGCCGGTGCGCTGTCGACCAGCCCGCGCCCGCCGACCGCGAAACCGGCCCCGGGGAAGAAACCGGAGCCGATGCCGCTCCGGAAGGCGACCGCGCCACCCGCACCCGGTGCGGACCGGAAGGACGCGAAGGGCACCGACGAGCGCCCCGAGAAGGGTGCGAAGAAGAAGGAGGACGCGGCAGGTCCGCGAACACCGGGTGCGGACCCGAAGTTCCAGGCGTTGAAGAAGGACGTCGCGGCCAAGAAGCGGCGGGTCGCGTCGAGCCACCCGCCGCCGGCCGCGGAGGCCGGTGCCGCGCAGGGGGCTGCGGTGCCGCCGGCCGATGACCGGGAGGCTCGCGGCAAGGCGGCGCACGCCGAGGACATGGCGGCCGCCCAGCCCAAGCAATTCGACAAGCAGGCCTTCATCGCCGCGGTCGAGAAGGCGGTCAAGGACCGCGCTCCGAAGAACCTGGACGAAGCGGACAAGTTCGGGGAGTCGGGCAAGGCCGAGGAGGTCAAGACCGAGGTCCAGGGCAAGGTCGGCGCGGGCAAGGACGCCGCGGCCCAGGAGATCGCCGATACGACCGCCGCCGCACCACAACCCGCCCCCGACACCAAGCAGGTGGTGCCGCTGGCGGTGGACCAGGTGCCGGGAAAACCGGAGGCACCGAACCCGGCCCAGGCCGCCCCGGACGCGCTCCCGAAGTCGGCCACGGACATGTCGGACGGACCGCGGCAGGTCACCGACCGGATGGCCGAGGCACAGGTCACCGAGCAGCAGCTGGCGATGAAGAACTCACGCGAGCCGGGGTTCGACAAGGCGGTGCGGGACAAGAAGACCCTGGAAGCACACTCGGAATCCGCGCCGGAACAGCTGCGGGCCGGCGAGGCCACCGAGCTGAAGAAGGTCAAGGCCACGGCCGCGACCCGGGGTGCGGGCGCGATGGCGGCCATCCACACCACCCGCGTCGCCACCGGCCGGCAGGTCGCCACCGGCAAGCAGGGCGCCAAAGGCCACGACGAGGACAAGCGCGCGCAGGTCGCCGCTTTGCTGCAGAAGGTGTTCGACGACACCAAGGCGGACGTCGAGAAGATCCTCTCCGACCTGGACAAGAAGGTCGACGACCAGTTCACCACCGGCGAGAAACGAGCACGGGACCGGTTCACCGACGAGCACACCCGGGGTATGGACGAGTACAAGGACCGCCGCTACTCGGGCTGGGCGGGCAAGGCCCGCTGGGTGAAGGACCTGTTCGCCGACCTGCCGGAGGAAGCCAACCGGATCTACGAACGCGCCCGCGACCACTACCTGACCGCGATGCGCGAGGTCATCGCCGACGTCGCCGGCACCGTCGAGAGCGAGCTGCGGCACGCGAAGGAGCGCATCGCCTCGGGCCGCAAGGAGCTCAAGCAGGCGGTCGACACCCTGCCGAAGGACCTCCGCGCGATCGGCAAGGAGGCGGCCGCGGACTTCGAGGGCAAGTTCGACGAGCTGGCGGACACGGTCGACGACAAGGGCACCGAGCTGGTCGACACCCTGGCGACCAAGTACGTCGACGCGGTCAAGGCGGTCGACGCCGAGATCGCGGCGGAGAAGGAGAAGAACAAGAGCCTCTTCCACAAGGCCGCCGACGCGATCGGCGGCGTCATCGACACCATCAAGGAACTGGGCCGGCTGCTGGGGGGCGTCCTGCGCAAGGCCGCCTCGGCGGTTCCCCTGATCCTGCGCGACCCGATCGGCTTCCTCGGCCGGCTCATCTCCGGCGTCGGCGGCGGCCTGAAGCTGTTCATGGACAACGCCGGCCGCCACCTCCAGCAGGGCGTGCTGGCCTGGCTGCTGGGCACCGGCGTGGCCGCGGGCCTGCAACTGCCGACCAGCTTCGACGTCCTCGGCATCCTCGTGCTGATCGCCGGCCTGCTCGGGCTGTCGTGGCCGAACATCCGCGACCGCCTGGCCCGGCGGGTGAACCCGAAGGCGATGGCGGCCGCGGAAACCGGCACGGACGCGATCCCGATCGTCGTGGAAGCGAAGAAACGCGGCGTCGCCGGGCTGTGGTCGGACCTGAAGTCCCGCGTGGGAGACCTGAAGCGGGACCTGATCGGCAAGCTGGTGTCCTACCTGCTGCCGACGATCATCATCGCGGGCATCACCTGGATCGTCTCCCTGTTCAACCCCGCATCGGCGTTCATCCGCGCGTGCAAGATGATCATCGACATCATCCGGTTCATCGTGACCCAGGGCCGGCAGATCATCGAGTTCGTCAACACCGTGCTCGACGCGGTGATCGCCATCGCCCGCGGTGGCACCGGCGGGGTCCCGGCCATGGTCGAACGCGCGCTCGCCCGCTCGATCCCCGTCCTCATCGGCGCGCTGGCCGCCATCCTCGGCATCGGGGGCATCGCGGGCAAGGTCAAGCAGATCTTCCAGGCGCTGTCCCGCCCGGTGAACCGAGCCATCGACTGGGTCATCGACAAGATCACCGGCCTGCTCAAGAAGCTCTGGAACAAGATCAAACCCAAACCCGCGAAGCCGAAGCGCCCCAAGCCGAAGCGCCCGAAGGACGGCGGCAGACCGGACCGCCCGCGGCGCCGGCCACGTCGCCCGCGTCGCCCCGACGCCCGCAGGCCGGGCAAACGCCGACCGGACCGCGGGCCCGGCCGCCGCCCGCGCGAACGGTCGGAGGCGGACAAGCGGCGCTCGCTGAACGCCGCCCTGCGCGCGGCGAACCGGCTCATCGGTGCCGCCTCCGCGACGGTCGACGGCGTGCGGCGTCAACTGCCCCGGCTCAAGCGGCGGTACGAGCTGACGTCCATCCGGCTCGTCGAGTCCGGCGCTCTCCACGTCATCGAACTGGCGATCAACCCGCGGGCCAAGAGCAAGAAGGGACTGTTCCCCTACCGGATGGGCAAGGCGACCGATTCGGTCGGGCTGACCGCCGTCGGTCAGCAGGTGAGCAACCTGGACAACGCGATCGACCCGATGGAACAAAAGCATCCCGCGGCGTTCGTCGTCACGATCGCGGCGGTACCCGGTGAAGTGGCGAGGAACCCCCGGATCGCCGCCCGGTACGGCGACGAGGCGTGGGCGGGTTCCACGGAACGACGGGTGGCCCACCGCAGAACCGCGGTCGTCATCGGGATCAACGCCGCCGAGCCGCTCGACCCGCGGGCGAGCGTGGACCGTGGTGCCGCCGCGGTGGGCAAGGCCGTCCACGCCGTCCAGCGACCGGACCAGCTGCGCGTGGCGGTGTTCGGCTTCGTCTGGGCCCCGGGGTGGGTGCACAAGGAGACCAAGGCGCACGCTTCGATCGACACGGTGCGGGCGGCGTACAACTCGCTGGAATCCGCCGGTGAAAAGGAGGCGGTGCGGGAAGACGAGGAGAAGGGCGTCAAGGACCGGAAATCCGTACCCTACGGCCTTGTCCGCGGGCACATCCTGAAATCGCCGTACACGAAACGGGCGGTGGAAATCCTCCAGGAGGTCAACCGGCAGGTCCACGTCCTGAGCCAGGACGCGGACAGCGGTGTCCGCGCGCCCAAGGGCCGTGGTGTGCTGGCCGCTTACGACGAGGTTCTCCGCACCATCTCGGGTGATCCCGTGATGATCATCGGCGGGTACGACTTCGAGGACCTCGACTGGCGTGAGAACGGGGAACCACGCACGGTCCAGCTGACGAAGCTCGCCAACCGGATCGACCGGGCGATCCGGGTCGCGATCGCCCGGCACGCCCCCGAAGTCCTGTACCCGACCGAGCCGAGCACGCTCGTCAAGGTCTGGGACGAGGTGTGGCCGGCCGACCGCCGGAACCGCGTGTTCCAGGCGCTGCAGGACCGGGCCGACGCCGCGGCGCGGGACCGCCTGCCCTACGGCGCGGGGGAAGGCGAAGGACGCCGGTTCCGCAACTGGCTGAGGCGGCTGTTCGGCGCGGACTTCTCGGTGGCTTACGACCCCCGGGCTTCCGTCGGCACCGATCCGAGACTGGCGTCCAGCCGGGGGTTCGCCGTGCGAGCGGCGAGCCGCCGGCGCAAGCGTCACGCGATCTACGCGGTCATCCTGCAGTCGCAGTCGATGGCGAGCGCACGAACGCTCGCCAACGAGTTCTTCCTGTCCAACCCGTCGATCGGCCCGAGGGAAAGGATCATCCTTCAGACACGTGTCTTCACCCACGTCGAGGCCGTCATCCGGCTCATGGCCGACAATCCCGGGCTGCGCGTGCACGACCCCCAGGTCCAGGCACGCCTGAACGCGATGACGCAGGCGGTGCGGGACTACCAGAACCGCATTCCCCAGGGAGAGCGGAGTGCCGCGGCGAACCAACGGCTCCATGACACCATGGACGTGGTGGAACGCATGACGCGGGACATCATCACCACGCTGACGGCCAGTGACCTCAGGCGCACCTGGGTGAAACTGCGTGCGCAACTGCGGAAGGCGCAGCACGAGGCGAAGCGGGCTTCGGCACCGAGGAGGACGTAGGTGGACGACGGGACGCTTCGGCGGCTGCGCGCGGAGGCGACGCGGGCGGACTACCCCTCGATGGCTCGGCTGGCCCAGGCGTTGTACGACAACGGTTTGACCACGCGGGAAGTCCTGCACGAGTGCTACGGCGTCGACTTCCCGATCGAATTCTTCGTGCTCGCGGAGGCCGATCCGTGGGAGCTCGGCCTGCTGGTCACGTGCACCGATCAGCCGTGGCGCCTGGCCGTCCCCCCGGACGAGGGTGGACCACAACCCGCGGCGGACCCGTCGGGGCCGACGGAGCGGCGGCTGCTCGCCTTCGACCCCGATCTCCTGCCGCTCATGTACCTGCTCGGTTCGGACAGCGTCCCGTGGGACAACCAGTTCGTGCTTTGCTACCGGCTGTCCGAACTCCGGGCGAACCGGTCGACCGTCTACCGGTTGCGCCAGCAGACGACTCGTCCCGGCAAGGTGCGGCGACTCGGTGACTCCCTGCTTTCCGTCCTGCACGAGTACCACGCGAAACATGTTCGCGACATCGAACGCGAACAAGATGATCCGGACAACTGGGGCGCCGGAGCCGTTCCGGACGAGGAAGTGGACGCGTTCCGGGCGCTGGTCGAACGGATCGAGGCGCTCCAGCACGAGGTGGCGGCACGCGAAGGCCGGTGAAGGCAGCCGGAACTACGTCTGGGCCTGGAACGCGTGGATCACGTGCGCGGCGAACCGCCGGGTCGCCGCGGCCGGGATGCCGCTGCCCGCCATGAGCATCAGGACCAGGTCGTTCGCGGTGACGTCCGGCCGCAGGTGACCCGTGTCCCTGGCCCGGCGGACCAGTTCCGCCGCCGCGGCCAGCGACGACGCCCGCATCGCCCCGAAGTCCAGTGCCTGCGGGTACGCCGACTTCACTGCCTCGATGAAGCCGTGGTCGCGCACCTGCAGCGCGCACAGCCGGTCCACCACGAAGCAAAACCCGCGCCAGGCATCGGGATCGGCGAGCCCCCGAGTCACCGTGGACTGCCAAGCGCGCGACTGGTCCGTGAACGCCTCGGTGACCAGCGTCCGCTTCGTCGGGAAGTGGCGGTACACCGTCGCGGGGCCGACTTCGGCGCGGCGGGCTATTTCGCGGATCGGGACGTTCAGGCCGGCCGCGCCGATCGCCGTGCGGGCCGCGGTGAGGATGCGGGCTCGGTTGTCGCCGGCGTCGGTGCGAGGCAAGCGGGCGGTCATCGCTCTCACTTTAGGGGACCGCGGACGGCGGTTCGTTAGCGTGCCGGGACATGAGCAGGTACGACGGAGACAGCTGGGACGAGACATCGGGGGTGGGGGCGACCGCCACCCTCGCCGCCGTCGCGCGGGCGGTGGCGAGCCGGGAGGACGTCATCGACGACCCGTTCGCCGCGCCGCTCGTGCGGGCCGTCGGCGTCGGTCTCCTCACCCGGCTGGCGACCGGCGAGACGGCTCCCGGTGAGCTGGTCGGGCGGGGCGCGATCGACGGGGCCAAGGTGCGGACCAGGTTCTACGACGACTTCTTCCTCGACGCGGCGGGCGCGGGCCGCACGCAGGCCGTGATCCTGGCTTCGGGGCTGGATTCCCGCGCCTACCGGCTGCCCTGGCCGGCCGGGACCGTCGTGTACGAAGTCGACCAGCCGCGGGTCGCGGAGTTCAAGACCCGGACCATGGCCGGGCTGGGGGCGGTGCCCACGGCCGAGCGGCGGGTGGCCGCGGTGGACCTGCGCGACGACTGGGCCGGCGCGCTGTGCGCCGCCGGGTTCGACTCGGGCCTGCCGACGGCGTGGAGTGCCGAAGGCCTGCTCGGCTACCTGCCGCCGGAGGCGCAGGACCGGCTGCTGGACACCATCACCCGCCTCAGCGCGCCGGGGAGCCGGGTCGCGACCGAGAGCCGGCCCAACCCGCGGCCGGGCGAAGAGGAGCGGACGAAAGCGAGCCTGGACCGCATCTCCGCGCGCTGGCGCGAGCACGGCTTCGACCTCGACCACGCCGGGCTGCGGTACTTCGGCCCGCGCAACGAAGCCGCTCCCTACCTGGCCGGCCTCGGCTGGACGGTGACCGGCAACAGCGTTCGAGACCTCTTCGCCGCCTACGGACTCCCGCCGCTGGCCGACGACGGCTTGCGGATGGGCGGCGTCCGCTACGTCACCGGGATCCGGTAGCCGGTGGCGGCCGCGGCGATGTCGAGCGCGGCTTCCGTGGGGGAGCGGTCGTCGGCGTCGTCGCCGCGTTCGGGGTGGGTGGCCACCGAGCCGGGGTCGACCGCTTCGACGTGGATCCCGGTGCCGCGCAGTTCGGCGGCCAGGGCCGTGGTCAGGCCTTCGAGGGCGTACTTGGCCAGCGCGTACCCGGGTGCGCGGACGGCGTCGACGTCGGCGCCGATCTGCGCGGCGGCGCCGCTGGAGACGTTGACGATCCGGGCGGCGGGCGCGGCCCGCAGCAGCGGCAGGCAGGCCAGGGTGAGCGCCCAGGTGCCGAGCACGACGACGTCGTAGGCGGCGCGGGCCGCGGCGATGTCCGCGTCCAGCAGGGAAGTCACGGTGAAGTCGGGCATGTTCGCCGCGTTGTTGACCAGCGCGTCGAGGCGTCCGGCCGTGGTGCGGAGGTGACCGGCGCACGCCTCGACGTCCGCCGGGTCGGTGACGTCGAGGCGCACGGCGTCGGCGGAGAGCCCTTCGGCGGTCAGCCGGGCGGCCAGCTCCCGGGTCTGCTCGAGGTTCCGCCCGGCGAGGACGGCGTGGTAGCCGCGGGTGGCGAGGTCACGGGCGACGGCGAAGCCGAGCCCCTGCGCCCGGCTCGCGCCGGTGACGAGGGCGACCTTGGATTCGTTCATGACACCTACTGTAGGGATTCCCTACAATTGTGCCATGTCCTCCGCCGACCGCCCCCGCGCCCTGCTGCGCTGGCCGACCTACCTGATGGGCCGCCTCCACCGCGCCGGCGTCGCCCGCATCGACGAAGAGCTGGCGGCGGCCGGCACGTCGTTGCGCGAGTTCTACGTCCTGGTCTGCGTCGGCGAGTACGGGCCGCTGTCCCAGCAGTCCGTCGCCGACCGCCTCGGCCTCGACCGCAGCGACCTGGTGAAGGTGCTCGACCGCCTGGAATCGGCGGGCTGGGTCGTGCGCGAACGGGACACCGAAGACCGGCGGCGGCACGCGCTGACGGTGACCGGCGACGGCCGCGCGGTGGTGGCGAAGACCGAGGAGATCTCGGCAGCGGTGACCGGTGAGCTGCTGGCCCGCTTGACCCCGCGCGAGCGGGACACCCTGCATCGGTTGCTGCTCAAGGCTTCCGGGGACGGACGGATCAGCCGACCGGGAACTTGACCCCGGTGAGCTCCTCCGAAACCGTCCACAGGCGACGCTGCACGGCGACGTCGTAGGACTGCGGGCTGGAGGCGACCACCTGCGGGCGCCCGCGGTAGCCGCCGAGGCCGTCGGGGCCGTAGTACTGGCCGCCGAGGGCGGCGGGGTCGGTCGCGGCGCGCAGGATCGGGAGCGCGCCCCGCTCCGAGCTTTGGGTGAACAGCGGCGCGACGGCCGGGAACACCGCGCGGACGACCGCGGGGGAGTTGCGCATCAGCTCGGTACGCGCCACGCCGGGGTGCGCGGCGACCGCGGCGGTGGTGCCCCGCGGCGCCAGGCGGCGCTGCAGTTCGTAGCTGAACATCAGGTTGGCGAGCTTGGCCTGCCCGTAGGCGGCGACGCGGTCGTAGGAGTTCTCCCACTGCAGGTCGTCGAAGTGGATCGCGGCGCGGATGCGGTGGGCGATGCTGGCGACCGTCACCACGCGGGACCCCTCGACCGGCAGCAGCAGGTCGAGCAGCAGGCCGGTGAACGCGAAGTGGCCGAGGTGGTTGGTGCCGAACTGCAGCTCGAAGCCCTCGCGGGTGGTCTGGCGCGGCGGGTACATGACGCCGGCGTTGTTGATCAGCAGGTCGATCTTCGGCAGCGTGCCGCGCAGGTCCGCGGCGGCGGCGCGCACGGAGTCCAGGGCGGCGAGGTCCAGTTCCTGCACGGTGACGTCGGCGTTCGCGCCCAGCTTGGCGGCCGCCTTCTTGCCCTTCTCGGCGTCGCGCACGGCCAGCACCACGGTCGCGCCGCGCTCGGCCAGCGCCTTGGCGGTGTCGAAGCCGAGGCCGGTGTTGGCGCCGGTGATCACGGCGACGCGGCCCCGCTGGCTCGGGATGTCGCGCTCGGTCCAGTTCCTGCTCATGGCGGTCCCTCCGGTGGCGGCCCTTGCGGACCGGCGGTCTGTTATGTCCCCGACGCTAAGGAACCGCCGGTCTGTTGTCAAGAGACTGTCGGTCTTTAACTTCGCCCGAGGCGCGTTAGGCTGCTCTCATGACCTTCCAGCGGGCGCGCAGCGCGGAGCAGCGAGAGGAGCGGCGGCGCACGATCCTCGACACGGCGCTGGCCATGCTCGACGAGATGCCGGTGGCCGACGTGAGCCTCAACGAGCTCAGCCGCCGGGTCGGCCTGGCGAAGTCGAACGTGTTGCGCTACTTCGAATCCCGCGAAGCCGTCCTGCTCGAACTGCTCCAGGGCGCGCTGCGGGACTGGCTGGCCGAGGTGGCGGACGAGCTGGCCGCGGGCGTCGACCGGGACGCGCCGGCGCGCGTTCGCGGCGACGCGTTCGCGGCGGTGGTCGCCGAATCCCTGGCCCGCCGCACGGTGCTGTGCGACCTGATCGGCGCGCAGGCGGGCGTCCTGGAGCACAACGTGTCGGTGGACGTCGTCGTGCGGTTCAAGCGGTCGGCGCTGGCGGGGCTGGAGTCGATGGCCGACCTGCTCCGGAGCTACGTCCCCGAGGTGGGCGAGGAGGCGGCGCCGGTCTGCCTGATGGCGATGATCCTCACCGGCGGGTTGTGGACGCACTGCCGCCCGTCGCCGAGCGCGCTGGCGGCGTACGAGGCGGACCCGGCGTTGCGGGCACTGCGCTTGGAGCTGGCGCCGGCGTTGCGGCACGGGCTGGCGACGCTGATCGCGGGAGCCATGGCCCGCTGACGGCTACGGCCGCCGAGGTCGGGCAAAAGTGTGGCGCTCGCTCTGCGGCGGCTTCGGTGACGTCTTGAATGAGTCATTCAGGTCTTCGGAGGTCCTGAATGACTCATTCAAGACACCACGGCATGACCTCCGGGCCCGGAGTCCGGCTACGGCTGTCTTGACACGGCTGCTCACTCATTCATACATTCGTTGTCACTTTGTATGAATGACGGGAGTTGATCCGCATGCGGCTCGGCCAGACCGCCGTCGTCCTGGGCGGCAGCGCCGCCGGTCTCTGCACCGCCGGTGCCCTCGCCCCCTTCTTCGACCAGGTGCTCGTGCTGGAACGCGACCGGCTGCCGGCCGGTGCCGAACACCGGCGCGGGGTCCCGCAGAGCAAGCACCCGCACTTCCTGCTGAACTCGGGGCGGCGGGCGATCGGCGCGCTGTTCCCCGGCTTCGAGGACGACCTGATCGCGGCGGGCGGGCTGCACCTGATGCCGTCCATGGACGCGGCCTACCTCGACGGCGCGGGCTGGTCGGCGCGCAAGCGCAGTGCGATGACGATGATCTACGGCTCGCGGATCCTCATCGAGCGGGTGCTGCGCGACAAGGTGCGCGAGCTGCCGAACGTCGTGATCCGCGAAGGGGTCACCGCCGGTGGCCTGACCTTCGACGGCGGGGCGGTCACCGGGGTCGAGGCGGGCGAGCGCCTCGACGCGGACTTCGTCGTCGACGCGATGGGCCGCGGCTCACCCGTCGCCGGCTGGCTCGCGGCGGCCGGGTGGCCCGAACCGCAGACGCAGACGCTCGACGCCAAGGTCACCTACACCTCGCGCTGGTACGACCTGCCCGCCGAGCGCCCGGCGTCCTGGTGGTGGCGGCACCTGGTGATCATGCCGACCCCGGACAAGGGCGAGCACCCCGCCGAGCACGACTTCCTGGTCAACTTCTTCCCCGTGGAAGGCAACCGGGTCATCGCCTGCATGGGCTCGTGGGGCCTCGAAATGCCCCGCACCACCGACGCGTTCGCCGAGGTGGCCCGCCGGGTGCGGACACCGTTGTTCGCCGACGCGATGGAGCGGTGCGAGCCGGTGTCCGAAGTGCACCTGACCCGCTCGACCGGCAACAAGTGGCGCCGCTACGACCGCCTGCGCACGCCGCCGCGCGGCCTGGCGTTCGTCGGGGACGCGATCTGCGCCTTCAACCCCTTCTACGCGCAGGGCATCAGCTCCGCGGCGGGCTCGGCGCTGCTCCTGCGCGAACACCTTTCCCGCGCCGGCCGCCTCGACGACGGCTTCGGCAAGCGCTTCCTCGCCGCGCAGCGCAAGGCGCTCCAGGTGCCGTGGCGGCTCGCGATGGCGCGGGACCAGGGCTACGAATGCGCCGAGGGCACGGAAAAACCGCCCGAGTGGAAACGCCGGGTGCTCGCGGCGGTGTCCGCGCCGGCGTTCAGCCTGATCGTCGGCGCCGCCCGGGAAGACGACGTCGTCGACGAGCACTTCGCCAAGGTGTTCAACCTCGACGAGTCGCTGGGGGACATGCTGGGCAACCCGCGGGTGCTCGCCGGGCTCGTGCGCTACCGCGTCCGCGCCGCGCTGGGGCGGCACCGGGTCCCGTTCGGGTTCGACCCCCGCGCCGAACCGCCTGCCACGGACTATTCGACGGTGGCCGCGCGATGAGCCCGGGGTGCGGGCCGGACGCCGAGGCCGTCACCCGCGGGCTGGGCTTCGACTGTCACGACGTCTCCCCGGTGGTGTCGGTCCGCTTCCCGTGGGACCTGGCGGACTGGACGATGCCGGTGCTCGAAGCGCTCGTCGTCGCCGGTGCCGTCTTCGCGCTGGTGCACGCCGTCCGGCGGTACCGCGCGGGTGATCCGGTCAACCTGGCGCTGTGGGGCGCTTCGCTGGTCTACCTGTTCGTCACCGAACCGCCGTTGTACTTCCCCGAGTGGTTCGGCCTCGACGAGCTGTACGGCTTCATCTTCGCCCACAACCGGTTCACCGTGCAGTTCATGGGGGACCGGCTGCCGCTCTACATCGTGGCGTTCTACCCGGCGTTCAGCCAGCTCGCCTACGAAGTCGTGCGGTCGCTCGGGATCTTCCGCCGCGGCGCGCTGCGCGGCGCGGTGGCCGTCGCCTTCGTGTGCCAGGTGTTCTACGAGGTCTTCGACCAGATCGGGCCGCCGCTGAAGTGGTGGGCCTGGAACCCCGGCAACGCCATCGTCAACCACCCCGCGCTCGCGACCGTGCCGATGACCAGCATGCTGCTGTTCGCCTCGGTTTCGATGGCGGCGATGACGTACCTGGTCGTGCGCCTGCGCGGCCGGGCCGCGTTCCTGCTGGCCGGCGTGCTCACGCCGTTCGCGATGGTGGTCGCCGGCCTCCCGGCGAGCCTGTTCCAGGGGAACTTCCCCGTGCAGGCCTGGATCCTCGGCGCCGAGCTGGCCGTGGTCTGGCTGGCCGGCGGCTGGATCGTCGCCACCCAGCGGTCCCTTGTGGACGTGTCCGCCTTCGCCCGGATCTACCCCGCCGCCTACCTGGGTGTCCTGGCCGCGATCTGGGTGGCCGCACTGCCGTCTCACGAAGTCCCGATCGAAAGCGGGCTCTACGCGCTCGCCTGCTTCGCGGCGGCCGGCCTGGTGCTCGCCACGCTGCACCGGGCCCGCCGGCCCGCGCCGGTGTGAGCGTCGGGGAAGATGGCGGGCATGGGGCACCACGGATGGCGGGGCAACCCGCCCGCTACGGAAGACGAGGCACGCCGCCGCATCGTCGAGGCGGCGACGGCGTGCCTCGACCGCGTCGGGCCGGCGAAGACGAGCCTGTCCGATGTGGCCGCCGAGGCGGGCGTCACCCGGCAGACCGTCTACCGCTACTTCCCGAGCCTGAAGGACATCCTCCGCGCGGTCGGGCTGGCCGGGGTCGAGGAGTTCGCCGCACGGATGGAACGCCACCTCGCCACGTTCGGCACCGCCGCCGAAGCCGCGGTGGAGTCGGTGGTGTGGGCCGTCCGCACGGTCCCCGGCGAGCCCCACCTCGGTCTGCTCCTGCAGGCGGGCGAAGCCGACTTCTTCACCGACGGCGTGATCTCGCCGCTCGCGTTCTCCTTCGGCACGCGCATCCTCCGCAACGTCCCGGTCGACTGGGCGGCGGCGGGCGTCACCACCGAGGCGGACTTCCGCGGTCTCGCGGAGGTCCTGATGCGCCTGTTCATGTCGTTCCTGCAGCACCCGACGACCCCGCCGCCCGCCGACGACGAGCTGCGCGCGCTGGTCCGCCGCTGGCTCGGCCCGGCCCTCGGCGGCTGACCTCATACCTCCGTGATGCGCGGCGACTCGAGGTACTTCACCAGGTTCGGCGGCGCGTAGGGCGGCCGCATGGTCTCGTGGCGGTGCTGCGCGCACGACGCGAGCGACTCCGACGGCGGGTCCACCACGCCGATCTCGCGGTCGATCGAGCCGAACCACTTGTACAGCCGGTTCAGCGAGTTGTGCAGCACGCCGAGGTCGTCCGCGGCCGGCAGGCCGTCGAACCCGTCCGGGGTGAAGACCAGCCCGCACTTCTCGGCCCTGGCCACCAGCCAGTGCAGGGCGAGCCCCGACAGACCCTGCTCGGGGTAGCCGCCGCCGACGTCGGAGTGCGCGCCGCAGAACCAGACCTGCTCGCGCTCCTGGCCGTCGGCGCCGGGCGAGGGCAGCCAGATGGCGGGCCGGAACGCCTTCCGGTGCTCGTCCACGGCCAGTGCCTGGAAGGCCGACTGCACGGTCGACGTCAGCTGCGTGTCGTGGAACTGCCAGCGCCGGTTCAGCAGGTTGAGCAGGCGGCCGCCGCTGAGCGGGATGCCCAGCGCGCCCACGGTGTCCCAGACGCCGACGAACCGGACCGGCGTCACGTCCTGGTGCGCGAAGCGGTCCCGGAATTCCCGCGCCGCGGGGCTCGCCGGCCCGGTCGCCGGATCCCGGTCGCGGTAGAGCCGGTAGGCCTCGTCGACCCGGCTCGCGTGCCGGGGGAGCAGCACGCCGCAGTTGCGGATCAGGCCGACGGCGCTGCGCGCGGTGTAGGCGCCGCGGCTGAAGCCGAAGAAGAACAGCTCGTCCCCGGGCTCGTAGTGCTCGACGACGAACCGGTAGGCGTCGCGCACGTTGGCGGACAGCCCCCAGCCGAACGCGCCGCCGGCCAGCCGGTCCCACAACCGCTTCCCGGTCCCGACGCCTTCGTGGTAGTGCACCAGCTGCTTCGTGCCGGCCGGATCCACCGCGGCGACGGCGTCCTTGACCTTGACGACGTTCGTCGGCGCCTTCTGGGTGAGTGAGTTCCAGGTGCCGTCACAGCAGACGACCAGTCGTTTCGCCATCGTTGCCTCCCCGGCGCCGGACATGCGTGAGTCGCATCCGGACGGTGGCCCGTTACTCCGCCCGATTGCGTCCGGGTAACGCATCCCTTGCGATCGTTGCACTTGATGTCAATTACCCACGTCCCTAGCGTGAAAGGCATGAACCTCACCGTCCTCGCGGCGTCCGGCCGGACCGGCCTCGAGCTCACCCGGGAAGCCCTCCGGCGCGGCCACACCGTCACCGCCGTCGCCCGCGACCCCGCCCGCATCCCGCTGCCCGACGGCGGCGGGCTGCGCAAAGCCACCGCCGACGTCGCCGACCCGGCGAGCGTCGCCGCCGTCATCGGGGCCGGTTCCGTCGTCCTTTCCGGACTCGGCACGGACCGCGCGGGCACGCTGCTGGCCGGCGCGGAAGCCGTGATCGCCGCCGGGCCGGCCCGGATCATCTGGCTGGGCGCGTACGGCACCGGCCCGTCCGCCGAAGCCGCCGGGGAAGCCGCCGGCGTGCTCGGGAAAGTCCTGGGCGACCGGCTCGCGGACAAGGTCGCCGCCGACACCGCCGTCCTAGCCGCCGGGGGCACGGTCTTCCACGCCGGGATGCTCACCGACGGACCGGAAAGCCCGGACCGGCGCACCGCCGGGCTGGCCGAAGCACCGCCGTTCGACCTCGGGGCGAAGATCACGCGGGCCACCGTCGCCGCGGCCATGCTCGACGAAGCCGAGCACCCACGCTTCGCCGGCGCGGTCGCGCTACCGCTGGCCGGCTAGCCCGCGACGACCTCTTCGAAGGCCGCCGCCACCTGCTCGCGCAGCCAGGCGTGCGCGGGGTCGGAGTCGTAGCGCTGGTGCCAGGTGCAGCTGACCGGCGCCGCCGGCGAGTCCACCGGCAGCGGCCGGGTGACCAGCCCGAACGCCTCGATCAGCGGGCGGCCGAGGAGCGCGGTGCAGGTGACCAGCACGTCGCCGCGCGCCGCCGTCTGCAGGGCCGTCGAGAGGGTCGCCACCGCCGCGACCACCTGGCGCCGCAGGCCTTCGGCGGCCAGGACGTCGTCGATCGGCGCGGTCAGCCGGCCGCGCCGGGAGACCACGACGTGCGGGTGCGCGGCGAAGGCACGCAGGTCGAGGGCGTCGGCGCACGGGTGCCCCCGCCGCATCGCGACGACGAGCGAGTCGTGGCCGATGACCTCGGACCGGAACTCGGGCAGCGCCGGCCGCCCGCCGCCGAGTTCGAGGTCCACGCGGCCGTGGCGCAGGTCGTCGGTGTCGGCCGAGTTTTCGGCCAGCACCCGGAGCCGCACGCCGGGGGCGTGCGCCATGAGCCGGCCGGCCAGCACCGGGACCACCGACGCGGCGAGCGCGTCGTGGCACTGGATCGTGAAGGTGCGGTCCAGCGCGGCCAGGTCCAGCTCGCGGGCCGGCGTCAGCACCTCGCGGGCCTGCCGGACCAGCCGGTGCACGTCTTCCCGGACCGCCAGCGCGTACGGCGTCGGCGCCATCGTGTGGCCGGTGCGCACGAGGATGTCGTCGCCGGTCACCTTGCGCAGCCGCCCGAGCGTGCGGCTCACCGCCGGCGACGACAGGTGCAGCCGCTCGGCCGCGCCCATCACGCTGCCTTCCTCGAGCAGCGCGTCGAACACGGTGAGCAAGTTCAAGTCCAGGTGCACATCGCCAGAAAACCACAGGAGGAAAAATGACCCACGAACCGCTCGCCACCGCCGTCCGCGAGGCCGGTGCCCGCGTGCTCGCGCGCTACGCCACCGCGTCCCGGCCGCCCGGGCTGCCGGAGGTGCTGGCGGACCTGCGCGCCAACGACGCCGCCGTCGCCGATGTGCTGCGCCCGGCGCTCGCCGAGATCCGGCCGGAGGCGCGCTGGCTCGACGACGAACACGGCTCCGGGCCGCTGGCCCCGGGCGAGTGGTGGCTCGTCGACCCGGTCGGCGGGAACGTCAACGCGGTGCACGGCATGCCCGACTGGAACATCGGGGTCAGCCTCGTCCGCGACGGGCGCCCGGTGCTGGCGGCGCTGTACGCCCCGGTCGCGGACGAGCTGTTCACCGCCACCGAGGGCGGCGGCGCGTTCCTGAACGGGGCGCCGCTGCGGGTCTCCGCCAAGACGTCGCTGGACGGCGCGCTCGCCGGGACCGGGCAGGCGCAACCCGGGCACGACGCCGCCTTCTTCGAGCGCATGGGCCGGTCGTTCGCCGCGATGTCGGCGGCCGCGCTGTACGTCCGGATCTCCGTGCCGGTGAGCCACCAGCTCGCCCAGGTCGCGGCGGGCCGGATGGACCTGCACTGGCAGCCCGACAACGTCCGCTCGCACGCGGCAGGCGTGCTGCTCGTCCAGGAGGCGGGCGGCACGGTGACCGACCTCGAGGGCAAGCCGTGGGACCTCACGAGCGAGAGCTACCTCGCCGCCGCGCCCGGCGTGCACGCGGCGGCGCTGGAGGTCCTCACGGCTTGACCGTCGATCAGAAGTCGTCCGGCGTGCTCACCCGGCTCTTGACCAGCGATCCCGACTCCGTCAGTGCACCGCTGCCGTAGTTGCCGCCGGCGCAGGAACCGGGCTTGAGCGCGGCACTGCTTTCGTTGGCGTCGGAGTAGGTCCAGTTCGCGTAGCCGATCTTCAGCTGGTCGAGCAGGTCCAGCCAGGCCGTCGTGCTGGACTGGTCGAGCGCGCCGCCGCCGGTGGCGCTCACCGTGCCGAACTCCGTCACGAACAGCGGCAGCTTCGTGGCCGCCCGGCTCACCGTGGACCGGTAGTTGTCCTTGTGGCTCGCCGCGTAGAAGTGGAACGTGTACATGATGTTCGGCGCGTTGACCGGGTTGTTGACGATCTCGGTTTCGTTCGACCCGTCGGAGACGCCGAGCGACGACCAGCCGCGGGTGCCGACGATCACGACCGCGTCCGGGTCGGCGGCCCGGATCACCGGGATGACCTGCTCGGCGTAGCTCTTGATCGCGCCCCAGCTCACGCCGTTGGGTTCGTTGGCGATCTCGTAGATGACGTTCTTCTTGGCCGCGTTGCGCGCGGCCACCGAGGCGAAGAACGTCTTGGCGCGGTCGAGGTTGTAGTTCGGGTCGCCGGGGGTGAGGGTGTGGAAGTCGATCACCGCGTACATCCCGCGTTGCTCGGCTTCGTCGACGAGGCTGTTGACCCGGGCGGTGAACCAGGGCGGGTTGGTCTCGTAGCCCTGCTCCTGCACGTACATGGCGATGCGCAGCAGGTCGGCGTGCCAGTCGTTGGCCAGCGCGTCCAGGGAGGCGTCGTTGTAGCAGCCGTCGAACCACTGGAGGCCGTGCGTGCTCATGCCGCGCAGCTGCACGACGCGGTTGGCCTCGCCGCAGAGGTGGACGCCGCAGACGTGCAGCTGCCCGTTGGCCGCGAGCGGCGTGCGCCCGGACGGCGGGGTGGTCGTGGTGGTCGTCGGCGTGGTCGGTGTCGTCGTCGGGCCGGGGCCGGTGGTGCCCGTGCAGGTGACGCCGTTCAGCGTGAACGACGACGGCACGGGGTTGGCGCCGGTGGTGGTCCCGGTGAAGCCGAGGTCGGCCGACGCGCCGGACGCCAGCGCCCGGTTCCAGTCGGTGTTGGTGGCGGTGGCCGTCGCGCCGCTCTGCGACCAGGTCGCGTTCCAGCCCTGGGCCACCTTCTGGCCGGCGTCGGGGAAGGTGAACCGCAGCGACCAGCCGGAGAGGGCGTCACCGAGGTTGGTGATCTTGACCCCGGCCTGGAAGCCGCCTTGCCACTGGTTGGTGACGGTGTAGTCGACTCGGCAGCCTTGCACGGCGGCCTCGGCCTGGGGCATGAGCAGCACGCCCGTGGCACCGAGGGTTGTCGCGCAGGCGGCCGCCAGCGCAGCAGTGGAGCGCTTCATCGAACTCCTTCAGATCGGTCTTGAAAGTTGTCCCGCTGCGACTGGGAGCGCTCCCAAGAATAGGACCACCTTGGACCGCCCGGCGTCAAGAGCGGCGTCGATCGAGTCGAACGCGCGGGGTGCGGACTAGGCGCCGCTCATGCGGGGACGGGCCGATCTCACACGGCCGCCAGTGTCATGTTCACCTTCCGGGCCCGTTCGCATTCGACAGGAGGAGGTGCCCGGCGCGCCGGACCTAGCCTCGGTCCATGCGCGACCACCGGAACGCGAACGTGCACGGTCTTTCCCCTTACCAGTCCGGTATCTGGGCGGCCGTCGCGCTCGACAGCGACTCCGCGCAGTACAACCTGCTGCTGCGCGTCCGGTTCGAGGGCGAGCTGGACCTTCCCTTGCTGGCCAAGGTGTTCTCGCGCGTGCTGGCGCGGCACGAGAACTTCCGCACGGTCTACTCCGACGTCGAAGGCGTTCCGCACCAGGAGTTCCACGCGGTCGACCGCCCGGCGGTGCGGGTGGCCCACCTGCCCGCGGTGGTGGATCCCGTGGCGGTGATGCGGGAAGAGCAGCGGCGGCCCTTTCCTCTGGGCGGGGCGATGGTGCGCGCGACGCTCTTCGTCGAGTCGCCGGGTGTCGCGCACGCGCAGCTCGTCGCGCACCACCTCGTCGCCGACGGGCGCTCGTTCACCGTGGTGGCGAACCAGCTCGTCGAAGACTACGACGACGCGCTGAAAGGGCTTACCCGGATCCGGCGGGCGCCGGTCTCCTTCCGGCGGAGCCTGCCGGCGGCCGCGGCTTACCGGGATTCCCCGGCGTTCCAGGACGATCTCGCGTTCCACCGCACTGCGCTCGACGGAGCCGGTCCGGTGCTCTTCGCGAAATCCGGTACTGCGGCGGGAAGTACGCGGCACGGCTTCCGGCTGCCGGGGGACTGGGTGGCCCGCGTCCGCGCCGCCGGGCTGCCGATCTTCCCGTACCTGGCCACCATGACCGGCGTTTTCCTTTCGCGCGTGCACCGGTCCGCGGAAGGCGTCATCGGGGTGCCGCTGCTCAACCGCGACGACGAATTCCTCGACACCGTCGGGAGTTTCACCAACACCGTGCCGCTGCGGATCGCGGTGCCCGGCGAGGCCACCGTGCGCGCCTTGGTCTCGGACGTCCAGGCGGCCACGCGGGGGATGCAGCGGCACGGCCGCACGCCGCTGGAAGACATCCTGCGCGAGCTGCCCGGCCGGCCCCGGCAGCTCTACGACGTCACCCTCAGCTACGTGCGGCTGCCCCGCCTGCGCACGAACCTGGTGCACCGCACGGTGATGGAGACGCTGTGCCACGAGCGGGACGCGCTGTCCATCGTCGTCACGGCCGTCGAGGAACAGGACGACGTCGAGGTGTCCCTCGACTGCGCGCGGGACGTCTTCGGCGCCGAACTGCCCGGCGACCGCGTGGCGGCACTGTTCCGGCGCCTGCTGGAAAACGGGATCGACGGCGCCGACGGGCCGGTCGCGGAGGTGCCGATGCTGCCCGGCGCCGAGCGGGCGTTGCTGGCGGCGTACGGCCGGGGCGCGGAGGTCCCGTTCCGCGACGAGGCCACGTTGAGCGGTCTCTTCGAGGAGCAGGCCGCCCGGCGCGCGGCCCGGGTCGCCGTCACCGGCCCGGGTTTCCGCCTGACCTACGCGGAGCTGGACGCCGCCGCGAACCAGGTCGGCCGCAAGCTGATCGCCGCGGGCGTGGGCCCGGGTGACCGGGTCGTCGTCGCGCTGGAACGCGGGCCGGACCTGCTGCCCGCGCTCTTCGGCGTCCTCAAGGCGGGCGCCGCGTACGTGCCCGTCGATCCGGCGCACCCCGCCGAACGCCTCCGGTTCCTGGTCGAGGACAGCCGTCCCGCGGTCGTACTGGTGTCCGGCGCGGCCGCGTTGCCGCCGCTGCCCGGGACGCCCGTGTGGCGGGTCGGGGACCTGCGCGAAGGCGACGCCTCGCCGGTCGGCCCGCGGGCCACGGCCACCGACATCGCTTACGTCATCTACACTTCCGGCTCGACCGGCCGCCCGAAGGGTGTCCTGGTGCGCCACCGGTCGGTCGTGAACCGGCTGGCGTGGATGCAGCGCCGCTACCCGCTGCGCGAGCACGACGTCCTGCTGCAGAAGACGCCCATCGCGTTCGACGTCTCGGTGTGGGAGCTGTTCTGGTGGGCGCTCGAAGGCGCCGCGGTCGCGCTGCTGCCGCCCGGTGGCGAAAAGGACCCGCGGACGATCCGGGCCGCCGTCGCCGCGCACGGGGTCACGGTCGTGCACTTCGTCCCCTCGATGCTCGCCTCGTTCCTCGAAACCGCCGAGCGCGACGCCGGGTCGCTGCGCCGCGTCTTCTGCAGCGGCGAAGCGCTCCCCGCGGCGAGCGTCGAACGGTTCAACCGCCTGTTCCGGGTGGACGGTGGCGGCCCGGAACTGGTGAACCTCTACGGCCCGACCGAGGCGACGGTCGACGTGACGTACTACGACTGCCCGGCGGACACCACGATCGCGCGGGTCCCGATCGGCCGCCCGATCGACAACACGAGCCTCCACGTCGTCGGCGCGCACGGCGAGCCGCAACCGCTCGGCGTCGCGGGCGAGCTGTGCATCGGCGGGGCCGGGGTCGCCGCCGGGTACCTCGGGCGGCCCGAGCTGACCGCGGACCGGTTCGTCCCGGACCCGTTCCGCGGCGAGGGAAGGCTCTACCGCACCGGCGACCTCGCGCGCTGGCTTCCCGGCGGCGACCTCGAGTACCTCGGCCGGCTCGACGACCAGGTCAAGATCCGCGGCAACCGCGTCGAACCCGGCGAGGTGGCCGGCGTCCTGCTGAGCGCGCCCGGGGTCACCGGCGCGGTGGTGGTCGACCGGACGACCGCCGCCCGGGGCACCCACCTCGTCGGCTACTACGTCGGCGACGGCACGGGCCTGCGCGAGCACCTGGCGCGCGAGCTGCCGGAGTACATGATCCCGGCTTTCCTCGTCCCGCTCGACCGCATTCCCCTCACCCCCAACGGGAAAGCCGACCGCCGCGCGCTGCCCGAACCGGCGGCGGGCAGCGCCGGGAGAGCCCGGCCGTTCACCGCGCGGGAAGCCGTGCTCGCCGGGATCTGGGGCGAAGTGCTCGGCCGCACGCCCGAGTCACCCGACGAGGACTACTACGCCCTCGGCGGCGATTCCCTGCTGATGCTGCGGATCCGCGCGCTCGCCGAGAAGCGCGGCCTGCGGTTCGCGCTGGCCGATCTCGTGCGCCACCCGACCGTCGCCGGGCTCGCCGAGCACGTCGACAGCAGCGGGGCGGACGAAACCCCGCCGCCGCGGCTCGGGCTGGTGTCGGCGGTGGACCGCGTCCGCTTGGGCGAAGTCGAGGACGCCTTTCCGCTGACGCGGCTCCAGCAGGGCCTGCTCTACCACAGCCGGGAAGCGGGCTCGACCGTCTACAAGGACGTCTTCCGGTACCGCCTGCGCGTGCCGTGGGACGAGCCGGAGTTCCGGAAGGCGGTCGCCCGACTCGCCCGGCGCCACCCCGCGCTGCGGACGAGTTTCCACCCCGGCGAGTACGCGGAGCCGCTGCAGATCGTGCACCACGGGGTGCCCGGCGCGCTGGAGGTAGCCGACCTCCGCGGTATCGCCGACGCGGCGGCCGAAGCCGAAGTGCTGGCCCACATCGAGCGGCGGCGTCGCCACGACTACGACTTCGGGACCCCGCCGCTGTACCTGTTCCGCGCGCACGTCCGCGACGACGGCCTGGACCTGGTGCTCAGCTTCCACCACGCCCTGCTCGACGGCGGCAGCGTCGCCACGCTGGTGAGCGAGCTGCTGCGCGGCTACGCGCACGGCCTTGGCCTGCGTGCCGAGCCGGTCCCGGACCTGCCGCTGCCCTCGGCGGCGGCGTACCTGCGCGAAGAACGCGACGCGCTGGCTTCGACGGAGAGCGCCGACTTCTGGCACGGCACGCTCGACGGGAGCGAAGGGTCCTCGATCGGCGGGTTCGGCCCGCACGAACCGCGGGGCGCGCGCGCCACCTCGCACCGCACCGACCTGGCACCGGAACTCGGCGTGCGGGTCCGGGACTTCGCCCGCGAACGCGCCGTTTCGGTGAAGTCGGTCCTCGTCGCCGCGCACTGCCTCACCCTGGGCCTGTTCTCCGGCAACCCCGACGTCACGACCGGTGTCGTCACGCACGGCCGCACGCACGACGGCGTGGCCGGGCTCTTCCTCAACACCCTGCCGCTGCGGGTGTCCGCGGCCGGCCGCACCTGGTCCGGCGTCGTCCGCGAAGCGTTCCTCGCCGAGCAGGCGGCGTACACGCACCGCCGTTACCCGCTCAGCGCCATCCAGGACCGGCTCGGGCGCCCGCCCGCCGTGACCGCGTTCAACTACGTCCACTTCCGGCAGCTCGGCGCCGCGGTCCGGATCCCCGGCGTCGACCTGCTGGCGTTCGACACCTACGAGCAGACCAGCTTCGAGCTGCTCGTCAACGTGGTGACCGATCCGGCCGACGAGCACCTGTGGCTGCGGGTGGACGGCGACGGCACCACGATCACCGCCGCCCAGCTCCGCCTGTACGGCGAGCACTACGTGCGGGTGCTGACCGAACTGCTCGACCGGCCGGACGACCCCGCAGGCCTGGGCTTCCTCACCACCCCGCTGCCCGAAGCCGTCCCGGCCGCGCGGCACGCCGACGTCGTCGCACTGTTCGACCGGTCCGCCGCGGCGCACCCGGCCGCGCTCGCGCTGACCGGTGAGCGGGAGTGGACCTACGGCAGGCTGGGCGCGGCGGCGGACGCGGTCGCGGCGAACCTGCGGCGGCGCGGCGTGCGGCCGGGCTCGATCGTCGGGGTCGCGGCCGGGCGGGACCCGGAGACGATCGCGGTCCTGCTCGGCGTGCTCAAGGCGGGTGCGGCGGTGCTGCCGCTCGACACCGGATACCCGCCGCGGCGGCTCGCGCACCTCGTCGAGCACGCGGACCCGGACCTGGTCGTCGGGTCCCACCCGGCGCTGCCCGAGCGGCGGACCGCGGCCGCGGCGGAACTCCTGCGGCCGGCGGGCGAACCGCCGAGCGGGACCGTCACCCCGGAAACCACCGCGTACGTGCTGTTCACCTCCGGCTCGACTGGGCAGCCCAAGGGCGTCGCCATGCCGCACCGGGCACTGGCCAACCTCGTGGCGTGGCAACACCGGACCGCGAGCGGCCGGGCCGCCGTAACCCTCCAGTACGCGCCGCTCAGCTTCGACGTGTCGTTCCAGGAGATCTTCGCGACGCTGTGCTTCGGCGGGACGCTGTGCCTGGTCCCGGACCGGGGCGACCCGGCGGCGGTGCTGCGGCTCATGCGGGCCCACCGCGTCGAGCGGGTGTTCCTGCCGTACGTCGCGCTCCAGCAGCTCGCTTCGGCCGCCGTGGCGTCGGGCGCGTACCCCGGGGACCTGCGCGTCATCATCTCGTCGGGGGAGCAGCTGCGGATCACCGACGAGATCCGGCGGCTGTGCGCCGCGGTGCCGGGGGTGCTGCTGGAAAACCAGTACGGGCCCACCGAAACCCACGTCGTCACCCACCACGCGCTCACCGGCCCGCCGGAGCGCTTCCCGGACCTGCCGCCCATCGGCACGCCGATCGACGACGCCGCGCTGCACGTCCTGGACGCGGACCTCCGCCGGGTCCCGCCCGGCGTCACGGGCGAGCTGTACGCGGCAGGCACGTGCCTCGCGCACGGCTACCTCGGCCGCGCCGACCTCACCGCGGAACGCTTCCGGGACACCGGGTCCGGCCGGCTCTACCGCACCGGTGACCTCGGCTACGCGCTGCCCGACGGCTCGATCGTCTGCACCGGCCGCGCGGACGACCAGGCCAAGGTGCGCGGCTTCCGGGTCGAACCGGCGGAAGCGGAACTCGCCCTCGGTGAACTCGGCCGCGGGCTCGGCGAGGTCGCCGTCGTCGTCCGGCCGCGGCAGCCGGGCGGGGACAACGAGCTGGTCGCCTTCCTGACCGGGCCACCCGCCGACGCGGGCGGGCTGCGTGCCGCGTTGCGCGAGACCCTGCCGGACCACCTGGTGCCGACGCACTTCCAGTGGCTGCCGGACCTGCCGCGCACGCCGAGCGGGAAACGCGACGACGCGGCCCTGCGCGCGCTGCCGCTGGAAGTGGCCGGCACGCACGACACGACGCCGCCGCGCGACGACCGCGAGCGCGTGCTCGCCGAGCTGGTCGCCGACCTGCTCGGGCTGCCCGCGATCGGCGTGCACGCCAACGTGTTCGACCTCGGCATGACGTCGCTCGTCGCGATGCGGGTGGTGGTGACCCTGGAGCAGCGGTTCGGCACCGAGCTGGCGCCGTCGGCGTTGCTGAGCGCTCCCACGGTCGCGACGCTCGCCCGGCGGCTGGGGGCGGCGAGGCCGGTGTTCTCCGCGCTCGTCCCGCTGCACCCGCGCGGCGCCCGGCGGCCGCTGTTCATCGTGCACCCGATGGGCGGCAACGTGCTCTGCTACGTGCCACTCGTCAAGCACCTGCCGGACGACCTGCCGGTGTACGCCCTGCAAGCGGCCGGCGCGGAGCCGGGCAGCACCCCGCTGTCCACTGTGGAGGATCTGGTCGCCGCCTACCTGGCGGAGATCCGCACGGTGCAGCCCCGCGGTCCGTACACGATCGCCGGGTGGTCCTTCGGCGGGTTCGTCGCGTTCGAGCTGGCCCGCCGCCTGGGGGCGGCCGGGGAAGCGGTGGACCGGCCGATCCTGCTCGACACGGTGGCGGTCAACCCGCTGCTGCGGGAGAGCTACACCGACGAGGCGCTGCTCGGCTGGTTCTTCTGGGAGCTGCTGTGGATCGAGCGCGGCGGTGCCTCGCCGCTCGAAGGGCTGCCCGCGCACGTCGTGTCGCTCGACGACCGGTTCGAGCACATCGCGCAGCGGGCCGCTGAACTCGGCGTGCTGCCGGCGGGCAGTTCGGCCGCGGTGATCCGGCGGCTGTTCCGGCTCTACCGCGCCAACTGGCAGGCCACGCTCGCGTACCGGCCGCCGGAGACCGCGCAGGACATCGTCCTCGTCCGCGCCGAAGAGCCGTTGCCCAAGGTGCTGGAGGCCATGCACGGCGCGGCGGGCAGCCTGCACCACCGGCCCGACAACGGCTGGGGCTCGCTCACCGGCGGCACCGTCGAAGTCGTCACCACCCCGGGCGACCACCTGACGATCATGGAGGAACCCCGGGTCGCGCGGCTCGCCCGCGTCGTCAGCGAACTGATCCACGGCCAGGAGGCGCGGTCCCATGCCAGCTGAACACCTGAAGGTCATCGTGCTCGGAGCCGGCATCGGCGGCCTCGCCCTCGCGGCCGCGCTGCGGCGGTGCGGCATCGACGCCGAAGTGCACGAGCGGGCCACGTCGTTGCGCGCGGAGGGCTCTGGTCTCGGCATGATCACCAACGCCATCACCGCGCTCGCCACCCTCGGCATCGACCTCGACCTGGCGCGCCGCGGCGAAGTCGTCACCGCCTTCGACATCAAGGACGCGCAAGGCGGGCAGATCGTGCGGCTGCCGATGCCCGAGCTCGGCCGCGAGCTGGGCGCGCCGAGTGTGTGCATCGGCCGCAACGCCCTGCACGAGGCCCTGCGCGAAGCCGCCGGCGACGTCCCGGTCTTCCTGGGCAGGCGGGCGGTCCGCGTCGAGTCCGGGGTGGCCGGCGCGACCGTCGAATTCGACGACGGCAGCACCGCCCGCGGCGACGTCGTCGTGGGCGCGGACGGCTTCAACTCGGTGGTGCGGCGGCAGTTCGCCGGTCCGGACGAGCCGGTGCTGGAGCCCGGCTACGTCTGCTGGCTCGCCATCACGCCGTTCCGCCACCCGGCGCTGCCGAAGGGCGCCGTCGCGCACTACTGGGGGAGCGGCCAGCGCTTCGGGCTGCTCGACATCGGCGGCGGCGACGTCTACTGGTGGGGCACCAAGAACCTGCCGGTGGCCGAAGCCCGCGACTGGCGGGGCACCCGCGAAGACCTGCTGGCGCTCTACGACGGCTGGGCCGGCGAGGTCACGGCCGCGATCGCCGCGACCCCGATCGAGCGCGTCATCGCCGTCCCCGCGCGCGACCGCGGCTTCCTCGAGAAGTGGGGCGAAGGCCGGGTGACGCTGCTGGGCGACGCGGCGCACCCGATGCTGACCAGCCTCGGCCAGGGCGCGGGAATGGCCGTCGAAGACGCCGTCGTGCTGGCCAGCACCCTGGCGCGGCTCGGCGACGACCCGGTCTCGGCGTTGCGCAGCTACGAAGACCAGCGGCGGGACCGGACGCGGATGGTCGTCGAGGCGTCGCGCGCGCTGAGCGAAAGCGAGCAGCTGGAGGACCCGGAGCTGCGGCGGGCGCGCGACGAGCAGCTGCGGGGGACGTCGTTCGACGACCTCGTCGCGGCGCAGCGCGACCTGCTGACCTTCCCCGGAGTCCGCGGATGAACGGCCGTCCGCTCAGCGCCGTCGAGCGCTGGTACTGGTGGTGTGACCAGGTCTCGCCGCTGAACGTGGTCTCGCGGGTTTCGGTGCGGGGCGAGCTTCCGCCGCGCCTGGTGCGCGCGGCGCTCGACGCGCTGCAGCGGCGGCACCCGCTGCTGGGCCTGCGGATCGAGACCGACGCCGACGGGAACGACCCGGTGTGGGTGCCGACCACCCGGCGGATCCCGCTGCGGTACGTCACCGGCGGCGACTGGGTGCGCGAGGTCGACGAAACCGAGCTGGCCGAAGCCGTGCCGTGGCGGCTCGGCCCGCTGATCCGGGCGACGCTGCTCGACCGGGACGGCGAGCACGACCTCTTGCTCACGCTGCCGCACTGCGTCGCGGACGGCACCACCGCGCTTTCGCTGGCCCGGGAATGCCTGGAACTGGCGGCGAAGATCGAGCGGGGCGACCCGCTGCCGCTGCCGTCGCGGCTGCCCCCGTCACCGGAGGACGTCATGCCGGCCCGCAACCTCGGCAGTGCCGGCGAGCAACGCCGTGCCGACCAGCAGCGCCGGGACGCCGACGAAATCGCGCGCCTGCGGCCGAGCCGGTTCGAGCCCAGTGCGGCCGTGCCGATGGCTTCGCGGCGCACCCGGTTCCTGCACCGCGAGCTGGACGGCGCCCAGCTGGGCGCCGTCGCCGAGGCGTGCCGGCGCGAGGGGACGACGGTGCACGGGCTGCTGGCGGCGGCGCTGGCCCGCGCCGCCGGCGAGTCCGGCCACGTCGCGATCGGATCGCCGGTCGACTTCCGGGCGGAGCTGGTCCCGCCGGTCGCCGCGGACGAGGCCGGGACGTACGTGGCCACCATCCCGACGTTCGTCGACTGCGACGTGCCGCTGTGGGACGCGGCCCGGGCGGCGAGCGCGGACCTGGCCCGGCGCAAGGAGCGTGGCGAGCACTTCGACCTGGTCGGGTTCGTGGCGGGCAGCGGGCTCAAGTCGATGGCGGACGCCGAGCCGATCATGCGGTTCATGGAGGAGAGCGGGCCGATCAACCTGTGCCTGTCCAACCTCGGCCGGTTCGACGTGCCCGACGTCGTCGGCCGGTGGCGGGTGCGCGGCAGCCAGTTCGTGGCGGGCCTGTCGGTCAACGGCTACGTCGTCGCGACCGTGAACACCAGCCACGGCCGGTTGTTCTGGAACTGCGCGTACATCGAGGACGCGGTGCCCGAAGCCCGGGCCGCCGCCCTCGCCGACCGCTGCCTGGACGCGGTGCGGGCAGCGTGTGGAGGTGAATCGTGTTGAGCAGCAAGGACAACGGCCGGACCGTCGTGGTCACCGGCGCGTCGACCGGTCTCGGCCGGACGACCGCGCTGACGCTCGCGGCGGCCGGCTTCCGGGTGGTGGCGGGCGTGCGCCGGGCCGCGGACGGCGAGGCGCTGCTGGCCGAGTCCGCCGCCCTGACCTACGCGATCATCGACGTCACGGACGAGCGCACGATCGCCGCGGCGGCGGGCGCGCTCGACGGCCCGGACGGCGTGTGGGGGCTGGTCAACAACGCGGGCATCTGCGTCTCCGCGCCGGTGGAGTGCCTGTCGTCGGCCGACCTCCGCCGCCAGCTGGAGACGAACGTGATCGGGACGCTGGCGGTCACCCGCGCGTTCCTCCCGCTGCTGCGCACGGCGGGCGGCCGGGTCGTCAACGTCACGTCGGGCCTGGGTGCACTGGTGGTCCCGTACCTGGGCGCGTACGCGATGGCGCAGTTCGCGAAGGAAGCGATGAGCGACGCCCTCCGCCGCGAACTGGCCCCGGCCGGCGTCGGCGTCTCCGTCGTCCGCCCGGGCGCGATCATGACCCCGATCTGGGACAAGGTCTCCCGCGGCGGCAACGCGGTGCTGGCGGCCGCCCCGGAGCCGGTCGCCCGCCGCTACCGCGGCACGTTCCTGCGCTTCCTGGCGGGCAACGAGGCCGGCGCCCGAGCCAGCGAAACCCGCCCGGAAGACGTCGCCGCGGCGATCCACCACGCCCTGTCGTCGGCCCGCCCGAAGACCCGCTACCCGGTGGGCCCGGACGCGACCCGCGGCGCCCGCATCGCCCGCCTGCTCCCGGACCGCCTGATCGACCGCATGTTCACGGGCGTCGTCACGCCCACCGAAGAGACCGTGAGAGGTGCCGCATGACGCGTACGCCGGCGCAGGAAGTCCTGGCGCACAGCCTGGATCTGCTGGGAGCGGGAGACGCCAGGGGGTGGGTGGACCTGTTCGCGGTGGACGGGGTGCTGGAGTTCCCGTACGCCCCGGCCGGGTGGCCGGACCGGTTCGCCGGGCGGGACGCGCTGTGGCAGCAGATGGAGAAGTTCGCGGAACACCTGGACGTCGCGTTTTCGGAACTGGAGTTCCACCCGACGGGCGATCCGGAATTGGTGATCGCGGAGTATCGGGGGGACGGCCGGGCGTTGCGGACCGGGTTGGAGTTCCACCAGCGGTACATCTCGGTGGTGCGTGTGCGGGGTGGGGAAATCCTGCTCTACCGGGACTTCTGGAACCCGCTGTCCCACTTGGCGGCGCTGGGTGGCGTGGAGGCGGCGTTGCGGATCGTCGCCTAGGTCAAGCTGACCACCACACCGGTCTTCCCCGGCGGAACCTCGCCGTGCCACGGGATCATCTTGCCCGCGGCGAAGGTCTCGATGATCAGCATCGGCAGCCCCGGGACGCGGACGAACCCGCACCCGTGGGCGTCGGCGCGCCTCGGTGGAACCGGGTAACCCCCGGCGGCCGCATCGTCCACCAGCGTCCGGAGGACTTCGGCGGGGGCGCCGTCCCGAAGGGTGATGACCCCCAAGACGAGCGGTCCGTTGGCGCCGCTGCCGCCGGAGAAGTGGTCGCTCAGGACGACGCCGTTCCGCGCGCCGATGCGATCCGCGACGGCGGAGAGACGTGCCCGGTGGCGTGCGCGCCGGAAGAACATGCCCTCAGGCTATCCCGGTGACTAACCTCAGGACGGGGTCCGGAACGCCCGCCGGTACGCCCCCGGCGTCGTGCCCACCTGATCGCGGAACCGGCGCCGGAGGTTGACCGCCGAGGTCAGGCCGACCCGGGTGGCGATCGCCTCCACCGGGAGGTCCGTGTCCTCCAGCAGCGCTCTGGCCTCCGTCACCCGGCGCGCCAGCAGCCACGCGCCGGGGCTCGTGCCGAGCTGGCCGGTGAACCGGCGGGCCAGCGTGCGCGGGGAGACGCCCGCGTGCGTGGCGAGTTCGCGCACCGACAACGCCGTGCCGAGGCGGCCGGCCGCCCAGTCCAGCAGGCCGTCCAGCGCGTCCGGGGCCGCGGGCGGCGGTGCGAACTGCGCCTGGCCGCCTTCGCGGTGCGGCGGCATCACCATGTGCCGGGCGACCAGCGCGGCGTGCGCGGCCCCGTGGTCCTGCCGCACGAGGTGCAGGCACAGGTCGATGCCGGCACCCGCGCCGGCGCTCGTGGCGACGTCGCCGTGGTCCACGTACAGCACGTCGGGTTCCACGCGGACCGCCGGGAACTCCCGCCGCAGCTGGTCGGCGCGGGCCCAGTGGGTCGTCGCGGACCGGCCGTCCAGCAGCCCGGTGCGGGCCAGCGCGAACACGCCGGAGCAGATGGTCACCAGGCGGGCACCGCGGGCGTGCGCGCGCAGCAGTGCGCGCCGGACGCGCGGGGACAGCGGGGCGTCGACCGGCGCCCAGCCCGGGATGAGCACGGTGTCGGCGGTGGCGAGCGCGGCCAGCCCACGGGGGACGGACATCGCGTACCCGGCCGTCGTCGGGACCGGGCCGGGGGTCTCGGTGCAGACGTCGAACGCGTAGTGCCGCGGCACGCCGGCCCGCGGCGTGCCGAAGACCTCGGCGGCGATGCCGAGCTCGAACGTCGACTGCACCGGCCGCACCAGTGCCACCACGCGATGCATGGCACGAAAGTACCCCAAGGCGTCTTCCCGGACACTGGCTCGGCCCCGCCGCGCGCGGGCAGGGTGGCGGGCATGCACCCCGAGATCCTCGACCAGGACGGCTACACCTCCGCCGCCGTCACGGAAGCCCCGGTCCGCGAACTGTTCCCCGGCATCCGCTTCCGTCCACTGTGGACTGGTGGCGTCGCGCACGCCGGTGTCCTGGAGATGGACGCCGGCACGTCGTGGCCGCGCCGCGACGTCCACGAACCCGGGCCCGAGGAGGTCTTCGTCGTGGCGGGCACGTTCCACGACGGTGCCCGCGACTACCCGGCGGGCACCTTCCTGCACGCGCCGGCCGGGTCCTGGCACGTGCCCGCGAGCGCCACCGGCTGCACCCTGTTCCTGTTCTACCCCGAGGGCTGATCCGCGCCCCGCGTGGTTCTGGCACAGTGGCCGCATGGGGGAAAGCCTCGCGGCCGCCGTGTCCGCCGCCGTGCCCGTCGTCCGCGCCGTGCTCCCGCCAGCTCCGGCGGCGGCGCTGGGCCGGCTGGCGCTCGAACCGCCGCCGCGGTTCCCGAACTGGCCCGAAGCCGAGGTCGTGCGCTCATTGCGGACCGTGCCGTCGTGGGTGGTCGAGCGCGTGCACGGCGCGGTCGAGCTGACCCTGGCCGCGCTGGTGATCCCGGCCCCGCCGGTGACGGGGGAGCTGACCCCGCCACCGGACGGCGCGTTCGGGTTCGCTTTCACCGACAGCGAAGCGGAAGCGATGCGGGAGACGCGGTTGCTGGCCCACGTGCGGCCCGGCCTGCTCGACCTCGTGGCGGACCTGACCGCGGCCGTCGTGGCCGACGAAGCGATCACGCCCTTCCTGACCGCCGAAGGCGACGAAGCGGCGATCGCGGCCGCGCACGGCGGCGCCCACCTGGCGATCGCGCTGGTGACCACGGCGATCGCGGCGCGGGAGGCCGGGCAGCCGGGGATCGCGGCCATCGTCGGGACGGCGCTCGGCGTGGCGGCGGGACTGCTCCGCGCGGCGCCGATGCCCGCCGGGTACGCCGGGGCCGTGCGGGAGAAGGAGCGGGCCGAGTACCGGCTGCCGCGGTCCGGGAGCACGTCGGTGGACGTCCGCGACCACGTGTTCGCCCTGACCGAGGGCGCTTTCCCGGCGTACGGCGACTTCTCGGAGAACGGACTGGTGGAAGCCGCCGCCGGGGGCGTGGTGATCCGCACCGGCACGGCGGCCGGTCCGGTGCGCGTCGGCGTGCGCGTGCTCGCCGAGCCGCCCGCCGAGGTGGAGACGCGCGGCTGGGAAGAGGTCGTGGACCTCGGCTGGCACGCGGACCACGGCTCGGCGGTCCTGGTGCCGTCGGCGGGGGCGGGCGTGACGACGCCGCCGTGGCCCGGCGAGTACCGCGTCCGCGTGCACGCCTACGGCCGCGACGACCCGGACGTGGAGAGCTACGACCTCTGGATCTGGGCGGCGCCCGCCGGACCGCCCCGCGTGCACGCCCGCGCCGACCGCCTCGGCCACCGCCTGCGCGGCGAGCCCGAACCGGCGCCCCTGGACCGGCCGGAGGTGCGCTACCGCTGGATCCAGCAGTCCGGCCTGGCGGTGGCGGCGACGGTCACGGTGGTCACCGGCCTCCCCACCGCGGAGGTGGTGCGCGGCTTCGGCGCCGACCCGGATCGGCCGGAGCCGCTGACCGCGCTCCGAGAGGCGTACGGCGACCCGTGGCTGGCGGTGCTGGACCTCGGCGGCGTCGTGCTGGTGATCGAGGAGAACGGCTACCAGGGTTCGCACGAGGAAGTGCTGACGGCGGTCTCGCGGACCGGCCGGGCGGCGAGCATGTTCTGGAACGTCAACGCGCTCACGCGGCTGTCGCTCGCCCGCGACGGTGAGGTGCTGGCGTCGTTCGAGCCGGGCCTGGACGAGCCCGGCGCGCACCCGGAGGTGGCGGCGGCGCTCGCCGGGCTCGACCTGGCGGACCACCGGGACCACTACGAGAAGGGCCTCGTCGCGGTGGAGCGGTTCACCGGCCGCGGGCTGCTGGCGGAGGACCTGGAAGCCGTCGAACGCGCCGGGGTGGGCTACCGGATCCCCGGCGCCTAGGGCCTGCTGGATCGAAATCGTTCAGAGCCGTTCGGCGACTGTGGCCCCGCCTCCTGGCCGCGTGGTCTGCCCGGCGTCGCGGGGATGTATGAAAGGGTCGTTCATGTCGTCTGGCGAGGTGAACGACTCTTTCATGACATCGCGGATGGGCGGGGCGGGGGTGTCACAAGGCAGGCCCGGCCGGTGTCTTGAGGTCGTTCACCCCGCGACACGAGTGAGGACGAAGCCATGGAAACCCGTCTCGACCTGTTCAGCACCGAAACCGGCAGCCGGCTGGCGAAGCGGTTCGCCGCCCTCGGCCAGGTCATCGAACGCTCGCCGCTGCCCGCGGCCACCCGCGAGCTGGTGAGCCTGCGGGCCAGCCAGATCAACGGGTGCGGCTGGTGCGTCGACATGCACACGAAGGACGCGGCAGCCGCCGGGGAGACGGCCGTCCGGCTCAACCTCGTCGCCACGTGGCGGGAGTCGACGGTGTTCACCGAAGCCGAGCGGGTCGCGCTCGCCGTGGCCGAGGAGGGCACCCGGCTCGCGGACGGCCGCGAAGGCGTGTCCGACGAGACCTGGGCGCGGATGCGCGAGCACTACGACGACGAGCAGGCCGCCGCGCTGGTCGCGTTGGTCGCCCTGATCAACGCGGCCAACCGGCTGGCCGTGCTCGTGCACCAGAAGGGCGGGTCCTACGAGCCGGGGATGTTCGCCGCGCTGGCCGAGTGACGCTTCAGCAGCCCGGCCAGGACGGTGCCGGCCACGACGACCGGGACGATCGCCAGGAACGCCCCGCCGATGTGGCCGGCCACGTCGGTGCCCAGCAGGGTGCCGAACACGGCCACCCCGAACGCCGCGCCGATCGACCGGGCGAAGGTCACCACGGCGCTCGCGGCCCCGATGTCCGCGGCGGGCACCGCGTTCTGCGCGGCCGTCAGCGCGACCATCGGGACCATGCCGATGCCGATCCCGGTGACGGCGAAATACCCGATCACGGCGAGCTGCGGGAGACCGGGCGTCAGCGTGCTCAGCAGCAGGAGCCCCGCGACGTTCAGCGCCATGCCGGTCACCAGCACCGGCCGCACCCGCGCCGGGTTCGCCACCCACCGCCCGGCGAACGACTGGCTGACGACCAGCCCGAGCACCAGCGGCAGCAGGTGCACGCCGGAGAGCGTCGCCGACACGCCGTCGACGACCTGGAGGTACGTCGGCAGGTACACCAGGACGCTGAACATCGCGACGTTGGCGATGAACCCGACCAGCGCGGCGATGACGACGGTCCGCGAGGCGAACATCGTCAGCGGCAGCACCGGGGCGGCGGCACGGCGTTCGACCGGGATCACCAGCGCCACCAAGGCGATCGCCGCGACCGCGAGCGCCAGGGTGCCCGGCGCGGTCCAGCCCCACCGGGGGCCGAAGGAGGTGATGAGGACCAGCGCGGTCGCCGCGCCGGCCAGCAGCAGCGCGCCCGGGTAGTCGACGCGGGCGACGGCCTTCCGGCGGGGCGCGGCGGGCAGGGCGCGCGCGGCGAGGACCACGGCGACGAGCCCGACGGGCACGTTGACCAGGAACGCCCACCGCCACGAGAGGTGGTCGGTGAACAGCCCGCCGAGCAGCGGGCCGGCGATGCTGGCGACGCCGTACACCGAGCCGAACCGACCCTGGTAGCGGCCGCGCTCGGCGGGCTCGACGATGTCGCCGACGAGCGCGAAGGTCAGGACGATCATCCCGCCGCCCGCGAGGCCCTGCAGGGCACGGGCGGCGACGAGCTGGGGCAGGTCCTGGGCCAGGCCGCAGAGCGCGGAGGCGAGCAGGAACGCCGTGGTGGCGAGCAGGTACAGGCGCTTGCGCCCGAGCATGTCGCCGAGCTTGCCCCACAGCGGCGTGGCCGCGGTCGAGGCGAGCAGGTAGGACGCGGTGATCCAGGCGATGTCGCGGAACCCGCCGAGGTCGGCGGCGATCTTCGGCAGCGCGGTGGCCACGATGGTCTGGTCCAGTGCGGCCAGCAGGACGGCGAGGAACAGAGCCGCCATCGCCGGGCGCACCGCGGGTCTGGCGGGGGTGTCGAGTGTCATCGGTCTTTCTCTTCCGGAATGGTGATGGTCTGGTATTCGGTGTAGGTGCCGAGCCCGACGGCGCCGTATTCGCGGCCGAGGCCGCTGGCCTTGAACCCGCCGAACGGGCCGTCGAAGCCGATCGGCGCGCCGTTGACGGTGACGGTGCCGGTGCGGATGCGGCGCGCGACGGCCAGCGCGTGCGCCGGGTCGGCCGACCACACCCCGCCGGAGAGGCCGTATTCGGAGTCGTTGGCGATGCGGACGGCGTCGTCCTCGTCGTCGTAGGGGAGGACGACCAGGACCGGGCCGAAGATCTCCTCCTGCGCGATGCGCATCGACGGGTCGACGTCGGCGAACAGCGTGGGCGTGACGTAGTTGCCCGCTTCCAGCCCGGCCGGGACGTCCGGGCCGCCGGTGACGAGCCGGGCGCCTTCCGCGACGCCGGTGCGGACGTAGTCGAGGACGCGCTGCTGCTGGTCGCGGCGGATCATCGGGCCGATGAACGTCTTCTCGTCGGCGGGATCGCCCACCGGCAGCGACTCGACCAGGTCCTTCAGGCCGGCGACGACCTCTTCGTACCGGCTGCGCGGCGCGAGGATCCGCGTCTGCGCGATGCACGATTCCCCGTTGTTGAGCAGGGAACCGAACTTGACGCCCTGGATCGCGGCCGCCAGGTCGGCGTCGGGCAGGAACACGGCGGCGGACTTGCCGCCGAGTTCGAGGCTGACCCGCTTGAGCTGCTCCCCGGCCAGCGACGCGATGCGGCGGCCGGCCCGGGTCGAACCGGTGAACGCGATCTTGTCGATGTCCGGGTGCTTGACCAGGTACTCGCTGGTCTCGCGGTCCGCGGGCAGCACGCTGACGACGCCTTCGGGCAGCCCGGTTCCGGCCAGCAGGTCCGCCAGCAGGCTCATGCTCAGCGTGTTCTCGGGCGAGACCTTGAGGACGACGGTGTTGCCGGCGAGCAGCGCGGGGATGATCTTCGCCAGCGCCGAGGAGAACGGCGAGTTCCACGGGATGATCGCGGCGACCACCCCGACCGCTTCCCGCCGCACGACCGACCGGAAGGGTGCGGCGGGGTCCGACGGCTCGAGCGTCCGTTCCCAGCCGAACTCCTCGGCCGCCTTCAAGTAGGCGTTGGCCTGCCGGGTCAGCCCGGGCTGGCCGGCCTTGGTGAACCACAGCGCCGAGCCGTTCTCGGCCGAGATGAGCGCCGCGATCTCGTCGGCGCGCTCCTCGCGCAACGCGTTCAGCCGACGGATCACGGCGATCCGCTCCGCCGGCGCGGTCCGCGGCCACGGACCTTCGTCGAACGCCGTCCGGGCGGCCGCGACGGCCCGGTCGACGTCGGCGGGCAGCGCCTGCACGGCGCGGCCGAGCACCGAGTTGTCGTGCGGGGAAACGATGTCGAGCGGCTCGCTGCTGCTCGGGGTGGTCCACGAGCCGCCGACGAAGAGCTGGTTCCGGGTGATCACTGTGCGCCTCCTGCGTCGTCTTCTGTCACATCAATGTAGCACTTAGATGGACGAAGAGACGCAGGTGTGAGGCGGTGCACAGTGCTACCAGGGCAGCGGGCCTTCGTCGTCGTAGAAGCCGCCGGTGCCCTCGCCCTCGGTGGCCCAGTGCACCGACGCGCGGGCGCCTTCGACGACGCCGCGGGTGCCCTGGAAGCCGTTGAGATCGGTGGCCGTGTACCCCGGCGTGACGGCGTTGACCTGGATGTGCGCCAGTGCCGGGTCGTCGAGGAAAGCGTTGGCGTACTTGACGGTCAGCATGTTCACCGCGGCCTTCGTCGCGGAGTAGGCGAAGGAGTCGTGCGAGCGGGCGAACATCGAGCCGCGCTCGGTGGTCTTGCTGAACATCGCCGAGTCGCTGGCCACGTTGACGATCCGGGCCGCGGGGGACTTGCGCAGCAGCGGCAGCAGCGCGTGTGTGACGCGGACCAGGCCGAAGACGTTGGTCTCGAACTCGGGCCGCAGGTCCGCGCCGGTGACTTCGGTGGCGTGCTTGCGGTTCAGCAGCCCGGCGTTGTTGACCAGCACGTCGAGGCGGCCGTGGGCGCGGTCGATCGCCGCGGCCGCCTCGCGGACGGAATCGTCGTCGGTGACGTCGATCCGGATCGGGTGCACGGTGACGCCGGCGTCGGCCAGCTCCTTCGCCGCGCGCTCGCCGCGACCGGCGTCTCGGCTGCCGAGGAGCACGGTGTGGCCGAGTTCGGCGAGCTGCCGCGCGGTGGCCAGGCCGAGGCCCTTGTTGGCACCGGTCACCAGCACGATTTTGGGGGAGGACATGGGTTTCCGCCTCTGCGGTAGAAGTGATAGTACCCCTACACTTTAACCGTAGGTACACTACGGTTGTCAAACCTGCGGAGGTGTCATGGACAGCGCACTGCCCACCCGGCGGCCGAGGCGGGCCGACGCCCGGCGGAACTTCGACGCGCTGGTCGCGGCCGCGCGGGAAGCGTTCGCGGACAACGGGTCCCGTGCGTCGATGGAGGACGTCGCGCGGCGCTCCGGGGTGAGCATCGCCACGCTGTACCGCAACTTCCCCACGCGCGAAGACCTGGTGGAGGAGGTCCACCGCGACGAGGTCGAGCAGCTCTGCCTCGCCGCGTCGGGCCTGGACGGGCTCGAGCCGTGGGACGCGCTGGTCACCTGGCTGCGGCGGTTCGTGGACTACATCGGCACCAAGCTCGCGTTCGCCGACCTGCTCAACCGCTCGGCTGACAGCTTTCAGGCGTGCCGCAAGGCGATGCGGGAGGCCGGCGCGCCCCTGCTCGCGCGCGCCCAGCGGGCCGGCGCCGTGCGGGACGAGGTGTCCATCGACGACGTCCTGCGCCTGGTTTCCGGCATCAGCACGGTCGAGTACGTCGATGAAGCGCAGCGGGAACGGGTCTTCGACGTCGCGCTCGCCGGGCTGCGCGCGGGATGACTTCTCAGCCGAACGTGAAGGCGTAGGCCTGGGTCCCCGTGCTGAGCGACAGCGTCAGCTCGCCGGGCCCGGAGTGCCCGTCCAGCACGGTGTACAGCGTCGGCGGGCCGCCGACGGCGATGGTCCGCGTGCCGTCCACGGTCACCGTTCCCGTCCCGCCGAGTACCAAGTGGACGGACGTGGCGCGGAAGGACAGCCGCAGCCGGGCACCGGGGCCGGCGGTCAGGTGCTCGGGGTCCGCCGTCCACGTGCCGTCCAGCGCGAAGGTGCCGGGGTCGACGGCGGCGGGGAAGGTGTAGCCGCGGGTCTGCCCGGCCGCGACGGGGCTGCCGCTGGTGGCCAGGGGCGCGTGCTCGGCGCCGAGGTACGTCTCCGGGGTCAGCCCGCCGGGCGGGGTCGTGCCGGGGACGTCGGTGGCGTGGGGGAGCGAGGGAGTCCCGGCGTCGGTGAGCGCGGCGCGGATCTGCTGTTCGAACTCGGCGTACCCGCCTTCGCCGAAGCTGGTGCGCCGGACCTGCCCGGTGGCGTCGACGAGGTAGGCCGCCGGCCAGTACCGGTTGCCGTAGGCGGTCCAGGTGGCGTAGTCGTCGTCGACCGCGACCGGGTAGGTCACGCCGAGCGCCTTCGCCTGGTCGGCGACGTTGCCGGGATCGTGCTCGAACGCGAACTCCGGGGTGTGCACGCCGACGACCGTCAGCCCGGCGTCGCGGTAGGTCTCGTGCCACCGTTCGAGGTGCGGGAGCGCCCGCTGGCAGTTGATGCAGCTGTAGGTCCAGAAGCTGACGACCACGACCTTGCCGCGCAACGCCCGCAGGGACACCGGCTGTCCGCCGGGGGTGTTGAGCCACGTGCCGATCCCGGTGAATTCGGGTGCGTGGGTCAGCTCGTCGAGTTGCTCCGCGCCGACGGCCTGCTGCGCGGCGGCCGTGTAGTCGGGGACCGCGCGCTGCAGCGGCGCGGCGAGGTCGAACGCGGTGACGGCGGCGACCAGCAGCAGGGCGGCCCCGGTCGCGGCGCGCAGCCCGCGGGCGTGCGCCCGCAGGAACCGGGCGCGGCGGGCGAGCGCGCCACCCGAAGCGGCGAGCACGAGCAGCGGGATACCCGTGCCCACCCCGAAAGCCGCCGTCAGCAGCAGGCTGTCGAAGCCGATCCGGTGCGTCGCCCCGACGACGGCGATGGTGGCCAGCACCGGCCCCGCGCACGGCACGTACACGAGTCCCAGCGCCAGCCCGGTGGCGAACCCGCCGCGTCCCGGCGCGGCGGCCCGGCCGCGGAGCCGGGCGAACGGCCGTTCCAGCAGCTCACCCACGCGCGGGACCAGCAGCCCGATCCCCAGCAGCGCCAGCGCCACGATCCCCGCGTCCCGCACCAGCCCGGCGGGCAGGCTGAGCGCGGTGAGCACGAGCGAACCGAACAGCGTGGTGAGGCTGAAGCTGGTCACCAGCCCGCCGACGACACCCCATGGGCGCCGCGCGCCCGCGGTCAGCACCACGGGCAGGACGGGCAGCACGCACGGCGAAACGCTGGTGACGATCCCGGCGAGCAGGCCGGCGAGGAGCAGGGTGGGCACCCGCTCGAAGCTAGCCGCGACGAAGCCCGGTCAGCCGCCGTGGCGCACGGGCGGTAAGGGTTTCGTCATCGTCTCAGCGATGTGGCGGTTGCCGTCCTGAGGGCGACAGCGGAGCGTATGTTGAAGGGGTGAGAGCCGACGCCGCGCGCAACCTCGAACTCCTCCTGACGACGGGCGCCCGCATGCTCGCCGACGACCCGGCCACGAGCATCGCCGCGATCGCCGCGGAGGCCGGCGTCGACCGCCGCACGGTGTACCGCCGGTTCACCGGCCGCGAAGAGCTGCTGACGGCGGTGTACCAGGCCCGCCTGGACGCGATCGAGGCGGCGATCGAGACGGCCCGCCTCCGCGAGGCGCCGGTGCCGGTGGCCCTGCACCGGTACGTCGAGGAGATCGTCGGCGTGAACCGCAAGTGGCCCGCGGAACTGGCGATGATGCGCACGGACCCGGAGATCTGGAAGCGGCGCCGCCGGTCGGTCGAGGAGGTCGACCGGTTCCTGCAGCGAGCCACCGACGAGGGCCTGATCCGCGACGGGGTGCCGGAGCGCTGGCCCGGCAACGTGCTCGGCCAGCTGGTGCACCTGGCGACGCGGGACATGCCCGGGCTGAGCGACGCGCAGGCGGCCGACGTCATCGTGGACACGTTCCTGCGGGCGTTCGGCACGGACCGGTAACCCTCTCGGTCGCCACTGGTGGCCGCCCGGCGCCGGTGGGTCAGGCAGCGGGCGGCCAGTCCGTCGCCAAGCGTGCGTCGCCGCGCGGGAGTCGTGGCGCGGTGGCTGCTCGCGCGGCCCGCCTGAGCGCGGGGCCTGCGAGTCGGTCACCATGGTGCGGTGTCCGAGATCCCCGCGGGCCGGCCCGGGCCCGGCCTGCTGTACCTGGTGAAACAGCTCGAGCTCGCCGTCCGGGCCCGGCTGGACGAGGTGCTCCGCCCGGTCGCGCTCACGCCCTTGCAGTACACCGCGCTCACCGTGCTGGAGCGGCGGTCGGGGCTCACCACGGCGGAGCTCGCGCGGAACTCGTTCGTCACCGACCAGGCGATGGCCGACATGGTGGTCGCGCTCGAACGCCTGGGCTTCATCGCGCGCGAAGGCGACCCGCGGGACCGGCGGCGGCGGGTCATCCGGCTGACCGGCCCCGGCGGCGAGGTCCTCGACCGCGTCCGCGACGACGTGGCCGCGCTCGAACAGCGCATGCTCGCGAAGCTGGACGCGGGCGACGCCGCCCGGTTCCGCGACTACGTCGTTGCCTGCCATTCGGCGCTTTCGGACCGGCCGTCCCACTGAACAAGTACAGGAAACCTGTACATTCCGGAACCGGCGTGGCACCCTGCCCGCATGAGCATGCGCAGGTGGTACGGCCGCGTGACCGCATTGGCCGTTTCGATCGTGACGGCGCTCGGCCTGACCGCGGGGGTCGCCTCCGCGGCGGGGCACCACACCGGACAGTTGCCGAGCGGCGCCACCTGGGTGGCCGACGTGCCGGCCGCGTGGAACGGCACGACCATCCTGTACAGCCACGGGTTCGGGCCGCTCGCCGCGCAAGACGCGCCGGACGACGCGACCAGGGACGCGCTGCTCGCCCGCGGGTACGCGCTGGTCGGCTCGTCCTACAGCGGCCCGTCCTGGTGGGCGCTCGCCTCGGCCGTCGACGACCAGTTCGGCGCGCTGGCCGCGCTCGAGAGGGTGACCGGCCACCCGCGGCGCACGATCGGCTGGGGCACGTCGATGGGCGGGCTCGTCAGCGCGCTCGAAGCCGAAACCCCGCGGCTCGACGGCGTCCTGAGCACCTGTGGCCTCGTCGCCGGCGCGCTCAACTTGAACAACTACCAGCTGAACGGCGAATACGCGCTCGCCCGCCTGCTCGCGCCGGGGCAGGACGTCAAGCTGGTCCGCTTCGCCGATGCAACCGAAGCGAGCGCGTCGGCCGCGACCCTGACGCAGCTCACGACGGACGCCCAGGCCACCCCCGCGGGCCGCGCGCGGATCGCGCTGGCTGCCGCCTTCTTCAACGAGGCGGGCTGGTTCACCGGCCCGACGCCGCCGTCACCGTCCGACTACCCGGGGCAGGAAGTCCAGCAGCAGCAGGAACTCGCGCAGTTCGTGCTCGGCTTCGTGGTGAGCGGCCGCTACCAGGTCGAGCTGGCGGCAGGCGGCAACAGCGCGGCGACCGCGGGCGTCGACTACCGTGCGCTGCTGGCGGGCAGCAGCCACGCCCGCCAGGTCCGCGCCCTGTACCGGGCCGCCGGGCTCGACCTGGACGCCGACCTGGCCGCGCTGACCCGCGACGCGGACATCCGGCCGGACCCGCGGGCGGTCGGCACCCTCGCGCGCACGTCGATGGCGACCGGCCGGCTGCGCGTCCCGGTGCTGAACATCCACACCACGTTCGACCAGCTCGTGCCGGTCGAGCAGGAGGACTGGTACGCCGGGCAGGTCCACCGCGCCGGGCGCGGGCCGCTGCTGCGCCAGGCGTACGTCGGGACGACGGGCCACTGCGCGTTCCGGCCGTCGGAGAGCATCACGGCGTTGCGGGCGCTGGAATCCCGCGTCGAGTCCGGGCGCTGGGACGACGTCGCGGAGCCGGCGCGCCTCAACGAAGCCGCCGCCGCGCTCGGGGAGGACGGGCGGTACGCGCGGTTCGACCCGCCGCGGCTGACCGGTGGGCTCAGCGCCCGCGGTTGACCGCGCTGATCCTGTCCTGGAGCCGGTGCCGCGCGGCGTCGAGACCGTCCCGCGGCGCCGGTTGCGGCGCCGCGTCCGGCTCGCCCGCCGGGCCGTCGACCGGGTAGACCGCCTTGTCCCCGGGCAGCGGGACGCCGGGGCAGGTGGTCGCGGCCGGGCGGGCCGCGCCGAGGAAGAACCCGTTCACCAGACCGTCCACACAGGAATTGCCGCTCACCGCGTACTGGCCGTGGAACGGCGAATCCGCCACCGAGACCATCGGGACACCGGCCGCCCGCGCCGCCGACTCGGCCTGTTCGTAGCCGGTCTGCGGATCGAATTCGCCCTGCACGACCAGGACGTTCTTCGCGGCGCGCGGCGGCAGCTTCGGCAGCTCGTGCCGGGGGAGGTCGGACCAGTAGCCGCACGGCTCGCTGAGGCCGTAGGCCCAGCCGAACAGCGGGTACGACGGCCCCTGCAGGTCGCTGAGCAGCTTGTACCAGCCCGAATTCCGCGACGGCTGGTCGGCGCACGCCACCGCCAGCCGGGTGCCTGGGACGTCTGCGTAGTCGGGTTCCGGCGCCGCGAGCGTCCGCACCACGCCCGCGGTGGTCAGGCGAGCGGCCGGGACGCCGAACACCGCGCGCGAGACGGCGTCGAGGTCGTCCGCCGGCGGGGTGGGGGTGGCGCCGTCGAGCGCGGCCGCGCCCTTGGTGAGGACCAGCGCGCCGGCCAGCCACTGGCGGGTGCTGCCGTTGCCGACGAAGACGTGGTCGAACAGGTCCGGGGACAGGCCCTCGCGCTTGAAGAACGCCCGCAGCCGCTCCCACTTCGCCCGGACCTGGCCGGGGGTCTTGCCGAGCTGCTCGGGGAAGCGGCGGGCGAGCCAAGGCGCGTAGACGTCGTCGAACTGGCGCTGGTCGATCTTCGGGAACGCTTCGAACGCCGCCTGGAGCCTGCCTTCGAAGTTGACGCTGGAGTCGAGCACGAACTTGCCGGCGTGGTCCGGGAACAGCGACGCGTACTTCGCGCCGAGCCAGGTGCCGTAGGAGAAGCCGAGGTAGTTCAGCTCCTCGTCCTTCAGCAGCGCGCGGATCAGGTCCATGTCGTGCGCGGTCTGCCAGGTGGTGACGTAGGGCGCGAGCGCGTCGCTCTGGCACGCCTCGGCCACCGCCCGCGGCGCGCGCTGGTGCCGCGAGATGCTGCCCGGCGAACGGTCGCGCGCGTCGAGGTCGTCCTCCTGCGGCAGCCGCCCGAGCGGCACGCGGCAGACGAACCCGGCGTCGTCGCCGCCTTCCTGGCCGGTGCCGCGCGGGTCCATGCCGATCAGGTCGAAGTGCTCGTTCAGCGACGGCTCCAGCCCGGCCAGCGCGCCGGCGAGCGAGGTGCCCTGGCCACCGGGGCCGCCGGGGTTGACCAGGATCGCCCCGCGCCGGCTCCCGGTGGCCGCCGCCCGGCTGATCGACACCTCGAGGTCGGCGCCGGCGCCGGGCGCGGCCCAGTCCCGCGGGACGGTGATCCGCGCGCACCGCGCGGGCTGCGCTTCGATCCGCTTGGCGAACGGGCAGCCACCCCACGACACCTGCTGCGTCAGGTACGGCGCGAGCGGATCGGGCGTGGCCGCGGCGGCGGGCGCCGTCGTCACCACCAGCACCGAGACGGCCACCGCCAACCCTGCCCGGGACGTTCGCACCGCAGTTCCCTTCGTCGCCCGGGAAAGCCAAGCACGGCGGCCGGGGGCGAAGCAGCACGAAGATCAAGATTCAGCTCGAACCGGTGAACCCCGCTCAGGCGCGGTACGGACCGTGGTGCCCGAGGTCGGGGCTCACCTCCGGGTGCCGGCCCTCCTGGCCGGGCACCGGGGCGACGGTCGGCTCGGCGAGCACCTCGCCGCCGGCCTCGCGCTCCTGGTAGTGGGCCTCGACGATCCGGCCCTGGCGGCCGCGGGCCAGCACGGCGAGCGTGAGCACGTGGACCACGGCCAGCAGCAGCAGGAAGACGCCGAGCCTGCCGACCAGCGCGGCCGCCGAACCCGACCACCGCGGGCCGACCACGGACAGCAGCGCCAGCACGCCGAACGCGACCAGGTGGAAGACGGTCACGACCGGCCACGCCATCGAGCCGGTCTCCTCGCCGCCGTCCGGGCCGGTCAGGTAGCGGCGCGCGCCGCGGTAGAGGACCTGGCCGTCGGCCAGCACGATGACCGCTCCGATGATCGGGAACCCGGTGAGGTCGTTGTCGGGCATGCGCTCCTCCTCGTTTCCGGCGGGGTACCCGGCCGGGCCGGTCCCGGGCCGCGGTTCACCGGAACGAGCGACACCGGTCGGCCTGCTCACACCCGGGAATCAAACCCGGCCGCCGGGCGCTGGGAGCGGCGTGAAGAAAATCGGCTTCCTGTCCTTCGGCCACTGGTCGCCCGGCGCGCACTCCGAGACCCGCTCGGCCGCGGACTTCCTGCACCAGTCGATCGACCTCGCGGTTGCCGCCGAGGAGCTCGGCGTGGACGGCGCCTACTTCCGCGTGCACCACTTCGCGCGGCAGGCCGGCAGCCCGTTCCCGCTGCTGTCGGCCATCGGCGCGCGCACGTCGAAGATCGAGATCGGCACCGGCGTGATCGACATGCGCTACGAGAACCCGCTGTACATGGCCGAGGAGGCGGGCGCCGCGGACCTCATCTCCGGCGGCAGGCTCCAGCTCGGCATCAGCCGGGGATCCCCCGAGCAGGTCATCGACGGCTGGCGCTACTTCGGCTACGCCCCGGCCGAGGGCGAGACCGACGCCGACATGGCGCGCCGCCGCACCGAGCTGTTCCTGGAGGTGCTCGGCGGCGAGGGCTTCGCGGAGCCGAACCCGCGCCCGATGTTCGCCAACCCGCCCGGCCTGCTGCGCGTCGAGCCGTACTCGGAGGGGCTGCGCGAGCGCATCTGGTGGGGATCCAGTTCGAACGCGACCGCCGTCTGGGCCGCGAAGCTGGGCATGAACCTGCAGAGCTCCACGCTCAAGGACGACGAGACCGGCGAGCCCCTGCACGTCCAGCAGCGCAAGCAGATCGAGGCCTACCGCGACGCGTGGCAGGAGGCCGGCCACACCCGCGAGCCGCGCGTGTCGGTCAGCCGCAGCATCTTCGCGCTCACCACCGACCTCGACCGCGCCTACTTCGGCCGCGACCGCCACTCGCGCGACCAGGTCGGCATGATCGACGAGAACACCAGGGCGATCTTCGGCCGCTCGTACGCCGCGGAGCCCGACGAACTGGTGCGGCTGCTCAAGGAGGACGAGGCCGTCCAGGCCGCGGACACCCTGCTGCTGACGGTCCCGAACCAGCTGGGCGTCGACTACAACGCGCATGTGCTGGAGGACATCCTCACCCACGTGGCGCCGGAGCTCGGCTGGCGCTGAGGCGCGAGCGGCCCGGTGGCGGCCGGGCCGTTCTTCCTCAGCCGTGGGTGATCTTCAAGCCGTAGAACGCGACCCGCGCGCCCTTCGTCGTGCTGTCCGAAGAGGACTGGTTGTACGAGCCCGCCTTGAAGTACTGCTTGTACGCCTTGAACGACGACGGGATGCCGTAGTGCGTGGTGCTGCCGTTGACCGTGAGGTCGATGGTGTTCCCGCCGGAGATCCCGATCGTGTAGGTCCACGTCTTGCCGAGCGAGACGTGGCCGACGGTGTGCGGCGTCTGCCCGCCGTCGGGGGAGTTCTCGGTGCCCAGCACGATGTCCCCGCTCGCGCGGTAGTACAGCTCCAGCAACGGTTTCGTGGACGACCCGCCGGTGCCGAGGTGCACCTGGCCGACGCACACGTTCGACGTCACCGACACCACGCGCAGCGTCGCGCTGAGCTTGTGCGACCCGCTCAGCGACCAGTTCGCGGCCGACCCGTCGCGGTTCATCTCGCGCAGCTCGGAGCGCGCGTAGTTCGAATTCGGCGTGGTGACGCCCTTTTCCGGCGCCCAGAAGGTCATCGCGCCGTCGCGGGTGTCGGTGTAGAAGTAGCTGTCCTGGAAGCCGTTCGGCCCCTGCAGCCGGGACGACGGGATCGTGGTCGGCTTGCCGGGGGAGCCGACCGGCTCCTGCAGCTGCCAGACCGAGAGGTCGAAGTTGCCGCCCGGGGCCACGGACGGATCCGCCGCCACGGCGGGCAACGCGGTGGCCGCGGCCAGTGCCGGAACCGCCAGCAGGACGAACAAGGCACGCACGCGCATCGTGGGTGTCCTTTCGCGAGGGGGACGCTGCACCATTCGTTCACGGACGTGAATAAATGGTCTGGACAACCCGGCGGCGTGGACCCACGGTAGGACGATGATCACCGGTTGTCAAGATCTGCCGCCGGAGTCGGGTGATCGAGGCAGACCCCGCCGGACCAGGGGGCAACGGGGCCGCGGGCCGGAGATGCTGGGGTTACGTTCGGATCATCAACGGATTCGACGCGCATTCCGCGGAAAGGAGCCGGAAAAATGGGGAACGGAACCAGAAAAGCCACGGTGACGGCGATCGCGACGACCGCGCTGACCTTGTCCGCGGTCGCCCCGGCGAGTGCGGAGCCGACGCCCAGGCACTGCGTGCTGAACACCGCAACCGGTGTGGAGCACTGCTCTTCCAGCCGGATCGCGCTCACCGCGCAGGCGAACGGCGACGTCGTGCAGGGCACTTTCTTCGACGGCCCGGACTACACGGGGAACTCGCTGACCATCACCGGTCCGCAACTGTGCGAAAAGGACGGCTGGGTGAACTGGCAGTTCGACCTCTCCGACGACTGGAAGAACAAGATCTCGTCGGTGCAGCCGTGGGGGAACTGCTGGATCTGGCTCTACCCGGAGCCGAACCTCGGCGGCGACCGCGACGGCCCGTTCAAGGAGAACACCGGCAACGTCGGGTCCTTCATGGACGACCGCACCCAGTCGATCGGCTTCAGCTGAGCCACCCCCCGCGAGAAGGAGTGACCGCATGACCTGCAAGCGCACCACGTGGGCGGCGGCGGGCCTCGGCCTGGTGACCGCCGCCGGCCTCGTGCTCACCGCCCCGGCCGCGTCCGCCGAAGACCAGCCCACCGCCCGGGAACTGCTCGACAAGTGCGACAACGGCACGGACTCGTGCGTGTTCCACCCGGCAGGCCCGCCGGAGGAGCACACCGGCGCCGGGCACCAGGTCGGCGAGGCGGCCTACAACTGCACGCCGGACCTGCAGCGCAGCACCGTGAACTGGTCCGACACGACGGGTGAGTCGAACAGCTTCGGCGTCTCCCTGTCAGCCGAATACGGGTTCTCGGAAGTGTTCAAGGTGTCCATCGAGACGTCGTACCAGCACACCTGGGAGTCGTCGCACACCGAAGGGCAGGCGACCAACGTCGACGTCCGGCCGGGGGAGAAGGGCTGGGTGGAGCGGGCGCCGAAGATGCAGAAGGTGCACGGCACGTACGAAATGCACTTCGGCGACCGCTTCTACGGCCACTACATCTGGTACCAGGACTTCGACGCGGACGGCCCGGTCCCCGGCTCGACCGGCGACATCACCCAGCACACCGCCCCGATGACCGACCAGGAACGCGCGGAGCACTGCGGCTGACGCCCCGCCGGCGGGAATCGCGATGGCCGATTCCCGCCAGCGGCCGTCCGCTGTGGACGGCAGCATCGAACCCGTGAAGACGGAAACCCCTGCCCACACGGCCATCGAGCCCGGCATCCTCTACTTCGGCACCCCGGTCGTGCTCATCTCCACCACCAACGAAGACGGCTCCGCCAACCTCGCGCCGATGTCCTCGGCCTTCTGGCTCGGCTGGCGCGCGATGCTCGGGCTCGGCGCCCGCTCGAAGACCACCCAGAACCTGCTCCGCACCGGCGAAGGCGTGCTCAACCTGCCCTCCGACGCGCTCGCCGCGGCCGTCGACCGGCTCGCGCTGACCACCGGGTCGGATCCCGTGCCCGACGGCAAGCGGAAGCGCGGGTACTTCCACGTCGCGGAGAAGTTCGAGCGTGCCGGGCTCACGCCTGTCGCGTCGGAAACGGTTGCGCCGCCGCGGGTTGCCGAGTGCCCGGTGGCCATGGAGGTCGTGCTGGAGGCCGTGCACCCGCTCGCCGACGAGGACGCGCGGCAGCGCGGCGGGATCGTCGCGCTCGAGGTGCGCGTGCAGCGCGTGTTCGTCCACGACGACATCCGGGCGGCCGGCAGCGACGACCACATCGACCCGGATCGCTGGCGGCCGCTCATCATGAGCTTCCAGAAGCTCTACGGCCTCGGCCCGCAGGTGCACCCCTCGACGCTGGCCCGCATCCCCGAACGCCTTTACCGGGGCCCGGACATCGACCGCGCCCGCGGCGTCACGTCGCGTTCAACCGCGTCAGCAGGGGAGCGAGCGTCTTGATGCCGGCGGTCACCGCCGCCCGGCCCTTCGCCGAGGAGATCGGCGGCTGCCGCGTCAGCAGCACCACGACGTAGCGGCCGCCGACCACGCCGGTGGTGTTGAGGACCAGCGCCGAGCGCAGGATCATCCAGCCCTGCTTGACCTGCCAGGACATCCCGCTCAGGCCGTCGGGGATGCCGAAGTACTGGTCCCAGCCGTCGTCGGCGGGGTTGCGGGCGTTGCCGAGCGCCGTCAGGATCGGCTGGGCGATCTCGTCGGGCATCGTGTCTTCCAGGTACTGGTAGATCGCCAGCACGTCACCGGCGCTCGTCTTGGCCATGCCCCACTGCGTCGGGTCCGCGGGCGGCGTCGTGTGCGCCAGGCCGAGCAGCGCCGCCGTGCGCGTCACGATGGCGTTGCCGCCGTTGCGCTCCCAGAACGCCGAGGCGATCGCGTCGTTGCTGCCCTCGAGCATGTCGGTGAGGTCTTCGACGGCGTCGGCGTCGGGGAGCGCCCACGCGCCCGTGGTGTCGTCGCGGACCTCGTCGATGGCGATCAGCAGCTTGACCACCGACGCGGTGTAGTACGGCTCGTCGGCGCCGAGGGTCGCCAGCTCCTTCCCCGCTTCCCGGTCGTACAGGACGAACCCGACGCTCGTCCGCGGCGAAGCGGCGGTCACCGCGGCCGCGACGCCGTCCGCGACCGACGACAGGTCCGGGTACGGGACTTCGGACGTCGACGCCACCGGACTGGGGGTCGGCGGCGGGGCCACCACGGCCACCGGCGCCGGGCCGGTGGACCCGCCGCCGGCCGAGACCAGTACCCCGGCCGTCAGCGCGGCGGCCGTCACCCCCGCGCCCGCGAGTGTCCGGCGGATCCGTGTTCCCATGCCCGTCCAACGGGCCCCGGCTCCGGGTCGACCTGTCCGTTCCCTGTGTCTTGCTGTGGGAATACTGTGCCCGCCGCCCGGCGTACGTCATGGGGTGAGCGACTTGCGGATTCTGGTGGTGGGTGCCGGCGCGACCGGCGGGTACTTCGGCGGGCGGCTGCTGCAGGCGGGCCGGGACGTCACGTTCCTCGTCCGGCCCGGCCGGGCGAAGGTGCTGCGGGACAGCGGCCTGCGGATTGTCGGGCTCGGCGAGGAGACGGTGCTGACGCCGTCGCTCGCCGAGACCGGGACGCTCGACGGGACGTACGACCTCGTGCTGCTGGCCGTCAAGGCCACCGGCCTGGCGGCGGCCATCGACGATTTCGCCCCCGCGGTCGGGCCCGAAACCCTGGTCCTGCCGTTCCTCAACGGACTCGCCCACCTCGACGCCCTCGACGCGCGGTTCGGCGAAGGCGCCGTGCTCGGCGGTGTCGCGAAGGTGATGACCACCCTCGACGACGACGGCGCGATCCGGCGGCTCGGGCCCTTGCAGCACCTCACGTACGGCGCCCGCACCGAGCCCGCCCCGCCGCGGCTGGCCGACGTCGGCGCGGCGCTGGAGGGCGCCGGGTTCCCCGTCGTCCGAAGTGCCCGGATCACCGAGGCGATGTGGGCGAAATGGGTGTTCATCGCCGCGATCGGCGGGATCAACAGCCTGCTGCGCGGCACGATCGGCGACGTCGTCGCGGTGCCGGCCGGCGCGGAGCTCGCCGAAGCCGTGGTGGCCGAAGCGGCTGCCGTCGCCGAAGCGGCCGGGTACCCGGTGCCCGCGGCGGACCTCGAAACCACGCGCAAGACCGTGACCGACCCCGCGATGGGTGGATCTTCGCTTTACCGGGACCTGCTCGGCGGTCACCCGGTCGAGGGCGAGCAGATCTTCGGCGATCTCACCGCGCGTGCCCGTGCGCTCGGCGTCGCCACGCCCCTGCTCGACCTCGTCAGCCTGCAGCTTCGCGTCCACAACCACCGCATCGGGTGAACCGGTCACGGACGGCGCTTTGCCCGGGCAGTCCAGGGGATCGTGGTCTTTCGGGCACCCGCGTGGCGGCGCCGTCCGGGCCCCGTACCGCACTGCTACTCTTCGTAAGGAGAGTTGCTTGAAGGTTTGACGACGGAGAATCGGCGAGGGGAAATGGCGGAGCGGTTCGAGTTCGTCCTCGAGGTCGTCGAAGCCCTCATAGTCGGCCAGGCCACCGGCGGTGACGTCCGGCGGTACCCGCTGCGCGCGGGCAACCTGCCGACGGACCCGGTGCGGTTCGTGCGGGTCGCGCGTCAGGTGTACGACGCGCTCGAGGAGCGGCGGCTTTCGGTCTCCGGTGAGCTGCACCCCGGTGTGCGCACGGCATTCGAGCTGCTCGCCGAGCCCCGGGTTTCGGTTGCGGTGAGCGGGATCGACGGCCTCGGCGCCGACGTCGCGGTCCTCGTGGTCACCGACGGCGCGCAGGCGCTCGGCATCACCCAGAACCCGGACACCGACGAACTGCTGTTCTCGCTGTTCGCGGACGAGGAGCTCGTCGAGGTCGTCACGGGCGTGCTGCCGCCCGCCCCGGCCGCGACCACCGGCAAGCACGTCGTGCACCGCGCCGCCGGGCGCGAAGTCTCGGCCATGGCGGCGAAGCGCATCGCCGACGCCGAGTTCGAGGAAGAAGAAACCGACGCCTTCGGCATGATCGAGGTCAAGGCCGTGGTGCGGCCGGGCCGCCGACCGCCAGCGCGGAAGCCCTCGGACGTCGCGGTGCTCGAGCGGGTGCTCGCCGAACCGCGGCTGGGCGGCGGCCACATCGCCGTCACCGCGCAGGGCCGCCGCGGCGAGCGCGTGGCCGGGGAACCGCTGAGCTGGCTGGACACCGCCGACGGCCGCTACCTCGTGCACACGACGACCGGCGAGGCCGGCGAGCTGACGGCGGAGTACGTGCCGGCCGGCCGGGCCGACCTCGCCCGCGCGATCCGCGACGCCATCGCCGCGGTGTACTGACCGGGAAGGGAACAGTCCTGATGACGGAAGAGACCCAGGCGGTGGCCCAGGCTCTCCAGGCGACGGCGCAGATGCAGACCGCGACCGAGCCCGCGCAGAAGGCCATGGCCGCCGTCCGCGTCGGGCTCGCCGGCGCCCAGCTGAAGCGGCTCGCGCAGAGCGGTGGCTTCGCCATCGACGACACCACGGGCAACCAGCTGATCGAGGCCCTCGAAGGCGTGCTCGAGTCGCTCGAACAGCGCTGGGCGAACCTGCAGCGGCTGAACGACGCGCCGGCCATGAGCCGCACCGCGACCGGCCAGTGGGTTTCCGCGCACATGGTCAACACCGCCGCCGACGACCACGGGCTGGTCACGCAGCTGCAGGCCGCGCGGCAGGAGTTCCCGACCTACATCGAAGCCATCAAGCTGGCCAAGAAGAACTACAAGTCCCGGGAAGAGAACACGCGCGCGACGCTGACCTCCCTCCCGACCGCCGACCAGAGCTGAGGGAGACCGTGGCACCCACCGCCGAGTCCGTCTCGGACCCGTCGTCCCCGGACTACAACCCGCGCAGTCCGCTCTACGACGTGACGGCCGATTCGTCGTCGAAGTACTACGTCGGTCCGCTGACCACGGACAAGTCGCCGTCCGGCGACGAAATCCGCGAAATGGCCACCAGGCAGGTCGACGACGAGATCCGGCGCGGCTGGCTCGGCCCGGTCGTCGACCCGGTGCTGCGCGACAAGAAGATCCAGGAGCTGTACCAGCAGCACCTCGACGACGCCAAGCACGGCCTCGACGAGGGCCTCGCCATGCGCGAGACCGGCGGCGCCCCGAAGACGCTCTGGGCCAACGCCACCCACGAGCAGATGAACGAGGCCATCACGCAGGACGCCAACCCGGCGACCGTCGCGGAGACCTCGGAGGAGTGGGTGCGGGTCGGCAACGACCTCGGCACGCACCAGAAGACGCTGGCCGACGCCATCAACGCGAGCACCAGCAACTGGCAGGGCGACGCCGGCGACGCCGTCCGCGAGCACCTCGCCGGGGTCGGCAAGTGGCTGGGCGCGACCGCGCAGGGCGCGACGCTCGCCGGCCGCCAGCAGGAGATCCACTCCCAGGCGCTCAACGAAACCCAGCGGCAGATGGTCGCGAACCCGCCGGTCCAGTTCGACCTGCAGAGCACCAACCAGCGGCTGATGTCGATGACCGACCCGGTGCAGTACGCCGCGGCGGCCGGCGAGGCGATCCAGACCTACCGGGCCCAGACGGCCGCGCGCGACCACGCCGCGCAGATCATGACCCAGTACGACGAGACCATCGGCGCGGCGGTCGCCACGCCGCGGTTCCCGGCCCCGCCGAAGCTGCCGACGGCGACCGCGACGCGGCAGCTGACCGGCACCCGGGCGGACGGCGGTGCGGCGGCGAGCGCCGAGCACCCGCTGCTGGCGCGGACCGCGATGGACCCGGCACTGGACCCCACCGCTTCCGGCCGCACCCCGGCCGGGCTGGACGCCGCCGGGCTCGGCGGCGCGGGCGGCCCCGGGGGCAGCGGTGCCGGGATCCCCGGCGGCGGCTCGGGTATCCCGGGCGGCGGCCCGGGCGGCTCCGGCACCGAGGGCTTCTCGGGCAGTGGGATCCCCGGCGGCGGCGGGGCAGGCGGCTCCGGCTTCTCCGGGGCCGGTATCCCGGCCGCGAGCGGTGGCGGCGCCGGCGGTTCGGGCTTCAGCCCGGGGTCGATCCCGGAGATCCCCGGCGGCAGCTTCAGCGGCGCCGGCATCCCCGGCTCGTCGGTCCCCGGTTTCGACGACTCGACGACGTCGTCCGGCTTCTCGCCGTCCGGCATCCCGTCGAGCGGCGGCCCGGGCGGCAGCGGCTACACGCCGCCGTCGATCCCGAACATCCCGGACGTCGGCGGTGGCGGCACCACGATCGGCCGCGGCGGCAGCCCGATCCCCGGGTTCACCCCGCCGGGCATCGACCCGATCACCGGCCTGCCCACCGGCACCGGCCCGGGCGGCATCCCCGGCGGCGGGAAGACGCCGACCATCGGCCGCCTCGGCGGCATCAACGGGGACAGCATCGCCAGCCGCCTCGGCGGCATCGGCGGCGGCGGTGCCGGGGGCGGGTCCCTCGGTGGCATCGGCGGCGGTGGCGCGGGCGGCGGTGGCGTGCGCGGCACGGGCGCGGGCAACCTGGCCGGCGGTGCGGCGTCCGGCGCGGCCGCGGAGGCCGAAGCGGCGGCGGCGCGCAACGCGGGCATGGCGGGCAAGGCCGGCGCGGCCGGTTCCCCCGGCATGGGCGGCATGGGTGCCGGCGCCCGGGGCGGCAAGGGCGACAACGACAAGGAACACAAGGCGGCCGACTACCTCGAGAGCGACGACCCGAACTTCTTCGCGGGCGAGCAGGTCGTCGCGCCCCCGGTGATCGGCGACTGGAAGAACCAGGATTGGAAGTGAACGCATGACGGCCGGCTTCGAGGTCGAACCGGACGAACTGGTCGCGCACTCGAGTCACGTCGAGAGCCTGGTCGACCGGCTCAACACGGCCTCCGCGGCGGCCGACACGGCGATGTCGGACGACGCGTACGGGCTGCTGTGCGCGTTCCTCCCGCCGATCATCCGGCCGACGGGGGAGAAGGCGAAGGAGACGCTGGCCGCGTCGATCGAAGGCGTGCGCGGGCTCGCGGACAACGTCAAGACCGCCGCGCAGTCCTACCGCGACGGTGAAGAGGCGAACGCGGAGCCGTTCGAGAAGCAGCTCACGGCGTCGCCGCGGGCCGTGGAAGCGAGGACGAAGGCATGACCGGCCCGAACGGCCTCGGGGACCTGATGCGGGACCCCGACGAGGCGATCCGCCGGATGGACGACTGGGCGGCCGGGTTCGCGGCGAAGGCCGAGCGCTACCAGGCGGCCCAGGCGGAGACCGAGCGGCTCCGGCTGACCTCGACCAGCTCCGACGGCGCGGTCAGCGTGACCGTCGGCGCCGACGGCACGGTCACCGACCTGACGTTCTCGAACAAGGTCAAGTCGTTCCCGCTGGAGGAGCTGTCCCGGCAGATCCTCACGACGATGCGCCGCGCGCAGTCGGGCATCGCCGAGCGCGTCGCGGGCGTGATGGCCGAGCAGCTCGGCGACGAGGACCGCGAGACCCGCACGGCGGTGCTGGACACGCTGCGCGGCCGGTTCCCGGACCCGGACGAGCCGGAGGACCCGCAGCCCCCGGCCTCGCCGCCGCCGGTCCCGCCGTCCCCGTCCGGCGGTGCGGCGGTCCCGCCGTCGCCGTCGGCCCCGCAGGCTTCACCGCCGCAGCGGCGGCGTCCCGACCCGGACGAGGACGACAACAACCCCTGGTGACGCGGGCCGGGCCGGCGGCCGGCCTGGCCCCGTTCGGGGCTCGACACCGGCGCGCCGGGCGACGACACTGGGCCGATGACCGGCCTTATCACCGGTAGCCGTGTCCGGCTGCGGCCCGCCGCCGCCCTGGACGCCGCCCGGTTCGAGGAGATCCTGTCGCACCCCGAAGTCGCCCGCTGGTGGGCCGACGCCGAGGAGCCGGTGGCCGCCCAGGTGTCCTACTTGCTGGACCCGGACGAGGGCACCACGACCTACGCCATCGAACACGACGACGTCGTCGTGGGCATCGAGCTCGCTTTCGAGGAAGCCGATCCGCAGTACCGCCACGCCGGCATCGACATCGCCGTACACCCCGCCTGGCAGGGCCGCGGCCTCGGTTCGGACGCCATCCGGACGCTGGCCGAGTACCTGTTCACCGTGCGCGGGCACCACCGGCTGGTGATCGACCCCGCGGCGGACAACGAAGCCGCGATCAAGCTCTACCAGTCCCTCGGCTTCCGGCCGGTCGGCCGGATGCGCTCCTACGAGCGCGGGCCCGACGGCAGCTGGCACGACGGGCTGCTGATGGACCTGCTCGCCGAGGACCTGGTCCCGACGGCCGCGCTCGCCGGGTCGTGAGCACCCCGGCGGTCGCGACCCGGCAGCTGCGCCGGGTCGCCGTGGCGAGCGCCGTGGGGACCACCATCGAGTGGTACGACTACTTCATCTACAGCACGGCGGCGGCCCTCGTGTTCGGCAAGCTGTTCTTCACGACGCTGTCACCCGCTTCCGGCACCCTCGCCTCGTTCGCGACGCTCGGGGTCGGCTTCCTCGCCCGCCCGGTCGGCGGGATCCTCTGGGGCCACTTCGGCGACCGCGTGGGGCGCAAGGCGATGCTGGTGCTGTCCCTGCTCGTGATGGGCGTGGCCACGGTCGGCGTCGGGCTGCTGCCGACGTACTCCGCGATCGGGGTCTGGGCACCCGTCCTGCTGCTGGTCCTGCGGCTGCTCCAGGGGCTGAGCGCGGGCGGCGAATGGGGCGGGGCGGCGCTGATGGCGGTCGAGCACGCGCCGGAAGGCCGTCGCGGCCGCTACGGCGCCTTCTCGCAGATCGGCGTCCCGGCCGGGCTCATCCTGGCGCAGCTGATGTTCTTCGTCCTCGGCCGGTCCCTGACCGACGCGCAGTTCGCGTCGTGGGGCTGGCGGGTGCCGTTCCTGGCGAGCATCCTGCTGGTCGGCGTCGGCCTGGTGATCCGGCTGCGGATCGAGGAGAGCCCGGTGTTCGCGCGGCTGCGGGACGCCGAAGCCCGCAGCAGCCGTCCGATGGTCGAGGTGCTGCGCGAGCGGCCGCGGGCGCTGCTCGTGGCGTCCGGCAGCTTCATCGCGAACACCGCGATCGGGTACATCTTCCTGGCGTACCTGCTGTCCTACGGCACATCGGTGCTGAAGATCGACCGGACGACGCTGCTCGTGGTGGTGATCGTCGGCAGCGTGACGTGGCTGGTGAGCATCCTCGCCACGGCGGCGTGGTCGGACCGCGTGGGCCGCAAACCGGTCTACCTGGCCGGATCGGTGCTGCTGGTGCTCTGGCCGATCCCGTTCTTCCTGCTGGTGGACACCCGCGTGACGGCGTGGCTGCTCGTGGCGGTGGTGGTGCTGAACGTCGGCCTGGGCGCGACGTACGGGCCGCAGTCGGCGTTGTTCGCGGAGCTGTTCGAACCGCGCTACCGCTACAGCGGAGCATCGTTCTCGTACGCGGTCGGCGCGGTGCTGGGTGGCGGCTTCGCGCCGTCGATCGCGGTGGCGCTGCAGAGTTCCACCGGGACGTCGCTTTCGGTGTCGCTCTACCTCGTGGCGACGGCGGTGGTGAGCCTGGTCGCGGTGCTGTTCATCCCGCGGTCACAGCCGGTCTAGGCGGACGGCGGCGGCCATCCGCTCGTAGCCCGCGTCGCCGGGGTGGAGGTGGTCGCCGGAGTCGTAGGCCGGCAGCAGGGTCAGCGGATCGGCGGGGTCGCGCAGGGCCGCGTCGAAGTCGGCGACGGCGTCGAAGACCCCGCCGGTGCGGATGAACGCGTTCACCGCCTGGCGGGTCGCTTCGAGCGTTTCGTCGTAGACGTGCCAGCCCTTGAACGGCGTGAGCGTGGCACCGACGACCCGGATGCCTCGCGCGTGCGCCTGCGCGACCAACTGGCGGTACGCCGACGTGATCGCGGTGGGGTCGGTCTGGTGCGGGGTCTGCTGGATGTCGTTGATGCCTTCCAGCACGATGAGCGTCCGCACGCCGCCGACGCTCAGGACGTCGCGGTCGAACCGGGAAAGCGCGTTCTGGCCCGCGCCGGACCCGGGTACGTCGAGCAGCAGCCGGTTGGCGCTGATGCCCGCGTTCAGCACGCCGAACCGGCCGTGCAGCCGGTCGGCGAGGTAGTCGGGCCACCGGTGGTTGGCGCCGGCCCGCGACCCGACGCCGTCGGTGATCGAGTCGCCGAGCGCGACGATCGAAGCCTCGGCGCCGCCCTGGACGTCGACGCCGGAAACGTAGTGCCACACGGAAGTCTGCTCGGTGTAGGGCGCCCCGGACTCGCTCGCGGCGAAGTCGCCGTCACGGGTGAAGTACGACGTCTGCGCGGCGGCCGGGTGGTAGGTCACCGGCCCGGACTTCGCCGGCACGTAGGTCGTGACGAGCAGGTTGGCGTCGGCGGGCACCCGCAGTTCGGCGGGATCGCTGAGCGCCTCGGCCCCGGCGGGCACGACGACGCCGGCCGCCCCGCCGAAGGTGAGCTCCCGCAGCGTCCCCGGAACGGCGTCCGGCCCGGCGCCCTGCACGGCGATGGTGACGTGCCCGAAGGTGAGGGGCGAGGCGCCGAAGGCGTTGGAGAGGTGGACGCGGGTCCGCCCGCCGCCGACGCTGGTGTGCACGACGTTGCGGATCGAGAAGCCGGGATAGCCGTCCGGCGTGTTCGGCACGGCGGCCGCGGGAGCCGCGGCCCACGTCCCGACCCAGCCGCCGACCGCGTGCTGCGCGAGGTTCGGGAGAGCGCTTTCCGGATTCGCGCTCCCGGCCGTCGTGAGGAGACCGCACCCCGCCAGGATCGCCGCGCTCACGGCCAGGAAGCGTCGCATGTACTCACGGTGTCGCCCTTGCGCCGACCCAGGGACCGCTGATCAGGTGAGCGGACCGGACAGGATCCCGGACAGTTCCGGAACGGCAAGGGGCGGGCCCGTCCGGGATTCTGGGGATGCCGGACGGGCCCGCGCGAGGTGGCCGTTGCCGCGACGGCCGCTCGCCGGGGCACCCGGTCCCGATCGGGCGGAGGCTGGCCCGGATCGTTGCGTCGTGGTGACCCCGGAGGGCGGTGCGAGACGCCCTCAACCAGAGCACGGCCCCCGGCCCGCCCGGGTTCAGCGCGCCCCAAGATTTCTCGCACTCCGTTCCGGGTTCCCCGCCGCCCCGCAGGCCCGCTCGGCAAAGGTCTTGAATGAGTCATTCAGGACCTCCGAAGACCTGAATGACTCATTCAAGACACCGCCGCGCCACCCGCGCCGCCCCGGGCACGCCTGAAAGCCGTGAAGGCCACCTTGAGGAACTTCAAGTTCCTCAAGGTGGCCTTCACGAACTCTCAAGCGGCGGCGGGAAATCCGCCCAGCGCGACGTGTCCCGCTTCGGTCAGTTCGGCCGGGGCCCACTGGCCCGGCGACGGCGTTCCGACCGCCCGGACCAACCCCGCGCGGGCGAGGTCGTGGGCGGTGGTCTGGTCGCAGCACGGGAGCCCGTCCACGCGGAGGTCGGGTTCGCAGCTGCAGCGGAGCTCGGCGCGGCCGGCCGCGATCGCCTTGAGCATGGCGATCGCGCGGCGGCTCAGCGCGTTCGGGTGGGTGGGCATCGGTCTGGCCTTTCGGTGCGGCTGGTTCGGCGCGGATGTCGAGTGCTGCAGCTCCTCACCCAGGACCACGCGCCGGTCGTGACCGAGGTTCACTTCGATCGCCTCTTGACACCGAGAGGTCCAACGACCAGGGTCAGTCATCGGATGAATCAGCTCCGCCAACGACAGATTGGCCGACTAGGGGCGAACTCTGTCGTCATTCCGCCGTAGTCATCCGATCCCTGGAGGTTCAATGACGACCTTCCCCCGCCGCCAAGCCCTGGGCATCGCCCTGGGTGGTGCCGTGGCCCTGACCGCCGCCGGCCTGACCCCGGCGGGTGCCGCGATCCCCGTCGACGCCGTGGCCGACGACGCCGGCACCCCGATCGTCCCGCCGCCGCCACCCGTTCCCGTTACCCTCGACGCCTGGTTCACCAACGACGGCATCGACAGCGCGTCGGCCACCGGGGGTGACTTCGACGGGTCCGGGTACACCTTCCCGGCCGAGCACCTGCCCGCCGGGCAGACCACCACCGTCGGCGGGGTGCCGTTCAAGCTCGGCTCAGCCGCCGCCGGCGCGAAGAACAACATCGCCGCCACCGGCCAGCGGGTCGACCTGCCGAAGGGGCGCTACTTCGTCGCGTACTTCCTGGTCGCGGGCAGCTACGGCACCGCGGGCGGCACCGCGACCGTGCACTACGCCGACGGCACCACCAGCACCGGCTCGCTCTCCGGCCCCGACTGGTACACCGGCACCGGCGCGCTCGTCTCGCCGTTCCGCTACGCACCCGGCGGCGTCGTCGACAACAACCCCGTTTCGCTCGCCACCGGCCAGGTCTGGGTCGACCCCGCCCGCGAAGCCGTCGCGGTGACGTTGCCGACCACCGCGAACCCCGCGCCCAACGTCGCCAGCCTGCACGTCTTCGCGCTCACCCTGCAGCCGGTCGCCGTGGGGCGCTCGGCGCTCGTGCTCGACAGCCGGTCGACGGCGAACCTGCTCACCGACGGCGGCCCGCAGGCCGCGGAAGCGACGATCGTCAACGCCGGCACCGTGTGGCTCGGGGCCCGCGACGCCGTGACCGTCACCGTCGACGTCCCCGGCGGCCGGACCACCGTCCCGGCGGCCATCCGCGCGCTGGCGCCGGGGGAGCAGGCCACCGTGCGGCTCGGGCTCGCGCCGAACGCGTCCGTGCCGCCCGGCACCACCGCCACCGGCCAGGTCCGCGTCACGGCCGGCCGCGGCACGCTCGCCACGCAGCAGGTGCCGATCACCCTCGGCGTCCCGGACTTCCGCCCGACCGACGCCTCGCTGTCGACGCACCGCGCGCCCTATTGGTTCACCGACAGCAAGTTCGGCATCTTCATCCACTGGGGCGTCTACGCCGTGCCCGCGTGGGCGCCAGTGGGGCAGCAGTACGCCGAGTGGTACTGGCAGAACCAGCAGGACCCCCACGGCGCCACCTACGCCTACCACCGCCAGAAGTACGGCGAGAACTTCACCTACGACGACTTCATCCCGCTGTTCACCGCCGAGAAGTTCGACCCGCGCACCTGGCTGAACCTGATCGCGGACGCCGGCGCCGAATACTACGTCCTGACCTCCAAGCACCACGACGGCTTCGCGTTGTGGGACACCAAGGTCAGCGACCGCAACTCCGTCAAGCTCGGCCCGAAGCGCAACGTCATCGCCGAGCTGTTCGCGGCCTCCCGGAAGTACACGCCCCAGCTGCGCAACGGCCTGTACTTCTCGCTGCCCGAGTGGTTCAACCCGGACAACCCGTGGATGGGCCACGCGCCGCGCAACCCGTACACCGGCGCGGCGCTGCCCTACACCGGCTACACCGCGGGCAAGGACTTCGTCCGCGACTACCAGGCGCCGCAGGTGCTCGAGCTGATCTCGGAGTTCGACCCGGACGTCCTGTGGTTCGACATCGGGGGCGTCAACGACAGCCGGACCGTGCTCACCGAGTACTTCAACCGCGCGAAGAACCGCAAGCGCCCCAAGGACGTCACCTACAACGACCGCGGCGGCATCCCGGACCACGACTTCACGACGCCGGAGTACACGACGTACCCGAACACCGTGGTGGCGAAGTGGGAGGCGAGCCGCGGCCTCGACCCGTTCTCCTACGGCTACAACCGCGCGACCCCGGACGACCGGTACATGACGGCGGAGGAGGTCGTCCGGACGCTGGTCGACATCGTGTCGAAGAACGGCAACTTCCTGCTCGACATCGGCCCGGACTTCGACGGCACCATCCCGGACGTCATGCAGCGCCACCTGCGCGACGCCGGCGCGTGGCTGAAGGTCAACGGCGAAGCCATCTACGGCACGACGTACTGGTCGCGCATGGCGCAGCTCGGCGACCTGCGGTTCACCGTCAAGCAGAACGAGGCGTTCTACGTGCATTCCCTCGCCGCCCCGGGCAGCAGGCTCGTGGTCGACGCGCCGGTGCCGATCCGCGCCGGCGACCGGGTGAGCCTGCTCGGCTACCGCGGGAACCTGCACTGGACGGTGGAAAACGGCTCGCTGGTGATCGACGTCCCGGCCGCAGCCCGGCAGTCCGGCCGTTACGCGTGGGTGTTCAAGATCGCCTGGAGCTAGAAATCGGCGTTCTTGCCGATGTACAGCTCCGCGAACGCCGCCGCGGCCGCGGGCGAACCCAGCAGGCGGCGCATCCGGGCTTCCGCGATGCGCGCCTGGAACGGGTTCTCGCCCGTGGCCGCGGTGTGGTGGAAGATGTCTGACAGCCACTGGGAAAACTCCTGGTACTGCCACACCAGCGGCAGGCACGCGGCGGAGTACCCGGCCAGTTTCGCGGAATCGCCCGCGTAGTGGGCTTCGAAGGCCTCCGCGAGCAGGAAAGCGTCGTGCAGAGCCAGGTTCATGCCCTTGGCCGCGATCGGCGCGACCAGGTGCGCCGACTCGCCCGCCAGGTACAGGCGGCCGTGCGCCATCGGCTCGACGACGTAGTTGTGCATGTCGAGGACGCGCTTCTCGATCAGCCGCCCCTCGGTGATCGGGCCGTCCGGCACGGCCAGCCGCGCCTGCAGCTCGCGCCAGACGCGCTCGTCGGGCCAGTCCGCCTCGGTCTCGCCCGCCGCCGTCTGCAGGTAGAACCGGGTGACGTCGGGCGTGCGGGCCATGTGCGCGCCGAACCCGCGCGGGTGGATGCCGAACAGGACGCCGTCGGCGGACGGCGGTGCCTCCGCGAGCAGGGCCAGCCAGCCGATTCCGTAGTCGTGGTGGGCTTTCACGGTGGTTTCCGGTGGCAGGTACCCCTGCGTGACGCCGCGGGCGCCGTCGCAGCCCGCGATGAAGTCGCAGTCGATCCGGTGCTCGTCCCCACCGGCCCGGAACGTGACGGCGGGGGAGTCCGACGTCAGGTCGTGCAACTCGACGTCCGAGACCTCGAAGACGGCCTCACCGCCCGCGTCGGTGTACTGCGCGACCAGGTCGGTCACCAGAAGCTGTTGCGGGTAGACGAAATGCCGCTGCCCGGTGACGTCGCCGTAGCGGAAGCGGTGCCGCCGCCCGGCGAAGCGGAACTCGAACTCCGCGTGCTGGGGCGCCTTCGCGACGAGCCGCTCGCCCAGGCCCCGCTGCTCGAGCCCGCGGACCGCCCACTCCTCGATGAACCCGGCCCGCGGCCGCTGCTCGACGAACGCCCGGCTTTCCCGCTCCAGCAGCACGCACGGGATGCCCGCGCGCCGCAGCAGGTTCGCCACCGTGAGTCCGGCCGGGCCCGCCCCCACCACGGCCACCGCCGTGCGCCTCGCCACCATGGGCCCGAGGGTAGCGCGAACCGGACGAACCGTTCAGTAGAACTGGCGCAGCCGCCGCCACGCGACGGACCACGGCTTGGTCAGCGTGCACAGCGAGAGGACGACGCCGTTCTCGTCGTTGTCCACCCCGCCCGCCGTGAAGTGCTTGGCGACCGGACGGCACCCGGTGATCAGCCGCGCCGCGGGGGAACCGCGTTCGAAGCCGCCGACGAGCAGCACCGGCCCGACCAGCCGGTCCGGCGGCGGGCCCCAGTCCGCGTAGGACATGTGCGGGGAGTACGGCCGCGGCAGCCCGAGCTCCGGCCCGTAGCGCTCGATCGCCCCGGCTTCCCCGTAGTTGCCCGCGACGATCACCGCGGTGTCGCGTTCGGTGGCGGGGATCCGCTGCCAGGCGGCGGCCACGCTGCCCGCGAACTCCGGCCAGCCGACCTGCTCGCCGGGCTCCTTGTTCATGGCCAGCAGGACGCCGTTCAACGCCGGCGGCGGCACCACGGGGAGTCCGATGAGGACGGACACCACCACGCACACCGCGGCGGCCGCGCCGGTGAGCGCGCGCCGGGTCAGCCCACCCCGGCCCAGCCACCGCAGCACCGGCTCCGCGCCGAGCGCCACCAGCGGCAGCAGCAGCGGGATGGAGTAGTACGGTTTCCCGCCCACCACCAGCAGTTCGAGGCAGACCACGGGGTACGCGATCGTGAGCGCACGCGCCCAGCGCAGCCGGGGATCACGCCACGGCCGCACGAGCCCGGCGACCCAGACCGGCACCAGCACGGGCGAGAGCAGGACCAGTTGCATCGGCACGAACAACGCGCGGTTCTCGCCGCCGTCGTCCGCGCTGATCCCGCCGGCGACGGTGAGCATCGGCCAGTCGTGGGCCGCCTGCCAGGCCACGACGGGCGCGGCGAGCACCACGGCGAGCCCGATGCCGCCCGCGAGCCACCAGGTCCGGAACACCCGGCGCGGCCCGGCGGCGGCGACGCCGATCCCGAGCCCGGACAGCAGGAGCAGCACCAGCCACTTGTTCGCCAGCCCGACCCCGGCGGCGGCGCCGGCCGCGAGCCACCACCGGCCGTCGCCGGCCCGCAGCAGCTTCAGCCCGAAGAGCGTGATCAGCGACCACAGCAGGAGGTCCGCGGAGTTGGTGGCCAGCATGTGCGACACGACCAGGACGTAGGAGGACAACGCCGTCGCGATCGCGCTGAACAGCTGGACCCCGCGCCCGCCGCCGAATTCGCGGGCGAGCAGCGCCACCACCACGACGGTCGCCATGCCCAGCAAGGTCGCGATGACCCGGAGACCGGCGGGAGTTTCGCCGAACACCGCGGTCGACGCTCGGGCGAGCCACGGCGTGAGCGGCGGGTTGTCGACGTAACCCCAGTCCGGGCGGCGGCCCGACGCGACGAAGTACAGCTCGTCGCGGTGGAAGCCGTACCGGCCGGACAGCGCGGTCAGCACGGCCGCCTGGACGGCGACGACGATCCCCACCGGCAGCGCGGCGAACCGCGGCAGCCCGCGTTGCTCCCCCATGGAGCCTCCCCTCGGCGTGCGGGGATCGTACGCCGGTGCTCACGCTCCCGGGAGCGCTCCGACGAATTCGCCGCCGGCGTCCGCGACCAGCTCGGCCAGGGTCTGCGCGCGCCGGATCGGCGTGAACCGGACCTCGCCGCGCTCGGAGACGGTGAAACCGTGCACGGCCGGGCGGGGGAGCGTGTTGTAGGCGTAGTGCGCGCCGAAGTAGTACGCGCCGGTGTCGTGGGCGACGACCAGGTCGCCGGGCTCCAGCAGCGGCAGGGACCGTTCGCGGGCCAGGAGGTCGCCCGCGAAGCACAGCGGACCGGCGATGTCCTGCGGCACCCCGGGCCCGGTCTTGGGGGTGCCGTCGGGGTGGAGCGCGGTCAGCCGCAGCGGCCAGTGCTCCGGCTGGAGCACGGTGCGGGCGGCGACCTGGGCACCGGCGTGCGTCACGGCGATGGGCCGGCCGCCCGCGACCTTCGTGTACTCGACGGCGCTGACCAGGAACCCGCTCTTCGCCAGCAGGGACCGGCCGAACTCGGTGACGAAGCCGTAGCGCCCGTCGGCGAGGGCGGGGACTCGCGCCAGCAACGTCGCGACGTAGTCGGCGTGGGTGAACCCGGGCTCGTCGGAGACGAAGTTCACCGGCAGGCCGCCGCCGAGGTCGAGGCTGGTGACCTGCCGGAACCCGGCTTCGGCGTTGATCTCTTCGGCCAGCGCGTGCGCGGCGGCGACGCCCTCGGCCATCAGCTCCGGCGGGCAGCCCTGCGAGCCGACGTGGACGTGCAGCCGCGTCAGCCACGGGCGGCGCGCGAACGCCTCTTTCACGAGATTCCGGTTGTCGCGCAGGGGAACGCCGAACTTCGACGTCGTGGTCGCGGTGCTGGTGTCGCCGATCCGCCCCGCCCCGACCTGCGGGTTGATCCGCAGGCCGAGCACCGAGCGCGGGGCCGGCCCGACGAGCCCGTCGAGCCGGGCCAGCTCCTGGAAGTTGTCCGCGTTGACCGCGGTGCCTTCGGCGAGGGCGTGCGCGAGTTCGGCGGTGGTCTTGGCGGGGGAGTCGAGGACCAGCCGCGGGCCGCGAATTCCGGCCGCTTCGGCGACGGCGGTCTCGCCGGGGCTCGCGACCTCGGCGTCGACCCCGAGGTCGCCGAGGTAGCGCAGCAGCGGCGCGAGGCCGCACGCCTTGACGGCGACCGTGTGCTGGACGCGGCCCAGGGGCGCGAAGGCCTTCGTCAGGTCCTCGACGGCTTCGCGGATCCCGGCGAGGTCGACGAACCCGGCCAGCGGGTCGGCGAGGTGGTGGCCGGCGGCGAGGGCGCGGAGCTTGCGTTCGGTGCGGTTCACCCCTCCAGGACAGCGTGCGCGGCCGGTCCGGGTCCAAGACTTCGTCCTTCTGGTGTCATAGGCCCGTCCTATAGTGGCTGGGTGGACCTGCGCCGATGGCACTACTTCGCCGTGCTCGCCGAGGAGATGCACTTCACCCGCGCGGCGGCCCGGCTGTTCGTGTCGCAGCCGTCGCTGAGCCAGCAGATCCGCGCGTTCGAAGCGGAGCTGGGCGTCGCGCTGCTCGACCGCTCGGGCCCCCGCTTCGCGCTGACGGAGGCGGGCCGCGTCGCCGCGGCGGAGGCCCGCGACCTGCTCGACCGGCTGGACCGCGCCCGCGGCGTCATCACGGCGACCGGTCGCGGCGACACCGGCCGCCTGCGCATCGCCTACACCCGCTCGGCCCCGGGCCCCCTGGCCGGCGACCTGGTGGCGGCGTACCGCGCGCGGTACCCGGAGGTCTCCCTGGCGCTGGAGACCGGCTGGACCAGCTTCAACCTGGCCCGGCTCCGGGACGGCGAGATCGACCTGGGCTTCGTCCGGCCGCCGGTGGACGCCCCGGGCATCGAGGTCGCGGTGGTCGGCTCGGAGGAGGTGCTGATCGCGGTGCCGTCGGGGCACGCGCTGGCCCGCCACCGCCGCCGGCTGCGGCGGGCGTGGATCGCGGCGGAGCCGGTGGTGTTCTGGCCGCGCGAGAACGGCCCGGGCCAGTACGACGCGATCAGCGCGCAGGTCTGGCCGGGCGGGGTCCCGCCGATCGTGCGGGAGGAGCCGGAGGACGAGCAGCTGATGCGCGCGGTCGCCGAGGGCGCGGGCATCGCGGCGGTCCCGGAACACCGCGCCCGCGCCCTGCGGCGCCGCGGGGTGGTGCTGCGGCGGCTGGAGGATCCGGTGCCACGCATCGACCTGGGACTGGCTTGGCGGGCGGGCGCGGTTTCCCCGGTCGTGCGGGGGTTCGTGGCGCTGGCCCGCGGCGCGGGGGAGTAGGAACCCCTTCGGCAAAAGCCGTGGACGGCGTCGTTAGGGTGGGCGGATGGGGACGATCAGGCAGGTACAGATCACGTTCGACTGCGCGGAACCCGAGCGCGTCGCCCGGTTCTGGTGCGAGGTGCTGGGCTACGTCGTCCCGCCCGCGCCCGCCGGCTTCGACACCTGGGCCGACTTCGACCGCTCGCTGCCTGCCGAGCGCCAGGGCGCGGCGTTCGCCTGCGTCGACCCCACCGGCGCGGGCCCGCGGCTGTTCTTCCAGCGCGTCCCCGAAGGCAAGGTCGTCAAGAACCGCGTCCACCTCGACGTGCGGGCCGGCACCGGCCTGAAGGGCGCCGAGCGGCTCGCCGCCCTGGAGGCCGAGCGCGACCGGCTGATCGCGCTCGGCGCGAGCCACTTCCAGACCTTGTACGCCGATGAGTACAACGAGTCGTGCATCGTGATGCAGGACGTCGAGGGCAACGAATTCTGCCTGGACTGAAGCGCCCCAATGTGGCCTTCGGTGCGTCAGACGCACCGAAGGCCACATTGGGTGCGTCAGACGCAACCAAGGCCACATTGGGGCGCTCGGGAGCCGACCGAACTGACGGCCTAGCCGTCGCCCAGCGCCATCCGGACCGCCGCCACCACCTCCGGGTGACCCAGCGGCAACGGCGGGGGCACCCGGTCCGCCGGGCTGTCGCTGCTCGACGCCACCACCCGCACCACCGTCCCGTCCTCCCGCAGCTTCGCGATGACGTCGTCGTGCTCGGACAGCCAGGTTTCGTTCGCCTCCCGCGCGTCGCCGGACGGGAGGAACGCGTCCGAGGCCGGGTCGACCAGCAGCAGGCGGGCCGCCGCGCCCGGGTGGCGTTCGACCAGCTGGAGCGCTTCGGTCGCGAACGGGCCGCTCGCCACCACCGAGATCTCCGGGTCGGCGGGGCCGGCGTCGCCCAGGAGGTCGTCGGCTTCGGTGAGGGCGCCGCCCGCCGGGACGCGGCACCAGAACACCGCGCACTGCTCCGCGAGCGGGCGCCAGGTGGCAGGCAGCTCGTCGTGCTTGCCGGCGCCGGCCGGGTCGAGGACGATCACCTTGGGACCGGCCGGGTCGCCGGCGGTCACCACGGACGGGCCTTCGGAACGCAGGGGTTCGGCCATCAGGAATCCTTTCCACGGTGGGGGAGTTCCGGCGAGTCCGTGTCCAGCGGCACGGACCCCGACCGGACGAGTCCCAATTGGACGGTCTGGCGGCCGGTCAGCCGCTCCAGGAGCCAGTCGGCGGCGGTGCGCACGCGGTTCCCCGGCATCGCCAGCAGGTGGTAGCCGCGCGTGACCGCCTTCGCCGGGAGGCCGGACAGCGGGATGTGCATCGGGTTCGCCGCGGCCGCGCCGGCCCCGAGGTCGACGACGAAGCCGAGGTCGTGGTGGCGGTAGGTGCCCGGGCGGCCGTAGCCGAGCGACGCCGCGACGTTGCGCCCGGCCAGCTTGCCCTGCCGTTCGGCGTGCTGCGCGGTCATCGCGGTGTACCGGCCGGGGCGGGTGAGGTCGGGGACGGCGGCCGCGTCGCCGCAGGCGAACACGTCGTCGCGGCCCGGCACGTTCAGCCGCTCGGTGACCACCACCCTGCCCTTCGCGGTCTCGAGCCCGATCTCGGCCACCAGCGGGTCCGGCCGCACGCCGACGCACCAGACCAGCGTCCGGGTGGGCACCGAGTCGCCGTTCGTCAGCGTCACGCCCTTGGGGCCGGCGTTGTCCACAGACGTCTTCATCAGCACTTCGACGCCGCGCGAGCGCAGCACCTCGTCGGCGGTCCGCCCGAGGCGGTCGGCCAGTTCCGGCAGCACGCGCTCGGCGACGTCCAGCAGCAGCCAGCGGATCGGCTGCCCGGCGAGCTCGGGGTGGCGCGCGGCGAGCGCGGCGGTGAACGCGGGGCCCTGCGCGGCCACTTCGGTGCCGGTGTACCCCGCGCCGACCACCACGAACGTGCAGCGCGCGGCGCGTTCGGCCGGGTCGTCCGTCGCGGCGGCCAGCTCGATCTGCCGCGTGATGTGGTCGCGCAGGTAGAGCGCTTCGGGCACGCCGCGGAAGCCGTGCGCGTACTCGGGGACGCCGGGGATCGGCAGCAGCTTGTTGACGCTGCCCGCGGCCAGCACCAGCCGGTCGTAGCGGAGCCGGTGCTCCTGGTCCTCCGGATCGGTGTAGGCGACCGTGCGGCCGTCGAAGTCGACGCCGGTCGCGGTCCCCAGCACCAGGCGCACCCCGCGCAGGGTTTCGGGGATCGACACCGCGACCCGCCGCGGGTCGAGGATCCCGGCCGCCACCTCCGGCAGCAGCGGCAGGTACAGGAAGTAGTCCGTCGGGTTGAGCACGACGATTTCGACGTCTTCGCCTGCTGCTTTCCGAAGGCTCTTCGCCGTGTTGTACCCGGCGAAACCGCCGCCGACGATCACGACACGCATGGTTTCCCTTTCGTGGCTCGGACCTCGTCGTTCGCCGGTTACCCGAGGCCGGGGCCGGGAAACCGGCGGGGTTGACCTCTCGGCACAGGGGCGTACGGTCAGTGGTGTTGGCTGTTGTTCAGACACGTGCTCCGGTCAGCGCCCCTGCACGCCGCGAAAGGGAGCGCCATGCACGACATTTTCCGAACGGTATACGAACCCGCCGGGTTGACCGCGACGACCACCGAGCGGCCGGGCGGGGTCCGCGTCGTCACCCTGGTGGGCGATGTCGACGCGGCCACGGTCGGCACGCTCGACGAAGCACTGGCCACGGGTGACCGGATCGTCGCCGACCTGACCAGGGTGGCCTTCCTCAGCTGCGCCGGGGTGCGGTCGCTGCTGGAGGCGGACGACCGCACCGACCTCGCCGTCGTCGTGAGCGGTCACGCGGTGACGCGCTCGCTGGAGGCGACCGGCGCCGACCTGGTGCTGAAGATCCACCCGCGCGTGGGCGCGGCGCTGGCCCGCCTCGCCACCGAACCCGGCGGGAGGGCGTGACCGCTCGGCGGCCACGCCTCCCGCCGTCCACTGTGGACTGAACGGGTGGGTCAGTCGTCCGGCCAGTCGCCGGTCGCCTTGCGGTAACCGACCGCGCCGGCCCGTTCCGTGGCCGCCTTCACGGCGGCGAAGATCGCGCCCTGCACCGCCGCCGCGATGATCACCTGCTGCCAGGTGTAGTCGCGGTCGGTGGCGTCGGGCGCGTCCTCTTCGCCCGCCACCCGCTTCCAGACCTGCTTGAAGACCTGGCCGGCCAGTACGCCGCCGAGGGCGCCCACCGTCCAGCTGAGCGGTTTGTACAGCACCTTGTTCACGAGTTGTTCCTTCGTCGCAGGATCAGGCGGATCACGATCAGCAGGCCGAGCACGCCGGCGAACACCGGAACCGGGTTGGCCCGGACGGCGTCGGCGCCCTGGCGGAACCTGGCCGCGGTCGGCTCGTTCGTGACGTCGGCCACCTTGGCGGTGGCCGCGTCGAGCTTCTCGTCGACGTTGTCCTTGACCCGGGTCTTCACGTCGAGCTTCTGCCCGAGCGCTTCGAGGGTTTCGGTCAGCTCTTCCCGGGTGGTGTCCCGGTCGACCCGCGCCTCTTCGGCGTTCTTCGGGAAGTCGCCGTCGCTCATGCCCGCACCCCCTGCTTCACGGTGTCCACGTCTTCGCGGACGCCGGTGATCGCTTCTTCGGGCACCGGGGGCACCGCCTGGGTCACTTCCTTCTTGCCGGCCAGCGCCGCGATCCCGGCGACCAGGAACAGCGCGACCGCGACGATCACCGCCGCGAGCCAGCCGGGCACGACCAGCGCCAGCGCCAGCACGGCGGCCGCGACCAGGGTGCCGGCGCCGAACAGCGCGAACAGGCCCGCCGCGCCGAACAACCCGGCGCCGAAGCCCATCTTCCTGCCCTTGCGCTGCAGTTCGAAGACCGCGAGCCGCATCTCGTCCCGGACCAGCCGCTTGACCTCGTCGGTCAGGTCCGTCACCAGTTCGCCGATGGACCGGTCCGCCGCCGGTTTCTCGTTCACTTCTTCGATCACGGAACACCTCCTTCACCTGGCCGCGGGGTACCCGGCACCCGCCGCGTCAATCACCCCGCGTTTGACCGCCGCACCGCGGGGTAGCCGGGGAATTCCACCACCGACCAGGAGGAGTGCATGAGCACGATCACCGAAATCGTGGACGTGGAGGTCCCCGTTTCCACCGCCTACAACCAGTGGACGCAGTTCGAGGAGTTCCCGCGGTTCATGGAAGGCGTCGAGCGCATCGAGCAGGTCGACGCCACGCGCACCCATTGGGTGACGAAATTCGGTGGTGTGACGCGTGAATTCGACGCGACGATCACCGAGCAGCACCCCGACGAGCGGGTCGCGTGGACGTCGGACTCCGGGCCGGACCACGCCGGGGTCATCACCTTCCACCGGCTCGACGATTCGCACACGCGCGTCACCGCGCAGATGGACATCGATCCGGAGGGCTTCGCCGAGAACGTCGCCGACAAGCTGGGCGTGCTCGATCGCCGGGTGAAGGGCGACATGAAGCGGTTCAAGGAGTTCATCGAGCAGCGCGGCCGGGAGACCGGCGGCTGGCGCGGTGACGTGGACCGCCCGGGCACGTAACCCGATCAGGTGCACGGCACGGCGGGGCGGCGGACAGCCGCCCCGCCGTGTTTCGCGTCCGGGGGCCACGGGTAGGCCGCACCCATGACGACCACCACCGCCGACGTTCCCACCGTCGAACTGAACAACGGCGTGCGGATCCCGCAATTCGGGTTCGGCGTCTTCCAGATCCCGCCCGCCGAAACCGCGCGGGCGGTGCGCACGGCCCTCGAAGCCGGCTACCGCCACATCGACACCGCGCAGATGTACCGGAACGAAGAAGGTGTCGGCGCCGGGATCGCGGAATCGGGCCTGAAGCGGGAAGACGTGTTCGTCACGACGAAACTGGCGAACGACGCGCACGGCCACGACAACGCGATCACCGCGCTCGAAGGCAGCCTGCGCCGGCTCGGGTTCGACCACGTCGACCTGTACCTGATCCACTGGCCGTTGCCGCACAAGGAGAACTACGTCCGCACGTGGCAGGGCTTCGAGGAGATCCTGCGCGCGGGCAAGGCGCGTGCGATCGGCGTGTCGAACTTCCAGCGGGCGCACCTCGACCGGCTCGCCGACGAGTGCGAGACGGTGCCCGCGGTCAACCAGATCGAGCTGCACCCCGCGTTGCAGCAGCACGACTTGCGCGCCTACCACCGGGAGCACGGCATCGCGACCGAGGCGTGGAGCCCGCTCGCGCAGGCCGAAGTGCTCGACGACCCGGTGCTCGCCGACCTGGCGGCCAAGCACGGGCGGACGGCCGCGCAGGTGGTGCTGCGCTGGCACCTGCAGCTCGGGAACATCGTGTTCCCCAAGTCGTCGTCGCCGGACCGGATCCGGCAGAACATCGACGTCTTCGGCTTCGAGCTCGACGACGAGGACCTGACGGCGATCGGCAAGCTCGACGCCGGCCGCCGCACCGGGCCGGACCCCGACGCCTTCAAGGGGTGACCGCGGCGTTTCCCTGAGCGACACCGAGGGTATTCCCCCGGCAAGGTCCCCCTGGAAGGAGCGTCCGGCATGACCACGAACGCGTATCTGTCGTTCCTCGCGATCGGCATCGCGCTGGTCCTCATCGACGGGCAGATCATCTACCGCAGCGGACGGCGGTACCTGGAGAACTCCTACGGCGACCCCGCGGCGGGCGCCTCGATGACCCGCCTGGTCACGGTCCTGTTCCACCTGGCGACCCTGGGTGTGCTGGCGCTGATCTCGACCATCGACATGGGCGACAGCGACCTGCCCGGCGTCGTCGGCCGCCTCGGGGTCCTGCTCCTGGTCCTCGCGCTCGCCCACGCGATCACGCTCGGCGTGCTGGCCCGCATCCGCGGCGAGCAGGAAGTCGAAGCCGTCGTCCAGCGCGGCGGCCGTCAGCGCGTGGAGCCGCAGACCCCGACCGTGACGCCGGTGCCGGGCCAGGAAGGCCGGTACCCCGACGTCAGCCCGTCGCTGGAGAACCGGTCCCCGTACTCGGCCCAGTAGCCGCTCAGCCCTCGCCCCCGGAGACCGGGACGTCGATCTCGGTGTGCCGGGTGGCGAGGGTGCGCGCGAGGTCGGCGAGCTTGACGTTGAGGTCCTGGGACGTCCGCCGCAGCACGTCGAAGGCTTCGTCGGCGGTGATGCCGCGGCGCTGCATCAGGATGCCCTTCGCCTGGCCGATCACGTCGCGGCTGTCGATCGCGCGGCGCAGGTGCTCGGCCTCCAGCTCGGCCGAGGCGAGCGCTTCGGTGTGGGCGAGCGCCAGCGAGGCGTGCGTGGCCAGGAGGAGCGCGGTGTCGATGGCCTGGCTGTCGAACGCCCCCGGCGTGCGCGAATAGATGTTGAGCGCTCCCGACTGGCGCGGCGGGCGGGCGTCGGGGAGCAGCGCCGTCGCCAGCACCGAGTGGTAGCCGTGCCCGGCGGCGGCCGGGCCGAACGACGGCCAGCGCGGGTCGTGGCCCACGTCCTGCGACCAGCCGACCGCCGGGCCGTCCGGGCGGGCCGATTCCACGCACGGTCCTTCGCCGTGCTCGTACTGCAGCCGGTCGAGCTCCAGTGCGACGGGATCGGTCTCGACCGGGGTGTGGAACCGGCCGTCGGTGTCGCGCAGGGTGACGCTGACCAGGTCGGCGTCCGGGATGATCGCGACCGCCGCGCCGACGACGAGCTTGAGCACGCCGCCGACCGTCGGCGTCACGTCGAGCAGCGTCCGCGTGAGGTCGGCGAACTGCCCCGCCAAGGGGCCCGGCGCCGGCGCGCCGTCCTGTCCGAACCAGGCCCGGTCCCGGGCCCATTCCTCTTCACTGACGCTCATCGGTCCTCACTGTGTCCGTGGTCTTGACGGACCCATTCAACCCGATGCCGGTGCGTTCTCGCCGTGCCCCGGCCGCACCAGCGCGTTCCTGGCGCGGTCGACGAATCCCGGCCCGGGCCAGAGCCGTTCGCCCGGCTGCACCCGGTCGGCCAGGTCCGGGTGGGGCAGCGTCGCGGTGGTTTCCCGGGTTTCCAGGACCACCCGGCCCAGCTCGGCCCGCCGTTCGGGGGAACAGCGGCGGCGCACCTCGGTCACGGCCGCGGGTCCTTCGCCGCGGACGTGCCGCCGCACCGCGCGGATGAGCCCGCCCAGCAGCCGCTCGAACCGGGTCTCCTGCGGTCCTGCGCCCTCCAGCTGCCGCATCAGCCGGTCCGCTTCCGCGAGGTCGCCGTCGCCGTCGAGAAAGTGTTCTTCGGCGACGGCGTGCCGGACCAGCTCCGCGATCAGGTGGTCCGAGAGGTCCTTGCGGTTCTCCGGGCTGCCCTGGCCGAGTTCGAGCTCGGTGCAGAGCCGGTCGAGCTCCCGGTGGTCACCGGCGAGGACGATCGTCAGGTCGGTTGCGGGCTGGCTGCCGTTCATGCACGCTCCTGGTCCGGGCTCGGATTTCGGGACGGATACCCGCTGCTCGGGCGGCGAATCCCGTGTCGGCGGGCAGCGTGCCGGGTATGCAAACCAGGAGGACCGGGCCCAGGGAGGACGACCATGGCAGCGCCGACGTCGGTGATCGAGCGCGAACGCAAGTACGAAGTCGCGGCGGGCACCGGGGTGCCCCGGCTGATCGGCGTGGCGGGCGTCGCGGCGCAGGACGATCCCGTCGAGCAGGTCCTCGACGCGTCCTACTACGACACCGCGACCTTCCGGCTCGCGGCGGCCGGCATCACGCTGCGCCGGCGCGTCGGCGGGCACGACGCGGGCTGGCACCTCAAGCTGCCGGTGTCGGCCGACGAGCGGCAGGAGCTGCAGCTCCCGCTGGGCGGGGACGTCCACAAGGTGCCGGGCCGGTTCCGGCGCCTGGTGCGCGCGTACACGCTGGGGGAGAAGCTGGTGCCGATCGCGCACCTGCGCACCGACCGGTTCGCCCACCGGCTGGCGGCCGCCGACGGCCGCACGATCGCGACCCTCACCGACGACCACGTGACCGGCGAGGCGGGCGGGGAGACCGCGCGGCTCGACGAGTGGCGCGAGCTGGAGCTGGAGCTCGACCCGGACGCCGAACCGGGGCTGCTCGAGGAGTTCGACCGCGCGCTGACCGAGGCCGGCGCTTCGGCCTCACCGTGGTCGTCCAAGCTCCGCCGCCTGGTCGGCGACCGCGTCCCGGCGCCGCCGCGCTCCGGCAAGAAGCCGTCGGCGGGCGACGTCGTGGTGGCGTCGCTGCGCGAGCACGCGGCCCGGTTGCGCCGGGCGGACGTCGGCGTGCGGCTCGACGTCGACGACTCCGTGCACCAGATGCGCGTCGCGGCCCGGAAGCTGCGGAGCACGCTTCGCACGTTCGGGCCGGTGCTCGGCAAGGAGAAGACCGCCGGCCTGGCCGCCGAGCTGCAGTGGCTCGGGCAGCAGCTCGCTCCGGCGAGGGACGCCGAAGTCGCCGAAGAGAGGCTGCGCGCGCAGCTCGACGAGCTGCCTCCGGAGCTGGTGTTCGGGCCGCTGCGCCAGTTCCTCACCCGCCACTTCGCCCGCGAAGCGGAAGAGACGCGCACCCGGGTGATGGAGGCGTTGACCGGCAAGCGCTACCTCGCGCTGCTGCGCGACCTCGACGCCGTGATCACGAACCCGCCGTCGACCGCGAAGGCGGGGAAGCGGGCGAAGACCGGTCTGCGCAAGCCGCTGCGCAAGGCGGCGAAGAAGCTGGCCCGCGCCGAGGCGGCGACCCACGGCTTGGCGGGCGAAGAGCTGGAGCACGCGCTGCACGACGTCCGGAAGAAGGCGAAGCGGGCGCGGTACGCCGCCGACACCGTGAAGCCGGTGTCGGGCAAGAAGGTGCGGAAGTGGCGCCGGAACGTCAAGGCGGTCCAGCAGACGCTCGGCGCGCACCAGGACACCGTGGTCGGCCGGGAAGTCCTGCGCCGCCTGGCCATCGCCGGGCACGGCGAGGGGCAGAACACCTTCACGTTCGGCCTGCTGCACGCCCGCGACGCCGAGCGGGCGGAGCGGCTGCGGAAGCGGTTCGCGAAGGAGTGGCGCCGGCTGGGGTGACGCCGAGCTGGGCTGCCCCGATTTGCCGGAGGTCACGCACGCCGGCGCCGCGGTGTCTTGAATGGGTCATTCAGGACCTCCGAAGACCTGAATGACCCATTCAAGACCTCGGCCAGGAGGCTGCGCTGCCGGCTAGCCCTCTCCGGTCAGCTTGCCGCGCAGCTGCTCGAGGGTCTGCGACAGCAGCCGCGAGACGTGCATCTGGGAGATGCCGACGCGGTCGGCGATCTGGGTCTGGGTCAGTCCGCCGAAGAACCGCATCACGAGGATCGCGCGCTCGCGCTTGGGCAGTTCCTGCAGCAGCGGCTGGAGGGCCTCGTGGTTCTCCACCATGGCCATCTCGTGGTCCGGCTCCCCCATGGTGTCCGCCAGCGACAGCGCCTCGGCGTCGTCGTGCACCGGCTTGTCGACCGACAGCGCCTGGTAGGCGTTGCCCGCCATCAGGCCTTCGCGGACTTCGTCGACGTCCAGGTTGAGGTGCTCGGCCAGCTCCGTCGGCGTCGGTGCGCGGCCGAGGCGCTGCGAAAGCGTCGCCGAACCCTGGCTCAGCGACAGGTGCAGCTCCTTGAGCCGGCGGGGGACGCGCACCGACCAGCCGGTGTCGCGGAAGTGCCGCCGGACCTCGCCCATGATCGTCGGCACGGCGAAGGACAGGAAGTCGTGGCCCCGGCCGGGGTCGAACCGGTCGACCGCGTTGATCAGGCCGATCCGCGCCACCTGGACCAGGTCTTCCCGGGGCTCGCCGCGGCCGGAGAACCGCGTCGCGATGTGCTCCGCGAGCGGCAGCAGCTCGGTCACCAGCTTGCTCCGGACGGCTTCCCGCCGCGGGTCGTCGGCGTCGAGCTCGCCCAGCTCCTCGAACAGCGGTTCGCAGTGGGCGTACTCGTCCGGGCGGTGGAGGACGGTTTTGCGCTCGCCGCTCACGCGCTCGTTCCCGGGTTGAGCACCAGCTCGATCGTGACGATGCCCGCGCCTCCACCGGGAAGGATGTCGCAGTGCGCGGTCACCGAGCGGCTCAGCGTGGTGAGGACGTGCCAGCCGAACGTGCGGTCGCTCGGCGGGCGCGGGTCGGTCGAGCGGGTCGAGACGACGACGTGCAGGCCGTCGACGGCGAGCCGGAAGCGGCAGTGCAGCTGCGACCCCAGCTCGGCGAGCTGGACGAGCTGCGCGCACGCTTCGTCGACGGCCATCTTGGCGTCGGCGATGGCGTCCAGCCCGAAGTCCGCGCGCGAGACGACGCCGTGCGTGAGCATGCGGACCAGGGGGATCTGCTCCGCCATGGCGGGGAGCCGCAGCTCGACGAGCTCGTCGAGCATCTCGTCGACGGTCGGTTTGCCGCCGAGCGAGCCACTTGTTTCTTCCATGCCGGAGGTACTACCCATCTGGGGGAACGCTGACACTGGGGGTTCGGGCTGGTTCAGGGGGATCGGCGTCACCGGCCCAGCGCCCGTTCGAGTTCCTTCTTCGTCATCTTCGAACGGCCGTCGATGTTCTTCTTCTTGGCTTCGTTGTAGAGCTGGTCCTTCGTCGGCCCGCCGGGGCCCTTGCGGTTGCCCGACCGCTCGCCGCCGCGCTGCTGCGGGGACTTGTCCTTGACCGACGTCTTGCTCGCCGTCCGGGACTCGCCCGACTGCGCGCGGTTCTTGTTCACCGTCCGCGCGGCGATCTCCTTGGCCCGCCCGGTGCTCGCGCCCCGGTCCTCGGCCGAGTCCTTGATGTGCTCGTACTGCCGTTCTCGCTTGCCGCTCCACGACTGAGGCATGGCTGCTCCCTTCTTCCCGTGAGCGGGATACCCGGACGATCACCCGGTAAACGTCGGTCCCCGGGTGGTTACCCACCGCATCGCCCGGGTACGCGACGGGCTGACGAGAGGAGGCGCCGATGCGGATCGGCTACACCCTGATGACCGAGCAGACCGGGCCGAACGAACTGGTCCGGTTCGCCGCCGGTGCGGAGGCGGCCGGCTTCGACTTCGAGGTCATGAGCGACCACTACTCGCCGTGGCTCGAGGAGCAGGGGCACGCGCCCTACGCCTGGAGCGTGCTGGGCGCGGTCACCCAGAGCACCGAACGCGTCGAGCTGATGACGTACGTGACTTGCCCGATCATGCGGTACCACCCGGCCGTGGTGGCGCAGAAGGCGGCGACCGTGCAGGCGCTCTCGGCCGGCCGGTTCACCCTCGGGCTCGGCGCCGGCGAAAACCTCAACGAGCACGTCGTGGGCCGCGGCTGGCCGCCGGCCAACGTCCGCCACGACATGCTGGCCGAGGCCGTGCAGATCATCGGCGGCCTGTTCGACGGCGGCCACTTCGACTACGAGGGCAAGCACTTCCGCGTCGACTCGGCGAAGCTGTGGGACCTGCCGGAGAAGCGGACGCCGGTCGCCGTCGCGGTGTCCGGCTCGCAGTCGGTGCGCCGGTTCGCCCCGGTCGCCGACGCGATGATCGCCGTCGAGCCGAAGGTGGAGCTGGCCCAGGAGTGGGACGCGACCCGGCTCGGGCCGCCGACCCGCAAGATCGCGCAGCTGCCGATCTCCTGGGGCACCGACCGCGACGCCGCGGTGAAGCGCGCGCACGAGCAGTTCCGCTGGTTCGCCGGCGGCTGGAAGGTCAACGCCGAGCTGCCGGGCCCGGCCGGGTTCGCCGGGGCGACGCAGTTCGTCCGCGAGGAGGACGTCGCGGGCTCGATCGCCTGCGGCCCCGACGTGGAACCGATCGTCGAAGGCGTCCGCGAGTTCGAGAAGGCGGGCTTCACCGACGTCGCGCTCGTCCAGATCGGCGGCGACCAGCAGGAGGGCTTCCTGGACTTCGCGGAGAAGGAGCTGCTTCCGGCGCTGCGGGGCTAGCCGGAACCGCTCGTGCCCGCGCCGATCACGATGCAGTAATCTCGCGCTGGACCCGTTAAAGCGCTAGCGGCCCACTAGTGGCGCGCGCCCGGGTCCTCCCTGGTCTTGAGCGCCCTGAGCAACGGATGAGGGGCGTCACCAGGATGACGGGCGGCCAGGAGCAGCTCACCGCACGGCTGGACGAAGTCACGGTCGCGATGGAGTCGCTGACCGCGATGCTGGACACCGAGCTCGACCTCGGCCAGATGCTGCAGGCGGTCTGCGACCACGTGGTGCACGTGGTGCCGGGAGCCGACATGGCGAGCATCACCCTCGTGCGCGACGGCGTCCCGGAGACGGTCGCCAGCACCGACCAGCGAGCGGTCAACTTCGACCGCGAGCAGTACCGCATCGGCGACGGCCCGTGCCTGCGCGCCGCCGAGACCGGCCAGCCGGTCCGGGTCGGCGTCGGCGCGGTGGGGGACCTGTGGCCGCAGTTCGTGACGTCGGCCGAGCAGCTGGGCGTGGCCAGTTTCCTGGCGGCGCCGCTGACGGTGGACGAGGACATGTCCGGCGCGGTCAACCTCTTCGGGTTCGGCGAGCACGGTTTCAGCGAGCTGGGCACGAAGATCCTGGAGCTGTACACGGCGACGGTGGTGTTCGGCCTGCGCAGCGCGCGGCGGTACTTCGCGGCTCGCGAGCTGGTCGACCAGCTCAACCGGGCGCTGGAGACGCGCGCGGTGATCGACCAGGCGAAGGGGATCCTGATGGCGGCGCACCGGATCACGGCGGAGGAAGCGTTCCAGCGGCTGGTGAAGCGGTCGCAGGACGGCAACCGCAAGCTGCACGAGGTGGCGGCGGAGTTCGTGGCGGCGGTGGTGACGACGACGGGCTGACCGCGCTCCTCAGCCCGCCGGGACCTCGTCCGGCGGCGAGTCCGGTTCCGCCGCCGGCTCCTGGCGGCTGCGGCCGAGCTGGCAGGTCGTGCACACCAGGGTGCGGCCGAGCACCGTCCCGTCGTCCGCGACGACCTGCGCCACGTGCATCGTCGGGAAGCCGCAGACCTCGCAGGGGAGTGAGCCGTCGTCGCGGCTGATGCGGATCTGGGTGCCCATCCGGCCTCCTGGTGTGACGTAGGTCTCATCTACCTTGCCGTCTCCGGGAGCCGGACCGGGCGAATTCACTCGTTCGGCGCAACGTTCGGTGTCTCCTGTCCCTCGTCCGGTGCCTCCTGTGTTTCAGGGAGTGATCCGGGGTAACCGGCCGGCGAGGACGCACAGGCTATTGCCCGGAGGGGAGCGGAGATGCGGGACAAGCGGAACGACCTGCGACCGGTGGCGGACCTGCTGCTGGAGGGTGGTGACTCCCCGGAGCAGGAGCGCACCCGGCACAAGGCGGCGCTGGCCGTCGCGGCCCAGGCCAAGGACCCCGAGGACTGCGCCCGGCTGCTGGAGATGCTCGGCCTGCACCGCGGGAGCCGGGCCAGCGAAGTGGCCTGACACGCCGTCACGCTGAGTTTCGGGCGGCCGCCGCACGGGTATCGCTGCCGGTGAGGAGGTCGAGATGGCGAGACCGGTGTGGAGCGGTGCGTTGAGCCTGGGGCTGGTCACCGTCCCCGTGGAGCTGTACCCCGCGGTGGCGGACCACACGATCCACTTCCACCAGTTCGAACGCGGCACGTCGGACCGGATCCGCAACCGCCGGGTCAACGAGCGGACCGGCGAGGAGGTCGGCCAGGACGAGATCGTCAAGGGCTACGACCTCGGCGGCGGCGACCACGTGCTCGTCGAGCCGGACGAGCTGGACGAGATCGCGCCCGAGCGATCCCGGCGGATCGACATCGAGCAGTTCGTCGAGCTCGACGACATCGACCCGTGGTTCTTCGACAAGACGTACTGGCTCAAGCCGGCGAAGGACGACTTCGCCAAGGCGTACGGCCTGCTCCTGCAGGCGATGGACCGCAGCGAGAAGGCCGGCGTCGCGAAGTTCGTGCTGCGCGGCAAGGAATACCTGGCGGCGGTCCGCGCCGGCGAAGGGGTCATGGTGCTCAACACCCTGCACTTCGTCGCGGACCTGCGGAAGCCGAAGGACGTCATGGGCAAGCTGCCCGAGCTGCCGAAGCCGCGGCCGAAGGAGCTCGACATGGCGCTCGCGCTGGTCGACGAGATGACGGCGCCGTGGCGGCCCGAGGACTACCGCGACGAGTACTCCGAGCGTGTCGAAGAGCTGATCAAGGCCAAGAAGGCGGGCAAGGAGATCACGCACGAGGAGGAGCCGGAGCCCTCGGCCGACGTCGTCGACCTCTTCGAGGCGCTGTCGCGCAGCGTGAAGAACCGCAAGGGCGGCGCCAAGAAGCCCGCGAAGAAGGACTTCACCGAACTGTCCAAAGCGGACTTGGACAAGCTCGCGCGCGAGCAGGGCGTCAAGGGCCGGTCGAAGATGACGCGCGCCGAGCTGGAGAAGGCGCTGAAGGCGTCGTGACCGGACCCGGCTGGCGCGAGCCCACCCTGGCCACGCTCACCGACCGCCGGTTCTCCGGCGAGGACTGGATCTTCGAGCGCAAGCTGGACGGCGTCCGCGCGATCTGCGTCCGCGACGCCGGAACGCCGACGCTGTACTCCCGCAACCACAAGGTGATGGACAACGCCTACCCCGAGATCGTCGAGGCCCTCGCCGGCCGGGGCGGGCCGCGCTTCGTCGCCGACGGCGAGATCGTGGCGTTCGACGGGGCGAACACGAGCTTCGCCGCGCTCCAGCCGCGGATCCACGTGAGCGACCCGGCCCGCGCCCGCGCGACCGGCGTGCGCGTCTACTACTACCTGTTCGACCTGCTGTACTTCGACGACCACGACACGACCAGCCTGCCGCTGCGGCAGCGGAAGGCGCTGCTGCGGGACGCGTTCGACTTCGGTGACCCGTTGCGGCTGTCGTCGCACCGCAACGCCGAGGGCGAGAAGTTCTTCGAGGAAGCCTGCCGGCGGGGCTGGGAAGGCGTCATCGCCAAGCGGGCCGACGCGCCTTACCACCACGGGCGGTCACCCGACTGGCTGAAGTTCAAGTGCGCGCAGGGACAGGAACTCGTCATCGGCGGCTTCACCGACCCCCAAGGCGCCCGGCACGGCTTCGGCGCGCTCCTGCTCGGCTACCACGAAGACGGCGGGCTGAAGTACGCGGGCAAGGTCGGCACCGGCTTCGACGAGCGGCTGCTGGCGTCGCTGCACGCGCGGCTGAAGGACCTGGAGACGCCGAAGCCGCCGTTCGACGGCCCGGTGGGGGAGCGCGGTGCGCACTGGGTCCGGCCGGAGCTGGTGGCGCAGATCGACTTCTCCGAATGGACGCGCGACGGCCGGCTGCGGCACCCGCGGTTCGCCGGGCTGCGCGAGGACAAGAAGGCGGCGGACGTCGTACGGGAGCGGGCATGAAGATTTCCCACGAGGACAAGGTGTTCTACCCCGAGGACGGGCTGACCAAGGGCGACGTCGTCGGGTACTACCGGGACGTCGCGGACGCCATGGTCCCGCACCTGCGCGGCCGCCCGCTGACGTTGCGGCGCTTCCCGGACGGCATCGCGAAGCAGGGCTGGTTCCAGAAGCACCCGGGCGAGCACTTCCCGGACTCGGTCCGCGTCGAAAGCGTCCCCCGGGCCGGCGGCGGGACGGACGACTACGTGGTGTGCGACGACGCGGAAACCCTGGAGTACCTGGCGAACCAGGGGACGGTGGAGTTCCACGTCTGGCTGTCCACTGTGGATGCCCCGACGTGCCCCGACCGCCTGGTGCTGGACCTCGACCCGCCGGACGGCACCCCGGTCGCGGAGCTGCGGGCGGCCGCCCGGCGCATCCGCGACGAATACGAACGCGTCGGCTTGACGGCGTTCGTCCAGGCCACCGGCGGCCGCGGCTTCCACGTGCTGGCACCCCTGGACGCGAAGTCGGACACCGACGTCGTGCTGGAGCTGTCCCGGGCGCTCGCCGACCGCGTCGCGGCCACCGGCCCGGACCGCCTGACCACGGCGCAGCGCAAGGAAAAGCGCGGCGACCGGATCTTCCTGGACGCCAACCGGAACGGGTACGCGCAGACGTTCGTCGCGCCGTACTCCCTGCGCGCCCGGCCGGGCGCGGCGGCCGCGACGCCACTGGACTGGCGGGAGCTGGGGAAGGCCGAACCGGACGGCTGGAGCCTGGCGAAGGAAAAGCAGCGGCCGGCCCGCAAGGACGATCCGTGGCGTGCCCTGGACGAGCACGCGGCCTCGGCCGAGACGGCGCTGGCCAAGCTCCCCTCAGCCGAGTAGCTTGCCCGCCGCTTTCACATCCGCCACGAAAGCCGCGTACGCCTCGTCGCGGTCCGGCGCCCGCAGCACCGCCGACGGGTGCACCGTCGCCACCGCCGACGGCACCAGCTCGCTCAGCTCCGCAGGCGGCTCGACCGGCTCGCCGCGGTGCTGGGTGAGCCGGAACTTCGGGCCCAGCAACGACTGCGCGGCCGTCGCGCCCAGCAGCAGCACAAGATCGGGGCGCACCGCGCGCAGTTCCGCCAGCAGCCACGGGCGGCACGCGACCACCTCGGTGCGGCCCGGCTTCTGGTGGATGCGGCGCTTGCCCTCGCGCTTGAACTTGAAGTGCTTGACCGCGTTGGTCACGTACAGCGACCCCCGGTCGAAGCCCGCCTCCTCGAACGCGCGGTCCAGCAGCTTGCCCGCCGGGCCGACGAACGGCTCGCCCGCGACGTCCTCCTTGTCGCCCGGCTGCTCGCCGACGACGAGGACCTTCGCCCCGGCCGCGCCTTCGCCGAAGACGGTCTGCGTGGCGTCCTGGTACAGCGGGCACCCCTGACAGCCGGACGCCGCCGACCGCAGGCGTGCCAGGTCGGTGGTGTCCGGCGGCTCCGCACCGCGGGAATCCGGCATGTGGCCGGAAATTCCCCGGACCACCCCCGAGTAAACCCGGCGACGCCGGGTAGCCGGAGGACAACCGGAAGGAAGGAGCTCACGATGACCACCGCACGCGACATCATGACGCCGGACGCCACGTGTGCCCGCGCGTCGGACACGGTGCAGGACGCCGCGGTCACCATGGCCCGGCTGGGCGTCGGTGCCCTGCCGATCTGCGGTGAGGACAACCGGCTGCAGGGCATGATCACCGACCGCGACATCGTCGTGAAGGTACTGGCCGAGGGCAAGGACACGCGCGCGCTGCACGTCGGCGAGCTGGCCCAGGGCGAGGCGGTCACGATCGGCGCCGACGACGACGCGGCGGAGATCCTGCGCACGATGTCCGAGCACCGCGTGCGCCGGCTGCCGGTGATCGACGGGCACGACCTGGTCGGGATCGTCGCTCAGGCCGACGTGGCCAGGGCGCTGGCGAACCCGACCGCCGGCGAGCTCGTCGAGGCGCTCTCCTACGACTGAGCTCCGCGCCGCGCGGGTACCCCGCCGGTATGACGCGCAGCCGAGGAAAAGTGGAGGTGGCGACCCGCGTCGCCCTGGACACCCCCGAGGACCTGGCCGAGCACTACACGCCGGGCGTCGCGGACCAGGCGAAGCGGGTCGCCGACGACCCGTCCGCGCTCGGCCGGGAGACGGTCAAGGCCAACTCGGTCGCCATCGTCTCCGACGGCTCGGCGCTGCTCGGGCTCGGGGACCGCGGCCCGGCCGCCGCGCTGCCGGTGATGGAGGGCAAAGCGGCCCTGCTCAAGCGGTTCGCCGACGTCGACGCCTGGCCGATCTGCCCGGTCAGCCGCGAACCCGACGACCTCGTCCGCACGGTCACCGACCTCGCGACGTCGTTCGGCGCGATCAACCTCGAAGACATCGCCGCCCCGCGCTGCTTCACCGTCGAACGGCGGCTGCACGACGAGCTGGACATCCCTGTCTTCCACGACGACCAGCACGGTACCGCGGTCGTCGTGCTCGGCGCGCTGCACAACGCGCTGAAGCTGACCGGCCGCGCCCCCGAGGGGACGTCGGTCGTCATCTCCGGGGCCGGCGCGGCGGGCAGTGCGATCGCCCGGCTGTTGCTGCGGGCGGGCTACCGGTCCGACGGCATCGTCGTCTGCGACCGCGAAGGCGTCCTGCACGAAGACCGGGACCTGGTGGGGGAGAAGGTCTGGCTGGCGGAGAACACCGGGGGCAGGCCCGGTTCGCTCAAGGACGCCGTGCGCGGCGCGGACGTCTTCATCGGGGTCAGCGCGGGCGGGATCCTGGCGCCGGAGGACGTCGAGGCCATGGCGGCCCGCCCGATCGTGTTCGCGCTGGCCAACCCGGACCCGGAGGTCGATCCCGAGGCGGCCGGGCGACACGCCGAGATCGTCGCGACCGGCCGCAGCGACCTCCCCAACCAGATCAACAACGTGCTGGCGTTCCCCGGGATGTTCCGCGGCCTGCTCGACTCGGGCGCGCCGCGGGTGACCGCGCACATGCTGCTCGCCGCGGCGCACGCGCTGGCCGACGTCGTCGGCGAAGACCTGGTACCGGAGCGGATCGTGCCGAGCGTGTTCGACGAAGCACTCGTGCCCGCCATGGCCGAAGCCGTCGCGGGCGCGGCGAAGGCCGACGTCTAGTCCACTGTGGACCCTCCGGGCGCCGGGGCGGTGCCGTCTCCGGTGGCCTCGCGGGCCGTTTCGGCGCGGGCGATGTGCCACGCCACCAGCGCTCCCGCGCTCACCGTGCCCCAGAGCACCAGCTGGGCATCCCTGGCGAAGAGGCCGACGACCAGCATCACGACCGCCGTGACGTCGCAGAGCACCAGCAGGAGGTTCCACCGCCTGAGCCGCCGCAGCTTCCGGCCGCTGAAGGCGGCGGCGAACGCGGGGTCGTTCGCTTGCAGCTCCGCTTCGATTTCGCGCAGCGCGTGGCGTTCTCGCTCCGGAAGCATGGCTCCTCCTCGCGTCGGCTACCGGAGTGGTACCCGCTGAGGACCCGTTCAATGCGGGAAAGGTCAGTGGTTGTCGCGGGGGATGCCCTTCGTTTCGGCGATCCGCTGGTAGGCCACCGCCGGGCGCAGCACCATGCCGTCGCAGAGCTGGTCGACCATCGACCGCTGGATCTCCTGCCACGGCGTCTGCGCCTCGGGCACCGGGTAGCCGCCCGCTTCGGCGAGCTCCTTGTGGCGCAACGCGAGTTCCTCGTCGGGGAGCAGGACGTCGGCGGTGCCCGCGGCCAGGTCGATCCGCACCCGGTCGCCGGTCCGCAGCACGGCGAGCCCGCCGCCCGCCGCGGCTTCGGGGGAGGCGTTGAGGATCGACGGGGAGCCGGAGGTGCCCGACTGGCGGCCGTCGCCGAGGCACGGCAGCTCGTGCACCCCGCGTTTGATCAGCTCCGCCGGCGGCCGCATGTTCACGACCTCCGCGGAGCCCGGGTAGCCGAGCGGGCCGGTCCCGCGCATGACCAGCAGCGAGTGCTCGTCGACGCCGAGGTCGGGGTCGTCGATCCGGGCGTGGTAGTCCTCCGGCCCGTCGAACACGACCGCGGTGCCCTCGTAGACCCCGCCGGCCAGGTAGCGGCGCCGGAACTCGGGCGAGATGACGCTGGACTTCATGATCGCGGCGTCGAAGAGGTTGCCCTTGAGGACGAGGAACCCCGCGTCGGGGGTGAGCGCGGTGTCGAACGTCCGGATGACGTCCCGGTCGCCCGCCTCGGCGTCGCGGCAGTTCTCGCCGAGCGTGCGGCCGTTGACCGTGCGGGCGTCTTCGTGGACGAGCCCGTGCCGCATCAGCTCGTGCACGACGGCCGGGACGCCGCCGGCGCGGTGGAACTCCTCGCCGAGGTACTTGCCCGCGGGCTGCAGGTCGACCAGCAGCGGGACGGCGTGGCCGAGCCGCTGCCAGTCCTCGAGCGGCAGGTCGACGCCGATGTGCCGGGCGATCGCGCCGATGTGGATGGGCGCGTTGGTCGAGCCCCCGATCGCCGAGCTCACCACGATGGCGTTCTCGAACGCCGCGCGCGTGAGGATGTCGGACGGCTTGAGGTCTTCGCGCACCATTTCGACGATCCGCAGCCCGGTGCGGTAGGCCATCCGCGCCCGGTCGCGGTGCGGCGCCGGGATGGCCGCGCAGCCGGGCAGGCTCATCCCGAGCGCTTCGGCGAGCGCGTTCATCGTCGAGGCGGTGCCCATGGTGTTGCAGTGCCCGGGCGACGGCGCGGACGACGCGACCAGCTCCATGAACCCGGCGTCGTCGATCTCCCCGGCGGCGAGCAGCTCGCGCGCCTTCCAGATGATGGTGCCGGACCCGGTGCGTTCGCCGTTGTACCAGCCGTTGAGCATCGGCCCGCCGGACAGCACGATCGCCGGGAGGTCGACGGTCGCGGCGGCCATCAGGCAGGCGGGGGTGGTCTTGTCGCAACCGGTGGTCAGGACGACGCCGTCGATGGGGTAGCCGTAGAGGGTCTCGACCAGGCCGAGGTAGGCGAGGTTGCGGTCCAGGGCGGCGGTCGGGCGCTTGCCGGTCTCCTGGATCGGGTGGACCGGGAACTCGATGGCGATCCCGCCTGCTTCCCGGATGCCTTCGCGGGTGCGGTCGGCGAGCTGGAGGTGGTGGCGGTTGCACGGGGTGAGGTCCGAGCCGGTCTGCGCGATGCCGATGATCGGCTTGCCGGATTGCAGCTCTTCCCGGGTGAGGCCCCAGTTCATGTAGCGCTCAAGGTAGAGCGCGGTCATTCCCGGGTCGGCGGGGTTGTTGAACCAAGCTTCGCTGCGCAGTCCCATACCGGTCAGTCTGTCAACGCGGGTGCCGGAATGCACGCCCCACTTCAAGCGCGCCCCAAGGTGGCCTTCGGTGCGTCAGACGCACCGAAGGCCACCTTGGGTGCGTCTGACGCAACCAAGGCCACATTGGGGCGCTTTGGTCAGCCCAGGCCGTTCATCCCGATCACCCGGGAGTACCACTGGGCGCTGCGCTTCATCGTGCGGACCTGCGTCTCGTAGTCCACGTGGACCAGGCCGAAGCGCTTCGCGTAGCCCTCGGCCCACTCGAAGTTGTCCAGCAGGGACCAGTAGAAGTAGCCGCGCAGGTCCACGCCCGCCGCCAGGGCGTCGTGCGCTGCCCGGAGGTGGGAGTCCAGGAAGGCGACCCGGTCGGTGTCGACGATGTCACCGCCGTCGCCGATGACGTCGGGGTAGGCCGCGCCGTTCTCCGTGATGTACAGCGGGACGCGCCGGTAGCCGCGGTGGACCTGGAGCAGGGACTCCGTCAGGCCGGCCGGCTGGACCTCCCAGCCCGAGTCCGTGCGGGGGGCGGCCGGGTCCGGGACGAAGTGGACGTCGCCCGCGCCGACCCACTCCGGGCCCGCCGGTTCGCTGCCCTCCACCGGGCGGCCCGCGACGCGGTAGTCGCGGTAGTAGTTCACGCCCAGCCAGTCGACGTGCGCGGCGATCACCGCGGCGTCCTCGTCCCGCACCACGTCGCCGAGCCCGAACGGCGCCAGGTCGGTGACCAGGTCGTCCGGGTAGCCGCCGCGCAGGACCGGGTCGAGGAACAGCCGGTTCTGCAGGCCGTCGATGCGCCGGGCCGCCGCGACGTCGGCGACGTTCGCCGGGTCGTGCGCGGCCACCGGGTACAGGTTCAGCGTGATGCCGGCCGGGACACCCGGCGCGTGGCGGCGGATGACGTCCATCGCCAGCCCGTGCCCCAGCAGCAGGTGGTGGGTGGCGGCGACGGCGGCGGAGTGGTCCGTGCGGCCCGGCGCGTGGATGCCGCCCGCGTAGCCCAGCATCGCCGCGCACCACGGCTCGTTCAGCGTCGACCAGCTGGCGACGCGGTCGCCGAGGCGTTCGACCACCGACTCCGCGTACTCGGCGAACCGGTACGCGGTGTCCCGCGAGGTCCAGCCGCCCTTCTCCTCCAGCGCCTGCGGCAGGTCCCAGTGGTAGAGCGTCGCCCACGGCTGGACGCCCGCCTCCAGCAGGCAGTCGACCAGCCGGTCGTAGAAGGCGAGCCCGGCGGCGTTCGGCTCGCCGCCGTCCGGCCGCACCCGCGGCCAGGCCAGCGAGAAGCGGTAGGCACCGAGCCCGAGGCGCCGCATGAGCGCGACGTCCTCGGCGTAGCGGCGGTAGTGGTCGGCCGCCGGGTCGCCGGTGTCGCCGCCCACGACCGCACCCGGACGGCGCGCGAAGACGTCCCAGACCGAGTCGGTGCGACCGTCGGCCGTGGTGGCCCCTTCCACCTGGAACGCCGCGGTGGCGGCGCCCCAGACGAATCCGGGCGGGAACATCAGCGCTGTCTCCGCCCGAACGCTGTCGGGATGTACGGACATGTTCACCCTTTCACGGCACCTTGCATGATTCCGGCCACGATCTGGCGGCCGAGGAGGAGGAAGACGATGAGGATCGGGATGGTGGCCAGGGTCGTGCCGGCCAGCACCAGCGAATAGTCGACGTAGTAGCCGCTCTGGAGCTTTTCCAGCGCGACCTGGACGGTCGGGTTGCCCGCGTCCAGGACCACCAGCGGCCACAGGAAGTCGTTCCACGACATCATGAACGTGAACATCGCCAGGATCGCCGCGGCCGGCCGGACCGCGGGCAGGCAGACGTTCCAGAAGATCCGGATCATGCTGCAGCCGTCGACGCGCGCGGCCTCGATCAGCTCGTACGGCAGCGCGTCCACTGTGTACTGCCGCATCCAGAAGACGCCGAACGCGGTGACCAGGTTGGGCACGATCACCGCCGTCAGGCTCCCGGTCCAGCCCAGCTCGGACATCGCGATGAACAGCGGGATGATGCCCAGCTGGGTGGGCACGGCGAGCGTGACGACGATGAACACGAACAGCTTGTTGCGCCCGCGGAACCGCAGTTTCGCGAAGGCGAACCCGGCCAGCGACGAGAACAGCACCGTCGTCAGCGTCACCGTGCCGGACACGATGACGCTGTTGGCCAGCGCCTTCCAGAACGGCACGGTGTCGAACACCCGCGCGGCGTTGGCGAAGAAGTTGCCGCCGGGCACGAACGGCGGGATGCGCTCGGTGAGCATCCCGTTGTCGCGGCTGGCCACCAGGAACGACCAGTAGAACGGGAACAGCGAACCGAGCACGAAGATCGCCAGCACGACGTAGGTCGCCTTGCGCGGCTTGCCGAGCGTGGCGACCTTCCGCCGCAGTCCACTCTGGAGCGTCGTCATTTCTTCTTCACCGCCTGGGGACGGGCGAGCCGGCCGGTGAGGAAGTAGTTCCCCAGCGCGATCAGCACGATGATCAGGAACAGCACCCAGGCGATCGCCGAGGCGTAGCCGAGATCGGCGTTCTGGAACGCCGTCTGGTAGAGGTACAGCGTCACGGTCTGGAACTGGTTGGTGGAACCGCCGTTGTTCGACCCGGGCATGGCGTCGAACAGCTTCGGCTCGGTGAAGATCTGCAGGCCGCCGATCGTCGAGGTGATGGTGACGAAGATCAGCGTCGGCCGGAGCAGCGGCAGGGTGACGTTCCAGAACCGGCGCCACGTGCCGGCGCCGTCGATCAGCGCCGCTTCGTGGAGTTCCTTCGGGATGGCCTGCATGGCCGCCAGCACGATCAGGGCGTTGTAGCCGGTCCAGCGCCAGTTGACCATGATCGCGATCGCGACGTGGCTGCCGAAGCGGTTGGCCTGCCAGTCGACCGGGTCCAGCCCGATGGTCTGCAGCACGCCGTTGATCAGCCCGTACTTCGGGCCGAACAGGTTGGCGAAGATGATGCCGATGGCGACGAGGCTGGCCGCGTACGGCAGCAGGATGCCCACCCGCCAGCCGGTGGCACCGCGCAGCCGGGCGCCGAGCAGGGCCGCCAGCAGCACGGCGATGATGAGCTGCGGGACGCTGGAGAGCAGGAAGATGCTGATCGTGTTGGTCAGCGCGTTCCAGAACTGCGCGTCGGCGAAGAGCTCCTTGAAGTTGTCGAGGCCGATGAAATCGGGATCGTCGCTCCCGGCTTCCCACTTGAACAGCGAGACGTACGCGGTGTAGAGCAGCGGGAACAGCCCGACGATCCCGAAGAGGATGAAGAACGGCGCGATGTAGAGGTACGGCGAGACCTTGACGTCCCACCGGCTCAACCGGTGACGGAAGGTGGGCCGGGGAGACGTGCGCTCCCCGGCCTTACTCCCTTCCGGCGCGACCTTGTCGAGGACGGTCATCGGCTCAGCGCGTGATCTTCTTCGCGGCGTCGACCATCTGGTTCCAGCCGTCCGCGGCCGACTTGCCCTGCTCGACCGCCTGCAGTGCCGGGCTCGACGCGTTCTCCTGGATCTGGCCGTCGCCCGGGCCCTTGTACTGCGGCTTCTGGACCTTCTTGGCCTGCTCGGCGAACAGCTCGCCGACCTTCGTGCCGCCGAAGTAGTCGTCGGTCTTGCTCAGCAGCGCGGGGTCGGTCAGCGCCTTGACCTGGCTCGGGAAGGTGCCCTTGGCCTGGAACGCCTTGATCTGCTGCTCCGGGGCGGTCAGCCAAGCGGCGAGCTCGGCGGCCTCCTTCGGGTGCTTCGACTGCGTCGGCACGGTCAGGTACGAACCGCCCCAGTTGCCGCCGCCACCGGGGAACGCCGCGGTGACCGCCCACTTGCCGGCGTTCTCCGGGCCCGCCTGCTCCTTGATCACGCCGAGCATCCAGGCCGGGCACACCTTCGTGGCGAACGCGCCCTGCTTGAAGCCGGTGTTCCACTCGTTGCTGAACGCGGTGAGCTTGGCCGACTCGCCCTTGGCGACGGCGTCGGTGACCTTGGTCCAGGCGTCCTTGATGCCCTGGTTGGTCTCGACGGCCAGCTTGTCGTCCTTGTTGATGTAGCCCTCGGGGAGCTGGTTGACCATGGCGTTGAAGTTCTGCGCGGCCGAGTCGAACCAGGCCTTGCCGTTGCTCTTCTTCACGAAGTCCGCGCCGGCGGCGAAGTAGCTGTCCCAGGTGGCGAACAGCGGCTTGACCGCTTCGGGGTCGTCCGGCAGGCCGGCGGCCTTGAACATGTCCTTGCGGTAGCACATGGCGAGCGGGCCGATGTCGGTGCCGTAGCCGATGACCTTGCCGTCCTTGGTCTTGGCGGCGTCGTACTTCCAGCTCAGCCAGCGGTCCGGGGAGGCGTCGGCCGGGCCGATCTTGCTCAGGTCGTTGAACTTCGAACCCTTGTCGAGGAAGTCCGACAGGTGGCCCTCTTCGAGCGCCGTCACGTCGGCGAGGCCGGACCCCGCGGCCAGCTTGGTGACGAGTTCCTCGTGGTAGGGGCCGCCCTGGCCGGTCTTGCGGTGGGTGATCTTGATGTTCGGGTGCAGCCGCTCGTACTCCGGGATGAGGGCCTCGTAGCCGAACTCGGTGAACGTCGCCAGCGTCAGGTCGACGTGCTCGTTCGGACCGGCGGCGGGGGGCGTTTCGTCACCGCCGCCACCACAGGCCGTGGCGCCGAGCGCCGTCATCGTGATGCCCAGTGCGAGGACCAGGCCGTTCCGGATCGTTCTCACGTGTCCAACCACCTTGTTGACGGGAATGAGCGCTCTCACTGCTGGGAGCCGATCTGGGAGCGCTCCCAGGTGTCGCAGAGTCTGGTGGGGGCCTTCACCGGTGTCAAGGGGTCGTAACCGGAGTGTTTCCTGCGAGGAGCGCTCCCGGACTTCGTTCCGCTTGGCGGTTAAGCTGTCGAAGTCAGGGTGGTCGTGGGAGCGAGGGCGGTTGGTGTGGGGCCTCGAGCAGGGGATGAAGAGCGGCCGACGCTGGAGGACGTCGCGGCGTTCGCCGGCGTGTCGCGGTCGACGGCGTCGCGCGCGCTGAACGACGACGCGTACGTCAGCGCGGCGGCGCGCGAGAAGGTCCAAGCCGCGGCCCGTGACCTGGGCTATTCCCCGAACCAGGCCGCCCGCTCGCTGGTCACCCGCCGCACCGGCGCGATCGCCGTGGTGCTGTCGGAGCCGGAGTCCCGGCTGCTCGACGACCCGTACCGGACGTCGGTCATGCGCGCCGGCTACCGCGAGCTCGCCGACGTCGGCCGCCAGATGGTGCTCATCTTCAGCGACACGCGCGAGGACCTGGGCAAAACGGTCCGCTTCCTGGAGGGCGGCCACGTCGACGGCGCGCTCGTGTTCGCGCCGCACCGCGCGGACCCGCTCCCCAAGGCGCTGCGCCTGCTGCGCATCCCGGTGGTCTTCGGCGGCCAGGCCGCCGGCATCCGCCGCGGCGTCCACGTCGTCGACTTCGACAACGAAGGCGGCGCGCGCCTGGCGGTGCAGCACCTGGTCGCGTCCGGCAGGCGCCGGATCGGGACGATCGCGGGCCCGCAGGACCAGAGCGCCTCGATCGACCGCCTCGCGGGCTGGCGCAAAACGCTCCTCGACGCCGGCCTCGACCCCTCCGACCTGGCCGAAGAGGCCGACTTCACGCTGTCCGGCGGCGCGAACGCGATGTCCGCCCTGCTGGCCCGCCACCCGGACCTCGACGCGGTGTTCGTGGCGAGCGACATGATGGCGGTGGGCGCACTGCGCACCCTGGACGCGGCGGGCCACCGCATCCCGGCCGACGTCGCGGTCGTCAGCTTCGACGACAACGCGACCCTGGCTCCGGCGATGGACCCCCCGCTGACGTCGGTGCACCAGGACCCGCGCGAGCAGGTGCACGCGATGGTGGAGACGTTGTTGCAGCTGCTCGACGACCAGAGCTTGAAGCCGCGCCAGCAGATCCTGCCGGTTTCGCTGGCGGTGCGCGCGTCGAGCTGAATCCCGGGGCGCGGCTGAGGTGTCTTGAATGAGTCATTCAGGACCTCCGAAGACCTGAATGAGTCATTCAGGACGTTGGCCGGGTCGTCCGGGGGCGGCGCGCCCGCCTGCGAGCTGGGATGTGGCCTCTGCGGGTTCCCTGCGCGGCCGCTCGAACCCGGGCGTGGCAGCCGGAACCTGGGGGTCCTCGGCACGCCCTCGCGAAGCCCGGGCTTCGCAAGCGGGGCTCCGGGCGAGCCCAGAGTCCGGCGCGGCCCCGCAAACCGGCATGCCCCTCGGAACCCGGGCTGCGCAAACCGGCCAGGCCGACCCGGCGGCGCCACCGGCCGTGTGCCGCCACCGGCCGTCGGCCTCCGGGTGCGCTCCCGGAGCACCCGGAGCACCCGTTCGGCCGCGCGGCACCCCGGCACCTCCGCGAACCCACCCCAGCCAGCCGTCCCGCCAAGCGGCACCCATCCGCCCGAGATGCACCCCTTCGGCCCTAAACAGCGTTTCCTCACCACTCCACGTCACTATCGAACTAGGCCAAAAGAGTGGTCGACCCACCTTCGGGTGGAGCTGTTCAGGAGTGTTCAGTGAGCCGTCGTTCGCCCGGCGCGCAGAAGTGACATCCGCAACCCGCGTGTCCTTCTGACTCGATTCTTTACATCCAGGTTTCCGGCTGGCTACCGTCTGCGCCTGGAAGCGCTCCCAGATCGCTGGCTCCCTACGGACAAAGGAGTTCCGCAGCCATGCGTTCCTCTCCCCGATGGCGCAGATTGCGCCGGTCGCGCGGCCTGGCCCTGGTCACGGCCACGGTCGCGGCCGCGGCCGCGCTGGTCGCCCCACCCCCGGCGCTCGGCGCCGATGTCGCCTGTTCCGTCACCTACACCACCAACGACTGGGACACCGGGTTCACCGCCAACGTCTCGCTGCGCAACGACGGCTCGCCGCTCGACAGCTGGAAGGTCGGCTGGACCTTCCTCGACGGCCAGAAGGTCCAGCAGGGCTGGAGTGCCACCTTCGCCCAGTCCGGCGCCGCGGTCACCGCGACGAACATGTCCTACAACGGCCACCTCGGCACCGGGGCGAGCACCAGCTTCGGGTTCAACGGCTCGAAGGGGTCCGCCAACCGGCCGCCGACCGACTTCTCCGTCAACGGCACCGCGTGCACCGGTGCCAACAAGGCGCCGACGGTCAGCCTGACCTCGCCCGCCTCGACCGGCACCTACTACGCCCCCGCGACGATCCCGCTCGCCGCGACCGCCGCGGACAGCGACGGCACCGTGAGCAAGGTCGAGTTCTACGCCGGGGACACGCTGCTGGCCACCGACACGGCCGCGCCGTTCGAAGGCAGCTGGGGCAACGTCCCGGCCGGGACCTACTCGATCACGGCGAAGGCCTACGACAACAAGGGCGCGAGCACCACCTCCAGCCCGGTCAGCGTGAAGGTCCTCTCCGGCCCCACGATCGTCGCCGCCCCGGCGACCGCGCAGGTCAAGCAGGGCGGCACGACGACCTTCGCGGTCAGCCTCGCCGGCGCGCCCACCGCGCCGGTCACCGTCGACGTCGCCCGGACCGCGGGCAGCACCGACCTGACCGCGAGCCCGACGAGCCTCACCTTCTCGACGACGAACTGGAACACCCCGCAGAACGTCACCGTGAAGAGCGCCGACAACGGGGGAGACCTGGGCAGCGCGACCTTCACCGCGAGCAGCAGCGGGTACACCGCCGCGACGGTGACGGTCAACGAGATCTCGTCGTCCACTTCGGACTACCAGCTCGCGTTCCTCACGCAGTACAACAAGATCAAGGACCCGAACAACGGCTACTTCCGCAAGTTCGGGAACATCCTGGTGCCCTACCACTCGATCGAGACGCTGATCGTCGAGGCACCGGACCACGGCCACGAAACGACGTCGGAGGCGTTCAGCTACTACCTGTGGCTGGAGGCGTCCTACGGCCGGGTCACCGGTGACTGGGCCCCGTTCAACCAGGCCTGGACGTCGATCGAGACCTACGCGATCCCGTCCGCGGCCGACCAGCCCGGCAACTCCGGCTACAACGCGAGCAAGCCGGCGACCTACGCGGCCGAGTACCCGAGCCCGAAGCAGTACCCGTCGCAGCTGCAGACGAACGTCTCGGTCGGGTCCGACCCGATCGCGGCCGAGCTGAAGGCGGCCTACGGCTCGTCGGACGTCTACGGCATGCACTGGCTGCTCGACGTGGACAACATCTACAAGTTCGGCCACTGCGAGGACGGCACGAACACCGCGCCGGCGTTCATCAACACCTTCCAGCGCGGGTCGCAGGAGTCGGTCTGGGAGACGGTCACCCAGCCCAGCTGCGACATCCTGAAGTTCGGCGGCAAGAACGGCTACCTCGACCTGTTCACCGGCGACTCGTCGTACGCGAAGCAGTGGAAGTACACCAACGCGCCCGACGCGGACGCCCGCGCCGTGCAGGTGGCCTTCCAGGCCGAGAAGTGGGCGGCGGCGCAGGGCAAGAGCGCCGACGTCTCGGCGGTCGTGAAGAAGGCGTCGAAGATGGGCGACTACCTCCGGTACTCGCTGTTCGACAAGTACTTCAAGAAGATCGGCAACTGCGTCGGCGCGTCCACCTGCGCCGCGGGCACCGGCAAGGACAGCGAGCACTACCTCGTCTCCTGGTACTACGCCTGGGGCGGCTCGATGGACTCGTCCAGCGCCTGGGCGTGGCGGATCGGGGACGGCGCGGCCCACCAGGGCTACCAGAACCCGCTGGCCGCGTACGCGTTGTCGGCCGACCCGGGGCTGAAGGTCACCTCGGCGACCGGTGCGAGCGACTGGGCGACCAGCCTCAGCCGTCAGCTCGAGTTCCTGCAGTGGCTGCAGTCGTCCGAAGGCGGGCTCGCCGGCGGCGCGACCAACAGCTGGGACGGCCAGTACGGCACCCCGCCGTCGGGCACCCCGACGTTCTACGGGATGTTCTACGACTACCAGCCGGTCTGGCACGACCCGCCGAGCAACCAGTGGTTCGGCTTCCAGACGTGGGGCATGGAGCGGATCGCCGAGTACTACCAGGCGACTGGTGACGCCCGCGCCAAGAAGATCCTCGACAAGTGGGTTCCGTGGGCCATCGCCAACACCACGGTCGGGGCCGGCGGGAGCTTCCAGATCCCGTCCGACCTGACCTGGAGCGGCGCGCCGGACACCTGGAACGCCACCAGTCCCGGCTCGAACACGGGCCTGCACGTCACGGTGAAGAACTTCAGCCAGGACGTCGGGGTCGCGGCCTCGCTGGCCAAGACGCTGCTCTACTACGCGTCCGGGTCGAGCAACGCCCAGGCGAAGACGGTCGGGGAGCAGCTGCTCACGGCGCTGTCGGCCAACACCGACAGCAAGGGCATCGCGGTGCCGGAGACCCGGAGCGACTACAACCGGTTCGACGACGCCTACAACGCCACCACCGATCAGGGCCTGTACGTCCCGAGCGGCTGGACCGGCACGATGCCGAACGGCGACGCGATCAACTCCAGCTCGACGTTCCTGTCGATCCGCTCCTTCTACAAGAACGACCCGCAATGGCCGAAGGTCCAGTCCTACCTGGACGGTGGCGCCGCGCCGACGTTCACCTACCACCGGTTCTGGGCGCAGTCGGAGATCGCCACGGCGTTCGCCGCGCACGTCGCCCTGTTCGGCTGAAAGGCACTCGATGAAGCGACTGCTCTCCTTCGCGGTCGCCGCACTGGCCGGGGCCGCCGTTCTCACGGCGTCCCCGGCCACCGCGGCCCCCACTCCCGCACTTTCACGTGAAAGTGCGGCCTCGGGAACCGGGACGGGCTTCTGGCACGCGTCCGGGTCCCAGCTCGTCGACGCCGCCGGCGCGCCGGTGCGGATGACCGGCATCAACTGGTTCGGCGCCGAGACCGGCAACTACTCGCCGCACGGCCTGTGGAGCCGCAACTACAAGGACATGCTCGACCAGATGGCGAGCCTCGGCTACAACACGCTGCGGCTGCCGTACTCCAACCAGCTGTTCGACAGCGGGTCGAAGCCGACCAGCATCGACGCCGTCCAGAACCCGGACCTGCAGGGGCTGTCCGGGCTGCAGGTGCTCGACAAGATCATCGCCTACGCCGGCACCAAGGGCATGCGCGTGCTGCTCGACCGGCACCGCCCGGACTCCGGCGCGCAGTCCCCGCTCTGGTACACCGCCGCGTACTCGGAGAGCCGCTGGATCTCCGACTGGACGATGCTCGCGCAGCACTACAAGGGGAACACCACGGTCATCGGCGCGGACCTGCACAACGAGCCGCACTCGATCCAGGGCGGCGGGGGAGCGTGCTGGGGCTGCGGCGACACCGCGACCGACTGGCGCCTGGCCGCCGAACGCGCCGGCAACGCGGTGCTGGCCGCCAACCCGGACTGGCTGATCGTCGTCGAGGGCGTCGACTGCGTCAGCGGCACCGGCGACCCGCAGTGCGGCTGGTGGGGCGGGAACCTCTCCGGGGCCAAGCAGTTCCCGGTACGGCTGTCCAAACCGGACAAGCTCGTCTACTCCGCGCACGAGTACGCGACTTCGGTGTTCGCGCAGCCGTGGTTCTCCGATCCCGCGTTCCCGGCGAACCTGCCGGCGCTGTGGGACCACTTCTTCGGCTACCTGCAGAAGCAGAACATCGCGCCGGTGCTGCTCGGCGAGTTCGGCACCACGCTCGCCGACCCGCGCGACAAGACCTGGCTGCAGGAACTGATGAAGTACACCGGCACCGGGACCTCGGGGATGAGCTTCACCTACTGGTCGTGGAACCCGAACTCGGGGGACACCGGCGGCATCCTCAACGACGACTGGACCACGGTCAACCAGGCCAAGCAGTCCATCCTGCAGCCGTACCTGATCCCACCGGTGGGTTCGGGCGGCGGCACGACCGATCCGCCGCCGTCGGTGAGCTGCGCGGTGACCTACCACGTCGACAACACGTGGCAGGGCGGCTTCGTCGCCTCCGTGACCCTCAAGAACACCGGGACCTCCCCGCTGAAGACCTGGGCCCTCGGCTGGACCGTGCCGTCCGGGACGCAGATCACCGGCGGCTGGGGCGCCACCGTCACCCAGAGCGGGCAGCAGGCGACGGCCAAGGCGCCGTCGTGGGCGCCCGACCTGGCCGGCGGCGCTTCGACGTCGATCGGCTTCCAGGCCACCGGCGCTTCGACCGGCACGCCCAGCGGCTTCGCCGTCGGCGCGACCGCCTGCACCACCTGACCCACCCACCGAACACGAAGGAGCACACTCGATGAAGAGTGAATTCTGGTCCGCGAGGAGGAAGTCACGGCTCGCCGTGGCGTCCTCGGTGACGGCCGCGGCCGTCGTGGCCGGCCTGGTGGTGGCCGGCGGGAGTCCGGCGGTCGCCGCCGCCGGCTGCAAGGTGACCTACACCGTCAACCAGTGGGACACCGGGTTCACCGCGAACGTCTCGGTGACCAACCTCGGCGACGCCGTCTCCAGCTGGGACGTCCAGTGGGACTTCGCCGGCAACCAGCAGGTGCAGCAGGGCTGGAGCGCCACGTTCAGCCAGAGCGGCAAGCACGTGAGCGCGAAGAACCCCTCGTGGGGCGGCGCGCTCGCGACGAACGCGACCGCGAGCTTCGGCTTCAACGGCTCGTACTCGGGCACGAACGCCATCCCCACGGCGTTCTCGCTCAACGGCGTCAACTGCGACGGCGGCACGACCACGACGCCCACGACCACGCCGACGACGCCCACGACGCCGACCACCCCGACCACGCCCACGACCCCGACCGGGCCGACCACGACGCCCCAGCCGGGGACGCACGTGGAGAACCCGTACGTCGGCGCCAAGGGGTACGTGAACCCGGACTGGTCGGGCCAGGTGAGCGCGGCGGCCGCGGCCAAGGGCGGCACGCTCGGCGCCCAGATGGCCAAGGTCGCGAACACCTCCACCGCCGTGTGGCTGGACCGGATCGCGGCGATCGAGGGCACGTCGACCGCACGCGGCCTGCGCGGGCACCTCGACGCGGCGTTGAGCCAGGCCAGCGGCGGCACGCCGGTGACCATCCAGATCGTCGTCTACGACCTGCCGAACCGCGACTGCGCGGCGCTGGCGTCCAACGGTGAGCTGAAGGCCTCCGAGAACGGCCTGGCCCGGTACAAGAGCGAGTACATCGACCCGATCGCGTCGATCCTGTCCGACGCCAAGTACGCGCCGCTGCGGATCGTCGCGGTCGTCGAGCCGGACTCGCTGCCGAACCTGATCACGAACACGTCGATGGCGACGTGCGCGGAAGCGCAGTCCACCGGGGTGTACACGCAGGGCATCCAGTACGCGCTGAACAAGCTGCACGCGATCTCCAACGTCTACAACTACCTGGACATCGCGCACTCGGCGTGGCTGGGCTGGGACAGCAACTTCGGTCCCTTCGTCAACCTGGTCAAGCAGACCCTGCAGGGCACCACGGCCGGCGTGAACAGCATCGACGGCTTCATCAGCTCCACGGCGAACTACACGCCGCTGACCGAGCCGAACCTGCCCGACCCGAACCTGACGGTCGGCGGGCAGCAGCTGAAGTCGGCGACGTTCTACCAGTGGAACCCGTACTTCGCCGAGGTTCCGTTCGCCACGGCGATGTACAACGCGTTCGTCGCGGCGGGCCTGCCCAGCGGGATCGGCATGCTGGTCGACACCTCGCGCAACGGCTGGGGCGGCTCGGCCCGGCCCAGCGGGGCCTCGGGGTCCACTGTGGACGCCTACGTGAACTCGGGCCGGATCGACCGGCGGCTGCACCGCGGCAACTGGTGCAACCAGAGCGGCGCGGGCCTGGGTGTCCGGCCGACGGTCGCGCCGGCGGCGCACTTCGACGCCTACGTCTGGATCAAGCCGCCGGGTGAGTCCGACGGCGCGAGCCAGCAGATCCCCAACGACGAAGGCAAGGGCGCGGACCCGATGTGCGACCCGACCTTCCACGGCAGCCAGCAGGCCAACGGCGGCAACCTGACCGGCGCCCTGCCGAACGCCCCGCTGTCGGGCAAGTGGTTCGAGGCCCAGTTCGAGGAACTGGTCCAGAACGCCTACCCACCGGTGCAGTAACGGTTTCCGGGCCGGGCGGTGCCGCGCAGCCGCCGCCCGGCCCGGGCTCCACCTACAGATCCTTGCGGAAACTCAGCCGGTCCAGGCCCGGCCCGTCGTAGTCGGGCTGGACCGGCAACCCTTCGAACTCCTTCGGCCCTGGTTCGGTGACGAACCCCATCCGGGTGTGGAACGCGTGCGAACCCTTGTTGACCGGCGACGTGATCGCCCGCACCACCGACCGCCCGTTCTCGCGGCTGTGGGCGAAGAAGCGCTCGTACAGCGCCGCGCCCAGGCCGCGCCCGCGTTCGGCGGGATCGACCCCGACGAAGTGGATGTAGCTCTCGGCCGGCCGCGACGGCGAGAGGAACCCGATCAGGAACGCGATGACGCGATCGTCGTCGCCCACGAGGAAGCTGCTGCGGGTGAAGTGCTGGAACATGAGCTTCGGCAGGAGCAGGGCCCGTTGACGGGAACCCTCTTCGCCGCCGAGCCCGCCCCACCACGTGTCGAGGACGGCGAGCACCGGCAGGTGGTCGTCCGGTCCGGGACGGCGGACGGGGTGGCCCAGGAGCGGGGCGAGGTCGGTCATGCCGGTCACCCTGCCCGCCCGGCCGGCCCGGCGCGAGCGGGTTTCCCCGCGGCGCGCGGCGGCGGGGCGCCCGTCCCGGGCTCAGGGCACCACGCGGCGCACCCCGATCAGCACCTGCTCCCAGACCGCGGCCGGGTCGGCGCCCTGCTCGACGGACTTGAGCGCGGGCGCGATCACCGTCTCCTGGATCTTGCCGTCGCCCGGGCCCTTGTACTGCGGTTTCCCGACTTTCTGCGCCTGGGCGACGAAGACCTGGCCGCTCAGCGCGCCGCCGAAGTAGCCGTTCATCTCGCTCAGCAGGTCGGGGGAGGTGAACGCGTCGACCTGGCTGGGGAAGTTCCCGCTCACCCGGAACGCGTGCAGCTGCTGCTCGGGCGCGGTGAGCCACGCCGCGAGCGCGGCGGCTTCCTTCGCGTGCGGGCTCGAGGCGGGGACGGTCAGGTAGGACCCGCCCCAGTTGCCGCCGCCGTTCGGGAAGGCGTCGGTGATCGCCCACTTGCCCGCGTTGCCGAGGCCGGCCTGCTGCTCGATGACGCCGAGCATCCAGGACGGGCAGACCTTCGTCGCGAAGGCCCCGACGCGCAGGCCGTTGTTCCCGTCGTCGGCGAACGCGGTGAGCCCCGCCGACTGGCCCTGCTTGACCGCCGTGGTGACCTGGTTCCAGGCGTCGCGCAGCGCGGTGTTCGTCTCCAGCGTGGAGCGGTCGTCGCGGTTGAGGTAACCGACCGGGAGCTGGTTGACCATGGCGTTGAAGTTCTGCGCCGCGGAGTCGAACCACGCCTTGCCCTTCGAGCGCTTGACGTACCGTTCGCCCGCCTGGAAGTAGCTGTCCCAGGTCGCGAACATCGTCTTCACCGAGCCGGGGTCGGTCGGCAGGCCGGCGGCTTCGAGCAGGTCCTTGCGGTAGCACATGGCGAGCGGGCCGATGTCGGTGCCGTAGCCGACGAGCTTGCCGTCCTTGCTGCGGCCCGCCTCGTACTTCCACTCCAGCCACCGGCCGGGCCGGACGTCGGCGGGCCCGACCTTGGCCAGGTCGGTGAACTTGCCGGCCTGCGCGAGCACGTCGGCGAGGTGTCCCTCCTCGACGGCCTGGATGTCGGCGAGCTCGCCGCCGTTCTGCAGCTTGGCCAGCAGGTCCTGGTGGTAGGGCCCGCCCTGCTCGGTGCGGACCTGGCGCACGGTGAGCCCGGGGTGGGTGAACTCGTAGCCGGGGATCAGGTCCTCGTAGCCGAACTGCCCGAACGTCGCCAGCGTCAGCGTGATCTTCTCGGGCGTGGCCGGACCGCAGCCCGCGGTCAGGACCAGCAAGACGAACGCGGCGATCCAGGCCAGCCGTCTTCGAATCTGCTTCATGCGCGCGCACTCCCCGTCCACGAATCACTCCCTCGTGATTGGGAGCGCTCCCGGAGGGGAGTCTCGTTCCGGGCGCGGCGGGTGTCAAGGTGCGCGACGGCGGGTGTCCGGACGGACACCGGGCGAACGGAGGGACGTGGTGAAGCGGCCGACGATCACTGACATCGCGCGCGAAGCGGGCGTGTCGAAGGGCGCCGTCTCGTACGCGCTCAACGGCCGCCCGGGCGTCTCCGAGGCGACCCGCGAGCGGATCACCGAAATCGCCCGCCGGCTCGGCTGGTCGCCGAGCAGCACGGCGCGGGCACTGGCCGGCGGCCGGACGGGCGCGATCGGCCTGGTCCTCGACCGGGCCCCGGACGTGCTCGGCATCGAGCCGTTCCTGGTGGCGCTGCTGGAGGGCGTCGAGCGCGAGCTCGGGCCGGTGTCGCTGCTGCTGCCGGTGCGCGGGCCGGGCCACCGCAAGGTGGACGGGCTGCTGCTCGCCGGGCCGCGGTGCCCGGCACCCGGCGTGCCCGCGGTGCGGCTGGGCGGGCCGCCCGGGCCCCCGGGCGTCCCCTCGGTGTGGGTGGACGACGCCGCGGCGGCGGCCGAGGTGCTCGGCTACCTGGCCGCGCTGGGCCACCGCCGGGTGGTCCGGATCGCGGGCCCGGCGGTGTTCGCCGACCCGGCGGCCCGCGCGGCCGCCTTCACCGCGGCGGCGGCCCGCATGGGCTTCCTGGCGGTGGGCACGGCCGACGCTGCCACGGTGGAGGCGGGTGCCGGGGTGGCCCACCGCGTGCTGGCGGTCCCGCGCCCCCCGACGGCGCTGGTGTGCGACACGGACGTGCTCGCGGTCGCCGCCCTGGCCGCGGCCCGCGAGCTGGGGCTGGCGGTACCGGGCGACGTTTCGGTGGTGTCGTGGGACGACTCGCCGTTGTGCCGCCTGGTCCGCCCGGCACTGACGGCGGTCCGGCGCCCGTTGGCGGAGCTGGGCGCGCTCGCGGCGGTGGTGCTGCGGGAGCTGCTGGTGGGCGAGGAGGCGGCGGACGTCTGCGCGCCGCGGCCGTCGCTGGTGACGCGGGGGAGTACCGGCCCCGCGCGGGGATGAGGGTCGCGCCGGCACCCGTCGGGCGGCACTGGCGCTGTTGTCACGTTGCCAGCGCCCCAAGGCGGCCTTCGGTGCGTCAGACGCACCGAAGGCCGCCTTGGGTGCGTCTGACGCAACCAAGGCCACATTGGGGTGCTTGGGCTGTCCGCAGTGGACGGTCAGCTTCCTTGGCAGGTCGGTGAAGGCTGGGCCGGGTTGCTGCCCGTCGCGTTGACGACCAGGCCGAACGTCGTCTGCCCGTCCGCGGCGATCCGGCCGTTCCAGTCGGCGTTGCGGACCGTCACCACCGAACCCGACTGGCTCACCGTGCCGTTCCAGACGCTGCCGACCGTCTGGCCTTGCGGCAGTGTCCAGCTCGCCTGCCAGCCGTTGTACGCGGTCGTGCCGTGGTTCATCACCGTCACCGTGGCCTGGTAGCCGCCGCTCCACGCGTTGGTGATCTCGTACATCGCCATGCACGAGCCGGCGGGCGTCGTCGGCGTCGTGGGTGTGGTCGGCGTGGTCGGTGTCGTGGGCGTGGTCGGTGTCGTCGGCGTGGTCGGGGTCGTCGTCGGCGTGCCGGGGTCCTTCACGCCGGTGACTTCGCCGTGCCCGCCGTCGAACGTCACGTCCGAGCAGCCGTAGAACGTCTCCGCGCTGTCGGAGCGCTTCCAGACCGAGTAGATGATGTGCCGCCCGGTCTTGTTCGACGGCAGCGCGCCGCTCCACTTGTACTGGCCGTCGACCGTGCCGACCTGGCCGGTCACCGGCGGGTGGTCGATCGTCAGGAACGGCTGGTCCTCCAGCGAGTCCCAGGTCAGCGGCTGGTTGGGGTTCCAGCCGTCCTTCGTGACGTAGGTGTAGAACCAGCCCGGGTGCGCGGCCCACGCGTTGTACGAGAAGTCGAACGTCGCGCCGGAGGTCAGGTGGGTCAGGGGCCAGTCGCCGACCTGGTCGAAGCCGGCGTAGCCCGGGTTGCCGCCGGAGCACAGCTTCCCGTCCGGAATGAACCCGCGCGTGCGGCCGGCGCCGTCGGAGCGCAACACGGCGAACCAGTTGTACAGCGAGTTGGCGCCGCTGGTGTTCACCGCGGCCGAGCAGGCCGGGTTCTGGGGGATGATCTGCCCCGTCGAGCTCAGCCCGTCCTGCCAGCACAGGAAGGTCCGGCTGCCCGGTTTCATCATCGCGCCGTGCGCCTCGGCCGTGCCGGTGTTCAGCAGGACGGCGGTCAGGCTCGCCAGCAGCACGGTGACGGCGGCGAGGATCGTACTTCGTCTCCTGGTCACGTCTGTCCCTTCGTTGGGTAGCGTGCAACGAAGACTGGGAGCGCTCTCAAGGTCAGCTTACGCGGTGGTGGTCACTTCCGGAACAGCCCGCGGTGACCGGAGCGGCCGCCTTGGCCTACCTTGGCGGAGGTCGTCGATCACCGAGAAAGGCACAGCGTGGAAAGTCCGTCTCCGGTCCCCGCCTGGGTGCGGGCCGAACCCCTCCGGCTGCTCGGCTTCGCCGCGCGAGCGGCGCACCCCGGCGGCGGGTTCGCCTGGCTCGACGACTCCGGACGGCCGGTGCTCGACCGGCCCGTCGAAACCTGGATCACCTGCCGGATGACGCACGTCTTCGCGCTGGCGCAAGTGCAAGGCGCCGCGACCGGGGCGCAGGTCGCCCACGGCGTCGAGGCGCTGACCGGCCTGCTCCGCGACCCGGATCACGGTGGCTGGTACGCGACGACAACGTTGTCAGAAAAGCGCGCCTACGAGCACGCCTTCGTCGTGCTGGCCGCGTCGAGCGCGGCCGCCGCCGGGGCCGACGGCGCGGAAGACCTGCTGGCCGAAGCCCTGGACGTCGTCGAACGCCGCTTCTGGGAGCCGGGGCCGGGGCTCGTCGCCGACGTCTGGGACCGCGGCTGGACACAGCTGGAGGACTACCGCGGGGCCAACGCGAACATGCACACCGTCGAGGCGTTCCTGGCCGCCGCCGACGTCACCGGCGACCGGGTCTGGACCACCCGCGCGCTGTCCATTGTGGAGCACCTGGTGCACGGCGAAGCCCGCGCGCACGGCTGGCTGCTGCCGGAGCACTACGACCCGGACTGGCGGGTGCGCCTGGAGTTCAACCGGGCCGAGCCCGCGCACCCCTTCCGCCCGTTCGGCGCGACGATCGGGCACCTCTTCGAGTGGGCGCGCCTGGCCGTGCACGTGAAGCGCGCGCTCGGCGACGGCGCCCCGGACTGGCTGCTCCCGGACGCGGCCGCGCTGTTCGAGACCGCGACCCGGACCGGCTGGGCCGTCGACGGGCACCCCGGGTTCGTCTACACCACCGACTTCGCCGGGACGCCGGTCGTGCGCACCCGGCTGCACTGGGTCGTCGCGGAGGCGATCGCCGCCGCGTGGACGCTGCACCAGGAGACCGGCGAGCCGGTGTACCTCGAGCGGTTCCAGGAGTGGTGTGCCTACGCCGAAGCCTGCTTCGCCGACCGGGAACTCGGCTCGTGGCACCACGAACTCGACCCGGAGAACCGCCCGGCCGCGTCGGTGTGGGCGGGCAAGCCGGACATCTACCACGCCTACCAGGCGACGCTGCTGCCCACGCTGCCGCCGGCCGCGTCGTTCGCCGGCGCGCTCGCCCCGCGTCGCTAGACTCCGCCCGATTCCGCTCGACCGAGGAGAACCATGTCGCCTTACGCCGCCGCCGGGGACCGGTACGCGGAAATGCCGTACCGGCGGGCCGGGCGCAGCGGGCTGAAGCTGCCCGCCGTGTCGCTCGGCCTGTGGCACAACTTCGGGGACGACAAGCCCCTCGACGTCCAGCGCGCGGTGCTGCGCCGGGCGTTCGACCTCGGCATGACGCACTTCGACCTGGCCAACAACTACGGCCCGCCGCCCGGCGCGGCCGAGGCGAACTTCGGGCGGCACTACGCGGCCGACTTCCGCCCGTACCGGGACGAGATCCTGGTGTCGTCCAAGGCGGGCTACCTCATGTGGGACGGCCCGTACGGCGAGTGGGGCTCGCGCAAGAACCTCCTCGCCAGCCTGGACCAGAGCCTGGCCCGCACCGGACTGGACCACTTCGACGTCTTCTACTCCCACCGCCCGGACCCGGAGACGCCGATCGAGGAGACCATGGGTGCCCTCGACACCGCCGTCCGGTCGGGGAAGGCGCTCTACGCCGGGATCTCCAACTACTCGCCCGAGCAGACCGAAGCCGCGCTGGCCGCGCTGAAGGAGCTGGGCACGCCGCTGCTGCTCCACCAGCCGTCGTACTCGATCCTCAACCGGTGGGTCGAGGACGGCCTGCTCGACACCCTCGGCGAGCACGGCGTCGGCTCGATCGCGTACTCGCCGCTGAGCCAGGGCCTGCTGACCGACCGCTACCTCGACGGCGTCCCGGCCGACTCGCGCGCGGCCGGCGCGAGCCCGTTCCTCACCCGCGACCGCCTCACCGAGGACACGCTCGGCACGATCCGCGCGCTGAACGACGTCGCGAAGCGGCGGGGGCAGACGCTGGCCCAGCTCGCCATCGCCTGGGTGCTGCGCCGCGGGCGCGTCACGTCCGCGCTGATCGGCGCGAGCAGTGTCGCGCAGCTGGAGAACACCGTCGCGGCCACCGCGAACCTGGAGTTCACCGACGAGGAGCTGGCCGAGATCGACCGGCTCGCCGGGCGGTAGCTCAGCAGCCGATCCGGGAGCCGCCCACGGCGACGTCGTCGAACCACAGCGTGTCGGCGTCGCCGGCGTAGCTCTCCCAGCCGAGCCGCAGGTCGGTCACGGCCGGGTGCCAGGACCGGGCGAGCCACTGCTGGTCGACGTCGGCGGTCGGGACGCCGTCGACGACGAGCCCGGGTACTTCGCTGCCGCCGAGCCAGGTCCGGAGCTGCCCGGCCGCGCCGTCGAGCCGGAACTCGAAGCACGACCAGGCCCCGGTCGGCAGCGGGACGCTCTGGGCGACACCGGCCGGGCTCTGCGCGGGCAGGGTGGCGTCGTCGGACTCGCGGTTCCACTGCAGCGCGCGGTTCTGCCCGCCGGCCCGCAGGTCGCGGCCGTCGGTGCTGTCACGCATCGCCATGAAGGTGACGTGCCCGGTGGGCAGCGCGGTGGTGTGGCGCACCCAGAACCGCCCGTACAGCACGCCGGAGCCGCTCACGGCGGTGCCGAGGAACGCGTGGTTGCAGTAGCCGCCCTGGCCCGTGACCTTGACCGAGCGGGTCCCCGAGTGCGCCACCGAGCCGTCGACGGTCACCGTGCCGGTGCCCTGGCAGTTCGCCGCGCCGACGGTCCAGCGCCCGCCCGGCGTCGTTCCGGTCTGCTGCTCGAAGTCGTCGCAGAGCGCCGCGTCCGCGCAGCCCGCGGGTGGCGGCGTCGACGTCGTCGTGGTGGGCGTGGTGGTGGTCGGTGTCGTGACGGGCGTGGTCGGCGGAGCCTCTTCACCGCACGAGACGCCGTTGAGCGCGAAGTCCGTCGGATCGGCGCCGCTGCCCGTGCCCTGCAGGCCGAACGACACGGAACCGCCGGCGGGCAGGGTGGCGTTGTAGGGGAGGCTTTCCGCGGTGACGGCGGTCCCGGACTGGCGGACGGTGGCGTTCCAGGCCGACGTGACGGATTGGGTGCCGGCGTAGTGCCAGGTGAGGGTCCACGAGGAGAGCGCGGTCGCGCCGTTGGTGACGGTGAGGTCGGCGGTGTAGCCGCCCTGCCACTGGTTGACCCGGTAGGTGACCGAGCAGGCCGGCGCGGCGGCGGCCGGACCGGCGGCGAGGACCGCGGTGGTGCCCGCCGCGGCGAGGCAGAGCGCGGCGAGGGCGACGGCGAACCTGCGGGGCATCGGGATCCTCCCGGGACGCGGACAGGGGCGCCGTGGCCTGCACCACGACGCCCCTGGGTGGTGGCCGCGTTCTTGGCGAGGCGACCTGGCATGGGAGCGCTTCCAGCCGCCGAAAAAGTAACCCCGGGATGTCGGTCTTGTAAAGCGCGACCCGGACGCGCCGCGATCCGGTGGCCCGGTTTCCGGTGCCGTGCGGCCCGTGGGCGGGCACTGAACCGTACTGAACGGCCGAACCCGTTGGCGGGCAACGGGTCCGGTGATCGCACTGCGCGACCGCTGCACGCCCGGTGGTGCCGCCGTTGGAGTGGATTCCGGGAATCCGGTTCAAGATCACGCCGGGGGCGGGAAGGGCGGCGGGACGCCGACCCGATGGGAGCGCTCTCATCACCGCCGAAGTCCTATGTGGAACGGATCGGCGCGCACCGGCGTCGAAGGCCCGTGGCCGAAACCGAAGCCGGACCCCGCGCGTGGCGGAAACCCTTGTTGCGGGCTCAACATCTCGGAAATCTCACAGTCCCGGCGGCGGTGACGCCCTGGGCCCCCGCCGTCACGCTGGGGTACTGTCTTCCGTGTGCACCAGTACTCCGAACCGCACTGGGTGAACGATGAGCCGACAGGTCAAGCCAGGGAGTAAGCCGTACCGTGCACAACTGCGCGACCGGCTGGCCGCCTTGGGCTTCCCCGAAGAGGCGATCCCGGCCCGGGTGGCGGAGAACCTGGTGGTCGAATGCGGGATCCCGCCGCGCACCGCGTGGCGGCTGGCGTCCGAGCTCTCGCTCGACGTCGCGGCGCACCACTACAACGCCGCGACCGGCGACCCCCGCGCGGGCATGCGCGGCACCCGCATCTGGGAGTACGAGCAGTGGCCGGACCGCGGCGTCCGGCCGACCGTCGCGGCCCTGCGCGTGCTGGCCGGGGTCTACGGCACGAACTGGAAATCGCTGCTGGGCCTGCGAGATCTCGAGCAGCTGCCGGCCAAGGACCTGGCCGAGTACCACGCCGACGCGGAACCGGCGGCACCGCTCGTGCCCGTGCCGCCCGCTCGCACCGCCGCGCGCGGAGAAACCCGGCCAGACGAGGAAATCGGGGCAAGTGCGCTCGATGACGCGATTCTCCTGACCCAGACCAACGTCGACGACGTCCAGCTCGACGACCTGTGGGCCGACCTGGACTTCCTGGGCGGTGCCTACACCCGCACCGCGCCCGACGCGATCCTCGGCCAGCTCACCGTCATCGACGAGCGGACTTCGGCGCTGCTCAAGGGCAGGCAGCGGCCGAAGCAGACGCAGGACCTATTGCTCGTCGGGGCGAAGTGCTCGGCGATGATGGCCTGGATCGCGGGCGACCTCGGCCGGTACCGGCTTTCGCGCCAGCTGAACTCCGCCGCCTGGCTCTACACCCAGTACGCCGACGACTTCCTGGCCCGCCGCTGGGTGCGCACGTCGCAGGCGCGGGTGGCGTTCTGGTCGGGCAACGGCGTCGAGTCCGCGCGGCTGGCCGCCGATGGGCTCAACTACCACGTCGGCGGGCGCCTCACGGACGCGCCGCTGATCCTCGCCGAAGCGCGCGGCTGGTCGTCGGTGCAGGCCGAGCCGCAGGTGCTGGACGCGATCGCGCGCTGGACCAGCATCGAGGACCCCGACCTCGGGGCGGGCGGCGAAGACCGGTTCTTCAACATCACGAAGGACCGGCGGCACTACATGGCCGGGACGTCCCTGCTGTCGGTCGGGCAGGCGTCCGCCGCGCTGCGCGAGTTCACCACCGCCCGCGAGGCCTACGAGAAGCTGCCGCGGGAACACCGCTGGGAGGCCATGGACCCGATGATCCGGATCGACACGGGCCGCGCGCACCTGCGGCTGGGCGACCTCGACGGCGCCGCCGCGCAGGTGGAGCCGGTGCTCGCCGCGGACGTCGGCAAGCAACCGGACATGGTGCACGCGATGCTGAAGGTGCTGGCGACCGAGCTGAACGAGCCCCGCTGGCGGGCGGCGGCGACCGCCCGCGACCTCGCCGAGGCGGTCCTGGACGCCCACGTTTCGGCTCGCCCGTGACGGGCGACCCCACCCGGGTGACGTCCCCGGTGCCGCTGAACGACGCCCAGACCCGCGCCCGCGAGGGCCACACCCGCCGCGACGTCGTGGTGGTCGCCGACCGCTTCGCGCGGTTCGCCCGCGGCGACCGGGTCATCACCGTGTCCGGGTTGCTGGCGCTGCTCGCCTCCGGAGACCCCGGCGACGGCCCGGAGGCCGACGGCTGCCACTGGGTCGTCCACCTTGGCCAAGGCGTCGACGCGACCGACCACGACGTGCTCGAAGCGGCCCGCGAGAAGAGCGGTGTCGCCGTGACCTTCGCGGACCCGGACGCGTTCCGGCGCCTGCCGGAACGCTCGGTCCTGGTGCACAAGGACCGCCCCGAGAACGTCCTGCTGGCCGGCGTGCACAGCCCGTCGGCCGGGCACTGCCGGGCCGAGCTCCGGATCCACCGGGACAACGAGCTGGTCCTCGACCACCACACCGGCGAGCACGTGCAGGGCATCGTGATCGTCGAGGCGATGCGCCAGATCTGCATCGCCCAGTTCGAGACCGCGATCCGCCCCGGCCTGGCCACGGCCGCGTACGCCGGGGTGTGGAAGCGGATCGACCTGTCCTTCCAGGACTTCCTGTTCCCGCTCCCGGCCACGGTCGAGTCGCTCATCGAAGAGTCCGACCTCGCCAGGGAGACCAACCTCAAGTTCCGCGCCACCACGGCGGTGCGCCAGCAGGAGCGCACCGTGGCCACCGCCGTCATCGAGTACTCGATGATCGCGCAGGGGCGCATCGACACCCTGGAACGCCGCAAGGCCGACCAGGCCACCCGGGCCTACCTCGGCTGACCCGAAACCCACTCCGGAAGGGAAACCACACCACGATGTCCGAAGAGCCGGACCGTTCGGCGTCCTTCGCCCAGGGACTGAAACTCATCCAGCAGCTCGGCGGGGCGGACCGGCCGGCCGTGCTGGACCTGTTCGAGAGCATCGGCGAGGCCGAGTTCGGCGAGCAGTGCGTCGGGTTCATCTACGGCGACGTCTACCACCGGCCCGGCCTCGAGCTGCCGGAGCGGCAGCTGACGACCGTCGCCGCGCTCACCGCGCTCGGGTACGCGGGCTCGCAGCTGCAGTTCCACGCCAAGGCCGCGCTGAACGTCGGCTGCACCCGCCGCCAGCTGGTCGAGGCGGTCATCCACGTCAGCTCGTTCGCGGGGTTCCCCGCCACGCTCAACGCGCTCACGGCGCTCAAGGCGGCGTTCGAAGGCCTGCCGGCGGACGAGCCGTCGCCTGAACCCGCCGACGTGCCGTGGGCGGGCATCGAAGACCGCTACGAGCGCGGCCTGGCCGCGATGAAGGCGGTCGACGGCGAGGCGGGGGAGAAGGTCGCCGTCGCGCTGGCCGACATCGCGCCCGACCTGGCCACCTACATCATCGAGTTCACCTTCGGCGAGGTCTACACCCGGCCGGGGCTGAGCCTGCGCCACCGCGAGCTCGTCACGATCGCCGCGTGCGTCGCGCTCGGCACCGCGCTGCCGCAGCTGAAGGTGCACATCCACGGGCTGCTCAACGTCGGCGGCACCGAGAAGGAGGTCGTCGAGACCGTCCTGCACCTGGCGTTCTACTGCGGGTTCCCGGCCGCGCTCAACGCGATCGGCGCCGCGCGGGAAGTGTTCGCGCAGCGATGACCTTCGAGAAGCTGCGCGCCGTCGCGCTCGACTGCGACGGCGTGCTCATCGACGACACCTACCTGGCCATGATCGCGCGGTTCGTCACCGCGCACGGCGGGGTCTACGACGCCGCCGCCGAGCGGGACGTGATCGGGTTGCGCGACATCGTCGTCGCCGAGAAGGTCACCGCGCTCTGCGGGCTCGACCAGCCGGCCGGGGAGACGCTCAAGCAGCTGTGGGCGGCGCGGCAGGAGTACCTGGCCGAGCATCCCATCCGCGTCGCCGAAGGGGCGCGGGAGTGCCTGGAAGCGCTCTCGAAACTCCCGGTGCGGCTGGTCTGCTACGGCGGCCGGACCCGCGAGCACACCTTCGACCAGTACCTCGGTGAGTTCGCCGGCCTGCTCGACCCCGAGGTGCCGTACGTGAGCATCAACGAGCACCGGCCCGGCGTCGCCCACATCACCGGCACCGCGCTCGGTGTGGGCTTCGACGAGATCGTGTTCGTCGACGACGTCAGCCGGGTGGCCGAGGACGCCCGCGCGCACGGCGCCGGGTTCATCGGCTTCCCGTCGAGCCCCGCCCACGCGCGGCAGCGGGACTTCATGGCCGGGTACGGGGTCCGGCACTTCGCGGCGTCGCTCGCCGATCTGACCCCGGAACTCCTGGAGACCGTCGACGCGGAGCTCGCGACTTCGACACACTGGCCTCGTTGAGGAGTTCCCGCACCCTTGGAGCCGCCGTGAAGTACTTTTCCCTGCCCCGTCCCGGCGCCGGGCTCGTCCTGGGCGAGCGCGACGTCCCCGAACCCGGCCCCGGGCAGGTCCTGGTCCGGCTGCGCGGGTGGGCGGTCAACGCCCGCGACCTGATGATCGTCAAGGGGTTCTACCCCAAGCCGGTGAAGCCGGACGTCGTGCCGCTGTCCGACGGCGCGGGCGAGGTCGTCGCGGTCGGCGACGGCGTGCGCGCCTGGACCACCGGCGACCGGGTGGCCGCGACCTACTTCCCGGACTGGCTGTCCGGGCCCGGCACGCCCGAGAAGACCGCGGACGACCTGGCCGGCACCCTCGACGGCGTGCTCGCCGAGTACGCCGTCTTCGCCGAGGACGCGCTCGTCGGCGTCCCGGCGCACCTCGACTACGCCGAAGCCGCGACGCTGCCCAGCGCCGGCGTCACGGCGTGGCGCGCGGTCGTCGAGGAAGGCCGGCTCGTGCCCGGCCAGACCGTGCTCACGCTGGGCAGCGGCGGCCTGTCCACGTTCGCGCTGCAGTTCGCCGCGCTCGGCGGCGCCCACGTCGTCTCGACGTCCAGCTCGGACGAGAAGCTCGAGCGGCTCCGCGAACTGGGTGCCACCCAGACGCTCAACCACGCGACGACGCCGGAGTGGGGCGCCGCGGTGGCCGAGCTGACCGGCGGCGGCGTCGACCACGTCGTCGACGTCGGCGGGGGCGGCACGATCGGCCAGTCCGTGATCGCCGCGCGCTACGGCGGGCACGTCAGCGTCGCCGGCGTCCTGACCCACGAGGGCGGCGCCGACCCGATCCTCGTGCTGGTCAAGCAGCTGACCCTGCGCGGGCTCACCAACGCCTCCCGCGAGACGTTCCAGGCGATGAACCGGGCCGTCGAGCACACCGGGCTCCGGCCGGTGATCGACCGCCGGTACGCCTTCGACGAGGTCGAAGAAGCGCTCAAGCACCTCGAGTCCGGCAGCCACATCGGCAAGGTCGTCCTCGAAAGCGACTGAGCCGCCCGCCGCACCGGGTAACTTTTGCCGTCCCGGCTGGGTATATCCGTACCCCGCGCGCCGCTTTCCGCAGGTCAGTGCGGGTGGGTTCGGGCGAAAAAGTCTCGTTTCGACAGGAATGGCGGCCGCTGTCGGCACCGGGGAGAGTGGTGGATACCAGGACATCGCCCGAGCAGGCTGCGGCTGCTCGGGCGGAGTGTCCGGACTGGGGGCGCGGGGAGGGGGTTTCAACCGCCTGGGGGTGGGTTGAAACCCCCTTCCCGCCCGGCTTGTCAGCCGGGCGTGCAGGGCCGGCCGTTGAGCGAGATCGACGCGGGCTTGGAGTTCGTCGCGCCGGCGGTGCCGGTGAAGCCGAACTCGGCGCTGCCGCCCGCCGGGATCGTCTTGTTCCAGCCCGCGTCCACCGCCGACACCGCCGTGCCGGTCTGGGTGACCGTCGCGTTCCACGCCTGCGTCACCCGCTGGCCGTCCGCGAACGTCCACGCCACCGTCCAGCCGTTCACCGCGGCGGTGCCCGTGTTGCCCACCTTCACCGAGGCCTGGAAGCCGCCCTGCCACTGGTTCGTGACCGCGTAGGCCGCCGTGCACGAGCCCGACGGCGCCGGCGTGGTCGTCGTCGTGGGCGGGGTGGACGTGGTGGGCGTGGTGGTCGTCGTCGGCGGGGGTTCGGTACCCCCGGAGTCGCCCACGATCACGCCACGCCCGTTCGTGCCCACGTAGACCCGGCCGTACACCCGCGGATCCCCGCTGAGCGCCGCCCCGATGTTGCCGTACTGGTGCTGGTCGTCGTTGATCCGCGTCCACGACCCGCCCGCGTCGTCCGACCGGAAGATCCCGCGCACCCCGCCGATCTTCGCGATCGTGTATAACGTCGCATACGTCCGGCCGGAGGCGGCCTTGCCGAACCCGATGTTGTCGGCCTCGGTGACCCCCGCCAGCTTCGTGAAGGACGCTCCGGAGTCGGTCGAGTGCCAGAGGCCGTACGTCGTGCCCGAGCCGCCGGCGAGCCAGACGTCCCCCGCCACCCCGGGCATCGCCTTGAAGTGCGCGGAGCCGGTGGGCAGGCCGGTGGCCGCGGTCGCGGTGAAGGTCGCGCCGCCGTCGGTGCTGACGTAGAACTTCCCGGCCGCGAAGCCGTAGAACCGCTTCGGGTCGACGCGGTCGGACTCGACCACCGCGCCGGCCGGGATGCCCGCGGACGCCGTCCAGGACGAGCCGAAGCCGACCGAGTGGCTCACCGGGGTGCCGTCCGGGCTCCAGACGAACCGGCTGCCGTCGGCGGCCGCGGCGACCGTGCCGCCGCTCGCCCCGCCGGACGGCTCCGCGCCCTGGAACCAGTTCTTGCCGCCGTCGGTGGAGAACGCGATCCGGTTGTCGTTCGGCCGGGCGCTGCGGTCGAGCGTGCCGGCCCGGACGATCGTCGCCGGGCTCAGCTCGGCGTAGTCCAGGCTGGTGGTCGTGGTGAAGACCGGCTGGGTGTACATCGTGGCCGGGACGGCGTCGAGGCTGTCGTGCCGGAACCCGCCGATGTCGCCGAGGCCGGACAGCAGGGGCGCGCCCGACGGCGGGCTGATCAGGTCGAGCACCGCGGTCTCTTCGAGGCCACCGACGACCGGCTTGAGCGTGATCTTCCCGCCGCTGTCCCACTTCGTCAGGTCGGTCGACCCGTAGATCGTCGCGCCGGTGCCGTAGAGGAAGTGGTTCGAGTCGAAGGGGTCGATCTCCGCGGACTCGGTCATCCAGCCGAGCTTCGGCGACGGCACCGGGGGAGCGGCCTGGACGCCGAAGGTCAGCCACGGCACCGAAGAGATGTCCTGGGTGTAGCGCAGCGACCGGTCGGGGTAGCTGGTGAAGTCCCAGATCCGCGTCCAGGTGGCGCCGCCGTCGGTGCTGCGGAAGAAGATCACGTCCGGCCACCACGAGACTTGCGTGGCGACCATGAGCGTGTTCGGGTGCTGCCGGTCGATCGTCAGGCCGCTGTAGCCGAAGTAGTCGTCCGTGCTGTCGGACGGGATCGGGCTGATCCGCGTCCAGGCGCCGGTCTTCGTGGCGTACTTCCAGACGTCGCCCTTCGCGCCGTCGTAGGGGCCGCCGGTGTCGCTGGTCGCGAGGTAGAGGTAGCCGCCGACCGGGTCGAGGACGCCCTTGTGCGCCAGGTACCCGGTGGGCTGGCCGGCCAGCCGGGTCCACGACGCGCCGCCGTCGGTGCTGCGGTAGACGGTGTTCTGCTTGTCCGCGACGCCGACGTAGATCGTCTGCGTGGTGCTTCCCCTGGTGCCGGTCGTGGGGTCGAACGTCACCCAGGTGACGCCTTCGTTGTCGCTGGAGTAGCCCGACGGGTCGCTGGGGTCGGGGGCGTAGGTGCCCGGGTTCGGGAAGCTGGTCACCTTCGCCCAGCTGACGCCGGAGTCGGTGCTGCGCCAGAGCCCGTTGCCGCTGGGTGCGCCGAGGTAGAGGACGCTGTTGCGGTTCGGGTCGATCGCGAGCCGCTCGCCCATGCCGCGGCCGGGCATGTTGCCGCCGAGCTTGAACGGCAGCGCCGCCGCCTGCCACGTGGCACCGCGGTCGGCCGAGCGCAGGATCGCGCCGGTGTTCGGGTCCCAGCTGTTGGTGTACATCCCGGCCGCGACGTACACGCGGTCCGGGTCGACGGCGTCGGTGGCGAGGCTGACGACGCCGTTGTGGCCCCAGTCGGTCCAGCCGACCGAGTCGAGCAGCGGGAGCCAGCGACCGGTCGAGGGGTTCCAGCGGTACGCGCCGCCGATGTCGGTGCGGGCGTAGACGAGCCCGGGTTCGGTCTGGTTGAAGACGATGCCCGGGACGAACCCGCCGCCGCCGATCTCGGCGTTGCGCCAGGTGTAGGACGCCGGTGCGGCGGGCGCGGCCGGCGCGCCGGCGGTGATCGCGACGGCGGCGGGCAGGAGGAGGGCGAGCGCGGCCGCGAGGAGCCGGCGAACCCGGGGTGTGCTGGGGGAAAGCAGTCGTCTCACGTCGGCCTCCACGGCTCTGGGAGCGCTTCCAGGGGACGGTAAAAGCGTTCGATGATTTCGGCAACCAGGACTGTCCACTTTGGATTTGGAGCCATCTCGAGGCTGTCACATATGTGAACATCGATCAGGTGACTGAATTGTTATCGCGCGCGGCCTTGTCGGGGTTTTTCCGGCGTGTGAGTGTGGTGCCCGCTGGACTGGACCTACGAAAGAGGCGACCCGGCAATGACGCAGACAGCCCCGGCGCGGCACATCAGCCGGACCACCTTGTACTTCTTCGGTGCGCTCGGGGGCATCCTCTTCGGCTACGACCTCGGCGTGATCTCCGGGGTGCTCCCGTTCATCGGGAAACTGTGGGCGCTGACCAGCTGGGACAAGGGCGTGATCACCGCCAGCCTGTCGGTCGGCGCCATCGTCGGCGCGCTGTTCTCCAGCCGCACCAACGAAGCGCTCGGCCGGCGCCGCACGATCATGGTCGCCGCGGCGATCGTCATCGTGGGCACCCTGGCGGCGGCTTTCTCGCCGACGTTCACGCTGCTCGTGCTTTCCCGCTTGGTCATCGGAGTGGGCATCGGGCTTTCTTCGTCGACGGTTCCGACGTACTTGTCCGAATTGGCGCCGGCGCGGTTGCGCGGCGCGATGGGCGCGCTGAACCAGATCTTCATCGTCAGCGGCATCCTGATCGCGTTCCTGGTGAGCTACTGGCTCGGCCCGGTTTCGGCGTGGCGGTGGATGTTCGCCGGCGCGATCGTGCCCGCGGCGATCCTGCTCGCCGGGCTCGCGTTCCTGCCGGAGACCCCGCGCTGGCTGCTCAAGAACGGCCGCGAGGAGGAGGCGCGGCGGGTGCTGGCCAGTGCCCACGGCAATTCGGTGAACCTCGACGAGGAGATCTCGACCATCCGCGAAGTCATCCGGATGGACACCGAAGAGAAGCCGCGCTTCCGCGACCTGTTCGCCGGCTGGGTGCGGCCGATGCTGTTCGTGGCCGTGCTGCTCGCGGTGGGCCAGCAGTTCAGCGGCGTCAACGCGATCAACGCCTACTTCCCGACCATGCTCATCGGGCTCGGCTTCGCCACGCAGGCCGCGCTGCTGTCCGGCGTGCTGCTCGGCGTCACGAAGTTCCTGTTCACCGCGTGGGTCGTGTTCGTGGTGGACCGCTGGGGCCGCAAGCCGTTGCTGCTCATCGGCAACGTGATCATGGTGCTCACGCTCGCCGCGGCGGGGCTGATCGTGCTCAACGTCCACGACACCGGCCTGCGCGGCATCCTGATGCTGGTGATGATGGTGCTCTACCTGGTCGGCTACGAACTCGGCTGGGGCGCGGTCGTCTGGGTGATGATGTCCGAGGTCTTCCCGCTCAAGGTCCGCGCGGCGGGCATGGGCGTGAGCAGCGTCGTCCTGTGGGCGGCGACGGGCATCGTGAGCGCGGTGTTCCCGATCATCTCCGACCCGAAGTCCCTCGGCATCGGCGGCTCGATGTTCCTGTTCGCGGGCATCAACGTGGTGCTGTTCGGGCTGACGAAGTGGCTGGTCCCGGAGACGAAGGGCCGCACGCTGGAACAGATCGAACTCGACCTCCGGGCGCGGCAGGGGGTCGGCGCGAAGGGCTGAGACGTCAGGGGCCCGGCAAAGTCGCGTCGGTGAGCGGGTGGCCGGCCGCGTGGTCTGCCCGGCGTCGCGGGGATGTCATGAAAGGGTCGTTCATGTCGTCTGGTGAGGTGAACGACCCTTTCATGACATCGCGGAGGGGCGGATCGGCCGTGCTGCCCGACTTTGCCGGGGCCCTGGGCTGAGACTACGTCCGGGCGTGCTCAGCCCACCGGTGCGGCCAGGCCCAGCTTGCCGGCGAGGCGGCCGACCCAGGCTTCCACTTCCTCCGGCGCCCGGTCCGGCAGCCCGAAGATCGTCTCGGTCACCCCGAGCGCGTCCAGGTGCGCCAGCCGTTCCGGGTCAGGACGCTCGCCGAGCGCGCAGATCCGCGGCGCTCCCGTGCGTCCCTCCGCAGCCCAGATCTCGTTCAGCAGCGCCACGTGCCCGTCCAGGTCGGTGTCCGCCGGCGTCGTGATCCAGCCGTCGGCGTGACGGGCGATCCAGCGGAACGTCTTCTCCGTCGGGCCCGCGCCGAGCAGCACCGGGATGTGCGCCTGGACCGGCTTCGGCCACGCCCAGCTCGGCCCGAACGACACGAACTCGCCGTCGTAGGAAGCTTCTTCCTCCGTCCACAGTGCACTCATCGCCTCGAGGTACTCCCGCAGCGCGGTGCGGCGGCGGGTGCCGGGCACGCCGTGGTCGTTCAGCTCGTCGACGTTCCAGCCGAAGCCGGTGCCGAGCGTGACGCGGCCGCCGGAGAGGTGGTCGAGGCTCGCGATCGTCTTGGCCAGGGTGATCGGGTCGCTCTCCACCGGCAGCGCGACCGCCGTGGACAGCCTGATCCGCGACGTCACCGCGGCCGCCGTCGCCAGCGCGACCCACGGGTCGAGGGTGCGGCTGTAGCGGTCGTCGGGCAGGGACGCGTCGCCGGTGCGCGGGTGCGGGGACTCCCGCTTCACCGGGATGTGCGTGTGCTCGGGCACGTAGAAGGTGGCGAACCCGGCGGCCTCCGCGACGCGCGCGGCGGCCGCGGGGGTGATGCCCCGGTCGCTGGTGAACAGCACGATTCCGTAGTCCACGGAGCGAGCGTATTAGAACGTGTTTCAGTTTTCAAGGCCGGCCGGGTGCTGCGGAGGGTCGCCGGTCGAGTACCCTTGGTGACCTTGTCCAGCGCCGGTCGAGCCGCGCTGGACGTGACGCGGGTAGGCAGGCGGGGAGCAGAGCGGCGGGGTGGTTCACCGGCACGGTGGAGGGGCCCGCGACGACCGGGGAGGCAACGTGTCAATCCTTTGTGGACGGAGAGCGTCCCAGTCCGTGGAATCCGGGGCGGGGCGGGATGGCGTGCGCGGCCGGGGATCCGATACCGTGGACCACAGGCCGAGAGGCGCTGCAACGGACCACCGGGTCCGCCACGCTCGGCCGGGATTGACCAACCAAGGGCGCCTCCCGACCAAGGGAGGCTGCCGGTGAACACCCCGCGAGAGTCCGAGGCGCGCCTGCGCGAGCTGTTCGACCAGCGGGTGGCGGTGCTGGACGGCGCCTGGGGCACCATGCTGCAGGGTGCCGGGCTGACCCCCGCCGACTACCGCGGAGACCGCTTCGGCGAGCACACCCACGACGTCACCGGCGACCCCGACCTGCTCAACCTCACCCGCCCGGACGTCATCCTCGACGTCCACCGCCAGTACCTGGCCGCGGGCGCGGACATCACCACGACGAACACCTTCACCGCCACCAGCATCGGCCAGGCCGACTACGGGCTGCAGTCCCACGTCCACGAGATGAACGTCCGCGGCGCGCAGCTGGCCCGCCAGGCCGCCGACGAGTTCGGCGGCCGGTTCGTCGCCGGCTCGATCGGCCCGCTCAACGTCACGCTCAGCCTGTCGCCGAAGGTCGACGACCCGGCGTACCGGGCAGTGACGTTCGAGCAGGTCAAGGCCGCCTACGCGGAGCAGATCGCCGGGCTCGCCGAGGGCGGTGTCGACCTGCTGCTGATCGAGACGATCTTCGACACCCTGAACTGCAAGGCCGCGATCGCCGCCGCCCGCGAGGTGGCGCCGGACCTGCCGCTGTGGATCTCGGTGACCATCGTCGACCTCAGCGGCCGGACGCTCTCGGGGCAGACCGTCGAGGCGTTCTGGAGCTCGATCGAGCACGCGAAGCCGCTGGTCGTGGGCGTGAACTGCTCGCTGGGCGCCGAGGAGATGCGCCCGCACGTCGAGGAGCTCGCCCGGATCGCCGACGCCTACGTCGCCTGCCACCCCAACGCCGGGCTGCCGAACGCCTTCGGCGGCTACGACGAGACGCCGGAGCAGACCGCGGGGCTGATCGGCGGGTTCGCCCGCGACGGGCTGGTCAACCTGGTCGGCGGCTGCTGCGGCACCAGCCCGGCGCACATCGAGAAGATCGCCGAAGCCGCGAAGGGCGTCACGCCGCGCGAGGTGCCCGCACCGCGCACGCACACCCGGTTCAGCGGGCTCGAGCCGTTCGGCATCGGCCCCGACACCGGGTTCGTGATGATCGGCGAGCGCACCAACGTCACCGGCTCCAAGCGGTTCCGCCGGCTCATCGAGTCCGGCGACCACCAGGCCGCCGTCGACGTCGCGCTGGAGCAGGTCCGCGGCGGGGCCAACCTGCTCGACGTCAACATGGACGCCGACCTGCTCGACTCCGAGCAGGCGATGACCACCTTCCTCAACCTGATCGCCACCGAGCCCGAGGTGGCCCGGATCCCGGTGATGGTCGACAGCTCCAAGTGGAGCGTGCTCGAAGCCGGCCTGCGCTGCCTGCAGGGCAAGGGCGTGGTCAACTCGATCAGCCTCAAGGAGGGCGAGGAGCCCTTCCTGGCCCAGGCGCGCACGATCCGCGACTACGGCGCCGGCGTCGTCGTGATGGCCTTCGACGAGCAGGGCCAGGCCGACACCGCCGACCGCAAGGTCGAGATCTGCGCCCGCGCCTACGACCTGCTCACGCAGAAGGCCGGCTTCGCGGGCGAGGACATCATCTTCGACCCGAACGTCCTGGCCGTCGCCACCGGCATCGCCGAGCACAACGGCTACGCCAAGGCGTTCATCGACGCGCTGCCCCGGATCAAGGAACGCTGTCCCGGCGTGCACATCTCCGGCGGTATCTCGAACCTGTCGTTCTCCTTCCGCGGCAACGACGTCGTCCGCGAGGCGATGCACTCGGCGTTCCTGTTCCACGCCGTGCAGGTCGGCCTGGACATGGGCATCGTCAACGCCGGCCAGCTCGCGGTCTACCAGGACATACCGAAGGACCTCCTCGAACTCGTCGAGGACGTGCTCTTCGACCGCCGCGAGGACGCGACCGACCGGCTGGTGGCCTTCGCCGAGAACGTCAAGGGCAGCGGCACCAAGCGCGTCGTCGACCTGTCCTGGCGCGAAGGCTCGGTCGAGGAGCGGCTGTCCCACTCGCTGGTGCACGGCATCGTGGACTTCATCGAGGAAGACACCGAAGAAGCGCGGCAGCAGCTGGCGCGGCCCCTCGACGTCATCGAGGGCCCGCTGATGGACGGCATGAAGATCGTCGGCGACCTGTTCGGCTCCGGCAAGATGTTCCTGCCGCAGGTGGTCAAGAGCGCCCGAGTGATGAAGCGGTCCGTCGCCTACCTCGAGCCGTTCATGGAGGCGGAGAAGGAGAAGGCGCGCCAGGAGGGCAGGCTCGCGTCGACCGGTGGCCAGGGCAAGATCGTGCTCGCCACGGTGAAGGGCGACGTCCACGACATCGGCAAGAACATCGTCGGCGTCGTGCTGGGCTGCAACAACTACGAGGTGATCGACCTCGGCGTGATGGTGCCCGCGGGCAAGATCCTCGACACCGCGGTTGCCGAAGGCGCCGACGCCGTCGGCCTCTCCGGGCTGATCACGCCGTCGCTCGACGAGATGGTCGCCGTCGCCACCGAGATGCAGCGGCGCGGGCTGAAGCTGCCGCTGCTGATCGGCGGTGCCACGACGTCGAAGCAGCACACCGCGGTCAAGATCGCCCCGGCCTACGACAACGCGACCGTGCACGTGCTCGACGCGTCCCGCGTGGTCGGCGTGGTGTCCGACCTGCTCGACCCGGACCGTTCGATCGCGCTGGCCGAGAAGAACCGGGCCGACCAGGAGGTGCTGCGCGAGCAGCACGCGAGCAAGCAGCGCCGCCCGATGCTCACCCTCGAGCAGGCGCGCGCGAACCCGGAGCGGGTGTCGTTCGACGAGCTGCCGACCCCGGCGTTCACCGGACTGCGTGTGGTCGAGCCGAGCATCCCCGAGCTGCGCGAGATGGTCGACTGGCAGTTCCTGTTCCTGGCCTGGGAGCTCAAGGGCAAGTACCCGGCCATCCTGGAGCAGCCGGTCGCCCGCGAGCTGTTCGACGACGCGAACGCGCTGCTCGACCGGATCATCGCCGACGGCAGCTTCACCGCGAAGGGCGCATACGCGTTCTGGCCGGCGCACAGCGAGGGCGACGACATCCTCCTCGACGGCGAGTACGCCCAGGTCGGGTTCCCGATGCTGCGGCAGCAGACGTCGAAGCCGGCCGACCGCGCGAACCGCTGCCTGGCCGACTACATCGCCCCGGCCGGTGACCACCTGGGCGGTTTCGCGGTGGCCATCCACGGCGCCGAGGAGCTGGCCGCGCGGTTCGAGGCCGAGCACGACGACTACAAGGCGATCATGGTCAAGGCGCTGGCCGACCGGCTCGCCGAGGCCTTCGCCGAGTACATCCACCTCAAGGCCCGCCGCGACTGGTTCGAGCCCGACGCCGAGCCGCTGCTGGAAGACCTGCACGCGGAGCGGTTCCGCGGCATCCGCCCGGCGCTGGGCTACCCGGCCAGCCCGGACCACAGCCAGAAGCGCGAGCTGTTCGAGCTGCTGGAAGCGGACGAGCTGGGCATGGCGCTGACCGAGTCGTACGCGATGACGCCGGCGGCGAGCGTGTCCGGGCTGATCTTCGCCCACCCGGACTCCCGCTACTTCACCGTCGGGCGGCTCGGCCGCGACCAGATCGAGGACTACGCGCGCCGCAAGGGCGTCGAAGTGGCCGAGGTCGAGCAGTGGCTGCGCCCGAACCTGGCCTACGAGCCCGGGGCGTAGTCCTTCAGCTCGATGTCCGTGGCGAACTTGTCGGTCGCCTTGAGCATCAGGCCGAGCAGGAAGCGGGACTTGAACGTCCAGTCCCGCAGCTTGATCCGCAGCGGCGACGGCGGCGCGAGGAACGGGCCCGCGCTGCCGCGCTGCGAGACCTTGGCGTAGCCGCGGAACAGCTCCTCGTAGCGGGCGAAGGCGATTTCGTGGTCGCCGCCGGCGGCGAGGAGTTCCCCGGCGAGGACGTACGCGCCCACGATCGCGAGGCCGGTCCCGAAGCCGCCGAGGGTGTTGCCGTAGGCGGCGTCGCCGAGGAGCACGACGCGGCCGCGCGAGTAGCGGTCGATCGTGACGCGGCTGAGGGTGTCCAGGTAGAACTCGCGGGCCCCGGGGACCTTGGCCATCAGCTCGGGCACCCGCCAGCCGGCGCCCTGGTAGGCGTCGGCCAGCAGTTTCCGCTGCTGCGCGGTGTCCGTGCGGTCGTAGTCCAGCTCCGGTGAGGCGAAGACGAAGAACGCCGACGCCTTCGGCCCGCCGACGGCGGCCATCCGGCCGGGCTCGTTGTACATCACCGCGTCGCCGTCGGCGACGTCCTCGCCGAGCTCGGCCAGCGCGTAGTGGTACCCGAGGTACTGGACGTAGTCGCGCTCCGGGCCGAACGCCAGCCGCCGGACGTTCGAGTGGATCCCGTCCGCGCCGACGACCAGGTCGAACCGGCGCGGCGCGGCGGTGGCGAAGGTGACGTCGACGCCGTCGCCGGTTTCGATCAGCGACGTGATGGTGTCGCCGAAGAGGTATTCGCAGTCCGTGTGCGCGTAGAGGATTTCCGCGAGGTCGCCGCGGCGGATTTCGATCTCGCCGCCGGTGAATTCGCCGGGGATGACCGCCTGCGGCTTTCCGGTCGCGTCGATGATCGTCTGGTCCTGCCCGCCGGTCTGGTGCGCGAGGACGTCGCCGAGGATGCCCATGCGCTCGAGCACGGTCCGGTGCGTGGCGCCCTTGAAGTCGACGGCCTGCCCGCCGGGCCGCACCGACGGCGCGCGTTCGACGACGGTGACGGTGCAGCCGTAGCGGGTCAGCCAGTGGGCGAGGGCGGGGCCGGCGATGCTGGCGCCGGAGATCAGGACGCTGAGGTTCTTCATGCCGCCGAGCTTCGCCAGGGGCGCTTACCGGCCCCTGACGAAGCGCTGACGGCTACTCGGCGGCGCCGGTCAGCAGCGACTGGTACCAGGCGTCGTACGGGTGGTTGGTCGCCGGGTAGTTGGCCGGCGGGGTCGTCGCCTGGCTCGCCGAGTCGAAGTCCCAGCCGCGGACCAGCTTGCCCGACTGCCGGGCCGAGGTGATGAAGGCCGACTCCGTCGCGGGAGCGCCGTAGAACAGCGCGCCCTGCTGCAGCTCCGCGCTGTCACCGTTCTGGAACTCGTCGAACGCGACCTGCCGGTAGCGGATCCGGTCGCCGGCGACGCTCGCGGTGTCCGCGCGCAGCGTGTTCGACGGCGTCGGGCCGTCGGCGCCGGTCCACACCCGCACGCGCCGGGTGCCGTTGACGGCGGTGTCCTTGGCGAAGCGCGCGTCGGACGTCTTGGCGTTGCCGGTCCACGAAACGGTGGTGGCCGACAGCGTGCCGGTCCACGTCCAGTTCTGGCTGCTGCTCTGGCTCCGGTGGATCTCCCGCAGGTGCGTGGCGTCGGTGAAGGCGACGGTCGGCTGCACGCCGTTGTCGTACTGGTGGGACGCCTGCCAGGTGATCTCGCCGTCCGCGCCGAGCTTGCCGACGTGGTACCAGAGCGTGGTCGCGCTCTGCGACTGGTGGACCTCGACGAGGTCACCGTTGTCGTTGAGCGCGACGGCCGGGGTCTGCCCGCTGTCGTACTTCCCGTGCCGCAGCCAGGTGACGCGGCCGTCGGCGCCGTAGGTCCCGGTCCAGTACCAGAGCGCGCCGCCGCCGGAGTCGTGCACCTCGACGATCTGGCCGCGCCCGTTGAGCGCGACCGCGGGGTGGTAGCCGACGTCGCGCTTGTACTCCGCGCGGCTGCCGGCGTGCCCGGACAGCAGCGGCAGCACGCGCCCGCGGAGGGAGTCGACGTCCGGCTGCCCGGCCGGGTAGTCCTGGGCGCGCAGGAGGCGGCCGCCGAAGACCGACTCGAGCTCCTGGTTGACGGCGGTGAGGTTGCCGGCCGCGAACGAGGGGTTGTCGGTGAGGTCGTCCTTGAGGTCGAGCATGACGACGATCGGCGCGGCGGCCGGGTGCTGCGCCGACCACGTGTTCACCGTGGTCAGCCAGTCGCGGAGGTTGTTCGACGCCGGGTTGCCGCCGCTGTGGTCGACGAGGTTGCCGGGGGAGTCGTGGCCGACGCCGTAGTCGTGGGTGGTCGCGTAGCCGTTGTCGTGGATGTCGAGCTCGATGAACCGGACGCCGTGGTCGAGCTGGTAGCCGATCGAGTTCTTGGCGCCGTCGACGTTGCCCGAATAGCTGTTGTGCGTCGCCCGGAACACCGAGGCGGTGAACGGGGGGCTCGCGGCGTCGGCCGTGCCGGTCAGCAGCGCGGAAGCGGTGAGCGCGGCGACGGCCAGTGCGGGCAGGCGGGTCATCCTCGGGTCCTCACTTCGGGGAACGGGGTGCGCCCATCCTGGCGCCTCCGGCGAGGAGTTGTCTTGAATTCCGCGAAAACGGTTGATCACGGTGCCGGGTGAATAGCCGGGAAATGCTCACCGAATAGCAGATCAACTGTCCGTTGTGTCGCATTTGTCGAGCCGCCTGGCGAATTATGCCAAATCGCTGCGCGGATTCGGTACTTGGCGGGCGCCTCCGTTGTCATTATCCGGAGAAAGACTGTGCGCACGCGGGGAGGCAGTGGGTGTGGCGAACGACTGGCCGCTGGTCGGCCGCGAACAGGAGCTGGCCTTCGCGCGCCGGGCACTGGCCGACACCGAGGTGTGCGGCCTGCTGCTGACCGGCCGTGCCGGGGCCGGCAAGACCCGCCTGGCCAAGGTGCTGCTGACCGAGCTGGCCGGTGACGGCGCGCGCACGCACTGGGTGCGCGCGATGTCGTCGGCGTCGACGATCCCGTTCGGCGCCTTCGCCCACCTCCTGCCGGGCAGCGCCGACGGCACGGCCGACCGCGCGCACCGGCTCAACCAGGTCGCCGGCCACCTCACGCGGGGCGCGGAGGGGCGGCGGCTGGTGCTGTGCGTCGACGACGCGCACCTGCTCGACGACCTGTCCGCGACGCTGGTGCACCAGCTGGCCGCGACCGCGGCGGCGTTCGTCATCGTGATCGCGCCGCACGGCGTGAGCGTGCCCGACCCGGTGTTCGCGATGTGGAAGGACCGCGTGGCCGAACGGCTCGACGTCGGCGAACTGACCCGGGCGCAGACCATCGAGCTGGTGACCGCGGCGCTGGGCGGGCGGCTCGACGACGGCGCGGAGCACCGGCTGTGGCACCTCACCCTGGGCAACCCGCTGTTCCTGCGGGAACTCGTCCAGGGCGGGCTCGACAGCGGCTCGCTCTCGGCCGTGGACGGGCTGTGGCGGTGGAGCGGCGCCCTCACGGCCACGCCACGGCTGGTCGAGCTGATCGAAACCCGCACCGACCGCGTCGACGCCGACGAGCGGCGGCTGCTGGAACTGCTGGCCTTCGGCGAGCCGCTGGGCAGCGAACCACTGGTCCGGCTGGGCGCGGCGAGTGTGCTGGCGTCCACCGAGCGGGCCGGGCTGGTGGTGTCCGAGCGGATCGGGCGGCGGCTGAACGTCCGCCTCGCGCACCCGCTCTACGCCGAGGTCATCCGGCGCCGGACGTCGCCGCTGCGGCAGCGCGACACCTACCGCATCCTCGCCAGGACGCTGGACCTGACCGGCGCGCGGCGCGCCGAGGACAAGCCGCGGCTGGTCCGCTGGCGGCTCGCCGCCGGCCTGCCGACCGACCCGCAGCTCGTCCGCGCCGCGGCGGAGACGTTGCTGCGCAAGGACTTCCCCCAGGCCGAGCAGCTGGCCGCGGAAGCCGTCCGGCTGGGTGGCGGGTTCGCCGCGAAGTACCTGCTGGCCCAGGTCCGGATCGCGGGCGGACGGCACGCCGACGCCGACGCCCTGCTGGCCGAACTCGCCGGCGAGACGGTGTCGGACGCGCAGCACGCGCGCGTCGCCGGGACGCGGGCGCGGAACCTGGCGTTCGGCCTGAACCGCTTCGACGAGGCCGAGTCCGTGCTCGACACGGCCGAGACCGCGGTGTCCGGGACGGCCGACGAGCTGGTGGTGGCCCGGGCGGCGGTGCGCGCGGCGACGGGCGCGTGCCGCGAGGCGCTGGACCTGCTCGGCCCGGTGCTCGACCGCAACCCGCGCGGCGACGTGCTGCGCCTGAGTGCGCTGGTCGTCGCGGCCGGGGCGCTGGCCGAGTCCGGGCGGACGGAGGCGTGCCTCGGCGTCGTCGAGGAGGGACTGGCGATCACGGCCGCGGACGCGTCCGTGCCAGGGTCCCGCGTCCGCCTGGAGCACGCGCGGGTGGTGGCGCTGTGCCGGGCCGGCCGCCTGGAGGAGGCGGAAGACCTGGCGGGCGAGCACTACCGCGCCGCGGTCGGCGACCGCTGGGCCCCGGCACTGGCGGCCGCGGCGGCGTCCCTCGGCACGGTCGCGCTCGCGTACGGCAACGTGCGCGCGGCGATCCGGCGGCTGAGCGAAGCCCTGGCGGTGGAGGGCCACGACCAGCCGCACGAGTTCCGCCCGGCGGTCGCGAGCGCGTTGGCCCGCGCGTCGGCGATGGCCGGGCAGGCGACAGACTCGCCCGGCCGCTGGGCCACGGCCTGGGCTTGCGCGGCCCGGGGCGAGCTGACCCGAGCGGCTTCCCTGGCTTCACAGGCGGTCTTGGAGTACGCGGGCCGGCCGGCGGTCGCGGCCGAGATCAGCCACGATCTGGTTCGTTTCGGCGTCCCGGAGTTCTCGTCGGAGCTGGACGGCCCGCTGGTGTCGTTGTACGCGGCCCACGCGCGGGCGCTGTCCGCGGGCGACGCGGCGGCCCTGGACGCGGTCGCGACGGCGTTCGCCGACATGGGCGCCCGCCTGCTCGCGGCAGAGGCGGCGGCGGAGGCGTCCCGAGCCCACCGCGCGGCGGGCAAGCTGGGGAGCGCGGTCGGTTCGGCCCAGCGGGCCCAGTCGTGGCTGGCGTCCTGCCCGGACGCCGCGACGCCGGCGCTGGCGCTGCTGGACACCCCGCTCGACCTGACGGTCCGCGAGCTGGAGATCGCCCGCCTGGTGGCGACGGGCCTGACGAGCCGCGCCGTCGCGGACCGCTTGGTGGTGTCGGTGCGAACGGTGGACAACGTGCTGCACGGCGTCTACGCGAAGCTGGGTATTTCGGGGCGGCGCGAACTGGCTTCGGTGGTGGGGCAACCGGAGCCGGGGAGTAGTGCGGCGGACGGCCCGTAGGTAGGTGGAGGCCGCGGCCCGGGCGAAGCCGAGTACCCCGCTACTCATGACCGCGGCGGCATCCGGTTCGAGACTGGATGACAACGGAGGGGCGCGGGCTTCACCGATCCGGATGTCAGGAGTGGACAGGATGACGACTTCATCGGGCGACGTTTTCCAGAACGAGCAGGGTTCCGGGGGTGGCCAGTTCAACGAGCAGGCTTCCGCGGGTGGTGGCGGGGACATCTTCCAGAACGAGCAGGGTTCGGGAGGTGGCCAGTTCAACGAGCAGGCGTCGACGGGCGGCCGCGGCGGTGACATCTTCCAGAACGAGCAGGGTTCGGGTGGCGGTCAGTTCAACGAGCAGGCCTCGACGGGTGGCCGCGGGGGCGACATCTTCCAGAACGAGCAGGGTTCGGGTGGCGGTCAGTTCAACGAGCAGGCCTCGACGGGTGGCCGCGGCGGTGACATCTTCCAGAACGAGCAAGGCTCCGGCCGCGGCGGCAACCAGTTCAACGAGCAGGCGTCGGCCGGCCACCACGGCGACGTGTTCCAGAACGAGCAGGCCTCCGCCGGTCACGGGAACCAGTTCAACGAACAGGCCTCCACGGGCGGCGTGGGCAACATCTTCCAGAACGAGCAGGGTTCCGGGGGCGGTCAGTTCAACGAGCAGGCGTCGACGGGTGGTCGTGGGGACATCTTCCAGAACGAGCAGGGCTCGGGCGGTCACGGTGGGAACCAGTTCAACGAGCAGGCGTCCACGGGTGGTCACGGGAGCATCTTCCAGAACGAGCAGGGTTCCGGCGGTCACGGTGGGAACCAGTTCAACGAGCAGGCGTCCACGGGTGGTCACGGGAGCATCTTCCAGAACGAGCAGGGTTCCGGCGGTCACGGTGGGAACCAGTTCAACGAGCAGGCGTCCACGGGTGGTCACGGGAGCATCTTCCAGAACGAGCAGGGCTCGGGCGGTCACGGTGGGAACCAGTTCAACGAGCAGGCCTCGACCGGCGGTCACGGGAGCATCTTCCAGAACGAACAGTCCCACGGCGGCCACGGCAACCAGTTCAACGAGCAGGCCTCGACCGGCGGCCACGGCAACATCTTCCAGAACGAACAGTCCCACGGCGGCCACGGCAACCAGTTCAACGAGCAGGCCTCCACGGGCGGCCACGGCAACATCTTCCAGAACGAACAGGCCCACGGCCACCACGGCGGCAACCAGTTCAACGAGCAGGCGGCCACCGAGCACCACGAGCACGAGGACCACCACCACGCCGGCCACGACCACCACGTCGACCACCACCACGACGTCGACCACTACTGAGCCGGCGTAAGCGCAGAGGAGCGGTCATGCAGGAGCCGAGTGGCGGGGGGCGCGTCGCCCTCGACACCCTCGACCTCGCGGTCAAGGGGGCGAAGGCCTACGGGCGGGACGATCTCGTCCAGCGCCTCACCGACGCCCGGCGCCTGCTGTCCGAACCGGACGTCACCGTCTACGTCGTCGGGGAGTTCAAGCAGGGCAAGAGTTCGCTCATCAACGCGCTGCTGACCGCCAAGATCTGCCCGGTCGACGACGACATCGCGACCGCGGTGCCGACCGTCGTGCGGTTCGCGCCGGAGTCCGGGGCGCTGGCGACCTACGAGCCGGCCGATCCGTCGGCGCCGCCGTGGACCGAGCGGATCTCGCTCGAAGACCTGCCGAGCCACGTCAGTGAAGCCGGGAATCCCGGCAACCTGCGGAAACTCAAGTCGGTCACCGCGTCGATCAGCCGCCAGCTGCTGTCCGGTGGGCTGGTGCTGGTCGACACCCCCGGCGTCGGCGGGCTCGGCTCGCTGCACAACGCCGTCACCGTCAGCTCGCTCCCGCGGGCGCACGCCGTCCTGTTCCTCTCGGACGCGTCCCAGGAACTCACGGCCGCCGAACTGCGGTTCCTCCGGACGGTGAAAGAACTCTGCCCGAGCGTCTTCTTCGTCCTCACCAAGATCGACCTCTACCCGCAGTGGCGGCGCATCCTCGACCTCAACGCCGGCCACCTCGAAGCGTGCGGGCTCAGCGTCGACACCGTCGCCGTGTCCTCGGAGCTGCGCACCATCGCGGCCCGCTCGGCCGACCAGGAGATGAACGTCGAGTCCGGCTTTCCGCAGCTGGTCAAGCGCCTGCAGGGCGTGGTCGGGGACGCCGAGCGCTCGGCGCTCAACGCCGTCGGCCTGCACGTCGGGTCCGCGGTCGGGCAGCTGCACGCCACCCTGCGCGCCCGCCGCACCGCGCTCGCGCACCCCGAGCAGTCCGCCGCGCTCGTCGCGGAGCTGGGCCGGGTCAACGACCGCGTCGACGCGCTGCGCAGCCAGTCCGCCAAGTGGCAGCAGCTCCTCTTCGACGGGTTCGCCGACATTTCGTCCGATGTGGACTACGACCTGCGCGCCCGCTCCCGCGGGGTGCTGCACGAGGCCGAAGAGGCCATCGAGGACGGTGACCCGGCCAAGAACTGGCCCGAGTTCGAGAAGTGGCTGCGGCAGCGGCTGGCGAACGAGACGCTCGAGAACTACGCGGCCTTCGTCAGGCAGGCAAGGGGACTCGCGACCCGGGTCGCCGACCACTTCGAGCTCGCCGAGTCCCAAGCCGTGCTGCCGCGGGAGGTCCAGGCGCCGGTGAAAGTCGTGGCGGAAATCGACATCGACGCGTCGTTCACCGGCGTCAAGACCCGCGGCGCCACCGGGATGGCCGCGTTCCAGAAGGCCTACAGCGGGTTCCTGATGTTCTCCATGCTGACGAAGATGGCCGCGCTGGCCATCCCGACGCCGTTCGGGGTGGCGGCCGGCCTGCTCATGGGCCGGTCGGGTTTCCTCGACGAACGCAAGCGGCAGCTGGAGAAACGCCGCGGCCTGGCCAAGACCGCGGTGCGCCGGTTCGTCGACGAGTTCAACCTCCAGGTCGGCAAGGACTCGCGCGACGCGATGCGGACCGTCCAAAGAGAACTCCGCGACGCCTACAGCGCGCGCGTCGAAGAACTCCAGCGGTCCCTCACCGAAGCACTGGCGAACGCGAAGAAGGCCGTCGTCGACGACGACGCCGAGGCCGCCGAGCTCACCCGGCTCGAGGCCGACATCGAAGCCCTCGAAGTGCTCGAGCGCCGCGCCGACGAACTCACCTTCCGCAGCGCGCCCAAGCCGAAGGCGGTGGCACGGTGACCCCGCTCCACATCCAGGTCCGCGGGTTCGTCGCCCGCGCGTGCGCCGGCTACGCGGGCACGCCCGCCGAGCCGCAGCTGCGGCAGATCGCCGGCCGGCTCGCCGAACCGCTGCGCGTCGCGATCGCCGGCCGCGTCAAGGCCGGGAAGTCCACGCTGCTCAACGCCCTCGTCGGCCAGGAGCTCGCGGCGACCGACGCGGGGGAGTGCACCCGGGTCGTCACCTGGTACCGCAACGGCCCGACCTACCGGATCATGTTGCACCCCGTGCGCGGGATGCCGCGCCAGCTGCCCTTCGGCAGGCTGTCCGGCACCCTCGGCCTCGAACTCGGCATGGCGCCCGACGACGTCGACCGGCTCGTCGTCGACTGGCCGTCACCCGCCCTGCGCGCGATGACGCTGATCGACACGCCCGGCCTGGGATCGGCGCGGGCGGAGGTCTCCGGGCGCACCGAAGCGGCGCTGGTCCCCGAGGGCGACGGCGTGGGCACCGCGGACGCCGTGGTGTACCTGATGCGGCACGTGCACGGCGACGACGTCCGGTTCCTGGACGCCTTCCACGACGACCCGGCGCAGCGCCGCCCGGTCAACACCATCGGCGTGCTGGCGAAGGCCGACGAGGTCGGGCACGCCCGGGCCGACGCGCTCGATTCGGCGGCGAAGATCGCCGGCCGCTACGCCCGCGACCCGCGGGTCCGCGGGCTCTGCCAGACCGTGGTCCCGGTGGCCGGCCTGCTGGCCAGCTCCGCGGCGACGCTCAAGGAATCCGAGTTCCGCGCGTTCGGGCGGCTCTCGGCCGCGCCGGAGGCCGAAGTGGCGCGGCTGCTGATGTCGGCCGACCGGTTCGCCACCGGCGAGTCCGAAGTGGACGTCCCGGCGGCCGAACGCGCCGAACTGCTGGCCCGCTACGGCCTTTTCGGCGTGCGGCTGGCGATCGAGCTGGTCGGCGGCGAGCTGGTGACCGGCGCGCGGGCGTTGTCGGGCGAGCTGCTGGCCCGCAGCGGGCTGCACCGCCTCCGGTCGCTGCTGACCACGCAGTTCGCCGCGCGGGCCGACGTGCTCAAGGCGCGGTCGGCGCTGCAGGCGGCGGAAGTGGTGCTGCGCGCTTACCCGGACCGCACCGGCGGCCTGCTGCACGAGTGGGAGCGGATCGTCGCGGGCGCGCACGAGTTCGCCGAGATCCAGCTGATCGACTCGATCCGGCTCGGCGTCGTGCTGTTCACCACCGACGAGGCCCGCGACGCGGAACGGCTGCTCGGCGCGACCGGGGTGGACGTGCCGAGCCGGCTGGGCCTGCCGGGGAACGCGGGCCGCTCCGCGATCCGGCAGGCGCTCGGCGCGCAGCTGCTGAGGTGGCAGCGGCGCGCCGAGCACCCCGCGTCCCCGCGCGACGTCCGCGACGCGGCGCGCGTGCTCGTCCGCACGTGCGAAGGAATCCTGCTCAGCGAAGCCAGGGCGGAGGTCCTGTCGTGACCGACCAGCCGAAGGGGAAGATCAGGAAGGCCGCCGCGGCCGCCGCCGGCGCCGTCGCGTCCGAAGTGGCCGGCAACCTGCTCACGCCGGGCGCCACCCCGGCGCCACCCCCGCCGCAGCCCGCCGCGGAGACCGCGCACGACGTGCCCGCCCACGAGTACGTCCCCGAAGTGGAGACCAGCACGGTCACCCGCGGTGAAGACGGCCACGTGCAGGCGCAGACCGGCACGGTCTGGCACCCGGAGACCACCGACGGCCTGCCGCTGGAGGAACTACCGACCGTCGAGGAGTTCGAGCAGATCGAGGTCCGCGAAGACGAGTTCGGCAACTTCATCATCGACGCGACCGAACGGTTCGTGGTGCACAACCACGGCCGCGACGAGGTGTACACCGACCACCAGCACCTCGTCGTGCCCGGCGACGGGACGCCGGGGGACACCGACATCGACATCGTGCAGGACGCCGACGTCGTCATCCACGAGAACCCGGACGGCACGATCACCGTCGAGCACAAGGGTTCGCTGACCTACGAGCTGACCCCCGACGCGCCGGGCCACGGCGACATCGAGGTGTTCCAGGAGGAGACCGTCGTCCTCGACGAGGCCGAGACGGGGCCGCCCGGGATCGAGGTCGGGGTGACCGTGGACGAGCAGGCCAAGGCCGACGACCCGTTCGGCGAGCCGGCCGGGCCGGCGATCCACCAGACCGAGGTGATCGCGGACAAGGGCCGCGGCGCGACGGTGACGGCGCAGGTGACCGCCCCGTCGCCGGCGCTGCCCGGGCCGCCGGCGCCGCCGGTCGTCACGTTCGGCCGGACGCCATCCACAGTGGACGCCGCGCCGGCGGCCGTCGAGACGACGCTGGCGGCGTCGGCCTCGCTCGCCGAGCACCCGGCCCCGCGCCACAGCTTCGCGACCGAACGCGAACCGGCGCCCCACGACGCCGGCGAGGTGACCGGGAGCCGGCCGCACCCGGTGGAGAAGGAGCACCCGTTCGAGCCGCCGCGGCACCCCGAGCCCGACCACGCGCCGGCCGTGACCGAGGTGCCGGACAGCCCACCGCCGGAGCCGCACGATCCGCCCCCGGAACCGCTCGAGGACCACGTGCACGAAGAACACCCCGCGGACCCGGAGCCGGTTCACGGGGACCACCCGATTTTCGACAACGCGGACACCGGCGGCGGAGGCTGACATGGGCTACGGACTGGGCATCGACCTCGGCACGACCTTCACGGCCGCCGCCGTCGACCGGGCCGGCCACGTCGAAATGGTGTCGCTCGGCGACCGGACGGCGGCCATCCCGTCGGTGGTGCTGCTGCGCCCCGACGGCAGCGTGCTGGTCGGGGACGCGGCGAGCCGGCGCGCGGCCGTCGAACCCGACCGCGTGACGCGGGAGTTCAAGCGGCGCCTCGGCGACCCGACGCCGGTGCTGCTCGGCGGCGCGCCGCACTCGGTGGCGTCGCTGATGGCGCACCTGCTCGGCTACGTGGTCCGGACGGTCGCCGGGCAGCAGGGCGGGCGCCCGGACCGGATCACGCTGACCCACCCGGCGAACTGGGGACCGTACAAGCGGGAGCTGTTCGCCCAGGTGCCGAAGCTGACCGGCATCGACCGGGTCGGCTTGATCACCGAGCCCGAAGCCGCGGCGGCGCACTACGCGGCCCAGGAGCGGCTCGACGAGGGCGCCGTCGTCGCGGTGTACGACCTCGGTGGCGGCACGTTCGACGCGACCGTGCTCCGGAAGCGCAACGGCGGGTTCGAGATCCTCGGCACCCCGGAAGGCATCGAGGGTCTGGGCGGGGTCGACTTCGACGAAGCCGTGTTCGGGCACGTCGACCGCGCGCTGGACGGGAAGCTGTCGCGGATCGACCCGGACGACCCGGGCGCGGTGGCGGCGGTGGTGCGGCTGCGCCAGGAATGCGTGCTGGCGAAGGAAGCGCTGTCGGCGGACACCGAGGTGGCGGTCCCGGTGCTGCTGCCGTCGGTGCAGACGGAGGTCCGGCTGACCCGCGGCGAGTTCGAGGAGATGATCCGCCCGTCGATCACGGCGACGCTCGGTTCGCTGCACCGCGCGTTGCGCTCGGCGAACCTCCGCCCGGCCGACCTCGGCGCGGTGCTCCTGGTCGGCGGCTCCTCCCGGATCCCGCTGGTGTCGCAGCTGGTCTCGGCCGAGCTGGGCCGCCCGACGGCGGTCGACATCCACCCGAAGTACGGCGTCGCACTGGGCGCGGCGGCCCTCGCTTCGGGCCGCTCCGGCATGGTGCAGGCGCTCCCGGTGCCGTCCCCGCGCGAGGAGACCCGCGTGCCGGCGCCGCGCGAGCAGACCCGCGCGATGGCGGCGCCCGGCTTCGGCGCGGGTGCACCGCCGCCGTCCCTGGGCCGCCCGAAGTCCGACAGCCCGGGCCGCCGAGCCTCCCGCCGCGGCGTGGTGGTGGGCTTGTGCGCGGTGGCGGTCGTGGCGATCGGCGGCGTGGCGGTGGCGGTCAGCAGCTCCGGAGGCGGGTCGACGGGCAGCACGCCACCGGCGACGACGTCGGCGACCGAGACCCCGGATCTGGTGACGTTGCCGCCACCGGAGACGCCGCAGACAACGCACGCGACGGTGGTCCCGCCGCACACCAACGCGCCGGCGACGACCCGGCGGAAGACCCCGCCGAAGACGACGACGTCGACCAAGACGACCACGCCGACGACGACCACGACGCCTACGACGACCACGACTCCGACGACGTGACGGCGGTGACCTGGGCTGGGTGACGCGTCACCGCCGGCGGGCGAGGTGATGCTGACCGGGTTGGCCTGGCTCGGCCGCGCAGCCCTGGCGGCCGAGCCCGGACTGCCCGGCGACCGCCAGCGGTGGCCTCGCCCGGCCGGGCAGCGCTTGCGGCCGAGCCCGGACTGCTCGGCGACCGCGAGCGGTGGCCTCGCTCGGCCGCGCAGCCCTGACGGCCGAGCCCGGACTGCCCGGCGACCGCCAGCGGTGGCCTCGCTCGGCCGGGCAGCGCGTGCGGCCGAGCCCGGACTGCTCGGTGACACCGCCACCGGCGAGCTGGCCGGGCCCGGCCACCTCGATTTCGGCGGCGGTTCGGCGATCTGGCCTCGCGTCGCGCTTCTGCCCACCCGGCCGCCCAGCCCAGCCCCCGCAGTCCCGGCCTCACGGCCCCGAGGCGAGACCCCACCACCCACCCCGCCCAGTATGTGAGAGATTTTCCAGCCCAAGGAGTGAAGCCCCACCTCCCGCCGTTGACCAGCGGCGATCCCCACCCGCAAGTAGAGCGGGTGATCTCCGCACCGGCACGCCCCACCACCGCAACCCGGCAGCTCGTGCTCCTCGCCGTCGTGCAGGTCTGCGGGATGAGTGTCTGGTTCTCCGCCTCCGCCGTCGTTCCCGCGCTGCGGGCGGAATGGGGGCTGTCCCGGGAGGACACCATCCTCCTGACCGCCGCCGTCCAGGTGGGGTTCGCCTGCGGGGCGGTCGTTTCGGCCGCGCTCAACCTCGCCGACCGGATCCGGCCGCAGCTGCTCATCGCCGCCGGTGCGGGGCTCGCCGCGGTCGTCACCGCCGTGCTGCCGTGGTGTGCGCACGTCCGGGGGCTCGTCGTCCCGCTGCGGTTCGCCGCCGGGTTCGCGCTCGCCGGGGTCTACCCGGTCGGGATGAAGGTCGTCGTGTCGTGGTTCCCGCGGAAACGCGGGATCGCGCTCGGCACCCTGCTCGCCGCGCTGACCGTCGGCTCGGCCCTGCCGCACCTGCCGGTACCGGTCGACTGGCGAGCCGTCCTCGTCGGCGCCGCCGTCCTGGCGACGGCCGGCGCGGGCGTGTCGGCGCTGTTCGTCCGCGAGGGCCCGGACGCTGCCCCCTCGCCGCCGTGGCAGCCGCGGTACCTGGTGCGGATGGCGGCCGACCGGCCGCAGCGGCTCGTGTGCCTCGGGTACTTCGGGCACATGTGGGAGCTCTACGCGCTGTGGGCGTGGCTGCCCGCCTACCTCGCGGCGACCGGCGGGCCGCGCGGGCTCACCGCGTTCGCCGTCATCGGGATCTGCGGCGCCGCCGGGTGCCTGCTGGGCGGCGCGCTCTCGGACCGCTGCGGCCGGGCCGTCGTCGCGATGGCGGCCATGCTCGTCAGCGCGGGGTGCGCCGTGCTGTCCTGCGCCGTCTCCGGCACCGTCCTCCTGCTGCCCGTGCTGCTGGTCTGGGGCGTCGCGGTGATCGCCGACTCGGGGCAGTTCTCCGCCGCGCTCGCCGAAACCGCCGATCCGCGGTACGTCGGGACCGCGCTCACGGCGATGACGGCGGTCGGCTTCCTGCTGAGCGCCGCCACGATCCAGCTGCTGCCGCTCCTGGCCGACGCCGTCGGCTGGCGGGCCGCCGTGCCCGCGCTCGCGGCCGGGCCCGCGCTCGGCGCCGCCGCGATGCGCCGCCTGCGCCGGTAACCTCACCGCCATGACGGCGGAGCACGTGATCGTGACGTCCACGACGGACTCGGAATCCGCGGCGCGGGAGCTCGCCGCGCGGGCGGTCGCGGAACGGCTGGGTGCCTGCGCCCAGGTCGTCGGGCCGATCACCAGTGTCTACCGGTGGGAGGGCGCGGTGCAGACCGACCAGGAGTGGCGCGTCGAGGTCAAGACGACGGCCGACCGCGTCCCGGCGCTGACCGAGCGTCTTCGGCAGCTGCACGGCTACGACCTGCCGGAGGTGATCGCCACGCCGATCGTCGGCGGCAGCGCCGACTACCTCGCCTGGCTGACCGCCGAAACCCGTGGCCAGGACGCCGGTTCCTGACTACGGTCAGGGAATGGAGCTCGAAGGACTCAGGCGGCGCTTCGCGACGCTGACCACCGCCCACCTCGCCGACGCGTGCATCCGGGCCGGCCTGCCGGTGCGCTGCGCCCCGGCGCCGACGCGCGCGGTGGTCCCCGGCGGGCGCCTGTTCGGGCCGGCGGTCCCGGCCCGGCACGTCGGCAGCGTCGACGTCTTCCTGGAAGCCTTCGAGAACGCGGCCGGCGGCGGGGTGCTGGTCGTCGACAACGGCGGCCGCCTCGACGAAGCCTGCGTCGGGGACCTCGTGGTGCTCGAGGCGCGCGCCGCCGGGCTTTCCGGCGTCCTGATCTGGGGCCTGCACCGCGACACCGCGGACATCCGGGCCATCGGGCTCCCGGTGTTCAGCCTCGGTTCCCTCCCGACCGGCCCGCTCACCCTCGGCCCCCGCGTCGACGGCGGGCTGGCCGAAGCCATCGTCGGCAGCTGGCGGATCGGGCCGTCGGACCTCGTCCTCGGCGACGACGACGGCGTGCTGTTCGTCCCGCTCGCCCGCGCCGCCGAGCTGTTCACGCTCGCCGAGGGGATCCGCGACACCGAACGCCGCCAGGCCGACCTGATCCGGGGCGGCGAGCCGCTGCGGGAGCAAGTGCGGTTCGCGGAGTTCCTCACCGCGCGGGAGGCGGATCCCGGCCTGACGTTCCGCGCGCACCTGCGGGCCGTCGGCGGTGCCATCGAAGAATGACCACCAAGGTGTGATCGTTCACCCGACCGGGTATCCGCCGCCGGGAGGCGGCACCATGAACACGCTCATCGGCTTCGGCAAGGACATCGAATACCACTTCGCGCGGGGGTTGCGGGCCTACGTCGCCCGGGTGGCCGGCGCGGTCGGCGTCGGGTTCGAGTCGTGTTCGCTCGACCTCGACGTGCCCAGCTCCGGGTACGTCGCGCTCGACCGCACCCTCCCGGACCTGCCCGCGCACGACCTGGCCCTGATCTGGGACGAGGTGCACGGCTGGTCGGCGGAGGTCGAACCGGCCGCAGGCGGCGCCGCCACGGTCCTCGGTTACCTCGGGGGCACCGAAGTCGTGCCGCCCCCGTGCGCGGTCGCCGGCTTCGTCGACGCGCTGCGGTTCACCGGGCCGCCCGCCGCCGCGTTCACGCCGCCGGTGTTCCGGCGGCCCGGCCACCACGAGGACCTGGTCGACCGGCTGCCGGTCACCGGCCCGGAAGGACTGCTGCGGCCGAGCTCCCCGGCCTGGTGAACGCGGGACGGGAGCGCGCCGGGCATTTACGATGAGCGGGCAGCGATCCGTCCCCCGAAGGAAACCCGTGAACACCGATGAGCCGCACCCCGTCCGCGTCCTGCTCGTGGAGGACCACGACATGGTGGCGGAGGCGCTGCAGCAGGCCCTCGACCGCGCCGACGGGATCACCGTGGTCGGCCGCGCTCGCTCCCGGGCCGAAGCCCTCGCCGACGTCGGCGAGCACGAGCCGCACGTCGTGCTGCTGGACCGGCGGCTCTCCGACGGCGACGCGCTGGGTGCCATCGCGGACCTCGCGGCCGGCGGCGCCCGGGTGCTGGTCCTGACCGGCGAAGCGACCCCGGCGATCGCCGCGCAGGTCGCCAAGGCGGGCGGTGCCGGGCTGCTGTTCAAGTCCTCGCAGCTGGGCGTGCTCGAGTCCGCCGTCCGGGAGGTGGCCGCCGGCGGCGTCGTCTTCGAGCCGGAACTGCTGCCCGGCGTCCTCGACCGGCTCGCCGGTCGCATTCCCGCGGTGGGCCGGACGCTGACCGCGCGGGAGCGCGAAACCCTCGGGCTGCTGGGCGAAGGCGCGACCACCGACGAGATCTCGCTGCGGCTCGGCGTCTCCCGCAACACCACCCGCAACCACGTGCAGCGCGTGCTGGAGAAGCTCGGTGCGCGTTCGAAGCTCGAAGCCGTCGCCGTCGCCCGCCGGGAGGGCCTCATCAGCTGATGCAGCTGCACCACCCGGAGGGGGCGCGGTTGCATCTCGCGCGGCCGCGCGCGGTCGGCGAGGCTTGCTGCCGTGGACGTCCCTGCCCCGCTCACGGCGGAGTGCGAACTGACGGGTTCGGCGGGCGGACTGGCCCTGGTGCGCCGGTTCACCCGGCTGACGCTGCGCGCGTGGGCGAGCGGCACCGTCGTCGACGACGCGCAGCTGCTCGTCACCGAGCTGGTGACCAACGCGCTGCGCCACGGCGGCGGCCACCCGTTCCTGCGGCTGGCCGTGGCCGGCGGGCAGCTCCGCATCGAGGTCTTCGACGACGACCCGGCACCCCCGGTGCGGCGGACGGCCGGTGCGGACGGCGGCTGGGGTCTCGCGCTCGTGGAGCGGCTCTCATCGGCGTGGGGGAGCGCGCGCCACGGCCGCGGGAAGGTCGTGTGGTGCGCACTGCCGGCGGCTTCGGCCGAACTCGCCGGGTGAACGACCGGGAACGCGCCATGCCGGGCTCGCGGCGATCCGGCAGAGTTGCCCCATGGACGACGACCGGTTCCGCCTGCTCGTGCAGGGGGTGCTCGACTACGCGATCTTCATGCTGGACACGCGGGGGCGGATTGCCAGCTGGAACGCCGGTGCGGAGCGGATCAAGGGCTTCTCCGCCGAGGAGGTCATCGGGCAGCACTTCTCGATGCTGTACCCGGCGGAGGACGCCGCGGCCGGGAAACCGGACCGGGAACTCGAGGTGGCGGCCGCGGAGGGGCGGCTGGAGGACGAGGGGTGGCGGGTCCGCAAGGACGGCACCCGGTTCTGGGCGAACGTCGTGATCACGGCGCTGTACGACGATCGGGGCCGGTTGAAGGGGTTCGGGAAGGTGACCCGTGACGTGACCGACCGCCGGGCGGCCGAAGTCGCCCTGCGGGAAAGCGAAGAGCGGTTCCGCCTGCTGGTGCAGAACGTGGTCGACTACGCGATCTTCGTGCTGGACCCCCAGGGGCGGGTTTCGAGCTGGAACGCCGGGGCGGCGCGGATCAAGGGGTACGCCGAAGAGGAGATCGTCGGGCGGCACTTTTCGGTGTTCTACCCCGCCGACGAGGTGGCCGAGGGGAAACCGGACCGGCAGCTGGCGGTGGCGGCCGCGGAGGGGCGGCTGGAGGACGAGGGGTGGCGGGTCCGCAAGGACGGCAGCCGGTTCTGGGCGAACGTCGTGCTCACGGCGCTGTACGACGATCGGGGCCGGTTGAAGGGGTTCGGCAAGGTCACCCGCGACATGACCGAGCGCCGCAACGCCGAGCAGGCCGTGCGGGACCGCGGCCGGCTGGTCGGGCACCTCGTGGAGGCCCAGGAGGTGGAGCGGCGGCGGATCGCCTGGGACGTCCACGACGAGTCGATCCAGTCCATGGTCGCCGTCGGCATGCGCCTGCAGCTGCTCGCCGCCCGGCTGCCGGAACCCGCGGCGGCCGCGGTCGAGAGCCTGGACGAGTCCGTGCAGGCCGCCATCGCCCGGCTACGCGGCCTGGTGTCCCGGCTGCGGCCCCCCGAGCTGGACCGCCACGGTCTGGTGGAGGCGGTCTCGGCCTACGTCGACGACGTCGCGGGCCGGTGGGAACTGGCGCACTCGGTGCGCGACGAGCTCACCGCCGAGCCGTCCCCGGAGGCGGCGACCACCGCGTACCGGATCTGCCAGGAGGCGCTCAGCAACGTCCACAAGCACGCCCAAGCCACCAGGGTCGACGTCGTTCTGTCCACAGTGGACAACGGGCTGCGGGTGCGGATCACCGACGACGGCGTCGGCACCGCCGGCGGCGAAGCCGGGGCCGGCCACTTCGGGCTGGTCGAAATGCACGAACGGGCCGAAGCGGCGCACGGCTGGCTCTCGGTGACCAGCACCCCCGGCGAGGGCACGACCGTGGAGTGCTGGCTGCCGACGCTGCCCGACGTGGGGGGAGCCGGAGAATGACCGAGCTGCGGGTGCTGATCTCCGACGACGACGTGATGATCCGCGACGTCCTCAAGGAGGTCCTCGACGAGGAACCCGACATCGCCGTGGTCGCGGTGGCGGGCGACGCCGACGAGGCGATCCGGCTGGCGGAGCGGCACCGCCCCGCGGTCGCCGTCCTCGACGTCCGGATGCCCGGTGGCGGTGGCGCACGGGCGGCGCGGGAGATCGCCCGGTGCAGCCCGGGCACCGCGATCCTGGCGTTCTCGGCCTACGCCGACCGGGCCTCGATCGCCGGGCTCGCGGCGGCCGGTGTCACCGAATACCTGGTGAAGGGCGTGCCCAACCGGGTCATCGTCGAGGCCGTCCGGCGGCTGGGCGGCCGGCAGCCGGACTGAGCGGTCACGGCCGGACGTTCGCGGCGACGCTGTCGAAGTCCGCCGGGAGCAGCGTGAGCAGCCGGCGCACCGCGCGCGACCGCCCGGCGTCGACGCTCAGGTGCGCGCCGGTCGCGTCGGCGAGCAGCTGGGCCCGCAGCAGCGAGTTCAGCCCGGCGACGGAGAAGAACGTGACGGCGGAGAGGTCGATGACGACCTCGTCCACCCGATCGTGGATGCGCGACTGGAGGACCTCGTCCAGCCGGCGGGCGGTGCAGAGGTCGACTTCACCGGAGACCTCGACGACCACCGTGCGCGCGCCGGGGTGGCGCAGGTGCAGCGACATGTGGCCGCCGGCGGCGATGAGCTCGTGGTCGGCCGAGCGGGGCTGGGGAACCATGGCGGCACACCCTTTCCTCGGGCAGCGGGGGCGAACCGGACGTCCGGTACGGGTGCCGGGGAAAAGGCAGCCTGCCGGCGCGCGGCGCGGAGCGTCCGGTAGCGGCTGGCGGCTCAACCGTGAGCCTTCAGCATAGTGCAGATGCACTAGACGGGCCATCGGGCCCAGTCATCGCGAAGTCGCAGATCACGGGCGGTAACGAAACGCACCCCCTCCGCGAGTAACCTGACACGAGGGGGTGATCCATGGTGTCCGCGCGACGGCACGGTGGCTTCGACGAGGCCGAACTGCCCGAGACGCACCGGATCAGGTGGTGGCTGGCGGCCGGCGTGGCGGGGCTCGTCGCCGCGGGGTTCGCCGTCGTGCCCTACCTGCCGTTCTTCCAGAACTGGACGTTCGTCCGGGACCCGAAGGTCGCGAGCGTCATCACCTGGACCGTCCTGCAGACCTCCGTCGTCCTCGTCTCCGTCGTGCTGACGCTGTACTTCGTCGGCAAGGCGCGGCTCGAAGCCGCCGCCTACCGAGCCAACCAGATCGACATCCGGCTGTTCGCCGACGAACGGCCCGAAGGCAGCCACGACCGCGAGATCGACTCCGCCGTCGAACTGACGGCCACCTTCAAGCGGTTCCTCAACGATTCCCGCCTCTACACGCCGACCCCGGTGCCCGGCGTCGGCAGTTCGTACGACTTCATCCAGATCGTCGAGCACGCCGGCGATTCCGCCGACGGCTGGTGGAAAGCCGCCACCAAGCTGATCCGGCTCGCGCAGCCGCCCGCCGCCTTCACCGTCAGCGGCACCATCCGGCCGGGCAACACGACCGGCCGCTACCAGCTCATCCTGGAACTCGTCCGCGTGCCGCGCTTCGCCGCCAGCCCGCTCGTCATCGAGGACGAGAACTGGGCGCGGGTGCTGCACCGCGCGGCGAACGCCGTGGCCGCGCTGGTCATCCCGCGCAGCGCGTACGTCCGCACGAACATCCACTGGGCCGCCTGGCGGGGCGCGAAGATCCCGTACGAGCTCTTCGACGCCTACCAGCGCGCCAACCACTTCATCACTTACCGCCGCTACGACGAAGCACTGGCCGAGTACTACCGGGCGGTCAGCCTCGACCCGGCCAACGTCTACATCCGGCTCGAGATCGCGGCGCTGCAGGAACAGCTGGACCTGCACCTCGACGCGCTCGCGACGTACGACGACGTGATCACCGTCTGCAGCCGCGGCCACCCCACCCTCGCCCGGTGGTGGATCGGCCCCGATTTCGCGCGCCAGCCCCGCCGCGACGCGCGCGGGCGCGACGTCGCCCTGCTGATCGCCCGCTACCGGCACGCGCTCGTGCTCGGCCACGGCGACTCCGTGGCCGGGTCCTGGTGGGTCCGGCGCACCACCGCGGGCGCCCCGGGCGACGCGCGGGCGACGCGCCGCGCCGAACTGCGGGCGGCGATCGAGCTGCGCTTCCGCCGGTACGTCGACCTCGACGTGCGGACGCAGCGGTACGCGACCCCGCGTGAGAAGCGGCTGGCGCTGCACCGGCGCGTGCTGCGCGTGCCAGTCGAAGAACTGGTCGTCCAGCAAGCGTCCCCGGCGCAGCTGGCCGAGTACAACCAGCGTGCCGCGGAAATGCGGTCGTACTTCGCCGCGCTGTCGCAGTACGAGATCGAACGGCTCGTCGAGGACTACCGCCGCTTCGGCAGGCGCTGGCGCCGCAGCTGGCAGCAGCTGACCAACCGCGCGCTCGACCTGTCCCTGGTCTGGGCGGTGCTGCGGCGCGCGATGGCGGACATCGAACCGGTCACCGGCGCCGTGCCCGAACCGCTGCCCGCCTACCCCGGCACCCGCGAGCGGCTGGCCGACGCCTGCCCGGACCGGCGCTGGCCGCCGGACCCGCGGGCGCTCGACCGCACCGTCGAAGCCGCCGGGCCGCGCAGTTCGTGGGAGGAGTGCTACAACGCGGCGAGCGTGTACGCGGTCGCGATGCTCGAAGTCGGGCCGCGCGGCGAACGGGACCTGCGCGACCGCGCCCGGAATCCCCGCCTGGAAGGGGAAGCGCGCGACGAAGTGGCCCGCCGCGCGGTACGCGAGCTCTACCACGCGGCGACGATCAGCCACAGTGGACGGTTGCCGGAGCGCCGCTCGTGGGTGATGGGGGAGGACCCCGACCTCGCGGCGCTGCGCGGGCACGAGCTGTTCCGCGTCTTCGAGATGGTCACGTTCTCTCCGGACCGCGCGGCACCGCTGCGGCCGCAGCGCGCGCACGTGTGGGAGCAGGTCAGCTACGTCCGCCAGCTCGTCGCCGAGATGGCGGGCTGCCGCGCGCACTTCTGGCGGACCCGGCCCGCGGAGCCGGCACCGGACAGCCGGACGGTCGACCGCTGGCGCGCCGCCGACCGCGACGCCTGGCGGAAGCTGGCCGCGCTGGCCACCGGCAAGCAGGATTGGTACACGCGCTACCAGGCGATCTGCGCGTTCCGCGAGTGGTCGGCCGAATCCGGCTACCCGGGGTCGATCTCGGGTTTCCCGCTCTACAGCGAGGAAGGCCTGCACGCCCAGCTGCGCGGCGCGGCGGGCCGGCGCGGGAAGACCGGCCTCGACGCGAACGTCGTCGTCCGCGAGTACGTGCGGCTGTGCGACCAGCGGCTCGACCAGCTGGTCGCCGACATCGCGGAGCTCGAGCGCACATCGGTCGCCGAGGACGACCATCCGGCCCGCGCCCAGCTGTGGGCGGCGCTGTGCTCGTGGTTCGACGACGACATCGCCGACGGCTCGTCCGCGGGCGAGCGGCGCGACCGGTTCCGCCGGCTCGCCTGCCTCTAGGACGGCCGCGTGTAGCGGTGCTTGACCCCGGCCGGGAAGTATTCGGGATCGCCGGCCGGGCGCAGGACGACGTCGGGCAGCTGCCCCTCCGCGGGCACGTAGTGCGCGAACTCGCTGTTGAGCCGCACCAGCTGCGTACGCACGGATTCGGCGATCCGCCCGGCGTCGGCGCTCGCGCCCGGCGCCGTCTCGACGGTGATCCGCAGCCGCCGGTCGCGGTCGGCGTCCTCGACGGACTCGATGACGAACTTGCCGGTGACGGTGTCGCTGATGCCGGGCTGCTCCAGCCCGACGGTGACGTTCTCCGGGTAGACGTTCGCGCCGAAGAACGAAACCGTGAACAGCGACCGGCCGAAGACGTAGACGAACGGCAGCTCCGGCCCGGGCGGCGGCGTGAAGCCGTGACGGGCGCAGTAGGCGAGCAGTTCGGCGTGCGGCAGGACGCCGCCGTCGTCGGCGATGTGGTAGCGGATCAGCGGGATCCCGCCGTCCGCGGTGAACACGAGCGTGCCGTCGTGCACCTCGAAGAAGCGGCTCGCGGGGTCGTACTGCACGAGGGTCGGGAGCCGGGCGTCGCCGAAGACTTCGCGGGCGAGGTCCGGGCGGTCGGCGAAGAACCGCCGGATGCCCACGGACACCGGCGTTTCGGTGCCGAGCACGCCCGCGTCCGCCGTGCCGTAGAGCGACGCGATGCCGGTGAGGGGATCGGCGACCCCGGCGCGCTGGGCGACGAGGTCGCGCCACTGCTCGCTGAAGACCTCGCCGGCGAGGACGAGCTTGATCGCGTACGCGGGCCAGTCGATGCCTTCGGCGAGGCCGGTGTCGACGACGTCTTTGACGAACGGCGGGTAGCCGAGCAGCACGACCTGCTCGAAGTGCGGGGCGAGCTCCGGGAGGACGCGGAGGATCTCGGCCTTGTTGTTCCCCGGCGCCACGACGGTGATCGGGCAGCCCTTGGCGGCGAGGTGGCGCACGCACGCCGTGGTGAAGAGCCCGCCGACCCAGGTCCCGAGCGGGAAGCAGACGACGGCGAGGGTCTTCTTGCGGTCCGCGTGGAAGCCGTCGACCAGCACCTGTTCGAAGCGGCGGGCGACGTGCAGCTCGTCCTCGAGCGCCCGTGGCCAGATGGTCGGGTGACCGCTGGAACCGGAGGAGACGGCGATCATGTCGTTGCCGTCGAAGCTGCCGCCGCGGCACAGGTCGGGCAGCGGGTACTTCCGGTGGTAGCCGGCCTTGTCCACGAGCGGGAGTTTCCGGAAGTCGTCGATCGTCGTGACGTCCTCGGGCGCGATCCCGTGCGTCCGGAGGAAATCCCGGTAGGCGGGCACGGTTTCCGCGGTGCGGCGGAAGAGGTCGAGGACGTGGCTCCCGGCGGCGGGTTCCGGGGGAGCGAAGAAGGTGTCGAACGCCTGCCGCACGCGGGTCTGCCGACCGAGGTCCATGATCGGAGCATAGCGGCCACGGCGTGTCATGATGGGCGCGTGAGCACCTCCGCGGAGCACCACCCCGCCGGCGCGCCGTTGACCCTGTACCTGGTCAAACGGCTCGAACTGGTGATCAGGGCGCTCCTGGACGACGCGCTCCGCCCGCTGGGTCTCACGACGCTGCAGTACACGGCGCTGACGGTGCTGCAGGCGAGCGGCCCGCTGTCCTCGGCCCAGCTGGCCCGGCGGTCGTTCCTCCGGCCGCAGACGATGCACGAGATGGTGCTGGCGCTGGAGAACCGGGGCCTGATCGCGCGAACCCCGAAGGCGGGCAACAAGCGAGTCCTGCTGGCCGGCCTGACCGACGCCGGCCAGTCCCTGCTGGCCGACTGCGCACCCGCGGTGGGCGAGGTGGAGCACGCCCTGCTGGCCGACCTCAGCCCCGGCCAGCGCGCGACGTTCCGCGAGGGCCTCCAGCACGGCGTGACCGCACTGGGAGCGCTGTCAGAACTACGCCGCTCTCAGGAAGCCTGAGTTCTCATCCGGTGCAGCCTCGTTGTGGCGACTGGCCGCCCGGTGTCGCCCGACTGGAGTCTTTACTCAGGCTTGCTGACACTTCCGGATTAGCCCGGACGAGTGGAAGCGACGAGTAGCGCGTAGCACGCGTGTGGCGCCGGACGTTGGAGGGTACGTCCCCTGTCCAGCGCATCCGCACGTGGAGGTTCGCCGACGTGACCCGGGCTAGCGACGTGGCCGCCAGAGGGGCCGCCACCCGCAGGCTACTGGTCGTGGCCGGCGCGGTAGCGGGGATGTGGCTGGTGTTGTGGCTGACTTCGGGCAACGCCGATGCGGCGACTCGGGATGGTTCTGGGGTAGCGACGGGCGGCTTGGGGACGGTCGCGCAGGTGGTGGGTTCGGCCGGAGATTCGGTGGCTCGGGTTGCCGCTACGGGCACCAAGTCTGCGGGGCCGGCCGGACCGGTGGCGCAGGTGCCAGTTTCGGTCGGGCGCCCGGTGGCCGGGGCTGCCGCTACGGGCACCAAGTCGGCGGGGCTGTCGATCGACTCGGCCGGGCGCACGGCGCGTCCGGGTGAGCCCAGTGCCCCCATGGCGACCGACGTTGCCGCTGTCGGCATGGCCTCGTCGGGACCAGCGGCGAGAATGGTGCTTTCGCGAGCGGCGCCAAAGCCAGGGGTGAGGTCGGCGACCGCGCCGGCGGTACGTTCGGCGGGATCGGTGGTTGAGCCGACCGCGCGGGCCCTGTACTCGGCCGAGTCGGTCGCCGACGCCGTGGTTTCGCCGGTGGTGCGCCCCGTTGCGCGTGCGGCCAGGACCCTCGCGCCGGTGGCCGAGCCGGTAGCCGTGGTCGTGCGTTCGGCCGAGCCGGTGGCCAGAACGGTCGCTGCCGTGGTGGCGCCGGCCGCCGCCATTGCCGGGCCGGTGGTCGAGTCTGTTTCGCGTACTACCAGGCCGATGACCAGCACCGTCGTCGCGCCCATCACGGGGCCCGTGCTCGACCCGGTCGCGGATGTGGTGCAGACGGTGGCGAAGCCGGTCACCGCCACGGCGGCCGTCGTTCTGCAACCTGTGGTGCGGGCGGTCGAGCCGGTCGTAGCCCCGCTGACCAGTGCGGCCGCCGACGTGTTGCGGCCGGTAGTCGGTGCCGTCAAGCCGGTACTGTCGCCCGTCACCGAGACCGCCGGAAGCGTCCTGGCACCGGTGACCGATGTCGTGCGGGCGGTGGCGAAGCCGGTTCTCGACACCACCGCCGGATTGGTCGAGCCCGTGGCGCGGACGGTCGAGCCGGTTCTCCCTCCCAGCACCGATGGCGCCGGACGCAACCCCAGTTCCGCTGACGGCATTCTCGGCCTGCCGCATGTGAAAGCGACGCTGCCATCCCGGACAGCTCTTCCTGCCGCGTCCGTGAACGCGGCGGCGGATCCCGGCCCGCAGTCCGAAGTGGACTTTCAACGTTTGGCGCACAAGGCGCGTCAAGCAAGTCCGGCGCACCAGCCGGACCGGACGTTCCAAGTCCATCGTGGACCCGTCGAAACCCCGCCGGCGCCGGTCGGGCCCGCGGCACCGGCGTCGTCCGATTTCGCCGGCGGGTCCGGCAGCACCGTTCCGCCCGCGTTCCTGACCGTCGAACACGGGACCCGCGACCTGCGGCCCGGCACGTCGGCGTCCGAGGATTTCGTGCCGCTCTTCCGGCCCTGCGAACCGGGTACCGGCCCCGGATAGGCCTGTCCCGATCTTCCGCTCCGTCGTGCGCTCCGCGGCGTGTTCCGCGCTGCCCGCGACCAGAACTCGAACCGATCAACCACGCGTGGAAGAGGGACGTAATGGAAGCGAACGTGTTCGACCTCGGGAAAGTGCGAAGAGACGCGGTGGTCACCGTCCGCCTGGACGCGATGGCCAACGTCAGGCTCCTGACGGAGGTCAACTTCCAGGCATACCGGCGCCGGCAGTACTACCGGATGCACGGCGGGGTGGCCACCGCACCGATGTTCAAGATCCACATCCCCGCCAACGCGCACTGGTTCCTGGTGCTCGACGTCGAGGGCCTGGAGAACCTGCCCCTCCGCCCCCGGGTGAGCGTCGAGCCGGAACCCGCCGCGGCGGCCAGGGGACGCACCGGGCGGCGGTGATCGCGCGTCCCTCCGCGACCTTCGGGCCGCGGAGGGACACAGGTGTGGGCGCCCGGCGAAGGGGTAATCCGGGGTGGATGCAGACGTTCCTGCCCTGCCCCGACTTCACGGCCAGCGCCCGCACCCTCGACCGGCGCCGGCTCGGCAAACAGCGCGTCGAGGCCCTTCAGGTGCTGCGCGCGCTCGTCGTGCCCGGCTACGGCTGGCGCCACCACCCCGCGGCGAAGATGTGGACGGGCTACGAAGAGGCCCTGACCCGCTACGGCTTCGAGGTTTGCGCGGTGTGGTGCGCCCTGGGGGCGGCCGACACGTGTGCGGTGAAGCTTGCCGACGAGTACAGGCAGTCGCTTGGCGGTGCGGAGGTGCGGACGCAGGCCGAGCTGGCGGTTGCCGGTGAGCTGCCGCCGTGGCTGGGTGATGAAGCCGTGCACTGCAGCCACCAGTCGGCGTTGGTGCGCAAGGATCCGGACCATTACCGCGCGCAGTTCCCCGATGTGGAGTCGGACCTGCCGTATGTGTGGCCGCCGTCGGACCGGCCTTCGCGTACGGGTTGAGACCGCGCCGTCGGCGGCAGTGCGCGGGATCGGCCCCCGACTGGCGAGGTTCCGAGAGCAGCGCTCTCCTCTATGACAGCTGCCCGAGAGCGGTGCTCTCTGTCATCGCGCCGTCGGAGAGCAGTGCTCTCCTCGGCCGGTGCGCCATAGGGGGACGCGACGCTCCACGACCGAAGGGCTAGCGAACAGCGTGGCCGGCGAACGGCTTACCCCATCGCCGGCTTACCCCTCTGGCCGGATTACTCCATGGCCGGATTGACGTGTGGCTGGCTTGACCCGGGATCGGCCTGACTCGAGAGCGGTGCTCTCCCGACCGTCGAGGCCGCGAGAGCAGTGCTCTCCGTGCTCGGGGCGCTCGGTGAACGGTGCGGTTTGCACCCGACCCGGCCCGACCTCGACCCGACCCCGCCCGGCGCGCCCCGCCCGGCGCGCCCAGCCCGGCGCGGCCCGGCCCGGCCTGATCTGGCCCGGTGCGGCCCGGCCCGGCCTGACCCGGCCTGACCCGGCCCGGCCCGGCCCGGCCTGACCCGGCCCGGCCCGGCCCGGCCCGGCCTGACCCGGCCCGGCCCGGCCTGACCCGGCCCGGCCCGGCCCGGCCCGGCCTGACCCGGCCCGGCCCGGCCTGACCCGGCCCCGCCTGGTTTGGCCTGGCCTGGCGCGGCCCAGCCTGAGATATACCTGGTGTGGCAGCGGCGTACTCCGAAGTTCGGCGCAAGCTGAGAGCGCTGCTCTCTGTGTTTGAGTCCGACCGAGAGCGGTGCTCTCCGCGGTCATAGTCGCCGAGAGCGGTGCTCTCGGTAGCCGAAGTCGATCGATGCGGGCCGGGAGCGGTGCTCTCCGTGGCGAAGCCGACGTGGGGGCGAAGAGCGGCGCTCTCAATGGCGACGCTGAGCGGTGTCGGCCCGAGAGCGGCGCTCTCTTTAGTCGAAGTCGACCGGCGCAGGGTGAGAGCGGTGTTCTCTCTGCCCGAGAGTTGACTGGGCGGAGTGAGAGCGGTGCTCTCCGTTGTCGAGAGCTGGCTGGCGTGGAGTGAGAGCGGTGCTCTCGGTGGCCGAAGTCGGCCGGTGTGGGCCGAGAGCGGTGCTCTCCTTGGTGAAGCTGGCCGCCGAGGGAGCGAGAGCGGTGCTCTCTATCGTTGAGGCTGCGCGAGAGCAGTGCTCTCTGAGGTCAGGGCGGCGGCCCGGCGCGTCATCCCGAGGCCGCGCCGGGCCTGCTGCGACTCGTCCCGCGCCGTGTCGCTCGAATCTGCACCGGACCTGCGGCCCGAGTGGTCCGCCACCCCAATCGTGGCCGACCTTCGGCGGATTTACAACGTTGTACCAACGATGTAAAAGTTGGTCCGCGCTGTTCGCACGCCGTCGAAGGGGTCAACGATGTCCTCGCCTGCACGTGCTCACCTCACCCGTCGCGACCTGCTCCGGCTCGCCGGAGGGACGGCCGCCGCCGTGGCTGCTGCGCTTTGGCTGCCTGGGATGGCTGCCGCGGCGGGGAGCTTCAGTCCTATTCGGCCGCCGGCCACTCCGCTGGTCGTGCGGTCGCCCTACCTGTCCACCTGGCAAGCCGCCGACATCCTCGCCGGTACCTGGGCGAGCTTCTGGACCGGGCACATCACCGCCCTGTGCGGCCTCGCCCGCATCGACGGCGCCGCGTACGTCTTCGCCGGGGCGCCCGCGCTGCCGGGCGGGCCCGCGCTCAGCCCGATGACGCAGGTGAGCCTGCAGGTCACCGGCACGCGGTCGACGTACGTCCTCGCCGGCGGGGGCGTCAACCTCACCGTCACGTTCTTCTCGCCCGTCGACCCCGCGAACCTGCAGCGCCAGTGCGTGCCCTTCGGCTACGTGACCATCCAGGCCGCCAGCGCGGACGGCCGCGCGCACGCCGTCGACCTGCACTTCGACACCTCCGCCGAGTGGGTGCACGGCGACACCTCGACGCCGGTCACCTGGGCCCAGCAGCAGTCCGGCGGCTACACGCTGCTGAGCTGCACACCTGCGACACCGGGAGTCCTCCAGGAGAACGGCGACCAGGCGAGCTGGGGACGGCTCGTGCTCGCCGCGCCGACGTCGGGGACCAGCTGGCAGATCGGGCAGGACACCGTCGTGCGCGCCGCCTCCGCGGGCCAGGGCGCCCTGAACAACACCAGCGACACCGCCCAGCCCCGCGCGATCAGCGACCGCTGGCCGGTTCTGGCGTTCAACAAGAACCTCGGCACGATCCCGGCCGGCGGCTCCTCGGCCCCCTTCACGCTCTCGGTCGGGCACGTCCGCACGCCCGCCGTCCGGTACCTCGGCACCGCGCTCAACCCCTGGTGGACGCACTACTGGGGCAGCTGGCCGGACATGGCCGTCTGGTTCGCCAACGACTACGCGAGCGCGCTGAGCGCCGCGGTCGCGATCGATCAGCGGCTGCACGACGACGCCGTCGCCGCGGCGGGTGGTGGGACCGCCGGTGAGCACTACGCCGGGATCTGCGCGCTGGCGCTGCGGCAGGCCTTCGGTGGCACCGAACTGGTCGACCGCGGTGGCGCGCCGTGGGGGTTCCTCAAGGAGATCTCCTCCAACGGCAACATGTCCACTGTGGACGTCACGTACCCGGCGTTCCCCGCCTACCTCTACCTTTCCCCGGCTTACCTGCGCCTGATCCTGGAACCGCTGCTCGATTACGCCGAGCGCGGCGGCTGGCCGATGCAGTTCGCCGAGCACGACCTCGGTACCCACTACCCGGACGCGACCGGGCACAACGACGGCAACGAGGAGAGCATGCCGGTCGAGGAGTCGGCCAACATGCTGATCATGGCGGCCGCGCTCGTGCAGCGGCTGCCGTCGGCGGACGCCGCCGCCTTCGCGAACGCCCACTACCGGATCCTGCGGCAGTGGGCCGAATACCTCATCGGCACCACCCTCGACCCCGGGTTCCAGAACCAGACCGACGACTTCACCGGGTTCATCGCGCACAGCGCCAACCTCGCGCTCAAGGGGATCATCGGCGTCGGGGCGATGGGCGTCGTCGCGGCCGCGGTCGGCAACTCCGCCGACGCCCAGCGGTACCGCTCGACTTCGCGGAGCTACATCAGCCAGTGGGTGACGCTCGCCGAGGACGGCCAGCACCTCAAGCTCGCCTACGACCAGCCCGGCACGTGGAGCTTGAAGTACAACGGCTTCGCCGACCGCGTGCTCGGCCTCGACCTCGTCCCGCTCGGCGTCGCGGCGCAGGAGGCCGCCTGGTACCAGGGCCGCGCGGGCGCGCACGGCGTCCTGCTGGATCCGCGCAACAACTACACCAAGGCCGACTGGGAGCTGTGGACGGCGGCGTGGCTCACCGACCAGCCGAACATCCGGAACACCCTGGTCGAGGGCGTCTACAGCTACGCGAACACGACACCGCAGCGGGTGCCGTTCAGCGACTGGTACGTCGTCGCCGACGCGACCCAGCGCGGGTTCCAGGCCCGTCCGGTCGCCGGCGGCTACCTTGCGCTGCTGACGCGCCCGGTGGCGTCGACGACGGTGTGGCGGAAGCTGCAGAACCAGCGCTCGGGCAAGGTCCTCGCCGTCTCGAACATGTCGCTGGCCGACACCGCCGAGGTCACGCAGTGGTCGGACAACGGCACCGCCGACCACCTCTGGGCCGTGGTCGACAACGGCGACGGCACCGTCCGGATCGTCAACCGCAACAGCGGCAAGGTCCTCGCGGTGCACGACCAGAGCCTCGACGACGGCGCGCACGTCCAGCAGTTCCAGGACAACGGCACCCCGGACCACAACTGGCGGATCGTCGACGCCGGGGGCGGCTGGTCGAAGCTCGTCAACGTCCGCAGCGGCAAGGTCATGGCCGTCGACCAGCAGTCCACGGCGGACGGTGCCCAGGTGACCCAGTGGACCGACAACGGGACTCCGGACCACCTGTGGCGGTTCGCCTGACGCGGTTTGCGACACTGGCGCCGTGTGCGCCGACCCCATCCGCCGGTTCCTGGCCGAGCAGGACCCGCCGACCCCGTTCCTGGTCGTCGACACCGACGTCGTCGCCGCCCGGGCGCGCGAGGTCCGCGCGGCCTTCCCCGGTGCGCTGATCCGGTACGCGGTCAAGGCCAACCCGGCGCCGCCGGTGCTCGACGCGCTGGTTGCGGCCGGGATCGGCTTCGACGTGGCCGGTCCCGTCGAGCTGGCGCTGTGCCTGGAGCGCGGCGCCGCGCCGGCGGACCTCGCCTACGGCAACCCGATCAAGAAGCCGCGGGACATCGCGTTCGCCTTCGAGCGCGGGGTCCGGGAGTTCACTTCGGACGCGGCCGGCGACGTCGACCACCTGGGCCGGCACGCGCCGGGCTCGGCCGTCTCGATCCGCGTGGTGCTCGACGGGCCGGACTCGGCGACGCCGTTCGGCCGGAAGTTCGGCTGCGAGCCGGCCGAGGCGCTGGACCTGGTGCTGCGCGCGGCCGCGCGCGGGCTGCGGCCCGGGATCGCGTTCCACGTCGGTTCGCAGCAGCCGGACGTCGCCGCCTGGGAAATCGGGATCGCCACGGCGGCGAAGCTGTTCGCCGAGGCCGCGGCCCAGGGGGTCGCGCTGACGCGGCTGAACCTCGGCGGCGGGTTCGCGACCGCGCACCGGGCGCGCGTGCCGTCCCTGGACGCGTACGCGGCGACGATCGCGTCGGCCCTCGAGACGCACTTCCCCGGGCAGCGGCCGGAGCTGCTGCTGGAACCGGGCCGCGTGCTCGTCGCGGACGCGGGCCTGCTGCGGACCGAGGTCGTGCTCGTCGCGCACCGGGGCGAGCGGCGCTGGGTGTACCTCGACATCGGCCGCTACAACGGGCTCGCCGAGGCCGAGAACGAGGCGATCGCCTACCGGTTCGAGCCGGTGGACCCGCGCGGCGGCCCGAGCGGCCCGGTGGTGCTCGCCGGGCCGACCTGCGACGGCGACGACGTGCTCTACCAGCGGACGCCCTACGACCTGCCGCTGGACCTGCGCACCGGCGACCGGCTCGAGCTGCCGGGCACCGGGGCCTACACCGCGAGCTACGCGTCGGTCGGCTTCAACGGCATCGAGCCGCTGCGCACCTACTGCGTCGGGAGGTGGGGCGATGCCTGACGTCGGCCGGTTCACCGGGCGCCACGTCCTGGCCGAGCTGCACGGCGTCGACCCGGGCCTGCTCGACGACGCCGCGCGGCTGGGGGAGCTGCTGCGGGCCGCGGTGACCGAGGCGGGCGCGACGGTCGTCGACGTCGTGGCCAAGCGGTTCGCGCCGCAGGGCGCCACGGTGATCGCGCTGCTCGCCGAGTCGCACGCGTCCGTGCACACCTACCCCGAGCACGGCTCGCTCTTCGCGGACGTGTTCACCTGCGGCGAGCGCGCCGACCCCGAGCACGCGCTGCGGTTGCTGGCGAAGTCGCTGGACGCCGCTTCGGTCCACCTGTCCGTCCTGCACCGCGGAGAACGCTGATGCCCCAGATCCACGAACCGGTCGGTCCCGGCCTCACCCGCGTGTGGGAGGTCGGCGACGTCGTGTACGACGAGCGCACGCCCTACCAGCACGTGCTGATCGGCAAGACCGCGCAAGGCGTTTCGCTGTTCTGCGACGGCGAACGCCAGAGCACCGAGGCGAGCCAGCTCGTCTACCACGAGGCACTGATGGTGCCCGCGCTGCTGCTGGCCGAGCGGGTGCGACGGGTGCTGATCATCGGGTCGAGCGAGGGGGTCGCCTCGCAGCTGGCCGTCGGCGCCGGCGCGTCGCTGGTCGAGCACGTCGACATCGACGAGCAGGCGGTGCGGGCCTGCGCCGAGCACCTGCCCTACGGCTACACGCCCGCCGACCTCGCGCGCGGCGACGGCCCGATCCGGGTGTCCTTCGAGGACGGCTGGGCTTTCCTGGCCGCGGCCGAAGCCCGGGGCGACCTCTACGACGTGGTCGTGATCGACCTGCCGGACGAGAACGACGACCCGGACGCGCAGCACAACCGCTTGTACGGCAAGGACTTCCTCGACCGCTGCGTGCGGGTGCTCGCGCCGGGCGGCGTCGTCACCTGCCAGGCGGGCTGCCCGACGCTGTGGCGCAACGAAACGCTGCGGGCGGCGTGGCGCCGGTTCCGCGAGGTGTTCGGCACGGTGCTGTACTTCGGGTCCGACGAGCACGAGTGGGCGTTCCTGTCCGGCCGCGCCGACCGCGTCGACGACCCGGCCGCGCTCGTGGCCCGGCGGTTCGCGGAGCGGGGGAGCGAGGCGGCGACGCTGGACGCCGAAGCGCTCCTCGGCGGCGCCACCCCGCCGTATTCGCTCCGGCACGGCAGTGGTCCGGACCAGTCTTGACCTTCGATTATCCGAATATTTAACCCCGGCGAACGTGAAATTGCGGGAAATGGTTTTCCCGTACTCTTCGCGGTCGTGTTACTCCGTTCAGTGGCCGTCGAAATGGTTGCGATCGCGCTACGATCTGCTCCGCGCGCGATCATCATGATCACCAGGCATCGTGGCCCGTTTGGAGGAGCGTCATGCTCGTTATGCCGATCGTCGCCGGAATGATTCTGTCCGCTCTCGCCGCACCCGTCGATTCTCCGGCCACCTCGGCGCCGGCCGAAAGGATCACGCTCGACATCAAGACCATCAACGGCTCCGGCTGCCCGGCCGGCACGGCAACGGCGTCCGCGGACGTCGCGTCCGACAACACGTCCTTCACGGTGCACTACACGAACTTCACCGCCAAGGCCGGTGGTGGCGCACCGGCGCTCGAGGCCCGGAAGAACTGCCAGATCAACGTGCTCGTCCACGTACCGCAGGGATTCACGTACGCGATCGCCGAAGCCGAGTACCGCGGCTTCGCGCACATCGAGAGCGGCGCGAGCGCGCTCGAACAAGCCAACTACTACTTCGCGGGGACGGCGCCGACAGCGCGGGTGCGCCACACCTTCCCCGGCCCGTTCCACGGCGTCTGGCGGGCCTCGGACGTGACCGAAGTCGCGGAGCTGGTGTTCGCCCCGTGCGGGGAGAGCCGGAACCTGAACATCAACGCGGAACTGCGCGCCGACGCGGGTACCTCCGCCGGTGGTTCTTTCATCGAAATGGATTCCGAACACGCGAGCGTGGACACCATTTACCACTTCGCCTGGAAGACCTGCTGAATCCCGTCGTGGTGAATGAGTCATTCATGTCGTCCGGACGACATGAATGACTCATTCACGGCGCTAGACGTGCGTGACGAGCAGGGTGACGCCCGCTTCGCCGCCGCAGTCCACGAAGACCGGGCCCACCCCGTTGCCGATGGTCTGGACCAGGTTCGCCTTGGCGACGAAGTGGTCCGGGCCCGCCGACAGGATCCGGACGTTTTCCAGCACCGGGTGCTCGGGGAAGCCGCCGAGCACGGACTTCAGGCCGGTGCCGCCGCCGCAGTCGCCGGTGATCGTCACCTCTTGGCCGCGCCGGGTGGTCGGGTTCGGGCTCACCTGCACGGTGGCCCGCGCCCCCTTCGGGGGCTGGTTCGCGTTCGTCATCGTCCCCTCCGCGCTGCCCGGCTGCGCGGTCGCGCCGCCGGCCATCCCGATGCTCGCCGCCGTGACCAGGCCGGCCGCGAGGGCCACGCCGAGTGCCGTGCGGGTGGTTTTCGGGTTGCCGCGCATGGATTTCTCCTCCCTTGAACCCGGTCTCGGTCCGCCGGATCCGACCAGTCAGTCGCCGGGGGACGGGCCCAGGGTTCTCGCGGGAGGAGAGTGAGACGTGGATCACATGAGCGTCAGCGTGCGACGCGAGGTCGCTCGGTCTCCGCGGTCGGCGCCAGGCGGCATCGTCGCTCGAACCGCTCCATCAGGACGGTAGCGATCAGGACGGCCACTGGGGTGCTCACCGCGATCCACATGCCAGGAGACCTACCCAGGCCCGCGGGCTCTCAATCGCCGGCCGAAAGTCCCGCGATCAGCTCGAGCAGCCTGCCGCGGAAGGCCTGGTCCTCGCCGATGCCGCCGAGCAGGGCGGGTTCGGCGCGCACGGCCTGCTCGTGGACCGCCCGGCCGGCCGAAGTCAACCGGGTCAGGTGACGGCGGGCGTCGGCCGGATCGGGCGTGCGCGTCACGAAACCCGCCTTCGCGAGGCGGTCGAGCGTGCGGCTCATCGTCTGGTCGGTCACCTGGCAGTGCTGGGCCAGCGACCGCTGGGGGAGCGGCCCGTCGCGCAGCGAATGCAGCGCGATCAGCCCCGCGTGGGTGAGACCCAGCTGGGCGAGGACGGTCACCCAGCGTTGCTCCACCAGTCGTGCGGCGACGGCCAGCAGCCGCCCGGTGGGCCAGGTGCTCAGATCGGGTTCGGGGGCTGTGCTCACCGTCACTCCGGGTCGTCGTGCAAAATGTTCAGCCTACTGAACAATTGGGCGTGTCCGCCCTCGAAAGGACCTTAGCGACCATGAACGACTCCCCGCGCCGCCTCCGCTGGCTGCTCCCCGCGCTGCTCGTGGTCGCCTGGCTCGGGCTGGGCGGGTTCGGCGGGCCCTTCGCCGGGAAGCTCAGCGAGGTCGCGAAGAACGACAACGCCGCCTTCCTGCCGAGTTCGGCCGAAGCCACCGAGGTCTCCGACGAGCAGAAGGCGTTCACCCCGCGTCAGGTGCTGCCCGCGACGGTCGTCGCCGAGCGCCCGGCCGGGCTGACCGCCGCGGACCGGCAGTTCCTCGAAGCCAAGGCGCGGGAGCTCGGCGCCGTGCCCGGTGTCGCCGGCCCGCTCGGCGCGCCCGAACCGGCCCCGCGGGACGACCAGGCGGTGCAGCTCAGCGTGCCGATCCTCGCCGACGGCAACCCCGGCGACGTCGTCAAGGAGGTCCGCGCGAAGCTCGCCGGCGCCCCCGACGGGCTCACCGTGCTCGTCACCGGGCCCGCCGGGCAGATCGCCGACCTGGTCAAGGCGTTCGGCGGCATCGACGGCATCCTCCTGCTCGTCGCGGGCGGGGTGGTCGCGCTGATCCTCATCGCCGTCTACCGCAGCCCGCTGCTGCCGTTCCTGGTCCTGCTGTCGGCGGTGTTCGCGCTCGGGCTCGCCAGCCTCGTCGTGTACCTGCTGGCCGAGCACGACGTCCTCGCGCTCAACGGCCAGAGCCAGGGCATCCTCTCGATCCTCGTCTTCGGCGCGGCCACCGACTACGCGCTCCTGCTCGTGGCGCGGTTCCGCGAGCAGCTGCGGGACACCGAAAGCCGCTTCGACGCGCTGAAGCTCGCCTGGCGCGCGACCCTCGAACCGATCGCCGCGTCGGCGGGGACCGTCGTGCTCGGCGTGCTGTGCCTGCTGTTCAGCGACCTCAACTCCAACAAGGGACTCGGCCCGGTCGCGGCGATCGGCATCGGTGCCGCGCTGCTGGCGTCGACGACGTTCCTGCCCGCGGCGCTGGCGCTGTGCGGCCGCGGCGCGTTCTGGCCGTTCAAGCCGGCGCTCGGCTCGCCGCACCCGGAGACGTCCGGCAGCTGGGGCCGGGTGGCCCGGCTGGTCGGCCGCCGCCCGCGGGCGGTCTGGGTGGTGACGGCGCTCGTGCTCGGCGTCGGCGTCGCGTTCCTGCCGCAGCTCAAGGCCTCCGGCACGGCGCAGTCCGACGTGTTCCTCACCCAGGTCGAATCCCGGACGGGGCAGGAGGTGCTCGGCCGCCACTTCCCGGGCGGGCTCGGCGCGCCCGCGATCACGATCGCCGACGCCGGCGCGCTGCCTGAGGTGCTCAAGGCGTCCACAATGGACGGTGTCGCGCAGTCGTTCCCGCTACCCGGCCCTGACGGGCAGCCCAAGGTGGTCAACGGCCGGGTGCAGGTCCTGTCCGTGCTGAACGACCCGGCGGACTCCGAGACGGCGGTCGCGACCGTCGGCAAGCTGCGCGACGCCGTCCACGCGATCCCCGGCGCGAACGCGAAGGTCGGCGGCCCGACCGCGATCCAGCTGGACACGCAGCAGACGTCGAAGCACGACCGCGCGCTGATCATCCCGATCGTGCTGCTGGTGATCTTCCTCGTGCTGGCCCTGCTGCTGCGGTCGCTGCTCGCGCCGCTGCTGCTGATCGCCACCGTGGTGCTGTCGTTCGCGGCGACGATGGGCGTGTCGGCGCTGGTGTTCAACCACGTCTTCGGCTTCCCGGGCGCGGACCCGGTGGTGCCGCTGTTCGGGTTCGTCTTCCTGGTGGCGCTGGGGATCGACTACAACATCTTCCTGATGACGCGGGTCCGCGAGGAGGCGCTGACGCGGGGGACGCGCGAGGGCACGTTGCGCGGGCTTTCGCTGACCGGCGGGGTGATCACGTCGGCCGGGGTGGTGCTGGCGGCGACGTTCTCGGCGCTCGCGGTGATCCCGATCCTGTTCCTCGCGCAGATCGCGTTCATCGTGGCGTTCGGGGTGCTGCTGGACACGCTGCTGGTGCGGTCGTTGCTGGTGCCCGCGCTGACTGTGGACGTCGGGCGGCGGATCTGGTGGCCGTCGAAGCTGGCGCGGGCGGAGGAGTAGGAGTCCGGCGGCCGCCCCACGACCCTCGAGCCGGAGCGCGGTCTCAGGAGTCGCGGACGACCCGGGAGTCCGTCGTCTCGCCCGTCAGGTACCGCGCCGTCCCGGTGAGGGCGAGCAGGCGGTCGAGCGCGGGCTTCCGGTTGTCCAGGCGCAGCCGGCGGCCCGTGCCGACGACCGCTCGGTGCACCTTCAGCAGCTCCGAGAGCCCGGAGGAGTCGCAGAAGCCGATCTCGCCGCAGTCGAGGTGGACCTCCCGGACGCCGGGGTGGTCGGCCAGGCGGTCGGTGACCAGGCGCAGGAGCAGGCCCGCCGTGGCGAATTCGAGGTCGCCGACGACCTCGACGCGGGCGGTGTCCGCCGAGGGGGTGCTCCAGGTGCAGGTCAGCCCGCTGGTCATGCGGAGAGCTCCGATCCGGCGGCCGGTTCCGCCAAACGCGTGTGCGCGGCGCGGAGCAGGCCGGTGGCCCGCGGGAAGTCGCGCAGCTCCGCCTCGAGGAGTTCGAGAGCGGGGACCAGCGAGGCGGCCGGGACGCCTCGCGCGGTGAGGATTCCGGCGGTCCACGTCAGGAATCCGGTGAACAGCTCTTCGTCGCCGACGTAGAGCGCCGTCGCCAGGTACTCGACGATGTGCGCGAGGTCCTCGGCGGTGTACTGGCGCTGCAGGTCGGTGTAGGTCCGCATGGCCGGGATCCGCTCCGCCAGCCCGGCCAGCACCGTCTTCACGAGCCGGCCGGAGCTGCGCGTGACCAGCGTGTACTCCTGGTCGGCCAGGTGCGGCAGGTCGTCGAGCGGCTGGTGCCCGGCGTGCGGGCGGGGGAGCGGCCGCGCGAGCCGGTCGGCCGCCGCCCGGGCGTCGGGCGCCCACGCTTCGGCGCCCAGCAGACGCGCGTAGCGGCCGTCGTGGCCGAAGGCGGCGCCGCCCGCGATGACCGGGGTCGCCGTCGCCTGGCATGCGGTGATCGTGGCGTGCGCGGTCGGCAGGCGGGTCGCCAGCGAGCCGGACAGCGCGACCGCGTCCGGGCCGGTGCGGTGCAGGTGGGCCACCAGGTGCGGGGCGGGCACCTGCGCGCCGAGGTAGTCGACCTGGAAACCGCGCAGGCGCAGCACTTCGCTGAGCAGCCGGGCCGGCATCGCGTGCCATTCGCCGTCGACGCACGCGACCGTCACGCGGCCGAGGTGCGGTTCCGGGCGCTTCAGCAGGTAGCCGAAGGTGGCGATGACGCGGTCGTTGATCGCGGTCGCGGCGTGCTCCTGGGCGACGGTCAGGCGGTTGGCCGCCCACTCCTGCCCGACCCGGCGCTGCACCGCCCCGATCACGTCGAGCAGCACGCTCTCGGGGTCGGTGCCGGCGCCCAGCGCCTGGACCACGACGTCGCCGGCGGTGTATTCGTCGCCGGTCGTCACGGCGTTCCAGAGCCGCTCGGCGTGCTCGGCCACCGCGGTGCTCATGCGGTGTACCTGCCGCGCCCGTGCCCGCCGACGGCGGCGAGGTGCTGCCCGCGCGGCGCGGTGATCGCCAGCACGGCCATGTCGTCGTGGGTGCCGCGCCCGATCCACTGCGAGGCGAGCATCTGCACGCGCTCGACGACGGCGTCGGCGGGCATGTTCGCGCATTCGGCGAGGACCTGGTGGAGCCGTTCTTCGCCGTACATCTCGTCCCCGAGCGGGCCGCCCTTCGCCTCGACGATCCCGTCGGTGTAGAGCAGGCAGGTCTCGCCCGGGGCGAGCGTGACCTCGGCGCTCACCGACTCGATCTCGGGCAGGACGCCGATCAGGCTGCCGCGCGTGGCGGCCTCCTCGACCCGGCCGTCGGCCCGCACGATCAGCGGCGGCGGGTGCCCGGCGGCGGTGACGCGCAGCTTGACGGTGGCGCCCTCGCGCCGCGCGGACGCGAGCACCAGCGTGACGTACCGCGCGTCGGCGTTGTCCCCGAGCGTGCGGTTCAGCAGGTCGAGCAGCCGGTGGTGGTCGCCCGCCATCGGCAGCAGCGCCCGCAGCGTCGTGCGGATCTTGCCGGTCAGCACCGCGGCGTCCAGTCCCTTGCCGCAGACGTCGCCGAGCACGGCCAGCGACTCGTCGCCGTCGGCGGTGATCGCCGAATGGACGTCGTAGAAGTCGCCGCCGATCCGCTCGCCGTCGCGGGCCGGGCGGTAGCGGCCGGCGAACTCGACCCCGCCGAGCTGTTCGAGGGTGGGCGGCAGCAGCTCGCGCATCAGCGTGTCGGTGATGGACGCCTGCAGCGCGAACACCCGCGCCGCCGACATCGCCGCGCCCGCGCGGGCCGCGAACAGCCGCGCGAAGAGCTCTTCCTGGCCGGTGAACGACGCCCGGTCGCCGCGGCGCAGCAGCACCAGCGCACCGGCCGGGACGCCGTGGCCCGGCAGCGGCGTCACGACGATCGAGCCGACCGGGCCGAAGCCGTCCGGCAGCACCCAGCCGGGGGCCGCGGCCGGGTCGAGCCAGCGCGACGGCACCGGCGGGAAGCCCTGCAGGGCCTCGCCGAGGCCGGGCAGGTCGTCCGGGTCGATCGCCAGCCGGGACCGGGCGGGCTCGCCGCCGCGCACGCAGGTGACGGCGGGGAAGGCCCCGCCGTGGCTGGGGGCCAGGACCAGCGCGGCGTCGGCCAGGTGCGCCGCGGCCAGCCGCGCGGCGACCTCCATGCAGCGTTCGAGGTTGAGGGAGCCCAGCAGGGCGGCCGAGGCGTCGCTCAAGAAGGCGGTCCGCTCCTGCTCGCGTGCCAGCGCCTCGCGTGCGGAGCGGGCGTCGGTTTCGTCGACGAGCCACCACGTCACGGCGTCGCCGTGCGGAATCGGGTGCGCGGCGAACGACCGCGCGCCGACCTCGCCGCGGGCGACGCCGTCGGGGCCGTGGGCGGCGGCGAGCCAGTCCGCGACCGTGCCCTCGAGCGCGCGGCCCGGTTCGGCGGTGGGGAAGAGCAGGCGGGCGGCCTCGTTGAGCGACCGGATGACCCCGGAACCGTCGACCGCCAGCGCCGCGACGGGGGCGGTGGCCCACTCGCGCCCGTCGTCGACCGGGGTGGCGGGCGCGGTGCGCGCGCGGTCAGCCACGGGCGCCGGCCGGGTCCGGATCGGTGACCAGCTCGGCCCAGAGGGTCTTGCCGCCGGCCCGGCGCAGCTGTCCCCACGCCGCCGCGCAGCGCTCGACCAGCAGGAGCCCGCGGCCGCCGTCGTCGGACGGCGTCCGGCGCCGGGCGGCCTCGCCGCCCCCGTCGTCGACCTCGATCCGCAGCTTGGCGGCGCCCGGCAGCAGCCGGACGTGGTAGGGCGCGCGGCCGTGGCGCAGCGCGTTGGACGTCAGCTCGTCCACCACCATGACGGCGGTGCTGACGACGTTCGCCGGCAGGCCGCACAGCACCGAGCGCACCCAGTGCCGGACCCTGGCCAGCTCGGTGAGCTCGGCGGAGATCCCCAGCTCGTGCCGCACACCGCGGAGCTTCACCGCCGCCTCCTTCGCCGTACCGGACCCCCTGGAGAGGCCTTCTCCTTCTTCATGCCCGGATCCGGCGCCGCCCACACGGATATCGGAGGTCGTCATGCTCCGCCCCAGGAAGAACGGGCCGCTTCGAGGGTCGGGTGCACCGGCATGGCGTCGCCGAGCCCCAGCAGTTCGATCGGCCGGGTCACGGCGGGCGCGGTCGTGACGACGGCGAAGCGGCCGCCCGCGCGGTGGACCTGCCGGGCGAGGCGCAGCAGCACCTGCAGGCAGCTGGAGTCGCAGTACTCGACCCCGGTCATGTCGACGACGATCCGCGCGGCGCCGGGGTTCGCGGGCACCAGGTCGGCGAGCCGCGCGGAGACCGCGAAGTCGAACTCGCCGCGCAGGGTGTAAACGCCCAGGTCGCCGTCTTCGGAGCTGTCCAGGGACCAGCCGTCGCCGGAGAACCGCTGCCGTGGCCGCGCTGCGTCGGTGGTCATGGGGACTCCAGGTCGGGGGATCGGGAGACGGGCTGGCGACTCAACCCGTTCCAGGCGCAATCTACCAAAGCCGCCCGTCGCGGGCAGCGCGGTGCCCTGTCACTGTCCTTTGAGGACTGGCTGCCGGTCCGGCGGCCCGGCCGCCGGTTCCGGGGCCGCGGCCCCGGGCGGCACGATGGCGGTGTTCACCGTGCGGGTCAGCCGTTCGTAGGGTGCGCGGTGCTCGTCGTCGAGCAGCACCGCCAGCGGCGTCCAGATCCCCACCACGAACACCGACGCGGCCAGCGCCACGGGCAGGAGCAGCTGCCCGGGGTGCGCGCCGAGGTCCCAGCGGTCGAGGTCCAGCACCCACCACGCGACCCACAGCGGGGAGAGCAGGACGCCGTTGCGGACCAGCAGCGCGACCGGCCCGGCCCGGCGGCCGCTGCGCCGCGTCACCCGCAGCAGCATCGCGCGCTTCCCGGGGGTCGAGCCGGTCACGGCGGGCAGCACCACGAACCAGACGACGGCGAGGATCACCACCGGGGTGTCGCGGTGGCGCAGGTCCTCGCCGAACAGCGTGAGCAGGCCGAAGAGGAACCCGAGCAGCGCGGCGAACCCGAGCAGGTCGGTGGCCAGCGCGAAGAGCCGCCGGGTGAAGGTGACCTTCGCGGCGTAGCGGCGCCGGTCGTGCTCCGGTTCCAGTGCGGGCAGCAGGCGGCCGAGGGGACCGGCGAGCAGCCAGCCGGCGACGACGCCCGCCGTGTTGAGGATCAGGTCGTCGACGCTGAACAGCCGGTACGGGCACGGGTAGACGAACCACAAGCCGGTCAGCTGCGTCAGTTCGAAGAACAGGGAGACGCCGAAGCCGATCAGGGTCGCGGGCACGAGCCGCATCCGTTGCGCGTACCGGACGTAGAAGCCGAGCGGCGCGAGCATCACGACGTTGAGCGCCGTGGTCCAGACCGCCGGGTTGTGCAGCAGCGCGCCGGGGCTCCAGTGCCCGCGGGCGCGCTGCGAAACCACTTCGACGAAGTAGAACGGCCGCAGCTGCGGAGAACTCGCGTACGTGTGTCCCGCGCAGTACGCCGGATCGGCGGGCAGCGGGAGCACCGTCTGCGTCGCGATCGCCAGCAGGTAGAAGAGGAACGCGTAGAAGACGAACGTCGGCCACCCGCCGGCGCGGCCGCGGCGGCGGTAGCTGACGAACGCGGCCGGCAGCATGACGGCCAGCGCGACGAGCGGGAAGAGGAGGAGGGCGGTGCGGACGGGGACGAGGTAGGTGGCGACCACGGAGCCGGTGGTACCCAGCCGCGGGAGGCGTGAAGCGTGCCTCGCCCGGACGGCTGGGTTTCACCGGCGGGCGGTCACTGCGGCGGTGCGTCCTGCTGCCCGCCGCCCTGCTTGTGGAGGAAGTCCTTCACCTTGTCGGAGCCCTGGTCGATCTTGTCGGAGTGCTCGCCGAACCGCTGCTTGGCGGCTTCGGCGGCCTTGTCGACACCCTGATCGGCCTGCTCCGGGTTCTTCCCGAGCGCTTCCTTGGCCTTGTCGAACAGGTTCATCGGTCGTGCCTCCGTCCGGAATTCGATCATCGGTCGTCCCGAGGAGAACACCGGCTCCCGCGCCCCGCAACCACCAGGCACCCGTCGCGGGGATTTCGGGTGTTTTCGCGGGTGAAAGGTGGTGTGCGGGGTTTGGGCCGCGGGGTTCGGGGTAGGGCGTGAACCGCTCGGGGCCGCGGCCCGTATACCGGGTGAGGATCGCCGGCCCCGCCGCACGGGCCGGTCGCCGCCGCGAACGACGACGTGAGGCCCCGCCATGCTTGGAAAGACCGCCCCGGCCGCGCCCCTGCCCGACTTCGGCCTGCCCCGGCTCGGCCGGCGGCACGCCGTCGCGGGCGGGGTGCTCACGGCACTGGCTGCGCTGCTCGTGCTGTTCGGGCTCCTCGCGCCGGACGACCTCACCGCGTTCTCGGCAGGCGCGCTCGTGCGGGTGCCGGTGGAGGGGGTCGTCGTCGCGGCCTTCGCGCTGGTGCTGCCGCCGCGGGCGCGCAGCGTCGTCGCCGTCCTCTTCGGCCTGGTGCTGGGGCTGCTGACCCTGATGAAGGCGCTCGACACCGGGTTCTACGCCACCCTCGAGAAGCCGTTCGACCCGGTATACGACTGGAGCTTCTTCCACGCCGGCGTCGAGTTCCTGGCCGGCCAGATCGGGGACGCGGCCGCTGTGGCCGCGCTCATCGGGGCCGGCGTGCTCGCGGTGGCCGTCGTGGTGTTCATGGTTCTGGCCGCGTTGCGGTTGGCGCGGGTCGCCGCCGGGCGCCGGACCGCGGCGACCCGGGTCGTCGCGGTGCTCGGGGTCGTCTGGATCGGGTGCTCGGTGTTCGGCGTCGAGAGCGCGCCGGGGCAGCCGGTGGCCGCCCAAAGCGCCGTCGCGCTGGCCTACGGCGACCTCCGCCAGGTGGGCGCCGACCTGCGGGAGCAGCGCCCGTTCGGCGAAGTGGCCGCGGCGGACGCGTTCCGCGGCACGCCCGGTGACCAGCTGCTGACCGGCCTGCGCGGCAAGAACGTCGTGCTCACCTTCGTCGAGAGCTACGGCCGCATCGCGCTCGACGACCCGGCGTTCGGCCCGAAGATCGGCGCGACGCTCGACGCGGGCACCGCGGAGCTGCGCGCGGCGGGCATCGGCGCGAGGAGCGCGTTCCTGTCGTCCTCGACGTTCGGCGGCGGCAGCTGGCTGGCCCACTCGACGGTGCAGTCGGGCATGTGGATCGACAACCAGCAGCGCTACAACGACCTCCTCGCCAGCGACCGGCTCACCCTCGGGGGTGCGTTCCAGCGCGCGGGCTGGCGGACCGTGTGGGACGTGCCCGCGCACACCAAGGACTGGCCGGAAGGGCAGCGGTTCTACCACCCGGACGCGTACTACGACGCCCGCGGCATCGGCTACCACGGCCCCGGCTTCGCCTACGCCACCATGCCCGACCAGTTCACGATGTCGATGCTGCAGCGCAAGGAACTCGGCGGCGGCCGTCCGGTGATGGCCGAGGTCGACCTCGTGTCCAGCCACGCCCCGTGGTCGCCCCGCCCCTGGCTGGTCGACTGGAACCAGGTCGGCGACGGCTCGGTGTTCGCCCCGATGCCGGCGGCGGGCGAAGCCCCGGAGTCGGTCTGGAAGGACCCCGCGAAGATCCGCGACGCCTACCGCGACGCCACCGACTACTCGCTGAAGACGCTCATCTCGTTCGTCCGGCACTACGGCGGCGACGATCTGGTCCTGGTCTTCCTCGGCGACCACCAGCCGCCGGTGGTGACCCCGCAGGGCGCGGTGCACGACGTGCCGATCACGATCGTGGCGAAGGACCCGAAGGTGCTGGACCGGATCTCGGGCTGGGGCTGGCAGGACGGCCTGCACCCGGGCGCGCAGGCGCCGGTGTGGAAGATGGATTCGTTCCGCGACCGGTTCCTCACGGCGTTCGCGCACTGACGGTCCTCTTCGGAATTCCGGAAACGCGCCATCCGTCCAGGGGCGCGGGCTAGCCCGGATGGAGCAGTGTCGTGACTTTCCGCTGCGCGGATTCACTGGCCCGATGAATTGCCGGTAATTCTTCCGCACTTCTACGCTCATTAACGTCGGGTTTCTCCGCGTTGAGGAGTAGGCATGCGAAGGAAATTGGCGGTTCTCGGGGTCGCTTTGTTTTCGCTGTTCGGGCTGACGGTCGTGCCCGCGGCCGCCGCCGGCGGCGACTTCGCGCCACCCGGCTGCTTCGGCGAGCGGTACGGAACCCTGTTCGGGCAGGGTGTTTCGGTCAACTGCTTCCCCGGTGAGGGCTACGGCTACCGGGTGATCGCGCACTGCGCGAACGGCAACGCGTTCTGGTTCGTGGTCGGGGAGTTCGTGCCGTACGGGTTCGGCCCGGCGGTCGCGGAATGTTCGGGCGCGCTGCTCGTGCCGGCGCGGGTGGTTGCTTACGAGGTCGACGAAATCTGATTCGGGCACGGAACCGTCCGGCCATCCCTTTCCCGGGTGGCCGGACGGTGTCGTGCCGTTGGGCTGAGGCAGGGGACGGTCGTGCACGTTCGCTGCCCGGTCGTCCCCGGATGGGCCCGGCGCCCGCCCCGCCGTGCTGTACTTGGTCCAGACCTTCGTCTGGCGCGGACGGGAGAGCCCCGGTTCGCGCTTCTTCGCGTGCCCGGAAGACGTTGCCTCCCAGGGTAATTCCGCCGTCAGTCTGCAATGGACAGACGTTCGCTCCCGCTAATTCCGGACAGAAGACCGGACAAATCTGGACCCGTCGCAGCTCGCCCCGCACACTCGGCGCACGGTGTGTTTCTTTCCCCCCGGAGGAGTCCCCATGCGTCGAAGAATCGCCATCGCCCTCGGCGGCGCCGCCGTCCTGACCGCTTCCCTCGCTTCCGCCTCGCTGAGCCCGGCCGTCGCGTCGCCCGGGCTGATCGCCGCCATGCAGCGGGACTTCGGCCTGACCGCCACCCAGGCCGAAGCCCGGCTCGGGCAGGAAACGTCCGCCGCGCGGATCATGCCCGCCGCGCAGCGGGCCGCCGGGGCCGCGTTCGGCGGCGCGTGGTTCGACCCCGCGCTCGGCAAGCTCGTCGTCGGCGTGACCGACCCGGCCGCCGCCGACGCCGTCGGGAAGACCGGCGCCGAACCCACCACCGCCCGGGTCAGCGCGGCGAAGCTCGACGCCGCGAAGGCCGCGATCGACGCCTCGGCCAAGGCGGACCCCGCACCGGCGGCCGTCAGCGGCTGGCGCGTGGACCCGCGGGCCGGCAGCGTCGTGGTCACCGTGCGACCGGGTGCGCGCGGCGCCGACGTCGACGCCTTCCTCGCCCGTGCCGCGAAAGCGGGTCCGGTGACCGTGGCGAACGCGCCGGCCGCGCAGCCGTTCTCGGCGGGCACCGTCGGCGGCGACCCGTACTACATCAACGGCAACACCCGCTGCTCCATCGGGTTCTCCGTGCAGGGCGGCTTCGTCAGCGCCGGGCACTGCGGCGGGACGGGCAGCTCGGTCGTCGGCTGGGACGGCTCCGCCATGGGCAGCTTCGCCGGTTCTTCCTTCCCCGGCAACGACTATTCGTTCATCCGCATCGGCAACGGCTGGTGGACCGCGCCGGTCGTGCTCGGCTGGGGCACCGTCAGCGACGCGCTCGTCCGCGGGTCCTGGGTCGCGCCGGTCGGCACGTCGGTGTGCCGCTCGGGCTCGACCACGCACTGGCACTGCGGCACGGTGCTGGGGCTCAACGAGACCGTCAACTACTCCCAGGGCGCGGTCTACCAGATGACCCGGACCAACGTCTGCGCCGAGCCCGGCGACTCCGGCGGCTCGTTCATCACCGGTGACCAGGCCCAGGGCGTCACCTCCGGCGGCTGGGGCAACTGCGGCTCCGGTGGCGAGACGTGGTTCCAGCCGGTGAACGAGATCCTGCAGACCTACGGCCTGTCGCTGGTCACGGCGTAGGAAAAAATTCCTCCGGCGGCGGCCGATGAATCCGGCGGCCGCCGCCGGTAGGTACCGGTGCAGCCGCGCCAACGGGGCGCGGCGGGAACCACCGGGAGCAGTCATGAGCGTGATCGTCACCGAATTCGTCACCCTGGACGGGGTCGCCGAGGACCCGGACGGTTCGGGCGGCACGGCGATCGGCGGCTGGGCGTTCCGGCACGGGCCGGAGGCGGTGGCCGGGGACAAGTTCCGCCTCGGCACGCTGCTCGAAACCGGGACCCTGCTGCTCGGCCGTACAACGTGGGAGCTCTTCTCGAAGCTCTGGCCCGGCCGCACCGACGAGTTCTCCAGCCGCCTGAACGCGGCCCGCAAGCTGGTCGTCTCGCGGACGCTGACCGACGTGACGGCGTGGCGGAACTCCTCGCTGCTGCAAGGGGATCTCCTCGAGGCGGTCGAGCGCCACGACGGGGACCTGGTCGTCATCGGCTCGATCGGCATCGCGCAGGCGCTCGCCCGGCGCGGCCTCGTCGACGAGTACCGGCTGCTCGTGTTCCCCAGCCTGGTGGGCGCGGGCCGCCGGCTGTTCGACGGCGCGGTGCCCGCGGACCTGCGGCTGGTTTCGACGACGGCGGTCGGACCGGCGGTGCTGAGCACCTACCGGACGCGCTAGGTCCGCAGCAGGCTCCCGAGCCAGCCGCCCAGCACCTGCTGGACCTCGGCGCGGGTCCGTTCCGGGTCGTCCGCCGCGGCGATCATCCGCGCCGCTTCCATCACGGCGCTGAGCACGAGCTGGGCCAAGGCGCGGACGGGCTGGTCGACGATCAGCCCGTCCGCTCTGGCCTGCTCCAGCACGGTGACGAGCAGGCCGAGGCCGTACTCCGCCTCGATCTCGCGCCAGACCTCCCAGCCCAGCACGGCCGGGGCGTCGGTGAGCGAGATGCGGCGGACCTCCTCGCGCAGGCAGGCGTCGAGGAAGACGCCCAGCCCCCGCAGCATGCCGGTCAGCGGGTCGGCGGCGGCGCCGAACGCGGCTTCGACCTCCTCGGTCAGCTCGCGTTCGAGCTCCTCGACGACGGCCCGGAACAGGCCCTGCTTGTCGCCGTAGTGGTGGTACAGCGCGCCGCGGGTGACCCCGGCCGCGCGGGTGATCTCGTCCGCCGGCACGGCCTGGTAGCCGCGGACGGCGAACAGTTCGCGTGCGGCGGCGACCAAGGCGGCCTTCGTGCCGGCGGAACGGTCCTGCTGGGTACGTCGCACCCGCCTAATCTGCCATGACGCCCGCGAACTCGACGACGTGGCGGGCCAGCGCGGCGGGCTGGTCCTCGGAGACGAAGGTGTAGGAGTCCGGCACCTCCACGAGTTTCGCGGCCGGGAGCAGCGCGGCGAGCCGGTGGGCCAGCCGGATCGGGAACAGCTTGTCCTCGGGTGCCCAGGCCAGCAGCACCGGCCGGTCGAAGGTCTTCAGCTTCTCGGCCGCGGCGAAGGTGTGCCGCGGGTGGACGTCCCTGAGCAGCTTGCGCAGGTCGCGGCGCACCCCGGCCGACTTCCGCAGCTGCCCGAGGTAGGCCTGCGCGACCGCGTCCGGCAGCGGCCGCTTGGTCACCCACCCGAACAGCAGCGGCAGGCGGTACAGCGCCCGGATCCGCAGCAGCTGCCCGAGCACGGCCATCGACCCGGGCACCCGCGCGATCGGCGGCAGCGCCTTGAAGATCGGCGGGAAGAAGTACTCGAAGCAGTCGGACGGCGTCAGCACCACCCGCCCGACCCGCTCCGGGCGGCGGCTGAGCATGATCTGCGTCAGCGCGCCGCCGGTGTCGTTCGCGACGAGCGTGACGTCGCGGAGGTCGAGCGCCTCGAGGAAATCGGCGATCAGGTCGGCGTTGCCGGTGGGGGAGAGGTCGGCGTCCGCGCGCATCGGCAGGTCGTGCGAGCCGAGCGGCAGGTCCGGCGCCAGGCACCGGAACCCGCCGCCGGCCACGTCGGGGACCACTTTCCGCCAGAGCTCCGCGTTCGTCAGCACGCCGTGGACGAACACCACCGGGGCGCCCGAGCCCCGCTCGAAGTACCGCACCTCGCCGGCGGGCAGCCGGACGCGGTGCTCCTGACCCAGGGTTTCGCTGCGTTGCGTCATGCGGGCCAGGTTACATACATGGTGTATGTATGTAAATGTGCTCAGTACGCGACGGTGAAGCGGGTCCGGTGGTGGCGCGGCCGTTCCGCCTCGTCCAGCAGTGCGACCGCGAAGTCCTCCATCGAAATCGCCGACCGGCCGTCGGCGTCGACGAGCAGGTCGTCACGGCCCAGCCGGTAGCGGCCGGTTCGCTCACCCGGCTCCAGGAGTGCGGGCGGGCTGGCGTAGGTCCAGTCGACGGCGGTCTCGGCCCGGTAGACGTCGTGCTGCGCCTGGCACGCCGAGGCGATCGGGCGCAGCTCGGCGGGGAAGTCCGGCGCGTCGAGCACGGTGGTCCCGGCCGGCGTGGTCAGCGTGGCGGCGCCGCCGACGGCCAGCAGTCGCACGCCGGTCCCGGCCAGGCCTTTCAGTAGACCGCGGGTCGCCTCGACCAGTTCGTCCTCCCGGCCGGGTGCGGGGCGGGTCGCCGTGATCACGAGGTCCTGGCCGCGGCTCACCGCGGCGACGTCTTCGGGGTTCGCGGCGTCGCCCGGGCGTACGGGAACCGGCAATCCCTTGGCGCGCCGGGGATCCCGTGCGACGGCGGTGACTTCGTGGCCTCGGCTGAGGGCTTCGGCGACGACCCGGCGGCCGACGTTGCCGGCGGCGCCGAACACGGTGATGCGCATGGGGCTCCTTCGGAGAGGTTGCTTAGCACTAAGGAGACTAGCTTAGCGCTAAGCTAACTGCGCAAGAGGTGGTGGAGAATTCACGAACCGCTCCGCGGCCGCGCCGGAGTGGCGTACGCGCGGTTGGCGGATCTTTGGCCGTCCGGTGTCTGCTGCGGGCCCCGTCGCCGTCCACTCCGGAGGCCTTCGTGACCACTTTCGACCGTCGCACCCTGCTCAAGACCGGGGTCGTCCTCGCCGGCGGCGCCGCCGTGATGACGGCGTTCCCCGGCGTCGCCTCGGCTTACTCGTGGCCGTCGTCGCTGCGGTCCGGTTCGACCGGGGCCGCGGTGAAGGAACTGCAGATCCGCGTCGCCGGCTGGGCCGCCGACGGTCCGAAGCAGACCTGCGTGGCCGTCGACGGCGATTTCGGGCCCGGGACGGCGGCCGCGCTGACGCGGTTCCAGGTCGCGAACCACCTGCCCGCCACCGGGATCGCGGACTCCGACGACTTCGCCGCGCTCAACGCCCTCGAGTCGGCGGACGGCTCGACCGCCCACTTCGAATTCGGCGAATTCACCTCGAAGGACGGCTCCGGCTTCGACGGCGGCAAAGTCGGCGCGGCCACGGTGAAGGAGAACGTCCGGCGGTTGATGTACAAGCTCGAAGCCCTGCGGCTCAAAGCGGGCGGGCGCGCGATCACGATCTCGTCCGGCTTCCGCAGCATCGCGCACAACCAGTCGGTCGGCGGCGCGTCGAACAGCATGCACCTCTACGGGGTCGCGGCCGACATCTACGTCAGCGGGCTGAGCACCCGGCAGGTCTACGTCCTCGCGGAAGCCTGCGGCTTCTCCGGCCTGGAGCGGTACACGCTGTCGGACGCGCACCAGCACGTCGACAGCCGGGTCGAGTACCCCTACGGCTCGCAGAGCTGGTGGTGGGAGAGCGGCACGATCAGCTGAGGACGCGGTGGGCCCCCGGACTTGGCTTCGGGGAAAGGTCGGATCCGGGGGCGCCACCGCCCGCGGGACAGCTGACACGATGTCCTGCGGTGGAACCACCCTACGAACCGCCGGGCCGCCTGAACAGGGCCTCGATGCGGTGTCGAAGGTTTGTCGCCCGGTCGGTCGGCGGACCTACCGAGAGTGGTTCACGAAGCGAGTTCCGCGTCCGGTGGGGGTTCGTCCGGAGGCCGGTCGCCGTGGCGGTGGACGATCTTCCACTCGCCGTCCTCGCGCCGGTACACGTGGGTGACGCGCAGCGTGTACGTCGTGGGCTTGCCGTTGACCGACACCGTGTTGTGCTCGAAGCCGATCGTGTAGGCGAGGTCGCCGCTCGCGCCCGCCGCGACGACTTCGAAGCGGTAGTCGCGCGAGTCCGAGAACTGGGCGGCAACGCGCTTGAACGCCGCGCCGACGTCGGCCCAGCCGGTGCGCAGCGGCAGCCAGGCGCCGAACAGGGACACCGGGTCGGCGTGCGACCAGAGCTCGCTGCGCGGGCCCGCGTCGCCGTTGTGGATGGCGCGTTCGGCGGCGGTCTGCCTGGGCAGCACGTCGGCGAGGAACGCTTCGGTGGGTGCTGGCATGATGACTCCAATACAGTCGTGCTGTTTTCAATACAGTGAGGATGTATCGGATGAACGGGCCCGTCAAGCGCCGCTACGACTCCAGCCGGCGGCAGGAGCAGGCGCGCGAGAACCGGCGGCGCATCCTGGGCGCGGCGCACGAGCTGTTCGTCACGAAGGGTTACGGCCGGACGACCATCGCCGACGTCGCCGCCGAGGCCGGGGTCGCGCCCGAGACCGTCTATGCGGCCTTCAAGAACAAGCCGGCGCTGCTGCGCCGGACCTGGGATGTCACCGTGGGCGGGGACGACGAGGACGTCCCGCTGTTCGACCGCCCGGAGCTGCGTGCCCTGTTCGCCGAGCCCGACCTGCGCAAGCGCTTCACGGCGTTCGCGGTCTTCAACACCGCGACCATGCGGCGGACCGCGCGGCTGCACCTCGCCGTGCGCGGCGCGGCGGCGAGCGACCCCGCGGCGGCGGAGCTGCTCGCCGAATTCGAGCGGCAGCGGCTGGTGGCGATGGCCGGGCACGCGCGCGCGGCCGCCGAGACCGGGCAGCTGGCGGTCGCCGAGGACGAATGCCGCGACGTGCTGTGGTCGACCACGGACGGGACGCTCTGGCACCAGCTCGTCGAGCGGCGCGAGTGGACCGACGAGCGCTACGCGGCCTGGCTCGGGCGGCTCTGGGTGGCTTCGTTCGTGGTAGCCTGAAGTTGAAACTTCAATCGATTACGTGCCGCGCGCGGGAGTCCCGATGTCGATCTTTCGCCTGAACCACGCCGTGCTCTACGTCCGGGATCTGGCGGAGAGCGTCGCGTTCTACCGGGACGTGCTGGGCTTCGGCTACATCGAGGGCGGCGACGCCCACCGCGGCGCGGCCTTCCTGCGGGCGCCCGGCTCGACCAACGACCACGACCTCGGGCTGTTCGAAATCGGGGCCCACGCCGAGGATTCCGGCGCGGGGCGGACGTCGGTCGGGCTGTACCACCTCGCCTGGGAGGTCGACACCCTCGGCGACCTCGAGCGGATCGCCGGCCGGCTCCGCGAGGCGGGCGCGCTGGTCGGGTCGTCCGACCACGGGACCACGAAGTCGTTGTACGCCAAGGATCCCAGCGGTATCGAGTTCGAGGTGGTCTGGATCATCCCGCGCGAGCTGCTGACCGACGACGACCGCGCGAAGAGCGCGGCCATCGGGCGGCTCGACCTCGCGGGGGAGCTGGCGAAGTACGGCCCGGACGCGCGCAGCGGCGTGGGGATCTCCCGCTAGGCGGCCCGGCGGCGCGGGGCGCCGCCGGGCTCCTCGTCAGGCCGTGACGCCGGCGCGTTCCGGCTGCGCTTCCCGCTGCCGGGTGGTGAGGTTGCCGAGCGCGAAGCGGCCGGGGCCGACGAACGCGACGATGAGCAGCGACCAGCAGAACAGCGTCGCCGCCTCGCCGCCGTTCTGGATCGGGAACAGGCCGTCCGGGGCGTGCGCGGTGAAGTACGCGTAGGCCATCGAGCCGGAGCCGAGCACGGCGGCGACGCGCGTGCCGAAGCCGACGCAGACGAGCACGCCGCAGACGAGCTGGATCAGCGCGGCCCACCAGCCCGGCCAGGCGCCGACGGCCGCGGGGGCCTTCGCGCCGAACAGGCCGAACAGGGTCTTGAGGCCGTGGCAGGCGAACAAGAAGCCGATGACGATGCGGTACAGCCCGATGACGTGCTCGCGGGCCGGGTTCAGGCGGTGCATGGTGCCTCCGGTGTCGGTGCGGGCGGCATCGAACCGGCCGGGGGAGGGACCGGCCGCTGCGAATTCGGTTCGCTCACATATACCGCCCGTCCGTCACCCGTCACAAGGTCCTAACGTCGGTTAAGCATAATTAAGTAAAGTGATTCACTGGTTTTCCGGCTGTGCGCAACGTAAAACCGCCGTCAGGGTGATCTTGCTCCAGTGGTTCAGACCAGTTAGCGGAGTGGTCTGCTTCGTGTTTCGGGAATGTTTCGGGATTAATCGCAAGGCGACATTGTTCTGAGAAAATTCTGAGGACCACTCCGTACCCTGGCCGTGATCCGGCTCACCCGAACGTGTTCGTCGCGAACATGTTCGTTATGGTGGGGGCATGGCTCCGGACAGCACTTACAACCGGCGGGAGCGCCCGGCGAAGCCGGCGTTGACGCGTGAAGGCATCGTCGCGACGGCGGTGGCGGTGATGCGCGCCGAAGGCGTCGAGCGCGTCACCATGCGGCGGCTCGCCAAGGAGCTCGACACCGGGGCCGCGTCGCTCTACGTCTACGTCAAGGACACCGAGGAGCTGCACGCCGCGGTGCTCGACGAACTGCTCGCCGAGGTCGAGTTCGGTGGCGAAGGGGACTGGCGCGAACGCCTGTGGGCGGTGCTGGAGTCCTACCGCGCGGTGCTGTTCGCCCACCCGAGCCTGGCTCGGGTCGCGCTGGTGACGCGGCTGAGCGGGCCGAACTACTTCGCGCTGGTCGAGGCGGTGCTGGCGCTGCTCGACGAGGGCGGCATGGCGCCGGGGCAGGCGGCGTGGGCGGTGGACGTGCTGCTGCTGAGCGCGACCGCGGCCGCCGTCGAGCACGGCAGCCGCCGGGAGAAGCCGGGCGCCGCTCGCGAGCACGAGGTCATGGTCGAGTCCGTGGCGGCGGCGTCGCCGCGGACCCACCCGCACATCGCCGCGCTGGCCGCCGACCTGGTGTCCGGCCCCGGCCCCGTCCGCGCGAGGTGGGCGTTCGACGCGCTGCTCAACGGCGCGCTCGCCACCCCGCGCCCCGGAATCGAGGAGTCCTGATGCCCGCGATCGCCATCGCCGGCGGCGGCCTGGGTGGGCTCACCCTGGCCCGCGTCCTGCACGCCCGTGGCATCGCCGCGGCCGTGTACGAACTGGAGGCCACGCCCGGCGCCCGTGACCAAGGCGGCACCCTGGACCTGCACGAGGAATCCGGGCTGCGCGCACTGGCCGAGGCCGGCCTGTTGGCCGAATTCCGGGCCTGCGCCCGCGAAGAAGGCGAAGCGCTGCGGATCCTCGACCGCCACGGCGTCGTCCGGTTCGAGGAGACCGCCGAAGCGAGCGGGGGTACCCGGCCCGAGATCGATCGCGGTGCCCTCAAGCGGATCCTCGTCGAGTCCCTGCCCGGCGGCGTCGTCCGCTGGGGCGCGAAGGTGACCGCGGTGTCGCCGGGGCGGCTCACCCTCGGCACCGGCGAAGTCGTCGAGGCCGACCTGGTGGTCGGTGCCGACGGTGCCTGGTCGAAGGTCCGGCCGCTGCTGTCGGACGCCGTCCCGGTCTATTCCGGACTGTCCTTCGTGGAAGCGCGCTTGTCCGATGCGGACGGACGGTTCGCGGCACTGGTCGGGCCCGGGTCGATGTTCGCGCTCGACGCGGGGAAGGGGCTGATCGCCCAGCGCACCGGCGGCGGGTGGATCCGGGTGTACGCCGCCGTCGAGACCGGGGATCCCGGTGCGGTCGCGGAACTCTCCGACCGGGACCGGCTGCTCGACGCCTTCGCCGACTTCGCGCCCGAACTTCGGGCGCTCATCGCGGACCACGACGGCGTGCTCGTCCCGCGCCCGATCCACGCCCTGCCGGTCGGGCACCGGTGGGCGCGCGTCCCGGGTGTGACACTTCTGGGCGACGCCGCACACGTGATGTCGCCCTTCGCCGGCGAGGGCGCGAACCTCGCCATGCTCGACGCCGCCGAACTGGCGCTCGCGCTGGCGGACCACGACGACGTCGAAAGCGCTCTCTCGGCGTACGAAGCCGCGATGTTCCCCCGCGCGGAAGCCGCCGCGCGGGAGTCTGCGGACAACCTCGAAGCCTGCTTCGCCCCCGGCGCGCCCGCCGCGATGGTCGAGCAGATGACCCGGCTCTCCGCCGACCACTGACGAAAGGACCACCATGACCTTCGACCTCCTCGACACCGGGACCGGCGACCGCACCGTCCTGGTGCTGCACGGCGGCGCCGGACCCCGCGGCGTCGCCCCGGTCGTCGAGCACTTCGCGCCCCGTGCCCGCGTGCTCGCCCCGACCCACCCGGGCTGGTCGGGCACCCCGCGCCCGGACTGGTGCACCGGCGTCGACGACCTCGCGCTGGCCTACCTCGACCTCCTCGAGGACGAAGGCCTCACCGGGGTCACCGTGGTGGCCAGTTCCTTCGGCGGCTGGGTCGCGGCCGAAATGGCGGTGCGCGACCGCGGGCAGCGGCTCGGCGCGCTCGTCCTGCTCGACGCCATCGGCCCGGAGGTCGACGGCGTCCCCGTGCGGATGCCGCGGCCGCCGGCCGGTGCGCCGGGCCCGGACCCGGCCGACCTGGCCGCGTTCCGGACCTACGCCGGCCCCGGCCTGGCCGACCCGAAGCTGCTGCGCCGCCTGGCGCGGGTCCGGATCCCGGCGCTGCTCATCTGGGGCGAGGACGACACCGTCGTCCCGCCGGCCTTCGGCAAGGCGTACGCGGCCGCATTCCCTGACGCGCGGTTCGAGGTGGTGCCGGGCGCCGGGCACATGCCGGCGCTGCAGGCTCCCGGTGCGACGTTCGACTTGATCGACGAGTTCCTCGATTAGCTTGATCCACGACCCCGTAGAGTGGCTCCATGGTGGACGAAGAAGTCGTCTCGGAGCACATCCGGCAGATCGCCGCCACCCTCGCGGACCGCGCGGGCGAGCTCACCGGGGAACTGATCCAGCTGTACGCCGCCGACCTGCCGCAGCTGGTCAACGACGACGAGCGCATGGTCAGCCTGCTGTCGGCGAGTGTCTACCAGAACATCGAGACCGCCCTGCAGATCTTCCGGCACGGCATCGACCCGGCGACCGTCGAGCCGCCGGCCGCGGCGATGGAGTACGCGCGGCGGCTGGCGCAGCGCGGCACCCCGGTGTTCGACCTGATCCGCGCCTACGACCTCGGCCAGGCCGCGATGCTCGACTTCGGGTTCCAGGAATGCATCCGCGTGGTCACGGACGCGGCGCTGCTTGGGGCCATGATGCGCCGGCTGCTGAAGGTCGCCTACGAGTTCATCACCCGGGTGGTCCGCCAGCTCGTCGGCGTCTACCAGGACGAACGCGACCGCTGGCTGCTCAACCGGAGCGCCGCCCGGGCGGCCAAGGTGCTGGACCTGCTCGGCGAGAACGGCGGCCCGCCCGACGTCGACGCGGCCGAGGCGGTGATCGGCTACCGGCTGCGCGGCACGCACGTCGGGCTGGTCGTCTGGCACGCGTCCGAAGCCCACGACGTGCTGTCGCACCTGGAGTCGGTCGCCGGGGCGGTGCTGGAGCGCGCCGGCGGTGAGGGCCGTCCGCTGTTCGTGCCCCGGGACGAAGCCGGCGCGTGGGTGTGGCTGCCGGTCGCGTCGGTCCGCCGCGAGCACCTCGACGCGGCGCTCGCGGACGCCGACCCGGGCGTGCGGGTGACCGTCGGCGACCCGGGCACCGGCGTCGACGGCTTCCGCGACACCCACCAGCAGGCCCGCCGGGTGCACGCGCTGGCGCTGGCCGCCGGTGAGCACTGCGACCGCGTCCTGACCTTCCGCGAGGTGGGCACGGTCGCGCTGATGACGAGCGACCTCAACGCGGCGCGCCTGTGGGTGGCGAGCACGCTCGGGCCGATGTCGGCCGACGACGAGAACTGCGGCCGGCTGCGCGAGACGCTGCGGGTGTTCCTCGCCTCCGGCGGCAGCTACACGGCGGCGGCCGCCGAGCTGACGATGCACAAGAACTCCGTCCAGTACCGCGTCCGCAAGGCCCAGGAGCTGCTGCCGCGCGGGCTGGCCGAGGGACGGCTGGACGTCGAGCTGGCGCTCAACCTGTGCCAGCGGCTCGGCGCGGCGGTGCTGACCCCGGCGTGACTTTGGTATCGCGGACCACCACCCGCGGTGATCGTTGGGTCGCGGGCACGAAGCCGTGCTCGGCCGTTCGGCCTACGGTTCCGGTATGGGTGAGAACGGTGGGATGCTCGCGCTGGTGCGGCTGCGCCGAGGTGTCGTCGGCGAGAGCAGACGCGTCTGCCACCTGATCCCCGTGCCCACCGGCCCGGTCCCCGGCCACCTGACGGCGCTGTGCGGCGAAGCGATCTTCCCCGGCGAGGCCGAGGTGCTCGACGGGCTGCGCGGGATGCCCTGCCACGCGTGCCTGATGGAGAACGCGCCGTCGGGCGGGACCTTCCTGGCCAACGCGGGCTGAGCCGCGCCGGCCCCGCGTGTCCGTGAATGCCACATCGAGGGCCCTCGGGGTCGCTCGATGTGGCATTCACGGTTTTCGGCCGGCGCGACGCCCGTGCGCCGTGGTCGAGGACGGGTCGTCGACGACCGGAACCTCGTCGCGGGCAGAACCCGCGATCCCCTGTGGACACCGCGGCCCGGGTCGCGCGGCCGCTCGATCCTGGATCGATTTCGTGAAATGGGTTGTCGGTGAATATCCGACCGGCGAACCACGCAATTCGGATGCGTCACGGCCGGTAGTCGATCGAGTGTCCACAGTGGCAAGTGGGCCCGCTTCGGGAGTGGATCACGTGGGAAATTCCTGCGTCTGGTCCAGGATCGATAGGTCATTCGGCTGAACTCTGCGGATTGCGTATCCCCACGCGACGACTTGAGCCTTAACCTTGCGTGATTCTTCGCCATGAATCGCACTGGGGAGTGAGATGAAGTCGACGTCACCGCCGTGGTTTCCGCGCGCCCATTCGCCGTCGGGGGCCGACACCGAGCGATGACGCAAGACGGCTGCATCAGACGTTTCGCGGGAATCGCGGGGCAGTCGCCCGACCGGATCGCGGTCGTCGAGCACGGCTCGGCGGTGAGCTACGCGCGGCTGGCCGGGCTGGCCGGCGGGCACGCCGCCCGGCTGCTCGACGCCGGTGTCCGGCCGGGGGAGTTCGTCGGCCTGCTGACCGGGCACGGGACCGGCGCGATCGCCGCGATCCTCGGCACCCTGGCCGCGGGCTGCACCTACGTCCCGCTCGACCCGACGTTCCCGCGGGACCGGCTCGCCCACCAGGTCGCGGCGGCGCGGGTGTCGGCCGTGCTCACCATCCCCGAGCACGCCGGCCTCGCGGAAGCGTTGTGCCGCAGCACTTCCGCCCGGGTCGTCGCGACCGGGCCGGACACCGCGCCGCTGCCGGTGCCCGACCCGGACCCGGACGCGCCGGCCTACGTGCTGTTCACCTCCGGCTCGACCGGCACGCCGAAAGCGGTCGCGCAGACCCACCGCAACCTGCTGCACGTGGTGGACAACCAGATCGCGACGCTCGGCATCACCGCCGCCGACCGGCTCAGCCTGCTGGCTTCCTTCGGCTTCGACGCGGCGATCCCGGACCTCTACCCGGCGCTGCTGACCGGCGCCGCCGTCGTGCCGGTGGACGTCCGGGCCCACGGCGTCGCCCACGCCGCGCGCGAACTCGCGCGGCACCGGGTCACCGTCTACCACTCGACGCCGACGGTCTACCGCCACCTCCTGGACGCGCTCGACGGCGACCTGCCGTCGGTCCGGACCGTCCTGCTGGGTGGCGAGCAGGCCACGTACGCCGACGTCCGCCGCGGCCGCTTCGCCCCGGATTGCGTGTACGTCAACGGGTACGGCGCGACCGAGGTGACCTTCGCCGCGCAGTACCGGCTGAGGGCCGACGACGTCCCCGCCGGAGCCACCGGCCCGCTGCCGATCGGCACCGCGCTGCCCGGCTACACGCTCACCGTGCTCGACGGCGGCGAGCTCGAAGTCAGCGGCGAATACCTGGTCGACGGCTACTTCGACCAGCCGGGCCCGGCGTTCGGCATCACTGCCGGCGGCGTCCGCAGCTACCGCACCGGCGACCTCGGCGAGCTCCGGCCGGACGGGACCGTCGTCTGCCTCGGCCGCCTCGACCGGCAGGTGAAGGTGCGCGGGTTCCGCGTCGAGCTGACCGAGATCGAGGCCCGTCTCGGCGAACAGCCCGGGGTCGCCGAAGCCCGCGCGATCGTGCGGGACGGCGAGCTGCTCGCCTACGTCGTGCCGGCCGGGAAGCCGGACGTGACGGCGCTGCGGGCCGCGCTGGCCGCCGTGCTGCCCGGGCATTCGGTGCCGTCCGCGGTCGTCGCCGTCCCGGCGTTCCCGCTGACGGTCACCGGGAAGCTCGACGAGGAAGCGCTTCCGGACCCCCGCCCGCCCGCGCCCGTCGCGGCCGGGCCGATGACCGCGGCGCAGCGGCGGGTGCACGGGATCTGGGCCGCCGTGCTCGGGCACGACGGGTTCGGCCTCGACGACGCCTTCTTCGACGTCGGCGGGCATTCGCTGCTGCTGGGCCGGGTCCAGCAGCGGCTGGCCGCGGCGGCCGGCGTGGACGTCCCGCTGCTCGCCCTGCTGGAGCACCCGACGGTCGCGGCGCAGGCCGCCTACCTGGAACCGGCCACTGAGGACGGTCCCCGTGCCGCACCTGCCGGAGCCGAGGAGGACGAGCCGGGCAGCGACCTGATCGCCGTCGTCGGGCTCGCCTGCCGGTTCCCGGGCGCGCCCGACGCGGACGCGTTCTGGTGGAACCTCTGCGCGGGCACCGACGCGGTCCACGACTACACCGACGACGAACTGGCCGCGCTCGGCATCGGGCCCGGCCTGCGCGCCGACCCCGCGCACGTGCGGGCCGGCGGCCGCCTCGACGGGGTCGAAGACTTCGACGCCGGGTTCTTCGGGTTCACCGCGGAGGAAGCGGCGCGCACCGACCCGCAGCACCGCCTGTTCCTGGAGACCGCGTGGCGGGCGCTGGAGGACGCGGGCCGCGACCCGGCGCGGGAGCACGGCCCGGTCGGGGTGTTCACCTCCGCCGGGGTCAACCGGTACTTCCTGTTCCACCTCTTCGGGAACCCGGCCGTCACCGGCGACGTCGACCCCGACGACTGGGAGGGACGGCTGCTCGGCCGCCAGCTCACCGACCACCTGCCCGGCCAGGTCGCCTACCGGCTGGGGCTGACCGGGCCCGCGGTCGCCGTCCAAAGTGCCTGCTCCAGCTCGCTCGCCGCGGTCGGCCTGGCCGCGCAGAGCCTCGCCGAATACCGCTGCGACCTGGCGATCGCCGGCGGGGTCAGCGTCACGTGGCCGCGGTACCGCGCGGGTGGCCTCGCGTCGGCGGACGGCCGGTGCCGCTCGTTCGACGCGGCGGCCGACGGCGCCGGGTTCGGCTCCGGCGCCGGTGTCGTGGTGCTGCGGCGGCTGTCCGACGCGCTCGCCGATCGCGACCACATCCACGCCGTGCTGCCCGGCTGGGCGATGACCAACGACGGCGCCGACCGGGCCGGGTACGCCGTGCCGAGCCCGGCCGGCCAGGCGGCCGCGATCGCGGAGGCGCTGGCCGTGGCCGAAGTGGACCCGGCCGAGGTGAAGCTGATCGAGGCGCACGGCAGCGGCACGCCGTTGGGCGACGCCATCGAAGTCGCCGCGCTCAACCGGGTGTACCGCGACGTCCCGCCCGGCACGTGCGCGCTCGGCTCGGTCAAGACGAACATCGGGCACCTCGACGCCGCCGCCGGGGTGGCCGGCCTGATCAAGGCCGTGCTCGCGGTGCGCCACGGCGTGATCCCGCCGAACCTGCACTTCACCGCGCCGCACCCGGAAGTCGACCTGGCCGGTGGCCCGTGCTTCGTGCCGGTCAAGGCCACCGACTGGCCCGACGCGCCCCGCCGGGTGGCCGGGGTCAGCGCGTTCGGGCTGGGCGGCACCAACGTCCACGTCGTCGTCGAAGAACCACCGGCGCCGGGCTCGCGCGTGACGGCCGAGGGGCCGCACGTCCTGCCGGTGTCGGCGCGCGACCCGGAAGCCCTGCGCCAGGCCCTTTCCGCGCTGCGGGACCGGCTCGCCGCCGACCCGCTGGACCTTGCCGACGCCGCGTACACCCTCGCGGTGGGCCGCCGCGAGTTCGCCTGCCGCGCGGCGGTGGTCGCTTCGACGGCCGAGGAAGCCGTCGAAGGCCTCGGCGCCCTCCTGGCCGAAGGCAGCAGCGTGGCCGGACCGCCTGGTGCCGCGCGGGAGCTGGCCTCGCGCTGGACCGCCGGCGCCGACGTCGACTGGACCGCCCGCCACGACGGCGCCGAGCCGGGGCGCGTGCCGCTGCCCGGATACCCGTTCCAGCGCGTGCGGTGCTGGATCGACCCACCGGTTCCGGGACACCACCCGTGAACCGCACGCACCACCACCCGGCCGCCACCGCGGCCGGGCCGAACTGGGGAGTTCTTCGTGACCGACACGCTGCCCGTCGCGGGCACGCACGGCCCGCCACTGTCCTACCCGGACACGACGGTCGCCGGACTCGTCCTGGCGCAGGCGGAAAGGACGCCGGACGCGCTCGCGGTGCGGCAGGGCGGCACCCGGCTCACCTACGCTGAGCTCGTCGCCGCGGCCTGGGGCGTCGCCGCCGTGCTGCGCGAGCGCGGGGCCGGCCCGGAGACCCGCGTCGGGGTGTGCGCGCACCGGACGCCCGCCCTCGTCAGCACCGTGCTCGGGGTCCTGCTGTCCGGCGCCTGCTACGTCCCGCTCGACCCCGGCGGGCCGCGCGCCCGGCTGAGCGCGATCGCCGCCGACGCCGGGGTTTCCCTCGTGATCGGCGACGCGGCCGTCGCGGAATTCGGTGCGGTGGCGGGGCTCGACGTCCCGCCGCCCGCCGCGCCCGGCCACTGCCCGGCCACGCCGGACACCACCGCGCACGTGCTCTACACCTCCGGCTCGACCGGGCGGCCCAAGGGCGTGCTCACCAGCCACCGCAACATCGTCGCGTTCGTCACCGGGTTCGCCGCCCGGCTCGGCGTCGGCCCCGGCACCCGGACCCTCGGCATCTCCTCACTCGGGTTCGACGCGTTCACGATGGACGTCTTCGTGCCGCTGTCGGTCGGCGGCTCGGTGCAGCTGGCCGGGACGGCGGACCGGGCGGACCCCGAGCGGCTGCGGCGATTCATCGTCGAGCACGACGTCGACTGGGGCTTCATCACCCCGACCCTGCTGTCCCTTGTGGACCCGGCCGACGTGCCCGGCTGGCGGACAGTGGCCTGCGGTGGCGAGCCGGTGCCCGCCGAGCTGGTCGCCCGCTGGCTGGCGGGCCGCCGGTTCTTCCACGTCTACGGCCCCACCGAGACCACCGTCGTCGTGGTCACCGACGAGGTGACCGGCGTGCCCGCCGACCCGCTGCCGCTGGGGACGCCGACGCCGGAGCACCGCGCCCACGTCGTCGACGACGAGCTGCGGCCGGTCCCGCCGGGCGAAGTCGGGGAGCTGCTGATCGGCGGTCCCGGTCTCGCCGCGGGGTACCTCGGCAGCCCGGAGCTGACCGCGAAGAAGTTCGTCGAGGACCCGTTCACGCCGGGGGAGCGGCTCTACCGCACCGGCGACCTGGCCCGGCTCCGCCCCGACGGCAGGCTGGAATTCGCCGGCCGCGCCGACCGGCAGGTGAAGATCCGCGGGCAGCGGATCGAACTCGGCGAGGTCGAGGCCGCGCTGGGCGCCCACCCGGACGTCGGTGCCGTCGCCGTGGAAGCCGTGCCCGGGCCGGGCGGCACCCGGCTGGTCGCGTTCGTGAGCCCCGCGTCCGCACCGTCCGATGCGGACATCCACGCGTACGCGGGCGAGCGGCTCACCGAAGCCATGCGCCCGGCCGTGCTCCGCCGCCTGGACGTGCTGCCGGTCAACCCCGTCACCGGGAAGATCGACCGGCCCGCGCTGCGTGCCCTGGCCGGCGACGAGCCGGTCGAGGACCTGGGCGGTTCGCCGGTCGCCGCGGTGTGGCGGAAGGTGCTCGGCCCGGGTGCCGGACCCGACTTCCTGCGCTCCGGCGGCGATTCGATCACGGCGATGCGCCTGGTCGCGGCGTTGCGCGCGGACCTGGCCGCCGACGTGTCCGTCGAAGACGTCTTCACGGCACGGACCCTGGACGAGCTGACGCGGCGGGTCGCCGCGGCCGCTCCGCTCACCGGCCCGGGCCTGACCACCGGGCACGCGCCCACGCTGTCCCCGCCGCAGCGGCGGCTGTGGTTCCTCGACCAGCTCGCCCCGGACGCGGCGCCGTACAACATCGCGATGGCCTTCCGGCTGACCGGACCGCTCGACGTCGGCGCGCTGCGCGCGGCCTTGCGCGCGGTGGCCGAGCGGCACGACGTGCTGCGCTGGCGGATCCGGCCCGTCGACGGTGTCCCGCGGGCGGAGTGCCTGCCGCCCGGCGACGTCGAGCTGCCGGTGCTCCCGGTGACCGAAGCCGAAGTGGGTGCCCGCCTGGCCGCCGACGCGGCCGCGCCCGTCCGCCTCGACCGCGAACCGCCGTGGCGCGTACGGCTCTACGAGCTGGGGCCCGACGAGCACGTGCTCGGGTGCACGCTGCACCACGCCGTGTTCGACGGCTGGTCGCAGGAACTGCTCTGCGCCGACCTGGCCGCGGCCTACCGCGGCGAGACGCTGCCGCCGCTGCCGGTGTCCTATGCGGACTACGCGGTCTGGCGCGCGGACCGAGACCGTCGCCGTGAAGCCGTCGACCTCGCCTGGTGGACCGAGCACCTCGCGGGCGCGCCGTCCACAGTGGACCTCCCGCGCGACCGGCCGCGCCCGCCCGTGCAGACCTACCGCGGCGCGACGCACCACGAGGCGTTCCCGGACGGCGTCGCCGAAGCCGCCGGCGCGCTGGCCGCCCGCACCGGGACCACCCGCGCGGGTGTCGTGCTGGCCGCGTTCGGGCAGCTGCTGCACCGGCTGACCGGCGGGGACGACCACCTGGTCGCCACCGTCGTCGCGGACCGGCAGCTGGCCGAAACCCAGGACGTCGCCGGGTTCTTCGTGGACATCGTCCCGGTGCGGCTGCGCGGCGGGGACGCGGACTTCACCACCCTCGCCCGCGACAGCGGCGCCGAGCTGCTGGCCGCGACCGCGCACCCGGCGGCCCCGATCGACCGGCTCGTGGGCGCGCTCGGCGTGCCCCGCGACCCGTCGCGGGCGCCGCTGGTGCAGGTGATGGTCAACGTCCTCGGCTTCACCGAGCCCCGGCTCGACCTGCCCGGCGTGCGGGGGACGTGGCTTCCGGTCGAGAAGCCGGGTTCGCCGTTCGACCTGACCGTCTACGTCCTCGAGCACGGCGTCGAGCTGCTCTACAACCCGGACCTGTTCGACGCGGCCCGGATGTCCGCGCTGGCTCAGGACTTCACGGCGCTGCTCGCGGCGCTGGTCGCCGAGCCGGACCAGCCGGCCGGGACATGCGCGCCGGAGCTGCCGCGCGCGGCCGTCCGGACGCCCGCGCCGGAAGCGGCCGCGCCGCCGAAGGCCGAGCCCGCGCCCGCCGTCGACCCGGCCGCGCTGGCGGCGACCGAAGCCCTGATCGCCGCGACCTGGCGGGAGGTGCTCGGCCTCGACGCCGTCCGGGTGACCGACAACTTCTTCGACGTCGGCGGGCATTCGCTCGCCCTCGCGAAGGTGCACGCCGAGGTCACCGCCCGGCTCGGCCGCCGGATCCCGATGGTCGACCTCTTCACCCACCCCACCGTCCGCGCCCTCGCCACCCACCTCCACGCGGGGGCCGCGCCCAGCCCGGAACTCGCCAGGGCCGCCGAGCGGGTCGCCGCCCGCCGGGGGCGCACCCCGTCCAGAAGACCCCGCCGCAGTGCCGGCACGACCGGCCACGAACAGGAGCGACCGCAGTGACGAACGACCTCGAACCGGGTGCCGAACCCATCGCCATCGTCGGGATGGCCGCCCGGGTCCCCGGCGCCGGCGATCTCCGGCAGTTCTGGCGCAACCTCGTCGACGGGGTCGAGTCCATCAAGCCCGCCACCCGCGAGGAACTGCTCGCCCGCGGTGCCGATCCGGCCACTTTGGACGATCCCAGCTGGGTCAACGCGACCACGGTGGTCGAGGGCTTCGACGAGTTCGACGCCGACCTGTTCGGCATGACCAGCCGCGAAGCCGAGATCACCGACCCGCAGCACCGGGTCTTCCTCGAAGCGTGCCACTCGGCGCTGACCGACGGCGGCTACGACCCGGCCCGCTACGGCGGCGCGATCGGCGTCTACGGCGGCACCGGGCGGACCGGCTACCTGATCGAAAACCTGCTGCGCAACGAGCGCGTGATGGCCTCGCAGCACGGCGGCATCGGGATGTCCACCGGCAACCAGCCCAGCTACCTGACGACGTCGGTGTCCTACAAGCTGAACCTGCGCGGCCCGAGCCTCGCGATCCACACGGCGTGCTCGACGTCGCTGGTCGCGGTGCACCTGGCGTGCGAGGCCCTGCGCAACGGCGAGTGCGACCTCGCGCTGGCCGGCGGGGTGAACCTGGAGATGCCGCACGGCATCGGGTACATGGGCGTCGACGGCTTCACCTCCCCGGACGGGCACGTGCGCGCGTTCGACGCCGGCGCCAACGGCACGGTGTGGAGCAGCGGCGTCGGCGTGGTCCTGGTCAAGCGGCTGTCCCAGGCGCTGGAGGACGGCGACCACATCCGCGCGGTCGTGCTCGGCAACGCGATCAACAACGACGGCGCCACCAAGGTCGGCTTCTCCGCGCCGAGCGTCGCCGGGCAGACCGAGGCCATCGCGCAGGCGGTCGGCATGGCCGGGGTGGACCCGCGCACGATCGGCTACGTCGAGGCGCACGGCACCGGAACCGCGCTGGGCGACCCGATCGAGATCACCTCGCTGTCCACTGTGTACGGCCACGGCGTGCCGGACACCGGCTGGTGCGCGATCGGCTCGGTGAAGTCGAACATCGGCCACCTGTCCCAGGCGGCCGGCGTCGTGGCGCTGATCAAGACCGTGCTCGCGATGGAGCACGGGCTGATCCCGCCGACCATCAACTACGAAGAACCCAACCCGGGCATCGACTTCCCGAACAGCCCCTTCCACCCGGCCACCACCGTGACCAAGTGGGAGGCCGCGGACACCCCGCGCCGGGCGGGGGTCAGCTCCTTCGGCGTCGGCGGCACCAACGCGCACGTCGTGCTGGAGGAAGCGCCCGCGCCGCGGCGGCACCGCCGCCCGCACCCGGCCCACCTGCTGCGGGTGTCGGCGAAGACACCGGAAACCCTGGCCACCGCCGTCGAGCGGCTCGCCGACCGGCTGGCCGGGGACGTCGACCTCGACCTCGCCGACGTCGCGCACACCCTCGCCGCGGGTCGGACCGAGTACCCGCACCGCGCGGTGGTCGTCGCGCGCGACGTCGAAGACGCGGTCGACGGGCTGCGCGATCCCCGTCGGCTCGCCACCGGCCAGGCCGGCGAACTCAAGGTGGCGTTCCTGTTCTCCGGGCAGGGTTCGCAGTACGCCGGGATGGGCGCCGAGCTGTACCGCAGCGAGCCCGTCTTCGCGACCGCGTTCGACGAGTGCTGCGAGCTTTCCGGCCTGCCCGGCCTGAAGGAACTGGTCCTCGGCCGCGGCGGGGACGCCGAACTGCGCGAGACGCGGTACACCCAGCCCGCCCTGTTCGCCGTCGAGTACGCGCTGGCCCGGCTGTGGCTCAGCTGGGGTGTGCGGCCGGGCGCGATGCTCGGGCACTCGGTCGGGGAGTACGTCGCCGCGACCGTGGCCGGGGTGTTCACCCTCGCCGACGCGATGCGGCTGGTCGTGCGGCGCGGCGAGCTGATGCAGTCGATGCCCGCCGGCGCGATGCTCGCCGTCCAGCTCGACGAAGAATCGGTCGCGAAGCGGCTGCCGGACGGGCTGTCCATCGCCGGGGTCAACGGGCCGGGGACGTGCGTCGTCGCCGGGCCGTCCGCCGCCGTCGCGGACTTCGCGTCGCTGCTGAAGTCGAGTGACGTGCAGTGCCGGGAACTGGTGACCTCGCACGCGTTCCACTCGCCGATGATGGACCCGATCCTGGCCGAGTTCACCGAAGCCGTGGCCGCCGTGCCGCGGTCGGCGCCGTCGCTGCCGTTCCTGTCGAACCTGACCGGTGGCTGGATCACCGCCGAGCAGGCCACGGATCCGGCGTACTGGGCGGCGCACCTGCGCCAGGCGGTCCGGTTCGGCGACTGCGTGCGGACGCTGGTCGGCGGCGGCGAGCGGTGGGCGCTCGTCGAATGCGGCCCTGGCCACCAGCTGGCCGGGCTCGCCCGCGGCCAGGTGCCGAAGGGCCTGCCCGCACCGCAGCCGAGCCTGCCCGGCCGCACCGACCGCGAGGGCGACGTCGAAACCCTGTACGCCGCGGCCGGTCTGCTGTGGACACACGGGGTGCCCGTCGAGCCCACGACGTCCGGGTACCGCGTCCCGCTGCCCGGCTATCCCTACGCACGCAAGCGGTACTGGGTCGACCCGGATCCGAAGGGGACGGTCGTCCAGCCGGCGGAGCCGAGCGGACCGCTGCCCCTCGACGAGTGGTTCGCGGTCCCGTCCTGGCGCCAGGCCGGTCCGGACCTGCGGCGGGAGCCGTTCGCGTCCTGCCTCGCGTTCGTGGACGACGACGTCCTGCCCGGTCTCCTGCGGGATGCCGGGGTCGTGGTCACCGAGGTCCGGCCCGGTGCCGAGTTCGCCGTCACCTCGACGGGGTTCACCCTGCGGCCGGGCGTGCGGGCGGACTACGACGAGCTGGTCACCGCCCTCGGCGAGCGGCCGGAGCGAGTGGTCCACGCGTGGGCCCTCGGCGGCGGCGAAACCGGGATGGCCGCCCAGGAGCGCGGGTTCTTCAGCGTCCTCAACCTGGTCCAGGCCTGGGGCGAGCCGGTGCGGCTCGACGTGCTGAGCACCGGCACCGCCGACGTCACCGGCACCGACCTGACCCGGCCCGAGCACGCGACCCTCGCGGGCATCGCGCGGGTGCTGCCGCTGGAGGTCCCCGGCACGGTCGTGCGGCGGATCGACGTCGAGGCCGTGACTGAGGAGGTCGTCGCCGAGCTGTTCCGCCCGGCCGACGCCGAGGTCGCCCTGCGGCGGGGCCGGCGCTGGGTCCTGGAGCACACGCAGGTCACCGTGCCCGAAGCGGCGCCGGTGCTGCGCGAGGGCGGCCGGTACCTGATCACCGGCGGTACCGGCGGCATCGGCGTCACCCTCGCCGAGGACTTCGCCCTGCGCGTCCGGGCGAAGCTGATCCTGCTGACCCGCACCGGACTGCCGCCGCGCGAGGAGTGGGACACCCGCGACGGAACCGACCGGACCGCGCGCGCGATCCGGGCGATCCGGCGGATGGAGGCGGCCGGTTCGGTGGTGCACGTCGTCGCCGCCGACGTCACCGACCCGGCGCGGCTGCGGGAGGTCCGGGAGCTGGCCGAACGGGAGTTCGGCGGGCTCGACGGCATCGTGCACGCGGCCGGGCTCCCCGGCGGCGGGGTGGCGGAGGTAAAGGAGCGGGCGGCCGCGGAAGCCGTGCTGGCCCCGAAGATCGGCGGGACGCTGGCGCTGGCCTCGGCGTTCGCCGACCTGCCGATGGACTTCGTCGCGCTCTGCTCGTCGGTCACGGCGGTCTCCGGCGACTTCGGGCAGGTCGACTACTGCGCGGCCAACAACTTCCTCGACGCCTACGCCCGCGGCGACCACGGCTGGCGGGCGCGGGTCGTCTCGCACAACTGGGGTGGCTGGGACGAGGTCGGCATGGCCGCCGAAGTGGCCGCGCCGACCACGATCCGCTCCACCCGCACGAAGGCGGACGGCCCGATCGCGCACCCGGTGCTCACCACGCGCACCGGCGAGGACTGCCACGGCCTGGTCTCGGCGGCCGCGCACTGGCTGCTCGACGAGCACCGCATCGCCGGCGTCCCGGTCGTCCCGGGCACCGGGCACCTGGAGACCGTGCGGGCGGCCGTCGAGGCGGCGCTGCCGAAGCCGGGTGACGGCCACGTCGTCGAGTTGCGCGATGTCGCTTTCCTGGAGCCGTTCTCGGTGCCGGAAGGCACGGTCGCGGAGTACCGGGTCGGCTTCGACGGTGACGGGTTCGCCGTGACCAGCCGCGCCGGCGGGGTGACGAAGACGCACGTCCGCGGCTCGGCGGGCTGGGTCCCGGCACCCGCGGCGTCCACTGTGGACCTCGACGCGGTGCGGGCCAGGACGAGCGTGCTCGACGACGGCAACGCCTTCGGCACCGGCCGGACCAGCATGGTCACCTTCGGCCCGCGGTGGGCGGCGCTGCGCACCCACCACGTCGGCACGCACGAGGAGCTGGCGTCGCTCGTCGCGCCGGTCTTCGACCCCGGCTGGGGGCTGCACCCGGCGCTGCTCGACGTCGCGACCGCGTTCGGCCGCGGCCGGGGGAGCGGCACGTACCTGCCGATGAGCTACGGCCGGGTGGTCGTGCACGACGCGCTCCCGGCGAGCTTCCACAGCCACCTGCGCTACCGCGACTCCGGCGGTGACCAGGTCATCGCCGCGGACCTGACGCTGTGCGCCGACGACGGCCGCGTCCTCGTCGAGATCGAGGACTTCGTGCTCCGCCAGGTCGACGAGGGCGCGGTCAGCGGCGGGCTCACGGCGCCCGCTTCCCGGTCCACTGTGGACTCCAGTGGCATCCGGCCGGTCGACGGCGCCGAGGCGTTCCTCCGGGCGTTGACGCCGGGGCTGGGCGGCCAAGTGGTGATCAGCACGCGCCCGGTGCGCGACCTGTTCGCCCGCCGGGTCACCGCCGAAGCCCTCGAAGAAACCGAAGAGGTCGCGGAGGTCGTCCAGCCGCAGTCCCAGGACGACTACGTCGCGCCGCGGACCGACCTCGAAGCCGAGATCGCGAGGCAGTGGGCCGAGGTGCTCGGGGTCGAGCGTATCGGCGTCCACGACGACTTCTTCGCCCTCGGCGGCAATTCCCTGGTCGCCATCCAGCTCATCGCCCAGGTCCGCAAGACCACCGGCGCCCGGCTGGCCATGAAGACGCTGTTCGAATCCTCCACGGTGGCCGCCCTCGTCGAGCGCATCGAAGAGCTGCGCGACGCCGCACTTTCACGTGAAAGGGCGGCCGAAACCACCATCCCCAAGCTCGAGCGCTGAAGCAGGAGACATGACCGACACGAAGGAATGGACGTTCCCGGCCTCGTTCGGGCAGGAGCGGATCTGGCTGTCGAACCAGCTCGCCCCGGCGTCCCCGGTGTACAACCTGCCCTGCCAGGTGCGGCAGGACCTGCCGCTCACCGAGGGGCAGTGGCGGGCCGCGCTCGGCGTGGTCGTCGGACGGCACGAGGCGCTGCGCACGGCGTTCCGGATGGACGGCGGCGAGCTCGTCCAGGTGGTGCACGCCGACGTCCCGATCGACGTCGAGGTGCACGACCTGCGTGACGTCGCCGCGCCTGAAGCCAGGGCGGCCGAGCTGGCCGAGGCGATCGCCCGCCGCGCGATCCCGCTGGACGCGGCGCCGCCGTGGCGAGCCCAGCTCTGCCGGCTCGGCGACGCCGACTGGCTGCTGACCTTCGTCGTGCACCACGCGGTGTTCGACGCCGGATCCGTGCTGGTGCTGGCGAACGAGCTGAACGAAGCCTGCAACGCGGTGGCGGAAGGGCGGCTGCCCAAGCTGCCCGAACTGGCCATCCAGTACGCGGACTACTCGGCGTGGCAGCGTGGCCAGCTCCCGGTCGTGCGCGCGCAGCTGGACTACTGGCGCGAGCGGCTCGCCGGGCTCCCGCCGGTGCACAGCCTGCCCACCGACCGGCCGCGGCCCGCGGACTTCGGGTTCGACGGCGGCCAGGTCGACTTCACCCTGCCGGACGGCCTGCTCGACCGGGTCGCCGAAGTCGGCCGCGAGCTGTCGGCGTCCCCGTTCATGGTGCTGCTCGCCGGGTACACCGCACTCCTTTCGCGACTGTCCGGAGTGGACGACATCGTCGTCGGGGTGCCGGTCGCCGGCCGTGACCTGCCCGAGCTCGCGCCGCTGATCGGCATGTTCGTCAACCAGCTCGCGATCCGCGTCGACTGCGGTGGCGACCCCGCGTTCGCCGAGCTGGTCGGCCGGGTCCGCACCGCGGTGCTCGACGCCATCGAGCACGGCCGCGTGCCGTTCCAGCTGGTCGCCGACGAGGTCCGCCCGGAACGCGACCCGGCGGTGCAGGCGCTCTACCAGCTCGGCTTCAACTTCATCCCCGACTCGGGCATCGAGCCGGTCCGCTACGCCACCGCCAAGGACGACGTCGCCATCGACCTCACCGCGACCGGCGGCCGGCTGCTCTACCGCACCGACCTGTTCGACCGCGAGACGGCGGAGTCCATGGTGGACCGGTTCCTGCGGGTGCTGGTGGCCGCGGTGGAGGACGCCTCGATCGCCGTGGCGGACCTGCCGCTGCTGTCGGAAGCCGAGCGCGCCCAGGTGGAATCGTGGAGCGGCTCGTCCACTTCGGACGCGCCGTTGTTCTTGGCGCGCTTCGAGGACCAGGTTCGCGCGACGCCGGACGCCGTCGCGGTGGATCTCGGCGGCACGGTCCTGACGTACGCCGAGCTGAACGCGCGGGCCAACCGGGTCGCGCACCGCGTGGGGAGCGGTGGTGTGGTCGGTGTGTGCGCGCCGAACTCCGCGGACCTCGTCGTGGGCATCCTCGGCGCGCTCAAGAGCGGCGCCGCCTACGTCCCGCTCGACCCGGCCAACCCGGCCGCGCGGCAGGAACTCGTCCTGGCCGACGCCGGGGCGCGCGTGGTGCTGACCGCGGGTGCCGTGACCCTGGCCGCCGACACCCTCGCCCTCGACGATCCGGCGGTGTGGGCGGAGTCGTCAGACGAGAACCCCGCCCAGCCGGGCGCCGACGACGTCGCCTACGTCATCTACACCTCCGGCTCGACCGGCCGCCCCAAGGGCGTGCAGATCGGCCACCGGGCGCTCGCCACCTACCTGGGCTGGGCGCGCGAGGCGTACCCGAGTCTCGCGGGACGCGCGCTGCTGCACACGTCGGCGTCGTTCGACCTGACCGTCACGACGCTGCTCGGCCCGCTCACCGCCGGTGGCTCCATCGTGGACACCGGACGGCCGGACTTCGTCAAGGCCACCCCGACGCACCTCGCCGTGCTGCCGGAGGAGTCGTACCCCACCGGGGACCTGGTGCTCGGCGGGGAAGCGCTGATGGGTGAGGCCGTGCGGCCGTTCGCGGGGATCTCCGTCACCAACGAGTACGGGCCGACCGAGGCGACCGTCGGCTGTGTCGCGCACCGCCTGGACGGCCCGGTCGACGGGCCGGTCCCGATCGGCCGCCCGATTCCCGGCACCAGGGCTTATGTCCTCGACGAGCGCCTGCGGCCGGTGCCGCCGGGCGTCGCGGGCCAGCTCCACCTGGCCGGGGCGCAGCTCGCGCACGGCTACCTGGGACTGCCCGAACTGACCGCCGAGCGGTTCCCGGAGGGCCCGTACGGGCGGATGTACGCCACCGGAGACCTCGCCCGCTGGCGCCGGGACGGCACCCTCGAGTACCTCGGCCGGACCGACGACCAGGTCAAGCTGCGCGGCTTCCGGATCGAGCCGGGCGAGGTGGAAGCGGCGCTGCGCGAGCTGCCGGAGATCCGGGACGCGGCGGTGGTGGTCCGCGAGGGCGCCCTCGTCGGGTACGTCGTCGGCAACGCGGACGGCGCGGCCGAAGCGCTGCGGGCCACGCTGCCGGACTACCTGGTCCCGACCGTGTTCGTCACGCTGGAAGCGCTGCCCGTGGCGGCGAGCGGCAAGCTCGACCGGGCCGCGCTGCCGGATCCGCAACTCGGTGGTGAAACGGAGTACGTGGCCCCGAGCACCGCGGCCGAAGAGCTGGTCGCCGAGGTGCTGGGCGAACTGCTGGGCATCGAGAAGCTCGGCGTGCACGACGACTTCTTCGCCCACGGCGGCAATTCGCTCCTCGCGATCCGCGCGATGGCCCGGATCCGCAAGCAGGTCGGCGTCGAGCTGCCGGTCCGCGGCTTGTTCTCGTTCACCACGGTGGCCGGGCTCGCCGCCGAGGTCGAACGCCGCCTGGAAGCCGACCTCGAGCAGCTCAGCGACGAAGAGGTCCGGGCCCAGCTGGCCGAAGGTGAGCAGGCGTGACGACGATCGACGAGACCAGCAGCGCGGCCGCGCGCCGGGCGCTGCTGGAACGGCGGCTGCGGCGGCGCGCCGAGCCCGCCGCGACCATCACCCCGCGGCCGGACGGCGACCCCGTCCCGCTGTCGTACCAGCAGGAACGCGTCTGGTTCATGGAGCAGTTCGCGCCCGGGACCACGTCGTACCACATCCCGGTGCCGATCCGGCTCACCGGACGGCTCGACGTCGGCGTCCTGCAGTCCGCTTTGGACAGTCTCCCGGCCCGGCACGAAGCTCTCCGCATGCGGTTCCCGGCCGGGGACGACGGCCAGCCGTCCGTCCGCCTGGAACCGGTCGTCACGGTTCCCTTGTCCATTGTGGACGCGGGTTCCGAGGAGGCCGCCCGTGCCGCGGTCGACGCCGCCGCGGCCGAGCCGTTCGACCTGGCTTCCGGCCCGCTGCTGCGCGCGACCCTGGTGCGCGTGAGCGACGACGAGCACCTCCTCGCCGTGTGCACGCACCACATCGTCGGCGACGGCTGGTCGGTCGACCTGCTGCTGCGCGACCTCGCGGCGGCCTACCACGGGACGGCGGCCGCGCTGCCCGCGCTGTCCATCGGCTACGGCGACTTCGCGCACTGGCAGCGCCGGACGCTGACCGGCGCCGAACTGGACCGGCAGCTCGACCACTGGCAGGAAACCCTCCGCGGCGTCGAACCCCTGGAGCTGCCCACCGACCGGCCGCGGCCGGCGACGCAGGCGTTCGACGGCGCGATCCACGAGTTCTTCGTCGAAAAGGACCTCGTGGGGGCGCTCGGCGACCTGAGCCGCGAGCACGGCGTCACGCTGTTCATGACGCTGCTGGCCGCCTACCAGGTCCTGCTGTCCCGGTACTCCGGTCAGGAGGACTTCGCCGTCGGCTCGTCGTCGGCCGGGCGCGGGCTGCCCGAGCTGGAAGGCGTGGTCGGCATGTTCATCAACATGCTGCCGCTGCGCGCCCAGCTCGACGGCGACCCGGGCTTCACCGAGCTGCTGACGCGGACCCGGCGGCACGTGCTCGACGCGTTCGACCACGCCGACGTCCCGTTCGAACGCCTGGTGAACGCCCTCGGCGTCCCGCGGGACGTGAGCCGTTCGCCGGTGTTCCAGGCGATGTTCGTGCTGCAGAACTACGAGATGGGCCGGCTGGGCACGGCCGGTAAGTCCGAAGTGGACTTCCGCTGGCTGCCGATGGACCTGCCCGCAACGCGGTTCGACTTCGAGTTCCACGCCATCGAGGTCGAGTCCGGGCTGATCGCCAAGTTCGTGTACAACACCGCGCTGTTCGGCGCGGAGACCGTCGCCGGGATGGCCGGGCGCCTGGTCACGCTGCTGCGCTCGATCACCGCCGACCCCACACGACCGGTGTCCGAACTGGACATCCTGGGGGACCAGCGCGACCTGGTCCTCAACCGCTGGAACGACACGGCGGGGGAGATCCCGCCGGGCACGCTCCACTCGCTCGTCGAAGCGCAGGCGGCCCGCACGCCGGACGCGCCCGCGCTGACGTTCCGCGGTGACTCACTGTCCTACCGGGACCTCGACGCCCGCGCCAACGGCGTGGCGCACCGCCTGCGTGAGCTGGGCGTCGGACCGGGCACGCTGGTCGGCGTCTTCGCGAACCGCTCGTTCGAGCTGGTCACCGGCCTGCTCGGCGTGCTGAAGGCGGGCGGCGCCTACGTTCCGCTCGACCCGGAGTACCCCGCGGACCGGCTCGCGTTCATGCTCGAAGACGCGGCCGCGCCGGTCGTCCTGACCCAGGCCGCGCTCCGGGAGAGCCTCCCGCCGAGCGCCGCCACCGTCGTCGTCCTCGACGACATCAGCGGTCCGGCCGAGCCGGTGGAACCCCTGGCGAGCGCGGACGATCCCGCGTACGTCATCTACACCTCGGGGTCCACCGGGCGGCCGAAGGGCGTGCCGAACGGGCACCGCGGCATCGTCAACCGGCTCGACTGGATGCAGCGCGAGTACGGGCTCGACGGCTCGGACGCGGTGCTGCAGAAGACGCCGGCGAGCTTCGACGTCTCCGTGTGGGAGTTCTTCTGGCCGCTCATGACCGGTGCCCGGCTGGTGCTGGCCGAACCCGGCGGGCACAAGGACGCGGCGTACCTGCGTGAACTCCTCGACACCGAGGGGATCACGACCGCGCACTTCGTGCCGTCGATGCTGACGTTGTTCCTCGCGGAGCCCGGCATCGAGTCGGTGACGGCGCTGCGCCGGGTGGTCTGCAGCGGCGAGGAACTCCCGCTCGACACCGCCCGCGAGTTCGTCCGGCGGCTGCCGCACTGCGAACTGCACAACCTGTACGGCCCGACCGAAGCCGCGATCGACGTCACCGCCTGGCACTGCACCGCCGAAGCGCTCTCCGACGTCGCGTCCGTGCCGATCGGGGCGCCGATCCGCAACCTCCGGATCTACGTCCTCGACCAGCGCGGCAACCCGTGCCCGGTCGGCGTGCCCGGTGAGCTCCACATCGCCGGCGCCGGGCTCGCGCTCGGCTACCACAACCGGCCGGAGCTGACGGCGGAGCGGTTCGTCGCCGATCCGTTCCACGGCGGCCGGATGTACCGCACCGGTGACCTTGCGCACTGGCGGGCCGACGGCACGATCGCGTTCCTCGGCCGCCTGGACCACCAGGTCAAGCTGCGCGGCCTCCGCATCGAACTCGGCGAAATCGAAGCCCGGATGCGGGAGCAACCCGGCGTGGCCGACGCCGTCGTGCTCGTCCGCGAGGACACGCCGGGGGACAAGCGCCTGGTCGGCTACGTGATCGGCGACGCGGACGGCCTGCGGACCGCGTTGAAGGAGACGCTGCCGGACTACATGGTGCCGCCGTCCTTCCTCACCCTCGACGCGCTGCCGCTGACGCCGAACGGGAAGCTCGACCGCAAGGCGCTGCCCGCGCCGGTCGCCGGCCGGGACGCTAGCACCGCGCTGGTCGAGCCGTCCACGCCGCTCGAAGTCCTGCTCGCGGACATCTGGCGGGACGTCCTCAAGGTCGAAGAACTCGGCGTCGACGACGACTTCTTCGACCTCGGCGGCCATTCGATGCTCGCCACGCAGGTGGTCGCGAGGATCGCAAAGGCCGGGCACCAGGCCGGCGTGATGGACCTGTTCCAGCACCGCACGATCCGCGAACTGGCGGTGTTCCTCGACGGCGACCGCGACGACTCGGGCCACCTGCTGTACGAGCTGACCAAGCCGGTCGCGAAGCCGACGCTCACCTACGTCTGCTTCCCGTACGGTGGTGGCAGCGCGATCGTCTACCAGCCCCTCGCGGACGCGCTGCCCAGCGGGTATTCGCTGTTCTCGGTCGCCATCCCCGGCCACGACGTCGGCCTGTCCGAAGAAGCCGTGCCCTTCGACGAACTGGTCGAGCGGCTCGCGGACGAGGTCCTCGAGCGGATCGACGGGCCGCTGGCGATCTACGGCCACTGCGGGGTCGGCAACGCCCTCGCCGTCGGCGTCTCCCGGCGGCTCGAGGAGCGCGGCCGCGAGCTGGAGGTCGTGCACATCGGCGCGATCTTCCCGTTCGCGCGGATCAAGGGCGCGGTCGGGACGCTGCGGACGCGGCTGGAGAAGCTGCGCAGCAACCGGTACTACGCGAACTGGCTCAAGGGCATGGGCGTCGACACCGACGACCTCGACCCGGCGCAGGCCGACCGGATCATCAGCAACATGCGCGCCGACAGCCGCGCCGCCGAGGAGTACTTCAGCGGCCTGCTCGACGCCCGCGTCGCCAAGCTGCGCGCGCCGATCATCTCGGTCGTCGGCTCGGAGGACCCGGTCACCGACTACTACGCCGAGCGCTACCGCGAGTGGGAGTTCCTCACCGACCGCACCGGGCTCGTGGTGCTGGACCAGGCCGGGCACTTCTTCCTCCGCTACCGCGCGGAAGAGCTGGCGGAAATCCTCACCCGGGTGCACCCCGTCCTGGACGAACCCGGCGGCCTGCACGTTTCGGCGCGCGAGGAGTCGGCGGGCTGGGCGGTGCACGACACCCACCGGTCCGAAGTGGACGAGAAGCCCGCGGTGAAGCCGAGCATGGGCCGGTTCGTCACGGTCACGATCGGCCAGCTGGTGTCCTCGACCGGCTCGGCGCTGACGTCGTTCGCAGTCCCGATCTGGCTCTACACCCGGACCGGCTCGGTCACCGACCTCGGCCTGCTCTGGGCGCTGGCGCTGCTGTGCGGGGTGCTGGTCCTGCCGGTGGCGGGCGCGCTCGTCGACCGCGGCGACCGGCGGAAGATCATGATCGCGGCCAGCGCGATCGCCGGCGTCATCCAGCTCGCGCTCGCGCTGCTGCTGACCGTCGGGAACCTCCAGCTCTGGTGGCTCTACGTGCTGATCCCGCTCGGCTCGGTCGCGGGCTCGATCCAGCGCATCGCCTACCAGTCGTCGGTGGCGCAGCTCGTGCCCAAGCAGTACCTGGGCCACGCGATGGGCCTCGCCCAGCTGTCCAACGGCTTCGCGCAGCTGCTGATGCCGGTGATCGCCGCCGGGCTGCTGGCGGCGATCCAGCTGCGCGGCATCCTGATCCTCGACATGGCGAGCTACGTGTTCGCCATCGTCAGCCTGCTGTTCGTCCGGTTCCCCGACCTGCTCGGCTGGCGCCCGCGCGAGCCGCTGCTGACGGCGATCGCGGGCGGGCTGAAGTACTCGTGGAACCACCGCGGCTTCCGCACGATGCTGCTGTACTTCGCGCTGGCCAACGTCTTCCTGGCCCCCGCGCTGGTCCTCGTCTCGCCGCTGGTGCTGTCCTTCGGCACGGTCACCGACGTCGCTCAGGTCGCGCTCGCCGAAGCGGTCGGCGCGGTGGCCGGCGGGATCGGCATGGCGCTGTGGGGCGGCCCGCGCAGGCGGCGCATGGTCGGGGTGCTCGTGGGCAACGTCGGCATCGCGCTCGGCAGCCTCGTGATGGGGCTGCGGCCGTCGCTGGTCGTGGTCGCCGCGGGCGTGTTCCTGCTGGCCGCGGCGATGGCGGTGTCGCAGGGGATCTACGCGACGCTGGTGCAGGTCAAGGTGCCGCAGCGCTACCACGGCCGGGTGTTCGCCATCAACCAGACGATCACCTGGTCCACGCTGCCGATCGGGTTCGCCGTGCTCGCCCCGCTCGCGGTCGGCTGGTTCTCGCCGCTGCTCGCCCCCGGCGGCGCGCTCGCCGGGTCCGTCGGCACGGTCTTGGGCACCGGCGAGGGCCGCGGGGTCGGGCTCGCGTACGTCGTCTACGCGCTGATCCTGCTGCTGATCAACGCCGGCGGGTTCGCCGTGAAGCTGTTGCGCCGCTTCGACACCGAGGTGCCGGACTCGCTGCCGGACGACCTCGTCGGCGCGCAGGAACGGGAGCGCAAGCTCGCCGGGAAGGAGGCCGCGTGAGCGACGTCGTGCTGATCAGGGAAGCCCGCGGGCACTGGGTCGGCGAAGTCGCCGCCGCGGTGCACGCCGCCGGGCACCGCGCGGTGCTGCTCGCGCCGCCGGTGGACGAGGCGTCGTTGGCCGGGGTAGTGGACGAGGTGATCGCGGTCGACGACGTCTACGACGCGGAAGCGGTCGCCGCCCGGATCCGCTCGGCGGTCGGGGTGCCCGCCGCCGTGCTGACCGGTTCCGACGGGGCGATCGCGAGCACCGCCCGGGTCGCCGAGCTGCTCGGCGTCGCGCGGTGCCCGGCGTCGGTGTTCGCCCTGTGCGCGGACAAGTTCGCGGTCCGGGAAGCGCTGGCGGCGGCCGGGCTGCCGGGTCCCGCGGCGGCGCTGATCTCCTCGGCGTCCGAAGCGGCCTCCGTCGCCGAACGGGTCGGGCTGCCCGCGATCGTCAAGCCGGTCAACGGCGCCGGGAGCAACCTCGTGCGCACGGTGTCCACTGTGGACGAGCTGGCGGCCGCGTACGAGCTGCTGGCGGCGCGGCTGCCCGAGTCCGCGGATCCGCGCTACCACCGTCCACTGGGGACGATCGACCCGGCCGCGACGTTCCTCGTCGAGAGCCTGTTGCGGGGCCCGGAGTACGCGGTCGACGTGCTGGTCCGCGACGGCGTCGCCGAGCCGGTCGAGATCCTCGACAAGCCGCTGATCGACGAGCGCAAGTTCGAGCTGGTCCTGTCGTGCCCGCCGGCCGGGCTTTCCGGCGAACGGGCTGAGCTGGTGGCTTCGGCAGCGTCGTCGGCGGTGCTCGCGCTGGGCCTGGACAACACGATCGCGCACGTCGAGGTGATCGACGACGAGCGGCGCGGCCCGACGATCGTCGAGGTCAACGCGGGCCGCCCGGCGGGTTCGATCATGCCGCTGCTGGCCAAGCTCCGCACCGGCGTCGACGTCTTCGCCGAGCTGACCGCCCTCGCCCTCGGCGCCCCGCCACCCGCGCGGGAACCGGCGAAGCTGCCGATCCCGCTGGCCATGCTGATCCTCTACGCGGCCGGGTCCGGCACGCTGACCGGCATCGGCGGCCTCGACGAGGTCGCCGCGCTGCCGGAGGTCGTCGACGTCGTCACGACGGTCTCGCCCGGTCAGGTGCTCACCGACGAGCAGGAGACGTACGCGGTCAACCTGGTCGTCGCCGGGTTCGCCGACCACGAGGACCTCGCCGCCCTGCACGCCGAAGCCAGCAAGCTCATCCGCCTGGAGGTCGCGTGAAAACCGCGTTCATCGTCCGCGAGACGCGCGGGCAGTGGATCGGCGACTTCGCGGCCGCCGTCCGCGCCGCCGGGTGGCGGGCCGAGCTGGTCACCGAGCCCCTGGCCGACGGCGAGCGGGCCGAGCTGGGGTCGCTGGTCGACGGCTTCGTCGTGGTCGACGACGTCCGGGACGCTCCCGCGGTGGCCGAAGCGCTCCGGGACCGGCAGCCGGACGCGGTGCTGACCGCCGCGGAAGGGATCATCGCGAGCACCGCCCGCATCGCCGAGCTGCTCGGCGTCGCGCGTTGCCCGGCGGCGGTGTTCACCCGGGCGCACAACAAGTTCGCCGTCCGGCAGGCACTGGCCGCGGCCGGGCTGCCGGGACCGCGGGCCGCGCTCTTCGCCGACCCGGCCGAGGCACCGCGGATCGCCGCGGAGGTCGGCCTCCCGGCGATCGTCAAGCCGGTCAACGGCGCGGCGAGCACCCTCGTCCGCACCGTGTCCACTGTGGACGAGCTGGTCGCGGCGTACCACCTGCTGGCCACCCGGCTGCCGGAGAACTCCGACGCGCGCTACCACCGGGTGCTGCCGGGCCCGCTCGACCCGCTGCGGGTCTTCCTGGTCGAGAGCCTGCTCGACGGCCCGGAGTACGCGGTGGACGTGCTCGTCCGCGACGGCGTGGCCGAACCCGTCACCGTGGTCGGCAAGCCGCTGATCGACGAGCGGAAGTTCGAGCTGGGCATGGTCTGCCCGCCGTTCGGGCTCTCCGGCGAGCGAGCCGGGCTGATCACCGAGGCGGCGACCGCGGCCGTGCTGGCCCTGGGCCTGGACTCGACGTGCGCGCACGTCGAAGTGATCGACGACGCCGCGCTCGGGCCGGTGGTCGTCGAGGTCAACGCCGGCCGTCCCGCCGGGGGCGCGCAACCGGCCCTGCTGCGGCTGGCGACTGGCATCGACGTCACCGCCGAAGCCGTGTCCCTGGCGCTGGGGACCCCGCCGCCCGCGCGCGGGACCGGGCTGCCCGTGCCGGTCGGCTACCTGATCGTCTACGCCGAAGGCACCGGGCGGCTGGTGCGCGTCGAGGGCACCGCGGAAGTCGCGGACCTGCCGGAGGTCCTCGACGTCGTCACCATCGTTTCCCCCGGCCAGGTGCTCAGCGACGACCAGGAGATCTACGCCGTCAACGTCCTCGTCGCCGGGTTCGCCGACCTCGACGACCTGGCCGCGCTGCACGCCGAAGCCGCGAAGCTTGTCCGATTCGAACTGGAGGAAGCATGACCGCCGATCTCGCGGCGCCGCTGGGGCAGCTGCAGGGCAACGAGCACACCAAGATCGCCGTCTTCGCCGCCGCGGACTTCGCGGCCGTGGAGGCGCAGCTGCCGGCGGTGCGGGACCACCTGCGCGACCACGGCGCGATCCTGCTGCGCGGCCTGCCCGCCGACCTCGACCTGTTCAACCGGGTCACCGAGACGATCGGCGGCGCGCTGCTGACCTACACCGAGCGGTCGACGCCGCGCTCGAACGTGGCGGGCAACATCTACACCTCGACGGAGTACCCGCCGGCCGAGTCGATCCCGATGCACAACGAGAACTCGTACTCGGCGAGCTGGCCCGCGCGCCTGTTCTTCCTGTGCGACACCGCCGCCGAAACCGGCGGGGCCACGCCGATCGCGGACAGCCGGGCGATGTTCCGGCTGCTGCCGGCGGACCTCCGCGAGCGGTTCGCCGGCGGCGTCACGTACACGCGGGCGTTCCGGGAGGGTCTCGGGCTGACGTGGCAGGAGGCGTTCCAGACCGAGGACCGCGCGGTCGTCGAGGACTACTGCGCGCGCAACGGCCAGACGTTCGAGTGGACCGAGGACGGGCTGCGCACCCGGCACGTCCGGCCGTCGTTCGTGGTGGAAGAGCACACCGGGGACACCGTGTGGTTCAACCAGGCCAACCTGTTCCACGTCTCGAGCCTGGGCGAGGAGGTCAGCGAGGCGCTGCTGGAGCTGTACCCGGAGGCCGACCTGCCGCGCAACGCCTACTTCGCCGACGGCAGCCCGATCCCGGTCGAGGACCTCGAGAAGGTCCGCGAGGTCTACGACGAGGTCAGCTACGCGTTCCCGTGGCAGAGCGGGGACATCATGGTGATCAACAACATGCTGATGGCCCACGGCCGCGAGCCGTTCACCGGCAAGCGGCGCATCCTGGTGGCGATGACGGGATGACCGCACCGGTCGTCGTGCTGCTCGCGCACCCGCGGCCCGGGAGCTTCAACCACGCGCTGGCCGACCGGGTCGTCGCGGCGCTGGAGCGGGCCGGGGTGCCGGTGCGGTTCCACGACCTGTACGCCGAAGGCTTCGACCCGGTGCTGACCGCGGACGAGGCCTACACCAGCGGGACCCGGGCGGAGGACTTCCTCGCCGCCGAACCGGACCCGCTGGTGCGGCGCCACCGCGAGGAGCTGCGCGACGCGGCCGGGCTCGTCGCGATCCACCCGAACTGGTGGGGCAAGCCGCCGGCGATCCTCAGCGGCTGGCTCGACCGGATCCTCGTCCCGGGTGTGGCGTACCGGCTCTCCTCCGCCGGTGGCGCGCCCGAGTCGCTGCTGTCGCTGCGGCGGCTGCTGGTGGTGAACACTTCGGACACGACAGAGGAGCGCGAGCGGACGCTGTTCGGCGACCCGCTCGACGCGATCTGGCGGCGGTGTCTCGCCCCGTACCTCGGCGAGCCGGAGGTGCGGCGGCTTGTGCTGCGGGTGGTGGCCGACGCCGGTGCCGAGACCCGCGCGGCGTGGCTCGACGAGGTCGACGCGGAGGTGGCGCGGCTCTTCTGGCCGGTCACCACACCCGGACTCCTGGCCGCGTGGTCTGCCGGGCGCCGCGGGGATGTCATGAAAGGGTCGTTCATGTCGCCAGACGCCATGAACGACCCTTTCATCTCCTCAGGCGATGCTGTTGGCGATTCGGGGTTCGCGCCGACCGGAGTGGCCAACACGTCCGGGTCTCCGGTGTGTTGGCCGTTCCGGTCGCCGAGTTGGCCGTTGCGGGCGATCCGCCGCCACACCTGATCGACACCGGTGGCACGGCCGCTCAAGCGCGCCGCCGCGCCGGCTCGACGTTGCCGAGTCCTGACACCCGGACTTGCGGGCGGTCAGCGGTAGGTGTCGAGGGTGAGCTTCGCCGCCTGCGCGATCAGGCGGTCGTCGTGCTCGGCGTCCGCGGTCTTGCGGTCGGACATCACCGCCAGCACGATCGGCGCGCGCCCCGGCGGCCAGACGACCGCGATGTCGTTGCGCGTCGCGTAGGCGCCCGTGCCGGTCTTGTCGGCGACCGTCCAGCCGGCCGGGGTGCCCGCGCGGATCACCGCGTCGCCGGTGCGGTTGGCGCGCATCGTGTCCGTGTAGAACGTCCGCTGCTCGGCGGGCAGCGCCGTGCCGAGGGCGAACGCGCGCAGGTCGGCCGCCATCGCGCGCGGGGTGCTCGTGTCGCGGATGTCGCCCGGGGCCAGGTCGTTGAGGCCCGGCTCGATCCGGTCGACGTGCGTGGTCGTGTCGCCGATCCCGCGCAACGCGGCGGCCAGCCCCGCCGGGCCGCCCAGCTCGCGGAACAGCAGGTTCGCGGCGGTGTTGTCGCTGTAGCGCAACGCCGCGTCGATCGCGTCGCGCAGGGACAGCCCGGTGCCGACGTGCTTTTCGCCGACCGGCGAGTTCGGCTGGACGTCGGCGCTGGTGTAGGGCAGCACCTTCGCCAGCCCCGCCATGCTCGTGCGCTGGAGGACGGCCGCGGTGGAGAACGCCTTGTGCGTCGACGCGTAGCCGAACCGCTCGTCGGCCCGGTGGGCGATCTCGCGGCCGGAGCCGGTGTCGATCGCGTACACGCCCAGGCGGGCGTCGAATTCGCGTTCGAGCGGCGCGAAGTCGGGCAGCGCGACCGAGGACGTCGACGACGGTGCCGGCGCCGGTGGCGCGGCCGGCGGTTCCGCGGCGCACGCGGTGAGCGGGACGAGGGCCAGCGCGGCGAGCGCGGCCCACCGGACGTGGGGGAACGGCACGGTGCTTCCTTCCGGTCTTGATCGACATCCGCAGTCTCACCGCGTTCGCTCATGCTGTCCAAGACGGAAACGCGCCGATTGATGCCGGAATCGCATAGGGTGAGGTCGTGGACCTGGTCGGCGGCTGCAGGGCGTTCGTGAGCGTGAGCGAGACGGGGAGCTTCACGGCGGGCGCCGCGCTCGCGCGCATTCCCCAGCCGGTCGCGAGCCGGCGGATCGCCGCGCTCGAGCGGCACTTCGGCGAGCGGCTCTTCGACCGCACCACCCGCCGCGCGCGGCTGACCGCGTTCGGGCGCGACGTGCTGCCCGCGGCGCAGCGGCTTGTCCGGCTGGCCGACTCGCTGGAGCACGACGCCCAGCGCGCGCGGCTGCGGCCGATGCGCGTGGCCGTGCCGGGTACCAGCGGGGTGCGGGAGCTCGCCGAGCTGGCCGCCGAAGCCCGCGCGCTCGAGGTGCACCTGGAGTTCCGCGCCGCGGAGCCGGGGGAGCGGGCCGAACTCGTCCGCACGAGCGAGGTGCGGGCCGCGCTCGCCGCCGTCCCGGCCGAGGAGGGCGTGTGGGCGGTGCCGCTCGGCGTCGCCGGGGTGGCGCCGCCGCGGGCGCGGGTCGTGCACCTGGAGACGCTGCGGGCGGGCCGGTCCGGCGGTCCGCGCCGGCGCGTGTGGATCCAGCCCGAGGACGACGTCCCGCACCTCCGCGACCGGGTGCTGCGGGTCCGCGACGCCGTCGGGCTCCAGCCGGCGCAGGTCGCGGTGGCCGGCTCGCTGACGGCGGCGGCCGCGGAGGTGTTCGCGTCGGCGGACCTGCTGCTCTGCTCGGTCGCGCAGGCCGGCGAGCTCGGCCTGCACTGGCGGCCGATCGGCGAGCTCGACCTGGCACGCGGCTACGGTGTGGCGGCGACGTTGGGTGAAGACGCCGAGCGGCTGCGCACGGTGCTGCACGCGGCCGTCGGGCGTTGTCTGGGGGCTGCCTCGTGAGTACCGAAGCGCTGGTGCGCGACCTGCGGGCGGAGCTGGCCGAGGGCGGCCTGCGCGGCTCGTTCCTGGTGCGCGACCTGCGGACGGGCGCCGAGATCGGGATCGACCCGGACCGCGAGTACCCGATCGCGTCCCTGGTCAAGGTCCCGCTGGCGGCGGCGACGCTGGAGCGCATTCGCCGCGGCGAGCTCGACGGCGCAACCCAGCTGGACGTCCCGCCCGGCCGCGTCACCACCCCCGGCCCGATCGGCGTGACCCGCTTCCGCCACCCGGCCCGCATCGCGGTCGAAGACCTGCTGTACCTGAGCACGTGCCTCAGCGACGGCCAGGCGGCCGACGTCCTGTTCGGCCTGACGCCCCCGGCCGAGGTGGCGGCGCTGCTGACCGGCTGGGGCCTGACCGGCATCGCGCTGCGGCACGAGCTGCGCGACCTGGTGGACACCCCGGCCGAGCGCTTCGACGCGGCCGAGGCCGACCTGGCCCACGCGCTGGCGATCAGCGCGGGAACGGCGGGCCAGGGCCACCGCCTGGCCCAGCTCGACGTGTCGCGCGCGAACACGGCGTCCGCCCGGGCGCTGCTGGAGCTGCTGCAGGCGCTGTGGACCCCGTCGAAGATCGACCCGGTGGTGGCGGCGGGTGTCCGCGACCTGATGGCGAACAACGTGATCCGCCACCGCCTGACCCCGGACTTCGCCTCCGACGCGGCGAAGTGGTCGTCGAAAACGGGAACGCTGCTGAACATGCGCCACGAGGCGGGCGTGGTCGAGCACGCGGACGGCGGTGTGTTCGCCGTGGTGGCCCTGACGGAATCCCGCGTCCCGGCGGCCGTCCAGCCGGAGGCGGACGTCCTGATGTCCCGCGTCGCCCGAGCCCTGCGCGACCACCTCCGCGGCGCGTGAGAAAACCGCTTGGGGCACCGGTTTCCGTCGGCTTAGGCTCCGCCGGTGTCCTTCACGAGACCGGAACCGCCGTACTACGCGGTCATCATCACGAGCGCCTTGGACGAGTCGAACCTGGACGGGTATGCGGCGATGGACGAGCGGATGGCCGAGCTGGGGCGCGCTCAGCCGGGGTATCTGGGCCGGGAGTCGCGTACTGCCGCGGATGGGCGGGAGCTGACGGTGCTGTATTACCAGAATGCCGAGTCGATCGCGGCTTGGAAGCAGCACCCGGAGCACTTGGAGGCGCAGCGGCGGGGGCGGGAGGCGTGGTACGCGAACTACCACATCGAGGTGGCGAGGGTGGAGCGCGCTTACGGCTTCGTGCGGCAGGAGTAGCTGGCCGCACGGCTCGGGTGAGCTTGCCGCGCGCGGGGTTGCCGCGCACCGACCGCGCCCCGCGGCCTGCGGCTCTCGGTGGTCAGTTGCGCCCGGCGGCCGGGACGCGCCGAGCGGCCGGGACGCGCCGAGCGGTCCTGCCGGGCTTGGCCCCTGACCGCATCCCGGTGATCCCGCGGGGTCGCGAGCGGGCGGCCCGCGGCCGCGGGAGGACGAGCGTTGCCGGACCGGTCCCTGCGCCCTGCCGGCCGGGCCGCGCCCAGCGGCTCAGCGGGCCGGGCTACCGGACTTGCGTCCCGCGATCCAGCCGGTCGAGCGCCGCCGGACGGCGCCCGCCGCCGATTTCACCCAGCCCGGAATCAACCTCGCCGGCAGCCCGGCCGTTGGCCCAGACCCGGCGGCCCGCCGATCCCGGCCGCCGCCGGACCGCACCACCCCGCCGCGACCGCGCCCGGCAGCCCAACACTCACCCTCAAGCCGGTGTCGTCACCCCGAACTCCACCTCCTCCGTGGTCAACGTGCCCGCCGTCCGGCCCGGTGCCGTCTGGTACTGCCAGTACATGTTCGTGTGCGCGATCACCTGACCCGGCGGCGGCGCACCGTACGCCGACAGGTCCTCCGTCGTGTGCGCGTCCGACACCAGCATCGCGTCGTACCCCCGCGCCAACGCCCCGTGCAGCGTGGACCGGATGCACGCGTCCGTCTGCGCGCCCGCCACCACCAGCGAGCCCACGCCGCGCTCGGCCAGCACCGCCTCCAGGTTCGTTGCCTCGAACGAGTCGCCGTACTCCTTGTGCACCAGCGGTTCCGCCTCGCGCCTCGCGAGTTCGGGGACGTATGCCCACTGCTCGCTGTCGCGCGGCAGCTCGGCGCTGGTGTGCTGCACCCACACCACTTCCGTGCCTGCCGCGCGGGCCTTGTCCACCAGGGTGACGATGTTGGCCAGCACCGACGAGCGGTCGTGGGCCGAGGACATCACCCCGTTCTGGACGTCGACGACGAGCAGGGCGGTCTTCGTGCGGTCGGTCAATGTGGTCATGAGCGGAACGATAGCCACCACCACCGACAATTTCCGGAAGTAGCATGGCCCGCCATGGACTACGGGATGCTGTTGCTGGGTGTGGTCGTGCTGGTCGCGGTCGTCGCGCTCGGGTCGTCGGCCACCGATCGGCGGCTGGCGCGGGTCGATCGGCGGCTCGCCCGGGTGGAGACCAAGCTCGACGCCATCGCCGCGAAGCTCGGGGTCGCCGTCGAGGAGCCGGGACTCGACGAGGTCGTCGCGCTGGTGCGGGAGGGCCGGAAGATCCAGGCGATCAAGGTCTACCGCGAACGCACCGGCGCCGGCCTCAAAGACGCCAAGGACGCCGTCGAGCGCCTCGGCTGAACCCCTACGGCGCCCCGCCGATGTGCTTGGCCGACACGGCCTCCCACACGGCATCGAAGTCGTCGTACCGGTCGCCGTCGGGCAGGCCGCCGAGGGGGCCGAGCACCGAGTCACCGCCGCCGGACGCCGCCGCGCGGCGCAGGAGCTCGTCGCGGCCGCACGGGTACCGCGTCTCGGCCAGGTGGTGTTCGAGGCTGGTTCGTTCCGGTGCGGACATACCCGTCGCGTACCCGCCGCACCCGGCCCGAAACTCAGCCCACGACGATCGTGTGCGCCCCGCGCGGCACCAGCTCCCCGATCACCGGGTACCCCGGCAGCTCCCCGGCCACCAGCAGCCCGCCGGACGTCTGCGCGTCGGCCAGCAGCAACGCCTCGTCCGCGGGGACCGCGAGGTCGGCGTGCGGCGCGACCCAGTCGAGGTTGCGCCGAGTGCCGCCGCTGACGTAGCCGTCGCGCAACGCCGCCCGCGCGCCGTCGAGGTACGGCACCGCCGCCGGGTCGATCCGGGCCGTGACGCCGCTGGCCCGCGCCAGCTTGTGCAGGTGACCCAGCAGGCCGAACCCGGTGACGTCGGTGGCGCACGTGGCCCCGGCGTCGACCGCCGCACGCGCGGCCGGAGCGTTCAGCGTGGTCATGACGTCGATCGCCTGCTCGAACCGTTCCCCGGTCGCCTTGTGCCGCGAATTCAGCACGCCGATACCGAGCGGCTTGGTCAGCGTCAGCGGCAGCCCCGCGCGGCCGGCGTCGTTGCGCAGCAGCCGCGACGGGTTCGCCACGCCGGTGACGGCCAGGCCGTACTTCGGTTCCGGGTCGTCGATGCTGTGCCCACCGGCGAGGTGGCAGCCCGCCTTGCCGCAGACGTCGAGGCCGCCGCGCAGCACTTCGGCGGCCAGCTCGAACGGCAGCGTCTCGCGCGGCCAGCCCAGCAGGTTGACCGCCACCACCGGCGTGCCGCCCATGGCGTAGACGTCCGAAAGGGCGTTCGCCGCCGCGATCCGGCCCCAGTCGTAGGCGTCGTCGACCACCGGCGTGAAGAAGTCCGTCGTCGCGATGAGCGCGGTGTCCCCGGAGATCCGGACCGCGGCCGCGTCGTCGCCGGTGTCGAGGCCGACGAGCAGCTCGCCCGGGGGATCGACGGGGGCGGCGCCGGTGAGGCCGCGGACGGCCGCTTCGAGTTCGCCCGGCGGGATCTTGCACGCGCAGCCGCCGCCGTGCGCGTACTGCGTCAGTCGGTAACCCACGGGTTCATCGTGCCCGTCCGCCGCGTCCTTGGCAGGATGGCTGCCATGGTGCAGGGAGGCGTATCCGGCCTGGTGACCGGCGCGATCTTCAAAATCGCCGAGCGGCAGGTCCTGCCGCTGGCGGGTTCGATTCCCGTCCGCCTCCGCCATGCCTGACCCGCGCCGCGCGATCCCGCGCACCGACGCGCTCCTGGCCGAGCCCGGGATCGCGAAAGCCGCCGCGGAACTCGGCCGTGACCTGGTGAAATCCGTCGTCCAGGATGTCCAGCGCGCCGCCCGCGCCGGGGAACTCGCCCCGGCCGACGTCGCCGCCACCGTGCTCGCGCGGCTGCCCGGGAGCGCGTCCTCTCTGCGGCCGGTGCTCAACGCGACCGGCGTCGTCGTGCACACCAACCTCGGCCGCGCCCCGCTCTCGGCCGCCGCGCTCGACGCGCTCGTGGCGGCCGGTGGCGCCACCGACGTCGAGTTCGACCTCGCGACCGGCGACCGGGCCCGCCGCGGCCGGAGCGCCCTGTCCGCGCTGGCCGCCGCCGTGCCGGACGCCGGCGCGGTGCACGTCGTCAACAACAACGCCGCCGCGCTCCTGCTCTGCGCGCTCGCCATGGCGCCGGGCCGCGAGATCGTCGTCAGCCGGGGCGAGCTGGTCGAGATCGGCGACGGCTTCCGCATCCCGGACCTCCTCGCCTCGACCGGGTCCCGGCTGCGGGAAGTCGGCACCACGAACCGGACGACGGCCGCCGACTACGCCGCCGCGCTGGGCCCGGACACCGGGTTCGTGCTCAAGGTCCACCCGTCGAACTACCGCGTCACCGGCTTCACGGCGGAGGCGTCGCTCGAGGAACTCGCCCAGCTCGGCGTGCCGGTCGTCGCCGACATCGGCTCCGGCCTGCTCGCCCCGCACCCCCTCCTGCCCGGCGAACCGGACGCGGCGACCGCGCTGCGAGCGGGCGCCGCGGTCGTCACGGCCAGCGGGGACAAGCTCCTGGGCGGCCCGCAGGCCGGGCTGATCTTCGGCGAGAAGGACGTCGTCGAACGGCTGCGGCGGCACCCCGCGGCCCGGGCCCTGCGCGTTGACAAGCTCACCCTCGCCGCCCTCGAAGCGACGCTGCGCGGGCCCCTCCCGCCGGTGCGCGCCGCGCTCGAAGCGTCCGTCGAGGACTTGCGGCGCCGCGCCGAAACCCTGGCCGAGAGCCTGCGGGAGTTCGGCGCCGAAGCGGTCGCGTCGACCGCGGCGGTCGGTGGCGGGGGAGCGCCCGGCGTCGAGCTGCCCAGCGCCGCGGTCAGCCTGCCCGCGCGGTTCGCGGTGGCCCTGCGGACGGGCGAGCCGCCGGTCGTCGGCCGGGTCGTGCGCGACCGCTGCCTGCTCGACCTGCGGACCGTGCGGCCGGACGAGGACGCGAAGCTGCGGGAAGCCGTGCGCCGATGCGGGTGATCGTCACCGCCGGCCACGTCGACCACGGGAAGTCCACGCTGGTGCGGCGGCTGACCGGGATGGAGCCGGACCGGTGGGCCGAGGAGCGCCGCCGCGGCCTCACCATCGACCTCGGGTTCGCGTGGACCCGGCTCGGCGGCGAGGACGTCGCGTTCGTCGACGTGCCGGGCCACGAACGGTTCGTCCCGAACATGCTCGCCGGCGCCGGGCCCGCGCCGGCCGTGCTGTTCGTCGTCGCCGCGGACGAGGGCTGGATGCCGCAGTCGGCCGAGCACCTCGCCGCGCTGGACGCGTTCGGTGTCCGCCGCGGCCTGCTGGTCGTCACCAAGGCCGACCGCGCCGACCCGGCCGCCGCCACCGAAGCCGCGTTGCACGAGATCGCCGGGACGTCGCTGGGCACCGTGCCGAGCGTCGCGGTCAGCGGCCGGACGGGCGCGGGCTTCGACGAGCTGCGGGCGGCGATCACCGAGCTGACGGCCGGCCTGCCCGCGCCCGACCCGGACGCCGACGTCCGGCTGTGGATCGACCGCGCCTTCACGGTGTCCGGCGCGGGCACGGTCGTGACGGGCACGCTGGCCGCCGGGACGATAGCGGTGGGCGACGAACTGCGGCTGGGCTCGACGCCGGTGAAGGTCCGCGGGCTGCAGGCGCTCGGCGAGCCCCGCGACCGGGTCACCGCCGTGGCCAGGGTGGCGGTCAACCTCCGCGGCACCGCGCGGGGCGACGTCGGCCGCGGCGATGTCCTGCTCACGCCCGGCCGCTGGCGCGCCACGGCCGAGTTCGACGTCCGGCTGCGCGGCGCGGCCGCCGCCGACCTGCACCGGAACCTGGTGCTGCACCTGGGCACGGTGGCGCGGCCGGTGCGCGTCCGTCCACTGGGGACGGACACCGCGCGGCTCACCACGAGCACCGCGCTGCCGTTGCGCGTCGGCGACCGGGGCCTGCTGCGCGACCCGGGGCAGCACCGGATCGCCGCCGGGTTCGACGTCCTGGACGTCCGCCCGCCCCCGCTGTCCCGCCGCGGCGCGGCCCGGGACCGCGGCCGCGAGCTGACCGACCCCGACCTCGCCCGGACGTACCTGCGCCGCCACGGTTTCGTCCGCGCGGCGGACTTCGCCGCGATGGGCCTGCCGGAGACGGGCGAGCGCCTGGGCGGCTGGCGCGCGGACCAGGAGCGGTTCGCGGCCCTGCGCGCGGAGGCGGCCGACGTCGTGGGCGGCTGGGACCGGACCGCGGCGGGCGTGCCGGTGGAGGCGCTGCGGCAGCGGCTCGGCCTGCCCGCGCCGGAACTCGTCGTCCCCGTGCTCGAGGGCACCGGGTTCGAGGTGGCCGGCGGGCTCGTCCGCCGTCCCGGCGCCGGTCTCGCCCCCGCGGTCGAAGAGGCGCTGGAGACGGTGCTGAAGCGGCTCGCGGAGCACCCGTTCCGCGCGCCGGAGGCGGACGAGCTGCGGGCGCTGGGCCTGGGCAGGCGCGAGCTGGCGGCGGCGGTCCGGCTCGGGCGCTTGACCGCCCTCGCCGAAGGGGTCGTGCTCGGCCCGGACGCGGAGGAGCGCGCGGTCGCCGGGCTGCGGCGCCTGCCGGGACCGTTCACGGTTTCCGAGGCGCGCAAAGCCCTCGACAGCACCCGGCGGGTGATGATCCCGCTGCTGGAACGCCTCGACGCGGCGGGCCGCACCGAACCCCTCGGCGACGGGACCCGCCGCCTGCGCTAAATCGACGCTCGGGACGAGCGCCCCAATGTGGCCTTCGGTGCGTCTGACGCACCCAAGGCGGCCTTCGGTGCGTCAGACGCAACCAAGGCCACCTTGGGGCGCAGTGCCGGACCTCTGTCCAGGAGCCGCTAAATCCCGCCGAAGAAGTCGCCGAGCGCGGTCGCCAGTGCTTCGGGGTTCTCCTCGGCCATGTGGTGCCCCGACTTGATCGCGTGCCCGCGCAGGTCCGTCGTCCAGGACCGCCAGACACCGAGGACGTCGCCGTAGAGATCCTCCAGGTCGTCGTCGCTCGACCACAGCACCAGGGCCGGGCAGGTGATCCGCCGTCCGGCCGCCTGGTCCGCGTCGTCGTGGGCACGGTCGACGCCCAGGCCCGCGCGGTAGTCCTCGAGCATCGCGGTGACCGTCGCCGGGTCGTGGATCGCGTGGTGGAAGTCGGCGAAGTTCCCGGCGCCGAGGCGCTCGGGCGTGTTCTTGGTGGCGACGTTGTACCAGGCGTCCGGGTCGGCGGTGATCACTCGTTCGGGTTTTTCCGGCTGGGCGAAGAAGAACCAGTGGTACCACTCGCGCGCGAACCGCGCGTCGCAGCGGGCGAGGGCCTCGCCGATCGGGACGGCGTCCAGGATCGCCGCGCCGCGGATCACCGACGGGTGGTCGAGCGCCAGCCGCGTCGCCACGTACGCGCCGCGGTCGTGCCCCGCCACGAAGAACCGGGGATGCCCCAGGTGCGCCATCAAGGCGACGCAGTCGGCCGCCATGACGCGCTTGCTGTACGGCGTGTGCTGGGCGTCGGTCGGTGGTTTCGTCGAGCGGCCGTAGCCGCGCGTGTCCGGGCACACCACCGTGAACCGCTCCGCGAGCCGAGGCGCCACCCGGTGCCACGTCGTGTGCGTGCGCGGGTGCCCGTGCAGCAGCAGGACCGGCGGGCCCGAGCCGCCGTGGCGCACTCGCAGCGTGACGTCGCCGACGTCGACGTGGTCGAGCGTGAAGCCGTCGAACATGAATCGCCCCCAGCGCGAAAGGCGGCCGCACCCCGGGCAGGGGGTGCGGCCGCGGAAGAACCGGTCAGTCCTTGTTCGTGACGCCCTTCACGGCGTCCTTGATCTTCTCGCCCGCCTGCTTCAGCGAGCCCTTGGCCTGTTCGGACTTGCCCTCGGCCTGCCACTGCTCGTTGTCCGTGGCGTTGCCGACGGCTTCCTTGGCCCGGCCCTTGAGCTCTTCGCCCTTGTTCTCGAACTTGTCGTTCATCGGGGTGCACCTTCCGTCGCGGCGACATTTCCGGATCGGCCAGTCGCCAAAAGGGCCTTGCCGGGCGGTTACCCGGCCGTCGCGGGTCTACACATCAGGTCGACGGCAAGTGGCCGCCCATCCGTTCGATCCGCTGGATCGCCGGCTCCGCGAGGATGCCGTGCACGAGCACCGACACGGCGACGGCGAGCGCGCCGACCCGCCAGAGCACGTCCTGCTGCGGCACCGGGAGCCGGTTGAGCGCGTAGGCCAGGTAGTACAGCGTGCCGATGCCGCGGACGCCGAAGAACGCGATCGCCGCGGTGGCCGGCCGTCCGGCGGAGCCGCCGAGCAGCGAAAGCCAGCCGAGCACCGGCCGCACGACCAGGACCGCGACGACGGCGAGCACCACTTCGAGCACGCGCAGGCCGCGCAGCAGCCCGTCGCCGATCGCCAGCCCGAGCCCCAGCAGCGCCAGCGGCACGAACAGCCGTTCCAGCTGGTGGCCGAAGGCGTGCAGGACGCCGTGGTAGTCGTGCTCCCGCTCCAGCTTGCGCACGACCACGGCCGCGACGAACACGGCGGCGAACCCGTTGCCGTGGGCCACTTCCGCCAGCGCGTACGGCAGGAACGCCAACGCCAGCAGGACGAGGCCGTCGCCGTACTCGGCCAGCCGCAACCGGTCCGACGCGGTGTGGAAGATCGCCCAGCCGAGGCCGCGGCCGGCCAGCAGGCCGACCAGCACGCCGATCGCGACGGGCAGCAGGAGGTCCACCAGCACCCAGGAGACGTCCAGGTTCGGCCTGCTGCCCGCCACGGCCAGGCCGAGCAGGACGAACGGCATGGTCAGGCCGTCGTTGAGCCCGGCCTCCGTGGTGAGCGTGAACCGGATTTCGTTGTTGCGGGCCAGATCCGGCTCGACGTCGGGGTGCGGCACGCCGACGTCGCCCGCCAGCACCGGGTCGGTCGGGGCCAGCGCCGCGGCCAGCAGCAGCGCCACCCCGGGGGCGAGCTCGAGCCACCAGTACCCGAGCGCGGCGATCACCAGGATCGACAGCGGCATGGTCAGGGCCAGCAGCCGCCACGTCGAGCCCCAGCGCTTCAGGCCGAACGCGCGGTCCACGGACAGGCCCGCCCCGGCGAGCGCGACGAGAATACCCAGCTGGGTGAAGGATTCGACGCCGCGCAGGTGGGCGGCGGGGTCGCTCCAGCCGTTGCCGTACGGCGCGGGCAGCGGCAGCAGGCCCAGGACGATCCCGGCGATCAGCATCACCAGCGGCACCGAGAACGGCCGGTCGGCGACGAGTTTCGGGACGATCGCCGCGGCGAGGGCGAGCAGGCCGGCCACGCCGAACAGCACCGTCAACGACGACAAGGGTTCCTCCTGCCCGCTCGTGCCGTGCCGCCCGGGCGGGAGGTCCGGGCCGGAACCCGGCCGAGCGTGAGCGGGGTCCGCCGCCGCCCCGGATCGGCCGCGCGGGAGTAGCGTTGGCCGTCGAGGTGCGTCGCGCCCGGAGTTCCCGGCTGTGCGCGCGGCGAAACCGGTGAGGAGGCGGCGTGACGGCGAGCAACGGGGCCGGCCGGCCGTGCCGGTTCTGCGGCCGGTCCCGCGACCCGCGGGTGCCCGGCCGGGCCGGGCCGATCTGCCTGGACTGCGTCCGGGCCGGGCTGCGCGTGGTGCGCGACGGCGCGGACCGGGAGACCCCGGCGGGCGACGTGCTGGCCGCCGTGACGTCGCCGCTGGCCGCGGTCTGCGACTTCTGCGGCCTCCGCGAGCGCCGGACGTTCCTCGGCCTCCGGCGTCCGCTGCTGCGCGTGGACTGCGCCGCGCGGGACGCGGTGATCTGCGCCGACTGCCTCGACCACGCCGGCGACGTGCTGAACGTCGCCCTGCGCCGCTGACGGCGTTTCCGCCGCGGGCGTCCCGGGTAGCCGCGCCTCATGACGACTACCCAGGAGAGGCCCGACACCGCTTCGGTGGCCGAGACGATCCGGATCGCGCTCGGCGTGGCGCTGCCCACGCTGGCCGGCGGCGTGATCAAGCGCCGCCCGCGCGCGATGGCCGTCGCGGAGAAGCTCCAGGTCGATCGTCCGGCCGTAAAGCTGCTGACGCGCCTGCGCGACCGCCACCACGGGCGGCCGCTGAAGCTGCGCGTGCCCGGCCGGTCGATGGAGCTGGCGTTGTCCGCCGAAGACGTCGGCGCGGTGCTGGCGGCCGCCCCGATGCCGTTCAGCCCGTCCACGGTGGAGAAACGCGCCGCGCTGGGGCACTTCCAGCCGCACGGCGTGCTGATCTCGCCCGCCGGCGACCGCGCCCCGCGGCGCGCCTTCTCCGAGGCCGTGCTGGAGCCGGGCCGTCCGCTGCACGAGCTGGCGGCGCCGTTCGCCCGCGCGATCGCCGCCGAGACCGCTGCCCTGACCAGCGCCACCGAGCTGACCTGGGACACCTTCAACGTCGCTTGGTGGCGCCTGGTCCGGCGGATCGTGCTGGGCGAGGGCGCCCGCGACGACGAGACCCTGACCGACCAGCTGGAGCGGCTCCGCCTCGACGCCAACTGGGCCTACCTGCACCCGCGGCGGAACCGGCTGCGCGCCGAATTCCACGACCGCCTGACCGGGCACCTGAACCGCGCGGAGCCGGGCAGCCTGGCCGCGGCGATCGCGGGCGCGCCCGGCGACGGCACGGCGGCGGACCAGGTGGCGCACTGGCTGTTCGCCTTCGACGCGGCGGGCATGGTGACCTTCCGGACGCTGGCCCTGCTGGCGTCCCACCCGGCGGCGGCCGACCGCGCCCGCGAGGAGGTCGCCGGGATCGATCCGGGGGAGCCACATCAGCTGAGCTACCTGCGGGCGTGCGTGCTGGACGCGATCCGCCTGTGGCCCACGACGCCGATGCTGCTGCGCGAAAGCACGGAGGAGACGTCGTGGGGCCCGGCGGGCACGACGGTCCTGGTCTTCACCCCGTTCTTCCACCGCGACGCGGACCTGCCCTACGCCGACCGCTTCGACCCGGACATCTGGCTCGACGGCCGCGCGGCGGCCAACCCGGCGCTCGTCCCGTTCAGCGCCGGCCCGGCGATCTGCCCGGGCCGTGACCTGGTCCAGTTCTGCGTGAGCACGCTGCTGGCGAACCTGCTGCGGGGCCATGCGTTCGAGCAGACGACGGGTCCGGTGCTGGCTCCGGACCGCCCGCTCCCGGCGACGCTCGACAACTTCCACCTGAAGTTCGCCGTGCGGCCGGTGCCGCCCCGCGAAGGAGGCGGCACCGGCTGAACTCCCTACGCGGGAGCGGTGAACACGTACGAACCCGCCGGCACGAAGTACGTTCCCGGCGCCGATGGCACGGCCTGAGCGGGAGCCGCCACCGCGCCCGGGTTCGACGTCGGCACCTGCACCGTCGCCGAGGACCCGGCCGGCACCGTCACCTTCAGCGTCAACGTCCCGTTCGACACCGACCAGTCGCTGACCGCGCCGCCGTACGGGGTCTCGTACGCCGACTTCGCCGACGTCAAGCCACCACCCGGACGCGGCGCCACCAGCAGCGACGCGTAGCCCGGGGACGACGGCGACAGCCCGCCGACCGAGCGGTAGAGGAAGTCGCCCACCGAGCCGAGGCCGTAGTGGTTGAACGAGTTCATGCCCGGGTCGTTGAACGTGCCGTCCGGCTTGATGCCGTCCCAGCGCTCCCAGATCGTGGTCGCGCCGTGGCCGATCATGTAGCCCCAGCCGGGGAAGCCCGGCTGCAGCAGCACCTGGTACGCGACGTCGGCGTGGCCGTGCGCGGCCAGCACCGGCAGCAGGTTCTCGACGCCGAGGAAGCCGACGCTCAGGTGGCCGCCCGCCGCCGCCACGCGCGCGGCCAGCTTGTCCGCCGCCGGCTGGACGCGCGACGCCGGGAGCAGCCCGAACGCCAGCGCCAGGACGTACCCGGCCTGCGAGCCCGATCCCACCGTGCCGTCGGCCTGCGTGAACCGGCTGGTGAAGGCCGCGCCGATCTGGTCGGCCAGCGTCCCGTACTTCGTCGCCTCCGCCGTCCGCCCGGTCGCCGCCGCCATCCGCGACACCAGCCGCGACGACCACGCGAAGAACGCCGTCGAAATCAGGTCCTGCGCGGTGTTGTCGTTGACGTTCAGCCAGTCCCCGTACGTCTGGTGGTCGCGGATCAGGTCCGCGCCGGACGTCGAGCGCAGGTACTCGACCCACTTCACCATCGCGGCGAAGTGCTCGTCGATCACGCCGGTGTCGCCGTAGCGCTGCCACAGCGTGTACGGCACGATGACGCCCGCGTCGCCCCAGCCCGCCGTGCCCGAGCCGCCCAGCACGCCCGGCGCGACGTCGGTGAACGAGCCGTCGGCGTGCTGCGCGTCGACCAGGTCGTCGCTGAACTTGCCGAGGAAGTTCGCCACGTCGAGGTTGAACGTCGAAGTGCCCGCGAAGATCCCGATGTCGCCGGTCCAGCCGAGCCGCTCGTCGCGCTGCGGGCAGTCGCTCGGGACGGACAGCATGTTCGAGCGCTCACCCCACAGGATGTTGTGCTGCAGCTGGTTCACCAGCGCGTTCGACGTCGTGAACGTGCCCGTTTGCGTACCGGACGTCCACATCGCGCGGCCGGTCAACGTCGTCGCCGTCGGCGCCGAGGGCAGGCCGGTCAGCTCGACGTACCGGTAGCCGTGCACGGTGAACCGCGGCTCGTACGTCTCGGCGGACCCGGTGCCGGCCAACGTGAAGCGGTCGGTCGCCTGCGCCGCGCGGAGGTTCGTCGTGTAGATCGTGCCGTCCGGGTTGAGCACTTCGGCGTGCCGCACGGTCACGGTCGTGCCCGCCGGCCCGGTCACCGAAAGCCGGTTCCAGCCGCTGAAGTTCTGGCCGAGGTCGGCCACCCACACGCCGGGCTTCGCCTGCGTCCACGCGACGGGCTTGAACTCCTGCTGCACCGTGACGCCGTTGTCCACTTGGGACACCAGGTTCGGCTTCGCGCCGGAGCGCACGCGCGGTGCGGACCACGCCCGGTCGTCGAAGCCGGGCCGGTCCCAGCCCGCCGGCGCGAGCCGGGCGTCGTAGGTCTCGCCCTGGTAGAGGTCGTCGGCGCGAATCGGGCCGTCGGCGGTCTTCCAGGTGCCGTCGGACGCGATCGTCGTGGTGGTCCCGTCGGTGAACGTCAGCTTGAGCTGCGCCGAGTACCACGGCTCGGTGCCGTACTTCTGGCTGCCGGCGATGCCGACGCTGCCGGAGTACCAGCCGTTGCCGAGCAGCGCGCCCAGCGCGTTCTCGCCCTGGCGGACCTGCCCGGTGACGTCGGAAACGCGGTACTGGACGCGTTTCGCGTAGTCGGTCCAGCCGGGCGCGAGGACCTCGGTGCCGACCTTGACGCCGTTGAGGTGGGTCTCCTGCAGCCCGAGCGCGGTGGTGAGCAGCCGCGCGCTCGCCACCGGCTTCGAGACGGTGAAGCTCTTGCGCAGCAGGGGAGAGGGCGCGGACACGGCGACGTTCGCACCCCACGGGCCGGTGCCGTACGCGGTCAGCGCGCGGGCGGCCGTCCAGGAGCTGTCGTCGAACCCGCGCTGCTCCCAGCCGGCGGGCCCGGTCTGGTTCGCCTTCCACGTGCCGTCGGTGGTGACGATGGGTCCGCCTGGGACGGTCAGCTTGGCGATCAGCCCGGCCGGGCTCTGCGTGGTGTTCTCGGCGCTGATCGCGATCGTGTTGGAGCCCGCGGTGAGGAGACCGCCGACGTCGACGACGGCCGCGGTCTTCCACGAGTCGGTGACCCGCGGCGAGTCGCTCACCTTCGTGCCGTTGACCCACACGGTCGCGGTGTCGTCGCCGGTGACGACCAGCGTCGCCTTGCCCGGCGCGGCCAGGTCGAAGGTCTTGCGGAAGAACCGGGTGGCCGGGGGCACGCCGCCGAGCGGATCGCCTTCGGGGTACCAGATCCAGCTCGCCCCGGCGAGGTCCGGGCCGGCGGTGGCGCGGCCGACGAACGCGCCGGTCCACTCGGCCGACGGCGTGCGCAACGCGGTTTCGAAGCGCTGCACCGCGCTCCAGCCGCTCTGCCGGCCCTGGCCGTCCCAGACGCGGACGCGCCAGGTGTACGCCGTGAGCGAGCCGAGCGCCGGACCGCCGTAAGGCACATCGGCCTGCTGCGCCGAAGCGACGCGGCCGCTGTCCCAGACGTCCGTTCCGCCGGCGGACACCACGATCTGATACGCGGACTGCCGCTGCTGCGGTGCGGACGAGCCCAGCTTCCAGCCGAACCGCGGCCGCGCCGGGTCGACGCCGAGGGGGTTCACCCGCTGCCCGACCGTGGCGGTCGCGACCGACAGCGGGGTCGGGTCCGAGGCGTTCGGCGTGCGGACGCCGGTGCCCCAGGGCGCGGTGCCGTACGCGCCGAGGTCCTGCGCCGCGGCCCAGCCGCCGTCGGCGAAACCGGGCTGTTCCCAGCCTTCCGCCGCGGTGGTGGCGCTCTTCCAGCCGGCGTCGGTGGGCACGTCCGTGGTGCCCGAGCCGGTGGTGACGCGCAGCCTGCCGAGCAGGCCCGCCGGTCCGCCGGCGTTGCGGGCGGCGACGGCGAGGGTGTTGACGCCGGGCTTGAGCGCCGGCTTGAGGTCCACCGCCAGCGCCGTCCGCCAGGAGTCCGTGGTGCGCGCCGACGACGCCAGTGGCGTGCCGTTGAGCCAGACGTCGGCGGTGTCGTCGCCGGTCACGGCGAACCGGGCGTCGGTGACCGCGCCGGCGGGGACGGTGAACGTCGTGCGGAAGTACCGGGTGGCGGCGGGCGCCGAGACGCGGGCGTCGCCTTCGGGGTACCAGATCCAGTGCGCGCCGGCGAGGTCGACGGGTGGGGCGGCGCCGGCCGGGGGCGCCGCGGCGGCCGCGAGGGCCAGGACCGCGGCGAGCGTGGTGGTGGTCGCGCGCCAAAGCTTGGAGGGCAGCATGCAGGCTCCCTGGAGGCGGGGATGGGCGACGAATTTGAACGTTTCAATACAGCGTGATACGTGACTGTAATCACAACCTCACACGTTGGCAATACTCCACCGGGGCGCCCGACCTTCGTCGGTAGGAGATTTCCTAAATCGTTTTAGGCCGCCGGACCCGGCGCACCACCACGATCACCGCCGCGCCCAGCAGGAGCAGCGCGACCGGCACGGCGGTCGGCAGCCACGGCCAGGCCCGGCCCTCGAACACGACGCCGTCGGTGGGCAGCTCCAGCACCTTCGCCGTCCAGCGGGCGGTGGCCACGTCGGTGTGGCGCGCGAGCCCGCTCACCACGGTGTCGTAGGCGAACCCGGGCCGGTCGTGGACGTACTCGGGGGACGGCCCGCCGGGCGGCGGCGTGATCCCGCGCGTCGCACCCGGCACGACCAGCCGGTCCAGGCCCGGCGCGGTGACGGCGTCCCGCGGCAGGAACGTCAGCCCGTGCCGCGACCGGACCGGGCCGCCGTCGGTGCTGACGGCGAGCGTGCGCGACGACAGCGACTGGCCTTCGGTGTCGAACACCGAGGAAAGCTCGATCTCGCCGACGCCGTTCGTGAGCAGCACGCCGATCTCGTCGGGGTTCCACCGGAAGGCCGCGTTGACGATCGCGGCCGCGTCCGGCACGCCCGCCGGCGGGGTCACCGGCACCTCGTCGCCGTAGTGCCGCCAGCCGATCGCGGCCGCGGCGCGGGCCGCCACGTCGGTCCCGGCCAGCCGCTCGACCCAGTGCAGCGTGCCGTCGACGCCGGACAGGATCCCGGCGGTGGACACGACGTCGCCGTCGTCGACGAAACGCTGCCCGCGCACCCACTTCACGGCCGGGTACTCCTTCGCCCAGGTGTCGACCTTGAGCCAGTGCGCGGTGGCCGGGCGCTCGTCGAGCAGGCCGGCCGAGGCGAGCACGCCACCGCCGTTGCAGACGCTCAGGAACTTCGCGCCGCGGGCGGCCTGCGCGCGCAGCCACGCCGTGACGACGTCGCTGCTCGGCTCGCCGACGTCCGGCAGGGCGGGCACGACGACGAGGTCCGGTGCCTTCGGGCCGAGCCGCGCGGCGAGGTCGGCGAAACCGAAGTCCGGTACCAGGTCCAGGCCGCCGGTCAGCGGCTTCGGCTCGCGGTGCGGCGCGACGGCGTAGACGTTGAACCGGCCGGTCGAAGCCAGGATCTCGTACGGCGCGAGCACATCGGAGACGACCGCGCCGCGGTCGCCGACGACGACCACCGCGGTCGGCTTGGCCGGGTCGTGGGCGGCCGGCGCCGCGGCCGGGAGGGGCCGCGACGGGCCGGGGGCGTAAAGGGCGTCGAACGCCGACAGCGCGGAGACGGTCGCGCCGACGGCCGGGACGGCGAGCACGGCGACGACGAGCGCGCACCACTTCAGGAAGGTCCGCACGTCAGTGCCAGTACTCGGCGCGGCGCCACACCATGGCGGCCAGCATCAGCGGGAACATGATCACGTGCCCGGCCACCATCAGCGCGGTGCCGGACAGCGCGCCGAGCCAGTACGGCACGAGCAGCGCCACGAACGGCAGGTACATGACGGCGGCCATCTCGGTGATCCGCGGCCACGAGTGCCGGCGCAGCGCCATGGCGAGCACCATCGCGACGGTCATGTTCGTGGCCATCACGAGCGCGTCGACGTCCGCCCGCTCGAGCCAGGCCGACGGCCACAGCGGGCCGAGCGCGACCATGCCGATCAGCATGGCGGCGACCATTTCGGCGTAGTGGCCGGCGAACCGCGCCAGCTTGCGGGTGGTGGTCCGGGGTGTTTCGGTGGTGGTCATCTCGGGTCCCTCCAGGTTTCGTCCTGGACGAGAATCCCGGTCCGGGCCCGTGCTGCCAGGTGCCGGAAGTCATGACCCGGGTCATGTGACCGCGTCAGAGCAGGCCGAGGTCCCTCGCGCGCAACGCGGCCTGCGTGCGGTCACGGGCCCCGAGCTTGCCGAGCAGGTTCGTCACGTGGTTCTTCACCGTGCCCTCGGCGAGGAACAACGCCGTGGCGATCTCGCGGTTGCTGCGGCCGTCGGCGAGCAGGCGCAGCACCTCGAGTTCGCGCTCCGACAACGGGACGACCAGCGGTTGCGGCCGGGGCTCCGGCGCGGCAGGCAGCTCGGCGAACCGCGCGACGACCTTCGCCGCGACCGACGGCTGCAGCACGGATTCCCCGCGGGCGGCCGCCAGCACCGCCTCCACCAGCCGCGCCGACGAGACGTCTTTCAGCAGGTACCCGACGGCGCCCGCGCGCAGGGCGGCGAAGACGTCCTCGTCGTCGTCGAAGGTGGTCAGCGCGATGACCCGGACGCCGGGCTGCGCCAGCCGCAGCCGCCGGGTCGCGCCCACGCCGTCGAGGACCGGCATGCGCAGGTCCATCAGGACGACGTCCGGGGTCAGGGCGGCGGCCTGGCTCAGCGCTTCGTCGCCGTTGCCCGCTTCGCCGACGACGTCGATGCCGTCGTGGGTGGCGAGGAGCGTGGCGAGGGCTTCGCGGAAGAGGGCCTGGTCGTCGACCAGCAGGACGCGGACCGGCGTCATCCCGGAACCTCCATGCTCAGCGCGCTGCCCTCGCCCGGCGCCGAGGTGAAGTCGAGCTTGCCACCCAGGTTCTCGGCGCGTTCCCGCAGCCCCAGCAGCCCGAAGCCGGTGCCGCCGCGGGACCCGGCGCCGTCGTCGCGCACCGAGAGCCGCACCGACGTCTCGGCGTAGTCCAGTTCGAGGTCCACCCGGGTGGCGGCCGCGTGCTTGCGGACGTTCGTCAGACCTTCCTGCGCGGCGCGGAAAAGCGCCTCCCTGTGCTCTGCCGGCAACGGGCGTTCGGCGCCGGACACGGTCAGCCGCGCCGGGACGCCGGCCTCCGAGATAAGGGCGTCCAGCGCTTCCGGCAACGGCGACGGCCGCGGTTCGCGCAGTGCCTTGACCGACCGGCGGACTTCCGCGAGCGCGTTCTCGGCCTGCTCCTGGGCCTTGGCCAGGACTTCGTCGGCCTTGCCGGGATCGGTCGGCAGCACCGCGCGGGCCGCCTTGACCTGCATCTGCACGACGGTCAGCGAATGCCCGAGCCCGTCGTGGATGTCGCGCGCGACCCGGTTGCGCTCCTGCGCGGTCGCCAGCCGTTCGGCCTGGCCGGCGTAGTCGCGCAGCTTCTCGTGCGCCTCGGCCAGTTCGGCGCGGGACCGCTGCTCGCGCAGGAGGAGTTCGGTGATGACGGCCGCGAACACCACGGAGACCAGCGTGCCGAGCCCTTCGCGGAGGCCTTCGCCGAGCGACATCCCGAGGTGCACGAGCGGCACCACGGCGATCACCAGCGCGACGACCGGGAGCGGCAGCCGCAGCAGCACGCACTGGCTGACCAGCACGACCAGGAACAGCGTCGCCCCGACCCCGGCGTTGACCGTGAAGATCACGAAGGCGAGCGGGAGCTGCACGGCGACGTACCCGGCCGCCCAGGCGAGCCGGCCGCGGGCCTGCACCCAGCCGAAGCCGAGCGTCGCGAGCGCGGTGAAGACCGCGCCCAGCACGAGCGAGAGCACGGGCTCCCCGGAACCGAGGACCCCGAGCACGACGGAGAGGAAGGCGCCGCAGGTCAGCACCCCGAGGGCCCGGTTCATGGAGCCACTCTGGGGTGCGCGGCGGCCGCGGTCAACCGTGCCGGCCAAGGGAAAGCGCTTCCCGCTCGCGCGGCCACCCGCCGCCACAGCCCGTAGGCTGAGGGTGACGGCGAAGCCGAGACGGGAGTCCGACATCGATGTCAGTGCTCTGGGGCGTGTCCTTCGACGCCACTCCGCTGTCCGGGGTCGTGGTCGAGTTCCTCAAGACGGCGGGCCGGCTGCCCGGGCGCCGGGTGCACCTCGACCTCGGCTACGACATCAAGGCCGACAAGGGCGCCTTCTTCCGGCCCTACCGCGACGAGGCGGGCCTGCTGCCGGACTGGGTCACGCTCGACCGCGTCGAGGGCGTCGAGGAGATCCGCGGCTACGACCGCCCGTTCGTCGAGCGGGTGCTGCGGGAGGTGGTCCAGCGCGGGGACGAGACCCTGCGCCCGGAGATCGACCGCATCGCCGGCGAGCTGGCCGCGCGGATCGTGGCGACCTGGGAACGCCGCGGCGTGACGATGGTGGCGGTGGAGAACGGGACCCTGCCGGAGAACCTCACCTACACCGAAGCGCTGTACCGGGCGATCGACCGCTACGGCGCCCGCCACCGGCTCGGCCGGTTCGTGTTCTGGCGCGACCACGACCTGATGTGGCAGAGCGAGCCGGGGATCGCCAAGTACGGCCGGTTCCCGTACCCCGGGGTCCCGGCACCGCGGAATTCGCCGCACATCCACTACTTCGCGCTGCACGAGCAGGCGAAAGCGCGGACGCTCGAGTGGGTGCCCGGGCTGCGGAACATTGACGTCCTGCCCAACGCGTTCGCCATCGCGCCCGCGCGGATCGACGAGCGCAACGCCGGTTTCCGGCGCGAGCACGGCATCCCCGGCGACGTCCCGCTCCTGGCCCGGATCACGCGGATCATCCCGCAGAAGCGCCTCGACCGGGACCTGCACCTGCTGGCGCTGCTGCCGGACGCGTGGCTGTTCGTCGCCGGCGACGTCGAAGAGGCACCCGCCGAGCACGCCCGGCTCGTCGCGCTGGCCGAGAAGCTCGGCGTGCGCGACCGCGTCGTGTTCGGCGGCTGGCTGACGCCGTACGACACCGCCGTGCCCGGCCGCTACTCGGTGCGCGATCTGCTGGCGCACGCGACGGTCGTCTCCTTCCTGACCTCCTACGACTACGAGAGCTACGGCAACCCGGTCAGCGAAGCCATCGCCTCCGGGACGCCGTACATCACGAGCGGGTACGAGCTGTACGACGTCGTCTACGGCGGGTTCCGGGCCCCGGTGCTGGACATCCGGGCCCGCGACCTGCCGGACGCGGCGTTCGCCCGCGAGGTGGCCGGGCTGATCACCGACGAAGGGAAACGGGCGGAAGTGGTGCGGGCGAACTCGGAACTCGGGCGGGCGCGGTTCGGCACGCCGGTCGTCGACGACCTCGTCGACCGGCTCTACCCGCCGCCGATGGGGGCGGGCACGCGGCTGAGCGTCGTGCTGCCGGTGTACAACGAAGCCGCGAACCTGCCGGAGGTGCTGCGGACGCTGCACGACCAGCGCGACGGCGACGGGCCGCTGGACCACGGCAGCTACGAGGTCGTGCTGGTGGACAACAACTCGACCGACGACACCGTCGCGATCGCCCGCGGCTTCGCGGCGGCCCACCCGGACTTGGCCCTGCACGTCATCCACGAACCCGAGCAAGGCGTTTCGTGCGCGCGGCGGGCCGGCATGGACTTCGCCGCGGCCCGCAGCCGCAACCGGCCGGACACCGATCCGGGGGAGCGGTTCTACCTGGTGTCGGCCGACGCCGACTGCCGCGTCGACGCGCACTGGCTCAGCGAGCTGTTCACCGCGATGGAGACGAGCAAGGCCGCGATCGGCGTCTGCGACTACTACTACGACCCCGCGCACTTCACCGGGCGGCCACGGCTGTGGGACGCCATCCAGCGGACGCTGCGGTGCCGCGCGGTCACGTTTTCGCTGTTCGGCGGCTTCCCGGACGGCAAGGGGTTCGCCGTCGAGCGCGACGCCTACGAGCGCGCCGGCGGCATCGAGATCTTCTACCAGCTGCAGGACGGGAAGTTCGTCAACCACCTCTCCGACGACTGGGACTTCGGGATCAAGGTGGCCAGCGGGGGCGACGCGATCACGTACGCGCCGCGCTCGCGCGTCGAGATCAACCCGCGGCGCGTCGACCACGCCATCGACGAGGTCATCGCGGGCCGGGCGTACGGCTCCGACGGCATCATCGTCATGCGCGACATCCGGCCCGCCGCGCCCGCGGTCGCCGCCGACCTGACCGAGGCCGAAGCGAAGCAGGCGTGGGAGTTCTCGATCAAGGACTTCACGCCGAAGAACACCATCCTGCCGGTGCTGCTGACCCCCGCGTTGCTCGAAGACGACGCGGTGATCGCGTTCTTCGGCGCGGACCTGGCCGGCCGGCTGGCCCGGCGGATCGCGGAGATCCGCGACGAGATGCGCGTCGTCGACTTCACCCCGATCCACGCCTACAAGACGCCGTCGTACCGGCTGTACTTCGAGTTCGCCGACGAGCTGTTCGCGTGCCTGCGCCGGCACGTCGGCGAAGACATCGGCGTCCCGCCGCCGCTGCCGCCGTGCCTCGCGGAAGTCCCGCCCGGCCGCTTCGCGGAGTTCGTCCGCTACTACTGCGAAGACCGCGAATCGGGGGAGGCCCACAACTACTTCGGCAACGGAGGGGTGTTCTGAATGACGCTCGCCTACGAGGACGCGATCGGCTCGCTGCACGGCCTCGACCCGGCCTGGCCGCGGCCCGCCGTGCTCGACGTCCTGGAAGCGCCGGAGAACCGGCACCTGCTGGAGTTCGTCCGCGAGGACCCGTTCGGGGCGCACGTGTTCCCCGGCAACGTCCCCGGCACGCCGGCGGAGTTCCTGCGTGACCTGGACGCGCAGCTGGCGTCGGCCGGCCCGATCCACCTGTGGTCCTACATCCCGACGTGCGCCTACCGCTGCCGGTTCTGCCAGTACCCGGTGGTGCTGGTGAAGGGGAAACCCGAGGTGGCGTACGAAAAGGCGAAGCACTGGGTCGACCTGAACATCGCCGAGGCGAAGCTGTGGCTCGACGCCGTGCCGAACCTGGCCGGGGCCGAGGTGGGGGAGTTCAACGTCTTCGGCGGGACGCCGTCGTTGCTGCCCGAGCCGGAGATCCGCCGGCTGCTGGAGTTCTACCGGTCGGAGTTCGGGTTCACCGCGGACACGACGATCCGGTTCGAGGGCGACCCCAGCACGTTCACCCCGGCGAAGCTCTCGCTGCTGCGCGAACTGGGCTGCACCAAGCTGTCCAGCGGCGTCCAGTCGTTCGACGACCACGTGCTGGAGCTGTGCGGCCGCGAGCACTCGGCGGCGATGTGCGTCGACTTCGTCCGCAACGCGGCTTCGCTGGGCTTCGAGTGGGTCAGCATCGACCTCATGTACGGCCTGCTCGACCAGACCCTCGACAGCGTCCGGCGCGACCTGGACGTCGTGCTGGAGAACGAGGTCACCGCGGTGGTGTGCACCAAGCTGCACCTGGCGTCCTACAGCGACACCCGCACCGGCGTGACGGGGGAGAAGCCCGCCGCCTGGCAGCTGCCGTCCTACCGGGACAAGCTGGTGCGCGACGGCCACCGCTGGCCCACGCTCGGCGAGCAGTACCAGATGCGCGAGCTGCTCACCGACGGCCTGCGTGCGGCGGGGTACACCGAGCACCCGACGATGTACTTCGCGCGCGCCGGGCTCGGGCCGGAGAAGTGGAAGTCCATCATGGTCGACCAGGACAAGCAGGAGCCCGAAGTCGCGATCGGGCTGGGTGGTTCGTCGAGCTGCCGCGCGTCCGAGGCGATCACCGACGTCAACTCGAAGCGGTACAGCGAAACCGTGGCCGCCGGGCGCATCCCGCTGGGCTCGGCGACGCGGTTCACGCCCGAAGCGCAGGAAGCCCGGGCGGTCAAGATGGCGCTGACGACGTTGCAGCCGCTGCGCGATTCCCTGCACCGCGCGCGGTTCCCCGGCCGGTCGCTGTTCGCGGAGCCGTGGCTGGGCAGGTTCCGCTCGCTGGCCGCGCGCGGGCTCGTCCGGCTGCACCCCGGCGACGGGGTCGTCGAGCTGACCCCGGTGGGAGAGGTGCTCGTGGAGGCGATCATCACGACCGAGCTGTAGGTCACTACATCGAGTGACAGACGTGTCGCGAAGAGCGACACGGGCAGGCAGCATGGGCTCCGGACGTGCCAGTACCGAGATCGGAGCCCGGATGAGCCGAAGCCTGTCCGAAGAACCGAAGTGGCGGGCGCGGCTCGCCGGAGCGGGCGCGCTGGCGGCGCTCGCGGCGGTGGTCACCGCCCCGCCCGCGTCGGCCACCCCCGACTATTCGCTGGCGGCCGCGAACTACGCCGGCGCGCAGATCGCCTTGCACGAGGGCGTCCAGGGCACCCCGCGGCTGGACGACGCCGGGCAGACGCTCGGCCACGACGTGAGCGGGCACCAAGGGCCCGTCGACTGGGCCGCCGCGGCCGGGGCCGGCGCGCAGTTCACCTACGTCAAGGCGACCGAGGGCACCGGCTTCGTCAACCCGCAGTACGGGCAGCAGTACGACGGCGCGCACGCGGCGGGCATCATCCGCGGCGCGTACCACTTCGCCCGCCCCGACGTCTCCGGTGGCGCCGCGCAGGCGGAGTACTTCATCGCGCACGGCGGCGGCTGGCGCGCCGACGGCACGACCCTGCCGGGCGCGCTGGACATCGAGTACAACCCGTACGGCGACGTCTGCTACGGCAAGAACGCGGCGGACCTGACGGCGTGGATCGCGGACTTCACCCGCACGTACCTGGCGAAGGTCAAGCGCAGCGCGCTGATCTACACCAGCACGGCGTGGTGGAAGCGCTGCACCGGCAACGCGGCGGGGTTCGGGAACACCAACCCGCTCTGGCTCGCCCGCTACGGCCCGGAAGTCGGCGAGCTGCCCGCGGGCTGGGACAAGCAGAGCATCTGGCAGTTCGCGAAGGGCGGCGGCCTGCCGGGGGACCAGAACTACTACAACGGTCCCTTCGGCCGGGTCCAGGCGCTGGCCAAGGGCGCGACGGCGGGCGGTGCCTAGCGCCACCAGCGCGGTGCCTCGCCGGCCCGCAGGTCCGGCCACGGCGGCCGGCGCAGCACCGCGAGCGTGCCCAGCGCCGCGGCCACCAGGCCGGTCGTCACCGCGAGCAGGGCGACGCGAGTGGCGTCGACCGCCGGCTCCCACTTGGCCTGGCCGTCGCGGATCGCGAACACCCCGACCGGGCGGCTGACCGGGATCACCGTGGTGCCGTCCGGCGTCTCGTACGGCTCGCCGAAGAGTCGTTGCTCCATGCCGCCATCGAACTGCACCCGGGCGGTCGCTGACAAGATCGGACAGGATCCTGTCGTTCCCGTGACCGGCTGCTTACCATCGGCGGGGACGGTCGCCGTCGACTGTCCTCAATGGACAAGGGAGCCGCCGTGCGCAGGATCGCGCTTCTGACCGCGTTTTCCGTGGCCGCCGCCGTCGTCGCCTCGGCACCGGGTGCCGCCGGGGCCGGGCCCGCCTGGTTCACCTCGTGGGCCCAATCCCAGGACGGCCGCGCGGCCGCACCGGTGTCGGCGCAGTCGTTGCGCATGATCACCCACCTCAGCCAGGGCGGGGACGCGGTCCGCGTCCGGTTCCAGAACACCTTCGGCACCGGGCCGCTGACCATCGGCCACGCGACCGCGGGCCCGAGCGCGGGCGGCGCCGCGGTGTCGGCCGTGCGGGGCCTGACGTTCGCAGGCCGCGCGAGCGTCACGATCCCCGCGGGCGGCGAAGTCTGGAGCGACGAAACGCGGCTGGTCACCAGGCCGGACACGAACCTGGCGGTGAGCATGTCCGTCGAGGGCGCCGCGGTCCCCGGCCGGCACGGCGCGGCCCTGCGCGACAACTACCTCACCCCGGCGGGTTCGGGCGACCACGCCGCCGACGTCTCGGGTGCGGCCTACACGTCGACGGTCGGAGCCACGTACGTCGTGAGCGCGGTCGACGTGCACAACACAGCGTTGAAGGGCACGGTCGTCCCGTTCGGCAGCTCGGTCGTCGACGGCATCGGCAGCACCAACTGCGGCCCCGGCTGCACGCAGCTCGGCGCCGACCGGCGCTGGACCGACGACCTGGCGCGCCGCCTCGTCGCCGCGTCCGCACCGCTCGCCGTGGCCAACGCCGGGGTCTCGGGCACGACGAGCGCCCCGACGTGCCCCGGCATGCCGCCGTCGGTCGCGGGCCTGGACGCGCAGAGCCGGCTGGACCGGGACGTCCTGGCGCTGCACGGCGTCCGGTCCGTGATCTACTACTACGGCACCAACGACCTCGCGTACGGCTGCGACGCGGCGACGATCCTGGACAGCTACCGCGCGGTCTTCCAGCGCCTGCGCGCGGCGGGGATCGCCGTGTACGTCACCCCGAGCACGCCGAGGCCAGGCTACAGCGACGCGGCGAACCTGGCCCGCCACGAGATCGGCCTGTTCGTTTCCCGCTGGAGCAGCTGCGGCGGCACGTGTTCGGGTGTCGTCGACTTCGACCAGGTGCTCAAGGACCCGCTGAAGCCGAACAGCATCCTGCCTGCCTACGACAACGGGGACGGCATCCACGCCAACGCGGCGGGGCAGCAGGCGCTGGCCGATTTCGTGTCGCTGTCCCAGCTCACCCGATCCGGGCCGGTTCTCCACACGATGGGCTGACCGCGCGAGTCGAACCGGCGGTTTTGTGCGCCGATCCGCAGAGTACGCTGTGTGATCGCTGACTCGATGGACGACGCCGGGTGCTGCCTGCTTTCGGTGGCCTGGAACGTCGCCCCGCTGGCCGAAACCCACCCGGACTCCCGCCGCGGCGACCTGCGGCGCCGCGTGGCGGCCGCGTGCCGCACGGCGGGCCACGGTGCCCGCGCCTGGGCGGTGGCGCACGGGCCGGGCACGGAGGCGGACTACCGCCCGTTCCTCCAGCTGGCCGACGTCGCGTACGAGATCGCGACGTTGTTGTTGCTGGTGGAGGACTTCCTGGTGCCGGACCTCGAGCGGGAGCACCGGCGCTGGGCCGAGATCGAGGAGCTGACGGCCCGCTTCACCGAGTTGGCCGAGTGGACGTCCGCGTTCCTCTTGTCAGGAACTCCCTTACGCTTGTAAGGTCCGACCTGACAAGGGAGGTCCTCATGGTGGTCATCGCCCGCTGCTCGTTCTGCGCCAAGCCCAACACGGAAGTGGAAACCCTGGTCGGCGGCCCAGGCGTCTTCATCTGCGACGGCTGCGTCCGGCTGTGCGTGTCGGTGATCGAGGGCAAGCCGTCGGACGCGCCGCTCATCGCGCCGTGGGAACACGACCTGCCGTTGGCGCAGGTGCTGCAGAACCTGACCCCGGTGGCCGCGGCGACCACGCAGGTCCAGCAGAACCTGGCGGCGTGGGTCGGCAAGGCCCGTGAGCTGGGCGGAACGTGGTCCAAGATCGGCGAAGCGCTGGGCATGACCCGCCAGTCGGCGTGGGAGCGCTTCGGCTCTACGGTTTGACGCCGACGCCGGCGTAGAGGCCGTCTTCTTCGGGATCCACGACGGCGGCCAGCCGGTCGGGCCGCCAGTTCGCCGAGGTGGTCAGCCCGGGTTCGACGAGTTCGAACCCGTCGAAGATCGCCAGCACTTCGCTTTTCGTCCGCGGGAAGATGTGGTCCTGCGTTTGCCGCATGGTCTCGGCGACCCGGGGGTCGTTGAGCACGGCGAAGTCGTTGGTGAGGTGCGTGAGCGCGAGGTAGCTGCCGGGCGCGAGGGCGTCGCGGTAGTTCTTGAAGATCCGCTCGACGTCCGGGAGGTAGTGCCCGAGGGTGATGGCGAGCAGCCCGACCGGTTGCTCGAGGTCCAGCAGCCTTGTCGTCGCGTCGGCCTTGAGCACCTTCGCGCTGTCGGTGGCATCAGCCTCGATGGCGGCGGCGTGGGCGTTCCCCTTGAGCAACATCCGGCTGTGCGCGACGGCCACGGGTTCGTAGTCGACGTAGACGACCTTCGCCGCGGGGTCGACCGCCTGGGCGACTTCGTGCACGTTGCCGACGGTGGGGATGCCGGAGCCGAGGTCGAGGAACTGGCGGATGCCTTGGTCGAGGAGGAACCGGACGGCCCTCCTGAGGAAGGCCCGGTTGCGCCGGGCGACGGCGGCAACCTGGGGTTGGATGGCCTCGAGCTTCCTGGCGACTTCGCGGTCGGGGGCGAGGTTGTGCGCCCCACCGAGCAGGTAGTCGTAGATGCGCGCGGCACTGGGCCGGGAAAGATCGGCCCCGGGCGGAATCCAGTCCGCCCCTTCCTGCTCGGTCATCGTCGCCCCTCGTTTTCGGCTGCAGCCACCCTAGCGGGTCCGGTCATCGTTTCACCCGGGCGCGCACGGCGAGCGCGGCCAGCGCCAGCAGGATCGGACCGACGAAGCGGGCCACCATGACCGCCCACGTCCCCACCGACGTCAGCTTCTGGCCGGCGTCGCGGAACACCACCGCCCCCAACGCGATGCGCAGCGAAGTCTCGACGCGGCCGAGAGTCCACCGGGCATTCCCCGCCGGCAGCTGCGGCGCGATGTCCGTGGAGGTGGTGACGGTTTCCTGGCCACCGCCGGGCACCGCGTGAGTCACCGTGGTGGACTGCGACGTCGGCCCAGCCGCGGGCAGGCCACAGGTGATCAGTACAACGGCCAGCACGGCGATCACGCCGGCAAGCGCGGTCACGGTGCGTGATGCGCGCTGCCCGTACCCGGAAACCAGCCAGTACGCCCAAAGCACCGCCCGCTCGACGAACGACGTTCCGACAGCACGCCGGCGGGCCTCTTGCTCACCGAAGTAGAAGTCCCCCGCGCCGGCCTCGTTCTTGCCGTCCTCCAGGGCCTTGCGCAGCGAGCGGTACAGCGCCGCCAGCCGGCTCGCCCCGACCTGCTCCACCTGGTCGGTGGCGAACGGTTCCGAAGCCAGCCAGCCTGACCTCGGCTTCCGCTGCGCCCGCCACGGATGCTCCTCGAAGATCACTTGCCGTCTGGGACGCCACCAGAGCCAGCCGTGCCGCGCCGACCGCGGGAACGTACTGTCGCCTCGATCCGCAGCTTGTCCAGGTGATGCGCCCCCGCGAACCGGCACCACCGCAGATCGACGTCGGTCAGAGCCAGCTCCGACACATCGGTCCCACGAAGCGACGTCAGCACCGGACGGTCATCAAGAGAGCCGTTCATTTCACGCCAGCTCTCGACCTGCGCTTCTCCAGCGTGTGCCGACACTGATGGCCCGAGGGAGGAAGCCGCGCCCAGCAAGACCTCAGCGAGACCGACCCGGCCGTGACGGACTCGCAACTCGACGCCGCCGGAAAATCGCGCGCGCTGGCAAGAAACCTCGCCGGCCGCGGCTTCGACGACGACCGCGACCCCGAACTGCGCCCCACGAACATCCAGCTGTCCGGCCGTCAGCGGGCCCAGGCGCTCACAGGTCGTGAAGGTCGCGTCGATGAAGCAGGCGTCCTCGGTGAAGGTCGCGCTGCCGAAGGAGGCGCCTTGGGTGAAAGTAGCGCCGGTGAAGTAGGCGTTCTGGGTGAAGCCCGCGCCGGTGAAGTAGGCGCTCTCGGTGAAGGTCGCGTCGCCGAAGTAGGCGTCCAGGGTGAAGCTCGCGCGGCGGAAGGAGGCGCCTTGGGTGAAAGTAGCGCCGGTGAAGTAGGCGTTCTGGGCGAAGCTCGCCCCGGTGAAGTCGCCGACCTCGGTGAAGGTGGCGTTGCCGAAGCAGGCGTCCAGGGCGAAGGTCGCGCGGCGGAAGGAGGCGCCCTGGGTGAAGGCCGCACCGGTGAAGTAGGAGTTCTGGGTGAAGGTCGCGCCGGTGAAGTCGGCGTGACCGAGTTGCGCCCTCGAAGCTGGGGAACCGGTCGGTGTGAAAGCCTGCATGAGCCGAATGAGCAGTTCCGAGTCGAGAGTCGTACCACGGACGTCGAGGTCGGCTCCGGGAAAAAGCTCCGAGAGGAAAGTGGCGAGTTCCGCTGCGTCCAGGTGTGCGAGACAGCGGTCGACGCCGGCGAGCTGAACTCCATGACACCGATCGTCCGATTCGCCGACGAGTACCGCGCATCTGGGCCAGTCCTCGCTGCTGACCGAGTCCGTAGTGGTCACTGTGGACTGGCTCGGCGATCAGACGGGAGGCGGCTGTGGTGCCGTCGCTGTCCTTGGATCGATGCGTGCACGTACTGTGAGTCGCCGGATGACCTCCAGCTGCTACATCGTCTGCGGCGCGGTGGGAGGCTGACGCTCCCGCGCGGCGGCGGCCGCTCTGCGCAACTGACGCGAGCACAGAAAAGCAGCGAAATGCGAACGTGAACTTCAGTGGAAGCCGCGCGCCGGACTGACATGGATAGCAGACGTCGGCATGCCCGTGCACGTTCTGCGGACGATCGCCGGCCACGGCTCGTTTGTCGACGGCGGGTGAACAGGCCGAGTCGGCGAACGTGGTGGAACTGGTGTCAGCGCGGCCGCGAGACAGAGGGTCAGGGAGTGGAATGTCCTCGCGGTGTCCCCAGCGACCCGCGACGGCGATCAACTTGGCCAGAGCGAAGGCAATCAACGCAAAGGGCCCGTGAGCTGCGGTTATGCTGCTGCTCACGGGCCCTGCAAGTGTGTCCGTCGGGCTGACAGGATTTGAACCTGCGACCCCTTGCATTTACTCGTCGAGTCAAAGACGTGCGCTTCCGTCTCGATCGTGCCGCTGAGCTGGACGGATCGGCGACATTGTTGATCATCGTCGGTCGTCGTTCGCTGGTGCGGTGTGGGCAGAATGTGGGCAGCTGACCTGTCGGGGCTGGCCATCGATCTTGTGCGGGATGACGCGCCGATCGGATACAAGCTGTATATATGCAGTGACTCTTTGAAGTGACAGGCTGGGGTCCGTGTCGTTAGACCGGAGCCCGCCAGGTTCGATTACGATATGTGCATGGCGAGTACGCAGTGTGGTTGGTGTGGCGTTCGTGCGCACATGGAATCTTTTAGTCGGGTCACTTTCAGTCCTAATGAAGAAGAGCAAGAGTTTCTTGTGACGCGAGCGTATAAATGTCACAATTGCAGTGCAATTAGTGTGGCATCTGTCGGTTCTCCTACCACTCATCCGTGGGATTCCAATCCCGACATGTTTGACAACTATGTTGACGAAGAAGGGACATGGCTTCCTTCTCCTGGGTTCAGGAAGGACTTCCCTGACGTTCCTCAGCATATCGGTGAGGCGGCTTCCGAGGCTCATCGATGTATCGCCATGGGTGCACTTCGTGCTGCAGTCCAGCTTGCTCGATCGGTCGTCGAAGCAACAGCAAAAGAAAAAGGGGCTAGTAGCGGCAATCTTCTCGCGAAGATCGACAAGTTGCACGAAATGGGAATAATCCGTCCTGTCATTCAGGAGGCTGCGCACGAAATTCGGCACCTTGGAAACGAAATGGCGCACGGCGACTTTATTCAGCCTGTCATGAAAGAAGAGGCGGTCGAAGCCGTCGGTTTGATGGATGAACTACTGACGGAGGTGTTTGAGGCCCCGGCTCGGATTGAAAAGCGGAAGCTTGCTCGCCTGGCAAAGAAAGCGTCCGACGGGGCCGGGTCCTGAAATATCGTGATGCGATCACATCTGGTTCAAGCCTGACAGTGATCTACCCAACTTCTAGTGGGTGGCCTTTCGGCATCTCGACGACCTGGCGCAGCCCGATCACGCTGTGTCAAGGGGGACTCTCCGCCCGACCGCCGCTGACCTGCTCGGCCGCCCCCTTGACGTGGCGTGATAGCCCTCTGGAGGTCGTCGAGATGCCATTTGGCCGCACACGGACGCAACCGCCGCGCACGTCCCGGCCATCTCGATGATCTGCCCGTCCGGCGAGGACATTCTCTTCTTCTTGAGCTGCGGTCCCCGGTGCAGCCGCCGGCCGGTCGCGTGGGTGCCGGAGGCGGGCCCCGCGAGTACCGGCCGATAGCGGCGCGGCCCCGGAGGGGCCGCCTTGAACAAGAAAAGAAACTCTGAACACAACGTCCGTCGCGACTACGCGCGAAGGTCGACCGCTGCGATGGCCTTGTCGTCGTGCTGCTTGGCCCGGGGGAGTGCGACGGCGTGTGCGTCGGCTTCGTCCTCCCGGGACTGGCCCTGCTCCAGGATGGCGGCAAGCTGGGCGCGGGCAAGAAGAGGACGGTCTCGGTTCTGGCGTCGCTCGTGCCGGTGGTGCGCCCGCTGGTAACCGGCCGGCAGGTCGACAAGCTGATGTTCACCACGGGACGGGACCAGTCGCTGAGGGGCGAACAACTGGCGCGTCCGGGAGTTCAACGCGGCGCTCAAGGCCGCTGACCTCGGGGTCGCGGGGCTCACCCCGCACAAGCTGCGACACACGGCGGCCTCGCTCGCCATCGCGGCCGGCGCGGACGTGAAGGTCATCCAGCAGATGCTCGGGCACGCCGACGCGGCCATGCCCCTCAATGTCTACGGGCACCTGTTCCCGGACCGCCTCGATGAGGTCGCGGACGTGCTCGACGCCCGGCGCACTCAGGCACTGGCGAGCATGGCGGCGTGATGATCAGCCCAGGCGCATGTGGGCCGCCCCCGGGGCTGAGTCGCGTCCAGAGCTACCCCGGGAATGAAAAAAGCCACGTCCACCTGCGTGAACGTGGCCGATCCGGTCGGGCTGACAGGATTTGAACCTGCGACCCCTTGACCCCCAGTCAAGTGCGCTACCAAACTGCGCCACAGCCCGGACCCGCACTCGCTGAGTGCGTGAGAAGTACTCTAGCGTGCCCCTCGAACCCCCCTGCACGCAGGGTCCCCAGTCCGCCTGACCTGCGGAAACAGGTCAGGCGGACCGAACCCCAAGATCAAGCCGCGTTGCCGGCGTGCGTCAGGGTCTGCCACGCCACGAAGAGGTTGTTCGAGCCCGCCGGGCGCTGGCGTTCGGTCAACGTCTGCGTGTTCGTCATCGCGATGCCCAGCCGCGTGTGGAGGGCGTTGAAGCCGACCTCCGTCACCGGGCCGAGGCCGAGTTTCAGCGAGCCGGAGCACAGCCAGGACGGGACCGCCGTGCCCAGCTGGTACTTCGACTGGAAGCCCAGGGCCTGGCGCAGGCGCTCGCCCACGTCCGTTCCGTACACGTCCTGGCCCTGGATGCGCAGGGTCTCCGCCACGTCCGCGATCGCCGCGATGCCGTAGCCCGTGTGGGTGAAGTCGCGGCAGGTTTCCTGGGTGAGGCCGTCCACGAACGTCGACTGGCCCTGCCAGTAGCTCACGATCTCCGAGCGCGTGTCGAGGCCGCTGCCGGGGACCGTTTTGGGCAAGGAGCCGTCCGAAGTCAGGTACACGTACGCTGCCACGCGGTTTCGGTAGCGCGTCACCGCCTTGTCGAAGTTCGTCTTGTCCTCCAGGAACACCGAGATGCCGACCGCGGCCTCCATCATGGACAGTTCCCAGTTGCCGTTGCTGTTGCTGCCGTTGATGACCTTGTTCAGGTACACATTGCGCAGCATCGTGCCGAAGCGGCCGGAATTGGGCCAGCTGGTGTACGTGTACTTGATGATCTCCGCCGCGCGGGGCCACGACGAACCCGCCCAGCCCGTTTGCAGCGGGGCGTTGCTGTTGGTGTGGCTGGTGATCGTCGCCGACCACGCGTCCATCAGCGCTATCGCCTTCTGGGCGTAGCGGGCGTCGCCGGAGATGTACCAGATCAGGGCGTCCGTGTACGCCGCGATCGCGTCTTCGCGCTCGTCCGTGCAGCCGTAGTTCGGGTTCGAATAGGAGCCGCATTCCACGACCGCGCGCGGTTTCGGAGTGCGGGACAAGGAGGCGTACGAACTCGCCAGCGCTTGGTCGTACGCCGCTTTCCAGGGTTGGGCGCCGGCCTTCACCTGGGTTTTCACGAAGTCCAGTTGCGGACGGCTGACGAGAACGCCCGGGTGCGTGAACGTCGCCGGGGCCGCGGGGGCCGGCGTGGCGATCAGGCCCAGCGCGAGCGGGACCAGTGCGCCCAAAGCGAACACTCTGCGGAAGCGGGACATGGCTCTCCTCGAGACGACGGTGTCTTGGATCCCCTGCGCGCTGCGCCCAGTTTTATGGTCCAGACCATCACGAGTCAAGGAGCCGGAGAAAAGGTTCAGCCCGCTGAACGGAAAGGGTTCTCCCGTTCAGCGGGCTGAACAAAAATCAACCGAGCCCGGCGCTGACGGCGTTCATCAGAACGCCGGTGTCACCCGACATCTCCCACGCCATCACGCCGAGGAGACCGCGCTGCTTCAGCCACGTCGTCTTCAGCCCGATCGACCACGCGTCGTCGAACGTCCACCATTGGCCGCCGTTGCCGGTGTAGCAGGACGTCGCCACCGCGGCCGTGTCGTGGTAGACCGTGCAGCCCGGGACGCTCGCCACCAGGTTCGCGTAGCCGCGCGTCCCCGCTTCCTCCGCGAACTGGCCTGGTGCGGCGCCAGTCGCGGACTGCCATTCGCCGTTCTTGCCGCCCGCCGCGACGCCCTGCCAGCCGCGGCCGTAGAACGCCAGGCCCAACGTCAGCCGACGGGGATCGACGCCGGCGTTCGTGTACGCGTTGATCGCCGCTTCCGCGCTGAAGTGGAAGTTGTACGGGTCGTCCGCGTCGGCGTACAGGTTGCCCTGGTGGCCGGTGCGGTTCGGCTCCCACGAGTTGTCGCTGCCCGAACCGTGGAAGTCGTAACCCTGCACGTTCGCCACGTCCAGGTAGTTGAACACGCGGGACAGGTCCCACCCCGCGGCGACCTTGGCGGGGTCGGCCGGGGTGAACGCGTGCAGCTGGTAGCGCTTGCCGGTCGTCGCGCCGTACGCGTCCAGCTGCGCGCGGAACTCGGCCATCAGCGCGGTCAGGTTGTCCTTGTCGTTGGGGCTCCAGTGGTTGCCGGGGTGGCCGTCGCCGCTCGCCGGCCACTCCCAGTCGAGGTCGATGCCGTCGAAGATGCCGGCCGCGGTGCCCGGGCCGCCCGCGCCGCCGTAGGGCGCGATGTTGCCCTTCAGCCACGTGTCGACGCACGACGAGACGAACTTCTTGCGCGACGCGTCCGTGGCCGCGACGTCGGAGAAGTACTTCGAGTACGTCCAGCCGCCCAGCGACACCAGCACCTTCAGGTTCGGGTGCTTCGCCTTGAGCTTCTTGAGCTGGTTGAAGTTGCCGCGCAGCGACTCCCAGCCCGTGTCGGCCACGCCGTCCACCGACTGCGCCGCGGAGAACGGCCGCGAGTAGTCGGCCTCGGCATCGCCCGCGCCGTCACCCTGGTTCGGGTCCTGCGGGTTCGCCGTGGTGCCCTTCGTGACGCCGGACAGGCACGTCAGGTTCACCGGGTCGATATTCTCGAACGCGTACAGCAGGTGCGTCAGTTTCGCCGCCGCGCCCGAGGTCTCGAGGTTCTTCACGAAGTACTGGCGCCCGTAGATGCCCCACTGCACGAAGTAACCGACCTTCGCGTAGCCCGAGACGATGTCGCCGGTCTTCGCGGTCACCGCGGCGCTCGGCGCGGACACGTTGTCGTAGCCGTCGCGCGCCCGCACCGTGAACGTGTACGAAGTGGACGGTGCCAGCCCGGTCACGACCGCGGACGTCGTGGTCACCGTCGTGGCCAGCACCGAGCCGCGGTACACGTCGTAGCCGATCACGCCGGTGTTGTCGGTCGACGCCGTCCAGGCCAGGGAGACGCTGCCGGAGTCGGCGGCGGTCGAGCGCAGCCCGGTCGGGGCGGACGGTGGCTGCGTGTCGTCGGAGGGGCTGTTCGTCGTCACGGACAACGCACTGCTCGCCGGCGACGTGTTCCCCTTGGCGTCCTTGGCCTTCACCGTGAACGAGTACGCCGTTCCCGGCGTCAGCCCGGAGATCGTCGCGCTCGTCCCGGTCACCGACGCGGCCAGGGAGGTGCCCTGGTAGACGTCGTACCCGGTCACCGGCAACGATCCGGCGGCCGACGCGTTCCACGCCAGCGCCACGGTCTTGGTCGTCTTCGTGACCAGCCGGAGCCCGCCGGGCGCGCCCGGGGGAGTGTCCGGTGAACCGTCGCAGTTGGCGTTGTCCACGCGGCACTGCGCGGGTGTCGCGGCCGCGCTGAGCCGGAACGTCGGGCTGTACGGGTAGGTGTTCCGGCCCGGCGCCAGTGTCGCGATGTAGTACGCGGGCGTCAGCGTGACCTGCGTGCCGTTCTGGGTGACCGTACCGTTTTCGCCGGTCGAAGCGGTGACGCCGGCGGGCAGCGTGAAGGTGATCGCCCAGTTGCTCACCGAGGCGGTCCCGGTGTTCGCGACGGTGTAGGTGCCGGTCGTGCCGCTCATCGCCAGGGTGGCGGTCAGCGAACCGGCCGCGGCGGCGGGTGGCGCGAGGGCCGCGGTGCCACCGAGCGCTATCAGCAAGGCAGCAAGTGCGGAGCGTAGTCGGGTGGGGGTGCGTCTCATGGCGGTTCTCCAGACGGCACAAGGGGCGGGGACGATGTGGTCTAGACCACGTCGAATGTAACCCGGTGCGAGGGGAACCGCGCAGGCCCGAACGGCCGCAACCGCCGTCCGAACGGACGGTTAACGGCCCGAGAACGTCGCCTTGCCCGGCCCGTCGGCCAGGAACGACTTGACCGCGCCGCGGAGGTCTTCGGTTTCGAAGAGCTCGGCCGCGATCGCCGTGATGTGCGCGTTCGCCTCGGGGACGCCGCCGGCGGAGAAGTGGTCGAGGACGCGCTTGGTCGCCGCGTGCGCCCGGGTCGGCCCCGACGCCAGCTGACGCGCGAACTCCCGCGCCGCCTCGTCGAAGCCCTCGTCCGGCAGGACGCGGTTGACGACGTTCCAGCGCTCCAGCGTGGCCGCGTCGTAGGTGTCGCCGGTCATCACGAACTCCTTGGCGCGGCCGACACCGGCGCGGGCGGCGAGCCGCTGGGTGCCGCCCATGGTCGGGGTCAGCCCGACGACCTTCTCGACCAGCCCGAACTTGGCCCGCGCCGCGGCCAGGATGACGTCGCAGGCCACCGCGACCTCGAACGCCCAGGTCAGGCAGAGGCCGTGGGCGGCGAACACGGTCGGGAACGGCAGGGCCGCGATCCGGTCCGGCACCGCGAGCATCTCGTCGAACAGCACCTTCGCCTCGGCGGGCGAGCCCTGTGCGTCGAACAGCGAGACGTCGACGCCACCGCTGACGATCTTGCCCTCGGCCCGGATCAGCAGGGCGCGGGCCGGTTCCTCCTCCAGCGAGTCCAGCGCCGACGCCAGCGAAGACTGCAGCGATGCCGTGTAGAGGTTCAACGGCGGAGCGTCGACGGTCAGGACGGCGAGCCCGCCGTCACGATCGAGGCGGACCTGCTGAGTCATGTTCACCCTGCTTCTTCGGCTTCGACGATGTCGTCCCAATACTGCTGGGCCTCGGGACGCCAGTCGACGTGTTTGTGATGGAACAGTTCCGCGGCTTTCGTCCCGCTCCACTTCGCCGGGAGGAGCTCGGCGGGCAGCTGCGGGTCGAGGAACGGGAACCGCCGCCACTCGTGGACCAGCTCGGTCTGCGCGCGCAGCACCGCCCGGCCGCCGGTGGGGTGCAGGCCGGTGAACCGGTCGATGAAGTCCTCGTAGCGGTCCTTGAGCTCGCTCAGGTCCCAGGACCGGGCGACCATGGACTCCTGCTCGCCGACCTCGCCGTACGCGGCGGTGAACGACATCGCCTGCGCGTCGAGACCCAGCTCGCTGACGATCTGCTGGGCCTCACGCTGGCGGGACAGGTCCGGGCTGACCCACACGCCGGCCACCGGCGAACCGAAGCCCGCCCAGGTCAGCCGGGTGCGCAGCCGGTGCCGCAGGTCGCGCTTGGCCTCCGGGACCGACACGATCAGCATCAGCCACTGCCCGTTCCACGGCGGCCGCTCGCGGCCGAACGCGTAGATCCGCTCGGCGCCTTCGGTCAGCAGGCGGCGCCCGGGCGGGGTGAGCGACCAGCGCACCCGGCGCCCGACGCGTTCGGAGACGACCCAGCCCTCGGCGGCCGAGCGGGCCAGCGCCTGCCGGGCCGACTTCTCCTCGATGTCGAGGATGCCGAGCACCTCGACGAGCATCGACGTCCACACCGGCTTGTCGCGGGGGAGCGCGTACTCGCCGAGCACCGTCATCAGCAGCGACCTGGCGCTGGCGTGGCTCACCTCGCGGCGCCGGCTCACCGTGGGCCGGGGCGCGGACGGGCGGCCTTCCCTCGGTTTCGGCCTGCGGCCGAGGGTGACCGGGGGAGCGGGTTCGCCCATTGTGTTTCACCGACCTCACTGCGCTGCGGGACTGACAACCGAACAGGTTACCCACACTGAGTGATCAAAGCGCCACCCGACACACACAGCCGGTGGCTTTGACCATGATCTGACAGTTCACCACGGACCCGTAGACTCGGCCACCTCATGACCGCAACACTCGTCGCGAAAGACCTGGCCGCGGGCCACGGTGACCGCACCCTCTTCTCCGGACTCGATCTCGTCGTCGCCCCGGGCGACGTCGTCGGCCTGGTCGGCGTCAACGGGGCCGGCAAGTCGACGCTGCTGCGCACCCTCGCCGGGCTCGCGAAACCGGGCGGCGGCGAGATCCGGCTGAACCCGCCGACCGCGACCGTCGGGCACCTGCCCCAGGAGCCCGAACGGCGGGAGGGCGAGTCGGTCCGGGCGTTCCTCGCGCGTCGCACCGGCGTTTCGGCCGCGCAGGCCGACCTCGACGCGGCGACCGACGCCCTCACCGCGGGCGAAGCGGGCGCGGACGACCGGTACGCGGCCGCGCTCGACCGCTGGCTCGGCCTCGGCGGCGCCGACCTCGACGAGCGCGCCGCCGAAGTGGCGGCCGACCTCGGCCTCGCCGTCGACCTCGACCAGCCGATGACGTCGCTGTCGGGCGGCCAGGCGGCGCGGGCCGGCCTGGCGTCGCTGCTGCTGAGCCGCTACGACGTCTTCCTGCTCGACGAGCCCACCAACGACCTCGACCTGGACGGCCTGGCCCGGCTCGAACGGTTCGTCACGGGCCTGCGCGCGCCGACGGTCCTGGTCAGCCACGACCGGGAGTTCCTCGCCAGGACCGTCGACCGCGTCGTCGAGCTGGACCTGGCGCAGCAGCAGGTCAACAGCTACGGCGGTGGCTACGAGGCCTACCTCGAGGAGCGCGCGGTCGCGCGGCGGCACGCGCGCGAGGATTACGAGGAGTACGCCGACACGAAGGCGGCGCTCGAGGCGCGCGGGCGGATGCAGCGGGCGTGGATGGAGAAGGGCGTCAAGAACGCGCGCCGGAAGCAGCCCGACAACGACAAGGCCGCCCGCAAGTTCCGCACCGAGGCGACGGAGAAGCAGGCGTCGAAGGCGCGGCAGACCGACCGGATGATCGAGCGGCTCGCCGTCGTCGAGGAGCCCCGCAAGGAGTGGGAACTGCGGATGGAGATCGCCGCGGCGCCACGCGCGGGCGCGGTGGTCGCGACCCTGCGCGGTGCGGTCGTCCGCCGCGGCGGCTTCACCCTCGGGCCGGTCGACCTGCAGATCGACTGGGCGGACAAAGTCGCCATCACCGGCGCGAACGGCGCGGGCAAGTCGACGCTGCTGGCCGCGCTGCTCGGCCGGGTCCCGCTCGACGAGGGGAACGCGGCGCTCGGCCCGGGCGTCGTGGTCGGCGAAGTCGACCAGGCCCGGCGGCTGTTCCTCGGCGACGTCCCGCTCGCCGAGGCCTTCGCCCGCGAGGTCCCGGAATTCGCCGACGCCGACGTCCGGACGCTGCTGGCGAAGTTCGGGCTCAAGGCCGCGCACGTGCTGCGGTCGGCGGCGACGCTGTCGCCGGGGGAGCGGACGCGGGCGGCGCTGGCGCTGCTGCAGGCCCGCGGCGTCAACCTGCTGGTGCTCGACGAGCCGACGAACCACCTCGACCTGCCCGCGATCGAGCAGCTGGAGTCGGCGCTCGACAACTACCCGGGGACGCTGCTGCTGGTGACGCACGACCGCCGGATGCTGGACGCGGTGCACGTCACGCGGCGCCTGGAGGTCGACGGCGGGCAGGTCCGCGAGCGGTGAAGCTCCGCCCCGCCACCGCCGACGACGGCGGCTTCCTGGCCGACATGCTGGTGGCGGCGGTCAACTGGTCGCCGGAGTGGCGGCCGAAGAGCCGCCGTCACGTGCTCGCGGCGCCGGACACCGCGCACTACATCGCCGGCTGGCCGCGGGAGACCGACCTGGGCGTGGTCGCCGAAGTGGACGGCGAGCGGGCGGGCGCGGCCTGGCTCCGCTTCTTCCCGCCGGACGATCCCGGGTACGGCTTCGTGGCGGCCGACGTCCCGGAGCTCACCATCGGCGTGGCGGCGGCCTGGCGCGGACGGGGTGTCGGACGCGCGTTGCTGGACGCGGTCGAGGCCCGGGCGAAGGAGGCGGGTATCGCGCGGATCAGCCTCAGCGTCGAACGGAAGAACTTCGCGCAGAAGCTTTACCTCGCGGCCGGCTACGAAGTCACCGGCGCGGGTACCGCCCAGTCCGACACGATGGTGAAGTTCCTGTGAAGAAGCCGCACTTTCACGTGAAAGTGCGGGCTTCTCAGCCCTTGGTCGCGCCGCCGGTGAGGCCCTTCACGAACTGTTTTTGCAGGGCCAGGTAGAAGATCAGCACCGGCAGGGTGGCCAGGAACATCAGGGCGAACACGCTGCCCAGGTCCGCCTGGTACTGGCCGATCGAGCGGTAGATGCCGGTGGTGATCGTCGTGCCCTGGCTGGGGCCGAGGATGATCAGCGGGTCGATGAAGTCGTTCCAGATCCACACGCCGAGGAAGATCAGCACCGACGCCGTCGCCGGGCGCAGCAGCGGGAACACCACGCGCCAGAACACCTGCAGCCGGCTCGCGCCGTCGAGCAGCGCCGCTTCCTCCAGTTCCACCGGGACACCGCGGATGAAACCCGAGAACACGAACACCCCGAACGGCACGTAGTAGCCGACGTTGAACAGGATCAGCCCCGGCAGCGTCGCCATCAGGTGCGTGACGCGCAGGACGTCGGTGATCGGGATCAGGATGACCTGCGGCGGGATCATCAGCCCGGCCAGCAGCACCAGCGTCAGCACCTTCGTCCAGCGCTTGCCCGAGCGCGCCAGGTAGTGGCCGAGCATCGCCGAAAGCACCGTCAGGACCAGGATCGACGACAGGGTGACCACGACGCTGTTGGTCAGGCTGACCCAGAACAGCCCGTCCGGGCGGGTCAGCACCGCGTGGATGTTCGCCAGCGTCGGCGGCAGTGGGAGCGACGCCGGATCCCCGGCGATCAGGTCGCCGCGCTTGAAGACGTTGGCCAGCACCAGGTACAGCGGCACGAAGAACACCGCGCTGACGGCGACGGCGACCGCGGGGCGGGTCACAGGTCCACCTCCCGGCGGCGGAGGAAGTTCAGCACGACGCTCGTCACGACCGCGACGATCACCAGCATCAGCACGGCCATCGCGGACGCGTAGCCGACGTGGTTGGCGTCGAAGCCGGTCTGCAGCACGTCGAACGCGATCGTCGCGGTGGCACCGGATCCCGGGCCGCCGTTGGTGATCACCTTGACGTAGTCGTAGGTCTTGAACGCCGAAATGAGCAGCACCACCGTGTTGATCGTCAGCGACGGTGCTAGCAGCGGCCAGGTGACCGCGCGGAACCGGCGCAGCGGCCCGGCGCCGTCGATCTCCGCGGCTTCGAGCAGCTCCGCCGGCACGCCTTGCAGCCCGGCCAGGTAGACGACGACGCAGAACCCGAGCATCTGCCAGCACACGATCGAGGCGACCGAGTAGAGCGCCAGATCGGGATCCGACAGCCAGCCCGGTGGGTGCTCGACGCCCAGCGCCCGCAAGAGGCTGTTGAGCGGTCCCGCGTCGTCGAGCAGCCGGGACCAGACGATCGAGACGACGACCGAGCTGAGGATCACCGGCGTGAAGAACACGCTCCGCAAAGCGTTGTACAGCCACCCCTTCCGGTCCAGCAGCAGCGCGACGCCGAGGCCGAGGACGTTGGGCACGGCGACCACGATCAGCGTCAGGATCGTGGTCACCTTCAGCGCGGTGAGGAACTGCTCGTCGGAAAACAGCAGCCGGTAGTTGTCGAGCCCGGTGAACTTCACCGGCGGGTTGAACGGGTTGTAGTTCGTCAGGCTGTACCCGAAGCTGATCAGGATCGGGGCCAGCACGAAACACAGGTAGACGAGCACGCCCGGAGCGCCGAACGACGCGAAGTGCCCGACCCGCGGCAGAACCGGCTTGCGGGTGGCCAAGTCAGCCCGCCTTCGCCCACTCGGTGTCCAGGAACGCGCACGCGTCGGCCACGGACTTGCGGCCGGTGATGACGTCCTGGGCGGCCTGGTCGACCTTGTCCTTCATGCCGGGCAGCAGCCCGTCGTCCGCCGTCTCCCAGCGGAACGCGTGCACCACGGCGTTCTGCTGGACGGCCCGCGTGTACAGCTCGTAGCCGGCCTTGAAGGTCGGGCCGACGTCGGCCGGCGGGGTATAGCCCTTGATGGCCGGGAACAGGCCGTCGGCCTTGACCGAGGCGTCGAGCTGGTCCTTGTCGAGCTGGAAGCCGAGGGCGAACTTCTTGGCGGCGTCGAGGTTCGCGGCCTTCGCGTTCACGATCATGCCGCCGCCGGTGTAGGCCGGGACGACGAGCTTGCCGTCCTCGGTGGGGAAGTCGAAGACGCCCACCTCGAAGTCGTGCTTCTTCGAGTCGGCGTTCGCGGCGAACCAGTTGCCCATCGGGTACATCGCGCTCTTGCCGTCGAGGAAGGCCTGCTCGGTCGCCGCGTAGTCGCGGGACACGCTGGTCTTGTCCACGTACCCCTGCGCGGCCAGGTCGGCAAGCTTCGCGAAGGCGTGTTGGAAGGCGGGATCGGTGAACTTGACCTTGTCCTGGCGGCGCTGGGTCAGCCAGTCCGGCACCGTGTTGTAGACCTCGGTGGAGACCAGGCCGGAGAGGATCATCGACGACGGGAAGCCGTCCTTGCCGCCGCCGATGGTGAACGGCGCGAACCCCTTGTCCTTCAGCTTTCCCGCGTCGGCGACGAGCTCGTCCCACGTCTTCGGCGGCGCGGCGATGCCGGCAGCGGCGAACATCTTCTTGTTGTAGTAGACCGGCGGGATGGTCTGGGTGTTCGCCGGCAGCTGGTAGTGCTTCCCGTTGACCGGATTGGCGTCGGGGAACTGGAAGTCCTTGAGCTCTTCGGGCGTCCAGGCGTAGAGGTTCCCGGCTTCGGCGAAGCCCGCCGAGTCGACGGCGATCAGCACGTCCGGGAACTGGCCGGACTGCAGGAGCTGCTTGGCGTACGACGTCCGGCCGTCGGCGGTCGGCGCGACGAGCTTCTTCACCTTCATGCCCGGGTTCTTGTCGGTGACGCGCTTGATGGCGGCGTCCCAGTAGGCCGGGGTGAGGTTCGGGGTTTCGAAGGTCAGGAAGGTGATCTCGGTGCCACCGCCGGTGTTCGAGCCGACCGAGCACGCGCTCACCGCCAGCAGCGCCGCCGCGCCGAGCGCCAATGTCCGTCTCATCGAGCCCTCCAGATGTGATGTATGACGCATTTGATCTGACGTCTGAGGGGCTGTCAAGCAGCAAGCGGCAGTGAATCCCTCGAAGGACGGCCGATAGATCGGATCTCTAGCGCGGAATTCGCTCCAGCCGGATCACCGTGCTTGCGAAGTCGCCGGTCGGGAGGCCGAGGCGCAGTCCGTGGGCGAGCAGCACGGCCCCGCTGTGCGTCGCGCCGGAATCCGGATTCAGGTACCGGTCAGCGGGATCGAGCCCGTCGAGCCGCAGCAGCCGGTCCGGCTCGGCGAAGTGCGCGGCCTGCCGGTAGGCGAGGACGACCGACCGGTCGCCGAGGACGTACTGGAGCGCCACGAGCCCGTCGCCGTCCGGCGGCCGGAGCCGGTGCAGCGCGCCGTGCTGCACCACGGGCCGGATGTCCCGGTACAGCGCGATCATCTCCCGGGCGAACGCGAGGTCGGCTTCGGGCCAGCGCGCGATGTCGCCGCCGAGCCCGAGCACGCCGGCCATGGCGACGTGGAACCGGAAGCGCCGTGGCACCGAGCGGCCGGTGACGAAGTTCGGGTTGTCGGTGACCCACGCCGACATCGCGCGGGCCGGGTAGAGCTGGCTGTAGCCGTGCTGGATGCGCAACCGGTCGAGGGCGTCGGTGTTGTCGGACGGCCAGACCTGGTCGGTCCGGGCGAGCACGCCGAGGTCGAGCCGGCCGCCGCCACCGCTGCACGCCTCGACGCGCAGACCGGGGTGATCGGCTCGGAGCCGGTCGAGGATCGCGTACACGGCCCGGGTGTGCTCGACCCATACCCGGTCCTGGTCCGCTTCGCCCGGTCGGCCCGCTTCGCTGAACGGGCGGTTCATGTCCCACTTGAGGAAGTCGACGCCGTGGTCGCCGACGAGCCGGTCGAGCCAGCCGTGCGCCCACGCGGCGACTTCCGGCCGCGCGAAGTCGAGGACGAGCTGGTTGCGCAGTTCCGAGCGCCGCCGGTGCGCGTGGTGCAGCACCCAGTCCGGGTGGGCGCGGTACAGGTCGCTGTCGGGGTTGACCATCTCGGGCTCGACCCACAGGCCGAACTTCATGCCCAGCGCGTGCACCGCGTCCACCAGCGGCTGGAGGCCATCGGGGAAGCGCTCGCGGTTGACGTGCCAGTCGCCGAGCCCGGCGTGGTCGCCCGTGCGGGCGCCGAACCACCCGTCGTCCAGCACGAACAGCTCGACGCCGAGCGCCGCGGCCCGCTCGGCGAGCGCGCGTTGCCCGGCTTCGGAGACCTCGAAACCCGTGGCCTCCCAGGAGTTGTAGAGCACCGGGCGCAGTTCCCCGGGGTGGGGCAGGACGTGTTCGCGGACGTAGGCGTGCCACGCGCGGCTCGCGGCACCGAACCCGCCGTCGGTGCAGAGCCCGGCCGCGACCGGCGTGGTCAGCGGCTTTCCCGGCCCGACCAGGTGGACGACGCCGTCTTGGCCGAAACCGCCGCTGATCGTGAGGCGCCCGGTCGAGGCCCGCGTGGTGGTGAGGCGCCACGACCCGCTCCACGCGAGCGCGACGCCGTAGACCTCGCCGTGGCGTTCGGTGGCCGTGCCGTCGTCGACCATGACCCACGGGTTGGCGTGGTGGCTGGTGATCCCGCGCCGGCTGCCGAAGACGGTTTCCCCGTGCGGGACGGCTTCCCGCCGCAGCTGGGTCTCCGCGGCCCAGCGGCCGGTCGCGTGGCTGAGCCGGTAGTCCTCGAGGACGGGCAGTACCCAGGTGGCGGAGTCGGCGCGGGCGACCTCGACGTCGGTGTCGGCGGACAGCTCGGTCCAGCGCTCGAGGACGTCGCCCCGGAAGCGGTAGTGGAGCGTGAGCCGCACGGGGTAGTGGCGGTCGGTGAAGGAGATCGCGAGGTGGCCGCCGGTGCTCGCGTGGGTTTCGTACCGCCATTCGAGGCCCCGGGTGCCGTCGGCGAAGCGGAGTTGCAGCGCCGGGGTCCAGTAGCGGGTGCCGCCGTCCGCCGCGAGTTCGTCGAGGCCTTCGTTGGGGTCGTTGAAGCCGTCCCAGCGGGGAAGCGTTTTCCCGGTGAGTTCGACGACCTCGGGCGGGGAGAGCCGGGGACCCCAGTAGACGTGGGTGGGGACGTCGTCCTCGTCGAGCCGCAGCGCGTACGTGGTGGCTGCGCCGGTGAGCACCCAGGTGCGGTGGTCGTCGAGGTAGCTGATCCCGGCCATGCGGGCCATCCTGGCCGCCGGAACCCCGCGGCGGCCAGGACTTCCCGCTCACCGGGTCACGGCCGGTCGGTCAGGTACCCGCCCATGGTCTTGAAGTACTCGTGCGCCGCCAGGTCCGTCCCGTCGGCGGTGCGGACCCGCTCGACCACCAGGCCGGGCGACTGCCCGCGCCGCGCGTCCGGGCCGGCCACGACCACGACGCCGTCGCCCTCCTTGATGAAGATCCGGCCCGGCGTGCCGCCGTAGTTCCCCGCCGACACCGACGCCTTGAGGATCCGCAGCTCTTCGCCGCGGTGGTAGGTGAACGCGTTCGGGTACGGATCCGACAGCGCGCGCACGAAGCGTTCGAGGTCCGCCGGCGGGAGGGTCCAGTCGATCAGGCTGTCGCGGCGGGCGCGCTTGTGGAAGAAGCTGGCCTTCGAGCGGTCCTGCGGCACCGGGGTGTAGCCCGTCTCGATCTTCGAGATGGCCTCGGCCGTGAGCGGGGCGATCAGGTCGACCGTGCGGTGGAACAGGTCCGTCGTGGTGTCCGCCGGGCCGACCGGGATCGCGCGCTGGAGGACGATGTCACCCGCGTCCAGCTCGCCGTCCATCATGTGGGCGGTGACGCCGACCTCCGGCTCGCCGTTGATCAGCGCCCAGATGAGCGGGGAGAAGCCCGCGTACGCCGGCAGCAGCGAGTCGTGGATGTTGAGCGTGCCGTGCCGCGGGAGCTCGAAGATCTCCGGGGGCAGCCAGGTGCGCCAGTTGTTCGCGACGATCAGGTCGAGGTCCGCGGCCTTGAGCTCGGCCAGCAACTCGGCGTCGTCCGGGCGATTGCGCAGCAGCACGCGGATGCCGTTGGCCTCGGCGAGGTCGGCGACCGAGTCGGCCCAGATCCGCTCGTACGCGTGGTCGCTCTTCGGGTGCGTCACCACGAGGGCGACGTCGTGCCCCGCGTCGATGAGCGCCTGCAGGGTCCGGTGCCCCCAGGTCTGGTAGCCGAACATCGCCACGCGCATTCGAGAGTGCCTTTCATGATCGGGGGACGAACATCACCACGAACGTACTAGGCGAGGCTCGCCTAAGTTAGGTTAGGGTTCCCTGACGGTACCGGAGCGCGCGAGGGAGCAACATGACTGCAGAGGTCCCGATCTACGACATCGTCGGCGTGGGTTTCGGACCCTCGAACCTGGCCCTCGCGATCGCCCTCGCCGAGCACAACGCCGGCGCCGGGGAACCGGTGACCGCGCACTTCCTCGAACGGCAGCCGAAGTTCGGCTGGCACCGCGGGATGCTCATCGACACCGCCACCATGCAGGTCTCGTTCCTGAAAGACCTGGTCACCATGCGGAACCCGACCAGCGAGTTCAGCTTCCTCAACTACCTGCACGCCGCGGGGCGGCTGGTCGACTTCATCAACCACAAGAACCTCTTCCCGCTGCGGGTCGAGTTCCACGACTACTTCGAGTGGGCGGCCGCGAAGGTCGACGACGTCGTCTCCTACGGCACCGAGGTTGTCTCGGTGAAGCCGGTGTACGACGGCTCGGAAGTGGCCTACTTCGACGTCGAGGCGTCGGACGGCTCGGCGTTGCGCGCCCGGAACCTGGTGGTCGGCACGGGCCTGCGCCCGCAGCTGCCCGAGGGGATCGCCGCCGGGCCGCGGATCTGGCACAACAGCGAACTGCTGTTCCGCGTCGACGCCCTGCGCGGCACCTCGCCGAAGCGGTTCGTCGTCGTGGGTGCCGGGCAGAGCGCGGCCGAGGTGGCCGCGCTGCTGCACGACGAGTTCCCGCACGCCGAGGTGTGCGCCGTGTTCGCCCGCTACGGCTACAGCCCGGCCGACGACAGCTCGTTCGCGAACCGGATCTTCGACCCGGAAGCCGTCGACCAGTTCTACCGCGCGGGTGAGCCGGTCAAGGACCGCCTGATGCGCTACCACGGCGCCACGAACTACTCGGCCGTCGACATCGACCTGATCGACGAGCTGTACCGCCGCGTCTACCGCGAGAAGGTGCTCGGCGTGGAACGGCTGCGGCTGCTGAACGTCTCGCGCCCGGTCGAGGTGACCGACACCGGGACCGCCGTGACGGCCACGGTCGAATCGCTGACGACGGGCGAGCGCACGGTGCTGGAAGCCGACGCGGTCGTCTACGCCACCGGGTACCGGCCCGCCGACCCGACACCGCTGCTGGGCGAGCTGGGCGCCCGCTGTTCGCGGGACGAGGACGGCCGCCTGCGCGTCGAGCGCGACTACCGCCTCACGACGGAACCGGCGCTGCGCGGCGGGATCTACCTCCAAGGCGGCACCGAGCACACGCACGGCATCACGTCGTCGCTGCTGTCGAACACGGCGGTGCGCGTGGGGGAGATCCTCCAGTCCGTTGTGGACCGGCGGGTGGTCGCGGAGCCGGCGGGGGAGTACGCGGTCAGCGCTCGCTGACGGACGCGCCGGACGAGTTCGCCACCAGTCTGTCCTTCTCGCAGTCGGATTCGCGAGCGGTCTCGTTGTTGCAGGCGGTTGTGGAATACTCGAGCACATGCTCGTCCGTCCGACGCGTGCGCAGGTAGCGGCGGTCTTTGTCGCGTCTTCAGGAGGAGCGCAGGTTCTGGCCGGGGTCAACGGCGGCATCAGCCATTGGCAGCTTCTGTGGCTGCTGGTGACGATCGCGGCGGCGGCCGCTGGTGTGTTGTTCGCGGCTGATGATAAAAAAAATCCTGCTAACTGTGGCGCACGCCACTAATCGCGCAACCTGACCAAGCCCGGTGCGTCGTTCGGCGTATCGGGTAACCAGCCGTGACGGAACTGCTGGCTCAAGGCTGCTTGGCCACGTCTTCGATTTCGGAGCCGTCGGTCGGCGCGTCCGCGCGGAAACTTCGACCAGAGCATGAGGCTCGTTCCGCCGGCCGACGGCGGGGGAGTACGCGGTCAGCGCTCGCTGAGCTGCTCCCGCAGGATGTCGCCGTGGCCGGCGTGGCGGGCGAAGTCCTCGATCAGCAACAGGTAGACGAACCGGAGGGTGACCTCGCCGAGGACGTCGTGGGTCCGGGTCTCGTCGAGGTCGAAGCGGGCCGCGATCTCGTGCGAGCGCGCGCTGGCCCGCTCGAACTCGGCGATCACGTCGGCCACGGTTTCGCCTTCCGCGACGGCGAAACTGGGATCGCCCGGCGTGGTCGGACCGTCGCATTCGGACTCGTCGAGGCCCTGCAGGAGGCATTGGAACCACCGGCGCTCGGCCATGGCGGCGTGCTTGACCAGCCCGATCGGCGTGGTCGCGGACGCGACCAGCCGCACGCGGGCGTCGGTCTCGGACAGCCCGCGGGCGACGTCGATGACGGCGCGCCGCTGGCGGTCCATCGTGGCTTCCAGCAGGTGGCGCTCGGGACCGGTGGTGATTTCGGGCAGCACGAACATGGCTCTGCTTCCTAGAGGGGGGTTTCGGCCGGACGTTCCCCGGAACACGCGGGGCGGGCCGAACCCCAGGATAGCTCAGCCCTGGTGCGCCGGGGCGGGGTGGTGGCGGCTGATCGGGATCACCATCGGGGTGCCGCTCACCGGGTCCGGGGTGATCTGGCAGCGGACGTCGAACACCTCGTCCACCAGTTCCTCGGTGATGACGTCCGCCGGCGCGCCGGAAGCCACGATCCGGCCGGCCTTCATCGCGATCACGTGGTCGGCGTAGCGGCAGGCCTGCGGCAGGTCGTGCAGCACCATCACGACCGTGCGGCCTTCGCCGCGGTTGAGGTCGACGACCAGGTCGAGCACGTCGATCTGGTGCGCCAGGTCGAGGTACGTCGTGGGCTCGTCGAGCAGCAGCACCGGGGTGCCCTGCGCGACCGCCATCGCGATCCACGCGCGCTGGCGCTGGCCGCCCGACAGCTCGTCGACCGGGCGGTCGGCCAGGTCGGTCATCTCCGTGGCCGCCAGGGCCGCGCGCACCGCGCCTTCGTCCGAAGTGGACCATTGGCGCCACCAGCTCTGGTGCGGCGCGCGGCCGCGGCCGACGAGGTCGGAGACCGTCATGCCTTCGGGCGCCACCGGGGACTGCGGCAGGATCCCGAGCCGCTGGGCGACCTGGCGGGTCGGCAGGTCGTGGATCGAGCGGCCGTCGAGGTAGACCCCGCCCGACTTCGGCGTGAGCAGGCGGGCCAGCGTGCGCAGCAGCGTCGACTTCCCGCACGCGTTCGCCCCGACGATCGCGGTGATCCGGCCCGGCGGGATGTCGAGGTCGAGGTCGTCGATGACGATCCGGTCGTCGTAGGCGACGCGCAGCTGCTGCACCCGCAATGACGGTGTTTCCATGGGTCAGCCTCCGGAACCGGATCGGTTGGCCCTGGCCAGCAGCCAGAGCAGGAGCGGGGCGCCCAGCGCGCCGGTCACGATGCCGACCGGCAACGGGGACGCCGTGACGGTGCGCGCCAGGATGTCGCTGCCCAGCACGACGACCGCGCCGGTGAGCGCGGACGCGATGAGCGGCGGCGACGTCTGGCGCGCCAGGCGTTGCGCGATCTGCGGCGCGGTCAGCGCCACGAACGAAACCGGGCCCGCGGACGCCGTCGCGAAGGCGACCAGCCCGGCGCCGGCCAGCAGCAGGCCGAGCCGGACCGGCTGGACCGGCGTGCCGAGCCCGGCGGCCACCTCGTCGCCGAGCTGCAGCGTGCGCATCCAGCGCGACAGCGCCAGCAGCAGGGGCAGCAGCACCGCGAGCGCGCCCGCCAAGGGCAGGACGTGCTCCCAGCCGCGGTTGGCGAGGTTCCCGACGAGCCAGCCGATCGACGCCTGCGCTTCGGTGATCTGCGCGCGGCTGAGCAGGTAGTCGGTCAGGCTGGTGCACATCGCGAAGATGCCGATGCCGACCAGGATGATCCGGTAGCCCGTGGTGCCGCGCCGCCACGCCAGCACGTACACGAGCAACCCGGTCAGGAGCCCGCCGAGCAGGCCGAGCGTCGTGGTGCCGAGGCCGCCGCCGAAGCCGAACGAGATCCCCGCGACGACGGCGGTGGCCGCGCCCGCGTTGATGCCGATCATGTCCGGGCTCGCCAGCGGGTTGCGGGTGATGGTCTGGAACACCGCGCCGGACGCGCCGAACGCGACCCCGGCGAGCAGCCCGGTCAGCGCCCGCGGCAGGCGCAGTTCTCCGACGATGTAAGCGGTTCCGCTGTCGCCGCCGCCGAACACCGCCGACAGCACGTCCGACACGCTGAGCGGGACGTCGCCGATCGTCATGCCCACGCAGAACAACGCGAACGCCAGCACGGCGAGGACCAGCGAGACGGCGGCGAGCCGGAGCCGGATCTGGCCGGACACCGCGGGTTTCGCGAGGCGGAAGGTGACGCGGTCGCGCTGCAGCAGGCTCATCAGGATTCCACCAGCTTGCGGCGGCGGACGAGGTAGATGAAGAAGGGGGCACCGAGGAACGCGACGATCACGCCGGCGCGGATCTCCCCGGGCCGCGCCATGACGCGGCCGAGGATGTCGGCGGCCAGCAGCAGGCACGGCGCGAGCACCGCGGTGTAGGGCAGCAGCCAGCGGTGGTCGGGGCCGATGAGGAACCGGACGGCGTGCGGGACGATCAGGCCGAGGAAGACGATCGGGCCGGCGACGGCGACCGACGCGCCGGTCAGCAGCGTGATGGCCAAAGCGCCGCGCAGCCGCAGCGGGCCGAGCCGCCGCCCGAGCGCGACCGCGACGTCGTCACCGAGCGCGAGGCTGTTCAGCGCCGGGCCGCTCGCGACCGCCAGCACCACGCCGACGAGCAGGAACGGCAGGATCCGCAGCAGTGAACCACCGTCGACGCCGGCGAGGGAACCGGCCGACCAGAAGCGGAAGCGGTTGAGCGCCACCGGATCCGACAGCACCATCGCGCTGGTGAACGAACCGAGCAGCGCCGTGACGGCGGCCCCGGCGAGGGCCAGCTTGACCGGGCTCGATCCGCTGCGGCCGCGGGTGCCGAGGTAGTACACGACGGCGGTCGCGCCGAGCGCGCCGGCGAAGGCGAACCAGACGTAGCCGTAGAGCGAACTGACCCCGAGCACGGTGATCGAGAAGACGATGGCGAACGCGGCCCCGGCGCTGATGCCCAGCAGTCCCGGGTCGGCCAGCGGGTTGCGGGTCAGCGCCTGCATCACGGTGCCCGCCAGGCCGAGCGCGGCGCCCACCAGGACGGCGAGCAGGGTCCGCGGCATCCGGACACTGTGGATGATCACCGCGTCGGCCGAGCCGTCGTCGTGCCACAGCACCTGCCAGACGGCGCCGAGGGAGATCTCCTTCGAGCCCAGCCAGACGCTCAGCAGGCACAGGAAAACCAGGACACCGAGAGCGGCCAGCAGACCGAGCGCGCGGCCCGTGTGTGGCGGGCGTCGCGTGAGAGCGATCCCTCCGGGGTCTGTTCGCACCGCACCTCCGACTGGTACTGATTTTAGGTAAGGCTAACCGATGGTACAGGAGTGCATCCTCACCATCCGTTTGTTAGGGTCACCTAAGTCAGCGCCTCGGCTGAGGCGCCGTGAGCAGCGGGAGGCTGGTCTACCGGTGAGCAACGGTGACGCTGTGCAGCAGGTGTCGGAGCTGGGTTTCTGGCGTGACCGCCTCGCTTCGGCGCCGAAGGAGCTGCCGCTGCCGGTCGACCGGCCCTACCCCGCGGAGCCCGCCACGCCGGTGGTGCTCGGCCGGCCGGTGCCGGAGGTCGACGAGCTGACGCTGCTGGCGGCGTTCACGGTGCTGTTGTCCCGGTATGCGGGAACCGCCGACGTCCTGCTCGGGATCGGCTCGCTGGTGCCGCTGCGGGTGGACCTGGGCGGCTCGCCCGGCTTCGCCGACGTCGTGGCGCGCGTGCGCGAGGCGCGCGAGGCAGCGCTGGCGCACGAGGTGCCGTTCGCCGACCTGGTCGCCGAGCTGGACCCCGAGCCCGGGCGCGGGGGAGCGCTGCTCGTCAACGTCGGCTTCGGCGCCAAAACGGACCTCCCGCTGGACCTGAACCTGACCGCGGCCGGGCTGCGTTACCGCCCCGACGTCCTCGACGAGTCCACTGTGGACCGCATGCTCGGACACCTGGGTCACCTCCTCGCCGAAGCGGCCGAGCGTCCACAGTGGCCGGTCGACCGGCTCGCCCTGATGAGCGCGCCGGAGCTGCGGGAGATCCTGGACGGCTGGAACGACACCGACCTCGCGACACCGCTTTCGACGCTGCCGGAGCTGTTCGCGGCCCGGGTCCGCGAGCACCCGGACGCCGTCGCGCTCGTCTTCGAGGACGAGGAGCTGACCTACGCCGAACTGGACGCGCGCGCCAACCGGCTCGCCCACGTCCTCATCGGCCGCGGTGCCGGGCCGGAACGCGTGGTCGCCCTCGCCGTCCCGCGCTCGCTCGAGATGATCGTGGCCGAGCTGGCGGTGCTCAAGGCCGGCGCCGCCTACCTGCCGCTGGACCAGGACTACCCGGCCGAGCGGATCGCCTTCATGGTGTCCGACGCGCGCCCGGTGTGCGTGGTGACCACGAGCGAACTCGCCGGCCGCTTCGACGGCGACGTCCTGCTCCTGGACGAAGCGGACCTCGACGCGGCACCGGCCACGGATCCGGCGGCCCCGATCGTCCCGGCGAACGCGGCCTACGTCATCTACACCTCGGGTTCCACCGGACGGCCCAAGGGAGTCGTGGTTTCCCACGCGGGCGTGGCGAAACTGGTGGCGACGCAGTCGGAGCGATTCGGCGTGGGCCCGCACAGCCGCGTGCTGCAGTTCGCGTCCCCGAGCTTCGACGTCGCGTTCTGGGACCTGTGCCTCGGGCTGCTCTCGGGTGGCCGGCTGGTGATCGTGCCCGCCGAGCGGCGGGTGCCCGGGCCGGAGCTGGCCGAGTACGCCCACGCCAAGGGCGTCGACTTCATGATCCTGCCGCCCGCGCTGCTCGCCGAGTTCCCCGAGGACTGCGACCTGCCGCGCGACAGCGTGCTGCTCGCGGGCACCGAGCGCGTGTCGCCGGAGCTGGTGCGTCGGTGGGCGCCGGGGCGGCGGATGTTCAACGCCTACGGCCCGACCGAGGCCACGACCAACTCGACGCTCGGGCTGTGCGACCCGGAGATCGCGCCGGGCTCGGCCGTACCGATCGGCGTCCCCGACCCGGGGACCCGGGCCTACGTCCTCGACGCGCACCTGGCCCCGGTCCCGGTCGGCGCCGTCGGCGAGCTGTACCTCGCGGGCTCGGGTCTGGCGCGGGGTTACCTCGGGCGGCCGGGGCTGACGGCGGAGCGGTTCGTGGCGGACCCGTTCGGTTCCGGCGGACGCCTCTACCGGACCGGTGACCTGGTGAAGTGGCTGCCGGATGGGCGGTTGGTGTTCCTGGGCCGGGCGGACGACCAGGTCAAGATCCGCGGGTACCGGATCGAACTCGGCGAGATCGAGTCGGTGCTGGCCGAGCACCCGCGCGTGGGCCAGTCGGTCGTCGTCGCGCAGGACGGGCGGCTGATCGCGTACGCCGTGCCGGTGCCCGACCGCGACCAGGCGGCCGAGCAGGGGCACGTCGCCGAATGGCACGACGTCCACGAAGAGATGCTCGCCGGCTCCCGGGGCATCGAAGAGAACTTCGCCGGCTGGAACTCCAGCTACGACGGCTCGCAAATCCCGCTGAGCGAGATGCGCGAGTGGCACGCGGCGACGATCGACCGCATCCGCTCGCTGGCGAACCCCGCACTTTCACGTGAAAGTGCGGCTTTGGGGCGGGTGCTGGAGATCGGGGTCGGGAGTGGGCTGATCCTGTCGAGGATCGCGCCGGACGCCGAGGAGTACTGGGGCGTCGACCTGTCCGAGAGCGCGATCGAGAACGTCCGGCGCGAGGTCGCGGCGACGTCGTTCGCGAGCAAGGTCCACCTGGCCGCGCGCCCGGCGCACGACTTGGGCGAGCTGCCGGACGAGCCGTTCGACACGGTGATCATCAACTCGGTCGCGCAGTACTTCCCGAGTGCGGACTACCTCGCGGAGGTCGTGAAGACCGCCGCCGGAGTCCTGAAGCCCGGCGGGACGATCTTCCTCGGCGACATCCGCAACCTGCGTTCGCTGCGGGCGTTCCGGACCGCCGTCGAGCTGCGGCACGGCCGGGGCGACGTCGCGGCGGTCGACCAGGCCATCGCGCGCGAGGGCGAGCTGGTGCTCGACCCGGACTTCTTCCCGGCGCTGGCCCGCGGCCTCGACGGGTTCGACGACGTCGACCTGTGGGTCAAGCGCGGCCACGCGCACAACGAGCTGACCCGGCACCGCTACGACGTCGTGCTGCGCAAGGGATCCCGGCCGGCCGCGGCCGATGAGCAGGTCGTCGCGTTCGGCGACCTCGGCGCGGTCGAGCGGTTCCTGGCCGCCGAGGCGCCGGAGCGGCTGCGCGTCACCGGCATCCCGGACGCGCGGCTGTCCGGCGAGCTGGCCGCGGTCCGCGGCCTCGACGACGCCGCCCCGGCGGCGGCTCTCGAAGCCCTCGACAGGCGCGACGGCGTCGACCCCGAAGCCCTGCACCGCCTCGGCGACAGCGCCGGTTACCGGGTCGCGGTGACGCTGGCCGCCGAGCCCGGCGAGCTGGAAGCCGTCTTCGATCGCCCCAATGTGGCCTTCGGTGCGTCTGACGCACCCAAGGCGGCCTTCGGTGCGTCAGACGCAACCAAGGCCACATTGGGGCGCACCTACCGGCCGGGGCGCCGGACCGGTGCGCCCGGGTCGTACGCCAACAACCCGGCGGCCCGGCGGGAGACCGGCGCGTTCGTCGCGTCGCTGCGCGCGCACGTGCGGGACCGGTTGCCGCTCTACATGGTGCCGTCGGCGTTCGTCGTGCTGGACAAGCTGCCGGTGCTGGCCTCGGGCAAGCTCGACCGCAAGGCGCTGCCGAGCCCCGAACGGTTCACCGCCGGACCGGGCCGCGCGCCCCGCAACCCCGTCGAACAATTGCTGTGCGAAATGTTCGCCGACGTCCTCGGCGTGCCGCAGGCCGGGCCGGACGACGACTTCTTCGCCCTCGGCGGGCATTCCCTCCTGGCCACCCGGCTGGTCCAGCGCATCCGCGCGGCTGTCGGCGCCGAGGTGCCGGTGCGCGCGGTGTTCGACGCGCCGACCCCGGCCGCGCTCGCCGAACTCCTCGCCGGACCCGTTACCGGCACCGAACGGCGTCCGCTGACCCGCGTCACCGAACGGCCCGAGCGGCTGCCGCTGTCGTTCGCGCAGCAGCGGCTGTGGTTCCTGCACGGCCTCGAAGGCGGGTCGGCGACCTACAACGTCCCGCTCGTCATGCGCCTGTCCGGCGAGCTGGACGTCGACGCGCTGCGCTCGGCGCTGAACGACGTCCTGGCCCGGCATGAGGCGTTGCGCACGGTCTTCCCGGTCGTCGACGGCGTGCCGTACCAGGAAGTCCTGCCCGAAGGGACCGTCGGGCTGACCGTCCGCGACGTGTCCGATGTGGACGCCGAAGTGGACGCTCTCGTGCGCGGGATCTTCGACCTCGGCGCCGGTGTCCCGGTGCGCGCCGAGCTGCTGACCGTGGACCCGCGCCGGCACGTGCTCGTCCTGGTCGTGCACCACATCGCCGCCGACGGCTGGTCGCTGTCGCCGCTCTGGCAGGACATCGCCGCGGCGTACCGCGCCCGCCTCCGCGGCGACGCTCCCGAGTGGACCCCGTTGCCGGTCCAGTACGCGGATTACACGCTCTGGCAACGGGAACTGCTCGCCGCCGAGGAGGGCAAGCAGCTCGACTACTGGCGCGGCGCGCTCGACGGCCTGCCCGAGCGGATCACCCTCCCGCTCGACCGCCCGCACCCGGCCGTGTCCGCCTACCGCGGCGGCTTCTTCACCTTCGCCTGGGACGCCGGGCTCCAGGCCGGCCTCGCGGACCTCGCACGCGCGTGCGGCGCCAGCCCGTTCATGGTCGTGCACGCGGGCCTGACCGCGCTGCTGTCCCGGCTCGGCGGCGGCACGGACATCCCGATCGGCACCCCGATCGCCGGCCGCACCGACCCGGCGCTGGACGACCTGGTCGGCTTCTTCGTCAACACCCTGGTGCTGCGGGTGGACACCGGCGGCGACCCGTCCTTCCGCGACCTCGTCGCCCGGGTGCGCGAACGCAGCTTGGACGCGTACGCCCACCAGGACGTGCCGTTCGAGCGGCTCGTCGAAGCGCTCAACCCGGCGCGTTCGCTGGCGCACCACCCGCTGTTCCAGACCATGCTCGCCTGGCAGAACACCCCCGGCGCCGGCGTCGAGCTGCCCGGGCTCACGGTCACCGAGCAGCCGGTCGGCACCGGCACGGCCAAGTTCGACCTCTGGTTCTCCTTCACCGAACGCGCCGACGGGCTGCACGGCCAGGCCGAGTTCAACGCCGAGGTCTTCGACCGGGCCACCGTGACCGGGCTCCTCGACCGGCTGGAAGTCCTGCTCCGCCAGGTCGTCTCGGCGCCGGACCGCCGCCTCGGCACCCTCGACGTGCTCACCCCGGCCGAGCGCGACGGCCTCGAAGCGACCTGGTCCGGTCCGGTCGAGGACGTGCCGGCGGTCACCGTGCCCGAGCTGTTCGCCGCTCAGGCCACCCGCACCCCGGACCACCTCGCGCTGGTCTTCGAGGACGACGAGCTGACTTACGCCGAACTCGACGCCGCTTCGAACCGCCTCGCCCGTGTCCTGGCCGCGCGGGGCGCCGGGCCCGAGCGCGTGGTCGCCCTCGCCCTGCCGCGCTCGACGCACCTGGTGACGGCGATCCTCGCGGTGCTCAAGACGGGCGCGGCCTACCTCCCGCTCGACCCCAGTTACCCGGCGGACCGCATCGCGTTCATGCTCGAAGACGCCGCTCCGGCGCTGGTGCTGGCCGTCGGGGAGACCGCCGTCCCGGGTGCCCTGCTCCTCGACGACCCGGACACCGTCGCCGGCGTGTCCGATGCACCGCTCGACGTCGTGCTGCGGCCGGAAAACCCGGCCTACGTGATCTACACCTCCGGGTCGACGGGGCGGCCCAAGGGTGTCGTCGTGCCGCACGAGGGCATCGTCAACCGGCTGCTGTGGATGCAGGACGAGTACGCCCTGACCGGCGACGACCGGGTGCTGCAGAAGACGCCGTCCAGCTTCGACGTCTCGGTGTGGGAGTTCCTCTGGCCGCTCGTCACCGGTGCCACCGAGGTGCTCGCGCGACCGGACGGGCACAAGGATCCCGCCTACCTGGCCCGGCTGATCCGCGACCGCGGGATCACGACCGTCCACTTCGTCCCGTCGATGCTGCAGGTCTTCCTGCAGGAGCCGGCGGCGGGGGAGTGCACGAGCCTGCGCCGGGTCCTCTGCAGCGGGGAGGCGCTGCCGCCGGACGCGGTCACGCAGTTCGGCCGGGTGCTGGACGCCGAACTGCACAACCTCTACGGCCCCACCGAAGCTTCGGTCGACGTCACGGCCTGGCACACGTCCACTGTGGACAGCACGGTCCCGATTGGCCGCCCGGTCTGGAACACCCGGACCTACGTGCTCGACGCCGCCTTGCGCCCGGTACCGCCCGGCACGGCCGGCGAGCTGTACCTCGCCGGTGTCCAGCTCGCCCGGGGCTACCTCGGCCGGGCCGGGCTCACCGCGGAACGGTTCGTCGCCGACCCGTTCGGCGCCCCCGGCACGCGGATGTACCGCACGGGCGACCTCGCCCGCTTCCGCGCCGACGGTGTCCTCGAGTTCCTCGGCCGTGGCGACGAGCAGGTCAAGATCCGCGGTTTCCGCGTCGAACCCGGCGAGATCGCCGCGACGCTGTCCGCGCACGACGACGTCGCCCACGCCGTGGTCGTCGCCCGCGAAGACCGCCCGGGTGACGTGCGCCTGGTCGGGTACGTCGTGCCCGCCGACACCGAAAGCGCCGCCGGTGACGAGACCGAGCAGGTCGGCGAATGGCGTGCGCTGTACGACTCGATGTACTCCGGGGACGGCGACGCCTTCGCCGGGTGGAACTCCAGCTACACCGGCGAGCCGATCCCGGTGGCCGAGATGCGCGAGTGGCGCGACGCCATCGTCACGCGGATCCGTTCCCTGGCACCGAAACGAGTCCTGGAGATCGGCGTCGGCACCGGCCTGCTGCTGACCGAGCTGGCCCCGGACTGCGAAACCTATTGGGGCACGGACTTCTCCGCCGAGGTCATCGCGGCGCTGGGCCGCCGGGTCGAGGCCGATCCGGAGCTGGCCGGACGTGTCGAACTCCGCACCCGCGACGCCGCCGACGTCACCGGCCTGCCGTCCGGGTTCTTCGACACGATCGTGCTGAACTCCGTCATCCAGTACTTCCCGAGCGGGACCTACTTGCTCGACGTCGTGCGGAAAGCGCTGGACCTGCTGGCCCCGGGCGGGGCGCTGTTCGTCGGCGACGTCCGGGACCTGCGCCAGGTCCGGGCGTTCCACACCGCCGTGGCCGAGGTACGCGGTGGCGACGTCGAGCAGAACCTGCTGCGGGAGAAGGAACTGCTCGTCGCACCGGAGTTCTTCGCCGGTCTCGACGGGGTCGCCGCGGACGTCCGCGTCAAGCGCGGCCGGGCCGTCAACGAGCTGACCCAGTACCGCTACGACGTCGTCCTGCGGCCGGGAGCCGCCGCGGAGCCGGACGTCCCGGTGCTCGCCTGGGGCGCGGATGTGTCCACTGTGGATGCGGTGGGGGCGCGGCTCGGCGACGGGGTGCGCGTCGACGGTGTCCCCAATGGACGCATCGCGGACGGCGTCGATCCCGAGGACTGGTACGAACTCGGCGAGGCCCGCGGCTTCCGCACGGTCGTCACCTGGTCCGCGGCCGGTGACGGCTCCGTGGACGTCCTGTTCACGACGGGCGAGACCGCCGGTGCGTTCCGGCCCGGCTCCGGACCGCTGCTGTCCTACACCGGAAACCCCGGACGCTTCCGCCGCGTCAGCACGCTGTCCGCGGACCTGCGGGCTCTGGCCGCCGAGCGGCTGCCGGAGCACATGGTGCCCTCGGCGATCGTCGTCCTCGACGCGCTCCCGGTGACCGCCAACGGCAAGCTCGACCGCCGCGCCCTGCCGTCGCCGGACCCGGTGGCGCCGACGTCGGACCGCGAGCCGCGCACGTCGCTCGAACGGCAGCTCTGCGAGCTGTTCGCCGATGTCCTCGGCCTGCCGCGGGTCGGCCCGGACGACAGCTTCTTCGCCCTCGGCGGCCATTCCCTGCTGGCCACCCGGCTGATCGCCCGGATCCGGACGACCCTGAACGCCGAGCTGGAAGTCCGGTCGGTGTTCGAGCGCCCGACCGCCGCCGGGCTCGCCGAGGTGCTTGGCACCGCCGGCGGGACCGCGCGCCCGCCGCTGGTCCGGCAGCGGCGGCCCGAGTTCGTGCCGCTGTCCGGCGCCCAGCAGCGGCTGTGGTTCCTGCACCACCTCGAAGGGCCGTCGGCCACCTACAACGTGCCGCTGATCATGCGCCTCGAAGGCGACCTCGACGTCGAAGCGCTGCGTGCGGCGCTCACCGACGTGGTCGCCCGGCACGAGGCCCTGCGCACCCGGTTCCCGCAGGGGGACGGGGTGCCCTACCAGGACATCCTCCCGCCCGCGGCGGTCAGCCTGCCGGTGCGCGAGGTCGCGGACGTCGACGCGGCCTTGACCGGGCTCGTCCGCGGGCCCTTCGACCTCGAACACGAGGTGCCGGTGCGGGCGGAACTGCTCCGGACCGGCGCGGGCGAGCACGTGTTCGCGCTGGTGTTCCACCACATCGCGTCCGACGGCTGGTCGATGGCCCCGCTGTGGCGCGACATCGCCACGGCCTACGCCGCCCGCCACGCCGGGGAGCCTCCACAGTGGACGGCGCTGCCGGTGCAGTACGCGGACTACACGCTGTGGCAACGGGAACTGCTCGGCCGCGAGGACGATCCCGACAGCGTCCTCAGCGCGCAGCTGGACTACTGGCGCGACGCGCTCGACGGCATGCCAGACCGGATCGAACTGCCGCTGGACCGGCCGCACCCGGCGACCGCGACGTTCCGCGGCGAGCTGCACACCTTCGGCTGGGACGCCGGGCTCCACGCCCGCTTGGCCGAGCTGGCCCGCGAGTGCGGCGCCAGCGTGTTCATGGTCGTGCACGCGGCCCTCGCCGCCCTCCTCACCCGCCTGGGCGCGGGTACCGACGTGCCGATCGGCTCGCCCATCGCCGGGCGCACCGACCAGGCACTCGACGACCTGGTCGGGTTCTTCGTCAACACGCTGGTGCTGCGGGTGGACACCGGCGGCGAGCCGTCGTTCCGCGACCTCGTGGCCCGCGTCCGCGAGCGCAATCTGGACGCGTACGCCCACCAAGACGTGCCGTTCGAGCGGCTCGTCGAGGTGCTGAACCCGGCGCGGTCGCTGTCCTACCACCCGCTGTTCCAGGTGATGATCGCCGGGCAGAACAACGCCCGCGCCGAAGTGACCTTGCCCGGCCTGACCGTCTCCGAGATCCCGGTGACGACCGGGACGTCGAAGTTCGACCTGGCGATCTCGCTGACCGAGCGCGAAGCCGGGATCGACGGCGTGCTGGAGTTCAACGCCGACGTCTTCGACCACGCCGGCGCGGACGCGATCCTGCGCCGCCTCGAAGTGCTGCTGCGCGCGGCGCTGGCCGAACCGGACCGCCCGGTCGGCGCCCTCGACCTGCTCGCCGGGGACGAGCGGGACCGCGTGCTCACCGAGTGGGCCGGCTCCCTCGACCCCGCGGGCACGGAGACGTTCCCCGGGATGTTCGCCCGCCGCGTCGCCGAGGCGCCGGACGCGATCGCGCTCGTCTTCGAGGACGAGGAACTCACCTACGCGGAGGTGGACGCCCGCGCGAACCGGCTGGCGAACCTGCTGCTCGCCCGGGGTGCCGGTCTCGAGCGGGTGGTCGCGCTGGCCGTGCCGCGCTCGCTCGACATGATCGTCGCGGAGCTGGCCGTCCTCAAGGCGGGCGCGGCCTACCTGCCGATCGACGTCGACTACCCGGCCGACCGGATCGCCTACATGGCCGGCGACGCGCGCCCGGTCTGCGTGGTGACGACCCGGGAGGTCGAGGCGAAGCTGCCCGCGACCCTGCCGCGGGTCCTGCTCGACGACCCGGCGCTCGCTGAGATGTCCACAGTGGATCCGGTGGTACCGGTCAAGCCGGAGAACGCGGCCTACGTGATCTACACCTCCGGTTCGTCGGGGCGGCCGAAGGGTGTCGTGCTCCAGCACTCCGGTGTGGCGAAGCTGATCGCCACGCAGGTCGAGCGGTTCGGCGTCGGGCCGCACAGCCGGGTGCTGCAGTTCGCGTCGCCGAGCTTCGACGTCGCGTTCTGGGACCTGTGCCTCGGGCTGCTGTCCGGTGGCCGGCTGGTGGTCGTCCCGGCCGAACGCCGCGTCGCCGGGCCGGCGCTGACCGAGTACGCGCACCGGCACGCCGTCGACTTCATGATCCTGCCGCCCGCTCTGCTCGACGCCATGCCGGCCGACCTCGACCTGCCGCGCGACAGCGTCCTGCTCGCGGGTACGGAACGCGTGTCGCCGGAGCTGGTGCGGCGGTGGGCGCCGGGGCGGCGGATGTTCAACGCCTACGGCCCGACCGAAGCGACCACCAACTCGACGCTGGGCGAAAGCGACCCGGCCGAGCTGGCGGACGCGACGGTCGTCCCGATCGGCGTCCCCGACCCCGGCACCCGCGCGTACGTGCTCGACGCCGGGCTGCGGCCGGTCCCGCCCGGCGTGGTGGGGGAGCTGTACCTCGCGGGCTCCGGCTTGGCTCGGGGTTACCTCGGGCGGCCGGGGCTGACGGCGGAGCGGTTCGTGGCGGACCCGTTCGGTTCCGGCGGACGCCTCTACCGGACGGGTGACCTGGTGAAGTGGCTGCCGGATGGGCGGTTGGTGTTCCTGGGCCGGGCGGACGACCAGGTCAAGATCCGCGGGTACCGGATCGAGCTGGGCGAGATCGAGTCGGTGCTGGCCGAGCACCCGGCGGTCGGGCAGTCCGTCGTCGTCGCGCGGGACGGCAGGCTCATCGCCTACGCCGTGCCCTCGACCGGACGGGACGAAGCGGCGGAGCTGGAGCACGTCGGCGAGTGGCGTGAGCTGCACGAGAACGTCTTCACCGACGCGGCAGCCGGTGGCCTGGAGGAGAACTTCACCGGCTGGAACTCCAGCTACGACGGCACCGAGATCCCCCTCGACGAGATGCGCGAGTGGCACGCGGCGACGATCGACCGCATCCGCTCGCTGGCGAACCCCGCACTTTCACGTGAAAGTGCGGGGTTCGGGCGGGTCCTGGAGATCGGGGTCGGGAGCGGGCTGATTCTGTCCCGGATCGCGCCGGACGCCGAGGAGTATTGGGGCGTCGACCTGTCCGAGAAGGCCATCGCGAACCTGCGGCGTGAACTCGCGGCGACGTCGTTCGCGGGCAAGGTCCACCTGGCCGCGCGCCCGGCGCACGACCTCGGCGAGCTGCCGGACGAGCCGTTCGACACGGTGATCATCAACTCCGTCGCGCAGTACTTCCCGAGCGTCGGCTACCTCGCCGAGGTGATCCGCACGGCCGCCGCGCGCGTCCGGCCGGGCGGCGTGGTCTTCCTCGGCGACATCCGGAACCTGCGCTCGCTGCGGGCGTTCCGGACCGCGACCGAGCTGCGCCACGGCCGCCGGGACGCCGCGGCCGCCGACCAGGCGATCGCCCGGGAAGGCGAGCTGGTGCTCGACCCGGACTTCTTCGCGGCGCTGAGCCGGGAACTCGACGGGTTCGACGACGTCGACCTCTGGGTCAAGCGCGGCCACGCGCACAACGAGCTGACCCGGCACCGCTACGACGTCGTGCTGCGCAAGGCGCCGAAGCCGGTGCCGCCGGCCGAAGACGTCGTCGCGTTCAGGTCGCTCGACGAGCTGGAAACGCGGCTGGCGGACGGTCCGGCCCGGCTGCGCGTCACCGGGGTGCCGAACGCGCGGTTGTCCGGCGAGCTGGCCGCCGTCGCGGCGCTGGCGGACGGGGACGCCGACGCGGCACTGTCCGCTTTGGACAGCGAACAGTCCGGAGTGGACCCGGAGACCCTGCACGCTCTGGGCGAGCGCCACGGCTACCGCGTGTACGCGACTGTGACCGCGGACGCGGGCACGCTGGAATTCGTGTTCACCACCGGTGCGCCGACCCGGATCCACCGCACCCGGCCGGTCCGCGCCGCGCTCGAGGCGCTCGGCAACCACCCGGCGGGGCAGCGGGACACGAGCGCGCTGGTGGCGGCGCTGCGGGCGCACGTCCGCGACCGGCTGCCGCAGTACATGGTGCCCTCGGCGTTCGTGCTGCTGGACCGGCTGCCGCTGCTCGCGTCGGGCAAGCTCGACCGCCGCGCGCTGCCGAGCCCGGACCAGCAGGCCGCGACCACCGGGCGGGCGCCGCGGACCCCGGTCGAAGAGGTCCTGTGCGGGCTCTTCGCCGAAGTCCTCGACACCTCGGCGGTCGGCGTCGACGACGACTTCTTCGCCCTCGGCGGCCATTCGCTGATGGCGACGCGGCTGGTCGCGCGGCTGCGCGCGGTCTTCGGCGTCGAGCTGCAGGTGCGGTCGGTGTTCGAGACGCCGACCGTGGCCGGGCTCGCCACGCTGCTGGCCGCCGCCGACGCCTCGGCCGCCCGCCCCGCCCTGACCCGCGCCGAGCCGCGGCCGGATGTGCTGCCGCTGTCGTTCGCCCAGCAGCGGCTGTGGTTCCTGCACCGCCTCGAAGGGCCGTCGGCGACGTACAACATGCCGACCGCGGTGCGGCTCACCGGTGCCCTCGACGTCGACGCACTGCACACGGCATTGTCCGATGTGGTCGGTCGCCACGAAGCCCTCCGCACGGTCTTCCCCGAGATCGGCGGGGAAGCGCGGCAGCAGGTGCTCGAAGACGTCTCGATCCCGCTGCCGGTCCGCGAGGTCACCGCCGCCACGCTCGCCGACGCGGTGTCGGAAGCGGCCCGGACGGTGTTCGAGCTGGAGACCGAGATCCCGCTGCGCGCGGAGCTGCTGCGGCTCGGTGCCCGGGAACACGTGCTGGTGCTGGTGTTCCACCACATCGCCTCCGACGGCTGGTCGACCGCGCCGCTGTGGCGGGACCTCGCCACGGCGTACACCGCGCGCCAGGCCGGCGAGGCTCCACAGTGGACGCCGTTGCCGGTGCAGTACGCGGACTACACGCTGTGGCAGCGGGACGTCCTCGGCGAGCCGGTCATCGAGCCGCAGCTGGAGTACTGGCGCGAAGCCCTCGCCGGGCTGCCCGAACGCATCGAGCTGCCGACCGACCGGCCGCACCCGGCGGAAGCGTCCTACCGCGGCGAGCAGTTCACCTTCGGCTGGGACGCGCGCCTCCACAGTGGACTCGTCGACCTGGCCCGCGCCTGCGGGGCCAGCGTGTTCATGGTCGTGCACGCGGGACTCACCGCGGTGCTCACCCGGTTGGGCGCGGGCACCGACGTCCCGATCGGCACGTCCATCGCCGGGCGCACCGACCAGGCGCTCGACGACCTCGTCGGGTTCTTCGTCAACACCCTGGTGCTGCGCGTCGACACCGGCGGCGACCCGACGTTCCGCGACCTCGTGGCCCGCGTGCGGGACCGCAGCCTCGACGCCTACGCCCACCAGGACGTCCCGTTCGAGCGGCTGGTGGAGGCGCTGAACCCGGCGCGGTCGCTGGCGTACCACCCGCTGTTCCAGACGATGCTCGCCTGGCAGAACAACGCCGTCGCCGACCTGACCCTGCCCGGCCTGACCGTCGCGGAGGAGCCGGTCCGCACCGGTACTTCGCGCGCCGACCTGGTGTTCTTCGTCGGGGAAAACGCGGGCGCCGGGATCCGCGGCACCGCCGAGTACAACAGCGACGTCTTCGACCGCGAGAGCGTCGAGGCGATCCTGGCCCGGCTCCGGACGCTGCTGACCGCCGTCGTCGCCGACCCGGACACCCGGATCGGCGCCGTCGACCTGCTCACCGAAGCCGAGCACGACCAGCTCGCCCCCGCGCCGGCGACCCCGCTGCCGGCGAAAACGCCGAGTGCGCTGTTCGCCGCGCAGGTGGCCCGGACGCCGGACGCCACCGCACTGGTCTTCGGCAACGAGCGGCTCAGCTACACCGCACTGGACACGCGGGCCACGACGCTCGCCCGTGCCCTGCTCGCGCGGGGTGCGGGCCCGGAGCGGGTGGTGGCCGTCGCGCTGCCGCGGTCGGCCGACCTCGTCGTCGCGCTCCTCGCGGTGCTCAAGACCGGCGCCGCCTACCTGCCCCTCGACCGGAACCACCCGGCCGAGCGCGTCGAGCTGATGCTCACCGACGCGCGGCCGCACCTGGTCATCGCCGAGGACGGCTTCGGGGACCGGCTGGTCCGGCCGGGTGACACGGGACCCGAGCCGGTGTGGCCGTCGATCGACCCGGACCACCCCGCGTACGTGATCTTCACGTCCGGCTCGACCGGCCGCCCGAAGGCGGTCGCCGGTACCCAGCTGGCCTTGGCGAACCGGCTGCACTGGGGCCGCGGGATCGCCGGGGGCACCCGGCTCGCGAAGAGCGCGCTGACGTTCATCGACGGCTCGACCGAGCTGCTCGGCGGCCTCGTCGCCGGCGACCCGGTGGTGCTCGCCGACGACGTGACCGCCACCGACCCGCACGCGCTCGCCGCACTCGTCCGGACGTCCGGCGCCCAGGTGCTGACCGTGGTGCCGAGCCTGCTCGACACCTTCGCCGAAGACACCGATGCCGACGCGTTCGCCTCGGTGACGACCTGGATCACCAGTGGTGAGCCGCTTTCCGCGGCGCTCGCCGAGAAGGTCGCGAGCCGGTGGCCGTCGGCGAAACTCGTCAACCTCTACGGCTGCTCGGAGGTCGCCGGCGACAGCCTCGCGCAGGAGTGCGGGCCGGTGGCCATCGGACGGCCGGTGGCGAACACCCGCGCGTACGTCCTCGACGCCGGTCTCCGGCCGGTGCCGCCGGGCGTGCGCGGCGAGCTGTACCTGGCCGGCGCCGGGCTCGCCCGGGGCTACGTCGGCCGTCCCGCGCTCACCGCGGAACGGTTCGTGGCGTCGCCGTTCGACGCGGGGGAGCGGATGTACCGCACCGGCGACCTCGTCCGCCGCCGTCTCGACGGCGCGCTCGAGTTCCTCGGCCGCGCCGACCAGCAAATCAAGATCCGCGGGTTCCGCGTCGAGCCCGGCGAAGTCGAAGCCGTGCTGACGTCGGACGCCTCGGTCGCCCGCGCGGCCGTCGTCGCCCGCGACAACTCGCTGGTCGCCTATGTCGCGCCGGCGGGCGACCCGGTGGCGCTGCGGGCGCTCCTCGCCGCCCGGCTGCCGGAGTACCTCGTGCCCGCGGCCGTCGTGGTGCTGCCGGAGCTCCCGGTGAACGCCAACGGCAAGCTCGACCGCGCCGCCCTGCCCGCACCCGGGACCCGCGCTGCCGGCCGCGTCGCGCGGACCCCGGCCGAGCAGGCGCTGTGCGAGCTGTTCGCCGACGTCCTCGGTGTCCCGGCGGTCGGCCCGGACGACGGGTTCTTCGCCCTCGGCGGGCATTCGCTGCTGGCGACGCGGCTGGTCAGCCGGATCCGCGCGCTGCTCGGCGTCGAGGTGCCGATCCGGGCGGTGTTCGACGCGCCGACCCCGGCCCGGCTCGCGGAAGTGCTGGACCCGGGCCGCGAAAGCCGCCCGGCGTTGCGGCCCGCCGCCCGGCCGGACGTCCTGCCGCTGTCGTTCGCGCAGCAGCGGCTGTGGTTCCTCGACCGCCTCGACGGGCCGTCCGCGACCTACAACATCCCGTGGGCGTGGGAGCTGACCGGCGCGGTCGACGTCGGCGCGCTGCAGGCGGCGGTGCGCGACGTCGTGGCGCGGCACGAGGTCCTCCGGACGCTGCTGGTGGCGGAGCAGGGCACCCCGCGGCAGATCGTCCTCGACCCCGGCGACGCCCGCGCCCGCCCGGATCTGGTCACCGAAACGGCCACCGATCTCGATGAGACCGTCACCGCGGCCGCGTCGTACTGCTTCACCCTCGACGCCGAAATCCCGGTGCGCGCCACGCTCGTCTCCGCGGGGCCGGAGCGGCACGTGTTCGTGCTGCTGGTGCACCACACCGCCGGGGACGGCTGGTCGCTGCCGCCGCTGAAGCGGGACCTCGACACCGCGTACGCCGCCCGGCTCCGGGGCGATCGTCCACAGTGGACGCCGTTGCCGGTGCAGTACGCGGACTACACGCTGTGGCAGCGCGAGATGTTCGGCCGCGCCGACGACCCGGACAGCCTGCTCGGCCGCCAGGCGGCGTTCTGGCGCGACACCCTGGCCGGCCTGCCCGACGAGCTGGCGCTCCCGGCGGACCGGCCGCGTCCGGCGCGCTCGACCAACCGCGGGTCCGCGGTGTCGTTCACCGTGCCCGCGGAGGTCCACAGGGGACTGCGCGCACTGGCGAACGGCAGCGACACCAGCACGTTCATGGTGCTGCAGGCGGCACTGGCCGCCCTGCTGACCCGGCTCGGCGCGGGCACCGACATCCCGCTGGGGACACCGGTGGCCGGCCGCACCGACCACGCGCTGGAGGACCTCGCCGGGTTCTTCGTCAACACGCTGGTCCTGCGCACGGACACCGGCGGCGACCCGACGTTCCGCGACCTGCTGGCCCGCGTGCGGGAGGCAGACCTCGCCGCGTACGCCCACCAGGACCTGCCGTTCGAGCACCTCGTCGAGTTGCTCAACCCGGCGCGGTCGCTGGCCCGGCACCCGCTGTTCCAGGTCATGCTCGCGGTGTACCACTCCGGCACCGAGCGGGAGCGGCTGCTCGGGCTCGACGCGGCCTACCGGGACACCGGGCTGCGGCAGGCGAAGTTCGACCTGTCCTTCGACCTGGTCGAAACCCCCGAGGGCATCGAGGGCGACCTCGAGTTCAGCCTCGACCTGTTCGACGAGCCGACCGCCCGGACGCTCGCCGAGCGCCTGGTCCGGCTGATGACCGCCGTCGTCGCGGACCCGGACCGGCCGCTGAGCCGGATCGACGTCCTCGAACCCCTTGAGCGGGAACGGATCCTGCGCGAGTGGGGGAGCGGCGCGCCGCTGACGACGGCGGCGCCGACGGTCGTCGACCGGCTGGCCGCGCAGGTGGCGGCGACCCCGGACGCGACCGCGCTGAGCGACGCCGGTTCGAGCGTCACCTTCGCGGAGTTCGCGGCGCGGACCGACCGCCTCGCCCGGTGGCTCGCGTCGCAGGGGGCGGGTCCGGAGCAGGTCGTGGCGCTCGTGCTGCCGCGGTCGGCGGCGGTCGTCGAGGCGATCTTCGGCGTGTTCAAGACGGGCGCGGCGTACCTGCCGGTGGACCCGGACCAGCCGGCCGACCGGATCGCCGCGATCCTCGCCGACGCCGGTGCGGCGCTGGTGCTCACCAGCCGCGCGCTGCCCACGCCGGTCCCGGGAGCGCTGTTCGTCGAGGACATTGTGGACACCGACGCGGCCTTGACGCCGCCGTCGCCCGCGAACCCGGCGTACGTGCTCTACACGTCCGGGTCCACGGGCCGGCCCAAGGGCGTCGTCATCCCGCATTCGGGGCTGGTGAACCTGTTCCACAGCCACCGCGAGAGGCTCTACCGCCCGGCGGTCGCGGCGGCGGGCGGGCGGCGGCTGCGGGTCGGGCACGCGTGGGCGTTCTTCTTCGACGCGTCCTGGCAGCCGCAGCTGTGGCTGCTCGACGGGCACGAGGTGCACGTCGTCGACGACGAGACCCGCCGCGACCCCGCGCGGCTGGCGGCGGTGGTGCGCGACCGCGGGCTCGACTTCCTCGAACTCACGCCGTCGCACTTCACGCAGCTGGCCGAGGCGGGCGTGATCGAGGGCGGGAGGTGCGCGCTGAGCGTCGTCGGCGTCGGCGGGGAGGCCGTGTCCCAGAAGCTGTGGGAGACGTTGCGTTCGATGCCGGGCACGGCGGCGTACAACCTCTACGGGCCGACCGAGGCCACTGTGGACGCTCTCGTCGGGCGGTTCGCCGACGCGGACCGGCCGGTGGTCGGCCGCCCGGTGCACAACACCCGCGCGTACGTCCTCGACAGCGGCCTCTCGCCGGTTCCCGCCGGGGTGCCGGGCGAGCTGTACCTGGCCGGCGCCGGGCTGGCCCGCGGCTACCACCGGCGTCCTTCGCTGACCGCGGACCGGTTCGTCGCCTCGCCGTTCGAGCCGGGCGAGCGGATGTACCGCAGCGGCGACCTCGTGCGGTGGCGGCCGGACGGGCAGCTCGAATACCTCGGCCGCAGCGACGACCAGGTGAAGATCCGCGGGTTCCGGATCGAACCGGGCGAGATCGAGACGGCGCTGACCCGGCACGAGGACGTGGCGCAGGCGCTGGTCGTCGTCCGCGAAGACCGGGACAAGCGGCTGGTGGCGTACACGACGCCGGCGGCCGCGGACCCGGCGCGGCTGCGGGAGTTCGTGGCCCGCTCGCTGCCGGAGTACATGGTGCCGGCGGCGATCGTCCCGCTCGACGCGTTCCCCGTGACGCCCAACGGGAAGCTAGACAAGGCCGCGCTGCCGGTGCCGGAGTTCGAAACCCGGGGCCGTGCCCCGGAAACGCCGCTGGAGAAGACCCTCTGCGAGATCTTCGCGGAGGTGCTGCACGTCGCCGCCGTCGGCGCCGACGACGACCTGTTCACCCTCGGCGGGCACTCGATGCTGCTGGTGGTCCTGCGCACCCGGATCACCGAGCGGCTCGGGACCGAACTGCCGATCGCCGAGTTCTTCCGCACCCCCACAGCGGCCGGGCTGGCCGCGCTGCTGACCCGAGACACGGAGTAGACGTGCACCGCACCCTGATGAACGCCAAGATCCACCGCGCCACCGTCACGCAGGCCGACCTGCACTACGTCGGTTCGCTGACCATCGACGCGGACCTGATGGCCGCCGCCGACATCGTCGAAGGCGAGCAGGTCCACGTCGTCGACATCACCAACGGCGCCCGGCTGGAGACCTACGCCATCACCGGCGAAGCGGGCAGCGGCGTGATCGGCGTCAACGGCGCGGCCGCGCACCTCGTGCACCCCGGCGACCTGGTCATCATCATCACCTACGCGCAGATCGACGAGGCCGAGCGCGCGGCGCACCGGCCGCGGGTGGTGCACGTCGACGCGGACAACCGGCAGGTCCACCTTGGCCACGACCCGGCCGAGCCGGTGCCGGGCGCCGAGGCGCAGCTCTCCGGCCGTGGGCGGTGACACAGTTGCTTTTGCCAGGCTGCCCTAAATAAGGTGTGCCTATCCTAAAGTTCGCTGTGACATCCGGGCCTCCGGCCCGGGCCGGGGGCTCCGCCACCCGGAACCCCCAAAAGCTCGAGAGGTTCTCATGTCCCTGTTCCAAGGCGCTGCCGGGCTCAGCCGGCGTGGATTCCTGATCGGCGCCGGTGGCGTCGCCGCCGCGGCGGCACTGACCGCGTGCGGCAGCGGCGACGGCAAGCAGGCGGGCACCGCCTCCGGTCCCTGGGAGTTCACCGACGACCGCGGCCAGAAGGCGGCGCGCGACCAGCGTCCGGCGCGGGTGGTGGCCTACGCCAGCTCGGCCGCGGCGCTGTGGGACTACGGCGTCCGCCCGGTCGGCGTGTTCGGCCCGCAGAAGACCGCCGACGGCGCCAAGGAGATCCAGGCGGGCAACATCGACCTGAACTCGGTCACGTCGATCGGCAACGCCTGGGACGACTTCAGCATGGAGAAGTTCGCGGCGCTCAAGCCCGACCTGGTCGTCACCGGCCTGACCGGCGCCAAGCCGACGGACATGTGGGTGCTCACCGACGACCTCGGCCCGAAGGTGCAGCAGGTCGCGCCGATCGTCGCGCTCTCGGAGTACAAGGTCACGCTGCCCAAGGTGATCGAGCGCTACTCGCAGCTGGCCGTCGCGCTGGGCGGCGACGCCGGCTCGGAGACCATGAAGAAGGCCAAGGAGGACTTCGACAAGGCGTCCGAGGAGCTGCGGGCGGCGGCGAAGGAGAAGGCCGGCCTCAAGGTCCTGGTGCTGTACGGCGACAAGGACGGCCTCTACATCGCCAAGCCGGACTTCTTCGCCGACCTGGCGTACTACCGCGAGCTCGGCCTCGACATCGTCTCCGGCGGCGGCACCGAGGACTACTGGGAGCAGCTGTCCTGGGAGCAGGCGGGCAAGTACCCGGCGGACCTGATCCTGACCGACTCGCGCTCCTACGCCCTGCCGCGCGCCCAGATGACGCAGTTCCCGACGTGGAACCAGCTCCCCGCGGTGAAGGCCAACCAGCTCGGCGACTGGTCGGCCGAGCCGCGCTTCAACCACCTGCTCGCCACCCCGGTCATCCAGAAGCTGACCGCGCTGGTGAAGGGCGCCCGCACCGACATCACCGCCTGAGGAGGCCCGCCGTGACCAACCCGTTCGAAGACCCCGACGGCACGTACCTGGTGCTGGTCAACGCCGAGAACCAGCACAGCCTCTGGCCGGAGTCCGCCGACGTCCCGGCGGGCTGGACGGTGACCTTCGGGCCGTCCGGCCGCCAGGAGTGCCTGGACCACGTGGAAGCGAACTGGACGGACATGCGGCCGAAGTCCCTGGCCGACGCCATGGACAACTGACCCTGTCGGGAAGACGAAAGCGCCGGGAACCCACGTGGCTCCCGGCGCTTTCGCGTGCCCGGTAAGTCATGCGCGCTGGCCGCCGACGTCTTGAATGAGTCATTCAGGACCTCCGAAGATGCTGTTGGCTTATTCGGGGTGGATGCGCCGGTGACGAGGCTTTGAAAGCCGTGAAGGCCTCCTTACCGGCTCTTATGCCCGGTAAGGAGGCCTTCACGGACATTGGCCCTCGTCGCGAGAGAGCTCCTTCACGGCCCTGGGGGTCGGTGTCCCGAATAAGCCAACAGCATCCTCCGAAGACTTGAATGACTCATTCAAGACACCGCGTCGCCGGCCGCACCCCCCCGGCGGTCCGGCACGGCTGGCGGGTCACGCGCGCTGGCCGGACCACGCCGTCCAGAGCTTCGCGTACTGGCCGCCCGCCGCGACCAGTTCGTCGTGCGTCCCCGACTCCACCACGGCGCCCGCGTCCAGCACCACGATCCGGTCCGACGCCGCCGCCTGCGTCAGGCGGTGCGCCACCACCAGCGCCGTCCGTCCCTCCAACGCCGCCGCGGCCGACGCCTCCAGCACGCGGGAACCGGCGCTGCCCGCCTCCGCCGTGGCCTCGTCGAGGATCGCGATCGGCGGGTCGGCCAGCACCAGGCGGACCAGGGCGAGCTGCTGCGCCTGCGTCACCGTCAGCTGGTGGCCGCCTTCGCCGACCACCGTGGCCAGCCCGTCCGGCAGGGAAGACACCCACGTCAGCGCCCCCACCTTCGCCAGCGCGTCCCGCAGTTCGGCGTCGGTCGCCGAGGGGCGCGCCAGCCGGAGGTCGTCGGCCAGCGGCCCGGCGAAGACGTGGACCTCCTGGCTGATCAGCGCCACCGTCCGGCGGGTGCCCGCCGGGCCCAGCTCGTCGAGCGGGACGCCGCCGAGGGTGACCGAACCCGTGCCGGGGCGGTGGATGCCGGCGATCAGCTTGGCCAGCGTCGTCTTCCCGGCGCCGCTCGCCCCGACCAGCGCCACCCGCTCGCCGGGCGCGACAGCGAGGTCGACGTCGGCCAGCACCGGGTGACCGTCCACATAGGAGTATCCGAGGCCCGCCGTCTTGACCGACGCGTCGACCGGCCGGGCCGGCCGCGCGGGGGATTCCGCCGCGGGCAGGTCGGCGACGCCGATCAGCCGCGCCAGGCTCGCCGTGGCCGCCTGCGCGTCGTCGACCAGCGCGAGCGCGGTCGTGATCGGCCCGAACAGGCTGTGGAAGTACAGTGCCGCCGCCGTCGCCACGCCGACCGTGACCGCGTCCGCCCCGACCAGCAGGAACCCCATCGCCAGCACGGCCGACAGCCCGAGGAACTCGGCGAGGTTGAGCCGCGCGTAGAACCGCGTCACCAGCCGGATCCCGCGCAGGGCCAGCTCGACGGCGCCGTCGGAGCGCTGCCGCACCCGCTCCAGGTGCGCGTCGGCCAGCCGGAACGCGCGGACCGTCTTCGCCCCGCCGATGGTGTCCAGAAGCTGCTGCTGTTGCGCGCCTACGGCCTCGCGCTGGCTGGCGTACAACGGCTTCGCGCGCGGCACGTACCAGCGCACGGTCCACAGCTGGACCGGCACGGCGACCAGCGCGGCCAGCAGGAACCGCCAGTCGAGCACGGCCAGCGCGCCCAGCGTCAGCACGACGGTCAGCACCGACCGGCCCAGCTCCGGCAGCGCCTGCCGGACGCCTTCCGCGACAACCGAAACGTCGTTGGTCACGCGAGCGGTGAGATCGCCCGAGCCGGCCCGTTCGAGCTGTTCCAGCGGCAGCCCGAGCGCCCGCTCGACGAACCGTTCGCGCAGCTCGGCCAGGATCGTCTCGCCGAGGCGCGCCACCAGCGACACCCCGATCGCGGTCGCGACCGCCTGGGCCAGCGCGACCAGCACCAGGCCGACGACCGGCGCCACGAGATCGGCGGCCGGGCGGCGCGTCGCGACCAAGTCGACGACGCGGCCGAGCAGGGGAGCGGTGAGCAGGCCGATCGCCGTCGCCGCGACGAGCATCGTGGCCGCCGCGGCCGTGCGGCCCTTGGCGCGGCCGAGCAGTTCGCCGACGACAGCGCGGATCCGGCGGCCGTCGGCCACGGGGAGGAGTTCACGGGTCACGAGAGCACCGCCGCCCGGTAGTCGGCCCGGCCCGCCAGGTCGGCGTGGCTGCCTTCGCCCGTCACGCGCCCGTCGTCGAGCAGGACGACGCGGTCGGTCGCGGCGAGCAGCGCCGGGCTGGTGGTCACGAGGATGGTCGTGCGGCCGCGCCGCAGTTCCGCCAGTGCCGCGGCGATCCGCGCCTCGGTGACGGTGTCGACCGCGGTCGTCGGGTCGTGCAGCACGAGCACCGGCGCGTCCGCGGCGAGCGCGCGGGCCAGTGCGACGCGCTGGCGCTGCCCGCCGGAGAGCGACCGCCCGCGTTCGGTGATGGCGGTCGCGACGCCGTCGGGCAGCGCGCTGGCCACCTCGTCGACGGCGGCCGCGGTCAGCGCTTCGGCGGTCCTGGGCCCGGTTTCGACGTTCTCGGCGACGGTGCCGGCGAACAGGTCGGCGTCGTGCGCGGCGACCAGCACCACCTCCCGGACCCGGCTCGGGTCCACAGTGGACAGGTCGACCGAGTCGACCGACACCGAGCCGCTCGCCGGGTCGGCGGCGCGGCCGAGGCAGTCGAGCAGGTCGGTCGCGGCGGCCGGGTCGGTGGCGACCACGCCCAGCAGCTCACCGGGCCTGGCCTCGAACCCGACGTCCCGCAGCGCGCCGCGGTTCAGCGCGGCCAGCTTGACGTGCCCGGCGGCCGGGACCGGCAGCGTGGCGTCCCCGGCGCCGACGGCGGGCGGCGCGTTGAGCACGTCGGCGATGCGCGCGGCCGACGCCCGGCCCTGCGCGAGTTCGCCGTTGACCCAGGAGAAGATCGTGAACGGCGTGATCAGGTACTGCGCGAGCCCGACCGCGGCGACCAGGTCGCCGACGCTGATGTCGCCCGCCGCGGCGAGGTTGCCGCCGACGAGCGCGACCACGGCGATGAAGACACCGGTGAGCGCCAGCAGCGCGCCGTTGTGCCACGCCTGGGCGCGTGCCGCCCGGAGCGTCGCCCGGAGCGAGTCCTGGCTGGTGCGGCGGTAGCGGTCGACGGCGGCGCTTTCGGCGCCGACGCCCTTGAGCACGCGCAGCCCGGCGACGAGGTCGGTCGCGATGCCGGAAGCGAACGCGGACCGCTCCTGCTCGGCCTCGCTGCGGCGCTCCAGGGGCTTGCCGATGAGGTGCGCCAGGTACAGCATCGGCGGCGTGCCGAGCAGCACGAGCAGGCCGAGCGGCAGCGACATGGTGAGCAGCGCGACGGCGCTGACCAGCAGCCCGGCCAGCCCGGCGGCGGCGAACGGCAGCACGCCGTTGACCGTGCCGACGCGCTTCGCGTCCGACGTCCCGATGCTCACCAGCTCCCCGGCCAGCGCGCCGGAGTCCGCGACCCCGCCGGGGTGCAGCACCCGGCGTCCGACGTCGAGGCGGAGCTCGTGGGCCGCGCGCTCCGCGGCGCGTTCGCCGAAGCGCGCGCCCAGGCGGTAGCTGGTCGACAGCGCGGCGAAGAGGACGCCCAGCACCGCGAGCCACAGCAGGAGCGTGCCCACCGAACCGCCGGCGACGGCCTGGTCGATCACCACGCCGATCACCACCGGCACCAGTGCTTCGCCGCCCTGGTGGCCCGCTGTCAGCAGGGCCGCGAGGGCCACCGATCGTCGTTGCCCGGCGATCGACCGGCGGAGGACTTCCCGTCCCGTCGTGCTCACCCGCGCCTCCCTGTCCGCGTCGTGGATAGGTAAGGCTAGTCTAAGTAAAAGAGTTACGGGAAAACGGTCGGCTTCGTCTCAGTCCGCGGCTCGGTGGCCGGTTCCCCGAACCGCGCCAGCGCGAGCGCGGCGGCCACGGCGAGCACGAACCCGGCGACGGCGACCACCGCGAACCCCGGCCGCGTGCGGTCGCCGAGGGCGAACACGCCGATGAGCGAGGGGAACACGGTCTCGCCGAGCACCATCATGGCGGTGGACGTGGTGACGCTCCCGCGCTGCAGTGCCGTCGCGTAGAACAGCATCGCCATCCCGCCCGCGACCGCGACGGTGTAGGTCGCGGGGTCGGTAAGCAGGTCTAGTGGCGCGAGGCTCGGGATGATCCGCCCGGCGATGGCGACGACGCCGAAGCTCAGCCCGGCGACCAGCCCGAGCGCCGGCGTCCGCACCCGGCGGTTCGCCTTCCCGGCGGCGATCCCGGCGCCGGCCAGCACGACGACCGCGCCGATCAGCACCAGCCGGAAGCCGAGCCCGACGGGATCGGATCCTTCGCTTTCCGCGGCGGTCCCGAGCAGCGCGAGCCCGGCGCAGACGACGGCCACGGCCGCCCATTCCCGCCGCCCGAGCCGCACCCCGAGGAACCGCGCGGCGACGGCCGTGACCGCGAGGCTCGCGGCGAGCGCGGCCTGCACGACGAACAGCGGGAGGACGTGCAGGGCGACGATCTGCGCGACGAACCCCAGGACGTCCAGCGCCAGGCCGAGGACGAACTTCCACTGGCCGAGCACGCGCACGAGCAGCTTCGGATCGACGCCGTCAGCGCCGGTGTCGGTCGCCTGCGCGGCGACCGCCTGCATCACCGAAGCCACGCCGTACGCGATCGCCGCACCCAGGGCGCAGAGCAGTCCCCACCACATGCGGATCACTCTATTTTGTCGGACCCGTGCGGTACCTTGCGGTCATGTCGAACACGAGTTCGAAGACGCACCGCCGCTGGCCCGCGAGGCTGGCGGCCGACGAGCTGCGCCTTCAGCTGGATTTCCTGCAGTTCCTGCGCGCGACGGCGGTGAACAAGCTGGCGGGCCTGACGGCCGAGCAGGCGGCGGCGACCCCGTTGCCGTCGTCGCCGCGGATGAGCGCGCTGGGCGTGGTGAAGCACTTGACGGCGGTGGAGCGCTGGTGGCTGTGCATCGAGGCGGGCGGCGCGGACCTGCCGTCGCTGTGGGCGGGGACGCCGGACCCGAGCTGGGACCTGGCGGAATCCGACACGCCGGAGTCCGTGGTGGCGGCGTACCGGGCGGAGTGGGGCCGGGCGGAAAAGGCCTTGTACCGGCTGGGCCCGGACGACCGCACCCGGCGGAGGGCGGAGTTCACGGTGCGCTGGGTGGTGGCCCACGTGGTGCAGGAGACGGCCCGGCACGTGGGGCACCTGGACGTGCTGCGGGAGCTGGCGGACGGGGAGGTGGGTGAGTGAGGGAGAAGAAAACGACGTGACGTCGCCATTAGCCTGGGTGTGTGGCCGTCGTCGCGGAGTACCGCCGATTTACCGGCCCCCTGGCCTTCGTGCCAGCGGGGTTCCGGTGCCACGCCGACCGTCGGCTGACGGGCGCGTAGCAGTACTGACCTCGCCGGGTGCCGGGCCAGGGGGAGTCCTTTCCCTCAGCAGCCCACGCACCCCGGAGGTCCTGTCATGCCCGAAGTCCTCAGCCCCGCCCAGCTCACCCGTGATCTCGCCGTCCGCGATCTCACCGACCCACGAGCCGGGGCGCACGCCGTGCAGCTCGTCGTCGGCGAGGCCGTCGACGCGCTCGCGGCCCGGTGGCCGGTCGCCGTGCGGTGGTGGCCCGGCGATCGGATCGTCACCATCGCCGACAACTACGACAACCTCGGCTACGACCCCGCCGACGTCACCCGCGACGCCCGTTACACCCGGTACGTCGACCAGGACCACGTCCTGCGCAGCCACTCGACCGCCATGGTTCCGGCGGCGCTGCGGGCACTGGCCGCGTGCCCGGCCGACGACGTCCTGCTCGTCTGCCCCGGCATCGTCTACCGGCGAGACAGCATCGACCGGCTGCACAGCGGTACGCCGCACCAGCTCGACCTGTGGCGGATCACCCGCGGCCCGACCGGCCGGGCGGACCTCGAGGACATGGTCGCCGCGCTCGTGCCGCACGCGAAGTGGCGCCTCGAACCGCGCCGTCATCCGTACACAGTGGACGGTGCGCAGCTCGACGTCGAGCACGACGGCCGCTGGGTCGAAGTCGCCGAATGCGGGCTCGCGCACCCCGCCGTGCTCGCGCGCGCCGGCCTCGGCTCCGAGTGGTCCGGGCTCGCGCTCGGCATGGGGCTCGACCGGATGCTGATGCTGCGCAAGGGCATCCCGGACATCCGGCTCCTGCGGTCGGCCGAGCCGGCCGTCGCCGCGCAGATGACCGACCTCGCGCCGTACCGGCCGGTGTCGGCGCTGCCTCCCGTGCGCCGCGACCTGTCGATCGCGGCCGACGCGGGCGACCGGGCCGAAGACCTCGGCGACCGGGTCCGGGACGCCCTCGGTGACGAAGCCGACGTCGTCGAGTCGGTCGAGATCCGCCAGGAGACGCCGTGCGCGGACCTGCCGCCGGCCGCGCTGGCCCGGCTCGGAGCCCGCCGCGATCAGCGGAACCTCCTCGTCCGCCTGGTGCTCCGCCCGCTGGGCGCCACCCTGTCCGACCACGAGGCCAACGTCCTGCGAGACCGCGTGTACGCCGCCCTGCACCGGGGGAGCGGCCACCAGTGGGCGTCAAGCCCGGAGGCCCCGGATCGCCAGCGCGGCGAAACGCCGTGAAGCCGCGACGCGGGCCGCCGGTGACGCGGCCTGGATGCCGCCGCCGGCCATGAGCACCAGGATCACGTCGTCCAGTTCGACGTCGGGGCGCAGGTGCCCGGCTTCCCGGGCCCGGCGGGTCAGCTCCGCGATCGACTTCACCGCGCGTTCGCGGTCCGCCGCGAAATCCAGCGCGTGCGGGAACACCGCCGTGAACGCCGCGGTGAAGCCCCGGTCGCGGGCGTACAGCTCGAACAGCTTCTCGAGCACCGAAGTGAAGCCGTGCCACGGATCGGGGTCGTCGAGCCCCTCGTCGACGATCGTGTAGCACGCGCGGATCTGGTCGGCGAACGCCGCGGTGGCCAGCGCTTCCTTCGTCGGGAAGTGGCGGTACAGGGTCGCCGGGCCGACGTCGGCGCGCCGGGCGACCTCGCGCATCGGCACCGCCAGGCCGTCGGCCGCGAAGATCGCGCGGGCCGCTTCGAGGATGCGGTCGTGGTTGTCCCGGGCGTCCGAGCGCCGGAGGTGAGGCAAAACTTCGGTCACTCCCTCACTTTAGCGAAACGGACGGGGGCGTCCGTTACCTTCCGTGGTCGATCACCGATCCCGGAACGACGGAGAAGAACAGTGAAAGCAGTCGCGGTGCAGGAATTCGGCGGTCCCGAAGGGCTGGCCGTCGTCGACCTCCCGGTCCCGGACCCGGCCGGCGGGCAGGTGCTGATCAGCACCGAGGCGATCGGCGTCGGCGGCGTCGACATGCTGATCCGCAACGGCTCGCTCGCGGCGTACGGGTTCCAGCCCGGGCACGTCCTCGGCGGCGAGATCGCCGGCACGGTGGCCGCGGTCGGCGACGGCGTCGACCCGGCCTGGCTCGGACAGCGGGTCTGGGCCTTCACCGGCATCGGCGGCGGTTACGCCGAGCAGGCGGTCGCGCCGGCCGAGACGCTCGTCCCGCTCCCGCCCGCCGTCACGCCCGTCGACGCCGTGACGCTCGGCAGCTCGGGCATGGTCGCCCACTTCGGCCTGCGCCACGTCCACTTCGCCCCGGGCGAGTCGGTGCTGGTGCGCGGCGCAGCCGGCGGCATCGGGATCATGGCGGTCCAGCTGGCGGCCCGCGGCGGGGCCGGGGCGATCGCGGTGACGACGTCGTCGCCCGAGCGCGGCGAGCGCCTGCGGGAGCTGGGCGCGACCCAGGTGCTCGGCCGCGACGGCGGGGGAGCCGAGGGCTTCGACGTCATCCTCGACATCGTGGCCGGCCCGGAACTCCCGTCGTTCTTCGGCAAGCTCAACCCCAACGGGCGCCTGGTGGTCGTCGGCGTGCTGGGCGGCGAACCGCCCGCCGACCTCGGGAAGGAGCTGTTCGCGGGGTTCCGGCGGTCGTTGTCCTTCGCGACGTTCAGCGCGGACACCGTGCCGATGGCCGAGCGGTCCGCCGCCACCGCCGACGTCTTCGCCGGCGGCCTGCGCGCGGTCGTGCACGAGGTGCTGCCGCTGGAGCAGGCCGAGGCGGCGCACCGGAAGCTGGACGCGGGCGAGGTCTTCGGCCGGCTCGTGCTCACCACGGGGAAGGTCAGCGGAGCACGCGGTACCGCAGGTGCGTGACCGACGGCGTCGAGCGCGCGTCCAGCTGCTCGAGGTTCAGCGGGGGCACGCCGTCGAACAGCCGGACGCCGGCGCCGAGGGTGAACGGTGCGACGTGCAGCCGCAGCTCGTCGATCAGGCCCGCGGCGAGGTACTGGTTGACGGTCGTCGCACCGCCGTGGACGGAGATGCCGCCGTCCCCGGCCGCCTCGCGCGCGCGGTCCATCGCGGCCTCGATGCCGTCGGTGACGAAGTGGAAGGTCGTGCCGCCGGCCATCGGCTGCGGTTCGCGCGGGTGGTGGGTCAGCACGAACACCGGCCCGTGGTACGGCGGCTCGTCGCCCCACCAGCCCGTCCACGGCCGGTCCCACGGGCCGCGCACCGGGCCGAACATGTTGCGCCCCATGATGAACGCCTTCGCCGTCAGCATCCGGTCGAACTCATCGGGGTGCTCCTCGCGGCCTTCGCCGTACCAGGCGTGCAACCGGTCGCCCCAGCCGTCGCCACCGTCGTCGCCGAACGGCCGCTGCTCGGTCTGGCGGTGCCCGGCCGCGTAGCCGTCGAGCGTGATCGTGAGGTCGCAGGTCACCGTCATCGTCGTGCCTCCTCGGGGTCGGCACCCAGGATGGCCCGGGCCGGACATGACGTCCAATGCCAATTCGGGCGGCGAAGCATTGATATCGTCGATGAATGCTCAGCCTGGTCCAGCTGAAGGTCCTGGCCGCGGTGGCCCGGCACGGGTCGGTGACCGGGGCGGCCCGCGAGCTGCACTATTCGCAGCCGTCGGTGAGCCACCACCTGTCCCGCCTGGAAGCGGCGACCGGCGCCAAGCTCGTCCAGCGCGCCGGCCGCGGCATCCGCCTGACCCCGGAAGGGCGGCTGCTGGCCGGCCGCGCGGCCGAGATCGTCGGCCGCGCCGACTCGGCGGCCACCGAGCTGGCCGCCCAGGTCGGCCTGCGCGCCGGACGCGTCCGGCTGGCGGCGAACGCGTCCGTGCTGAGCACCCTCGTCCCGGAGGCGGCCACCGCACTGGCGCGCGAGCACCCCGGGCTGGAGCTGAGCCTCGTCGACGAGCACCCGGTGGAGGCACTGGACCTGCTGCGCCGCGGCGACCTCGACGTCGCGGTGGTCTTCCAGCACGCCGGCGCCCGGCTCGAGGAGGACGGCTTCCGGTTCCGCCACCTCGCCGACGACCCGATCCACCTCATCAGCCGCCACCCGGCCGCCACCCTGGCCGCCCACCGCGACTCGGCCTGGATCGGCGGCTGCGACCGCTGCCGCGCGGAACTGGACGCGGTGTGCGGCCAGGCGGGCTTCACCCCGCGCATCGCTTCGCTGAGCGACGACATGGTGGTGGTCCAGTCCCTGGTCGCGGCGGGCCTCGGCGTCGCGACGCTGCCCGGCCTGGCCCTGGCGGCCCACCGCCGCCCGGACATCCACGCGACCGAACTCCCGGGTCTCCACCGCCGCATCCACGCGGCGACGTACGGGGACCCACCGGACCCGCCCGCGGTCGCCGCCGTGCTGGCCGCGCTGACGGCGGTGGCCGGACCGTAGGGTGTCCGGCATGACTGATCGGCTCTACTTCCGGCAGCTGCTCGCCGGCCGTGACTTCGCTGTCGGGGATTCCGTGGCGACGCAGATGCTGAACTTCGCCTACCTCATCGGCGACCGCGAAACGAACGAAGCCGTCATCGTCGATCCGGCCTACGCCGTCCAGGACCTGCTGGACGTGCTCGCCGCGGACGGGATGCGGCTGACCGGGGTGCTGGCCACGCACCACCACCCCGATCACGTCGGCGGGGACATGCTCGGCTTCTCGCTGCCCGGGATCGCCGAGCTGCTCGCGATCGAGCAGGTGCCGATCCACGTCAACGGGGCCGAGAGCGAGTGGGTCAAGCGGGTCACCGGGGTGTCCGGGACGGATCTGCGCGCGCACGACCACGACGACGTCCTCGAAGTCGGGGCCGTCCCGATCCGGTTGCTGCACACGCCCGGGCACACGCCGGGCAGCCAGTGCTTCCTCGTCGAGGACAAGCTCGTCTCCGGGGACACGCTGTTCCTCGAAGGCTGCGGCCGCACCGATTTCCCCGGCGGGGACGCCGAAGAGATCTACCGCAGCCTGCAGCAGCTCGCCGGGCTGGCCGGGGACCCGGTCGTCTACCCGGGCCACCGGTACTCGAACGAGCCGTCGGCCGCGCTGTCGGAAGTGAAGCGCAGCAACTTCGTCTACCGGCCGCGGTCGCTCGAAGAATGGAAGGTCATGTTCGGCGGCTGAGACAAGCCGTTCCACGGGCTGAAACGCCGGGAGTTCACGGAGTGGGCGCGGATTGACTTCGCTTCCCACTAACCGGAAGGTCGGGGCCACGCAATCGAAGAAACCCCCGTCCCCGGGAGAAATCCGTGTCGATTTCCACCACGGGCGTGCTCGCGCGCGCCCGGCCGGCCGATCGCCGGCCACCGCGCAAGGCGCGGCGCGTCGACCTCCGGCGCTGGATCAGCCCGGTGGTGCTCGTGGCCGCCTGGCAGCTCGCGAGCGCCACCGGCGTCCTGCCGCCCGACAAGCTCAGTTCACCGTGGACGGTCGTGCAGGCCGGCGTCGAAGTCGCGCGCAGCGGCGAACTCGGTGAAGCGTTCGCGGTTTCGCTCGGCCGGGTCGGCGCCGGGTTCGCGATCGGCGCCGTCATCGGGGTGCTGCTCGGCATCGTGTCCGGGCTGTCCCGCTGGGGCGAGGTGCTGGTCGACCCGCCCGTGCAGATGCTGCGCACGCTGCCGTTCCTCGGCCTGATCCCGCTGTTCATCCTGTGGTTCGGCATCGGCGAGGAAACGAAGATCGTGCTGGTCGCGCTCGGCGTGGCCTTCCCGCTCTACCTCAACGTCCACTCCGGAATCCGCGGCGCCGACCCGAACCTCGTCGAAGCTTCCCGCGCGCTCGGGTTCAGCCGCGCGGAACGGCTCTGGCACGTCGTCATCCCCGGTGCGCTGCCGCAGGCGCTCGTCGGGCTGCGGCAGTCGCTCGGCATCGCCTGGCTCGCGCTGATCGTCGGCGAGACGGTCAACGCCGACGCCGGCGTCGGCTACCTCATCAACAACGCGCGGGAGTTCCTGCGCACCGACGTCGTGGTCGTCGGCCTGGTCCTGTACGCCCTGCTCGGCCTGGTCACCGACGCGCTGGTCCGGCTGCTCGAACGGAAGGTGCTGCGGTGGCGAACCCGGTAGCCGAGGTCCGCGACCTCACGAAGCGGTTCGGCGACCGCACCGTCCTCAGTGGACTCGACCTGACCGTGGAGCGCGGCGAGTTCGTCGCCCTGCTGGGCCGCAGCGGCTCCGGCAAGTCGACGCTGCTGCGCGTGCTCGCCGGGCTCGACGCCGACGTCGAGGGCGGCGCGGACGTCACCGGCACCGTCTCGGTCGCGTTCCAGCAGCCGGGACTGCTGCCGTGGCGCAAGGTCTGGCGCAACGTCGTCCTCGGCCTGCGCCAGGACGGCGTCTCGAAGTCCCGCAACCGGGCGCTGGCCGGGAAAGCGCTCGCCGAGGTCCAGCTGGCCGAGCACGCCGACGACTGGCCGCTCACGCTGTCCGGCGGCGAGGCCCAGCGCGTGTCGCTGGCCCGCGCGCTCGTGCGCGAACCCGACCTGCTGCTGCTCGACGAGCCGTTCGGTGCCCTCGACGCGCTGACCCGCATCGCGATGCACGGCCTGGTGCTGGACCTCTGGCGGCGGCACCGGCCGGGCGTGCTGCTGGTGACCCATGACGTCGACGAGGCCCTGCGCCTGGCCGACCGGGTGCTGGTGCTCGACGGCGGCCGGATCGTGGCCACCCACCGGCCGCGCGAAACCGATGACCACGACGACCTCCGCGGCCGCGTGCTGGCGGACCTGGGAGTGACCGAAGATGCTGTGGCGTAGGGGAACGGCCGCCGTCGCGGCCGCGCTGGTGCTGGCCGGCTGCGGCTCGGCGACCGGCACCGACCAGGCGGCCGTGCCGGGCCCGGTGAGCGCGGCGGACCTGGCGAAGGTGACGCTCAAGGTCGGTGACCAGAAGGGCGGCGTCAAGTCGCTGCTCACCGCGGCCGGCCAGCTGGACGGGACGCCGTACAAGATCGAGTGGGCCACCTTCACCTCCGGGCCGCCGCTGCTGGAAGCGGCGTCGGCGGGCGCGATCGACACCGGCCGCGTCGGCAACACGCCGCCGATCTTCGCGGCCGCGGCGAAGGCGAAGATCAAGGTGATCAGCGTTTCGCGCAGCAATGTCGAGCGGGAAGCGGTGCTGGTGCCGCCGGACTCGCCGCTGAAGTCCGTCGCCGAGCTGAAGGGCAAGACGATCGGCGTCGGCAAGGGCACTTCGGCGCACGGCCAGCTGCTGAACACGCTGCACAACAACGGTCTGTCCACAAAGGACGTGAAGCTGAACTTCCTGCAGCCGTCGGAAGCCTACGCCGCGTTCACCCAGCACACGATCGACGCCTGGGCGATCTGGGACCCCTACACCGCGCAGGCGCAGATCGAAGCGCACGCCCGGGTGCTGGCCGACGGCCGGGGCGCCTCGAACGGCCTCGGCTTCCTGACCGCGAGCACCGCGGCGCTGGCCGACCCCGGCAAGAACTCGGCGTTGCGCGACTTCGCCGTGCGGGTGGTCAAGGCGCAGAAGTGGGCCGACACGCACCGGCCGGAATGGGCGGCGGCCTGGGCCAAGGAGACCGGGCTGAAGCTCGAAGTGGCGCGGAAGGCGGTCGACGCCGGACGTGACCTGCCGATCGCGCTGGACGACGCCGTGGTGGCGTCCGAACAGCAGCTCGCGGACGCCTTCACCGAGGAGAAGACGTTACCGGGCAAGGTGGACTTCGCCGCGTTCGCCGACCGGCGGTTCGCGGCCGACCTGGACCAGGCGAGGAGCAACGGATGAGCGTCAGGCTGCACTGGTTCCTGCCCACCAGCGGCGACGGCCGCACGATCGTGGAACGCTTCCACGCCAACCGGTCCCAGGGCCCGTCGGCGCAGCGCCAGCCGGATCTCGACTACCTCGCCCAGGTCGCCCGGGCCGCCGAACGGCAGGGCTTCGAAGGGGTCCTGACCCCGACCGGCACGTGGTGCGAAGACGCGTGGCTCACCACGGCCGCGCTGATCCGCGAGACCACCCGGCTGAAGTTCCTGGTGGCGTTCCGTCCCGGAGTCATCTCGCCGACGCTCGCCGCCCAGATGGCGGGTACCTTCCAGCGCCTGTCGGGTGGCCGGGTCCTGCTGAACATCGTCACCGGCGGCGACGCCGTGGAACAGCGGCGCTTCGGCGACTGGCACGACCACGACGCCCGCTACGCGCGCACCGACGAGTTCCTGACCATCGTGCGCGGGGTGTGGTCCGGACAGCCGTTCACGTTCGCAGGCGAGCACCTGCGGGTCGAAGGCGCGACGACGCTGGCCGCGCCGGACCCGGTGCCGCCGATCTACTTCGGGGGCTCGTCGCCCGCCGCGCTGCCGGTCGCGGCGCGGCACGCCGACGTCTACCTGACCTGGGGCGAGCCGCCCGCGCAGGTCGCGGAGAAGATCGGCAAGGTACGCGAGCTGGCGGGCGACCGGCCGATCCGGTTCGGCGTCCGGCTGCACACGATCTCGCGCGACACCTCCGCCGAGGCCTGGGCGGAGGCGCAAAAGCTCCTGGACGCGCTGAGCCCGGAGCAGGTCGCGAAGGCGCAGGCGCAGCTGGCGGCGAGCGAGTCGGTCGGGCAGCAGCGGATGGTCGCGCTGCACGGCGGCCGCACCGACGGCGGTGTCCGCGGCCTGGAGATCCACCCGAACCTCTGGGCCGGCGTCGGCCTGGTCCGCGGCGGCGCCGGAACCGCGCTGGTCGGCAGCCACGCCGAGGTCGCGGACCTGATCGAGGAGTACCACAGCGTCGGCGTGACCGAGTTCGTGCTGTCGGGCTACCCGCACCTGGAGGAGGCGTACTGGTTCGGCGACGGCGTCCGGCCCGAGCTGGCCCGGCGCGGGCTGATCAAGGAGTTCTAGGCCCGGCGGCACGACCCCGTCAGGGGGAGGAGAACGGGAGCAGCAGGCCCGGGGGCGCGAACAGCGGGTAGGTGACGAGCACGCCGCCCGCGGTCTCGGTGACCGAGGACGGGCGGAACAGGTCGCGCTGGCCGGTGTAGAACGCGGTCACCGCGTCCCTGCCCCCGGTGAGGAGCACCTGGCGACGCGGCTGCCCCGCGGGGTCTTCGCCGGGGACGGCGGGGAACGCCCCGACGCTGACCGGCCGCAGTGCCGCCAGCGCGGCGATCGTCGCGATCAGCCGCGGGTCGACGTGGCCCGCGCGCAGCACGGCGGCGGCGTCCGGGGGCAGGCTGATCCGCGCCGATGCTGCCAGTGCCTCGCCCGCGTGGGTGCGGGCGGACTCCTCCGAGGGCGCGGCGGGGTCGGCGGCCGGGAGACCCAGCCGGGACACCGTGACCGACTGGTGGCCGTCGCCGAAGACCGCCGTCACACCGGCTTCGGCGAGGACGATGCCGAGCGCGGGGTAGCGGCCGCGCGGATCGGTCGTGCCGTCCGCGAAGACCGCCCACTCGACCGGCGGGCAGCCGGCCGCGCACGCCGCCGGCGGGACGAGGAGACCGGTCGGCCAGCCCGCGTTGGCGAGTTCGGCCCAGGCGCCGTCGTCGACCAGCACCCGGGCACCGGAAGCGTTGGCCAGCAACCACTGCTGTGCTTGGGCGAGCGGCCCGCCGCGGCCGGTCGTCGGCCGCAGGGCCGGGTAGCCGAACACCCAGCCGGCCGCGATCACGGCGACGAGGACGACCGACACGAGCGTCGTCCCGGGACCGCGGCCGGGGTTCCACCGGTGGGCCTGGGGTCGTTGCCGCGACGCGGTTTGCCCGACCGCGGCCAGCAGCAGCGGGGTGAGGGGCAGCAGCAGCGCGAGCACGGCGGTGTCCGGCACCCCGGGGACGAGCAGGGCCGCCACGAGGAGCAGGCCGGTCACCGCGAACGGCCGCAGCGCGGTCACGGCCAGCGCGGCCACCAGTGCCACGGTCGAGAGCACCGCCCACGCCGGGTCGAGGGCGACCCAGGCGGTGACCGACGGGCGGCCGCTGTCGGCGAGGTGCGGCCGCAGGACGGCGGCCGCCGGGCCGAACGCGATCCCGAGCCCCAGGTTGAGCAGCACCGCCACCAAAGCGGCACGGACGGGCGCGCGCCGCACCAGCAGCCAGCCCGCCGCGGGCAGGAAGACCAGCGCCAGCGGCGAGGTGAGCACGGCGGCGAGCAGGCAGAGCGCGGCCGCGGCGTCGTGCCGGATCCGCGCGCCGGGCTGGGTGACGAGCACCAGCGCGCCCAGCGCCCACACCACCGCCAGGTGCTCGACGACGACCAGCCGCTGCAGGCCGAGCGCGAGCGGGGACGCCGCGAGCAGCAGCACCGCGGCCGCCGCCGCCCACCGCGTCAGGCCGAGCCGGCGGGCCAGGAACCACAGCAGCAGGGCGCTGAGCACCGCGGCGACGAGCACGGCTTCGCGGACCGCCGCGACCGCCGTCGCCGAGCGCCCGAAGGCGTCGGTGACCATCGTGTACGCCGAGAGCTGCCACCAGCCGAACGGGCTGAACCCGGCGTCGCCCGCGTCGGTGAACGGGGTCAGGTGCCCGAGCGCGTAGGCGTGGGCGACGTTCGCGGCTTCGGCGGGCAGGACCGGTTCGGGCGCGGCGAGGTACAGCACCCGAAGGCCGCCGGCCAGCGCCAGGAGCGCCAGCACGATGTCGAGCGACAGCAACCGGTGCGCGGCGGAGGAGCGGGCCGGGCCGGTCGGCTCCCGGCTGTGCTGGGCCATCGGACGAGATCGTAGCCGCCCGCGAAAACCCTTGTCCCGCAGGGCTATTTCCGACTTTCCCGAGTGGATCCGGAGAGTGTCCGGGTCAACGCGAGCGCGACTGTCCGGACGGCGGGTGCGACCCGTTCGGTCCGCATCCGGTTGGCCCACCCGGAAATCGAGACGGCGGCGACCGCGACGCCGTGCGCGTCGAGCAGCGGGCTCGCCGCGCACACGACGCCGACGCCGGATTCCTCGCGCTCCAAGGCGATCCCGTCCTCGCGGACCCGCGTGAGCTGACGGCGGAGCAGGCCGGGCGCGGTGATCGTCTTCGGGCTCATCCGGGGCAATCCGGCGTCGATCACCTGGTTCACCACGGATTCCGGGGAAAAGGCGAGGATCGCCTTGCCGACCCCGGTGGCGTGCGCGGGGAACCGGCCGCCGATGCGGGACGGCAGCGTCGGCGCGTCCGGGCCGCGTAGGACGTCGAGGTAGACGACTTCGGTGCCTTCGAGGATCGCGAGGTGGACGGTGTTGCGCGTCGCCTCGCGCAGGTCGGCGAGGTAGGGCCGGGCCGCCTCGACCAGCCCCCGGCGAGGCGAGGCCAGCTGGCCGATTTCGAACAGCCGCAGCCCGAGCCGCACGGCGCCGTCTTCGCGCTCGAGGAGGCCGGCGCCGGCGAGGTGCCCGACGAGGCGGTGCACGGTCGTCTTCGCCAGCCCGGTCCGGCGGGCCAGCTCGGAGACGCCGAGCGTCTCGTCGCCCGGCCGGAAGGCTTCCAGGAGCGCGGCGAGCCGGGCCGCGACGAGGCCGTCGCCGCTCGCACCGTCGTTCCGCCCAGCGGTACGCATGGGTTGAGTGTGCCCGATCACCCGCGCGAGTGTCACGAGGTCGGAGGTGAGGTCAGTGGTCGTCGGCGCCGAGCACGAGTTTCACGCAGTGGGCCACGAGCCGCTCGCGCGAGACCTTCAGCGAGCCGTCGAGGTAGGCGATGAAGACGTTGCTCAGCGCGCCGACCAGCCCGATGGCGACCATCTGGCGTTCGGTCTCGTCACCGTGGGACAGCTGCTCCCCGACGAGCGCGGCGAAGACCGGCAGCAGGTGCAGCCCCCGGCGGGTGAGCGCAGGGTCGGTCAGCGGCGCGAGCAGCAGGACCCGGCCCTGGCGCGGGTCGTCGACGATCAGCTCGACGAACGCGCGCACGGCGTCCTCGGCCCGCTGGACCGGGCTCGGCGCGTCCCGCACCGCGGTGACGAGCGCCTGCCGGGCCTGCTCGCCGACGTGCTCGTACACCGCCGCGACCAGCTCTTCGCGGTCGGCGAAGCTTTCGTAGAAGTAGCGCTCGGTCAGCTTCGCGTGCCGGCACACCGCGCGGACGCTCGTCCCGGCCGAGCCCTCGGTGCCCAGCAGCTCGAGACCCGCGGCCACGAGCTGCTCGCGCCGCAGCGCCTTCCGGTCGTCCAGGGTCGTGCCCGCCCACGTGCGGCCCGGCATGATCACTCCACTGTTGACTACGCGTGTTGTCAGATCCTAGCCTGACAACAACCGTAGTCAGTTGGACTCGACGAGGAGAGCCGCAGATGGACGCCCCCGAACCGCTGGGCCCGGACTCGCTCACGTGGAAGTACTTCGGCGACTGGCGCGGCCTGCTCATCGCGCTGTGGGCCGGCTCGATGCAGAACATGCACCCCGGCCTCGGCGCCGGCGTCGAGCAGCATTCGCGGTTCTTCGAAGAGCGCTGGCAGCGGCTGTTCCGCTCGCTCTACCCGATCGGCGGCGTGGTGTACGACGGCCCGCGAGCGCACGCGACGGCGTTGCAGGTGCGCGGCTACCACGACCGCATCAAGGGGGTCGACGCAAAGGGACGGCGCTACCACGCGCTCGACCCGGACACCTACTACTGGGCGCACTCGACGTTCTTCGTCAGCACGATCCTCATCGCCGACCACTTCATGGGCGGCATCGGCGAGGCGGAGAAGCGGCGGCTGTTCGACGAGCACGTCACGTGGTGGCGGATGTACGACATGACCATGCGGCCGGTGCCGGAGAGCTGGGAGGACTTCCAGCGCTACTGGAAGCACATGTGCACCGAGGTCCTGGAGGACAACAAGGCCACGCGGGACGTCCTCGACCTGCGCGGGATCGCGAAGCCGCCGTTCCTGCCCTGGCTCCCGGACGCGCTCTGGCGGCCGGTGAGCGCGCTGATTGCGCGCAACTTCGTGTGGCTGACCACCGGGCTCTACGACCGCGAGATCCGCGACCTGCTCGGCCTGCGCTGGTCCGAGCGCGACGCGCGGCGGCACCGGCGGGCCGGGAAGCTGATCAACGCCGTGTTCAAGCTCGTCCCGCACGACCGCCGCTACCACCCCCGGGCGCGCGCCGGCTGGCGCCGCGTGCGCGGCGAGGTGGCTGCGAGCGCGCCGGTGGTCGAGACTCCACGGAGGAACCTGCCCCCGCTGTCCGAGCGGGGCAAGCCCGAGCACTACGCGCCGAACGTCTAGGAGGCATTCGTGAAGCTGGGATTCCACGTCGGGTACTGGGGCAGCGGCCCGACCCCGGGCGCGCTGGAGGCCGTGCTCAAGGCCGAGGAGCTCGGCTTCGACTCGGTGTGGACGGCGGAGGCGTACGGCTCGGACGCGTTCACGCCGCTGGCCTGGTACGGCGCGTCCACCAGCCGGATCCGCCTCGGCACGAACATCGTCCAGATGTCCGCGCGCACCCCGACGGCCACGGCGATGAGCGCGATGACCCTCGACCACCTCTCCGGCGGCCGCATGGTGCTCGGGCTGGGCGCGTCCGGCCCGCAGGTCGTCGAGGGCTGGTACGGCCAGCCGTACCCGAAGCCGCTGGCGCGGACGCGGGAGTACGTGGACATCGTCCGGCAGGTGATCGCCCGCGAGGCGCCGGTGACCCTGGACGGCGCCCACTTCCAGCTGCCGCTGAAGGGCGGTACCGGCCTCGGCAAGGCGCTGAAGCCGACGGTGCACCCGCTGCGCAAGGAGATCCCGATCCACCTGGCCGCGGAGGGCCCGAAGAACGTCGCGCTGGCCGCGGAAATCGGTGACGGCTGGCTCCCGCTGTTCTTCTCGCCCAAGAGCAACGCCTTCTACAAGGCGGCGCTCGAGGAGGGCTTCGCGCGCGAAGGGGCGCGGCACACGCTGGAGACGTTCGAGGTGCCGTGCTCGATCCCGGTGATCGTCCACGACGACGTCGAGGAGGCGGCGTCGTGGATCAAGCCGTCGCTGGCGCTGTACATCGGCGGGATGGGCGCGAAGACCGTCAACTTCCACCACGACGTCTTCGCGCGGCTGGGGTACGAGGACGTGGCGGACAAGGTGCAGGAGCTGTACCTGGCCGGGCGCAAGGAGGAGGCGACGGCCGCGATCCCGACGTCGCTGGTGGAGGACACGTCGCTGATCGGGCCGCCGGCGAAGATCCGGGACGAGCTGCAGGCGTGGGAGGAGACGGTGGTGACCCAGCTGCTGCTGCGCGGCGACGCGGCGACGCTGGCGAAGATCGCCGACGCGCTGGGCTGACCCGATCCGGCGGTCCGCGATGTCATGAAAGGGTCGTTCACCTCGCCAGACGACATGAACGACCCTTTCATGACATCTCCGCGGCGCCTGGAGCCCGCCGGCAGCTGTCGGCACTTTTGTCGGGTTGCCCGGGCCTCCGGCCTCCCGTACGGTCCCCGACTAACGCGAAAGTCGTTCACGTTAGTCGGGAGACCGTATGCGGGTGAGCCGTCGTCACGTCTTGGCCGGAGCCGCCGCGCTCCCGTTCGCCGCCGTCGCGAGACCGGCGTCGGCCGCGCCGGTGCTGCGGGTCGGTGTCGGGATCGGCGACGTCACCGGGCCCGCCGCCGAGAACGGCATGATGGGCTACTCGATGCCGCAGCAGCAGACCGCCGGCATCCACCTGCGCACCCGGGCCCGCGCCTTCATCGTCGACGACGGCACGCGCCGGATCGTCTTCGTCACCGCCGAGCTGGGCGCGTTGTTCCAGTCCGTCCACCAGGGCGTCCTGCGTGAACTCGCGAAGAAGTACGGCGACCGCTACACCGAGCAGAACGTCCTGCTCAACGCCACCCACACCCACTCGGCCTGCGGTGGCGACTCGCACTACGCGGCCTACGACCTCTCGATCCTCGGCTTCCAGCAGCAGACCTACGACGCCGTCGTCGCCGGGATCACCGACGCGATCGCCCGGGCCCACGACGACCTCAAGCCCGGCGAGCTGACCCTCGGCCGCACCGAGCTGACCGACGCCAGCGCCAACCGCTCGCGAGCCGCCTTCGAACGCAACCCCGACAAGGACCACTTCCCGCTCTCGATCGACCCCGCGGTCACGGTGCTGCGCTTCCGTCAGGGCGGCCGGGACGTCGGCGCGATCACCTGGTTCGCCACCCACGGTACGTCGATGAGCAACGGCAACCACCTGATCAGCAGCGACAACAAGGGCTACGCCGCCTACGCGTGGGAGCACGACCACGCCGGCGTCCGCTACCTCGACGGCCCGCCCGGGTTCGTCGCCGCCTTCGCCCAGACCAACTCCGGCGACATGACGCCGAACCTCAACCTGAAGCCCGGGACCCCCGAGACGGAGTTCGAGAACACCCGCCGGATCGGCGAACTCCAGTTCCAGGCGGCGAAACGCGCGTTCGACGCGGCGACCGAGCAGATCACCGGTGGCGTCGACCACCGGCTCACCTACGTGGACATGTCGGACGTGGCGGTCGACGGCAGCTTCACCCCGGACGGCCGCCCGCACCGCACCTGCACCGCCGCGATCGGCGTCTCCATGCTGGCCGGCAGCACCGAGGACGGCCCGGGACTGCCGCTGCCCGAAGGCGTGAAGAACCCGTTCATCGACTGGCTCGGCGGCATCGACGCGCCGATCCCGCAGGCACTGGCCGACGCGCAGGCGCCGAAGGTCGTCGCGGTGCCGTTCGGCGCGATGAAGCCGTACCCGTGGGCGCCGGAGGTGCTGCCGCTGCAGCTCGTCCGGATCGGGCAGCTGCACCTGGTCGCCGGGCCCGCCGAGTACACGATCGTCGCCGGGCTGCGGATCCGGAAGACCGTCGCCGCCGCGCTCGGCGTGCCGCTCGAGAACGTCCTGATGCAGGGCTACTCGAACGCCTACAGCCAGTACGTGACGACGCCGGAGGAGTACGACTCGCAGCAGTACGAAGGCGCGTCCACGCTCTTCGGCCGCTACACGCTCCCGGCGTACCAGCAGGAATTCGGGAAGCTCGCCGCGGCGATGAAGGCGGGGACTACCGTGCCGCACGGCCCGATACCGCGTGACCTGCGCGGGAAGCTCGTCAGCTTCCAGCCCGGCGTCGTCTTCGACAGCGCGCCGCCGCTCAAGAGCTTCGGCGACGTCGTCACCGACGCGAAGAGCAGCTATCGCCGTGGCGAGCAGGTGTCGGTCGCGTTCGTGACCGGCCACCCGAAGAACGACCTCCGCCGCGACGGGACGTTCCTGGAGATCCAGCGGTACGCCGACGGGCGCTGGGTCCGCTACGCCGACGACGGCGACTGGGCCACGAAGTTCCGCTGGACGCGGACGTTCGTGAGCGAGTCGCGCGCCGAAGTCACCTGGGACATCCCCGCGAACACCCCGGTCGGCAAGTACCGGGTGGTGCACTTCGGGGCGTGGAAGCACGGCCTCACCGGCGCCATCGCCCAGCTCAGCGGGACCTCCCGCGCCTTCGTCGTCTCCTGAAAGGACCCCGCGTGCGCCGGACCGCCCTTCTCGCCGCCGTCGTCATCGCCGCGTTCACCGCCGCCCCCGCCCAAGCCGCGGACGCCTCGGTCAGCGTGCTCAGCTTCAACCTCTGGCAGCTGCCGTGGATCGCCAACCCGAACACGGCCGACAAGGAGGCCAGGGCACAGGCGGCCGAGCACGTCATCCGCGGCCAGGACACCGACGTCGTCGTGCTCGAAGAGGCGTTCAGCGCGCAGGCCGAAGACCTGCGCGACCGCCTCGCCGACGCCTATCCGTTCCAGACCCCGCTGGTCGGCCAGTACTGCTCGGCGTCGGCGGGCTGGTCGAGCGTGAGCGGGAACTGCTCGGCCTCGCCGTTCGTCGTCAACGGCGGCGTCACCGTGCTCAGCAAGTACCCGATCACCGAGAAGCACCAGCTCGTCTACCGGAACTCCTACTCCGGCACGGCGGACTACCTGGCGAACAAGGGCGCCGCGCTGGTCCGGATCGCCGCCCACGGCAAGGCGCTCTGGCTCGCGGGCACGCACCTGCAGGCCGACGAAGGACCCGAGACGCTGCCGAAGGCGCACGAGGTCCGGATGGCGCAGCTGGGCGAACTCCGCGACCTGACCGCGGCCCGCGTCCCGGCCGGGGACGCCGTGGCGGTCGCCGGTGACCTCAACATCGAGTACTGGGCCGGGCAGGGCCGCCGCGACGCCGCCGGGCGCACCCAGGCCGAGCAGGGCGAAGCGGCGCTCGGCGGCACGCTGCGGACCACCGGAGCGGGGGAGTACACCTTCGACGCGGCGACCAACCCGGCCGCGGCGAAGTCCGTCCCGGCGACCTACCGCGATTCGCTGGACTACGTCGGCTCGGTGCGACGCGCCGAGGTCGGCCCGGTACGGCTGGTGCATTACGACGGTGGCACGATTCCCTCCGACCACTACCCGGTGCGGGCCGAGATCCACTACTGATCGCAGCATCGGGATCCGCTCTGCGAGGAGGACCATGGCGACGCTGTCCGGCCGGACGAGGTTCCGCTATTCGCTCGGCTCGTTCGTCACCGGGTCCTTCGGCACGGTCCCGGGCCTGGTCCTGGTCAAGTACCTGACCGACACGATGGCCGTGCCCGCGGGCTGGGCCGCCGCGATCGTGTTCGTGCCCAAGGCCTGGGACGTGCTGTTCAACCCGATCGCGGGCCGGCTTTCGGACGCCGACCTCATCAAGACCGGCAGCCGGCGGCGCTTCCTGCTGATCGGCGGCATCGGCGTGGCGATCCTCTTCGCCGCGATGTTCGCCCACCCCGGGTTCGGGAAACCGCTGCCGGACGCGCTGTACGTGGCGATCGCCTTCGCCGCGTGCGCCACGGCGTACGCGCTGTTCCAGGTGCCGTTCAACGCGCTGCCCGCCGAGCTGACCGAAGACGCGACCGAGCGCACGAAGCTCACCAGCGTCCGGATCGGCGTGCTGGCCGTGACGATCCTGGTCTGCGGCGGCGGGGCCCCGGCGATCAGCACCGGCATCGGCGGGGTCACCGGCTACCGGGTGATGGCCGTGGTGATCGGGCTGATCGTGCTGGCCGCGACGCTGCTGGTGTACTTCGGGCTCAAGGACGCGCCGGTCGGGTCGCTGCGGCCGAACACCGTGAGCCTCAAGGAGCTGGTGCGGACGCTGGCCGGCTGGCGGCCGTTCCGCTGGCTGCTCGGCACGTACTTCATCCAGGCGCTGGGCATCGGCACGGTGCTCGCCGCCATCCCGTTCTTCGCCCAGCGCATCCTCGGCAGCGAGGGCTACGGCACGATCCTGTTCGTCATCTTCGTCGGCCCGGCGCTGGTCACCATGCCGCTGTGGCCGCGCCTCGGCGACCGCGTCGGCAAGCTCAACGGCTTCCGGCTGGCCACCGCGGCCTTCGCGATCGGCCTGCTGGGCCTGGTGTTCGCGCAGTCGATCCCGCTGTTCGTGTCCTTCGTGTTCGTCGCGCTGTGCGGGGTCGGCTACGCGGGGATCTCGGTGTTCCCGCTGGCGATCCTGCCCGACCTGATCACGGCGGAGGAGGAGCGCACCGGCGAGACGCGCGCCGGGATCGCGGCCGGCGTGTGGACCGCGGGGGAGACGCTCGGGCTGGCCTTCGGTGGCGGCCTGTGGGCGCTCATCCTGGCGTTCGGCGGCTACGTGTCGAGCACGGACGCCACGGCTTTCCAGCCCGACAGCGCGATCGTGGCGATCCTGGTCGGCTCGTCGATCATCCCCGGCGTGCTCATCGCGCTGGCCCTGCCGCTGCTGCGGCGCAAGGTCCTGGAGCCGCGCCATGAACCCGCCTGAGGACGTCCTCGCGGCACTGCGGGAACTGCGCGCGGGCGACCTCCCGACCCACGGCGGCCGCACCCTCGCCTACGTGTACGACAGCGGGCTGTCCGAAGTGGACTCCCTCGGCGCGGCCGCGCACGCGCTGGCGTCGTCGGCCAACGGCCTCGACCCGACGGCGTTCCCGAGCTTGCTGCGCATGGAGAACGACCTCGTCGCGGAGGCCGCCGCGTTGCTCGGCGACGTGCCGGGCGTGGTCGGCTCGGTGACGTCCGGGGGAACCGAGTCGTGCCTGCTGGCGGTGCTGGCCGCCCGCGACGCCCACCCTTCGATCACTTCGCCGTCGATCGTGCTGCCGACGACCGCCCACGCGGCGTTCCACAAGGCGGCCCACCTGTTCGGGCTGCGCCGGATCGACGTGCCGGTGGACCCGGAGACCTTCCGCGCGGACCCGGCCGCGATGGCGGCGGCGATCGACGACTCGACGGTCCTGGTGGTGGCGAGTGCGCCGTCGTACGCGCACGGCGTCCTCGACCCGATCGCTCCGATCGCGGCGGCGGCACTTGACCGCGGCGTCCGGATGCACGTCGACGCGTGCATCGGCGGCTGGGTCCTGCCGTACTTCGCGCGGCTCGGTGCGGACGTGCCGCCGTTCGACTTCCGCGTCCCCGGCGTGACGAGCATTTCGGTGGACCTGCACAAGTACGCGTACTGCCCGAAGGGCACGTCGGTGCTGCTGCACGCGTCGGCGGAACTGCGGCGCTCGCACTACTTCGCGAGCGCGGCCTGGCCCGGCTACACGATGCTGAACACGACGATCCAGAGCACACGCTCGGGAGGTCCGCTGGCGGCGGCGTGGGCGGTGGTCCGCCACCTCGGCCCCGAGGGGTACCTCTCGCTGGCCGAGTCGACGCGTTCGGCGGTGGCGCGCATCCGGGCCGGGATCGGCGACATCGACGGGCTGCGGGTGCTCGGCGACCCGGTGTCGACGCTGATCGCGTTCACCGGCGACGACGGCTTCGACCTGTTCACGGTGGCGGACGAGATGAAGGCCCGCGGCTGGTACGTCCAGCCGCAGTTCGCCCACCTGGCGTCGCCGGTGAACCTCCACCTGACGGTGACGGCGGCGAACCACGGCAGCGAGAAGGAGTTCCTGAACGACCTCGCGGCCTCGGTCGACGCGGCCCGCGCTTCCGGCCCGGTGGTCGTCGACCCGGCCGTGGCCGAGTTCGTGGCGGCCCTGGACCCGGCCACCCTGACGCCGGAACAGTTCGCGGGCCTGCTCGCGGCCGCGGGTCTCGGCGGCGCTTCGGGCCTCCCGGACCGGATGGCCTCGATCAACGCGCTCCTCGCAACGGCACCGGCGCCGTTGCGGGAGCGCCTCCTGCTGGAGTTCCTGGGCGCGCTCTACACGCCCTGACAAGTGCCGTTAAGGCCACCTTACGGGCGTCAGACGCCCGTAAGGTGGCCTTAACGGGCTCTTTGCACCGATGTGTGGGTGGTTGAGCGTGGCGTGAGGGCGCACGCCGTTGTCCGGCTTAGTTTCTGGCTTGTCGAGAGTCAGGAACGAAGTGATCGGAGAACGGCGTGCGCAAAGCCAGTCTATGGCAGCGGTTGTTCGACCTGGAACGAGCCGTGGTCGAAGATGTCGAGTTCGATCCCGGGCAGGTCGTGGTGGTGCATGCCCGGCCGGTGGCGCGGGCCCGACGCCGGTGCGGATGCTGTGGTGCACGCTGCCCGCGTTTCGACCGGGGCAGCGGACGGCGCCGGTGGCGGGCGCTGGATCTGGGCACCGTGCAGGCGTTCATCGAAGCCGACGCACCCCGAGTGCGATGCCCGCGGCACGGGGTGATCGTCGCGGCGGTGCCCTGGGCCCGCCACGGCGCGGGGCATACCCGCGCCTTCGACGACACGGTGGCGTGGCTGGCCTGCCACACCTCCAAGTCGGCAGTGCGAGCGTTGATGAGGATCGCCTGGCCCACAGTCGGGGCGATCATCACCCGGGTGTCCGCCGACATCGACGCCCGGACCGACCGGCTCGACGGGCTGCGCAGAATCGGGATCGACGAGATCTCCTACCGGCGCGGCCAGCTGTTTTTGACCGCGGTAGTCGACCACGACACCCGCCGGCTGGTCTGGCTCGGTGAAGGCCGCACCAAAGCGACCTTGCATGCCTTCTTCGACCAGCTCGGCGACGAGCGCTCCGCACGGATCACCGAGGTCACCGCCGACGCCGCGCACTACATCGCCGCCGTGGTCGCCGACCGGGCGCCGCAGGCGGTGCGGTGCGCGGACCCGTTCCATGTCGTGCAGTGGGCCACCCACGAGCTGGATCTGGTGCGGCGACGGATCTGGAACCAGGCCCGCAACGCCCCCGGCGGGCGTGGGCGCCCACGCGAGGGACGGTCGCAGGAATCGGCCGGGGACGCCCGCACACTGCAACGATCCCGTTACACGCTCTGGAAAAACCCTGAAGATCTCACCGGCCGGCAACAAGCCAAGCTGGACTGGATCGCCACCGCGGCACCCGAACTGCACCGGGCCTACCTGCTCAAAGAAGGCCTCCGGTCAGTCTTCGCAGTCGGCGGCACCGAGGGCATCGAAGGCCTGACCCGTTGGCTGTCCTGGGCGCAACGCTGCCGGATCGAGGAGTTCGTCCGGCTGGGCCGCAAGGTCCGCCGCCAGCTCGACCCGATCCACGCCAGCCTCCGTCTTGGCCTGTCCAACGCGCTGCTGGAAGCCACCAACACCAAAATCCGGCTCCTCACCCGCATCGCCTACGGATTCCGCACACCCCGTTCCCTGATGGCGCTGGCCATGCTCGCCCTCGGCGGTCACCGACCCGACCTCCCAGGCCGGTGACCACCCACAGATCAATACGAAGAGCCCCTTAACGGCACGGGGCCTACTGGTTCCGCGAAGCCAGACCCGCCGGAGCGGACTTGACCGCCGCGTGGATCGCGTCCGCCAGGGCGAGAGCGTCTTCTTCCGTGAGTTCCAGCGCGACCCGCGCCGACGCGCCCAGCTCCGGGTTGCGGAAGTCGATGTTCACCGTGTGCCCGTACGGCGCGTGGACCGGGTGGTCCACGTACACGGTTCCCTCGCTCAGCCGGAACCAGCCGCGGGCGCCCTTGCCGCTGCCTTCGAGGGCGAACTTCTCGGTCAGGTAAGTGCACATGGCGAGTCCTCTCAGGCGGCGAGCGTGCGGGCGTAGAAGTCGAAGATGCGTTGCCAGCCGTCCGTCGCGGCTTCCGGGCGGTAGCTCGGGCGGTCGACCGAGAAGAACGAGTGGCCGGCGCCCGCGTAGGTGTGGAACTCGTGCTCCTTGCCCAGCTTCTCCAGCTCCGCCGCCAGCACGGCGACCTCGTCCGGGCCGGGGAACTGGTCCTCGGCGCCGAAGAGGCCCAGCAGCGGACACGACAGCTGCGGCGCCAGGCCGAGCAGCGGCTTCATCTGCTTCATGGCCTCCGGCGGGTCGTTGACGACGAACGCGCCGTAGCAGTCGACCGCCGCGTCGAGGTCCAGCGAACACCCGGCGAGGAAGGCCTGGCGCCCGCCCGAGCAGTGGCCGATCACGCCGATGCGGCCGTTCGCGTTCTCCAGCGCGCGCAGGTAGTCCGCCGCACCGGCGACGTCGCCGACCAGGCGGTCATCGGGGACGCCGCCGGACGCGCGGACCGCCGCCGCCGCGTCGTCCGGGTCCGCGCCCGGTGCTTCGCGCGTGTACAGGTTGGGGCACAGCGCGTTGTAGCCCTCGACGGCGAAGCGGCGGACCATCTCCTTCGTCGCCGCGTCGTAGCCGGGCATGTGGTGGATCACCACGACCCCGCCGCGCGGGGTGTCGTCGGTCGGCTTGGCCAGGTACGCCTCGAGCTCGTCCCCGCCGTGGCCGGTGATGGTGACGGTCCCGGCGACGATCTCGTCGGTCATCGGTTCTCCTTCGATCCCTCGGGGGTGTGGAAGTAGCGCTTGCCGCGCGAGGCGGACGCCACCGCGGCGACGACCGCCATCACCGCGGCGGCGGTGAACACGACCACCAGGCCGTGGTGGAACGGGCCGGAAACCAGCTGCGGGAAGAACTCCCCGCCGGTGAGCGTGGCCCGGTCGGCCGGCGCCAGCCCGGCCAGGACGTCCGGGCCGAGCAGGTGCCCGACCGGGTTGCTGCCCAGGAACGCCGCGAACAGCGTGCTCACCGGCGGCAGCCGCGCGACGCCGTCCGCCACCGAAGCCGGGACGCCGTGCGCCTGCAGCCCGCTGGTCAACGTCTGCGGCAGCGACGAAGCGAGCCCGGCGATCATCAGCGAGAAGAACACGCCGATCGACAGCGAGGTGCCGGAGTTCTGGAACGTCGCCCGCATGCCGGAGGCGACGCCGCGCTGCTCGGTCGGGACGCTGCTCATGATCGCCGAGGTGTTCGGCGCGGAGAACATGCCCTGGCCGATCCCGCTGACCACGAGCAGCGCCGCGAACAGGGGATAGGGGAAGTCCACCGGCAGCGCGAGCAGGCCGAGGAACGCGGCCGCGACCAGCAGCAGCCCGCCGGTGGAGAACAGCCGCGCCCCGAACCGGTCGGACAGGTAGCCCGACACCGGGCCCGCGACGAGGAACCCGACGGTCAGCGGCAGCAGGTAGATGCCCGCCCACAGGGGTGTGCGCTCGTAGTCGTAGCCGTGCAGGGGCAGCCAGATCCCCTGCAGCCAGATGATGAGCATGAACTGCATGCCACCACGCGCGACGGAAGTCAGCAACGCGGCGACGTTCCCCGCGGCGAACGCCCGGATCCGGAACAGCGAGAGCTGGAACATCGGCGCCGCGACCCGCGTCTCGATGACGCCGAACAGCAGGAGCAGCAGCACGCCACCGCCGATGCCGCCGAGGACCCACGGGTTGCCCCAGCCGGTCGCGCCGCCGCCGTAGGGCTGGATGCCGTAGGTGATCGCGGCGAGCAGCAACGCCGTCCCGGCCGCGAAGGTGACGTTGCCGCCCCAGTCGACCTTCGCGCGCTTCGGCGTCCCGACCTCGCGGAGGCTGCGGATCGACCAGATCGTGCCGAGCAGCCCGAACGGCACGCTGACCCAGAACACCGCGCGCCAGTCGATCTCTGCGAGCAGCCCGCCGACGACCAGACCGAGGAACTGCCCGGCCAGCGCGGTGATCTGGTTGACGCCCAACGCCATCCCGCGCTGCTCGGCGGGGAAGGCGTCGGTGAGGATGGCCGCCGAGTTCGCCGTCAGCATCGACCCGCCGACGGCCTGCACGATCCGCCAGCCGATCAGCCACAGCGCGCCGCCGCCGGCGTGGAACGGGTCGAACGACAGCGCGACCGACGCGGCGCTGAACACGACGAACCCGAGGTTGTACATCTTGACCCGGCCGAACATGTCGCCGAGCCGCCCGAGCGTCACCACCAGCACGGCCTGCACCAGCAGGTAGCCGAGGATCATCCAGAGCAGGTAGCCGATGTTGCCGGGCGCGAGCGGGTCGAGGCCGATGCCGCGGAAGATCGCCGGCAGCGAGATGATGACGATCGAGCCGTCGAGCGCGGACATCAGCACGCCGAGCGTGGTGTTCGACAGCGCGACCCACTTGTAGCTCACAGCCGGTCCGCCAGCCGCTCGATGAGCGGGATGGCCGTGATCAGCTCGCGCTGCTCGGCCTCGGTGAACTGCTCGGCCAGCGCGGTCGCCAGCTGCCGGGTGGTCGCGGACCGGCGGTCGGTGAGCAGCTTGACGCCGGCTTCGGTGACCGTCATCAGCACCTTGCGGCCGTCGGAGTCGTCCTTGCGGCGCTCGACGAGCCCCCGCTCGACCAGCCCGGCGAGCGTGACGCCCATGGCCTGCGGCTTGACGCGTTCGAGGTCGGCGAGACAGCCCGGGGTGGCCGGGCCTTCGCGGTCGAGCCGGGACAGGACCGACCGCTCGGGCAGCGTCAGCTCGCCGACGACGTACCCCTGCCGCAGCCGCCGGACCAGCCGCCCGAGGGCGACGCGCAGGTCGGTGCTCGCCTGGAGGAGTTCCTCATCCGTCACGATCGTCAACCTAGACTGATAAACCTGGGTTGATCAACCCGGACGGAGTGGCCGCTATCGGGTGAGCCGGGAGCTTTCGCCCGGCCCGGCGCGGGTGCCCGGGTTAGCGTCCGAAGTGGACACATCCGCTCGGGAGGAGAAGCCGATGACGATCCCGCACGTCGAGCACGCCGGCCACGACCACGTCCACCGCGAAGGCTGCGGCCACGCGGCACTCCCGCACGGCGACCACGTGGACTACGCGCACGACGGCCACCTGCACCGCGCGCACGACGGCCACTTCGACGAGTGCGAAATCCACGGCCACGTCCCGCACACCGGCCACGAGCACGCGCACGGCGAAGGCTGCGGCCACGTGGCGGTGCCCCACGGCGACCACGTCGACTACCTCCACGACGGGCACCGCCACGCGCCCCACGAAGACCACTACGACGACCACTGACGCGCACCCCGTGCGCCCTGGTGTCTTGAATGAGTCATTCAGGACCTCCGAAGACCTGAATGACCAAGGCCGGGCAGTTAGGGCGGGGTGGTGCGTGTCAAGGGGCTTGTCGCGGCGTTGGTGACGGTCACGTCGATGGCGGCCGTGAGGCAGCTGCGAGGTTGTCGGGGTTTCTTGTAGGCGTATTTGGATAGCGGTCGCTTGACGGTCCGGGGACAGATCCGGGCCCGGCGGGTGGGGTGCAGGCCGGCCAAGACCTGGCGGCCGATGGTGCCGACCAGGTCGATGCGGGTGCCGGCGATGACCGATCGGGCGGTGATGATCTGGTCGCGGGCGGCGTGCAAGGCGATGCTGAACCCGGCCCGGTCGGGGTCGAGGCCGGGGCGGGAGCCGGTGGCGTCGGTCATCGCGATCCGCAGGATCTGGTAGGTCACCAGCAGCGCCCAGAGTTCTTGCTCGACCCCGGCCGGGTTCCGGGAACGCAGGACCCGCCCGCGGGTGAGGGTGTGCTTGAGAGCGAGGTAGGCGGTTTCGATGTCCCAGCGCTGGTGGTAGAGCTCGATCAGTTCGGTGGCCGGATAACGCTGGGGGTCGAGCAGGGTGGTGACCAGCCGGTAGTGCTCGCTGCGGCGGGATCCGTCGGCGGTGGTGACGGTGATGCGGGCTTCGATGATCCGGACTTCGACTCCGCCGATGATCGAGGTGATCGATCCGTCGGTGTGGCGGCCGGTCCGGGGTGGGCGCCGGTTGGCTTTGAGCCGGATCAGCAGGTCCGCGCCGGTGCCGGCGGCTGTGGTGATGAAGGTGGCGGCGTCGAAGTTGCGGTCGGCCAGCAGCACCGTCCCCGGGCGTAGCCGGGGCAGAAGCTTGCTCGCATAGACCAGCTCGCCGTCGGCGGGACTGCCGAACACTGCGGCGATCAGCGCGCGGGTGCCGCATTCGACCAGGGTGACCAGCCGCAGCAGCGGATAGCCGGTGTCCGGGTGGGCGGCGGTGCGGGGTTTGTCGGTCCAGGTCTGGTTGGTGCCGCTGTCGGGGATAGCAATGCCGGTCCCGTCGATCGCCACCAGCCGCAGGCCGCGCCAGCACACCCCTGGGGTGCGCGGCCAGGCGAGCGGACCGGCCAGCAGCTCGAACAACGCCGTCAGCGGAGGCACCCCGACCCGGCGGCGGGCCTGACGCAACGCCGAGGTCGAGGGTGTCACCAGCTTCAGCCCGTCCAGTCCCGCGGTCAGCTTCGACCACACCCCGCGGTACCCGAGCTCGGGAAACAGGCCCATTGCCAGCAGGAAGTACATCGCGACCCGAGCGGGCAGCAACCGCACCCGCCGCGGCGCTGCGGGGGTCGACTCGGCCAGTACGGCATCGACCATCTCGAAGGGCACGATCTGGGTCAGTTCGCCGAGGTGGCCTGGGGCGAAGACCCCGGCGGCGACACGCACCGCCCGGGTTATGACAGACTGCGCGGACAACGGAGCTCCCGCCGAACGTTGATCTTGGTCGACGATGTTCTAGCGGAAGCTCCGTTGCCTTATGTCACAGGGGTTGACACCACACCCACACCCTTAACTGCCCGGCCTTGCCTGAATGACTCATTCAAGACGTCGGCGAAGCCGCCGCCGGGCCAACGGCAAGCCGCTCAGGCGTGGACGTGGACCGGGCCCCACTCCGGGAACGGGTCCGGTCCGGTGGCCTCGCCGAGGCATTCGTGCAGCGCCTTCAAGAGCGCCTCCCCGGCGAGGTCGACGCCGATGAACACCAGTTCCTGCCGCGGTGCCTCGGCCACCCCCTGCGGCTCGAACCGCGCCACCGCGCCCGCCTGGGACCACAGCCCGGTCACCCCGGGCCGGGACGCCAGCGTGAAGAACCCCTTGGACCGCAACACGGTCCCGAACTCGCCCGAGTCGAAGCGCCGGGTCACGAAGTCCCACAGCGCCGCCGGGTCGAACGCCCGTGACGCGCGGAAGACGACGCTGGAGATGCCGTACTCCTCGGTCTCCGGCACGTGGTCGCCGTTCAGTTCGGCCACCCAGCCGGGCGCTTCCTGGGCCCGCGCGGCGTCGTACCGGCCGGTGCCGAACACGCGCTCCAGCGGGACTTCCCCGAAGCTGCCGGTGACGACGTCCGCAGCGGGGTTGAGCCGCCGCAGCGTCGCCACCAGCCGGTCCAGCTCGGCGGGCGGCACGAGGTCCGTCTTGTTGAGCAGCAGGACGTCGGCGAACTCGACCTGGTCGACCAGCAGGTCGCTGACCGTCCGCTCATCGCCGGCGTACTGGTCCAGCCGCCGCTCCACCAGCGAGTCGCCGGCCGCCAGCTCACGCGCGAAGTTCGCCGCGTCCACCACCGTCACCATGGTGTCGAGGTGGGCGACGGACTCCAGGAACGTGAACGTCGCCGCCACCGGCATCGGCTCGGAGATCCCGCTGGACTCGACGAGCACGTGGTCGAACCGGCCCTCGGCGCACAGCCGCGAGACCTCCTCGAGGAGGTCTTCGCGCAGGGTGCAGCAGATGCACCCGTTGGTCAGCTCGACGAGGCGCTCCTGCGAGCGCACGAGGCCCGCGTCGATGTTGACCTCGCTCATGTCGTTGACGATCACCGCGACCCGTGGCCCCGCCCGGTGGGCGAGGATGTGGTTGAGCAACGTCGTCTTGCCCGCGCCGAGGAAGCCGGACAGCACCGTGACCGGAACGCTCACGAGTGGAAGTGCCGCATCAGCCGCCGCGGCACCAGCCGCACCTCGCCGTCGACCTTGATCGGCACCAGGTCCGGCACCGCGGCCTTCCACTGCGACCGCCGGGAACGCGTGTTGCTGCGCGACTTCTTGCGCTTCGGGACGGCCATCAGCGCGTACCCCGCTTCCCGTAGCGGCGGTGGAACTTCTCGACCTGCCCGGCGCTGTCCATGATGCGCTGGGTGCCGGTCCAGAACGGGTGCGACCACGAGCTGATGTCGACCACGACGAGCGGGTAGGTGTTCCCGTCGGACCACTCGATCGTCTTGTCGGAGGTGATGGTGGAGCGGGTCAGGAACGCGTCGCCGGTGGACGAGTCCTTGAACACCACGGGGTGGTAGTCGGGGTGGATTCCGGTCTTCATCGTTCTTCCTTTCGGTTCGCCGCGGAGTGCCGCGCCGGGTCGGGTTCGGTGTCCTCGCACGGCTCTTCGTGCCAGTCGCCGAAGGGGTCCGGGTAGCGGGCCCACGCTTCGGGTCCGGCGGCGAGTTCCGCTTCGGTCAGTAGAGCGCCGCGCAGGGCCGCGTCGATCTCGTCGGGCGTTGTCTGGTCCGTCACCACGACCAGTTCCTGCGCCCGGTCGCCGTGCACCGGGTGCCAGCGGAGCGACGCCAGGGTGCGGCGTTCGGGGGAGACGTCCGTCCACTCCGGACCGTCCGGCGCCGCGAGCCACGGGCCGGCGTGGCCGATGCCCAGGCCGCCACCCGCCGACTCGATCCAGAACGCGACGTCCGGCTGGCTGGCCACCCAGGCGCGCCCGCGGGTGCGGACGACGCCGTCGAGCAGCACGTCCAGGGCGTCGTGGAGGCGTTCCGGGTGGAACGGCCGCTGCGCGGTGAACGTGACCAGCCCGATGCCGCAGTCGACGTGCACCGGCGGTTCGCCGCGCAGCAGCGCCCCGTGCATGTCGGTGACCTCGCCGCGCCGCGCGTCCGCCGGGACGGCGTCGAGCACGCTGTGCCCGTCGATCCGGCCGAGTTCGACCCGCGGGACCGACGGCGCGACCCGGTCGAGCACCGCGGAAGCCTTCGCCGCGGTCCAGGCGTCGGCCGCCGCGCCGGCCAGCACCAGGACGTCGGCGAACTCCGCCTGCGAGAGCGCCACCTGGGCGACCGTGCGCTCGTCCTCCGGGCTGGCCTGCAGGTTCCGGTCGGCCAGGACGTCGTCGCCGGTGGCGTCGGCCAGGAACGTCGCGCAGTCGACGACGGTGAACACCGCCCGCAGCTCGACGTCGTCGCTGACGGGGTGGTCGCCGACCAGGACGTTCCGGATCGCCCAGCTGACCGGCTCCGGCTCCATCGCCTCGTCGAGCCGGACGACGATCCGGCGCACCTGGGGCAGCCGGGCGAGGTGGCGCAGCAGCGGCAGCAGGTCCTCGCGCAGCGTGCAGGACACGCAGCCGTGGGCCAGCTCGAGGACGGTCAGCTGGTCGCGCTGCTCCAGCCGCAGCCGGCGGCGGACGACGCCGGAGTGGATCTCGCGCAGGTCGTGGTGGACGACGGCGGTGCCGGGCCCGGCCACGCGCAGCAGCTCGGCGAGCTCGGCGTTCGGGCCCGGGGCGAGGCCGCTCACGAGGACGAGCGGGACGCGGGGGTGTGGGGTCACTGGTGCTCCAGGAATACGGGCGGGGTACGGTGCGTAGAGTAAATGAAAACGAAAACCACTAGCAACTCGGGAGGGTCCGTGTCCGCCGTGTGCCAGGTCACCGGCCGCAAGCCGGGCTACGGCAAGCAGGTCTCGCACTCGCACCGCCGCACTTCGCGGCGCTGGGAGCCGAACCTGCAGAACCGTCGCTACTTCGTGCCCAGCCAAGGCCGCTGGGTGCGGCTGCGCGTCTCCGCCAAGGGCATGAAGACGATCGACAAGCGCGGCATCGAGGCCGTCGTCGCCGAACTGAAGGCAAGGGGAGTGAAGCTGTAATGGCGAAGAGCACCGACGTCCGGCCGATCATCAAGCTGCGGTCCACCGCGGGCACCGGCTACACGTACGTGACCAAGAAGAACCGGCGGAACGACCCCGACCGGATGGTCCTGCGCAAGTACGACCCCGTCGCGCGCAAGCACGTCGAGTTCAAGGAAGAGCGCTGATGGCCAAGAAGTCGAAGATCGCGAAGAACGAGCAGCGGAAGGTGATCGCGGCGCGGTACGTCGCCCGGCGCCGCGAGCTGAAGGCCGTCATCTCCTCGCCTTCGGCGTCGCCGGAGGAGAAGGGTGAAGCGGTGGTCGCGCTGCAGAAGCTGCCGCGCGACGCGAGCCCGACGCGGATCCGCAACCGGGACGCCGCCGACGGGCGCCCGCGCGGGTACCTGCGCAAGTTCGGGCTGTCGCGCGTCAAGATGCGGCAGGCCGCGCACAACGGCGAGCTGCCCGGCGTCTCGAAGTCGAGCTGGTGAGCCGGATGCCGAAGCCGCACCGGGACCGCCCGGCCAAGCGCAAGGTGAACCTGTTGCACGCCAACAAGATCACGCACGTCGACTGGAAGGACGTTGACCTGCTGCGCAAGTTCATCTCCGACCGCGGCAAGATCCGCGCCCGCCGGGTGACGGGCCTGACGCCGCAGCAGCAGAAGCAGGTCGCCACCGCGATCAAGAACGCGCGGGAGATGGCCCTGCTGCCGTACCCGGCCGCGGGGCGGACGAGCTGACGCGGTCACGCCACCCGGGGAGGTTCTCCGGGTGGCGTGACCCACGCTGGGCTGGCGCCGGGGTGAACCACCAATAAACTCCCCGCATGGACGACCCGCACTACCTCTCCGGCCTCCAGCTCAGCGGCCGCCGCGTCGTGATGTTCGGCGGCGGTTCCGTGGCCCAGCGGCGGCTGCCCCGGCTGATCAGCGCGGGTGCCCGCGTCGAACTGGTGTCGCCGCACACGACGCCGTCGGTGCAGGGGATGGTGGACGCGGGCGAGCTGGTCTGGCACGAGCGCCGCTACACCGAGGGCGACCTTCGCGACGCCTGGTACGCGCTGGCCTGCACGAACGACCCGGCGGTGAACGCGGAGATCTGCGCCGAGGCCGAACGCGAGCGCGTGTTCTGCGTGCGCGCCGACGAGGGCGAATCGGGGACCGCGGTGACTCCGGCGTCCGGCCGCCACGGCGGCCTCCTGTTCGGCGTGCTCTCCGGCGGCGAGCCGTTGCGCTCCGCGGCCGTGCGCGACTCGATGCTCGACGGCCTCCACAGCGGCACGATCGAGGACGGCCGCACCCCGCACCCGGAGGGCACCCTGCCCGGCGTCGCCCTGGTCGGCGGCGGCCCGGGCGACCCGGAGCTGATCACGGTCCGCGGCCGTCGCCTGCTCGCGCGCGCGGACGTCGTGGTGGTCGACCGGCTGGCGCCCCGCGAGCTGCTCGACGAGCTGGCCCCCGAGGTGGAGGTCGTCGACGCGGCGAAGATCCCGTACGGCCGCGCGGCCAGCCAGGACGTCATCAACCAGACGCTGGTCGAGCGCGCCAAGGAGGGCAAGTTCGTCGTCCGTCTGAAGGGCGGCGACCCGTACCTGTTCGGCCGCGGCTTCGAGGAGGTCCTCGCCTGCGCCGAGGCCGGCGTCCCGGTGACGATGGTCCCGGGCATCACGAGCGCGTTCGCGGTCCCGGCGGTGGCGGACGTCCCGGTCACCCACCGCGGCGTGGCGCACGAGGTGGTGGTCGTCTCCGGCCACGTGGCCCCGGGCGACGACCGGTCGCTGGTGGACTGGGAGCTGCTGGCCCGCATGCGCGGCACGATCGTGCTGATGATGGGCGTGGAGCGCCTCCCGCAGTTCGCGAAGGCCCTCCTGGACGGCGGCCGCCCCGCGGACACCCCGGTGGCGATCATCGAGGACGGCACGATGCGGACCCAGCGGACGTTGCGCTCCACATTGGACACGGTGGCCACGGACGCGGCGGCGTCGGGTGTCCGGCCGCCCGCGGTGATCGTGATCGGCCCGGTCGCGGGGCTGGCACCGGTTCAGTCTTCGTAGCAGCTCGCGGCGAAGTCCCGGATCGCGTCGGACAGCCGGGTCGGGTCGAACCGCAGCTCGACCGGGCTGCGGGCCTGGACGAACTCCGCCTCCGGCATGTCCACCGCCAGCGTGTCGGCGTCGCCGAACGGGTGGATCGGGTCGCCCTGGTGGCCGATCACCAGCGCGCGCGTCGTGATCTTGCGGCGCACCGACTTCGGGGGCGCGATCCGGCCGAACAGCACGCCGTGCAGCAGGGCCGCCATCGGGGCCGGGCGCTGGGAGAGCGTGTCCGTCACGACGTCGACCCACTGGTTGCCGTGCGGGACCAGTGAGGCCGCCAGCGCCACCGCCTGGACCGTGACCGGCAGGAAGCGGGCCGCCATCAGCAGCGGGGCGAACGTGATCAGCCCGGCGACGATCGCGTTGTCCAGCACCGGCATCTCGACGATCAGGCCGCGGACCCGCGACGGCGCCTGCACCGCGACTTCCAGGGAGACGTTCGCGCCCAGGGACGTGCCGCCGACCACCGCGGACTCGACTTCGAGGTGGTCGAGCAGCGCCAGGGTCTGCTCCGCGAACGACGGCATCGAGTAGAGCCACGACTCGGTCGGCCGGTCGGAGTCGCCGTGGCCGAGCAGGTCGAGCGTGACGACCCGGAAGCCGGCGCGGGCCAGCCGGCGCGCCAGCGGGGCGTGCATGCGGCGGGTCAGCATGATGCCGTGGGTGAGCACGACGACGCGGTCGCCGCTGCCGAACTCCGTGTACCAGAGCCGGTGGCCCTCGTGGTCGAACGAGCCGGTGAGCTCGATCGGGCGGGACGCGCGCCGCACCGGGGCGGCGGGGGGATCGGGCTCGATCGCGGTCGCGCTGCCGGCCGGGCTCATGTCCCACCGTCCTCCCCGTGTCGTGGTGCGAGTCCCTTTCAGGAAAGCATCCCCCGACCACGTTGGCACAGTGACGCGCGGGTCAATTGACAAGGTGCCAATGGCGGGTCGCGGCGGGCATGGGTCAAGATGACCCCATGACCGCTACTGCTGACAGTCTGCCCGACCTCGTCTCCCTCAAGGTCGACATCGACGGCCCCGTGGCCGAAGTGACGCTCCTCGGCCCCTCCAAGGGCAACGCGATGGGCCCGGACTTCTGGCGCGAGCTGCCCCTGGTGTTCCGGGCGCTGGACGCCGACGCGCAGGTCAGGGCGGTCGTGCTGACCGGCAGCGGCAAGCACTTCTCCTACGGTCTCGACCTGCCGGCGATGATGGGCGACTGGGCGCCGATGCTGGGCGGGGACAACCTCGCCGGCCCGCGGACGGCCTTCCTCGACCAGGTGCGGTCGCTGCAGGCGGCGGTCAGCTCCATCGCGGAATGCCGCAAACCGGTCGTCGCGGCCGTTTCGGGCTGGTGCATCGGCGGCGGGGTGGACGTCGTCGCCGCCGCGGACATCCGCCTGGCCAGCACCGACGCGAAGTTCAGCGTCCGCGAGGTGCGCGTCGCCATCGTCGCCGACCTCGGCAGCCTCCAGCGCCTGGCCTCGATCGTCGGCGAAGGGCACCTGCGGGAGCTCGCCCTGACCGGCAAGGACATCGACGCCGCACGCGCCGAGAAGATCGGCCTCGTCAACGACGTGTACGAAGACCAGGACGCGCTGCTGAAGGCCGCGCGGGAACTCGCCGCGGAGATCGCTGCGAACCCGCCGCTCGTGGTGCAGGGTACGAAGCAGGTACTGGCGACGAACACCGAGCGCCAGGTCGCCGACGGCCTCCGGTACGTCGCGGCGTGGAACTCGGCGTTCCTGCCCAGCAAGGACCTCGGCGAGGCGGTCCAGGCGTTCCTGGAGCGGCGCGCGCCGGAGTTCAAGGGCGAGTAACTAGGAGGCAGCGTGACCGCTTCGGAAGTCCACCACGCGTTCCGCGTCGCGCGGGACTACCTGCAGGCCCACCGCGAGGACTACGACACGGCCTACCGCGACTTCGCCTGGCCGGAGCTCGACGAGTTCAACTGGGCGATCGACTGGTTCGACGTGGTCGCGCACGACCCGGACAACGCCGAGCGGTACGCGCTGTGGATCGTCGAGGAGGACGGCACCGAGAACCGCTGGACCTACCCGGAGCTGTCCGGCCGGTCCAACCAGGTCGCGAACTGGCTGCGGAACCTCGGTGTCCGCCGCGGCGACCGGGTGATCGTCATGCTGGGCAACCAGGGCGAGCTGTGGGAGACCATCCTCGCGGCGATCAAGCTCGGCGCCGTCATCATCCCGGCGTCCACGCTGCTCGGCCCGGCCGACCTGACCGACCGCGTGGAGCGCGGCGCGGCCAAGCACGTCGTGGTCCGTTCGGTGGACGCGCCGAAGTTCGCCGGCGTCGAGGGCGGCTACACGCGGATCGCCGTCGGGGAGCCGGTCGAGGGCTGGCAGCCGTACACGGCCGCGTTCGCCGAGTCGCCCGAGTTCGCCCCGGACGGCGCGACCAAGGCCGGCGACCCGCTGCTGCTCTACTTCACCTCCGGCACGACCGCGAAGCCGAAGCTGGTGCAGCACACGCACGTCTCGTACCCGGTGGGCCACCTCTCCACGATGTACTGGATCGGGCTGCAGCCCGGCGACGTCCACCTCAACATCTCCTCGCCGGGCTGGGCGAAGCACGCGTGGAGCAACTTCTTCGCGCCGTTCAACGCCGAAGCGACGGTGTTCCTCTACAACTACAACCGGTTCGACGCCACCGCGCTGATGGCCCAGATGGACCGCTGCGGGGTGACGAGCTTCTGCGCGCCGCCCACGGTGTGGCGGATGCTCATCCAGGCGGACCTCACGGCGCTCAAGACGCCGCCGAAGAAGGTCGTCGGGGCGGGGGAGCCGCTGAACCCCGAGGTGATCGAGCAGGTCCGGAAGTCGTGGGGCGTCACCATCCGCGACGGCTTCGGCCAGACCGAGAGCAGCGTCCAGATCGCCAACACGCCGGGCCAGGACGTCGTGCCCGGCTCGATGGGCCGTCCGCTGCCGGGGTTCGTGGTCGCGCTGGTGGACCCGGTCAGCGGCGAGCGGGCGTCGGAGGGCGAGATCTGCCTCGACCTGCAGCACCGCCCGGTCGGCCTGATGACCGGCTACGCCGGCGACGACGAGCGCACGTCGACGGCGTTCGCCAACGGCTTCTACCACACCGGTGACGTCGGTTCGATCGACGAACGCGGCTACATCACCTACGTCGGGCGCACGGACGACGTGTTCAAGGCGTCGGACTACCGGATCTCGCCGTTCGAGCTGGAGAGCGTGCTGATCGAGCACGACGCGGTGGCGGAGGCGGCGGTCGTCCCGGCCCCCGACCCGATCCGGCTCGCGGTGCCCAAGGCGTACGTCGTGCTGGCCGCGGGCTTCTCCCCGGACGCCGAGACGGCCCGGTCGATCCTGGCGTACTGCCGCGAGCACCTGGCGCCGTACAAGCGGATCCGGCGGCTGGAGTTCGCGGAGCTGCCGAAGACGATCTCGGGCAAGATCCGGCGGGTGGAGCTGCGCGGCCGGGAAAGCGACCCGGCGCGCGGAGCGGGCACGGAGTTCCGGGAAGAGGATTTCCCGGACCTCAAGTCCTGACCCCTAGCCGCGGGTGCCTTCGACCTGGCGGCCGTCCTCCGTCGAGCACGCTGTCACCGGGTCGTTGGCGCCGCTGCCGCAGGTCCAGTCGTCGAGGACGATCGGGCCCGGGCCGTCGGCGTCGTTCGCCTCGGCCGGGGTCAGCTTCGCGAAGTAGTCGGTCAGCAGCTTCGTCGCGGCGGCGCAGTCGACCTTGCCGTGGGCCACGACCGCCGTCTTCGCGCCGCCGGCGCCGGTGACGTCGCCGCACGGGACGCCGGGCGCGGTCGACTCGGCCGCGGCGGCCGCGGGCACGGTGGCGGACGGCGCCGCGGGGGCCGGGTCACCACCGCCGCACCCGGCCAGTGCGGCGGACGCGGCGACGAGCAGCAGGGGGTACGCGAGAGTCTTCATGGGCCCTTCAGGAGCGGAACGGATCGGCGGGGATCACTCGGACGGCACGACGGCGGCGAACACCGTCTGCTCGCCCTTGGAGCAGGTGGTGCCGCCTTGCGCGGCGGGCGGCCCGGAGGTGCACAGCCAGCCGTCGACGGTTTCGTTCACCGCGTCGTTCGAGCCGGCGCCCTGGCGCCCGCCGATCTTGCGGTGGAAGTCGCCGACGAGCTTCGTCGCCGCGGCGCAGCTGACGCCGGCGGAGCCGCTGTCGAAGACGTAGAGCGTCAGCCCGCTGGCGGCGGTCACGGTCCCGCAGGACCCGGGCACCGACGGCGGCGCCCCGGAGGGCTTCGGCGCGGACGGGACCGCGGACGAGCTGCCGGTCGCGGGCGGCGGCGGGGGAGGACTGGCGGACGTCGTCGTCGGGGCCTCGCTCGACACCGAGGGTGACGATGCCGGCGCCGTGGCGGCCTGTTCGGCGGAACAGGCGGCGAGCACGGGCACGGCGAGGCAGGCCACGAGCCACGTCTTCGTGGTGGTCGGGTGGGGCACCGCGATCCTTCCTCCCCGGCTGGCTGGCCCGGTCATTCTGGCCCATCCGGGCGAGGCACCGAGGGGCGACGCGCCCACGGGTGTGCCGGAGATTACTCCAGCCGGGTGGCGGCCGGTCCGGTGGCCGCCGACACACCGTCCACAATGGACGATTAACATTCCGTTCACGCTCCGAAACCTCAGGCTGCCCTTCAGAATCGATCGGTCTAATTCCCGCCGCGCCGGTTAACGATCCGGCCCCGCGTGCCGAAGATCTTGGTGGGAGGCACGAAGAGCTCCCGTCCCCGAAACCCGTCCCGAGCCCGTGAGAGTCATGAACGCCGAAGCTGCGACCAGCACCGAAGACCCGTCCAGTCCGCCGACCGTCCCCTGCACCGTCGTCTGGTGCGGCGGCCGCCCCTACGTCCTCGAGGGACGAGCCGGCCGCGCCCGCTGGATGGGCACCGACTACCGCGGCCGCCCCGAGTCGCTGACCAGCGCGGAGCTGCAGCGCCGCGGCTGGAGCCACCGCCGCGCGAGCTGACCCCGCACCGGGCCGCCGCGACCGCGGTGGCCCGGAGCTTGCGCACGGTGACCGGCCGGCGGAGTGCCTGGCCGCGTGGTCTGCCCGGCGCCACGGGGATGTCGTGAAAGGGTCGTTCATGTCGTCTGGCGAGGTGAACGACTCTTTCATGACATCGCGGGCCGCCGGACTGGCCGCGCCGACCTTGCCGCGACCCCTGACGTTCCGCGCGGTGAAAGGGTCGTTCATGTCGTCTGGCGAGGTGAGCGACCCTTTCCTGACATTGCGGGCCGCCGGATCGGCCGCGCCGACCTTGCCGGGAACCCGGACGTTCCGCGCGGTGAAAGGGTCGTTCATGTCGTCTGGCGAGGTGAACGACTCTTTCCTGACATTGCGGGCCGCCGGATCGGCCGCGCCGACCTTGCCGGGAACCCGGACGTTCCGCGCGGTGAAAGGGTCGTTCATGACGTCTGGCGAGGTGAACGACCCTTTCATCACATTGCGGGCCGCCGGACCGGCCGCGCCGACCTTGCCGCGACCCCTGACCTCCCACGCGGTGAAGGGGTCGTTCCTGACATCGGACCGGCCGGGCGCCGCACCACCCGGCGCCGTCACCCCGCCCCGCTGTTTAATGGCCCGGTGAGCACAGCCGCGCCCGAACCCGCCGCTCAGGCGGGCGCCCCCGAGCCGTCCCTGCTGCGGCAGGCGATGAACGTTCCCAACATCCTGTCCCTGCTGCGGCTGGCCGGTGTGCCGGTGTTCCTCTGGCTGCTGCTCGGCCCGGAAGAAGACGGCTGGGCGCTGGCCGTCCTCGTCTTCAGCGCGCTCACCGACTGGCTCGACGGGAAGCTCGCCCGGTGGCTCAACCAGATGTCGCGGCTCGGCCAGCTGCTCGACCCCGCCGCCGACCGGCTCTACATCCTCGCCACGCTCATCGCCTTCCTGGCGCGCGAGATCATCCCCTGGTGGGTCGTCGTCCCGCTGCTCCTGCGCGAGGCCGTCCTCGGCGTGTGCGTCCTGACGCTGCGCCGCCGCGGGTTCGCGCCGCCGGAGGTCACCTACATCGGCAAGGGTGCCACCTTCGTGCTGATGTACGCCTTCCCGTTCCTGCTGCTCGCGCAGGGTGGCTCGGACGTCGCCGCGGTCGCGCGGCCGATCGGGTACGCCTTCACGATCTGGGGTGGCGTCCTCTACGTCTGGTCCGGCGTGCTCTACGTCGTCCAGGCGCGCAACGCCCTTCGCGGCGCCCGGGACGACTGAGCCGGGCCCGGGCCGGGCGGTTGCGCCGTGTGGGTGTAAGACTTCGCCCAGCACGTTTCGCCAGTGAGGGCATGAAAGGGGACCGCTGGTGTCCGCTCCTGAAGAGCTTCGCTACACCGAGGAACACGAGTGGGTCGCCACCCGCGAGGAGACGCTCGTCCGCGTGGGCATCACCGAGTACGCGCAGGACCAGCTGGGCGACGTCGTCTTCGTCGACCTGCCCGAGGTCGGCCGCCAGCTCAGCACGGGCGACGTCTTCGGCGAGGTCGAGTCGACCAAGAGCGTCTCCGAGCTGTTCGCGCCGGTCGACGGCGAGGTCGTCGCGGTGAACGACGCGGTCGCCGACTCGCCGGAGCTGATCAACAGCGACCCGTACGGCGAGGGCTGGCTGATCGAGATCCGGCTCGACGACCCGGCGGGTCTGGAAGCCCTGCTCGAAGCCGAGGCCTACGACGCGCTGACCAAGGGCTGAAGCCCGCTCCGCCGGTTCGGGGAGCCGGGGCTCGGAGAATCGATCAGGCACGGTACGTTGGCAGCTACACGTTCTTGAGTACTAGGCAACACAGCATGTGTGGAGGAGAGCTCAGGTGAGCACGAACGACGGGCCCGGCGGCGTTCCCCCGGAGCAGTCTCCGGAGCGGACCTCTGTCTTCCGGGCCGACTTCCTGGCCGAAGTCGAAGGCCACGAGCCCGCCCCCGCCGCGGAGGCGCCCGTCCAGGGTGTGGACGCCCTGCCGGCGGGTTCGGCGCTGCTGGTCGTGAAGCGCGGTCCCAACGCGGGTTCGCGGTTCCTGCTGGACCGCGACACCACCAGCGCCGGGCGGCACCCGGACAGCGACATCTTCCTGGACGACGTCACGGTCTCCCGCCGGCACGCCGAGTTCCGGCGTGAGGGCGGCGAGTTCGTCGTCATCGACGTCGGCAGCCTCAACGGCACCTACGTCAACCGCGAGCCGGTCGACCAGGCCGTCCTCGCCGGGGGCGACGAGGTGCAGATCGGGAAGTTCCGCCTGGTCTTCCTGACCGGCCCGGGGCACGGGGGCCAGGGGGCGCAGTGACGGCGGCCGGACGGCCACAACGCGACGGGTTGAGCATCGGGGCCGTTCTCGCGCAGCTGCGCGGCGACTTCCCCGACGTCACCATCTCCAAGATCCGGTTCCTCGAAGCCGAAGGCCTGGTCCAGCCGGGCCGGACGCCTTCGGGGTACCGGCAGTTCGCCGCGGCGGACGTGGAGCGTCTCAGGTTCGTCCTGGCCGCCCAGCGGGACCACTACCTCCCGTTGAAGGTCATCAAGGAGCAGCTGGACGCGGCGGACTCGGGTGCCGGGCCCGCCGCGGCCCTGCCCCGCCCGCCGCGCCGGCTGGTGCCGATCGACGCACCCGCCGAGAACGTCGGCCTGCCCGTGGCGGACGACTTCACCGCGGGCAAGGAGCTGCGCCTGACCCAGGAGGAGCTCCTGGAGCAGGCGGGCATCGACGCGGCCGCGCTGGCCGAGCTGCAGCAGTACGGCCTGGTCCGGCCCGGTCCCGCCGGGTTCTTCGACCCGGACGCGGTGCTGGTGGCGCGGACGGTGCGGGCGATGACCGAATTCGGTATCGAGCCGAGACACCTGCGTGCCTTCCGCGCCGCGGCCGACCGCGAGGTCGGGTTGCTGGAGCAGATCGTGACCCCGGTGTACCGGCATCGTGACCCGGAGGCCCAAGCGAGGGCCGGCGAAGTGGTGCGCGAGCTGGCGGCACTCTCCGTGACGCTGCACACGCTCCTCGTCAAGGCCGGAATCCGTGGCGTCGCCGGGTGTTGATCGTAACGGGGCAGTGAGATCCTCTTTGCGGTCCCATGTCAATGACTGAATGTTCGGCACCGCATGCCGTACCGTGAAGGCACGGGTTTGCGGCAGGCGAACCGAGAGAGTCCGGACAGCGAGCACAGCGCGCGGATGACGGGTAGCGTCGACAGTGGCGGCGCGAAGCCGTTCCACCGCTGAAGCCCGTGCACGAGAGGGAGGCGAAATCCGATGAGCGAAATGCGCGTCGTCGGGGTGCGGGTCGAGCTGCCCGCGAATCAGCCGATCTTGTTGCTGCGGGAAACCGAGGGCGAACGGTACCTGCCGATCTGGATCGGCTCGGTCGAGGCCACCGCCATCGCGTTGGAGCAGCAGGGAGTCCGCCCGGCCCGTCCGCTCACCCATGACCTGCTGAAAGAGGTCATCGGAGCGCTCGGCCGGGAACTCGAGCAGGTCGTCATCACCGACCTCAAGGAAGGCACGTTCTTCGCGGAACTGGTCTTCGACGGCGACATCCGGGTGTCCGCCCGGCCGAGCGACTCGGTCGCGCTGGCCCTGCGGATCGGCGTCCCCATCCACGCCGTGGACGCGGTGCTGGAAGAGGCCGGCCTGATCATCCCGGACGAGCAGGAGGACGAGGTCGAGAAGTTCCGCGAGTTCCTCGACTCGGTCTCGCCGGAAGACTTCCGGGGTGCGGACACGTAAGACCTTGCCTTGACGCGGACGTCAACGTCTAGCGTCGGGGTATGCGGATCGGAGAATTGGCGCGGCGCACGGGTGTCACCACCCGTGCGCTGCGTTTTTACGAGGACCAGGGACTCCTCGCGGCCCGTCGCTCGGCGAACGGCTACCGCGAGTACGACGAGGACGACCTCCAGCTGGTCAAGGAGATCCAGACCCTCCAGACGGTCGGGCTGACCCTGGAGGAGACCCGGCCGTTCGTCGAGTGCCTGCGCAGCGGCCACGAAACCGGTGACTCCTGCGCGAATTCGCTCGAGGTCTACCGCCGCAAGCTCGAAGAAGCCGACGCGCTGCTGGCCCGGCTCGGCGGCATCCGCGCCGAACTGGCCGCGAAGCTCGCCGGCGCGCTCGCCCGGCAGGCGCCCGATCCGTGCGTCGTGCCCGAATCCCCGCGCCCGTGAAGGAGTCCGTCATGTCCGAAGTCAGCGAAGTCACCGACCACACGTTCGCCGAGGTCCTCGGCAGCGACGTCCCCGTGCTGGTCGAGTTCTGGGCCACCTGGTGCGGTCCGTGCCGGATGGTCGGCCCGGTGCTGGCGCAGCTGGCCGCCGAGCGTTCCGGTGAGCTCGCCGTCCGCAAGATCAACGCCGACGAGAACCCGGAGACCACCCGCTCCTACCAGGTCATGTCGCTGCCGACGATGATCCTGTTCCGCGGCGGGGAGCCGGTCGAGACGATCGTCGGCGCGTTCCCGAAGGCGCGCATCGAGGAGCGGCTCGACCGGGCCCTCACGGCGCCGTCGCTTTGACGAACGCGTCCGCCACCTCGCGGCCGTACTTCTCCAGGTCGAGCGCGGGGTCGGCGGCGTAGGCCGCGGCGACGCCGTCGATGGCCTGCGCGATCGACAGCGCCATCACCTCCGGGGTGAACTCGCCGAAGGCGCCCTCGGCCTGGCCCTGCTTGAGCTGACGGGCCAGGCCGTGCACGCGCAGGTCGTCGACCAGCACCTTCGTCATCACCCAGCCGTCGACGTCGTCGGCGTTGGCGGCCAGCTCCGTGAGCACCCGGACGCATTCCGGGTACGTGCGCAGGAACGCGATCGACGTCTCGATGTGCGCCCGCAGGTAACCGGGCCGGTCGGCGGGGTCGAGCCCGCCGCCGGTGCGTTCGGCCAGGTACTGGTTCTTCGTTTCGACGACCGTGCTGAGCACGGCCTGCATCAGGCCTGCCTTGTTCGTGAAGTGGTAGGAGATCAGCCGGGTGCTGCTGAGCCCGGCCCGTTCCTTGATCTTGGCGAAGGTGGTCCGGCGGTACCCGAGGTCGGCGAGGACGCCGATGGTCGCGCCGATGATCTGCGCGCGGCGGGCGGCCTCGGCGGGGCTGAGGCCCATCTCAGCCATGAGGTCAGTGTTTACTTGCATGAGTAAAAAGTTACTCGGCTGAGTAAAAGACGTCAAGGTGTTTGAACCGGCGCGCGCGGGGTACGGCGAACGGCGCAAAGGGTCATCCGACCGTTGAGGCTTGCCGCGCGTCGCGTTGACCGGCACTCTCCCGGCGCTTACCGTCGAAGGAGGTAAATCGCCACGGTGTGATTCACGGTCTGGGGCCGGATCGTGGTGATTGATCTCCGGTGGGTCCCGCTCCTGGGACCTCGCCGGCTGTCATTCGCCGGCCACCAGGTCGGGCGAGGGGAGGCTTGCGTGGTCGAGGCTGGTTCCGAGAAGCAGCCTGTTGAGGTCGCGAGTGGCGAGCAGGGTGAGCTGTTCCCCGACAACTCGCTGCCCGACGAGCTGGTGGGCTACCGCGGCCCGGCCGCGTGCCAGATCGCCGGGATCACCTACCGCCAGCTCGACTACTGGGCCCGGACGAAGCTGGTCGCACCCAGCATCCGCACGGCGCACGGCTCCGGCTCGCAGCGGCTGTACTCGTTCAAGGACATCCTGGTCCTCAAGGTCGTCAAGCGGCTGCTGGACACCGGCGTCTCGCTCCAGAACATCCGGGTCGCCGTCGACCACCTGCGCCTGCGCGGGGTCCGCGACCTGGCCAAGGTGACGCTGTTCTCCGACGGCACCACGGTCTACGAATGCACCTCGCCCGAGGAGATCGTCGATCTGCTCCAGGGTGGCCAGGGTGTCTTCGGCATCGCGGTCAGCGGCGCCATGCAGGAGATCAGCGGGACCATCCACGAATTCCCGGCCGAACGCGCCGACGGCGGCGTCGTCGAGACGCACGAGCCGGACGAGCTCACCCAGCGCCGCAACGCACGCAAGACCGGGTGATCACCGCTGCGGCGGACGGAGTAAGGTTCACGGTGCGGTCGACGAACCCGCGCGGGAGAGTCCGAGCCTCATATTGAGCTCGGCGCCGAAGGAGCAAGTCCTCCCCGGAACCTCTCAGGCACCCTGGACCGCGCGGGTGAGACGCCTCTGGAAAGCGGGTCGTCAGGACACAGCCTGATGGCCCCGCCGACGGTGCAAGCCCGGCTCAACCACGCGGGCGAAACTCTCAGGCGCCCTTCGGGGTACGGACAGAGTGGGGAGGCCGGGACACCGCCGTTCCGGCCCAGCCCCGCTGTCCCCAGGAGGCCTCCGTGGATCCGTCACTCGCCTCCCTGGAACAGGGCACTCCCTTCGCCGAGCGGCACCTCGGACCCGGGCCCGCCGAACTCCGGCGCATCCTCGACGTCGTCGGGGTCGCCTCCCTCGACGAACTCGCCGAGCACGCCGTTCCCGAGTCGCTGCGCGCGTCCGCCGAGCCGCTCGAACTGCCGCCGGCCGCTTCCGAAGCCCAGGCGCTGGCCGAGCTCCGCGCGCTGGCCGCGCGCAACCGGCCGACCGCCGCGATGATCGGGCTCGGCTACCACGACACCGTGACCCCGCCCGTGATCCGGCGCAACGTGCTCGAGAACCCGGCCTGGTACACCGCCTACACGCCGTACCAGCCCGAAATCTCCCAAGGGCGGCTGGAAGCGCTGCTCAACTTCCAGACCATGGTCGCGGACCTGACCGCGCTCCCGGTCGCGAACGCCTCCCTGCTCGACGAAGCCACCGCGGCCGCCGAAGCGATGACGCTGGTGCGCCGGGCCGGCCGGGCGAAGTCGAACCGGTTCGTCGTCGACCGGGACACCCTGCCGCAGACGCTCGCCGTGCTGCGGACGCGGGCCGAGCCGCTCGGGATCGCGCTGGTCGTGGAAGACCTGTCCCAGGGACTCACCGGGCTGGGGCTCGGCGGCGACTTCTTCGGCGTGCTGCTGGCCTACCCGGGCGCGTCGGGCGCGGTGCGCGAACTCGACCTGACCATCGCCGAAGCGAAGAAGCACGGCGCCGCGGTGGTCGTGGCCGCGGACCCGCTCGCGTTGACGCTGCTGCGGCCGCCGGGGGAACTCGGTGCCGACGTCGCCGTCGGGTCGACGCAGCGGTTCGGCGTCCCGCTCGGGTTCGGTGGCCCGCACGCGGCCTACCTCGCGGTGCGGAAGGGGCTCGAGCGGCAGCTGCCGGGCCGCTTGGTCGGCGTTTCGGTCGACGCCGACGGCGCGCCCGCGTACCGGCTCGCGCTGCAGACGCGCGAGCAGCACATCCGCCGCGAGAAGGCGACGTCGAACATCTGCACCGCGCAGGTCCTGCTGGCGGTCATGGCGTCGATGTACGCCGTGTACCACGGGCCCGACGGTCTCCGCGCGATCGCGCTGCGGGCGCACCGGATGGCCACCGTGCTCGCCGCCGGCCTGGCCGAAGGCGGCGTCGAGGTCGTGCACGGCGAATTCTTCGACACCGTGACCGCGGCGGTGCCGGGCCGGGCGGACGCGGTCGTCGCGGCGGCCCGCGACCTCGGCGTCTCCCTGCGCCGGATCGACGACGACCACGTCGGCGTGGCCTGCGACGAGACGACCACCCGCGAGCGGCTTTCGTTCGTGTGGAAGGCGTTCGGCGTCTCGGTGTCCGATGTGGACGGCCTGGACGCGGACACGGCCGACGCGCTGCCGGCGCCGCTGCGGCGCACGAGCGGGTTCCTCACCCACCCGGTGTTCCACGAGCACCGGTCCGAGACCGCGATGCTGCGGTACCTGCGCCGGCTGGCCGACCGGGACTACGCGCTCGACCGCGGCATGATCCCGCTCGGCTCGTGCACGATGAAGCTCAACGCCACCGCCGAAATGGAGCCGGTCACCTGGCCGGAGTTCGCCGGGCTGCACCCGTTCGCGCCCGCCGAGGACGCGGCAGGCCTGCTCGAGGTGGTGGCCGACCTGAGCGCGTGGCTCGCGCGGATCACCGGCTACGACGCGGTTTCCCTGCAGCCGAACGCCGGGAGCCAGGGCGAGTTCGCCGGCCTGCTGGCGATCCGCGCCTACCACCGCTCGCGCGGCGAGGACGCGCGGGACGTCTGCCTGATCCCGGCCAGCGCGCACGGCACGAACGCGGCCAGCGCGGTGATGGCGGGCATGCGGGTGGTCGTCGTCCGCTGCGACGACGCCGGCGACATCGACCTCGCCCACCTCCGGTCCACTGTGGACGAGCACCACGCCGACCTGGCGGCGATCATGCTGACCTACCCGTCGACGCACGGGGTGTACGAGGACACCGTCGGCGAAGTCTGCGCGGCGGTGCACGACGCGGGCGGGCAGGTGTACGTCGACGGCGCCAACCTGAACGCGCTGATCGGCGTCGCCCAGTACGGCCGGTTCGGCGCCGACGTGTCGCACCTCAACCTGCACAAGACGTTCTGCATCCCGCACGGAGGCGGCGGTCCCGGCGTCGGCCCGATCGGCGTCCGCGCGCACCTGGCGCCGTTCCTGCCGAACCACCCGCTGCAGCCGGCGGCCGGCCCCGGGACCGGCGTCGGCCCGGTCAGCGCCGCGCCGTGGGGCAGCGCGTCGATCCTGCCGATCTCGTGGGCGTACGTCCGGATGATGGGCGCCGAGGGCCTGCGCCGGGCGACGCTCGTGGCGGTGGCCAACGCCAACTACATCGCCCGGCGCCTCGGCGAGCACTACCCGGTGCTGTACGCCGGGCGGTCGGGTTTCGTGGCGCACGAATGCATCCTGGACCTGCGGCCGCTGACCAAGGCCACGGGCGTGACCGTCGACGACGTCGCCAAGCGGCTCGCGGACTACGGCCTGCACGCGCCGACGATGTCGTTCCCGGTCGCGGGCACGCTGATGGTCGAGCCGACGGAGAGCGAGGACCTGGCCGAGCTGGACCGCTTCTGCGCGGCGATGATCGCGATCCGCGCGGAGATCGACCGCGTGGCGTCGGGGGAGTGGCCGCTGGCGGAGTCCCCGTTGCGGCTGGCCCCGCACACGGCCGCCTGCCTGGCCGGCGAGTGGGACCGGCCGTACAGCCGCGAGACGGCGGTGTTCCCGGCCGGCCGGACCGCGGCGAAGATCTGGCCCCCGGTCCGCCGCATCGACGGCGCGGCCGGCGACCGGAACCTCGTCTGCTCCTGCCCGCCGCCGGAAGCCTTCGCCTGAGGTTCGCGCGCGGGTCCACGGCGTGCGCACAGGTTCGGGAGGTAGGTTGACCGCCATGGCGAGTGCGCACGGTCCCGATCGGACGTCCGTGGTCGTGACCGGCGGGAGCGGCTTCATCGGCCGGGCCGCCGTGCGCGCCTTCCGCGACCGGGGCGTCCCAGTCACCGTCGTCGACCGGGTGCCGTTCGCCGAGGACATCGACGGGGTCCGCGTGGTGACCGGTGACCTCCGCGAAGCCGCCGTCCGCGAGAAGGCCGTCACCCCGGGGACCGCCGGGATCGTGCACCTCGCCGCGCTGACTTCGGTGCTCAAGTCGGTCGAGCTGCCCGAAGACACCTTCGCCGACAACGTCCTCGTCACCCAGGAACTGCTCGAACTCGCCCGCCGCCGGGACGTGCCGAAGTTCCTGCTGGCGTCGACCAACGCGGTGATCGGCGACGTCGGCACCGCGATGATCACGGCGGACCTGCCGCTGCGGCCGCTCACGCCGTACGGCGCCACGAAGGCGGCGTGCGAAATGCTGCTCTCGGGTTACGCCGGCGCGTACGGCATGACGACGTGTGCGTTGCGGTTCACCAACGTCTACGGCCCGGGAATGTCCCACAAGGACAGTTTCGTGCCGCGCATGATGCGCGCCGCGCTGTCCGGCACCGGCGTGAAGGTCTACGGCGACGGGCGGCAGCGCCGCGACCTCGTGCACGTCGACGACGTCGTCGGGGCGATCCTGTCGGCCTTCGACAGCGGGTACACCGGCCGCGCGATCGTCGGCGCCGGGCGTTCGGTCTCGGTGCTGGAGATGGTCGAGGCCGTCCGCGAGGTGACCGGCGCCGAGCTGCCCGTCGAGCACGTCGCGGCGCCGGCGGGGGAGATGCCCGCGGTGGTCGTCGACGTTTCGGCCAGCGCCGCGACGATCGGCTACCGGCCGTCGGTCTCGCTGGTGGACGGCCTGGCCACGGCGTGGAAGTACTTCTCCGGGCTCGACCGTCCGAACGCGACACCGTGACGACGTTCCCGCGCCGCCACTGGCTGCTTCTCCTCCTGCTGGTCCCCGCGATCGTCCTGCGGGTGCTGACCTGGCTGGCCTACCGGCCCGCGCTGCTGTACATCGATTCGTTCCGCTACATCGACAACCTGCACGCGCTGCGCGCGGACCAGCTGAACCCGATCGGCTACGACCTCGTGCTGCGGCCGCTGCTCGCGGTCGGCGGGCTGGCGTGGGTCGCGGCGGTCCAGCACGCCGGCGGCATCCTCGTCGCGATCGGCCTGTACGCGCTGGTGCTGCGGCTGGGCGGCCGCCCGTGGGTCGCCGCGCTCGCCGCGGTGCCCGTGCTGCTCGACGCCTACCAGCTGCAGATCGAGCAGAACATCATGTCCGAGGTGACGTTCGAGGCGGTGCTCCTCGGGCTCCTCTGGCTGGTGCTGGGGTGGGGCGAGCCGGGCTGGAAACGCGCGAGCGCGGCAGGCCTGGTGCTCGGCTTCGGCGTCCTGACCCGGCTGATCGGGGTCTCCCTTGCCCTGCCGCTGCTGGTCTTCCTGGTCGTCGCCGGGGGTGCGTGGCGGCACTGGGCGGGCTGGCGCCGGGCCGGTGCGGGAGTGCTGGGGCTGCTCGTCGTGCTCGTGCCGTACTCGGCGCGCGTGCACGCGGAGACCGGCAAGTGGGGGCTGACCGGGCCGTCCGGGAACATGCTCTACGGCCGCACCGCCGCCGTCGCCGACTGCGCGAACCTCCACCTCGCGCCGGAACTGCAGGTGTTCTGCCCGGCCGAGCCGCGCGAAACCCGGCTCGTGGACAACTACACGCACGCCGACCTCGACCCGAACTGGCCGGGCCCGCTCCCGCCGGGCGCCGACAAGGCCGCGCTGGCCCACGAGTTCGCGATCGCCGTCCTGAAGGCGCAGCCCGGCGACGTCGCCGAAGCGATCCTGAACGACTTCGCCAAGAGTTTTGCGTGGTCCCGTGAGCAGGACCCGACCGACGTGCCGCTCGACCGGTGGCAGTTCCAGCTGTCGTACCCGCAGTGGGCCGACCAGTCGCTGATCGACCTGGTCACGCTGCAGAACGACGGCGTCGTCGCGAGCGTCGACCAGCCACTGGCGAAGGTGCTGCGCGACTACCAGCTCGGCGGCGGGTACGTCTCGGGCGGGGTGCTCGGGATCGGCGCGGTGCTCGGCCTGCTGACGGTCTTCCGCCGCAAGAAGCCGCGGGACCCGGCGCGGGCGGGGGCGCTCCTGGCGGCGTCGAGCGGCCTGGTCCTGCTCTTCGCTTCGGCGGTCTTCCTGTTCTCGTGGCGCTACCAGATCCCGGCGCTCGTGCTGTTCCCCGTCGCCGGGGCGCTCGGCTTCACGACGCTGACCTCGGCCAGCCGGAAACGCCTCGCCGCCTTCCCCGACGACGTCGACGCCGCGGCGCGGGCCGGCTTCCGGGATCGGCACCCCGAGCTGAAGCTCGCTCCGCTGACCGTGGTGATCGCGGCCTACAACGAGGCCGGCGGCATCGGCGAGGTCCTGGAGAAGATGCCGGACCGGTGCCTCGGGCTGCCGGTGGACGTCCTCGTCGTCGTCGACGGCGGGACCGACGACACGGCCGCGATCGCCGAGGCGCACGGCGCGTACGTGTGCGTGGCGCCGCGCAACCGCGGCCAGGGCGCGGCGCTGCGGCTGGGCTACCACCTGGCGGCCGAGTGCGGCGCCGAGTACGTCGTGACGACCGACGCCGACGGGCAGTACGACAACACCGAGCTGGAAGCGCTGGTCAGCCCGGTGGTCAAGGGGACCGCGGACTTCGTCACCGGGTCCCGGCGGCTCGGGCACGAGGAGGCCGACAGCCGCGTGCGGTGGCTCGGTGTCCGGGTGTTCGCCGTGCTGGCGTCGGTGCTGACCGCGCGGCGGATCACCGACACGTCGTTCGGGTTCCGCGCGATGCGGGCCGAGCTGGCCTGCGCGGTGCCGCTCAACGAACCGCAGTACCAGTCGTCGGAGCTGATGCTCGGCGTCACCGCGCGCGGTGCCCGGGTGCTCGAGCTGCCGATGAGCATGCGGCTGCGCAAGGCGGGCAAGAGCAAGAAGGGCGGCAGCCTGGTCTACGGCGCCAACTACGCGCGCGTCATGACCGGGACGTGGTGGCGGGGGTACGTGCTGCGCCGCGGCCGAACACGAGCCGGTCGAGCAGGGTGAACTTCACGACGAACACCAGCGCGTAACTGGCGACGTACGCGCCGTCGACCAGCACGATCCACCAGAAGTGCGGCAGCTCGAGCGGGGTCAGCAGCGAGCCGGCCAGCGTCGTCAGGCCGATCGAGGCGAGGCCGCCGAGGCCGATGACGGCCAGGTAGGGCAGCAGCTCCCGCCGGACGCGCGGGCGTCCGGTGCGGCCCCACACCCAGCGGCGCGTGACCAGGAAGTTCAGCACCGCCCCGGCGGCCCAGGCCAGCGCGCTCGCCAGTGCCGCGGCACCGCCGGTGGCCAGCACGGCGAGCAGGACGACCTGGCTGAGCACCGTGGCGGCGACCGACGTCGCGGCGGCGCGGGCCAGCCGGGCCCAGCCGCGGCGGCGGATCTTCTCCGTTGTGCGGGGCCGCACGCCGTTGGTTACGGTCGTCATGTCCCCATCCTCCCCGCGGGCCGGCCGCGCCGCCGTCCGACCCCCTCACGCATAGGAGATTCACAGCTCTTTGCCAGGTGCTCATCAGCACCTGATCGATAGCGTCGGGTTCTTGAACGAGCAGGAAAGGCGGCACAATGCGGGTGCTGGTTCTCGGCGGTGACGGATATCTGGGCTGGCCGACCGCGCTGCACTTATCGGACAAAGGCCACGAGGTAGCCGTTCTCGACAATTTCGCCCGGCGTGGCTACGACGAAGAGCTAGGCGTCGAAAGCCTGGTGCCGATCGAATCGCTGAAGGACCGGATCGCCGCCTGGCACGAAGTCTCCGGCCGCGCGATCGCCAGCTACGAGGGCGACCTGCTGGACGCGGAGTTCCTGTTCGGCGCGGTGCGCGAGTTCGCACCCGACGCCATCGTGCACTACGCGGAGCAGCGGTCGGCGCCGTATTCGATGATCGACCGCGAACACGCCGTGTACACCCAGCACAACAATGTCGTCGGGACGCTGAACCTGCTCTACGCGATCGCCGAGATCGACCCCGCGATCCACCTGGTCAAGCTCGGCACGATGGGTGAATACGGCACGCCGAACATCGACATCGAAGAAGGCTGGCTGGAGCTCGAGCACAACGGGCGCACGGACCGCGTGCTGTTCCCGAAACGGCCGGGATCGTTCTACCACCTGACCAAGGTCCACGATTCGCACAACATCGAGTTCACCTGCCGCGCTTGGGGACTGCGCGCCACGGACCTCAACCAGGGCGTCGTGTACGGCCAGCAGACGCCGCAGACCGCCCTGGACCCGCGGCTGGCCACCCGGTTCGACTACGACGCGGTGTTCGGCACGGTGCTGAACCGGTTCGTCATCCAGGCCGTGCTGGGCCAGCCGCTCACCGTGTACGGCAAGGGCGCGCAGACCCGGGGCCTGATCGACATCCGCGACACCGTGGAGTGCATCCGGCTCGCCGTGGAGCACCCGGCCGAGGCGGGGGAGTTCCGGGTGTTCAACCAGATGACGGAGAGTCTGTCGGTGGCCGCCATCGCCGAGCTGGTCGCCGACCGGTTCCCCGGCCCGGTGCAGATCGAGCAGCTGGAGAACCCCCGCACCGAGGCACCGGAGCACTACTACAACGTGAAGCACACCGGGCTGGTCGGGCTGGGGCTGGAGCCGCACCTGCTGTCGGACACGCTGATCGAGTCGATGTTCGACATCGTCGGCGCCAACAAGCACCGGGTGAACCCGGAGAAGCTGCGCCCGACCGTGCGCTGGCGGGGCGCGCTGAAGGGGTAGAGCGGCGTGCGGGCTTCCCTGCCCGGGAGCCCGCACGCTCGCGCTTTCAGCCCGGCAGCTTGTCGAGGAAGCCGTGCACCTTGGCGATCTTCCCGTCCGCCAGTTCGACGACGTCGAACCCGATGGCGACCGGCTCGGCACCGGGCGTGCCGAGGTACCACTGGAACCGCGCGAGGTCGTGGTGGGCGTCGGGGTCGGCGGGCAGGCTGAAGGTGAGCCCGGCGAACTGCTGCTGCGCCCCGCCGACGAACTGGTCGATCCCGTCGTGCCCGGTGACCGCGCCGAGCGGGTCGGTGTAGCCGGCCCCTTCGGTGAAGACGTCGGCGATGAGGGCACGGCGCTTGTCCGCGTCGGTCTCGTTCCAGACGGCGAGGTACTGCTCGACGAGGCCGCGAACGTCGCTCATGGTGGATCCTTTCGTTGGGGGACAACGGGTTTTCGTCGTCCCGCGTTGGGACCCACTCTGGCGGGCCGGCGGCGGCGCGTCGATTACGCGGGAGGTAATGCGGTGGCGTCGCCCGGCCTTCGTCCGCGAGACTTCGCCGGGGTTCGCGCTGGAAGCACTCGCCACCGCCGGGTTCGAGCGGGGCGTGACGCCCGCCGACCTGATGCGGGCCTGCTACGGCGCTCGTGACGCCATCGACGCCGCGGCGCCCGCCACCCTGGCTCGCGGCTGCCATTACCCCGGAAGTAATGGCAGCCATGCCTTGATCGCCGTAGCGTCGCTCGCGTGACGACTACGGTGCAGGCGGCCGCGCGGCAGCGGCCGGTGGGTGAGCTGCTGCGGGAGTGGCGGGACCGCCGCCGGATCAGCCAGCTCGACCTCGCGATCTCGGCGGACATCTCGACCCGCCACCTCAGCTTCGTCGAGACCGGCCGGTCCAAGCCGAGCCGGGACATGGTGCTGCGGCTGGGCGAGCACCTCGAGGTGCCGCTGCGTGAGCGGAACCGGCTGCTGCTCGCCGCCGGGTACGCGCCCGCCTACACCGAGAACGCCTTGGGGGATCCCGGGATGGACGCCGTGCGCCAAGCCGTCCGGCAGCTGCTCGCCGGGCACGAGCCGTACCCCGCCGCCGTCGTCGACCGGAACTGGGACCTCGTGGACGCCAACGCCAGCATCGGGCTCTTCGTCGCCGGGATCGCGCCCGAGCTGACCACCAACGTGCTGCGCGCGACCCTGCACCCGGACGGCATGGCCCCGCACATCCTGAACCTGGGGGAGTGGCGCGCCCACCTGCTGGGCCGGCTGCGCCGCCAGGTCGGCCAGACCGCCGACGCCGGGCTCGCCGACCTCCTCGACGAGCTGCGCGGGTACCCCTGCGACCAGCCGGTGCCCGAGGTGGAGGTCCCTGGACCGGGTGACATCTTCGTGCCGCTGAGGTTCCGCCACGAGGGCACCGACCTGACGTTCTTCAGCACGGTGGCCACGTTCGGCACCCCGTTGGACGTCACGGTCGCGGAACTGGTGATCGAGTCGTTCTACCCGGCCGACCCGGTGACGGCGGCGCATCTGCGCGAGCAGGCCGCGTCGGTGGGATGATGGGCAGCACCCGCGCAGCATCCGAAGTGAGGATCACCGGTTGATGGCCGTCCCGCCTTCGCTCGCCCTGTCCGACGGAGTCCGCATCCCCCAGCTGCTGTTCGGTGTCGCGGGACTGTCCGCGGCCGAAACCGGCCGCGCCGTCCGCATCGCCCTCGACACCGGCTACCGCGGCATCGACACCACACCCGGCACCGAAGCCGCGGTGGCCACGGCCCTCGCCGCGGCGGACGTACCCCGCCAGGAACTGTTCGTCAGCTTCAAGGTCCCGGCGCAGGGCTACGACGCCGCCCGCCGCGTCGCCGACCAGGCCCTCGCCGCGCTGCAGCTGGAGCAAGCCGACTTGTGCCTGCTGGACGGCACGAAGGGCGCCTTCCCTGACACCTGGCGCGCGCTGAACCGCCTGCGTGCCGACGGCCGCGTCCGGGCGATCGGCGTGGCCGGGTTCGGCGTCGCCGAGCTGCGCCGGCTGATCGACGCGTCCGGCTCGGTCCCCGCCGTCAACCAGGTCGAGCTGCACCCGTGGCTGCAGCAGCTGCCGCTGCGCGAGTTCCACGCCGAGCGGGGCATCGTGACGGCCGCGTCGAGCCCGGCCGCCAACACCGGGTTGCTGGCCGACGAGACGGTCACCGCGCTCGCCGCGAAGTACGGCAAGACGCCGGCCCAGATCGTGCTCCGCTGGCACCTGCAGGCCGGCACGGTCGCGGTGGCGGCGTCGGCCACCACGACGCGGACGCGCGAGCAGTTCGGGATCTTCGACTTCGAGCTGGCCGACGACGACCTCGCCGTGGTGGCCGAGCTCGACAACGGCACGCGCGTCTAGGCGGACTTGATCCCGGCGGCGGCGAAGTCGGCCTGCTGGGCGGGCTGTTCGAGGTACTCGCGGAAGGTCTGGGCGGCGCGCAGGAGGGTGTCGTCGACGCCCTGGCCGGAGAGGCCGATGAACGGGTAGTCCGCGGAACGCGCGTTGGCCACCGACTGCGCGGGCGACCCGATCATCTCGGGCTTCTTGGTGGTCAGCTCGCTCACCCAGTACGACGACTCGGGCAGCCACGCGGCCGGGAGCCCGCCGATGGAGTCCAGGTTGGCCCGGCCGACCAGCGCGTCGAGCACCTGCGACGACGGCTTGGCCTCGATCATCACGTGCACGCACTGCCCGTGCACGACGGTGGCGGCCTTGTTCCACCGGTCGGCCGCGGCGGTGAGCGGCTTCTGCACACTCGGCGTGACGACGACCCGCATGTGCGACGTCCCCTGCGAGCAGCTGGCGGCCTGCGCCTCGGCCCGGTTGTTCAGCTCGCTGTCGGCCCAGTTCCACCCGACGATGCCCAGCCCGATCAGGGCGGCGAGCACCAGGCAGGCGATCGGCCAGGTGGCGATCCGCCGTCGCGGGGCCTTTTTCCCGACGATCCGGTGGGAGCCGGTCGCTTCGCCCTTGCCGATGGTCCGGTGCGAGCCGGTCCCTTCGCTGCGCTTCGGCGGGGCGGTGTTTTCGCTGGTCTCGGTGTTTTCGGCGCGCCGCTTGGTGCGGGTGGCGGCGCCGCGGGTGAGGGTGCGGGCCGACCCGGTCGCCTCGCTCCGCGCGGCGGCGGAGTAGTCGCCTTCGTCGGGCCGGGTGATGACCTCGGTCCGTTCGGCGGCGCTCTCGGCCTGCCGGGCCGCGCGGCGGGAGGCTGGTTCGCGCCGGGCGGTGATCGGGTAGTTGCCGGACGCTTCACCACGCCGGGAACCGGACGGCTCGTCACGACCGGCGACCGGGTACGCACCGGAGGACGCAGTGCGGCCGGCGGCGGGGTAGGCCTCGCCACGGCCGGTGGGGGGCTGCGAACCGGACCGCTCGCCTGGGCCCGCGGCCGGGGCGGCGCCGCCGGCCTGGCCGCGCCCGGCGGCCGGGTAGGAGCCGGAGGTCTCGCTGCGCCCGGTTACGGGGTAGGAGCCGGAAGCTTCACCTCGGCCGGTGGCGGGGTAGGAGCCGGAGGTCTCGCTGCGCCCGGTTACGGGGTAGGAGCCGGAAGTCTCACCTCGGCCGGTGGCGGGGTAGGAGCCGGAGGTCTCGCTGCGCCCGGTTACGGGGTAGGAGCCGGAAGTCTCACCTCGGCCGGTGGCGGGGTAGGAGCCCGAAGCCTCACCGCGCCCGGCGGCCGGGTAGGAGCCGGAGGTCTCGCCGCGACCGGCAACGGGGTAGGAGCCCGAAGCCTCACCGCGACGCGTGACCGGATAGGAGCCAGAAGCCTCGCCGCGCCCGACGACCGGGTACGAACCAGACCGCTCACCACGCCCCGCGGCCGGATGCCCACCGCTCGCCTCGCCACGGCCCACCACGGGATACGAACCGGAAGCCTCACCGCGGCCGGGAGCCCGCGACGTACCGGTGGGGCGCCCCGCGATCCCGAACGCCTCCGAGATGGAGCTGCGCTTCGGCGTCCGGAAAGCGCCGGAAGCCTCGCTGCGGCCCTCGGCCGGCTGTGCACCGGACGAAGTGCGGTCGTGAGGGTGCGGCACCGGCTCCTCGTCCCGGTAGTGTCGCCCCATCGTCATCCTTTCGGGGGTGAGCGCATGCCAAGCACGCACTGCGATGCAACCAAACCGTTATCACCCTAACAGGTGAGTATCGGCGAGAGAATAATCTGACTCACAGTTGCGCGTACTTCAGGGGGCTCCCCTGACCAGGCGATGGCAATGCGCAATCAGGCGATGACGGACCGGTGCCGCCCGGCGGGCGAACGACGCCTGGGACCGGGCGTATTCGGCCCTTCCTTCCGCCGTCTCGATCCGCACCGGCGGGTAGCCGAGCGCGGCCAGGTCGTACGGGCTCGCCCGCATGTCGAGCTCGCGGATCTCCACCGCCAGCTCGAAGCAGTCCGCCACCAGTTCGGCCGGCACGAACGGGTCCAGCTTGTACGCCCACTTGAACAGATCCATGTTCGCGTGCAGGCACCCGGGCTGCTCGAAGGAGATCTGCGTCTCCCTCGACGGCGTCAGCTCGTTCCGCGGCCGCGCCGGGCCGGTGAAGAAGCGGAACGCGTCGAAGTGCCCGCAGCGGATGTCGAGCGACTCCACGACGGCGTCGGTGCCCGCCGAGCCCAGCCGCAGCGGCACCTGGTCGTGTCGCACCGAGTCCGCCGGCTCGCGGTACACCATCGCCCACTCGTGCAGCCCGAAGCAGCTCAGCCGCGGCGCGCGGGACGCCGTCGCGGTCAGCAGGGCCAGGACGAACTCCGCCGTCCGGGCCTTCCCCGGGGTGAACCCCTCGGGATCGAGCATGACGCCGTCGGCCGTCTCGACGTAGCCCTTGCGGTCCAGGAAACGCCGCGCCGCGGGCCCGGCGAGCGCGACGCCGGGCCCGGGCTGCCACCGCTGCAGGTGGGACGGCCGGTACGAGTAGTACGTGAACAGGAAGTCCAGCACCGGGTGCTTCTCGCCGCGCGAGCGGCGCTCCTGGTGCGGAACGGTCCACCGCCGCATCCGCTCGGCGTGCGCCGCCTCCCGGGCCAGCCAGTCCGGTTCGGCGAGCACTTCGACCGCCGTCATGCGCCCACGTGCGTGCCGTCGCGGACCGTGCCCACGTACTCCTCCACGAGGTCCTCGAGCGCGACGACGCCGACGGCGTTGCCGCTGGTGTCAAGGGCGCGTGCCAGGTGGCTGCCTTCCTTGCGCATCGCCGACAGGGCGACGTCGAGGCGGGCGTCCGCGCGCAGCTCCGTGAGCGGGCGGGTCTTGCCGGGCGGCACGATCGTCGCCGGGTCCTGCCCGGCCAGGTCGAGGACGTCCTTGACGTGGATGTAGCCGGTCAGGCTCCCATCGTCGGTGCAGACCGGGAAGCGCGAGAAGCCGGTCGAGGACACCGCCAGCTCGACGTCGCCGAGGGTCGGCCCGCACGGCAGCGTGGTCAGCTCGGCGGTGGGCACCAGCACGTCCGCGACGGTCTTCTGCACCGAAGACAGCGTCTGCGCGAGCCGCCGGTGCTCGGACTGGTCGAGCAGGCCCTCCCGGCGCGACTCGCTGAGCAGCTCGGCCAGCTCGTCGGAGGTGTAGGCGGTCTCCAGCTCGTCCTTCGGCTCGACCTTCACCGCGCGCAGCAGCGAGTTCGCGACGAAGTTCAGCAGCCAGATGAACGGGTTGGCCAGCTTCACCCAGGCGACGTGCACCGGGACCAGCCACAGCGCGAGCCGCTCGGGCTCGGCGATCGCGAGGTTCTTCGGCACCATCTCGCCGATCAGCACGTGCAGCACCGTGATGAACGCCAGCGCGATGGCGAACGAGACCGCGTGCAGCAGCGCCTCGGGCAGGCCCAGCAGGTCGAAGAACGCCGAGAGCCGGTGCGCGATCGCGGGCTCGCCGAGGCGGCCGAGCAGCAGCGAGCAGATGGTGATGCCCAGCTGCGCGCCGGCCAGCATCAGCGAGACGTGCTTGCTCGCGTTGATGACGATCTTCGCGCGCGTCTTGCCCTGTTCCAGGAGTGCCTCGAGCCTGTCCCGCCGGGAGGAGATCAAGGTGAACTCCGCGCCGACGAAGAAGGCGTTGGCCAGCAGCAGGACCACGACGAGGGCGATGTTCAGCCAGTCGCTCACGAGACCACCTCGGCTACCGGGGCTTCGGTGGGGACGCGGACCGGGGCCACTTCGACCTCGGCGATCCGACGCTTGTCCATGGTGGTGACGGTGAGCCGCCAGCCGTCGACGTCCGCGGCGTCACCCTCGGCGGGGATCTTGCCCAGCCGCTCGAGGATCAGCCCGGCGATGGTTTCGTAGTCGCCGTCCGGCATCCGGAACCCGGTGACGTCGGTGACCTCGTCCGGGCGCAGCTGGCCGGACACCAGCCAGCTGTCGCTGCCGACCTGCTGCGACGCCGGTGCCTCGCGGTCGTCGTGCTCGTCGCGGACGTCGCCGATGATCTCCTCGACGACGTCCTCCAGGGTGACCAGCCCGGCCGTGCCGCCGTACTCGTCGACGACGATCGCCAGCTGGAAGCGGGAGTCGCGCAGCCGGTTGAGGAGGTCGTCGCCGGGCAGGGACTCGGGCACGGTCGGCACCGGCCGCATCACCGAGCCGATCGGCACGGCCGCGCGTTCCGCGGCCGAGACGGCGAAGGCCTGCTTGACGTGCACGGCGCCGCGCACGTCGTCGAGGTCCTCGGCGTGCACCGGGAACCGCGAGAAGCCGGTGCGGCGCGAGAGCTCGATGAGGTCCTCGACGGTGTCGTCGACGCTGAGCGATTCGAGCTGCACGCGGGGCGTCATCAGCTCCTCCGCGGTGCGCTCGCCGAACCGCAGCGAACGGTCCAGCAGCTCCGCGGTGTTCGTGTCGAGCGTGCCGCTCTCGGCGCTGGACCGCACGATCGAGCCCAGCTCCTGCGGCGAGCGCGCGGACCGCAGCTCTTCCTGCGGTTCGACGCCGAACTTGCGGACCAGGAAGTTCGCGCTGTTGTTCATCAGCGTGATGAGCCAGCGGAACAGCGCCGAGAACCGCGAGTGGTACCCGGCGACCGCGCGCGCGGTCGGCAGCGGCCGGGCGATGGCGAGGTTCTTCGGCACCATCTCGCCGAGGATCATCGACAGCGAGGTCGCCAGGACCAGGGCGAGCACGATCGACGCACCCGAGGCGAACCCGGCCGGGAGCCCGACGCCGGTGAGCAGCGGCCGGACGAGCTCGCCGATCAGCGGCTCCGCCAGGTAACCGGTGACCAGCGTGGTGAGCGTGATCGCGACCTGGGCGCCGGAGAGCTGGAACGAGAGCGTCCGGTGTGCCTTTTGGACGGTCAGGGCCCGGCGGTCGCCGACCTGGCGCACGTTGGCGTCGACGGTGCTGCGTTCCAGCGCGGTCAGCGAGAACTCGGCCGCGACGGCGAGCCCGGTGCCGACGGTCAGCAGCACGAAGAGGAGGACGCCGAGCACGGCGAAGAGGATCTGGATCATCCCGCACCCGCCAGCGTGGCGGCGGGGGGAGAACCTATCGGACAGCCGGGTCGGTCACCCGGCCCGGTACTGTCACCGGGTGACTGCGCTGCGCGCACGAAACGGTCACTCCTAGCAAGAAATCGGTGTGTACTGCGATTATGCGGACAATCTTAACGTGTCCTTCGCGGTCACCGCTGGCGATATCGGTGTGTCGGACAGCTCAGGCCGTCGTCTGGCGGTGCCGCCGCACGGTCTCCTCGACGAGGTCGAGCACCGGCCCCAGCCCGGCGGCGGGCAGGCCCATCGCCAGGTGGGACACGAGGCCTTCGAGGACGAGCTCGAGGAAGGCGGTCAGGACGTCGACGTCGACGTCGTCGCGCAGGTTCCCGGCGTCGCGCTGGCGCAGCAGCCGCAGCCGGGTCGCGGTGGTGAGCTGCTCGGAGCGCTCGGCCCAGCGGCCCCGGAACTCGGGATCGGTGCGCAGCCGGCGGCTCACCTCGAGCCGCGTCCCGAGCCAGTCGGCCGGGTGGTCGCCCCCGGCGAGCAGGTCGCGCATCACCTGCACGAGCCCCTGCTCGGCCACGACGTCCGCCATCCGGACGGCGTCGTCCTCGGCGAGGGCGAGGAAGAGCGACTCCTTGTCGCGGAAGTGGTGGAAAATGGCCCCGCGCGACAGCCCGGTGGCTTCCTCCAGCCGCCGGACTGTGGCACCTTCGTAGCCGTAGCGCGCGAAGCAGACGCGCGAGCCGTCGAGGATCTGGCGCCGGCGTGCGTCGAGGTGATCCTGGCTTACGCGTGGCATCCTGAAATCCTGACACCGGGGACCGGAGTTTCGCAATCCGTACGTACGTACTGTGACCCGGAGTGCGCGGGAACCGGATCGTCACCCTCATCGTCTGAACGTTGCGGCGATTCGCTGACACGGAGTGAGACGGTTGGCTAGTCTTTGCCACATCACGGTGGGTGAACTGAGGGGAAGGTGCTGGTCGTGATCATCGGCGAAGCCGGACAGGCGGTCCAGGCGGTTTGGGGTGGCGACATCCTGGGCGAGCGAGGCCGCGTCTACGGCGGCGGTGGCGGCGGGGGTGGCCAGTTCAAGATGGACCCCGAGGAGCTCGCCTCGGTGATCGGCCTCTGGGAAGACGAGCTGGACAAGATCGTCAAGGACGGCGACAAGATCCAGCTGATCAGCAACCTGGTCCAGGCACCCGGCAAGGACGCGGTCAGCGGCGGCTACGCGTCGACGACGATCGACTCCATCACCGCCCTGCAGACGCAGAACGACTCGATGCGCAAGTACGTCCAGGGCTACATCAAGAAGCTCAAGGAAGCGCAGACCAAGACGGTCGCCACCGACCAGGGCATGGCCGACCCCTTCCGGACGGTGTGAGCGTGCGCGTGATCGCCCGTGCCGCGGCCGGCGCCGTGGCCGCTTCCCTTTTGCTCGCCGGGTGCTCCCCGGAGAAGACCGGGACAGCCACCCCCGCGCCGAGCGAAACGGCGTCTTCGAGCGCGTCCGCCAACCCGGACGTGCCGAAGGTGGCCAGCCCTCTCGACGTTTCGAAATACGTTTCCAAGCCGTGCGACATCGTGCCGTCGTCGGTGCTCTCGTCGCTCCGGTTCACCGACCCGGGGGATGTCCAGGCCCAGGACAACGGCCTCGGCGCTTCCGGTCCGGGCTGCAGCTGGCGGATCTCCGGTGAGGGCGTGAGCATGCAGGTCATCATCGGTACCGGGAACCGCGACAACGGCCTCGGCGGGCTGGCGGGGCTGTACGGCGCGCACGACAGCGGGCAGTTCCCGTTCCTGGAACCCGCGCCCGAGGTCCAGGGCTACCCGGCCATCTACGTCGACAAGCGGGACCGGCGCCCGATCGGCAACTGCGTGCTCGACGTCGGCGTCGCCGACGACCTCGCGATCAACGTGTACGCCGGTGGCTACGAGGGCGCGGACGATTCCTGCGCCGCGGCCCAGCAGGTGGCCGGCGCGATCATCACCACACTCAAGGGGGCATGACGAGTGGACGGCAAGCAGATCTACGACAACTTCAGACAAGGGGACACCACCGGCCTCCGCAACGCGGCCGACGAGGTCGCGAAGCTTTCCGGCGCCTACATGGACCGGGCTGAGGGGATCAAGGCCCTGCAGGACCGGATGAAGCAGGCGTGGACCGGCGATGCCGCCAACGCCGCCAACGCCGGGGCCGGTCCCCTCGAGCAGGCCTTCGCCGAGACCGCCGAGCCGCTCGACGTCACCCGCGCGTCCGTAGACACCCAGGCCGCCGTCTTCGACACCTCCAGCAACTCCGTTGTCGAGATCCCGCCCAAGCCCGACAAGCCCAACCCCTGGACCACCGGCCTCAAAGCCGCCATCCCGATCGCCGGGCCCTTCATGGCCAAGGACGACATCGACAGCTACCAGGCCGGGATGGCCAAGTACAACGCGGCCAACGAGACCAACGTCCGCGTCATGGACCAGTACAGCAACGTCACCAGCAGCACCCGGTCGATCCTGCCCACCGACTACGGCGTCCTCGAGTCCGACGGTGCCGCCATCGCCGTGAACACCCCGACCGGGCCCGGGAAGATCGTCGAGCCGACCGACAAGAACCGGTGGTACCCCGAAAACGGGGGTGGCGACCCCGGCAGCGGCGACCACACCACGACCTCCAGCGTCGATCCCGGCCACACCGGCGGTCCCGATCAGCCCGGCGGCACCGACCGCCCCGGCGGGACCGACCGCCCGGGTGGTACCGACCGGCCCGGGGGCACGGACCGGCCCGGGGGGACCGATCGGCCCGGCGGGACCGACCGGCCCGGGGACGAAACCCACACCACCGGCACCGGCCGCCCGACCACCACGCGGCCCGGGCAGACGACCGAACGGCCCGGTGGGAACCCGCCCGGGACCGGGGGGATCGACTTCTACCCGACCAACACCGGCGGGGGCGGCGGCCAGAACTACTCGAACACCTTCGGCAACGACCCGACGTCGAACGGGCGCGGACCGGCCAACGCCGGCAGCCGGCTGCTCGACTCGAACGGGCGGGCCATCGGCGGTGGCAGTGGCAGCGGGACCGGCGGCGGGAGCGGTGCCGCGGGGGAGCGCGGGCTCGGCAGCGGGCGTGGTTCCGGCATGGGCGGGCTCGGCAACGCGGCCGCCGCGGAAGCCGCCGCGGCGCGGTCGGCGGCCGGGCGCGGCGGGCAGATGGGGGCGATGGGCCCCGGCGGCCGGCGCGGCGAGGGCGAGGAAGATGATGAGCACCAGCGGCCGGACTTCCTGATCGAGGCGGACCCGGACGCGATCTTCGGGACCGACCAGCGGACCAGTCCGCCGGTCATCGGCGAGTAGGCGGGTGGACGTGGCAACAGGCCGGGTGGACGTTCCGGTCGAGGCGCTGGCCGCGCTGGCCGAGCGCGAACAGGCGGGCCAGCTGCACATCACCCTGCGGCCGGAGCCGATCTGGCTGTCGGACGAGGAACGCGACGAGGCCGGCAAGAGGGTCGACGCCGCGCTGGCCGAAGCCGGGCTCGTCGACGTGCGCGGCCGGGTCACCGTCGACTTCCTCGACTGGCTCCCGCTGCTGGTCAGCCCCGCGCGGGAGTGCTACGGCTGGGTCGGCGTCGAAGGGCAGACCTACGGCGTGCTCGCCGCCGCCAAAGGGCTGCAGGCGATCCTCGCGGTCTCCGACGGCACCCACGTCGGCGTGCAGGAGATCGACCGGAACCGGCTCGCCGAATCCCTCGTCGAGCAGCTGCCGCCGGTCGGGCCCGGCGGCGGGCACCCGCGCACCGTCCGGGTCGCGGACCTGGCCGAGGCCGCCCGCCGCGGCCAGGAGGCGTACCCGCTGGCCCCGGCGGTCGCCGACGTCGTCAGCCTCGTGCAGCGGCCGGTTTCGGGCAGCGGTGAGCTCTACGTCGGCAAGCGCGACGACGTCGGCCGGCACAGCTGCCTGCAGCAGCCACTGCACTACGCCGACACGGACTGGGGCCGCTACCTCAGCTACACGACCGGGTCGGGCGACGACGCCGTCATCCACATCGGGCCGGCGGGCCCGCGGGAGCTGGCCGAGACGCTGGACGAGCTGGCCCAGACCCTGAACTGAAAAGGGCGTGCCGATGCTGTACCCCGAGATCGAACCGTACGACCACGGCAAGCTCGACGTCGGCGACGGCCACGAGATCTACTGGGAAACCTGCGGGAACCCGGCCGGCAAGCCGGCGCTCGTCGTGCACGGCGGGCCCGGCTCCGGCTGCTCGGCGAACGTCCGGCGGTTCTTCGACCCGGCGCGCTACCGCATCGTTCTGGCCGACCAGCGCGGCTGCGGGCGCAGCACCCCGTACGCCGGCGAGCCCGTCGCCGACCTCTCCGCCAACACCACTGACCACCTGGTGGCGGACTTCGAACGGCTGCGCGAGCACCTCGGCATCGAAAAGTGGTTGCTGTTCGGGGGTTCCTGGGGTTCGGTGCTCAGCCTGGCCTACGCCCTGCGCCACACCGACCGGGTCAGCGAGATCGTCCTGATGGGCCTGGCGACCGATCGCCACCTCGAAATCGAGATGCTCATCCGCGGGCTCGGCGCGTACTTCCCGGAGGGCTTCGCGAAGTTCCGCGAGGGCGTCCCGGAAGGCGAGCGCGACGGCGACCTGTCCGCCGCCTACCACCGGCTGCTCATGAACCCGGACCCGGCGATCCACCAGAAGGCGGCCGACGACTGGTGCGCCTGGGAAGACGCCATGCTCCCCGGGGTGCCGCCGCACGACGTCTTCGAGGACCCGGCGTACCGGCTGTGCTTCGCCCGGCTCGTCACGCACTACTTCAGCAACCGCGCGTTCCTGCCCGACGGCGAGATCCTGCGCGAGGCGGGCAAGCTCGCGGGCATCCCCGCCGTGCTGGCCCAGGGCGTGCTGGACACGAGCAACATCGTGGGCACGCCCTGGCTGCTGCACCACGCCTGGCCCGGCAGCGAGCTGGTCATGCTGGACGACGTCGGGCACACGGTGTCGGCCGCGTCGATGCAGGACGTCCTGATCGGCGCGACCGACCGCTTCGCGGACCGCTAGGGGATGAGCAGCTGCGGCTCGCCCTCCGGGGCGAGCGCGGCTTCGGTGCGCCGGGCCCGGTTGGCCTCGGCCAGCCGGAGGCCGGTGACGCGCAGCGGCAGCCGGTCCATCCGCCAGTCGGCCAGCAGCAGCGCGACCTTCGCCTGCATTTCGGTGCGCAGCCGCAGGAACGAGTCGGCCGGGTCGGCGCCGACCTCGCCGAGCAGCAGCCACCACGCCCACGCCGCCGCGCCCGCGTTCGCCACGAAGTCCGGCACGACCGCGACGCCGCGCGCGGACAGGGCCGCTTCCGCTTCCGGGGTCGTCGCCGCGTTGGCCGCTTCGACGACCACCGAGGCCTTGACGAGGTTTTCGTTGTCCGGGCGCAGCGCGTAGGAGATCGCGGCCGGCACGAAAATGTCCGCGTCGATGCCGACGATCGTCTCGCGGGGGAGTGCACGCACGCCGGCCGGCAGCCGCGAGCGGTCCACCTCGCCGAAGCGGTCGCGCAGCTCCAGCAGGGCCGGGACGTCGAGTCCGACCGGGTCGTAGAGCGTGCCGGCGGCGTCGGCCACCGCGACCACCTTCATGCCCGCTTCGTGCAGGTACCAGGCCGCGCCGCCGCCCATGGTGCCGATGCCCTGGATGGCCACCGTCGTCTCGGCGACGTCCCAGTCCCACGCCGCCGCGACGCCGAGGCAGGACTGCGCCACGCCGTAGCCGCCGACGACGTCGCCGAGCAGCAGCCCGCCGGGTACCGGGGCGTTGAGGCCCGCCTGCACCCGGCGCAGGGTGCGGGCCGGGTCGGCCGAACGGCGGATCGCGGCGTGGTACGACTGCTCCAGCCCGAGCTCGGCGAACACCTCGTCGATCAGGTGCTGCGGGACGCCGAGGTCCTCCGCCGTCACCCAGTGCGCGTCCAGCCACGGCCGCAGGAACGAGCAGAACCGCTTGAGGACGCCGAACGCGCGCGGGTCCTTCGGGTCGAAGTCGATGCCGCCCTTGGCCCCGCCGACCGGCAGGTTGAAGGTAGCGGTTTTGTTGGCCATGCCCCGGGCGAGGTCCTCCACCTCGGTCATCGTGCAGCCCGCCCGCATCCGGGTGCCGCCGGTGGCGACGCCCGAGACCAAGCTGTGCACGACCAGGTAGCCGTGCGCGCCGGTGACGGAATCGGTCCACGTGAGCCGCATCAGCGGTTCGGCGTTGCGCGGGGTCATCAGGCCACTCACCTCCAGGGAAGTCCGGGGCGGCCCGTCCCGGCCGCCTCCACGAGAGTGCGCTCCGGGTGGCGGCCGCGTCCATTTAACGAACCTGCACGATCTCGTTTAGGTTTTGTGTATGGAGCTTTCGTTGCACCGCTTGAGGATGCTTCGCGAGCTGCACCGCCGGGGCACCGTGACCGCGGCGGCCGCCGCGCTGCACTACACCGCTTCGGCGGTTTCGCAGCAGCTCGCGCAGCTGGAACGCGACGTGGGCGCGAAGCTGTTCGAACGGCTCGGCCGCCGCGTCCAGCTGACCGAGCTGGGCAAGCTCCTGACGGAGCACGCGGAGGAGATCCTCGGCTCGGTGGACCGCGCCACGCTCGCCCTCGAGGAGGCGCAGGAGTCGCGCACGGTCCGGCTGACCGCCGGGGTGTGGGCGTCGGTGGCCTCCGGCCTGCTCCCGACGGCGCTGACCGCGCTGGCCGGCGAGCACCCCGGCATCGAGGTGCGCACCCGCGAACTGGCGCCGGAGGACACCGCCGAAGCCGTCCGGGACGGCAGCCTCGACCTGTCGTTCGTCATCGACTACTCCGACGCGCCGACGGCGTGGGACCCCGGGCTGGAGCGCGCGGTCGTGGCCGTGGAACGCCTGCACGCCGCGGTGCCGCGGGGCGCGGTGCCCTCGGGGTCGGCGTCGCTGGACGACCTCGCCGAGCACCCGTGGATCCTGGCGAGCGCGAAGTCGCACTTCGGCCGCGCGATGCGCACCGCCTGCCAGCGGCACGGCTTCGCCCCGAAGATCAACCACGAGGTCGAAGAGCAGTCGACGGCGATGGCGATGGTGGGCGCGGGCCTGGGCATCACCCTGGTTTCGGACCTCGGCCTGCGCCTGCTGCGGCCGCCCGGGATCGACGTCGTCACGCTCACCACCCCGCTGCTCCGGACGGTGTCGATCGCCTACCGGCGCACCGCGTCCCGGCTGCCCGCGCTGCACCTGGTGATCGAGGCCGTGCGCGCGTCGGCGGCCGAACTGGGCCTGGGCACGGAGTCCGCTTTGCCCTGATCCGCGGGTTCTTACGGAGTGGTGAAACCGTCCTGCGGGGCAAGACGAGCCCTGAATTTGTCGTACCCCGCGTGTAGCGTCCGAAGTCAAGAAGTTCCACCACACGGAACCAGGAAACGGACATGACAGAAGCGTCTACGATGCACGATTTTCCCGAGAAGTCGGGCAGTGCGTCCAACCAGACCGCACGGGTCCTCGCGGACCGCGCGGCCGGGGAGGCGTACGTGGCATCGGTGTGCTTCAAGCACGGCCCGCCCCGCCTGATCGGCGTGGAGCTGGAATTCACCGTGCACCACGCCGACGACCCGGCAAGACCCCTCGATCCCGACGTACTGGCCACGGCGCTGGGCGCGCACACCCCGCGGACACTGCGTCCCGACAGCCCCGCCACGCCACTCCCGGCCGGCAGCCCGGTCAGCCTCGAACCCGGCTGCCAGGTCGAAATCTCCAGTCCTCCCCAGGCCACGCTCCGCGACCTCGACGCGGTCGTCTCGGCCGATCTGCGCCACCTGCGCACCCTCCTCGCCCGGCACGGGCTCGAACTCGGCGAAACCGGCATCGACGCGCACCGCGCGCCGCGCCGGGTCCTGCGCACGCCGCGCTACGCGGCGATGGAACGCCGGTTCGCGGCGATCGGCCCCGGCGGCCTCACGATGATGTGCAGCACCGCGGGCCTGCAGGTGTGCGTCGACGCGGGGGAGGCCGACCAGCTCGCCTTCCGCTGGGCGGCCGCGCACGCCATGGGCCCGCCGCTGCTGGCCCTCTTCGCCAATTCCCGCGTCCACGCCGGGCGCGACACGGGGTTCGCTTCGGCCCGCTGGCTCGCGGTGCACGACACCGAAGCGGTCCGGTCGCGCACCGAACGCGTCGCGGGCGAACCCGCGGCGGAGTGGGCCGCCCGCCTGATGGACACGCCGTTGCTGGTGCTGCCCCGCGGCGACCGGCCGTGGGACGCCCCGGAGGGGCTGACGTTCGCCGACTGGATCGACGGCAGGGGCGCGGCCGCCCTGCTGCCGAAGCCGACCTCGGCGGACCTCGACTACCACCTGACGACGATGTTCACCCCGGTCCGCCCGCAGGGGTACCTGGAGATCCGGTACCTCGACGCGCAGCCGCCAAGCGCGTGGCTGCCGCCGGTCGCGCTCGTCTCCGCGCTGCTGGCCCGCCCGGCCACCGTGGACAAGGTGCTCGACCTGTGCGCGCCGGTGGCGGGCCGGTGGACCACCGCGGCGCGGTGCGGCCTGCAGGATCCGGGGCTGGCCGCCGCGGCGGCCGCGCTGGCCGACCTCGGCTGCGCCGAGCTGGGCGAGACCGGGCTGGCGGCCGAATCGATCACCGAGATCAGCGAGAGCGTGCAGGGGCGCGTGTCCCGATCGAGGAGCGAAGCATGAGCACAGAGGCAGAAGCACTGGACGAGCTGAGCGCGCAGGACCTGCGCGCCCGTGCCGCCGAAGCACTGACGAGGGCGCGGTCGCGCAGCGTGGCGCTGACCGACGCGGTCGACGACGAGGACCTGGTCCGCCAGCACTCCAAGCTGATGTCGCCGCTGGTCTGGGACCTGGCGCACATCGGCGTCCAGGAAGAGCTGTGGCTGGTCCGCGACGTCGGCGGCCGGGAGCCGCTGCGCCCGGACATCGACGACATCTACGACGCCTTCCAGCACGCCAGGGCCGACCGGCCGGAGCTGCCGCTGCTCGGCCCGGCCGAGGCTCGCGCCTACGTCAAGCAGGTCCGCGAGAAGGCGTTCGACGTGCTGGAGCGCGTGCCGCTGCAGGGCAGCAGGCTGACCGAGCGGGCGTTCGCTTTCGGCATGATCACCCAGCACGAGCAGCAGCACGACGAGACGATGCTGGCCACCCACCAGCTGCGCAAGGGCGACCCGGTGCTGCACGCGCCGGAGCCGCCGCCGTCCCGCGCCGGCGCCCTGCCGGCCGAGGTGCTGGTGCCGGGCGGCGCGTTCACCATGGGCACGTCGGCCGAGCCGTGGGCGCTGGACAACGAGCGCCCGGCGCACGAGGTCGCGGTCGACGCGTTCTGGCTGGACACCGTCCCGGTCACCTGCGGGGCGTACGTCGCGTTCCTGGACGGCGGCGGGTACGACGACGAGCGGTGGTGGAGCCCGGCGGGCTGGGCGTACCGGACCGAGCACGGCATCACCGCACCGCGGTTCTGGCAGCGGGAGCAGGACGGCTGGTGGCGGACGCGCTTCGGGGTGTACGAGCGGATCACCGCCGACGAGCCGGTCGTGCACGTCTCCTACTACGAGGCCGAGGCCTACGCGGCCTGGGCCGGGCGGCGGCTGCCGACCGAAGCGGAGTGGGAGAAGGCGGCGCGGTTCGACCCGGCGAGCGGCCGGTCGCGCCGGTTCCCCTGGGGCGACGAAGAGCCGGGTGCCGAGCACGCCAACCTCGGCCAGCGGCACCTGCGCCCGGCACCCGTGGGCGCGTACCCGGCCGGCGCGTCGCCGACCGGCGCGCACCAGCTGATCGGCGACGTCTGGGAGTGGACGAGCAGCGACTTCCACGGCTACCCGGGCTTCGCGCCCTTCCCGTACCGGGAGTACTCGGAGGTGTTCTTCGGGCCGGAGTACAAGGTGCTGCGCGGCGGCTCGTTCGGCACCGACTCGGCGGCGATCCGCGGTACGTTCCGCAACTGGGACTACCCGATCCGGCGGCAGATCTTCGCCGGCTTCCGGACCGCCCGCGACGCGGCACCCGGCGAGGTGGGGTAGGCGCATGTGCCGCCACATCGGCTACCTCGGCGAGCCGGTCTCGCCCGCCGAGGTGCTCTTCCGCGCGCCGCATTCGCTGCTGGTGCAGTCCTACGCGCCGGCGGACATGCGCGGCGGCGGCTCCGTCAACGCCGACGGGTTCGGGCTGGGGTGGTACCCCGGCCCGGGCTCGCCGCCGCTGCGCCACCGCCGCTCGACTCCACTGTGGACGGACGAGACGCTGCCGCCGCTGGCGGCGGCGGTCACCTCGGGCGCGTTCGTCGCCGCGGTCCGCAACGGCACCACCGGCATGCCGGTGACCGAGGCGGCCGCGGCGCCGTTCACCGCCGGGCCGTGGCTGTTCAGCCACAACGGCGTCGTCCGCGGCTACCCGGATTCGCTGGCCGAACTGGCCAAGACCCTGCCGATCACCGAGCTGCTGACCCTGGAGGCACCGACGGATTCGGCGGTGCTCTGGGCCCTGCTGCGGGCCCGGCTCGCCACGGGCGAGGACCCGCTGACGGCGGTGGCGGCGCTGACCGCCGCCGTCGAAGCGGCCGCACCCGGCTCCCGGCTCAACTTCCTGCTCACCGACGGCTCGACCCTCATCGGCACGGCCTGGACGCACGCGCTGTCCCTGCTGGAGACCCCGGCCGGGGTGCTGCTGTCGTCCGAACCCTGTGACGGCGACCCGCGCTGGCGGCCCGTCCCCGACCACCACGCCGTGCGCGCCACCGCGGCCGGCGTCGAACTGCTTCCCCTGACCCAGGAGAACCCATGACCGAAGTCGATCTCGACCACCACCGCTCCGGCGACGCCGTCACCGCGGAACTGCGCGCGGACGTCGTCGCCGGGCTCACCGCGGAGCGCAAGTGGCTGCCGCCCAAGTGGTTCTACGACGCCGAAGGCAGCGAGCTGTTCGAGAAGATCACCCAGCTGCCGGAGTACTACCCGACCCGCAGCGAGCGCGAGGTGCTGGCCGCGCACGCCGGCGACGTCGCCGAGCTGACCGGCGCGCACACGCTCGTCGAGCTGGGCTCCGGCTCGAGCGAGAAGACCCGCCTGCTGCTCGACGCGCTCACCGCGCACGGCACGCTGGAGGCGTTCGTCCCGCTCGACGTCTCCGAGTCGGCGCTCGCCGAAGCCGCCGAAGCGATCTCGGCCGACTACCCGGGGCTGACGGTCCGGGGCGTCGTCGGCGACTTCACCCAGCACCTGGCCCTGCTGCCCGGCGGCCAGCCCCGGGTGGTGGCGTTCCTCGGCGGCACCATCGGCAACTTCCTGCCCGCCGAGCGCGGGGCCTTCCTGCGGTCGGTTCGCGACGTCCTCGACGAAGGGGAGTGGCTGCTGCTGGGCACCGACCTGGTCAAGGACGCGGGCATCCTCGAACGCGCCTACGACGACGCCGCGGGCGTGACCGCGGAGTTCGACAAGAACGTGCTGCGGGTGATCAACGCCCGGCTCGGCGCGAACTTCGACACCGACGAGTTCGACCACGTTGCGCACTGGGACGCGGAAAACGAGTGGATCGAGATGCGCCTGCGGGCCCGCCGCGCGCTCACCGTCGAGATCCCGGGCGCCGGCCTGACGGTGCGCTTCGCCGAAGGGGAGCACGTCCGCACGGAGATCTCCGCCAAGTTCCGGCCGTCCGGCGTCGAAGCGGAACTGGCCGCCGCCGGGTTCGAGCTGGCGCACTGGTGGACCGACTCCCAGCAGCGGTTCGGGGTGAGCCTGGCAAGATCCGTGCGTGGCTAATCCTCTTCGGGCCCTGGCCCGGGCCGTCGGCACGAAGCCGTGGCTGATGCGCACGGCGCGGTTCGTCGTGTGGGCGGACAAGAAACTGCACAAGGCGTTCGGCGGCCGGGTGAGCCTCGTGGCGCTCGCCGGGCTGCCGTCGCTGCGCCTCACGACGACGGGCCGCAAGAGCGGGCTGGCGCGCAGCACCAACCTGCTCTACTACCCGCACGGCGACGCCTTCGTGCTGACGGCGTCCAACTGGGGCCGCCGCCACGACCCGGCGTGGGCGCTGAACCTGCGCGCGAACCCGAAGGCGCGGGTCGCGCTCGCCGGGCGGCCCGTCGAGGTCGTGGCGCGCGAGCTGACCGGCGCCGAGTACGACGCGATGTGGCGGGAGCTGCTGGCGTTCTGGCCGGGGTACGCGATGGAGCAGCGGGAAGCCGGCCGCCCGTTGCCGGTTTTCCTGCTCACCACGGTCGCCGGGTAGGTTCCCACCATCCTTTTGGCCGGTGACGGCTTTCGCCGGTTTGTGCCAGTCTCACCCGGGTAACGCGCCGTGACGTCCTGGACGCGCGGTGGATGCGTGATCTAGGGAGGAGACGTCTTGCGGAGATCCACCAGGGGCCGGATACGCTCGTTCGCGCTGGCCGGGGCACTCGTGGCCGGGCTCGGCACGGCCGGGACGGTGGGGACCGCCGCGGCGGCCACCGAAGCCGCGGTCAAGCCGGCGGTCGTCGGGGCGACCGCCGCGCCGAACTGGGGCACCTGCTCGGCCGCCACCCTCGCCGGGGTGCCCGCGGACCAGGTGAAGTACTACAGCTGCGCCCGCTACCGGGTGCCCATCGACCACGACAACGCCGCGCTCGGCACCATCGACATCGCGCTGCTCAAGCGCGCGGCCCGTACGCCGGACAAGCGCGTCGGCTCGCTGTTCCTCAACCCGGGCGGACCGGGCGGGTCCGGCCTGCGGATGCCGATCAGCGGCCAGTACTACTTCCAGCCGCAGGTCCTCGACCGCTTCGACCTCGTCGGGTTCGACCCGCGCGGCGTCGGGCAGAGCAACCCGCTGCGCTGCTTCACCACCCAGGAGGACGCGGACGAGGTCTTCTCCGCGCAGATCGCGGTACCGCTGTCGCGTGCCCAGATCTCCGGGACGCTGGCCAGCTACCGCGACTACGGGCAGTTCTGCAAGAACAACGCGGGCTCGCTGCTCAACCACATGTCCACCAAGGACGTCGTGCGCGACCTCGACACGCTGCGCGCGGCGGTCGGCGACCAGAAGCTGACCTTCGTCGGCTTCTCCTACGGCACGCTGATCGGCTCGACCTACACCTCGATGTTCCCGAAGCAGTCGCGGGCCATCGTGATCGACGGCAACGTCGACCCGGCGCTGCGCACCAGCGACGGCGTGCAGTACGACCGCGAACGCGCGCAGGGCTTCGAGCTCTCCCTCGACGGCTTCCTCAAGCGGTGCGACCAGGCTGGCGCGAAGTGCGCGTTCAGCGACGGCGACCCGCGGGCGAAGTTCGACGAGCTCCGCGAGCACCTGCGCAAGCAGCCGATCACCATCCCCGGTGGCGGCACGGTCGACATCAACCAGTTCACCGGCGGCGTTTCGAGCGTCCTGTACTCGCCGTCGGCGTTCCCCGGCCTGGCCGAGGACCTGCAGGCGCTCTACACCGCCCTCCACCCGGCGGGCGCGCAGGCCCAGGCGCTGCAGGCCAAGCCGCTCAAGGCGCTCACCCCGGGCAAGCAGGGCCTGGCCGACCAGAACCCGGACAGCCCGTACACCAGCGACGACTCGTACTTCGCGGTCAACTGCTCGGACAAGCCGTTCCGGATCAAGCAGGAGCAGGTGCCGGGCATCGCGGCGCAGTGGGAGCGTGAATCGCCCACCTTCGGCCGCTACCAGGCGTTCGCGGACACGGCGGGCTGCCCGGTGTGGCCGGCGAAGAAGCCGGACGTCTACCGCGGCCCGTGGCGGGCCAAGACCGACGTCCCGGTCGTCGTGGTCGGCAACTACTACGACCCGGCGACGCAGTACAAGTTCGCCCAGCGGATGGCGCAGGAGCTGGGCAACGCCCGCCTCCTGTCGGTCGACGCGTTCGGCCACTGCATCCTCGGTGACGCCCTCGGCGTCGACAAGGCGGTGGCGGACTACCTGACCGACCTGAAGGTCCCGGCCAACGGGCAGGTGTTCCAGCCGAACGTCCAGCCGTTCGAGACGGCGGCCCAGGGCTGACGTGACCGGGGTGACGCTCACGGGCGTCACCCCGGCTTCGTCGGGTACGCTGGCGAAGCTTGATCAACACGAGTACGGGAAGCGAGGTGAGCGGCACATGCCAGCGGACAGTCATCGGACGGCCGGGCGCGCGCTCACCGGGGGTTTCCCGCTGGGCTGAGTCCGGCCGCCCCTGTCCGGCAGTGCGCGCACGCCGGAAAAGAGCCGGTTCATGACCATCTTCGAAATGCTGCTGCGCGTCGGCGCCGGCGTCGGCCTGGGTGCCGTCATCGGGGTCGAGCGCCAGTTCCGCGCCCGCATGGCCGGGCTGCGCACCAACGCACTGGTCGCGGTGGGCGCGACCTTGTTCGTCCTGCTGTCGGCGCACGGTTTCGGCGGCCTGACCACGAGCGGCGACGCCGACCCGACCCGGGTGGCCGCCCAGATCGTGTCGGGCATCGGGTTCCTCGGCGCCGGGGTCATCATGCGGGACGGCCTCAACGTCCGCGGCCTCAACACCGCGGCGACGCTGTGGTGCTCGGCGGCGGTCGGCGCGTTGGCCGGAGCGGGCCTGTACGCGGTCGCGGCGGCCGGGACGGCCGTCGTGGTCGGGGTGAACGTGGTGCTGCGGCCGCTCGGCCGCGTCGTCGACCGCCGCCCGGACTCGGGCGACGAGACGCCGACGCGGTACGCGTTCCAGGCCGTCACGCGCGACGCGACCGAGGCGCACGTGCGGGCGCTGCTCGTGCAGTCGTTGACCCGCACGGACTTCCGCCTGCTGTCGGTGCTGAGCACGGACCGCGAGGACCGCACGGTCGAGGTCCGCGCCGAGCTGGTCGGCGACCAGCGCGACGACGCCCAGATGGAAGCCGCCGTGTCGCGGCTTTCGCTGGAGCCGTCGGTGTCCAGCGTGCGCTGGGAAGCCGTGCCAGCGTGACGAAAAGGGCCTCCCCGCTCGACCGAGCGGGGAGGCCCTTTCGGGGGAAAACCCTTACGCCTGCGTCATCTTCCGCAGCACGTACTGCAGGATGCCGCCGTTGCGGTAGTAGTCCGCCTCACCCGGGGTGTCGATGCGGACGTCCGCGTCGAACTCCACCTTGGAGCCGTCCTCCTTGGTGGCGGTGACGTGCACGGTGCGCGGGGTCTCGCCGTCGTTCAGCTTCGTGATGCCCGCGATGTCGAACGTCTCGGTGCCGTCCAGGCCCAGCGACGAGGCCGACTCGCCCTGCGGGAACTGCAGCGGGATGACGCCCATGCCGATCAGGTTCGAGCGGTGGATGCGCTCGAACGACTCGGTGATCACCGCGCGGACGCCCAGCAGGGACGTGCCCTTGGCCGCCCAGTCGCGCGACGAACCGGAGCCGTACTCCTTGCCGCCCAGCACGACCAGCGGGGTGCCCGCCGCCGCGTAGTTCTGCGCCGCGTCGTAGATGAACGCCTGCGGGGCGCCCTCCTGCGTGAAGTCGCGGGTGTAGCCGCCCTGCACGTCGTCGAGGAGCTGGTTGCGCAGCCGGATGTTCGCGAACGTGCCGCGGATCATCACCTCGTGGTTGCCGCGCCGCGAGCCGTAGGAGTTGAAGTCCTTCTTCTCCACGCCGTGCTCGGTCAGGTACTGCGCGGCCGGGGTGCCCGGCTTGATCGCGCCGGCGGGGGAGATGTGGTCGGTGGTGACCGAGTCGCCCAGCTTCGCCAGCACGCGCGCGCCGGTGATGTCGGTGACCGGCGCCGGCTCCGGCGTCATGCCCTCGAAGTACGGGGGCTTCCGGACGTAGGTGGACTCGGTGTCCCACTCGAAAGTCTTGCCCTCCGGGGTGGGCAGCGACTTCCAGCGCTCGCCACCGTCGAAGACGTCGGCGTAGTCCTTGGAGAACATCTCCTGCGTGATCGCGTAGTCGATGGTCTCCTGGATCTCCTGCGCGGTCGGCCAGATGTCCTTCAGGAAGACGTCCTGGCCCTTCTCGTCCTGGCCCAGGGGCTGGTTCGCGAAGTCGAAGTCCATCGTGCCGGCCAGCGCGTAGGCGATGACCAGCGGCGGCGACGCGAGGTAGTTCATCTTCACGTCGGGGTTGATCCGGCCTTCGAAGTTCCGGTTGCCCGAGAGCACCGAGACCGCGGTGAGGTCGTTCTCCTGGATGGCCGCGGAGATCTCGTCCGAGAGCGGGCCGGAGTTGCCGATGCAGGTGGTGCAGCCGTAGCCGACCAGGTGGTAGCCCAGCTTCTCCAGGTACGGCCACAGGTTGGCCTTGGTGTAGTAGTCGGTGACGACCTGCGAGCCCGGCGCCATCGACGTCTTGACCCACGGCTTGACCGCGAGGCCCTTCTCGACCGCGTTGCGCGCGAGGAGCGCGGCGCCGAGCATGACCGACGGGTTCGAGGTGTTGGTGCACGAGGTGATCGAGGCGATCACCACGGCGCCGTGGTCGAGGACGAACTCGCCGCGGTCCGCGCTGGACACCTTGACCGGCTTCGAGGGACGGCCGCTGCCGCCGTTGGCCGCCGACTGGAGGTCGACCGCGTCCTCGTCCTTGAACGACAGGGCGGCCGGGTCGGAAGCCGGGAAGGACTCCTCGACGGCCTCGTCGACCTTGGTGTGCGGGGTGACCTGCTCGCCGTCCACGTAGTCGTGGATCGACTTGCGGAACGAGGACTTCGCGTCCGACAGCTCGATGCGGTCCTGCGGGCGCTTCGGGCCGGCGATCGACGGGACGACCGTCGAGAGGTCCAGCTCGAGGTACTCGGAGTAGGACGCCTCGTGCGACGGGTCGTGCCAGAGGCCCTGCTCCTTGGCGTAGGCCTCGACCAGCGCGACCTGCTCGGCCGAGCGGCCGGTCAGCTTGAGGTAGCGGACGGTCTCGTCGTCGATCGGGAAGATCGCGGCGGTGGAGCCGAACTCCGGGCTCATGTTGCCGATGGTGGCGCGGTTGGCCAGCGGCACCTGGGCGACGCTCTCGCCGTAGAACTCGACGAACTTGCCGACCACGCCGTGCTTGCGCAGCATCTCGGTGATGGTGAGCACGACGTCGGTGGCGGTGACGCCGGCGGGGATCTCGCCGGTCAGCTTGAAGCCGACGACGCGCGGGATCAGCATCGACACCGGCTGGCCCAGCATGGCCGCCTCGGCCTCGATGCCGCCGACGCCCCAGCCCAGCACGCCCAGGCCGTTGACCATGGTGGTGTGCGAGTCGGTGCCGACGCAGGAGTCGGGGTAGGCCTGGCCGCCCCGGGCCATGACCGTGCGCGCGAGGTGCTCGATGTTGACCTGGTGCACGATGCCGGTGCCCGGCGGGACGACCTTGAACTCGTCGAAGGCGCCCTGGCCCCAGCGCAGGAACTGGTAGCGCTCGCGGTTGCGCTCGTACTCGATCTCGACGTTGCGCTCGAAGGCGTCGGCGCGGCCGAAGACGTCGATGATGACCGAGTGGTCGATGACCAGCTCGGCGGGGGCGAGCGGGTTGACCTTGTCGGGGTCGCCGCCGAGGTCGGTGACCGCTTCGCGCATGGTGGCGAGGTCGACCACGCACGGCACGCCGGTGAAGTCCTGCATGATCACGCGGGCCGGCGTGAACTGGATCTCGATCGACGGGTCGGCGTTGGGGTCCCACGAGCCGAGCGCGCGGATGTGGTCGGCGGTGATGTTCGCGCCGTCTTCGGTGCGCAGCAGGTTCTCGAGCAGGATCTTCAGGCTGTAGGGCAGCCGCTCGGCGCCCTCGACCTTGTTCAGGCGGAACACCTCGTACGAGGCGTCGCCGACCTTCAGCGTGTCTTTGGCGCCGAAGCTGTCCTTGCTGGCAGGTGCGGTCACGTCTAACTCCAGTGGCATGGACTTCCGCGCCGGTGCGGCGGTCGAGTCCCGGGTCAGTTCGGTCGGGTTCGGTGGTGGCGAGTCTTGCGCACCCCCACCGTAGGACCGGATTCGGGATGGCACACCTCGCGGTGCCTCAAACAGTACGCGTGTCCTGTTTAACGGACAAGACGACACGCGGTGTGGGCTGCGCCATCCGCGGCGAGGGTCCCTCAATGAGGGGAATTGGTGCCTACGGTGTGTAAGTTTCCGGTGATGCTTGTGATAGTGGTGTGACTGCAGTGACGCGCGATGTGCGCTGGTGAGCGGAGGTGGGCGGTCGTGGCGGGACGGCGTGGGGGTCCGGGGGTGCCGCGGGCCCGTCGCGGACTGACCGTGAGCGCGCTCACCCTGGTGATCTTGTTCGGGTTCGCCGGCACCGGCCTGGCGGTCCCGCCACCGCCGCCGAACCCGAGCGACTCCGAGCTGAACAACAGCAAGGCCGACGCCAACGCGAAGGCCGGCGAGGTCGGCCGGCTGACCAACCAGCTGGCCCAGGCCGAGCAGAAGCTGTCGCAGCTGCAGGACGACGTCGAGCTGAAGCAGGAAGAGGCCAACAAGGCCCTGGTCGACCTGCAGGCCGCGCAGGACGCCGCGGCGCAGGCGGAGAACGACGCGAAGGCCGCCCGGACCGAGGCCGACGCTGCCGCCGCGGCCATCGAGAAGGCCCGCGCCGACCTGAAGACGTTCGCCGCCGCGAGCTTCCAGCAGGGGAGCACGGTCGGCTCGCTCTCGGCGTACCTGAGTGCCGACAGCCCGAAGGACATGCTGGCCCGCGCGCAGCTGCTCGACGCCGTCGGCGGCGACCGGCTCAACGCCCTCGACCGGCTCCAGCAGGCGCAGACGGCGAAGTCGAACAAGGACTCGGCGGCCCGCAAGGCCGCGGAGATCGCGCAGCAGAAGCAGGACGCGGCCCGGCAGGCCAAGACCAGCGCCGACGCCGCGCAGGCCAGGGCGATCAGCGCGCAGGACAGCCAGGCCACGCAGAACGCCCAGCTCGAGAAGAACAAGTCCGACGTCGAGCAGCAGCTCTACGCCGCGCAGGCCAAGGTCAGCGGCCTGCAGGGCCAGCGCCAGCGCTACCAGGACTGGCTCGCCCAGAAGCAGCGCGAGGACGAGGAACGCGCCCGCCAGGCCGCGCTCGCCTCCTCCGGCGACGGCGGTGGCGGGCGCCCGGCGAGCAAGCCGGCGTCCGGTCCGGCCGGGTCGTCGATCGAAGCGGTCATCGCCCGGGCGCTGTCGAAGGTCGGCCTGCCCTACGCGTGGGGCGGCGGCAACGCGAGCGGCCCGACCCGCGGCATCCGCGACGGCGGCGTCGCCGACCGCTACGGCGACTACAACAAGATCGGCTTCGACTGCTCCGGCCTGATGATCTACGCCTTCGCCGGGGTCAAGGGCCTGCCGCACTACAGCGGCTACCAGTACACGGCGGGGCGGCGGGTCCCGCTGTCCCAGATGCGCCGCGGCGACATGCTGTTCTGGGGCGGCGCGGGCGGCATCCACCACGTCGCGCTCTACCTGGGCGGCGGGCAGATGGTCGAGGCCCCGCAGTCCGGGCTGCGCGTCCGGGTCGCGCCGGTCCGCTACGGCGGGATCATGCCGTACGCGACCCGCTTGATCGGCTGAAATCCGTTCGACGCGCTCGGGGCCGGGCGACAGGATCGGCCGCGTGGACGACGAACTGAACGCGCTGCGGCGGTCGCAGATGCGCTGGAACACGCCCCTGTCCGAGGCCCACGCTTCGCTGCTGCTCGACCGGATGGCGCTCGGGGCAGGCCACCTCGTGGACCTCGGCTGCGGCTGGGGTGAGCTGCTGCTGCGCGCGGCCGCCCGGGTGCCGGGCCTGCGCGCGACCGGCGTCGACACCGACCCGACCGGCCTCGAACGCGGCCGGGCGGCGGCTCGCGAGCGCGGCCTGGCGGTGGAGTTCACCGAGGCGGACGCGGCGACCTGGGACGGGACCGCCGAGCGGGCGTTCTGCGTCGGCGCGGCACACGCGTTCGGCTCGGCCGAGGCGGCGCTCGCGAAGCTGGCTCGGGTGGTGCCCTCGGGCCGGGTGCTCTACGGCGACGGCTTCTGGGCCACGCCGCCGAACCCGGCCGCGCTGGAGATCTTCGGGCCGGACACCCTGACCCTGCCCGGGCTGCTCGACGCCGCGGCCGGCGCCGGCTGGCGGGTGCTGCACGTCAGCACCGCCGACCAGCTGGAATGGGACGACTTCGAGTCGACGTCGAAGCTGGCCTGGCAGGAGTGGGTGCTGGCGAACCCGGCCGATCCGCGGGCCGCGGAGGTGCGGGACTGGCTGGACGAGCGGCAGCGGCAGTACGTCCGCGACTACCGGGGCGTGCTGGGCCTGGCGTACCTGGTGCTCGGCCGCTGAGGTCAGGCTTGCCCGTCGCGCTTGAGCTTGCGCCAGCCCCCGGCCCGGTTGTTGGCGATGATCTGCCGGAACATCGCGGTGAGCGCGGGCGCGTTGATCGGCTCGCCTTCGCGGAAGGCGACCGTGCGGGCCGTCTTGTTGTCGTGCCCGGCGGTGATGATGCCTTCGGGGTCGGGCACGATGCCGCCGTCGTAGACGAAGACGTTGACGTGGTCCTTCGCCGCCAGCAGGGCGCAGATGTTGCCCTCGAGCACGAAGTAGGGCTGCCGGGTGCGCTTGATGGTCTCGACGACCTCGGGGTCCGCGGCGTGGACCAGCTCGCGGACCTCCCGGCAGATCGCCTGCTGCCACGCGGGCAGGGCGTCGATGTAGGCGTCTACGCGGGGCTCGACGGTGTAGGACACGCGTCACAGTATGGGCTAGATTCCCGGGATGCGGTACGCGGGGATCGTGCTGGCCGGGGGATCGGCCCGCAGACTGTCCGGTGTGGACAAGCCGGCGCTTTCGGTGGGCGGGAAGCCGTTGCTGACCCGCGCGATCCACGCCCTCTCCGGCGCCGGGCGCGTGGTCGCGGTCGGCCCGCGGCGGCCCGGCTTCGACGTCGTGTGGACCCGGGAACCGGTGCCCGGCACCGGGCCGGTCGCGGCACTGGCGGCCGGCCTCGCGTTCGTCCCGGACGACGTCGGGACGGTCGTCGTGCTGGCGGCCGACCTCCCGGGCGTCCGCCGGTCCACAGTGGACCGCCTGGTCGCGGCGGTCGGCGACGGCGACGGCGCGGTCCTGGTGGACGCCGGCGGGTCCCGGCAGTGGCTGCTGGGCGCGTGGCGGGTGGCGGCCCTGCGGGCGGCGTTGCCCGAGCAGGTGGAGAACGCGGCGCTGCGGCGGGTGCTGGGCGGGCTGAGCGTCACGGAGGTCCCGGCGGAACGGGGCGAATCGGACGATATCGACACGCCCGAAGATCTCGAGCGCCACCGCTGAGGGCAGCTTCACAGATGTCACACCGGGGAAGGTGTTGGCTACTCCCGGGGCAAGCCGTGCGTTCGCGTGCCGGATGAGACGAACGGCCGGGGGACGCAGTACGGTCGCACCGCGTGATCACCGTCGCGGGGGCGGCGCACGAACTTTCGAGGAGGCAGAGTGACCGAGCCCGGCTACGCCGAGGGCGGGAACGGCCAGCAGGCGACACCGGCGCGGGACGCCCAGTTGCTGGAGCGGACCGTGTTCGAGGTCAAGCGGATCATCGTCGGCCAGGACCGCCTGGTCGAGCGGATGCTGGTCGGGTTGCTGGCCAAGGGCCACCTGCTGCTCGAAGGCGTGCCCGGCGTGGCGAAGACCCTCGCCGTCGAGACGTTCGCGCGGGTCGTCGGCGGGTCGTTCTCCCGCGTCCAGTTCACCCCCGACCTGGTGCCCGCCGACATCCTCGGCACCCGGATCTACCGCCAGGGCGCCGAGCGGTTCGACGTCGAGCTCGGCCCGGTCGTGGCCAACTTCGTGCTCGCCGACGAGATCAACCGCGCGCCCGCCAAGGTGCAGTCGGCGATGCTCGAGGTGATGGCCGAGCGGCACGTGTCGATCGGCGGGCAGACGTTCCCGATGCCCGACCCGTTCCTCGTGCTCGCCACGCAGAACCCGATCGAGAACGAGGGCGTGTACCCGCTGCCCGAAGCGCAGCGCGACCGCTTCCTGTTCAAGATCGTCGTCGAGTACCCGACGGCCGAGGAAGAGCGCGAGATCATCTACCGGATGGGCGTCGCCCCGCCCACCCCGCACGAGGTGCTGAGCCCGGCCGAGCTGGTCCGGCTGCAGGGCGTCGCGTCGCAGGTGTTCGTGCACCACGCGCTCGTGGACTACGTCGTGCGGCTCGTGCTGACCACCCGCACGCCGAACGAGCACGGCCTCGCCGACGTCGCCGGCTGGGTGTCCTACGGCGCTTCGCCGCGTGCGAGCCTCGGCATCATCGCCGCCGCCCGGGCGCTGGCCCTGGTCCGCGGCCGGGACTACGTGCTGCCGCAGGACGTCGTCGACGTCGTGCCGGACGTGCTGCGCCACCGGCTCGTGCTGTCCTACGACGCGCTGGCCGACGGCGTGCCGATCGACCACATCATCACGCGCGTGCTGCAGACCGTGCCGTTGCCGCAGGTCTCGGCCCGGCCGCAGGGCGGGGCCGGCCAGGGCGGCCCGGTCCCGGCGGGCGCGCCGGTCAGGTAACCCGGCGATGGCGAAGAACGAGAAGGGCGAACGCCCTTCGTGGGCGCCGCCGATCCTGCGCGGCGACCGGATGGAGGCCGGGCTCCGCACCCTGGAGCTCGACGTCCGCCGCCGGCTCGACGGGCTGCTGCAGGGCAACCACCTCGGCCTGGTGCCGGGGCCGGGCTCCGAGCCCGGGGAGGCCCGCCCGTACCAGCCCGGTGACGACGTGCGCCGGATGGACTGGGCGGTCACCGCCCGCACCACGACCCCGCACATCCGCGAGACCGTGGCCGACCGCGAGCTGGAGACGTGGGTCGTGGCCGACCTGTCGGCGAGCCTCGACTTCGGCACGGCGCTGTGCGAAAAGCGCGACCTGGTGGTCTGCGCGGTCGCGGCGGTCGCCCACCTGACCGGGGGCGGCGGCAACCGGATCGGCGCGCTGGTCTCGACCGGCGCGGACACCACCCGCATCCCGGCGCGCGGCGGCCTCGCCCACGCGCGCGGGCTGGTGCGGAAGCTGGCCGAGACACCGCGCGCGGCCGAGGGCACCCGCGGCGACTTCGCTGCCGCTCTGGAGCAGCTGCGCCGTCCGCCGCGGCGGCGTGGCCTGGCCGTGGTGATCTCCGACTTCCTGGGCGACACGTCCTGGGAGCGGCCGCTGCGGGCGCTGGGCGGGCGCCACGAACTGATCGCGATCGAAGTCCTCGACCCGCGCGACGTCGACCTGCCCGAGGTGGGCACCGTCGTGCTGGCCGACCCGGAGACAGGGAAACAGCGCGAAGTGCACGCTTCGGCCTTGCTGCGCAAGGAGTTCGGGGCCGCGGCCCACGCCCACCGGCAGAAGGTGGCGGCCGGCCTGCGCCGCGCGGGTGCGGCGCACCTGACGCTGCGCACGGACGCCGACTGGATCGCCGACATGGTGCGGTTCGTCGTCGCCCGCAAGCGGCGCTGGTCCGGGGGTGTGGCGTGAGTTTGACCGGATTCACCGCGCCGTGGTGGTTCCTGCTGCTGATCGCCGTGGCGGCGGTCGCCGTCGGGTACGTGCTCGCCCAGCGGGCGCGGCGGAAGCGGACCATGCGGTTCGCGAACCTCGACCTGCTGGAGCGGGTCGCGCCGAAGAGCCAGGGCTGGGTCCGGCACGTGCCGGCGGTGCTGATCGTGCTGTCGCTGCTGCTGCTCACCGTGGCGCTGGCGGGGCCGACCGCCGAGCAGAAGGTGCCGCGCAACCGGGCCACCGTGATGCTGGTGATCGACGTGTCGCTGTCGATGGAGGCCACCGACGTCGCCCCGACGCGGCTGAAGGCGGCGCAGGACGCGGCGACCCAGTTCGCGCAGAACATGACGCCGGGCATCAACCTCGGCCTGATCTCGTTCGCGGGCACGGCGACGGTGCTGGTCAACCCGACCACGGACCGCAACGGCGTGATCAAGGCGATCGAGAACCTGAAGCTGGCGCAGTCGACGGCGACCGGTGAGGGCATCTTCGCGGCCCTGCAGTCGGTGGAGAGCTTCTCCACCGTCGTGGGCGGCGCCGACGGACCGCCACCCGCCCGGATCGTGCTGATGTCGGACGGCAAGCAGACGGTGCCGGAGGACCTGTACGCGGCGCGCGGCGGCTACACGGCGGCGCAGGCGGCGAAGCAGGCCGGCGTCCCGATCTCGTCGATCTCCTTCGGCACCACGCACGGCTCGGTCGACATCGACGGCAAGGCCCAGCCGGTGAGCGTGGACGACGAGTCGCTGCGCGAGATCGCGCGCCTCTCGGGCGGCGACTTCTACAAGGCGGCCAGCGCCGAGGAGCTGAAGAAGGTCTACGCGGACCTCGGCGAGCAGATCGGCTACGAGATCAAGGACGCCGACGCGAGCAAGCCGTGGGTGGTCGTGGGCACGCTGATCCTGATGATCGGCGCGGCGGCCAGCCTGTTCGTCGGGCAGAGACTCCCGTGACTCAGGCTCGGCGGACGCCGTAGAGGCTTCCGCCGAGCAGGGTCACCCCGGAGAGGACGCCGCTGACGAAGGGAACCCACGCCGCGGCGCTCCCGAGCAGGGCGAGACCGACGACGCCGAGCACGGTCAGCACCGCGCCGACCACCAGGATCGACCGGGTCTTCCACGCCCAGGCCAGCGCGACGAAGTGCAGCCCGACGATCGTGGCGATCCAGGCGACGTTGGCCTCCACCGGCGCTTCCAGCAGGGTCAGCACGAAGAACCCGGCGACCAGCAGCACGACCTCGCCGATGACGATGACCCGGTAGCTCGGCCCGAACACCGGCCGCCCCTCGAGCGTCGGCCGCCCGCCCGCGCGCAGACCGAGGACCACCACGGCCGCGAGCGCGAGCACGGCGAGGGCACGCAGCACCCAGCCGAGCGCGGCGGGCAGCGGGGGACCGGAGTTGACCAGGACGAACACGGCGCCGAACGCGGCGCCGATGAGCGCCCCCAGGAACTGCTGTCGCATCCGGCGAACCTACCGGACGTCGATCATGACGGTTCGCGGTCACCGTAACGCCCGCGTGGATGGAGGAGACTGTTCCCAGGTACGGCGAACGTGAGGAGCCGGGGGTTGGCGGTCGGGGAGCAGGGGCGGAAGGCGCCGGCGCGGCGGGTGTTCCTCAGCCACACCAGCGAGCTTGCGGAGTGGCCGAGGCCGCGGTCGTTCGTGGCGGCGGCGAAGGACGCGGTGGCCGCGGCGGGGGATGCGGTGGTGGACATGTCCGCGTTCACCGCGCGGGACGTGTCACCTGAGCAGCTCGACCGGGAGATGCTGGCCGAGGCCGACATCTACGTCCTGATCGCGGGTTTCCGGTACGGCACGCCGGTGCGGGGCCGCCCGGAGGTCTCGTACTGCGAGCAGGAATTCGAGATCGCCACCGCCAGCGGCATGCCGCGTCTGGTGTTCGTGCTGGCCGAGGACACCGAAGGGCCACCGGCGCTGATCCGGGACCTGGAGCACGGGGCCAAACAGGAAGCGTTCCGCAAACGGCTCCCCGACAGCGGTCTCGCCATCACGATGGTGTCCTCGCCCGGCGAACTGGCGACCAAGCTGGAGCGGGCGCTGAATCGGGTCCCTCGGTCCCTGGCGGAGCCGAAGCTCGCCGGCCGGATTTCGAACATTCCCGCTCGCATGGCCACCTTCACCGGCCGTGACGAGCTGCTGGCCGGGCTGCGGGCGGCGTTGTGTTCGGGGCAGCCGGCGGTGGTGCAGGCGCTCAACGGAATGGGCGGGGTCGGCAAGACCACCACCGCGATCGAGTACGCTCATCGGCACGCCGAGGACTACGACGTGGCCTGGTGGATTCCCGCCGAAGACCCCGCTCTCGTCACCAGCCACCTGGTCGATCTCGCCAAAGCCCTGGATCTGGCGACCGAGAAGGACTCTCCCGCGGTCGTGCTGGCTCGGTTGCGCGGGGCGTTGCAGTCGCGCGGGCGGTGGCTGGTCGTGTTCGACAACGCCGAAGACCCCGCCGCCCTGCGCCCGCTGCTGTTCGCCGGGGACGGGCACGTGATCATCACTTCGCGGAACCCTGACTGGGAGGACCTCGGTGCCGCGTTGCCGGTGCGGGAATTCACCCGCCCCGAGTCGGTGCAGCTGCTGCGAACTCGCTGTGACCGCCTTACCGAGTCTGATGCCGACCGCATCGCCGACGCCCTGGGCGACTTGCCCCTGGCCGTCAATCAGGCGGCGCGCCTGTTGGCCACAAGCAGCCTGACCGCCGAGGGCTACCTCGAGCTGCTCGTCGGGCGCATCCACGAACTGATGGGCCGCCACGAGAAGGGCAGCAGCTACCCCGTCTCGCTGGCCGCAGCGTGGACGGTGTCGTTCGACCAGCTCGCCCGCGAGAATCCCGCCGCGTTGAACATCCTCACCCTGGTGGCGTGGCTGGCCCCCGAACCGGTGCCGCTCACCCTGCTCACCCACCATCAGGGCGACGCCGGGGCCACGGCGCGGGACCCGCTGGCCTTCGCCGACGTCACGGCCGCGCTGCGCAGCCGGGGGATGGCCGAGGTGACCACCACGACCATCCAGCTCCACCGGGTCCCTGCCGCGTTGCTGCGGGCCCGCACTCGCGACGACGTCGTCACCGAGGACGACCCGGACTCGACGTGGCCAGTTGCTGCGGTCCGCCTGCTCTACGCAGGGCAGGCCGACGATCCCTGGGTCAACCCGCCGAGCTGGCCGCGCTGGCACGAGCTACTCCCACACCTGCTGTTCGTCTGCGACCCCCACCGCGCATGGCAGCCGGCCGCGAGAGAAGTCGCCTACCTGCTCGACCGCGCCGCGTCCTATCTCCAGACCCGTGGTGACCCCCGCGCCGCACTGCCACTGTTTCAGCGAGCCTATGCCCTTCACCGGGATCGTCTCGGCCAGGACGACCCCAGCACTCTGACCTCCGCCAGCAACCTCGCCGCCGACCTCAGCTCGCTGGGCGAGTACCAGCGGGCCCGGGAGCTGAACGAAGACACCCTTGCCCGCCGCCGACGCGTCCTCGGCAATGACCACCCCAACACCCTCGACTCCGCCAACAACCTCGCCGTCGGCTTCAGCTCGCTGGGCGAGTACCAGCGGGCCCGGGAGCTGGACGAAGACACCCTCACCCGCCGTAGACGTGTCCTTGGTGACGATCACCCCGACACACTCAGCTCCGCCAACAACCTCGCCGTCGACCTCAGCTCGCTGGGCGAGTACCAGCGGGCCCGGGAGCTGGACGAAGACACCCTCACCCGCCGTAGACGTGTCCTTGGTGACGATCACCCCAACACCCTCACCTCCGCCAACAACCTCGCCGTCGACCTCAGCTCGCTGGGCGAGTACCAGCGGGCCCGGGAGCTGGACGAAGACACCCTCACCCGCCGTAGACGTGTCCTCGGCAACGATCACCCCGACACCCTCACCTCCGTCAACAACCTCGCCGCCGACCTCAGCAACCTGGGCGAGCACCCGGAGTCCGCGAGCTGAGCGAAGACATCCTCGCCCGTCGCAAGCGCGTCCTCGGCAACGACGACTAGTGAGTACCCGCGAAGCCGTTCTGCCGCCAGGCTTCGTAGACGGTGATCGCCGCGGTATTGGCCAGGTTCAGCGACCGGCTGGTCGGCAGCATCGGCAGCCGCACGCGGTCGGTCACCTCGGGGGCTTCCTGCACGTTGGCGGGCAACCCGACCGACTCCGGCCCGAACATCAGCACGTCACCCGGTCCATACGCGACCTCGGTGTACAGCCGGGTCGCCGACGCGCTGAACGCGTACACCTTTGCCGGCAGCAGCGCTTCCCAAGCGGCGGACAGGGAAGCGTGGACGTGCACCCGCGCGAGGTCGTGGTAGTCGAGCCCGGCGCGGCGCAACTGCTTGTCCTCCAACGTGAAGCCCAGTGGCTCGACCAGGTGGAGTTCGCAGCCGGTGTTGGCGGCCAGGCGGATCGCGTTGCCGGTGTTCGGCGGGATTTCGGGGTGGTAGAAGAGAACGCGGAACACGGCTCAGCCTTCCAGGAGTGCCGCGTAGACCTTGCGGACCGCCTCCGGTGGGGCCGCCGGGCGCAGCGTCGCCGGGTCGATGAAGACGTAGCGGACGGTCGCGGTCTGGATGAGCGTCTCGCCGCGGTGGATCTCGAAGTCGAAGATCAGCGACGTCGTGCCGAGGTGGTTCAGGTACTGGGAAACGACGAGCTCTTCGTCGTAGCCCGCCGGTGCGCGGAACTTCAGGTTCGCCTCCGCGACCACGACGTCGGTGCGGTGGGCGAGGAACTCGTCGTGCGAACCGAACAGCGCCTTCTCCGCCTCGAACGCGCACATGTCCACATAGGCCAGGTAGTGGGCGTTGAAGACGATGCCCTGGCCGTCGCACTCGTGGTAGCGCACGCGCAGCGGCATCTCGACGATCGGTCGGCGGGGTTCGGTCACCAGCCCAATCTACGGTCAGCCGTGCAGCGCGCGGTAAGCGGCCGCCGCGCCCGGCTGCAGGGGGACCGGCTGGGTGCCGATCAGCGTGCGGACGTCGAGGAACTGGGTCCCGACGGCTTCGGCGGGCACCAGCGCGGTGGCCCGTTCGACGAGCAGCCGGACCACCGCCGCGGCGACGTCGGCGGGCAGCGCGGGGGAGCACACCAGGAGGTTCGCGACCCCGATCGTGGCCGGCGCGCCGACCCCGCGGTACGCGCCGTCGGGCACTTGGACCTGGTCGTACACCGGGCCGTACGCGGCGCGCAGCGCGGGCACCACCGAATCCAGGGGCAGCAGCGAGATCGGGGTGGTGCGGGTGAGCTCGGCGAGCTTGGGCGTCGGGACGCCGCCGGACCACAGCATGGCGTCGATCCGGCGGCCGGCCAGCGCGCGGACGGCGTCGTCGAACGGCAGGTGCCGGGCGTCGACCGCGACCCCGGCCTTCGCGAACAGGCGCTCGCCGAGCTGGGCGGCGCCGGACCCGCCCGCGCCGAGCGACACCGGGCGGCCGGCGAGGTCGGCCAGGCGGCGCACCGGCCCGTCCGCGCGCACCACCAGCTGCAGGTAGTTCTCGTAGACCCGGCCGAGCGCGAGCAGCGGCACCTTCGCGTCGAAGGGCGGCGCGCCGTTCAACGCCGTCTGGGCGACGTCGGTGAGGACCAGGCCGAGGTCGGCCTGGCCGCGGTGGACGAGGCCGACGTTCGCGACGCTGGCCTCGGTCGGCAGGGCGGTGGCGTGCAGCAGCGGTTCCGCGCGGCTGAGCTCGGCCGCGAGCAGTTCGGCGAAGGCGAGGTAGAAGCCGCCGCGTTCGCCGGCCGCGATGGTGACCGTCCGCTCAGGGCCGTGGTAGCCGGACGTCGAACACCCGGCCAGCGCGAGCCCGAGGCCGCCGAGCAGGGCGGTGCGCCGCGTGGTGGTCATGGCGCCTCCTGCAGCGGCAGCGTGACGCGGACTTCGAGGCCGTGCGGGTGGGCCTGGCGCAGTTCCAGGACCCCACCGCGGGTGCGCACCTGCTGGTGCGCGATGGCCAGCCCGAGGCCGGTGCCGCGCGGGGCGCCTTCGCCACCCGCGCGCCAGAACCGTTCGGTGGCCAGTGCCCGGTCCTCTGTGGACAGTCCGGGACCGTCGTCGCGGACGACGAGGGTCGCGGTCTCCGCGCCGGCTTCCCAGTCCGTCGTGATCTTCGCGCCGCGGCCGGCGTAGTGGACGGCGTTGTCGAGCAGCACGTCGAGGATCTGCGCGAGTTCGCCTTCGGGGCAGCGCACGGTGACCGGCTCGTCGTGGCCCGGCGGCGGTACGAGCGCCGAACCGGCGTCGTCGGCGGCCGGGCGCCAGGCGTCGACGCGTTCGGCCAGCACGGACGCGAGGTCGCACGCCTCGTCGGCGCCGCCGGCCGCGACGCGCGTCGCGGTGCTTTCGGCGAGGGCGAGCGCCAGCAGCCCGTCGAGGAGCTTCTCCAGGCGTTCGACCTCGGCCACCGTGGCCCGGTAGGTCGCGCTGTCGCCCTCGACCTGGTGGGCGAGCGAGTCGACGCGCAGCCGCAGCGCGGCCATCGGGTTGCGCAGCTGGTGCGAGGCGTCGGCGACCAGCCGGTGCTGCTGCTCCGCGGCCTCGAGAACGGCCTCGGACATCCGGTTGACCTCGGCGGCCAGCGACCGCAGCTCGCGCGGCCCGGCCCGCTCCGGGACGTGCGCGCGGTGCCCCTCGGCGACGGCCAGCACACCCGTCTCCAGCTCGTGCAGCGGCCGCACCATCCACCGGGCGAGCACCACCGCCAGCAGCACGAACACCACCGCGACCAGCACCGCCCCGGCGCCGATGGTGCCCCAGCGGGTGGCGACGTCCGCGGCCGCCGCCGTCACCGACGCGCGCAGCACGACGACGCCGGAGACGCGGGTGCCGGTGCCGACCGGGCGGGCGAAGTAGGCGGGCTCGGCCGACCACGGGGAGAGCCCGTCGACGCGCGGCGCCGGTTCGTTGCGCATGGTCGCTTCCACCAGCGCGCGCACCGCCGGGTCGGCCGCGGTCAGCCCGCCCGCCTGCACCAGCGGGACGCGCCGGGCGTCGACGATCACCACGCCTTCGCCGTAGAGCTCGGCGTAGCGGGCCGCGTCGGCCGACAGCGCCGCCGGGTCGCGGGTGTCCACGGCCTGCTGGGCCAGCACGACGAACCGGTCGACGTCGGCGGTGCGCGAGATGACCAGCTGCTGGGTGCGCTGCTCCGCGGTGGCGGTCAGCAGCGGCACGGCGAACGCGGCCACGACCGCGAGGGCGAGGGCCACCAGGACCACCAGCAGCCGGGCGCGCACGGCGTCAGTCCCGGCCGAGCCGGTAGCCGAAGCCGCGGATGGTGGTGAGCAGCCCGGGCCGGTCGAGCTTCGCGCGCAGCCCGGTCAGGTGGACGTCGAGCGAGCGCGACACGGCGAGGTAGGCGTCGCCCCAGACCTCGTCCATGAGCTGCTGGCGGCTGACCGCGGTGCCGGGCCGGGCCGCGAGCACGGCCAGGATCTCGAACTCCTTGGTGGTGAGCCCGACGTCGTGCCCGGCGACCAGCACGCGGCGGGCACCGAGGTCGATCTCGACGTCCTCGACGCGCACGACGTCCCCGGCCGGCGCGTCCCGGGCGACCGCGCGCCGCACGACGGCGTCCATCCGCGCCAGCAGCTCGGCGAGCCGCACGGGCTTGGTCAGGTAGTCGTCGGCGCCGAGCCGCAGCCCGCGGACCACGGACCGCTCGTCGCCGCGGGCGGTCAGGACGATGACCGGGACCGGCGACACCGCGCGGATCTTGCGGAGGACGTCCAGGCCGTCGAGGTCCGGCAGCCCGAGGTCCAGCAGCACCAGATCGGCGTCGCGGTGGCGGTGCAGGGCGTCGGCGCCGCGGCCGACGCTGGTGACGGGATGACCGCGCGCGTGCAGCGACTCGGCGAGCGCGCCGGCGACACCCGCGTCGTCTTCGACGAGGAGCACGCGCACGGTCATCCTTTCTCAGCGTTCTTCCAGCTCCGAGGTCTTGGAGGTTTCCCGCATTGTGCCGTAGACGATCAGGGAGACCAGGACGCAGCCCGCGACGTACCAGAAGAAGACCGTTTCGTGCCCGGCGCTCTTGAGCCCCTGCGCGATGAGCTCGGCGGTGCCGCCGAAGATCGCCACGGTCAGCGCGTAGGGCAGGCCGACCCCGAGCGCGCGGATCTTCGTCGGGAACAGCTCGGCCTTCACGATCGCGTTGATCGAGGTGTACCCGGCGACGATCACCAGCCCGGCCAGCACGAGGAAGAACGCGCCGACCGGGTTCCGGGTCGACCCCATCAGCGTCATGATCGGGACGGTGAGCAGCGTGCCGCCGATGCCGAAGAAAAGCAGGAGCGGCCGTCGCCCGATCCGGTCGGACAGCCGGCCGGCCAGCGGCTGCAGGATCGCCGCGACGAGGATCGCGCAGAACAGCACGATGGTGACCTGCCGCCGCGGGATGTGCGCGGTGTTCTCGAGGAACTTCTGGCTGTAGGTGGCGAAGGTGTAGAAGCCGACCGTGCCGCCGAGGGTCAGGCCGACGACGAGCGCGATCTCCTTGGGGTACTTGGCGAGGGTGCGCAGCGTGCCGCGTTCGCTTCCCTTGCCCTCACCGGCCTCGCGCGTGTAGCTCGCCGATTCGTCCATGCCGCGGCGCAGCCACATCACGCTGAGCGCGGCGACCGTGCCGACGCCGAACGCGATCCGCCAGCCCCACGACGCCAGCTGCTGCTCGGTGAGGATCGCCTGCAGGATCAGCTGCAGGCCGAGGGCGAGGAGCTGGCCGCCGTAGAGCGTCACGTACTGGAAGCTCGAGTAGAAGCCGCGCTTGCCCGGAGTGGCCACTTCGGACAGGTAGGTCGCGGAGGTGGAGTACTCGCCGCCGACCGACAGGCCCTGGATCAGCCGCGCGACGAGCAGCAGGATCGGCGCGGCGATCCCGATCGTGTGGTAGTTCGGCGTGACGGCGATGAGCAGCGAGCCGCCGGCCATCAGGGACACCGAGAGCACGAGCGCGCTGCGCCGCCCGAACTTGTCGGCGAACCGCCCGAGCATCCAGCCGCCGAGCGGCCGCATGAGGAACCCGACGGCGAACACGGCGGCGGTCCCCAGGAACGCGGCCGTGGTGTCGGTGGTGGGGAAGAAGGATTTGGCGAAGTAAGTGGTGAACGCGGCGTAGGCGTACCAGTCGTACCACTCGACCAAGTTGCCGATGGAGCCGCGCAGCACGTTGCCGATCACGCGCTTTTCGCTCACGGCCCCACCGGCGGCGGGGCTGATCCGGGTTGTCATCGTCGACCTCCTGTGTTGCGACTCACGGTGACCAACCAGCGGGTAACCAGCAAGGTCGGGGGGCAGTTCCTAACACGCGCTTAGGACGGTCGGGCCCACCCCGGGCGCGGGTGCGTGACCCGGGAGCGCTGCCGATAACCTCGTGGCCGACACCAGCGCACGGTCGACGAAGAGGGAGAACACTGTGGGACGGTCGGTCTTGGTCACCGGGGGCAACCGGGGCATCGGCTTGGCGATCGCCCGGGACCTCGCGGAGCAGGGGCACCGGGTCGCCGTCACGCACCGTGGTTCGGGGGCGCCCGAAGGGCTGTTCGGGGTGCAGGCGGACGTCACCGACACCGAGCAGGTCGACGCCGCCTTCAAGCTCGTCGAGGAGCACCAGGGACCGGTCGAGGTGCTGGTGTCCAACGCCGGGCTGACCGACGACACGCTGCTGATGCGGATGAGCGACGAGCAGTTCGAGCGCGTCATCAACGCCAACCTGACCGGCGCCTACCGCGTCGCGAAGCGCGCCTCGCGCGGGATGCTGCGCGGCAAGTGGGGCCGGTTCGTCTTCATCTCCTCGGTCGTCGGCCTCTCCGGTTCGGCCGGGCAGGCGAACTACGCCGCGTCGAAGGCCGGCCTGGTCGGGTTCGCCCGGTCGCTGGCCCGGGAGCTCGGCTCGCGCAACATCACCTCGAACGTCATCGCGCCCGGCTTCGTGCACACCGACATGACCGACGAGCTGCCCGAGGACCGCAAGAAGGAGATCCTCGCGCAGGTGCCCTCCGGCCGGTACGCCGAGCCGTCGGAGATCGCCGCCGCCGTGCGGTACCTGGCTTCCGACGAGGCCGGCTACGTCAACGGCGCGGTGCTGCCCGTCGACGGCGGCCTCGGCCTCGGCCACTGAACCCCTTACCCCGAACCAGACTTGGAGGACCCGTGCCCGGACTGCTCGAAGGCAAGCGCCTGCTGATCACCGGCATCATCACCGACGCCTCGCTCGCCTTCCACGCGGCCAAGATCGCGCAGCAGGAGGGCGCGAAGGTGGTGCTGACCGGCTTCGGCCGCATGTCGCTCGTCGAGCGCATCGCGAAGCGGCTGCCCGAAGAGGCGCCCGTGATCGAGCTGGACGTCACCAACCAGGAGCACCTCGACGGGCTCGCCGACAAGGTCCGCGAGCACGTCGACGGCCTCGACGGCGTGCTGCACTCGATCGGCTTCGCCCCGCAGACCTGCCTCGGCGCGCCGTTCCTGGACGCGCCGGCCGAGGACGTCAAGACCGCGATCGAGATCTCGACGTACTCCTACATGTCGCTGGCGAAGGCGTGCCTGCCGCTGATGGGGCGCGGCGCGTCGTACGTCGGCATGGACTTCGACGCGCGCGTCGCGTGGCCGGTCTACAACTGGATGGGCGTCGCGAAGGCCGGGCTCGAGTCGGTCAACCGGTACCTGGCCAAGGAACTGGGGCCGCAGGGCATCCGCGTCAACCTGGTCAGCGCCGGGCCGATGAAGACGATGGCGGCCAAGTCCATCCCGGGCTTCGTCGACCTCGAGGACGGCTGGGGCGAGCGCGCGCCGCTCGGCTGGGACAGCACGGACCCCGACCCGGTGGCGAAGAGCGTCTGCGCGGTGCTGTCGGACTGGCTGCCCGCCACGACCGGCTCGATGATCATGGTGGACGGCGGGGTGCACTTCCTCGGCGTCTGACGTACTTCGTGAAGGCCACCTTGAGGAACTCTACGTTCCTCAAGGTGGCCTTCACGGCTTTCAGGCCGGGACCGGTACCCGGTGGTTGTCGTCGGCGCGCTGGACGACGGCCGCGACCGTGAGCGCGGCGAGGGTCGCGGCGCCGAGCAGCATGCCGGTCCACGCGACGCTCGGGAAGCCGAGCCCGGCGTCGATCGCGACGCCGCCCAGCCACGGGCCGATCGTGTTGCCGACGTTGAACGCCGAGGTCGTGCTGGCCCCGACGAGCGTCGGCGCGTCACCGGCGGCCTGGAAGGCACGCAGGTTCAACGCCGGGTTGGCGCCGAACCCGGCCACGCCGAAGGCGATCACGGCCACCACCGCGACCAAGGCGTCGGTGGTCAGGGCGAGCACGAGCAGCGCGGCCAGCGCGAGGGCGAGACAACCGTAGAGCGTCGCGATCGGCCACCGGTCGGCCAGCCGGCCGCCCGCGCTGATCCCGATCAGCGCGCCGACGCCGAACAGCGCCAGGACACCGGGCACCCACGCCGCGGGAAGGCCGTCGGTCTCGGTCAGCAACGGCGCCAGGTAGCTGAACGCGGCGAAGATCATGGCCTGGCACAACGCGATCACGCCGAGCGCGAGCCAGACCCGGCCGCGGCGGTACAGCCGCAGCTCGTGGCGGACACCCACCGCGCCGCCGGTCGTTTCGGGCACCAGCAGCGCCACGCCGGCGAGCGCGAGCACGGTCACCGCCGCGACCGCCCAGAACGCCGTGCGCCAGCCCGCGTGCTGGCCGAGGAACGTGCCGGCGGGCACCCCGGCGATGTTCGCGACGGTCAGCCCGCCGACCAGCACCGCCATCGCCCGCCCGCGCCGCTCGACCGGCACGAGCGCGATGGTCGTCGCCAGCGCGACGGCCCAGAACCCGGCGCAGGCCAGCGCCGCGACCACCCGCGTGGCGAAGAGCAGGGCGTACCCGTCCGCGAGGGCGCCGACGACGTGCGCCGCGGCGAACACCGCGAGCAGCGCCAGCAGCGTCCGGCGGCGGGGGAGGCGGAGGGTACCGATCGCCAGCAGCGGCGCCCCGACGACCATGCCGACGGCGAAGGCCGAGATCAGCAGCCCGGCGTCGGGGATGCTCACCTGCAGGTCGGCGGCCATGCCGGGGAGCAGGCCGGTGATCATGAACTCGGACGTGCCCAGCGCGAACACGCTGAGCCCGAGGACGAAGACGGCCAGTGGCACGGGTCCTCCTTCATTGTGGATCGATCAGTTCAAAATCTGGACGGCAGCGATCGCCGCGGTGCGAGGAGCCGTCAGCCGGCGACGATCGCCTTGAGCGCGAGGTCGGCGACGGCGTGCATGCTGTCGCGGCTGGTGCCGCGGCGGGCCATCACGCGCAGGCCCGAGGTGGTGCCGAGCAGGAACTCCGCCACCGTGGCGGGGTCGAGGCCGTCGCGGAGGCTGCCGTCGAGCACGCCTTCCCGGACGCACTCGGCGAACATGGCCAGGTTCCGGTCGGTGTCGTTGCGCAGCGCGGCGCCCACTTCGTCGTCGGGCACGCCCAGTTCGGCCAGGGTGTTGACCACGAGGCAGCCGCGGCGGCGGGATTCGACGTCGTCCTCGACGGCCTGGTCGAGGACCGCGGCGAGCCGCTCGGCCGCGGTGCCCGGGCCGTCGAGGATCGCCTGCCGCTTGCCGAGCTGGGTGTCGGTGTAGTGCGCGAGCGAACGCTGGAAGAGGGCCCGCTTGCTGGTGAAGGTGTTGTAGACGCTGCTGCGCCCGAGCCCGGTAGCCGCGCAGAGGTCCTGCGTCGACGTCGCTTCGTAGCCGTGCTCCCAGAAGGCGTGCATCGCCTTCTCGACGGCTGCGGTCTCGTCGAACTCCCGTGGCCTGGCCATGGGGACACCGTACCAGAGTTTTGTACCGATCGATTCACAACCGGGCCGGGTCAGCGTGCGGGCCGCCACATCGGCAAGATGACGGGGTGGGATACGACGCGTTGCTGTGGCTTTCGTTCGGCGGTCCGGAGGGGCCTGACGACGTCATGCCGTTCCTCGAAAACGTCACCAGGGGCCGGGGCGTCCCGCGGGAGCGGCTGCTCGAGGTCGCCGAGCACTACCAGCACTTCGGCGGCGTTTCGCCGATCAACAAGCTGAACCGCGACGCGATGGCCGCGGTCGAGAAGCAGCTCGCGGCGGCCGGGATCGACCTCCCGGTGCACTTCGGCAACCGCAACTGGCACCCGATGGTCGAGGACACCCTCGCCGAGCTGACGGCGTCGGGAGCGAAGCGGATCCTGGTGTTCCCCACGAGCGCGTACGGCGGCTATTCGGCGTGCCGGCAGTACGACGAAGACATCGAGCGCGCCCGCGCGGCGGTCGGTGCCGAAGCACCCGAAATGGTGAAGCTGCGCCAGTTCTTCGACCACCCGCTGTTCGTTTCGGCGGTCGCGGACGGCGTCCGCGCGGCGCACGCGTCGCTGGGCGACGTCGACGGCGTCCGCACGGTGTTCACGGCGCACTCGGTGCCCGACAGCGCGGACAAGGCGTCCGGCCCGCCCGCGGAAGGCGGCCACCGCTACTCGCGGCAGATCGCCGAAGCGGCCCGGCTGGTGGCGGCCGAAGCGGGGATCGCCGAGTACGACGTGGTGTGGCAGTCGCGGTCCGGCCCGCCGCAGGTGCCGTGGCTGGAGCCGGACATCGTCGACCACATCGACGCGCTGCACGCTTCGGGCGTCCCTGGCGTGGTCGTCTCGCCGATCGGGTTCGTGTCGGACCACCTCGAGGTGATCTGGGACCTGGACAACGAGGCGGCGGAACGCGCGGCGGAGCACGGGATGGCGTTCGCGCGCGCGGCGACGGCGGGCAGCGACCCGCGCTTCGCCGAGCTGGTGGTGGAGCTGATCCGCGAGCACACGCACGGACTGGAGCCGCGCAAGCTGTCCCCGTTCCCGGCGGCCGGCTGCACGGTCAACGGCGCGCCGTGCGCGATCGGCTGCTGCGAACCGGTGAAGCGCCCGGCTCGCTGACCGAGCGCCCCAAGGCGGCCTTGGTTGCGTCAGACGCACCGAAGGCCGCCTTGGGTGCGTCTGACGCACCGAAGGCCACATTGGGGCGCTTGAGGCTCAGCCTTCGCGCGCCGTCTGTTCCGCGAAGACCCGCACCGCCTCGTTGACCGCCGCGCACCGAGCCGTGCGGACCGCGTCCGACAGCGGCCGCAACGCCTGCGCGCGCAACGTCGAGGCCGAGGCCGACAACGCGCCGCCCGGGTCGTCCGTGGACGCGACCGCCAGGATCGCCGCGATCTCCTCGGCCCGCTGCAGCACCCGCAGGGCGCGCCCGGGGGTGCCGGCCGGCCAGTCGACGTCCGGGCGGGAGCGCAGGTGGGCGGACAGCTCCGCGCGCACGCCCGGCCGGTCCGAAGCCACGTCCAGCGCCTGGAGGGCGCCCGCGCTCGAGCGGATCGCGTCGGTCAGCCCGTGCTCGGCCTCGGCCAGGCCGACGTACTCCGGCCGGGCCGGCGAAGCCAGCGAGTAGACGGTCCACCGGACCAGGCCTTCGGCGATCGGCTCCGGCACGAGGCCGAAGCCGAGGTCAGCGAGCACCACGGCGTCGCCCGCGCGCAAGGCCGCATCGGTGAACGGGCCGCCGCCACCGAGGCCGCGGACGTCGCCCGGGACCGGCAGGACCAGCTGGAGGGATTTCGCTCCCTGCGAACGCAGCGCCATCAGCAGCTGGACGGGGGTGGCCGCCCGGTTGAAGGCCAGCGGCAGCGCGAACGCCTCCGCGGCGGCCGCGTCGGCGGCCACGACGTCGTGGGCTTCACCCCACGCGAGCAGGGCGTCGAGCACATCGTCGGAAGCGGCGGCTCCGTTCAGCCACGCGCTGGACCACACCGCGAAAGTCGCACTGGGACGGCACACGACGCCCTATTTTACCGGCTCGCCCCGCACCGGCAGTGCGCGCCCACGCTGGAGTCGCTCCACGTCGACGGGCCGCCGATCCGGCAGTAGCGTCGAACGGGTGAACGCTGTTCCAGACGCTCTTCCCCGCACCGCCGGGGCCCTGCGCGCGGCCGGGTACGAGCCGCGGCCGATCGCACGAGAGATCCACGACAACCTGCTGACCGCCCTCAAGAACGGCGAAGACGCGTGGCCCGGCATCGTCGGGTTCTCGCGCACCGTGCTGCCGCAGCTCGAACGCGCGCTGCTGGCCGGCCACGACGTCGTCCTGCTCGGCGAACGCGGCCAGGGCAAGACCCGCCTGCTGCGCACCCTCGCCGGCCTGCTCGACGAGTGGACGCCCGTCATCGAAGGCTCGGAGCTGGGCGAACACCCGCTCCAGCCGATCACGCCCGCGTCGATCCGCCGCGCCGCCGAGCTCGGCGACGACCTGCCGGTGGCCTGGCGCCACCGCTCCGAGCGCTACACCGAAAAGCTCGCCACGCCGGACACCTCGGTCGGTGACCTGATCGGCGACGTCGACCCGGTGAAGGTCGCCGAAGGCCGCAGCCTCGGCGACCCCGAGACCATCCACTTCGGCCTGGTCCCGCGCGCCCACCGCGGCATCGTCGCCATCAACGAGCTGCCCGACCTCGCCGAGCGCATCCAGGTCGCGCTGCTCAACGTGATGGAGGAGCGCGACATCCAGGTCCGCGGCTACACGCTGCGGCTGCCCCTGGACGTCCTGCTCGTCGCCACCGCGAACCCCGAGGACTACACCAACCGCGGCCGGATCATCACCCCGCTCAAGGACCGCTTCGGCGCCGAGATCCGCACCCACTACCCCCTGGATGTGGAAGCGGAAGTGGCGGTCGTGAAACAGGAAGCCAACCTCGTGGCCGAGGTCGGCGAGCCGCTGCTGGAGGTCCTCGCCCGGTTCGTCCGGAACCTGCGCGAGTCCACGGTCATCGACCAGCGCTCCGGCGTCTCGGCGCGGTTCGCCGTCGCCGCGGCGGAAACCGTGGCGGCCGCGGCCCTGCGGCGCGCCGCGCTGACCGGTGAGGAACCCGCCGTGGCGCGGCCGGTCGACCTCGACGCCGTCCCGTCCGTGCTGCGGGGCAAGATCGAGTTCGAACCCGGCGAGGAAGGCCGCGAGATCGAGCACCTCGTGCACCTGATGCGCCGGGCGGTCGCCGAGACCGCGCGTGCCCGCTTCGCCGGCCTCGACCTGCGCCCGCTGGCCGACGCCGTCGAGGAGGGCCACCTGGTCGCGACCGGTGAGCGCGTCCCGGCCACGGACGTCCTCGCGGCGCTGCCGGAACTGCCGGTGCTGCACGAGGTCGCCGAGCGCGCGGGCGTGGCCCCGGACGAGCCCGCCGGGCGGATCGCCGCCGCCGTCGAACTCGCCCTCGAATCGCTGTTCCTGGCGCGGCGGCTGGCCAAGGACTCCGACGACGCGACGACCGTCTACGGCCGATGACCGCGGTCCCGCTCCCCGACGGCTACTCCTACGGCCCGTGGCACGACGGGCCGGACCCGCTCGCGCCGCCGGCCGACCTGCGCGACGCGCTCGACGAGATCGGCCGCGACGTGATGGCCGGGACGTCGCCGCGCGGCGCGCTGGAGGAGCTGCTGCGCCGCGGCACCGAACGCACGTCGGGCCTGGACGAGCTGACCCGGCGGCTCTGGCAGCGCCGGTCGCAGATCCAGCGCCGCAACAACCTGAACGGCACCCTCCAGGAGGTGCAGCGCCTGCTTCAGGAGGCCCTCGACGCCGAACGGCGGGAGCTGTTCCCGGACCCGGACGACGACGCCCGCTTCCGCGAGGCCCAGCTGGACGCGCTCCCGCCGGGCACCGCGGCGGCGGTGAACGAGCTGGCGAACTACGACTGGCGCTCGGAGCAGGGCCGGGAGAACTACCAGAAGATCCGCGACCTGCTCGGCCAGGAACTGATGGAGTCGCGGTTCCAGGGCATGAAGCAGGCACTGCAGAACGCCGGGCCCGAGGACGTCGAGCGGATCAACGAGATGCTCTCCGACCTCAACGACCTGCTCGCCGCACACGCCCAGGGCGCCGACGACGTCCAGCAGCGCTTCGAGGACTTCATGGCGAAGCACGGCGAGTTCTTCCCGGAGAACCCGCGGAACGTCGAGGAGCTGATCGACGCGCTCGCGGAGCGGTCGGCGGCCGCCCAGCGGATGCTCAACTCGATGTCGGCCGAGCAGCGCGCCGAACTGGCCGAGCTGACCCAGCAGGCGTTCGGCGACCCGCGGCTCGCGCAGCAGCTGTCCCAGCTGGACAGTCAGCTGCGCGCGGCGCGGCCGGGCGAGGACTGGACGGGCTCGGAGCGCTTCCGCGGCAAGAACCCGCTCGGCATGGGCGAAGGCGCGCAGGCGATGGCCGACCTGGCCGAGCTGGACGCGCTCGCGGAGCAGCTGGGCCAGTCCTACCCGGGCGCGAGCCTGGACGACATCGACCTGGAGGCCCTCGAACGGCAGCTCGGGAAGGACGCCGGCGTCGACGCCCGGCGGCTGTCCGAACTGGAGCGCGAGCTGCGCCGCCAGGGCCTGTTCGAACGGGCGGCCGACGGCACGCTCCGGTTGTCGCCCAAGGCGTTGCGGCGCCTGGGCGAGACGGCGCTGTCCGACGTCGTGAACGCGTTGCGCGGCAAGACCGGCGACCGCGAGACCGAATCGGCGGGCGCGGCGGGCGAACCGACCGGCGCGTCGCGGCCGTGGCGGTTCGGGGACATGCAGCCCTGGGACGTACCCCGCACGATCCGCAACGCCGTGCTGCGTTCGGTGTCGGTGGGGGAGCGCTCGGTCCGGCTGGACGTCGAGGACGTCGAGGTGGTCGAGACCGAACACCGCTCCCGGGCGGCGGTCGCGCTGCTGGTCGACACGTCGTGGTCGATGGTGCAGGAGGGCCGCTGGCTGCCGATGAAGCGCACCGCGCTGGCGCTGCACCAGCTGATCAGCACGCGCTTCCGCAACGACGCGCTGCAGCTGATCACGTTCGGCCGCTACGCGATGCCTGTCGAGCTGCCGGAGCTGATCGGGCTGGAAAGCGCGTGGGAGCAGGGCACGAACGCCCACCACGGGCTGCTGCTGGCCGGCCAGCACCTGCGGCGGCACCCGGACGCGCAGCCGGTGGTCCTGATGGTCACCGACGGCGAGCCGACCGCGCACCTGGAACCCGACGGCGAGGCCGTCTTCGACTACCCGCCGCAGGACCGGACGCTCTTCAAGACACTGTCCGAAGTGGACCGGCTGGCGAAGCTGGGCGCGTCGATTTCGGTGTTCCGGCTCGGTGACGACCCGAGGCTGACGGCGTTCGTGGACCTGATCGCCCGCCGCTCGGGCGGCCGTGTGGTGGCCCCGGACCTGGACGGCCTCGGCGCGGCGGTGGTCGGCGACTACCTGCGAACCCGACGCCGCTGACCTTCAAGCGCCCCAATGTGGCCTTCGGTGCGTCTGACGCACCGAAGGCCACATCGGGTGCGTGAGACGCAACCAAGGCCACATTGGGGCGCTTGGGTGGCGGGCTAGGTGCGGCGGTGACGGCCGTGGTGCGGGCGGTCCTCCTGAGCCCGGTGCAGCGACCGGGCGGCGCGGGCCGTGTCGGGGTGGCCGGTGGGCAGGTACGCCTCGTGGTCGGCCAGCACCTCCACTCCGAGCGCACGCGCCTGCCCACGGGCCCCCTCGGCCACCAGCAGGTCCACCGAACGCCGTCGTAGCCGCAGGACCTGCCCCAGCCGCGGCCCCGCCTCCGCCGACGGCAGTGCCCGGAAGTGCCGCCACAACGCCGCGGCGTGCCCGGCGAGATCCCCGGTGTGCTCCGCGTCCACCACGGCGAACGCCCGGTCCAGGGCCGCGGCCAGCCGGTCCTCGGCGTGCAGCCGGCCGAGGATCGCGCGCCGGGTCAGGCGGTGCATCGTCACGACGTCGCCGCTGATGTCGGACTCCGTGAGCGACGCCGCGGCGAGACCGGCCAGTGCCGCGTCCACCGCCACCGGGTCCGGGCCCACCCGGTGGACCAGCGCAAGCCGGACGCCCGGCGGGCCGAGCACGGCGAGGACTTCCGCGACGGCGGACGCCCGGCCGTCCCGGGCCGCCACCGACCGCAGGGCCGCGATCGTGGTGTCCTCGACGCACGGCGAGTGGTCCTCGCCCGGGTCGCGCTCCAGCGGCGGGGTGCGCGGCAGCCGGTCGAGGTACTCCTCGACGCCCGAAGTCCGGATCACCCCGCCCGCCTGGGCGAGCGCAAGCGGCAAGCCGCCGAGTTCCCGCGCCACGTCGGTCAGGGCGGCGTCGCGGCCCGAGCGCGTACGCAGGAAGGCGACGGCTTCGGACTCGCTGAACCCCGGCACCGGGAGCGTGGCGCCGATGACCTCGAAGTCCGGCACCGTCGTCGTCACGAGCACCCGGGCGCGCGCGGGCAGCCAGCGGTTGAGCGCGTCCGGGTCGGTCGCGCCGTCGAAGACGACGAGGGCGTCGTCGAGGCCGTCGAGCCACGCCAGGCCCGCGCGGGCGGCCGCTTCGGTGTCGGCACCCCGGGCCAGCGCGGCGAAGGCACGCGCGGGTGCCGCCGGGTCTTCGGCCGCCACCCACACCACCGGGTACCGCGCGGCCCGGACGTAGGCGGCGGCGAGGTGCGTCTTGCCCGCGCCGCCCCGGCCGAGCAGGACGCAGAACCGGCCGGTCCGGAACGTCTCGTCGATCTTCGCCAGCAGTGTGGCGCGCGGCACAGCGGCGACCGGCTCGCCCGGGACGGCGCCGGAGACGAACCGGGGACGGGCGCGGCGCCGCGCCAGCACGACCGTCGTGACCAGCGCGAGCACGACGACCGCGGCGCCGACGGCGAGCCCGGTGATCATCCGGCCAGGCTAACCGCGCGTGCCGCGCGACGGCGGTTGCGGAAGGGTGATGCTTGACCCTCACGCCGCGTCAGGCAGCACCGTGGTCGTCGCAAGGGCCGAACGGCCACCGAAGAGGAGGGGACCGATGGGGCATCCGGTGGGCAAGGTCGCCGCGCTGGCCGGGATCACCGTCCGGACGCTGCACCACTACGACGAGATCGGCCTGCTCAGCCCGAGCGGGCGGACCGCGGCGGGGTACCGCAGCTACGCCGACGAGGACCTCGACCGGCTGCAGCGCATCCTGTTCTACCGGGAGCTCGGCTTTCCCCTCGAGACGATCGCGACCCTCGTGGACGACCCGGGCATCGACGCCGACGCGCACCTGAAAAAGCAGCGGGAGCTGCTGGTGGCGCGGATCGGGGAGCTCGGGCGGATGGTCGCGGCCGTCGATCGCGTGATGGAGGCGAGAGCCATGGGCAACGCGTTGACGCCCGAGGAGAAGTTCGAAGTGTTCGGCGAGTTCCGCGAGCCGGACGGCTACGCGGAGGAGGCCGCCCGCCGGTGGGCGCACACCCCCGAGTGGCGGGGTGCCGCCACGCCGTCCAAGGAAGAGCTGGCGGCCGGGGAGGCCGCGCGGAAGGAGTGGGTGGCGCGGCTCGGCGCCGTCCTCGACGCCGGCGGCGCGCCGGACAGCCCCGAGGCGAGGGAGCTGGCCGAAGCACACCGGGAGATGTTGTCCCGCGTGATGGGCGAGTGCTCCTACGAGACGCAGCGGCGGATCGGGGCGCTGTACGTCACCGAGCCGGCGCAGCTGGAGTTCCTGGTCCGGGCCGGTGAGCAGCGTCCCGGCGTCGGCGAGTTCATCCGCGACGCCATCGAAGCGAACGCGGCCCACCGGGAGGAATGACTCCGCCACGTGGGGGAGGAGTCCCACCGGGCGGGAGGGTGCGCGGGGCAGCGCTTACAGTCGGGGTATGCAGACTTGGTCATCGGTCGACGTGCCCCGCATCCCCGGCACCCCCCGCCCGCTGCGGCTCCACGACACGGCCACCGGGCAGATCCGCCCGACCGCGCCCGGCGCCACGGCCCGGATGTACGTCTGCGGCATCACGCCCTACGACGCGACGCATCTGGGGCACGCCGCGACGTACCTCGCCTTCGACCTGGTGAACCGGATCTGGCGGGACAACGGCCACGACGTCCACTACGTGCAGAACGTCACGGACATCGACGAGCCGCTGCTGGAGCGGGCCGAGCGGGACAAGGACGACTGGGTCGTGCTGGGCATGCGCGAGACGGCGCTGTTCCGCGAGGACATGACCGCGCTGCGGGTGGTCCCGCCGCAGCAGTTCGTCGGCGCGGTGGAGAGCATCCCGGAGATCGTCGAGGTCATCGCCAAGCTGCTCGCCAACGGCGCCGCCTACCGGGCGGACGACCCGGAGTTCCCCGACATCTACTTCGACCACTCCGCGACCGGCAAGTTCGGCTACGAGTCGAACTACGACGAGCCGACCATGGCGAAGTTCTTCGCCGAGCGCGGTGGCGACCCCGACCGGCCCGGCAAGCGCCACCCGCTCGACGCGCTGCTGTGGCGCGTCGCCCGCGACGGCGAGCCGTCGTGGGAGTCCGAGCTGGGCCCAGGCCGCCCCGGCTGGCACATCGAGTGCAGCGCGATCGCGGTCAACCGGCTCGGCCTCGGGTTCGACCTGCAGGGCGGCGGCTCCGACCTGATCTTCCCGCACCACGAGTACAGCGCGGCGCACGCCGAAGCCGTGGCCAAGGACGGGCAGTTCGCCCGCCACTACGTCCACGCCGGGATGATCGGCCTCGACGGCGAGAAGATGTCCAAGTCCCGCGGCAACCTGGTGTTCGTCTCGCGGCTGCGGGCCGACCAGGTCGACCCGGGCGCGATCCGGCTGGCCCTGTTCGCCGGCCACTACCGCGCCGACCGCCCCTGGACGGACTCGCTGCTCGCCGAAGCCGAGACGCGGCTGGCCCGCTGGCGCGAAGCCGTCTCGCTGGCCACCGGCCCGTCCGCCGAGGCGACGATCGCCCGGCTGCGCGACCACCTGTCCGACGACCTCGACACGCCGAAGGCCCTCGCCGCGATCGACGCGTGGGCGACCGAGGCCCTCCGCCGCGACGGCGCGGACCCCACGGCCCCGGGCCTGATCCGCATCGCGGTCGACGCCCTCCTCGGCATCGCCCTCTGAAACCCGCTTGGGGCGTAGCTTTCACGTGAAAGCTACGCCCCAAGCGTATAACGGCCTATACCGCGGTGGGGTGGCCGTCAGCCAGTTCCAGGTGGTCGCCGGACCAGTCGCGGCGCAGCCAGCGGTCGTGGGACGCGATGACCACCGCGCCCGGCGCCGTTTCGAGCGCCGCGAACAGTTCTTCCGCCAGGGTCAGCGAAATGTGGTTCGTCGGCTCGTCGAGCAGGAGCACGTCCGGCGGTTCGGCGAGCAGGATCGCCAGCGCCAGCCGCCGCCGCTGCCCGACCGAAAGCGCGCCGACGGGCTGCCGCAGGTCACGGGACGCCAGCAGGCCGAGCCGGCTCAGCGGGGGAGCGTCCTCGCCGAGGGCGTCCCGGTAGACGCGGGCCGCGGTCCGCTCCGGTTCGTCGAACGCGACGTCCTGCTCCAGCAACCCGACCCGCACGCCGTGTCCGAAGTGGACCGTGCCGGCGGCGGGTGCCAGCCGGCCGGCCAGCACCGAGAGCAGCGTCGACTTGCCCGCGCCGTTCCCGCCGGTGACGAGCAGCCGCGCCGAGCCCTCGACGTCCAGCCGCGGCAGGCTCAGCCGGCCCGGGACTTCCAGTCCGCGCACCGAAATCGCCGGTCCCTCGCCGCTCGCCCGGCCGGTGAGCTCCGCCCGGAACCGCAGCGGCGCCGGGGGTTTGCGGACCTGGTCGCGTTCCAGGTTCTCCAGCCGCTGCTCGGCGTCGCGCACCCGCCGCGAGATCGTCTTCTGCACGCGGGCGCCCTTGAAGGCGTGGATGAACTTGTCGTTGTCCCGCGGCCCGCGCCCGTAGGCGACGTTCCGCGCGGTGACCGCGACGGTCTCCCGCAGCTCCTTCAGCTCCTCCTGTTCTTCGGCGTAGCGCTGCTCCCACCGCGCGCGCTCGGCCTTCTTGTGGCCGAGGTAGTCGGAGTAGCTGCCGCCGTAGCGGACCGCGCCGCCGGCCTGCCGGTCCGCCGCGGCCGGGTCGAGGTCGACGATGTCGGTGCAGACGGCGTCGAGGAACACCCGGTCGTGCGAGGACAGCACGACGATCCCGGTCAGCTCGGCGAGGTGGCGTTCGAGGAAGGCCATCGCCGAGTCGTCGAGGTGGTTGGTCGGCTCGTCCAGCAGGAGCGTCGCCGGCTGCCGGACGAGCAGCGCGGCCAGCCCGAGCCGGGACCGCTGCCCGCCCGAAAGCGTGCCGAGCCGCCGGTCCGGTCCGACGCCGCCGAGGCCGAGCCCGTCGCAGACGAGCTTCGCGCGGCGGTCGGCGTCCCAGAGGTCGTGGACCTGCGCCCACTCCAGGACGCGGCCGTACTCCTCAAGCACGGCTTCGTCGTCGGGCCGGTCGGTCATCGCCGCGGTCAGCTCGTCGAGGCGGGCCGCGGCGGACCGGATCTCGGCGAGGGCGTCGTCGAGCACATCGGCGAACGTCGCTTCGGCGCCGAAAGGCAGTTCCTGCAGCAGGAACCCGACGTCGGGGCCGCGGAGCACCTCGCCGGAGCGCGGTTCTTCGAGCCCGGCGAGCAGGCGCAGCAGGGTGGACTTGCCGCTGCCGTTCTCGCCGACGAGGCCGAGCCGCTGCCCGGCCGACGCGGTCAGCGAGACGCCGTCGAGCACCACGCGGGTGCCGTAGCCGAAGACGACGTCCTTGGCCTGCAGGGGAAAGAGGGTTGACATTGCGCATCACCGGGCCCGATGAGAAGAAGCGGATACCCCGCCGGGCGTCGTGGCACGCGGGAGCGTCGGGCTCGACCGGGTGCCGCCTCGGAAGCGGGATGGGCTCGGTTCAGTTCTTCATAGTGAGAACAAGTTAACGCAACAACCGTAGAGTTAGTCAACGGGTTATGGCCTGCGTCACATCCGGCAGGTCGGCGGTCGACCGCTCGGCGGCCGCGGTGCCGTCGGTCAGGAACTCGAGCAGGGCCGTCAGCTGGCGGCGGTCGAAGCGCGCGAGCCGTTCGCCGACGAACCGGGCCATCGGCGCGTAGAGCTCGGCGAGTTCCGCCATCCGGTCGGGCAGCGGCCGGACGACGAGCCGGCGCCGGTCGGCCGGGTCCGGCGCGCGCTCGGCCAGCCGGTGCAGCGCCATCCGGTCGAGCAGCCGGGTGAACGCCCCGGTGGACATCCCGAGCAGGCCGGCCAGCTCGGTCGGGGAGTCGCTGACGCCGCCGTGGAGCAGGTGCAGGCAGTGCAGCTCGGTCGGGGTGACGCCCATCCGCTCGGCGACCGCGGCGTGGAAGAGCGCGGTCGAGCCCACGAACCGGGGGAGGGCGAGGGCGGCGGCGGTGGCGAGTTCGCGCTGGTCGGGCAACGTCCATCCAAGGTCGGGTCACGGCGCAGTCACTGCCCTGGGCAGCTGCTGCGTGGCGAACGATAGCGCAGCCGGTTGACAAAGCCGCAGGCGGGACCAAGTATGAAAGAACCCTTTCGAAACAACTCTTTCAGAACTGGGGTGACCGATGGCCGGGCTGCCGCCGCGCAAGCGGATCGAGGACGTCGAGCTGCTGCGCGCGCTGGCGCACCCGCTGCGCTCGGCGCTGCTCAACCACCTGACCGCCGTCGGCCCGCGCACCGCGAGCGAGTGCGCGGAAGCGGTGGGCTCGACGGCGTCGAACTGCAGCTGGCACCTGCGGCAGCTCGCGCAGTACGGGCTCGTCGAGCGGGCCGACGCCGAAGACGGCCGCGAACGCCCGTGGCGCGCCCGGCAGGTCGGCCTCGAGGTGGGGGAGCTGGCCGAGGACCCGGCCCACCGCGCCGCGCAGCTCGGCGTGGTCGGCGCGACGCTGAGCCACGAGCAGGAGCTGACCCAGCGGTACCTGGACTCCCTCGACGACCTCGACCCCGCCTGGCGCGCCGCGACCGGGATGTCGACGTACGCGCTGCGCGTCACGCCCGCGGAGCTGACCCGGCTGACCGAGGCGATCGACGCGCTGGTCCGGCCGTACGTCGGCGCGATCCGGACCGACGCGCCGGCCGACGCCGGATCGGTGCACCTCGGCCTCCGCGCGTTCCCGCGCATCGAACATTCGGGGAAGGCGGAGGCGTGAAACAGCTGCTGGGGGTGCCCGCGTTCGCGCGGCTGTGGGTGGCGGCGTTCTTCGGCGAGACCGCCGAGTGGATGCTGCAGGTGGCCTTGCCGGTCTACGTCTTCCAGCGCACCGGCTCCGCCGCGACGACGGCGCTGAGCATCGTGCTCGGCCTGCTGCCCGCGGTGCTGCTGAGCCCGGTCGCCGGCGTCGTCGCCGACCGCTGGAACCGCCGCGCCGTGCTGTTCGGCGTCTGCTGCGGGCTCGGGGTCGTGGCGCTCCCGCTGCTGGCCGAGCCCGCCGTTCCGGTGGTCTACGCCGTGATGGCCGCGCAGGCGGCGCTGGCGTCGGTGTTCGAGCCGGCGCGCAACGCGCTCGTCCCGGAGCTGGTCGGCGTCGCCGACGTGACCGGGGCCAACGGGCTGATGAGCGTGAACGGCAGCGTCGCCCGGCTCGCCGGCGGCTGGGCGGGCGGCGCACTGCTGGGCTTCGGCGGGCTCGCCGACGTCATCACGGGCTACCTCGTCGTCCTCGTGGTCGCCGCGGCGCTGCTGGCCAAGCCGTTCCGGCGGGTGGCCGCGCCCGTGCCCGCCGCCGCACGCGAACCCGTCGTCCGGGCCTGGCTGGACGGTCTGCGGGAGCTGACGCGCGACCGGCGGCTGTGGCGCACCGGCCTCGCGCTGGTGTGCACGTCGCTGGCGCAGGGCATGTTCCTGGTGCTGTTCGTGGTGTACGTCTTCGACGTGCTCGGCGGCAGTGAAGCCGACGCGGGCCTGCTGCGCGGCGTGCAGGCGATCGGCGGGCTGGCCGCCGGCTTCGCGCTGGCGACCGTGGCGCGGCGGGTGGCGCCCACGGCGTTGCTCGGGTGGGGCTCGCTGGCGATGGGCGTTCTGTCCGCGGTGATCTGGAACCTGTCGCCGGCGACGACGGCGCTGGGCGTGTACGTCGGGTTGTTCGCCCTCGCCGGCGCGCCGGGCGTGGTCGTCGGCGCCGGGGCGCTGTCGGAGATCCAGAGCGTGGTCACCCCGGAACGCGCCGGGCGGGTGCTGAGCACGACGTTCGCCGTCATGGCCACCTGCACGACCGCCGGCGCGCTGCTGGCGGGCGCCCTCGTCGCGGTGACCGGGCCCGCGGTGCTGCTGAACGCGCAAGCCGGGGTCTACGTGCTCGCGGGCGTGCTCATGCTGGCCCGGATTCGCAGGTTTCGCGAAGTCCCCGTGAACGCGGTGGCTACGGTGGAGGGGTGCCGCACCTCTTCGCCACCAGCGACCTCCACGTGACCCACGAGGGCAACGCCCCGATCCTCGACTCGGTCGTCCCCGAGACGGCGGACGACTGGCTGCTCGTCGCCGGCGACGTGGCCGAGCGCGCGGACGCCACCATCGGGACGCTGAAGACCCTGCGGGGACGGTTCGCGAAGGTCGTCTGGGTGCCGGGCAACCACGAGCTGTGGACCACGAACAACGACCCGTGCCAGCTGCGCGGCCAGGCTCGGTACGAGCACCTCGTCGAGCGGTGCCGCGAGATCGGCGTCCTGACCCCGGAGGACGAGTACCCGGTCTGGGAGCACGGTGCGCGGCCGCTGACCATCGCGCCGCTGTTCCTGCTCTACGACTACAGCTGGCGGACCCCGGAGGCCGAGGGCAAGCCCCTGGAGGAGGCCCTGCGCCAGGCGCGCGAGGCCGGCGTCGTCTGCACCGACGAGTACTTCCTGCACCCGGACCCGTACCCGAGCCGGCAGGCGTGGTGCGCGGAGCGGCTGAAGATCAGCACCGAACGCCTCGACGCGATCCCCGAGGACCACGGCACGATCCTGATGTCGCACTGGCCCCTGCACCGCCACCCGACGGCGCCGCTGTACTGGCCGGAGTTCGCGCTGTGGTGCGGTTCGACGAAGACCGAGGACTGGCACGTGCGGTACCGGGCCGAGATCGCGGTGTACGGCCACCTGCACATCCCGCGCACGACCGAGGCCGACGGGGTGCGGTTCGAAGAGGTGTCGCTGGGTTACCCGCGGGAGTGGCGGAAGCGGGCGCGGGGCGCGGTACCGATGCGCCGCATCCTCTGGCCGTCCTGACGCCGGAGCGTAGCTTTCACGTGAAAGCTACGCGTCACCGTTCGGTGCGGCGCCGTTCCCGCAGGGCACGCACTCGGCCGCGGCTCGCGCACGCCGGGGACGGGCACCAGCGCCGGCGGCCGCCCGGGTCCGCGAACACGCCTCGGCAGTCCTGCTCCGGACAGGCGCGCAGGTCGTGCCGCAGAGGTCCGGTGAGCCAGTCCGCCGCTTGGTGGGCCAGCCGCGAGAAGGCGGCGGACGCCGTCGGCGGGGCGCTGCGGTGCAGGCGATCGAGTGCGGCCAGGTGCACCGGCTCCGGTTTCAAGAACCGCGTCAGCGCTGAGACCTGCTCGGCGGTCGGCGCGACGCCGTCCACCGCGCCCAGGGCGAGCGGCCGCAGCGCCTCCCGAAGCTCGTGGGCGGTGGCCAGGTCGAAGCCGGTCACCGGCACCTGCGGGGTCAGCTCCACGAGGGCGAACCACTCGCGCAGCCGCTCCACGGTCGGGAGGCGCTCGATCGGGTGCGGTCCGAAGTGGCGGCCGCGGGTGGCGAGCAGGTTCAGCCACGGTGCGCCCATGTCGAGGCGGAAGTCTTCCGGCACCTCGTCAGCGTAACGGGTGAGCCGTTACACTCGGCGGGGTGACTGGGGAACCCAAGGTGCGCACGCTGCTCGGCGACATCGATCCGGCCGCGCTCGGCGTCACCGACTCGCACGACCACCTCTTCTTCGCCTCGAAACTCCTCCCGGGCGAGGAGCTGGACAGCACGGAAGCTGCCCTCGAACAGCTGATCCGGTTCCGGGCCGCCGGCGGGGCGAGCGTGGTGCAGTGGACGCCGTTCGGGCTGGGCCGCCGGACGCGGGAACTCGCCCGGTTCTCGCGGGAGACCGGGGTGCACGTCGTCGCGGCGACCGGGCTGCACCGGGCCGCGCACTACTCGCCCGCGTTCCTCCACCAGGTGGTCGACGACCTGGTCCGGCTCTTCGTCGCCGACCTCGTCGAGGGCACCGGGCCCGCCGACCTGCCGGAGGACACGCGGGAGCACCGGGCGGGGCTGATCAAGGTGGCGGGCGCGTTCCACACGATCGACGCGCACGCCCGCACGACGCTGACCGCCGCCGCGGTGGCGCACGGAGAAACCGGTGCGCCGATCGCCGTCCACCTGGAACACGGCACCGCCGGGCTCGAGATCGCCGAGCTGCTGTGCGGGACCCTCGGCGTGCCCGCCGACCGGGTGATCCTCGGGCACCTGAACCGGCACCCGGAGCCGCGGATCCAGCGCGAGATCGCGGAAACCGGCGTCTTCCTTGCCTTCGACGGGCCGTCCCTGGCCAACCGCGCCACCGACTGGCGGCTCGCGGACTGCCTCGAAGCGCTCGTCGGCGCCGGGCACGGCGGTCAGCTGCTGCTGGGCGGCGACACGACGACCGCCACGGCCCGCCGGGAGCCCGGTGGCCTGCCGTACCTGCTCACGACGCTGGCCCCGTGGCTGACGAAGCTGCTGGGTGGTGACGTCGTCACGGCCATGCTGGTGGCGAATCCCGCCCGGGCGTTCGCCACCAGCTGGCGCGGGTGACTAGCGCAGGCCGAAGCCTTCCTGTCCGCCGCCTCGGCCGCGGCGGCGCAGGTAGCGTTCGAACTCCGCGGCGATCTTGTCGCCGCTGACGTCCTGTTCGGCGACCTCGCTCTGCGCGTCGCCGCGCTCTTCGAGGCCGCGGACGTACTCGCTGATCTCTTCGTCCTCGTCGGCCATCTCGCTGACCGTGCGCTGCCACTCCTCGGCCTGCTCCGGCAGCGCGCCGAGCGGGATCTCGACGTCGAGGATGTCCTCCAGCTTGTGCAGCAGCGCCAGCGTCGCCTTCGGGGACGGCGGGTGCGACACGTAGTGCGGCACCGCCGCCCAGATCGACACGGCCGGGATGCCCGCCTGCACGCAGTAGTCCTGCAGGATCCCGACGATGCCGGTCGGGCCCTGGTAGTTGTTCAGGTCGAGGCCGTAGAGCGACGCGGTGTCCTTGTCGTACGCCGTCCCGGTGACCGGGACCGGCCGCGTGTGCGCGGTGTCGGCGAGCAGCGCGCCGAGCGTCACGACGGTCGCGATGTCCAGCTGCTTGATGTGCTCCAGCAGCTCCGCGCAGAACGCGCGCCAGCGCATGTTCGGCTCGGGGCCCTGGACGAGGACCACGTCGCGGTCGAACCCGTCGGGGCGGCACACCGACAGCGTTGTCGTCGGCCAGTCCACCCGGCGGGTGACGCCGTCCACCATCCGGACGGTCGGGCGGCTGACCTGGAAGTCGTAGTAGTCGTCGGGCTCCAGTTCGGCCAGGGGCGTGGCGTCCCAGTTCAGCTGCAGGTGCTCCACCGCGCGGCTGGCCGCGTCGCCGGCGTCGTTCCAGCCTTCGAAGGCGACGACCATCAACGGTCGGGTGGGTTCGGGGCGGTCGCCGGGCGGCCGCGGGGTCTCGTCGACGGGCTCACTCACCGGACCAGCCTACGACCACCGGCCTTACCCTGTTCAGCATGTCCGACCGCCTGTCGTCCGCGTTCCTCGATGCCCTCGGCTCCCGGGTCCTGGTCGCCGACGGGGCCATGGGCACCGCCCTGCAGGCCCACGACCTGAGCCTGGACGACTTCGCCGGCCTCGAGGGCTGCAACGAGGTCCTCAACGTCACCCGGCCGGACGTCGTCCGGTCCGTGCACCGCGGCTACCTCGAAGCGGGGGCGGACGCGGTCGAGACCAACACTTTCGGGGCCAATTTCGCCAACTTCGCCGAATATGACATCACCGAGCGGATCTTCGAGCTGGCCGAAGCCGGCGCCCGGCTGGCCCGGGAGACCGCCGACGAGTTCGCGACGCCGGACCGCCCGCGGTTCGTGCTCGGCTCGGTCGGCCCCGGCACGAAGCTCCCGACGCTCGGGCACGCGCCGTTCGCCACCCTGCGTGACGCCTACCAGGAGGAGGTCCGCGGCCTGCTGGCCGGCGGCGTGGACGCGGTGATCGTCGAGACCACCCAGGACATCCTCCAGACGAAGGCGTCGATCATCGGCGCGAAGCGGGCGATGGCCGCCGAAGGCCGCCGCGTGCCGGTGCTCGCTTCGATCACCGTCGAAACGACCGGGACCATGCTGCTCGGCACCGAGGTCGGCGCCGCTCTGGCCGCGCTGGAGCCGCTCGGCATCGATGTCATCGGGCTCAACTGCGCCACCGGGCCGGCCGAGATGAGCGAGCACCTGCGGCAGCTGGCCAAGCACGCCCGGGTGCCGCTGTCGGTGATGCCGAACGCCGGCCTGCCCGAGCTGGGCCCGGACGGCGCCGTCTACCCGCTGAGCCCGGAAGCGCTGGTCGAGGCCCTCACGGGGTTCGTCCGCGAGTTCGGCGTCGGCCTGGTCGGCGGCTGCTGCGGGACGACCGGCGAGCACATCCGGCAGCTCGCCGCCGCGGTCGCGGACACCTCGCCGGTGCCGCGCCGGCCGCGACCGGAGCCCGGGGTGTCGTCGCTCTACCAGGCGGTGCCGTTCAAGCAGGACGCCAGCGTGCTGATGATCGGCGAGCGGACCAACGCCAACGGCTCGAAGGCGTTCCGCACGGCGATGCTGGAGGCCCGCTGGGACGACTGCGTCGAGATCGCCCGCGAGCAGACCCGCGACGGCGCCCACCTGCTCGACCTGTGCGTCGACTACGTCGGGCGCGACGGCACCGCGGACATGGCCGAGCTGGCCGGCCGCCTGGCCACCGCGTCCACCTTGCCGATCATGCTCGACTCCACCGAGGTCCCGGTGCTCCGCGCGGGCCTCGAACGCCTCGGCGGCCGCTGCGCCGTCAACTCCGTCAACTACGAGGACGGCGACGGCCCGGGGTCCCGGTTCCGCCAGGTCATGGAACTGGTCAGCGAGTACGGCGCCGCCGTCGTCGCCCTGACGATCGACGAGGAAGGCCAGGCGCGCACGGCGGCCAAGAAGGCCGACATCGCGACCCGGCTCATCGAGGACATCACCGGGAACTGGGGGCTGCGGACGTCCGACGTCATCGTCGACGCGCTCACCTTCACCATCGCCACCGGCCAGGAGGAGTCCCGCCGCGACGGCGTCGAGACGATCGAGGCCATCCGCGAGATCAAGCGGCGGCACCCCGAGGTCCAGACCACGCTCGGGCTGTCCAACATCTCCTTCGGGCTCAACCCCGCGGCGCGCCAGGTGCTGAACTCGGTGTTCCTGCACGAGTGCGTCCAGGCCGGGCTGGACACCGCCATCGTGCACGCGTCGAAGATCCTCCCGATGGCGCGGATCCCCGACGAGCAGCGCGCGGTGGCCCTCGACCTGATCTACGACCGCCGCCGCGAGGGCTACGATCCGCTGCAGGAGCTGATGGCCCTGTTCGAAGGCGTCAGCGCGGCGTCGTCGAAGGCGTCGCGGGCCGAAGAGCTGGCCGCGCTGCCGCTGTTCGAACGCCTGGAACGCCGGATCGTCGACGGCGAGCGCAACGGACTGGCCGCCGACCTCGACGCGGCCCTGGAGCAGCGGCCGGCCTTGCAGATCATCAACGACACGCTGCTGTCGGGCATGAAGACCGTCGGCGAGCTGTTCGGGTCCGGGCAGATGCAGCTGCCGTTCGTGCTGCAGTCCGCCGAGGTGATGAAGGCCGCCGTCGCGCACCTCGAGCCGCACATGGAGAAGGAGGACGACGCCGGCAAGGGCCGGATCGTGCTGGCCACCGTCCGCGGCGACGTGCACGACATCGGCAAGAACCTCGTCGACATCATCCTGTCCAACAACGGCTACGAGGTCGTCAACCTCGGCATCAAGCAGCCGATCACGACCATCCTGGACGCGGCCGAGGAGCACGGTGCCGACGCGATCGGGATGTCCGGGCTGCTGGTGAAGTCGACCGTGATCATGAAGGAGAACCTCCAGGAGATGAACTCCCGGGGCGTTTCGGCGCGCTGGCCGGTGCTGCTCGGCGGCGCCGCGCTCACCCGGTCCTACGTGGAGAACGACCTCACGGAGCTCTACCTCGGCGACGTCCGCTACGCGCGGGACGCGTTCGAGGGCCTGCGGCTGATGGACGCGATCATGGCCGCCAAGCGCGGGGAAACGCCGCTGGTGGACGCCGACGCCGAGCAGAAGCGCCGGGAGCGCAAGGAACGCCGTGAGCGCTCGCTGCGGATCGCCGAAGCGCGCAAGGCCCGCAAGGCCGAGGAAGAAGCCCTCGAAGGCCCGCCGCCGGCGCGTTCGGACGTCGCCACCGACGTCCCGCTGCCGTCCCCGCCGTTCTGGGGCAGCCGCGTGGTCAAGGGTGTCCCGCTCGCCGACTACGCCGCGATGCTCGACGAGCGCGCCACCTTCATGGGGCAGTGGGGCCTCAAGGGCGCGCGCGGCGGCGCCGGGCCGACGTACGACGAACTGGTCGAGTCCGAAGGCAGGCCGCGGCTGCGGTACTGGCTCGACCGGCTGACCGCCGACGGGATCCTGGCGCACGCGGCCGTCGTCTACGGCTACTTCCCGTGCGTGGCCGAGGGCGACGACCTCGTCGTGCTCACCGAGCCCGAACCGGACGCGCCCGAGCGGGTGCGGTTCACCTTCCCGCGTCAGCGCCGCGACCGGCGGCTCTGCCTCGCCGACTTCTACCGGCCGCGCGAGGCGGGCGAGGTCGACGTCGTGCCGTTCACGGTCGTCACCATGGGCCAGCCGATCGCGGACTACGCGAACGAGCTGTTCGCCGCCAACGCCTACCGGGACTACCTCGAGGTGCACGGCCTCGGCGTCCAGCTCACCGAGGCGCTGGCCGAGTACTGGCACTGCCGGATCCGGCAGGAGCTGACCTTCCCCGGCGGTGTGGCGGTCGCCTCAGAGGACCCGGACGACGTCGAGGACTTCTTCAAGCTCGGCTACCGTGGAGCCAGGTTCTCCCTGGGCTATGGCGCCTGTCCCGACCTCGAAGACCGGGCGAAGATCGTCGCCCTCCTCGAACCGGGCCGGATCGGCGTCAAGCTGTCCGAGGAGTACCAGCTGCACCCCGAGCAGTCGACCGACGCGATCGTCTGCCACCACCCGGAAGCGAAGTACTTCAACACCTGAGGGAGATCCACTGTGGACGGACTCGATGCCGTGCTGTGGGACATGGACGGCACGTTGGTCGATTCCGAGAAGCTGTGGGACATCGCCCTCTACGAGACGGCGGAATGGCTCGGCGGCAAGCTTTCCGAAGAGCAGCGGATGACCCTCGTCGGGTCCAACATGGACGACACCTCGGCATACCTCCTGGAGGTCGTCGGACGGCCGGTCACGCGAGAGGCGATCGCGGCGACGGGCGAGGAGATCCGCCGCCGCACGGCCGGTCTGTTCGACGACGAGCTGCCGTGGCGCCCCGGCGCCCGCGAAGCTCTGGCGGCGGTGCGTGAAGCCGGGGTGCGCTCGGCTTTGGTCACCTCGACCGAACGCGACCTCACCGAGCTGGCGCTGAACACGATCGGCCGTGACTTCTTCGACGTCACGGTGTGCGGCGACGAGGTCGAGGGCCTCAACAAGCCGCACCCGCGCCCGTACCTCAAGGCCGCCGAGCTGCTCGGCGTCGACCCGGCGGCGTGCGTCGCGGTCGAGGACTCCCCGCCGGGCACGGCGTCGGCGGTCGCCGCGGGCTGCACGGTGCTGGTCGTCCCGAACGACGTCCCGGTCGACGCGGGGGAGCGGCGCGTGTTCCGCGACTCGCTCGTGGGGATCGACGTGCCCGCGCTGGCGGCTCTGCTGGGCTGACACGCCCATGTCGCATTTCCGCTAGCCCCGGCCGCCGCGCTCGGCGATGCTGGGTCGCGTGCATGAAGACTTCGAACGGTGCGTGCGGGCCGTGCAGGCGAAGGACGCCCGGTTCGACGGGTGGTTCTACACGGCGGTCCTGACAACGAAGATCTACTGCCGGCCCAGCTGTCCCGTGGTGCCGCCCAAGCCGCGGAACATGAGCTTCTACCCGAGCGCGGCGGCGGCGCAGCAGGCCGGGTTCCGCGCCTGCAAGCGCTGCCGCCCCGACGCCAGCCCCGGCTCGCCGCTGTGGAACGAACGCGCCGACCTGGTGGCGCGGGCGATGCGGCTGATCGCCGACGGCGTCGTGGACACCGAAGGGGTCCGCGGGCTGGCCGCCCGGCTCGGCTACAGCGTCCGGCAGGTCGAGCGCCAGGTGTTCGCCGAGCTCGGCGCGGGCCCGCTGGCGCTGGCGCGGGCCCAGCGCGCGCAGACCGCGCGGACCCTGATCGAGACGACCACCCTGCCGATGACCGAGCTGGCGCTGGCCTCGGGGTTCGGCAGCATCCGGACGTTCAACGACACCGTGCGCGAGGTGTTCGCCCTCTCGCCGACCGAACTGCGGCAGCGCGCCAAGGGCAAGCCCGCGGCCGCCGGCGCGCTCGTGCTGCGGCTGCCGTACCGCAAGCCGCTGTGCCCCGACAACCTGTTCGGGCACCTGGTGGCGACCGGCGTGCCGGGCGTGGAGGAGTGGCGCGACGGCGCCTACCGCCGGACGCTGCGGCTGCCGCACGGCCCCGGGATCGTGGCGCTGCGGCCGGAAGACGGGCACATCGCCTGCCGGCTGACCCTGGCCGACCTGCGCGACCTGCCCGCCGCGACGAGCCGCTGCCGCCGCCTGCTCGACCTCGACGCCGACCCGGTCGCCGTCGACGACCAGCTCGCCACCGACCCGCTGCTCGCGCCCCTGGTCGCCGCCGCGCCGGGCCGCCGGGTCCCGCGCACGGCCGACGGCGCCGAGTTCGCGGTCCGCGCGGTGCTCGGCCAGCAGGTCTCGACCGCGGCGGCCCGCACCCACGCGGCCCGGCTCGTCGTCGCCCACGGCGAACCGGTCGAGGACCCCGAAGGCGGCCTGACCCACCTCTTCCCGTCGCCGGAGGCGCTGGCTTCGCTCGATCCGGAGACGCTGGCCATGCCGCGCAGCCGCCGTCGCACGCTGCTCGCGCTGGTCGAGGCGCTGACCGGCGGTCTCGACCTCGGCGCGGGCAGCGACTGGGACGCGGCCCGGGCGGCGCTGACCGCGTTGCCGGGCTTCGGGCCGTGGACGGTCGAGAGCATCGCGATGCGGGCGCTGGGCGACCCGGACGCGTTCCTCCCCACCGACCTCGGCATCAAGTACGCGGCGGAAACCCTCGGCCTGGGCGGCCAGGCCGCCGTCGTCGCCCGCTCCGCGGCGTGGCGCCCCTGGCGGGCCTACGCCACCCAGCACCTGTGGGCCACCGGTGACCACGCGATCAACCGGATGCCCGCCGCCTAGGAGGCCCCATGCGTTCCCACTCCGTCATCGACAGTCCCTGCGGCCCGCTGACGCTGGTCGCCGAGGACGACGCGCTCTGCGGCCTGTACATGGTCGACCAGCGCCACCGCCCGGACGAGCTGACGTTCGGCGCGGCCGACCCCGGCGCGGAGATCTTCGCCCGCGCCGAAACCGAGCTGAAGGAGTACTTCGCCGGGCAGCGCGAGCGGTTCGAGGTGCCGCTCGCCTTCGCCGGCACGCCGTTCCAGCGGTTGGTCTGGGCGCAGCTGCGCGAGATCCCGTACGGCACGACGATCTCCTACGGCGAGCTGGCCGACCGGCTGGGCAACCCCGGCGCGTCCCGCGCGGTCGGGCTGGCCAACGGCAAGAACCCGATCGGGATCATCGTCCCGTGCCACCGGGTGGTCGGCTCGACCGGTTCGCTCACCGGCTACGGCGGCGGCCTGGACCGCAAGCGGTACCTGCTCGACTTCGAGCGGGGCGCGCTGTTCTGATCCCAGCTCGTGGGAGGCGCCGTCCACTCCCGTGTGAGATGGGCTGCACCCGCGGCGGGGCGGGGCGGCGCCGCGCGGCCCGGGGTGGAAGGATCTGCAGATCGTGAAGACCTTCGATGAGCTGTTCGCGGAGCTTGCCGAGCGCGCGCGTACCCGTCCCGACGGGTCCGGCACCGTCGTCGCCCTCGACGCCGGGGTGCACGCCCAGGGCAAGAAGGTGCTCGAGGAAGCCGGCGAGGTGTGGATCGCCGCCGAGCACGAGTCCGACGACCGCCTCGCCGAGGAGATCTCCCAGCTGCTGTACCGGGTGCAGGTGCTGATGCTCGGCCGCGGTCTGTCGACCGAGGACGTCTACCGCTACCTGTGACCGGGTCGCTCGAATCACGAGGAGAGAAGCGAAATGCTGCGTGTTGCCGTGCCGAACAAGGGAGCCCTCGCCGCCGCGGCGACGGAAATGCTCGGCGAGGCGGGCTACCGCAAGCGGCATGAGCAGCGCGACCTGACCGTGCTCGACCCGGTCAACGAGGTCGAGTTCTTCTTCCTGCGGCCCAAGGACATCGCGATCTACGTCGGCTCCGGCGAACTCGACCTCGGCATCACCGGCCGGGACCTCGCGCTCGACTCCGGCGCGCCGGTCGAGGAGATCCAGGCGCTCGGCTTCGGCGGCTCGACGTTCCGATACGCCGCCCCGGCGGGCAAGGACTGGAAGCCGGCGGACCTGCACGGCAAGCGCCTGGCGACGTCGTACCCGCGGCTGGTCCGCGACGACCTCGCCCGCCACGGCGTCGAGGCCGAGGTGATCCGGCTCGACGGCGCCGTGGAGATCTCGATCCAGCTCGGCGTCGCGGACGCGATCGCGGACGTCGTCGAGTCCGGGCGGTCGCTGCGCCAGAACAACCTGGTGGCCTTCGGCGACCCGATCTGCGTCTCGGAAGCGGTGCTGCTGCAGCGCAAGGGGACGGCGGAGAGCAAGGCCAAGTCGCAGCTGGCGGCGCGGCTGCGCGGGGTCGTGTTCGCGCAGCAGTACCTGATGCTGGACTACGACTGCCCGCGCACGCTCGTCGACCGGGCGATCGCCATCACGCCGGGCCTCGAGTCGCCGACGGTGGCGCCGCTGGCCGACGAAGACTGGGTCGCCGTGCGCGCGATGGTGTCGCGCAAGGACGTCAACCGGATCATGGACGAACTGGCCGAGGTGGGCGCCAAGGCGATCCTGGCCTCGGACATCCGCTCCTGCCGCCTCTGACCGAGAGCCAGATCGGCCGCGCCGGACTTCAGCGCGGCCGGTTGGGCTTCTTCGGGAGCAGGTCGTAAAGGCCCTTGCGGACGCCGTTGTCGTTGACGTTGCGCGCCACCGCGACCTCGGAGATGAAGTCCTCGAAGACGAACTCCTCGTCCGCGGGCACGACGGCCGGCGCCTGGTTCTGCGCCAGGTAGCCGTCGAGGGTGGCCGCGATCTCGCGGAACGACAGCGCCTGCAACGTCTCGGGGGCGTAGGTCGTCACCGGGACGCCGTGCGCGGCCGCTTCGTTCATCACCACGCCGAGCGGCAGGTGCGACAGCATCGGGATGCCGAACTCGTACATCTCCTGCAGCGCCGCGGCCGCGTAGTGCGAGATCGGCCGCCGGTAGAGGCTCGGCACCAGCCCGAACCACGACAGCGGCTGGCGTCCGACGGTCTGCTCGACGTACCGGACCTGGTCGGCCAGCAGCCGCAGCGCGCGGATGCTCGTCTTGTCCGGCTGCACCGGTACGAGGATGCCGTGCGACGCCGCCAGCGCGTTGTTCGTCAGCACGTCGAGCGCCGGCGGGCAGTCGATGACGCAGTGGTCGTAGTTGGCGAACTGGATGACCCGGGCCAGCTGCCAGCCGGGTACGCGGAACGAGTCGAGCCGCCGGATCAGGTCGAACATCCCCGGTGACGTCGGCACGACGTCGAGCGCGCCGCCCTTGCCGAGGTTGCTGCGCGGGTGCGGGACGACGATCTCGTCGATCGGGCCCTTCCACGTCTTGGCCAGCGCTTTCGCCAGGCTCGGCTGGTCCGGTGGCACCTCGGCCAGCCCGAGCATCTCGGTCGTCGCGTGCCCCTGCGGGTCGAGGTCGATAAGCAGCACCCGCCGGCCCCGCTCGGCCAGCGCGGCCGCGGTGCCGACGCTCAGCGAGGTCTTGCCGACCCCGCCTTTCTGGTTGACCACCGAGGTGATCTGCATGCCGGAGCGCTCCTCAAGTCGGTCGTTCCGCGAAGGTTATTGGATCCGGGCCGGTTGTGGGTGGCTATCCGCCCCCGGCCTGTCGCGGCCGGACCATCAGCGCCTGCGCGCCGGTGGCCAGCGGGCCGCTCGCGTCGTGCAGGATGCTCGTCGCCGTGCCGATCCCGTGCGTGCCGACCAGCGTGACCGCGTCCAGGCCGATCCACTCGCCCGCGGGCACCCGCCGCACGTGCACGGTCAGCTCCGAGTTGATGAACCACCACTGCCGCGGGTCGAGGAAGTTGGACACGCCGTTGCCGGAGTCGGCGACGGTGAACAGCCGCTGCAGCCCGCTCGGCTCCTCGCCGTCGACCAGCGGGACGCGCGGCCGGGCCCAGACGGCGGCCGGGCCGGGCACGTCCATCCCGCCGCGGACCGCGCGCCACTCCACGGCGTCGAGGTAGCCGCCCTGCCAGCCCTCCGGCCACGGCGACTCCGTGACGCTGTCCGGCGTCGGCAGCAGCGGCCCGCCGTCGGTGGCGATCTCCGCGGTGTCGGAGGTGGCCACGCGCCACGCCGACGCGCGGGCCACCACGCGTTCCGCGCTCGCCAGCTCCGCCTGCAGCAGCTCGACCGACCGCCCGGGGCGCTCCACCCGGGCGCGCACGGTGAGCTCGGCGACCGGCGCCGGCCCGAGGATTTCGACGGTGACCCTGGCCAGCTCGGCCGGGTGCGCGGGTTCGACGTTTTCGAGTGCCCGCACCAGCAGCGCCGACGGCGGCCCGAAGTGCTGCGACTCCGAGGACCACGGGCCCGCGGTGTGCGCTGTCGCGGAGAACCGGCCTTCGCCGAGCGGGACGTAGAACGCGTCGGCCATCAGTCGGCCCGGTCCAGCGGCGTCTCCTCGCCGGCGTCGGGCTCCGGCCAGCCGGGGTACGCCGGTGGCGTGCCGCCGTACTCCGGGCAGTGCGCCTGGTGGTCGCACCAGTTGCACAGCTTGCTCTTGTTCGCGCGGAAGTCGCCGGTCTTGCCCGCCTTGAGGATGGCCTGCCAGATGGCTTCGAGGGTGCGCTCGAAGCGGAGCAGCTCGGCTTCGTCGGGGGTGTAGGCCAGCGACTGGCCGTCGGTGAGGTACATCAGTTTCAGCTGCCGCGGCACGATCCCGCGCAGCCGCCACAGCACCACGGCGTAGAACTTCATCTGGAACATCGCCTTGGCCTCGCCGATTTCCCGCGGCGCGGCCCCGGTCTTGTAGTCCACGACCCGGATCTCGCCGGTCGGCGCGACGTCGAGGCGGTCGATGTAGCCGCGCAGCAGGACCCCGGAGCCGAGCTCGATCTCGACGTGCAGCTCGCACGCCTCCGGCTCCAGCCGCCGCGGGTCCTCCAGCTCGAAGTAGGCGTCCAGCAGCTTTTCCGCCGAGCGCAGCCACTCCGCGTGCTCGTCGGGCTTTTCGCCGTCGAACAGCTCGGTCCACTCCGGACGGTCCGCCGACAGGTCGGTCCACGCCGGGCCGAGCAGCTCCCGCGCCTGCGCCGGGACGCGCTCGGCGGCGGGCAGCGCGAACAGCCGCTCCAGCACCGAGTGGACGAGCGTGCCGCGCAGCTGCGCCTTGGTCGGGACCTCGGGCAGCCGGTCGACCGCGCGGAACCGGTAGAGCAGCGGGCACTGCTTGAAGTCACTCGCCCGCGACGGCGACAACGCGGGCCGCCGCCGCGCCTCGGTGGCGACGGCGGCTGGGGGTTCCGTGGTGACGGTGTCGGCGTCGGGCATGGGCAGAGCGTAACGCCGGGGTACGACAGTTCCGGCGACCGCAACGCCCGCACCCGGGCCGAGGTGGGGAGAAGCGCCGGATGGGAGCGCTTTCCGCCGCCTCCGCCCGCGCGCACGTCATGAAAGGGTCGTTCACCTCGCCGGACGACATGAACGACCCTTTCATGACATCCCGGCGACGGCCCCAGCAAAGTCGGCGCGACCTCGGCCCGGCTCCCGAGGCTCGCTCACCGTCCCGCAACGACATGAACGACCCTTTCACCTCGTCCGGTGAGGTGAAAGGGTCGTTCACTACGTCCCGGGCCAGGGTCAGGCACAGTGGTGGCGGCTCGCTGGGCGGAGCCTTCCGGCGCGACTTTGCCGGGCCCCTGACATCCCCGCGGCGCCGCGGACCGCTCAGGACACGCGGGTGCGCGACACCACCCGGTCCGGATCACCCGCTCCCCACACCGGGGGCTCTAGGCTCTCGGGCATGGCCGCGACCAGTGAGCAGGGCACCGGGGGCACCCGGCAGGCCGTCCGCCCGGACGGCGGGCTCGTGCTGTTCCGCGTCGCCGGCGTGCCCGTGCTGCTGGCGCCGTCCTGGTGGATCGGCTCGCTGATCGTCGTCGTGCTCTACGCGCCGCTCGTCGGGCGGCTGCTCCCGGACGCCTCCACGGTGACGTCGTGGCTGCTGGCCGGCGCCTTCGCGCTCCTGCTGGGGCTCTCCGTGCTCGCCCACGAACTGGGGCACTGCCTCGTCGCGCTGCGGCTGGGGATCCCCGTGCGGCGGCTGCGCCTGTTCCTGCTCGGCGGCCTGTCCGAAGTGGCCCGCACGCCGAAGCGGCCCGGCCAGGAAGGGCTGGTCGCCGCCGCCGGGCCGGTGGTGTCGCTGCTGCTCGGGGCGTTCTGCGGGCTGCTGATGTTCGCCGTGCCGCCGGACGGCGCGGTCTGGCTCCTGGTCGCCGAGTGCGCCGTGGCGAACCTCGCCGTCGGCGTGTTCAACCTGCTGCCCGGGCTGCCACTCGACGGCGGGCGGCTGGTCCGCGCGGGGGTCTGGGCGGCCACCGGGATCCGCTCGAAGGGCACGCGCGCCGCGGTCGCCGGTGGGGCCGTCGTGGCCGCGGGGCTGCTGGTCTGGGCGCTGTGGGGCCTGGCCACCGGGAGCCCGGACCGCTGGCTGCGGCTGGGCGTCTGCGTCGTCACGGCGTGGTTCGTGATCCTCGGCGCGCGCTCGGAGCTGGCCGCCGAAGCGCGCCGCACGTGGCCGGAAGGGCTGGTGCTCGGCGAGCTGGTGCGGCCGGTGCTGCAGCTGCCCGCCGAAAGCCCGGTGTCGGACGCGCTGGCCGCGTCGGCGGGCCGGGGCGTGGTGCTGGTGCGGGCCGACGGGGTCGCCGCCGGCCTGCTGGACACCGGTGCGGCGGAGCGGCTCGCGGGCTCGTCACCGCACGCGCCGGCCGAGCTGGCCGCCGAGCCGATCCGGGCCGAGACCGTGCTCCTGGCGTCGGAGCCGGGGGAGGACGTCGTCGAGCGGGTCCGCGAGACGGCCGCGTGGCAGTTCCTCGTCGTCGACGACGAGGGGCGCCCGGCGGGCGTGCTGCGCCGGGACGACCTGCGGGCCGCGCTGAACCGCCGCACCCGCTGACGCCGCGGCACGGGCGGCCTGCGAAGATCTGTCGTCGGCCATTCGGGGTACAGGAGGAAGTGTTGTCGGTCAGCGGACCGTTTCGCGCGGGTGATCGGGTGCAGTTGACCGACTCGAAGGGGCGCCACTACACCCTGACGCTGGCCGACGGCGGTGAGTACCACACGCACCGCGGCGGCCTGGCCCACGACGACCTGATCGGCCGTCCCGAAGGGTCGGTCGTGACGTCCGCGGGCGGGTCGACCTACCTCGCGCTGCGTCCCCTCCTGCCGGACTACGTGCTCTCGATGCCGCGCGGCGCGCAGGTGATCTACCCCAAGGACGCCGCGCAGATCGTCATGTGGGGCGACATCTTCCCGGGCGCGCGCGTCCTCGAGGCCGGCGCCGGTTCGGGCGCGCTGACGTGCTCGCTGCTGCGCGCGGTCGGCCCGGCCGGGAGCGTCCAGTCCTACGAGATCCGCGACGACCACGCCGTGCACGCCGAGCAGAACGTCGTGAAGTTCTTCGGCGAGAAGCCGGCCAACTGGACCCTCACCGTCGCCGACCTGGCTTCGCACGAAGGCGAGGTCGACCGGGTCGTGCTGGACATGCTGGCGCCGTGGGAGCAGCTGCCGAACGTGGCCGCCCACCTCGTGCCGGGCGGCGTGCTGACGGTCTACGTCGCGACCGTGACGCAGCTTTCGCGGGTCACCGAGTCGCTGCGCGAGCAGCAGTGCTGGACCGAGCCCGAGTCGTGGGAAACGCTGATGCGCCCGTGGCACGTCGTCGGCCTCGCGGTGCGCCCGGACCACCGGATGGTCGCGCACACGGCGTTCCTGCTCACCGCGCGGCGCCTGGCGGACGGGACCGTGTCACCGCGCGTGTCGCGCCGCCCGGCCAAGGGCAAGGGCTAACCCGGCACGCACCAGCGGCCGTTCTCCTTGTACAGGGGGAACGGCGTCTCCTTGGTGCCGCCCACCCCTTCGACGTGCACCTTCGCGGTGGCGGACTCGCCGCGCACCTCCGGGGGCTCCGCCAGGCGCGCCGTCACCCGGCCGGCCGCGTCCCACGTCCGCTGCAGGCCGGCCAGCGCCTCCGCGGTCTGCGGGCGGCACGTCAGCTTGCCGAACGCCGCCGAGTCGTGGGCGGCGATCGCGTCCACGATCGCCTTGGCCAGCACGCCGACCGCCGCCGTGTCCGACGCGCTGGGCGAGGGGGACGGCGACGGCCGGGCCGGGCGTGGGGTGCTCGGCGGGGCGGGCGGGGCGCCGGACGGCGCGACGAGGAGCAGGCCCAGCACCACGCCCACGCCGGCGACGCCGAGCAGGACCAGCCCGGCGACGAGCGCGCGCTTCACCGACGGCGGCGGCTCACGAGCCGTCCGCCTTCACGTTGGACAGGCACCACAGGCCGGATTCCTTCTGCGCGGACATGGTGCCGACCTTGGTCTTGCTCCCGTCCGTCGCGGAGTAGCGCACGGTGGCCTTGTCGCCGGTCTCGGTCGGCTCGCCGGTCAGCGTGACCGTGACCTTCGGGATGTCGCCCGTCTTGCCGTCGTAGACGCTGCGGCAGATGACGTCGCCGAGCGCCTTCTCGTCGCTGGCGTTGTAGGCCGCGATCGTGGTGTCGAACAGCTCCTTCGAGCTGGCCTGCCCGGCGGGGGCGGGGCCGCTCGCCGGCTTGCTGCTGCTCGTGGACGGCTTCGACGGCGAGGTCGTCTTGGGCTTCGTGGCGGACGTCTTGGGCGCCGACGTCGGCGCGGCCGAGCTGCTGGTGGCGGGCGGGGCGGCGGTGTCGTCGCCCTTGGTGGCCAGGACGATCGCGGTCACGCCGCCGCCGACCAGGACCACGGCGCCGACCGCGATGCCGACGATGAGGCCGGTTTTCTTCTTCTTGGGCGGGGGCGCGTCGCCGAAGCCGCCGCCCCCGTACTGGTCGTAGCCGCCGAAGCCCTGCTGCTGCGGCTGGCCCCACTGGTCCTGCTGCCCGTACTGGGGGTAGCCCTGCTGGGGCTGAGCGCCCGGCTGCGGCGGGTAACCGCCCTGCTGGGGCTGCCCGTACGGGTCGGGCTGGCCGAACTGCTGGGGCTGGCCGTACGGGTCCTGCTGCCCGAACTGCTGGGTGCCGCCGTAGCCCGGCTGCTGCTGCGGTCCGCTCTGGGGGTAGCCGCCCTGCTGGGGCTGGCCGTAGGGCCCGGGCTGCTGCCCGTAGCCCCCGGGCTGCTGGCCGTAGCCGCCCGGCTGCTGCGGCGGGTAGGTCATGAGTGGTGCCCCCTAGCGTCCTTCGAAGAGACCCGGCAGACGGTGCCGACGTCGGCCCGATGCTAGCCACCGGGCGCGGCCGCCGCGCGGTTAGGGCGGAACTGGCCGGAATTGCCCGTTGTCCCGCCGGTTGGGCACCCCGGGCGCGGGGTACTCCCGTTGTGCTTGCTTCACCCCGGCCCGGACGGACCCGCGACACACCCGTGCCACGGCACCGAAATGGCCTCTTGCGCTGCGGGAATGTCCGTGCTGGGGAAGGCGGGCGAACCGCGACGCGCCGATCTTGTGATCCGGAAAGGCCTTTTCTTGTCGGTGATCGCCGGTACCGTGGAATGAAAAGCACTCCGAGGAGGTGCCCGATGCATCATGACCTTCCCGGAGGTCGGCGCGAGGAGGCCGACCCTTCAGCAACATCCGGAGCTGGGACGACGGCGGACGAGCAGGCTCGGCAGATCCGTTTTCTCGAGGAAGAAGTGGCGCTGCTGCGCCGCAAACTGACGGACTCGCCACGGCAGAACCGAGTTCTCGAACAACGACTCGCCGAGGCCTCGGAAAGGGTGAGCCAGCTCACCGAGCGCAACACCAAACTGGTCGAGACGCTGCGCGAAGCGCGAGGACAGCTCCTCGCCCTCCGCGAGGAGGTCGACCGGCTGGCCCAGCCACCGTCCGGGTACGGCGTCTTCGTCGAGGCGTACGAGGACAACACGGTGGACGTCTTCACCGCGGGCCGGAAGATGCGGGTGTCCGTTTCGCCCGCGGTCGAGATCTCGTCGCTGCAGCGCGGCCAGGCGCTGCGGCTCAACGAGGCGCTCACCGTGGTCGAAGGCGGCGGGTTCGAGCGCACCGGTGAGGTGTGCGCGTTGCGCGAGGTGCTCGCGCCGGACGTCGAGGGCGGCAGCCCCCGCGCGCTGGTGGTCGGGCACGCGGACGAGGAGCGGGTGGTCCTGCTCTCCGATCTGCTGGCGGAGCAGCCGCTCAAGCCGGGCGACTCGCTCCTGGTCGACTCCAAGGCCGGCTACGCGTACGAGCGCGTGCCGAAGGCGGAGGTCGAGGACCTGGTGCTGGAGGAGGTGCCGGACGTCCGCTACGAGGACATCGGCGGCCTCACCCGGCAGATCGAGCAGATCCGGGACGCGGTGGAACTGCCGTTCCTGCACGCGGACCTGTACCAGGAGTACCAGCTGCGGCCCCCGAAGGGTGTCCTGCTCTACGGCCCGCCGGGCTGCGGCAAGACGCTCATCGCGAAGGCCGTGGCGAACTCGCTGGCCAAGAAGGTGGCGGCGGCGCGGGGCGAGAACGAGGACGGGAAGTCCTACTTCCTGAACATCAAGGGTCCCGAGCTGCTCAACAAGTTCGTCGGGGAGACCGAGCGGCACATCCGCCTGATCTTCCAGCGGGCGCGGGAGAAGGCCTCCGAGGGCACCCCGGTGATCGTGTTCTTCGACGAGATGGACTCGATCTTCCGGACCCGTGGGTCGGGCGTGTCGTCCGACGTCGAAACCACGATCGTGCCGCAGCTGCTGTCGGAGATCGACGGTGTCGAAGGCCTGGAGAACGTCATCGTCATCGGCGCCTCCAACCGCGAGGACATGATCGACCCGGCGATCCTGCGGCCGGGCCGGCTCGACGTCAAGATCAAGATCGAGCGTCCGGACGCCGAAGGCGCGAAGGACATCTTCTCCAAGTACCTGGCCGAAGGGCTGCCGATCCACGCGGACGACCTCGCCGAGTTCGGCGGCGACGCCAAGGCGACGTTCGACGCGATGATCCAGCACACCGTCGAGCGGATGTACGAGGAGAGCGACGAGAACCGGTTCCTCGAGGTGACCTACGCCAACGGGGACAAGGAAGTCCTGTACTTCCGCGACTTCAACTCGGGCGCGATGATCCAGAACATCGTGGACCGGGCGAAGAAGTCGGCGATCAAGTCGGTGCTGGAGACCAAGCAGCCGGGTCTGCGCGTGCAGCACCTGCTCGACGCGATCGTCGACGAGTTCGCGGAGAACGAGGACCTCCCGAACACCACCAACCCGGACGACTGGGCCCGGATCTCCGGCAAGAAGGGCGAGCGGATCGTCTACATCCGCACGCTCGTCACCGGCAAGAACCAGGACTCGGGGCGGGCGATCGACACCGCCACGAACACCGGTCAGTACCTGTAGTCCCGATGCGCGGTGGGGCGGTCGCCACGGCGGCCGCCCCACCGGCGTGTCTAGCGGCTGACGAGTTCCGGTTCGGCGGGGCGGCGGGCTTGAGCCTGCCGTGGGCGGCGAGGATGCCCAGCACCACCAGGAGCGCGCCGGCCGGCTGGTTCCAGCTCACCGGTTCGCCCAGCACGAGCACGCCGAGCAGCACCCCGACCACCGGCGTCAGGTAGGTGACCGCCGAGGCGTTGGCCGCGCCCCACGCGGCGATGATGCGGACGTTCCAGACGTAGGCCAGCCCGGTGCCGAACACGCCGAGCGCGACCATGCTCGCCACCACGGCGAGGTCGAGGTGCACCGGTGTCGTGGCGATGACCGGGGCGAGCAGTCCCAGGATGACGGTCGCGGCGGCGGTCTGCCCGAACGCGACGACCACCGGGTCCGTCCCGCGTGGTGAGACGAAGCGGCGCATGTAGACGAAGCAAGCGCCGTAGCAGGTGGTCGCGCCCAGGCAGGCGAGCTGCGCGGTCAGCTGGTGGGAGACGTCGACGCCGTGCCACACGCCGACGATCGTGAGCACCCCGAGGAACCCGAGCAGCAGCCCGGCGACCTTCGGCGGGGTGAAGCGTTCCTCGGGCAGCGCCGCGGCCGCCAGCAGCATCGTGATGAGCGGGGTCGTCGCGTTGAAGATACTGGCCAAACCGGACGAAATGTACTGTTCCGCCCACGAGAACAACAGGAACGGCACCACGCACAGCAGCACCGACACGACCACGAGATGACCCCACAGCACGGGATCCCGGGGGAGCGGGCGCCGTCGCACGGCCAGGACGAACCCCAGCGCGAGCGCGCCGAACGCGACCCTGGCCAGCGCGACCTGCGCGGGGGAGAGGCCGCCGAGCCCCACCTTGATGAACAGGAAACTCGCACCCCACACCACGGCCAGCAGCGCGAACCGCGCCGTGACCCCGAAACCCGCCAATCGCATGGCCGAAGTCAATCCGCGCGCGGCGGCCGAAGCCAGCGGTTTTCGGACCTCGCCTTGTGTATAACGCCCTATACCGCCGGGGTACGCTGGCGCGCATGGTCCGGGGGAGCGGGAAACCGCGCTGGCAGGCGGCGGTGGACCACGTCGCGAACCGGGTGGCCGGGCCGCCGCTGCCCGACGACCTCGACGTCACCGTCCACTTCCACCCGGACCGCTTGGTGGACGGCGTCCCGCTGCTGCGGCACCTGCTCGCCGACGGCGTCTACCGCTCGCAGTTCGAGACGGGCACCGGCAACGGCGGCCTGACCGCGCACCCCGGCGGTGACCGGTGGCGCTGGGAGCACCGGATCTTCGGCGGCGTCTACGACGCGCTGCCGCCTTCGGACCGGCCAAAATACGGCTCCCTGAACCACCGGCGCCGTCCCGCGGGCGGCTCGGTCCGGTTCGGCTCGGCGCACCTGCGCCTGAAGCGGGAAGTGCTGACGCGGGTGACTTTCTGCTACCCCGACAGCTTCCACGAGCCGTCGGACTTCGGCACGGCCGCGCACCTGCCGCTGCTCCCGCTCGTCGAAGCGGCCGCGCCGGACGAACTGGACGACTACGTCGAGGCGCACGTCCACGGCCCGCTGCGGATTCCGTCCGACGTCGCGGCGCTGGTGCTGGACCCGGCCTTCCGCGGCACCGACGTCGAGGCCGCGGCCGTGGAGTCCGGGCTCCCGACGCACTGGCACCACGGGTTCCGGCTTTCCGTGGCCGCCCTCGCCGAACACGCGGACTACCGCGGCGAGGACGTCGTGCGGGCCGGCGCGGACATCGCCGAAGACGGGTGGCTGGACGCCCGCGTCATCGGCGAGGCGGTCCGGGCCGGCCGGCACGATCCCCAGGTGCTCAAGCGCCTGTGGCACTGCACCGCGCGGTTCGGCCTACGCGACGCCGGCGGGTAGCAGCGCTTCGGCCAGCCGGCGCCAGTGCGGCATGGCCGAGGTGCCCGGTGCCGTCCCGAGCACCTGGATGCCGACGTGGTCGGCGCCGGCGTCGAGGTGGGCGCGCAGCCGCTCGGTGATCGTGTCGAGGTCGCCCCAGAAGACGAGGTCGTCGACGAGGCGGTCGCTGCCGCGGCCGCCGTCCACGTCGGCCTCGGTGTAGCCGAGCCGTAGGAACTTCGCGACGTTGTACTTCGACGTCAGGTAGGTGTGCAGGTGGGCGCGGGCGACCTCCCGCGCCTTGGCCGCGTCGGTCTCGAACAGCACGGCGTGCTCGACGCCGAGGAACGGGCCGTCGCCGAGGATTTCGCGTGCCTGGGCCGTGTGTTCCGGGGTCACGTGGTAGGTGTGCGCGCCCGCCGAGCGGTCCCGGGCCAGCTCCAGCATCTTCGGCCCGTACGCGGCGAGCAGGCGGCGGATCGGGGGCTCGGGGAAAGCGTCCAGGGCGTCGAGGTAGCTCGTCACCGCCTCCAGCGGCCGGGTGTCGCGGCGGTCGCCGCCGTAGCCGAGGCCCAGCAGGTGGCGGTCCGGGTAGGCCTCGGCCAGCAGCCGGGCGCCGTGGTGGGTCCACTGGGGCTCGCGCGCCCAGATCTGCGCGATCCCGTTGACGACGGTGAGGCGTTCGGTGGCCGCCAGCAGGAACCCGGCGTGCGTCAGGGCTTCCCGCCGCTCGCTTTCCGGGATCCAGACCGCCGGCCAGCCGAGTTCTTCGAGCTCCTGCACGGAGTCCCGGATCAGCCCGGCCGGCTGGTCCTCGAAGTCGAACGTCCAGATGCCGTAGCGGCCGAGCCGCGTGTTCTCGATCGTACCCATGTATCGAAGTATCGCATATTTACGATGCGAAGCGCCGCGGGGAGGTGGCCGGGACGATGGGGGAGAGGTCAGAGGGAGTGGCCGAGCAGCGCGACGAACTCCGCGATCCGGGCTTCGTCGCGCTTGTAGTGCGTCCACTTGCCGACGCGCGTCGCCCGGACCAGCCCGGCGCGCTGGAGCGACGCCATGTACGCCGACACGGTCGACTGCGCGAGCCCCAGCTTCTCCTGGATGTGGCTGACGCACACGCCGACCTCGACCGGGTCGGCGATCGCGCGCTCCACGGGGAAGTGTCGCTCCGGCTCCCGCAACCACTGGAGCACCTGCAGCCGCACCGGGTTCGCGAGCGCCTTGAAGACGTCGAGCAGGTGCTCGACGCCGGGCTCGGATTCGGTGCGTGTCGTCATGGCTTCCCTCCCACCATACCGGCGTATAACGACCTATACTTCCGGGCCGTGACCGAAGAAACCCGGCGGCCCCGCGCGCCCATCACCGAATCCGACGTCCTGGCGTGGCTCGAGACGACGGCCGCCGCCGTCGAGGCGGGGGAGGTGCCCGCCCAGGAGCTGATCGACCTGCTCGGGGAGTTCCGCCGCGCGTCGGCCGCCTGCGCCGACGCCTCGGACTGGCTGCTCCTCGCCGCGCGGGAGGGGGGCGCGAGCCTCCGCCAGATCGCGCCCGTCTTCGGCAAGGGCTACGTCCGGGCGCCGGCCGCCCGGCTCGAAAAGCTCCACCGCCAGGCGCAGAACTCCGGGCAGTGGCTGGCCATCCTGCGGCACAAGGCGACGGCGTGAACCGCGTCGCGCTCGGCCTGGCGGCGCTCGGCAGGCCGGCGTACATCAACCTGGGCCGGGACGGGGCGCTGCCGCCGACGCGGGACGTGGCATCGATGCGGGCGGCGACGTTCGAGGTCCTCGACGACGCCTACGCCGCCGGGGTCCGGCACGTCGACGTCGCCCGGTCGTACGGGCGCTCGGAGGAGTTCCTGGCCGGCTGGCTCGCCGAGCGCGGCCACACCGACGTCGAGATCTCGAGCAAGTGGGGTTACGCGTACGTCGGCGAGTGGCGGCTCGACGCCGAAGTGCACGAGGTGAAGGAGCACTCGGCGGCGCGGTTCGCCGCCCAGTGGGCGGAAACCCTGGCGCTGCTGGGGGAGCGGGTCGGGCTCTACCAGGTCCATTCGCTCACTGTGGACAGTCCACTGTTCACCGACGAGCCGTTGGTGGAGGCCCTGGCCGAGCTCGCCGCGAACGGCGTGGCGGTCGGGTTCTCGACGTCCGGGCCGGCGCAGGCGGACGCGATCGAGCGGGCGTTCGCGCTGGAAGTGGCCGGGCAGCCGGTGTTTTCGGCGGTGCAGTCGACGTGGAACCTCCTGGAGCGCTCCGCCGGGCACGCCCTGGAAGCGGCGCACGCGGCCGGGAAGCGCGTCCTGGTCAAGGAAACCCTGGCCAACGGCCGGCTCGTGGTCGAGGCGCCCGCGGCGGTCCTCGACGTCGCCGCGGCGCACGGCACCGGGCCGGACGCGGTCGCCGTGGCCGCGGTGCTGGCGCAGGACTGGGTGGACACGGCGGTGATCGGCCCGGCGAGCCCGGCCCAGCTGGCCGCGAACCTGCGAGCCACCACGCTTTCCCTGAGCGCCGAGGAACAGGACGCGCTCGCGGACCTGGCCGAGAACCCGCCGGAGTACTGGCGACACCGGTCCTCCTTGAAGTGGGACTGAGCGGCTGCACTACCCTTCGCAGGCACGAAACCGACGACAGGAGGCCGGGTGCGTCATCGTCAGGTGGTCGCCTTGGCCGCGGTCGCGCTGGTGGGCCTGACGGCCTGCGAAGGGCCCGACCCGAACAACCTCGAGACGTACTACGACGATCCGGCGCCGACGTCCGCGCCGGTCTCGACCGCCGAAACGCCGGTGAGCCCCGCGAAGGCCGCTCCGGTCACGCCGCCCGATCCCGCTCTGCTCGCCGAACCCGCACTGCTGTCCGACGCGGACGTCGCGGAGGAGGGTGTGCAGCCGGCCTCGAACGAGGTCGCGGGCTGCCTGGCGGACGGGCCGTCGGCGGGGAGCCGGACCGCGACCTGGCGCTACGCCAGCGGGTCGGTGCTCAGCCACCGCGTCGTGGTGTTCCCGGATCGGTCGGCCGCCCAGGCCGTCGCGGAGAACGAGTGCGCGGGCAAGGCGGTGAGCGTCCCCGTCCAGCCCGGGGTCGAGCGGCAGCAGGCCTGGCGTGACGGCAAGACCTGCACGGTGTTGCTGGCCAAGGGAACGCTGGTGTCCGAGCTGACGGTTTCGGCGAGCACCGAGGCCCGCGCGGTGGACGCGGCGAAGCGCCTGCTGCCCGCTATGGCGGCGAAGCTCACCGCTCAGCCGTAGCGGCGGAACCACTCCTGGACGCCTTCGCGGCCGTCGGGGATGAAGGGCAGCGCGGGTGCCGGGTCGTCGATCCAGGCGCGCAGCTCTTCGAGCGGGATCCAGCGGCCTTCGACGATCTCCTCGGCCTGGTGGTGGATCGGGCCGTCCCAGCGGACCTCGAAGGCGAAGTTGTGGCAGCGGTTGCGGCCGTCGTCGTAGACCTTGGTGAACAGGGGAACGGGTTCCACCCCTTGGACGCCGAGCTCTTCGGCCAGCTCGCGGCGGGCGCACTCGGCCGGGGTTTCGCCCGCGGCGACCACGCCGCCCGCCCAGCAGTCCCATGTCGAGGGGAACACGTCCTTGTCCGGGGTGCGGAGGTGCACGTAAACGGCTTTTCCGTCACCCGAACGGACCAGGACGACGCCGGCGGCGTGCCACAGGGCCTCCGCGCGGACGCGGGCGCGCGTGGTTTCGCCGACCACCGAGCCGTCCCGGTCATAGAGGGCAACGAGTTCGTCACTGCCTGGCATGGGTGCATCGTTCCACTAGGACGACCCCGTAGGGTGGGGACATGCGGCGGATCATGGGAACCGAAGTCGAGTACGGCATCTCCGTGCCGGGCGACGCGACGGCGAACCCGGTACTCACCTCCACCCAGGTCGTGCTGGCCTACGCGGCCGCGGCCGACATCCCGCGCGCCCGGCGGGCGCGGTGGGACTACGAGGTGGAGAGCCCGCTGCGGGACGCGCGCGGGTTCGACCTGACCGGCCCCGGCGGGCCGGGCCACGACCCCGACGTCGAGGACCTGGGCGCGGCGAACGTCATCCTGACCAACGGGGCGCGGCTGTACGTCGACCACGCGCACCCGGAGTATTCGGCGCCCGAGGTGACGAACGCGCGCGACGCGGTCATCTGGGACAAGGCGGGCGAGCGGGTGATGGAGGAGGCCGCGCTGAAGGCGGCGTCCGTCCCGGGCCAGCCGCAGCTGCAGCTGTACAAGAACAACGTCGACGGCAAGGGCGCGAGCTACGGCACGCACGAGAACTACCTGATGGCGCGGTCGACGCCGTTCACCGCGGTGATCGCGGGGCTGACGCCGTTCTTCGTGTCGCGGCAGGTGGTGACCGGCTCGGGGCGCGTCGGGATCGGCCAGCAGAGCGAAGAGGCCGGGTTCCAGCTCTCCCAGCGTGCGGACTACATCGAGGTCGAGGTCGGCCTGGAGACCACGCTGAAGCGCGGGATCATCAACACCCGCGACGAGCCGCACGCGGACGCGGACAAGTACCGCAGGCTGCACGTCATCATCGGCGACGCGAACATGTCGGAGTACTCGACGTACCTCAAGGTCGGGACGACGGCGCTGGTGCTGGACCTGATCGAGTCGGGCATCCGGTTCGACGACCTGAAGCTCGACGAGCCGGTCAAGGCGGTGCACCAGATCAGCCACGACCCGACGCTGAAGACGCAGGTCGCGCTGGCGAACGGCAAGAAGTACACCGGCCTCGACCTGCAGTTCGCCTACCACGAGATCGCGTCGCAGAACCTGGAGCGCACGGGCGCCGACCAGGCGTCGAAGGAGGTCCTGCGGGTCTGGGGCGAGATCCTGGACGCGCTGGCGCGCGACCCGCAGGAGTGCGCGGACCGGCTGGACTGGCCGGCCAAGCTGCGGCTGCTGGAGGGCTACCGGCAGCGGGACCAGCTGGCCTGGGGCGCGCCGCGGCTGCGCCTGGTCGACCTGCAGTACTCGGACGTGCGGCTGGCCAAAGGCCTGTACAACCGCCTGGTGACGCGCGGCTCGATGAAGCGGCTGGTCACCGAGGAAGAGGTGCTCGCGGCGGTCACGACGCCGCCGTCGGACACGCGGGCGTACTTCCGGGGCCGGGCGCTGGAGAAGTACGCGGCGTCGATCGCGGCCGCTTCGTGGGATTCGGTCATCTTCGACGTGGGCAAGGAGTCACTGGTGCGCATCCCGACCCTGGAGCCGCTGCGGGGGACGAAGGCGCACGTCGGCAAGTTGCTGGACAACGCGGCGACCGCGGAGGAGCTCGTGGAGGCGCTCACCGGTTCGGACTAGGCGGGACGCACCAGCGATCGCGGCGTGACCCCGAATGTCGGGGCCGCTGGGTAGGCTAGGAAACATCAGCCACACCGGGAGGCGAGATGGCCCAGGAAAAGATCGAAAAGCACGGCGGTGGTGACTCCGACGAGGAGTTCGACGACACCGGCGCGGCGGGTCAGGAGCGGCGCGAGAAGCTCGGCGAGGACGTCGACACGATCCTCGACGAGATCGACGACGTGCTCGAGGAGAACGCCGAGGACTTCGTCCGGGCCTACGTGCAGAAGGGCGGCGAATAGCCGCACCGGGGCACTGCGCCCTTGCCGACCGTTCAGCCGGCGGCCGGGGTTCCGCGTGGCCGTTGGCGCGCGCGGGGCTCCGGCCCGCACAGATGGGACTTTTGAGCACGTATGGACAACACCAGGGGCATCTCGGGTCCCGCGCTGCCTGCCGCGTACTTCTCGTCGGCGACGTCGTCGTTTTCCGACTTCCTGCGGGTACAGGCGCCGGAGCTGCTTCCGGAGCGGCGCGTGACGGGTGGTGCGGCCGAACTGGGCGTGCCGCACGGGACGACGATCGTGGCCTGCACGTTCGCGGGCGGCGTGCTGATCGCGGGTGACCGGCGGGCGACGTCGGGCAACCTGATCGCGAGCCGCGACATCGAGAAGGTGCACGTCACCGACGAGTACTCGGCGGTCGGCATCGCGGGCACGGCGGGGCTGGCCGTGGAGATGGTGCGGCTGTACGCGGTCGAGCTGGCGCACTACGAAAAGATCGAGGGCGTTTCGCTGTCGCTGGACGGCAAGACGAACAAGCTGGCCGGCATGGTCAAGGCGAACCTCGACATGGCGATGGCCGGGCTGGCGGCCATCCCGCTGTTCGTCGGCTACGACCTGGAAGCCGAGGACGCCAAGCACGCGGGCCGGATCGTCTCGTACGACGCCGCGGGCGGCCGCTACGAGGAGAACGGCGGCTACGCGGGCATCGGGTCGGGTTCGCTGTTCGCGAAATCGGCGCTGAAGAAGCTGCACGACCCGGACGCCGACGCCGAAGGCGCGGTGCGGGTCGCGGTGGAGGCGCTGTACGACGCGGCGGACGACGACACCGCGTCCGGCGGGCCGGACCTCGTGCGGCGAATCTTCCCGAGCGTCGTGACGATCACCGCGGAGCACGGCGCCGTGCAGCTGCCGGAGTCGGAGACCGCGGCCGTCGCGGAGGCGGTCGTCCAGGGCCGGATCGAGCGCCAGCAGCGCCGGCTCGCCTGAGGCGGAGCCGGACCAGTGAACGTAGGAACACCGGAAGACCTGGAGCACACACCGTGACGATGCCGTTGTATGCCTCTCCCGAGCAGCTGATGCGGGAGCGTTCCGAGCTGGCGCGCAAGGGCATCGCGCGCGGCCGGAGCGTGGTGGTGCTGAAGTACGCGGGCGGCGTGCTGTTCGTGGCGGAGAACCCGTCGGCGACGCTGCACAAGGTGTCCGAGATCTACGACCGCATCGGTTTCGCGGCGGTCGGGCGCTACAGCGAGTTCGAGAACCTGCGCGTGGCGGGCATCCGACACGCGGACCTCAAGGGCTACCAGTACGACCGCCGCGACGTGAGCGCGCGGGCGCTGGCGAACGCGTACGCGGCGACGCTGGGCAGCATCTTCACCGAGCAGCTGAAGCCGTTCGAGGTCGAGGTCTGCGTCGCGGAGGTCGGCGGCAGCTCGGCGGAGGACCAGCTGTACCGGCTGACCTACGACGGCTCGATCTTCGACGAGCCGCAGTACGTGGTCATGGGCGGTCAGAACGAGAAGATCGCGACGAAGCTCAAGGAAACCTTCGAGGACGGCCTGGACCTCCAGGGCGCGCTGAGCGTGGCGGTGGCCGCGCTGCGGGCGCCGAGCCAGCCCGCCACGACGACGTCGTCCTCGTCGTCGTCTTCGGCCGGCTCGTCGTCGAACGCGACCGCGTCGAACGGCAACAGCGAAGCCGACCCGATCAAGCTGGAGGTGGCGGTCCTGGACCGCGACCGCCCGCGCCGCGCGTTCCGCCGCCTGACCGGGGCGGCGCTGGACGCGCTGCTGCCGGTCCCGGACCCGGTGGGCGACGAGCCGGAGGCGAAGCCGGAAGGCGAGTGAGTTCCTGAGCGAAGCGGGGCGTGGCCGGTGGTCGCGCCCCGCTTCCGCGTTCAGCGGCTGTCAGGACGTGGCCGGGGATGCCCGGAAGTTCTGGTCCGCGAACGCCAGCAAGTACGGCAGTGTCGCCCGAGCCGTGTGCCACGTGTGGTTGAACCCCCGCTCGGCGTGCACCACCGCCTCCTGGCCGCGGGCGCGCAGGGCGTCCGCGATCCGGTGGGCGGTCGTCACGTCGGTGGGCGCGCCCGTGCCGACCGCGAGCATGACCGAGATCGGCGCGGTGAACTTCATCGTCGGCAGGTACCGGCGCGGGGTGTTGGCGGCGATGGCGGCCTGGTTGCCGCTCAGGATGCCGATCGAGTCGTTGAGGTCGTCGTAGGGGAGGGCGATCACCAGGGACGCGAACTCGTCGACGTGGTGCAGCCCGATGTTGAGGGCGCCGAAGCCACCGCCGGACATGCCGCCCAGCGCGCGGTGGGCGCGGTCGGCGACGGTCCGGTAGCGGTGGTCGACGGCGGGGACGACGGTCGCCGCCAGGTACGTCTCCAGCTGGGGGCCGCCGGGGACGTTCAGGCACTCCCAGTCGGTGCTGGGGTTGCCGGCGGTCAGGTCGACGCTGACCACGATCATCGGCTGGATCACGCCGGCCTGCTGCAGCGCCAGGAGTGTGCCGGGTGCGTCGCCGGAGGTCAGCCAGTCGCGGGGGCCGCCGTACGGGTAGCCGTGGATGAGGTAGACGACCGGGTAGCGGCGGGCGGTGTCCTGGTCGTAGCCCGGCGGCAGGACGACGTAGTTGCTGCCCGACGGGACGCCGTGCGCCGGGTCGGGGACGTTCAGCACGTCGACGCGCTGGCCGCCGGACGTCGCCGGCGCGCCGGCCCTGGGGGCGGAGGGGGCCTCCTTGCCGTCGTCGAGCAGGCGACCGGCCAGGTTGACCGGGCCGGGGCCCTTCTGCAGCAGGCGCGCGAGGTCGTCGGGGGTGCGGACGTAGCCGACGTAGCTGTTCAAGGCAGTTACCGCGGCGAGCAGCAGGAGCACCCCGAAGGCCGTGAACCCCCAGCGCCGGACCCGGCGGCGGTACCAGAGCGCGACGACGACGGCGAGCACGGCGACGGCGGCCGAAGCCAGGGTCAGCCAGATGAGCGGCGACTCGAGCGGGCCCAGGTCGCGGGCCCGCGCGGTCACGTCGCCCGGCAGCACCGGATCGGCGGCGACGCCGTGGAAGGCGCGCGCCACCCCGTGCCCGGTCATCTCGTCCCCGCTCGTCCCCTGGCCGCGGGCATGATCACCCGCACCTTGATCGCGAAGCTAGCGAGAAGACCCTGTGGGTTCGTTGAGAGAAGGTAAAGCGTGCTTAAAGCCGGTAGATGGTGAGCGCGCTGGGCCGGGACCGGAAGCGGAACCGGTTGCCGAGCGGGCCGACCTCGCCGTCGGTGGCGACGCGGCGGTGGCCGTCGAGCAGCTCGACGTCCAGCTCGGGCAGGTCGAGCTCCTGGTAGACGTGGCTGGCGGCGAGGCTCCGGGTGAGCATCGCCGCCAGGAACCGGGCGCGCGAGTAGGGCAGGTCGGCGCGCAGGTACCGGATGTCCAGCAGCCCGGTGTCGAGCGCGGGACGGCGGCTGGGGGCGAACCCCTTCGGCGCGTACGTCCCGTTGCCGACGAACAGCAGCCACACCTGGATGAGCTTGCCGTTGAGCCGGACGGTCAGCGGCTTGGCGTGCCGCAGCGTCCGGGCCAGCGCGATCGCCGCGGACGGCCACTTGGGGTGCTTCTCCTGCAGCTTCTCCCGCAGCCGCACCATCTCCGGGTAGCCGCCGAGGCTGGCGGTGTTGACGAACCAGCGGTGCGACGGCGCGCCCGCCCCGTCGATCCGGACCTCGCCGAGGTCGATGCCGACGGCGTTGCCGAGCTCGGTCGCCGCGTCGGCGTCGGGCATGGCGCGGACGCCGACGTCGCGGGCGAAGTGGTTGAGGGTGCCGGCCGGGATCAGGGCCAGCGGGAGATCGCGTTCGGCGGCGACCGAGGCCACCGCGGCGACCGTGCCGTCCCCGCCCGCGACGCCGAGGGCGCGGACCGTGCCGCGGGCGTCGATCTCGGCTTCGAGCTGGGCGCGCAGGTCCTGCTCGGGATCGGGGTAGAGGATCTCGGCCTTCGGCCAGGCGTGCCGGGCCTCTTCGGTGGGGTCCTGGCCGTCGACGCCGGACTTGGGGTTGACCAGCACGAGCATGTCGTCGCCGTCGACCATCTCGGGCGCGTCGGCGTCGTGGGCGGTGCGGCCGGGGACGTCGTCGTGCAGCGGCCACCAGTGCCGGGTGGCCAGGCCGACGCCGGTGCCGATGGCCAGCCCGGCGCCGACGTCGGAGGGCCAGTGCACGCCGGTGTGCACCCGCGAGTACGCGACGGCCAGTGCCAGCGGGGCCACGGCGAGCCCGGCCCGCGGCGACTCCATCGCCACCGCCGTCGCGAAGGCGGCCGCGGACGCGGAGTGCCCGGACGGGAACGACGACGAGGTGGGCCGTTTCCGCAGGCGGCGGTGCATCGGCATCTCTTCCTCGGCCGGGCGGCGGCGCGGGAACAGCGGCTTGCCGATGAGGTTCGCCGCGGCGCTGGCGCCGGCGATCGCGACCACCCCGCGCAGTGCGGCCCGCCGGGTGGGGCCCTGCCGCGCCGCGAGCAGCGCCGCGACGCCCCACCACAGGCGTGACTTGTTCGCCGATCTGGACAACGCCATCAGCGCGTCATCGGCCTTCGTGGCCGGCAGGGCGGCGCTGCGCCGCATGAGGGCGCGATCGGTGCGCCCCACCCGCCGGAAGGCCTGGATGAGCTGGTGTGTCAAGGAGTCGCCTTCCCCGAGTCGTCAAGAGCAGTGCTCCAATCGTGCCTGAATCGGGGAGATTTCACCGTCTGTGGCATACCGGGGGCGTGTCGACGCCCGAACGGCGCACCGTCGGAGGGGGTGCAGCGCCTACTCTGGTGGGATGCAGCGGCGGATCTTTGGCATCGAGACCGAGTTCGGGGTCACGTGCACCTTCCACGGACAGCGCAGGCTCTCGCCCGACGAGGTGGCGCGCTACCTGTTCCGGCGAGTCGTGTCGTGGGGACGCTCCTCCAACGTGTTCCTGTCGAACGGCTCCCGGCTCTACCTCGACGTCGGCTCGCACCCCGAGTACGCGACGGCCGAGTGCGACGACCTGGTCCAGCTGGTCACGCACGACAAGGCCGGGGAGCGGATCCTCGAGGACCTGCTGGTCGACGCCGAGCGGCGGCTCGCCGACGAGGGCATCGGCGGCGACATCTTCCTGTTCAAGAACAACACCGACTCCGCGGGCAACTCCTACGGCTGCCACGAGAACTACCTCGTGACGCGCGCGGGTGAGTTCTCCCGGATCGCCGACGTGCTCCTGCCGTTCCTGGTGACCCGGCAGCTCATCTGCGGCGCCGGCAAGGTGCTCCAGACGCCGCGCGGGGCGGTCTACTGCCTCTCCCAGCGTGCGGAACACATCTGGGAGGGCGTCTCGAGCGCGACCACCCGCTCACGGCCGATCATCAACACCCGCGACGAGCCGCACGCCGACGCCGAGCGCTACCGGCGGCTGCACGTCATCGTGGGCGACTCGAACATGGCCGAGCCGACGACCATGCTCAAGGTCGGCTCGGCGAACCTGGTGCTCGAGATGATCGAGGCCGGCGTCCAGTTCCGCGACTTCACCCTGGACAACCCGATCCGGGCGATCCGCGAGATCAGCCACGACCTCACCGGCCGCCGCCAGGTGCGGCTGGCCGGCGGGCGCGAGGCGTCGGCCTTGGACATCCAGCGCGAGTACCACGCCCGCGCCGTGCAGCACCTCAAGGACAACGGGTCGACGCCGGCGAACGAGCGCGTCGTCGAGCTGTGGGGCCGCGCGCTGGACGCGGTCGAGCAGCAGGACTTCGGCAAGATCGACACCGAGATCGACTGGGCGATCAAGCACCGGCTGGTCGAGCGCTACCGGCACAAGCACGACCTGGACCTGTCCAGCCCGCGCATCGCGCAGCTCGACCTGGCCTACCACGACATCCGCCGCGGCCGGGGCATCTTCGACCTGCTGCAGCGCAAGGGCCTGGTCCGCCGGGTCACCGACGACGGCGAGATCGAGGCCGCCAAGGACACCCCGCCCCAGACGACCCGCGCGAAGCTGCGCGGCGACTTCATCGCCGCCGCCCAGGCCGCGGGCCGCGACTTCACGGTCGACTGGGTGCACCTGAAGCTGAACGACCAGGCCCAGCGCACGGTCCTGTGCAAGGACCCGTTCCGCTCGGTCGACGAGCGCGTGGAGCGCCTGATCAGCTCGCTCTGACGAAGTTCCGTGAAGGCCTCCTTACCGGCTTTTATGCCCGTGAAGGAGGCCTTCACGGGCTTTGGGGATGCGACGAAAGTCGGGGTCGGGGTGAGGGAGGATCGGGCGCATGCGTGTCGTGCTGCTCGTGCTCGCTCTGCTGGTTTCGGTCGCGGTCCCGGCGTCGGCGGGGGAGCACCCGCCGGCGTGGGAGCTGAAGCCGACCGGCGTCACCGCCCAGTTCCGGGGCCTGTCCGCCGTCAGCGCCCGGGTGGCGTGGGTGAGCGGCACGCAGGGGATCGTCCTGCGGACCACCGACGGTGGTGCGACGTGGAAGTCCGTCGGGCCGCCCGGGACCGAGGCGCTCCAGTTCCGCGACATCGAGGCCTTCGACGCCGAGCACGCCGTGGTCCTGTCCATCGGCCCCGGCACCGACTCGCGCGTCTACCGGACCGACGACGGCGGCGCGCACTGGCGCCAGACGTTCCAGAACACCGACGCGGCCGCGTTCTACGACTGCCTCGCGTTCTTCGACCCGTGGCGCGGCCTCGCGATGAGCGACCCGGTCGACGGCCGCTTCCGCGTGCAGGCCACCTTCGACGGCGGCCGCAGCTGGCGGCCGGTCCCCGACAGCGGCTTCCCGGCCGCGCTGCCGGGTGAGGCCGGGTTCGCCGCGAGCGGCCAGTGCGTCACCACCGCCGGCCCGTTCGACGCCTGGCTCGCCACCGGCGGCGGCGCCACGGCCCGCGTGCTGCACTCCGGTGACGGCGGCCGCCACTGGACGGCGTCGGACACGCCGTTGCCGAGCAGCCCCTCGGCGGGCGTGTTCGCCGTCGCCTTCCGCTCGCCGTCGCAGGGCCTCGCGATCGGCGGCGACTTCGCGAACCCGGACGCGCCGGGCCCGGCCGTCGCGCTGACCCGCGACCGCGGCCGCACCTGGACCACCCCGGGGCAGTACCCGGCGGGGTACCGCTCCGGGCTGGCCTGGCGCGGTGGCACGGTGCTCGCGGTCGGTCCCGGCGGCAGCGACGTCAGCCCGGATGGCGGGCGGCACTGGACCCGGTTCGACACCGGCAGCTTCGATTCCGTGGACTGCGCCGGCGCGGCCTGCTGGGCCAGCGGGGCCCAGGGCCGGGTGGCGCGCCTGCGCTAGATGTGATGTCCAGGCAGGTTGGTCAGTCGGGTGACCGGCGGTTTGCCGCCGGTTGCACTGTGGGGTCGATGGTGATTGTAGAAGTGCAGCCAGCC
>NZ_RSEC01000064.1 GCF_003937945.1 Amycolatopsis eburnea
TGATTCCGTGAGTAGTGGCGAGCGAAAGCGGAAGAGGCTAAACCGTGCATATGTCAAGCTGTCAGGCGTTGTGTGTGCGGTGTTGTGGGACCCACCTTGAAGAGACTGACATTTCTTCGGGTTGTTGTGCTGGTTAGTGGAACCGCTTGGGATGGCGGGCCGGAGTGGGTGAGAGCCCCGTACGCGAAAACCAGTGGCAAGGATCTTGGTGGTGTTCCCGAGTAGCAGCGAGCTCGTGGAATTTGCTGTGAATCTGCCGGGACCACCCGGTAAGCCTAAATACTTCCTGGAGACCGATAGCGG
>NZ_RSEC01000065.1 GCF_003937945.1 Amycolatopsis eburnea
CGCGGTCAACACACGGTGGTGCGGGGACATCACCTACATCCCCACCTGGGAAGGCTGGCTCTACCTGGCCACCGTGATCGACATCGCCTCCCGGCGAGTGGTCGGCTGGGCCACCGCCGACCACCTGCGCACCGACCTCATCGACACCGCGCTAGGCAACGCTCTCACCCAGCGCAGCCCCGCTCCCGGAGTGATCTTCCACTCCGACCGCGGCTGCCAGTACACCTCCGCCCAGTTCGCCCGCACCGCCACCCAGGCCGGAGTCCGGCTCTCGGTCGGACGCAAAGGCCAGTGCTGGGACAACGCGGTGGCTGAGTCGTTCTTCGCCACGATTAAGACCGAGCTGCTCGACCGCCGCACTTGGGCCACCA
>NZ_RSEC01000066.1 GCF_003937945.1 Amycolatopsis eburnea
CTCCACTTCACATCCGGAGGCCTTCACCTGTCTGCACGACAGGCCGTCACCGGTCACCTCAACTCGGGACAACGTCCCCGGACATCACAGCTAGAGGACCTGACCGGTCGGCCGGACCATGATCTCGTTGACGTCGACCGACGGCGGCTGCTGCAGCGCGTAGAGCACCGCGCGGGCGATGTCGTCCGCCGCCAGTTTCGGCTTCTTGCGCTGCTCGTCGGTGAGGATGTCGGTGTCGGTGATGCCCGGGTTGATCAGCGTGACCCGGACGCCGGTGCCGACGGCCTCCTCGCGGATCGCGCCCGCCATCCCGGTCACCGCCCACTTCGTCGCCGAGTACAGGCTGCTGTTCCGGATGTAGCGGCCCGCCACCGACCCGGTGATGAGCAGGTGCCCCGCCGTCTCCTTGAGCGCCGGGAGGACGGCGCGGGCGGTGTAGGCGGCGCCCAGGACGTTGGTGCGGACCATCGCCTCCCACGCCCGCGGGTCGGGGTCGTCGGTGCCGAAGAACGACGTCCCGACGCCGATGCCGGCGTTGGCGAAGGCCGCGTCGAGCCGTCCGAACCGGGCCACCGTCTCGTCGACGGCCGCGGAAACGCCCGGCCAGTCGCCGACGTCGGCGCCGAGGGCGAGTGCCCGGTCTTCGCCCAGTTCGGCGGCGAGCCCCGCGACGGATCCGGCCTGGCGCGCCACCAGCGCGACCTTGAACCCGGCTTCGGCGGCCAGCCGCGCGGTGGCGGCGCCGAGCCCGCGCGAGGCACCGGTGATGAGGAGTACGCGATCATCCATGCCGTCCAGGCTAGGGAGTCAGGACCAGCCTGCCCCGCAGCCCGCCGGCGGCCAGCCGCTCGTGCGCCGTCCCGGCCTCGGCCAGGGGAAGGACGTCGGCGACGCGCGGTGGCAACGTCCGGGCCAGCTCGGCGAGCCGCTCGCCGTCCGCGCGGATCCACACGTTCCGGACCCGGACGCCGCGCAGCGGGATCGGGGCGGCACCGGCGGCGAAGGCGACGAACTCGCCGCCGCCCCGGACGGCGTCGAGCGCGTCCAGCCCGAGGAGCGCGGTGTCGAGCGCGGCGTCCACCCCGCCGGGGACCAGCGCGCGGACGCGGTCGGCGAGTGCGGGACCGCGGGGAACGAACTCGTCGGCGCCCAACTCCCGGACGAGGGCTTCGTCGCCTTCCCCGGCCACGGCGACGACGTGCAGGTCCCGGGCGTGCGCGAGGGCGACCGCGTACCCGCCGACCGCGCCCGCGGCCCCGGTGACCAGGACGCTCCCGGTGGTTTCGACGAGGTCGAGCGCCTGAGCCGCGGTCAGGGCGTTGAGCGGCAAGGTGGCCGCCTCGACGGGGGAGAGGCCGTCCGGCGCGGGCGCGACGGCCGAGGCGTCCAGGACGACGTAGTCCGCGTAGGTGCCCAGGGAAAGCGCGATGCGGTCGCGCAGCCCGAGCACGGGGTCGCCCACGCGGAAACCGGTGTCCCCGGCGTCGTCGATCTGCCCGGCGACGTCCCAGCCGAGCCCCAGCACCTCGCGCGGCGGGATCACCCCCGCCTCGGTGAGCACCCCCGCCCGGGTCGCCAGGTCCACCGGGTTGACCGCGGCCGCCGCGACCCGGATCCGCACCTGTCCCGGACCGGGCACCGGGATCGGCACCTCGGCGAACTCCATGACCTCCGGCCCACCGAACCGCCGGACCACCACCGCGCGCATCTTCGTCTCCTCTGCACCGGACACCTTCCCCGGGACCGTATGGGGAGCTACTCTCCATCGGGAAGTACGCACTCACAGGTTCCCCACGTACCCGGAGGTTCGCCCGGTGCCCACGCGCACGGCGGAGCAGAAGCGGCACGCCGAAAAGGCCGCCTACGACGCCTACCTCGCCGCCTGCCCGACCCGGAAGCTGCTCGACGAGATCGCCGGCAAGTGGGTCAGCCTGATCCTGGTCGCGCTCGGTGACGGCCCGCAGCGCTACAGCGACCTTTCGCGGCGCATCGCCGGGGTCAGCCAGAAGATGCTCACCCAGACCCTGCGGGTGCTCGAACGCGACGGTCTCGTGCGCCGGGAGGTGACGCCTTCGGTGCCCGTCCGCGTCGACTATTCCCTTACGCCGCTGGGGGAATCGCTGCGCGCGCTGGTGGCCGGCTTCAAGGACTGGGCGGAGGCGAACTTCGACGCCGTCGACGCCGCCCGGACCGACTACGACGCGCGCACCCCGGACCTCACGATCGGGCCGGGCGGCGCGGGCTAGGCTCTACCGGGTGTCCACCGCACGCGCCGAACGGCTGGTCAATCTGGTGCTGGCCCTCCTGTCCACCCGGCAGTACCTCACTGCCGAGCGGATTCGCGGCATCGTGCCCGGGTACGCCGACGCGGCCAGCGACGACGCCTTCTTCCGGACGTTCGAGCGGGACAAGACCGAGCTGCGCGAACTCGGCATCCCGCTGGAGACCGGCCGCAACTCCGCGTTCGACGCCATCGAGGGCTACCGCATCGCCCGCCGCGACTACGAACTCGGCGAAATCGACCTCGCCCCCGACGAGGCCGCCGCGGTCGCGCTCGCCTCGCGGCTGTGGGACTCCCCGGAGCTGACCGGGCAGGCGCAGGGCGCGCTGGTGAAGCTGCGCGCCGCCGGCCTGGAGGTCGACGACCAGGCGCCCACCGTCGTCGAGCCGCGGGTGCGCGCCGAACCGGCGTTCGGGCCGCTGCTGGCCGCGGTCCAGAGCGGGCAGGCCGTGCGGTTCGAATACCGCCGCAGCGGCTCGCCCGAGCGCATCATGCGGACGCTCGAGCCGTGGGGCGTGGTGTCGTGGCGCGCCCGCTGGTACGTCGTCGGGCACGACCGCGACCGCGGCGCCACCCGCTGCTTCCGGCTCTCGCGCGTCACCGGCCAGGTCCGCACCGTCGGCAAGCCCGGCGAGGTGCGCCGTCCCGAGGGCGTCAACCTGCTCAAGCTCGTCACGGCCACCGGCGGCAGCGAGCCGTCCCCGGTCACCACCGCCCGGCTCTGGGTCGCCGACGGCCGCGCCGCCGGGGTCCGCCGCCGCGGCACCGTGGTCGGCCGGTCCACGATCGACGGGGAAGACGGCGACCTCGTCGAGATCGGCCTGCTCTACCCGGAGTCGGCGGCCGACTGGATCAGCGCGCAGGGCCCCGACGTCGTCGTGCTCGAACCGGACGTGCTCGCGAAGTCGGTCCAGGACCGCCTCGAAGCCGTCGTCGCCCGGCAGGTGAGCGTCCGGTGAGCGGGTCCACCGACCGGATGCCCCGGCTGCTCGCGCTCGTGCCCTACCTGCTGGCGCGCCCCGGCATCCGCATCGACGAGGCGGCGCACGACTTCGACGTCACGCCGAAGCAGCTGCGCAAGGACCTCGAGCTGCTGTGGATGTGCGGGCTGCCCGGCTACGGGCCCGGCGACCTGATCGACCTGTCGTTCGAGGGCGACACGATCGTCGTCACCCACGACGCCGGCATGAACCGCCCGCTGCGGCTCACCGGCGGCGAGGCGACCGCGCTGCTCGTGGCGCTGCGGGCGCTGGCCGAGACCCCGGGCGTGGTCGACGGCGACGCCGTCCGCCGCTCCATCGCCAAGATCGAGGCCGCGGCCGGGCAGGCCCAGCCGGCCGGCGTGGTCGTCGGCGGGGGAGTGCGCGAAGGCGAGAAGACCGCGCGGACCCGCGAGGAGGTCGCGCGGGCTCTGCAGGACGGGCGCGCGCTGCGGATCCGCTACTACACCGCCTCGAAGGACCAGATCACCGAGCGCACGGTCGACCCGATGCGGCTGCTGATCGTCCAGGCGGTCGGCTACCTGGAGGCCTGGTGCCGCCGCGCCGAGGGCGTCCGGCTGTTCCGGCTCGACCGGATCGACGAGCTGACCGTCCTCGGCGAGCCGTCGCGGCCGCCGGCGCACGCGCACCCGACCGACATCTCCGACGGTGTCTTCCGCGAACGTCCCGATCAGCGGGAAGCGGTGCTGGTCCTCGACCCGGACGCACGCTGGGTAGCCGAGTACTACCCGTGCGAGGAGCTCGACGAGCTCGAAGGCGGCCGGCTGCGGATCCGGATGCGCTACGCCGACCAGTCCTGGATGGTGCGCCTTGTCCTCGGCCAGGGCGGGGAAGTGCTGGTCGAGAGCCCGGCCGACCTCGCGTCCGAAGTCGGACGCCGGGCCGCCGACGCGGTGGCCCGAGCCCGTCACCTTCCGTCAACCTGTGACCACTAGGCTGGTGCGCGTGCCGTACCTGCCCACCGTCGTGCTCGCCGCGATCGGCCTGCTGCTGCTCGTCGTCCTGCTGGTCCGGACCGTCAAGGTCTTGCGTGCCTTCCAGCGGACCGCAAGCATGGTGGCGGAGAACACCCAGGACCGGGCGGGGTTGCTCCGCGCCCGGTCGGCAGCGCTGCGCGTCGCGTTCGCGCAGCGCCGCCGGAAGCCGGAAAACCAGTAACATCCCTACCAGACGCAGATAGGAGGCCACCATGCTGAACGGATTGCAGCCGTGGCATTTGATCATCTTGGTGCTCGTCGTCGTGCTGCTGTTCGGGGCCAAGAGGCTTCCCGACGCGGCCCGGTCCATCGGCAAGTCCATGAAGATCTTCAAGGCCGAGACCAAGGACCTCACCGGCGACAAGGCCGCGGCGCACGAAGACGCCGAGCCCGCCGAGACGAAGCAGATCCCGGCCAAGCCCGCCGCACCCGCTTCGACCGACCAGCAGGTCGCCGACCTGCAGCGGCAGCTCGACGAGCTGAAGAAGCAGCAGGCCGCCGACCAGCCGCAGAAGAACGCCAGCTGAGCGGCTAGGCCACACCCGGTCCCCCGTCCACGGAGCGCGCCCGCAGCGGCGCGCTCCGGCGGACTCCGACGAGAACGGAACAACCCGTGGCGGAATCCGCCTCCGGAAACGGTGACAGCCGCCGGTCGAAGCGGCGCAAGCGCAGCCGTCGCACCAACCCCGACGGCACGATGACGCTCATCGAGCACATCTACGAGTTCCGCCGCCGCCTCGGCTTCGCGCTGCTCGCGGTCGTGGTCGGCGGGATCATCGGGTTCATCTGGTTCGGCACCAAGGTCGGTCCGATCCCGTCGCTCGGCGACCTGGTGAAGGACCCGTACTGCGCCATCCCGGCCGACCGGCGGCTCGACAGCGCCGACGGGTGCCGGCTGCTGCAGACCGTGCCGTTCGAAGCCTTCATGACGCAGCTGAAGGTCGGCATCGCGGCCGGTGCCGTGCTCCTCTCGCCGGTGTGGCTGTACCAGCTCTGGGCGTTCATCGCGCCGGGCCTGTACAGCAAGGAGCGCAAGTACGCGCTGACGTTCGTCGCGTTCGCCTCGGTGTTGTTCGCCGCGGGCGCCGTGCTCGCCTACATCCTCTTCCCGCACGCCCTGCAGCTGCTCATGGGCTTCGGGCAGGACGCGTTCGTCACCGCCCTCACGGCGGACAAGTACATCTCGTTCCTGCTGTCGCTGCTGATCATCTTCGGGATCAGCTTCGAGCTGCCGCTGCTGGTGGTGATGCTCAACCGCGTCGGCGTGGTCAAGTACGCGCAGCTGAAGAAGTGGCGCCGCGGCATCGTGTTCGCGCTGTTCGTCTTCGCCGCGTTCGCGACCCCCGGTTCCGACCCGTTCTCCATGCTCGGCCTGGCCGGCGCGCTCACCGTGCTGTTCGAGATCGCCGTGCAGATGGCGCGCTTCCACGACCGCAAGCTCGAAAAGGCCCGCGGCGACGAGGGCTGGGACAAGCTCGCCGACGACGAGGCCGCGCCGTTCGACTACACGCCGAGCACCATCGACGACGAGCCGTCCACCCCGACCGCGTCCGGCGGCCGGTCGAGCACCGACGACGTCACGTAGTGGGGATCCACGCCGCGCTCGCCGTGCACCCGGCCTCGGGGCACGGCGCCGCCGCCCGGATCGCCGACACGGTCGCGGAGCGGCTGCGCGCCGCCGTCGACCGCCTCGACGTGCTGGTCGCGAACTCCGTCGAGGAGTCCCGCGAGCTGATGCGGACCTCCCACAGCGCCGGTCTCGACGTCCTGGTCGTGCTCGGCGGCGACGGCGCCGCCCACCAGGGCGTCCAGTTCTGCGCCAACCACGACGTGGCGCTCGGCCTGGTCCCGGCCGGTACCGGCAACGACTTCGCCCGTGCGCTCGGCGTCCCGGCCGAACCGCTGGCGGCGGTCGACGCGCTGGTGGCGGCCCTGAAGTCGGGCGCGCGGCGGCGGCTCGACCTCGGCCGGATCGGCGACACGTGGTTCGCGACGGTGCTGTGCGCCGGGTTCGACGCGAGCGTCAACGAACGCGCCAACCGGATGCGCTGGCCGTCCGGACCCCGCCGCTACGACCTGGCGATCCTGGCCGAACTGGCGTCGTTCCGGTCCCGTCCGGTGGTCGTCGACACCGGCGCGGGCCGGATCGAGCTCGACGCGACCCTGGTCGCGATCGGCAACACGCGCTTCTACGGCGGCGGCGTCCCGATCTGCCCCACGGCCGACCCCGAGGACGGCGTCTTCGACGTCACGATCATCGGCCACGCCACCCGCCGCGGCCTGATGCGCATGCTCCCCGGCCTGCGCACGGGCAAGCACGTGACCCACCCGGCGGTCCGCACGCTGCGCGCCCGCTCGGTCGCCCTGACCGGCAACGACTGGCCCGCGTACGCCGACGGCGAGCCCCAAGGCACGGTCCCGGTGACGGTCGACTGCGTCCCGGGCGCCCTGACGGTGCTCGCCTAACGGTCGGTCCGGCGTCTTGAATGAGTCATTCAGGACCTCTGAAGACCTGAATGACTCATTCAAGACGTTTCAACGGTCGTTACCACCGCTCGCGGGCCTCGGCTTGGCGGGTCCTGTACCTGCGGCCGATCCGGCGCCGACCCGAGCACCCGCCCGGCCTGGCGCCGCGGCTACCGGTCGTAGCCGCCCGCCCGTGCCACCAGCTGGCGGAAGTGGGCCGGGGTCAGAAGCCGTCCGGCGTCGGCGAAGTACACCCCGCCGCAGCGGTGGCAGAACCAGCCCTGCTCCCAGACCTGCTGGGCCGCCGGCACGCCCTTCTGCTGCTTCCGGTGCGCGCGCACGCGGCGGACGTAGAGCCAGACCAGCACGCCTGCCGCGAGGTACACCCCGAACGCCGGCAGCGAGAGCACCGCGAAGCCCAGCGCCTTCGCGCCCTCGCCGCCGGGAGGCGGGTCGTCGGCCGCCGAGAACGGGAGCAGGAGGAAGCAGCTGCCGACCAGTGCCAGCAGGATCACCGCCGCCACCAGGCCGCCGTTGCGGCGCGGTGGGGGAAAGGGGTCGAGGGACCGGGCGACCGCCGTCACCGAGACGCCGCTGACCTGGCTGCTCGTGTAGACGACGCCGTCGCCGGCGGGGACGGCGACCGTCGGGCCCTGGCCGCGGTAGAAGGAGTGCCCGCCGTGGTAGACCGCCGGCACGTGTTGCACCTGGTCCAGCTGCCCGCAGCTCGGGCACGGTTCGGTCATCGGTACCTCCTTTCCGCCGCTCCGACGCGCCCGCCCGCGATCCGGTTCCCGCGACCGATCTCGGTGTATAACGCCCTATACCACGGGGCGCGCCACGCCGTCGGTCACGCGGCGTGCGGAACGCCCGGGGGATGTGAAACCCTGACGAGGTGGCCAGTAGCCCTTCTCCGTCCCCGGCCGAGGCCTATGCGGCCTCCTCGCGCCGCGGGAAGTACCCCCAGCTGACGCGCTTCGCCGCGGAGGCGTCCTTCGAGTTCGACGAGTTCCAGATCCGGGGGTGCGAAGCCCTCGAGGGCGGCCACGGCGTGCTCGTGTGCGCGCCCACCGGTGCGGGCAAGACCGTCGTCGGCGAATTCGCCGTGCACCTGGCGCTGGCCGAGGGCCGCAAGTGCTTCTACACGACGCCGATCAAGGCGTTGTCGAACCAGAAGTACGCCGATCTGGTCGCCCGCTACGGCGCCGACGCCGTCGGCCTGCTCACCGGGGACACCTCGATCAACGGCAACGCGCAGGTGGTCGTGATGACCACCGAGGTGCTGCGCAACATGCTCTACGCCGGCTCGTCGACGATCACCGACCTCGGGTACGTCGTCATGGACGAGGTCCACTACCTCGCCGACCGGTTCCGCGGCGCGGTCTGGGAAGAGGTGATCCTGCACCTGCCCGAGCACGTCCGCGTGGTCGGGCTGTCGGCCACCGTCAGCAACGCCGAGGAGTTCGGCGAATGGCTGGTCGAGGTGCGCGGGGACACCACGGTCGTCGTGGACGAGCACCGGCCGGTGCCGTTGTGGCAGCACATGCTGGTCGGAAACCGGCTGCTGGACCTGTTCGCGGGCGAGGACACCCACCTGCCCGGGGCCGAGCTGCGGATCAACCCGACCCTGCTGCGCCGCACCGAGGAGATCGGCCGCCAGTACGCGCCCGCCGGGTTCCGCGGCCCGCGTGGGCGGCGGGGCGCGCCGCAGCGGATGCCGCGGTTCCGGCCGCCGTCGCGGGTCGACGTCGTCGAGCAGCTGGACCGGGCCGGGCTGCTGCCCGCGATCGTGTTCATCTTCTCCCGTGCGGGCTGCGACGCCGCGGTGGCGCAGTGCGTGCGGTCCGGGCTGCGGCTCAACGGTCCCGGGGAGGTCGAGGAGATCCGCCGGGTGATCGACGCGCGGACGTCGGAGCTGCCCGAGGGCGACCTGGGCGTGCTCGGCTACTGGGAGTGGCGGGAAGCCCTCGAGCGCGGCATCGCCGGGCACCACGCGGGACTGCTGCCGGCGTTCAAGGAGACCGTCGAGGAGCTGTTCGTCCGCGGCCTGGTGAAGGTCGTGTTCGCGACCGAGACGCTCGCGCTGGGCATCAACATGCCGGCCCGCACGGTCGTCCTCGAGCGCCTGGTGAAGTACAACGGCGAGGCGCACGTCGACCTGACGCCGGGGGAGTACACGCAGCTCACCGGCCGGGCCGGGCGGCGCGGGATCGACGTGGAGGGCCACGCGGTCGTCGCGTGGCAGCCCGGGGTCGACCCCAAGCAGGTCGCCGGGCTCGCCTCTACCCGGACCTACCCGCTGCGGTCGTCGTTCCGGCCCGGGTACAACATGGCCGTGAACCTGGTCGCGCAGGTCGGCGCGGCCGAGGCGCGGGAGCTGCTGGAGCAGTCGTTCGCGCAGTTCCAGGCCGACCGGTCGGTGGTCGGGACCGCGCGCCGGATCGAGCGGAACAAGGAAGCGCTGAAGGGGTACGCGGCCGCGATCACCGGCGACTTCGACGAGATGCTGGAGTACGTCGAGCTGCGGGCGAAGATCTCGACGCGGGAGAAGGCGCTGTCGCGGCAGAACACCGCGGCGCGGCGGGCGGGGACCGCGGAGTCGCTGGAGAAGCTGCGCAAGGGCGACGTCATCGCGGTGCCGGCGGGCCGCCGGGCCGGGCTGGCCGTGGTGGTCGATCCGGGGCTGGACCCGATCCGCGAGCCGCGGCCGGTCGTGGTGACCGAGGATCGCTGGTCCGGGCCGCTGTCGGTGGCGGACTTCCCGGCGCCGGTCGAGGCGCTGGGACGGATCAAGCTGCCGAAGCACATCGAGCTGCGGTCGCCGAAGACCCGCCGTGACATCGCCTCGACGTTGCGCAACGCCGGGATTTCGTTGCCCGGCAGGCAAAAGCGGCGGTCGGGGGCGAACGAGGACGGTGAGCTGGCGGCGCTGCGGCGGGCCTTGCGGGCCCACCCGGGTCACGGGCTGGCCGAGCGCGAGGCGAACCTGCGCTGGGTCGAGCGGTACCAGCGGCTCACCGCGGAAACCCAGCAGCTGGAACGGAAGGTCGCGGCGACGACGCACTCGCTGGCGCGCGCGTTCGACCGGATCCTGGCGCTGCTGGGCGAGCGCGGCTATCTGGGACCGGAGTCGGCTGGGGACGGGGAAGACCGCGTCACCGAGCACGGCCGTCGCCTGACCCGGCTCTACAGCGAGTCCGATCTGCTGGCCGCCGAGTGCATCCGGCACGGCGTGTGGCGCGACCTCGGCCCGGCCGAGCTCGCCGCCGTCGTCTCCACGCTGGTGTTCGAGGCGCGCCGCGACACCGCGGGCGAGCCGCGGCTGCCCGGGGGCGCGGTGCCCGAGGCGTGGCAGGAGACCGTGCGGCTGTGGGTGGAGCTGACCGAGGACGAGCGGCGGCACCGCCTCGACCGGACGCGGGAGCCCGACGCCGGGTTCGCGTGGCCGGTTTACCGGTGGGCGCGCGGGGAGTCGCTGGAGAAGGTGCTCACCGCGGCCGAGGCGAACGGCCAGGAGCTGTCGGCGGGTGACTTCGTGCGCTGGTCGCGGCAGGTGATCGACTTGCTGGACCAGATCCGGGACGTGCTCGGGAAGGCGGATCCGGTGGGCGCGGCGGCGGCCGCGGCGGTGAAGGCGCTGCGTCGCGGTGTCGTGGCCGCGGGCGCCGCGTGAACTTCGTGTTAGCCCTGCTCCAGACGGGGCACAGCGGTGAGCGTGGCCACGTGTGCTCGGGTCCGACCTGTGGTTGGATCGCGTGCGACACCGTGCGTACGCGGCTTTACGGCGGTTTCGGGGTGGAGAGCCAGTTGAGCGAAGCAGGCGGAGGCAGACGATGAGCACGCCGTATGGCGGCAACGACCCACAGCAGCCCCAGTACGGGCAGCAGCCGGGCGGCGCGTACCCGCCGAGCGGCCCGCAGGAGCAGCCCCAATGGGGCCAGCAGCCGCCGTCCTACGACCCGAACCAGCAGCAGTACGGCCAGCCGCAGCAGCCCCAGCAGTGGGGTCAGCAGCCCGGCGGGTACGGCCAGCAGCCGCCGCAGCAGCCGCAGTGGGGTCAGCAACCGCCGCCGTACGGGCAGCAGCCCGGTGGCGGGTACCCGCAGAGCGGCCCGCAGGCCCAGCCCCAGTACGGGCAGCAGCCGGGCGGGGCGTACCCGCAGAGCGGGCCCCAGGCCCAGCCGCAGTACGGCCAGCAGCCGCCGGGTCAGTACGGCCAGCAACCGCAGCAGTACCCCGGCGCGCCGGAGGGCGAGCAGCAGGGGAAGTCGAAGAAGGGCCTGCTGATCGGCGTCGTCGCGCTGGTCGTGGTGCTGGCCGTCGTCGGGGTGCTCGGGTTCGTCGCGCCCGGGTTCTTCAAGACGCAGGTCTTCAACAACACCCAGATGCAGACCGACGTGCAGAAGCTGCTCACCGAGACGTACAAGATCGACGGCGTCACGGCGGTGACCTGCCCGGCCGAGCAAAAGGTTGAGGACGGCGCGAAGTTCGAGTGCACCGCCACGATCGCGGGCAAGCCGCAGCAGGTGCAGATCACGGTCAAGGGTGACGGCGGGAACTACGAGGTTTCCCCGCCCGCCACCAAGTAGCGCGTGAGGAGTCCGGCCGCCGGGAATTCCGGTGGCCGGACTTCGCCGTTTCCGGAGATGATCCGGGCATGAGCGACTTCGAGATCCGGACGCTGCGCACCGACGAGCACCGCGCCGCGAGCGACCTGTTCCGCGACACCGTGCACTTCCACCCGGCCACCGACGCCGAATGGGAACACTCCGGGCGTGCCTTCCAGCCCGGCGGGGCGATCGGCGCGTTCGACCCGGAACTCATCGGCACGGCCCGGTTCTTCGACGCCGAGCTGACCGTCCCGGGCGGGGCGCGGGTGCCGATGGCCGGCGTCACCGGCGTCGGTGTCCGCGCGGACCGGACCCGCCGTGGCGTGCTGCGCGCGCTGATGACGGCGCAGCTGGAGGACTTCTCCACACGCGGGGTGGTGTGCGCGAACCTGCTGGCCTCCGAAGCCGGCATCTACGGCCGGTTCGGCTACGGCCTGGCGACGCGGAACCGCACCTACCGCGTCGACCGGACGCGGGCCCGGCTGCGACCGGACGCCCCCACGGGCGGGGAAATCGAGCTGCTGGACGCCGACCGCGCGTGGGAAGTGCTCCCCGGCGTCTACGACCGCATCGGGCGCCGTCCGGGGATGATGTCCCGGCCGGAGGTGGTGTGGCGGCTCTACGAGGCCCAGAGCCGGCGCCGCAGCCAGCCGATGAAGGCGGTGGTGCACCACGGTCCGGACGGGCCGGACGGGTTCGCGACCTACTTCGTCGAGGGCTTGGAGGCGTACCCGTGGACGAAGGAGCTGGAGGTCCCGGACCTGTTCGCCGCCACGCCGGCCGCGTTCGCCGGGCTGTGGCGGTTCCTGCTCGGCGTCGACCTGGTGGACCGGATCGTCGCCGAGGAACGGCCGCTCGACGAGCCGATCGAGCTGCTCCTGGAGGACCACCGGCGGCTGATCGAAAACCGGATCGGCGACGAGCACTGGATCCGGCTCGTCGACGTCCCGAAAGCGCTGGCCGCACGCGAATACGGGCCGGGCGAGCCGGTCGTCGTCGAGGTCGCGGACGTGATGCTGCCCGGCAACAGCGGTACCTACCGGATCACCCCGGACGGCGCCGAGCGCGCTGACGGGCCCGCCGCGCTCCGGCTCGACGTCACGACGCTGGCGATGCTGTACCTCGGCACCTGGAAGGCGTCGGCGCTGGCCGGTGTGGGCCGGATCGAGGTCCGGGACGCCGCCGCGCCGGCGGCCGCGGACGCGTTGTTCGGCACCCGGTCGGTACCGTGGTGCGGGTCCCACTTCTAAACCAGGTGCCTCGGCCGGTGGCGGACGGCAAGATCGGGAGCATGACCGCCTTCGACGTCCGCCCCGTCACCGAGGACGAGCGCCGCAGCACGTTCGACCTGCTCGGCCGTTCGCTGCACAGCAACCGCGTCAGCGACGAACTCTGGTCCCGCTTCGGGGTTTCCTGGCCGGCGGCGCACAAGTTCGGCGCGTTCGACGGCGACACCCCGATCGGGATCGCGAGCTCCTTCGACACCGACATCACGGTGCCGGGCGGTGGTGTGCTGCCGGCCGCCGCGGTTGACGGCGTCGGGGTGCGCGCGGACCGCACTCGTCGCGGTGTGCTGACCGAGCTGATGCGCGTCCAGCTGGCCGACGTCGCCGCGCGCGGGCTGCCGCTGGCCGTGCTGCACGCCAGCGAGCCCACGATCTACGGCCGCTTCGGCTACGGCTCGGCCGCGCTGGGCAAGACGATCCGCGTGGCGCGGCCCGCAGCCCGGCTGCACGACCGCGTGCCGCTCGCGGGCGAGGTCCGGATGCTGACGCCGGACGAGGCGGTGAAGGAGATTCCCGGCCTGTACCACCGGATCGCGCGCCGCCCGGGCATGATCGGCCGTCCGCCGCTGTGGTGGCCGGTGATGCACGACCGGCTCGCCGGCCCGGACGGCGACCACGTCGTGGCCGTCCACAGTGGACCGGACGGGGACGACGGCTTCGTCGTCTACGAGACCGTGAGCCGCCGGTCCCTGGAGGCGCCGGACGAAGGCGCGGTGCTGCAGGTCCGCGACCTGCACGCCGACAGCCCGGTCGCGCGGGCCGGTCTCTGGCGGTTCCTGCTGTCGGTCGACCTGGTCTCCGCGGTGCACGCCCGCCACCGCCCGGTGGACGAGCCGCTGTCGGCGATGCTGACCGACCACCGGCACGCGGCCACCCTCGCCGTCGAGGACGACCTGTGGCTGCGCCCGGTGGACGTCGCGGCGGCGTTGGCGGCCCGGACGTACCGGGCGGCCGATCCGGTGGTGCTGGCGGTGACCGACCGCCTGCTGCCCGCCAACACCGGCCACTACGAGGTCGGCCCGGACGGCGCCCGGCGGACCGGGGCCGCCGCGGACCTCACCCTCGACGTCGACACCCTCGGCATGCTGTACCTGGGGGAGTGGAGCGCCACGGCGCTGGTGCAGGCGGGCCGGGTCCAGGCCGGTGACCCGGCCGCGGTGGCGCGCGCGGACGAGCTGTTCACGACGATCGCCGCACCCTGGTGCGGCACGCACTTCTAGGCGCCGGGGAGGGCCTTGAGGAGCCGTTCGACGGAGTTGCCCAGGTTCCACCGTTCGGCGAGCTCGGCGACCCGCTCGGGGTCGGCGGGTGCCGCGGGCACGGTGTCGGGGCCGGACTGCTCGACCGGCGCGTCGACGGCGACCCGCACCACGGTCGGGGCGACCGCGAGGTAGCCGGCGGCGTCGGAGAGCCGTAGCCGGGTCTTGAGCGGGACGCGGGAATCCCCGGCCGCGGCGGCCTCGAGCAGCGCGTCGAGCGAGCCGAACTGCGTGATCAGCTTCGCCGCGGTCTTCTCGCCGATCCCGGCGACGCCGGGGAGCCCGTCGGAGGGGTCGCCGCGCATCACGGACATGTCCGCGTACGCCGGCCCGGCCGTCTCGCGGGGCAGGCTGTAGCGCTCGGCGATTTCGGCCGGGCCCAGCACTTCCGCCTTCGCCCACCCCTTGCCGACGTAGATCACCGACGCCGGCGACGGCTCGGTGCGCACCAGCTGGAACAGGTCGCGGTCCCCGGTGATCACCTCGACCGGGACGGTCTTCTCGCGGGTCGCCAGCGCGCCGATGACGTCGTCGGCCTCGTAGCCGGCGGCCTCCGCGGTCGCGAACCCGAACGCCTCGAGCAGGTCGAGGATGATCGGCACCTGCGGGGTGAGCGTGTCGGGCACCTCTTCGACGTCCGGGCCGCTGCCGGTCTCCTCGGCGACCCGGTGGGCCTTGTAGCTGGGGAGCAGGTCGGTGCGGAACTTCGGCCGCCAGTCCGCGTCCAGGCAGCACACGAGCCGGGCGGGCCGCCGGTCGGTGAGGATCCGCGCGATCGTGTCGGCGAACCCGCGCACGGCGTTGACCTGCGTCCCGTCCGCGGCGCGCATCGAGTCGGGCAGGGCGAAGAACGAACGGAAGTACAGGCTCGCGGAGTCGAGCAGGGCAAGGGATCCGGTCACCCGCACAGCCTGCCACGCCCGGCCCCGAAAGTTCGTGAAGGCCACCTTCCCGAACTCCAAGTTCCTCAAGGTGGCCTTCACGAACTTTCTGGCGGCGGGGGAGGGGAGGTGTGTCACCCGGCCCGGCATGTCGCGGCCCCAGGCCGTCCGGCCGGTGGCGCCGCCCGGCTAGGCTCGGCCTCATGTCGCGCCGATCCCTCCACACGCCTGCCCCCGACGCCGCCGCTCTCCGCGCCCGCCTCGACCGCGCCCGCACCGCCGCGGCCGCCGCCGGCACCGACGCCCTGCTGATCGCGCCCGGCTCCGACCTGCGGTACCTGCTCGGGCAGGCCGGTGGCTCGTTCGAGCGGCTGACCACCCTCGTCGTGCCCGCCGACGGCACGCCGGCGCTCGTCGTCCCGAAGCTGGAGGCGCCCGGGTACGCCGACGTCCCGACCGACGAGCTCGGCGTCGAGCTGCTCACCTGGGTGGACGGCGACGACCCGTACAAGCTGGTCGCGGACCGGCTCGGCAAGCCCGGCCGCGTCGCGGTCAGCGACTTCACCCCGGCGCTGCACGTGCTGGCGCTGCGGTCCGCGCTCGGCGAGACCGAGCAGACGCTGGCCGGCCCGGTCGTGCGCGAGCTGCGGATGCGCAAGGACGCCGCCGAGATCGCGTCGCTGCGGGAGGCGGGTGCCGCGATCGACCGCGTGCACGCCCGCGTCCACGAGTGGCTGCGGCCCGGCCGCACCGAGGCGGAGGTCGGCGCCGACATCGCCGCGGCCATCGTCGAGGAGGGGCACGTCCAGGCCGACTTCGTGATCGTCGGCTCGGGCCCGAACGGCGCCAGCCCGCACCACGACGTCTCCGACCGCGTCATCGAGAAGGGTGACGTCGTGGTCGTCGACATCGGCGGCCCGCTGCCCGCGGGCTACAACTCCGACTCCACCCGCACCTACGCCGTGGGCACGCCGCGCGACGCCGACGTGGCCGAGACCTACGCGGTGCTGCAGCGCGCCCAGGCCGCTGCGGTGGCCGCGGTCAAGCCGGGTGTGACCGCCGAGGCCGTCGACGCCGCCGCGCGGGACGTCATCGCCGAGGCCGGGTTCGGCGAGTACTTCATCCACCGCACCGGCCACGGCATCGGCCTGGACGTGCACGAGGAGCCGTACATCATCGCGGGCAACGCGCTGCCGCTGGAGCCGGGCATGGCCTTCAGCGTCGAGCCGGGCATCTACCAGCCGGGCCGCTGGGGCGCCCGGATCGAGGACATCGTGATCGTCACCGCCGACGGCGTCGAGTCCGTCAACAACCAGCCGCACGACCTCGTCGTGCTGGACGCATGACGGCCGGTGGCCTGGAGCCGCTGGACCAGGCGATCGTCCAGGAGCTCGCGGCCGACGGGCGGCGCAGCTTCACCGACCTCGCCGAGCGGGTCGGGCTGTCGGTGTCGGCGGTGCACCAGCGGGTGCGCCGCCTCGAGCAGCGCGGGGTCATCCTCGGGTACACCGCGCGGCTCGACGGCGAGCAGATCGGCCTGCCGCTGACGGCGCTGATCTCGCTGACGCCGAACGACCCGGCGGCGCCGGACGACTACCCGCAGCGGATCCAGCACATCAAGGAGATCGAGTCCTGCTACTCGGTGGCCGGCGACGAGTCCTACATCCTGCTGGTGCGCGTGCCGTCGCCGCTGGGGCTGGAGGACCTGCTGCGCCGGATCCGCGAGTCGGCGAAGGTGTCGACCCGGACGACGGTGGTGCTCTCTACGCCGTTCGAGGGACGTTCGCCGACGTTCTGACGCCGGCGGGCCGCCCGGGGACCGGAGCACTGGTACGGTAAAGGGTATGGCAACACGTAAGGTCACGCTTTCGCTGGACAGCGGCGCGCTGGAATTCGCCGAACGAGCCGCGAAAGCCCACGGAATCTCGGTCTCGTCCTGGCTGTCGAAGGCGGCCAGGCGCGAGGCGGTACGCACCGGATACACCCCGCGGAAGCCGGAGCCGGCCGTCGCGGAAGCGGACGAGGCCGAGCGCAGCGCGGCGGAAAAGGATCTGCGTGCGCAGGGGTGAAGTCTGGACGTACCACCCCCCGACCGAACCGGCCCGGCAGCGCACCGTCGTGCTGCTGTCCTCGGACGGGGTGAACGAATCCGAGCGCCCCTGGCTGCTCGGCACGGAACTGCTCGAACGCGACCCGCAGGACATCCTCGGCGTCGCGATCGACGCCCGGTACTGGGTGTCGACGCTCAACCTGACACGGCTCTACCGGCCGTGGTTCGACGAGCGGATCGCCGAGATCGACCTCGAGGTCCAGGAGCGCATCGACATCGCCTTGCGAGCAGCGCTCGATCTTTGAGTGTATAACGCCCTATAGCGCCTGGCACGCTAAAAAGCCGTACCGGCACCGCAGGAAACCTCGGCTATAGACCGGGGAACCCTCAGCGAGCCACGACCTCCGGGGCCGAGTGCAGCTTCCCGTCCGCACCGGCGAGGCAGGAGGCGTTCCCTTCGCGGGCCGCGATGAACTCCGTGAGGCAGTTGGCGATCGCGGCGTGCCCGGCGGCGTTGGGGTGGAACGACTCCTGCAGCGCGTGGCCGGCCCGGTCGGCTTGGCCGAGGTCGGCGAGCTGGAGGGTGAGGCGGGTGAACCACTCGGTCGCGGGGTTGGCGCCACCGCTGCAGGCTTCGTGCTTGACGCCGGCCTTGGCGAGGTCGAGGAACCGGGCGCCGGACTGCTGCGCGGCCGCCTTCAGTCCTGAGGAGAGGACGCCGATCCCGGTCTGGGAGATCCAGCGGAGGTCTTCGAGGCGGAACGGGCAGCCGTTGAGCGTGCGCAGGTCTTCGGGCAGGTCCGGGCCGATGGGGGCGGCGTAGGACTGCAGGACGAGCTGGTAGTCGGCGGGGACGTAGCCGGCATGGGCGAGGACTTTCTTGACGTCGGAGACGGCGGTCGCGACCTTCGGCACCATGGCGTCCACTTTGGACTGCCAGGTCTGCTTGAGCGCTTCGCTGCAGGACGGGCCGCCGGGGTTGAACCAGGCTTTGAAGCATTCGGTGACCTGGTTGGAGAACTTGGGTTCGTCGTTGGCGCCGACGGCCATGACGACGGCGGCGACGCGGTGGTCCTTGACGAGCGCGGCGAGCTGCTGGGCTTGGGAACCTTCGGTCCACTGCTTGACGTCGCCGAGTGCGACCTGTTCGGCGGGGGCGCCGGAGCAGCCGAGGTTGACGTGGGCGGTGATGCCGGGGATGTCGATCTTCTCGACGAAGGCGTTGGGGGAGCGGTGGCACCAGTTGCCGCCTTGGCCGTTGGTGGTGGCGGTGTACTGGCCGGCGCCTTCGCCGGAGACGGTGCTGTCGCCCATGGCGACGACGGTGAGCGGGCCGGTGCCGGGTGGGCCTTGGCGGGGTTGCGGTCGGCCGTTTTTGCTTTCGGAGCCGAAGAAGACGAAGAAGCCGGCCAGGAGGGCCACGCAGACGAGGACCAGTGCCCCCCAGTACCACCGAAGACGTCGCATCGGCGTCGATTCTACGGTTCGGGTGCCGGGCTCCGGTGAAGTGGATCAGGGCTAGCCGGCTTCGGTGAGGTCGGTGGTCGCGGCGAGTTCGACGGCGACGTCGGTGATGGTGCGGATGGCCGGGTTGTCGTTGGTGGGTGACCAGACGAGTTCGGTGCGGGCGAGGTCGCCGTCGAGGGGGACGAAGGCGACGCCGGTGCGGCGGAGGCTGTGGGAGGAGCGGGTCAGGCGGGTGACGCCGACGCCCGCGGCGACGAGTCCGAGGAGTCCTTGGACGGTGTCGGCGCGCTGCACGACGTGCGGGGTGAAGCCGGCGGTGGCGAAGTCGTCGTCGTAGGTGCGGTGCCAGGGTTCCCAGCTGGTGCGTGGGGTGAGGACCCACGGTTCGGCGGCGAGGTCGGCGAGTTTCAGTGCGGGGCGGCCGGCGAGGGGGTGGTCGGTGGGGAGGACGGCGCAGACCTCTTCGGTGAGCAGGGTCCGGGTGGTGAGGTCGTCGACCAGGGGCGGGCGGGTGAAGGCGAGGTCGAAGCGGTGGTGGCGGAGGCCGTCGACGAGTTCGGCGATGGGTGCTTCGGTGGTCGTGACGGTGAGGCCGGGGAACCGTTCGCGGACGGCGCGGACGATCGGGGGCAGGAGGTAGTTGGCGGTGGTGGTGAGGAAGGCGAGGCGGGCGGTGCCGATTTCGCCGCGGACGGCGCGGCCGAGGGTGGCGACGGCTTCGTCGGCGCGGGCGAGGACCGCGCGGGCTTCGGGGAGGAACAGGGCGCCGACGGCGGTGAGGCGGGTGCCGCGGGCGTCGCGGTCGAAGAGGCGGGCGCCGAGGGTGCGTTCGAGGACGGTGATCTGCTGGGAGAGCGATTGCTGGGCGATGTGGAGGCCGGCGGCGGCGCGGGTGAAGCTGGTTTCGTCGGCGACGGCGACGAAGTAGCGCAGGTGCCGGAGCTCGGGGGTCACAGGTTCTGACTGTAGCTGTGGCAGGAGACCGGTGTTGGCGCCCCGGTGGTGATCTTCCCGAGGATGGGGGGAGGAAAACCACTGGGAGGAACGGAAGATGACGAACACCGATGGCCGCGTCTGGTTGATCACGGGGTGCTCGGCCGGGTTCGGCCGGGAGATCGCGCTGGCCGCGCTGGCGGCGGGTGACCGCGTGGTGGCGACGGCCCGGCGGCCGGAGACGTTGGCGGATCTGCTTGAGCGCGGTGGTGCGCGGGTGCGGACGGCGGCGCTGGACGTGACCGACGAGGGGCAGATCGACGCGGCGGTGAAGACGGCGCTGGTGGCGTTCGGGCGGATCGACGTCGTGGTGAACAACGCGGGCAATGGTTCGGTCGGCGCGGTCGAGGAGCTGACGATGGAGGAGCTGCGCGGGTTGCTGGAGGTGATGTTCTTCGGTGCGGTGGCGGTGACGAAGGCGGTGCTGCCGCACTTGCGGGCGCAGGGCAGCGGGACGGTCGTGCAGATCAGTTCGATGGGTGGGCAGCTGTCGATGCCGGGCTTCGGGGCTTATTGCGCGGCGAAGTACGCACTGGAGGGTATTTCGGGGGCGCTGGCGGCGGAGGTGGCGCCGTTCGGGGTGCGGGTGCTGATCGTGGAGCCGGGTGCGTTCCGGACGGAGTTCGGTGGTGGCCGGATGCACCGTTCGCGGGAGATCGAGGCGTACGCGGTGTCGACGTCGGGGACGCGGGAGGCGGTGGCGCACATGGACGGTACGCAGCCGGGCGACCCGGCGAAGGCCGCGGCGGCGATCGTGCGGGCGGTCGGGAGTGCGGACGCGCCGTTGCGCCTGGCGCTGGGCGCGGACGCGGTGGAGGCGATCCGGGCGCAGCACGAGGCGCTGGCGGCGGATTTGGCGGCGTGGGAGGACGTCAGCCGGGCGACCGCGCTGGGTTAGTCCTGGAGCAGGCCGAGGACGTTGCCGTCGGCGTCGGTGAAGGTCGCGACGAGGCGGCCGTTGCCGACGTCCTTGGGCTCGTCCTTGACCTTCGCGCCGGCGGCGGTGACTTCGGCGAGCTTCGCGGCGATGTCGTCGACGTGCCAGTAGGTGACCGGGCCGGTCATGCCCTGCTGGGCGCCGTTGGGGACGAGGCCGATGTGCTGGCCTTCGGTGTCGTAGCCGACGTAGTAGGGCGCGTCGGCCTGGGGTTCGGTGCCGAGCAGGGCGGTGTAGACGGCTTTGGCGGCGGCGAGGTCGGTCACGGGGTGCAGGACGGTCTTGATCCCCTGGGTGGTCATCGCGGTGCTCCTGTGGTCGTCGTTGCGGTACGGCTACGACGCTATTCGCGGCTCGCTGACCTGGGCTTCTCGATTCCTGATCGATCAGTCGAGCAGGGCGGTGAGGACGCCGTCGAGGAGGCGGACGCGGCGGTCGGCGATGCGGTGGACTTCGTCGTCGTGGGTGGCGACGATGACGGCCGCGCCCTCGGTCGCGCAGCGGCGCAGCAGGCGAAGCACCCGGGGCGTGGAGCCGGCGTCGAGGTGGGCGGTGGGTTCGTCGGTGAGCAGCACCCTGGGGCGTCCGGCGACCGCGCGGGCGAGGGCGACTCGTTGCTGCTGGCCGAAGGAGACTTCGAGGGGGTAGCGGTCGCCGAGGTCGCCGATGCCGAGTTCGTCGAGGAGTTCGGTGACGCGGGCGTGGATCTCGTCGGGGGCGGGGCGGGGGACGTCGGCGCGCAGGCGGAGGGGGAGGGCGACGTTTTCGGCGATGGTCAGTTCGTTGGCGAGCCCGAGGGCCTGGGGGAGGACGGCGCAGGTGTGCCACGGGGGTGCGCCGCTGATGGGGACGCCGTCGAGGAGGACGCAGCCGGAGTCGGGGGAGTCGAAGCCGCAGAGCAGGGCGAGCAGGGCGCTTTTGCCGGAGCCGGAGCGGCCGGAGACGGTGACGAGTTCGCCGGCGGCGACGCGGAGTTCGAGGCCGCGCAGGACTTCGATGTCGCCGCTGGGGTGGGTGAAGCTGCGGCGGAGGCCTTTGGCTTCGACGAGGGTCATGGCTGCGGTTCCCGTTCTTCGACGCGTTCGAGGGTGCCCTTGTGCAGGCGGGCGACGCGGGCGCCGAGGTCGATGAGGCGGTCGTCGTGGGAGGCGACGAGCACGGCGAAGTCCTGGTCGACGAGGTACCGCAGGGTGTCGAGCACGAGGTCGGCGGAGGCTTCGTCGAGTTGGGACGTCGGTTCGTCGGCGAGGATGACGGTGGAGCGGGCGGCGAGGACGCAGCCGAAGGCGAGGCGTTGCTGCTGGCCGCCGGAGAGTGCCGAGATCTTCCAGTCGCCGGTGCCGTGCAGGCCGAGCTGGCCGAGGATGTCGTCGGGGTTGCAGTCGGTGCCGGCGGCTTCGGCGGCGGCGCGGAGGTTTTCGGCGACCGGGAGGTAGCCGAGGAGGTTGTCGGCGGGGTTCTGGAACACGAGGCCGAGGTGGTGGCGGCGCAGGGCGCGGCGTTCGCGGTGCTTGAGCTTGCGGGTGTCGGCGCCTTGGAAGGTGAGGGTGCCGCGGGCGGGTTGTTCGAACAGGCCCAGGACGCGCAGGAGCGTGGACTTGCCGGAGCCGGAGGGGCCGGCGAGGACGGTCATGCCGCGGGCGGGGACGTCGATGCTGACGTCGTCGACGCCGGTGACGATCCCGGCGGGGGTCTGGTAGTCCACGCCGATGCCGCGCAGGGAGAAGATCGGTTTTTCAGGCACGGATCAGCTCCGCGGTCCGGGCGGTGCGCACCGAGCGCACCGCGATCCAGCCGGCGAGGGCGACGACCGCCACGCCGATGACGACGACGGTCAGGACGAAGGGCAGCGGGTCGGGGAGTTCCGAGCGGGGGGCGAGGAACGTGGCGGGGTCGAACCGCGGGACGGACAGGCCGGCCACGGAGACGCCGCAGGCGACGCCGACGGCGATGGCAAGGCCGCTGAGCGCGCCGAGCTCCATGAGGTGGCTGGCGAGCAGGGTGCGTGGCCGCATGCCCATGCGGAGCACGAGGGCGCCAGCGAGGGCGTTCTGCCTGCGGCGGACTTCGACGGCGACGAGCAGGGCGAGGATGGCGACGATGCCGAGGACGGCGCCGAGCAGGGCGACGAAGGAGAACGTCCACGAGACGACGAAGAACGGGAGGCCGTCGAGCGCGGATTCGCGGCTGACGCGGTTGGGGATGAAGACGCCGGCGTCGCGCAGGGCGGTGGTGGCGTCGGCCATCGATGCCTTGGTGAGCACGCTCCACTTGGGGACGCTGTCGAGCTGGGCGTGGCTGAGGACGGTGCGGGAGACGACGTAGCCGGGTGAGGTGCCGATCATCGGGAAGACCGGGAGGTCGCCGGCGGGGACGGCGTCGGGGAGCCCGTCCGGGAGTGTGGCGGTCTGCTTGGGGGTGTGCCCGACGCGGATGACGGGGGTGCCGTGGGGGTCGGGCTGGGAGATCTTGTTGAGCAGGGTGTCGAGGTCGTCGGCCGGGACGCTGTCGACGGCGGCGCCGCGGGCGAACGTCGCGGGGTCGATGACGAGGACGACGCTGCCGGTGCCGGTCAGTTCGCCGACGACGGTGCTGGTGCCGGCGAGGGAGGCGGGCATGGCGACGTCGCCCATGCCGATGGGGCTGTCGGTGTCGAGGCGGGCGTTGCTGCCGACGAAGACGGCGGACTTGGTGTTGAGCGCTTCTTCCTGGCCGCGGGCGATGCCGGTGCCGGTGGCCAGGGTGCCGACGGCGAGGGTGCCGATGACGAGCACGCCGGTCACGGGCGCTCGGGCGCCGGCGAGCCGCCGGATCGCCAGTTGCAGCGCGGGCCGGGACCAGAGGCGGGCGCGGTGGGAGGCGTGCAGGGCGAGCCAGGCCAGGCGTGCGGTCAGCAGGCCGACGGTCAGCACCACGAACACCGGGTAGGTCAGTGCCAGCGGATCGACCTGCGGTAATGGATTTCCGAGGCGGGATCCGCTGCCGTAGTGCGCGAGCCGGGTCCAGCCGAGCCAGGCCATGCCCGCGGTCGCGAGTTCCCAGGGGAAGTAGGCCAGCAGCCGGGCCCGGTTGCCCTTGCGGCGGACACGGCCGAGTTCGAATTCGCGGTGGACGCGGACGGCGACGATGGTGGCCAGGATCGTCAGCGAGAGGAGCAGGGTCGCGGCCGCGACGCCGGCGGCCTGCAGTTCGGCGGCCGGGTCGGGGCGGCCGGGCGGGCCGTAGACGCTGAGCAGCAGGCGGGCCGCGGTGGCGCCCAGTGCGCCGCCGGCGAAGATCGGGAGGCCGAGTTCGGCGACGGCGAGGCCGCCGAGTGCGGCCGGGCCGCTGCCGCGGGCGGAGAGCAGCCGCAGCTGGGCGTGGCGCCGCTGGTACCACTGGAGCGCGACGGTGCCGAGGCCGGCGCAGCCGACCAGGACGCTGATGAGCGCGAGCGGCAGGATCGACACGAAGACGTTGTCCTGGGCCTGGCGGGCGATCTGGACGGAGCGTTCGAACGTGGGGACGTTGGCGGCGACGAGGTGGCCGAGGCCGCGGGCGGTGAGGTCGGCGCGGACGTCGGCGACGAGGTCCTGGGAGCGTCGCAGCAGGTCTTCGGCGGCGCTGAGGGTGGTGGGCGCCGGTTCGTAGAAGGAGATGTGGAAGTACTGCACCGAGGGCAGGCCGATGGCGGTGATCGCGGTGTCGAAGGTCTTCTGGTCGGTGGCGAAGACGATCGAGTCGATCGGGTCGTCGACGAGGCGGTCGACGACGGCGCCGGACTGCTGGGAGCACCACCACCGCGGCGGCGGGTCGAGCAGGTCGGCGTAGATGCCGGTGACCGGTGGCAGCGGGATGCCCTGGAGGCTGGGTTTCGCGCCGACGCCGATGTGCTCGGCGTCGGCGACGACGTTGCCGAGCCACAGGCCGGGTGCGCGCGAGCCCTGCTGGAGGGTCAGGTTGTCGAGGCCGGCCTGGTCGCGGTAGCCGAGGCGGATCTTGTAGTGGGGGTCGCCGTTGAACTCGGTGCCGCGCAGGACGGTGGTGTAGGCGCCGACGACCGGGGCGCCGAAGCCGTGGGCGGGGGCGTGGCGCTGGACGGCCTGGGTGAGGGCGGGGATGTCCTGGACGCGGATGTTGCCCTTGCCGAAGACCGGGCCGTAGCTGTCGGGGCAGGTGATGCCGGTCTGGTAGGCGACGGTGGCGCCGCCGGCGGCGGAGGCCTGCAGGACCGCGGCGGTGCCGAGGAAGCAGGCGAGCAGCGAGGTCACCGCGGCCACGATCAGCGTGAGCGGGCTGGAGAGCGCGGCCTTCGGGGCGGCCCGCCACGGTTTGGTCACTCTGCGTTGTCCAATCTTCCCCCATGTCACCCGCATGGACGCGCACGCTACCGGGGAATCGGGGGGGTTGGAACGTTTTTGTCACGATCGTTAGTCGGGGGACATGGTCACGTTCGGCGGCGAACGGGACTTTTCCGGCCCGGCGCAACCGCGGCGGCCATCCGGCCGGTTTAGTGGTCTAGACCTTGACTCCCGGATTGGTCTGATCCAATCCTGAAGGCGTTCCCCCGTGCACCGCCGCGGCACGGTTCCCCGCCGGCTCTGGAGCGCTAGATGCGACGACGCAGATTCCCCGCCCGAATGTCCGTTTTCCTGGCCGCGCTGGCGGTTTCGGCCGGTTCGCTGGTCACCGCGGCCGCAACCGCGCAGGCCGCGACGCCGCTGCCCGCGCACGTGTTCGCGCCCTACTTCGAAGCCTGGACGGGGGAGAGCCCGGCCGCGCTGGCCCAGCAGTCCGGCGCCAAGCACCTCACCATGGCGTTCATCCAGGCCGCCACCAAGGGCTCCTGCACCGTCTACTGGAACGGTGACACCGGGATGCCGATCGCGAACTCGACCTTCGGCGCCGACATCGCCACGATCCGCTCCCGCGGCGGCGACGTCATCCCGTCCTTCGGGGGCTACACCGCCGACAACACCGGCACCGAGATCGCCGACAGCTGCACCAGCGTCGACTCCATCGCCGCCGCCTACGAAGCGGTGATCACCACCTACGACGTCCCGCGCCTCGACATGGACATCGAGGACAACTCCCTCACCAACACCGCCGGCATCGACCGCCGCAACAAGGCCATCAAGAAGGTCCAGGACTGGGCCGCCGCAAGCGGCCGCTCCCTGCAGATCTCCTACACCCTGCCCACGACCACCCGCGGCCTCGCCGACAGCGGACTGGCCGTGCTGCGCAACGCCGTCAGCAACGGCACCCGCGTCGACGTGGTCAACCTGATGACCTTCGACTACTACGACAACGCCGCCCACCAGATGGCCACCGACACCCAGACCGCCGCCACCGGGCTGGTCTCCCAGCTCGCCGCGCTCTACCCCGGCAAGACGCAGGCGCAGCTGTGGGCGAGCGTCGGGGTCACCGAGATGATCGGCGTCGACGACTTCGGCCCCGCCGAGACGTTCACCACCGCCGACGCCGCCACCGTCTACAACTGGGCCGTCTCGAAGGGCATCAACGAGATCTCCTTCTGGGCGCTGCAGCGCGACAACGGCAGCTGCCCCGGCGGCGCCGCCGCGGACAACTGCTCCGGCATCGCCCAGGACACCTGGTTCTTCAGCCACGCCTTCGAACCCTTCACCGGCGGCACCTCGGTGCCCGGCAACGACTTCTCCGTCACCGCGAACCCGGCCTCGGCCGCCGTCGACCCCGGCAAGTCCGCCACCGCCACCATCACCACCGCGGTGACGTCCGGCTCCGCGCAGCAGGTCGCGCTGTCGGTCACCGGCGCGCCCGCCGGCGTCACGGCGTCGGTCACCCCGGGCACGGTGACCGCGGGCGGCACCGCGACCCTGTCGGTGAGCACCACGACCGCGGCCGTCCCCGGCGTCTACCCGCTGACCGTCACCGGCGCCGCCACCTCCGGCAGCCACAGCGCCACCTTCACCCTCACCGTGAACGGCACCCCGCCCGCCGGCGGCGTCGTCAACGGCGGCTTCGAAACCGGCGCGCTGAGCCCGTGGAGCGCCGCGGGTGACGCGATCGTCGCGTCCCCGGCCCACTCGGGCACGCACGCGCTGCAGGTCGTGCCCACCGCCTCGGCCACCGGCGAAGCGGCGCAGAACGTCACCCTCGCCCCCAACCACGCCTACACGCTCAAGGCGTGGGTCCAGGGCAGCTACGCCTACGTCGGCGTCCGCGGCGGGGCCAGCGCGAGCACCTGGACCTCCAGCAGCGGCTGGACCCAGCTGTCGGTGCCCTTCACCACCGGCGCGTCGGGCGCGGTGACCGTCTACGTCCACGGCTGGTACGGCCAGAGCGCCCTCTACGCGGACGACTTCAGCATCAGCTGAGCCGTCCGGCGGTGGCCCGGTTGCGCAAAGCGGAGGTTGGCCGGGCCGCCGCGGGGCGAAAGACTCGCTTGAGGATCTTTCGCCCTCAGCCAGGAGGACCGATGCCGCACATCCCGCTCGACCCGGCCCTGCCCGGGATCTCCGCCCTGTTCGCCTACCGGCCGGAGACCGCGACGCCGCTCGGGCAGCTGGCCGAGGTGCTGCTGCGCGGTCCCAACTCCCTCAGCGTCGGCGAACGCGAGCTGATCGCCGCCGTCGTGTCCAACGGCAACGAGTGCCGCTTCTGCACCGGCAGCCACGCCGCCGCGGCCGCCGAAACCCTCGACGGCGGCCGCGCGGTGGTCGACGCCGCGTGCGGCGGGATCGACGACGCCCCGGTGTCGGCGAAGATCAAGGCGCTGCTGTGGATCGCCCTCGCCGTCCGCGAAACCGGGCGCGCGGTCACCGACGAACTCGTCGCCGCCGCCCGCGCCGAGGGCGCCACGGACGTCGAGATCCACGACACCGTGCTGATCGCGGCGTCGTTCTGCCTGTTCAACCGGTACGTCGACGGTCTCGCCACGGTCGCTCCCGACGACCAGGCCGTCTACGACCAGATCGGCAAGCGCCTCGCCGTCGACGGCTACGCCCGCCTAGGGAACTAGCACCACGCGGCCCGGGCGGGTCCACGCGCGGGCCGCGTCCTGCAGCGCGACCCGCGCGTAGTCGACGGTGAGGGCCCCGGTCAGCGCGTGCCCGACCACCGTCAGGAGCGCGTCGCGGCGCTCGTCCGCGCTGAGTTCGTTGTTCGTGTAGCCCCGCACGCGCAGCGACCGGCTGCGCAGCACGGCCGACGACAGCGGGCTCTGCTCGCCGGCGGAACTGCCGAGGTTCACCAGGCGCCCGCCCGGGCGCAGCGCGTGCAGCGCCGCGGCGGCCGGGAGCCCCCACACCGGGTCGATCACCAGGTCCGCGGGGTGTTCGCCGAGCCGCCGCGCCAGGCTGCCGACGTCGTCGCCTGCTTCGAGCCGGACCGTCGAGTCCGCGCCGAGCCGCTCGGCCCGCTCGAGCGCGGCCGCCGAGCGCGCGCACGCGACGACGTGCCCCGCGCCGGCCACCCGCGCCAGCTGGATCGCCGACTGGCCGACGACCCCGCCGGCCCCGAGCACCAGCACCGTTTCCCCCGCGGCGAGTTCCCCGGTCCCGGTCAGGCACCGCCACGCCGCGACCGCCGACAGCCCGAGCGCCGCCACCAGCGCGTGGTCGGCGCCCGGCGGCAGGACGACCACGTCGGCGGCCGCCACCGCGACGTGCTCGGCCATGCTGCCGTCCCCGGGGAGCATGCCCGCGGCGGTCGCGAACCAGACCGGCGTGCCCGCCGGGTGCGTCGGCGCCGGCCGCGTCAGCACGCCGACCCCCTGCACCCCCGGCACGTACGGCGTCGCCGGGCGGCCGAAGTAGGACGTGCCCGACGCGCAGAGCACGTCCAGCGGGGTGATCGGGGCCGCCGTGACGCTGACCGCGACCTCCGCCGGCCCCGGTTCGGGCGCCGGCCGGTCGGTCACCACCGGCGGCTCGCCCGCCACCCGGATCTCCGCGGCGCGCACCGCGGGTCACACGGGCTGGAGGACGAAGTCGTACCGCGCCTCGAGCCACGGCGCGGCGCAGTGCCCGCCCTCCGGCGTCGGCCTGGGCTCGCGGGACTCGAAGGCGACGACCAGTTCCTGCTTGGTGCCGAACACGACGTCGGTGTCGAGGTACTCGGCCCCCTCCTGGAACAGGTGCGTGATCAGCGGCTCGTAGCCGGCCGCGTTGATCAGGAAGTGCACGTGCGCGGGTCGGAAGTGGCTGATGTCGGTACCGCGGATCAGCGCGCCGACCGGGCCGTCCATCGGGATCGAGTAACCCTTCGGCGCGATCGTGCGCAGGCAGTAGGTCCCGTCGGCGCGGCTGGTGTACTTCGCGCGCAGCCGGGCTTCGTCGACGTCCGGGATCTGCGACTCGTACGCGCCTTCCTCGTCGGCCTGCCACACGTCCAGCACCGCGCCGGCGACGGGGGAGCCGTCCAGCCCCGTGACGGTGCCGGTGATGTAGAGCGGAGTGCCGGGCAGGCCGTCGGACATGTCCCCGCCGAACTCCTTCTCGGGGGAGCCGTCGATGTGGAACGGGCCGAGCACGGTGGCCGGGGTCGCCTTCGCGTCGAAGGCGTGGTTCATCTGCACCACCAGCATGCTCAGCCCGAGCACGTCGGAGGCGAGGATGAACTCCTCCCGCTTCTCGTCGCTGATCTGCCCGGTTTCGGTGAGCCACCGCATCGCGGCCATCCACTCGGTCTCGCTCAGCCGCACTTCGCGGGCAAAAGCGTGCAGGTGGCGCACCAGCGCGGCCAGCACCTGCGCCGTCCGCGGGTCGTGCGCGCTCGACCAGCGCGCCGCGGCCAGCTCGGTGATGTTGTCCTCGGTGACGAGCCGCATCGGCGTTCCTCTCAGGGTTCGGGGTCCGGCGGGACCGGCCGGTTGTTCAGGTCGACCGACAGGAAGATGTCGTTGGCGACGGGGTGGCGCAGCTCCTCGGCGAGCTGACCGATCAGCCCGGCGGTCCGGGCCAGCAGCGCGAACCCGCGCAGCAGCGGCAGCGGCAGCCCGAGGTCGGCCAGCGCCGCGCCGCAGACACCCGCGCCGTTGAGCGGCAGCGTCTTCCCGAGCACCCGGGGGTGCACCCGGCCGATCGCGGCGAACAGCTCCAGGTGCGGGCCGCGCAGGCCCTCCTCGTCGGCGATCGCGAACAGCCGGCGGGTGCGCGGGTCGCCGTCCTTGTGCACGTGGTGCCCGAGCCCCGGGACGAACTTCTTCGCCGCACGCTGCGTTTTCACCGTCTCGAGCGCGAGCGCGTCCCAGCCCGCTTCGTCGGTGGGCCGCTCGGCGCCGTCGAGGACGTCGTGCAGGAACCGGCCGCAGTCCTCGGTGACGCCGAGGAACCGCGACCCGCCGCCCAGCAGCCCGGCGGCGAGCGCGCCCTGCACGGAGTCGGGGGCGGACAGGTAGGTCAGCCGGGTGACGATCGCGGTCGGGGTGAACCCGTGGTCGGCGAGCGCGGCCAGTACCGCTTCGAAGACGCGAGTCTCCCCTGTGGACGGACGGCGTTGCGTCGCCAGCCAGAAGGCGAGTTCGCCGAAGCCGACCGACCCCATCACGTCCTCGGCGAGGTCCTGGCCGAGCAGCGTGATCTTGTCCTTCGTGGACGAACCCAGCGCGGTTTCGTAAGCCGGGTCAGGCATTTCGCTCCTCCGTCAGCCAGGCGCGCAGCTCGGCGCCGTGTTCGTCGAGTTCCGGCGGCGGCAGCCGGTAGGCGGCGGGGGTCGCGGAGAACCGGATCGGGTGGCGCGTGGTCGGGACGGCGCGGTCACCCTCGCCGACCTCGACGACCGGATCGAGCCCGAACCGCTCGGCCATCGCGAACCCGCCGTCGATGGTGTTGATCGGTCCACACGGGACACTGACCTTCGTCAGCGCCTCGAACCACTCCACCGCGCCCCGCGTTTTCAGCCGCTCGACGAGCAGCGGCCGCAGTTCCTCGCGGTTCTTCGTCCGGTCGGCGTTGCGGGCGAACCGCGGGTCGTCGGGTACCCCGGGCAGGTCCAGGACGTCGCACAGCCGGCGGAACTGCCCGTCGTTGGCCGCGGCGACGATCAGGTCGGCGTCCGCGGTGGGCAGCGGTTCGTAGGGGAAGACACTGGGGTGGGCGTTGCCCATCCGGTACGGGACCACCCCGCCGGCGGCGTAGGCGGAGCTGTGGTTGACCAGCCCGGTCAGCGCCGAGGACAGCAGGTTGACCTCGACGTGCTGCCCCTCGCCGGTCGCGTCCCGGTGGCGCAGCGCGGCGAGGATGCCGATCACCGCGTGGTTGCCCGCCATCACGTCGAACACCGAGATCCCCGCCCGGTACGGCGGGCCGTCCGGATCGCCGGTCAGGCTCATCAGCCCCGAGATCGCCTGCACCATCAGGTCGTAGCCGGGTACGTGGCGCCCTTCGCCCGAGCCGAACCCGCTGATCGAGGCGTAGACGCTGCGGGGGTTGGCTTCCCGGACGGCGGCGTAGTCCAGGCCGTACTTCGCCAGGCCACCGGGCTTGAAGTTCTCGATCAGCACGTCCGCACGGGCCGCCAGCTCGCGCGCGACGGCGGCGTCGGCTTCGTCGCGCAGATCCAGGGCGATCGACCGCTTGCCGCGGTTGACGCCGAGGTAGTAGGTGGAGACGTCCCCGCGTACGGGAGGCATCCACGTACGGGTCTCGTCGCCCTGGGGTCCTTCGACCTTGACGACGTCGGCGCCCATGTCCGCGAGCAGCATCGTGGCGTACGGGCCGGCGAGCACCCGGGAGAAGTCCGCGACCAGCAGCCCGGACAGCGGACCCTCGGGTCGTTCCACGCAACGCCTCCACATCTGTCCGTCTGACGGACTAATGTCCGCAGTCTGCTCCGGAGTGGGGACGCGGTCAAGGAGCGGGGCGGCAGCCCGCCGGCAAAGTCGCGCAGCACGGCCGATCGGCCACCCGCGATGTCATGAAAGGGTCGTTCACCTCGTCAGACGACATGAACGACCCTTTCATGACATTCCGTGGCGCCGGGCAGACCACGTGGCCAGGCACTTTGCCGGGCCCCCCGACCTTCGGGCCGGGCGGCGCGCGGTCACCGAGCGGCGGGGACCGTGACGTGCGGGACGGTGTCCAGCCGGGCGAAGTCCGCGCTGATCTCCCCGGCGGTCTGCAGCAGCAGCGGCAGGTGGCGCTCCAGCAGCTTCTCCACCGGCGTCTCGGCGGCGTGGCAGTTGACGTTCACCCCGGCGATCACCCGCCCGGACCCGTCGCGCAGCGGCGCGGCCACCGACCGGATGCCCGGGGCGAGCTGCTCGTCGGTCAGCGCCCAGCCCCGCGCGCGGACTTCGCGCAGCTCGGCGTCGCGTTCGGCGCGGTCGGGCTGCCAGCGCGGCACCAGCCCGGACCGGGTCGGCTCGGCCAGCACCGCCTCCAGCTCGTCCGGCGGCAGCGCGGCCAGCTGGACCTTGCCCAGCGACGTCGGCAGCGCCGGGAACCGGGTGCCGATCTGCACGGCGAGCGCGACGATCTTCGGGACCGCCACCCGTGCGACGTAGACGATGTCCGAGCCGTCGAGCTGGGCGATCGAGCACGACTCGTTCGTGCGCGCGACCAGGCGTTCCAGGTGCGGGCGCGCGACGTCCCACAGCCCGGTCGAACGCACGTAGGCGACGCCGAGGTCGAGCACGCGCGGGGTGAGCGCGTAGTCGCGCCCGTCGGTGCGGACGTACCCGAGCTCTTCGAGGGTGAGCAGGATCCGGCGCGCGGTCGGGCGGGCCAGGCCGGTGGCGGTGGCGACCTCGGCGAGCGTCATCGCCGGGCGGCCCGGCCGGAACGCCGTGATCACGTCGAGCCCGCGGGCCAGCGCCTCGATGAAGTCGGGACCGGTTCCCTCGCGTGGCATGCGCCACCTCCCTCTCCGATGGTCCTCACGGCAGCGTAGCGGCGGGGATTGACACCGGCTCGGTGCTGGACGAAAGTGGCGGCACCCATCTGATGTCCGTCTGGCGGACGAGTGTACGCAACTGGAGGCAGTGATGAGCGGATCGATCGTCCTGCGCGGTGGCACGGTCTTGGCCGACGCTCACCGGGTGCTGCCGGGCGAAGACGTCCTCGTCACCGGCGACCGGATCGCCGGCATCGGACCCGCGCTCGAGGTCCCGGCGGGCACCGAGGAGATCGACGCGACCGGCGGGCTGGTCATGCCGGGGATGATCGACACCCACCGGCACCTGTGGCAGACGGCCATGCGCGGCTACGGCGCCGACTGGACGCTCACGCAGTACTTCGTCTGGTACTACCTCGAATGGGGCAAGGTGTTCCGCCCCGAAGACATCTACGCGGGCAACCTGCTCGGCGCCTGGGAAGCGCTCGAAGCCGGCGTCACGACCACAGTGGACTGGTCCCACGGCCTGCAGACCACCCAGCACGCCGACGCGGCGGCCGACGCGCTCGAAGCCGTGCCCGGGCGGTTCGTGCTGGCCTACGGCAACATCCAGGACGCGCCGGCGAACTGGACCGGCACCCCGGAGTTCCGCGACTTCGTCTCCCGCCGCACCGGCGGCGACCTCGGTTTCCAGCTCGCGTTCGACGTCACCGGCGACCCGGCGTTCCCGGAGAAGCCGGCGTTCGAAGTGGCCCGCGACCTGGGCGTCCCGGTCACCACGCACGCGGGCGTGTGGGGCGCGACCGGCGACGACGGCATCCGCCTGATGCACGACAACGGGTTCATGACCCCGGAGACGATCTACGTCCACGGCGCGTCCCTGTCGGCGGACTCCTACCACCGCATCGCCGCGACCGGCGGCTCGGTGTCGGTGTCCACCGAGAGCGAGCAGAGCGCCGGCCAGGGCTACCCGCCCACCTGGGCCCTGCGCCAGTACGGCATCCCGGTGTCGCTGTCGATGGACACCTCGGTCTGGTGGAGCGGCGACCTGTTCTCCGCGATGCGCGCCACCCTCGGCGCGGACCGCTCCCGCGAGCACCTGGAAGCCCACGCGAAGGGCGAAACGGTGACGCACGCGGCCCTGCGCGCGGAGCAGGTGGTGGACTGGGCCACCCGCGGCGGCGCCCACGCACTCGGCCGCACCGATCTGGGCACCCTCGAGGTCGGCAAGAAGGCGGACGTGGTCCTGCTGAAGAACGACGACTCCCCGGCCTCGTTCCCCCTCTTGAACCCGTACGGCCACGTGGCCTTCCAAGCCCAGCGCGGCGACGTCCACACGGTCCTGGTCGACGGCCGCGTGGTGAAGCGCGACGGCCGCCTGGTGGGCGCGGACCTCCCGGCGCTCCGCCGCCGCGTGGAGGCGACGGTGGAGCACCTGCGGTCCCAGCTGGGCGAGGAAGCGTGGCGGCAGGGGATGAACCCGGACGTGCCGGAGACGAAGATCCTGGACAACCCGTACACGTACACGACCTACCAGAGCGACACCACCCACGGCGGCTGAGCCCCTTCACCCCTGCCCGGCCACCGGCTGCCGGCGGTAGCTGGTGCTCAGACCCTCCAAGGCCCGCACGTAGGCGTCGCTCCCGAGCAGCCGGAAGCCGTCGTCGTCGGCGACGTCCTCGGGGTGGCTCACCGGCCAGTCGAACGTCTTCACGTTCCACTGCGCTTCCTTGACCTCGTCGCGTTCCCGGTTGTTGTAGCGCCGTTCCGCGTGGGCGGCGGCCAGGTAGTCGTAGCGGCCCGGAACTGCCGACCGGTCGCACGGCGAGCCGCCGGTAGAAGGTGGCCCGCTGCCACCAGAATGCGCAGATCGCGGCGGCGTGCAGCAGCGCGCACCCGACCGGGAGCGACCACAGCCAGTCGGCGGCCACGAAGACGAACAGGTGGACCGGGTGCCGGGACACGACGTGCGAGGTCGTGAGGAGCAGGAGCACGCTCGCGGTCAGGGACAGCAGGAAGGTGACGGCCGAGGAGATCCGGGCGGTCAGCGTCCCTTCGAACAGGTGCGCCGATCGCGTCTCGAAGCCCAGCCACGCCGCCGCCAGCCCGGGGAACGCCAGCAGGAACGCCGCGATCTCGGTGTCGATGGCGTCCACGTTCGGCGCCTTGGCCACGGTCCACGTGACGGCCGCGAGGATGGCCAGGCAGGCGAGCGCGGCGATCCCCGCGTGGGAGTAGTGCTGTCCCCGGCGTCCCCGGACCCGCCAGCGCGGCCTGGCGCCGGCTGTGCCCTCCGCATCCACGTGGTCGGTGATCGGGGAGATGTCGAAGTCGCCGATGTAGAGGTTGGAGGCGGCGTCGATCGTCAGGTGGTAGCTCTGGCAGTAGGCGGCGTTCCGCGCGCTGACGGACAGGAAGACCGGCCGGGTGCCGAGGATGAAGTGCAGCCGGCTGCGCAGGCCGCGCCGCCCGGTCAGCTTCCCGAGTTCCAGGTCGGGGATCAGCGTGTAGTCGTACTTGACGACGTACCGCTCGCCCTGGCCGGGGATGGCCACCACGACCGCGTAGGTGAGCGACAGCTTCGCAACCAGTTCGACCGCGAGCCGGAGGAACCGGTGGTCCCCGCGCTCCGGAAGCTCGAGTTCCCCGAGACGCTCCAGCACGCGCCGCCGGTGGTCCAGGTGGTCCTCCTGGCGGGCCTGGAACTCCTGGTCCGTCTCGTCCGGTCCCTGCTCGGGCAGCCCGAACCGGACGATCTCCGCGAGCGCGTCCCGTTCGGTCCGCAGGCACTCGCCGGTCAGCTCGGCGCCCGCGAACGCGGCCCGCAGCAGTGCGCGGAGCGTCTTGGCCACGAGGAGGCGGTACTCGAGCTGCAGCAGCCGGGAGATCGGTTTGCCCGCCGCGTCGGTGACGCCGAAGTGGTCGTACTGCTCCACGGGTGGAACCTCCGGTCGAACGAGAACTCCATCGACACGGACTTGTGCAGCGTCCGGTGGTCCGGGGTGTACTCGTCGGTGGCCCGACGGCGCACGGCCGCCGGGCCAGCTGCTCGACGGCTCCCGGTTCGACGGCGCCGTTGAAGTTCCGCCTGCCCTTGGCTTCCGCGCTGGCGAGCTTCCTCGTGAAGACGTGCAGCAGGACGCATGCATAGCACAGCACCGCCAGCGCCAGAATTGCAGGGAAATCACCAGAGGTGCGCAGAAAAGGAAGCGGTGGTGCCGGTTCCGTCGCGGCGGGTTCCTCTTGTTACGGTCTTTTGTCTCGGCCCGATTTCATTGTCGCGACAGCCGGAGGTGCGGTGCAGGTCTTCATCCAGCCGTCCTACGGCACCCCGGAAGCCCGTCGCTACGGCGCGGCCACGCTCGATCGGCCGGTGCCGTTCGCGGGAGCGGCACCGGCCGACGTCGAGCGGCTGACGGCGTTGCACCCGGATGGCCGCGCGCGGTTCTGGGGGGCCACGGAGAAGCACGACAAGCGGATGGCCACCGTGCGCACCGGCGACGTCGTCCTGCTCACCGGCGGCAAGCACGTGCGGGCGGCCGCGGAGGTCGGTCACAGCTTCCGCGACCCCGCGTTCGCCCGCAGCCTGTGGCGGCCGGCGCCGGGGAAGTGCGTGTGGAGCAACGTCTACAGCCTGCGGAGCTACCGGGTGCTGGACGTGTCCTACGAAGCGATCTGGGCACTGCCCGGCTTCACCGCCGGCGACAACTTCATGGGGCTGCGGTTCCTCGATCCCGTGAAGTCGGCCGCCGTGCTGGCCCTGCTGGGCTGATTTACCACATGCCCGGCCGGAACGGCCGCAGCCGGACGTCAGCGTGTCGGGTACGGTCGATGGGTCGGGTCGCCCGATAGGGCACAAGTCTTCCGATCCCGCGCGGCGCGGCATCGCCAGGCGCGTTTCAAGACCATGGATGAACCCGAAAACCGGCAGCGCGGCTGGGAACCAGAAGATTTCGCGCGAGCCTTCGAGAAGCACTGGGCCAAGATGGTTCGAGCGGCCGGCAACGCTTCGGCCGACAAGTGGGCCGCGGAGGACGCGGCCGCCGCGGCTTTCGCCTACCTCTTCGAGAAGCGAAAGGAGATCACGCCGCAGGACCGGACCGGCTGGTGGTGCGTGGCGACGAAGTACAAGCTCCTGGACAGCTGGCGGAAACCGCACGCGCGCCGCGAAGTTCCGGGCGACGTAGTGCCCGAGCCAGGAGTCTGCGCCATCCGGGCGTCGGAAATCCGGTCCGACACCCGGGAGCTCGTCGACCGGATCCTCAACCTGATGGACGAGCGGCGCCGCCGCGACGTCCCGCTGTTCCTCGAAGTGAAGCTGAAGCACCGCACCCAAGCCGACTTGGCCGAAGAACTCGGAATTCCGGTGCCGAAGCTGGAGTACCGCCGCGGGCGCGCCGGCCAAGAGCTGCGCGAAGCGACCACCGTGGCTCTGCTGACGACCGCTCCCGGCGAAGGTGCGAGCCGTTGTGAACGCCTGAGCGAGCTGTCCGAGGGTGCGACCGACTCGCCCGAGTTCCGTCGTGCCGTCCTGGCCCACCTCGACGACTGCGTGCGGTGCCGTCGCCGCGCCGCCGACCGCGAGGGCCTGCGCTCGGCGATCTTCGTGCTCGGCTCCGGCTTCGCACTGGGGACGGGACTGCTGCGCCGGCTGCTGACCGCGCCCCGGTTCACCACGGTCTCGGCGGCCGCCGGTGTGGGCGTGACCGGCGCGATGGTGGCGACGCTCCTGCTGACGCCCCCGACCACCGGCCCGGTGCCGGAACGGGCGTCACCGAACCCGGCGATCGCGACGACCGCGCGGCCGATCGCCACGACGCCACCGCTCAGCACGTCCCCGCCTCCCACGACCCGCCCCACACCCCCGTTGACCGTCACCCCGACGCCGGAGCGGCCCGTGAGCAGCCGCCAGGACAGCGCTCCGACCGCGACCGGTTCGTCGGTGCAGTACCGAACCATCTACGCGTCCGACAGCGGCACGTGCGGGACCAAACCGACGTCGTCGGCCGTGCGGGTCTCCGTCCAGCCGGGCGCCGAAACGGCGAAGCTGCTGCTCACGTTCCCCCTCGGAGGCACCACGCTGCCGATGTGGGACACCGGCGGCGGAACCGAGTGGGCCGGCCAGGTCGGGCCGAGCTACGACGAGGAGGACACCCCCGTGACCCTCCACGTCGCGGTCGAGCTCTCCGGCACCGGGGGCCGAACGCGGAAGGACCTGGGAACCATCGACGTCCACCCGTGCCGGCGAGGTGGCTGACCCGTGATCGCGACGACCGCGGACCGTGTGATCGCCGCCGGCGATCCCCTGGCCGCCTTCTGGCTGACCCGTCCCGGCGTGAAGCGGGTGCTCGGCGTCGTGCCGCACGTCCAAGCGGGCGAACGAGTGCAGGACGTCCTGCCCGCGCTGGAGAGCGACATGCGGATCCAGGTGATGCTCTCGACCCCGGACACCGGGTACCGCTGGGCGGGCATCGACGACTACGTCCGCCGGCTCGACGGGCTGGTCATCCCCTGGCGGCAAGCGGTGAGCACGCGGTTCGACCTGGTGCTGGCCGCGTGCGACTGGGGTGTGTCCGAACTGGACGGTCCGGTCCTGGCGATGCCGCACGGCGCGAGCAGCTCCGGCTCCAGGATCGGGCCGGACGGCGACGCCCGGCGGCACAACCTGAGCCGCGACCGCCTCACCCGCGGTGGTGAGGTGGTTCCCGCTGCCTTGGCGCTGGCGACGGACGACGACGAGCTCGTGCTGGCGCGAGACTGCCCCGAGGCGCTGTCGACGGCAGTCGTCGCGGGAGATCCCTCGTTCGACCGCGTGCTGGCCGGCCTGCCCTACCGGGAGGTGTACCGCCGGGCGCTCGGCGCGGCACCGGGGCAGCGGGTCGTGGTGGCCACGTCGACGTGGTCGAGGCACTCGCTCTTCGGCACCGATCCGTCGATCTTCCTGCGGCTGGTCGAGGAACTCCCGCGATCGGAGTACCTGGTGGTGGCGGTCTTGCACCCGTTCATCTGGCACGGCCACAGCCGCCGCCAGATCCGGGCTTGGCTGGCCCCGGCCCGCGAGCGGGGGCTCGTCGTGCTGCCGCCGGAGGAGAGCTGGCGGGCGGCGCTCGTCGCCGCCGATCGCGTGGTGGGAGACCTGGGGTCGGTCTTCCTCTACGCCCTCGCTCTCGGGGTACCGGCACTCATGGACCCCGCCGGTCTGGCCGGCGCGCGGCCGGGAAGTCCTGCTCGGCTGGCGGCGCGGATCGCGGCGCCGCTGCGCCGGGACCGGCCGCTGGCACCGCAGGTCGGCCGGGCGCGGCCGCCTTCGGACGACGATCGTGCGGCGGCGCTCCGCACGATCACCACCCGGCCGGGGCAGGCGCTGGGCATCCTGCGTGACACCTGCTACGGGCTGCTGGGACTCGACCAGCCGGTCCACGGGGTCCCGGTGTCTCCGGCCCAGCTGCCGAAACCGATCGACTGGAACGGGTGCTCACTCCCTCCGCGCCGAGCGGAGCCGCGCTCGGATCCGCTCGGCGCGGGGGTCGTCCATGGCGGTGCAGGCGGCGAGAGCTTCGGTCCAGTGCCGCCGCGCACCTTCGTGGTCCCCAGCGCTCACGAGGACTTCGGCGAGCTTCTCCAGTACGGGGACGCGCAGCGAAGCGGCCTCCGAAGCAGGCAGTGACCGCAATCCGCGCTCCAGTTCGGTGATCGCTTCGGCGAGCGCGCCGCGAGCGGCGTGGACCGCGCCCAGCCCGGCGATGGCCTGCGCCTGACAGTGCCCGTCCCCGATCGACGCCGCCAGCCGGGCCGCCCGCCCGAAGTGCTCGGCGGCGGCGTCGAGCTCGTCCTGTCCGGCGAGTGCGTGGCCGAGGTAGCACAGGAGAAGCGCGGTCCCGCGGTGACGTTCGTGGGCTTCGTTGAGCCGCAGGGCAAGGCGGTAGTGCTCGACCGCTTCCGGGAGCCGGCCGCACGCGTGCGTGACGGCGCCCAGCCCTTCCAGCGCGGTGGCCTCGCCCGCCCAGTCGCCGGCCGAGCGGGCGACGGCCAGCGCCCGCCGGTACGGCTCGAGACCCGCCTCCGGTTCGCCGACGCGCAGGTGCACGGCGGCGGCCTGGTTCAGCATCCGCACCTCGGCACCGCGGTCCCCGGACGTCGTGGCGGCGTCGACCGCGAGGCTGCCGGCGTCGATCCACTCGGCATAGTGGCCGCGGTAGAGGAACACGCCCCAGAGCGCGTCGTACAGCTCGCACACGAGCTCGTGCCAGCCGAGGCCGTGCGCGGTCCGCAGGCAGGTGATCAGGTTCGGCAGCTCGGCTTCGAGCCAGTCCAGGGCCGCCGCGCGCGTGCCGAACTCCGTCGTGGCGCGGGTGTGGTGCGGGCGCAGTGGTGTCGCCGCGCGGCCGGCGGAGGCAGCACGGTCGCGGTACCACGACACCGCCGCCCGTATCGCCCGCTGTCGTTCGGGCGCCGGGTCGTGCTGTTCGGCGAGGCGCCGGGCGTGCAGGCGAACCAGGTCGTGGCAGCGGTAGCGGTCGTACGCGGTGTCGGCGATCATGCTCGCGTCGACCAGCACGGCGAGGAACCGCTCCGCTTCGGCCTCCGACGTACCGATCAGGGCGGCCGCGACGCCCGGGCCGAAGTCGTCGCCGGGGTACACCCCGAGCAGCCGGTAGAGGCGAGCCGCGTCGGGCGGAAGCCCCCGGTAGGACGCGTCGAAGCACATCTCGACCGCCAGGGCGCCGCCCTCGGCGACGAAGGTCCGCAACCGCCGTCGTTCGTCGGCGAGTTCGTCCGCCAGCCTGGACAGCGGCCAGCGCGGCCGGACCGCCAGCCGCGCGGCGGCGACGTGCAACGCGATCGGCATCCCGCCGCACAGCTCGGCCACCGCCCGCGCCGGCTCCGGCTCGGCGGCGACCCGGTCCCGCCCGAGCGCGCGGCTCAGCAGTTCCACGGAACCGTCCGGTGGCAGCACATCGACGAACACCGTGACACCGCCGTGGGCCACGAGCCCGCTCAGCCGGTGGCGGCTGGTCACCACCACCACGCTCCGCGGAGACGCCGGGAGCAGCGCCGACACCTGATCGGTGGACGCGGCGTCGTCCAGCAGAACCGCGATCGACCGGCCGGCGGTGAGGGAGCGGTACAACGCCGCTCGCTGCGACGCCCCGGGTGGGACGTCCGAGGGCGGCACGCCGAGCCCGTGCAGGAGATCGCCGAGGACTTCGCCCGGCCCGTGCGCCGACAACCGCGCGTACAGCTGCCCGCCGGGGAAGCGGTCACCGGCGTGGTACAGCCAGTGCAGGGCGAGCGCGGTCTTGCCGACGCCGCCCAGCCCGGTCAAGATCGCGACGGGTGGCCGGTCCAGCTGGGGTCGGGCAGCCAGGGCCTCGGTCAGTGCCCGCAACTCGCGCTCGCGCCCGGTGAAGTGCGCGGGCGCCGCGGGGAGCTGACGGGGCACGAGCTCGCGGTGGGAGCCGTGGAAGTGGACGTCGCCGTGCACGACGCCGGCCTGCACGACCGAGGAGCCGACGACGTGCGACGCCCGGTTCGCCGCGCGGCGGCTCGGATCCACGGCCCACCTCCGCCTCCGAGGCTAGTGCCGCGTTGCCGGCGCCAGCCGCGGTTTCAGCCGGTCAGACCACCGCTGACCGGCTGAAACCGTTCGGTGCGTCAGCCCTGGTTCGCCCACCACTGCCGGCCGGCTTCCGGCAGTGTCGAGATCGGGTCGTAGTACGGGTACCGGCGCTGCAACGCCTCCGGGTCGTCCAGCTCGATCCCGGTCCGGTAGTTCTTCGTCCAGTACGAGATCCCCAGCTCGCGGTCGTACTCGGCCAGCTGGTGCACCCACCGCTTCCCGACATAGGGCACGTCGCACACGATGCGCGGCGTCGCGTACCCCGGCAGGTAACCCATGATCGCGTGCTGCAGCTCCTGGGCTTCCCAAACGGCAACCCGCCAGTGCTCGGCGTTCGGGATCATGTCGCACATGTAGAAGTAGTACGGCAGGATGTTCGCCTCGCCCTGCAGCGCGAAGCACAGGTCCAGCAGCTGCGCCGGGGTCGCGTTGACCCCGCGCATCAGCACGCCCTGGTTGCGCACGTCGCGGACACCCACGTTCAACGCCGTCTGCGCCGCCTCCGCCACCAGCGGGGTCACCGACTGGGCGTGGTTCACGTGCGTGTGGATCGCCAGGTTGACGCCGCGGCGCTGGGCGGTCACCGCGACGCGCTCGAGGCCTTCGACGACCTTCGGCTGGATCCAGTGCTGCGGCAGCGCCGCCAGTGCCTTGGTCGCCAGGCGGATGTCGCGGACGGTGTCGATGTCCATCAGCCGCATCAGGAACGACTCCAGCTGCGGCCACGGGACGTTGGCCACGTCGCCGCCCGAGACGACCACGTCGCGGACGCCCGGGGTCTTCTTCAGGTAGGCGATCATCGCGTCCTGGCGGTCGACCGGCTTGAGGGCCAGCTTGTGCTTCTCGACCGTCTCCGTCGAGTTGCCGACCAGGTCCATGCGGGTGCAGTGGCCGCAGTACTGCGGGCAGGTCGAGATCATCTCGGCCAGCACCTTGGTGGGGTAGCGGTGGGTCAGCCCCTCGACGACCCACATCTCGGCCTCGTGCAGCGAGTCGCGCTCGGAGTGCGGGTGGCTCGGCCAGGTGGCGTCACGATCACTGCGCACCGGGAGCATGTAGCGGCGGATCGGGTCGGCGTAGAACGCCTCGGTCACCTTCGCCGGGTCCGTGCCCGCCGTGGGCGCCATCGTGTTGAGCATCTGCGGCGGCAGCAGCATCGACATCGTCGCCATTTCGCGCTGGTCGGCGAGCAGGTCCTCGTAGAAGCGCTCCTCCAGCAGGTCGCCCATCAGCGCGCGCAGCTGCTTGGCGTTGCGGACGCAGTGCACCCGCTGCCACTGCGCGTCACGCCACTCCGCCTCGGTCACGTCGTGCCAGCCGGGGAAGCGGCGCCAGTCGGGTTCCACCAGCTCGGCGCGGGCGTACTCGTAGGGCTGGTCGAAGGCGGCGGCAGGCGTCACAGGTTCCTGGATCGCAGTCACTTGTACTCCTAGTCGTCGGGAACGCGTTAAAATATCCTGTCATATCGTTCCGGAGGAGTAAATCTTCCTGCCTGCTGGCGTGGCTTCCCCCAGGTGCAGTACGCCGCGCGAGCAGGGGGAGACTCAAGGGCGTGACGGACGAACACACGACGCTCCTGCTCGGCGGGCGCATCTACACCCCCGCCGGCCCGGACGCCACGGCCATGGCGGTCACCGGCGGCACCGTGGTCTGGGTCGGCCAGGACGCCCCGGCCCGCGCCCTGCACCCCGGAGCCGAGGTCGTCGACCTCCACGGCGCCTTCGTCGCCCCCGCGTTCGTCGACGCGCACGTCCACGCCACCGCCACCGGCCTGCACCTGACCGGCCTCGACCTCACCGGCGTCCGCGACCGCGCCGACCTGCTGACCCGCGTCCGCGCCGCCGTCACCCCGGGCCAGGTCCTGCTCGCCCACGGCTGGGACGAGTCCGCCTGGACCGACCCGCGCCTGCCCAGCCGCGCCGAACTCGACGACGCCGCCGGCGGCGCGCCCGTCTACCTCAGCCGCGTGGACGTCCACTCCGCGCTCGTGTCCACCGCGCTCGTCGAGCTGGCCCCGGCCGCCCGCGCCGCCGACGGCTGGTCGCCCGACGGCCCGCTGACCCGCGCCGCCCACCACGCCGTCCGCGCGGCCGTGCGCGCCGCCATCACCCCCGAGCAGCGCGAACGCGCCCAGCGGGCCTTCCTCGCCGAGGCCGCCCGGCAGGGCATCGTGAGCGTCCACGAGTGCGCCGGTCCCGACATCTCCGGCCGCGACGACCTCGCCGCCCTCCTCGCCCTCGCCGGCCCCGGCACCCCCGAAGTGGTCGGCTACTGGGGCGAACCCGGCGCCGTCGAAACCGCCAAGGCACTCGGCGCCCGCGGCCTGGCCGGGGACCTGTTCGTCGACGGCGCCCTCGGCTCCCACACCGCCGCGCTGAGCGCCCCCTACGCCGACCACGACGGCTCCGGCACGCTGTACCTCGACGCCCACCGCATCGGCGAACACCTGGCCGCCTGCACCGAAGCCGGGCTGCAGGCCGGCTTCCACGTCATCGGCGACGCCGCCGTCGCCGAAGTCGTCGAAGGCTTCCGGCTCGCCGAAAAGGAGGTCGGGCAGCGCGCGCTCGCCGCCCGCCACCACCGCCTCGAGCACGTCGAAATGGTCACCGCCGAGCAGGCGAAGCTGCTCGCCGGCTGGGGCGCCGTCGCCTCGGTGCAGCCGCTGTTCGACGCGCTGTGGGGCGGCCCGGAAGGCATGTACGCCGAACGACTCGGTGCCGAGCGCGCCGCCGGGCTCAACCCCTTCTCGGCGCTGGCCGCCGAGGGCGTCCTGCTGGCCTTCGGCTCCGACGCGCCGGTGACCCCGCTCGACCCGTGGGGGAGCGTCCGCGCGGGCGCCTACCACCGGACGCCGGGCGCGGGCCTGTCGCCGCGGGCGGCGTTCACCGCCCACACCCGCGCCGGGCACCGCGCGGCGGGCGTCAACGACGGCGTCACCGGCAGCCTCGTCCCGGGCGCGCCGGCGCACTACGCGATCTGGGACGCCACCGACCTCGTCGTGGCCACCCCCGACACCCGCGTGCAGCGCTGGTCCACCGACCCGCGCGCCGGGGTGCCGCCACTGCCGCGGCTCGAACCGGACGCCGCGCTGCCGGCCTGCCTGCGGACGGTCCGCGCGGGTGCAGTCCTCCACGACGCCATCACCTAGAGTTGTCAGCCGTGGCAGTCACCGTGGCGGACCCCGAACCGGGCACCCCGCACCAACCCCCGCGGACCCGGCGTTTCCCCCGCGCGTGGCTCCTGCGGCTGGCCGCGGCGCTGGTGTCGGGCTTCGCCTACTATCTCAGCTTCGCGCCGCGCCCGCTGTGGTGGCTCGCCCCGCTCGCGTTCGCCGGGTTCGCCCTCGTGCTGCGCGGGCGGAGCTTCCGCGGCGCGTTCGGCTACGGCTTCGCGTTCGGGTTCGTGTTCTTCCTGCCGCTGCTGACCTGGCTGCTGGACTTCCTCGGCCCGGACTTCGGCCCGTGGCCGTGGCTGGGCCTGTCCTTCGCACTGGCGCTCTACTACGGCCTCGCGGGCGGCCTCATCACCCTCGTGGCGCGCCTGCCGCTCGCGCCGCTGTGGGGCGCGCTGGTGTTCATCGCGCTGGAAACCCCGCGCGCCTGGTTCCCCTTCGGCGGCTTCCCCTGGGGCCGGGTCGCGTTCAGCCAGCCCGAAGGCGCCTTCCTGCCACTCGCCTCGATCGGCGGTGCCCCGCTGGTCGGCCTCGCCGTCGTCGGCACCGGCTTCGCGCTGGCCGCGCTCGCCACCCGCCTGTGGGAGTCCCGCAAGCTGACCCGCCCGGCCGTCCTCGCCGCGCTCGGCACGGTGCTGCCGGTCCTGGCCGGGCTCGCGCTGTGGCCCGCCATCGGCACCGGCGCCCAGGACGGCGAACGCACCATCGCGACCGTCCAGGGCAACGCCCCCGACATCGGCCTCGCGCTGCAGGGCGAACGCGAGCTGCTGCGCCGCAACACGATCGCCGAGAGCCGGCGGCTCCTGGACGCCGTCCGCGCCGGGCAGGTCCCCAAGCCGGACCTGGTGCTCTGGCCGGAGAGCGCCACCACGGTCACCGGCCCCGACCCGCAGGTCGACCAGCTCGTCGCGAACTTCGGCGTCCCCGCGCTGATCGGCGCGCTCTACGAGCTGCCCGACGGGCACATCCAGAACTCCGTCATCGCCTGGGACCCGCGCACCGGTCCCGGTCCGCGCTACGCCAAGCAGCAGCTGGTGCCCTTCGGCGAGTACGTCCCGGCCCGCAAGGTCGCCGAGCTCGTCACGCCGTTCCTCGACGCCGAGACCGTCGACATGCTCCCCGGCGACGGCGCGAACCAGACGCTGGCCGTCGCGGGCACCAAGGTCGGCGTGTTCGTCTGCTACGAGGCCGCGTTCGACTACCCGGCGCGCGACGCCGTCCGCGACGGGGCCGAAGTGCTCGTGGTGCCGACCAACAACGCCTGGTACGGCGAGAGCGAGATGAGCGTGCAGCAGCTGGCCATGTCCCGGCTGCGGGCGGTCGAACACGGCCGCGCCGTCGTGGTGTCCGCCGTCTCCGGGGTGAGCGCGATCGTCGCCCCCGACGGGACGGTGACCAGCTCAACGGGCCTTTTCACCGCGGATTCCCTGGTCGGGCGCGTCCCCCTGCGGACGCAGACTACGCTGTCGGATCGACTAGGTGCGTGGACGGAGTACGGGCTGCTGGCTCTGGCGATCGCCGGGGTGGCCGGCGGGCTCGTACTCCGTTTTCGCACCCGGCGCGCGAGCGCCGGCACGGCAGCAGGGGAAGCGGCGGACTGACCGCCGCGGATATCGGAGGAGCACGGATGTCGCAGGCGCCGCGGGGGGCCCGGGAAATCGATCCGGTGCTGGTGGTGATCCCGACGTACAACGAACGGGAGAACCTCGGCCCGATCCTGGATCGCCTGCACAAGGCACTCCCGGACGTGCACGTGCTCGTGGTGGACGACGGCAGCCCGGACGGCACCGGCGAGCTGGCCGACGAGCGCGCGGCCGCGAACGACCACGTCCACGTCATGCACCGCACCGAAAAGGCCGGCCTCGGCGCCGCCTACATCGCCGGGTTCCGCTGGGGCCTGGCGCGCGAGTACAACACCATCGTCGAGATGGACGCCGACGGCTCGCACGCGCCGGAGGACCTGCCGCGCCTGCTGGACGCCGTCGGCGACGCCGACCTGGCGATCGGCTCCCGGTACGTGCCGGGCGGCAGCGTCGTGAACTGGCCGCTCAACCGCCAGGTCCTCTCCCGCGGCGCGAACGTCTACTCGCAGCTCGCGCTGGGCATGCGGGTGCGCGACATCACCGCCGGGTTCCGCGCCTACCGCCGCCCGGTGCTGGAGAAACTGGCCCTGGACGAGGTCAACTCGCACGGCTACTGCTTCCAGATCGACCTGACCGTGCGCACCGCGGACGCGGGCTTCGAGATCGTCGAGGTGCCGATCACGTTCACCGAGCGCGAGATCGGCGAGTCGAAGATGAGCGGCTCGATCATCCGCGAGGCCTTCCTGCGGGTGGCGAAGTGGGGCGCGGAGCGCCGCTGGCACCAGGTGCGGCGGCTGGTCAAGCGCGGCTGAGCCGGGCGGTCACGAGCCAGGTCCGCGCCCCGAGGAGCACACCCTCGGGGGTTTCGCGCGTGGCGAAGGCGTCCCGCAGGCGCGTCACGGCGTGCTCGTCGCCATCGCGCAGCAGCTGCTTGACGTCGAGCAGGCCGAGCGCGAACTCGGTCGCCGTCGCGGCGTCCGGGCCGTAGCAGACCGGTTCGCGCACCTCGGTGAACTCGACACCGGTGAAGCCGGCGCCTTCGAGCAGCGCCCGGGTGCGGCCGGGGTCGCCGAGGGAGAAGTGCGGCCCGGGCGGCGGTGGCTCGGCGTCCGGGGCCAGCGCGTCGCGCAGGACCGAGTACCACTCGTTGCGGTCGCGGTCCTGCCACACGAGCAGCACCAGGCGGCCGCCGGGCCGCAGCGCGCGGGCGAGGTTGGCGAAGGCCGCGGGCGGGTCGGGGAAGAACATCGCGCCGAACCGCGACAGCACTACGTCGAACGTGTCTGCCGGGAACGGGTGCGTCTGCACGTCGGCGACCTCGAACACCGCGCCGCCGAGTTCGCGGGCCTTGGCGATGGCCGGCGCGGAGAGGTCGACGCCGAGCGCGGTGGCGCCCGCCGCGGCGGCTTCGCGGGTGGACTCGCCGGTGCCGCAGCCGACGTCGAGGACGTCCTCGCCGGGCCGGACGGCGGCCACCGCCCGGAACCGCTCGTTGTGCCTGCGGACCTCCTCGTCGAAGATCGCCGCGAACCGGGCCCGGTGTTCACTCACGTCAGCTTCTCCCGTTCTCGGCCATCATGGGACCGATGACGACCATCGTGGCCTTCCACGCGCACGCGGACGACCCCGTCCTGCTCAGCGGCGGCACATTGGCCCGCGCCGCGGCCGACGGGCACCGGGTGGTGGTCGTCGTGGCCACCGACGGCATGGCCGCCGAGCACCCGACGCCCCGCTGGGGTGAGCTGGAGGCCGCGGCGGCCATCCTCGGCGTGCGGCGCGTCGTGCACCTGGGCTACGCCGACAGCGGGCACGGGCCGGTGCTGTACGCGGACCCGCCCGGCCGCCGGCGCTTCGCCCGCGCGGACACCGAGGAGGCCGCGCACCGGCTCGCGGCCGTGCTGCACGAGGAGCGCGCCGACCTGCTGCTCGGCTACGACGCCAACGGCGGCTACGGCCACCGCGACCACGTGAAGGTGCACGAAGTCGCGCGGCGGGCCGCCCGGCTGACCGGGACCCGGCTCATGGAGGCCACGCTGCCGCGCGACTTCGCGCTGCGGTTCGTCCGGGTGGCCCGGGCGCTGCGGATCCCGTTCGGCTACGACACCGAAGCCCTCGAGCACGCCTACAGCCCGGCCTCGGCTGTCACCCACCGCTTCGACGTCCGGCGCTTCGCCGGGCGGAAGCAGGCGGCGCTCGCGGCCCACGTGTCCGACGTCCGCGGCCGCGGGCGGCTTTCGGCGGTGCTGCGGCTGCTGGTGTGGCTGCCGGCGCCGCTGTTCGCGGTGGTGGCCGGCCGCGAGTGGTTCACCGAGGTCACGCCCGCAGGATCGGCACGCCCAAATCTGCAAGTTCCTGCACGTTCTGGTCGTCGGAGTCGGTGATCACGCCGGCGACGTCGGTGAAGGGCAGGACGGTGAACCGGGACGCCGTGCCGAGCTTTTCGGCGCTGGCCAGCACGTAGGTGTCGGCCGCGCGCCGGGCCAGCGTGCGCTTCATCGCGGCTTCCTCGGCGTCGCCGGTGGTGAGCCCGGCCTCGGGGTGGACGCCGGTGACGCCGAGCAGGAAGACGTCGGCGCTGATCGCCTGGGCGGCCTCGGCCGCGGCGGCGCCGCAGGTGACCGCGGAGTGCCGGAACAGCCGGCCGCCGAGCAGGAAGACCTCGACGCCGGGGTGGCCGAGCAGCGCGACGGCGACGGTCGGGCTGTGGGTGACGACGGTGGCCTCGAGGTCACGGGGGAGAGCGTTCGCGACGGCCAGTGTCGTCGTGCCGCCGTCGAGGATGACGGTCGACCCGGGCCGGACCAGCCCGGCGGCGACCGCGGCGACCCGGTCCTTCCCGTCGACGGCGATGGCCGCCCGCCCGGCGTAGTCGGCGACCGCGGGGGAGACGGGCAGCGCCCCGCCGTAGACGCGCTGGCACAGCCCGGCCGCGGCCAGGTCGCGCAGATCCCGGCGGATGCTGTCCTCGGAGACCCCGAGCTCGGCGGCGACGTCCTTCGCCAGCACCTTGCCCTCGCTCGCCAGCCGGGCGAGCAGCAGTTCACGGCGTTCCCCGACCAGCATGCACGATCCTCCTTGTTTCTTCCGACTCGTGCACATTATGGTCGCGGCATGACCTCTCCGACAAGCCTGTCCCGCAACCCGCGCGTCCGGGTCACCGACGTCGAACTGCTGTCGGACGCGTGGTACGTCCTGCGCCGCACGACGTTCGAGTTCCAGCACCGCGACGGCCGCTGGACGACCGAGCAGCGCGAGACCTACGACCGCGGCAACGGCGCCACGGTGCTGCTCTACGACGTCGCGGGCGAGACCGTGCTGCTGACCCGCCAGTTCCGCTACCCGGTCTACGTCAACGACCACCCCGACGGCATGTTCCTGGAGACGGCCGCGGGCCTGCTCGACACCGACGACGCGGAGACGGCGATCCGGCGCGAGGCCGAGGAGGAGACGGGCGTCCGCATCGGCGCGCTGGAGCACGTGTTCGACGTCTACACGAGCCCGGGCTCGGTCACCGAGCGCCTGCACTGCTACGCGGCCCCGTACGACCCGGCCGACCGGGGCGCGGGCGGCGGGATCGCGGAGGAGGGGGAGGACATCGAGGTGGTGGAGCTGCGGTTCGAGGACGCGCTGAAGATGATCGGCACGGGGGAGATCGCCGACGCGAAGACGATCATGCTCCTGCAGTGGGCGGCGCTGCAGGGCCCCTTCAGCGCGCGCAAAGGTCTTGAATGAGTCATTCAGGTCACCGGTGGTCCTGAATGACTCATTCAAGACCACCGGCGGCGGCCCGGGCGCGGTCACCAGCGCGCCCGGGCATCTGCCGCCGGGTAGGCGAAAGGCCCCCGCGGGGGGAGGTCGCGGGGGCCTTTCCGTTGTGGTGGGAGCGGTGGCTACGGGCCGGGCAGGGTTACGCGGACCGGGAGGTCCGGCGGCCCTTCAGCTCGGCGAGACGTTCGTTGAGCAGGTCCTCGAGCTCGGGGATCGTGCGCCGTTCCAGCAGCATGTCCCAGTGGGTGCGCGGCGGCTTGACCTTCTTCTGCTCGGGCTGCCCGCCGTCGACGATCTCCGATTCGCTCCCGTGCAGGCGGCACTCCCAGACCGTCGGGATCTCGGCGTCGTCGGAGAACGGCACCTCGAACTCGTGGTTCTTCGGGCATGCGTAGCGCACGGTGCGGCGTGGAGCGAGGTCGTGGTTGCGGTCGGTCTCGTAGCTGACCGCTCCCAGCCGGCTTCCACGAAGAACACGGTCGGCCATAGTGGGGTCCTTTCAGTCAGCTCCGGGGTGGAGCCAGGGTGATGCTCACCCTATGCAACGACCTGGGGCCCCCGGGGATTCCCGGGACACCATGTCGTTGCTCACGATGAGCTGCGTCACCCGCCGGGATCAGCTTCCTCTAGTAGGAGGCGTTTCGCGCTCCGGCGTGACGTCAATACGGCCTTCTTAGTGCTGATATCCCCCGGATGGGCTACTGGGGCCCGGCTCAGGTCAACCGTAACTGACCGTGATGAGCGGTAACCGGCCCCAAGTCACCCGATCGAAAGTGGCGGCGACACAATACCTGATAACGCACCGTAGCGAATTCGGCCTCAAAACGCACTGAAGCTGAAGTTTCAACTACGGATTGTTCGGTATCTGCCACCACGACGGTATCGCCTTCCCGCACGACCTCACCGTCGACCACCCGCGCGTTGAACCGCCCGGGCAGCCCGCACCAGCACAGCACCTCCACCTGGACCGGCTGCAGCTCGTCCGCCAGTTCGAACAGACGAGCGGCACCCGGGAACAACCGGCTCCGGAAGTCCGTCGCGATCCCGAAGCAGTACACGTCGATCTCGACCTCGTCGGCCAGCTCCGCCAGCTGGTCGACCTGCGCGGGGGAGAGGAACTGCGCCTCGTCCACCACGACGTAGTCCACGTGCTGCCCCCGCGCCCACTCCTGCCGCACCAGCTCACGCACGTCGGTGTCCTCCACGACCTCCACCGCCTGCCGCGTCAGCCCGATCCGGCTGGAGATCTGCGGCGCGCCCGAACGGTCGTGGCGCACCAGGATCAACCCCCGGCGGCCCTGCCGGGCGTGGTTGTGGTCGATCTGCAGCGCGAGCGTCGACTTCCCGCAGTCCATCGGCCCGTAGCAGAACTTCAGCCTGCCCACCGGCGGCGTACCGCGGCGCGAACCGGCCGCGGGGACCGACGACAGGGCGTCCGTGGGGTCGGGGCCGGCGGCCCGGTCGTTCACAAAGGTCACGACAGCCGACCCTATCGGGGCCTACAGCACCTCCGGCGGGGTGTTGCCCGCCGCCACGATCGCCCGCCGCACCGGCACCAGCCACACCAGCACCAAACCCACCGCGAAGAAGACCACCAGCGCCACGATGGCCAGCCGGAACGACCCCGTCGCCTGCCCGACGCCGGCGAACACCAGCGGCCCCAGCCACGACGTCCCGCGCTCGCCCACGACGTACAGCGAGTAGTACTGCGCGTCCTTGCCCGCCGGGATCATCTGGCTGAACAACGACCGCGACAACGCGTTCGTCCCGCCCAGCACCAGCCCGATCCCCACCGCCACCGCCAGGAACTGCCCCATCTGCTTCGGCTGCACGAAGTACGCACCCGCCAGCACCACCACCCACAGCACCAGGCTGCCCAGGATCGTCCGCTTCGCCCCGATCCGCCGCGCCACCAGCCCGTGCAGCGTCCCGCCGAGGTACGCCACGAACTGGATCACCAGGATCGTCACGATCAGCACGCTGTTGCCGAACCCCAGCTCGTCCTTGCCGTACTGCGCCGACACCGTGACCACCGTGTTGATCCCGTCGGTGAACACCAGGTAGCTGCCCAGGAAGGCCAGCGTCAACGGGTACGCCTTCGCCGACACCAGCGTCTGCCGCAGCTCCGCGAAGCCCGCCCGCAACACCGTCTTCCCCGGCACGACGTCGACCGGCTCGTGCCGCCGGGGGAGCGCCCGCACCGCGGGGATCGTGAACGCCGCCCACCACAGGCCCGAGGTCAGGAAGCAGATCTGCACCGCCATGCCCTCGCTCACGCCGAACGCGTCGTGCCCGAGGTAGAACCCCAGCTGCAACGCCAGCGCCAGCCCACCGCCCAGGTACCCGAACGCCCAGCCCTTCGCCGAGATGTCGTCCCGCTCGTCCGGACCCCCGATGTCCACCAGGAACGAGTAGTACACGACCAGCGAACCGCCGTAGCCGATGTTCGCGACGACGAACAGCACCACCCCCAGCTGCCAGTCCGACCCCGCCAGGAAGAACATCGCCGCCGCGGCCGCCGCACCCAGGAACGCGAACCCGCCCAGGATCCGCCGCTTGTTGTGGCTCCGGTCGGCCACCGCGCCCGCGATCGGCAGCACCAGCACCTGCACCACCGTCGCCACCGACAGCAGGTACCCCCACACCGAACCGGCCGGGAAGTGCAGCCCGAACAACGACACGTCGCAGTTGTGCAACGTGTCCGCCTTGCCCGCCGCGTCGACGCACGGACGGTCCCCGTTAAGGGTGAAGTTCGTCTTCGCGTCCGCCGCCGCGATCCCGCTCATCGACAGCGCGCCGAACACCGTCGTCGACGACGAATAGAACGGCGAATTCGCCCAGTCGTAGAAATACCAGCCCCAGCGCTCGCGCTTGGTCGAGCGCGTCCCGGCCAGCGTCATCCACGGCTCCTTCGGGTCAAGAACTTCCAGGTCAGCGCGGAGACTACTGGGAGGTAGCGACGACGCTCACAGCACCGCCGAAACCGTGTCCGGTTTGTCGCTTCGCGCCGATCCGCCACTTCCGAGGCAATCACGGTCCGGCCCGCCCGGCGTGTCGCGAACAGGAGTGAACAGAGTTTCATGTGAGACTGAGGTGCGCAGTGTGTCCCTTGTGGTCAGTGGGACACACTCCTACTGTGCTCGCATGATCCAGATCCGGAGACGCACCACCGCGAGAGTCCTGCTCCTCGCCCTCGCCGCCATGGGTCTGCAGCTGACCGTCCCCGCCGTCGCCACCGCGGACCCCGCGTCGACGACCTGGGCCAAGCTCCGCATGTGCGAATCCAGCGGCCGCTACGCCACCAACACCGGCAACGGCTACTACGGCGCCTACCAGTTCGACCTGCCCACCTGGCGCAGCGTCGGCGGCACCGGCCGCCCCGACCAGGCCGCACCCGCCGAACAGGACTACCGCGCCCTCTACCTCTACCGCATGCGCGGCTGGCAACCCTGGCAGTGCGCCGGCATGCTCAAGCTCACCGGCGACGCCGACGCCCGCAGCAAGCGCATCCCCACCTACGCCGACTCCGCCTACATCGGCGGGGGACCGGCCCCCGCACCCACCCCACCCGCACCCGGCGGCCCCATGCCCGCCTGGCCCGGCGTCGTCTACGCCTACGGCGACTGCGCCGCCCCGCTCAAAGCCTTCCAGCTCCGCATGAACGCCTACGGCTACGGCTTCACCGGCACCGGCTGCTACTACGACAAGACCCGCACCGCCGTCCTCGACCTCCAGCGCGCCAACGGCATCAACGACAGCGGCCGGCTCGGCCCCAAGACCTGGACCGCCGCCTGGCAGGGCAAACCACCCCGCTGACTCACGCCTCCTGCGACCGCTGCCACGCACCCCGCTCGATCAGCACCTCACGCAGCAGGTCCGGCCGGTCCGTGACGATCCCGTGCACCCCCAGGTCCAGCAGCATCCGCATCTCCGCCGGATCGTCGATCGTCCACGTGTGCACCTCGATCCCGGACCGGCCCGCCATCGCCAGGAACGCCTTGTCCACCACCCGCAACGCGCCCTGCCGCACCGGCACCTGCGCCATCGCCCCCAGCACCAGCCGCCCGAGGGGGAGCAGCGGCAGCTTCCCCCGCGCCCACAACGCCAACGCCGACCGCGGCCCCATCGCCGTCGCCAGCTTCGGCCCCGCCAGCTTCCGCAACCGCACCAGCCGCGCGTCCGAAAACGCCGCCGCCGCCACTCGGTCGTGCGCCCCCGTCCGCTCCAGCACCCGCACGAACGGCTCCACCGCCTGATCGGCCTTCACATCGATGTTGAACCGCGCGCCCGGCAGCTCCTCCAGCACATCCTCCAGCCGCGACAACGGCACCTTCCCGCCGATCTTCACGTCCTTCAGCTGCGCCCACGTCTTCGTCGCGATCGCCCCGGCCCCATCGGTCGTCCGATCGAGGTCCGGGTCGTGGTGCACCACCACCACACCGTCCGCCGTCGCGTGCACGTCCGTCTCGAGGTACCGGTACCCCTCCGCGCACGCCCGCTGGAACGCCGGCAGCGAATTCTCCAAACCGTCCAGCTCATCGAGGTGCCACCCCCGGTGCGCGAAGGCACGGGGGAGCGGATCGGCCAGGTACGGGAACGACGGCTGCATCCCCCAAGTGTGCACTTCCGCCATGACCCCGGCATGACCCGGCGGTGGCCAGCTAGGGTCTCCGGGGTGAGGGAAGCCGCCGAACTGACCCAGCTCGAACCCGTCCCGGCCCGCCGCGGCGCCCCCAAGCACTGCGGCTGGTGCGGCCGCCGCCTCCCGGAAGCCGGCAACGTCGGCCGACGGCGCCGGTACTGCGGCCAATCCTGCCGCCAACGCGCCTACGAACGCCGCACCGCACTGCAACGCAGCGGACTGCCCGAAGACGCCGTCGTCCTCTCCGACACCGAGATCGCCGCCCTGCAGGACCGCCTCTTCCAGCTGCGCTGCGCCGCCGAAGACATCGTCACCGCCGTCGACGACGGCGCCGCCCCCCGCGAACTACGCGGCCTCGCCGACGAAATCGCCCGCGCCGCCAAAGACCTCGAACAACTCCGCTGACCCCGTCACCCCAGCCCGTCCAACGCCCGGTACGTCCGGTTGCTCGCCGCCGCCGCACGCTGCTCCCGACCCGTCGCCTCGATGTAGTTCTGACTCGTCGCCAAGCTCGCGTGCCCCAGCAACGCCATGATCTCCGAAGCCGTCGCCCCGTCCTCCGCCAACCGCGTCGCGAACGTGTGCCGCAACGCGTGCAAGTTCGCCCCCACCGGAACCCGGTCGTGCAACCCCGCACCCCGGTAACACGACTTCACCAGGTACTCCAGCGCACCCCGCCCGATCGGCTCACCCGCCCGATCCAGCAGCAACGGCGAACCGGGGGAGAACCGCGCGTTCGGGAACCGCACCCGGCACGACTCCCGGTACCGCTCGATCAGCTCCGCCAGCACCGGCTGCACCGGGATCGACCGATCCCGGCTGCCCTTCCCCTTCACGTGCAACCGCAGCTCACCCGCGCGCCCCACCAGCGACCGCGACGACAACGCGCGCATCTCCGCCGCCCGCAACCCCGCCACCAGCCCCAGCGCGATCACCAGCACGTCCCGCTCCGGCCACGGATCCCGCGCGCGCCGCGAACCCGCGGCCGCCGCCGACAGCAGCTGCTCCGGGGTTTCCTCACCCCGCAACGGCTTCGGCGTCAACGCCGGCGTCCGCGGCCGCGCCACCGCACCCATCGGATTGCCCGGCAGCAAACCGTCCGCCACGCAGAACGTCAGGAACTGGTTCCACGTCGACCACGCCCGCAGCACCGAGCTCTTCGCGTGCCCGTCCGCGAACGCGCCGAACGCCGACCGCAGCGCCGGACCCGTCAGCTCGGCGACCTCCAGATCCTCGGCCGGGCGGCCCAGCTCCGAAGCCAGGAGAGTGGTGATCCCGGCGAGGTCCCGCCGGTAGGCGTCGGTGGTGTGCGGCGAGTCCTTGCGCGGCCGGCGGGCGGCGAAGAAGGCTTGCTGTGCCTCGGAAAGCCTCATGTGGATCTTGTACCGCACACCACCGACAATTCCGGTGTCCGGGTCCCCCGACATTTCATGCATAATGGCAATTATGCATGAAATGTCGGTTTAGTCCGGAACGGTCCTCCCGGGGGATGCTGAGACTCTCTCGGAGACGATTTCGGCCCCAAGTCCGCCCTTTCGCGCCTCACAGTAGGGATGCGTACACCTGTTCGACTGGCTCGATCGCCGGCGGACCGCCTAGGGGTCCGGGTGGCCCGGGTGTCCGAGACGGTCCGCCGTGTCGAAGGCTGTCCCGAGGCAACTCCCTCCGTAGAGTTTCGTCACCGTGACGTTTTAGGGTCGAGTGGCTGGACATCGGATCCGCGGCCCCAGGGGATGCTCCTGGTCCCTCAGAACGTGCCCTCAGCGGCGCCTGGCTTCCGATACCAGGAACGGGACGGCGAGAAACCTCAGGAGAAGCTGTTCTGACGAACTCGATGTGCAACCCCCGGTGGCGGACGGCGGGCACCCCTCCCGGCCGTCCGCCCCAGCGTGTCCTCAAGTGCCGATAATGTACATTATGTCAAGTAACGTCAGTGCCAGTCGCTGATCATCACGTCCCGCGGTGCCGGGGCGCCTTCCCCGGTCTCGACGAGCTGCTTGAGGCTCATCAGGTAGATCGCCCACTTCGTGCTGCAGTGGTGCATGAACTCGGCGGCCTCGCGCCAGCCCTCGTGCTTGAACAGGACGATCGTGTAGTCGTCGCGCTGCTCCAGGTCCCACCTGATCGTCGTGCCGATCCACTCCGGCGGTCCTTCGACGACCTCCCAGCGGACGAGCCGGCCAGGCTCCTGCTCGATGACCTTCATGTCGAAGCCGCCCGGGATGAAGCGGAAGGCGATGACGCCGCCGACGCCGGTCTCCCCCTCGGTTTTCTCCGTCCACCAGCCGGCGAGGCCGTCGATCGTGGTGAGCGCGTCGTAGACCTTCTCCGGGGTGGCGTGCTGGATGCCGATGCGGTGCAGGATGTCCATTTCTACTGCTTCTTCCGTTCGATGGTTTCGGCGATGTGCTTGATGCGGCGGAGCCGGGCGTCCCAGGCGTTGCCGACGTCGGCGAGCTGGGCGACGGCGCGGGCGAGCTGGGTTTCGTCGACGCGGAACTGCTTTTCGCGGCCTTCGGCCTGCGCGTGGACGAGGCCTGCGCGGTCGAGGACGGCGAGGTGCTTGGCGACGGCCTGGCGGGTCACCGGGAGGTGTTCGCTGAGGCTGGTGGCGGTTCCCCGCCCTTCGCTGAGCAGGAGGTCGAGCATGCGGCGGCGGGTGGGGTCGCCGATGGCCGACCAGAGGTCGTCGTCCACGACGGTGGTCACGAGGTGGCTCCCACCTTGGCGGTGACGGCGGGGATCCGGGGCAGGAAGTGGTCCCAGCCGCTTTCGTGGTCGGCGTATTCCGCGGCGATCTTGGCTTCGTCCCAGCCGCGTTCGCGGAAGCCGGTTTCGGTCATGCGCAGGCGGGTGCCGGTGCCGGCGGGTTCGAGTTCGAAGACGACGAGGAAGGAGTTGCCAGGTGCGGCGGTCTCCCCTTCGGCGTGGGTCCAGCGGAAGGAGAAGAGCTTGGGCGGGATGGCGTCGACGACGGTGAAGCGGACGGGGTGGCCGTCGAAGGCGATGTGGCCTTCTCCCCCGGGTTCGACGGGGTATTCGGCCTCGTCGGGCCACCATTCGCGGACGTGTTCGGGGTTGCTGACGACGTCGAAGACGACGTCGGGGGTGGCGTCGATGTGGATTTCGCGTTCGAGGGTGCCGTGGTCCATGCCTGCTCCTTGTGCAACGTTTGGTTGCTTGTCACGGTAGCCCGGTCGGCGGCGATGTGCAACCTTCAGTTGCGTTGAGGTCGCGCTGGACCCAGGCGACGTCGTGCCAGGAGCCGTGCTTCCAGCCGACGCGGCGGTAGACGCCGGCGGGTTCGAAGCCGAGGGCGCGGTGCAGCCCGGCGCTGGCTTCGTTGGGCAGGGTCATGCCGGCGAAGGCGCGGTGGAACCCGCGCTCGCGCAGCCGCTCGAACAGCGTCTCGTACAGGGCGCGCCCGGCTCCGGTGCGGCGGCGGCCGCGTTCGAGGTAGATGCTCGTTTCGCACGACCACCGGTAGGCGGCGCGGGCGGCGAAGGGGGTCGCGTAGGCGTATCCGGCGACGTGGCCGTCGTCGTCGAGGACGAACCAGGCGTGGGCCGCGGTGATGCGGCGGGCCATTTCGGCGTCGTCGGGTGGTTCGGTCTCGAAGGAGATGGCGGTGTCGGTGACGTAGGGCGCGTAGAGGGCCGCGCAGGCAGGGGCGTCTTCAGGGGTGGCGTCGCGAATCATGGCTCATATGGTAGCCACGATGAGTCGTATAGTATCCAGGGTTATGACCGATCCCCTGTCCGCCCGCTTGGCGGCGACCGTGCACGCCACCCGGACGTCCCGTGGTCTTTCGGCCGCCGCGCTCGCCGACCGGTCGGGGGTGTCGCGCGGGATGATCGGCAAGATCGAGCGGGGTGACGTGCAGCCGACGGCGGCGTTGCTGGCGAAGCTGTCGGACGCGCTGGGCCTGACGCTGTCGGAGCTGATCGCGCGGGCCGAGGGTGACGAGCGGCGGCTGGTGCGCGCGGCGGAGCAGCCGGTGTGGGTGGACCCGGAGACCGGCTACCGCCGCCGCGCGGTCTCCCCCGCCGGTGGCCGTCCGCTGGAGCTGGTGGAGGTCGAGCTGCCGCCGGGCGCGGAGGTGCCGATGGCGGCGGGGACGTACGCATTCCTGCACCAGCAGATCTGGGTGCTGGCCGGGCGGTTGCGGTTCCACGAGGGCGCGCGGGTGCACGAGCTGGCCGCCGGGGACTGCCTGCAGCTGGGCGCGCCGTCGGACTGCGTGTTCGCGAACCCGGGCGCGCTCCCCTGCCGTTATCTGGTGGCGCTGGTCAAGCACGCCGCTTGAGGCTCAGCGGGACGTTGCGTCGACGCCGGTGAGCTCGGCCGAGAGCGTCCAGAGGCGGGCGGCTTCGGCGGGGTCGATGGCGTAGTCGCGGACGCCGACGCGGAGCCCGACGTCGGTGATGCCGTCGTCGTCGGGTGCGCGTTCGGCGATGTCGCAGTCTTCGAGGTAGACGCCGCCCATGCCGTCGAGGCGGGGTGAGGTGGCGGCCCAGACCTGGGTGGCGGCGCCGGCTTCGGGGGTCTTGAAGTAGCCACTGGGGACGCCGTTCTCGTCGACCCAGCCTTGGGCGACGCGTTCTTCCTGTGGGATGTGGCGGGCGAGGTTGGTGAGGATGGAGCCGGGGTGCAGGGCGAAGGCGCGTACGCCGCGGTCGCGGCCGAAGCGGTCGAGGTGGACGGCGAAGAGGATGTTGGCGGTTTTGGCCTGGCCGTAGGCGAGCCACTTGTCGTAGCCGGTTTGGAAGTGGGGGTCGGCCCAGCGGATGGGTGAGAAGTGGTGGCCGCGGGAGGAGACGGAGACGACGCGTGCGCCGTCGGCGATGGCCGGCCAGAGGCGGTTGACCAGGGCGAAGTGGCCGAGGTGGTTGGTGGCGAACTGGGCTTCCCAGCCGGGGCCGACGCGGGTTTCGGGGCAGGCCATGATGCCGGCGCTGTCGATGACGAGGTCGAGCCGGCGGCCGGTGGCGAGGAAGCGGTCGGTGAAGGCGTCGACGCTGTCGAGGTCGCCGAGGTCGAGTTCGTCGACTTCGGCGATGCCGTCGAGCGCGGTTTCGGCGGTGGCGCGGCGCCGGGCGGGGACGATCACGCGGGCGCCGGCGCCGGTGAGGGCGCGGGTGGTTTCGAGGCCGATGCCGGAGTAGCCGCCGGTGACGAGGGCGAGCGTGCCGGTGAGGTCGATGCCGTCGAGGACTTCGGCGGCGGTGCTGGTGGCGCCGAAGCCGGAGCCGATCTTGTGCTGCGGGGTGGTCATGGTTTCGACGGTAGGAGCTGGAGTGCGCTCCAGCGCAAGGCTTGGCGGGTGCGGCGAGAAACTACCCTTTTTCCATGGTGGATGTGACCGTGGAAGAGATCGTGTCGTGCACCCCCGAGGCTTTCCTGGCCCTGGTGATGGACCCGCGGCGGTACGCGGAGGTCGACCGCAAGGTCGGGCCGATCGACTGGGTGCGCCGGGATGGCGACGTCACCGAGTTCCGGTTTCGGTCGGCGTTGCCCGGGCTGGGGCCGGGCCCGAAAGTCGTGTCGAGGATGACGCTGACGCCGGGTGAGCGCGTCGACGTGCGTCTGCCCGACCGGGCGGAGAACCGGCTGGCGCGGCGGGTGTCGACGTTCGAAGCGTCCTTCGCGTGCGTGCCGGTTGCCGGTGGGACTCGGGTGACCCGGCGGATCGCGTTCGGGTTCGCCGCTCCCCTGCGCTGGCTGGCCGAACCGGTGCTGCGTCGCAAGCTCCGCGCCGACGTCGAGGCGGAGGTCCGGGGTGCGAAGCGGCTGCTGGAGCGTTGACTGAAGCGGTGAATCAGTGCTTCACTTCTTGACGTGCCCTACCGCCGCACCCCGAAGGTGCAGGAACGCCTGGACGCCCAGCGCGAGACGATCGTCGCCGCGGCGACCGAGCAGCTCGCCGAGCACGGCTACAGCGGGTGTTCCGTCGCCGCGGTCGCCGAGCGCGCCGGGGTGGCCGTGGGCAGCGTTTACCGGCACTTCCCCACGAAGGCCGATCTGGTCGTGCACGTGTTCCGGCAGGTCGTGACGCGGGAGGTCGAAGCCGTGCGGGCGGCGTCCGCGCGGCCGGGTGAGCCCGCCGAGCGGGTCCTGGCCGTGTTCGAGACCTTCGCCCAGCGCGCGCTGAAGGCGCCTCGGCAGGCTTACGCGCTGCTCGCCGAGCCGGTCGACGCGCTGATCGACGCCGAGCGGCTCGAGTTCCGGCGCGCGTTCACCGAGGTGGTCGCCGAGCACGTCGCGGCCGGTGTCAAGGCGGGGGTGCTGCCGCCACAGGATGGCCGGCTGACCGCCGCCGCGCTGGTCGGGGCCGCCGCCGAAGTCCTGATCGGCCCGTTGACCAGCGGCAACGCCGGTGACGTCGCCGAGCTCCGCACGTTCGTCGTCCGCGCTCTAGGAGGTTCCGATGCCCGCCACGCATGAGGTCACCAACCAGGTCCCGCCGCTGGCCGGCCACGACGTCGGGGACGACCCGGCGCTGCTGGAAGGGCTCGAGCGGGCCGGTGCCGGGTGGGCGGCCGGTGAGGTGCACGAGCTGGGCCGGCTGGCCGGGAGCGAGCGGGTCCAGGAGTGGGGCCGGCTGGTCAACGAGAACGAGCCGGTGCTGCGCACGCACGACCGCTACGGCAACCGGATCGACGAGGTCGAGTTCCACCCGTACTGGCACGAGCTCATGAACGTCGCGGTGTCGCACGGCCTGCACGGCACGCCGTGGCGGGACGAGCGCGCGGGAGCGCACGCGGCGAGGGCGGCGAAGTTCTACGTGTGGGGCCAGGCCGAGTTCGGCCACAGCTGCCCGATCTCGATGACCTACGCGGCGATCCCGGCGCTGCGGGCCAACCCGGAGCTGGCCGCGCGGTACGAGCCGCTGCTGGCCGCGACCGAGTACGACTTCGGGCTGCGCGAGCCGGGCACCAAGCGCGGCCTGATCGCGGGCATGTCGATGACCGAGAAGCAGGGCGGCTCGGACGTCCGCGCCAACACGACCACGGCGACCCCGAGCGCGGACGGCAGCTACACCCTCGTCGGGCACAAGTGGTTCACCTCCGCGCCGATGTCGGACATGTTCCTCACGCTGGCGCAGGCCCCGGGCGGGCTGTCGTGCTTCCTGCTCCCCCGCGTCCTGCCCGACGGCTCCCGCAACCCGATCCGGCTGCAGCGGCTGAAGGACAAGCTGGGCAACCGGTCGAACGCGTCGTCGGAGATCGAGTACGACAACGCCGTGGGCTGGCTGGTCGGCGAAGAGGGCCGCGGGGTCCGCACGATCATCGAGATGGTCAACAACACCCGGCTGGACTGCACGCTGGGCAGCGCGTCCGGGATGCGGCTGGGCACGGTCCGCGCGGTGCACCACGCGACCCACCGCCACGCGTTCGGCAAGGCTCTGGTCGACCAGCCGCTGATGGCCAACGTGCTGGCCGACCTGGTGGTCGAGTCCGAGGCGGCGACGACGGTGGCGATGCGGCTGGCCGCGGCGGGTGACCGGCCCGGCGACCCGCAGGAGCAGGCGTTCCGGCGGCTCGGGCTGGCGGTGTCGAAGTACTGGGTGTGCAAGCGCGCGCCGGTGCACGCCGCCGAGGCCCTGGAATGCTTCGGCGGCAACGGCTACGTCGAGGAGTCGGGCATGCCGCGGCTCTACCGCGAGGCCCCGCTGTCGTCCATCTGGGAGGGCTCGGGCAACGTGGCGGCGCTGGACGCGTTGCGCGCCATGGGCAAGCAGCCCGAATCGGTGGCGGCGTTCTTCACCGAGGTCGAGCAGGCCGCCGGTGGCGACGCGCGGCTGGACGACGCCGTCGACCGGCTCAAGAAGGAGCTGACCGACCTGGCGGCGATCGAGTACCGGGCGCGGCGGGTGGTCGAGTCGATGGCGCTGGTCCTGCAGGGTTCGCTGCTGGTGCGCCACGGCCACCCGGCGGTCGCGGACGCGTTCTGCGCCTCCCGCTTCGGCGGGGACTGGGGCATCGCGTTCGGCACGCTCCCGGCCGGCGTCGACACGGGAGCGATCCTCGAGCGCGCCGCCGTCCGCTAGCCGCGTTCGGCGCGCTGCCGGGCCAGCTCCTCGACCGCGCTGGGCAGGGTCTCCTCGAAGTCGATGAGCTTCGCCCAGGTCGGGGTGACGACGATCCGGACCATGCCGTCGTAGAGCGAGCGCACCTCGCGCTCCCACTCGACGCGCTGCTCGGGCGTCATCTCGTAGCTGCCGTTCATCTGCAGGTACTCGGCGGGGATGCCGTCGACGACGTCGAGTTCGACGCGGCCGCGGATCAGCAGGATCCTCGGCGGGTGGGATTCGGTGTCGATGGTGAGGGCGACGGCCGGGTTCGCGCGCAGGGAGCGCAGCTTCGGCATGTTCTTCGCGGTGCACATGACGATCTCCGAGCCGTTCCAGGTGAACGCCATCGGGACCGAACGCGGGGTGCCGTCCTGGGCGACGTAGGCCAGGCGGGTGATGTCGCGGGCCAGCAGCTCCTTGGCGTACGGGCGGTTCAGAACCTCGGTGATCGCGTGCTGCTCCATGGTGTCCTCCGGTGCCGGGGCGGCCCGTGGTGGCCGCTGCTACCCCTGGGACGGAGCCGCGATCCGGGTTTCGACATCAGCCGCCGAGCGCGTCACGGAGCCGCGATCCGGGTTTCGACATCAGCCGCCGAGCGCGTCGAGGGCGCCGGCGACCGCGGCGGCTTTGAGGTCTTCGACGGGGGCGTCGGGGAACTGCATGCAGACGTCCTGCAGGCCGCCCAGCGCGAGGATCGCGCGGGCCTGTTGCTCGAGCGTGGGCGACGGGCCGCAGATCAGCGTGGTGAGCCGGGTGCGCCAGCCCAGTGCCTTGTCGATCAGGCCGAGGTCGGCCAGCGTCGGCATCTCGGCCAGCAGCATGATGACGTCCGCGCGGTGGCGGTAGTTGAAGTCGAAGAACCCCTCGATCAGCTCCCGCACCGGCGCGTCGCCGCGGGCTTCCTGGGCGAGGAGGAACTGCTCGCCGTCGTCGAGCATCGGCTGGACGATGCTGCGGACCAGGTCGTCGCGGGACGGGAAGTGGTAGTAGAGGGCGGGTTTGGTGATGCCCAGCCGGCCGGCGATGTCCTGGAGGCTGGTGCGCTGGACGCCCTGGCTGGTGAACAGCTCGCGGGCGACGTCCAGGATGCGCTGCTTGGTGTCGGAGGGTTTCGGCACGGTCACAGCATAACTGACTTAACGATAGGTAAGGACACGTGGTACAACTTACCTACCGTTAAGTCAGGGAGGTACTCATGCGGATCCTCGTTTCCGGCGCCAGCATCGCCGGGCCGGTGCTGGCGTACTGGCTCACCCGTCACGGCTTCGACGTCACCGTCGTCGAACGCGCCCCGCAGCTGCGCAAGACCGGCGGCCACGCCGTCGACCTGTTCCGGCCCGCCATGGACATCACCGAGAAGATGGGCGTCCTGCCGCGCGTGGAAGCGCTCAAGACCGGCACCACCCGGATGACGCTGCACCGCGAAGGCGTCCGCCGTCCGGCGCGGGTGGACCTGTCGAAGATCTACCAGGCCACGTCCGACCGGCACGTCGAAGTCATGCGCGACGACCTCAGCGAGATCTACTACGACGCCGGCCGCGACGACGTCGAGTACCTCTTCGGCGACTCGATCACCGCCCTTTCCCCCGACGGCGACGTCACCTTCGAGCACGCCCCGCCGCGGCGCTTCGACGTGGTCGTCGGCGCCGACGGCCTGCACTCGAACGTGCGGCGCCTGGTCTTCGGCGAGGAAGCCGGGCTGACGACGTTCATCGGGGCCTACCTGGCCGTGCTGTCCCTGCCGGGCACCGCGGGCCTCGGCGAGGGCGAGACCACCCTGCACCTGGGGCCGGGCCGCACCGCCGGCATCTACAGCGCCCGCCACCTGGACGAAGCGCGCGCGGTGTTCCTGTTCCGCCGCGACGAGGAGCTCGAGTACCACCACCGCGACGTCCCCCGGCAGAAGGAGCTGCTGCGCGCGGCGTACGCGGGCATGCACCCGCAGGTCGACGGCTGGCTCGCCGGCCTGGACGGCCCGGGCCCGTTCTACTTCGACTCGATCACCCAGCTGCGGCTGGAGTCCTGGTCACGTGGCCGCGTCACCCTCGTCGGCGACGCCGGCTACTGCCCCGGCCCGGCGGTCGGCGGCAGCACGAGCCTGGCCGTGCTCGGCGCGTATGTCCTCGCCGGTGAGCTGGCCACGGCCGGCGGGGACCACGAACGCGCGTTCGCCGCCTACGAACGGGAGATGGCCGAGCTGGTCCGCCAGAGCCGTGCTTTCGCCGCCGGCGCGGCCCGGAGCCTGATCCCGGCGTCCCGCCTGGGCGTCTGGGCACTGGCCAACGGCGGCCGGCTCGTCTCGGCCCTGCCGGCCGGGGTCAGCCGCGCGATCGCGAAGCTGAACACCGGCGGCGTCCGCATGCACGACTCCATGCAGGTCAAGGACTACGCGGTCTCGCCGGTGGGCTGACGAGCGCCGCAGGTCGGACACCGACGAGAAAGGTCCGGGCGGGCGCGCGGGAAGAGCCGCACCCGCGCGCCCGCACCCCCAGTGGCCCGGCGGAACGCCGCCGTCGCGGACAGGAGGCAACGACCCCCGCGCTGGATACCGCGAATTCCGCGGAATTCAGCCCGAGAGCAGCCCCGGATCCGTCTCCGGCGGTCCCGACGGCCACCAGGCGTCCCCTTCACGGCGGTAGGGGTGCCACCGGCCACGGCGATCCAGCCGCAGCTGGACGTCGCCGATCGTGCAGTGGTTGCGCTCGAACACCGGGTCCTCGCCGGCGAGCGCGGCCCGCGCCGCCGCCAGCACCGGCTTCGGCGGGCTCCACGCCGAGTCCAGCACCTCGAGCCCGTCGCGTCCGCCGAACGACCACGCTGCCACCGCGCGGTCGAAGTCGGCACCCGTGCCGAGCCGCTCCGCCACGGCGGGGAATCGCGCGGCCAGCCGGACCGCGTCGGGCCGCCGTCCGGGCCACGGCTCGCCCGCCAGCACCGCCTGGGCCTGCGCCGCAGCGTTGGCCGCCAGCAGCTCGAACGCCGCCACGGGCACCCCCGGCGCCGCCGGGATCGACGGCGCGCCCGACGGCCGGAACGCCGCCAGGTCCGGCAGCGGCCCCGGCGTCCGGTCGGCCGGGACGACGGCCTCGGCCTCCGGCGCCAGCCGGCTTTCCAGCTCCTCCCGGATCTCCCGCTCGCCCCGCCCGCGCATCAGCAGCAGCACGAACGGGTCCGCGTCCAGCAGCCACGACGCCTGGAAAGACAACGCCGCCGCGTGCCAGCACGGCAGCTCCCAGCCCGGGCAGTCGCACTCCGGGTCGAGGTCGCCGATCCCAGGCAGCAGGTGCACCCCCGCGTCGTCCGCCGCCTCGACCAGGTCGTGCGGCATGTCCCGGTCCAGCAGCGCCGCCAGGTGCCCCGACCGCGACGCCACCCGGTCGAAGAACCGCGTCCAGTCGCCGTCCGACAGCTCCGCCAGCCGCAGCTCCGTGCGGAACGGCCCGCCGTCGGCGTCCTCGACGACCGCCGCGATCCGGCCCGGGCTGACCGTGATCGGCCCGACCAGCCCGGCCGCGGCGTACCGGCGGCCTTTCTTCAGCTGCCGCAGGTCCAGCGCGGTGTCCTCCATCGCGCGCACCCACGCCCGCCCCCACCACGAACGGGCGAACCGCCCGGCCGCCCCGAACGCGGGGAACCCGCGCACCCGGTCGTCGGTCATCCGCGGCTCCTCAGTTCGACGAGCTCCGCGAGCTCGGTGTCGGTCAGTTCCGTCAACGCCGCCTCGCCACCGGCCAGCACCGCGTCCGCCAGCGCCCGCTTCTCCCGCAGCATCGCCGCGATCCGGTCCTCGACCGTGCCCTCGGCCACCAGCCGGTGCACCTGCACCGGTTTCGTCTGCCCGATCCGGTAGGCCCGGTCGGTGGCCTGGTCCTCCACCGCCGGGTTCCACCAGCGGTCGAAGTGCACGACGTGGTCGGCGCGGGTCAGGTTCAGCCCCGTCCCGGCCGCCTTCAGCGACAGCAGGAACACCGGCACCTCGCCCGCCTGGAACCGCGCCACCAGCTCCTCGCGGCGAGCCACCGGCGTCCCGCCGTGCAGCAGCTGCGTCGCGATCCCGCGCCCGGCCAGGTGCTTCTCCAGCAGCCGCGCCATGGCGACGTACTGGGTGAACACCAGCACCGCGCCGCCCTCGGCGAGGATCGTGTCCAGCAGCTCGTCGAGCAGCTCCAGCTTGCCCGAGCGGCCACCCGGCTCCTTGAGGTACTGCGCGGGGTGGTTGCAGATCTGCTTGAGCGCGGTCAGCAGCTTCACGATCCGCCCGCGCCGCGCCATCCCGTCGCTGGCGGCGATGTCGGCCATCAGCTCCCGCACCACCGCCTCGTACAGCGCCACCTGATCCGGGCTCAGCGCCACCGGCCGGTCGGTCTCGGTCTTCGGCGGCAGCTCGGGCGCGATCCCCGGATCGGACTTGCGGCGCCGCAGCAGGAACGGCCGCAGCAGCCGCGAAAGCCGCTCGGCCGCCGCCGGGTCCCCGGCCTCGATCGGCTTCGCCCAGCGCTCCCGGAACTCCGGCAACGACCCCAGCAGGCCCGGCGCCGACCAGTCCAGGATCGCCCACAGCTCCGAGAGCGTGTTCTCCACCGGCGTGCCGGTCAGCGCCACCCGTGCCGCTGCCGGCACCAGCCGCAACGCCTTCGCCGTGCCCGAGCGGTGGTTCTTCACGTGCTGGGCCTCGTCGGCGACCAGCAGCCCCCACCGCACGGCGGCCAGCGGCGCCGGATCGGTGCGCAGCGTGCCGTACGTCGTCAGCACGAAGCCGTCGAGGTCCGCCAGCGAGCGGGCGCTGCCGTGGAAGCGCCGCACCGGCACCCCGGGCGCGAACCGGCGGATCTCGCGTTCCCAGTTGCCCAGCAGCGACGCCGGGCACACCACCAGCGTCGGCCCCGACGCCCGGTGCAGGTGCAGCGCGATCAGCGTGACCGTCTTGCCCAGGCCCATGTCGTCGGCCAGGCAGCCACCGAGCCCCAGCCCGGTCACCGTGGCCAGCCACTGCAGCCCGCGCAGCTGGTAGTCCCGCAGCTGCGCGGCCAGCCCGGCCGGGGGCACCTCGGGCTCCGGCGGCGCGGACAGCCGTTCCCGCAACCGCGCCAGCCAGCCCTCGGTGACGACCTCGACCGCTTCGCCGTCGACCTCGGTGGTTCCCGTGAGCACCGCGCCGAGCGCGTCCACCGGCGTCAGCGGCTTCAGCACCCGTTCCCGCGCCTTCGCCGCCAGCGCCGGGTCGACCAGCACCCACCGGTCACGCAGCCGCACCACCGCCCGGCGCGCCTCGGCCAGCTCGTCCAGCTCCGCCTCGGTCAGCACCTCACCGCCCAGCGCGAGCTGCCAGTCGAACTCCAGCGCCCGGCCGCCGCCGAAGAACGACGGCAGGTCACCCGGCGCGTCGCCGGCACGGACCACGGCCCGCGCCGTCAGCGACCCCGCCAGCTCGGCGGGCCAGTGCACCTCGATCCCGGCCGCCGCCAGCCGCGGGGCCGCGGCCGCGACCAGCTCGGTCACCTCGTCCTCGACCAGCGCCAGCTCGTCCGGCACCGCCGAAGTCAGCAACGGGCTCAGCGCCGGCCAGACCTGCGCGCCCCGCCGCAGCGCCAGCACGACGTCGATGCGCGCCCGCGGCCCGAACCGGCCGGTTTCCCACAGCTCCGCCGCGTCGGCGACCTGGCCGGGATCGGCCAGGCTGTGCACCTGCACCACCGCGCGGTAGCGGCCGGCGTCGAACCCGCCGGGCGCCTCGATCCGCAGCGACACCCGGATGCCCGAGTCCAGGCCCGCGGCCAGCTCGTCCGCCCAGTCGCGCAACGGCTCGGCCCGCTGCGGCGCGACCGCCGCGAACAACCGACTGCCGGCCGCCTTCGCCGCGGCGGGCGTGCGGGGCAGCGTGTCGGCGACGGCGTCGAGGAACGCCCGCAGCACCGGCTCCGGCGCCCGGCCGTCCGGCGGCATCGCGGCCGCGAGGTCGCGCAGCCACGCGGCTTCCGCCGGTTCCAGCGGCCCCACGCGCCAGGCGTCGTACCCGGCCGCGGTCACCCCCGGCAGCAGCCGCCCGGCGGCGACCAGCCGCAGCGCAGCCGTGGCAGCCGTTCCCCAGAACCCGTCCGGTTCGCGCAGCAGTTCCCCGAGCCCGTCCACGATGGACAGCTCACGGCCGTCCACGGCGAGCCGCCCGGCCCGCGGTGGTTCCCCCGGTGTGAAGTCGACGTTCAGTTCCCCAGCCTCCCGTATCGGCGCACGGACAGCGGTACGAAGACCGCGAGCAGTACCAGCGGCCAGACCACGGCCATCAGCACCGGGTGCGTGCTCACCCAGGACGTCCCGGCCGCGCCGGGGTTGCCGAACAACACCCGCGCGGCGGTCACCGTCGAGGACAACGGGTTCCACTCCGCCACGGTTCCCAGCCACGCCGGCATCGTCGCGGTCGCCACGAACGCGCTGGAGAGGAACCCGAACGGGAACTCCAGGGTCTGCGCGAGCGTCACCATCGACGGGTCCGACGTCAGCAGCCCCAGGTAGATCCCCGCCCACACCAGCGCCGTGCGCAGCAGGAGCAGCAGCCCGACCGCGGCCAGCGTCTCGGCCGGCGATCCGTGCGGGCGCCAGCCGACGGCGAACCCGCAGCCCAGCAGCACCACCAGCGCCAGCACCGCGTTCGCCAGGTCCGCGGCCACCCTTCCGGTCAGCACCGCCGACGGCGCCATCGGCAGCGACCGGAACCGGTCGGTGACGCCCTTGGTCGCGTCGTCCAGCACCGCGATCATCGTCCCCGACAGCCCGAACGCCATGGTCATGGCGAACATCCCCGGCATCAGGAACTCGCGGTAGGGGCCGCCGCCGGGCACGCTCATCCCGCCGCCGAGCAGGTAGGCGAAGATCAGCACCATCAGGATCGGGAACGCCACCACGGTCGCCAGCCGGGCCGGGCGCCGCGCCAGCTGAGCGAGGTAGCGCTGGGTCAGCGTCCAGCCGTCTTCCACCGCCCACCTCATCGCGCCACCCCCGTCAGCTCCAGGAACACCTCGTCCAGCGTCGGGTGCCGCAGCGCCACGTCGGCGAACGGCAGCTCGGTCGCCGCCAGCTCGCGCACGACGTCGGCCAGCATCGACGGTTCGGCCGGCGCGCTGACCCGCAGCTCCTCGGCGACCGGCTCGGCACCCGTGATGCGGGCCAGCAACGCCGTCGCCGCACCGAGGACGTCCGGATCGGTCAGCACCAGGTCGATCCGGGTCGCGCCGAGCGAGCCCTTCAGCTCCGCGGGCGTCCCTTCGGCGATGACGCGGCCGTGTTCCACCAGCGAGATCCGGTCGGCGAGCTGGTCGGCTTCCTCCAGGTACTGCGTCGTGAGCAGCACGGTCGTGCCGTCGGCGACCAGCGACCGCACCGCCCGCCACACTTCGAGGCGGCTGCGCGGGTCGAGCCCGGTCGTCGGCTCGTCGAGGAACAGCACCCGCGGCGCCGCCAGCAGCGAAGCGGCCAGATCGAGGCGTCGCCGCATGCCGCCCGAGTAGGCCGACACCGGCTTGGACCCCGTCTCGGCCAGGCCGAACCGCTCCAGCAGGTCGTCGGCCCGCCGCGTGGCCTCGCGCCGGCCCAGGTGGTGCAGCCGGCCGAACAGCACCAGGTTCTGCCGCCCGGACAGGATCTCGTCGACCGCGGCCTGCTGGCCGACCAGCCCGATCGCGGACCGCACTTTCGCTGATTCAGTGGCGACGTCGAAGCCGGCCACCCGTGCGACGCCCTCGTCGTGACGCAGCAGCGTGGACAGCACGCGCACCGCCGTCGTCTTGCCCGCGCCGTTCGGCCCCAGCAGGCCGCACAGGGTGCCCGCCGGGACGGACAGGTCGAACCCGTCGAGGGCGTACGCGTCGCCGTACCGCTTGCGGACCCCCTCGGCGTGGATCTGCGCAGTCATGCTCCCCCTTTTACTCTGTACGTTGTACGAAGAACGACAGTAGCACAACTCCGTACAAAGTACGAAGAACGGGTGGGCACAATGGCCGGTGTGAGCACCGAGGACAACGGCGAAGGCGACCCGCGCAGGGCGATCGAGCTGCTCTGGGGCGTCTCGCCCGCCCCGCGCCGGGGCCCGAAGCCGAAGCTGCGCACCGCCGACGTCGTCCGCGCGGCAGTGCTGCTGGCCGACGCCGACGACCTCGAAGCGGTCACCATCCGCCGCGTCGCCGAGCTGCTCGGCGTCTCCCCCATGTCCCTCTACACGTACGTGCCCGGCCGCGCCGAGCTGATCGACCTGATGGTCGACCACGTCCACGGCGAGCTCCCGGCCCCCGAGCCGGGCCTCGGCTGGCGCGAGGCGCTGACCGCCGTCGCCGAAGCGCAGTGGGCGCTGTTCCACCGGCACCCCTGGCTGCTGCAGGTCACCACCAGCCGCTCGGCGCTGGGCCCGCACAGCTTCGCCAAGTACGAGAACGAACTGCGCGCGGTCGAGGGCATCGGCCTCGACGACGTCGAGATGGACGCCGTGGTCGGCCTGATCACCGGCCTCGTCCGGACCACCGCGCGCAGCTCGGTCGACAACGCCCGCCTGGTCCGCGCCAGCGGCCTGACCGACGCGCAGTGGTGGGAGCGCGCCGCGCCGGTGCTGGCCGAAATCCCGGCCGCCGGTTCGGCGCACCACCCGATCTCCGCCCGGGTCGGCACGGCAGCGGGCGAAGCCCACAACGCCGCCGAGAACCCGGGCTACACCTTCCGCTTCGGTCTCGCCCGGATCCTGGACGGCATCGAAGTGCTCGTCTCAGAGCGTCAGCGGTAGCTTCGCCGGCCGCCAGGTCCCGCCGTCGGGCGCCCGGGGCACATCGCCGGCCAGCGCCAGGTCCGGGTAGCGGTCGAAGAGCAGCGACAGCGCCACCTCGGTCTCCACCCGGGCGATCGACGCGCCGAGGCAGAAGTGCGGGCCGTGCGAGAAGCCCAGCTGCGCCGGCCCCTTCCGGGTGACGTCGAGCCGGTCGGCGCCGTCGAACGCCCGCGGGTCGCGGTCGGCGGCCACCATCGCCGCCGTCACCCGCTCGCCCGCGCGGATGACCTTGCCGTCGACCTCGACGTCCTCGCGCGCGAACCGCGGCGTGGTCAGCAGCTGCGGACTGCAGAAGCGCATCAGCTCCTCGACCGCGCCCGGCCACAGCCGCGGGTCCGCGCGCAGCAGTTTCAGCTGGTCCGGGTGCCGCAGCAGCGCCTCGACGGCGTTGGCGACGAGGTTCACCGGCGTCTGCCCGGCCAGCACCAGGTGCCAGACCAGGGTGACCAGCTCCGTGTCGGTGAGCCGGTCGTCGTCCTGGGCGCGCACGAGGTCGCCGATGAGGTCGTCACCCGGCTCGGCCCGGCTGCGCGCCACGGCTTCCTTCGCGCCCTCGATGATCGCCGGGATGGCCGCGGCGAAGTCCGGCCCCACGCCGCTCGCGACCGCGGCACCGTACTCGCGCCAGCGCGGGCGGTCGGCCTGCGGGATGCCGGCCAGCTCGCAGATGACGTCCATCGGCAACGGCCGCGCGAAGTGCGCCACCAGGTCCACGACGCCGTCTTCGGCGTGCGCGGGCAGCGCGTCGAGCAGCCGCTCGGTGATGGCGACCAGACGCGGCCGCAGCTGCGCGGCGCGCTTCGGGGTGAAGGCCGGGGCGACCAGCCGCCGCAGCCGCAGGTGCTCCGGGCCGTCCTGCTCGGCCATGGTGCGCATGTACTCGAGGCAGTGCTCGGGGATGCCCGGCGGCCGCATAAAGCTCTCGGACCGGACCTCGAACCGCGGGTCGGCCAGCATCGCGCGGGCCTCGGCGTAGCGGGTCAGCGCCCAGAACGGGCCGAACCCGGGGATGACCAGCTTGGCCACCGCCCGCTGTTCCCGCGCGCGGTCGTAGGCGGTGAACGGGTCGGTGAGGACCGCGAGGTCCGTGAGATCGATTTCGGGGGTCATCCACCACTCCAGATGTTCAGATCAGATGGTCATGTCATCTCAGTGGTCACGGTATCTTGATCCCCGACACCGCGGCAAGGAGGACGATGGTCAGGCTCAGCAGGGCGGAAACCCAGGAACGCAACCGCGCCAAGGTGCTGGCCGCCGCCCGGGACGAGTTCGCCGGCCGAGGCTTCCGCGAAGCCAAGGTCGACGTCATCGCCGACCGCGCCGAGCTCACCCGCGGCGCGGTCTACTCCAACTTCCCCGGCAAGCGCGCCCTGTACTTCGCCGTACTGGCCGACCTCGCCGAGCGCGCCCCGCGCCCGGCCACCCCGCCCCCCGACGCGAGCGCCGCCGACGTCCTGGCCGCGTTCGCCCGCGCCTGGGTCGCGCGCCTGCCCCTGGCCACCGACAGCGACGGCGAAGACGCCCGCCTCGCCCGCGACCTGCTGCCCGAGGTCCTCGCCGACGAGCACACCCGCCGGCCGTTCGCCCAGCTCATGCGCGTCAACGCGATCCTGCTCGGCCTCGCCCTCGAACGCACCCGACCGGGACGGCGGCTCGTGCGGGTCGCCGAAGCCGCCCTCACGACACTGCACGGCGCGAGCCAGCTGGCGGCCGCCGCGCCCGGCTTCGGCGAGCCGTTCCACCTCGTCACCGCCTGCACCGCGTTGCTCGACCTCGACCTGAGCGACGACTGGCCCGCGGTCCCGCCGATCACCACCCAGGCCCGGCCCGCCGACCAGCCGTGGCAGCCACCCGCGGCGACGGACCTGCTGACCGGCGAAACCATCCGGCCGGGCGACGGCGTCGTCACCGTCCTCGGCCTGCACCGCGCCTCGGCCTTCGAGGAAGCCGTCCGCACCGGCGCCGACGTCACCGCCGTGCTCGTCACCAGCGACCCGGGCGAACTCGCCCCGCTGGCCCGCCTCGCCGTCGCCGACCTGCGCGGCTGCCTCGACCAGGCGATCGCCCCGCCGGCCCGCCCCCGCCTGCGGCTCGTCTGCGACGCGAGCGGCGAGCTGGCCGCGGCCGCCGGCGTCACCGCGGTCAGCGACGCGACCGAAACGGCGGTGCGGGTCGAGGACGGCCGGATCGTGGCGCGCGCCGAGGGGTTCGGCGCCTGCCACGCCGCCGCTGTCGATCCCGGGCCGGCCCGTTCGTCGGGTGGGTGAACCGGCGGGAGGAGCACGAGGTGGACGTCGAGACCGCGGTCGCCGAAGCGTTCCGCGACGAGTGGGGCCAGGTCGTGGCCACGCTCATCCGGGTCACCGGCGACTGGGACCTGGCCGAGGAGTGCGCCCAGGAGGCGTTCGCCCTCGCCCTGCGCACCTGGCCCCGCGACGGCGTCCCGCGCAAGCCCGGCGCCTGGCTGACCACCGCCGCCCGCAACCGCGCCACCGACCGGCTCCGCCGCGACGCCGTCGGTGCCGCCAAGCTCGAGGAGGCCGCCCGCGTGCACGTCCCCGGCGAACCCGCACCCGACGACGACAGCGGCGTCACCGACGACCGGCTGCGCCTGATCTTCACCTGCTGCCACCCCGCGCTGGCCACCGAAGCCCAGGTCGCGCTCGCGCTGCGCACCCTGGCCGGCCTGTCCACCGCCGAGATCGCCCGCGCCTTCCTCGTCCCGGAAGCGACCATGTCGCAACGGCTCGTGCGGGTGAAGCGCAAGATCCGCCACGCCCGCATCCCCTACCGCGTCCCGCCCGCGCACCTGCTGCCCGAACGCACCAACGCCGTGCTCGGCGTGCTGTACCTGACGTTCAACGAGGGCTACTCCGCCAGCGCCGGACCCGACCTGCAGCGCCCCGACCTCGCCGCCGAAGCCGTCCGCCTCGCCCGCGTCCTGGCCGGGCTGATGCCCGACGAACCCGAAGCGCTCGGCCTGCTCGCGCTGCTACTGCTCCAGCACGCCCGCCGCGCCACCCGCGTCGGCGACGACGGCGAGCTCGTCCCGCTCGAAGAGCAGGACCGCACCCGCTGGGACGCCGAGCGCATCACCGAAGGCACGCAGGTACTGGAGACCGCGTTGCGCCGACGCCGGCCAGGGCCGTACCAGATCCAGGCCGCCATCGCCGCCTGCCACGCGACCGCGGCCCGCGCCGCCGACACCGACTGGCCGCAGATCGCCGGCCTCTACCGCGAGCTGCGCAAGTTCGTCCCCAGCGCCGTCGTCGACCTCAACCGGGCCGTCGCGGTCGGCATGGCCGAGGGCCCCGCGGCCGGCCTCGCCCTGCTCGACGACCTGGACCTGCCGAACTACCACCTGCTGCCGGCCACCCGCGCCGACTTCCTCCGCCGTCTCGGCCGTCACGACGAAGCCGCCCGGTGGTACGCCGCCGCGCGCGAGCTGGCGCCCACCGACGCCGAGCGCGCCTACCTCACGCGAAGGATTTCGGAGACGGTGTCTTTCCCGGGCGCTCCCGTTCGTCGGGTGGACGAACCCCGACCGGAGGAGACCCCATGACCACCCTCGCCGTGCCCGGCGCGACCCTCACCTACGACGTCACCGGCAGCGGCCCCGTCCTGCTGCTCGTGCCCGGCGGCGCCGCCGACTCCACCATGTTCGCCCCGATCCGCCCGCTGCTGGCCGAGCACCACACCGTCGTCACCTACGACCCCCGCGGCATCTCCCGCAGCCCCCTGCACGGCGAGCCCGGCCCCGACACCATCCGCGAACACGCCGACGACGTCCACCGCCTGCTCACCGAGGTCGGTCCCGCCGACGTCTTCGCCAGCAGCGGCGGCGCGATCACGCTGCTCGAGCACGTCGTGCGCCACCCCGGCGAGGTCCGCATCGCCGTGCTGCACGAACCGCCGGTCACGCGTTACCTCGGCGCCGGCGTCCTCGACGGCCCGGACATCCCGGCGATCTACCGCGAGCACGGCATCGGCGCCGCGATCGCCGCCTTCATGGAGATGGCCGGGTTCGACATCGCCCCGCCCACCGACCCCACACCCGAAGAGCTCGCCCACATGAAGGTGATGGAAGGCAACTTCGCCTACTTCTTCGGGCACCTGATGGCCGCGATCGGCGCCTACGAGCCCGACCTCGACGCGCTGCGGGCGACGTCCGCGCGGCTGGTCGTCGGCGTCGGGGAGAAGTCCGCCGGCCTGCCCGCCCACGAAGCGGGCCTGGGCCTGGCCGCCGATCTCGGGCTCACCGCCGAGCCGTTCCCCGGCGACCACGGCGGCTTCGAAGCCGAGCCGGTCGCTTTCGCCTCGCGCCTGCGCGCCGTCCTGGAAGGATGCTGACATGCGGTACCTGCTGATGATCGCCGGCGACGAGAGCGCCGAAGCACACCAGAACGACGGCTGCGGCGGCTGGGGCGAGGACCTCGAACGCCGCGGCAAGATCCACGGTGGCGGCGGCCTGCGCCCGCCGTCGGAAGCCACGACCATCCGGGTGCGCGACGGCGAAGTCCTGCTCACCGACGGGCCGTTCACCGAGGCCAAGGAACAGATCGGCGGCTTCGTCGTGATCGAGTGCGACGACCTCGACGAAGCGCTCGAGGTCGCGGCCAAGCACCCCGCCGCCACCTACGGCAGCATCGAAGTCCGCCCGATGCTCGGCCCGGAGGACTTCGCCTGATGCCCGCGATCGTCGAGCGGACGGCCCAGCGGTACGTCGCCGAACGCGCCACCGTCACCATCCCGGAGTTCCCGCGCATCGCCGACCGGCTCCCGGCCCTGATCGGCACCGTCGTCCCGGCGGGAGCGCCGTTCTTCCGCTACCGGGTGCTGCACCCGGGGATGCGGTTCACCGTCGAAGCCGGCGTGCCCGTCGACGACGGCTTCGCCCCGGAAGCCCCGGCCTTCGCCGGCGAGCTCCCGGCGGGCCACTACGTCCTCGACACCTACGTCGGCGCCCCCGACGGCCTGGCCGCCGCGACCGCGTCGGTCCTGGAATGGGGTGCGGCCGAGGGCATCGAGTGGGACCGCCGCGAAGGACCCGACGGCGAAGAGTGGGGCTGCCGCCTGGAAGTGCTGCGCAGCAACCCCCTCGAAGTGCCCGACCCCGCCCAGTGGGTCACCGACCTGCTCTTCCGCATCGCGGACTGATCAGCCGCGCTGGGTGAGCACGGCCGCGACCAGGCAGCCGAAACCGGCCGTGCTCACCACCGCGCGCACGACGTTCCAGCGCACCCACACCGCCTCGAACCGGGCCCGCACCGCCGCGTAGTCGTCACCGCCGGCGTCCAGCGCGTTGTTGAGCGGCACGTTCACCACCCCGGTGATCACCAGCATCGCCACCAGGAACGCGAACCCGGCGATCACCCACGGCCGCGCCCCGGTGCCGAGGAACACCGCCACGCCCGCCAGCACGGGCGCGCCCAGGAACGTCAGCATGAACACCGGGTTCAGGATCGCGACGTTGATCCCGCGCATCCCCTCGACGAACGTCTTGTCGTCCCCGCGCGCCAGGCCCGGCATCACCGAGCAGGCGTAGGCGTAGAACAGCCCGGCGATCAGCCCGGCCGCGACCAGCGCGGCCACCAGCACCACAATGGACATCGGTTTCCCCTTCTCCTTCACCCCCTGAGTCAACCGCCCAGCGATGAGACTCTCCATAGTTCAGAACCTCGATGGCATGTTCCAGCGTCTACACTTCGGCGCATGGACCCGCTTGCCGCGCTCCTCGACGGCCCCCGCGCCCACGGCGCCTTCCTGCTGCGCTCGGTCCTGACTCCGCCGTGGTCGCTGCGCATCGAAGACCGGGCACCCCTGACCGTCGTGGCCGTGGTCCGCGGCGAAGCGTGGATCGTGCCCGACGGCGGAGAAGCGGTCTCGATGGGCGAAGGCGACGTCGCGATCGCCCGCGGCCCCGACCCGTACCTGGTCGCCGACCACCCCGCGACGCCACCGCAGGCGATCATCCTGCCCGGCCAGGAGTGCCGGACCCCCGACGGCGGGCACCTCACCGAGCTCGCCGGCCTCGGCGTCCGCACCTGGGGTCACGGCACCGACGGCCCGGTCGTGCTGCTGACCGGCACGTACACGATGGAAGGCGAGCTGAGCAAACGGCTGCTGGCGGCCCTGCCCGCGTTGATCGTCCTGCGGGCGGCCGACTGGCCGACCCCGCTGGTGGCGCTGCTCGCCGCCGAGATCGGCCGGGACGTGCCGGGCCAGGAAGCCGTCCTCGACCGGCTGCTCGACCTGCTGCTGATCGCGGCGCTGCGGGCCTGGTTCGACCGGCCGGACACCGCGGCGCCCGCCTGGTACCGCGCCCACGAAGACCCGGTCGTCGGCCAGGCGCTGCGGCTGCTGCAGCACCAGCCGGCCGAACCGTGGACGGTCGCGGAACTCGCTTCGGCCACCGGCATTTCCCGCGCCGCGCTGGCCCGCCGCTTCGCCGTGGCGGTCGGCGAGACCCCGATGGCCTACCTGACCGGGTGGCGGCTCGCGCTGGCCGCGGACCTGCTGCGCCAGCACCGGGAAACCACGATCGGTTCGGTGGCCCGCCAGGTCGGGTACGGCAGCGCGTTCGCCCTCAGCACGGCCTTCAAGCGCGAATTCGGCGTCAGCCCGCAGCAGTACCGGACGCGGGAACCAGCGTCGTGAGGGCTTCGCCGGTGGCGCGGGGCTCGATGAGCGCGGCGGTCATTTCAGCGCCTCACCCAGCCGGTCGAGCCAGTCGCCCGTGCCCTGCTCGCGCCACTCCGGCTGCTCGGCGCTGTCGAGGAAGGCGCCCTGCTCGGTGAGCACCAGCCGGGTGCCGTCGCCGTCGGCTTCGAATTCGACCGTGGTGATCGACACCGTGGCGAGCGCGGTCCCGCCGCTCAGTGTCGTGGCGTAGACGATCCGCCGCTGCGGCACGATGTCGTGGTAGGTCGAGACGACGCTCAGCTTCGTGTCGTCCGGACCCAGCGCGTCGACGGTCTCCGTGCCGCCGACCCGGAAGTCCAGGGTGTGCGTGCCGTCCGGGACGAACCAGCGCGCCTTCGCGGCCGGGTCCGACCACGCGGCGAAGACGCGCTCCGGCGGTACGGGGTAGGTGCGTTCGAGGGTGAAGGTGGCGTGCTTGACGGTCATGACGTGCTCCCTTCCGAGGTCCCCGGCCCGGCGAGGAAGTCACCGAGCCGGTCGAGCCTGCCCTCCCACGTGGTGCGCTGCCGCCCCAGCCAGTGCTCGCCGGCGCGCAGCACCTCCGGTTCGATCCGGCAGGTGCGGACGCGGCCGACCTTTTCCGACCGCACGATCCCCGCGGTCTCCAGCACCTGGAGGTGCTGCACGACCGCGGCCAGCGACATGGTCAGCGGCGCGGCCAGCTCACTGACCGACGCCGGACCGCGCACGAGCCGCTCCACCAGCGCCCGCCGCGTCCGGTCGCCCAGTGCGCGGAACACCAGGTCCAGCGACTCCTCATGGTTAAGCATCTACTTAAGTTAGGTCCAGGACCGGCGGTTGGTCAAGTAACTGCTTAAGTGTTTCGGGTAGCTCCGGCGTGTCACGCAGGAGGGTGAGCACTCGGCTCAGTTCCCGCTCGGCCGCGTCGCCCCGGCTCACCGCGGCCCGGAGTTCGGCGCCGAGGTTCGTGGTGGTCTCGTGCATCGAGCGGACGGTCTGCTCGTGCGCGGCCTGCGCCTCGGCGAGCCGCTGGTCGTACCCGGCGCGCAGGCGCTCGGCATCGACCCGGGCGCGTTCCTCCTGCGCCGCAACGGCTTTGGCGTGGTCCGCGCGGGCGGCGTCGAGCCGTTCCTGGACGGCGTCCGCGCGCCGTTCGGCCGCCTCGACCCTCGCGGCGGCAGCCTCGGTACGGCCGCGTTCCTCGTCGGTGGCCGCGCGGGCGGCGGCCAGTTCGGCGGTCAGGGTCGCGATCGCCGCGGCGCGTTCGCCGGCCAAGGCCGCGGAGGCGTCAGCGCGATCGGCGACCCGGGCGAGTTCGTCCCGGACGGCGGCCAGCTGCCCTTCGGCCCGCTGCTGCTCCTGCACGGCGGCGCGCCGGGCCGCGAGCTCCTCGTCCCGCTCCCGCAGCGCGGCGGTTTTGACCTGTTCGGCGGCTTTCGCCGCGGCGACAGCGGCTTCGGCCTCATCCCGGTCGTGCGCGGCGGCGGCTTCGGCACGGCCACGCTGCAGCCGATGTTCGTCGGCTTCGGCCAGCGCCGCGTCCCGCTCGGCGAGGGCGGCAGCCGTGGTCGCCTCGAGCTGGTGGCGCAGCGTCGTGAGCGTCTCGACGAGCCCGCGAGCCGGTTCGAGCACCCGATCGACCTGACCGGCGAGCGCCGTGACGGCGGTGTCGTCCAGCTCGGTGTCGCTCTCCCGCAGCGACTCGGCGTCCGCCAGCACGGCCTCGGCGTCCCGGCAGGTGAGGTTCCGCCGCCCCCAGGTTTTCCCGTCCTGGCAGAACCGCGCCCGGCTCCCCCGCCCCACCGCGGGCGGCAGCGGCGCTCCGCATCGCCGGTACTCGCAAACCCGGATCTGACCAGCGTCTTCCGTCATGATCGAGAGCGTATCAAGGCTGCTAATCAGAACTAGAACCATCTGTTCAAAATCTAAAGATAGAGGCCCCGGGGTCTGGGTTTGGATAAGGTCACATATCCGAACCCAGACGAGCCTGATGGGCCGGAGCGTCCACAAAAACTGGGTGCCCCCTTGCCTCGCGCCCGGACGAGTGGTTTGCGGTCCGCCTGCGTAACGATGGCTGCGGCACCGGCGAGTCAGGGACGGTGAGCGCACCGCAACCTCCGGAGGTCCTGCCCCTCCAGACCGTCGACGGCGTCTCCTACGGCGTCGCAAGGACCAATCGTCCGTGGGACCTCCCGGTGGACGCTTTGGCGGTGTCCGTCGGAGCGTCCTTCGGCCAGGTCGCCCAAGCGCTGGCCCAGGAATTCCCCGCCATCGACTGGGATGCGATACCGCTCGACCCGATCACCTCCGACTCGCCCTCGGTCATCGACATCGGTGAGCACACCGGGCAACGTCAGCTCCGGCTGGCGGTGCTGGCGACTCCGCACTCCCCTGAGTTGCGGGCGGCGATGGCGGAATCGATCACCACCGCGTCGGCGAGCGCCATCACGGCCGCCGCCGATGCCGGCGCGACGGCCGTTGCCTTGCCGCTCTTCGCCACCGGGGACCTGGGGGCCCAGCCGCGCGTCGCCGCCGCCGCGTTGATCGCGGGGGCTCAGGCCGTGCACCGCACCGTCCGCAAGGTGATCTTCTTCTCGCTCCGCGGGGACCACGTGCAGACGATCGCGCAGGTGTGGGCGGCCTTGCCCCTGTCCGCGCGCACCACCGGCGAACCGGCGACGTCGGCGTACTCGACCGACGAGCTCGCGGGCGGGATGGCGAAGGACCTCGTCGATCCGAACGAGTGCATCCCGCTCGCCCGGGACGGCCTCGGCGTCAAGCCCTACGTCTCGATGCTCGCCACGGTGATCGCCGCGAAGGACACGCCGTTGCCGTTGTCGATCGGCGTCTTCGGTGAGTGGGGCGCCGGAAAGAGCTTCTTCATGGGCATGCTGCGCGGCCAGGTCAAGAAGCTGGAAGGAACGCCGGGTCAATGCGCGAAGATCGCGCAAATCGGGTTCAACGCCTGGCACTACGCCGATGCGAACCTCTGGGCCAGCCTCGGGGACGAGATCTTCCGCCAGCTGGCGGAGCCGGCCCGGCAGCCCGGCGAGCCGGACACCGAGCACCTGGCCCGGCTCCGAGAAGGCAACCTCCTGCGCGAACAGCTGTCCGCCGAACTGGAGCAGCGGAGGCAACTGACCGCGGTGACCGAGCGCGCGCAGGTGGAGGCCGCAGCCCTGAAGCGCAAGATCAGCGAAGCTCGGGAGAGTCGAAAAGGCCGTGCGGTCAACTTGGTGACGGCCGTGTCCAAGTCCGCTTCGCTCCGGAAGCAGTACGCCGGGTTGTGGCGGGAACTCGGCGTTGACGGCGACCCCGTCGAACAGGGCGAACTCCTGGCCGACGAGATCCAAGGGGTGCGCCGGGAGGTCGGGGAGCTCCGCCGCATTTCACGCTATCGCCACGGTACGGCCGTCCTGATCGCCGCCGGGATCCTGCTGCTGGCCGGACTGTGCCTGACCGCCGTCGTCCCGGACGTGCGAAGCGTGGTGATCGGGATCTGCGTGGTGTGCGCGCCCCTGACCGCGGCCGGGCTCAAACTCATGAGCGCGGCCCGAGCCGGGCTGGGGCGGCTGCGGACCCTGGCTCGGGAGGTGCAGGGCGCCCTCGACGATGCCATGCAGGAGGACGTGTCCGCGCTGCGCCAGGCCGACGTCGACGCGCAGATCGCGGAAAGGCAGCTGGACGAAGTCGTCGCGCGGATCGGCGAACTGGGTCGGCAGCTCACCGAGCTGACACCGGGGCGGCGGCTGTACGCCTTCATCGCCGAACGTTCCCGCACCGACGACTACCACGGCAACCTCGGCCTCATCTCCACCATCCGCAAAGACTTCGAGAAGCTCGTCGCGCTGATGACGGCTCCGGCCGGGAAGCACGATGGCGGACCCCGTCCGCTGGATCGGATCGTGTTGTACATCGACGACCTCGACCGGTGCAGCCCGTCGCAGGTGGTCGAGGTGCTCCAAGCCGTGCACCTGCTGCTCGCGTTCGACCTGTTCGTGGTGGTCGTCGGCGTGGATCCGCGCTGGCTGCTGCGCTCGCTCAGCGCGCACTACGACCGGTTGATCGAAGCGGATCCCGTCGTGCGGGCCGGCGAGTGGCACGTGACTCCGGAGGACTACCTGGAGAAGATCCTCAACATCCCGTTGGTCCTGCCCCGGATGCCGCCGGGAAGCCTTGCGCGGTTGCTGCGCGGCATGGTCGAAGGTCCGCCCGCAGAGCACGTCGACGACACAGAACCGGAGCCTGCCGACGTCACCGTCGACGCAGCAGCCGGACAGGATCGCCCAGCCACGAGCATTCCCGTGGAGCCTGGTTCGCAGGTGGCCGCGCAGCTGGATCCGGCCGAGCCACCCAAGCCCCCGCAGCCGCTGACCGAGCTCGAGCTCGCGCTCCTCGCACGGCTGGATCGGATGATCGACACGCCTCGGGATGCGAAGCGCCTCATCAACCTCTACCGGATGCTGCGCGCGACCCGGGACCTTTCGGCGGCGTCGGCCTTCCTCGACCACGAGTACGAAGCGGTGGTCGTGTTGCTGGGCGTGTGCACCGCGCACGGCCGACTGCTCGGAAGATTGTCCGACGCGCTGCTCAGCCGGAGTTCGGAGGAACCGTGGAGCGACTTCGTCGCTGACCTGCTGCCGGTCAAGAGCGAAGACCAGTGGACCAGCCGGGCCGTCGGCCGGATATCAGGCGATGAGGTCGTGCACTGGGAGCACCTTCACCGGAGCCTGTCCGAGCTCGAGCCCCTGATCACGCTGCCGGACATCCGCGTTTTCCAGACCTGGGTTCCGCGCGTTCGCCGGTTCTCCTACGCTCTCTCGCCGAGCAGCCGCTGACGGCACGCAGCGAGTTTGCGCCGCAGAAGCTCCCGCTCGGCACCGTTCCCCGTCAGCTCGATCGCCACCGCGTACGCCTCCGCCGCCTCCTCCGGGCGGCCGAGCCGGTCCAGCAGGTCCGCGCGGATCGCGTGGTACAGCCCGAAACGCGGGAGATCGAGGGCCTCGACCAGCGCCAGCCCCGCCGCCGGTCCCTCGACCTCGGCGACCGCGACCGCCCGGTTCAAGGCCACCACCGGCGTCGGCGCGATGGCCAGCAGCTGGTCGTACAGCGCCTTGACCTGCGTCCAATCGGTCGGGGCGTCGCTGTGGACGGCCTGGATCGCCGCCTGGATCTGGTACGGGCCCGGCTGGTTGCGGCGCAGGCAGCGGCGGACGATCTCCTGGCCCTCGGCGATCGATGCCGCGTCCCAGCGGGACCGGTCCTGGTCGGCCAGCAGCACCAGGTCGCCGTCCGGGGTCGTGCGGGCGGCCCGGCGTGAGTGGCTGAGCAGCAGCAACGCGAGCAGGCCCCAGACCTCCGGCTCGTCGGGCATCAGCCCGGCCAGTGCCCGGGTCAGCCGGATCGCCTCGCCGCAGAGGTCGTCGCGGACCAGGTGCTCCCCTGTGCTGGCCGTGTAGCCCTCGTTGAAGATCAGGTACAGCACGCCCAGCACGCCCGACAGCCGTGCGGGCAGGTCGGCGTCCTGCGGGACGCGGTACGGGATGCCCGCGTCGCGGATCTTGTTCTTCGCGCGGACGATCCGCTGGGCCATCGTGGGCTCGGGCACCAGGAACGCGGCCGCGATCTCCGCCGTCGTCAAGCCGCCGAGCAGCCGCAGCGTCAACGCCACCTGCGTCGGGCGGGCCAGCGCCGGGTGACAGCAGGTGAAGATCAGCCGGAGCCGGTCGTCGGGCACGGCGCCCTCCTCCACGGGCTCGGCTTCGGCGTGCGTCAGCGCCGCCTGGGCGTGCTTGTCCGCGCGCGCGGCCTCGCGGCGCAGCCGGTCGACCGCGCGGTTGCGGGCGGTGGTGATGATCCAGCCCGTCGGGCTCGGCGGGAGCCCGGCGGCCGGCCAGCGCCGGACGGCCTCGGCGAACGCGTCCTGCACGGCCTCTTCGGCGACGTCGATGTCCCCGAAGACCCGGACCAGGACCGACACCGCGCGCCCGTACTCGGCGGCGTAGACGTCCTCGATCCTCATCCGCTGAACGGCCGCACCTCGACCGGCAGCGGCGCCACGGCGTCGGCGAGGCGCCCGCCCCAGGCGAGGGCCGCGTCGAGGTCGGGGGCGGTGATGATGGTGAACCCGCCGAGGTGTTCCTTGCCCTCTGCATAGGGGCCGTCGGTGACGAGGGTGTCTCCGTCGGTGGCGCGCAGCACGGTGGCCGTCGAGGGCGGGTGCAGGCCGCCGGCGAACACCCACGCCCCGGCCGCCTTGAGGTCGGCGTTCAGCGCGTCGAGCTTCTTCACGACCTCGTCGAGCACCTCCGGCGGCGGGGTGGGGCCGTCCGGCTGGTAGATGCTGAGCAGGTACTGCTTCACGTCGTCCTCCTCGGTGGTGTCGTCACCGCTGATACGAACGGGGCCCGGGCGGATCGACAGCATCCCGGCACGGATTTTCCGTGGACGCCACCGGGAAGATCAAGGCATGAGGATTCACGCGTCCGACCACGAGACCACCGTGACCGCCCGGGGCACCCACGGGCCGGCCGTGCTGCTCGTGCACTCCCTGGGCCTGGACCGCCGCATGTGGGACCCCGTACTCGACCGGCTCGCGACCGGACGGCGGGTGTTCGCCTACGACGTCCGCGGGCACGGATCCGCCGCCGGCGCGCCGTTGCCGTTCACCATGGCCGCCGCCGGCGCCGACCTCGTGGCCGTGCTCGACGCGCTCGAGCTGGGGATCGCCCACGTCGCCGGGTTGTCGCTGGGCGGGGCGATCGCGCAGACCGCCGCCGTCGCCGCACCCGGCCGTTTCGCCTCGCTGACCCTGCTGGGCGCGCCGGACCGGCCGGTTCCGGCGGCGTTCGAGGAACGCGCGCGGATCGCCGAGACCGCCGGCATGGAACCGCTGGTCGGGCCGACCCTGGAACGGTGGTTCACCGCGGCCGCGCTCGAAGCCGACACCGAAGGCGTGCGCTACGCCCGCGACTGCGTCACCTCGTTCGACCCGGTCACATGGGCGTCGATCTGGCGCGGCTACGGCGGTCTCGACGTCTACCAGCGGCTGCGCGGTTTCCCGGCCCCGGCGCTGGCGCTCGCCGGTGAGGCCGACGCGTCGATCACCATCGACGGCATGGCCGCCATCGCCGCGCGGATCGGCGGCGGCGCGAAGCTGGAGGTCGTGCCCGGCGCCCCGCACATCCAGACCCTGGAACGCCCCGATGAGGTGGCCGACGCCCTGGACCGGTTCCTGCCCGCGGAGATCGACATCCCGTAACCTCGGCGCGTGCCCGACCTGCACCCCGTGCCCGACGCCGCTCTCGCCGCCGCCAGTCCGGCCGACCGGCTCGCGCTGCTGGACGAAGCCGCGGCCCGGCACGTCGACGGGCAGCGGCCGGCCAACACGCTCAAGGCCTACGCGCAGGACTGGCAGGTCTGGCAGGACTACACCGCCGAGGCCGGGATCCCGCCGCTGTCGGCGACGATCGGCGCGCTGACCGGGTTCGTCGTGTGGCTCGAACGCGGGCGCACGCTGCGCCCGGACGAACGCGCGGTGCCCGAGGTGCCGGAGCGGGCCGCGCCGGCGGCGCCGTCGACGATCGAGCGGCGGCTCACCGGAGCGCTGGCCGGGCTGCGGCACCACAAGGTCGCCGTCGATCCCGAAGCGAGCCGCGCCGCGTGGCGGGCGTTGAAGGGCTACCGGCAGCGGCTCGCCCAGGAGGGCATCCAGCGCGGGCGAGGCAAGGCCACCATGGTGACCCTCGCCGACCTGCGGGCGATGTCGCGCGCCTGCCCGGACACCCTGGCCGGCGCGCGCGACCGGGCGATGCTGCTGATCGGGTTCCCGATCGCCGCGCGCTGCTCGGACCTGGCGAACCTGCTGGTCACCGACGTCGAGCCGGTCGACGACCGGGGGCTGGCGGTGACCGTGCGGCACGGCAAGAGCACCGGCGACATGGTCGTCCCACGGCGCGAAAGCCCCGAAACCGACCCGGTGCGGGCCTGGCACGCGTGGCATTCCGGCGCCGGGATCACCGACGGGCCCGCGTTCCGCCGGGTCGACCGGCACGGCAACGTCGGCGCGCCCGCGCTGAGCACCACCGGCGTCAACCAGATCCTGACCCGGGCCGGGGTCCGGGCGGGCCTGCCGTACCCGGTGACCGGGCACTCCCTGCGGTCCGGCTTCGCGACCGAGGCGCGCCGGGCCGGCGCGGACGACCTCGCCATCGCCGACCAGGGCCGCTGGGTGCGCGGCAGCCGCGCGCTCTACGAGTACATCCGCCGCGTCGACCAGTGGAACGACAACGCGGCGGGCGTGCTCGACCTCTGATCACCGGGCCGGCCGGGTGGCGCCGACGACTTCGCCGTCGAGCCGGGCGAGCCAGCTGCCGCAGACGCAGCGCACGTAGTCGAGCCGGTGGGAGGCGCGCTGGGCCGCGGTCGCCGGCAGTTCGGCGAGCGGCCAGCCGCAGCGGGGGCAACGGTTGACGTCCATGCCCCCGATCGTGCTGTAATGACTTAGTGCACTTCAACCCTTACGGCGGCCCGGCCGCGCTCGTGGCCGCCGACCTGGTCAACGCGGGCTCGGCGAGCGAGCTCCTCGACGGCATGGTCCGCAACGGCATGGCGATCAAGGCGCTGACCGACGACGAAGCCACGCGGATCGGGACGTGGGCCGAGCAGCTGCGGCCGGTGTTCGCCGCTTCGCCGCCGGAACGCCCGGAGCTGGTCAACGCGCTGCTGGCGGAGGCGGCGTGCCGCCCGTACATCACCACCCACGACGGCAAGCCACCCCACCTGCACTACTCGGCGGCGGACGCCGGGCCCGTGGGGCGCGTTCGCGCGTACACCGCGGGCGGGCTGGCGCACCTGGTGTGCGAGGCGCCGGACCGGCTCGGGATCTGCGGTCGTGAAGGGTGCGAGATGGCGTACGTCGACACGTCCCGCAATGGGCGGCGGCGGTTCTGCTCGACGCGGTGCGCGACCCGGGTGCACGTCGCCGACCACCGGGCCCGGCAGGTCAGCGCCTGACCGGCGGTGCCTAGACTGCAGACATGAGCAAGCGCTTAGTGGCCCTGGGGGACTCGTTCACCGAAGGAGTCGGCGACGACGATCCCGCCTACCCGAACGGAGTCCGCGGCTGGGCCGACCGCGTCGCCGAGCAGCTCGCCGCGCGCGAGGAGGACTTCCGGTACGCCAACCTCGCGATCCGGGGGAAGCTGCTGCCGCAGATCCTGGCCGAGCAGCTCGAGCCCGCGCTGGCCATGGCGCCCGATCTGGTCACCCTCTACGGCGGTGGCAACGACCTGATGCGGCCGAAGGTCGACATCGACGCGCTGATGGTCGACTACGAGGTCGCCGTCGCGCGGATCAGGGCCACCGGGGCGCGGCTGGTGCTGTTCACCGGGGTCGACGGGGTCGAGGACGCGCTGTTCCGCAAGATGCGCGGGCGGGTCGCGATCTACAACGAATTCGTGCGCGCCATCGCCGCGAAGCACGGCGCGCTGCTGGTGGACATGTGGGCGATGCGGCAGCTGCGCGACCGGCGGCGGTGGGCCCCGGATCGCTTGCACCTCAACGCCCACGGTCACACCGAGGTCGCCATCGCGGTGCTGGCCGCCCTCGGGGTGGAGCACCCGCTGACGGCGGCCGAGCTGGGGCCGCGTGAGGTGCTCAGCGCCGCGGCCCGGCGCAGCCAGAACCTGCGGTGGGCGCAGGAACACGCGCTGCCGTGGGTGCGGCGCCGGCTGCGAGGCGAGTCCTCCGGGGACACGCTCACCGCGAAGCGCCCGACACTGGAGCCGGTCGCCTCAGCGCCGCTCCCCCGCTGACGGGCGGAGGCCGTCGAAGAGGATCGACACGGCCCGGTCGCGCAGGCGCGCGTCCGGGCCGGCGTACTCGGCGGCCCGCGCCACCCCGATGATCACCGTGATCAGCTCGCCGACCACGAGATCCTTGCGCACCGCACCCGCGTCCTGCGCGCGGGACAGCAGCACGCCGAGCGACTCCAGCAGGCGGGCGCCGATGTCGGACTTCGACACCGGCACGGTGACGCCGGCCGCGGTGAGCGCTTCGAAGTAGGCGTTCTTCGCGCTCGACATCTCGATCCAGCTGGTCAGGAACGTGAAGAACGCCTCGCCCGGGTCCGCGGACTCCGCCGCGACGGCGGCCTCGGCCTCGTCGACGAACCGCTGCAGCCGTGCGTAGAGCACCGCTTCTAGCAGTGCTTCCTTCGTCGGGAAGTGCCGGAACACCGTGCCGATGCCGACCCCGGCGGCGCGGGCGACCTCTTCCGTCGGCGCGCCGGTGCCCTTCGCGGCGAACACGCTCTCGGCGGCCTCCAGCACCCGCGCGCGGTTGCGGCGGGCGTCGGCGCGCAGCGGCTTGGACGCGGCGGGATCAGCGGTCGCGGGGCTCACCACCCGATCCTAACGGCGCCGCGTCCGGCAGCGTGTCCAGCAACCGGGCCAGCGCCCGCGGTACGTGGGACCGCCAGCCGCCGCCCATGATCCGGCGCGAGACCCGCTGGAACTCGTCGTCCGGGTCGAACCCTTCGTGGCTGAGGAACAGGCGGGTGCCGGTGCCTTCGGGGACCAGCCGCCAGGTGACCGTCCACTGCGGACCCCAGCGGATGCTGAGCTTGCGCTCGGGCTCGACCTCCAGCACCTCGCACGCCACCGGGCCGCCGGCGAACCCGGCCGCGGGCACCGGCTCGGCCAGCAACTGGAACCGGTGCCCCACCACGGGTCTGATGTCGTTGGGCATGTTGATCCAGCGCTCGAGCAGGTCCGGCTCGGTCAGCGCGCGCCACACCTTGCGGGCCGGGTGGGCGAGGAACTGGTCGACGTGGATCGCCGTCGGGTCTTCGCCGCTCACAGGTCTTCCTCCTCGTCCAGCAGGTCACGCAGGTTGGCGAGCTTGCTGCGCCAGAAGCGCTCGTACGGCGTCAGCCAGTCCGCGACTTCCTCCAGCGGCGCCGCGTCCAGCCGGTAGACGCGGTTGCGGCCCTGCCGCTGCTCGGCGACCAGGCCGGCCTCCCGGAGCACCCGGAGGTGTTCCGACAGGCTCGGCCGGGCCATCTCGAACCGCTCGGCGATCGCGCCGGCCGGCATCGGGCCGTCCAGCAGCAGCCGCAGGACCTCGCGCCGGGCCGGGCTGGCCAGCGCGGCGAAGACGTCGTCGTTGACCGGCATCAGTTCGGCACGTTGCCGAAGTCCGACGGCTGCAGCAAGCCGAGGACGTGGCCGTCGAGGTCCTTGAACGACGTCGCCCGCCCCCACGGCTGCTCCCGCGGCTCGGCCACCTCGACCCCGGCCGCCCGCAGCGCGGCGACGTCGGTGTCGAGGTCGGTGGTCTGCAGCTGGAAGTGCCGCGGCCCCGGCTCGACCCCGGTGACCTGCTGGTCGGTCAGCACGACCCCGGTCTTCGCCCCCTTCGGCGCGACCAGCACGAACCGGCCGCCCTCGGGCGTGCGGCGGTCGACCAGCGCTTCGAAGCCGAGCTTGCCGACGTAGAAGTCCCGCGCGCGGGCGTGGTCGGCGACGGGCAGGGTCAGGAACTGCACGTGGGTGATCGTCATGCGGCCGACAATACGTAGGAGATCTCCTACATGTCAACCGGGGTGCCGAACCACCGCTCCAGCGCCGTGCGCAGCGCCTTGCGGTCAGGCTCCACCGCGCTGCTCGCCCAGGCGACGTAGCCGTCGGGCCGGAGGAGCAGTGCGGTCACGTCGCCCTTCGCCGAGCCGGTGACGAGGTCGACCCGGTCGGTCCAGCCGCGCAGCTCGTCGCCGAGCGATCCGGTGAAGTCCAGCAGCAGCGGCCGGGCCGTCGTGGTCAGCTCGGCGAGCCGGGTGCCGTCGGCCAGCACCAGGTCCGGGGCCCAGCGGCCGTCGAGCGGGTGGTCGGTGGCCGGTTCGTACCGGACGTCGGCACCGGACATCAGGTCCGCGATGTGCTGCACGGTGCTCGGCAGCCGCAGCAGTTCGCCGAACAGCTCGCGCAGCGCGGTGACGTCGCTTCCGGGCGAGACCAGCGCGGACTGGGCCTGGGTCTGCATCACGACGCGCTCGGCGACCGGACGGCGTTCGCTCTCGTAGGTGTCGAGCAGCCCGGCCGGCGCCCACCCGCGCACGGTGGCCGCGAGCTTCCAGCCGAGGCCGGCCGCGTCCTGCAGGCCGAGGTTGAGCCCGGGGCCGCCGATCGCGGAGTGGACGTGCGCGGCGTCGCCGACCAGCAGGACGCGGCCCTCGCGGAACCGGTCGGCCAGCCGCGTGTTGCGCCCGCGCAGCCGGCGCAGCAGGTGCGGGCCGTCGCCCTCGGGCGGGCCGAGGGGCAGGTCGAAGCCGAGGACGCGGCGGATGCTCGCGCGCTGCTCGTCGAGGGTCATCGGCGGTTCGTCGCCGGTCTCTTCCTCGTCGGTCCACTCCATCGTGGTGACGAGCGTGCCGGCCGGGAACGGCGCGTAGACGAACAAGCCGGTTTCGGTGCGGTAGTGGAAGAACGGCGGGATGACGCCGTGCCCGGGCACCCGCAGGCCACCGGACGCCGGGTCGGTGAACTCGGCGGGCACGGTGGCGTTGGCGGTGTAGGAGAGCGTGCGGTCTTCGGTGACGCCGGGGAAGCCGATGCCGGCGAGCTTGCGGGTGACGCTGCGGCCGCCGTCCGCGCCGACGAGGTACCGCGCGGTGATCCGCGAGGGGCCGTCAGGACCGGTGACGTCGAGGGTGACCGCGTCGGCGTCCTGGCTGAGCCCGGTGAGCTCGTGGCCGCGGCGGACTTCGACGCCGAGTTCGGCGGCGCGTTCGTTGAGCATCGCCTCGACGCGCCGCTGCGGCACGCCGAGGATCGTCAGCGGGTTGGGATCGGTCAGGGTCAGGTCGAGGCGCATCGCCCCGAAGACGAAGGCGGGCACGGGCGGGCCGAGCGGACCGGCCAGCCGCTCGTGCAGCCCGCGGCGGTCGAGGAGGCGGACGACCTGGCCGACGAGCCCGTTGGCGCGGTTCTCGGTGGTGGGCTCGGACAGCCGCTCCAGCACCAGCGGGCGAACGCCGGCGAGGGCGAGTTCGCAGGCGAGCATGAGGCCGTTGGGCCCGGCTCCGGCGATGACGACGTCTTCCATGGCGGAACTCCTTCTGGGCAGGACGAACTGGCCCGGCGAGCGGGCGTCTGAAGTGGACGGTCAGCGCGGTTCGGGCAGCCCGGCGGAAAGCCGGTCGAACACGTCGCGCAGGACACCTTCGAGCGATTGCGGCGGCTCGGCGATGAGCCACTGCTGGGTGACGACGTTGAGCGCGGCCCCGACGACCCCCGCGACGAGCCGCGGGTAGACGTCCCGGGCGGGATCGGTGCCGGTGCGTTCGCCGACGGCGGCGGCGAACTCGGCCTCGGCCGCCGCGCCGGCTTTCTGGAACTCGCCCTGCAGTGCGGGTTCCGCGATCATCAGCCGCAGCCCCTCGACCCACGACTGGTCGGCGGGCTGTCCGGTGGGAGCGGGCTCGCCGAGGGCGAACCCGTCGAGCGCGGCCTGGGTGATGGCTTCCCAGATCGGTTCGCCGTCGGGCCGTTCCCGCAGCGCGGCGGCGATCGCCCGGGCCCGGTCGTGGTGGCGGGCGACGATGGCCTCGCCCTTGCTGCCGAAGTAGTTGCTGAAAGTCCGCGTCGAGACCCCGGCTTCGGCGGCGATGTCTTCGATGCGGACGTTGTCGAAGCCGCGTTCGACGGTCAGCCGGATGGCCGCCCAGCTCAGCGCGATGCGGGTCTCGTGCTTCTTGCGTTCGCGCAGGCCTTGGGCGTCCATGCACCCACCATAGCGAACTTTGCCGAATCTGCAAAGTTGCCGAATCTGCACTTTGGTTCATCACTGACCGGACGAGATGCCGGTCATCGATCGCCTAAACCGTCCACGGGCGTCACACTGTTGTGTGACATCAGTCACCGGAGGTGTTGCGAGATGGTCTTGGGCGACAACGGAGTCACTCACAAGGTGGAGCCGGACAGCAGGTCAGGGCGAGTGCAAGTACGCCGGGCGGCGCTGGCGAGCGCCATCGGCACGACGATCGAGTGGTACGACTTCTTCCTCTACAACACCGCGGCGGCGTTGGTCTTCCCGCACCTGTTCTTCCCCGCGTCGAGCGCCTACGCGGGCGCCATGCAGTCGTTCGCCACCTACGCGGTCGGGTTCGCCGCGCGGCCGGTCGGCGCCGCGATCTTCGGGCACTGGGGTGACCGGATCGGGCGGAAGGCGACCCTGATCGTCACCCTGCTGCTGATGGGCATCTCCTCCGGCGTCGTCGGGATGCTGCCCGGGACGTCGGCGATCGGGATCGCCGCGCCGCTGATCCTGGTGCTGCTGCGGCTGGTGCAGGGCATCGCCATCGGCGGCGAGTGGAGCGGCTCGGTGCTGCTCGCGATGGAGTGGGGCGACCAGAAGAAACGCGGCCTGCTCGGCAGCTTCGCGCAGATCGGCGTCCCGGTCGGCCTGGTGCTCGGCACCGGCGGCATGACGCTGCTGTCGGCGACGCTCTCCCCCGACGCGTTCGACTCCTGGGGCTGGCGGCTGCCGTTCCTGGCCAGCCTGATCCTCGTCGCGGTCGGTCTGGTGATCCGGCTGAAGATCCTCGAGACGCCGATGTTCGCCAAGCTCGTCGAGACCAAGCAGACCGCGCGCACGCCGGTGCTCGACGCGATCAAGCACCACTGGCGGGAGATCCTGCTCTCGGCCGGGGTCCGGTTCAGCGAGCAGATGCCGTTCTACCTGTTCACCAGCTACGTGCTGATCTACGTCGTCGCGCGGCACGAGTTCAGCAAGACGTTCGTGCTCAACGCGGTCCTCGTCGGGGCGGCGTGCGAGCTCGCGCTGATCCCGTTGTTCTCCGCGCTGTCGGACCGCTTCGGGCGCAAGCGGGTCTACCTGACCGGTGCCGTGTTCACCGCCGTGATCGCGTTCCCGTACTTCACGATCCTGGCGCACGGCAGCCACGCACTGGTGTTCGCCGCGGTCGTGGTGTCGTTCATCCCGCACGCGCTGCAGTACGGGCCGCAGGCGGCGCTGATCGGCGAGAGCTTCCCGACGCACCTGCGCTACGGCGGGGCCGGGCTGGGGTACCAGCTGGCGTCGGTGTTCGCGGGCGGGCCGGCGCCGCTGCTGGCGACGTGGCTGCTGCACAAGACCGGGACGCCGTACGCGATCTCGGGCTACATCATCCTGTCGGCGGTGGTCACGGTGGCGTGCGTGCTCGCGCTCCGGGACCGCTCCCGCGCCGACATCGACGATGTCTCGGTGTACCAGCGCTGAAAAGCCGTGAAGGCCTCCTTCCCGGCGTTTTAGCCCGGGAAGGAGGCCTTCACGGCTTTGCGCGTCAGCGGCGCGGGCCGCCGAACGGGGGCTGCTGCGGGAAGGGGCCGCTGCCCGGGTTCTGCTGCTGCGGGCCACCGAACTGGCCCGGGGGCGGCGACTGCGGCTGGCCCTGGTACTGGCCACCCGGCGGCGGACCGGCAGGCGGCTGCGGCTGGGGCAGCGCGGGCTGGCCGCTCTGCGGGGTCGGCGGCTGCTGCTGCGGGGACGGCGTGACCTCCGTGCCGCGGTCCTCGTCGGCTTCCGGCGCCGGCTGCTGCTGGGCCGGACGCGGGATCGACGGGCGCGCGGACGGCGTCGACGGGGTCCCGATCGCCGGGACCTCCTTGCGGGCCACGGCTTCCGCGGCCGCGACGGCCTCGGCGACCTTCGGGTCGCTCTTGGTCTCGAACCAGCTGGAGACCTCTTCGTCCTCGAGGTCGGGCTTGTCCGGGACGTCGTCCTTGGGCGGCTCGTACCGGAACACGCCGTCGTCGCCGGGGGCGCCGAGCGCGCGGGCGAAGCCTTCGAGGGCCTTGCCGTAGTCGCTGGGGATCATCCAGACCTTGTTCGCGTCGCCCTGCGCCATCTGCGGCAGCGTCTGCAGGTACTGGTAGGCCAGCACCTCCGGCGTCGGGCGGCCGGCCTTGATCGCGGCGAACACCTTCTCGATCGCCTTCGCCTGGCCCTGCGCCTGCAGGTAGCGCGCGGCCCGCTCACCCTGGGCCCGCAGGATCCGGGACTGCCGCTCGGCTTCGGCGGCGAGGATGGTGGCCTGGCGGGCACCTTCCGCGGCGAGGATCTGGCTCTGCTTCTGGCCTTCCGCGGTCTTGATCGCCGACTCCCGCTGGCCTTCGGCGGTGAGGATCATGGCGCGCTTCTCGCGGTCGGCGCGCATCTGCTTCTCCATCGAGTCCTGGATGGAGGGCGGCGGGTCGATCGCCTTCAGCTCGACGCGGGCGACGCGGATGCCCCAGCGGCCGGTGGCTTCGTCGAGGACGCCGCGCAGCTGGCTGTTGATGGAGTCGCGGGAGGTCAGGGTCTGCTCGAGGCTCATGCCACCGACGACGTTGCGGAGCGTGGTGGTGGTCAGCTGCTCGACACCGACGATGTAGTTGGAGATCTCGTAGACCGCGGCGCGCGAGTCGGTGACCTGGAAGTAGACGACCGTGTCGATCGACACCGTGAGGTTGTCCTCGGTGATCACCGGCTGCGGCGGGAACGAGACGACCTGCTCGCGCAGGTCGATCCGGGCGCGCACCTTGTCCAGGAACGGCACGAGGATGTTCAGGCCCGGCGAGGCGACCGTGCGGAACCGGCCGAGCCGCTCGATCACGGCCGACTGCGCCTGCGGCACCACCATGACCGCCTTGGCTATCGTGATGATCACCAGCAAGGCCAAGGCTATGACCAAGCCGATCACAAATCCGGTCAAGAGAATTTCCCCTTACCTAGTACCATTCTTGGGCGGTTGACGGTGTTCCGGGTGCCGCGGGCGGACGCACCGAGAGCTTCAGCTGCTGCACGGCGACGCCCCAGCGGCCGGTGGTTTCGTGCAGGACCGTCCACACTGTACGGTGGAGCTCCCCCGGCGCGGTGACGGCGCGCTCGGCGGTGGTCAGGCCGGCTTCCTGCCGCAGCGCGGTGCGGGTCAGCTGCTCGATCGCGAGGGCCGGGTTGGCGATCGCGTACGTCGCCAGCTGCGGGTCGGTGACCGCGAAGACGATCTCGAACCCGATGTCGACTTCCTTGCCGTCGCCGGTCCCGACGGGCCGCGGTGGCGCGGACAGGACCTGCTCGCCCAGGTCGACGCGCACCCGGACGCTGTCGATGAAGGGCACCACGAAGTGGCGGCCGGGGCCGAGCACGACGCGGAACTTCCCGAGCCGTTCGATCACCGCGGCCCGGCCTTCGCCGACGGTGACGAGCCCGAGGCTCACGGCTCGGCCGAAACGACGGCGGTGGCCCCGGAGATCTCGACGACCGTGACCGACGTGCCGGGCTGGATGGGCGGGAGGTGCTCCGACATGCTCCGCGCCGACCAGACGTCGCCGGCCAGTTTCACCTGGCCCGCCTCGAAGTCCACTGTGGACAGGACGACGGCGCGGGCGCCGATCAGCGCTTCGATGCCGGTGTGGTGCGTCGGTCCGGTGAGGAAGCGCCGCTTGAGCGCGGGCCGCACCAGCGCGAGCATCCCGACCGAGGCGACGGCGAACACGGCGACGTCGATGAACAGGTTCCCGGTCAGCACCTCGGCGCCGGCGCCGAAGAGCGCCGCGACCCCCAGCATGATCAGCACGAAGTCGCCGGAGACGACCTCCGCGATCATCAGGGCGATGCCGACGATCAACCAGACCAGTGCCCAAGACATGGCTTCATGCTCTCAGATCGCGCAGGATCGCACCGGCGCGGTGACGGGACGTGACCTTCGCGTGACCTTGGACAAATCGGACATTCAGTCCTCCTCGGCGGGTTCGGTGACGAAGTCGATGAGCCGCTCCACGGCCCCGATGAGCGGGGTCTCGAGGTCGCGGAAACTGCTCACCCCGCTCAGGACACGTTGCCAGCCTTCGAAAGGTTGCCCCCAGCCGAGCGCGTCGCAGATCCCCTGCTTCCACTCGGTGCCGCGCGGGATCTTCGGCCACGCCCGGATGCCGACCGCCGCCGGGCGCACGGCTTCCCAGACGTCGATGTACGGGTGGCCGGTGACCAGCACGTTCTCGTCGCGGATCGCCTCGACGAGCCGGGACTCCTTGCTGCCGGGCACGAGGTGGTCGACCAGCACGCCGAGCCGTCGGCCGGGGCCGGTGCCGAACTCGGCGATCCGGTCGGCCAGCACGTCGACGCCGTCCAGCGGTTCGACGACGACGCCTTCGACGCGCAGGTCGTGACCCCAGACGCGTTCGACCAGCTCGGCGTCGTGCTTGCCTTCGACCCAGATGCGGGAGTCGCGCGCGACGCGGGCCTGCAGGCCCTGGACCTTGACCGAGCCGGACGCCGAGATCTGCCGGGCCGGCGCCTGGGGCGGGGCCTTGAACGGCACCAGCGTCACCGGCTTGCCCTCCAGCAGGAAGCCGGCGGGGACGAACGGGAAGACGCGGTGGCGGCCCTTGGCGTCTTCGAGCACGACGTTGCCGTACTCGGTCTTCACCACCGCGCCGCAGAAGCCGCTGACCGGGTCCTCGACCACGAGACCGGGTTCGGCGGGGACCTCCGGCACCTTCTTGCGGCGTCGGCCGGCGAGCACGTCGTCATAGGAGTGGGAGCGCACGACCAGGCAACTTAGTGCGCCGGGGCACCTGAAGGGGGCGTGCCACGCCGGTCAGCGGGCCAGTTCCAGCAGGGCGTCGGTGAACGGCCGTTGCACACCCCGGCGCAGCGGCGCATGGGCGGCCAGCGGTGCCAGCGCGACGCACCACGCGAGGGCACGTTCGGCGTCGAGGCCGGGCAGGTGCGGCCGGAGCGCCTCGACGCCGTCGTCCAGCGTGCCGCCGGCGGCCAGCGGCAGGTAGAGCCAGTCGGCGAGGTCGAAGGCGGGATCGCCGACGCTCGGGCGCGGGTCGATGGCGACCGGGCCGCGGACCGGACCGGCGTCGAGGACGTTGCCCGGGTGGAGGTCGCCGTGCACGACCGCGACCGGTCCGCCTTCGGCCAGCGCCATCGCCCGGGCCCGCGCGAGCGCGAGGACTTCGGGGGTCAGGTGCGACTCGGCCGCGGAACCGGGGACGGTGCGCTCGGTGATGTCGTACATGAACGTCACGCGCTCGGTGAGCGGCGGCAGGTCGGCCGGGGGCGCGACGCCGTGCAGCTGGGTGAGCATGGCGCCGATCTGCGGCCACGGGACGTCGCGGTCGCGCAGTTCGGTGCCGGGGACCAGGCCTTCGAGCAGGATCGCGCCGGCGTCGAGGTCGGTGTCGAGGACCTGCACCGCGGCCGGGCAGCCGGCCCACGCGCGCAGCCCGGCGTGTTCGAGGCGGGCGACCTCGGGGTCCGGGGTGAGCTTGAGAACCCGCAGGTCACCGCCGGGGCCGGTGCAGAGCAGGGTGCGGCCGCTGTTGCCGGGCCGGATCTCGCGGACGGTCAATCCCCACTGCGTGTTCAGGCGGGCGACCAGGTCCGGGAGGGCATCGCACCACGGCTCGGCCAGCTCGGCGCCGAAACGGCTGATCAGCCGCGCGCGGGCGGCGGCGTCGATCAGAACAGGGGCCACGGGATGGCGCGCCAGTCGTCGCCCGGCTCGGGGAAGATGCCTTCGGCGAGCAGCAGGTCGGTGCGTTCGGCGAGCGCGCGGATCTCGAAGCCGGTGATGTGCTCGGCCAGGGTCTCGCCGAGGCCGCCGTCGAGCTCCGAGCGCAGTTTGCGCAGCTTCTCGACGGTGTCCGGCGGCACCGGTTCGCCGATCCAGCCCCACAGCACGGTGCGCAGCTTCGGGTCGGTGTGCAGGCAGATGCCGTGGTCGACGCCGTAGACGCGGCCGTCGACGCCGGGCAGCAGGTGCCCGCCCTTGCGGTCGGTGTTGTTGACGACGATGTCGAGCACGGCCAGGTCGCGCAGCCCGGGGTGGTCGGCGTGGGCCAGGACCGCGGGCTCGCCGTCGCGGTCGTGGGCGTGCAGCACGGGGCGCCACCCGTCGGGGACTTCGCCTGCCGGGAGGACCTCGACGAGGTCGTCGTCGGTGGTCTCGACCCACAGCTGGACCATGCCGGGGCCGAACGGCCCGTCGCGCAGCACGGTCGGCGGGATCGCGCCGATGCCGGTGGCGTCGGCGACGATCGCGGTGGCGACTTCGCGCCCGGCCAGCGTGCCGTCGGGGAAGTCCCACAGCGGCCGCTCCCCCGACACCGGCTTGTAGACGACCCGGCCGGTGACGCCGTCGAGCTCGATGGCGCAGAACAGCGTCACGTTGGAGGCGTCCACCAGCCGGCCTTCGACGTCGATGCGGCCGTGGGTGACCAGCTCGCGGGACGCCGGGTCGGCCGGATCGGGGGTCGTGGCCATGGTCAGTCTTCGCTCGCGTCGGTCTCGCGCCGGTAGCCGTTCTGCCGGGGGCAGATGTGGCCGTTCGGGTCGAGCGGCTCGCCGCACAGCGGGCACGGCTTGCGGCCGGCGTTGACGACGCGGTCGGCGCGCTCGGCGAAGGCGCGGGCGGCGGCCGGGCTGAGGAAGACGCGGACGGCGTCCGGGCCCTCTTCGGTGTCGTCGAGCACGACCGTTTCGTCGACCTCGCCCTCGGTGATGGCGAGCAGCTCGATGACGACGGCGCTGCTGTCGGCGTCCCAGCCCAGGCCCATGGTGCCGACGCGGAACTCCTCCTCGACCGGCACGGTGAGGGGGTCGACGTCGACGAGGTCCTCGGGGACGTCGTCGGGCACGTCGGCGCCGAAGCGGCTGGCGACTTCCTCCAGCAGTGAGCTGAGGCGCTCCGCGAGGACGACGACCTGCTGCTTTTCGATGGTGACGCTGATGGTGCGCACGTCCTCGGAAGCCTGGAGGTAGAACGTGCGATCGCCGGGCTCGCCGACGGTGCCGGCGACGAACCGATCCGGCTGGCGGAAGACGTGGATTACGCGAGACATAGCACTGACGACCCTAGGCCACCGCCGCATGATCGGCATCCGCCGCCCCACCTTCACGGGCCGCTAGCCTCTGGGGGTGTCTCGGATCTCGCCGTACGGAACCTGGTCTTCGCCCATCACCGCCGCCGAAGTGGCCGCCGCCGGTGGCGGCCCGCAGTGGCTCGACGTCGTCGGGGACGAGGTGTGGTGGGCCGAGGCGCGGCCCGGTGAGCAGGGCCGGGTCGCGCTGGTGAAGGCCGTTCCCGGCGGTACGGAGGACGTGCTGCCGTCGCCGTGGAACGTCCGCAACCGGCTGCACGAGTACGGCGGCCGGCCCTGGGCGGTCACCGGCGGTGTCGTGGTGTTCACGCACTGGGCGGATCAGCGGGTTTACGCGCTGAGCGAAACCGGTGTGGTGCCGCTGACACCGGAGCCCGCGGAGCCGCAGGGCGTCCGCTACGGCGACCTGCGGGCCGGGCGGCCGGGTGAGGTGTGGGCGGTGCGGGAACGCGCCACCGGGCCGCGGCCGACCGACGTCGAGCGGGAGCTGGTGGCGATCGCGCTGTCCGGCGACGGGGAGCGGGTGCTGGCCGCGAGCCACCGGTTCCTGACCGTGGCGAAGCTGTCGCCGGACGGGCGGCACGCGGCCTGGTTCGGCTGGGACCACCCGGCGATGCCGTGGGACGGGACCGAGCTGTGCGTGGCCCCGGTCGCCGGGGACGGGTCGTTCGGGCCGCACGAGGTGCTGGCCGGCGGCGCGGACGTCTCGGTGTGCCAGGTCGAGTGGGAGACACCCGAGTCGGTGCTGGCGTTGCTGGACCCGGACGGCTGGTGGAACCTGCACCGGGTCGGCCTGGACGGGTCGGTGGTGAACCTGGCGCCGGTGGCGCGGGAGCTGGGCGGGCCGCTGTGGAAGGCGGGCTCGCGCTGGTTCGTCCCGCTCGGCGGCGGGCGGCACGCGGTGCTGGCCGGCGGCCGGCTGGCGGTGCTCGACGAGGCGGACGGTTCGGTGACGTCGCTCGGCGAGGAGCTGACGGCGTGGTCCTCGACGGGGTTCGCCGCGGTCGGCGACGGGTTCGTCGGCGTCGCCGCGGGCCCGCTGCGGGAAGCCGCGGCGGTGCACCTCGCCGGCTCGGTCGTGACGGACCTGACGCCGCAGCCGGAGCTGCCGGCGGAGTACCTGCCGGTGCCGCGGGAGCGGGTGGTCACGACGGCGGACGGCGCCGACGTCCCGGTGGTGCTGTACCTGCCGGCGAACCCGGATTTCGCGGCGCCCGAAGGGGAGCTGCCGCCGCTGCTGGTGCAGGTGCACGGCGGGCCGACCGGGCAGCACTTCGCGGCGCTCGACCTGGAGATCGCGTACTTCACCAGCCGCGGCATCGGCGTGGCGGCGGTGAACTACGGCGGGTCGACCGGGTTCGGGCGGGCCTACCGGGAGCGGCTGCGCGAGCAGTGGGGCGTGGTCGACGTGGCCGACTGCGTGGCCGTGGCCGAGGCGCTGGTGGCCGAAGGGCTCGCCGACGGCGACCGGCTGGCGATCCGCGGGGGCAGCGCGGGCGGGTTCACCGCGGCGGCGTCGCTGACCACGACGAAGACCTACCGGGCGGGCACGGTGATGTACCCGGTGCTGGACCTGGCCGGGTGGACCGGCACCGACGGCGAGACGCACGACTTCGAGTCGCGGTACCTGGACGGGCTGGTCGGGCCGCTGCCCTCGGCCCGGCAGCGGTACGTCGACCGGTCGCCGGTGGCGAACGCCGGGTCGCTGGCCGGGCCGGTGCTGTTCCAGCAGGGCCTGGAGGACCGGATCTGCCCGCCGGAGCAGGCGGACCGGTTCGTGGCCGGGCTGGCCGGGCGCGGGATCCCCTACGCCTACCAGCGGTTCCCGGGTGAGCAGCACGGGTTCCGGCAGGCGGGGACGATCGTGGCGGCGCTGGAGGCGGAACTGTCGTTCTACGGTCAGGTGCTGGGCTTCGAGACGCCGGGCGTGCCGCGGCTGGAGCTGTCGCGGTGAGGCCGCCGCGGTTGCGGGCCGGCGACACGCTGGCGCTGGTGGCGCCGTCCGGCCCGGTGCCGGCGGACCTGCTGGAGAAGGCGCTGCCGGTGCTGAGCGGCTGGGGCGTCGAGGTGCGGGTCGGGCCGTGCGTGCGTGCTTCGCCCGGCTCGCCGCCCTACCTGTCGGGTTCGGACGCGGCGCGGGCGGCGGAGTTCACCGACGCGTGGCTGGATCCGGGGGTGCGCTGCGTGCTGGCGGCGCGCGGTGGGTACGGGGCGCAGCGGATGCTGGACCTGGTGGACTGGGCGGCGTTGCGGGACGCCGGGCCGAAGGTGCTGGCCGGGTCGTCGGACATCACGGCGCTGCACCGGGCGGTGAACGTCCACTTGGGACTGTCCAGCCTGTTTTCGCCGATGCCGGCGAGCGTGCTGTTCGACGACTTCGCGGTGGAGCACCTGCGGCGGGCGCTGTTCGAACCCGAGCGGAACCTCGTGGTCCGCGGGGGCGCGGCGCTGGTGCCGGGCCGGGCGTCGGGGACGTTGATCGGCGGGAACCTGTCGCTGCTGGCCGCCGGGCTGGGGACGCCGGAGGCGGGTTCGGCGCGGGACGCCGTGGTGCTGCTGGAGGACGTGACCGAGAGCGTCTACCGGCTGGACCGGATGCTGACGCAGCTGCTGCGCGCCGGCTGGTTCGACGGCGTCCGCGGCATCGTGCTGGGTTCGTGGGCGGCTTGTGGCGACCCGGCGGAGGTGCGGGCGCTGCTGCTGGAGCGGCTGGGACCGCTGGGGGTGCCCATGGTCGAGGAGTTCGGGTTCGGGCACGTGGCGTCGTCGCCGACGGTGCCGCTGGGCGTGCCGGTGACGCTGGACGCGGACCTGGGGACGTTGACGTTCGACTCCCCCGCGCTGACATGACGCCCGAGGAGGCACGGGAGCGGTTCGCCGCCGCGCGGGTGGCGCGGCTGGCGACGGTGTCGGCCGCGGGGGTGCCGCACCTGGTGCCGGTGACGTTCGCGGTGCGCGGTGATCTCGTGGTGTTCGCGGTGGACCACAAGCCGAAGTCGACTAGGGCGTTGCGGCGGCTGCGGAACATCGCGGAGAACCCGGCGGTGTGCTTCCTGGCCGACGGCTACGACGAGGACTGGTCACGGCTGTGGTGGGCCCGCGCGGACGGCACCGCGCGGGTGCTGCCGGACGCCGAGCGCGCCGAGCCGGTTTCGTGGCTGGTGGAGAAGTACGCGCAGTACGCGGAGCGGCCGCCGGAGCACGCGGTGGTGGTGACTTCGGTGCACACCTGGCGCGGCTGGACCGGCTCGTGAGTGTTTAGGGCGGTTAGAACCGCCCTAAACACTCACGAGCGTCAGTCGCGGAGGAACTTCTCCGGGCGGCGCCAGGCGTCGATGATGCCCAGCGGGTCCGGGCGCAGCAGCGACGCCGCCGAGTACAGGCTGGCCACCACGACCAGGGCGATGAACCACCAGTCGTACAGGGCCTGCTCGCCCGTCGGGTAGTAGACCAGCGTCACGAACACCGACACCGCCACCACCAGCGCGAGGTGCCGCGGCTGCCACTTGAACGCCGACAGGAGCACGAAACCCCAGGTCAGGTACCACGGCAGGGTCGGTGGCATGAGGATCGCCACCGCCAGCAGCGAAATGCCCGCCCGGTACACCGCTTCGGTGCCGCCGCCGCGGCCGAGCCACCACTGGCGGACGCCGAACGCGATCAGCAGAAGCATGCCCGCGGCGCGGGCGACCGTCACAAACGGCGAGACCTGGACGTCCACGACGAGGTGGACCAGGTTGTAGAACACCTCGCCGATGCCGGTCGGGATGTTGAGCCAGTTCGCGATCAGCTGGGGTGCCTTGAGCCCGGACCACCAGCCCATGTTCAGCGAGCCCAGCGAGATCCAGGTGCCGGCGACGAACACCGGCAGGAACAGGCCCACGGACGCGGCGCCGGCGCGCAGGAAGTTGCGGACCTTCGACTCGCCTTCGAGGTGGTTGGCCCAGATCCAGACGATGAACGGCAGCGCGATCGCGGCCGTCGGCTTGATCAGCATGCCGATGGTCACCAGGACCACCGCGAGGACGTGCTTGCGTTCCAGCGCGGCGAGGACGCCGATGGTGAGGAAGGCGAGCATCATCAGGTCGTTGTGCGGGCCGCCGAAGAGGTGGATCACCATCATCGGACTGGCCACGGCGAGCCAGAGCGCGACCGGGAGCTTGCCGCCGAGGTGCTTGACCAGCCGCGGGAGCGCCCACAGCGTGCCCGCGAGCCCGGCCAGCAGCACGACGCGCATCAGGATGACGCCGAGGATCATGTTGTCGCCGGTGGTGGCGACGACGCCCTTCGAGATGAGCAGGAACAGCGGCCCGTACGGCGCCGGGGTGGTCTGCCAGAGCGGGTGGACGTTCTGGACCACGTTCGGCAGCACGTCGAGCTCGGCGGGGCCGTTGGCGTACGGGTCGAGCCCGTAGAGCAGCTGGGCGCCCTGGCCGAGGTAGGAGAAGACGTCTCGGGTGAACAGCGGCGGCGAGATCAGCAGCGGCGCCATCCAGCAGCCCGCGGCGACCAGGATGGGACGGCTGCCGATGCGCCCGGCCAGCACGTAGCGGCCCAGGCGGACCCACGCCCACACGACCAGGCCGAAGCCGGTGTAGAGGACGGCGTTGGCGAGCATGCGGCCGTGGCCGTACCGGATCCAGGAGAGCGGTCCGTGGCCGAGCACGGGGTCCTTGATCAGGATGCCACCGGCACCGAAGGCGGCGAGCATGAGCAGGGTGCTCCCGACGGTGCCCATCGCGATGGTGCGGTACGGGAATCGCGAAGGCACGCGGAGCCGCTCGGCCAGTCCGGCCGAGGGCGTCTGTGCGGGGTCGGTGGTGGTCGCCATTTCCGTTCGGAGATTACACACCGCGCTCGGGCGGGGTTACCGCAGTGTCAGGTTTCGGGCCGTGGCGAGCGGGTGACCGGCGGCAGAGTCGCCTGGCTGCGTGGTCTGCCCGGCGCCGCAGGGATGTCATGAAAGGGTCGTTCATGTCGTCTGGCGAGGTGAACGACCCTTTCATGACATCGCGGGCCGCCGGTCCGGCTTCACCGAGCCCGTGGGCCGGGCTCGTCAGGTTTCGACGGTGCGCCGCTGGGCCGTGCCCCCGGGCAGCGCGGCCAGCAACGACTTCGTGTACTCGTGCTTCGGGTCGAGCAGGACCTGTTCCACCGTCCCGGTTTCCACCAGCTCGCCGCGGTACATCACGGCGACGCGGTCGGCGATGTTCCAGGCCAGGCCCAGGTCGTGGGTGATCACCAGCGCCGCCAGGCCGAGTTCGCGCCGCAGCCGCAGCAGCAGCCCGAGGATCTCGCCGCGCACCGACGCGTCCAGGGACGCGACCGGTTCGTCGGCCACCACCACCGACGGCTCCAGCGCCAGGGCCCCCGCGATGACGACGCGCTGGCGCTGGCCGCCGGAGAGCTGGTGCGGGAGGCGGTCGGCGTACTTCTCCGCCGGTCGCAGCTCCGCGGCCTCCAGCGCCCGGTGGACGACCGCGCGCTCGTCGGCAAGCTTGTGGATCCGCGGGCCCTCCGCGACGGCCTCGTACACCGTGTGGGCCGGGTTCAGCGCGCTGGTCGGGTCCTGCAGCACCAGCTGGACCTGCCGCCGGTACGCCTTGAGCCCGGCCCCGCCCGAAGGCACCGGCTCGCCGGCGTAGCGGACCACGCCGGAGTCGGGTTTCTGCAGGCCGAGCAGCGTCCGGGCCAAGGTCGTCTTGCCCGAGCCGGACTGGCCGACCAGTGCGACGATCTCGTCGCGCGACACCGTCAGGTCGACCCCGGCGACGGCGTCGATCCGCTTGCCCGTGCGGTCGCGGAAGGACACGCGCAGGTTCTCCGCGGCCAGCAGCGGCTCCCCCGCCGTCCGTTCCGCGGGTTCGGGTGGGAGCGGGTTGCTGGTCGCCGGGGCGAAGCGGGACACCGGATCACCGACGGTCGGGAACGCTGCCGCGAGCGCGCGGGTGTGCTCGTGCTGGGGGGAGCCCATCACCTCGGCGCTGGGGCCTTCCTCGACGATCTGCCCGTCGTACATCACGGCGATCCGCTGGCAGGTCGCGGCGAGGACGGACAGGTCGTGGCTGATCATGATCAGGCCGATGTCCTGCTCGGCGACCAGCCGCGACAGCAGCGCGAGGACCTGCGCCTGGACGATGACGTCGAGCGCCGTGGTCGGTTCGTCGGCGATGATCAGCCGGGGCGAGCAGGCCAGCGCCATCGCGATCATGACGCGCTGCTTCTGCCCGCCGGACAGCTCGTGGGGGTAGGCGCCGGCGCGGCCCGGCGGCAGGTCGACCTGGGTGAGCAGCTCGGCGACGCGGGCGTCGACCTCGGTGTCGGACAGCGGCTTGCCGGAGGGCGGGTGCAGCCGGATCGGCTCGGCGATCTGCTCGCCGATCTTGCGGACCGGGTTGAGCGCGTGCATGGCGCCCTGGAACACCACCGACGCCTCGGCCCAGCGGACCGCGCGCAGGCGGCCCCACTTCATGGCGGTGACGTCCTCGCCGTCGAGGGCGATCTCGCCGGTGATCTTCGCCGTGCGCGGCAGCAGGCGCAGCACGCTCATCGCGACGGTGGACTTTCCCGAGCCGGACTCGCCCGCGACGCCGAGGGTGCCGCCGGGGTCGAGGGTGAGGTCGACGCCGCGGACGGCGGGCACCTCCTGGTCGCCCACGGCGTAGGTGACGGTGAGGTCCTTGAGCTGCAGCAGCGGGGTGGTCACTTCTTCAACCTCGGGTTGAGCACGGTCTCCAGGCCCCGGCCGACCAGGGTGAAGAAGAGGACGACGAGGACGATCGCGATGCCCGGCGGGAGCACGTTCCACCAGGCGCCGCGGCTGATGGCGCCGTTGTTGAGCGCGCTTTCGAGCACCAGGCCCCAGGTGACGGAGTTGGGGTCGCCGACGCCGAGGAACGACAGGGTGGCGTCGGCGATGACGGCGTTGCCGACCACCAGCGTCGTGTTGGCCAGCACCAGCGGCATCACGCCGGGCAGGACGTGCTTGCCGATGACGTGCAGGTGCCCGCCGCCGAGGGCGTGGGCGCGTTCGATGTACGGGCGGCTTTCGATGGTCAACGTCTGTGCCCGGACCAGCCGGGCGGTGCTCGGCCACGCGGTGAGGCCGATGGCGACGATGATCGTGCCGACGCCCTTGGGCAGCACGGCCGAGAGCGCGATGGCGAGGATCAGGGACGGCAGGACCAGGAAGAAGTCGGTGAACCGCAGCAGCGTCGCCGACACCCAGCCGCCGAAGTGCGCGGCGGTGATCCCGATCAGGGTGCCGATGACGACCGACAGCAGCGCGGCGGAGAACCCGACGAGCAGGGAGATCCGGGTGCCCCAGATCGTCATCAGCAGCACCGAGCGGCCGAAGTTGTCGGTGCCGAGCCAGAAGTCGCCGTTCGGCGGGGACAGCGGCTCGCCGGTGGCCTTGGTGACGTCGAGGCCGCTCTGGTCGCTGATCAGCGGCAGCAGCAGCGCGACGACGACGGTGGCGCCGAGCAGGACCAGCCCGACGAGCGCGGCGCGCTGCCCGGCGAACTCCCGCCAGGTCCGGGCGATCGACGCGCGCCGGCGGTGCCAGGCGATCTGGCGGGGCGTCTCTGCGGTGGTCATGAGGTACGCACCCTCGGGTCGAGCACGCGGTAGAGCAGCTCCGCGAGCAGGTTCATCAGCACCACGGCGCTCGCCAGCACGGTGAACACGCCCTGCAGCACCGGCAGGTCGGGCCCGTGCAGGGCGTCGTAGGTCAGCTGCCCGAGCCCGGGCCAGCTGAACACCGCTTCGACGGTGACCGCGCCGGCGACGACCTGGCCGAACTGCATGAACACCAGCGTGGTGGTCGGCAGCAAGGCGTTGGGGACGGCGTGGCGGCGACGGACGAGGTCGTCGCGCAGGCCCTTGGCGCGGGCGGTGGTGAGGTAGTCGGCGTTCATCTCCCCCAGCAGCGACGACCGCATGATCAGCATGTACTGGGCGTAGAACACCGCCAGCAGCGTCAGGCACGGCAGCACCAGGTGGTGCAGGACGTCGAGGGTCTGGGACAGCACGTCGGGCGCGGCGTCCGGGGAGTGCATGCCGCGGCTGGGGAACAGGCCGTTGGTGACCACCAGCAGCATGAGGCCGAGCCAGAACTGCGGGACCGACCAGAGGGTCAGCGCGATCCCGGTCTGGGCGCGGTCGAAGAAGCTGTCGCGGCGCCAGGCGGCGCGGATGCCCAGCCACAGGCCGATGATGACGGCCAGGACGGTGGCGCTGCCGACGAGCAGGATGGTCGGCCAGAGCCGTTCGCCGATCATGTCGGCGACCGGGCGGCCGTTGTTGAGCAGCCGGGACTCGCCGAGGTCCCCGTGCAGCAGGTTCCAGAAGTACTGGCCGAACTGGACGAAGACGGGCTTGTCGACGCCCATCTTCTCGCGCAGTTCGGCGATCTGCTGGGGACTGGTGACGCGGTCGCGGGTCATCGCGGCGACGGGGTCGCCGGGCAGCATGCGGAAGAGGAAGAAGAACAGGACGACCACCAGCACGACGCTGATGACCGCCTCGAGGACCTTCCGGAGGACGAACCGGGCGGTGCCGGTCCCGCCGCGGTGCTCGTCGGGGTCGACGAGCACCGCGGCTTGTTCGGGGGCGGTCATGCTTACTCGCGGTCTTCCGAGGTCTTGTTCCGGCGGCTGAGCGCGATGCCGCCGCCGACGAGGACCACCACGACGACCGCGCCGATGACGATCCACAGCACGGTGTTGCCGCTGCCGGAGTCCGCGGCGTTCTCGGTGCCGGCCGGGGTGGCGCCGTAGACGCCCCAGTAGCCGGTCTGCTCGAGGATCGCGCCCTTGGGCTGCGGCTGGGTGGTGAAGCCGGAGAACTTGTCGGAGCGGTAGGCCTCGAGCGCGTTCTGGTAGTCCAGGACGATCGTCGGGTACTGGCTGTAGAGGCGGGCCTGGGCCTGCTTGACGTACTCGGCGCGCTTCGCGTCGTCGGTCTCGGTCAGCTGCTTCTTGTAGAGGTCGTCGTACTGGGCGTCGCAGAAGAACGTGTCGGTGCTGCCGCCCTTGGCGTCGGCGCTGGGCCGCGCCGCGCAGGTGTGCAGCGAGAGCGCGTAGTCCGGGTCGGGGTTGGTGCCGTAGCCACCGATGGCGAGGTCGTACTTGCCGGTGGCGGTGCGGTCGGACAGCTCGTCGTCGGAGACCAGGTCCTGCTTGACGGAGATGCCGATGTCCTTGAGCCAGCCGCTGACGTACTGGGCGACGCCCTGGTCGTAGCTGCGGTTGGAGTGGCCGGTCAGGCGCAGTTCCAGCTTCGCGCCGCCGGGGGCGGTACGGACGCCGTCGGGGCCCTTCTTGTAGCCGGCCTGCTCGAGGGTGGCGTTCGCGGCGGCGAGGTCGAACTTGACCTTCTCGCTGTCGCTGGGGTCCCAGTGGTAGGCGCTGTAGACGGCGGGCACGACGCCGCCGCCGACCTGGCCGAGGCCCTTGAGCACCTTGTCCACGATCGCCTGGGTGTCGACGGCCTGGGTGATCGCCTTGCGGACGTTGATGTCCTTGAGCACCGGGTTGCCGTCACCGATGGGGTTGTTCGCGTTGTCCTGGACGCCGAAGTTCATCGCCAGCTCGTCGTAGCGGCGGCCGGGCGCGGCGTTGGTGGTGATGCCCTGCTGGCCCTGCAGCGCGGCGAACTGGTTGGGGTTGAGCCGGTTGATGACGTCGACTTCGCCCTGCTTGAGCGCGTTGACGGCGGCTTCGGTGTCCTTGAACTGCAGCAGCTGCAGTTCGTCGACCTTCGGGGCGCCGCGCCAGTAGTCCTTGTTGGCCTTGAACTTGACGTACTCGTTCGGCTTGAACTCGGTGACCTGGTACGGGCCGTCGGAGACGCCGGCGATGGCCAGCTCGTCGGTCTTGGGGTCCTTGAGGTCGGTGACCTGCTCCCAGATGTGCTGCGGCACGATCGGGACGTCGAGCAGGTTCATGTTGACCTGCACGGTCTTGGTCTTGATGACGAGGGTGGTGTCGTCGGGCGCGGTGACCGTCTCGAAGTTGGCCACGTAGTTGCCGTTGGCGGTGCGCGCGTTCTCGTCGGTGAGCATGCGGTTGAAGGTGAACGCCGCGTCCTTGGCGGTCACCGGCTTCCCGTCGCTCCACTTGACGCCGGTGCGGATCTTGAACGTCCAGGTCAGCTTGTCCGGCGACGGCGTCCAGGACTCCGCGAGCGCGGGCGAGGCCTCGGCCTTCTCGGCGTTCGGGATGGTGAGGAACTCGAAGGTGAACCGGCCGATCTGCGTCGACGCGGCGAGCACGGCGGTGAACGGGTTCAGGTGGTCGATGCCGGTGGTCAGCGCGACCCGCAGCACTTTGCCCTGTTGCGCCTGGGCCGGTACGGCGAGCGGGATCGCCGCCAGTGTCGCGGCCGCGGCGACCGCGCCCACGCGGGCGAACCGCCCGAGTCTGCGTTGGAACTGCACCAAAAACCACCCCATCGTTCGCTTGTGAGCCTCCCCAAGGACGAGAAGTAACCACATACCGGGACAACCGCGCAATATGTTGCCGCCTCGGCAGGTGTCCGATCGTTATCGATCGATTCGCGTCACGCTGCGTGATCGGGGATTCCGCGTCCGGGGCGGGCGCGGTCTGGTTAGAGTGCCGGTCATGCGCATCATGATCTCGGCGGACATGGAGGGCGCCACCGGCGTCACGTGGACCGACGACGTCGTGCCCGGTTCGCCGCAGTGGGACCGCTTCCGGCGGCTGTTCACCGGTGACGTCAACGCCGTGCTGGCCGGGCTGTTCGACGCCGGGGCCGGCGACGTGCTGGTCAACGAGGCGCATTCGTCGCAGCGGAACCTGCTGCTGGAGGACCTCGACCCGCGGGCGCGGATGCTCACCGGGCGGCACAAGCCGCTGTCGATGATGCAGGGCATCGATTCCGGTGTGGACGGTGTCGTGTTCCTGGGCTACCACGCCGGTGCCGGGTTCGACGGGGTGCTGTCGCACACCTACCTGGAGAACCAGATCACCGGGGTGTGGCTGGACGACGTCCCGGCGAGCGAGGGCAGGCTGAACGCGGCCGTGGCGGCCGAGTACGGCGTGCCTGTCCTGCTCGTTTCGGGTGACGACGAAACGTGTGAAGACGCCCGTGACTACGCTCCGGAGGCGGAGCTGGTCCAGGTGAAGGAGTGCGTGAGCCGGTACGCGGCCATCTGCCTGCCGCCGGCGCGCACGGCGGAGCTGCTGACCGGCGCGGCGGCCGACGCGATGGCGCGGGCGGGCCGGGAGGAGCGGCGGGTCCGGGCGCACCGGATCGAGGTGGAGTTCGACGCGAGCCACCTGGCGCAGGCGACCGCGGTGATCCCGACGGTGGAGCAGATCGGCACGCGGCGGGTCGGGTTCGACGCGCCGAACATGACCGAGGCGATGAAGGCGTTCAAGGTCGTCACGGCGATCGCGGCGGGGGCGGTGCAGGGCATCTATGGCTGACGTCGTCGAGCTGTGCGCGGACCTGATCCGGTTCGACACGACCAACCGCGGCGGCAACGACGCCGAGCCCGAGCGGCCCGCCGCCGAGTACGTCGCCGCGTTCCTCGACGGCCTCGGGATCCCGTCGCGCATCCTCGAAGCCGCACCCGGGCGGGCCAGCGTGATCGCCCGCGTGCCGGGCACGGACCCCACGCTGCCGGCGCTGCTGGTGCAGGGGCACCTCGACGTCGTGCCGGCGGACGCGGCGGACTGGTCGGTGCACCCGTTCGCCGGCGAGGTGCGCGACGGGTACCTGTGGGGCCGCGGCGCGACCGACATGAAGGACTTCGTGGCGATGGTGCTCGCCGCGCTGGCCGGCGGCGTCCGGCCGCGGCGCGAGCTGGTGCTGGCGTTCGTCGCCGACGAGGAGGACCGCGGCGAGTGGGGCGCGCACTGGCTGGTCGCCGAGCACCCGGAGCTGTTCGAGGGCTGCGTGGCGGCGATCAGCGAGTCCGGCGGCTACACCTACCACGTGCCGGCCGCCGACGGCCGCGACGTGCACCTGTACCCGGTGGGCACGGCCGAGCGCGGCACCGCCCACCTGCGCCTGACCGCCCGCGGCCGCGCGGGCCACGGCTCGCGCCCGAACACCGAGAACGCCGTCACCCGGCTGGTGGGTGCGCTGCACCGGATCGCGGCCCACGAGTGGCCGGTGTCGCTGACCCCGGCGGTGCGGGCGTTCCTGGAGCGGACCGGCGCGGCGCTGGGCGTGCCGGTGGACCTGTCCTCTTCGGACGGTGTGGACGCGGCCGTGGCCGCGCTGGGCCCGGCGGGTTCGCTGGTGGTGCCGACGGTCCGCAACAGCACGACCCCGACGATGCTCGACGCGGGCTACAAGGTGAACGTGATCCCCTCGACGGCGACCGCGCAGGTCGACGTCCGGGTGCTGCCGGGCACCGAGGAGTCGTTGTTCGCGGCGCTGGACGAGCTGCTCGGCGAAGGGGTGACGCGGGAGTTCGTCGCGCACCAGCCGCCGGTGCAGGCACCGGTGGACTCGCCGTGGTTCACCGCGATGGCCGAGGCGCTGCGCGCGGAGGACCCCGAGGCCGTGGTGGTGCCGTATTGCCTGGGCGGCGGGACGGACGCGAAGGCGTTCGCGCAGCTGGGGATCGACAACTACGGGTTCGCGCCGCTGTGGCTGCCGAAGGGCTTCCCGTACCGGGCGATGGCGCACGGGGTGGACGAGCGGGTCCCGGTGGAGGGCCTGCACTTCGGGACCCGCGTGCTGTCCCGGTTCCTGGCTACCGCGTGAACTCCGGGCCGGTCCCCGGATGCCCGGCGCGGTCCGGTCGAGCGCCGGGCAATGCGCCCCAAGGTGGCCTTCGGTGCGTCTGACGCAACGAAGGGCCCCTTGGGTGCGTCGGACGCAACCAATGTGGCCTTCGGTGCGTGGTTAGCGCGTGAACTCCGCCCAGTAGCGGGCGCCGTCGCGGATGGTCTCCAGGCCGATCAGGTGGACGCCGTCCTGGGCGGCCGATTCGACCTCGGCGCGGCTGAACGGCCACGGCGGGGAGACCCAGGTGGTCATGTCCATGTTCTCCTCGGCGACCTCGCACACCAGCAGCGTGCCGCCCGGGGCGAGGAAGCCGGCCAGCGACGTCAGGGCCGCCGGGCGGTAGTCGCGGGGCATCGCCTGGATGTTCATGATCTCCACGACCAGGTCGAACGCCTGCTTCCACTCCCCCGGCGGGTGCAGCAGGTCGGCGACGACGTAGTCCACCGCGGAGTCCGGGAAACGCGCCTGTGCGGCCTTGATCGCGGTCGGGGCGACGTCGAAGCCGGTCACCGCCCAGCCGTGCGCGGCCAGCAGTTCGGAGTCGTCGCCGAGGGCGCTGCCGACGACGAGCGCGCGGCGGCCCTCGCCGGGCTGGATCCACTCGGCGAGGTCGGCGTTGGGGGTGCCGCGGGTCCAGGGGACGACCGCTTCGCCGCGTTCGGCGGCGGTGTAGAGCTGGTCGAACCAGCCGGTCGGATTGCCTTCGGCGAGGGACGCCCGGGAGAGCACCCGGTCGGCGGGGTCGGTCATGGCCGTGACCCTACCGATCACGCCGGTCCGCCGGGAGTGGTTTACCGAGGCCTTGCCTGCCGGGTTGTCCACTTCTGGTCAGGTTTGTCGGCCGGTCTTGACATCGATGTCACCCGCGCGTTTGTCTTCCTGGGCGCCGCCGGTCCCCGCCTGCGCGGCGCCTGATGAACCCGCCCTCCAGCACTGGGAGCAATGATGCCCCGAAGCGCCAGACCACCGGTCGCTTTCCTGGTGACCGCCGCCGTGGTCGCCGCCGGCCTGGTCGCCGTCCCCGCGGCTTCGTCGGCCGCCGACGAAGTTCTGCCCGCCGACTTCTCCTCCTCCTTCGAGGCCGGTGACGTCCAGCCGACCTGGACCGACACCGTGGACACCGACGCCGACGGCAAGCCGCGCGCGTCCGGGATCAACGGCGCGAACGGCACCGCGATCCCCGGCGACATCCGCGGCAAGGTCACCGAGACCAGCGCCAGCAGCGAAAACACCAGCGGCGGCGAAGTCGTGTCGAACCTCGTCGACGGCACCACCGACACGAAGTGGCTGTCCTGGGACCCCACCGCGTGGGCCCAGATCACGCTGTCGGAGCCGACGTCGATCACGCACTACGCGCTGTCCTCGGCCAACGACTTCGACAACCGCGACCCCAAGGACTGGACGCTGCAGGGCTCGAACGACGCCCTCACCTGGACCGACGTCGACAAGCAGGCCGACCAGGCGTTCACCGCCCGCTTCCAGCAGAAGGACTACCGGCTCGCGGCGCCGACCGCGGCGTACAAGTTCTTCCGGCTGAACATCACCCGCAACAACGGCGGGCCGATCCTGCAGCTCTCGGAGCTGCTGCTGGCCAACGACGACCCGGCCCCGCCGCCGCTGCCGAACATGCGCAGCTTCACCGACTCCGGCCCGACCAGCGGCTACACGAACAAGAACCGCGTCGGCTTCACCGGGCTCAAGGCGTTCCGCTACTCCGGCAGCCAGACCCAGGCCCACGGCTGGTCCTACAACAAGGTCTTCGACGTCGACGTCCCGGTCGTGCCCTCGACCGAGCTGTCCTACAAGGTGCAGCCGCAGTTCATCACCGGTGACCTGAAGTACCAGAGCACCAACGTCGCGATCGACCTCGTGTTCACCGACGGCACCCGCCTGCGCGACCTCGGCGCCACCGACCAGTACGGCTTCCCGCTGACCCCCGAGGGCCAGGGCAAGAGCAAGGTCCTCTACACCAACCAGTGGAACCTGGTGCGCTCGGCGATCGGCACGGTCGCCAAGGGCAAGACGATCGACCGCATCCTGGTCGGCTACGACAACCCCGACGGCCCCGGCTCGCTGCAGGGCTGGCTCGACGACGTCAAGATCTCGGCGACGCCGACCCCGCCGGCCAGCACCCGCCCGAGCGACAACGTGCTGACCACGCGCGGCACGATGGCCAACGGCTCGTTCTCCCGCGGCAACAACTTCCCCGCCACGGCGGTGCCGCACGGGTTCAACTTCTGGACCCCGGTGACCGACGCGAACGCCGACAACGACGACGTGCGGTGGATGTACAACTACCACAGCCAGAACAACGAGCAGAACCTGCCGGAGCTGCAGGCGTTCAGCGTCAGCCACGAGCCGAGCCCGTGGATGGGCGACCGGCAGACCTTCCAGGTGATGCCGTCCGCCGCCGCCGGCGTCCCGGACGCCGATCACGAGGCACGCGCGCTGGCGTTCAAGCACGACAACGAGGTCGCCCGCGCGCACTACTACGGCGTGCAGTTCGAGAACGGGATCAAGACCGAGATCGCCCCGACCGACCACGCGGCGGTGTTCCGGTTCTCCTTCCCGGGCAGCGACTCGAGCCTGATCTTCGACAACTACAAGAACCAGGGCGGGCTGACGCTCGACACCGCGGGCGGCACGCTGTCGGGCTTCACCGACGTCAAGAGCGGCCTGTCGGCCGGTGCGGGCCGGATGTTCGTCTACGCCACCTTCGACAAGCCGGTCACCTCGGGTGCGAAGCTCACCGGGCAGGGCCACGACAACGTCGCCGGCTACCTGCGGTTCGCCGCCGGCGCCGACAAGACGGTGACCATGCGGATCGCGACGTCGCTGATCAGCGTGGACCAGGCGAAGAAGAACCTGGCCCAGGAGATCGCCCCGAACGCCACCTTCGACTCCGTCCGCGACGCCGCGCAGCGCGCCTGGGACGACCAGCTGAAGGTGATCGAGGTCGAGGGCGCGTCGAAGGACCAGCTCACGACGCTCTACTCGAACCTCTACCGGCTGTTCCTGTACCCGAACTCGGCGTTCGAGAACACCGGCACGACCGAGAAGCCGGTGTACAAGTACGCGAGCTTCGTCTCGCCGAAGGCCGGGGCGGACACCCCGACGCAGACCGGCGCGAAGATCGTCGACGGCCAGACCTACGTCAACAACGGGTTCTGGGACACCTACCGCACGACGTGGCCGGCGTACTCGCTGCTCACCCCGGACATGGCCGGGAAGATGGTCGACGGGTTCGTGCAGCAGTACCGCGACGGCGGCTGGATCTCCCGCTGGTCGTCCCCGGGCTACGCGGACCTGATGACCGGCACCAGCGCCGACGTGGCCTTCGCCGACGCCTACCTCAAGGGCGTGCGCAACTTCGACGTCAAGTCGTTCTACGACGCGGCGCTGAAGGACGCGACGGTGACCCCGCCGAACAACGCGGTCGGCCGCAAGGGCGTCGACGAGGGCATGTTCCTCGGTTACGCGCCCAACACCGCCGACCACGGGTTCTCGTGGTCGATCGAGGGCTACGTCAACGACTTCGGCATCGCGAACCTGTCGAAGAAGCTCTACGACGAAGCCCCGGCGAACGACCCGCGCAAGCAGGAGTACCTGTCGAACTACGAGTACTTCACCAGCCGCGCGCAGCAGTACGTGAACCTGTTCGACCCGAGTGTCGGGTTCTTCCAGGGCCGGGACGCGCAGGGCAAGTTCAGCCGGTCGCCGCAGGACTACGACCCGCGGGTGTGGGGCATCGACTACACCGAGACCGACGGCTGGGGCATGGCGTTCTCCGTGCCGCAGGACGGTCAGGGCCTGGCGAACCTCTACGGCGGCAAGGCGGGCCTGGCGAAGAAGCTGGACGCGTTCTTCGCCGACCAGGAGACCGCCAACTTCCCGGGTTCCTACGGTGGCGTGATCCACGAGATGCGGGAGGCCCGCGACGTCCGGATGGGCCAGCTGGGTCACTCGAACCAGGCCTCGCACCACACGCTCTACATGTACGACTACGCGGGCCAGCCGTCGAAGACGCAGGAGAAGGTCCGCGAGGCGCTCTCGCGGCTCTACACCGGCAGCGAGATCGGCCAGGGCTACGCGGGTGACGAGGACAACGGCGAGCAGTCGGCGTGGTGGACCTTCTCCGCGCTGGGCTTCTACCCGCTGCAGATGGGCAGCCCGAACTACGCGATCGGGTCGCCGCTGTTCAAGAAGGCGACGATCCACCTGGCCGGCGGCAAGGACCTGGTGATCAACGCGCCGAAGAACAGCGCGAAGAACGTCTACGTCCAGGGTGTGAAGGTCAACGGCAAGGCGTACTCCTCGACGTCGCTGCCGCAGGACGTGATCGCTCGCGGCGGGGTCATCGACTTCGACATGGGCCCGAACCCGTCGTCGTGGGGCACCGGCCCGAACGACGCGCCGAAGTCGATCACCCAGGGTGACGCCGTCCCGGCGCCGCTGCACGACGAGACCGGCCCCGGCAGGGGCACGCTGTCCACTTCGGACGGCTCGGACGCGAAGGCGCTGGTGGACAACACCTCGCGCACCCAGGCCGCGGTCACCGGCGCCGTGCAGTACCAGCTCAACAGCACCGACGAGGCCGTCACGAACTACACGCTGACGTCCCAGACCGGTGCGGGTGACCCGAAGAGCTGGACGCTGAAGGGCTCCTACGACGGCAAGACGTGGGCGGTGGCCGACCAGCAGGCCGACCAGTCGTTCAGCTGGCGGCAGCAGACCCGCGCGTTCAAGGTCGCCAACCCGGCGCACTACGCCTACTACAAGCTCGAAGTGACCGCGACCAGCACCGGCGCCCCGGCGCAGCTGGCCGAGTTCGAGCTGCTGGGCAAGCCGGACGCGGCGTGCACCCGCACCGTGACGGGTACGTCGGGGCCGCTGTCGGTGACTTCGGGCACGGTGTGCCTGCAGGACGCGACGGTCTCCGGCCCGGTGACGGTGTCCGGCGGCGCCTCCCTGATCGTCCGCGGCGGCCGGGTCGATGGCCCGCTGTCGGCGACCGGCGCCGGCCAGGTCGTGCTGAACCGCACGAAGGTGGGCGGCCCGGTGGCGATCACCGGGACGACCGGGACGGTGTCGATCGAGCTGACCGACATCGCCGGCCCGGTCGCGCTGACCGCCAACCACGGCCCGGTGCTGACGTCGAGCACGGTCGGCGGCCCGCTGGCGTGCTCGTCCAACTCGCCGGTCCCGACGGACTACGACCTGCCGAACACCGTCCGCGGCCCGGCCGCGGGTCAGTGCGCGACGATCTAGCCCGGTAAAGCCGTGAAGGCCACCTTGAGGAACGTAGAGTTCCTGGAGGTGGCCTTCACGGCGTTCGGGGGGTGGGGTGGAGTTCTTCTGTTTTCACCGGGACCGGGTGGGGTCGACGCCGCTGCGGGAGCGGCTGGTCGAGGAGCACTGGGCCTACATGGACCGGTTCGCCGATCGGATGATCGCCCGGGGGCCGACGTTCGACGGTGAGGTGCTGACCGGGAGCGTGCACGTCCTCGACCTGCCGGACCCTGCCGCGGCCCGAGCGTTCGCGTTCGACGAGCCCGGCTACCAGGCCGGGGCGTACCGGGACGTGCTGCTGCGCCGGTGGCGCAACGCGCTGGGGCGGACCATGTGGCAGTTCCCCGGTGGCCCCGGCGGCGGGAACCGGTACCTCGTGCTCGGCCTCGGCGCCGGGGAACCCGTCCCGGCGGAGCGGGACGACCTGATCGCCTTCGGGCCGCTGCTGTCCGACGACGGCGGCACCACCCTCGGCACGGCCGCGCTGGTCCGGGCTCCGGACCCGGACGCCGCCCGGGCCGTTCTCACCGGCGGGGAGTACGCCACCGTCGAAGTGCGCGCCTGGCGGCCCGGCGGGCGGCCCGGCTGAGCGCGGCTGGGCCGTTCGGCGGATACGGTGTCCCCATGCCCGACGCCGTGTTCTTCTCCTCCTTCGAAAGCGGTGACCCGCAGCCCGCGGATCCCGCGCTGACCGTGGACAGCGGGCCGGACCGCTCCCCCACGGCCAAGACCGGCGTCGGCTTCACCGGGGCGCGCGCCCTGCGCTACAGCGCCCGGCCGCGCGCGGTCCTGTTCGAGCTCGACGTCCCGGTGACCAGGCGCACCGAGCTGTCCTATGTGGTCTTCCCCGCCGCCGACGGCGACATCCCCGCCTACCACGCGACCCGGGTCAGCCTCGACGTCGAATTCGCCGACGGGACGAGCGCCGGGTTCGAGCCGGTCGACGACAAGACCCTCTGGGTGGACCAGTGGAACCCGGTGCGCCGCCCGCTGGGCGCGTTCGCCGGACGCCGGATCGCCCGGATCGTGCTGCGCACCGACGCCCCCGGCGACATCACGGGATGGCTCGACGACGTCCGCGTCGCCGAGCGCGCCGACCCGCCGCGGGACCCGGTCGACTACGTCCGCACCACCCGGGGCACGCACTCCAGCGGCGACTTCTCCCGCGGCAACAATTTCCCGGCCACCGCGGTGCCGCACGGCTTCAACTTCTGGACCCCGGTCACCGACGCCGGCGTCACCAACTGGATCTACTCCTACCACCGGCACAACGACGAGCAGAACCGTCCCGCGCTCCAGGCCATCGCGCTGAGCCACCAGCCCAGCCCGTGGATGGGCGACCGCCACACCTTCCACCTCATGCCCGGCACCGGCCCGGTCGAGCCGAACCGCCGCAAGCGCGCGCTGGCCTTCTCCCACGCCGACGAGACCGACTCGCCGCACCACTACGGCGTCCGGTTCGCCAACGGCATGACCGCCGACCTGGCCCCGACGTCGCACGCGGCGATCATCCGGTGCACCTTCCCCGACAAGCACGGCTGGCTGCTGTTCGACAACGTCCGCAACCGCGGCCGGCTGCGGATCAACGCCGACACCGGCGTGATCAGCGGGTACACCCGGGTCCGCAGCCGGCTGTCGGCCGGGGCGCGCCGGATGTTCGTCTACGGCGTGACCGACGCGCCGGCGACCCGGGGCGCGAAGGTCCGGCGGCCGCCGTGGCGGCGCGTGTCGGGGTACTTCGAGTTCGACGGCCCCGACGTCACGCTGCGGATCGCGACGTCGCTGATCAGCCTCGCCCAGGCGAAACGCAACCTCGAGCTGGAGATCCCCGAGGGGACGACGTTCGAGCAGGTGAAGGCGCAGGCCAGACGGCTGTGGCAGGAGCAGCTGGGCCGCGTCGAAGTCGAAGGCGCGACCGAGGACCAGGCCACGACGCTGTACTCCAACCTCTACCGGCTGTTCCTGTACCCGAACGTCGCGCACGAGAACACGCCGAAGGGGATCCGGCACGCGAGCCCGGTCGTGCGCCGGTACTGGCCGAGCACCCGCCGCCGCACCGGCGCGAAGGTCGTCGACGGCGAGCTGTACGTCAACAACGGCTTCTGGGACACCTACCGCACGACGTGGCCGGCGTACGCGCTGCTCACCCCGGAGCACTGCGGGCGGCTGGTCGACGGGTTCGTGCAGCAGTACCGCGAAGGCGGCTGGATCTCCCGCTGGTCCTCACCCGGCTACGCCGACCTGATGACCGGGACCAGCTCCGACGTCGCGTTCGCCGACGCCTACCTCAAGGGCGTCCGCGACTTCGACGTCGAGGCCGCCTACGACGCCGGGCTGAAGAACGCCACCGTCACCCCGCCGCACCGCTCGGTCGGCCGCAAGGGCCTCGAGGAGTCGATCTTCCTGGGCTGGACCCCGGTGTCGGTCCATGAAGGACTGTCGTGGGCGCTCGAAGGCTGCATCAACGACTTCGGCCTCGCCAACCTCTCCGACGCACTTTCACGTGAAAGTGACGGGGAGCGGGCCCGCCGGTACGCCGACTACGCGGCCTACTTCCGCGAACGCGCGAAGCACTACGTCCACCACTTCGACCCCGAAATCGGGTTCTTCCAGGGCCGCCACCGCGACGGCCGCCGCAAGTTCGCCCCGGCCGGCTACGACCCGGCAGCCTGGGGCGGCGACTTCGTCGAAACCAACGCCTGGAACACCGCCTTCACCGCACCCCACGACGGCCCCGGCCTCGCCGCCCTCCACGGCGGCAACGCCGGCCTCGAAGCCAAGCTGGACACCTTCTTCGCCACGCCCGAGACCGGACGGCGGCCCGGCGCGTACGGCGGCCTCATCCACGAGATGACCGAAGCCCGCGACGTCCGCATGGGCCAGTACGGGCACTCCAACCAGCCCTCGCACCACATCCCCTACGTCTACAACCTCGCCGGCGCGCCCGCGAAGACCCAGCGCACCGTGCGGGAAGTGCTGCGACGGCTCTACCTCGGCAGCGCGATCGGCCAGGGCTACCCCGGCGACGAGGACAACGGCGAGATGTCCGCGTGGTACGTCTTCAGCGCGCTCGGCTTCTACCCGCTGCAGATGGGCAGCCCCCGCTACGCCATCGGCTCGCCCCTGTTCGAAAAGGCGACCGTCCACCTGGGCGAGGGCAAGAAGCTCGTCGTCCACGCACCCGGCAACACCGACGAGACCGTCTACGTCCGCGGGCTCACGGTGAACGGCGAACCGCACGAAGACACCTCGATCGCCCACGCCACCCTCGCCGGCGGCGCCGAGCTGGTCTTCGACCTCACCACCGAACCCACCGGCTGGGGCACCCCGCCACCGCCCGCCGAACACCCGGCCCCGATCACCGACCTCACCGGCACCGCGACCAGCGCCGAAGCCAAGAACGTCGGCGCGCTGTTCGACGACACCACCCGCACCCAGGTCACCTTCCGCGGCGCCACGCCGTCGATCGAGTTCACCGTCACCGGCGAACCCCGCCCGGTCACGATGTACACGCTCACCTCCGGCGCCCGCCGCGGCGACCCCAGCGCGTGGGTGCTGGAAGGCTCCGACGACGGCACCGAGTGGACCACCCTCGACGAACGCTCCGGCGAGCTGTTCCGGTGGCGCCGCCAGACCCGGCCGTTCGCCCTCGCCACCCCGGCCGCGCACGCCCGCTACCGGCTGCGGATCACCGCCACCCGCGGCCGCCGCACGACGCTGACCCAGTGGGAGCTGCTCGCCCGATGAACCGGTACCGCCTCGCCGCCCTCGACCGGCTCGCGGCGGCCGACCCCGGCCTGGTCCGGCTCCGGCTGGCCGGCTCCGCCGTGCTCGGCATCGTCCTGGCCGTGGGCGCGCTGCTGCCCGCGCACCTGCCGCTGACCGTGATGCTCGTCGGCGCCATCGCCGCCATGATGACCGCGTTCACGGTCAACGACGCCACCCCGGGCGCCCAGGGCGTGACGCTCGTCCTCGCGTTCCTCACCGGGGCCGCGTCGATCACCACCGCCAGCCTCGGCTCGGCCCTGCCGCCGCTGGACAGCGTCGTGTTCGTGCTGCTGATCTTCGTCGCCGTCTACGCCCAGCGCTTCGGCCCCCGCGGCACCGCGCTCGGGTCGATCGCGTTCTTCCTGTTCTTCTTCCCGATGTTCCTGCAGGCCCACCTCAAGCAGGTGCCGCAGCTGCTGCTGGCCCTCGCGGTCGGGGTGCTCGCCAACGCCGTCGTCCGGTTCGTGCTGCTGCGACACCACGCCGAAGCCGAGTTCCTGCGGGTCCGCCGGGCCTTCCGTGCCCGCCTCGCCGCCGTCGTCCGCGCCACCGAGGCGTACCTGGCCGTGGGCGGCAGCGACCGCACGCGCAAGCAGCTGCGCACCTCGCTGGCCCGGCTCCACGAATGCGTCCTGCTCATCGAGGACGCCGCCCCCGACGTCGTCGACGCCCGCGCCGCCGACCGCCTCCGCCGCCGCGCCATCGAAGTGGAACTCGCCGTCCAGTGGCTGGCCAGCACCGTGCAGCGCACCTGTTCCGACGAACTCGGCCCGGACGTCCGCGACGACCTCATCGCCCGGCTCGCCCGGTTCCGCGCCCTGATGGAACGCGACCCGCGCGAACTCCCGCTGATCAGCCAGACCGGCGAGTACAGCCGCATGCTCGTCGAAGGCAGCCGCATCGACGAACACGCCGCCCCCGGCGACGGCGTCCGCAAGGCACTGGCCGAACTGGCGCTGGCCGACGACCGGGCCCAGCGCGCCGCCGTCCCCGAATCCACTGTGGACCCGCCCGAGGACGACGAGGACGAGCCGGAGCCCCGGTTCGCCTACGACAACCGCACCCGCAGCGCCATCCAGGCCGTCGTCGGCGGCGGGCTCGCCGTGCTCGGCGGCGAACTGGTCTCCCACCAGCGCTGGTACTGGGCCGTGCTCACCGTCTTCGTCGTGTTCATCGGCGCCTCCAGCGCCGGCGCCACCTTCGTCAAGGGCGTCCGCCGCCTCGGCGGCACCCTCATCGGCATCGTCGGCGGGGTCGTGCTCGCACTGCTGGTCGGCGGGAACACCCCCGCCACCCTCGCGCTGATCCTGGTCTGCGTGTTCGGCATGGTCTACACCGCACGCGTCTCGCAGGTGGTGATGGCGTTCTTCATCACCAGCATGCTCGGCCTGCTCTACAGCCTGCTCGGCACGTTCAGCCTCGCCGTGCTCTGGATCCGCGTCGCCGAAACCGCCGTCGGCGCGGCCGCGGGCATCCTCGCCGCCGTCGTCATCGTCCCGGTCCGCACCCGCTCGGTCATGCTCGACGACATCGCCGAAGTGCTCGACGAGCTCGAGGAGTTCCTCGAGCACACCCGCGGCCTGCTCGCCGGCGAGGAGAACGTCAACATCATCGAGCTCTCCCGCGACCTCGACCGCTCCGTCGAGGTCGTCCGGACCACCATCGAACCGCTGACCCACCCGGTCAACCTGCGCAGCGCCCGCCGCGACTACGGCTGGCACGTCCTGACCACCCTCGAAACCATCGCCTTCCGCGCCCGCCACGTCGCCGCCCGCGCCCAGCCCGGCATGCTCACCGGCGCCGACACCGACCGGCTCCGCCAGTTCACCGGCCGGCTGCTGGCCAACATCGACGTCCTCCGCAAAGCGCTCGACGCGCCGGGTGGCCCCACACCCGGCACGCTCGTGCGCGACGACGGCACCCCGGTCTCCGACCGCGTCGAGCAGGCCGAAACCCGCGCCGTCCTGTCCAGCCTCAGCCACCTCGACGAAGCCCTGGTCTCCCTCGGCCGCGTCTTCGGCCTCCAAGCCACCGACCCCCGGGCCCCGGCGAAGTAACGGGCCGGGGCGGCGCGGTTTCCTGGCCGCGCCGCCCCTCTCCACCTTCTCCGCCTCACCCGGAGCCGGAGCCGATCAGGGGCAGACCAGCCACGCGAAGTGGTACACCGTGGTGATGCTCCCGTCGGTCGAGTCCATCGTGACGTAGCTCGTCGTCTTCTTCGGATCCGACGTCCCGGCCGCCGCACGCAATTCCGTGTTGATGTTCAAGTTGCGTTCCTCACCGCACGGCTTGAACACGATCGCACCGACCTCCGTCGAATCGGTGAAATGCCAGTCGTCCTCGAACGGCCCCGCCAGCGGGTGCTGCACGTACGCCGTCGGGGAATTCCCCTGGAAATAGTAGTTCGCTCTTTCCAGACCGGTCGCTCCCCGTTCCAGGTGCGCGAATCCGCGGTAGTCGGCCTGCGCGATTCCGTAGGTGAAACCCTGTGGCACGTGCACCCGCAGGCCGATCTGGCAGTTCTTCCTGGCGTCCAGCGGACCCGCGCCGACGCCGACCAAGGCCGTGTAGGCGCTGTAGGTCACCGTGAACGCCGTGTTGTCCTGCGAAACCGCCACCGCCGACGTGTTCGGCGGACAACCCGTGCCGATCGCGTTCACGACGTCGATGACGATTTTGTCGGGCGGCGGAGGAGTGTTCCACGAATGCGGGGAGACCACAGAGGACAGCGCCATTACGGCAGCAACGACCGCAGACAGCATCGAAATCCTTCCCAATACATTCGAATTGGGTACGGGGGCGCCGACCATGGTAGCGAAAGGATCATGGGAGCAAACGCCCCTGAACGGAGCAACACGCCGTAGCCGTCCCGCCACGCGGTATACCGATAATTTCGAACCCGCATTCCACGGAAACGAAAGAATACCGGGGAAAACGATTTCGCACACCCGGACCGCCGCTCGCCGCGGGTGATCACCCACGCGACGTCCGGGCTTGATCGTTTCACCCCGCCAGCAGCGCCCCGGCTCGCCCCAGCGTCCCGACCGCCGGTGGTGACCACGGACCCGTCGTGATCACCACCGCGTGCTCGATCCCCCACGCGGCGAACTCCGCGCACCGCGCCGCGAACGACTCCGCCGACTCCCCCGGCGCGAGCCGGGTGCTGATCGTCTTCTCGATCTCCCCGTACGGCCGGCCCACCGCCTCGCAGTGCCGCGCGAGGACGTCCAGCTTGTGCCGCACGGTCTTACCGCCGTCCGGGATGTCGAACACGTTGCACGCGTCGGCGTACCGCGCCACGAGCCGCAGCGTCTTCCGCTCACCCGCCCCGCCGATCAGCACCCGCGGCCGCCGCACCGGACGCGGGTTCCCGATCGGACGGTCCAGCCGCAGGTGTGCGCCCTCGAACGGCGAGGAGTCGCCGTCCCACATCCGCCGCGCCAGCCGGAGCGTCTCCTCCAGCACCTCGAACCGCTCGGCCACCGGCGGGAAGGGCAGGCCCATCGCCCGCGCCTCACCCTCGTGGTGCCCGGTACCGACCCCGAACCGCGCCCGCCCGCCGGAGAGCACGTCCAGCGTCGTGACCGCCTTGATCAGCAGCGACGCCGGCCGGAACGTCACCGCCGACACCATCGTCCCCAGCCCGATCCGGTGCGTCCGGGCCGCGAGGAACCCCAGCGTCGTGTACGCCTCCGGCATCGCCGAATCCGGCGTGCTGTTCGGATCGGCCTGCAGCAGGTGATCGGGTACCCACAGCGTGTCCAGCCCGGCGTCCTCGGCGGCCACCGCGACGGCGACCAGCTCTTCGGTCAGCTTGTCCGGCCACGAGAAGTCCGTGACCCCGATGCTCAGCCGCACGGCTACCCCCTCGTCAGCAGTTCCAGGTTGTGACCGTCCGGGTCCTCGAAGTAGACCCCGCGGCCGCCGTTCATCGAGTTGAGCTCCCCGGCCCGCTCGTGGAACGGGTCCGCCCAGTACGCGATCCCGGCCCGCTCGATCCGCGCCAGCGCGGCGTCGAAGTCGTCGTCGCCGACCAGGAACGCGTAGTGCTGGCTCGTCACCCGGTCGACCCGCAGGTAGTCCAGCGTGACCCCGTTCGCCAGCCGGACCGGCACGAACGGCCCGGTCACCGGCCCCACCGCCAAGCCGAGGATCCCGGCCAGGAACTCCGCCGACTTCTCCCGGTCCGTGACACACACGATCGTGTGATTCAGCTCGACGCTCATCGCCGCTCTCCCGCCGGTGCGAACGGCGGCGGCCCGCCGATCGGGCTCAGGTGGATGCCGGCCAGCAGCCAGCGGTCATCCTCGCGGACCAGGACGTGCGTGGCGCGGAACCGGCCGTTCACCGGGTTGCCGCGGTGCTTCGCGACCTGCTCGTGCACGCCGATCGCGATCGCGGTCGTGCCGAAGTCGCGGACCTCCACCTCGTCCCACGTCAGCTTCTCGGTCACCAGGTCACCGCCGCCGTAGCGGGCCAGCCACTGGTCTCGGTCCAGGACGAAGCCCAGCGGGCCGACCAGCCGGAACCCGTCGGCGGCCAGGCCGGCCAGCACTGCGGTGTCACCCCGCTCCTCCGCCGCCGCCCACACGCGGCCGAACTCGCGGACCTGCTCTTCGGTGCTCATCGCGTTCCCCTTCCGGTTCGATGAGCCCAACGTTAGAAGTCGAACGATTAGATGTCAAACGGTTAGACATCTGCGGTAAGGTCCTGCCCGTGCCACCACCCACCACCGCCCCCATCGGCGTCGTCCTCGCCCGCACCGCCAAAACCGCAGGCCGCGCCTTCGACCAGGCCCTCGCCGCCGCCGGCGGCTCCCAACCCGTCTGGCAGATCCTCATCTCCCTCAAAACCCACCCCGTCGCCAACCAACGCGAACTCGCCGACGCCGTCGGCATCCAAGGCGCCACCCTCACCCACCACCTCAACGGCATGGAAACCGCCGGCCTCGTCACCCGCCGCCGCGACCCCGAAAACCGCCGCGTCCACCTCGTCGAACTCACCGAACACGGCGAACAGCTCTTCCACCGCCTCGCCACCGCCGCCATCGCCCACGACCAACGGATGCGAAAAGGCCTCACCGACACCGAGATCGCCCAGCTCGCCGACCTCCTCCACCGACTGGCCGCCAACGTCACCGACAGCTGAAAAGCGATCCACGCAACAGTGACTGGACGCACCCGACCAGCGACGCCCAGGAGGGATAGGCTCCACTGCACTAGCCAAAGTCGTCTCAAGCTGGAGTACCGCAATGACCCAAGCCCCTGTCAACGTGACCGTCACCGGCGCCGCCGGCCAGATCGGCTACGCGCTGCTCTTCCGCATCGCTTCCGGTCAGCTCCTCGGCCAGGACGTCCCGGTGAAGCTGCGGCTCCTCGAGATCCCGCAGGCGGTCAAGGCGGCCGAGGGCACCGCCATGGAGCTCGACGACGGCGCCTTCCCGCTCCTGGCCGGCATCGACATCTTCGACGACCCCAAGCAGGCCTTCGAAGGCACCAACATCGCCCTCCTCGTCGGCGCCCGCCCCCGCAGCAAGGGCATGGAGCGCGGCGACCTCCTCGAAGCCAACGGCGGCATCTTCAAGCCCCAGGGCGAAGCCATCAACGCCGGCGCCGCCGACGACATCAAGGTCCTCGTCGTCGGCAACCCCGCCAACACCAACGCCCTCATCGCCCAGTCGCACGCCCCCGACGTACCCGCCGACCGCTTCACCGCGATGACCCGCCTCGACCACAACCGCGCCCTCGCCCAGCTCTCCAAGAAGCTCGGCGTCCCCGTCACCGACCTCAAGAAGCTCGCCATCTGGGGCAACCACTCCGCCACCCAGTACCCCTCGGTCCAGCACGCCGAGGTCGGCGGCAAGGCCGTCGAGGTCGACCAGGCCTGGCTCGAGAACGACTTCATCCCCACCGTCGCCAAGCGCGGCGCCGCCATCATCGAAGCCCGCGGCCTCTCCTCCGCCGCCTCGGCCGCCTCCGCCGCCATCGACCACGTCTACACCTGGGTCAACGGCACCCCGGCCGGCGACTGGACCTCCGCCGGCGTCGTCTCCGACGGCTCCTACGGCGTCGCCGAAGGCATCATCTCGTCCTTCCCCGTCACCGCCAAGGACGGCAAGTACGAGATCGTCCAGGGCCTCGAGATCGACGACTTCTCCCGCGCCCGCATCGACGCCTCCGTCGCGGAGCTCGTCGAAGAGCGCGACACCGTCAAGAAGCTCGGCCTCATCTGAGCCCACACCCGCACAAGGGGCCGCCGTCCACACCGGACGGCGGCCCCTTTTCGCGCCCGGCGAACACCGCACGCCCACAGCGAAACCCGCCCCGCCCAACGGATCTCCGGCCCTACCGTCGGCCCATGACCCTTCTCGCCCTACCCGACATGCACACCCCGACCCAGAGCCCCGACGAATCGGTCTACCAGCAGCTCCTGCGCGACCGCATCGTCTTCCTCGGCTCCGAAGTCACCGACGAGGTCGCCAACCGCATCGTCGCCCAGCTCCTCCTCCTCGCCGCCGACGACCCCGACAAGGACATCACCTTCTACATCAACTCCCCCGGCGGCTCCGTCACCGCCGGCATGGCCATCTACGACACCATGCAGCTCGTCAAACCCGACGTCGCCACCTGGGGCCTCGGCTTCGTCGCCTCCATGGGCCAGTTCCTGCTCACCTCCGGCACCCCCGGCAAGCGCTACCTGCTCCCCAACACCCGCATCGTCATGCACCAGCCCTCCGCAGGCATCGGCGGCGCCGCCACCGACATCGCCATCCAGGCCGAGGTCTTCGGCAAGATGAAACGCCGCATCGCCCAGATCACCGCCGCCCAGACCGGCCAGACCGTCGAACGCATCACCGCCGACGCCGACCGCGACCGCTGGTTCGACGCCGACGAAGCCCTCACCTACGGCTTCGTCGACCACATCGTGGCGAACGAACGCACCGCCACGGCCTGACAGCGCGAAAGCGGGGGATGCCAGCCCGCTGTGCGTCCCCCGCCAGCCGGCACCACCACGCTCGGCCCCATGACGATCACCTTGAAGCCCCACAGCACCGTGCTCTTCGCCGGCGACTCCATCACCACCCTCTGGCGGCCGGAAGGCGAAGACCGCTGCGGCTACCCCCTGCTCGTCGCCGGCGAATGGTGCTTCCGCCACCCCGGCCGTCCCATCACCTGGCTCGACACCGCCGACGCCGGCCACACCGTGACCGACCTCGAAGCCCGCTGGCAGACCGACGTCCTCGACGCCCACCCCGACGTGGTGTCGGTCCTCGTCGGCGTCAACGACAACGGGCGCCACACCTTCGATCCCCACGTCCGCGAAGTCTCCGCGGACGAGTTCGCGGCGGGCTACGACCGCCTGCTCGCCCCCCTCGCCGAAGCCGGCACGGAGCTGATCCTCATCGAGCCGTTCCTCCTGCCGGTCGAAGGGGTCACCGAAGCCGGCGACATCCGCATCGACGACGACGTGCGCCGGGACTGGCGAGCCGGCCTCGACCCGAAGATCCAGGCCGTGCGGAACCTCGCGAGCGAGTACGGTGCCCACCTGCTCGCCGCCGACCGCATGTTCGCCGCGCTCTCCGCGGAAACCGGACCGCGACGCTGGTCCAAGGACGGCGTGCACCCGACCCCCGCCGGCCACGCGGCACTCGCGGAAGCTTGGTTGCGGCTGGTCGCCTGAAAGGGCCCCCTGTTCTATGCGTGTTTTGCGGTGTCACAAGCAACCGCGGGGCGGTTCTGAAAACCAGCCCCGCGGTATAGGTCGTTATACACTCAGATGGTCAGACTCCGTTGAGCCCACGGCGGGCCAGCAGCGGCTCGATCTCCGGGTCGCGGCCGCGGAACGCCCGGAAGGCGTCCATCGGGTCGACGCTGCCACCGCGGCCCAGCAGGGTGCGGCGGAAGTGGTCGCCGTTCTCGCGGGTCAGTCCCCCGCTCTCCCGGAACCACTGGACGGTGTCGGCGTCGAGGACCTCGCTCCAGATGTACGAGTAGTACCCGGCGCTGTAGCCGCCGCTGAAGATGTGCGCGAAGTACGTCGTGCGGTAGCGCGGCGGGATCGCCTCGACGGCCACGCCCGCCTTCACGAGCGCCTCGGCCTCGAAGCGCTGGACCTCCCCCACCCGGTCGTCGACGCCGAGCCCGTGCCAGGCCTGGTCGAGCAGGGACGCCGCGAGGTACTCGGTGGTGGCGAAGCCTTCGCCGTACTGCTGGGCGGCGAGGAGCTTGTCGACCTGCTCCTGCGGCAGCGCCTCGCCCGTCTCGTGGTGCTTGGCGTAGTTGGCCAGCACCTCAGGCCACAGCATCCACATCTCGTTGACCTGAGACGGGTATTCGACGAAGTCGCGGGGCACGTTGGTGCCGGAGAAGGTCGGGTAGCGGACCGAGGAGACCAGCGCGTGCAGGGCGTGGCCGAACTCGTGGAACGCCGTCACGACCTCGTCGAAGGTCAGCAGGGTCGGCTCCCCCGCCGGCGGCTTGCCGACGTTGAGGACGTTCACCACGACCGTCTTGCGGTCCAGCAGCTCGGACTGGTCGACGAAGGTGTTCATCCAGGCGCCGCCGCGCTTGGCGTCGCGGGCGTAGAGGTCGAGCAGGTACAGGCCGAGCGGGGTGCCGTCGGCGTCGAAGACCTCGAAGGTCCGGACCTCCGGGTGGTACTTCGGCAGGTCGTCCCGCTCGGTGATGGTGAGGCCGTAGAGCTTGCTCGCGGCGAAGAAGACGCCGTCGAGGTAGACGCGGTCGGCCTCGAAGTACGGCCGCAGCGCCTCGGTGTCGACGTCGAAGCGCTCGCGGCGGACCTGGGCGGCGTAGAACGGCCAGTCCGACGGCCGCAGCTTCGCGCCCGGCACGTCGGCTTCCAGCAGCTCCTGCAGTTCCGCGGCTTCGGCGCGGGCGTTCGCGACCGCGGCGGGCGCCAGCCGCTCGAGCAGCCCGGCCGCGGCTTCCGCCGTCTTGGCCGTCTCGTCGGCGATGACGTACGCCGCGTGGTTCGGGTAGCCCAGCAGCGCGGCGCGCTCGGCGCGCAGGCGGACGATCTCGGCGACGACCCCGTTGTTGTCGAAGTCGTTGCCGCCGTTGCCCCGCGCCATCGAAGCGGCGTGGATCCGCGCGCGGACTTCGCGGTCGCGCAGCGTCTCCAGCGGCGACGCCTGGCTCGTCGGCAGGGTCAGCGGGATGACGTACTTGCCGTCCTCACCGCGGGCGGACGCCGCTTCGGCCGCGGTGGCGATCGCGCCCTCGCCGAAGCCGGCCAGCTCCGCCCGGTCCTCGATGACGACGGCGAGCTCGTTGGTGTCCTTGAGGAGGTTCTGCTGGAACTTCGTCTGCAGGGTGGACAGCTGCCCGTTCAGCTCGCGCAGGCGGGCCTGCTCGGCCTCGCCCAGCCCGGCACCCGCGCGGCTGAAGTCGAGGTGCCGCCGTTCCAGCAGCCGCAGCGACTCCTCGTCGAGGCCGAGCTCGCCGCGCTTGGCGTGCAGGGCGTCGATGCGGGCGAACAGCTTCGGGTTCAGGTGGATCGCGTCGTGGTGGGCGGCCAGCTTGGGCGCGAACTCCGCCTGGATGGCCTGGATCTCGTCGGTGCTGTTGGACCCGGAAAGGTTGTAGAACACGCTCGCCACGCGGCTCAGCAGCTCGCCGGCGCGCTCGAGCGCCACGATGGTGTTGTCGAACGTCGGCTCGGCGTCCTGGGCCGCGATCTGCTCGATCTCCGCCGCGTGCTCGGCCAGCCCCGCCTCGAACGCGGGCCGGTAGTGCTCGTCGGCGATCCGGTCGAACGGCGGCAGGGCGTAGGGCAGCTCGCTGGGTGCGGCGAACGGGTTGTCCGGCGAAATCATCGGCGCAGGCTCCTGGTCGGGGTGGAACACTCGGTCCCGCCACCCTACGGGTTCCCCCGCCATCGATGTCAGCGCTTTCCGGAGGTGGCCAAGCTCACCGCCCGGTGCTACCGCCGACGACGGCGTCGCTGCTCGGCACGGCCTTTTTGCCCCGTTTCGGCTTGGGCTCCGGCGGCACGATGCCGCGCAGGTCGCCACCGTGGTCGTTGACGCGCATCACGAACGGCCGCGTCTCGGTGTACCGCACGACCGAGATGGACGCCGGGTCGACGACGATCCGCTGGAAGGCGTCGAGGTGCTGCCCGAGCGCGTCGGCGAGGATGGACTTGATCACGTCACCGTGGCTGCACAGGAGCCACACGGCGTGCTCACCGTGCTCGGCGGCGATCCGCCGGTCGTGCGCGCGGACGGCGGCCACCGACCGCGCCTGCATCTGCGCGAGCCCCTCGCCGCCGGGGAAGACCGCCGCGGAGGCGTGCGCCTGCACGACCCGCCAAAGCGGTTCCTTCGCCAGGTGCTTGAGTTCCTTGCCGGTCCAGTCGCCGTAGTCCACTTCGGACAGCCCGGGCTCGACGATCTTCTCGAGACCGCGCGCCGCCGCCAGCGGGCCGACCGTCTGCTTGCACCGCAGCATGGGCGACACGACCAGCGCCGCGAGGGGGACGCCGTCCAGCCGCTCGACGAGCTTCTCCGCCTGCGCGCGGCCGGTCTCGTCGAGGTTCACCTTCGGCGAGCGGCCGGCGAGGACGCCGGAACCGTTGGCCGTCGACTTGCCGTGCCGGAGGAGGATCACCGTACTCACGGGCCCCACCCTACGTGGGGACCGATCACGCGGTCCCCACGTAGGGCAAAGTCGGGCCGGTTCGGCCTGTCCGGCGGTTCGCGACGTCATGAAAGGGTCGTTCACCTCGTCAGACGACATGAACGACCCTTTCATGACATCCCTGCGACGCCCGGCGACCCGGCGGATCAGTGGCCGACCGGGCCCGCGTTCGGGTCCAGCGCGCCGGTGAAGATCAGCACGAACAGCAGCACGCCCAGCACCAGGCGGTACACCACGAACGGCACGAAGCTGCGCTTCTTGATGTAGGCCATCAGCCACGCGATCACCACGTACCCGACCCCGAACGCCACCAGCGTCGCCAGGATCGTCGGGCCCCACTGGGCCGGCACCTCGCCGGAGCCGATGTCCTTGAGCTTGTACACGCCCGACCCGAACACCGCCGGCAGCGCCAGCAGGAACGAGTACTCCGCCGCCTCCGCGCGGGTGTAGCCCAGCAGCAGCCCCGCGCTCGTCGTGCCGCCCGACCGCGACACGCCGGGGATCAGGGCGAGCGCCTGGGCGAAGCCGAAGCCGAGGCCGTGCGGGACGGTCAGGTGGTCGAGCGTGCGCTCCTGCTTCCCGATGCGGTCGGCGAGCAGCAGGATCAGGCCGAACACGATCAGCACCGAAGCCGTGATCCGCAGGTCGCGGAACGCGCTGTCGATCTGGTCCTGCAGCAGCAGGCCCAGCACCACGATCGGCAGCGAGCCGACGATGATCAGCCAGCCCAGGCGGGCGTCCGGGGCGCGGCGCCACTCCGGCTTGTACAGCGAGAAGAACCAGGCCTGCAGGATCTTCCCGATCTTCGGGCCGAAGTAGAGGATCACCGCCAGCTCGGTGCCGATCTGGGTGACCGCGGTGAACGCCGCGCCCGGGTCGTCCCAGCCGGCCAGTGCCGCGACGATGCGCAGGTGCGCGCTCGACGAGATCGGCAGGAACTCGGTCAGGCCCTGGACCAGGCCCAGCACCAGTGCTTCGAACCAGCCCACGTCAGGCCACCCCCGCCAGCTCGAGCGCCTCGACGGCGGTGGCCAGCGCGCCGGCCGGCTCCGGGGTGAACGGCGACACCGACAGGGTCGTCACGCCGGCTTCGGCGAATTCGGTCATCTTCTCCGCGATCCGTTCCTTCGGTCCCAGCAGCGACGTCGCGTCGAGGAACTCCAGCGGCACCGCCGCCATCGCCCCGGCCCGGTCGCCGTCCAGGTACAGCTCCTGCACCTTCGCGGCTTCGGCCGCGAAGCCCATCCGGCACGCCAGCCGGTTGTAGAAGTTCTTCTCCCTGCTCCCCATCCCGCCCAGGTACAGGGCCGCGTAGGCACGGACGGCGTCCGCGCACTCCCGCCAGTCGGCCCCGGGCACCAGCGGCACGTTCGGCGCGACGTCGAAGCCCTCCAGCGTGCGCCCGGCCCGCTCCGCACCCGCCCGGATCCGCGCCAGCTGCTCCCCCGCGTGGGACGGCGCGAAGAACACCGGGAGCCAGCCGTCGGCGATCTCGCCGGTCAGCTCCAGGTTCTTCGGGCCGATCGCGGCCAAGTAGAGCGGGAGGTCCTTGCGCGCCGGGCGGACGGTGAGCCGCAGCGCCTTGCCGGGGCCGTCCGGCAGCGGCAGCGTGAAGTGCTCGCCCTCGAACCGGACGCGCTCGCGGCGCAGCGCCGACCGCACGATCGCGGCGTACTCCCGGGTGCGCTCCACCGGCGAGGTGAACCGCACGCCGTGCCAGCCCTCCGACACCTGCGGACCCGACACGCCCAGCCCGAGCCGGAACCGGCCGCCCGAGAGCGTGTCCAGCGTCGCCGCGGTCATCGCGGTCGCCGCCGGCGTCCGGGCCGGGATCTGCAGCACGGCGGCACCGACGTCGATCCGCGACGTCTTCGCCGCGAGCCACGTGAGCACCGTCACCGCGTCCGAGCCGTAGGCCTCCGCGGCCCACACGACGGCGTAACCGAGGTCTTCCGCCTGTTTCGCCAGTGCCAGGTTCGCGGGGTCGTTCCCCGCTCCCCAGTAGCCGAGGTTGAGTCCGAGTCGCACGGGGCCGAACCCTAACGGGGGCCCTCGGCCGCGACACGACTCACCTTGGTCAGGTTCGCCGGGGCCCGCCCACTAGGCTCGGCGGTCGTGGAAAAGCGACTGCTCGGCCGCTCGGGACTGCGCGTCTCGCGGATGGCGCTCGGCACCATGACCTGGGGTGGCGACACCGACGCGGAGGAAGCGGCCAGCCAGCTGGTCGCCTTCGTCGACGCCGGCGGCACCCTGGTGGACACGGCCGACATCTACGGCGAAGGCGAGAGCGAGCGCGTGCTCGGCTCGCTGCTCGGTGACCTCGTCCCCCGGGAAGACGTCGTCCTCGCGACGAAGGCGGTCGCCAAGCGCACCGACGGCCCGTTCGGCGGCGGCGCCTCCCGCGGCGCGCTGCTCGGCGCGCTCGACGGCTCGCTGCGGCGCCTCGGCACCGACCACATCGACCTGTGGCAGCTGCACGCCTGGGACGGCTGCGTGCCCCTCGCCGAGACGCTGTCCGCCCTCGAGTACGCCGTGACCAGCGGGAAGGTCCGCTACGTCGGCGTCTCGAACTACGCGGGCTGGCAGCTGGCGACCGCGGCCGCCGGCGCCGCGGCGGCCGCCCCGATCGTCTCCACCCAGGTCGAGTACTCGCTGCTCGAACGCGGCGTCGACCGCGAAGTCGTCCCCGCCGCCGAGCACCACGGCATCGGGCTGCTGCCCTGGGCGCCGCTCGGCCGCGGCGTGCTGACCGGCAAGTACCGCACCGGCACGCCCGCCGACTCGCGCGGCGCCAACAGCGCGTACGCCGGCTACGTCGAGCACCACCGCACCGACCGCGCCGCCCGGATCGTGCAGGCGGTCGCCACCGCCGCCGACGGGCTGGGCACCTCGCCGCTGGCCGTCGCGCTGGCCTGGGTCCGCGACCGGCCGGGCGTCGTCGCCCCGGTCGTCGGCGCGCGCGACACCGGTCAGCTCACCGGCTCGCTGGCCGCCGAAGCCATCACCCTGCCGCCCGCCATCCGGTCCGCGCTCGACGACGTCAGCGCGATCGAGGTCGGCTACCCCGAGCGCTGGCCGCGGTAGGTGTCTGTTGGGTGACACGGACGTGACGGCAAGGGGATCGAGGGGCATGCTGGTGAAGACCAACCACCGAGGGACATCCGGAGGCCACAGCGTGCGTCGGCTCACCGCCGTGTCGTGGATCGCGCTGCCGCTGGCCGGTGCCCTGGTGCTCTCGGGCTGCTCGTCGGCGAAGGACACCAGCGACGAGCTGCAGATCGTGGCGAACCCGCAGGCGGCGCGCCCGGCGGTCTCCCCCGCGGTGAGCGTGAAACCCGCCGGGCAGGTCCTGCCCGGCGGCGCGGTTTCCGCCCTCGCCGTCGACGCGAAGACCTCGACCCTCGTCGTCGCGCTTTCCGAACCGCCGTCGCTGCGGCTCTACGACCTGAACGCGCTCGCGTCCGCCCCGATGAATATGCCGTTATACGGCAAGGCGGAGAAGCTGACCGTAACGCCCGGGCGGGTCGAGATCGCGGAGCCGGCGCAGGGTGTGGTGCAACGGCTGTCGCTGCCGGACCGGAAGCTCACGGAGACGAAGACGGGCGGGCAGCCCGCGTCGAGCATCGCCTACGGCGCCGACCGGCTGGTCGCGATGGGGCCGGCGAAGGACATCCAGGTGCTGCCGGCGGCGGGTCCGGCGCGGACGATCGGCGGGCAGCTCTACAGCGCCGACGACGTCGTGGACACCGGGACGGGCGTGGTGGTGCTGGACCGGCTGCGGACGGCGGTGTTCTCGCTCGACGTCGCGGCCGGGAAGGTCAACGAGGGCCTGCGCGCGGGCGACGGCGCCGCGAACGCGGTGGCGGACTCCTACGGCCGCGTGCTGGTGACCGACGCGCGCGCGGGCGCGCTGATCGCGTTCTCGGCTTCGCCGCTGATCATGCGCCAGCGGTACCCGGTGCCCGGCGCGCCGTACGGGATCGCCTACGACGCGAAGCGGAGCCTGGCCTGGGTGACGCTCACCGAACGCAACGAAGTGGTCGGGTTCGACGTCCGCGGCGGCGAACCCGTGGAGAAGTACCGGTTCCCGACCGTGCGCCAGCCGGACTCGGTCGGGGTGGACGAGAGCAGCGGCCGCGTGCTCGTCGGCTCGGCCGCCGGAGAAGGGACCCAGGTGATCCAGCCATGACGACGGTCAGCGAGGCGGTGGTCGAAGGGGATTGGGAGTACCGCCGCCTGCACCTCCCCCCGGGCGTGTCCCGGCGTGCGGCGGCGATCCAGCTCTCCATCCACGCGGAGTTCGCGGGCTGGGAACTGCGCACCGTGCGGCTCTACGCCGACGGCACGCGCCGGGTCTGGCTGCGCCGCAAGAAGACGGCCCAGAGCCTGCCGGGCGCCCTCCCGACCTAGCCGAACCGCACCTTGTTCCTCGCCCGGGCCAAGCGCCCCAATGTGGCCTTCGGTGCGTCAGACGCAACCAAGGCGGCCTTCGGTGCGTCAGACGCAACCAAGGCCGCCTTGGGGCGCTTGGGGTCGGGCCCTGCCGCTCGACTGTCAGCCGAGCACCCGGTTCAGCCAGTCGCTCCAGGTCTTCTCCTCGGTCGCCGCGTCCGCGCCCGGGGTGAAGATGTGGTGGGCCGCGACCATCGGGCCGTGGAAGCCCTTCATGAACCGGAGCATCGCGTCCGCCGTCCGGATCCCGACCGTCTGGTCGTTGACCGCGTAGACGACGCCGCCGAGTGAGACGCGGTCGCCCAGGGCAGGCCGTGCCGGCAACCCCAGCGCCGTCCCGAGCCGGGCCCACGCCTCGTCCCAATCCGCCACCGGCGGGCCGAACACCGTCACCGGGACCGCCGTGCGGCCGGCGAAGTGGGTGACGTACTCGACCAGCGTGCGGAAGAACAGCGCGCCGCCGGCGGTCATCGCCTCGAACTCGTCCTCCCAGTCGTCGCCGGGCAGGAAGCCGCTGGTGACGCAGCGGATGACCGAGCTGCCGCCGTCGCGGCCCTCGATGAGGAACTCGTAGGCGATCTTCCGCCCGTCCGGCCCCGGCTCGTTGCCGTAGACGAGCTTCTCGAGCGGGTCCCACTCGCGGATCCGGTACTCCGGCTGGTACGCGCCGAACGCGCCGCGGACCACGCCGCCGGTGCCGCCCTCGACCTCGTTGCGGCCCATGAACCACGAGTCGATGCCCGGTCCGGTCGCGATGGCCTCCCACACCTGCTCCGGCGTCGCGTCGACTTCGGCGACGTCGGTCGCCTCGAACTCATGCCCCACTGGCGGTCTCCTCCGGGATGCTCGGGTGCACGGCGACGACCACCCGGTAGCCGCGGCCCTTCTCGGCCGCTTCGTCGTGGTACTTGCCGACCAGGGTGGTGATCGCCGTGGTCAGCTCCTCGGCGAACGCGGCCCGGTCGGCGGGCGAGGCGAACCGCACCTCACCGTCGAGCGCGAAGGTCGCGACCCGCTGCTTCGCCTTGGCCGCGCCGGTGATGAGCAGGCCGACGTCGCGGACCAGCCGGCCGGCCACGGCGAGCAGCCAGCGGGCCGAAAGCCGGTCCGGCGACTGCGCGGGGTCGGGCTGGACCGCGGCGAGCGCGGCCGGCGAGATGACGTACGACGACGCCGTCGCCCGCATCATCCGCTCGGTGACGTTGCCCTTGCGCCGCTCCTCGACCAGCTCCACCAGGCCGTGCGCCTCCAGCGCACGCAGGTGGTAGTTGACCTTCTGGCGCGGCAGGTCCACCCGGGCCGCGAGCATCGTCGCGGACGCGGGTTCGGCCAGCTCGGCCAGCAGGCGCGCGCGGATCGGGTCCAGCGACACCTCGGCCGCGGCCGGGTCTTCGATCACCGCCACGGAAAACATGCGCCCAGCTTCGCGCCGAACAGAGAAGTTGTCAAGAACTCTTGTCTTGTCGGTAGCTGGCGTTGACGAGCGCGACGACCCGCGGCAGCACCTGGGCCGCGGCTTCCAGTGGGACGACGTGCCCGACGCCCGGCAGCACCACGGCCGTCCCGTCATCGAGCCCGCCGGCCCACTGCTCGACGTCGGAGGCCCGCACGATCCGGTCCCGCTCCCCCACGATCGCCGTCACCGGCACGCCGCTCACCTGGGCCAGCGCCGCGTCGCGCGCGTAGGCGTCCAGCGCCGGGCGGAACAGCGAGACGGTGTGCGGCCAGTTGCCGCGGATCATCTTCACGGTCAGCTCGACCAGCTCCGGGTCCGGGTCGTCGCCGAAGAGCCACCAGCGCAGGCCCGCGCTGACCGCTCGGCTGGTGTGCTCGCGCACGACGCCGAACAGCTTCGAGCCGAGCACCGCTTCGAGGTCGCGCGCCAGCTTCCCCAGCGCGTTGGGCCAGGCCGCCGAGACCTCGGTGGCGAGGGTCCCCGACGACGTCGCCAGCAGCACCAGGCCGGACACCCGCGCGGCGAACAGCTCCGGGTGCCGCTGCGACAGCGACATGATCGCCAGGCCGCCCATGTCGTGGCCGACGAGCACCACCCGGCCTTCGGGCGCCTCCCGGGAGAGCAGCTCGGCGAGGTCGTCGCCGAGCTGCGCCATGGTCGCGGTGCCGCGCCGCGCCCGGCCCGAACCGCCGTGGCCGCGCTGGTCGTAGGTCAGCACGGCCACCGGACCCTCGGCCGCGTCCGGCACCAGCGGCGCGATCCGGCCCCAGCTGCGCTGGTCGAGCGCGTAGCCGTGGACGAACACCACGGTCACCGGCGCCGCCGGGTCGCCCCTGCGGATGACCTGCAGGGACGTACCGTCGGCGAGCGCGAAGCCGGTCATCAGGACGTGCGCAGGAACCGGTCCAGCACGCGGGTGCCGAACTTCAGGGCCTCGACCGGGACCCGCTCGTCGACGCCGTGGAAGAGCGCCGAGAAGTCGAGGTCCGCGGGCAGCTTCAGCGGCGCGAAACCGAAGTTGCGGATGCCGAGCTGCTGGAACGACTTGGCGTCGGTGCCGCCGGAGAGCATGTACGGCAGCGTCTTCGCGCCCGGGTCCTCGGCGAGCACCGCGGCGGTCATCGCGTCGACGAGCGCGCCGTCGAACGTCGTCTCGACCGGCGGGAGCTCCATCCACTCCTTCTCGATGTCCGGGCCGAGCAGCTCGTCGAGCTCGCGGTCGAAGGCCTCGAGCCGGCCGGGCAGGATCCGGCAGTCGACCGCGGCTTCGGCGACCGACGGGATGACGTTGGACTTGTACCCGGCGGTCAGCATGGTCGGGTTGGCGGTGTCGCGCAGGGTCGCGCCGATCATCCGGGAGATGTTGCCCAGCTTGGCGACCGAGCCTTCGAGGTCGTCCTCCGGGAAGTCCCAGCCGGTGATCTCGGTGACGCCGGCGAGGAACTCCTTCACCGAATCGGTGAGCACCAGCGGGAAGCGGTGGTTGCCGAGCTTGGCGACGGCCTCGGCGAGCTTGGTGACGGCGTTGTCGCGGTGGATCATCGAGCCGTGGCCGGCGGTGCCGCGCACGCGCAGCTTCATCCAGCGGATGCCCTTTTCGGCCGTCTCGATCAGGTACGCGCGGACGTCGTCCTTGAGCGTGATCGAGAAGCCGCCGACCTCGCTGATCGCCTCGGTGACGCCCTCGAACAGCTCGGGCCGGTTCTCGACCAGCCACTGGGCGCCGTACTTGCCGCCGGCCTCTTCGTCGGCGAGGAAGGCGAAGACGAGGTCGCGCGGGGGCACGATGCCGTTCAGCTTGTAGTGCCGGGCCAGCGCGAGCGCCATCCCGCACATGTCCTTCATGTCGACCGCGCCGCGGCCCCAGACGTAGTCGTCCTGGATCGCGCCGGAGAACGGGTGGACCGACCACTCCGACGGGTCCGCCGGGACGGCGTCGAGGTGCCCGTGGATCAGCAGCGCGCCCCGGCCCGGGTCGGCGCCCGCCAGCCGGACGAAGACGTTGTGCCGGTTCTTCCCGCCCGACTCCACGTAGGTGATCTCGTAGCCGGCGTCGGTCAGCTTCTCCGCGACGTACTCGGCCGCCGTCCGCTCCCCCACCAGCGTGTCGGGGTCCCCGGTGTTGGTGGTGTCGATGCGGATGAGCTCGCTGGTCAGCGTGACGGCTTCGGCCGCGGCGGCTTCGATGGTGTTCGGTTCGGTCACCGGCCATTCCTATCATTCGACGGCGCCGCGGCCTTGCCCGAAACTCCCGCATCTCTGCCCGCGAGACAGTAATACGTATTACTCTCTTGTCGCCGCGCCCGGCTCATGCGACCGTCCCAGCACACTTCGACGACGAAGGAGCGGCCATGACCCTCACCCGCCGCGGCCTGCTGGCCGGCACCGCCGCGCTCGGCGCGACCGCGTTCCTGCCCGGCGCCGCCACCGCGGCGCCGGCCGGGTTCCCGGACTACCGGTACCAGCGCCTCGCCCTCGTGAAGAGCAAGCTGCGCTACAACCCCACCGGCGAGCTGATCTTCCCGTGCGTCCGCGGCACCAAGGGCCGCATCCCGGGCGCGCTCGGCGCGTACTACCTCTACTACGCCCCGCACGACGCGCCCGGCGGGATCTGCCTGGCGTACGCGAACTCCCTCGACGAGGAGTTCACCGAGTACGCGGGCAACCCGATCATCAAGAACTCGTGGCCGGGCGAGTACTCGGTCAGCCACGTCTCCTCCCCGCACGCCCTGTGGAACGACGACGTCCAGCGGCTCTACCTCTACTTCCACGGCGAAAACACCGTGACCCGGCTGGCCAGTTCGGCCGACGGCATCCACTTCACCTACGAGAAGGAAGTCCTCTCGACGCGGCTGCAGCCCGCGGGCACCACCGAGACGTCGTACGCCCGGGTGTTCCGCCACGACCTGCCCGCGAAGGGCGCCCGGTACGTCATGGTCTTCATGCTCAACAACACCACCAACCACCGCGACATCGGCTGGGGCTGGTCGCCCGACGCGCTGAACTGGACGTTCGCCCAGACGCCGCTGGTGCGGCACACCGACGTCGGCGCGTCGGACATCGGCGGCCCGCACCTGCTGGAGCGGAACAACAGCACGTACGTCGTGTACAACACCGACATCGCGCACGGCGGGAAGCTGATGATCACCGAGGTCGGCACCGACTTCTCGAAGCGCAACCACCTCGGGGTGTTCCACGCGCCCCTCGCCGGCGCCCCGGACAACGGGCGGTGCGCGGCGCCGAGCTTCGGCACCTACCAGGGCCGCGAGTACATGATCTACGAGGCGGGCGCGCGGCTCGCCGGGAACATCGCCATCGCCCGCGCGGTCTGACGCCGGTGGCAGGATGCGGCCATGCCCTCGTTGCCCCTCGACGGCGTCACCGTCGTGTCCTGCGAACAAGCGGTCGCCGCGCCGCTGGCCACCCGGCACCTGGCCGACCTCGGCGCCCGGGTGCTCAAGGTCGAGCGGCCGGGCAGCGGCGACTTCGCCCGCGCCTACGATGAAACGGTGCACGGCCTGTCCAGCCACTTCGTCTGGCTGAACCGGTCGAAGGAGAGCATCACGCTCGACCTCAAGAGCGCGGCCGCGGGCGAGGTCATGGCGGCCCTGCTGGACCGGGCCGACGTCTTCGTGCAGAACTTCGCCCCCGGCGTCGCCGAGCGGCTCGGCCTCGGCGCGGCGTCGATCCGCGCGTCGCGGCCGCGGCTGATCACGTGCTCGGTGTCGGGGTACGGCTCGAGCGGGCCCTACCGCGACGCGAAGGCGTACGACCTGCTCATCCAGTCCGAAGCCGGGCTGGTTTCGGTGACCGGCTCGGCCGCGGAGCCCGCCAAGAGCGGCATCCCGGCCGCGGACATCGGCGCCGGGATGTACGCCTTCTCCGGCATCCTGTCGGCGCTCTACGACCGGGAGCGCACCGGGCAGGGCACCGAGCTGGAGGTCAGCCTGTTCGACTCGCTGGTCGAGTGGATGGGGTTTCCGCTCTACTACGCGGGTTACGGCGGGACGCCGCCGCCGCGGACCGGCACCAGCCACCCGGCGATCGCGCCGTACGGCACCTTCGCCGCGGGAGACGGGACCGAGCTGGTGCTGGCCGTGCAGAACGACCGCGAGTGGGCGGCGTTCTGCGAGCACGCGGTCGAACGCCCGGAGTGGGTGACCGACGAGCGGTTCGCGACCGGCAGCGCCCGCGTCGCGAACCGGCCCGCGCTGGAGCGGGAGATCGACGCGATCTTCGCCGGCCTGACCGGCACCGAACTGGAGAGGCGGCTGGCGGCGGGCCGGATCGCGCACGCGCGCCGCCGCGAGCTTCCCGACGTCCTGGCGCACCCGCAGCTGACGGCTCGCGACCGGTTCGCGGAGGTGGGAACACCGGCCGGGCCGATCCGGGCCACGCTGCCGCCGATCACCGTCGCCGGCCGGCCGCCCCGGATGGACCCCGTCCCGGACGTCGGCGAGCACACCGACGCCGTGCTGGCCGAGTTCGGCTTCGACGCGGACGCGTTGCGGCGCCGGGGAGCCGTGTAGCGGCCTACTCCCCCAGGATCCGGCGGGCCCGGGCCAGCACCGGCCGGTCCACCATCTTCCCGTCCACAGTGGACACCGATGCGCCCGCCGTGACGACCCGGCGGGCCCACTCGCGCTCGGCTTCGGTGGGCTCGAAGCCCATCTGGACAGGCGCGACCTGTCGCGGGTGGACGCACAGCTTGCCCCCGAACCCCAGCCGGCGCGCGTACCGGACGTCGGCGGCCAGCCGGTCGTCGTCGCGCAGGTCCGTCGTCACGCCGTCCACCGGCGGCGCCAGCCCGGCCGCCGCGGACGCGATCACCAGCCGCGAACGCGCGTAGGCGAACGGCTCCCGGTCGTCGGGATCGACGCCCAGTTCCGCCGCCAGGTCGACGCTGCCGAACGCCAGCCGCGTCACCGACGGCACGGCCGCCAGCTCACCGGCCCGCTCGACGCCCCGCGCGGTCTCGACGAGGGCCACGACTTCGCGGAACCCGGCGAGCACGCCCGGGTGCTCGGCCTTCGGCACCATGACGGGCACCCCGCGCGCGGCCACGAGGGCGGCGTCGGCGTCGAACCACGGGGTGCCCGGGGCGTTGATCCGGACCATCGCCGTGCCGCCGCCGTCGAGCCACGTGCCGACGGCCGCGCGAGCGGCGTCCTTGTCCGCCGGGGCGACGGCGTCCTCGAGGTCCAGCAGTACGACGTCGGCGCCGCTGGCCACGGCCTTGCCGAAGCGGTCGGGCCGGTCGCCGGGCACGAACAGGAACGTCCTCGCGGTCATGGTGCCCCGAAGGTAGCAAAGGCGGGGTAAGGGGTTTCCCGGCCCGGACTGCGTGTTCGCCCGATGCGGGCGGCGCCGCCTCAGCACGATCGTGGGCTCCAGCACCGGAGAGAGTGAGGGGTCGGGCATGCGCGGCGACTGGATCTACGACTGGGCCAAGGTGGAAATGGAGTACCGGGCCGCCGGCGACCAGCACGCGTTCACCGCGGCCGCGTCAGCCGACGAACCGGCCGATCGCCACGAACGCCGCCAGCACCAGCAGCACGACGTTCATCGGCAGCGCCTTCGTCTCCTTGCGCCGCGCGTGCACGATGATCGCGCCGACCTGGACCACCGCCAGCCCGGTGGCGGCCAGCGGGGTCAGCACCGGGGCGATGTCCAGCGCCCACGGCAGGACCAGCCCGATCGCGCCGAGGACCTCGACCGCGCCGATGCCCTTGACCGCCGCGCCCGAGAAGTCCGCCGTCCAGCCCATGTTCGGGTTCTCCAGCAGCTTCTCGCGTGGGGTCGCGAGCTTCATGCCCCCGGCGGCGAGGTACAGCGCGGCGAGCACACCCGCCACGATCCACAGGACGACGTTCACGGTGACCTCCGGTCCGAAGAAAGTAGTTGAACACTACACCTCTTTCCGGAGGACGTGCCTCAACTTGGCTGGACCGTGACCGACCCGCCCGGCCGCAGGCCGATCGTGCGCTTCCAGGTCCCGGCGCGGACCTCCGTCCTGGTGCCGCCGACGCTGCGGATCACCGCCGTCGTCACCTTCCCGGCGCGCCACGCGAGGTCGACCTCGAACCCGCCGCGCGCGCCGATGCCGGTCACGCGGCCCGAGGCCGCCCACGCCGCAGGTAGGGCCGGCAGCAGTTCCAGCACGCCCGGCCGGGAGTACACGAGCATCTCCACCATCGCCGCCGGCGCGCCGAGGTTCGCGTCGATCTGGAAGATCGTGTAGCTGCCCTGGCTGTACATGTCGAAGAAGTTCGGCGCGGTCCCGTTGCCGTTGGCCACCGACGGCCGCAGCACGGTGAGCAGCAGCTGGTGCGCGCGGTCGGCGTCCTTGAGCCGGGCCCAGCACGCCGAGCGCCACGCGGTCGCCCAGCCGTAGCTGTCCATGCCGCGCGCGACCAGCAGGGCCCGGACGCCGTCCAGCAGCTCCTTCGGGGCCGTGTCGGCCGCGATCCGGTCGCCGGGGAAGAAGCCGATCAGCGGCGACAGGTGCCGGTGCGTGGTCTCGCCGAGGTTGTCCGGCGACATCCACTCTTCGAGCCAGCCGGTCGTGGGGCTGACTTCCGGCAGGTACAGCTTCCGCTGCAGGCCGGCAATCCGGTCGCCGTACGCGCGGTCCCGCCCCAGCACCGCGACGGCCTCGCGGTAGTGCTCGAACAGGTCCCAGACGATCTCCTGGGAGTAGGTGTTCCCGCGGGTGTCCTGCGGGCCGTGCTCCGGCGACCAGTCGTGGTCGTCGACCAGCACCTCGCGCCCGCCGACCACCATCGGCAGCAGCCGCGCCTCCCAGAACTCGCACGCACCCTTCAACAGCGGGTAGATCCGCGCGAGGTAGGCCTTGTCCTGGGTGAAGGCGTAGTGGTCCCACAGCGAGTTGCACAGCCAGGCGTTGCCGCCCGGGTGCCACCACCACCCGGAGCCGCCGTAGATGTTGGTGGAGAACGCGACCGCCCAGCCGCCGATCCTGCCGCTGGTGTTGCGGAACCTGTTGCGGGGGTCGTTGAACAGGCGGTTCGTGCTGTCCGTCCACACGGGAAGCTGCGCCAGGCAGTAATCCGCCAGTGCAGTGAAGCTCCCGGGCAGCCCCGCGCGGTCGGCCAGCCAGTAGTTCATCTGGACGTTGATGTCGGTGTGGTAGTCGCTCATCCAGTCCGGCGTGTTGGTGTTCTGCCACAGGCCCTGCAGCCCCATCGGCAGCCCGTCGCGCGAGCCGGTGATGGTCAGGTAGCGGCCGAACTGCAGGTAGCTCGCCTCCAGCTCCGGGTCCGGCGTGGCCGGGTCGTCGTGGCGGGCCAGCAGCCGCGACCACGTGTCCAGCGCGCGCTTCGCCGGCGGCGACTGGCCGAGGTCGACGCTCATCCGGTCGTAGAGCCGCCGGTAGTCGGCGACGTGCGTCGCCCGCAGCGCGTCCCCGCCCGCGCGCAGTGCCGCGGCCACCTTGTCCTTCGCCACGCGCAATGGGTCCGCGGCCGCGTCGAGGAACTTCCGGGCCGCGTCGGGTACGTAGTTCGTGCCACCGGTGAGCACGATCAGGACTTCCCGGCAGCCGGTGAACGCGACCGTGGTGCCGTCGGTCGCTACCTGGCCGCCGCGACCCGACGCCGCGACGGCGCTCGCGTACTTCAACCCGTTGGCGAAGGCCGCTTCGAACGCGGGTCCGGCCAGGGTCTCCCCGCGCGTCGGCTCCAGCGCGACCGTGCCGGTCATCGGACCACCGGTGAGCCGGACGACCACGACGTCGTCGGGGTGGCTCGCGTAGACCTCACGGCGGTAGCGCGTGCCCTGGTGGGTGTAGGCGACGGTGACCAGGCCGTTGCTGAGGTCGAGCGTGCGGCGGTAGTCCGTGACGCCGGTGTGGGCCGGGACGGTGATCCGCGCCTTCGCGAGCAGGCCGAGGGTGCCGAACTTCTCGCGTTCGTAGGGGAACTGCCCGTCGTCTTCGAGGACGTCGTTGGCGCCGCCGGTCCACAGCGACGCGTCGGCGAGGTAGAGGAAGTCGGCCGCGGGGTCGCCGCCGACGAGCGCACCGATCCGACCATTGCCGATCGGCAGGCCCTGTTCGATGATCTTGTCCTCTGCCGCGGGCGCGGGGTACCAGAGCGTGGTGGCGCGCGCCTCGGGCACGAGGTCCTCGTCGGCTGGTCGGAGGACTTCTGCGTTGGCGGCAAAGGGGCGCAAGCCGCCGACAGCGACTCCGGCGCCGACCGCGCCACCGAGCTTGAGGAAGGTCCGCCGCGACGGCGGGAGCGACTGATCCGGCATGACTGGTCCGTTCGGCGTTGGGCGGAAACCGGCCGTGAAGCCCGCCAAACATATGACCTATCCGGCAGCGTGGTCAAGAATCTTCGTAATTAATCGGATTACATACGAGCGTGCTCGGCCAGGTACTCGCGGAAGGTGATCTCGCCGTCGCGGTGCTCCGGGGCCAGGTGCCCGCCGTCGGCGTACGCCCGGAACGTCTCCCCCGGCACCTTCAGCGGCACGATCCGCCGGACCCGCCCGCTGACCTCGCCCACCGCGGCGGCCAGCTCCGCCGCCGTCAGGATCTCCGGGCCGCCGAAGTCCGCCACCCGGCCCGCCGGGTCGTCCAGCACGACGGACGCGAGCCGGCGGGCGACGTCCCGGACGTCCACCGGCTGGAACGAGATCCGCGGCACCGGCACCACCGGCAGCCGGGACGCGCCCGCGAGCAGCGTCCGGACCAGGCCGTGGAACTGCGTGGCCCGCTGGATCGTGTACGGCAGGCCCGAGGAGGCGATGAACTGCTCGGTCTCGTGCTTGGCGCGGTAGTAGCCCAGCGGCACGCGGTCGACGCCGACGATCGAGACGTACACCAGGTGCGGCCCGCCGGCCCAGCGCGCCGCCTCGGCCAGCGTGCGCGCCAGGGTCGTCTCGTGCCGGAAGTCGGTGGCGCAGTGGACGATCGCGTCCACGCCGGCCACGGCGCTGTCGACGCCACGCCCGGTCCGCAGGTCGCCCCGGACGACGTCCGGCCCGGCCCGCCTGCTCAGCACGCGGACCTCCTCCCCCGCCGCCCGCAGCCGCGCCACGACCGCCGAGCCGAGCTGCCCGGTGCCACCGGTGACCAGGATCCGCACGAGCCGCCTCCCGCCGTAAAGCCGTCAAGGCCACCTTACGGGCGTCTGCCGCCGGTAAGGTGGCCTTGACGGCACTTCGCGCGGCTAGTTGCGGATGATGGTGAACGTGGTCGTCTTGTTGCGGATGTCCTCGTCGTTGTCGCTCAGCGTGAGCCCGGTGAACGTCGCCGAGCCGACGGCCGGACCCTGACCCGGTTCCGGCAGCTCGTTGGCCCAGATGCCGATCCCGGACTTGGCGTCGAAGGCGTCACCGCTGCGGTGCGCGCCGGTGATCGACACGTTCGTCAGCACGGTGTCCTCCACCGGGTGCTCCGGACCGCCGTTGTACTTGGTCTGGAACATGATCCCGCTGTAGGTCGGGCTCTCGATGTCCACATCGGACACCCGGATGCCGCGGAACTCCTTCGACGCGGAGAACAGCCAGATCGCCGGGAACGTCTGCTGGCCCCAGAAGTGGCCGCCGTCGCGGACGAGCGAGGCGTTCTGGACCGTCGTCTGCTGCGGCCCGAACCCGAGGAACGGGTAGCCGAAGTCGAGCGAGCTGATCGTGATCGCCGAGTACGTCAGCGTGTCCGCGATGTAGAGGTTGCGGAAGGTGTTGTTGTACCCGCCGTAGACCGCCAGCCCGGCCGCGCGCCACGGGGTGAGCGAGGTCAGGTTCTCGAACACGTTGTCGTACTGGTTGCCCGGGTTGAGGTCCGTGGCGGCGAACAGCGCGAAGCTGTCGTCGCCGGTGGACCGGGCCTCGATGTTGGTGACGTGGTTGCCGGTGCTCCCGTTCGTGAGGTTGACGCCGTCGGCGAAGGTGTCGCGGATCCGGGAGTTCTTGATCGTCGTGTTGTCCACGTTGGTGCCCCAGACCATCACGACCTGGTGCTCGACCCAGATGTTGTCGATCGTCAGGTTCGCGACGTTGGTCAGGTTGAACACCTTGCCGGGGCCGTCGATGCGCGAGGTGTAGTTCCCGAACACCGCGAACCCGCTGAACGTCGAGCCGTTCGCGCTCGACTGCACGTCGATGCCGATGTCGGTGTTCTCCTGACCCGAAGGCGCGGAGAACTTCGTGAACCACGGCCCGGCGCCGGTCACCGTGACGGCCTTCCCGTAGACGTTCAGCTTGCTCGACAGCGAGTAGGTGCCGGCCGGGAGGTAGACGCCGGTGAGGGTGCTGTCCTGCCGGACCTTGTCCAGCGCGCTCTGCACGTCCTGCTGCGTGAACCCGGTGGGCACGGCGAAGTGCGCCGGGTCCGGGTTCGCGACCGCGGTGGCCTGCTCGAAGTTCACGAAGTCGATCGCGTAGTTCGTGCTGTTGGCCGCGTCCTTCTGCAGCTTGATCTTGTGCCCGGCGGGCACGGTCGTGCCGAGCATCGTGCCGGCCTCGTCGTAGATGTGCCGCGGCCCGGCGCCCGGTGAGTTGCCCGGGCCGGTTTCGGCGCCGTAAAGCCAGGCGTAGTGCGAGGTCAGGTCGATGGCCTTGAGGAACGTGCCGTCGACGTAGACGTTCAGCGTCGAGTTGATCCCGCCGCCACCCGCGGAGTCCGGGATGGAGAACCGGGTGACCAGGGTGTTGGTCGACGCGCGGGTGGTGAACTCCACCGACGAGCCGGTCGAGTTCAGCGTGACGGCCTTGCGGCCCGACGCCTCCCCGGCGAGGTCACCGATCGTCCGGTTCGGGCCGACGACGGACGCGCCGCCCGCGACGACGCCGTCCTCGGCCTCGTACATGTCGTAGGGCATGTTGGCGCCCCGGCCGACGAACAGCGCCTGCGTGCTGGTGTTGTTGGCCTGCTTGACCGGCAGCTCGTTGGCGTCGTTCGCGACGACGGTCTTCACCGTGTACCGGCCGTTGGCGGCGGTCCAGGTGCCGACGGTGACCGGGCTCGCGGTGGCTCCGGCGGCGATCGCGCCGGTGTAGCTGCCGCTGAGGGTCTTCACCACGGTGCCGTTCTGGTCCGCGATCGTCACCGTGACGCCGTGGGCGCCGCCCGCGCTCGCCACGGTCCCCTGGTTGCGCAGGGTCGTGGCGAAGGTGACGGTGTTGCCCGCGGCCGGGTTGTTCGGCGACCACGCCGTGGCCGCGACGAGGTCGGAGCTCTGCACCGGGCTGACGACCAGCGCCGTCGAAGCGGTGTAGGAGTTGTTGGCCTCGTTCTGCTCGACGACGGCGTTGGCCTCGTCGACCTTCGCGGTCAGCTGGTAGCTGCCCGCGTCCCGGGTGCCGATGTTCGCCGACACGGTCGCCGACGCGCCGGCGGCGAGCGCGCCGACGTTCGCGGTGCCGACCTTGGTGGTGCCCAGGTAGAGGTTGACGTTCGTCGCGCCGGAAGCAGCCGTCCCGGCGTTGCGGACCGTCGCCGACGCGGTGATCGCGTCGGTCTCGACCGGGTTCTGCGGCGACCAGGACACGCCGGAGACCGTCAGGTCCGGGTTGGGCGCGGGGACGCCGAAGACCTGGAACTCCGCGGCCTGCCCGCCGCCCGCGCCGGAGTTCGCGGTGACGCGCAGCCGGACGTCGGCGGCGCGGCCGCTGAGCGGGATCGTCACGGTGTTCCCGGTCGACGGGCTGAAGCTGTAGGTCTGCGCGGCGGCCAGCGTGGTGAACGCGGCCGCGCTCTGCTCGCGGCCCTCGACGGCGATCGTCTGCGTGCGCGGGCCCCAGACCGGGTCCGGGTTCAGCTTGACGACGACCTGGTTCACGTCGGCGTTCGACCCGAGCGCGACGGTCAGCAGGTTCGGGTACGTCCCGCCGCCGCCTTCCCAGTAGGTCGTCACCGAGTTGTCGTTGGCGTTCGCGGCGACGAAGGAGAACTCCGTCGAGGACGCCGTGATCGGCTTGCCCAGCGCGAGGTTGGTCCCGGCCTGGGTGCCGGTGCGGGTCACCGTGGCGCTGTTCGCCGACTGGTTGCCCGCGGCGTCCTTCGCGCGGACGTAGTACGACACGGTGGTGCCGTCGGGCTGGTTGTCGGTGTAGGTCAGGACGGTGCCGGCCACGCTGCCGCGCAGCTGGTTGTTGGCGTAGACGTCGTAGCCGGTGACGCCGGTGTTGTCGGTCGAAGCCGACCAGGTCAGCCGGATCTGGCCGCTCGCGGGCTGGGTGTAGGCGAGGTTCCCGGGCGCGGACGGCGGCTGCGTGTCCCCGCCGGCCGGGCCGTGCACCTCGAACTCGGACAGCTGCGCGGCGGGCCAGCCGGTGTTGGCGGTGACGTTCAGCCGGACGTACCGGGTGTTCGCCGTGACGTCGACGGTGACGGTGTTGCCGGTGGCGGGGTCGAACCGGTAGCCGGCGGCGGGCTTGAGGTCGCTGAAGCCGGTGCCGTCGGTGCTGCCTTGCACGCTGAAGGTCTCGGTGCGGGCTTCCCAGTTCGACGGCAGCTTGAGCACCAGCTGCGCGATATCCGTGGCCGTGCCGAGGTCGGCCTGGACCCACTGCGGGAACTGGTTGTTGGTGCTCTCCCAGTAGGAGGCCTGGTTGCCGTCGCCGACGTTCGAGACGGGGTAGCCGGCGAGCTGGCTGCTCGCGGTGTAGGTCGCGGTGGCCGCCTGCGCGGCGGCACCGGCGGGCGCGGCGGCCGGGGCGGCGCTCGCGGCCACGGCGGGGGTGAGCAGCAGGAGGGACAGGGCGGCGTAGGTCGCCGCGCGCGACAGGAGTCGCTTCGTTCTCATGGGGTTCCTCGGATCCGGGGAGGAGGGGAGACGCGTCGGGACGGCACAACCAGGGAACGGACACGCGCGGACCGGCGCCGGGGGCGCACGGGGGCAGCACGGCATGGGCACCTCTTCGTCGAGGGCTTCCTGACTCGTGCCGAGATTTCTCACAGCGTTGTCAGGTTCTTGCACTGATTCGTTCAAGAGTTACCGTGACGCGGGTCTCAAGTCAACGCCCGGACACCAAAAAGGCCTCCTCGCGGGGGATGCGAGGAGGCCTGGGGCCGGTCGGGTCAGGAGTGGACGGCTCCCAGGCGGATCGCGCGGGTACCGGGCGCGTTGGCCGCCTCGCCGCAGTGCGCGCAGACGGTGACCGGGTGCAGCTCCGCACCGCAGGCGTGCCACCACAGCGTGGGCGGTTCGCCCTGGTGGACGTACTTGTCGCCCCACGCCATCAGCCCGAGCAGGATCGGCTGCAGCGCCCGGCCGGCTTCGGTCGGGTAGTACTCGTGCCGCGGCGGGTGGGCCTCGTACTGGACCTTTTCGAGGACGCCGGCGTCGACGAGCTTGTGCAGCCGCGCGGCCAGGATGTCCCGGCTGGCACCGGTGTTCTCGGCGATCTGGTTGAACCGGCGGTTCCCCAGCATGATCTCGCGCAACGCCAGGAGGCTCCACCGTTCGCCGACGACCTCGAGGGCCTCCGCGACCGAGCACTCGCGACCACGCCGGACCATGCCACCTCCATCGGGTTGAAAATCCAACCTAGCACTTTGGTCGGGCGTGGCCTGGCGAGGCAAGGCTGGCCGAGCGCGGCAGGTTGCCGGGGCCCCGCCAACGTCCCCAATGAGTCGTTCGCGACCGCCGCCGCCGACGAACAACACCCCTGTGACCTCGCGAACAGGTGAGTTGTGTAATCCAACCCACCCGGCGTATACCGGACACATCCCCGATCTGCGAGGAGGCAGACGCCATGACGGACGCGGTGATCGTCGACGCGGTACGGACCCCCATCGGCAAGGGCAAGCCGAACGGAACGCTCGCCGGGGTGCACCCCGTCGACCTGCACGCCCACGCGCTCCGCTCGCTCGTCGAACGCACCGGCGTCGACCCGGCCCGGATCGACGACGTCATCAGCGGCGCCGTCGGGCAGATCGGCGAGCAGAGCATGAACACCGCCCGGTGGGCCGCGCTGGCCGCCGGGCTGCCGGAGTCGGTGCCCGCCGTGACCGTGGACCGGCAGTGCGGCAGCAGCCAGCAGGCCGTCCACTTCGCCGCGCAGGGCGTCATCGCCGGCGCGTACGACGTCGTGCTCGCCTCCGGTGTCGAGTCGATGAGCCGGGTGCCGATGGGCAGCCAGGCCGCCGGGCGGGACCCGTTCGGTCCGCAGGTCGCCGCGCGCTACCCGGACGGCCTCGTGCCACAGGGCATCAGCGCGGAGCTCATCGCCGCGAAGTGGGGCTTCAGCCGGGCGCAGCTGGACGAGTTCTCCGCCCGGAGCCACCAGCGGGCCGCGCGGGCGTGGGCGGACGGGAAGTTCGCCGGCGAGGTCGCGCCGCTCAAGGCGCCGGGGCCGGACGGGGCACTGGCCGACGTCACGACCGACGAGACCGTGCGGCCGGGCACCACGCCGGAAATCCTCGCCGGGCTCAAGCCCGCCTTCCGCGCCGACGTCTGGGAGCAGCGGTTCCCCGGCCTCGGCTGGCACGTCACCGCGGGCAACTCGTCGCCGATCAACGACGGTGCCGCCGCGCTGATGATCACCAGCTCCGAGACGGCGAAGGCACTCGGGCTGCGGCCTCGCGCGCGGCTCCACAGCTTCGCCGTCACCGGCGACGACCCGCTCCTCATGCTGACCGGCATCATCCCGGCCACCCGCAAGGTGCTCGCCCGGGCAGGCCTCGCCGTCTCCGACATCGACGCGTTCGAGGTCAACGAGGCGTTCGCGAGCGTGGTGCTGGCCTGGCAGCACGAGATCGGCGCGGACCCGGCGAAGGTCAACGTCAACGGCGGCGCGATCGCCATCGGGCACCCGCTCGGCGGCAGCGGCGCCCGGCTGATGACGACGCTGCTGTCGGTGCTGGAGCAGACCGGCGGCCGCTACGGCCTGCAGACGATGTGCGAGGCGGGCGGCCTCGCCAACGCGACCATCGTCGAACGCCTGGACTGACGCGCCAGGTACGCCCGCAGCGCCGCCACGGCTCCCCCGGGATCCGCGGCGGCGACCGGGAACACCTCGTCGTAGCCGAGGGCGAGCAGTTCGGCGCGCGTGTTCCGCAGGCGGCCGGCGAGCACCACGGGCAACCCGCCCAGCGCGGGGTCGGCGCGCACGCGGCGGAGCACGTCCACGCCCGAACCGCCGTGCACAGTGGACAGCACCAGGCAGTCCGGCCGCGCGCGGCGGCACGCCTTGAGCACCTCCGCCGCCACGCGCACCTCGTGGCCCTCGCGTTCGAGGACCACCTGCAACGCCAGCAGGCTCCACGCGCCCGCGTCCACACCCGACACCACGACCTTCACCCCGAGCCGAGCCGCGGACCCGCCCGGGAAATACGTCAGTCCGGGTCGGGTGGTTCCTCGACGCCGTCGCGGTCGGCCCACTCCAGCAGTGGTTCCAGCGAGAAGACGGCCTTGTCGATGCCCGCGTGGAGGTCGCCCAGCTCGGCGAAGCGGGCCGGGACGGTCGCGATGGTGCAGTCGCCCGGCTCGACGTCGTCGATCTCGTCCCAGCGGATCGGCGTCGACACCGTGCCTTCGGGGTTGCCGCGCACCGAATACGCGCTGGCGATGGTGTGGTCGCGGGCGTTCTGGTTGTAGTCGACGAAGAGCGTGCGCGGGTCGCGGTCCTTGCGCCACCAGGTCGTGGTCACGTCGTCGGGTGCCCGCCGTTCGACCTCGCGGGCGAAGGCGAGCGCCGCCCGGCGGACGTCGGCGAAGCCCCAGCGGGGTTCGATCCGGACGTAGACGTGCAGGCCGCGGCCGCCGGAGGTCTTCGGCCAGCCGACCGCGCCGAGCTCGTCGAGGACTTCGTGCGCGACGTGGGCGACGCGGCGGACGCGGTCGAAGCCGCAGTCGGGCATCGGGTCGAGGTCGATGCGCCACTCGTCCGGCTTCTCGGTGTCGGCGCGCCGGGAGTTCCACGGGTGGAACTCCACTGTGGACATCTGCACCGCCCAGGCGACGTGCGCCAGCTCGGTGACGCACAGCTCGTCGGCGTGCCGGTTGTAGCGCGGGAACGTGACCCGGACGGTCTCCAGCCACGGCGGCGCGCCGTTCGGCACGCGCTTCTGGTGCACCTTCTCCCCCGCCACGCCGGACGGGAAGCGGTGCAGCATGCACGGCCGCTCGCGCAGCGCGTTGACGATGCCGTCGCCCACCGAGAGGTAGTAGTTGACCAGGTCGAGCTTCGTCTCGCCGCGGGCCGGGAAGTAGACCCGGTCCGGGTTCGAGATGCGGACCTCGTGCGGCCCGACCTCCAGCTCCACCGACGGAGACTTCTGCGCCATGGTTGAGACGCTAGCTCAAAAACGTGGTTACGGTGGGCCGGTGAGCCTGCCGCCGGACGGTCACGTCCACACCGAATGGTCCTGGGACACGGTCACCGGGTCGATGCTCGGCTCCTGCGAGCGGGCCCTCGATCTGGGCCTGCCGTCGGTGGCGTTCACCGAGCACGCGGACCTGACGCCGTGGCTGATCCCCGAGCCGGTCCGCCCGCTGCTGCCGGACCACTTCCGGGTGCGGCTGCGCGCGGACGGCGTCCTGGAGCCGCCGGACCTCGAGGTCGAGGGCTACCTGGCGTGCGTCGCGGAGTGCCGCGACCGGTTCCCCGGCCTGCGGATCCTCTCCGGCGTCGAGCTGAGCGAGCCGCACTGGCACCGCGAACGCGCCGACGCGCTGCTCGCGGCCCACGGCTTCGACCGCGTGCTCGGCTCGGTGCACTCCCTGCCCGGCGAGGACGGGCACCACCACGAACTGACCGTGGTGTCCGGCCGCCCGCCCGGCGAGATCCTGCGCGCGTACCTGACGGAAGTGCTGGGCCTCGTCGAGTCGACGGCGGACTTCGCGGTGCTCGCCCACATCGACTACGCGCTGCGGTCGTGGCCCGCCGAAGGCCCGCCGTTCGCGGTGGCGGAGTTCGAGGAGGAGTTCCGCACGGTGCTGCGCGCGCTGAAGGCGAGCGGACGCGCCCTGGAGGTCAACACGAAGGTGCCCCTGCCGGGCGAGGTCGTGCGCTGGTGGTTCCAGGACGGCGGCGAGGCGGTGGCGTTCGGCAGCGACGCCCACGAACCGGGCCTGGTCGGCGCCGGCTTCGCCGACGCCGCCGCACTCGTCGAGTCATGCGGCTTCCGGCCGGGCCGCACCCCACACGACTTCTGGCGCCGCTGAGACCCGCCGCTTTCACGTGAAAGCTACGCCCCCAGGTGGTCGCTTTCACGTGAAAGCTACGCCCCCAGGTCGTCACTTTCCCTAGGAAAGATGCGTTCAGGCCAGTGCGTGGCGGCCGTACGCCCGGGACTCGGCGCTCTGGTCGAGCAGGCGGGCCGCCACGCGGCCGATCGCCGCGTCCAGCTCGGCGCGGTTGGCGGTGCCCCAGTCGCCGAGGCGGTCGGCCAGCCAGTCGTGCCAGGCGCCGACCACCTTCGCGAACTCCGTGCGGCCCTCGGGCGTCAGCGCCCAGCCGTCGCGGGAGTAGCGCAGGTGGCCGGTCAGTTCCAGGCGGTTGAACGCCGGTTCGAGCACCGGCGCGGGGACGCCGAAGTGCTCGCCGATCGCCTTGAGCGTCGGCGGCTCACCGCGGCGTTCGCGCAGGTGGACCTGCAGGAGGCACCAGATGCCGCCTTCGTCGAGGTCGCTGCCCGCCCGCTCGACGATCGCCGGGGCCACCTTGCGGCGCTCGCGGAAGAACAGCGTCGCGACCGCGCGTTCGAGTTCGCGGTCGTCCGTGCGGGCCTCCGGCATCGCGAAGCCGTCGCCGAGGTCCGGGGCGGCCGCGCGGGCGGTGTCGCGCAGCGGGACCTCCTTGAGGAAGAACGCCAGCGCGAACGCGACCAGGCCGACCGGCGCGGCGGCGAGGAACACGACGTGCAGGGCGTCGCTGTACACCTCGATCACCGGCGCCGACACCGACGCCGGCAGGGCGTGCAGCGCGGTCGGCACCTGCAGCGCGCGCGGGTCGACACCCGGTGGTACCGGGAGCGCCGCGAGCTTGGGCGTCAGCTGGTTGGCGTACACCGTGCCGAAGATCGCCGCGCCGAACGAGCTGCCGATCGAGCGCAGGAACGTCACGCCCGAGGTGGCGACGCCGAGGTCGGCGTAGTCGACGGTGTTCTGCACGGCGATGGTCAGCACCTGCATGCCCAGCCCGATGCCGAGGCCGAGCACGGCCATGTACGCCGACGCCTCCCAGAAGCCGGTGTCGGTGTCGAGCCGGGACAGCAGGTAGAGCCCGATCGTCATGCCCGCGGCGCCGACCAGCGGGAAGATCTTGTAGCGCCCGGTCCTGCTGACCGCGTTGCCCGCCGCGATCGACGCGACTAGCAGCGCCAGCACCATCGGCAGCAGCCGGACCCCGGACGAGGTGGCGGACGTCCCCTGCACGTACTGCATGTACGTCGGCAGGTAGGACAGCGCGCCGAGCATCGCGAAGCCGACGACGAAGCTCATGATGCCGCCGACGGTGAAGACCGGGTTGCGGAACAACCGCATCGGCAGCATCGGTTCCTTCGCCCGCAGTTCGACGAAGACGAACGCGGCCAGCAGCACCACCGAGCCGATCGCCATCCCGATGATCGTCGGCGAGCCCCACGCGTACTGCGTGCCGCCCCAGCTCGTGACCAGGGTCAGGCCGGTCGCGGCGAGGCCGATGAGCAGAATGCCGAGGTAGTCGATGACCGGCTTGACCGCGGCGCGGGCGTTCGGCATCGCCGAGGACGCCACGACCAGCACCACGACGACCAGCGGGATGTTGACGTAGAACGCCCAGCGCCAGGACAGGTGGTCGACGAAGAAGCCGCCGAGCATCGGGCCCGCGACGGTCACCACGCCGAAGACCGAGCCGAGCACGCCCTGGTACTTGCCGCGCTCGCGCAGCGGGACGACGTCGGCGATGAGCGCGGTCGAGGTGACCATCAGCCCGCCGCCGCCGAGTCCCTGCACGGCGCGCCAGACGATCAGCCACACCATGCTGTCGGCGAACCCCGCGAAGAACGAGCCGACGCCGAACACGACCACGGACAGCTGGAACATCAGCTTGCGCCCGAAGAGGTCGCCGAGCTTGCCGACGACGACGGTCATGATGGTTTCGGCGAGCAGGTAGGACGTGACGACCCAGGACAGGTGCCCGGCTCCGCCGAGGTCGCCGACGATCGTGGGCAGCGCGGTCCCGACGATGGTCTGGTCCAGTGCGGCCAGCAGCATCCCGAGGAGCACGGCGCCGAAGACGGCGTTGACCCGCCCCTTGGTCAGCGGCACGGGCCCCGGCTCGTGGGCGACCTCCGCGGTGGCCGTCATCTCGCGCCCTCCTCGCTCGGCCTCCGAGGCTAGTGCGCGGAGTCCACTGTGGATAGCCACTCGTTCCGGTGACGCAGCACCACTTCGAACGGCTCGAAACCCTGCGCGCGGTAGAACTCCAGCGCGCCGTGGTTGGCCGCGTAAGCCGTGACCTTGACGTCGTTCGCGCCGCGGTCCCGTGCCCAGCCGAGGAAAGCCTCGACCAGCGCTGCGCCGGCGCCGGACCGGCGGTGCTCCGGGCCGACCCGCATGCTCTCCAGCACCGCGCTCACCGCGCCGGGCCGCAGCGGGTCCGGGGGCCGCAGCCGTCCGATCAGGTGCCCGCCGGCGGCGAGCAGGCACAGGCAGGCCGGGTCCGCGACGAGGCTCGCGTAGTAGGCCTCGCCTTCGCGGGCGGGCCAGCCGGTGTCCATGAACGGATCGCGGCGGCCGCCGTCCTCTTCGAACAGCGCCGCGGCCGAGGCCACGAGGGCCGGGACGTCACCCGGAGCGCACACGGAAACAGTCATCCCGGCACGGTAGCCCTCAGGTTTCCGGCAGCAGGCTCTCCAGCGCGAGCTGCTCCAGGTGCCCGGCCGCCGCGGCGCTGCCACCCGCCGCGCGGAACGACGCCGCCACCGCTTCGGCCGCCCGGCGGTACGAGGGTTCCGTGAGCACCTCTTCGAGCGCCGTCGTGATCCGTTCGCGGTTCGCGCGGCCGAAGCGCAACCTGATGCCCGCGCCCGCGGCGACCACCTGGGCGGCCACGATCGGCTGGTCGTCGCGGATCGGCGCGACGACCAGCGGCAGGCCGTGCCACAGCGCCTCGCACACCGTGTTGTGCCCCGCGTGGCACAGCACCGCGTCGACGCGCGCGAGCAGCGGCAGCTGCGGGACCGACGGCCGCACGAGGACGTTCGGGGGCACCACGCCGAGCACGCCGCCCGGGTCGGCGATCACGGCGCGGGCGGGCAGGCCGGCGAACGCCTCCGCCGTCGCCGCCAGGAAGCCCGCGCCCGCGCCGGTGTTCGCCGTGCCCAGGGAGACGAGCACCGCCGGGCGCGCCGGGTCGAGCCACTCCCACGGGAAGTCTCCGGGCGACGGCCGGGCGCCGAGGGCCGGGCCGACCAGCCGGACCCGCGGCGGCAGCGCGGCCGGGCCGAGCAGTTCGCGGGTGGTGAAGGCGAGCACGCCGTGCGGGGAGAACCGGGGGTCGGCCGTGCCGCGGCCGCCGGCGATCCGGGCACGCAGGCCGGTCAGCAGCTCGCCCACCCAGTCCGCCACCTTCGGCATCCCGGCCAGGGGGTCGACCAGCTCCGCCGACGTCGTCGCCGAGGTGACCCACGGCAGGCCGTGCGCTTCGGCGAGCAGCCCGCCGGCCAGTGCCTGCTGGTCGGCGACCACGACGTGCGGGGAGAACGCGTCGAGGGCGGTGGCCACCCCGGGCGCCATCGCGTCGGCCAGCGGGACGAGGAAGTCCTGCCAGAGGAACCGCAGCGCGGCGGGCCCCTTGAGGTCCGGCGGCCGCTCGGGGACCTCCGGCGGCAGGGCGCACGGGAACACGAGCGCGCCGGGCCCGGCCAGCCGCCGCAGCAGCTCGTCGTGGCCCGCCCAGGCGACTTCGTGGCCGCGGGCGGTCAGCTCGGCCGCCACGCCCGCGGCCGGGTTCACGTGCCCGACCAGTGGCGGGACGACGAACAGGAACCGGGCCACTACCGCACCCGTGCCGGGGCGCGCGAGGTGTCGCGGACCCACTCGAAGACCAGGTCGATCACCTCGGCGGTCCGCTCCACCAGCACCGAATGGCCCTGGTCGGGCAGCACCACGCAGCGGCAGGACGCCAGGTTCGCCTCGAAGTCCGGGACCTGGGCGGCGAGCCCGGAGTCCCCGCCGAAGATGGCGAACACCGGGCAGCGCACGGCCGAGAGGTCCGCCGCGATGGTCGCGCTGCGCGGGACGTCCTCGGCGATCGTGGTGGTCTCCAGGATCCGGTGCGCGGCCTTCGAGAGCCGTGCGGTGTGGGCGCCGTGGTTGTCCGCGATCCAGCCGATGACCTCGTCGATCGCCAGCCGGGTCTTGGCGTCCGCGAGGCCGTCCGCCATGTGCTGCGTCCACGCGGCCGTCGGCGGTTCGCCCTCGATCGCGATCACGCTCGCGACCCGGTCCGGCCGGGCGGCGGCCAGCCCGAACGCGACCGACGCGCCGAACGAGTTGCCGACCACGTGCACCGGCCGCGTCGCTTCGCAGACGTCGAGGACGGCGACCAGGTCGTCGACGAACTCCTCCAGCCGGTACCCCGACACCGGGCGGGTGGTGCGGCCGTGGCCGCGCAGGTCGTACATCAGGACGTCGAGCCCCCGCGCGGCCAGCGCCGGGCCGAGCGTGAAGTAGTAGCTGGCGAGGCTGTCGGTGAGCAGGCCGTGGACGCACACCACGAGCGGCGCGTCGCCGTCGAGCGGGACCTCGGGCGCGAGCCGCTGGACGTGCACGTCCAGCTCGCCCGCCCGGACGCGGCTCACGCCGTGGCCCGCAGCGAGGCGACGGTGTACCGGACCAGCTCGCCGACCGTCAGCGCGATGATCTCGTCGAGGTCGCGTTCGGCGATGAAGGTCGCGAAGTTGACGCGGTCGCCGTAGTGCTCGCGCAGCTGCCCGGACAGCGCGACCAGGTCGACGCTCTCGAGTTCGAGGTCGTCGTGGAAGGTCGTCTCCATCGTGATCTCGGCATCGTCCAGGCCGTACTCTTCCAGCAGTTCCCGGAGCATCCCCGCGATCTGCGCGAGGACGGTCCCCTCGTCCGTGGCCGTGGTCTCGACGCTCATCCGGCTGTCTCCTTCGTCTCTTCGGTCCAGGCGACGACGTAGCGGCGCGGCGGCCGGTCGGCGTCGGCGCAGTGGACGAGGTGGTTCCGCCCGCCCGCGCGGACGGTGAGTTCCGCCGGTGCGGCCGCGACGACCTCGAAGTCGCGGGGCTCGCCGCGCAGGCCGGTCCCGAGCAGCTTCGCGACGGCTTCCTTCGCCGTCCAGAACCGGGCGAACCACCGTTCCGGGTCGCCGGGCAGGCTCGCGAACAGCGCCTGCTCGGCCGCGCCGAGCGCGGCGTCCACAGTGGACTCCCGGCGCGTGCCGACCTCTTCGACGTCGATGCCGCACGGCCAGGGCCGGGCGATCGCCACGCCCGCTTCGGCCCGGTGCGCCACCGAGATCGTCAGCGGCGGCAGCTCCCGGCCGTAGGCGCCGGTCACGAACGGGCGGCCGGCGTCGTCGTTGCCGACGCGCAGCTCCGCCGGGAACATCGCGGGCTCGCCGCGCGCCCAGAGGTACTGGCGGACGGCGTCCTTCGCGGCGATCCGGCCGAGCAGCCACTGCCGCCGTCCGCGCGGCGACCGGTTCGCGTAGGCGTCGCGTTCGGCGCCGGCGAGGTAGTTGCGCATGATCAGCTCGCGGGTGGCCAGGTCCGGCCACTGCTCGTGCACCAGCGCCCAGCCACCGGGCTGCTCGACCGACAGCGTCGAGGACTCGGGCGTCCGGTCGGCCTGGCGGATGTGCGGGGTGCTGTCGAACCGGCGGTCGCGCCAGCCGGTGAACTGCGCCCAGACCTGTCCGTTGTGGACCAGCTGCATGTCGGCGTCGAGGAATTCCCCGGTCAGCCCGGTGATCTTGACCAGGCACTCCAAGCGCTCCCCCGGCGCCGGGTGCGGGCCGTGGAACCGGATTTCGCGCACCGCGACGGGGAAGACCGTGGTGCGTTCAGCCAGCCGGGACATGATCCAGTAGCCGAGCACCTGGCCGACGTTGTCGAGCAGCGCGCCGGGCGCGGCGGGCGTGGTCAGCACCGCGCGGACGTGCCGCTCGCCGACGGCGGTCAGCTCGGTGACGCCCTGGAAGCGCGGGCCGTGGAACATCCAGCGGTCGGCGTACAGCTCGGCGGCCGTGGTCTCCGGGACCTGCTCCGCTTCCGCCGGGAACCGCCACGGCGCCGGCGCGTCGGCCGGGTACGCCTGCGCGAGTTCGACGACGGCCTGGGAGTAGCCGTCCAGTGCGGCGAGGACCCGTCCGGGGCCGTGCGGGCGGACCCGGACGCCCACGGTGACCGCCGGGACCGCGGTGATCCACTGCGTGAGCCGGACGTCGTGCACCGCGACCGCGCGGCGGCCGGGCGCGGCCTGCTCGGCGAAGCCCATCAGGTGGTCGATCACCGTGGTGGCCGGCACGACCGGCCACCGGTCGCCCGCGTCAGCCTGCGGCGGCTGCTTGAAGAAGCAGTGGTCGAGCAGGTACGGCATCGCCTCGACCGACACCTCGAGCGTCGTGTCCAGCTCGGCCGCACTTTCACGTGAAAGTGCGCGCTCGGGGCGGCCGGCGAGGGCGGTGGAGGCCAGGCGGGCGGTGTCGGTGAGCAGGGCGGCGAGTTCCGCGGCGAGCGGGCCCTTCCCGGCCAGGTCGTCCACAGTGGACCGGCGAGCCGGGAGCGCGATGCGCGCGCGGACCTCTTCGTCGAGGGAGATCAGTCGGCCGCCGAGGTCCAGCCTGACCGCCTTGGACGGCGCCGGGCGGTCGCCGGGCAGCCGGGTGAAGTCGACGTCGGCGCCGTCGGCCCACAGCGCGGTCGCGACCCGGCGCAGCTGCGCGAGCCCGGGCCGGTGCGCCGAGTGGGCCGCCACGACCAGGTGTTCCTCGCCGTGCAGCGTGTCGCCGACCAGCGAGCCGAGCTGGCCCGCGCCGACCTGCACGAACGCGCGGAACCCGGCGGCGTGCAGCGCTCGCACGAGCGGGCGGAAGCGGACCGGTTCCAGCAGGTGCCGCACGAACAGCTCGCGGACGTCCGCTTCGGCGGCCGGGTACTCGGCGACCGTCGTCGCCGACCAGATCGGCAGCCGGGGCGGGTGCAGGGTGAACCGGGCGGCCGCGTCGCGGATCGGCCCGAGGTAGGGCCGCAGCATCGGCGTGTGGAAACCCGAGCGGAACGGCAGCACCTGCGCGACGATCCCGCGCTCCCGGAAGCCCGCCACCAGCCGGTCGACCGCGGCGGCGGGGCCGCAGACCATGGCCTGGTTGGGCGAGTTGTCGTGGGAAAGCACGACGTCCGTGCGCCCGGCCAGCTCCTCGGTCACCTGCGGCGCGGACGCGCCGATCGCCGCGAAGGCGAGGCCGGGGACGACGAGCGCGTCGGGGTCGAACCCGGCGAGGAACGCGTCGACCTCGTCTTGAGCGTGCACGCCGGCGACGGCCATCGCCGTCCACTCCCCCAGGCTGTGCCCGGCGACCGCGTCCGGGACGACGCCGAGGCGGCCGAGCGCGGCGTGGAGCAGCCGCCCCAGCTCGAAGACCGCCGTGCCCTGGCGGCCGACGTCGCCGACTTCGACGTCCGCGTGCCGCCACGGCAACCCGAAGTGGCGGGCGACGTCCCCGCAGTTCAGCGCCAGTTCCGACTCCAGGCCGGGAAAGACGAACGCGACCTTCCCGCCGCCCGGGCCGAGCAGCGGGCGGTCGGCGAACCAGACGTCGTTGCGGCCGCGCCACGGCCGGCCGCGCGCGAGCACTTTCCTGGCCAGTGCCAGGCGCTTCTCCGTCGGGTCGACGACGCCGAGGCGGACCGGGCCGTCGCCGGCCGGCGGCTTTCCGGGCGTTTCCAGGAGATCACGCAGTTCGTCGACACTGCGGGCGGCCAGGCGCAGCACCCGCTCCGGCTCGCGGACGACGGCCGCGGGGACCGGGCGGCCCGGGGCCTGTTCCAGCACGACGTGGGCGTTGATCCCGCCGAACCCGAACGCGTTGACCCCGGCCCGGCGCACGGCCGCGTCCCAGTCCTTCGCGGTGTCCAAAGTGGAGAACCGGGTCCGCGCGAGGCCCGGGTGCGGGTCGTCGCAGTGCAGGGTGGGCAGCAGGACGCCGTGGTGCACGGCCAGCGCGGCCTTGACCAGCCCGGCGATGCCGGCCGCGGGCATGGTGTGCCCGATCATCGACTTGACCGAGCCGAGGACCGCTTCGCCGCGGGTGCCGAAGACCTCGTGCAGCGTCGCGAGTTCGGCCGCGTCGCCGGCCGGGGTCGCGGTGCCGTGGGCTTCCAGGAGGCCGAGCGAGTCCCGCGCGGCGGGGTCGAGCCCGGCCGCGGCCCACGCCTGGCGGACCGCGCGGACCTGGCCGCCGGAGTCCGGGTTGGCGAGGCTCGCGGTCCGCCCGTCGGAAGCGACCCCGGTCCCGGTGATCACGGCGTAGACGCGGTCACCGTCGCGTTCGGCGTCGGCGAGGCGCTTGAGCACGACGACGCCGGTGCCTTCGCCGATGAGCACGCCGTCGGCGTCGCGGTGGAACGGCCGGATGCGCTCGGTGGGCGACAGCGCGCCGAGCTGGGTGAACACGCTCCAGAACGTGATGTCGTGGCAGTGGTGCACGCCGCCGGCGAGGACGACGTCGCACCGGCCGCTGGCCAGTTCGCGGACGGCGTGGTCGACGGCGATCAGCGAGGACGCGCACGCGGCGTCCACTGTGTACGCCGGGCCGCGCAGGTCGAGGCGGTTGGCCAGCCGCGACGCCGCGAGGTTGGGCACCAGCCCGATCGCGGACTCCGGCGCTTCCGGGCCGAGCTGCTCGGTGAACGCGGCCCGGACGGCGTCCAGGCTCGCCGGGTCGAGGTCCGGCAGCAGCTCGCCGAGCGTGCGGACGAGCTGCGTGGCGGTGCGGACGCGCTGGTCCAGCCGGACGAGACCCGGAGTCAGGTAGCCGCCGCGGCCGAGCACGACGCCGACCTTCGCCCGGTCCGCGGGCAGGCGGTCCGGGCCGCCGGCGTCGGCGACGGCCTGCGCCGCGACCCGCAGCGCGATCAGCTGGTCGGGTTCGGTGGCCGGCACGGACGTCGGCATGATGCCGAACCCGGCGACGTCCACTTCGGCCAGTTCGTCGACGAACCCGCCGCGGCGGCAGTAGACCCGGTCGGCCCGCCGTTCGGCCGGCGCGTAGTGCGCGGCGTCCCACTTCTCCGGCGGCACTTCGGTGATGGCGTCGACGCCGCCGACTAGGTTGCGCCAGTAGGTGGCCAGGTCGGGCGCGCCGGGCAGCAGCACCGACATCCCCACGATGGCCACGCGCATCCCGCTCACCACCCGGAAGCGGTGTGGACGACGGCGGCGGTGCCGGCGCGGCCCCAGGCCAGCTCGCGCAGCAGGCCGAGAGCGCCTTCCTCCGGGTCGATCAGCGCGATCCCGCGGCGGGCGTAGTCGCGCATCAGCTCGGCTGTCACCATGCCGCCGGCGGACGGGGCCCACGGTCCCCAGTGGACGGTCACCGCCCGCCCGGCGGGCCACCGGCGACCGAGGCTTTCGAGTGCGTCGTTGGCGGCGGCGTAGTCGGCCTGGCCCCGGTTGCCGAGCGCGGCGGCGATGCTGCCGAACAGGACGACGAACTTCGGCTCGTCGGGCAGGTCGGCGGTCGCTTCGAGGAGGGTTCGCGCCCCGTCCGCTTTGGTGCTGTAGACGCGGGTGAACGACTCCGCGGTCTTGTCCGCGACGAGCTTGTCTTCGATGACGCCGGCGGCGTAGACGATCCCGTCGAGCCGCCCGTGCTCGGCGTGGATCTCCTTGACCGCCCGGTGGACGGCTTCGGCGTCGAGGATGTCTACGGGCTGGTAGCGCACCGGGCTGCCGAGGGCTTCCAGCTCGGCGAGGGTGGTCCGGACCTCGCGCTCGCCGGTGATCCGCCGGACGGCCCGCTCGATCTCGGGGGCACTGGTCAGACCGGACGCGATGAGGGCGGCGCGGAGTTCTTTGGCGTCTTTCGCTTGCGGGAATTCGTCTTCGGTCGCGAGAGCCGTCCGGCCGAGCAGCTCGATCCGGCAGCGCGCGGTGGCCGCGAGCGTCCGGGCGACGCGGGCGGTGATGCCCTTGGCGCCGCCGACGAGGAGGACGACCGACTCGCGGTCCAGCCCGATGGCCGCGGCTTCGGCCACGCCGTCCCCGGCCGGTCCGGCTCCGTTGGTGGCGAGGGGACCGAGGTCCTGTTCCGTGGGCTGGATGCCGTGCCGGGTGGTCCCGCGGCGGACGACGACCGGCTCGCCGTCCGCTGTGGACAGTTCGGCGACGAGACCCGCGGCGTCCGCGCCCTCGACGACCCGGGTGAGCGTGTCCGGGTACTCGCGGGCGAGGCTGCGGTGGAAACCGCGGAGACCCTCGGCCGGTCCGGCGCTGAGCAGCCACCGGGGGTGAGTGGCGAGGGCGTCCTGGTAGCGCGGGAAGGCGGTGGGCAGGACGGGGTCGAGGAACAGGTAGCCGTCGAATCCCGGGCGCACGTCTTCGCCGGTTTCGGCCTCGGCGCCGTGGGTCTCGAGTTCTCCGCGGACATCCTCGGCGAACGCGCCCATGCCGACGACCAGGAACCGGCGGCCCGCGAGGTCAGGCGTCCCGGCAGGGGCGAGTTCGACCTCGGTCAGGACGTACCGCTTCAGCGCGATGATCACGGGCTGGGGTTCGGCGGCCACCGGCCGGGGTTCGTCGCGGCTCGTGCCCAGCAGTTCGGCGATCCCCGCCGCGGTCCGGGCCTTGGCCAGCTCCTCGACGTCGCCGGTGCCCAGGCGGACGGTCAGCTCGCCGGCGATCTCGGCCCGTTTGATGGAGTCGACGCTCAGGTCCGCTTCGAGATCGAGGTCCGGCTCGATCATGTCCACCGGGTAGCCGGTCCGCTCCCCGATCACGGCGACCACGGTCTCCAGCACCGACGTGCCGGCCTCGGGCTGCTGCGGAGTCCCGACCAGGCCGGCGATCGCCGCCGCCGTGCGGGCCTTGGCGAACTCCTCGACGTCACCGCCGGTCAGCCCCAGCCGCGCGGCCAGCTCGCCCGCGATCTCGGCCCGCTTGATCGAGTCCACGCTCAAGTCCGCCTCGAGATCGAGATCCGGCTCGATCATGTCGACCGGGTACCCGGTCCGTTCCCCGATCACCTCGACCACGGTCTCCAGCACCGAGCGCCCCAATGTGGCGTTCGGTGCATCTGACGCACCGAACGCCACATTGGGTGCGCTGGGCGCAACCAACGCCACATTGGGGCGCTCGGGGACCACGACGGTCGGGGCCTCGCTGCTGCCGAGGAAGCCGAGCAGGACGTCGCGCTGGGCGGCGATCATCTCCCGGCTCGTGCGGAGGAAGTCCGCGACCATTGCCTCCGAGGTCGGAGCCGCCGTGGGGGAAAATGCCAGGGAGATCCGCTCAGCCGGGCGGAGTGCGCCGGCCGGGATCGTGCCGTCCGCGGTGCGGAGGAGGTGGCCGTCGACCGTCCACCCCGGACGCTTCGGCCGCGGGGCCGTGCCCGCGTCGACCGCGTCGCGGCCGCGGAACAGCCAGCCCGTCTCGACCGGTACCCCGGACACCGCCAGCCGCGCCAGTGCGCCGAGGAAGCCCGGCAGGCCGCGGCGGCCCGGCTGCTCGAAGCCGACCGTCCGATGGGGACGGTCGCCGAGGATCGCGGTGACCTGCTTGGCGAGCACCGCGCCCGGGCCCGCCTCGACGAACACCCGCGCGCCGGCCGCGTACATCGCCTCGATCTGCTCGACGAACCGCACCGGCGCGCCCAGCTGCGCGGCCAGCTCGCCGCGGATCCCGTCCGGTTCGGCCGGGTACGGCGCCGCCGTCCGGTTGCCGTACACCGGGACCGCGGGCCGGACGACGCCGATCGCGCCCAGCGTGCGGCCGAACGCCTCGCCCGCGCCCGCCACCAGCGGGCTGTGGAACGCGCACGCCACCTGGAGCCGTTTCGCGCCCAGCCCGGCGGCGCGCAGGCGCTCGACCGCCGCCGAAACGTCTTCGGTGGCGCCGGAAATCACCGTCTGCTTGGGCGAGTTGTGGTTGGCCAGCACCACCGGCGACGTGCCGAGCACCGCCTCGACTTCCGCCGCGGAAGCCGACACCGCCGCCATCGCACCCGGGTCTCCCGCGGGCACCGCGTCCAGGATCGCCCCCGCCCGGGCGTGGCTCGCGTGCAGCAGCCCCTCGGGCGTGAAGGCCCCGGCTGCCGCCAGCGCGGTCAGCTCGCCGTAGCTGTGGCCGCCCAGCATCGCGGGCCGCACGCCGGCGCGGGTCAGCAGCCGGAACGCCGCGAGCCCGGCCAGGCCGAGCGCGGGCTGGGCGACACGGGTGTCGGTGACCCGGTCCGCCGCCGCCTGCCGCGCGGGCTCGCCGAACACCGCCGGGCCGAAGACGACGCCCGCCGTTGCCGGGTCGAGGCGCAGGTACCGCTGCAGGTCCGGGAAGGCGACGAACAACTCCGCGAACATGCCCGGCCGCTGGCTGCCCTGACCGGGGAACAACACCGCCACCTCACCGGGTTCGGCCCCCTCGCCGCGGAACACCCCAGCCGGGTCCCGCCCGTCGAGTGCTTCGCGCAGCAGCGAAACCAATTCGTCCACAGTGGACGCGACGATCGCGAGCCGCGCGTCCCGGCCCTCCGCCCGCCGCGACGCGCTCAGCGCCAGGTCCCGCAACCGCCACGGCTCGTAGCCGGCCGGCACGTCCGCCGCCAGCGCCAGCAGGTCCCGCGCCGCCGCGTCCGTCGCGAAGGTGAACAGCTCGGCGGGCCACTCGTCGGCCGCCTGGGCCGGCGGGACGCTGTCGTGCGCGCCCAGCACGACGTGGAAGTTGGTGCCGCCGAAGCCGAACGCGCTCACCCCGGCGATCCGGTCCGCGGCCGGCGCGGCCCACGGCTGCGCCGCCGACTGGAACACGAACGGGCTCGTCGCAGCGTCCCACGCCGGGTTCGGCGCAGAGAGGTGCAGCGTCGGCGGCTTGACGCCGGTGTGCAGCGCGAGCGCGGTCTTGATCAGCCCGGCCAGGCCCGCCGCGCACTTGGTGTGCCCGATCTGCGACTTCACCGACCCGATCGTGCAGCTGCCCGGGGCGGCGCCGGCCTCGGTGAACACCTTCGTGAGCGTGGTCAGCTCGGTCCGGTCGCCGACGACGGTGCCGGTGCCGTGCGCCTCGACCAGCCCGACCCGCGCGGGCGAAACGCCGGCGTTGCGGTACGCGCGGGTCAGCGCGGCGTGCTGGCCCTCCGGTCGCGGCGCGGTCAGTCCCAGCGCGCGGCCGTCGGACGCCGCACCGACGCCCTTGATCACCGCGTACACCCGGTCGCCGTCGCGTTCGGCGTCGGCGAGCCGCTTGAGCGCGACACAGGCGACGCCTTCGCCGAGCGCGATGCCGTCCGCCGTGCTGTCGAACGTCGCCGACCGCCCGGTCGGCGAGAGGGCGTGCGCCGAGGCGAACAGGAGGTAGTCGTTGATGCCGTTGTGCAGGTCCGCGCCACCGCAGAGGACGAGGTCGCTGGTGCCCGCGGTCAGCTCCTTGCAGGCGACGTCGACGGCGGTCAGCGAAGACGCGCAGGCCGCGTCGACGGTGTAGTTCGCCCCGCCGAGGTCGAGCCGGTTGGCGATCCGCCCGGCGATGACGTTGGCCAGCACGCCGGGGAACGAGTCCTCGGTGAGCCGCGGCAGCCGTTCGTCCAGTTCGGACGGCAGTTCGCCCACATAGGACGGCAGCACGGTGCGCAGGCTCATCGCGTTCGACAGGTCGCTGCCCGCCTCGGCGCCGAACACCACCGACGTCCGCGAGCGGTCGAACGCGCGCTGCTCGTAACCCGCGTCCACCAGCGCCCGGTGCGCGGCCTCCAGCGCCAGCAGCTGCACGGGTTCGATGCTGGCCAGCGACGACGGCGGGATGCCGTAGCGCAGCGGGTCGAAGCCGATCTCGGGCAGGAACCCGCCCCAGCGCGACGGCGTCTTCTCGCCCTGCCCGTCCGCGTCGTAGTACAGCGAGGTGTCCCAGCGCCGCGGCGGGACCTCGGTGACGGCGTCCACTCCGGACAGCACGTTCGCCCAGAACGACGCCAGGTCGGGTGCCTGCGGGAACAGGCACGCCATCCCGACGATCGCGATGTCGAGCGGTTCGGGCGCGGGCGGCTCCGCCGTGGCGGCCGCGAAGGACACGGCGCGCTCCCGCAGGAAGGCGTTCGCACCCTCTCCCCCCGCATGGTGCAAGTCGGCGATCGTCGTCACGGCCGAGCGCAGCACGGCGACCTCGCCCGCCATGAACATGCCCTCGGCGAGCTGCCGGTCCTCGCCGACGTCGCGCAGCTCGGCGCCGACGCGTTCGATGCCCTTGCTCGCCAGGCGGAGGCGCCCGACGTTGAGCGTCTCCAGCTGTTCCCACGCGTCCCGGCTCGGCACGCCCCGCTCGGCGAGGTCCGCCTTGATCGCCGCGTACTCCTCGGTGAACGGGCTGCGGACGCAACGGGTGGCGTGGCCCGGCGCGGTTTCCAGCAGGTCGGTCCGCTCCGCGGCGAGCAGCTGCCGCTGGAAGCCCGGCAGCACCGCGCCCGCCTTGACTGCCTCGCGGGTGAACAGGTACGCGGTGCCCATCAGCACCCCGATCGCCGCACCCCGTGCCGCCACCGGCGCGGCGAGCGCGGCCACCATCGCGGCCGACCGTTCGTCGTGGACGCCCCCGGCGAACAACAGCTGCAAGTCCGGCGCCGGCGTCGTCGCCAGGAAGTCAGCGAGGACACCGAGCTGCGCTTCCCACAACGGGAAACTTGTGCGCGGCCCGACGTGGCCACCGCATTCGGAGCCTTCGAAGACGAACTTGCGCGCCCCGGCCTCGAGGAACTGCTTCAGCAGCCCGGGCGACGGCACGTGCAGGAACGTCGAGATCCCGGCGTCCTCCAGGGCCGCGGCCTGCGCCGGGCGGCCGCCCGCGATGATCGCGTGGGTCGGCCGCAGCTCGCGGATCACCGCCAGCTGGGCGGCTTTGACGTCGTCGGCGGCGAACCCCAGCACCCCGACGCCCCAGGGCGCGTCGCCGACGGCTTCGCGAGTCCGTTCCAGGACGTCGCGGGTCTGGTCCGCGCCGGACAGCGCCAGCGCGATGAACGGCAGCGCCCCGCCGGCCGCGACCTCCGCGGCGAACGCGGGCTGATCGCTGACGCGGGTCATCGGGCCCTGCGCGATCGGCAGCGCCGTGCCGAGCGCGCGGCTGCCCGCGGTGCCCGGGCCCAGCACCGGCGTTTCCCCGCGCAGCGCTTCGCCGACGGCGTCGGCCAGGCCGCGGACGGCCGCGGTCACCGTGCCCCAGCGGTCGCGGAACCGGGTGGCGAGGAAGACGTCCTGCCCCGCTTCGAGCGGCTCGGCCCCGCGGCGCGCGAGCACGCGGACGCCGTCGACGACGGTCGTCTCCGACCCGTCGAGCCCGGCCAGGCCGGCGGTGAGCCGCGCCGGCAGCTCGGCCTCGGGCAGCAGGGCGAGCTGCGTGTCGAGCACGACGCCGGCGGCGCCGCCCGCGATCGCGGCCGCGGCGGTGTGCGGCCCGATCCCGCCCGCGGCCCACACCGGGACGTCGAAGTCGTCGAGCAGGGCCTGCAGCAGCACGAACGTGCTCAGTTCCCCGGTCCGGCCACCGCATTCGTGCCCGCGGGCGACGAGGCCGTGCGCGCCGGACCCGACCGCCCGCGCGGCCGACGCGCGGGACGTGACCTCGGCCAGCACCCGGCGGCCCGGGAAGTCGCGCGCCGCGCACCCGGCGTCTTCGGTCAGCAGGACCGTGGTGACGGCTTCGGACAGTTCGGCACCCGGCGGCGGGCCGGCGAGCCGGACCCCGAACGCCGGGACACCCCATTCGCCCAGCAGGGCCAGCTCCTCCGCGCCGGCGGCGTCCCCGGCGGTCAGGTCGAGCACGCCGAGCCCGCCCCCGCGCGCGACGGCGGCGACCCCGCGCGCCGACGGCCACCGCAGCGGCGACACGGCGACGACCGGCGCGGAGTCGTCTTTCGAGAGACGCATGGGAACTCCCGCTACGCACGAATGGGTGATGGCAACGGGGAGTACTTAAGCGGGTTCCTTCCACGTCGTCAACAACCCACCGCGATTTCATCGCCGCGGTTCAGAAAATTCGGGATGGACCAGGCCGGGAGCGCAAGAATTTAACGTCGCCGTCATGTTCCCCGCGTCCGGGATGCGGGACCGGATTGCCGGCGGCGGCACCCGGACCGGTTCCAGGCGGTGGTCCACCGGACGTACGCCGCCGGACGGCGCAAGCCATCCCGCCTGGTGGACGCCGGGCCGTTACCCGCACCGGCCCACTCCGACCGGCGGGTGCGAAGTTTCGCCATTGCTACCACGGTATATCCGAAAAGTAATACCGACCGTCCGGTATCCCCTTCCCGACGACCACATCGGACACCCGTTTTCCGGCCATCGGAAAACGTCGCACATTCCCTTTTCGGACACGGGCGATAATCGGCCGGCGAATGCACAACCCGGCTCGCCACCCTTCGGAAGTCCACTGTGGATTCCGTCGCCACCCGGATTCGCGGTGCTCACACGACCGGGCACGAGCCCGCCGGTCACCCGGCGGCACCACTCCGGCGGCACAACCACCGGTATTCGAGCGAACACCATCAGTACTCCGGCCGTCACCCGCCTGGCGCCGGTGATCGCAATCTTCCCCCGCCGCGTTACAAATTTTGCCTGAGAAAATCTGAAGACATTTCGCATACCCGTCGGTAACAGTGGACCCATCGTCTACGCTTGGACTGTTCGTCCAACGAGGAGGCGCTGTGGACTACTGGTACACCGACGACCGCTCGGGCACGCGGTACCCGGGCGACCCGCTGCGGTGGCGCGGCGACGACGGCGCCCCGCTCACCGTCGAGCGGCTGCCCGGGCTCGGCTCCGGCGACGTCGACACCTCGGTCCGCTCGCTCTGGCGCTACCGGGCCGCGCTGCCCGGCGACCTCGAGCCGGTCTCGCTGGGCGAGGGCTGCACCCCGCTGGTGCCGCGGCGCTGGGGCGGCACCGACGTCCGGTTCAAGCTCGAGTGGTTCAGCCCGACCGGCAGCTTCAAGGACCGCGGCTCCAGCGTGCTGGTGTCCGCGCTGGCCGGCGCCGGGGTGGAGCGGCTCCTGGAAGACAGCTCCGGCAACGGCGGCTCGTCGATCGCGGCCTACAGCGCCGCGGCCGGGATCGACGCGACCGTCCTGGCCCCCGAAGGAACCTCGCCCGCCAAGGTCCTGCAGACCCGCGCGTACGGCGCCACCGTCGAGCTGGTGCCCGGCACCCGCGACGACACGGCCGCCGAAGCCGTCCGGCGCTCGGCCACCACCACCTACGCCAGCCACAACTGGCACCCCTTCTTCCTGCAGGGCACCAAGACCCTCGCCTACGAGCTGTGGGAAGACCTCGGCTTCCGCGCGCCCGACGCCGTCGTCACGGTCGCCGGCGCGGGCAGCATCGTGCTGGGCTGCGACCTCGGGTTCGGCGAGCTGCTGGCGGCCGGCTCGATCACCCGGCGCCCTCGGCTGCTCGTCGCGCAGCCGCGGAACTGCTCCCCCGTCGACGCCGCCGTCCACGACCGGCAGCCGCCGCCGTTCGCGCCCACCGTCGCCGAGGGCACCGCGATCCGGCAGCCGGTGCGGCTGCCGGAAGTCGTCGCGGCGATCCGGCGTTCGGGCGGCGACACGGCCGCGATCGACGAAGACGACATCGCCGCCGCCGCCCGCCGCCTGGCCGCCATGGGCCTCTACGCCGAGCCGACCAGCGCGACCGCCGCCGCGGCCATCGACGTCTTCCGCGAACGCGGCGCGATCCGGCCGGGCGAAACCACCGTCGTCGTGCTCACCGGCTCCGGTCTGAAGGCGCCGGACAAGCTGCGGGAGCTGCTCGGATGACCGAGGACGAGCTGCTGCTGCGCGAGGCGGAGAAGATCGCCCACGCCGTCGGCCGGATGTTCCCCGGCCTGTGCGAGGTGGTGCTGCACGACCTGCGCGACCCGGACCACGCCGTCCGCGCGATCGAAGGCGCCCTGTCCGGCCGCGCCGTCGGCGACCCCGCCACCGAGCTGGGCCTGGCGCGGATCGCCGACGCGGGCTTCCCCGACGTGCTGCAGAACTACCCGAACCGCTTCCCGGACGGGCGGCAGGCGAAGAGCACGTCGATCGGCATCCGCAACTCCGGCGGCGAGTACGTGGCCGCGCTGTGCCTGAACCTCGACGTCTCCCTGCTCGGCGCGGCGGCCCACGCCCTCACCCGCCTGGCCGGCACCGACGGACCCGCCCCGCTGGCCGAAAGCCTGCACGCCCGCACCGGCGACGAACTCCGCGCACTGGTCGAGGACTACGCGGCCGACCGCGGTCACACCCCGCGCAGCCTGGCGGCGGCGGCGAAGAAGGACGTCGTCCGGCTGGCGAAGGAGCGCGGGTTCCTGGAGCTGAAGAACGCGGTGCCGGCACTGACCGACCTGCTCGGGATCTCGCGGGCCACCGTCTACAACTACCTGCGCTGACTCAGAAAACCGACCAGCCGGTCAGCGTCGTGAACCGGTCGAGCGCCGCCACTCCCGCCACGGAGTTCCCGCGTGCGTCCAGGCCCGGGCTCCACACGCACACCGCGCACCGGCCCGGAACGATCGCCACGATGCCGCCGCCCACGCCGCTCTTGCCGGGGAGGCCGACGCGGTAGGCGAACTCGCCCGCCGCGTCGTAGGTGCCGCACGTCAGCATCACCGCGTTGATGCGCTTGGCCGCGCTCAGGCCGAGCAGCCGGGACCCGTCGTTGCGGACGCCGTGGCGGGCCAGGAACAACGCCGAGCGGGCGACGTCCGCGCAGCTCATCGCGATCGAGCACTGGCGGACGTACTGGTCGAGCACCGACGGCACCGGGTGGCGCATGTTGCCGTAGGAGGCCATGAAGTACGCGAGCGCGCGGTTGCGGTCGGCGTGGCCCGCTTCCGACGCCGCCACTTCGGCGTCGACGTCGATTTCCGGGCGGCCGCTCTCCTCCCGCAGGAACGCGAGCAGCGCCTCCGCCGCGTCGCCGTGGCGCGCGAGTTCGTCGGTCACCACCAGCGCGCCCGCGTTGATGAACGGGTTGCGCGGGATCCCGTCCTCGTGTTCCAGCTGCACCAGCGAATTGAACGGGTCGCCCGACGGTTCGCGGCCGACGCGCGCCCAGACGCCGTCACCGCGGGAAAGCGTCAAGGCGAGGGTGAACACCTTGGACATGCTCTGCACCGAGAACGGGTGCCGCCAGTCGCCGACGCCGTGCAGGCCACCGTCCACTTCGGCCACCGCCATGCCGAACCGCCGCGGCTCGACCCTGGCCAGCGCGGGGATGTAGTCGGCGACGGCGCCGCGGCCGACGTCGGACGCGACGTCGTCGGCGATCCGGTCCAGCAGCGCCGCGAGGTCCACCGCCGTAGCGTAGAAGGCGTCCGGTTCCGGCCGCGCGGCACCCCTGTCAAATCGAAACCGGGAAATAGCGGGAAAATCGAGCGGTGATCTCCGGCACACCTTAAGTCTTCCTTAGTCCGCTTGGTGACTTGCCGCACAAGCTCTAGCGTCCGTGGACCATGGATTCCTCGCTCCTCACCGAAAAAGGTGAAAGCTACTCGAAAGCACTGGGCAACCGCCAAGTGCAGATGATCGCCATCGGCGGCGCGATCGGCGTCGGGCTCTTCCTCGGCGCCGGCGGCAAGCTCCACCAGGTCGGCCCGTCGCTGATCTTCTCCTACGCGATCTGCGGGGTGGCCGCCTACTTCGTGATGCGCGCGCTCGGCGAGCTCGTCCTGCACGAGCCCAGCTCGGGCAGCTTCGTCACCTACGCGCGGAAGTTCATCGGCCCGTGGGCCGGGTTCGTCTCCGGCTGGATGTACTGGGTGAACTGGGCGATGACCGGCATCGCCGAGATCACCGCGGTGGCCATCTACGTGCACAAGTGGCTGCCGGACGTGCCGCAGTGGATCACCGCGCTGGTCGCGCTCGGCGTGCTGATCGCGGTGAACCTGCTTTCGGTGAAGCTGTTCGGGGAACTCGAGTTCTGGTTCTCGGTGGTCAAGGTGCTGGCCATCGTCGTCTTCCTGGTCACCGCGGTCGGCCTGGTGCTCACCAGTGCGGACATCGGCGGCACCACCGCCGGCCCGCACAACCTGACCGGCCACAGTGGACTCTTCCCGGCCGGCATCGGGATCGCGCTGATGACGCTGCAGGCGGTCATCTTCGCCTACTCGGCCATCGAGGTCGTCGGCATCGCGGCCGGTGAGACCAAGGACGCCCGCAAGGTGCTGCCGAAGGCGATCAACGGCGTCGTGTGGCGGATCGGCGTGTTCTACGTCGGGTCCGTGCTGATGCTGGCGATGCTGCTGCCCTGGCCGTTCTACAACGGCGACGAAAGCCCGTTCGTCACGGTGTTCTCGCGCCTGGGCATCCCGGGCATCGGCGACGTGATGAACGCGGTCGTGCTCACCGCGGCGCTGTCCAGCGTGAACTCGGGGCTCTACTCGACCGGCCGGATCCTGCGCTCGCTGGCCGAGAAGGGCGAGGCGCCGTCGTTCGTCAGCCGGATGAGCGGCCGCCACGTGCCCTACGGCGGCATCCTGTTCACCTCGGTCGCCTACCTGCTCGGCGTGGTGCTGAACTACCTGGTGCCCAAGGACGCGTTCGACATCGCCATCGCGATCGCCTCGCTCGGCGTGATCACGACGTGGGCGACGCTGGTCTTCTGCCAGATGCGCCTGCGCCAGGCCGCGCTGCGCGGCGAGCTGGAACGGCCGTCGTACCGGATGCCGTTCGCGCCGTACTCCGGCTGGGCGACGCTGGGGTTCCTGCTGCTGGTCGTGGTCCTGATGGGCTTCTCCGACGGCGCCGAGAAGGTCGCGTTCTACTCGATCCCGGTGCTGGCCGTGGTGCTCGCGGTGGGCTGGCGGTTCGTCTCGAAACGGCGCGAACGCACCCCGCTCGGGTAGCGGGCCGGCCGCGGGCGGGCATACTCGACGGGTGTCCACGAGCAGCACCGAACCCCGGCGGGTGACGATCCACGACGTCGCCCGCTCGGCCGGGGTCTCCCGGCAGACGGTGTCGCGGGCGCTGAACGACAAGGCCGAGATCGACGGCTCGACCAAGCAGCGCGTGCTCGACGCCGCCCGCGAGCTCGGGTACCGCCCCAGCCGCTTCGCCCGCGGCCTGGTCCGGCCGGAGACCACCACGATCGGGCTGGTGGTGCCGGACCTGCTCAACCCCTTCTTCACCGAGGTCGCCTCCGGCGCGCTGGAGGCGGCCCGGGCCCGCGGCCGGCACGTCGTCGTCTACGACACCGCCGGCGACGCCGAGCAGGAGCTGGCCACGCTGCGGGTGATCGGCACCCAGGTGGACGCGGTGGTCGGCTACTTCGGCCGGTCCGACGAGGACCTCGACCGCTTCACCCCCGGCATCCCGGTGGTGCTGATCGGCCGGGAGCCGCGCGTCCCGCGGTTCAGCGGCATCGCGATCGACGGCGAGGACGGCGTCCGGGAAGCCGTCGCGCACCTGGTCGGGCGCGGGCACCGGCGAATCGGCATGCTCGACCACGACGGCCGCCCCGAGCCGAGCGTCCGCCAGCAGTGGTTCCGCCGCGCCGTCGCCGAGCACGGCATCGCGCTGGCGCCCGGGTGGATCGCGCGCGCTCCCCAGAGCGTCGACGGCGGGGGCGCCGCGCTCGCCACCCTGCTCGCCGCGCACCCCGACGTCACCGCCGTGTTCGCGTTCAACGACGTCATCGCCATCGGTGCCCTGCGCGAGGCCCGCCGGTTCGGCCTGCGCGTGCCCGCCGACCTCGCGGTGATCGGCTTCGACGGGCTCGCGCTCGGCACCCTCGTCGAGCCGGAGCTCTCCAGCGTCGCCCTCGACACCCGTGCGCTCGGGGCCCTCGCCGTCGAGCAGGCGTCGCGGCTCGTGACCGGTGCCGCGCCCCTCGAACCCGGCGAGCTGATCGTCCGCGCGGCCCTCCACCTGCGCGAATCCGCCTGATCCCTTGACACGCCGACGCGGCGCGACGCAGACTTCCGGGCGGCCCGTGAACGTTCACGGGAGCGTTCACGGCGCTGGCGGAGAGGACTCCATGTCGTACGTCGAAGACCCGGGCCCGGGCCACGGTTCGGTACCGCCGCGCGCGTCCTTCACCTCCGACGCGCCGTCGCTGTCGCTGAACGGCACCTGGCGGTTCCGGCTCTCCCCCAGCATCGCGGCGGCCCCGGACCCGCTCGAAGCCGACGACTCCGGGTGGGACGAGCTCCCGGTGCCGTCGCTGTGGCAGCTGCACGGCCACGGCGCGCCCGCTTACACGAACGTGCACTACCCGTTCCCGGTCGACCCGCCGCACGTCCCGTCGGACAACCCGACCGGCGACCACCGGCGGCACTTCGACCTGCCGGACGACTGGCCGTCCGGGCCGGCGGTGCTGCGCTTCGACGGGATCGACTCGTGCGGGCGGATCTGGCTCAACGGCACCGAGCTGGGCGTCACGAAGGGCAGCCGGCTGCCGTCGGAGTTCGAGGTCGGGCCGCTGCTGCGGCCCCGGGACAACGTCCTCGTCGTGCGCGTGCACCAGTGGTCGGCGGGCAGCTACCTCGAGGACCAGGACATGTGGTGGCTGTCCGGGATCTTCCGGTCGGTCACGCTGCTGTCGCGCCCGGCGGGCGGCATCGGCGACTACTGGGTCCGCGCGGACTACGACCACGTTTCCGGGCTGGGCACGCTCCGCGTCGAGACCGGCCCGGACGTCGTGCTGGACATCCCTTCGCTGGGCATCGCGGGCCACCCGGCCGGGGACCCGCTGGAGCTGCCCGTCGAGCCGTGGACCGCCGAGACGCCCCGGCTGTACGAGGGCACGCTGTCCACCGCGGCCGAACGCGTGCCGGTGCGGATCGGCTTCCGGACGGTGTCCATCGAGGACGGTCAGCTCAAGGTCAACGGGCAGCGCCTGCTGCTGCGCGGGGTGAACCGCCACGAGCACGACCCCCGCACCGGGCGGGTGGTGTCCCCGGAGACGGCGCTGGCCGACGTCCTGCTGATGAAGCGGCACCACGTGAACGCCGTCCGGACCAGCCACTACCCGCCGGACCCGGCGTTCCTGGAGCTGTGCGACGAGTACGGGCTGTGGGTGATCGACGAGTGCGACCTGGAGACCCACGGCTTCGGGCCGCTGGGCTGGGAGCGCAACCCGAGCGGCGAGCCGATGTGGACGGACGCCTACCTGGACCGGATGCGGCGCACGGTCGAACGCGACAAGAACCGGCCGAGCGTCATCCTGTGGTCGCTGGGCAACGAAAGCCACACCGGGGACAACCTGGCGCGGATGGCGGACTGGGTGCGCCACCGCGACCCGACGCGGCCGGTGCACTACGAGGGCGACCACGACTGCTCCTATGTGGACGTCCACAGCCGGATGTACGCGACACCGGACGAGGTCGACCGGATCGGGCGGCGTGAGGACGACAACGAGCGGCGCCGTGACCTGCCGTTCCTCCTTTGCGAATACGCGCACGCGATGGGCAACGGGCCGGGCGGGCTGCTGGAGTACCGCGAGCTGTTCGAGCGGTACCCGAACTGCCAGGGCGGGTTCGTCTGGGAGTGGATCGACCACGGCCTGGCCGTCCCCGGCCACTTCGCCTACGGCGGGGACTTCGGCGAGCCGCTCCACGACGGCAACTTCGTCATCGACGGCCTGCTCTTCCCGGACCGGACGCCGTCCCCGGGGCTGACGGAGTTCGCGAAGATCATCGAGCCGGTGCGGATCGACGCCGGCCCGGCCGGGATCCGGGTCTCGAACCACTACGACTTCGTGTCGACCGAGCACGTGACGTTTTCGTGGGTTCTTGAAGACGAGGGAATCGCCGTCGCGCAAGGGGTTCTCGACGTCCCGGTCGTCCACTCCGGACAGAGCGTCACCGTTCCGCTGCCGCCGTTGCCGCCGTGTGCCGGTGAATCCTGGCTCACCGTTTCGGCGTCGCTGGCTTCGGCGACGGCGTGGGCACCCGCCGGGCACGTCGTCGGCTGGGGGCAGCTGCCGGTGTCGCCGGCGCCCGCCCGTCCCGCGCCGCCGGTACGCGGCCCGGTGTTCCGCACGGCCGGGCAGCTCGTCCTCGGCACCGGCGAGTTCGACGCCGCCACCGGTGCGCTGACGGCACTCGGCGGGCACCCGGTCGACGGCCCGCGGCTCGACGTCTGGCGCGCGACCACCGACAACGACCGCGGTTCCTCGCCCGGCCCGGCCGAGGCATCACGGTGGTTCGAGGCGGGGCTGCACCGGATGCAGCACCGGGTCATCGCGGTCGACGCCGACGGGGACGAACTCGTCGTGCGCACCCGGGTCGCGCCGCCGGCACGGGCGTTCGGCCTGTTCGCGGACTACACGTGGACGGCCTTCGACGGCGGCCTCCGGCTGCGCGTCGACGTCACCCCGGACGGCCCGGTACCGGACACGCTCCCCCGGCTCGGCCTGGCGATGGCGGTCCCGGGCACGTTCGGCTCGGCCGAGTGGTTCGGCGGCGGCCCCGGCGAGGCGTACCCGGACAGCCGCCAGGCGGCGCGGATCGGCCGGTTCTCCAGCAGCGTCGACGGCCTGCAGACGCCGTACGTCTTCCCCCAGGAGAACGGCAACCGCACGGCCGTGCGCTGGGCGCGGTTCACGGGCCCGGACGGCACCGGCCTCCGCGTCGACGGCGACCCGACGTTCGACTTCACGGCCCGCCGCTGGACGTCGGCGGCCTTGGAGGCAGCGCGGCACACGGACGAGCTGGAGTCCGGGTCGCTGGTGCACCTCACGCTGGACGTGGCCCAGCACGGCCTCGGGACGGCGGCGTGCGGGCCCGGGGTGCTGGCGCCGTACCGGCTGGTACCGGGGAAGACGTCGTTCGCACTGACGCTGCGGCCCGTGGCGGGTGGTGTCGCAAATTGAGACCGCGGGACGCGCCCGGATGCGGTGTCGTGGGAGGGTGCCCGCTTCCACGACGACCCCTTCGAGCGCCCGGCGGCTGACCACCCCCGGCGCGCTGGGCCTGGCCGACCTGGTCGGGATCTTCGACGACCTGCAGTTCACGCTCGAGTGCTGCGACCGGCTGATGACGGAGTTCGCCCGCCCGCGGGTGGACGACGTGGTCGTCGAAGCGCTGTGGGTGTCGGCGCTCAACTCGTACGCCCGCTGCTTCCGCACCGGCGACCGCGGCATGGGACTGACCGTGGCGGACGTCGAGGCCACCGGGGTGCCGGGCGAGGTCGCCGAGTGGCACGCGCTGCTCGGGCGGCTCCGGGACTTCTCGCTCGACGGGCCGGTCAACCCCCGCGAGACCTACTCGGTGGGCGTCTCACAATCCCCCACCGGCGCGGCCTCGGGCGTCGTCATCACGTCGGCGGGACGGCCGCTGGTGGACGACGTCACGGTCCGCCAGACCGGCCGCCTGGTCTTCGAACTGAGCCGGCTGGTGGACGAGCGGATCAAGGAACACCAGCAGAAGGTCTTCGAGGCGGCGGCCAAGCTGACTCCCGCCCAGCTGGCGGCGCTGCCCGCCATCGAGGTTGCGTCTCAATAAGTCTCATTAATGCGTCTCATTATTCGACGCCCGGCAGGTGGCGGTAGATCGTGGCGCGGGAGACGCCCAGCGCCGTCGCGATGTCGGACGGCGCGTGGCCCGCGTCGTAGAGGCGGCGGGCAGCTTCGATCGTCTCCGGGCTCATCACCGTCGGGCGGCCCCGGCGGGCGCGGGGCCGGTCTTCGGCCACGGCGTACAGCCGGTCGACACCGTCGAGGACCGCGGCGCGCAGCTCGGCCACCGGGGCGTCGGCGAACAGCACGACCGGGTCGCTGAGCATCGCGATCGCCTGTGCCGCGCGGACCCGGCCGGCCAGGTCCGCGTCCGGGCCCGCCACCAGGCGGTTCGCCGTGAGCATGCCGTCGCGGAAGCGCTCGAACACCGCCGTCGACGCGGTCAGCCCGAGGTCGCGCAGGTTCATCCGCAGCAGGTAGCGATGAGCCAGCCAGACGCCCAGCAGGCCTTCGATCGCCGCCGCGCGCGGGTCCGCGGCCTCCGCCGCTTTCGCCATCGCCGCTTCGAGGTCGTCCAGGAGCGGCTCGGCGAGGGCCGTGACGATGTCGGCCTTGCCCGGGAAGTGGTACAGCACCGCGGTTTTCGTGACGCCGACGCGTTCGGCCAGCTCCCGGACCGACGTCGCGTGGAAGCCGCGCTCGGAGAACTCCTCGAGCGCGGCGCGCAGGATCCGGGCGCGGGTGTCGTCGGTCATCGCCCGAGCCTAGCCGCTTGCCTGACCGTTGGACAGGAGCGTACGGTCATCACTGACCGATGGTCAGGACCTTGATGGGGGTAACACCATGACCGAGCAGACCGCACTGATCTCCGGCGCGGGCGTCGCCGGGCCGACGCTGGCGTACTGGCTGGCCCGCGCGGGCTTCCGGCCGACCGTGGTCGAGCGCGCCGCCGGGCTGCGCTCGAGCGGCAGCCCGGTCGACGTGCGCGGGCCGGCGTCCCGCGTCGCCGAGCGGATGGGCATCACGGCGAAGCTGCGGGAGGCGAGCACCGACGCGACCGAACTGAAGTTCGTCGACGACGCGGGACGGCGCACCGGCCGCGTCGCGCTGGGTGGCGACGGCGGCATCGAGCTGCCCCGCACCGACCTCGCGGCGATCCTGCACGACGCCGCTCGCGCGGACGCCGAGTTCGTCTTCCACGACTCGATCACCGGGCTGCACCAGGACGGCGGCGGTGTCGACGTCACGTTCGAGCGGGGCGCGGACCGGCGGTTCGACCTGGTGATCGGCGCCGACGGCCTGCACTCGAACGTGCGGCGCCTGGCGTTCGGGCCGGAGCACGCGTTCGTCGAGCACATGGGCGTCTACATCGCGACGCTCCCGCTCGCCGAGGCCGCGGCCGACGCGACGTCGATCGTCATGTACAACTCGCCGGGCCGGGCGCTGGCGATCCACCCCTCGCGCGGGCGCGGCATCGCGGCGTTCATGTTCCGCGGGGCCGCCGTGCCGGGGTTCGACCACCGCGACTCCGCGCTGCACAAGCGCATGCTCGCCGAGGCGTACGAGGGCGCGGGCTGGCGCGTGCCGGAGCTGCTCGAGCGCGTGCGCGAGGCGGAGGACCTGTACCTGGACTCGGTGAGCCGCGTGCGGCTGGACGGCTGGTCGTCGGGCCGCATCGCGCTGGCCGGCGACGCGGCGTCGTGCGTGTCCCTCTTCGGCGACGGTTCGACGCTGGCGATGGCGGGCGCGTACACCCTCGCCGAGGAACTGGGCCGGACCCCGGGCGACCCGGCGTCGGCGTTCCGGCGGTACGAAAGCAGTCACCGGAAGCTGGTGGAACCCAAGCAGCGCAACGTTTCCGCCGCCGCGAGCCTGCTGATCCCGGCAACGCGGGGCGGCCTCGCGGCCCGCAACTTCGGCACCCGCCTGCTGCCCCTGATCACGGCCGCCCGACGGCTGGTGCCGGCCCGCGCCGCCTGACCCATGCGCCCCAATGTGGCCTTGGTTGCGTCTGACGCACCCAAGGTGGCCTTCGGTGCGTCAGACGCACCGAAGGCCACCTTGGGGCGCTTGGTCCCGTCAGCTGCGCAGCATCGGCGGGTACAGCAGCTCGGCTTCTCCCCGCCGGTACAGCTGCGCCGGGCGGCCGCCGTCGCGGGTGGTCGTGCGGCCGGTCGGGGCGAGCAGGCCCGCGGTTCCCGTCACCTTGCGGTGGAAGTTCCGCGGGTCCAGCCGGGTGTCCCAGACCAGCTCGTACACCCGGCGCAGCTCGGCCACGGTGAACTCCGGCGCGCAGAACGCCGTGGCCAGTGGTGAATACTCCAGCTTCGCCCGCGCGCGCTCGACGCCGTCGGCCAGGATGCGGTCGTGGTCGAACGCCAGCCGCTCGGCCGCCAGCGCGCGCACCGGCACCCAGCGGGCTTCGGCCGCGTCCGTGCCGGCCGACGGCACCGGCAGGTCCGGCGCCAAGGCCAGGTAGGCGATCGTGACGACCCGCAGCCGCGGGTCCCGGCCCGGTGCCCCGTACCCGGCGAGCTGTTCGATGTGGACGGACCCGGGCGCCAGCCCGGTTTCCTCCGCCAGTTCGCGCCGCGCCGCGTCGGGGAGGTCTTCGTCCGCCCGGACGAACCCGCCCGGCAGCGCCCACTCCCCTGCGTACGGCTCGATCCCGCGGCGCACCACCAGCGCGCACAACTCGTCCCTCAGGGTGAGCACGACGAGGTCCACGGTGACGGCGAACGGAGGGTGATCCATGCCACCACCCTACCCGTTAATCGTCATCTTGACGATTACGCCTCGCGCCCCATATCGTCACACCGACGATAAGAGGAGGACCTCATGGCCGACATCGACCGCCGCTTCGGCTTCCGGCACCTGCGGGGCGCGCCCACCGTGCACATCCGCCACTTCCGCCGCGGCAAGCTCGCCCACGACGGCGTCGGGCTGTCGTTCTGGTACCGGCCGCTCACCGCGGTGGTGTCGGAGGTGCCGGTCGACGACCGGGAGCTGCCGCTGCTGTTCCACGCCCGCACCGCCGACTTCCAGGACGTCACCGTCCAGCTCGCCCTCACCTTCCGCATCGAGGACCCGGCGCTGGCCGCGCAGCGGATCGACTTCTCCATCGACCCGGACACCGGCCGCTGGCGGGGCGATCCCCTCGCGCAGATCAGCGGGCTGCTCACCGAGAACGTCCAGCAGTACGCCGTCGAGGTCCTGACGCGCACGTCGCTGGAGGTCGCGCTGGTCGACGGCGTCCAGGCGGTCCGCGACCGGATCCGCGCCGGGCTCGCCGACGAGGACACGCGGCTCGCGCAGACCGGCTCGGCGGTCGTCGACGTCCGCGTCGTCGCCATCCGCGCCGAGCCGGAGGTCGAGAAGGCGCTGCAGACGACCGCGCGGGAAAAGGTGCAGCAGGAGGCCGATCGGGCGACCTACGAACGGCGGGCCCTCGCCGTCGAACGCGAACGGGCGATCGGCGAGAACGAGCTGCAGAACCAGATCGAGCTGGCCCGGCGCGAGGAGCAGCTGCTCGCCCAGCGCGGCGCGAACGCCCGGCGGCAGGCCGAGGAGGCCGCCGCGGCGAGCCGGATCGAGACCGAGGCGCAGGCGTCGCGCAAGGAACGCCTGACGCAGGTCGACGCCGAAGGCAAGCGGGCCCTCGGTGAGGCCGAGGCGGCCGGCGAGGCCGCGCGGCTGGCGGCGTACCGCGATCTGCCCGAAGGCGTGCTCACCGGGCTGGCGCTCAAGGAGCTGGCCGGGAACCTGCCGAAGATCGACAGCCTCACGGTGACCCCGGACCTGCTCGCGCCGCTGCTGACCAAGCTCGGCGTGCGGTCGTGAGCCTCGCCCCGCGCGTCGTGCTCGTGCACCGGCGCACCGAACTGGACGAGCTGCTGGCGCGGCACGGCACGCGCGGCCAGGCGGAGTTCTTCCTGCGCACGCGCGGCCGCGACCTCGCAGAGGTGACCGAAGCGGACGCCGCCCTGCGCGCCGCGCTCAAGACGGCGTCGGCGGCGATCCCGCTCGACTGGCGCCGCGGCGAGGTCGAACGCGCCGACCTCGACCGGTTCCTGTTCACGCCGGAGGACATCGTCGTCGTGGTCGGCCAGGACGGCCTGATCGCCAACGTGGCCAAGTACCTCGACGGGCAGCCGGTGATCGGCGTGACGCCGGCGCGGCCCGGCGTCCTCGTCAAGCACCCGCCGCACGCGGTCGCGGACCTCGTGCGGAGCACCGGCGACGTCGAGCACCGGACGATGGCCGAGCTCACCGCGGACGACGGCCAGCGGTTGCTGGCGCTCAACGAGATCTACCTCGGGCACGCCGGGCACCAGACGGCCCGCTACCGGCTGGGGGTCGGTGGCGGGCCGCGGGAACGCCAGGCCTCGTCGGGAATCCTCGTCGGGACGGGCACCGGCGCGACCGGCTGGTGCGGCTCGGTGTGGCGGGAACGCCGCAGCGGGCTGCGCCTGCCCGCCCCCGGCGAGGCCCGGCTGGTCTGGTTCGTGCGCGAGGCCTGGCCGTCGCCGACGACCGGGACCGAGCACACCGAAGGCGAGCTGACCGGGACGCCGCTGACGGTCGAGGTCGAGTCCGACCGCCTGGTCGCGTTCGGCGACGGCCTCGAAGCCGACACGGTCGCCCTCACCCGCGGCCAGACCGCCACCTTCGTCCCGGCCGCGAAGACCGTCCACTTGGTCCGGTGAACACCTGCGACACGATGCGGCAAAGACGTCACATCCGCGGGCCGCTCCCGGCAGAATGATCTCCTCCCCGAGAGAGCGCAGGTGGCCGGGATGACGTGGGTGGTGTGGGTGCTCGCCGCGGTGGTGATCGCCGTCGCCGGGTTCGGGGCGGTCGCCGTGCCCCGGTGGCGGGAGCGCGACGAACGCCGGCGGGTCGCCTGGTCGGCCGCACGCGCGGCGATCGACAGCGCCGCGGTCAGCCGCGACGCGGCGGCCACTTCCCTGCCCGAAGCCGAGCAGCTGCTGACCCGGGCGGAGACCATCGCGGCCGCCCGCGGCGGGGTGCGCGCGGCCAGGTCGGCCGAGGACCACGCGCGCCGCGCCGACCTGCTCTGGCAGGCCGCCCGTGCTTAGGCGCTGGCCGGAGGTCCTCCGGTGGACCCTGCTCGCGGTGGCCGTCGGGGTGCTGGTGACGTTCCTGCTCGTGCAGCGGCAGAGCACCTACGTCAGCTACGGCCAGGCACCGGCGCCGGCCAACCCGATCCCGGAGGGCTCGGCGGGCGAGCTCAGCGGCGCGACCCTTCCCTCGGCCGAACAGCTGTCGGCGATGGTGAAGAGCTCCCCCGTGGTCCGGCTGCCGGGCGCGATCGCGACCTGGGACGACCACGCCGTCCGCGCGGCGGCCGGGACCGCGGAAGTCCGGATCATCGCGGCGCCACCCGGGCTGCCGAAGGACCTCCGCGAACGGGTGCGCAAGGCCGGCGACGACGCGGTCCGCATCCTCGGCACCGAGGTGAGCGGCGGGATCTACGGGGTCTCGTCCGACCGCGCGGCCGAGTGGATCCGCCAGTTCGGTACCGGCGACGTCACTTCGCCGCTGGCCACGCTGGTCGCGAAGCTGAACCACCAGCCGGATCCGCCGGACCGGCCGCCGCTCGCGCGCCGCGACCCGACGCCGGCCGAACTGGCCCCCGTCACCGCCGGGCTCCGCGGCACCGGCCACTACCTCGCACCCGGGACGACGGCGAAGACCCCACCGGCGACGACATCGGCGTTCCCCGGCGCCCAGCCGCTGTACGTCGTGCTGCCGCAGCAGCCGCCGGGCGGGCCGATGGTCCACTTCGGACCGGCGCTGGCCCGCGAGTTCCCCGGCCGCCCGGTCGTCGTCGTGTACGGCTCGTGGGTCGAGTACGACGGACCGTCGGCCGCGGAGTTCGCCGACGTCGCCTCGGCCAGCTTCTACGGCCAGTTCGGCGATCGGCTCAGCAAGTACGCCTACCCGCAGAGCACGGTCCTGAACGCGTGGCTGGACCGGGTCACGGCCATCCGGTACGCCGGGTTGTTCGACCGCCCGCTGCCCTACACCCCGTTCGACCCGCTGCGCGTCGCGCTGCCCGCGCTGCCGTGGCTGTTCGCCGCCTGCGCCGCCGGGTTCCTGATCCTGTCCGTACGCCAGGTGCGTCAGCCCGCGCGGACCGTCCGGACGCCCGCGCGCCTGGCGGGTCTCACCGCGCTCGCCGTGGAGGTCTCCGGTCTCACGGACGGTGAGTCGGCCGCGTCGCTCACCTGCGGGATCACCCGGCTGACGGCCGCGCGGGAAGCGTTCGACGAGCAGCTGCCGGACAAGCACGTCCAGGAGCTGCTCGACCAGGCGGAGTCCGAACTGGACACCACGGCGGAGCTGCTCGGCCGGGCCGACTACCGGCCGGCCGCGTTCCTGCGGGGGAGGCTCGCGTGAAACGGTTCTTCGGCAGCGCCTTCGGCGTCGCGGTACTCGGCTGTCTCGTGCTGGCGGGCTGGGCCTTGTGGTCGGCTGGGGTGTTCGACGGCCCGATGGCCCGGCAGCTGCGGACGTCGTCGGTGTACGCCGCGCCCGGCGTCGCGGTCGACCAGGCGGCCGCGGAGCGCGTGATCGGCAACCGGCGGCTCGCCGTCGCGTTCCTCGAACCGGGCGCGGACCTCGGCGACGAGTGCGACAGCCTGTCCGGCGCGATCGACGGCACGCTGGGTCTCCTGCTCAGCCGGGACGGCGACGAATACGACAAGTACGGCTGCTCGCGGCTGCCCGGGTACGACGACGAGAACTTCGGCAAGGCCTACGTCGCGGAGTCGATGATCGGCAACGGCATCGACGGGTTCGCCGACCGCCCCGCCGACGCGCTGAAGGTCGCGGTCGTCAACTACGACCTGCTCGTGCGCTCGGGCGCGATACCCGACGGCGGCCGCACGGTCAGCCCGTCGCTGCCCCGGTACCTGGTCGCGGCGGCCGCGGTCCTCGTGGTCGGCCTGGGTGCGCTCGTGCTGTACGTGGCCGGGCGCCGGACCGCGCGGGCGACGCTGGCCCGCCGCGAGCGCCGGGACGCCGAAGCGGACGCGCGGGCGGAGCTGGCGTCGGTCGCCGCGGTGCTGGCCCAGCAGATCATCGACCTGGACGAGCGGTTCGCGCGGGAGCCGGGCAAGACCAAGTTCACCCGCGGCTACCGGCGTCTGGTGTCGGACTACGCGAACCTCCTGCCCCAGCTCGACGGCGAGACACCGGAGCTGCGTGCCCGGGCCGACGAGCTGCTGGCCCGGGCACGCGAGCTGGCCGCTCAGGTGCCGTAGCGGGATTTGACGATCGACGGCGTGTCGAGGTTGCGGCCCGCGTCCATGTTCTGGGCCAGCCGGAGGTACTGGCCCTCGGCCCACATCAGCGGGCCCGCGCTGCCGGTCGGGCGGCCGAGCCCGAAGCACCCGACGTCGCCGCGGTCCCAGACCTGTTCGGGCACGAAGTACCCGTCGTTGGCCGAGTCCGCCATGGACTTGAGGTACACCGCGGCGGAGCGGCCGTTGGCCAGTTCGTACTGGCCGCGCTCCCCCGACAGCACCGGCCACAGCCTGCCGAAGCGCTGGCTGCCGCCCGCGGGCCAGCCGCTGCAGTTCGCGGTGCTCTCGCCGTAGTTGTCGTGCGGGTAGCGGTGGAAGTAGACGTCGCCGTTGGGCAGCGTCACCTGCATCGCGGAGTTGCCGTCCGACGCCGCCGCGGTCGGCGCGATCGAGTTGGCGATCGTGGTGTCGCCGGCCGGGCGAATGCCGAGCCGCACCAGGTCGAGGAAGCCGAAGTCGGTCACGTCGTGTTCGTAGAAACAGCCTTCGTCGAAGCAGATCGTCGCGCCGTCGTTCGGGTTCCCGGCGCGGTCGAGCCGTTCGTAGTAGGTGTGGCCGCCCCAGTAGCCGGACGTCGTGACCGTCCACCCCGCCAGCGAGTTGCGCCACGAGTCCGCTGTGGACTCCCACGTGGACGCGCTCGCGGTGTCGCCGTTGGCCCGGGCGATCGCACCCGCGGCGATCAGGCCGGCGATCTCGGCCGCGACCGACGACGGCGACTTGCCGTACTGCTCTTCCCACCGCTCGGTGGTGTCCGGGCCGGTCGCGGTGATGTGGTTCGCCGTCGTCTTGACCTTGGCGTAGGTCGAGGCGTCGGTGAGGCCGGTCAGCCACGCGAGCAGGATGGCGTCGGCGTCCTGGTCGAGCTGTTCGCAGCAGCCGAGCTGCTGGGCGCTCGCGCCGGCGACCCCGGAAACCGGGCTGTAGCGCGGGAACGAGCCCGCCGGGTAGGTCGTGCCGTCGCCGGCGGTCGGGCTGCCGATCCACTGGGAGTTCCAGAGGAACTGCGCCATCCGCTTGGCCTGGGCGCTGTCCCCGGCGGCGAGCAGGCCGGTCGCCTGCTGGTAGAGGTCGCGGCCCCAGACGCGGTGGTAGCCGTCGTTGAGCTGGTCGCCGTTGGTGAAGTTGCCCCACGGCGTGGCCAGGCCGGCGACGCTCGCGCCCGGGTGCTGCTTGTCCTCGGCGGTCTTCAGCGCCATCGCGGCGACGTAGTACGCGCGCCGCCGTTGCGTGTCGCCGGAAACGCTCGCGGGAGCGGGTTTCAGGCTGCCGACGTAGGAGTTCCAGCCACTGCGGTAGGACGCCGAGACGCTGGAGAACCCGGTGCTCAGCGACCCGCTCGCGGCCGAGGTCGCGGCCGCCGCCGTGCTCCCGAAGCCGAGCGCGACGGTGAACGTCGTGTCGGTCCCGACCGGGATCTGTCCGCATTGGACGACGTTGCCGGTGCCCGAGACGTTGTCGAACTGGTTGTTCAGGTTCTTGTCGGCGCGCAGATCGGCCAGGCAGTCGCTGCCCGCGCCGGTGTAGCCGTTGTCGTGCGCGGTGAAGCCGGTCGAGGCGCGCAGGGCTTGCACGACGGTGGTGGCGGTGCCGCCGAACAGCGTCTCGGTGCCGCTCGCCACCAGGCCGCTGCCGTCCCACCACGCGTTGTCGTTCGCGCCGCCGCCCGCCATCGACGGATTGGCCAGCAGGTAGAGCCGGTAGCTGCCGCCGTCGAGGGACTGGAACCGGGTGTTCGTGACGAGGGTCGAGCGGGCCGGGTCCGTGACGTAGTCGGTGGTGATCCGGTACTTCCCGCTCTTGGCGGTGTTGGTGACCGTGTACTGCAGCGCCTTCTCGTCGGGCATCGTGACGACGTGGTTCGTGTTGTCGCGTTCCAGGTCGACGAAGGTCGAGCCGTCGGTGACGACGAACTGCATGTCTTGCGTGTTCGGGACGTCGGCGCGGGGGTAGAAGACCTCCGACGTCACGCCGTCGGCGACGGTGAACCACACCGGGCTGCCGGCCGTAGTCGAGGTGCCCAGCGCGGACTTGTTGCCGGTCGCCCAGGACGCCCCGCCGCCGCAGCAGTCGGTCGCGGTGCCGCTCGCCAGGGCCGTCCCCTGGACGAGCCCGGCGAGCAGAACACCCGCTCCCGCGCAGGCCAGGACCGCTTTCCACCTGATCATTTCCGACCTCCGACGGCGTTGTCGTCAATATGTTGCGAGCCGCAACATATTGAGCCACCGACGGGTGACAAGCAATGTCCGATCAGACTGGATCGATCCAGCCCTCCGCCGGACGGCGCAGTGGCGTCATCGCTCGCTGTCGAGGTGGCCGAGCTGCGCCTCGGCGTACCGGCCACCCGACGCGGCACCGGGCGGGACGGCGGCGTCGATCTCCGCGAGGTCGGCTTCGGTCAGTTCGACGGCTTCGGCGCCCAGCGACTCGGCGAGCCGGACCCGGGTCCGGGCACCCACCAGCGGGACGACGTCCTCCCCCTGCGCGGCGACCCAGGCGATCGCGAGCTGCGCGGTCGTCACGCCCTTCGCGGCGGCGAGCTTGCCCAGCGCGTCGGTCAGCTCCAGGTTGCGGTCGAGGTGCTCGCCCTGGAACCGCGGGCTGTGGCCGCGGAAGTCGCCCGCCGTCAGTTCCCGCGACGGCGACCAGTGCCCGCTCAGCAGGCCGCGCGACAGGACGCCGTACGCGGTGACGCCGATGCCGAGCTCGCGGGCGGCCGGCAGGATCTCCGCCTCGATCCCGCGGGAGAGCAGCGAATACTCGATCTGCAGGTCCGAGATCGGGTGCACGGCGGCGGCCCGGCGCAGGGTCTCGGCGCCGACTTCGGACAGGCCGATGTGCCGGATGTAGCCGGCCCGCACCAGCTCGGCGAGCGCGCCGATCTGCTCCTCGATCGGCACCGCCGGGTCGAGCCGGGCCGGGCGGTAGACGTCGACGTGGTCGGTGCCGAGGCGGCGCAGGCTGTAGGCGAGGAAGGTCTTGATGGCCTCCGGGCGGCTGTCGTAGCCGAGCCAGCTGCCGTCCGGGCCGCGCAGCGCGCCGAACTTCACGCTGATCACGGCGCGTTCGCGAGCGCGGCCGCGCAGCGCGTCGCGCAGCAGCAGTTCGTTGTGGCCCATGCCGTAGAAGTCCCCGGTGTCGAGCAGGGAGACCCCGGCGTCGAGGGCGGCGTGGATCGTCGCGACCGACTCGGTTTCGTCGGCCGGGCCGTACAGGTCGGACATGCCCATCAGGCCGAGGCCGAGGGCGGAGACGGCCGGACCGGTCCGGCCGAGCGTGCGGGTACGCATGGATCACCACTCCTGTTTCCGTTGATACTGAACTCAACGTATCACCGATACCGAAGTAGTGCTACCGAAGTTTTGTTACCATCGGAACCATGGTGACGAAGACGGCTACCAGCCCGGCGGCGGAAACCCGCGAGCGAATCCTCCGGGCGGCGGCCGAACTGCTGGTGGCCGAGGGCCGCGACGGCCTCTCGACCCGCGCGGTCAGCGCGGCGGCCGGCGTCCAGCCCCCGGCGCTGTACCGGCTCTTCGGCGACAAGGACGGCCTCCTCGACGCGGTCGCGGCGTACGGCTTCGACGAGTACCTGACCAGCAAGCGCGCGATGGGCTCGACCGGCGACGCGGTCGAGGACCTCAGGCGCGGCTGGGACCTGCACCAGGAGTTCGGGCTGTCCCGCCCGGAGTTCTACGTCCTCATGTACGGCGACGCCCGCAAGGGCCGCACGTCGCCCGCCGCGCGCGAAGCCGAAGCGATGCTGCGCGAGATCATCGAGCGCGTCGCGGCCGCGGGCCGGCTGCGGGTGAGCGTCGAGCGCGCGGCCAGGCTGGTGCACGCGACCGGGATGGGAGTCGTGCTGTCCCTGATCGCGACGCCCGAGGCCGAGCGCGACCTCGAGCTTTCGGCGACGGCGCGGGAAACGGTGTTGAGCCGCATCCTGACCGACGCCCCCGAGCCGGCGGGTTCTGCTCTGCCGGAGCGGGCGATCGCGCTGCGCGCCGGGCTCGCCGAGACGACCACGCTCACCGACGCCGAGCGGGTGCTGATGGCGGAGTGGCTGGACCGCATCGCCGACGCCTGACCCGCGCGGGCGACGGTCTTGAATGAGTCATTCAGGACGGCTGAAGACAGGGCTTGGCAAGGTCGGGCCGGTCCGGCGGTCCGCGATGTCATGAAAGGGTCGTTCATGTCGTCTGGCGAGATGAACGACCCTTTCATGACATCCCTGCGGTGCCGAGCAGACCATGCGGCCAGGCGACTCTGCCGCCGGTCACCCGCTCGCCGGCGCGGCTTTGCCGGGCCTCTGACGGCTGAAGTCCTGAATGACTCATTCAGGACACTGGGGCGCGGATCAGCGGGCCACGTGGTCGGCCGCGATCCGGCAACCCAGACGGCCACCGGGGCCCGGGCCACGCGGACAGCCGCGACCCGGCTAGCCAGACGGCCACCGAACGCGGATCGCGAGGCCACGTGGTCGGCCGCGGCCCGGACAGCCAGGCGACCCAGCAGCTTTCCGGGCCACGCGGACAGCCGCGACCCGGCAAGTCAGACGGCCACCGAACGCGGGTCGCCAGGCCAGGCGGTCAGCCGCGACCCCGGCGAGCCAGGCGACCACCCATCGCGGCTCACCGAGCCACGTGCTCAGCCGCGATCCGCCCGGCCAAGCGCCGCAGCAGCGGAGCCGCCTCCGCCATACAGCGGGCCGGGTCCGGCTCCACATCCGTCAGCGCATACGCCGCCGAGATCCCCGCCTCCGCCAGCTCGGACGCCGACAGCAGACACCTCCCGGAAACAGCGACACACGGAATCCCCGCGGCCGCCGCAGCCCGCGCCACCCCGGCCGGGGCCTTCCCGGACAACGTCTGCCGGTCCAGCGACCCCTCCCCGGTCACCACCAGCGAAGCCCCGGCCAGCGCGGACTCGAACCCGAGCAGCGACAGCAACAACGAAATCCCCGGTCGCATCCGAGCCCCCAGCACCGCCATCGCCGCGAACCCCACTCCCCCGGCGGCCCCCGCACCGGGCCGGTCCGCGAACTCCGGACCGGCGATGGACGCCCAGTGCCGCAGCGCCGAATCGAGCGTCTCGACGTCCGCAGGTGAGGCGCCTTTCTGCGGCCCATAAACAAAAGCAGCCCCGGACGGCCCATAGAGCGGATTGTCCACATCGCTCGCCAGCTCGATGTCCACTCTGGACAGACCGGACACGTCCAACGACGCCAGCCGCGCCAAGGCCGCACCACCGAACGGAAGTTCACGGCCCGACGAGTCCAGAAGCCGGGCCCCCAGCGCCGTCAGCAAGCCCGCGCCGCCGTCGGTGCACGCGCTCCCGCCCACGCCCAGCACGATCCGGCGGCACCCGGCGGCCACCGCCGCCGCGATGACGTCGCCCGTTCCCGCGCTCGTCGCCGTGAGCGGCGCCGGCGCGCCGGGCAACCGGTGCAGCCCGGACGCCTCCGCCAGCTCGACCACCGCCGTGTCCCCGCGAACCGCGTAGGACGCCGTCACGGGCACCCCCGTCGGGCCGCGGGCCGGGACCGTCACCCGCTCGTACCCGGCGGCGACGGCGGCGTCGACCGTGCCGTCGCCGCCGTCCGCCACCGGGAGGGTCGCGACCTCGAGCGAAGGGCAGGCGTCGGCGAGGCCGTCAGCGACCGCCGCCGCCACTTCGGCCGCGGTCAGCGACCCCTTGAACTTGTCCGGCGCGACGAGGACCTTCACGCGCTCGCCTTGTACGCCCGCCAGTCGCCGATCTCGGTGATGTCCCGCAGGGCGACGTGCGAGGTGTACGGCCGCCGCAGCAGCATCGCGAACGCCGAACTGCCGTCGGACAGTTCCACGACCCCCAGCTCCAGCTCGTGCGGTTCGGAGGGCAGCACCTTGTCGCGCAGGTCGTCCAGCGAGACGTCGTACACCTCGCCGGCCACCTCCGCGCCGCCGTGCGAGACCGGGTACAGCGCTGGGCACTGCGAACCGACGGCATAGAAGCGGTACTTGGCCGCCGTCCGGGCGGTGCCGATGAACGGCGAGCCGTCGAGGAGGTGGTGCAGCGGTTCGCCACGCATGGCGCCGCCGTTGAAGAACATCAGGGCCACGGGGATCTCCTTAGCGGAAGAGGGCTTCGACGCCGTCGACGGCGAAGTACACCGCGAACACCAGCGCCAGCAAGGACAACAGCCAGCCGGCCTCGCGCCACTTGCCGCGGCCGATCTTGATCAGCACGAACGCGATCAGGCCCGCGCCGACGCCGTTGGTGATCGAGTAGGTGAACGGGATCAGCGCCGCGGTGAGGAACACCGGGATCGTGTAGTCCGGGTCGTGCCAAGGGATGTTGCGGCACTGCGCGACCATCATGCCGCCGATGACGACCAGCGCGGGCGCCGCCGCCTGGGCCGGGACCACCCCGGCGAGCGGGGTGAACAGCAGCGTCCCGGCGAACAGCAGCCCGGTGACGACGCTCGCGAGACCGGTCCGGGCGCCCTCGCCGACCCCGGCCGCGGATTCCAGGAACACCGTGTTCGGCGACGAGCCGGTGACACCGCCCGCGATCGCGCCCGCGCCGTCGACCAGCAGGATGCGGCCCATCCGGGGGACCTTGCCGTTCTTCGACAACCCGGCTTCGTCCGAGACGCTGGTGATCGTGCCCATCGCGTCGAAGAAGCCGGACAGCACCAGCGTGAACAGGAACACCGTCGCCGCCAGCGCGCCCGCCGAGGCGAACCCGCCGAACAGGTCGATGTGGCCGAAGAGCCCGAAGTCCGGCGCCGCGACGACGTGGTCGGGCAGCGCCGGGGTGGTCAGGCCCCAGCCGCCGACGCCGAACCCCTCGTGCAGCACGACCGCGAACACCGTCGCCACCCCGATGCTGATCAGCACCGCGCCCGGCACCTTGCGAGCCAGCAGCACGATCATCAGCAGCAGCCCGAAGCAGAACACCACGATCGGCCAGCCGTGCAGGTGCCCGCTCGCCCCGAGGCGCACCGGGACCGTGGTCTGCGCCGAGTCCGGCATCCGGGTCACGAACCCGGCGCTGACCAGCCCGACCAGGGCGATGTAGAGCCCGATCCCGACGGTGATCGCCATCTTGAGCGGCCGCGGGATCGCGTTCATGATCCGCTCGCGGACGCCGCTGACGGCCATCAGCACGATGCAGACGCCTTCGAGCACGACCAGCCCGAACGCCTGCGCCCAGGTCATCGACGGGGCCATCTGGAAGGCGACGATGCCGTTGATGCCGAGCCCGGCGGCGAGCGCGAGGGGCGCGTTGCCGACGAGTCCCATGAGGACGGTCATCACGGCGGCGGCCAGCGCCGTCGCGGTGGTCACCTGCGCCGCCGACAGCCGGGCGCCGGTGATGTCGGCGGAGGCGCCGAGGATGAGCGGGTTGAGCAGCACGATGTACGCCATCGCGACGAACGTCGTGACGCCGCCGCGGACTTCGCGGCCGATCGTGCTCTGCCGGGCCCGCAGCTCGAACAGCTTGTCGAGCAGCGATCGCCGTTGGGGCGGTACTTCGTCGACTATTGGGGTGGGGACTTCGGTCTGGGTCATGCGTCCTGCCCTTGCCGGTGAGGGTTATTCGGGCTAGCCCGGCGCAACGGACTTGCGCGTGCAACCCAACAGGGACTTTGCGCCGGGCGACGGCTGAATAATCCTCATCGGGTGTGCTCGGCCAGGGCCAGGCACTACGCCGTGCCTGGCCGAGCGGGACGTTCGATTGGGTTGTGCTCCGGTCAGCTGGCCTTGTGGGTCAGTAGTCGGTGCGGTCGGCCTTGTCGAGCCAAGCCGCAAAGGGGGCGAAACCATCCTTCGTGGACAGTCGGGTCACGGGCACGGTCCACGTTTCGCGGGGACGGTCGAAGAGTTCGTAGAAGGCCCGGTCGTCGAAGCCGGCCTTGGCCGCGTCGTCGCGGTCGGCGGCGAAGAAGACCTTGTCCACGCGCGCCCACAGCGCCGACGACAGGCACATCGGGCACGGCTCGCAGCTGGAGACGAGCACGCAGCCGTCGAGCTTGAACGTGCCGAGCGCCTGGCAGGCCGCCCGGATCGCGACGACTTCGGCGTGCGCGGTCGGGTCGAGGTTCGCGGTGACGCGGTTGACGCCGGTCGCGACGACTTCGCCGTCCTTCACGATCAGCGCGCCGAACGGGCCGCCGCCGTTCTGGACGTTCTGCGTGGCGATCCGGACGGCTTCGTCCAGCCACTCCTGTTCGACGGAAAGCGACGTGGTCATTTCAGACTCCGGTGATGTGCTCGGGGCGGATCGGGACGCGCGGCAGTTCGAGGCCGGTGGCCGCGCGGATGGCGTTGGCGATCGCCGGCGTCGCGGAGATCGTCGGCGGTTCGCCGACGCCGCGGACGCCGTAGGGCGCGTGCGGGTCGGGGCGTTCGAGGACGTCGACGTGCATCGGCGGCATGTCGAGGATGGTCGGGATGAGGTAGTCGGTGAACGACGGGTTCCGGACTTTGCCATCCTTGACCAGGATTTCCTCCATCACAGCGAGGCCGAGGCCCTGCGCGGAGCCGCCCTGGATCTGGGCGACGACGGCGTCGGGGTTCATCGCCTTGCCGACGTCCTGGGCGCAGTCCAGCTGGACGACCTTGACCAGGCCGAGGTCCAGGTCGACGTCGACCACCGCGCGGTGGGCGGAGAACCCGTACTGCACGTGGGCGTCGCCCTGCCCGGTCTCGGGGTCGAGGGGGTAGGTCGGGCGGTGGTGGAACTCGCGGGTCTCCTCGATCGCGGTGTCGCCGAGCAGCTCGGCCAGGTCCGCGACGACTTCGCCGTCGGCCGCGACGACCTTCCCACCCACCAGGGACATGCCCTCGGCGGACACCCCGAGCCGCGCGTAGACACCTTCGGCGACCGCGCGGCACGCGTTGCGGACGGCGCCGCCGGTGACGTACGTCTGGCGCGACGCCGAGCTGGACCCCGCGTCGCCGACGCTCGTGTCGGACGGGTGCACGCTGACCCGGGTCAGGCCCAGTTCGGTGCGGGCGATCTGCTGCTGCAGGGTGACGAGGCCCTGGCCGACCTCGGCCGCCGCGGTGTGCACCATCGCCACCGGCTCGCCGCCGAGCACCTCGAGACGGACGCGGGCGGTCGAGTAGTCGTCGAGGCCCTCGGCGTAGGAGATGTTCTTGATGGTGACGCCGTAGCCGACACCGCGCACGACCCCTTCGCCGTGGGTGGTGTTGGACGCGCCGCCGGGCAGCTCGCGGATGTCGACGTGCTCACCGCGTGCGGGCGGCAGCGGCAGGTCGCGAACCCGCTGCACCAGCTCGGCCACCGGCGCCGGGAAGTCGACGACCTGGCCGGTGACCACAGTGGACCCTTCGCCCAGCGCGTTGCGGATCCGCAGTTCCGCCGGATCCATGTCCAAAGCGGACGCCAGCTTGTCCATTTGGGACTCGTAGGCGTAGGTCGGCTGGACCGCGCCGAGCCCGCGCATCGCGCCGCAGGTCGGGTTGTTCGTGTAGACACCCCAGCCTTCGATGTGCGCGTTCGGAACGTCGTAGGGACCGACGCTGAGCGTGGTGCCGTTGCCGACCACGACCGGGGTCTTGGACGCGTACGCGCCGCCGTCGAAGTACATCCTGGCGCGGACGTAGACGAGCTTGCCGTCCTTCGTCGCGCCGTGCTCGTAATACATCTTCGCCGGGTGGCGGTGCACGTGCCCGAAGAACGACTCCAGGCGGTTGTAGCTCATCTTCACCGGGCGGCCGGTGCGCAGCGCGAGCATGCACGAGTGGATCTGCATCGACAGGTCCTCGCGGCCGCCGAACGCGCCACCGACGCCCGACAGCGTCAGCCGTACCTTCTCCAAGGGCAGACCGAGGGCCTTCGCCGTCTGGCGCTGGTCGACGTGCAGCCACTGGGTCGCCAGGTAGAGGTCGACGCCGCCGTCCTCGGCCGGCACCGCGAGCCCGGATTCCGGCCCGAGGAACGCCTGGTCCTGCATGCCGATCTCGTAGACGCCGGAGACGACGACGTCCGCGGTCGCGGCCGGGTCGCCCTTCACGATCCGCTGGTGGCGGACCAGGTTCCCGTCCGGGTGCAGCTTCGGGAGGGTGTCGTCGTGCGCGGCGCGCTCGGGGTCGGTGATCGGCTCGAGGACGTCGTACTCGACGACGATCTCCTTGAGCGCCTGCCGCGCGATCTCCGGGTGGTCGGCGGCCAGGATGGCGATCGGCTCGCCCTGGTAGCGGACCAGGCCGTCGGCCAGCGCCGGGGTGTCCTGGTACTTGAGGCCGTAGACGTTCTCGCCGGGTACGTCCTCGTGCGTCAGCACCGCGTGCACGCCCGGCTGGGCGAGCGCGCGGGAGACGTCGAGGCGGACGATCCGGGCGTGCGGGTGCGGGCTGCGCAGCGTGGCGCCCCACAGCATGTCCTCGTGCCACAGGTCCGACGAGTACGCGAACTCGCCGCGGACCTTGAGCGTGCCGTCCGGGCGCAGCGGGCTTTCGCCGATGCCGCCGGCGATCGTGTCCTGTAGCTCCTGCGGGGAGCGGGCCGGCGCGCTCATCGGACGGCCTTCTTCGCGGCCGCGTCGCGGACCGCGTCGAGGATCTTCTCGTACCCGGTGCAGCGGCAGAGGTTCCCCGCGAGCGCCTCGCGGATCTCGACGTCGCTGGGGTCGGGGACGCGCTCGATCAGGTCGTGCGCGGCGACCAGCAGGCCGGGCGTGCAGAACCCGCACTGGACGGCGCCCTTCTCGACGAACGACTCCTGCACCGGGTCGAGGTCGTCCCCCTCCGCCAAGCCTTCGACGGTGACGACGTCACGGCCCTCGGCCTGGCCCGCCGCGACCAGGCACGCGCACGCCGGCACGCCGTCGAGGTAGACCGTGCAGGAACCGCATTCGCCCTGTTCACAGGCGTTCTTCGAGCCCGGGAGACCGAGCCGCTCGCGCAGCACGTAGAGCAGGCTCTCGCCTTCCCAGACGTTGTCCGCCCGACGGGATTCGCCGTTGACGGTGACGTTCACGCGCACTTCGCGCTCCCCTCGCAGTATTCGGTCCAGGCCCAGGTCAGCGTCCTGCGCGCCATGACCCCCAGCGCATGGCGCCGGTAGGCCGCGCTGCCCCGGACGTCGTCGATCGGCGACGCGGCCGCGGCGACGAGGTCACCGAAGCGGCGCTTCACCGAGTCGGTCACCGGCCGGCGCGACTCCCAGTCCAGCTCGCCGGCCAGGAACTCCTCGGCGTCCGTCGCCCGCCGGGGCGTGGGCGCGGCCGAGCCCACACCGGTGCCGACGCGCTGCTCCGCCGGGTGCAGGGCCAGGCCGAACGCGGCCACGGCGATGACCATCGCGTTGCGGGTGCCGATCTTGCTGAACTGCTGGGGACCGGTGGCCGGTTCGAGCAGCACGGCCGTGATCAGTTCGTCCGGCTCCAGGACGTTGCGCTTGACCCCGACGTAGAAGTCCTTCGCCGCCACGATCCGGGTGCCGCGCACCGACGCGATTTCGACCTCGGCGTCTGCTGCCAGCAGGGCCGGGTGCGAGTCGCCCGCCGGCGATGCCGCGCCCAGGTTGCCGCCCACGGAGCCGCGGTTGCGGATCTGCGGGGACCCGACGGTCCGCGCGGCCATCGCCAGGCCGGGCAGCTGCGTGCCCAGTTCGGCGATGATCCGGGTGTAGGGCACGGCCGCGCCGAGCCGGATCCGGCCGCCGTCGGTGCCGTGCTCGTGCAGCTCGGCGACGCGGCCGAGGTCGAGCAGGGACTCCGGACGGCGGTGGTCGAAGTTGAGCTCGACCATCACGTCCGTGCCGCCGGCGATCGGGACCGCACCGGGGTTCGCGGCGCGCGCGGCGAGCGCGTCGGCCAGCGAGGCGGGTCGGAGGAATTCCACTGTGGACGTCCTTTCGGGGCTGCTTCGTCAAGGAGTACACACGCTCGGGTGTGGCCGGGACCACGGCAAAACCCCTGAAAGCCGGGTGAATTTACGGCCCCGGTTTGTACTTTCCGACAACGCGCTGATCGCAGGCGCGGAAAGGCCGCCGCACGAGGTCAGGGTCTCGCGCGGCGGCCGTGGTCACGCGGGGTGTTACGCGGGCTCGAACTCCTTCACGGCGTCGAGCGCGGCACCCATCGCGGCGTTGCCCTCGCGCTCGATCATGATCTCCACCAGGACCGGGCGGCTGGTGCGCTCGGCCTCCTTGCGGGCCCACTCCAGCGACGTCCGGATCTCCCCCGGCTCGTGCACGCGGGTGCCGGAGCAGCCGTAGGCCTCCATGATCTTGACGTTGTCCGTGCCGTTCGAGTCGTAGTGGATGTCGACCTCGAAGTTCATGTCGTACCCGGTCTCGGCCTGGCGGATCAGCCCGAGGTACTCGTTGTTGAGCATGATCAGCACGAACCCGACGTCGTACTGGGCGGCGACCGCCAGCTCCTCGACGAGGAACTGGAACGAGTAGTCCCCGACCACGCCGACGACTTCGGCCTCGGGCCGCGCCTTCTTGACGCCGATCGCGGCGGGGATCTCCCAGCCTAGCGGGCCGGCCTGGCCGCAGACCTGGTAGTGCCGCGGCTTGTGCGCCTTCTGGAACTGGCCCGACCAGATCTGGTAGAGCCCGATCGCGGTGACGAAGTAGGTGTCCTCGCCGAAGGTTTCGTTGATCTCCTTGAAGACCCGCGGCGCCTTGATCGGCAGGGTGTCGAAGTCCTCGCGCCGGGGAAGCGCTTCCTTCAGCTCCGCGATCCGGCCGACCCACTCGCGCCGCGGCGCCACCGAGCGCTGCTCCAGGGCCGCCAGCAACGCGTCCAGGAACTCCCGCGTGTCCGAGACGATCCCGAGGTCGGGCCCGAAGACCTTGCCCAGCTGGGTCGGCTCGATGTCGACGTGGATGAACTTCCGGTCACCCCGGTACACCGACAGCTCGCCGGTGTGCCGGTCGCCGAACCGCGCGCCCAGCGCCAGCACCAGGTCGGACTCCAGAAAGGCCGCGTTCGCCCAGCGCTGCGACGTCTGGATGCCCGCCATCCCGGCAAACAGCTCGTGGTCCTCGGGGAAGCTCCCCTTGCCCATCAGCGTCACCTGCACCGGGACGTCCAGGCGCTCGGCCGCCGCCCGCAGCTGCTCGCTCGCCTCGCCGAGCACGACGCCACCACCGGCCAGGATGATCGGCCGTTCGGCCGCCAGCAGCATGTCCAGCGCGCGTTCGACCCGCGCGGGCGCGGGCTTCACCGCCGTCACGGGCAGCGGCGAGTCGATCGAGGAGTCCCACTCGATGTCCTGCTTCTGGACGTCGATCGGCAGGTCGATGAGCACCGGGCCGGGGCGGCCCGAGCGGGCGATCCGGAACGCCTCGCGGAAGATCCACGGCAGCTGCGCGGCTTCCTTGACCTGCACCGCCCACTTCGTCACCGGCTTGGCGATCTCGACGATGTCGACGGCCTGGAAGGCCTCCTGATGCAGCTTCGTCGTCGCCGCCTGGCCGGTGATGCAGATCATCGGGATCGAGTCCGCGTGCGCGGTGTAGAGCCCGGTGATCATGTTCGTCCCGGCCGGGCCGGACGTGCCGATGGCGACGCCGACGTTGCCGTTCGTCCTGGCCCAGCCGTCGGCCATGTGCGTCGCGCCTTCTTCGTGGCGGACGATCAGGTGCTGGATTGCCCGGCCTTGTAGGGCGTTATACAGCGGGAGGATCGCGGCGCCCGGGCAGCCGAAGACGGTGTCGACGCCTTCGCTTTCCAGGACGTCGACGACCGCCTGCATCGCGGGGATTCTGGGCATGTCACACCTCCGCCGGGACGCGGCCCGACAACTGTTCGACGACCTTCAGCAAGGCCGAGTGGTCCAGGGAGCCATACCCCATGGCGCGGCCGGCGGCGACGAGCTGGGCGACCAGCCCGGTGAGCGGGAGCGCGACGTCGGCCTGCCGGGCGGCGGCCAGCGCGATCCCCATGTCCTTGTGGTGCAGGTCGATCCGGAAGCCGGGCGCGAACTCCCGCTCCACCATGGACTTGCGCTTCAACTCGAGGATCCGGCTGCCCGCCAGTCCCCCGGCGAGCACGTCGAGGCCGGTGGCGGCGTCCACACCGGACGCTTCGAGCAGCACGATCGCCTCGGCGACGAGCCCGTAGATCCCGCCCACGACGAGCTGGTTCGCGGCCTTCACGACCTGGCCGGCGCCGTGCGGGCCGACGTGCACGATGGTCTTGCCGACCGCGTCGAACACCGGCGTGGCGGCCTCGAAGTCGGCCGCGTCGCCACCGACCATGATGGACAGTGACGCCTGCTCGGCCCCGGCCTGGCCGCCCGACACCGGCGCGTCGAGCACGCGGATCTTCTTGTCCCGCGCGGCTTCGGCGATCGCGATCGACGTCTCGGGCCGGATGGTGCTCATGTCGATCAGCAAGGCGCCGGGCTCGGCGGTGTCGAGCACGCCACCGGCGGCCAGCACGACCTCCTCGACCTGCGGGTGGTTCGGCAGCATCGTGATCACGACGTCCGCGCCGGCGACGGCGTCCGCGACGCTCGTCGCGGCGCGCCCGCCGGCGGCCGCCAGCTTCTCGCCGGCCGCCGCGTGCACGTCGAAGCCGCTGACGTCGTGCCCGGCCGCGACCAGGTGCGCGGCCATCGGGGCGCCCATCACGCCCAGTCCGATGAATCCCAGTTTCATGCTCGTCCCCTTCGGGTTTTCGGCAGCCAGTCCAGCGACGTGACGGTGTCGGGCTCCGGGACGTACTCGATCCCGACGAACCCGTCGTAACCGGCGTTCTGCAGCTTCGCGAGGTGTCCTTCGATGTCCAGCGAGCCGGTGCCGGGCTGGTGGCGCCCGGGTGCGTCGGCGATCTGCACGTGCCCGATCCGGGCAATGTGCGTCGTCGCGAGCGCGTCCAGGTCGTCGCCGTTGACTGCCAGGTGGTACAGGTCGGCCAGCAGCCGCACGTTGTCGCGCCCGAGGTCGTCGAGCACGGCCACGGCGTCCGCGGCGGTCTTGAGCGGGTAGCGGTCCGCACCGGAAAGCGGTTCGAGGACCAGCTGCGCGCCGATCTTCGCGGCGGCTTCCGCGGCGGTGGCGAGGTGCGTGCGCGCCAGGTCGTCCTGCTTGACCGGGTCTTCGCCGTCGAGCCGGTTGCCGTAGAGGGCGTTGAAGCTGCGGCAGCCGGTGCGTTCGGCGATGCCCAGCGCCACGACCAGGCTGTCGGCGAACTCCGCCTCGCGGCCGAGCCAGCTCACCAGTCCCCGCTCCCCCGCGGCCATGTCCCCGGCGAAGAAGTTCAGCCCGCGCAGCCGGACGCCGTCCAGGCTCTTCACGAAGGCGTCCACCTCGTCCCGCGCGGGTACGGCGGACTCGAACGGCCACCAGTACTCGACGTCGGTGAAGCCCGCCGCCCGCGCGGCCGCCGCGCGCTCGAGGAGGGGAACCTCCTTGAACAGCAGCGACAGGTTGACGACGTACGGCAGGGAGTGCTCGGGCATCGCTACCTCAAATTTCGCTATCCGGAATCTTTCTTTCGCATATCGAGAATAGCCCGTGACCTGCGGCGGGGTCAACGCCCGGGAACGACAGAGGCGCCGCGACTCGTCGAGCCACGGCGCCTCGGCGCGGGAGATGTCATGAAACCCGGCGGCGGCGACTTTGCCGGGGCCCCGTCGTCTGGCGAGTTGGCGTTCCGGACGCGAACCTGACTGCGCGGGATCCGTGGCGGCCGAGCTACCGGTTCTGGACGTGCTGCCAGCCGAACCGGCCCTTGATGCACAGGTTGCCGTGCGTCACCGAACTCTCGTGCGGGGACGTGACCTTGACGATCTCGTTGTCCTGGACGTGCAGCGTCAGGTTGCAGCCGACGCCGCAGAACGTGCACACCGTCGTCGTCTGCGTCTGCCGGGACTCGTCCCAGGAACCGTCCGCACGCTTGTCGTACTCGCGCTTGAAACTCAGCGCGCCGGTCGGGCAGACCTCCACGCAGTTGCCGCAGTACACGCACGCGCTGTCGGGCAACGGGTTCGAGAACTCCGTCGAGATCCGCGCGTTGAAACCCCGGCCCGCCACGGTGATGGCGAACGAGTTCTGCCACTGCTCTCCGCACGCGTCGACGCACTTGTAGCAGAGGATGCACTTTTCGTAGTCCCGGACGTACAGCTCGTTGTCCACAATGGCCGGTTGGGCGACGGTCGCCGCGTCCGGGCCGAAGCGGGACGGGTCGGCGCCGGTCTCGGCCAGCCAGCGGTCGACGTGCGGGGTGGTCGAGAGGTCCGACGCCGAGCTGAGCAGTTCCAGGACCACCTTGCGGCTGGTCCGGGTCCGCTCGGAGTCGGTGCGCACCACCATGCCCGGCTCGGCCTTGCGCGAGCACGACGGCACCAGCGTCCGCGAGCCCTCGACCTCCACCATGCAGACGCGGCAGGCGTTCGCCGGTTCGAGGGTGTCGCCGTAGCAGAGCGTCGGGATCTCCTTGCCCACCGCCGTGCACGCGTCGAGGATCGTCGATCCCTCGGGCACCCGGACGGTCTCGCCGTCCACGGTGAACTCGACCAGCCGCTTCGGGATCCCGATGTCCACAATGGTCACTGCAGTGCTCCCAACCGGTCGATGGCGGACTCGATGGCGTTCCACGCGGTCTGCCCGAGACCGCAGATCGACGAGTCCCGCATGACCCCGCCCACTTCCCGCAGCAGCGGCCGCTCCTCCGAGCCGGCCGCGAGGACGCGCCGGATCGCCTCCTCCTGGCGGACCGTCCCGATCCGGCACGGGACGCACTGCCCGCACGACTCGTCGCGGAAGAACTCCGCGATCCGCAGCAGGAAGCCGCCGAGATCGGCCAGGTCGTCGAGGACCAGGACGACGCCGGAGCCGAGCGTCGTCTTCGCCGCCCGGGCGTCCTCGAACGTGAGCGGCAGGTCCAGTTCGTCCGGCCGGACGAACCCGCCCGCCGCGCCGCCGAGCAGGATCGCGCGCAGCGAGCGGCCCTCCGGGACTCCCCCGGCCAGCGCGAGCAGCTCCCGCAGCGTCGTGCCGAACGGAACTTCGTAGACGCCGGGGCGCTCGACGTTGCCGGACAGGCAGAACAGCTTCGGCCCGGCCGAGGCCTCGGTGCCGATCGACCGGTAGGCGGCCGCGCCCTCGGTGAGGATCAGCGGCACGTTCACCAGCGTCTCGACGTTGTTGACCACGGTCGGCTTGCCGAAGAGTCCTTTCTCGACCGGGAACGGCGGTTTCGTGCGGGGTTCCCCGCGGAAGCCTTCGATCGAGTTGAAGATCGCCGTTTCCTCGCCGCAGATGTACGCGCCGGCCCCGCGCCGGATCTCGATGTCGAACGAGAACCCGTGGTGCCCCATGATGTCCGTGCCGAGGAAGCCGCGCTCCCGGCAGACCACCAGCGCGTTGCGCAGCAGCCGCAACGCCCGCGGGTACTCGCCGCGCAGGTAGACGTACCCCTGCCGGGCGCCGATCGCGAACGCGGCGATCGTCATCGCCTCGACCAGGGCGAACGGGTCGCCTTCGAGCAGCACCCGGTCCTTGAACGTGCCGGGTTCGCTCTCGTCGGCGTTGCACACCAGGTAGTGCGGGCCGGCGGGCTGCGCGGCGGTGGCCGCCCACTTCCGCCCGGTCGGGAAGGCCGCACCGCCGCGGCCGAGCAGGCCGGAGTCGGTGACCTCCCGCAGCACCGCGGCCTCCCCCATGCGCAGGGCGTTGCGCAGGGCCGCGTAACCGCCGGTCGCGCGGTAGTCGTCCAAACTGGACGGATCGACGACACCGACGCGGCGCAGCAGCCGCAGTCCCTCCTGCTGGTGGATCACCGGCGCGGCACCGTCCGAAGCGGACGGTGCCCGCTGTGCGGCCAGCACGGCCGACGCGCCGGTGGCCGGGGCGACCAGCTCGGTCGTGGCCGGGTCACCCGCCTGGAACGTCAGCGCCGCGGGGGCCCGTTCGCAGACGCCGAGGCACGGGCTGCGCAGCCACGTGACCCCGCCGCGCGCCTTCCCCGCGGCGCCGACGTGCTCGGTGAGGACGTCGCACACGGTCTCCGCGCCGTTCACCCGGCACGCCAGGTCCGTGCACACGTGCACGACCCGCTCCGGGCGCTCCGCCAGCGCGAACAGCGAGTAGAAGCTCGCCACGCCGTATGCGTCGGCGGGCGGGACGTGCAACGTCTCGCAGATCAGGTTCAGCGCGCCCTGGCTGATCCAGCCGACCCGGTCGTTGACCGCGTGCAGCGCGGGCAGCAGCTGGTCGCGGCCGCCGCCCGCGAACCCCGCGACGGCGTCCTTCTCTTCCCGCGACGCGAGGGCGTCCAAGAGCTTGAGGTCCACTTCAGACTCCCGCTTCCGAGAGCTTCTCGACGCGGATCGCCGCGGCCTTGTACTCCGCGGTCCCGGCGATCGGGCAGGTCGCCTCGATGGTGATGACGTTGACGTCGATCTCGTCCGGGAAGTGGAAGGTCATGAAGGCCAGCCCGGGCTTCAGGCCCTTGTCGAGCCGGACCGGTGCGACGATTTCGCCCCGCCGCGAGGTGATGCGGACCAGCTCGTCCGGGGTGACGCCGAGCGCGCGGGCGTCCTCCGGGCACAGGTCCAGGGTCTCGCCCTGCCGCAGCGGGGACGGGAACCCGCCCGACTGGACGCCGGTGTTGTAGGAGTCCAGCCGCCTGCCGGTGGTGAGCCGGATGGGGAACTCCTCGGTGAGGAGGTCGACCGGTGGGCTGTGCTCGATCACCGTGAACGGCGCCGGGCGGCCGCGCTCGGCCGGGTCGTCGGCCCACAGCCGCCCGTGCAGGAACGTCGGCTCCAGGGTGTCTTCGGAGTAGCACGGCCACTGGATCCCGCCGAGTTCTTCCAGCCGCGCGTAGGACATCCCGGCGTGCATCGGCGAGAGCGAGCGCAGCTCGTCCCAGACCTCTTCACCGCCGGTGTAGTGCCAGTCGTGGCCGAGCCGGCGAGCCAGCTCCGACAGCAGCTCGATGTCGTCGCGCGCGCCCTCCGGCGGTTCGAGGGCCTTGCGGACGCGCTGGACCCGCCGTTCGGAATTGGTGAACGTGCCGTCGCTCTCGCACCAGGCCGCCGACGCCGGCAGCACGACGTCGGCCAGCTGCGCGGTCTTGGTGAGGAAGATGTCCTGCACCACGAGGTGGTCCACATTCGACAAGCGCTTGATCGTGTGCTCGCAGTCCGCTTCGGACTGGACCGGGTTCTCGCCGATGATGTACACGCAGGTCAGGTCGCCGCGTTCCATCGCGTCGAGCATCTGCGTGAGGTTGAGGCCCTTGTGCGGCGGGATCGCCGAGCCCCAGGCCGCGTCGAACTTCGCGCGGACGTCCGCGTCGAGGATGTCCTGGAAGCCGGGCATCCGGTCGGGGATGGCGCCCATGTCGCCGCCGCCCTGGACGTTGTTCTGCCCGCGCAGCGGGTTCAGCCCGGCGCCGTAGCGGCCGACCTGCCCGGCCAGCAGGGACAGGTTGATCAGCGCCAGGACGTTGTCGGTGCCGTTGTGGTGCTCGGTGATCCCGAGCGTCCACGACAGCTGGCCGCGGTCGGCGCGGGCGTAGGCGTGGGCGAGTTCGCGGATCAGCTCGGCCGGCACACCGGTCGTCTTCTCCGCGACCTCCAGGGTCCACGGCTCGACCGACGCGGCGAACTCGGCGAACCCCTCGGTGGCCCGCTCGATGAACGCCGTGTTCGCGAGTCCGGAGTGGATGATCTCCCGCGCGATCGCATGGGCCAGCGGGATGTCGGTGCCGACTTCGAGCTGCAGCTGCCGGTGCGCCCAGCTCGCGGTGCTCGTCCGGCGCGGGTCGACGACGAAGAGCTTCGCTCCCTTGTGGACGGCCTTGAGTACGTGCTGGAAGAAGATCGGGTGCGCCTCGCGCGGGTTGCCGCCCCAGATCACGATGACGTCGGCGTCCTCGATCTCCTGGTACGACGACGTCCCGCCGCCGCTGCCGAACACCCGCGCCAGCCCGGCGACGCTCGGCGCGTGGCAGGTGCGGTTGCACGAGTCGACGTTGTTCGTGCCGATCACCGCGCGGGTGAACTTCTGCGCGACGAAGTTCATCTCGTTGGTCGCGCGGGCGCACGAGAACATCCCGAAGCCTTCGGGCCCCTTGGTCTCGAGGGTCCGGCGGATCCCGGCGGCGGCCCGGTCGAGGGCCTCCTCCCAGGTCGCCGGCCGCAGCACGCCGGAGTCATGCACGAGTGGCTGGGTGAGCCGGACGTACGGCTCGGTCTTATTGCGCTTCACGGGCACCTCCGGTTCAGTGCGACCCGACGGGGACGGGCGTCGTGCTGGTGTGGCCGAGCAGGCCGATGGCGGCGTGGACGTGGCGCAGCGCCGGCGCGGGCACGCCGGTCAGCGCCGCCAGCTCGACGACCGCGCCGATGATCGCGTCGGTCTCCAGCGGCTTGCCGGCTTCGAGGTCCTGCAGCATCGACGTCTTGTGGTGGCCGACGCGCCAGGCGCCGTCGATGCGCTTCTCGACCGAAACCTTCGGGTCGCTGCCCGCCGCGCGGGCGATGGCGAGGGTCTCGGTCATCATCGTGGCGACGAGCGCGCGCGTGTCGTCGTGCTCGCAGATCTGCGCCATGGTCGCCCGGGTCAGGGCGGACAGCGGGTTGAACGCGACGTTGCCCATCAGCTTGATCCAGATGTCGTCGCGCAGGCGGGGCTCGACCGGCGCCTTGAGCCCGCCGGCGATCATCGCCGCGCTGAGCACCTTGCAGCGCGCGGAGATCTCGCCGTCCGGCTCGCCGAGGGAGAACCGGGTGCCTTCCAGGTGCCGGATCACGCCCGGCTCCTCGATGACCGTCGAGCAGTAGACGACGCAGCCGATCGCGCGGCGCAGCTCCAGCACCGCGGTCACCGAGCCGCCGGGGTCGACCGTCTCGACCCGCCGCCCTTCCAGTGGATGGCCGTCGAGGCCGTGGAAGTACCACCACGGGATGCCGTTCTGCGCGGCCACGATCGCGGTCTCCGGGCCGAGCAGCGGCGCGAGCAAGGGCCCGCACGAGGCGTAGGAGTTGGCCTTGAGACCGAGGAAGACGAAGTCGACCGGGCCGACTTCGGCCGGGTCGTCCGTGACGTGGGGATGCGCGGTGAAGTCACCGCGCGGGCTGAGCACGCGGACGCCGTGCTCGCGCATCGCCTCGAGGTGGGCCCGCCGGGCGATCAGGTGCACCTCGGTCCCGCCGCGGTGCAGCGCGGCCCCGACGTAGGCGCCGATCGCCCCGGCCCCGAGAACAGCCACCTTCATGATGTGCCTCCCACTTCGGTCGACCACGTGATTGCATACAGTATCCTGGATCCGTTACGCAGACCAGGGCCGATTGTCTTTCGCAGCCAAAATCCCGACCGGGTGAGATTCTGGGATTTTGCATACCAAAACCTGTATCCTGACTTCAGATCATCGCGTTCCTCTCCCCTCCGAGGTGTCCCGTGAGCCAGCCCGCTTCCCCGCTCCACGACCGCGGCCCGTCCGGCCGCCGCACGGCCAAGGGCTCGCTCGGCTCGACCCCGGCCAAGCGCGTCGAACGCCCGGCGCCGCTGCGGCAGGTCGTCTACGAAGCCCTCGCCGAGCTGATCATCAACCGCACGCTCGAACCCGGGCAGCACCTGGTCGAAGCCGACCTGGCGGAGTACCTCGGCGTGAGCCGGCAGCCGGTGCGGGAAGCCCTGCAGCGGCTGCAGAGCGAAGGCTGGGTCGACCTCCGCCCCGCGCAGGGCGCGTTCGTGCACCTGCCGACCGACGAAGAAGCCGACCAGCTGCTGAGCGTCCGCAGCGTGCTGGAGACGCACTCCGCGAAGCTCGCCGCCGCCAACGCCACCCCGCAGGACGTCCGGCGGCTGTGGGACCTGCAGCAGGTCGGCGTCCAGGCGTTGCACGCCGAGGACACCGAAGGCCTGGTCGCGGCCAACGCCGCCCTCCACGCGTTCATCACCGAACTGTCGGGGAACGCCGTGCTGGCGGAGCTGATCGGCCTGGTCGACCGCCGGGTCCGCTGGTACTACACGCCGATCGCCCGGCCCCGCGGGCGGGACGCGTGGAGCGAGCACGACGAGCTGATCCACGCCATCTCCGACGGCGACACCGAAGCCGCGGAGCAGATCATGGCCAAGCACACCGAACGGACCCGCCAGGCCTACCACGAACGCCCGGACGCTCCCCGGTCCTGATTGCCGCGGGACCGGGGAGCGCACCGGGTGCTCAGCCGCCGGCGGCGGCTGACGGCCGCGCCACCAGCTCGGTTTCGGCGAGCTGGTGGCGTGGCCGGCCCGGCTGGCGCAGGAACAGCGTCAGCACCGCGGACAGGAGCGCGATGCACCCGGCGAGGACGTACGCGCCGGTGTAGCCCCACGCGCTGATGACGCCCGCGGCGAGCCCGCCACCGCCGACGCCGCCGACCAGCTTGGCGCTGTAGACCAGGCCGTAGTTCGACGCGTTGTTGTTCTCGCCGAAGTAGTCCGGCACCAGCGCGGCGAACAACGGGTAGAACGCCCCGCCGCCGAACCCGGTCAGGAACGCGAACACCATGAACAGCACCAGGTTGTGCGTGTTCCCGGCGTACAGCACGCCGAACTGCGCGCCGGCCGCGATCACCAGCACCAGCGTGAGCGTCTGCCGCCTGCCGATCTTGTCCGACGCCCAGCCGACGACCGCGCGGCCGGTGCCGTTGACGATGGCCAGCACGCCGGCCGAGGAAGCCGCGACGAACGCGCCGAAGTGGCTCTCCTTGGCGAACGGCACCTGGAAGTTGATGCCGAACAGCGACACCCCGCCGATGATCACCAGGCACACCCACATCAGCGGGAGCATGCCGGTCCGGATCGCCTCCATCGGCGTGTACTGCCGGACCGCCGGCGGGTTCTTCGCGAGGGTCCTCACCCCGGCCTTGCCCTTGGCCCAGGTCAGCGGGTCGATCTCCTTCGGCCACCAGCTCTTCGGCGGGTCCTTGAACAGGAATCCGCACACCCCGACGACGAGCAGCATGTACAGGCCGATGCCGTCGAGCACCCCGGTGACGTTCTCGTGCCCGAGGAACGCGCTGAACAGGTAGATGAACGGCACCGAGCCGTAGGCGAACCCGCCGTTCACGAACCCGGTGCGGGCTCCGCGCTTCTCCGGGTACCACTTGCCGACCATGTTGATGCAGGTCGCGTACACGAGCCCGGCGCCGGTGCCGCCGAGGACCGAGTACCCGATGAACGCCAGCGTCAGGTTTCCGCTGTGCGCGATCGTGAAGTAGCCGATGCCGCTGAACAGCGCGCCGAGCAGCATCGCCGTCTTCGCCGAGACGACGTTCTTCTCCCGGAGCCGGCCCGCCGGGAACGCGACGCCGGCCTGGAACACCGCCCAGACGCTCGCCAGCCAGAACGCGTCCGACAGCGTCCAGCCGTATTTCTCCTCCAGCGTGCCTTCGACGGCGCCCCAGCCGTACTCGAACACGCTGACCGCCATCATGGCGATCCAGGGCAGCCAGACCATCCAGCTGCGCGAGCGCCCCATGATGTCCTGCGGGGACTCCCCTACTCGGTAGACTCTTCCGTTCTCGTCAACTATCTCCTGGTACGTGGCTGCGGTCATAAGAGTTCTCTTCCGTCACCGTTGACTCGTGTCCCTCTGCTGCCGTCGTGCGGTGGATCTTCGTCCTTTCCGTGTGGATGGGCCAGCCCCTGTGGAGGACGCTCAAAGCAGGCCGGCGGCCCGCGCCCAGCGGTACTTCGCCCCGAGCACCGCGACCGGCTTTTCGGTCGTGTACGGGTAGGCGACGACCCCGTGGTCGTAGAGGTAGGCGCTCGCCTCCTCCACTTCGACGTCGCCGGAAAGCGAAGCGACGACGGGCTTGTGGATCCCCTTCGCGCGGTATTCGCCGACGACTTCGGAGACGAGTTCCGCGAACACCATCGGCGGGGTGACGATGGTGTGCCAGTAGCCGAGGATCAGCGCGTGGATGCGGTCGTCCTCGAGGCCGAGCGCGATCGTGTTGCGGTAGGTCGAGGGCGGTTCGCCGCCGGTGATGTCCACCGGGTTGCCCGCCGCGCCGAACGGCGGGATGAACTCGCGGAACGCGGTGTCGAGGTCCGGCGGGATCTCCATCAGCCGCAGTCCGTTGTCGACGCAGGCGTCCGACAGCAGCACGCCCGAGCCGCCGGCGCCGGTGATGATGACGACGTTCTCGCCCTTCGGCGCGGGCAGCAGCGGGATGCCGCGGGCGTACTCGAGCATGTCGTTGAGCCCGGGTGCCCGCACCACGCCGCTCTGGCGCAGGATGTCGTCGTAGACCTTGTCGTTCCCGGCCAGCGCGCCGGTGTGCGAACTGGCCGCCTTCGCGCCCTGCGACGTCCGGCCGGCCTTCAGGACCACGACCGGCTTGCGCTGTGAGACGCGCTTCGCCGTCTCCGCGAACGCGCGCCCGTCCTTCAGGTCCTCCAGGTGCATGGCGATGAGCTCGGTGTTCTCGTCGTGCTCGAAGAACGTGAGCAGGTCGTCCTCGTCGATGTCGGCCTTGTTGCCCACGCCGACGATCGAGGAGACGCCCATCTTCGCCGAGCGGCTGAACCCGAGGATCGCCATCCCGATCCCGCCGCTCTGTGACGACAAGGCCACGCCGCCCTTGACGTCGTACGGCGTGCAGAACGTCGCCGACAGGTTCTCCGGCGTGTAGTAGTAGCCGTAGATGTTGGGGCCGAGGACGCGCACGCCGTGCCGGCGCGCGATCGCGACGACCTGGTCCTGCAGCTCGATGTTGCCGGTTTCGCCGAAACCGGACGGGATGAGGATCGCCCCGGCCACACCCTTCTTCCCGGCTTCCTCCAGCGCCGCGGGGACGAACTTCGCCGGGATGGCGAAGACCGCGACGTCGACGTCGCCGGGTACGTCGGCGATGCTCGGGTAGGCCTTGCGGTCGAGGATCTCGGCGGCCTTGGGGTTGATCGGGTGGATCTCGCCCGCGTAGCCGCCGTTGACCAGGTTCTTCATCACCGAGTTGCCGATCTTCCCGGCTTCGGCCGACGCGCCGATCACCGCGATCGAGGCCGGCTTCATGATCCGGTTCATCGACGCGAGGATCTCCTCCTGGGTGAACCGCCGCGGCTCCTTCGCCGCGTCCGGGTCGACCAGGACGCGGACGTCGACCGCGGTCGCGCCGCGCGCGGTGGCGAGCACCGGGTTGAGGTCCACCTCGGACAGCTGCGGGAAGTCGGTGACCAGCTCGCCGAGTGCGGTGATCACCGCGGCGAGCGCGTCGCGGTCGACAGGATCCGAACCACGCACGCCGCGGAGGATTTCGGCCGCTTGGATACCGTCGACCATCGACAGCGCTTCCTCGGCGGTCGTCGGCGCGAGCCGGAAGGTGACGTCCTTGAGCACCTCCACGAGCACGCCGCCGAGGCCGAACGCGACCACCTTCCCGAAGGTCGGGTCGGTGACCGAGCCGATGATCACCTCCTGTCCCTCGGTGAGCATCTGCTGGACCTGGACGCCGAGGATCCGCGCGTCGGCGTCGTACGCCTTCGCGTTCTCGACGATCTTTTCGTAACCCGCCTTCACGGCTTCGGCGTCCTGAAGGCCGACGAGCACGCCGCCGGCTTCGGTCTTGTGCAGGATGTCCGGGGAGACGATCTTGAGCACCACCGGCAGCCCGATGACCTCGGCGTGGGCCACGGCGTCCCCGGCCGAGGTCGCCAGCCGCTCGGCGGGGGTCGGGATACCGTATGCCTCGCACACCGCACGCCCCTCGGGCGCGGTCAGCGAGGACCGCCCTTCGGCCGCCACCTGGTCGAGGATCTTTTCGACCGCCGCGCGATCCGCCACTCAGATCACCCCCGCGGCGCGGAACTTCTCGAGGTCCGCCTCGCCGTAGCCGAGTTCGGCGAGCACTTCGTCGTTGTGCTCGCCGAGCAGGGGCGAGCGTTCGATCTCGACCGGCGAGTCGGACAGCTTGAGCGGGCAGCCGACCGTCTTGAACGCGCCGCGTTCCGGGTGCGGCACCTCGACGACCGAGCCGAGCTCGGCCAGCGTCTCGTCCTCGATCAGCTCCTTGGTGGACAGGATCGGCCCGCACGGGATGTTGTGGGCGTTGAGCTGTTCCATCACTTCCCACTTGGTGTGCTTCTCGGTCCACTCCTCGACGAGGGCGAACATCTTGTCCAGTTTGGACAGGCGGACCTCGGGCGTGGCCCACGCCGGGTCGTCGGCCAGCTCCCCCTTGCCGATCAGCCGGGCCAGCGGGGCCCAGCCGGGCGGCTGGACGATCACGTAGATGTAGTCGTTCGGCCCGCCCGGCGCGCACTTCACCGCCCAGCCGGGCTGCCCGCCACCGGACGCGTTGCCCGACCGCGGGACCTCGTCGCCGAAGTGCTCGTTCGGGTACTCCCCGAGCGGGCCGTGGGTGAGCCGCTGCTGGTCCCGCAGCTTGACCCGGCACAGGTTGAGCACGGCGTCCTGCATGGCGACCTGGACGCGCTGGCCGCGGCCGGTGGAGGTCCGCTGGTACAGCGCGGCGAGGATGGCGGCCACCAGGTGGATGCCGGTGCCGGAGTCACCGATCTGCGCGCCGGTCGCGGTCGGCGGCCCGTCTTCGAAGCCGGTGGTGCTCATCGCGCCGCCCATGGCCTGCGCGACCACCTCGTAGGCCTTGAAGTCGGCGTAGCGGCCGGGACCGAACCCCTTGATGGAGGCGTAGACCAGCCGCGGGTTGAGCGAGGCCAGCTTCTCCCACGGGTAGCCGAACCGGTCGACGACGCCGGGGCCGAAGTTCTCGACCAGGACGTCCACTCCGGACACCAGCTTCTCGAAGATCTCCTTGCCTTCTTCGCTCTTCATGTTGAGCGTGATGCTGCGCTTGTTGGCGTTCAGCATCGTGAAGTAGAGGCTGTCCACCCCGGGCAGGTCGCGCAGCTGCCCGCGGGTGATGTCGCCGCGGCCGGGGGTTTCCAGCTTGATCACGTCCGCGCCGAGCCAGGCCAGCAGCTGCGTCGACGACGGACCGGACTGCACGTGCGTCATGTCGAGGACGCGCACGCCCTCCAGTGCCTTACCCATGCCTTGGCCTCCGCTCACTTGTACATGGTCTGGTTCATGGTTCCGGGGGCGTACACGTCGGGATCGACCCAGACGTTGATCAGCGACGGCTTGCCGGACTCCCGCGCCCGCAGCAGCGCCGGCCCGATGTCGGCCGGGTCGCGGACTTCTTCGCCGTGGCCGCCGAGCATGCGCGCGAACTCGTCGTAGCGGACGTCGCCGAGGGTGTTGCCGACGCGCTCGCGCGGCAGGCCGTACTTCGCGGCCTGGCCGTAGCGGATCTGGTTCATCGACGAGTTGTTGCCGACGATCCCGACGAACGGCAGGTTGAACCGCACGAGCGTTTCGAAGTCCCAGCCGGTGAGGCTGAAGGCGCCGTCGCCGAAGAGCGCGACGACCTCCTTGTCGGGGCGCGCGTGCTTGGCCGCCATGACGAACGGGATGCCGACGCCGAGTGTCCCGAGTGGACCGGGGTCCATCCAGTGGCCGGGCGACTTCGGCTGGACGACCTGGCCGGAGAAGGTGACGATGTCGCCGCCGTCGCCGATGTAGATCGAGTCCTCGGTGAGGAACTCGTTGATCTCGTGGACCAGCCGGTACGGGTGGATCGGGCTCGCGTCGGAGTGCTGCAGCGGCAGCCGCTTCTGCTTCGCCTTTTCCTCCACCGCCTGGAGTTCCTCGAGCCAGGACTTGCGGCCGACGGCGCCGTTGTCGGCGCGGCCGGACGCGGCCTCGGCGACGGCGGCGAGGACCTGGCCGGCGTCGCCGACGATGCCGAGGTCGACGTCCCGGTTCTTGCCGACCGTGCGGTAGTCGAGGTCGATCTGGACGACGGTGGCGTCCTTCGACAGCCGCTTGCCGTAGCCCATCCGGAAGTCGAACGGGGTGCCGACGATGACGATGACGTCGGCGTTGTCGAAGGCGTACCGGCGGGAGAGCTGGAAGTGGTGCGGATCGCCCGGGGGCAGCGTGCCGCGGCCGGCGCCGTTCATGTACGCCGGGATGTTCAGCGTGCGCACGAGGTCGACGGCGGGCTCGGTCGCGCGCGTGGTCCAGACCTGGCTGCCCAGCAGGATCGCCGGCTTCTTGGCGTGCACCAAGAGGTCCGCGAGCTTCTCGACGTCGGCCGGGTCCCCCGCGTTCTTCGTCGACGCGCGGTAGCGGCCCGCTTCGGGGATGCGCGCCTGGCCGAGCGGCACCCGGGCGTCGAGGACGTCGCGCGGGATCTCCAGGAACGACGGCCCCGGCGCGCCCGCGTAGGCCTCGCGGAAGGCCATGCTCACGAGGTCCGCGACGCGGGCGGTGTGCGGCACTGTCGCGGCGAACTTCGTGATCGGCGCCATCATGTCCACGTGCGGGAGGTCCTGCAGGGACCCCATCTTGTGCTGGGTCAGCGCGCCCTGGCCGCCGATGAGCAGCATCGGGCTTTCCGCGCGCAGCGCGTTCGCGACCCCGGTGACGGCGTCGGTGGTGCCCGGCCCGGCGGTCACCACCGCGCAGCCGGGCTTGCCGGTGATCCGCGCGTAGCCGTCCGCCGCGTGCGCCGCGACCTGCTCGTGCCGTACGTCGATGACCTCGATGCCTTCGTCGACGCAGCCGTCGTAGATGTCGATGATGTGGCCGCCGCACAGGGTGAAGATCGTGTCGACCCCTTCGGCCTTCAAGGCCTTCGCCACCAGGTGCCCGCCGGAGATTTCGGCCGGCGCGGGCTCGGCGCCGTTCGTCGCACGGGCACTCTCCCCCGCGGTCGTGCCGGTCGTGGTCAGCGCCATCGCTCAACTCCTCTGGTCCGCCGCCGGATCTCTCTTGTCCGGCGGTCCGTTTCCGGGTCCGCTCGTGCCGCTGCCGGCGTCCTCCGAGGTCAGCGGCCTCTTCGCGGCAGACTGTAGATTGCATACCGTATGGGGTAGGCATATAGTCACTCCTCAAGCAGCCTGTGTCCAGGGCTATCCGCAGGGTTTTTCCCGGGCCTCGAGCCGGCCCCCGCGGACCACCACTTCACGCCCTTGCCCTGCCCCGTCACGGAAAGGACGCCCCCGCATGGACTTGTTCGAACACGAAGCCCGTGACCTCTTCGAGAAGCACGGCGTACCGGTCCCCCGCGGCCGCGTCGCCGCAGACCCGGCGGAAGCCCGCGCCGCGGCCGCGGCCCTCGGCGGCCCCGTGGTGGTCAAGGCGCAGGTGAAGACCGGCGGCCGCGGCAAGGCGGGCGGTGTCCGCGTTGTGCATACAGCCGACGACGCCGAGCAGGCCGCCGACGACATCCTCGGGATGGACATCAAGGGCCACACCGTCCACCGCGTCCTGGTGACCGAAGCGAGCGAAATCGCCGAGGAGTACTACGTCTCCTTCCTGCTCGACCGCGCCGGGCGCACGTTCCTGGCCATGGCCTCGGTGCACGGCGGGATGGAGATCGAAGAAGTGGCGGCCACCGACCCGGCGGCGCTGCGGCGCGTCCCGGTCGACCCGCTGACCGGCGTCGACGCGGCCGAGGTGGCGGCGGCGTTCCCGGCCGACGTCCGGGCGGAGGTGGCCGGGGTCGTCGAGAAGCTGTGGGCGGTGTTCGTCGCCGAGGACTGCACGCTCGTCGAGGTCAACCCCCTGGCGAGCACGTCGGCCGGCATCGTCGCACTGGACGGGAAGATCACCCTGGACGACAACGCGGCCTTCCGGCGGTCCGCCGCGTTCGACGACGCCGACGGCGGCGACCCGCTCGAACGGGAGGCGCACGCGAAGGGCCTCAACTACGTCAGGCTGGACGGCGACATCGGCGTGATCGGCAACGGCGCCGGCCTCGTGATGTCCACTTTGGACGTCGTGGCGGCGGCCGCGGCCGAGGCGGGCGCGCGCGGCCCGGCGAACTTCCTCGACATCGGCGGCGGCGCGTCGGCCGAGGTGATGGTGAACGGGCTGACGGTGATCCTCGGCGACCCGCGGGTGCGCAGCGTGTTCGTCAACGTCTTCGGCGGCATCACCGCGTGCGACGCCGTCGCGACCGGGATCGTGCGCTCACTGGAGGTGCTGGGCTCGCGGGCGGCCAAGCCGCTGGTCGTGCGGCTCGACGGGAACAACGTCACCGAAGGCAGGCGGATCCTCGCCGAAGCCGCCCACCCCCTGGTCACCGTGGTGGCCACCATGGACGACGCCGCCCGCGAGGCGGCGAAGCTCGCGATCGCGGAGGTCTGACGTGGCCATCTTCCTGGACGAGACCAGCCGGATCGTCGTCTCCGGCATGACCGGCTCCGAAGGCGCCAAGCACACCCGGCGGATGCTGGCCGCCGGGACGAACGTCGTCGGCGGGGTCAACCCGCGCAAGGCCGGGCAGACGGTGGAGCTCGCCGGCCGGGAACTGCCGGTGTTCGGCAGCGTCGCGGAGTCGATGACTTCGGCGGGCGCCGACGTCTGCGTGCTGTTCGTGCCGCCGCCGTTCGTCGCGGACGCGGTGATCGAGGCGGTGGACGCCGGGATCGGGCTCGCGGTGGTGATCACCGAAGGCGTCCCGGTGCGCGATTCCGCGCGGCTGTGGGCCCACGCCGTCGCCGCCGGCGGGCGGACGCGGATCATCGGCCCGAACTGCCCCGGCATCATCTCCCCCGGCCGGTCGAACGCGGGCATCATCCCGGCGGACATCACCGGGCCGGGCCGGCTCGGCCTGGTGTCGAAGTCCGGCACGCTGACCTACCAGCTCATGCACGAGCTGCGGGACGTCGGGTTCTCGACGTGCGTCGGCATCGGCGGCGACCCGATCATCGGGACGACGCACATCGACGCCGTCGAAGCGTTCGAAAAGGACCCGGAGACCGACGTGATCGTCCTGATCGGCGAAATCGGCGGCGACGCGGAGGAGCGGGCCGCGGAGTTCGTACGGGCCAACGTGTCCAAACCGGTCGTCGGCTACGTCGCCGGCTTCACCGCCCCGGAGGGCAAGACGATGGGCCACGCGGGCGCGATCGTCTCCGGCTCGTCGGGCACGGCGGCCGCGAAGAAGGCGGCGCTGGAGGCGGCCGGCATCCGCGTGGGCCGGACACCGAGCGAGACCGCGGCGCTGGTCCGCGAGGTGCTCGGCTGACATGGAGCTCCGTCAGCTGGCGGTGGTGGTGGCCGTCGCCGAGGAAGGCGGCTTCACGGCGGCGGCCCAGCGGCTGCGGACGGTCCAGTCGACGGTGTCCACAGTGGTCCGGGCATTGGAGCGCGACCTGGGGACACCGCTGTTCCACCGCACCACCCACCGCGTCGTGCTGACGCCCGCGGGCGAGGCCTTCGTGCCCGCCGCGCGGGCGGCCCTGCAGGCGGCGGAGCGAGCACGCGCGGTGGTCTCACCGGTGGGTGGGTGCGTGCGGGTGGGGGTCTGCCCGGGACTGTTGGCGGACCTGCACCGGGTGCTGGTGAAGCTGCGCGACGCGCACCCGGGCCTGGCGGTGGAGATCCACGGGTTGGCCGCCGGGGAGGCGGGGTGCGCGGTGGCGGAGTCCACAGTGGACGTGGTGCTGACGGCGGCTCCCGCGGAGCATGCCCGCCCCGGCCTGGTCACCACCCCGCTCGCCGCCGAAGACCTTGTGCTCGCCACCGCGCCCGGCGGGTCGCGGTCCGCTCCCCCGGACCTCGCGGACCTGGCCCTCGTCGACTTCCCGCCCGGCTGGGCGATCCGCGCGGCCGTCGACCGGGCCTTCCCCGGCCGCCGGGTCACGCTGGAAGTCGACGATCTCGCCGCCGCGGCGGGGATCGTGCGGGCCGGGCTCGCCGCGTGTGTGCTGCCCGGCTCCGTGGCCGCGCGGTTTCCCGAGCTGACCGTGCGGCGGTTCGACCGGCCGCCGGCCTGGCAGCTCGCCGCCGTGCACCGGAGCCCGGCCGGGGCCGCCGTCGAGGTGGTGCTCGGTCAGCTCGGCTGAAGGCCGAGGCGGTCCGGTCGCGTGTAGACGTTCATCGACGTCCCGCGCAGGAACCCCACCAGCGTCAGCCCCAGCTCCGCGGCCAGGTCCACCGCCAGCGACGACGGCGCCGAAACCGCGGCCAGCAACGGGATCCCGGCCAGCACCGCCTTCTGCACCAGCTCGAACGACGCCCGCCCGCTCACCATCAGCGCCGTGCCCGCCAGCGGCAGGTTCCCGGCGCGCGTGGCCCAGCCGACGACCTTGTCCACCGCGTTGTGCCGGCCGACGTCCTCGCGCAGGCACAGCAGCTTGCCGTCGGCGTCGAACAAGCCCGCCGCGTGGAGCCCGCCCGTCCGGTCGAAAACCCGTTGCGCCGCACGGAGTTCGTCCGGCAGGCCGGCCAGCGCCGCCGGATCCGTCGCGAACGGGTCCGCGGCAACGGGCCACGTCACCGTCGTGCGGACCGCGTCCAGGCTCGCCTTCCCGCACAATCCGCACGACGACGTCGTGTAGAAGTTCCGCGCCACCGACGCGTCCGGTGGGGCTACACCGTCGGCCAGCACGACGTCGAGGACGTTGTAGGTGTTGCCGCCGTCGGCCGTCGCGCCGGCGCAGTAGCGGATCGCCCGGATGTCGGCGGGCGCGCGGACCACACCTTCGCCGACCAGGAAGCCCGCCGCGAGGTCGAAGTCGTCGCCCGGCGTCCGCATCGTGACCGACAGCGCCTGCCCGCCGACCCGGATCTCGAGGGGTTCCTCGACGGTGAGCGTGTCCGGCCGCGTGGTGTGCACCCCGTCCCGGACGCGCAACACGCGGCGCCGGCTGGTCATCCGGCCCACGTCAGGCCGCCGGCAGCAGCGACTCGGGGCGGCCCGGCTGGGTCAGCCGCCCGGACAGCACCCCGGCCGCCAGGCTGAGGACGCCGGCCACGGCGAAGGCGCCGGCGAACCCGTGGGACGCCACGACGAGCGCGGCCAGGCCGATCCCGACGACCGCGCCGGCCGCCTTGGCGCTGTAGAGGATCCCGAAGTTCTGCGCGACCGACTCCTCGCCGAAGTACTCGCGCACCAGACCGACCAGCAGGGTGTAGCAGCATCCGTTGCCGAGCCCGGCCAGCGCGGCGCCCAGGATCAGGCCGGCCGCGTGCCGGTGCTCGCCGGAGGAGAAGAGGACGAACTGCGCGAGCCCGCCCGCGAGGAGCGCGAAGCGCAGGATCCGGTGGCGGCCGAGCCGGTCGGCCAGCCGTCCGATGAGGACGCGGCCGCCGCCGGTCGCCGCGGCGAGCACCGCCACCGCGGCCGCCGCGAGCCCGGCTCCACCGCGCTCGGCGACGAACGTCGCCAGATAGGCCAGGTCGAACAGCAGCACGGCGGCGGCGAGCACGACCACGAGGTAGAGCGCGCGCGTCGTCGCGCAGCGGAGGAGTTCCGCCGGCCGGTAGTGCCGGACGGCGGGCCGCCGGTTGTGCGCCCGGTCCAGCGCCCACGCGCGCGGCTCCGGCGTCGCGGGCCACCAGTGGCGCGGCGGGTAGCGCAATACCGCGCCACAGCCGGCGATCACGACGAGCACGAGAGCGGCAGTCACATCCAAGAGCACCGCTCTCGCCGTGGGCAGTGCGGCGGCGAGGACGACGAAAGGAACGCTGCCGAAGGCGAAAGCACCGCTCACGATGCCCGCGCGCGGCCCGGTGCGCTCCGGGAACCACGCGAGGACCGCGCCGACGCACGTCGCGTACACCAGGCCCGTACCGAGTCCCCCGAGCACGGAGTACCCGAGGAACACGGTGACCAGGCTGCTCGCGTGGCCGAGCGTGACGAGCCCGGCAGCGCACAGGACCGCCCCGGCGGCCATCGCGGCCGGCGCGGGCAGCACCCCGCGGTCGCGCAGCCACGCCGCCGGGAACGCCACCCCGGCCTGGCAGATCGCCCACACCGCGAACGCGAGCGCGATCCCGCCGAAGGTCCAGCCGTGCACCCGGCTCAGCGCCGGGACGATCGCGCCGAAGCCGTACTGCTGCACGCCGGCGGCGAGCATGGCCGCGGCGGCCAGCCAGGTGATCCACGTCCGCGGCCTGCCGAGCAGTTCCCGATCCGATTCCCCGACGCGGTACCGCCGGCCGTAGACGTCCCGGAGCTCGCGGATCTCGGCCATGGCGACCACCTCCTCGCAGACTGCAGATTGTATGCAGTATGCGGTAGTCAGCGGTTCCAGGCAAGAAGGCGGCCCGGTGGCCATCGAGGGAGGAGGCGGCCACCGGGCCGGTGCTCCTACGCGGTACCGGCCGCGCGGAGCACTGACAGTCTGGCCATCGAAGGCACCGTCGACAAGCTTTGACACCCGTCGAACCGCGTCCGGCGTCCGCAACGAACACCTACGGACGCACAAAAGCGCCCCGAAGTGACGTCGGGGGCGCTGATCGCACTCGACGTCCCGTCGGGGCGCTCCGGCCGGAACTCCCGCGAGCGGACCGGGCGGTGAGCACTCACCGCGACGATTCCGCTACGCGTCAGGTAGTTCCGCCGTTCTCAAGACTTCTTGCGCGGAGCTCGCTTGCGCGCCGGCTTGGCGTCAGCCGGCTCGGCCGCCGCGGCCTGGTCGGCCTCGAACCCGGCGATGATCTCGCTGGAGAGGCGGCCGCGCTCGGCGACCTCGTAGCCGTTGGCCTGTGCCCATTCGCGGATCTGCCGGTTGCGCTCGCGGTCGGTGCCCGAGCTGCCCGAGCCGGACAGCGACTGGCCGGTCGCGAGGCGGACCTTGCGGCCGCCGATGCGCCGCGCGGCGCCGACGTAGCGCGCGAGCTCGTCCCGCAGCGCCGTGGCGTTGTCCTCCGACAGGTCGATTTCGTAGGTCACCCCGTCGAGGCTGAAGGGGACGGTCTGCGAAGCCTCGCTCCCGTCGAGGTCGTCCACCATCTGGACCTGCACCCGTTGCGCCATGGTTCGTCGTTCCTCATCTTCTCCAGAACACGGTCGGACAGACCCTAACCTGTCGAATCCCGTCCGGCACGCGCGACACCCGTCAAGCGTCCACAATGGCCGCCCGGGCGAGCGGGTCGCCCGGGTCCAGGGTGACCGCAACGGAGTCGAAATGGGATGCACCTTGCCGAAAAATCAATTTTGTGATATGCTCGAAATCAAATCGGTACCGTGGCGGGGTGACCGACACCCAGTTTCCCGGTAATGCCAGCCGGACCGCCTTCACCGCGGCCGCCGCACGGGCGGCGCATTTGCTCGTCGACGCCGAACCGCACATCTTCACGGACTCCTTCGCCGCCGCGCTCCTCGGGGACCAAGCGGCGGATCTCCTGGTATACCACAAGCTCCACGGCACCCACCCGGTGCTCGCGACCGCTCGGGCCGAAGCGCTGTGCCGGAGCCGGTTCACCGAGGACCGGCTCTTCCATTCCGGTATAGACCAGTATGTGATTCTGGGTGCCGGCCTCGATTCGTTCGCGTATCGCACGCCGACCGGACGTTTCCGGGTGTTCGAGGTCGACCACCCGGCGACCCAGGTGGTCAAACGGGAACTGCTCGCCGCCGCCGGGATCGCCGAACCGCCTTCGGTCACCTTCGTGCCGGCCGACTTCGAAGCGGATCCGCTCCGGGAACGGCTCGTCCAGAGTGGACTGGACCCGTTTCGCCCCGTGTTCGTGAGCTGGCTCGGCGTCACCATGTACCTGACGCGCGAGGCGATTGCCGCCGCATTGACGGATCTCGGCCGTTTCGCGCCGGGATCGGAAATCGTCGCGGATCACCTGCTTCCGGCGGAACTGCGCGACGCGGCCGGAAACGGTTACGCCGAAGCGGTCGGGCCGGTCGCCGCGGACGGGGGTGAGCCGTGGCACACCGTCCTCTCCCCCGCCGCGTTCGCTGATCTGCTGGACGCAGCCGGGTTCGAAGTCGTCGAACAGGCCGGGCAACGGCAGAGCGTCGCCCCGGAACTGTGGGCGCGCACCGACGCGCTGCGGCCCATCGCGTTGTCCGCGCTGACCCACGCCCGCCGCACCGGCTGACGTTTTTGCTTGGTTGAGCAGTTTCCGGGTCAGTCGGGGAGCATCGGCACTTCGAGGTCGTCCGGGCGGCCGAGCAGGACCGCCCGGGTGACCGCCGCCTTCCCGAACCGGTCGCGCACCGCGTCCAGCGCGCTGTCCAACTCGGTCGCCCGCCGGCGCTCGAAGGGCAGGGAGAGCTGGAACGGGTCGTCGTCGGCCAGGTTGGACAAGGCGGCGCCGAGCAGCGTGATCCCCCGGTCGGCGATCAGCGGGAGCGCGGCGACGAGCAGTTCCCGCGCCGCGGCGAGGAGCACGCCGGTGCCGGCGGTCGGGTCGGCCAGCGTGTGCGAGCGGGTCGCGCGTTCGAAGTCGGCGAAGCGCAGGCGGATCGTGACCGTCCGGCAGACGCGGTGGGCCGCTCGCAGCCGGCGGGCGATCCGGTCGATCAGCGCCACCAGCACGACGTCCAGTTCGGCCGGGGTCCGCCTGCCGCGGCCGAGGGACCGCTGGGCGCCGATCGAGCGGCGCCGCACGCCGACTTCGACGCGGCGCGGGTCGCGGTTGTGCGCGAGGGCGTGGAGGTGACGGCCGGGGCCACGGCCGAGCAGGCCGTCGAGGTCCACCTGCTCGGACGTCGCCAGCTCGCCGACCGTCCGGATCCCGCGCGCGTGCAGCTTCTCCGCGGTGACCTTGCCGACGCCCCAGAGCGCCGAAACCGGCAGCGGGTGCAGGAACTCCAGCTCGCCGTCGTGCGGGACGACGAGCAGGCCGTCCGGTTTGGCCACCCGGCTGGCGACCTTGGCGAGGAACTTCGTCCGCGCCACCCCGACGGTGATCGGCAGCCCCGCCCGCTCGGCGACGGCGGCGCGCAGCCGTTCGGCGATGTGGCTCGGCCGCCCGCCGATCCTCGCCAATCCCCCGACGTCGAGGAACGCCTCGTCGATCGAGATGCCTTCCACCCACGGCGTCGTGTCGTGGAAGACCTCGAACACCGCTCGGCTGGCGGCCAGGTAGGCCGACATCCGCGGCGGCACGACGACCGCCTGCGGGCACAGCCGCCGCGCCTGCGCGCCGCCCATCGCCGTGCGCACGCCGCAGGCCTTGGCCTCGTAACTCGCGGCGAGCACGACCCCGCCACCGACGATCACCGGCCGCCCTTTCAACGCCGGATCGTCGCGCTGCTCGACCGACGCGTAGAACGAGTCGAGGTCGGCGTGCAGGATGGGCCCCTCAGCGGTCATAGAACACATGTTCGCATAACCGAGCGCCGAAGTCCGCTCACCCGTCCGCCGCGAATGGCGTGCCGCCGGTCGACACTGAGCGCTTTTCCGGTTGTCCGCCGTCCGTGGCCGCGCTCACACTCGAGCCATCGAACGACCCGACCCTGGGGGCGACATGAGCGAGAAGTGCCGGTGCGGCGACCACCACGCGTGGGCCGCGCCGAACCCCGAAGACCGGCCCGCCGCCGCGCGGCAGCCGCTGCTGGCCTCGACACTGGCGCACGAAGACCGCGTGGAAGACGACGGCGGCCTCGACCCGACCGACCGCGTCACCTGCCGCACGCACCGCCGCTGGCTGCACGAGTGCGTGTCGTCCCCAGTGCACACGAACCCGGCGATCGGCTACCGCTGGTGCCGCCGCTGCGACCACCAGGCGCTGGTCGCGGTGGACGAACTGGCCGGCGCGGTAACCATCCGGTGCGGGCTCTGCGGACGCGTCCCGCGCAGCCGTGCCAACGCGGAGCTCGTCGAGCTGTGCCGGCGCAGCCTGTCCCTGGCCCGCGCGGGCCGGTTCCCGGAGGCCGCCGCGGCGTGACTGCCATGATGCGGAGGTGCCCGAAACCGGAACCACCGCACTGGTGATCCTGCTGCCCGCCGCCGAACCGATCCTGGCCGCGGCCCGCCGCGTCGACCCGGCCCTGGTCCGTCCCGGCCTCCCCGCCCACGTGACGGCGCTCTACCCGTTCTTGCCCGACGCCGAGCTGACCGGCCAGGTCCTCGACGCGGCCCGCGAGCTGGCGGCGACGTTCGCGCCGACCGACGTACCGCTCACCGAGTTCGTGACGGCGCCGGGTTTCGCGGCGATCCCGGCGCCCGCGCTCCAGCCGATCACGGACGCGGTGTGCAACCGCTGGCCGTCGGTCCAGCCGTACGGCGGCCGCTTCGGGCCCCGGCCGGGGGCGCATGTGACCGTGGCGATGGGTGGTGAGGCGGAGGTCCTCGAGCGAGTGGCCGCCGAGGTGCGGCCGCTGCTTCCGGTGCGGGATCGGGCGGTGGAGCTGCAGCTGGTCGCGCTTACGGACCGGGGGTGGGAACCGAGGCTCTCCGCACCGTTCGGCGGCTGACCGGACCGCGACGACACCGGGGCGGCTGCCCACGGCATCCGGCGGGGACTCCCGGCGCCGCCCGACGACCGGCAGGCGAGCACGCGAGGTGCCGCCGCCCGCACCGAACCCGCCTTCCGCATTCGGCGGCTGAACGGCAGGCGCGCCGCGAAACGAGGCCGCCTCCGGCAACCGGCGGGTCAACCCCACGCGCGCCGCAAACCGAGCCGCCGGTTGGCGTGGCGCGACCGCCGCTCAGCGTTCGGGTGGCGCCGACCCCTCCAGCTCACGGTACGCACGGGCGATCGCACGCAACCGGGCCACATCCGCGGCGAACGGTTCGGCGGCCGTGGTCGGAGGTGGGGTTTCCTCGGGTTCGTCCGGGAGGTCGCGGACCAGGCGGGCCGCCGCGGCGGGCGGGAGGTCCGGGGTGGCGCCGGCCAGGATCAGGCCGTCGTTGGTTTCGCTCATCGCCGTCAGGAGGCGCTCGCGGCGGGACGGGCCGCCCGGGTCGATGCGGACGATCTCCGGGTAGCGGCGCGTCAGGTGCGCGCGCAGCGGGCGCAGCAGGCGCAATGTCCGCGCGTCGCGGCGGCCCGCCGCCAGGCCGGGGATCGCCGGGATCGTCAGGCCCAGCACGATCAGCAGCACCGAAACCGCCGGGAATCCGACGTCGAGCGCGCAGGGCAGCGTCGAGAACGGTCCGCGGCACAACGCCTTCGCCGGGTGGTCGGCCTGCAGCGCGTGGATCGTCGCGACGACCTTCCCCGCGAGGTACGCGATCGCGAACGCCGAGGCCAGCAGCAGCAACGCCAGCCCGGCGCGCAGGGCGCCGCCGCTCGCCCGGATCGTCACCGCCGCGACGATCCCGATGTCGATGACCGCGAGTCCCAGGTACACGGTGTAGGTGAAGACGTAGACGACCAGCGTCGGGTGTGTGCGGTACAGCTCGTCGAACAGGCCGATCCCGCGGGGCAGGTCCGGCGTGCTGAAGAACATGACGACCAGCAGCGCCAGCGCGACGCCGAGCGCGACCAGCCGGGTGCGGCGGCCGCGGTCGCGGGTGCCGCTGATCTCCGCGACCGTCAGCCCGATGCCGTAGGCGGCGACCATCGTCGCCAGGTTCGACAGCAGGCGCCCGAGGCTCGGGTAGATCTCGCTCTCGAACCGCTGCGCGCGGTTGGCGAGGAAGCAGAACGCCGCTCCCAGCGCGATGAGCGAGACGGCCAGTCCCGCGCCCGCGCCGGTGCGCCGCGCGCGGACGGCGCGCCAGATTCCGACGACGAGCGCGAACGCCCCGACCCCGAGGAACAGAATGTCGATCACGGGAGGCGACTATCCCAGGAGTGCCGCCAGCCGCCTAGCCTGGTCGGCCGCCCGGCCGGACGCGCCCGGCTGAACGGCGGGGGGCTCGCTGGTCGCCGCGCTCATCAGCAGGACGGCGATCAGCTCGGCTTCGTACTCCTCGGTGCCGCTCGTGACGCGCGTGAGCAGGTGCGACAACGCCGCCGGCGCGAGGTCCGGGGCGAGCTCGGCGGCTTCGGACTCGGCCATCAGGCAGGTGCCGGTGTGCGCGCACAGCATGTGGGCGAGCTCGTGGGCGATGATGTGGTCCTGGTGCAGCGCCGACGTGTGCTCGGTGTAGGCGATCAGGTCGTAGTCCGGGCGCGCCTGCCAGGCCCCGGACGGCTGCCCGGGCCGGTAGTCGATCGGGACGAGGTCGATCTCGCGCCCCCGCCAGGCTTCGAGGCCATCGACCCAGGCGTTCATCGACCACGGCCGCGGCAGCGGGACGGCGGCGAGCACCGTCCGGACGCGCGCCCGCGCCCGGTCGCGGAGGTCCGGCAGGCCACGCTCGTCGATGGGTCCTCCCCGCTCACCGGGCGCCAGCCGGCTGCACCGGGGCGCGATCACGGACGAGGTCATCGTAACCGACCGCCGCGGCTCACTCGGGCTTCCGCCGCCGGCCTTCTCGGCGGCGGGTGTCGTCGTAACTGCTGAGCTGGTCGAGCAGCGCCGTCACGGTTTCGCGGTCGCGCGGGGAGAGCCGCATCGCCCGCTGCGCCAAGTTGCGCGCTTCGGTGTCGCGCCACGCCACGACGTCCTCGACCTGCTGGTCGACCTGGCCGGCGACCTCGTCGTCGAAGAAGTAGGTGACGGGCACGCCGAAGAACTGCGCCAGCGCCTGGATGTGTGAGCGCTTGGGGTCCTTGCGCGCGCCGACGGCCAGCTGCTGCACGTGTGTGGCGGACATCGAGACGCCGGTCTGGTCGGCGACCCCGGTCGCGATCTCCCGGTAGGAGTACGGCTTGCGGTCCGGCGGGTGGACGGTCGCGATCAAGTGCGCCAGCCGTTCGGCGAAACTGCGCTCTTCACCCACCACACACCACCCTCAGTCATGAAACGTGACAACCACCAGCGTAGCTGTTCCGAAAACTTGGCACAGACCGTCCCGGAAAGACTACGATACTCCCGTTCGGTGTTTCGGAAACATGACACAGAACCCGGGGTGGCGCTGCGGCCACGGGGTGACTCACGTGGCCGCTGGGGGTGGCCACGTGCCTAGCTCCGTGCCCGCCGCGCGATCCTTGTGAGCCCGTGGTTCGGCCGCGCGGCCGCGTTTTCGGCCACGCCGGAGCCGCCCGCTCGATGTGTGCGGGCCTGGTGGCGGTGAGCGCCGGTTCGCACGAACCGCTTCGGCATGAGGCAGGCCCCGGACTCGCCACGCAAGCACGCCGCTAGCGGGACTTCGGCGCGAGCTGGGACGCGCCGGCTCGCCGCGCGAGCACGCCGGCAGCTGACCGGGACGCCCGGCCCGACGGCCACGAGCCGGGACTCAGCGCGACCGGCCCGCACCTCGCGCCACCGCCGCAGCGCGACCCTTCCGTCTACTTCGCCAGCAGCCGGCGCATCACCCCCGGTGTCGTTCCCGTGTGCTCCCGCACCGTGCGCGTCAGGTGGGCCTGGTCCGCGAAGCCCAGGTCCGCCGCCAGCACCGCCAGTTCCCGCTCCCCCGCCTCCAGCCGCTCGAGGGCGCGGCCCACTCGCACCCGGTTCCGGTAGCGCGTCACCGAAACGCCCAGCTCGCGCGGGAACGCGCGGCTCAGCCGGTACGGCGACACCCCCAGCGCTTCCGCCAGCGGGAACAGCCCACCGGCCGCCGGTTCGTCCGATGCGATCGCTTCCCTTGCTCGGGCGACCAGCACGCGATCGTCGCGCGTCGAGCCCGTCGACCGGGTGAGCGCCCGGCTCACCAGGACCAGCAGCTCCTCCGCCAGCGCGTAGTCCGGGTCGGCCGCCGACGCCACGGCTCGGCGGTGGGCCAGTTCCAGCGCGCCGTCGACGTACACCACCGGCCGCAGCGGGCGGTCGGCCGTCAGGCGGGACCACAGCTCGGCACCGAAGCTCACCGCCGTGCAGGTGTCGCCGCCCGCCGGGTGCGCGAAGCACTCCTCGTCGCCGGGCGCGGCGAGGTAGGCGACCGTCCGGTCGGCGTCCGCCACCACGCCCCGGGCACGGCGGCGGAACCGGCCGCGGCGGACCAGCACCATCCGGTACGCCGATGACACCTCGGCCGGCGACCAGCCGGTGTGGTCGTCGGCGCATTCGACCACGCTCACCGCGTACCCGGGGCGGGCCACGACTTCCACTGCTTCACGCACGTCCCGGACGGTACGCCGGGGGTACGACAATTCCGGGCCGCAAGGATCTTCAAGACCGCACCCGCGACCGCGGGCAGGCTGCCGCACAACGAAAGGAGCGGTTCCCATGCCCGCAGAACTCACCACGATCGTCCTCGACTGCGCCGACCCCGCCGCGCTCGCCGCCTTCTACGCCAAGGCGCTCGGCTGGGAGGTGGCGCACCAGGACGCCGACTCCGCCCAGCTCGGCGGCGGGCCGGTCGGGCTCGGCTTCCAGCGCGTCGAGGGCTACCGCGGCCCCGGCTGGCCGGACGCCGCCAAGCACGCGCACTTCGACCTCACCGTCGGCGACCTCGAAGCCGCCGTCGCCGAGTTCGAAGGGCTCGGCGCCACCCGGCCGGAGTTCCAGCCCGGCGGCACCGAATGGGTGGTGCTCGCCGATCCCGAGGGTCACCTGTTCTGCCTGATCCCGGCCTGACGCGCCAGGCGTCAGGACCGGTAGACGCCGAACTCGTACAGTGAATAGCCGTACCCGGTGCCGCGCTGGGTGGCGTGCACGCGGACGTACCGCGCGGTGGCCGCGACCGCGATGTCGTCGGCGCCGCCGTCCCCGGACGTCGTTCCGTACACGCTGCGCCAGTTCGCCGCGTCGTCGCTGACCTGGATTTCGTACGCCTTGCCGAACGCCGCCTCCCAGACCAGCTGGACGTGGTCGAACGCCTGGCGGCTGCCCAAGTCCACCTGCAGCCACTGCGGATCGGCCCATGCGCTCGCCCAGCGGGTCGCGGTGTTCCCGTCCGTAGCGGCCTGCGGCGGGTACGGCGCGCCGGGACCGTCGGCCTGGTACGTCGACGCCGTCGTCGCCGCGCCGCGGGCCAGGTTCGTGCCCGGCACCGGCGGGGCGACCACGCGCAGCGAACGCGTCTCGATGCCGACGTTGCCGTGGCCGTCCCGGGCGTAGAGGTAGAGCTTCCAGACGCCGAGCTGCTGCGGCGCGGTGACCGTGAACGTCCCGGTCCCGGTGAACTGCGCCGGGATCAGGCCGGACGCGTCGTTGATGTACTTGCTGTTGTACCCCATGGTGTAGCTGATCGGGTCACCGTCCGGATCGGACACCGCGGCGGTCAGGGTGACCGTGCCGCCCGCCGGGACGTCGGTGCTGCGGCTGAGGTTCATCGACGAGATCACCGGCGGCGTGTTGCCCCCGGTCTGTCCACTGTAGAGCTTGCGGACGGCGTACCAGGACAGCCGCTTCTCGTTGCCGGTGGTGATGTTGAACCAGACGCCGCCGAAATCGCCTTCGGTGCCGTAGTGGAAGAGCGTCGCGCCGAGCGCCACGCCCGGGTGCGCCAGCACGCAGTTCCACGCGTTGACGTAGCCGTCGCGCTTCTGCTGGTCGGTCGGCTCGGCGGGGACGCCGTTCGCGTCGTCCGGCACTTCCCATTCGCCGGCCGGGCCGGTTTCGGTGATGATGTAGGGCTTCGCGTAGCCGCCGGCGAGCCAGTCCTGCTTGACCTGGCACACCTGGGCGTAGGAGTTGACGGAGTACAGGTCGAGGCTCGGCGCGTACGCCTTGTAGTACGGCCAGGCCCCGGTCCAGGCGTCGGTCGAGGTGACCGGGTGGTTCGCGTCGATCGCGTGGATGGCCTGCGCCGCCTGGTCGACGAACCGCGTGTAGGCGATCCGGTTCTGCTCCAGCTGCGTGCCGGAGTAGCAGTTCTGCATCCCGAGGATCGACTCATTGCCTACGTTCCACAGCAGCACGCCCGGGTGTGTTTTGTATGCGGTAACCCATTTCTGGATTTCCGCGAGCATCGTGTTCTTGTAGTTCGTGTCCGTCGTGTAGTCGACGCAGCCGCCGCTGCCCGGGCCGCCGCCGGGTTGCAGCCAGAAGCCGCTGATCACCTTGATGCCGTTGGCCGCGGCGGCGTCGAGAAGCGGCTGCGAGGTGCCGTCGGTTCCCCAGGTGCGGACGGTGTTGACGCCGATCGCGTGCAGCTCCGGCATCCGCGTGGCCGCTTCGCTCACCGGCGGTCCCCAGGTCAGGCCCTTCACGGTCCACGGGATACCGTCGACCGTCAGCTGCCAGGCGCCCTGCGAACCGGTCACCCGCGTGACGCCGGCGCCGTTCTGCGCGCCGGGCGTGCCGCTGACCTGGAACTCCCACAGCGAATAGCCGTAGCCGCCGACGCGGTGGGTGCCGTAGAGGCGGACATAACGCCCGTGCCCGGTGACCGCGAGATTCTGTATACCACCGACCGCCGTGGTCGTACTGTATACAGTCTGCCAATTCGCGGCATTGTCGGAAATCTGGATTTCGTATGCAGTCGCGTAGGCGGCCTCCCAGTTCAAGGTGACCTGGCTGATGTCGGCCGGCGCGCCGAGGTCGACCTGCAGCCACTGCGGGTCGCTCCAGGCGCTCGCCCAGCGCGTGCCGGGGTCGCCGTCGACGGCCGCCGACGCCGGGGTGCCCGCGCCTTCGGTGCTGGACGCGGTCACCGGTCTGCCCTGGGAAAGCACGGCGGCGGCGTGCGCCGGAGCGGGGCCGGCGAGCAACCCCAGCACCAGCAGGGCCACCAGCGCCTGGACGGCGCGGAGGAGCGACGGTCGGTCCACGATGACTCCCGTACGAAACAAGGGGACAGAGGTTGGAGAGCGCTCTCCGCCGCGACCGATGGTTCGTCACCGCGACCCGCGTTGTCAAGGGACTCGTCCCGAACCGGACAATGGCTTTCCGACGGGGTATCCGGGTGCTCCTTGACACGGCGGCACCCCGGTGCGCATGCTCTTGGAGAGCGCTCTCCCATCCTTGGCACCCTCACCGTGGAGGACCCTTGGCAACGAAAGCCGCGCTCCTCGCCTGCACCGCCGCCACCGTGCTGGCAGGCGCCTTCCTGACCGCGGCCACCTGGTCGCCCGCCGGAGCCGACGACCTCGTGACCCACCACGAGTTCCAGGTCAACTGCTCCCCCAGCCACCACCAGCCGGACGACCCGATCGTCTTCCCGGGCCTGCCCGGCGCTTCGCACGACCACACGTTCATCGGCAACAAGACGACGAACGCGGCCACGACGCTCCAGTCGCTGCAGGCCGCGGGCGTCGGGAACACGACCTGCCTGGCGCCGGACGACCTGTCGGCGTACTGGTTCCCGACCGTCTACAACGGCAACGACGTGGTACTGCCGAACTTCGCGCAGGTCGTCTACTACAAGTCCGGCATCCTCGACTACACGAAGGTCGTACCGTTCCCGCCCGGGTTGCGGTACGTCGCCGGCACCGTCACCGCGACCCAGGACGAGTTCCAGCACGCCCCCGGCGCGATCGAGGGCTGGGAGTGCGGGGACAGCTTCCACAACTGGGACATCCCGGTGAGCTGCGTGGCCGGCAGCCAGCTCAACATCCGGTACCAGGCCCCGAGCTGCTGGGACGGCGTCCACCTGGATTCGGCCGACCACAAGAGCCACATGGCGTACCCGGACCGCGCGACGCTGACGTGCCCCGCCGACCACCCGGTGGCCGTGCCGATGCTGGAGTTCAAGATCGCCTTCCCGGTCAGCGGCGACATGTCCGGGGTGCACCTGGCCAGCGGACGCGGGTACTCGTGGCACTACGACTTCTTCAACGCGTGGGACCCGCCGACCCTCGCCGCACTGGTGAGCCACTGCATCAACGGCGGCCTGCAGTGCGACCCGCGCGGGTTCGACCTCTACAAGCCGGACCGCGGCACGGTGCTCGGGCCGAACTACCGGCTGCCCGGCCGCCCGTGAAAGGGCCGGCCCTGGGGGCGGTGGTGGTGGCGCTGATCCTGGGCGGGTGCGCCACCACCACCGCCGCCACCGGCCCCGCGCCCGGGCCGGCCACCGCCTTCAACCCGACCGACGTGGCCTGGCTGCAGCTCGTGGTGCCGATGACGGCGAACGCCCTCGCGGCGGCCCGGCTGGCCCCCGAACGGGCCGGGAGCGCGGCCGTGCGGTCGGCGGCCACAGCTGTGGTGGCGCCGTCGGAACGTCTGCTCGAGCGGTTGGAGGCGGTACGGGACCGGGCCGGGCTCCCGGCCACGGACGTCCACAGTGGACACCGGATGCCGGGTATGATCACCCCCGCCGACCTGGCCGCGTTGCGCACCGACGGCGCCGGCGGGTTCGACCGGCGGCTGATCGCCCTGCTGCGGGCGCACGCGGCGCAGCTCGTGGTCCTCGCGCGAGGGGAACAGGCTTCCGGCGCCGATCCGGAGACCCGCGCGCTGGCCGCGGACGTCAGCGCCGAAGGCGCCCGCGAAACCGAGTTGCTCCCGAACTGAACCACCTCGAGGGACCCGGAAGTCCCCCGAGGTGGTGCCGGCTCAGTACGTCACGGTCACCGGGGCCCGGCCCGGGCGGGCCGGGGCCTTCACCGTCAACGTCTTCGTCGCCGCGTCCCAGCTCCACGCCGACGCCGGAGCCCAGCCGCCGCCGACCATGACCCGGTTCGGCGCCGCGGCCACGCCGAGGAACTTCACCGTCCATTCGCGATCGGTCACCGGGTACCGGCCCTGCGGCGGTGCCACCGTCACCGTGTGCGAACCACCGCGCTCGGCGTAGGTGATCTTCGTGGTCGAGCTCCGCGCCGACGAAGTCCCGTCGTCCTCATACAGCGAGAAGGACCCGGACCCGCCCGGCGCGACGGTCACCGTCACCCGGTCCAGCGGGCTCTGGACGTCGTTGGGCACGTCCGCCGTGCGGGTCGCGGTGATGCCGCCGCCGCGCAGGAACACCGGCATCGTGCCGAGGTCCGACGTGACCTGCTGGGTCGTCCCGCCCGCGTACACCTTGCCGCTGAAGTAGTCCGTCCACTGCCCCGGCGGGAACCAGACCGACGTCGTCGCCGACGTCCCCGGCGTGGTCACCGGCGCCACCAGCAGGTCCGGCCCGTAGAAGTACTCGCTCGACGCCGCCGCGTAGGCGGCCGGCTCGTCCGGGTACTCCAGGTACGTCGGCCGCACCACGGGAACGCCCGTCGTGGCGGCCTCCTGGGCCAGCGTGTAGGTGTAGGGCACCAGGTTCTCCCGCAGGTTCAGGAACTTCGTCGCCGAAGCCTTCGCCGCGTCGCCGTACTGCCACGGGAGCCGGTCGCTGTGGTTGCTGTGCAGGCGGTCGATCGGCTGGAACGTGCCGAGCTGCACCCAGCGCGCGTACATGTCGTCGGGCAGCTTGACCGTCTGCCGCTGCTGCCCGCCCGAGGTGTAGGTCTCGCTGCCGCGCAGCCCGGTCGTGTCGTTGTGCCCGCCGATGTCGTGGCTGATCGCCGACATCCCCGTCGCGGCCGACTCGGCCGGGGTGATCCCGACCTCCATCCGCAGGGTGCCCCACGTCGAGGAGGTGTCCCCGGTGAAGTGGAGCGTGCTGCGCTTGTCCGCCCACGGTCCCGTCGACAGCCCGATCGGACCGCCGTAACCGCCGGCCTGCAGCGAGCCGTAGGCCCGCGAGGTGACGAAGCCGCGGCCGGTCGCCGGGGCGGCCAGGTCGGCGTACTGCTGGTTGATCCACGCGTCCGGGGTGACGCCGGGCAGGCTCGACTTCGAGCCGTCGCAGCACCAGTCGAGCCACCAGAAGTCGTTGCCCTGCTTCATCATGTCGGCGTGCAGGTCGAGGTAGGCCTTCAGCTGGTCGGGGTCGCCCCAGTCGAAGACGTAGCAGTCGGTGCCGCAGCCGGACTTCGCCAGCTTGCCCTTCGCCGTCGCCTGCGCGCGGGCGAACTGCGGGTCCGAGCCCATGATGCTCGGGTGGGTGTTGAGCGTGTTGTGCAGGCCCTGCGCCTTCGACCACGCGAAGAAGCCCGCCGGGTCGGGGAACTTGTTCGTGTCGATCTGCCAGCCGTTCCAGGTGTCCGGCGCCTTGAAGTCGGTGTCGGTGACCAGCACGTCGAGCGGCACGCCCTCGCTGCGGAAGCGCGGCAGGATCGTGTCGCGGTAGTCGGCCGCGGTGCGGTCGATGTACTCGGAGTACCAGACGCCGTACGCCCAGCGCGGCAGCAGCTCGGGCGGCCCGGTCAGGGTCGCGAGGTCGCGGAGCCCGGTCTTGTAGTCGTGCCCGAAGGCGAAGACGTAGCCGTCCTGGTACGGGCTGCCGCCGTGCGACGGCCGCTGGGTGACCTTCTTGGTCGCGGTGTCGTAGAGCGCCGACGGGCTGTCGTCGAGCAGGTACCAGCCGTCCTGGTGCAGGAGCCCTTCGGTGAGCGACGGGGTGCCGTTGTCGCCGTTGACGCCGTCGAGGCCGCGCCGGTACCCGCCGAGGGCGAGGTGCGGCTGCGGGGCGGCCGCGCCCGGCGCGGTGACCGCGACGGTGTCGATGTTGACGTGGCAGCTGGTGTCCTCGGGACAGCCGAGCACGACGTCGTTCGCGCCGGCCTTCAGGTCGACCGGGACCGACGCGGTCTTCCACGCGTCCCAGTCGTCGGTGACCGGGAGGCTGAGCGTGCGCGTGACGCCGTTCGCGGCGACCGACGCGGTCCGCGTCTCGTGGCGCCCGTCGCCGCCGGTGCCGTTGGCGTACCGGAGGTGCAGCAGGTACGTGCCGGCGGTGGCGACGTCGGTGATCCGCTGCGTCAGCGCCGAACCCCGGTTCAGCTCGGCGACGAAGCCGCGCCCGGCGTAGCCCGGGTGGTCGGTCGCGACGACGGCCGAACCGGCCCGGAGCCCGGCTTCCGCCTCGCAGCTGACACCGGCCGGGCAGCCGGTGAACGCCCGGGCCGACGCGGGCGGGAAGGCCGCACCGGCGGGCAGCGCCGCGATGGCGTCGACGTTGACGTTGCCGGAGTCGGCCGCGGTCCGCTGCAGGCGGACGCTGTGGTGCCCGGCGCCGAGGGTGACCGGGACGGACGCGACCGCCCAGGTGTCCCAGTCGGCCGTGACCGGCAGGGTGAGCTTCTGCGGCGCGCCGCCGTCGACCGAAACGCTCAGCGTGCGCGTGACGTGCTGGCCGTCCCCGCCCTGGCCGTTGGCGTAGCGGGCGGCCACCGCGTACGTCCCGGCGGTGGTGGCTTCGACGTCCGCGGTCGCCGACGTGCCGGCGCTTTCGAAACCGGCCAGGAAGCCTTCGCCGGTGTAGCCCCGGTGGTCGGTGGCGACGCCGAGCCCGTCGGCGGTGAGGTCTTCGGCCTCGCACAGCGCGCCGGTCGGGCAGGTCAGGTGGCGCCAGGGCGCGGCGAGCACCGGGGTCGCGCCCGCCGTCGTGCGCACTTCGAGGTTGCCACCGTCGAACGGGCCCGAGCCGAGGCGGTAGGTCAGGGTCGTCGCGCTCGTCCGGATCGTCAGCACGCCACCGGAAACGGTGGAGGTGTACGGCGTCGGCGTGAACACGCCGCGGCCGACGGCGTTGAAGGTGGCGGCGTCGGTGAAGCGGCCGTCACCGGCGTACTCGGTCCGGATCACCGTCGGCGACAGCACCTGGAAGCGGGCGTTCCCGGCGGTGACGGTCTGGCCGCGCGGGGCGGCGGTGGCGGGGGTCGCGACGCTCACGGTTGCCGCGGCGACGGCGACCACGCACGTCAGCCGCAGGGCTCTCGCTGTTCTCGTCCGCACGGGCGGAACTCCGTTCCGGTCAGGGGACCTCGGCAAGTTTTACAACGTTGGAAAAGCCGGAACGATCTGAGCACAGCGCGGCGGCCGGTGTCCAGACCGCCGGGGCGAACTTGTCCGGACAGGTCAGCGGCCGGTGACGCCGTCGAGCAGGGTGTGGTGCGTGCCCTGGACCGGGTTCGCCAGCGGCCGGTCCGGGCCGTCGGCGGCCCGGATGGCGGCGTCGCTCGCTTCGATCTCCGTGCGGTAGCCGGCCAGCACTTCCGCGGCGGTGCGCCCGGCGGGCACGGTGATGTCGATGTCGCCGGGGTCCTCGCCGCCGGCGACGTGGTGCCGGACTCGAGGAGCACCCGGCGCAGCTGCTCTTCGCCGAGCCCGTCGATGTTCAGCACGGACTCGCGGGCGAAGGTCAGGAACGCCGTCGCGGTGCCGACCTGGCGCTCACGCCGAGCCGCGGACCACCAGTTCCGGGTCGAAGATCACCGATTCGGCGCGCAGCGACGGGTCGGCCATCCGGTCCAGGACCATCCGGGCCATCGCCGCGCCCATCTCCTCGACCGGCTGGCGGACCGTCGTGAGCCGGGGGCGGCAGCTCAGCGCGACCCGGCTGTCGTCGAAACCCACCACCGCGACGTCGTCCGGGACGCGGCGGCCGGCTTCGCGGAGCACCGTCAGCGCGCCGTACGCCATCAGGTCGTTGGCCACGAAGACGCCGTCCAGCGCGGGATCCTCGGCCAGCAGGCGTTCCATCGCGCGTTCGCCGCCGTGCTCGGTGAAGTCGCCCTCGGCCACCGCCACGTAGGCGTGACCGTGCCGGGCCATCGCGTCGCGGAACCCGGCCAGCCGGTCCTGGCCGGCCGGCGTGCCCGCCGGGCCCGCGATCGTGGCGACGCGACGGCAGCCGCGCGACACCAGCCGCTCGGCCGCGAGCCGGGCGCCGTCCTGGTGGGCGACGTCGACGTAGCACACCGGCGCCGGGCGGGCGGGCCGCGCGAACAGCGCCGTGGGCACGCCCGCGTCGGTCAGCGCGCGCGGCAGCGGGTCTTCCGCCGGGTGCAGGGAAATCAGCAGGACGCCGCTGACCTGCTCCTGGCGCAGCTTCGGGACCAGCTTCGCGCGTTCCTCATCGCTGTCGACGAGCATCAGCAGCGGGTGCAGCCCGTGCGGCCGCAGGTGGGAGACGACGCCCTCGACGACGCGGCCGAAGAAGGGGTCGCCGAAGACGCCGCCGGTGAACGCTTCGACGTGCCGCTCCGGCTCCGACACCACCAGGGCGATCCCGCCGGTGCGCCGGGTGACCAGGGAACGCGCGGCCCGGTTCGGGACGTAGCCGGTGTCGGCGATCGCGCGCTCGACCGTCTCGCGCAGCTTCGGGTCGACGTTGCGGACGCTGTTGACCACGCGGGACACCGTGGCCCGCGAGACGCCGGCGACCCGCGCGACGTCCTCCAAGGTGGGCGGCTGCGTCGTCACCCGTCCTTTGTAGCACGCTGTGAGAGCGCTCTCCCAGTACCGCGCCGATGACAAATGTCATGACCGCCCGGTGTTGGACGGCACTGCCCCCGCGACGGCCCGCGCCGGAGCATTTCCGGCATGACAACCACGACTCGACCGGCCGCTTTCCGGCCCGTGCTGCTGCTCACCGGCGCGTACGCCGCGCTCTCCGTGCTCACGCTCGCCGTGATCGTCCTGCTCCGGAACCACCCGGCGGTGGTGACCGACGCCGTCTGGGTGCGCGCCACCCTCGTCGTCGCCAGTTCACTGCTGACGTTCGCCTTCGCCCGCAGCGCCGCCCGCGGGTCGAAGAAGGGCCTCCTGCGGCTGCGGATCGTCTCGGCGGTGATGCTCGTGGCGATCGCCGTCATCGTCGCGCTGCCCGGGCTGTTCCCGCTGTGGCTGCGGCTCGAGCAGGGCGTCTGCGGACTGCTGCTCCTCGGTGTCACCGTGCTCATCAACGGCCGGCGTTCGCGGTAGCGTTCCGGTGGTGGACGGGGCATCGGACGTGCAGCGCTGGGTGCGCGGCTGGCGGCTGCGGCTGCTCGACGCCGGCATGCTCGTCTACCCGGCGGTGACGCTGGCGGGCGTGCTGCAGCACTCGGCGGGCGCCGCGGCGGCCGCGGGCTGCGGGATCGTGGCCGCGTTCGCCGTGGGCTACCTCCTCGCCGCGACCGCGGCGGCGCGCCGGGCGAAGCGGCCGTTCTGGGCGCTCACCGGAACGTGCGCCGTGCTGTTCGCCGCCGCGCTGCCCTTCGCCCACGCCGACGCGTTCTTCCTCGCCGCGGTCGTCCTGTCCCTCGCCGCGCCCCGGCTCCCCCGCCGCGTCGCGGTCGTCCTCGTGGCGGGGGCGGCGCTCGTCGCGGTCGCCGTACCCTGGCCGGACGGGCCGGGCTGGGCGCAGGCGGTCGCGCTCGTGTTCACCGTGCTCATGGTCGGCGCGTTCGCCGAGGCGATCCGCGCGAACACCGCGCTGGTCGCGGCCCGCGCCGAGGTCGCGCGGCTGGCGTCCGAAGCCGAACGCGCGAGGATCGCCCGCGACCTGCACGACCTGCTCGGCCACTCGCTCACCGCGATCACCGTGAAGAGCACCCTGGCGCGACGCCTCGTCGACGCCGACGGCGCTCGCGCGGGTGAGGAGATGAGCGCCGTGGAAACATTGGCCCGGCAAGCCCTGACCGAGGTCCGCGCGGCGGTGTCGGGCTACCGCGAAGTCTCCCTCGCCGGCGAGCTGGCCCGCGGCCGCGAACTGCTGCGCGCCTGCGGGGTCACCGCCGACCTGCCCACCGCCACCGACGTCGTCGCGCCCGCCCAGCAGGAACTCTTCGGCTGGGTGGTGCGCGAAGGGCTCACGAACGTGGCCCGGCACGCGCGCGCGACCCGCTGCGCGGTGACGCTCTCGGCGTCCACTGTGGAGGTTCTCGACGACGGCGTGGGCGGTTCGGCCGCGGGCGGCTCCGGGCTCGCCGGACTGCGCGAGCGCGTCACAGCGGCCGGCGGGGTGCTCGACGCGGGACCGGCGGACCCGCGCGGCTGGCGATTGCGGGTGACGGTGTGATCCGGTTGCTGCTGGCCGACGACCAGGAACTGGTGCGCCAGGCGCTGTGCGCGCTGCTCGCGCTCGAGGACGACTTCGAGGTGGTCGCGTCGGTCGGCCGCGGCGACCAGGTCGTCGCGGCCGCGCGCGAGCACCGCCCCGACGTCGCGCTGCTCGACATCGAGATGCCCGGGCTCGACGGCCTGGCCGCCGCGGCGGTGCTCGCCGCGCAGGTGCCGGACTGCCGGGTCGTCATGCTCACGACGTTCGGCCGCGCCGGCTACCTGCGCCGCGCGATGGAGGCCGGCGCGGCCGGGTTCGTGGTCAAGGACGCGCCGGCCGAGGTCCTGGCAGGCGCGATCCGCCGCGTCCGGGCCGGCGAGCGCGTGGTGGACCCCGCGCTGGCGGTCGCCACCCTGGCGGCCGGCGAATCCCCGCTGACCGCCAGGGAACGCGACGTCCTGATCACCGCGCGGACCGGCGCGACGATCGCCGAGATCGCGTCCCGGCTCTACCTGTCCGAAGGCACGGTCCGCAACTACGTCTCCGCGGCGATCGCGAAGACCGGCGCCCGCAACCGCGTCGAAGCGGTCCGGATCGCCGACGAACGGGGCTGGCTCTAGGCGTTCTCGTCGAACGGGATCCCGGCCGGCTTGGCCTTCGCGAGGTTGCCGGTGAACTGGCCGTCCTTGATGCCGAACGTCGCGCTGCCGAAGTCGGCCTGGACGAGCTTGTCCCGCAGGCCCGCCGGGTAGCCGTCCCAGCCGACGAGGGCCGGGTACTGCCAGGTGCCCTGGTGGTTCTCCGGCGGGTCGTCGTTCCCGTTGGCCGCGCGGAAGCAGTGCGTCGAGCCGCCGTCCTTGTGGTAGACGACCTTCGCGTGGGTGCCCTCGAACCGCAGGCCGGCCCGGTCGTGGACGGCGAAGCCGCCGTGCTGCGACGTGGCGACGTACTCGACCTGGTTGTCCTTGACCCAGACGACGACGTGCTCCCAGTCGTGCCGGTGGCCGGCGCTCCCCGGGCCGAGCGAGGCTTGGTCCTTCTCGAAGTACAGGGTGAACATCACCGCGCACCAGCCGTTGTTGCACTTCTGGCGCGAGTAGGAGTTGGTGTTGTCGAGGTCCCAGGAGTCGCGGCAGTGGCCGTTCGTGTCCCCGCCGAGGGACAGGCCGGGGGCGATCGTGCCGTCGGGCCCGATGGCGGGGGTCGGGTAGCAGCCGTCCTTGTCGTAGTCGAAGGCGGGCTGGAACGTCTTTTCGAAGTCGGTCGCGTTCACCGGGAGCGCGCCCGGCGGGTCGGCCAGCGCCGTGGCCGGGAACAGGACGGAGAGCGCCAGCGCGCCGGCGGCAGCGGCGGCCAGGGTGCGGGAGCGGTGCGCCATCGCGGACTCCTTCGCCGGTGATTTTCCGACCAGGGTCGCGGGTGTTCGCCGAGGTGCACAACCACGGTGGCGGGAGTCTGCCCGGCTACCGCCGTTCGTGGGGACGAACGCGCAATCCTGGTTCCGGGGCCGGGGCGCGGCTAGGTTGGGGGTATGCCCGAACCGATCCTGATCTCCATCGCCGCCGCACTGGCGGCGAAGGGTGCGACCGGCCTCTACGACCTGGTGAAACGCAAGTTCGCCAAGGACCCGGCGGCCACCCTGGCCCTGGAAGCGGCTTCGGGGGCGCCGTCCGGCACCGAGCCGGTCAAGGCGCTGGCCGAGCGGCTGGAGACCGCGCAGGCGGCGGACCAGGAGTTCGCCGAAGCGCTGCGGACGGAGTGGGAGAAGCTCCCGGAGAGCCGGGTCAGCTACGGCGAAGTGCACAACACGGTGACCGGGACCGTGACGGGCAAGGTCGTGCAGCTGCGCGACGTGCACGGCAACATCAACCTCTGAGCCGGGCCTCCGCGGCGTCCCAGTCACCGGTGCCCGACGGTTCGTAGCGCCGGATTTCCTGCGTCTCCCGGACCAGCGCCCGCATCGACGGCAGGTCCTGGAGGTCCTCCCCCAGCGCCCGGGCCTGCACCAGCACGTTCCCCAGTGCCGCCGCCTCCACCGGGCCCGCCAGGACCGGGACCCCGCACGCGTCCGCCGTCGACTGGCAGAGCAGCTCGTTGCGGGCGCCGCCGCCGACCAGGTGGACCACGTCGACCCGGCGGCCGGTCAGCCGGGCCGCCTCGCGGATCGTGCGGCGGTGCGCCAGTGCCAGGCTGTCCACGATGCAGCGGACGATCGCGGGCCGGTCCGGCGGCGGGCGCTGGCCGGTGGCGGTGCAAGCCGAAGCGATCCGGGCGGGCATGTCGCCGGGCGGCAGGAACTCCGGGGCGTCGATGTCGACCACCGCCGCCAGTGCCGGTGCTGACGCGGCGGCCGTGAGCAGCGGCGGCAAGTCCGAAGTGGACCACGTGCGCAGGGTCTCCGAGAGCACCCACAGGCCCATCACGTTGCGCAGGAACCGGATGGTGCCGTCGACGCCGCCTTCGTTCGTGAAGTTCGCCGCCAGTGCCGCGTCGCTCAGCTCCGGCGCGGGCAGCTCCAGGCCTGCGAGGGACCACGTGCCCGAGGAGATGTAGGCGAAGTTCTCTCCGTCGGCGGCCGGGACCGCGGCCACCGCCGAAGCCGTGTCGTGGGAGCCGACCGCGATCACCGGGAGACCGGACAGCCCGTCGGCCGTGCCGACCACCGTGCCCGGGTCGCGCAGCGGAGGCAGAAGACGAGGCGGGATGCCGACCCGGGACGCGAGCGAACGAGCCCACTCCCGGGCGCGCACGTCGTACAGCTGGGTCGTCGACGCGTTGGTGCGCTCGGCGCCGATCGAGCCCGTCAGCCAGTAGTTCAACAGGTCCGGGATCAGCAGCACGGCCGACGCGGCCTCGAGCCGGTCGCCCTCGGCCAGCAGCTGGTAGAGCGTGTTGAACGGCAGCTGCTGCAAGCCCGTCACGTCGTACAGCTCGCGGGACGGCACCGTGGCCGCCACCTTCGCCGCGATGCCGTCGGTGCGCGCGTCGCGGTAGCAGACGGGGTTGCCGAGCAGGGCGCCGCGCTCGTCGAGGAGCCCGTAGTCGACGGCCCACGAATCGATGCCGACGCCGTCCACCGCGCCGGCGTCGCGGATCCCGGCCAGCGTCTCGCGGTACAACCCGAGCACGTCCCAGTAGAGCGACGGCCCGGCCTGGACGCCGCCGTTCGGGAAGCGCCGCACCTCCTCGAGCCGCAACGTCGAAGGGCCGACCGTCCCGGCCATCACCCGGCCGCTGGACGCGCCCAGGTCGACGGCCGCGACGCGCTTCACGGGCGCACCACGGTCAGCTCCAGGCCGAGCAGGTCCGCGACGGCCGTCAGCTCGGCGACGCGGTGGCCGGTGCCCAGGGCCCAGTGGTGCGCGATGCCGCTGGCCGACCAGGCGTCGGTCCACTCGCCGGGGTCGCAGCCGAAGTCGACGCGGGACGTCGTGTTGCCGATGCGCAGCAGCGGCCCGGGCACGACCGTGCCCTCGGACGCGATGAGCGAGAACGTCCCGTCGCGCCGCTGCCCGAGCCCGCACAGCGTCACCGGGCCGGGCTTGACGTCGAACTCCACCGAGACGCCCCAGCCGCGCTTGCCGTGGTAGACGCCGAGGCCGCGCAGCAGGGGCTTGCGGGCGCTGATCCCGAGGTGCGCCGGGCCGTCGTGGCCCATCTCGACGACGCCGTCGCGGAAGTTCAGCGCCTGCAGCTCGGTGAACGAGCCGCCCGCGCCGAGCCGGTCCATGACCAGCATGGCCAGTGACGTGCGCAGCTCGTACTCGCCGACCGCGGGGATGCCACGCGCGGTGAGCAGGGACGCGCCGAGGATGAAGCCAGCGCCGACGCGCTCGTGGGTCTCGCCGTCGAGGCCGCGGTGGTAGTACGCCAGGGAGTCCAGCGAGAAGTCCTCGACGAGCCGGTCGAGGGCCACCGAAACCCGGGCGCCCCAGGCGAAGTCTTCGTCCACGACGGACTCGTCCACAGTGAACACTTCGCGGGCCAGCGCCACCCGCGACGCCGTCTCGTCGTCGGAGACCTTCTCCACGCGCACCCGCAGGTCGTCGACCTCGAGGATCTCGACGTGCCCGCCGAGCTGGGCGGACACCAGCGTCGGATCGGTGGAGACGTCCATCATGCCCGGGTAGAGGTGCCCGAGCAGGCCGTGGCGGCCGTGCCGCAGCGCCGCCCGCACCCCGGCCGCCTTGATCCACCGCTCGATGCGCGTCCACGCCCGCTCGTCCTCCAGGTACCCGGACACCGAACGGAACTCGACGCCCAGGCGGCGGAACGCGTTGGCCATCTCCGGCAGCGGGCAGGCGCCGCAGTACGCGAGCCAGGCGCCGGTGTCGAAGGACTCGTGGTCCATCGACTCGGTGGGCTGGAGGTTGAGCAGCAGCACCGGCGCGCCCGAGCGCTGCGCGACCGGGGCCAGCATGCTGGACGTCAGGTACGTGGTGAGGAACCCGATGATCAGGTCGCACCCGGCGACGCGCAGCTTCTCCGCCGCGGCCGCGCCCTCGGCCGCGTCCGAGACGAACCCGGCGTCGACGACTTCGCAGTCCAGTTCGGACAGTCGCGAAGAGACCCGTCGCGCGGACGCTTCCAGTTGCGGCAGCAGGGAAGGGAACTGCGGCCAGTACGCGCCGAGCCCGCCGGAGACGAGGCCGACCCGGGTGCGGCGCGGGGTGATGCGGTCGAAGGTCATCGGCTCTCCCAGTGTCACGCGTCGAAAGGTGATTGACGCTCGGCGCGAGCGCCCCAATGTGGCGTTGGTTGCGTCAGACGCACCGAACGCCACATTGGGTGCGCTGGACGCACCGAACGCCACATTGGGGCGCGTCGCCGGGCCGCGGTCAACGACGCTCGGACGCGCGGCACTAGCGCAGGAACGCGGCGGCCACCCCGGCGTCCACCGGCACGTGCAGGCCGGTGGTGTGGGTGAGGTCGCCGCCGGTCAGGGCGAACACCGCGGCCGCGACGTGCTCCGGGAGCACCTCGCGCTTGAGGATGGTCCGCTGGGCGTAGAACTCGCCGAGCTTCTCCTCCGGGACGCCGTAGACCGCGGCGCGCTGGGCACCCCAGCCCCCGGCGAAGATGCCCGAGCCTTGGACGACGCCGTCGGGGTTGACGCCGTTGACGCGGATCCCGTGCCCGCCCAGCTCGGCCGCGAGCAGCCGGACCTGGTGGGCCTGGTCGGCCTTCGCGGCCCCGTAGGCGACGTTGTTCGGGCCCGCGAACACCGCGTTCTTCGACGAGATGTAGACGATGTCGCCGCCGATGCCCTGGTCGATCATCGCCTTGGCCGCCGCGCGGGCGACCAGGAACGAGCCCTTGGCCATCACGTCGTGCTGGAGGTCCCAATCGCGTTCGGTGGTCTCCAGCAACGGCTTCGAGATCGACAGCCCGGCGTTGTTGACCACCAGGTCGATCCCGCCGAAGGCCAGCACCGTCGCGTCCACCGCGGCCTGCACCGCCTCGGCGTCGGTGACGTCGGCGGTGACCGAGATGCCGCCGATCTCCGCGGCGACTTCGGCGGCGGACGAGGCGTTCAGGTCGGCGATCGCCACGCACGCCCCTTCGGCCGCGAGCCGGACCGCGATGGCCTTCCCGATGCCCGAACCGGCGCCGGTCACCAAGGCGATCCGCCCGGCCAGGGGCTTGGGCTTCGGCATCCGCTGCAGCTTCGCCTCTTCCAGCGCCCAGTACTCGATCCGGAACTTCTCGCTCTCCGGGATCGGGGCGTAGGTCGAGACGGCCTCGGCGCCGCGCATCACATTGATCGCGTTGACGTAGAACTCCCCCGCCACCCGCGCGGTCTGCTTGTCCTTGCCGAAGGAGAACATCCCCACCCCCGGCACGAGCACGATCGCCGGATCGGCGCCTCGCATCGCGGGCGAGTCCGAAGTGGCGTAACGCTCGTAGTAGGCGCGGTAGGCGTCGCGGTACTCCGCGTGCCGTTCCTTCAGCCGCGCCACCACGTCCTCCAGCGGCGCCGACGCGGGCAGGTCGACGACCAGGGGACGGACCTTGGTGCGCAGGAAGTGGTCCGGGCACGACGTGCCGAGCGCGGCCAGCGGCGCGAGCTTCTCCCGGGAGAGGAACTCCAGCACGACGTCGCTGTCGGTGTAGTGCCCCACCTGTCGCTGATCGGTCGAAGCCAGTCCGCGGATCACCGGCGCCAACGCCGCCGCCCGCGTGCGCCGCTCGGCTTCCGGAAGGGCTTCGAAGCCGGGGACGACAGACCCGAACGGCTCGGGAGCGCCCCGGGAGGCAAGGAACTCCTCGGCCGTCCGGATGATCTCCAGGGAGTTCCGCTCGCACTCCTCGGACGTCGCGCCCCACGCGGTGATGCCGTGACCGCCGAGGATCACGCCGATCGCCTGGGGGTTCGCCGCCTTCACCGCCGCGATGTCCAGGCCCAGCTGGAACCCCGGCCGCCGCCAGTCCACCCACGCGACGCGGTCGCCGAAGCACTCCTTCGTCAGCGCGGGGCCATCCGCCGCGGTGGCGAGGGCGATCCCGGAGTCGGGGTGCAGGTGGTCGACGTGCGCGGCCTCGACGAGACCGTGCATCACCGTGTCGATCGACGGCGCCGCGCCGCCCCGGCCGTGCAGGCAGTAGTCGAACGCGGCGACCATCTCGTCTTCGCGCTCGACACCGGGGTAAACGTCCACAAGCGACCGCAGCCGGTCCAGCCGCAGCACCGCCAGCCCGCTCTCGGTGAGCGTGCCGAGGTCGCCGCCGGAACCCTTGACCCACAGCACCTCCGCCGGCGCGCCGGTCACCGGGTCGGTCACCGAACCCTTGGCGGAGGTGTTGCCGCCGGCGTAGTTCGTGTTGCGCGGGTCGGCCCCGAGCGCGTTGCTGCGCGCGATGAGCTGCTCCGGCACGGTCATCGTCATGCTCCCCATCCGGCCTGCGTGCCGCCGGCGCGCTCGGCCACGATCTTCTCCTGGTACCCGCTGCGGGCATACGCCGCGACCGGGTCCGGGTCGAGCCCGGCGTCCTCCCGCAGTTCACCCAGCAGCGGCCGGACGTCGGTGTTGTAGGCGTCCATCAGCACGGCGTTGGCCTCCAGGACGTTCCCGGCCTGCTGCGCGGCGCGCAACGCGGTCCTGTCGACGAGCACCGCCTTGGCCGTCGCCTCCTGGACGTTCATCACCGACCGGATGATCGCCGGGATCTTGGCCTCGATGTTGTGGCACTGGTCGAGCATGAACGCGATCCCGTACGCCGGGTCCAACGCATCCGCCCGGACGATCTCGTACATGATCCGGAACAGCTGGAACGGGTCCGCCGCCCCGACCATCAGGTCGTCGTCGGCGTAGAAGCGGGAGTTGAAGTCGAACGCGCCCAGCTTCCCGGCCCGCAGCAGGAACGCCACGATGAACTCGATGTTCGTGCCCGGCGCGTGGTGGCCGGTGTCGATGCACACCGTCGCCCGCTCCCCCAGCTCGACGCAGTGCGCGTACGACGTGCCCCAGTCCGGGACGTCGGTGGCGTAGAACGCGGGCTCGAAGAGCTTGTACTCCAGCAGCATCCGCTGGTCCGGGCCGAGCCGGTCGTAGGTCTCCTTCAACGCCGCCGCGAGCCGGTCCTGGCGGTCCCGGAGGTCGTCCTGGCCCGGGTAGTTGATGCCGTCGGAGAACCACAGCTTCAGGTCCCGCGACCCGGTCGCGTCCATGATGTCGATGGCTTCCAGCAGGTGGTCGGTCGCCTTGCGGCGGATCCCGGCGTCCGGGTTGGTCACCGAACCCAGCTTGTAGTCCTCGTCCTGGAAGACGTTGGTGTTGATCGCGCCGATCTCGATGCCCAGATCACGCGCGTACGCGGTCAGGGCACCGTAGTCGTCGACCTTGTCCCACGGGATGTGCAGCGCCACGCTCGGCGCGACCCCGGTGAACCGGTGCACGGTCGCGGCGTCGGCGATCTTCTCCTCGGGCGTGCGGGGAACACCCGGTTGCGGGAACACCTTGAACCGGGTGCCCGAGTTCGCGTACGCCCACGACGGCGTCTCGATGCGCTGGGCCCGCAGGGCCGCTTTGACATCCACGGCGATCACTGTCCTTCCCGGACGTCAAGGTGGAAGACCTCGTCGAGCAGCTGGAACCCTTCATCGGGCGGACCGCCGTCCAGGCCGGTGAAGAACTCGGCCATCTCCGCCTGCCAGCGCGCGTTGACCTCGGTGGCCGCCATCGCGGCCTGCGCGGCCGCGAGGTCGTCGGCCTCGACGTAGCCGATGAGCAGGCCGTCTTCGCGCAGGAAGAGGGAGTAGTTGCGCCAGCCGGTGTCGTGCAGCGCCTGCCGCATCTCCGGCCACACCTCGCGGTGCCGCCGCGCGTACTCCGCCTTCCGCTCGGGCTTCACCTGCAGGCAGAAGCAGTACCGGGGCATCAGAAGTTGAACTTGTCGATGTTGTTCGCGTCGAACGTCGTCGGCGGGCCGAGGACGATCTCGCCGCTCGCGCCGATCGTGTACTCGCCGAGCTTGCCCGCCTTGAACTTCTCGCCTTCCTTGCCGGTGATCTGGCCCGACTTGAGCGCGACCCCGGCGTACGCGGCGAGGTACCCGATGTCGGCCGGGTTCCAGAGCGCGAACTGCTTGACCGTGCCGTCCTTGACGAACGCGCGCATCTGGTTCGGCGTACCCAGGCCGGTCACCGCGACCTTGCCCTTGTAGCTCGACGAGCTGACGTAGCGCGCGGCGGCCGCGATGCCCACGGTGGTCGGCGAGACGATCACCTTGAGGTTCGGGAACGACTGCAGCAGGCCCTGTGCCTCCTGGAAGGACTTCTGGTCGTCGTCGTTGCCGTAGGCGACCTTGTCCAGCTTGATGCCCGCGTACTCCGGCTTGGCCAGCTCCTTCTTCAGCACGTCGATCCAGGCGTTCTGGTTCGTGGCGTTGGGCGTCGCGGACAGTACCGCGATCTCGCCGGACCCGCCGGAGAGGTCCTTGGCCTGCTTGGCCAGCGCCTCGCCGATGCCCTGCGTGGTGGCCTGGTTGATGAAGACGTCGCGGCAGTCCTTGGCGGCGTCGGAGTCGAACGCGACGACCTTGATGCCGGCGCTGCGGGCCTGGTTGAGCGACGGGCACACGGCGTTGGGGTCGTTCGCGGCGATGCCGATGACGTCCTGCTGCTGCTGGATCAGCGTGTTGATGTAGCTGACCTGCGACGACGCGCTGGCGTCGTTCGGCCCGACCAGCTTGTACTCGCCCTTCAGCTCGCCCAGCGCCGCCTTGCCGCCGCTGACCTCGATGTCGCTGTAGGGGTTGTTGAGCTGCTTGGGCAGGAACGCCATCTTGACGCCCTCCTGTGCCGTGGCGTTGGGGTTCGCCGCCGCGGTGGATGCATTCGCGCCGGAGCCCGCGTTGTCGTTCTTGGTCGTGCCGCCGCAGGCGGCCAGGACCAGCACCAGCCCGGCCGAGATCGCACCGGTGAGGAACCGTCGGGACATCTTCGTCACCTTTCCGGGGTTACCGCTTGCCGTCGGCGACGCACTGCCGTGCGCGCCGAAGTCACGATGTTGGGGAGCAGGGCCGACACGATGAGGAGCACGCCGGTCACGATGTTGAGGGCCTCGTTGGACACGTCCTGCAGGCGCAGCGCGTTCTGCAGGGACGCCAGCAGGACCACCCCGGCGAGCACGCCGGGGAGCGTGCCCTTGCCGCCGAAGATGGACACGCCGCCGAGCAGCACGGCGGCCACGACGGCGAGTTCGAGGCCGAAGCCGTTGTCGGCGCGGGCGCTGGAGTACCGCAGGGTCCACAGCACCCCGGCGAGCCCGGCGACCGCGCCGCTGACGACGTACAGCCAGAACTTGAGCCGTCCGGTGCGGATGCCGGCGAACCGGGCCGCCTGTTCGCCCGCGCCCGCCGCGAACACGCCACGGCCGATCGGGGTCGCGTGCAGCACGATCCCGAAGATCAGGGCCACCACGACCAGCGGGATCAGGACGTTCGGGACCGGACCGCCGCCGATGGTGCCGGTGACCCAGCTCGTGTAGGTCCGCGGGAAGTCGGCGACCGCGCCGTCGCCGAGCACCACGAACGCCAGGCCGCGGTACAGCGCCAGGGTGCCGATGGTGACGGCGAGCGAAGGCAGCTTCAGCACGGTCACGAAAAAGCCGTTGAGCGCGCCGAGGACCGCGCCGAGCACGATGCACAGCGGGATGATCGTCTCGATCGACAGGCCCGCGTCCCACAGCGACCCCATCACCGCCGACGTCAGCCCGAGCGTGCTCGCCACCGACAGGTCGATCTCGCCGGTCACGATGATGAACGTCATCGGCAGCGCGACCAGCGCGATCGGGAGCAGGTCGAGCAGCAGGAAGGTGAAGTTGCGGCTGGTCCCGAAGTTCTCGACGGCGCCCGAAGCGACGATCAGCACGACCACCGTCACGAGCACGACGGCGGCGTCCCAGCTGAGCAGCCGCCCGAGCGGGTTCGGTCGGTCAGACATGGGCGTCCCTCTTCTTCAGTGCCTTGGCGACCCGCACGGCGACCAATCGGTCCGCGCCGATGGCCAGCAGGATCAGCGCGCCGACGATGGCCTGCTGCCAGAACTGGTTGATGTCGAGCACGGCCAGCGCGCTGCCGATCACGGTCAGCAGGAGCGCGCCGAGGCCCGCGCCCCAGACCGAGCCGCTGCCGCCGAACACCGCCACCCCGCCGACGACGGCCGCGGCGACGACGTTCAGTTCGTAGCCGGTGCCGGCGGCCGCGTCCACGGTGCCGAAGCGGGCCGCGAACAGGACACCGGCGAGCCCGGCGAGGGCGCCGCTGACGAGGAACGCGGCGATGGTGTTGCGGCCGACCCGGATGCCGGCCAGCCGCGCGGCCTGCGGGCTCGACCCCATCGCGTACAGCTCGCGCCCGGCCGGGTAGCTGCGCAGCACGATCCCGGCGACCACCAGCACCAGCAGCGCGATCAGGACCAGCCACGGCACGCCGAGCAGCGACGCCGTGCCGAAGTCCAAAAAGGACGCGGGCAGCTTGTCCGCGTTGATCTGCCGGCCGCCGGCCCAGAAGTAGCTGACGCCGCGGAAGGCGTACAGCGTGCCGAGGGTGACGACCAGCGCCGGCACCTGGCCGAACCGCACGAGCGCGCCGTTGAGCAGCCCGCACACCGCACCGACGGCGAGACCGGCCAGCACGGCGACGATCACGGGCAGGCCCGGGTTGTCCTTCATCAGCGTGCCGACGGCGAACGCCGACAGCCCGAGCACCGAGCCGACCGACAGGTCGATGTTGCGGGTGATCATCACGACCGCCTGCCCGACCGCGAGCACGGCCAGGATCGCGGTGCCCAGCAGGATGTCGCGGATGCTCTGCCCGGACAGGAACCGGGAGTTCTGCGTCGCGGTGAACGCCACCAGGACGATCAGCGCGAGCACGATGCCGGATTCGCGCGCCTTGAAGACGTTCGCGGTCCACGACCGTCCGGAGTGGACTGCCGGCTCCCTGGTCACGGGTGCCTCCTTCGTCGCGGTCATGCGGCGGCTCCCTGGCCCATCGCGGCGAACATGACGGCGTCCTCGGTCGCGTCGGCGCGCGGGAGCTCGGCCACGATCCGGCCCTCCCGCATCACGAGGACGCGATCGGCCATGCCCAGTACCTCGGGCAGCTCCGAGGACACCATGACGATCGCGACGCCCTCGGCGGCCAGCGCCGACATCAGCCGGTGCACCTCGGCCTTCGTGCCGACGTCGATGCCGCGGGTGGGTTCGTCCACGATCAGCACTTTCGGGGCCATCGCCAGCCACTTGGCGAGGACGACCTTCTGCTGGTTGCCGCCCGACAGCGTCCCGACCGGGTCGCCGAGGCGGCGGTACTTGGTGCGCAGGCGTTCGGTCCAGTGGCGGGCTTCCCGCCGCTCGCTCGCGCCGGTCAGGAAGCCGAGCTTCGAGAGCGCGCGGGATCGCGGCAGCGTCACGTTCCGCTCGATCGACAGGTCCATGATCAGGCCTTGCTGGCGGCGGTCTTCGGGCACCAGCGCCATCCCGGCGCCCATCGCGGCCCGCGACGAGTGCGGCTTGAGCTTCTTGCCGCCCACCTTCACCACACCCGCGTCGCGCTCGTCGACGCCGAAGACGGCCTGGACGACTTCGGAGCGGCCGGAGCCGACGAGCCCGGCGAACGCGACGATCTCCCCCGCCCGCACCGAGAACGAGATGTCGCGGAAGACTCCTTCCCGGGCCAGGCCTTCGACTTCGAGGACGACCGCGCCGGGTTCGACGTCCTGCTTGGGGAACAGCGCGTCGAGGTCGCGGCCGACCATCCGCTTCACCATCTCGTCGACGGTGACGTCGTCGAGCAGGTCGGTGGAGACGTGCTTGCCGTCGCGCATGATCGTGACGCGCTGGCAGAGCTCGGTGATCTCCTCGAAGCGGTGGGAGATGAACATGATCGCCGCACCTTCCTGGCGCAGGGTCCGGGCGACGCTGAAGAGCCGCTCGACCTCGATCTGGGTCAGCGCGGCGGTCGGCTCGTCCATCACCAGCACGCGGGCGTCGGCGCTGAGCGCCTTGGCGATTTCGACGATCTGCTGGTCGGCGATGGAGAGGCCGCGCGCGGGGCGGGCCGGGTCGATCCGGACGCCGAGGCGGGCGAAGAGGCGCTCGGCCTCGGCGCGGATCGCCGCCCGGTCGATCCGGCCGAGACTCGTGCGCGGGTGGCGGCCCATCACGATGTTCTCCGCGACGGAAAGGTCGGGGAAGAGCGTGGGTTCCTGGTAGATCACCGCGATGCCGGCGGCTTTCGCGTCGGCCGGGGAGCCGAACCCGACCGGGCTGCCGTCCAGGAGCAAGGTGCCGTCGTCGGGCTTGTGCACCCCGGCGAGCATCTTCACGATCGTGGACTTGCCGGCACCGTTCTCCCCCACCAGCGCGTGGGCTTCGCCGGCGTGCAGGCCGAAGCTCACGCCGGCGACCGCCGCGACGGCGCCGAACGACTTCGTCACGCCGCGCACCTCCAGCAGAGGGGCTGGACCCGGGTCCTGCCGCGTCATCGCGACCTCCGGATTGAAAGGTTTCACAAACCTGGCGCGGTGACGCTACTATGCGACGGAAGAGCAAGTCAATGAATCGGCCGAACCGTGGCCGAACGGCTTCGTACGCCGGCAGTTCGTGGCGATATTACGTTTCAATGAGGGGGTCCGATGACGGTCCAGGAGTCCGGCGCCGAGCCGAGAGCGGCGGGCATCAAGGACGTCGCCGCGGCGGCCGGCGTCTCCCTCGGCACGGTGTCGAACGTGCTCAACCGGCCCGACCGCGTCAGCCCCGCGACCCGCGCGAAGGTCGAGGCCGCGATGGCGGAACTCCGCTTCGTGCGCAACGAATCCGCGCGGCAGCTGCGCGCCGGGCGCAGCCGCGTGCTGGCCTACGTCATGCTCGACGGCAGCAACCCGTTCTTCACCGACGTCGCCGCCGGCATGGAGGACGCCGCCGACGCGGGCGACCTCTCGCTGTTCCTCTGCAACAGCGCGCACCAGCCCACGCGGGAGGCGGCCTACCTCGGGCGCCTGGAACAGCAGCGCGTGCAGGGCATCCTCATCACGCCGGTCGACCCGGACGCCCCGCTGCTGCACGAAATCGCGCGGCGCGGCACGCCGGTGGTCGTCGTCGACCGCACGCCCGGCGGCACCACTCACTGCTCGGTCGCGGTGGACGACGTCTACGGCGGGGAGATCGCCGTGCGGCACCTGATCGAACAGGGTCACGAACGGATCGCGTTCATCGGCAACCACACCACGGTGGGCCAGGTCCGCGACCGGCGGCTCGGCGCGCTGCGGGCACTGAGCGCCGCGGGCCTGCCGGCGGACCGGCTGGTCGACCTGACCACGACGGCGCTGACCGTGGCCGACGGCCGCGGTGCCGGCGAACGGCTGGCGGGCCTGCCCGCGGCGATCCGCCCCACCGCCGCGTTCTGCGCCAACGACCTCGTCGCGCTCGGCCTGCTGCAGACCTGCGCGAACCTGCGCATGAGGGTCCCGGACGACCTGGCGATCGTGGGCTACGACGACATCGAGTTCGCCGCGGCGGCCGCGGTCCCGCTCACCTCCGTCCGCCAGCCCCGGCGACGGCTGGGGCGCACGGCCGCGGAGCTGCTGCTGGCCGAAGGCGAGCCGGACCACGAGCACCGGCAGGTCGTGTTCACCCCCGAACTGGTGGTGCGCGCTTCGACGTTGCGGTGAAACCCGTGCCGGCGAGCGTCCTCCTGGGACACACTGGGAGAAGTCCCGCCGGAGTACGGAGGTCGGCATGCCCGGTCCGCGGCTTTCGCGGCGTGAATTCCTCGCCGCGGGCGGGGCCGCGCTGCTGGGCGCCGCCGTGGCGGGTTCGTCGGGAATCGCCGCGCCCGGCCCGGAAAGCGGGCTGCTGACCGATTTCTGGCTGTTCGGGCGGTACGCCGACGGGTGCGCCGACGCCGGGTTCGACGAGACCGGCCTCGCCCCGGTCCGGCTCCCGCACTGCGTGGCACCGCTGTCCTGGACCGGCTGGAACCCGGCGTCGTGGCAGGACCGGTGGATCTACCGCAAGCACTTCACGGCGACCCCGGCCGAGCGGTACCGGGCGCGCTTCGACGGCGTCCTGACGAACGCGGCGGTCTACCTCAACGGCATCCTCGTGGCCACCCACGAGGGCGGCTACCTCCCGTTCGAGGCCGAGCTGCCCGGGATCGCCGAGGGCGACAACGTCCTCGCCGTCGTCGTCGACGGGCGGTGGGCGCTGGACGTCCCGCCGAACCTGCCGCGCAGCGCGGGTCCGGCGGTGCTCGACTTCTACCAGCCCGCGGGGATCTACCGGCCCGCCGCGATCGGGACCGCGCCGCGGGTCCGCCTGACCGACGTCTTCGCGCGGCCCGACGACGTCCTCTCCCCCGGCCGGTCGCTGCACCTGACGTGCACGCTCGAGGCCGCCGTCGAGGGCCAGGTGACCGCGTCGGTGCGGCAGGCGGGCCGGGAACTCGCGAAGGTGACGGCGCCGGTGCACGGGACCACCGCGGAGTTCGACGTCCACGGGCTCGGCGACGTCCGGCTCTGGGACGTCGACGACCCCGCGTTGTGCGACGTCGTGGTGACCGTCCGGGCCGGGGCGGCGGTGCTCGACCGGCGGACGGTGCGGACCGGGTTCCGCGACGCCCGGTTCACCCCGGACGGCTTCTTCCTCAACGGCAGGCGGCTCAAGCTGTTCGGCCTCAACCGCCACCAGTGGTACCCGTTCGCGGGCGGGGCGATGCCGGACCGCGTGCAGCGCCGCGACGCGGAGATCCTGCGCCGCGAGCTGAACTGCACCATGGTCCGGTGCTCGCACTACCCGCAGTCGAGCGCGTTCCTCGACGCCTGCGACGAGCTGGGCCTGCTGGTGTGGGAGGAGATCCCGGGCTGGGGGCGCGTCGGCGACGCCGCCTGGCAGCGCCGCAACCTCCAGGACGTGGCGAGCATGGTCACCCGCGACCGCAACCACCCGAGCGTCGTCGTGTGGGGCACGCGGGTGAACGAAGCCGACGGCACGACGGCGATGTACGCCAAGACCGGGCGGCTCGCGAAGCAGCTGGACCCGTCGCGGCCGACGAGCGGCGCGCTCGCCAGCGCGACCGGTGCGCGGTACGCCGGCGCCGACGTCGAGGTACTGGCGTACAACGACTACACCGCGCGCCGGGGAGCGCCGTTCCGGCTGCGGCCACCGCGGCCGGGCGTGCCGTACCTGGTGACGGAGACGATCGGCACGCTCGCCGGCGCCCGCGCCTACCGCCGCACCGACCCGCAGGCCACCCGGCAGCTGCAGGCGGAACTGCACGCGAAGGCCCACGACCTGGCCGCCGCCGACGACCGCTACTGCGGGGTGCTGGCGTGGTGCGCGTTCGACTACCCGTCGGGCTGGCAGCGCTCGGTGAGCGGGTTGAAGTTCGCGGGCGTGTCCGACATCTTCCGGATCCCGAAGCCCGCGGCGGCGTTCTACGCGTCCCAGTGCGCGCCGGACGTGCGGGCGGTCGTCGAGCCGGGGTTCGAGTGGGACTTCACCGCCCAGCCGTCCGGCCCCGGGCGGGACGCGACGCTCTGGTCGAACTGCGACCGGCTGGCGGTGTTCCTCGACGACCGCCCGGTGGGTGACGCGCGCAGCCGCCGGGCGGACTTCCCGCACCTGCCGCACCCGCCGTTCGCGGTGGACCTCGTGGTCCCGCGCGGGCAGCAGCCCCAGCTGCGGATCGACGGCTACGCGGGCGGGCGGCTGGTCGTCAGCAGGCGGTTCAGCGGGGACCGGAGCCGGGACGTGCTCGGCTGCGTACCCGACGACCCGACGCTGCGCGCCGACGGCGGCGACGCGACCCGGGTGGTGATCGCGGCGACCGACCGGTTCGGCACGATCCGGGCGGGGACGACCGGGGCGGTTTCGCTGGCGCTGGACGGGCCCGGCGAGCTGATCGGGGACGCGACGCTCGACTTCGGCGCGACGGGCGGCGCGGCGGCGGTGTGGGTGCGGCCGTTCGCGGGCCCGCCGGGGACGGTGGTGCTGACCGCCCGCCACGACGTGCTCGGCACCGCGACGGCGACGATCACGACGATCGCGGGTGGGGCGGCCGCTCGGTCCGGGACGTCATGAACGACTCGTTCATGACGTCCCGGACGCCAGGGGCCCGGCAAAGTCGCGCCGGCGAGCGGGTGACCGGCGGCAGAGTCGCCTGGCCGCGTGGTCTGCCCGGCGCCGCGGGAATGTCATGAAAGGGTCGTTCATGTCGTCTGGCGAGGTGAACGACCCTTTCATGACATCGCGGATCGGCTGCCCCGGCGCGACTTTGCCGGGGCCCTGTCGCCGGACGCCATGAAAGGGTCGTTCATGACATCACCCCTCCGTGAGCACCCCCGCCAGCACCGCCGCCTGGCTGATCGACGGCGATCCGCTCGCCGTCAGCAACGTCAGCGGTCCCGCCGCGGCCAGCGAGCGCAGTTTCTCCAGCGCCGCCGCCCGGTCCGGCTCGCGCAGTTCCGCGCGGTACCGCTCGGCGAACTCCGCGAACCGCTCCGGGTCGTGGCCGTACCAGGTGCGCAGGTCGTCGGAGGGCGCCAGCAGGCGGTACCAGCCGTCCAGGACCACCGCCGTGCGGGCGGTGCCGCGGGGCCACAGGCGTTCCACGAGCACGCGAGTACCGTCGGCGGGCCCGGCCGGATCGGTCAGGCGCGCCACCCGGACGACCGTCGGCTGCATGCGCGCATTCTGCGGTGCGCCCGCGTGCGCCGCCACCGGAGAAGGGCGGTGACCTGGTGCGCAACCGCGTGACGCCCGTCGGCGACGTCGTCGACATCCCCCTGCGGGGTGCCTGGACCGGCAACCGAGGGGTGCTGCACGAGGGCCGCGAGATCGTCCGCTTCCACGCCGGTGACCTCTGGATCACCTGCGCGCTCGAGTTCCGCGGCCGGTGTCGGGAGCAGTGGCTGCCGAACCGGTACACGCACCTGTTCTTCCACGACGAAGCCGTCTCCTTCGCCGCCGGGCACCGGCCGTGCGCCGAATGCCGCCGCGCCGCCTACAACGCGTACCGGGATGCGTGGCCGGCTCACCCCTCGGCGGCCGAGATGAACCGGCGGCTGCACGCCGAACGCCTGGTCCGCGGCACCCACGTCCGCCGACGCCACGAGCTGCCGTGGGCCGGGCTCCCCGAGGGCGTCTTCGTACAGCGCGGCCGGCACCCGGAACTCGTCGTGGGCGGGCACCTGGCGGAATGGACGCCCGCGGGTTACGGCACCAGGCGGAAGCTGCCCCGGGCAGGAACCGTGCCCGTGCTGACCCCGCCGGCCACGATCGCCGTGCTCCGCGCCGGCTACCCGGTGCAGATCGACGACGGCGCCCGCTGACCGAAGGGCCACCCCGGCGGCCGTGGAGGGGCCGCCGGGGTGGCTCTACCCCCAGCTCGTGCCGCGGTGGGTACAACAGCCGAACCCGTCGGTCCCACCGGCGAAGCGAGCCGGCGCCGGACATCGTCGGGGTGGTGTCCTGCAGCCCGGCCAGGATCGCGGACGGGGCCTGCAAGATGCTTGCAGTACGCTTGCACGCCTTGCCCCGGCCGGGTGAACGGAGGTGACCGGGTGGAGTTCCGCGTCCTCGGCGCCGTCGAGGCGACGGCGGACGGCGCCCCGGTCGACCTCGGCTCCCGCAAGCAGCGGCTGGTGCTCGCCGTGCTGCTGCTCGACGCCGGCCGCCCGGTGTCGCGCGACCGGCTCGTCGACCTGCTCTGGCCCGCCGATCCCCCGGCGAGCGCGCGCGGCACCGTCCAGGCGCTGGTGTCCCGGATCCGGGCGGTCTTCCGCGCCGCGGGCGGCCCCGAGCTGGTCACCGAGGGGCACGGGTACGTCTTGCGCGCCGACCCGGACACGGTCGACGCGCACCGCTTCACCGCGCTCGTCCGGCGGGCCCGCGCCGCCGACGACGAGACCACGGTCGCGCTGCTCGGCGAGGCGCTCGCGCTGTGGCGGGGCGACGCGCTGGCCGGGGCGGCCGACACCGACGTCGCCGAACGGCTGCTCGCCGGCCTGCACGAAGCCCGCTGGAGCGCGCTGGAAGACCGGATCGACGCGCAGCTGCGGCTGGGGCGGGGCCGCGCCCTCCTGGCCGAGCTCACCGAGCTGGTCGCGGCGCACCCGCTGCGCCAGCGGTTCGTCGGCCAGCTGATGCTCGCCCTGCACCGCGAGGGCCGCACCGACGCCGCGCTCGCCGCCTTCCGGGGCCTGCGCGCCCGGCTCGCGGCCGAGCTGGGCCTCGACCCGGCCCCGGAGCTGACCCGCCTCGAAGCCGCGATCCTGGCCGGCGACCCCGCGCTCGACGTCGTGCCCGAGTCGGCGCCGGAACCGGTGCGGCCGGCCCAGCTCCCCCACGACGTCCGCGGCTTCACCGGCCGCGCCGCCGACCTGGCCCGGCTCGACGAGCCCGCCGGCGACACCGGGCCGGACATCCGCCTGGTCACCGGCACCGCGGGCGTCGGCAAGACCGCGCTCGCCGTCCGGTGGGCGCACCGCGCCCGCGACCGGTTCCCCGACGGCCAGCTCTACCTGGACCTGCGCGGGTTCGACCCGGACCACGAGCCGCTCACCCCGGCGGTCGCGGCCGCGCACCTCCTGCGGGCGCTGGGCACCGACCCGCGGGCCATCCCGCCGGACCCGGACGGGCGGACGGCGCTGTGGCGCTCGCTGCTGGCCGACCGGCGGGTGCTGGTCCTGCTCGACAACGCCCGCGACAGCGCGCAGGTGACGCCGCTGCTGCCGCCGTCGGGCACCGTGCTGATCACCAGCCGCCAGCGCCTCGGCGACCTCATCGCCCGCACCGGCGCCCGCGCGGTGCCGCTGTCCGTGCTGCCCCCGGACGACGCACGCGAGCTGCTGGAGACGATGCTCGGGCCGCCCGCCGTCGCCGCCGAGCCGGCCGCCGCGGCCGAGCTGGCCCGGCTCTGCGGGCACCTCCCGCTGGCGCTGCGGCTGGCCGCGGCGAACCTCGGCGCCGGCGAGGCGTCCGGGATCGCGGAGCTGGCCCGCGAGCTGGCCGGGGGCGACCCGCTGGCCGGGCTGAGCGTCGACGGCGCCGAGGAAAGCGCGGTGACGACGGCGTTCTCGGTCTCCTACCGCGCCCTGCCCGCCGAGCACCGCCTGCTGTTCCGCCGGCTCGCGCTGGTGCCGGGCCAGACGTTCACCGCGCCGGTCGCCGCCGAGCTGGCCGGGGTCGCCGAAAGCCACGCGGGCCGGCTGCTCAAGGCGCTCGCCGCGGCCCACCTCGTCGAACGGCACCTGCCCGGCCGCTACCGCTTCCACGACCTGCTGCGCAGCTACGCCGCGAGCCGGGCCGCCGCCGACGACACGGCCGCGGACCAGGACGCAGCGCGCCGCCGGCTGTTCGACCACTACCTCGCGACGGCCGACGCCGCGGGCCGCGTGCTGATCCCGCACTTCCTCCGCCTCCCGCGTGCCGAGCCCGCGCGTGCCTTCGACGGCACGGAAGCGGCGCTCGACTGGCTGGACACGGAGTGGCCGAACCTCGCCGCGGCCGTCGAGCACCCCGGGGCCCGGGAGTACGCCTGGCACCTCGCCGACGCGCTCCGGGCGTTCTTCCACCACCGCGGCCACCACACCGAGTGGATCGACACGGCGACGACCGCGCTGGCCGCCGCCCAGGCCGCGGGCGCCCGCCAGGCCCAGGCGGCGATGCGGCTGTCGATCGCGCTCGCCGGCGTCAACAGCGGCCGCTACGCCGAGGCCCGCGCGCACCTGACCACGGTCCTGCACGACGGGCTCGCCGCGGACTGGCCCGCCGGCCGCGCCGCGGTCCTCAACAACCTGAGCGCGGTCCACCAGCGCCTCGGCGACCCGCACGAGGCGATCGCGTGCGGCCTGGAGTCGTTGCGGCTGTGCGAAGAGCTGGCCATCCCGGGTGTCACGATGGCACTGGCCAACGTCGGCTTCGCCTGCGGCCAGGTCGGCGACCTCGACGAGGCGCTGGGGCACTTCGGCCGCGCCCTGGAGATCGCCGAACGCGACGGCGCGAAGTTCAGCGTGGCGGTGGTCCTGGTCGACCTCGGCCACGTCCACCGCGACCTCGGCCACCCGGACGCGGCGGCGTTCTACGAACGGGCCCTGACGGCGAACCGCGAGCTGGGCTACCAGTACGGCGAGGCGGCGGCGCTGTCCGGCCGGGCGGTCCTGGAAGCCCGCGCGGGTGACGCCACGCGCGCCCTGTCCGACGCGGCGGAGGCGGTGGAGCTGACCCGGCGCATCGGCGACCGCGGTACGGAGGCCTCCGCGCTGGCGGCGCTGGGTGAGACGTGCCTGCGGCTGGGCCGGGCCGCGGAGGCCGTCTCGCCGTTGTCGGCGGCGTTGGAGATCGCGCGCGAGACGAGCTTTACGTGGTGCGAGGCGGCGGCCTTGACCGGGCTGGCGGAGGCCGCGCTGGCAGTGGGCGACGCCGAACTGGCCCGCACGCACGGTGAGGCAGCGGCGAAGCTGGCCGCGCAGTCCGGCTACCGGCCCCTGGAGACGCGGGCCGCGGCGACACTGGGGCAGCTCGCCCGCTGAGGCTTGCGCGTTCGCCCTCCCCGGCCGAGACTGCCGGGATGGATCAGCCGTTCTCCGAGGCCACTGCCGCCCTCGTCGACCGGGCGCGGCAGCACGCGCTGGGTGACCTGCTCCGCCGGACCGCGTTGCGGCTGCCGGACAAGCTCGCCGTCGTCGACGGGCCGCGGCGGTTCACCTTCGCCGAGTTCGAGGCCACCGCCAACCGGTTCGCGCACGCGCTCGCCGCCCGCGGGCTGCGCAAGGGTGACCGGCTCGCGCTGCTGAGCCACAACTGCTGGCAGTACGGCGCGCTCGCGTTCGCCACCGCCAAACTCGGCGTGCTGCTCGTGCCGGTCAACTTCATGCTCGGCGCCGACGAGATCGCCTACCTCCTCCGGCACGCCGAAGTGGCCGCGTTCGTCGCCGAGGGTGCCCTCGAACCGACCGCGCGGAAAGCCCTCGAACTCGCCGGACTCGGCGAGGTGGTCCGCGGCAGGATCGGCGCGGGCGGCGAGTGGGACGACGTCGAGGGGTGGCTGTCCGAAGGGGACTCGAGCGCGCCCGAGGTCTTCGTCGCCGACGACGACCCGCTGCGGATCATGTACACCTCCGGCACGGAATCGCGGCCGAAGGGTGTGCTGCTCTCCAGCCGGTCCCTGATCGCGCAGTACGTCTCGTGCGTGATCGACGGCGGCATGAGCGCCGACGACGTCGAGGTGCATTCCCTGCCGCTGTACCACTGCGCGCAGCTGGACTGCTTCTTCTCGGTCGACGTCTACCTCGGCGCGACCAGCGTGATCCTGCCCGGCCCGGACCCGGCCGCGCTGCTCGCCGCGGTCGAGCGGGAGCGCGCGACGAAGCTGTTCGCGCCGCCGACGGTGTGGATCTCCCTGCTGCGCCACGAAAACTTCGACCGCACCGACCTCTCGAGCCTGCGGAAGGGGTACTACGGCGCCTCCGCGATGCCGGTCGAGGTGCTGCGCGAGCTGCGCCGCCGGCTGCCGGACGTCGAGCTGTGGAACTTCTACGGCCAGACCGAAATGGCGCCGCTGGCGACGATCCTGCGCCCGCACGAACAGCTCGAGCGGGCCGGGTCGGCCGGGCGCCCGTCGCTCAACGTCGAGACCCGGATCGTCGACGACGAGGACCGGCCGGTCGCGCCCGGCGTGGTCGGCGAGATCGTGCACCGCAGCCCGCACGCCACCCTCGGCTATTACCGCGATCAGGACAAAACGGCCGAAGCGTTCCGCGCCGGCTGGTTCCACTCCGGCGACCTCGGCGTCGTCGACGAGGACGGCTACCTGTCCGTCGTGGACCGCAAGAAGGACATGATCAAGACCGGCGGCGAGAACGTCGCGAGCCGGGAAGTCGAGGAGGCGCTGTACCTGCTCGATGGCGTCGCCGAAGCCGCGGTGTTCGGCATCAGCCATCCACACTGGATCGAAGCCGTGACCGCCGTCGTCGTGCCACGGGAAGGCGTCACCCTCAGCGCAGCGCAAGTGATCGACCACGCGAAGTCACATCTCGCCGGTTACAAATGTCCCAAGTACGTCGTGTTCTCGGACCACCTTCCCAAGAATCCGAGCGGGAAGATCGTCAAACGGGAATTGCGGGAGCAGCACAAGGGACTCGCGGCGAGCGGCTGACCACCGAAATCCCCTTGCCCGGCAGGGAGAACGACGGATACCGTCGACCGTCCGCGCCCGCTTTCCGGAGAACGCGGGACATCCGTCCCACCAGGGCCGACCGGCCCGCAAAGAATCCGCGGAAAGCCGTGGCGCGTGCCGTCCGTCGGGTCTAGGAATAGAGGCCGTCCACCGTTCCCCCCATCCGAAGGGATTCACTCGTGTCCGTTTTCATCGCCGTCCTCCTCGCGCTGGGAGCCGGGCTGCTCGTCGGCGGCCGGGTCCACAGTGCCCGTGAGGCCCGCGCCAACTACTCCGCCTACCGGGCCCGGACCGCCAAGGGCTTCGGGGAGATGATCCGGTCGGCGGTGTCCGCCGCCGTCGCGGTGGCCGGCGCGCTCGTGCTCCTCTTCATCCTGCTGAACGTGCTCCAGCAGGCCTGAAGCCGGAACCCGACTCATGGCGGGTTGTTGCCGCTCCGGCGGCGGAGGACCCTTTTCCGTGGCCCCGACGGACGGGGCCGCGAAAGGACTCCCCCATGAGATCGAGGGTGCTTTCTGCTGCGCTCGGTGCGGCCGTAGGCCTGCTGGGCACAGTCGTCGTCGCCGCGCCGGCCGAGGCCGCCGCGGTCTGCGGTGACCAGGTCGTCGGCAACGGCGGGTTCGAAAGCGGCACCACGCCGTGGACCCAGACCAGCGGGGTCATCTCCGCCGCCACCACGGCGGAGCCGGCCCACGGCGGCACGATGGACGCCTGGCTCGACGGTTACGGCAGTACGCACACCGACACGCTGTCCCAGTCGCTGACCCTGCCCGCGGGCTGCGCGTCGGCGGCGTTGTCGTGGTGGTCGCACATCGACACCAAGGAGACGACGACGGCCACCGCCTACGACAAGCTGGTGGTGCAGGTCGGCACCGACACCCTCGCGAGCTACTCGAACCTCGACAAGAACACCGGGTACGTCCAGCGCACCGTCGACGTGTCGCGCTACCTGGGCCAGACGGTGACGCTCAAGGTCACCGGCACCGAGGACTCGAGCCTCGCCACGAACTTCCTCCTGGACGACTTCTCGCTGACCACCACCGGTTCGCAGAACCCGCAGTCCCCGGTCGTCACCTCGCCCGGCGCCCAGTCCGGCGCCGTCGGCCAGGCCGTGTCGCTGCAGGTCCAGGCCAGTGACCCGCAGGGCGACGCGCTCACCTGGTCCGCGACCGGCCTGCCCGCCGGGCTGAGCATCGGCGCGAGCACCGGGAAGATCACCGGCACGCCGACGACCGCGGGCACCTCGTCGGTCACCGTCACCGCCAAGGACCCCGCCGGCAACAGCGGCAGCGCCACCTTCACGTGGACGGTCACCGCGGCCCCGGCCGACTCCACGCGCACCCCGATCAACCCCGCCTACACGGTGAACCTGACGTCGAACACCGCGGGCGACACGTGGAACGGCCACCAGAGCGTCAGCTTCACCAACGGCTCCGCGACCGCGCTGCCCGAGGTCTACCTGCGGCTCTGGGACAACTACCACGGCAGCTGCCCGACGACGCCGATCACGGTCACGAACGTCACCGGCGGCACGCCCTCGGCGCTGAGCGTGAACTGCACGGCCATGAAGATCACGCTGCCCGCGCCGCTGGCGCAGGGCCAGTCGGCGACCATCGGGTTCGACCTGAAGATCGTCGTGCCCAGCGGCGCCGACCGGTTCGGCCACGACGGCGCGTACAACATGATCGGCAACGCGCTGCCGGTGCTGGCGGTCCGCGACGGCGCGGGCTGGCACCTCGACCCGTACACCAACAACGGCGAGTCGTTCTACACCGTGATCAGCGACTTCGACGTGACCCTGGTGCACCCGACGTCGCTGCTGACCCCGGCCACCGGCTCGTCGACCGAGACGACCAGCGGCAGCACGACCACGACGCACGCGACCGCGGCGAAGGTCCGCGACTTCGCCTGGGCCGCCGGGCCGTTCGCGAAGATCACCACGACGTCCGGCAAGGGCGTGCGGGTGAACGTCTACTCGGTCAGCGGGATCTCCACGAGCAGCGCCAACCAGATGCTCAGCCTGGCCGCCGACTCCATCGACGTCCACTCGGGCCGCTTCGGCGACTACCCGTACGGCGAGGTGGACGTGGTGCTGGACAACAACTTCTGGTTCGGCGGCATGGAGTACCCGGGCTTCGTGCTCGACCTCGTGTCGACCACGGCGCTCCCGCACGAGCTGGCGCACCAGTGGTTCTACGGGATCGTCGGCGACGACGAGTACAACTCCCCGTGGCTGGACGAAAGCTTCACCGACTACGCCACCGACCTCTACCGCGGGATCACCGGCAGCGGCTGCGGCATCACGTGGCAGTCGAGCGCGGAGAAGCTGACCAACTCGATGGCGTACTGGGACGCGCATTCGTCGCGCTACTCGACGGTCGTCTACAACTACGGCAAGTGCACGCTGCACGACCTGCGGCGGACGATCGGCGACACGGCGATGGCGAACCTGCTGAAGTCCTACGCCCAGTCGCACTGGTACGGCGTGTCGACCACCGCGGAGTTCAAGGCGGCGGCGCAGGCGGCGGCCGGGTCGACCGACCTGACGTCGTTCTGGGCGTCGCACCGCGTGGAGGGCTGAGAAAACCCGTTGGAGTTCCCAGTCCGCGTCCGCCACTGTGGGGACGTGGACGGGGAACGGCTCTTTTGCGACGTCGCGCTGGCGGCCCGGATCGAACGCGCCGAGGTGCGGCTGGTGGTGGAGAGCAGCGACGCCGCGCGGGCCCGCCGGGGCGACGACGTCGGTTTCGCGCGGCCGGTCGCCGGCGGGGTGGCGAGCTTCGCGGAGGCGGACTCGCCGTTCAACAAGGTCGCCGGGCTCGGTTTCGAGGGCGTCCCGGACGCGCTGGACGAGATCGAAGCGGCCTACGCCGAGCTGGGCGCGCCGGTGCAGATCGAGCTGTCGCAGCTCGCGGACCCGTCCCTCGGCGCCTTCCTGACCGGCCGGGGCTACCGGCTGGAGAACTACGAGAACGTGCTGGGCCGGCGGGTCGGCGGCGCCGACCACCCCGAAGGCATCCGCCGGGCCGGGGACGACGAGCTGGAAGCGTGGCTGGCCGGGATCGCCGAGGCGTCCGTCGTCGCCGACACCGAAGGCGTGGCCTCGCACGAGGACTTCCCCCGCGAGACGATCCTCAACGCGCTGCGGGACATGCCGGGGATGCTGCGGTTCACCGCGGAACGGGACGGCGAGTTCGCCGGCGGCGCCGGGCTCCGGGTCGCCGACGGGATCGCGCAGCTGGGCGCCGCGGCGACGCTGCCCGCCCACCGACGCCGCGGCGTCCAGACCGCGCTGGTGCGCGCCCGGCTCGCCGCGGCCGCGGACCTCGGGTGCGACCTCGCCGTGGTCACCACGCAACCGGGGTCGAAGTCGCAGCAGAACGTGCAGCGGCTGGGGTTCGACCTGCTCTACGCGCGGGCTGTCCTGGTGAAGGGCGTCTCCGCGACGAGCTCTTCGGGGGCCGACAGCCGCCAGGCTTCGTAGAGCAGCTCGGCCAGCTCGTCGGCCTCGATCTTGTCCAGGTACACCACGACCCAGCCGAACCCGCCGGCGGTGAACTGGACTTCGAAGACGTCCGGGCGCTCCGCGACGAGCGCCAGCTGCTCGGAGATCTCCTGCTTCAGGCCGACGGTCCGCGTCCGCGGCCAGAAGTAGCCGAACCGCTTGCCGCGCACGCTGAACGACGAGTAGTCGCGCGCTTCGGAGCGCTCGACCTCCGCCAGCCCGCCGAGCAGCCGTTCGAGTTTCCGGACCGTGACCGTCACCTGTCGTTCCCCCTGTCTCCGGCGACTACGGTAGCGCGCCGGTACCGTGCGGGACATGAGCATCCGCGAAGCCGTCCTCGACGACGGCCGCGCCGTGGTGGTCAAGCACGGGCACGCCCCCGGCGCGACCGCCGCCGAAGCCGCGGGGCTGCGCTGGCTGGCCGCGGCGGACGCGGTCCCGGTGCCGTCGATCCACCGCGCCGACGACTCGCAGCTGGTCCTCGACCGCGTTCCGGCCGGGCGGCCGACCACCGCCGCGGCCGAACGGTTCGGGCGCGGGCTCGCGCGGCTGCACGCCGCCGGCGCGCCGGCGTTCGGCGCGCCTCCCCCGGACGGCCCGGCCGACGCGTGGATCGGCCTGGCCCCGATGGCGAACGTCCCCGGCGAGGACTGGGCGTCGTGGTACGCCGCGCACCGGGTGCTGCCCTACGTCCGGCTGGCGGTCGACGCGGGGACGTTCGGCGCGGCCGAGGCGGCGGTGTTCGAGCGCGCCTGCTCCCGGCTCCCGCCGTCGGCCGAGCCGCCGTCCCGGCTGCACGGCGACCTGTGGACCGGCAACGTCCTGTGGGACGGCGAGCGGGCGTGGCTGATCGACCCGGCCGCGCACGGCGGGCACCGCGAGACGGACCTGGCGATGCTGCACCTGTTCGGCTGCCCGCACCTCGACCGCGTCCTCGCCGCGTACCAGGAGGTCGCGCCGCTGACCGACGGCTGGGCCGAGCGGATCCCGCTGCACCAGCTGTTCCCGCTGCTGGTGCACACCGTCCTGTTCGGACGGTCCTACGCCGGGCAGGCGCTGGCGGCAGCGCGCTCGTTGCGTTAGCAGTGCTGACTGGCACCGTCGATGCCCCCAATGTGGCGTTGGGTGCGTCCAACGCACCCAATGTGGCGTTCGGTGCGTCCAACGCACCCAACGCCACATTGGGGCGCATGGGAAGCGGGCAGTGACCGGGCACGCGGCAGCCCATCGGCCCGGCTCCGGACTAGCAGTGCCGCAGCATCGACTCCAGCGCCGTCTTCTCCGGGACCGTGATCGTCAGGCCGTAGTTGCGCTTCACGACGATCCAGTCGGTGGCGTAGGTGCACCAGTACGCGACGAGCGGCGGCTTCCACTGGTCCGGCGCCTTGTCGCTCTTCTGCTCGTTGAGGTTGTCGGTGACCGCGTGCAGCTGCGGGCGGACGAGGTCGTTCGCGAACTGCTCGCGGCGTTCCTGGCTCCACGACTTGGCGCCGCTGATCCAGGCCTGCCCGAGCGGCACCAGGTGGTCGATGTCCACATCGGACGCTTTGTGCCACGTTTCCCCGTCGTACGGGCTCACCCAGGTGCCGGACTTGGCGGCGCAGTCCGCGTTCGTGGTGACGTCCTCGCCGTCGCGCTTGAGCACCGCTTCGCGGGTGTCGCAGGCGCCGTCGACCTTGTCCCAGTGCGGGAACTTCTCGCGGCTGTAGCCGTCCATGGTGCCGCGCACGGCGACCTTCAGCTGTCCCAGCTGGGCCCGCGCCTCGGCCGGCGCGACCGGCGGGGCGGCCGCCGTTCCGCCGGGCTGGGTGCCGGACGCCAGTTCGCCGGGCACCTTGCACCCGGAGAGGACGAGGACGGACAGCAGGACGAGCGCTCGGGTGCGCGGCATCGTGAACCCCTTTCACGTCTACCGGGAATTGCCCAGCGGACGCGACGGGGAAACGGTGCAACTGGCCTAGTTGGCGCGATCTTTACGAGCCATGGAAGACCTGTGCCACGAACACCGCGGCGATCACCCCCACCGTGACGAGCAGCGCCAGCACGGTCAGGAGGCCCCAGGGCACCTGCCGGATCGGCCGTGGCCGCGGGAAGACCACCGAACCCGGCCGCCGGGGCAGCGGGACGGCCGGCTCGCCGGCGTCCTCGGCGGCGGGCGGGGGTTCGGCCGGGACCGGCACGACGGCGGGCAGCTCCGGCAGCCGGGAGCGGGCCGGCAGGCGCGCCGGGAACCCGTCGGCGACCAGCGCGGACCGGGGCGGGGCCAGGTGGGCGAGGGAAAGCGCGTAGCAGGCGTCGAGGACGTCGTCGGCCGACCAGACGGTCCGCCAGCGGTTGTGCTGGACGATGATCCGGCGCAGGCTCCGCGGGTCGGCGAGGACGACGGCGACCCCGGGGACGGTCGCGGGTTCGGTCCAGCCCGGCGCCCCCGGCACGACCGCGACCAGGCCCGTCACGTACCGGCCGCCTTCGTGCCCCGAGAGCGCCCCCTTCGCCGCCGCGACGGCCGCGCCCGCCCGCTCGCCCGACCCCGGGTCCGGGCCGGGCTCGTGCGCCGCGATCACCACCACCCCGGTGCGCGTGAACACCAGTGCGTCGACGAACCGGGGGCCCGGCAACGCGATGCCCGCCAGCGCCAAGCCCGTCAGGTGGTCCGGTCCCCGTCCCCAGGACCGCAGCAGCTCCACGACGTGCTCCGCCGCGGGCGGCAGGGCGCGGTCGGCACCGGTGCGCTGGAGGGCCACGAGCAACGCCGGTCACTCCTCCCACGAAATAGGGCACTACGACGGTAAAAGCCCGGCCGCCGCAGCCCCAGCAGCCGAACGAGTGGTCGAACACCACCGTGCGTGATCGCGGGCACACCCGCCGGCCCCGAGGAAAGGAGCACGCCCATGGGGTCACCTCCACCCGCTTACCGAGGCGCCGTGCTCGAGGTCGACCGGTCGTTCTACCGGCCGCGCGTGGCGGATCCCGAAGGGGCACCTGTGCCGCCTCGAAACCGTCGAGGGCCCGCGGGTCGGCGACCTCAACCTGTGCGACGCTGCCGTTCCTGCGCCCGTTGGCCACGATCACCGCGGACACCCTCGAGTACTACGGCGAAGACGGCGACGGCGGCCGCGTCCACGATCTCCTGGGCACCCGCTGCGACCCGTACGTCAACCGGCTGCTCACCGGCGCGGACTTCGACGTCCACGACGTGCTGAACGTCTTCCAGTGCACCGGGCTCACCGGCGACGACCGGTACTTCATGAAGGCGTGCCCGGGCGGCGACCTGTCCGTCCCGCTGTGGGGCCCGGGCGCGCGCGACCCGATCGGCGTCGAGGTGTTCGCACCCCGCCCCGGCCTGCTCGAAGGGTGGTCCCCACCGGCGCGCGCGGCCTATCGCAGACTGCACGGCGTCCGGCTGCCGGAGTGGCCCGACCTACCCGATCGGACGGGTCGGAGCGGCGAACCGCCGGGGTAGCCTGGCCGGAAGTCAACGCCGACATCGGGAGTGCCCGTGGTCCTCACCCGCCGGCCCGCCCGGGTGGCCGACGACGGCGGCGCCTGGCCCGCCACCGGGCTCACCCAGCCCGCCGGGCCGTGCGGCGCCACGAGCACGCCGCCCGAGGGCCTCACCATCGCGAAGTTCCACGCCCCCGAAATCATGTTCGGCGAAGGCGCGCTGGCCGAGGCCGGGCACGTCGCCGCGCGGCTGGGCGCGCGGCGCCCGATGCTCGTCACCGACGCCGGGCTGTCCGCCACGCCGTGGGTCGACGAGCTGGTCGGGCACCTGCGCGCCGCCGGGCTGGTGGCCACGGTGTGGGCCGACCCGACGCCGAACCCGAAGGACCACGAGATCGCCGCCGGGTACGAGCGCTACCGCGAGGCCGGGTGCGACGTGATCATGGGCCTCGGCGGCGGTTCGGTGATCGACGCGGGCAAGGGCGTCGCGCTGCTGGCCGCGAACGGGGGCGACATCCTCGACTTCGAGGGCGTGGACCGCAGCAGGCAGCCGATCCCGCCGATGGTGATGATCCCGTCGACCGCGGGCACCGGCGCCGACGTCTCGCAGTTCTGCATCGTCACAGACACCACGCACAACACCAAGATCACCATCATCGGCCGCACCCTGGTGCCGGACGTCTCGGTCACCGACCCGCGGCTGCTCACCACGATGCCGGACTGGCTGGCCGCGGCGACCGGGCTGGACGCGCTGACGCACGGCATCGAGGCGTTCGTGTCGAAGGCGCACAACCCGCTGACTGACCACCACGCCCTCAACTCGATCGCGCTGGTCAACGGCAACCTCGTGCGCAGCATCGACCGGCCGGCCGAGCGCTCGCCGCGGCTGCTGATGGCGCAGGCGAGCCTGGAGGCGGGACTGGCCTTCACCAACGCGATCCTCGGCGCGGCGCACGCGATGAGCCACCAGGTCGGCGGCCTGCTCGACCTGCCGCACGGGGTGATCAACGGCGTGCTGCTCCCCCACGTCGTCCGGTTCAACGCCCGCGCGCACCCCGAGCGGTACGTGCCGATCGCCCGCGCGCTCGGGCTGGCTTCCGACGGCACGCCGCCGGAGGAAGCGGGCCTCGCCGTCGCCGATCAGGTGCGCGCGCTCGCCGACGCCGTCGGCGTGCCGAAGGGGCTCGGCGAGCTGGGCGTCACCGCCGCGCACCTGCCGGTGCTGGCGCGCAACACGCTGCACGACGCCTGCCTGGCCACCAACCCGCGCGGCGCCGGCGTCGCGGAGATCGAAGCGCTGTTCCGGGCGGCGCTGTGACCCGCGCCCCGCTCGGCGACCACGACCGGCCCGGCTACCTCGCCGAGCTGACCGGGGTCCGCTCGGGCAAGCGGTCGTTCTACCCGGCGTACGTGACGTCGATCGAGCGGCTGGAAGGCGTGATCCACGCGCTGGACCGGATTTCGCGGACGCTCGTGCGGACCGTCGAGGAGCAGGACAGCCTGCTGCGCGCGACCGTCCGGACCGCGGCCGAGCACGTCGACGCGGAGTACGCGCTGTTCGCCGTCGCCGACTCGGTGCTGCCGGAAGCCGAGCCGCGGTGCACGATCATCGGCCCCGGCGGCCGTCAGCTGTCCACTGTGGACCCGATGCCGGGGTACGTGCGCGCCTGCCTGACCCGGGTGCTGGCCGGGGCGCTCGACTTCGACGATCCCGGCAGCGAGCCGGGCCGCCACCTGCGGGTGCCGGTGGCGCTGGAGCGCGAAGTCGTCGGCGGGCTGCTGCTGTGGGCACCGCGCGGGCGCGAGATCGACGCGACCGACGAGGCCGTGCTGCGGATCCTCGCCAGCCAGAGCGTGGTGGCGCTGCACAACTCGTCGCTGCACCGGCGCAGCGAGCGCGCGCAGCAGGAGCTGCTGGCCGCCCGGCAGCGCGAAGTGCTGGACTCGGAACGCAACCGGATCGCGCGCGAACTGCACGACAGCGTCACGCAGTCGGTGCTGTCGGCGGGCATGCAGATCGAGCTGTGCCGCGCCGACGCCACCGGGGAGGCGGCCGAGCGGCTGGGCGTGGCCAAGGACCTCACGCGCGGCGCGGTCGACCAGCTGCGGTCGGTCATCCACGCGCTGAGCCACGACCGCGAGCACGCGCACCACGGCCTGCCCGAGCTGCTGGAGCGGCTGACCAGCGTGCACCTGCCCACCGAGCTGGCGGTGGAGCTGCGCATCGGCGGCAAGCCGGTCGACCTGCCCGCCGGCGCCGAGCACTCGCTGTTCCGCATCTGCGGCGAGGCCCTGTTCAACAGCGCCGTGCACGGCCACGCCCGCCGCGCGCTGATCCGCCTGACCTACCGCCCGGACCAGGTGGTGCTCGCGGTGTCCGACGACGGCTGCGGCGAGCCGGAGGTGCTGCGCCGGGTCCTGCGCGTCGCGGGCGGCCAGGACCTCGACGGCGCGCACCGCGGCCTGGCCAACATGGACGCCCGCGCCCGCGAGCTGGGCGGCACGTTCTCGGTGCGCCGCTCCCGCATCGGCGGGGTCAAGATCGTCGTGGGGGTGCCGCTCGATGGCTGAGCCGATCACGATCGTCCTGGTCGACGACCACGCGATCCTGCGACAGGGCCTGCGCTCGGTCCTGGAGCGCGACCCGCTGTTCCGCATCGTCGGCGAAGCCTCGACGGCGGCGGAGGCCCAAGCGGTCCTCGCCGACCGGCGGCCGGCGGTGGTGCTCCTGGACCTGAAGCTGTCGACGTCGTCGGACTCCGAAGGTCTGGCACTGTGCCGGTCCCTGACGGCCGCCTACCCTTCGCTGGCCGTGCTGGTCCTGACGACGTTCCTCGAAGACCACCTGGTGGTGGCCGCGGTCCAGGCGGGCGCGCGGGGGTACGTGGTCAAGGACGTCGACACGACGGCGCTGGCGAACGCGATCAAAGCGGTGTCGCGCGGGGAAACCGCGTTCGACTCGCGCAGCGTGACGTCGGTGGTGCGGACGCTCTCGGGCCGTTCGCAGCCGGACGCGCAGCGCTTGACCGACCGCGAGCTGACGGTGCTGAAGCTGCTGGCGCAGGGGCTGTCGAACCAGGCGATCGGGGCGGAGCTGTTCATCTCCCCGACGACGGCGAAGTTCCACGTCGGCAACATCATGCGGAAGCTCGAGGTGGGGAGCCGGGCGGAAGCGGTTTACGCGGCGTCGAAGCGGGCGTTGATCTAGCGGCTCACGGGACCCGGGTCAGGGTGATGTGCTCCCACCGCAGCTCGCCCTCGCAGCCCGCCGAGGGCTGGACCACCCGGGCGTCGACGGCGAAGGTGTCGTTCGTGCCGATCGCCGGAAGCTCGCCCGGCAGGGCCAGGGTGGCGTCCGGGGAATCCAGGGTTCGCGACATCTTCCGCGCCCCCACCCGCGCCTCGACGTGGACCGGTCCGCAGTTCGTGTTCGGGGAGAAGGTGCCGCCGACCTTGAACTTGATCGTGGGCACGAGGTAGTAGGGATCGATCCGGAATTCGGTGTGCAGCGTGCGGGCGCCCCGCAGCTTCCACCACGCCTTCGCGTCGGCACCCTCCCCACCTTGGAACTGAGCTGGCACGTCGAGCGCGACCCAGGTGTACGGGTAAGCCGGTTCGTCTCCGGACGCGTACATCAGGTGCGGGACGCCCGATGGCTCCGCGGAGCCGGACGTCGTCCCCGGCGACGTGGGCGGAGGCGGGGTGGTGGCGGCACCGCGGTGGTCGCCGGGTGAGTTCGCCAGGAAGACCGCCACCGCGACGGCGACCACCGAGACACCCCCGAAGGCCAGGGCGTACCTGCCCCGGTGCCGGGCCGGGACGGCAGCCTCCTCGGCGGCCTCGGGCTCGGGCCGGCGCGGCGCCGGGCTGCGTGCGATGTACACGTCGCCGGTGAGCTGGTCGTTGCGCGTCGGTGCCTGGGCCGGTGCGATCGCCCGCACGCGGTCGTGGACGTAGGTGTACAGCTCGGCGACGTCGACCAGGCCGTCGCCGCCGAGGTCGGCTTCGCCCGTCCGCAGGCCTTCGGCGATCACCCGGGTGAACACCGACGGCTCCGGCGCGCCGGACGCCGCCCGGCCCTCGCGGGTCTCGTAGGCGTAGCCGAGGTGCGTCGAGGCGGTCATCACCGCGCAGCCCCGGCCGGAGCGGCCGGTCAGCTGGTCGAGGACGTCCACCCGCGACGCCGCTTTCGGGGTCTTGCCCGGCGGGAACGCCCCGCCGTAGCAGCAGTCCAGCCACAGCACGACCCGGCGGGCCGGGCTGCGGTCGATCAGCCGCCGGACGAACGCGGCGCCGATCCCGGTGGACTCGAGCAGGTCCCGTTCGGTGTCGGTGACCACCAGGTGCAGGTCGCCGTTCTCGTCCTTCACGCCGTGCCCGGAGAAATACAGGAGCAGCAGATCGTCGCGTTCCGCACGCGAGAAGAAGCGTTCGATTTCCACGCGCAGGTCCCGGACCGGCGTGTTTTCGGCGACCGCCACGGCAAAATTGCCGATGTGCTCGTCGGCGAGGACTTCGCGCAGCGCCGCGACGTCGTGCGGCGGCGCTTGCAGTTCGCGGAAAGTGGGGTCGGCGTGGCTGTCGGTGGCGATCAGCAATGCCTTTCTGGCTCCGGGCACCGGGGGATCATAGGGCGCCGGGCACCCGTGCCGGGGCGCTATCCTCGCATCGTGCCGACGTATTCCCTGGAAGTGCGCGACGACGATCCCGCGGTGCGAGACCGACTCCACCGGCAGTTGCGTCAAGAGCTCCTCGGCCTGGACGTCGACGAAGCGCGGTTCGCCGTCGACCACGAGCTGCCGCCGGGCGCGAAGGCGGATCCGGCCGGTATCGCCGCGATCGTCGTCTCGCTGGCCACGTCACCGGTGCTGCTGCAGCTGGCCGGCGCGGTGCGGGACTGGGCGAAGCGCTCGGCCGGGCGCAAGATCGTCATCCGCGACGGCGACCGGAGCCTCGAGATCACCGGTGCCTCGGCCGACGACAACCAGCGCGTCATCGAGGAGTTCTTCGCGGACGGGCAGATCGAGGAGTAGGACCTCACGCCACGTCGAGCACCAGCCAGCCGCCGTGGTGCTCGAAGACCGTGAACGGCACCCCCGAACATCTCCCCCACTCCCGCAGCGCCGCGAAGTCGAAGCACCGCACGTGCCCGAACACCGGGTTCGGCTCGGCCTCGAACGGAACCGCCACCACCACCCGCCGCCGGGCCACGCGCAGCATCTCCCGCAACGCCGCCAGGCCGTGGGCGGCGGGCAGGTGCTCCAGCAGGTGGATCGCCGTCACCGTGTCGACGCTCTTCGGCGCCAACGGCACCGCCGCCGCGTCGCAGGTCAGGACCGGGAGCGGGGTGCCGAGCCAGGACGCGACGCGCGAGAGCAGGCCCATCGTCCCGGCGGAAACGTCCGACGCGATCGGGCGCAGGCCCCCGGCCAGCATCCGCAGCGGCAAGAACCCGAAGCAGGAGCCCAGATCCAGCACCGACCGGCCCCGCACCAGCTCCAGCGCCCGGGAGTGCACCGGCGCGAACGCGGCGATCGCCCCCGAACGAGCCGGGCGCCGCAACGCCGCCAACGTGTTGGCGTAGAACACCGTCCACGCCAGCAGCGGGTCGTGAACCGTCGTGCGGACCACGCCGGTGAAGATGTCCTCGAAGTGCCCGGCCAGGAAGTCCAGCTCGGCCGCCAGGTGCCCGGCCAGGTCGTCGTCCAGCTCGTCGCCGCGGTAGCGGTGCGAAACCAGCGTCCGCCGGCCCAGCGCGTAGACCCGGAAATGGGACGTCACGTGCGACGGCGCCAAGCGGGCGGTCAGCGCGTTCGGCACCGCGACGCCGTCTTCGTGGCAGACCAGCAGCTCGCCGCGCTCCCACCAGCCGCGGTGGCCCGGGGCCAGCGGGTCCAGGACGGCGGTCACCGGCCGGTCCTCGCCGTCGCCAGGTCGGCCGCCGCACTGTCCAAACCGGACAGATCGCGGACCACGCGGACGCGGTCGCAGAACTCCGCGTACGCCGGCAGGTCGCACTGCCCGAGTCCCCACGAATAGCGCGGTTCCTGCGTGAGCCAGAGGGTTTCGCGGGCCCGGCGGGCCAGTTCCTCGAACGCGGCCAGGTTGGGATCGTTGCCGTTCCCGCGGCCGTCCCCCAGCACCAGCACCGTCGTGCGGCGCGTCACCGACGAGCCGAACTCGGAAAGGAACGTGCCGAACACGCGGCCGTAGTCGGAGTTGGCGTCGAGGTCCAGGACGTCGCCGCCGAACACCCGGCCCAGCGCCTCCTCGACGTGGTAGCGCCCGAACAGCCCGGTGATCTCCGCGAGGTCCGCGACGAAGGCGAAGGTGCGCACCTGGCCGAACATCCCCTGCAGCCGGTGGACCAGGTGCAGCGTGAACCGGGCGGTCGCGCGCACCGACAGGCTGACGTCGGCGAGCACGACCAGCCGTGGCTTGTCCGCCGCCTTCGCGACCGTCACCGGCCGGAACGGGACGCCGTCGTAGCGCAGGTTGCGGCGCATCGTCCGGCCCGAGTCGACGCGCCCGCGCGCGGCCTCGCGCTTCCGGTGCGTCGGACCGCCCCGCAGGCTCCGGACCAGCCGCCGCACCGCGGCTTCCAGCTGGTCCTGCTCGCGGCCGCCCAGCTCCGCCACCGGCGCGACGCGGCGGCCTTCCACCGTGTGCCGCAACGACATCAGGTACTCGAGATGCTGTTTCAGCGCCTCCGGCAGGCCCGCCAGGACGCCGGCGAGCCGGGCCCGGACCGCCGCGGCGTCGTCCTCGTCGCCGCCCGGGTCGGCCGCGTCGTCGAGCCAGCCGAGCAACGCGTCCTGCTCGGTGAGGCTCAGCTCGGTGTCCAGCCGGGTACCCGGCGCGGTGCTCACCGCGCCCGGATCGGCGCCGTGCGTCCGGTCGACGTCGAGCCGGACGGAGTTGGAGTCGTCCAGCGAAGCCACTTCCTGCTGGGAGAACACGACCTCGTCGGTGGTCTCGTCATCGAGGACGATCGGGTTCAGCTCGGGGTGCGGGCTGTAGCGCTCGACCAGCTTCGCCCGGTCGAACAGGTCGCCGGCCTCGGCGTCCGGGCTCTCCATGTCCGCGCGCGGCGGCCGCTGGCCGAGTTCGTCGGCGAGGGTGAACCCGTCGAGGTCCCGGGCTCGTCGCGCCGGCTCACCGGTGAACCGCACGAGGGCGAAGAAGGCGTCGAACAGCTCGTCGAACCGGTCGTCGTCGCGGTGGTCCTTCACCAGCGACGTCCGCAGCGCCTCGCGGAAGAGGCCGCGCTCGGCGAGGATCCCGGGCGCGGCGGACCCGGCGAGCGCGTCGAGCACCTCGGACACCGAGATCCGCACGCCGCCCGCGCGCAGCAGCCGCGCGAAGTGGTGGACGGTCGCTTCCATCACGCCCGCCGGGGCCGGCCGAGGTTCGCGGTGAACGACCGCGCGCCCTGGCTGGTGCTGACCTGGCGGACGCGGCCGTGCTCGTCGCCGGGCGCCGGCTGCTGCTTCTCGCCGTAGTAGCCGGGGCCGTGCCGCCCGGGCCGGTCGCGCTCGCCGCGCAGGGCCGCGCCCTCGTTCTCGGCCGCGACCTCCTCCCCCGCGACGAGCTTCGGCAGTGCCGCGGCCGCGCGTTCGACGTCCTTCTCGTACTTCGCGACCACGGAAATCGTGTCTTCGAGCAGGCCGGGTTCCAGCTCGGTCGCGCCGAGGACGGCCAGCGTGCGGGCCCAGTCGATCGTCTCGGAGATGCTCGGCGGCTTGCGCAGGCCCAGCCCGCGCAGCCCGCGGACGACGTCGACGAGGTGCCCGGCCAGCGCGTCGGCCAGCCCGGTCTTCTTCGAGCGGATGATGTCGAGCTCGCGCGCGGCCGAGGGGTAGTCGAGGAACAGGTGCAGGCAGCGCCGCTTCAGCGCGGCCGAGAGGTCACGCGTGTTGTTCGACGTCAGCACGACGTACGGCGGGTGCGCGGCGGTGAACGTCCCCAGCTCGGGCACCGACACCTGCTGCTCGGCGAGCATTTCCAGCAGCACGGCTTCGAGTGCCTCGTCGGCGCGGTCGACCTCGTCGACCAGCAGCACCACCGGCTCCGGTGAGCGGACGGCTTCGAGCAGCGGCCGGGCGGCGAGGAACCGCTCGGAGAAGAAGACGCTGTCCTGGGCGCTGATCCGGTCCACGGCCTCGCGCAGGTCGCCCGCGTCCTCGACGATCGCGCCGATCTTCTCGCGCAGCAGCTGCGTGTAGAGCATCTGCTTGCCGTAGTCCCAGTCGTAGAGGGCCTTGGTCTCGTCCTGGCCCTCGTAGCACTGCAGGCGCAGCAGCCGGCGGCCGGTCGCGGCGGCCAGCGCCTTGGCCAGCTCGGTCTTGCCGACCCCGGCCGGGCCTTCGAGCAGCACCGGCTTGCCCAGCTCGGCCTGCAGGAAGACGGTGGTGGCCAGCCGCCGGTCGGCGAGGTAGCCGACCTCGGCCAGCCGGGCGGCGACGTCGTCGACCGAAGCGAAACTCGTCACGGGCGTCCCTTCGAAGGCGGGCCCGCGGGTGCCGGGGCACCCGCGGGCCGGGTTTCAGGGTTTCAGGAGAGGAAGTCGTCCAGGTCGCCGTTGAAGCAGTGGTCGACGACCGGGCGGACGGTCTCGAACGTCGTCTCCTTCGGGTTCCCCGGCGTGCAGGAGTCCCCGAGGATGTGGTTCGACACGCGGTCGACGTCGTTGTCGTCGCCCTTGATCACGGCCGCCTGCTCGTAGAACTTCGTCGGGCCGGTGCCGAGCCGGTTCTTCGGGTGGGTGTCCTGGCGGACGTCGGTGAACTTCTCCGGGATGCCGACGTCGCGCAGCAGCCGGATGGCGGCCGCGACCGCCGCGTCGGCGGCCTTGACGTCGGTCATGCCGGTGGTGTCGACGCCCAGCGCGCCGGCGAGCTTCGCGTAGCGCTTGTAGGCGACCGGCAGGTTCCACGCCCACACCCGCGGCAGCGCGATGGCGTTGTTGAGGCCGTGGTGGGTGTCGTAGAAGGCGCTCACGGCGTGCGAGACCGAGTGGATGACGCCGAGGCCGCCGGAGTTGAACGCCTGCCCGGCGGTGTACTGGGCGTACATCATGCCTTCACGGGCTTCCAGGTTGTCGCCGTGCCAGGTCGCGGCCCGCAGGTGCTGCCCGACGAGCTCGGCCGAATACAGCGCGTTGCCGAGAGAGGGGGTGAAGTTGAGCCGGGAGACGTACGGTTCCGACGCGTGGGCGAGCACGTCGAACCCGCACTGGGCGGTGAAGTGCGACGGGCAGTCGTAGTAGAGCACCGGGTCGTCTACCGCGAGGGTGACGACGGAGGCGTCGTCGAAGGCGACGTACTTGTGCGGGTTGTCCGGGTCGGTCGTGGTGTCGGTGATGACGTAGGCCCACGACGTCTCGGAGCCGGTGCCCGCGGTCGTCGAGACGGCGATGTGCGGCGGGTTCTTGGGGTTCTCGCTCTTGTTGAAGCCCTCGAACTCGTTGATGTTGCGCCCGTCGTGGGCGACCGAGATGCGCGCGCCCTTGCAGGCGTCGTGCGAGGAGCCGCCGCCGATGGAGACGAAACCGTCGCAGTTGTTCTCCTGGTACAGCGCGACGGAGTCCATCACGTTGTAGTCCTTGGGGTTGGACTCCACCTGGTCGTAGAGCACCGGGTCGAGGCCGTGGTACTTGAGCGACTCGAAGATCTTGTGCACGATGCCGGTGCCGCGCAGGCCCGACGTCATGACCAGGGGCCGCTGCATCCCCATCTTGAGGGCCTCCGGGCCGATCATCTCGTGCGCGCCCGGGCCGAGCAGCGCCCGCGGCATCGGGTGGAACTCCTTGAGCGGGAACGGCTTGATCAGTTCGTCGACCTGCATGGGATGTCCCTTTCACGAACGGGCTTGGTGCTCCGCGACGCTATTTCCGTTACCGGGCAACCGAAATGGCTCACACCGGAAACCGTCCGGGTGGGAGGGCGGAACCGTCCGGCCGGAGCGGGCGGGTACCTGCCCGATCGGACGGGTGCCGCCCGCTTGCGCGCCGTGTGATGATGGGAGCCCGGGGACACCGAGCGGCTCGACGAGGAGTGCGAGTGGACCTGCGGACCGAGATCGCGCAGTCGTGGCGGCGGGCGGAGCTGTCCGGGCTCTCGCCGGCGTCGTCGATCGACCGGCTGGACATCGCCGACGTCGACAGCCGCAGCCGGCTCCTGCGGGCCGCCTCGCCCGTGCTGGACGAGCTGGCCCGGCAGCTGGCCGGCACGCGGTTCTGCGTCGTGCTCGCCGACGAGGAGTGCCGGATCGTCGCGCGGCGGTTCACCGAGCGGTCGGTCGAGCTGGCGCTGGAGAACATCAGCGCGGTGCCCGGCTGCCAGTTCCTCGAGGAGCGGACCGGGACGAACTCCCTGGCCACGCCGTTCGAGACCCGCCGGGGCGTCTCCGTCGACGGCGACGAGCACTTCCTCGAAGCGATGAAGCAGTTCACCTGCTACGGCCACCCGGTGGTGCACCCGTCGACGCGGCGGCTGGCCGGCGTCCTCGACATCACCGGCCCGGCCGGCGACGCGAACCCGCTGCTCGGGCCGTTCCTGCGGCGCGCGGTCGCCGACATCGAACGGCGGCTGCTCGACGGCGCGAAGCTCGCCGAGCAGCAGCTGCTGGCCGCGTTCCAGTCGGTGCAGCACCGGGCGTGCGCGGTGCTGGCACTCGGCCAGGACGTCGTGCTGGCCAACACCGCGGCGACCGAGCTGGTCGACTCCGCCGACCACCGGCTGCTGCAGGACCTCGGCCGGACCCAGCGCGGCCTCCGCCGCATCCGGCTGACCTCCGGCACGCCGGTGGAGGTGCGCGTCGAAGCCGTGTCCGCGAGCGCCGGGCTGCTGTTCGAGCTGGCGCCGGTGCGCCCGGCCAGCCCGGTGGTCTCGCGGCCGCGCTCGGCCAGGGGGCTCTTCCCGGCGCCGATCGAGGACCGCCTCCACCGCGCCGGCCGCGCCCGGCGGCGGGTGCTGGTGTGCGGCGAGCCCGGTGCGGGCCGCAGCACGGCGGCCCGGGTGATCGCCGGCGACGAGCCGGTGCTCGACTTCGACGCGTCCGACGTCGTCGCGGGCGAAGCCGAGTGGTGCGCGCGGATCGAGGCCGCGGCGGGTGCGCGGGGCCTGCTGGTGATCGACGGGATCCAGCTGCTGCCGCCGCTCGCGGCCGTTCGCCTGGCCCGACTGCTGGACACGTCGTCGGCGTGGTTCGCCCTGCTCAGCGGCCCACCCGCGGAGCTGCACGGCGAGCAGGCGACCCTCGCGGCGCGCGTGCACCGCCGGATCGAGCTGCCCCCGCTGCGGGAGCGCCGCGACGAGATCCCGGCCATCGCCCGTGAGCTGCTACGCGGCTTCGGCGCTTCGCTGCGGCTGACCCCGGGGGCGCTGGAGCTGCTGGCGTCCCAGCACTGGCCGGGCAACCTGCGCGAGCTGGAGGGCGTACTGGCGGCCGCGGCCGACCGCCGCTCCGCGGGCGACCTGACGGCGGCCGACCTCGCCCCGGACTGCACGGAGACGGGCGCGGCCCTGACCGGCTGGGAGCAGGCCGAGTACGACGTCATCGTCCGGACCCTGCGCGCGTGCGACGGCAACAAGGTCCGGGCGGCCAAGCAGCTGGGCATCAGCCGCTCCACGCTCTACAACCGGATGCGGGCGCTGCGGGTCCGCTGACCCCGAGCGCCCCAATGTGGCGTTGGTTGCGTCCAGCGCACCCAATGTGGCGTTCGGTGCGTCCAACGCACCGAACGCCACATTGGGGCGCTTCGACCGGCCGCTGACGCGAGGGTGTCCGGGATTTGGACACTCCACCGCCGCGCGGTCTCCACACAATCGAGGCACGCGCACCGCCGCACGTGGAGGAGATGGCCGTGAAGACGAAGGCAGCCGTACTGTTCGACGCCGGGAAGCCGTTCGAGATCATGGAGCTCGACCTCGACGGGCCCGGTCCCGGCGAAGTGCTCATCAAATACACCGCCGCCGGGCTGTGCCACTCGGACCTGCACCTGATCGACAACGATCTCGTGCCGCGGTTCCCGATCATCGGCGGCCACGAGGGCGCCGGGATCATCGAGGAGGTCGGCCCCGGCGTGACCAAGGTGCAGCCCGGGGACCACGTCGTGTGCAGCTTCATCCCCAACTGCGGCACCTGCCGCTACTGCTCGACCGGCCGCCAGAACCTGTGCGACATGGGCGCCACCATCCTCGACGGCCACATGCCGGACGGTTCCTTCCGCTTCCACGGCGGCGGCCAGGACTTCGGGGCGATGTGCATGCTCGGCACGTTCTCCGAACGCGCCACCATCTCCCAGCACTCGGTGGTCAAGGTCGACGACTGGCTGCCGCTGGAAACCGCCGTGCTCGTCGGCTGCGGGGTGCCCACCGGCTGGGCCACCGCCAACTACGCCGGCGGAGTGCGGGCCGGGGACACGACCGTCGTCTACGGGATCGGCGGCATCGGCATCAACGCCGTGCAGGGCGCCGCGCACGCCGGGGCGAAGTACGTCGTCGCGGTCGACCCGGTGGAGTTCAAGCGGGAGACGGCGCTGAAGCTCGGCGCCACCCACGCGTTCGCCACCGCCGCCGAAGCCGCCGAGAAGGTCGGCGAGCTGACCTGGGGCCAGCTGGCCGACCAGGCGCTCATCACCGTCGGCACGGTCGACGAGGAGGTCGTCAGCGCCGCGTTCGACGTCGTCGGCAAGGGCGGGACCGTCGTCATCACCGGGCTCGCCAACCCCGAGAAGCTCACCGTGCACCTGTCCGGCGCCGTGCTGACGCTGTTCGAAAAGACGGTCAAGGGCACGCTGTTCGGCTCGGCGAACCCGCAGTACGACATCGTCCGCCTGCTGCGGCTCTACGACGCCGGCAAGCTCAAGCTCGACGAGCTGGTGACCCGCAAGTACACCCTGGAGCAGGTGAACGAGGGCTACCAGGACCTGCGGGACGGCAAGAACATCCGCGGCGTGATCGTCCACGCGTAGCGGGCGGTGTCCACAGTGGACCTCGACGCGCCGTACCGGCTCAACCCGCGCGAATCCTTCGAGGTGCTCGTGCACCGCTGCGAGCGCCGCGAGGGGTGCCTGCTCGGCACCCCCGATGTGGTCCGCTTCGTCCGGGCCCTGGCGATGCACGCCACGGCCCGCGACGCGCTCGACGCCGCCGAACTCGGCGAGACCACCCGCGCCCGGGTGGTGGCGGCGCTCGAACACCTCGCCGCCACCGGCGTCATCGTCGCCGACCCGTGAACCACGGTGGCCACCACGATCCCGACGTGGTGGCCACCGGCCTCACGGACGCGGGGCGTTGCGCAGGTTGGCCCGCGCCAGGTCGACCATCTTGCCGACGCCGCCGTTGAGCACCGTCTTCGTCGCGCCGAGGGCGAAGCCGCGCACCATCTCGCCGGTGATCCGCGGCGGGATCGACAGCGCGTTCGGGTCGGTGACGACCTCGACGACGGCCGGGCCGGGGTGGGCGAACGCCTTCTCCAGCGCGCCGCGCACGTCGGCCGGGTCCTCGACGCGCTCGGCGAAGACACCGCACGCGGCGGCGATGGCCGCGAAGTTCACCGGCGGGTGGTCGGTGCCGAAGTCCGGGAGGCCGTCGACGAGCATCTCCAGCTTCACCATGCCGAGCGTCGCGTTGTTGAACACCACGACCTTCACCGGCACGTCGTAGGCCGGCAGCGTCAGCAGGTCGCCCATCAGCATGGCGAGCCCGCCGTCGCCCGAGAGCGACACGACCTGGCGGCCCGGCTGGGACAGCTGCGCGCCGATCGCGTGCGGCAGCGCGTTCGCCATGCTGCCGTGCCGGAACGAGCCGAGCACCCGGCGGCGGCCGTTGGGGGTCAGGTAGCGCGCGGCCCAGACGTTGCCCATACCGGTGTCGACGGTGAACACGGCGTCGTCGGCCGCGACCTCGTCGAGCACCGAAGCGACGTACTCCGGGTGGATCGGACGGCGCTGCTCGATCTTGCCCGTGTACGCGCCGACGACCTTCTCCAGCTTGCGCACGTGCTCGCGCAGCATCCGGTCGAGGAACGCCCGGTCGGTGCGCGGCCGCAGCAGCGGGAGCAGGGCACGCAGCGTCTCGCGCACGTCGCCGTGCACGGCCAGGTCCAGCGGCGTGCGGCGGCCGAGGCGGGAAGCGTCGTGGTCGACCTGGATCGTGCGCGCCTGCGGGAGGAACTTGTCGTACGGGAAGTCCGTGCCCAGCAACACGATCCGGTCGGCCTCGTGCATCGCGTCGTAGCAGGCGCCGTAGCCGAGCAGGCCGCTCATGCCGACGTCGAACGGGTTGTCGTACTGGATCCATTCCTTGCCGCCGAGCGAATGCCCGACCGGGGCGGCGAGCTTTTCCGCCAGTGCCATGACTTCTTCGTGCGCGCCGCGGACGCCCGCGCCCGCGAACAGCATCACCTTCTCCCCCGAGTTCAGCAGGTCGGCCAGCTCCCGCACGGTCTCCGAAGAAGGCACCGGCGGCGACGGCTCGACCAGGGGCAGCCGCTCGGTCAGCGGGCCGGTCGCCTTGCGGTCGGCGAGGTCGCCGGGGATGGTCAGCACCGCGACGCCGCCCTTGCCGACGGCCGCCTGGGTGGCGATGCGCAGCAGGCGCGGCAGCTGCGCCGGGTCCGCCACGACCTCGCTGAAGTGGCTGCACTCGGCGAAGAGGCGGTCCGGGTGGGTCTCCTGGAAGAACCCGGTGCCGATCTGGTTCGACGGGATGTGGGAGGCGATCGCGAGCACCGGCGCGCCCGAGCGGTGCGCGTCGAACAGGCCGTTGATCAGGTGCAGGTTGCCCGGCCCGCAGCTGCCCGCGCACACCGCGAGCTTGCCGGTGACCTGCGCTTCGGCCGCCGCGGCGAAGGCGGCGGTCTCCTCGTGCCGGACGTGCACCCACTCGATGCCGTCGATCCGGCGCACGGCGTCGACGATCGGGTTCAGGCTGTCCCCGACGATCCCGTAGATGCGCTCGACGCCCGCGTCCCGCAACGTCCTGACCAGTTGTTCCGCCACCGTAGCCATACCTCCAGCGTGCCTGCGCGCCGCTCATGCGTCCAATGCCTGATTGGCTGAATTTCCATACACTGGCGGCATGGACGTCCAGACGCTGCGGCTCTTCCGCGAGGTCGCCGGCGGCGCGACCGTCACGGAGACCGCGGCCGGAGCCCACCTCACCCAGCCCGCGCTGTCCCGCGCGCTGCGGCGGCTGGAGCACGAGGCCGGCGCCGAGCTGTTCCGCCGGTCCGGGCGGCTGCTGCGGCTGACCCCGGCCGGGCACGCCTTCAAGCGGCACGTCGACCTCGTGCTCGACCAGCTCGACCAGGGCCTGCGTGAAGTCGGCGAGATCGTCGCGCCGGGCACCGGGGTCGTGCCGCTGGCCTTCCTGCACACGTTCGGCACGTGGCTGGTGCCCGACGTGCTGCGGGGCTTCCTGCGCGAGCACCCCGGCGCCCGCTTCGAGCTGCGGCAGCACGGCGAGGCCGGGCTGGAGGCCGAGCTGCTCGACGGCACCGCCGACCTCGTCCTCACCAGCGGCGACCCCGGGCACCCGCAGCTGCGCTGGGAGCGCCTGCTCGTCGAGCCGCTGCGGCTCGCGGTGCCGCCGCACCACCGGCTGGCGCGGCGCCGCCGGGTGCGCCTCGCCGACCTCGCGGCCGAGACGTTCATCCTCCTCCGCCCGGGTTACGCGCTGCGCGAAACGACCGAACGCCTGTGCGCCGAGGCCGGGTTCACCCCGCGGATCGGGTTCGAAGGCGACGAGGTCGAGACGCTGCGCGGGCTCGTGACCGCCGGGCTCGGCGTGTCCGTGCTGCCGCTGCCGCACGCCGCGGAATTCCCGGCGCCGCACCTGGAACTGACCGATGTGGACGCCGCCCGCGACATCGGGCTCGCCTGGGCGAGTGGGCGGACTCTCCCGCCGTTGAGCGAAACCTTCCGGCGGTACGTGCTCGACCGTCCACAAGGGACCATGTGAGAAGTCCCGTACGACCACGCGAAGTGACCGGTGGTGTGACAGGGTGGGGACATGGCCGCGCTGAGATCCTTCCTGACGTCCTGGACCTCCGTCACCCCCGTGCTCGGCGTTCTCGTGCTGGCGCTGGCCTGGGGCCGCGACCTCGGCCCGGTCTTCGTGGCGCTCGTCGCGATCGCGCTCGGCGCGACCGTGCTGGCCGCGGTGCACCACGCCGAAGTCGTCGCGCACCGCGTGGGAGAACCCTTCGGCTCGCTCGTGCTCGCGGTCGCGGTCACCGTCATCGAGGTCGCGCTGATCGTCACCATGATGGTCTCCGGCGGCCCGGACGCCGGCTCGCTGGCGCGGGACACCGTGTTCGCCGCGGTGATGATCACGACCAACGGCATCGTCGGCATCTCCCTGCTCGTCGGCGCCCGCCGCTACGGCGTCACGCTGTTCAACCCCGAAGGCAGCGGCGCCGCGCTGGCCACGGTCGCGACGCTGGCCACGCTGAGCCTGGTGCTGCCGACGTTCACGTCCAGCACGCCCGGCCCGGCGTTCTCCTCGGCGCAGCTGACCTTCGCCGCCGTCGCCTCGCTGGCGCTGTACGGCACGTTCGTGCTGACGCAGACCGTGCGCCACCGGGACTTCTTCCTCCCGGTGGCGGCCGACGGCGAGGTCAAGGAGGACGACCACGCCGAACCGCCGACGAACCGGGCGGCGCTGGGCAGCCTCGCGCTCCTGCTGGTGGCCCTGGTGGCGGTCGTCGGCCTGGCGAAGGTCGAGTCCCCGGCGATCGAGGCGGGCGTCCGCGCGGCCGGCTTCCCGCAGTCGTTCGTCGGCGTGGTGATCGCGCTGCTGGTGCTGCTGCCGGAGACCCTGGCGGCGACGCGCGCGGCCCAGCGTGACCGGATGCAGATCAGCCTCAACCTCGCGTACGGGTCGGCGATCGCGAGCATCGGCCTGACGATCCCGGCGATCGCGCTGGCGTCGGTCTGGCTGCCGGGCGAGCTGCTGCTCGGCCTCGGCTCGACGCAGATCGTGCTGCTGGCCCTGACGGTGGTGGTCAGCGTCCTGACGGTGGTCCCGGGCCGCGCGACCCGCCTCCAGGGCGGCGTCCACCTGGTCCTGCTGGCCGGCTTCCTGGTGCTGGCCGTCAACCCCTGACGCACTTCAGGAGCTGGGCCGGACCTCGATCCCCACCACGCAGGTGTCGTCGTCGGTGTCCGCCGTGCTGTACGTCAGCAGCGTGTCCAGCTGGTGCTCCAGCCCGCCCTCGTGGCGCTCCACCAGTGTCACCAGCCTCGACACCGTTTCCTGCACCGGGCGGTCGCGCCGCTCGATCAGGCCGTCGGTGTAGATCAGCAGGATGTCGCCCTCGGCGAGGCGGAGCTCCTCCTCCGAGTACGTCACGTCGCGGACCGCGCCCAGCAGCGAGCCGCGGATCAGGGGCAGCGTCGTCACCTCGCCGCCGCGGTGGCGGACGATCGGGGGCAGGTGCCCGGCCCGGGCCCAGCGCAGCAGCCGCGTCGCCGGGTCGTAGACGGCAGCGACCGCGGTCGCCGTCACGTGGTCGGTGAGGTGGTAGGCCACCAGGTTCAGCCACGTCAGCAGCTGGGCGGGCCCGGCGCCGGTCGCCGCGAGGCCGCGCAGGGCGTTGCGGAGGCTGACCATGCCGGTCGCCGCGTCGATGCCGTGCCCGGCCACGTCGCCGACGCACAGCAGCACCTCGCCCGTCGGCAGCGCGACCGCGTCGTACCAGTCGCCGCCGACCAGGTGCTCCTTCTCCGCCGGCCGGTAACGCACGGCGGCGCGCAGGCCCGGCATGTCGATCGGGCCCTTGGCCGGCGGCATGATCGCGTGCTGCAGCTGCAGGGCGAGCCGGTTGCGCTCGATCGCCTGCTGCTCGGTCTCCGCGAGCTTGTCCCGCGTCGCCGCCAGCGCCACCTCGGTCCAGTGCTGGGCCGAGACGTCCTGGTAGGCGCCGCGGACCGCGAGCAGCTCGCCGCGGGCGTCGGCGACCGGCTCCGCGACCACCCGGATGTGCCGGGCGACGCCGTCGGAGCGCTGCAGCCGGAACGCCGTCGACGACGGGCGCTGGTGGTGCAGCACCGCGCGCAGGAACCGGCCGATCGACGGCGCGTCGTCGGGGTGCGCGTGCGTGGCCAGGTCGTGCAGCGACAGCGGCGTCGCGTTCGGCGGCAGGCCGTACAGCGCGAACAGCTCGGTGTTCCAGGTGATCGCCCCGGTGACGACGTTCTCCTCGAACCCGCCGATCCGGCCGAGCCGCTGGGCGTGCTGCAGCAGCACGGCGAGCTTCGCCGCGTCGTCCTGGACGCGCAGGATCAGCAGCACGTTGCCGGCGAAGCGCGTGACGCTGACGTCGGTGAGCACGGTCAGCGGGACCTGGTCGACCAGGGTGGTGACGGCCATGCTGTCGGCGCGGAACGGCTCCCCGGTGGCGTAGACCCGCTGGATCTTGTCGAGCAGGCCGCTCTCCTGGGCCGCCAGCGGGTACGTCTCCAGCATGCGGGTGCCGACGATCCGGCTGCGCGGCCGCCCGCCGGGGTCGGCGAACCGGACGTTGGCGTGGTGGATGCGGAAGTCGGTCAGCCGGCCGCCGTCGACGCACGGCGACAGCAGCACGGCCGGGTCGTGCAGGCCGTCGACGAAGTCCACCAGCTCGCCGAGGAAGTCCCCGGAGCCGGCGAGCACCGGGGCGACCACGCCGTCCCACGTGTCGAGCGTGTGCGCGCACAGTTCGGCCAGCGCCTCCAGCTGACGGCGCTGCCGCCCGGGCTCGGCGGGCAGCGGGTCCGGCCAGCACATCTCGACGACGCCGACGATCCGGCCGCCGGTGCCGGTGGGCACCGCGACCCGGCCGCCGCCGGCCAGGGTGTGCTGGCCCAGTGACGGCAGCCCGGCGCCGGACAGCGTCGGGTACCAGACGGTGTCGCGCTCGAGCAGCGCGCTGCGGGCGGGCGTCGCCACGCCGGGCGGGACGTACCGCCAGCGCGCCGCCTCCTCGGCGGAGAACCCGGCCGACCCGGCCAGTGTCAGCGACCCGTCGGGCCCGGCGAGCCACACCGCGACGGCGGTCGCGCCGAGCGGGCGCAGCGCGTGCTCCAAAATGGACTCCGCGACGCGCTGGGTGTCCCCCGCCGCGAGCACCCCGCTCTCCGCGGTGCGCAGCCGCACCGCGACGGAGTCCTCGCCGTCGGCGCGGGCCAGGAACTCCTGCGCCACTTCGGTGATCCGGTCCTCGGCCGCTTCGCCGACGACGTCCGCGGCGAACTCCAGCGGCGTCAGCCCGGCCCGCCCGGCGAGGCTTTCCAGCTGCCGGGCGGCGTCGGCGGGCGTGCAGTGCAGGCGTTCCATCAGCACGCCCTTGGCGAGCTCGATCAGCGCGCGGCCGTCGGCGACGGCGTGCGCGTGGTCGACCTCGCCCCGCAGCCGGGCGACGGTGTCGGCGAGCCGGGCCAGGTTGGCGGACACCTCGGCCGGCGGCGACGGCACCGGGAGCGTCTCCTCTTCGGCGGTCACCCGATCACGCCGTCACGTGCCGCTTGATGCGGGCGATCAGGTCGTCCGCGTCGACCGGCTTGGTCACGTAGTCGGTCGCGCCGGAGGCGAGGCTCTTCTCGCGGTCGCCCGGCATCGCCTTCGCTGTCACCGCGACGATCGGGATGCCGGCGTGCTCGGGCATCGCGCGGATCTTCGCCGTCGCGGTGTAGCCGTCCATCTCCGGCATCATCACGTCCATCAGGATCAGGTCGATGCCGGGGTGCGCGGCGACCGTCTCGACGCCCTTGCGGCCGTCCTCGGCGTGCAGCACCTGCATCCCGTGCAGCTCCAGGATCCCGGTCAGCGCGTAGACGTTGCGCGGGTCGTCGTCGACGATCAGCACCGTGCGCCCGGACAGGGTGGTGTCGACGTCGGCCGCCCGCACCGGCGCGGCCGGCTCGTCCGGGCGGACCAGCGGCAGCACCGCGCCCGGCTCTTCGGCCGACAGGTGCAGCGCGATCCGCTCGCGCAGCTCGTCCAGCCCGGACAGCACTTCCAGCGACTGCACGTTCGCGCGGGACTGCACCAGCTGCTCCAGCTCGGTGTCGAGGCGGCGGCTGTTGTGCGCGAGCACCGGCACCAGCCGCAGCGCGCTGTCGCCCTGCATCGCGTCGAGGAACCCGAACGCCGCCCGGTCCGGCAGGTCCAGGTCGAGCACCACGCAGTGGTAGGCGTCGGTGGCGAGCGCGGCCGCCGCCTCCTGGGTGCCGACCGCCGTCACGACTTCGACGTCGGCGGGTGAGAGGCCGATGTCCCGGCTGTCGGCGAGGTCCGCGGCCGCGCTTTCGGCGACCAGCGTCAGCAGCCCGTGCTGGCGCTCCTCCACGACCAGCAGCCGCCGGTACGCCCGCGGCGCGGACGGCGTGAGCGCGACGCTCGGAACCACCGTGGTGCCGGGCTGCTCCCCGGCGGGCAGCGTCGAGAAGTCCGGGCGCGCGACCGGCAGCGAGAAGGTGAACGTGCTGCCCTCGCCCAGGGTGCTGTCGGCGGTGATGAACCCGCCGAGCAGCTGGGCGATCTCGCGGCTGATCGACAGCCCGAGCCCGGTGCCGCCGTACTTGCGGCTGGTGGTGCCGTCGGCCTGCTGGAACGCGCCGAAGATCGATTCGAGCTGGTGCTCGGCGATTCCGATGCCGGTGTCGGTGACGCGGAAGGCGACGGCGGGCCCGTGCACGCGCAGCGGGCGCGGCAGGGTTTCGGCGTCCACCGGCTCGATGTGCAGCTCGATCCCGCCGACCTCGGTGAACTTGACCGCGTTGGACAGCAGGTTGCGCAGCACCTGCCGCAGCCGCGAGTCGTCGGTGAGCAGCTCGGCGGGCGAGCCGGGGGCGATCGTGATCCGGAAGTCGAGGTTGCGCTGGGAGGTCATCGGCCGGAACGTCGCCTCGACGTAGTCCAGCAGGCCGCGCAGCGACACCTGCTCCGGCGTGACGTCCATCTTCCCGGCCTCGACCTTGGACAGGTCGAGGATGTCGTTGATCAGCTGCAGCAGGTCCGACCCCGCGGAGTGGATGATCCCGGCGTACTCGACCTGCTTGGCGGTGAGGTTGCGGGTGGGGTTCTGCGCGAGCAGCTGGGCGAGGATCAGCAGGCTGTTGAGCGGGGTGCGCAGCTCGTGGCTCATGTTGGCCAGGAACTCCGACTTGTACTTCGACGCCAGCGTCAGCTGCTGGGCGCGGGCCTCCAGCTCCTGCCGGGCCTGCTCGATCTCCAGGTTCTTCGTCTCGATGTCGCGGTTCTGCGTGACCAGCAGCGCCGCCTTCTCCTCCAGCTCGGCGTTGGACGACTGGAGCTCTTCCTGCCGCGCCTGCAGTTCTTCCGAACGGGCCTGCAGCTCGGCGGTGAGCCGCTGGGACTCGCCGAGCAGCTCGTCGGTGCGGGCGTTGGCGACGATGCTGTTGACGTTGACGCCGATCTGCTCCATCAGCAGTTCGAGGAACGCCCGGTGCACGTCCGTGAAGCCGTGCACCGAGGCCAGTTCGAGCACGCCGAGCACCTGGTCCTCGACGACGATCGGCAGCACGATCAGGCTGGCGGGCACGGTGCTGCCGAGGCCGGAGGAGATGGTCGCGTAGCCGGGCGGGACGTCGTCGACCGCGATCGGGCGGCGGCTGCGGGCGGCCTGCCCCACCAGCGACTGGCCGATCCGGAACCGCACCACCGGGCCGTCGCCGTCGGGATGGCCGTACGCGCCGACCAGCCGCAGCTCCGGCACCTCCGCGGTGTCGTCGGCCAGGTAGAACGCGCCGTACTGGGCGTTGACCAGCGGGACCAGCTCGTCCATCACCGCGGCGGCGACGACGGCGAGGTCGCGTCGGCCCTGCATCAGCCCGGTGATGGTGGCCAGGTTGGACTTGAGCCAGTCCTGCTCCTGGTTCGCCCGCGTCGTCTCGCGCAGCGACTCCACCATCGAGTTGATGTTGTCCTTCAGCTCGGCGACCTCGCCGGAGGCGTCGACGGTGATCGAGCGGGTCAGGTCGCCCTCGGCGACGGCGCTGGTCACTTCGGCGATCGCGCGGACCTGCCGGGTGAGGTTCCCGGCCAGCTCGTTGACGTTCTCGGTCAGCCGCTTCCAGGTGCCGGACACGCCTTCGACCTCGGCCTGGCCGCCGAGGCGGCCCTCGCTGCCGACCTCGCGCGCCACGCGGGTGACCTCCGCCGCGAATGCCGAGAGCTGGTCGACCATCGTGTTGATCGTGGTCTTGAGTTCCAGGATCTCGCCGCGGGCGTCGACGTCGATCTTGCGGGTCAGGTCGCCCTGCGCGACGGCGGTGGTCACCTGGGCGATGTTGCGGACCTGCCCGGTGAGGTTGTTCGCCATCGAGTTGACGTTGTCGGTCAGGTCCTTCCAGGTGCCGGCCACGTTCGGCACGCGCGCCTGGCCGCCGAGCATCCCCTCGGTGCCGACCTCGCGGGCGACGCGGGTGACTTCGTCGGCGAACGCCGAGAGCGTGTCGACCATCGTGTTGATGACGTCGGCCAGCGCCGCGACCTCGCCCTTGGCCTCGACGGTGATCTTGCCGGAGAGGTCACCGCGCGCGACGGCCGTGGCGACCTGCGCGATCGAGCGGACCTGGCCGGTCAGGTTGGACGCCATGACGTTGACGTTGTCGGTGAGGTTCTTCCAGGTCCCGGACACGCCGCGGACCGTCGCCTGGCCGCCGAGGTTGCCCTCGGTGCCCACCTCGCGCGCCACCCGGGTGACCTCGTCCGCGAACGCCGACAGCTGGTCCACCATCGTGTTGATGGTGTCCTTCAGCTCCAGGATCTCGCCGCGGGCGTCGACGCGGATCTTCTGCGACAGGTCGCCGCGCGCGACGGCGGTGGTGACCTGGGCGATCGAGCGGACCTGCGCGGTGAGGTTGTCGGCCATGACGTTGACCGACTCGGTGAGGTCCTTCCAGGTGCCGGAGACGCCCTTGACGTCGGCCTGGCCGCCCAGCCGTCCCTCGGTACCCACCTCGCGCGCCACCCGGGTGACCTCGTCCGCGAACGCGGACAGCTGGTCCACCATCGTGTTCAGCGTGTCCTTGAGCTCCAGGACCTCGCCGCGGGCGGTCACGTTGATCTTCTGCGACAGGTCGCCCTTCGCCACCGCGGTCGCGACCTGGGCGATGTTGCGGACCTGGTCGGTCAGGTTGCCCGCCATGAAGTTCACCGAGTCGGTGAGGTCGCGCCAGGTGCCCGAGACGCCCTTGACGTCCGCCTGGCCGCCCAGCCGTCCCTCGGTGCCGACCTCGCGGGCCACGCGGGTGACCTCGTCCGCGAAGGAGGACAGCTGGTCCACCATCGTGTTGATCGTGCTCTTGAGTTCGAGGATCTCGCCCCGGGCGTCGACGGTGATCTTCTGCGAGAGGTCGCCCTTCGCCACCGCCGTGGTCACCTGGGCGACGTTGCGGACCTGGTCGGTCAGGTTCCCGGCCATGAAGTTCACCGAGTCGGTGAGGTCGCGCCACACGCCGCCGACGCCGGGCACCTGCGCCTGACCGCCGAGGCGGCCCTCGCTGCCCACCTCCCGCGCGACGCGGGTGACCTCGTCCGCGAACGACGACAGCTGGTCCACCATCGTGTTGACGGTGTCCTTCAGCTCGAGGATTTCCCCGCGCGCGTCGACGTCGATCTTCTGCGACAGGTCGCCCTTCGCCACCGCGGTCGCCACCTGGGCGATGTCCCGCACCTGGGTGGTGAGATTTCCCGCCATGGCGTTCACCGAATCGGTGAGGTCCTTCCAGGTGCCGGACACGCCGGGGACCTTCGCCTGCCCGCCGAGCTGACCCTCGCTGCCGACCTCGCGGGCGACGCGGGTGACCTCCGAGGTGAACAGCGACAGCTGGTCGGCCATGCCGTTGAAGACCGTCGCGATCTCGCCGAGGAGGCCGTCGGCCCCGCCGGGCAGCCGGATGCCGAAGTCGCCGTCCCGCACCGCGGTCAGGCCGGCCAGCAACCGGCGCAGCTCCTGCTCCCCCGCCTCGCCCACGCCTGCGCCGTTGGCCCCCGGGCGCGTCCCCTCGACCATTGCCCCACCCATCCGCCACCCGTTTCTCCGGTCGTCGGCGCCCCGGCGCCGTCCCGGTGAGCACACCGGATGGTTCAGCATAGTGCAGCTGCACTACCCTGAGCGGCAACGGTTGAGCAACCAGCCACGCCCGTGTCCACGCGCGCTCCCCAGGCGGTGCTCGAGAGCCTTTCCTTTCCCCGCAGGCCATTCGGCCGCATTGACCCGTTCGGCTGAACGCACTCTCGGCCAGCGGTACCCCGCGCCCGGCGGCGGTGCCGCGCTTCGGCATGCCCGTCCACAGTGGACGATCCACTGTGGACGACTGCTGCGGTCACAACCAATCCTTCTTCTTGAAGAGCGTGTACAACCCGATCGAGAGCACCAGCATCACCGCCGTGGAAACCCAGAACCCGGCCGTCGTGCCGTTGCCCGGGTAGGGCACGTTCTGGCCGTAGAACCCGGTCACCGCGGTGGGCACCGCGATCACCGCGGCCCACCCGGTGACCTTCTTCATGATCAGGTTCAGCCGGTCGCTCTGCAGGTTCAGCTGGGTCTCCCGGACCGTCGTGAGGCGTTCGCGCAGCGCCTCGACGTGCTCGGCGGCCTGCCGCGCGTGGTCGTGGACGTCCTCGAAGTACGGGCGGGTGGTCTCGTCGGCCAGCCGCAGGTCGGGCCGCATCAGCGAGCTGACGACGTCGGGCACGGGCCCGGCGACCCGGCGCAGCGCGGTCAGGTTCTTGCGCAGCCGGAACGAGCGCCGCTGCAGCTCGGCGGTGTCCGGGCGGTCGTCGAACACCAGGTCCTCCAGCTCCTCGACCTCGTCGTCGAGCTGCTGGACGGCCGCGAAGTGCCCGTCGACGACGTAGTCGAGCAGGCCGTGCAGCAGGAACGGCACGCCGGTCCCGGCCAGGTCCGTGGCCTGGTCCCAACGGCGGGTGACGGCTTCGATGTCGAAGCCGTCGTCCTTGCGCACGGTCACCAGGGCGCGGGGCGTGATGAACACGGCCAGTTCGTAAGTCGCCGGCCGCTCGCCCCCGGAGTCCAGCCGGACGGCGTAGGCGGTCAGGAAGGCGTGGCCGTCGTAGCGGTCGAGCTTGGGCCGCTGGTGCTCCTGCACGGCGTCCTCGACGGCGAGCCGGTGCAGGCCCAGCTCGTCGGCGAGTTCGGCCAGGTCCGCTTCGGACGGTTCGCAGAGGTCGACCCAGACGGTGGTGCCCGGTTCGGCCAGGAAGTCGGAAACGGCCGGGACGGGGAAGTCTTCCTTGCGCAGCACGCCGTCGCGGTAGGCCCGGGTTCTCGTCATGCCTCCGGGGTGCCCGGCGCGCTGCCGGCCGAATCCTCACCGGAGCATTGTCGCGGAAGATCGTATCGCTTATCGTATACGACGCCGTCCTCCTCCCGACGCTGCGAGGTGACCCCGTGCCCGCCCCCACGACCCTCATCGCCCGCGACTTCACCGAGTTCCGCACCGCCGTCTCGCAGTCGTTCGTCCCGCTGCACGTCACGGCGGGCGGCGACGCCTTCCGCGGCCGGATCCGCTCCTCGGCCGCCGACGAGGTGCAGGTTTCGGAGGTGACCGCGTCGCCCCACGTCGTGGAGCGCACGCCCGAGCTGATCGCACGGGGCGAGCGGCGCTACTACAAGCTGAGCCTGATCCTCGCCGGCACCGGGCTGCTGGTGCAGGACGACCGCCAGGCCGTGCTGCGCCCGGGCGACGTCGCCCTCTACGACACGCACCGGCCGTACTCGCTGGTGTTCGAAGAGGACTTCCGGACCCTGGTCGTGATGTTCCCGCAGCGCCTGATCGACCTGCCCGCCGACCTCGTCGGGCGGCTGACGGCGGTGCGGATGTCGGGCAAGGAGGGGGTCGGCAACGTCGTCGTGCCGTTCCTCGCCCAGCTCGGCGGCAACCTCGAACAGCTGGCGGGCCCGGCGGGCGCGCGGCTCGCGCACAGCGCGGTCGACCTGCTCTCGACGCTCGTCGCGACGGAGCTCGACCTCGCGCACGCCAACGCCGACCCGCACCACGAGCTGATGCGCCGGATCCGCGCGCACATCGACGCGAACCTGCACGCGCCGGACCTGACGCCGGCGCGGATCGCCGCCGAGCACTTCATCTCGACGCGCCACCTGCACGGGCTGTTCCAGGAGCAGGGCACCACGGTGTCCGGCTGGATCCGCGCCCGCCGCCTCGAGCACTGCCGCCGAGACCTGCTCGACCCGGTCCACGCCGCCCGCCCGGTCGCGGCGATCGCGGCCCGCTGGGGCTTCGTCGACGCCGCCCACTTCAGCCGCGTGTTCAAGACGGCGTTCGGCCGGGCGCCGAGCGAGCTGCGCCGCGAGCTGACCGCCGCCCGCAGCGCGTGACCGCCCGCCCGGCTTCCGCGTGACCGGCCGACGCCCGGCAGCCCACTCACGCCCGGGTCCAGCCCCGCGCTGAGCGAGCCCCGCCGCGAGTTGACCGTCAGCGTCCGGTAGTTGCCCCGCAGCGCGTGACCGCTCGCCCGGACGGGGCACCCGCCCGACGATGAGGCCATGCCCGAAGCCCCCACCGACGGCTGGCGCACCTACGACGAGTTCGCCGCCGGGATCGCCACCTACCGCCTGCCGGACGCCGACCTCACCGGCCGGGACGTCACGATCACCCTCGACGACGGCGAAGTCCTCTCGCTGAGCTTCGAAGACGCCGAGCACGTCGTGTGCAACGGCGTCGAAGACCCGTACGACGCCGTCGCCGTGCGCGGCGACGTCTTCTTCGTGAACCTGCCGCTCACCAGCGTCGACGGCGAAGCGCTCACCGTCGTGTACTCCACGACGTCGCACCGCGCGCTCGCCGTCCGCTCGGTGATCGGCGCCGAGGACGTCGTTCCCCGCGTGTCGCAGCACTTCCGCAGCGGCGTCACCGACGGGGGCACGCCCACCGGCGACGTGCCGGGGCCGTCGCGCGACCTGATCGGCAAGCGGAACCTCTACCGCTACAGCCCCGACCACCTCTACGAGCACGTCTACGTCTCCTCCGAGCGCTACGCCTGGCAGTGCCTGGAAGGCGTCCAGCGCGGGCACGGCGACATGGACCTGTCGACGGTGTGGAAGTTCGCCGACGGGCTGTACCTCTTCTGCTTCCGCGAGTTCCGGATCGCCGTGGCCAGCGTGTGGCTGCACGACCTCGGCTACGCGCTGCGCACCACCGGCGTGTTCCTCGGGCTGACCGGCGACGGCCGCTCCGAGCACTCGCGCGCCGGCGGGCACGTCTACCCGCTCGGCTCGGTCAGCTACCCCGACGCCCAGCCCGTCTGAAGGAGAGCCTCACGTGTCCAATGTGGACGTCATCCGCGCGCACTACGCCGCCAGCGACCGGGGCGACCTGCCCGGCATGCTCGCCCCGCTCGGGCCGAAGACGACGTGGACCGAAGCCGCCGGTTTTCCCTACGCCGGAACGTACACCGGCCCGGACGAGGTCGCCGAGCACGTCTTCGCCGCGATCGGCCGGGACTGGGACGGCTACCGCTTCACCCTCGAAGACCTGCTGGCCGCCGGGGAAACGGTGATCGGCGTCGGCACCTACACCGGCACGCACCGCCGGACCGGCCGGTCCTTCACCGCCCGCGTCGCGCACCTGTGGCGCTTCGACGGCGGCGAGGTCGCCTCCTTCGAGCAGATCGTCGACTCCGCGCCCGTCGTGGCCGCAACCCGGGAGCAGCAATGAGAAAAGTCCTTCCCGCCCTCGCGGCCGCCGTGCTGCTGGCCGCCGCGGGCTGTGCCGGTTCCGACGCCGGGGCGAGCGGCCCGATCGTCGTCGGCTCGGTCAACGCGCTCAGCGGCGCGGCCACCTTCCCGGAGTCGTCGCAGGCGGCGAAAGCAGTGTTCGACGCGGCCAACGCCGCGGGCGGCGTCAACGGCCGCCAGATCGAGTACAAGGCGATCGACGACAAGGGCGACCCGTCGGCCGCCGCGGCCGCCGCGCGCGAGGTCGTCGGCGGTGACTCCGCCGTCGCGCTGGTCGGGTCGTCGAGCCTGATCGAGTGCGAGATCAACGAGAAGTACTACGAGCAGCAGAAGATCCTGTCGATGCCGGGCATCGGGGTCGACCCCGCGTGCTTCTCCAGCCCCAACATCGCGCCGGTCAACGTCGGGCCGTTCCACGACATGACCCTGACCCTGTTGTACGGCTCGGAAGTGCTGAAGCTGGACGACGTCTGCGCGCTGCTGGAGATCGCCGGCAACACGCTCCCGGCGTACCAGGCGGCGATCGGCGAATGGACGAAGATCACCGGCAAGAAGCTGAAGTACGTCGACTCGACCGTCCCCTATGGAGGGTCGGACTACACGCCCTACATCGTCAAGGCGCGCGCGGCGGGCTGCAAGGCGATCACGGTCAACCCGGTCGAGCCGGATTCGATCGGCCAGCTCAAGGCCGCGCAGGCGCAGGGCTGGACCGACGTCACGTGGCTGCTGCTGACCAGCGTCTACAGCGAGAACTACGCCAAGGCGATCTCGAACGCGGGCGCCGGGGTGTACGTGCCCGCCGAGTTCTACCCGTTCACCGACGCCGCCGCGCCCGCCAACAAGGAGTGGCGGGACCTGATGACGAAGAACAAGATCCCGCTGACGTCGTTCAGCCAGGGCGGCTACCTGGCGGCGAAGTACTTCCTCGCCGTCCTGCGCGGGATGAAGGGCGACATCACGCGCGAGACCGTGACGAAGGCGCTGCGCGAGATGAAGCCGATCAGCGACCCGATGGTCGGCACGCCGTACGTGTTCGGGCCCGCGCAGGCGCACCACGACAACACCGCGGGCTGGCCGATCAAGCTGGCCACCGGCGCGAACAAGTGGGAGCTGTCGGCGCAGGACTGGCTGCGGATCCCGCGGTCCTAGGAGGACGTCCATGCTGCAGGGCGCATTGGCCGGCCTCGCCGCCGGCGGCCTCTACGCGGTGCTCGCGGTCTGCCTGACCCTGATGTCGCGGCTGGTGCGGGTGGTCAACTTCGCTCAGTCCGCGACCGGGATGTTCGGCTGCTACGTCGCCGTCTTCCTCGCCGTCCACCTCGGCTTCCCGGAGTGGCTGGCGACGCTCGCGGGCATCCTGCTCGGCGGCGCGCTGAGCGCGGTGCTCGGCTGGATCGTCTCGACGTGGCTGGCCGAGGCCGACACCGGGACGCGGTCGGCGGTGACGGTCGCGGTGCTCCTGCTGCTGATCTCGCTGGCGTTCATCCTGTTCGGCAACAAGCCGCAGCCGTTCCACCCGCTGCTGGCCGGGCCGGCGTTCACCGTGGGCGGCGTGGTGGTCAGCCAGGTCACCGTGGTGACGGTGGCGCTGGCCGTGCTCGTGGCGCTCGGCTGCCGCGCGGTGCTGGCCCGCACGGCGCTGGGCGTCCGGCTGCGGGCGCTGTCGGAGCGCCCGACGACGGCGGAGCTGCTGGGCATCCCGGCCCGCCCGCTGTCGGTCGGGGTGTGGACGGCGACCGGGGTGATCGCGACGCTGGCGGTGTCGATCGTGGCGCCGTCGCAGTCCAACGACCCGACCTCGCTGGCGATGCTGGTGGTCCCCGCCGCGGCGGCGGCCCTGCTCGGCGGCTTCCGCCGGCTGGACCTCGCGGTGGCGGGCGGGCTGGTGCTGGGTATGGCCCAGGGGGCGGTGGCGCAGGCGGACAAGCTGTCGGTGCTGCGGTACTTCCTGCCGTTCCTGGTGATCGTGGCGCTGCTGCTGTGGACGCAGCGCAAGGAGGTGTGGGATGCGGCTCGCTGAACGGACTCGCCAACGGCCGCACTCGCGCGTGGCGGCACCACCGCTCACCGCCGGCGCCGCCCGGCCGGGCCGGAACCCGGCGCGTCCCCAGCTCGTCCCGGCCCGAAAGGCGGTGCCCCGTGCGGCTCGCTGAACACCCCGTCGCCCGCGCGGGACTCCCCTTCCTCGTCGCCGCCGCGGCCATCGCCGTCGGGTACGCGCTCAGCGTCGGGCTCGCCGGGTACTTCGTCTACCTCGGCGTCAGCGCCGTCGTCGCCGCCATCGCCTTGCTCGGACTCGGCGTCGTCACCGGCACCGCGGGCATGATCTCCCTCTGCCAGCTCACCTTCGCCGCGGTCGGCGCATTCGTCGTCTCGGCGTGCAACGTCGCCGGCGTGCCCGGCGGGTTCGTCACCTGGCTGCTGCTCGGCGGCCTCGCCGCCGCGATCGCGGGCGTCCTCGTCGGGCTGCCCGCGCTGCGGCTGCGGGGCATCACCCTCGCCGTGGTCACGCTCGGGCTGGCCGCGGCCGCCGACCTGACGCTCGTGCAGATCCAGTTCCCCGGCGCCACCGAAGGGCTGTCGGTCGAGCGGCCCGAGGCCTTCTCCGACGACCGGTCCTACTTCCTGTTCGCCGTGCTGGTGCTCGTCGCCTGCGGGCTGCTCGTGCACTTCCTGCGCCGCGGGCGCTGGGGCAGCAGCTGGCACCTGGTCGCCTTCTCCGAACGCGGGACCGCCGCCGTCGGGGCGGGCGTGCGGACGTCCAAGCTCACGGCGTTCGCGGTCAGCGCCGCGCTCGGCGGGATCAGTGGCGGCCTGCTCACCGGCCAGGTCGGCCTCGCCTTCCCGGCGAGCTTCACCGCCATCCAGTCCCTCGCCCTCTACGTCCTGGCCATCATGTCCGGCGCGCACCTGATCGACATGGCCGTGTTCGGCGCGCTGCTCTGGGTCGCCGTCCCCGAACTGCTGAAACGCTGGGGCGTGCCGCAGGACTGGGGTTTCGTCGTGTTCGGCGTGCTCGGCGTCCAGGCCCTCACCGGCCGCGGCAACCTCGGCACGGCCGTGCGGAACCTCTGGTACCGCCGCGGGACCACCGCCGGCGTCGGGCTCACCGCCGAAGTCGCCGACGTCGAGCCGCTGCCGCCCGGCGACCCCGTGCTGGAGGTGCGCGGGCTGAGTGTCTCCTTCGGACACGTGGCCGCGTTGTCCGATGTGGACATCGCCGTGCCGGAACGCGGGATCCTCGGGGTGATCGGGCCGAACGGCGCGGGGAAGTCCACTTTGGTCGACGCGATCAGCGGCTTCCTCCCCCGGGCTGCCGGCACAGTCACGCTCGACGGCCGGCCGCTCACCGGCTCGCCCACCCGCCGGGCCCGCGCCGGGCTGCGGCGGACGTTCCAGCAGGACCGCGTCCCGCCCGGGCTCACCGTCGGCGCGTACGTGCGGTTCGTCGCCCGCCGGAGGCTGACCGCCCGGGAAGCCGCCGACGCGCTGGAGTTCTTCGGCTGCCCGCCTCCGCGCACGCCGTTGTCCCGGGTGGACGCGGGCGCGCGGCGGCTCGTCGAGGTGGTCGGGCACCTGCTCGCGAAGCCCCGGGTGCTGCTGCTCGACGAGCCCGCGGCCGGCCTGCCGCACGAGGAGCACGTCGCCTTCGGGCGGCGGCTGCGCCAGGTCCCGGCCCGGTTCGGGGTGTCGGTGCTGCTCATCGAGCACGACCTCGACCTGGTGCGGTCGGTCTGCGACACGCTCACGGTCCTCGACTTCGGCCAGGTGCTGGCGAGCGGGCCGCAGGCGGACGTGCTGGCCGACCCGGCCGTCCTGAAGGCCTACATGGGTGAAACGGAGCTGCTGTGAACGCGTTGCGAGTCCACGGGCTGACGGTCAAGCGCGGCGCCGGACCGGTCATCCGCGACGTCGACCTCGTCCTCGAACCGGGCCGGATCACCGCGCTGGTCGGGCCGAACGGGGCCGGGAAGACGAGCCTGCTGGAGGCCGTGTCGGGGGTGGTGCCGCCGTCGGCGGGCAGCGTCCACCTGGCCGGGGTGAACGTCACCCGGCACTCCCGCGTCGCGCGGGCGCGGCTCGGGCTGGCGCACATCGAGCAGGGCCGGGCGGTGTTCCCCGGGCTGACGGTGCTGGAGAACCTCCGCCTGACCGCCCGCACGCCGGCGGCCGTCGACGAAGTGCTCGCGCTGTTCCCCGAGCTGGAGAAGCGCCGGGACTCCGCCGCGGCTCTGCTGTCGGGCGGCGAGCAGCAGATGGTCGTGCTGGCGCGGGCGTTCGCGGCGAAACCGGCGTTCCTGCTCATCGACGAGATGTCGCTGGGCCTGGCCCCGGTGGTGTTCACGCGCCTGCTGCCGGTGGTCACGCGGTTCGCCGAAGAGGGCGCGGCGATCCTGCTGGTCGAGCAGTTCACGCACCTGGCGCTCGGCGTCGCGCAGGAGGCGGTGGTCGTCTCGTCGGGCCGCGTCACCTACTCCGGCGCCGCCCAGGCCCTCCTCGACTCCCCCACCACCCTGCACTCGGCCTACCTCGGGTCCTGACTCACATCCCGGCGCGCTCGAAGGCCAGCGTCGGGAGGTCGACGGCGTGGGCGCCGCCGTCGGCCACCAGGACCGCGCCCGTGACGTACGACGACTCCGCCGAGCCCAGGAACCGCACGATCGCCGCGATCTCCTCGGGCTCGGCCGGGCGGCGCAGCGGGACCTCGGCCGTCACGCGGCGGTAGCCCTCGTCGTGGCCGCCGGTGAAGCCCGCGGCCGCGGCGAACTGGTCCATCTCGCCGTCCGCCATCGGGGTCCGGACCCAGCCCGGGCAGACCGCGTTCGCGCGCACCCCGCGCGGTCCGAAGTCGCGGGCGATCGAGCGGGTCAGGCCGATCAGCGCGTGCTTCGCGACGGTGTAGCCGGCGACGTTCGGCCCGGCGAACAACCCGGCCAGCGACGACACGACGACGACCTGCCCGCCCGTCTCCACCAGCGACGGCAGCGCGGCCCGGCAGAGCACGAACGCGCTCGACAGGTTCGAGCGCAGGGCCAGCTCCCACTCCTCGTCGCCGGTGTCGACGACCGACGACAGGCCGTGCCCGCCGGCGTTGGCGACGACGACGTCGAGCCGTCCGTGCTTGCCGATGATCTCGGCGATCGCGTTTTCGGCGTCCTCGCGCACGCTCGCGTCGCAGGCGATGACGTGGGCGCCGGTTTCCGCGGCCACCTTCTCGAGGGGTTCGCGCCGCCGTCCCAGCACGACCACGTGCGCGCCTTCGCCCGCGTAACGCCGAGCGACGGCCGCGCCGATGCCGGTGCCGCCGCCGGTGATCGCGACGACCTTGCCAGATGAGTCCACTGTGGATCCTTTCCTAGGCGGGGAACGCCGAGCGGGCCGACATCCCGAAGTCGGCCAGCAGGGCTTGGCCGTTGACCGGCCGCGAAGCCGGGGACGCGAGGAACAGCACCTGCCGGGCGACGTCGGCGGCGGCCTGGACCGGGAACGCGGGGTCGTCCAGGACGGCGCCGAGGTCGGCGCGCGCCATCGGCGTGTCCACCACCGACGGGCAGACGCAGTTGACCCGGATCCCGGGCAGCTCGACGGCCAGCGCGCGGGTCATCGCGACCACCGCGCCCTTGGACGCGCAGTAGGGCACCATGCCCGGCGCGGCCGTGAACGCCGAGTCGCTGCCGAGCAGGACCACCGCGCCGCCGTCGGCCAGCCACGGCAGCGCGTGCTTGACCAGCAGGAACTGCCCGGTGACGTTGACGGCGAGGACACGCGCGACGTCGGCCGCCGCGGTCGCGGCCAGCGGCGCGCCGACCGGGCCGGAGATCCCGGCGCAGCCGACGACCGCGTCGAGACCGCCGAACCCGCCCGCGACCTCCGCCACCGCGGCGGCCAGCGCGGGCTCGTCGGTGACGTCGGCCTGGACGACGCCGGGGCCGGGCTCGCGGTCGATGACGCCGACCCGCGCCCCCTCGGCGCGGAACGCCCGCGCGCAGGCCAGCCCGATGCCGGACACCCCGCCGGTCACGAGGACCGCCCGGTCGTCGAGGTCTGTTCGCATGCGCCCATCCTCACCGCGGGCGGCGATCACGTGGTTGGCCCCGAGCGCAGCGTTGTTGTCCGCGCCCGCACGGGCGATGGCGCGCGTCCGCGGCCGGGCCGAGACTGGCCAGGGTGAGCACGCCGCACCCCCTCGACCCGCTGACCGCCGCCGAACTCCGCGCGGGCCGCGCGATCCTCGCCGAAGCCGGGCTGGCCGGCGGCACGATCCGCGTCCCGCAGGTCCTCCCCTTCGAACCCGCCAAGGAGGACGTGCGCGCCGGTGCCGGCGACCGCCGCCTCCGCTACACGCTGCTGGACACCGCCACCGGCCGGGCCGGGGAGGCCGTGGTGTCGGTGACCAAGCAGGAACTGCTCTCCTGGGACGACTGGGCCGAGGCCGACGGGCAGCCGTCGTACCTGTTCGAGGAGTACGCGCTGGCCGAGCAGCTGACCAAGGCGTCGCCGGACTGGCAGGCCGCGATGGCGCGCCGCGGCCTCGCCGACCGGATCGGCCACGCCTTCTGCGCGCCCCTGGCGCCCGGGTACTTCGGCCGCGAGGACGAGACCGGTCGCGTCATGCGCTCGCTGACGTTCCTGCGCGAGGACGACGGCGACAGCCCGTGGGCGCACCCCGTCGAAGGCCTGATCGCGCACCTGAACCTGACGCAGCGGCGCGTGCTCCGCGTCGAAGACGAAGGCGACGTCCCGGTGCCCGCCGAGCACGGGCGCTACACCGGCGTCCCGGCCCGCACGACGCTCAAGCCGATCGAGATCACCCAGCCCGACGGCCCGAGCTTCACCGTCGACGGCAGCGAGGTGACCTGGGAGGGCTGGCGCCTGCGCGTCGGGTTCAACGCCCGCGAAGGCCTGACGCTGCACCAGATCGGCTTCCAGGACCGGCCGGTCCTCTACCGGGCTTCCGTCCCCGAGATGGTCGTCCCGTACGGGGACGTCGCGCCCGGCCGGTTCTGGATCAGCTACTTCGACGCCGGGGAGTACCAGTTCGGCAAGAACGGCAACGACCTGTGGCTCGGCTGCGACTGCGTCGGCGTCATCCACTACTTCCCCGCGTGGGTCGCCGACGACCGCGGCGAGCCGGTCGAGATCCCGCGGGCGATCTGCCTGCACGAAGAGGACGACGGCATCCTCTGGAAGCACACCGACCTCGCCGGGCGGCCGGAGGTGCGCCGCTCGCGGCGGCTGGTGGTGTCCTCGATCTCCACCATCGGCAACTACGACTACGGCCACTACTGGTACTTCCACCTCGACGGCTCGATCTCGTTCGAGGCGAAGGCCACCGGCGTCGTCTTCTGCGGCGCCGGCACACCCGGCGAGGACCAGCCGCACGCGACCGAGCTCGCGCCCGGCCTGTTCGCGCCGGTGCACCAGCACCTGTTCTGCGCGCGGCTCGACGTCGAGGTCGACGGCAACCGCACCAGCCTGCACGAGGTCGACGTCGAAGGCGTGCCGACCGGGCCGGGCAACCCGTACGGCAACGCGTTCACCTGGCGGAGCACGCCGCTGCGGACCGAGCGGGAGGCGATGCGCCTGGCCGATCCCGCCCGCGCCCGTGTCTGGGAGGTCCGCAGCGCTTCGCGGACGAACCGGCTCGGCAAGCCGACCGCCTACCAGCTGGTGCCGAGCCCGTCGGCGACGCTGCTCGCGCAGCCGGACGCGACTGTGCACGCCCGCGCGACGTTCGCGACCAAGCACCTGTGGGCGACGCCGTACCGCGAAGACGAGCAGTTCCCCGCCGGTGACCGGCCGAACGCCCACCCCGGCGGCGCGGGCCTGCCCGCCTGGACCGCCGCCGACCGCGACCTCGTCGACACCGACCTCGTGCTGTGGCACGTATTCGGCCCCACCCACGTCCCCCGCCCCGAGGACTGGCCGGTGATGCCGGTCGACCGCTCCGGGTTCCTGTTCCGGCCGTACGGGTTCCTCGACCGCAACCCCGCGCTCGACGTCCCGTCCGGCGACCACTGCGCCTGAGACAGCCGGGGCCATGCCCCGGGCCGGGGGCTTCGCCACCCGGACCCCCGACCGATATCTGTGAGGACTCCCCTTGACGACACTCTCGGACACCTCGACCTGGCTGCCCCTCGACGGCCTCGCCCCGGGCTTCGACGCGAACAAGGCCCCCGTGGTCGGCGACCTGCACGGCCGCACGTTCGTCCTGCACGACGACGGCGACGGCCCGGACCGCACCGCCCGCTTCACCGGCACGCGCGTCGCGTGGGACGGCGCGACCGTCCTGTGCGAGACGTTCCTCGTCGATCCCGACCTGTACTACGTCCAGCTCCACCCCGCGCCGCGCGAGGCGGTGTCTCTCCTGCTGGACCTGCGCGAGGGCCGCGCCCTGGTCGTCACCACCACGATCGGGGACAGCGGCACCCCGCGCGTCACCCAGGAGTTCCGGCCCGCGACGCTCGACGGCTTCGAAGCTCGCGGCGAGGCGATGGCCCCGAGCACCGCGCTGATCGGGCGCCGGGTGGTGTGGGTCTACAGCCGCGAGCACGCCTACGAACACGTCTACCTCAGCCCGCACTGGTACACCTGGCAGTGCCTGGCCGGCCCCGAGCGCGGGCTCGCCGACACCGACGAGAACACCGTGTACCGGATCCGCCCCGGAATCCACGTGTTCGCCTGGCGGGAGAAGGTCATCCCGTGCGCGTCGGTCACCGTCGCCGACCACCGCGACGCCCGGCGGCTGCGCTCCCACGGCGTCCTCTTCGGACTGGACGGCACCGGGGAGCGCCCGACGCACTTCACGTTCGGCGCGTACGGTCGGCTGCTGAGCACCACCGTGCACCCCGACGGCCTGGACCCGGCGGAGGGCTGAAGTGGCCGCCGACCTGGTGCTGACCAACGCCGTGGTGTACACAGTGGACGCCGCGCGGCCGTGGGCGTCCGCGCTCGCGGTGTCCGGCGGGAAGATCGTCGCGCTCGAAGACGCCGAGCGCGGGCCGAAGACGGAGGTCCTCGACCTCGGCGGCGCGTTCGTCCTGCCGGGACTGGTCGACGTGCACAACCACCACGCGATGGCCGGGCGCGCCGACCTGTTCGAACTGACCTTCGGCGCCGACGCGGGCCTGGACGACATCCTCGGCCTGGTCCGGGCGCGCGCGGCGACGCTCGGCCCGGACGAGTGGCTGACCGGCGGCGCGTGGGCGTCCACTTTGGTCCCGGTGCTGTCCACATCGGCCGCCCGGCGGGCACTGGACGACGCCGCGGGCGGGCGCCCGGTGTCCCTTTCGGACGACAGCAGGCACAACCGCTGGGTCAGCACCCGCGCCCTGGAACTGGCTGGGATCACGGCGGCCACCCCGGACCCGCCCGGCGGCGTCGTCGTCCGCGACGGCGCCGAACCCAGCGGCCTCCTGCTCGAGGCGGCCGGCGTCCTGGTCGAGCGCGTGACCGGCACCTTGACGGCGGAGCAGCACCGCCGGGCGTCGCAGCGCGCGATCGAGATCCTGCACGGCTTCGGCGTCACGGCGTTCCAGGACGCCGGAGTCTCGACCGACATCCTGGGCGCCCTGCAGTCACTCGACCTGGCCGGCGAGCTGGACGCGTGGGTGGTGACGTCGCTGCTGGTCAACGACCCGATCTTCGGCTTCGACCCGGTCGGCGCGCCGTTGCTGGAGATGGCGGACGCCTACCGGAGCCAGCACCACCGCCCGGACTTCGTGAAGATCTTCCTCGACGGCGTCCCGCCGACCCGCACGGCGGCGTTCCTCGAGCCCTACCTTCCCGACGAGACGCACGGCGGGTGTTTCCACGGCTCGACGACGATGCCCCCGGCCGAACTGACCGAATGGCTCCTGAAAGCCGCCGCGGCCGGCCTGTCGGCGAAGGTCCACTGCACCGGCGACGCGTCGGTGCGGCAGTTCCTGGACGCCGTCGAGCAGGTGCGGGCCGCGGGGTTCACCGACACCCGGTTCCAGGTGGCGCACGGCCAGTTCGTGCACCCCGACGACCTGCCGCGCTTCGCCGCGCTGGGCGTGGCCGCGGACATCTCGCCGTTCCTGTGGGTGCCGGGCGTGATCCCGTCGGCGATCGCCGAGGTGCTCCCGGCGTCGCGAGCCTCGCGGATGCAGCCGAACCGGGCCCTTCTGGACAGCGGCGCGCTGGTCGCGGGCGGGTCGGACTGGCCGGTGAGCGAGTCGCCGAACGCGTGGGAGGGCATCGCGGGGCTGGTCACCCGGGAGGACCCGTTCGGGCGCCGGCCGGGTGCGCTGTGGCCGGAGCAGGCGATCACCCTCGCGGAGGCGATCGAGGCGTTCACCCTGGGCGGAGCGCGCGCGTGCGGGCTCGACGACGTGACGGGGGCGCTGACGCCGGGGCGGTCGGCGGACTTCGTGGTGCTGGACCGGGATCCGTTCCGGACTTCCCGGGTGGCGGAGACGAAGGTCGTGGAGACGTGGTTCGCCGGGCGGCGGGTGTTCGAGCGCTGACCCGCGGCCACCCGGCGCTGTCCTCGCGGAACGCCATGAAAGGGTCGTTCACCTCGCCGGACGCCATGAACGACCCTTTCATGACATCTCCGGACCGGAGCGCCAGCCGCGGCCACCCCGTGCTGTACTCGTCAGTACTTTCTCCTACACTGGTAGAGAAACCAGTGCGGGAGGTGCCGGGTGCCCAAGATCATCGACCACGACCAGCGGCGCAGCGACATCGTCGACGTCACCTGGGACCTCATCGTGCGCGGCGGGATCGAAGCCGCCACCATGCGGGAGATCGCCGCCGCCGCCGGGTTCGCCAACGGGGCGCTGAAGCTGTACTTCCCCAGCAAGGAAGACATCATCGCGGCCACCTACGAGCGGGCCCTCGACATGATGCGGCAGTACGTCGAGCTCGACGGGCTCCGCGGGATCACCGCGCTGCGCGAGCTCTGCGTGTCGTCCATGCCGATCGACGACGAGCGCATCACCGCCGGCCGGGTGCTGCTGATCTTCTGGCAGATGTCGCTGGGGAACCGGACCATGCACGACAAGTACCTCGAGCACGTCCGCGAGTGGCGCGGGCTCCTGCACCGCTTCCTCACCGAAGGCCGCGAGGACGGCGACATCGTCACCGGGACCCCCGACGAGCAGATCGTCGACGAGATCGTCCTGCTCAACGCCGGCGCCAACGTGATGAGCCTGGTGGCGGGTGAGTTCTCCACGATCGACCTCCAGCACCGGCACCTGGAGTCCCTCCTGGACCGCCTCACCCGCCCCTGACCCTCAGGCGAAGATCCCCTTCAGGTACGCCGCCACCTCGGCGTGCGACCGCGGGGACGCCGGCAGATCCGTGTACAGCCCGTAGAACCCGTGGATCTGCCCCTCGTACCGGTGCACGTCCACCGCCACGCCCGCCTCGGCCAGCTGCCGGGCGAACGCCTCGCCCTCGTCGCGCAGGACGTCGTACTCCGCCGTCAGCACCAGCGCCGGGGGCAGGCCCGACAGGTCCCGGCACCGCGACGGCAGCACGTACGGGTCGTCCGACGGGACCGGCGCGTACTGGGCGAAGAAGAACCGCATCGCGTCGGCCGTCATGCCGTAGCCGGTTGCGTAGTCCGCATAGGACTGGTGGCCGTCGTCGGGGTGGCCGAAGACCGGGCAGATCAGCACCTGGGCCGCGATCGGCGGGCCGCCGCGGTCGCGCGACATCAGCGAGACCACTGTGGACAGGTTGCCGCCGGCGCTCTCCCCGCCGACCGCGATGCGCGACGGCGAAACCGCCGGCCCGGCACCGCCCGCGGCCAGCCATTCCAGCACCGCGTAGCAGTCCGACGGCGCCGCCGGGTACGGATCCTCGGGCGCCAGGCGGTACTCGACCGCCGCCACCGCGACCGACGCCGCCGCGCACACCGCGCGGGAGGCCACCTCGTTCTCGTCGATCGAGCCGATCGTCCAGCCGCCGCCGTGGATCCACACGAACACCGGGACCGGGCCGTCCGCTTCCGGCAGGTACAGGCGCACCCGCACGACCCCGCCCGGCCCCGGCACCCAGTGGTCGGTCACTGACGCGACCGGTGCCGCGGGACCCGTGGGCGGGCGGCCGGCCGCGAACGCCGCCCGCAGCTCGACGGCCGTCAGCGGCCGGTCCGGCGCCTCGGGGCTGTGGGCCAGCAGCTCCCGCACGGCCGGATCGAGGCCGGTGCTCACACCGCCTCCGCGACGAGCACCCGCGGCGAGCCCGGCAGCGTCAGCCGGTCCACCGGGCGCCAGCCCGCGGCGGACAGCCAGCCGCGGACGTCGGCCTCGGGGTACACCACCGTGCCGTCGATGACCAGGTACTCCCCCGCGTGCAGCGCGTCGAGCGCCCGCGGCGACGGGTCGTCGTCCAGGAAGAAGTCGAGCAGCAGCAACCGCGCGCCCGGCGCCGCCGCGGCCCGGGCGTGGCGCAGGATCGCCTGGTTCTCCTCGGCGGAGAACCGGTGGACCACGTGGTTCACCAGCACCAGGTCGAACTCGCCCGAAGGCTCGGCCTCGGGGGTCGGGGCGCCGACGACGGTCGCCCGGTCCGCGAACTCCGCGACCGCTTCGGTGACCGAAGGGACCGACCGCGGGTCGTAGACGAACGTCGCCCGCAGCACGGGGTTGGCGTGCAGGGCCTGCAAGGCGAACTCGGCCGAGAGGCCGCCCAGGTCCAGGAGGTTTTTGTACCCGGTGAAGTCGAATTCGTTCGCCAACATCCGAGCGTGTAGGGCGTTATACACCATGACCCCGCCGAGGAAGGTGTCCCAGCGGTCGCCCCCGAGGTCGAGCTCGCCGGGTTCGCCGGTGTCGGTGGTGTGCGGGAACTGCCGCCAGTGGGGGTAGCTGATCGTCTCCAGGAAGGTCAGGAACGGCGCGAGGTCCAGACCTTCCCCGCCGAGGTACGCGGCGGTGTCGGGGGTCAGCTCGTAGCGACCGTCCACGCGGGACAGCAAGCCGAGCGCGGCGAGGGTGTCCCCGAGGATCCGGACGGTCTTTTCGGGGCGGCCGGTGCGCTCGGCCAGCTCCCCCGCGTCGAGCGGGCCGGCCGCCAGCGCGGGGAACAGGCCGATGCGGTTGGCGGCGAAGAGCTGCTGGGCGGCCATGTAGCCGACCGCGATGTCCACGATCCGTTCGGGCGTGGCGGGTCTGGTCGTCACGTCGTCCTCCTTTGTTCGACGCGGACACTCTACATCCGTAGATAAAAGAGTCCAGTGCCGAGTTTTCCCCGCACAGCAACAAAAAGCCGTGATGTTTCAACTTCCTACGTTTGTAGAATAAAACCATTGACACCGCTTGGCGCCGGTGTCAACATGCGTAGAACTACCCCTGCCGGTGCCCGGCAGTCCGGCCCGCCCCCTCGCGGCGGGCGCGAGGAAGGGGAATCCATGACGCTGCTCGAAATCCGGGAGCTCACCGTCGGCGTCGTCACCGACGACACCGAGCGCGAACTCGTGCGGGAGCTCTCCCTCGATCTCGGGCGGGGGCGGACGCTCTGCGTGGTCGGCGAGTCCGGCAGCGGCAAGACCGTGACCGCCCTGTCGATCATCCGCCTGCTCGAGTTCGTCGCCCCCGTCCGCACCCGCGGCGAGATCGCGGTCGACGGCGTGGACGTCACGAAACTGCCCGCCGACGCGATGCGCGCCTACCGCGGCCCGCGGATCGGCATGATCTTCCAGGAGGCCCTCGACTCCCTCAACCCGAGCCGGCGCGTCGGCGGGCAGCTGGCCGAGGCCTACCGCGAACCCGGGTCGCTGCCCGGGCAGGCCGCCCGCCGCGGCAGCCCGCTGCGCAAGCGGGCCGACGCCAAGGCCCGGCGGCTGCTGACCGAGGTCGGGCTCACCGACACCGACCGGGTCCTGCGGCTGTACCCGCACCAGATGTCCGGCGGCATGCAGCAGCGCGTGATGATCGCGCTCGCCCTGATGGCCGACCCCGACCTGCTCATCGCCGACGAGCCGACCACCGCCCTCGACGTCACCACGCAGGCGGAGATCCTCACCCTCTTCGACCGCGTGCGCCGCGACCACGGCACGGCCTGCGTGTTCATCACCCACGACATGGGGGTCGCCGCGCAGGTCGCCGACCGGATCGCGGTGATGTACCGCGGGCGCCTGGTCGAAGTCGGGTCGCGCGACGAGGTCCTGACCCGGCCGCGGCACCCGTACACGCGGGCGCTGCTCGGGTGCGTGCCGCAGCTGGGCGTCAGCCGCCGCGACGGCTTCCCGACCATCTCCCCCGCCCTGCTCGAATCCGCGATGGCGGGCGAAGCGACCGAAGCCGTCGAAACCCGGCCCCTCAAGCCGCGTCCCGAACGGGCGCCCGAAGGGCCGCCGCTCACCATCACCGCGGTGTCCAAAGTGTACGGCCGAAAAGGACGCCGGGTGGCAGCGGTGCGGGATGTCTCGCTGGACATCGCGCCCGGCGAGTTCTTCGGCCTGGTCGGCGAATCCGGCTCCGGCAAGTCCACGCTCGGCAGGCTGGTGACCGCGCTCGAACCGCCGGCGTCGGGGACGATCACCTTCGGCGCGCACGGGATCACGCCCGCCGGGCTCATCGGCGACGAACGCGCATTCCGCCGTCGCGTCCAGCTCATCTTCCAGGACCCGCAGAGTTCCCTGGATCCTCGCCACACCGCGGCCCGGATCATCGCCGAGCCGCTGAAGGAGCTGACCCCGCTGCGCGGCGCCGAGCTGGACCGGCGGGTGGCCGAGCTGATCGACGAGGTCGGCCTGCCCTCGGACGCCGCCGGGAAGCTGCCGTCACAGCTGTCCGGCGGGCAGCGCCAGCGCGTCTCCATCGCGCGGGCCATCGCCGCCGGGCCCGAACTGATCGTCGCCGACGAGCCGACGTCGGCGCTCGACGTCTCGGTGCAGGGCCAGGTGCTGAACCTGCTGCTGGACCTGCGCCGCACCCGCACGCTGAGCCTGCTGTTCATCACCCACAACCTCAGCCTCGTGCTGTCGGTCGCCGACCGCGTCGGCGTGATGTACCGCGGCGAGCTGATCGAAACCGGGACCCCGGACGAGATCCGCCTCGCCCCGCGGCACGAGTACACCCGGCGGCTGCTCGCCGCCAACCCCGACCTGCCCGCCCTCCCCCACACAGGATCGACGCGCCCATGAACCGAACTCCCCTGCTCGCCGCCCTCGCCGCCGCGGCCACGCTGCTTGCCGGCTGCATGGGCGGGGCCGGCACCACGGCCGCCGCCGACGGGCCGCCGGTCCGCGGCGGCAACCTCACCGTCGCCGTCCCCACCGATCCGCAGTCGCTCGACATGGTCGCCAACCCCGGCCAGGTGACCGCGCAAATCGGCAACATGATGTACGAAAAGCTGTTCGAGGTCGACCAGCACTTCGTCGCCCGGCCGATGCTCGTCGACACGTTCACCACCAGCCCGGACCGCCTCGCCTACACCTTCAAGCTGCGCCAGGGCGTCACCTTCCAGGACGGCAACCCGCTGACGGCCAACGACGTCGTCGCCAGCCTCCAGCGCTGGCAGAAGAGCCACCGCACCGGGCAGCTGGTCACCCCGGACATCGACGCCATCACCGCACCCGACCCCGCGACGGTGAGCATCAAGCTGAAGCGGCCGCGCTACCCGCTGATCGACGAACTGGCCGGCGCGGGCACCGAAATCTACGAGGCGAAGAACCTCACCGGGCTGCCCGCCACCGGGTTCGGCCAGGACAAGGCGATCGGCACCGGCCCGTACAAGCTGAAGAGCTGGGACATCGGCCAGCAGCTGGTGCTGGAACGCTACGCCGGTTACAAGTCGCGGTCCGAAGAGGACTGGGGTGGCCAGGCCGGCGCGAAGCACGCCTACCTCGACACGGTCACCTACAAGGTCGTCGGCGACCAGGACGCGCTGATCAACGGCCTGCAGACCGGCCAGTGGGACCACGCGATGCCGGCCAACGACCAGTACGAGCAGCTCAAGGCCAACCCGAACCTGGTGGTGCACAACCTGCCGGGCGGCAACGAGAACGTCGTCATCCCCAACTTCAACCCCGGCTCGAAGTTCGCCGACCCGCGGGCCCGCCAGGCGCTGAACCTGCTGCTGGACAAGCCCGCCATCAACGCCGCGACCGGCGGCAGCAAGGACCTCACGATCGAGACCGGCGCGTTCGCCTCGCCGGACAACAAGGCGTCCTACTCGACCGCCGGCGACGACGTCTACCGGCAGCACGATCCCGCGCGCGCCAAGGAACTCCTCGCCCAAGCGGGCATCACCGCGGGCGCCACCATCCACATCGTCACGACGAACTCCTACCCGGAGTTCGGCAAGTGGGCCGTGCTCATCCAGGACGCGCTCGGGAAGATCGGGCTGCAGACCAAGATCGACACGTTCGACTTCGCCACCATGCTCGGCACGCTGACCAAGGACCCGGGCGGCTGGGACATCACGACGCTGTTCTTCGACTCGTCGCTGACCTCGCCCGCGCAGATGCCCGCGCTCACCCTCGGCACGCTCAACGGCTCGACGTCACCGGAGCTCGACGGCCTGATGACCGAGTTCAACGCCTCGACGACGCCGGAGCAGGCGAAGGCGGTCATCGACAAGCTCCAGGCGTTCACCTGGAAGCAGCTGTCGGTGATCACGCTGAGCCAGTCGCGGCTCTACGCCGCCTACACCCCGCGGCTCAAGGGCTACGGCGACTTCTACCGGGTCTTCTGGAACTCCTGGCTGGCCGCATGACCGGGGTGCTGCTGCGCCGGCTGCGCGACCTGGCGATCATCCTGGTCATCGTCGGCACCATGATGTTCTTCGTCATCCGGCTCATCCCGGGCGACCCGGCCCAGGCGATCCTCGGCCCGACCGCGCGCCCGGCCGACGTCGCCGCGCTGCGGTCGAGCATGGGCCTCGACGGCTCGCTCTGGCAGCAGTACCTCGGCTGGGCCGGGCACGTGCTGCGCGGCGACTTCGGGTCGTCGATCACCTACCACCAGCCGGTGCTCGACGTCGTCGCCGCGCACATCGTGCCGACGCTGACGCTGGCCGTGCTGTCGACGGTGATCAGCTTCTTCCTGTCGGTCGCGATCACCGCGTGGCAGGCGGTGTCGCCGCGCAACCTCGTGGCCCGGGCGCTCGACCGGCTGTCCTCGCTCGGCATGGCGATGCCGGACTTCTGGATCTCGCTGGTGCTCGTGCTGGTGTTCTCGGTGACGCTGCGGTGGTTCCCCTCCAGCGGCTACCACGACCTGCTGACCGACCCGGTCGCCGCGGTGCCGGCGCTGGTGCTGCCGGTGACCGTGCTGGTGATCGGGCAGACGGCGCTGTTCGTGCTCACCCTGCGCGAGAGCGTGCTCGGCGAGCTGCCGCTGGCCTACCTGCGCACCGCGCGCGTCAAGGGCCTGCCTGAACGGCGGGTGCTGCTCGAGCACGTCCTGCCGAACGCCCTGATGCCGCTGGTGACACAGCTGGGCAGCAACTTCGCCATGCTGGTCGGCGGGATCGTGATCATCGAATCGATCTTCGTCGTGCCGGGGCTCGGCCACCTGCTGATGGGCGCGGTGTCCACTCGCGACTTCCCGCTCATCCAGGGCGTGACGTTGTTCGTCGCGGTGCTGTTCGTCGTGGTCAACCTGCTGGTCGACCTGTCGTACGCGCTGCTCGACCCGAAGGTGCGTGTCGCATGAGCCTCGCCGTCGCCCCACCTGCGTCCACTGTGGACACTCCACCGCCCCGGCGCGCGGCGCGGGTGTTCCGGCGCAACCGGACGCTCGTCGTGTGCTCGGTCCTGCTCGGCCTGATCGTGCTCACCGTGGTCGTGCTGCCGTTCTTCCTGCCGAGCGTCAGCGCGACCGACCCGGTGCACCGGCTGCTGCCGCCGTCGGGCGCGCACCCGCTCGGCACCGACTCCTTCGGCCGGGACGTCCTCGCCCGGCTGGTGTCCGGCGGCCGCGCGTCGCTGGGGCTGTCCGCGTTGATCACGCTGTGCGCGGCGTTCTCCGGCATGGTGATCGGCCTGGTCAGCGGGTTCTACCGGGCGGCGGACGCGGTGCTGATGCGGCTGATGGACGCGTGGATGTCGTTCCCGGCGATCATCCTCGCGATGGCGCTGGCCATCGCGCTCGGCGCGAGCATCTGGACCGAGCTCATCGCGCTGACGGTGATCTTCACGCCGTTCACCGCCCGCGTGATCCGCAGCCGCGTGCTCGGCATCGCCGGGCGGCAGTACATCGGCGCCGCCCGCGTGTCCGGGATGAGCCGCGGCAAGATCCTGCTGGTGCACGTGTTCCCCAACGTGCTGCCGCTGGCCCTGGTCCAGGTCGTCATCCTCGCCGCGGCCGCGATGCTGGTCGACGGCGCCATGAGCTTCCTCGGCCTCGGCATCGCCCCACCCACCCCGACCTGGGGCAACATGATCGCCGAGGGCCGGTCGTACCTGGTGGTCGCGCCGTGGCTGGTCGTGGTGCCGGGCGTGACGATCATGGTCTGCGTGCTCCTGCTCAACCTCATCGGCTCCGCGCTGCGGATCGCCGTCGACTCCCGCGCTCGCACGCTCGGCGAACTGCAGCGCCTCCGCCGTTCCTCTTGAGAAAGGACCTCCTTGACGCTTTCGACCTTGGCCGTGCGCCGGTTCGCGCCCAGTGGCCCGGCCGCCGGCCCGCCGGTGCTGCTCCTGCACGGCTTCGCCTCCGACGGGCACACGGACTGGGTCAGCACCGGCTGGCCCGCGGCGCTCGTCGCCGCCGGGCGCCCGGTGCTGGTCCCCGACCTGCCCGGCCACGGCTCCAGTCCCGCACCGGCCGGCACCACCCCGAAGGCCATCACCGAAGAACTGGCCATCGCGGTCGGCGAGGTGTCCGAAGTGGACGTCGTGGGTTACTCGCTCGGCGCGCGGCTGGCGTGGGAGCTGCCCGCGCTGCTGCCCGTCCGGCGGCTGGTGCTGGGCGGGATCAGCCCGCACGAGCCGTTCGGCGCGGTCGACGTCGAGGCCGCCCTGGCCTTCGCGGGCGGCGGGCGGCTGCCCGCGGACCCGCTGACGGCGGCGATCGCCCGGATGATCACCGCGCCCGGCCGCGACCCGGTGGCCCTCGCGCGGTGCATCGAGGGCCTGCGCCGGGAGCCGTTCGCCCCGCGGGTCGGCACGCTCACCGTGCCGACGCGGTTCGTCGCGGGCCGGGACGACCCGGTCAGCCAGGGCATCGAAACCCTCGTCCCCCTGGTGCCGGGCAGCGACCTGCTCCTCGTCCCCGGCGACCACGGCGGCGCCCTGCGCGGCGCCCCCTTCCGCACCGCCGCCCTCACCTTCCTCGACCCCGAGGGCCGCACTTTCACGTGAAAGTGCGGCCCTCGGGGAGTCACCAGGAGCCGTCGGGGTTCACGGCGTGGTCGAGGTGGAGGTGGGTGAGGGCCGCGCGGATTTCGGCGCCGTGCTCGCGGGCCAGGAGGAGCGCGCCGAGGTTGTCGGTCAGCTGCTCGACGCGGCTCACTCCGAACAGGACGTTCGCCACCGGCTCGTACGCCAGGCAGAACGCGAGGGCCAGCTGGGCGCGGGTGGCGCCGAAGTCCGCCGCGACACGGCCGATCTCGGCGGAAGCGTCCACGATGGACGATCGGATGCCGCCGACGTCCGCGCCGATCTTCCGCGCCGGTGCGGAGTTGCCGAGCAGAACACCGCCTTCGAAGACGTCGGAAGCCTGCAACGCCAGGCGTCCGCTGTCGAAGTGCTTCCGGTAGGGCTCGCCCTCGGCCATCGAACGGCGGGCGATCGAGTACTTCAGCTGCGCGAACTCCGGCCCCGGCAGGCCTTCCCGCTCGGCGAACGCCAGCGCGAGGTCGAGGTCGTCCGCGAGCCAGTTGTTGACGCCCCAGCCGCCGATCCGCCCGGCCCGCACCTGCTCCGCCACCTCGGTGACCACTCGCGGGATGTCCGGGCGTTCCCGGTAGTCCCCCACCACGACCAGGTCGGCGTGGCCGGTGCCGATGCGGCCCAGCGACGTCTCGAGCTGCCGCGCGAAGCCGCTGCGCGGGTAGTCCCACAGCCACAGCTTGCCGCACAGCACGTAGTCCTCACGCGCGATCCCGGCCTCGCGCACCGCCTCGCCGAAGAGGATGTCGGTGCGGGAGTTCTCGGCGTGCGGGCCGAAGTCGTAGTGGGCGACGTCGAACAGCGTGACGCCGGCGTCGAGCGCCGTCTTGAGCAGCCGGACGGCGTCGCCGAAGTCCATCCGGTCCCAGGTGTTCCAGGAGCCGAGACCGAAGGCGGATCTTCCGAGCACGGGTTTTCCTTTCGCCGCAGCACATCTTTCATCTACGATTGTAGAATGAAAACACGGGTTGTGGTGGTCACCGGTGGCGCGAGCGGGATCGGCCGGGGCGTCGCCGAAGCTTTTCTCACGGCGGGCGACCGCGTCGTCGTCGCCGATGCCGACGCGCGGGCGGCGCACGACGTCGGCCGGGAGATCGGCGCGGAGCACGTCGAACTGGACATCGCGGACCCGGCGTCGGTCGACGCGGCGGTCTCGCTCGTCGCGGACCGGTTCGGGCCGGTGGACGTCCTGGTCAACAACGCCGGGCTGGCCGGCGGCGGTGGCCCGCTGACCGGTTTGCCGCTCGACGTCCTCGACCGGTGCCTGAGCGTCAACTTCCGGGGCACGTTCCTGATGACCCGCGCGTTCGGCGCCCACATGGCCGCGGCGGGCACGCGCGGCGTGATCGTGAACATCTCGTCCATCGGCGCGCGGCAGCCGACTCCCGGGCTCGGGCACTACGAAGCCACCAAAGCCGCGGTCGACGCGCTGACCCGGTCCGCGGCCCTGGAGCTGGCGCCGCACGGGATCCGGGTCAACGCCGTCGCGCCCGGCCCGGTGCTGACCCCGATGACGGCCGGGTTCGCCGCGGACCCCGCCGCCCGCGCGGCCTGGGAGGCCCGGATCCCGCTGGGCCGCATCGCCGCCGTCGACGACGTCGTGCCGTCGGTGGTCTTCCTGGCCTCGCCCGCCGCCGGGCACATCACCGGGGTGAGCCTGGCGGTGGACGGCGGCCAGCTGCTGACCTGACTATCCCTTGTGGACGATCCGGCCGCCGGTCACCGTCAGCTCGACGGTGACCGACGGCAGATCCGCCAGCGCCACACCCAGCGGATCCGCCCCCAGGACACAGAAGTCGGCCACCATGCCGGGCACGAGAGCCCCCTTCCAGGTGGCCGATCCATCCTGGACCGCGGCTTCGGTCGTGTAGCACCGAAGCAGCCGCGCGGTCAGCTCCGGCGTGACACCCCGCGCACCCAGCAGCTCCCCCGCCGCCGCGAGGTGGACGCGCCAGTCCGGCGTGACGACCGGTGCGTCACTGCTCAGCGTGAGCCGCACGCCGAGGTCCAGGATTTCCCGCAGGGGCCACGCCTTCGCGGCGACGTCGGCGCCGAGTGCGGTGGCGACCATCGGCCGCATCGCGGTGGCGATCGCGGGCTGCGTGGTCAGCCCGACGCCACGCTCGGCCATCCGCCGCAGCTGCGCCGGCGTGACGAGGTCGCCGTGGACGAGGTGGTCGCCGTCCCGCAGTTCCGTGAGCGCGGTTTCGATGCTGCGTTCGCCGGTCGCGTGCACGCCGACGACCAAACCGGCTTCGTGCGCCAGGGAGATCATCGCTGCCAGGTTGGCCGCTCGTCCGCCGTCGCCGGGACCGTCGACGAGCAGCGAGCCGTGGGTGCCGTCGGCGTAGCAGTGGTGGGTCCACGCGGTGCGCATCGGCGGGATCCCGTCGGCGAAGATCTTGACGCCGGGAACGGCCAGCCACTCCGGGTCCGCGGCCGGCACCGGCGTGGCGAGCCCGCGGGCGAAGTCCGGCAGCGAGCTGGCGCCGTCGAGGAGGCCGAACAGGCGCAGCACGGTGACCCGCGCCCGCAGACGGCCTTCGCGGTGCAGGCTCGCGTACTCCGCCAGGACTTCGGCCGAGAAGCACCCGGTTTCGCCGGGGCCGAGCCCGGGTTCGGTGTAGCTGGTGATGCCGAGCGCCGCGCAGACGTCGCCGGCGCGCAGGATCGCCGCCCGCCGGTCTTCGGCCGTGACCACCGGGGTTTCTTCGTGCGGCGCGCCGAGCAGCGGGTGCGGCCAGCGGGCGCCGAGCCAGGTCGCGTGCAGGTGGGCGTCGTTGATGCCGGGCAGGACCGCGCGCCCGGCCAGGTCGAGGACTTCGGTGCCCGGTCCGATGTGGGCGGTCAGGTCGTCGCCCACCGCGGTGACGCGGCCGGCGCGGACGGCGAGGCCGCCGGCCACCGTGCCGACCGGGTCGAAGGTGTGCACCACCCCGCCGTGGACCACCAGGTCCGCCGGGTGGATCCGTTGTGCCGTCATGGTTTCCTCCCGGACCTGGACTTTTTCTTCCACGACTGTAGACTAAAACGATGGCCCTGCCCACCCACACGGAGGCCGCCGTTCTCACCGGCCACCGCGCGCCCCTCGAGCTGCGCGAACTCCCCCTGCCTGCGGATCCGGAACCCGGCGCCGCCCTCGTCCGGCTCACCTGCACCACGTTGTGCGGCACCGACGTCCACCTCTGGTCGGGGGAAATGAGCCTCCCCGGCATGCTGCCGATGGTGCTGGGCCACGAAATGGCCGGCGAAGTCGTCGCCACCGGCCCCGGCACCACCGACACCCTCGGCCGCGAGATCAAGCCCGGTGACCGCATCGGCTGGTCCGAGTCCACGTGCGGGAAGTGCCACGGCTGCGCGATCCTGCGCGAGCCGGTCGCCTGCGAACGCCGCGGCTACGGCTTCCTCCAGCGCGCCGACCGGTTCCCCTACGCGACCGGCGGCCTGGCCCGCCACTGCTACGTCACCCCGGGCGCGGCGAAGCTGCTGCTGCCCGACGACGTCGAGGACACGTGGGCGTCGATGTCCGGCTGCGCGGGCAAAACCGTGCTGCGGGCGGTCGCCCGCTCCGGCGGGATCCGTCCGAACGCGACGGTCGTGGTCCAGGGCGCGGGCGCGCTCGGCGTGTTCGCCACGGCGGTCGCGCGGCTGTGCGGCGCCGGGGTGGTGATCACGGTCGGCGGGCCCGGCTCGCGCCTGGCGACGGCCGAGCGGTTCGGGGCGACGGCGACGGTCGACGTCGACTCCACCCCCGAAGAGCGCATCGAGCGGGTCCGCGAACTCACCGGGGGCCGCGGCGCCGACCACGTCTTCGACTTCGCGGGCGGCCCGACGATCGGCGCGGAGGCCGTCGCCTTCGCCGCCCAGCGCGGGACAGTCGCGATCGTCGGCTCGACCGGGCCGGTGCCCTCCCCCGTGCCGCTGGGCACGGTGATGGGCAAGGAGCTGACGATCGCCGGCTCGCTCAACGGCGACATCGCCGACTACCACCGCTCGGTCGAGTTCTTCCGCGCCTTCGCCGGCCGGATGCCGTGGCACGAACTGTTCAGCGCGCCGGTCGGCCTGGCCGGCGCGTCCGCCGCCGTCGAGTCGATGTCCCGGCTCGGCGAGCTCAAAGCCGTCATCGACCCCCGACTGCCCTAGGAGGGTTTTCGTGCGCATCCCCCAGCGCCGCATCGGCCGCGACGGGCCGGCCACCGGCGTCCTGTCCCTCGGCTCCTGGCACACCTACGACCGGATGGACTTCCGCGAAGCCGTTTCGCTGCTGCAGACGGCGATCGAGGCCGGGATCACCCTGTTCGACGTCGGCGTCTACGGCCTGCCCGGCGCCCCGCCGGTGTTCACCGACGTGCTGTTCTCGGCGATGGTCCGGGCCGCCGGCCTGCGCCGCGAGGACTACCTGCTGTCCGCGAAGCTGTGGCTGGAGGGCTACCCCGAGCACAGCCTGCGCGCGCAGCTGGAGAACGCTTTCTTCCGCGCCGGCGTCTCGCACGCGGACCTGGTGATCCTCGGCGACCTCCGCCGCGACGACACCGACCTGCACGCGCTCGTCACGGACCTCGCCGCGCTGCACGCGGCCGGGCTGATCGGCCAGTGGGGCGTCAACAACTGGTCGGCGTCGGCGATCAAGGAAGTGCACGGCTTCGCCGTCGCCGACGGGGTTCCCGGGCCCGCGATCGCCCAGCTCAAGTACAGCGTCGCACGGCGGTCCATTCCGGACGGTGAGCCGTTCTCGTCGGTCTTCTCGCGCGGGGTGTCGCTGCAGGCTTCGGACGTCTTCGAGGGCGGGATCCTGCTCGGGAAGGGCGGCCGCCAGGTCGGCCGGGACCCCGGGGACGTCCGGCAGCGGATCGCGGACTCCGCCGCGGACTTGGCGAAGGTGGCCGCGAGCGTCGGGGCGACGCCGGCGCAGCTGTGCCTCGCGTTCACCCTCACCCACCCGGCGAACACGACGACGTTGTTCGGTGCCACCAGCGTCAAGCAGCTCGAAGACAACCTCGCGGCGGTCGCGCTCGTCGAGCGCATCGGCGCGGCCGACCTGCGCGCGCTCGTGGAGCCGTTCTGGGCCGACCGCGACGCCGTCGATCCGGAGGGCCCGTGATCGAGCTGTCCGCCGAAACCCTGGCCGAAGTCCGCGCGTCGCTGCGCAACCTCACCCCGGCGGAGGCGATCGGTGACCGGGACATCGTGTGGTCGGACCACGTCCTCGACGGCGGCGTGGCCGTCACGGTCCTGCGTCCCCGGCACGCGCGGCCGGACGCGCCCGGGCTGTACAGCATCCACGGCGGTGGCATGGTGCTCGACGACCGCTTCGCCGACCTGCCGCGGCTGGTGCCCCTGATCGAGGAGTTCGGGTTCGTGTGCGCGACCGTCGAGTACCGGCTCGCGCCCGAGCACCCGCACCCCGCGCCGCTCGAAGACTGCTACGCCGGCCTGGTCTGGTTCGCGGAGACGTTCGGCTTCGAGCGGCTGATCGTGGGTGGCGGTAGCGCGGGTGGCGGGTTGAGTGCAGGAGTCGCGCTGCTGGCGCGGGACCGGGGCGGGCCGGCGCTGGCCGGGCAGCTGCTGCTGTGCCCGATGCTCGACGACCGGACGTCGGCGGACCTCCCGGATCTCGTGTGGACCCGGGAGGCCAACGACTTCGGCTGGCGCAGCCTGCTCGCCGGGCAGACCTCGCCGTACGCGGCTCCGGCGCGGATGGCCGACCTCAGCGGGCTGCCCCCGGCGTTCGTCGAGGTCGGCGGGGCGGAGCTGTTCCGCGACGAAGACGTGGCCTACGCCCAGCGGCTCGCCCAGGCGGGGGTCCCCACCGAGCTGCACGTCTGGGCGGAGGCCCACCACGGCTTCGACCGCTTCGCCCCGGAGGCGGAGGTGACCCGCGCGGCCTTGGCGGCGCGGTCCTCCTGGTTCCGCCGCCTGCTCGAGGGCGCGGGGGTCGTGAGTGTTTAGGGCGGTTAGAACCGCCTGTTGAGTCTCAGGACATCGCCGACAGTTGATGTCTCAGGACATCGCGGACACTGACCGGCCTGTCAGCATGGTGACCGAGGCTTGAGTGGTGA
>NZ_RSEC01000006.1 GCF_003937945.1 Amycolatopsis eburnea
ACGATTGGTGCCAGCACTTCGGTACCAGCTGGTACCAAGTCGGGACGGGACTAGCGGCCGAGGCGACCATGACACACGACAAGTGGCGATCCGTGCGGGAATTCTCCACGACCGACGAGAACGGCAATCCGACCCAGCTCGTGATCGGACTGGTCGAACTACCCGGCGACCGCCTCGAACCGGCGATCCAGGTCGACGGCAGAACAGCCCTGATTCCGCTCGAGGACATCGGCAGCGCAGTGCCTGAAGCCGTCCGTGGCGCACTGACTGAGTGGTGGAAGCGGCAGGGACGGGGATGACGGCGCCGACCAACACAGTCCCGCGCCGGGTAAGCGCCGGCTCGGGAGCCGGGTCTCCGACGGTCGCAGGCCTGGCCGTCGGAGACCCGGTGCCGGGGCCGCCCAACGCCGGTCACGTCTACCGCGGTGGCGTTCGATGACCGCCGGCACCATCCACCTCGACCCCGACCTCATCCACCCCGTCATCGACGACGAATGGCACCGCCTCAAGGACGGGACCACCCCCCAGACCGGCGACACCGTCGAGATGCTGTGCGGCGTGACCGCCACCATCGGATACGAACCGCTCGCGCACCGACGCCGCGACCGGCCACCCACCTGCTGCCCAGCCTGCGACGCCATCACCCGCAAACGACAGGGCATTCCCCGACGGCGAGGTGACCGTTGACCAGCGATCAAGCACGACCAGCCCGCTACTACGAGGACCAGTTCCGCTACGCGCCGAACGGCAAACGGGTATCCGAGCTGACCGACGAACAACTGCTCGCGTTCGACCCCAGCCGCCTGCCACGCCCTGACCCGCTCCCCAACGCCCCGGCACCCACGCCGGGCTCCTAACCCCCTGGCCGCTGTGTCTCCTGTGCGAGGTCCTCCGCAGCGGCCAGGCCTCAACTCCGCAGACCCGAAGGGATGCAGGCCCCGGGTGATCGCGGAGCGCCGCCCGCACGGAAGACGGGCGGCACCCCCCTGCCGGGGCGCCTGCACCCAGGGGGCGCCCCGGCAGGTTCCACACGTCGCCCGCCACCCCGTCCCCGGGTTCCAGTCCTCCGGGGTAGCGGGCGACCCCCACCGCGCCGGGCCCCGGGCCTCGGTCCCGCCGGGGCCCGGCGCTCCTCGCACCGTCGACCACTGACCAGACCGCTGCCCTACGACACGTAACAACCACACCCCATGGAACGACTCCAGACCCGCACCCGCACACCCGTCCTGAGGGGAACCCCCGATGCACCGTCTCGTCCTGACCGCTGCCGTCGCCGCAGCGGCCGCCTTTTCGCTCACCAGCTGCAGCCCCGCGCCGCCCGACCCGAAGGCCGAGTGGACGAAGTCGGTGCAGGCCGCGGGCTTCACGCTGAACGGCACGCACACCTACGACGAGATGTTCGAGAGCGCGAAGGCGTTCTGCGGCGCGGGCTCGGCCCTGGGGATCACCGGTCTGGCGCGCACCGCGCTGAACCCGGAGCAAGCCGACCAGACGGCGATGCCGGCGCGCGGCCAGGACCCGGACACCGCGGCGAAGGCCTACGGCGACGCGACGTGGAAGTGGGCCTGCGGGCACCAGCAGTAGCGCGCGGCGGACACACGAAGGCCCCCGCACCTGGGCAGGGTGCGGGGGCCTCGTCATGTGTCCGGCGGGTCGTCGGCGGCCTGGTCGTCGTCGGCGCCGGGCTGATAGATCACGTCGCTGTCGAGCGCGAGTACGCCGTGGAACGCCACGCTGCGGTGCCCGTTGGTCTCGACCACGTAGTAGCGGTCATCGGTGATCTGCGCGGTCTCCGCGACGTTCGGGTGGAAGTGGTAGTCGGCGACGACCTCGGACACCGTGCCGGTCGCCCGGTAGCGCAGCTTCGTGCCGACCGGGAACCGCGGCCGGTCCTCAGCCACCGCGGGCCGCCTTCCTCTCGGCGGCCTTCGCCGCGCGGCGGTCGGCGAACTCGAAGTGCTGGTCGACCTCGCGCTGCTCGGCGGCAGTGCCCTCGACCAGTCCCAGCCACGCGTCGAGCGTGGGCCGGGAGATGCCGAGCGCGGCCGCGGTGGTGCCCTTCCCGTAGCCGTGTCGCACGGCGATCGCGGCGTCGATGCGGCGCGCTCGCTGCTCGACCTCGACTGCCTTCTCGGCCTTCGTCACCCGGTCGGCCGCCGCCTGCAGCAGCTCGGCGACGTACTCGTGCGTCTCGGTGTCCACGGTGGGACTCCCCTCGTGTCGGCGTAAACCGACCTTACGCCACCCCAAGTTGATCTGTAAAGGGGGTTTACATTTGCCCACCCGTCGATGTAAAGTGACTTTACACCCACCGGAGAGAGGAACACGAGATGACCGAGCAGCCCACCACCCCCGAGGTCACCGAGATGGAACTGGTCGACATGCGCGAAACGCTGGTGAACGCGGGCATCCAGGGCGCCGCGACCGCACCCAGCGACAAGGTGATCGCCCGGATCGAGACGTTCTGGCCGGGCGGCGTCGCCGGGTACCGCCGGGACCAGTACGGCAAGTAGCCCTCCCGCCCCCGGCCACCCTCGGCCGGGGGCGCCCCTCGAAAGGAGACCACCATGCCGGACTCGACGGACATCACCGCGCAGTCCCTCCAGCTGTTCCTCTCGTTCGCGCGGGACGCGCCGAACTGGTCGGGCGAGCCACTGGTGTGCGGCCTCGGCGCCGAAGGCCGCGGCAACCTCACCCAGCTCAAGAGAGCGGGGCTGCTGCGGACGTTCGACTACGACGGAGACACGTTCGTCCAGTTCACCCCCGCCGGAATCGAGCTCGCAGCCCAGCACGGAATCACGCTCAGGGACACACGCTGACCGCGCCTCGGACGCACGAAGGCCCCCGCACCCGGACAGGGGTGCGGGGGCCTTCCACCGTCCCGAGGGGGTGGAGGGGACGGCTGCCTGTGTGCCGGCTACGTCAGCGGCGGCTCATCCTCCGGCAGCACGCCGGGCCCGGACACCGCCGGAGGCGGCAGCTGCGGCGCGCGCGGGGTGTGCCTGGCGCGGTAGGCCGCGACGAACGTCAGCCCGCCTGTGACGGCCATCTCGACCAGGACCGCCACCCAGTCCGGGACGACGCCGTGGAAGACGTACAGGCCCAGCAGGGACAGCGCGCCGGCGGTCAGCGTGGCCGCGAGGGTGCCGGCCTTCACCTTCCGCTCGACCGGCTGGCGGTCGTCGCCCTCGACACCGACGCGGGGGTAGGAATTTGTCATCGATCGGTCCTCTTTTCCGGGTGAGTGGCGGGCGGGCGGTCAGAAGAGGTCGAGCACGAAGGCGGTGCCCTTGGGGGCCGAGTACTCCAGGTCCGCCCAGCAGGCGCCCGGCAGCGCGAACCGGCGCTGCGACAGCACGCGGTCCTTGTAGTTCGGGTCCGCCTTGGGGTTGTGGCCGACGCCGGCCTTGTCCGACCCCCACGCGTAGATGTTCCCGATCCACAGCGGGCTGGCCGCGTCGCCGTCCTTGTTCAGGGGCGGGCGCGCCAGGATCGCGGCGACGTCGGTGCCGGAGAGGTTGACCCGGACGGTGTTGACGCCGTCGTTCGGCGAGGTGACGGTGATGCGCTCGAGCATGTCGACTACTCCGGTGGTGAGGACGGAGCCGCCGGCCCCGCCGCTGGTGGACTGGCCCAAGAGCGCGGCCAGCTGAGCGCGCGTGCCGCGGTAGGCGGACGCGTCGAGGGGCGCGTATCCGGCGATCCGCGCGCTGCTGGTGAACTGCAGCAACGCGACGTCGCGGCCGCCGTAGCCGGTCCAGTACGACTCCGGCACCTCGGCCCACTCGTCGGCCAGCGTGCCGACGCGGTTGTTCGGGTAGCGGCTCGACCACAGGTCGGGCCAGCCCGTGAGGGTCGGCCGGCCCCAGACGTCGCGCCAGTACCAAAGCGGGATGTACCCGACCGGCACCCGCCAGCCCTCGGCGCGGATCGCGTTCAGCACGTTCGTCGCGTGCGCGTAGGACGGCTTCGATCCGTCGGCCGCGGTCTCGACGTCCGGGATCACCGGCACGTCCTTCGGCACCGTGGCGCGCATCAGCGCGACGTGCTGCGCCGGGGTGGCGTTCGCGCGGATGAACCAGTACGCGCCGACGAGCTGGCCGGCGGCGCGGGACTCGGCGAGGTTGCTGGCGAAGTACGGGTCCACGTAGGACCCGCCTTCACCGGCCTTGATCAGGCACAGTTCGCACCCGTCGCGGCGGGTCTGCGCGAGGTCGAGCGACAGCGGCTGGTGGTGGCTGACGTCGATGACGAACGTGATCGGTTGTGCGGCCATGCTCATTCCCTTCGGCGGTTCGTGAGCGCGGACGGCAGCACCGCCGGCGTCGTTTCGGTTGGCGGCGGCGAGCTCGGCGGGCACGCGGCGTCGCCGGCCGCGCCCTGGTCGACGCGGGTGCGGCCGTCGCTGAAGTCGTTGTAGGTGTGGCACGCGCCGGCGTCGTCGCGGTCGAAGTACTGCCGGGTGACCGACACGCCGTCCTTGCCGTCCGAGCCGGGTGTGCCGGGCGCGCCGTCCTTCCCGGGGGTTCCGGCCACGCCCGGCGTCCCGGCCGTCCCTGGCGTCCCTGGGGTGCCGTTCTGGCCCGGTTTCCCGTCGGCGCCGACGCACTGCTGCGGGGTGGTCAGGCACGGCGGCGTCTGCCCGGGGGCGCCGTCCTTGCCGTCGCGCCCGGGCAGCCCCGGCACGCCGGTCGCACCCGTCGCGCCGGTCGCGCCCGCGGGTGCGGGCTGGACGACCGGGGTGCCGCCGAGCTGGCGTACCTGCTCGGCCAGCTGCGCGATCGCGCCTTGTCCGTCGCGGCTGTCCTCGCGCAGCGCCGCGATCTCGCCGGACTGGCTGAACGCGATGACCGCCAGCCACACCAGTCCGCCGAGGACCAGCGTCACGCCGAGGTAGACCAGCCACTGCGTGCGCGGCTCGCGTGCTTCCTTGGCGGCCGGCTTCACGATGCCCCGCTCGATCTCACCCGTCACGGTTCGCCGTCCTTCGGTTGGCGCTTAAGGATTTCCTCGACGACCGCGGCGATCGCGGCCCGCTGATCGTCGTCCTGGTCCTCGTCCTCGCTGCCGCCGGTGACCTTGTCGATCGCCTTCTCGGCCGCGCGCTCGCGCTCCCGTTTGGAGCCACGCTTGATCGCGTAGAGGCTGACCACGATGCCGCCCACGGACGTGATGCACGCGGCGATTCCCGGGAGCAGCTCGGCGAGATCACTCACGCCCACCCCGCTTTCTGTCCAGAGTGGAGCGTCATCAGTTGCCCAGCCGGTACACCGCGACACCGGTCACCAGGTCGCTCGCGCCTTCGCGAGTGGCGTTGCTGCCCGGGGATGAGTAGCCGTAGCAACGGAAGTTGCCGCCCGCCGGGATCTTCATCGACACCGCGCACGAGGTGTTCAGCGCCCCGGTCTCCGAGCTCTTCGACCAGGTCTGTGTCGTGCCGGACCCGGCGATGAAGCAGTAGTGCCCGCCCGCGGCGGTCGCGCTGTGCCGGACGGACAGGCTGATGAAGTACTCCCCGCCGACACCGACGGTGAAGACGCCGGCGGCGACGGAGATGCCGGAGTTCACCTGGCCGGAGGTGCCGATGTAGGGCACCCAGTTGTTGATCAGGGTGGGCGTGCCCAGCGCCAGGTCGGCGTTGATCGTCCACTTGCCCTGCTCGTAGCCGCCGCACGCCCGGTTGATCAGGTCCGCGACGGCGTCATCGCCCGCCAGAAATCCCACGTCGTTTCCCCCTCTACAGAGCCAAAGTCGCGGGCCGCGCCAGCCCGATCGCGGTCCCGGCCGTCTGCGCCTTGACCACCCGGTTCACGCTGCGGGTGACGGTGAACGTCTGCGGCCCTTGGAAGCTGAGGTCGTCGACGTAGAACACCTGCCCGGCCGCCGGTGTCCCCGACAGCAGCGGGATCAGCTGCGCCAGCGCCGCCCCGGCCGGGGCGGTGTAGGTGCTGGTGAACGGGGTCCAGGTCGCCGCCGAGGCGGACCCGGCGACCAGCGAGGTGGAGATGAACGATCCGGCCGCGGTCAGCCAGTTCACCGCCAGCGCGAAGTTGCCGGCGACGGCGTTGGTGAACCATGCCCACCCCGACACCGTCACCGGCATGCCGGCCACGACCGGGATCTGCTCGCTGCCCATGCTCACCGTCGCCGCCGCCCCGGTCGGCACCAGCCGCGCGGCGAAGGACCCGGAGTGCTTCTGGGTGCCGCTCTGCGTGAACGAGCTCGTGCCCGAGTTGCCCCACGGCGACAGGCCCGCCTCGAAGCCGGTGTTCGACAGCATCTCGTTGGCCACCGCGGTCGCCGACACCATTTCCCCGCCGACGCGCAGGGAGATCGGCATCGCCGCCGGGTTGGTGGTCCACTGCTGCCCGGACGGCGAGGCGACCACCAGCGTGGGCGCCGTCGACGTCGCCGCGGCCGCCAGCTGGCTGTCGCCGGCGTCCCACTTGGACCCGGCGGTGTCGAGCTGCAGCGTCTCGAACGAGGACTCGGGCGCGCAGTTGAACGTGATGGTGTGCTCGAACTGGCCGATCTTCTCGGTGTAGCCGCGGGCCAGCAGCGACAGCGTGTCCGGGCTGATCTCCAGCTTCGGGTTGGCGACGGTGATGCGGTCGTCGAGATTGACCGCCAGCGCCGCCAGCGCCCGCGCCTGGTCGTACTGGGCCAGCGCGGCGAGATTGACCGTCAGCGACGCGTACCGGGCCTCGTCGTTGGTGCCGACGTGCACCAGCCACCCCGCGGTATCGGCGGTCTGGGAATCGGCGGCCAGGTTCAGCGTGAGCGCGTCGTCGTAGCGGCCGGCGCCCGCGCCGTCCGTCGGCGCGGTGACCGCCAGCGGCCCGGTCGTCTGGGTCACCCGCGACGAGCTGCCGTTCGTGCGGGTGACGGTCATGTCGTTGCGGGTCGCGGCGTCGTCTTCGACCGGCAGGAACGGCGGCGGCACGTGCCCGTCCGCGCTGTAGTCCAGGGCCAGCACGGCGGGCTGGTTGTAGAGCGAGGAACGGGTGCGCAGCCACAGCCCCAGGACGCTGCGCGATTCGTAGAGGCTGCCCAGGTCCGCCTTGACCGCGTCGTCGATCAGGTCGGTCAGGTTCGCCACGCCCTGGCGGCCGAGCGCGGCGCTGCCGACCCCGACGTTGCGTGACTCCTGGAACGGCACGCTGTTCTCCGCGGCCAGCCGCGCGACCCGCGCGCTGGTCGTCTCGCCGCTGTAGGCGTTGAGCTGCGAGCGCAGCGCGAAGATGCTGGCGATGTTGTTGCGCGCGGTGATGTGTCCCATCGCCGAGGCACTGACCTGGGTGTAGGGCGATGCCGACACGCGAACCGGTGCGCCGATCGTGTACCCGACGATGGTCACCGGGGTGGTGGCGAAACCGCCTCCGCTGTCGCCCGGGTAGAGCAGGCCGAGCACCCAGCTGACGTTGCCCCCGACCTGGGTGAGCTCGACCGAGAGCATCAGGGGTACGCCGAGCAGCCCGAGCGTCGGCACGATCGGTGCGGAGGTGCTGATCGCGGTCCGGGTCTGGTCGTAGAACCGCAGCAGGATGTTCCCGCCGGTCTGATAGAAGACGTCGACGAACGCGCAGGTTCCCGTGGTCTGGATCTGCAGGAACGTCGCCTGATCGGTTTCGCCGGTGGAGGGCACCGACAGCAGGAATGTCGACTGGATCTGGCCGGTCGCCGCGGCGCCGATGATGGGCGCGCCGACCCACCGGGTGTTGTTCGGCTTGGCGATCGGCAGCGAGCCGGGAAACGAGGAGTCCGCAGCGAACTGCGTTTTGCCCGGGCCGGAGATGAGCATCGGCGCGCCGCCGAGGCCGGAGGCGATCTGGGTGGCGTCGGTGCCTTCCTCGACCGGGTAGTACGCGAGGTTCGACGGGCTGATCGTCTGGTTCCCGCGCAGGTACGTGCCCCGCAACGGGGTCTGTCCTTGGCCGAGGCGCCGGCGGATCCCGGACGTGGTCGGGGTGGTCCAGACGTTGTTGCCGGAGACGTCCCAGCTGGGCGGCCATTTGCTGATCTCGCCGGCGTAGCGGGGCACCCGCACCTCGAAGTTGGTGTAGGAGAACACCGCCGGTGCGTTGGTGTTGCCTGATGCCAGGCCGGAGCGGATCCCGACCCACCCGGGTGCCCGGCGGAAGAGGCGGTCGGTGCGCCCGTCGACGGTCCACGCGTAGGGCTCGGCGGCCGCGGCCGGCCAGACCTTCGCGCGCAGGTTCTGCGCGTCCCTCGCGAACCGCACCCGCAGCGCCTGCCCGGTGAAGGTCAGCCCGGTCACGGTGGTGTCGGCGACCACGACGGTGCCGTCGAAGTGGATGATCGCCAGCGTCACGGTCCCGGCCGGGGTGACCTTCAGCAGGGCCCGGAAGTAGTCGGTTCCGGACAGGCCGCCGATCATCAGGTTGGCCGGCTCGACGTTCCCGCCGGTCGCGGCCGAGAAGGGCAGCGACACGGTCACCGCGACGTCGACGTCGTGGTAGAGCTGGCTCGTCAGGTTGGTGTACCGGTAGCTGGCGGCGGTCAGCACCGTGTGCTTGCCCGCGCCGCCGGACACCGCGAAGTCGCCGACACCGGAACCGGCGCCGGTCCACCCCATGTCCCAGAGTCCGCCGACGTCGGCCGAGGTCCAGCCGTTGGAGACCGTACGGCCGGTGAAGCTGTCCTTGGCCGTGCGCACCGCGATCCGCACCGGGGTGTTGCGTCCGAGCCCGGTCGGCCCGTAGAGCGGCGACATCGGGTTTTTCGGGGAGTACTTGCCGGTGCGGTTGTTCAGCCGCAGGGTGCACGACTGGGCGGGTGCGTCGCCGGAGGCGTTCGGGCGGCCGCGGGTGATGGTGATGACCGCGCCGTCGGCGACCTGGACGTCGCTGAAGATGTCCTGCCAGCCGCCGAGCGCGTACATCTCGACCGTGACATCGCGCGGGGCGAACGGGAAAACCGGGGCGGTCACGCGAACGCCGCCTGCAGGTCGCCGCCGTAGTCCCCGCGCACGGTTTCCCTGATCACGCCCAGGAGCGCCGCGCCGGCGGTGGTGCCGTCGGTCATGAACCGCACCTGCACGGCCTGGGCGGCGGCGCCCGCCGACGCTCCGGCGCTGGCGCCGCCGTTGATGCCGATCGTGCCGCCGAGCGAACCGCCGGCCGCGCGGGCGATCTCGTCGCCGATGCCGCCGACGAAGCCGCGCACGGCGCCGAAGCCGTCGACGAGCGCACCGTGGAAACCGCCCATGATCGCGAGCCCGGCCGGCACGAGCAGCTGGCGGTCGTAGGAGAGCGGGCCCTTGTGCGCGGAGATCCAGGACCCGATGCCGCCGACGAAGTCGGTCACCGACTTCCACGCGCTTTTCAGACCGCTCAGGAACCCGTCGAGGATGGCCCGGCCAGCGCGGACCAGCAGGTTGCCGAGGTCGCCGAGTGCGTCGAGGATCCGGCCGGGAATGCCGCGCAGCCAACCGATCGCGTCGTTCCACTTGATGACGATCCAGTCCTTAACGGACTGGAACCACCCGGCGATTTTGCCCGGCAGCGACCCGAACCAGTTGAGGATGCCCTTAATGCCGTCGACCGCCCAGCCGATGGCGGCCTTGATCGCGTCCCACACGGGACCGATGTGGCTGGTCAGCCAGTTCAGGGTCGTGGTCCAGGTGCCGATCATGAAGGTCTCGAAGTCGACGAACCGCTGAATGAGCCAGGTCAGGGCCGGGGCCAGCAGGTTGATCAGCCAGGCCGCGAGCTGGGCGACCAGGGTGATGATCGGGGTGATCGCGACGACCAGCTGCGCGAGCGGGGGCAGCAGTTGCACGATCGGCGGGAGCAGCTGCAGCAGCGCGCCGATCACCGCGGTGAAGACCGGCTGCAGCGCCGTGAGGATCTGCAGGATCGCCCCGCCCAGCGTGGCCGCGAGCTGGCCGAGGGTGGGCAGCAGCGGCACGATCGCCGCGGCGATCTGGCGCAGCGCGTCGCCCAGGAACGTCGAGATCAGCCCGGCGATCTGGGACACGATCGGCATCAGCTGCAGCAGGATCGGGGCGAGCGCGCCGGCCAGCTGAGCGGCGATCTCGGCGACCGCCGGGACCAGCGGCATGATCGGCGACAGCAGCGAGAACAACGCCGGGATGAGCGGCGTGACGGCCTGCAGGATCTGCGTGAACGCCGGCAGCAGCGAGCCGGTCAGCAGCGACCCGAGCTGGGTGAACAGTTCGGTGATCGCCGGGCCGGCCGCGGCGAACGCGCCGACCAGCGCGTCGGCCAGCGGCTGCACCGCCTGCGCGACCGACACCAGGACCGGGGCGAGGGACTGGATCACCGGGATCAGCGCGCCGGCCAGGCCGTCGATCAGGGTGCTGATCACCGGCAGGATCGCCTGCAGGATCGGGGCGCCGGCCTTGGCCAGCTCGGCGAGCACGGCACCGAGCACGTTGAGGGTGTCGGCCAGGAACGGGCCGAGCGCGGAGAACGCGGCGCCCGCCGCGCCGGCGGCGGTCGAGAGGTTCGCGAACAGCCCGCCGACCCCTTCGCCGAGGGAGGCGAGCAGGTCGGCCAGCCCGTCGAACACCGGCCCCGCGGACTGGATCGCGGTCAGGAACCCGGGCATCGCGTTGAACGCGAACGCCGTCACGCCCTCGGTCAGGGTGGTCAGGTAGGGGCCGATGGTGGAGAAGACCGTCCGGATCGCCGGGGTGAGCTGGTCGAAGGTCTTGCCCAGCTCGCCGGCGATGCCCTTGAATACCGGCACCAGCGGCTGCGCCGCCGAGGTCAGGACGGTGGTGACGTGCTGGCCGAGCCCGGTGAAGGCGTTTTTCACCACCGCGTTTTCGGCCAGGATCTTCGCGCCGATCCCGGCGAACAGCAGCGGCAGCGCCGCCAGCCCGCCACCGGCGGCCAGCGAGGCGGCCGAGGCGACCCCGCCGAAGATCGCGAACTGCTTGGTCAGCGACCCGATCCCGGCCAGGTTGTCCTTGGCCTGCTTGCCGGTCGTCTCGCCGACCATGCGCAGCACACCCGCCGTGGCGATCGCGTCGCGGCGGATCTCGGCGAACACTTTGGACACGGTCTCGCGGCCGAGAATGTTGAACAGCAGGGAGGTATCCGACATGACAAACACCTCCCCGCTATTCAATTGGCACACGAAAAGCGCGCGCTATTGCCGGTTGCGCTCTTTGAGGAATTCGTCGACGAACTCGATCGCCCCGGTCAGTTGGGCGACCGTGAGGCGCTCCTGCGGCTCACCCACCGGGGTGTGCAGGATGTGGGCGATCAGGAACTGGTAACGCTCGCGGGCGGCGCGGAGTCGGCTTTTCCCGGCGCCGCGGCCGCGGCGGGGTCCTCACCGGCCTCGGCCTGCGCCAGTTCCTGGTCCACCCACGCCAGCGCCCGGTCGCGCAGCTCGTCGGACAGGTCCCCCATCAGGGCGATCTTTCCCCGCCAGAGCCGCCACTCCGGCACGTCCAGCTCCACCTTGAGGTCCTTGGGCCGGAAGTCGACGTCGTCGAGGCGCAGCTTCGGGTGCGCCTGGCGGCGCAGGTGCCACAGCAGCGCACGCCGGGCCCGGACGCTGCCCTGCATCACCGCCAGCGGGAAGGACTCCCACGCCACGCCGAGCTTCGCTTCGATCAGCTCGGCGTCGCGGGCCCGCACGTCGTCGGGATCGAAGTCCCACACCTGCGGTCCGTTGCCGTTTTCGGTCAGTGTGATCTTCATTTATCTCACCCTCCTCGCCACCCGCTGGGCGGCCTCTTTCACTGCTTCCTCCACCGCCGTCCGGAATTCGCGTTTCCGGTCGGCGATGGTGTCGTCGAACCAGCCCGGTTTCCCGAGCTGGTCCACTTCGGGCTCGCGCCCGAACGTCAGGTGGTGCCAGCCCAGCGGCGAGTTGAACCGCCGCGGTGCGTTGCGGAAGTTGCGCAGCGAGCCGGTTTCCTTCGCCACGATCCGCACACCGACGGCCTTGCCGTTCAGCTTCGCGACGACCTGAGTCTTCTGGGCGATCGCCGAGCGGATGCTGCGGCCGGCGTGCCCGGTGGTCGGCGCCGAGCGGATCGACGCGCGCACCGCCTGGCGGACGGGCTGGGCGGCCTTGCGCAGCTGCTTCACGATGTCGCGTTTGAGCGCCTTGCCGTCCTCCTCCAGCCGCAGCGCCCGCGCCATCTCCATCAACTTCCGCTCGGCCGGGGAGAAGTCCAGCTCGACGGGCATCGCGGCCTACGCGGTCTGGCGTGCCATCGCGCCGGAAGTCGGGAACTCGACGTCGACTTCGGCCGCGGACCCGACGTCGCCGGAGATCGGCACCCACTTCTTGATCAGGCAGTTGCCGGTGTAGCCGGGGTTCGACGTCGACCGCGCGGAGTTGACGGCCCGGACTTCGAACGTGACAACCGTTCCCAGCAGCGCCCACATGATCGCGTCGAGCGCGGCCGCGGCGAAGTCCTGCTTGAACTTCAGCTTGATCGACCCGCTCTTGAGCCCGCCGAGGACTTCCTTCCAGCCGCCGGAGCCGAACGTCGTGACGTCCTGCTCGTCGACCTCGGCCGTGGCCTCGATCGAGCTGCAGTAGCTGGACAGGTCGCTGGCGTTGAGCGTGACGAACGACGCCAGCAGCACCATCTTGGCCATGAGTGTTTCTCCTTTACGCGATGCCGAAAGCGACGACGAACAGGAACGACGGAGTTGTCCCGGAGATCGTCCACTTCGGACGCCACCAGGTGTCGGTGACCGGGCCCGCGGCCCGCTGGATCTGCCCGCTCACCGCGGTCGCCGCGGCGAACGTGGTGCGGGTGGTCGGCGCGGCGAAGGTGTTGTCGGGCGCCGACTCGACCGCGACCGTGATCGTGGGCGACGCGGTGCCGGCGACCGAGAGCACGTGCAGCGCCGCGTAGACCTGCTTCCCGGCGGCGACGGCGCCGAGCTGGACGCCGGCGCCGGTGCCGGTCGCGGTGCGCGCGGTGCCCGGGTCGTGGCCGATCTGCCCGCGCACCACCGGCCAGGTGCCCATCGCCTTGGCCTTCCACGGCGCCACCGAGCCGACTTCGCCGAGCAGCTCGTAGGAACCGTTCAGCGCGTTGGTGAAGTAGGCCAGCGTGCCCACGCTCGCGCCGCCCGGGGTGACCGTCCACCCCGACAGCCCACCGAGCGCGGCCCACCGGTTGTCGTCCACCTTGGACGCGTCGAACGCTTCCCACTGGCCCTCGGCCGAGACCTCGGTTTCGGCGAGCCCGGCGATCACTTCGCCCCAGCCGCCGGAACCGAAGCTCGTGGTGTCCTGCGCGTCGAACTCGCTGGACCACTCGACCTTGTTGCTGTTGCCGGTCAGGTCGGCGCCACCGGTGAAGATTCGCGCGTTGAGCAGCACCTGCTTGCTCATGTGCCCACCCCTCTCGTCACACCAGCTCGGAGCGCACGGTCACGCTGTAGGTCAGGACGGCGTCGGCGCCCTCGTCGTCGAAGCTGGACTCGATGTCGCCGGACTCGACGGTCTGCACCAGCACCTGGCCGCCGCCGGTCGGGTCGCCGGCGAGCAGCTCTTCGAGCACCGTGCCGAGCTCGGCCGCGCGCAGCTCGGCGGCGTACACATCGGACTTGATCTTGCGGACGGCGACGTACACCGACAGCGTCGCGATCTCGGTGCGCGGCTGCCGCCCGCCGCCCACGCTCGGCGAGGCGAACGTCGACAGCGTCTGGTCGATCCGGACCCGGCCGAAGAAGATGCACTCCCGCTGCATGTACTTGCCCGGGTTTCCGTACGCCACCTGGATCTTCTCCAGCGGCAGCCCGGGCCCGGTCTGCGCGGCCAGCGCGTCGACGAGCGCCTTCTTCGCCGTGACCGCGGCGGTGCCGGCCATCAGCGCACCCCACCGTGGAACATGCTCAGCCACTGCGGGTCGAAGTTGAGCTGCCGTGACGCCGGCGCCCCGGAGCTGCCGGTGCTGCCGTCCTCGGCGTCGAGCCCGTACCGCGCGTACACCGCATCGACGTCCGGGATCCCGGTGGACTTGCGCTTGGGCAGCGTCAGCCGGTACGTGCCGCCGTCCACCGACGTGAAGCTGGACGCGCGGTCCGGCACCATGCTGCGGTGCTTGTTGGCCAGGCTGCGCAGCCGCACCAGCGCGGCCTCGCGCAGCGGCTGCGGCGGCGCGTCCAGCCCGTACTCGCCTTCGAGCACGACGTTGGCGTTGCCCTCGGTCCAGAAGCCGGAGTCGGTGCGCCGCAGCATCCCGTCCGCGGTGACCGCCAGCGCCGCCAGCTGCCCGGCTGACAGCGCCACCGTCGGCAGCCCGGTGCGCGGGGCGACCGCGGCCGAGCGGATCGCCCGCACATCGGCCTTGCCCAGCAGGACGTCGGAGGTACCGGTGCCGTCGAGGGTCTCCCGCCAGTAGCGCGGGACGAACGCGCGGCCGCAGATCGCCTCGCACTCCAGCTCGGTTTCCAGCCGTGCGGCCACCAGCACCGGCGTCGGGAAGTCCTCGACGTCGGCCAGCTGCGCGTCGGCCGCGCGGATGTAGGCGATGGTGAAGAACGTCCCGCCGGCGACCTCGACCAGGTCGGTGACCGTGGTCGGGTTGCCGGCGATCGTGCCGGTCCAGGTGACCGTCAGCAGCGTCACCGCGGCCTGCGCCGGCAGCACGAACGTGTACTCCCCGGTGCCGCCGTGCGCCGCGGTGCCGGAGGCCACGGTCGTCCCGGCCGGGTCCTTCAGCACGACGGCGACGGACCCGGCCGAGACGTCGACCGGGGTCTCCTCGTCGAGCAGGAAGACGTGCCGCAGAGTGGCCGCCTGGCCGAGCACGACCCGTGTCAGCTCCACCGGCTCAGCCCACCCACACCGAGCCGACCAGCGCGCCGGCCGCCTGCAGGTAGAGCCCGGCCGCGCAGCGCAGCCCGTCCGGGGCGTTGACGTGGCCGCTGCCGTTCGCGGCGAGCGCGATCGTGGCCACGACCGTTCCCGACGCCGCGGACGCGTTGTCGAACAGGGTGACCACGTTCGCCGATCCGCTGGTGTCGCGCAGCGACAGGCCGCGGAACGTGCAGGGACCGGCGCTCACCGCGCCGGTCCCCGTCACGTTGCGCGGCTCGGCCTGCGACGTCACGAACGCCACCGCAGCGCGACCTGCAGCAGACCGGCCGGGATCGCCAGGCCCGTGCCGGAGTGCGCGATCGTGGCGGTCAGGACGTCCCCGGCGGCGGGCTGCAGGTCGCTGGACGTGCCCGAGAGCGTGCCCGAGTCCGCGGCGTTCGCGGTGCCGTTGCCGGCGGCGTAGGACCGCGACCACGGCACCACGGACCCGGCGCCGTTGCTGCCCCGGTTGCGCAGGCTGATGGTCGCGAAGTTGGTGCCGTTGGCGGTGATCGCGGCGCCCGGCACCCAGCGCACCGAGGTGATCAGCGCGCCCTTGGGCAGGATCAGGCCGGGCTGCTCGACCGCGGCGCCGGCGGCGACGGCCGGCACCTCGATCCCGTAGAGCAGGTCCCCGGCGAGGTCGGTGAACTTCGGCATGACGGTTCTCCCCGTTCAGGAGGCGGATACGGGTGCGGCCACACGCCGCGGCCCCCGCCGGAGCACCCGCGTGGTGCCGGCTCGCAAGGGGCAGCGGCGTGTGGCCGCGAGGGGGTTACTGGGGTGCGACGGGAGGCGGGCGCCGGTCAGGCGTTGCCGCGGTAGAGGCCGCGGTGCTCGAGCACCGCGCCGCTGTAGATGTGCCGGATCTTGTAGGTCAGCTTGTCCGCGTCGAACATGCTGCCCACGGTCTGGTCGGCCTGGGTGAACATTTCCGGCTCCTGGCGGCCCTGGTAGAACCCGATCTCCAGCGTCGGGCAGAACGCCGGGTCGGCCCCGAGGTACCACTGGGTCTGCGAGGTCCAGTAGTCGAGCACGATCAGCTCGAGGCCCTGGTGCAGGTTCGGGGTGTTCGTCGGCCCGGCCGGGGTGGCCGGGATCGCGACCGCCGAGGTGGCCAGCTGCCAGCCGAGCTCCTCCAGCCCGGACGGCACGATCAGCGTCTTCGGGATGATCGACAGCACGTTGGACGCGTCGCCGTAGGCCTTCTGCTGGCGCATCTTCGCGCGGCCGGCCGAGAGGTTCGTCTGGCTCAGCGCGTTGGTGTCGGTGTTGGCGTGCAGCGCGTGGAACAGCGCCGTGCCGTCGTAGGTGGTCGCGCCGTTGACGACCAGCATGTCCCAGACGAACCGGAACAGCGTCTGCGCCGCGGCCAGCCCGAGCCGCGTCGGGATCTTGGAAATCGCCCGGATGTCGTCGTTGGCGATCATCTCCAGGGTGATGTCCTCCGTGCCACCCTTCTTGCTGATCGCGTAGGTGATCTCCTCACCCGTCGGCGAGGTCAGCGGCTGGTACGGCGCCCCCTCGTTGACGACCGGCAGCACCCCGTACCCGCCGATCCGCTCGATCCGCTGCGTGCGGAAGTCGTTGATCGGCGGCGTCGAGCTCACCAGCTGGCGCCAGTTCTGCAGGCTGGGCTGGTTGTAGTCGGCGATCATCCGGCGGGTGATCGAGTCACCCAGCGCCAGCGCCCAGGACGCGGCGACCATCGACTCCGTCGAGCGCATCGCCTCACGCGAGCGGCCGGAGCTGTAGCCCTGGCCGAAGCTGGCCGCCAGGATGGTGCGGTTGAAGTCCTCGTCGAACGACCGCGGCCGCGCGCCCGTCCAGTCGACGTAGGCCTCCTTGAAGCTGCGGTAGCCGTTGCTGAAGTCGTTGGCGAAGAACGCGTCGAGCGCGTCGACCTTCTTGCTCAGCGCCTCCTGGGTCACCTGCACCGTGTGCCGCGGCGCGAGCTCGGCGCGCTCCAGCGTGGACCAGGCCGCCTTGATCGCGGCGATCTGGGCGTCGACCGTGGCTTCGGTGAAGCGGTCCGGCAGCGCCGCGGTGACCGACTCGGTGACCGAAGCGCGCGCGGCCTCGGGGAAACCGGCGTCGTCCACCTTGGACTTGATCAGCAGGCGGCCCATGAACGAGTCCTTGGCCTCGCCCACGCGCACCGTCTCGGTCTCGGTCGCCTTGGTTTCCGTGCCGCCGGGCTGGGTGGTGCCGGCCGGGGTGCTGGTGGTGGTTTCACTCGCCTTGCTCAGACCGGCCGCGGCGAGCTCCGCGGGCGTGGCGTCCTTGAGCGCAGCGAGCACGTCCGCCTTCGTGAACGTCACGTCGGTCTCCTTCGTGCTCTCCCCGCCGGGCGCCGTGCCCGCGGGGTCGTTGGTGGTGATTCCGCCCGCGACAACACGCGTGGCCTTCCCGCCGGCGGCGGGGTCGGACACGATGTCGACCGACAGGACTTTCGTGATCGCGGTGGCTTCCTGCAGCTGCAGCGCACCCTCGGTCACCGTCTTGAACGTGCCCATGGCGTCGTGGCTGAACCCGACCATCGGGGCCAGCCCGTCGGTCTGCGCGGCCAGCGCCGCTTCCAGGGCTTCGATCGCCTGCACCGCCGAGGGCAGCATCACCGCGTCGGCCTCGATCGCGGCACTGCCGGCCTCGACGTTGCGCAGGAACCCGACCAGCCCGACGATCGTGCCGGTCGCCAGCTCGGCCTCGGTGCGGTGGTGGTCGTAGATCTTCGCGCCCTCGTAGGCCGAGACCGCCGAGCGCATCACCGTCTCCGGGTAGCGGCGGCGGTTCTTGCTGTCGCCGTAGGCGATCGCCTCGATCCGGAACACCCGGTTGCCGTCGGAGTCCTTGCCCTTGGACTCCAGCACCCGGCCCTGGATCACCGACTCCAGCACCCGCCCGGGCAGCACTTCGCCGGCCTCGGCGACCGCGGCCGCCGCCCCCTGCGCGGCGGCGTCGCCCTCGGCGCTCGAGCTCGGCGCCGGCGCGTAGGTCTTGACGACCTCGACCGGCTCGCCCAGCTCCACCGACGTCCCGTCCGGGCTGACCGAGTACGTGCACTGGAACAGCGCGCACTGCGGGCCGTACTCGACGGAGTAGACGACCTCCTCGGCGGACATGTCCGCGATCCACACGTAGCGGTAGTAGCCGTCATCGCAGTCGGTGGACACCTTCGCCCGGACCGCGGTGCGCACCCGCTCCTGCAGGTCCGAGAACGACAGGGTGCCCGAGATCCACGCCTCGGCCGCCTTGCTGTCGAACTCGATCCCCCGGGCCTTGGCCGCGGCGCGGATCTTGCCGCGCAGCTGCTGCAGCTGCCGCGCGTCGTACGGCGTCTCGTGGGCGGCCAGGTGCGCCCAGCTCTCCCGCACCTGGCCGTCGGTGCCCAGCGGGTAGCGGGCCCGCCGGTCGGGCTGCCAGCCGGGGTCGGCGTACTCGACCGCCCCGGCCGGCACCGTGGTCGACTCGGTCACGGCCGTCTCGGTCACCCGCACGGGACGCTCGGGCACGAACTGGTGCCCGCACTGCGGACACGCCACCTGCGACGCCATCGCGGGCCCTCCCTGCTCTTCGATCGGCTCGCCCCGGAAACCGGCCTGAGCGCGCTCCTGCGCGCACGGGCCGCATCCCGGGTCCGAGCACACCGGCGGGTGCTCGCTCATGCCTGCTCGACCTTCTTCGCCAGCTCGGCGACCAGACCCGTGCGCGGCTTCTCGCGGCCCTGCTCGACCTCGAGCGCGCGCCGCGCGCGGTCCTCGTCGTCGCCGACCCAGTCCAGGACCGACTGGGCGTTGCCGTCCGGAACCTCGTCGCCCGCCGGCGGCGTGGTGCCGCCGTTGCCCTGGCCGCCGTCGCCCTTGGCCTTGGCCTCGGCCTGCTGCTGCTCCTCGGACTTCCCGCCGGTCGTCTGCTCCAGCGCCTCGCCGCGCGGGGTCAGGTCGTCCGCGGCGGCTTCCGGGTGCGGCACCGGCACCGGCGGCGGCGGGACCTGGCCGTCCGGGTGCTCCAGCGCCAGGCGCGCCCGCTCGGCGACCGCGGCCGCGTTCGGGTCCAGGCCCTGCTGCCCGCCGGTGGCCGGGTCCGCGGTGGCCGGGTCCGCGCTCTCGCGCGCCGCGTCGAGCTCGGCGACCTCGTCTTCGTCGAACCCGAGCGCCAGCAGGTCATCCCGGCTCGCACCTCGCTTGATCGCGTGCGCGATGCCGTCGGACGTGATGACCGTGTGCTGGCCGTCGTGGGTGGTCACGACGTGGGCGTTGCCCACTTCCGCCACCGCCAGGACCTCGTGCACGGGCATGCCCATCACGCGGGCCGCCTGGTCCAGGGACCACGTCATTGCTTCCTCCACAGTGGACTCAGGGCAGAGCAATGAGCTTGCCGCCCTTTTTGCCGTCGGCGGTGTTGCCGTCGACATGGGTAGCGACGTCGTCGACGTCGCCTTCGGGGTCGTCCAGCTCGGCGCGGTAGGGCACGCCGACGAAGTCCTCCCACGCTTTCTTCGCCGCCTGCTTCGCGGCTTCCTTGCTTAGCGCGCCGATGCTGCGCAGCTTGTCCAGCCCGATCGACAGGTTCATCAGCACCTGCGCCGAGATCTGGGCGTCGGCCGCGGCGACCTCCGGGCCGTGCACCGTCACCGTCTGGGAGGCCTTGACCATCAGCGACTGCCCGGACGCCGGGTCGCGCGCCTCGACCTCGGCCGCCAGCCGCCGCGCCGCGACCGCCCGGTCGACGACGTAGCGCAGCAGCTCGGCCTGCTCGGCCAGGTAAAGGCCCTGCACCCCGGAGATGCGACGCCGCACCGGTTCCGCCATCGACAGCGACGTCGCCCGGTTCGCGCCGTCCGGCTCGGCGAGCCACGTCTTCGACAGCCCGGACCCGGCCGCGGCCAGCGTCAGCACGCTGCTCGCGGCCTCGGTGTCCTCGAACGCGCCGGTCTGCGCCGTCTTCGCGTTCCACTCCACCGACTCGTTGTGCACCTCGACCGAGCCCGAGCGTGGCACGTGTGTGCCGCCTCGGGCCTTGACGAAGTTGTCGACGTCGGTCTGGCCGCCCTTCACCGTCACGTCCCACACCAGGTACCGCGCCAGCGCGGTGCGGTCGATCAGGTTCGACAGGACCTGGTCGTAGGAGTCGAGCCAGTCCAGGACCGTCGAGAGGAACGGCAGCCCGCGGGTGTCGGTGATCAGCGCCTTGTGCGGGGTCCACAGCAGCGCCTCGCCGGTGCGCAGCCCGGTGTAGTCGTCGACCGCCACCAGCTTCAGCTCGTCGCGCTCGGCGCCGTTCTGGAACTTGACCATCTGCGGCCACAGCGGGTTCCCGCCGCGCAGGTAGACCTCTTCGATGATCGACGGGTCCACCGGGCACAGCCGCGTCACCCCGCTGGTCGAGCCGGTCATCAGCTCGGTCAGCGACTCGCCGTTGAGCAGCTCGGTGCGCAGCCACGGATCCTGCAGCGCCGCCATGTTGTTCGCCGGGTCGGTCCAGAACTCGTCGACCACCCGCGCCACGTCGGGGTTGGTGACCTGGTAGGTGACGCCCTTGTCGCCCACGCAGAAGCTCGTGTAGGTGTCGATGATCGCCTTGACCATCGGATTCGACCGGTACCCGGCCACGCTGTACTCGCGCGCCTTCTCCAGCGTCCACGCCGGAACCTGCCGCCCCTGCGACCCGGCCGGCCGGAACCCGCGGTCGCCGTCGATCGGGTCGATCCCGTTGTAGGAGCCCAGCGACGCCCCGGTCGCGACCACCTGCTGCGGGGTCGCCTCGGCCACCCGCCGCGCGGACGGGCGCGCGGCAGCGGCCTCGCGGGCGCGGCGCGGGACGGGCACGATCGACCTCATGCGGCGGCCGGCTCCTCAACCGCGCGCAGCGCCTGGCCCTCGTCGACGGGCGCGGCCGCGGCCGTCTCGGACTGGCCGGCACCCCACATCGACAGGTACCCGAGGCCGGCCGCGAGGATCGAGCCGGTCAGCCCGCCCCACCACGCGCCCGCCAGGCCACCGACCGTGATGGCGATGCCGAGCAGGCCGAGCACGAACAGCACGTTCGCCAGCAGCATGCTCGACACCTTGGGCACCCGGATCCGGATCACCATTGCGATCAGTCCTGGTCCGTCGGCTCGACCGGCGAGAAGTCCACGAAGTAGGCCTTCCCGATCTCGTAGCGGTCGCCGAGCTCGCCCTTCAGCGAGATGTTGAGCTGGCACGCCGGGGTGTAGCGGGCCCACTCCTCGTTCTCCGGGCCGGTGACGGCGGCGAACTGGACCTGGACCTGGCGGTGCTCACCGGCGCCGGTCTCGACCTTCTGGTGCACCTGCAGCTTCGCGCGCATGGCCACTTCTCCCTTCAGAGTTTGAGCCGGGACGTCGGACGCCACAGCTCGGTACCACCGGCGATTCCGCCGGTGTGCTCGGGAACAGCCGCAGCCGCCGGCGGCGGCGTCGGTGCCTTCAGGACGTTGATCCGCGCCAGGTACGCCAGGCGCGCGAGCGTGACGGCAACCAGCGGCGCGATGTTCGCCGCGGACTTCTTGCGGCCCCAGGCGTAGGAGTCGCCCAGCGGCCGCGGCGCCACCCCACCCACCGCGGCGTTGAGCGGGATCTGGCCGATGTGGCGCAGCTTGCCCTGCTCGATCGCGTCCACCAGCGCGCCGCAGGACCCGGCGTATTCGTTGGCCGTCGGGATGAACAGGTCACCGCGGCGCGGCTCAGCGATCTTGCCGTCGTCTCCCTTGGCCGGCAGCGAGATCCCCGCGTCCTTCAGCTCCAGCAGCAGCGACCCGGCCGGGCCCTTCACGTCCAGCGCGACCGCCACCGGGTTCCACTTCTTCACCAGCTCGGCCAGCCGCGGCACGATCCACGCCGTGCCCTCGCGGTGCTCGAGCACCTCGACGTGACCGAGCCCGTCGCTGCGCGGTCCGTACGCGCCGATGGCGCCCCATTTACGGTCCGGGGTGATGTCGATCGCGTAGGCGAAGTCCGTGCCCAACTGGGACGTCGCGTCGAACAGGTCCTTCCACACCGCGAAGCTGATGATGTCGTCGCTGGCGGCCGGGTACGGCGGCCAGATCCCGAGCCGTTCGCGAGCGAAGTCGAACTCGCTCATCTCGCCCAGCTCGGTCTCCTCGATCCACTCCTCGGAGATCCGGATCCCCAGCGCGGGGTTGGTCGCCCACCAGTGCGACCGGTCGTTGAAGTCGATCTCGCCGAGGTTCTCCAGGTCGCCCGCCAGGCCCCAGTCCCGGAACCCCAGCCGCCCGGGCTTGTCGCTCTCCGAGCGCTTCTTGACCCGGAACACCACGATGTCCGGATCGCTCTTCAGCGGCGGGCTCGACGTGTAGATGACCTGCGGGCCGGGCTGCTCCATGCTGCGCGCCGAGAGCGAGGGCAGCAGCGCCGCCTGCTGCTCGTTGGTGTAGGCGAACGCCTCGTCGATGATCAGCAAGTCGCCGGTGAAGCCGCGGCCGCCGCCGCTGCTGCGAGCCAGGAAGTCGATCTTCGCCATGGTGTCCAGGCGGGTGATCGATTCCTTGCCGTTGGTGTTGGTGAACTTCACCAGCACCTCGCGGCCGAGCCCCGGGATCGTCACTCCCCAGAGCTCGTCGTCCTTCTCGTTGACCTGCCGACCGAGCGCCTTGAAGAGCGCCTTGAGCCGGATGAAGGCCTTGATCGCGGTGTTGAACAGGTGGGCGGTCCACACGATCTCGTGCTCGCCCAGCACCAGGAACCCGAAGAGCACCCGGATTTCCAGGATGCTGCCCTTGCCGTTCTGCCGGGCCACGAACTCGGCGTAGGACTGGCAGGCCCACCGCCGGTCGGCGCGGATCCCGAGGATCGCCGCCACGGACTCTTGCTGCCAGCCGTCGGCGACCAGCCCGGCCTGCCGCGACAGCGCGCACGCCTCCGGCCCCAGCGTCGCCGCGTACGGCGGGATCAGGTTAATCCGAGGCCGGCGCACCACCGAGCTTGGCGGCGACGGCGGCGAAGAAATCGACAACGTTCCCCTCGCCTTCGCCCTCGCCCTCACCGGACGTCGCCGGCGCCGGGACACCCGCGCGGCCGCCCGTTCCGGACTGGCGCAGCTCGGCCGCCAGGCCGCGGAAGGTGTTGGCCTGCGCCCGGGCCTCCTTCAGCACGTCGGTCACGTCGACGTGGAAGACCACGCCGTCCTCGGTGGACAGCTCCAGCCACGGCCCGTCGCCGTGCAGCCGCCGATCCAGCGCGGCCAGCCGGTCGGCGATCCGGCACGCCTCGCGCAGCAGCACGACCTGCAGCGGCTTCAGGTCGCCGTGCGGGTTGGCCGCCTGCCACAGCTCCAGCCCGGCCGATCCGAACTCACCGTCGCCGGCGTCCTCGACCAGCGACGACCGCACCCGGTACCCGTCCTCGGACGGGGGCGGCGGTGCCGGTGACCCCGCGCCCGCCGGCACCGCCTGGTCCTCGGTGAGCGAGGCCTGCGCCGCCGCCTCGCACCAGCTCGGCGAGCAGCGGGAATGCTCGCCCTTCTCGTGCGCGCGGGCCACGCCGCAGCGCTGCGCCCGGCAGAGCGCATGGTCGTCGCGGGCGTGTGCGCGGGAGCGCCGGGCGCGCTCCGTGGACGTGTCCGCCATGATCAACAACCCCCCTGCAACGCACCGGCAGCGAATGCCCCTGACCTGCGCAAACACATGCAGCGTTCCGGTCGAAAATCCGTCCGGGGGGGAGGGCGGGTCAGGTGGGCGCGGAGTGGACCGGCGAGACCGAAACGGACTTTTCTTCGTGCGCGAAGTCGATCAACGCTTGATCGACTTCACCACCTGCGCGAGGTCGACAGCCGCGGCGCCTCAGGCCTGCGGTCCACCCCGCTCGGGCCGTACCGGCGGTACCACTCCCTCACCCCCGCGTGGGTACCCCCGGGTCGGCCGTCCGCGGTCGCGCGGCGCAGGCACTCGCCCATGCCCGGGTCCACCACGTAGACCAGCTCGGCCCGCAGCCGGTGCGCGAGCTCGGCCCGCGCACCGGGTGTGGGCACCGACCGCACCACGTAGGCGACGACGTCGTCGGCCGCCCCGATCCGGGCCATCTCCCCCACCATGATCTGCTCAGCCCGCTCGGTCAGGCCGGCCTCGTGCAGCCACCCCCTCGCCGAGCCCAGGCCCCGGGCGATGACGTCCCGGTCGAGCACGATGCCCGGCCGGGCCTGCGCCAGCTGCCCGGCCAGTGTGGACTTGCCCCCGCAGGGTGGCCCGGCGATCAGCACTACGTGCCGCACGTGATCACCACGCCCTCGACGTCTTCAGCAGCTCGAGCTCGGCGAGCGCCTTGACGCCCTTGCGGCTGTTGCACCGCCGGTGTGCCGGCGCGGTGTTCTCCATCGTGGGCGGCCCACCCTTCGACCGCGGGTCGATGTGGTCCACGGTGTACTCCAGCGGGTGGTTGGGCGGGACATCCGCCGGGATCCAGTGCCCGCAGAGGTAGCAGATCCGGCTGGTCGCCTTCCACCGCGCCTTGATCCGGGCCCACGGCCGGCCGGACCGCCCCTGGTGCTTCGCGGCCATCGCTCACCCCCGGCATGACGAAGCCCCGACCCAGGGGCCGGGGCTTCGCTCCCGGAGCCGATCCCGGGACTCGCGGCAGGTGTAGCTGGGGAGCAGGCGGGTCCGTCCCCTTCGGACAGATCACCCACTGTGAGGAATGTAGCGCTTCGCCCAGGTCAGCGACAACACCGGGTCGCTGCCCCGCGTGTCACCCCGTGGTGTACGCCGTTATACGCCCTCCGGGTTCGGCGGCTCACCCATCGTCCAGACGCCGGCGGTCGGGATGGTGATGGTGCCGTCGGGACTGCGCGGCAGGTCCTCGATCCGGCCGACCGGCTCGCCTGGCGCCAGCGGTGCGGGAGGTGCGGGCGGGTCGCAGTCGAAGTGGTCCTGCGCCCAGCGGATCACCGCGGCGCGGTCGCCTTCGGTCGTCGCGCTGCAGCTGGCGCACGACCCGTCGTAGACGTACGTCCAGATTGGGTCGACGTCGATGGGCGGCTCGTCGAGCTCCGGGGCCGGGTCGAGCGGCCGGTTGTCGGTGCTGATGGTGACCCAGTCCGGCCAGCTGGTCGGCAAATCGTCGGTGGTGTCGGGCATCATCGGGTCCTTTCGCGTGCGGTGGGCAGGTCGACGGAGATCGCGCGGACGCGCGGGCCGTTGAGGTCGAATTCGAGGAAGCCGGCCACGCGCGGGGTCGCGTCGGGTCCGGCCTTCGCGCGCAGGTCCTCGAGCGCCTCGATCAGCTCGGCGACCGTCGCGGGCTCGGAGAACTCGATCTTGGCGGTGGTCTGGTCGAATCTGGGCATCAGCTTGCCTCTCGGTCGGTGGCGTTCTTCAGCAGCGCCCGGACGTCGCCGACGCGGTAACGCGGGCGCTGCCGTTCGTCGAGCGGGTGCGGCGGGTGCCGGGTCAGGTGCCCGCGGTGGATGTGGCCGTGGATCACGTTCACGGTCACCGGCTGACCGACCTCCGAGAGCGCGCGGGCGATCTCGGGCGGGGTGGCCAGCTGTTCGTCCACTCGCGACAGCAGCAGCTCGCGGCGCGGGGCGACGTCCCAGACCGCGCCGCACTTGCGGCATTGCACCACCGGGCGCCCGCGCGGGGCGTAGATGTCGGCCGGGCACTGGCCGATCTGCTCGTCGACGAGCACGGGCGCGCTGCACTGGCCGAGGTAGACCTTTTCGGGGTCGCGGTCGATGACCGCCCACGCGGAGCGGACGACCTTGTGCAGCTGGTCGGCCAGCTGGGCGGCGTCGGGGTGGCCGGCGATCAGCTTCGGGTGCTTGGCCAGCCACGACGCGGCGCCGCGCACGGTCGTGGCGGTCAGCTCCAGGCCGCCGTGCTTGGCGATCGCGCGGGCCCAGGTGGCGATCAGCGCGTCGATGGTGTCCTTCAGCTCGCCGGCCTTGGCGTGGAAGTCGATCTCGAAGCTGGCCGCGCCGGAGACGGCGCCGATCGAGTCGCTGCCGGTGTGGTCCCGGCGCACCAGGGTGTCGATCAGCAGCTCGTAGAGGCTCGGGCGGGTGTCGGCGCGCAGGTCCTGCTCGTAGCGGACGTGGGCCGGGACCACGACCACGGCGACGGGGAGCAGGGTCTTCACGGCCGGGACGTCGATGCGGCGCTGGTGCACGCGCATCCGGAGCACGCCGCCGGTGGCGAGCTCGCGCAGGTGGGTGACGACCTGGCGGGTGCACTCGGTGCAGAGGGTGGCGTGGCGGGCGGGCTTGCCGCAGCTGCAGAGGTTCACGGGGCCTCCTCGTCGGGCGGGGTCGTCGGGTCGGTCTGGTCGGCGGCGCGGATGCGCTGCCAGTGCGCCGGCGCGCGGTGCAAGGGCTCGTCGGTGCCGGGGTAGACGCAGCGGGCGCCGGGTGGCTGCCAGCACCACGGGCACGCGACGGTCAGGGCGTGCTCGACGGCGGACTCGAAGTCGGCGAGGGAGTCGAGCTGGCGCAGGTCGTGTGCGCGGTAGCCGCCGGTCACGGGACACCGCCGGGTGGCGGGGGCAGGCCGGTCGCGGGGGCGGGTGCGCGGGTGCGGCCGTGGTAGATGTCCGGGCCGCCCGCTTCGCGGGCGGGCTGGCCGGAGAACGCGGGCACAGGAGCGGCAGGTGGCTGCCCGACCCGACCCGACCCGGACCCTTCGGGGCCCGGTTTCGCGGGTTGCTGTTGTCCTTGCTGGCCTACCTGAAGGCGCACTTCACCTGCGTGAACAGCTCCGGGGCTGCGTGTGGAGACAACCAGGTCGACAACCGGCTGTGGCTTGTCCGGTTGCTTGTCCGGCGGGTTGCCTGGTTGCTTGTCTGGCGCTTGTTCGTCGGCTTGTTCGGCGGGGCTCTCGACGACGTCGGCGGCGGGGTCGCCGGGGTCGAGCTGGCGCTGGCCGCGGGCGGCCCAGGCGTCGCGCTGGGCCTCGGTCGGCTCGGGCAGCAGCACCATGTCCGCCTCGTCGGGCGTGCGGCGGCCTTTGCTCTCGTTGCAGCGGCCGCACGCCACGACGTAGTTGTCGCCGTCGGGGCCGGCGGCGCGGTCGGGGTCGACGTGGTCGTACTGCAGGACCTTGCGCCGGTCCTTGTTGTTGCCGCTGCCCTTGTAGGACATCGGCCCAGAGCGGCAGTAGCGGCAGCAACCGCCGTCGCGGGTGTAGACGAGCTTCCGCAGCCGGGAATCGGTGCTGTCGTGCTTCTGGGCGTCGTTGCGGGCCTTCTCCGCGCGGGTGGGGTTCTTCTTGGAGAAGCCGCAGATCCGGTAGTCGTACCCGTCGATCCACGGCGGCGAGGCGTCGATGCAGTTCTTCACGTCGCAGGTGTCGCCGCGGCGGTGCACCAGCGGCCGCTCGCCGAGGACCGGGGTCAGCAGCAGCTCAAGCAGCCGTGTGCGGCCGCGGCAGGCCGTGAGGGCCTCGTGGTGGGTCAGGTAGCCGTCGTGGGTGTGCCGGGACGTCGCGCCGTACATGCGGTGCCAGAAGGCGAACAGCTGGTCGGCCACGGACACGCGGCCGCCGGCGAGCACCATCCACCGCGGGTCGAGGTCCGCGGTGTCGTCGGTCAGGTAGTAGGGCACGGCTCACCGCCCGCCCGACTGCGGGCATGCCGAGGCCCGGAGATGATCTTGCATCTCCGGGCCTCGGCGGTCCTGCGGGTTGATCACTGTGGTGGTTCTCCGAACAGTCGACGGCGAAGCCAGCCGAGGAACCCGGGACGGGTCTCGACCGGCGGGGCGACGTACTTGCGGACGGGCGGAAAGGTCACGACTGCGGCCGGGGTCTCGACGACGAAACCGCCGGCGGCTAGCGGACTATCGGCCGCGGCCCGGACCAACCCCCACGGGCCCGGCGGTTTGCGCGCGGCCGCCTCCATGCGCCACTTCGCGCCTGCCCAGTAGCGCGCGGCTACCCAGGGCGAGCCGGGCTCGGGCTCGGCCAGGACGGCGTCGATGCGCGCGACCGCCGCGTCGAGCGCCGGCCACGGCCACTCGGCGGCGGTCACTTGTGGACCTTCCCGGTGCCGCTGCAGTTCCCGCACTGGAACGGCGGGTTCTCCTTGGGGTTGACGCCCCAGAGCATCCCCGGCTGCGGACCGTTCGGATTCGGGCCGTTGCAGACCGGGCAGTCCTTCGTCTGCCCCGGCCCCTCGCCCGGGTCCTGGGCGATGTTCTTGCGCAGCGGCATGGTTCAGGCCTCCCGTCCGCCGTCGTGCGGGCGTGCTTCGGCCTGAGCGCGGGACCCGCGCTCGCCCTGGGCCGTTCCGGCCGGGTTGTCCTCGGCGGCGTCGGCGGCGGCGTGTGCGCCGTTGTGGGCGCCGCGCAGCACGAGGTCGGCGACCGCGGACGCCGCCCACACCCACGCGTTCGCGATGTGCTGCCGGTCGGCGAGCATCTCGGCCCATGTCGGCAGCGGGTCGCCCGACACAGACACGGCCTGTACCTGCGCGGAGTACCGCTGGTAGGCCACGCGGCCGAGGTTCTCGGCGGCGCGCGCCGCCGAGCGGATGCCGCGCAGCTGTGCCTGCAGGTCCATGAGCGCCTGGCGGACGTCGTCGAGCTCGGCGCGCTGCCCGGGCGGCGCGATGAAACCCTGGCGCCGCATGGCGCGGATCCGCGTGCGGTAGATGCGGCGGCCGAGGTCGCCGAGGTCGGCCCAGCGGGAACCGTTCGGGGAGGCGTCGCACATCGCCTCGGCGGCCCGCTCGATCAACGCCCTCTCCTCAGCTGACTCAGCCACGGGCCGCCGCCTCGGTCAGGACCGCCGCGTCGCGCGCGCACTCCGGGCACAGGCCGGGGCCACCGCACCTGGCGACCGCGGCCGGCTGGGGCACGTCGCCGGGGGCCGTTCTCGCGCCGACCGGGTGCCCGTGGTCGGTGAACCCGAGGAACCCGGTCTCCTCGGCAGGCTTGGCGGCGGCCGTGTCGGCGTTCGTGGGCTGCCACAACGGAATCAGCGGGCCGCAGTCGACCAGCAGCCACGGCCACGCCGCTCCGGTGTGGGTGAACAGCGAAATCACGGCGCCCGCCTCGAACCACCGGGAGCCGTTGCGCTGCCACGCCCGCTTCGCGCGGTCGAGCACGACGCTGCCGTCCGGTGGTTCGCTCGGCACGGTCGCGCTCAGCTCGGTGTAGTCGGTCATCGGATCTCGCTTTCCTCTTTGGACAGTTGGGCGGCCAGTGCGCGGCGGCGGGCGTCCCAGCCGCCGCACAGGTAGGCCGGGGTGCCGTCGACCTTGATCGGGACGTCGTCGACGATCGGGGGCGCGTAGTCGGCCGGGTGCGCAGGCAGGACCGCGCCGGAGGGGTGCTCCCAGCGCAGGATGCGGCGCATGCCCTGGTGGCAGTAGAAGGGCCGGCCGTCCTCGGCGAGCATCTCCAGCTCGGTGGCGTTTCCTCGGTGTTGCGGGTCGTCCTGCCTTTCCGGGCTGTCCGGGCGGTAGGCGCAGTCCCCGCACATGCCGCCGGGCCGCACGGTCGGGGTCATGCCCTCGACGGGGTCGGCGTGGCCGGGGGTGTCGTAGACCGGGCGCCAGCAGCTGCAGTCCTCGGCCGCGCCCATCGCGACGCCGTAGCAGCACGGCTTGTCTAGGCCGAGGTCGGGGAACTCGGGCTGCGGCTCGTCGACGCCGCACACGATCCTCACTGTCCGCCGTCCGTCGTCTCCGGAACCGGGGTGAAGAACTCGTCGAACTCGGGCAGCAGCCCGGCCCGCCGCAGGCGGTGCGCGGTCAGCTGCAGCGGCGATCCCGAGTTGCCCAGCGGCGCGCCGGTGCGGGCGTCGAGCCACTCGTCGGAGGCCGCGAGGTAGCCGAGCTGGTCGAGCTCGGCGAGCGCGAGGATCTTGAACGCGCAGTACGGGGTGCGCAGCTCGGCGGCCAGGTCCTGGCGCAGCTGCCGCGCGGCGCGCAGGTAGTGGCCGGCGATCACGTAGCCGTGGTTCGCCGCATCGCGCAGCGAGGTCACCAGCTTCAGCCGGAGGTCGTCGCCGCCGGGCGAGCGCCACGTTTCCTCGTCCAGCGCGGTCTCGCTGTCCTCGGCCAGGTTCGGCAGGCACAGGTTCGTGGCGTGCCAGGCGTCCGCCTGCCCGGTGATGGTCGCCGCGGCCTCCTCGGCGACGGTGCGCTGGCGTTCGATCTCGGAGATCAGCAAGCGGTAGTTGGCGGCCTCCAGTTCGTCCGGGATCCGCTCGAAGTCGAGGTCGGGTGCCTGCTCGTCACTGGTCATCGGTGGTGCCCTCCTCGGGCTCGGTGGTGGTTTCGGGGCCGCGGATCGCGGCGAGCAGCGCAGGCAGGTCCGGCGGGGCCACCAGGACCTCGCGGGCTTTCGAGCCTCGCTTCGGGCCGACGACGCCGCGGGCCTCCAGCTGCTCGAGCAACGCCGACGCCCGGTTGAAGCTGATCTTCATGGACTTGGCGAGCAGGGACGCGCCGCCGAACTGGCCCTCGACCACGAGCGTGGCGGCCTGGCACAGCGGCTCGAAGTCGTGCTCGACGGGCGGGAAGCCGTCGATCATCTCGTCGACGACGCCGGTGATGGTGTCGATCACCTCGTCGACGAACGCGGCGTCACCGCGGCCGCCCTTGACGATCGTCACGCCGCCGTGCGGGCGCAGGCCTTCGCCGTTGCCGCGCGGCGGCGGCGGAGGGAGGTCGGGGTCGTGGACGGTGGCGTGCGGCCAGCGCGCGACGTCGCGGGTCTCCTCGTAGTGCGCGGGTGCGGCGTAGCCGCGGTAGACGCCACCGATCTGGATCAGCAGCGGCTCACGCTGGTGGTAGCGGTACACCTCGACCGGCGCACCGATGATCTTGGCGACGGCGGCGAACGCGGCGAGCGTCGCGCCGGCCAGGTCGGTGCGCGGCCGCGGCTCGATCGGCAGCCCGGTGTCCTTGTTGGTCGGCTTGCGGTTGCCGGGCACGTCGGCCAGCAGCCGCCACGCCATGCGCGGGTATTCCGCCAGCGGCTTCTCGGTGAACTGCAGCCGGAACCCGGCGCCGGCGTGCAGGCTCTGCTCGGCCTCGGCGACTACGACCTGTCCGGCCGGGCCGAGCTCCACCACCGTCGTGTGGTGCTTGTCGCCCTTGAGCTTGGGCCGGAACGCGGCGATCAACGCGCGGACGTCGTCGGCGCTCCACAGCGTCGGGCGGTTCCAGTAGCCCTCGCAGCGGACGTGGGTGTGCCCGAGCCGCCAGCCGTCGCCGGAGGTGCCGGCGACGATCTCGCGCTGTCCGGGCGGGGCGTCGGGGTTGCGGGCGCAGTGCAGCAAGATCCCGCACCACGGCGAGCCGTTGTTCTCCTCGTCGTGGATCGCGGTCTGCTGCAGCGCGCCCAGCAGCCGCAGCAGGTCCGCGGTCCCGACGGTGATCGACGACGTCATCGGCGTACCCCGGCGCACGGCATCTGGTCCATGCCAGTGCCGCGGCAGCTGTCGCAGCCGTCGCCGGGCTGGATCTTGTCCGGCCCGGCGGTGAGGTCGGCGCAGCCGATGCACACGTGGGTGTTGCGGGGGCGGGCGCACGTCTCGCACGGGCCACCGGTCGTCGCCGCGGCCCGCAGCTCGACGAGAGTCGGGGGCGGCGCGATGCCCGCCAGCGCGGCGAGCGCGAAGCGGGCAGCGTCGCGGCCGCCGCGCAGCAGCTCGGTCCGCGCGCGGGCGATCCGACCCTCGGCGTGGTCGAGGTGGTCCAGCAGCAGCCGCATCCCGCAGTGCCCGAGCCCGCAGGAGCACCACGGGTCTCCGTCCGCGCGGGTGTGCAGCGTGCGCTGCCGGGCGACGAACTCGGCACCGTCGGGCCGCGTTGCCGGTTGCGTCGCGGCGGTCACCGCAACGACTCCAGCGACGACGGCGCCAGCAGCGCGGTCAGGGCGTGCGCGACGCCGGGGCGGTACGCGGTCGCGACGGCCAGCGTCGACAGCAGCAGCTGCTCGGCGATCGCCAGGTCGTCCGCGTCGCGCGGGAGGCTGATGTTGACGTGGCGGTTCACGCTGGTGGCGCCTTCGAAGATCGACGCACCGATCAGCAGGCTGTCGTCGAGCTCCGGAGCGGGCTCGACGTCTTCGGTGAGCACGTGCGGCTCGTCGACGTGCTCGGCGGGCGGGCGCGGGTCGGCGCAGCCCGGGGCGCCCTGCGCCGGACCCGGCGTCATCACGGGCAGCTCGAACGGCGTGTCTGGTGCTTCGGGCATCAGGTGGTCCTTCCGGTGAGGGTGGCGAGCACGGTGCCCGCGGGGTGGTGTCCGATGTGGACGGCGTCGAGCAGCTCGCGGCCGAGGTCGTCGCGCCAGGCGCACAGCAGGTCGGCCAGGAACCGCGACGGGCCGGGCAGTCGGGGGTGGTGACCGGCGCCGAGGACGTCCAGCAGCGCGTCGTCGAACGCGACCGGGTCGACGGCGGAGCGGCGGACCGCGGCGGTCATGACCCGCTCCGTCGGGTGGCGGGCTGCGGCGCGGCCCAGGCAGCGTCGAACTCGCGGGTGAGGAAGTCCTCGTGGGTGTCGATCGCGGTGCCGCCGGGGAGGGTCTTGGCGATGTAGCGCCAGCGGCCGTCGCCGCGGCCGAGGTACCGCTGGGTGATCTTGACCTGCAGCTTGCCCTGGAACCACACGCGATCGTGCAGCCGGTAGGCGGGCTGCTCGGTCGGGTACACCAGCGGGGCCTCGTCGTCGGCGTCTCCGACGCGGTCGACGACGCGCACGACGATCGCCTGCCAGGCCGCGTGGTGCGGGCACGGTTCATGTCCCAGGTGGGCCTTGACCCACCGGCACGCCGGGCACACGCCGTCGGGGTCCGGGCCGTGCAGGAAGTTCAGCAGCGGGTTCGAGGGGAACGCGCCGCCCTTCGGCGGGGTGGGCTTCGGCGTGGACGGGCTGCCCGGGCCCGGCACCGCGGACAGGTGCCGAGTGCCGTCCTCGGTGCTCACCGGTCACCGCCGCGGCCGGTCTCCTGCTCGATCATCGCGCGCAGCTCGGCGCCGATCGCGTCCAGGCTCGGCGCGATGTGCGGCTCCGCGGCCAGCGCGATGATCCCGTCGAACGCCGTCAGCGCCGCCTGGACGTCGACCATCTCGACCGACACCCGGTAAGCGCGGTTCGCCCGGCGATCCACCAGGGCGAACTCGACGAACTGCCCGCACGCGTGCGGGGCGATCGCGACGTCGCTGCCCGGTCGGGTACCGACCACGGCGGCCCGGCCCTCGGCCAGCGTGCGGCGGGCGAAGATCCACTCGGACCGCTCGCCGGGCCCGATGAGCGCGTAGTCGAGCAGCATGGTCACCGCGAACGGCTCGGCGGGGTCGTAGCGGAACACGATCGGGATCCGCTTGGCGACCGCGGCCTGGCCAGCGGCGAAGCGGTGCTCGATCAGCATCCCGTGCGTGCCGTAGCTGAACGGCGCGGAGCGGGCGGGGGTGGTCTCCGGTGTGGTCATGGCTGCTCCTTCCGGATGAGGGCGACCCAGTCGCTGACGGCGGCGCTGGGCAGGGTCTGGTCGCGCCAGTGGGTGCGGTAGCCGGGCGGGGCGTCGATCACCAGCCACGGCCGGCCGCGGACGCCGGTGGGGCGGCGCGGGTCGCGGACGGCCAGCACGCCGTCCGGTGACTCGCGCAGCTCGCGGGCCAGCAGCGGGTTCGGTGGCCCGGGCGGGGGCCCGGCGGTCACCCAGTCCGGCAGCGGCTGCAGGCCGCGCGGGTCGGGCGGTGCCGCGTTGACCTGCCGGGCCAGCTCGGCGAAGGCCTTCGTCACAGGCGAGGGAGGCGTGCTCGGGCCGGGCTGCGCGGCGAGCCAGCTGTGGACCTCGTCGATGACCACGATCGGTGTGCGCCAGAAGTTCACGCAATCACCGCCCCTCGGCGGCGTCGCCGCGCTGCGGGCACCCGGCGGCGGGCTCGTCGCAGCTGGGGCGGACCGGCGGGGTGTAGGGCACCGCGGGCTCGGTGGGCGCGGCCGCGTCCGGCGAGGTCGGCTTGTCCAGCCCGGCCTCGACCGCGGCGACGAACGCCGCGGCCGCGGTCGCGGCGAAGACACCCGCGGCCAGAAGCGCGGCCACCTGCGGACGGAGCGCCTCCGTCAGCCGCGTGAACGACAGGACCGCGCGCTTCAGCTCGGCGCGCTGCCCGTCCTCCGACGCCGGCGGCGGCGTGTCCAGCTCCTCGGCGAAGATCTCCTCGACCTTCTGCCCGGCCGCGCGGAGGTTCACCTGACGAGCGGCGCCGCGCGCCGCGCGCCGGATCGGGCCCGCCGGCTTCGGGTCCTTGCTGGGCTTGACCATCACGCGTTCCGTTCGCTCGAGGTGTGGGTGCACTGGGTGCAGCCGAAGACCCCGGTGACGGGGTCGAGGGTGCGTTCGGGGTGGCCGCAGCCCGGGCAGTCCGCATCGATCGCGAGCAGCGGTACCCCGGCCCGGGCGCGCTCGTAGGCGATCGCGTTGCGCAGCCGCACGATCAGCAGCTCGGCCGCGGCGAGGGACAGCCGCACGTCGTCGCAGATCTCGATCGCCCGCGCGGAGCTGTAGACCGTGGGCACCGGGTCGCGCGGCTCGTCGTACGGCGTGGCCGGGACCTGGCCCCAGCGGGCGTACTCGTAGCCGCCGGTGGTGTGCATGCACACCTCGTCGGGGGCGTTCCCGGCCGCCCGGGTCGGGGCGAACTCGGGCAGCAGCTCGACCGCGCCGGCGCGGCGGGCGGTGAGCCCGTCGACGGCGGCCTGCCGGGAGTCGTAGCGCAGACCGGTGGACCAGCGCGCGTCGGCGTCGCCGTCCTCGCGCCAGCACGCCCACCACTTCCGGGCGCCGTAGCGGTGGCCCTGCCACTTGCGGCCGTCGCCGACCCAGCCGACCCAGCGGTCGCCGTCGTGCACGCGGTAGGTCACGGACCCGCCGGAGTGCATCGCGTCCTCGTTGCGTTCCTTGCGCAGCGTCAGCTCGGCCATCACGCATCACCGCCAGCTGCGAGGCGCGCGGCGCGGTTGTCGGCCAGTTCCTTCAGCTTCGCGGCACGCTGGCCGGCGCCCGGGTCGTCGCCGAACTCCTCCAGCGTCATGATCGACAGCAGCGACAGCGCGTGTGCGTAGGCCTTCGCCTCGCCTTCGTAGACCCCAAGCACGAGAACCGCGTCGCCGTCGCGCGCCTCGGCGGCGCGGGCCGCCGACACGTCGCGGGACTCGATCAGGCTGGCCGTGTACTTCGCCAGCTGCTCGCGCAGGAGCTCGGCGGACCAGCGCGACTTCCCGTCCCGCCCCTTCACCAGGCCCGGACGGGACCGCTTCACCGTGGCCTTCACTCGCACACCTCGATCCGGACCAGGCCGCCCAGGCGCACCTCGGCCAGCGCCTGGCCGAGCGCGCCGAGCCGCGGACCGCGCCCGGCGCACGCCGGGATGCCGCGGCGTGCGCGGCGCCCGCCGCAGGCCGGGGTGCCGAGCGCGCACTGCAGGCACACCGCGACGACGTTCAGCGGCTGGAACACGTCGCGGTCGTTGGGGTCGGGGTCGCCCCAGATCCGGACCGAGGTCACACGTCGCCGCTGCGGCAGGCACCACGGGCACTCGCGGGGCAGGAAGCCGGGGTCGACGGTCAGCTCGGTGTGGCGGCCGGGCCAGCGGGTCGCGGTCTGCTTCAGCAGCCGGATCCGCTCGGGGAGTTCGGGCATGAGGTCGTCCGGGCGGAGGCCGGCCGCGACCCGGTCGGGGATGGTGACCGGGCCGCGGCGTGCCCAGGAGAACGCCGCGGTGCACATCCGCGCGAGGCGGGAGCCGCCGGCGTTGAGGTCGAGGATCCGCACGGTCATCGGGCACCGCCGAGCAGCCAGAGCACGCCGACGCCGCCGAACACGGCCAGCGGCAGCAGCCCGAGCACCAGCTTCGCGATGAGGCGGGAGTGCCAGCGCTCCCAGTCCGCGGCGGCCTCGACGCCCTCGGCGACCTGGTCGACGAGCCAGCCGCCCAGGTCGCGCAGGAACACGACGAGCAGGCGCAGCACGTCGAGGAAGCGCTGCCACAGCGCGCGCAGCACACCGTGACGCGCGACGGCGGGAGCGGCGGGCAGCGTGCCGACCGCGGGCTGCAGCGCCGTCGGCGCGTTCTCCTCGAGGACCGCCGCGGCGTCGTCGCCGACGGCCGACAGCTGCTCGGTCACCTGGTCACCGGCGGTCTCGGCGGTGAGGGGGTGCTCCTCGAGGAGCAGCGTTGCGACCAGCCGCGGGACCGGGGCGGGCAGCTGGCCGGTGTCGGCCAGGGCCAGGACGCCGGCCTCGTCGAGCACCTCGACCTCGTCGAGCCCGACCACGACGGGCTTGCCGTCGTCGGCGAACGCGAGTTTGCACATCGGCCGGGTCCACTCCGGCGTGGCCGGGTAGATGGCGACGATCCAGGCGAGGCGGCCGTGGTAGTCGACCGGGCTGGTCTCCTTCGGTTCCGGCTTCTCCGGCCGGAACCGGCGGCCACCCGAACCGGCCTCGACCGGCAGGCCGAGCGCGGGCGTGTCGCCCGCCTTCAAGCGGTGGTCACGCCGAGACGCGTCGGTGTCGGTAGGCTTCATAGCGATCACGGTGGAGCCCTTTCTTCTCGTTGATCACCGCCCGGCCCGTGTGTGCTCACGTGGCCGGGCACCTTGCGTTCAGGGGGTCAGCGGTTCAGCTGCCGGAGCGATCGGCGGCACGTCGTACTCGGGCGTCGCCGTCGTCGACGTGGACTCGCCTGCCGTCTTCGGGTCGAGGCGCGGATCGAGCCAGTCAGCGACCGGATCCACCGGCGTCTGCGGATCGCTCATCGGCCTGCGCTCGCCGCGGCCCGAACCGCACCGGCGCCAGCAGCACCGCCAGGCGGTCCTTCTGCCACGGCTGCAGCGGCGGAGCCGCGGCCGCCCGCTCCCTCGCCAGTGGGGCCCACCGCTCCCGGAATCGACGCTTCTCCGACTCGTCCATCGGGCTCCCCTGCCTTTGGGTCCATCAGGTCCCCGACGTCCACACCGAGTGCGGTGGCCAGCGCTTTGACGAGGCCAGGAGACGGGCCGTTGGTCCCGACCTCGACCTTGCTGATCGCGCTGAGATGAACGGGGTAGCCCTGTTCGGTGCACCGCGCGGCCAGCGCGGTGAGCGTCAGCCCCTGCGTCTCACGGATCTCGGTCAGCCGGTGACGGCTGAACGGGATCTCCAGGGTTCGTTTCGCCATGTAGCGAACTCTAGCGACAATTAGCGATCCCGCAACCCCTCAAGATCACAGGACGAAAACGTGACAGTCAGTGTCCACGTGTGTACTAGCGCTCCTTTGCGCTAATATTCGCTAGACCGAGGGGAGCGGGCATGTCGGACGAAGATCGAAGTGCGCTGGCGAGGCGCATGGAAGACGAGAACATCCGCCGCGACGTCTCGTGGGAGGAGGTCTCGGCGGAGAGCGGACTATCGACAGCGCTGCTGCGCAACATCCGGACAGGTAAGAGTCCTGTCACCCGGAAGAGCGCGCACAAAATCGAGCTCTTTTACGGCTGGCCAGCTGGCGAAGTCCAACGCCTACTCACGCCAGCCGACCCCTCCGACGAGGAGATTGCCGGGATGTCCGCGCGCGAGCTCGCAGCGTATGCACTGCGCGTGGAACGGACGCGCGGCGTCGAGGCGCGTCGAGCGTGGCTAAAGCATGCTTACGCTGTGTGGCGGGAAGCACTCGGCCCTGCTGCCACAGACTCGCCCGAATGGCAAGTCGAAGTCGGCCATTCGGACGCGTGACATCGATTTGCAACCTGTCACTGCTACTTCCGGGTGACTAGTCCTAACTGGACATACCACACCTTCGATTACCCTCAAGTTCTACGGAAAACCGTTGGGGGAAAAGAGGAGGGTGGAATGTTCAGGGTCGTAGGGCTCGGACTGATCGTCATCGCCGGAGTGGTGACCACAGCCGCATTAGCGGCACGTCACCACCGAGCCGTCGCGGTCACGGAACGTGATCTCGAAGCGTTGTCCGTCGTGTACGCCAGCGCGTACGACGAGGGCAGGCTGACCGGGATGGCCGAGGCGTTCGACGTGATCGCGGCAGACCGGCAGACGCAGCCTCGCTAACCGCCGGAGGCAAAGGCGGAGGCCGCTCCCCCGGCCCCCGTCCTACGCCTCCCCGTCCCGGACTCGCCACACCTCGACCACCGTCGCCGGATCGAAGTACCGCGCCCCACGCCCTGGCGGCAACAAGATGATCGACTCGAACAGCACCTCGACGACCGCACGCTTCCGGTCAGCCATGAGCTCATCCCAGGCAGCCTGAACGTCCTCGGCGTAGATCAGGGGCGCGAGCACGTTGTACTGCCCCATCTCCTCAATCTGCTCGTCGATTCGCTGCAGCTCATCGCGCGCGAATCGCTTTCCCGTCTGATATTCGACGTCGTTCGCGTCCTTATCGGACATCCACTGCCGGGTCAAGATCTCCAGCTTGCTGCGCAGTTGCGCCCTCCTCGCGTGCAGTTCAGTCACGCTCGGCCCATCGTGCGGCCGCACCAGCAGGTCCGCAGCATCGGGACGAGAAAGCCGCTCGACCACCAGCTGCCCAACCCACGCGTCAGCCTGGTCGCCACGCCGGGCAACGTGCGCACCGCCGTACTCGGCGCACACCCGAGCGCCAGCCGGGGTCTCGCTCCACGCCGTCTTCGCTTTCCTCGAACACCGGTAGGAGAAGCCATGCGGGCCAGTGTGCCCCGCGACCACGTACTCGCCGCACCAGCAGGTCGCAGCGCTAGAAAGCAGATGTCGCGGCGTGGGCTTGCGGTGCCGCCGCTTCGGGTCCTTCAGCAACGCGACGGCGTCCCGCCAGGTCTCCTCCGACACGATCGGATCCCAGGCGGCTTTGCCGACGATCTCCCCCTTGTGGTCGCGCAGACCGGCGTTGCGCGGCGCGAGCAGCAAGCGCCGCACCGAGTTGGGTCCCCACTCGCACGGCTCGCCCTCCTTGCCTCTGGCCCACCGCAGCATGCCGGAGCGCATGTTGGCCTTGTTGATCTTGCGTGCGATCCCCGCCAGGGTCGCGCCGGCGAGCAGGTCTTCATAAGCCGCGCGCACCATGGCCGCCTGCTCAGGATGGTGGGTGACTCGGTCCTCGTTGAACCCGAGCGGCACCGGCCCGGACGGCGGTTCACCTCGCAGCGCGGCCGCCAGGTTCTCGTCCTCGTGCCGGTCGCCCTTAACCTTGATTTCGCCGCGGGCCAGAGCCGCCAGGACGTCGGCGATGATCTGGCCGGACGGGCTGCCCATGTCGATGTCCGCGCCGCGCGTGAACACCAACAGGATGCCGGCCTTCTCGGAAGGCTCGAACAGCGCCAGCTGGTCGCCGCGGTTGCGAGTAAGCCGGAACATGTCGCGCGCGCCGACGACCTTCACGTGCCCCTGCTCGATCACCTCCAGCAGGCGGCGGAAGTCCGGGCGGGTACCGGCTTTCTTGGCGGACTGGTCGTTGTCGACGAAGATGTGGCGCCGATCGAGCGAAAACCCGCGTGCCCGGAACAGCTCGAGCAGCCCTTTGAACTGAGTTTCAACCTTGAACTCGTCGCCTTGGCGATCTTCGCTGATGCGCAAGTAGATCGCACCGGGCCGCTCGCCGGTAGCGGGCACTTCGGCCAGCAGGTCCTTCAGCTGGGCACACAGGCGTTCGACCGTCGCGGCGGTCTCAACAGCGTGGTTTCTCCTCACCTCTGCTATATTAGCAACCGCCGTGT
>NZ_RSEC01000067.1 GCF_003937945.1 Amycolatopsis eburnea
TGAACGTGCGGTTCATGGGCATCAGCGAACAAGCCATCATCTCCTACCTCGTCTCCGCCTACTACTCCGCCGCCGTCCTCGTCCCCGACGCCCTGGCCGTGCTGGAAAGCGTCGAACTCGGCCGGGAAAGCTGACCCGGTGACGATCATCGAGGAACCCACCGCGCCGCAGCTGTCGCTGGGGATCCCCGCCGCCCGGACCCTGGCCACCACCACCAAAACCCGCCCCCAGA
>NZ_RSEC01000068.1 GCF_003937945.1 Amycolatopsis eburnea
CGTGCCCAAGCCCTCTACTCCTCCGACGCCACCCCCGCCCTCGCCCCGGCCACCGGTGCCGCCGCCGTGACCGGCTCGTTGAGCACTCCGATGATCGACACCATCATCGACGCCGTCTCCCGCATCCCCGCCACCCACCGCGACACCGCCGAAGCCGACCTCCTCACCTTCGCCACCGACGCCGGTCATAAACAAGTCGCCGCCCT
>NZ_RSEC01000069.1 GCF_003937945.1 Amycolatopsis eburnea
CGCGGCGAGCGAACAGTGCCGGAGGTGGTCCGGGACTTCGAGCTGACCGACTCGGTCGTGCGGAAATGGATCACCCAAGCCGAGCGTGACGCCGGGGTCCGCAGTGACGGGCTGACCAGCGAGGAGAAAGCCGAACTCGCCGCGCTGCGGAAAGAGAACACACGGTTGCGTGAGGACGTGGAGATCCTCAAACGGGCGACGGCTTTCTTCGCGAAGGAGACCCGGTGAACGTCTACCCGTTCATCGAGGCGGAGAACGCCCGCGGCGCAGGCACCGTCAAGCGTGCCTGCACCCTGCTCAAGGTCTCCCGAGCCGCCTACTACACCCACCGCACCGGTCTCTCGCAGCGTGCTCACGAGGATGCCACGCTGACCGAGAAAATCATCGAGGTGCACCGCGACTCCCGCGGCACCTACGG
>NZ_RSEC01000070.1 GCF_003937945.1 Amycolatopsis eburnea
GTAATAGCTCACTGGTCAAGTGGTCCTGCGCCGACAATGTAGCGGGGCTTAAGCACACCGCCGAAGCTGTGTCATTCATGCAATACATCGGCTTCACTCCTTGAGGGTGTTGTCTAGTGGTATGGATGGGTAGGGGAGCGTCCTGCATCCAGGGAAGCCGTGGCGGAAGCTAGCGGTGGAGGGTGTGGGAGTGAGAATGCAGGCATGAGTAGCGAATGCAGAGTGAGAAACTCTGCCGCCGGATGACCAAGGGTTCCTGGGCCAGGCTA
>NZ_RSEC01000071.1 GCF_003937945.1 Amycolatopsis eburnea
TGAACGTGCGGTTCATGGGCATCAGCGAACAAGCCATCATCTCCTACCTCGTCTCCGCCTACTACTCCGCCGCCGTCCTCGTCCCCGACGCCCTCGCCGTGCTGGAAAGCGTCGAACTCGGCCGGGAAAGCTAACCCCGTGACGATCATCGAGGAACCCACCGCGCCGCAGCTGTCGCTGGGGATCCCCGCCGCCCGGACCCTGGCCACCACCACCAAAACCCGCCCCCAGA
>NZ_RSEC01000072.1 GCF_003937945.1 Amycolatopsis eburnea
GACTGGGTCTCCGGCGGTCTCGGCATGCTGTCGCTGGCCGGGGAAATCGCCGGGGCGGCGATCGACCCGTTCGGGTACCTGATGTCGTCGGTGGCGTCGTTCCTGATGGAACACGTGCAGCCGTTGAAGGACATGCTCGACTCGGTGGCGGGCAACCCGCCGGTGATCCAGTCGTATGCCGACACGTGGGGCAACGTGTCCAAAGCGCTCGGGGAGCGCAAGACCGACTTCGACAACGCGGTCAAGAACGGCACCACCGGCTGGACCGGCGC
>NZ_RSEC01000073.1 GCF_003937945.1 Amycolatopsis eburnea
TGTGGAGTCGTTGTTGAAATACCACTCTGGTCGAATTGGGAATCTGAACCTCGGGCCATGATCTGGTTCAGGGACAGTGCCTGATGGGTAGTTTAACTGGGGCGGTTGCCTCCTAAAGGGTAACGGAGGCGCCCAAAGGTTCCCTCAGCCTGGTTGGCAATCAGGTGTTGAGTGCAAGTGCACAAGGGAGCTTGACTGTGAGACAGACATGTCGAGCAGGGACGAAAGTCGGGACTAGTGATCCGGCACCTCCTGGTGGAAGGGGTGTCGCTCAACGGATAAAAGGTACCCCGGGGATAACAGGCTGATCTTGCCCAAGAGTCCATATCGACGGCATGGTTTGGCACCTCGATGTCGGCTCGTCGCATCCTGGGGCCGGAGTAGGTCCCAAGGGTTGGGCTGTTCGCCCATTAAAGCGGCACGCGAGCTGGGTTTAGAACGTCGTGAGACAGTTCGGTCCCTATCCGCCGCGCGCGTAGGATACTTGAGGAAGGCTGTCCCTAGTACGAGAGGACCGGGACGGACGAACCTCTGGTGTGCCAGTTGTTCTGCCAAGGGCATGGCTGGTTGGCCACGTTCGGAAGGGATAACCGCTGAAGGCATCTAAGCGGGAAGCCTGTTCCAAGATGAGGTATCCCACCCCTTTGTGGGTTAAGGCTCCCAATAGACCATTGGGTTGATAGGCCAGATATGGAAGCACAGTAATGTGTTGTCGAGTTGACTGGTACTAATAGGCCGAGGACTTGCCTACGAAGATGTTGCGCATCCACTCTACGGTTCTGAAACACCACATCAGGTGTGTTGTTTCGGAGTGTTTCGGTGGTTATAGCGTCAGGGAAACGCCCGGTCCCATTCCGAACCCGGAAGCTAAGCCTGACAGCGCCGATGGTACTGCAATCGAAGGGTTGTGGGAGAGTAGGACACCGCCGAACT
>NZ_RSEC01000007.1 GCF_003937945.1 Amycolatopsis eburnea
AGGTCCTTCAGCTGGGCACACAGGCGTTCGACCGTCGCGGCGGTCTCAACAGCGTGGTTTCTCCTCACCTCTGCTATATTAGCAACCGCCGTGTGTCGCTGTTGATCTGCAGCAGCGAGAACTTCGCGGAGAAGTCGCGGTCGCTGAAGACGTAGCGGATCGCGGCCACCGACTGCCACGTGTCCACCGGGTCCAGCTTGTCCTTCTTGACGAACTTGACGCCGTCGGAGCTGGTGTAGCCGAGGTCGACCCACGGCGCCGCCCACGGCTTGGTGAAGTCGGCCGGTGCGGCGGTGTGCGCCGGCGCCACGTAGATGGCCCCGGTCCCCGCCACCCGGATCTCACTGGCGTTCAGTCCTGGCATGAGCAGCCCTCCCACTGCGCCGCCGGCCCGGTTCAGGCCGGTCTGGATACGACTTGCGCGACGAACCGGTACCGCATGACGTACCGGTTCGCGTCGGAATGCCTCCGGTCGAGCACGAAGCACGGCCCCTGGAGCTCGGTCACGTCGGGGAACACGGTGCCGCCGGACGCGGTCAGCAGCGGCAGGACACCGCGCACGGCCAGCGCGACCGCGTGCGCGGCGGTCTTGTCCGGTCCGTAGGAATCCAGCCGCACTTCGGCGTTGTCGAGCCGGTCGTCGTCGAGGTAGACGCCACCGAGCCGGGTGAGCACCACGGCGCGCTGCGTCCCGTCGAAACCCGGCGGCACCGCCGTTCCCACCGGCACGCCGGACAGCTCCGGCCGCGCGCGCACGAAGTCCGCGACGGCCTGCTCGACATCCGGGAACACCAGTGGTTCCTGGGCGATCGGCACGATTTCCCCCCACCTCCCCACTCCCCTTGGGGTGTGACCAAGGTAACGCAGAGCCGATCGCCCGCAAGCGGCCGAACGGGGGAAGACACTGGCCGGATCCGGCCATCCCGCGGGCCGCCCCACGTGCGCCCCCAATGTGGCGTTCGGTGCATCCAACGCACCCAATGTGGCGTTCGGTGCGTCTGACGCACCCAACGCCACATTGGGGTTTTCTCAGCAGCGGCTGCGCATGCGCCGGCCCATCGGGCAGCGGAACGGCCCCCTCCCCACGCGGGAAGGGGGCCGTCGTCTCGCTGGGCTACGCGCCGATGCCGATGGCGAACACGTGCAGCGCGCCACCGCTGACGTTGTCCGGCAGCGTCACGCTAGCCACGGTCTTGCCCGCGTCGAGGGTGATCGGGTTGGTGCCGAACACCATCGTGCGGATCTGCTGCGGGTCGCCGCCCGAAGCGTTGCGGTACGGCGTCGAGAGCACGATCCGGTTGCCGAACGCCGGCTGGGCACCGCCGCCGCCGAGGGTCCAGTCGGAGAACCCGATGGTGGCGGTGGACTTGCTGCCGTCGGTGTAGGTGATGGTCAGCGTCCCGGAGGCGTTGCCGTTGGACGCCGAGCCGAGCAGCGCGAGCCGTCCGGAGCCGGTGACGTTCACGGTCTGGCCGCCGGCGACGACGTTGTCCGGGTCTCCGACCGGGAACGACGGCCAGGTGAACTTGATGCCGTCACTGGTGACCGTGCTGCCCGGGGTGGCACCGGCCGCCGCGAGGGCGTCGGCCGAGTAGCTCCAGCCGCCGCCGTCGAAGTTGGCCGCTCCCGAGTTCGAGTCCGGGGAGATGCCCGCGTTGTTCACCGTGGCGAGCCAGCTGTTCGGCTGGGCCACCAACACCGTCAGTACCGCTTGCGAGGAAGCGACTCCCGGCGCGGAGAACGTCACCGGGATGCGGCGCGCGCCGTCGGCCAGGCCCGCCGGGACGCTGACCGTCAGCTCCGCCTGGGCCTTGCCCGCGGCAGGCACCGCGATGCTGCCGGTCGCCGGGGTCAGCGTGATCCCGTCGACGCTGCCCGCGCTGTAGGTCCAGGTCCGGGCGACTCCGGAGAGGTCCTGGACACCCACGGAAGCCTTGGACGTCGACCCCGCGGGCGTCACCGCGCGAGCCGGGTCCACAAAGGACAGGCTCGGCTTCTCCTGCTCGCGGAACGACGGCGGCGCGTCGGCCGCCGCGCTGCCCCACGAGGTCGCCGTGGCGGAGCGGGTGTAGTCGAGCGTGCCGCCGCTGGAGATCAGCGCCTCCGGCAGCCACGCCTTCGCCGCCGCGCCGCCGTTGACCTTGAGGCTGCCCACGTAGTCGCCGGTGCCCGGCGCGTTGATGGTGATCTTCTTGCCCGCGCCGGTGGTGAGCACGGCGTGCTCGAAGCGCGGGGTGACGAGCAGCGTCTCGGCGCGGCCCGGGATCTCCGGGTAGAGGCCGAGCGCCGACCACACGTACCAGGCCGACATCTGGCCGAGGTCGTCGTTGCCGATCAGGCCTTCGGGACGCGGGTTGTACAGCTCGTCCATCGAGCGGTGCACGATTCCCTGGGTCTTGGCCGGAGCGCCCGCGTACGAGTACACGTACGGCGCGTTGGAGTTCGGCTCGTTGCCCATGAAGGCGTACGGCTCCTGCGTGCCCGCGTTGAGCTGGGTGAAGAAGGTGTCCAACCGGGACTGCGTCGCGGTGTTGCCGCCGAACGCCGTCACGACGCCGCCGAGGTCGTAGGGCACCATCCACTCGTACTGCGCGCCGTTGCCCTCGACCCAGCCCTGCGAGCTGGCGGGGTCGTAGGTGCCGGCGAACGAGCCGTCCGCGTTGCGCGGCTGCAGGTGACCGGTTCCCGGGTTGTAGAGGTTCTGCCAGTTCTGCGCGCGCTTCATGAACGTCGTGTACGTCGCGCTGTCGCCGAGCCGCTTCGCGAACTGGGCGATGGAGAAGTCGGCGCTGGTGTACTCGAGCGTGTCCGCGCCGGCGCCCGGCACGTAGCCGAGCTTCTGGTAGTCCTCGAGGCCCGGCCGCTCGGTGTAGCCCTGCGTCGGCTGGGTGGCGCCCTTGATCATGAGCAGCAACGCCTTCTGGGCGTCGAAGTCCCGTGCCCCGAACGCGTACGCGCTGGAGACGATGATGTGGTACGGGTCGCCGTTCATGACGCCGGTGTAGTCGTTGGCCACCGTCCAGCGGTCCCACGAGCCGCCCTGCTCGGCGTAGGCCATCATCGACCGGACGATGTCGGACGTCTCGTGCGGCGCGATCGTCGCCAGCAGCGGGATCTCCGAGCGGTAGATGTCCCAGCCGGAGAAGTTCGTGTACATCGCGTGGCCCTGGTCGGCCGTGTGGATCCGGCCGTCGAAGCCGATGTACTGCCCGTTGACGTCGGAGAAGACGTTCGGCTGGATCAGCGAGTGGTACAGCGAGGTGTAGAACGTCGTCAGGTCCGCGTCGGAGCCGCCGGTGACGGCGATCTTGCCGAGCTGCGCGTTCCACGCCTTGCGCGCGCCCGCCGCGACCGTGTCGAACGACTTGCCGGTGTTCTCCGCCTTGAGGTTGGCCTTCGCGCCGTCGACGGACACAAAGGACAGTCCGACCTGGACGTTCACCTGCGCGCCGTTGAGGTTGGCGAAGGTGACGTACCCGCCGCTGCCCGGACCGGACACGGTGGTGTCCTGCTGCTTCGCGGTGGTGGTGCGGGCGATCGACGCGTTCACGCCGTTGGGCTGCGCGACCTTCGCCCTGGCGCCACCGGTTTCCGCGGCCTTGTTCGGCGTCACGGCGCCGTTCTTCCACGTGCCGATGGACGCGAACGGCGTGTCGAACTTGGCCGAGAAGTAGACGCGGTAGCTGTTCTGGGCCCCGCAGAAGCGGCCGCTCGTGGCCCAGCCGCTGATGGTGTCCTTGCCGATGCTGATGGACGCGTCGTCGGTGCCGTTGACCGAGCCGGAGGTGTTGACCAGCAGCGTCGAGGACGCGCCCGCCGGGTAGGTCAGCCGCGCGGAGCCGGTGCGCTGGGTCGCGCTCAGCTCGACCTTCGCGCCGCTGTCGAGGGTGACGTCGTAGGCGCCGGCGGTCGCGTGTTCGTTGGTGTGCGAGAACTTCGACGTGTAGTGGGACGGGTCGGTGGCCGGGGAAGTCGTCACCTCACCGACATAGGGGATGAACGGGATGTCCTCATAGGTCGAACAGCCCGCGCCGGAAAGGTGCGTGAGGCTGAACCCGGTGAGGGCGTTGTCGTCGTAGAAGTACCCGCCCGGCTGGGATTTCACGGTGTCCGGGCTCCACTGGACCATGCCGAACGGCGCGACCGCGCCCGGGAACGTGTTGCCGGCACCGCCCCCGGTGCCGTGGTCGGCGCCGCCGGGGCGGGTGCCGACGAAGGGGTTGACCCACTTCGCGAAATCGGTCGTCGTGGCCGCCGCGGCGGGGACAGCGGGAGCCACCGCTGCCGTCACCGCCAATGTCAGGAAAGCTAAACCGGCTCTGAAGCGCGCTCGCGCCATGGCCATCGCCTCTCCACCTCGTCAGCGCGACCGAACTGACAACCTTGTCGCGCAGTCGTCGAACCGGGCCACCTTGGGCAGCGGCTCACCAGGTCGTCAAGAGGTCTCGTCAAGACCTGTCCACTTCGGGACAGCGTGATCCAGCCGAATCGGCACAATCCACGCGACAGGCGTTGACAAGCCACCGGGTCGTGGCGTTCAATCCCGGTCACTATGACAACGTTGTCTCCACCCGGCCGGGACCGGGACGGCGCCACGCGCACCGCGAGCAGGCGAGCCACGATGAGCGACGTGGCCCGGCTGGCGGGCGTCAGCATCAAGACCGTCTCGCGCGTGGTCAACGACGAACCGGCGGTGCACCCGGACACCGCCGAGCGGGTCATGGCGGCCATCGAGCAGCTGGGCTTCCGGCGCAACCTGGGCGCGCGCAACCTGCGCCGCGGGTCGACGACCGGCACCATCGGGCTGATCGTCGAGGACGTCGGCAACCCCTTCTACTCCGAGCTGAACCGCGCGGTCGAGCGCATCGCGACGTCGTTCGGGCGCCAGGTGCTCACCGGCTCGTCCGAGGAGAACTCCGACCGCGAGCGCGAGCTCGTGCTCGAGTTCTGCGCGCGGCGGGTGGACGGCATCCTCGTCGTCCCGGCCGGCCTGCAGCACGGCTACCTGGTGCCGGAGATGCGCGCGGGCACGCCGGTGGTGTTCATCGACCGCCCGGCCGGCGACATCGTGGCCGACACCGTGCTGGTCGACAACCTCGGCGGCACCATCGAAGCCGTCACCCACCTGGCGAAGCACGGTCACCGGCGGATCGCGTTCCTCGGCGACAGCCCGGACATCTTCACCGCGGCCGAGCGCCTGCGCGGGTTCCGCGAAGGCTGCGTCCGCAACGGCATCTCCTACGACGAGTCGCTCGTCTCCATGCGCACGCCGACGCCGGAGTACATCGGCGACGTCGTGAAGCGGCTGCTGCACGGGCCGGACGCGGCCACCGCGGTGATCGCGGGCAACAACCGGGTCGCCGTGCACCTGCTGCGCGCGCTGGCCCACGCCGAGCACCGGCCGGCGATGGTCGGCTTCGACGACTTCGAGCTGGCGGACCTGCTCGACCCGCCGGTCACCGTGATCGCGCACGACGTGAGCGCGCTCGGCCACGCCGCGGCCGAGCTGCTCTTCGCCCGCGTCCAAGGAGACCAGTCCCCGCCCAGAAAGGTAGTCCTGCCCGTGCATCTCGTCGCCCGTGGTTCCGGTGAGGTCGCCCCGTGACCCTCGAACCGATCCGCCTCCCGGCCAACCAGCCACCGCAGTTCTACCGCGGCGGCGACGCCATCGCGGCGCTGCGCGGCGCGTCGCCGGACAAGAAGTTCGGCCCGGAGGACTGGGTCGCGTCGGTGAGCACCATGTTCGGCCAGGACACCAACGGCCTCACCCGCCTCCCGGACGGCGCGTGGCTGCGCGACGCCGTTCTCGCGAACCCGAACGGCTGGCTCGGCGCCAAGCACGTCGAGGCGCTCGGGACGTCGACCGGCCTGCTGGTCAAGCTGCTCGACGCGGGCCAGCGGCTGCCCGTGCACTTCCACCCGGACGACGCCTTCGCGAAGCAGCACTTCGATTCGCACTTCGGCAAGACCGAGGCGTGGATCGTGGTCGGCACCTACGGCGACGACCCGCGCGTCTACCCCGGGTTCAAGGAGACGCTGTCGAAGGCGACCGTGTCCGAGTGGACGCGCGAGCAGGACGTGCCGTCGATGCTGGGCGCGTTGAACAGCATCCCGGTGACCGCGGGCGACACCGTGTACATCCCGGCGGGCCTGCCGCACGCGATCGGCGAGGGCGTGTTCGTCGTCGAACTGCAGCAGCCGACGGACTTCTCGCTGACCATCGAGTGGCGCGACTTCCTCGCTTCGCCGGAAAAGGGCCACCTCGGCCTGGGCTTCGACACCGCCATCGAGGCGCTGGACACCTCGGGCTGGGACGCCGAGCGCCTGGACACCATCATCAAGCGCACCGCCGGCGACGCGTCGGCCACGGTCGACCTGCTGGCCGCCGGTTCGGAGCGGTTCTTCCGAGCCGAGCAGCTGCGCACCGACAAGACGACAACGTTGTCATCGGACCCGTCGTTCGCGGTCCTGGTCGTCCTCGACGGCGAAGGGACGCTGCGCACCGAGCACGGCGGCGAGTACCCGCTGGCGAAGGGCGACACCTACGTCGTCCCGTTCGACGCCGGCCAGACCGAGCTGTCCGGCGCGGTGACGGCGATCCGCTGCCGCCCGCCGGCGCCGGAAGAGAGGAACGGATGAGCGAAATCCTCCTGGAAGCGGTCGACCTCACCAAGCACTACGGCTCCGTCGAAGCCCTGCGCGGCGCGTCCTTCCAGGCCCGCGCGGGGGAAGTGACCGCGCTGATCGGCGACAACGGCGCCGGCAAGTCCACTTTGGTCAAGTGCCTCTCCGGCGCGGAACAGCCGACGGCGGGCAAGATCCTCCTCGACGGCGCCGAGGCGCACTTCGACTCGCCGACCACCGCGCGGCGCCTCGGCATCGAGACCGTCTACCAGGACCTGGCCGTCGCACCCGAGCTGGACCCGGCGGCCAACCTCTTCCTCGGCCGCGAAATCCACCGCAAGGGCATCCTCGGCAAGCTCGGGATGCTCGACAAGGCCGAGATGCGGCGGCAGGCCGTCGAGGAGTTCCAGCGCCTCGGCGTGACGCTGCAGAGCACCGACGTCCCCATCGGCTCGCTGTCGGGCGGGCAGCGCCAGAGCGTCGCGGTCGCGCGGTCGGTCGTGTGGGCGTCGAAGGTCGTGTTCATGGACGAGCCCACCGCCGCGCTGGGCGTCGTGCAGCGCGAGCGCGTGCTCGACGTCATCAAGAAGGTGCGCGACAAGGGCATCGCCGTCGTGCTGATCAGCCACAACATGCCCGAGGTGCTGTCGGTGGCCGACCGCGTCGAGGTGCTGCGGCTGGGCAAGCGCGTGGCCCGGTTCCGCGGACCGGACACGAAGCTCGAAGACCTCGTCGCCGCGATGACCGGCGCGCTCGTGCAGGAGGAGGCCGCGTGAGCGCGCCCGCGAAGGACATCCAGCAAGCACCCGAAGCGGGGTTCGGCAAGCGGCCCCTGGGCAAGCGGCTGGCCGGCGCCAACACGTTCTGGATCGCGCTGGTGCTGCTGGCGCTGATCATCGTCTTCAGCGCGATCGCCCCCGGCGAGTTCCCGACGCTGTTCACGTTCCAGACGCTGCTCATCGAGACCGCGGTGCTGCTGGTGCTGTCGGTCGGGATGACGTTCGTGATCATCACCTCCGGCATCGACCTGTCCGTCGGCTCGGTGCTCATCTTCGCCGGCATGGTCGCCGGCAAGGTGATGGAAGCGATGTCGGGCGGCAACGCGTCGAACGCCGGCTGGGGCGTGATCACCGCCGGGCTGCTCGCCGCGGTCGTCGCCGGCACGCTGTGGGGCCTGCTCAACGGGTTCCTCATCGCCGTGGCGGGGATCCCGCCGCTGATCGTCACCCTGGGCACGATGGGCGCGGCGCTCGGCGCGGCCTACCTGCTCAACAACGGCTCGGACGTGCGCAGCATCCCGGTCGCGCTGAACCAGACCCTCGGCTACGGCACGTCGTTCGGCGTGGTGCCGAACCTGGTCATCGTCGCCGTCGTGATCACCCTGATCGGCGCCTGGCTGCTGCACACCACGAAGTTCGGCCGCTACACCTACGCGGTCGGCTCCAACGCCGAGGGCGCGCGCCGGGCGGGCATCGGCGTCACCGCGCACCTGCTGAAGGTGTACACGCTGACGGGTTTCCTGGCCGGGATCGCCGGGTTCCTCTCGCTGGCGTACTACGCGTCGACCACGATCTCGGCGCACACCACCGACAACCTCAACGCGATCGCCGCGGTCGTGATGGGCGGGACGAGCCTGTTCGGCGGCGTCGGCTCGGTGCTGGGCACGGTCATCGGCGTGTTCATCCCGGCGGTGCTGAAGAAGGGCTTCAACATCACCCACGTCCAGGACTTCTGGCAGATGATCGCGGTCGGTGCCGTGCTCATCGCGGCCGTCTGGTTCGACCAGCGGCGGCGCCGCCGTCGCAACTCCCGCTGAGTACAAAGAGGTGCTTATGAAGCTGACCAAGACCCTCACCGCCATGGGTGCCGTGGTCTCCGCCGCGGCCCTCCTCACCGCGTGCGGCTCCGGCACGGTCGGGCAGACCGGGTCCGGCGACTCGGCCCAGCCGTCCGGCTCGAAGAAGCTCGCGCTCATCCCGGGCGTGCAGGCCGAGCCGTTCTACATCTCGCTGCAGTGCGGCGCGCAGGCCGAGGCGAAGAAGCTCGGCTACGAGCTGACCACGCAGGCGCCGCAGAAGTTCGACGCGGCCATGCAGACCCAGCTCGTCAACGCGCTCGGCTCGAACCCGCCGGCCGGGCTGCTCATCGCCCCGACCGACGACACGGCCATGCTCGCGCCGATCCAGCAGGTCAAGAACCGCGGCGCGAAGATCGTCGAGGTCGACACGTCGCTGAAGGACACCAGCGTCGCGGTGTCGTCGGTGTCCTCCGACAACGCCGAGGGCGGCAAGCTCGCGGCCCAGACGATGGCGAAGCTGGCCGCCGGCAAGAGCGGTTCGGTGCTGGTTCTCGACACGATCGCCGGCACGTCGACGACCGCGGCGCGCGCGAAGGGCTTCGAGGACGAGCTGAAGAGCACCCCGAACCTCAAGTCCGTCGGCGTCCAGTTCACCCAGAACGAGCCCGACCAGGCGGCGTCCAAGGTGACGGCGGCCCTGTCCTCGACGCCGGACCTCATCGGGATCTTCGCGACCAACCTCAACACCGGCGAAGGCGCGGCGACCGGTCTGCGCAACGCGGGCAAGGTCGGCGCGGTGAACCTGATCGGCTTCGACGCCAGCCCGTCCGAGGTCGAAGGCCTGAAGAACGGCCAGTACCAGGCCCTGATCGCCCAGGACCCGGCGTCGATCGGCACCCAGGGCGTGCAGCAGGCCGTGGCGGCGATCGAGGGCAAGCCGGTGACGCGGAACCTCACCGCGCAGCTGCACTCGATCACCAAGGCGGACATGGACGCCAACGCCCAGTACTTCTACAAGCAGTCCTGCTGACCCGTCCGTCAGAGCCCTGCGAGTGGTGCGCGCACCGCCTCGCAGGGCTCTGACCAGCTGGTTCACCGCTGGTGATCAGTCACTGCCGGTCACCGCCGCGAGGCAACCGCTCACCGCACGACCCGTTCCCCCGGACGGGTGTCCCCCGTCACACTCATCTGCACATGCATCTACACATGCATGATCGCAGGGAGGGTGCGATGAACTACGAACGATCGGCCGTGCACCGGACGATCTTCGCCGTGGACGTCGAGGGCTACGGCGACCGGAGCAGGACCACACCACACCGCCTGGCGCTGCGCGACGGCCTGTACCGCGCGCTCGGCCGGGCGTTCGACGACGCGGGCGTCCCCTGGACGGCCTGCCGGAGCGAGGACTGCGGCGACGGCGTCTTCGTCCTCGCCCCGCCGCAGATCCCGAAAGGGCTCTTCGTCGAGTTCTTGCCCAACGCGCTCGCCGTGGCGCTGCACCGGCACAACCTGACCCACCACGCCGGCGCCCGGATCCGGCTCCGGATGGCGCTGCACGCCGGTGAAGTCGCCTACGACGACCACGGCGTCACGGCGCCGGCGATCAACCACGCGTTCCGGCTCCTGGACGCGGCCCCGCTGAAGGAGGCGCTCAAGGCGTCGCCCGGCGTGCTGGGGCTGATCACGTCGGCGTGGTTCTTCGAGGAGGTCGTGCGGCACAGCGAAGGCCTCGACCCGGCGACGTTCCGGCCGGTTCCGGTGGTGGTGAAGGAGACCCGCACGACGGGCTGGATCTCGCTGCCCGACCGGCCCTACCCGGCCGACGCGAGCCTGCTGGCGCGGCTGCCGGAACCCGCCAAGGTCACCGGGCTCGACGACTACCGGACGTGGCGCCGGTTCCGCCGCCACGCCCAGGTGCTGGCCGATCGCCAGGAGCCCGGGTAGCCGTAGGATCTGGGGCCCTGGACACCGTCGCCGAGGGGAGGCCCGATGACCGTGCACCTGCGCCCGGCGTCCCGCGCCGACCCGCTGCCGGTGCTGGCCGCCGCCCGCCGGATCACCGGCGACCTGCGCGACGGCCTCTCCGGCACCCGCGCGCGCCGCGCCGCGCACGGCCTGCGCCGGCTCTTCGGCTTCCCCGGCCTCGGCCTCACCGACCTGTCCGGTTCGCTGCTCTGGTCGGGCCGGCCCGGGCCGGACGCCGTCGTCGCGACGGTGCTCGAGGGCGTCCTGCACACCGAGGAACCCGGTTCGGCGCCGGACGTCCTGGTGCTCCCGCTGCACGTCCGCGACGAGCTCGCCGGCGCGCTGCTGGTGGTCGGCGACGTGCGGGAGGCGGTCGCGGCCCAGGCGGCGGACCTGGTCGTCCAGGCGCTGGAACGCGGGCGGCTGGAGGCGTCGGCGGAACAGGCGGCGCAGGCCGAGCTGCGCGCGCTGCGGGCGGAGATGTCCCCGCACTTCGTCTACAACGCGCTGACGGTCATCGCGTCGCTGGTGCGCTCGGACCCCGACCGCGCCCGCGACCTCATGCTCGACTTCGCCGACTACACCCGTTACAGCCTGGCGCGCCACGGCGAGTACACGGTGGTGGCCGAGGAGTTCCGCGCGATCGAGACGTACCTGGCGCTGCAGCGGGCGGTGCTCGGCGAACGGCTGCGCGTCCAGGTGCGGGTGGCGCCGGAGGTGCTCGCCGTCGCGGTGCCGTACCTGGTGCTGGAACCGCTGGTGGAGAACGCGATCCGGCACGGCATCGAGCCGCGGTCGGGCACCGGGCTGGTCCAGGTGCACGGCCAGGCGGAAGGGAACGACTGCGTGATCTTCGTCGAGGACGACGGCGTCGGCATGGACCCGAAGCGCGCGGCGGACATCCTGGCCGGCCGCACCGGCGACGACGACCCGGCCGGCCTCGGCCTGGCCAATGTGGACCGCCGGCTGCGGGACGTCTACGGCGCTTGGTACGGCTTGACGGTGGAGACCGAGGTCGGCGCCGGCACCCGCGTGATCGTGCGGGTGCCGCGGTTCCAGCCGGGGGTGCTGCCGTGACGTCGCTTCGCGTACTCGCCGTCGACGACCTGCCGCCCGCGCTGGACGAGCTGTGCACGCTGTTGCGCGAAGCCCCCGAAGTCGGCGAAGTCGTCGGGGCGGGCGACGCGCTGAAGGCGTTGAAGCTGCTTCAGGCGGACAGGTTCGACGCGGTGTTCCTCGACATCTCGATGCCGGGCCTCGACGGCCTCGAACTGGCATCGCTGCTGGCCCGGCTGAACGAGCCCCCGGTGATCGTGTTCGTCACGGCCCACGACGGCCACGCGGTGACGGCCTACGGCATCGGCGCGGTGGACTACCTCTTGAAGCCGGTCCGGGCGGAGCGCCTTTCGGCGGCGCTGGCGAAGGTCCTGCGGATGGCGACGCCGGCTTCGCGCTCGACACCGGACGCGATGGCCGCGCTCCCGGTGGAGTCCGGCGGCCGAACCCGCTACGTCCGCCGCGACGACGTCCTGTTCGTGGAGGCCCACGGCGACTACGTCCGGCTGCACACACGCGGCGGCGTGCACCTGGTGCGGATGCCGATTTCGCGGCTCGAGGAGTATTGGGAGGGGACGGGGTTCAGCCGGGTGCACCGCGGGTTCCTGCTCGCGGTGGGAGCGGTGCTGGAGCTGCGCAGCGACAGCGCGGGCGGCCTGCTGGCCCACACGGAGGCCGGTGACGTACCGGTGAGCCGGCGACACGCACGAGACCTGCGCGACCGGTTGCTGGAGGCGGCCCAGCGAGGACAACTGGGGCCGGGCCCGCGATGAGCCGCCCAACCGCCCGGTTCCGCACCCAGCGCCAGCCGTGGCCCGCAGCCACCCGACACCGCCCGGGCCCGCGATGAGCAAGATCCGCCGGGTCGCCGTCACCAGCCCGCAAACCCGCCTCGCCCACGCCCGCCGCCGTTCCCGGCACCGCTGGCGCCAGCCCCGCCTCCCCGTGTCCGACACCCAGCGCGCCACCGCCCTCTACACCGCGCAACGCCGCCGCGGCGTCCCCGCGCTGGTCCTGATGTTCGCGCTGCTGCTCGGCCTCCCCGGCGTCTTCGCGCTCTTCCCGGGCCTCGACACCGTGCGGCTGCTGGGAATCCCCCTCTCCTGGCTGATGCTGGCCGTCCTCCCCTACCCGGCGATGGCACTGCTCGCCCGCTGGCAGCTCCGCCGCGCCGAACGCCTCGAGGACGACCGATGACCCCAGCGCCCCAATGTGGCCTTCGGTGCGTCAGACGCACCCAAGGCGGCCTTCGGTGCGCAAGACGCAACCAAGGCCACATTGGGGCGCTCGAGACCGGCGGGCCGCGCTAGTGGGCATCGCGCTCGCCGTCGCCCCCGTCGTGCTCGTGACGCTCCTCATCGGCGTGCGCGGGGTCGCCGCGATGCGCACGACGTCCGACTTCCTGGTCGCGTCGCGCCGGATCTCGCCGCTGGTCAACTCGGCCGCCGTCTCCGGCGAGTACCTGAGCGCGGCGAGTTTCCTCGGCGTCGCGGGCCTCGTCGTCAAGGACGGCATCGGCGCCCTCTGGTACCCGGTCGGCTTCACCGCCGGCTACATCGCGATGCTCGTCCTCGTCGCCGCCCCGATGCGCCGCTCGGGCGCGCTGACCGTCCCCGACTTCGCCGAAGCCCGCCTCAACTCCCCCGCGCTGCGCCGCCTCACCGCCGTCGTGGTCCTCGTAATCGGCACCATCTACGTCGTCCCGCAGTTCCGCACCGCCGGGCTGGTGCTCACCGCCGTCGGCGGCACGCCGTACTGGGTCGGGGTCGTCCTGGCCGGCGCCGCGGTCAGCGTCACGCTCGCGCTCGGCGGGATGCGGGCGGCGACGTACGTCCAGGCGTTCCAGTTCGTCCTCAAGCTGCTGCTGTTCCTCGTCCCGGCGATCTGGCTCGTCCTCCAGGCGGGCGCGGTCAACCGGACCGACGCGCTCAACCCCGTCGAGTTCACCCACTTCGCCCGCGAAACACCGGTGCGCTTCGAAGTCGACGTCACCATGGAGATCCGCGAGCCGACCACCGTGCGGCGCAACGGCGTCCCCGAAACCCTGCCGCCGGGCGAGTTCACCGCGCACAGCCAGGACGAGGTCGTGTTCGGCGCGGGCGCGGCGGTCCCGGCCGTCCGCGGCGGGGCCCCGCTCGGCGGCGCCGGCTGGCAGCGGCCGCTGCTCGACCTCGGCGACGAGGGCCACCCGCTGCTCGGCACCTGGGCCGTGCTCATCGCGACCATGCTCGGCACGATGGGCCTGCCGCACGTGCTCATGCGCTTCCACACCAGCCCGGACGGCCGCGCCGCGCGCCGCACCGCCGCGATCACCGTGGCCCTGCTGGGCGTCTTCTACCTCTTCCCCGGCGTCTACGGCGTCCTCGGCCGGGTGCTCGTGCCCGGCCTGTACCTCTCCGGCGCCACGGACACCGTCGTGGTCGCGCTGCCGTACCAGGTGGACCGCGGCTGGGCCGGCGGCCTCTTCACGGCGTTGCTCACCGCGGGCGCGTTCGCCGCGTTCCTGGCGACGTCGCTCGGCCTGCTGCTGGTGATGTCCGGCGCCATCGCGCACGACCTCGTGCCCGGCGGGCTGCGGCGGCTGCGGATCGCCGTGTTCGGCGTCGCCGCGATCATGGTGCTGCTCGCGCTGCGCTCGGCCGAGCTCGACGCCGGGGTGCTCGTCACGTGGGGCTTCACCGTCGCGGCGTCGACGTTCTGCCCGCTGCTCGTGCTCGGCATCTGGTGGCCGCGGCTGACCGCGGCGGGCGGCATCGCCGGGGTGCTGACCGGGCTCGTCGCGTCTTCGGGGTCGATCTTGTTCGCCCTCGCCGGCCCGGAACTGCACGGCTGGGTGGCGATCTTGGTGCAGCAACCGGCACCCTGGTCGGTACCGCTGGCGTTCGGCGTAATGGCGTTGGTCTCCTTGCGGGGCAGGCCCCCCACCTGGTCGACGGCGGCGATGCTCCGGTTGCACCTGGACGAGCCCCGTTCGTCGGGACCGCGCGACCGTTCGTCAACCGTTCGTCGTCTGGCCCGGCTGTTGAGCCGCTGAATCTTCACGAGGGACTCACACGTCCCTACGGTGTCGCACGTCACTTTCCGCAGCGTCGCGAGGAGCAGCGATGAGCACGACGGACACCGGCGGCGGGCCCCCGGAAACGTCTGAGACCGTGTGGGAACACGCCCACGACAGCACGGAGTTCCGCGAGCTGCGCAGCCGCCTGCGCCGGTTCGTCTTCCCCATGACGGCGCTGTTCCTCGTCTGGTACCTGCTGTACGTGCTGCTCGCGGACTACGCGCACGGCTTCATGAGCACCAAGCTGGTCGGCAACATCAACGTCGGCCTGGTCTTCGGCCTGCTGCAGTTCGTCTCGACGTTCGTCATCACCGGGCTGTACGTGCGCTACGCCAACCGGAAGCTCGACCCGGTCGCCGAGAAGATCCGCGAGGACATCGAGAAGGAGCAGGCATGACCGCGACACTTGCCGCGAGCGTCGAGGGCAGCAACCCGCTCCTCAACATCGGCATCTTCGCCCTCTTCGTGATCATCACGCTGGTGATCGTGTTCCGCGCCAGCCGCAACTCGAAGACGGCGTCGGACTACTACGCCGCCGGCCGCGCGTTCACCGGCCCGCAGAACGGCATCGCGATCTCGGGTGACTACCTGTCGGCGGCGTCGTTCCTCGGCATTGCGGGCGCCATCGCGATCAACGGCTACGACGGCTTCCTCTACTCCATCGGCTTCCTGGTGGCGTGGCTCGTCGCGCTGCTGCTGGTCGCGGAACTGCTGCGCAACACCGGCAAGTTCACGATGGGCGACGTGCTCGCGTTCCGCATGAAGCAGCGCCCGGTGCGGGCCGCCGCCGCGACGTCGACGCTGGCCGTGTCGTTCTTCTACCTGCTGGCGCAGATGGCGGGCGCCGGCGGTCTCGTCGCGCTGCTGCTGGGCGTCGAAGGTTCCGGGGCGCAGGCGCTGGTCATCGCCGTCGTCGGCGTGATCATGATCGCCTACGTGCTGATCGGCGGTATGAAAGGCACCACCTGGGTGCAGATCATCAAGGCCGCGCTGCTCATCGTCGGCGCGCTCGCGATGACGCTGTGGGTGCTGGGCAAGTACGGCTTCAACTTCTCCAGCCTGCTGCAGGCCGCCGTCGACAAGGCGGGCAAGGCCGGCCAGACGCTGCTCGGCCCGGGCAAGCAGTACGGCACCAACGGAACGTCCAAACTGGACTTCCTGTCCCTCGGCATCGCCCTGGTCCTGGGCACCGCCGGCCTGCCGCACGTCCTGATGCGCTTCTACACCGTGCCGACCGCCCGCGACGCGCGTCGCTCGGTGGTCTGGGCGATCGCGCTGATCGGCGTGTTCTACCTGTTCACGCTGGTGCTCGGCTACGGCGCCGGCGCGCTGGTCGGGCCGGACACGATCAAGAAGGCGCCCGGCGGCGTGAACTCGGCGGCCCCGCTGCTCGCGTTGGAGCTGGGCGGGCCGGTGCTGCTGGGCCTGATCTCGGCGGTCGCGTTCGCCACGATCCTCGCGGTGGTGGCGGGCCTGACGATCACGGCGTCGGCGTCCTTCGCGCACGACGTCTACGCGAACGTCGTCAAGCGGGGCAAGACGTCGCCGGACTCGGAGGTCAAGGTCGCCCGGATCACCGCGCTGGTGATCGGCGCCCTCGCGATCGGCGGCGGCATCCTGGCCAACGGGCAGAACGTCGCCTTCCTGGTGGCGCTGGCCTTCGCGGTGGCGGCGTCGGCGAACCTGCCGACGATCCTGTACTCGCTGTTCTGGAAGCGGTTCAACACCCAGGGCGCGCTCTGGTCGATCTACGGCGGCCTGGCCGTCACGATCGTGCTGATCATCTTCTCGCCGGCGGTGTCCGGGAAGAGCACGTCGATGTTCAAGAACGCCGACTTCGCCTGGTTCCCGCTGAGCAACCCGGGCATCGTCTCGATCCCGGTCGCGTTCTTCCTGGGCTGGCTGGGCACGGTCCTGTCCAAGGAGCACGACGAGAAGAAGTACGCCGAGATGGAGGTCCGGTCGCTGACCGGCGCGGGTGCCGAGAAGGCCGTCGCGCACTGACCCCCGAGACACCGAAGGCCGTCGTGAGTCACCCTCGCGGCGGCCTTCGGCCATTCCGGGGTCAGTACGGCAGCTTGCCTTCGGCGACGCCGGCGAGCGTCGCTTCGAGCTGCTTGCGGGCGTACTGCCACAGCCCGCCGCCGAGCGAAATCCTCGCCACCCCCAGTTCGGCGAGGCCTTCGAGACCGGGACCGCCCGGCCACGCGGGCGCGTTGACGGCGCCGCCGACGCCCTGCACGAACTCCGCGATCAGCTCGGGCGTACGCAGGTGGATCGGGTAGACGCAGTCGGCACCGGCCTCGAGGTAGGCCTTCGCCCGCGCGATGCCGTCGGCGAGCGCTTCCTTCGGGTCGACGCCGCGGAAGGAGTCGACGCGGGCGTTGATCACCAGGCCGTCGCCCGCCGCTTCCCGGAGGGCTGCGATCCGCGCGGCCTGTTCGGCGACCGGCCGCACCGCGCCGGTGGCGTGGTCGGTGTCCTCGAAGTTGCAGCCCACCGCGCCGGCGTCGGACAGCCGTCCGGCCAGTTCGGCACCGGAGAGGCCGTAGCCCGACTCGGCGTCGACGGTCACCGGCACGCCGACCGCCTTGGCGATCCGCGCGGCGGCGGCGAACATCTCGTCCGCCGGGGCCCCCTCCCCGTCGGCGAACCCGAGCGCCGCCGCGACGGCGACCGAGCTGGTCGCGACGGCCGGGAACCCGGCGGCTTCGACGAGCTTGGCGGTGTCGGCGTCCCAGGCGTTCGGCAGCACGAGCGGCTTGCCGGGAACGTGCAGCGCCTTGAGCGCCGCGGCGGTCACGAGTCCCGCTTCGGCAGCGGCGTGTGGCTGGTGATGGTCATCCGGTTCCAGCTGTTGATCGCGATGATCTCCCACGCCACCGCGCGGTACTGGTCTTCGGTGAACACCCGCACCGCCTGCTCGTAGACGTCGTCGGGCACGGTCTGGGTCGCGGACAGCTTCGTCATCGCCTCGGTGAGGGCGAGCGCGGCCTGCTCCTGCTCGGTGAACAGGTCGGTCTCGCGCCAGCCGTCGAGGACGAACAGCCGCCGCGGCGACTCACCCAGCTCCAGGGCGTCGCGGGAGTGCATGTCGAGGCAGAACGCGCAGCCGTTGATCTGCGACGCGCGGGTCTTCACCAGTTCGAGCAGCTTCGGGTCGAGCCCGGCGTTGGCCCCGGCCTTGTTGACCTCGGCCTGGAGGTTCGCCATCGCCTGGTAGAGCTCGGGGGCGCCCCCGAGTCCGATTCGCTTGGTCATGGTGTTCACGCTAGCCCGAACTGGTCCACGGGTATGGTCCAGTGACATGGCAGATCCGTGGTCCAGTTCCGGGCTTGACGTCCACCTCGACTGGCAGCCGTCGACCGGCCGGAGCGGCCTCGCGGCGGCGATCCGCGCGGCCATCCGCGAGGGCCGCTGGCAACCGGACGCGGCGGTGCCCTCGACCCGCGCACTGGCCCACGACCTGGGGATCGCCCGCGGCACGGTCACCCGCGTGTACGCCGACCTCGCCGCCGAGGGCTACCTGCGCACGGCCCAGGGCGCGCCGACCCGCGTCGCGACGGCGGGCTCGCTCCCCCAGTCCGCCCCGCGCCAGGCACCCCGCGACCCCGCGCCCCGCTGGGACCTGCGGCCGGGCCGCCCGGACCTGACGGCGTTCCCCCGCCAGGCCTGGATCACCGCAACCCGCCGCGCCCTGCTCCGCACCCCGGCGGCGGCGTTCGGCTACGAGTCGGAGCTGGGCGCGCCCGAGCTGCGGGACACCCTCGCGACCTACCTCGCCCGCGCCCGCGGCGTGGTCGCCGACCCGGCGCGGATCGTCGTGTGCCACGGGTATTCCCACGCCATCGCGGTGCTGTCCCGGGCGTTGTCCGGGATGGGCATCGGCGAAGTGGCGTTCGAGAACCCGTCGCTCGGCATGTACCGCGCGATCGCGGCGGCGCAGGGCCCGCGCGTGGTCGGCGTCCCGGTCGACGAGCACGGCCTCGAAGTGTCCGCATTGGACAGTCCGGCGGTCGTCGTGACGGCGGCGCACCAGTACCCCACCGGCGTCACCCTGGCCCCGCACCGCCGAGCCGCCCTGACCCGCTCGGGCGCGTGGGTGCTGGAGGACGACTACGACGGCGAGTTCCGCTTCGACCACCAGCAGGTCGGCGCGCTGCAGGCCCTGGCCCCGGAGCGCGTGGTGTACGCGGGTACGGCGAGCAAGACCCTCGCCCCGGCCCTGCGCCTGGCCTGGCTGGTGCTGCCGAGGTCTTTGGTGGAACCGGTCCGCGCGGCCATGGCCGACAGCGGTTCCCGCCCGGCCCTGCTGAACCAGCTGGCCCTGGCGGAGCTGATCGACTCGGGCGCGTACGACCAGCACGTCCGCCGCAGCCGCGCGGAGTACCGTTCCCGCCGCACCCGGCTGCTGGCCGCGCTGCCGGACTCGGTCCGCCCGCAAGGTATTGCGGCGGGCCTGCACCTCCTGCTGATGCTGCCGGCGGACGGCCCGACGGAAACCCAGGCCCTGGCAGCCTGCCGCCGCCGCGCGATCGGCATCGAAGGCCTGGGCGGCTACTGGATGGACGCGAACCGCCCCGGCGGCTTGATCGTCGGCTACGCGGCTCCGGCGAAGCACGCTTTCGCCGGAGCGACGCAGACGTTGATCGAAGCGCTGCACGAGATCACGAGCTGAACGCGTGGTTCCGTTGCCGCCCAAGCGGCTCGACCGCCGTCGCTCAAGTAGCCCGACCCTCATCGCGCGAGCAGCTCGCCCCCTCGCCGCCCAAGCAAGCCGACCCCCGCCGCGCCAGCAGCCCGGCCCTCGCCGCCCAAGCAAGCCGACCCCCGCCGCGCCAGCAGCCCGGCCCTCGCCGCCCAAGCAAGCCGACCCCCGCTGGCCCCAGCCGCCTGGCCCTCGCCGCTCGATCGGCCTGCCTGCCACCGCTCCCGCCGATCCCCGCGCCACTCGCGTCGTGTCGCCCGCCGTCCAAGCAGCCTCAGCCGCGCTGCCGGGCGGCATCTACCCCTACGCCACTCCCCTCCCTCGCCTGGCCAACATCAGAACCAGCAATCCGGCCGGACCCGCAGCAACTCCGTCCGCAGCACCGGCGTCCCGTCGACCGGCGCGGGATCCTCGGCCGTCGGCTGGATCCCACCGGCGGCCACCCGGTCCAGGGTCTTCAGCCCTTCGGCCCCGACCGTCCCGAAGACGGTGTAGTTCGGCCGCAGCGCGGAATCGCCGTACACGACGAAGAACTGCGACCCGTTGGTGTCCGGCCCCGCGTTCGCCATCGCCAGCAACCCGCGCGCGTACACCCGCCGGGCCCCGGTCGGGTCGGTCGGCGCCGGCGGCAGGTCCACCGGCAGCTCGTCCTTGTACTTGTAGCCCGGCCCGCCTTCCCCGGTCGCCGTCGGGTCGCCGCACTGCAGCACCTTCAGCGTCGGGTAGGCGGTGAGCCGGTGGCAGACCGTGTGGTCGTAGAACCGGTGCCGCGCCAGGTGCAGGAAGCTCTGCACCGTGCACGGCGCCTTCGCGCGGTCGAGCTTCAGCGGCAGCGCGCCCTGGCTCGTCGGAATCGCGACATCCACCTTGCCGTGGCTCGGCGTCCACCGCGGATCCGGCGGCAACGGCACCGGCCGCGCGGCCGGTTCGTCCGGCGTCTCGGTGTACTGGCACGGCCCGTGCGTCGTCTTCGGCGGCGGCGCGTCGGCCGCGGTGGCGACGCCGTTGCCCGCCGCGAACAACGCACCCACCGCCAGCGCGGTGACGAGTGTCTTCTTCATCCTGCACGCCCTCCCAGTGATCGCCCGCTTCCGGAGCGTTCCGCAGTCTAGGGCCCGGCACCGACAGGAATAACCGGCGAAAGTCGCCCGTGTCAGCCCATCGGGTGAACCCGGCGGCGGGCACCCCGGAAATTGTCGGACCCCCGGCGCACGATGGTGATCACGCGGCGAACCGGTCGCGCCGGAGGAGGGGAAGTCATGGAGTTCCGTCGAAGAACCGTTGCGGTGGCACGGTTTCTGCTCGCCTGCTGCACACGGGCGGCTTGGACCGCGCGGCAAGTCCGCGCCCCGCGCGCCTCGACCCCGCAGACCGGCGCCCAGCAGTTCTCCCGCACCGAGCCGCCACGCCCGCAAACCGGCGAACGGCCTTCCCCGCACACCAGCACGTCAGTTCCGCGGGCCCGGGCCCAGCACATCAACGACGAGCCGTCCCCACACGTGCGCGCTCAGCGCTTCCCGCGCGCCGGCGCCTCAACCCCGCAGATCCGCGATCAGTTCCTCGGCGGCCGCGAACGGGTCCAGCTCCCGCGCCACCACCCGCTCGGCAACCTCGCCCAGCCTGCCGCCACCCCGCAGATCGGCCAGCTCCGCCCGCAGCCGCCGCACCGCGATGGCCTCGACCTCGTCCCGCGCGCGGGCCGCGCGGCGCCGGCTCAGCTCGTCGTGCGCGACGAGCCACTCGTGGTGCGAAGCCAGCGCCCGCACAACTTCGTCGACGCCCTCGCCCTTCGCCGCCACCGTCCGCACGATCGGCTGCCGCCAGCTCGCACCCCGGATCTCCCGCCGGGCCAGCGAAATCATCTGCTTCAGGTCGTGCACCGTGGCGTCGGCGCCCTCCCGGTCCGCCTTGTTCACGACGAAGACGTCGGCGATCTCGAGCACCCCGGCCTTCGCGGCCTGGATGCCGTCGCCCATCCCCGGCGCGAGCAGCACCACGGTGGTGTCGGCCAGCTTCACGACGTCCACTTCGGACTGCCCGACCCCGACGGTCTCGATCAGCACCACGTCGAAGCCCGCGGCGTCGAGCACGCGCACCGCCTGCGGGGTCGCCCACGAGAGCCCGCCGAGGTGCCCGCGCGTGGCCATCGAGCGGATGAACACGCCCGGGTCGGTGGCGTGCTCGGTCATCCGGATGCGGTCGCCGAGGAGGGCGCCGCCCGAAAACGGCGAAGACGGGTCGATCGCGAGCACCCCGACCCGCTTGCCCTCCGCGCGCAACGCGGTGAGCAGCGCCGAAGTCGAAGTCGACTTGCCGACGCCGGGCGGGCCGGTGAGCCCGACGACCCGGGCCCGCCCGGTGTGCGGGGTCAGTGCCCGCGCGATCTCGGCGACCCGGGGGTGGGCGTCCTCGACGAGCGACAGCAGCCGCGCGACGGCACGGGGCTGCCCGTCCCGTGCGCGGCCGACCAGGTCGTCGAGGTCGAGGGAACCGGCCACTTACGCGGACGGCACCCGCAGCAGCAGGGCGTCGCCCTGGCCGCCGCCACCGCACAGCGCGGCCGCGCCGAGGCCGCCGCCGCGGCGGCGCAGCTCGTGGATCAGGTGCACGGCGAGCCGGGCCCCGGAGGCGCCGATCGGGTGGCCGAGCGCGATCGCGCCGCCGTTGACGTTGACCTTCTCCGGGTCGAGGCCGAGCTTCTCGGTCGAGACGAGCCCGACGGCGGCGAAGGCCTCGTTGATCTCGACGAGGTCGAGCGCGTCGGCGGTCAGCTTCTCCTTCGCCAGCGCGGCGAGGATGGCGTTCGACGGCTGCTCGTGCAGGCTCGCGTCCGGGCCGGCGACGACGCCGTGCGCGCCGATCTCGGCGAGCGGCGTGAGGCCGAGCTCCTCGGCCTTCGCCTTGCTGGCCACGACGACCGCGGCGGCGCCGTCGGAGATCTGCGAGGCCGAGCCCGCGGTGATGGTGCCGTCGGAGGCGAAGGCCGGGCGCAGCTTGGCGAGGCCCTCGGCGGTGGTGTCGGCGCGGACGCCCTCGTCGGTGTCGAAGACGACCGGGTCGCCCTTGCGCTGCGGGATGGCGACCGGCGCGATCTCGTCGGCGAAGTAGCCGTTCTTGATCGCCTCGGCGGCGCGCTGGTGGGAGCGGGCGGAGAACGCGTCCTGCTGCTCGCGGGTGACACCGTAGCGGGAGTTGTACTTCTCGGTCGAGGCCCCCATGGCGACCTGGTCGAAGGCGCAGAACAGGCCGTCGTAGGCCATGTGGTCGACGAGCGTGGTGTCGCCGTACTTGAAGCCGGAGCGGGACTTGGGCAGCAGGTGCGGCGCCTGGGTCATCGACTCCTGGCCGCCGGCGACGACGAGGTCGAACTCGCCGGCGCGGATCAGCTGGTCGGCGAGCGCGATGGCGTCGAGGCCCGACAGGCAGACCTTGTTGATCGTCAGCGCGGGCACGCTCATCGGGATGCCCGCGGCGACCGCGGCCTGGCGGGCGGGGATCTGGCCGGCGCCGGCGGTCAGCACCTGGCCCATGATCGTGTACTGGACCGCGTCCGGGGAGACCCCGGCGCGTTCGAGGGCCGCTTTGATCGCGAACCCGCCCAGCTGGGCTCCCGTGAAGTCCTTGAGGGAGCCGAGCAGGCGCCCGATCGGCGTACGGGCGGCACCCAGGATCACGGAACCGGACACGGCGTCCTCCAAGCGTCGGCGCATGGGCAGTTTCGCCGACCATACCCGGGAGACGGCCTTCTTGATGGAGCCAGTGTGAGGCGGGGCACGCGACTATTCCGCCTCGGCGCCGGGCGAGGGCCGCCTATCCTGCCTCCATGAATGACGCCCTGCGGCCGTTCGTGACGGCCATCGACCACGTCGGCATCGCGGTCCCGGACCTGGACGCGGCCATCGAGTTCCACCGCGCGCACTTCGGCCTGGAGGTCGCGCACGAGGAGGTGAACGAGGAGCAGGGAGTGCGGGAGGCGATGCTGCGCGCGCCCGGGACGGCGGGTACGGAGACGCAGATCCAGCTGCTGGCCCCGCTGCGCGAAGACTCGGCGATCGGCAAGTTCCTGGCCAAGAGCGGCCCGGGCCTGCAGCAGCTGGCGTACCGGGTGTCCGATGTGGACGCGGCGGCGGCGGCCCTGCGCGAGCAGGGGCTGCGCCTGCTGTACGAGGCGGCCAAGCGGGGCACGTCCGACAGCCGGGTGAACTTCGTCCACCCGAAGGACGCGGGCGGCGTCCTGGTGGAACTGGTGGAGCCGGCGAAGGACGGCGCCGCGCACTGAGCGGCGGAGCCGCACGCCCGTGACAACGCGCGGGCGAGCGGCGCCATGCCCCTCGGTCAAGCCGGCGCCGCCTTGGACGAGAGGGCGTCGGCGATGAAGGTCAGCTCGCCGTCGAACTCGGCGGGCAGGTCGTCGTCCGAGTGGCGGGCCGTCGCGTGGCGGTGGCTGACCGCGCGGGCCAGCAGGCCGGACGCGCGTTCGACGTCGGCCGACGGGAGGCCGCCGCCGGTGGCCGCCAGAATCACCGCGCGGACCTGGCGGACCAGGACCTGGAAGCGCTCGTGGAGGGCGTCGCGGACGACGTGGTGGGTGTCGGCCTCGCGCCACAGCAGGTGCGAGAGCCCCAACGACCGGCTGAAGCGGTGGTCGAGTTCGCGGACGAGCCGCCGCAGGCTGCCCGCCAGGTCGCCGGGGACGACGACCACGGCCGGCTCGATGCGCTCGTCGGGCAGGCGCTCGACGAGCGCGGTGAGCAGGTCCGACTTGTGCCGGAAGTAGTAGTGCACCAGCCCCTTCGGCACCCCGGCCTGCTCGGCGATGCGAGAGGTCGGGGTGGCGTCGAAGCCGGACTCGGCGAAGAGCGCCTCGGCGGCGCAGAGGATGCGCTCCTTCGCCGAATCCTCGGTCATTCGTGCCTCCTACAGCGTCAGTGCTGACCGGCCGTGCGGTGCGCGGCGTTCGCGACCGGCATCGCTGCCGCGCCGGCGATGACCGTCAGCACCCCGGCGATCCAGGACGTCCAGGAAGCGCCGTTGAACTCGGTGTACCCCATCACCCACGGCGCGATGAACAGCAGCACGCCGAGCGCGATCTGGATGCCTTCGCCGTAGACCATGCCCGGCATGGCCAGCGAGACCAAGCCGTCGAGTGCGATCAAGGCGCCCAGGACGACCATCGTCCACATCGCGGTCGAGTCCGTGCTCAGCCAAAGGGGTGAAAGAGCGGCGACCACCCCGATGACGACCTCGGCCCAGTCGTGCGGCCGGGCCCATGCGCGCGTAGAGACTTCACTCATTCGTGCTCACCTCCGTCGGTGAAACTGCTGGTCGGGTGGGTGTACCCACCGCCGATGATCCGCTTGACTGGCCAGCCGGTCAAGATAGCCCGGTCACAGTTCGAGGTGTAATCGTGCGGTCCGTCTCGTACCCTTGTGGACGCGAGTTACCGGCGAGTAATTTGTGCCGCCAACGCCACCCCGGAGGACTTCGATGACGCAGCTCGGCGAGATCCAGCAGGCCATCCTGAACGGCGAGTCCGCCGCGCTCGGCTCCTTGCCGGTCCCCGAGAGCTATCGCGGGGTGACCGTGCACGCGAGCGAGGTCGACATGTTCGAAGGCCTCGAGAGCCGGGACAAGGACCCGCGCAAGTCGCTGCACGTCGACGAGGTCGCCGTGCCGGAGCTGGGTCCCGGCGAGGCGCTGGTCGCGGTGATGGCGAGCGCGATCAACTACAACACCGTGTGGACCTCGATCTTCGAGCCGATCCCCACGTTCAAGTTCCTCAAGAAGTACGGCAAGCTCTCGCCGCTGGCCAAGCGGCACGACCTGCCGTACCACGTGGTCGGCTCGGACCTGTCCGGTGTCGTGCTGCGCACCGGCGTCGGCGTGCACAACTGGAAGCCCGGCGACGAGGTGGTCGCGCACTGCCTGAACGTCGAGCTCGAGGGCCCGGACGGGCACAACGACACGATGCTCGACACCGAGCAGCGGATCTGGGGCTTCGAGACGAACTTCGGCGGGCTCGCCGAGATCGCGCTGGTCAAGGCCAACCAGCTGATGCCGAAGCCGGACCACCTGACCTGGGAGGAAGCCGCCTCCCCCGGGCTGGTCAACTCCACCGCCTACCGGCAGCTGGTCTCGCGCAACGGCGCGGACATGAAGCAGGGCGACGTCGTCCTGATCTGGGGTGCTTCGGGCGGCCTCGGCTCCTACGCGACGCAGTACGCGCTGAACGGCGGCGCGATCCCGGTGTGCGTCGTGTCCAGCCCGGAGAAGGCCGCGATCTGCCGCAAGCTGGGCGCCGAGCTGATCATCGACCGCAGCGCCGAGGACTACAAGTTCTGGAAGAACGGCACCGAGCAGGACCCGAAGGAGTGGCAGCGGTTCGGCGCGAAGATCCGTGAGCTGACCGGCGGCGACGACCCGGACATCGTGTTCGAGCACCCGGGCCGCGAGACCTTCGGCGCGTCCGTCTACGCCGCGCGCAAGGGCGGCACGATCGTCACCTGCGCGTCGACCTCGGGGTACCTGCACCAGTACGACAACCGCTACCTGTGGATGAACCTGAAGCGGATCATCGGCTCCCACTTCGCGAACTACCGCGAGTCCTGGGAGGCGAACCGGCTGATCGCGAAAGGGCTGATCCACCCGACGCTGTCCAAGACCTACTCGCTCGAGGAGACCGGGCAGGCCGCGCTGGACGTGCACCGCAACGCGCACCAGGGCAAGGTCGGCGTGCTCGCGCTCGCCCCGCAGGAGGGTCTCGGCGTCCGGGACGAAGAGAAGCGCGCGAAGCACATCGACGGGATCAACGCCTTCCGCGGCGCCTGAAACCGGCCGTACGCAGGCGATCCCCGGGCCGGCGGTCGCCTGCGTGCGGCAAGATCCTCTCGCCGCACCACGCCGCTCGTTCGGCGCACCGCACGGGTGCTCACCCTTCCGTGACCCGGCTGCGACTACGGTAGGCCCATGAGCCTTGGCGATGAACGGGAGCTTGTGCCGCTGGGAGCCGGCTTCGACGTGGCGAAGCGCGGGTACAGCCGAGCACAGGTCGACGAGCACCTCGAACGGCTGGACGCCGACCTGAAGATGCTCACCGCGGACCGGGACGCCGCCATCGCGCAGGCCGGCGACCTCGCGCGCCAGCTGGAGATCGCGCGCGGCGAGATCGCGGACCTGCGCGGGCAGGTCGACCGGCTCGCCCAGCCGCCGACGAGCGTCGAAGGCCTCTCCGAGCGGCTGCAGCGCATGCTGCGCCTGGCGCAGGACGAGTCCGCCGACACGCGCGCCCGTGCCGAGGCCGAGGCCGGCCACATCCGGGCCAAGGCCGAGACGGACGCGAGCGCCATGCGCGCCCGCTACGAGCAGCTGCTCACCGAGCTCGACCTGCGGCGCAAGGAGATGGAAGCCGAGCACCGCAAGGTCCTCGAGGACGCCCGCGCGCAGGCCAAGAAGATCACCGACGAGGCCGAGGCCGAGCGCAAGCGGCTGGACACCGAGTCGCAGGACCGCCGCACGAAGGTCGAAGAGGACTTCGAGATCGCGATGGCCTCGCGCCGCACCGAGGCGATGCGGGTGCTGGCCGAGCAGGAGGCCGCGAGCAAGGCCGAGGCCGCGCGCCGCGTCCAGGAGGCGACGCAGGATGCAGCCGACATCCGCGCGAAGGTCCTCGAAGAGGAGAAGGCCGCGAAGGCCGACATCGACCGCCGTCAGCGCGAGTCGGTCGCGGAGGCGAACAAGCGCCGCCAGGACTCGATCACCGAGGCCAACGCCCGGCTCGCGGAGGCCGCCGACGAGGCGCGCCGCCGCGTGACGACGGCGACCGACGAGTCGAACCGGCGGATCACCCAGGCCAACGAGCGGGTCGACGCGCTGCGCAAGGTCCGCGGCGGGCTGGCCGAGCAGGTCCGCGCGGCGCGGGCGGTGCTGGCCGAGGCGCACACCGTCCTCGGCGACGAGATCAAGGTGCCCGCGGAGGTCACGGCCGACCTCAAGGCCGAGGACCTGAAGCCGGCCGGCACCGGCAAGACGAAGCCGGTCAGCGACGTCGAGGAGACGATCCGGATCAAGGCGTCCGACGTCCCGAAGCCGAAGCAGGCCCCCAAGCCCGCGCCGAAGCCGACTCCGCGGGCAAGCGGAGCGCAGAAAGCGACTGGCGAGTAACCTTCGACCCGACACGGGCGCGGACGAGCCTGCGCGGTCGCTGCCGACCGGTTATCGTCCCTGCTCACGCGGGATCACGTGGAGGTTTTGCGCATGGGTGCGGCATATCGGACCGTGGTGGTGGGCACGGACGGCTCGGAGTCTTCGTTCGCGGCGGTGGACCGCGCGGCGGCGGTGGCCGGCGACGCGGGCGCCACGCTCGTCATCGCGTGTGCGTACTACCCGGCCAGTCAGTCCGACGTCGAGAAGGCCCAGGACGCCCTCGGTGAAGAGGCGTACCAGGTCGTCGGCTCGGCCCCGGCCGAAGACACCCTGCAGTCCGCGCGGGACCGGGCGGCGCGCGCGGGTGCCGAGAAGATCGACACGATCGCGGTGAAGGGCGACCCGGTCGACTCGCTGCGCAAGGTGGTCAAGGAGCGCGAGGCCGACCTGCTGGTCGTCGGCAACCGCGGGCTGAACACGATCGCCGGCCGGATCCTGGGCTCGGTGCCCTCCGAGGTGGCGCGCAAGTCGGGCGTGGACGTGCTCATCGTCCACACGACCTGAGCCCCGTGACCGAACCGAGCGAGGAGCTTCAGCAGCGGCTCGAACGCGTCCTGCTCGGCGGCAGGCGGAAGTACACCCGGCTCGAAGTGGCCGAGAAGGCCGGCGTGCCCGAGGAACGGTCACGCCGGCTCTGGCGCGCGCTGGGCTTCGCGACGGTCCGCGACGACGAGGTCGTCTTCACCGACGCGGACGTCGAAGCCATGCGGACGGCCGACCAGCTGGTCGGCTCGGGGCTGATCGACCCCAGCATCGAGGTGTCGGTGACGCGCGCGCTCGGCCAGCACCTCTCGCGGCTGGCCGAGTGGCAGGTCGACATGCTGTGGGAGCTGATCCGGGAGCAGCCGGAGCTGGGCCGCAGCGAGCGCCAGGTGACCCGCCTGGTCGACCGGCTGCTGCCGGAGCTGGAGCAGGTGCAGAACTTCGTCTGGCGCCGCCACCTGGCGGCGTACGCCGGCCGGGCGTTCGCGGCGGCGGGCGACAACGTCGAGGCGCGCACCGAGGTCGTCGGCTTCGTCGACATGGTCGGCTACACGCGGCTGACCCGCCAGATCGACGAGGAGGAGCTGAGCCGCGTCCTCGACGCGTTCGAGACGCTGGCCACGGAGGTGATCGCCGAGCACCACGGCCGCGTGGTGAAGATGATCGGCGACGAGGTCCTGTTCGTCGCGGACTCGGCGGTCGACGCGGCCGAGATCGCCCTCGCCCTGACCGAACGCACGTCGGCGGACGACAGCCTCCCGGCGGTCCGCGCGGGCATGGCCTCCGGCCGCATCCTCTCCCGCTTCGGCGACGTCTACGGCTCGGTGGTCAACCTGGCGGCCCGCCTGACGTCGGTGGCCCGCCCGGGCACGATCCTGGTCGACCGCGAACTGGCCGCGGAGCTGGCGGACGAGAAGGCGTACGAGCTGCGCGTGCGCCGGCCGGTGACGGTCCGGGGCTACAACCGCCTGCGCCCGGCCGCCCTACGCCGCGCGAGCGAGGCCCCGTCCGGCATGTTCGCCAGCTCCCAGCAGCTGGCGGCGGAGATGCTGGGGCTGACGGACCCGAGCACCCGGGAACCGGCGCCGGAGGACACGCCACCCGAAGACGAGGTGACCGAGCCGAAGCCCCGGCGCCGGCGGCGCCGCGGCCGCTGATCAGGCGTCGAAGTCGACCGTGAGCTCCTCCGAGACCGGGTACGACTGGCACGTCAGCACGAACCCCGCCTCGACTTCGGCCTCCTCCAGCGCGAAGTTCCGCCGCAGGTCCACCTTGCCCTCCGTGACCCGCGCCCGGCACGTCCCGCACACCCCGCCCTTGCAGGCGAACGGCAGGTCGGGCCGGAACTTCTGGGCGCCGTCCAGCACCGACGACGAGCGCGGCAGCGTCATCGTCGACGAGCGGCCGTCCAGGACCACGCGGACCTCGGACGACTCCCCCGCCACGGCCGGGTCGGCGTGGGTCACCGGCTCGGGTGGGGTGTCGACGTAGAACAGCTCCTGGTGGATCCGCGACCGCGGCACGTCCAGTGACGTCAGCAGCTCCTGGGCACCGGAAACCATCTCGAACGGGCCGCACAGCCACCAGTGGTCGACCGAGTCCACCGGCACCAACGTCGCGAACAGCGCGCGCAGCTTCGGCACGTCCAGGCGGCCGGTGAACAGCTCCGCCTCGCGCGGCTCGCGGGAGAGCACGTGGATCAGCTCCAGGCGCGCGGGCGCGCGGTCCTTCAGGTCGGCCAGCTCGTCCGCGAACATCACCGTGTCCGTGCGGCGGTTGCCGTACAGCACCGTCACCGTCGCGTCCGGGGTGTCCAGCAGCGACGCCACGATCGACAGCACCGGCGTGATGCCCGAGCCCGCCGCGATCAGGACGTGGTGCCCACCCGACGACAGGTCCGGGGTGAACGAGCCGGTCGGCGTCGCCACCTCGATCGTGTCGCCCGGGCGGACCTCGTTGACCAGCCAGGACGAGAACAGGCCGTCCGGGACCAGGCGGACGCCCACCCGCGGGGCCGCGCCCGCCGGTGCGCAGATCGAGTACGACCGGCGCTCGTCGCGGCCGTCGACCGAACGCCGCAACGTCAGCGACTGGCCCGGTTTGAAGGCGAACTCCGAAGCCAGCGACGGGGGCACGTCGAACGTCACGGCGACCGCGTCGTCGCACAACCGCGAGACGCCCGCGACCTTCAGGGGATGGAACGCCACCTCAGATCTCCTTGACGTGCTCGAACGGCTCAGCGCACGAACGGCAGCGCCACAGGGCTTTGCACGCCGTCGCGCCGAAGCGGGACTGCTCTTCCGTGTCGCCGGAACCGCACAACGGGCAGGACACGCGCGTGACCGGCGCCGACAGCGTCAGCGGGATCGGGCCGGACCGGCGCGGGGCGGTACCCGGGGGCGAGATGCCCGCCGCGGCCAGCTTTTGCCGTCCGGCCGGAGAAATCCAGTCCGACGTCCACGCCGGCGACAGCTGCGTGCGGATCTCGACGTCCGCGAAGCCCGCCGACACCAGCGCGTGCTCCAGGTCGTCGCGCATGGTGTCCATCGCCGGGCAGCCGGTGTACGTCGGCGTGATCGCCACGACCACGCGGCCGTCCTCCTCGGCCACCGAGCGCAGCACGCCCAGGTCGGCCAGGGTCAGCATCGGCAGCTCGGGGTCGGTGACCGTGGCCGCGACGGCCGCCGCGGTCACCATTTCGCGTCCGGCATCGCCCGGGCGACGCTCTGCAGCTCCGCCAGCAGGAACCCCATCTGCTCGGTGTGGACGCCGTCGCGGCCCGTCCGGCCCGAAACGCCGGCCAGCTCACCGGCGGTCGGCAGCTCCAGCGTCGCCGCGGCCAGTGCCTGGTCCAGCACCACGTCGAACTCGGGCCGCAGCGAGGCCGCGTCCACGAGCTCCAGCGGGTGCGTGCGGAACAGCTCCCCGACGTACGGCCAGACCGCGTCCAGCCCCTCCTGCATCCGCTCGTGCGACAGCGGCGTGCCGTCGCCGAGGCGGACCAGCCACTGCGCCGCGTAGTCGCGGTGGTAGGTCAGTTCCTTGACGCCCTTGTCCGCGATCGCGGCCAGCACCGGGTCCGCCGACGACACCAGCCGCTGCAGCAGCGCCAGCCGCCACGTCGAAAACACGAACAGCCGCGCGATCAGGTGCCCGAAGTGGCCGCCGCCCAGCTCGGCGAGCCGGACGTTGCGGAACTCGTTCTCCGCGCGCAGGAAGGCGAGCGAGTCCTCCGTCCGCGAAGAACCTTCGGCCTTTCCCGCCCGGGCCAGCAGCAGCCGCGCCTGGCCGAGCAGGTCGAGGGCGATGTTGGCGATCGCGACCTCGTCCTCCAGCTCGGGCGCGTTGGTGCACCACTCCTGCAGCCGGTGGGAGAAGACCAGCGCGTCGTCGCCCAGCATCAGGCAGTAGGCGGCCAGCGCGGCACCGTCCACACCGGACGGGACCGCGGTGTCGACCCCGGACAGCGGGTCCTCGAAGCCGGTGCCGAACGCCCAGCGCGCGTCGTTCTCTTCGGTCAGCGACTCGTAGACGTTGTCGAAACTCATATGTGCGGCACCTCCTCCGGGATGTCGTAGAACGTCGGGTGCCGGTACACCTTGTCGCCGCTGGGCGCGAAGAACGGGTCCTTCTCGTCCGGCGACGACGCCGTGATGTCCGCCGCCTTCACCACCCAGATCGACACGCCTTCGTTGCGGCGGGTGTAGAGGTCGCGGGCGTGGTGCAGCGCCATCTCGTCGTCGGCCGCGTGCAGCGAGCCGACGTGCACGTGGTTCAGCCCGCGCTTGCCGCGGACGAACACCTCGTACAACGGCCAGTCGTGTTTCATCGCGACCCCTTCTTCTTCGCGTGCGCCACGGCGGCTTCCCGCACCCACGCGCCGTCTTCGTGCGCGCGACGCCGGTGCGCGATCCGCGAGGCGTTGCACGGGCCGTTGCCCTTGAGCACGTTCTTGAACTCGTCCCAGTCGACCGCGCCGAAGTCGTAGTGGCCGCGCTCGGCGTTCCACTTGAGGTCCGGGTCCGGGAACGTCACGCCCAGGGCCTCGGCCTGCGGCACCGACATGTCGACGAAGCGCTGCCGCAGCTCGTCGTTGGTGTGGCGCTTGACCTTCCACGCCATCGACTGCGCGGTGTTCGGCGAGTCGGCGTCCGGCGGGCCGAACATCATCAGCGACGGCCACCACCAGCGGTTCACGGCCTCCTGGACCATCTCACGTTGTTGCGAAGTCCCGCGCATCATCGTCATCAGCAGCTCGTAGCCCTGCCGCTGGTGGAAGGACTCCTCCTTGCAGATCCGGATCATCGCCCGCGCGTACGGCCCGTAGGACGAGCGGCACAGCGGCACCTGGTTGCAGATCGCCGCCCCGTCGACCAGCCAGCCGATCACGCCGACGTCGGCGAAGGTCAGCGTCGGGTAGTTGAAGATCGACGAGTACTTCTGCTTGCCCGTGATGAGCTTGTCGGTCAGGTCCGCGCGGTCCGCGCCGAGCGTCGCCGCCGCCGAGTACAGGTAGAGGCCGTGGCCGGCTTCGTCCTGCACCTTGGCCAGCAGGATCGCCTTGCGCCGCAACGACGGCGCCCGCGTGATCCAGTTGCCCTCCGGCTGCATGCCGATGATCTCCGAGTGCGCGTGCTGCGCGATCTGCCGGATCATCGTCTTGCGGTAGCCCTCGGGCACCCAGTCGCGCGGTTCGACGCGCTGGTCGCGTTCGATCGTCGCCTCGAAGTGCTCTTCGAGCGATGCCACAGCGGTCACGGCTGCTCCTTCGACACGAGGGTGAGGACGTCGTACTTGGCCACGGACTCGCCCTCGGCGTTGGTCACGTCGGCGTCCCAGCGGACCTCGCCGTACTCCTGGTCGATCCGCGGGGTGATCTGCTTGGCGGTCAGGGTCACCGTCAGCGAGTCGCCGACCTTCACCGGCGTGAGGAACCGCAGGTTCTCGAGGCCGTAGTTGGCCAGCACCGGGCCGGGCTCGGGCGAGACGAACAGGCCCGCGGCGAACGAGACGACCAGGTAGCCGTGCGCGACGATCCCGCCGAACAGCGGGTTCGCGGCGGCGGCCTCGGGGTCGGTGTGGGCGTAGAACGTGTCGCCGGTGAACTCGGCGAAGTGGTCGACGTCCTCCTGGGAGACCACCCGCGGCCCGGCGGTCACCGAGTCGCCGATGCGCAGCTCGGCCAGGGACTTGCGGAACGGGTGGACGTCGTCTTCGGTCCGCGGCGCGCCGGTCACCCAGCGGCCGGTCACCGCCGAGAGGACCGCGGGCGAGCCCTGCACGGCGGTGCGCTGCATGTGGTGCAGCACCCCGCGGATGCCGCCCATCTCCTCGCCGCCGCCCGCGCGGCCGGGGCCGCCGTGGACCAGCTGCGGCATCGGCGAACCGTGCCCGGTGGACTCCTTCGCGTCCTCGGCGTCGAGCACCAGCAGGCGGCCGTGGAACGGCGCCGCGCCCAGCACGACCTCGCGCACGAACTCCTTGTCCGCGCTGACCACGGACCCGGCCAGGCTGCCGCCGCCACGCGCGGCGAACTCGACGACCTGCTCGGCGGACGTGTACGGCAGCAGCGTCGAGACCGGGCCGAACGCCTCGACCTCGTGCGGCTCGGCGCGCTCCGGGTCGGCCTTGAGCAGCACCGGCGAGATGAACGCGCCGCGCTCGGCGTCGGCGTCGACCACGTCGACCTGCTCCGGGTCGCCGAAGACGACGCTGCCGGCGTCCAGCAGCGCCTTCAGCGACCGCCGGACCTCCTCGCGCTGCTCCAGGCTGGCCAGCGCGCCCATCCGGACACCTTCGGCGGTGGGGTTGCCGACGGTCACCTTCGCGAGCCGCTCCGAAGCCGCCGCGGCGACGTCGTCGAGCAGCGCGGCCGGCACGAACGCGCGGCGGATCGCGGTGCACTTCTGGCCCGCCTTGACCGTCATCTCCGTGGTCAGCTGCTTGACGAACAGGTCGAACTCGGTGGTGCCCTTGACCGCGTCCGGGCCGAGGATCGAGCAGTTCAGCGAGTCGGCCTCGGCGTTGAACCGGACGGCGTTGCGGATGATCGCCGGGTGCGCGCGCAGCTTCTGCGCCGTCGACGCCGAGCCGGTGAACGACACCAGGTCCTGCGCGGTGACGTGGTCGAGCAGGTCGCCGACGCTGCCGGCGACGAACTGCAGCGAGCCCTCCGGCAGGATGCCGGACTCGACGATCAGCTCGACCAGCCGCGCGGTCAGGTACGCCGTCGAGCTGGCCGGCTTGACCAGGCTCGGAACCCCGGCCAGGAACGCGGGCGCGAACTTCTCCAGCGGACCCCAGACGGGGAAGTTGAACGCGTTGATCTGCACCGCCACGCCCCGCAGCGGGGTCGCGATGTGCTGGGCGACGAACGTGCCCCCGCGCGAAAGCGGCTCGACGGCGCCCTCGACGTAGACCGTGTCGTTCGGCAGCTCGCGCTTGCCCTTCGAGCCGTAGCTGAACAGGACGCCGATGCCGCCGTCGATGTCGAACTTCGAGTCGCCCAGCGTGGCGCCGGTGCGCGCGGAGAGCGCGTACAGCTCTTCGCGGTGTTCGCGCAGGTGCGAGGCCAGCGCCTTCAGCAGGGCCGCGCGCTGGTGGAACGTCAGTTCGCGCAGCGCCGGGCCGCCGACGCGGCGGCCGTACGCCAGCGCGCCCGCGAAGTCGACGCCCTTCGACGAGATGCGGGCGACCTCCTCGCCCGTGGCGGCGTCGTGCAGCGGGACGCCCTCGTCCGCCGCCGTGTGCCACTCCCCGGAGACGTAGCTGCGCAGCAATGCCATCAGGTCCGACCTCTCCCGCCGAATTACCTACCGGACGTTCAGTAATTGCCACTGTAGCCGCTCGCCCCGGAGATCGGAAGGGGTGGCGCTTGACACGGCCCCGGCCACTGCCTTTACTGAGCGGCACCGCGAGGTGACCGTCCATTCGGTCAGTCTGGAGTGACAGCGCATGACCAACGCCGCGCACACCATGTTCGCCGCCGACGAGGCGTCGCGCGCGCTGGGCATCGAACTCGTCGAAGCGAGCGAAGGCCGGGCCGTCGCGACCATGACGATCACCCGCGAAATGGTCAACGGCCACGACATCGCGCACGGCGGGTACGTCTTCCTGCTCGCCGACACCGCGTTCGCCTGCGCCTGCAACACCCACGGCCCGGTCACGGTCGCCGCGGGCGCCGAAATCTCGTTCGTCGCGGCCGGCCGGCTCGGCGACCACCTGGTCGCCACGGCCACCGAGCGCACCCGCTACGGCCGCAACGGCATCTACGACGTCACCGTGCACCGGGAAACCCCCGCCGGGCCCGAGGTCGTCGCCGAATTCCGCGGCCGCAGCCGCGCCATCTCCGCGAAACGGGACTGACCATGATCGAGACGGACATCGGCGCGGACGAGCTGGCCGCCCTCCAGCTGGAGCGCCTGCAGTGGACGCTCCGGCACGCGTACGCGAACGTGCCCGCCTACACCCGCAAGTTCGACGAGGCCGGCGTCCACCCGGACGACTGCAAGGAACTGGCCGACCTGGCGAAGTTCCCCTTCACGACCAAGCAGGACCTGCGCGAGAACTACCCGTTCGGGATGTTCGCCGTGCCGCAGGACGAGATCCGCCGCATCCACGCCTCCAGCGGCACCACCGGCAAGGCCACCGTCGTCGGGTACACCGAGCAGGACATCGACACCTGGGCGACGGTGATGGCCCGGTCGATCCACGCGGCGGGCGGACGTCCGGGCCACAAGGTGCACGTCGCCTACGGCTACGGCCTGTTCACCGGCGGCCTCGGCGCGCACTACGGCGCCGAAAAGCTCGGCTGCACGGTGATCCCGGCGTCGGGCGGCATGACCGCGCGGCAGGTGCAGCTGATCACCGACTTCAAGCCCGAGATCATCATGGTCACGCCCTCGTACATGCTGACGCTGCTCGACGAGTTCGAGCGCCAGGGCGTCGATCCGAAGACCAGTTCGCTCAAGGTCGGCATCTTCGGCGCCGAGCCGTGGACCGAGCAGATGCGCGCGGAGATCGAGGAGCGGTTCGCGCTCGACGCCGTCGACATCTACGGATTGTCCGAGGTGATGGGGCCGGGCGTCGCGCAGGAGTGCGTCGAGACGAAGGACGGCCTGCACATCTGGGAGGACCACTTCTACCCCGAGGTCATCGACCCGTACTCCGAGGAGGTCCTGGGCAGCGGCGAAACCGGTGAGCTGCTGTTCACGTCGCTGACCAAGCAGGCGCTGCCGATCATCCGCTACCGCACCCGAGACCTCACCGCGTTGCGCCCCGGCACCGCCCGGCCGGCGTTCCGGCGGATGGACAAGGTCACCGGCCGCACCGACGACCTCATCATCCTGCGCGGGGTCAACGTCTTCCCGACGCAGATCGAGGAGATCGTGCTGCGGACGCCGGCGCTGAGCCCGCACTTCCAGCTGGTCCGGTCCACGCGCGGGCGCCTCGAACACCTGACGGTGCTGGTCGAGGCGCGCCACGACGCTTCCCCGGCGGACCGGGACGCGGCCGCCGCTTCGCTGGTCAGCGGCGTCAAGGACGGTGTCGGGGTCACCGTGTCGGTGGACGTCGTCGACCCGGACACCCTCGAGCGGTCGATGGGCAAGATGCGGCGCATCGTCGACCAGCGGGAGAAGCCGTGACCGCACCCCGCCGCGGGCGCCCGGGCTACGACCTCGAATCACTGCTGCGCGTGGCGGTCAAGCTGTTCAACGAGCGCGGCTACGACGGCACGAGCATGGAGGACCTCTCCCGCAAGCTCGGCATCACGAAATCGGCGATCTACCACCACGTGCCCAGCAAGGAGGAGCTGCTGCGGCTGTCGGTGGACCGGGCGCTGGACGGCCTGTTCGCCGTCGCCGCGGAGGCCACGGCGCTGGACGGCCGCGCGATCGACCGGCTGGAGCACCTCGTCCGCGGCAGCGTCCTGGTCCTCGCCGACCGGCTCCCGTTCGTCACGCTGCTGCTGCGCGTGCGGGGCAACACGAAGGTGGAGCGGGCGGCGCTGACCCGGCGGCGCGAGTTCGACCGCCTGGTGACGGACCTGGTGAAGCAGGCGGCGGCGGAGGGCGACATCCGCCCGGACGTCGATCCCGCCGTGACCGCCCGGCTCGTCTTCGGCATGGTCAACTCGCTGATCGAGTGGTACCGCCCCCGGCGGGGCTCCGCGGCGGAAGAGGTCGCGGACGCGGTGTGCAAGGTGGCGTTCGAAGGCCTGCGCACCGCGTCTTGAGCCCGGCCGCTCAGGCGCGGTCGTGGAGGGTGATCCGGTAGCCGTCGGGGTCGGCGAAGGTGAACGTCCGGCCGAAGGGGCCGTCGATCGGCGCGGCCACGATGGGGTGCCCGTCGGCGACCAGCGCGTCGTGGATGGCCTGGACGTCGGTGGCGTGCAGCCAGATCGCGGCCCCGATGCCCGGCTGCGCGACCGAGTCGAGGTCGGTGCCGGGAACGATGTCGCGGAGTGCGAAGGCGATCGGCTTCGTCTCGAAGACGACGGCGTGCGGCGGTCCGGCCGGCGAGCGGACGAGGCCGAGGTACTTCTCGTAGAACGCCTGGGAAGCGTCGAGGTCGCGCGCCTGCAGCGAGACGAAGTCGGGTCCGGTGACGGGCATGGTGTGACTCCTTCTTTCCGTGTCAGTCTTCTGACACGCCGAACTGTATGTCAGAATACTGACATGAGTCAAGACGGGGTCGACCTGAAGACGTCGCTGGGCTACCTGCTGAAGGAGGCGTCGAGCACGCTGCGCGCGGCGATGGAGGAGGTGCTGCGGCCGCTCGGGATGAGCGTGACGCACTACTCCTGCCTCGAACTGCTGGCGCAGCGCCCGGGCCTGTCGAACTCCGAGCTCGCGCGGGGTGCGTTCGTGACCCGGCAGACAATGAACGTGCTGCTCCAGGCCCTGGAACGAGACGGCTACGTGACCAGGCCCGCGGAAGCGCCCGTCGGGAAGGCCCTGCCCACCCGGCTCACGCCCCGCGGACGGCGGAGCCTGGAGAAGGCGACCGCGGCGGTCCGGGCCGTGGAGGTCAGGATGCTGGCCGGGATGACCGAGGCCGAGCAGGCGGCCGCGTTCCGGAGCCTGCAGAGCATGATCCGCTCCCTGCGCGACGGCGGCGCGTAGCCGTCACTCCCCCGCCGCCTGCGGCGGACGGCGCGCCTGCCAGAGCAGGGCCTCGCGCAGCTGCTCGATCAGCCGTTCGTCGTCCGCTTCGGACGGGTCGACCCCGAGCGGGATCCACTGCTCGGACACCTTCTCGCCCTCGTCGTAGCCGGTGATCACGATGCCGGAGTAGGACAGCGAGCCCTCGTCGGCGCAGTCGCCGTCCGGCAGCGGCTCTTCGGCCTCGACGCCGTCGTCGAAGCTGACGTGGCGATGCTGCAGGCGGACGCTGACCCAGCGTCCGGCCGGCCGGATCGGCGCGTCTTCTTCGGTCATCTGCTCCTGCCCCCGGTCGCGGGTCCCTGCCGTCTCGTCGCATCCGGACGCCGGGGAGTTACCAGCGGGTTGTTCCGGTTGCGTAACGACAAAGGTTGGCCTGAAACACCCCCTGCCCGCCACCGGAGCCACCCCTCTTGACACCAGGTCAACTGCTTGTTGACAGGGTGCCGATCCCCCGCGAGGCTGAGCGGATGACCAGTGGGACCCGGCCGCGGCGCCGCCGCCTCGAACCGGCCGAACGGCGGGCGGAGATCCTCGCCGCCGCCCGGCACCTGTTCGGGGCGGGCAGCTACGCGTCGGTGTCCACTTCGGACATCGCCGAGGCGGCCGGGGTGGCGCGCCCGCTGATCAACCACTACTTCGGCGGGAAGCGCGAGCTCTACCTGGAAGTCGTGCGGCAGCTGATGATCGTGCCCGCGCCGGTCACCGAAGCGTTGCCGGACACCACGATGGAGGAGCGGCTGGCGATCGGCGTCGAACGCTGGATCGAGGTCGTGGACCGCAACCGCGACGCGTGGCTGACCGTCATCGGGCCGGAGTCGGCCGGGCGCGACCCCGAGATCGAGCGGATCATGCTGGAGGCCGACGAGATCGCCGCCGACCGCGTCCTGGAGGCCGCACTGATGAGCGGCGTCACCGAAGGCCGCGAAGAGCTGCGCGCGATGATCCGGTCGTTCGGCGGGATGCTGCGGGCGGCGTCGCGCGAATGGCTGATCCGCGGCACGCTCGATCGCGCGGCCCTGCGCACCTTCCTCACCGATTCGATCCTGAACCTGCTGAAGCTGACCTACCCGGCGGTGCTTGCCGGGCGGCGCGGAACCGGCGGGCGAACGCCGCCGGCGTCATCCCGGTCCAGCGCTTGAACGCGTAGATGAAGCTCGACGCCTCGGCGTACCCGAGCCGGTAGGCGACGTCCTCGACCGACAGCACGCCGGTGTCGAGCAGTTCCTCGGCCAGCGTGTGGCGGACTTCGTCGACCAGCGCCCGGTAGCTCGTGCCCGCTTCGGTCAGCCGGCGGCGCAGCGTGCGCGTGCTGAGCGTGAGCTGGCGGGCGATCTCGTCCATCCCGGCGTCGACGCCACCGAGGCGGACCAGGCGTTCCCGGACCTGCTGCGAGATGCCCGAGCGCTCCCGCCGCCGCGCGACGAGCGCCTCGCACTGCGCCGCGCACAGGGCGACGGTCTGGTCGTTGGCCTGCGGCAGCGGAAGCGTCAGCAGCGCCGGGTCGAGCGTCGCGCGGCACGCTTCGGCGTCGAAGCGGGGGCGCACGCCGAACGTCGTCACGTAGGCGTCCACCGCGGCCTCGGGGTGCCGGAAGCTCAGGTCGTCGAGCGCGATCTCCGGCAGCAGGTCGCGCATGACCGTGAAGATGGCGGCCAGGTCGCGCAGCACGAGGAACCGGGCGACGTCGGCGGGGACGCGCGTGTCGTCGAGCTCCAGCGTCAGGCGGTCGCTCTCGAGCGTGACGCGGGGGATGCAGAACGCGAAGCTGAGGTCGAAGTAGCGCAGCGCGAACAGCATCGCGTCGCGCAGCGTCGGGCTGCTGATGCAGGCGAAGCCGAAGATCCCGAAGGTGGTGACGCGGTAGCGGCTGCCGAGTTCGAGCGCCGTCGCGTCCGAACCGTCCAGTTCCACCAGCGCGCGGACGACGGCGAGCTCCTGGCGCGCGTCGACCTGGACTCCGGCGTCGGTCAGCAGGTCCGGTGACAGCGTCGTGGCGGCGAGCAGCTTTTCGGCGGGCAGGCCGCGCTCGGCGGCGAACCGGGTCATCAGCTCGATGCTGGCGGTGCCGCGCGGGAAGTCCCAGTCCCCGACGGCGGGGGCGGCGAGCTCGGCCATGGCCGGAAGTATGGATCACGGGCTTTCGGCGTGCAATCGAGGACCGGAACTGTCCGGGGTGATCGTTAGGGTGAGCGGCGTGGAGACCTTGAGCCGACGGGCCTTGAACCGGGCGACGCTGGAGCGCCAGCTGCTGCTCCGCCGCGCGAAGCTGTCCGCACTGGAAGCGGTCGAGCACCTGGCCGGGCTCCAGGCGCAGGCGCCGTTCCCGCCGTACTACGCGCTGTGGCCGCGGTTGCACGGCTTCCGGCCTTCGGATCTTTCGGACCTGCTGGAGAGCAGGCAGGTGGTCCGGATCGCGCTGATGCGCGGCACGGTCCACCTGGTGACGGCGGCGGACGCGCTGGCGTGGCGGCCGGTGGTCCAGGTGCTCTACGAGCGCGACCTCAAGTCGAACACCCAGCACGCGGGCCCGCTGGCGGGCGTGGACCACGACGAGGTCGCCGCGGCGGCGCGGGAACTGCTTTCGCGCTCGCCGTTGTCGAGCACGGCGCTGGGCGCGGAGCTGGCCCGGCGCTGGGACGTCCCGCCGGCGTCCCTGACCCACCTGGCGCGGGCGCGGCTGCCGCTGGTGCAGATCCCGCCGCGGGCGATCTGGGGCAAGGCCGGGCAGACGACGTACGCGTGCCTGGAGGACTGGGTCGGCTCGCCGCTCTCGCCGCCTTCGCCCGCTTCGCTGATCTCGCGCTACCTGCGCGCGTTTGGCCCGGCGTCGGTGGCGGACGTCCAGGCGTGGGCGGGCATCACCCGGCTCGGCGAAGTGGCCGCGTCGATGGACCTGCGGCGCTACCGCGACCCGGACGGGCGCGAGCTGCTCGACCTGCCGGAGCTGTCGATGCCGGACCCCGACGTACCGGCCCCGCCGCGGCTGCTGGGGCCGTTCGACCAGACGATCCTGTCCTACGCGGACCGGACGCGGGTGATCTCCGACGAGTACCGCAAGCGGGTGATCACGCAGAACGGGCTGGTGAAGGGAACGCTGCTGGTCGGCGGGTTCGTGCGCGGGTTCTGGGAGATCAAGACGTCGAGGAAAGCGGCGGTGGTCGAGCTGTCGCCGTTCGAGAAGCTGCCGAAGCGGGACCTGGCGGCGCTGGAGAGCGCGGCCGGGCAGCTGATGAGCTGGGCGGAGCCGGGCGCGGAGACCCAGGAGGTCAGGGTGCTGCCCGCAGCGTGACGCCGGCGGCTTCGAGCACTTCGCGGACTCGCGGCACCTCGGGACCCACGACGGTGAACGGGGCGGTCGCACCGAAACCGCCTCTCAGGCAGTCGGCGAGTGCGTCGAGGTTCCAGCCGAAGTACCCACCCGGGCCGTTCACCGCTTCGCCGAGCGCGCAGTAGAAGCTCGCGAGGTCGGTGACGTGCGTGCCGTCGACCTGGTAGCCGGCACCCGGTGGCCGGTCGGGGCCTTCCCCGGTGCGGTGCGCCAAGGCCGCGCGGAGCCATTCGCCCCGGTCGTGCCCGGCCCAAAGGTTCTTCACGGCAGGCGGTCCGGCCGACCACAGCTCCCAGATCGGCCGCGCCGCCGGTGCGGGCGGGTCGTGGAGCGGCTCGCGCAGCACGAGGTCCGCGAGGTGGCCACCGCGCGGGAACCACTCGGCGACGTCGAGCCGGACCAGGCTCACCTCGGTCTCGATCCCGAAGCGGTCGACGGCGGCCAGTGCGTACAGCGCCGGGCGGATCTCGCGTCCGGCGCGGAGCCGGCCGAGCACCTCGTCCGGCAGGGCACAGCCTCGCAGCCGGAGCGGCTCCCCCTCGGGGCCGGTGAACACGCCTTCGGCCACCGCGCACGGGATGCGCCGGTCACCGTCGTCTTCGACCAGCACACACCGCGGGAGCACGGGCCGACCTTATCGTGGCCGGAAATCTCGATCGGGTGACCGATCGTGTCCTGTTGTCACAGCCCCTCGGTGCGTAGCTTTTCCCGCATGAGTAGTTCGGCGGAGGGGCCGTCGGTGCTGATCGTGGGCACCGGGTTCGGCGGCATCGGGACGGCGATCGAACTGAAGCGCGCCGGGTTCACCGCGTTCACGATCCTGGAGAGCGCGGCCGAGGCCGGCGGGGTCTGGCGCGACAACACCTACCCCGGCGCCGCCTGCGACATCCCGTCGCCGCTGTACTCCTTCTCCTTCGAGCCCAACCCGCGGTGGCCGAAGCGGTTCTCGCACCAGCCGGACATCCTCGCCTACCTGCGCGGCGTCATCGCCAAGTATGGCCTCGAGCCGCACATCCGGTACCGGACCGAGGTCACCGGGGCCACCTTCGACGAAACGCGCGGCCTCTGGCGCGTCGAGACGAAGGACGGCGAGACGTACGAGGCGAACGTCTTCGTCCCCGCCGTCGGGCAGCTGTCGCGGCCGGTGCTGCCGGACATCCCGGGCCGCGACGACTTCGCCGGCGACGCCTTCCACTCCGCGCGCTGGGACCACGGCGTCGAGCTGACCGGCAAGCGCGTCGCCGTGATCGGGACCGGGGCCAGCGCCGTGCAGTTCGTGCCCGAGCTGCGCAAGCACGCCCAGCACGTCACCGTCTTCCAGCGCACGCCGCCGTACGTCATGGCAAAGTCCGATCCGGTCTACCGGCGGTGGCAGCACTGGCTGTTCGAGCACCTGCCGCCCACGCAGCTGCTCGGCCGGCTGCGGATCTTCCTGCTCGCCGAGTACGCGACCTACGCGATGACGAAGCACCCGGTGCTGGCCAAGATGTTCGAGCTGCGGACCGCGCAGCTGCGCCGCCGCCACATCAAGGACCGGGAGCTGCGCGCGAAGCTGACGCCGTCCTATCCCCTGGGCTGCAAGCGGATCCTCTTCACCAACGAGTACCTGCCCGCGCTGGCCCAGCCGAACGTCGACGTCGAGACGCGGCGGATCACCGGGATCACCGAGAAGGGTGTGCGGGTCGAGGACGGGACCGAGCTCGAAGCGGACGTCCTGGTCTACGGCACGGGGTTCGCCGCGACGGAGTTCCTCGGCCGGATGGACGTGCGCGGCCTCGGCGGGCGGTCCCTTCAAGAGGAGTGGTCGGGCGGCGCGCGGGCGTACCTCGGCATGGCCGTGCCCGGGTTCCCGAACCTGTTCTGCGTCTACGGGCCCAACACCAACCTCGGCGCCGGGTCGATCATCTACATGATCGAGCGCCAGGCCCGCTACATCCGCCAGGCGGTCGAGCGGCTGACCCGGCCCGGTGTGTCCTATTTGGACGTGCTGCCCGAGGTCGAACGGCGTTACGACGACGAGGTGCAGAAGCGGCTGGGCCACAGCGTGTGGAGCGCCTGCACGAGCTGGTACCGCCAGGCCGACGGCCGCGTCACGACCAACTGGCCCGGCCTGGTCACCGAGTACGACCGCCGGACCCGGCGGCTCGATCCCGCGGACTACCGGGTGGTGGCGTGATGGACTACGACGTCCTCGTGATCGGCTCGGGGTTCGGCGGCAGCGTGACGGCGTTGCGGCTGACCGAGAAGGGCTACCGCGTCGGCGTGCTGGAAACCGGCCGCCGGTTCGCCGACGACGAGTTCGCCAAGACGTCGTGGCGGCTGCGGAAATACCTCTGGGCGCCCGCGCTGGGCTGTTTCGGCATCCAGCGGCTGACGCTGCTGAAGAACACCTTCGTGATGAGCGGCTCCGGCGTCGGCGGCGGTTCGCTGGTGTACGCGAACACGCTGTACGAGCCGCCGGACAAGTTCTACGAAGACCCGCAGTGGGCGCACATCACGGACTGGAAGGCCGAGCTGGCGCCGTACTACGACCAGGCGAAGCGGATGCTCGGCGTGGTCGAAAACCCGGCGACGACGGCCGCGGACCGGGTCCTGGCCGAGGTGGCCGGCGACATGGGCATCGGCCACACCTACCGGCGGACCCCGGTCGGCGTCTACTTCGGACAGTCCGGGGTGGACCCGTTCTTCGGCGGCGCCGGCCCGGTGCGGCAGTCGTGCACGCTGTGCGGCGAGTGCATGACCGGCTGCCGGGTCGGGGCGAAGAACACGACCGTCAAGAACTACCTCTACCTGGCCGAACAGGCGGGCGCGGTGGTCCACCCGCTGACGACGGCGGTGTCGGTGCGGCCGGTCGACGGCGGGTACGCGGTGGACACCGTGCGCACCGGCCGCCGCTCGCGCCGGACGTTCACCGCGCGGCAGGTGGTGTTCTCCGCGGCCGCGCTCGGGACGCAACGGCTGCTGCACCGCCTGCGCGACAACGGAACCCTGCCGCGCGTCTCGCCGAGGCTCGGGCTCCTGGCGCGGACGAACTCCGAGGCCGTCCTGGCGGCGCGGTCGCTGCGGAAGGACACGGACTACACGCGCGGCGTCGCGATCACGTCGTCGATCCACCCGGACGAGGTGACGCACGTGGAGCCGGTGCGCTACGGGCGCGGCAGCAACGTGATGGGCCTGATGGCGACGGTGCTGGTGGACGGCTCGCCGGGCCGTCGCCGCTGGGTGCTGGGCTTGCGGGAGCTGTGGCGGCACCGCCGTGACCTCCTGCGGATCCACAACCCGCGGCACTGGTCGGAGCGGATGATCGGGCTGCTGGTGATGCAGACGCTCGACAATTCCGTGACGACGTACACGAAACGCGGGCTGTTCGGCCGCCGGATGACGACCCGCCAGGGCGCGGGCGCGCCGTCGCCGGAGTGGATCCCGGCGGGCCACGAGGTGACCCGCCGGGTGGCGGAGAAGATCGGCGGCCTCCCGCAGGGCGCGTGGACGGACCTGGTGAACATCCCGATCACCGGCCACTTCATCGGCGGCTGCACGATCGGCGACTCCCCGGAGACGGGCGTGGTCGACCCGTACCAGCGGCTGTACGGCCACCCGGGCCTGCACGTGGTGGACGGCTCGGCGATCACGGCGAACCTGGGCGTGAACCCGTCGCTGACGATCACGGCCCAGGCGGAGCGGGCGATGGCGTTCTGGCCCAACAACGGCGAGGCCGACCCCCGCCCGGCGCTGGGCGCGGAGTACCGCCGGGTGGCGGCGGTGGCGCCGAAGAACCCGGTGGTCCCGTCGGACGCCCCGGGAGCCCTGCGGTTGCCGGTGGTGCCTCAAGCAATTCTCCAGAATCCGCCCGCCGATTCTCGCTAAGCTCGTCCGCGTGGAGCCCAACGAGGTCATCGACGTCCTGAACCGCCCGGCCAGCCAGGAACTCCTCGCCCGGAACATCGCGCGCCTCGGTTACGTCGCCGGGGACGGGACGCCGCGGACGATTCCGATCGGGTTCACCTGGAACGGCGCGGAAATCGTGCTGTGCACGGCCAAGAACGCCGCGAAAGTCAAAGCGCTGCGGAAGAACCCCGCCGTCGCGCTGACGATCGACACCGAGGCGCAGCCGCCCAAGATCCTGCTCATCCGCGGGACCAGCACGCAAGAGGAACTCGACGACCTCCCGGCCGAATTCCTGCGGCAGGCCGCCGGGATGCCGCCGGAGCAGGCCGCCGCCTGGGAAGCCGAGGTTCGCGAGCTGTACGCGGACGGCATGGTGCGGATCACGGTGACGCCGTCCTGGGCGAAGCTCATCGACTTCGAAACGACCCTGCCCAGCGCGGTCGAAGAGCTGATCCGCCGCAAGAACGGCTAGCCCGCCGTCAGTTCCGCGGCCACCGAGACGTACGCGCGGATCGCTTCGTTCTCCTCCGACGCGCGCCACACCGGGACCGCGAGCATCGGCGGGATGTCTGCCACCGGGATCACCTTCAGCCCCGGGAACGGGTAGCGCTCCAGCAGCGACACCACCGAGATGTGCAGTCCGATGCCGCGCGCCACCAGGGAAAGCATGTCCTCGGCGCCGATGCGGGTGCGGCCGATCAGGCGGGGGACGTCCTCCTCGGTGCGCGGGATCGGGCGGCCCGACGGCGTGACCGGCGGGGCCCACAGGTCGCGCGCCACCGGGTGGAGCGCCTTGCCCGGGTCGAGCAGGCGGTGGTCCGCGAGGTCCTCCAGGCTGACCGTCTCGCGCGCGGCGAGCGGGTGGTCGTCGCGCAGCAGCAGGCCGCGGGGCACGGTCAGCAGCGCCGGGCCGGTGCGCAGGTTCGGCTGCGCGAACGAGCGCGTGTCGCCGCCCGGGGACCAGTGCAGCACCAGGTCGAGGTCGCCCTCGGCGAGCAGGTCCGTTTCGTTCCAGCGCCGGCCGATCCGGGTGGGGGTCAGGGTGACGCGGCACGCCGGGTGGCGGCGTTCGAACTCCGTCGTCACGCGCGTCACCAGGTCGCCGCCGAGGCTCGCCACGTAGCCCACGCGCAGGCGGCCGCCGATGCGGCGCTCGGCCGTCCGGGTCTCGGTGAAGATCGCCGCCAGCTCGGCCACGCCCGCGCGGGCGCCGGTGCGCAGCCGCTCCCCCAGCTCCGTCAGCCGGACGCCGCCTTCGCCGGACACCACCAGCGCGCCGCCGATCTCGGCCTCCAGCTCGCCGATCTCCTTCTCCAGCGCGTCGGCCGTGCTGCGGACGCGCCACGCCGCGGCTTCGAAGTCGCCTTCGCGCGCCACGATCAGCAACGTCGCGACCGCGCGGATCGCGGCCAGCTCGATCAGCGACCCGGTCCGGGCGCCGGCGCGCGCGGGCGGCGCGTCCAGCTCGGGGTCGCCGGCGAGGATCCGGCGGTGCAGCTCGCGCAGCGCCGGGCCCGGGTCGGCGCCGAGCGAGCCGGCCAGCCGCCGCCGGACTCGCTCGAAGTGCGCCAGCGCGTCCGCCTGCCGTCCGCTGCGGTAGTACGCGAGGATCAGCTGGCCGGCGAGCCGCTCGTCGAACGGGTGGTCCGCGGCGACGCGGGGCAGCTTCGCCAGCAGCGCCGCGTGCCGCCCGAGCCGCAGCGAGACGTCGTTGCGGTCCAGCCGGGCCGCGTGCCGCTCGGCTTCCAGGCCCGCCCGGATCTCGGTCAGCCACGGCGAATCCAGCCCGGCGAACGGTTCTCCCCGCCACAGCGCCAGGGCGTCGTCGAAGAGCGCGGCCGCGGTGACGTCGCCGGCCGCGGCGCGGGCGAGGGACACCTTCTCCCGGAACCGGTGCAGGTCCAGCGCGTCCAGGTCGACGCGCAGCAGGTAGCCGTGCGCGGTGCGCTCGATCACGCACCCCGCGGCGCGCAGCCGGGAGACGTAGCTCCGGACCGTCGCGGCCGCCCGGTGCGGCGGGTGCGCGCCCCAGACACGCGTGACGAGCTGCTCCAGCGGCACCGGCCGGTTCGGCTCGGCCAGCAGGGCCGCGAGCACGTACCGGCGCCGCGCGTGGCCGACGTCGAGGAGCGCGCCGCCGGACTCGGCTTCGAGGGTGCCGAGTACGCGGTACCTGACCACCGCACTCCCTCCCCGACCTGCGGATTCCACGTTTCCGCAACGTTCGCACACACCTGTTCCGGCAGTGTAAGCGGCGCAGGCGCGTGTGCCGCGGGGGACGGCTCGCGCCCGGCTGGGGGTGTCATGAAGGGGCCCTTCCGGACCGCGTCCGGAAGGGCCCCTTCATGACGAGAACGGCTACGGCAGGCCCGCGAGCCCGGCCGACACCGTGTTGGCGAACGCGTACCCGTTCGTCGCGTCCCAGTTGATCGACCACGTCATCGCGCCGCGGATCGCCGGGTAGGTGGCCGACGGCTTGAACGAGCCGCACGACGTGCCCTTGGCCAGGCAGTTCAGCGCCGAGACCGTGTTGGCCGGTGCCTGGTAGCCCCCGCCCGCCGCCTGCGACGACGCCGGCAGGCCGAGCCCGACCTGGTCGGCACGCAGGCCGCCCTGCAGCTGGATGCAGGCCAGCGCGGTCAGGAAGTCGACCGTGCCCTGCGCGTAGACGCTGCCGTTGCAGCCGAGCATGGTGCCGGAGTTGTAGTACTGCATGTTGACGACCGTCAGGATGTCCTTGATGCCGAGCGCCAGCTGGAAGTAGCCACCCTGCGTGGACTGCATGTCGATCGTCTGCGGCGCCATCGTGATGACCTTGCCGCCGCCGTTGTAGATGCTCCGCAGCGCCTGGCCCATGTAGGTGGCGTTGATGCCGTTCTCGAGGTCGATGTCGACGCCGTCGAAGCCGTAGTTCGCGATCAGCGACTTGACGCTGTTCGCGAAGTTGTTCGCCGAGGTCGAGTCGCCGACGCTGATCGTGCCGTTCTGGCCGCCGACGGAGATGATGACCTTCTGCCCGCGCGCCTGCACCGTCTTGATATCGGCCTTGAACTGCGCATCCGTGTAGCCGCCGAGCTGCGAAGACAGGCCGGAGTCGAGCGTGAAGCTCACCGCGCCGGGCGTGCCGGTGGCGTCCGCGAAGGACACGGCGATGATGTTGTACTTCGTCGGGACGTCCGCCAGCTTCAGCGCCTTGGCGCCGTTGTAGAAGTTCTGCCAGTAGCCGGTGAGGACGTGCTTCGGCAGGTCACCCTGGGTCGGCGGCGTCGTGGTCGTCGTCGGCGGGGTGGTCGTGGTGGGCGGCGTCGTCGGCGTCGTGGGGGTGGTCGGCGTCGTGGGCGTCGTGGTGGGCGGGGTGCCGGGGCCGTCGAGGCTGACGTCGTCGGCGTAGTAGGTCGGCTGGCCGTACCAGCCGTGCAGGTACACCGTCAGCGACGTGCTCGAGCCGGTCGTGAAGCTCAGCGACAGCTGCTGGTAGCCACTGGTGCCCGGCGTCCACGTGCTGGTCGTCGCGGAACCGGAAACGCCCAGGTAGACGTAGCTGCCCTGAACCCACGCCGACAGCTTGTACGCGGTGTTAGCCGAAACGGTGAGCGTCTGCGAGCACTGCGCGTTGTCCGACGACGACGGCGACGCGCTCAGTGCGCGGCTCCCGCTGTGCACCGGCGTGCTCACCGCGGTGGGCGCGGTGGTGCAGGTCCAGCCCGAAGTGCCGGCTTCGAAGCCGGGGTTGGCCAGGATGTTCGCCGCCGAAGCGCTGCCGGCGAGCACGAACGTCACGCCGAGACTCAGCGTGACCACGGAAAGTAAGGAGAGCAGAGCGATGCGAACCTTGGGGACCACGGAAGACCTCCGCTGTGGTGAGGCAGGTCACCACAAAATGGACTAGACCAATCTGATTGTCAAGGAGCCCCATCCGAAAGTCGGGGTGGCCGAAACGGCAGAATGTGACGATCGAAGCCAGGCGAAGCGGGAGCGTGTTGGAGTGAGCGTGTCGGTCGAGCAGAAGATCGCCGAAGAACTGGGCGTGCGCGAAGGACAGGTCAAGGCCGCCGTCGAGCTGCTCGACGGCGGGTCGACCGTGCCCTTCATCGCGCGCTACCGCAAGGAAGTCACCGGCATGCTCGACGACGCGCAGCTGCGCACGCTCGAAGAGCGGCTGCGCTACCTGCGGGAACTCGACGAGCGCCGGCTCGCCGTGCTCGAGTCGATCCGGAGCCAGGGCAAGCTGGACGACGCCCTCGAGGCGTCGATCCTCGCCGCGGACACGAAGTCGCGGCTGGAGGACATCTACCTCCCGTACAAGCCGAAGCGCCGCACGAAGGCCATGATCGCGCGCGAAGCGGGTCTCGAGCCGCTGGCCGACGGCCTGCTGAACGACCCGACGACCGATCCGCAGGCCGCGGCCGCGGTGTTCGTCGACGCCGACAAGGGCGTCGCGGACGCGCAGGCGGCCCTCGACGGCGCCCGCGCGATCCTCGTCGAGCGCTTCGCCGAAGACGCCGACCTCATCGGTGACCTGCGCGAGAAGATGTGGGGCCAGGGCCACCTCGTCGCGAAGGTCCGCGCGGGCAAGGAGGAGGAAGGGGCGAAGTTCTCCGACTACTTCGACTTCTCCGAGCCCTACACCAAGCTCCCCTCGCACCGGATCCTCGCGATGCTGCGCGGCGAGAAGGAGGAGGTCCTCGACCTCACGATGGCGCCCGACGAGCCCTCGGACGAACCGCAGGTCGGGCCGACCGAGTACGAGCAGCGCATCGCCGCGAAGTTCGGCATCTCGCAGCAGGGTCGCCCGGGCGACAAGTGGCTCGGCGACACCGTCCGCTGGGCGTGGCGCACCAAGATCCTCCTGCACCTGGGAATCGACCTGCGGATGCGGCTGCGCCAGGCGGCCGAGGACGACGCCGTCCGCGTGTTCGCGTCCAACCTGCGCGACCTGCTGCTCGCCGCGCCGGCCGGCACCCGCGCCACGATGGGCCTCGACCCGGGCTTCCGCACCGGCGTCAAGGTGGCCGTCGTGGACGCGACCGGGAAGGTCGTCGACACCCACGTCATCTACCCGCACCAGCCGGCCAACAAGTGGGACCAGTCGATCGCCGAGCTCGCGGCGCTGTGCGCGCGGCACAAGGTCGACCTGATCTCGATCGGCAACGGCACGGCGTCGCGCGAGACGGACAAGCTGGCCCAGGAGCTGATCAAGAAGCACCCTTCGCTGAACCTCACGAAGGCCGTGGTGTCCGAGGCGGGCGCGTCGGTGTACTCGGCGTCGGCCTTCGCCTCGCAGGAACTGCCGAACATGGACGTCTCGCTGCGCGGCGCGGTCTCGATCGCGCGGCGGCTGCAGGACCCCCTGGCCGAGCTGGTGAAGATCGACCCGAAGTCGATCGGTGTCGGGCAGTACCAGCACGACCTGTCCGAGGTCTCGCTGTCGCGCTCGCTCGACGCGGTGGTCGAGGACTGCGTGAACGCGGTCGGCGTGGACGTCAACACGGCTTCGGCGCCGCTGCTGACCCGCGTCTCGGGCATCACGACGGGACTGGCGGAGAACATCGTCGCCCACCGCGACACGAACGGCCCGTTCCGCTCGCGGATGGCGCTCAAGGAGGTCGCGCGCCTCGGCCCGAAGGCGTTCGAGCAGTGCGCGGGCTTCCTGCGGATCCCGGACGGCGACGACCCGCTCGACTCGTCGTCGGTGCACCCGGAGGCGTACCCGGTGGTCCGGCGGATCCTGTCGAAGACCGGCACGGACCTCAGGTCACTGATCGGCAACACGCGGACGTTGTCGGCTCTCCGCCCGAGTGACTTCGTCGACGAGACGTTCGGTCTCCCGACGGTGACCGACATCCTGGCCGAGCTGGACAAGCCGGGCCGCGACCCGCGCCCGGCGTTCAAGACGGCGACGTTCGCGGAGGGCGTGGACAAGATCGGCGACCTCAAGCCGGGCATGCGGCTGGAGGGCGTGGTGACGAACGTGGCCGCGTTCGGCGCGTTCATCGACGTCGGCGTGCACCAGGACGGCCTGGCCCACGTTTCGGCGCTGTCGAAGAACTTCGTGAAGGACCCCCGCGAGGTCGTGAAGCCCGGTGACATCGTGAAGGTGAAGGTGCTGGACGTCGACGTGCCGCGCAAGCGCATCTCCCTGACGCTGCGCCTGGACGACGAGCCGGGCGCCCCGTCGGGCAACCGCGGCGGCGGCCAGCGCGACCGCGGCCAGGGCGGCGGTGGCGGCCAGCGCCGCGGCGGCTCGGGCGACCGGCGCGGAGGCGGCCGCGACCGCGGCGGCAACTCCGGCGGCAGCGGCTCGATGGCGGACGCCCTTCGCCGCGCCGGGTTCGGCAAGTAAGGCGCTGGTTCGTGAAGGCCACCTTGAGGAACTTCAAGTTCCTCAAGGTGGCCTTCACGGCGTTTCAGCCGGGGCTCAGCGGAGCGCGAAGAGCCCGATCGCGAACAGGGCCACCGGAACGACGGCCGCCGCCGAACTGATCACCCCGGTGCCGCCGCGCCAGCCGGACGGCGAGTCCTCCAGCACCAGACGGCGGACCAGCGCCGCCTCCACGACCGCCAGCAGCAGGAACCCGAAGCCGACGCTGAAGATCGCCGCCGCGCCGACGAACAGCAGTCCCGACGTCGACGCCGCTCCCAGCGGTACCGCCACCTCCCACCGCACCACGCCCGCGGCCACCGCGAGCAGGGCCAGCAGCGCCACGAAGGCGACGAGGAACCCGATCCGCGCGACCGACTGGTGCTGCCCGCGCGCGAACCACCAGAACCCCGCGTCGAGCGCCCCGGCGAGCACGGCCAGCACCAGGAATCCCGGCCGGATCGTCATGCGGCGAACCGCACTGCCACGCTGCCCAGCTCGCCGAAGTCCGCCACCACTTCGCCGCCCGCGTGGATCGGGCACGGGGGTGTCGCCGTTCCCGTCGTCACGATGTCGCCCGGGCGCAGCGAACGGCCGTGGCGCGGCAGCTCCATCGCCAGCCAGTGCAGGGCCAGGCGCGGGTCGCCCAGCACCAGGCTTCCGCTGCCGCGGGAGAACTCCTCGCCATCCGCGTGGAGGACCACCTGACGGCGCGGGAGGTCGAGGTCGCGCCAGCCGGGCACCGCGCGGCCCTCGACGAAGCGGCCCGCGCAGGCCACGTCCGCCAGCAGCTGCGGGCCGCCCGCGTGCTGGTGGTCGGTGTAGCGGCTGTCCGGCAGTTCCACCGCCAGGAACATCGTGTCGACCGCGTCGAGGACCCCGGTCAGCGACGGCGACGGGCCCGGGTCGGCCTTGAGCCGGAACGCGAACTCGGGTTCGGCGACGCCCATGGTCATCGTGTCGGCCGGCACCGGTTCGCCCTCGGTGTGGTGGAACCGCTCGAACACCACGCCCGGCAGCGGGCCAGGAACGTCCAGGTACTGCCGGGCGTACACCGTGGTCGCGGCGATCTTCCAGCCCGACACCGGGCCGGCCAGCCCGGCGAGCGCCGCCTGGGCCGCCATGCCTTCGGCGACGTCGCGCGGGCGGGCGTCGGCAGGCAGGCCGTCGAGGCGCTTCCCGGTCTGCCACGCGTCCCAGATCAGCTCCGCCGCCCGCTCTCGGTTCACGCTCTTGATCTTGCCAAGCGGAACACCGGGTGTCGATCGGCTTCCGCGGCGAAAACCGCCACCGGGTCGCTGAGCTTCGCGTCGAAGAACGGCGCCGTCACCGGGATCTTGCGGACGTAGGCGCGCAGCACCGGCCCGGCCGTCGCCGCGTCGGCCTCCTCGACCTCCCACGTCTCGCGCGCGCGGCCGCGCCGGAGCCCGGCGGTCGGGTCCGCGCGCAGGTTGTGCACCCAGCCGACCTGGCCGTACGGCGAGACGAGCCAGCGCTTGCCGCCGGCTTCGAGGACGTTGACCGGAGTGGTCCGGTCCTTTCCGCTGCGGCGCCCGCGCGTGGTCAGCAGGAACCCGGTGCCGCCGGTGACCGGGATCCCGCGGGCCAGCAACGCCGTCACGACGACGTTCGCGGCCTTGCGCGTCACGCCGAGCCGGTACTTCCGTGCCATCACGGGGTCATAGCGTAGACCCCGGAAAGCTCCCGCACCCGCGCCCAGACGTTCTCGAACCGCGCGGTGTCCACGACCGGCTTCCGCAGCGCGGCCAGCGCGATCGCCTGCTGGGCCTCGGTGGAGCTCGCCTTGCCGTTGAGGTCGACCGCGGCGGCGCTGAAGTCCTGCACCAGCACCGCGAAGATCTGGTCGGTGACCTCGTCGTCGAGACCGGTGATGCGGGCCTGCTCCAGGACCAGCTGGCCGTACACGATGAGCGTGAACAGCTCGGTCAGCGCGAGCCCGAAGTCGAGGTCGGCCTGCTGCGCCTCGTCCGGCGCCGCCTCGATGAGCAGCTTGACGAGGTAGCCGGCCTGCTCGGTGAACAGCGCGACGTTCGGGATGTGCGCGGCTTCGGCGTAGGCGGTCTTCCAGTCGTGGAACCGGACCTTCGACAGGCCGCGCGCCGGGCCCTGGCGGAAGAGGAACTCGTCGTCCGCGGCGTCGGTGCGGGTCGGCACCGGCGCGTACTCCTGCGGCGCGAACAGGTAGCTGGGCATGAACTTGCCGATCAGTGCCAAGTTGACGGCCACTGTCCCTTCCAGTTTCGGCAGGCCGTCGATGTCGTTCTTGGACATCGCGAGGTAGGTGTCGGCCTCGAAACCCTTGGCCGCGACGACGTCGGCGACCAGGCCGATCACCTTCTGCGCCTCAGTGGTCACCTTCATCTTGGTGATCGGGTTGAACAGCAGGTAACGGCGGTCGTCCGCGTTCGCGCTGCGGAAGTAGTCGACGGCGCGGTCGGAGAACAGCTTCATCGCGGTCAGCCGCGCGTAGGCCTCGACGAACTCGCGGCGCACGTGCGGGAAGTCCGTGACGGGCTTGCCGTACAGGACGCGGTTGTGCGCGTGCGTGATGGCTTCGTACAGCGAGTGCGTCGCCATGCCGATGCCGCCGAAGCAGAGGTTGAACTTGCCGATGTTGACCGTGTTCAGCGCGGCGCTGAACGCTTCGGCGCCGACGTGCAGGATGTCCTCGGCGCGCACCGGGTAGTCCTCGAGCCGGAACTCGGCGACGTACATCTGCGACGGCACCACGTTCTTGACCACGTGGTAGTCCGGGTGCTCGGAGTCGGCGTAGAAGAAGACGTACTGGTCCGGGCCTTCGACGCCGTCGATCCGGCCGAAGACCGACACCGTGCGCGCGCAGTTGCCGTTGCCGATGTAGTACTTCGAGCCGGTGGCGCGGTAGCCGTCGCCGTCTCGGGTGAGGACCATGTCGGAGGAGTAGATGTCGGCGCCGTGGTCCTTTTCGGACAGTCCGAACGCGCCGACGCCGCCGGCGTCGAGGGCGGCCGCCGCGCGCTCGCGTGCTTTCGCGTTGCCGCTCTGCCACACCGGGCCGAGGCCGAGGATCGTGACCTGCCACGGGTACCAGTAGTTGAGGCCGTAGAACCCGAGGATCTCCGACAGCGCCGCGACGCGGGCGGTGTCCCAGCGTTTGTCCGGGTTGCCGCCGGCGTTCGCCGACGGCGTCAGGAACGTCGAGAACAGGCCTTCCTTGCCCGCGAACTCGAGGAAGTCCGCGTAGAAGACGCGGTTGTGGTAGTCCTCGGTCAGCTTCGCCTTGCCGCGCTGCTCGAACCAGTCGATGGTGGCGCGCAGCAGGCGCCGCGTCTCGGCGTCGAAGTGCGCCGGGTCGTATTCGCGCGGGTTCAGCAGCATGGTCGTCCTCCTCGATTACCGACCGGTAACTTAGCAAGGCCGCGCGAGTGCGGGCAATCTCACTGGGGGTACGTCACGCTGGTTGGTACACTGATCTTGCGGGCCGCTCAGTTCTGCCTCGGCCCGCTGCTGTTGTCGACTACCACGCGCCGCGGCCGCACACCGGTCTGCGCCGGGCAGGACAACCCTTCTCAGGTTACGGAGACCAGGGCACACCCGTGCCCGCACGACTTATGAGCACTTTCGCTGAACTGGGCCTGCCGACCCCCCTCGTGGCCGCGCTGGCCTCCCAGGGCGTCACCGAGCCCTTCCCCATCCAGGCGGCGACCCTGCCGCACACCCTCGCCGGCCGGGACGTCCTCGGCCGCGGGCGCACCGGCTCCGGCAAGACGTACGGCTTCGTGCTGCCGGTGCTGACCCGCCTCGCCGCGGGCCCGACGCGGCGCAGGCCCGGCCGTCCCCGCGCGCTGATCCTGGCGCCGACCCGCGAGCTCGCGACGCAGATCGAGGCGTCCATCCTGCCGCTGGCCCGGCCGCTGGGCCTGAAGGCGACCACGATCTTCGGCGGCGTCAGCGCGAACCCGCAGATCACGAAGCTGCGCGACGGCGTCGACATCGTCGTCGCCTGCCCCGGCCGGCTCGCCGACCACATGCGCTCCGGGCACGTGAAGCTCGACGCCGTCGAGATCACCGTGCTGGACGAGGCCGACCACATGGCCGACCTGGGCTTCCTGCCCGAGGTCCGGCGGATCATGGACGCCACCCCCGAGCGCGGCCAGCGGCTGCTGTTCTCGGCGACGCTGGACAACGGCGTCGACGTGCTGGTCAAGCGGTTCATGGACGACCCGGTGCTGCACAGCGTCGACTCGGCGCAGTCGCCGGTGACCACGATGGAGCACCACGTCCTGCACCTGGAGGAGACCCACCGGCTGCCGGTGCTGGTCGACCTGACCGCGGCGCCGGGCCGCACGCTGGTGTTCACGCGCACCAAGAGCCGCGCGAAGGCACTGACGCGCAAGCTGGTGGCTTCGGGCGTGCCGGCCGTGGAACTGCACGGCAACCTGGGCCAGAACGCGCGCACGCGCAACCTCGAAGCGTTCTCGTCGGGCACGGCGAAGACCCTGGTCGCGACGGACATCGCGGCCCGCGGCATCCACGTCGACGACGTCCGGCTGGTCATCCACGCCGACCCGCCGGTCGAGCACAAGGCGTACCTGCACCGCTCGGGCCGCACGGCACGCGCCGGTGCGTCGGGCACCGTGGTGACGCTGATGACGGACGCGCAGGTCCGCGACGTGCGCGACCTGACGCGCAAGGCCGGCATCAAGCCGACGACCACCCAGCTCGGCCCGGGGCACCCGCTGCTGGCGGAGCTGGCGCCGGGCGAGCGGACGTTCTCGAAGGCGCCCGCGGTGGACAACCGCCCGAAGAAGGTCACGGCGTCCGGCGAGGCGCCGGGTGGCGGCCGCGGACGTCGCGGCGGAGCGCCGAAGGAGAACCGCGGGGGCCAGCAGGCTCGGGCACGGCGCGAGGAGCAGTCCCGATCGGGTGGCTCCCGCCGGTCGGGCGGCGCGGCCGCGGGTCGGTCGGGCGGCGCGACCGCGGGCGGTAACCGCCGGTCGGACGTCGCCACTCCGGGTGGCGGCGCCGCGGGTGGTGCCCGCCGGTCGGACGCCGCCGCCCCGGGCGGCTCCCGGCGATCCGACGCCCCCGCTTCGGGCGGCCGGCGGTCCGGCGCTCCGGCGTCCGGTGGCGCTGCGGGCGGTTCCCGCCGCTCCGGCGCCGCTCCCCGGCGTACAGGTACCGAATCCGGCGGCTCCCGGCGTACGGGTGCCGAGTCCGGCGGCTCCCGGCGGTCCGGCGCCCCGGCGACGGGCACCCGTTCGGGCGGCGCGGCGGCGTTCTCCGCCGGCACCCGCGCGGGCTCCCGCCGCACCGGCCGCTGAATTTTTCGTGAAGGCCACCTTGAGGAACTTGAAGTTCCTCAAGGTGGCCTTCACGGCTTTCGGGGTTACAGACCGCGGGCGGCGGCCCGGGCGGCCGCGGCGTCGCGACGCTCCTCGAAGCGTGCGGCCTGCGTGTCCAGGGCCTTGATGAACGTGGCGAGCTCCTCCCGCGCGGTCTCGCCGACCTCGCCGAACCCTTCCCGGTCGAACACCTTCCAGTACCGCAGCAGCGGCATGACGACGTCGTCGTGGTGGATGCGCAGGTCGTAGATGCCCGCCTTGGCGATCAGCGCCGCCTTGCGGGCGAAGCTCGGGATGACCGCGCCGGGCATCGCGAAGTCGAGGACCTCGTCGGTGATCGCGCGCATCATCGCGTCCGGCGAGATCTCGAACGCGGCCTTCACCAGGTTCCGGTAGAAGACCATGTGCAGGTTCTCGTCGGTGGAGACGCGGGCGAGCAGCTTCTCGGCCAGGGGGTCCTGGGTGTAGCGGCCGGTGTTGCGGTGCGAAAGCCGGGTCGCGAGCTCCTGGAACGAGACGTACGCGCAGACCCGCAGCAGCGGCTTGTCCTCGGTCTCGTACCCGGCCTGCATGGTCGCCATCCGCATCCGCTCGAGCTCGACGGGGTCGACCGCGCGGGTGACGAGCAGGTAGTCGCGGATGCAGATGCCGTGCCGTCCCTCCTCGGCCGTCCAGCGGTGCACCCACGTGCCCCAGGCGCCGTCGCGGCCGAACGCGCGCTCGATCTCGCGGTGGTAGCTGGGCAGGTTGTCCTCGGTGAGCAGGTTGACCTCGAGCGCGGTCCGCGCGATGGGCGACACCCGCGACTGCTCCGGGTCCCACGCGTCGCCGCCGAGGTCGGCGAAGTTCCGCCCCTCGCTCCACGGCACGTACTCGTGCGGCATCCATTCCTGGGCGGCGGCGAGGTGGCGGTTGAGGTTTTCCTCGACCGTCCCCTCGAGCTCGTACATGAGTGCGGTGCTCTCGGGAACGGCCATGCGCGCGGTCCTTCCGGGGTCGGGGCGTGACCTACGGAACCGTAACTTACGGCGCCGTAGGTACCGACAACGAACGCGGCCCCCGCATCGTTCCGCGGTTCCGGATCAGGCGCCCACGATCGCCGCCACGACCACGATCTTCAGCAGCCAGTCGCCCGCGTGCAGGGCCGCCAGCCGGACCGGGACGCGCTCGTGCAGCACCGAACCGCTCAGGATCACCACCGGGAAGGCAGCCCACAACAGCAGTGCCAGGCCGATGGAACCCGGCACCCCGCCGACGCCGGCCGCCGCCGACAGGGCCGCGAACGCCGCCACCAAGACCAGCGTGCGGCCGAACTCCGCGCCGGCGCGCCACGCCGACGGCCGGGCGGGCGCCGCGGCGGGGCTGAGGCGGGCCCAGAGCCCGCCGAACGCCGTGTACCAGACCGAACTCGCCACGAACGCCGCCACCGTCGCCACCAAGATCGCGATCACAGACCTCAACTCCTTCGCCGGGGAACCCTTGCGAAGGAGACGTCGAGGCCGCGAAGCCGGCTTCGACACCCGGGCGAAGAAACTTTCAGAGCGACGCGGTGAGCCCCCGGGCCCGCAGCACCGCGCGTTCCAGCGGGCGGAACACCACCAGCTCGATCCCCACCCCGACCAGCAGGATCAGGAAGATCGCCGCGATCACCGTCTCCATGCTGTTGAACGACGAGCCCTGGTTCAGGTACGCGCCCAGCCCGACGCCCAGCTGCGGCGACAGCGCGATCAGTTCCGCGGCCATCAGCGAGCGCCACGAGAACGCCCAGCCCTGCTTCAGCCCCGCGAGGAAGCCCGGCAGGGCCGCCGGCAGCAGGATGTGACGGGCCGAGGACAACCGGTTCGCGCCCATCACCTGGCCGACCCGCGGCAGGATCGGCGGGATCTGGTCGATGCCGGACACCAGGCCGTTCGCGATGGACGGGACCGAGCCCAGCAGGACGACGAAGTAGATCGCCGCGTCGTTGATGCCGAACCACAGGATCGCCGCCGGGACCCAGGCCACCGACGGGAGGCTCTGCAGGCCCGTCAGCAGCGGGCCGATCGCCGCGCGGACGACGCGGACCTTCGCCACCACCAGGCCCAGCGGGGTGCCGATCAGCACGCCCGCGAGGAAGCCGAGCGCCGCGCGGTGGACCGACGTCCAGACGAAGCCGAAGACCTTGCCGTCGACGACGTTGCTCCAGAACTCGTCCCACACCGCCAGCGGCGCCGGCAGCTGGGACTCCGGCCAGAAGGCCGCGGCCCAGAGGACCTGCCAGACGACGACCAGCAGCACCAGCGCGCCCAGTGGCGGCAGGAACCCCCAGGCGAAGCGCTTCCAGAAGCTCGGACGGCGCTCCCCCACCGGGGCGTCGAGGGCGTCGAGGCCGGAGCCGACGGCTTCGAGGTCCTCGACCTCCGACCGGTCGAGCTGCGGCATGGGTGCTGATCACCTCGCGCAGGTGGCCCGTGATCTCCTCGGTCAGCTCCTCGGCGTCGGCCAGCGGGACGTCCGTCCACTCGCGCACGACCCGGCCGGGCCGCGACGACAGGAGCACGACCCGCTGCCCGAGCCGGACCGCTTCGCGCACGTCGTGCGTCACGAACAGCACCGACGTGCTGGTGCTGCGGTACACGCGGAGCAGCTCGCTCTGGAGGCAGTCGCGGGTGATGGCGTCGAGCGCGGCGAACGGCTCGTCCATCAGCAGCAGCGACTGCTCCGGGTCGCCGCCGACGCGCAGGGTCGCCGCCAGCGCGCGGGCCAGTGCGACGCGCTGGCGCATGCCGCCGGACAGCTCGTGCGGCCGCTTGTTCGCCGCGTCGGTCAGCCGGACCAGTTCCAGCAGCTCGGCGGCCTTTTCGCGGCGCTCGACCCGGCCGAACCCGGCCAGCCGCAGCGGCAGCTCCACGTTGCGGGTCGCGGTCAGCCACGGCATCAGCGCGGCTTCCTGGAACATGACCGCGGGCCGCGACGTGTTCAGCGTGATCTCCCCGGCCGACGGCGCGTCCAGGCCCGCGACGAGGTTCAGCAGCGTGCTCTTGCCGCACCCGGACGCGCCCAGCAGGCAGACGAACTCGCCGGGCGCGACCGTCAGGTCGACGCCGTCGAGCGCGACGACCGCGCGGCCGGCCGGGCCGAACGTCTTGCGCACGCCGTCGAGACGCACCGCGGTCGTGCCGGTGAACCGGGCCCGGCCGCTGGGGAGGGTCGTGGTCATCGGTGGCTGCCTCTCCGGATGGTCACTTGGTCAGTTCGGAAGCTTCGACGGCGGGCAGGTTCTTGGCCTTCAGCACCTCGTTCAGCGGGCCGAAGTCGGCGAAGCCCTTGAGCGACACCGCCGTCTTCACCACGCCTGCCGTCACCGAGTCCTGCGCGAGCTGCGGGAATTCGGCGGCGACGGGGTCGGTGGTCAGCTCGATGCCGGAGAACGCGCGGTCCAGGACCGCCGCGCTCAGGGTACTGCCGGCCAGCTCCTTGAGGGCGCCGTTGACCACCGTCTTCGCCTCCGCCGGGTTGGCCTTGGCCCAGTCGATCGCGGCCAGCTCGCCCTTGAGGAGCGCGCGGACGGTGTCCGGGTGCTGCTGCAGGAACTCGCTGCGCACGATCACCACAGTGGTCGGGAACCGGCCGCCGGGCCACAGCGTCTTCTCGTCGACGAGCACCTTCGCGCCGGCGTCGAGGACCAGCCGGGACGCCCACGGCTCCGGCAGCCAGCCGCCGTCGACCTCGCCCTTCTTGAAGGCGTCCAGCGTCTTCGGGTTGTCGAGGTTGGTGATCTTGACCTGGTCGGTCAGCTTCTTCTCGGCCAGGAACTTCTTGAGCGCGACGTCCTGGGTGTTGGCCAGCTGCGGCGTGGCGATGTTCTTGCCCTTGAGCTGGTCCACGCTGGTGATGTCCGGCTTGACGACCAGCTGCGCGCCGCCCGAGACGGCGCCGGAGATCAGCTGGATGGCGCCCTTGGACTTGGTGAAGGCGTTGATCGCCGGGCCGGAGCCGAGGAACGCGACGTCGAGGGAGCCGCCGAGCAGGGCGTTGACCTCTTCGGGGCCCGCGTTGAACGTCTGGGTGGTGAGCTTGGTCGAGCCGAGTTCGTTCTTGAAGAAGTCCTTCTTGGCGCCGATCAGCGCGGGCGCGTGGGTGACGTTCGGGAAGAACCCGACCCGGACCTCCCCGGCGGCGCCCTGGTTGGCGGCCGGCGCGGTACCGCTGTCCGCGCGTGAGCAGCCGGCGAGCACGCCCACGACGGTCAGGGCGGCCAGCGCCGAGGCCAGGAAGCGGGTTCTGCGGTGGGTGCGCACGTCGGTGTCGCCTTTCGGGATCGGTGTTCGGGGCGAGGTTCGCACGGTCACCCACTGGGGCGCATAGCCATCCGCATCCCGGGAAATCTTGTGAGATTCCTTGACATCGGTGGCGCATGCCCCTACTGGGGACCGTTCGACCAGGTGGAGCGTGGTGCCGCAAGAGCATGCGGCGTCGACCGGCCGGACGCGAGGGCCCGCGCGAAGTTCCCGGGATCCGGGAGGAAAGGCCCTTTCGGAGAAATCCCGTAACGCGGGCAACCGCCCGCGTCACCCGGACGTGGTATCGATGACGACCGATCCGGGAGGGATGAGATGACGAGCACCGCACACCGACGGGGCCACGGGGTCGCCGGCGTCCGAGTGGCGCTGGTCGTGCTGTTCATCGGGCTGGGCCAGGCGTCCTTCGAGTGGCTCCGGTCACTCGGCATGGACGCGGTGACGAGCCTGGTCGTCTGGGCGATCCCGGTCGCGACGGGCGCGGCCGTCGCGCTGGTGCTGTGGCTGGCTTCGGACCGCGCCTTCTCACTGCGCGTGTGGGGACCGGTCGCGGTCTGCATCCCGGTCTACATCGGCGGCGCGTTCGGCCTGGCCACGGCGACGGCGAGCCTGGTGGCGTCGATCGTGAGCGGGATCGGGCTGGGCATCGCGGTGGTGGCGGTGGCAGGCCTGCTGCGCTCGCGACGGCAGGCCTCCAGCGCCTGAGACCGGGTCAGCGGCGCAGCAGCAGGGACACGTCCCCGAACTCGTGCCACAGGTACCGGCGCTCCACCGCCGCGTCGTAAGCGCGCTGGACGCGGTCGCGGCCCGCCACCGCCTCCAGGAGCAGCAGGTGGGACGCCTCCGGGGCGTGCAGTCCCGTCACGATGCCGTCCACCACGCGGGCCGGGTGGTCCGGGCCGAGCACCAGGTCCGTCCACCCCTCGGCCGCACGAACCTCTCCCCCCGCGAACGCCGATTCCAGGGCGCGGGCCGCCGTCGTGCCGACCGCGATCACGCGGCCGCCGCGGGAGCGGACCCACGAGACCAGTGCCGCCGTCGTGGCCGGGACGCGGAAGCGTTCCGGCTGGGGCGGCTCGTCCGCCTCCGGCGACGACACCCCCGTGTGCAGCAGCAGCGGCGCGAACAGCACGCCGTCGGTCACCAGGCGCGTCACCAGCTCCGTCGTGAACGGGCGGGCCGCCGAGGGCATCTCCGCGCTGCCCGGCTCGCGGGCGAAGACCGTCTGGTAGTCCGACAGCGGCCACGCGCGCGGCACGTACCCGTAGCGGATCGGGCGGCCGGCCGTGGCCAGGAAGCCCGGGACCGGGCCCTCCACCGCCACCGAAGCCCGCCACAGCCGCTCGGTCACCGGGGAGCGCAACGTCAGGGACGCGCCGCCGGGCAGTTCCAGGACCTCGCCGGGGCGGCCGTCGAGCAGCGGGCCGCCGGGGGCGCGCAGCTCCACGACCCAGCCGCCGTCGTCCAGGGGTGACGCGAAGTGGACGACCACCGGGCGGCCGGAGCGGACCGCGTCGACCGCTGCCGGCAATGTTCCCGACGTGTTGACCACCAATAGGTCACCGGGCCGCAAGTGCGCGCCCAGTGCGGAGAACACCGTGTGGTGCACACCTGACGGCGAAGCGACCAGCAGGCGGACCTCGTCGCGTGCCAGACCTCGGGCCTCCGGTGGCGCCGAAGCGGACAACTCCGCGGGAAGGTCGAAGCGGATGTTCATGCGGTCACCAGGAGGTCTGCCGCGCGGTAGCGGCCGCTCGGCGGGCGCTCGTCGAGCAGCCGCAAGAACCCCGGGACGACCGACGACGGCAGTGGCCGGTCCGAGATGTCCTCGCCCGGGAACGCGCGCTGGTGCATCGCCGTGCGCAGGTCGCCCGGATCGACCGCGTACACCGCCAGGTCCGGGTTCTCCGCGCCGAGCACCGCCGTGAGCTGGTCGAGCGCGGCCTTCGCCGAGCCGTACCCGCCCCAGCCTTCGTAGGGCTCGACGGCCGCGTCCGAGCTGATGTCGATGAGCGTTCCGCGCGACGCCGTCAGCGCGGGCAGGAGCAGCTGCGTCAGCGCCAGCGGGGCGAAAACGTTGACGCGGTAGACGTTCTCCAGTTCCGCCAAGGGGTAGCTGCCCAACAAAGGCAGCGGGCTGACACCCAGGGAACTGGCGTTGTTGACGAGCAGGTCGAGCGACGGGCACGCGCCGGCCAGTGACGCGCGGTGGCGGGGGTCGGCGACGTCGCCGGGAATCGCGGTGAAGCCGATCTCCTCGGCAGCGGCCGAAAGCGCGGCCGCGTCGCGGCCGTCGCCGACGACCGTCCACTGGCGACTCACCAGGGCCGCCGCGAGGGCGCGGCCCAGACCGGCGGACGCGCCGGTCACGAGTGCGGTTGGCATGGTTCCTCCTCCGAGGGCTACCACACCATCGTGAAACCTCTACATTACTTGAGGTCAACCCGGCGGCACAGCGGGAAGTACGCTGCCAGCGAAACGACGAACCCGACGTAGTAGGCGAGATCCGCGCCGTGCAGCGCCGCCGCGACCGGTCCGGTGTAGAGGGACGTGTTCATGAACGGCACCGCCGCGCCGAAGCCGAGCACGAACGCCACCACCGCCGCCCACGGCCGCACGGACACCGAACCCAGGACGTCGACGCGCCGCCCGCCGCGGGTGCGCGCGAGCCAGTCCGGGACGACCACGCCGAGGAACGGCGGGATCCAGTAGCTGACGAACAGCAGCACGTTCTCGAACTTCGCGGACAGGTCGCCGCTGTGCATCCAGAGGATCAGCGCGAACGCCAGCACCGTCACGACCACCGCCGACACCGGGCGCCGCAGCCGGACGCCGACGGTCTGCAGGGCCAGTGATCCGCTGTAGTCGTTCATCGCGTTCGACGACACCGCCGCCAGCGCGATCACCGCCAGCGCCAGCGCGCCCAGGAACCCGCCGCCGAGCAGCTTCGCGACACCGGACGCCGTCTGGTCACCCAGCGACGACCCCAGCGCGAGCCCGAGGCCCTCGCCGATCGCGTACGACACGACGAGGCCGAAGAGGGTGGCCCAGAAGACGCTGCGCGACGACGTCGACGCGGGCAGGTAGCGGCTGAAGTCCGACGCGTACGGCGCCCAGGAGATCGCCAGCGACAACGTGATCGTCGTGAACAGGACGACGCCGCCCGCCAGGTCGGCGCCCGAAGCCGTGTCCGCCGCAGCGATCGGGTGTCCGGAAAGGACCTTCACGGCGAGCGCGGCGAACGCGAGCACCAGCAGCACGCTCATCACCGCCTGGACGCGGTGGATCAGCGCGTAGCCGAACACGCCGAGCGCGCACTGCAGCACCAGCACGATCAGCACCGCCGCCCAGAACGGCAGCCCGGTCAGCTCGGCCAGCGCTTCGCCGCCGAACAGCCCGACCAGCGCGTCCCACGCGATCGAACCGAGCCACTGCACCAGGCCGGGCAGGACGACGCCGCCGCCGAACGGCAGCCGGGCCAGCGGCAGCTGGCCGGTACCGGTGCGCGGGCCCCAGGTGGAGAGGTAGGCGACCGGCAGCGACCCGAGCACGGTGCCGGCGAGCATCGCGGCCAGCCCGGTCCAGAACCCCAGGCCGAGCGACGCGGCGAGGGTGCCGGTGAACACCGCCGTCATCGTCAGGTTGGGCGCGAACCACACGCTGAACAGCCGCCACGGCCTGCCGAACCGGTTGCCCTCCGGGACCGGCGCGATACCGTGGGTTTCGATCGCCAGGTCGCCGCCGCCGGTGGGCATCCGCCCGCCGAAGACCTCGGCGTCCAGACCACGTCCGCTCATTCCCTGCCTCCCGTTCGCCCCGGGGTTCACCCTAAAGCGCCGCCGCCCGGTGTAACGCGAGAGCCCGAACGGGCGAATGACGGTTTGCGTGTCCGGGAGCACACCGGGAGGGGTGGGCGTGGCGCAGCACCCGCGGACGCTCGTGATGACCGGCCTGCTCGTCGCCGGCCTGGCCCTCGGGGTCACCGCGCTGACGCTGAAGGCGGCCGACGGCGGTCATTCCGCGCTCGACACCGCGCTCAGCACCGCGACCGGCTTCCTCTTCCTGCTCGCCGGCGCGGTCGCGCACGTCCGGCGCCCGGCCAACCCGATCGGCGTGCTCATCGCGTTCGCCGGCGTCGCGCTGTTCCTCGAAGACCTCCAGTTCGCGCGGAACCCGGTGCTGTACACGATCGCCGTGCCGCTGCGCGCCGCGTCCAGCCCGGTCATCGCGCACCTCGTGCTCGCGTTCCCCCACGGCAGGCTGCGGTCGCGGTGGGAGCGGCTGCTGGTGACCGCGGCGTACCTGGTGGTGCTCGGTTCGGGCGTGGTCGGGCTCCTGGCCGACGACGACCCGCGCGACCTGCTGGCGATCCGGCCGGGCTCGGACGGCGGCGCGTTCGCCGACCGCGCGCTCGAGCTCGCCGCCACCGCGATCAGCGCCGGCGTGGTCGTCGTGCTGCTCTACCGCTGGCTGACCGGGCGGCTGCCGCAGCGGCGCCTGCTCTCGCCGGTGATCACCATCGCGTTGCTGGGCGCGCTCACGTCGGGGGCGGGCACGGCGCTCGGCGACGGGCACCCGCTGTCGCACCCGCTCCTGCAGGCGTACCGGATCCTGTTCTGCCTGTGGCCGCTGGCGTTCCTGGCCGGGGTGCTGCGCGCCCGCGTCGGCAACGCCGAGATGATCCGGCTGCTGCTGGAGCGCGACGGCACCGGGCTGGCCGCGCTGGTGCAGGACGACGAGGTCTGGAAGGACAGCCGGTCGATCGACGCGCTCAACGCCGCGGCCGGGCTGGTGCTCGACAACCAGCGGCTCACGGCGGAGCTGGAGCACCGGCTGGCCGAAGTGCGCGCGTCGCGGGCGCGGCTGGTCGAGGCCGGCGACGAGGAACGCCGCCGCCTGGAACGCGACCTGCACGACGGCGCCCAGCAGCGGCTGGTGAGCGTCGTGCTCCTGCTGCGGATGACCGGCCGCCGCTACGGCGACGATCTGCCGCCGGAGGTGCGCGCCCTGCTCAGCGGCTCGGTCGACGAGCTGCAGACGGCGATCACCGAGCTGCGGGAGCTGGCCCGCGGCATCCGGCCGGCGATCCTCACCGAAGCGGGCCTGGTCGCGGCGGTCCGGTCGCTGGCCGACCGCAGCCCGATGGACGTGGCCCTGTCGGTCGGCACGGTGCCGCGCCTCGACGCGGCGGTGGAGGCGACGGCGTACTTCGTGACGTCGGAAGCGCTGACGAACGCGTTGAAGCACGCGCAGACCGACCGCGTCGGCGTCCGGATCGCGGTCGAGGGCGCGGAACTGCGGGTCGCGGTGACCGACCACGGCGCCGGCGGCGCGTCCCTGGACGGCGGGACCGGGCTGGCGGGCCTGCGCGACCGCGTCGAGGCGCTGGGCGGCGAACTCGACGTCGCCAGCGGCCCCGGCGGCACGGCCGTCAGCGCGGTCATCCCCCTGGTCGCCGAAAAGCCGTGAAGGCCTCCTTACCGGGCGAAAAAGCCGGTAAGGAGGCCTTCACGGACTGGGACTAGACGAGGAGCAGGAAGAGCAGGCCGTTCGGCGTGCCGAGACCCGTCACGTCGTCGTAGCCGGGGGTGGTGTGGATGGTCAGGCCCTGGTAGTCGAGCGTGCGCACCGAGGTGAGCAGCCCGCCCGAAGCGTCGACCGAGTTCGCGTAGTCGACGCGCTCCACCGCGGCGTCCACGTGCTTCACGTCGCTGATCGCCGAGGTGCGCGAAGTCAGCTTGTAGATCACGGGGTTGATGAAGCCGTGGTGGAAGTGGTCGACGCTGTCGGCCACCGCCATGATGCCGGCGAACACCGGCGACGCGAGGCTCGTGCCGCCGATCCGGTACTGGTCGTAGTAGGCGCCGTCCGGGAAGGTCTGCGTCTGGCCGACCAGGAAGCCGGTGTTCGGGTCGCCGATCGCGGAGATGTCCGGGACGACCCGGCCCTTCTTGTGACCGGTCTGGTTCTTCGTCGACAGCGCGTCCGGCACGACGCCCTTCTGGTAGAAGGGCTGCTCGAACAGGCGGCTGGTGCCGCCGCCGGAACCGCTGGTGTAGTTGGCCGGGCCGTAGACGCCGTTGGTCAGCGAGGACTTGCTGGTCTCCCAGCCGGTCTCGAAGATCCGCTTGCCGTCCTTGCCGATCGCGATGGACGTGCCACCGACCGCGGTGATCCACGGCGCCGAGGCGGAGAAGTCCGGCGACGGCGTGCCGAGGCGCGCGACCTCGTCGCCGTTGTCACCCGAGGAGAAGTAGACGCCGATGCCCTCGAGCACCGCCTGCAGCGAGATCTGGTTGAACACCTTGACCTCGTCGGCCGGGATGTCCTCGCCGGTGTCGCCGTAGGAGTTCGACACGATGTCGGCCTTGTGGCCGGCGATCACGTAGTTCAGCGCCACGTCGAGGGCGTTGTCCTCGCAGGACTCGCCGCCGACGTACAGGATGTCGGCGCCCGGCGCGAGACCGTGGGCGGCCTCGACGTCGAGGGTCTCCTCGCCGTACCAGCCCGCCGCGTCGCACTGGTCCGGCGGCTCGAGGACCGGGTTCGCCGGGAAGACGTGCTGCTTGAACTGGCTCTGCTTCAGCGGGTGCGCCGGGTCGTTCTTCCGGGCGTACGTGCTGGCGTCGGCGTAGATGGTCGGCGAGGCGAACGCGTCCACGATGGCGATCGTGGTGCCCTTGCCGTCCGCGCCGACCTTGTCGACGCCGTAGGCCGACCGCAGCTGCGCCGGGGTGTAGCCGCAGGGGGCGTACGGCAGGTGCTGGCCGTTGTAGGCGGGATCGGTGGTGTCGATCTTCTCGCCGTAGTAGGCGCTGCACGGCCGCGCGTTGCGGAAACCGGGGCCGGGGGCGACGTCGGACGGCGTGCCGGCACCGGTGGCGTGGTCGGGCTTGAACAGGTTGGTCGCCTGGTCCACGCCGACGACGCCGAGGACGTCGTCCGCCAGGTTCGCGGGCACCGACAGGTTCTTGTCGGCGGCGCGGAGGGTCTGGCCCTTGACCTTGTACTTGCCCAGCTTGACGCCGAACGCGTCCTGCGTCTGGCCGGCGGTGCCGGTGGCCTCGACGTAGGCGCGGTTCGACGGCACCTCGCCGATGCTGAAGCCGTTGCCGGTCAGCCACGCCTTGACGGCGTTGACCGTCGCGTCACTGGCGGCGAAGCGGTCACGCACCTGGTCCGGGCTGAGGTACTGGCGGTAGGTCGCGCTGTCCGGATCGGACACGGCCTGGGCCAGCGCCTCGGCACCCGCGTTGTCGCGCTGGTTCAGGTAGACCCGGAAGCTCAGCTTCGACGCGGGCGCCGTGTCGGCGACCTTCGCCTGCGCGTTCGCCCACAACGGGTGCGACTGCGGAATGTCCTGACGCCCCTGCGCGGACGCCGTCGCCGGCAGGGCGCCGGTCAGGCCACCCACCACCGCGAGCGAAAGGAGCAGGGTGGAGCTTCTTCGCACAGAAATCTCCCTCTTCGAAAGCGGCCCCAGAAAACGGGCCTGGAACACCGGGTGAGACTAGATCGGTGTTCCGCTCGCGGGGAAGTGCTTGCGGAACCGTTATCTCGGCGCGAATTCACGTCCCGATGGGCGTGGTGCGGAAATCCGATTTGTCGGAGAGAAAACGCGAGGAATGCTCTCTTGTGCGCGGTAAGTCCGGTTTCGCGGACCACGTCCGAAGGGGACGCGCCACCTACTAAAGTCGGGTGGTCCGTCCACTCGGGACAGTCCGCGCCGTGACGGCACTTCGGCCGTGGTCAACGGGCGAGCTTGCGGTCCACTTCGGCCACGGAGAACACCGTTTCCACGACCAGCGCCACCGCGCCGCCGAGCGCGTCGCCGCGGCCGCCGATCTCCACGCGCAGGTTCCGCGTCGCCCGCGGGAGGGCCCGGCGGTAGAGCTCTTCGCGGACCCCGGCGACGAAATGCGGTTCGGCGAGGTCGCCGGCGACCACGAGCACGCCCGGGTTGACCACGCACACGAGCGTCGCGAGGACCTCCCCCACCTGGCGGCCGGCGATTTCGGCGAGCCGGACCGCTTCCGGGTCGCCCGCCACGAGGCGGTCGCGGACGCCCGAGCCCGACGTCGTCGGCAGGCCCAGCTCGGTCAGCCGCGCGGCGAGCGCGCCGCCGCCGGCCACGGCCGCCAGGCAGCCGAGTGAGCCGCACAGGCAGCGGGCGTCCGGGCGGCCGGGCAGGCGGACGTGGCCGATGTCGCCCGCGCCGCCGTCGACGCCGCGGTAGACCTCGCCGCCGATGACGATGCCGGCGCCGATCCCGGTGGACACCTTGACGACCACGAGCGAGGCCGAATCCGGGTAGCGGGCGCGGTGTTCGCCCAGCGCCATCAGGTTCGCGTCGTTCTCGACCAGCACCGGCGCGGCGAAGCGGGCGCCGAGGTGGGCGTCGATCGGGTAGCCGTCCCAGCCCGGCATGATCGGCGGCTGCGTCACGCGGCCGCGGCCGGGTTCGACCGGGCCCGGCACGGAAACGCCGACGCCGCAGACGGGCAGCCGGACCTCCGCCAGCATCGCGTCGAACCAGCCCGCGATCGCGTCGAGCACCGGTTCCGGGCCGTCGGCGACGCGCAGCTCGCCGCCGCGGTGGGCCAGCCGCCGTCCGGCCAGGTCGGTGACCGCGGCCTCGGCGTGCGTGGTGTCGATGCTCGCGGCGAGGACGACGGCGTGCCGCTCGTCGAAGCGCAGGTGCCGCGCCGGGCGGCCGCCGGTGGACTCCTCCTGGTCGCCTTCGGTGAGCAGGCCGGCCGCCTGGAGCCGGTCGAGGCGCGCGGTGAGGGTCGAGCGGGACAGTCCACTGCGGGTCAGCAGGGCCTTCCGCGTGGTCGCTTCCCCCGTCTTGACCAGCTGGAACAGTTCTCCGGCACTGGTCGGCATCCGGCGTCTCCCCTCTTTTGTCTATTGACAATACACAAGTTGGAGATAACTTGGACATATGGATGTAACACGAGCCGCGGCCGTACTGTCGGGCAACTGGCTCGGCTCGTCGACCGTGCCCTCGCGCGGGCTGTACCCCCACCAGTGGAGCTGGGACTCCGCGTTCATCGCGATCGGCCTGCGCCACCTGGCGCCCGAGCGCGCGCGGCGCGAGTTGCTGACACTGTTCTCCGCGCAGTGGCGCGACGGCCGCGTCCCGCACATCCTCTTCAACCCGGACACCCCGCCCGAGGCCTACTTCCCCGGCCCCGGTTTCTGGCGCGCCGGCCGGACGTCCGGGCTGATCCAGCCGCCGGTGCACGCGCGCGCGGTGCTCGCGGTGCACGAAGCCGCGCCCGACCGCGAATTCCTCGCCACGCTGTACCCGAAACTCCGGGCCTGGCACGAATACCTGCTGGGTGCGCGCGACGCGGGCGGGCGCGGGCTCGCGGCGATCGTGCACCCGTGGGAGTCCGGAATGGACAACAGCCCGGCGTGGGACGGCCCGCTGGCGCGCGTCACGCCGTCGACCGGGTTCATCCGTCGCGACCTGACGCACGGCGAGGCCGCCGACCGGCCGAGCGACGAGGACTACGGCCGGTACGTCCGGCTCGCCGCGGACTACCGGGACAGCGGCTACCGGGACTTCGGCGAGTTCGCCGTGGAAGACCCGGGTTTCAACGCGCTGCTGGCCGACGCCGAACTGGCGCTGGCCGCGATCGCGGACGAGCTCGCCCTCCCGGCGGCCGCCGCCACCCACCGCGAATCGGCGGCGCGCGTGGCGAAGGCGTTGCAGGAAACCCTGTGGGACAACGGCTTCTTCTTCGCCCGCGACGTCCGCACCGGCGCGCTGACCCCGCAGCACACGTGCGCGGGCCTGCTCCCGCTGCTCCTCCCGGACCTGGCGGTCGCGCCGGCCCTCCTCGCCACGGCGACCGGCCCCCGCTTCGGCCTCGGCCGCGTCCACGGCGTCCCGAGCTACGACCTGACCGCCCCGGACTTCGACCCGGCCCGCTACTGGCGCGGCCCGTCGTGGACCAACATCGGCTGGCTCCTCCACCGCGCCCTCCTCGCCCACGGCGAACCCGTCCTCGCCACCCAGCTGCGCGAAGACCTGCTGACCACGGCGGCCACCACGGATTTCGCGGAGTACTGCGACCCGCTGACCGGCGCCGGCCACGGCACCCGCGAGTTCAGCTGGACGGCGGCGCTGGCCGTGGACCTGCTGGCTTCGTGATTCATTCACGGCGATCAAGTTGACAGATTCTGGACAATTAACACCCAAAACCGCCAAATCGATTCTCGTCACTCATTCGGGTGGTTGTTGACGACTTAAGCTCCGGGGAGCATTTGAAACTCCGGAGCCAGCCGCAACCGAAGGGGTACGCCGATGTCGGTCGAAGCCAACGCCGGTGAATGGCTTCGGGTCCGGCTACCCGAGGAGATCGACACCGCCTCGGTTTCAGCCACCTTGGCGCGACTGGCGGCCGCCGGGCACGACGCGCCCCTGGATCTCGACCTCGCCGACGCCACCACCGTCGACATCACCGGCTTGATGGTCCTGCTTTCCGTGCTCGACGAACGCAGCGCGGCCCGGCAGGAGACCTTGATCTCCTTGCCCCGGAACCCGGCGATGACCGACTTCCTCCTGGAGTGCTCGTTCGCTTCGGCCGCCGCCATGGTCTCCCGCTCGCAGTTCGGCACACTCCACTGGGCGGACGGCGCCTTGCCGATCCGCGACCAGGTCAGACTTCTGCGCCCCGTGCCGAACCGGCCCTCCGGTACCGCGTACGAACGCCTCGGGGACGAACGTTTCTTCGGATTCTTGACCTATTCCTTCCAAGCCGAGCCCCAGATCGCCTCGATCGTCGCGACCGAATGGTCACGGTGGCGCGGCCCGGTCGTTCTCAGCTTCCTCGACACCGCACTCAGCCACCGCGGAGCCGAAGTCGCGCGGGTGCTGATCTACGAATTGCTGACGAACGCGGTGCTGCACCCGGGCGGCGATCTGCTGACCGTCGGTTCCTGGGTCACGGAAACCGAATCCGGCGCCCCGGAACAACTGGTGATCTCGTTGTGGGACAACGGTGACAGCATGGTGCGGACGCTCCGCACCAGCCTGTCGGCGAACCAGCCGATCAGGGTCGCGGAGGCGGCGGTCGACGACGCGTTCGCCGTCGAGCCCCTGGGTTGGCACCCGCGTTCGGCGGAGTACACGGCCCGGTGGACCCCCGGGGCGGCCGCCACCGACGAAGAGCTGCTGCTCGCCTCGGTCTTCCCCGGGATCTCCCACCGGACGACCACGGCGCCGTCGCACTCGATCACGCGCACGCGCGAGCTTCCGCAGGAGTACGGCCTCCACGCTCTGTACCGGTGCGCGATCGACCTCTTCGGCGGTTCGCTCGAGATCCGCACGGGCAACCAGCAGCTGAACCTCGCCAGCGCGCCCGGCCAGCGGCGCCGCGGGCCCCGCCGCTACCGGGCGCGCCTCGCTCACGTCGCCGGTCGGCCGTTCCACGGGAACCTGCTCACCGTGCGTCTGCCCCTGCGCCATGCCCGGTAGCCCACGGCGTCCCTGGCAGCTGGAGACCGAGGTTCTGCGGGTCGGCGCCCTGGCCTCCGAACCGGTCGAGGAGTCCCGCCGCAAGTTCCACGAGTGGCTGGCGCGACGACTGGTCACACCGGTGGCGGTCCACCGCCCGGCGAGCTTCACGCGCTACATCCCGGCGGACGACATCCGGAACTCCGTCCTGCCGTCGACGGAGATCCTGGGCTTCACCACCTCCGACACGGATCGCGAAGTGAAGATCATCGACTGTTCCGGCAACCGCTACGGCGACATGGGAGAGAACTTCCTGCACTGGGTCGCGCTGTGCGCGGCGAAGTTCGCGACCAGGCCGGAGCAGCTCAGCGTCGTGCTGCTCCCGAACTTCCCGCACAACACGTTCAGCCCGTTCTGGACGCCGATCCTGGACATGCCGGCGGAGGCCGGCACTGTAGTCGTCGTGAACAAGGCCGGGCAGCTGGAGCCGCACGGCCACCCCCTGCCCCTGTCCTCCCCCGATCCCGAGAGCTTCCAGGCCAAGTACCGTGGCATCAACGGAGCGCCCCGGCAGGACTTCGAAGACAAGGTGATCCGGCGCATCGGGCACTTCGAGATCAGCGAACAGTACTGCAGCCACTTCTTCTTCGACGGCTCCCGCGCCGTCACGGAACTGGCCGAAGTCCTCCACGACACGATCGTCGACGTGACGGGCAAGCGGACCGGTCGGACGGCGTTGATCGTCCCGGCGAAGACCGACGCCTGGATGGAAGGGGCCGTCACCGCCGCGGCCAACCGGCTCAACGTCCCCTGGAGCAAATGGCCCGAGGACCCGGCGAACATCCCCAAGCCGACTCCGGGGACGACCTACATGTTCCTCCTCGACTTCATCAACACGGGAGCCACCTACACGCGGGTCGTCCAGGAAGCGGTCGACGCGGACTACAAGCTGCACCGGTACTCGATCGCCGCCTTCAAGTCCTCGGACTTCCACACGGAGGGCAACGGCCTCCCCGCGGTCCAGCACGTCAAGGCGGTCGTCGCCGAGCGGGTCAGCCGGGAGCAGTGCGACCAATGCGCGCTGAGGCTGCCGCACACCGACAAGCAGCGGAACGACTTCGCCGGGCTGCGGTCGTACGACGCGTGGTACATCCTCACGAGCGTCGAGTGGAAGCCCGAGGTGTACGGGCCGCCCGAAGCGCAGCGGCTGCTCCACTTCCCCCCGTTCGCGACGATCTTCGCCCGGTTCGGCGACTGCCTGGCCTACAAGCTGGAAAAGGTCATGCAGGACGTGGCACCTCCCGGCGTGGTGATCGTCTGTCCGGAGGAACCGGCCGTCCAGCTGCTGATCCGCCGGATGCAGCACTGGGCGGACGACCGGATGGTCGCGGTCCCGCTTCCCCGGGGCGCGTTGACCGGAGCCGAGGGGCGCACCATCGCCGAGATCCGGCACCTCGCGGACGGCACCGGGTGGGGGCGGCAGCTGGAACACCTGTCGCACCACCAAGCGAGTGTGGTCCTGCTCGACGAGATCAACGCTTCCAACGCGACAGCCCAGCAGATGCTGCGGGTCCTCAAGGCGTTCCAGATCCAGCCGCACGCCTACACACCCATCTTCAACTTCGTACCGGCGGACCAGCTCGACGGCGTGCAGATCCATTCGCTCTACGAGATTCCCAGCCCGCGCCGGGTGTGGTCGTGACGCGGCCGCGCCGGCGGCGAGAGCGCGCCGAGGAGTCGATGGCGTCGATCGCCCACTTCCTCCTCCGCGATCCGGAAGGGATCCAGCGCATCCTCATGATGCGCGACTACGCGAGCCGCGCGGCCACGCTCCCGGCCCGCGAACGCGCGGGACTGGACATCGCCGTGATCGAGTCCTTCCTCCCGCCGATGCCCGGCAGCGCCCCGCCACGACGGCATCCCGCGCCAGCCGAGGAAGTCCAGGACGTCGACGTCTTCATCCTCACCGTCCAGCCCATCGAGCTCCAGGCGACGCTGGCCGCGCTGGGCATCGACGGCGGACCTGACGCGATACGTCGCGACCGCCCGTACTACCACGAGAAACTCGCCTGCACCGCGGCCGGGCTGGCTGTTCCCCCGGCGGAGCTCACCGTCGCGGTGACGGCGATCGGCGAAGCGTACGGTCTCCACGCCCAGCACGCCGTCGACGAAATCGCCACCTTCTACCGGGCGAACGTGTGGATCCTCGCCGGCATGGCGGCCGGTCTCCCCGGTCACACCAGGAAAGGTGACGTCCACCTGCCGAAGACCGTCTGGTGGTACGAGCCGGGCCGGCTCACCGCGGACCGCTTCGAGCCGCGGCCCGAAGTCGCCAACCGCGGTCCGATGAACTTGCAGCTCATGCGTTTCGATCCCACCGGCGCCAAGCTCCACGACCGGCTCGCGTCGGCCATCGCCGAGCTGCCCGGCCGCCACCGTCCCGCCGACCTGCCCGCGGACTTCGAACCACGGGTGTCGGTCCTGTCCGACGCCGTCGCCTCCGGGGACAAGCTGCTCCGCGACGGCGAGCACCTGCTCAACCTGCACGAAAGCAACCAGCGGATCGTACTCGGCGATCAGGAGTCCTACGGCTTCGCGTTCGCCTGCCGGGACGTGGACTGGATCATCGCGCGGGGAGTGGCCGACTTCGGCGACGCGGAGAAGGACTCCTCGTACCAATACCTCGCGACCCTGCTGGCCGTGCACACCGTGCTGGAGTTCTTGGAGAGCGTCTACATCCCGCCCGTCTTCGCCATTCCGGGCCAGGGGGACGACGAGCCGTGAAGGCCGGTTGACGCGCCGATCGCAAGACACGACCGTGCGGGGTGTGGTGTGCTGGGTGGATGGACGCGGATCAGTTCAAAGCCGACGTGACCTACGACGACGTGTACGTCTTGTTCCTCGACGCGTCGGGTTACTCCAGCATCGTGCAGCGCAACCCCCGGGACCGGGCCGCGCACGCCTTCGACCTGTTGCGGCTGCGACTGATCGCCAGAATCGAGAAGGTGGCGCGTGACCTCGGGTGCGCCCGCGCCGAGCTGTGGAGCTGGCGCGGCGACGGCGGTTTCTTCATCCTGCACGACGACAACGAGAGCGTGACGCGGGACGTCACGCTCATCGCCGGGCGGACGATCCTCACCGAGGACGTCCCGCGGTTGCGGGAAGAGCTCGAGGCGGCGGAGTTCGCCGGCGAACTGCGACTCCGGCTGGCCGTGCACAAGGGCCCGATCCGGCTGCCCGCCGACCGGCTCGCTTCGATCCATTCTCCGCACATCAACTTCGCCGCCCACCTCGAAGAGGCGGTCCCGCCCGACAGGCTGGCGGTCTCCGATGCCGTGCACCGGGTGGCCGGCCCCTTCACCGGCGAGTTCGAGTGGGTCGGCGTCTTCGAAGAACAGCAGGTCTACCTCATGCGGACCGCCGGCGAGGGGGAGGCAGGCCGGCGGACGTGGCTGCGGTCGACCGGTCTGCCCGGCGGCGTGCGGGTGTACGGCTACCCCCGCCGTCCCAGCCAGCAGGACAAGGCCCACCTGGTCAGCACCGCGTCGGAGCACCTGCTGGACCTGGGGACGACGCTCAACTCCTGCTCCAACCGGCTGATCACGACCGACCGTCCGGCGGTCTACCGGGACGCGGTGCTCGACTTCCTCCGGCGCGGAGGCACCTACCGCTGCGTCCTCCTCGACCCGGCCAGCGAGGCGACGGCGATCTTCTCCAGGCTTCGGGGCGAACAACTCGCCCCGAAGATCAAGGAGTCGCTGGCGAGGTTCAAGAAGTTCAAGGAGCGCCACGCCGCCGACACCGAGCGTTTCGAGGTGCACCAAGCGGCCGAGTTCCCCGGGATGGCCGCGCTCTGCGCCGATCCCGGGCCGCACTCCTTGATTCTCTACTCGCCCTACCTGCTCGGCATCGGGCCGGCCGCGGCGGCGCTCGACCGGGCCGACATGCCGCACTACTTCGCGACTCCCGACTCCGGGGACCTGCACCGGACGCTCGACGCCGCCATCGCTCGCGCGACCCGGCCCGAAGTCCTGGAACGGGTCCTCTAACTCGCGTAGGCCGAGCCCAGCCAGGTTTCGTCGATGCGCAGCCGCTTGTAGCGCGTGGTGTCGCTCGATGCCGCGTACGTGCTCGTGATGCGGAGGCGGACGTACCTCGTGGTCACCGCGGGCAGGTCCGCGAACTGGACGCCGCGGTGGCTCGGGAGCGTGCCGGACTTCACCGCGCTGCCCCAGTTCCGGCCGTCGGCCGAGACGAACACCTGGTAGCCCTTGATCCGCGCCGACTGCTCGGTGTCCGACCGGGCGTAGCTCACCGAGTCCTCGCGCTGGTTGACGCCGATGTACTGGACCGGTGTCGCCGACCCGAGGTCGTAGTCGAGGTCGACCGGGAGCTTCTTGCCGTTGTCGAAGTACGTCAGGTAGTCGCCGTCGCTCGCGGACTGTCCACTGTGGCCGCTGGCCGACGTGCTCGCCTTCAGGGTCACGGTACGCGGGTCGTAGATCCCCGTGCGGCCGGTCGTTTCGACCTTGAACACCGTGTCGTAGGGGTCCCAGCCCGCCAGGCCGGTCAGCGTGAGGCTGCCGTTCCCCTGGCCGAAGGAGACGGCGGCGCCGGTGCGGAGGTTCGTGACGCGGGAGACGCGGTAGCCGTTGTCGCGGATCTTCAGCGTGCTCCCGGACGGCTTGGTCAGCACGTGCACGTACTGCGCCGCCCCGCGGATGGTGATGACGCCGTGCGCGCCGTCGTTCCAGAAGCCCGGCTGCATGCCGCCGTACATGTACCCGGCGCCCTCGGTGCCGTCGAGGGATTCCCGGATCGCGTCGAGGTAGCCCGCCGCGAAGTTGTTGAACGCTTCCTGGTTCGCCGGGAACCTGCCGTTCACCATCGCCGTCTCGGCCATCAGGGACTTGATCGACGAGCCCGCGTTCGTCAGCAGCCTGCCGAGGTTGAGCGCCTTGGTGACCGGCGGGTTCGAGCCGCCGTACCACCAGGATCCGGTGTCGGGCAGCTTGAAGCACGCCTCCGTGAGCCGCGGCATCGCCGTGTACGTGGCCTGCGGGTAGTCGTACGCCGGGGTCATGCCGGTCTTCTGCTCGTTGCTGATCGTGTCCATGATCGGAGTGTCTTCGTTGTTGTTGCTCAGCAGGTAGTCCGGGCGCTGCTGGTAGATCTGCCGGTACAGGTCGTGGGATTCCCAGTAGGCGTTGTCGTTGTCGATCCAGAAACCACCGAGGTCGGGGTAGTTCTTCATGACTTCGAAGAAGTTGTCGTAGCTGAACTGGCCGAAGCCGTCCTGGCTGTCGAGGTTCACCGTCTTGCCCTTGTACTTCGAGTAGCCGGCCGAGTCGAGCCACTCGTGGCCGCCCTCGTCGTGCCACTGGGCGTCGTTGGTCATGTAGAGGATGACCTTGAGCCCTTCCGCCTTCGCCGCGGCGACCAGCTCGCCGAGGAAGTCGCGCTTGGTGCTGCAGCTGCCCGGGATCTTCGACGGCCAGGCCCGCGAGTAGCCGAGGCGGCTGTGGAAGGAGGCCAGCACCAGGTACGACGCGTGCAGCTTCTTCGCTTCGGTGACCCAGTAGCCGGGACTCCACCCGCCGTCGGTGATCGCCTTCTCCCAGGCGGTGCAACTGGTGTAACCGGGCGAGGTGCGCATGCCCCAGTGCAGGAACAGGCCCGCCTGGCTGTCGCGCAGCCACTGCTGGGACGGTTTCTGCAGATCGGCCGACGCGGGCGCGGCGGCGAGCCCGGCGGCCGCCAGCAGCGAAGCGAACACGACACCACAACGACGCAGGAACATCGACGACCTCCAGTGGTCTGGTCCACCCGGAGTGGTACTCCTGCCGTGCGGGACGGTCAAGGTGCAGATCCGACCTCTGGCACACGTTTCAGTCACCGGTACACCGGAACACCCGCCATCCGGGTTAAATATCTGATATATGACACGAGAGATCGGATCTCTCTTGACCGCCGGCCCGCCGGACGAGTAGATGTTCTCCCTGGGAAGCGCTTTCGCTCCCCGACCACCGCTCCGGCGAAACGGGTAGCACGCCGCGCCCCAAGAGCCGGCCGGGATGCCGACGGACGGCGGATCGGCATCCCGGCCACCTCTTTCGCACCACCCGCGTCGCGGGGGCCAGTGCACGAAAGGGACGAAGCATGTCCGAGCACCCCCTTCGCCCGACCCGGCGCGCGGTCCTGGCCGGCTCCCTCGGCGCGCTCGGCGCCCTCGCCGCGGCGGGCCCCGTCGCGCGGGCGGCCGACCGGCTGCCCCCGATCGGCGGGGCCGCGCCGCCGCCGGACTGGTCGCGGGCGGTCATCGACTCGACGATGACCCGCTACACCCCGGACAAGATCGGCGGCTGGGGCTACACCCTCGGCCTGTACCTCTACGGCCAGTACCTCTTCTACAAGCGCACCGGCGAGCGGAAGTACCTCGACTACATCGTCGCCTGGTACGACCGGTTCATCACCGACAGCGGGATCTCCAACAGCTTCACCAACCTCGACGCCATGCGCTCGTGCCAGATGCTGCCGCTGCTGCACGCCGAAACCGGCCGCAAGAAGTACAAGACGGCCGCCGACCAGTTGCGCAAGCGGTTCCCGGGCTACCCCCGCACGTCCGACGGCGGCATGTTCCACGCCACGAGCAAGGTCGGCCAGCTGTGGGGCGACGGCGTGTACATGGCCCAGCCGTTCCTCGCGCTCTACGGCGCCGCGTTCAACGACGGCACCTATTGCTTCGAAGAAGCGGCGAAGAACATCTCCGTGTACTTCAGCCACCTGCGCGAACCCGCGAAGGGCCTGCTCTACCACGCCTACGACGAAGACGGCTCCGAATCGTGGGCGAGCGGCACCGGGCACCACTCGAAGTACCACTGGGCGCGCGCGATCGGCTGGTTCGGCATGGCCGCCGTCGACATCCTCGAGGTGCTGCCGCCGAACCACCCGCGGCGGGCCGCGCTGATCGACGTCGTGCGGTTCCTCGCCGCGGGCTACCAGCGGTACCAGGACCCGGCCACCGGCCGCTGGTACCAGGTCGTCGACCGCGGCGGCGACCCGAAGAACTGGCTGGAGACGTCGGCGTCGTCGATGTACGCCTTCACGCTCGCCCGCGGCGTCGAGCGCGGCTACCTGCCGCCGGAGTACCAGGCGGTCGCGGACAAGGGCTACGCCGGCGTGCTGAAGAAGATCTCCCTCGGCGCCGACGGCCTCACGAACATCACCGACATCTGCGAGGGCACCAACGTCGGGGACCTGTCCTACTACTACGCCCGGGCCCGCCGGACCAACGACTTCCACGGCCTCGGCGCGTTCCTGATCATGAACGAGCAGTTCCACCACTGACCACGAGGCGCGCCGCAGGAGGGGCCCCGGCCACCCGGCCGGGGCCCCTCTGTCGTCAGCAGTCCGAAGTGGACCCCGTCGCGTTCACGCGCAGCGCCGAGTTCTTGACGCAGTAGCCCGCCACCGACTGGAAGCCGAGGTCGTACGGGCTCTCGCTGCCCCTCTCCGCGGTGAAGTGGTCGAAAGTGATGTCCGAGCTGTTGTTGACGATGCTCGCCGGGCGCCCGTCGTCCTTGCCGAACTCCACCGAGCTGTCCACGAACCGGATGCCGGCCGCGTAGTGCAGGTACCAGCCGTAGGACGGGCGGGTGCCGATGCTCTTCGGGTTGTAGTCCGTCGCGTTGTTGCTCGGGACGCCGGTCGACATGGTTCCGTTGCCGCCCGGCACGTTCAGCTTGACGCCGGTGAAGGTGACGTCGGAGACGCGGTGACCGCTGTCCGCGCCCCAGATCGTCGGGCTGAAATTGCTGCCGGTGTGCGTACCGGTGACGTTGTCGAACGTGATGCCGCTGATCGACCCGACGCCGGGGTTGTTCCCGCACCGCTTCCGCGTGCCGATCTTCATCATGACCGGCGAATACGTCCCGGACATCGTGATGTTCCGGTAGTGCACGTCGGAGATCTTCGCGCCGTCCATCGAAACGATCCCGATCCCCGACTTGTGCGCGCCGGTGATCGCGATGTCCGAGAAGTGGTAGCCGGTGAAGTCACCGCAGGTCTCGGACCCGAACATCAGCGCGTTGCAGCACACCGCCGACAGTTTCGCGCCGGTGACCGTGACGTTCCCGTTCGGTAGTTTCGCGCCGAGCGCGTAGTCGCTCTTGAACACGAGCGCGTCGTCGTTCGCGGCGATGCTGGCGTTGGTGATGGTGACGTTCGTGGTGCTGATGATGTTCCAGCCGTCGCGGTCGCTCGCCGTGTCGATGGTCAGGTGGTCGGAGACGACGTTCTTGCAGCCGTTGATCAGCGCCGCGAAGTGCCCGCCGCGGCGCAGCTTGATGCCGGACAACGTCAGCCCGTCGCACCGGGTGAGCGACAGGATCTTGTCCGCCTCACCGGACTTCGGGTTGCCGGTGATCAGGTTGCCGCCGCCGTCGATGGTGCCCGCGCCGGTGAAGCCGATGTTCGTCAGCTTGTCGCCGGTGAACATCGCGTTGTGGAAGTGGCTGTGGCCGTAGTCCTGGTAGGCGTCCCAGGGGTTGGCTTCCGGTTTGTCGTAGGTGTCCGCACCGGACCCGGTGATCGTCGCGCCGGCGTCGAGCTGGATCGTCACGTTGCTCTTGAGGTGCACCGTGTGCGCCGACTTGTAGGTGCCGGAGGTGAACCGGACGGTGCCGCCGCCGACGGCGTTGGCCGCCGTGATCGCCTTGGTGACGGCGGAAGAATCGTCGGCGGAACCGTTGCCCTTGGCGCCGTAGTCCTTCACGTCGTACACGCCGCCGGGTGCGGCCGTGGAGATCCCGGTACCGGCCACCACCAGCCCGGCCACCGCCAAGCTGATCAGCAAAGATCTTTTCACCGTGAGACCGCCTTGTCATGGAATCGGGAAATTCGGCATGACGGCGGAAAACCCAGGTTACGAGTGACGCGAACGGACTGTCAAGATCGGCGGGCCCGGGGGACCCGCGCCACCCCCAGTCGGACGCGGGTCCCCCGGAGTCCTTTCGGGATTCGAAGTCTACCTTCGCCGAGCCCGGCGAAACCGTGCGTTTTTCACGGTCGCACCGGGAATCCCGCATGCGCGCGCGGCGGTCAGGCGAACCCTACTCCGGACGCCAGCAGGGAGAACGCCCGTTCGGCGGCGGCGACGGCCGCCGGAAAGCGCTGCCGCGCCGGGACTCCGGCCGCGACCGCGTCCATGTTGGCCGTGGCCAGGGTGCGGCGGACCGCCGAGATCTGCGCGGCGGCGAGACCCGCGTCGAGGACCGGGACACCCGCCTCGCCGAGCGCGGCGGCCAGCGCCGCCTCCCCCGCGGAGGTGAACCCGGCCAGCCGGGCCACCAGCGCGGGGGTGCCGGTGACCAGCCGGAAGACCGCGAGCACGCCGGGTTCGTCGCACAACCCGGTCACCGGTTCGCGGTCGTCCAGCCCACGCAGGAACGCCTCCCGCAGCGCTTCGAGCGGGCCCTGGCCGGGCCGGCGCGCGCGGACGACGTCCGCCGCGTCGGTCTCGTGGTCGGCGAACCGGTGCAGCACCAGGTCCTCTTTGGTCGGGAAGTAGGCGAAGAGCGTCCGCTTGGACACCTCGGCCGCGCTCGCCACTTCGGCGACCCCGACGGCGTCGAACCCGCGCTCCAGGAAGAGCCGGATCGCCGCCGTCGAGATCGCCGTCCGCGTGCGGAGCTTCTTGCGCTCCCGGAGGCCTGGTTCATCGGTCACGTCACGCAGCGTAGCGCTCCGGTGCTCACACCTGCTGGAGGCCGGGCTTGCCCGCTTGCACTACGTAGCTGCGGTCGTTCTTGATCACGACCGACGCCGGGTCGTACACGCTGGTGTCGGACGTGGTCATGAAATCCGCTCGCGTTTGCGACGGCGTCGTCGTGACGCGGACGTAGCCGCGCTCGCCCTTGCAGTACTTGACGTGCGGGTTGTTCGCGTACCAGGTCGAGCTGGGCGCGGTCGCGGTGTCGCTGTTGCTCGTCACCGACGTCGTGACCAGCTCCGAGCCGATGACCGGGTCGCTGTGGTCGAAGTAGTCCAGCCGCAGGTCGGCGGCCCAGTGCCGGTGGACGTCGCCGGTGAGCACGATCGGGTTCGCGACCTTCCGGTCGACCCAGCCCTGCTGGATCCGGTTGCGGGAGGCCTCGTAGCCCTGCCAGGAGTCGGGGCTTTCGCAGGTGGCCTTGTTGCCGTCGCCGTCCCGCGTGGCGAAGAAGACCTGCTGGCCGAGGAAGTCCCACGTCGCCGGGTGCGACTCGAACTGCTTGAGCAGCCACGCTTCCTCGGTGCTGCCGAGGATGCTGCGCGAGGTGCTGCGCATGTCCGTGCAGGACGGGCCCGCGTCGCCGGAGGGGTCGGCGACCTGGGCGTTGCGGTACTGGCGCGTGTCGAGCATGTGGAACCGGGCCAGGTTGCCCCAGAGGAACTGGCGGTACAACTGGATCGACGAGCCGTTCGGCTTGGCCGTCGAGCGGATCGGGGTGTTCTCGTAGAAGGCCTGGAACCCGGCGGCCTTGCGCGCGGCCGACGCCGGCGAAGTGGTTCCGTTCCAGTTGTTCATCACTTCGTGGTCGTCGAACACCACGATCCACGGCGCGATCGCGTGCGCGGCCTGCAGGTCGGCGTCGGTCTTGTGCTGGGCGTGGCGGGCGCGGTACTGCGCGAGCGTCGTCACTTCCTCGGTGAAGGCCAGGCTGCGCGGGTTGCGTTCCGCGGCGGCGCGGCCCGACTTCTTCTCGTAGATGTAGTCGCCGAGGAACAGCACCAGGTCCGGGTCGTCGGCCACGATCCCCTTGTACGCGTGGTAGTAGCCCTCCTCCCAGTGCTGGCAGGAACTGAAGCAGTACTTGAGCTGGTTGACCGCGGCACCGGCGGCGGGGGCGGTGCGCGTGCGGCCGACCGGCGAGATGTAGCCGCCGGTCTTGAAGCGGTAGAAGTACTCGCGCGCGGGCTGCAGCCCGGTCGGTTCGATGTGGACGCTGTGCGCCGCCGAGCGGACCGCGCTCGCCTGGCCGGTCTGCACGATCGAGGTGAACGCCTCGTCGTTCGCGATCTCCCAGTCCACCGCGTAGGTGGCGTCCGGCATGCCGCCGAAGCCGTCCGGGTTGAGCGGCGCCGGTGCGAGTCTCGTCCACAGCACCACGCTGTCGGGGAGCGGATCGCCGGAGGCGACGCCGAGCTGGAAGGGGTCGTGGATGGTGGGGGCGGCGACCGTGGTGCGGGCGTTCGCCCACGACGGCAGCGCCGCCGAAGCCGCGGTGGCGGTGACCGCGGCGAGCCCGCCGAGGAGCACCTTGCGCCGGTTGACCTGACCCATGGTGGAAAGCCCTTTCTTCTCGGGTGGACGCGGTCAGGCCGCGAAGTCGGTGAGGCCGTCGGAGCAGGACTTCAGGTCCGGCTTCCCGGTGGTGTAGTTGGCGACGCAGACCTTGTAGAAGACCCAGCCGCCGTGCGGGACGGAGACGGCCTTGTCGACCTTCGTGCCCTCGCCACCGGAGTTCCAGACGTAGAACGGCCCGGCGCCGCCCTTGAGCCAGTAGGCGACGACGGCCGAGTAGCCGTCGGCGTTCGTGTCGTAGACCAGGAAGTGCGAGTCGGACGAGCGGTACTGCCCCTCGCCGGCGCAGGCGTCGGCGCACTGGGCGCTGCCCGTGCCGACCCCGCAGTCCGGCGCGATCCGCGTGTCCGAACCGGTGTAGACGTAGGTGTCCGAGATGTACCCGCCGAGCGCGGGCACGTAGTCCCAGAGCGTGCTGGTGCCGTAGGTGCCGGTCACCGAGGACCCGTTGACCTGGCAGTCGATGGCGACGGTCGCGCCGTTCGCGACGGTCTTGACGGCCGTGGCGCTCGCGGTCGGCGCCCGGCGGACGTTGAGCGGGTCCCCCGCGGTCTTCACGGTGCCGCTCGCCGCGGCGGACGCCTCGAGCGCGCCGCCGACCGCGAGCGAGCCGACCGCCGCCACGATCACCCCGAGTCCGGCCATACGCCGGAGGTTCAAACGCTTCATGGCGGGAGCGTGACCGCGCCCCGTACACGTCTCGTACAAAGCCGGTCCTCGCGCGCACGCGCGCGCACAGACACTCCGAATGGATCTATCGCCCGAGGTCGGAGCGGTCATAGCATCCGGTCATGGGGGAACTCATCGGGCAGGTTGAGACCACCTCGCTGACCATCCGCGTCCTCGGCCCGCTGGAAGTCACCGCCGCCGGGCAGGTCGTCGCGCTGGGCGGGCCGAAGCCCCGGCTGCTGCTGGCCGCGCTGGCCCTGCAGCCGAACGTCGTCGTGTCCACCGACGTGCTGGTCGAGGTGCTGTGGCCGGATTCGGCACCCCGGTCGGCGGCGGCGAACATCCGCACGTACGTCCACTCGCTGCGAAGGCGCTTCGCCGAAATCGACCCCGGCCTCGGCGAGCGGATCAGCAGCCGCGCGTCCGGCTACCTGCTGACCGCGTCCCCGGCCGAACTGGACCACCTCGCCTTCGCCGCGTTGGCCGGCGAAGCGCAGGAAGAGCTCGACGGCGACCGTGCCGAGAGCGCTCTCAAGCTTCTGGACCGCGCCGACGCGCTGTGGCGCGGCGAAGTCCTCGAAGGACTCCCGCACGACCACAGCTGGGGCGCGACCGTCGCCCGGCTCGCCGAGCTCCGGCTTTCGGTGCAGGAACAGCGCCTGCGCGCGCGGATCGGCCTCGGCCGCTGCGGCGAGGCCGTCGCCGAGCTGCGGGGGCTGGTCACCGAGCACCCGCTGCGCGAAGAGCTGTGGGCGCAGCTGATCGTCGCGTTGCGCGCGGCGGGCCGGACCGCGGACGCGATCGAGGCGTACGAGTCGGCCGAGCGCGTCCTGCGCGAAGAGCTCGGCGCCGAACCGGGCGCGCGGCTGCGCGAGCTGCGCGCGACGCTGGTGCCGGAAACCGCGCCCGCCGTGCGCGCGGCGGAGTTCGTCCCGGTCTGCCAGCTGCCGCTCGACCTGCCCGACTTCACCGGCCGCGACGACGTGATCGGCGAAGTCACCGCCCTGATGCGCGAACGGGCCGAGTCCGGCGCCCCCGCCGTGATCGTGCTGTCGGGCGCGCCCGGGGTCGGGAAGTCCGCGGTCGCCGTCCGGGTCGCGCACGCGGTCCGCGAGGACTTCGCCGACGGCCAGCTGCACGTCGACCTGGCCGGCACGTCGTCGTCTCCGCGCGCGCCGATGGGTGTGCTCGCCGAGCTGCTGCACGCGCTCGGCGTCCCGGACGCGGGCCTGCCGCGGGAGCCTGCGGAGCGGTCGGCGCTGCTGCGGTCGCGGCTGGCCGGGCGGCGGATGTGCATCGTGCTCGACGACGCCGGGAGCGCCGCCCAGGTGCGGCCGCTGCTGCCCGGGGCGGGCGCGTGCGCGGTGCTGGTGACCAGCCGGATCCGGCTGCCCGGGCTGGACGGGGCGAAGGCGGTCGACGTCGACCTGCTGCCCGAGGCCGAGGCCGCGCGGCTGCTGCAGGGCATCGTCGGCGCCGAGCGGGTGGCCGCCGAGCCGGAAAGCGCAGCGGCGATCCTGCGCCAGTGCGGGCACCTGCCGCTGGCGATCCGGGTGGCCGGAGCGAAGCTCACGCACCGGCCGGGCTGGACGTTGCGGCTGCTGGCCGACCGGCTGCGCGACGAGCACCGGCGGCTCGACGAGCTGCGCGTCGGCGACCTCGCCGTCCGGGCGAGCGTGACGCTGTCCTACGACCTGCTGCCGATGTCGGCGGCGACGGCGTTCCGCGGGCTCGGGCTGCTCGGGCCGGTCCAGTTCCCGCCCTGGGCGGTCGCGGCCGTGCTGGGCCGCCGTGACGCCGAAGACGTGCTCGACGTGCTGGTGGACGGCCACCTCGTCGAGCTGGTCGGCTCCGATTCGGCCGGGCAGCCGCGCTACCGGCTCCACGACCTGCTGCGCGTGTACGCCGTCGAGCTGGCCGAGCAGAGCGACGCGGCCAAGACGCGCGCGTCGCTGCACCGGGTCCTCACCGGCTACCTGGCGCTGGCGCTGGAAGCCGCGCGCCGGATGCCGTTGCACTTCTTCGGCATGTACCGCGACGAAGAGCTGCCGCGCCCGGAGGTGCCCGCCGACGTCCTGCCCGACGACCCGGCGGCGTGGTTCGCGGCCGAACGCCACACCAGCGTCGCGGCGGTGTCCCTGGCCGCGTCGAACGGCTTCCACGACCTCGCGTGGCAGCTGGCGTCGGCCCTCACGCCGTACTTCGACCTGCGCGGCCACCAGGACGACTGGCACAGCACGCACCTCATCGCCCTGGCCTCGGCCCGCCGGACGGGCTCGCCGCGCGCGGAGGCGATCGTCCAGCGCAACCTCGGGCAGTACCTGCTCTACCAGGACGAATACGCCGGTTCGCGGGTGGCGTTCGAGGAGTCCCGGGCGCTGTTCGAACGGGTCGGCGACGCGCAAGGCGTCGGCATCGCGCTGACCGGGCTCGCCACGATCCTGCGCATCTCGGGTGAGGACGACCGCGCGCTCGACCACTGCCACGAAGCCCTGAAGCTGTTCGCGGAGGCGGAAGACCCGCACGGCGAAGCGGTGGCGCGCATCGCCGCGGGCGCGGTCTGGATGTCCCGAGGCTGCTACGCGGCGGCGAAGCGCTGGTTCACGGACGCGCTGGAGCTGTCGGCGTCGATCGGCGACCGGCACCGCGAGGCCCACGCGTTCAAGCGCCTGGGCCTGCTGTTCCAGCACCAGGGCAACCTGGCGGCGGCCCGCGAGCACGTCGACCGCGCGATCGCGATCTTCACCGACCTCGGCGACGACCACTGCATCGGCTACGCGAACCAGAACCTGGGCGAGCTGTGCCTGCACAGCGGCGATTTCGCGCACGCGCAGCTGTTGCTGGTGAACTCGCTTTCGGTGCACCGGAGGAACGGGGACCGGCGGTCGGAGGCGGAGGTTTCGCAGCTGCTCGGGGAGCTGCACCGGGCGCTTTCCCAGCCGGAGCGGTCCCGGGACTACTCGGAGCGCGCGCTGGCGATCTGGCGCGAGCTGTCCTCGGCCCGCCCGGCGGCTCCGGCGGCTACCGCTGAGCCGCCGCACATCGTTTCCGCCTGACGCCCCGGCCCCAAGCGCCCCAATGTGGCCTTCGGTGCGTCTGACGCACCCAAGGCGGCCTTCGGTGCGTCAGACGCAACCAAGGCCGCCTTGGGGCGCACAAGCCCGCGGCCCTGCTTGTACGGATCATGTACGCCGCCCGGCCAGTCTTTCGCCACGTTCGAGTGAACAGGTGCGAAGGGAGAACCGGGGATGATCCGGATCAGGAAGGCCGGCCGCGTGACCGCGGCGGTTCTGGCCGCGGGGGCGGTGACGGCGCTGGCCGGAGCCCCCGCCCAGGCCGCGACGAAGGCCGGCGGTGCGAGCTGGACCGCCGATGTGTCCACTGTGGACGCCGATGACGTCAACGTCGCCGCGGCCGGGGGAACGCTGACCCTGGCCGACGCCGCGTGGCACAGAACCGCGCGCGTCTTCGCCGGCAGCGAAGGCAGTCTCACCACCGCCGAGCACGCGCTCGGCTCGGCCGCCAACCGCGTCAGCGCGGAGCTGAGCGCCGACACGCCGAAGGGCACGTCGATCGACGTCGACGTCCGCGGCCGGACCGGGGTGAACGACTGGACCGAGTGGACGCCCGCGGGCACCACGCTCAAGAGCGCCGTCAGCTCCGTGCAGGTGCGCATCAGCCTGCACAGCACCACCGATGGCGTGCGGCCGTCGGTGAAGAGCGTCAAGCTCAACGCCGACAACGCCCCGCAGGTAAACGCGCTGGCCGAGGCCGCCGGGCTGACGTACAAGATCTACGGCACCCGCGAGGGCCTGATCGGCGGCACGACCGCCAACGGCCACGTCATCACCAGCCGCGACCACTTCGTCGCGCTGCCGTCCGGGAAGGGCTTGTCCAGCAAGGGATCCGGCACCTACTCGGTGCGCGTCTGCCGCACCGACGGCAGCAGGTGCGAGTACGCGCCGGTGTGGGACATCGGCCCGTGGAACGAGCAGGACGACTACTGGAACCCGGCGTCGGTCCGGACCAAGTTCAAGGACCTGCCGCAGGGCCAGCCCGAGGCGTACGCCGCCTACTACAACGGGTACAACGGCGGTAAGAGCGGCCTCGGCTACAAGGTCGCGAACCCGGCGGGCATCGACCTCGCCGACGGCGTCTTCTGGGACGGGCTCGGCATGTCCGACAACGGCAACGTGAACGTCACCTACCTGTGGACCGGCTCGGGCCCGACCGGCGTCGTCAGCACCGCGGGCGACCCGATGAACGTCCGGGCCAGCGCGAGCACCTCCGCCGCGATCAAGGGCCTCGCGGCGAACTACGCCAAGGTGAACATCGAGTGCTACGTCGAGGGCGACACCGTCACCGGCAAGTTCGGCACCAGCAACATCTGGGACCGCATCGGCCCCGGCCACTACGTGTCGGACACCTACCTGCAGACCGGCTCCGACCTCCCGGTCGCGCCCAAGTGCTGAAGCACTGACCGCGGCTCGAGCGAGCCTCGATCATCGCGTGGTTGACTGCCCTCACCCCCGCGATAACAGCGAAGGCCCGGTGTCCCCCACCGGGCCTTCGCCCTTTTCCCGCCATTCCGCTCACCGGGACACCAATTCACAACCTTGAATGGCGATCCGCCAGGTGTACAACGCCCGGGTGTGCGTGCGAAAATTCCGGGCACTTTCCCCACACGGAATGGCGGTCCCCTGTGAGCGTTTCCCGGAGAACCCTGCTGACGACGGCGGCCGGCGCCGCGGTCGCCGCGAGCACTTCGACCCCTGCTTTCGCGGCCACGCCCGAAGTTTCCGACCAGGCCACGGTGCACCGGACGCTCCGCCAGGCGGCCGATTACGCGGTGGCCAAGCTGCGCGCGGTGGCCCCCGGCGTCACCGCGTTCCCGGTCGGCACGAAGTTCGAGAAATGGACCTATTCGCAGAACGGCGACTGGGTCGGCGGATTCTGGCCCGGTCAGTTGTGGCTGGCCTGGCTGTACAGTGGAGAGGAACAATTCAAGACCCTCGCGCTGGCGTCCGCGGAAAAACTCGCGCCGCGCCAGAACGACACCGGAACGCACGACCTCGGATTCCTCTTCTACCCCTCCTGGGTGACCGCGTGGCGGCTCACCGGCGAGGAGAAGTGGCGCGCGGGCGCGATCCAGGCCGCGTCGTCGCTCATCAAGCGCTACAACCCGGCCGGGAAGTTCATCCGCGCCTGGGGCGCGCTCACCGACCCGAACAACGCGGGCCGCGTCATCATGGACACGATGATGAACCTGGACCTGCTGGCGTTCGCGAGCGCGCAGACCGGGGACCCGAAGTACCTCGACATCGCCGTCGCACACGCCAGGACCGCGCAGCAGCACTTCCCGCGCCCCGACGGGTCGACGCCGCACGTCTTCGACTTCGACCCGGTCACCGGCGCGCCGGTCGGGCCGAACACCGTGCAGGGCTACAGCCCGGCGTCGTGCTGGTCGCGCGGGCAGGCGTGGGGCGTCTACGGCTTCACCACGATCCACCGCCGCACCGGCGACCCGGAGTTCCTGGCCACGGCCCGCCGCCTCGCGGACTTCGCGCTGTCCCGGCTGACCGCCGACCACGTGCCGGTGTGGGACTACCTGGCGCCGCAGGCCCCCGACGACGTCAAGGACGCATCCGCCGGCGTGATCATGGCGTGCGGCCTGCTGGACCTGGCGGAGCTCACGCACCGCCCGCAGTACCGGGACAGTGCGCTGCGGATCCTGACCGCCGTGTCGCGGACGTGCCTGACGACCAAGTCCACGCGCGCCGAAGCGAGTGTCGCCCGCTGCACCCGCAACCGCCCGGCCGAGGACGGCGTCGAGGTGTCCCTCCCCTACGCCGACTACTACCTGCTGGAAGGCATCCTGCGGGTGCTCGACCGGCGCGGGGTCGACCGCGCGATCGACCTTTCGAGCGTGTGACGACGTCCGGGGAGGCCGCCACCTCCCCGGACGCGGTTTCAGTGGTGGTGGTGCGCGTGCACCTTGGCGTGGCCGAGCCCGCGCCCGATCATCCACTTGTTCACCGGCACCGTGACGACGAACGCGACCGCCAGCGACAGCGCCAAGGCCAGCCAGAACAGGAGACTGGCCAGCCCGGCGTCCATCGCCCCGGGAATCGCCACGACGACGGTGTTGTCGATCAGTTCCATGACGGCGATCGACACGGTGTCCGCGGCCAGCGCGACCTTGAACGCGGCCCGCAGGTCCATCCCCGACTTCAGGACGCCCCGCATGGTCAGGCCGTAGCCGAAGACGAAGGCCAGCACGATCGAGAGGACCACGGTCGCCGCGTTGTGCAGGCCGAACGCCGTGCCCAGCACCATGCCGAGCACCTCACCGATGGCGCAACCGGTGAGGCAGTGCAGAGTCGCTTGGATCGCCGTCGCCCACGAAGCCCCGTACTGTTCGTTCATGCCGGTAACTATACCCCTGGGGGGTACCTGGCGCATGTTCTCCGCGTCACACCCGTCCGCCCCAATGAGGTTTTCTCGGTAGCAGCTGGGTGAGCACGGGCGTGCCGGGTGGCCGGCTGCGCTCGCGTGCCTGACCGGACCTCAACGTGGCAACCAGCGCGGCTACCGAGAAAACCCCAATGTGGCGTTGGTTGCGTCAGACGCACCGAACGCCACATTGGGTGCGCTGGACGCACCGAACGCCACATTGGGGCGCTTGGACCAGCGGGCGTGCGCGGTGTGACGAGTCGTCGTCACCCACCGTGGCCGACACCGCCGACCAGGGGATCTTCTCCTCGTTCACCCCGGGGCAGAACTCACTTCCGTAACCCTTTGCGCACATCCCGTTGACCTCCGTTACGCGGGGCCCTACCGTTCGCCCTTGGTCTCCACGGTGCGCAGACCGTCGAAAGTATCGAGGAATGGGTGGGATGCGAGGGCCGACGAAGACCTTCCGGCTGGTCGCGACGCTGGTGCTGGGTGCCGGGCTCGCGCTCGGGGGCTGTTCGGACCAGCTGAACAGCGCACCCGCGCCGGCGCCGACCCGCATCGCCTTCGTCCCGAAGATCGGCGGCATCCCCTACTTCGAGGCGATGGACACCGGCGGGCAGGAAGCTGCCAAGCAACTGGGCATGACGTGGTCCACGAGCGCGCCGGCCAGCGTCGACCCGGCCGCGCAGGTGAGCATCCTGCGGGAACTGATCGCGAAGAAGGTCGACGTCATCGCCGTGGCGCCCAACGACCCCGCCGCGCTGGCCGAGGTCATCGGCGAGGCCAGGGCCAAGGGCATCCACGTGCTGACCTCCGACACCGACGCGCCGGCCACCCGGCGTGAGGTGTTCGTCAACCAGGCGACCGCCAAGGGCATCGGCACCGCGCTCGTCGACGCGCTGATGAAGAAGACCGGCGGCGCCGGCCAGTACGCGATCGTCTCCTGCGGCCCGGCCGCGGCGAACCTCAACGCCTGGATCACCGTCCAGAAGGACTACGCGGCCACGCAGTACCCGAAGGCCCAGCTGGTCGAGACCGTCTACGCGGGCGAGGACCAGGACACCGCGGCGAACCTCGCCAAGGAGCTGATGGCCCGCCACCCCGGCCTGACCGGGCTGATCGGCGAGTGCACCACGTCGGCGCCGGGGGTCGCGAAGGCCGTGCGGGACGCGGAGAAGATCGGCCAGGTGTTCACCGTCGGCGTCGGGACGCCGCAGGCGATCAAGCCGTTCCTGCTCGACGGTTCCTGCTCGCAGTCGGTGCTGTGGAACGTCGAGTCGCTCGGCTACCTCACCGCGTGGACTGCCAAGCAGATCGCCGACGGCAAGCCGCTGCAGCCGGTCAACAAGGTGAGCCTCGAGTTGCCGGCGGTGCGGTTCGACGCCCCGTCGAAGACCGTCCTGCTGGGTGATCCGCTGCTCATCACCGCCGACAACGTCGACCAGTTCAAGTACTAGCGCACGTCGAGGGTGACCGTCGCGGTGCTCGTGGCCGCCGGGAGCCGGGTCGTGTCGACGGCCAGGTACTCGCCGTCGTCCTGGCGGCCGTCCGGCAGCGTCTTCGGGTGCAGCGCGTACGGCGGCGCCGCGGTGGTCACGCCGTCGACGCCGAAGTCGTTGTCGTTGCTGATCACGAGCGTGCGGCCGCCGTCCGTCGTCGCGACGCCTTCGACCTTGTCGTGGCCGAAGAAGCCGCCGCTGGGGTCCAGGCCGGTCACCAGGGCGCCGAGGTCCAGGTACAGCTTCTTCGAGACCGGCTTGATGCCCGCGGCGGCCAGGTCCGCGGTCGCCTGCGCCGTGGTGTCCTTGCCGACGTAGGCGTCGATGCTCTTGCCGCCGACCAGCACCCCGCCCTTGACGGCGTCGTAGCCCGCCGCCCGCGGGCCGACGTCGGTGGCGCCGGCCAGGTCGATCTCGTACAGCTTCTTGAACGCGCCCGGCTCCGGCTTGCCGTCGCGCTCGTCCACCAGGAACCGCGTCGCCGACAGCGCGGTGATCTCGCTGACCGCCGTGCTCGTCGTGTCCGGGTCGTCGAGCAGGTAGAGGTATTCGTGCGTGGCGCGGGTGCGCAGGTCGACGGTGACGATCCGCAGCGTGGTCACGTTGCCGGGCTTCTTCGTCAGGTCCGGCTGCTGCAGCGCCGACTGCATGACGCCGACCAGCGTGCCGCCGTCCGGGGTGAGCGCGAGGCCTTCCATGCCCTTGTTCGGGACGCGGTACTTCAGCTCGCCGGGCAGCGAACCGTCGTACGGCGAAAGGCGTTCGAGCGCGCGGCCGTCGCGGCCGAAGTGCGTGAGGAACGGGCCGTACTCGTCGGACACCCAGAACGTGCCGTCGCGCTGCGCGACCAGGCCTTCGGAGTCGTAGCCGTTCGCCGACTTCGGCAGGACGTTCCCGTCGAGGTCCACAATGGTCTCGCCGGTGTCGGCGAGCGGGCTGACCTGGCCGTTGTACGGCGTGCCGTCGGCCGCGCGCAGCGGGATCGTCTTCTCCAGCACGGCTTTCCCGCCCCGCAGCCGGAACTTCCCGATCGCGGGCGTGAACGCGGGCAGCGGCTCGATCTTGCCGCCGCCGGGCGCGTCGACGTTGGGGCCGCGGTCGGTGAGGCCGTAGAACTCGTCCCGGGAGCCGGGTACTGGGGTCAGCGCCGAACCGTAGGCGCCGCCCTTGATCTCGACACCGCCGATCGTCGCCAGCGGCGGCAAGGCCGTCGGGTAGAGCTTCACCGCGTCGGAAACGGTGTAGGTGAAGGAATCGCGGCCGGTGAAGCCGGGCGCCGGGGTGTAGCGGAAGGTCCCGTCGGCGCCGATCGACACCGTGCCGTGCGCGGCAGGCGTGTGCCGCACCACCGCCGTCGCGGACCGGTCGTTGCCGAGCACCGCGCCGCGCAGGGTCTGCCCCGCGCGGACGCGGTAGTGGTCGTCCTTCGCCCGCGGGCCGTGGTCGTGGGCCGCGGCCGGTCCCGCCGCCACCAGCGGCAGCGCCAGGAACCCGGCCACCAGGGCGATTCGTACCCGCTTCATCCGGTTTCTCCTCCTCCGGCGCGAGGATCGCGCCGGAGGAGGAGTCTGAGCGGCCGAAGTGGACAATGCCCGTCTTCGAGAAGGCCGTGGCGTTAACGGTGGCGCCGGCCGTGCGCGGCCGCCGCTCCGCCGCCGAGCACCAGGATCAGCGCGGTGAGTCCCCAGCGCCGTTTCTCCTGGGTCCGCCGCGCGGTGTCCTCGACCACGGGCTGCGGTTTCCCGGTCGGCCGCGCGTGCCGTGACGACGTCGTCGGCGGGGGCGGTTCCGGCGCCGTCGTCGACGTCCTGGGCCGGACCACCGGTGCCGGCGCGGGGGTCGGAGCCGGTGTCGGGGCGGCGGGCTGCTCCACTGGTGGTGGCTGGGGCGGCGGTGGGGGTTCCGGCGCCGGAGTGGATGGGGTCGTCGTCGGCGGCGGCTCGGGTGTCGTGGACGTCGGCGGCGGTGGCGGTGGTGGTTCCGGGGACGACGTCGTGGGCGGTGGGGGCGGCGCTTCGTCCAGGCAGCCGGCCGCGTCGCCGCTCACCAGCACCGGCCCGGTCGCGACCTCCACCGCCGGGCCCGAGCCGTCGCGCGGCAGCCGGTAGGTGACGCTGCGCTGCCCGTCGCGGTTCGCCGTGGCGTAGATCGCGCCGGGACCGAGCACGACCGATCCGTACGCACCGCCCGGCGGGAACCGCAGGCCCGGGACCGGCACGACCTTGCCGGTGGCCGGGTCGAGCGTGACGACCGAGTTGTCCCCGCGCGACGTCGTCGAGACGCCGTGGAGCAGCCCGTCCGCCGGGTCGTAGGCGAAGTCGTCGACGCCGACGGCCAGCGACACCGGCCGCAGCGGCGTCCGGTGCACCACCCGCAGGTAGTCCTGGGTCGCCGGGCTGATGTCCACTGTGTACAGATCGCTGTCCTGCCGGACGTACCAGCGGTTGCCGGCGATCGCGCCGGCGGTGGCGCCGGTGACCAGGCTCCACACCGGACGCGTCGCGCCCGCCCGGCCGATCACGCCCAGGTCCGTGACGGTGCCCTGGCCGTCGATCCGGACCGCGTGCGCGCCGTGGTCGTACCGGCCGCGGCGGGTGCCGTCGGCGACGCCGTAGACGACGCCCTGCGCGGCGGAGTAGCCCATCGCGTTGATCCAGTACCCCGCCTGGGTCAGGCGTTTCGTGGCGCCACCGGGCAGTTCCAGCAACCGCAATGTCGTCGGGGCGCCGGCGCGTTCGTTTTCCGCCTGCAGGATCGTGCAGCGGTCCGGCGCCTGGGCCGCCGGCTGCCGGGACGGCGCGAGCCAGCCCGTCGCCGCCAGCAGCGCCGAGACCGCCGTGGCGACGCCGAGCATCGCCGCCCAGCGGGCTCGCGCGCCGGTCAAGCCAGCCGGTCCAGCGCCGTCGTGAACGCCTCCGGCGGCACTTTCGCCCCGCCGCTGAACGGGTTCTGCAGTTCGTGGATGGCGAAGAGCAGCAACGTGATCGTGCCGGCCAGGGTGGACACGATGATGACGTGCGCGGCCAGCCGGGTGCCGCCGAACAGGTTGGGCAGCAGGATCGCGGTGATCAGGCTGCCGAGGATGAGCGCGAACCAGACGACCGCGCCGACGCCGCCACCGCCGGAGTTGGCGAGCCGCTGCTGGCGGGCCTGGTAGACCGACCAGAGCTGGTTGCTGGCCTCGGTCTTGCGGTCGATTTCCCAGTCACCGTCGACGTCGGCGGCCGCGACCGCCTGGCGCATCTGGTCGAGCTGCGTCCAGCCGGTCGCCGGGATCGCGCCGCCGTCGGCCAGCCGCGGCCACTCCTGCTCCTCGACCGTGCGCGCGTAGGCGACGGCGAGCTGGTGCACCCGGTCCTTCGTGTCGCCGGGCAGCGCGTCGGCCGCCCAGGTGGCCGCGACCAGGCTGTCGGCCTCGGTCTGCGCGTCCTGGCTCGCCGAGCCGACCGAGTCGAACAGCGAGATGAGCACGAACGCGACCAGCACCGCGTGCAGCCCGCCGACGATGGTGAACACCTGGCCCGCCGCGTCGTTGTTGTCGGGCCGCCCTTCGTCCCAGCCGAACCGGCGGACCAGGTAGGCGATCAGGCCCCCGACCACGGCCGCGCCGGCCACCCACAGCGCACCGGCCACGAAGATGTTCATCCACGTCCTTTCCCCACCGGGGTTTTCCACCACCGGGATCGCCCAAGTTAGTCACGTGTTTCGGGCCGGACAACCGTACATTGTTCGATTCATCCGGGTGGCCGCACCCCGGCCGTCAATTTCGCCGGTTCGGCCCAGTTAGCGGGTCCCGGACCGTCGTCGTCGCTCCGCGCGGCAACCGGACGTTCCCCTTATGAGCAGGGCATTTCCCGACCGGGTGACGGCCGCGCACCCCGGGTGACCGAGCCTCCGCCACCGGGCGTCCGGAATGGCGCAGCGGACGCCGTCAATCGACCCCGGTGACCCGATCGTGGCATTGTGCGGTGGCACGCCGTTGCTATGTTGATTTCGCGAGTTCGCTTGACCGCGCGAATTCGGCTCCGACGCGAATGATGGGTGGTTTTCGCTGTGACCGTCACCGACCCGGTGGAATCCGAGCAAGCACCGCTGAGCCTGGGCCGGGCCGCGGCCCGCACACTGGCGACCA
>NZ_RSEC01000008.1 GCF_003937945.1 Amycolatopsis eburnea
CTCAAACGCTACATCGCCCGGGAGCTCTACCGGATCATCACCGCAAACGGCCTCGAACTCACCCCTCGACATCCATAGGAGCATCCCTTTCACGGCATCCCCGCGGCGCCGGGCGGACCACACGGCCATCGCGGCGGGCTCGCTCACACCTCGGTCGGCTCCGGCCGGGCCGCGCGGCGGCGCCGGTTCAGCCACCAGCCCGCCCAGGCCAGCGGGCCCACGATCAGCAGGAACGGCGCGATCGCGCCGAGCACCGTCAGCACGCCACCGCCGAAGGTCAGGAACGCGTCCCAGCCGCCGGCCAGGCCGCCCAGGAATCCACTGTGGTCCTCGGCGGGCGGCGGGGGCGCCGCCACGCTGCGGATGCTCATCGCCACCGTCGCCATCGCGACGCTGCCCGCCAGCGAATTCCGCTGCTGCTCCAGCGATTCCAGCGTCGCCTCGCGGCTGGTCAGCTCGCTCTCGACCGAGGCGATCTCCGACACCGAAGTCGCCTTCGCCAGCAGCGCGCGGATCCGCTCGACCGACGCCCGCTGCGTCTGCAGCCGCGCTTCGACGTCGACGACCTGCTCGGTCACGTCCTGGGTGTTCAGCTCGCGCTTCACCAGGCTCGTGCCCAGGTGCGAGAGCTGGTCGAGCGCGCCGTCGAGCTTGTCCGCCGGCACCGCGAGGCTGAGCGTCGCGTACTCCTCGCCCGTGCTCTCCTGCCCGGTGTAGCCGCCCGCGCCCAGCGCGATCCCGCGGGCCTGCGCGACGACGTCGACGACCTTGGTCGCGGTCAGCTCCAGCCGCGCGCTGCGGGACAGCTTCCGGTCGGTGGCGCCCGCCTGCGGCGGGGTCACCTTCGATTCCGCCTTGCCGCTCGTCCCCTGCTTCGGGACGGCGGGCGCGACGCCGGCACTGTCCGCCGTGGACGATGCCCCGTTCTCCGCCGCCGAGCACCCGGCCAGCGCCAGCGCCGCCGCCGTGATCGCGAGCGCCGCTCTCCATCGAGTCCGCATCCTGCTTCTCCCTCCAGTTCGACTGGCGGTGAGACGGATGTCCGGTTCAGGGCCGTTGCACGGCCATGGTCACGACTCGGTCAAGCCCGGTTCGTGCGGCCGCTCGGGGGCGACGAGGTGCTTGAACGCCTGGAGGTTGGCCAGCGACTCGCCGCGGGAGACGCGCCAGTCCCACTCGCGCTTGATCGACGTCGCGAAGCCGATCTCGAGCAGCGTGTTGAAGTCGCCGTCGGCGGCTTCGAGGACCTGGCCGAGCACCTTGTCCAGCTCGTCGGCGGACATCGTCTCCTTGCCGAACCGGCCGACCAGGTAGATGTCGCCCAGACTGTCCACTGTGTAGTGCACGCCGTACAGCTTCGCGTTGCGCTGCAACAGGAAGCGGTAAACGTCCTCATGGGACTCGTCGGGGCGGCGACAGACGAAGGCCTCCACCGAAAACGCGTGGTCGCCGTCGACCAGCCACGCGTTGGTCTGCAGCTTCTTCGTGCCGGGCAGGGTGACGAAGTACTTGCCGGGACCGCGTTTGTCGTACTTCAGCTCCGCCGAGTCCAAAGTAGACTGGATCAGCTGGTCCAGGCTCACACCGCCACCTCCGCGCGCAGTTCCAGCGCCTGCCGGAACGCGCTGGTGGCCTGAGCATAGATGTCCAGCAGCGCGTCCGTCGTGCGGCGCCAGGAGAACCGCCGGGCGTGCACGACGGCGTTGGCACCGAGCTCGGCGCGCCGGTCCGGGCGCAGCGCGACCGCGGCCAAGGCGTCCGCCCACTCCTCGGCGCCGTGGCCCGGCACCAGCAGGCCGGACACGCCGTGCGGCACCGCCACCGGCAGCCCGCCGACCTCGGCCGCGACCACCGGTGTCCCGCAGGCCTGCGCCTCCAGCGCGACCAGGCCGAACGACTCGTTGTAGCTGGGCACCGCGACGACGTCGGCGGCGCGGAAGACCCGGGCGAGGCGCTCGCCCGGCTGCGGCGGCAGGAACCGCACCTGCGCCTCGATGCCGAGGGAGACCGCCAGCTCGCGCAGCGCCTGCGGCTGCTCCAGCCCGGAGCCGGACGGACCCCCGACGACCAGCACGACCAGGCGCGGAGCCAGCTCGGGACGGCGGCGCAGCAGCGCGGCCGCGGCGTGCAGCAGCACGTCCGGCGCCTTCAGCGGCTGGATGCGGCCGGCGAAGGCGAGCACGACGTCGTCGGCGGCCAGGCCGAGGGCGTCGCGGGCGGCCTGCCGCGAACCCGGCGTGAAGCGCTCGAGGTCGACGCCCGGCGGCACGGCGTGCACCGCGTGCGGCTCGGCGTCGTAGAGCTCGATGAGCTGGCGCGCCTCGACCGCGGTGTTGGCCACCAGCCGGTCCGCCTCGGCGACGACCTGCTCCTCGCCGATCACGCGGGTGCGCGGCTCGGGCTTGTCGCCCTCGGCGAGCGCGGCGTTCTTCACCTTCGCCAGCGTGTGCGCGGTGTGCACCAGCGGGACGGACCAGCGGTCGCGGGCGAGCCAGCCGACCTGCCCCGAGAGCCAGTAGTGCGAGTGGATGAGGTCGTAGTGCCCCGGCTCGTGGAAGGCCTCGGTCCGCAGCACGCCGGAGGTGAACGCGCAAAGCTGCGCCGGCAGCTCGTCCCGGCCCAGCGGCTCGAACGGCCCGGCCTGCACGTGCCGCACGGTCACCCCGGGCGCCAGCTCGGCCACCGGCGGCTGGTCGGACGCGGTCGCGCGGGTGAAGACCTCGACCTCGACGCCGCGGCGGGCCATCTCGGTCGCGGTCTGGCTGACGTAGACGTTGAGCCCGCCGGCGTCGCCGGTGCCGGGCTGTTCGAGCGGGGAAGTGTGGACGGACAGCACCGCTATCCGGCGCGGCGCGGCCCGGAACCCCCGGATGGAGCTGGTCACCTGGTCACGTCTCCTGCGTACTTCAGCATTCCTCGGCGAATTGCCGCAGCACCGCGTCGAACTCGGCCGCGGACTCGGCGAAGGGCGCATGCCCCCCGTCAGCGAACCAACGCCCGACGGCACCCGGAATCTTCCCGAGTGCGTGTTCGGCCACCGAGGGTTCGATCACGCGGTCGGCCGTTCCGTGCGCGACCAGAGCCGGTTTGTCCACCGTGACCAGCACTTCTTCGCTGCCGATGTCCCGGCGGAAGAGCGCCGAACGAATTGCGGGCGGCACGCTGAGAGAAGCCCCGAGCATGGCCTGGGCCTGCGCGCCGGGTACCGGCCCGGCGGCCATTCCCCGGCTGAACTCGGTGAGAGCGGGAACCGCTTCGTCCCAATTGTCGGAAAGCATCGCCCGCATGTGCTCGCGCATCAGCGGCCCGACGCGCCCGCCCGCCCGGTCGCGGCCGATCTCGGTGATGGCCCCGACCAGCACGAGGCCGCCCAGCCGTGCGGTGCCGTGCACCCGGATGTGGTCCATCAGCACCAGGCCGCCGTAGGACCAGGCGACGACGATCGCGCCCGGCCCGGCGAAGTCGAGCACCGCGGCCAGGTCGTCGGCCCAGACCCGCGGGTCGTCGTAGCCCGCTGCCGGGACGTCGGAGGTGCCGTGACCGCGCAGGTCCACCGCGACCAGCCGGAACCGCTCGGTCAGCGCCGGGTCGGCGAACTGGGCCGCCCAGCAGCCCGCCGACTGCGCCCAGCCGTGCACGAACACGATCGGCTTGCCGTGTTCGGCTCCTCCGGCCCGCAGGCCGAGCCGGACCCCGCCGTGGCCGGCGACTTCGGTGCGCACGGGTTACTTCGCACCCAGCCCTTGCCAGGCCGCCCAGCTGTAGTTCCAGTCCTTGACGTCGGAGTTCATCGGCGGGCCCAGCTTCGAGCCGGTGATCTCGACCGGGTCGCCGATCAGCGCCGAGTCGAAGTAGTCCTTGGCGTCGGCTTCCAGCAGGTTGACGCAGCCGTGGGAGTTGTTGTTCTTCCCGATGTTGGCCGCGTTGTCCTGGTTCTCGTGGATGAACTCGCCGTGGTTGGAGAACCGGCAGGCCCACTTCTTGTTGACGTTCGTGTAGCCGTAGCGCGCGTTGTCGAAGATCGCCGACGGCTCCTTGCTCATGATCATGTAGGTGCCGTTGGGCGTGTTGCGGTCGACCTCGGCGTCCAGGCCGTTCGCGCACGGGTAGCTCTTGACCTGCGAGCCGCCGCGGTAGACGTGCATCTGGTGCTCGGGCGTGCTGATCTTGACGACCTGGTTGCGGCCGATCTTGAACTTCGTGGTGACGTCGGCCTTGCCGTACGCGCCGCCGCCGAGCTCGACGCCGTAGAGCTTCGCCTCGACGCTCACGGTGATGTTCTGCGGCCAGTACTCCTTCGGCCGGTAGTCGACCTGGCTGTCGGACAGCCAGCCCCAGGCGCCTTCGACGTCCTTGTCCGTCTTCACGGACAGGGCCTTCTCGACGGCCTTGCGGTCCTTGACCGGCGACGCGAACTTGACGCTGATCGGCATGGCCACGCCGACCGTCTGGTTGTCCGCGGGGTTGAGCGTGGCGCGGACCTGCTTGGCCGGGCTGATCGTGGTGAACGTGCCGGTGAGCTCGGCCGGCTTGCCGTCGGTGCCGGTGGCCTTGGCGGCGTAGGTGTAGGTCTTGCCGTAGCCGAGCGGCTCGGAGCTGGTCCAGGTGAGCCCGTCGGGCGCGGTGTCGCCCTTGACGGCCTTGCCGCCGTCCGCGGTCACCTTGCACTCGGTGAGCTTGCCCTCGGCGACCTTGATCACGACCGGCGCGAGCACCGAGACGTCCTTCGCGTTGACCGCGGGCTCGGCCGTGATCTTCGCCACGGGCTGGGCGCTCTCGCCGTCGGCGCCCGCCGCCCCGGTGGGCAGCGCGGTGCCGTCGTTCGTGCTCGAACACGCCGCGGCGGCCAGTGCGGCCCCAGCCGCGAGTGCGGCCTTGAAGACCGTGCGCCGTCCGATCACCGAAACCTCCCGAGTTCCCCCGCCGACCAGCGGTTCCACGCCCTTAGCGCTGGTGACCCGCCCGACGTTACCTGTCGAAAGGTAAAGACCATCCGATCAGGTGGCTACGCCCTTTGTCGACAAAGACGTCCTGGCCCCGTCCAGGTTGCCCGGTTCGGCTCAAATGCCGCAGTTGATCAAGAGCGGTTCGGGGTGCAGCGAGACGCCGAACCGCTGCCGGACGCCGTCGCGGACCTCCCTGGCCAGCGCCAGCAGGTCTTCGGTCGTCGCGCCGCCGCGGTTGGTCAGCGCGAGCGTGTGCTTCGTCGACAGCGAGACGCGGTTCCCCGGCCCGGGGTAACCCTTGGCGAAGCCGGCGCGCTCGATCAGCCAGGCGGCCGAGAGCTTGATGCCGCCGTCGGCCGGGTACTGCGGGACCTCCGAGCCGACGGCCGCCGTGATCCGCGCGAGGACCGCTTCGGCCTCGGCGGACGGGACGATCGGGTTGGTGAAGAACGAGCCCGCGCTCCACGTGTCGTGGTCGGCCGGGTCGAGCACCATGCCCTTGCCGCGGCGCAGCTTCAGCACGGCTTCGCGCGCTTCGGCCGCCGGGACGCGGGCGCCGATCTCGACGCCGAGCGTGCGCGCCAGTTCGGCGTAGCGGATGGGCGCGGAAAGGCCGTCTTCGCGGACCTCGAAGCGGACCGAGAGGACGACGCCGGTGTCGGTGCCCTTGAGGACGCTGGTGCGGTAGGCGAAGCCCAGCTCGTCGGCCTTGAGCGTGCGCACCTCGCGCGAGACGCGGTCGTAGACGTCGACGCTGACCAGGGACTCCGCGACCTCGCAGCCGTACGCGCCGACGTTCTGGATCGGCGTGGCGCCGACGCTGCCCGGGATGCCCGAGAGGCATTCGAGTCCGCCCAGCCCGGCCTCGACCAGCGCGGCGACGAAGGCGTCCCAGTTCTGGCCGGCCTGGACCTCGGCGACGTCCCCGTCCCGGCGCCAGCCGGTGTTCGCGACCTCGACGAGGGTGCCGTCGAAGCCCGCGTCGGCGACCACCAGGTTGGAGCCGCCGCCGAGCAGCAGCACCGGCTCGCCCGCCGCGTCGGCGGCGCGAACGGCCTCGACGAGGTCTTCGCTGGTCACGGCGCTGACGAGCCGGCGGGCAGGGCCGCCGAGGCGCAACGTGGTGTACGCCGAGAGCTGCGGGAGCGCGGGAGTCGGGGCGGTGTTCACCCGTCTGACGGTACTGTCCGGCTCATGGGATCCCGGATCGAGCACCGCGCTGAGTTCGCCGCCGACGTCGCCGCCGTCTACGCCGCGGTGTCCGGCGAGGACGCGCTGCGGGCGCGGCTGGCGGAGCTCGGCGGGCACGACGCGGCGCTGCTGGCGTACGAGGTCTCGGGCACGGACCTGCGGTACCAGCTGCGGCAGGGGATCAGCGCGGACAAGCTCCCGTCGGCGGTCCGGACGCTGCACAAGGGCGACCTGCTGGTGACCCGCACGCAGACCTGGCGCGTCAGCAACGACGGCACCGGCCACCAGGGCCAGGCCACGGTCGAGGTCGGCGGCGTCCCGGGCGAGATCGTCGCGCGGACGGCGGTGCTGGCCGGCGACGGCAAGACGGTGCTGCGGACGAGCGGCGAGGTGACCGTCCGGATCCCGCTGTTCGGCGGGAAGCTGGAGACCGTGATCGCCGAGCAGGTCACCAAGCTGCTGGAGCGCGAAGCCGAATTCACCGCGAAGTGGCTGGCCGGAGCCGCCTGAGCCCGGTCGGCGCGCCGACCCGCGGCACGACCAACCCGAACCGCCTGCGCCGGGTCGACCGGTGGATCGCGTCGGCGCCGGCCACGTCCCGGCTGCTGCGCGCGGCTGCCTCCCCGCTGGTCGTCGACCTCGGCTACGGCGCTTCCCCGGTGACGACGGTCGAGCTGGCCCGCTGGCTGCGGCGGGTGCGGCCGGACGTGCGGGTGCTGGGCCTGGAGCTGGACCCCGTGCGGGTCGCGGCCGCGTTGCCTGCCGCGTCACCGCCGCTGCTGGACTTCCGCCGCGGCGGGTTCGAGCTGGCCGGGACGCGGCCGGTGCTGGTGCGGGCGTTCAACGTGCTGCGCCAGTACGCGGAGGACGAGGTCGCGGGCGCGTGGGATCTGGTGCTGGCCTCGATGGCCCCGGGCGGGCTGCTGGTCGAGGGCACGTGCGACGAGATCGGGCGGCTCTCGACGTGGGCCCTGGTGGCTGCGGCCGGCCCGGTGTCGTTGACGTTGTCGATGCGGCTGGCGGGCTTGGACCGGCCGTCGACGATCGCCGAGCGGCTGCCGAAGGCGCTGATCCACCGGAACGTGCCGGGCGAGCGGGTGCACGCCTTCTTGTCGGCGCTGGACACCTGCTGGGCCACGGCGGCGCCGCACCAGGCGTTCGGCGTCCGCTCGCGCTGGCTGGAGACGGTCCGGCTGCTGGCCGCGCGCGGCTGGCCGGTGCTGGGCCCGCCGTCCCGGATCCGGCTCGGTGAGGTGACGGTCCCCTGGGCCTCGGTCGCGCCCGCGCCTTGAACGTTCACCGGGGTACCCCCGCTGCGTCACCCCGAAGTGACCTGCGGTGATCACCATTGAGCCGTGGAACTCCTGGGGCAGGTCACCGAGCTGCTGCGCGGCGCGCTCGGCTCGCCGTGGCTGTGGGTGGTCGTCTTCGCGGTGTCCGGGTTGGACGCGCTGCTGCCCTTCATGCCCAGCGAGACGACCGTCGTCACCGTCGCGGTCCTGCTCGGGCCCGATCCCGCGCAGCTGACCCTGCTCGCCGCCGTCGCGGCCGGCGGGGCGTGGGCGGGTGACTGCCTCGGGTACGCCGTCGGGCGGTCCGCCGGGCCGCGGGCGATCGCGCGGCTGCAGCGCGGGCCCGAGGGGCAGCGGCGCTACGCGTGGGCGCGCGACCAGGTGCGGCGCAACGGCGGGTTGCTCATCATCGCCGCCCGCTACCTGCCCGGCGGCCGCGTCGCCAGCTCGCTCGCGAACGGCAGCCTGGGGTACCCGCTGCGCCGGTTCGTGCCGCTCGACCTCGCCGGCGCCGCGATCTGGGCGGTCTACAGCGTGCTGATCGGCCTCGCCGGCGGCGCCGCCTTCGCCGACGAACCGGGCAAGGGCCTGCTGCTGTCCTTCAGCCTCGGCCTGGGCCTGGTCTTCGCCATCGAAGCCGGGCGGCGGCTACGGTCGGCCCATGCTCGAAGCGATCGACGTCCACGCCGACGCGCTGAAGCGGGCGGCACTGACAGCCGGCCCGGCGGCTCCGGTGCCGAACTGTCCGAAGTGGACTGTCCATGACCTGGTGACGCACATCGCTTCCGTGCACTGCGCCGCGATCGGCCTGGTGCTGGACCGGCCACTGCCGCCGACGCCGCCACCGGATTGGGCAGACGTGCTCGGGTGGTGGGACGGGCAGCGCCTCGCCCTGCGCGAAGCCCTGGTGCGGAACCCGGGATCGCCGTGGACCGGCCGATTGGCCCACGCCACGGCGATCCACCGCCTTGACGCCGAATCCGCGCTCGCCCGGCCGGTGCCGGCGCGCCTGTCCCCCGAGTTCGCCCCGGGCGCGGGCGAACTCGTCTGCGCCGTCGTGCTGCCGGGTTCGGCCGGGTGCCGCGGCGGGGACCGGCTCCCGGCGGTCCGGCCGGCGCGGGGAGAATGCGGGACGTGACCGCTCCCGAACGCCGCTACGTCATCACCTTCGGCTGCCCCGACCGCACCGGCATCATCGCCCGGATCTCCGGGTTCCTCGCCGAGCACGGCGGCTGGATCGTCGAAGCGGCCTACCACACCGACCCGGACACCGGCTGGTTCTTCACCCGCCAGGTCGTCCGCGCCGACTCGCTGCCGTTCGACGCCGCCGGGCTGCGCGCCCGGTTCGGCGAGGTGGCCGCGGACCTGTCCGCCGAGTCGAGCTGGCAGGTCAGCGACACCGGGGAGCGGCGCCGCGCGGTGGTGCTCGTCTCGAAGGCCGGGCACTGCCTGTACGACCTGCTCGGCCGGGTCGCGTCCGGCGAGCTCGACGTCGACATCGCGGCGGTGATCGGCAACCACGAGTCGCTCGCCGACATCACCCGCGCGCACGGCATCCCGTTCCACCACGTGCCGTTCCCGGCCGGCGGCAAGGAAGCGGCGTTCGAGCAGGTGCGCAAGCTGGTCGACGAGCACGACCCGCACGCGGTGGTGCTCGCCCGGTTCATGCAGATCCTGCCCGCGGACCTGTGCCGCGACTGGGCCGGCCGCGCGATCAACATCCACCACAGCTTCCTGCCGTCGTTCATCGGCGCGAAGCCGTACCACCAGGCCCACACGCGCGGCGTGAAGCTGGTCGGCGCGACCTGCCACTACGTGACGGCGGACCTCGACGCGGGCCCGATCATCGAGCAGGACGTCATCCGCGTCGGCCACGGCGACTCGGTCGAGGACATGGTCCGCAAGGGCCGCGACATCGAGAAGGTGACGCTGGCCCGCGGTCTCCGGTGGCACCTGGAGAACCGCGTGCTGGTGCACGGCAACCGCACCGTGGTGTTCTGACGCGGTTGCCGTGCCCTCGATCACGCGCCGATGGTCGAAGCGTCGATGACGAACCGGTAGCGCACGTCGGAGTTCTCGACGCGCTCGTAGGCCTCGTTCACCTTGTCCGCCGGGATCGTCTCGATCTCCGCGCCGATGCCGTGCTTCGCGCAGAAGTCCAGCATCTCCTGGGTCTCGGCGATGCCGCCGATCATCGAGCCGGCCAGCACCTTGTTGCCGCCCAGCAGCGAGAAGGCGTTGTACGACAGCGGCTCGCCGGGCGCGCCGACGTTCACCATCGCGCCGCCGACCTTGAGCAGGCTCAGGTAGGCGTCGACCGGCAGCTTGGCCGAGACGGTGTTGAGGATGACGTCGAACTTCCCGCGCAGGACGTCGAACGTGGCTTCGTCGCTGGTCGCGTAGTAGTCGGTGGCGCCGAGCTTGAGGCCGTCTTCCTGCTTCTTGAGGCTCTGGCTCAGCACGGTCACCTCCGCGCCCATCGCGGCGGCGATCTTGACGCCCATGTGCCCGAGCCCGCCGAAGCCGATCACGGCGACCTTCTTGCCGGGGCCGGCGCCCCAGTGGTTGAGCGGCGAGTAGGTGGTGATGCCCGCGCACAGCAGCGGCGCGGCGACGTCGAGGTCGATGCCCTCCGGGATGCGGCAGACGAAGGCGTCCTTCACGACGATCTGGTTGCTGTAGCCGCCGTAGGTGTTCTCGCCGTCGAAGCCGACGCCGTTGTAGGTCTGGACGTTGCCCTTGACGCAGAACTGCTCGGTGCCCGCCAGGCAGTATTCGCACTCCCCGCAGGAGTCGACCATGCAGCCGACGCCGACGCGGTCGCCGACCCGGTACTTCGTGACGCCCGACCCGACCGCGGCGACGACGCCGGCGATCTCGTGGCCCGGGACCATCGGGAAGATCGCCTGGCCCCAGTCCTCCTTGGCCTGGTGGATGTCGCTGTGGCAGATACCGGCGTAGGCGATGTCGATCAGGACGTCGTCGGCACGCAGGTCACGGCGCTCGATCGTGGTCGGCGCCAGCGGCGCGCCGGGCGCCGGAGCGGCGATGGCGTTCGTGGTCGTGCTCATGGAACCCTCCGTGTTCAAGTACCGTTGGACCCCGTAAGAGGCCTCTTACATGTTCGACGTAAGAGTTGTCTTACATATTTCGAACGAGAGATGTGATCCAGGTCATGGGCGGCAAGTACCACCACGGCGACCTCCGCGGCGAGCTCGTGCGCGTGTCACTGGACCTCATCGCCGAGCAGGGCCTCGCCGGCTTCTCGGTCGCCGAGGTCGCGCGCCGGGCGAAGGTCAGCCCCGGCGCGCCCTACCGGCACTTCGCCGACCGCGAGAGCCTGCTGGCCGAGGTCGCGGCGAACATCGCCTGCCAGCTGGCCGAGCGCGTCGCCGCGGCGGCGGCCGAGCACGACGACCCGGTGGACGCCCTGGCCGCGGCGGCGGGCGCGTACACCCGTTACCTGATCGAGCGCCGGGCCGGGATGAACGTCCTCTACGCCGACGGCCTGCACGGCCCCGAGCGGACCGAGCTGCACGAACAGACCCGGCGGCTGACCGACGAGTTCCTGATGCGCTGCCTGACGGTCGCCCCGGACCCGGCGACGGCGCTGGAGCTGATGGAGCAGCTGTTCACCCAGGCACACGGCTACGGCACGTTCCAGCTCGACGGCGTGTTCGTGAAGCACGGGTATTCGGTGGACCTGGTCGTGAAGAAGTCCACGGAAGCCGCGCGGATCGCGATCGCGGGCCGGACCGGCCTCCAGCCCTGACGGGAAGTGCGAGACTGCGGTGGTGCTCGGCCACCTCGGGATCAACGTGCCGGACTTGGCGGCGGCCAAGACCTACTACGACGCCTTGATGCCGTTGGTCGGCTTCACGACGTTCTTCGCGACCGACGACGAAGTCGCGTACCGGCCCGCGGGCGGGAAGCCGGGAACCTACCTGTTCTTCTACCCCGCCGCGGCCGAGTCGGCGTACTCCAAGGACGCGACCGGGCTGCAGCACCTCGCGTTCACGGTGAAGACCCGGTCCGCGGTGCACGCGGTCCACGAGCACGTCTTGGCGAGCGGTGGCACCGTGCTGCACGCCCCGCGGGAGTTCCCCCAGTACCCGCCGCCCTACTTCGCCACCTTCTGGACCGACCCGTTCGGTTTCACGCTCGAAGCCGTCTGCCACCGCGACGCCGACTGAGCTTTCTGTCGGTGCCAGGCGCTAGCTTGACCCCATGGGGATCATCGACTCACACGAGGCCTTGCGCGAGATCGTCGGCGAGACGTCCGAGCGCACCAAGAAGAAGATCATCGACCGGATCGACGAGCACGCGCGCACCCTCATCGAGCACTCGCCGTTCGTGCTGCTGGCGACCTCCTCACCGGAGGGCAGCTGCGACGTCTCGCCGCGGGGCGATCCGGCGGGCTCGGTCCTGGTGCTCGACGAGAAGACGCTGGTGCTCGCCGACCGGCCGGGCAACAAGCTGCTCGACAGCTTCCGCAACATCGTCGACAACCCGCACGCCGGCCTGCTGTTCCTGGTGCCGGGGATGAACGAGACGCTCCGGGTGAACGGCCGCGCGAAGCTGGTGTCGGACGCGCCGTTCTTCGACGACCTCGTCGTGCAGGGGAAGCGGCCGAAGCTCGCGGTGGTCGTCGAGGTCGAAGAGCTGTACATGCACTGCGCGAAGGCGTTCCTGCGCTCGTCGCTGTGGGACCCGGCGACCTGGCCGGACCGGTCGGCGCTGCCGTCGCTCGGCACGATCCTGCGCGACCAGATGGCGCTGCCGATCTCGGCGGCGGAGCTGGACGCGGACCTGGACGAACGGGCGCTCACCCAGCAGTACTGATCCCGGCGACGACGTCGAGCAGCCCGGGGAAGCGCACGTCGAACTCGTCCCGGCGCAGCCGCACGAAGGTGCCGTTGCCGGCGTCGCGTTGGCGGACCAGACCGGCTTCGCGCAGCACGCGCCAGTGGTGCGTCCGGGTCGACTTGGCGATCGGCAGCGGGAACGAGGAGCACGCGCGCTCGGCGCCGTCCTCGGCGACGAGTTCGAGCACCACGGCGCGGCGGTGCGGGTCGGCGAGGGCGGAGAGGACGGTGCCGAGGTCGACGTCGGCCATCTCCGGGATCGGCAGTTCACCGGGCATGCTGGACATGGTACGACAGCTGTCGTACCTTACGAAGAGGTACGACCCCCTTCGAACCTCCGGAGCCCGCATGCTGTGCGTCTTCGACGTCAACGAGACCCTGCTCGACCTGACCGCCATGGACCCGCTGATCGGCGGCCCCGAGCTGCGGCGCGAGTGGTTCGGGCTGGCCATCCACACCGTCCTGACCGTGACGGCGACCGGCGGCTACCGCGACTTCGCGGGCATCGCCGGCGAAGCCGCGGTCGAGGCCGCCGCCCGGCACGGGCGGGAAGTGGACCTCGCGAAGATCGCCGCCGGCATCCGCTCGCTCCCCGCCCACCCGGACGTCGAAGCGGGCCTGACGAAGCTGCGTGAAGGCGGCCACACCGTCGTCGCGCTGACGAACTCACCGCTCGCGACGGCCGAGGCCCAGCTGCAGAACGCCGGGCTGGCGCCGCTGCTCGACCGGATCTTCTCGGCCGAGCAGGTCGGCAAGCTCAAGCCCGCGCCCGAGCCGTACCGCCAGGTCGTGGCCGCATACCCCGGTGAGCGGGCGCTGATGGTCGCGGCGCACGACTGGGACATCGCGGGCGCCCAGGCGGCGGGCCTCGAGACGGCGTTGCTCACCCGTCCCGGCGTCCACCCGCTGCCCGGTTCGCCCGCGCCCACCTACACCGCGTCGACCCTGCCGGAGCTGGCCGAGCTGCTCTAGTCGGCGATGCGGACCAGCATCTTGCCGGTGTTGGCCCCGGAGAGCAGGCCGAGGAACGCCTCCGGCGCGTTGCGGATGCCGTCGACGAAGGTCTCCGAGTACTTGACCCGCCCGTCCTTGACCAGCGGCGCGATCTCGCTGACGAACTGCTGCTGCAGGCCCCAGTGGTCCAGCACCAGCAGGCCGCGGATGGTGATCCGCTTGGCGATGATCTGCGCGAGGTTGCGCGGCGCCGGGGTCGCCTCGGTGGCGTTGTACTGCGAGATCATCCCGCAGACGGCGATCCGGCCGTGCAGGTTGATCGAGTTGATGGCCGCCTCGAGGTGCTCGCCGCCGACGTTGTCGAAGTAGACGTCGATGCCTTCCGGCGCCGCCTCGGCCAGCTGCTCGGCGACCGGGCCGTCCTTGTAGTTGAAGGCCGCGTCGAAGCCGAGGTCGTCGATCAGGTGGCGGACCTTCTCCGCCGAACCCGCCGAGCCGATGACCCGCTTGGCGCCCTTCAGCTTCGCGAGCTGCCCGACGAGCGAACCGACCGCGCCGGCCGCGCCGGAGACGAACACCGTGTCACCCGGCTTGAACTCGGCCGACTCCAGCAGGCCCGCGTACGCGGTGAGCCCCGGCATGCCGAGCACGCCCAGGTACGTCGACAGCGGCGCGGCGTCGCCGTCCACCTTGACGAAGCGCTTGGCGTCGAGGACGGCGTGCGTGCGCCACCCGGCCTGGTGCAGCACGTGGTCACCCGGCTCGACACCGTCGACGTTCGACTCGACGACCTCGCCGACCGCCCCGCCGGACATGACCTCGCCGACCTCGAACGGCGGCGCGTAGGACTTCACGTCCCGCATGCGGCCGCGCATGGCCGGGTCGACGCTCATGACCAGGTTGCGCACCAGGATCTGGCCCTCGCCCGCGGTGGGGACCTCGGTGTCCACGATCTCGAAGTTTTCCTGCGTGGGGACGCCGTGCGGGCGGGAAGCGAGCCGGATCTCGGTCGCCTGGGTGGGTGCGTTCACCGTCGAACTCCTCAAGTCGGTCGAAGCGGGGCAGGCGCCCCGGATTCCACCGGGTGCAACCGGCTAACCGGGGCGCACATTCCGATTGTGACGCGCTACACGATCTCGGCGAGCTTTCCCAGGACGCCGTCGTAGATCTTCTTCAGCCCACCGGGCGCGAAGGTCTTCTCGAAGAAGCCGCCGATGCCGCCGGCACCGTCCCAGGACGTCTCGATCTTCACCAGGCTCTTTTCACCCGCTTCGGTGACCGTCCACGTGGTGACCATGCTGGAGTTCGCGTCGGTCTCGACCAGCGTCCCCGGCTTCGGCTCGGTGACGGTCGCGGCCACGTCCCGCACCCGCTTGGACGTCGCCTGCAGCTTCCAGCCCGCCTTGGTGCCGGCGCCGACCCCGCCTTCGGTGACCTCGTAGTCGCGGTAGTGCTCGGTGAGCAGCTTCGGGCGCGTCTCGGCGTAGTCGGCGACGAGCGCGCGAACCTTGTCGGCCGGGGCGTCGATGGTGCACTCCGCGGTGGCCGTGACCTTTCCCATTTCACTCCTCCTGGCGAGCTTCGCGAACAGACTCCACGATTCCACCGCGACGCGCACCTCCCGCACGCGGCCCGGACGTCCCAGATAGTGAGCGGCGGAAGTCCGGTCTGGACACCTGTTTTCGCAGGTCAGAAGCTTGATCACCGGCGCGGAAGTGGCGTAACACGGCGTTAACGTGCGCTGGCCATCCTCCCCGCCATGCCCACGACATCCCGGCGGACGCGGTCCGACGCCGCCCGGCAGCTCGCGGATCTGCTGCGCCGCCAGGTGCTGGCCGACGAGACGCTGCCGTGCGAGGAGGACCTCACGGTGGAGTTCTCGGCGACCCGCAACACCGTGCGGGAAGCCCTCGCGCTGCTGCGCGACGACGGCCTGATCGCACGCCTGCCCGGCGTCGGCACGGTCGTCGTCGGGCACAAGTACCCGCACGGGCTCAACCGGCTGGCCGGGCTCGCCGAGGTGCTGCGCGAGCACGGCGAGGTCACCAACGACGTCCGGGCCGCGGACCTGGTGCCCGCGCCCGCGGTCGTGGCGCACCGGCTCGGCGTGCCCGAGCGGTCCGAGGTCGTCTACCTCGAACGGCTCCGGAGGCTCGACGGCGTCCCGCTGTCGCTCGACCTCACCTACCTGCTGCCGGAGATCGGGAAACCGCTGCTGGCGCACGACCTCGCCGGCCGGGACGTCTTCGCGCTCATCGAGGAGACCTCCGGGCAGCGGCTGGGCTACGCCGACATCGACGTCGAAGCGCTCAACGCCGACGCCGAGACGGCCGCGGTCCTCGACGTCCAGCCGGGCGCCGCGCTGCTGCGGTGGGAACGCCTCACGCACTTCGCCGACGGCAGGCCCGTCGACCTCGAGTACATCCGCCTGCGGGGCGACCGCTTGACCATGCGGGCCCGCCTCGACCGTTCCTGAAGGAGATCGCCGTGCCCCTCGTGCCGAACCGGGTCGACGTCCCGGTCACGATCGACGAGTCGAAGTGCCTCGACGGCTGCCGGCTGTGCGTCGACATGTGCCCGCTCGACTCGCTGGCCATCGACCCGGACACCGACAAGGCGTACATGCACGTCGACGAGTGCTGGTACTGCGGGCCGTGCGCCGCGCGGTGCCCGACCGGCGCGGTGACCATCAACATGCCGTACCTGCTGCGATGAAGGCCGCACGCCTACTGCTCGCCGCCGCGCTGCTGGCCGCGGGCTGCACCGCGAACGCGGCGTCGTCGAGCGACGTCGACGTCGTCATCGGCTACCAGTCGAAGACGATCAACACCGTCACCGCGGGCACGCTGCTGCGCTCGCTGGGGTACTTCGAGCGGCGCCTGACCGAGCTCGGCAAGCGGGACGGAAAGCGCTATCACGTCACCTGGCAGGACTACTCGACCGGCGCGCCGATCACCGCGCAGATGGTCGCGGGCAAGATCGACATCGGCTCGATGGGCGACTACCCGTTGCTGATCAACGGTTCCCGCACGCAGGAGTTCGGCGACGGGCGCACCAAGCTGATCGCGGCCACCGGCTACAACCTGCTGGGCGCGCTCAACATGGTCGTCGTCCCGCCCGGCTCGCCCGCGCGCACCCTGGCCGACCTGAAGGGGAAGAAGATCTCGGCCAGCATCGGCTCGGCCGGGCACGGCACCACCGTGCACGCCCTGCAGAACATCGGGATCACCCCCGACGACGTGCACATCCAGAACCAGGCGCCCGCGGTCGGGGCGTCCGGGCTGCAGTCCCGCGCGGTCGACGCGCTCGGGCAGTTCGTGGCCTGGCCCGGTCAGCTCGTGTTCGCGAACCAGGCGCGGCTGCTCTACGACGGCTCGGCGCTGAAGCTGCCCACGTGGCACGGCGTCGTCGCCCGGGAGTCCTATGCGGACAGCCACCACGACGTCGTCACGGAATTCCTTCGGGCGCAACGGGACGCGACCGACTACCTGCACGAGCACCCGATGGACGCGGCGCTGAAGGTCGCCGCCGCCACCAAGCTCCCACCCGAGGTCGTCTACCTCTACAACGGAGCGGGCGGCATGGTCACCTTCGACCTGCCGCTCAAGCACCCGCTGATCAGCGCCCTCGAGACCGACGCGCCCTTCCTGCGCTCGATCGGCAACATCAAGCGGCTCGACCTCGGCGCCTTCGTCGACGACCGCTACCTGCGGGAGGTCTACGGCCCGGCCTACGACACCGCGGTGTCCTCATTGGACAACCCGGCACCGGTCACCGGGTTCGACCCGGCGTGCGCCCGGGCCGTCACCGATCCGCGGACCGCAGGCGAGCTGTGGCTGGCCGGCGAGACCGCCACGCACCCCGCCGCCACTCCGGCGTGCCTGCTCAAAGCCGTGGCGCACGCGGGAAAGCCGGTCCGCGCCGCCTACGTCCCCGACGCCGCCACCGGCACCCGCTGGTTCGCGGACAAGGCCGTCTGGGTGCGCGACGCGGGCGGCGCGCTGCTGCCGTTCACCACCGAAGACGGCGCCCGCGCCCACCTCGCCGCGCACCCGGGCGCGATCGTCAGCTACGCGCAAGCCGTGGAGGAGTCCCGATGACCCAGACCCTGGCGCACGAACCCACCGCGGTCGAAGCGCCGCCTTCACCACCGAAACGCCGCTTCGGCCGGTTCGCCGTCCGCGCCGGCAGCGTCGTCGCCGCGCTGGTGCTGTGGGAGGTGCTGACCGCGTTCGACGTCGACCTGTGGCTGCACTTCGACCGCCTGCCCACGCCGGTCGAGGTCGCCCGCGACCTCGGTTACCAGCTCGGCACCGCCGTCTACTACCAGGACCTGCTCGACTCCCTGCGCCGGATCGTCACCGGCTTCGCGCTGGCCGCGGTGTTCGGCATCGGCCTCGGCACGGCCATCGCGCGCTCGCGCGGCACCTCCGACGTCGTGCAGCCGCTGCTGGAGGTGCTGCGGCCGATCCCGGCGATCGCGATGGTGCCGATCGCGATCCTGCTGTTCCCCAGCAACGAGCAGGGCATCGTGTTCATCACCTTCATCGCCGCGTTCTTCCCGGTGGTGGTCTCGACCCGGCACGCCGTGCGGGCGCTGCCGCTGGTCTGGGAGGACGCGATCCGCACGATGGGCGGGTCGCGGCGGCGGGTGCTGTGGAACGTCGTGCTGCCGGGCGCGCTGCCCGGCGTGTTCGGCGGGTTGTCCGTCGGCATGGGCGTTTCGTGGATCTGCGTGATCTCGGCGGAGATGATCTCCGGCGAGTTCGGCGTCGGCTACCGGACCTGGCAGGCCTACACCGTCGTCGACTACCCCGGCGTGATCGTCGGGATGCTCACCATCGGCCTGCTCGGCTGGGTCACCTCGGCCGCCGTGGAACTGCTGGGCCGCCGCGCCACCCGCTGGCTGCCCCGAGGGGAGAACTCATGACGCTGCGCACCGAGCACCTGACCGTCCACTACGGACAGCGGACCGTGCTGTCCGGCATCGACCTCGACGTCGCCGACGCGGAGATCCTCGCCGTGACCGGCCCGTCCGGCTGCGGGAAGTCGACGCTGCTGCGCGCGCTCGCCGGGCTGCTGCCGGTGTCGGCGGGCCGGATCCTGTCCGCCGGTGTCCCGGTGACCGGCACCTCGGCCGAACGCGCGCTGGTGTTCCAGGACGACGGGCTGCTCCCCTGGCGTTCCGTGCGGCGCAACGTCGAGCTGCCGCTGGCCATCCGGGGCGTGCCGCGGGCGCGGCGGCGGGCCGAAGCCGAGTCGTGGCTGGACCAGGTCGGGCTGGCCGGCTACGAAGACCACCTGCCGCGCGAGCTGTCCGGCGGGATGCGCCAGCGCGTCCAGCTCGCCCGCACCCTGGCCGGGTCGCCGCGGGTGATCCTGGCCGACGAGCCGTTCGGCGCGCTCGACGCGCAGACCCGCACGGCGATGCAGCGCCTGCTGGTCGAGGTCTGGCGCAAGCGGCCGACGACGGTGGTGTTCGTGACCCACGACGTCGACGAAGCCCTGTTCCTGGCCGACCGCGTCGCGGTGTTGACCCGCGACGGGCGGCTGGCGAAGATCGTCGGGTCGTCGAGCCCGCGGACCGCGGAACCCGCGGCCGCGGCCGAGCGCGCCGAGGTGCTGGACGGGCTGGTGGCGGCGTGACGTTCGAAGCACCCCCGGTGGCCACGCGCACCCACTTCGAGACCGACGTCCTCGTGATCGGCGGCGGCACGGCCGGGACCATGGCCGCGCTGACCGCCGCCGAGCACGGCGCGAACGTGCTGCTGCTGGAAAAGGCGCACGTCCGGCACTCGGGCGCGCTCGCGATGGGCATGGACGGCGTGAACAACGCGGTCATCCCCGGCAAGGCGACGCCCGAGGACTACGTCGCCGAGATCACCCGCGCCAACGACGGCGTCGTCGACCAGTCCACTGTGTACCAGACGGCGCGGCGCGGGTTCGCCATGGTGCGGCGGCTGGAGAAGTACGGCGTCAAGTTCGAAAAGGACGAGTACGGCGAGTACGCCGTGCGGCGCGTGCACCGCTCCGGCAGCTACGTGCTGCCGATGCCGGAGGGCAAGGACATCAAGAAGGTGCTCTACCGCGTGCTGCGGCAGAAGCACATGCGCGAGCGGATCACGATCGAGAACCGCGTGATGCCGGTGCGGGTGCTGACCGCGGGCGGCCGCGCGGTCGGCGCCGCCGGGTTCAACACCCGGACCGGCGAGTTCGTCACGGTTTCCGCGTCGGCGGTCATCCTCGCGACCGGCCCGTGTGGACGGTTGGGGCTGCCGGCGAGCGGCTACCTCTACGGCACCTACGAGAACCCGACCAACGCCGGCGACGGCTACGCGATGGCCTACCACGCGGGCGCGGAGCTCTCCGGCATCGAGTGCTTCCAGATCAACCCGCTGATCAAGGACTACAACGGCCCGGCCTGCGCCTACGTCGCCAACCCGTTCGGCGGCTACCAGGTCAACGCCGCGGGCGACCGGTTCGTCGACTGCGACTACTGGTCCGGGCAGATGATGGCCGAGGTCTCGCGCGAGATCTCCTCGGCCCGCGGCCCGATCTACCTCAAGCTGACACACCTGCCGGAGGAGACGCTCGGCGCGCTGGAGAACATCCTGCACACGACGGAACGTCCGACGCGCGGCACGTTCCACGCCACCCGCGGTCACGACTACCGCACGCACGACGTCGAGATGCACATCTCCGAGATCGGCCTGTGCGGCGGGCATTCGGCGTCCGGCGTCCGGGTCGACGAGAACGGCGCCACGACGGTGCCCGGCCTGTACGCGGCGGGCGACCTCGCGTGCGTGCCGCACAACTACATGATCGGCGCGTTCGTCTACGGCGACCTCGCGGGAGCGCACGCCTCGGCGTCGTTGCGCCCGCTGGTGCCGTTGCCCGAGGACCAGATCGCCGCGGCGCATTCCCTGATCTACCGGCCACTGTCCAACCCGGACGGTCCACCGCAGCAGCAGGTCGAGTACAAGCTGCGCCGGTTCGTCAACGACTACGTGGCCCCGCCGAAGACGACGGCGAAGCTGGAGATCGCGCTGGAGACGTTCGCGCGGATGTCCGGGGAGATCGCCGGCATGGGCGCGCGGACCCCGCACGAGCTGATGCGCTGCGCGGAGGTGACGTTCATCCGCGACTGCGCGGAGATGGCGGCACGGGCGTCGCTGGTGCGGACCGAAAGCCGCTGGGGGCTCTACCACGACCGCACCGACCACCCGGGCCGCGACGACGTGGCGTGGCTGGCGCACCTCGACCTCCGCAAGACCCCGGACGGCGAGATGGAGTTCGTGAAGCGGCCGGTGGCGCCGTACGTCGTGCCGGTTCCGGAGTTTTCGGTGCCGGAGTTCGCGGCCGAGGTGCTCGGCACCCACACGGCGTTCAGCGGGCACACCCCGCCGGACGCGGTCACGTCGGCGGCGCCGGCGCGGACGCACTCGTCGCCGCGGGTGCTGGAGGTCGTCGCGATGGCGGAGGAGCAGCCGTCCCTCGCAGCGCTTTCGCCGTACCTGACCGACCCGGACGCCGAGGTCCGGACGACGGCCATCGCGGTCCTCACCGAGTCGGCCCCGGACGACTTCGGCCCGGCGCTGGTCAAGGCCCTGCACGACATCGACGCCCGCGTCCGCGCCGCGGCGGCGGCCGGCCTCCGGGAGCTGGTGGAGGTGCTGCCCCCGTCATCCACTTTGGACACCGGACTCCGGTCGGCGCTGTCGGTGTCGGACGCGGACGTGCGCTCGGTGGCCCTGGACGTCCTGCGCGCCCTGCGGCTCGGCGACCCCGAGCTGTTCGCGACCTCCGCGGCCGACCCGGCGGTGGCGGTCCGCCTGGAGGCGATCCGCGGCTTGGTGTCCCTGGACGCGGCCTCGGCCCTGGCCACGGCGGCCGCGGATGCGTCCCGCGAGGTCCGCGTCGCGGTGGCGGCCGGCTTGGGCACGATCGGCGACCCGCGCTCCACCGGAACGGTGGCGGCACTGGCCGCCGACCCGGACCCGCTGGTCCGAGCGGCGGCCTTGACGGCAGCGGCCGACCTCGGCACCGGCGGCGACCTGCCCCAGCTGGCGTTCGCGGCGTTGACGGACCCGGCCTGGCAGGTCCGCCGAGGCGCGGCGACGGCGCTGGGCGCGTTGGCCGAGCCGTCGGAACCGCTGCTGGGCGCACTGGAGGACGAGCACCCGAACGTCCGCCGCGCGGCGGTCCAAGCCCTGGGCAAGTGGGCGCGGTCGCCCGAGGTCGCCGCGCGGCTTGGGGCGCGTCGGACCGATTCGGATGCGGATGTCCGCGCGTACACGCGAATGGCGTTGGACGGCTGAGGCCGGGCTGGCGGGCCCCACCAGACCCGGCAGTGCGCGGAGAGGTCGTCGTCCACATTGGCCGCGCGGACGCCCCGCGCAGCGCCGGGGCCGCCGGTCGCTCCGGTGAGCCCTTCCCCCGGGGTAGGCTGATACCTGAAGTCCAGATGATAAGAGGAGTATATCATATGACTTCCGTATCAGATGGCGACACGGGTGCCCGCCGTCGCCGGTCGACCGTCGCGGTGAAGGAGGCGCTCCGGGAGCTGCGCAACCAGCTCTCCCTGCTGAACCACCAGGTCAGCGCCCACCTCGCACTCAAGGACGTCGACCTGGACTGCCTGGAGCTGATCGCCCGGCACGGGCCGCTGAGCCCGAGCGCCGTCGCCCGCCGGGCCGGCCTGCACCCCGCGACGATGACCGGCATCCTCGACCGGCTGCAGAAGGGCGGCTGGATCGTCCGCGAGCGCGACCCGGAGGCGGCCGACCGCCGTTCGGTCGCGGTGCGCGCGGTCCGCGGCCGCAACGCCGAGCTGTTCCGCCTGTACGCGGGCATGAACACCGCGATGGACGAACTCTGCGCCGGCTACAGCGAAGAAGAACTGGCGCTGATCGCCGGCTTCCTGCGGCGCACGACGTCAGCGGGCCACACCGCGACGGACGACCTGGCCAAGGGCTGACCAGCGCTTTCTGTGCTGTACTCGGGGCATGTGGCAGTCAGGCGACGCATACGAGGCCTACATCGGACGCTGGAGCCGCCGGATCGCGGAGACGTTCGTCCGGCGGCTCGACGCCCCGGCGAGCCGCCGCTGGCTCGACGTCGGCTGCGGCACCGGCGCGCTGACGTCGGCAGTGCTGGCCGCGGCCGACCCGGCGGAAGTCACCGGCGTCGACCCATCCGAAGGCTTCCTGAAGACGGCCCGCGCGAGCGTGACCGACCCGCGGGCGTCGTTCTCGATCGCCGACGCGCAGACGCTCCCGTTCCCGGACGACCGCTTCGACGTGGTGGTTTCGGGGCTGGTGCTGAACTTCGTCCCGGACCCGGCCCGCGCGGCGGCGGAGATCGCCCGGGTGACCGCGCCGGGCGGCCTGGCCGCGGCGTACCTGTGGGACCTCGCCGAGGGCATGGAGCTGATCCGGATCTTCTGGGACGCCGCGGCCGAACTGGACCCGGCGGTCGCCGAAAACCACGAAGGCCGCCGGTTCCCGCTGTGCCGCCCGGAACCTTTCGGTCGCTTGTGGACGGAGGCGGGCTTCGCGGCGGTGTCCGTCGGCGAGATCAAGATCCCCACAGTGTTCCGGGACTTCGACGACTACTGGCAGCCGTTCCTCGGCGCGCAGGGCCCGGCCCCGGCGTACCTCGCGACCCTCCCCGAGGCCCGCCGGGACCAGATCCGTGAACTCCTGCGCAGCCGACTGCCCACCGGCCCGGACGGTTCGATCCCGCTCTCGGCGAGCGCCTGGGTCGTGCGCGGTACCGCTTAGAGACCGGCCTGCGCCAGCCAGTCCTTCGCGACGTCTTCGGCCTTTTCGCCGTCGGAGTCGACGCGCTTGTTCAGGTCACGCATCACGTCGGTGGTCAGCTTCGCGCTCACCGCGTTGACGGCGTTCGCGAAGTCGGCGCCGCGCTCGTCGAGCACCTTCTTGTTCACCGCCGGCACGACGTTCTCGGTCGGGACGATGTTCAGGTCGTCCTTGAGCACCGTGTAGTTCGAGTCGCCGGTCAGCGGGCTGACCGAGTCGACCGGGATCACCGTGACGGCGCCGGACTTGAGCTGCTCGACCCGCGGCCCGGCTTCCTGGATGGTCTGGAAGGTCGCGTTCGTGAGCTTGTAGGTCTCCTTGAAGCCGAGGAAGCACGGCAGGCGCTTCTCGCACTCCGGCGGCCCCGCCATGACGACCTTGTCCAGCTTCTTGAGGTCGCTGATGGACGCGATGCCCTTTTCCTTGGCCAGGTCCGACTTGACGATGTAGGTGTTCTTGTCCTCCGCCGGGGCGAAGTTCAGCAGGCCGACACCGCTGGGCTCGAACAGCTTGGCCAGCTGCTCGTGCTCCTCCTGCGCGGTCTTGCCCGCCTCCTTGCCGAAGCCGGTGGTGATCGCCGCGCCCTGGTACTCCGGGATGAACTGGAGTTCGCCGGACTTCAGCGACGGGTAGATCAGCTCCCGCGAGCCGAGGTTCAGCTTCTTCGTCACCGGGTAGCCCTTGGCCGCCAGCGCCTGCGCGTAGATCTCGGCGAGGATCTGGCTGTCGGTGAAGTTGAAGGACGCGACGACGATCGGCGCTCCCCCCTTGCTCTGCGCGGCGGGCTTGTCACCGCTGTCGCTGCCACCCCCACAGGCGGCCAAACCGAGCGTCGCCGCGACGGCCACCGCCACCACGGACGCGTTCCGGAACCAGCGCACGAATCCCACTCCCTCGTCACTCGAACAGACGAGGGGACATTAGCCCCGCCCACCGACAAGCGCCCACATGGTGGGAGAAAATCGCCCGAATTCCCAACGTTCGGAATTCGAACGGCCCGATCGGGGTAAGGTCGCCAGGTGCACGTGAGCGCGGTGACGCCGCTGGCCGCCGACAGCGGACCGCCGATCTTCCAGTGGAAGTGGGTGGACCGCAACGCCGACGACATCGTCCAGCGCCTGGTCGAACACATCTCGCTGACCGGCGTCGCGCTCGGCGCCGGGCTGGTCGTCTCGATCGGGCTGGCGCTGCTGTCCCTGCGCTTCCGCTGGTCGTACGGGTTCATCCTGAGCGCGGCGGGCGCGTTGTACGTCATCCCGAGCCTGGGCGCGTTCGCCGTGCTGGTGCCGTTCTTCGGGCTGTCGTTCGTGTCGGCGGTGATCCCGCTGGCGACGTACACGCTGCTGATCCTGGTCCGCAACATCGTCACCGGCGTCGACCAGGTGCCGAACGAAGTCCGCGAAGCCGCGATCGGCATGGGGTACACGCGCGGCAGGCTGCTGTGGCAGATCGAGCTGCCGCTCGCGCTGCCGGTGGTGATCGCCGGCCTGCGCGTCGCGGCGGTGACGACCATCGGCCTGGTCACGGTGACGTCGATGCTCGGCCTCGGCGGCCTGGGCTACTTCATCCGCCACGGCATCCAGACGGCGACGCCGAACCCGACGGAGATCATCGTCGGCGTGGTGCTGTCGGTGGTGCTGGCGGTGGTCGTGGACCTCCTGCTGTGGCTGAGCGAGCGGGTGCTGGCGCCCTGGACCCGGAAGGCGCGATGAGCTTCTTCGACCAGCTGAACGCGTGGCTCGCGGACCCGAACCGCTGGAGCTGGACGGACAAGGCGGGCGTCCCGTACCGGACGGTGGAACACCTCAGGTTTTCCCTGCTGGCACTGGCGATCGCGGCGCTGCTGACGATCCCACTGGCGCTGTGGCTGGCCCACTACCGCCGCGGCGCGTTCCTGGCGAGCAGCGCGGTCAACATCGGGCGCGCGATCCCGAGCTTCGGGCTGATCATCCTGTTCTGGTTCCTGGCGAGCCGCTGGGAGCTGGACACGACGTTCTGGCCGCTGCTGCTGGCGCTGGTGGCGCTGGCGATGCCGCCGCTGTTCACCAACACGTACGCGGGCGTGGTGTCCCTGGAGCAGGCGACGGTCGACGCCGCCCGCGGCACGGGCCACCGCGAGTGGCAGATCATGCTCCGGCTGGAGCTCCCCCTGGCCTCCCCGGTGATCCTGGCGGGCGCGCGGGTGTCGTTCCTCCAGCTGATCGCGACGGTGGCGATCGGCGCGATCGTCAACGACGGCGGCGGCCTCGGCCGCTACATCGTCGACGGCTTCGCCCTGGGCGCCCAGGGCTACGGCCAGATCTTCGCGGGCGGCCTCGCGGCGGTGATCCTGGCGCTGCTGTGCGACGGCGCGTTCGCGCTGATCACCCGCGTGGCGACGCCCCGGGGTCTCGCGCTGCAGAGCGCCCGCCGTTAGAACGCGCCGGTGAGGATCAGCACCCCGAGCCCGACGAGCACCACGGGCAGCACGAGGTGGCCGTAGCGGGCGAGCACCCGCGCGACACCGGGCCGGGTCGCGAGGAACCATCCCGCCACGCACCAGACCGCGACACCGGCGAGGAAGACGACGACGTACCCGGCGAGATCGTGGCCGGCGGCGAAGGCGGGAACGTAGACGCCGACGTTGTCACCGCCGTTGGCGAAGCACACGAGCGCGATCCCGAGAATTCCGGCCCGCGGCTGGGGTTCGTCGTCGTCTCCCGGGTGGAAGGCCTGCCAAGCGGCCCGCAGGCCGAGCAGAATCGGCAGGACGCCGAGCCAGCGGACGGCGACATCGGGCAGCAGCCCGGCCCCGAGCGCCCCGGCGACCGCGACGGCGAGGATCCAGGCGAACCCGAGGAACTGCCCGGCGACGACCTTCAGCTGGTTCCGGCGGCCGGCGGCTTGGCCGAAGAAGACGGCGAGGAGCACGAGGTCGTCGACGTTGGTGACGGCGAACATCGCGGCCGCGCGCCCGATCAGCTCGATGGTCACCCCAGCGCGTCCGGTAGTTCCTCGATCAGCCGCCGCACTTCCGCGCCCAGGGACCGGTCCTCCTCCACCACCGGAACCACCGACCGCACCCACTCGTAAGCCTCACGCAGCTCCGCAACCCCCTCCGAAGCCAGCCACCTCGCCTGCGACGCCGTCACCAGCTCGCAAGCCGTGATCGCGTAAAGGTGCGAAGCCGCCGCCCGCAGCTGCTCCCCCGCCGCCCAAGCGAACGCCTGGACGTCCTCCTGCCCGGCCGACGTGTCCATCGACCCCAACGTCGCCGGCGAAGCCAACCGCCGCAGCGCGTGCAGCTCCCCCGCCGCCCGCTTGTGCAGCGGGACCAACCCCGCCCGCGGTCCCGGATCCGTCGTCAACTGAGCCGGCAACCCACTGAAACGCTCGTCCAGCAACCGGTGCTGGCGCTGCACCGAAACCTCGCCGAGGTGGACCAGCGCCGCCGTCACCGCGTCCATCCGCAAGCCCAGGTCCACCGCGTGGTAACCCGTTCCCGGGATGAACTCGCCGTCGACGAACGACGGGGAATCGCCCGGCATCGTCGCCCAGCGCCGGAAGGCCGACTCCAGCTCGGCGTTGACGCGCGAAGCGTGGGCCAGCGCCCGCGGCGCGACCCGCACCGACAGCGGCGCCTGCACCACGCCCGCGCGCACCGGGCCGTCACCCGTCAGCCCGCCCAGGGAAAGCAGCACGGACCGCAGGTGCTCGTCGCCGCCCGCCATGAGCGGGGAAAACACCTCGCGCGGGGCGCCCAGGACGTCGATCGCCATCGCTTCGGTGAGCGTCTGCAGGCGGATGAGCTGCCGCGCGTCGGCCCAGCCGCGTTGCGCGTGCACCACCGCCAGCGGCGAACCCTGAAGCAGCGAAGCACCTTCCTTCGGTCCCAGCACGTACGGCTCGGCACCCCGCGCGGCGAGCGCGGCCGCGGCCGGGACCTCGACGCCGTCCTCGAGCACCGTGCCGAGGCCGAGGAACGTCTGGAACGCGTGCGCCAGCGGGATGATCTCGCCGGAGCTGCCGAGCCCGGACCGCGGCACCGCGGGCGTGAACCCGTCGTTGAGCCGGTCCACCAGGAACTGCACCAGTTCCACGCTCACACCCGACCACGGCTGCAGGAAATCCCGCAGCCGCGCCACGAGCAGCGCGCGCACGTCCGCGGGCGGCAGCCACGGCGGACCGCCGACCGCGCGGCCGATCAGCAGGTTCCGCTGGTGCTCGGCTTGCTGCCGCGCGTCCAGCGCGACCCCCACCAGGCGGCCCATGCCGGTGGTGACGCCGTAGACCGGCGCTCCCGTGCCGAGCGCCGTCAAGACCGCTTCCCGGCGCCGTCGCAGCTCTTCTACCAGCGGTTTGTCCAGAACCAACCGTTCACCGTCGGCGAAACCGCTGTCGGTGACGATCATCGGTACGGCAGCATGGTGCCGACGCCGGAAGCCTCGGCACGGGCCAGGATCATGTCCGCCACCGCGACGTCCGTTGTGGACAGTCCGCGGTGCCAGAACAGGATCCGCTCGGCGTCGTGCTCGCGGCCCGGCTTCTTCCCGGCCACGACGTCGCCGATCTCGGCGTGGACCCCGTCCGCGGTGAGGAGGCCGGCGTTGAGCTGCGGGCGCAGGGCGCCGAACCGCGGGTCGCCGGACCGCGATTCGCGCCAGTCGTCGACGACGACCTTGTCGATGTCGTCGAGCAGCGTGAGCTCCAGCGCGCTGATCGTGCCGTAGGGCACCAGGAAGGTGCCCGGCCGGAGGAACTCGCGGCGCACCAGTGCTTCGGGTTCGACCAGCCGGGAGGCCTCGACCTGGATGTCCGCGCCGTCCAGGGTCTCCTCGGCCGTGGCGCAGACGCGGACGTCCTTGCCGAGCCGTTCCGACAGCCGGCGGCCGAAGTCCTCGCGGGACTCCGGGCGCTTGCTGGTCACGCGGATCTCGGCGAAGTCGAACAACGAGTCGAGGAGGACGACGTTCCACCACGCGGTGCCGCGGGCGCCGATGTGCCCGAGCACCCGGGAGTCCGGGCGGGCGAGGTACTTCGCGCCGACGGCGGTCATCGCGCCGGTGCGGGCCTCGGTGATCATCGTGCCGTCGACGATGGCCCGCGGCATGCCCGTGTCCGGGTCCAGCAGCAGGATCAACGCCATTTCGGAAGGGAGGCCCCGCTCGAAGTTCCCCACGAAGTCACCGACGACCTTCACGCCGCTGACCTGCTTCGCCGACAGGTGGCCGCGAAGGATGTTGAAGTGGCCCTTGCCGCCGTTGTCCGGCACGAGGTGCGTGCGCGGCTCGAAGACGACCTGGCCGCGGCCGTGGTCGGCGAGCACGTCCTCGACCGCGCCGACGATGTCGGCGTCCGTGATGCCGAGCGAATCGATGTCGGCACCGGTCAGGTACCGGAGCCAGACGGACGTCACCGGGCGAGGTCCTCGATGACCTCGGCGCCGGGCAGCGCGGCCAGCGCGGCACCGGAGATCAGCAGCTTGCTGCCGCGGATCCCGCTGCCGATGACGAGCTCGGGCGCGTCCGCGACGCGCTTGTCGAGCAGGATCGGCCACTCGGCGGGCAGGCCGACGGGCGTGATGCCGCCGTACTCCATCCCGGTCAGGGCGACGGCTTCGTCCATCGGCGCGAACGACGCCTTGCGGACGTCCAGGCGGCGCTTGATCACGCCGTTGACGTCGGCGCGGGTCGTCGCGAGCACGAGCGCGGCCGCGAACCGGACTTCGCCCGCGCGCTTGCCGGCGACGACGACGCAGTTCGCGGACGCCTCGAGCGGCGAGCCGTAGGCCTCGCAGAAGGCGGCGGTGTCGGCCAGCGAGGGGTCGATCTCCGTGACGCCGACGGCGTCCGGGTCGGCGAGCGCGGCCAGCGCCTTGGCCACGGGCTCGGCGAGCAGGTCAGTACGCGTGGGGGCGGGAACGACGGTGAGGCTCCCGGCGATGGTCCAGGTCACCCCGCCACCCTAGCTACCAGCTCGAGCCACCGCGCTGGACCTCGATCAGCTTGGGCCGGACGTCCACGATGTAGACCAGCACGGCGGCCATCGCGGGCACCCAGAAGATCATGCCCGGGCCCATCACGTCGAACAGCGCCATGGCGAGCGTCGCGGCGCCCGTGATCAGCATCCAGATCGGCTTGGTCTTGCGGTCGGCCGCGGAATAGGCGTCGGCGCGCTGCAGCAGCGCGTGCACGAAGGCGAAGAGCCCGACCAGCGCGCTGCCCCAGTGGACGACTTGGAGGATCCAGATGGCGACTAGCACAGCCACAGCTTACGGCAAACCGCCCGAACGACCCCGGCCCCGCCACCGGGAGAGCGGTGGCGGGGCCGGGTGTTCACAGCGTGGTTACTTGTCGGTCTTCGGCGCGGCCGGCTTCTTCGCGGCGGCGCTGGTGGTGGTGCGGCGGGCCGGGGCGGCCGTCTTCGGAGCCGTCTTGTTCGCGACCTTGCGGCTCGCGGAACGGGTCTCGTGGGCGACGTCGTCACCCAGCTCCTCGATGGCGTCGGCGGCGTCGCCGGCGACCTCGGTCACCTTGCGGGCGGTCTTCTCGCCCACCGAGCGGGTGCGCTTGGTGAAGGTGCCCAGCACGCCGTCGACGCGCTCGCGGACCTCGCTGGTGACGCCCTCGACCTGGCCCTGCGCGGTGGCCACGGCCTCCTCGAGCTGCTCGATGGCCTTCTTGACCTGCGGCTGCGCGGCGAACTTGTCCCACGCCTGCTCGCCCGACTCGGCCAGCTTGTTGTACAGCTTGAGCGCGGCCTCGGTGTACTCGTCGATGACCTTGCGCAGCTCGGCCGGGTCCAGCTTCTCGCGGAGGCTCTCGACGTCGGTCGGCAGCTCCTGCAGGTTCTTGCGGGCGGTCTCGCTGCCCTTGGTCACGTTCTCCTTGGCCTTCGCGACGGCGTCGGTGACGGCGTGCGTGGCCAGGTTGCCGGCGCCGAGCGCGGCGAGCAGCGGGGTGCGGACCTGGTCGAGGGCGGTGGTGACGGCCTTCTTGACGTCTTCGGTCTTGGGCGTGGTCATGCTGACTCCTTGGTGTCTGCGGCTGGAGCGGTGTCTGGGGTGTCTGGGGTGGGAGCGGACTCGGCGGCCGGCCGTGCCGCGGCGTTCTCCCGGCGGAAGGACTCGTAGACGTCGAGCAGGACCTGCTTCTGCCGTTCGGTCAGCTCGGCGTCGGCGCGAATCGCGTCGCCCACCGGACCGCCCGTCGGCAGATCGAGGATCCCGGCCTGCACGTACAGCGCTTCCGCCGAAATGCGCAGGCCCTTGGCGATCTGCTGCAGGATCTCCGCGCTGGGCTTGCGGACCCCGCGCTCGATCTGGCTCAGGTACGGGTTGGACACGCCGGCGAGCTTCGACAGCTGGCGCAACGAGATCTTCGCGGTGTTGCGCTGCTGGCGGATGTACTCGCCGATGTCGGAAGCGATGTCCGCGACCTTCTCCATGGGACTGCCGGATCCGGGCTGGGTCCCACCGGTTTCTGCCATCCGGTCACCTCCTCGCGACACCTTCGACGGTACGCGCGAGTGCTAGCTATTGCAAGCACTCTGCTTGCAACCATCGGGTGTGACGCTCACCGCTACCGTGAGGGCATGACGCGCTCGGCCCGGCTGCGGCGGCGCCTCGTCGAGCACCTGCTCGACGAGGACGTCCTGCACGCCCCGGAGTGGATCGCCGCCTTCCGCGCGGTGCCCCGCCACGTCTTCCTGCCCCGCTTCTTCGCGCCCGCGGGCGGCCTGTGGGCGGCGGTCGACCACACCGATCCGGGCTGGCTGGAGACCGTCTACTCGCGCGACGTCCTGGTCACGCAGCTCGACGACGACCCGGACCGCTGGGACCGCGCCCGCCGCGACGGACCGGTGGCCGGCACGCCGACGAGCTCGTCGAGCATGCCGTCGATCATGGCGATCATGCTGGAGGAGCTGCGGGTGCGCGACGGCGACCGCGTGCTCGAGATCGGCACCGGCACCGGCTACAACGCGGCGCTGCTGAGCCACCGCTGCGGCGCCGGCCAGGTGTCCACAGTGGACATCGACCCGGTGATCGTCGCGGACGCGCGGCGGCACCTGGCCGCGGCGGGCTACCACCCGGCGTGCGAGGTGGGCGACGGCGCGCTCGGCTTCCCGGCCGGCGTGCTCTTCGACCGCGTGCTGTGCACGGCGTCGGTGTCCTCGATCCCGCTGCCGTGGCTGGCGCAGACGAAACCGGGCGGCCTGGTCGTGACGACGCTGAACCGGCCGATCGGCGCCGGGCTGGTCCGGCTCGTGGCGGGCGCCGACGGCTCGGCCCGCGGCCGCGTCCTGGCGCGCGACGGCCGGTTCATGCCGCTGCGCGCGCACCGGCTGCCGCACGCCGACCGGCTGCCGATGCCCGCGCGCGGGGACTGGGAGCAGACGCGCCTGCCGATGTCGGCGGTCCTGCAGCCCCGCAGGCAGTTCGAGTTCTTCGCCGGCCTCGCCCTGCCCGGTGTCCGGCCGGTCCGCGACGGCGGCGACGAGGAAGCCCCGGGCGTGGCGCTGGTCCACCCGGACGGCTCGTGGGTCCGCCACCGCAAGCGCGCGGGCGCGGACGAGGTCGCCCAGGGCGGCCCGCGCGCGCTCTGGGAAATCGCCGAGGCGGCCTACGTCGACTGGTGCGAGCTCGACAAGCCGGACCGCGACCGCTTCGGCGTCACGGTGACCGAGGCCCGCCAGGAGTTCTGGCTCGACGAACCCGGCGGCCGCACCTGGCCGCTCGGCTGAGGCAGCCGCGCGCGGATCCACGTCTCGACGTGGTCGGCCGCCGCCTCCGCCGTGACCTCCGTGGTGTCGAGGAGTTCGACCCCCAGCTCCTCCGCCGACTCGCACAGCCAGGCGGTGAACTCCAGCATCTCCTCGATCCGCGGCTCGTCCCACTCCCGCCAAGCCGGGCGCGCCCGCAGCCGGGCACGCAGCGACGAAGGCGAGCCAACCAACGCCAGGTAGTGGATGTCGCTGAAGAAGGCGCGCTCCGGCAGCGGCTCGAACTCCGGGGGCGCGACGGTGCCGCAGAGCACGACCGGACGGCCGTTCTGGTGCAGCATCGCCGCCATCCGGAGCCAGGCCGCGCGGAACGCCGGGACGTCGTCGCGCAGGGCGCCCGTCCAGAGGACGTCCTGCTCCAGCACGACGACGTCGCCGCCGAAGCGGGCCGCCAGCAGCGGCCCGAGCGTCGACTTTCCCGCGCCGCTCGGACCGGTCAGCGCGAACAGCGGCAGCTTCAGGAACGGCCACTCGTGCCCGCAGCGCGCGCACTCCAGCGTCGTGCCGGTGACGACCGGGCGGTCGGCCCGGTCGCCGCACGCCGGGCAGATCCGCAGGTCGAGACCCACCTCAGTCGAAGAGGTTCTCGAGGAAGCTGCGCTTGCGGTGCCCGTGCCCGTACGGGCGCGGCGAGTCCGAGTAACCGCGGTGCGGCCGCGGCGAGTCGGAGTAGCCCCCGCGGTACGCCTTGGGCGAGTCCGGGTAGCCGCCGCGGTACGGGCGCGGCGAGTCGGGACGGCCGTAGTGCGCCGTCGGACCGGGCTGGTACTGCGGCGGCTGCCGGCCGTAGAACGAGCTCTCCGCACCGACGATCGCCTCGAGCTCACCGCGGTCCAGGAAGATCCCGCGGCAGCCGTCGCACTGGTCGATGTGGATGCCGTTCTTGTCGACGGTCCGCATCTGGTTCTGGCACTTCGGACAAATCACACATCAGAGCCTACGCATGTTCGGCCCCGCTGTCCCTCAGCACGCGCAGAGGCAGAACGGGTGCCCGGCCGGATCGGCGTAGACGCGGAACGTCTTCGGCGCATCGTCCAGCAGTTTCGCGCCGAGGCCCAGCACGCGCTCGTGCGCGGCTTCGAGGTCGGTGACGTTCAGGTCGAGGTGCAGCTGCTGCGGGTTCTCCGCCGACGGCCACGACGGCGGCCGGTGGTCGGGCACCCGCTGGAACGCGATCCCCGCGCCCCCGAGCGGGTTCGCCAGCGTCACCCAGTGCCCGTCTTCGGCGACTTCGGGCGCGTCCCACTCCAGCACCGCCCGGTAGAACCCGGCCAGCGCGACCGGGTCGGGGCAGTCGAGGGCCACCACACCCAGCGTCGGTACCGCACTCATGCGCACTCCTTTCCCGTAACCGTCGTTCGCATTATGTGGGTTATCCGACGCGGGGGCAACCACCGGCCGCCGTACACTCGGTACGTGCACACCGACGCCTCCCTCGTGGTGGAGTTCCTCAACACGGTCAACGTCGAAGAGGGCACTGACCTGCTCGAAGATCCCGGGCAGTGGCGCGAGTGGGCAGCCGGGCACGCACTGCGGGCGAACCCGGCCCCCGAAGCCCGCGCGGCACGCGACGCCCTGCGCGCGGCGATCGGCGACCCCCGCCTCCCCGGCGGCAGCCTCGACGTCGGCACCCGGATCTCCCTGACCGACGACGGCCCGGCGTTGGTCGCGGAGGACGCGGTCGGGGCGGTGTTCGCGGCCTGCGCCCGCCTGGTGGTGCGCGGCGACTGGATCCGGCTGAAGATCTGCCCGGCGGACACGTGCTTGTGGGCGTTCTACGACGAGTCCCGCAACCGCTCGCGCACGTGGTGCTCGATGCGGGTGTGCGGGAACCGCGAGAAGGCCCGCGGCTGGCGGGCCCGCACCGCCGCGGCCGGCTGAGACGGCTCCGCGCTGGCCCGGAACGTCATGAAAGGGTCGTTCATGGCGTCTGGCGAGATGAACGACCCTTTTATGACATCGCTGCGGCGCGCTCTCATCCGAGCGGCGGACCCACGAACGGCTGTGGACAACTCGCCCGCGCGCCACCACATATCCACGCCCCGGCCACCCGCACCCCCACACGTTGTGGACAGCCATTAGGCCATCACCGTGAAAACCTGTGGATAACCCGGGGGATAACTCAGCTTCCTGTGGACAACTGGTCTGAAGCTCCCCCAGGTGTGGTATAGCCCGGACCCGTCAGAACAGCAGCTCCGCGACCGCGTAGATGACCAGACCGGCCAGCGCGCCCACCACCGTGCCGTTGATCCGGATGAACTGCAGGTCGCGGCCCACCTGGAGCTCGATCTTGCGCGACGTCTCCTCGGCGTCCCAGCGCTCGACCGTGTCGGTGATGATCGTCGTGATCTCGCGCGAGTAGTTCTTCACCAGGTACGCCGCGGCGCCCTCGACCCAGCCGTCGGCCTTCGACCGCAGCTGGTCGTCCGAAACCAGCCGCGAACCCAGCGACATCAGGCCCAGCCGGACGCGGCGGCGCAGCTCGCTCGACGGGTCCTCGGCCGCCGTCAGGAGCATCTCCTTCGCCGTGCTCCACGCCGAGCCGATCAGGCGCTGGACCTCCTCGTGGTGCACGATCTGGCCCTTGACCTGCTCGGCGCGCGCCATCACCTCGGGGTTGGTCTGCAGGTCCTGGGCGAACTCGCCGAGGAACTTGTCCAGCGCCAGCCGCATCGGGTGGTTCACGTCGGTCTTCACCGCCCACGCGAACGACAGCACCTCGCCGTAGACCTTGTCCGCGAGCATCTCGTCGACGAACTTCGGCGACCAGCTCGGCGCCCGGTCCGAGACCACGCGCAGCATCGTCGTGTGGTTGTCGCGGACCCACTCGTACGCGCGGTCGCACATCAGGTCCACGAGCTTGTGGTGCGCGCCGTCGGCGAAGACGCCCTGGAGGATCTTGCCCAGCGGCGGGCCCCACGGCTTGTCGATGATCCGCCGCGCGACCGCCTGCTCCATGATCGCCTGGATGTCGTCGTCGCGGAGCACCTTCACGGCGGCGCGGACCATCGTGGCCAGCTCTGACGTCACGCGCTCGGCGTTCTCCTCCTGGGCCAGCCACCCGCCGAGCCGCCGCGCGATCTCGACGCGCTTGAGCTTGTCGCGCACGACCTCCTCGGACAGGAAGTTCGAGCCGACGAAGTCGCCGAGGCTGGTGCCGAGCGCGTCCTTCTTGTTCGGGATGATCGCCGTGTGCGGGATCTTCAGCCCGAGCGGGTGCCGGAACAGCGCCGTGACGGCGAACCAGTCGGCCAGCGCGCCGACCATGCCCGCTTCGGCGGCCGCGCGCACGTAGCCGACCCAGGCCGGCCAGCCCGCGGACTGCGCCCAGCTGGTCAGCAGGAACACGAGCGTGGCGCCGAGCAGGAACGACAGCGCGACCAGCTTCATCTTGCGCAGCGCGCGACGCTTTTCCGCTTCACCGGCTGCGCCGCCGGGCGGGTCGGCGGGCGTCACCTTGGCGGGGGTCAGTTGCTCCACATCGCCATTGTCCGTGAGGATGGCTGATCGTGCGCGAACCTGCTCTCGTCCCCCGCCTCCGGCCGTTCACCTCGACCATCTTCGCCGAGATGACCGCGCTGGCCGTCAAGCACGACGCCGTCAACCTCGGCCAGGGCTTCCCGGACACCGACGGCCCCGCCGGCATGCTCGACGCCGCCAAGAACGCGCTGTTCGGCGGCGCCAACCAGTACCCGCCCGGCCCCGGACGGCCCGAGCTGCGGGCGGCGATCGCGCGGCACCGGCTGCGCTACGGCACCGAGTACGACCCGGACACCGAGATCCTGGTCACCGCGGGCGCGACCGAAGCCATCACGGCGACGCTGCTCGCGCTGACCGAGCCCGGCGACGAGGTCATCGTCATCGAGCCGTACTACGACTCCTACGCCGCCGCGGTCGCGATGGCGGGCGCCGAGCGCCGGGTCGTCGGACTGGTCGAGGGCGAGGACGGCCGCTTCGGCCTCGACGTCGACGGGCTGCGCGCCGCCGTCACGCCGCGGACCAGGGCGGTACTGGTGAACTCGCCGCACAACCCGACCGGCACGGTGTTCACCCGCGCCGAGCTGGAAGCGCTGGCGGCGCTGTGCGTCGAGCACGACCTGATCGCGATCTGCGACGAGGTCTACGAGCACCTGGTGTTCGACGACGCCGAGCACATCCCCCTGGTCACGCTGCCCGGCATGCGGCCGCGGACGGTGAGCATCTCCAGCGCCGGGAAGACGTTCAACTGCACCGGCTGGAAGATCGGCTGGGTCTGTTCGACGCCGGAACTGGTCGCGGCGGTGAAGGCGGCGAAGCAGTTCATCACGTTCGTCTCCGGCGGCCCGCTGCAGCCGGCGGTGGCGCACGCGCTCGACCACGAGCTCCCCTGGGTCGACGGTCTGCGCGACTCGCTGGCGGAGAAGCGCGACCGGCTCTCGGCGGGCCTCGCGGACGCCGGGTTCGCGGTCCGCCCGACGGCGGGCACGTACTTCGTGTGCGTCGACGTCCGGCCGCTGGGCTTCACCGACGCCGCCGACCTCGCGTGGGAACTGCCGGGCCGCGTGGGCGTCGCCGCCGTCCCCGTGAAGGTGTTCACCGATCACCCGGAAGAGTGGAAACACCTCCTTCGCTTCGCGTTCTGCAAGCGCAACGAAGTCATCGACGAAGCCATCACCCGATTGCGCAAACTGGTCTGACGACTCGAGGTGTGTCCCACATCGCGGAAGGAGCGTGGCTCGGGCACGCACCGTTTCCGAAGTGATACCGAAGGCGAACGCATTCCGGGAAACATCAGGTCAGCGCCCGGGCGGGCAAATTGCGGCACTCCTCCGAATGGCCGCACGAGAACACCCGAACGGCACTGAGAGTGATCAACTTGTCGGCCGCAGAGCCCTTGCCCGGTAGGGCCGTTCCGCCTTACGGGCTGGATCGAACGCGGGAGAGATGAAAGACTCCCGAGCGGTGCTAGAAAGAGTGCAGCCCCGGGGGAACTGCGACCTGGCCGGAGAAAGACCCCAGCGAGAACAGACTTCAGGCGCGGACGGTGGTGGTGGCGGTGAGCAGCACGGCGAATTCGCGCCGCAGCGCCCCGAGCCGGCCCGCGTTCACAGCGGGTGAGGAACCCCGGCAAACCGTTGCCACGCCGATGCGGCGGGAACCCCTCGCGGGCCACCTTCGCGCGCGCGGGCGGGCGCCACGCCCGTGGGCGGGCGCGCTGCAGCGGCCCGCCGCCAAGATCCTCGTCGCCGGCGGCCTGACGCTGGCCGGGTGGCTGCTCACCGCGGCCCTTTCCGGGAGCACCGCCGGCGCGGTCGAGCAGGCGGCCTGCCCGCAGGCGCCCGTGGCCTCCACTGTGGACCACCCCGGCAAGCCCTTCCTGCACGGCAAGCACCACCGCAAGAGCCACCGGGAAACCGGCGCCTGCGCGCAGCAGCCGGGCGAAACGGCGGCCGATCCGGCCGGGACCACGACCACCGACACCACGGCAGGCGAGACACAGCCGGCCAACAGCACCGCCGCGGACACCGCTCCGGCCGGGACCACTGCCGCCGACAGCGCCGCCGCGGACACCACGCCGAGCGGGACCACAGCCACCAACACCACGGCAGGCGAAGCCGCGCCAAGCGACACCACTGCAGGCGACACACAGCCGGCCAACAGCACCGCCGCCGACACCACGCCGAGCGAGACCGTGGCAGGCGAGACCAATCCGGCCGAGACCACGCCGAGCGGCACCACGGCAAGCCAGACCACCGCCACCGAATCCACGCCGACCGAGACCACTCCGGTCGACAGCGCCGCCGCCGACACCACGGCCACCGGGACGAAGCCGGCCGAGACCGCGCCCGCCGCGAAGACCCCGCCGTCCCGAGACACCACCGCCGCCGAGCAGCCCGCGGCGGACACCCAGAGCGGCCTCCTCGGCGGCTTGGTCGGCAACGTCCTCAACGCGAGCACCGAGACCCAACCCCAGACCGGCCTCCTCGGCGGCCTGGTCGGCGGCGTCCTCAACGTGGTCGGCGGCGCCCTCACCACGGTCACGAGCACGGTCGGCGTCGTCACGGACACGCTCTCCCACACCGTCCTCGCCCCGCTCACCCAGCCGCCCGCGAGCAACCCCGACGCGCCCGTCCTGCTGCCGCTCGACGACGTCCTCGGCCCGATCTTCACCGGCGGCTCGAACTCCGGCGGCGTGACCGTCACCGCGCCGGCGGCCACCACCCTCGTCGCGACGGTGCCCGCCGAAACCCCGGCGGCCGCCGTCGTGACCGCGCCCGTCGAGGCCGCTCCGCAGAGCACCTCCCGCGGCGCCACGCACTCCGTCGTCGTGCGGCACGAGGTGCCGCAGCAGGCCAAGCAGGAGCTGCCGCGCGATTCCGGCGTGCACGCCCGTGACGGTGGCGGCGACACCGCGCCCGGCCTGCCCGGCGGCACCACCGCCCCGAGCGCGCCGGCTCCCACCGCCACCCCCGGCCACGACGGTCCCGGTGGGGCGCGCCACGCCTTCGCCGTCCACACCGACGACGTCACCACCACCCAGCTGAAGCTCATCGGCGCCAGCCGCGACCACGACGTCGACGGCGCGGGCAGGGAAGCCGCCCTGCCCACCACCTCCCCCGACTGACCCCGCGCCGGGCAGCCGGGGACACCTGCGTCCAAACCAAGATCAACTCGACGCACGTCCACGCCGTTGATGCGTGACGAATCCCCAGCTCCAGTACGCAATCCGTGAGTCTTTCACGTTCTCGTACCCCAGGGGCGCACCACCATGCGAAACCACAGTCTTTCCGACCGGCCGACCGCGCCCGGCCGGGTCGGATCCCGGTCCCGGCGCCGCGCTGCCCCCGCGGCGCCGGGACCCACACCGGACGCGCTCCGGGAGCCCTTGCTCACCGCGCCGAGCGAGGACTCGCAGTACCGAGAGCACGTCTGAGCCGCGGGCTTCCCGGCACGTCGAGGGGCTGTGCCGGGAAGCCAGCGGTTACCCGCGAGCGGGGTCACGTCCGCGAGCGGGGGTGTGAAACCGCCGGACCGGTGCGCTGGATGCACCCGAACGCCGCCCATCCCTGGGAGCAGGCTCGCATCCAGCGCACCGGTTCGTCGTTTCAGGCGATCGGCGCGGCCAGCGATTCCGGCGTGCCGCGCACCGACGCTTCGGCGGTGCGCAGGCGGCGGACGGCCTGCTCCATCGTTTCCGGCGGCAGGGAAAACGGCAGCCGGATCCAGCGCTCCAGGCCACCGTGGACACCGAAGCGCGAACCGGGCGCCACCTGGACGCCGTGGCTCGCCGCCGCGACCGCGAGGCGCGAGCTCACCGGTTCCGGCATCCGGCACCACAGCGACAAGCCACCCTCCGGCAGCGCGAACGTCCAGTCCGGGAGGTGCTCGCGCACCGCGCCGGCCAGCGCGTCGCGGTAGCCGCGCAGCTCCTCGCGGCGGCGGGTCAGCGCGCTCTCGTCATCGAGCAGCTCGGTCAGCACCAGCTGCTCGAACACCGGTGAGCCCAGGTCGACCGCGTAGCGCGCGGAAACCAGCCTGCCGAGCAGGTCCTCCGACGCGCGGATCCAGCCGAGCCGCAGCCCGCCCCAGTGCGTTTTCGACGCCGACCCCACGCAGATCGCCAGGTCGCCGGCGAACGCGGCCAGCGGCGGCGGCCCGGCCAGCGGGTCGCCTTCGAGGTCCAGCTCGACGAGCGTCTCGTCCACGACGACCGGCGTCCGCGCGCGGCTCAGCACCGCGCCGAGCCGTTCGCGGCCGCCGGTGTCCAGGCGCAGGCCGGTCGGGTTCTGGAAGTCGACGACGAGGTAGGCGAACCGCGGCGACGCCTGCCGCAGCGCCGCGTCGACACCGGCGATGTCCCAGCCGCGCTCCCCGCTGGGGTCGAGCGCGACCGGCACCGGGATCGCGTGCGCGGCGCGGATCGCCTCCAGGGCGTTCGGGTACGTCGGCTGCTCGACCAGCACCCGGTCGCCGGGCCCGGCGAGCATGCGCAGGACCAGCACGAACGCGTGGTGCGCACCGTTGGTGACCATGACCTGCGCGGGGGTCGTCGGCAGCCCGCGTTCGGTGTAGCGGCGGGCGATCCGCTCGCGCAGGCCGAGCAGCCCGCGCTCCTGGTAGCCGTGGTCGCCGAGGTGGTCGGCGAGCCGGACGCGGGCCGTGTCGACCGCCGCGGCCGTGCCCGCGATCGCCGGCGAGGACGCGTGGGTGAAGTCGATCGAGCCGCCACCGGCCGGCGCGAGCGGGCCGCGGCGCCGCCGTCCGGGCGCGGCCACCCACGACCCGGCGCCCCGGCGGCTCGCGACGAACCCGTTCTCCCGCAACCGGTCCAGCGCCGCGCCGATCAGCGTCCGGCTGGCGCCGAGCGCGTCGGCCAGCTCCCGTTCGGCCGGCAGCCGGGTGCCGAGCGGGAGCTGGCCGTCGAGCACCTGCAGCTCGATGGCCGCGGCCAGGTCGGCCGCGCCCTGCCGGGAACCCTGCCGCCAGGAGCCCAGCATGACGGCCAATCGAGGCCCGGAGATGCGTCCACCCAGTGGGACTGCGGCTTCCATAAGGCCAATATCCTGGAATTGGCTATGGTTTACAAGGCCACTTGCGGCGGATAGTGCGGGTGTGGCTCAGATCGACCTCCGGCCCGTCCGGATTACCCGTGACCCCACCCGCCGCAGTGTGCAGCTGCTCGCGGGCCTCGCCCTCTACGGCACCAGCGTCGCCCTCGTCACCCGGGCCGGCCTCGGCCTCGAGCCGTGGAGCGTGCTGGCCGAAGGCGTCCTGAAGCACACCGGTCTGTCGTTCGGCACGGTGACCGGCCTGATCTCGGTGGTCGTGCTCCTGCTGTGGATCCCGCTGCGGCAGCGGCCCGGCATCGGGACCATCGCGAACGTCGTCGTCATCTCGGTGATGGTCGACGCCGTCCGCGCGGTGGTGCCCGACCAGCACGACCTGGCCTGGCAGATCGCGCTCCTGGCCGGCGGCATCGCGCTGAACGGCGTCGCGACCGCGACCTACGTCGGCGCCCGGCTCGGCCCGGGACCCCGTGACGGCCTGATGACCGGCCTCGCGGCCCGCACCGGCTGGTCGGTCCGGCTGGTGCGCACCGGCATCGAGGTCACCGTGGTCGTGGTGGGCTTCTTCCTCGGCGGGACGGTCGGCGTCGGCACCGTGCTCTACGCGCTCGCGATCGGCCCGCTGACCCAGGCGCTGCTGCCGTACGTCGTGTGGCGCGAGCGCGCCGCCTAACCGGCTTTGCGCTGCTGGACGACCCGGCGCAGCGTCGCGTAGTCGGCGCCGCGCCGGGCGAGGACGTCGTCGGTGCCGCGCTGCTGGGCCAGCGCGAGCAGGATGTGCTCCTGCCCCAGGTGCTTGTCGCCCAGCCGGACGGCTTCCTCGAGGCTCAGCTCGAGCGTCTTCTTCGACTGCGCGGTGAAGGGGATGTGCCCGCGCTTGGCCGGGCCCAGCCGGCCGGCCAGCGCCCCTTCGCCGTGGGTCTGCTCGACGCGCTCGACGATCTGCTCGACGTCGATGCCGAACTCGGTGAGCGCCTCGGCGTCGGCGTCGCTGACCCCGCCGCGGCGCCGGGTCCGCGCCAGCTCCTCGGCGATGTCGTCGGTGGCGACCCCCAGCTCGGCGAGCAGCGGGACACCGCCCTTGACCAGCCCGGCGAGCAGGTGCGCGGGCCCGATCTCCACCGAACCGGACTGGCGCGCCACGATCTGCGCTTCGACCACCGCCTGGCGGGCGTCCGCCGTGAACCGTTCGAACATCAGTGCCTCCCGTACTTCTTGTGCACGGCCTGCCGGCTGACCCCCAGCTCGGCGGCGATTTCCTGCCACGACCAGCCCTGCACCCGCGCACTGCGGACCTGCACGGCCTCCAGCTGTTCCAGCAGCCGCCGGAGCGCGGCGACCGCGCGCAACCCCACCCGGGGATCGCGATCACCGGCCCGGGCGGCCAAATCCGTCGCTTCCGTCATGCTGTCAACCTACGTTGACATCCGGCACCTGTCAACCGAAGTTGACGCGCTCATCGCGAAGCCCGCCGAGGACCGACGTACAGTCGGGAGATGCCCGAGATCGCGATCGCCGAGCGGGCCGGGGTGGGCGCCGACGGCCACCCACGCCCCACCGAGGACCACGTCGTCGTGCTGGACAACGCCGTGCTGGTCCTCGACGGCGCCACTTCGTCGGACCCCTCGCAACCACCCGGCGGCTGGTACGCCGAGCGCCTCGCGCGGCACCTCGGTGACGGCCTCCGCGCCGCGCCCGAAGCCGATCTGGCCGAAGCGCTGACCCGCGCGATCGGCGAGGTCAGCACGGAAAACCAGCTGCTGCCGCGGCAGTCGCCGTCCAGCACCGTCGCGGCCGTGCGGTGGCTCGACGACCGGGTCGACGCGCTCGTGCTCGCCGACAGCCCGGTGGCCGGGTTCGGCGGGTTCGGCGTCGACGTCGTCTCCGACGACCGGCTCGCCCGGCTGCGGCGGCGCGGCCTGCTCCAGACCGGCGCCGACGTGCGCCGCCGCCGCAACGCCCACGACGGGTTCTGGGTCGCCGAAGCCGAGCCGGGGGCCGCCGCGCACGCCGTGCGCCGGAGCTGGCCGCGGGCGGACGTCGAAGCCGTGCTGCTCGCCAGTGACGGCGTGTCCATCGGCGTCGACCAGTACGAGCTGTTCGGCTGGCCCGAAGTCCTCGCGATCGCCCGCACGGACGGGCCGGACGCCGTCCTCGACGCCGTGCGGACCGCCGAGAAGCAGGATCCGGACGGCGACCGCTGGCCGCGCCCGAAACGCCACGACGACCAGGCGCTCGTCCTGGTCGACTTCACCTCCGGGGGAATTCAGGGTCTTCCCTGATCACGCCCGGTACCGTTCTCCGAGAACCTGGACGGCATGGGGACGGAACAGGGGAAGCGCACGAGACCGTGGCGGCTCGTCGCGCTGGGCGCGATCGGGTGGGGGCTCTTCACCGCCGTGGTGCTGCACATCATCAGCTCGCACGACCCGGTGTACGACACGCTCTCGAGCTACACGGTGACCGACCGGGGTGAGGGCATGCTCGGCGCGAGCGTGCTGTCGCTGGCCATCGGGTCGCTCGCGGTGCTCGGCGCACTGCAGGTCGCCGGGGTTCCGCTGTCGCGGACGACCCGGCTGCTGCTCGCATTGTGGGCGCTGGGGATGGCCGCGGCCGCGATCTTCCCGGCCAGCTACCCCGAAGCGCCGGACCCGGTGAGCGGCGAGATCCACCTGTACGCGTGCCTGGTCGCGTTCTGCAGCCTGCCCGGCGCGGCGATCTCGCTGCTGGAACCGTTGAAGGGCCACCCGGAACGCGTCGCGCTGGTCCGGGCGATCCGGGTGACCGCCGCGGCGTTCGCGCTCTTCGCGCTGAGCTTCCTCTTCGTGCGGCTGAGCGAGGCCGGCGTCGAGCCGTTCGGCGTGGTCTCCGACGTCGTCCCGATCGGTGTCACGCAGCGGCTGCTGCTGCTCGCCGACGTCGCCCTGCTGCTGACGCTGCTGCGGCTGGCGACCCGGCTCGAATCAGCCTTCGACGGCCGCCGCGAATTCGGGCGCGTAGCCGTACAGGCCGGGCATGCCGCCGGTGTGCAGGAACACCACGTGGTCGTCCGAGGCGAAGTGGCCCGCCCATTCGACCAGCGCGGCGGCCACCTTGCCGGTGTAGACCGGATCGAGCACGACGCCCTCGGTGCGGCCGAACAGCCGTAGCGCGTGCCAGACGGCGTCGGTCGGGATGCCGTAGCCGGGGCCGAGCGTGGAATCGCCCAGCCGGGCGTGGCCGAGTGACGGCGGTTCGACGCCGAGCAGCTTGGCCGCGCCCGCGGTGAGTTCGCGCAGGTTCTCGGTGGCCTCGTCGAGCGGGTGGCTGACGCAGGCGACGCCGACACCGAGATTTCCCAGGAGCGCGGTGGCCAGGACGACGCCGGCCGCGGTGCCGCCGCTGGCGTGCGGGACGACGAGGTGTGCGCGCTCGACACCGCGTTCTTCCAGCTGCTTCGCGAGTTCGTACGTGGCCCGGACGTAGCCGAGCGCGCCGAGGTCGTTCGAGCCGCCGACCGGGACGGTGAAGACCGTGCGGCCCTCGGCGGCGGCTTCGGCGACCAGGCCGTCGTAGACGCGGCCGGTCTCGTCGCCGTCCGCGCAGACGTGGACGGTCGCGCCGAAGAGCTTGTCGAGCGGGATGTTGCCGCCGCGTTCGTAGGCGTCGCCGTCGCGCGGGACCTTCGCGGTGAGGACGAGTTCGCAGCGCAGGCCGAGCTTCGCGCACGCGGCGGCGGTCTGGCGGCCGTGGTTGGTCTGCAGCGCGCCGAAGGTGATGACGGTGTCCGCGCCCGCTTCGCGAGCGGCGCCGAGGTGGTATTCGAGCTTGCGGAGCTTGTTGCCGCCGGCGCCGAGCGGGTGGACGTCGTCGCGCTTGAGCCAGAGGTTCCGCAGGCCGAGGGCCTCGCCGAGGCGGGGCGCCGCCTGCAGCGGGGTCGGCCAGCCGCCGAGGTCGGCACGGGGGATCGCGGCCAGTGCGGCGTCGGGGAAGCCGGCGAAGTCGAAGGTCATGGGTCCCAGTCTGGCGGATGACTGGCCGAAGACCGGCGGTATCCGGTAACGTTCGTTCGAACGAACGAGAGTGTCCGGGAGGTGCCATGACCGCCACGAGCCTGGAATTCCCCGGCCTCGCCGAGCAGGCCGCGCGGCTCGCCGCGGGGGAAGTCACCGCCGCCGAGCTGACCGCGACCGCGCTCGGGCGCGCACACGCCAGCCAGCCGACGCTCAACGCCTTCCGGCACCTGCGCGACGCCGAAGCGCACGCCGAGGCCGCCGAGGCGGACCGGCGCCTGAAGGCCGGCGACCGCGCACCGCTGCTCGGCGTGCCGGTCGCGATCAAGGACGACGTCGACCTCACCGGCCTGCCCACGTCGTTCGGCTGCGCCGGCGACTTCCCGTGCGCCACCAGCGACGCGCCCGCCGTCGCGCTGCTGCGCGAAGCCGGCGCCGTCATCATCGGCAAGACCAACACCCCCGAGCTGGGCCAGTGGCCGTTCACCGAGGGCCCGGCCTTCGGCGCGACGCGCAACCCGTGGCACACCGGGCACACCCCAGGGGGTTCTTCAGGCGGGAGCGCGGCCGCGGTGGCGTCGGGGGTCATCGCGGCCGCGCTCGGTTCCGACGGCGCCGGGTCGGTGCGCATCCCGGCCGCGTGGACCGGGCTGGTCGGCATCAAGACCCAGCGCGGCCGGATCCCGACCGGCGGCGAGCTGTTCCACGGCCTGACCGTGCTCGGCCCGCTCGCCCGGACCGTCGAGGACGCCGCCCTGCTGCTCGACGTCGTCGCCGCGACCGGCACCACCTTCCGGACCGCGGCGGCCCGCGAACCCGGCAGGCTGCGGATCGGGCTGTCGACACGGATCCCGTTCACCGCCACCAAGACCCGGCTCGACCCGGTCGTCGAAGCTTCCGTGCGCCGGCTCGCCGAGTCGCTCGCCGGGCTGGGGCACGAGATCGTCGAGGTCGAGCCGGACTACGGGCTCATCGGCCTGACGTTCCTCCCCCGGTCGCTCACCGGCGTCCGCGACTGGACGTTGCGCGTGCCCGACCGCGCCGGGCTCGACCCGCGCACGCGCAGCAACGCCGGGCACGGCCGGCTGCTGGCCGGGCCCGCGCTGCGGCTCGCCCGCGCGCTCGAGCCGGGGCTGCACCGCCGGATCGGCTCGGTGTTCGGCCGCGTCGACGTGCTGCTGACGCCGACCACCGCGACCCCGCCGCCGCCGATCGGGACGTTCGACGGGCTGTCCGGCTGGGAGACCGACCAGGCCATGATCGCCGCCTGCCCGTACGCTTGGCCGTGGAACGTGCTGGGCTGGCCGGGGGTCAACGTGCCGGCCGGGCAGACGGCCGACGGGCTGCCGCTGGGCGCGCAGCTGCTCGGCCCGTCGCACGCCGAGGAGCGGCTGATCTCCCTCGCCGCGCAACTGGAAGAGGTCGAACGGTGGCCGGAGCGGCATCCCGAGACAAGCTGGTAAGCACCCGGGAAGCCATCCTGCGCGGCGCGCTGACGGTCGTCGGCGAGCACGGGGTCGGCGGGCTGACGAACCGCCGGATCGTGGCCGCCGCGGGCGTCTCGCTCGGCACCCTCACCTACCACTTCCCGAGCCAGACCGCGTTGCTGCGTGAGGCGATGCTGCTGTTCGTCGAGGAGGAGACGGCGAAGCTCGGCGCGATCGTCGACGGCTACCGCGCGGCCGGGCTGAGCGTCGAGCAGGCGGCGTCGGTGGTCGAGCACGTGATCGCGCAGCTGCCGTTCGGCGCCGACGAGCTGGGCGCGCACGAGCTGTACCTCCAGTCCGCCCGCGATCCCGGGCTGCACGAAGCTTCTTCGCGGTGCTTCGCGGCGTACGACGAACTGGCCGTGACGATCCTGGAGGCGCTGGGCGTGCCGGATCCGCGCCGGCTGGCCGGGCCGGTGGTGGCGCTGATCGCCGGGCTCCAGCTGCGCCGCCTGGCGACGGGCGAGACGGACACCCCGGTGGCCGAACCCCTGATGATGCTGCTCCGCGGCGCTTGATGGCACCCCCGATCGTCCGCGGCACGGCGGCGTGGAAGTACTTCGGCGACTTCCGCGACGCGCTCCTGGCGGGTCAGGTGCTGGTGCTGCAGGTGGCGCACCCGGTCGTCGCGGCGGGGGTGCGCGACCACTCGGACTACACGTCGGACCCGTGGACGCGGCTGATGCGGACGGGGGCGTCGCTGTCGATCTACGTGTACGGCGGGGTTTCCGGCGCACGGGTGGAGGCCGCGCGGCTGCGCTCCGTGCACCAGGCTTTCGTGGGGTCCCTTCCGGACGGACGCCGGTACAGCGCGTTGGATCCCTCGGCGTACGCCTGGGTGCACGCGACGCTGGTGATGGCTCCCGTTGACGCGCAACGGTTCTTCGGCCGTCCACTGTCCACATCGGAGCTTGACGAGTACTACGCGCAGCTGTGCGGCATCGGCCGGATCCTCGGCGTGCGGGAGCGCGACCTGCCGCCGGACTGGGCGGCTTTCTCGCGCTACTACGACGAAATGGTGGCGGGGTTCGCGGGCAACCCGACGATCGACCAGCTCTTCGAGACGATCGAGACGGTGCGCAAGCCCGTCGACTGGCTGCCGGACCGCTGGTGGCTCCCGCTGCGGCGGGCGCAGGCGCGGGGGCAGCTGTTCCTGATCCGGGCCACGCTGCCGCCCGCTCTTCGCGATCGCCTGGGCCTGCCGTGGAGTGCCCGCGACCAACGCCGCTTCGACCGCTTCGCACGGGTGGTGCGCGCGGTGTCGACCCCGCTCCCGCCCGGCCTGCGGACGGCGCACATGCGCTGGACCGGCCGCCTCAACGTCTGGTTCCGCGCCCACCCGAAGGCCTACGCGCGCTTGGTGGGCGGCAACGGCCCCGGCGCCACCCCGCCCCGAGTGCCGCCGGACGGGCCCGCGAGGTCTTGAATGCTCCCGGGCACCGCGGGGAACCCCCGCCCCGCGCGCCACTTTCGTAGGGAAAGTTGCGTCTCAGGCCTCGCGGGCGCTGACCCGGGCGTAGTGGGCGCGGGCCTTGGCGCGGTTCCCGCAGCGGGACATCGAGCACCACTGGCGGTTCCGCCGCGGTGAGGCGTCGCAGAACCGCAGGCCGCAGTCGTCCGCCGCGCACTCCCGGACCGACGCGTCGCCGGCCGCCAGGTCGATCGCGTCCGCCGCCAGTGCCGCGAACGCCGCGGCCACCGGGTCCTTCGGGGCCGGGACCTCGCGTCGCAGCACCCCGTCCGCCAGGACCAGGCGCGGCGGCGGCGAAGGCGCCGAAGCCGCCGCGTTGTTCACCAGCTCGACGTCCATCTCCGCCGGCACGCCGGACGGGAGCAGCACTCGGTCGATCGCCTCCCGCAGTGCCTTCGCGGCCAGCACGTTCCCGGCCGTCACCGGGACCGGCCCGGCCGTGAAACCTGCCAGGGACAGCCACTCCGCCAGCGCGTCGGGCCCGGTCAGCAGCTCCACCCCCGTCGAGTGCCTGCTGCGCAGCGTGTTGACGAGGTCGAGGCACGGCCGTCCGCCGTCGAAGACCCATTCCATGCCGCCGATTCTAACCCTTGAAGACAGTTAGAAGCCGCGCTACCGTCTAACCCCATGAACCGGTTAGAAACCGTCAACGGCCTCAAGACGCACTACCTCCGCGCCGGCGACGGCCCGCCGCTGTTCCTCCTCCACGGCTGGCCGCAGACGTCGTACTGCTGGCGGAAAGTCATCGAGCCGCTCGCCGAGACGCACACCGTCATCGCGCCCGACCTCCGCGGCTACGGCCGCACCGACAAGCCGCGGACCGGCTTCGACAAGCGCACCATGGCCGCCGACGTCGCCGCGCTCGCGACGCACCTCGGCTTCGACCGGGTCGCCGTCGCCGGGCACGACCGCGGCGGCCGCGTCGCCCACCGCTGGGCGCTGGACCGCCCGGACCAGGTCGAGCGGATCGCCGTCCTGGACATCGCCCCGACCCGCGCGATGTGGCAGCGCCTCGACACCGGCGTCGCGAAGGCCTACTGGCACTGGCTCTTCCACCTCCAGCCCGACCTGCCCGAGCTGCTCGCCGGCCAGAACATCGCCGGGTACCTCGGCTACTTCTTCGAACGCTGGACCCACCAGCGCCACGCGCTCGACGCCGACGCGCAGGCCGAGTACGTCCGCGCCTTCTCCCAGCCCGGCGCGCTCCGGGCCGGCTTCGACGACTACCGCGCCTCCTTCCCGGACGACGCCGAGCTCGACGACGCCGACTTCGCGGCCGGGAAGCGCGTCACCCAGCCACTTCTCGCGCTGTGGGGCGCGAACGGCCTGCTCGGCAGCCTCCCCACCCTCGACATCTGGCGGGAGTACGCCCCGGGCGCCACCGGCACCGCGCTCGCCGACTGCGGCCACTTCCTCCCCGAGGAGCAACCCGGCGAAGTGGTGGCCCACCTGCGGGAATTCCTGCGCCCCTGAGACCACCGGGGGTGCCGGTCCCCCGCACTGGGGACCGGGATTCCCTCGCCGCCGTGACGCCCGCCACCGGCCGCACTGGCTAGGTTCGGCACCACGATGGGGAGCAAATCGAAAGCGGCACTGCTGATGCTGCTGGCCGTGCTGGGGATCGCGGCCGGCGGCGGGACCGCGCACGCCGACGGCGCGCCGAGCGGCACCGACGTCCAGGTCGCGCAGACGCTCGGCGCGCGCGAACTCACCGTGATCATCCGCCGGGTCGACACGACGCCGTCGCCGCTGCGGGTCGACGTCGTGACGCACCAGGGCACCGCGCCCGGCACGCTGCACCTCGCCGTCGCGGCCGACGGGACCACCACCGCGCGCACGGACGTCGTCCTCGGGCCCGAACCCGGGGTGTACGCGGGAACCCTCCAGGTCGGCAAGCCGGGGCCGTGGGAGCTGTCGCTGAGCGACGGCACCGGCCCGGCCGCCACCATCCCGTTCCTCGTGCCGGCCCGCGTGGTGCCGCCGTGGGAGAAGGCGACCTACGGCGGGTTCGTCGCCGCGGGGGCGTTCCTGCTGCTCGCCCTGATCGTCGGCATTCGCGCGAAACGCACGGCCTACGCGCTCGTCCCGGCGGGCGGCGTGGTCGCCGCGCTCGCCGTGGCCGTCACCGGCGCGCTGCTGTCGGCGGGCACTCCCCCGCCACCCGCGCCCGGCAGCGTGCTGGACCCGACGTTCGACAACGTCACCGACCCGTACGCCAACGCGCTGTCGTCCACAGTGGACTACTCACGGCCGCCGGTGAACCTCGCCGTGGCAGCCCTGCGCGAAGATCTGAAGCTACGGCTCACCGACGGCGCCACCGGCCGTCCGGTCGACGACCTGCTGGTGCACGACAACGCGCTCGTGCACCTGGTGCTCATCTCGCCGTCCGGGCGCATGAGCCACCTGCACCCGGTGCGCGTCGGCCCCGGCGACTACCGCGTCCGCGTCGCCGATCCGGAAGCGGGCACGTACGCCGTCGGGGCGGAACTCGCCCGGCGCGGCGGCGGCGTCCAGCTCGTCCGGTCCACTGTGGACCTGCAGGGCACCGCCGCGCCCGCGCCCGAACCGCCGGGTCCCGGGCCGCGCACGATCGACGGCACGCCGGTCGACCTCACCGTCACACCCGGCACGCCGACCACGATCACCGCGCACTTCGAGAGCCAGGACCTCCAGCCGTGGCTGGGCATGCTCGGCCACCTGATCATCACCGGGCCGTTCACCGGCCCCGCCGGGGAAGGCGCCGCGAAGGCACCGACGTGGGCGCACGTCCACGCGATGATCCCGCCGGTCGCGGGCAGGCTCGACCGCCCCGACGAGACCGTCGCCGCGTACGGCCCGGACGTCAGCTTCACCTACACCTTCGCCGAGCCCGGCCGGTACCGGATCTGGCTGCAGGCCGAGCGCGGCTACCGCGTGCTGACCGTCCCGGCCGTGGTGGACGTCCCGACGACAGGAGCCGGCCGGTGAAACGCCCGACCACGCTGATCGCCGCCGTCGCCCTCGTCGCCGCGGCCCTGCTCACGTGGCTGCTCTGGCCGAGCGGCGGCGCGAAACCCACCACGCAGCAAGCGGTTTCGGGGCCCTACACCGTCCAGTTCTCCGCGGACCGGCCGCGCATCGGCGGCAACACGTTCGCCGTCGCGGTGACCGGGCCGGCGCCCGACGCCGTCACGATCGCGCCGGTGATGGCGCAGATGGGGCACGCGCTCCCGCCGGTGCCCGCCGGGCCGGACGGGCCCGGCCGCTTCCGCGCCGCGGACGTCGGGCTGCCGATGGCCGGGCAGTGGGAGATCACCGTCTCGCTGCGGGGCCCGGGCGGGGCCGCCCAAGTCGTCTTTCCGTTGCTCGTCAACTAAAGGAGGGTCGGGGGAAATGGATCTCACCGCATCCGGCGCCCGCGTGGCGTCGGTCGCGAAACCGGCGCGGACGGGGCTGCTGCCCGCCAACGTCGTGCTCGGCGGGTCACTGCTGTCGCTGGTCGGGCTGACCTGGGACATCCAGTGGCACAGCGACGTCGGGCCGGACACGTTCTTCACGCTGCCGCACCTGTTCCTGTACGCGGGCAGCGCGGTCGTCGGCTTGGCGAGTCTCGCCGTCGTGCTGCTGACGACGGCGGCGCGCCGCGCGGGCCGCCCGGTCGACCCACGGATCGGCGGGCGCGTGGTCAACGTGTTCGGCCGGACGTTCGCCGCGCCGCTCGGCTACCTCGTCTCGGGGGTCGGCGCGGCCACGTTCCTGCTGTACGGCCTGTGGGACCAGTGGTGGCACGGGCTCTACGGCTTCGACGCGGTCATCGACTCGCCGCCGCACATCGGGCTGCTGCTGTCGATCTCGGTGTCGCTGATCGGCACGACGGCGGTGTTCGCCGCGGCGCGGGAGCACCGCTGGGGCCGGCTCGGCACGCTGGGGTCGCTGACCGTGCTGCTGACGTTCGCGCCGGTGCTGGCGCTCGGGCTGCAGCAGGTGCCGGACGACTACGCCGACGCCGTGTCGATCGGCCAGTCGATGATGGCGGTGCTGCTGGTCGCGGTCGGCGCGGGCTTCTTCCGCCGTCCCGGCGGGGCGGTGGGCACCGCGGCGATGGTCGCGGCCGTGCAGGCGGTCTTCTGGTGGTTCTCGCCGTGGGCGGCGCGGGCGTACGCCGAAATGGTCGGGCTGCCGATGCGCGACGCGATCTCCGGGGTGCCGGAGATGCCGTCGCTGACGCCGATGGCCCTGCTGCCGGTGGCCGCGCTGATGGAGCTGGGCTACCTGGCCGCACGGCGCCGGGGGTGGCGCGCCGGCCGCGTTTCGGTGGTCGTCGGCGGGATCGCCGGGCTGCTGCTCGGGCTGAGCCTGCCGCTGCAGCGGGCCCTGCTCTACACCGGCGCGCACGTGCCGCCGGCCTGGTACCTGACGACGACGGCCGTCCTGGCCGGTCTGTTCGGGCTGCTCGGCGGGTTCGCCGGGTGGCGGTTCGGCGGGATGCTGTGCCTGCTGGCGCCCGCGAAGAAGGGGGAAACCGCTGATGCGTAAGGCACTCCTGGCCTTGGCAGCCGTCACCGGGCTGCTGTTCGCGACCGCGGCACCGGCGAACGCCTACGAGCCGGTCGACATCGTGCACACCGAGCGGGTGCAGGCCGGGCCGTACGGGCTGACCGTCGGGTTCAGCACCTGGCCGCTGAAGGCCATGCAGTCGCTGGACTTCACGTTCATCCCCGACGGCGGGATCGAGGGGAAGTCCGGCACGCTCATGATGATCAACCCGGAGGGCGGCCAGAACCGGAAGCAGCCGCTGGTCCGGCACCCGCGCAAGCTCGAGGTCTGGGGCCTGGACGTCCGGTCGATGCCGCGCCCGGGCGCGTGGACGTTCCGCTTCACCGTCAACGGTCCCGCCGGGTCCGGCACCGGCGAGCTGCGCGCGCTGCCGGTGCTGGAACAGCCGGGCCCGCCGATGGGGCTGAGCTGGGCGATCAGCACGCTGCCGCTGATCGGGCTGGTGGTGCTGGTCGTCGTGGCCTGGCGGCGGACCCGGAGCCGGTTGCGGGGCGGGGAGCTTCCGGCAACCGGGTGAGATTTCGCCCACATTCCGCGGCCACGCGTATCCGGACCGCCGCGAAGGCCTCCTTCACCGCAGAGGACGGGGAAGGGGGCCTTCGCCATTCGAGCACTCAGGCGGGTGATCATGATCACCCGGGCAGGGGAGGGATCAGGCGGGCAGGTCGAACTGCCCGGCCTTGACGGCGACCAGGAACGCTTCCCACTCGGCGGTGTCGAAGACGAAAACGGGGCTGGCCGGGAGCTTGGTGTCCCGGACGCCGATCAGGCCCTCGCGGCCCAGGTTGACCTCGACGCAGCTGCCACCGTTGGGCTCGCTCGCGAAGGACTTCTCCCACGCGGCCTCTTCGAACAGGGACACGGCCGTGTTCGGATCGTAATCCGCGAACGACGGATAATCCGCCATGGGTCGTACCTCCGAGGATCGATGGGGGGCGCGGCCGCGACCTGGGCCAAAGCGCCCGTTCCCGGCTACTCAGTGTCTCAATGGCCTAGGCCACAGGGCCAAGCGGGTGATCAACTAGCTTCGGCCTCGACATGAAGATTATTCCAGGAGTAGGATTAATCGCATCGGCCGGGGCGTCGGCGTCGGTGAACGACTGCCTGCGCGCGGCGGGCGGTCCCCGAGCGACGCCGAAGCGGCCGAAACCGAGGAACACCAGCCACCGCAGGAACCTCATGGGGGAGGATCAGCGTGATCGTCGAGGACAGCGCGCCACCGGGCGTGACCGTCGTGGGCAGGCTCGCCAAGGGCACCGCCGGCGAAGCCCGCCGGGTGGTCCACGTCTTCGGCCTGGACGCCGCCGCGGCCGGCACCGAGCTGATCCGGACCAGGTGCGGGGAAGCGCTTCCCCGGCAAGACGTCGAATGGCTGGCCCCCGGGGCCGGCATGCCGTGTGAACCCTGTCTCGGACTGACCGGCGGCGAGCCCGCCCGGGCACCGCGACGAGAGCTGGGGGTGTAGACGATGGCCGTCCGAATGAACTCGCTCTTCCGCCGCGAAGACGAAGAGCACCGTGGCCGCCGCGGGATCGGCGACGAGCTGCGCAACCGCTTCGGCTTCAGCCTGATCCAAGCACCGCTGCGCAAGACCACGACGTGGGCGACCGACCAGGACCTCCCGCTGCGGCGCTACTCCGACGGCGTCCGCACCACGCGGCCGCTGGAGACGTCGATCGACCTGACGCCGCTGCTGCGCGGCCGCATCGGCTCCCGCGCCTGACTGCCGCACCACCACGAAAGAGCCCCGGTTCCTCGATGGGACCGGGGCTCTCGCGCGTGCGGGCTACGGTTTCCGCAGCAGCAACCGGCCCTGGCGGAAGGGGCGCTCGTCCCCGGTGTGCTCGCGGTGCATCCGTCCCACCTCGGCCAGGCCCGCCGCGGCACCCAGCCGGGCCAGCTCGGCCACGGGCCACCGGTAGGCGAGCGTGACCTTGTGGTCGAACGTCGTCACCACGTCGCCGTCGGCCTCGAAGCAGCCGAGCAGCAGGACCCCGCCCGGCGCCAGCGTCCGGGCGAACTCGGCGAAGTAGCCCGGCAGCTCCGCCGGTGGCGTGTGGATCACCGAGTACCACGAGAGGATCCCGGCGAGCGAGCCGTCGGCGATGTCCAGCGCGGCCATCGATCCGACGGCGAAGCGCAGGTCCGGGTGCGCGGCGCGCGCCAGCTCGACCATCGCCGGGGACAGGTCGACGCCGGACGCGTCGAGCCCCAGCGAGCGCAGGTGCGCCGTGAGGTGGCCCGGCCCGCAGCCCAGGTCGGCGACCGGGCCGCGGCCGCGCGCGTAGTCGGCGAACGCCGTCCACGCCGCCCGGTCCAGCGGGTCGCCGTCCCAGACCGGGCCGACGAACTCCGCGTACTGGACGGCGACGGCGTCGTAGGGCGTGACCGTCACGGCTTGCGGCCGAGACCGCAGAGGTGGCCGACGAACGACGGGTCGTTCGCGAGCTTCTTGGTGGCCTTGGACTCCATCTCCTCCGGGTGCCACTCCGGCAGGTAGACGATGCCCGGCTCGACCAGCTCGAGGCCGTCGAAGAACGACGTGAACTCCGCGCGCGACCGCAGGTGCAGCGGCGTGCTCGACCGGTTGTACTGCTTCATGATCGACTCGCGGCTTTCGGAGTCGGCCATGTCCCCGAGCCCCTCGCTCGTCAGGTGCGAGGACAGGAAGTACGAGCCGGACGGCAGCAGCGACAGGTACTTCCGGATGGTCTGGGCCACCGGCTCGTCCTCGCCGAGGAAGTACAGGACGCCCACGATGATCAGGCCGATCGGGCGGTTCGGGTCGAGGACGCCGGTGTCGAGCGCGCGCTTCCAGATGTCGGCCGGGTCGCGCAGGTCGCCCTGCAGCACCGCGTGCCGGTCCGCGACGCCTTCCTTCTCCAGCAGCACCTGCGAGTGGGCGACCGCGACCGGCTCGTTGTCGACGTACACGCAGCGCGCGTCCGGGTTGACCGCCGCCGCGACCTCGTGGACGTTGCCGACCGTCGGGACGCCGGAGCCGAGGTCGAGGAACTGGTCGATGCCGTTGCGCGCCAGGTACCGGACGCCGCGGCCGAGGAAGTCGCGGCCGGCGCGGGCGACGGTCTTGATCATCGGGAACGTCTTGACGGCCTGCTCGCCGAACTGCCGGTCGATGGCCCAGTTGGCGGTGCCGCCGAGGAACCAGTCGTAGATGCGGGCCGCGTTCGGCCGCTCGAGGTCGACGCCTTCGGGGGCCTCGGGATCCTGCGTCGTCATGCGAACCGTCCTTCACGCTTGCGGCCGACACCGCCGACCACGCTCGCGAGGGGGACCGTGGCGGCGCCGGGCTCGGGGCGCCACTCTCCCACAGGCACGATCCCGGGCTCGACGACGTCGAAGTTACCGAAGAACGCCGCGATCTCGTCGAGCGACCGGGAAACCGCGGGCGAGCTCGACCGCTCGGACAGCTTCACCAGCCGCCGGATCTGCGCCAGCTCCTCCCCCACGACGCCGGACTCGGTCGCGTGCGAGAGCACGTACGCCGACCCGGGGGCCAGCAGCGTCCGGTAGTCGCGGATGGCTTCGCGGACGCCGGTGACGTCCGGCAGGAAGTGCAGCACGGCCACGCTCAGCAGGCACATCGGCCGGTCCGGGTCGAGCACACCGGTGGCCAGCGCGGCTTCCCACACCTCTTCGGCGTCGCGCAGGTCGGCGTACAGCACGGCGTGGCGGTCGGGGTCGCCGGTCTCCTCCAGCAGGATCCGCCCGTGCGCCACGGCGACGGGCTCGTTGTCGACGTAGACGCACCGGCTGTCGTCGGCGTGGTCGTCGGCCACCTCGTGCACGTTGCCCGCCGTCGGGATGCCGGAGCCGAGGTCGAGGAACTGCGTGATGCCTTCGGCGAGGCAGTAGCGGACGGCGCGGCCGAGGAAGTCGCGGTTGCTCCGGGCGAGGGTCTTGGCGAGCGGGAACGCCTGCACCGCCTGCTCGCCGTACTGCCGGTCGATCGCCCAGTTCGCGGTGCCGCCGAGTGCCCAGTCGTAGATCCTCGCCACGTTCGGCCGGTCGAGGTCGACGGCGTCGGGGAGGAAGTCGGGGTCCACGATGTTCACTTCCAGTGGATTCCAGCGCAACAGACCGACTCTACCGAAAGTTGTTCACGGGACGGGATAGCTGAGGCGTCCGTTCGCCCTATTGGATCTGCTGCATCTGCGCGCGGTAACCCTCCGCGAGCTCCTTGAGGAACTGCCGGGTCTCCTGCCGCTCCAGCGCGGCGCCGCGCAGCCGGTCCCACGAATCGACGAAGATGTTGAAGTCCTTGACGTCGTCGAGGTACAGACCACCGGCGGAGTGCTCGATGTAGACGAAGTCCCGGGTGCGGTCCGGGAAGCGCATGATCGTGAAGTCGTTGGGCACCGCGGCCAGCCGCGCGCCGAAGGGCAGCACGTGCACGTACACCCGCGGGTGCTTCTCCAGCGAGAGCAGGTGCTCGACCTGGTCGAGCATCACGGCGGGCGCGAACCCGCCGGGGGCCCGGCGCAGCGCGCCTTCGCTGATGATGAACCGGTAGTACGGCGGCTGCTGCTGTTCGAACACGGCCTTGCGGTCGAGGCGGTTGCGCACCAGCGACGTCACGTCGGTGGCGCCCGCCTCGGTGAACTGCTTGAGCATGTAGTGCTCGGACTGCAGCGGACCGGGGATGCGCTCACCGTGCCAGGTGAGGATCTCCGCGGCCGCGGGTTCCAGGTCGGTGAAGGTGCGGAACCAGTGCGGCACCACCGAGCGGTAGCCGGACCAGTGGCCGCGCTGCCCGGCGGCGGCCCGCGCCAGGTTCATCAGCGTGTCGGCTTCTTCACCGTTGATCCCGAACGCGTTCAGCATGGATCGCACATCCCCGAGCTTCACCCCGACGGCACCGGACTCGATCTTGTTGACCTTGCCCTGGGTGCAGCCGAGGACCTCGGCGACCTGCTGCTGTGTCATCCGCGCCGCGGTGCGGGCATGCCGGAGCTCGTTCCCGAGCTGCTTCCGGCGCGAGGTGACGGTGCTGGCCATCGCCCTGCTCTCCCGGACCACTACCAAGCGACGGCGGCCTCCCGGTCGCCGTCGCGCGCGAACTATCGAACCCACCCAGGTTAGTGCTTCACCTTGCGGATCTCGATGATGACATCGCGCAGCGTTCCAGGAAACGTCGCGGAATGCCAGTCACTCGGGGGTTCACTCGCCTGGACCAGCGGATTCGTGACCTTTGCGCCAACCGGCGGGCAGCGGACTGCGGCATAGTGGGCGCCGTGACCGATCGTTCGCCCTCCGCCGCCGCCGTCACCCGCCTGGCTGACAACGTCCACGGCTACGTCCAGCCGGACGGCTCCTGGTACATCAACAACTGCGGGTTCGTCGACGCCGGCGACCACACCGTCCTCATCGACACCTGCTCGACCGAGCGCCGCACGCGCGCGCTGCTCGACACCGTCGAGGCCACCACCGGCCGCCCGGTGACGACGCTGGTCAACACCCACCACCACGGCGACCACACCAACGGCAACTACCTCGTCGAAGGCGCGACGGTCATCGGCCACCGCAAGACCCGCGAGCTGCTGGTCGCCGAGGGCATCCAGACGTTCGACGGCATCTTCGTCGGCAACGACTGGGGCGAGCTGCGCTCGCGGCCGCCGGAGGTCGTGTTCGACGACCGGCTGACCGTGCACGCCGGCGACACGACCCTCGAGCTGATCCACCCGGGCCACGCCGCCCACACCACCAACGACGTCCTGGTCTGGCTGCCGGAGCGGCGGGTGCTCTACGCCGGCGACCTGGTGTTCAACGGCGGCAGCCCGTTCGCGCTGATGGGTTCGGTGGCCGGCTGGCGCCAGGCGCTGGACGTGATCCGGGAGCTGTCGCCGGAGGTGATCCTGCCGGGGCACGGGCCCGCGTGCGGGCTCGACGTCGTCGACACGGTGGACGCCTACCTGAAGTTCGTCCAGGAGACGGCCGAGCGCGGGAAGGCCGCCGGGCTGTCCCCGCTCGAAGTGGCGAAGGACACCGACCTGGGTGACTTTGCGGTGCTGAGCGAGCAGGAGCGGCTGCCGGGCAACCTGCACCGGGCGTACGCCGAGCTGGACGGCGCCGAATGGGGTGCTCAGATCGATCTCGCGGCCGCGGTGATGGACATGGTGGCGATCAACCGGGGTCCCATCCGCTGCTTCTCCTGAACTGCGTGAGCCGCGGCGCCGTACCTCCCATGAGGCGTCGATCGGACTACTGTCTGAATCGAGAGAGACTTCGGAAGGATTCGGATGAGCAAGAAGGCGAGCATCGGGGTCACCGGCCTGGCGGTCATGGGCCGCAACCTGGCCCGCAACCTGGCCCGGCACGGGCACACCGTGGCCCTGCACAACCGGTCCGAGGAGCGGACCCGCGCGCTGGTGGAGCAGTTCGGCGACGAGGGCGACTTCATCCCGGCCTACTCCGCGCAGGAGTTCGTCAACGCGCTGGAGCGGCCCCGCCAGGTCGTGATCATGGTCAAGGCGGGCGGCCCGACGGACGCCGTCATCGAGGAGTTCGCGCCGCTGCTCGAAGAGGGCGACGTGATCATCGACGCCGGCAACGCGCACTTCGCCGACACGCGCCGCCGCGAGAAGGCGCTGCGCGAGCGCGGGCTGCACTTCGTCGGCAGCGGCGTCTCCGGCGGCGAGGAGGGCGCGCTGCACGGCCCGAGCATCATGCCCGGCGGTTCCAAGGAGTCGTACGAGTCGCTCGGCCCGCTGTTCGAGGACATCTCGGCGAAGGTCGACGGCCAGCCGTGCTGCACGCACATCGGCGCGGACGGCGCCGGCCACTTCGTCAAGATGGTGCACAACGGCATCGAGTACGCCGACATGCAGCTGATCGCGGAGTCGTTCGACCTGCTGCGCCACGCGGGCGGCTACTCCCCCGCCGAGATCGCCGACGTCTTCCGCACGTGGAACACCGGGCGGCTCGACTCGTACCTGATCGAGATCACCGCCGAGGTGCTCGCGCACGTCGACAAGTCGTCGGGCAAGCCGTTCGTCGACGTCGTCGAGGACGCCGCCGAGCAGAAGGGCACCGGCCGCTGGACCGTGCAGATCGGTCTCGACCTCGGGGTCCCGATCTCCGGCATCGCGGAAGCCGTCTTCGCGCGTTCGCTGTCCGGCTCGAAGCCGCTGCGCGCGGCGGCCCGCGGTCTGGGCGGCCCGTCGGCGACTCCGCTGTCGGGTTCGTCGCTGGACCGCTTCGCCGACGACGTCGAGCAGGCGCTGTACGCGTCGAAGGTCGTCGCGTACGCGCAGGGCTTCAACCAGATCCAGGCCGGCGCGACCGAGTACGGCTGGGACATCGACCTCGGCAAGGTCGCCTCGATCTGGCGCGGCGGCTGCATCATCCGCGCGAAGTTCCTCAACGACATCACCTCGGCCTATGCCGAAGAGCCGCAGCTCCCGACGCTGCTGACGTCGGGCGGCTTCCGCAAGGCGGTCGAGGACGCGCAGGACTCGTGGCGTTCGGTGATCTCGACGGCGGTCAAGCTCGGCATCCCGACGCCGGGCTTCTCGACGGCGCTGGCGTACTACGACGGCCTCCGCGCCGACCGCCTGCCCGCGGCCCTCGTCCAGGGCCAGCGCGACTTCTTCGGCGCCCACACGTACCGCCGCGTGGACCGCGAAGGCTCGTTCCACACGGCCTGGGCCGCCGACGGCCGCCCGGAATCCGGCGCCTGACGAAGTCCGTGAAGGCCTCCTTACCGGCTTTTTTGCCCGGCAAGGAGGCCTTCACGGCTTTCCGGGAGTCTCACTGGCCGCGGGCGGCGAGGATTTCCGCCAGCACCTCCTGGATCTTCGCTTCGGCCTTGTCCTTCTTGACGCCGAGGCCGTCGAGCACCTCGAACCCGGCGCCCTCGCGCTGTTCCAGCAGCGCCAGCAGCATGTGCTCGGTGCCGATGTAGTTGTGGCCCAGCCGCAGGCCTTCGCGCATCGTGAGTTCGAGGGTCTTCTTGGCGGCGGCCGAGAACGGCACCGGGTTCGGCACCGGATCGACCCCCTCGGGCAGCCGTGCTTCGGCGGCTTCGCGGACGGCGTCGAGCTGGACGCCCTGGGCGAGGATCGCGCCCGCCGCGAGCGCCGCGGGTTCGGTGAGCAGGCCCAGCACGATGTGCACGGTGTCGATCTCGGGGCTGGCGTTGTCCACAGCGGACTTCTGGGCCTCGACGATCACGTGCCGCGCCCGGTCGGTGTAGCGGCCGTAGACGCGTTCGATCGCGCCGGAGGGGTCGCCGCCGGGGTCGACCTTGGGCACGAACCGCTTCTGGGCGGCCTGCTTGGTGACGCCCATGCTCTTGCCGATCTCGGTCCACGACGCCCCGGAGCGCCGGGCCTGGTCGACGAAGTGGCCGATCAGGTGGTCGGCCACCTCGCCGAGGTGTTCGCCCACGTAGACGGCGTCGGACAGCTGGGCGAGGGCGTCCTTGTCGTTGTTGCTCTTGATCGCGCTGATGAGGTCGTCGAGTTTGACGTTGGCGGGAAGGTCCATGCCGTCAACTGTAGGTTGACGATTTCGCCTCGTCAACCGCGAGTTGACGCCGCCTTCAGGTGCTCCTTGAGGTTGAACTCGCTCACCTCGAGGTCCGCGTACCGCGGGTGCGGATCGGCGGTGAAGAGCCGCCGCGCGGCGATGTGGTCGGCGGGCCGGTTCACCGACTCCACCGCGATCAGGACGTCGTCGCGGAAGGACAGCACCGAGAACTTGCCCGCGTCGCGGTCGCCGGCGACCACCGTGCGGTCGGCGCCGGCGAGGATGCCCGCGATCTGCAGCTTCGCGCCCGACTGGTCGGTCCAGAACCACGGCAGACTCGCGTACGGCTCAGGGGTGCCGGTGATCGCCGCGGCCACGCTGCGGGCCTGGTCGACGGCGTTCTGCACGGACTCCAGCCGGGTCGCCGCGCCCGCCTGCACGCACGGGAAGTTCGCGCAGTCGCCGATGGCGAAGATCTTCTCGTCCGACGTCCGCAGGTGCTCGTCGACGACCACGCCGTTGTCCACCGGCAGCCCGGCCTCGGCGGCGAGCGTCGTCTCCGGCACGACGCCGACGGCGACGACGACCAGGTCCGCGGGCAGCCGCGTGCCGTCGGACAGCTCGACCTCGCGCACCCGCTCGTCCCCGTGCAGGGCCGTGACGCCCTGGCCGAGCAGCACCGTGTGCCCGGCTTCGCGGTGCAGCGCGGCGAAGTACGCGGAGATCTCCGGCGTCGCGACCCGGTTGAGCAGCCGGTCCTGCGCCTCGACGACGGTCACCGGGCGGCCGGCGTGCGAGGCGAACTCCAGCCCGATGAACCCGCCGCCGACCACGACGACGTTTTCGGCGTGCGCCAGGGATTCGCGCAGCCGGTCGGCGTCGTCGCGGGTGCGCAGGGTCAGCACGCCCGGCAGGTCCGCGCCGGGGACGGGCAGCGTGCGGTTGCGCGCGCCGGTGGCCAGCACCAGGTGGTCGTAGCCCAGCTCACGGCCGTCTTCGAGCCGCACCAGCGACGCCTCGCGGTCGATCGCGGCGACCCGCCCGGCGACCAGTTCGATGTCCTTCTCCGCGAAGAAGTCCTCGCCGCGCAGGTGCAGCTGTTCGAGCCCGGCGGTGCCGGCCAGGTAGGCCTTCGACAGCGGCGGCCGCTGGTACGGCACGCCCGGCTCGTCCCCGACGAGCACGACCCGGCCGTCGAAGCCCTTGTCCCGCAGCGACGCGACGGCCTGGAACCCGCTTTGCCCCGACCCGACGACGAGAACCGTGTTCTGTGCACCCATGACCGCCATCCGATCACAAGAGGCTCAAGCCGTCGAGGAGCCGCCGCTCGACCGCAGCGCGCGCGGGGCCCCGAGCACCCGCGAGATGCCCCGCGCCGCGGCCCGCACGGCCGGGACGAGCGTCCGCGGGTCGGTCCCCTCCGCGGGGACGACGATGGAGATCGCCGCCCCCACTTCGTCGGTGGCGTCGTAGACCGGGGCCGCCACGGACAACGCGATCAGCTCGATCTGGCCGTCGCTGATCGCGTAGCCGTCGCGCCGGACGTCGGCCAGCACGCGCCGCAGCTGCGCGGCCGAACCGATCGTCTTGGGCGTGAACGTCTTGAGCGGCCCGGCCAGGACCGCTTCCTGCGCCTCGGCGGGTGCGTGCGCGAGCAGCACCTGACCGACCCCGGTGGCGTGCGCGGGCAGGCGGCCGCCGACGCGCGTGAGGACGTTGACCGCGCCGCGGCCGGAGATCCGCTCGACGTAGACGACTTCGGCGCCGTCGAGCACGGCGAGCTGCACGTTCTGGTGGGTGGCCTCGTAGAGGTCCTCCAGGAACGGCATCGCGCTTTCCCGCAGCTCCGCGCCGTGCGGCGCCAGCGACGCGACCTCCCACAGCCACAGCCCGACGCGGTACACGCCCGCTTCGTCGCGGACGAGCGCCCCGCGCCGGGTCAGCTCGCCCGCCAGCCGGTGCGTGGTCGACAGCGGCAGCCCGGCGCGGCGGCTCAGCTCGGACAGCGTGAGCCTCGGCCGCTCGGCGGTGAAGGCACCGAGCAGGTCGAGGACGCGGTCCACGACCGACGGCGGCCGCCGCGCGCTGTGCCGCACCGGATCAGTCTTCGTCGTCGCCCGGCAGCAGCGGGCGCATGAACGTCCGCCGGTACCGGAGCACGCAGCCGCTTTCCTCGCGGATCTTGTCGGCCTCGATGAAGTCCGGGTCGGCGCCGAACAGCGTCCGGTAGCGCTCGTACGCGGCGAGGCTCTCGAAGCTGAACAGCGCCCGTGCTTCGTCGCTCGCCCCTTCCGACGGCAGGAAGTAGCCGTGGTGGACGCCGCCTTCGCGCTGCACCAGCCGCATCCACGCGGCGGCGAAGCGTTCGAAGTCGGCGATTTTCGCGGGGTCGATGACGTAGTCGACGACGCACGTGATCATCGGCCGCCCCAGACCCGGTCGGCCGTGGCCACGATCAGCTCCAGCTTCCGCAGCTGGTCGTCCGCGGTCAGGTCGTTGCCCTCCTCGGTCGAGGAGAACCCGCACTGCGGCGACAGGCAGAGCTGGTCGATGTCGACGTACCGCGACGCTTCTTCGATCCGCCGCACGAGGACGTCGGCGTCCTCCAGCTCCGGCCGCTTCGTCGTGACCAGGCCGAGGACGACCTTCTTGTCCTTCGGCACGAACCGCAGCGGTTCGAAGCCGCCCGAGCGTTCGTCGTCGAACTCGAGGAAGAACCCGTCGACGGCCAGGTCGCCGAAGAGCGCTTCCGCGACGAACTCGTAGCTGCCGGACGCGACCCACGAGGACCGGAAGTTGCCGCGGCACAGGTGGGTCGTCACCGTGAGGTCTTCCGGCCGGCCGGCCAGCGCCGCGTTCATCGTCGCGATGTTGCGCAGGTGCTGGGTGTCCGGGTCGCCGCCCATCCGCGCGACGAGCTCCCGCTGCGCCGGGTCGTTGAGGTAGGCGAGGCTGGTGTCGTCGAGCTGGAGGTACCGGCAGCCGAGCCCGTGCACCGCGGAAACCTGCGCGGCGTAGGCGGAGCTGAGGTCGGCGAAGAACTCTTCGAGGTCCGGGTAAACGCTCTCACTGACCGCGGCCCGGCCGCCGCGGTAGTAGACCATGCTGGGCGACGGGATGGTCAGCTTCGGCGTCACCCCGGCGTCCACATGGGACTTGAGGAACTCGAAGTGCGCGGCGAAGATCGGCTCGTCGAGCCGCACCTTCCCGTCGACCTGCAGGCCCGGTGGGCTGAACTCGAGGTCCCCGGCCAGGTTGTGGAACTTGACGTGCAGCCGCTCGTCGCTCTTCGAGACGCCGCCGAGCGCGTAGATGAAGTCCATGTGCCACGAGGCACGCCGGAATTCGCCGTCGGTGGCCGAGCTCAGCCCGGCCGCCTTCTGCATCTTGATCACGTCGCGGATCGCGTCGTCCTCGACCGCGCGGAGCTGCTCCGCGCCGATCTCACCGGTTTCGTGCCGCCGCCGCGCGTCACGCAGGACCGGGGGCCGCAGGAGGCTCCCGACGTGATCGGCGCGAAACGGCGGGCCCACCTGGGGAATGCCGCCCGAAGTCATGCACCGATGGTCACACATTCCGGGCCTTCGCGCCGCCCCCGGAAACAAGATCATGACGCCGGCGACTTGCTACCGTCACGCCCGGCGCGTTGGCTGTCTCCCCGGCGAAAGGGGCTGTGCATGACGAAACACCCGGTAGACGAGGTCCTGCCCGCCGGACGGCTGGCGCTGCTCGGCCTCCAGCACATGTCGATCATGTACGCCGGCGCGGTCGCGGTGCCGCTGATCGTCGGCAGCGCGCTCAAGCTGGACCCGGCGACGATCGGGCTGCTGGTCAACGCCGACCTGCTCGTGGCGGGCATCGCGACGGTGATCCAGGCGGTCGGCATCGGGAAGCTGCTCGGCATCCGGCTGCCGGTGGTGGCGGGCGCGACGTTCAGCGTCGTCAACCCGATGATCCTGATCGCGTCCCAGTACGGCCTGCCCGCGGTCTACGGCGCGATGCTGGCGTCCGGCGTCTTCGGGCTGCTCATCGCGAAGCCGTTCGCGAAGCTGATCCGCTTCTTCCCGCCGCTGGTCACCGGAACGCTGCTGCTCGTCATCGGCGTCTCGCTGCTCGGCCCGGGCGCGGGGCTGATCGCGGGCAACGACCCGACCGCGTCCGACTACGCGGCGCTGTCGAACATCCTGCTCGCGTTCGGCGTGCTGGCGCTGCTGATCCTGTTCACGCGGGTGCTGCGCGGGTTCGCCAACCAGATCGGGCCGCTGCTGGCGCTGGCGATCGGGCTGGTGATCGCGATCCCGATGGGACTGGTGCACTGGGACGGCCTGGGCGCGGCGAGCTGGTTCGGGCTCGCGTCGCCGTTCCACTTCGGGGCGCCGACGTTCCCGGTGGCCGCGGTGCTGTCGATGTGCGTGGTCATGCTGGTGACGTTCACCGAGTCGACCGCGGACATGATCGCCGTCGGCGAGATCACCGGGCGCCCGCCGACCGACTCCGACCTCGCGCGCGGCCTGGCCACCGACGGCTTCTCGGCGGTGCTCGGCGGCGTGCTGAACTCCTTCCCCGACACGGCGTTCGCGCAGAACGTCGGCCTGGTGCGGATGACCGGCGTCCGCAGCCGCTGGGTGGTCGCGGTGACCGGCGGGATCCTGGTGCTGATGGGCCTGGTGCCGAAGATCGGGGCGTTCATCGCGGCGATCCCGCAGCCGGTGGTCGGCGGGGTCGCGGTGGTGATGTTCGCGATGGTCGCCGCGGTGGGTGCGCAGAACCTCCGCAAGGTCGAGTTTTCCGGCAACCACAACACGTTCATCGTCGCGGTCGCCCTCGGCGTCGGCCTGCTGCCGGCGTTCGCGCCGAAGATCTTCCAGCACTTCCCCGCGTGGCTGCAGACGATCTGCGGCAGTTCGATCACGGTGGCGGCGGTGCTGGCGTTCGCGTTGAACCTGCTGTTCAACCACCTCGGCCGGCGTTCGGAGCCGGACCTGCTGGAAGCGCCGTGAGCAGCCGCTCGACGAGCCGGGCGCCGGTGCCCGGCTCGACCGGGCGCCGGAACAGCACGCGCAGGTAGAGCGGGGCCAGCACGAAGTCGAGGACTTCGTCCACCGACGGCACTTCCTCGCCGCGGGCCGCGGCCCGGTCCAGTGCCGCCTGGAGGTCTTCGCCGCGCGCCTGCAGGTACTCGAGCGGCTTTTCGGCCGGGCCCAGGGTCGCGACGAGCGCGCGGAGCAGGATCTGGCCGCGCGGGTCGCGCATCGCGCGTTCGACGCCTTCGGCCCAGCCGAGCAGGTCGCCGCGCAGCGCACCGGTGTCCGGGATCGGCGACGTCGAGCGCAGGCGCGTCACGGCCGCGTCGAGGAGCAGGTTGTCGCGGCTGCCCCAGCGCCGGTAGACGCTGGTCGGGTTCACGCCGGCCCGTTCGGCGATCTTCGGGACGGCCGCGTCGATCTCCCCCGCGGCGAGCAGTTCGATCACGGCGTCGTGCACCGCGTCGCGGACGCGGGCGCTGCGGCCACCGGGTCGGGTCATGCCTCCAGCTTAAAGCAAACCTACTTGCCTTTGCCCGCCGACTGTGGCTACCTTTAAAGCAAATCGAATGGCTTTAGGGAGACCGAGATGGCCCGCAAGATGACCCGCGAAGAGCGCGAAGCTTTTCTAGCCGAGCCGCGCGTCGGCGTGCTGAGCGTCGCCGGCGAACCCGGCCGCGCCCCGCTGACCACGCCGATCTGGTACCGCTACGAGCCGGGCGGCGACGTCCTCGTGATGACCTCACCCGGCCTGCGCAAGACCCGGCTGATCGAGGCGGCCGGCCGGTTCGCGCTGTGCGTCCAGGAGCAGGACGGCGTCTACAAGTACGTCTCGGTCGAGGGTCCGGTGGTGAAGACGTGGCCGATGACCAAGGCGGAGCGCAACGAGGTCGCCGCGCGCTACCTGCCGCCGGGCGTGAGCGAGGCCTACACCGACGCGACCGACGCCACCCACGGGAACAACATCGCGATCGTGATGCGCCCGGAGCGCTGGAACACCTCGGACTTCAGCGACCTCGCGGAACAGCTGGCGTGATCACCAGCAGATGATCAGCAGGCACGTCGTCGGCTTCGGCGGCTTCGGCGGCGCCGGGCGAGTCGGCTGCTGACCGCCCGTCGTCGTCGGCGTCGTGGTGACCGAGCCGGACGGGTCGCCACTGGTCGGCGTGGTCGTCGGCGTCGTGGAGTCGGCGCTGCTCTCGGTCGTCGCGGGCTTGCCGGGCACCTCGGTGACGGTCTCCCGGGGCACGCCGCTGCCCGGGACGACGTCGCCGCCGCCGGTGCCGCCCTCCGGCGGGGAGTCCGTGGCCTGGTCGGCGCCGCCGAGGCCGGTGGTGCGCTGCGGGAACGGGATCACCTGGATCTGGTCGACCGCCGACGCGTCCGGCGTGCCCTTGCCGCCGAGCCCGACCAGCACCGCGGCGGCACCGCAGCCGATGACGACGGCGAGCATCACCGCGAGCACCCGCCACCGCGACTGCCCCGGTCCTGAACGCTCACCCCAGCCCTCGCGCACGAGCAGCTCGGCGACCGATACCTCGTCGTTCACCCCGGCAGACCTTCCCGAGAGGCCTTTCGGCCGACATCGTGGCCGTATTTTTACCGCACAAGCCACCCGAACGGGTGAGGAACTGGTAAAAATCTCTGTTTTGTCGCGGGAGTTTGACAGTGAGTGACAAGCACAGCGTTTTCTAAGCTGACACTCGTGATACTCCCAGCATGACCGGCGAAGCTCAGCCCATGCTGCTGAAAGCCGGACAGCCGGTCCCCGCGATCGCTGTCCCGCGTCGCTTCAGCGCCCGACATTTCGCCCGGTTCGTCCCGAATCCGAAGACAACGCCGTTCACCTTCGGCTACCTCGTCGTCCTGCTCGGCACGACGCTGGTCCTCAAGTTCGCCGACCCCGACGTGACCGAGCGGCTGCTCCGCCTGTCCAGCACCGACGCCCACAACCTCTGGCGGCGCCCGCTCACCTCGCTGCTGACCAGCGCGCTCTGGCTCTCCGACGAAGGCTGGCTCGCCTACGTCGTGATCTTCGCGATCGCGGTCGCCCCGCTGGAACGCCGGTTCGGCGCCCGCCGCGCGGCGACCGTCTTCTTCTCCGGGCACGTGCTGGCCACGCTCGCCACCGAGCTGCCGGTGATGGCCCTGATCAGCGCGCACGTCCTGCCTGCCTCGGCCGGGCACTGGCTCGACATCGGCGTCAGCTACGGCTTCTTCGCCACGGCCGGCACGCTGGTGTTCCTGCTGCGCGGCCGGGCCCGGCTCGTCGCGCTGGCCGCGATGGAGGCGTTCATCGCGGTGATCTGGATCAGCGACGACCCGGCCACCCTCGATTCGGTCGTCACGCTGCTCGGCCACGCGTTCGCCGCGCACTTCGGGCTGCTGTTCTGGGGGCCGCGGCTGCGCGCCGCGGCGGGTAGGCAGGCGTCGGCGTCGGTGGTGTAATCGACGGGCCACAGCCGCGATGCACGGGGGACGGACGGACGCTCATGGAGGCTGACTCGCTCACCGAGCTGGTCGAGCTGAGTCCGGACGCGATCTGCGTCCACGAGCACGGCGTCCTCACCTACGCCAACCGGGCCGCGCTGGAAACGTTCGCCGCGCGCGGCACCGCCGAGGTCGTCGGGCGCCGGTTCGCCGATTTCGTCACCGAGGATTCGCAGGCCGAGCTGGCCGGGCAGGTCGAGGGGCTGACCCGGCCGGGGCAGGCGAGCGAGCCGGTCGAAGCGCTCATGTCCCGGCTCGACGGGAGCAAGTTCGCCGTCGAGACGGTCGTGGTGCGCCTGGCGGGCACGGCCGCGTACCAGGTCGTCATGCGGGACATCACGGCGAAGAAGGCGGCCGCGGACGCCCTCCGCTACCAGGCCGCGCTCGTGTCGCACGTCAGCGACGCCCTGATCGCGACCACCGGCGAAGGCGTCGTGACCAGCTGGAACCCGGCCGCCGAAGCGGTGTACGGCTGGACCGCGGCCGAGGCCGTCGGGCGGCGCGCGAGCGAGCTGGTCGGCGCGCCGCTGGACCTGCCGGCCATCCGGCGCGGCGGCGGGGTCGCCGAAGCGGTGCACCGGCGGCGGGACGGCGCCCCTCTCGCGGTCCGCGTTTCGGCAGCTGAGATGAACGACGGCTACGTGCTCGTCTGCGCCGACGAAACCGCGCGGCGGCGGGCCGAGCAGAACTACCGCACGGTCGTCGCGTCGCTCGACGAAGGCGTGCTGGTGATGGGCCCGACCGGGCTGATCGAAGCGGCCAACCCGGCGGCGTGCCGGATCCTCGGCGTGCCCGAGCCCGACCTGCTCGGCGTCCCGTGCCACACGCTGGTGCTGTTCACCGAGTCCGGGCACTGGATCCCGCCGGACGAGATGCCGTCGGTGCAGTCCCGGCGCACCGGCGTCACGCACAACGGCCTGGTCGTGCGCCTGCGCCGGCCGGACGGGCGGGACGTCTGGGTGTCGCTGACCTCGCGGCTGCTGGACCCGGACGACCCGACGGCGCGGGCCGTCGTCACGACGTTCACGGACATCACCGAGACCCGCGCGATCAGCGCGCGGCTGGCCCACGACGCGACCCACGACCCGCTCACCCGGCTGGCCAACCGGACCCTGGTCCTCGACCGGCTCGACGTCCGCCGGCGCGGGGCGCTCACGGTGCTGTTCCTCGACCTCGACAAGTTCAAGGTCATCAACGACTCGCTCGGGCACTCGGTTGGCGACCAGGTGCTGCGGATCGTCGGCGAGCGCCTGCGCCGCAGCTCCGGGCGCGAGGACCTGGTCGGCAGGCTCGGCGGCGACGAGTTCGTCGTCGTCACCGGCGAAGTCACCGAGCCCGCCGAAGTCCGGGCGCTGGCCGAACACCTGCGGGCCGCGCTGGCCGAGCCGATCGGCGTGCTCGGCAGGCAGCTGCACCTCGACGCCAGCATCGGCGTCGTCCTCGTCGGCGGCACCGACCCCCGCAGCGCGGAGGACCTGCTGCGCGACGCGGACGTCGCGATGTACCAGGCGAAAACGCTCGGGCGGGGACGGCACCACTTCTTCGACGTCGGCCTGCGCGAGCGCATGCAGCGGCGGCTGCGGATGGAGCAGGACCTGCGCGACGCCGTCCACGACGGCCAGCTCTGGCCCGCGTACCAGCCGGTCGTCGACCTGCGGACCGGCGAGATGGTCGCGGTCGAGGCGCTGCTGCGCTGGACGCACCCGAGGCAGGGCGCGATCTCGCCCGCGGAGTTCATCCCGCTGGCCGAGGAGAGCGACCTGATCAACGTGATCGGCAAGGCGATGCTGCACGCGACGACCCGCGAACTCGCCGCGCGGCGCACCGGCGGTCTGGACCTCACTCTGAAGGTCAACCTGTCGGCCCGGCAGCTCGACGACCCGCACCTGGTGCCCGCGGTCCAGGACGCGCTGGCGAGCACCGGGCTCCCGGCCGCCGCGCTGTGCCTGGAGGTCACCGAAAGCGCGTTGATGCGCGACCAGGAAGCGGCCGCGGAAGTGCTGGCGTCCCTGCGGTCGCTGGGCGTGCTGCTGGCGATCGACGACTTCGGCACCGGCTATTCGTCGCTCGCCCAGCTGCGGCGGCTGACGCTGGACACGCTCAAGATCGACCGCTCGTTCATCACCGGGATCGCCGAATCCCGCGACGCGGCGGCGATCGTCACGAGCATCATCGCGATGGCCCACGCCGTGGACCTCACGGTGATCGCCGAGGGCGTCGAGTCCGCCGAGCAGGTGGACCTGCTCCGGTCGCTGGGGTGCGACCAGGCGCAGGGCTACCACCTCGGCCGCCCGGTCGCGGCGGCCGAACTGTTCGGTCAGTAAACGGTTTTGAGCCGCTCGAGCTCGTCCGCGGTCAGCTCGATGCCGAGGTCCTTGAGGGTCGCGTCGAGTTCTTCGGGCGCGATCGTCGTGGTTTCGCTGTGGCCACCGGGTTTTTCGACGGTCAGCTCGCGGCCGAGGAGCCGCCTGCTGACGCCCGGTTCGAGCGTCATGATCACGAGCCGTCCGGTGAACGGCGACTTCGGGTGCGTCGACGTGTAGTGGTGGTAGACCTCGTAGTCGATGGGGTGCATGCCGTTGAGCCGGAACTCGAGGATGTCCTCACCGTCCTTTTCCAACGTCCACCAGCCGTTCTCGTGCCTCAGCCGTTGCGGCCAGCCCGCCTGGTCGACTTCCGCGCCGTCCACGAGCGGCATCGGGTCGAGGATCCCGGCCCCGTACCCGACATCGGCGAAGAAGCTGCGGCCGTCGACCTCGACGACGAGCGTCATGTGCGTGTACGGCCCGGGCCGCCGCGGCTGCACGCGCGCCGAAAGCCGGTGCACCGTGTAGCCGAGCCGCTCGAGGACGGCGGCGAAGAGGCCACTCTGTTCGTAGCAGTAGCCGCCCCGCCGCCGCCCGACGAGCTTGGCGCTCACCACGTCGAGCGAAATCCCTTGGTGCTGCCCGAGAACGACGTCGACGTTCTCGAACGGGATGGCCCCGACGTGCCCCCGCATCAGCTCCCGCAACGCCCCTTCGGACGGCGGGCGGCGCTGCTGCCCGGTGCGCGCCAGGTAGGCGTCGAGATCGACGGCGTCGATGCCCCATTCATCGGTCATGGGTCCACCCTGCACCCTCGACCTTGATCGAGGTCAACCTTCGTGCACGACCTTCCGCACTTCGACGGCGGTGTACTGGGCGTCGGGGATCTTCGCGGCCAGCTCGACCGCGCGCGCCTCGCTCTCGACGTCGACGACGTAGTAGCCGCAGAGGAAGGCTTCGGACTCGACGAACCCGCCGGTGGTGGTGTGGGCGACGCCGTCCTCGACGGTGACGGTCTTGGTCTCGGCGGCTTCGGCGAGGGCTTTGGTCTCGACCATCTCGCCGGAGCCGGTGATGAGCTTGATGAACTCGCCGTGCCCTTCGTAGACGCCGTTCTTCTGGTCGTCGGTGAGGGTGGCCCAGAGGGTCGGGTTCATGTGGAGGGTCAGGAGGTAGCGCATGTCGTCTCCCCGGTTCGGGTGGCGGCCCCTTGGTGGGCTGCCTTCGCCGGTGGGTCGGTGCTGACCCCTGGGTCCGGACAGGGGACTTCGCGGTTCACTCGTTCGGCCTAGCGCCGGCTGATGAGCAGGTACCGCTCGTCCTCGATCGGCCCGCCCCACAACGCGGGGTCGTCGAGCCGGGTCACCGTCGTGGTTTCCCGGTGCGCGAGGACCAGCCGTTCGCACTCGACGGCCGTGATCCCGGCCCCGGTGGACCACCGGCCTTCGACGAGCACCAGCCGCCCGCCGGGTGTCAGCAGCCGCACCCAGGCTCCGATCGCGGTATCCGGATCGGGCATGGCCCAGAGCACGTGCCGCACGAGGACGACGTCGAAAGCACCGGGCGCACAAGGCGGATCGGCGGCATCCCCGGCGCGGTAGTCCACGCGCACGCCGGCGGTCCCGGCTTTCTCCGTGGCCTTTTCGAGCATCCGCGGCGCGCTATCGACCCCGACGACGGCGTGCCCCGCCTGCGCCAGCAGGACCGCGAGGCTGCCGGTCCCGCACCCGATGTCGACGACGTCGGCGGGAGCGTGGGGAAGCAGCGGGAGCAGGAGATCCGCCCACGCGGCCCGCACGGCGGGATCCCGCAGCCCGTGATCGGGCTGCTCGTCGAAGGAGTCGGCCTCGGCGTCCCAGATGTCCATTCAGCGGAACTCGTGCACGACTTCGATCGGGCCGGCCAGGTGCGCGTTGAACTCGTCGAGCTCCTCGGCCGGAACCCACAGCTCCAGAATGGTCCGGCCACCGGCCTGCTGGACCGGATACCGCTCGAGGAACGCCGTCTCGACCCGGAAGCGCGTGACGTAGCCGACTCCGTGGTGCGGGACGTTCCAGTCCCGGGCGATCTTGATCGCGTACTCCTCGTTGAGCACGGGGTAGAAGATCGGCTGCTCGGGAAGGCGGGGTGGCCAGGCCCGCCAACCGGACTCCCGGACGAGTTCGATCTCCTCCGGACCGGTCGGCCGCCACAGCACAGTGGTCGCTTGCTCCTGCACCATCGTGCCCCCTTCGTGCTCAGCCGAGTTCTGCCGGAGCTTACGGAGCGGTCCGATCTCCCGGCCAGCCGATTTCTTCGCTATGAACACCGCATGGCCTACGTCAGGTTCCAGAGCGCCGAGCCCGATACCGAAGGGCGCCATCCCGGCTTCTTCGGCTTGATCGGCTGCGCCAAGCTGATCTCGCGCCAGCCGCCCGGAAGGATCGGTCCCGGACACAAGAAAGCCGCCTTGACCGGAGTCAAGACGGCTTCTTCGGGTGTGGCCAGGGCCGGGGTCGAACCGGCGACCTTCCGCTTTTCAGGCGGACGCTCGTACCAACTGAGCTACCTGGCCGGGAACGCCGGCGAGGAGCCGAACGATCTTGCGACCCTGACGGGACTCGAACCCGCGACCTTCGCCGTGACAGGGCGACGCGCTAACCAACTGCGCCACAGGGCCTTGCGTTACTGCTGTACTGCGTACTCCCAACGGGATTCGAACCCGCGTTGCCGCCTTGAAAGGGCGGAGTCCTAGGCCGCTGAACGATGGGAGCCCGGCCGGTTTCGGGTGACCGACCGACCGCGCTCTCAGGTTCCCCTGGGAGCGATTACAAGCATAGGGCACGCCGCCACCGCTTTACACCGGGGGTTCCTTAAGCCTCCGCCGGAGCCGGGACCTGCGCAAACGCCGCGAGTTCGGCCAATCGGCGCTCGAGCTCGGCCGACTCCCCTTCGGACAGCGCGGACGCCAGGAGTTCGTCGATCCGCGCGTCGGTGATCGCCTCCGCCTTGAGCCAACGCTCGCGAAGGTCCGGCTTGCGCTCCGCCGCGGCGACGAGCGCGTCGGCCGCGTCCTCCGGCCACGCCGTGCGCAGCAGCCGCGCGCGTCCGCCTTCGGGGTCGGCGACCACCGCCTCGGGCACCGTGACGCCGAGCGCGCGCAACGCGGCGAAGTGCAGGCCGCCGCGCAGCTCGCGGAAGACCATCAGCGCGAAGCCGAGGCGCTCGATGTCGCCGTCGGGCCGGTCGGCGTTCTTCCAGCCGGCGAACAGCGCCAGCCCGCTCGCGTCCGCGGCGTCCACCACGCGGAACAGGAGCTCGGCCAGGCGGCCGGGTTCCCGTACGGCCGAAAGGTTGACGCGCGACCACCGAGCCGATGACTCCGAGTAGGCGCAGACGGCAGCCGGTGCGTCGATGGCCGCCGTCGCCGACGGCAGGACGAAGTCGAACAGCCAGTGCGGGAAGATCCCGAACAGCTCCGCCGCGACCTTCGGCGGCACGTCCCCGAGCACCGCCGACCGCCCCCGCAGGTACAGCGACCGCGGCGGCAGCCCCACCTCCGCCTCGACCGCGGCCAGCTCGGGCGACGTCATGAACTTGCCGCCCAGCACCTGCACCACCGACCGGATCCGGTTCGCCGTCGTCATGTCCGTTCCCCTTTCGACCCGACTACCGTAACACTGTTACGAAACCCGCGTCAAAGAGCTGGGGAAGACCCGCCAATTACTCCCCAGAAAGACGTTCAACCTGCGAGAACATCACGGGAAGGGCCCGGCACCGACACCGGACCCACCGGCTCACCGCTGAACCGGCGCCTGCCCGTCGTCATCGAGGTTCAGCCCCAGCATCTCCAGCAGCTGAACACAGTCCTCGACCCCCAACGCCCCGGCCGCGACCGCCAGCCGAGCCCGCCGGACCTGATCATCCGACACCCGCTGCGCGTCACCGGCCCCACTGCGCTGCGCCGGCAACGCCCCGGCGAACGGAGCACTCCCCCCATCGGCACCTTCGTACCGAAGGAGGAACTGCCGCACTTCAACAGACCCGCTCATAGCTCCTCCACACGGCTCACAACAGCTTGGCCGCGAGGCTAACCAGCGCCGGCCGCCACACACAGCCCCCCGGAGAGTGAACCTGAGGCCACGCTCCGCTCAACGCAGCGCAATCGCCGAAGCCGGAGAAGAGCACCACCCGAACGAACGTCACCCACCGCGAAGTGACACCACACGCGGAAATTTCCCGCTCTCCACTCGCCCTGCCCAGCAACTCGTGCAACAATCGAACTGCTGACACACCCCCGGTCAGCGCCTGTGGAGATCCCCTCCGACCCCCGCGTTCCTCCCCCTGGCGCGGGGGTCCTCCATTTCCACGACCTGCTTCGGCTTCGCCTTCGCGACGGCCCGTTCATTCCGGCGTATCGCCCGGGGGCCGAGCCCCCGGAGCCCCCACGGTGCCTCCGGTTCGGCTTGGCAGGGTGGTTCCGCCTCGGGCGCTGGGCGCCCTCGCTCGTGAGCGGAGTTGCGTTCGCGAGTTCGCTGCGGCTTTCTTGATCGATTCGCTCGGTTATCCGGGGGTTGCCCTCTGTTTTGAGGCGGCGTGTTTGGTTGGGCTGAATGGGGGGTGGTTGCTCTGAACGGGGATATTCGGGGGCGTGTCGTGGCTCACAGTGGTTTGTGTGGCGAGACCTAACCGTTATCGTGGCTGGCGTGCCTCTTCCCTCCCTTGGCCGCTTGAGCAGCCGGACGAACCTCAAAGCCGCGTCCTCCGGACGCCATCGTGGTGCCGCGAAGCCTGCGGACGACGGTGTCGTCGAGGACAAGGAACTCACCTCCTACCTCGCCGCACTGGCGCCCGATGCCGACAACGAGAGCACCGGGACCGGCAAGCGCTTCGGCGAGGCGCAGGTCATCCAGCTCCGGATGAGCCTCATCGCCAACCAGCAGCTGAAGGACATCGCCGCCGAGCGGGACATCTCGCCCCAGGCGCTCGCCCAGGAATGGATCCTCGAGCGGCTCAACTGGGAAGGCCAGGCGTCCTCGCTGCAGGACCAGCGCCGGCCGACCGGTGACCTCACCGACCTCACCGACGAGTTCCACTTCCCCGCCGACGCCTTCGAGGCGCCTGCGCTCGGACGGCGCTGAGCACCCCGAAAACCCCAAGAGAAAGGGCCCCCGGCGACGAATCGCCGGGGGCCCTTCACTCAGGCCTTAAGAAACGCAGAGGGCCTGTTTGTCAGATCGCGCGGACCTTCTGGGCCTGCGGGCCCTTCTGACCCTGGCCGACCTCGAACTCCACTCGCTGGTTCTCCTCGAGGGTGCGGAAGCCGCGGCCCTCGATCTCCGAGTAGTGCACGAACACGTCGCCTTCGCCGCCGTCCTGCGCGATGAAGCCGAAGCCCTTCTCCGCGTTGAACCACTTCACAGTGCCTTGCGCCACCGCTGTACTCCTCGTTACACAGATCCGCTTCGAATGCCACCGAAGCGGCACCCCGACCGTCCCGGGCGGTTCCAACGAGTCGAGTCAAGAGCGTGTCGGCTCCATGGCTCGCGTCAGAAGTTCCGCGAGTGTGAAGCCACTAACACGCAAAACGACGGCCTGAGAGCAGACTACCGGGATCTGGCCAAAGTTGAACCCCGTGATCGAGGCGAAAACCGGCTCTGCGCACCAAGGTCACCGGAACGTCGTAGGGCTCCCGCCCGGTTCTGTCGGACCCACCGGCTAGTCTGGCGCAGCACAGCGACACCGTGATCACCGGATACGGCTCGGAGTCGCCCGTGCCCCCTCCGTGAAAGCCTTCCACGATCATTGTGACCTTCGTCACGCGACGCTTGCTCAACGTCGGTGGTCCACGAGGCGTCTCGAAGGGGGGAGGCACCAAATGGGGCAAAGGGGAATGGGTGTGACGGTGAGGACTTCCACGCGGCGCCGGGGCGCGGCAGTGGCACTGGGCTTGGTCGCCGTGCTCACGCTGGGGGCGTGCAGCAGCGAACCGACGGTCTCGGCGAGCGGCTCTTCGGGCGGGGGCCCGACGAGCTCTCCCGCGCCCAGCGCGCAGCCCGCGAAGCTGACGGTGACGCCGGCCGGTGGCGCGCAGGACGTGGCGCCCGGCGAACCGGTGGGGGTCCAGGTCACCGACGGCACCATCCTGTCGGTCACGCTGACGAACCCGGACGGCAAGCAGGTCCAGGGCCAGGCGTCGGCGGACAAGAAGAGCTGGAACACCACCGAGCAGCTCGGCTACGGCAAGACCTACACCTGGTCCGGCCACGCGCAGGGCGCCGACGGCAAGAACGTCGCCATCGGGGGCGCGTTCACCACCGTCAAGCCGAAGCGCCAGATGTCGGCGAGCCTGAACGTCGGGGACGGCCAGACGTACGGCATCGCGATGCCGATCGCGCTGACCTTCCCGAGCCGCGTCACGGACAAGGCCTCCGTCGAGAAGGCGCTTTCGGTCGAGACGACGCCGAAGACCGAAGGCTCGTGGGCCTGGCTGAACGGTGACACCTCGGTGCACTGGCGGCCGAAGGAGTACTTCAAGCCCGGCACGCAGGTCAAGGTCAACGCCAAGATCTACGGCGTCAAGGTCGGCGAAGGCACGTACGGCAAGCAGGACGTCTCGGCGACCTTCGCGATCGGCCGCTCGCAGATCGTCAAGGGCAACACCACGCAGCACACGATGCAGGTCATCCGCGACGGCCAGCAGATCGCCGACTACCCGGTGAGCTACGGCCTCGACTCCGACCCGGGCCGCGTGACGCACAGCGGCGTGCACGTCGTGATGGGCAAGCAGGCCACGTACGCGATGAGCAACCCGAAGTACCACTACGAGAACGTCGTGGTGCCGTGGGCGGTCCGGATCTCCAACAACGGCGAGTTCATCCACGGGCTGGCGGCGTCGGTGTGGGCGCAGGGCAAGAAGAACGTCTCGCACGGCTGCCTGAACCTCTCGCCGGCGCGGGCGAAGGAGTACTACGACGGCGTCCTGACCGGTGACCCGGTCGAGATCACCGGCAGCACCCAGACGCTGACCGCCAAGGACGGCGACTACAGCGACTGGACCTACGACTGGGCGAGCTGGCAGAAGCTGTCGGCCCTCGCCGGCTGAAGCCACTGAGGAGGACCGGGCGGCCGGGAAGTCCACCACGGGCTTCCCGGCCGTTCGTGTTTCCGCCGGAATCCGGTGCAACCCCGGCGAAGCCCCACCGCATGACTACGGGCAGAGGCGCGACGATCCCGGTCGCGCCCGCGAGAAGAGGAGCTGCCTTGCGCATCCGCATCGCCCTGACCCTCGGCGCGCTCGTGCTCGCCGGTGGCGCCCTGTCCGGTGGCATCGCGCTGGCCGACCAGGCGCAGCCGGCGCCACCGACCAGCGTCCGGCCCACGCAGGCGCCGTCCGAGGTGCCGACGGCCACCCGCGCGCCCCAGCCGCCGTCCGCCGTGCCCGCGCCGCGCGAGACGACCCGCGCCCCGCGCACCGGCCCGGCCCCGCGCGTTCCGCGTGCCGTGCCGGCCGGCCCGACCGGTGACCTGCACCTGCCGGCCATCGGGGTGCTGTGACATTGGTTACCGATCCGGCCACAGCCACGGCCGAACCGGCCCGTAGCACCGGTTGCGTGCCGTTCGCGGCCGGGCCTGCTTTTGGCCGGACCGGTAACGGGTAGCTCGGTGATCTCCCGCTCCCGTCCGTCGACCGGGCCGGGCTCGCCGTGGGACGGCGAGTTCGCCCGGTACTTCGGCGAGCGCGCGCACAGCCTGCGCTCGACCGCCTTCCTGCTCTGCGGGGACTGGCACCAGGCCGAGGACCTCACGCAGGCCGCGCTGCTCAAGCTGTACCTCGCCTGGCCGAGGCTGTCGCGCCACGACGCCTTGGACGCCTACGCCCGCAAGGTCGTGCTCCGCACGTTCCTCGCCGAGCACCGGCGCAGCAGGTGGAAGCGGGAGCGGCTCACCGACACCCCGCCGGAGCTGCCGGCGGAACCGGCCGCGAGCGACCAGGACGGACTCGTCCGGCAGGCTCTGGCCGTACTCGCTCCGAAGCAGCGCGCCGTGCTGGTGCTGCGGTACTTCGAGGACCTGAGCGTCGAGGAGACGGCGAAGGCGCTCGGCTGCAGCACCGGCACGGTGAAGAGCCAGGCCTCCCGCGGCCTGGCGACGCTGCGCAACCGGCTCGGCCCGCACTACGCGCTGACCTTCAGCGCGCCCACGGAGGGGAGGTGACGAACATGGACCCCGAAGACGACGTCCGCGCGTACCTGACGAGCGCGGCCGGTGGCGCGCAGCCGCCGATGCGCCTCGAAGCCGCCGACGTGATCGAGCGCGGCGGCCGGGTCCGGCGGCGGCGCAAGCGCCTCGCCGTGGCGAGCACCTCGGCCGCGACGGCGGTCGTCCTGGCGGTGGCCGGTTTCCTGGCCGGTCACCGCGCCGGGCCGCCGGAGCCGGTGCTGCCCGCCGGGCCGGGCCTGTCCACGATCGGCACCAGCTCCCCCGCGCCGGAGGTCGCGCCGCCGACGTCGATCGCGCCGCCGTCCGCCCAGCCGGAACGCAGCACGCCCGCGCGCGCCACCCGGGCCCCGCAGCCGCCGCCGTCGTCGGCGGGCCGCGCGACGCAGCGGGCGGAGCCGACCACCACCCGCGCTTCCACCGGACCCACGGAAACCGTGCCCTCACCCCCGGTCGCGAGCACGTCCCGCTAGCGTTTTCGCAGCTCAGGGCCTGTGCCGCAGATCACCGTCCGAAGGTGGGTTCCTGACGAAATACCCGGCCTCCCCGTGGCGATATGCCCTGTGGTGTTCCGATCGGACACCGGACAACTGCTCAGCCGGACGCCTCGCGCCGGCCCGAGAAACCGAGGAGGAAGCACATGGTGTTCGCCGCACTCATCGTCGAAACCGGAATCGCTGTCGTTGTAGCGGGCGCGCTCGCCGCTTGGTCCCGCAAGCGCTTCACTCCTCGGAGCGACGCGAACTGACCTCAGCGCGCACGTGTGCCCCGCCCGGTGATCCGGACGGGGCACACGTCTATCGGGCGTCCGCTCAGCGCTGAGCGGACGCGGAAGCCAGCTTGCTGCCGCTGTCCTCGGTTTCGATCTGGTCCATCGGCACCTGCGACGTCTCCGGGATCTTGATGATCGGGATGATCGCGATCAGCGCCGCCGCCATCAGGTAGTACGCCGGCCAGTCCTCGTTGCCGGTGCTCTTGATCAGCGCGGTCACGACGACCCCGGCGGTGCCGCCGAACAGCGACGTCGAGATGTTGTAGCCGATCGCGAACGAGCCGTAGCGCACCCGCGTCGGGAACATCGCGGGGAACGTCGAGCCGATCACCGCGAGGATGAAGACGAGCAGGATCGCCACGACCAGGAACCCGACGAACAGCCACAGGATGCTGCCGGACTGCATCAGCTTGAGGCACGGCCAGCTCAGCACCAGGAACCCGATGGCCGCGGTGAGCAGCAGCGGTTTCCGGCCGATCCGGTCGGACAGCGCCCCGAGCGGGATGATGATCGCCATCTGGATGACTTCGACGGCGATGATGATCAGCGTCGACGTGTTGTCGTTGATCTTCAGCGTGTCCGTGAAGTACGTCGGCATCGTCGTCAGCAGCAGGTAGTCCGCGACGTTCAGCAGCAGGACGATGCCGATCAGGTTGAGGATCATCCGCCAGTTGCGGGTCAGGATCTCCTTGAGCGGCGCCTTCTGCGGTTTGCCGCCCGAGGCCTCCATCCGGCGGAACTCGGGGGTGTCCTCGAGCTTGTTCCGCAGGTAGAGCCCGATCAGGCCGAGCGGCAGCGCGACGAAGAACGGGATCCGCCAGCCCCACGCGTCGACCTGGTCGGCCGACAGGGACAGCGTCACCGACAGCACCACGAGGTTGCCGAGGACGTAACCGCCCAGCGTGCCGAGCTCGAGGAAGCTGCCGAAGAAGCCACGGCGCTTCGTCGGCGAGTACTCCGCGATGAACGTCGCCGCTCCGCCGTATTCACCACCGGTCGAGAAGCCCTGGATGATCCGGAGCAGCAGGATCGCGATCGGCGCCGCGATGCCCATGCTGTAGCCGCCGGCGTACGTCGGCAGCACGCCCACCAGGAACGTGCAGCCGGACATCAGCAGGATCGTGATGGCGAGGACCCGCTTGCGGCCGATCTTGTCGCCGAGCGGGCCGAAGAACGCCCCGCCGAACGGCCGGACGATGAACCCGACCGCGAGCAGCGCCAGCGACTTGAGGACCGCGTTGCCTTCCCCGGGGAAGAACAGCGTGCCGATGCTGGTGGCGATCGCACCCGAGGTGAAGACGCCGTAGTCGTACCACTCGGTCGCGTTGCCCATGGCCGACGCCCAGACGGCGCGTTTGACGGTTCTTTCGTCCACTGACGGTTTGCCCGTCGTTGCTGCTGGTTCGCTCATGCCGGCGACGACCTCCTCCGCGCAGTGCCCATTGGGCCGTTCGAGCTCATCAACCCAGTCTTGACCGGTCGTCGCAGGTCGGCAGTCTGAGCCGCGAAACTTCTACGGTGGGGAACTTTCCGGCTACTGAGAGATGTAGCCCGCAGGTACCCGGTCCGGGCCGGACGCGGCCCCGGTTTACCCGCCGGTTAACGTCAGCGCATGAGTCGTGTTTCTCAACCGTGGCCGCCGGTGGCGGTGGAGCCCGCGGTCCCGCACCCGAAGGCGCCGGCGCCGGGCACCGAGCTCGGCGTGCACTTCGCGGAGTGCTTCGGGTGCGGTGACGAGGCCGACGCCGGGCTGCACCTGCGCTCGACGGTCGGCGAGGGCCAGGTCGTGCGCTCGCGGTTCACCGTCACTTCGGCCCACCAGGGCGCCCCCGGGCTCGCCCACGGCGGCCTGCTGGCCTGCGCGTTCGACGAGGCGCTCGGCTCGGCGGTCGGCAACCTGATGCGCCGCCCCGCGGTGACCGGCAAGCTCGAGACGGACTTCCGCCGTCCGGTGCCGGTCGGGACGACGCTGTTCATCGAGACCCGGCTGGACGGCGTCGCCGGCCGCAAGATCTACGTCAGCGCGGACGGCCGCCTCGACGCCGAAGACGGCCCGATCGCGGTCAGCGCCCGCGCGCTGTTCGTCGTCGTCGGCTTCGAGCACTTCAGCACGCACGGCGACCCGCAGGCGCTGGAGAAGCTGGCCGAGCAGCACGCGAAGAACCAGCGTGAACGCGCGGAACGCGACTGGGAGATCAACCCCTGAGGCGTAGCTTTCACGTGAAAGCTACGCCTCAGGTGAGGGTCCGGGGCCGGATGGCGTTGGCCCGGTCGACCAGCTCGACGCGCTGCTCGACCGTGCCCGCCAGCCGGGCCAGTGCCCGGTAGCACCGCTCGAGGCCGAACCGCAGCTCACGCTCTTCGAACGCGCACCCCAGCACCTGCGAGCCCGGCGTCGGCCGCCCCTGCTTCAGCCATTCGTGCGCGGCTTCGAGCACGCTCGCGGTGAGCCGGGTGCGGCGCTCGACGTCCAGCCGGAGCCGTTCGAGCCGGGCCGACGCGTCGAGCAGGTCGTGCTCGGTGACCGGCGTCTCGCGGCCCTTGGCCTTGGTCACCGTCGTCTTGATCCTGATCGCCGCGACCTGCGCGTCGACGTAGTGGGTGGACGACGCCGGCACGGTCTCGAGCACCTCGACCGCGCTGGAGCGCGCCCCCTGCGCCAGGTACACGCGGGCCAGGCCGAAGGCGGCGCTGACGTAGGTGCGGTCGGTCCGCCAGACCAGCTCGTAGAAGCGCGCGGCGGCGAAGTAGTCCCCGACGCCTTCGGCGCTGACGCCCAGCGCGAGCTTCGGCGCGATCTCGCCGGGCAGGTCGTCGTACACCGCTTCGAAGGCGACGTGCGCGACCCGCGACCGGCCGCCGGCCAGCTCGATCAGGCCGCGGTACCAGTCGATGCGCCAGTCGTGCGGGAAGCCGTTCTTGATCGCCAGGTACTGCGCGGCCTGCAACTGCCGCTGCGCCTCCGCCAGCTCGCCCAGCTCGATCCGGGCCCGCACGATCCGCAGCCGGACCTCGATCGACTCCCGCGGCGCGCCGGAGAGGGCCTCGATGGCGCCGCGCGGTTCGAGCGTGGTCGTCGTGGCGAGCACGCCCGCGGCCGGGTCGTCGGTGTCGACCTGCGGGATCGGCAGGCCGGCGACGACCTCGTCGGCCCCGGGCAGCGGCACGGCCTCGCCGGCTTCCGGCACCACCAGCTGGACGCCGAACGTGCGGATCTCCGGGCCGAACACGGTGGACGCGCCGGGCCGCGGCTTGCCGGTGCCGAGCGCCATGATCTCGCGCAGCACGCCGGTGAGCTGGTCGGCCATCTCCTCGGCGGAGAGGAACCGGCGGTCCGGGTCGGCGTGCGTCGCGCGCCGCAGGAACCGGTAGTAGGAGCCGAAGAGCGCGAACAGCGGGACCGCGTCGGGGCCGGGCAGGGTGGTCTTGAACTTGGTGGTGTAGCCGGTGAACTCGAAGCTCAGCACGGCGAGCGTGCGCCCGACGGTGAACAGGTCCGACGCGATCGACGCGCCCTGCGTCGGCAGTTCCGGCGCGCTGTAGCCGGTGGTGAAGAACAGCGGGCTCTCGTAGTCGTCGGTGCGGCGGACCGCGCCGAGGTCGATCAGCTTGAGCTGTTCGTTGGTCTGGATGACGTTGTCCGGCTTGAGGTCGCAGTAGAGCAGGCCCTGGCTGTGCAGGTAGCCCATGGCGGGCAGGATCTCCAGCCCGTACGCGATGACCTGGCCGATCGGCAGCGGCTCCGGGCGGCGGCTTTCCCGGTGGTGCGCCAGCGCGAGCTGCCGCAGCGACTGGCCGCCGACGTACTCCATGACGATGTAGCCGACGGTGGTGCCGCTGTGCGCGTCCGGGTGCTGCACGAAGTTGTGGATCTTGACGATGTTCGGGTGCTCGACCTCGGCGAGGAACCGCTGCTCGTTGGCCGCGGCCGCCATCGCCGTCGCGTCGCCGGTGTCGATCAGTCCTTTGAGGACGACCCAGCGGTCGCTGACGTTGTGGTCCTGCGCCAGGTAGATCCAGCCGAGCCCGCCGTAGGCGATCGCGCCGAGCACTTCGTACTGGCCGCCGACGAGTTCGTGCGGCTGCAGCTTCGGCAGGAACGAGAACGGCGTGGCGCAGTTCTCGCACTTCCCTTCCGGCGAACCGGGTTTGCCGTCCTTGCCGCGGCCGACCTTCGCGCCGCAGTTGCCGCAGAAGCGCTTTTCCTCCGACACCACGGGGTTCGTCAGCACCGCCGACGCGGGGTCGCGCGCGGGCACCGGCGGGACTTCGACCAGCCCGGCGCCGAGCCGGCCGCGACGCGAGCGCGACGTCCGCGACGACGTCCGCCGCGAGGTGCCGGGGAACGCGCCGGAGCGGGAGTCCGAGCCGCTGCCGGTTCCCGTGCCCGTGCCGGTTCCGGTGTGCCGTCCTTCGCTGGTGCGCTCGGGCAGCACGCTTTCGGTGCCCGGGTCCGGCAGCGGCGTGCCGGGACCGGTGTCCGGCCGCGGCACCGGCGGCATGATGCTCTGGGTTTCCGGCGCCGGCGCGGCGAGCACGCTCGTCAGCTGCGGCTCGTCGGGCTGCGGCGGGCGGACGGCCTGCGTCGGCACCGGCTGGACCGGCGGCAGCACGGGGTTCATGCTGCCCGGCGGCTTGGTCGGGTCGTCCGCGCCCGGGATCGGCGCGCCCCGCGGCGGCGTCGGCGGGCGCCGCACGGGCGCGTGGAAGACGGTCTCCTCGCCGCGGGACGGCTCGCCGTCGTCGAGGCGGCCGGAGATCGACGGCTCCGGCGTCTCCCACCGCACCGGTGGTGGCGGCTGCCAGCTGCCGCCCGGCTGCTTTTCGTCGTCCGGCGCGGCGTGCCGAGGACGGCGCGGTTCCTCCGACACTGCTACCTCCCAGATCCCCGCCGACGTGCGGGAACCGATCCTAGTCGCGGCCCGCTCACTGGTACTGCGCCTGCGGCGGCGAGGCCGGCCCCAGCGACGACTCGACCCAGTGGCGGTAGCTGTTCTGCCAGGCCCCGCTGTTGCGGATGTTCTCGAGCACGGCGTTGACGAACTTGACCATGTCCTCGTTGTCCTTCGGCACGCCGATGCCGTAGTTCTCCTGCGTGAACTGGTCGCCGACGACCTGCAGCGTCGGGTCCTGCGCGGCCATCCCGGCGAGGATCGTGTCGTCGGTCGAAACCGCGTCGACCTGGCCCTGCTGGAGCATCACCAGGCAGTCCGACCAGTTGTCGACCGAGATCGCCTGCGGCTTGGCCGGGTCCGTCGCGATCTTCGCCAGCGACGTCGACTTCTTCGCCGCGCACACCTTCTTGCCGCTCAGGTCGGCCAGCTTGGTCGCCTTCGACTCCTTCGTCACCAGCAGCCGCTGCCCGGCGACGTAGTACACGGAGGAGAACTGGACGTCCTTCTTGCGCGCGCAGGTGATGCTGTAGGTCCGCACGACGATGTCGACCTGGTGCTGCATCAGCACGTCCTGGCGCTGCGACGACGTGATCGCGCGGAACTGGACGCGGCCTTCGGGCGCGCCGAAGATCGAGCGGGCGATCTCGTTGACGAGGTCGATGTCGAAGCCCTCGAGGTTGCCCGAGGTCGGGTTGCGGAAGCCGAACAGGTACGTGGTCTGGTCGACGCCGGCGATGAGCTTGCCGCGTTCCTTGATCTTCGCCATGGTCGAGCCGTCGGGGATCGACGTCCCCTTGTCCGGCTGCAGGCTGGCCAGCGGGTTGCAGCTGGTGTCGCCGCCACCGCCGGCGGCCGCGTCCGGACCGCCCACGTGCGCGGGCTGCGGCCAGGCCGCGTTGCCGACCGGGGCCGGGTCGACCGGCTTCCCGGGGCTGCCGCAGGACGCCACCAGCAGCGCGACGACCGCCAGCACGCCCGCCCGGACCGTGTTCCCCCGCCTGCTCACCGGTACTCCCTCAGTCGCTCCCGGATCCCCATGGTGACACCCGCGGCGGCGACGACCGCGAGCACGGCCAGGCCGGGCGCCAGCAGCGTCAGCGCGCGGTCGCCGTTGTGGGTGTCGTCGAGGAATTCCTGCCTGCCGACGTCGATGGCCGCCTGGAGGCTGTCGTCGAGCCGCCGGAACGCCGGGGCCGAGCCGTCGGTCTTGTCCTCCAGCACGGCGAAGTCGACGGCCTCCTGGTACTGGCCGGCGTCGTCCTGGGCGCGGACTTCCTTGTGCGCCTTCAGCCAGTCGTTCGCGGCCTTCGCGGCGTCGGCGACCTTCGTGGCGCCTTCGCCGCCCTGGATGAGGCCGCGGGCTTCGCCGAGCAGGCCGCCCTGGCCGTCCGGGCCGACGAGCTGGGCCGCGTTGGTGCCGAAGTCCTTCTCGTACGCGGCGCCGTCGCCGCGCGCGACCAGCGTGAGCGTTTCGTCGGCGCGGGCCTGCAGCGCGGCGATGCGCGCGCGGACCAGCACGTCGACGCGGTGCGAGCCGTCGTCCTGGCCGCTGCCGACCAGGCTGCCCTGCACGATCAGCGCGACCGCGCCCCACAGCAGCGAGACCACGACGGCGGCCGTCGCGACGACGAGCCCGACGTTGAGCAGCCGGTTGGTGCGTTTGGTCAGGTAGACCTGGGCGGCGATGAGCGCGGCCAGCAGCGCGACCACCAGGATCGTGGCGAGCCACGGGAACCCGGTGGCGCTGTCCTGCTCGTCGATCAGCCGCTCGGTGTCGACGCGGTAGAGGTCCTGCGCGGCGGGCAGGATCTTCGCCCGCATCAGCTCGGAGGCCTCGCGGAGGTAGGACGCGCCGACCGGGTAGCCGAGGCGGTTGTTCGCGCGGGCCGTCTCGACGAGCCCGGTGTAGACGGGCAGCGACTGGTTGAGGACGTCGACCGGGGCGGCCGCGTCGGCGACGTCGGACGCGTCGGAGGCGGCCTTCGCGAGCGCGGCGCCGGCTTCGGCGATGTCGCGCTCGTAGCGCTGGCGCAGTTCCGGCGGCTCGGTGCCGATGGAGAGGAACGCGCTCGCGGCGGTCGCGTCGGCGTCCGAGAGGGAGCGGTAGACCTGCTGCGCGGCGGCGGCGAGGGGTTCGCGGTGGTCGATGACGCCGGTGATCGTGTCGTCGCGGTCCTGCACCGACAGCGTCGCGACCAGGCCGGCGAGGAGGGACAGGAGCACCAGGCCGACGGCGATGACGGTGAGCCTGCCCGGGGTCGTCGCGGCGGACCGGACGACCGCGCGGACGCCCTGTCCCGGCAGGTCCAGCAGCCCCAGCAGGCCGCTGCGGCCCCCGCCTTCCGGTGGCGGCGGCGGGGGTCCCGGCGCGGGCGCCGTCGGACCCGGGGCCGTCGCAGTGCTGGTCATCCCCGATTCCTCCCCAAAAGCGGTACCCGCAGAAGGTAGCCGGTCCGCGGTCCGCGCGGGCACCGGCACCGCCCGCTGTCACCAGCACGTGATCTCACGCCCGCACCTCGGCCAGGACGCGCCACTGACCACCGTCGGGACCGGCCTCCAGGGTGCCACCGGCCAGCGCCAGCCGCTCCCGCATCCCGGCCAACCCGAAACCTTCACCTGTTCGAGTGACACCGAGGGTGTTGCGGACGTCGAGCCGGACGGTCTCGGGCGCGTAGCCCAGCCGCACCTCGACGTCCTCCCCTGGCGCGTGCTTGCCCGCGTTCGTCAGCGCCTCCCGCGCGGTGCCGGCGAGCGCGACGACCACCGCGGACGGCAGCGGGCGCGGCTCGCCGTCGGCGGCGAAGGTGACGGACACGCCGTGGTCGCGGGCGTGCGCGGCGGCGGCCGCGGCGAGGACGTCGGCCAGCGGCGGGATGTCCCGTCTGAGCACGGCGACGGCGTTCCGCGCCTCGGCGAGCCCGTCGGCGGCGAGCCGGCGCGACCGCTTGACCGACCGCAGCGCACCGTCCACATCGGACTTTTCGGCGAGCAGCGCTTCGGCCAATTCGAGCTGGACCCCCAGCGCCCCCAGCGAATGCGCGAGGACGTCGTGGAGTTCGCGGGCGATCCGGGTGCGTTCGTCGAGCGCGGCGGCGCGCGCGTGCTCGGCCTGCGCGAGCCGCGTTTGTTCGAGCAGCGCTTCGGCCTGCTTCGCCTGCACCTCGTACTGGCGGCGGTTGAGCCCGACCAGGACGAGCAGCAGGAGCACGGCGGGTTCGGCGAGCGCCGCGCCGGGGCCGTGCCCGGCGAGCACGTGCGACGTCACCGCGAGGGCGATGTCGAGCAGGCCGATCCCGAGGATCACGCCGACGCCGGTCGTGGTCAGCGTCGCGAGCCTGCCGAGCGCGACGGCGGACAGGATGATCGCCGAGGAGTCCGCGGCCCGCCCGACCAGCGCCGCGGGCAGCGCGCTCGCGACGGCGAGCAGCACGGCGGCCGTCTTCGGCAGCCTCGGCGCGAGGACGACGAAGCCCAGCCAGCAGGCGCTCGCGACGCCGTAAGCGGCCCAGACGCCCGGGGCAGGCTCGCGCGCGGTGAGCAGCGTCAGGGCGAAGAAGAGCGTGCCGAGCAGCTGCACCACGAGCCAGCTCGGCGCGATGGTGTCCGGCAGCAGGGGACGTTTCGGCACGCCCCCATCTTTCCCGGATCAGCCGCGGATCGCCGGGGCCAGGGAGTGCGGGAGCACGGCTTCGGGGTCCGGCGGCCGCCGGACCAGCACCTCGACGTCGTCGGCGAAGCGGTACGGCTTCGCGTCGAGGATGCCGCCGAAGTGGCGGCGCAGCCGGGACATCTCGGCGCGGACGGTGACCGTGCGGCCGGCGTCGCCGAACAGGTCGGCCGACAGCTCGGAGGCCGACCGGCCGTCGCGGTGGCTGGCCAGCACGTACAGCATCTCGGCGTGGCGCGGGCTGAGCCGGTGCGTCCAGGTGCCGGTGGCGCCGGCCACGGTCAGCTCGGGCTCGCGCGGCGACCGGACGTCGAGCACGACGCGGGTGGGCGGCGCGGCGTCGTCCTCGGCGGGCCGGATCAGCCAGCCGCCGGGAACGGGCTCGACAGCGCAGTTGCCGTACGCCGGCAGCCAGACGCGGCCGGGTTTGAGCCCGGTCGGCAACGCGATCCGGTCGACCGGCGCGAGGCCGGCGGCCGCGGCGACCCAGCCGTGCTCGTCGGCCACCACGGCCGGCCCGCCGACCTTGCCGAGCACGGGCGCGGCGAAGCCCCGCAGCCGCTCGAGCTCGGTGAGGTGGGTGGTGCGCAGCTGCGCCTGCGCGAGCCGCGCCACGGCGTCGACCAGCGCCAACGTCGTCGGGTGGACGGTCGGGGCCGGACCGGAGAGGTCGACGACGCCGAGGAGCTTGCCGTCCCGCGGATCGTGCAGCGGCGCGGCGGCGCACGTCCAGGAGTGCTGGGCGCGGACGTAGTGCTCGGCGGAGTAGACCTGGACCGGGCGGCGCGCGACCAGCGCGGTGCCGATCGCGTTGGTGCCGACGGACTCTTCCCGCCAGTCGACGCCTTCGACGAACCCGAGCCCGTCGGCGCGGCGGCGGACCGCGGCGCTGCCGTCGCGCCAGAGCACCTGGCCGCCCGCGTCGACGATCACCATGATGTGCGCGGCCTGCTCGGCGAGGGTCAGCAGGCCCCCGCGCAGCGTCGGCAGGGCTTCGGCCAGCCCACTCGTGCGGCGGCGCGTCTCCAGCTCTTCGGCGCCCAGGACGGGCGCGGGCGCGCGGCCGTCCGGGTCGACGCCGAGCCGGCGCATCCGTTGCCAGGACGCGCCGATGACCGCCCGCGGGCGGCTGGGCAGGGCTTTTCCGGCCAGGGCCGCTTCGTGCACCTGCGCGAGGACACGGGCGTGCCGCCGGGGGTCGGCCCCGGCCGGCAACGCTGCCTCGAGGTCTCGCTGACCCAACCGCCACTCCTTGCGCTCTGCCTCCTCAGTCTGCCTTTTCGATCCGGTGATCGGAAGGTGGCGACGATCTCGCTGTGCGTCAGCGCCGGTACGCGACGACCGCCTTCGCGGCGTTGAGGACCTTCTGCGCGTCCGGGATGTACAGGTCTTCGAGCGCGTCGGAGAACGGCACCGGCGTGTGCGGCGGCGTCACCATCTCGATCGGCGCCCGCAGCGAGCCGAACGCCTCCTTCGCGACGAGCGCCGAGATGTCCGTGGCGAGGTTGCACCGTGGCGACGCCTCGTCGACGACGACCAGCCGTCCGGTCTTCCGGACGCTCTCCAGGATCGTCCCGGTGTCGAGCGGGCTGGTCGTGCGCGGGTCGATGACCTCGGCTTCGATCCCGGAAGCCGCGAGCTCGCGCGCGGCCCCTCCGGCCATGGCGACCATGCGGCCGATCGCGACGACGGTGACGTCGCCGCCCTCGCGGACGACGTTCGCCTCGCCGAACGGGATCGCGTAGCTCTCCTCCGGGACGTCGCCGCTGGTGCCGTACAACGCCTTGTGCTCGCAGAAGATCACCGGGTCGTCGTCCCGGATGGACTGGACGAGCAGGCCTTTCGCCTCGTACGGGCTCGACGGGACGACGACCTTCAGCCCGGGGACGTGCGTGAAGATCGGGTACAGGCACTGCGAACGCTCCGCGGCGGCCCGCAGCCCGGCGCCGTACACCGTGCGGATGACGACCGGCGTGCGGGCGTTGCCGCCGAACACGTACCGGAACTTGGCGGCCTGGTTGAAGATCTGGTCGAAGCACGCGCCCACGGAGCCGAGTTCCGCGACCGGCCGCTGCCCGCGCGTCGCGGCGCCGATCGCCGCGCCCACGAACGCCGACTCGGCGGACGGCGTGTCGAGCACCTGGCCGGGGAACCGCTGGAACAGCCCCGTGGTGACGCCCTCACCCAGCACGATCACCGATGCGTCCCGGGCCATCTCCTGCGCGAGCGCCTCGTCGATCGCCTCGCGGTAGCTGATCGTCCTGGCCACGGCGTGCGCTCCTCAGTACGTCACGTAGACGTCGGTCTCGAGGTCTTCCCTCGTGGGTTTCGGTGCGGCCTTCGCCGCCGAGACGGCGTCCTCGATCAGCTTCGCGACTTCGGCGTCGATGTCGTCGAGGACCGGTTCGCCCAGCTCACCGCGGTCGGTGACGCGCGCCCGGAACCGGTCGAGGCAGTCGAGTCCCGCGGAGCAGCGGGTGAACTTGACCTCGATCAGCGTCGGGCCGCCGCCCTCTCGGGCGCGCTCGACGGCTTCTCCGGCTGCTTCGTGGACGGCGAAGAAGTCGAACCCGTCGACGATCACACCGGGCACGCCGAACCCGGCGGCCCGGTCGGCGATGTTGTCCGACGCCACGGACCAGGCACTCGCCGTCACCTCGGCGTAGCCGTTGTTCTCCGCGACGAAGATCGCGGGGAGGTTCCAGGCGGACGCGAGGTTCAACGCCTCCAGCGTCGTCCCCTGGTTGCCGGCGCCGTCGCCGAAGAACGCGACGCCGACACCGCCGGTGTTCTGCTGTTTCGCGGCGAGCGCAGTGCCGCAGATGAGCGGCGGGCCACCGCCGACGACGCCGCTCGCGCCGAGCAGTCCCTTGGCGAGGTCGGCGATGTGCCACGAGCCGCCCTTGCCGTGGCAGGCCCCGGTCTTGCGGCCGTAGATCTCGGCCATCATGGCGTGGACGTCGACGCCCTTGGCGATGCAGTGGCCGTGGCCGCGGTGGGTGCCGGCGATCGCGTCACGGTCGTCGAGGTGGAGGCAAACCCCGGCGGCCGAGGCCTCCTCACCGGCGTAGCCGGGCACGGACCCGGGGATTTCGCCGGTTGCGAACTCCTGGCGCACCCGCTCTTCGAACGTCCGGATGGTGCGCATCACGCGATAGGCCTCCCGCAGGGTGTCCGTCATCTTCGACGCTCCTTCCCGTGCGCGGTTTCCGTGCGCAACAGCCCTTTCCGCGCCGCTTCCGCCATCGCCGCCCGGACGTCGACGCACCACGGCCCGTCCGGTTTGAGCTCGACGAACGCGCTCTCGCCCGTCTTCAGTTCGAGTTCACGCTCACCGTCGAGCGCGATGACCCCACCGGCCGCGGCCAGCTCGACGCGCACGCCGGGCCGGAGCACGCCCCACCCCCGCACCCCGACGGGCCGCACGAGCCCGGGCGCGATCGGCGCCTGCACGACGTACGGCGTCTCCCCGACCGGGCCGAGCTGCAGCGCGACGCCGTCCGGGCTGGAGCGCGGGCTGGGACAGAGCTGCCCAGGAACGCTCGAGAGGCCGATGCCGTCCGGCTCGGCGAAGGTGCAGTACAGCTCGGTGAGCGTCGCCGGGTCCCACAGCGCCCGCGCCCCGATGTGCTTGCTCAGCGACACGCAGACGTCGACGAGCGCGATCTCACGACGTGCTTTCGTGACGACCTCCAGCACGCTGACCCGGTGCGTGACGAGGTCGGGGTCGATCTGCCCGGTCGCGATCAGCCCGGCGGCCAGTCCCGCGACGGTCGCCTCCCGCATCTGCGGGAACGCGTTGTTGGTCCCGGTCGACAGCGCGATGATCGGCACGTCTTCGCAGGCCGCGGCCGCAACGCGGGCAGTCCCGTCCCCACCGAGGACGACGATGACCCCGGCACCGGCCTCGACCATCCGCCGCACGGCGTTGGTCGTGTCGGCCGCGGTGCCGGTGAGCGGGTCGTCGTCGCAGAAGTCGACCTTGGGCCAGGTCCCGCCCCGGCCGAGCGCCCGCAGGACCGCGGCGGAGATCCCGCCCAGGTCGGTCGAGACGAGGGCGCGGTCGAGCCCGGTCACGGCGAACGCCGCCAGCAGCCGCTGGACCATGTTCGCCTTCTCCGCGGTGGGGAACACCGAAGCTTGCGCGACCAGCCGGCGGATGTCCCGTCCCGAAGCCGGATTCGCGACGATCCCCGCCACCGTTTCACCCACCTGACCTCCCGATACTTCACCGGAGAACAGGAGACTCCGCGGGCGGCGCGGAAGGAAGGGTTGCAGGCCGTTGCAGTGCCGAGCGGCACCCAGGAGGCGTCGAACGTCACCTGGGTGATCTCCAGTGGACAGTCCAACCTGGAGAAAAACCAACCGGACGCGGCTACGGGACGAGGCTGACGGGACCCTCGTAGGTGTAACCGGCCTCTTCGACCGCGCTCCGGACGTCGTCTTCGGCCAGCGTGGCTCCTGAGCGCACAACGACCCGGCCGGTCGGCACGTCGACGTCCACTTCGGTCACTCCGGGCAGCGCCGTGAGCTCTTCGGTGACCGACTGCGCGCAGTGGCCGCAGCTCATCCCGGAGACGGTGTAGCCGTGCTCGATCATGGTGCGCAGCATACGAAAAGGGCCGCCACCCCGAACGGGTGACGGCCCTTCCCCAAGATCAAAGTCAGATCACGGTGACCGACGTGGCCTGCGGGCCCTTCTGGCCCTGGCCGATCTCGAACTCGACGCGGGCGTTCTCCTCGAGGGTGCGGAAGCCGTTACCCTGGATCTCGCTGTAGTGAACGAAGACGTCGCCGCCACCGTTGTCGGGGGTGATGAAGCCGAACCCCTTCTCGGAGTTGAACCACTTCACAGTGCCCTGAGTCATCAAAAATCTCCATGTGTAACACCAAAACAGGAAGCCACTTCGGCGACCCGGGTCAGCACCCGGACGGTTTGCTTCCTCGGCGAGGAGACACTACGCCCGCTGAGTTCTGCGAGCGTGACTCATCACGAACACAAAAATCGAGACCTTCAGCAGTAAAGCACACCTTGACCAGGGCGGACAAGCGCTCGTCACCCGGGCGAGGTGAGCTATTCGCCACTCGCCGGGCGCAGTCCTTCCGTGGTGAAGGGCGAACGCCAGGCCGTGTCGTGCTCGGCCGCGACCACGGCGTCGTCGTGGGCCTCGGCGGAGGCGCTGAACAGCACCGGTACGACGCCGGAGGACTTCCGCGCTGGTTCGGATGCGTGCTGGTGATCGGTCACGTCGAAACTCCCCTCGTTCCCTGCCCGCTTCGGCGCGGGTCATGACCGTGATGGTGCCATGCGGCACCGACAGAAACCGGTTGTCTCCCGCCGGGACCCGGCCGGGAAGGTTCAGCGGCGAACCACCACCGGAACACCGTCAGGCTACCTGAGCCTTCGTCGTGCTACCACACAACTTTCCCGGCGTTTCCCGTAATGAAACCGAGTGAAATCGTTACGGGGCGGGAGGTTGCGGGCGGGCCTGCGCGAGCAGCGCCGAAAGCCGGACGTCCGGCGTCACCACATCGGGGTCCGTCCGCACGTCGATGACGCACGGCCGCTGCCGCACCAGCGCACTGGCGATGATCGGCTCCAGCTCTTCCCGATCGTCCACGGTGTACCCGGCCGCGCCCAGTCCACGCGCCCACGAAGCGAAGTCGGTCAGCGGGATCGACACCCCGGACAGCCGCCCGTGCGTCCGCGCCTGGTGCATGGCGAGCGCGCCGTGCACGCCGTTCTGGAAGACGACGACCATCACCGGCGCCCGGTACCGCACGGCGGTTTCGATCTCCTGCCCGGTCATCAGCGTTCCGGCGTCCCCCACCATGGCCACGACGGTCCGCCGCGGCTCGGCGAGCTTCGCCGCGACGGCCGCCGGCACGGCGTACCCCATCGCGGCGTTGCTTGGGCCGAGCTGGCTGCGGGGCGCGGTGAAGCACCAGTAGCGGTGCATGAACTGCGCGAAGTTGCCGGCGTCGCTGGTCACGATGGTGTCCTCGGGCGCCAGCTTCCGCAGCGCCCGGACGACGTCCACCGGGTGCACCCGCGTGTTCCCGCTGGTGTCGGGCGGGGTCATGAACGTGTGCACGGCCGCGTTCGCCGCCGAGGCCCGCCTGGTCCGCGGCGACGCCACGGCTCGCAGTTCCCGCAGGAACGGCTCGACCTCGGAGTCGACGCGGAACGTGAGCCCCCGTCGCTTCGGGCTGACGTCGATCCCGGTCCCGACCATCACCAGCGTCTGCTGCGGCGTCGGGTAGCGGTACGCCTGCGTGGTCACCTCGTCGAGCTGGGTGCCGAGCGCGACCACGAGATCGGCCCGCTCGAGCGCGTCGAGCTGCCGGGCCGGGATGCCGAGCCCGAGGTGCCCGGCGTAACGAGCGTGGTTCTCGGGGAAGGCGTCCTGCCGCCGGAAGGCGTTGTAGACGGGCAGCGCGAGCTCGTCGGCCACGGCGATCAGCTCGTCCCGCGCCGACCGCGCCCGCCCGCCGACGATGACCACGGGGTACTTGGCCTCGTCCACCAGCTGCGCGACGGCGTCCGCCGAACGGCCCAGCGTCCCGGACGCCGGCGGCCGCACCCGCGCCATCGGCTTCGCCGCGTCGTAGGGCATCCCCCAGACGTCACAGGGCACGCCGAGCACAACCGGCCCCGGCCGTCCCTCTTGTGAGGTGGTCAGCGCGTGCGCCAGCAGCCCCGGCAGGCTGTCCGGGTCGGTCACCCGCAATGTCGACTTGGCGATCGACTCGAACATCGCCGTCAGGTCCGACGTCGGCAGCTCCCCGGACGACGAAGGCACCGGTTCGGTCGCCGGCGTCTCCAGCAGGACGACCATCGGGGTCTCGTCCTGGTACGCCGTTTGGACGCCGATCGCCAGGCTCGCCGCGCTCGGCCCCCGGCTGGCGAGCAGCACGGCGGGACGCTCGGTGAGCTTGCCCTCCGCCTCCGCCATGAACGCCGCACCCGCGTCGTGGCGGGCCGAGACCAGCGTGATCTCCCGCTCGCGTTGCAGTGCGTCGAGCAGTTCCAGGAAGGACTCACCGACCACCGCGTAAACGCGGCGGACGCGCGCCTCGGTCAGGATCCGCACGGCCGTCTGGGCGACGGTCGCTCCCAGTTGGTATCTAATGAGGAGAGCTTAGGCGGGCACCGTTCAGTGCAGTCAAGTGATCTTCGCCGAAACCCGGCAAGGATGGGCCGAATGTCCGCTTTGACCGACTGTCAGCCGATCAAGGGAGCGAGGACCGCAGTCTTGACCGCAACCGAACATGAAACCGTTTTTACTTATGGCGCACCGGCGTTGAAGTACGGAACCGGCGCCAGCGACGAGATCGGCTACGACCTGACGCAGTACGGCGCCCACCGCGTGCTCGTCCTGACCGACCCGCAAGTGGCCGCGACCGGCTGGCCGCGCCGCATCGCCGACGGCATCGCCGGCTACGGCATCGAGACCGAGATCTTCGACGGCGTACACGTCGAACCCACCGATGTCAGCATGCAGAAGGCGGTTGACTTCGCCCGCGGCACCGGCCCGTACGACGCCTTCGTAGCCGTCGGCGGCGGCTCCGCGATCGACACCGCCAAGGCGGCGAACCTCCTCACCAGCAACGACGGCGACCTGATGGACTACGTCAACGCCCCCGTCGGCGGCGGCCGCGCCCCGGAGCGCCCCCTCAAGCCGTTGGTCGCGGTACCGACCACGACCGGAACGGGCTCCGAGAGCACGACGGTCTGCGTCCTCGACGTGCTGTCCCTCCGCGTCAAGAGCGGGATCAGCCACCTCCGCCTGCGCCCGACCCTCGCCGTCGTCGACCCCCGGCTGACGGTCAGCCAGCCCGCCGGCGTGACCGCCGCCAGCGGCATGGACATCCTGTGCCACGCCGCGGAGAGCTACACCGCGAAGCCGTACACCGAGTTCGAGCGCAAGCGCCCGGAACAGCGGGTGCCGTACTGCGGGGCCAACCCGCTCGCCGACATGTTCGCCGAGCAGTCCCTCCGGCTGCTGTCCTGGGCCCTGCCCGCAGCCGTGCGCGACGGCGGCGACCTCAAGGCCCGCGAAGCCATGGCCCTGGCCGCGACGTTCGCCGGACTCGGCTTCGGCAACGCCGGCGTGCACATCCCGCACGCGAACGCGTACCCGATCGCCGGCCAGGTCAGGAACTTCCACCCGGACGGCTACCCGGGCGAAGAACCCATGGTGCCGCACGGCATGGCCGTGTCGTTGACCGCGCCCGCCGCGTTCCGCTTCACCTTCGACGCGGCCCCGGACCGCCACCTCCGCGTCGCGCGCCTCCTGGCACCCGACTTCGAGTGGCCCGGCGACTTCGCCGACCACCTGCCCGCGGTACTGATCGACCTGATGCGCCGGATCGGCATCCCGGACGGCATCGGCGCCGTCGGCTACACGGAGTCCGATGTGGACTCCCTCGTCGAGGGAACGCTGAAGCAGCAAAGGCTGCTGGCCACCGCTCCGCGTGAGGCTTCCGAGGAAGACCTGTCGGACATCCTGCGCGAGTCGGTGTCGCTGTGGTGAACGAGTACCCCCACTGGCAGACGGTCCCGCTGCGCTGGAAGGACAACGACATCTACGGACACGTCAACAACGTCGTCCACTACTCGCTGATGGACACCGTGATCAACACCTGGCTGATCGAGCAGGGTGGTCTCGACATCGAGACCGGGGAGGTGATCGGGCTGTGCGTCGAGTCGCACTGCGGGTATCACTCATCGGTTTCCTTTCCTGGTTCGCTGCGGGTGGGGTTGCGGGTGGCGCACCTCGGGAAGTCCAGCGTGCGCTACGAGATCGGGATGTACGCCGCCGACGAGACCCTGGTCGCGGAAGGGCACTTCGTGCACGTCTTCGTGGACCGCGAGTCACGCCGGCCGACACCGCTCTCGGGCAAGCTGCGTGAGGCGCTGGAAGCACTGCAACCCAGCTGATGTTGGTGTCTCCGATCATGCCCTGAGCCACCGACAGAAGTGGCGAATCGACTCGAGTTATCCACAGGAGGCTCGAAAACCGGCGAGTTGTCCACAGATCGAAAACAAGGACTTCCCGAGCCTTCCGACGGCGATAAGCTGGAGGAGCACAGAGATCAGTCCACAGTGGACGAGCTCTCGGCTGACACGTGCGGCTCGCGACACGGATGGCGACCTAGGCGTCGATCCGGTGGCACCGGGAATCGTGTCCGGCTGACAGCCCCAAGGTGGCCGTAGTACCGCCGCCGGCAGGCGCCCCGCCGGTGGTCGCGGCTCCGTCGTCCACGGAAGGACTCAGTGTGGTGTGGCCGTTGCCGGAAGGCGCCCCGCCAACGGCCACACCACCGCCCACAGGTGAACCGGTCGAGGTACCGGCTGGTTCACCACCTGCACCAGCAGGCGGGCGGGCACCGGTGGCCGCATGGTCGGGCACCGGTGTCGCCCAGGCCCGCATGAGCTCCGCGTACCGCGCGGACCCGGCCACCAGTTCGGCGTGGCTGCCCACCGCGGTTTCGCGCCCGTCCACGACGAGCACGCGATCCGCGCGCAGCGCCGAGGAAAGCCGGTGCGCGATCACCACCAGAACACCACCCCGCGCGGCGAAGGCCCGCTCCGCGCGGGCCTCCGCCACCGGGTCAAGATGGGAGGTCGCTTCATCAAGGATCACCAATTGCGCCGCACTGGCGTACACCCTGGCCAACGCGAGCAGCTGCGCTTCGCCCGCGGAGACGCCTTCGCCGCCGTGCCCGATCTCGGCGTCGAGGCCGCCCAAGCGCCGCAGTAGCGCGCCCGCCCCCACCGCGTCCGCAGCGGACGACAGGTCGTCGTCCGAAGCTGACGGGGCGAACAGGCTCACGTTGTCCCGTACCGTTCCCGCGAAGACGTACGCCTCCTGCGGGATCAACGCCACCAGCTCGTGGCGCAACGCCGCAGGTACGTCCCGCACCGGGACGCCGCCCAGCAACACGCGGCCCTCCTGCGGAGCGAGCATCCCGGTGAGCAAGCCGGCCAATGTCGACTTGCCGATGCCACTCGGCCCGACGACGGCGAGGTGCTCCCCCGGCTGCAGCCCCAGCTCCAGACCACGGACGACGGGTTCGGCCGACGCACCCCAGCTGAACGTCAGGCCGTGCACCCGGACGTCGATGCCGCGCGGAGTCGCCGTGCCGTCGACGACATCGGGCAGTTCGGCGGTCTCCGCCAACCGGCGAAGGGCGACGAGCAGGCGCAGAACGACGGTGCCGGCCGTGGCCGCCAGGCCGCGGAGAGCCGGCTGCATCGTCGTGGCCAGGTAGACGAGCGCGCCCAAGGCCGCGCCCGCGGTCAGCTTGCCGCTGACCACCAGCCCCGGGGCCAGTGCGAGCGCGAGGAGCAGCGGAACGAACCCGCCGAGCGAGATCACCAGTGCTCGAAGGGCGCTCGAGCGCGCCACGCGGATCGCCGCGTTGGCCTGAGCGTCGACCGCTTCGTACATCGCCAGCGCGGCGACCGGCTGCGCATCGCAGGCCACGATGTCCCGTACGCCGGACAGCGAGGTGCCCGCCGTTGCCGCCGTGTGCTCGTCGGCCAGCGCCAGCGCGCGTTGGCGGCGAGCCAGCGACGGCAGGAGGCACGCGAAGGCGGCCAGCGCGAAGAACACCGGCAGCGCGACCGGCACCACCAGCGCACCGGCGACGGTCATGAGGCCGGCAAGTGCGGACGTCGTCGTCACCAGCATGCCGCGGGCCTCGACGAGCAGACCGGCGGTCGCGTCGCGCACGACCTCGACGTGCTGGGTGATCCGGGCGACGCCGCTGGAGTCAGGTCGGTTGCGCGGTGGGGAGTCGTCGTGCAGAACGCCGCGGACGACGGCCGTAACTAGAGCGTCGCGCAGGGGTTCGACGACCGTGCCGAGCTGGCGCCAGACCATCCGTGCGCCGAACGCGCCGAGCACGGCGGTCAGGCCGAACAACGCCAGCCAGCCGAGGCCTGCCGCTGGGTCGCCGGCGGCGAAACCGCGGTCGACGGACAGTTCGACCAGCCGTCCCGAGAAGAAAGCCGGTACGCCTTCGAGCAGCGAACAAGCCAGCAGCACGACACCGCCACGCCATTGCCCGGCGAGGGCGGACCAGTACAACCTGCGCAGGCTCACTCGCCGTCCTCCGTGAAGACACCCCGGTAGCCCGGCTTTCGCCAAAGAGCGGCGTGCGGGGCGATCGCGCGAATCCGGCCATCATCGAGCCAGACCACGAGGTCAGCGCGGGCAGCGGTGCCGGCCCGGTGGGTCACGACGACGCGCGTGCGTCCCGGCAGGGCCTCGGCCAAGGCGCGCTCGACCGCTGCCTCGGTGACTGTGTCGAGGCTGGCCGTGGCGTCGTCGAAGATCAAGACGCGCGGCTTGTGCACGATCGCCCGGGCGAGCCCGAGCCGCTGGGCCTCGCCACCGGACAGCGGTGTCTCGGTCAGCGGGGTGCGGTAGCCCTGGGGCAGGCGGACGACCACCTCATCTACCTGCGCTGTCCGGCAGGCGCCACGGATGGCGGACTCTCCGGCCCACGAGCCGTAGCCGACCGCGTCGGCGACCGTGGTTCCAAGCAGAACGGGCCGCTCGAATGCGTAGCCGACGACCGCGCGCAACTCCTCCGGGCGGAGGTGCTCGAGCGGGCGGCCGTCGAGGACGACCTGGCCCTCGTCCGGCGTGAGCAGTCCGCCGACCACCCCGGCCAGCGCCGACTTGCCCGAGCCCGAGCGGCCGACGACCGCGAGGTAGGTGCCACCGTCGATGCGCAGGTCGACGTCGGCGAGCGCGCCCTTGACGCCGACGTGGCGGAGTTCGACCGTGCCGTCACCGGGGAGGAGCGGGAGCTTGCCGGGCACGGGCAAGGGCTCGTCGAGGACCTCGACGAGGCGTTCAGCGCAGCCGCGCGCCCGGGACAGCGTGGTGAGCAGCGGGATCTGGGTGACCAGGCCGAGAGCGAGAGCGACGTAGCCGAGGGTGGCCATGACGTCGCCGACGCTCAGCCGGCCGTCGAGCACGCCGAAGCCGGCGGCGGCCAGTACGGAGAGCTCGACCGCCGGGGTCAGGAGGCCGGCGCGCCAGACCATCCGGGCCTGGGTGCGCCACAGGCCCTGTCCGGCGAGCGTCAGCTTCGGGAGCGGGCGCAGGACCCGCTCGGCTTCGCGGTCGGCCGTGCCGGAGGCGGCGATGGTGCGGAGGCCGGCGACCGCGTCGACCATGCGGGCCGCGATTTCTCCGGAGACCTGCTGGTAGGTGAGGACGTCGTCGGCGGTGCGGCGGAGGTGGCTGCGGGCGAGCAGCAACGCGAACGGGATGCTGCCCATGAAGACCAGCGCCAGGCGCCAATCCAGCAGGGCGAGCAGGACGATCGCGCCGGAGGAGATGATCAGCATCGAGCCGCACTGGACGACGATCGGGACGATGCCGCCCGCGCCCGTGCAGTCGCCCGTGAGGCGGCTGATCGCGTCGCCTTCCGCGAAGCGGGAACGGGTGCCCAGGGCGAACAGCTTGTCCGAGAGCGTGCGGCGGAGCCAGGCGGACGCCGTCGCGGTCAGGCGGGTCGTGAGGATTCCGCCGACGACGTCGGCCGCGATCTCCGCGCCGCCGACCAGCAGCAGCCAGGAGACTTCGCGCGCACTCGGGCGGCCAGCGACCACGGCGTCCACCGCGGCCGCCAGCGCGCCCGGCAGGAGCAAGCCGGCCGTGGTGGCGAGCAGTGCGGTGACCACGACGGCGGCCACACGCACACGGTCGAGGCCGGCCACCTTGACCAGCAGCCGATCGGCGGGGCCGCGCATCTCACTCCTTCGGACAGGTACCGCCGGGGCGGGTCCGGGGCGCAGAATGAACGTGCGGGAGCGGCGCACTTGGCCTGTGCCGCTCCCGCACCGTTCAGCTCGGCGCTACTCGCCGGCGGACCGCCGGGTCAGTGGCAGGTCAGCAGGCTGATGGTGCTGTTGGCGCAGGAGGCGAGCAGGCTCAGGTTCGACGCGCCGCCGTGACCGCCGCCGTGGCCGCCGTCGAGCACCTCGGGGGTCTCCAGGGCCTGCAGCTCCAGAACGAGTTCCATCGGTGTTCCTTCCTTCTGAGGGGTCCGCCGGTCAGCGACCGGAGGTCTGGAGGGACGGCGCGCCGCCCAGGAGGGGCAGCACCTCCTTGCCGTCCTGGAGGGCGGCGAGCGCGAGGAGGATTCCCGCGCCGCCGGTTTTGACGTCCATCGACAGGCGCAGCAGCTGGTTGCCGGGGAACGCGAGGCCGCCTTTGAACGGGACCGCGTACCAGGACAGCCGCGCCAGGTGCAGGTCGATCGCCGCGCGGGTCGACGGTGCCGGGTCCGGGTCCATGCCCAGGGCGACCGCCAAGCCGCACCGGCCGAAGAGCAGGCCCGGGTGGATCACGAACTCGCCGCGGCACGACTCGCGCAGGGCGGGGAGGCTCTCGCAGGCGTTGGCGTCCGGGCGGTGGCGCGCCAGTTGCTCGGCGACCAGGAGAATTCCGGCGCTGCCGACGCCGACGTAGGGCAGCGTGCGGGCGCCGCCGTCGCGGACCTGCAGTGAGCCGTCGTCGGTCTCGACGCACTCCTCGAGGTCGCGGGTCAGCGCCTGGTCGGCGAAGGACAGCCAGGCGGGCTCGCCGGTGCGCTCGAAGAGCCGGATGAACAGCAGCGCGGGCCCGGACCAGCCGGACAGCAGGCCGGCGCGGGCGAAGTTGCCGGGCGGCGGGGCCGTCTCCAGCGCCTCGGCCAGGCGGACGGCCGTGGTCAGCGCCTGGCGGCCGAACTCGTTGTCCTGGCGGACCGCCGCGAAGTGCAGCATCGCGAGCCCGATGCCGGCGAGGCCGCTTTCGAGGGCGTGGTCGGTCGTCTGCTCGACCAGCCGCGCGGACGACGCCAGCAGCTTGGTGGCCTCGCCGTGGTGACCGAAGTTCTCCAGCACGTAGGCGATGCCGTAGCTGCCGTCGTAGAAGCCGGGGCGGGTCGGCGGGTCGCGGTGGACCGCGTCGATCAGCCAGCGCTCGTGCTCGGGGAACCGGCCGGCGCCGCTGACGTCCAGGGCGTGCAACACGCCCGCGGCGCCGACGCCGAAGCAGGCGCCGCCGACGCGGAACTGCTCGATGTCGCCGGGGAAGAGCCGGTCCTGGCGCTCGGGGGTCGCACTGGCCAGGATGGCCTCGGCGATCTGCTTGCGGACCAGTGGCCAGTCCGGTTTCTCCTGGTCGAGCTCGGTGTGGGCCGGCGCCGACCGCGTGGCGGCCACCCGCGGGGCCAGTGCCGCGACCGCGGCGTCGGCGTAGCCCTCGGGGAGCGCGAACCGGCGTTCGACGAACTCCGCGATGCCGGGCAGCTTGGCCGGGGCGAGCTCCGTCAGCTGGGAGAGCGGCAGGAACAGCCACAGCCGCAACGCGGCGAGCGCGTGCTCGTCGATCTCGAAGCCGGTGCGGTCGGCCGGCGCGCGGAAGCCGGGCGCGCCCAGTGCCGGGCGGTCGCCGGACTCGACGTCGAAGGCCATCTCGAAGTCGATCAGGGAGATCCGGCCGTCGTCGTCGACCAGGATGTTCAGCGGGTGCAGGTCGCCGAAGACGATGCCGCGGGCGTGTACGGCCTCGATCGTCTTCTCGACGCCGTCGACGATTTCGAGCGCGCGCCGGGCGTAGGCGGCGAGGTCGGCGTCCGTCGTGCCACGCCTGGTCAGCGGGTAGTTGCGGGCCAGCCAGCTGCCCAGCGAGCTGCCCGGCAGGTACTCCATCGCCAGGTAGTGGTGCTCCCAGACGGTGAACCGCTCGAAGACCTGCGGCACCCCGGGAACGCCGGCCAGCCGGTCGAGGACGTCGTGCTCACGGCGGAGCCGTTCGACCGCGTCGATCCGCGCCTTGTCGAGGCCGGCGTGGGGGCGGGCCTCCTTGAGGACGACCTCGTCGCCGCCCGCCTCGGGCTCGGCGACGTAGACGCCGCCGCCGTTCGAGAAGTGCAGGGAACGCGTCACCCGGTAGCGGAATTGACCTGGGTCGCTGACCTTACGCGCGGCAACGCTGCTCCGTAAACACGCCGGAATTTTCACCCAATCGGGAACGGAGAACGTCGGCTCCCGCTTGTCGGGGACGAGCCGGCCGTCCGGCCTGCGGATCGCCAGGACGCGGTTGCCGTCGTGCTCGACCCACTGCTCGACGAATCCGCCGTAACGCACGTAGAGCGGCCCGGCGCCGTATCGCAGGTCGCTCAGGATATAGGCGCCGTGCTCGCCCTCGAGCCGGGCCGAGAGGTCCTCGAGTACCCGCTCGAGCTGCCGGTCGTCCGCCGGGTAAATCGTCACCAGCTTGGCGCTGCCGTCCCGCGGCGCGTATTTCGAATTCCGGGCGAGCAGGGTCAGCATCGAGCGGAGGTGCTTGTACGAGAGGCGGTGCTCGAGGCAGTACTCGTGCACCTGCCCGAGGACGCGGCGAGCGTTGTCCAGCCCGGCGGAGACGTGGATCTTCCAGCCCTGACCAGGCAGAACCTGACCTCGCGGGTGCAGCACGCGCCAGACCCCGCGGTCGGCGGTGACCCAGCCGGACGGCGCCGGCAGGGCCGAGGCGAATTCGTCGACCGGCGTGCCGATTTCCGGTTGTTCGTCGTAGAACAACGGGTCGGCGAAGCAATAAGCTTCGTAGCGCAGGTCCATCTGGGACACCCCTCCGTGCGTTCCCCCGGGGGCGCCGCGACCCCCGGACGAGGACCATTCCCCCATACCGAACGACCCTTGGCCAATCCGCCAACCCGGCGGTTCAACTGAGCTATCCGAGGTAGGTAAAAACGTCACTCGGGTGTCGACAGCTGAACCGAGGGTAATTTTTCCGAGACACTCCACCACTCCATAGTGGTGTAACACGAAGATTTTTACGCCATTCCCCCAGATCCACGCAAGGGCCGGACGGAATAACCCGCCGAATTGGCAGAATGCCATCAAGGCGGATCGGTGATCAATTCACCCGATGGCCGCGGATCACGTGATCCCGGAATTGTCCACAGTGGAGGATGACGTGGCCCGCGCCACGCCGCGGCACCTCGGCGGGCGGCCCCGCCGGTACCACGGAGTAAGTTGGCGCCCGGCGAGCGGAAGGAGGAACGGGTGATCACCGGATTCGCCGTGACGGTCGCTGTGGCCGCCACGCTCGTCGCGCTGTGGAGCTTCCTCCAGTCGGCGCGCAACCGGCTGCCGGACAACCCCCTCCTGGTCGCGCTCGCGGTCCTGGAGCTGCTGCTGGTCGCGCAGCTGGTGATCGGCATCGTGCTGCTCGCCGGCGGTGACCGCCCCGGCAGCCTGGCGACCTACCTGGCCTACCTGATCGGCAGCCTGGTCGTGCTGCCGGTCGGCGCCGCCTGGGCGCTGGCCGAGCGGAGCCGCTCGAGCACGGCGGTGCTGGGCATCGCGTGCCTGGCCATCCCGGTGATGGTGCTGCGACTGAACGAGGTGTGGAGTGGAGCAACGGCGTAGGACGGCCACCGGCCCCGGACGCGTGCTCGTCGCCGTGTACGCGATCTTCGCGCTGGCCGCGACGTCGCGGGCCGGCGTCCAGATCGGCACGAAGTTCCACGAAGCCCCGCTGGCCTACCTGCTCTCGGCGTTCGCCGCCGTCGTCTACATCGTCGCGACGATCGCACTGGCCCGCCGCGGTGACGGCTGGTGGCGCGTGGCCCTCGTGGCCTGCTCGATCGAGCTGCTGGGCGTGCTGACCATCGGCACGCTGAGCCTGGTCGACGCGGCCGCCTTCCGCCACCCGACCGTCTGGTCGGTCTACGGCGAGGGCTACCTGTTCATCCCGCTCGTCCTGCCCGTCATCGGGCTGTACTGGCTGCGCAGGTCCGCGCCGGCCAAGATCGCGGCCTAGCAGTACGGGGAACTGCACGTAGGCCCCGCGGGGCCTATAAATACGGATTCGACCGGCGACTTTCGTCGGTTCCGGACATTCCCCTAAAACTCGGACACTCTTGTCGTTCGGTCCCCACCGGCTTTCCCCCCACGCGGTTCTCCCCCGCGTGAAAAGGAGTGAGCGTGAAATTCGGCAAGTTCGTCCTGCTGGCCGCGAGCACCGCACTGGCCGTCGTCGGCCTCGGCGGCCCCGCGGCCGCCGAGAGCACCCCGCAGGCCCAGCCGTCGATCATCGGCGGCAGCACCGCCACGAGCGGCCCTTGGGCGGCCCGGCTGTTCGTGAACGGCCAGCAGAACTGCACCGCGACGATCATCGCGCCGCAGTACATCCTCACCGCCAAGCACTGCGTCAGCAGCTCCGGCACGTACACGTTCCGGATCGGCAGCCTGGACCAGACCAGCGGCGGCACGACGGCCACCGGCTCCACCATCACGCGCTACCCGGGCTCCGCCGACCTGGCGATCGTCAAGCTCACGACCTCGGTCAGCGCGACGTACTCGCCGCTCGGCAGCGTCGGTGACGTAGCGGTCGGTCAGAACGTCTCGGTCTACGGCTGGGGCGCGACCAGCCAGTGCGGCTCCGAGATCAACTGCCAGTCGCGGTACCTGAAGGTCGCGACGGTCCGGGTCAACTCGATCAGCTGCAGCGACTACACCGGCGGCGTCGCGGTCTGCGCGAACCGCGTCAACGGCATCACCGCCGGCGGCGACTCGGGCGGCCCGATGTTCGCCTCCGGCCGCCAGGTCGGCGTCGCGTCGACCAGCGACCGGGTGAACAACACCGCGTACACGAACATCACGCGTTATCGGAGCTGGATTTCGCAGGTCGCCGGGGTCTGATTCCCCGGGGAAAAGGGGCCCGGTCGCGACCGGGCCCCTTTTGCCGTCAGGAAGTGGAAATGTCGTCGAGCTGTTCGGCGGCGGGCCGGACCGGGTAGAGGTCGCCGCCCGGCTGGACCGGCACCGACGGCAACGCCGCCCGCGCCGCGCGATCACCGACGTCGGCCGCCGCGTGCAGGACGTCGAGCGCCGCGTACGGCCGGAAGTCCAGCTCCGGGTACGGCCACGACGACTGGCCCCGCGTGGCGGCCGGGATCAGGTAGTCGACCGCCTTGAACAGCGTCGCGCCGCTGGGTGCGGTGTAGTGCCACAGGTCGACGCCGACGTGCTTGCCGATCTGGGCGAGCCGCGTCAACGCGACGAGGTTGAAGTTCGAGTAGTGCCAGCTGCGGGTGCGGCTCGCCTCCTGCGGCTGGTAGCCGTCCGCCTGGATCTGCGGCGCGATCCGCCCCGGGCCGGCGTTCCGGGCGATGGTCTTGGCCAGATCACGCTGCCCGGTGCCGAGCGCGAGCGCGGCGGCGAGCATGTCGTAGAAGCTGCCGTGGTTGTTGTGGGCCTTGGCTTCGTCGGTGCCGTTCTTGCTGGTGCGCAGCCATTCGAGGAACTGCGTGTACCAGCCGGTCATCCCGGACCGGTCGGCCGTCGTCCAGCCCGGGGCGCCGGTGGCCAGGATGGCGGTCGCGTCGACGACCTGGGTGAGCGTGTAGGAGAACTCGATGATGCCGATGCCGCGCCCGTCGACCTTGCACGGGATGCCCTGCGCGAAGTTCATGTTCGGGTTCATCTTCGTGGCCGCGTCGAGGAACCACGTGCGCAGGTCGAGCGCCGCGCGCTGGGCGTAGCGCGCGTCGCCGGTGTAGTACCAGGCCAGCGCGAGCCGGTAGATCGCGGCGAACGCGTCGCCGCGGTAGGCGTGGTCGGTGATCTCGTCGACGATGGGGTTGCGCTGGCCGTCCTTCTGCACGAACGGGCAGCCCCACGGGTTTTCGGCGGTCGGCTCGGTGGTCGGCCACCAGTAGGGCGCGAGGCTCAGGTAGTCGTGCTTGTCACCGCTGGGCGGGACCTGCTTCTTCGACGTGACGCTCCACGGCCCCGTCGTGAGGTCGGTCTTCGCCGCGGCGAGGAGGTTGGTCAACGCCGTGCGGGACGTCTTTTCGCCGGCGAGCGCCGCGAATTTCGTCCGGAGCAGCTGGTGGCCGTCGAGGACGACGGTGTCGGGAGCGCAGACCGGCCCGATGACCGGGACGGTGCAGCTTCGTGGCGAGGCCTCCGCCGGTGCGGCGAAGGAGCTGGCGACGAGGCCGAGCGCGGCGAGCGCGGCCACGACGGTGTGGCGGAAAACCATGTCCGCTCCATTCACAAATATGAACATCAGACCCGTGAGTGAATGGAGGGTACGCATGTGAACTTCGTTGGGGCAATGCCTCCGTTCAGGCCGGCTTGGCCGCGGCCGCGCGGATGGCGTCCACGATGAACTGGTAGCCGGTGCACCGGCAGAGGTGGCCGGCGAGCGCCTCGCGGATCTCGGCCTCGGACGGGTCCGGGTTGCTCGCGAGCAGCTCGGCCGCCGTCGCCAGCACCCCGGGCGTGCAGAATCCGCACTGCAGACCGTGGCGGTCGCGGAACGCCTGCTGCAGCGGGTGCAGCTCGCCGCCGGTGGCCAGGCCCTCGACCGTCGTGACCTCGGCGCCCTCGGCCTGCACGGCGAGCAGGCAGCACGCCCGCGCAGTCGCGCCGTCGAGGGTGATCGTGCACGCGCCGCATACCCCGTGCTCGCAGCCAACGTGCACGCCCTTGAAGCCCAGGTCGTGGCGCAGGAAGTCGGCCAGCGTCCGGCGCGGTTCGCAGTCGGCGCTGCACGGCTGGCCGTTGACCGTCAGGGAGACCTTCATCGGACCGCCTTCGTCAGGGCCCGCCGCCCGAGCACCGCGGCCATCTCACGGCGATAGTCGGCGGGCGCGTGCAGGTCGGACGGCGGATCGGTGGCGGCCGCGATCTCCCGCGCGGCTTCGGCGATCACGGTATCGTCGAGCGGCCGGCCCCGCAGCAGCTCCTCGGCCGCGACCGCCCGGATCGGCGTCGGGCCGGCCCCCGCGACGGCGATCCGCGCCCGCGCGCACCGGCCGTCGTCCTGCTCGAGGGTAACGAACACCGCGACCAGCGCGAGATCCTTGCTGCGCCGGGAAAGTTCTTCGATCGCGCACGCCGCCTGCCGTACCGGGAACCGGACCGCGGTCAGCAGCTCGCCCGGCGTCAGGACCGTCCTGAATGGACCCTCGAAGAACTCGCGCGCGCCGATCACGCGTTCGCCGCGCGGCCCGCGCACCAGGAGTTCCGCGTCGAGGGCGACCGCGACGGCGGGCAGTTCGGCCGCCGGATCGGCGTGCGCGAGGCTGCCGCCGAGCGTGCCCCGGTTGCGGGTCGCGACGTGGCCGACGTGCCGCAACGCCTGGGCGAGCAACGGCACGTCCCGCCGTACGACGTCCGACGTCTCGACCACGCGTTGCCTGGTCAGCGCGCCGATTTCGACGTGCTCGCCGTCGCGGCGGACGTAAGCGAGCTCGCCGAGGCCGTTGACGTCGACGAGCAGCGACGGCCGTGCGAGCCGCATGTTCAGCAACGGCACCAGGCTCTGCCCGCCGGCGAGCACCTGGGAGCCGTCGGTGGCGAGCGAAGAGATCGCGTCGTCCACGGACCCCGCGCGGACGTACTCGAACGCGGCGGCCTTCACCGCGCACCCCGCTTGATCGCGGCCAGCAACCCGGGTGGCGTGATCGGCAACGCGGTGATCTTGACGCCGTAATCGCGCAACGCGTCCTCGACGGCGTGCGCGATGGCGGCGCCACCGCCGATCACGCCGGCTTCGCCCATGCCCTTGAAGCCGCCGGGGATGTGGTCGGCGGGCGTGCTCATGTGCGTGAGCGTGAACGGCGGGACCTCGGTCGCCGACGGGACCAGGTAGTCGCGGAAGGTCCGGGTCAGCATCCGGCCGCCGTCGTCGTAGGCGAGTTCTTCGTACAGCGCGCCGCCGATGGCCTGCGCCGCGCCGCCGTGCAGCTGGCCGTCGACGATCAGCGGGTTGATCACCGTGCCGCAGTCGTGCGCGACGAGGTAGCCGAGCAGCGTCACGACGCCGGTTTCGGGGTCGGCTTCGGCGAGCACGGCGGTGCAGCCGAACGCCGTCGCGACGTTGACCGGGTCGTAGACCTCGCGCTCCTGCAGCGTCGGCGACTCGTCCTCCGGCAGCCGTCCTTCCAGACGCCGGTGCGCGGCGTCGCCGACCTCCGCCATGCCGACGGACCGGTGCGGGACGCCGTCGACGAAGATCCGGCCGTTCTCGACGACGAGGTCGTCCGGTGAGGCTTCGAGGAGGTGGGCGGCGATCCGCAGCACCTTCGCCTTCAGCCGCGTCGCCGCGGTGAGCACGGCGGCGCCGCCGACCGCGGCCGCGCGGCTCGCGCCGGTGCCGTACCCGGTGTACGGGCAGGATTCCGTGTCGCCGGAGACAACGGTGACGTCCTCGAACGGGACGCCCAGCGCGTGGCCGGCGATCTGCGCCAGCGCGGTGTGCAGGCCCTGCCCCATCGCCGACTGTCCGGTGTGGACGGTCACGTGCCCGGTGGCGTCGATCCGCACCACCTCCTCGTCGAACCCGGAGTGCTGCAGCCCGCTGAGGTTCACGATCCGGCTCGGGCCGAACGCGGTGATCTCGTTGTGGAACGAGTAGCCGATGCCGACGCACGCGCCGCGCGCCCTGGCCTCGGCGACGCGCCCCGCCCAGCCCGCCTCCGCGACTGCTTCGAGGCACAGGTCGAGGCAGTCGGCGTAGCGCCCGCTGTCGTAGACGAACACCGGGCTCTGGTACGGAAACGCTTCCGGGGGCACGAAGTTCCGGCGCCGCACGGTGTGCGCGTCGAGGTTCAGGCGCGCGGCGAGCAGCTCGATCATCCGTTCCTGCACGAAGTTCGCCTTCGGCAGGCCCCAGCCGCGGTAGGAGCCGTACGGCGTCCGGTTGGTCATGACGGCGACGACGTCCATCTCGACCGCGGGAATCGCGTACGGCCCGGTGATGCAGGCCGCGGCGGTGTAGCAGGGGCCGAAGGCGATCGTGCCGAGTTCGGCGCCGAGCACGCCGTGGACGGTGCCGCGCACGCCGGTGATGGTGCCGTCCGCCTTCGCGGCGTATTCGACGTCGATCTTCTGCTCGCGCGCGTGCACGGTGGCGACGAAGCTCTCGACGCGGTCTTCGATCAGCTTCACCGGCCGCCCGGTGCGGTGCGAGAGCAGGGCGGCCAGGACTTCGTCGCCGTAGAAGTCGAACTTGTTCCCGAACCCGCCGCCGACGTCCGGGGTCCGCACGCGGATCTTGGCCGCGGGCAGGCCGAGGACCTCGGCGAGCAGCTCACGCGCGAGGTTGGGCGCCTGGGTGGCGAGCCACACGTCGAGCTTCCCGGTGAAGGGATCCCAGTTCGCGACCACGCCCCGCGTTTCCAGCGGCGTCCCCATCTGCCGCGCGAACCGGAAGGACTCCGCGAGCACGACGTCGGCTTCGGCGAACGCGGCGGCGACGTCCCCGGTGGCGATCGTCGTGCGCGCGCAGACGTTGTCGGGCCAGTCGTCGTAGAGCCGTGGCGCACCTTCGGCGAGCGCCTCCTCCAAAGTGCTGACGGCCGGCAGTTCTTCGTATTCGACCTCGATGAGCTCGAGCGCGTCCTCGGCGGCGGCCCGATCCCCCGCGGCGACGACCGCGACGCCCTGCCCCGGGTACCGGACGCGGTCGACGGCGAGCGGGTAGGCGTCGGTGAGCCGCATGTCGGGGACGTTCCGCCAGATCACCGGTTGCGGGGCCTTGACGACGGCCTTGACCTCGGCGCCGGTGAGCACGGTCGCCTGCCGCGCGGCCGCGCCGGTGTCGATCCGCGTGATCCGCGCGTGCGGCAGCGGACAGCGGAGAACGGCCGCTTCCAGCATGCGCGGCAGTTCGACGTCGTCGACGAACTGCCCGCGGCCGGTGAGCAGCCGCAGGTCTTCCGTGCGGCGCACCCGCGCGCCGATCAGTCCCGCCACGAATCCCACCGTGCCACCTCGGGCGAGCGGTCCGCGTCCTACGAAAGGACGACTTTCAGGCCTCGCGGGGACGAAAAAAGGCCACGAGCTTCGCGGCGGCGAGCGCGTCCCACGGGTCGGTGGTTTCGAGCACGGCGGCGGCGCCGGTGGGGAACTTGACCTGGACGGCGCGGGTGTCGTCGCCGTGCCCGGCGAGGTGCAGGGTCAGGTCGCTGACGCCGGGCTCGTGCGCGACCAGCGCGACGGCGGTGACCTCGGGCGGCGTCCGGCTCGCGGCGTTCAGCAGTTCGGGAACGTCGGCGCCGTAGAGGTCTTCGTCGAACGTCACGGGCGGCGCGGCGGGGAGTTCGCCGGCGACGTGCTGCCAGGTCTCGCGCGTGCGCCGGGCGGTGGAGCAGAAGACGAGTTCGGGGACGTAGCCGGCGTCGACGAGCCAGCGGCCGAGCTTGGGCGCGGCGCGAAGCCCGCGCGGCGCCAGGGGGCGATCGTGGTCCGGGAGGTCGTCCGTCCAGTCCGACTTGGCGTGGCGGACGACGATGAGCCGTCGGGGCGCGTCCATCGGCCGAGCCTAACGAGCCCGCGGCGGCAGGCTCGTCAGGCTCGGCGGGTCAGGACCCGATGTGAGGTCCGTGCCGGACTTGGTGATCCGGCGGTCAAAGCAGCGGCTTTCGCGCGATCAGACCCCGCTGACCTGGCGGATCCAGCTGCGGCCCGCCGCGACGCTGCCGTAGGTCGTGGTGCTGGAGCGGTCGCTGGTCGAGCAGACGCCCACCTGGACCCCGCCGTCGAGCATCGGGCCGCCCGAGTCGCCGCCGGCGACCGCGCCGTTGGGGGTGTACGCCTCGATGGCCGGACCGCCGAAGTAGTCGCTGGCGCCGGTGTCGGAGATCTCGACCGATGCCTGCTTCAGCACGCTCGACTGGTGGCTCCCCTCGTCGGTGGACTGGGTCGCGCCCCAGCCGTAGACGCGGGCGGCGTCGCCTTCGGTCGCGTCCGACGAGCTCGTCGCGAGCCGCGCGAACGTGCTGCCGCCGTCGGTGTTCAGCTTGATCAGGGCGAGGTCGCCGCCCGAGTAGACGTAGGTGGATGCCGCTTTCGCGTGCACGCCACCGGAAGCGCTGTTCGACCCGATGTAGAGGTCGATGTCGGAAAGGCGCCGGCCGTTGTTGTCGTACATGCAGTGCTTGGCGGTCAGGACCCAGCGCGTGCCGATCAGGGTGCTGGTGCAGAAGAACGTGTAACCGTTGGCGTGGCCGTTGAACCGGGTGATGTAGCCGGGGTTCTGCGCGGTGCTGCCGCCGATGATCGACGGCTGCGCGTCGGGCGGAAGCGGCGTGACGGGCGCGGCCGACGCGGGGGCGGCGGCGAGCGTCGCGAACGCGGCGCAGGAACCGGCGAGCACAGCGGCGGCGCGGACGAACCGGCCGGGGTTTTCACGCATTTCGGTACTCCCTTGGGGAACCGGTGGGGACTCACCGAAAGTAAGCGGACGGTGTGCTTCGGGTAATCCGCTGGAAGTCCTGTGCTGATCAACGGAACAGAACGGTTCCTTCGGCGGGTTGCGCTTTCCCTTGCTCCACACAGCCGACGTTCGTCGGGTGACACCGGCTCGCCGCGGCTGCTAAACCCGGGAGACCGCCCGTCGCCGGCCCGGTGCGATCCACCGCGGCCCGCCGGGCGCACCCGCGGTGCGGACCGACCCTCGAGGAACCTGGATGCCGTTGTTCGCGGTACCCGAACCAGCCCGGCGGGAGCTGGCGCACGCGCTGGCCACCGGCCCGTTCAGCAGGGCGCTGACGCTGGCCATCGACCACAGCGGCCTCGGCCTGGCCCGGCTCAAGGGAAGGCTCGACGCCGCCGGCGCGCCCGTCAGCACGACGACGTTGAGCTACTGGCGCACCGGTCGGACCCGTCCCGAACGACCGGAGTCACTACGCGCGGTTTCGGTGCTCGAAGGCGTCCTCGGCCTGCCCGCGGACGCGCTGACCGCCCTGCTCGCGCGGCCTCATGGCGGTGAGCCCGGGGTATCGGCAGCGGTGCGCTGGGAGCGGCTGTGGGAGCCGCGCGCCCGCGTCCTGTCGGTGTTGCACTCCTTCGACGCCGCCGACGAGACGTCGCTGGTCGTGCTCAGCCTGCACGAGAGCTTGCACGTCGACGCGTCCCGCGCGTTGACCCGGCTGCGCGTCCGGGAGGTCGTCCGCGCGGTCGCGGAACCGGTCCAAGCCAAGGTGGTGGTCCTGCGCGGCTGCACCCCGGGCCGCCCACCGCGGCTGGTGTCGACGCGGTATTGCCAGGCGGTGCGCACGGAGGTGCAGGCCGAGCCGGGGTTCATCGTGAGCGAGCTGGTGCCGCACCGGGCGCTGGCGGTGGGTGAGACGGCGATTCTGGAGTACGAGTTCGAGTACTGCGACGGAGTGCCCGACACCAGCTACGACCGGCGGTTCCGGCACCCGGGGGCCGAGCACCTGCTCGAGGTGCACTTCGCGGCGGGGGTGGTGCCGGTGAGTTGCCAGGGTTACCGGCTGGACTCGTCCGGCGGGCCGGAGCGCGAGGTGACGGCGGTTTCGCCGGTGTCGCCGGCGCACGTGTTCAGCTCCGGCGGGCCGCCGGGGATCCGGGGGATGCGCTGGCGCTGGTGAGTGGGCCGCCTGGGGCTCGAACCCAGAACGGATGAGCTCGGGTTAGCGGCTGGTTCTCGTCATCGGTCGATACCAGTCTTCACCTGCATGGACGTCCGCGCCAAACGATCATGGTCGGTCGCTGGTTCTCGTCGTTCTGCGTCGTTTCCCGGGGGAAACCGGGGAGATGATCATGTCCTCTTCGCGGCTTTCGCTGCCAGCTCGCGCGTACCTACTCTACCGCCCACAGCTCCCCCTCCATCCCGATACGAAGCCAGCACGCGGCCGGTGGCGTCGGGTCAAGGCACGCTTCCCGGCCTTGACGCGGCGCTACCGGCCGTTGTCACGATCAAGCTTCGGGATGGTGCTTACCGCCGACTGGGCGTAACACGGTGACGCCTGACGGCGACCCGGGTTGTACGACTCATCGGCGAGGGAGGCTCGACGTTGGCTGAATGGCTCAGACGCGCCGTCGGCGGGCGGCGCTGCGCAGCTGCACCGAAGGCGGCCACGCCGCCCGGCCGGTCGGCAGAGCGGAGCGGAGCCGGCCGTGCCGGGCACGGGCGTGGTCGCCAACGGGAGCAGCTGCGCAAGGCGACCGGCGCGCCGCCCGGCGGCGCGCCCTTGATCCTATAGAGCGGAATTCGGCAGTCGTCATGAATAAGAAGTGCAAATCTGGCGAGCGCAGGCTAACCTTCAGCTTGAGTATTCAGCCAGAGGAGGCGGGGTAATGCCCGAAAAGAATCCCGATAAGGGTTCGGAAGTCTTGCAACGCATCGAAGTGGAAGACCTTTTTGGCCGTCTTAGTTACAACATTGTTCCGGAGCCACCGGCGGATGGACCTGGCGGAATATCAGACAGGTTGATGCTTCTTTATGGCGACAATGGTTCAGGAAAGACAACAATTCTTAAACTCGTCTGGGATCTTCTAAGTCCAGCAACATCGAGGGGCCACCGATCAAGGGTGGCACGTACACCGTTTCGTCGCATTGCACTTACACTCAGCGACGGCACCGTCATCGAGGCGATCAAGAAGGCGGAGCTAGTCGGTGATTTTGTTGTTTTAGTGCACTATCCTAGTCGAAGGTCGCAAATCAGAGTTGACTATGAAGTCAATAGTCAGATGGCGATCCGGTATGACGATCTCGACTTCGGCGACATTTCGCGAATGACCACTGAGAACATACTGAAGCTCAGTCGGAAGTATGGCCAGAAGATAAAGCGCAACGATGACGGCGAGTACTTGGGATTCTTGAAGGATTGTGCGATTGCTCCCATTTTTCTCGCCGATGACCGGATAATCTATAGCGATCTGATTGACGAAGAAGAGACTGCACGTGCCGAACGGCGCCCTCAAGGCGATCCTGATGCCGCCAGGAGAAGTGTCAGCGAAGAGGTTCTTTTTTGTATGGATCGCCTAAGCCAACAGTTAAGGCAGTTGACCATTGGAGCGCAGGCCATTGGCTCCCAAAACGCGACGAGCCTCTACATGGACGTACTGGAACGTCTTGGTGATACAGCGTCCGATTCGCGAGTCGTCGACGACGTTAACCTTGAGAAGCAGATCATAACTCTAGGCCTCCGCAACGAAAAATTTGAACAGCTGGGCTTCTCGCCTAGCTTTCCCGCAGGCGCCTTTCTTACCCTTGTAAGCAAATTGGACGATCAGGCAAAACAGGTTGCAAAAGGCGTACTCGGGCCATACTTTGTAAGCTTGGAAAAGCGCCTCGACGCCTTGCAAGAAGCACAGGGGATAACTCAAACTCTTCTGGACCAGGCGAACAGTTTTCTTCGCGGAAAGTACCTAACCTTTAGGCCACGTGAGGGTATACGAATCGTCACCGACTCGGACTCGTTGCTGGACCCGACGAATCTATCCTCAGGCGAGAGGCAACTCGTACTTCTTCTTTGCTACACAATGCTAGCAAGGCAGACTTCTCGCTTGTTCATTATTGATGAGCCCGAGTTGAGCTTGAACATCAAGTGGCAGCGGAGAATTATCGACGCCCTGCTCACTTGTGCCGCTAATAGTGGAATTCAGTTCATCGTGGCGACTCATTCGATTGAGCTAATAACAGGCTACCGGGAAAGGTTGGTCCGACTTGCCAACACTAAGAGAACCTGACGACGACCGGCGCACGATCGAGGAACTAATAACGCTCTACAGCATAGAGCCTGGCCTAAGGGATGTGATTGTTGAAGGAAGGATGGATAAGGCGTTTATATCTTGGTACGTGCGCGAACATGACATCGAGTCGACAGTCTATGCGATCGACGATCTCGCCTATGTTCCCGCAGAAGTCCTTGAATCGCGAGGTATCGAAATGGGGAACCGCGGACGCGTCCTGGGATTAGCGTTTGAGGTGAACGGGAAGATCGGCCCTCACTCGTTGACCTTTACAGTAGACAGCGACTTTAGGTTCTTAATAGCCGACGGAATGACCTATCCAGATAGCGTGCTTTTTACCGATTTTTCATCCATTGAAGGCTATGTACTCAACCCGCGCACGCTCGAGAAGTTCCTCAGATTAGTAGTCGGCACAACCGAAGAATCAGGTGACACTCTCCTTAAGCGCATACAATCAGCCCTAGTCGAACTCTACTTTGTCAGGGTATCAATCAAGAGACTGAACTCCGGTGATGGATTAGTCGACAATGTTGAGCGTTGCCTTAGCTTAAAAGATCACGTAGCCACTCTTGACGCAGTCGAACTTATCAAGCGTTCGCTTCGAGAGAGGGATCTGAAAGAACTGGCGCTTACGAGCTACTCTGAACTGGTTTCGACGCATGGCAAGTCTACACTTGAGCATATTCGGGGCCACGACATTGCACGAATTATCATTTTTACTCTTAGACTAGGAAAGAAGCTCGGACCCGCAGAAGCTGTTGAAAAATCATTAGTCGGATGCCTCGAACTCGTCGATCTCGATCATCATCAGATGTTTATTCGCCTGAGAGAACGACTTACGGCAGCCTGATATTCTACAACGCTACTTAATATCCATGACGTAGCGTAGCTCATAACGATCGGCGGGAAATAGAATGTCAGCCGTCTCGACCGCAAGATCGTCCTCCGCGCCGATACGATCAGCGACACGGAAGGTCTGCACGATCTGCACAACCGGTCGGTTCGCGGGGATGTCAAGGAGTTTTGCTTCCTCGGCGGTCGGCGTGCGGATGTCCAGTCGTTCCTCGACCTGGTTGACCTCGTGCCCAATAGCAGAGAACCGGTCGACGATGCCCCTGTCGGCGTGCGGGCCCTCGTGCGGCAGCTCGATGTCCGTCCCGCCCGTGATCGCCAGCGGCTCCCAAGCGAGGCTGCTCGTGACAGGCTGCGGCGGGTTTCCCATCCGGATGAAGTACCGAGTGCAGGTAACCGGATCACCCTCGTTGATACCCAGCCGTTCGGCGACATTGGCCGGCGCCGTCGTCTTGGTCGTCTTGTGCTCGACCTGCATCTCGACGTTCGCGGCCTCGGCCTCGCGCACGTACGTGCGGGCCTCCTGACCTCGGAAGTAGCGCAGCGGCGCGATCCGGGTCAGCTTGTCCAAGCGGCGGACGAACACACCCTTCCCCCGGATACCGTTCGCGAAGCCCCACTCCCGCAGCAGGCGCATCGCTGCGCGCGCGGTGATGGGTGAGACGTCGTGGATCTCGCAGAGCTGCGCCTCGCTCGGCAGTTTCTCCCCGTCCTGCGGTTTCGACGCTGTATCAGTGGCGGACCAAGGGCTACGGTCCGGCCGGCCGTCGGATCGGCAAGTACGTTCGGTACCGCCAGGAGGATGTCCGTTCGTGGGTGGACCAGCTGTCGGATGAGGTGGCGTGATGCCTCGCCCTCAGCTGGAGATCGGGACGTACGGGGAGATCCGTTATTCGGCAACTGCGAAGGGCTGGCGGGCACGCGCGCTGTTCCGCGACTTCGACGGCCAGACGCGGGAGGTCGAGCGCTCGGGGAAGACCAAAACCCAAGCTGCGAACCGGCTTCGGGCTGCCTTCCTCAACTGGCAGGCTCAACAGCCGGGGAGATCACGCGGGAGACCCGGCTCAAGGATCTCGCCGCCGTCTAGATCGAACAGGTCCAGCAGGACGTCCGGGAGGGCATCAAGTCGCCGACGACCATCACCACGTATGAGTCCATCCTCAAGCGGCACGTGGTCCCGGGGATGGGTGAGCTGCGGGTGCGCGAGGCGACCGTGATGCGGCTGGACCGGTTCCTTGGCGCGCTTCAGCGGACCGTCGGGGCGTCGACGGCGAAGACCGCGAGGACGGCGCTGTCGGGGATGCTCGGCCTGGCCGCGCGGTACGACGCGATCGACAGCAACCCGACGCGGGACACCCGCCGTATCCCGAAGAGCAAGAAGGAGCCTCGCGCCTTGGACGCGGAAGAGCGTACGAAGTGGCTGGCGAGAGTCGAGGCCAACGAGAAGGCGCGGCGCTGGGAGCTGCCGGACCTCTCGCGCTTCATGATGGCGGCGGGTGTCCGAGTCGGCGAGGCGCTGGCGACGTTCTGGGAGGACGTCGACTTCGTCGCGGGCACGGTGGACATCACGCACACGGTCGTCCGGGTCAAGGGTGAGGGCCTGCTCCGCAAGCCTCGGCCGAAAACGGAGTCGAGCATGCGCGCGCTCCCCCTGCCTTCGTGGGCGCTGGCCCTGCTGGAGCGGCGATGGGCTGAGGCGAAGGCGGATGGCCGGCCACTGGCGAGCCCGATCTTCGCCAGCACGACCGGCACGCTGCGGGATCCGAACAACATCCTGCGGGTCCTCCGTGAAATCCGGGAATCGGACGACTTCCTGTGGCTCACGTCGCACAACTTCCGGAAGACGACCGCGACCGCTCTGGACGACGCGGGCATCCCGACGCGGCTGATCGCTGATCACCTCGGTCACTCACGGATGTCGATGACGCAGGACACCTACCTGGGCCAGAAGACGGGCGACCCGGTCACGGCACAGGCCCTCGAAGGGCTCTTGGATAAACCGTCGGACCCCAATTCCGGGGATAACCCCGGGGAGCCGATCTTGACCGGTAGCGACCGACAGGCCGCTGACCAGGGAGTTTGAGTGGGCCGCCTGGGGCTCGAACCCAGAACCTACGGATTAAAAGTCCGCAGCTCTACCAATTGAGCTAACGGCCCGCGCCCCCAGTTTAGCCAGGCCCCGGTCCACCACCTCCACACCGGGGTGCGGCTGAGGGGCGCCCCGAAGGTCAAGACTGGTTCTCGGCCGCTCGCCCGCCCATGATGCAGGGATGCCTGGTTCCCTGCTGATCCTCACCGGGCCGCCCGGTGCCGGGAAGTCGACCGTTGCCCGGCTGGTCACCGAGGGCGCGCCGCGGGCTGCCGTGCACCTGCACACCGACAGCTTCTACGTCTCGATCCGGACCGGGTTCGTGGCGCCGTACCTGCCCGAGGCCGCGCGGCAGAACGAGGTCGTGCTCGGGGTGATCGCCGAGGCCGCCTGCGGGTACGCGCGCGGGGGCTACGACGTCGTTCTCGACGGTGTCGTCGGGCCGTGGGCGCTGGAGCCGTTCCGGGCGGCCGCGAAGCGGGACGGTCTGGACCTCTTCTATGTCGTCCTGCGGCCGGACCTCGAGGCCACCCTCGCGCGCGGGACCGCTCGCGGTGCCCCGGAGCTCACCGACGTCGAGCCGCTCACCGGCATGCACGCGGCGTTCTCCGCGCTGGGTGAGCTGGAACGAAACGTCATGGACACGACGGACGACACGATTGAAGAAACCGCCGAAGCGGTGCGGCAACGCGCCCGCTCGGCGGCCTTCAGGTTGTGACGCTCCTCAGTGGACGAACGTCGTCAGCACTGCACGAACAGGCCGGTGTAGGCCGTGCACTTCTTCGACGCCTTGTCGTTGGCCGCGGCGGGGTCGGCCGGGGTGCTCGCCGTTCGCTGAGCCGTGGCCGTGAACGCGCCCCAGGCGAAGAAGCCGCCCTCGGAGGTGAACTTCGCCGTCGCCGACGCGCCCGGGGAGAGGTTGCCGATCGCGCAGGTCAGGGTCGTGCCCGAGCGGGTGCAACCGGTCTGGGACGTCACCGTGCGGCCCGAACCCGCGTTGGCCGTCACGCGGACGCCGGTCGCGGTCGCCGGGCCGGTGTTCGACACCGTGATCACGTAGTCGACGCGGGCGACCAGGCCGGGACGCGGGGTTCCGGTCAGCGCGACCTTGACGTCGGCCTCGTCCGGCGCGGCGACCGTGAGGGCCGGGCCGTCCTCGACGCCGAACGCGTAGTTGTCGCCGGCGAACTGATGCTGCAGCGTGAACTGGCCGGGGTCGACGTCCTCCTTCACCCGGAAGGTGAAGGTCACCGTCTTGCTCTCGCCGGCGCCCAGGTCGCCGACACCGCCGCGGAAGCTGCTGAGGTACGGCGAGCACGCGATCGCACCGGTGCAGGAGACCAGGTTCACCAGGTCGACGACCGGCTTTTCCTTGGTGTAGAGCGCGGCCTTCGCGCCGGTCACCGTGAAGTCCGTCGGGTTGTACAGCTGCTCGGTGACCGTGAACGTGTCGCCCGCGTGCACGGTGGTCGCGCTGACGTCGATCGAGCTGGGTGAGGGCGCCGCGGACGCGACGGCGGGGGCCGCGATCAGGGCCGCGGTCGTCAGCGCGGCCAGTACTGCGGTTCTTCGTCCGGTTCGCTGCATGTCTTGATCTCCTGGTTCCGAACCGAGGGGCGCCGCTCCGGCCGGGGAAACCGGTGTGCGCAGCGGGGGTGACGAAGATCAGATCGGCCGTCCCCGAAATTCGTTACCTGGTTCTCGAAACCGTGTCTGAACTGGGGTTTCCGGGTCGTTGCCTGGTCACCGGACACCCCGGCGCCCCGAAAATTGTCGGACCCCCGTGGCACGCTCCGCACATGACCGAACACAGCACCCCGGTCGCGGCCCCGGCCCGCTTGACCGGCCCCCGCGAAGACCCGACACCGCTCGCCGACGAGCGGCAGGCCCTCACCGAGAGCCTCGACTACTACCGGCGCACTTTCGAGCTGAAGTGCACCGGTCTGGACCCCGGCCGCCTGTCCGAACGCTCGGTACCACCGTCGACGCTGACCCTGCACGGGCTGCTGCGGCACCTCACCGGCGTCGAACGCTGGTGGTTCCGGATCCAGTTCGCCGGCGAGGACGTCCCGAACCTGTACTACTCCGACGACGACCCGGAGCAGGACTTCACCTCGCTCGACGGCGACGTGGACGAGGCCTTCGCGCTGTGGCACGCCGAGTGCGCGCGCTCACGGGAGATCGTCGCGGCGAGCTCGCTGGACCAGACCGGCGTGCGACGCAGCACGGGCGAACCGTTCGCCCTGCGCTGGCTGATGCTGCGCATGATCGGCGAATACGCGCGGCACTGCGGTCAGGCCGACCTGGTCAGGGAGCGGATCGACGGCGTGACGGGCGAGTAGCGGCTCAGGCTTGACTGATCAGGAAGGAGACGTATTCGAACTGGTGATGGCCGAGTGAACGCAGCAGTTCGGCGTCGGCGGTGCCTGCGGTGTCCTCCGTGGACAGAGCACTGCTCTTGACGGATGAGGGTGCCGGACGCGGGCGCGTGCGATGCTGACGGCATGAGTGTCGACCCTGATTCCGGACTGCTGTCCCCGGTACGGGCCGGTACGCCGGCCGAAGCGTCGACCGGCGACGAGGCTTGGCTGCGCGCCATGCTCGACGCCGAGGCGGCGCTGGCGAGGGCGCAGGCGCGGCTCGGGACGGTACCGCCCGAGGCCGCGGAGGCGATCACGGCGGCGGCGGGCAGTTCGCGGATCGACGTCGTCGAGCTGGCGCGGGGGTCGCGGGCGACCGCGAACCCGGTCGTCGGCCTGGTGAAGGCGCTGACGTCGGCGGTCGGCGGGACTGCGGCCGAGTACGTGCACCGCGGCTCGACGAGCCAGGACATCTTCGACACCGCGATGATGCTGGTCGCCGTCCGGACGCTGCGGCCGCTCGCGGCCGACCTCGACGCCACCGCCGAGGCGCTGGCCGAGCTGGCGCGCACGCACCGGGACACGACCATGGCCGGGCGCACGCTGACGGCGCACGCGGTGCCGACGACGTTCGGGCTGAAGGCGGCGGGCTGGCGGCAGCTGGTGCTGGACGCGGCCGTCCGGATCCGCCGGCTGCTGGACGGCGGTCTGCCGGTCTCGCTCGGCGGGGCAGCGGGGACGCTGGCGGCGTACGTCGAGTACGCCCGCCTGGCCGAGGGCGAGGGGCAGGGGCAAGCGGGATGGGGTGGGGCGGGGGGCGGGGGGCCGGAGGTCGGCGGGGGTGCCGCGGGCTACGCCGAGCGGCTCGTTGCCGCGTTCGCGGAGGAGACCGGGCTGGCCGTGCCGGTGCTGCCGTGGCATTCGCTCCGGACACCCGTCGCGGACCTCGCCGGGGCACTCGCGTTCACCGCCGGGGCGCTGGGGAAGCTGGCTGTCGACGTCGCGACGCTGACCCGGACCGAGCTGGGTGAGGTCGTCGAACCGGCCGCCGATGGGCGAGGTGGGTCGTCGGCGATGCCGCACAAGCGGAATCCCGTGCTCGCGACGCTGATCCGTTCGGCCGCGCTGCAGGTGCCCGTGCTGGCCGCCGGGGTCACGCAGTCGATGCTGGCCGAGGACGAACGGTCGGCTGGGGTGTGGCACGCCGAGTGGCAGCTGGTGCGGGAGTGCCTGCGGCTGACCGGTGGGGCCGCGCACACGGCAGTCGAGCTGGCGCGCGGGCTCTCCGCCCGGCCGGAGCGGATGGCGGAAAACCTGGCGTCGACGCACGGGCTGATCGTCTCGGAGCGGCTCTCCGCCGTGCTCGCGCCGCTGCTCGGGAAGGCGAAGGCCAAGGAGCTGCTGGGTGAGGCGTCGCGGCGGGCTGTTCAGGAGGACCGGCCGCTGCGGGAGGTGCTGGACGAGCTGCCCGCCGTCACCGGGGTGCTGACCGCGGCCGCGCTGGACGGGTTGCTCGATCCCGCCGGGTACACCGGGGCCGCCGGTGAGCTGGTCGATCGTGCGCTCGGGCAGGAGGCCAAAAAAGTTTGAACCGCCTCCGGCGGGTGTCCGTGTAGTGGGTATCAGGCCGCACCGAGCGGCGGGAAAACCCAACGGACACAAGGAGAACTTCCATGCTTCGCACGCGCATCGCCGTCTCCGTCGCCGCGGCGGCAGCCGGGCTGGCAGTGCTCACCGCTTGCTCGGGTGCCGAAACTGCTCAGCCGGTCATCGCACCCGCAGCGGCCGGGGGCACCGGTGGCGGCCAGATCGCCAACGGCCAGGTCGGGAACGCCGCACCCGCGTCGAACGAGTCGAAACTCGTCGTCGCGGACGTGGCCAACGTCGGGCAGGTGCTCACCGACCAGAACGGGATGACGCTCTACCGGTTCGACAAGGACACGGCGAAGCCGCCGAAGTCCAATTGCGACGGTGACTGCGCCAAGGCCTGGCCGCCGATGCTGGCGACCGGGGACGTGCAGGTGCAGGGGGTCGACAAGAACCTCGTCGGGAAGGTGACGCGGTCCGACGGGACCGAGCAGATCACCGTCGGCGGGTGGGCGCTCTACCGCTACGCCAAGGACACCAAGGCCGGCGACGCGACCGGGCAGGGTGTCGGCGGGGCCTGGTACGCCGCGAACGCCAAGGGCGGAAAGGCCGGGCAGGCCGCGGCCGAAGCCGGTGCCGTCAAGCTCAGCGCGAGCAAGATCGACGGGCTCGGGGACGCGATCGTCGACCAGAACGGGATGACGCTCTACCTGTTCACGAAGGACACCAAGAAGGCCAAGACGTCCGCCTGCAACGGCGACTGCGCCAAGACGTGGCCCGCGGTCCTCTCGAACAACGGCAAGGTCGAGCTGCAGGGCATCGACTCGAAGCTGCTCGGCAGCATCAAGCGCGCGGACGGCACCGAGCAGGTCACCATCGGCGGCTGGCCGGTCTACACCTTCGCGAAGGACCTGAAGCCGGGTGACGCGAACGGCATGGGCGTCAACGGCACGTGGTTCGTCATCGAGCCCAACGGGTGCAAGGTCGGGACCACCCCCAGCACCGCCGCCAACCAGGCTCCGGCCGACAGCGGTGCGGGGAGCAGCAATTCCGGCTCCGGTGGCACCACCTACTGAGCCACGAAACTCCTAGTGGGCGAGGCCCGGCGGACGCTCTTCGCGAGCGGCCTCCGGGCCTCGCTCGTCGTGGTGGCGGCGCAGGAACGACCGGCGACGCGGGGTGGTGTCCTCGGTCGCACCGACGACGCGGTCGCGGTCGATGACTTCGGTGTGCTGCTCGGCGAGGGCGGGCTCGTCGGCCGTCTCGTCCTCGGGCAGCAGGATGGTGCGGCGGGCCGGCAGGACCGCGATCAGCAGGCCGAGCGCGGCGACGCCGAGGTGCAGCCACGTGTCGGCGGGACCCATGTCCAGCGGGTTGCCGGCGGTGGCGAAGGGGTTGTTCGAGATGAGGCCGTCGATCATCAGGCCCCACACGAACAGCAGGCCGTAGCCGATGAACAGCAGCCAGCCGAACGTCCTCGCACGGCCCGAGCCGAACGCCAGCAGCAGGCCGATGACGCCGGTTCCGACGCGGACGAGGCTCATGAGCGGGTTGGCGGAGAACCGCCAGAAGCCCGCGTCGTGGTGGCCGGCGAAGTTGCCGAAGCCCGTCCTGGTCAAGCCGATGATGCCGACGACGAGGAACGCGATCCCGGCCAGTCCGGCCAGCACCTGCGCCGGCTGCAGGCCGCGAACCCGGATGCGTGCGCCTTTCGCGTGAGTCATGACTCCAGTCCTTCCCAGCGAGTGGTGACGACCGTCACCGCACTCGGGTACCCCGTGACCACGGTGAGCGAAACGACGGTGCTTGCCCGCGGGCCACCTGCGCGTTCGCGTCAGAACCCCTGGCGAGAGCTATCCCACAAATTCACCCGGTTCAGCGAACAGCGCGGGGCACTCCCGGCAATCCGGGTCATGCGCAAGCTGAGCGGGATCTTCCTGGTGGGGTTGTGCGTGGGGGCGATCGGGGCGGTGGTGGTCACGGCGCGTCACGACGTCCCCGCGGCGCCCGCGCCCCTCGCGGCCGCGGAACCGCTGACAACGATGTCCGAAACCCCGGTGAACACACCGACCCCCACGCCGAGCAAGAGCGCCGCGCCGACGCCGAAGAGCGCGCCCAAGGTGGCGGCCGGGGAGCTGGACCGGCTGATGCCGAGCGGGACCGCCAGCGCCGTGGTGTTCGACCGGCAGAGCGGCGCGGCGACCGTCTCCGTGCGGGCGGACCGCGGGTACACGTCGGCGTCGCTGGTGAAGCTGCTGATCGCGCTCACCGTGCTGGACCGGGGCGGGCCGGCGGCGTCGGTGCAGAAGATGTTGTCCCGCAGCGACGACGGGCTCGCGAGCGGGTTCTGGTCGGCGTACGGCGGGCCGGCGATCGTCACGCGCTGGGCGGTGAAGCTCGGGCTCACCGGGACGAAGCCGCCCGCGGACCCGGGGCGCTGGGGTGACACGCGGATCACCGCGCGGGACGTCGTGCGGATCTGGCAGTACGTGCTGGAGCACGCGCCGGGCGCGGTCACGGCCGCGCTGCGGGGCGCGACCGAGCGGGGGTCCGACGGGTTCCGGCAGTACTTCGGCATCCCGGACGCCGCCGGTGGCCGGCCGTGGGCGGTCAAGCAGGGGTGGTCGTGCTGCGGGCCGACGCGGATGCTGCACACCTCGGGCGTGGTCGGCGACGGCGACCGCTACATCGTGGTGGTGCTGAGCGAGCACCCCGCGTCGGTCGACTACGCGACCGGTTCGAAGCGGGTGACGGCGATCGTCACCGCGCTGCTCGGCTGACGCTCACTGGTCGGTGTCCGCCAGCGCTCCGTGCGCGCCGGACTTCGGCAGCGGCCACGGGAGGACGCCGCCCGTCGTCTCGGCTTGGCGGCCGGCCGGGGCCGGGCTCGTGGTGTGCGCGCCGATCCACGCCAGCACGTCGGGGATCTGGGACTTGAAGGTGTTCATGTTGTGGCCCGCGTCCCGGATGCGCCACGACGTGAACTGCACCGGTGGCCGGGCCGCCGCGCGGATCTGGTCGATCGCGTAGCTCTCGTAGCTCTCCTTCTCGCCGGAGATGGCGAGGATCTGGACCGGGGACGGGTGGAGGCGGACGTTGATCCGGACGTTGTTGGCGTCGTTGATGTCCTGGCGGCCGTGGAACAGGTCCTCGGTCTCGGCGTCGACCTGCGCCTTGTCGTAACCGCTGACGCTGACCGCCTGGCCGTACCATTGGGGGTGGCGGGTCACCAGGTTCATCGCGCAGTAGCCGCCGGACGACCAGCCGGCGATCGTCCACGCCTGGCGGTTCGCGGAGACGCCCAGCTTCTGCAGGGTCCAGTCGCGCAGGTCGGCCGTCAGGTACGTGTCGTTCGCCGTTCCGTTGACCTCGTCGACGCATTCGGTGTCGTGGCCGACCTTCGGCACGCCCGTCGGGTCCGGGACGACCACCACCGTCGGCGGCAGGACCTTCTTCGCGATCGCGGCGTCGAGCTGCTCCGGCATGTGGTATCCGCTCGTGAAGACCTCGGGGCCGGACGGGTAGTTCGGGATCCACTCGATCGCCGGGAAGCGCAGTTCCTTGTACGCCGCGTCGAAGTACTGCGGCGGCAGGTACACCGTGACGTCGCGGGTCAGCTTGGTGCGCCGGCCGGTCACCTTCATGTGGACGACCGTGCCCTTGCCCTCCTTCGCGTGCGCCACCCCCGTGTCGCGCAGCTTCTCGAGGTCCTCGCCGTTCTGCGCCGCCTCCGCGTCGGTGCCCTGGCCGGCGTACACGCCGGTGCCGAGCAGGGACCCGACCGTCGGGAAGAAGCCGCCGATCATGTTGCCCGCCATGCCGGTGGTCAAGACCAGCAGGACGACCGCGAGCAGGATGGTGGCGCTGCGCCACAGGCGCTTGCGCTTCCAGCGGTCCCAGAACCACGGGACGGCGATGATCGCGAGCAGCGTCAGCACGACCACCACGATCATGTTGACCGGCGAATCGAGCCGGATGCCGCTCAAGTTCATGGGGTTTGTCCTTCCGGGCGGGCAGTGAACGCGCACCCGGAACCCCCCGGACTCGCGTATATATCACGTTTGAGCCCACGGACAAGTTGCGGCCCTGTGACTTCTGTCATAGGGCCGCAACGCACTCCGAACTCAGCGATTTCTCAGTTATTTCCCCAAAGCGCGGGTCAGCACGGTGATGGCCTGGGTGATCGCGGCCTCGGCGGCGTGGGTCTCGCGCAGGGCGTTGACCATCACGAAGTCGTGGATGATCCCCTGGTACCGGACGGCCGTGACGGGCACGCCCGCCTGACGCAGCTTCGCCGCGTACGCCTCGCCTTCGTCACGCAGGACGTCGGCCTCGCCGGTGATCACGAGGGCCGGCGGCAGGCCGGCGAGCTCGTCGAGCGACGCGCGCAGCGGGGACGCGGTGATCTCCGCGCGCTGGGCGGGGTCGGTCGTGTACTGGTCCCAGAACCACTTCATGCCTTCGCGGCCGAGGAAGTAGCCCTCGGCGAACTTCAGGTACGACTCGGTGTCGAAGTTCGCATCGGTGACCGGGTAGAAGAGCACCTGCTGCTTGAAGGTGACGTCGCCGCGCTGCTTGGCCAGGATCGTCAGCGCCGCGGTCATGTTCCCGCCGACGGAGTCGCCCGCGATCGCGATGCGCGAAGTGTCCAGCCCCTGCGAAGCACCGTTCGCAGCAACCCACTTCGCGACGGCGTAGCTCTGCTCGATGGCGACCGGGTAGCGCGCCTCCGGCGAGCGGTCGTACTCCGGGAACACGACGGCCGCGCCGACGCCGGCCGCGAGTTCGCGCACCAGCCGCTCGTGGGTGTGGAAGTCGCCGAACACCCAGCCGGCGCCGTGGATGTAGACGATCACCGGCAGCGGGCCCTCGACGCCCTCGGGACGGACGATCCGGGTCTCCACCTCGCCGGTCGGGCCGCCCGGGACCTGGATGACCTCGATCGACGCCGGGGCCATGGCGACCTCGCCGTCCTGGACGCCGTCGACGGCCTTGCGCCCTTCCGCGGGCGGCAGCTGGAACAGGTACGGCGGCTGGTCGGTGGCCTCGGCGAACGCCTGCGCGGCCGGTTCGAGGGCCAGGTTGTGCGGGTTGGCGGTCATGTCGTCCTCCTCGGGTTCGAAGCTGATGCGACCAAAGTAGCTCGCAACTCAGTTGTGCACAACTTAATGACGTCCAATGAGATGCAGGGCACTTAAGTTGCCACGCAGTCCGAGGTCGGGAACCATGGAGTGGTACGAGAGAGGAGGCCGCCATGGCATCGCTGCGGCTGGACGACCAGCTCTGCTTCGGGCTGTACTCGGCGTCTCGCGCGGTGACGTCGCTGTACCGGGTCGTCCTGGACGACCTCGACCTGACCTACCCCCAGTACCTGGTGATGCTGGCGCTCTGGGAACGGGACCACCGCCTGGTCAAGGAACTCGGCGCCGAGCTGAACCTCGACTCGGGCACGCTCTCGCCGCTGCTCAAGCGGCTGCAGACGGCCGGGCTGGTGGTCCGGAACCGGCAGGCCGACGACGAGCGGTCGGTCCGCGTCAGCCTGAGCGAGGCCGGGAAAGCGTTGCGCGAGAAGGCGCAGGGCATCCCCGACGTGATCGGGACAGCGATGAGCCTGGACGACGCCGGGGTGGCCCGGCTGCGCGCCGAACTGGACCGCCTGACAGAGTCGGTGAACGCCTATCGGGAGGCTCTGGCACCGGCATGATCAACCACGACGACGCACTGAAGGCCGTCGAAAGCAGCTTGGACCGCCCTTCGGCGGCCCGGATCTACGACTACTTCATCGGCGGGCACACGCACTACGCGATCGACCGGAACTTCGCGGAGAAGGTCCGCGCCCGGCTGCCGCTGATGGGCGAGTACTGCCTGACGAGCCGTCAGTTCCTGGGCCGCGCGGTCCGGCAGTGCGTCCGCGAGGGCATCCGCCAGTTCGTCGACATCGGCTCGGGCCTGCCGACCGCGGGCAACGTCCACGAGGTTGCAGATGACACCAGTGCGCAACTCGACACGCGCGTGCTCTACATCGACAACGAGCCGATCGCGCTCGCGCACTCGACGTTGCTGCTCGCCGACACCGCCGACCCGGAGCGCCACCACGCCATCGCCGCGGACTTCCTACAGCCGGAAGACCTCTGGGACCGGGTGACCGCGTCCGACGTCATCGACGTGCGGGAGCCGATGGCGCTGGTGATCAACGCCGTCATGCACTTCGTCAAGGACGAGCAGAACCCGGACCGGCTGCTCGACTTCTACCGCGACCGGCTGCCGTCCGGGTCGCTGCTGGTGCTGTCGCAGATGACCAACGAGAACCCGGTCAACGACGACGAGCGCCAGGCGCTGATCGACCTGCTCGAGTACTACGAGACCACGACGAACCCCGGGTTCCTGCGGCCGATGGCCGAGTTCGAACGCTTCTTCGGCGGCTGGCCGATGCTGGAGCCGGGCCTCGTCTACGCGCCGGCGTGGCACCCCGACGAGCAGACCGTGTTCGCCGGGTCGCCGTCCGAATCGCGGGTCATCGGCGGCGTCGCCCGCAAGCCTTAAGACGCTTCGCGCAGTCCTTCGAGGACGTCGAGGACCGCGCTCTTGCCCAGTTCGACGGCTTTGCGCAGCACCTCCGGGTCGCGCTCCAGCACGGCGACGTCCGGGGACCCGGCCGGCGGGCGGATGCTCAGGATCCGCGGGTCCGACGCCAGGGTCTCCTCGTCCTCGACGTCGCGGCGGTAGGTGTCGCGCCACGCGGGGATCGCGCCCGGGGCTTGGCGACGCAGGAAGCGCGGCACGACGACGTCGTAGGCGCGCGGGGGCGGGAGGGGTAGTTCGTCCGCGCGGCGGGTGCGCAGGACGAGGACGTCGGTCGCGTCCTGGGCCAGCGCCGTCCGGTACGGGATCGGTTCGGCGACGCCCGCGTCGACGAACCGGCGGCCCGCCATCGGGATCGGCGGTCCGGCCAGCACCGGCATGCACGACGACGCCGCGAGCGCGACCTTGATCGCGTCGACGTCGTCGAGAAAGGGGTGGAGGTCGGTCGACTCCCCCGTGTCGGCGTCGGTGGCCAGGGGGTGGAAGGTCACCGGGTTGGCCAGGATCGCCGGGAAGTCCATCGGTTCCAGGACCGAGTAGACCTGGTGGACGAGGTATTCGAGGTCGATCACGGCGCGGCCGCGCAGGGTGTGCAGCGGGTTGATGATGCGGCGCATGACGACCGGGTTCCACCAGGTGCGGACGCCGGTCGCGGAACGCCCGCTGAGCAGCCAGGCGCCGTTGAGCGCGCCGGCCGACGAGCCGTAGACGGCGTCGAAGACCGGGACGGCGCCGAGTTCGTCGAGTGCCAGTGCCATGCCGCTGGAGTACGTGCCGCGGCTGCTGCCGCCTTCGATGGCGAGCGCGAGGCGCCTGCCGTCGGTGCGTTCGCCCGGGACGCTGCCCGTCGCCAGCCGTTCGGAGATCAGTTCGAGTACCGGGTGCACTCCTCCCATCCTGGTCGTTTCGCGCGCGCAGTCGACCCGATTTATCCCACCCAGGGGGGTGAAGTGATGCGCGCCTCGTTGCACTGCAACTCGTTGCATAGGACCCTCGGGCCATGGCACTGGAGCACGCGATCCTCGTCTCGCTGTCCGAGCGCGCCGGTTCGGGCTACGAGCTGACGCGCCGGTTCGAGAAATCGATCGGGCTCTTCTGGAGCGCCACCCACCAGCAGATCTACCGCGTCCTGAAGCGGATGGAAGAGGCCGGCTGGGTGGCCGTCGACGTCGTCGCGCAGTCGGGGCGGCCGGACAAGAAGGTCTACACGGTCAGCGACGGCGGCCGCGCCGAGCTCGTCCGCTGGCTGGCCGAGCCCGATCCGAACGCGGGTCCGGTCGAACTGGCCGTGAAGATCCGCGGCGCCACCTTCGGCGACCCGGCGAAGGTGGCCGAAGAGATCGTGCGGCACCGGGCGGCTCACGCCGAGCGCCTCGACGTCTACCGCCAGATCGAAAAGCGCGACTTCCCCGCGCCCGCGGGCCTCCAGGGCCAGCACCTGCACCAGTACCTGGTCCTGCGCGGCGGCATCCGCGTCGAAGAGGGCCAGGTCGAGTGGTTCGACGAAGTCCTCGCCGCCCTCCACCACCCCAAGGACGCCTGATGACCCCGTACCCGAACTTGCTTTCGCCGCTCGACCTCGGTTTCACGACGCTGCGCAACCGCGTCCTGATGGGGTCGATGCACACCGGCCTCGAGGACAAGGCGGCGCACTTCCCCGAGCTGGCCGAGTACTACGCCGAACGCGCTCGCGGCGGGGTCGGCCTGATCGTCACCGGCGGGTTCGCGCCGAACAAGACCGGCTGGCTGCTGCCGCTGGCGTCGAAGCTGACGACGTCCGCCGAAGCGAAGCAGCACCGGCAGCTCACGGCTCCGGTCCACGAAGCCGGCGGCAAGATCGCGCTGCAGGTGCTGCACGCCGGCCGGTACGCCTACCACCCGCTGAGCGTTTCCGCGTCGAGCATCAAGGCGCCGATCAACCCGTTCCGGCCGCGCGCGCTGACCGGCTACGGCGTCCGCAAGCAGATCGACGCCTTCGCGAACTGCGCCGCGCTCGCGCGCGAAGCGGGCTATGACGGCGTCGAGATCATGGGCTCCGAGGGCTATCTGATCAACCAGTTCCTGGCCGAGCGCACCAACAAGCGCACCGACGCCTGGGGCGGCACGCCGGAGAAGCGCCGCCGGTTCGCGGTCGAGATCGTCAAGCGCACGCGGGAGAAGGTCGGCGAAGACTTCATCATCATCTACCGGCTCTCGATGCTCGACCTCGTCGACGGCGGCCAGCGCTGGGAAGACGTCGTCGCGCTCGCGAAGGAAGTCGAGGCCGCCGGGGCGACGATCATCAACACCGGCATCGGCTGGCACGAGGCCCGGGTGCCGACGATCGTGACGTCGGTGCCGCGCGCCGCGTTCACCTGGGTGACCGGGAAGCTCAAGCCGCACGTCGGGATCCCGGTCGTCACGTCGAACCGGATCAACATGCCGCAGGTCGCCGAGGAAGCCCTGAGCAGCGGTGCCGCCGACCTCGTGTCGATGGCGCGGCCGTTCCTCGCCGACCCGGAGTGGATCCGGAAGGCCGAGACCGGCCGCGAAGACGAGATCAACACGTGCATCGCCTGCAACCAGGCCTGCCTCGACCACGCGTTCAAGCGCAAGCTCGTGTCCTGCATGGTCAACCCGCGCGCGGGGCACGAGACGAAGCTGACCCTCGCCCCGACGCGGCGGGTGAAGCACGTCGCCGTCGTCGGGGCCGGGCCCGCGGGGCTGTCCGCCGCGACCGCGCTCGCCGAGCGCGGGCACCGGGTCGAGCTGTTCGAAGCCGACGACGAGATCGGCGGCCAGTTCGGCATCGCGCGGAAGATCCCCGGCAAGGAGGAGTTCGCCGAGACCATCCGCTACTACCGGCGGCGCCTCGAAGTCACCGGCGTGAAGCTGCACCTCGGAAAGCGCGCGTCCGCGGCCGAACTCACCGGCTTCGACGAGGTCGTGCTCGCCACCGGCGTCGCGCCGCGGGTGCCGTCGCTGCCCGGGATCGACCACCCGAAGGTGCTGTCCTACGTCGACGTCGTGAAGCACGGCAAGCAGGTCGGCGCGCGGGTCGCCGTGATCGGGGCCGGCGGGATCGGCGTCGACGTCAGCGAATTCCTCACGCACGCGGATTCCCCCGCGCTCGACCTCGACACGTGGATGGCGGAGTGGGGCGTCACCGATCCGGAGGCCGCGCCGGGCGGGCTCACCGAACGGAAGCCCGAGCCGTCGCCGCGGCAGGTGTACCTGCTGCAGCGCAAGAAGACCGGGATCGGTTCCGGGCTCGGCAAGACCTCGGGCTGGGTGCACCGGGCCGCGCTCAAGGCGAAGCGCGTCGAACAGCTCCCCGGCGTCAGCTACGAACGCGTCGACGACGACGGCCTGCACATCACCGTCGACGGCACGCCGCGGCTGCTCGAAGTCGACACGGTCGTCGTCTGCGCCGGTCAGGAGCCCGTGCGGGACCTCGCGGACGACCTGCGCGCCGCCGGGGTGCCGGTGCACCTGATCGGCGGCGCCGACGTCGCCGCGGAACTCGACGCGAAACGCGCGATCGACCAGGGAACGCGGCTCGCGGCCGCGCTGTAGCCCTTAATGCGTCCGGCACTGGCAGGATGGGGCCCGTGCGAGACGTATGCGTGATCGGGCTCGGGCTGATCGGCGGTTCGCTGCTGCGTGCGGCCGCCGCCAGCGGCCGCACGGCGTTCGGCGCCGCGGTTTCCGAAGGGGACGCCGACGCGGCCAGCAGAGCGGGTTACGACGTCACGACCGACGTCGAAGCCGCGCTGCACCGGGCCGCCGCCGACGACGCGCTGGTCGTGCTCGCGGTGCCGCTCCCGGCCGTCGAAGACCTGCTGCGGCTGGTCAACCAGCACGCGTCGCACTGCCTGCTCACCGACGTGACGAGCGTGAAAGCGCCGGTCCTGGACGCGGTCCGGCGGCGCGTGCCGTACACGCGGTACGTCGGCGGCCACCCGATGGCGGGCACGTCGAACTCGGGCTGGCTGGCCGGGGACGCGACGCTGTTCCAGGGCGCGGCCTGGGTCGTCGCCGTCGAAGAGGACACCGACCTCGAAGCCTGGGCCGAGGTGGCGGCGCTCGTGCTCGACATCGGCGCGCACGTCGTGCCGCTGCCGGCGGAGTCGCACGACGAGGCCGTCGCCCGGATTTCGCACCTGCCGCACCTGTTCGCGGCCATCCTGGCCACGATCGGCGCCGAGGGCGGCCCGCTCGCGATGTCGCTGGCGGCCGGGTCCTACCGGGACGGGACGCGGGTGGCGAGCTCGAACCCGCACCTCGTGCGCGCGATGACCGAGGGCAACCGGGACGCGCTGCTGCCGATCGTCGACGAAGCACTCGGGCGGCTCGGTGCCGCGCGCGGCTCGCTCGCGTCGACCGGCGGGCTGGCGGCCACGATCAACGCGGGTTATGAAGGCGCGCAGGCACTCGCGGCCAACCTGGACGCCGAGCGCGCGGGCGTCCGGATCAGCCTGACGGCGCCGGACGCCCGGCAGGGCCTGATCGCGCTCGGCGAGCGCGGGGGCCGGATCACCGGGCTGTCCGACGGGATCGCCACCGGCGAGGTCCAGTAGTTCGTGAAGGCCACCTTGAGGAACTTCAAGTTCCTCAAGGTGGCCTTCACGAACTTGGGCGACTACCGCGCGGGCGGGGTGTCCGGGGTGTCGTCGAACTTGTTGAGGAAGTCCTTGGCCTTCTCGACGCCGCCGTCGATCTGCGAGTCGTGGCCCGCGAACTTGGACTTCGCGAAGTCCGCCGCCTTGTCCAGGCCCTCCTCGATCTTGTCGTTGTGCTCACGCAGGGCCTCTTCGGCCTTGCCCTTCAACGCCTCGAAGTCGATTCCCATGCCGCAATTGAACAACACGAACCTCAGGTGCGCCTGTGGTAGGGCAGGAACCGCCGGACGAGCCGCAGCGGGGTGCGTTCCACCAGGTCGGGGCCGCGGACGGCGTCGAACGCCGACTCCAGCTGGTCGACGACGCCGGCGAGCTGCTCGCGGTCCGGCAGCGGCACCGACCGCGGTTCGCGCTGCTCGCGGATGGCGGTCGCCAGCTCGTCCAGCGCGGCCGTGAGCAGCTCGACGTCGGCCGGGTCCGGGGGCGGTACCCCGCGGCCGATCGTCACGCCGACCTCGGTGACCGCGTCCGCGACGCGTTCCTGCGCCGCGATCACCGGCCACCACGCCACCGCCTGGCGGCCGTTCGCCGACGGCTCGACGACGACCTGCTGGAACGCCGTCCGCAGGTCCGCCAGCGCCCGGTACGCGCCGCGGCGGGCTCGCGACCGAGCCAGCCGCGCCTCCCCCGAAGACGCCTCGACCAGCGCGCACGAGACGTACTTCGCGACGGCGTCCAGCCCGTCGGCCAGCCGGCCGCCGACCTGGGGACGGCGGCTGCCCGGCCACAGCAGGTAGCCGAAGACCAGCACGATCACGCAGCCGAGCGCGGTGTCGACCAGCCGCGCCACCACGACGTTCCAGCTGCCGGTGTTGGCCAGGTCCATCTGCAGGATGATCAACGGCGTCACGAACGCGCTGAGGATGCCGTAGTTGCGCACCTTCCCGACCGCGACGCCGCCGGCGAAGATCGCGATCAGCGCGACCAGGATCCAGCCGCGGCCGCCGGCGGCGAGCACCACGGCGCCGATCCCGACGCCCACGAGCGTGCCGATCCCGCGCAGCACCGCGCGGCCGAAGACGGAACCGAAGTCGGGCTTGAGCACGATCCCGACGGTCAGCGTGATCCAGTAGGACCGCTCGAACGGCACCAGCAGGCCGACGACCTCGGCGATCGCGACGCAGAGGGTCAGCCGCAGCGCGGCGATCCAGGTCAGCGGGCCGGACGCGAGCGAGCCCGCCCACGTGCGCAGGCGCCGGTACCAGGGCGTGGGCTCGCGGCGCTTGCGGTCGTCGCCCTTGCCGATCCGGACCAGTCCCGCGTACAGGGCGGCCAGGCGCGGATCGGCCTCGTCCTCCGGCGCCGGCGGCGGTTCCGGCAGCGGCTGGCTGGCCAGCACCGACGCCGAAAGCGCGACGAAGTGGTCGATGACCTCCCGCGGCGGGCGGCGCCCGGCGTGGACCAGCGCCACCGACGCCTCGACCGCGGGTGTCGTGGCCGACAGCAGGTTGAGCAGCTGGCGGTAGGCGGCGTCGCGGCCGGACAGCCACGAGCGCGCGGTGAGCAGCTGGTCGTAGGCGGTGTTCATCGCCGTGGTCAGCCGGTGGCGGGCCACGCGCGAGACGGCTTCGTCGGTCGCGGACAGCATCGCGGCCAGCTCGACGTAGACGTGCGCGACGGCGGTGCGCTCGGGGCTGGTCGCCCGGAACGTCCAGCTGACCAGCGCGACCAGGAAGCTCCAGGCCGCGCCGAGGCAGAAGTAGCCGAAGAGGACTTCGACGCGCACGCCGGTCGCGTGCTGGCCGGTGCCGAGCACGCAGAACACGAACATCTGCAGGCCGGCGACCGAGGCGTTGCTGCCGGCCGCGCTGATCAGCGCGGACACCGCGGCGACCAGGATCACCGCGGGCACGGACAGCGCCGGCACGCCGCCGGTGAGCAAGCCGACCAGGTAGCCGGCGGTCGCGGCGAGCGTCGCACCGCCCAGGCGTCGCGCGCGGTAGCGGTACGGGCCCGCCGATTCGGAGAGCACGGCGGGCAGCGCGCCGGTCGAGATGAGCGCGCCGACCGCGATGTCGCCCGCCGCGTAGGCCACTGCGAGCGGGACGGCCAGCGCGATCACGGCGCGGGCGACCATGTTCCACGGCACCGGGACCGGCTTGCTGCGCAGCAGCTGGGTCAGCCAGTGCGGCGCGGCGAGGTCGGGGCGCGGCGTGCTCACGCCCCCATCTTGACCTACGCTCACCGGCACGCTTAATTATCAATCTGTCAACAACGCGGGAGGTTCCGGTGGGCCGCAAGTTCTCCTTCGAGGTCAACCGCACGAGCACGGCGCCGCCGGAGGCGCTGTTCGAGCGTGAGGCCGAAGGCCCGCGCTGGGCGGAGTGGGGAAAGCCACTCATCGTGCAGGCCCGCTGGAAGCGGCCCGGCCCCGGCGTCGGCGCCGTCCGCGAGGTCGGGCTGTGGCCGGTGCTGATCCGCGAAGAGACCGTCGAGTACGAGCCCGGCCGCAAGCACGTCTACACGTTCTTCGGCGCCAACCCGATCAAGGACTACCGGGCCGAGGTGCTCCTCACCCCGACCGCCGACGGCGGCACGCACCTGCGGTGGACCGGGTCGTTCACCGAGCCGGTCAAGGGCAGCGGCCCGGCGCTGGCGGCCGGCCTGCGCGCGGTGATCCGGCTGTTCTCGGGCAAGCTCGTCAAAGCGGCCGAAACCGGGCGCTGACCTGGGTGCGCCGGGCCACACCAAGATCGCCCGGCGCAACTTCCGACCGCGGTCCCACGTCACTCTTTCGGGTGGTCTTTTGACCACCGCGGAAAGGGGGACGCGAGATGAAACGACTGGCGGCGATCGTCGTCGCGGCGGCACTGGCGCTGACGGCGTGCTCGGCCGACGAGCCGGACCAGCGGGAGTTCGGCACCAGCCAGCCCAACCCGGCGCCGGGCGGCGGCCCGGGCGCGACGACCCCGGGGCCGTACCCGTTCGGCACGGTCCAGCAGAAGGCGCCCGCGGTCGAGAACGGCCAGGTCCCGGTGGTCCGGCGGATCACCACCGACAAGCCGTACGTCTTCCTCACCATGGACGACGGCGCCGTGAAGGACCCGGCCGCGCCGAAGCTGATGCAGCAGAACGGCACCCACCCGGTGCTGTTCCTGAACCAGAAGTACGTGAAGGGCCACGAGGCCTACTTCAAGCAGATCCTCGACGCCACCGGCGCGACGCTCGGCGACCACACGGTCGACCACCCGAACCTCAAGGGCAAGCCGTACGAGTTCCAGCGCAAGGAGATCTGCGACGACGCCGACGACTTCCAGGCGTCACTCGGCGTCCGGCCGTCGCTGTTCCGGCCGCCGTTCGGCAACTACGACCAGAACACGCTGCGCGCGGCGGCCGCGTGCGGGATGCGCGCCGCGGTGCTGTGGACGGCCGCGGTCAACGACGGGCACGTCCAGTTCCAGTCCGGCGACAAGCTCAAGCCGGGCGACATCGTGCTGATGCACTTCCGGAAGACGTTCACCGAGGACTACACGGCGTTCGTCGAGCAGGCGAAGAAGGACGGGCTCATCCCCGTCCCCCTGGCCGACTTCCTCGGTTAGAGCACCACGGTCGGCGTCACGACCGTCCGGCGGCACGAGACGTCCCCGAGGTGCACGAGGATCTGCGTCGTCCCGCGCGGCACGTTGTCGAGCACGAACCGCCCGCCTTCGTCGGCGGTCGTCGACGACGTGCCGTGCTCGGCGACGCGCACCTCGACCCCGTACTGCCCGGCCGGCACCAGCCAGCCGTCGATGCGGTGCAGCTTGCCGATCTTGGTCAGGTTGATCATCACCGTCAGGTCGCTGACGGTGAACGTGATCGTGCCCGTGCCGCTGCCGCGGACGCCGGCGAGGTCGTCGAGCCGCTCCCAGCGGGCGACCTCGACGTCGAGGTCCTCGAGCGCGAGCGCGAACTGGACCCGCTGCACCAGGTCTCCCGGTGGCGGGTCGAACTCGTCGAGGAAGCTGCCGATCCCGGCCAGGATCAGGTCATCGGAAAAGGCCTCACCCGGCGCCCCGAGGTCGTTCATCGGCTTCCCCCTTCACTGACGAGGAGATCGCGCATCTGGTCGAGGCAGCGTCCTCGGGTCGGTCCGACGCTGCCGCGCGGCATGCGCAGCGCCTCGGCGACGAGCTGGTACTCCGCGCGGCCCGCGAGCACGGTCAGCCGGAGCAGTTCCTGACAGCGGTGGGGCAGCCGGACGAAGGCGCGCCAGACCCGGCGGTCGCGGTCGGCGCGGACGGCTTCGTCTTCGGGAGCCGGTTGGGTGCTCGGCATGGCGTCGGCGACTTCGTCGCTCAAGGGCACGGGCTGGATGCGGCGGCCGAACGGGTGGGTGGCCTCGCGGCGGGTGGTGGTGATCAACCAGGCGGCGAGTGCCTTGGGATCACGGAGCTTGCCGAGCTGGCTGAAGAGGGCGAGCCAGACGGTTTGCACGACGTCTTCGGCGACCGAGCGGTCGAGGCCGTTGGCGCGGGCGACGTGCCACACGAGCGGGGTCAGCTCGGCGACGAGGCGGTCCATCGCCCGGCGGTCACCGTCCCGGGCGGCCTGCATGCACGCGGCGTGCAGCTCGGCGCCGGTCAGGCCCTCCCAAGGCGGATCTACCTCTGTGGTTTGCACGTCGGTCACGGTATCTGCCCCTCTTCGGAAGAGTCTTCGAGTCGGCATTGGCAGTATCGCGGGTCCTTCGGGGGGAAGGAGCGTGCAGGTGGATCTCGGATACATCAAGGTCACTTACTTCGTGCGCTGGCGGTCAGTGGTCGCTGCGGGAGGCACCGGCCGGCGCGGATGCGCCCGCACCGGCCGGTGCTCCCCTCCCTCAAGGACCCGCTCCCCAACGGGTCCCGCCAGGTGTCCCCTCCCCCGAAGGGCACCCGGCCGACGGTGTCCGGCAGCCCCCTCGGCTCCCGGCCACCGCGTTTTCCGTCGAACCCGACACCCCCTGTCGTGTTCTTCCGTCCTCGGCTGCTCCACAGGACGCAGTGGGGAGACGGCCAGATACACGAATCGCCGAACTTTTTCGAAGATCGACGCACCGGCGCCGGTCGATCACAGAATGTGGTCCGCAAGCGTTTGCGCCCACCTCGCGTAGCCCGCCGGACCGGGGTGGAAGCGGTCCGAGGCGAAGGCCGCGGGGTCGAGCAGCGCGGGATCCATCGGGAGGTGGGTGACGCCGGGGACGCGGGCGAGGGCCGCCGCGGCCGCGTCGAGCGCGGTCGACCGCGCCGACAGGACGTCGCGCAGGGGCCGCGGCAGCGCCGGGAAGCGGGACATCGGCGGCACCCCGGCCAGGACGACGCGGACCGGGCCGAGCCGCCGCCGGAGCTCGACGACGAGGGCCAGGAGGTCGCGGCGGTAGGCCGGGGCGGACCGGAGTTCGATGGTGTCGTTGACGCCGAGGGCGATGACGACCAGGTCGGCCGGACGCACGAGCGGGACCAGGTCGGTACGCGTGACCCGGGCGTTGGCGCCGGTGCGGCCGACCGCCTGCCAGCGCACCGCCCGGCCGTCGCGGGCGAGTTCGCGGGCGAGGCAGCCGGTGAGCGCTTCCTCGTGGTGTGCCGCGCCGACGCCGTCCACCGTCGACTCGCCCAGGACGGCCAAGCGGAACGGCTCGCCGTCGCCGGGGACGAGCCCTTCGGTGGGTCCCGCGGCTCCCGGGAGCCGCGGGGTCGTCCGCTTGACGTACACAGCCTGCGCGATCAGCACCATGCTTCGACGCTAGCCGTGGGCGATGGAAACCTTGCGCCTGATCAGGGTGGGGTCCGCCACGGCGTCGAGCAGGTACGCGGCGACGTCGGCGCGGCGGATCGTGTAGCTGCCGCGCACGTTGCCGTCGAGGCGGCTCTTCACGACGCCGGTGCGCGGGCCGTTCAGCAGCATCGGCGGGCGGACGACGGTCCAGTCCGCGTCACTGGCCATGACCAGGTCCTCCATCGCGCGCATGTCCGCGTAACCGTGCTTGAGGACCGCGTTGAGCAGCGGTTTCACGAGCGTGCGGGTGAAGACGCCGTCGCCGTCGGCGTCCAGGCCGCTGGCGCTGACCACGAGCAGCCGCTTGGCCCCGGCCGCGAGCGCGGCGCGGGCGCCGTCGGTGCAGACGGTCGTCGGCCGGCGGTCGCGCGAGCCCAGCGCGGAGAGCACGGCGTCGCGGCCTTCGATCGCGGCGGTGAGTTTCTCCTGCTCGTGCAGCCCGGCGACGACGACCTCGGCCGGCAGGGCCAGCTTGGCGGGGTCGCGCACGACGGCCGTGACGTGCCAGCCGCGGTCCAGTGCCTGCTTGACGACTTCGCCGCCGACGCCGCCGGTCGCGCCCAGAACGGTGATCCGCATGGGTCTCCTCCTCGGTTAGTGAACACTCACCAGGTAAGGTGAGTGTTCACTAACCACGCTGAGAACGCACTCAGGAGCCACCATGGGAAGCCGTGCGGAGATCGTCGCCGCGGCCGCGAAGGTGATGCGCGAGCAGGGCTACGCGCACGCGACGACGAAGGTCATCGCGCAGACCGCGGGCTACTCGGAGGCGATGCTCTACAAGCACTTCCGCGACAAGACCGACCTGTTCCTCAGCGTGCTGGGCGAGGAGCTGCCCGCGCTGGGGGCAGCACTGGGCGAGCTGACCGCGAACCCGGGACGGGCGTCGCTGCGGGACAACCTCACCCGCGTCGCCCGGCTCGGTCTGGCGTTCTACCTCGGGGGGTTCCCGATCGCGGTCTCGGTGTTCTCCTCGCGCGAGCTGCTGCGGTCGCACCGCGAACGGCTAGGCGCGCACGGGCCGAAAGTGCTGCTCGACGGCGTCGCGAACTACCTGCGAGCCGAGGTTTCCCTGGGCCGGGTCAACGTCGCGACCGACGTCGAAGCGGCCGCGGCCCTGCTGCTCGGCGCGTGCTTCCAGCAGGCGTTCCTGGCCACGTTCGAGGAGCGCGAGCCGGCCGATCTCGCCGGCCGGCTCGCGGACACGCTGCTCGCCGCGCTCTAGGAGGCGTTCTTCTCCTCGCGCAGCTTGTGCCAGCGCTCGTACATCCCGTTGAGCTCTTCCATCATGAACGACAGGAAGTCCCGCATCTCCGCGAGCCGCTTCCCGGCCGGCGAGTCCTCGCCGAGGGCGTCGATGCCGTTCTCGGCCGCGTCGCGCCACATGGTGATCATGCGGTCGCGCTTGAGGAAGGTCGCGTACCAGAGGTCGTCGAGGAGGCGGTAGTGGTCGCGGCGCTCGCCGGGCTCGCGCTCCTTGGCCACCAGGCCGATCTGCTCGAGGAAGCGCACCGCGCCCGAGATCGCGGCCGGGCTGACCGACAGCTGCGCGGCCAGGTCGGCGGCGGTCAGGCGGCCTTCGTCGGTGGTCATCAGCGCGGCGAACACCCGCGCGGCCATGCGCTGCATGCCGATCTGCGAGAGCACCAGCGCCAGGCTCTCGACGTACCGGCGGACGGCGTCTTCATCTCGCTTCGTGTCAGGCGTCGTCATCGGCCCATCCTCCCGTACCCCGGCCCCCAAGATCACTCGCTCTATACATTTTCTTAACTTCACAACTTTGTGAAACCAGTGTAGCTTCCGAAGCATGGAAAACGCCATCGCGATCTCCGGCCTCCACAAGTCGTTCGGCCGGACGAAGGCCCTCGACGGCCTCGATCTGCAGGTACCCGCTGGGGAGGTGCACGGCTTCCTCGGCCCGAACGGCGCCGGGAAGTCGACCACCGTCCGGGTCCTGCTCGGCTTGCTCCACGCGGACTCGGGGGACGTTCGCCTGCTCGGCGGCGACCCCTGGAAGGACGCCGCGAGCCTGCACCGCCGCCTGGCCTACGTGCCCGGCGACGTCAACCTCTGGCCCAACCTCTCCGGCGGCGAGGTGATCGACCTGCTCGGCCGCCTGCGCGGCGGGCTCGACGAGAAGCGCCGCGCCGACCTGATCGAGCGGTTCGACCTCGACCCGAAGAAGAAGGGGCGGACGTACTCGAAGGGCAACCGGCAGAAGGTCGCCATCGTCGCCGCCCTCGCCTCGCGCGTCGACCTGCTGATCCTCGACGAGCCGACGTCCGGCCTCGACCCGCTGATGGAGGCGACGTTCCAGTACGCCATCCAGGAGGAGCGCGAGCAGGGCCGGACCGTGCTGCTCTCCAGTCACATCCTCGCCGAGGTCGAGGCGCTGTGCGACAAGGTCAGCATCATCCGCAACGGCCGCACGGTCGAGTCCGGGACGCTCGCCGAACTGCGCCACCTGACCCGCACGTCGATCACCGCCGAGCTGGCCGGCCCGCCGAACGGGCTGACGAAGCTGGCGAACGTCCACGACCTCAAGGTCGAGGGCAACCGCGTCCGCTTCGACGTCGAAACGCGGTCCCTCGACGACGCCCTGCGCCAGCTCACCGAAGTCGGCGTGCGCAGCCTGGTCAGCCAGCCGCCGACGCTAGAAGAGCTGTTCCTGCGGCACTACACGACCGAAGCGAGCGCGAAATGACCGCGACCCTCTCCCGCGCCGACGCCGAGGTCGCGCCCGCGCACGAATTCGCGGGCACCTGGCACCTCACCCGGCTCGCGCTGCGCCGCGACCGCGTGGTGCTGCCGATCTGGATCGTGCTGCTCAGCATCGTCCCGGCCAGCACGGTCAACACGTTCACGCAGTTCTACCCGACGGTCGCCGACCGGCTCGCGCTGCAGGCGGGCGCCAACGCCAACCCGTCGTACGCGCTGCTCTACGGGCCGCCGTTCGACCTGACCGCGGCCGGCGGGTTCATCGCCTGGCGCATGGCCGGGTTCCTGGCGCTGCTGACCGGCTTGATGGTGGTCTTCACCGTCACCCGGCACACCCGCGCCGAGGAGGACACCGGCCGCGCGGAGCTGCTCGCGTCCGCGGTCGTCGGCCGGTACGCGGCGTTGACGTCGGCGCTGCTGGTGGCCGGCGGGGCGAGTGTCCTCATCGGGCTGGTGCAGGCGGTCAGCCTGCTCGGCGCCGGGCTGCCGGCGGCGGGCTCGATCGCGTTCGGCGCGGCGGAAGCGCTGGCGGGACTGGGGTTCACGGCCGTCGCGGCGGTCGCCGTCCAGCTCGCCGAGTACTCGCGCACCGCCAACGGGATCGGCACCGCCGTGGTCGGCGCCGCCTTCCTGGTGCGCGGCGCCGGGGACTCCACTGTGGACGCCCGCTGGCTGTCGTGGCTGTCGCCGATCGGCTGGGTGCAGCAGGTCCGGGCGTTCGCCGTCGAACGCTGGTGGGTGCTCCTGCTGCCGGCGGCCTTCGCGCTCGTCGTCGGCGGGATCGGGTACTGGCTGCTCCCCCGCCGCGACGTCGGCGTCGGCATCCTGCCGCCGCGGCCGGGTCCGGCGCGGGCGGCGCCGAGCCTGCGGACGCCGTTCGCGCTCGCCTGGCGGCTGCACCGCGGCCCGCTGCTCGGCTGGCTCATCGGGGTCGCCGTGGTCGGCGCGGTGTTCGGGTCGATCGCCAGCGGCATCGGCGACCTCGTCGGGTCGAGCCCGCAGGCGCAGCAGATCTTCGAGCGGCTCGGCGGCAGCCACGCGCTGACGCAGGCGTTCCTCGCCGCGATGGCCGGGATGTTCGCCATGGTCGCGTCGCTCTACGGCGTCCAGGCGGCGTTGCGGATGCGCGGCGAGGAGACCGCGATCCGGCTCGAACCGGTGCTGGCCACCAGCGTCGGCAAGCTGCGCTGGGCGGGCGGCCACCTGGTGTTCGCCTTCTTCGGCACGGCGGCGCTGCTGCTGGTCGGCGGCCTCTTCATGGGCCTGGCCAACGGCCTGCGCACCGGCGACGTCGGCGGCTCGATCGGCGACACCCTCGCCGGGATGCTCGTCCAGCTGCCCGCGGCCTGGGTGGTGGTCGCGCTCGCGGTGGCGATCTTCGGCCTGCTGCCCGCGTACTCGGCCGCGGCGTGGGCGGTGGGCGCGCTGGCGCTGCTGCTCAGCCTGTTCGGCCCGGTGGTGAACCTGCCGCAGGCGGTGCTGGACGTCTCGCCGTTCCAGCACCCGCCGAAGCTGCCCGGCCAGGAGTTCGCCGCGACGCCGATCGTCTGGCTGCTCGGGGTCGCGGTCGTCGCGCTGGTCGCCGGGCTGGCCGGCTGGCGACGCCGGGACGTCGGTTAACGAGCACGCAGTTCGCCGCCGGCGCCCACCAGGAGCTGGGCTTGCGGCCCCGCCTTCCCGCAGGCGGGGCCGTTCGGCTCGCTGAACGACGGCGTCACTTCGACGCCGTGGGGCCTGCCGTCGTCGAACCGGACGGTGACCCGGACCGGCTCGGCGGGCAGGCCCGGGACGTCGGCGAAGCCCTGGAGGCCGCCGGTGGGGACCATCGACGTGCCGCACGAGGCGTCCGGCCCGGTGCCGGTGCAGGAGGCAGGACCGGCCGCCGTCGCGGGGAAGAGGGCGACCTGGCGGGTGACGCACCGGCCGCCCCAGCAGGCGTCGAGCGTCGCGCGGGTGAGGCCGGCCGGGTCGGGCACCGACAGGCCGATGCCGACCGGGGTGCCGATCGCGGTGCAGGCGGCCTCCGGCTCCGCCCCGCACCCGGCGGCGGCGAGCAGGGCCACGGCGAGCCACGGAATCCTTCGCATGACGGCCAGACGGGACCCGCCGCCGGTCGGTTGCACGCCTCAGTCACGCCAGCTGCTGGTCAACGGCAGGGCCGGCGAGGTCGACGTCGGGCTGACCGAGGTCGATGTCGAGGTCACGGTGACCTCCACCCGGCTCGTCGTGGTGGTCGGCGGCGGGGTGTCCACCGAGGTGACGGTGGACGGCGGCGCCGACGCGGTCACCGTGACCGGCACGGCGGGCACGGTGCTGGTCGGCGGTGTCGTGACTTCGACGGGCCGGGGAGCCGAGCGGCCGGCGATGAGCAGCGCGGCGACGAGCAGCCCGGAGGCGAATCCCGCCAGCCCGGTGACCGCGGCGGAACCCCAGGTAGGTCGGCCACTCATCCGGGCACCCCCTCGCCACGCGCAGCGCAGGTACGAGGACTAACTCGTTTCGATCTTACGTCCCGTTACCCGATGTGCCACGTTGGAACGATGGGGGTGTTGGGGAACCGCGACTTCCGGCGGCTGTGGCTCGCCGACCTCGCGAGCCAGTTCGGCAGCCGGATCGACGTGCTGGCGGTGCCGCTGCTGGCCGTCTCCACGCTGGGCGCGTCGGTCTTCGAGGTCTCCCTGCTGCGCACCGCCGAGACGCTGCCGTACCTGGTGCTCGGCCTGCAGGTCGGCGCCTGGTGCGACCGGATCCGCCCGCGCCCGCTGCTGATCGCCGCCGACGCCGGCCGCGCCGCGCTGATCGCGACGGTCCCGGTCGCCGCCCTCTTCGGCGTGCTGGGCCTGCCCCAGCTCCTGCTGGTCGTCCTGGGGGTCGGGATCCTGGGCGTGTTCTTCGACATCGGGCACCAGACGTACGTCCCCCGGCTGGTGCCGCGCGAACAGCTGCCGGAGGCGAACGCGCGGCTCCAGACGAACCTGTCGATGGCGGCGGTGGCGGGCCCCGGCCTGGCCGGGCTGATCGTCCAGGCGCTCGGGGCGCCGACCGCGCTCGCCGCCGACGCCGTCAGCTACGTGTGGTCGGCGCTGTGGCTGCGGCGCGTCGAAACCCCGGACGTGCGTCCCGATCCCCGGCCCCGGCGGCTGCTGCGCGAGATCGGCGAAGGGCTGCGGGTGGTGCGCGGCAACCGGATCCTGCTCGCGATCAGCGCGCACGGGGCGGTGTCGAGCCTCTTCCAGTCGGCCCACCTGGCGGTCGTGATCGTCTTCCTGTCCCGGGACATCGGGCTTTCGGCGTGGGCGATCGGGCTGCTCGGCACCGCGTCGCTGACCGGCGCCCTCACCGCCGGCCTCACCGCGCGGCGGCTCGGCGCGCGGATCGGCCAGGCGCGGGCCCTCTGGCGTGCCGGGGTGCTGTTCGGCCTGGCCTACCAGCTCTACCCGTTCACCGGGCGCGGCTGGGCGCTCGCCTGCTACATCGCCGCCGGGTTCTTCGCGACTTACGGCGTCATCGTGCTGAACGTCTTCGGGATGAGCTTCCAGCAGCTGGTCGCGCCGCCGGAGCTGCTGGGCCGGGTCAACTCGGTCACCCACACGCTGATCCTCGGCGTCGTCCCGCTGGGCAGCCTGCTCGGCGGGGCGCTCGCGACCGCGTTCGGAACGCGGGCGACGCTGCAGATCGCGGCCGCCGGGGTGCTCGCTTCGGCGGCGATCCTGGTGTGCTCGCCGCTGCGGAAGCTGCGCGACCTGAACGACGTCTCAGCGGGACCGCCCTAGTTTCGGGGCATGGACGAGAGCGCGCGGGCGCACCGGCTCTGCGAGGCGGCCCACTCGGCGTGGAAGGCCGGCGACCCGGCGCGGGCGCGGCGGCTGCTGGACGTCATGACCCGGACGGTCCGCGAGCCCGTCGCGCGGCCGCTGACCGGGCGGCTGCGCGGGCTGATCGAGCTGTACAGCGGGCACCTCGCCGCCGCGCAGGACCACCTGACGCGGCTCGCGGAGCAGGTCGAGCCCGGGCGTGCCGCGCGGCTGCTGTTCCTGGCGATCGACGCCGCGCACCACCGCGACCGGTGGGAGGACGTCGTCGTGCTGGCGGGGCGGATCGCCGAGCTGGACTGCGAACCCGGCTACCACGTCCTGGCCGGGCTGCTCGCCGGCGGCGAGGTGCCGGACCCGTGGCGGCTCCTCGACGCGGTGCCGGCGTCGCTCACCGAACGGCACGCCCACCGCTGGCTCGTCCCGATGGCGATCGGCCGCCGCGGGCCGCACCGGCAGGCGACCAGGGAGTTCGGGCTTGTCGCCGCGGAACGGCTGCGGGCCAACGGGATCCTCGCGCTGTACGCAGTCCTGCTGACGTGGCTGGCCGAGGTGGAGCTGGACCTGGGCCGCTGGACGGACGCGCGGGCGCACGCCGAGGAAGCACTGCGGACCGCCGCCGAGCAGCGCGTGACGTCGGTGGACGCGCACGCGGTACTGGCCCGGCTCGCCGCCCTGCGCGGCGACGCGGAGGCGTGCCGGGCGCACGCGAAGCTCGTGCTGGGCGAAGCGCCGGCCCAGGACAACGCGCTGGCCGCGGCGCAGGCCCGGTGGGCGCTGGGCGCACTGCACCTCTCCCGCGGCGAGTACGAACCGGCCGTGGAACGCCTCACGTCGCCGGGGCACCGGGACGTCGCCGCCGCGGCCGCGCTCGACCTCGCCGAAGCGGCGTCCGGCGGGCTCGCCCCCGTCCCACCCGACGACCGGCCCTTCGAGCGGGCGCGCGGCAGCCTCCGGCGTGGTCAGTCGCTGCGGCGCGAGCGCCGGATCACCGAAGCGAAGGTGGCGCTGCGGACGGCGTTGGAGCTGTTCGAAAGCCTTGGCGCGGCCGAGTGGGCGGCGATGGCCCGCCGTGAGCTGCGGGCGGCGGGGGCGGCCGCGCCCACGGCCGGGCCGTTGACCGCCCAGGAGCGCCAGGTGGCGGAGCTGGCCGCGGCGGGGTTTGTCCAACCGGGAGATCGGCGCGCGGCTGTTCCTCAGCCCGCGCACCGTCGGCTACCACCTGTACAAGGTGTTCCCGAAGCTCGGCATCGCCAGCCGGGCGCAGCTACGCGACATCGCCCTGAGCGGCTGACGCCCGCAGCCCGTCGACGACGACGCGGACGAGGTGCGCGCTGCCCGGCGTGTACCGCTCGACGGCGAGGCAGCCGACGATGAGCGCGCGCAGGTCGTCCCCATCGATGTCCCGCCGGACGGCGCCGGCCGCCTGCGCCCGCTCGAGGAGCCGCGCGAAGCCCGCGCGGAAGTCGTCGCCCGCGCCGGCCTTGAAGGCGTGCCCGCTCGATTCGGCGAGGGCGTCGCAAATCGCCCGGTTGAGGGACGCCTGGTGGATGACGCGGACGAAGTAGTCGAAGAAGACCTCCCCGGGCTCCTCCGCTTCGGCGAGGTCACGGGCTTCGTCGGCGAACTGCTGGATGCGCTCGAGGACGACGGCCTGGAACAGCGCTTCCTTGCTGGGGAAGTGCCGGTAGACGGTGCCGGCGCCGACGCCGGCCAGCCGCGCGATGTCGTCGAGCGGAACGGCCAGCCCGTCGACGGCGAACGCCTCTTCCGCGGCGGCCAGGACCTTGGCCCGGTTGCGGCGGGCGTCCGCGCGCATCTTCTCCATCAAGCTTCTCCTCGTTGACAACCGGAGTGGTTGCTCCGTATCGTCGTAAGCGGGTGCACCGTTCCGATTCAACGCCCAGTCTTCCAGGAGAATTCCAATGGCTCGCACCGTGCCTGAAATCGCCCGGCTGGTCCGGTTTGGTATGTCCGCTCTCGACACCGAGCCGTTCGCGGACCTCTTCGCCGCCAGCATCCGAACGCACACGCTCGACGTGCGGGAAGCGGCGTGGTCACGGTGACCGACGGCGAGGTCACGACGCACCGCGACAACCCGAACACCGCCCTCGGCACGCGCGAGGTCTTCGACCGCTTCCTCGCCGCCTCGGTCGAGAACCGGTGGGACGACCTCGCCGACCTCTACGCCGAAGACGTCACGCTGGAAATGCCCTTCACCCTCCCCGGCGTGCCCCGCGTGTCGAAGGGCCGCGAAGAACTCCGGCGCCGCTTCCGCGCGGCCGGCGAATTCCGGCGGGTCACCGGCGCCGCCAACGTCGTGGTCCACGAGACCACGGACCCGCGGAAGCTCGTGGCGGAGTTCGACCTGCACCAGGAGGTGCGCGGCGAGGCCTTCGCCGTCTCCTACGTCATGGTGCTGACCGTCGAAGACGGCCGGATCACGCACAGCCGCGACTACACCGACACCGCCGCGGCCGCGGCCGCGGAACGGCTCAAGGCGTGGTCGCCTGCTGGGACGCCGGCGGGGTGAACAGCCGCTCGACCGTGCTGACCGACCAGTCCCACACCCCGGGCACCAGCAGCACGCCGAGCACCACGAACACCGGGAAGACCAGGCGCTTCTCGACCTTCTTGCCGGTCTTGAAGCGCAGCGCCTTCGGCGGCCCCAGCTCGTACCAGGTCTCGCCCGCTATCGGGATCGGGAAGAGGAACGGGCAGCCGGACTCGGTGAGCGCGTCGCCGAGGCAGTGGGTCAGGCAGCCCGCCGCGACCGCGATGCCGAGCCAGCCCGAGATCGAGGCCAGCTCGCCCGCGCGGTCCGGCGGGGCGGTGAAGAACCACCACGCCACCGCGGCGCCGCTCACCGGGAGCAGCCAGTCGCCCAGCGCGCCTTCGGCCAGCATCAGCCCGAAGACCACCACGCCGACGACCGCCCACGGGCCGCCGGCGGCCGTGCCCCACGACGTCAGGGCGCCCAGGCCGGCCGCGAAGAGGACCGTGTGCGAGAGGTGCCGGTGCTGGCCGGTGACCTTCTCGTCGCGCGGGCCCTTGGTCAGCGCGTAGAAGGCCGCCGAGACCCGCCTCAGCAGCCACGACAGGGCGCCGGTCAGCCAGCCCAGCAGGCGGGACGCGCTCGCGCCGGGGTGGTCGAGGTCGGGCAGCAGCGCGAAACCCGCCGTGGTGGCCGCGAAGACCACCGCCTGGTGCACCGACCCCACCCCGACCGCGGGTGCCAGTGCCAAGCCCGCGCACCAGCCGGTCAGGGCGTGCGTCCGCCCCATCATTTCGTGCCGCCCCCAAGGTCCACGCGCGAAAATCGCTCCGCGGAACCGTAGCGGGCGGTCAGGCTTGGGGGTCCTCCGACACGCTCAGGTGTTCGGCCACGCCGGTGAGCTCGATCACACGGCTCACCGCGGGGCTCGGGACGACCTCGAGCTCGACGTCCTGCTCGCCGGCCTGGCGTTGTGCGCGGAGCACCACGTTCAGCGCGGAGGAATCGAAGAAGGTCACCCCGGTCAGATCGGCAACGACCCGCTGCGCGCGCTTGTCCGCGATCAGCCCCGCCAGGGCCTCCTGCAGCTGCGGGCTGGTGAGCAGATCGAGCTCGCCGGTGACCACCACCCGGGGCTCCGTCGCGTCGGTGTCCAGCGTGATGCCGAACCCGGGCGGGGTGGCGTTCTGGTCGGCTGCGGGCATGCAGTTTCTCCTCGTCAGGCGCTGCTCCTGCGCCGGGTACGCGCCTGCTGTCTCAAGCGGCAACCGTGTCACCGTGCCTTCCACAGCCCGGGGCAGAACCCCGCGCCGGGCACGGTCAAGGCAACTCCGGGGCCAACCCTAACCCAGCAAGCGGCCGAGCCCGCCACGGCCGCCGCCCTTTCGCGCGAGCTGTTCACGTGCGTCTGAATCGTGCCTGGTCAGTGCGCGCTCACGGTCTTCCGCGCGGCCCGCCGCTGGCGGAGGAACAGCTGCCGCCGTTCGATCTCGCCGAGGCCGCCCCAGATGCCGTACGGCTCCTGCACCGTCATCGCGTGCCGGCGGCACTGCGCCAGCACCGGGCAGGTCTGGCAGATGGCCTTGGCCCGCGACTCGCGCCGCTCGCGCGCGGAACCCCGCTCGTTGTCGGTGTGGAAGAACAGGCTGCTGTCCGCACCGCGGCACGAGCCGTGCAGCTGCCATTCCCACTCTTCAGCAACCACGTTGGGCAGCCGGCTCACGTCAGCCATGTCGTCCCCGCCTTTCCCAGGATCAGCATGTCGACGGCTACATGCCCGCCGGTGGAGCGGATCAAACCCGGGTTTGGTTTGCTCACCCCACGGGCATCTCGCTGACCGGGCGTGAAGAGGACACCGCCGACCCCCGCAGCGCGAGCCGGAGAAAGGAACAAACGTGGAGGACAACGCCCCGCTCGTCCCGGAAGGCGCGCAGGTCATCGAGGTGCGGACGGCCGCGATCCCGCACGTCGTGCCCACGCTGCGGACCATCGTGGCCGACATCGCGATGCGCCAGGACTTCGACCTCGACGCCGTCGAGGACCTCCGGATGGCGGTGGACGAAGCCTGCTCGCTGCTGCTCCCCGCCAGCGCCGACGGGAAGCTCACGTGCGTCTTCTCGTGGAACGGGCCGCGCATCGAGGTCTCGGTATCGGTCTTTTCGGACAGCCCGGACCACGAGGACGACACCGGGCTCTCGTGGCAGCTGCTGACCGCGCTCGCCACGACGGCCGAGCGCACCATCACGCCGGAGAACGGCCGCTACCTGTCCCGGGTCGACCTGGTCCGGGAAAGCCAGGTGGCGGACTCGTGAGCGGTCCCGCCGAGAGCGGCGGCGGCGAACCGGACGTCGAGGCGCTGTTCGCCCAGCTCGCCGCGCTGCCGGCGGACTCGCCGGAACGCGACCGCGTCCGCGACACCCTCGTGCGGGTGCACCTGGAGCTCGCGCGCAACCTCGCCCGGAAGTTCCGCAACCGCGACGAGGCGATGGAGGACCTGGTCCAGATCGCCACCGTCGGGCTCATCCACGCCGTCGACCGGTTCGACCCCGACCAGGGGACGGACTTCCTGGCGTTCGCGGTGCCCACGATCTCCGGGGAGCTGCGCCACCACTTCCGGGACAACAGCTGGTCGGTGCGGGTGCCGCGGCGGCTCAAGGAGCTGAACGCGAACATCTCGGCCGCGCGCGAAGAGCTCACCGTGCAGCTCTCCCGCGCGCCCAAGCCGAGTGAGATCGCGGCCCGCCTCGGCGTGCCCGTCGAAGACGTCTACGAGGGGCTTCGCGCCGGTCAGGGCCGCTACGGCGCTTCGCTGGACCACCTGCTGGAGAACGCCGCGCACACCCGGTTCGGGGCGCCGGACGCCGAGCTGGGCCAGGCCGAGCTGCGGGAGGCGCTGCGCCCGATGCTGGAGAGCCTGCCGGACCGGGAGCGCAAGATCGTCGCACTGCGGTTCGGCTCCGGGATGAGCCAATCGGACATCGCGCGCCGCGTCGGGGTGTCCCAGATGCAGGTGTCGCGGTTGCTGGCTGCGACGCTGAAGAAACTGCGTTCGGGCCTGGACGAATCCGAGCTGGCCGAAGGCACCTGATTAGCCGCTGACCCGCTTGGGTACTTCGCGGGCGGTACCGAACTCACTGGGAGGGGGACCGGATGACGACGTCGAAGCTGCCGCAGCACACCGCCGCGGCCGCCGCCCCGCTCAAGGTGCTCCTCCCGGCCGACGTCACCGCCCCCGCGCTGGCCCGCCACGAGGTCCGGACGGCGCTGCTCGGCTTCGGCGTGCCCGAGCGCGCGCTGGACGACGTCCTGCTGGCCACGTCGGAACTGGTCACGAACGCCTTCGAGCACGGCGAGCGGCCGCAGCGGCTGGAGCTGGAGTACGCCGAGGGAACCCTCACCTTGCGCGTCTACGACATCGGCGCCCTGCTGCCCGAGCTGCGGGAGCCGATCCCGGCACAGGCGCGCAGCCGCGGGCTGGTGCTGGTCCAGGCGCTGTCGGTGGACTGGGGCTTCGAACGCTGCCCGGGCGGCAAGTACGTCTGGGCGGTCTTCCGCCTCCCGGACGCCTGATCAGCGCAGCTCGCGCGCGGCTTCGGTCTCCCCGATCCGCTCCCGGAACGGCTTCCGGTCGAGCGCTTCGACGATCGCGTCCAGCAGCGCGCGCAGCGAGTACGGCAGCTCGGCTTCCAGCGCTTCCGCCGCCTCGGTCGTCGCCGCCCACTCCGCTTCGATCAGCGGCAGCAGGTCACGCGCCTTCGCGGTGAGCGACACGATCCGCTGCCGGGCGTCGGCACCCGGTTCGAGCGCGACGAGCCCGGCCCGGTTCATCTGCGCGACGGTCTGGCTGGCCGCCGAGTGCGTCACGCGCATCTCCGCCGCGAGGTCGCGGATGGCCAGCGGGCCGCGCGCCAGAAGCGCCCGCACCACCGGCGAGTACCGCGGGCGGTAGTCGTCGAGGCCGATGTCGGCGAGGAACCGTGCGACGTCGCCCTCGAGGATTTCGAGGACGTGCCGCATCCGGGTCCCGAGCCCGTCCGGACCCGAAGTCATGGCCATGACGGCCGATCATAGGCGGGGGCGTGTGCTTGGATCGCGGTATGGAGAACCGGAAGATCGCCCGGCTGGGCCGCGAGGTGTCCGTCGTCGGGCTCGGCTGCTGGCAGCTCGGCGCCGACTGGGGCGAGGTCGACGAGAACGACGCGCTGGGCGTGCTGCACGCGGCCGCCGACAACGGTGTCACCTTCTTCGACACCGCCGACGTCTACGGCGACGGCCGCAGCGAACGGCTGGTCGGCCGGTTCCTCGCCGACCGCGGTGACGTCTTCGTGGCGACCAAGATGGGCCGCCGGGCCGAGCAGGTGCCGGAGAACTACGTCGCCGCGAACTTCCGCGAGTGGAACGACCGGTCGCGCCGCAACCTCGGCGTCGACACGCTCGACCTGGTCCAGCTGCACTGCCCGCCGACGCCGGTGTACTCCTCCGACGCGGTGTACGACGCCCTCGACGCGATGGTCGAGGAGGGCCGGATCAAGGCGTACGGCGTGAGCGTCGAGACGTGCGAGGAGGCCTTGACGGCGTTGGCGCGGCCGCACGTGGCTTCCGTCCAGATCATCCTGAACTGCCTGCGCCTCAAGCCCCTGGAGCGCGTGCTGCCGGTGGCGGCGGAGGCGGGCGCGGGGATCATCGCGCGGGTGCCGCTGGCGTCGGGCCTGCTGTCCGGCCGGTACACCGCTGACACGACGTTCGCCGAGAACGACCACCGGAACTTCAACCGCCACGGCGAGGCGTTCGACGTCGGCGAGACGTTCTCCGGCGTGCCGTACGAGGCCGGGCTGGCGGCCGTCGAGCGGCTGCGCGGGCTGGTGCCGGAGGGCCAGGCGCTGGCGCAGTTCGCGCTGCGCTGGATCATCGACCAGCCGGGCGTGAGCACGGTCATCCCGGGCGCCCGCAACGCCGCGCAGGCCACGGCGAACACCGCTGCGGCGGCGCTGCCCGCGTTGTCCCCCGAGGCGCTGGCGGGCGTCCGCGAAACGTACGACGAGCTGATCCGGCCGCTGGTGCACGATCGCTGGTGAGCCCGGCATGATGGGCCGATGATGACGCCCGAAGAGCTCCTGACCACCACCAGGACCGTGCGCAAGCGGCTCGACCTGGACCGTCCCGTGCCGCTCGACCTGGTGAAGCACTGCGTGCAGGTGGCGTTGCAGGCGCCGAGCGGCTCGAACACGCAGCGGTGGCAGTGGCTCGTGGTCACCGACGCCGGGCAGCGCGCCGCGCTCGGGCGGATCTACAGCCGCGCGTGCCACGAGTACCTGGCGTCGCCGAACGCGGCGGGCAAGCAGTTCGCGGACGACCCGGCGCGGGCCCCGGTGCAGCAGCGGGTCGGCGACAGCGTCGCGTACCTGGCCGACCGGATGGGTGACGTCCCGGTGCTCGTGGTGCCGTGCCTGGAGACGGCGTCCGCGGAACTGCCGGCCGGCAACCAGGCGGGCCTGTGGGCGTCGCTGCTGCCTGCGGTGTGGAGCTACATGCTGGCGGCCCGTTCGGTCACGCTCGGCACGGCGTGGACGACGCTGCACCTGAAGTACGAGCAGGAAGCGGCCGAGGTGCTGGGGCTGCCGAAGAACGTGCACCAGGCGGCCCTGATCCCGACGGCGTTCTACACCGGCGACACGTTCAAGCCCGCGGCGCGGCAGCCGCTGGAAGAGGTGCTGCACCTCGACCGCTGGTGACCGCCCGTGAAGGCCTCCTTGCCGGGGCATAGGGGGACGTCGGCAAGGAGGCCTTCACCGCCTTTCGGCGGGCGGGAGGCTCAACCGGTGTAGGCCTTGAAGATGTTCGTGAACTCGTACAGCGACTGGGAAATCCCCGAGCAGGTCGCCACCGCGCCGCCGCCGGGGCAGCCGCCGTTGTCGCGGCCCGCCGACCAGAAGCCGATGCTCGCCACGTGGTTGGCCTGCGCGTAGGACAGCAGCTGCCGCGCCGCCGCCTGGTCGGTGATCGAGCCCGTGTCGTTGCGGCCGATCATCGGGGTCAGGCCGAGCAGGCCCTTGAGCTCCGCGTCGGACTTCGCCGGCCAGATCGTCTTCATTTGACCCAGCGTCGCGTTGGCCGCCGAGATCAGCGCGTCGCCCCACGAGCCGCTGTAGCCGAAGTCCATCAGCATCGGGTTGACCACGACGTTCAGCCCGCGCGACGCCGCGTCCTGCAGGATCTGCACCGAGAACGGGTCCATCCCGTAGTCCTGGCCCTGGATCCGCATCGTGTAGCTGATGTGCGTGCCGCGCTGCTGCTGGAGCCGCAGCAGGGCCTGGTTGACCATGGCGGTCGGGATCGACGCCTCCACGTCGACGTCCAGGCTGTTGCTGCCCACGGCGTCGAGCGTCTTCACGTACGCGTTGTACAGCGCGTCCACCGAGCCGCACACGTTCTCCAGGTACGGGCCGAGCGCGCCACCGGAGGCGACCGTCACGCCGCCACCCAAACCGCGCAACGCGTTGACGTCGTTGATGATCCGTGAATCCAGGAGCGGGACCGTGCCGCCCCACTGCGGGTCGCAGCCGAGGCTGCTGCCGAGCGCGAAGGCGAGCGTGAAGTTCTTCTGCCCGGTCGCGTTCGCCACCGAAACCAGCGACGGCGTCGCCATCGTGATGTCGATGTACGGCGAAACGCGCGCGCTGCCCCCGGTCGGCGGCGTGGTGGTGGTGGTCGTCGTCGACGGGGTGGTGGGCGTGGTCGTCGGCACTGTCGTACCGGCACACGGCTGGCCGTTCAGCTTGCAGTTCGCGGGCAACCCGCTGCCGCTGACCAGGAATCCGAAGCTCGTCGACGCCCCGGCCGCGACGCTGCCGTTGTACTCGCGGTTGGCGAACGAGTGATGCGCGCCGCTCGGGGTGTCGAGCGCGTCCCAATAGGACCCGAGCGTGGACCCGGCCGGCAGGTCGAACTCCAGCTTCCAGCTCGTCAGCGCCGACGTGCCCGCGCTGATCGTGTACTTCGCCTGGTAGCCGGAGCCCCAGTTCGAGTCGGCCGAGAACGCCGCCGACGGCGCGGTGGCCGCGGTGGCGGGTGAGACGACGAGGACCGTCGCCACCGAGAGGATCGTCGCGGCGAGTGCGAGCTTGGCTTTCACGGTCCCTCCTCAGTGGACGGTCAGGGTGAGCCGTTGGATGCCCCAGGCGTCGGCCTGGGCGCCGGGCAGCCAGACGTCGACGATGTCGTCCTTTATCCAGCTGCCGATGTCCGCCGCGTAGCACTCGCCGTAGCCGGGGACCGAAAACCGGGTGCCCCACGGGATGATCCGGGCGTCGACGGCGCAGAAGCCCGGCCCGGCGGTGTAGCCGAGCGCGGTCTGGGCGACGTCGTTGTAGGACGTGACGCGGTAGTTCAGCGTCGTGCCGGCGGGGATGCGGTAGGGCGCGAGCCGGTTGCCGGTGTCGAGGCGGTAGGCCGTCGAGATCTGGCCGAGCGAGCCGGGCGAGTTGTCCTCCGCCGTCATCGCGTAGAGCTGGTAGTTCGCGTCCTGGCACGGGCTCGCGTCGGTGACGGTGAGCGTCGGCTGGCCCCAGTCGCTGATCCACTGCAGGGCCTGGCCGTTGCGGAACGCGCGGTACGCCTTCGCGCCGGAGACGCGGGCGAAGGTGAACGTGACCCGGCCGTCGGCGCCGAGCCCGCCGCTGACGGAACCGGGCGCGGGCAGCCGGTTCGTCACGTCGACGGCGCCGACGAGCGTGCCGGGCCCGTGCCCGCCGGTGACCGGGCGGTCCGGGATGGGACCGGGGTAGAAGTGCTGGCAGGTGGGCAAAACCGCGGCCGAAGCGGGCGCGGCGGGAGCGAGCAGACCGCCGGCGGCCAAGGCCGCCAGCGCGAGGACCCGGACGGAGCGCATGACGGGGAAACCTCCATGGTGGGGACCGGGGTGGAGGTGACGCGAGCGGGTTCACCGCTGGAAAACGACGTTAAGTGGCCTGGACCACACAGTCAATAGGTCTAGACCTTTAAGTTTTGCGGTACCCGAACGGCTCAGCGGCCGCTCCGGTCGGCGACCGCCGCCGAGCGAGCCGCCGGGGCTCAGCCGAGGTAGCTCACCAGGCGGTCGGCCAGCTCGGCCGGGTGGCTGAGGGTGACGCAGTGGGGGCCGTCGATCTCGTCCGGCGTCACGCCCAGCCGTTCGCGGGCCACGCGGCGCTGGAAGTCCGGCGGGAAGAACCGGTCGTCGCGGCAGAGCAGCACCCGCGTCGGGACGTCCGGGTGGGCGGCCAGCGGCCACGGCTCGTCCCACTCCTTGCTGACCTGCTCGCGGCCGTGCGCCTGGCACTGCTCGGCCAGCTCGGCCGGGACGCCGTTGAAGAACTGCTCGGCCTCCGACAGCCCGGACGGCGCGGCGAAGCCGGTGTTGCCCCACCACTGCCCCGGCGGCTCGGCCGGCGCCGGGATCATCCCGGCCAGGTAGACGAGCAGCCGCGCCCGCACCTTCGAGGCGACCAGCGGCGCCGTGAACCCGCCGTACGAATGCCCGACGACGGCGACGTCCGACGCATCGCCCAACGCCGCCAGCACGGTGTCGACGAACGAAGAAAGCCCGGCCGCCGGATCGGTAATCGGCAGGTCCGGCGCCACGAAGTCGTGGCCGCGGGCAACCAGCTCGGGGCCGAGCAGGTGGAAGTCCCAGCCGCTGCCACCACCACCGTGGATCAGCGCGAAAGTCGTCATGGCGGGCAGCTCAGCAGCGGCGCAGCATGTCCGTCAAGGCGGTCTTCTCCCCCTGCGTGATCGTCAGGCCGTAGTAGTGCTTCACCACGATCCAGTCGGTCGCGTAGGTGCACCAGAACGACACCAGCGGCGGCTTCCACTGGTCCGGCGCCTTGTCGCTCTTCTGCTGGTTGACGTTGTCGGTGACGGCGAACAGCTGCGGCCGCGTCAGGTCGTTGGCGAACTGCTCGCGCTTCTCGGCCGTCCACGTCTTCGCGCCGCTGGCCCACGCCTGGCCGAGCGGGACCATGTGGTCGATGTCGAGGTCGGTCGGCTTCGTCCACGTCTCGCCGTCGTAGATGCTGGTCCACGTCCCGGACGTCGCCTTGCAGTCCTTGTCGGTCTGGACGTCCTTGCCGTCGCGCTTGAGGACGACCTCGCGGGTGTCGCAGCCGCCGCCCTGGCTGTCCCAGTGCTTGAACTTCTCGCGCGAGTAGCCGTCCATGGACGTCCGCGCGGCGATCTCCAGCTCGTCGAGCTGCTTCTGCGCGTCGGCGGCGCTCACCGGCACCGGGCCCGCGGTGGACGGCGGGGTCGCGCCCGCCCCTCTGCTCGTCACCCAGTACCCGAAGAGCGCGACCGCGAGGAGCGCGACTACCAGCAGGATCCGTTGCGTCACGCTGAGCCGAAAGCTGCGGGCCGCCAAGATTTTCTCCTCTCACCTGCGCGGGGGCGCGGCGTAGTCTCACCCGTGCCGGCCGGGGACAACCGCGCCGACACGACGACCTGGCGCGAATGTGACCTCGCCCACCCACGGCGGTGTCACACCGGGCCCAGGAACTGCGACTACCGGAGCAGGACCCATCCGGAGGGAGCAGCCGATGCCCGGTCGGCTCAAGAAGTTCGACGAGTTCTTCCAGCGCAAAGCCGCGGAAGGCGGCAACGTCGTCGCCATGGCCAGGATGGGTTCGGCCATGCGCGAACGCGGGGAGCTGGCCGAAGCCGAGAGCTGGTTCCGCAAGGCCGCCATGGGCGGCGACCGCGTCTCGATGACGTCGCTGGCCCACCTGCTGGCCGAGCGCGGCGCCCAGGAAGAAGCCGAGCGCTGGTACCACGAAGCTGCCCTGGCCGGTGAGCCGCACGGGATGCTGAACCTCGCCCGCGCGTACGAGCGGCAGGGCAAGCGCGACGAGGCCCAGCACTGGTACGGCGAGGCGGCTCGCACCGGTGACCTGCCCTCGATCGCCGCGCTCGGGCACCTGCTCCGCGAGCAGGGCCGGGGCGAGGAGGCCGAGTCGTGGCTGCGGCAGGCCGCCGAGGCCGGCACCACCAGCGCGATGATCGACCTGGGCATCGTGCTGCGCGACCGCGGCCAGGCCGCCGAAGCCGCCCGCTGGTGGCGCTCGGCCGCGCAGGCCGGTGACCTCGCCGCCACGTGCCAGCTCGGCAGGCAGGCCGAACGGCTCGGCAGGCCGGGTGACGCCGAATCGTGGTACCGCCAGGGCGCGACCGGCGGCAACAGCGAGGCGATCGTCCGGCTGGGGCTGCTCCTGCACCGCCGCGGCGACCTCGAGGAGGCGGAGAGCTGGTACCTCGACGCCGCCGAGCGCGGCGACCCGGCGGCGATGACGAACCTCGGCGTGCTGGCCCGCAACCGCGGCGACGAGGGCGAAGCCGCCGCCTGGTACCGCAAGGCCGCCGAGCACGGCAGCGTCCCGGCGCTCACCAACCTCGGCCACCTCGCCGAGCACCGCGAGGACTTCGCGGAGGCCGAGGAGTGGTTCCGCCGCGCCGCCCGGACCGGCGACGTCCAGGGCATGCTGAGCCTCGCGCGGATGCTGCGTTCGCGCGGCGCCGCCCACGAGGCCGAGCAGTGGCTGGCCCGCGCCGAGACCGTGCAGGACGACCGCGAGCACCACGTCTGACTATTGTGTGAGCCAATTCACAGTTCTAGCCTGGACGGATGAGGCCACGAGTCCTGGTCGCGAGCATCGGCAACATCTTCTTGCGTGATGACGGCTTCGGCGTCGAAGTGCTGAAGGAACTGGACCGGGCGGGCCTGCCACCGTGGGTGCAGATCGCGGACTACGACATCGCGACGGTCCACCTGGCCTACGACCTGACCGGCGGCTACGACACGACGATCCTGCTGGACGCCACCCCGCACGGCCGGCCACCGGGCACGCTCTCGCTCGCCGAGGGCATCGACACCCACGCCCTCCGCGGCGACGCGATCTTCCAGCTGCTCCGGCTGCTGGGCGGCGACGCGGGCCGCGTCCTGGTGCTGGGCTGCGAACCGGCGTGCGTCGACGGCGGGATCGGCCTGTCCCCCGAGGTCGAGGCCGCGGTCCCGGCCGCGGTGCGCGCGGTCACCGAGCTGGCGTGGGGCGCGACCCCGGAGCTGCCGGCGCGGGTGCGCACCGAGGTCTGATCACGGCCCGGCCCACTCCGCCAGGTCCGGCAGGTCCGGCGGCTGCCGGAGCGCGTCCAGGACGACGTTCACCCCGGCCCGCAACGGCGTCCCGCGTCGGACCACCGCCGTGATCGTGCGCGTCACCGGGGTCGACAGCTCGCGCGTCGCCACCCGGTAGCGGCGGTCGACCGCCAGGCCCGGCAGGAGCGCGATCGACAGGCCGGCCTCGACGTGCTGCAGCGTCATCAGGTAGTTGCTGAAGCGGCACACCACGCGCGGCTCGAAACCCGACTCGCGGCACAGGCGCAGCGTCAGGTTCGCCATGTACGACTGCGGCACGTCCAGCGCCCACGGCGCGTCCGCGTAGGCCGACAGGACCGCCGGGCCGCGCGGGGCGTCCGGCGGGGTGACCAGCACGATCGGGTCCGTCGCCAGCGGGACGATGTCGAGGTCCGGGCCGAGCGGCTGCTCGACGAAGTCGGTCGTGGTGATGATGACGTCGGCGTGGCCGCCGCGCAGGGCCGGGATGCTCTCGTGCGGCTCCAGCTCCAGCAGCTGGACCTCGAGGTGCGGGTGCGCCAGCCGGGTCACCGCCGGGACGGCGAGGGTGTGGATCGCGCTCTGGAACGCGCCGAGCCGGACCAGGCCGGCCGGCTCGCCGCCGAGGCTGCGCAGCTCGGCCTCGACGGTGTCCATGTGGTCGAGGATCGCCCGCGCGCGGCGGGCCAGCACCAGCCCGGCCGGGGTCAGCCGGACCCGGCGGCCGGTGCGTTCCAGCAGCTGGGTGCGGGTTTCCGCCTCGAGCACCGCGAGCTGCTGCGACACGCTGGACGCGCTCAGGTTGGCGTCCTGCGCCACCGCGCGGACCGTGCCCAGGGTGTCGAGCTTGCTCAGCAGCGACAGCCGCCACGGGTTCAGCATGCCGCCATTCTTGTGCGGCGAAACCGAACAACAAAGCCGGAATCGTGAGATGGACGTGGCGCTCGGCGCGGACTTACCGTCGCAGCCATGGCCGCATCCTTCTGGGACGACGCCGACCGGCACCTCGTGCGGTACGGCGGCGCGTTCACCCGCGAAATCATCGACCGCGCCGAGGGCAGCTTCGTCTTCACCGAAGACGGCCGCCGCGTCCTCGACTTCACCTCCGGCCAGATGAGCGCGATCCTCGGGCACTCGCACCCGGAGATCGTCGAGACCGTCCGGCGGCAGGCCGCGAAGCTGGACCACCTGTTCAGCGGCATGCTGAGCCGCCCGGTCGTCGACCTCGCGCGGCGCCTGGCCGGCACGCTGCCGGACCCGCTGGAGAAGGCGCTGCTGCTGACCACCGGCGCCGAGTCGAACGAGGCCGCCGTCCGGATGGCCAAGCTCGTCACCGGCAAGCACGAGATCGTCTCGTTCGCCCGCTCGTGGCACGGCATGACCCAGGCCGCGGCGAGCGCGACGTACAGCGCGGGCCGGAAGGGGTACGGGCCGGCCGCGCCCGGCAACTTCGCCATCCCGGTCCCCAACACCTACCGCCCGGACTTCACCGACGCGTCCGGCGGGCTGGATTGGCGGCGCCAGCTGGACTTCGGGTTCGAGCTGATCGACGCGCAGTCGGTCGGCAGCCTGGCCGCGTTCCTCGCCGAGCCGATCCTGAGCTCCGGCGGCGTCATCGAGCCGCCACCCGGCTACTTCGCCGCGCTGGCCGAGAAGTGCCGGGAACGCGGCATGCTGCTGATCCTCGACGAAGCCCAGACCGGCCTCTGCCGCACCGGCACCTGGTACGCGTTCGAGCGCGACGGCGTCGTCCCCGACATCCTGACGCTGTCCAAGACGCTCGGCGCGGGCCTGCCGCTGGCCGCGGTGCTGACGAGCGCGGCGATCGAGCAGGAGGCGCACGACCGCGGCTTCCTGTTCTTCACCACGCACGTCTCGGACCCGCTCCCGGCGGCGGTCGGCAACACGGTCCTCGACGTGCTGGAGCGCGACCGCCTCGACGCGCGGGCGCTGTCCCTGGGCGCGCTGCTTCGCCGCGGCCTCGAGGAACTCGCTTCCCGGCACGAGGTGGTCGGCGACATCCGCGGCCGCGGCCTGCTGGCCGGGCTGGAACTGGTGGTGGACCGCGAAACCAAGCGCAGCTCGGACGAGCTGGGCGCCCGCGTCACCCGGCGGTGCCTCGAACTCGGGCTGCACATGAACATCGTGCAGCTGCCGGGGATGGGCGGGGTGTTCCGGATCGCGCCGCCGCTGACGGCGTCCGACGAGGAGATCGGGCTCGGCCTGGAGATCCTCGACCAGGCGATCGGCGACGTCGTCAAAACGCTCTGACCGGGGAATCCGCGGGCCCGGCGCGACGTTCAAACAGGAAACTGTGTCGCGAAGGAGCTACGCCATGGCTCTCGGCTTCCGCAGTCACCCGCTCACCGTCGACCTGCCGGTCGTCGCGCTCACGCTCGCGGCGATCGCGCACTGGATCCGCGGCGCACCCGAGGACGCGCTGATCTTCCTCGCGGTCACCTTGGCGCTCCTGGTGACCGAGCGCCCCCGCGCGGACACCGCGGTCCTCGGGGATCCGTTCCGCGTGCCGGGGTTCGCCGTCGTCGCGGCCGGGCTGCTGGTGCTGGCGTTCGGCCGCGACAGCCTCCCGGTGGCGGTCGCCATCTCGGCGATCGGCCTGGTGGCGCTGTTCGCGGAGTGGCGCGACCCGTCGCTGCCCGCCGACCGCCCGGTCCCGCGCCGGGCGTGGCTGTGGTCGGCGGTGGCGCTTTCGTGGTGCGGCTGGGAGCTGCTGTCGTTCGTCTACGAGCAGGCGGCGGGCGGGCTGTCGGAGACCCACCCGACGATGAGCGACCTCGTCGACCCGCTGCTGACCAGCCGCTGGGTCCAGGCACTGGCGATCACCGGCTGGCTCGCGGCCGGTCTCGCGATGCTCCGCGCGGCGGCGCTGGCGAGGCGGTCGTGAGCACCCGGATCGTCACCGAGCTGGGCTTCGGGCTGATCGTCCTGGCCGCGATCGGCCTGGGCGTGGCCAGCCACGTGGCCCCGAAGCGGGTCCCGAAGCTGACGAGCGTCCTGGCCGTGGTGATGCGGCGCCGGAGCGCGCGGATCGCGTTCGTGCTGGCCTGGTGGTGGGTCGGCTGGCACTTCTTCGTGGGGCGGTGAAAAGGCCTCCTTGCCGGCCCGGGGAGCTGGCAAGGAGGCCTCGTTCACGACGACGTCAGAAGCCCGCCGTCACCTTGGTGAAGTCCCAGTCGTTCTGGGCGATGCCGCTGCACGCCGACTGGACGCCGCCGCCGGGGCAGCCCCGGTCGCGGTTGACCGACCAGAACGCCAGGCGCGCGATCTTGTTCGTCTTGGCCCAGTTGGTGATCTGGGTCCAGGTCGAGAGATCGGTCAGCTCCTGCTGGTCGGACAGGCCGTTCATGCCCGAGATGCCGAGGTGGGCGTACGCCGTGGCGTCGGACCACCCGAACGTCGACTTCAGCTTGTCGCGCAGGCCGTTCGCCGCGCTCACCGTGCTGTTGTACATGTTCGCGCCGCCGCCGAAGTCGAACGGCATGATCGTGTACACGTCCACGTTCGCGCCCAGGGCCTTCGACTGGTCGATGAGCCGGTTCCCGTAGTAGTTCGGGCCGGTCGTCGACGTGCCGAAGGTCAGGATCGTCTGGATCCCCGGGTTGTTCTGCTTGACGATCTTCAGCGCGTTCAGGATGCGGTCCTGCACGGCCTCGTTCTCGAACTCGTCGGAGTTCTCGATGTCGATGTCGATCGCCTTCAGCCCGTAGGCGTTGATCACCTGCTGGTAGGCGCCGGCCAGCGCGGCGGGCGTCGAGCAGTTCGGGCCGAGCTTGTTGCCGCTCCAGCCGCCGAACGACGGGACGATCTGGCCGCCCGCCGCCTTGATCTGCGCGATCGCGTTCGCGTCCGCGCTGCCCGAAAGCGGACGGCTGCTGTCCCACGCCGGGTTGCAGCCACCGCTGGCGTTGATGAACGCCATGGTGAACCACTTGATCCCGGTCGCGTTCATCACCGTCTGCGGGTTCGGCGGGCTACCCCAGCCCATGTAGAGGTACGGCGCACCGCGGCCACCCGGCGGGGGCGGTGTGGTGGTCGTCGGCGGGGTCGTCGTCGTAGGAGGCGTCGTGGTCGTGGGGGGTGTGCCCCCGGCGGCGCACGAGCCCCCGTTCAGCTTGCAGTTCGACGGCGCGACGTACGAACCGGAGTACGTCACGTTGAAGCCGAAGCTCGCGCTGGCACCGTTGGCGACGTTGCCGTTCCACGAGTTCTTCACCGTGACGTGCTGGCCGGACGCGGTGTAGCTGCCGTCCCACAGCGACGAGATCTTCGCGCCGCTGGGCAGGTCGAACTCGACGGTCCAGCTCGGCAGCGTCGCGCCCGAGCCGTTGTTGATCGTGTACTTGCCTTCGTACCCGGTGCCCCAGTCGGAGCCCTTGGTGAAGGTCGCGGACACGCCACCCGCCGCGTTCGCCGGCGCGATCACGAACATCGCGCCGATCGTGGCGGCCGCGGCCGCCAGCCCGAGCGCGGGCAACCACCGGCGCCTCACGACAGGCCGTTCTTCATCGCGGTGATGAGCTCGCCGCCGGTGGTGTCCCCGGTCAGCTCCCAGAAGAAGGCGCCGCCGAGACCCTGCTGCTTGGCGTAGGACATCTTCCCGCCGATGGTCGCCGGGGTGTCGTAGCTCCACCAGTTGCTGCCGCACTTGGCGTACGCGGTGCCCGCGAAGGTGCCGGTCGACGGGCAGGTGTTCTTGAGGACCTTGTAGTCCTCGATGCCCTGCTCGTACGTGCCCGGCGCGGGGCCGGTCGCGGTGCCGCCCGGGGTGCTCTGCGTGACGCCGGTCCAGCCGCGGCCGTAGAACCCGATGCCCAGCAACAGCTTGCTCGACGGGACGCCCTTGCTCTTCAGCTTCTGGATGGCCGCGTCGGAGTAGAAGCCAGGGGTCGGGATGCCGGTGAAGTTCGTCAGCGGCGAGTGCGGAGCCGTCGGGCCCTGCGCGGCCCAGGCGCCGAAGTAGTCGTAGGTCATGACGTTGTACCAGTCGACGTACTGCGCGGCGCCGCCGTAGTCCGCGACGTCGAGCTTGCCGCCGTTGCTGCCGTCCGCCGTGATGGCCGAGGTGATCAGGAACGACGAGCCGAACTTCGCCCGCAGCGCGGCCATCAGGTTCTTGTAGGCCGCGGCACCGCTGGTGTCACAGGAAAGGCCGCACGCGTTGGGGTACTCCCAGTCGATGTCGATGCCGTCCCAGATGTCCGCCCAGCGCGGGTCCTTGAGCAGGTTGTAGCAGGACTGCGCGAACGCGGCGGCGTTCTGCGAAGCCTGGCCGAAGCCGCCGGAGTAGGTCCAGCCACCGAACGACCAGATGACCTTGAGGCCCGGGTGCAGCTTCTTCAGCTTGCGCAGCTGGTTGAAGTTGCCCGCGACCGGCTGGTCCCAGGTGTCGGCGACGCCGTCCACGCTGCCCGCGGCGTCGTAGGTCTTCTGGTAGTCGGCGTACGGGTCGTCGTTCGCGGTGCACTGCCCGTTCTTGACGTTGCCGAACGCGTAGTTGATGTGGGTCAGCTTGCTCGCCGAACCCGAGGTCTCGATGTTCTTGACGTGGTAGTTGCGCCCGTAGACGCCCCACTGCACGAAGTAGCCGACGTTCTTCAGCCCACCCGGCTGCGGCGGCGTGGTGGTCGTCGGCGGCGTGGTGGGCGTGGTCGGTGTGGTGGGGGTGGTGGTCGGCTGGGTCGGCGTCGTCGGCGTGGTGGTCGGGGTCCCACCGCCGGCGTCGCACGAACCGCCGTTCAGCTTGCAGTTGGCGGGCGCCGAGTAGGTGCCGGAGTAGCTGACGTTGAAGCCGAAGCTGGCGCTGGCGCCGTTGGCGACGTTGCCGTTCCAGCTGTTCTTGACGGTGACGTGCTGCCCGGACGCGGTGTAGCTGCCGTCCCACAGCGAGGAGATCTTGGCACCGGACGGGAGGTCGAACTCGACCGTCCAGCTCGGCAGCGTCGCGCCGGAGCCGTTGTTGATCGTGTACTTGCCTTCGTACCCGGTGCCCCAGTCGGAGCCCTTGCTGAAGCTGGCCCCGACACCACCGGCGGCGCTCGCCGGCACGGTGACGAGACCGACCGCGATCGCGCCGACCGCGGTGAACAGACCGAGGAGGTGCCATCTCTTTCTGGACATTGCTCTCCCTTGAGCCAGGTGCGGGACGGCGGACACCAACACCGACGGCGGGGACCAGGCCGGTGTTTTGCGCCGTTTCGCGAAAACGGTACGTGGTCCAGACCAATTATGGAAGAACAACTACGCACCGTGCCGAAGGGTGGGTGAGCGGCCCGGAAGGAGGCACCTCACTGGTCTAGTCCAGTTACGGAAAGCAGCCGGAGACCCCGCCCCTCAAAGGCCGCGCGCGGTGATGTCGCCGACCGCGGTCGTCGCGTGGATCGTCAGCTCCGCACCCCCGCTGTTCTTAAGCGAGTTGCGGATCCGGCCGTGGGACGTGCCCGCGTCCAGCGCGGCCGACACCCCGGCCCCGATCTCGATGTCGCCCGCCTCGGTGTGCAGCCGCACCGTGCCGGGGCCGGCTTCGACGACCCGGAGGTCGCCCTTGCTCGTGCGGAGTTCCGCGTCGCCGGTCAGGCGGCCGATCGAGATGTCGCCGGCGCGGGTGGTGACGTGGGCGGTCGCGGCTTCGTCGAGGTCGATCGAGCCGCTTTCCGTCTCGACGACCACCGCACCCAAGCGCCCGACGGCCAGGAATTCGGCGTCGGCCGACTTCAGCTCGACGCGGGAGCCGGTGGGCAGGCCGACCGTCACGTCGATGACGCCGGACAGGCCGAAGTACTGGTTCTTCGCCTGGGCCGTGATCCGCAGGACGCCGTCGCCGTGGTCGACGGTGGTCTGCTCCGCGGCCTTCGCGTCGCGGGGCTTGGCCGCGTCCGCGGGCCGGATCTCGACCGTGGTGTCGGCGCGGTCGGTGGCGACGAACCGGACGCGCGCCGCGGGGACGGTCACGACGGCGGCGATCGGGGCGGGGGTGGGGAACGTGGTCATGGCGGTGTCTCCTGAGCGATCGTGTTCTCTCGGTGTGAGAACGACGATCGCCGGGACCGCTGACACGGCGTGGCCACCGCGCTGACGCGGCTCAGTCAGCGGGCCGCGCGTCGGCGAGGGCGGTGGCGATGAGGGCGACCGTCGGGTCGTCGTCGGCGGCCAGCCGGCGCAGGAGGTCCCGGGGGCCGGGCCCCGGCAGCTCGGCCAGTGCCTGCGCCAGGCGGATCCGCACGGCGGTGTCCGCGGTGAGCTCGGCGGCGAGCGCGGCCAGGATCCGTTCGCCGCACCCGGGGTCGAGCGACAGCGTTCCGAGCACCTCCGACGCCTCGACGTCGTTCGTGCCCTCGACCACCATGCCGACGAGCACCGGCACGGCGGCCGTCACGCCCCGGTTCCCCGCGGCCAGCGCCGCGCGCGTGCGCACGTCCGGGTCCGGGTCGTCGAGCGCGGCGGTGAGCACTTCGGTCGCTTCGTCGCCGGGCAGCGAAGCGATCGCCAGCACCGCGCGGCGCCGGACGTCGGCGTCGGCCGAGCGGATCCCGGCCGCCACGCCCGCCAGTCCGTCGCCGCCCGCCCGCGCCAGCGCCCACCGCAGGGCGCCGGCGACGAACGGGTCGCGTTCGGCGAGGACGGCCTTGGCCAGCAGCTCGGCGGGCAGCGGCACGTCGTCGGCCGGCGCCAGGACGGCCTGCTGCCGGCTCGCCGGGCTGGGCGAATCCAGGCCGTGCAGGAGTTCGATGACGCGCAGCACGCCCTCCCAGCCGAAGGACGCCGAAGCGTCGATCGCCCGCAGGCGGTCGAGGAGCTCGCGTTCCCGCTTCAGCCGTTCTTCGGTCCGCCGGATCAGGTCACCGACCAAAGTGGACGGCGTGAAGGCGGGATCCGCGAGCGCGCGGCCGACCTGCCGCAGCGACAACCCCAGCGAGCGCAGGCCTTCCACGTGGAAGATCCGGCGGATGTCCGCTTCGGAGTATTCGCGGTAGCCGCCGACCGTGCGCCCGGTCGGCCGCACCAGCCCGAGGGAGTCGTAGTGCCGCAGCATCCGCGAACTCACCCCGGACCGGCGGGCCACCTCACCGATCAGCACGCCGTTCCCCCGGCGCGTTCCGGCCCGAGCGCGACGACCCGCTTCGCCTCGTCGACACCCAGGTCGAACCCGGCGTCCGGGTCGCGCAGCAGCTTCCGCGTGGCACGGGCGTGCGCCCGCACCGCGGGATCGAGGCTCGCCAGTCCGGTCCGCAGCGCGTCCTCGGCGACGTCCCCGAGCGCGACGAGCGCCCGGCTGAGGCTCAGCCGCACGGCCCGGTCCCCGCGGCCGAGCTGCGCGGCCAGGTCCACGGCGAGCGCACCCCGCTCGTCCTCGGGCACGAGGACGACGGCAGCCCGCCACGCACTGCGCGCGACCTCCTCGTCGGCGTCGTGCAGCAACGCCCGCGTGATCGACGGCCACACCGCGCGGTCGCCGATCTTGGACAGCGTGTGCAGCGCCTGGCTCCGCGCCTGCGGCCGCTCGGACCGCAGCTCCCCGAGCAGCTTCGGCACGACGACGGCCGCGGGGAGCCGGGTCAGCGCCCAGGTGAGCATGTCGCGCACGAAGAAGTCCGGCTCGACGGCGCACCGCGCAACGAGCGCCCCGACGTCCCCGGGGTCGGCGCGCGTCCCCACCGCCAGCGCGGCCTGCAACCGCGCCGACGAGTTCGCGGCACTCAGCTGTGTCGGGTCCACGGTGACCACCTCCTCCCCGCAGTGAAGAGGTTGTCACAGTGTGAAGGTCAAGCAAGTTGGTGGAAAAAGAAGAAGACCCCCTCTCGCGAGGGGGTCTTCTTGCTGTCTCAACCAGACGTGCGCCCGAAGGGATTCGAACCCCTGACCTTCTGATCCGTAGTCAGATGCTCTATCCAGCTGAGCTACGGGCGCGTGTTCAGTTGTTCTCTTCTAACCTAGCACCCAGCGAACCGGGTACCAGCGGAGGCTCCGGGATTTGAACCCGGGAGGGGGGGTTACCCCCAACCGCATTAGCAGTGCGGCGCCATAGACCAGACTAGGCGAAGCCTCCTGGGCCCAACGACCACTGCTCAGATAGGTTACACACCCCCGGATCACCCCTGAAAGCGACCCCCCTCAGGCCCGTCGCAGCAGCCTGAGCAGGCGTGGCGAGCGCCCGCCGAGGCCTTCCGCCTCGAACGTCGCGATGCCGACGCGGGGCAGTTCGCGGACGCCCGGGTAGACCAGGTAGCGCGGGACCCAGCGGGGCTGGAACTTCGCGTTGAAGCGGTAGAGCGTTTCGATCTGGATCCAGCGCGAGAAGAAGTGCAGGACCTTCGCCGCCGTCTTCGCGACCGGGCCCGCGCCGATGCGCTGGCCCTGTTCCATCAGGGCGCGGAACGCCGCGAAGTTCAGGGAGACCTGGGAAATGCCGTGGCGGCCGGCGGCCAGCAGGAGCTCGGAAATCATCAGCTCGTTGACGCCGTTGTCGGCCGTGCGGTCGCGGCGCATGACGTCCAGCGACAGGCCCGTCGCGCCCCACGGGACGAACTGGAGGACGCCGCGGACGCGGCCGCCCTGCTCGGCCGTCACCAGGACCGAGCTCGGGTCGCCCATGCGACCGAGCGCCATCGAGAAGCCGCGCTCGGTGTCCGTGCCGCGCCAGTTGGCGGCCAGGGCCGTCAGCTCGTCCAGTTCGCCGAAGCGCAGGTCTTCGGCGCGGCGGACCAGCACCTTGTAGCCCGCGCGCTTCGTGCGGGCCGCCGCTTGGCGGACGCCGCGCATGATCCGGCCGTCCAGGGTGAAGCCGTCGACGTCGACGACCGCTTCGTCGCCGATCTCCAGGACTTCCAGGCCGAAGCGGGCCCAGACCGTCGCGCCCAGCTCAGACACGCCCATCGCCGCCGGGACCCAGCCGTTGCGGCGGCAGATCTCCAGGTACTCCTCGATCGCGCCCGGCCAGGCCTCGTGGTCGCCCAGCGGGTCCGCCGAGCAGAGCGCCACGCCCGCGATCACGCGGTAGGTGACCGCGGCCTTGCCCGTGCGGGAGAACACCGCGAACTTGTCGCGCCGCAGCGCGAAGTAGCCGAGGGAGTCCCGCTCGCCGTGCTCGTCCAGCAGCTTGCGGAGGCGGGCGACCTCCTCGTCGCTCAGCCGCGGCGCCGGCTCGGCCGACCGCAGCAGGAAGTACGCCGAGACCAGGACCGCGGCGAGGCCGAACAGCAGGCCGACGGCGGCCGTCATGTCCTCCAGCCACATCTGGTGGAACACCGCGGGCCCGCTGGCGCCGACCAGCGCGAGCGCGGACTCCGCCACCCGGTCGGCGAAGCTCATCGGCTCCAGCACCGCGCGCGAGGCGACCGACAGCAGGATGACGTTGATCACGAACCCGGCCAGCGCCAGCTGCAGGAACACGCGCACCGCGCGCCAGCGGCCGACCACCGGGTCCGGCTTCGCGACGAAGTAGCGGCGGCTCGCGATCAGGCCCACCAGCAGCACGACCGACACCAGCCCGGCGCCGAAGACGTGCCGCAGCCCGAGGTGCGACACCGTGAGCAGCACCGTCGCGCCGACCGCCAGCTGCCAGGCCCGGCGCTTGCGCCGCCGCAGCCCCGCGGCCAGCAGCACCAGCAGCACGCCCGTGACCAACGCCACGGTCGCCGCCGCGACCGTCGCCTCCTGCGGCAGCTCCAGCCACTCCGACAGGCGCCCGCGCAGGTTGCGGCGACCGGCGGGCACCAGGACCGACACGAGCGTCATCAGTCCGGCCAGCCGGGTCACCCAGGTGATCACCCCCACGGTGGTGGCCCCCGCCACCCGCCAGGTGGTCTGCGCGCGAGTACCCGTCACCACCCGTACAACCCGTTGCGGACGATCATGCTTCCCCCATCTAGCCCCCGGCGAGCTCCACGAACGGCGTCAGCGCCGCCGGGTTGGCCAGCGCGTCGCGGCTGACGGCCCGGTCGGGAGCCACACCGGCGAGGATCTTCTTCACCGGTACCTCACACTTCTTACCGTTCAAGGTACGAGGAATCTCGGAAACCACCACGAACCGATCGGGTACATGCCGCGGTGACAGAGCGCTGCGGAGCTCCTTCCGCAGCCGCGGCTCGACCGCTTCGAGCTCGGCACCGCCGGCGAGCACGACGAAGCAGATCAGCTGCCCGTCCTCGTTCCCGGCCGCCGAGGTGTCCACGACCAGCGAGTCCGCGATCTCGTCGTAGCCCTCGACGACCCGGTAGAACTCCGCCGTGCCCATCCGGACGCCGCCGCGGTTGAGGGTCGAGTCGCTGCGGCCGTAGATGACCGCCGAGCCGCGGTTCGTGAGCCGGATCCAGTCGCCGTGGCGCCACAGGCCCGGGTACACCTCGAAGTACGCCTCACGCAGGCGCGAGCCGTCCGGGTCGTTCCAGAAGAACACCGGCATCGACGGCATCGGCTTGGTGATGACGAGCTCGCCGACCTCCTCGACGACGGCGTTGCCCGCCTCGTCGAACGCGTGCACCGCGGCGCCCAGCGCCGGGCACGACAGCTCCCCCAGCCAGACCGGGACGTCGGGGGCGGCCGCGACGAACGCCGCGCACAGGTCGGTGCCGCCGGAGACCGAGCAGATCTGGACGTTCCGCCCGACCTCGTTCACGATCCACCGGAAGCCCTCGACGCTCAGCGGCGCGCCGGTGGAGCCCACCGCGCGCAACGCCGTCAGGTCGTAGCGCTCGGCCGGCTTGATGCCCGCCTTGAGGCAGCTCTGGATGAACGGCGCCGACGTGCCGAAGTAGGTGACGCGGTGCTGCTCGGCCAGGTGCCAGAGCGCGTTCAGGTCCGGGTGGCCCGGGCTGCCGTCGTAGAGCACGATCGTGGTGCCCACCAGCAGGCCCGAGACGAGGAAGTTCCACATCATCCAGCCGGTGGTGCTGAACCAGAAGAACCGGTCGCCCGGCCCGAGGTCGGTCTGCAGCGCAAGGGCCTTGAGGTGCTCGAGGACGATGCCGCCGTGGCCGTGCACGATGCCCTTCGGCAGGCCCGTGGTGCCCGAGGAGTAGAGCACCCACAGCGGGTGCGCGAACTCGACCGGCTCGAACAGCAGCGGCGCGCCCCGGTGCTTCGCGAGCAGCTGAGCCCAGTCGAGCGTGCCGTCCATCCGGCCCTCGCCGACGTACTCGACGAGCACGGTCGCGGCCAGCGACGGCAGCTTCGCCTGCAAATCGGCCACGGTCGTGCGGATGTCGAACTGGCGGCCGTTGTACGCGTAGGCGTTGACGGCGAAGAACAGCTTCGGCTCGATCTGCACGAACCGGTCCGCGACCGCGCGGACGCCGAAGTCGGGCGAGCACGACGACCAGATCGCGCCGATGCTCGCCGCGGCCAGGAACGCGACCAGCGTCTGCGGGCAGTTCGGGGCCAGCGCGACGACCCGGTCGCCCTTGCCGACGCCCAGCTCGAGGAACGCCGCGCGGGCCGCCGCGACCTGCGCACGCAGCTCGCCGTACGTCAGCTGGGTGGCGAGGCCGTCTTCGCGGTGGAAGATCACCGCCGTCTCGTCGTCGCCCTTCGCGGCGCCCGCGACGCCGGGCGTGAGCGCGTGCTCGGCGTAGTTGAGCGTGCCGCCCTCGAACCAGACGGCGTCCGGCATCCCGCCCGAGAGCACCTCACCGGGCCGGTCGTGCCAGCGCACGCCGAGGAAGTCCGCCACCGCCGCCCAGAAGTCCGGGCCGCGCTCGACGGAGAACTCGTGCAGCGAGCGGTAGTCGTCCACCTCGACGCCGCGCTCGGCACGCAGCCACTGGCGGAAGGCTTCGATCTTGGTGTCGGCGACGTGGCGCGGCTCGGGGCGCCACAGGACCTCGGGAGCGTCTGCGGTGTGCGTCACGTCACGAGGGTAATCCCGCTCACCGCAGGTGCGCGTCGAACCAGTTCAGGGTTCGCTGCCACGCCTCCGCGGCCGCGCCGGGGTCGGCGTCGAAGCGGTGGTTCGCGCCCGGGTAGTGGACGACGTTCGTGGCGACCTTCGCCGACGCGGCGGCGTCGCGCAGGCGCTCGACCTCGGCACCGCCCGCCTCGTCGCCGGCGTCGCCGTACATGCCGAGCCACGGGCTGGTGAGCTTCCCGGCGATCTCGACCAGCGCGGGCAGCTCCGCCGCCTGCTGGCCGCCGACGCTGACGGCCGCGCCCAGCTTCCGGTGCGAGGCGACGACGAGGGCCGCGGTGCCGCCGAGGTCGAAGCCCATCACGCCGAGCAGGTCGCCCTGGACGCCGCGTTCGACGAGCCAGGCGAGGGTCAGGTCGGTCGCGTCGAGCAGGTCCTGCTGGGTGAGGCGGTCGTTCTCCAGGTGCGGGGTGACGGTCAGCCACCCCTCCGTGGCCAGGCTGGCGAGCAGCAGCTTCACGCCGTCGGTGACGCCGTCCGCTTCGTGCAGCACCACCAGGCCGCCGCGTAGCGACCCCTCGGGCTCCGAGAAGGTCAGGCGGAGGGTGGGACCGTCGGTGCGCTGGTAGTCCACGGTGCTGGTCGACGTCATTGCGTCACTCAATCACTTCGAGGTGAACGGGAGGAACCCAGTGTGGCAGGAGAGCACGCCGCCGACCGTCTGAAGGGACTCGCGGGGCGGCGGGCGGAAAAGATACGGTGACCGGGTCGTCCCGTCGAATTCCAGGAGCGCCGAAGATGCCGTCCGTGTCCCCGCGTGCCGATCTCGAATCGTTGCCGAAATACGTCCCCGGCCGGACGATCGAAGGCGCGATCAAGCTGGCGAGCAACGAGGTGCCCGGCGGCGCGCTGCCGAGCGTCGCCCAGGCGATCGCCGAGGCCGCGGCCGGGATCAACCGCTACCCGGACACCGGGTCGCAGGCGCTGCGCGAGCGGCTGGCCCGCGACCTGGACGTCCCGGTGGAGCGCGTCGCGATCGGCTGCGGCTCGGTCTCGCTGTGCCAGCAGACGATCCAGGCCGTCTGCGCGCCGGGCGAAGAGGTCATCTTCGGGTGGCGCTCGTTCGAGGCGTACCCGATCGTCACGCAGGTCGCGAACGCCGTCTCGGTGAAGGTGCCGATCACCGAAGGCCAGGAGCTCGACCTGGACGCGATGCTCGCGGCGATCACGGACCAGACGCGGGTCGTCTTCGTCTGCAACCCGAACAACCCGACCGGCACGGCGATCCGCCGCGCCGAGCTCGAGCGGTTCATCGACGCCGTGCCGGAGCACGTGCTGATCGTGCTCGACGAGGCGTACAAGGAGTTCGTCACCGACCCCGAGGTGCCCGACGGCGTCGAGTACACGCGGACGCGCTCGAACGTGATGGTGCTGCGCACGTTCTCGAAGGCGTACGGCCTCGCGGGCCTGCGCGTGGGGTACGCGGTCGCGCCGGAGCCGATCGCGGACGCCCTTCGCCAGGTGTACGTCGCCTTCTCGGTGAACATGCTGGCCCAGGTCGCGGCGCTGGCGTCGCTGGACGCGGCCGACGAGCTGCTGGCGCGCTGCCAGGAGATCGTCGCCGAACGCGGCCGGGTCCGGGACGCGCTGCTCGAAGCCGGCTACCGGGTGCCCGAGACGCAGGCGAACTTCGTCTGGCTGCCCCTCGGTGACCAGGCGGTCCCGTTCGCCGAGCACGCGCTGGACCGCAAGCTCGTGGTGCGCCCGTTCGCCGGCGACGGCGTGCGCGTGACCATCGGGACCCGCGAGGAGAACGACCTGTTCCTGGCCGCGGCCCGCGAGTTCAGTTCGCGAACTGCTTGACGACCAGCTGGACGACGGCGGCGACCCCGATCACGACGATCACGCCGCGCAGCACCGCCGGCGGCAGCTTCCGGCCGATCTTCGCGCCGAGGAAGCCGCCGGCGGTCGACCCCACCGCCAGCCACAGCACGACGGGCCAGCTGATCGGCGCGACGAACGCGTAGATCACCCCGGCGACGACGTTTACGACGGCGGCGAGCACGTTCTTGACGCCGTTGAGCTTCTGCAGCGGCTCGGACAGCAGCATCCCCATGACCGCCATCAGCATCACGCCCTGCGCGGCGGTGAAGTACCCGCCGTAGACGCCGATGAGGAAGATGAAGAACATCAGCAGCGGACCGGCCTTGTGCTCTTCGCCGTTGCCTTCGCGGCGCTTCGCCACCCACTTGGACACCTTCGGCTGCACGATCACGAGGATCACGGCCAGGCCGACGAGCACGGGCACGACGGCTTCGAAGGCGTCCTTCGGCAGCGAGAGCAGCAGGATCGTGCCCCCGATGGCCCCGAGGAACGACGCGGCGGCGAACTTCGCGGTCTGCCGCCAGTAGCCCGTGAGCTCGTGCCGGTACCCCCAGGCCCCGCTGAGCGTCCCGGGCGCGAGCCCGATGGCGTTCGACGTCGTCGCCGTCACCGGCGGATAGCCGAGCGCGACGAGCACGGGGAAGGTCACGAGCGTCCCCGACCCGACGACGGCGTTGATGGTGCCCGCCCAGATCCCGGCGACCACGATGATCGCCGCGTGCCACCACGTCATGAAGCATTCACGTGCGGAGCCTAAGCATCGCGGCGCGGAGCCGCGACGCACACGGGGTCAGATGTGGCAGGCCAGACACTCAGCGCGGCGCGAAGACGCAGAACTCGTTGCCCTCCGGGTCGGCCAGCTGGTCCCAGTCCACATCACCTCCTCGCTCACGGATCAACGTCGCGCCCAGCGCGAGCAGCTCCGACGTCTCGCCGAAGACGTCCAGGTGCATGCGGTTCTTCACCGACTTCGCCTCCGGGACCGGGTTGAGCCAGATCAGCGGGCCCTCGCCGGCCGGGTCGACGATCGGGACCGGCCAGTCTTCCGGGCGCGAATCCCCGGTCAGCGAGTCGCGGCGGACGTAGCCCAGCGCCGCGCACCACCAGTCCGCCAGCGCCTGGTGGTCGTTCGCGTCCAGCGCGAGGTCCTTGAACTTCGCCGTCATGCCGCTCCTTCCGGGACGTGCGCGGGTACCAGCTCCGACACCACCTGCCAGCCGAGCGAGGCGTACAGCCCGCGCCCGGCTTCCGTGGCCAGCAACGCGCTCGACCCGATCCCGGCCGCGGCGCTCAGCTGGTGCATGACCGCCCGGCCCAAACCTCGGCGCCGGTGCTCCGGCTCCGTCTCGATCTTGTCGAACACCGCCACCCCGCCGGCCACCGCGACCCGGCCCCGCGCCGCCGGAGCGCCGTCGAAGGACACCGCCACGTCCCACGCCGGGCCCGAACCCGTCACCGCCACCGCGTACCCGGGCGGCACCGCCACCGCGGGCACCGGCCCCTCGAACGTCATCAAGTACTCCGTCTCCCCTGCCTCCCACTCCGCCGTCAGGCCCGCCAGCACCGCCGCGCGCGGGCCGCACGTCTTCAGCCACGTGCCGGGCGCGGCCACCGTGCGCGCCCGCGACGCCACCGTCGACGGCGAGCGCAGCAGGTAACGCACCCGGTGGCCGGGCAACCCGACGTCGAGACGGTGCCCGTCCGGCTCCTCGACCGGCGCCGCCACCGCCCGCGACACCGCCCAGCCGCGCGCCCACGCCCCCAAGATCTCCACGTCCGCGATCATGACAGCCACCCCCGACAATTCCCGGAGCTGACAGGATGGGCGGCGTGGACACCGAGCAGGTCTGGAGCGCGACCGTGGACCGGCTGCGGTCGCGGATCGACTCCGGCGACCTGCCGCCGGGGTCGCGGCTGCCCGCCGAGCGCGTGCTGTGCGAAGAGCTCGGCATCAGCCGCGGGTCACTGCGGCAAGCGCTGCGCGTCCTCGACTCCATCGGCTACGTCCAGATCCGCGCCGGCTCCGGGACCTACGTGCGCGAACAGCAGGAACAACCCCTGCGCACCTGGTTCACCGAGCACGACCAGCTCGTCGAAAAGCTCTTCGACCTGCGCGCGACCGTCGAGCCGACGCTCGCCGAGCGGCTGGCGAGGCACGCCACCGCGAAGACCGTGAGCCGGCTCGAGGACAACGTCGCCGAGATGGCGCGGGCCGCCCAAGCCGGGGACATGCTGCGCGTGATCGCCACCGACGCCGAGTTCCACCGGGTGATCGCGCAGAACGCGGGCAACGACGACGTCGCCGGGCTGCTGCGCTCGGTCCTCGCACTGGTCGGCGAGGAGCGGCGGGCGGCGCTGCGGCTGCCCGGCCAGATCCGCAAGGCCGTCGACGACCACCGCGCCATCCTCGACGCCGTCCGCCGGTCCGATCCCGCCGCGGCCCGCGAGCTGACCCTCAAGCACCTGCTCGACGCCAAGACCTACGCCCACGACTTCGCCGCCGAGGAGCCCTGATGGAGAAGGTGCGCTTCACCGAGGAAAAGGCCACCATGCTGGCCACCCTCTACGGCCGCGCGCTCGACAGCCGCGAGGCCGACCCGGTGCTCGGCGACCGGGCCGCCGACGAGGCCGTCCAGCAGATCGACTACGACTTCGCGAAGCTCGGCATCACCCGCGACAGCGCCGTGAGCATCGTCCTGCGTGCGAAGCCGATCGACGGCTGGGCCGCCGAATACCTCGCCGAGCACCCGGACGCGGTCGTGCTGCACCTCGGCTGCGGCATGGACACCCGGTTCCAGCGCCTCGCCCCGCCGGAAACCGCGCACTGGTACGACGTCGACTACCCCGAGGTCGTCGAGCTGCGCGAAAAGCTCTACGCGCCGGCGCCGAACCACACGAACATCGGCACTTCGGTCACCGACTTCGGCTGGCTCGGCCAGGTGCCGTCGGACCGGCCCGCGCTGATCGTCGCCGAGGGCCTGACCATGTACCTGACCCCCGAGGACGGCACCGAGCTGATCCGCAGGCTGGTCGCGAAGTTCCCGTCCGGCGAACTCGTCTGCGACCTCTTCAGCAAGCTCGGCATCAAGGCGCAGAAGCTCAACACGCCCGTCCGGCGGGCGAAAGCGACCCTGCGCTGGGGCGTCGACGACCCGCACGAGCTGGAGCGCTACGGCCTCACGCTGGTGTCCTCTTTGGACGCGGCGCACTGGTCCACCCCGGACGTCATGGCCCGGCTCCGGCCGTTCACGCGGTTCCAGCTGCGGACGCTGAAGTACTTCCCGCCGCTGGCGCGGATGGCGCGGCTCGTGCGGTACCGGTTCTAACGGGACTCCAGCACCCGCGCCACGAACTTGTGCAGCTTCTCCTCGAGCCGCGCGACGCGTTCGTCCACCGTGAGCGTCTCGAACGGCTGCGGCACGTCGGACTTCAGCTCGCCGCGCACGTACTGGCAGCACCCGAGGTTCCCGCAGGCGTAGATGCCCAGCGTGTTGCCGTCGCGGCCGGCCTTCCCGGCGCGCTTTCCGGAGAACAGCGTGATGTCGGACAGCCCGTGCGTCGTGGTGCAGAAGCCGCAGATGTTGCTGCGCAGCCGGGACTTCGGCGCGGGCGCCGCGCGCAGGGCGAGCCCGACGACTTCGCCGCCGTGGGGCAGCACGAGGTAGGCGCGCCCCGGCGCCTTGGGGTCGCGCCAGCCGAGGAACTCCCGCTTGTCCCACGGGATTTCCTCGGGCCGGGCGGGCAGTGTCACGCCCTTGGCTTCGCCGCGGGTGCAGTTGACGAACGAGGCCCGGATCTCGTCCTGGCCGAGTGGGTCCATGATCGGCACGGTAACCAGCGGGCACCGGCGGTGGCCACGCATTTTCGGCCGTACGATCGACGCCGTGCGCAAGATCGCCGTGAGGAACTTCCGGGTGGTGTTGCGCACCAGCCTGGGCTTCGCCGGTCTGGGCGTCGGCTCCAGTGTGGCCGGCTCCGGGGTGGTCGCCCTGCTGCTGGTGCTGCAGGGCCTGCCCAGCGACGTCGGCGAGCACGGCTGGGTGCTCGGGATGACCGCCGCCCTGATCGTCGCGGCGTCGCTGCTGGCCGGCACCGCGTGGACGGCGTGGCTGCAGCGCCGCACCGCGATCTGGTTCGTGCTCGGCCGCCCGCCGTCGGAGAGCGAAGCCAAGCGCGCGCTGCGGCTGCCGGTGGACATGGCCGTGGTCAGCGGCACGCTCTGGCTGATCGGCACCGTCATCCTCACCTCGCTGGCCGGGGCGCTCGGCTCGGCCGACGACGCCGTCGGCATGGCGACCGTGATCGGCCTCGGCGGGCTGACCACGGTCGGCCTCACCTACCTCGCGGCCGAGTGGGTGGCGCGGCCGGTGATGACGATCGCGCTGGGCGTCCTGCCGCCGCGCGGCTCGCTGCCGGTCACCGTGCTGACCCGGCTGGTCGTCACCTGGGCGCTGGCCAGCGGCGTCCCGTTCGTAGGCGTGCTGCTCGTCGCCACCCCGCCCGACCTCGGCTCGGGCAACCCCACCGCGAGCCTGGTCCTGCTGTCGGTGCTCGGCCTCGCCGTCGGCGCGATCGGCACCGCGCTGCTGGCCAGGGCCGTCGCGGCGCCGCTGCACCGGCTGCGCGTGGCGCTCGACGAGATCGCGCGCGGCGACACGAGCGTCGCCGTCGACGTCGACGACTCCAGCGAGATCGGCCTGCTCCAGACGTCGGTGAACCAGCTCGCCGCCGGCCTGCGCGAGCAGGCGCGGATGCGGGACCTCTTCGGCAGGCACGTCGGCGCCGACGTCGCCCGGCACGCGCTGGAGTACGGCGCGTCGCTGTCCGGGGACGTCCGCGAGGTGACGGCGCTGTTCGTCGACGTCGTCGACTCGACCGCGCTGGCCTACCGGACGCCGCCGGAGGAGCTGGTCGGGAAGCTGAACCGGCTGTTCGCCGCCGTCGTCTCCGCGGTCGGCGCGCGCGGCGGGCTGGTCAACAAGTTCCAGGGCGACGCCGCGCTGTGCATCTTCGGCGCCCCGACCCGGCTGGCGGACGCGCCGACCGCCGCGCTCGCCGCGGCCCGCGCGATCCGGGACGCCGTCCGCGAGGCCGGCGAGCTCGACCTCGGCATCGGCGTCTCGAGCGGCCCGGTGTTCGCCGGGCAGCTGGGCAGCAGCAGCCGCCTCGAGTACACCGTGATCGGCGACGCGGTCAACGAGGCCGCGCGGCTCACCGAGCTGGCCAAGGCGGTGCCGTCGCGGATCCTGGTGAGCGACGCCGTCGTCTCGGCGGCATTACCGAGCGAAGCGGCGCACTGGGCGAAGCACGGCGAGCTGGAGCTGCGCGGCCGTCAGGAAGCGACGCCCACGTGGACCGCGATTCAGGACAGCTGACCCAGATCCGGCCAGTGCAGCACGGTCGAACCCCAGGTCAGGCCCGCGCCGAACGCGCTGAGCAGCACGCGGTGGCCGGGCGCGAGGGTGCCGTCGGCGCGGGCGTCGGCCAGCGCGAGCGGGATGGACGCGGCGCTGGTGTTGCCGACCCGGTCGATGTTGGCGACGACGGCGTCCGCCGGCATGCCCAGCTGCTTCGCCGTCGCCTGGAGGATCCGGATGTTCGCCTGGTGCCCGACGAAGCGGTCGACGTCGCCGACCATCCAGCCCGCGCGCTCCAGGACGGTGCGCGAGGACTCCGCCATCCGCGCGCAGGCGTGCCGGAAGACCGCGGTGCCCTGCATGGCGAGGAACCGGTCGGCCGGGGTGTCGGACAGCCGCTTCCGGGCGCCGCCGGCTTCGACCCACAGCAGATCGGCGAGCTCGCCCTCGCTGTGCAGGTCGAACGGCCCGAACGCGCCGGGCTCGCCGGCCTCGCCCGCCCGCAGCAGGACCGCGCCGGCGCCGTCGCCGAAGATCGGCACGGTGGTGCGGTCGTTGGGGTCGATGAGCGTGGTGAAGGTGTCGGCGCCGATCACGAGCACGCGCTCGGCGAGCCCGCCGGCGATGAACCCGGCCGCGGTGGCCAGCGCGTAGACGAACCCGCTGCAGACGGCGTTGACGTCGAACGCGGCGGCCGTGCCGAGCCCGAGCCGGGCGGCGACCTGCGGCGCGCTGGCCGGGCACGGCTGGTCGGGCGTGGAGGTGGCGAGCACGACGACGTCGGCGCTCCCGCCGCCCAGCGCTTCGCGCCCCGCCCCGACCGCGAGGTCCACAGTGGACTCGTCCGGCCCGGAAACGCGGCGCTCGCGGATCCCGGTGCGGGTCCGGATCCACTCGTCCGAGGTGTCGAGCCGGGCGGCGATCTCGTGGTTGTCCAGGACTTTCGTCGGCAACCACGAGCCGAGGCCGGTCAGCACGGCGGCAGGTGCGGGCACGGGAAAGCCTCCCCACGCCGGCGGGTTGGCGGGCGACCGGCTGGTCTTCCACTTGTATGCGCTACCCCCTGGTAGACCCGTGAGTTGTGTTCCAGGTCACTCAGAAAGTTGTTTCATCTTCGCCTCGTTCGGAGTAGTGAGCGGCGTCACGGAGGAGTGAGCGCGGGGTTGAGCCGAGGCGGATTGTCGGGGGTGCCGGTTAGCCTGCTTGAGTGCAGACACCCGACCTCGACCAGCTGGACACCGCCATCCTCGCCTGCCTCCAGGCGGACGCCCGCACCATCGCCGAGACGATCGGCGCGAAGGTCGGCCTCTCGGCCGCGGCGGTCCAGCGGCGGATCAAGCGGCTGCGCGAGGCGGGCGTCATCGAGCGCGAGGTGGCGATCCTCTCGCCGGAGGCGCTCGGGCTGAACATGACGTTCGTGGTGATGGTCGAGATGGAGCGCGAGAACCTCGCGGTCCTCGACGCGTTCCGCCGCCAGGTGCTCACCGACGACTGCGTCCAGCAGTGCTACTACGTCACCGGCAACGCCGACTTCGTGCTGATCGTGACGTGCCCGGACATGGCGGGCTTCGAGGCGTTCACCCGGCGGATGTTCTTCGAGAACCCGAACGTCCGGCACTTCACGACGAGCGTGGCGATGGACCGGGTGAAGGTGGGACTGGACCTGCCACTGGGCCCCTAGGCGGCGCGGGCCTTCGCGACGCCGTCGGCGAGGACGGGCTTGAGCGCGGCTTCGCAGACCGCCTGCTCGGTGCAGAGCGCGAAGGCGGTGACGACGTAACCACCGACCTGCGCGACGTAGGTCAGCTTCACGACGTCGCCGCCGGTGGTCATCTTGATCGCGAGCACCTGAGCGGGGTCGGCCTTCGGGTTCCCCGGGAGCGTGAACCGGGCGTCGGAGGGGCTGCCGTCACCGACCCGGCCGCACTGGCCGGCCTGCGCCTGGACCGCCGCGACGTCGAGCGCGAACCGCGTGCCGACGTACGGCTGAGCATCCGTTCCAGGAGGAGCTTTCGGCGATCTCCTGGAGGGGTGAACACCCGGTGCGCGAGGACGTCGTTGCGGGTCGGGTGCGGCGGGTACGCGGACGCGTCGGGCAGGAGCGTGAGGAGGTCCGGTCCGGCCTTCGCCGGGGCGGCCGCGGGCGCGGCCGTTCCGCCGGTCGGCCCCGCGCAGCCCGCGGCGCCCATCGCGAGCAGGACCAGCCAACGCCCGAGCGAGTCGGCCCGGCGCCGCCCGGTGTTACGACGCGAAATCCGGTGGGAAAGCCACCACTCCGCCGATATCCTGGCCTGCTGTCCACCTGGGGGAAGGACTCCGCAGCATGGTTCGGGACCGCCGGCTCTTCCTCGCCGCCACCCTGATCGACGCGCTCGGCAGCGGGCTCTGGGTGCCGTTCGCGCTCCTCTTCCTCGTGCACGGCCAAGGGCTCGGCCTGGTCGACGCCGGGACGTCGCTGAGCACCGGGGCGGTGCTCGCGCTCGTCACCGGGCCGGCCGCCGGGGTGGCCATGGACCGGTTCGGGCCGCGGGCGCTGCTCGTGGCCGGGAACCTCGTGCGGCTCGGGGCCTTCTGCGCCTACCCCTTCGTGCACAGCGGCTGGCAGGTGGTCGTGGTGTCGGCCGTGGCCGGGTTCGGGGACCGGTTGTTCTGGACGTGCAACGCGCCGATGGCCGCGCGGCTCGCCGGGGGGCGGGACACCGATCGGGTGCTCGCGACGCAGACCGCCGGGCGGTTCGCCGGGGCCGGGGTCGGGGCCGCCGCGATGGCCGTGCTGCCGACCTTCACCAGCCCGTGGGCCTTCCACCTGCTCGCGTACGTCAACGCGGCGAGCTTCGCCGTGGCGGCGGTGCTGATCCGGCTGCTCCCCCGTGCCGAGGCGCGCGCGGACTCGCCGGCCGGGAGCTGGCGGGCCGTGCTCGGGGACCGGCCGTTCACCGGGTTCTGCGTCACCCACTTGGCTTTCACGTTCGCCAGCGCGAGCAAGTTCGCCGTGCTGCCGATCGTCGTGCGGGATCTGCTGCACGGTCCACAGTGGATCGCCGGGACCGCCATCACGCTCGGGACCGTGGTCGTCGTCACGACCCAGCGGCCGGTCGTCGCGGTGCTGGCCCGCCGCAGCCGGACGGCGGGGCTGATCGGGGCCGCGGTGCTGTTCGCCGCCTGCTTCGCGCTGTTGATCCCGCTGGAGGCCGTTCCGCTGGGCGTCGCCACCGGGCTGATCCTCGCCGCCAGCGTCGGGTTCTCGGTCGCGGAGGCGATGTTCGGCCCGACCGCCACCGCGGCGGCCGCCGAAGCCGCGCCGCCCGGGGCCGAAGGGCGGGCCAGCTCGATCTTCCAGCTCTCCTGGGGACTGCCGGTGGCGCTCGCGCCCGGCCTGCTGTCCCTGCTGCTCACCGCGGGCAACGCCCTGACCTGGTCGGTGCTGGCGCTGACCTGCGCGGCCGCCGTCCCGGCGCTGCTCGCGCTGCGGAACCGGCTGCCCGCCGCGCTGCGCGAGCCGTCACCACCCGTGCCCGCCTGAGCGCAAGGGGTATGTGCCCGGCGTTACACCACAATGGACGGATGCAACCGATCAAGTGAACGTGAAGCTTTCTCCGTCATGACCGCAGGCCCTGGTCATCTCCTTGCCGAACAGTTCGCGCCGCGCGAACCGACCGCGAGACTCCAGGAGGGGCCGTGCACACCGACGCCGTACACCAGAGCCAGTTCGTGCTGCTGAACGAGAGCACCACGCCCGTCCTGTCCCGCCTGTCCTACCACGTGCACGAGCCGTTCGCGGTGACCGTGGCCTTCCGGACCGAGCGCGGCCGGTGGATCGAGTGGACCTTCGCGCGTGACCTCCTCGTGTCCGGGCTCGACGAGCCCACCGGCCTCGGCGACGTCCGGATCCGCCCGGACCTGTCCGAGGACGAAGACTTCCTCACCCTGGAAATCGAGTCACCGGACGGCTATGCGTCGTTCGAGCTGGAGCGCGAAGACATCCGGACGTTCCTCGAGGCGTCCTACGAGCTGGTGCCGCTCGGCGAAGAGAGCGCGCACTTCGACGTCGACGGGCTGATCGAGGAGATCAGCAACGTCTGACCCCTGAACCTCCCAATCCCGCGGCGAGGAACGAAGGGCGGGGTTTCGAGTGCGCTGGAGGCACTCGAAACCCCGCCCTTTCGCCGTTTTCGGCAGGGATCAGCTGGTCTTGAGGGTGGTGCCGGTGCCGGACAGCGCGCCGGCGATCGGGTAGAAGTACGTCACGGACGTGTTGCCGCCGGACAGGACGCCCTGCGCGTAGTTGCCGGCGATGAAGCCGCCGCCCGAGTCACCCGCGGCCGAGCGGACGTTGGTCGCGGTCATGCCGTTGACCGTGCCCTCGGCGTAGCGGACGCTCTGGTTCTTGGCGCCGATGGTGCCGCAGGTCCAGCCCGTGGTCGAGCCGGCCTTGCAGACCGACGAGCCGGTCGCCGCGTTCGACTGCCCGCGCACCGCGGTCCCGTTGTTCATCTGCGCGACCGGGGTCCAGCTGCTGTTGGTCCGCACCGCCGCGTAGTCGACGCCCGGGAAGCGGTAGGTGATCCAGCTGCCGAGCGAGGCGCCGTTCGACCCGGTCAGCGAGCCGCCGCCGGTGAGCGCGCCGCAGTGGCCCGCGGTGACGAAACCGGTCGTGGTCGCGAAGCCGACCGAGCAGCGCGACGAGCCACCGATGTAGTAGGCGTCACCGCCGCGGATGTTGGCGTGCAGCGTCGGTTTCGCGGCCGCGTCGAGGATCGTCACCGACGACTTGTCCACACCGGACTGCGTCAGGAAGGTTTCGGCCGCGGCTCGCTGGCCCTGCAGGACCGACAGCGTCACGCGGTTGGTGGTGGCGTCGACGCCCCAGCCGGTGATCGCGTACGGCGCCGAGGCGTCGCGCGCGTTCAGGGTGTCCACTGTGGAGTCGAGCTGGCGGGCGCTGAACTTCACGACTTCCGCTTCGGCGCCGGCTTCGCGGATCTTGGCGACCGACGCGGCGTTCGTCGTCTGGATGTGCGCCTTGCCGGTGGCCGCGTTGTAGGTCGCGCCCCCGAACGCGTCGCCGAGCGCCGCGCTGACGGCCTCGGTGACCTTGGTCGCGACGTCCTCGTTCTTCAGCCGCGTCAGCACCTGGTCGTGGGTCAGGCCGAGGTCGCGCTGCATCGCGGGCACGATGTCCGGGTTCAGCAGGTCCTGGCCCGACGCGGGGACGGCGGTCGCGGCCAGCGCGCCCGTCGCCATCACCGCGGTGGCAGCGGCACCGAGAAGTCTCGCGATCTTCATGCTTCTCCCTAGTTGGTTACGCGCGGCTCCGCACCGGCCACGCAGTGGTACTCACCCGGCTGAGCGTCCCCGCAGTGGGCGTTACGGTGCAATCCGGGCGCCCGGCGAATGGGTATACGCATTCACCCCGGACGAATCCCCTGCTCCAAGCGACCTCGACCCCGGCACGTCACCCGGTCGGACAGGTCCTTAAGTAGGGTTTCCGTGAACTACTTTCGGTAGCGGGACTACCTACCTGATCAAGCTATGCGCCCCCGGAACGCGGGAACGGCCGAGGTTTCGCACGCACTGTGCACCGGAAGCCCCCGATCCCGCGGCAAACCGGTGACAGCGGGTAGGCGGACGTGTGACGGTGGTACCGACCACCTATTCGGTTAATGGTTTACGAGCGGATCAGCGCTGCTTAGGCTCCCGCGCACAGTGCCGGAGCGCCGAGGAGGTCATATGTGGCTGACCGCTCCCCGCCCCACCTCCGTCTCGATCAGGTCTGGACCAGCGCGCCTGACCGGCCGCGACGCCGAGCTCGACGCCATCGTGGACGTGCTGCGGCACCGGCCCGCGGCGGTGCTGATCGAGGGTGAACCCGGCATGGGCCGGACCCGGCTGCTCGCGGAGATCGCGCGGCGCAAGGAGTTCGAGGGCTGCCGCGTGCTCACCGGCGCCTGCCAGCCGCTGCGGGAACCGTTTCCCTACGGGCCCGTCCTGGAAGCGCTTCGCGCGTGCGGCGACGCGCCGCTGGGCCCGCTCAGCCCGGTCGCCGGCGTGCTGCGGCCGTTGCTGCCGGAGCTCGCGGAAGCGCTTCCCCCGCGGCCCGAGCCGCTGGCCGACCCGGTCGCCGAGCGCCACCGCGTGTTCCGCGCGGTGCGGGAGCTCCTGTGCGCCTGCGGGCCCGCGCTCGTGCTGATCGACGACCTCCAGTGGGCCGACGAGGACACCCGCGACCTCATGCGGTTCCTCGCCGGCGCGATGCCGCCCGAGCTGGCCGTGGTCGCCACCTACCGGTCGGCCACCGACGTGCGGCCCGGACCGCTCGGCGCGCCCTTCCGGACCGACCCGGCCGTCCACTCCGCGCGCGTGGCGCTGGGCGCGCTCGACGTCGCCGCCGTGCGCGCGCTCGCGGTCGAAATCCTCGAACTGCCCCGGGTCACCGACGAGTTCGCGGCGAAGCTGCACGAGTGCACCGCCGGGATCCCGTTCGTGGTCGAGGAAACGCTGCGGGCGCTCAAGGAAGCGGCCGAACGCCTCCCGGTCGGCGAAGTGCTTTCCGATCGGTTGCTGGAAAACCTCGAAGTGCCGGTGCTGCTGCGGGAAGCCGTCACCGAACGGCTTTCCGCGCTGCCCGACCCGGCGGTGCGGCTGGCCGGTGCGGCCGCGGTACTGGGCGTCGGCGCCGAAGCCGGCGTGCTCGGCGAGCTGGCCGGGCTCACCGACGAAGTCCTCCGCACCGCGCTGCTGGCCGCGTTGTCGGGCGGGGTGCTCGGCGAAGTCGGGGACGGCAAGTACGGCTTCCGGCACCCGCTGGCGCGCAAGGCGGTCTACGACACGGTGAGCGGCCCCGAACGCGCTTTGCTGCACGCGCAGGCGATCCGCGTGCTCGCCGCGCAGCCGTCCCCGCCGCTCACGCTGCTGGCCCGGCACTCCCGCGCGGCGGGCCGCGTCGACCAGTGGCGGCACTACGCCGAAGCGGCCGCCGACGAGGCGATCGCCCGCGGCGAGACGTCCCGGGCGATCGACCTGCTGCAGTCGGTGCTCGCCGAACCCGGGCCGGCCCAGGCGGACGCCGGGCGCGTGGCGGGCAAGCTGAGCCAGGTCGCGCTGCGGGGCTTCCGCCCCGACGTGATCGGCACGCTCGAGCGCGTGCTGGAAGAGGTGGCGCTGCCGCCGTCGGTGCGCGGCTCGATCCGGCTGAGCCTCGGCATGCTGCTGGTCCGGACCATCGGCGGGCTCGGCCGCGGCCGCCTCGAAGTCGAGCGCGCGGTCGGCGAGCTGACCGACCGGCCCGACCTCGCCGCGCGCGGCATCACGCTGCTCGCCCAGCCGATCGACGGGCTGACGCCGTTGTCGTGGCACGAATCCTGGCGCGCCCGCGCGGGCGAGGTGTACGAGCGGCTCGACGACCCCGAGCTGCGGCTGGCGCTGACCGCCGACCGCATCGCGGCCGCGTCACACGTCGGCGACGGCTCGGCGTGGGCGGAGTTCGAAGCGCTGTCGGACACGGTCGGCACGGTCGCCGAGCGCGTCCAGCTGGCCCGGCTGTGGTGCAACCTCGCCGACGGCCAGTCGTGGGCCGGGCACCTCGAACGCGCGGACCGGCTGGTCACCGAGGGCGTCCGGCGCGCGACCGACGCCGGCGCGCTGTACGCGATCGGGCTGATCCAGGGCACCCGCGTCCGGCTGGACTGGGTGCGCGGGCGCTGGACCGGCCTCGCCGAAGCCGCCGAGCAGCTGCGGGACAGCTACCCGGAACTGGGCCCGATCGTCATGGAGTCGTCGCTGGTGCTCGGCGGGCTCGCGGCCGTGCGCGGGGAGTTCGCCGCGGCGCAACGGCACCTGACCGCGGCGAGCGTGCACGCGCCGGACCGCGGGCCGATCCCGGTGGTGCTCTCGGCCGCCGGCGTGCTGATCTCGGTCCTGCTGGCGACCGACGACGTCGACGGCGCCTGCGCGGTGGCCGACACGGCGGTGGCGGCGGCCGGGCGCAAGGGCGTCTGGATCTGGGCCGCGGCACTGGTCCCGGCGGCGGCGCAGGCGTACGCGCGGGCCGGGCGCTGGCCGGAGGCGGACAGCGTCGTGGAGGCGTTCGCCCGCGGCATCGAGGGCCGCGACGCCCCGGTGGCCGCGGCCGCGCTGGTGGCCGGGCGCGCGGTGCTATTAGAGGCGCGGGGCAAGCACCTGGCCGCGGCGGCGCTGTTCGACGAAGCCGCGTCCAGCTACACGGCGCTGCCGATGCCCTACCCGGCGACGGCGATGCGGGAGCGAGCCGCGATGTGCCGGCTGGCGGCGGGCAACCGCGACGCCGTCGAGGAGCTGACCGCGGCGGCGGAGGCGTACGAGCAGCTGGGTGCGACGCGGGATGCCGGACGCTGCCGTCACCAGCTGCGCGAGCACGGCGCTTGGGCGCCTTCGCAGCGTGGGCGGCGGGGGTACGGGAGCGAACTGTCCCCGCGAGAGCGCGAAGTCGCGCGGATGCTGGCGGAAGGCCGGACCAACCGCGAGATCGCCGACGGCCTGTTCCTCTCGCCTCGCACGGTCGAACAGCACGTGGCGAAGGTGCTGCGCAAGCTCGGCGCCCGCTCCCGCACGGACGTGGCCCGCAAGCTCCCCGGCGACTTCGCCACCGCCCCCGCCGGCTGACCCGACACCGCACTTTCGTAGGGAACGTGACGTCCCGGGGGCGTAGCTTTCACGTGAAAGCGACGACCTGGGAGCGGCACTTTCACGTGAAAGTGCCGACCTGGGGCCCGCACTTTCACGTGAAAGTGCGGGGGTTGGCCTAGCGTGGGCCGGTGACTGAAGAGGCACTTCCCGCGTGGCGCCGGCGGACCTCCGGTGAGACGCGCTGGCCCGCGATGGGCGTCGTCGTGGCCACGCTCGTGCTGCAGGTCGTCCTGCCCGACGACATGGCGCTGCACCCGTGGTGGCTGCTGCCCACCGTGTCCGGGCTGCTCGTCGTGGCGCTGCTGCTGGTCAACCCGGGGCGGATGTCGCAGTTCAGCGCGGTCGAGCGGGTGATCGCGCTGCTGCTGGTCGCCGCCGTGACCGCGGTGAACGCCGGGTCCGCGGTGACGCTGGTCTACCGCATCGCGGCCGGCACGATCGGCGACCACGCGGGGGCCGTGCTGGTCACCGGCGGCATCGTCTACTGGACGAACATCGTCGCCTTCTCCCTCTGGTACTGGGAGTTCGACCGCGGCGGCCCGGGCCGGCGGGCGGCGGGGCGGGCCGAGTTCCCCGACCTGCAGTTCCCGCAGATGGCCGACCCGGGCCTGGCGCACCAGGACTGGGAACCGTCCTACTTGGACTACTTGTACTTCTCGTTCACCAACGCGGCCGCCTTCAGCCCGACGGACGTCATGCCGCTGCGGATCTGGGCGAAGCTGACGATGATGCTGCAAGCCGTCATTTCGCTGATCCTCGCGGTGATGGTGGTCGCCTGGGCGATCAACAACCTGAAGTAGGTCAGTGCCGCGAGATGGTGAAGCTCTGGCCGTCCGAGCCGATCGCGCCCGGGATCCAGGTGTACGTGCCGCGGTCGTCGGCGTTCAGCGCGGACGGGCTGGTCGAGGCCAGGTTCGTGCCGTTGAACTTGACGCCGGTGAACTTGACCCCGCCCGAAATGCTCGGGTAGGAGTCCGTCGGCGACTCGATGATCGCCTCCGCCGACGCGTGCTTCGACGTCAGCGACTTCGTGGTGGACTTGGACCAGCCCTTGGTCGTGTCGGCCAGGTCCAGCCGGTAGGTGTTCGTGGCCGTGCGGGTCACGGTGGCGGTGATGTGGTCGCCCGCGCTCACCGACACGTTGTAGTACACCGGCGCGGCCGGGTACATCTCGTACCAGGCCGAATACACCGGGCGCCCGCTGGAGCAGTCCGTCTCGACGCCGGTTTGTTCCACTGTGGACGATCCGTCGCCGTCGATGCCGACCCACGGCGCGAAAAGGTCGTTGGTGGAGTTGCAGGTCACCGACGGTTCGGTCCAGCTCGCCGTCGCCGTGGTGAAGCTGCCGAAGCTGACATAGCCACCCCAGTTGCCGCCGGAGAACTGGTGGCCGTGACGGTGTTCATCAAAAGAGTGTGCGCCGTACTCGACAGCCGCGTGCGCGGTGCCGGAAACGGCCAAGCCGGCGGCGGCCGCGGCGACCGCCGTGAGGACGCGGACAGCGCGCGACGCGAGGAATTCGGACATGCGGGGACTCCGTTCACCGAGGGGGACCGGGAAAACCGTTCCCCAAGTGTTGGAGTCGCGCGAAAAAGAAGGTAGCTACTTTCGAATGGTCTTCACATTGCCCGAAAAGACCCGTAAAGGCCTCCGCGGGGGAAAGAGGCCTTTACGGGTCGATATCGCTCACCTACCGCCCGGTGCGGTGAGCGGGGCTGTCAGCCCTTCGCGGCTGCGTCGACGAATTCGGTCGTGTACGTCTTCGACAGGTCGATCGAATCCTTCTTCGGCTGCACGTTCTTCGAGAAGCTGGAAAGGACTTCGAGGACGTTCTTCGCACCGTCGGCGTCCATCTTGCCGTCGCCGTTGAACATCCCGATGCTGTCCTTGATGGACTTGACGTACAGCGCCTTGTCACCGCCGCTGTAGGACGGCGGCATCTTCGCCGCGATCTCCTCCGGGGTGTGCTGGCCGATCCACTTCAGCGTGGCCACGAACGCGTTGGCCAGCTTCTGCACGGCGTCCTTGTTGCGGTCCACGAAGTCGCAGCTCATGTACAGCGACGACGCCGGGTACAGCCCGCCCAGCGCGGCCTTCGTGCCCTCGGGCGTGCGCAGGTCGTAGAGCACCTTCGCCTTGCCCGTGTTGGTCAGCTGCGCGATCGTCGGGTCGGTCGTCATGCCGCCGTCGATGCCGCCGTTGTCCAGGCTCGCGATGAACGTCTGCCCGGCGCCGACCTTCACCGGCGTGTACTGGTCGGCCCCGACGCCCGCCTTGGCCGCCAGCGCCTTCGTCAGGAAGTCGGTCGACGACCCGAGCGACGTCACGCCCAGCTTCTTGCCCTTGAAGTCGGCCGAGCTCTTGATCTGCTCGACGTGCTTGGTGCCGATCACCTCGGCCTCACCCGGGATGTTGGCCAGCTGGACCACGCTCTTGATGCACTGGTCCTTGGCCTGCAGGTCGATCGTGTGGTCGTAGAACCCGACCACGCCCTGCACCTGCCCGGCGACGAGCGCGGTCTCGGCGTTGGCGCCCGACTGCTCGCTCTGCAGCTCGACGTCGATGCCCTGCGCGGCGAAGTTGCCGAGCTGCTGGGTCAGCATGGCGGGCAGGTAGATGACCTTCTCCAGGCCACCGACCATGATCGTGACCTTCGGCTTGCCCCCCTCGCCCGTCGCGGCGACGCGGGAGTCCTGGCAGGCGGTGGTCAGGCCGGCCACCGCGGTCAGCGCGGTGACCGCGACGGCGATCCGGCGAATCCTCATCGATTCGGTCCTTTCAACGACTCAGATGACGGTCTGGCTGGAGGTGGACATCGAGGGCCGCCACCGCAGCAGCCGGTTCTCGAGGTTTCCGATGCCCCACTCGGCGACCAGTGCGACGACGGTGATGATGATCATGGCGGCGTAGATGCCCGCCGAGTCGAACGTGCCCTGCGCGTTCGAGATGAGGAAGCCGATGCCCGCCTTGGACCCGGCGTACTCGCCGACGACCGCGCCGATCAGCGCGAAGCCGAACGCGGTGTGCAGCGACGAGAGGATCCAGGACGTCGCGCTCGGCAGCACGATCGCCTTGATCACCTGCATCCGGCCGGCGCCGAGGATGCGCGCGTTGTCGATCAGGTTGCGGTCCACCTCGCGGGCGCCGGTGAAGGCGTTGAAGAACACCACGAAGAACACGAGCACGACGACGGTGGCGACCTTCGACGCCAGCCCGAGGCCGAACCAGATGACGAACAGCGAGGCGAGCACGATGCGCGGGACCGCGTTGGCGGCCTTGATGAACGGCGCGAGCACGTCGGCCAGGTACTGGCTGCGGCCCAGGATCACGCCGAAGATCACACCGGCGACCGCGCCGATGGCGAAGCCGACCAGCGCCTCTTCGACGGTGACCCAGAGCTGGTACCAGAGCGAGCCGAAGTCGGTGCCGCTGGTGACCCACTCGGTCAGCCGCTCCCAGATGCGGGACGGCTTGGAGTAGAAGAACGGGTCGATCCAGTAGGTCGCGGTCACTTCCCAGCTGCCGAGCCAGACGACCACCAGTGCCAGCCGCAGCAGCCAGGTGTTGCGCTTGCGGCGGGACGTGGCGCGCCTGGCCTTCGTCAGGATGTCCTGCTCGGTTTCCAGCACCGGCAGGGAAGCGGCCGGAGCGGCGGGGGTCTCAAGCGACATTGCTCGCTCCCTTCTCGCGGGCCTTGTCGACCTCGCTGCGCAGTGATTCCCAGATGTCGGCGTAGAGCTTGCGGAACTCCTCGGTCAGCCGGAGGTCCTCGACCTTCCGCGGCCGCTCGAGAGGAATCTCGAAGACGTCCTTCACGGTGGCCGGCGACGTCGTCAGCACGACGACCTTGTCCGCCAGCGCGATCGCCTCGTCGAGGTCGTGCGTCACGAAGATGACCGCCGCGCCCGAACCGGACCACAGCCGCAGCAGCTCGTCCTGCATCAGCGCCCGCGTCTGGACGTCCAGCGCCGAGAACGGCTCGTCCATCAGCATGATCTTCGGCTTGGTCACGAGGGTCTGGGCCAGCGCGACGCGCTTGCGCATACCGCCGGAAAGCTGGTGCGGGTAGTACTTCTCGAAGCCGGCGAGCCCGACGCGGGCGATCCAGTCGACGGCCTGCGCGCGGGCCTCGGCCTTGGGCACGCCGCGGAAGCGCGGGCCGGACGCGACGTTGTCGAGCACCGAGCGCCACGGCATCACGGCGTCGGTCTGGAACATGTAGCCGACACCGTCCGGAATGGACTTCACGTCCTCGCCGTTCACCCGCACCCGGCCGGCGGACGGCGGCTGCAGGCCGGACACCAGCGAGAGCGTCGTCGACTTGCCGCACCCCGTGGGGCCGACGACGGCGACGAACTCGCCGGGCTGCACGGTCATGGTCAGATCGCGGACGGCCGTGTGCACGGAACCGGACCCGCTCGGGAACCGTTTGGTGGCTCCGGTGAGTTCGATCAGTGGGGGAACCATGGGGAGGTGACTCCTTCGTCACGTGGTGGGGCTCACGTTGGGAAGGGACGTTAAGCAGCCGTTGCGTCGAGGTGAAGCTTGTCGACGTTCTCCGCGGCAAGTGCGCGTTATGCATGTTTTGCTCATTTAGCGCACCGCGCTGACCAGGGGGTATGGTTCCGAGCCATGCCAAAGTGGGCGCTCTTCCCGCGCATGCGGTTCAGCAGGCAGGTGCTGCTGCTGCAGATCGGCGTGGTCCTCCTCGTCGTCGGGATCGGCGTCGCGCTGGTCAGCGTGCTGCTCAGCCAGACCCTCACCGACCAGTACGGCCGCCGGGCGCTGGCCATCGCGAAGTCCGTCGCCGCGGACCCGGTCGTCGTCGCGAACGCGGCCGCCAAGATCCCCGGCGGAGCCCTCGAGGAACGCGTCCTCGCCGTCACGGAGGCCAACGACGCGCTGTTCGTCGTGATCACCGACGACAAGGGCATCCGGCTCGCGCACCCGACGCCGAGCGAAATCGGGAAGCCGGTCAGCACGCCCCCGGATGTGGCACTCGCCGGCGGGGACGAGGTCAGCGCGGTGCAGAGCGGCACGCTCGGCCTGTCCGTCCGCAGCAAGACGCCGATCTGGGCGCCGGGCCACCAGCGGGTCGTCGGCGAGGTCAGCGTCGGCTTCGACGTGGCCGACCCGACCGGCGCGTTCAACCAGCTCCTGATCATCACGCTGCTGTTCGCGGGTGGCGCGTTGCTGCTCGGCGCGGGCGCGTCGGCGCTGCTGAACCGGCGGCTGCGACGCGTCACGCACGGTCTCGAACCGCACGAGCTGACCGAGCTGCTCTACGAACGCGAAGCCGTGCTGCACGGGATCGGCGAGGGCGTCCTCGCGGTCGACGAGGCCAACCGCGTCTCGGTGCGCAACGACGAGGCCGAACGCCTGCTCGGCACCGAACTCCCGCTCGGCGCGGCGCTGGCGGAACTCGAACTCAGCCCGCGCCTGCACAAGGCCGTCGCCGAGGGACGGCCGGTCGACAACCTCCTCGCCGTGGCGGGAAACCGCGTGCTGGTGATCAACTCCCGCGCCGTCCGGCTGGACGACCGGCCGATCGGCACGGTGCTGACCTTCCGCGACCGCACCGACCTCGACGCGCTGACCCGCGAGCTCGACGGCATCCGCGCGCTGTCCGACGGCCTGCGCGCGCAGCGGCACGAGTTCGCGAACCGGCTGCACACGCTGTACGGGCTGCTCCAGCTCGGCCACCACACCGAAGCCGCCGAGTACCTGCAGACGCTGACGGATTCGCCGTCGGCGCGGCCGAGCGAGCTGGGCGACGCCGTCGCCGACCCGTACCTGCAGGCGCTGCTCGTCGCGAAAACCGAGCAGGCGCAGGAAAAGGGCCTCACGCTCAAGCTCGCCGACGACACCTGGGTGCCCACGACGGTGACCGACCCGATCGCCGCGAACACCGTGATCGGCAACCTCGTCGACAACGCCCTGCACGCCGCCCGGATGGGCCCGCGGCGGCCCGCGACGGTCGAAATCAGCCTGCTGGCCGAGGGCGGCACCCTGCACGTGTCCGTTGTGGACAGTGGCCCCGGTGTGCCGGAAGACCTGCGGCGCACGTTGTTCGACGAAGGCGTCTCGACGAAGCTGTCGCCCGGCCACGGTCTCGGCCTGGCGCTGGCCCGCCAGGCCGCGCGCGCCCACGGCGGCGACGTCTGGCTGGCCGACGCCGGCGCCGGCGAGACGGGTGCCCTGTTCGTCGCCAAGCTGCCCGGAACGCTGACGGAGGACCGATGATCCGCACGCTCATCGTCGACGACGACTTCCGGGTCGCCGGCGTGCACGCCGGGTTCGTCGAGGAGGTCGACGGCTTCGTCGTGGTCGGCACGGCGCACACCGCGGCCGAGGCGCGCGCCCGCGTCCGCGAGCTCTCGCCGGACCTGGTCCTGCTCGACGTCTACCTGCCCGACGAGTCCGGTCTGGTGGTGCTCCCCGAGCTGCAGACGGACACGATCGTGCTGTCCGCCGCGACCGACAGCGCGTCGGTGGCCGCGGCGATCCGGGCGGGCGCGCTGAACTACCTGATCAAGCCGTTCACCACCCGGCAGCTCGCGGAACGGCTGACGTCGTACGCGCGCTTCCGCGGCCTGCTCGCCGAGGACCGGGCGCTCGCGCAGGACGACGTCGACCGCGCGTACCGGGTGCTGCACGACCAGGACCGGACGTCCGCGCCGAAGGGCCAGTCGACGGCGACGTCCCGGCTGGTTTCCGAGCAGCTGCGGCGCGCGGGCCGTCCGCTGTCCGCGGCCGAAGTCGCCGGTGAGCTGGGCATGGCGCGGGCGACGGCGCAGCGGTACCTGACCGCGCTCGCCGAGTCGGGAACGGTCCAGATGCGGCTGCGCTACGGCGCCACCGGACGCCCCGAGCACGAGTACCGCTGGAGCGGCGCCTGAGTCAGCGGCCGTAGCGGTGCATCATGCTTTCCGCGACGTCGACCCAGGCCTGGACGGGGTTCGTGGCCGACGTCGGCGTGGTGGACGACGGCAGGTCGACCCGCGCTTCGTCTTCCTGCGACGGCTGCTTCTTGGGCTGCGGTTTCGCCTGCGCCTGGACCTGCCGCGGCGCGGGCTTCGCGGGCACCGGCACGAACACCGTCTTCGGCGGCGGCGTGACCGCCGGCGCCTGCGGGGCGGGCGGCTGGGGTACGGGCGCCGCCGCGACGGCCGGGCGCGCGTCGACCTGGGCCACCTCGTCGGCCGGGGACGGCGGGAACAGCCCGCCGGTGAACAGCCCGCCGCCCAGCCAGCCGGCCGCGACGAGCAGCACCGCGGCGCCGCTGCCCAGCCACGTGCGGGCGCGACGCCGGATCACCACGGACTTCGGCCGCAGGTCCTGGTCGCACACCGGCGGCCGGGTGAAGATCGGCTCGCTCGCTTCGACGTCGTCGTCGGTGCGGCGGCGCCGGGGCAGGCTCGCCGCGACGATGCCGGTGCGATCCAGCAGTTCGACCGCGGTGCGGTCGCTGGACGGACGGGTCGCACTGCGCGGTGCGGTGCGAAGCATCGGGACCTCCGGTGCGGGTGGCTCGCGGACCCCACGCATTCTGGACCATTTCTGACGATGCTGTCCGAAACGCAACCCCAATGAGTGAAGGTCAGCTCTCCATCTGCTTCAGCCCGAGCCGCGCCAGCACCGCCAGCGGACGCTGGTAGGCCGAGCCCAGGACGCGCGGGATCGCGTCGATGACGTAGGCGTCCGGCCCGATGAGGATCCGCGCGGACTTCCGTTCCACCCCGCGGAGGATGGTCTCCGCCGCCTTCTCCGGGGTGGTGTGGGCGATCCGCTCGAAGCCCCGCGCGGCCTTCTCCTGGTCACCGGCGTCGCTGCGCGCGTTGCGCACGATGTTGGTCTTGATCCCGCCGGGGTGCACGCAGCTCACCGCGACCGGGTGCCGCGCGATCAGCATCTCCTCGCGCAGCGCTTCGGTGAACCCGCGGACGGCGAACTTCGCCGCGTTGTACGCGCTCTGCGTCGGCACGCCGACGAACCCGAACACGCTGGAAATGTTGACCACGTGCCCTTCGCCGGACGCGATCAGGTGCGGCAGGAACGCCTTCGTGCCGTTCACGACGCCGCCGAGGTTGACACCCATGAGCCAGTCGTAGTCCTCGAAGGACATTTCCTCGACGGTCGCGCCGAGCGCCACCCCCGCGTTGTTCACGATGACGTTCGCACCGCCGAAGTCGCGGACGACCTCTTCGGCGTGGGCGAGCACGGCGGCCCGGTCGGCGACGTCGAGGGTGTACGCGCGGGCGTTGTCGCCGGCCAGCTTCGCCGTCTCCGCCGCGTTGTCGGCGTTGACGTCGGAAAGGGCGACGCGCGCGCCGCGCCGGGAGAACTCGAGCGCCAGCGCGCGGCCGATCCCCGAGCCGGCCCCGGTGATCACCACGACCTTGTCCGCGAACCGCTTCATGAGTTCCGGATCCTAGCGGCTGTGAGCTTGCTGTGGGTGTGCCGATTGTGTCGGTGCGACGCCTTATGGTGATCTGGTCGGAGCGCCGGGACGAACGGACGAGGAGGCGATGCGTGTGCGGCGGACGGCCGTCCTGCTCAGCGTCGCCGCGATCCTGCTGCTCGGCGCGGCCTTCGTGATCTTCGTGGACCACCAGCCGCGGTCCGCGGACGCCACGACGTCCGGCACCGTCGAGGCCGCGCCGGTTTCGACGCCCGACCTGCCCGCGGTGTCGAGCCCGGCGATCGGCGCGCTGTTCGTCGAGAACAAGCACTACTGCACGGCCAGCGTCGTGCACAGCGCCCAGGGCGACGTCCTGCTGACCGCCGCCCACTGCATCCACGACGGCGAGGGCGGCGACTACTTCACCGGCGTCACCTTCGCGCCCGGCTACCACGACGGCGTCGCGCCGTTCGGCTTCTGGACGGTGTCCGACGAACTCGTCGCGCCGGGCTGGAGCGCGTCGTCGGACCCGGACCTCGACGTCGGCTTCGCGACCGCGCACCAGGCGGGCGCGACGAAGAGCCTGGAAAGCCTGGTCGGCGCGAACACCCTCGCCACCGGCACCGGGTTCGAGCAGCCCATCACGCTCACCGGCTACCCGGACGACTCCGAGGTCCCCGCGGTCTGCCAGAACACGACCAGCCAGCAGGACACCTACCAGCTGAAGGTGGACTGCACCGGCTTCCCGACCGGCACCAGCGGCGGCCCGTGGGTCACCGGCCAGGACCCGAAGACCCGGCTCGGCACGGTCATCGGCGTCATCGGCGGTTTCGAGTACGGCGGCGACGACCCGGACACGTCGTACTCGAGCTACTTCGACACGGACGTCCAGGCCCTCTACCGGCAGACGACCGCCCGGGCATGATGCCCGTATGAGCGATCCCGTCGACGTACCCATCACCGGCGAGCCGATCCGGCTCGGCCAGTTCCTCAAGCTGGCCGGCCTCGCCGAGGACGGCTCCCACGCCAAGGACCTGATCGACGCGGAGGAGGTCAAGGTCAACGGCGAGGTGGAGACCCGCCGCGGCCGCCAGCTGACCGACGGCGACGTCGTGGCCGTGGGCCCGGACCGCGGCAAGGTCGTCCTGGTGCGCTGAGCCCCGGTCCCGAGCGCCCCAATGTGGTCTTCGGTGCGTTGAATCAGCACGGCGGCGCGAAGCGCCTCCTTTGAGGGCGGTGGCGGGGGCATGGATGGAGCAACCAAGGCCACCTTGGGGCGCTCGAGGCCGGGGGGTCAGCCGACGCTGGTCAGCGGCGGCAGGCCGAGCGAAACGGCGAGCGCGTCCAGCTCCCGGCGCACCGGACCGGCCAGCGGGACGCCGAGCGCGCGGCACTGCTCCAGGTGCTGGGCCTCGCGCCAGCCCGGGTAGCGGATCGGCGCGCCGCCCTCCCAGCCGAGCATGCTGCCGAACAACGCGCTCGCGGCGCGGTAGAAGCCGTCGGCGCTGCGCAGCGTCGTCGGGGCGATGGCCAGCACCAGCACGCCGGTGTCGTGCTCGTGGTCGGCGACGCCGGAGAGCACGCCGGCGAGCACCTCGACCAGGAGCGTCAGCCCGGCGGCTTCGGAACCCGGCTTCTCCATGTCGAAGACGAACTCGGGGTACGCGCCGCCGGGCGCGGCCATGCCGAGCGGGTTCATCGGCTTGCCCGGCTCGCCGCCCGCCGCGAGGACCAGCCCGATCATCGCGTGCGGCAGCGCGCGTGCGGCGTGGTGCCCGGCCCGGCCGAACGGCCCGATCCCGCGCAGCGAAACCAGCCCGACGCCGAACCGGCCGGCGCGGGTGACCGCGCGGTCCATCGCGTCGCCGACGGCCCACAGCCCGGACGCGCGGCGGTAGTCGATCAGCGCGGCGGCCCCGCGGTCGGCGATCATCAGCGGCTGGGCGTGCGGCACGACGTCGCCGGTTTCCAGCAGCGGCAGGTGGACGCGGGTCAGGTCGGCGACCCCGGTGTCCGGCGAGCCGGTCAGGTCGCCGTGGCAGAGCGCCTCCGCCGCGATGCGCGCGCGGGGTTCGGGGAAGCCGTGGGCGGCGAAGACGTGCGCCACGAGGGTGACCAGCTCGTCGGCGCGCACGCGGGGCCAGGCCTGTTCCGGGATCGGGGTTTCCGGCGGCTCGGCGTCGAGGGCCGGGGGGTGGGGGCGGGCGGAGCGGAACGGTCTGAGGGGCACTGCTCCGACCTTGCCCAAGCCGCGGTTCGGGCGTCAACGCGCTGGGGCCGGGCCTACCCGACCGTGTGATCGAGGCGTCCGAAGAGTCGTACCCTGGGCGGCATGTGCCGAAACATCACCACCCTCCGGGGGCTCCAGCCGGCCGCGACGGGCGAGGAGATCGAGGCCGCGGCCCGCCAGTACGTCCGCAAGGTCACCGGCGTGCAGTCGCTTTCCGACGCCACGCGCGAGCCCTTCGAAGCCGCGGTCGCCGAGATCACCGCGATCACCGCGCGGCTGCTGGAGCAGCTGCCCGAACGCCGCCAGCCGCCGGCGACCGTGCCGCCGTTGCGGCGTCCCGAAGTCCGGGCGCGGATCGCCGCGAAAGCCTTGCGACAGCCGTGATCCCGCGCCGCTAGGGTGGCGGCATGGGTGGACAGGCGTTGGTGCTGGGCGGCGGCGGGGTCGCCGGGATCGCGTGGACGACGGGGTTGCTGACCGGGCTCGCCGAGCACGGGCAGGACCTCACCGGAGCCGATCTGATCGTCGGGACGTCGGCGGGGTCGGCGGTGGCCGCGCAGGTGACCAGCGGGCTGCCGCTGGCCGAGCTGTTCGCGCGCCAGGCCGATCCGGCGCGCCAGGCGCCGGAGATCCCGGCCGACATCGACTTCGAGAAGTTCGCCGCGGACTTCGGCGGCGCGGTCACCGGCACCACGGACCCCGCCGAAATCCGGCGCGCGGTCGGCCGGCTGGCCCTGGCGGCCGAAACGGTCCCCGAGGCCGACCGGCGCGCGGTGATAGAAGCGCGGCTGCCGGTGCACGAGTGGCCGGAGCAGCGCCTGGTGATCGTGGCGGTGGACGCGGAGACCGGCGAACCCCGCCGCTTCGACCGCGCGTCCGGTGTCCCCCTGGTCGACGCGGTGGCGGCGAGCTGCGCGGTCCCGGGCGTCTGGCCGGCGGTGACGATCGACGGCCGCCGCTACGTCGACGGCGGCGTCCGCTCCGGCGAGAACGCCGACTACGCGACGGGCTTCACCCGCGTCACGGTCGTGTCGCCGCTGGGCCTGGATTCGCCGCTGCCGATGGAGAAGCCGCTGCCCGCGGTGCTGGACGAGCTGCGCGCGGCCGGCGCGGCGGTCGCGCTGATCACCCCGGACGAGGCCTCGGTCGCGGCGATCGGCGAGAACCCCCTGGACCCGTCGACGCGGACCCCGGCCGCCGAAGCGGGCCGGGCCCAGGGCGCGGCGCTCACGCTGAGCTGGGCTTAGGCCGCCGGATCGCCAGCCGCAGCCCGACGTTGCCCGCCACGAACCCCGCCGCGCAGACGCCGAAGATCCACAGGCCGGGGATGCGCAGCTCGCCCCGGGTCTCGGCCGCGGGTTCCTCGTCGTGCGGCCAGTAGCGGACCTCGAGCCGGGTGCCACGCGGGTAGTTCCGGCTGACGTGCACGTCCCGGTAGCGGGGACCGCCCGGTTCGTCGACGCGCGCGACCGCCGTGGCCCGGTCGACGACCCGCTCCACGCTCGCGGTGGCGACCAGCGAGCCGGACCGTTCCTTGAGCGTGCCGCCGATGATCATGGCCGCGAGCAGGGAACCGAGCATCACGGCCAGCGAGACGGCCGCGACCGCGCCCCGCAGCAGGCCCGGCGCGTCCCCCGTCACCTCCGGCGATGTCATGCGATGAGCACGCCGTGGCGGCCGCCGCGGTTGCCCCGGCGAGGCGGCGGACTCCGTCGGCTACCCTCGTGGGCAGGGGTAGCGTGTCCGAGCGGCCGAAGGAACATGTCTTGAAAACATGCGAGGGGGCAACCTCTCCGTGGGTTCGAATCCCACCGCTACCGCACTGAGCACCCGGGCGCCGGCCGCGCCCGGGTTCAGCTTTCGGTTTCCGTGAGGTGCTCCAGCACCCGCTCGAAGGCCCCCGCGATCGTCGCCTGCTCGTGCGGGCTCAGCAGGTCGATCAGGTGCTCGCGGACGCCTTCCACGTGGGTCGGCGCGGCCGTCTTCAGCACGGCCATGCCGTCTTCGGTCAGCTCCGTGATGACGCCGCGCTTGTCCTCCGGGTCGCGCGCCCGCCGGACCAGGCCGGTCTCCTCGAGCCGGCCGACCTGGTGGGACAGCCTGCTCTTCGTCGACCCCATCAGCAACGCCAGTTCCGACATCCGCATCCGGTGTTCCGGCTGGAGTTCGAGGCAGACGAGCACTTCGTAGTCGGTCAGCGACACCTCGTGCCGCTCGGTCAGCTCGCGGTGCAGCCGCTGCCGCAGCCGCAGCGTGGCGACTACGTAGGAGCGCCACGCCGCCATCTCGGCCTCGTCCAACCACCGCACAGGTCGCTCCTCGGTCATAAGGCAGCGTAGAACGCTGATCAAGGATGCGCGCCGTCCGAGTCCGATCCGTCCGCCGGAGAAGACACCACCGCAACATCGCCCGAAGGTGGGGTTACGAAAAGGTTGAGACTCGGCCCGAAAAGGCGCATTCTGCTTGTCGGCGGACGGTTGGCCAGGTATCCGGCGCGACGACGGCGACGTGCCGGCCGGGCGCCCCGCCAGGAGAGGTCAGGTGGTTGCGTGACGGGTGATCCTCGCGGTTGACCGCTTGCTGCGTCCCCGCGACCGGAACGGATTCTCACCGGGTCGGGCGCGATTGTGAGCAGCACGAGCGCGGGCTTCTACGGTGCGTTCACGCATTCGGCGTCGATCGGGCCTGTTTCCGGTCACGGCCTCGGAAGCCGTGACGGCAGCGCCTGAACGCCGGCCCGGATGCGGCCAACCGCTCGACGAAACAGAACCTCGGTACAACGCCTGGGTGCGGCCGTCAGCGCGACGGCCGCGCCCAGGCTCGTTAATATCTGCGGGTGAGGTTCGACGACGACGCCGGCCTGGACGCCTCTGAGGTCCAGGACCTGCGCGGTAGCGGCGGTGGTGGCGGCGGCGGGATCGGCGGCCGCGTGGCACTGGGCGGTGGCGGGCTCGGCGTGGTGGGCCTGATCATCTACTTCGTGCTCTCCCAGCTCGGCGGGGTCAGCCTCGGCGGCGGCAGCGGGAGCGGCTTGAGCGGCGGGCTCGGCAGCGTCGGGTCCGGCCAGCAGGTCGACAACACGAAGCTGTCCAGCGAGTGCAAGACCGGCGCGGACGCCAACAAGAACCACGACTGCGCCATCGTGGCGATCGTGAATTCCGTCCAAGACTACTGGACGCAGCAGTTCGCGCGGTCCGGCTCGACCTACCAGAAGGCGCCGACCAAGTTCTTCAACGGCGGCGTGCGCACCGGCTGCGGCAGCGCCACCTCCGACACCGGCCCGTTCTACTGCCCGGCGGACTCCGACGTCTACATCGACCTGTCGTTCTTCGACGAGCTGAAGACGCGCTTCGGCGCGCAGGGCGGCCTGTTCACCGAGGCGTACGTGCTGGCCCACGAGTACGGCCACCACGTGCAGAACCTGCTCGGGACGTCGAAGAAGGGCACCGGCACCGGCCCGACGTCCGGTTCGGTGCGGCTCGAACTGCAGGCCGACTGCTACGCCGGCGTCTGGGCCAACCACGCCTCGACGACACCGACCGAGAGCGGCAAGCCGCTGATCACCGACGTCACCCAGGACGACATCGCGTCCGCGCTGGACACCGCGTCCCGCATCGGCGACGACTACATCCAGGAGAAGCTCGGCGGCGGCCAGGTCGACCGCTCGAAGTTCACCCACGGCACGTCCGCGCAGCGCAAGAAGTGGTTCACCACCGGCTTCCAGACCGGCGAACCGGCCCGCTGCGACACCTTCGGCACGAACAACCTGGGCTGAGGACACGAAGAAGGGGCCGCCCCGGCTCGGGACGGCCCCTTCTTCGTGCGTTACGCGGTCAGCGCGTGCGGGTCGCCCGCGGCGTGCGCCGTGAGGGAACGCTGCGTCGAACGCTTCTGCGCCGTCAGCGACTTCGCCGCGGCCGCGCCCGGCTTGACGCCGTTGATGCTCTCGGTGCTCGTCGCGTAGACGCCGAGGGCCCAGGCGACACCGTCCGCGTTGCGGTCCAGCGCGACGCGGTCGACGTTGCCGAGGTTGTCGCAGGCCTGGTGGTAGCACGGGTCGAACGCGATGCCGGCCGTGCCGCCCCACTTCGCCGCCTGCGCCGGGGTCTTCAGGACCTCGGCGCCGGTGTCCAGGCCGCCCGCCGGGATGCCGACGGCGATGAACTCGCCGTAGTCCGAGCGGCCGGTGAAGTCGGTGCCCTCGACGGACACGCCCCGCGCGGCCTGCATGAAGTCGACGAAGGTCTTCTCGATCTGCGCCGAGCCGTACGGGCCGGCGCCCGCGCCGACGCCGTCGGAGTTGTCGCCGTCGTAGGCGAAGTAGCCGGCGTTCGGCGAGCCGATCATGTCGAAGTTCAGGTACAGCGCGATGTTCAGCTGCTCGTCGAAGCTCAGCTGGTCGACGTAGTAGGTCGAGCCGATCAGGCCGAACTCCTCCGCGCTCCAGAAGCCGAAGCGGACGGCGTTGTTGACCTTCGGGCTGCTCCCCAGCTGCAGCGCCGTCTCGAGCAGGGCGGCCGAGCCGGTGCCGTTGTCGTTGATGCCCGGGCCCGCCGGGACGCTGTCGAGGTGCGACCCCAGCATCACGACGTTGTCCTTGCGGCCGGTCTTGGTCTCGGCGATGACGTTGTAGCTGGTCCGCGCCTCCTGGAAGGCCCGCAGCTCCAGCGTCACGTTCTGGCCGCCGAGCGTCGCCAGTTGCGCGCCCGCGGCGGCCGTCACGCCGCCGGTCGGGATCTTCGCGTTCTCCGGGCCCCCGAGCGTCCCGTTCAGCGCGCCGTCGGTGTTGTTGTAGACGATGGCGCCGACCGCGCCCGCCGCGGCGGCGGTCTGCTGCTTCTGCGCGAACGAGCAGCCGCCGCGCTTGATCAGCGCGATCTTGCCCGCGACGTCCGCGGTGTAGTCGGTGGCCTCGCAGCCGCTGGTGTCGTCGACCGCGACCACGGCGAGCGGCGCGGTGATGCCGCCGACGGGCGTCGAGACGGTGTACTCCATGGCGATGACCGGGACGTCCTGGCCGCCCGCGGTCAGCTTCTCGGCCAGGGTTTCCGAGTAGGTGAACGGGAACTCCTGGCGGGTCACCTGGAAGCCGGCCGCCTCGAGCTTGGTCGCGATGTACTCGGCGGACTTCTGGTGGCCCGGGGTGCTCGCCGCGCGGGTACCGCCGTTGGTGTCGGCGATGCGCTGCAGGGCGATCAGGTGCCGGTTGACCCCGTTGACGTCGACCTTCTTGACGAGCTGCTTCGCGAGCGCGGGACCATCGGGGACCGTGGTGGTGGCGGCGGCCGGGGTGAGGCCGAGCACCAGCGTCGCGCCGGCGGCCAGGGCCATCGGCGGGACGAATCTCTTTCGGAAGAGTGACATGGTTGCTCACCTTTGTTCCGAATGAGAAGTACGTCAATGCGTCATTCGGCGGGAACTTCGGGCCCCGGGATACAGTCGACACATGTACGCGATCACCATCCGTGAACCAGGTGACCCGGACGTTCTCGAGTGGACGGAGGTCGCGGACCCGCGTCCCGGCCCCGGCGAAGTGCTGGTGGACGTCGCGGCGAGCGCGGTGAACCGGGCGGACCTCCTGCAGCGCCAAGGCCACTACCCGCCGCCGCCGGGCGCGAGCGAAACGCTCGGCCTCGAATGCTCGGGAACCATCGCGGAACTCGGCGAAGGCGTCGAAGGCTGGAACGTCGGCGACGAGGTCTGCGCGCTGCTCGCGGGCGGCGGCTACGCGGAGAAGGCCGTCATCCCGGCCGGGCAGCTGCTGCCGGTGCCGGGCGAGGTCGACCTGATCGCCGCGGCCGGGCTGCCCGAGGTGGCCTGCACGGTGTGGGCGAACGTCGTGATGCACGCGAAGCTCACCGAAGGCGAGGTGCTGCTGGTGCACGGCGGCGCCGGCGGCATCGGCACGCACGCCATCCAGGTCGGCAAGGCGCTGGGCGCGACCGTCGCCGTCACCGCGGGGTCGGCCGAGCGGCTCGAGAGCTGCCGCCAGCTCGGCGCCGACATCACGATCAACTACAAGGAAGCCGACTTCGTCGAGGTCCTCAAGAAGGAGACCGGCGGCGCGAACGTCATCCTCGACAACATGGGCGCGTCCTACCTCGGCCGCAACGTCGACGCGTTGCAGCAGGACGGCCGCCTGGTGATCATCGGCATGCAGGGCGGGGTCAAGGGCGAGCTGAACGTCGGCGCGCTGCTCGGCAAGCGGGCGTCGGTGTTCGCGGCGGGCCTGCGGTTCCGGCCGCTGGAGCAGAAGGCGGCCATCGTCGCCGACGTCCGGGAACGCCTGTGGCCGCTGGTGGCGGAGGGCCTGGTGAAGCCGATCGTCGGCCAGGTCGTGCCGATGGCCGAAGCCGCGTCCGCGCACCGCGCCCTGGAAGAGGGCAGCGTGTTCGGGAAGGTCTTGCTGGCGGCGAAGTCCTAGCGGAGTTCTTCGAGGACGCGCACGAGCTGGTTGATTTCGAAGACGTTGGAGTAGTGGGCGAGCCCGATCCGCACGGCGCCGCCCACTTCCCCGACGCCCAGTGACGCGAAGACGCCGGCCGTGCCGTCGTCGGCGAAGGCGCACAACCCCTGCGAAGCCAGGTACTCGGCGACCTCGGGCGCCTTCTTGCCGGCGACGGCGAAGGCGAGCGCGGGGATGCGGCGCATGGCGTTGCCGATGACCATGATGTGCCGCAGCGACAGCAGTTCCGTCGACAGCTGGGCGAGCAGCCCGGCGTGGTACGACTTCGCCGAGCCGAGCGAGGTGACCAGGCGCTCGCGGCGCGAGCCGGACGCGGCGTCGTCGAGGCCCGCGAGGTAGTCGATCGACGCGATCAGCCCGGCCAGCAGCGGGTACGCGTGCGGGCCGAGCTCGAGGCGGGCGGCGCCGCGCGCCATCGGGTCGAGCGAGACGGACGGGATCCGCTCGATCAGCTCGGGGTCGCGGAAGACGAGCGCGCCGACCGACGGCCCGCCCCACGCCTGCGCGGACACGACCATGACGTCGGCGCCGAGCGCGTTGATGTCCAGCGGCAGGAACGGCGCGGCGTAGGTGGCGTCGACGACGACCAGCGCGCCGACCCGCTTGGCGAACTCGATGATCGTCGGCACGTCCGGCCGGGTGCCGACGGACCCGGACGCGAGCGTGACCGCGACGGCCTTGGTGCGCGCCGAGACGAGCTGCTCGTACTGCCACGCGGGGAGTTCGCACGTTTCGATGTCGATCTCGCCCCAGCGCACGACGGCGCCGACGCGCTTCGCGGCCCGCTGCCACGGCGCGAGGTTGGCTTGTTCGTCGAGCCTCGACACGACGACCTCGTCGCCGATCGTCCAGCGCTCGGCGAGCGAGTCGCAGAGCCGGCGCAGCATCACCGGCGCGCTCGGCCCGAGCACGACGGCGGCCGGGTCGGCCCCGACCAGGTCGGCCACGGCCCGGCGGGCCGCGGTCACGATGCTCTCCGCGCGTTGTGAGGCCGGAAACGCTCCGCCCGGCCCCGACACCGGGGCGCGCATCGCCGTGGAAACGGCCGAAGCGACCTGTTCCGGTACCAGCATTCCGGCGGCGCCGTCGAAGTGAATCCAGCCGTCACCCAGCGCGGGAAAGAGCCCACGGATACGAGCGACGTCGAACGCCATGTGGACACCGTACGGACGTGCGGTTTCGCCGCGCGCCCGGGGTTGGGTGGAGAGCCACCGGGAACCCCTGGAGCGGCTACGCTCGGAGACGGACACCCCGTGGGTGTCGCGGAGCGTGTCGAAGGCAAGCCAGGATGGAGCACATGACCGAGCCGAACTTCACAGCCGGTGACGCTGGCCAGGAATCTTCACCCCACGTGGTGGTCGTGGGTCCGGACGGCACCGCGGTGGGCGCGGACGAGCACCCCGAGTCGGTCGGCGACCTCGTCGAAGAGCCGGCGAAGGTGATGCGGATCGGCACGATGATCAAGCAGCTCCTCGAGGAGGTCCGCGCGGCCCCGCTGGACGACGCGTCCCGCAACCGCGTGCGCGAGATCCACGAGACGTCGGTCAAGGAACTGGCGGCGTCGCTGGCCCCGGAGCTGCAGGACGAGCTGGAGCGCCTGGTGCGGCCGTTCACCGACGATTCGACGCCGTCGGACGCGGAGCTGCGGATCGCGCAGGCTCAGCTGGTGGGCTGGCTGGAGGGGCTGTTCAGCGGGATCCAGACGGCGCTGTTCGCCCAGCAGATGGCGGCCCGGGTCCAGCTGGAGCAGATGCGGCGGGGGCTGCCTGCCGGGCCGTCGGCGGGCGGGCCCGGGGCCGGGCCGGGGCACGAGGGGCACGGGCCGGGGATTTCCGGGACGGGTCAGTACCTCTGACGGGTGCGGAGAGGTTGTCCACAGACCGAGAGGCCTGTGGACAACCCCTGTGGACAACTCGCCCTGAGTGCCGCGCCCTCAGCGCAGTGAGCTGAAGAACGCCCGGACGTCGCCGATCAGCGCGTCCGGTTCCTCCAGGCCCGCGAAGTGGCCGCCGCGGGGGAACTCCGTCCAGCGGACGATCTTGTCCGTGCGCTCCGCCAGTTCCCGGATCGGGAGCCCGATGTCGTCCGGGAACACCGCCACCGCCGTCGGGACCGTGTTGACCGGCGGCGGCGCTCCCCAGCCGCCCGTCAGGGCCGCGTACAGCCGGGCCGAAGAGTTCGCCGTCTCCGTGAACCAGTAGATCGACACGTCCGCCAGCAGGTCGTCGCGGTCGATCAGGTCCACCGTCGTGTTCGAGAACGAGCGGAACTTCTCCGCGATCCACGCCAGCTGACCCGCCGGGGAGTCGTGCAGGCCGTACGCCAGGGTCTGCGGCTTCGTCGCCTGGATCATCGCGTAGCCCGTGCCCGACGCCGAGAACGCCTGCCCCTTCTCCAGCGACCGCTTGCCCAGCGCCTGGTCCGAAAGCCCGTCGAGATCGGCGGGCGTGCGGACCACTGCCGACGCCAGCATCGTCACGTGGATGCCGAGCACCCGCTCGGGGAACTGGACCGCCAGCTCACGCGAGATGATCGCGCCCCAGTCGCCGCCGTGGGCGCCGAAGCGCTCGTAACCCAACGACGTCATCAGCGAGGCGAACGCCCGCGCCACCCGGTCCGGGCCCCAGTCCGGGGTCGGGGTCGGGCCCGAGAAGCCGTAGCCCGGGATCGACGGGACCACCACGGTCAACGCCGAAGCCGGGTCGCCGCCGTACGCGCGCGGGTCCGTCAGCGGGCCGATCACGTCGAGGAACTCCACGATCGAGCCCGGCCACCCGTGGGTGAGCAGCACCGGCGTCGCCGCCGGCTCCGGGGACACCACGTGCAGGAAGTGCACGTTCGTGCCGTCGATCGTCGTCGTGAACTGCGGGAACGCGTTGAGCCGCGCCTCCTGCGCCCGCCAGTCGAAGCCCGTCCGCCAGTACTCCGCCAGCTCGCGCACGTAGTCCACCGGCGCCCCGAGCCGCCAGCCCGCGCCGGAGGGCTGGTCGGGCCAGCGCGTGTTCGCCAGGCGCGTGCGGAGGTCGTCGAGGGCGGCCTGGGGGACGTCGATGCGGAACGGGGTGATCGTCATACCTCAACGGTACGAAGCATCGCGGACAGTTCCGGTCCTCGATGCCAGGGAATCCAGGACCCGGTCGACGCCGAGGCCGTCCACTGTGGACGACGCCGTCGCCGACAGCGACCCGCGCAGCGCGGCGTCGGTCAGCAGCGAGCGGAGCACCGCCGTCACGGACGGGAGCCGCGAAGCCAACGTCTCCGCGGGGCCGAGCCCGGCCGCCAGGCCCAGCTCGAGCGCCGCCCGGTAGCCCGGCTCCTGGTTGTCGACCAGCCGGACCGCCGCCGTCGGGATACCGAGGCAGCACAGCTCCACGAACGTCACCCCGGACGCGCTCACGGCGACGTCCGTCGTCGCCAGGATGTCCAGCAGCGCGGGGCTCGGCGGGGCCACCCGGATCGCCTGCCCGGGAAGCAGCGAAGGCACGTCAGGCTCTCCGCGCACCAACGCGTCCACCACGAACGGCTGCTCGGTGTCGCGAAGCGCGCGAAGCAGCAACCCGACCGTCGACGTCCATTCGGCTCCGCCGCCGAGGACCACCGTGACGTGCAGCGGCGGTCCGGCAGGCGCCCGCCGGGTCTGCCGGACGACGTCCCGCAGCGGCGCGTACTCGATCCCGCGCAGCAGCACGTCCGAGCCGTCGTCGGGCCGCGGCGAAGGCGCGAAGGCGGAGTCCACGACGATGTCCGCGGGACGGCGGCCGAAGACGTCGTCCTCGATCGACACCAGCACCGCGCCGGCCGCGTTGATCTCGGACCGCACGTCGCCGAGGCCGTAGTGGTCGACGACGACCGCGTCGAAGCCCGCCGCGTCGAACGGCACCCGCGTGACGCCCAGCTCGTCGAAGCGCGAAGCGAGCCATTCCGCGTTGTCGACTCGGCCCGCGAAGGAAACCGAAAAGCCCCGCGCCACCGCCCGCTCGGCGTAGGCGACCATCCGCGCGATGTGGCCGGCGCCGATCGACGCCGAAGCGTCCGCGCGCAGCAGCAGCCTCACCGGCCGACCTTCTTCTGCTCGACGTGCGCGTTCAGCGCCACCAGGTCCGGCCGCGCGCGCAACAGCGCGACCACGGCCCGCCAGTCGCCGACGCGGTCGCCCAGCTCGGCCACCAGCGCGGACAGCAGCTCCCAGTCCTCCGCGGTGTCGAGCGTCACGCGCAGGTCGTCGGCGGCCGGGCTCACCACGACACCGCTGCACGCGTAGCGCGTGGGCCGCGCGTAGATGCCCGAAGTCACGTGCTCCCGATCGGCGCCGGTCGCGGAAGCGACCTGCTCGAGGAGCACGTCGGCCCGCACCAGCTCGGCGTCGAAGCCGCGCGGCAGCGTCCGGACGAGGGTCGTGCTCACGTAGTCGAGCGTCGGCTGGGCGCGCCACAGCGCCGCGAGCTGGCCGATCAGCGCCGGGTCCAGCAGCGGGCAGTCCGCGGTGAGCCTGATCACGGCGTCGGCGGGGTGCTCGCGCAGCGCCAGCCCGAACCGTTCGAGCACGTCGTCCAGCGGCCCGCGCACGACAAGAGCACCGCAGCGAGCGGCTTCCCGGGCGACGTCGTCGTCGGAGGCGTCCGAAGAGGTCGCGACCACCACCTGGTCGACGCCGGGAGCGGCCGCGGCGGCCCGGACCACCCAGCCCAGCACGCTGCGGCCGGCCAGCGGGCGCAGCACCTTGCCGGGCAGCCTGGTCGAGCTCGACCGGGCCTGGATGACGGCGTTGACACCGGGCGCTCCACGCATGGGTGACATGATGGCCGACGGCAACCCACCCCAAACGCGGAGGTCAACGATGTCCGAGCTGGATGGCTCCAGCATCCTGCTCACCGGCGGGACCGGTTCCTTCGGCAAGGCGTTCATCGCGCACGCGCTCGCCGAACTGAACCCGAGCCGGCTGGTCGTGCTCTCCCGCGACGAGCTGAAGCAGTACGAGACGCGTCAGCTGTTCGGCGACGACCCGCGGCTGCGCTGGTTCATCGGCGACATCCGCGACCGGCGCCGGCTCGAGCGCGCCATGCACGGCGTCGACTACGTCGTGCACGCCGCCGCGCTCAAGCAGGTCGACACCGGCGAGTACAACCCGTTCGAGTTCGTCCAGACCAATGTCATGGGCTCGCAGAACGTGATCGAGGCCGCGATCGACACCGGCGTCAAGAAGGTCGTCGCGCTGTCCACGGACAAGGCGTCCAGCCCGATCAACCTCTACGGCGCCACCAAGCTGTGCGCCGACCGGATGTTCATCAGCGGCAACCACTACGCGGCCGCGCACGTGACGCGCTTCTCCGTGGTCCGCTACGGCAACGTCATGGGCTCGCGGGGCAGCGTCATCCCGTTCTTCCGGAAGCTGGCCGAAAAGGGCGAATCGCTGCCGATCACGCACAAGGAGATGACCCGCTTCTGGATCACGCTCCCGCAGGCCGTGCGGTTCGTCGTCGACTCGTTCGACCAGATGCACGGCGGCGAGCTGTACGTGCCGCGGATCCCGAGCATGCGGCTGGTCGACCTGGCCCAGGCCATCGCGCCGGGCAGCGAGATGCACGAGGTCGGCATCCGCCCCGGCGAGAAGCTGCACGAGGAGATGATCGCCCCCGACGACGCGCGCCGGACGGTCAAGCTCGAGGACCGCTACGTCGTCCAGCCGCACCTCGCGGGCTGGGGCTACCAGGAGCCCGACGGCGGGACGCCGATGCCGGAGGGCTTCGCCTACCGCTCGGACACCAACGACCTCTGGCTGAACCCGGAGGAGCTGCGCGAGCTGGTCGAGCAGCATGGCTGAGTTCCTCCCGTACGGCCGCCAGTCCATCTCCGAAGAGGACATCCAGGCCGTCGTCGACGTCCTGCGCGGCGACTGGCTGACCACCGGGCCCGCGGTCCAGCAGTTCGAGAACGACCTCGCGGCGCACACCGGCGGCACGCCCGCGGTGGCCGTGACGTCGGGCACCGCCGCCCTGCACGTCGCCTACGCGGCCGCCGGGATCAAGCCGGGCGACGAGGTCGTCACGAGCCCGATGACGTTCGTCGCCACCGCCGCGACCGCCGCCCTGCACGGCGCGAAGGTGGTCTTCGCCGACGTCGAACCGGACACCGGCAACCTCGACGTCGAGGCCGCGAAGGCCGCGGTGACCGAACGCACGAAGGTCGTCGCCGCCGTCGACTACGCCGGCCACCCGGCCGAACTGGACGCGCTGGGCGAAATCGCCCACACCACCGGCGCGCTGCTCCTGGAGGACGCCGCGCACTCGGTCGGCGGGTCCTGGCAGGGCCGTCCGGTGGGCTCGATCGCCGACCTGACGACGTTCTCGTTCTTCCCGACCAAGAACCTCACCACGGCCGAGGGCGGCGCCGTCGTGACGCCCGACGCGGCGTTGCTGGACCGGGCGCGGAAGTTCCGCAACCACGGCCTGGTCCGCGACCGCGCCGAGCAGCGCTACCCGGACGAAGGCGGCTGGCACCAGGAAGTCCACGAGTTCGGGCTGAACTACCGCCTGCCGGACGTCCTCTGCGCGCTCGGGTCCAGCCAGCTCAAGCGGCTAACGGAGTTCAAGAAGCGCCGCGCCGAGATCCACGCCCGGTACACCGCCGCGCTGAGCGACGTCGACGGCGTGGCGACGCCGCCGAGCCGCCCGGGCGCCGACCCGGTGTGGCACCTCTACCCGCTGCGGGTCCTCGAAGGCCGCCGCAAGGCGCTGTTCGAGCACCTGCGCGGCGCCGGCATCGGCGTCCAGGTCAACTACATCCCGGCGTACTGGCACCCCGTCTTCGAGGACCTCGGCTACCGGCGCGGCCTCTGCCCGAACGCCGAGGCGTACTACGAGCAGGAGCTGTCGCTGCCGCTCTTCCCGGCGCTGACGGACGCCGACGTCGACCGCGTCGTCGACGCCGTGCGCGCGTTCTTCTAGAGCAGGTCCCAGGTCAGGGGCGTGCCCTTCGCGGCGTCGACGCGGAAGGTGCGCCCCACGACCTTGGTGATCTCGGCCGGGGCCAGGCCGCCCGCGGGCCGGATCGACCGGACGTTCGCCGCGGTGACCTCGTCGCCGGCGCGGACGTCCTCGACGACGTAGAGGGACCGGCGCAGCCGCAGGCCCTCCTTCTCGCTCTCGCGCGGGCCCAGCACCGGCTGCCCCAGCGCCTCCCACGCCCGGTGCGTCTCGGTCACCAGCGCGGCCAGCTCGGCGGGCTCCAGCGAGAACTCCGAGTCGACGCCGCCGTCGGCACGAGCGAGCGTGACGTGCTTCTCGATCGCCACCGCGCCCAGCGCGACGGCCGCGACCGGCGCCCCGATGCCGGGCGTGTGGTCCGACAGCCCCACCAGCGTCTGCGTCAGGCCCGCGAGCAGCGGCAGGCCGCGCAGGTTGCTCTCGGTCGGCGACGCGGGGTAGCTCGCCGTGCAGCCGAGCACGATCAGCTGGTCGTTGCCCGCTTCGCGCGCGGTGCGGACCGCGGCGTCGATCTCGGCGACGTTCGCCATGCCGGTGGAGATGACCAGCGGCTTGCCCGTGCGCGCGCACAGCTCGATCAGCGGCAGGTCCACGATCTCCGACGACGCGATCTTGTACGCCGGCGCGTCCAGGGACTCCAGCAGCTCGACCGCGGTGGGGTCGAAGGGGCTGGAGAAGATCTCCAGGCCACGCGCGCGGGCCCGCTCGAACAACGGCGCGTGCCACTCCCAGGGCGTGTGGGCCTTTTCGTACAGTTTGTACAGGTTTTCCCCGCCCCACAGCTCGTGGGTCTCGCCGATCCGGAACGCCGGGGTGTCGACGTCGATGGTGATCGTGTCGGGGCGGTAGGTCTGCAGCTTGACCGCCTGCGCGCCGGTCTCCGCGATGGCGTCGACGATCGACAGCGCGCGGTCCAGGTCGCCGTTGTGGTTGCCGGACATCTCGGCGATGACGAAGGGCGCGTGGCCGGGGCCGATCGTGTGCGCGCCGAACCGGATGTCGTGCATGGTGCCTCCCCGGGGTGGACTGCGGGTCAGCTCAGAGTCTTGCGCAGCTGCCGGAAGCCCTCGACGGCAGGCGCGGCTTCGGCGTAACCCGCCTTCTCGAACAGCTTCCCCGAAGCCGCGTTGTCCTGGTGCACGGCGGCGAACACGGTCCGGACGCCGAGGCGCTCGCGCGCGGCCCGCTCCCCCTCGGCGAGCACCGCGCCGGACCGGCCGCGGCCCCGGCTCTCGGGGGCCAGCGTGATGCTCACCTCCCAGCCGTCGCCGTCGCGCCGGTCGAACCGGACGGTGCCGACCGGCGCCTCGTCGTCTTCGACGACGAGCAGCAGCCGCTGCGGGTCGGCCAGCACCCCGCGCAGCCACGCGAGGTGCTCGTCGAGGGCCACCACGGCCGTCGAGCGCGACGACCGGCGCGTCCGCGGGTCGTTGCGCCAGCCCAGCAGCAGCTCGGCGTCCGCTTCGGTGGCTTCCCGGGCGCGCAAGCTACTGGGCGACGGGCTCTTCGACCCGGTCCTCGAGGCGGCGCAGCCGGTCCTCGTAGCGGGAGATGCCCGCCAGCCGGACCCGGATCTGCGCGTGCTGCCGCTGGATCTCCTCGATCAGCGTGCGGGCCTCGGCGATCTGCGGGGCGTCGGCCTTCGGCACCAGCGACATCGACTCGCGCAGCGTCTCCAGGCGGCCTTCCTGGGCGGCCACGTGCGGGATCAGGCGGTCGAGCTCGGCACGGGCCCAGCGCAGGTCGCCGCGGGCCTCCTCGAGGTTGCGCTCGGCGTTGTCGAGCCGGCGCCGGTGGTCGGCGGTCGCGTGCTCGAGGTTGTTGACGCGGTCGGCGAGCCCGCGGGTGCGTTCGTCGACGCGGAAGTCGATCAGCCGGGCGATCCGGTCGACGAAGCCTCTGCCCAGTTTCTGCACAGCCATGGGTGGGTCCTTACGTGGAGGTGGGGACGCGCGTTCAGCGCAGGAGGGTGGTGTCGCCGGTCTTCGTCCAGGAGTCCAGCAGCCGCCCTTCGGCGGCGATCTGGTGCTCCGGGCCGACGATGCAGGAGTCGCCGGCGGCGTGCTCCCACGAGGTCTGGTCCGGGTTGTCGATGAACGAGAACCCGGTGAGCACGAGCTGCGCGGTCGGGAACGACGTCCGCGCGATCCACGCCGCCAGCGTGCCGGTGGTCGACCACGTCGGCTCGTCACGGGTCGGCAGGCCCAGCGCGTCCGACAGGGGCAGCACGACGTCGCGGTTCGACACCGGGACCGCGCCCAGGTCGGCGGGCCACCAGCCCGGCAGGTCCTCCGGCTCCCAGTGCATCCGGCCCGGCTCGACCAGCAGGTAAAGCCGCTTGCGGTAGTCCTGGAAGACGTGCGGGGTGGCCCGGATCGCCCGGTTGAACACCACGACGTGCGTCCGGGAGCCGACGATCTCCTCCCCCGGCTTGTCGACGACGAAACCGTTGACCCGGATGACCAGGTCACAGGCGTCGATCGCCTTCGCGCGCTGGGGGTCGGGCGGGAGCGGCTGGTTGCCGACGACGGCCACCGAGCGCGGGTCGGGCCGGTCGGCGTACGCCGCGAGCAGGTTGACCATCAGGCTCGCCGCGCCGAGAGCAGCAGTCATAAGCCGAGAAAGTACCAGCACAAAGGTCACCCGCTACCGCGTATCGGCCACTCGGCTCTACCACAGCGGCGGGGTGGCCCGGCCGCCGCTCATCCCATCGGTACCCTCGTCCACGTGCATGCCACCAGCACGGTTCAGGCCGCGAACTCCCCCGTAGCGACGCCGGCACCGCCGACGTCGGACAGCAAGACGTTCGCGCGCGCCTTCGCCGACATCAAAGCCGGGTTCAAGGCTCGCGAGCTGTGGGGACACCTCGGCTGGCAGGACATCAAGCAGCGCTACCGCCGCTCGGTGATCGGGCCCTTCTGGATCACGATCAGCCAGGCCGTCATCGCGCTCGGGCTCGGGCTGCTGTACTCGCAGCTGTTCAACACCCCGATCCAGGTGTTCCTGCCCTACCTGTCCACCGGCTTCATCCTCTGGGGCTTCATCAGCGGCTGCCTCGCCGAGGGCATGGAGACGTTCATCGCGAACGAGGGGCTGATCAAGCAGCTCCCCGCGCCGCTGAGCGTGTACATGCTGCGCACGGTGTGGCGGCAGTCGCTGCTGCTGGCGCACAACATGATCGTGTACGTCGCGGTGCTGGCGATCTTCTTCACGTCGCTGGACAACCGGTACTCGCTGGGGTCGAAGGACGGCCTCTGCGCGGCCGGCCTGTACTGCCACCCCGGCCTCAGCTGGACCGTGCTGCTGGCCATCCCGGGCTTCCTGCTGCTCGCGCTGAACGCGGGCTGGGTGACGCTGCTGCTGGGCATCATCTCGACCCGGTTCCGCGACATCCCGCAGGTCATCAACTCGCTGATCCAGCTGCTGTTCTACGCCACGCCGATCGTCTGGCCGGTGGACCAGCTGCTCGCGGGCGGTGCCCGCGCGAACGCCTCCTGGGCACTGCCGATCATCCAGCTCAACCCGCTGTACCACTTCATGCAGGTGGTCCGGGCGCCGCTGATCGGGCAGTCCTTCACGCCCGGCAACTGGATCGTCGTCGGCGGCATCACCATCGTCGGCTGGGCGCTCGCGCTCGTCGCCATGCGCAACTACCGTGCCCGCGTCTCCTACTGGGTGTGACACATGGTCTCCATTGACGTTCAGAACGCCTACGTCGACTTCCCGATCTTCGACGCCAAGACCCGCTCGATGAAGAAGAAGGTCCTCGGCAAGGTCGGCGGCAAGATCGGCACCGACACCAAGGTGCCGATCATCGAAGCGCTGCACGACGTGACGCTTTCGCTGCGCGAGGGCGACCGGGTCGGCCTGGTCGGCCACAACGGCGCGGGCAAGTCCACGCTGCTGCGGCTGCTCGCCGGGATCTACGAGCCGACGCGCGGCTCGTCGCGGATCGAGGGCAAGATCGCCCCGGTCTTCGACCTCGGCGTCGGCATGGACCCCGAGATCTCCGGCGAGGAGAACATCATCATCCGCGGCCTCTTCCTCGGGATGACGGCCAAGGAGATGGAGAAGCGCGTCGACGACATCGCGGAGTTCACCGAGCTCGGCGACTACCTCCAGATGCCGCTGCGGACGTACTCGACGGGTATGCGCGTGCGGCTGGCGCTGGGCGTGGTCACGTCGATCGACCCCGAGATCCTGATCCTCGACGAGGGCATCGGCGCGGTCGACGCGGCGTTCCTGAACAAGGCCCGCGACCGCCTCAAGGACCTCGTGAAGCGGTCCGGGATCCTGGTCTTCGCCAGCCACTCCGACGAGTTCCTGTTCGAGCTCTGCGATTCAGCCATCTGGATGGACGAAGGCCACCTCAAGCAACAGGGTTCGCTGCGGGACGTCCTCACTTCGTACAAGGGGCGCGACCCCTTCGAGAACATGAGCCAGGAAACCTTGGAGCGCTTCGGCATCGAGCCGGTGGCGACGACGAACGGCGGCGAATGATGGTCAGCGAGACGCGGCAGCTGCCCGACGGCGCGGTCGTCGGCGTGGTCGTCACGCGGCACCGGCGCGAGCTGCTGGCGGACTCGCTGAAGGTCATCGCGGCCCAGACGCGGCCGGTCGACCACCTCGTGGTGGTCGACAACGGGCCGGACGACTCGGCCCGCGAAGTCGTCGAGAACTACCCGCTGCCGAGCACGTACCTGCCGTCGCACCGCAACCTCGGCGGCGCCGGCGGGTTCGCGCTGGGCATGCTGCACGCGCTGTCGCTGGGCGCGGACTGGGTCTGGCTGGCCGACGACGACGGACGCCCGGCCGACGAGAACGTGCTCGCGATCCTGCTGGAGGAAGCGGAAAAGCGGGACCTGGCGGAGATTTCGCCGGTGGTGTCCAACATCGACGCCCCGGACAAGCTCGCGTTCCCGCTGCGCCGCGGCCTGACGTGGAAGCGGTCGCAGGCCGAGCTGGGCGTCGACTTCCTGCCCGGCATCGCGTCCCTGATGAACGGCGCGCTGTTCCGCGCGTCCACTTTGGACGTCGTCGGCGTGCCGGACCTGCGCCTGTTCTTCCGCGGCGACGAGGTCGAGCTGCACCGCCGGCTGGCCCGTTCGGGGCTGCCGTTCGGCACGTCGCTGAAGACGAAGTACCTGCACCCGGACGGCTCGGACGAGTTCAAGCCGATGCTGGGCGGCAAGTTCCACGCGCAGGAACCGGAAAACGAGGTCAAGCGCTACTACACCTACCGCAACCGCGGGTACCTGCTGTCGCAGCCGGGGATGCGGAAGATCGGCGCGCTGGAGATCGTCCGGTTCGGACTGTACTTCGTCGGCGTGAAGCGGGACCCGAAGGCGTTCCTGCAGTGGCTGAAGCTGGTCCGGCAGGGCCGCGCGGAGAAGTTCTACCGCTACTGAGTCCACGAAGAAGGGCCTCGTTCCCGGGGGCCCTTTTTCGTGCGGTCCTATTCGCCGATCACCGGCGGCGCGGTGCGCAGGTCGGTGCCGAACACCTCGTCCGGGTCACCCTCGACCAGGTACGTCGGCCGCGAGTGCTCGGTGTCCTCGTCACCCTCGCCCTTCTGGCCGCGGCCCATGGCGCCGCCCATGCCGCCACGGCCGGCCGCGCCCGAGCCGAGGCCGCCCATCCCGCGTCCGGCGGCCGCCTCGGCCGCGCCGATGCCACCGGGCCGGGCCGCACCGGACGCGGCACCCGCGCCGGTGGCGTTGCCCGCGCCCGAACCGCCGGGGCCGAAGCCGCCGGCCCCGCGACCGCCGCCCCCGCCGACCTTGGAGTTGTAGGCCTCGTCGCCGCCGAAGTTCATCCCGCCCATCGGCATCGGGCTCATCGGCGGCATGCCGCCGAACTGCTGGTTCGGGTTCGGCGTCGACCCACCGGGGAGCGATCCCGGCGTGAAGCCGGACGGTGTGGTGGTGCCCGACGGGATGAGGCCCGCACCGGTGGTCGAGCCGGGCCCGGAGAACTGCGGCGTCCCGGTGGTGCCCGGGATGTTGCCGGGGGTGAAGTTGTTGGTGCCCCCACCCGGCATGTTCACCGAGTGCCCGCCCGGCGTGTTCACGCCCGACGGCGTGTTGATGCCGTTCTTGTCCCCGGTCCCGTTCGGGTCGTCACTCCCCCCACCGGTGCTGAAGCTCGGCGGCGGCGCGAAGGCGGGCTGCTTGGAGGCGGCCTCGTAGAGGTTCTTGTCGTAGGTCGCCATGACCCCGGCGGCCTGGTCGTGCGCCGCCTGGCTGTCCTTCTGCTTCTGGATCGACTTGTCGACGTTGTCCGCCAGGTTGAAGGGGTTCGAGGTCGCCCAGGAGCTGAACTCGTCCTTCCAGCTGAACGGGATCGGCGCCGGCATGGCGTTCTTCGCCGTCGAGGCGGCCTGGCCCTGGTCGTAGATGGTCTCCGAGGCGAGCTTCGCGTTCTGCGAGTTGGCCTCCGACCACTTGCTCAGGCTGGTGAAGTACTGCTGGGCGTTCTCGGCCGCGGTGCCTTCCCAGGTGCCCTTGGACGCGTTGACCGCTGTGGTCATCGACTGGGCGAACTTGTCGAACACCTGGTGGACCTGGTGGTACGCCGTCGAAACGTCCGAGACCTGCTGGACGTCGAGGTTGCTCTCGAGGAACGCCTGGAGCTGGGCGTGGTCGTTGCCCTTGTAGTCGGCGTTGGGCGCGTGGAGGCCTTGGACGTACTCGACGTCGCGGCCCTTCGTCGCGTCGGCCTCGTTCTTGTCGCCCATCTCCTGGGACTGGCTCTTGGCCTTCGCCTGGGCGATCCACTGCTGGACCGGCCCGAACAGCCAGCTACCCGGGTCGACGCCCTCTGCGGCCTTCTGCTGCAGGTAGGCGTCGCGCTCGGCGGGCGCCATGTCCTGGACCTGCTGGGGCGTCTTGTCCTCGGTCTTCGGCGCCGGTCCCTGTCGCGTGGTCATCTGGGTCCCCTATCCCTTCGGCAACCGGGGTTCGACGGCCTTCGTGGCCACTTCTTCGGCGATCTGGCAAGCCTCTTCCGACGAATCGACCGCCGTCACCGCCACGTCCACGCGGGACGCGTCGCCGACGGCCAGCCCGAGCGTGCACCCGGGGGCGACCCCGTCCGGCGACTCCTTCGCCTTGCGGCCGTTGATCTCCTTGTCGACCACCCCGCGACCGGTGTCCCTGACCTGGTCGATCGTGGCCTTGTCGCGGACGTTCGCGCCGACGACCATGCCCTTGTCGCTCGCCGAGGAGGTCTTCTTCTGGTAGCTGCACACGCGGGCGCCACCGAGGGTGCCGTTCTCCGGGGCCTTGAAGTCGCCGTAGCCGGTCAGGTCGCCGGGTTCGATCAGCGAGCAGGGGTCGGTGATCGACTCGGTGCCGCCCCCACCCGACGAAGAGCTCTCCGGTGCGCTCGGTTCACTGGCCGACGGCGACTGCGCGGGCGACGCCGTTCCACCCTGCGTGGTGGTGCAGCCTGCCAGCAGTGCCCCGCCGGCGACGAGCGGGAGGACGACACGAACGAGGAGTTTCTGCATTACCTCAGGCCTGCTTGGTCTGGAGCGAGGAAAAGGCTTCGTTTTCGGTTTCCTTGTACAGGCCGGCGGCCCGCGCGAGGGCTTCGTCGGCCTGCCGGGCGACCGTCTTGAGCTGGTTCAGCACCGCCCTCGCCGAACCCTCGGCTTCCGTGGCGCCCTTCTGGTCGTGCGTGGCCACGGTCTGCCCGTACGGGTGGCTGCCGAGCTGCGGGGCCTGGTCCAGCGCCGCGGTCTTGTAGCCCAGGCCGTCGAGGTCGCTCACCAGGTCGTTCAACGCGTCACGGATCGGCTTGACGCCCTCCGGCGTGATCTTGAAGCCGCCGCTCTTGGCCGCGGCGATCAGCTTCTGCGTCTCGGCCGTGGCGGCCTGCACCGCGGCGCCCATGGCACCGGACGAGAACGGGTTGATGATGTCCGACATCGATCCGCCGCCGCCATCGGCTATCAGCATCGCAGTCCACCCCGAATTCGCTTTGCCCGTGCGTGTGCACCCGGGAGTCTACTAGCCGGGCACCCTGCGCAACCGCGGTTCACCGATCTTCACTTCGGACGCAGCGGGCGCCCGGGTGGTTCCCGAAGCTCAGAACTGGCCTTCGAGCTGGGCGTACAGCTGCTGGGCCAGGCGCGCGTTGTCGGCCGGGGCGTAGGTGAGCCAGCGCTGGCCGTCCGCGGCCGTGCGGGAGGACATCAGCCAGCGGCCGGCCGGGGTGTCGAACCAGGCCAGTGGCGGGAACGTGCCGCCGCGGGTCTGGGCCGTGAACTGGCCCACGCGCTTCTTCGGCTCCTGGAAGACCCGCTCGATCATGCGGACCTGGGGGCCGCCGGCACCGCCGTGCGACCGCGGGGCGCTGACGCCCGCGAACGGGTCGTACGCCTCGTCGCGCCGCTGGGTGCGGGGCTGCTGGACCGGGCGCGAGATCGTCACCGACTGGCCGGGGGCGGCCGGGGTCAGCGGGAGCAGGTCGACGATCGCCGGGACGATGCCGGTCGGGCGGACCTCCTCGAAGACGATGAGGTTCTCCTCCTGCTTGGCGAGCACCGCGAACTGGCCGTCGGAGGCGACGCGGGCGAACAGCTGCCGGTCGCCCAGCTCGGCGGCCGCGCTGATGGTCACGCTGCCGCGGACGAACGTCGCCAGCGCCAGCTCGGCGTCGGCGTCGAGGCGGCCGCGGCTCCACAGCCCGCGGCCGGTCAGGTCGCGGACGACGGCGTCGCGGATCATCGCGCGCTGCTCGACGGTCGTGCCGACGTGCGGCACCTCGAACGGCGTCGGCGCGCGGCCCAGCCCGAGCTGTTCGAGCAGGATGTCCACCGCCGCCAGCGACAGCGAGAACGAGTGAGGCATCGCGTTTTCCCCCCGCGGGTTCTTCCGATCTCGGGGAACGGTACCGCCACCGGGTGCTCCGCCCTCAGCGAACCCGCTTGCCGCGCGAAGATCGCCGCTGGTCCGATGGACGCATGGCCGATCCGAAACCCGCACTCGTGCTGCACCTCGCCACCGGCGGGGAACCGCTGCTGTTCGCGCTGACGACCGATGAATCCGCCAAGCTCACGGGCAGGCTCACCCAGCTCGTGAAGTCCGGCGCGGTCGAAACGGTGACCACCAAGGACCACTCGGCGGTCGCGATCAACTTCGCCCACGTGGCCGCCGCGTACGTCGACGACCTCACCCGCAAGAGCACCGTCTTCGGCATGCACGGCTGACACGGCGAAGGCCGCCTCACGACTCGGCGTGAGACGGCCTTCGACCGGGGACCTCAGAGCTTGTACAGGCGCTTCCAGTTCTCGCGCGAGGTCAGCTCGGGCATGGCGCGCTTGTACTGCTCCTGCACCGCCGCGCCTTCCTTGCGCAGCCGCTGGATGACCTTCGCGCCCTGCTTGGCCAGCGCGAACATCTTCACCTTGTCGTAGGAGCGGACGCGGACGCCTTCCTGGTTCGCGTCGGTGACGACCGCCTTGTCGAACAGGGCGATGTGCCACCAGTGCGCCTCGTCGATCGGGACCGCGCCGAGGCCGAAGCGGCTGCGGCCGAGCACCCGGTCGATGATCCGCTTGATCAGCACCAGGCGCTGCATGCTGGGCCGCGGCGCGGTGTTGATGATGCCGATGTCGTTGGACGCGATGCCCGGGACGTCGGTCGCCTTGTAGCGCTTGGTCTCGGGGTAGGCGTCGCGGATCCGGCGGATCTCCTGCATCGCCTCGACGCCGCCGTCACGCAGGATCTCCGGGCCCTCGAGGAAGTCCTCGACGGCCTTGATCAGCGTCGCCGACAGGCCGTACTGCATGCCGAGCAGGTAGCGCACCAGCTGCGCGAGCAGCACCCGCGAGAGCAGGTTCAGGTTGAACGGCGAGTGCAGCGCGGCGGTGATGATCGAGTTGCGCAGGTTGAAGTACCGGTGCCACTCGTCCCAGTCCTTCATGTGGAAGTCCGCGTGCCACACGCCCGCACCCGGCAGGGTGACGGTCGGGAAGCCGTGCGCGCGGGCCCGGTAGGAGTACTCGGCGTCGTCCCACTGGAAGAAGAACGGCAGCGGGTAGCCGGTCGCCTCGACGACCTCGTAGGGGATCAGGCACGACCACCAGCCGTTGTACCCGGCGTCGAGGCGGCGCTCCTGGCGGTTCGGCTTGAGCGTCTCCTCGTCCACGCCGAGCAGGTCGGCCGTCGACAGCGAGTGCTCGACCGGCTGGCCGGGCTCGAGGGTGTTGAGCCGGGCGTACTCGGCGCCGACGTGCAGCTGGTTCGGGTGGAACAGGTTCAGCATCTGGCCGCCGACGATGATCGGGTTGGCGGCGCGGTTGGAGAACGCCGTCATCCGGATCACCAGGTCCGGCTCGAGCAGGACGTCGTCGTCCATGAACAGGACGTTCGCGTGCTCGGTCGCGGTGTGCCCGGCGACCTCGAACAGGCCGCGGGTGAAGCCGCCGGCCCCGCCGAGGTTCGGCTGCTTGATGTAGTGCAGCTTGTCGGCGAGGTCCTTCGCGACCTGCTCGAAGCCGTCACGGGACTCGACGAGGTCGGTGCCCTGGTCGGCGACGTAGATGGCGTCCAGGGTCTCCAGCGAGGAGACGTCCGCGGCGAGGGCCTGGAGGTTCTTCAGGCAGTCGTCGGCGCGGTTCATCGTGCAGATGGTCACCGCGGTCGGGCGGATCTTCTCCGGCGCCTCGACCGTCCAGCGGACCTGCTCGACGCGCAGCGTCTGGCCACCCTCGGTCTCGAGGTCGAGCCAGAGCGCGCCGCCGTCGTAGAACTTGTCCAGCTTGCCGGTCAGCGCGACCTTCAGCTGCTTGGCGTCGGCGACCTGCTCGGCGGCCACCACGCGCGGCTCGCCCTCGACGTCGGACGCGCCCATGGACAGCAGGCCGGTACCGGTCACGACGGCCTCGACCGAGACCTCGGACACGGTCGTCCAGCGCTGCCAGTAGCTGGCCGGGAACCGGCCGAAGTACGTGTTGCCCGACACCTTGGTGGCGGGCTCGAGGGAGATGACCGCACGTTCCCGCACGGCCGAGCCCCATTCGAGCTCGGCGTACAGGTCCTTGCTGACGATCGGCGCCGGACCGGCGTAGAGCCCGCGCTGCGCCGTCAGGCGGCCCTGCGGAGTGTGCTCGGTGAACCGCGTCTCGGCGGCCGCGCCGGCTTGGGTGGTCGGCGCCGGGGTGGCTGTTTTACCGGGCATTGAGTTCCTCAGTTCTCCTCGGTCGACGGCTCGCGGAAGACGACCCACTTGAGCATCACGAAATTGATCACCGTGGCCGTGGCCTGCGACACGGCCCAGCACAGTGTGTGCTGCCACGCCGATTCCGGCAGAACCTGCAGCATCAGCTGGTTCACCCCGACCGCGACGAAGAACGTCACGGTGTAGAGCAGGACGAACGAGCCGATCTGCGCCTTGCCCTCCCGGCGTCCACCCGAGAAGGTGAACTTCCGGTTCAGGAAGAAGGCCGTGGTCGTGCCCACGATGAAAGAGATAGCGCGGGCGACGTCGACCCACGGTGAAGTGGCCATCCCGGCCACCTGGGTCAGCAGGGTGTACGTACCCAGGTCGACGAGGGCGCAGAAGCCGCCGATCAGGGCGAAGCGGATGAGCTGCCCGAGCAGTCCGATGGAGGACGGCTGAGCAGCTGCGATGTCGGCTTGCGGATCGGTCGCCACCACTGCATTACCTCGTTGCCTGAGTCATGGTCACCCGCGCGGGCGCTTGTGCCTTGATGCGCAAAGTGTAGAGACGAGCACTTCAGGGTCACGTTCCGGGCGTGTTTCGGCGTGGCTACCCTGGTCGAGTGACCCACTCCCCCGAGACACAGCGTCGCACGCTCACCGGCTGGGGACGCACCGCTCCGACCGTCGCCGACGTCCTGACCACACCGGACGTCGAGACCATCGCGCGCGCCGTGCGCCAGGCCGGCGAGCGCGGCGTCATCGCGCGTGGCCTCGGCCGGTCCTACGGCGACCCGGCGCAGAACGCGGGCGGCCTGGTCGTCGACATGACCGCCCTCGACCGGATCCACTCGATCGACCCCGACTCGGGCCTGGTCGACCTGGACGCCGGTGTCAGCCTCGACAAGCTGATGCGCGAGGCGCTGCCGCACGGCCTCTGGGTCCCGGTGCTCCCGGGCACCCGGCAGGTGACGATCGGCGGCGCGATCGCCAACGACATCCACGGCAAGAACCACCACAGCGCGGGCAGCTTCGGCAACCACGTCGTGTCGATGGACCTGCTGACCGCGGACGGCCAGGTGCGCACGCTCACCCCGGAGGGCCCGGAGTCGGAGCTGTTCTGGGCGACCGTGGCCGGCATCGGCCTGACCGGCATCATCGTCCGGGCCACGATCCGGATGAAGAAGACCGAGACGGCGTACTTCATCGTCGACGCCGACCGCACGTCGAGCCTCGACGAGACGCTCGGCCTGTTCACCGACGGCTCCGACCTGACCTACGACTACTCGATGTCGGTGCCGGACCTGATCTCGTCCGACCACCGCCTCGGCCGGGCGACGTTCTCGCGCGGCTCGCTGGCGAAGCTGGACCAGCTGCCGCCGAAGCTGCGCGCCGAGCCGCTGAAGTTCGACGCGCCGCAGCTGGCGACCCTGCCGGACGTGTTCCCGAACGGCCTGGGCAACAAGCTCACGTTCGGGCTGATCAACGAGCTGTGGCAGAAGACCGTGCCCAAGAAGGGCGCGCGCGGCAAGATCCAGAACCTGACGCAGTTCTACCACCCGCTGGACATGCTGAGCGAGTGGAACCGCGCCTACGGGTCCAAGGGTTTCCTGCAGTACCAGTTCTCGGTGCCGTTCGGCGCGGAAGACCAGCTCAAGGCCCTCTGCCGGCGGATCGCGACGTCGGGCCACTACTCGTTCCTCAACGTGTTCAAGCGCATGGGCGACGCCAACCCGGCGCCCATGTCGTGGCCGTCGCCGGGCTGGATGCTCAGCGTCGACTTCCCGATCAAGCGCGGGCTGAGCGCGTTCTGCCTGGAGCTGGACGACGCCGTGCTCGCGGCGGGTGGCCGGCTCTACACCGCGAAGGACTCCCGGACGTCCGCGGAGACGTTCGCGAAGATGTACCCGCGGCTCGAAGAATGGCGCAAGATCCGCGCTTCCGTTGACCCCGAAGGCGTTTTCGCCTCTGACATGAGCCGGAGGCTCGAACTGTGATCGACGCGGTGGGCAACCCCCAGTCCCTGCTCCTGCTCGGCGGTACGTCGGACATCGCGCTGGCGATCGCCGAGAAGTACCTGGCCGAAAAGCCCCTGCGGGTCGTGCTGGCCGCGCGCCCGTCGCCCCGGCTGGACGCGGCCGCGCAGCGCCTGAAGGACCGCGGCGCCGAGGTGTCCACTGTGGACTTCGACGCCAAGGACACCGCGTCGCACCCCGCCGTGCTGGACAAGGCGTTCGAGGGCGGCGACATCGACGTGGCGGTCGTCGCGTTCGGCCTGCTCGGCGACCCCGAAGAGGTCTGGCAGAACCACGCGAAGGCCGTCGAGCTGGCGACCGTGAACTACACCGCCGCGGTGTCGGTCGGCGTCGCGCTGTCGGAGAAGCTCAAGGTCCAGGGCCACGGCACGGTGATCGCGCTGTCGTCGGTGGCCGGCGAGCGCGTCCGGCGGTCCAACTTCGTCTACGGCTCCACGAAGGCCGGTTTCGACGGGTTCTACCTGGGTCTGGGCGAGGCGCTCGCGCCGTCCGGCGTGCAGGTGACGGTCGTGCGGCCGGGCCACGTCAAGACGAAGATGACCGAAGGCCTGAAGGACGCTCCCCTGGCGCAGACGGCCGAGCAGGTGGCGGAGACCGCCGTCGCGGCCGCGCGGGCGGGCAAGGACCTCGTGTGGGCACCGGCGCAGTTCCGCCTGGTGATGTCGGCGCTGCGGCACGTGCCGCGCCCGATCTTCCGCAAGCTCCCCATCTGAGGCCTCCACCCCGGGGTTGACGCGGAGTTCCATCCGGGCCCGTCCCGCACGCCGATGTGCTCACCCGATGCGTCGAAACAGACTGTCACCATGGTGAACACGACGAGCGACCGCGGTGGGCCGGCGATGCTGCTCCGCGACATCGCCCTCCCGATGGCGCTGTACTACGTCCTGCGTTCCTTCGAGGTCGACGCGCTGTGGGCGCTGCTGGTCAGCGCCGTACCGCCGGTGCTGCGGACCGGGTACGTCCTGGCGCGGCACCGGCGGCTCGACCCGGTCAGCGCGTTCGTGCTGGCCGTGCTGCTGGTCAACGGCGCGGTGGCGGTGTTCTCCGGCGACGCCCGGCTGCTGCTCGTCCGCAGCGCCTGGATCACGCTCCCGCTCGGGGTGGTGCTGCTGGCCAGCCTGGTCGCCGGACGGCGGCCGCTGCTGTTCCGGGCGGTGTGCGCGCTCCAGCCCGCGCGCGCCGAGCACCTCGAAGGGCTGTGGGGCCTTTCCCGGTCGTTCCGGGCGCGCTGGCGGTCGGCGACGCTCTGGTGGGGCGCCGGGTGCCTCCTGCTGGGCTGCGCCGTCGTGGTGCTGGCGTTCACGCTGCCGGTGGACGTCGTGCCGGTCCTCGACACCGCGCTGACCGCGGGCAGCGTCCTCCTTGGGGTGAAGCTGACCCGGCGGCGGCTGGGCGTCCAGCGGACGGCGGACGCCTGAGGTCAGCTCCCCGCCGCGTGGGCGGGCACCAGGTAGAGGTTCTGGCTGCCCATCCACGGCGAGTCGATCCGCCAGCTCGCCAGCGCCGCCGGCGGGGGCGCGCGACGGGTCGTCGCCAGGACCAGGTCCGGGCTGATCGGGGCGACGCTGTGGTCGAAGTTGTGGAAGTTGGCTTCCAGCAGCGCGCGGCCGATGTCGCCGCTGCGGCGCTTCGTCTCGGTGATCGCCGGGTCGACCGCGCCGCGGTCGGAGAACTCGTCGACCAGCTCGCAGTCGCACGCGTAGGCCAGCGCGCCGACCTCGCCCGCCGTCTCCACCTTGCGGCCGTGCGCGATCGCCGCCAGCTCCTGGCCGATCTCGCGGTACTCCGTCGTCGACGCGTGGTTGCTGGTGATCGGCGCGAACTGGCGCGGAAGGCCCGGCACGGCGTACACGGCGACGCTGGCCGCGACCACCGCGGCGCCGGCCGTCCACGCCCCGCGGCGCACCCGCTCCGGCACCGCCGAGGCGCCGGCGGCGAGGAAGACCGTCGCGCCGATGATGCTGGGCGCGTAGTACCAGTGGTACGGCGGCACGCCCAGGCGGCTGTAGGCGACGTAGTGCAGCGCACCCGCGACGGCGAGCGCGGCGAACGGCGTCAGGCGGCGGGCGGTTTCGGAGCCGCGGCGGTACTGGACGACCCAGACCACCCCCGCCGCGGCGGCGAGCAGCAGCGGCAGGAACGACAGCGCGGCCGCGGTCGGGAAGTTGCGCCAGTACAGCAGCGGGCCGTTCGTGAAGCTGAACGGTCCCCACGACTGCTGGCTGATCTTGATGACGAGCGTGTCCGGCACGGCCGAGCCGAGCACCAGCCAGCTGAAGCCGAACCACGGGAGCATCACGGCGAGCGCCGAGAACGCCGTCCGCCAGATGCCCGCCCAGAACCCGCGGCGGGCCGCGAACAGCACCGCCGCGATCAGCAGCAGGTCGATCCGGACGAGCGCGAGCAGCCCGATCACGACACCCAGCCGTCCCGCGTGGCGCTCCCCGGCGTACACGAGCGCCCAGACGACGCCGGTGGCCCCGAGCGCGACCTCCAGCCCGATCGACGACAGCAGCAGCGGGTTCACCAGCAGCAACGCGAAGGTGAGCGGCGCGAACGCGGCGGGCAGCCCGGTGCGCTCGCCGAGCCGGCGCAGCCCGAGCACGAGCAGCACCTGCGCGACGACGAACACGACCCCGGCGGCGAGCACGGCGTCGCGGACGACGAACGTGACCGCGCCGAGGGCCAGGACGTTCAGCGGCGACGTCGCGGTGTTCGCCGTCCCCTGCTCGATCAGGCCCCAGTGGGCGTGGAAGGCGAGGTTCTTCGCGTAGGACAGCGTGATGTAGGTGTCATCGATGAGATGGTGGCTGACCAGGGCGAACACGAGCGCGGAGGCCACCGCGGCACCCGCCGGGAGGACCCACGGACGGGTGACGGGCACGGCCGCGGGCAGCGCACCGGCGGCGGTGGGGAGTTCTGCGGAGGCGCTTCGCATCCCGGACACCGTACCCCGCCCGTGATGCTTCCGTGATCTGAGCGGGGGGTCGGTGGTGCAGACCACAGTCCCCGGGGTGGGTCAGATGCCGTCGCCGCTGCCTTGGCCCTGGTGGCCTTGGCCTTGACCTTGGCCGCCGCGGAAGCCTGGGCCGCGGCCGTCCTGGTTGCCGCCGGGGCCGCTGTACTGGCGGTGGATGCCGGGCCGGCCGTCGCGGGGGCCGTGGTGGCTCGCGGCGGCGATCCCGCCGACGATGCCGCCGCCGACCAGGAGGCCGAGGACCCCGACCGCGACCAGCTGGGTGGCGCGGTGGCCGACGAAGCGCCGGAAGCCGCCCGGCTGGCGTGGGGCGGCTGGGGGTGGGGTCCAGGTGCCGTAGGACTGGCCGGGGCCGGGCTGGGAGAGCTGCGGGGTGGGTGGCGCCGGGGTGCCGGGCTGCGGTTGCGGAGGCTGCTGGCCGAGGACGGCGGTCTGGTCGGCTGCCGGGGTGGCGGGCTCGGCCGGGGCCGCCGCAGGCTGGGAGGGCGGCTGCTGGCCGGGCGCCGCCGAAGTTCCGGCTGCCGGGGCGGCAGATTCGCCCGGGGTCGCCGCGGGCTGAGACGGCGGCTGCTGAGCGGGCGCCGCCGGGGCCTGCGCGGTGCCGCCGTCGGCCGCCGGAGTGGCGGGCTGGGGCTGCTGGCCTGGGACCGCAGTCGGCTCGGCTGCCGGGGCGGCAGGTTCGCCCGGGGTCGCCGCGGGCGGGGACGGCGGCTGCTGGCCGGGCGCCGCCGAGGTTCCGGCTGCCGGGGTGGCGGGCTGGCCCAAGACCGCGGTCTGCTCAGCCGGGGCCGCCGCACCCGAAGCCGCCCCTGGCTGGGCGGGAGGTGCCTGGCCGGGCGCCGCCGAGGTGGTCGGCTGCTCGACGGTGGGCTGGTCGGCTCCCTGCGGAGCCTGCTCCTCGCGCGGCTGGTCGTTCATCGTCGCTCCTGTGGTCACGGGGACGGGCGCAGTGCCCGCCCCCACCACCTCAGGGTGCGCTCCTCAGCTGTGCGTCAGCTGAAACGAACCTGTCGATCCGCCATGAGACGTCACAGGTAGAACGCCAGGAACAGCGTGATCACCCAGGTCGCGCCGAGGACCTGGAGGATGCGGTCCTTGAGCGCGATCTCCTCCGGCTCGCCCGCGATGCCGCCGTCGACGTCGACCGCGTACCGCAGCACCGCCACCACGAACGGGACCATCGAGATGAGCGCCCACACCGAGTTGTGCTCGGTCTGGCGGATCTCGAACGCCCACAGGCAGTACGACATGATCAGGATGGCCGCCGACGTCGCCCAGACGAACCGCAGGTAGCTGGCCGAGTACTTCTTCAGCGACGAGCGGATCTTCGCGCCGGTGCGCTCGAAGAGCATGATCTCCGCGTAGCGCTTGCCGGCGACCATGAACAGCGAACCGAACGCCGTGACCAGCAGGAACCACTGCGAAAGCGCGATCCCGCCCGCGACACCGCCGGCGATCGAGCGCATCAGGAAGCCCGAGCCGACGATGGCCAGGTCGACCACCGGCTGGTGCTTCAGGCCGAAGCAGTAGCCGAGCTGGACGGCCTCGTAGACGCCCAGCACGATCGCGAGCTGCCAGCTGGCGAAGAACGACACGCCGAGGCCGGCCAGGAAGAACACGACCGCGGCCCCGTACGCGACGGGGACCGGCACGATGCCGGCCGCGATGGGCCGGTTGCGCTTGGTCGGGTGGGCCCGGTCGGCCTCGACGTCGATCGCGTCGTTGATCAGGTAGACCGAGCTCGCCGTCAGGGAGAAGGCCACGAAGGCGATGATCGCGTCGATCAGGAGACCGGTGCGGTCGGTCGACTTCGAGAACGCGAAGAACGGGGCCGCGAAGACCAGGACGTTCTTCACCCACTGGCGCGGCCGCGCCGTCTTGATGACGCCGCCCACCAGGCCGAAGCGACCGGGTGACGCGGTGGTCTCCGGCGTCTCCGTCGTCACGGCCGCTTCTTCGCTGGGGCGCTGCTCGGTCGTTTCGCTCATGGGTTCTTCTTCAGCTTCCGTCGTATCAGACCACCGACGAGCCCCCCGAGAGCTGCACCGGCCAAAACGTCTGTCGGATAGTGAACGCCGAGCACGAGCCTCGAGGCCAGCATCGGCGGTACCAGGGCGGGCACCAGGTTACGCCCGGTCAATCCGGAGTAGAGCACCGCCGCCGCCGTAGTGGACGTCGCGTGCGACGACGGGAAGCTCAGCTTGCTCGGCGTGCCGACCAGTACCTCGACGCTCGGGTGGTCCGGTCGCGGCCGCCTGACCACGCGTTTCACCGCGATCGACGCGGCGTGTGCGCCGACGACGCCCGCCGAGGCGACCAGCCAGTCCTTGCGCCGCTCCTTGTCGACCAAGGCACCGAGAACGCCCAGGCCGAACCAGCCCAGCGCGTGCTCCCCGAAGTGGGACATGCCGCGCGCGGCCTTCACCGAAGCTTCACTCTTCAGAAAGCCCTGCGCCTTCGCCAGGACCGCGACCTCGCCCGTCGGGCTCCCCTTCTCAAGCATCGAGGGACCCGTCGAGCGGCGCGCCGTCGGTCAGGTGCGGGGCGATCTTGTTGTCGAACGCCGACAGCGCCGAGCCGATGGCCATGTGCATGTCGAGGTACTTGTACGTGCCGAGGCGGCCGCCGAACAGCACGTTCTTCTCGCGCGCCTCGACCTTGGCCAGCTCGCGGTAGGCCTCGAGCTTCTCGCGGTTGTCCGGGGTGTTGATCGGGTAGTACGGCTCGTCTTCCTCGCCCGCGAAGCGCGAGTACTCGCGGAAGATGACCGTCTTGTCCTTCGGGTAGTCCCGCTCCGGGTGGAAGTGGCGGAACTCGATGATCCGGGTGTACGGGACTTCCTGGTCGTTGTAGTTGACGACCGAGGTGCCCTGGAAGTCGCCGGTTTCGGCCACTTCGGACTCGAAGTCGACGGTGCGCCAGGTGAACCGGCCCGCCGAGTAGCCGAAGTAGCGGTCCAGCGGACCGGTGTAGACGGTCGGGGTGCCCGCCGGGATGTGCTCGCGGACGTCGAAGTAGTCGACGTTCAGGCGGATCTCGATGTTCTCGTGCTCGGCCATCTTCTCGAGCCACGCGGTGTACCCGTTGACGGGCAGGCCCTCGTAGGTGTCGTTGAAGTACCGGTTGTCGAAGTTGTAGCGGACCGGCAGGCGGGTGATGATGTTCTCGCCCAGGTTCTTGGGGTCGTTCTCCCACTGCTTCGCGGTGTAGCCCTTGATGAACGCCTCGTAGAGCGGGCGGCCGATCAGCGAGATCGCCTTCTCCTCGAGGTTCTGCGCGGCGGACGTCTCGAACTCCGACGCCTGCTTCGCGATCAGCTCGCGGGCCTCGTCCGGGGTGTGGGACTTGCCGAAGAACTGGTTGATCAGGCCCAGGTTCATCGGGAACGAGTAGACCTGGTCCTTGACCCGGGCGAACACGCGGTGCTGGTAGTTCGTGAACTCGGTGAAGCGGTTCACGTACTCCCAGACGCGCTTGTTCGACGTGTGGAACAGGTGCGCACCGTACTTGTGCACCTCGATCCCGGTCTCCGGGTCCGGCTCCGAGTACGCGTTGCCGCCGATGTGGCCGCGCCGCTCGAGGACGAGGACCTTCTTGCCCAGCTCGGCCGCGGCCCGTTCGGCGACGGTCAGGCCGAAGAAACCGGACCCGACGACGACGAGGTCGTAACCTGCGAAATCGGCTTCAGTAATCTGTGCGGGGTTCGTGTGCGCGCTCACGGGCGTCGAGGGTACGGGGGTCGCGAACCCGGCCCGCACCCGACTATCACATTTCGGCCTACGACACACCTGGAAAGCAGTGCCTGCACCCGAGGACTTCTGGAGCTACTTCGCCGCGGTGGCCACGTACCTGGCCGTGCTGGCGGTCCCCGGCGGGGTCGTCGGGTGGGCCGCCGGCCTGCGCGGCTGGGCCCTGGCCGGGCTCGCGCCGCTGCTCAGCTACGCCATCACCGGCCTGGCCGGTCCGTGGCTCGCCATCGCGCACGTCCCGTACGGCCCGGCGAGCGTCGCCGCCGGCACGCTGCTGCTCGCCGCCGTGCTCTTCGGCCTGCGCCGGCTGTTCGCCGCGCGCGGCTGGTCGGCGCCGGGTGCCGAGGAGCCGCCGCTGCCGTGGACGCGCCGCGCGCACCTGGCCGTCGGCGCCTGCGTCGCGATCGCCACCGCCGTCTCGATCGCCGTCGTGGTCTCCGGCCGCGGCGGGACGACCGCGGTGTTCCAGCGCTGGGACACCGTGTTCCACGCGAACGGCATCCGCTACATCGCCGAGACCGGCGACGGCTCGCTGACCGGCATGGGCACCATCAACTGGTACCCCGAGGGCTCCTTCTACCCGAACGCCTACCACCTGGTCGGCGCGCTGGTCTACCAGCTGTCCGGGACCTCGATCCCGGTCACGCTCAACGCCGTGACGATGCCGATCGCCGGGCTGTTCGCGCTCGCGTTGGTCGCGCTGGTGCGCCAGCTCGGCGGCCGTGCGGTGTTCGCCGGCAGCGCGGCGCTGGTCGCGGGCGGCGCGACGACCGGGGCGTACGAGTCGGTGTCGAGCGGGCTGCTGCCGTTCGCGCTCGGCATCGTGCTGACGCCGCTGGCGGTGGTCGCGCTCCAGCGGTTCGTGGTGCGGCCGGGCGTCGACACCGGCGCGGTGCTGGCGCTGAGCGCGGCCGGGCTGCTCGCGGCGCACTCCAGCGCGTTGTTCGGGGCGCTGCTGTTCGCGTTCCCGCTGGTCGTGCAGCGCTGGTACCGGGCGCTGCGCGGCCGCCGCGTCGACGGCGCCGCCGAGGGACGCCGGGCCTGGCGGGTGATCGGCGGCGACGTGCTGCGGATGCTGCCGGTGATGGCGGCGGCCGGGCTGCTGTCCGCGCCGATGATCCTCGGTGCGATCACCTTCACGTCCGGCTCGTACCCGTACCACGCCTGGGGCTCGCACATGCCGGTGTGGAAGGCGCTGGCCATGCTGGCGACGTTCAAGCAGGTGCTGCCGGTCCCGCAGATCTGGCTGACGGTGTTCCTCGCGATCGGCGTCCTCACGCTCGCCGCGCTGCGGCGGATGCGCTGGCTGGTGCTCTCCGCGCTCGGGCTGTCCGCGCTGTTCGTGGTCGTCGCCTGCTTCGGCGGCGAGGACTGGGTGATCAGCCTGTCCCGGCCCTGGTGGAACGACCGCTTCCGGCTGATGGCGCTGGCCTCGATCCCGCTGTGCCTGCTCGCCGCGCACGGCATGAGCGAGGCCCAGCGGTGGGTGGCGAAGGCCGCCGGCAGCCGTGCGTGGGTGCGCGCGCGGCCGTGGCTGACCGGCCGGGTCGGGCTGGCGTCGGCGGTGCTGCTGGTCGTCGCGATGGGCGTGCTGACCGGCGGGTTCTACCGCGCGGCCAACGCCAAGACGGTGTCGCTGCTCTACTACAACGGCCTGCCCGGCGAGGTGGTCCCGCCGGTGAGCGCCGACGAGATCGAGGCGATGGACCGGCTGGGCACGCTCGGCATCCCCGCCGACCAGAAGGTGCTCAACGACCGGCTCGACGGCACGGCCTGGATGTACGCGCTGACCGGCGTGCACCCGGTGGCCGGCCACTACGACGCCGGCGTCGCGCCGAAGGACGCTGTCTACCTCGCCCAGCACTTCGCGGACTTCGACAGCGACCCCGAGGTGCGCGCGGCGGTGCGGCGGCTGAACATCCACTACGTGCTGGTGGGCAGCGGCACCATCCGCCGGGACACCCCGATCGCGCGCGGGCTGCAGCACCTGGACGGGCACGACTTCGTGCGGCCGGTCTACCGCAACCCGGGCGCCGTGATCTACCGGATCGTGAAGTAGTGCGCCCTCGTGGCCGCGGCGCCCCTTCCGCGGCCACGAGGGCCCCCGACCCCCCGGGGATCTCGGACGTCTGCAGGGAAGGACGCCCGAGGGACGGCAATCGGTTTCCCGATCACCCGGATGTCACTCGTTCGGCCTAGCGCAGCTCGGGCAGGACGTCGCTCGCGACCTGCTCCAGGACGGCCTCGCGGCCCTCGTACGGCGTCGACGAGCGCGGCCAGTGCGAGATCACGTCGGTGAAGCCCAGCTCGCCCGCCCGGCCCACCGCGTCGCGGAACGCCTCCACGCTGCTCAGCGAGAACACCGGCGACGAGTCCAGGTTGACGTACCGCTGGACGCTCGCCCGGTCGCGGCCCACCGCGTCCAGCCGCTGGTCGAAGACCTCGGTGAGCTGCTTGACGCCGGCCCACCACTCGTCGGCCGTCGTGCCGCCCTTGCCCGTCGTCACCCAGCCGGCACCGAAGCGCGCGGCGAGCGTCATCGTGCGCGGGCCGTTGGCCGCCACGACGAACGGCAGCCGGGGGCGCTGCACCGGGCCGGGCAGGTTGCGGGCCCCGCGGGCGCGGTAGTACTCGCCGTCGAAGTCGAACTTGTCGGTCATGAGCAGCCCGTCGAGCGCCTCGACGAACTCGGTGAAGCGGTCCACGCGCTGCTTCGCCGTCAGCTCGGGGGCGCCGAGGACCGCGCCGTCGTAGTGCAGGTGGTCGACGCCCGCGCCGACGCCGAGGACGAACCGGCCGTCGGAGACGTCGTCGAGGGTGATCAGCTCCCGCGTGAACGGCACGGGGTGCCGCGCGACCGGCGACGCGACGAACGTGCCCAGCCGGATGCGGGACGTCACCATCGCCGCCGCCGTGAGGGTCGGGACGGCGGAGAACCACGGCCCGTCGACCAGGTTGCGCCAGCCCAGGTGGTCGTACGTCCACGCGTGGTCGAAGCCGTACTCCTCGGCGGCGCGCCACTTCGGCTCGGCGGCCCACCAACGATCTTCCGGAAGAATGACGATGCCTGCTCGCACAATGCCGGACGGTATCGGCAACCACCGACAGTCGCACGGACGGGGACGTGGCCACCCGAACGTGTCAGGGACAATGGTGGGGTGGAGAGACCTCAGTTGATCGCGTCCGACGTCGACGGCACCCTGCTCGGCCCCTCCGAAACCCTGAGCGCCCGCACCATCGCGACCGTCCGCCGGGCGATCGACGCGGGTGTCCCGTTCGTGCTGGCCAGCGGCCGTCCGCCGCGGTGGATCGACCCGATCGCGAAGCCGCTCGAGCTGACCGGCTACGCCGTGTGCGCGAACGGCGCCGTCCTCTACGACTGCGGCCGCGAGGAGATCCTCGAAGTGCACGGCCTGCTGGCGCCCACGCTGCTGCACGACATCGCGCACGCCCTCGACAAGGCGCTGCCCGGCTGCCGGCTGGCCACCGAGCGGGTCAACACGGGCGCGATCGACCACGACCTGCGCACCTTCATGATCGAGCCCGACTACCACAACCCGTGGGGCGACGGCGAAGGCCGGACCGGGCCGCGGGCCGAGGTGCTCGGCCACCCGGCGATCAAGCTGCTGGTCAGCCACCGCGGGATGGCGTCCGAGGAGATGGCCGAAGCGATCGACGCGCTGTTCGACCGCGAGGTGGACGTCACGTACTCGTCCTCGGGCGGCCTGGTGGAGCTGTCCGCGCACGGCATCACGAAGGCGACCGGGCTGGCCGACGTCGCGCGGCGCCTGGACGTCGACCCCGAGCGGGTGATCGCGTTCGGCGACATGCCCAACGACGTCGAGATGCTGCGCTGGGCCGGCCACGGCGTCGCGATGGAGAACGGGCACCCGCAGGTGCTCGCGGTGGCCGACGAGGTCACCGGCCCGGCCGGTGAGGACGGCGTCGCCCAGGTCCTCGAGCGCTGGTTCTAGCGGCGGTCGAGTTCGGCCGCTTCGGCCGGGGTCGGCGCCGTGCCGCCGAGGTGGGCGGGCAGCCACCAGCGTTCCTCGTCGGACGCGGGCTGGTCCGGGTACTCGGCCTGGGCGCGGTCGAGCAGCGCGCTCATCCGGGTGCGCAGCTCCTTCGTCACGACGTCCCAGTCGTCGCCCTTGGCCGGGTGCATCGGCTCGCCGATGAGGATCGAGATCGGCACGTGCCGGCGGGTCAGGTCCTTGGGCCTGCCCTTCGTCCAGAGCCGCTGGGTGCCCCACAGCGCCATCGGCACGACCGGGACGTCGGCCGCCGCGGCCATCCGGACGGCGCCGGACTTGATCTCCTTGACGGTGAACGACTGGCTGATCGTCGCCTCCGGGAAGACGCCGACGACCTCCCCGGCCTGCAGTTTCGCCAGCGCTTCGCGGTAGGAGCCCAGGCCGGCGGAGCGGTCGACGGAGATGTGGTGCATCCCGCGCATCAGCGGGCCGGCGATCTTGTTGTCGAAGATCTCCTTCTTCGCCATGAACCGCGTCAGCCGCTTCGCCGGGCGCGCGCCGAGGCCGCAGAAGATGAAGTCCAGGTAGCTGACGTGGTTGCAGGCGATGACCGCGCCACCGCGGCGCGGGATGTGCTCCGCGCCCTCGACCCGGATGCGGTTGTCGAGGACCCGGAACATCGTCCGGGCCGCGGCGATCACGGGCGGGTACACGAAGTCGGCCATCGCGCCAGGTTACGCGACCGTAGGTTTGTGGCGGCTGTTCAGCGGTGAAGGACACACGGCCAGCACGACGGCCAGCAGGAGCGCGAACAACGCGACCGATTGGTGCTTGATGCCCTCGATGCCGTCACCCAGCGCCGCGGTGCCGAACTGCGTCAGCGAGACGGCGAGCAGGAACGCCAGCACCACGCCCAGCGGGTTCCGTCGCTGGATCCAGGCCCGGACCAGCACGAACAGCCAGATCGGCACCAGCGCGAACAGGCCGAGCGGGGCGAGCAGGCCGGTCAGCCACGACACGACCGGCACCCGGTGCTCCTGCGCGTGCGGCGCGAAGCCGGCCTCCTGGTCGAAGCTGCCGAGGTAGTCCGGGCGCGCGGTGAGCTGGTCGGTCGCGGCCCGGTTCAGGACTTCGAGGGCCCGGCCCGGGTGCGTCGCGAAGTAGCCGAGGACGTTCGGGCGGCTCATCAGCTCGCGGTAGCGCGGGTAGAGCGGGTCGATCCGGGCCGGGTGCGGGTGCCACCAGCCGTTGCCCGCGTACTGCTCGAACGACGGCGGCAGGCCGAGCGCGGCGAGGTCGGCCCGGGTGTCGTGCCTGCCGTCGACGATGTTCAGGAAGATCGAGTTGAACATGTTGATCTCGCGCGAGTCGTCGCCGGGGAACTCGGCGTACGTGCCGTCGGGGGCGAGCGCGGGTTCGACGCTCCGCTGCGCCGCCAGCGTGACGAGCCCGACGGCGCCGATGACCAGCACCGCGGCCGCCCACCGCTTGACCCCGCGCAGCGTGCCCGGCCGGACCAGCAGCACCGCGAGCGCGAGGATCGGCAGGATGATCAGCGTCTGGACCTTGGCGTTGACCACCAGGACGCCGCCGGCGAACGTGACCGCCATGCCCGCGTAGCTCCACCGGCCTTCGCGCGCGGTCAGCAGCAGGCCGCCCACGGCGAGCAGCAGACCGAGGAACGCCGCGCCTTCGCCGAGGATCGCGGCGAAGTACCCGAAGAACGCCGAGTCCGCGACGACCAGCAGCAACCCCGCCGCGACCGCGAGCCGGACGCGCCGCGCGTACGGCAGGCCGAGCACGATCGCCGTGACGGCGGTCGCCGCGATGACGCTGCTCAGCAGGCCCAGCACGACCAGGCTGAGCGTCCCGGGGTGGCCGGCCAGCCCGCCGAGCCGGACGGCCAGGTCCGCGAGCCAGCTCTGCGTCAGCAGGTACGTCGGCCGGCACGGCGGCGTCCCCGGCGCGGGCGTGTAGGCGAGGTGGACGAACGCCTCCGGCAGGCCCTTCCAGGTGATCCCCGCGCCGCACAGCACGCGGCCGCCGTCGCCGTTGTTGGACATCGCGATCGGGCGCGGCACCAGGAACCGCACCACGAACAGGGCGAGCGACGCGCCGAACACCCCGATCCCGAGCCGCGTCTCGGCGGGCAGCCGCCGTGCCGGGGCCTCGAGCTTCACGAAGGACAGGGTACGTAGCGGAAGTCCGGGCCCTTGTCGAGGTCGGCGACCACGGACTTCGCCTGCTCCGCGCGCGGGTACACCGCGACCCAGTACGGCGTGCCGACGCGGCGGAAGGTCGCGACCTCGTACTGGCCCGCGTACACCGGGTCGATGGCGCAGTGCTGGCGGTCGGCGTAGCCGCCGTCACCCGGCACGGCGACGGTCGGGCGGCGGCCGTTGACGACGTAGTCGTAGTCGGTCGAGACCCCGCCCTCGTGGCGGCCTTCGCGGGCGATGTGGTCGTCGGTGCGGCCGAGGACGTCGATGATGAGCAGCTGACTACCGTGCGCCGCGAGCGCGCCGGGCGCGCTGCCGCTGACCACGGACCCCGGCGGCAGGTACTCGCCGAGCCAGCCGCCGATCTCGGCGAGCTGGGTGCCGTTCGCGCGCCAGTCGCGCACGCGGTCGAGCATCTCGGGGCTGAACACCGACACGAGCACCGCGATCCCGGCCAGCCCGCAGGCGGCCACCGGGACCAGCCGCGTCCCGACGGCCGGTTTGGCCTCCACGGTGAGCACGCCGTACGTCGCGACGGCGGCGACGGCCAGCAGCGGCGGTACCGGGGCGAGCAGCCGCCACGCCGGGCCGGGGTCGCCGCCGATCAGCACCGCGGCCGCCGCCAGCGCGAGCGCCGTCGCGAACAGCAGCCAGATCAACGCGCGTGCCTCCCCCGCGCCGCCGCGGCGCAGCACGAGCGCGACCGCGGCGACCAGCCCGAGCAGCAGGAAACCCTGGTGCGCGAGCGCGAACCCGGACAGGTACGGCCAGCCGGTGCCGACCGTCGAGCCGACCCCGGCGCCGAGCTTCGCGGCCAGCGGCGCGGGCAGGTAGTGCTGGTAGAACGTCATCCGCCAGGCCAGCCGCGGGATCAGGAACACCAGCGCGCCCAGCAGGTAGCCGACCGGCGCCCACCAGCTGTGCTGCTTCTTCGCGGCGGCGACGGCCAGCCACAGACCGCCCAGCGCGGCCACGACGAGCCCTTCCGGGCTGGTCATGACCGCGAACGCCACCAGCACCCCGGCGACGACCGGGCGGCGCGCGGCGAGCGAGTAGCCGACGGCGAGGACGAGCAGCACGAACAGCGGGACCTCGGAGCCGGACGGCCCGTAGACGGCCAGGCCTCCGGCGCTCGCCGTGAGCACCGCGGCGGCGACGCCGATCGCGGCACGCGGCTCGGTGCCCTCCGGGGTGGCCGCCGCGACGATCCGGTTGACCAGGAAGTAGGCCAGTAGCACGCAGCCGAGCGTGGCGGCGACCCCGAACACGACGGCGGTCGTGTCGACCTCGGCGCCGAACGCGGCCCGCGGCAGGGCGATCAGCACCAGCCAGAAGAAGTTCGTGTAGCCCTCGACGCGTTCGCCGGGGTTGAAGACCGGCCCGTTGCCGTCGGCGATGTTCTGCGCGTACCGGAAGGACACCAGCGCGTCCTCGGTGACGGTCGCGAACAGCAGCTGGTGGAGCAGCGAAAGGCCGAGGGTGAGCGCGAGGACCGTGCCGCGCCAGCCGCGTTCGGCGTCGAGGCGGGTCCAGGACAGGACGACGATCGCGGCGAGGACGAGCCACGCCACCACGACCGCGTAGACCACCCGTCCCCCTCACGTCGTCCCCCGCGCCCCGCCCGGCCGGGCGGCACCGCCAGGTTATCGGCCACCGGCGGCGGTGCGTTTCCTTCGGTTTACCCCGGGCGATCGAAAAGACCGAAGATCGCCTACTCCGCGTTAGTCAATCAAGGAGATTCACTCGTCAATATAACCCGATCGGGTGGCACACTCGACGGTCGAAGTGACGTCGCCGAATTGCCGGATCGGACTCCTCACCCCGCGCCGCACGAGCGATCTTCGTCGGCTTAGTCTCCACCGTGCTTTCCGTCTGTACCGCCATTGTCGTCATCGCCGTCCCGGGACTGCTGATCGGTCTCGCGGCCGGCTTGCGCGGCTGGGCACTGGCCGGACTGGCGCCCTTGGCGAGCTACGCGGTCGGCGGCCTGACCGGACCGTGGACCGCGGCGCTGGGAGTGCCCTTCACCGCGCTGACCTACGCCGTTTCCACCGTCGTTTTCGCCGCGGTCGCGTTCGGTGCCCGGAAACTGGCGGTGCGCCGCCGTCCGCCGGAGCCGGAGCCCGGGTTGTGGGCGCGCCGCGGGCACCTCGCGGTGGTGGCGTGCCTGCTCGCCGCGGCCGCGGTCGGCATGGCCGCGGCCCTGCTCGGGATGGGCCGGCTCGGCGCGCTGCCGCAGGGCTTCGACGCGGTCTACCACGGCAACGCGGTCCGCTACATCGCCGACACCGGCGACGGCGGCCTGTTCGGCACCGGCCACGTGAACTGGTACGGCGACGCGGCGCCGGTGTTCTACCCGAACGGGTACCACCTGCTGGCCTCGGTGACGTACCGGCTGAGCGGGGCGTCGATCCCGGAGACGCTGGACGCGAACACCGTGCTGCTGCCCGGCTTGCTCGCGTTGTCGCTGGTGACGCTGGTGCGGGAGTTCCGCGGCCGCGCGGTGCTGGCCGGCGCGGTGGCGCTGACGGCGGTGGCGCCGGTGATGGGCGTCTACGAGTCGATGGACCGCGGCCCGCTGCTGCCGTTCGCGCTGGGCGTGGCGCTGACGCCGCTGGGCGCGGTGGCGCTGCACCGGTACCTGGAGCGGGCCGCGCCGGACACCGGGTTCGTGCTGGTGCTGGCGGCGGTGGGTCTGCTGTGCGTGCACTCGTCGACGTTGTTCGGCGGGATCCTGTTCGCCGGGCCGGTGCTGGTGCAGCGCTGGCTCACGGCGTGGCGCCGGATCGGCCGCGACCTGCTCGCGCTGCTGCCGATCGCGCTGGTGTCCCTGGTGGTGGCGTGGCTGCAGCTGTCGGGCGCGCTGGGCCTGGCCAACGGCGCGGTGCCGTACTACGGCTGGCCGAGCGAGTACCGCGCGACGACGGCGCTGGGCGCGCTGCTGGGGTTCCAGCACTTCGAGCCGCACCCGCAGATCTGGCTGTCCGTGGCGTTGTTCCTGGGCATCGTGTTCTTCGCCAGGGCGGGCGCGCTGCGCTGGATCGGCCTGACGGCGGCGGTGACGGGCCTGGCGTACATCGCGGTGGCCTCGTCGAACGCCCCGCTCGTGATGGCGCTGTCCCGCCCGTGGTGGGACGACCCGTACCGCTTCTTCTCGATGGCGGCGATCCCGTTGTCCGTCCTGGCCGCGCACGGCCTGGCGTCGACGCAGGCGTGGCTGCGCGACCGCCTGCCCGCCCGGATCCCGGCGGTCGCGACCGCGGTGGTGGTGCTGCTGGGGTTCGCGCTGCTGTCGAACGGCCTGTACGTCCGCTCCAACGCCGCCCGCGTGTACACCGGTTACCAGGCGGCGGACCCGGCGAAGCTGCGCACGACCCCCGGGGAGATCGCCGCGATGGCGGAACTCGGCCGGCTCGCGCGCCGGGGAGAGTGGGCGATGAACGACCGTTTCGACGGAACGGCGTGGACCTATGCTTTGTCGGGTATTCGCACGGTCGCCGGGCATTTCGACGAAACTTTGCCGCCTTCGGACGCGCGGTTGCTGGCGGATCGGTTCAGGGATTACGAGACCGACCCCGAGGTGCGCGCCGCGGTCCGGCGGTTGAACGTCCATTGGGTGATTCTGGGCAAACCGTCCACGGAGCCGGGAAAGCCTTATCAGGCGGGGTTGATCGGATTGGCGGGCGCGCCGTTCTTGTCGGAGGTTTACCGCAACTCGGACGCGGTGATCTACCGGCTGGTGGCTTGAGTTGTCCACAGGTGCGTAGCCCTGTGGACAACCTGTGGGCAACTCTGCGGGCGGGCCGGTGGAGTCGGATCGGCGCGGCGGGGTCCCGGCGGTGGGCAGCTCCGGTCAGGCGGCGGTGGTCACCGGGCGGGTGGAGCGGGCCGCCACCGCGGCGATGCCCGCGGTCAGGAGGTCGGCGACCGTGAACATCACGCGGGAGGCGACCGCGAAGGCCGTGGCCTGGCCGACCGTCAGGCCGCTCGCCGTCAGGACCGCGACCTGGGCGACCTCGCGGACGCCGACGCCGCTGGGGAGGATGAACGCGAACGTGCCGACCGTCATCGCCACCGCCATCGCGCCCACGCAGAGCACGAAGCCGCTGAAGCCCGGGGTGCCGACCGAGTTGGCCAGCAGCCAGAGGTGGATGCCCTGCAGGCACCACGCCGCCGTCGAGGCGCCGAAGACCTTGCCGACCACCTTCCAGCCCAGCGGGTGGGCCAGCGGCGGGCGGCGTAGGACGCGCAGCACCAGCGACGTGCCCCAGGTCAGGACCTTCGGGTGCAGCATCGCCAGTCCGACCGGGATGAGCACGAACAGCCACAGCGCGCGCGGGCTGTTGCTGAACACCGCCGGCGCCGCCAGGAGCGACACCACCAGGGCCGAGACCACGCCCACGCCCAGCTGGATCAGGGAACCGGTGAAGATGCGGGCTCTGGCCAGGCCCGCCTTGCGGCCGAGCTCCATCTGCAGGAGGTACGCCCACACCGAGCCCGGGACGTACTTGCCGAGCGAGCCGACCAGGCAGATCTGGGCGCCGCGGGCGTAGCCGATCGGCTTGCCGAGGTCGTCGACCATCACCTGCCAGCCCCAGGTCGACACCATGATCGCCGCGACCAGGGCGAGCAGGCTCAGCAGTGACGACTGCCAGGCGACGTCGCGCAGGGTGTGCCAGAACTCGCCCCAGTTCGAGGCGAGCTGCTTGGCCGCGAAGCCGATGACCAGCAGGATCGCGACCCATCTGACGACGTCGAGGACCTTCGCCTTGGTGGACTTCGGCGGCTTGCCGGGGGCCGGCAAGTCCTCAACTGTCGTCATCGACGGGTCTCCTCAGGCCTGCACCGTGACCAGGCGGCTGAACTCGGAGAGCAGATCGTAACCGTCCCAGACCGCCGAGAACGTCAGGGCGCTGCCGAACGGCACGATCCGGTCGACTCCGCGACCGGCCAGCTCGTGTGCGAACGCCGTCAGCTCTTCGGTGGTAAAGCCGAATTGGCTGACCGTCTGGTCCTTGCGGAGCACGATCGGCACCAGATCGGACAAAGTGGACACCCGGGCGTTGGCGAAGGTGCCCGCGCCGAGCCACTCGCGGGGCAGCACCGCCGGGTCGGCCAGCTCGAGGGTCGCCAGGCCGTTGCCCTGGAAGGCGATCTCCTTGACCAGGCCGTCGACCGCCGCGCCGTACGCCGACACGCGCTTCTGGACGGCCATCGCGGGCTCCGTGACGTGCTGTTTCACCGCCAGCACCTCGGCCAGCAGGGTGCGGAACTCCTGGCCGGCTTCGCGCGCGCCGGACTCGTCGCCGACCCAGAACACCGCGCGCGGCGAGGAGCAGGCGGCCTGGTCGAACCAGTACGAGTCGTTGTAGAAGCCCTCGGCTGCCGCGCGACGCTCTTCCGGCGACGCTCGCTGCCAGCCCGCCACCGAAGCGACGGCGAAGGACGAGCGGTCCGGGAACGTCAGGTCACGGGCGTGCGGCGCGAGCGGGTACTTCCGCAGCGCCGCGACCGAACTGTCGCCGCCCCAGATGACGCGCAGGTCGGCGGCCAGGGACAGGGCGCCGCTCACCTCGTCGCTGCGGTCGTAGGTGACCATGCGCTGGGTCGCCGTGACGGCCTCCGCGACCGAAGCGTCCACTTCGGACAACGCGGCGTTCAGCGCTTCCAGCACCGCCTCGGCGGCGCCCGCCGACCGCGACGAGACGCGGACGACGTTGTGGTTGCCCGCCAGTGCCGAGAGTGCCCATGAGTAGACGAAGATCGTGTCGACGTTCGCCGGCGGCACGTGGAACACCAGCCCGCGCGGGAACCGCAGCGCATTGCCCGAAGTGTCCAGAGTGGACAACGCCTTGGCGATCTCGCCCTTGCGCAGGAAGAAGCCGAGCGACGCCAGCTCGGGGAACCGGCGCGCGGTGGCCGGGGCGAGCAGCTTGCGGGCGAACTTCGTGACGAACTCGACGATCCGCGGGTCGCCGACCTTCAACCGCCCACCCGGTGGCTCGGTGCGCAGCTGCGAGACCAGGTCGCCGACCGAAACGGCGTCCGACAGGGGGAAACGCTGGGTCAAGGACGTCATGCCGCCGCTCCCGAGAAGGTGTCCGAGCAGCCGCGGGCCTCGGCCTTGGGCAGCCGGCCCAGCACGGAGAAGTGCTTGCCCGGCCAGTCGCCGTCGTCGATGCCGTTGTAGACGCCGAGGTCTTCGGTGAGCAGCACGTGGCCCGGGTACGACTTCGGCAGCGTCGAGACGACCTCGATCACGCCCGGCTCGCCGACCGGCTGCTCCTCCCACGTCTCCGGGTTCCGGATCACGACGTCGGCGAAGTCCGGGCAGTACAGCGAGTTGCCGGACGGGCCTTCGAGGAACACGGTGCCGATCTGCTCGATCATCCCGTAGTAGTTGTGGATCCGGGTGAGCCCGGTGTCCTCTTTGAACCGCCGGCGGAACTCGGTGTTGTCCACCGCGCGGTCGATCAGCTTCTTCCAGCCGCCGCTGTGGATCAGGATGCCGTTCGACAGGTCGAGGCCGTTGTCCCGCGCGACCTCGTAGAGGTACAGCCACACCATGAACGTGAAGCCGAAGATCAGGAAGGGCTTGTCGCCGTACTCGGCCAGGAACTTCTTGACGGCTTCGACGTCCGGCTCGTCGTTCTCGTCGAGCACGTACGTGTGCTTGCGCCCGAAGTTCGCCATGCCCAGCACGCCCGCGCCGCGCGCGGAGAACGAGCGGCGGTTCTTGATGATGCCGATGGTGTCGACCATCAGCATCGGCAGCCGCTCGCCGCCGAGGACCTCCTGCAGGGTGGCGCCGAGCTGCTTGGTCTGCGCGCCCGCCGCCTCCTTGTCCAGGTAGATCCGCGACGCGCCGGCGCCGGTCGTGCCCGACGACGTCAGCGTCTTGAAGACCTCGCTGTCCGGCACCGACTTGAGGTCGTGCGTCTTGAACATCCGCACCGGCAGCCACGGCAGGTCGGCGATCGAGCCGAAAGTCGCGTCCGGCGCGATTCCCAGCGACGCCAGGATGCGTTCGTAGCCTTCGGAATTCGCCCGGTGGTGGGCCGTCAGCGAGGCGAGTTCGGGCAGCAGCAAGGCTTCCCGGTCGCCCTGCGACCGCGTGAACACACTCATACCCGCCCCTCCAAGGTCCGGTAGTCGATCTTGCCGCTGGCCAGCAGCGGCACGGTTTCGATCGGGCGCACGTCGAAGCCGCTGGCGTGCAGGTGCAGCCGCTCGGACAGCGCCCGCGACGCGTCCTTGCAGATGTCCTTGTCGACACCCTCGGCGAACAGCACGACCTTGTCGCCGGCGGCGACGGCCGCCACCACGTCGATCCCGACCGCCGCGGTGCGCACGGCTTGCTCGAGGTCGTCGAGGCTGACGCGGTTGCCGAACACCTTGCCGATGCGCTTGAGCCGCCCGGTGATGAACAGGTACCCGTCTTCGTCGAGGTACCCGAGGTCACCGGTGGCGAGCACGCCGCCGTATTCGTCGCCCTTGGCCAGGCCGGACTCGTCGTCCGCGTAACCCAGCATCACATTGGGCCCACGGTAGACGACCTCACCGACAATTTTCGGGTGCGTGGTCTCCGAACCGTCGTCGCGACGGACCGCGAACTTCCCGCCCGGCAGCGCCGGCCCGGCGGAACCGAGCTTTTCGGCCAGTCTTTCGGCGGGCACCGTCGTCATCCGCGGCGAGGCCTCGGTCTGGCCGTACATGACGTACATCCGGCCGCCGACCGCGAGCATCTTCTCGTTGAACTCGGCGACCAGCTCGTCGCGCAGCTTCCCGCCGGCCTGCGTCAGCGTGCGCAGCGTCGGGTACTTCGCGGGGTCGAACTTGAGCCGCCGCAGCATTTCGTAGTGGTACGGGACGCCCGAGAGGGACGTGACGCCGTAGGTGTTGACCGCGTCCCAGAAGCCGCGGCCGAGCACGCCGGACGGCTCGATGACGATGGTCGCGTCCCGCACCAGGTGCGAGTTCAGCACCGACAGGCCGTAGCTGTAGTGCAGCGGCAGGCAGGTGGGCGCGACCTCGTCGGCGTCGATGCGCAGCACCTGCGCGATGGCGTCGGCGTTGGCCAGGATCGCCTGCCGCGAAAGCCGCACGAGCTTGGGGTTGCCGGTCGACCCGCTGGTCGGCAGCAGGACGGCGAGGTCGGGGTGCGGCCGCACGCCCTCGGCGGAGTCCCGGACCCAGTCCGCGCCCCGCACGGTGTAGCCGGCCGGCGCGTCGCCCGAAGCCGACAGCACCGCCGCCGGCCGGAAGCGCGAGACCAGCCCGGCCAGCACGTCGGCGTCCAGCGCCGGGTCGATCAGCGCGATCGCCCGGCCGGATTCGACCGCGCCGAGGTAGGTCAGCACGCTCGGCAGGTCGACCGACATCCGGGCGAACACGACGCCGACCGGCAGCTCGGCCAGCTCTTCCATGCGCTTGCCGACCTCGGCCGACAGTTCCGCGCCCGCCAGCGTGCGGCCCCCGGCCACATCGACCAGCCGGGCTCCCGCACCCAACAGCGTCACAACACCAAGCCTCCGTCGACGCCCAGCACCTGCCCGGTGATGAACGACGCTTCATCACTCACCAGGAACCGGATCGCGTTCGCCACTTCTTCCGCGCGGCCGAGGCGCCCGAGCGGCGTCTTGCCGGCGTTCTCCGCCTTCGCGTCCTCGCTCAGGCCCGCGGTCAGATCGGTCTCGATCACGCCCGGCGCGACCGCGTTGACGCGGATGCCGGACCGGCCGAGCTCCTTCGCCGCCGACCGCGCGATGTTCGCCACCGCCGCCTTCGAGGCCGCGTACACGGTCTGACCGGCGCTGCCGTGCTCGCCGACGATCGAGGCGAGCACGACGATCGAGCCGGTCTTCTTCCGCAGCATCGCCCGGGCCGCGGCCTGGACGGTGTGCAGCGTGCCGGCGACGTTCGTGCTCAGCGTCGTGTCGACCAGCTCTTCCTTGATCATGCCGAGGAGCGCGTCCTCCATGATCCCGGCGTTCGCGACGACGATGTCGAGCTTGCCGTGCTCCTTGGCGACACCCCGGACGACCGTCGAGACCGCTTTCGCGTCGGTGACGTCCAAGGCGAGACCGGAAGCGCCCACGGAGGCTGCCGCTTCCTTGGCGCGGGCCTCGTCGCGCCCGGTGAGCACCACCGTCGCGCCCGCCTCCACCAGAGCGCGGGCGGTGGCCAGGCCGATCCCCCGCGTCCCGCCGGTGACGAGCGCGACGCGACCGGAAAGATCAGTCATTCTTCGACTGGAGCTCGGTGACCATGTCCACGGCGACCTTGAAGCTCGACATGTCGATGACCTGGTCGGTGTCGAACTCGACGTCGAACTCGTCCTCGATGGCCGCGACCAGCGCCATGTGGCCGACCGAGTCCCACGCCTCGAGGTCGCGGTACTTCAGGTTCTCGACGTCCACGTCGCCGTCGAGGTCCAGCGCCTCGACGAAGACCTCGCGCAGCTTGGGGGCGACATCCGCCATGTTCGTGACTCCTAGTGCTCGTCGCGCGGGCGAGCGTCCCACGCCTTTACCAAGGTAGAGAGGTCGCCGGGCAGCGTGACGTCCGGGAGACCTTCCTTGCCCTTCAGCCACGGCCCGAGGGCTTCGATCGTCTCCTCGTCGAGACCGCGGCGGGACAGGCCGACGACGTTGACGCCGGTGACGCGGGCCGGGTTGCCGACCGCGATGGTGAACGCGCCGATCTCGCGGCGCACCGCGGAGCCCATGCCGATCATCGCGCCGGGGCCGATCACGACCTTCTGGTGCAGGATCGCGCCCATGCCGAGGTTGGCGCCGTCCCAGATGTGGCAGTGGCCACCCGTGACGGCGTTCGAGGCGATCGTCACGGCGTCGCCGACCAGGCAGTCGTGCGCGACGTGGGAGTTGCGGAGGTAGTAGCCGTCGCTGCCGATCGTCGTTGTCCGCCAGGTCCCTTGGTGGACACTCACGTACTCGCGGAGGCGGTTGCGGCTGCCGATGACCACGCCGTGGCCGTCGTGATCCGGATCACCGACGGGAGCCTCGTCCCACGCCGCGGGGTGCGGGCGGCCGCGGTCCTCGCCGGGCGTGCCGATCGTCACGTGCGGGCCGATCCAGTTGCCGTCGCCGATGCGCGTGGGCCCGACGATCACCGCGAACGGCCCGATGACGTTGTCCTCGCCGAGTTCGACGCCTTCGCCGATGACGGCGGTCGGGTGGATGCGGTTGGCCACGGGTGGTCGTCCGTTCGTCGGCGGCTGGGTACTGGGCGTGCTACCGCGCCCGGTAACGTGTGGCCCGCGTTGTTGCAGGGCGGCCGGGCGCAGAACCGGCGGCTCACTGTACCGGACGCGCCGAAATCGCCTGCCGAGAGAGACTGCCCATGATCCCCATCACTGTGGTCGACGTCCGCGACGCGGAGGACCTCGTCGTCGAGGTGCTGCGCTCCGGCGCCATCGCACAGGGACCGATGGTCAAGCGCTTCGAAGACGCCTTCGCGGCCGTCTCCGGGACGAAGCACGCGATCGCGGTCAACAACGGGACCACCGCGCTGGTCGCCGCCCTCCAGGTCCTCGACCTGAAGCCGGGTGACGAGGTCATCACCTCGCCGTTCACCTTCGTCGCGACCCTCAACGCGATCCTCGAGGCCGGCGCGACCGCCCGGTTCGCCGACATCCGGCGCGACGACTTCGCGATCGACCCCGACGCCGTCGCGGCCGCGGTCACCGACCGCACGAAGGTGCTCATGCCGGTGCACCTCTACGGCCAGACCGCGGACATGGGCAAGCTCGCGCCGCTGGCCGCCGAGCACGGCCTCCAGGTGATCGAGGACTCGGCGCAGGCCGTCGGCGCGTCGTTCGAGGGCAAGCAGGCCGGCTCGTTCGGCATCGGCTGCTTCTCGCTGTACGCGACGAAGAACATCACCACCGCCGAGGGCGGCGTCATCACGACCGACGACGACGCGCTGGCCGACAAGCTGCGCGTGCTGCGCAACCAGGGCATGCGCGCCCGCTACCAGTACGAGGTCGCCGGGCACAACTACCGGATGACCGACCTGCACGCGGCCGTCGGCATCCCGCAGCTGGCGAAGCTCGACCAGCTGACCGCCGCCCGCCAGGCCAACGCGAAGCGGCTGTCGGAGGGTCTCGCGGGCACGCCGGGCCTCGACGTCCCCAAGGTGCTGCCGGGCCGCGAACACGTGTGGCACCAGTACACCGTGCTGGTCGGCCCGCACGCGTTCCTCTCGCGCGACGAGCTGGCCGCGGCGCTCACCGAACGCGGCATCGGCAACGGCATCTACTACCCCAAGATCGTCTTCGACTACGACTGCTACGCGGGTCACGACCTGATCCCGGGCGCGCGCGTCGAGGACTTCCCGGTGGCCCGCGCCGTTTCGGAGCAGGCGCTGTCGCTGCCGGTGCACCCGCACCTGACCGAGTCCGACCTGGACACCATCATCGAAACCGTTCGCGAGGTACTGGGCGCATGACGCATCGGATCGCTCTTGTCGGTACCGGGAACATGGGTTCCCTCCACGCCCGCGTGCTCGCCGGGAACGAGCGCGTCGACCTGGTCCGCGTGATCGATCCGCGCGAGGAAGCGGGCAAGGCCGTCGCCGACCGCTACGAAACCCGGTGGACCCCGGAGATCGGCTCGCTGTCCGATGTGGACGCCGTCGTGCTGGCGTCGGCCACCGAGGCGCACTACGACCTGGCGCAGGAGATCCTCGGCCAGGGCAAGCCGATGCTGGTGGAAAAGCCGGTCTGCAACAGCTTCGAGAAGTCCCAGGAGATCGTCGGCCTGTCGGCGAAGAAGGACGTACCGCTGATGTGCGGGCTCCTGGAGCGGTACAACCCGGCGGTCATGACCGCGCGGGCGCTGGTGAACGAGCCGGTGCACCTGATGGCCCGCCGCCACGGCCCGTACGCGCCGCGCATCAAGACCGGCGTCGCGTGGGACCTGCTGGTGCACGACGTCGACCTGGCGATCCAGTTCTTCGGCGGCGCGACCCCGGCCCGCGTGACGTCCGGCGCGGGGTACTTCCACCCGTCGTCGGTCGAGGGCGCGGAGGACACCATCGAGACGGTGCTGTCGTTCCCGACCGGCCTGGCCACGGTGTCGGCGTCGCGGCTGGGCCAGAAGAAGGTCCGCTCGCTCGTGGTGTCGGAGCTGGACCGGCTGATCGAGATCGACCTGCTGCGCCGCGACGTGACGATCTACCGCCACGTCTCGCACGACTCCGTCACCCCGGACGGCCTCGGCTACCGCCAGCAGACGGTGATCGAGATCCCGGAGCTGGTCACCGCCCGCGAGCCGCTGGCCACCCAGCTGGACCGCTTCTGCGACCTGCTGGAGGGCAAGGTCGACGCCGACACCGAGCGCGACCTGATCCTGCCCTCGCACCACGTCGTCGAGCAGGTCCTCACGCAGGCCGCGGCCTAGCTCACCGGCGCCGGGAACGCGGCCGGGCTCCGGCTGCCGCCGGGGCCCACCGCGCGGACGCCGAAGAAGACGTTGTCCTTGGACAGGTCGATCTTCGCCGTCCGCGCCGGGCCGACGTCGAGGGCGTGCGTCCAGTCCGGGGCCGTCGTCTCGCGCCAGAGGACCTCGTAGCCCGTGGCGCCCGGCGTGGCGTCCCAGAGCAACTCCGAGTCGTTCGTCAGCGCGGCCGTGCGGATCTTCACGCCCTTCGGCGTTCCCGGCGCCGTCGCCAGCGACCACAGCGCGGCGCCGTTCACCCGCGCCACCCGCGCGATGAACGGGAAGTCGCAGAACTCCGGCAGGTCGCCGTACTGGACGCCGTTTTCGACGCGGACGTCCTGGTGCTGGTGCGCGAAGTCCTCGTTCGGCTCGGTGAACCGCGCCGCCGGGTAGCCCTGCTCCAGGAAGCCGATGTGGTCGCCGCCGCGCAGGTAGCGGTCGCGGCGGTAGATCACGCGGACCGCCATGCCGGTCGCGTCGTTCTCCGCCACCGACTTCACGAACCGGGCCAGCTGCCGCGGCGGCGAGTCGTTCTCGCCGCCGATGCTGCGGCGCAGGTTCGCCTCGGCCGGCGTCTCCGCGGTCGGCACGCCTTCGGCGAACAGGCGGATCGTGAACGGGTCGCGCGTGCCGTCGTCGGCGCGGCTGGACCCGACGATGTCGTCGGTGAACATCGCCTGGACGTCGGTGCCGGCCGCCTTGAACTGCTTCGCCATGTACCGCGAGCCGTACAGGCCCTGCTCTTCGCCCGCGACGGCGGCGAAGACGATCGTGGCCGCCGGCTGCCGCGTCGAGAGCACCCGCGCCAGCTCGAGTGCCACCGCGACGCCGGAAGCGTCGTCGTCCGCGCCCGGCGCGTCGCCGGTGAAGTCCATGACGTCGGTGCGGCGCGAGTCGTAGTGCCCCGACACGACGTACACGCGTCCCGGGTCGGTGGACCCGTGCAGCGTCGCGACGACGTTGGTGATCGTGGTCGGCACCGGGATCCGGTCGGCGGGCGGCTGGACGTACGACTGCAGCTCGACGGTCAGCCGCCCGCCGGACGCGGCCGCGATCTGCTGGTACTGCGCGTAGAGCCAGTCGCGCGCGGCGCCGATGCCGCGGACCGGGTCGTCCTGCGCCGAAAGCGTGTGCCGCGTGCCGAACGCGGCCAGCCGCCGGACGGTCGCTTCGATCCGCCGTTCGTCGACCTGGCGGAGCAGGGCCCGCAGCTGGGGGCCGGGACGCTGCGGGCGGACCGGGACACCGGGCCCGCGGTCCCCGGTTTCGGTGGCACGGGCCGGGGCCGCGGACGCCGCCAGCCCGAGTGCGGCCGTCGCGGTGAGGAACACTCGTCGAGAGGTCACGGTGGGTTTCTTACGCCCGCGGCGCCCCAGCGGGTACCGCCTACTTGGTGAGCCGTTTGCCGGCGGCGTCGTAGGCGATCAGCGGCGTCAGGACGGCGGAGTTCGGGACGGCGACGGGGTCGAACCAGAAGACGACCACGTTCGGGTCCTCGGTCCACCGCGCCAGGCTCGCGTCGACGGTCTTGCCGTGCACCGTCGTCGTGATCCGCGCCGCCTGGCCGGCGAAGTAGCCGAAGACGGGGATGACCTCGTCGCCGGAGAGCTCGCCGCCGTCGGTGGCGTGGAAGCCGAACGACCGGTCGGAGCCGCGGAACTCGTTCGTCATCAGCACGGACTCGAGCGTCTCCCCCGAGCGGAACCCGGCCACCAGCCCGAAGTGGACGTCCGGCAGCTCGGGCGCGTCGACCGCGCGCGCGAAGAAGACGATCTCGCCGCGGGTGGTCTTGATCCCGGTCCCGATGACGTCCCCCATCGGCTGCTCCGCGGCCGTCGACGGCGCCGACGTCGTCGACACGGGGGCGGGCGGCTGCGCGACCGGCGCGGGCGCGGGCTGCCGCACCTGGACGGCGAACCCGACGACGAGCACGACGACCGCCGCGGCGGCGACCCCGGCGACGCTCGTGAGGACCCGCCGACGACGTCGCATGCGCGTCCCGCCGGCCATGATCGCGGCCAGGTCCGGCTCGGCGAAGGGCTCCTCGGGCGGCTGCCGGAGCGCGGCGCGGAAGTCGTCGAGGTCGTTCACCGCCCACCCCCTCCGATCAGCGTGTCTTCGGTGCCCGCTTCGACCCGCAGCTTGGCCAGCGCCCGCGAATTGGTGCTCTTCACGGTACCCAGCGAAACCCCGAGCTCACGGGCCACGTCGGCTTCCGGCAGGTCGAAGAAGTGCCGCAGCACGACGACGGCCCGTTCCCGGTCGGTGAGCGTCTTGAGCACGGCGGTGAGCCAGGCTCGCTGGGTGACGGCCTTGTCGACGTCGAGGCGATCCGGCCGCTCGGGCATCGCCTCGGTGGCGTACTCGCGGATCGGGCGCCGCCAGCCGTCGATGACGTGGTTGACCAGGACGGTGCGCGCGTAGCCGTAGGCGTCCTTGTGCCGCACCCGCGACCAGGCGGCGTAAGTGCGGGTGAACGCGGTCTGGGCGGCGTCCTCGGCCTGGTGGCGGTCGCCGGTGAGCAGGTAGGCGGCGTGGGTGAGCCGGGCCGAAGACGCGCGGACGAACTCCGCGAACTCCTCGTCGCCGCGCGCCATGCGTCACCCCCTGTTCCTCACCCAGCGACGGGCGGGCCGCGGAAAGGTTGCTCGCCGATCATCCGAGCCTGCGCGCGAGCTAGATTGAGCCATGCGTTCATTGAGGGGGATCCTCGCCGCCGCATGCCTGCTGACCTGCGTCACGGCGTGCTCGAGCGGTTCCACGACGGCGGCACCACCACCTCCGCCGCCGCCGTCCACTTCGGCTTCGTCGAGCAAGCCGAAGCCCACGCCGACGCCGACGCCGACCTTCACGCCGGCGGTCTCGCCGGCCAAGCTGACCGGCGCCTGCCCGCTCCTGGGCAACGTCGAGTTCGCGCAGATCCTCGGCGTCGCCTGGAACACGCGGGAGCCGAGCGAGATGCCGCCCGAGCAGATCGGCCCGGGCAAGGCGTTCCGGTGCTCGTACCCGACCGGCGAGCTGTACGTCCTCGCGGTCTCGGGCGGCAAGTCACCGGCCGCGATGGTCAAGCAGCTCGAGTCGGAGTGCGCGGAGCCCGCGAAGCCGGTGGCGGGCGCCGGTGAGGTGGCGAGCTATTGCTACGGGACGGGCTACAGCTCGCTGGTCGTGGTGGCCAAGCACGCGCACGGTCAGCTGCGGGTCGCCGAGGTCGAAATGGGGCGCAGCCGGGCCGACGTCTGCGAATCCCTGGCGAAACTGCTCGGCGAACGCCTTTAAACGTTGTGTAACCGATATCTCGCGCTCGGTCACAGACGACTAGATTGTCGGACGTGCGCTTCCGTGCGCGAGCTTCGCCGCCGAGCGGACGCTGACCTGCTTCGGGGTCCGCGCGGGCGGTTTCACGACGGCGGCGCCGGCGGTCGGCGCCGGCGCTGCCGTCATCCAGCTACGGCCGCTGAGCACGCCTGGTCGTGAGGGCGTCCAGGTCGATGGTCAGCGGGGTACCGGCGAAGTCGAGCTCGGCGACGCCGGAGAACTCGCCGAAGTTTTCGTAGTCCCCGTCGATCAACCGGTAGGTGATGAGGCTGACCGGGGAGTCGAGGTCGACGATCCAGTAGTGCTCGATCCCGGCCTCGGCGTATTCGGAGAACTTGGTGACCTGGTCGGTGCGCCGGGTGCCTTCGGACAGCACCTCGACCGCATGCAGTGCGAAGTAGTCATCCGGCAACCACTCACCGATGAGGTAGGCAAGCCGAGTGGCAGCACGCTGGTGGGACCCGTTCGGGCGGGGCGCCACGACGAGAACCCCCTGGACCACTTCGACGTGGTGCTCGGAGATCTCTGGCAGGCTTGCCCAGTCTTCGAGGGACAAGACGTCGCGAGGCCACTCCACGACACGTCAGCCTGCCGGGTTGCTACTCCGCTGAGTAGTCGCCCGATGGCGCTCCCCAGCCCGAAGTGTTCTGCCCGTGTGACTCCGCGATCTCGCGGCGCCGCGCGTTTTCCGCCCGTACCCGGTCCACTTCGGACTGGATGTACTCCTCGTCGTACCGCTGGAACACCCGCGCCGGGTTGCCCGCCACCAGCGTCCGCGGCGGGACGTCCTTCGCCACCACCGAATTCGGCTGCACCGTGGCGAAGTCGCCGATCGTCACGCCTGCCATGATGACGACCAGGCCGCCGATGAAGCAGCCCTTGCCGATCTTCACCGGTTTGCGCTCGATCAGGTCGCTGCCCGAGTGGTTCTGCAGCGTCATGTTCGCCAGCCAGCTCGAGTGCGTGAAGATCAGCGTGTTCAGGCCGATGCTGGTGTGCTCGCCGATCTCCAGGCCGCCGCTCGCGTCGAGCGCCGCGCCCTCGCCGACCCAGCAGTGGTCGCCCATCTTCAGGTTTTCCGGGCTGATGATCTTCACGCGCTCGCGCACGCGGCACGTCGGCGGCAGCCCGTAAAACGCAGCTCGCTCGGCGTCGTTCATGTACTGCGAGACGAGCTCGGTCAGGATCTGCGGGCGCAGCCGGTGGCTGCGCTCGTCATCGAAGAACATCGGCTTCCGACACCAGTTTCTCAAAGGTACGAAGGTGTTCTTCCGCCACGACGTCGAGGCCGAAGTTCGACCGCACCAGCTCGGACTCGCGCTGCGCGATCAGGGCCCGGCGATCCGGGTCGTCGAGCAGCTCGATCACCGTGCGCGCCACGGCTTCCGCGTCGTCCGGGCGGACCAGCAGCACGTTCTCGCCGTTGCGCAGCTCGATGCCCGGGTAGTTGTCCTCGGTGACCGACGCGATCGTCGCCGTGCCCGAAAGCATCGCTTCCAGGGACGCCGTGCCGCAGCCGCCGTTGAGGTCGTGGGTCACGATGTCCGCCGCCGCGAAGTACGCCGGGACGTCCTCCTTCGGGACCGCGCCGGTGACGACCAGCGCGTCCGAGACGCCCAGTTCGGCCGCCCGCTTGAGGAACGCGTCGTGGTACACGCGGCCGACGACGACCACCCGGACGCCGGGGTGCTTGTCCAAAATGGACGGCAGGGCCTCGATCAGCGGCAGCCGGTTGCGCAGCGGGATCACGTGGCCCAGCGAGACGATCAGCGGGGCGTCGCCGATTTCGTGCTCCGCGCGGACGTCCTTCGTCACCGGCTTCGCGAAGTGCCCGGTGTCGACCGCGATCGGGAAGTACTCCGAGTTCGCGTCGCTGGTGCCGTAGCGCTCGACGCAGTAGTCGACGCCCAGCTTGTCGAGGATGACGTACCGCGGCTTGATGTAGGCCAGCACCGGCCGCACGAGCACCGCGTCCAGCAGCCGGAACACCCCGCCGTACAGCTTGTTGTCGCTGATGAGGAGCGTGTGGATGGTCAGCAGCGTCGGGACGCCGTGCCGCCGCGCCCAGATCCCGGCCAGCCACGACAGGTCGAAGAACTGGCCGTGCAGGTGGATCGCGTCCGGCTTGAACTCGTCCAGCAGCTTCCACAGCCGCCGCCAGTTGCCCGGCCGCAGCGACGCGAAGCTCATGTCGAAGTCGATCGACAGGCCGATCTGCGGCATCTTCACGGCCGGGAGGCGCACGACGCGGTAGCCGTCGCGCTCCTCCTCGGCCGGTGCCTCGCCGTAGGCCGCCGTGATCGCCAGCACCTCGTGCCCGGCCTCGACGAACTGCGCCGCCAGCGACGCCGACATGTGCGCGCTGCCGCCGACGCGGGGCGGGAAGAAGTTGTTCACCACCGCGATGCGCATGGCGCGTCCCCTGGCCGGCCCCGCGCTGGCACTCACTCGGTTTCCTTGACCAGATCCCGCATGCCGTCTTCGACGGTGATCCGCGGCTCCCAGCCCAGCACCTCGCGGGCGCGGGTGATGTCGGCGGCGCGCCGCGAAACCAGCACGTCGCGCTCGTTGAACAGCGGCTCGACGTCGACGCCGACGGCCTCGATGAGGATCTTGGCCAGCGCCGCGATCGACGTGTCGATGCCGGTGCCGATGTTGATCGGCAGGTTGGCCCGCTCCGACTCCAGCGCGGCGACGACGGCGCGCGCGAGGTCGGCGACGTGCACGAAGTCCATCGACTGGTCGCCGCGGCCGTCGATGATCGGCGGCTGGCCGGCGCGCAGGCGCTGGATGAAGTGGTTGATCACCGAGGTGTAGTAGGCCTCGATCTTCTGGCCGGGGCCGTACACGTTGAAGAACCGCAGCGCGTTCCAGGACAGGCCCTTGGTGCGCTCGTAGAAGCCGAGCATGTCCTCGCCCGCGCGCTTCGAGATGCAGTACGGCGTGAGCGGCTTGAGCTCGTCGTCCTCGTGCATCGGCAGCCGCTTCGGGTCGCCGTAGACCGACGCGGTCGAGGCGAACACCAGCCGCTCGACACCTTCGTCCGCGGCGGCGGCGAAGACGTTGTGGTTGCCGATCATGTTGATGTCGATCGACTCGTGCGGGTCGGCGATCGACTTGTTGATCGACACCGTCGCGAAGTGGATGACGTGCGTGCAGCCGCGCATGGCCTCGCGCACCGCGCCGCCGTAGCGGACGTCCTTCTCGACCAGCTCGACCTGGCCGGTGGCGACGAACTCGTTGACGCGCGCGCGGTCGCCGCGGGTCATGTTGTCGAAGATCCGGACCGTGTAGCCACCCTCGATCAGCAGCGGGATGACGTGCGCGGCGATGAACCCACCGCCCCCGGTGAAGAGCACCTTCTTGTCGGACACCAATTTCTCCTCGGTAGGGGCTTCAGGACAGGGACTGCACGGCTTCGCGCACGACCTCGCCGACGCGGGTGACCTCGGCGTCGGTGAGGTTGGCGTGCATCGGGATCGCGAGCTGACGCGCGAACGCGTCCGCCGAGACGGGCAGCGGCGCCTGGGGACCGTAGATCGGCTGGAGGTGGGAGGCGTAGGTGCCGAAGTTGCACTGGACGCCCTGCTCGCGGATCCGCAGGGCCAGCGCGTCGCGGCTGAGCTCCGGCGCGACCGTGAGGAGGTAGGCCTGCCACGGGTGCTCCCGGTCGGGCAGTTCCACCGGGACGGTCAGCGCGTCGACGTCTTCGAAGGCTTCGTGGTAGCGCTTCGCGACCGAGCGGCGGGCGGCGAGGAGGTCCGGCAGGCGGTCGAGCTGGACGTTCATGATCGCGGCCTGGACGTCCGACATGCGGAAGTTCCAGCCCAGCTCGTGGAACTCCGGGATCGGCAGCGTGGCCGAGCCCTCGCGGCTGATCGCCGGCTCGATGCCGTAGGTGTGCAGCTTGCGGGCGTGCGCGATGAGGTCTTCGCGGTCCGAGACGAGCGCGCCGCCCTCCCCCGCGGTGATGCCCTTGCGGCCGTGGAAGGAGAACGCGGCGAGGTCGGCGAGGCTGCCCGCGGGCCGCGTCTTGTACGTCGCGCCGGCGGCGCACGCGGCGTCCTCGAAGAGCCAGAGGCCGTGCTCGTCGGCGATCGCGCGGTACTCGTCGAAGTCACCGGGCTGGCCGGCGACGTCGACGGCGAGGATGCCGACGGTCTTGCTCGTGATCAGCGACTCGACGTGGGCCGGGTCCGCGCTGAAGACGTCCGGGCGGATGTCGGCGAAGACCGGCTTCGCGCCCGCCTGGACGACGGCGTGGCCGGTCGCCGGGAACGTGTAGTCGCCGACGATCACCTCGTCGCCCGGCTGGACGCCGAGGACCTTGAGCCCCAGGAAGAGCGCCGAACCGCAGTTCGCGGTCGTCAAGGCGTGCGCGGTGCCGGCGACCTGCGCGAACCGCTCTTCGAAGCGGCGGCACGCGGGGCCGGCGCCGGCCAGCCAGCCGGATCGGAAGACCTCGGCGACGGCGGCGAGCTCCTCTTCGCCGACGGTCGGCTGACCTAGGGCAATGCTGTCGGACGGCATACCTCTCCCATTGCGTGGGGACCCGGCGAAGTGTATATACGCACGCTCAGCTGATTCACAGGCCCACGCCGTACTCCACTTTCGAGTGACACCCGTCGCGGCCCGATCGACGTCCTACGCTGGGCGCATGCGATTCGGGGTGCTGGGGGCCGTCGCCGCGTGGGCGCCGGACGGCACGCAGGTGGCGGTGGGCGGACCGCGCTCGCGGACGCTGCTGGCGTTGCTGGCGCTGGAGGCCGGCCGGTTCGTCCCGGCCGACCGGCTGATCGACGGCATGTACGGCGAGTACCCGCCGGACGGCGCCGCGAACGCGCTCCAGTCCCAGGTGTCGCGGCTGCGGACGGCGGTGAAGGAACTGGCCCCGGTCGAGTTCACCGCGGCCGGGTACCGGCTGGCCGTCGGACCGGACGAAGTGGACGTTCACGCCTTCGAACGCCTGGCGCGCGAAGGGCGTGCGCTGCTGAAGAACGGCGAAGCCGCGCGGGCCGCGGAGCTGCTGGGCGGCGCGCTGGCGCTGTGGCGCGGGCCGGCGTTCAGCGATCTGGCGGACGCGCCGTTCGCCGCCGCCCAGGTCGCGCGGCTCGACGAGCTGCGGGCCGACGCCGTGGACGACCACGTCGAGGCCCGGCTGGCGCTGGGGCAGGCCGAAGACGTCCTGACCGGACTGCGGGAGACCGTCGCCGCGCGGCCGCTGCGGGAACGGCCGCGGGCCCAGCTCGTGCGGGCGCTGGCCGCCGCGGGACGACCCGCGGACGCGCTGGCCGCGTTCGAGGACGCCCGCCGCACGCTGGCCGACGAGCTGGGCGCCGACCCCGGCGCGGAACTCGCCGAAGCCCACCTCGCGGTGCTGCGCGGGGAGACCGAGCAGCCGGTGATCCCGGCGCTGCCCGCCCAGCTGACCAGCTTCGTCGGCCGGGACGCCGAGCTGCGGCAGGTCGCGGAGCTGCTGGGGCGCAACCGGCTCGTGACGCTGACCGGGCCGGGCGGCACCGGCAAGACCCGGCTGGCCATCGAAGTCACCGCCGCCGAAGCCGGACCGGTCGCGTTCGCCGAGCTCGCCCCGCACGAAGGCGGCGGTGTCGTCCCCGCGGTGCTGACCGCGCTCGGCCTGCGGGAGGGCTCCCGCGGCGGCCCGCAGGACCCGGTCGAGCGGCTGATCGGCGCGCTGCGCGACCGGACGACGTTGCTCGTGCTCGACAACTGCGAGCACGTCGTCGACGTCGCGGCCCGGCTGACCGCGCGGCTGCTCGCCGCGTGCCCGGGGCTGCGGGTGCTGGCGACCAGCCGGGAACCGCTCGGCATCACCGGCGAGCAGCTGGCCCCCGTGCCGCGGCTGGCCGTCCCGCCGCCCGGGACGCCCGCCGGGCAGGCGCGCGGGTTCGCGGCGATCCGGCTCTTCGCCGACCGCGCCGCCGCGAGCGATCCCGCGTTCGCGCTCGACGAGACCACGATCGGCGACGTCCAGCACATCTGCGCGGCCCTCGACGGGCTGCCGCTGGCGCTGGAGCTGGCCGCGGCCCGGGTCCGGGCGCTACCCGCGGGCGAGATCGCGGCCCGGCTCGACGACCGGTTCCGGCTGCTGGCCCGCGGCAGCCGGACGGCCGAGGCGCGGCACCGCTCGCTGCGCGGCGTCGTCGAGTGGAGCTGGGACCTGCTCGACGACGAGGAGCGCGAACTTGCGCGGCGGCTCACCGTGTTCGCCGGCGGCGCGACCGCCGCGGCCGCCGCCGAGGTGTGCGGCGCCGACGTCGACCTGCTGCCGGAGCTGGCGGGCAAGTCCCTCGTCGAGGCGGTCGGGGGCCGGTTCCGGATGCTGGAGACGATCCGCGCGTTCGGCGCGGAGAAGCTCGCCGAGGCGGGCGAGACCGAGCGGATCCACCGCGCGCACGCGGAGTACTTCCTGCGGTTCGCCGAGGAAGCCGACCCGATGCTGCGGACCGCGGCGCAGCTCGAGTGGCTCGACCGGTTCGACGCCGAGTACGACAACGTCCTGGCCGCCCTGCGCTGGGCCACCGCGCACGACGTCGGGCTGGCGCTGCGGCTGGTGCCGCTGCTGGCGATGTACTGGTGGATGCGCGGACGGCGGTTCGAGGGCGCCGGGCTGTCGCTGGAGGTCGTCTCGCGCTGCTCGCCGGAGCTGCAGGAGCAGTACCCCGAAGAGTTCCTGGTGTGCGTGCTCGGCGCGTTGTCCGGGAACCCCCACGAGACGCTGGAGCAGTACCTGCCGCTGGTGCGCGAGTACTCGGTGAACGGCGACTGGACGCCCCGGAACCCGATGCTGGTGATGCTGATGGGCGTCGTCGTCGGGCCGCCCGGCGACGACGAGCAGATGCTCGGGCGCGGCAAGGGGCTGCTCACCCGCGGTGACCCGTGGGGCTGGGCGTTGCTGCCGACGGGCGTCGGCCTGCGGGCGATGATGCTGGGCGAGCTGGCCGAGGCCGAGGAAGGGCTGCGCGAGGGCGCGGCGCAGTTCCGCGCGCTGGGCGAGCGGTGGGGCCTGTCGATGGCGCTGGACCACCTGTCGCAGCTGCTGACCTGGCGGGGCGAGCACGAAGCGGCGCTGCCGCTGATGGACGAAGCGCTGAGCCTGATGCACGAGATCGGCGCGACGGACGACGTGGCCGACCTGATCTGCCGCCGCGCGTGGACCCGGCTGCTCTCGGGCGACCGCGCGGGCGCGCAGGCCGACTACGACCTCGCCGCGGCGACGGCCCGGCGCGCGGGCATGCCGGAGTCCCGCGCGGCGGCGTACGTCGGACTGGCGAACCTGGCCCGGTACGAAGGCGACCTGGCCGCGGCCCGGTCGCTGAACGAGCGCGCGCTGGCGGAGTGCCCCGGCGGGTCCTTCGCGGCGGAATCGGTCCGCGCGGGCGCGCTGATCTCGCTGGGCTGGCTGGCGGTGGCGGAAGGCCGCCCGGCCGAGGCGGCCCAGTTGCACCGGGAGGCGCTGCTGATGGGACACCGGTGGCACGCGGGCGACGTGGTGGCGTTCGCGCTGGAGGGCCTGGCCGGCGCCGCCCAGCCGGAACCGGCGGCCCTCCTGCTCGGCGCGGCCGCGGGGGTCCGCGGGACGGCGATCCCGGGTGATCCGGACGCCGCCGCGGTGCGGGCGCGGGTGCTGGATTCGCTGGGTGGGGAGGGTTTCGAGCGGGCGTACGCGACGGGGGCGGGGATGAGCGCGCAGAAGGCGCTGACGGCGGCCGGACTGGTGGGCTGAGTCGGGTCGGCGGCGCCGCTGGGGCACGTCAAGGCCGCGGCGACGATCCGGCGCGGGATTCGCGTAGCCTGGTCGATCGTGCGCAACGTGGTGGTCGTCGGGGGCGGGATCGTCGGGCTGGCTGTGGCTTGGGAGCTGACCAAGCGGGGGCTGGACGTCACCGTGCTGGAGAAGGAGTCCCGGTGGGCGGCCCACCAGACCGGGCACAACTCGAACGTCGTGCACGCCGGGCTCTACTACAAGCCCGGCTCGTTCAAGGCGCGGATGTCCGTCGCCGGCAACCGGTCCATCGTGGACTTCGCGCGCCAGTACGGCGTGCCGGTCGAGGTGTGCGGGAAGCTCGTCGTCGCCACCGACGAACGCGAGATCCCCGCGCTGAACACGCTCGCCGAGCGGGCCGAGGCCAACGGCGTGCCGGCCAAGCGGATCTCGCCCGCGGAAGCCCGTGAGTACGAGCCCGAAGTCGCCTGCGTCGCCGCGTTGCGGGTCGAGTCCACCGGGATCATCGACTTCCCCGCCGTCTGCCACGCGCTCGTGCGGCTGCTCGACGAAGCCGGGGTCGACCTGCGGCTGGACAGTCCCGCGCTGGCCATCCGGGCGGGCGCGAACGGCGGGGTCGAGGTCGCCACCGGCAGCGACGTCGTCGTCGCGGACGCCCTCGTCAACTGCGCCGGCCTGCACTCCGACCGCGTCGCGCGGATGGCCGGGATCACGCCGTCGGCGAAGATCGTGCCGTTCCGCGGTGAGTACTACGAGCTCAAGCCGGACCGGCGGCACCTGGTCAAGGGCCTGATCTACCCGGTTCCGGACCCCACGCTGCCGTTCCTCGGCGTGCACCTCACGCGGATGCTCGACGGCAGCGTGCACGCCGGCCCGAACGCCGTGCTCGCGCTGCGCCGCGAGGGCTACCGCTGGGGTGACTTCTCCGCGAAGGACGTCGCCGAGGTCGCGGCCTTCCCCGGTGTCTGGCGGCTCGCGAAGAAGTACGCGTTCCCGACCGGGCTCGACGAGGTCCGCCGCTCGTTCTCGAAGAAGCGCTTCGCCGCCAGCCTCGCCCGGCTCGTCCCGGCCGTCACCGAGGCCGACATCGTCCGCCACGGCTCCGGCGTCCGCGCCCAGGCCATGCGCCGCGACGGCTCGCTCGTCGACGACTTCCTCATCGAGACCGCGCGCGACCAGGTGCACGTCCTGAACGCGCCGTCACCGGCCGCGACGAGCGCGCTGGAGATCGCGCGCCACATCGCGGACCAGGTGTCGGAGGCCTAGCCCGGCAGGTTCGGCGTCACCAGCGGCAGGGCCTGCTTCACGATGTCGCAGGTCTTGGTGTCGTCCCCGATGAACCCGCTGACCACCTGGATCGACGACGTCTCGGTGACCGCCAGCGTCGCGCCGCAGGTCGCCCGCAGGCCGCCCATGTTCGGGTACAGGCCCCACTTCTTGCCGCCGACGTCGATGGTCTCGGTCGGGTTGACGCCCTTCGCGCCGGGCCAGTCCGCCACCGGTGTGCTGGGGCCGAACCAGACCTCGAACGCCTTCTGGCCCTCGTCGCCGTCGGTGTCGTCCCAGAGGCAGTACGTCGAGTTCGGGATCACGGTCGAGTTGGTCTTCTCACCCTGGGGCGAGATGTTCTTCAGCTGCGCCACCTGGTCGGGCTTGAGCGTGGCGCACGGGTCGGCCGACAGCAGCGGGCCGCCCGGCTCCGGCTTCGCCGACGTCCGCGGCGTGATCGGCGGCGCGTCCTGGCCGCCGGGCAGGTGCGCCGCGACCTGCGGGATCACCTGTTTCACCAGCTCGCACGACTTCTCGAGGTCGCTCGTCGAGACGCCGACGAAGGCGAACGACTTGTCACCGAGCGAGGTGTAGAGCGTGCAGTCGTCGGGGAGGATCGAGCCGTACTGCGTCCAGCTGAACCCGCCGATCTCCTGCGGCGAGGACTTCGGGACGGCGCCGGCGATGTACTCGTTGAAGTCCATGTCCGACGCGAGACCGACGCTGAGCACGGCCGACAGGTCGTCTTCGTCCTTCAGGCTCCAGAAGCACGTCGGCGGTTGGAGGCGGTCCTTGTCCTCCGCCACCGATTTGCCCGGCTGCTGGTAGCCGAGGGCGTCGACCTGGGATTCGTCGAGCAGCTTGCAGGCGTCGACAGCCTTGACGACCGGGCCCTGGCCGGGCACCGGCGACGCCGAGCCGCCGACGGCCACCGTGCACCCGGCGGTCACCACGGTCACCGCGGCCAGCGCCACCGCCACCTGCCACTTCATGCGCATTGATCCTCCCGTTCGGCCCGGACCTTACTGGGACGAACGGAGCAGCACCGGGGATCCACCCAAATCAGCGAGGCGTGAGGACTTCCTTGCCGCCGACGAACGGGCGCAGCGCCTCCGGTACGCGGACCGAGCCGTCCGCCTGCTGGTGGTTCTCGACGATCGCGACGATCCACCGGGTGGTGGCCAGCGTGCCGTTGAGCGTCGCGGCGATCTGCGGCTTGCCGTTCTCGTCGCGGTAGCGGACCGACAGCCGGCGGGCCTGGAACGTCGTGCAGTTCGACGTCGAGGTCAGCTCGCGGTAGGTGTCCTGGGTCGGGATCCACGCCTCGCAGTCGAACTTGCGGTGCGCGGACGTGCCGAGGTCGCCGGTCGCGGTGTCGATCACCCGGTAGGGCACCTCGATCTTGGCGAGCATCTGCTCTTCCCAGCCGAGCAGCCGCTCGTGCTCCGCCTCGGCGTCGGCCGGCTTGGCGTAGACGAACATCTCGACCTTGTCGAACTGGTGCACGCGGATGATGCCGCGGGTGTCCTTGCCGTACGAGCCGGCCTCGCGGCGGTAGCAGGACGACCAGCCGGCGTAGCGGTTCGGGCCGTCGTTCAGGTCGAGGATCTCGTCGGCGTGGAAGCCCGCGAGCGGCACCTCCGACGTGCCGACGAGGTACAGGTCGTCGTCCTCGAGGTGGTAGATCTCGCTCGAGTGCTGCCCGAGGAAACCGGTGCCGGCCATGATCTCCGGGCGGACCAGCGACGGCGTGATCATCGGCGTGAAGCCGTTTTCGAGCGCCTGCGCGATGGCCATGTTGAGCAGGCCGAGCTGCAGCTGCGCGCCGACGCCGGTGAGGAAGTAGAACCGCGAGCCCGACACCTTCGCGCCGCGCTCCATGTCGACGCCGCCGAGGGCTTCGAGCAGCTCGAGGTGGTCCTTCGGGGCGAAGTCGAACTTCGTCGGCTCGCCGACGTGCTTGAGCACGGCGAAGTCGTCCTCGCCGCCGACCGGCGCGTCCGGGTGCACCAGGTTCGGCACGGTCCGGAAGAGCTGGTCGAACTCCTCCGACGACGTGTTCTGCTCCGCTTCGGCGGCCTTGACCTGCGCGGCGAGCTCCTTGGCCGTGGCCAGCAGCTGCTGCTTCTCCGCCGGCGGCGCCTTCGGGATCTGCTTGCCCAGGAGCTTCTGCTCGTTGCGAAGCTTGTCCGCGGCCGCGATGGAAGACCGGCGCCGGGTGTCGAGGGAGAGCAGCTTGTCGACCACTCCCTCGTCTTCACCACGAGCGCGCTGCGACGCGCGCACGGCTTCCGGGTCTTCGCGCAGAGTCCTGGGGTCAATCACGAAGACAGAGGGTAGTCCGTACAGACTGTGCGGCCCTACTGGGTTATCCCGACAGTCTGATCGTTGAAGCCCTGTTCACGGCGTCCCCATACTCCAGGGAAACCCCGGAGGAGGCGCCCCGATGACCGACGAGCTGCTCGCCCGGCACCGCGCAGTCATGCCGTCCTGGATGTCCCTGCTCTACGAAGAGCCGATCGAGATCGTGCACGCGCACGACCGGCGCATGACCGACTCGCAGGGCCGCACCTACCTCGACTTCTTCGCCGGGGTGCTGACCAACTCGATGGGCTACGACGTCGCCGAGATCGGCGACGCGGTCCGCAAGCAGCTCGACACCGGCATCCTGCACACCTCGACGCTGTACCTGATCCGCTCGCAGGTGGAGCTGGCCGAGCGGATCGCGAAGCTGTCGAACATCCCGGACGCGAAGGTGTTCTTCACCAACTCCGGCAGCGAGGCCAACGACACGGCGCTGATGCTCGCGACGCAGTTCCGGCGCAGCAACCAGGTGCTGGCGATGCGGAACTCCTACCACGGCCGGTCCTTCGGGACGGTCGCGATCACCGGCAACCGCGGCTGGTCGGCGTCGGCGCTGAGCCCGGTCAAGGTCAACTACGTCCACGGCGGGTACCGCTACCGCAGCCCGTTCCGTGACCTGCCGGACGCCGCCTACATCGACGCCTGCGTCGCGGACCTGGTGGACGTGCTCGACACGGCGACCGCGGGCGACGTCGCCTGCCTGATCGCCGAGCCCATCCAGGGCGTCGGCGGCTTCAGCCTCCCGCCGGACGGGCTGTTCCGGGCGATGAAGGAGGTCCTGGACTCCTACGGGGTGCTGTTCGTCTCCGACGAGGTCCAGACCGGCTGGGGCCGCACCGGCGAGCACTTCTGGGGCATCGACGCGCACGGCGTGACGCCGGACATGATGACGTTCGCGAAGGGGCTGGGCAACGGGCTCGCGGTCGGCGGCGTGGTGGCCCGCGGCGACGTCTTGGACTGCTTCCAGGCCCAGTCGTTCTCGACGTTCGGCGGCAACCCCGTGTCGATGGCCGGGGCGACGGCAGTGCTGGACTACATCAAGGACCACGACCTGCAGGCGAACTGCGCGGCCCGCGGGTCGCAGCTGATCTCCGGGCTGCGTGCCTCGGACAGCCCGATCGTGGCCGAGGTGCGGGGCAAGGGCCTGATGATCGGCGTCGAGCTGATCAAGCCGGGCACGACCGAGCCGAACGTGCCGGCGGCGGCGCGGATGCTGGAGGAGACCAAGAGACGCGGCCTGCTGATCGGCAAGGGCGGCCTGCACGGCAACGTGCTGCGCCTGGGTCCGCCGATGACGTTGACCGCCGAGGAAGCCCAGGAAGGCCTCGACATCCTGCTCGACTCCTTGGCGGCCACGCACGCGGCGCTGGGCTGAGCCGCTCGTCGTGGGCCATCCGGTGGGGATGCCGCGGGAGCGTGGCCGCGTTCGCCCGTTCGCACTAGCGTGGGTCGCGTGCGCCTGCTGAGGACACCGGAAGACCGGTTCACGGACCTGCCCGACTTCCCCTTCGAGCCGAAGTACACCGAGCTCGACGACCCGCACGGCGGCGTGATCAGAGTCGGTTACGTGGAGGCGGGGCCGGCCGACGGCCCGGTCGTGCTCCTCCTCCACGGCGAGCCGAGCTGGTCGTACCTCTACCGCAAGATGCTCCCGGTGCTCGCCGCGGCGGGCCTCCGCGCGATCGCGCCGGACCTGGTCGGCTTCGGGCGCTCGGACAAGCCGGGCGACCTGGCCGACCACACCTACGCCCGGCACGTCGAGTGGGTGCGCGGCTTCGCGTTCGACGCGCTGGACCTGACCGACGTGACGCTGGTCGGCCAGGACTGGGGCGGCCTGATCGGCCTGCGCCTGGTGGCCGAGCACCCCAAGCGGTTCGCGCGTGTGGTGGCGGCCAACACCGGCCTGCCGACCGGCGACGTCGACATGCCGCCGCAGTGGCACGCGTTCCGGGAGGCCGTGGAGAAGGCCCCGGTGCTGGACGTCGCCCGGTTCGTCCAGTCCGGGTGCGCCTCGTCGCTGTCCGAGGCCGAGCGGGTGGCGTACGACGCGCCGTTCCCGAACGAGATGTACAAGGCGGGCCCGCGGGCGATGCCCTCGCTGGTGCCGTACCGCCCGGACGACCCGGCGTCCGCGGCGAACCGGTCGGCTTGGCGGACGCTGACGGAACTCGAGCTGCCGTTCCTGGTGGCCTTCTCCGACGGCGACCCGATCACCGGCGGGATGGCGCCGATCCTGAAGCGCTCGATGAAGGGTGCGCAGGGCCTGGACCACCCGGTGATCGCCGGGGCCGGGCACTTCCTGCAGGAGGACGCGGGCGAGGAGCTGGCCGAGCACGTGGCCCGCTTCGTCCGGGGCTGACCCCGAACGCCGTGAAGGCCCCCTCGAGAGCTCTCGAGGGGGCCTTCACGGAAGAACGTCAGGAGATGCCGACCGCCACCACGAGGCCCAGGCCGAGGTGCGCGGCCGCGACCACGATGCTCACCGGGGCGAACTTCTCGCTCTCGATGGTCGACGCCACGTCGATGCGGGTCGCCCACTCCAGGAGCCGGACCGCGATGACCTGGACGACGATGCCGAGCAGACCGTAGACCAGCGACGTGATCAGGCCCTCGGTCAGGTCGCTCGCCGAGTTGAAGATCGCCACGACGACGATGAACGCCATCGAGAGCATCCCGGACGCCGTCACGATCACGGCGTTGGGCAGGCCCTGCGTGACCAGCTTCGACAGCTTGCCGGGCGTGGTCCAGTCGATCGCGTAGAAGCCGGCGAACATCAGCAGCAGGCCGACGACGCCGTACAGCAGGATCGCGCCGATCCCCCGCACGAGGTCGGAGCCGAACGTGTCGGACAGCGCAAGGGTCGTGTTCACGAGTTGTCTCCCAGGAGAAAAGAGCTGATCAGCGACGGTGTTCTATCACGACTCGACGATGCGATGTGGGACAAATGCCGCACCGTCGTCGGTGACCAGGCCGCCGGTCTCCCGGATGCCGAGGCCCGCGGAGCTGTCCCCGACGATCCACGCGCCGAGGGCCGGCCGGTAGCCGTCGAACTCCGGCAGCGGGTCGAACGCCTGGTAGACGAAGCCTTCGGCGCCGTAGACGCCGTCGGTCTGGGTCTCGTAGCCGGTCGCGACGATCTGGACGTTCGCGCCCTCGCGGCCCAGCTTCGGCTTGCGGACGTACTCGGTGAGCAGGCCCGGGTCGTCGGCGAACGCGGGCAGCAGGTTCGGGTGGCCCGGGTAGTTCTCCCACAGGATCGCCAGCAGCGTCTTGTTGGAGAGGATCATCTTCCAGAGCGGCTCGATCCACAGCGTCCGCGGCAGCGACTCGACGGCGTGGCGGCCGAACTCCTCGTCGACCACCCACTCCCACGGGTACAGCTTCAGCACGGTCGCCATCTGCGACTCTTCGAGGTCGACGAACCGCTTGAGCACCGGGTCCCAGCCGATCTCCTCGATCGCCAGCCCCACCGTGTCGAGCCCGGCCTCGGCCGCGGTCTCCTGCAGGTACGCCGTGGTGACGTTGTCCTCGCCGCTCGGGTCCGCGGCCGACCAGGTGAAGTGCAGCTCGTTCGACGGCAGCTTGTCCTGCAGCTGCCCCCAGCGCTCGACGAGCTTCTCGTGGATCGAGTTCCACTGGTCGTCGTCCGGGAAGACGTCGGTCTTCCAGTGCCACTGCAGCAGCGACGCCTCCAGCAGCGTGGTCGGCGTGTCCGCGTTGTACTCCAGCAGCTTCGCCGGCGACTTGCCGTCGTAGCGCAGGTCGAACCGGCCGTAGACGTGCGGGTCCTGCCGCTTCCACGACTCCGCGATGTGCGGCCAGACCCACTCGGGGATGCCGAACCGCTGGTAGCCCTCGGTCGTCACGACGTTGTCGACGGCCTCCAGGCACATCGAGTGCAGCAGTTCGACGTCCGCCTCGAGCGCGAGGACCTCGTCCATGTCGAAGACGTAGTGCACGGACTCGTCCCAGTACGGCCGCATGCGGCCGCTGGCGTCGCGGGCCGGCGTGCCGTAGACGAGCCCCTGCTCTTCGACGATCCGCTGCCAGTCACGCCGCGGCTCGCGCCGGTCCCGGTACACCTACGATCCCCCGCTCTTGCCGCTGCCGCCGGTGCTGCCGCTCTTGCCGCTGATGCCGAAGCCACCGCGCTGGACGGACTTGCCGGACTTCGTCGTGACGTTGGTGCGCGACGACGGCGGGTCGTACGAGCCGCCGGAGACGTGCTGCCCGATCGTGCCGGTGCCGCCGTAGTTGTAGCGGTAGCTCTGGTAGCCGCCGCCGTTGATCGGGATGAACCAGAACCCGCCGCTCGAGTAGCCGTGATGGCTGGTGACGTACGACTCGTCGCAGTAGTCGTCGTTCTGGATGACGCCGCTTCCGTCGGTGCAGACCGCCGTGACGTTGCCGGTCGGCCTGGCGACCGTGTAGAACGTCGCGACCAGGCCGACGAGCCCGACCGTGACCCCGCTGCCGATCAGGATCTTGCGCCGGGTCGCGGCCTTGGCGTCGGCCTGGCGGGCCAGCTCCTGGTCGCGCTCCTCCTGCGCGAGCGCCTGCTGCCGCGCCCGCTGCTCGGCGACCGACGGCTGCCTGGGACGGGTGTTCGAGTCCTGGAACCTCATCGAACCGCGCTTCGGCGGCTCGGGGGGCGGCTGGTCCCCAGTGTTGCTGTCCTGCGTCATGTGCGCTCCGTAATCCCGGCCACCACGAAACCGTGACCCACCCTAACCACCCGGATCGCGCACGTCGCGCGCGGCGCGGGCATCATGGACTGCGATGTCTCCCAGCGCCGATCGGTTCCCCACCGCCACGCAGACGCTGCGCACCCGCGTCGTGATGGGCGGGATCTTCGCGGGCGCGCTCATCGCGCTCGCCCTCAGCGTCGTCTTCTCCTGGAGCGACGGCGTCACCGGCGGCTCCGGCGGCGGCGCCGGCAAGCTGTCCGCGGCCGCGCAGGAGGCGTTCCACTCGCCGCCCGGCAGCTGCCTGACCTGGGACAACCCGGACGCCAGCGACGCGCGGAAGGTGGCCTGCACCGAACCGCACCTGTTCGAGGTGACCGCGCTGGTGGACATCGGCGCCCAGTTCCCCGAGGGCGCGCCCGCCCCCTCGCTGGACCAGTGGCAGCAGATCGCGCAGCAGAAGTGCACCTCGGACGTGAAGCCGTACCTCGGCCACAACCTCGATCCGTACGGGAAGCTCACGACGAACCTGCTGCGCCCGACGCCGTCGCAGTGGGACGACGGCGACCGCCAGCTGCGGTGCGGCCTGCAGTGGGCGGGCCCCGGCGGCAAGCTGCTGCCGACGACCGGGCCGGCCAAGGAGCAGGACCAGTCGCTGGTCTTCGAGCCCGGTACCTGCCTGGCGCTGCAGGGCAAGGCGCCCGGCGACCCGATCGACTGCGCCAACCCGCACTCCTACGAGATCGTCGCGACCCTCGACCTCAAGTCGAAGTTCAAGGACGGCTACCCGAAGCAGGACGACCAGAAGGCCTGGCTCGACACCGAGTGCAACAAGGCGGCTTCGGACTACACCGGCGGCGCCGACCTCGACGCGAAGAAGCTGATCCTGACCTGGGACCTGCGCGAGCAGGAGAGCTGGGACGCCGGCTCCGCCAAGGTCAACTGCAAGGTGGCGGCGCTGCTGCCCGACAAGAGCGGCCTGCAGGCGGTCACCGGCAGCGTCAAGGCCGCCCCCGCGGGTCCCGACGGCGGCCAGCCGCAGGACGGCGGCCCGCCGTCGGACGGGGGTGGCGGCCCGGCGACGTCGAGCTCGGCCCCGCCGGCCTCGACGTCGAAGAAGAACGGCTGATGCCGGTCGAGATGAGCCGGGAGCGGTTCGAGGAACTGGTCTCGGAAGCCCTGGACGAGGTGCCGCCCGAGTTCGCGAAGGCGATGGACAACGTCGTCGTGCTCGTCGAGGAGTTCAACGACGAGGCGCCGGACATCCTCGGGCTCTACCACGGGATCGCGCTGACCGAGCGGACGTCGTCCTACGGCGGGGTGCTGCCCGACCGGATCTCGATCTACCGGCAGCCGATCCTCTCGATGTGCGAAGACGAGGACGAAGTCGTCGAAGAAGTGCTGATCACGGTGGTGCACGAGCTGGGCCACCACTTCGGCATCGACGACGCGCGCCTGCACGAACTCGGCTGGGGCTGAGCCCGCACCGTGACCCCCATCGGGTGACTACGCGCTTATCCTGTTACCCGAAGTCATTGGGTGATTGCGATGAGTGCCGGGGGCCCCGATGGACAACGCGCGAAGACTCCCGTGGCTGCTGACGTCGAGCGCGGCTTCGCACCTCGGCGACGGCATCGGCAAGGTGGCGCTGCCCCTGCTGGCCACGACCCTCACCCACGACCCGGTGCTGATCGCCGGGCTGTCGGCCACCCAGTTCCTGCCGTGGCTGCTGTTCGCCGCCGTCGCCGGGGCGCTGGTCGACCGGATCGACCGGCGGCGCGCGATGGTCGCCGCCAACACCGCCCGCGCGGCCGCGGTCGGCGTGCTGGCGGTGCTGGTCGCCACCGGCGGGATGACGATCTGGCTGGTCTACCTGACCGCCCTGGTCATCGGGACGGCCGAGACGATCGCCGACAGCGCGGCGAACGCGCTGGTCCCGGCGGTCGTCGGCGACGGCTCGCTCGACGCGGCCAACAGCAAGCTGCAGGCGTGCGAAATCGTCGGCCAGACGTTCCTCGGCGGCCCGATCGGGAGCCTGGCCTTCGCGCTCTTCGCCGCGTTCCCGTTCGTCCTCAACTCCGCCGGGTTCGCGATCGCGGCCGCGGTGCTGCTCGGGCTCACCGGCACCTACCGCGGACGCGGCGAGGAGCGGCCGACGCGGTTGCGCACCGAGCTGGCGGACGGCTTGCGCTGGCTGCGCGGGCACCGGCTGCTGCGCCGGCTGGTCGTCGTCGCCGGCCTGCTCAGCCTGGTCAGCGAGCTCGCGCAGGCGCAGCTGGTGCTGTACGCGCTCGACGACCTGCGCCTGTCGGACGCGGCCTTCGGGTTCTTCGCGTTCGTCGGCGGGATCGGCGGGCTGGCCGGCGCGGGCGTGACGCCCCGGCTGGTGCGCGCGGCCGGCCGCCGCGCGGTCGTCGTCGGCGGGATCGTCTGCTGCGGGGCCGGCTTCGGCGGCATGGGCCTGGTGCGCTCGCCGGTCGCCGGGGCCGCGCTGTTCGGCCTGTTCGCGGCCGCCGTCGTCGCGGTGAACGTCGTGCTCGCGACCGCGCGCCACACGCTCGTGCCGGGCGAGCTGCTCGGCCGGGTGCTCGGCGTCTGGCGCACGGTCGTATGGGGCGCGATCCCGCTCGGCGCCCTGCTCGGCGGGCTGCTGACCGGGGCGCTCGGGTCGGCCGCGCGGACGTTCGCCGGATCCGGGGTGGCGATGCTGGTGATCGCCGCGTTCGCCTTCGGGGCGCTGCGGCGCTTCCCGCTCGGTGACGAATCGGACTCAGCCAGGGCGCTGATGCACCGGGATCCGTGATTTTGAGCTGAAATAGCTCCTCACCCAGGTGGTGGTGAGGAGGCGACCATGCGCACCGTGGACACCGGGACCGGCACCGACGCCGCGCCCGACTTCGAGGAGTCCTCGGCCGGGTCCGGCGAGCCCGCCGCACCGCAGCCGTCACGCCGGCTGCTGGTGCTCAGCGCGGTCGCCGGGTTCGTGCTCGGCGGCAGCGTGCTCGGGCTGCTCTGGGGGCTGTCCGGGGTGCACGCCGGCGCGCTCGACGACGCCGTCGCGGCGTGCCAGGCGCTCGACCGGGTGGGCGAGTTGCCCGACACGAGCCGGGACGCGCAGCCGTCGCTGACACCGGGCCTCAGCGCGGAACGGCTGCAGCGCATGACGGCGGCCCGTGCCTTGTCCGCAGCCGCCGCCCAGGTGAACGCCAACTACCAGCCGCTGGCCGACCACATCGACGGTGTCAGCCGGATGGTGCTCAGCCTGCACTTCAACGACATCTCCGGGCAGCGGCACCTGACCGAGGCCAAGGAGATCTGCGGCCGCATCTAGGTGTGATGTCCAGGCAGGTTGGTCAGTCGGGTGACCGGCGGTTTGCCGCCGGTTGCACTGTGGGGTCGATGGTGATTGTAGAAGTGCAGC
>NZ_RSEC01000009.1 GCF_003937945.1 Amycolatopsis eburnea
CGTTCCTGACTCTCGACAAGCCAGAAACTAAGCCGGACAACGGCGTGCGCCCCCACGCCACGCTCAACCACCCACACATCGGTACAAAGAGCCCGTTAAGGCCACCTTACGGGCGTCAGACACCCGTAAGGTGGCCTTAACGGCACTTCAGAGGACGTCGGGGATTTCGGGGCGCGTGAGTTCCGTGCGCGGGGTGGCCAAGGTGACGCGGTCGCGGCCGGCCGCCTTGGCTTCGAAGAGCGCGTCGTCCGCTGCCTGCAGCAGGATCGTGTAGTCCTTGGCCGTTTCCGGGTACACCGCGGCGCCGATCGACGCGGTCAGGCCGGCGATCACCTCGGGCTTGCCCGGGCGGATCACCGGGACCGCGACCTCGATGCGGGCGATCGCCGTCCGGATGCGGTCGGCGATCGCCACGATCTCCGCGCTCGTCGTGCCCGGGAGGAGGACCACGAACTCGTCGCCGCCGAAGCGGCCCACGTAGTCGCCGCCGCGGACCGCGCCCTGGATGGCCGCCGCGACCGCGCGGAGGACCTCGTCGCCCGCCAGGTGGCCGTTGCCGTCGTCGATGGCCTTGAAGTGGTCGATGTCGATCATCAGGACGCCCGCCGTCGACGACAGCTCCGCCGCGCGGGCCAGTTCGTTGCGGGCCAGCTGGACCCAGAACTCCGGGGCGAGCAGCGCGGTCTTGGAGTCGGTGCGCGCGGCGGCCTGGAACTGCGGCAGCAGCAGGCCGATGTGCAGCGCCACCGGCGTCACCATCAGCACCGGCAGCAGCCACGGCCGGACGGTCATCACCAGCGCGATGCCGCAGCCGACACCGACCGCCGCCAGCACGATCAGCACGTCGGACGGGTTGCCGAACGCCCGCCGCGGCGGCTTGCCCGGGTTGCTCATCAGGATCGCGAGGATCACCAGCACGTAGTTGAGCCCGAAGTACACCAGGCCGGCCGCCAGCAACGCCGTCATCCCGCCGAAGCCGTCCAAATGGGGGACGTACGGCGCGAGGTGCCCGGTGCCCGCCCAGAGGACGGCGCCCGCGGCGAAACAGGCGAGGATGACGGTGGCCCCGGAAAACACTTTCCGGTGAATCACGCCGCGGCGCTGGTAAACGCGCACCCAGGAATGGGCGTAACTGACGACGATGACGAGTGTGGCCAGCGGCGGGGGCAGCAGGAGCAGCCCGGCGAAGATCCAGATCGACTGCAGGTGCATGTGCGGCCTGCCGTCGGCGGCCAGCTCGCGGATGCGCTCGATGCGTTGCGCCGCTTCGAGGTGCACGACCTCACCCGCGAGGATCAGTCCACACCAGAGCATCGACTGGGTGGTGATCGGCACGAGCGACGCCGTGGCGGCGACCGCGATCAGCGCCAGCGCGTCGACGACGAGGACGTAGCCGAGCACCGGAGTGGCCAGCTTCCACATCGCCCACGTACGGAGACCTGATCGTGGACGTTCTGAGCTGGGCTTTCGCCCTTGGGACCCGGACAATCCCACGAAACGCCCCTCTTCCCAGGACGGAACTCTTCGCGGAAATCGTCACTGTAATCGAATGAACGCGGTGTGTCACTAGGCCGGTCAGGCTACCGTCCGGTCACGCACCGTGCAAGATCCCTCACGAACAGGAGAAAACCATGTCGCACTTCCTGCCCGCGAACCACATCGTCCCGGCCCGCCGGCGCGCGCAGCGGCCGACCGACTGGACGCGGCAGCTCCCCACCGACTGGACCCGCGCGATCCCGACCGACTGGACCCCGCGGCAGCTGCCGACCGACTGGACCGCGCGCGAACTGCCCACCGACTGGACCGTCCGCGAGCTCCCGACGGATTGGACCCGCCCCGGCGTCTCGCCAGCTCTGCCGGAGTGCCCGACCGACTGAGGCTTGTTCTGGTTAGGCCGCCACGGCCGCCGCACCCGCCGCCGGTTCGGTGCGGGAGTCATGCGGCGGCCGACGGCTGAACATGCCTCACTGGACGTGGCCCTGACCGGTACCCCGGTGACCGGCCGCATCGGCCGGTCACCGGGGAGCCCGGTGCCACAGCCGGGCTGCCCCGAACGCCGCCACCACGCCGATCGCGCCCGCGCCGGCGACCACCGCGTGCGGTGCCACGCGCTCGGCCGCGAGCCCGGCCAGCACCACGCCCAGCCCCTGCGACACCCGCAGCGCCGTCAGCGCGAAGCCGAACGCCTGCGCGCGCTGGGCGTCCGGGGTCAGCTGGACGAACGTCGTGTTCGCGATCAGGTTGTACGAACTGGCCACCCCCGACAGCGTCAGCAGCGTGAGCGTGCCCGCCAGGTCCGGCCGCAGCGCGCAGCCCAGCAGCGCCGCGCACGCGAGCACGGCCAGCGGCCCGAGCAGCCGGGCACGGCGGGCAGGCGGGATCCGGGACAGCGCCGCCATCCCGAGCACGTTCCCCAGCGCGTACGCCCCGAGCAGCAGCCCCACGACGGCCGCGCCGTCCCCGAGTTCGGCGGCGTAGGGCGCGGCGATCGCCTCGCCCGCGATGTAGCAGCCCGACACGCAACCCAGCGCCACCAGCGCGAGCCGCCGCCGGTCGCCAGTCACGACCGTCCAGCCCGCGCGGACGTGCCGCCACCAGCGGACGCCGGACGACTCGTGCGGCGGCCGCGGGTGGACGCCGGTGGCCAGGAACAGCGCCGACACCGCGAAGCTCGCCGCGTCCGCCAGCAGTGCCCCGCCGGTGCCGACGCCCGCGACGAGCACCCCGCCCAGCGCGAAGCCGGCGACCTGGCCCGCCTGCACCAGCATCATCAGCAACCCCATACCGGGCACGAAGGTCTCGCCGGGCAGCACCTGCGGCAGCAGCGCCGCGCGCGCGGAGTTCCAGACCGGGTTGAGCAGCTGGACGCCGACCAGCAGCGCCGCCACCGACGGCAGGGGGAGACCGGGCACCGCCATCACGGCCACCGCGACCGCGCGCAGGACGTCCGCCGCGACCATCACCGTCCGCGGCGGGTACCGGTCGGCCAGCCCGGACAGCAGCGGCCCGCCGACGAGGTCCGGCAGGAACGTCAGCGCGTACGTCAGCGCGGCCCAGCCGGGCGAATTCGTGCGGTCGTAGACCAGGATCGACAGCGCGACGCGCGCCAGCTGGTCACCGGTGACCGAGACCAGCTGGGCGGAGAACAGCGCCCGGAACTCGGTCACGCCGAGGACGTCCCGGAAGCCGACCGCGCGTGCCGTCATGGACACCCAGGGTACCGCCGCGAACGCTCAGCGTGAACGTCCGTTAGGAGGTCATTGCCCCTCGCCGCACGTGATTTTCGGCTGCGGGTTGTAGTGGACCGTCCGGGTCGACCGGCTGACCTCGCGGCCGGTGGCGGCGTCCTTGAGCACGCGGGTGTCGGTCGTGGTGAACCCGGGCGCGCCGTTGGACGCGTGGCAGTTCTCCTTCGGGCCCGGCTTGGCCTGCGGGTCGCTCGGGTTCGAACGGCCGCCGGGGATCGACTCGACCGTGTAGCGCTTGGTGCCCCACAGCTTCACGGTGATCGACGACGGCGACCAGATCGCCTGGATCGCGATGCCGGTCGGCGAGTCGTTGGTGAACTTGAGGTCGATCACGCTGGAGCCGTTGGGGTTCTGGAACACCGTCGCCTCGCGCGCGGCGGGGTAGCGGCTGATGTAGTAGCTGTGCTCCTTGTGCCCCGCGTCCTTCATGCCCGCGAAGTAGGACGCGTTGTACAGCGTGGTCGCGAACTGCGAGATGCCGCCGCCGACCTCGCGCCCGGGGGCGCCGTCCTTGATCACGCCCGCCTCGACGTAGCCCTGCGCCTTGCCGCGCGGGCCGGTGAACCCGTTGAGGCTGAAGGTTTCCCCCGGCTTGACGATGGCGCCGTTCACCTTCTGCGCGACGACGCGGATGTTGGTGCCGGAGTCGGGCGCGAAGCCGCCGGTGGTGAACTCGCCGACGACCTCCTTCACGCCCAGCTGGTTCGCCTGCTCGGTCGTCACCTTCGCCGGCGCGTCCTTGTAGATCGCCGGCACCTCGCGGCCGTCGGTCTTCTTCAGGACGTCGGGCAGCGGCTTGAGGCTCGGGTCCCAGTCGATCGTCCGGCCGTCGGTGGAGGGGTCGACCGTGGGCTTGCCGCCCTCGAAGACGATGGTCGCCTCCTTGCCCTCCTTCTCGGTGGACTTCAGCTGCGGCCCGGCCGCTTCGACGATCTTGGCGTTGTCGATCTTCGGGTTGAGCCCGCCGCCTTCGCCGGGCTCGAACGTGATCGCCGCGGCGATGGCCTCCGGCGGCACGGTGGCGTTCTTGCCCTCGCCCTTGACCACCAGCGGACCCGAAACGGCGGGGCGCGCGAACTGGTCCAACGCGGCCTGGACGCCTTCCGGGGTGGTGCGGACCGGCGTGCTCGTCACCGGCAGCGCAAGGGTCTCGCCACGCGCCCAGTGCTCGATGACGGCGGCGCTCGCGGCCGGCACGTCGAGCTTCTGCCCGGGCTTCGGCGGCACGGCGACCGGGTTCGCGCCCTCGAACTTCACGGTGCCTTCGACGGGGTCGCGGTCGACCTGGCCGCGCAGCTGCTCCAGCGCGGTGGTGAGCTTGGCGTCCTCGGCGTGGCTGACGACGCCGACCTCGCGGGTGGAGAACAGCGACGACAGGCGCGTGAACGGGTTCAGCGGCTGCTCGCCCGCCTGGTCGAGGGTCTGCGGCCAGTCGAGCTTCAGCCCGGCGAGGGTCGGCGACAGCGTTCCCTGGACGTCGCCGGCCGTCACGGCCAGCGGACGGGTGAGCCGCGGCTCGATCCGGCCGCGCAGCTCCTGCTCGGCGGCGTCGCGGTCCATCCCGCCGACGTCGACGCCGGCCACGGTCACCCCGCGTGGCACGCTGCCCTGGCTGACCAGCAGGTCGATGCCGTAGACCACGACGAGGAAACCGAAGACCCCGCCGGCGATCCAGCCGGCTTTGCGCAGGTCGCGCCGCTTCGGGGGAGTGGGTTCCGGTTCGGGCCGGACGACCGGCAGGACGTCCGTCTGCTCACCGTGTGACTCGGGCCAGCGCGGTTCGTACGGCAACTCTCACCCCTTCAACGCGGCACCGGTTTGCGCCGGTGACGACGTCAGCGTACGGGGCAGCCGGACAAGCCGTACGACTCGCCCTAACGGGGGATGAACCGGTCACGGAACGGTTAACCGAAGCAACCTCAACGCGCGTCCGGTTCCGGATTGTGCCCGGCCCGCGCCAGAAAGTCGAAGTCACAGCCCTCGTCCGCCTGCGTGATGTGTTCGCTGTAGAGCGCGCCGTAGCCGCGTTCGAACCGCGGCGCCGGCGGTGTCCACTCGGCACGGCGCCGGTCCAGTTCCTCTTCGGACACCTCCAGGCGCAGTACCCGCGAAGGAACGTCCAAGGTGATCAGGTCGCCGTCGCGGACCAGCGCGAGCGGGCCGCCGACGTGCGACTCCGGGGCCACGTGCAGCACGCAGGCGCCGTAGCTGGTGCCGCTCATCCGCGCGTCCGAGATCCGGACCATGTCCCGCACGCCCTGCGCCAGCAGGTGCGCGGGGATCGGCAGCATCCCGTACTCGGGCATGCCCGGGCCGCCGAGCGGACCCGAGCCGCGCAGGACGAGCACGGAATCCGCGGTGGTGGACGGGTCGTCGATCCGCTTCTTGAGGTCGGCGTAGTCCTCGAACACCACGGCCGGGCCGGTGTGCGTGAGCAGGTGCGGCTCGGCCGCGATGTGCTTGATGACCGCGCCCGACGGCGCCAGGTTGCCGTGCAGCACGGCGACCCCGCCCTCGGCGGCGACCGGGTTGTCCCGCGGCCGGATGACGTCGTCGTCGTGCACCTGCGCGCCGGCGAGGTTCTCGCCGAGGGTGCGGCCGGTGACGGTGAGGCGTTCGGGGTGCAGCAGGCCGGTCAGCCGCGACAGCAGCCCGGGCAAGCCGCCCGCGTAGTAGAAGTCCTCCATCAGCCAGTCGCCGCCGGGCCGGATGTTCGCCAGCACCGGCACGCGCCGCGCGATCGCGTCGAAGTCGGCGAGGCTGACCGGGATCCCGCTGCGCCCGGCCATCGCGATCAGGTGGATCACGGCGTTGGTCGAGCCGCCGAGCGCGAGCACGGTGGTGATGGCGTCGGCGTACGCGCGCTTGTCCAGCACCTGCGTGATCGTGAGGTCCTCCCAGACCATGCCGACGATCCGCGCGCCGCTCGCCGCGGCCATCCGGTGGTGCGCCGAGTCGACGGCGGGGATCGACGCGGCGCCCGGCAGCGTCACGCCGAGCACCTCCGCGGCCGACGTCATCGTCGAGGCCGTCCCCATCGTCATGCAGTGGCCGGGCGAGCGCGCGAGACCTCGCTCCAATTCGGACATTTCGGCGTCGCCGATCAGCCCGGCGCGCTTGTCGTCCCAGTACTTCCACATGTCCGTGCCGCTGCCGAGGACTTCGTCGCGCCAGTGCCCGCGCAGCATCGGCCCGGCCGGCACGAAGATCGCGGGCAGCCCGGCGCTCGCCGCGCCCATCAGCAGCGCCGGCGTCGTCTTGTCGCAGCCGCCCATCAGGACGGCGCCGTCGATCGGGTAGGACCGGAGGATCTCCTCGGTCTCCATGGCGAGGAGGTTCCGGTAGAGCATCGGCGTCGGCTTCTGGTAGGTCTCCGACAGTGTCGCGACCGGGAACTCCAGCGGGAAGCCGCCGGCCTGCCAGACGCCGCGCTTGACCTGCTCGGCGCGTTCGCGCAGGTGCATGTGGCAGGGGTTGATGTCCGACCACGTGTTGAGGATGCCGATGACCGGCTTGCCGAGGTGCTCTTCCGGGTTGTAGCCCAGTTGACGGCTGCGGGCGCGGTGGCTGAAGTTGCGCAGTTCGCCGCCGCCGAACCACCGGTGGCTGCGGAGCTCCTCGGGTCGTTTCATGCGATCCAGTATGGCATCTGATATATGATCTCGCGGGCCTGGTTGAATGGGATCCGACACCAGCTAGGGAGTGCGCCATGACCGGGACGTTCAGCTTGCCGGCCTCGCGGACCGAAGTGGTCCTCGAGGAGATCCGGCGCGGCATCCTCACCCGGGAGCTGGTGCCCGGCCAGCCGCTGGTCGAAGCGGAGCTGGCCGCGCGCCTCGGCGTGTCCAAGACGCCGGTCCGCGAGGCGCTCAAGGTGCTCTCGAACTCCGGCCTCGTGACGTTCAGCCCGTACAAGGGCGCGTCCGTGGTCACGGTCGACGCCGAGCTGGCGAAGTCGGTCTACGACGTCCGGACGGTGCTCGAGCCGGAAGCCGTCCGGCGGACCGTGGCGCAGCGCGACCCCGCTCTGCTCGAAGACGCGGCGGAGGCGCTGAAGGAGGCGTCGGCGGCGATCGCGGACAAGGACCAGGCCGCGCTCAGCCTGCTGAACCGCCGGTTCCACCGCGCCCTCTACCGCGGCTGCGGCAACCCGCTCATGGTCAGCATCCTCGACGACCTGAAGGACCGCGCGGCGCTGATCAGCGTCGTCGGCTGGGAGGCCAACCCCAGCTGGAAGAAGGAGTGGAACGAGCACAAGGCGGTGCTCGCGGCGGCCAAGAAGGGCGACGCCGACGGCGCCGCGGCGCTGCTGCGCGACCACATCGGCGGGTTCCTGGAACGGGTGCTCAAGGCCATCGGATGAGGCTCCTGCTGATCTCCGACACCCACCTGCCGGCCCGCGCCCGCGAGCTGCCGGCGCAGGTGTGGGACGAGGTCGCGGCCGCGGACGTCGTCGTGCACGCGGGCGACTGGGTCGAGGTCGCCCTGCTCGACGAGCTGGAAGCGCGCAGCAAGCGGCTGATCGGCGTGTACGGCAACAACGACGGCGCGGACCTGCGGGCGCGGCTGCCCGAGATCGCGCGGGCGGACCTCGGCGGCGTGCGGCTGGCCGTGATCCACGAGACCGGCGCGAAGCAGGGCCGTGAGCAGCGGTGCGACGCGCTGTTCCCGGACACCGACGTGCTCGTCTTCGGCCACAGCCACATCCCGTGGGACACGGTGGCGCCGTCCGGCCTGCGGCTGCTCAACCCCGGTTCGCCGACCGACCGGCGCCGCCAGCCGACCTGCACGTACCAGACCGCGCGCGTCGAGGACGGCGCGCTGGTGGACGTCGAGCTGCACCACCTGCCCCGGAGGGGGTAGACAGGTCCCATGGATCCGGCATGGGCGTTGCGGGAGATCGCGTTCCAGCTCGAACGCGCGGGGGAACCGACCTACCGCGTCCGGGCGTTCCGGAACGCGGCCGCGACCGTCGACAAGACCGACGCCTCGCAGCTGGCTTCGATGGCGGAGAACGGCACGCTGACCTCGCTGCCCGGTATCGGGAAGGCGACCGCCGGCGTCATCGAGGACGTGCTGGCCGGGCGCGATCCGGCGTACCGCGCCAAGCTCGTGGAGAAGAAGCTGCCGGACGGCGAGCCGCTGCGCTCGGCGCTGCGCGGGGACTGCCACACCCATTCGGACTGGTCGGACGGCGGCAGCTCGATCGGCGAGATGGCCGTCGCCGGGCGCGACCTCGGGCACGAGTGGATGGTGCTGACCGACCACTCGCCGCGGCTGACCGTCGCGAACGGGCTCTCGCCGGACCGGCTGCGGACGCAGATGCAGATCGTCGCGAAGGCCAACGAGCTGATGGCGCCCTTCCGGCTGCTGCACGGCATCGAGGTCGACATCCTCGACGACGGCTCGCTCGACCAGGAGGATGAACTGCTGGGGCAGCTGGACTTCGTCGTCGCGAGCGTGCACTCGAAGCTGAAGATGCCCGCCAGGGACATGACCCGGCGGATGGTCGCGGCAGTCCGCAACCCGCGTACGAGGGTGCTCGGGCACTGCACCGGGCGGCTGGTCGTCGGCCGCGGGCGCCCCGAGTCGGAGTTCGACGCCGAAGCCGTGTTCACCGCGTGCCGCGAGAACGGCGTCGCGGTCGAGATCAACTCTCGGCCGGAGCGGCTCGACCCGCCGATGCGCTTGCTGCGGCTGGCGGCGGAGATCGGCTGCGACTTCACCATCGACAGCGACGCGCACGCGCCGGGGCAGCTCGACTGGCTGGGCTACGGCTGCGAGCGGGCGATCAAGGCGGGCATCGGCCCCGAGCGGATCCTCAACACCCGCACGGCCGACGAGCTGGTCAGCCGCTGATCTCGATGACCGGGTGCCGCGCCGGGTCGAGCCAGCGCAGCAGCGCCGTCAGGTCCGCGCCGTCGACCGCGACGCAGCCCGCGGTCGGCTTCCCGTCGGTGACGTGCAGGAAGAACGCCGAGCCCGCGCCCGGCACGACCGGCGAGCGGTTGTAGTCGATGACGACGGCGTTGGCGTAGACCGGACCCGCCTTGCCGAGGTTCTCCCCGGCGGCCTCGTCGAACGGGCACGTGCCGGGTGCGCACGCGTAGTGCGTGTTGTAGTGCGGGGACCCGACGTCGGAGACCCACCAGTCCGAGGTGGTGACTTCGCGGTAGGGCAGCCGGGTTTCGGCCGGTTCGGTGCCGAACGCTTCGGTGAGCGGCCAGACGCCGGCCGGGGTGCGGGACGTCGACTCGCTCGCCTGCCCGACGCCGTTCTTCCCGATGTGCGCGGAAACCGGGCCGTACGCCTTCGTCCACTCGCCTTTGGTGCGCTGCCAAGCGGTGAGGACGGCGGTGGTCGCGCCCGCCGAATCGGCCTGGACGGTGATGCGCTGCTCCGGCTCGGGCTGCTCCGGTGAGGCGGCGCCGCTGGTCAGCAGCGCGGCCGCGGCCAGCGTGACACCGAGGGATCTCCTGCGCATGCCGGAGAGCCTAGCGGTGCCACGCGGGCCGCGCCGGGCTCAGTTGATGGTGTAGGAGTCGCCGTAGACCTTCCACTTCAGCGGCGTGTGCAGGTCGAAGTTGCCCGCGTTGAGGAACACCAGCTGCTCGGTGTCCACGCGGGAGGTGTCGGCGTGCGCCTCTTCCTGCTTCATGATCACCTTGCGGGCGGCGAAGAACGCCTTGAGGTACGTCGCCTCGTCGCCGCCCTGGGCCGGGGTCTTCGCCTTCTTCATCGCGGCCTTGCGGATGCCGCCGAAGCTGTCGGAGCTGTCGCCGGGGCCGTGCATGACGATCGCGTCGTAGTAGGCGAACTGGCCGAGGTTGCTGAGGCCGTCCGACTTGCCCTGGTTCACCGCGGGGTTGAAGTAGACGCGGTCGCGTTCGTTGTTCTGCGCGGTCTGGAACGCGCTGGTGGCGGCGGCCTGCTTCCACGCGCTCACGAAGGCCGAGCCGAGGCCGGAGTGGGAGTCGGTGCCGTTCACCTTGCGCAGCGCGGGAAGGAACTTGGCGAGGGGGTTGTCGGGCACGGAATTCGTGTAGGCCTCGACGAGTTCGAGCATGTCGCCGGTGCCGGAGCAGAACCCGATGATGCCGGCGGTGTACCCACGGCCGTCGCCGATGTCCTCGATGTACTTGTACTGCGCTTTCCAGTCCAGCGACGAGTTTTCCGCGCTGGAGACCAGCTTCATCGCGATCTCCTTCTTGGCCGGCGCCGAGAGGTCGCCGACGGCCCGGACGCTCGCGCTGACCGTGCCGGGTGCTTCGTTCGCGGCGATCGCGGGAGTGGTGATCACGAGGGCGGCGACGGAGGCCGCGCCGAGCGCGCCGACGAGAACCGGCCGCAACTTCTTGCTCATGGGAGGAGACCCTTTCCGCGGGTGCGCCGTGGGGGATCACGGCGGGTACGGGTGATGCGGGTGGAGCTGCGGCGTAGCGACACGGTAGCGAAGAGTCAGCGGGGTTCACAAGAGGCGGAATTCGTTCATGTTCGTGAACGGTCCAGACCACCGGGTCCGGTCCGGAAAGGACGGCGAGCGGGTGACCGGCCGCGTGGTCTGTCCGGCGTCGCGGGGATGCCATGAAAGGGTCGTTCATGTCGTCTGGCGAGATGAACGACCCTTTCATGACATCTCGGATGGGCGGATCGGCCACGCTGCCCGACTTTGCCGGGGCCCTGTCGCCTGGTGACACCGCGGACCCACCCGGCGCGGCGCTGCCGGAGCCCTGACAGCCGAGCTGGGCGCGCGAGGGGTCAGCGGGCCCCGGCGAAGAGGCGGATCACGTCCGGGAGCACGCTCACCGGGATCGTCGGGTCGATCGCCCGCTGCACGCCCAGCCCGATGCCCAGGCTGAGCAGCGCCGTCGCGGCGTCGTCGGCCGACATCGGGAGCGTGATACCGAAGCGCTCGGCGTACCCCGTGAGCAGGCCGGCGATGGTCTCGCGGATCGCCTTGTCGCGCGCGGCCAGCTCGGCGCGCACATGCGGATCGCGGCGGGCGTTGGTGGCGAACTCGACCTCCAGCGCGGTCCACGCCTCGTCGCCGATGCTGCGCTCGGCCCACGCCTGGAACGCCGTGAGCAGCCCGTCCATCCCGTCCGCGCCGGACAGCGCTTCGGCGACCAGCGCGACCTGTTCGTCGTGGATCAGGTCGAGCACTGCGAGGCAGAGCTCGTCCTTGCTGCGGAAGTTCGAGTACACCGCGCCCTTCGAGTAGCCGGCCTCGTCCGCGACCTTCTCCAGCGACGTCACCGAGTAGCCGTCGCGCAGGAAGAGCTGCTTGGCGGTGTCGATGAGCTGCTGCCGGGTGCGCGCCTGGCTTTCCGCGCGGGTGAGTCGGGCCATGGGTGCACTCTAGCCACGTCCGGAATCGGGGTACCGCTAGTATCGAGATACTGCTAGTCTCCGAAAATGGACCAACGCCACTTCGAAGTCCTCGTCGTCGGAGCCGGGGCCTCGGGGCTGGGTGCCGCCATCCGCCTCGGCCAGGCCGGGGTCACCGACCTCGCCGTGCTGGAGAAGGCGGACGCGCTCGGCGGCACCTGGCGTGACAACACCTACCCCGGCTGCGCGTGCGACGTCCCGTCCGCGCTGTACTCGTACTCCTTCGCGCCGAACCCGGAGTGGACGCGCGCGTTCGCCGGGCAGCCGGAGATCCGCGCGTACCTGCGCGAGACGGCCGAGCGGTTCGGCGTCACGGGGAAGATCCGGTACGGCGTCGAGGTCACGCGCTCGCAGTGGAACCCGCGGGAATCGTTGTGGGAGCTGGAGACCACGGCCGGGCCGTACACCGCGCGGATCCTGGTCGCCGGCACCGGGCCGTGGCACGAACCCAAGATCCCGGATCTGCCCGGCCTCGCCGATTTCCCGGGCGAGGTCTTCCACTCCGCGCGCTGGAACTACGGCTACGACCTGGCGGGCAAGCGCGTCGCGGTGATCGGCACCGGCGCGTCCGCCGTGCAGTTCGTGCCCGAGATCGTGCCGCGCGTGGCGGAACTGCACCTGTTCCAGCGCACCGCGCAGTGGGTGCTGCCGAAGCCGGACCACCACGTCCCCGGCGTCGAACGGTTCCTGCTGCGGCGGTTCCCGGCGCTGCAGCGGGCGTTGCGCGGTGCCGAATACGGCGCGATGGAGGCGCTCGGGTTCGGCTTCCGGCACCCGTGGCTGCTGCGGCAGGTGCAGAAGATCGGGCTCGCGCACCTGCGGCTGACCGTGCGGGATCCGGTGCTGCGCAAGGCGTTGACGCCGGACTACACGCTGGGCTGCAAGCGGCTCCTGATGTCCAACACGTACTACCGCTCGCTCACCGCGTCCCATGTGGACGTGCACCCGACGGGCGTTTCGGCCGTGCGGGACGGTCGCGTGCTCGGTGCGGACGGCTCGTCCGCCGAGGTCGACGCGATCATCTTCGGCACCGGCTTCCACATCCTCGACATGCCGGTGTCGGCGCGCGTGTTCGACGGCGACGGCCGCAGCCTCGACGACCACTGGAAGGGCAGCCCGACGGCGTACCTCGGGACGACCGTCGCCGGCTTCCCCAACCTCTACCTGCTGCTGGGCCCGAGCCTCGGCACCGGGCACTCGTCGGCGTTCATGATCATGGAAGCCCAGCTGCGGCACACGGTGGCCGCGGTGACCCGGACGCTGCGCTCGGGGTGGGCGTCGGTGTCGGTGCGCCCGGACGTACAGCAGGCGTTCAACGCGGACGTCCAGGCGGCGCTGCCGGGGACGGTCTACCAGTCCGGCGGGTGTTCGAGCTACTACACGGACGTCAACGGGCGCAACAGCTTCAGCTGGCCGTTCTCGACCGGACGGCTGCGCTCGCAGGTGGGTTCGTTCGACGAAGCGGACTACGAAATCCGGAGGGCCCATGCGGTTCGGTAACGGCTACCCGGCGATCGACCCGCGCGGCGCGGTCGTCGCGATCACCGGCGGGGCAAGGGGAATCGGCCGCGCGACGGCGGCGGAGTTCGCCGCGCGCGGGGCCACGGTGTGCGTCGGCGACCTGGACACCGTGCCGATCCCCGACGCGCACGGCTTCCCGCTGGACGTCACCGTGCGCGCGTCCTTCGACGCGTTCGCCGCCGGGGTGACCGCGCGGTTCGGGCGGATCGACGTGCTGGTCAACAACGCCGGCGTGATGCCGCTCGGGGACTTCCTGGAGGAACCGGACGCGGTTGGCCGGACCACTTTGGACGTCAACGTGCAGGGGCTGGTCCACGGCCTGCGCTCGGTGCTGCCGGGGATGATCGCGCGCGGGCGGGGGCACGTGGTGAACGTGGCGTCGATGGCGGGCAAGATCCCGCTGCCGGGCATGGCGGTGTACAACGCGAGCAAGTTCGCGGCGGTCGGCCTGACGGCGGCGGTCCGCCGCGAGTACGCGGCGACGGGGGTGAGCGTCAGCGCGGTCCTGCCCGGCGCGGTGCGGACCGAGCTGTCCTCGGGCGTGCGGCTCGGCGGCGCACTGCCCACAGTGGACCCGGAGGACGTGGCGAAGGCGATCGCGGGCACGCTGCGGACCCGCCGCGCGGAGACGGCGGTGCCGAGGTGGCTGGCGGGCTGGGACCTGCTGGCCGCGCTCACCCCGGAGCGGGTGATGACGTGGGCCCGCGGTGTGATCGGCGACGACCGGGCGCTGACGGAACTGGACCCGGCGGGCAGGTCGGCCTACGTGGGCCGGGTCGCGGCGCAGGTGCGGTCGCGAGCGGGGTCGTGAGTGTTTAGGGCGGTTCTAACCGCCCTAAACACTCACGACGACCTGACCACACACCAACCGGCGGCCTGGGCTCAGTCCCACTCCCACACCATCCCGTACACCCCCGGCTCGGCGTCCAGCACCGCGATGTGGCTGGTCAAGCTCGGCCCCACCGGCAGCTCCCGCGACCGCTCCCCGCCGGGGGAACCCTCACGCGGGTGGTGGTAGCGGTAGCACCGCACCGGCACCGCCGCCGGGTCGAACGCCGCCTGCAGCACGATTTGCCGCGCCGGCGCCCGGACGCCGAACTGCAGATAGCTCGTCTCCGGCGGCGCCCCTTCGTACCCGAACTCGAAGTCGAACACGTACGTCTCGCCCGCGCGCAGCGGGTAGTCGAAGCGCAGCTCCACGGCCACCAGCTCGGACGCCGGGTCGCGGCGGACGCGGCCGGGGCGGCAGCAGTTCGTCGCGCGCAGCTCCGGCCGGTGGCCGCCGCCCGTCTGGGGGCGGAAGAACGAGACCCAGCGGTCGACGCCGTCCTCGCGGCTGGTCACCACCAGCTCCGAGCGGACCGAGCGCTCGGTGCGGTCCGGGCCGAGCGTCGCGCGCTGGTGGACCGAGGCCAGTGCCAGGCGGGCGTTGCCGTCGAGGTCGATGCCGTCGCACGAGGCCAGCTCCGTCGGCTCGGACCCCAGTGCGCTGGCCAGGCTGACGCCGCCGGGCCACGGTGAGCGGGGGCGTGCGACCAACGTCGTCAACGCGTCCGCGGGCAGGCCGAGGCAGCCTTCCGCGACGCCGACCGCGTGCAGCGAGCGGTGCCCCTCCGGGTGGCGGCGGCCGCGGCGCCAGTAGCTCAGCGTCGCCAGGCTGACCTGGGCGCCGTGCGTCGCCATCCGGCGCTGCAGGGCCTCCAGGCTCAGGCCGCGGTGCCGGATCGCCGCGTCGAACGCCACGGCGAACGGTCCTTCCCGGACCGCGGTGGCGACCTCGGACGGCAGCGTTCCCATCGGGTAAGCATGAATTCTCGCGGAACAGCGCGCAACGAGGCCTGCCACCAAAGTAGGTGACAGGCCTCGCCGGGGGATCAACTGACCGTGAGCGCGGTGTCGTCGACGGCGAACGACGTCTGCAGCGACTGGTCCTCGGTCCCGGCGAACTTCAGCGTCACCGTCTGCCCGGCGAACGACGACACGTCGATCGTCTTCTGGACGTACGCCGAGTTCCGGTCGAGGTTCGAGTACGTCGCCAGCGTCGTCGAGCCGAGGGACACGACGAGCTTGTCGTAGGCGACGTTCTCGGTCTCACCGGTCCACACGCGCAGCCAGAACGTCAGGCTCGCGCGGCAGTTCGCGGGGATCGTCACCGACTGCGAAACCGTGTCGGTGTGCGCCGAACCCCAGCCGCCCAGCCACGAGTCGTAGCTGCCCGAGCGCGCCGGCGCCTGGCTGCCCCACTGGCCGATCGTGGTGTTCGGGTCGCTCCACGACGCCTTGCCGGACTCGAAGCCCGGGTTCTGCACCTGCTGCCCGCTGCACCCGCCCGGGGGAGGCGTCGTCGTGGTCGTCGGGGGCGTGGTGGTGGTCGGCGGGGTGTCCGTGCACGTCGGGTCGCCCGCCTGCGCCGGCACGCTCACCGCGTTCCACGCCGCCTTCACGGTGTTGAACTCGGTGCAGCTGCCCGGGTACAGGTTCTTCGCGGCCTGCAGCGTCCACGTGCGGTAGCGCAGGTAGCTGCTGCCGGACGTCTTCAGCTGGACGGCGCCGTGCATGATGTTGATCGCCTTGCGGATGCCCAGGCCGGTGATCGTCGTGTTGTTGCACGTCGAGCTGGCCGGCTGCCCGTTCGTCGGGTTGCTGCCCTCGGCGAGCAGGTAGAACCAGTGGTCGCCGGGCCCGGCCGCCTTGTGCACCTCCGCGTTCGGCGTCGAGCTGGAGTAGCAGTTCGGGTCGCCCACCTTGGACGGGTCGTACATGTAGCGGATCGCGCCGGTCCCGACCAGGTTGACCTCTTCGCCGATCGCGTAGTCCGGCGGGTCGTACTGCGACGGCTCGTTCGCGTAGAACTCCGTCGCGGTGCCGAAGGTGTCGGCGATGAACTCCTGCGTGCCGCCGCCGGAGAAGCCGCCGGAACCGGAGTAGTCGTCGATGCCGTGGCCCATTTCGTGGCCCAGGATGTCGAGCGAGCCGACCCATTCGCCGCTCGGGTTGTGCCCGAGGTTCACGTAGGCCGGGCGCGAGTTGTAGTAGTACGCGTTTTCGTCGTCGAGGCCGACGCGGATCTTCCACGCGCCGCCGTTGCCGGTGAAGCCGTTGCGGCCCACCCATTCCGAAAGCATTTTCTTCTCGGTCTGCGCGACGAACAGCGCGTCCGCGCAGCCGGTTTCGATGTTCGTGCCGGAGCCGTTGCCCCAGCTGTCGTCGGGCCCGGTCAGGACGGCGTCGGTGTTGTAGTTGCGGCAGTCCAGGTTGGCCGTGTTCGGGTCGGCCATCGAGTAAGTGCTGCCCGACTGCGTCGTGTTCAGAGCCAGCGGCGACGGGCCGTTCCACTTGCCGGTGCCGGTGCCCGCGGCGACGTGCTGCACGGTCCGCAGGACGCGGCCGTCCACGGCGTCGACGTAGACGCTCAGGCTGCTCGGCTCGCCGTGCTCGTCGGTGCCTTCGACGTTGCTTTCGTAGGCGAGCCGCCCGGCGCCGTCGGCGACGACGACGAGCTTCCCGCCGGGCAGGCTCTTCGGCCCGCGGACCTGCTTGCGCGCCACGGCCTCGGCCTGCCGCGCGGACAGCTTGGCGCCGTGGACGTCGAGGTCGCCGAGGGGTTGCTGCTGCGCGACGGACGTGGTCTTCACCGTCCCGGCCGCGTCGGTGGCGATGACCAGGTCGCCGCCGACCACGGGCAGGCCGTCGTAGGTGCGGTCGTAGACGACGTACGACAGCCCGCCGGCGGACCGCACGTCCCGCTGGACGAACTCGTCGTGCGCGCCGGCGAACAACGCGGCGGGGCGGGCCGCGACCAGGCTCGCGGCGGCGCCGGTGGCGTTGGCCTGCGCCTGCGCGGCGGAGGGCGGCGGTTCGGGCGTGGGCTGGGCGGGCGCGGCGACGGCGATGCCGACCACCACCATGCCCGCCGCCGTGGCGCCGCCGAGCGCGGCGAAGCGTTGCGGCAATCTCATGACGCTCCTTGGGAAAAACGCGAAGGGGAGGGGAGAACCCGATCGACGCTAATCGCGGAGCGGGGGCGTCAGAAGATTCATCACAGCACCGGATTTTCACGCCCGGTGCTGTGAAAGCGTGAAAACCTCAGAGCGTCTCGAAGCGAAGGCCCGCCTTGACGAGACGGTCGATGAGCGCGTCGCCCATCGCGGTCGCCGTGGTCACCTGGCCCGCCGTTTCCGGGAGCGCGTCGGTCGCCAGGCACAACGCCGATTCCGCGAGCATCTTCGCCGTTTCGTCGTAGCCGGGGTCGCCGCCGGACACCTCGGTGACGACCCGCTGGCCGCCGCCTTCGCCGACGAACCGCACGGAGAACCACGACCGCGCGCGGCGTTCGGGGCTCGGCCCGTCGCCGGGGGCGAGCAGCCGCGACAGCGCCCGCCGCGCCGGCGGCACCTGCGCCGCGGCCAGCAGAGCACCCGCGCCGGCCACGCCGCCTGCCAGGACCGGCAGGTGCTTGACCGCGGCGAAGTGCCGGTAGGTGAAGTCCGGCCCGTAGCGCTCGGACGCGGCCGCCGAGCGGCGGACGACCTCGGGGTCGATGGTCGGCAGCGGCACCGCCCACCAGCCGGCCCCGGTGACCCGGTGCGGGCGCCCGAGCGGGGCCCGCGCGAACCGGCCGGCGGGCCGCGGTTCGGCCGCCGCCCGCTCCTTCGCGACCCGCGCGCCGGCCGGCAGCCGGGACATGATGGTCAGCGCGCTGAGGAACGTGCCGCCGGACGGCACCGCGCCGGCCCGCACGTAGCCGTCGACCTTCAGCGGCACGCCCTCGGGCAGCTGCCGCACGGTGTAGCGGACGCCGAGGTCGTGCGGGATCGAGTCGAACCCGCACGCGTGCACCAGCCGGGCCCCGGTCTCGCGGGCACGCCGGTCGTGCGCGAGGTACATCCGGTCGACGAACTCGGGTTCGCCGGTCAGGTCGACGTAGTCCGTGCCGGCCTCGGCGCACGCCGCCACCAGCGGTTCCCCGTGCGTCAGGTACGGCCCGACGGTCGTGATGACCACTTTCGCTGATTCAGCTACGGCCTTCAGCGACGCGGGGTCCGCGGAGTCGGCGATCAGCAGGTCGAGAGTGGCGAACCGGTCGTCGATCCCCGCCAGGCGCGCCCGGACGGCTTCGAGCTTGCCGCGGTTGCGCCCGGCCAGTGCCCAGCGCAGGCCGGCGGGCGCATGGCGGGCCAGGTACTCGGCGGTCAGCCCGCCGGTGAACCCGGTGGCACCGAACAGGACCACGTCGTGCGCGCGCATCGCTTCTCCTCCTCCGACGTCGGGCCCGCCCAGGTTACCCGCCGGTCACTTCGGGGCGCCGGGTGAAGGTACCGGCGAGTACAGTCCCCTCGAACGCGAGGAGGCAACCCGTGACCGAACGCTTCGGCAGCTACCAGAACGAGATCTACCTGCAAGGACTCGGTGGTCAGCTGCCGCCGTGCTCGACCGACCCGACGAAGCTCGAGGCGTCGGCCCGCGAACTCATGGCGCCCGGTCCGTTCTCCTACGTCGCCGGCGCGGCCGGCTCCGGCGCGACCGCGCGCGCCAACCGCGAGGCGTTCGACCGCTGGCGGATCGTGCCGCGGATGCTGACCGGCGCCACCGACCGCGACCTGGCCACGACGGTGCTCGGCACCCGGCTGCCCGCCCCGGTGGCCGTCGCGCCGGTCGGCGTCCAGTCGATCGTGCACCCGGACGCCGAGTCCGCGACCGCCCGCGCCGCCGCGTCGGTCGGGCTGCCGTTCATCCTGTCCACGGCGTCCTCGACCGGCATCGAAGCCGTCGCCGCGGCCAACGGCGACGGCCCGCGCTGGTTCCAGCTGTACTGGCCCGGCGACGCGGACGTGTGCGCGAGCCTGTTGTCCCGGGCGAAGAGCGCGGGCTACACGGCGCTGGTCGTCACGCTCGACACGTGGACGCTCGCCTGGCGGCCGTCCGATCTGGACCAGGCGTACCTGCCGTTCCTCAAGGGCGAGGGGTGCGCCGTCCCGTTCACCGACCCGGTGTTCCGCGGCCTGCTGGAGAAGACCCCGGAAGAGGAGCCGAGCATGGCGATCCTGCGCTGGATCGGCATGCTGACCGGCACCGACCGGACGTGGGACCAGCTGCCGTTCCTGCGCGAGCACTGGGACGGCCCGATCGTCCTCAAGGGCATCCAGCACGTCGCCGACGCGCGCCGCGCGGCCGAGGCCGGGGTGGACGGCATCGTCGTGTCGAACCACGGCGGCCGCCAGGTCGACGGCGCGGTCGGCGCGCTGGAGGCGCTGCCCGGCATCGTCGCGGCGGTCGGCGACCGGCTGGAGGTGCTCTTCGACTCGGGCATCCGCACCGGCGCGGACGTCCTCAAGGCACTGGCGCTGGGCGCGCGGGCGGTGCTGGTCGGCCGCCCGTGGGTCTACGGCCTGGCGCACGCGGGCGAGGACGGCGTCCGGCACGTGCTGCGGAGCCTGCTGGCGGACTTCGACCTGACCATGGGGTTGTCCGGTCACCGCAGCCTCGCGGACCTGGGTCCGGACTCGCTCCGGCGGAGCTGAGGTAACGAATCGGGAAACCACGGGACAAGCGCGGTCCCGGTCGCTACCGTTCGGATCCCAATCGCGGGCCGTCGGGGGCGGCCGGCTCCCGTTTCCCTTTTCCCGTTGGGGGTTTTCCATGGCCGGAATCGCCATGCGCATCGGTGTCGTCTTCGCCGTCCTGGGCTTCGGCTCGCTGATCCTCGAGCAGTTCGACTACGAGTTCCGGCTGATCGCCTGGGCGTCGGACATGCAGCCGTGGTTCGGCATCGCCCTCGGCGTCGTCGGCCTCGCGCTGTGCGGCGTCTCGGCGCTGGCCGGCCGCGCCAAGGCCACGCCGCCGCAGCCCGCCGCGCCGCAGCAGCAGTACCCGCAGCAGCCCGGCCGGCCCGGCTGACGCCTGACCCGGGCGCCCTTCGGGGCGCTCGGGGTGGGGCCGGTCACGCGAGCGGGATATTGGGAGGCCGGGTTCGTCACGCACGGCTATCCTCGGACCGAGCATGTCCACGCCATCCCCCTTCGCAGCGCTGCGGGCGCGCCTGCCCGAGCTGATGCCGCGCGACGAACACCGTCTGCGCCGCCGGCTCGACGGCGCCCGCAAAGCCCGTGACCGCGACGCCGCCCTCGCGCGGATCGCCGCCGACGTCGAAAAGGCCGAGCTGCGCGTGCAGTCGCGGCGCGAGAGCGTCCCGAAGATCGAGTACCCCGAAGAGCTGCCGGTCAGCAAGCTCAAGGACGAGATCGCCGCCGCCATCGGCAAGCACCAGGTGGTGATCGTCGCGGGGGAGACCGGCTCGGGCAAGACCACCCAGCTGCCGAAGATCTGCCTCGAACTGGGCCGCGGCATCCGGGGCCAGATCGGGCACACCCAGCCCCGCCGGCTGGCCGCGCGCACGGTCGCCGACCGGATCGCGAGCGAGCTGAAGACCGAGCTCGGCGACGCCGTCGGCTACAAGGTCCGGTTCACCGACCAGTCCGGGCAGGACACGCTGGTCAAGCTGATGACCGACGGCATCCTGCTCGCCGAGATCCAGACCGACCGGTCGCTGCGCCAGTACGACACGCTCATCATCGACGAGGCCCACGAGCGCAGCCTCAACATCGACTTCATCCTCGGCTACCTCAAGCAGCTGCTGCCGCGCCGCCCCGACCTCAAGGTGATCATCACCTCGGCCACCATCGACCCGGAGCGCTTCTCGAAGCACTTCGACGACGCGCCGATCGTCGAGGTCTCCGGCCGGACGTACCCGGTCGAGGTGCGCTACCGGCCGCTGGTCGATCCCGACGACCCCGAAGGCGACGACGAGCGCGACCAGACCCAGGGCATCCTCGACGCCGTCGAGGAGCTGTGCGCCGAGGGTCCCGGCGACATCCTCGTGTTCCTCTCCGGCGAGCGCGAGATCCGCGACACCGCGGACGTCCTGAACCGCGCGAACCTGCGCAACACCGAGGTCCTGCCGCTGTACGCGCGGCTCTCGGCCGCCGAGCAGCAGCGCATCTTCCAGTCCCACACCGGACGCCGGGTGGTGCTCGCGACCAACGTCGCCGAGACGTCGCTGACCGTGCCGGGCATCAAGTACGTCGTGGACCCCGGCACCGCGCGGATCTCCCGCTACAGCCACCGGACCAAGGTGCAGCGGCTGCCGATCGAGCCGGTGTCGCAGGCGTCGGCGAACCAGCGCAAGGGCCGCTGCGGCCGGACCTCGGACGGCATCTGCATCCGGCTCTACTCCGAAGAGGACTTCGAGAGCCGTCCCGAGTTCACCGACCCCGAGATCCTGCGGACCAACCTGGCGTCGGTCATCCTGCAGATGACGTCGCTGGGCCTCGGCGACATCGCCGCGTTCCCGTTCGTCGAGCCGCCGGACCGCCGCCAGGTCACCGACGGCATCGGCCTGCTGATGGAGCTCGGCGCGTTCTCCTCCGCCGGCGCCGACCGCAGCCTGACCGACATCGGCCGCAAGCTCGCGCAGCTGCCGGTCGACCCGCGGATGGGCCGGATGGTCCTGGAAGCGGCGAAGAACGGGTGCGTCCGCGAGGTCATGATCATCGCCGCCGCACTGTCCATCCAGGACCCGCGCGAGCGGCCGGCGGAGAAGCAGCAGGCGGCCGACGCCCAGCACGCGCGCTTCGCCGACCCGACGTCGGACTTCCTCGCCTACCTCAACCTCTGGGAGTACGTCGCCGAGCAGCAGAAGGCGTTGTCCGGCAACCAGTTCCGCCGGATGTGCCGCACCGAGTACCTGAACTACCTGCGGTTGCGCGAGTGGCAGGACATCTTCAGCCAGCTCCGCCAGCTGGCCAAGCCGCTCGGCATCTCGCTGAACACGAACACGGCGCCGGTGGACCCGCAGCGCGTGCACACGTCGCTGATCGCCGGGCTGCTTTCGCACATCGGGCTGAAGGACCCCGCGAAGGGCGACTACCTGGGCGCGCGCGGCGCCCGCTTCGGCGTGTTCCCCGGCTCGGCGCTGTTCAAGAAGCAGCCGCGCTGGGTGATGTCGGCCGAGCTGGTCGAGACGTCGAGGCTGTGGGCGCGGGTCAACGCGCGCATCGAACCCGAGTGGGTCGAGCCGCTGGCCCAGCACGTCGTCAAGCGGACCTACTCCGAGCCGCACTGGGAACGCAAGCAGGGCGCGGTGATGGCGACGGAGAAGGTGACGCTGTACGGCGTCCCGCTGATCGCCGACCGGCGCGTCAACTACGGCCGGATCGACCCGGAAGTGTCGCGGGCGATGTTCATCCGGCACGCGCTGGTCGAGGGCGACTGGCAGACGCGGCACCACTTCTTCGCCGAGAACCGGGCGCTGCTGGAAGAGGTCGAGGACCTCGAAAACCGCGCGCGGCGGCGCGACATCCTCGTCGACGACCAGACGCTGTACGAGTTCTACGACGCCCGCGTCCCGGACGACGTCGTTTCGGTGCGGCACTTCGACAGCTGGTGGAAGAAGGCCCGGCACGAGCAGCCGGACCTGCTGTCGTTCGAGAAGTCCATGCTCATCAACGAAACCGCGGGCGGCGTGCGGGAGTCGGACTACCCCGACTCGTGGACCCACGGCACGCAGGTCTTCAAGCTGACCTACCAGTTCGAGCCGGGCGCGGACGCCGACGGCGTCACCGTGCACGTCCCGCTGCCGGTGCTCAACCAGGTGACGCCGGACGGCTTCGACTGGCAGGTAACGGGTCTGCGCGCGGAGCTGGTCACCCAGTTGATCAAGTCGCTGCCGAAGGCGTTGCGGCGCAACTTCGTCCCGGCGCCCGACACCGCCCGCGACGTCCTTTCGCGAGTGTCCCCTTCGGACGGTCCGCTGCTGGAGGTGCTCGGGCGCGAACTCCGGGCGCTGCGCGGCATCACGGTGCCCTACGCGGACTGGGACCTTTCGTCGGTGCCCGAACACCTGAAGATGACGTTCCGGGTGGTCGACGAGCGCGGCAAGAAGGTGGCCGAAGGCAAGGACGTCGAGGAGCTGCAGCGGCGGCTGGCGCCGAAGGTCCGCGCGACGATCTCCCAAGCGGCCAACACCCTGGAGAAGGCCGGGCTGACGAAGCCGTCGTTCGGGTCGCTGCCGAAGGTGTTCGAGTCGACGCAGCGCGGCCACGACGTCAAGGCGTACCCGGCGCTGGTCGACGAGGGCACGTCGGTGGCGGTGCGCATGCTGGACACGCCGGGCCAGCAGACCCACGCGATGTGGGCGGGCACGCGGCGGATGCTGCGGCTGAACCTGAACTCGCCGATGAAGTTCATCACGAGGTCGCTGTCCAACTCCTCGAAGCTGGTGCTGAACCGCAACCCGCACGGCAGCGTCGCGGCGTTGCTCGAGGACTGCGTCGACTGCGCGGTGGACGCCCTGATGGCGGCAGGCGGCGGCCCGGCCTGGGACGAGACCGGGTTCAAGGTGCTGCTGGAGAAGGTCCGCGCGGGCCTGCACCCGGAGGTCCTCGGGGTGCTGACGGACGTCGAGAAGATCCTGCGCGCGGCGAACGACGTCGAGGTCCTGCTCCCGGCCACGCGCGGCCCCGCGGAGTCGCTCGCCGACATCCGCGCGCAGCTCGCCGCGCTGGTCTACCCCGGCTTCGTGACGGAGACGGGCGCGGCCCGGCTGCGGAACGTGGTCCGGTACCTGCAGGGCATTTCGCGCCGGCTGGAGAAGCTGCCCACGGAGCCGACACGCGACCTGCAGCGGACGGCCGACGTCGCGTGGATCCAGGCCGAGTACGCCGACGCGCTGGCTTCGCTGCCGCCAGGGACGTCGTCGCCGGCGTTGCGCGAGGTGCGGTGGATGATCGAGGAGCTGCGGGTTTCGTTCTTCGCGCAGACGCTGGGGACCGCGCACCCGGTGTCGCTGAAGCGGATCACGAAGGCGATCGACGACGCTCTCGCGTGAGCTGCACTCAGGTGATGACGGCGAATGCCAGTGCGATGAAAGCCGAAGCCATTGCCGCTGCGGCCAGGTAAAGGGCCACTGCTCCTCGCGGTCTGCTGTACTGTCCTCGGGCTGGGCCGGACCAATAGGCGCGTGTGCGGACGAGGTCTCGTTTCCGCCGCTGATGCCACGGCCACGACGCGACGGTCGATGTCGGGCACCAGCCACGAGATCAGCACGACGGCGGCTCCGGCCACCACTGCCGAATCAGCTTCCTTCTGCCGACGCGTCCGCCTCGTGTTGTTCGAACTATTCGTTGGAGAGCAAGGCCGACAGTCCCGCGCGGATGATTCCGGCAGCCGCGGTTCGTTTCGGCGAACATGTGCCGTCACTTCGCGTCGGCGTACGTGTCCACCGGGGCGATGTGCAGCGGGAACCGCACCGGGCAGGCCGGGCCGAACAGCATGCGCGCGGCTTCCGCCACGCTGTCGGTGATCGCCGTTGTCACCTCCTCCGCCAGCTCCGCCGGGGTGTGGACGATGACCTCGTCGTGCTGGAAGAACACCAGGTGCGCGGGGGCGGGGAGGCGTTGCCGCAGCGTCGCCAGCATGACCGCCGTCATGTCGGCCGCGCTGGCCTGGACCACGAAGTTGCGCGTGAAGCGGCCCCAGCCGCGGGAGGCGCGGCGGGCCTTCAGCTCCGCTGCCTCGTCCGAAGCCAGGCCGCCGGTCAGCGCGCGCCACGCCGCGGACGGGGCCGGGGACGTGCGGCCCAGGCGGGAGCGGACGCGCTCGCCGCGTTCGCCCGCCTGGGCGGCTCGCTCCACATAGGACACCGCGGCCGGGAACCGCTGGCGCAGCAGGCCGAGCAGCGGACCCGCCTCGCCGGACGTGCCGCCGTACATCGCCGACAGCATCGCGATCTTCGCGCGGGCCCGGTCGTCCCGGTCGTCGCCGGTGGCCGGGACCCAGCGGGCGCCCGAGAACAGCGCCTCGCCGAGGCGCGCGTACAGGTCCGTCGCCGCCGCGACGTCGGCCAGGCGCCGGTCGCCCGACAACGCCGTGAGCACCCGGGGCTCCAGCTGGGCCGCGTCGGCCACCACCAGCTTCCAGCCCGGGTCCGCCCGGACGCACGTGCGCAGCACTTTCGGGATCTGCAGTGCTCCGCCGCCCCGGCTGGCCCAGCGCCCGGACACCACCCCGCCCACGACGTAGTGCGGGCGGAACCGCCCGTCGGTGACCCACTCCTCGAGCCACGCCCACCCGTTCGCCGTGAACAGCCGCGAGAGCTCCTTGTACTCCAGCAGCGGCCCGACCGCCGGGTGGTCGATCCCCTTCAGCAGGTACTTCCGCGCCGCCGGCACCTCGATCCCGGCCCGCGCCAGCGCGCGGACCACGCTCGGCGGCGAGTCCGGGTTCACCGGCCGGCCGCCGAACGCCTCGCTGATCTTCGCCGCCAGCTCCACCAATGCCTTCGGCCGCTCGCCGGGGCGCACCCGCGGCCCGAGCCGGGAGACCAGCAGCGCCTCGTGCAGGTCGGCCCGCCAGGGCAGCCCGTCGGCCGACATCTCCACCGCGGCCAGTGCGCTCGCCGACTCGGCCGCCAGCAGCAGCCGCATCCGGTCGGGGTGCTCGGTCGCGGCCACCCGCCGCTCCTGCTCGGCCAGCACGCGCCGGACCGCCGTGACGACCGTCACGCCCTCGGGCAGCGTCGGCACCCTGGTCTCGAACAGCGTCGGCTGGGCCGACTCGACGGCCGCCGAATCCGGGGGCGGTTCCTCGCCGTTCGCCCTGGCCCAGGCCGCGCGCAGGCTTCGCGACTGCTCTTCCGCGCCCTCGTACGCCAGCAGCAGCCCCTCCGCCAGCGCGACGTCGTAGCAGCGGCGCACCCGCACGCCGGCCGCGACGAGCACCGGGTACGTCGACTCCGCCGACGGGAACACCCACCGGGGCTCCAGCGACGCCTCCAGCTCCCGCGCCGACCTCGCGAAACCCGCCTCGTCCAGCCCCGTCAGCGTCGACGACGGCGTGTGCACGGTGAAGGTCCCGTCCTCCTCACGTCCCGCGATCACCTGCACGAAGACATTGTGCCGACCACCACCGACAGTTTCCGCGCGCTCGCGAGTGGTGCGTTCGGCCCACGGTTGGTTTACTCTCCAGTAGCTCCCATACCGCCGGTACGCCCGCCGTCGGCGTGGGCTCTCTTCCCCGCAGCAACGGAGGTGCCTGGATGAGCCTGGTCGAGCTCGCCACGCAGATGGCGGACAAGGTGGCCGAAACGGCCCGCAGCGTCGACGTGATGCGGCGCGCGGGGCTCGTCCCCTTCCCCCGGCTCGACGAGGGGGTCCGCTCGCTGGTGGCGATCCGCAAGTTCGGGCCCTTCGCCGGCGCGAACCACATCTCCGCGCGCCGCGACCCGACCGCCGTCGGCATCGTCGACGAGCTCGGCCCGCTCACCTACAAGCAGCTCGACGACCAGTCGAACGCGCTGGCCAGGGCGTGGTCGGAGCGCGGTATCGAGCCCGGCCAGGTCGTCGCCGCGCTCTGCCGCGACCACCGCGGCCTGGTCCTCACGATGGCGGCGGCCGGCAAGCTCGGCGTCCGCCTGCTGCTGATGAACACCGGGTTCGCCAAGCCGCAGCTGGCCGACGTCGCCAAGCGCGAAGGCGTCACCGCGCTGATCTACGACCAGGAGTTCACCGGGCTGCTCGACGCGATGCCCGAGGGCGTCGACCGCTACCTCGCCTGGGTCGACCCGGACAGCGACCTGACCGACCGGACCGTGCCGGTGCTCAGCGAGATCATCGCCAGCACCGACGACCGGCCGTGGCCGGCGCCGGCCAAGCCGGGCGGGTTCGTCCTGCTGACCAGCGGCACCACCGGCACGCCGAAGGGCGCGCCGCGGCCGCACACCTCGGCGCTGGCGTCGGCGCAGTTCCTCGACCGGATCCCGCTGCGTGCCAACGAGGCCACCTACATGGGCGCGCCGCTGTTCCACGGCACCGGGCTCTCGCAGTTCATCCTGTCCTTCGCGCTCGGCTCGACGGTCGTGATGCGCCGCAAGTTCAGCCCGGAGGAGGCGTTGCGCGGCGTCGCCGAGCACGGGTGCACCGCGCTCGTGCTGGTGCCGACGATGCTGCAGCGGATCGTCGACCTGCCGAAGGAGATCCGCGAGAAGTACGACACGTCGTCGCTGCGGATCATCTTCGTCGCCGGCTCGGCGCTGTCGCCGGACCTGGGCAACCGCGCGAACGAGGCGTTCGGGCCCGTGGTGCACAACCTGTACGGCTCGACCGAGGTCGCGGTGGCGACGGTCGCGACGCCGGAGGACTGGCGGAAGGCCCCGGGCACGGTCGGCCGCGCGCCGGTCGGCTGCAAAGTGGCGCTGTACGACGAAAAGGGCCGCAAGATCACCGAGCCGCACGTGACCGGCCGCGTGTTCGTGGGCAGCGGCCTGAGCTTCGGCGGCTACACCGACGGCCGCCACAAGGAGATCATCGACGGCTTGCTCTCGAGCGGCGACGTCGGCCACTTCGACGAGGACGGCCTGCTCTTCATCGACGGCCGCGACGACGAGATGATCGTCTCCGGCGGCGAGAACGTCTTCCCGATCGAGGTGGAGAACCTCCTGGTGGAGCGCGAAGACGTGCTCGAGGCGGCGGTGATCGGCGTCGAGGACCCGGAGTTCGGCCAGCGGCTGAAGGCGTTCGTGGTGCTCGCCGACGGCGTTTCGCTGGACGCCGACGAGGTGCGGGACTACGTGAAGGCGAACCTGGCGCGGTACAAGGTGCCGCGGGACGTCGAGTTCCTCGACGAGCTGCCGCGCAACGCGACCGGGAAGGTGTTGCGCACCAAGCTTTCCTGACGTCGTCAGCGGCGGCGCCAGGCTTCGATCAGCTCGCGCAGGCGCCGCGCGGCGGCGCCGTCGCGGGCGAAGAGCACGGCGGCGAGCACGCCGAGGGCGGCCACGGCGACGATCGCGGCCGGCCACGTGACTCCGGTGTTGAGGAAGGTGGCGGCGACCGCGCCCAGGGACAGGGCGGTGCTCTGACCGGCTCGTCCGCGTCTCCGGAGTGTCCAAGCCAGACCGGGCATCGCGACGGCCAGCCCGGCCACGAACCCGGCCCGGCGGCGTCGCGTGGGCAGCGTGGCGATTTCGCCCGCCCATTCGGCGAGCCACCGGGACCGCGCGGCTTTCGGGAGCAGGAGGGCGCTGACCGCCAGCACCCGCGGTGGGCGGGCGAGCACCCCGGACGCCAGTGCCGACAGCTCGCGGCCGACGTCGGGCAGGTCGAGCCGCACGGCGATGGGGACGAGGGTTTCCAGCGTCTCGGCCGACTTGAGGCGCCGCTTGGCGGGGTCGAGGTGCTGGATGGTGCGCAGGTTGTGCAGGCGGTCGGCCAGCTTCAGCCGCAGCACGCCGTCCGAAGCGGACTCGAGGTCCTGCGTGGCTTCGAGCCGGTCCAGGCCGGCGAGCAGCGCGGCCACCGGCGCGCCGAACGGCCCGGGGACGGGTGCGTCGTGCAGCAGCCCGGCGCAGACGAGGTCCCGGCTGCCGCGCTGCCGGGCCAGGATCGTGGCGACGGCGACGGGGTGCGTGAGGTAGGGGTCACCGCTCTTGCGCAGCTGCCCGCGGTGGACCTCCGCGGCGTACCGGTAAGCGCCTTCGAGGAAGCGCACGTCTTCGGCGGGCAGGTACGCCGACACCGCCGCGGCCAGGGGGTCGGGCAGCTCCACGTCAGAACCCTCCCTCGGTCAGCAACCGCCGGGCGCGGCCGCTCTGGCGCCGGTATGCGGCCTGGGAAAGCACTCGCCGCGCCGCCGAGACGCCGTCCGCCGTGAGGCGGTACAGCCGCCGCCGCGGACGGCCCTCCGACTCGTGCACGGCGGGGTCTTCCCACTCGCTCGTCAGCCAGCCGGCGCCCTCCAGCCGGGCCAGGATCTGGTACACCGTCCCGGATTTCAGCCCGACGGCGTGCATCAGGTCGAGCCCGTACCGCGCTTCGGCGGGGTCCTTGACCAGCTCGTCGAGGACCAGGGCGGTCTGGAGTGTCATCCTCGGCATAGCTCTTATTTTACATAGCTGGCGAGCTGCGGAAACGCGTCCGAACGGGGGATGTCATGAAAGGGTCGTTCATCTCACCAGACGCCATGAACGACCCTTTCATCTCCTCTGACGATGCTGTTGGCGACGTCGGGGTTCGCGCCGACTGGAGTGGCCACCATGCCGACCGGAGCGGCCAACACAACGACCGGAGCGGCCAACACGTCCGGGTCTCCGGTGTGTTGGCCGCTCCGGTCGCTGAACTGGCCGTTCCGGGCGTTGAGTTGGCCGTTTCGGACGATCCGCCGCCACATCTGATCGACACCGGTAGCGCGGCCGCTCAAGTGACTTTGCCGGAGCCCTGTCGTCTGGCGAGGTGAACGACCCTTTCATGACGTTGCCGGCGGCCGAACGGGTCAATCCCAGTCGATGCCGAAGACCCCGGGCCCGAAGTCGAGCGCCACCGCGTGCACCCCGTCGCCGCCGTCGAGCTTCAGCGGGCGGCGCGTGAGGGAATCCGTCGACCCGTTGTGCGAGTACTGCCAGCACCGCTCCGGCGCGGTGCCCGGCGCGAACCGGACCTCCAGCAGGTACTCCCGCACCGGGCGGCGGAACTCGCGGTAGTGGGTGTTGCGGCACTCCGGGTACGGCGGCCCGCTGTTCGTCAGGGTGTACTCGATCAGGTGCGTCTCGCCGCGGTTGATCGGCTGGTCGAAGAGCAGTTCGGCGACGATCAGGCCGTGGGCCTCGTCGACCTCGGCGCGGCCGACGCGGCAGTTGCGGACCGCGTGCAGGTCCGGCGCGCCCGCCGCCGGGTCGTCCTGGGTGTACACGAGCAGCCAGCGGTCCTGGCCGTCGGAGACCGCCTGGAAGACCGCGCGGGCGGTCACCGCGCGCTGGCCGCCGTCCGCGGCGATCTCGCACAGGTCGTGCAGCCCGACCAGCTTCAGCGGGTGCTGGCGCTCCAGCGCGTTCGGGGCGCCGACCTTGTCCAGCAACGGCTGCAGCACCTCGCGCGGGAACGACATCGGCTCGCCGCCCGCGTGGCGCTTCCCGGCGCCGCCGCGGGGCCGCGGCGGGGGCAGCAGGCCGAGCAGCGCGCCGGCCGGGACGTCGAGGATCTCTTCCAGGGTCCGGACCGCGGACAGCGAACTCTGCCGTTCGGGCTGGCGCTTGCCGGACTGCCAATAGCTGAGGGCGGTGACGCTGACGACGACCCCGCGCGCCCGCAGCCGGGCCTGGATCCGGTCGAGCGAGAGCCCGCTCGTCGCGATGGCCGCGCGCAGCTGCGTGGCGAACGCGGTGCGCCCGTTCTCGTCGCCCGCCGTGCTGCCCGCCATTGCCGATCCGCCCCGTGTCGTCCCCCGACGATCCCCGACACGGAGCACGTTAGCAGGATTACCCACCCCGTCCGCGCCCCTGATCGCCGGGCGGTCCGCTGGGTCGAACGGGCTAGTACTGGCAACTGTGAACCATTGCCCCCGCCAGGCCGGACACGCTTTCATGACTTGCCTGCGCCGGTGGCCCCGCCTCCCCCTCACGGACCACCCCGGCGCGGGCCGAACAGCCGTGCGGAACGGCTCCGGTTCACCCGGCCGCGTTGTGCGACCGGCCGGTGTGGCCGCGCGATGACCGGTGGCCCGGCGACGCCCCCAGCGCCGGGCCACCGGTCTTATTACCAACGGGTAGCATCCGGGCATGGTTCTCCGGAAGAACATCCTGATCACCGGCGCCAGCAGCGGGTTGGGCGAGGGCATGGCCCGGCAGTTCGCGGCGAAGGGGCGCAACCTCGCGCTGTGCGCCCGGCGCACCGAGCGCCTCGAAAACCTGGCCAAGGAGCTCGAGGAAGCGCACCCCGGGATCAAGGTCGTCACCCGCACCCTCGACGTCACCGAGCACGACCGCGTGTTCGCCGTCTTCGAGGAGTTCCGCGCCGAGCTGGGATCCCTCGACCGGGTGATTGTGAACGCCGGGCTCGGGAAGGGGCAGCCGATCGGCAAGGGCCGGTTCGACGCCAACCGCCAGACCCTCGAAGTCAACTTCGTCGCGGCCGCGGCCCAGATCGAAGCCGCCGCCGGGATCTTCCGGGAGCAGGGCGCCGGGCACCTCGCGGTGGTCTCGTCGTTCAGCGCCATCCGCGGGCTGCCGGGCAACCTCACCGCGTACGCCGCTTCGAAGGCCGGGATCTCGGCCTTCGTCGACGGCACCCGCCTCGAGCTCAAGCGCAAGGGCATCACCGTCACCGACGTCCGGCCGGGCTACATCGAGTCGGAGATGAACGACCGGCTCGGCAAGAACCCGTTGCTCGCCAGGGCGGAGAGCGGCGCCCGGGCGCTGGTGAAGGCGATCGAGGCCGAACCGCGCCGCGCGTACGTCCCGGCCTGGCCCTGGGTGCCGCTGAGCGTCGCCATGCGCGTCGTGCCCGCCTCGGTGCTGCGGAAGTTCGCATGACCACCGTCGAGGTGCGCGAGGAGGACGCCTTCGACGTCACCGCGGTGCACGCCTGGCTGACGGCCAAGGTCGACGGGCTCGGCGCCGAGCCGCCGCACGTCCGGCAGTTCCCCGGGGGTGCGTCGAACCTGACGTACCTGCTGACCTACCCGGACCGCGAGCTGATCCTGCGCCGCCCGCCGGCCGGGCACAAGGCCGCGTCGGCGCACGACATGCGGCGCGAGTACCGGGTGCAGCACGCGCTGAAGCCGGTGTTCCCGTACGTGCCGCGGATGCTTGCCTTCGGCGACGACGAGAGCGTGCTCGGCGGCGACTTCTACGTCATGGAGAAGCTCGAAGGCCTGATTCTGCGCGGCGACCTGCCCGCCGGGCTCGACCTGAGCGCGGAGCAGGCGCGCGAGCTGTCCGGCAAGGTCGTGGACCGGCTGGTCGACCTGCACGCGGTCGACGTCGGGGCGGCGGGGCTGGCCGACCTCGGCAAGGGGGCGGGCTACGTGGAGCGTCAGATCCGGGGCTGGTCGGACCGGTACGTCGCGGCGCGCACGGACAACGTCGGCGACTTCGCCGAGGTGCGCTCGTGGCTGGCGGAGAACCAGCCCGCCGAGGTGAAGATCTGCCTGATCCACAACGACTACCGGCTCGACAACCTGGTGCTGGACGGCCCGGCGACGCTGAACATCACCGGCGTGCTCGACTGGGAGATGGCCACCCTCGGCGACCCGTTGATGGAGCTGGGCAGCATGCTGGCCTACTGGGTCCAGGCCGATGACGACGACGTGATGAAGGCGAGCCGCCGCCAGCCGACGCACCTGCCCGGGATGTTCACGCGCGAAGAGTTCGTCTCGCGCTACGCGGAGAAGACCGGGCTGGCCGTGGGCGACTGGCGGTTCTACGAGGTCTACGGCCTGTTCCGGCTCGCGGCGGTGCTGCAGCAGCTGTACCGGCGTTACCGCGAGGGCGCCACCCGCAATCCGGCGTTCAAGAACTTCTGGCAGTTCGTCGGCTACCTGGACTGGCGTTGCCGGGAAATCATCGCGAAGGGAAGCGTGTAGTGGGCGCGATCTACCTGGTCCGGCACGGTCAGGCCTCGTTCGGCGCGGCCGACTACGACGCCCTGTCGCCGCGGGGCTTCGAACAGTCCACTGTGGTCGGTGCGGAGCTGTTGCGCCGCAACGTATCCTTCAGTCAGATCCGGTCCGGCTCGCTCGCGCGGCAGCGGGACACCGCGGCGACGGCGCTGAAGGTGCTCGGCAGCGACGTCCCGGTGGTCGAGGACCCGCGCTGGAACGAGTACGACCACGTCGACATCGCGCGGTACCACGCCGGCGGCGCGCCACAGGAGGATTCCCGGGCGTACCAAGGAGTTCTCGACGCGGCGCTGACCGCGTGGACGTCCGCGGGCACCGGCGGCCCGTGCGCCGAGACGTGGCCCGCGTTCCTCGCCCGGTGCCGTGACGCGCTTTCGGACCTGGTGGCGTCCCTCGGCAAGGGGGAGAACGCGCTCGTGTTCACCTCGGGTGGCGTGATCGCGACGGTCTGCGGCCTGCTGATGGGCACGCCCGAAGCCGGGCTGCTGAAGCTCAACCGCGTCACCGTCAACGGCGGCATCACGAAGCTCGTGTCGGGCCGCGGCGGCGTGACTCTCTTGTCCTTCAACGAACACCCGCACTTCGAAGCCGACGCGGCTTCGCTGCTCACCTACCGGTAGGAGGCGTCCGATGCGGTTCGGCGAGGTCACGATCCACCCGGTGAACGGCCACGGCCCCGAAGACGTCGTGGTCGACGGCGAAGGCCGGACCTACACCGGCGTCGACGACGGCCGCATCCTGCGCCTGTCCCCGGACGGCAAGCGCATCGACGTCCTCGCCGACACCGGCGGCCGCCCGCTCGGGCTGGAGCTGTACGGCGAGGACGAGCTGCTGATCTGCGACGCCCGCGCCGGGCTGCTGGTGGTCCCGCTGGCCGGCGGGACGCCGTCGGTGCTGGCGACTTCCGCGCTGGGCCTGGACTTCGTGTTCTGCAACAACGCGGCGGTGGCGTCGGACGGGACGGTGTACTTCACGGATTCGTCCCGCCGCTTCGGCATCGACAACTGGCGCGACGACCTGATCGAGCAGACCGCGGGCGGCCGCCTGCTGCGCCGCGCCCCGGACGGCTCGATCGACCTGCTCCTGGACGGCCTCCAGTTCGCGAACGGCGTGGCGCTGGCTCCGGACGAGTCCTTCGTGGCGGTGGCGGAAACGGGCGCGTGCCGGGTGTCGCGGGTGTCCCTTTCGGACGGTCGAGCGGATGTGCTGGTCGATGGGCTGTGGGGCTTCCCGGACAACATCTCGACGGGCACGGACGGGCTGATCTGGATCACGCAGGCGTCACCGAAGGTCGCGGCCTTGGACGTGGTGCGCCGGCTTCCGGCGTTCGTGCGGGCGGGCGTCCGGCGGCTGCCGACGGCGCTGCAGCCGAGCCCGGGCCGCGAAGTGGGTGTGCTGGGTGTCGACGCCGAGGGTGCGGTGGTGCGTGAGCTGCGCGGCGAGATCGACGGCTTCCACATGCTGGTGGGCGTCCGGGAGTGGCAGGGACAGCTGTACTTCGGCTCGCTGGAGGAGAACGCGATCGCGGTGACCGCCGCCGTCGGGTGACCACTACGGCACGGTCACGCGCGCGATCGACCCGAGCGCCCCAATGTGGCCTTGGTTGCGTCAGACGCACCCAAGGCGGCCTTCGGTGCGTCTGACGCACCGAAGGCCACATTGGGGCGCTTGAGCCGGGCGAGGGTGAGTGGCGCTAGCGGCCCGTCCAGCGCGGCTCGCGGCCCGCGGACCAGGCCGCGTAGAACTCCTTGTGGTCCTTCGCCGTCATCAGCAACGCCTGCGTGATCGCTTCCAGCTCGATCGCGCTGCCCAGGTCCATGTCCAGCTCGCGGGTCAGCAGCACCTTCGTCGTCGCGTACGCCAGCGCCGGGCCGTCCGCGAGCCGGCGGGCCAGGGCCGAGGCCGTCGAAGCCAGGTCGGCGTCCGGCACCACCTGCGAAGCCAGGCCGATCTCCAGCGCGCGAGCCGCCGGGAGCTTGTCGCCCAGCATCAGCAGTTCCGTCGCGCGGCCGAGGCCGACCAGGCGGGGGAGCAGGTACGCCGAACCCATGTCCGCGCCGGCCAGGCCGACCTTCGTGAACAGGAACGCGAACTTCGCCGACTCGGCCAGCAGGCGGAAGTCGCTGGCCAGCGCGAGCACCGAACCCGCGCCCGCCGCGACGCCGTTGACCGCCGCGATCACCGGGATCGGGCACTCGCGCAGGGCCTTCACCACCGCGCCCGTCATGCGCGTGAACTCCAGCAGCCGCGCCGTGTCGAACTTCTGCAGCTCGCCGATGATCTCCTCGACGTCGCCGCCGGAGCAGAAGCCGCGGCCCTGCCCGGTGATCACCAGCACGCGGACGTCTTCGTGGTGCGGCAGCTCCAGCACCAGGTCGCGCAGGTCGGCGTAGACGTCGAAGGTCAGCGCGTTCAGCTTGTCCGGCCGGGTGAAGGTCACCGTGGCGACGCCGTCGTCCACAGTGAACTCGAAGTGCTCCCACTCCTTCGTCAGCGGTGCGGTCGCGCGGAACGGGCTCATGACTGGATTCCTCCGCCGTCGAGTACGAGGGTCTGGCCGTTGATCGCGGCGGCTTCGGGCGCCGCGAAGAAGGAGACGGCGAACGCCACCTCCGAAGGTTCCAGCAGCCGGCCGAGCGGGGACGCCGCCGCCAGCGCCGCTTCGGCGTCGTCGGTCGAGCGGCCGGTGCGCTCCTGGATCCGCGCCACCGACGTCGCCGTCATGTCGGTGCGGACGAACGCCGGGCAGACCGCGTTCGCCGTGACGCCGGTGCCGGCCAGCTCCGCCGCCACCGCGCGCATGAGGCCCACGGCCGCGTGTTTCGACGCCGTGTACCCGGCGGTGTAGCGGTAGCCGACGTGCGACGCCGTCGACGCCACCGTGACGACGCGGCCGCGGTCGCGCTCGCGCATCCCCGGCAGCACCGCGCGGGTGCACAGGAAGGCGCCGGTCGCGTTGACTTCGAACTGACCGCGCCAATCGTCCACAGTGGTCCGCGCGACCGGGGCACTGGACGAGATCCCGGCGTTGTTCACCAGGACGTCGACCGGCCCCGCCGCCGCGAAGTACGCCGCGACGGCGTCCTCGTCGGTCACGTCGCACTCGGCGCGGCCGGGTGCCAGCACGGTGTCGCCGAGGGAGCGGAACCGCGCGGCGATCGCCGCGCCGATGCCGCGGGTGCCGCCGGTGACCACGACCAGGCGGCTCACGGGCGGGCCGCCAGCGCGCGCCGGTCGAGCTTTCCGTTGGCGGTACGGGGAAGTTCGGTCACGAACACCACCTCGCGGGGGTACTTGTGCTTGGCCAGGTGGGCTTTCGCGTGGTCCTTCAGCTCGTCGGCGGGCACCGGGGACCGCACCACGACGTACGCGCGCGGCACGACCAGGCCGTCGACCTCGTGGCCGACCACCGCGCAGTCCACCACGGACGGATGACCGAGCAGGCAATCCTCGATCTCGCCGGGCGCGACGAACACCCCGCCGACCTTGAGCAGCGCGTCGGCGCGGCCGTGGTGGCGGAAGAAACCGTCGGACCGGCTGAAGAGGTCGCCGGTGGTCAGCGTGTCGCCGTCGAACGTGCGCGCGGACTTCTCCGGGTCGCCGAAGTACTCCAGCGCGATCGTCGGGCCGGTCACCCGCAGCGGCCCGATTTCCCCGTCGGGCAAGGGGTTCCCCAGCTCGTCGACGACCTCGGCGGTGAAGCCGGGGACGGCCGTGCCCAGCGTGCCGGTGCGGGCCTGCCCCGGCCGGTTCGACAGGTAGATGTGGTAGGCCTCGGACGAGCCGATCCCGTCCACCACCGGCACGCCGAAGGCCGCGTCCCACTTGCGGTGCAGTTCCGAGGGCAGCGCCTCGCCCGCCGACGTCGTCATCCGCAGGCAGCTGAGGTCCTGCTCCGCCGCGGCCGGGTGGGCGACCATCGCGCTCATCATGGTCGGCACGTTGACCAGCACCGTCGGCCGGTACCGGGCGATCAGCTCGAAGATCAGGTCGGCGGTGCTGCGCTCGGGGAAGGCGATCCCGGCCGCGCCCACACCGAACGGGAACATCGCCACCAGATCGCGCGCGTAGCCGAAGAACAGCTTGGGTACGGCAAGGATCCGGTCGTCCTCGCGCAGGCCGAGCACTCCGACGGCGTACCGCTCGAAGCTCTCCTTCGGGCTGCGCAACGGGTGCACGCACGCCTTGGGCGCGCCGGTGCTGCCCGTGGTGAACTTCCAGATCCCGATGTCGTCCAAAGTGGTCGGTGCGGCTTCCAAGACGTCCGGTGCGGCGTCGAGCAACGTCCGGAAAGGACGCTCGCCCGGCTGGAGTTCGTCCTCCGGCACCCCGGTGACCAGCAGGTTCCGGGCGCCCGCCGCGCGCAACGCGGGCAGCGTGACGGCGTCGGCGAGCACCACGACGGCTTCGGTGTAGCCGAGGTAGTACGCGTAGTCCTTGGGCTGCAGGAAGGGGTAGACCTCGGCGGTGACCGCGCCGATCTTCTGCGCGCCGTACCAGGCCGCGACGAACTCCTCGCCGTCGCTCAGCGCCAGCAGCACCCGCTGTCCTCTTCGGACACCCGCGTCACGGAAGACGTGCCCGGCCTGGTTGGCCAGCCGGGCGAGCGCTGCGTAACTGATCGTGCGGTCGCCCACGATCAGGGCGGTGCGGTCACCGCGGCCCGCGGCCACGTGCCGGTCGAGGAAGTGCGTGGCGAGGTTGAACGGCTCACTCACGGGCCAGCTCCCGGATCGCTTCCACCAGCAGGTCGGTCAACGTCGAGAAGGTCTCCGCGCCTTCTTCCGCCGTCGCTTCGGCGGGCTTGCCGCAGTACGCCTCGGACATCCCCATCGCGAGAAAGCCGCCGTCGGAAGGGGCCGAAGCAAGACTCACCGGCACGTGCGGCAGCGTCCGCATGACGGCCTGGTCCACCAGCTCGGGCCGGTCGGCCAGCACCAGCGACGTCTCGTACCGCCCGGCGTGGCACTCACCGGACCGGAACTCCTCGGTCAGCCGCTGCGCGTGCCGCCGCCGCACCAGGTCGAGCAGGGCGGCGCGGCCGTCGTAGGCGAAGTTGAGCGTCTCCACCGCCCGCCGCAGCGTGACCAGGTGCGCGGGCTCGAAGTGGTTGTTGACCAGGAGGATCCGGCGGAACCGCTGGCCGATCAGCGCGGCGCCGATGTCCACCAGCAGCGAGTGCAGCGTCTCCTCGCCGATGTGGACACCGCCGGCGAACCCGGTCGCGAACCGCGTGACGCCGTACGGGATCTCGGGCAGCACCAGCACGTGGACGTCCTCGTCGGCCGCCAGCCGGTCGGCCGCGCGCTCGCACATGCCGCGCGAGATCAGCGGATCCGTGCCCAGTGGCGCGTGCGGGCCGTGCGGCTCGACCGCGCCGACCGGGAGCAGCAGCACCGGGACGCGGTCGCCGTCCGGCAGGGCCGCGACCTGCCGCGAGGTGAGGTCCGCGAAGTACGTCACGCAAATCAAGCTACACCGCAGCGGCCTGAGGTGTATAGAGTTGCGCCCATGCCCGCCGACGCCTTCGAAACCGGTCCCCAGGACCTGGTCGTGACGTTGCTGGGCAGCTACGTGCACCCGCGCGAGAGCCGCCGGGTGTGGTCGGGCGGCCTGGTCGCGGTGCTCGCCGAGCTGGGCTTTTCCGACGGCGCGGCCCGCATCGCGCTGACCCGGCTGGTGCGCCGCGGCCTGCTCCAGCGCCACCGCGAAGGCCGCACCGTGCACTACTCGCTGACCCGGCGCAGCATCGCCCTGCTCGCCGACGGCGACCAGCGGATCTTCTCCCTCGGCCGCCGCGAGCGCGCCGCCGGCGAGTGGACCGTGCTCTGGCAGAGCATCCCCGAAAGCCGCCGCCAAGCCCGGGAGCGCCTGGTCCGGCGGCTGCGGTTCCTCGGCTTCGGGCCCTACCAGGACGGCACCTGGATCGCTCCGCACGACCGCGAAGCCGAGGTGCTCGCGCTGCTCGGCGAGCTGGACGTCGCCGAGCACGCCGGGTTGCTGCTCGGCCGCCCGTCGGCCGCGCTGGACGTTCGCCGGTTCGCCGGCCGGGCCTGGGACCTCGACGACCTGGCCGCGCGCTACACCGGGTTCGTCGAGCAGTTCGGCGGGTACGCGGGGAGCGAGCCGCCGGACGCCGAAGCGTTCGAAGTCCGCACCCGCCTGGTGCACACCTTCCGCGCGTTCCCGTCCCTCGACCCGGAACTGCCCGCCGACCTGGTGCCCGCACCGGATCGCCGGGCGGCCGCGGTCGAGTTGTTCCACGATCTGTACACCGCGCTCGCGAAACCCGCGCAGCGCCACTTCGACGAGGTGACCAAGGGATGACCGAAACCAGCTCCGCGACCCAGGAAGCCCTGAGCTACACCTCGTACCTCGCGCTGGACGAGGTGCTGGGCGCCCAGCGCCTGCGGTCGGACGAACACGACGAACTGCTGTTCATCGTGATCCACCAGGTGTACGAGCTGTGGTTCAAGCAGATCCTGCACGAGGCTGAGTTCCTGCAGCAGAACCTCGAAGCGGGCAACACCGCGCACTCGATCCGCACGCTGCGCCGGATTCTGACCATCCTCAAGGTCGCGGTCGCGCAGATCGACGTGCTGGAAACCATGACCCCCAGCCAGTTCACGAGCTTCCGCGCCCGGCTGGACGCCTCCAGCGGCTTCCAGTCGGCCCAGTTCCGCGAGCTGGAAGCGGTGCTCGGGCGGCGCGACGAGCGCGTCTTCGCGCACTACCCGGAAGGTGGCGAGCAGCGGAAACGCATTGCCGACGCGATGGCGCGGCCGTCGTTGTTCGACTCTTTTTTGGCGTACCTCAAGGCTTCTGGCTATTCCGTCGAGTGTGATCGAGACGTCACTCGACCGGTGGAGCCGTCGCCGGCCCTGCAGGCGATATTGCTGGACGTGTACAGCGACGACGGCGGACCGTCGGTCGTCGCGGAATGTCTGGTGGATCTCGACGAAGGGATGCAGGAGTGGCGCTACCGGCACGTGAAGATGGTCGAACGCACCATCGGCGACAAGACCGGGACGGGGGGATCTTCCGGCGCGACCTACCTGCGCACCACGCTTTTCCAGCCGATGTTCCCCGATCTCTGGGCAGTACGGAGCCGACTGTGACCACCCTCGACGACGTCCGCGCGGACCACAACGCACTGGCCGCGCACTACTCCCGGTTCGCGGTGGCCGATCGCCTGCTGCTGTCCGGGCATTCCCACCAGGCCTGGCCGGACGTCGCGGAGGAGGGCCTGCTGGAGTCCTTCGCGGACGCCGCCCGCGACGTCGACGAGAAGTGGGAGCGCGCCTTCGCGAAGGCCGACGAGCTGCGCGCCGGGTTCCGGCAGCTGCTCGGCGACCCGCACGGCGAGTACGCGCTCGGCGCGAGCACCCACGACCTGGTGCTGCGGTTCCTGTCCGCGATGGAGCTGCCGCGAAGACCACGGCTGGTCACCACCGACGGCGAGTTCCACACCCTGCGCCGCCAGCTCGCCCGCCTCGAGGAGGAGGGCGTCGAGATCGTGCGCGTGCCGCTCGACCCGGTGCCCACGCTCGCCGAGCGCGTCGCCGCGGAGGTCACCGACGACACCGCCGCGGTGCTCGTCTCGGCCGTGCTCTTCGAGACGTCGAGGCTGGTGCCCGGGCTGGCGCACCTCGCCGACTCCTGCCGCAGCCGATCGATCGAGCTGGTCGTCGACGCCTACCACGCGCTCGGTGTCGTGCCGTTCGCGCTGCACGACCTCGGGCTCACCAACGCCTGGGTGCTCGGCGGCGGCTACAAGTACCTGCAGCTCGGCGAGGGCAACTGCTTCCTGCGGCTGCCCGCGCACGCCCAGGAGCTGCGGCCGGTGATCACCGGCTGGTACGCCGAGTTCGGCGCGCTGGCCGACGAGCGCCACCCGGGCGCGGTCCCGTACGCCACCGGCGGCGACCGCTTCGCCGGCGCCACCTACGACCCGGCCAGCCACTACCGCGGCGCCCGGGTCCAGCGGTTCTTCGCCGAGCAGGGCCTCACGCCCGAGTTCCTGCGCGAGGTCTCGCAGCACCAGGTGGGCCTGCTCGCGTCGGTGTTCGACAAGCTCGCGCTGCCCGCCGACGTCGTCACGCGGGACCGCGAGACGCCGCTGGAGCGGCTCGGCGGCTTCCTGTCGCTGCGCTGCGCCGACGCGGCCGGGTTGCAGGCCGCGCTGGCCGCGCAGGGCGTCCGCACCGACAGCCGCGGGCCGTACCTGCGCTTCGGCCCGGCACCGTACCTTTCGGACACCCAGCTCGAGACGGCGATGGCCACCCTCGGGTCGGTGGTCCGCGGCTGACCCCTCATCCACCCCCTAACCCGGGGGTTACCGGTCCGTATCGCGGGACCTGCCCTGGTCCGGCGGACGGCGGGGATCTAGGTTGATCCCGGGGAAATCGCACTCGGGCGGACGACCTCCGCCCCGCGCCCCTGGAAACCTTGGAGCGCGTCCTGGCCACGAACCAGGCGCGGGAGACAAAGGAGTCACCACCGTGACCGAAGGAGTGTTCGCCCGGGGCACCGGGCACGAACAGGTCGTGTACTGCCACGACGAAGCCAGTGGCCTCAAGGCCATCATCGGCATCTACTCCACGGCGCTCGGCCCCGCATTGGGCGGGACGCGCTTCCACCCCTACGCCACCGAAGCGGACGCGCTCGACGACGTGCTCGCGCTGTCCAAGGGCATGGCCTACAAGAACGCGCTGGCCGGCCTCGACCTCGGCGGCGGCAAGGCCGTCATCATCGGCGACCCGAAGACGCTGAAGTCCGAAGCGCTGCTGCGCGCGTTCGGGCGGTTCGTGCAGTCGCTGGGCGGCCGCTACATCACGGCGTGCGACGTCGGCACGTACGTGCAGGACATGGACATCGTGGCCCGCGAGTCCCGCTTCGTCACCGGCCGCTCGCCGGAGGACGGCGGCGCGGGCGACTCGTCGGTGCTCACCGCGTTCGGCGTCTACCAGGGCATGCGGGCCTCGGCCGAGCACCTCTGGGGCAGCCCGGAGCTGGCGGGCAAGCGCGTCGGCGTGGCCGGCGTCGGCAAGGTCGGCCACATCCTGGTCGGGCACCTCGTCGCGGCCGGCGCGCAGGTGACGATCACCGACGTGTGGGAGCCGGCGATCGAGCGCACCCGGTCGGTCTACCCCGACGTCCGGGTCGTGTCCGATGTGGACGCCCTGCTGCGCACCGAGCTGGACGTCTTCGCCCCGTGCGCCCTCGGCGGCGCGCTCAACGACGAGACGGTGGCGCTGCTGTCGGCCCAGGTCGTCTGCGGCGCGGCGAACAACCAGCTCGCGCACCCGGGCATCGACAAGCAGCTGGCCGACCGCGGCATCCTGTACGCGCCGGACTACCTGGTCAACGCGGGCGGCGTGATCCAGGTCGACGACGAGCGCCACGGCTTCGACTTCGACCGCGCCAAGCGCAAGACGACCGCCATCTTCGACACGACGAAGGCCGTGTTCAAGCTGGCCGAGACCGAGGGCGTGCCCCCGGCGACGGCGGCGGACCGGCTCGCGGAGCGACGCATGACGGAGATCGGCAGGCTGCGGTCCATCATGGCCGGGTGAGTCCCACCCCAGAACAGATCTTCGCGACGGCGGGCGTGCGGGGCTTCCTGCACGTCCGCCGTCTCGGTTCCCCCGCCTCGACGGGTATCGGTGCCGACTCGCCGGTCGTGCTGGCGTCGGTGGTGAAGGTGCCGCTGGCGTACGAGTTCGCCCGCCAGGTCGCGGCGGGACTGCTCGACCCGGCGGACCGGGTCCGCGCGACCGCGGCGGACCGCTTGGGCGGCACCGGCTCGGCGGGCTTCGAGGACGACGTCTCGTACAGCCTCCGCGACGCGGCCCGGCTGGCTCTTTCGGTGTCCGACAACACCGCGGCGGACCTGCTGTTCGACCGGGTGGGCGTGGCGAACGTGCGCTCGCTGCTGGCCGAGCTGGGCCTGACGCGGACGTCGGTCATCGGCGCGCCGCGTGACCTGCTGCGCACGATCATCGAGGACACCGAGGCAGGGCGGCCGTTGCGGGCGTTGGATCCCTTGCGGACTTCGGCGACCACGCCGCGGGAGATGACCGCGCTGCTGGCGGCGATCTGGGCCGACCCGGCGGGGGAGCCGGTGCGCGAGTGGATGTCGGCGCAGGTCAGCTGGCACCGGTTGACCGCGGGCTTCCCGCCGGAGGTCGCGGTGGCGGGGAAGACGGGGACGATGCCCGGGATCCGCAACGAGATCGGGGTGGCGACGTACCCGGATGGGGTTTCGTACGCGATCGCCGTGTTCACGGTGGGCGGCTCGGAGACGCTGCGGCGTCCGGACATCGACCGCGCCATCGGGGACGCGGCCCGGGCGGCGGTGGAGCAGCTTCACGAGGTCCGGTCGGGCTAGCCGAATGCCGTTAAGGCCACCTTACGGGCGTCAGACGCCCGTAAGGTGGCCTTAACGGCATCAGGTCCGGTCGTAGAACACGTCCCACGGGCGCGGGCCCTGTGCGGGCGGCACGATCCGCGACACCCCATCTCCCTCGAGCACCATCGCCGCCAGCTCGGCCAGCTTCGCCGCCTGCGGGTGCGGGCTCGGCGAAGGCCATGCGAACGCCATCCGGGACCGCAGCACCTCGCCGTCCAGGGGCCGCCACACCACGCGGGGTTCCTTGCGCGGGCCCGGCTCGAACGCGACGCCGTGCCCGGCGAGCACCAGGCCCAGCGCGAACTCCGGGTTGCGCGCGTGGCGGATCGAGGCCGGCCGGAAGCCGTGGTCCCAGCAGGTGCGCAGGAGGGCGTCGTAGCTGCCCGGCGCCGCCGCGCGGGGCGCGTGCACCAGGCCTTCGCCCGCGAGGTCGGCCAGTGACAGCGACGCGCGCCGCGCCAGCGGTGAGTCGCGGGGGAGGACCACGCCCAGCGGGGTGTCGAGCACCGGGCCCAGCTCCAGGTCGGCCACGTCGACGGGCAGGTGCAGCAGCCCCGCGTCCAGCGACCGGTCGGCGAGCAGCCGGACCTGCTCCGCGGTCGTCAGCTCCTGCAGGTCGAGCCGGACGGCCGGGTGCCGCTCGGCGAACGCCGTCAGGATCGCGGCGAGGACCGGGCCGGGCAGCTCCGGGGGCACGCCCGCGCGCAGCGCGTCCAGCTCACCGCGCTCGGCCTTCGCGACCAGCGACGTCATGCGGTCCCACCGGGCGAGCAGGTCGCGGGCTTCGGCACGCAGGACTTCGCCCGCTTCGGTGAGTGTGACGCGGCGGCCGCGGTCGAACAGCTTCGCGCCCAGCTCGGCTTCGAGCCGTTTGACGCGCTGGCTCAACGGCGGCTGCGCGATCCCGAGCCGCTCCGCCGCGCGGCCGAAGTGCAGTTCGTCGGCGACGACGAGGAAGTACCGCAGCGAACGGAGGTGGTCCACGCTGCGACGATAGCCGTTCCCGTATCGACATGCCGACGGATCGATCTTGGACAGCGGTCCGCGGTTCGTGGTCGGGTGTCCGGTATGGACATGGGATTCAGCAGGCGCGGGCTGTTCGGCGCGGGGGCCGCGGCGGCGGCCATCCTGGCGGGCGCGGGACCGGCGGCGGCCGCGTCGGGGATGACGCTTCGGTGGTGGGGGAACAACGGCTGGGAGATCCGCATCGGGCCGAAGACGGTCCTGATCGACCCCTGGCTGACGCGGTTCAAGACCGGGACCTACACCCCGGCGGGCGCGGACCCGAAGACGCCGCTGTCGGTGAACCGCGCGCTGATCGACGGCTTCCTCGACCGCGGCGAGCTGCGCGCGGACCACATCCTCGTCACGCACGGCCACTACGATCACCTCACCGACGTCCCCTACCTGGCCAAACGCACCGGCGCGACGGTCATCGGCACCGAGACCCATTTGAGTCTCATGGCCGCGCTCGGCGCCCCGGAGGACCAGCTGGCGGTCGCGTCCGGCGGCGAGGACCTGACGTTCGACGGCTACTCGATCCGCGTCCTGCGGTCACTGCACTCGGCCGTGGGCGCGCGGGCGCAGGTGCCGTTCCCGGGTTCGCGGCCGCTGTCGCGCCGGGACCGGCCGCGCGTGATCGAGGACCTGGTGGAGGGCGGCACGCTGGCCTACCAGGTGACCGGTGCCGGCGCGAGCGTGCTGAACTTCGGCGGCTCGAACTACATCGAGGGCGAACTCGCGGGCCTCCGCCCGGACGTGGTCTGCCTCCCCGCGGGCGGCGCGAAGGTGACGCAGTACGTCCCGCGCCTGCTGCGCGCCCTGGGCAACCCGCGGTACGTGGCCGCGACCCACTGGGACGACTTCGACCTGCCGCTGGGCCAGGTCAAGGACGCGGGCGGGCTGGAACCCCTGCGCACCGCCGTCGCAGCGGCGAGCCCGGCGAGCGCGTTCGTGGTCCTCGACCACCTCGGCTCGTTCGTCCCCTGAAAGCCGTGAAGGCCACCTTGAGGAACGTAGAGTTCCTGAAGGTGGCCTTCACGAATGGGGCCGGAAGGGGCTCAGCCGCTCTTGCGGCGGAAGGTCCGCTTGTTCGCCGCCGGGCCGTGGGCGTGCTGGTTCTTGCCGCCGCCGTTCTCGTGGGACGCGCCCGAACGGGCGTGGGCCTGCTTGCGTTCCAGCGCCTCGCGGAACTTGCGCTTGACGTCGTCCTCCTCGCCGCTGGGCGACGGGTTCGGTTCACTCATGCCTACCTCCGAAAACGACGACGTGTGACCGCTCCAGCCTGTCAGCCGCGCACCCGCTTGGCGAGTCGATTTCAGCGTTTCGGGGAGGGAACCCCGCCGAACTGCACCGACTTGCGCAGCAGCGGGCGGCCGCAGTGGTCGCACAGCAGGATCGGCCGCAGCCGGTTGCCGCATTCGACGTGGTGCAGCGTGATGTCCGGCTCCTGGCCCACCACCTCGAAGCCGCGCGACCACTCCGCGATGAACGCCAGCGCCGGGAAGAACGCCAGGCCCTTCGCGGTCAGCCGGTAGTCGCGCGCGTCCGCGCGGGTGGCCGCGGTGCCGGTGCGCAGCACGCCGACCTCGACGAGCTTGCTCAGCCGGCCCGACAGGACGCTCGGCCCGATCCCCAGCTCGCGCTCGAACTCCGAGAAGTGCCGGCAGCCCAGCAGCGCCGACACCAGCAGCCCGGTCGACCAGCGGTCGCCGAGCAGCTCCATCGTGTCGGGGAAGAACATCATCGGGTCGCCGGCCAGCGACTCGGCGTCCTTGCGGCGGAAGCGCTTGGACGCCGTCGCCGCCGCGACGCCGGTGCTGTCGAGGCGCTCGGCCCGCACGTCACGGGCGTCGACCCGGCGGCCGCAGGCCCCGCAGCCGAGGGGCGCTGATGTAGCCAGCTCGCAGTCGAGGTGGATCAGCGTCGGCAGCACCTCGCGGCGGCCTTCGACCCACTCGCGCTCCCACGCCCAGATCGAGATCAGCAGCGGCCACAGCTCCAGGCCGCGTTCGGTGAGCCGGTATTCGTGCCGCGTGCGGCGCGCGTCGCGGTAGGGGACGCGCGTGAGCATGCCCGCCTCGACCATGTCCCGTAGCCGTCCCGACAACGCCGTCGGCGAGATGCCCAGGCGCAGCCGCAGCTCTTCGTAGCGCCGGAAGCGCAGGAACAGGCTCTGCAGGATGAGCAGCGTCCACTGGTCGCCGACCAGCTCCAGCGCTCTGCGGAGCGGATCCCCCGCCGGCCGGACGCGGTGCGCGGTCGCCTCGGTCACCGTCTTCCCCCTCATTCTCAGCGGCCTCAGCGTAACACCTGACTACACCAAAAGAAGCCTATTGACACCTGGGTACACAAATCATAGTCTCGTCCCCATCAGCCAGCGCGGTGAGCCCGACAAGTCAGGGAGCAGCCCGATGACCAGCACCTCCGAACAGCCGCTGATGGTGGCCCGTGCGGCGGACGCGGCCGGGGAGCCCAACCCCTACCTGCTCGGCGTCTACGCCCCGGTCGGCACCGAGATCGACGCGGAGGACCTGCAGGTCATCGGCGAGATCCCGAAGGACCTCAACGGCGTCTACCTGCGCAACGGCCCCAACCCGCGGTTCGCCCCGGAAGGCCGCTACCACTGGTTCGACGGCGACGGCATGATCCACGCCGTCCACCTGGAGAACGGCAAGGCCCGCTACCGCAACCGCTGGGTCCGCACCAAGGCCTTCGAGGCCGAGTCCGCGGCCGGCAAGGCGCTCTGGACCGGCGTCATGGAGAACCCGGCGGGCAACCCGTTCGGCAACGCGCACGGCCTCGGCCTCAAGGACAACGCCAACACCGACGTCGTCTTCCACCGCGGCCGGATCCTCGCCACCTGGTACCTGTGCGGCTCGCCGTACGCGGTCGACCCGCTCTCGCTGGAGACGCTGGGCGCCGACGACTTCCTCGGCACGCTGGTCGGCGACATGATGGCCCACCCGAAGGTGGACGAGGCGACCGGCGAGCTGTTCTGGTTCGACTACGGCCCGCGGCCGCCGTACCTGCGCTACGGCGTGATCAGCGCGGACGGCGAGGTCGTGCACACCACCGAGATCGAGCTGCCCGGCCCGCGCCTGCCGCACGACATGGCCATCACCGAGCGCTACGCCGTGCTGATGGACCTGCCGCTGGTCCAGGACCTGGAAGCCGCGAAGCTGGGCCGCCACAAGCTGCACTTCGACCGCTCGATGCCGAGCCGCTTCGGTGTCATGCCACGCTACGGCAACGGTAGCCAGATCCGCTGGTTCGAAGCGAGCCCGTGCTACATCTACCACGTCGTGAACGCCTGGGAAGAGGGCGACGAAGTCCGCCTCGACGTCTGCCGCGTGCGCAAGCCGGCCCCGCGGGCCGACGCGCGCACGCCGCTCGCGAAGATGCTCTCCTACCTGCGCCTGGACGCCCAGCTGCACCGCTACCGCTTCGACCTGCGGACCGGCGCGTGCCACGAAGAGGCGCTCGACGACGCCAACACCGAGTTCCCGACCGTCGACGCCCGCGGCGTCGGCAGGCGGAACCGGTACTCCTACGCGGTGCACATCTCGCCCGAGTCGACGCTGAAGTTCGACGGGCTCGTGCGCTACGACAATCTTGCCGGCACCAAGACCGAATACCGGTTCGGTCCCGGCCGGTGGGGCAGTGAGGCTCCGTTCGCACCCCGCGAAGGAGCGGCCGCCGATTCGGCGGACGGTCATCTGGTGACGTTCGTGCAGGACGAGCGCGAGGGACGCTCGGAACTGGACATCTTCGACGCCGCCGATCTCGCTGCCGGACCCGTGGCCAGGGTCCTGTTGCCCCAGCGGGTCCCGCTCGGTTTTCACGCGACCTGGGTCCGGGCGGACCAGCTGGAAAACCTCCGTTCATGAGATGCCATCGAGAGGGTCGCGCCCGGGACTTCCGGGCGCGGGGATGGTGGAGTGCGGAGACGATCGACCGGCTCGTGAAGGAGCGGGTCAGTGCCGACCCGGAGGGTCTCGCGCTGGTCGATCCACCGAACACCACCGCACTGGTCGGACGCGACCCGGTGCGGTGGACCTGGAACCGGCTCGACGAACGCGTCGACGTCCTGGCCGCGTTCCTGCTCGCCAGAGGGGTGCGAGCAGGTGACGTCGTGGCCGTGCAGCTGCCGAACTGCTCGGCCCTGGTCCAGGCGTTCCTCGCGATCGTGCGGATCGGTGCGGTGGTCACGCCGTTCCCGGTGTCCTACCGGGAGCACGAGATGGGTCCGATGTGCCGGCGCACCGGAGCCGTCGCCGTGGTGACCGCCACCAGATACGGCGAGCACGAGCTCGCCGGGGCGGCCCTTGGGCTCATCGGCGCTGCGGCGCCGTCGGTCCGGTTCGTCGTCGCCCGGGGGGACGACGAACCGGCCGGCGCCCTGGCCTGGCCCGAAGCCCCGCTGTCCGAAGTGGAGAAGTCCGCTTTGGACGTACAGCTGACCGAAGCGGACGTGAACGACTGCGTGACGATCTGCTGGACGTCCGGCACCGAAGCCGAGCCGAAAGCGGTTCCGCGCTGCCACGGCGACTGGCTCGCGACCGCGCGCGGCTGCGTCCAGGCCGCGGGGATCACGCGTGACGACGTCCTGCTGTCGCCGTTCCCGATGACGAACATGGCGGGCATCGGCGGGATGTTCCTGCCGTGGCTGCTGACCGGCGCGGTGTTCGTCCCGCACCACCCGTTCGACCTGCCCGTGTTCCTGGGCCAGCTCGCGGCCGAACGCGTGACGTACACGCTCGCGCCACCGGCGTTGCTGACCATGTTGCTGCACAACGAGAACATCCTGTCCGGAGTGGACGTTTCGAGCGTGCGCAAGATCGGGTCCGGCTCGGCGCCGCTGTCGCCGTGGCTCGTGCGCACCTGGGCCGAGCGGTACGGCATCGACATCATCAACTTCTTCGGCTCCAACGAAGGGACCGCGCTGCTGTCCGGTCCGGTCGACATCCCGGACCCCGATCAGCGCGCGAGCTACTTCCCGAACTACGCCTCCGACGTCACGTGGTCGACGCCCGTCGCCGGCTGGACGTCGGTGCGGCTGCACGACCCGGTCACCGGCGAGCACGTCACCGAACCCGGGCGGCCCGGCGAGCTGCACATCGCCGGGCCGACGGTGTTCGCCGGCTACCTGACGGCGGTGGGCGAGCCGCTCGACACCTCATCGTTCGACGAAGACGGGCACTTCCGCACCGGCGACGTCTTCGAGATCGCGGGCGAGCGCGGGGAGTTCCTGCGGTACGTCGACCGGACGAAGGACCTGGTCATCCGCGGCGGGGTGAACATCTCGCCCGCCGAGGTCGAAGGCCTGCTCGCCGGGCACCCGGACGTCGCGGACGTCGGCGTCATCGGCGTGCCCGACGACGTCATGGGGGAGCGGGTGTGCGCGGTCGTCGTGCCGGGCGCGCGCAAGCCGTCGCTGGACGAGCTGGTCGCGTACCTGCGCGAGAAGCAGGTGGCCGCGTTCAAGCTGCCGGAACGGCTCGAATATACCGACGCCTTGCCCCGCAACCCGGTGGGGAAGATCCTGAAGCGGAAGCTGCGGGAAAGTCTGGGGTGAGGCCATGACGGTGTTCGTGCTGGGCGGGGCGCAAAGCGACTTCGCGCGCAACTACGCCAAGGAGGGGCGCGGGATCGTCGACCTGTTCGCCGAGGTCGTGCCCGCCGCGCTCGCGGACGCCGGGGTCGCGCCCGAAGACGTCGAGGTCGCGCACGTCGGGAACCTCGCGGCCGAGCTGTTCACCGGGCAGGCCCAGCTCGGCGGGCTGCTGGTGGCCGCCGTCCCGGCGCTGGACGGGGTGCCCTCGACCCGGCACGAAGCCGCGTGCGCGTCCGGCAGCACCGCCGTGCTCGCCGCGTGCGCGGACCTCGAGGCAGGCCGCTACGACGTCGCGCTGGTCGTCGGCGTCGAGCTGATGCGGAACGTCGACGGGCAGCGCGCGGCCGAGCACCTCGGGTCCGCCGCGTGGGCCGGGCACGAAGCCGTCGGCGCGAAGTTCCCGTGGCCCGCGCTCTTCGCCGAGGTCGCCGCCACCTACGAGGAGCGGTACGGGCTCGATCCCGAGCACCTCGGGCAGTTCGCCGCGCACGCTTTCGACCGCGCGGCGCGGAACCCGCTCGCCCAGGCCCGCGACTGGCGCTTCCCGGCCGGCGCGTTCGGGCCCGACGACGAGCTGAACCCGGTCATCGAGGGCCGGCTGCGCAAGCAGGACTGCGGCCGGATCACCGACGGCGCCGCGGCGGTCGTGCTGGCCTCGCCCGCGTTCGCCGAGCGGCTCGGCGGCGGCTTCCCGCGCATCGCGGGCTTCGGGCACCGCACGTCCCACATCGGGCTGGCCGAAAAGCTTTCCGCCGGCGGCGAATACCTGTTCCCGCACCTGCGCGGCGCGGTCGTCGACGCCTACGAGCGCGCGGGGGTGCCCGGGCCGGACGCGCTCGACGTCGTCGAGCTGCACGACTGCTTCACCATCACCGGGCTGGTGGCGCTGGAGCACCTGGGCGCGGCCCCGCCCGGGGACGGCGGCCGGTTCGTCGCCGACGGCGGCCTCGACGCGGCCGGGATCAACCCGGGCGGCGGCCTGATCGGCCTCGGCCACCCGGTCGGCGCCACCGGTGTCCGGATGCTGCACGACGTTTCCCGGCAGGTGACCGGGAAAGCGGGCGAGACGCAGGTCGAGGGCGCGCGGACGGCGTTGACGCTCAACGTCGGCGGCTCGTTCACCACGGTCGTCACGATGGTGGTCACCGCATGAGGCTGTCGGTGTCGCTGGGGCTCTGGCAGGACCGCCCGCCGGAGGAGGCGCTGGAGACGGCGCGCGCCGCCGAGGCCGCCGGGTACCCGGAGCTGTGGATCGGCGAGATGGCGACGTGGGACGCGTTCGCGCTGGGGACCGCGATCGGCGCGGCGACCTCGTCGCTCGCCCTGACGTTCGGGCCGCTCGCGGTGACCGTGCGGGACCCGGCGACGATCGCGATGGGCGTCGCGTCGGTGGCGGCGCTGACCGGCCGGCCGACCGGGGTCGCGCTGGGCACGTCCAGCGACGTCGTCGTGCGCGGCTGGCACGGCCGGTCGCGCGCGCGGGCGGCGACCGCGCTCGAAGAGTCGGCGATCGCCGTGCGGCAGCTGGTCTCCGGCGAGAAGTCCACTGTGGACGGCTCGGTCGTCGGCTCGCGGGGCTACCGGTTGCGGCTGGCCGCCCCGAAGTCGCCGGTGACGATCGCGGCGTTCGGCCCGCGAGCCCTCGACGTCGCGGCGCGGCACGCCGACCGGATGGTGATCAACCTGGTCAGCCCGGCCGCGGCCGGGACCCTGGTGCGCGGCCTGCGGGAGGCGGCTTCGCGGGCAGGGGTGACGCCGCCGCCGGTGGCCGCGTGGGTCGTCGGCGCGGCGGACCCGGACGCGGCGTCGCTCGAACAGCTGCGTCGCGGCGTGGTCGGCTACCTCGCGGCACCGGGCTACAGCGAGATGTTCCGCGCGGCCGGTTTCGGCGACCTCGTCGACTTCGCGCGCACCCGGCCGCACCCGCGTGAGCTGCTGTCCGCGGTGCCGGTGGAGGCGATCGCCGTGGTCGGGCTGCTGGGCTCGTCGTCGGAGATCGCTGCGAAGGCGCGCGAGTACGCGGAAGCGGGGATCGACGAGCTGGCGATCGTGCCCGCGACCAGCGACGACGACCCCGGCGGCGCGAAAACCCTCGAAGTGTGTCGATCCGCGGTCGTCCCGTTCGACGCGTAGGCATGAGCGAACCGACGCACACCGAGAACCTCGACCAGAACGGGTCCGCGGCGCTGCCGTGGAGCAGGGCGCGCGACCTCCTCGCGACCCAGACCCCGCACGAAAACCTGACGTTCTTCGTCGGCACCGTCCGCCCCGACGGCCGCCCGCACGCCGCCGGTGTCGGCGCCATCTGGGTGGACGGCGCGCTGTACTTCAAGGGCGGCCCGGGGACGCGCCGCTCCCGCAACCTCGCGGCGAACCCGGCGTGCACCGTGTCGGTGCGGCTGAACGGGCTGGACCTGACGATGGAGGGCGAGGCCCACCGCGTCACCGACGCGGCAACGCTGGAGCAGGTCGCCGCGGTCTTCCGCGAGGGCGGCTGGCCGGCGACCGTGGTCGGCGACGGCCTGGCGGCGCCGTTCACGGCACCGAGCGCGGGCCCGCCGCCGTGGCACCTGTACCGGCTGGAGCTGCACCGGGCGATCGGCGTCGCGGGCGCGGAACCGTACGGCGCCAGCCGCTGGGACTTCGCCCACTGACCGCCGGCCCCGGGACGAGCGCCCCAATGTGGCGTTCGGTGCGTCCAACGCACCCAATGTGGCGTTCGGTGCGTTGGACGCAACCAACGCCACATTGGGGCGCATCGGCGGACTCCTCAGCGGCTCGGCGGCAGGGAGGCGCGGCGGGCCGCGAGCGCCGCGATGATGCGGGGCAAGCCCGCCGGGTGGAGCGGGTCGATGCCCGTCAGGTCGCGGACCTTCCGCAGGCGGTAGTCGACCGTGTTCGGGTGGACGTGCAGGCGGGCCGCCGCGCGGCGGCGGTTCGTGTCCAGCTCCAGGTACGCCGACAGCGTCTCCACCAGCTCCGGGTGCGCCTCCAGCGGGGCGAGCACCGCGGCCAGGCGGTCGCGCGCCGCGCCGGGGCGGGTCAGCTGGTACTCCACCAGGACGTCGTCGAGGCGGTACAGGCCCGGCTCGCGGCCGAACCAGCGCAGGACGTCCAGTACCTCGGCCGTCCGGCCGGCCACCACCCGGACCTCCGCGGGCGTCGCCGTCTCGGCCGCCGCGAGCACGGCGACGCCCGCCGCCCGCCCGGCCGCGTCGAGCACCGCGTGCCAGCCTGGGATGTCCGTCAGCCGGCCCGTCTGCGGGAGCAGGACCAGGCCGCCCGGGCCGTCCAGGGACGCCAGCACGCCGTCGCCGCAGGCGTGCTCGAACGCCGCCAGGAACCGGCGCAGCTTGCGGCGGACCGCGATTTCGGCGTCCACCCCCGGTGACGCCTCGTCGGCGTGCGGCCCGAGTTCGACGCTCAGCACCAGGTACCGCGCCGGCAGCGTGATCCCGGCGCTGCGGGCGACGACGTCGACCGGGCCGCCGTCGGCCAGCACCGACAGCAGTGTGCGCCGCGCCGTGTGCTCCTGCCCGACCTTCGTGCGCAGTTCCTCCAGGTAGCCCCGGGTGACCGCGCCGGTGACCGTGCCGACCCACGCCAGCACCCGGTCGGCCACTTCGAGCAGGTCGGCGACGTCCGAGCCGCTCGCCTCGGCCGAGCCGACGGCGAAGATCTCCCGCGCGCCGACGTGGTAGGCGTTCAGCACCGCTTCCAGCGGGAAGCCCTCCTCCGCCCGGCGGACCGCGGACGCGCCGATCTGCCGCAGCTCGGCGTCGTTCAGCTCGCGGTCCTCGCGCAGGGTCCGCGCGAACGCCCGCACGGCCTGCCGGGTGATGCCCGCGATGTCGCCGGCCAGCTCCTCGACCGGCAGCCGCCGGTAGTCGGCGACCTCGGCCTGGATGCGCGTCAGCACCCGGGCGATCAGCTCGGGCTCGTCGCGGGTGAGCCGTTCGTGCACGCGCTGCCCGCCGAGGGCCAGGTCCGCGCCGGTTTTGTGCTCCGTCACAACCGATCCCCTCGTTCTCTGCCCGGATTCCCAGTCAATCCGGCCACCCGCGGTGCCGATGGTGTCACGGAGACCAGCCATCGGCACAACGTCAAGGAGGACGGCGTGCGAGTGAGGACACCGGCGTTCATCACGATCTTGGTCACCGCGCTGACGCTCACGACGGCGGGCACCGCGACCGCCGCGAGCGGCGAGTACGTGGCGCTCGGGGACTCGGCCGCGGCCGGCCCGCTGATCCTGCCCCCGGACCTCTCGTCCCCGGGCTGCCTCCGGTCGCTCGCGGACTACCCGCACGTCGCCGCGTCGCAGCTCGGCGTGCCGCTCAAGGACGTGACGTGCTCCGGGGCGACGACCGCGGACATGTACGCGCCGCAGTCGACGGAGACCGGCCCGGTGCCGCCGCAGCTGGACGCGCTCAGCGCCGCCACGCGGACGGTGACCGTGACGATCGGCGGCAACGACGTCGGCCTGGTCGGCGCCGCGACCAGCTGCATCAACCTGCTACCCGGCATCAACCCGGACTGCGTCGACCGGTACACCGCCGGCGGCCACGACCAGCTGGCCGAGAAGATCGCCGCGTTCGAACCGACGTGGGGCGCGCTGCTGGACGCGATCCACGCGAAGGCCCCGAACGCGGACGTCTACCTCGCCGGCTACGGCACCTACCTGCCGCACAACGGGTGCTGGCCGATCGCGCCACTCACCCCGCGCGACGCGAACTACATCCAGGGCAGCATCGACAAGACGAACGCGGCACTGGCCCGCCAGGCGGCCGCGCACGACGCGCGGTACGTCGACGTCCGGACGGCCTCGATCGGGCACGACGTCTGCAAGCTGCCCGGCGTGAAGTGGTTCGAGAGCGTGATCCCGACCGCGGTCGCGGCGCCGCTGCACCCGAACGCGACCGGCATGCGCCACATCGGCGCCCTGGTGGCCGCGACGATCGGCGGCTGAGGAGGGGGTTCGTCGCCGGCTCCGCGAGGCCGGGCACGGGCGCAGCCGGTCCGGCCGGTGCCGGTGTGGCGGCGGATCGACCGGAGTGGCCAACACACCGCAAACCCGGACGTGTTGGCCGCTCCGGTCGTTGTGTTGGCCGTTCCGGTCGGCGCGAACCCCGAAGTCGTGAACTACATCCCGGCCCGGGTCAGGCGCGGCCGGGCGGTGACCTCCGCCGGACGGCGCGGCGCAGGTACCCGCACCGGCATCCGCCGCGGCCTGACCCGGGCCACGAGCCCCACCAAGACCGTCACCCCGAGCACGCCCGCAGCCACCGCCGAAGCCGCGTCGAACCGCAGCTCGCCAGCGCGGCCGAGCACGAAGCCCGAATCCAGCGCCCACGCCACCGCCGCGACCCCGATCGCGGCGGCGGCCGTGCTCCAGAACGCCGTCAGGAGCACCACCAGACCCAACGTCACCAGCGCGTACCACGGGAACCGGGTCGCGCCGGCGACGTCGGCCAGCGCCACCGCGACGACCGCGGCCACGCACCCCGCCGGGAATCCGAAGCCACCACTCATGCCCCCAGTAAGACCGCCGAACCGGGGCGAGAACGTGAGCCAGGACACCTTTCCTACAGCCCGGCGCCGGATCTTGACGCGCTATTGACCCGTCACGCGCCCGATCGCGTCGGCGATCTCCGGCCAGACCGCGCGCGGCAGGTTGTGGCCCATGCCCGGGATGACGAGCAGCTCCGCGCCCGGGATCGCCGCCGCCGTCGCCTTGCCGCCGCTGACGTTGATCAGCGGGTCGGCGTCGCCGTGGATGACCAGTGCCGGCAGCCGGACCTCGCGCAGGCCGGCCGTGCGGTCGCCGGAGGCCACCACCGCGGCCGCGTGGCGCAGCGTGCCGACCGGGTGGCGGGCGCGGTCGTAGTGCAGCGTGGCCTTGGCCAGCAGGAACGCCTCGTCGTCCGGGTAGCCGGGGGAGCCGAGCCGCCGGTAGCCCTCGACGCTGTCGGCGAGCGCCTGCTCGCGGGTCGACGCCGGCGGCCGCGCCAGCAGGCCCAGCGCCCACGGCTCGGCCTGGCCGACGCCGGGGTCGCCGGTGGTCGACATGATGGACGTGACGGACCGCAGCCGGTCCGGGTGGTCGATGGCCAGCTGCTGCACGATCATCCCGCCCATCGACGCGCCCACGACGTGCGCGCGGCCGATGCCGAGCGCGTCGAACAGCCCGACGGCGTCGTCGGCCAGGTCGGACAGCAGGTACGGCGCCGTCGCCAGGTCGCCCGCGGCGAGCGCGGCCAGGTCCGGCGCGGGCAGGTGGTCGAGCCAGGTGGAGAGCCCGACGTCCCGGTTGTCGTAGCGCACGACGAAGAACCCGCGGCCGGCCAGCAGCGCGCAGAAGTCGTCCTCCCAGGTGATCATCTGGGCGCCCAGGCCCATCACCAGGACCAGCGGCGGGGCCGCCGGGTCGCCGAAGGTGTCGTACTCGAGCTCGAGACCGTTGGCCTGTGCGCGTGCCATACCCCGATCCTGCCGTACCCGTTCGAAGCTGGCACCGGCACGGGCGGTGCGGTTACCGTTACGCCCCATGCCTCCTTCAACCTCGGGCACGGGCCAGCGGCCCCGGTCGCGGGCCGCGGCGGGCCTGCCGGCGCTCACGGCCGACCGCATCGTCACGGCGGCCACGGCGCTGACCGCGGAGCGCGGCCTCGACAACTGGACGCTGCGCGAGCTCGCCCGCGCGGTCGAGGCCTACCCGGCGGTGATCTACCACCACGTCGGCGACCGCGACGCCGTGGTGAACGCCGTCGTCGACCGGGTGGTCGGCCTGCTGGAGCTGCCCGACGAGGAGCTGCCGTGGGCCGAGTGGTTCACCGAGCTGCTGGCCGGCCTGCGCGCCCTGCTGCGGACCTACCCGGGCTGTGCGCGGCGGCTCGCGCTCTTCGGCCCGTCCGTCAAGGCCGCGACGCGCAGCATCGACGCCGGCATCGGCGTGCTGCTGCGGGCGGGGTTCGGCCGCGAGAGCGTGCTGGCCTACAACCTGCTGCTGATGACCGCGTGCCAGTTCGTCGCGATGGAGGACGACCGCGACGGCGCGCTCGCCCTGCGGATCGACAACACCGAGGAGTACGCGAGCTACCGCGAGCGGGCCGACCTGCCGGGCATGGCCGAGCTGGGCAACGCGATGCACGACCTGATGGGCGATCCCGAGCTCGCCGCGGGCTACTACGCCCAGCTCTACGACTACGCGGTCGGCCGCTGCCTCGACGGCCTCGCCCACCGCCTGGACGAACTACGCGAAGCGGACAGCTGAGGGTTGACAGCGACTTGACAGCGCCCCGGCGTACCGTGGACGTGCGTCGGTGGTTCGCCCATCGACCCGGAGCCCCCGGCGCCCTCCTCCCCCTCGTGGCGTCGGGGGCTCCGGTCTGTCCACGCTCTACTCGCGACCCTGGCGCGGTGCCGGCGGCACGGCCCGGATCGCCGGGAAGACCTCGCCGACGAGGGTGACGAGCGACTTCGACAGCAGCAGGTGCACCTGGTCCCGCGTCAGCGACCCGCGCACGAGCCATTCCCGCCCGGCCGCCTTCACCATCCCGCCGAACGCGCGCACGAGCGCGTTCAGCTCCGGCCCGTGGTCGCTTTCGCTCGACAGCCCGACGGCTTCGAGCACGCGGTCGGCCGATTCGCGGTCGGCTTCCTCGAGGATCCGTTCCACTTCGAGGTCGCGCCCGATGCCCTCCGGCGCGATCGCGGCCAGCCACATCCGCTCCTGGCTGGTGACCATGTCGAGGAACCACTCGATGGCGACGTCGGCACGCAGTTCGAGCGGCCCGTCCGGGAGGATCTCGACGGCCAGCCGCGGCACGGTCAGCGCGCGGCGGATGATTTCCAGGTACAGCTCGCGTTTCGTGCCGAAGTAGTGGTTGATCAGCCCGCGCGCGACGCCCGCCGCGGCGGCGATGTCCGAAGTGGACACTTCGGAGTAGGGACGGTCACCGAACAGCCGCGCGGCGCAGGCGTAGATCTGTTCCTTCCGTTCGTCCGGTTCCAGTCTTCGCCATCTCGGCGCCGGCTCGGTGTTCATGGTCCCATCGTCGCACGGCGGGTTGAGCCGGGCAGCTCGGTCCGCACGTTGCCGGACGCGGTGCCACGATCGGGGCACGGTCAGTCCGGGAGCGTGATCGGGGCGAGGTCGTGGGTCACTCGTCGGGCACGACGGCCGGTTCGGAGCCGGGCGCCGGGCTGAAGGGCCCGTTGGGTGCATGTGGCGCGCTGAAGGGGACTTTCAGCTCGTCTGATGCGAGGAGAGTCCCCTTCAGCGCACGGGGGCACGGTCAGTCCGGGAGCGTGATCGGGGCGAGGTCGTCGAAGACGTCCCCGGGCCCCGGGTTCACCGGATCGGTGCGGCCGCCGAAGTGGTGCAGCACGCCCCACACCGCGTTGAGCGCCGTCTGCACCGCGCCCTCGGCCCAGCCCGCCGTCCACGAGACGTCGTCGCCGGCCAGGAACAGGCCCCGGTACCGCGGCTCCAGCTGGTCCTGCGCGAAGTGCGTGAACAGCCGGTGCTGGTAGCGGTAGTGGCCGGGCAGGTTGGCCTTGAACGCGCCCATGAAGTGCGGTTCCGCCTCCCACGACACGGTCACCGGGTCACCGATGATGTGCCGCCGGACGTCGACGCCGGGGTAGATCTCGCGCAGGGACTGCAGCATCACCTCGACGCGCTCGGACACCGACAGCGGCAGCCACTTCAGCGAGTCGTCGGCCCAGGTGTAGGACAGGCAGATGACCGCCGGGGAGTCCGGCGCGGACCCGAGCAGGTAGGTGCCGCGCGGCATCCGGTCGGTGAGCGTCATGCTCATCGCGTCACGCCCGGTCACCGGATCGCGGTCCAGCCAGAACGGGCGGTCGACCGGCACGAACACCTTCGACGACGCCATGTAGTGCGTGCGCTCGATCGCCGTCCAGTGGTCGATCGGGAACAGCTCGGCGTCGCATTCGATCTTGGACAGCAGCAGCCAGCTCTGCGCGGTGAACACCGCCGCGGGGAACGTCCGGATGTGGCCCTCGGTGTCGGTCACCGTGATGTTGTTCGGCGCGGTGCGGTGCAGCCGCGCGACGCCGGGCTGCGGCCGTCCACCGTGGAGCGAGCCGAGGCTGGTGCCCGCCGGCCAGAAAGCGATCTCTTCCGGCGCGTGCTCCCACAGCCGCAGCGGCAGCTGCCTGCTGCCGCCGACGATGCTGCGGTGCTCGTCGTCGGCTCCGGTGTAGACCACGCGCAGGATTTCGAGGATGGAGTTCGGGAAGTCGGTGTCCCAGCCGCCGGTGCCGAAGCCGACCTGGCCGAAGATCTCGCGGTGGCGGAAGGAGGCGAACGCGGGGGAGTCGCAGAGGAAGCCGTAGAACGTCTGGTTGTCCAGCCGCGGCACGAGCTCGTTCCACAGCCGCTTGATCGTCTTCGCGTCGCGGTCGCGGATCGCCGTCTGCATCTCGGCGAAGGACGCGTGCTCGGCGAGCGTCCGGTCCCAGGCCGCGGCGACCTCGGCGTAGACGCCGGGCAGGTCCGCGGGCGTGCGCGCGTAGTGGCTCTGTCCTTTGAGGTCCACGACCGTGCTCGGCGTCCCGGGCGCCAAGGGGTTCGGGAACGGGACCGTTTCGAGGCCGACCTTGTCGATGTAGTGGTACAGCGCGGTCGACGCGGGCGGGAAGCGCATCGCGCCCATCTCCGCGACGACGTCGTCCGGGCAGCCGGGGAAGCGCACGGTGCGCAGCCGCCCGCCGATTTCGTCGATTTCGTAGACGACCGGCCGCAGGCCGAGCTTCATCAGTTCGTACGCGGTGACGATGCCGGACAGGCCGCCGCCGATCACCGCGACTTCGCTGCCGTACCGCTCCGCCGGGACCGAGCCCAGCCCGGCCGGGTGGGCGAGGTAGTCGTCGTAGGCGAACGGGAAGTCGGGGCCGAACATCGTGATCGGGCGGCCCGGCGGTTCTTCGTGGTGGATCGCGGTCGGGACGGCGGAGGTCATGCGGTGGTTCCCCGGTACAGTTCGGGCCGTCGGTCGGCCAGGTGGGTGTTCTCGAGGCGGGACGCGGCGAGCGCTTCCCGCGTGACGTCGGCGGTGACCAGTTCGGGCCCGGATCCGGCGCGGGCCAGGACTTCCCCGGTCGGGGCGGCCACGCAGGAGCGGCCGCAGTAGGTCAGTTCCTGTTCGGTGTCGCAGCGGTTCGCGTAGGCGACGAACAGCTGGCTCTCGTAGGCCCGCGCGGGCACGAGCGTGTCGGCGACCAGCTCGTACGGCGTCATCAGCGCGGTCGGCACGACGAGCAGTTCCGTGCCGGCGAGCGCGTGCGCCCGGACCAGCTCGGGGAATTCGACGTCGTAGCAGATCAACAGCCCGACCCGGACGCCCGCGACGTCGGCCTGCACGACCGGCTCGTCGCCCGGGGTGAACCACGCCTTGTCGAGGTCGCCGAACAGGTGCGTCTTGCGGTAGTTCGTCCGTCGTCCGGCCGGATCGATGAGCTGCACGCTGTTGTAGACGTGCTTGCCGTCGGTTTCCGGGTAGCCGTACGCGAGCGCGGTCCCGGTTTCCCCGGCCAGCGCGGCCATCCGGGCCGCGGTGGGTCCGTCGGCGGGTTCGGCGAGTTCGTGCGTGCGCGCGCCGATGTGGTAGCCCGTCGTGCTCATCTCCGCGGTGACGAGGAGGTCGGCGTCGACGCGGGGCAGGGCTTCGAACGGGCCCTGGTGGATCGCGACCCTCATGCCAGCCTCGACTTCCGGATCCCGTAGCCGAAGTAGAGGACCAGGCCGAGCGCCATCCAGCCGCCGAAGACGACCCAGGTGGCGCCGTCGAGGCTGAGCATCATGTACGCGCAGCACAGCACGCCCAGGATCGGCGTCACCGGCGAGAACGGCACGCGGAACGAGCGCGGCCGGTCCGGCTGGCGGCGGCGCAGCAGCAGGACGGCGACGTTCACCAGCCCGAACGCGAACAGCGTGCCGATGCTGGTCGCGTCGGCCAGCTTGCCCAGCGGGATGAACGCGGCCAGCACGGCGACGAAGCCGGACACCACCAGGGTGTTGACCCGCGGCGACCCGCTCTTGGGATCCACTTTGGACAGCACGCCCGGCACGAGCCCGTCGCGGGACATCGCGAACAGGATGCGCGTCTGTCCGTAGAGGACGGTCAGCACGACGCTGGAGATGGCCACGATCGCCCCGACGGCCAGCAGCGCGGCCCACAGCGGGTTGTCCGACACGACGCCGAGGACGTGCGACAGCGCGGCTTCCTGGCCGTCGAACTCCTGCCACGGCAGCGCGCCGACCGCGGCCACGGCGACCAGGCAGTACAGGACGGTGACGATGCCGAGCGAGAGCAGGATCGCCCGCGGCAGGTCGCGCTGCGGGTTCTTCGCCTCCTCGCCGGCGGTCGAGGCGGCGTCGAAACCGATGTAGGAGAAGAAGAGCTTGGCCCCGCCGGCGCTCAGCCCGGCCAGCCCGAGCGGCAGGAACGGCGTGAAGTTCTTCGCCCGCACCGCGGTGAACGCGATCGCGCAGAACAGCACCAGCGTACCGATCTTGACCGCGACCATGACCGCGTTGGCCCGCGCGCTCTCCTTCGCTCCGGACAGCAGCAGGACCATCGCCAAGAGCATTACGACGATGGCGGGCACGTTGACGAGCCCGCCCGAGCCCGGCGGCTGGCTGAGCGCGTCCGGGATGGTGAAACCGAAGGCCAGCCGCAGCAGTTCGTTGACGTACTGGCCCCAGCCGACGGCCACCGACGCCACCGAGACGCCGTATTCGAGGATCAGGCACCAGCCGCAGACCCACGCGACGAGCTCGCCGAGCGTGGCGTACGCGTAGGAGTACGACGAACCGGACAGCGGGATCATGCCGGCCAGCTCGGCGTAGGAGAGCGCCGAGAACAGCGCGGTGATCCCGGCGAGCACGAACGAAAGCACCACCGCCGGCCCGGCCACCGGGACGGCTTCGCCGAGCACGACGAAGATGCCGCTGCCCAGCGTCGCCCCGATGCTGAGCATGGTGAGCTGCCCGAGGCCGAGCGACCGCTTCAGCGTGCCATGATCACCTTCGGCGACGAGGTCGGCGACCGGTTTCCGCCGCACCGTCGCGGCTCGCAGAGTCATGCCGACGACCGTATCTGCCGTTTCCAGCAGGCAAAACAGGGGAACATTGCGCGTACAGATGAATCACAGGTGATTCATTGCACAGACTGAACGGATCGTGGCGATTCGTTCTGCTCGGCCGCGGGCAGGAGCAGGGTGAAGGTGGGCGGGGCGGGCCGGCTCAGGCGCAGCCGTCCCCCTTCGGCTTCGGCGAGGCTGCGGGCCAGCGGCAGGCCGATCCCGTGGTCGCTCGGCGGGGTCGCGAACGGATCGGTTTCGCCCAGGTCCGGGCCTTCGTCGGCGACGTCGATGGCCAGCGCGTCGCCGGCGTCGCGGGCCACCACGGTGACCGTGCCGCGGCCGTGCGTCGCCGCGTTGTCCAGCAGGACGCCGAGCACCTGGCGGACCGCCGCGGCCGCCACCCGGGTCGGCGGCGGGTCCTCGCGGGTGATCCGCAGCGCCCGGCCGTGCGGGGCGAGCAGGGCCTCGCCGGCCTGGCGGACTTCGTCGAGGAGCGCGTCGAGGTCGAGTTCCGCGCGCGGGGCCCGGCGTTCGCGGCCCAGTGCCAGGAGGTCCTCGATGGTGCGTTCCAGCCGGTCGGTCGACGCGATCCCGGCGCGGATCGCCGCGTACGGGTCCGCCGACGGGGTCTCCAGCGCGGCTTCGAGCTGCAGGCGCAGCCCGGTCAGCGGGGTCCGCAGCTGGTGCGACGCCTCCGCGGAGAACGCGCGCTCGCGTTCGAGCGTTTGGCCGATCCGGGCGGCCGTGGTGCCGAGCGCCTCGCCGACCTGGTCGATCTCGGCGATGCCCGCGCGGGGGGAGCGGGCCGTGAAGTCGCCGTCGCCGAGCCGTTCGGCCGCGGCGGCGAGCTCCTCCAGGGGGCGCACCAGCCGCTTGGTGGCCCGCCGGGCCATCAGCCAGCTCACCCCGGTCGTCGCGACCGCGAGCCCGGCCATGGCGACCCACGTCAGCAGGATCTGCAGCCGCAGCTCGGACAGCGGCAGCGCGGCGCGGACCACGCCGGTCATCCGGGAGCCGCTGACCACCGGCACCGCCAGCGCCATCTCGTCGCCTTCGCGCCCGACGACGACGTCCACGACGGCCTTGGCCGCCTGCCGCTCGACCGGGCCGGCGACGGCGGGTCCGGTCCCGGCGAGCAACCGCCCGTCCGGGGCGTAGACCCCGACCTCGCCCCCGGCTTCGTCGTCTTCCTCGTCGAGCGGGGGCACGATCGGCCGCCGCCCGGTGCTCAGGTCCACCGACACGGCGAGCGCCGTGGCGTCCGCGGCCCGCTCGAGGTCGCCCTTCGCGTCGTCGTGGTAGTACTGCCACACGGCGATGCCCAGCGGCAGCGCGAACAGCACGGTGGCGACGAGTGCGGCCAGCACCGTCAGCGTGGTGATCCGGCGGCGCACGGCTAGCCTTCGGCCGCGGAGCGGGCCGGGTCCTCCAAGCGGTAGCCGTGGCCGCGCAGGGTGGCGATCCGGGGCACCTCCGCGTCGGGGCCGGCGACCGACGCGAGCTTGCGGCGCACCGCCGCGATGTGCACGTCGAGGGTCTTGGTCGAGCCGTACCAGTGCGCGTCCCAGACCTCGGCCATCAGCGTCTCGCGGCTGACCGCGACGCCGGGCTGCTCGGCCAGCCGCGCCAGCAGGTCGAACTCCTTCGCGCGCAACACGACCTCACGGCCGTGCAGGGTGGCGCGGCGGCCCGCGATGTCCACGGTCAGGCCCCCGACGGTCACCGGCGGCCGCGCCCCGGCGGGCGCGCCGCGGCGCAGGTGCGCGCGCACCCTGGCCAGCAGCTCGCCCAGCCGGATCGGCTTGGTGAGGTAGTCGTCGGCCCCGGCGTCGAGGCCGACGACGACGTCCATCTCCTCCTGCCGGGCGGTGAGGATGACCAGCACGGCGGCGGGCAGCGCGCTCCGCAGCCGGCGGCAGACCTCGACGCCGTCGAGGTCGGGCAGGCCGAGGTCGAGCAGCACGAGGTCGAATTCCCCGGCGTCGGCGGCCTGCAGGGCCGTCCGCCCGTCCCGCCGCCAGCACACTTGGTACCCGTGCAGGCGCAGGGTCGATTCGAGCACGCTGCCGATCGCCGCGTCGTCTTCCACCACCAGCAGGTTCGGCATGCCGGGCAGCCTAACCAACGACCGGCCGGATTCCGGACGACTGTGGCCTATTCCGTCCGGGTGCCGAGGCCGATCTGCGATATCCGCCGCGAACCCCCGGCGACGGCTTCGGTAAACGCAGCAACCTCGGCCGCCCCGAACCGGCTGGTGGGACCGGTGACGGCGAGCGCCGCCAGCACCCGCCCATCCCCGTCGTGCACGGGCGCGGCCACACTGGACGCCCCGGTCTCGGGCTCACCGTGGCTGACGGCGGCCCCCTCGGCCCCGTCGAGCACCCGCCCGGCGGCCCCGAACCCGAGTGGCAGCTCGTCCCCGACCCGCCCGACGTGCCGGATGGCGAGCGGCCCCTCCTGCTGGGCCACGCAGACCACCACGGAGGTGCTGCGGACGTAGAGGTTCACGGTTTCCCGGCATTCCCGCGCGAGGTCCCGCAGCACCTGGCGGACGGGCTCGGGCAGCTGCCAGGCGGTGTTCGCCAGCTGCGCCCACCGCAGCATCCCGGGCCCGACGGTGATCCGCCCGTCCGGCCGCGTCCAGAGCAGCCCGCGTTGTTCGCAGGTGGCCACGAGCCGCAACACGGTGGTCTTCGCCAGGCCGCTGGCGGCGGTGAGATCCTTGACCGCCCAGGTCCGGCGGTGTTCGGTGAAGAGGGTGAGCAGATCGAAGGCCCGCAGCACACTGCGGACGGCCCCGTCGTCGCCTTGCTGTTCCGTCGTCATCGCGCGACCTCCCCAAGTCCGCTGGACGGACCAAGTGTACCGCGCTGTGGACTGAGTGGGTGGTTTGGATGACATGAAAGGGTCGTTCATCTCGCCGGATGACATGAAAGGGTCGTTCATGGCGTTCCGGGCTGTTCGGGCTGAGGGTGGGCGGGGCTCGGACGTTGCTGGGCTCCGTGTCTTGAATGGGTCATTCAGGACGTCTGGAGACCTGAATGAGTCATTCAGGACCTCTGGTGGCGCCGGTTTCGGCGGTCGGGGGTGTCGTGGACGACTCGTTCATCTCGCCGGTTGACATGAAAGGGTCGTTCATGACATCCCGGGCTCAGGTCACGTGGCGCTCGAACGCCGCGATCGTCGCCGCCAGCACCTCCGCACCCGGCCGCGCCCACAACTCCGCGTTGAACACCTCGACCTCGATCGGCCCGTCGTACCCCGCCGCCTCGACGCAGGACCGCAGGTGGCGGTGGTCGACCGGCCCGTCCCCGGGGAGAGCCCGGCCCAGCAGCGGGTCCGGCAGCGGCACCAGGACGTCGCACACGTGGAACCCCGCGATCCGGCCGGCCGCCGCGGCGATCGAGGACTCGATCCGCGGGTCCCACCAGACGTGGAACTCGTCGACGATCACCCCGACCTGCTCGGGCGGGTGCTCGGCCGCGATCGCCAGCGCCTGGTCCACAGTGGACAGCACCGATCGCTCCGCGCACTGCATCGGGTGCAACGGCTCCAAGCCGAGCCGCACACCGCGCGAGCCCGCGTACGGGGCCAGCTCGCCGACGGCGTCCGCGACACGCTGGCGGGAGGCGGCCAGGTCGCCGTCCGCGATGCCGCCGACCACCAGCACCAGCACGCCGGCGCCGAGCGCGGCCGCTTCGTCGATCGCCTCGCGGGTCTGCGCGACACCGTCCACAGGGGACCCTTCCGGGGTCACGCCGGTGAAGAACCCGCCGCGGCACAGCGAAGACACCCGGACGTCGTGCTCCTTGAGCAGCCGCGCGGTTTCGGCGACGCCGGTTTCCGCGACCTTGTCGCGCCAGAGCCCGATCCAGCCGACGCCCGCCGCCGCGCAGCCTGCCACCGCTTCGGGCAGGGACCAGGACTTCGTGGTGATCTGGTTGAGGCTGAGCCGCTCGTCCATCACGCCACCCCGGCGGCCCGCAGCAGCGGCCGCATCCGGGCGGTGGCCAGGTCGGGGTCGGCCAGCGCGCCCGCTTCGTCGGCGAGCCGCAGCAGCGTCGCGAGGTGGGTGATCGTGCGGGCCGACTCCTGGCCGGCGATCATCCGGAAGTGCCGCTGGTGGCCGTTCAGGTACGCCAGGAAGACGACGCCGGTCTTGTAGTGCCGGGTCGGCGCGCGGAAGATCTCGCGCGACAGCGGCACGGTCGGGTCGAGCCGGGCGTGGAACCCGGCGCGGTCGCCGTCGTCCAGGCGGCGCAGGGCCGCCGCGGCCACCGGGGCGATCGCGTCGAAGATGCCGAGCAGCGCTTCGCTGTGGCCGTGGTCGTCGCCGGCGATCAGCCCGGGGTAGTTGAAGTCGTCGCCGGTGTAGCAGGCGACGCCCGCGGGCAGCGCGCGCCGGAACTCCGTCTCCACCTCGGCGTCCAGCACGGAGACCTTCACCCCGGCGATCGTGCCGGCGTGCTCGGTGCAGAGCGCCGCCAGCTCGCGGGCGGCCGCGCGCACGTCGTCGTGGCCCCAGTAGCCGGCCAGCGCCGGGTCGAACTGCTCGCCCAGCCAGTGCAGCAGCACCGGCCCGCCCGCCTCGGACAGCAGCTTCCCGTACGCCGCGTGGTAGTCGTCCGGCCCGGTGGCCGCGGCGGCGAGCGCCCGGCTGGCCATCACGACCGGGATCGCGCCCGCGCCGCCGACCAGGTCGAGCTGCTCGCGCCAGGCGTCCACAATGGACGCGATGGTCGCCGGCCCCGGTGGCAGCTGGTCGGTGCCGACGCCCGCGCACCACCGCCGTCCGGCCGCGGCCGCGCCGGTGCGCGTCACGAGCTCTTGGGTGGTCGCCCAGTCGAGGCCCATCCCGCGCTGCGCGGTGTCCATCGCCTCCGCGACGCTCAAGCCGCACGCCCAGAGGTGCTCGCGGAAGGCGAGCGTCGTGTCCCAGTCGACGGTGCCGGGCTCGTCGGCCAGTGCGTCCGCCACGACGTGCGCGGCGGCGTAGGCGATCCGCGACGACGGCGGTGTTCCGGCCGGTTCCGGGCAAGGCGGTCCGGACGGTGTCCAGTCCAGCAGTCCGCCGCCGGGCACCGGGAGCACGAGCATCGCAGACCTCCGGAGCATCCAGAAAGCGCTTTCCCGAATCCACGGTAGGGCCTGTGCCGGAGCACGACAAGGCCCGACCGGGTCAGCGCTTGGGGCGTCCGGTGCTTTCGCGCAGGACGACTTCGCCGGACAGCCGGACCGTCCGGGGCCGGGTGCCCGCGGACCCCTTGATCGCCAGGTCCATCGCGCGCTCGCCGAGCTCCTCCAGCGGCAGCCGCACGGTGGTCAGCGCCGGGGCGAGGTCGCGGACGACCGGGATGTCGTCGAAGCCGGCCACCGAGATGTCGCCCGGCACCGAGAGGCCTTCTTCGCGCAACGCCGTCATCGCGCCGATCGCCATCACGTCCGTGACGGCGAAGACGCAGGTCGGCAGCTTGCGCTTGCGGCCGGCGAGCAGCTGCTTCGTCGCCTCGTAGCCGCCGTCGCGGGTGAAGGCGCCCTCGACGACGTCGTCCTCGTGCAGGGTGATGCCGTGCGCGGCGAGCGCGTCGGTGAACCCGGCCAGCCGGTCGATGACGGTGCTCAGCCGCCGCGGGCCGGCGAGCACCGCGAACCGCTTGTGGCCGAGGCCCACCAGCGCGTCGGCCAGCGCCGCCGCGCCGCCCTTGTTGTCCGGCTGCACGGTGTCGATCTTGAGCCCGCGGTGGCGGCTGACCGCGGCGACCTGGCCGCCGCCACGGCGGTACGGCTCCAGCTCGGCGGCCATCGCGCGCTCCCACGTCCGGTCTTCGAACGCCGAGCCGATCAGCAGGATCGCCGCGGCCCGCTGCGCGCGCAGCGTCGAGACGTAGGCGACCTCGCGGTCGGGGTCGCGGAACGTGCCGGCCAGCATCACGAGCAGCCCGTTGTCGGTCGCCACCCGCATCACGCCGCCGGCGATCGCGGCGAAGTACGGGTCGCTGACGTCGTGGCAGATCACGCCGACCGTGCGGTGCGTGCCGCCGGCGAGGGCCTGCGCGTGCGCGTTGGGGGCGTAGGCCAGCTCGGCCGCGGCGGCGGACACCCGCTCCCGCAGGTCGGCGCGGACGGACGCGGTGCCGTTGAGCACCCGCGACGCCGTCGCGAGCGAGACGTTCGCGCTGCGTGCCACGTCTTCCAGTGTCACGTGCGGCCGGGCCTTCATGGCTGGCTCCTCCAAGATCGGTTTCGGGTGTCTCCGCGTGCTCGGTCGGTGCAATCTACTGGGAGGAGGGTGTCTCCGGAGAAGCCGCTGCTCGGGGGACCTGACCCGTTCGAGTGAAACCGGCCGGGAAGATCGGCCGTGGCACGTGTGTTGCAAACAAGGAGAACCTTCAAGCAGTGAGTACGCCACGGCTTGATCGACCGCGAAAGGAACACGCATGCTGTTCGGTGACGAGCACGTCCGCCGCTACGAGGAGACCGACGGCGAGGTCGGGCACGAGTGGAAGGAAGGCGTCCCGACGCTGGTGCTGACCACCAAGGGCCGCAAGACCGGGCAGGAGCGCAAGTTCGCCCTGATCTACCAGGAAGTCGACGGCAACCCGGTGATCGTCGCGTCCAAGGGCGGCGCGCCGAACCACCCGGGCTGGTACTTCAACCTCGTCGAGACGCCCGAGGTCGGCGTCCAGGTGAAGGCGGACAAGTTCAAGGCCGTCGCCCGCACGGCCGAGGGCGAGGAGCGCGCGAAGCTGTGGGACAAGCTCGCCGCCGTCTGGCCGGACTACAACGAGTACGCCAAGAAGACGGACCGTGAGATTCCCGTGGTGGTTCTCGAGCGGCAGTGAAATCGGCACTGTGATCTGCGCCGCGTTCGGCGCGCACCGGGGCCGAACCGGCCGGTCGTCGGCTACGAATAACAGCCATGACCGACCGCTGGACCGCCCTGGACCTCGAGGGTGAGCTGCTCACCCGACGCCAGATGATCGCCTACGGCCGGCGCTTCGCCCGCGCCGGCCGTGGCGCCTGGTACAGCTTCGCGATCGAAGTGGTCTGGCAGTTCCTCGCGCAGACCACGCGGTTCCGCGTGCGGGGCTCCCGCCACATCCCGAAGACCGGCGGGGTGCTGGTCGCGTCGAACCACCTCTCCTTCGCCGACCCGACGACGCTCACGGCGTTCTGCCTCGCCGCCGGCCGCGTGCCGCGCTACCTGGCCAAGGCCTCGCTGTGGAACCTGCCGGTGGTCGGCCGCGTGATGCGCTCGGGCCGCCACATCCCGGTCTACCGCGGCGCGGCGACGGCCGCGGAGGCCTACCGCGACCTGGTGGCGTCGGTGCGCGCGGGCGAGTGCGTCGCGGTCTTCCCGGAAGGCACGTTCTCGAAGGACCCGGACGGCTGGCCGATGCGCGGCAAGACCGGCCTCGTCCGCGCCGCGCTGGAGACCGGCGCGCCGGTGATCCCGGTGGCCAACTGGGGCACCCACCACCTGCTGCCCTCGACGGCGTGGTTCCCGCGCGTGCTGCCGCGCAAGACGGTCGAGCTGGTCGCCGGGCCGCCGGTCGACCTGTCCGACCTGCGTGACCGCCCGCTCACCCGCGAGGTGCTGGACGAGGCGACGGCCCGCATCATGGGTGAGGTGACGACGCTTTTGGAGTCGATCCGCGGCGAGCAACGGCCGCTGGCGGCCTGAGTTCCGCGTCACCCCGCCCGCACCTGGCCGAAGGGGTAGTTTCTGGCGTATGAGTGCACAACACTTTGATGTCGTCGTCCTGGGGGCGGGAGTCGGCGGTTACGTCGCGGGGATCCGCGCGTCGCAGCTGGGGCTCAGCGTCGCGGTCGTGGAAGAGAAGTACTGGGGCGGGGTCTGCCTGAACGTCGGGTGCATCCCGTCGAAGGCGCTGCTGCGCAACGCCGAGCTGGCGCACGTCGTGACGCAGGAGGCGAAGGCGTTCGGCATCTCGTCCGACAGCCCGATCCGCGTCGACTACACGGCCGCGTACGAGCGCAGCCGGAAGGTCGCCGACGGGCGAGTCAAGGGCGTGCACTTCCTGATGAAGAAGAACAAGATCACCGAGTTCGACGGGCACGGCACGTTCCTCGACGACCACACGCTCGAGGTCAACGGCGAGCGGATCACCTTCGGTCACTGCATCATCGCGACGGGTGCGACGACCCGGCTGCTGCCGGGGACCTCGCGCAGTGAGCGCGTGGTGACGTACGAAGAGCAGATCCTGTCCAGCGAGCTGCCGTCGAGCATCGTGATCGCCGGCGCGGGCGCGATCGGTGTCGAGTTCGCCTACGTGCTGCACAACTACGGCGTCGACGTCACGATCGTCGAGTTCCTCGACCGGATGGTGCCGCTGGAGGACGCCGAGGTCTCGGCGGAGCTGGCCCGGCGGTACCGGAAGCTCGGCATCAAGGTGCTGACCTCGACCCGGGTGGAGTCGATCGACGACTCGGGTGCGTCGGTGCGGGTGACGGTTTCGTCCAAGAAGGACGGCGAGCAGGTGCTCACCGCGGACAAGGTGCTGCAGGCGATCGGGTTCCAGCCGCGGGTCGAGGGCTACGGCCTGGAGAAGACCGGCGTCGCGCTGACCGACCGGGGCGCGATCGCGATCGACGGCCGCGGCCGGACGAACGTGCCGCACATCTTCGCGATCGGTGACGTGACGGCGAAGCTGATGCTGGCGCACGCGTCGGAGTCGATGGGCGTGGTCGCGGCGGAGACGATCGCCGGCGCCGAGACGATGGAACTCGACTTCCCGATGATCCCGCGCGCGACCTACTGCCAGCCGCAGATCGCCAGCTTCGGCTGGACCGAGGAACAGGCCCGGGAGAAGGGCTTCGACGTCCGGGTCGCGAAGTTCCCCTTCACGGCCAACGGGAAGGCACAGGGCCTCGGCGACGCGGGCGGGTTCGTGAAGCTGATCAGCGACGGCACGCACGGCGAGCTGATCGGCGGGCACCTGATCGGGCCGGACGTCACCGAGCTGCTGCCGGAGCTGACGTTGGCGCAGCAGTGGGACCTGACGGTGCACGAGGTGGCCCGGAACGTGCACGCGCACCCGACGCTGGGTGAAGCGGTGAAGGAAGCCGTGCACGGGCTGGCCGGGCACATGATCAACATGTAGGGACGGCGAAGCGGAGCTCCGGCCGCTCCCAGCGGACCTTGGGCGGGTTCGGCGGGACCGTGCCGGTGCGCCGCGCGCCCATGCGGAGGTAGAACTCGAGCGCGGGCGGGTGCGCGACGACGCGGATGTCGCGCAGCCCCCGCGTTCGCGCTTCACCCCGCATGTGGTCGATCAACCGGCGGCCGACGCCGAGTCCCTGGGCGGCGTCGGCCACGAAGAGCAGGTCGAGTTCCGCTGCCACGAGCGCGTAGAAACCGAGGATGGCGCCGTCGTCCGTGGCGGTGAAGGTGGGGTTGGCCGCGACGTAAGCGGGTGTGACTTCGTAACCGTCGAGGATGGTGGCGTAGTCGCCCCGGTACGCCGAGGACGCGAGCACGAGTGCGGTCAGGGTGGCGGCTTGATCCGGGGTGGCGCGGACGATCTCGACCATGGCCGCAGCCTACGATGACGGCATGACGGACCTCGACCGGCTCCGCGACGTCCTGGTGCGCAACGAAGTCCTCGTCGACGTCCTCGACCGGGCGCGGGGGCTCGGCCTGCCGGAGTGGTACCTCGCCGCCGGGTGTGTCGTGCAGACCGTTTGGAACGTCCTGACCGGTCGTGAGCCCACGGCGGGCATCGCGGATTACGACCTCGTCTACTTCGACGGCGCCGACCTGAGCTGGGCCGGCGAAGACCGGGTCATCCGGGCGGCGGCCGAGACGTTCGCGGATCTCGCGGTCGACGTCGAAGTGCGCAACGAGGCTCGGGTGCACCTCTGGTATGAAGCCAAGTTCGGCGTTCCTTGCCCGCCCTTCGCGAGCACCGAGGCCGCGATCGACGCGTTCCCAGCGATCTGTTCGTGCGTCGGTGTCCGGCTCGAACCCGATGGACGCTGGCGCCTCTACGCGCCGCACGGCCTCGACGACCTCTTCGCGATGATCGTCCGGGCGAACCCCGTGCTCGCTCCGCGTGCGGTCTTCGAACGGAAAGCAGCCCGCTGGCTGGGCCGGTGGCCCGAACTCACGGTCTTGACCTCCAGGTAACTCGAAGTATCAGACTGGCGCCATGAAAGCAGTGGCGTTCACCGAATTCGGCGGGCCCGAAGTGCTCCGCGTCCTCGACCTCCCGGAACCGCACGCCGGACCCGGCGAGGTGCGGGTGCGGGTCAAGGCCGCCGGCGTGCAGCCGTACGACGCGGCCGTGCGGGCCGGGTGGGAGCCGCCCGGGCTCGTACTCGGGTGGCCTCGCGTGCCCGGGAACGAGTTCGCCGGGGTCGTCGACGAAGGCGAACTCGAGGCGGGTACCGAAGTTCTCGGCTTCACCGCCGTCCGGGCCGCGGCCGAGTACATCGTCGTGCCCGCCTCCGACGTCACCCCGAAGCCGCCCGAGATGCCGTGGGAGGTCGCCGGGGGGTTCACCGCCGGGACGCAGACCGCGTCGATCGCCTTGGAGGCGTTGAAACTCCGGGCGGGGGAGACGCTGCTCGTGCACGGCGCCGCCGGTTCGGTCGGGACCGCCGCCGTTCAGCTCGCGAGGCTCGCGGGGGCCGAGGTCGTCGGCACCGCGAGTGCGTCCAATCAGGACTACGTCCGGTCGCTGGGCGCCACCGCCGTCGTGTACGGCGAAGGGCTCAAGGAGCGGGTGGCGCCGCTGGGCGTCGACGTCGTGCTCGACGGTGCGGGCGGCGAAGCGCTCGACCTCTCACTCGAACTGGTGAAGGACCGGTCGCGGATCCTCACGCTGGTCGAGCACGAACGAGCCGCGGAACTCGGGGTGCTCGTCTCGAAGTCCGGACGCTCCGCCGCGCGTCTCGCCGAGCTGGCCGCGCTGTACGCCAAGGGGGATCTGCGCTTCCACGTGCGCCGCGCCTATCCGTACACCGAGGCGGCCGCGGCCCACCGGGAAATCGAGACCGGGCACGGGCGGGGAAAAATCGTTCTCACGTTTCCCTGACCGTTCCAGGATGTGGACGGTCGCGCGATTCAGACTTTGGTCGGTGGTTCCCCGCTCAGTCACTCCTTAGATTCTCCCCATTACACCCGGTCGAGTGACCGAGGATCACAGGGAGACATCGATGGTGAGATTCAGCCGGGTTGCCGCGCACGCGGCTCCGCTGACGGTCGGCGCGTTGCTGCTGACCACGGGCGTCTCGGCGGCGCAGCCGTCCACGGTGGACGCGGCGACCGCGCGCACCGAGGCCGGCATCAGCGCCCTGCAGAGCATCAAGAAGAGCCTGAGCCCCGCGGAGCGCAAGCAATCGAGCCAGCTGGTCGTCGAGAAGCGGTTGCGGGCCGACCGGTCGCTGGCCGCGAAGCTGCCCGACTACCGCTCGGGCGTGGGCGTCAGCGGCGCCGGCACCGTCGCGGTCGACATCGCCGCGTCGGGCAAGGCCGTCGCGAACGCGGTGCGGGCCGCCGGCGGCACCGTCCGCTACACCGCGCCCGACGGCGCCGTCCGCGCCGACCTGCCGCTGTCCGCGGTGGACGCGATCGCCGGCCGCGCCGACGTCGCCGAAGTGAAGCCCGCGGCGCAGGCCACCACCTGGAGCGAGCCGGGCAACCGGGACCTGCGCCAGGCCGTGGCCGCGAAGGCCGCCGCCGCGACGCAGGTGTCCGAAGGGGACAAGGCGCACGGCGCCGACGCCGCCCGCACGACCTACGGCGTCAGCGGTTCCGGCGTCAAGGTGTGCGTGCTCTCCGACGGCGTCGACTCGCTCGCGAAGTCGCAGAGCGCCGGCGAACTGCCCGCGGTCGACGTGCTGTCCGGCCAGAAGGGCAGCGGCGACGAGGGCACCGCGATGCTCGAGATCATCCACGACCTTGCGCCGAACGCCACTCTCGGCTTCGCCACCGCGTTCACCAGCGAGGCCAGCTTCGCCGCGAACATCCGCGCGCTGCGCACCACCGGCAAGTGCCAGATCATCGTCGACGACGTCTCCTACTTCGACGAGTCGCCGTTCCAGGACACGCAGGTCGCGCAGGCGGTCAACGACGTGACCGCGGCCGGCGTCCTGTACTTCTCCTCGGCCGGCAACTCGGGCAACGCGACCGACGGCACCAGCGGGTACTACGAAGGCGACTTCCGCGCCTCGCCGACGAAGATCAGCGGCGTCACCGGGACCCCGCACGACTTCGACCCGAGCAGCACCACGCAGAACTTCGACGCGCTTTCGGCCGGCTCGCTCGGCAAGCCGGTGACGCTGTTCTGGTCCGACCCGTGGGGCAAGTCCGCCAACGACTACGACCTGTTCATCCTGAATTCGTCGGGCAGCGTCGTGGCCTCCAGCGAGAACGGCCAGTCCGGCTCGCAGAACCCGTACGAGATCGCGAGCGTGCCGACCACCGGCTCGGGCTACAAGGTCGCGGTCGTCAAGTACAGCGGTGCCGACCGGTTCATCGCGCTGAACGTCATCCGCGGCCGCTTCGTGGCTTCCGGTTCGCTGAAGGTCTTCAGCACCAACGGTGTCACCAACGGCCACTCGGCGGCGGCGAACGCGTTCAGCGTCGCGGCGGCCCCGGCGGCGGCCGCGTTCGGCCGCCCGCTGGAGACCGGTGACCCGGCCAACCCGGCCGGCCCGTACCCGGGCCTGTACACCGCTTCGAGCAAGTGGGAGCGGTTCTCCTCCGACGGCAAGCGCAAGCTGTTCTACAACGCCGACGGCACGGCGATCACCCCGGGCAACGTCTCCTCGACCGGCGGCACGACCCGCAACAAGCCGGACATCACGGCGGCGGACGGCGTAGCGACCTCGGTGGCCGGCTTCCAGCCGTTCTTCGGGACGTCGGCGGCGGCCCCGCACGCGGCGGCGATCGCGGCCCTGCTGCTCTCGGGCAAGCCGACGGCGACCCCGGCGCAGATCCGCTCGGCACTGGTGTCCTCGGCGATCGACCTGGGCACGCCCGGCTTCGACACCGTGACCGGCACCGGCGTGATCATGGCGGGCCCGGCCCTGGCCGCGCTGGGTGTCCAGCCGAAGTAAGGTTCCGTTCCGCGAAGAGGGCCCGGCACGCGCCGGGCCCTCTTCGTCATTTCGCGGTGCTCAGGAGGTGGAAGCCGAGCCCGCCGTGGGTGAACCGCTCGTGCTTGCGCAAGCTCAGCCCGGCGGCGGCCAGCGCGGCTTCGACGTCGGCGACCGGCCGGATGCGGAAGCCGTTGTCGGTCAGCATCGGCACCCGCGCCATCAGGTCCGGGTCGCCGATGCCGAGCACGAACCGCCCACCGGGCGCGAGCACCCGCGCGACCTCGGCGAGCGCGGCGTCGAGGTCCTCGACGAAGTAGATGGTGTTCGTCGAAACGACCGCGTCGACCGAGCCGTCCGCCAGCGGCAGCGCCGTCATCGAGCCCTCGTCGAGCACGAGCCGCCCGGCCGCCAGCTCCTCGCGGAAGGTCGCCCGGGCCCGCTCGAGCATCGTCGCCGAGATGTCCACGCCGTGCACGCGCGCGGCGGCCGGCAGCAGCAGGCGGAGCCCGAGGCCACCGCCGAACCCGATGTCCAGCGCGGTTTCGCCGCCGGTCAGCCCGAGGGCGGCGACGGCCTTCTCCACCGCCTCGCGGTTGCGGCGGTTGAGCATCGCGCCGACGACCCGCCCCCGCAGGCCGCTAGGGTGGCCGAGCTGCCGGGCGAGCCCCGCTCGGAATCTCTCGCGAAGTCCCATGCGAGCAGTCTAGGAGGCGGAATGGCGAAAACGGCGGTGGTCACCGGGGCCGGCTCGGGGATCGGGCGCGCGGTGGCGCGGGCGCTGCTCGAGGACGGCTGGTCCGTCGCGCTGGCCGGACGCCGCGCCGCCGCCCTCGAGGAAACCGCCGAGGGCTTCGAGAGCGCGCTCGTCGTCCCCACCGACGTCGCCGACGAGCAGTCGGTCGACGCGCTGTTCGCGGCTGTCCGGGACGCCTGGGGGCGGCTCGACCTGCTCGTCAACAACGCCGGCATCGGCGCGGCCGGGACGATCGCCGACCTGTCCGTCGAGGACTGGAAGCGGACCGTGGACGTCAACCTGACCGGGATGTTCCTCTGCGCCCGGCAGGCCGTGCGGCTGATGAAGGACCAGGACCCCCGCGGCGGCCGGATCGTCAACAACGGCTCGATCTCCGCTCACGTGCCGCGGCCCGCGAGCGTCGCGTACACGGCGACCAAGCACGCGGTCACCGGCCTGACCCGCTCGATCTCGCTGGACGGCCGCGCCTGGAACGTCGCCTGCGGCCAGATCGACATCGGCAACGCAGCCACGGAGATGACCGAACGCATGGCGGCGGGCATCCCCCAGGCGGACGGCCGGGTCCTCGCGGAACCGACGTTCGACGTCCGCCACGTGGCCGACGCGGTCCGGTACATGGCGGGGCTGCCGCTGGACGCAAACGTCCAGTTCCTCACCGTCACGGCGACGACGATGCCGTTCATCGGCCGCGGCTAGGGGATCACCCGCGCCTTCCGGAACTCGTCGAACAGCCGGTAGAACATCTGCTCCGTCTCCACGTACTCGTGGAACCCGGCCCGCCTCGACTTCGACGTGTCCGCGAACACGTCGTAGTCCCAGCCGAACACGAAGTCGGCGAACGCCCAGGACGTGGAAACCTGCTCGTAGGACGGGGAAAGCCCGTGGCGGGCCGCCATCGAAGTCCACAGTGGAGCCTTGTCGGCCATGACGTCCACAAGGGACATCTGTAGCGGCGGAGCGGTTTCCAGGCCGAAGTACGCGGCCAGCTTCGGCCACAGTTCGCGCCAGCGGAACAGGTCGCCGTTCGCGATGTTGAACGGGCCCTGGCGGTCGGCCGCCCAGACCGTGGCCGAGGCCAGGAGCCCGGCGTCGGTCATCTCCAGGAGGCTGTCGTACGCGCCGGGCTTGCCCGGGAACCGCAGCGGCACGCCCAGTTCCTTCGAGATCGACGCGTACACCGCGATCGCCAGCGCCAGGTTCATCGGATTGCCCAGCGCCGTGCCGCCGACCACCGACGGCCGGATCGCCGACCACGTCCACGAGCCCGCGCGGCGTTCGAGGAACTGCTGCTGGTCGACGTTGAACTCCGGCGGCATGTGTCCCGCGTCGGTTTCGCGCGCCGGGGTCTTGAACGGGCCGAGGTGGGCGCCGTAGACCTTGTAGCCCTGCATCAGGCTGACGTGCTCCAGCGCCGCCGGGTCCAGGGCCTCGACCAGGTTCGTCAGCATCGCCAGGTTCGGCGGGACCAGTTCCGCCCACGTCGGCCGGTCCTGGTACGCCGCGTAGAAGAGGTGCGTGACGCCGGTCAGGGCGCCGACCTTGGCCCGGGTGTCGGCCGGGTCGAGCAGGTCGACGGCCAGACCGCTCCGGCGGGACAGGCCGAGGACGTCCCAGCCGCCGTCCGCTCGCAGGTGTTCGACGAGGTTCCGGCCGATGATCCCGTTGGCTCCGGCGACGAGTGCTGTCTTGCGCTTCATGATCCCAGGCTCGCCCGGCGTGGTGGATAAGTCCAAGGCATCCTTGTCACCAATTCGATGAACTGAGTTCATGACAAGCCTGCGGCAGCTGGAATACCTGGTCACGGTGGTCGACACCGGCTCGTTCACCCGCGCCGCCGAGCAGCTGCACGTGACGCAGCCGGCGTTGTCGCACCAGATGCGCGCGCTCGAACGCGGCCTCGGCGGGCCGCTGCTCGAACGGCTGCCCCGCGCCGTCCGGCTCACGCCGATGGGCCGGGCGATGCTCCCGCACGCGCGGGCGGCGCTGGCCGACGCCGAACGCGCGCGCTGCGCCGCCCGGCTCGCGTCCGGGACGACGGCGGGCGAACTGCAGGTCGCGACGGTCTACTCGGTGAGCCTCGGCGTGCTGCCGCCCGCGTTGCGTGTGTGGCGCCGCGACAGGCCGGAGGTCGACGTCCGGCTGATCGAGTTCCGGCACGCCGACGAGCTGCGCGAAGCGATGGCCGCGGGCGAAGCCGACGTCGCGCTCGGGCCGCGGCCGGCGGACTGGCCCGGGCCGGTGCGGGAGCTGGGCGTCGAGGAGTTCGTCGTCGTGCTGCCCGCCGACGGTGCTTCGGAGGACGACGAGACGGGCGTGGTCGACCTGGCGACGCTCGCGGACTGCGCGTGGGTGCACTACGCCCCGGGCAACGGCCTGGCGGAGCTGGTCGACGCGACCTGCGCGGCGGCGGGCTTCCGCCCCCGCGCGGCGGTCCGCACCGAGCAGACGGCGGCGGCGCCCACCCTGGCGGCGGCCGGCCTCGGCCCGGCTTTGGTCCCCGCGAACGTCCTGCCCGCCCGCTTCGAGGGGCGCGTGCTGCGCCCGAGCGTGCCGGTCCGCCGGACGCTGGCGGCGTACACGCGCGGGACGCCGGACCCGCTGACCAGCGCGTTCATCGAGACCCTCACCGAGCACGCGACGGTCTAGCCCCAAGCGCCCCAATGTGGCCTTCGGTGCGTCAGACGCACCCAAGGCGGCCTTCGGTGCGTCAGACGCAACCAAGGCCACCTTGGGGCGCTCGGGCGCGGGCTAGAGGCGGGCGCGCCAGGGGTGGTCCGGCAGGGCGTCCGCCAGCCAGCGGCGTTGAGCCGCGTCGAGCACCGGCAACGCCGCGGCGAAGTCCTGCTCGTCCTTCGGCCGGACGCCCCGGGACTTGACGAACAGCTGCACTTCCGGGGCCAGGTAAGGGATCCCGTCCGCCGTGACGGCACCCAGCTCGGCGACGGCCCGCCGCACCGCGGGGTCGCGGCGGGAGACCCACTCGTCGCCCTCGGTCTCGTCGAGCATGATCTGGATCCGCCACGGCGCCGACGGTCCCGGGCGGCACCAGACGTCGTCGACCCCGGGCGGCAGGACCTCGCCGGGGCGCCACGGCCGCAGCGTGCCGGGCGGGTCGGCCGCCCACCACTCCCACGCCGGGAGCGCCGCCTGCACCGCCGCCTGGTCGCGCCTCAGGAACAGGACGTCGACGTCGGCGTGTTCGCGGAACTCCCGTCCCACGGCGAATTCGATCGCGTAGCCGCCCGCGATCCACCACGGCGCCGTCACCCGCGAGAACAGCGCCGCCACTTCGGCCGGCGTGGCCGGGTCCCAGGTCACGAGACCGCGATCCCGGTCAGCACCGGGCCGGTGAACGGCGTCGTCGCCACGTCGTGCACGCGCGCCGACCAGACCGCGTGGCCGTGGCCCGACCACAGCGGGGCCACCGGCAGGTCGCGCAGCAGCTGGTTCTCCGCCAGCCGGTACAGCTCGCCCGCCTCCTCCGGGGTCGCCGCGGCGTCGGCCAGCGCCAGGTTCTGGCGGAAGACCGCGTCGGCGTACCCCGACTCCGAGGCCAAAGTCGACAGCAGCTCGTACGGGCTCGCCGTCGCCAGCTTGACGTCCAAGGTGGACGGTCCGTCGAGCGGGCCGGTGTTCGGGGACGCTTGCGCCGTCACGGAAACGTCCAGTGCTTTGTGGAGTCCGACCACCAGCGTCCGTGTCCACGCCTCCGCACCGGGTCCGAAGTAGACGGTCGCGCCGCCGGGGAAGGCCGCTTGCTTCAGGAGGGCCTTGCCCGCCGCCGCGTCGAAGCTGCAGGGGCGGCACGTGCCGGAGCGCTCGCCCGGCGCGTCCGCCGGGGGCAGCAGGGCCTTGGCCGGGTCGACCTGGTGCGCGAGCGGGCCCGCCTCCAGCGCCGCCCGGTCCACGCCGAGGGCGAAGCCGTGGCGGACCGTCGCGTCGGCGAACCGCGGGTTCGCCACCGGGAACGCCAGGTAGCCCGCCTGCGGCAGCGCCCACGTCGCGTGGCGGTCGGCGCCGAAGTCGGTGTGCATGGCTTCGTGCCGATCGCCGGGTACCTCGGTCGCGAGGTCGAGGGTGCCCGCCTTGACCGCGTCGTACTGGGCGCCCGGCTCGCCGACGCGCAGCTCGATCTCCTCGGTTTTGCCGGCGCCGACGCGCTTGAGCGTGCCGCCCGAACCCGGGTGCCAGCCGCCGTCCAAGCGGTACGGGCCGTTGCCGACCGGCGCCTTGGCGAAGCCGTTCCAGTCACGCGAAGTGAGCACCGACGTCGGCAGCGGCACCAGGCCCGGCGCCGAAAGCAGCGCGGGGACCTGGCCGGACGGGCGGTCGAGCGTCAGCGCGATGGTGTCCGGCGCGGGCGCGGTGATCTCGCGGGCGCGCAGGAGCTTCGTCAGCACGGGGGAGGAAACCCAGTGCGCCGCGGCGATCGCGGCCCAGGTGTCCACGTAGGACCGGGCGGTCACCGGGGTGCCGTCGTGGAAGGTCGCGGGCCGCAGCTTGACCGTCCAGTGCACCCGGTCGGTGCTTTCGATCGACTCGGCCGCGCGCGGCGTGACCTTGCCGGACGCCGCGTCGTAGTCGGCGAGCGGGGTCCACAGCGCGCCGGTCACCAGCCGGCCCGCCTGGTCGGCGAGGTCGGCGGGCAGCAGCGTCGCGGGCTCCCGGATGCCGACGGACAGCACGCCGGGACGGGCCGCGTCGGAACCGGAACAGCCCGTGACGGCGAGGGCGAGGACGGCGAGCAGGGCGAGCAAACGCATGCGCCAGTCCTACCAGCCAAGAGCCAACAAAAGACGGTTGTGTCCGGTTGATCTCCGTCGTAGCGTTCCCGTGGTCACGCTTCGAGCGTTCTGGGAGGTTTCGCGTGCGCACCTGGTTGCGGTCGTGCTTCGCCGCCGTCACCGTCAGCGCCACGCTGGTCGCGACCGGGCTCCCGGCCGCCGCCTGCGGCGAGGACGACAAACCCGCCACCCCCGCCGCCCGCACGCTGGGCGACCCCGGGGCGATCAAGAACGTCAAGGCCGTCGGCAACGTCCCCGACGCGGCCGGCGCCATCTCGATCAACTTCCTCGACTACGGCCGCCGCGACGTCATGGTCGTGTCCGGCGAGTTCGGGCTGAAGGTCTACGACCTGACGAAGGACCCGGCCGCGCCGAAGCTGGTCGGCCAGGTCAGCCTGCCGGGCCTCTGGGAGACCGAAGACACCGAGGTCGACCAGGACCGCAAGCTGGTGTTCCTCTCCCGCGACCCGCGCGCGTACGGCGGCACCACGCACACCGGCGAGTCCGGCATCTACGTCGTCGACGTCTCGAAGCCCGAGGCCCCGGCGATCCTCAGCTACGTCAAGGTGCCCGCCGGCCACACCACCAGCTGCGTCGACGGCTGCCGCTACCTCTGGACCGGCGGCCCGGCGAAGGCCGACGACCAGCCCGCCGACTGGGGGGGCCGCCCGATCTGGGTCACCGACATCCGCGACCCGAAGCACCCGAAGGTCGACCCGGAGCCGATCGAGCTGGCCCGCAACGACGGCAAGACCGACTACGTGCACGACGTCCAGGTCGACGACAACGGCGTGGCCTGGGTGTCCGGCCGCGGCGGCGTGCGCGGCTACTGGACTTCCGGGATCCACCGCGACCCGGTCGCCGGGAAGGTCCGCCGCGCCACCGCGCACGAGCCGATCCCGTACGCCGGCGGCGGCATCGCCGAGACAGCGGCGCCGTCGAGGTTCATGCACAACAGCTTCCACCCGGCCGGCCACCGCGTCGGCGACGGCGCCTGGCGCGGCCAGGACCTGATCTACGCGACGGAGGAGAACTTCGTCGACGGCTGCGCGGGCGACGGCGTCCTGACGATCTCGTCGCTCAAGGGCTCGTACAACGGCGAAGGCTGGCGTTCGACGCCGTCGCAGCCGTTCCGCCTGGAGAGCGTCGGCACCTGGAGCGTCAACGGCCAGGAGGGCAGCGACCCGGCGTCGGACGACTGCTCCGCGCACTACTTCGACGTCCGCGGGAAGATCCTGGTGCAGTCGTTCTACGCGCAGGGCACGCGGTTCCTCGACGTCAGCGACCCGACGAACCCGCGGCAGATCGCGTACTACCGGCCGGGCGACGCGAGCGCGTGGGCCCCGTACTGGCACGGCAAGTACGTCTACGTCGCGGACAACACCCGCGGCGTAGACGTCCTGCAGCTGACGAAGTAGCAATTCCGTGAAGGCCTCCTTACCGGTCATAAGAGCCGGTAAGGAGGCCTTCACGGCTTTCAGGAGCGGAGCCAGACCGCGGTGTCTGTGGGCAGCTCGCTGTCGACAGGGTTGCTGGTCAGCAGGATTTCTCCGGCGGGGAGCGGGATCGGGGAGTCCGAGAAGTTCAGCGCGAACGTGAACTCCGCGCCGATCCGGAACGCCAGCACCCCCTCACCGAGGTCGAGCCACTCCAGCGCGCCGGTGGGGAGGTCCCGCCGCAGGCGCAGGCCTTCCCGGTACAGCGACAGCATCGACGACGGGTCCGCCGCCTCCGCTTCCGCCGTGTAGTCCCGCCAGGCAGCCGGCTGGGGGAGCCACGTCCCACCCGGACCGAAGCCGAACGGTGCCGCAGCACCCGACCACGGGATCGGGACGCGGCAGCCGTCGCGGCCGGGGTCGGCGCCGTTCGTGCGGGCCCACACCGGGTCCTGGCGCAGCTCGTCGGGGATGTCCAGGACCTCCCAGAGCCCCAGCTCCTCGCCCTGGTAGACGTACAACCCGCCGGGCAGGGCCAGCGTCAGCAGCGCCGCCGCCCGCGCCCGCCGGGTGCCCAGCTCGAGGTCCACCGGCAGCTCGTGCAGCCGGTTGGCGAACGAAAAACCCGTGTCGCCCTCGCGGCCGTAGCGCGTGACGTGCCGCGTGACGTCGTGGTTCGACAGCACCCACGCCGCGGGCGCGCCGACCTCGTCGTGCGCCTTCAGCGTCCGGTCGATGACGTCGCGGAAGCGCTTGCTGTCCCACGGGCAGACCAGGAAGTCGAAGTTGAACGCCGAGTGCAGCTCGTCGCGGCGCAGGTAGCGCGCGGCCCGCGACATGTCCTCCAGCCACATCTCGCCGACCAGCACCCGCTCACCCGGGTAGCTGTCGGTGATCTTGCGCCACGAGCGGTAGATCTCGTGCAGGCCCTCCTGGTCGGAGAACGGCGTCTCGTCGCCCTCTTCGACGTCGGGCAGGCGCGGGTCCTTGACCAGCCCGTCGGCGACGTCGATGCGGAAGCCGTCGACCCCGCGGTCGAACCAGAACCGCAGCACGTCCTCGAACTCCGCGCGGATCTCCGGGTTGTCCCAGTTGAAGTCGGGCTGGCGCGAGCTGTAGAGGTGCAGGTACCACTCGCCGTCCGGGACGCGCGTCCACGCGGAGCCGCCGAAGCGCGACTTCCAGTTGTTCGGCGGCTCGGACCCGTCCGGGCCGCGGCCGGGCCGGAACCAGAACCGTTGCCGCTCCGGCGATCCCGGGCCCGCCGCCAGCGCGGCCTGGAACCACCGGTGCTCGTCGGAGGCGTGGTTGGGCACGATGTCGATGATCACCCGGATGCCGCGGGCGTGCGCCTCGGCGATCAGCTCTTCGGCCTCGCCGAGCGTGCCGAACAACGGCTCGATGTCGCGGAAGTCGGCGACGTCGTAGCCGCCGTCGTCCATCGGCGACGGGTACCACGGCGTGAACCAGATCGCGTCGATCCCCAGGTCGGCCAGGTGGTCCAGCCGGGCGCGGACGCCGGCGAGGTCGCCGATGCCGTCGCCGTTGCCGTCCGCGAAGCTGCGGATGTAGATCTGGTAGATGGCCGCGCTCCGCCACCAGCCGGTCTTGTCGGTCACGAAAGTGCCCCTCCTGTTTGTTGTGGAAAGGTCAGCCCTTGATGCTGCCGGCGGTCAGCCCGGCGAGGATCTGCCGCTGGAACGCCAGGAACAGCGCCACCATCGGCAGGCTGGCCAGCACCATCCCGGCGACGAGCACGTTGAGCGGCATGTCGATCGCCACCCGTTGCAGCATCACCGAGAGCGTCTGCTTTTCGGTGTCCGGGAACACCAGCAGCGGCCAGATGAAGTCCTTCCACGCGGTGACGACCGCGAGGATCGAGACCACGGCCAGGATCGGCCGCGAGATCGGCAGGATGATCCGCCAGAGCGTGCGCACCGGCCCGGCGCCGTCGATGCGCGCCGCTTCGATGAGCTCGTCGGGGATCTGGTCGAAGAACCGCTTCAGCAGGTAGATGTTGAACGCGTTCGCCGCCGCGGGCAGCCAGACCGCCGTCGGCGAGTTGATCAGGTTCAGGTGCAGCAGCGGCAGGTCCGTCACCGTCACGTACGTCGGCACGAGCAGCGCCGTCGCCGGCAGCATCAGCGTCGCCAGCATCAGCCCGAGCACGACGTTGCCGAACTTCGGGCGCAGCTTCGACAGCGCGAACGCGGCCGGGACGTCGATGGCCAGCTGCGCCAGCCACGCGCCGCCGGCGACGACGAGCGTGTTGAGGAAGTACTTGCCCAGGCTCAGCTGGCTCCACGCGTCGCCGAAGGTCTCCGGGTGCCACTCGTGCGGGACGAGCGTCGCCGGCGTCGCGGCCAGTTCCTGCGGTGACTTCATCGCGCCCGTCACCGCCCAGTAGAGCGGGAACATGAAGGCGAGGATGAAGATCAGGAGCGTGCACGCGAACACGACGCCGTAGACGACTTTTCCGCGCGGGCTGCGCAGCGCGCTGGGCGAAACGAGGGTCCTCATGACTGGTCCGCCTTCCGGGTCAGCCGGACGTACCACGCCGAGAACACGCCCAGCGCCACGAACAGCAGCAGGCTCATCGCGCTCGCCGAGCCGAAGTCGTTGTAGACGAAGGCGTAGCGGTACAGGAGCAGGAGGACGGTGACCGTCGAGTCGTCCGGCCCGCCGCCGGTCATCACGTACGGCTCGGTGAACACCTGCATGGTCGCGACGATCTGCAGCAGGAGCAGCACCAGCAGGACGAACCGCGTCTGCGGGAAAGTGACGTGCCGCAACCGTTTCCACAGCCCGGCGCCGTCCAGTTCCGCGGCTTCGTAGAGCTCGCCGGGGATCGTGCCGAGCGCGGCCAGGTAGATCAGCGTGGTGCTGCCCATGTTGGCCCACGTCGAGACGAAGACCAGCGACAGCATCGCGGTGCCGCTGGAGTCGAGCCACTGACCGCCGGGCAGGCCGACCGCGCCGAGCGCGGAGTTGAACAGGCCGGGACCCGGGTCGTAGAACCACTTCCACATCAGTGCCGTGACCACCGGCGGCAGCATCACCGGCAGGTAGACGGCGAGCCGGAAGAACGCCTTCGCGTGCCGGATCTCGTTGAGCAGCACCGCGGTCAGGAACGGGACGGCGAACCCGAAGACCAGCGCCAGCCCGGTGAACAGCAGCGTGTTGCGCCAGGCGACGCCGAACAGCGGGTCCTCGAACAGTTTCGCGAAGTTGTCGAACCCGACCCACGTCGGCGCGTTGACGAAGTCGACCTGCTGGAAGCTCAGCAGCACGCCACGCACGATCGGGTACCACGAGAACAGGGCGAACACCACCAGTGCGGCGCACAGCAGGCCGTACGCGGTGAGGTTTTCCTTGAGCTTGCGGCGGAGTTTGGTGTTCTCCCCAGTGGCGGCCGGGCGCCCGGCCCGCGACGGTTTCGCCGCGGGCCAGGCGAGGAGGCTACTTGACCTGGGCGAGGACACTGTTGACCTTCGACTCGGCGGACGAGAGCTGCTGGTCGATGTTCGCGTTCTGGTCGGTCAGGACGGCCTGCATCACGCTGTCGAGCGCGGCGTAGATCTGCTGCGCGTTCGGCGGCTCGATGCTGCCCTTGATCTTGCTGGTGGTGTCCACGTAGGACTGGAAGTTCTGCGCGGGAACGTTGGCGTACTTGGCCTTCAGCGCCAGCTGCTGCTCGCGGACCGCGCCGGTCCAGACGTCGGGGGTCGGCTCGGCGGGCAGGCCGACCGGCTGCTTGCCGTCGACGTACTGCTGGATGTGCTTCTCGAAGCGGTCCGGGTTCAGGTACTTCCACTGGATCCACTCGAGGCCGGCCTTGATCTTCTCGGGCGACGCCTTCGGGTTCACCATGTAGCCCTCGCCGCCGAGGAGGGTGCCCTGGCCGCCGGGCATGCCCGCGATGCCGTAGTCCTCGTACTTGCCGTTGAACTGCTTGACCAGCACGGGCACGTTGTCCGGGGCGGCCATGTACATGCCGAGCTGGCCGGAGCCCATCATGCGCTGCACGTCGGTGGCTTCGAGGAGCTGCTTGGCGCCCATCGAGTTGTCGGTCCAGCGCATGTCGTGCAGGTACTGGAGGGCCTTCTTGCCCTTGTCGTTGTTGAAGTCGGCGACCCACTTGTCGCCGTCCTTGCGGGCGATGTCGCCGCCCATCGAGTAGAGCCAGCCGGTCAGGTGCCAGCCGCCCTGGTTGTTCTTGCTGTAGTCGGCGTACCCGACGACGCCGTTGCCCAGCGCGGAGATCTTCTTCGCGGCTTCGCGGACCTCGTCCCACGTCTGCGGCGGCTTGTCCGGGTCGAGGCCGGCCTTCTGGAACAGCGGCTTGCTGTAGACGAGACCCATCGTGTAGTTCATCGTCGGCAGGCCGTAGAGCTTGCCGTTCGCGTCCCGGAAGTTGTCGAGCAGTTCCGGCTTGATGTCGTTGACGTGCGGAACGCTCTTCGCGGCTTCCGTGATGTCGGCGGCCTGGTGGCGCGCGATGATCTGCGCGGGGTCGGTGAAGTAGACGTAGTAGACGTCTTCGAGCTGCCCGCCGGCGAGCTTCGCGGAGAAGGTCTTCGGGTCCATGAAGCCTTCGTGCGGCTCGATGTCGATGTTCGGGTGGGCCGCCTCGAACTCCTTGACGTCGGCGTCGAACACACCGCGCTCGAACGGCTGGCTGGTCGGCGGCTGCCCGGTGACCGTGATCTTCACCTTCCCGCCGCTCTGCGCGGCGTTGTCGCCGTCACCGCAGGCGGCCAGGGTGAGCGCCAGGCCGCCCGCGGTGAGCAGGCACAACATCCGGCGGGACACGGTTCGGGACCAGGGACTGCTCATCTCAAGCCTCTTCTCGGGGTCGCGACGGCTGTCACGTGATTGCGGTCACCATAAAGGGGTGGACCAGATCGACGCAATAACCCGACGAGAAGTTGCAACTTACGAACAGGCTGCGGCTGGCTGGTGCCCGGCAGGGCGGGAGGGTGCGCAAGGCGCTGTGCAGCGGGCACGCCGAAGTGAGCGACGGGTCCGGAACCCGTCGCTCAGCAGGGCGGGGCCGTGGCGCCCCAAGGGGGATTTCTCAGTAGCGGCTGGGTGAGCGCGTGCGTCGCGGGGATGTCATGAAAGGGTCGTTTATGTCGTCGGACGAGGTGAACGACCCTTTCATGACATCGCGGATGGCTGGAGCGGCCGTGCTGCCCGACTTCTGACCGGACCTCGACGAGGCAATCGGCGCTTGAGGCCGGGGGTCAGGTGGTGCGGCGGGCCGTCGAGCCGCGGACCACCAGCTCCGGCGCGAACAGCAGCTCCTCCGCCGCCACTTCACCGCCGTTGATGCGCTTCACCAGCAGCTCCACCACCGCGCGGCCCATCGCCTCGATCGGCTGGCGGGTGGTCGTCAGGGGCGGATCCGTGCAGTTCATCAACGCCGAGTCGTCGTAACCCACCACCGAGATGTCCTCCGGCACCGACAACCCCTGCCGCCGCGCCGCCCGGACCGCGCCCAGCGCCAGCAGGTCGCTCGCGCACAGCACCGCCGTCGCGCCGCGGGGGTAGAGGCGGGCCGCCGCCGCGTGCCCGCCCTCGATCGAGAACATGCCGTGCTCGACCAGCTCGTCCAGTACCGGCAACCCCAGCTTCGCCGCGTACGACTGGAACGCCGCCAGCTTGCGCTGTGACGGCACGTGGTCCGACGGCCCCAGCACCAGGCCGATCTTCTCGTGCCCCAGCGAGCTCAGGTGCCCGACGACCTGCTCGACGGCCACGGCGTCGTCGCACGACACCTGCGGGAGGCCGAGGTGCTCGACCGCCGCGTTGATCAGCACCGTCGGGAGCCGCCGCTCGACGAGGTGGTGGTAGTGCGAGTGGACGGCGTCCGCCTGCGCGTACAGCCCGCCGGCGAACACCACGCCCGACACCTGCTGCTGCAGGAGCAGCTCGACGTACTCCGCCTCGGACACCCCGCCCGCGGTCCGCGTGCAGAGCACCGGCGTGAACCCCTGCTGGGCGAGCGCGTTGCCCATGATCTCGGCCAGCGCCGGGAAGATCGGGTTCTGCAGCTCGGGCAGCACCAGCCCGACCAGCCGGGCGCGCTCCCCGCGCAGCTGGGTGGGCCGCTCGTACCCCATCACGTCCAGCGCGGTGAGCACGGCGGCGCGAGTGCTCGCGGACACCCCGGACCGGCCGTTGAGCACCCGGCTGACCGTGGCTTCGCTGACCCCGACCTGGCGGGCGACTTCGGCAAGACGACGCGTCATAGGTGAAACTTTACAGCAACCGGGCGCAAAAGTATGACAAGTCCGTACCGGTGTCATCCACCGGTACGGACTTGCCGGACGCCGGGCTACGAAGCCGCCACTTCGAACTCGGACACCTGGCCCGCGGGCCAGCCGGTGTTGCCGGTGAACGTCAGGCGCACGAAACGCTGGGACGTCGCCGGGAAAGACACCGACGCCGTGTTGCCGGAAGCCGGGTCGAACGCGTAGCCACGCGATCCCACCAGCGTCGTGTACGTCCCGCCGTCCGTGCTGCCGGAGATCGTCACCGTCTGCGTCCGTGCGCCCCATGCCGACGACGGCGGCAGCTTCAACGTCACCTTGGTGATCGACGCCGCCGCGCCGAGGTCCACCGTCAGCGTCTGCGGGAACGCGTTGTTCGCGCTCTCCCAATAGGAGTTCGCGTTCCCGTCGACCGCGTTGGCCGGCGGGAAGCCGCCCTGCGAGCCGGACGCGCTGACGGTCTTGCGCAGGGCGAGGTTGCCGCTCGGGGGCGTGGTGGTCGGCGGCGGCGTGGTCGTGCCGCCGTTGTCCGAGCCGTACACCGGCGACGGCCACGAGCCGCAGAACGTCGTCGTCCAGCCGGAGTTGCCGCCCTGGTCGGCCAGGCCCGCCAGCGCGTCCGGGCCCAGGCAGTTGTAGACACCCGCGCGCCCGATCCCGGTCGCGACGACGTTCTTCACCGAACCTGAAGGCTTCGACTGCAGCTGCCAGGCGAACGTCCCGGCGCCGGTGATCCGGACGCCGTCGAAGTGCACGTCCGTGGTGGCGCCGTCGATGAACTGGATGGCCTCGTAGTTGTTGTCCTGCAGGTCGAGGTCGGTGACGTCGACGCGGCCGGTGATGGCCGAGTCGCGGCCGTCGAACCACAGCGCGCCGACGCCGAACTGCCAGTTCGAATCGAGCACGCCGGTGCGGATCGCGGTGTTGCGCGCGACCGTCGTGGTGCCCGAGAGCGGCACCGCGCTGAACCGGTTGGCGATGTGGATGCCGCCGCCCTGGTCCTGGTTGTCGGCCACGACGTTGTCGGACACGGTGTTGTCGTGCCCGCCGTAGATCGCGATGTTGTTGGCGAGGATCGGCAGCAGCACCGTGTTGAAGGAGAACGTGTTGTGGTGGTCGGCGTCGTGCTCGGACCACATCGCCAGGCCGTCGTCGCCGGTGTTGCGCAGGAAGTTGTTCGTCACCACGGCGTTGCTGATGCCCTGGTGCAGGTTCAGCCCGTCGGCCGTCTGGTCGAGGATCCGGTTGCCGGACACGGTGAGCCCGTCGAACGGCCCGTCGAGCCACAGCCCGACCTTCGTGTGCTGCAGCCACAGGTTCCGCACGACCGAGCCGCCGCCCAGCGCGCCGCCGATCGCGTTGGACTGGTCGCAGTCGACGCGGGCGTCGACCTGGCCGATGATCGCGAAGTCGGAGAGCGTCACCGCGCTGCTCGTGCCGGGCACGGCCGGGTTGCCCGGGTACGTCGGCGTCCCGCAGCTCGCCGGTTCGCCCTTGCCGAAGATCCCGGCGCGCGGGCCGGTGAGCACCGAGTACCACGGCCCGGCGCCGCGGATCGTCACCTGGTCGACGGTGATGTGGTGGCCGAGGGTGAAGGTGCCTGCCGGGATCCAGACCTCCTTGCCCTGGCTCTTCGCGGCCGCCACGGCGGAGTCGAACGCGCTCGCGTCGTCGCTCGTGTCGCCCGCGGTGGCGCCGTAGTCGGTGACGGACACCGAGTCGGCCGGCCGCGTCGCCGCGGCGCCGACCTGCTCGAAGTCGGCGAGGTCGATCGTCGCCGGGACATCGCCGGCGTCGACCTGCAGCTTGATCTTGGTACCGGCCGGGTACGACGTGCCGAGCAGCGCGCGGGTTTCGTCGTAGAAGTGGTGCGCGTGGCCGTCGGCGGGGTTGTTCGTGAAGGGGTACGAGCCGTAGTACCAGGCCCACTTCGACGTCAGCGCGATGTCCCGGTCGTGCGTCCCGCCGACGTACAGCGAGATCGTGCCGGTCACCGAATCCGGGACGCTGTAGCGGAAGTCGATCGAGTTCGCCGGTGCGGTGAGCGTGAACTCGACGTACTGGCCCTGGCCGGAGAGCGTCACGGCTTTCCGGTCGGACGCTTCGCCGGCGAGGGTGCCGGCGGCGCGGTTCGGGCCGATCACCGAGCCGTTGGTGGCGGCGGTTTCGGCTTCCTGTTCCAGGAAGGGGACGCTGGCGCCGCGACCGGCCCCGAGCGCCGTGCTTTCCGCGGGTGCGGCGGCGATCGTGAGTCCGGCGGCGGCGAGGACGGCGGCGGCGAACGCGCCGTACCTCGCCTTTTCGGGCGCGTTGAAGACAGAGCTGGGAGACATGGGCGGCACTGGCCTTTCCGCAGCAGGTGGGGACCTCTGTGACGGGGATCATACGAATCTCGGACAAGAAACCGCAATAGATGAACGAACTTACGCAAATTTGCGACAGCTTCTGACGACTGCGGGCGCGCTGATAGTTTCTGGGCATGAGCCAGCGACGCGCCGACGGCAGCGCAGGGGACGCGGACTACGGCGCGATCGGTGGCGTGTACACCGATTACCGCAAGCCGGACCCGCGCATCGGCCAGTACCTCCTCGACGCGCTGGGCGACGCGCGGACCGTGCTCAACGTCGGCGCGGGCGCCGGGGCGTACGAGCCGGAAGACCGGGAAGTGACCGCGGTCGAGCCGTCGGCGTCGATGCGCGCGCAGCGGCCGGCGGGCCTGCCGCCCGCGGTGGACGCCGTCGCCGAGAAGCTGCCGTTCCCAGACCGCGCGTTCGAGGGCGCGATGAGCACGTTCAGCGTGCACCAGTGGAACAACCTGTGGGCCGGGCTGAAGGAAGTGCGCCGCGTGACCCGCGGCCCGGTCGCGATCCTCACCTGCGACCCGGCGCTGCTGCGCCGCTTCTGGCTGCTCGACTACGCGCCCGAGGTGATCGAGACCGAGGCCCGGCGCTACCCGTCGGTCGACGACATCGCCGACGGCCTGGGCGGGCACACGTCGGTCATCGGCGTGCCCATCCCCAGCGACTGCACCGACGGCTTCAACGAGGCCTACTACGCGCGGCCCGAACGGCTGCTGGACCCGGGCGCGCGGCTGTCGTGCTCGGCGTGGAGCTTCGTCGACGACCGCGTGCACCACCGCTTCGCCGCGGAGCTGCAACACGACCTCGACGACGGCACGTGGGACCGCCGCTACGGGAAGCTGCGCGAGCAGCCGTCGTTCGACGGCTCGCTGGTGCTCGTGGTCTCGGACCCGGCCGCGTGACGCCGCCGCCGTTCGACCCGGAGCTGGCGCCGGTCGTCGAGGAACTCCGGGCCCTGCGCCCGCCGCTGGCGTCCGCGGCCGACATCCCGGCCCGCCGCGAGCTGAACGCCGCGGAGCACAAGACGGTCGAGGAGCTGGCCGCCGCGTACCCGGCGTACCGGGTTTCGGAGGAGCACGCGGGGGACGTCCCGCTGCTGGTGCTGGCACCGGCGTCGAGCGCGGGCGTCCTCTACTACGTCCACGGCGGCGGCACGATCGTCGGCAGCCACCTCGGCGCGGACGTGCCGAACCTGCTGGACTGGGCGGGCGAGGCGAACCTGACCGTCGTCTCGCCGGGCTACCGGCTGGCGCCGGAGCACCCGTACCCGGCGCCGGTCGAGGACTGCTACACCGGTCTGCGCTGGGCGGCCGAGCACGTCCCGGGCCGGCTGCTGATCGGCGGCATCAGCGCGGGCGGCGGCCTCGCGGCGGCCACGGCGCTGCTGGCCCGCGACCGCGGCGGCCCGGCGCTCGCCGGCCAGCTGCTGCTCTGCCCGATGCTGGACGACCGCAACGACACCCCGTCGGCGATCGAGCTCGACGGCCGAGGTCTGTGGGACCGCACGGCGAACAACGTCGGCTGGACCGCGTACCTCGGCGACCGCCGCGGCACGGCCGACGTCCCGCCGTACGCCGCCGCGGCCCGCGCGGAAGACCTGTCCGGCCTGCCCCCAGCGTTCCTGGACGTCGGCACGGCGGAGACGTTCCGCGACGAGGTGGTGACGTACGCGTCCCGGCTCTGGCAGGCGGGCGGCGAGGCGGAGCTGCACGTGTGGCCGGGCGGCTTCCACGGCTTCGACTCCCTGGCCCCGAAAGCGCGCATCAGCCGGGCGGCGCGGGCCGCCCGGCTGACGTGGCTGCACCGCCTACTCGGCCAGTAGCTCCCGCACGGCCCCGCCTCAAGCGCCCCAATGTGGCGTTCGGTGCGTTGGACGCAACCAACGCCACATTGGGGTTTTCTTGGTAGCCGCGCTGATTGCCATGGTGAGGTCCGGCCGGGCCCGCGTTGCCTCGCGACCCCGGTCGTCCCCCGTCGCGGTGGGGTGGTGATGTCTTGAATGAGTCATTCAGGACCTCCCACGTCCTGAATGACTCATTCAAGACGCCAGCGCAGCCGCAGCCGACCGGGCCCCCGGCACGCCCGCGCTCACCCAGCCGCTACTGAGAAGACCCCATTGGGGCGCTTGCCTACTCGGCCAGTAGCTCCTGCAGTTCCCGCACCGCGATCGCCAGCTCGTCGGCGAAGCGGTGCATCTCCGCCGACACGTGCTTCGGCGTGCTCAGGTAGATGTTCCAGCGGTCCGGCAGCAGCACGTACGCGATGCCGATGCACTGCGGGCTCGTCGAGCCGAACCCGAAGTACTGGATGTTGACCGACGGCGCCGAGCTGGTGCTCAGGTAGTCGTCGCGCAGCTTCAGCCAGCCCGGCGACGAATACAGGGCCGGCTCCGAAGTGTCCCCGCGGCGCTTCCCGATCAGCTGCAGCTCCCACAGGTGCTGCTCGGGCGCGTCCCCGGCCTGGCACTCCTTCGCGCGGGCGACGTGCTTCTCCGCCGCCGCGCGGAACGCGGTGCGCTTCTCCTCGGCGGACGCCGCGGGGTCGGTCAGGACGTCGGCGAAGCGCACGACCTCCGGCGTGACGACCCGCATCGCCTCGGTGCGGCCGTTCTGGAACTGGCGGGTGGCGATCGACTCGTACGTCGCCCCCGTCAGGCCCTTCGCGCGGCGGTGCGCCAGCTGGTAGGCCATCTGCGCGAACGCGTCCGGCGACATCCCCAGCTGCTTGGCCCGGTTCGCCCCGAAGTCGAACGACACCGTCTGCGTCGCCGTCGCGTCCGCGTACGCCCGGAACGCGATCCCGGCCGCGAGCGCGTCCTCGCGAAGGGAGTCGGTCAGCGTGAATTCGACCGGTTCGTACCCGGGGATCCCTGTGGCCGGCTCGCGGTCCGCCCGCGTGCCGCTCAGCAGCGCGTCGGTGAAGCCGAGGATCGTGGTGCCGTCGAGTTCGCAGTGCTCGACGTTGATCCCCGCGGTGCCGTCCTCGAACACGATCAGCGACACGGCCTTGTCGTACCAGCGGTTGTCGCCGTACAGCAGCCGGTCGCTCGCCTCCAGGGTGTCCGACGGCGCGAAGTCGTCGAGGCACAGGCAGAACAAAGCGGTCTCGATCGTCTCGAGGGCGGCCGCGTTGCCCGCGTCGATCAGCGCCGTCCGCGAGTCCGCCCACTCCGCGCGCGCCTTCGTCGTGAAGTGGCCGGCCGGGACCTCGGCGACGCGGTCGTCCTTGAGGATCGCGCGCAGCCCTTCCGCCAGCTGCGCCGGTGAGTACGGACGGCCGTCGCCGGCGATGACGTCCATCCGGAACGGGGTGTCGTGGTGGAACACGACGATGTGCCGCTCCCGAGAAGGCCCTTCCCAGCCTTCGCGGTACGGCGTGCGCGCGGTGTCCAGCACCTGGCCCGGGATGCGCGTCGCCGAGAACAGGTACTTGTGCTGCACCATCGACTGCGGCACGCCGCGCAGCAGCACCGGCGGCACCTGCTCCTCGTCGAGCTTCAGCTTGTAGTCCACGGCGGACGCGGTCAGCTCGGCCGCGCGTTCCACCTGGCCCAGCGGCGAATCCTGGAACAGGAAGAAGAAGTTGGCGTTGAGCGCGATCCGGTCACGACGGCCGAGGTAGCGGTACGGCCAGAACGTGTCGAGCCAGCTGCGCACGCCGGGCGAGCGGTCGTACTCCTCGAGCGCGGCCTGCAGTTCGGGCCCGGGACCCGCGAGGAACTCCGCGAGCGCCGCTTCGGTTTCGGCCAGCTCGTCCGGGGTCAGCAGCGGGGCGCACCACTCGAGGAAGCGGCGGCCGCTGTCCTCCAGCGTGGGCACGGGGACGCGGGGGAGCCGCTCCTCGTTGCCGAAGGTGCGGGTGGACCAGTCCGGACTGCTCACGATCATCCTTCTTCGCGGGTTTCGAGCGCGGCGGCCAGGGCGTCCGCGCCTTCGGGACGGGAAACGAACAACCGGGCGTAGAGCCACCCTTCGGACTCGAGCCCGGCCGGGTCGACGCCGACGGCGTCGAGGGTATCGAGGATCTGGGCCTGCTCTTCGGCGGAGGCGAACCGCCGCTGCCGGAACACCCCGCCGACTTCGGCGGTCTCGTAGCCCAGCTCGGCCAGGCTGTCGGCGACCGGCTCGTAGGAGAACATCCGCAGCACGAAGTGCGCCATCCAGGGCCGCGCGCCGCGCGCGATCCGCGAGATGGTCTTCTCGGTGACGTAGCCGACGCAGCCGGTGGAGACGACGAGGTCGACGTCGTCGAGGAGCTTCCGCTGGGTGCTGTCCGGGTCCTCGCGCTCGAGGTCGGCGTGGATCGCCTCGTCGAGGAAGCCGGCGGACAGCGCGTATTCGAGCGCGGGCGCGGACGCGTCCAGACCGTAGAAGCGCGGGCCGCCGTCGTCGACGATCCGGCGCCGGTCGGCCTCCAGCAGCGACGCGTGGTCCAGCGCGGTCACGGCCGGGTCGGTGTAGTGGGCGTACAGGTCGTCCATCGTGGCGTCGCAGCGCACGAGCGCCGCGTTGACCCCGTAGGAGCAGCCGACGTCGAGCACGGTCGGCCGTTCCGCGGGGTGTTCGGCGATCAGCTTCGCGAAGTACGGCTTCGCGAGCTGCGGGATGTGGTAGTCGACGCGCCGCAGCGTCCCGAAGAACGGGCGCGGGTCGGGTGCGGTGTAGATGTGGTCGAACGAGATCTTGCCGGTCGAGTCGAAGGGCACGGGCCAGGCTCCTGATCTCTCAGTCGAGCAGTTCGTCGCCGCGGACGGTGCGTCCGGTGACGTGCACGGGCAGGGTCCGGCCGAACAGCTGCCTGGTCCGCTCCGCGCTGCCGATCACCCCCGGGCGCTCGCTGTAGGCGAAGATCGCGGAATGCCGCGCGATCGCGCCCTCCACCGTACTGACCCGGTGCAAGGCGAAGCGACCTTGGAAGAGCTGGAGATCGCCCGGCCGGAGGTCGAGGCGCCGGACCGGGTGGGTGCCGTCCTCGCGGAGCACCGCGCGGACCGCGGGGAAGTTCTCGTCCGTCGTGGACCGGATGCCCGGGCAGTATTCGAAGGTGCCGCCCGCTTCCGCGGCCTGCGTCAGCATGCTGACGGTGTAGGCGTTCGTGTCGAAGTGCCACGGGTGCGCGCGGCCGGGCGCGATCACGTTGAGCGTCAGCCCGGCGAGCGGGTCGGCCAGCTCGTGCAGCTCCCGCAGGCCGAAGCAGTCGGCGACGAACCGCTGGAACAGCGGGCTGGTGTAGAGCCGGTCGATGAGCGACGACGCGGGGATGCGGTCGCGCGCGACGAAGGCGTTGCCGCGTTCCATGATCGTCCGGCCCGGGTGGTCTTCGGGTAGCGGCTCGTCGATCGCGGTGTTGTAGGCGTTGACCTTTTCGATCTTCGTGTAGGCGTGCGGTTCGAGTTCGGCGCACTCGGTGCGCAGGACCTCCCGCAGTTCCGGCCGGATGAAGTCGGCGAGGACGCTGCAGCCGACCTCGGCCAGGTCCGCGCGCGTGCGGTCGACGGCGGCCCGCCAGGCAGCGCTTCCCGGCTCGGTGAGCGGGTAGCGCTCGGTGTCGACCATGCCCAAGGTATCCACGGAGGTGCTCAACGAAGTCCCTTTCGGCAGGTGAAGCTTCGGTGCTTGCCCTGGTCGTGAAAGGAAAGAGTTAGCACAGATCGCGACCGCTCACCCGGGCGTTTGTGAGCGGTGACACAAAGTCATCAGCCGCCGATTCCGGCCGCCCACGAACTGAGCGTGACGGTGTCCGTGGTGCCCAGGTCGGTGTCGAGGGGCTGCTTTTGCTCAGGTTCGCCGGGGACGGGGACGACCGAGATTGCCGCACCCGTGCGCGTGTCGCCGGAAGTGACGGTGGCCGACCAGGCGAGCACGGCCACCACCGTCGCGCCGGGTTGGACGGTCAGGTCCTGCGGTCCGAGGTCCCGCGCGAAGTACGAAGTTCCGTGCTCGACCTTGACGTCCAGCGGCGTTCCGTCACCCGCCAGGACTTTCAGGTCCGGGTAGCCGGTGACCTTCCGCGGGCGGGTGTCCCGGTTGGTCAGCGTGAGCACGCTGGCGCGGTGCCCGAGGCCGGCTTCGACCGGTCCGACCGAAAGGGACAGCCCGCTCGACGGCGGCGGCGCGTAGGTCGGGCTCGGGCTCGGTGTCACTGTGGGCACCGGAGCGGGCGGCGGCGGACTGTCGCAGCCGGCCAGGAACGCGAGCACGAACAACGGCACTATGCGATAAACCCCCATGCGCCGGAGGTTAGCGGGCGCCGGTCTCCCGGCGCCCGCCGCCTCACGGGGTCAGCAGCGGCAGGAGCGGCTTGCGCACCGCCGTCGCGACGCCGTCCGAAGCCTCCGCCGCGGCGAGCCGTTCGGCGCTCGGCCGCCCGTACCCGGTCGTCCGCTGCACCAGCGGGCGACCCAGCGGCTCGACCATCGCGCGCATGTCGCTGATCGTCTTGTAGGACCCGTTCGACGCGCCCGCCATCCGGCTGATCGTCTCCTCCATCAGCGTGCCGCCGATGTCGTTGACGCCGCCCTGCAGCACCGCGCGGCTGCCTTCTTCGCCCAGCTTCACCCACGAGCTCTGGATGTTGTCGATCATGCCGTGCAGCAGCAGCCGGGACAGCGCGTGCACCGCGCGGTTCTCGCGCAGCGTCGTGCCGGGCCGGGCGAGGCCGGCCAGGTAGATCGGCGCGCTCTGGTGGATGAACGGCAGCAGCACGAACTCGCTGAACCCGCGCTTGCCGTGCTTCTCCAGGCCCTCGCGCTGCAGCCGCGCGAGGAGCTTGAGGTGCGCGACCCAGTGCGACGGCGTGTCGACGTGGCCGTACATCATCGTCGACGTCGTCGGCAGCCCGACCTCGTGCGCGGTCGTGACGACCTTGATCCACTCCGACGTCGGCAGCTTGCCCTTGGTGAGCACCCAGCGGACGTCGTCGTCGAGGATCTCCGCCGCGGTACCGGGCAGCGAGTCCACGCCGGACTCCTTCGCCGCGATCAGCCAGTCGCGCAGGGACAGGTTGGTCCGCGAAGCGCCGTTCACGACCTCCATCGGGCTGTAGGAGTGCAGGTGGATGCCCGGCTGACGGCGCTTGACCTCGGCCGCGAGGTCGAAGTACGCGGTGCCCGGCAGGTCCGGGTGGATGCCGCCCTGCATGCAGATCTCGGTCGCGCCCGCGGCCCACGCCTCGTCGACGCGGTCGCCGACCTGCTCCAGCGAGAGCGTGTACGCGTCGGCGTCGGTGCGACGCTGGGCGAAGGCGCAGAAGCGGCAACCCGTGTAGCAGACGTTGGTGAAGTTGATGTTCCGCGTGACGACGAACGTGATGTCGTCGCCGACGGTCTCGCGGCGCAGGTCGTCGGCGAGCTTCGTGAACGCGTCAAGCTCGCGGCCGTCCGCGTGCAGCAACGCCAGCGCGGCGTCGTCGGACAGCCCGGCCGGGTCCTTTTCCGCGCTGCGCAAGGCTTCCAGGATGTCCGTGTCGAACTTGGCCGGCCCGGTCTTGATCCGGTCGCCGATCTCCTTCCAGTCCCCGTACACCGAGTCGAAGTCGCTCCGGCGGTCTTCGGTGCGGCCGCTGGTGTCGATCTCGGTGTGCAGGTCGGTGCGGCCGGACTCCTGCCAGCCGCCGTCCGGCTCCTGCCAGGGGATGCCGACCGGCATCGCGCCTTCGCGCGCCATCCCGGTGTCGTAGTCGACGAGCGCGGCGACGTGCCGCGTGATCCGCGGGTCTAGCCACGGCTCGCCGGCCTTGACGTACTCGGGGTAGATCGTCAGCCGTTCCTTCAGCTCGAAGCCGGCCTTCTCGGTGCGGCGGGCCAGCTCGTCGATCTGCGGCCACGCGCGTTCCGGGTTGACGTGGTCCGGGGTCAGCGGCGAGACGCCGCCCCAGTCGTCGATGCCGGCCCGGATCATCAGGTCGTACTGGCTGCCGATCAGGTTCGGCGGCGCCTGGATGCGCATCTTCGGGCCGAGCACCAGCCGTGCGACGGCGATGTTCGCGGCGAGTTCTTCGAGGTCGGCGTCCGGCGTCGCGCGCATCTTCGTGTCCGGCTTGGCCCGGAAGTTCTGCACGATGACTTCCTGGATGCCGCCGTAGGTCTTGGCGACCTTGCGGATCTCGAACAGCGCGTCCGCGCGTTCCTCGAACGTCTCGCCGATGCCGATCAGGACACCCGTGGTGAACGGCACCGAGCTGCGCCCGGCGTCTTCGAGCACCCGCAGCCGGACCGCGGGATCCTTGTCGGGCGAGCCGTAGTGCGGGCCGCCCTTCTCGCTCCACAGCCGGGTCGCGGTGGTCTCCAGCATCATGCCCATCGACGGCGCGACCGGCTTGAGCCGCTGGAAGTCCTGCCAGGTCAGCACGCCGGGGTTGAGGTGGGGCAGCAGGCCGGTCTCTTCGAGGACGCGGATCGCCATCGCGCGGACGTAGGAGAGCGTGTCGTCGTAGCCGTGCGCGTCCAGCCACTCGCGCGCGGCCTTCCAGCGGTCCTCCGGCCGGTCGCCGAGCGTGAAGAGGGCTTCCTTGCAGCCCATCTCGGCGCCCTTGCGGGCGATGTCGAGCACCTCGTCCGGCGAGAGGAACGGCGATTCGAGCCGGCCCGGCACCGTGACGAACGTGCAGTAGCCGCAGCGGTCGCGGCACAGCCGGGTCAGCGGGATGAACACCTTGCGGCTGTAGGTGATGATGCCGGCGCGCCCGGCCTCGGCCAGGCCGGCGTCCCGGATGCGGGAGGCGTACTCGGAAAGCTTGGTGAGGTCGTCGCCGCGGGCGTGCAGCAGGACGGCCGCTTCGGTGACGTCCAGTGTCTTCCCGTCACGTGCCCGGGCGAGCGCGCGGCGCATCGCGGAGGCGGTCGGGGTGGTGGCGTCGGGTTCGGGTCCCATTCCACCCACGCTAGGACCGTCCTCGCGCGACCAGCCAGTGTGCGTTCCGCACCTGGCTGGGGTTGGACGCGAACGTGATCGTCGTCGCAGGTCAGCGCGCTCGGTGGGTTGTCGATCACCGGTTCGGCGTGTATTACCTAAAGGGTGGCATCTGTGGTCGGCAAGAAGATCGGCGGCCGGACGTACTACTACCTGGCGGAGTCCGCCCGGGTCGACGGCAAGCCCCGGGTGGTGACGCAGCGTTATCTCGGCACGGCCGACGAGATCGCCCGTGCCGTCCCGGGCGGCGAACCGGCCTCGGCTTCGCACCGGACGTACGGCGACGTCGCGGCGGTGTGGGCGACGCTGTCCCGGCTGGACTTCGTCCGCCGCGTCGACGACGTCGTGCGCTCGAAGCCGTCGCTGGGATCGACGCTGGCCGTCGCGGTGCTGCACCGCGCGACCGCGCCGGAGACGCCGATCGGCGAGTGGTGGGCCACGAGCGCGGCGGCGGATCTCGTGCGCCCCCGGCTGTCCACAGTGGACGGCGCGTGGCGGGCGCTGGACCGGCTGACGCCCGAGCGCGTCGCCGGGATCGAGGACGCGGTCGCCACCGCCGTCCTCGCCACCCTCGACGACCACGAGGCGCTGGCGGTCGACGTCCCGCAGTTCGCGGTGTTCGCGCCGGCCGACTGCACGCTGCCCTCGGCGTGCCGCGAGGTGCTCGCCGGCGTCGGCCTGCGCGTGACCCGCGACGGTGCCATCCCGCTGTCCTCGCGGCTGTACCGGCGCGACGACGGCACGGCGCCGACGTTCGCGGCGCTGACCGAAGGGCTGGGCCCGGCGACGCTCGTCTTCCACGCCGGCCAGGCCGCCCAGCTGGACCTCGGCTCACGCAGCGGGTTCGTCGGCTCGCTCCCGCTGACCGACCACCCCGAGCTGCTGACCCAGCCCGCGTCCGCCCGCAAGCGCGTCGACCCCGAGCGGTTCGCCGGGCTCACCGCGCTGGACACGCACGCGGTGGTCGACGGCGTCCGGCGGCGGGTGATCCTGACGCACTCGGCGACGCTGCACGCGGCGCAGTCCCGCGCGTTCGCCGACGAGCTGGCCACCGCGACCCGCGAGCTGGACGGCCTGGCCGGGGCCCTGGCCGCGGGCACCCACCGCGGCGACCGCGCGCAGGTGCACGCCGAGCTGGGCCGGGTGACGCGCGGCCGGCGCATCGAGCGCGTGCTCACCGCCGTGCTCAGCGGCAACCGGCCGGGGGAGATCCGGCTGGAACGGCGGATCGACCCGGCCGCGCTGGCCCGCCTGGACGAGGAGTTCTTCGGCAAGCAGGTGCTGGTCACCGACCGCGACTGGCCGATCGGCGACGTCGTCACCGCCTACCGCGCGCGCACCCACCTGGAGTCGACGTTCCGCTGGCTGACCGGGCCCGCCGTCACCGGCCCGACCCCGCGCTGGGAGTGGACGCGGCAGCGGATCGCCGCGCACGGCCTGGTCTCGGTGCTCGCCGCGACGGTGACGCACCTGATGCGGCGCGAGGCCGACCGGGCGGGGATGAACCTGTCGGTGCGGGAGCTGCTGGACCAGCTCGCGGGCATCGGCGAGCTGGTCCTGCGCTACCCGTCCACCGGCGGGCGGCCGCGCACCAAGCGCCTGCTGACCTCGCCCGAGCCGGGTCAGCAGGCGTTGCTGGACCTGTTTCAGCTCTCGCGGTAGATCTGCAGCGCCGAGAAGCTCTGGACCACCGGCATCAGCTCGATGACGTTGATGTTCACGTGCTCCGGCTGGCTGGCCGCCCAGTAGACGGACTCGGCGACGTCTTCGGCGGTCAGCGGGGTGGTGCCCTCGTAGACCTTCTCGGCCTTCGCCGCGTCGCCGTCGAAGCGGACCTTCGAGAAGTCGGTGCCGCCGACCATGCCGGGCTCGACGTTGGTGACGCGCACGCCGGTGCCGTGCAGGTCGCTGCGCAGGTTGAGGCTGAACTGGTGGACGAACGCCTTGGTCGCGCCGTAGACGTTGCCGCCAGGGTAAGGGTAGGTGCCGGCGATCGAGCCGATGTTGATGACGTGGCCGCGGCCGCGCTCGACCATCCCGGGCAGCAGCGCGCGGGTGACGTGCGCGAGGCCGCGGACGTTGGTCGCGATCATCTGGTCCCAGTCGTCCAGGTCGGCCTTGTGCGCGGGCTCGAGGCCCTTGGCGAGGCCGGCGTTGTTGACCAGGACGTCGACGCTTTTCCAGTCGTCCGGGAGGTCGTTCACGGCCTGCCGGACCGCTTCGGGGTCGCTGACGTCGAGGGTGAGCGGGAGGACGGCGTCGCCCAGCTCGCCGGCCAGCTTCTCGAGCTTGTCCTCGCTGCGGGCGACGGCGATCACGCGGGCGCCCTCGGCGACGAACCGGCGCGCGATGGCGTCGCCGAAGCCGGCGCTGGCGCCGGTCACGAACACGGTCTGCTGGGTCATGGGGTGAACCTTTTTCCGGTCAGGAACGCACTGAGGGCGTCGTCGAACTCGGTCTCGCGCTCCAGGTTAGGCAGGTGGCCCGCGCCCTCGACCACCACCAGGGTCGAACCCGCGATCTCCCGGTGGATCAGTTCGGCGTCGGCGACCGGCGTGAACTCGTCCTCGCTGCCGACGACGACCAGCGTGGGAACGTCGATGTCCTTGAGCACCGGCACGTAGTCGGGACGCTCGGCGCGTCCCCTGAGCGCCGCCGCGGCACCTTCCTTCGGCGCCTCGCGCATCATGCGGCGGACGTGGGCTTCGACGTCGGGCCTGGTCGCGCGGGTCTGCTTCGAGATCATCTTGGGGAGCAGCTCGTCGGCGTAGCGCTCCATGCCCTCTTCGGTGATCCTCGCGGCGGTGTCGTAGCGGGCCTGCTTGGCCGCCGGGGTGTCGAGGCCGGCGAAGGTGTCGGCGAGTAGGAGGGCTTGCACCCGCTGCGGGTGGTCCGTCATCAGCTGCATGACGATCTGGCCGCCCATGGAGAGGCCGCCGAGCACGAAGCGGTCCAGCCCGAGCCGGTCGGCCAGCTCGACGAGGTCGTTCGCGAAGACGTCGAGGCCGGTCGTGGTGTCGCCGGTGCTCGAGTCGCCGTAGCCCCGGAGGTCCGGGGTCACCACCCGGTAGCCGCGGCCGGCCAGGTACTCGGCCTGGGGGCGCCACAGGGAGCGGTCGAAGGGGTGGCCGTGGACCAGCAGGACCGGCTGCCCGTCCCGCGGGCCGAGGTCGTCGTGCGCGAGGTTCATGCCGCCGACGCTAAGCGGAGCACTGACGCGGTGCAATACGGTGCAATGTACTCGGAGCAATGTTCTTGCCTGGCGCTCCCGGGCGGTTCGGGGCAGACTGGGCCGTGGACGGGCTTCGTCATGGGGTCTGACCTGCGCTGATCTTGTTAAGGGACCCCCCTGTTTCGGGCCCTTTCGGGGCATGTAAAGTTCTCCAAGTCGCCAGGGAAACCGGGCGGCGGGGACACGAACCAAGCTCTCGCAGAAGCGATTGAGTGGGTGGCCCACAAAAACTGCTAGAAATAACTCGCTTCGAGTAAGGCCGCTTGACGGCGGCGCGACTCGGGGTGTGTTGCTTGAGAACTCAACAGTGTGCTAGTGAACTAAGCCAGTAGAGCTTATATTTGAAACCCCCTCGTCGGGGTTTCCTTTGAGAGCAAG